>CAWGNA010000001.1:0-378536 GCA_963823855.1 uncultured Acidimicrobiaceae bacterium
CATGGAATAAGGACCCCGCTTTTGGGGTGATTTGCATCCAATCGGGACCCCGGGGCCGAGGGTCCACAGTGGCCTCCTGGATTTTGGGAGGCCGAGATTGGAATGCTGGTTGTGGAAACGATCGCCAAGATTCGCCGGGCGTTTTTTGTTCAGAAAAAGCCGATCAAGGAGATTTGCCGGGAGCTGCATGTCTCCAGAAAGGTCGTCCCGAAGGTCATCCGATCCGAAGCGACCGAGTTCCATTACGAACGCTTGACGCAGCCGCTTCCCAAGATCGGACCGTGGCGGGAGCGGCTGGATTCCCTGCTGTTGGAGAATGCAGAAAATCGGCGCGCGAGCGGCTGACGCTTGTTCGGCTATTCGAAGAGCTGCGCGGCTTTGGTTATGCCGAAAGCTACGACGCGGTTCGCCGCTACGCGAAAACGTGGCACAAGGAACGCGGTGTGGCGCTGGCGCAGGCTTATGTGCCGCTCACCTTTGCTCCCGGCGAGGCCTATCAGTTCGACTGGAGTCACGAAGTCGTTGTACTGAACGGCGCAACGGTGACCGTGAAGGCGGCGCATATGCGGCTCTGCCACAGCCGCATGCTGTTCGTGCATGCCTATCCGCGCGAGACCCAGGAAATGGTCTTTGACGCGCATGACCGCGCCTTTGCCTTTTTCAAAGGCGCCTGCGAGCGCGGCATTTACGACAACATGAAGACCGCGGTGGAGACAATCTTCGCCGGCAAGGACCGGCAATACAATCGCCGCTTCCTTCAGATGTGCGGGCATTATCTCGTCGAGCCAGTGGCCTGCACGCCGGCCTTGGGCTGGGAAAAGGGCCAGATCGAGAACCAGGTCGGCTTGGTGCGTGAGCGCTTTTTCACGCCGCGCCTGAGGTTCAAGAGCTATGACGAATTGAACGCCTGGCTCCTCGACAAATGTGTCGCTTACGCCAAGGCGCATCGTCATCCAGAATGCGCCAGCCGCACGATCTGGGAGGTTTTCGAGGACGAACGGCAAAAGCTCGTGCAACTGCGCGGCCGCTTCGACGGCTTCCATGCAGTGAGCGCGGCGGCGATCCCGTCCTGGCGAATGACGATCCGGTCTGCATAAGCGTGGATTTCGACCGGACTCTACGAACGCACCTCGGTGATCGTCACGACCAATCTGGCCTTCGGTGAATGGCCGAGCGTCTCGGCGTCCGATCGCGCTCCACCGAGTATTTGTTGTTATCGAACCGGACAAGGCAGGTCTTGGACACCGCCGGCGAAAATCGGCGATCCTTTGGCCGCGAAGAGACGATCTACGATCCCTGGCATTACGTTCCGGTTCTGGCCCGCAAGCCCGGCGCTTTGAGGAATGGCGCGCCGTTCAAGGACTGGGTCTTGCCCTCCGCCATGGAGAAAATCCGCCGCAAGCTCGCCGCCTCCGCCGAGGGCGATCGGCAGATGGTGAAAATCCTCGCGGCGGTTCTCGACGATGGGCTGACGGCGGTCGAGGCCGCCTGCGCCGAGGCGTTGAGCGAGGGCGTCCATTCCGCCGACGTCGTTCTCAACATTCTGGCGCGTCGCCGTGATCCCGGTCCGCCGCTCACCATACTCACCCCGGATGCGCTGAAACTCCAGCACGTCCCGCTCGCCGATTGTGCCCGATACGATCAACTGAGGAGTTCAGGCTGATGGAACGCACGCAAATCTTCGACCTCATGAGCGAACTAAAGCTCTTCGGCATGCGAACCGCCTATGATGACGTGATGGCGGCTGGCATAAAGCGGCAGCACGAGCCGCCGCACATCGTCGGCGATCTTCTTAAGGCCGAAATTGCCGAAAAGCAGGCGCGCTCCATCAAATATCAGATGACCATCGCCAAACTCCCTCTGGCCAAGGACATCGACGACTTCGACTTTGACGGCACGACCGTCAACGAAACCCTGGTGCGTGATCTTTCTGGAGGCGGCTTCGTTGCGCAGCAACGCAACGTCGTTCTCGTCGGGGGCACCGGGACCGGCAAGACGCATCTCGCCATTGCCATCGCGCGAAGCTGCATCCGCGCCGGCCTGCGCGGCCGCTTCTTCAATACAGTCGATCTCGTCAATCGCCTGGAGGCCGAAGCACGCGCAGGGCGGTGAAGTCCTTGCGAGTGAGGTAATCGGCGATTCTGTCCCTGTCGTTGAGCAGGAGCCGGAGCCAGTCCTTGACCAAATGGTCGATTTTTGCATCGCCGCGCTTCGTGCCGCACCCGCGTTCCGCCATCAGACCTGATGCTTGCGCCACTGAGTGAAGGCAAACATAGCCTTCACTTTACCGGGACATTCCCGCAATTCAATGCGCCCGCCGTCAATGTCGCATAAGGCTGCGCAACCCCAACTGGCTTCGCCGGACCGCGATAGCTCCGGGGCCGTCCACGCACTAATATAGGTCTTACCATACTCGTTGCAGCCGGCTTGATCGCCGGCATTGGCTGCTCACTCCATTCATGCGGCAGGTATTTGCTCAGCCGAAAGAGCCGCGTCGGCGTCAGCTGGATTGGCTGACGGCCATCAACTAACGCGCGCACGATGTCAGGAGGCATCGGAAACTCGCTGAAGCGTGCAGCAATCTACTGGAATAGGCAGGCGCGGGCGTTGACACCGACGATTGGTCCACCTTGCTTAAGAATGCGCGACTGCGATGTCGGACGCATCGGGAATGCTACCTACATGTTGTGCATCACGCTCTCGCGTGCCTCGCTGCACGTTCCATATTGAGATTTGTCCAGCCGCTGCTTGGCTGCGGTTCGCTTTCGCAGTCGCAGTTGTTCGCTCTACAGGCGCTTTGATATTGGGCAAGGCAACTTGCATACGCTGTCGCACGCTGCGGTGTTGGCACGTTTGCGGTTTCGTCCTGACAATATGGGCCACCACGCTCAAGGCATTCCGAATAATGCGAGGTGCACTCAGCCAGTTTAAATCGTTCAAGAAGCGGAGCTCCAAGTCCGCGCTTCTTGTTTAAGAAATTCGTGAATTTCGCGCATTGACTCAGAGCTGGCCTGACAAACTTGGACAGCTGGATAAGTGGAGTTTCTGCCTGACGACGGCCAAGATGGCCGTAGAGCAGGAGAGAAGATGAGCAAGCGAGCACGCCGGAACCACACACCGGCCTTCAAGGCGAAAGTGGCTCTGGCCGCGATCAAAGGCGAGAAGACGCTGGACGATTTGGCGCAGCAATTCGATATCCATCCAACCAGATCACCCAATGGAAGGCGCAGCTCCTCGAAGGGGCGGCCGGGGTATTCGGGGCTGAGGCTCGTCCCGGACCCGCTGCGCCAGCCATCGATTTGAAATCCCTTCATGCCAAGATCGGCGAGCTGACGCTGGAGAACGATTTTTTGGAAGGGGCGCTCAGCAAGGCGGGGCTGCTGAGCGCAAAGCGATGATCGACCCTCGCCATGCACTGTCGCTCGCCAGACAG
Source organism: uncultured Acidimicrobiaceae bacterium (assembly GCA_963823855.1). Classification (GTDB taxonomy): domain Bacteria; phylum Actinomycetota; class Acidimicrobiia; order Acidimicrobiales; family Palsa-688; genus Fen-671. Next base: position 3,434 of record CAWGNA010000001.1, read on the forward strand.
GCGAAGGCGCTGAACATCAGCCGGGGCAGCATCTATTATCTGCCCCGGCCGGTGTCCGCGACCGATCTCGCCGTGATGCAGCGGATGGACGAGTTGCATCTCGACTTGCCGTTTGCGGGCAGCCGGATGCTGCGCGACCTCTTGAACGCCGAGGCCGTCATTATCGGGCGCCGGCATGTCGCAACGCTGATGAAGCGCATGGGGATCGAGGCGATTTATCGTAAGCCCAACATCTAGAAAGCCGGCGCCGGGACACAAGATCCACCCCTATCTCCTGCGCAACATGCCGGCCATCCGGCCAGATCAGGTCTGGGCCATGGATATTACGTACATCCCGATGGCGCGCGGCTCCGTCTATCTCGCCGCCGTGGTCGATTGGTTTAGCCGCCGGGTTCTCGCCTGGGGTGTCGATCACCATGGAGGCGGAGTTCTGCATCGAGGCTCTGAAAGAGGCCTCGCCCGCCATGGCAGACCAGAGATCTTCAACACGGATCAAGGCAGCCAGTTCACCAGCGGCGACTTCACGGATGTTCTTCTCAAAAGCCCGGCGTCACGATCAGCATGGATGGCAAAGGGTCATGGCGGGACAACGTGTTCGTCGAGCGCCTTTGGCGATCCGTCAAATACGAGGAGGTGTATCTGAGAGCCTACGACAGTCGGTCGGCGAGGCCCGCGCCTCGATCGGCCAGCTACATCGGCTTCTATAATTGCCGCAAGACTCCACATTCGAGCCTTGACCGGAAGACGCCCGATCAGGCCTATTTCAACGGGCTGCCGCAGATCGCGGCAGCCTAAACCCGGCAGACGCTCCACTTATCAAACCGGGAAAGCTGTTCAAACAAACCGAGCCACCTCTGCCGCGCACCATGCGCAGGCCAAGACGAACGGCGTTGGCGGTTAGTTCCCTCAAGAGGCTCCAATGTGCAGTCCCCAGCGCGACGCATCTACGCATTCAGTACGCAACGTCGCTTGCGTCGATCACGCCGCAAGGGTCTAAATTGTACTGCACTGTATGAGCGACGCTATGTGCGCTTTGACCCTCCTTCGAAATGATTGACACCTCTGATCAGCTCTTTTGAGAAAGCGGGAGGGTGTTTGATGGGTAGGGTGCGTCTTTAATATACAATTTGAGCCCGCCACATCGAGCACTTCGCCCTCGGCGTCACGGCGCGCCACAGAAGAACACGGCCATTGGGGCTTGGGTCGGCGTTTGCGCAGGTCCGCTGCGATCTTCGGCCCAAAATGGTTCACCCAGCGCCGAACGGTCTCGTAGGAGACCATGATGCCGCGTTCCGCCAATAAGTCCTCGAAGAATTTCTCGCCAAAGGCCGCCACCGCCGCGAACCGCGGCCGCCGTTTAAACCGGTGGGGGTTGTTGGGGACTGCCTTCGTTTAAGAGACGATCTCGACCGGAATGCCGATCGCGAGACCAAGATCGCGGGCAGCGCGCCCCTGATTAAACAGCGATTTCGGCGAGCCCGTTCGAATTCTCGTACCAGAAGGCCGCCCCCGGCGGCCGATCGCTGAAGGTCCTCTCGCGCTCCAACAACTGACCCGCCGCGACAAACCTAGCGTTGGGCGGCAGCGTGGCCGCCCTCAGCCCAGTCATGGCATTGCCGAAATGGTCGACGTAAACGATTTCGCTGAGATCGTCCGGCCAATCTGCCCGACGATCCGCATTATCCTTGCGCGGCCAGCCGGGTGGCGGCTCGCCGCGCGCGAGCATGGCTGCGACCGGTGCGAAGAGGTCGCGCCCGTGAAAGCTCGCCGAGAGGCGCTCTGGCTTCCAGTCGATGTCCCAGCTGCGCGTCTTTCTGGCACGGCGCTGGACCAGCTCGAACAAGCCGTTGCCGGGGCCGACGTACCACCGGCCGTCAGCGTCAAGAATAACGGCTGGGCGCGCCCCGCCGACGCCGGGATCGACGACACAGAGAAAGACGGTTCCCGCCTGAAACCATCCGGCATAGACCGCTAACAGGTAGGCCGACGCCTTAGGGTTGCCGACCGGCGCATCGGCAAAGAGGTCGATAACGGGTATGCCCGGCGCCATCTGGTGCAGCACCGCCTTCATCTGACCCGAATAGGGGCCGTGCAACCCGAAATCCGTGAATAGCGCGATCATGCTATCAGTTCTCCTATGCGCTCTTTGTAAGCTGGCCATTGGCCCCGCTGAAGAAATCGTCCCAATCACGATGCAAGGAGAAAGAGATGAACGGAAGCCGCTACTATAGGGTTCGCGTCGCAGGTGCCAAGTACGGAGTTGGCTTCGGCTCAGCGTTAGCCATCACGATTTCATATTCGGCGAACCACTCGATCCTGTGGGCGATTATCCATGGAATTCTGAGCTGGCTCTATGTAATTTATTTCGCACTTTTCCACGGATGATCGACGAATGGAAGCTAGACCAACCGGGAAGGTTGCGCCCCCGAAGCCCGCTGCCGCTGCTTCGGCCCACAAATGGCTCCGACACCGACACCTTATTAATTGTGAGACGTCTCGACCGCGCTGCAGCCTCGAATTCGTCTGGACTTCTGCCGCAAAGCACGCATTGCTATGGGTGCCGGCCGGTGGACATGGCCACCCGGTGAAACACTTAGGGCTCGCCTCGCGATGTGCGGGGCTTTGGGTCGTGCGAGCGCCAATTCCGGCGCCGCGAACCAACAGAGCCCAAACGATGTCGACCCTTTCCATAAAATCCCGGAACACGAAGAGCGCCGCGCCTAAGAAGGGGAGCGCCCAATCGAAGACGGCATCCCGGCGTAAGGTCACGTCTTCTGCTGTCAACGCCAAGAAACCGACGCGATCTATTGAATTGAAGGCCGAGCGAGTCGCCAACGCCAAGACGCTGAGGAAGGCTGACGAACCAAGGGCGGAGCGAGTCACCAAGCAGGAGCGCGTGCTCACACTGCTGAGCCAACCCGAGGGGGCCAGCATCGAAGAGATGATGCATGCGACAGACTGGCAGCAGCACAGCGTGCGTGGGTTCCTGGCGGGCACGGTAAAAAAGAAGCTCGGTTTCCCGCTGACATCAGCCAAGCCCAACGACGGCGCTCGCCGCTATCGCATCGAGACGCGGCGCGCTCGCTGACATGGACAAAGCGGCGATCGATATCGCAAAGGCGCTCGTGCGGCTCTCGGAGTTGACCATCTTCGAGCTGCGCGGGGAGTGGGCGGCGGCTTCATCGCATGCCGCCGCCGATGCGGCTCTCCCGCGATCTCTTGATGAGCTAGCAGAGGGCATTGGCGGATATCACGCTCGATTAAGCGGATTCCGAAAGCACGGCAAGGTGAGATCGATGCCTAGCCAAATCAAAGTGCCGTACGCGATCACATGTTGAGGGCGTCGGGGCAGTTCATTCGGACGTGACCTCGGCGACCGCGGCCCGGGCGGCTTTGTCGTCGACTATCGAAGCCCCGGCGGCGTAGGCGGCGACGAGGGCTTGGACGGCCAGGTTGTTGACTGCTCGGGGTAGTCCCCGGGAGGCTTTGTGGACCCGGGCAATGGCGTCGTCGGAGAACAAAGTGTCGGAGCGGCCGGCCAATTTGAGGTGGTGGGCGATGTAGTCGGCGGTGTCGGGCTGGCTGAGCGGGGGCAGGGCGTAGCGCAGGGCCACTCGTTGGTCGAGGGCGGCGAAAGCCCCGAGGCGCAGCCGTTGGCGCAGCGTGGGCTGGCCGGCCAGCACGAGGGCGAAGGGGTTGGCGGAGTCCATGTCCGCGTTGGTCAAAAGGCGCAGTTCTTCGAGCTGGTCGGCGGCTAAGAGGTGGGCTTCGTCGACAACGAGCACGACTTTGCGGCCCCGCTCGCGACTTCGGCGGCGAGGGCGTCTTGGGCTTGGGGGATAAGCGAGCAGCGGTGGAAGCGGGGGACCTGGCCGAGGTGGGACACGATGGTGGTGTAGAGGCCGCGGGCGCCGATGGCCGGGTTGCCGAGGTAGATGACGGTGTGGCGGGAGCTGTCCAGGTCGGCCAGGGCGGCGCGCACGGCCACCGTCTTGCCGGCGCCGACTTCGCCGGTGACCACGCCGATGGCGGCTTCTTCGACGCACCACGAGATGCGGGCCACGGCTTCGGCATGGCCGGGGTGGCGGTGCAGCATGGACGGGGCGAGGTCCTTGCCGAAGGGGGTGCGGGTGAAACCCCAGTGGGAACGCAGCGTTTCGATGCTCACTCGGGCCACTTCCTGCGTCCGTGTTCGATCCGGGCCAGCTCGTGGCTCGACGCCCGTCTGGGCCGGGCCGATGCCGGCGTAGGAGATGCGCCGGTCCAGCTCGGCGTCGGCGCGGGCCTCGACCAGGTGCAGGTAGTCGATGCCTGTGGTTGGCGGCGGCGCTTCGGCACCCGGCTCGGGGCGTGCGGCGGGGTGGCTGTGGCGGCCGATCACGACCGGGACGGCGGCTCCCATCGCCCGGCCGTTGTAGCGGACTTCGATCTTGGTCAAGTCGAACGGGTCAAAGACCAGCTCCACTTTCCTGCCCACCAAGGCCGGGTCGACCTCGTAGCTGTTGGAGAACAAGGCGACCGTGGCGGTCTTGGTCACCGTGCGGGCCTCGGACCATAAGAACGCCTCGTGCAGGGCCTCGGCGCTCGGGTAGCGGGGCGGTGCCGCCAGCGCCGAAGCGGTCGAGTGGGGCCATGTTGGTCTCCGAGTGCACTGCCCGGTGGTAGACGGTCTCGACCCAGGCGGCAAAAAGCTGGTTCAGCCGGGCGATATCTTCGATGCTGCCGTGGCCGGCCTCGACCAAGAACTGGTCCCTCACGGTGCGGAAGACCCGTTCGATCTTGCCCCTGCCCTCGGGCCTGCCAGGGCGGGAGTGCACGAGCCGGATGCCCAAGCTGGCGCATGCCCGCAGAAGCTGGGCCGACACAAAGGGGCTCCCGTTGTCCAAGTAGACCGCCCCGGGCACACCTCTGGAGGCCAGGCCGGCCCGCAGGGCGGCCTCGGCCCGCACCGTGTCCTCGGCCGTCACCCACCGATAACCGGTGAAAAGCCGGGAATGGTCGTCCAAAAAGGCGAACAGGATGGCCTTGTGGCGCCCGACGACCGGGCCGTGCAGGGCGTCGCCGACCCACAGCTCGTTGGGCCGGGACGCCTCGAAGCGGCCGAAGACGGCCCCGTTGGCCAGCGAGCGCCTGGTCATGCCCGACCCGGCGGAAATGCCGCTGTATGGTCCGCTCATTGGGCGCCCAACCATGGGCAGTGGCGATTATCTGGCAGATATGGGCGGCGGTGCGTTCGGGGGCCTCCCGGCGCAGCGCTTCGGCCAGGGCGAAGACCTCGGCCGGCACCTTGGGCGACAGCGCCCTCGGCTTGGGTTTCAGCGCCTCGAAGCCCCCGGCCCGCCAGGCCCGGATCCACTCGTCCAGGGTGGAACGGCCGACCCTCACCTCTTCGCCGTCGGGGCCGGCATGGGCCTTTTCGGCCAGCGCCCGCACCAGCCTCCCGCGCTCGGCCTTGGACAGTGCCGGGTCGGCCGGCTCCCGGATGAGCGCGTAACGGAACAGCGCCACTTCTGTGGCCCGGTCCCTGTATTTCATTTTCCTGCCTCCTAATGGCCGGCCCGGCCTTCGAGCCCCGCCAGCTAAGGAGGCTGTCGGTTTTTTACGCCCTGTTCGACGGTGAGCTCGTGTTGTAAAGCAGCATCCCGCCGCTAAGGGCCGACGCCCACGACCAAGCCGGGCGCGGCCCGAGGCGCAACGACGCCGCCCGGGCGGCCACCCCAACTGCTTCCACGGCACCTGCGAGCACCGAGGGGGCGGGCGCGATAGGACCGAGGTTGGGGTCGAGCCGGTGCGCCCAGACGGTGAAATGGGCCGCCACCCAGGCCGCCGCGGCCCGGAAGCGCCGCAGCCAACCGCGCACGGTCGAGAAGGGACGGCGGACCAGTGCTGCTGCTCGAGCACAGCCCGCTCCCTCCGCCGCCGCCGACAGGGCCCGGCCGATCACAGCAATTACGTCGACGCGCCGGCACAGGAGCAAATCGGGCAGCAAGACATGGGTCTTTGCGCATTCCCGGCAGCGTGCCCGCCGCGGGCGCACCTCGAGCAGGCCGGCTTCGGCGCGCACAAAACGTCGCCGGGCAAACGACCATGGCCCCAGCACGTCGCCACACCCCGGGCAGGCCACACGGCCCGCTGCCAGGTCGGCTTCGACCTTGGCCGGGTCGTTCTCTACTATGAGCACGAGATGCCCTCCGGCATCACTCAGAGGGCTCCCTCGTACTCAGGCAAGAGACAGCGAGGGAGCCCTTGCGCGAACAAGGACGTCCTCACGCTGTCGTGCCGCCAACGACACCGCAAGCACGCAGCTACACCAGCCGCGTACCGGCCGCCAATGTCGCTAAAACCCCTGTGCGTCCTCAGCGATTGAGTCGGTCAACAACATCCTCCTCTCCGTGCGAGCGCCAGTGGGTGCTCTCAACATCGCTGACAGGCAATATGGCATTGGCCGCGGACTTTGTGCTGTTCGTGCGAACTGGAACCTTGACCAGCGGTTTTTGTGGTGGTTGCTACATGCGCAAGTACCGCGCTTGCATTCGTTAGCAACAGGGTCAACCTACGACGCCATAACATCCGAGGGCATTGGGTCGCTTCAGGTCTCGGTCCCTGATGTCGCGACGCAGCGGCTTATCGGGGACTACCTCGACGCCGAGACCGCCCGCATTGACACTCTGATCGAAAAGAAACGACGGATGGTGGAACTGTTAGAGAGGCGCCGACTGAGTGTCATCGCCGACGCGGTCGGTGTGAAAATGGGACGAAGCAGAGTCGCTGGACGACATCGCATGAAATATGCCTGCCGAATCGAGCGGGGGCGATTTACGTGCCGACCTCGAAATGATCCGGTGCTGTATGGGGGCGAAGCGCCGTTCGTGCAGACTGGAGACATCCGAGCGGCATCAAAGTTCATTCGTTCCTTCTCACAGACTCTCAATGAACTCGGGCAAAATACGAGTCGCTCTTTTCCAAGTGGAACAACATTGATGGCAATCGCAGCCAACGTGGGGGATGTAGCAATTACCACCTTTGAAACCTGGTGTCCCGACAGTGTGGTGGGGTTCATTCCCGGCCTAACCTCGACGTGGAGTATCTCTATTATGTCTTGCTCGGCCTTCGAGATCGGATCAACGAGACATCAACAGAGAACACCCAAGAGAACACGAACATTGAGATTTTGGGAGAGCTGCGGCTATTGTCGCCAGCAATCGAGGAGCAGAGGGCAACTGCAGCGCAACTCGCCCGCCACGATGACTATGTTGCCTCGTTGACTACGAGACTCACACGCCAGATAGATCTGCTCTCCGAGCATCGCCACGCCCTCATCACTGCCACCGTCACAGGGAAACTCGAAGTACCGGGAGCGGTTGCATGAAGGTGGACGAGCGGGGGTTCGAGGACGCCATCGAGACGGCTTTGCTGGAGAGCGGCTTCTTGAAGTCGGTCCCTTCGCACTTCGACCCCGTGCTGGGGCTGGACACCGCTGAGCTTTTCGCCTTCATCGGCGCCACCCAGGTCAAGGACTGGGAGCGGCTGCTCGGCCGCTACGGCAACGACCCGGGTACAGCCCAGCATGGCTTCGCGAAGCGCCTGGCGGCAGAGCTGGACAACCGGGGCACCGTCGACGTGCTGCGCCACGGGGTCGTCGACCTTGGCGTGACGGTCCAGCTCGCCTACTTCAAGCCGGCCCACGGCCTCACGCCAGAGCTCGAGCGGCTCTACGAAGCAAACCGAGTGAGTGTCACCCGCCAACTTGCCTTCGAGCCCGAGTCCAACAAAACCCTCGACATGGCGTTACTGGTGAACGGCATCCCGACCGCGACGGCCGAGCTGAAGAACCCCCTCACCGGCCAGGACGTCGAAGAGGCGATCACGCCAGTACCGCACCGACCGAGACCCCGCCAACGTGACTCTGGCACGCCGAGCAGTGGTGCATTTCGCCGTGGACCCCGACCGGGTCGCCATGACGACCAGGCTCGCTGGGCAAGCGACCCAGTTCCTGCCGTTCAATCTGGGCCACGACGGCGGCGCCGGCAACCCGCCGAACCCCGCAGGGCCACCGCACGTCCTATCTGTGGGAGCGGGTGTGGGCCCGGGACGCCTGGCTGGACATCCTCGCGCGGTTCGTCCAGTCGAGCGGCCACGTAGAGGGACGCGCGCCGAGAGGGCACCGAGGCCGTCATCTTCCCCCGCTTCCACCAGTGGGACGCAGTGCTCGAAGCTGGTGGCCGACGCCCGAGCGCACGGCGCCGGCCACAGCTACCTCGTCCAGCACTCGGCGGGCTCGGGCAAGTCGAACACGATCGCCTGGCTGGCCCACCGGCTCTCCAGCTGCACGACGCAAGCGGACGACAAGGTCTTCGACAAGGTGGTCGTGATCACCGACCGCTTGGTGCTGGACCGCCAGCTCCAGGACACCATCTACCAGTTCGAGCACGCCCGGGCGTGGTCGTGAAGATCGACAAGGACTCGCAGCAGCTCGCGGAGGCGCTCGCGGGCGAGCAGGCGCGGATCATCGTCACGACGCTGCAGAAGTTCCCCTTCGTGCTCGACAAGATCGGGGAGCTGCCCGAGCGCAGCTACGCCGTGATCGTCGACGAGGCCCACTCCTCTCAGACGGGCGAGGCGGCCAAGGACCTTCGCATGGCCCTGGGCGCGACCGACGAGCAGGAGCTGACCGTGGCCGAGGCCGAGGATGCCGGTCTCGTCGCCGAGGCATCGATCCTGTCGAGGAGGCCCTGCCAAGGCTGTCGCTGCGCGGGGGCGCCAGGCGAACATGTCGCTTCTTCGCCTTCACCGCCACGCCCAAGGCCCGGACGCTGGAGATGTTCGGCACCCTCAACGCCGCCGACGGGCAAGTACGAGCCGTTCCACCTCTACTCGATGCGGCAGGCCATCGAGGAGGGCTTCATCCTCGACGTGCTCGCCAACTACACGACCTACAAGACCTACTGGCGCATCGAGAAGGCGATCGACGACGACCCGGAGTACGCAGGCCCCAAGGCCCGGCGCGCGATCGCCCGCTTCGTGTCGCTCCACCCGACCAACCTGGCCCAGAAGGCCGAGATCATCGTCGAGCACTTCCGGCGCACACCGCCAGCCAAGATCGGCGGGCGGGCCAAGGCGATGGTGGTGACCTCCTCGCGGCTGCACGCCGTGCGCTACAAGCAGGCGATCGACAGCTACATCGCCAAGCAAGGGCTACACGGACATCGCGACGCTGGTGGCGTTCTCGGGCACGGTCATCGACGACGAGCGAGCTCCGGTACACCGAGCCGGCATGAACGGCTTCCCCGAGTCGCAGACAGCCGAGCGGTTCGGCGCGACGACTACCAGGTGCTGATCGTGGCCGAGAAGTTCCAGACCGGCTTCGACCAGCCCCTGCTGCACACGATGTACGTCGACAAGGAGCTGACCGGCCTGAACGCCGTGCAGACGCTGTCCCGGCTGAACCGGATCCACCCGCAGCAAGGACGACACGTTCGTGCTCGACTTCCGCAACGAGACCGACGACATCGTGAAGGCCTTCGAGCCCTACTACGGCCGCACGGTCGCACCACCGACCGACCCGAACATGCTCTACGACACCCGCCGGCGCTCTCGAGACTTCGACGTGCTCGTCCCGACGAGGTCGGGCTGACGGTCGCCGTGCTGCTCGACCATGGCGACACGGAGGACCACGGCAAGGTCTACGCCGCGCTCGACCCCGCCGTGGAGCGGTTCCGCGGCGCTCGGCGAGGAGGACCGGCTCGCCTTCAAGGACGCCTCGACAAGTTCGTGCGCACGTACTCGTTCCTCTCCCAGGTCGTCTCCTTCGGCGACCCCAAGCTGGAGCGCGACTACATCTACTGCCGGGCGCTCGCCGTCACGGCTCCGGGACGCCGCCAGCGTCGAGCGGCTCGACCTCGGCTCGGAGGTCGAGCTGACCCATCTGCAAGACCGAGCTGACCTACGAGGGCTCGCTCTCGCTCGACGCCGACGGCGGCGAGGTCGATGACGATCTTCGGCGAGGGGCGCGGGCAGACAAGCCAGAGCCCGACTGGAGCGCCTCTCGCAGATTGTCGACGAGCTGAACGAGCGCTTCGGGCTCGACCTCGACGAGCGCGACAAGCTGCTCTTCGACCAGTTCGAGGAGACCTGGGTGGCCGACGAGGACGTGGTCGCCCAGGCCCGGAGCAACACATCGACAACTTCCGCCTCGTCTTCGACCAGAGGTTCCTCGACACGGTCGTCGCCCGCATGGACGACAACGAAGCCATCTTCAAGCGGATCCTCGACGACGAAGAGTTCCGTCACGTCCTGATGGACCTCTACGCGAGCCGCGTCGTATTCAAGGGCTCGTGGCGATGACGCGGGCTCCTAGGAACGAGGTGGCCTGCCGACACCAAGCAGTGCACTTCCTTGCACCCCATGAACCCGTTTCCAGCAGGCGCCGATCCCAGGTGAGGTAAGGCGCGTCTGCTAACGCCGTTGCTAACAAGCCCTGCAAAGTCACCCCTTACGAGGCCCAACAGGACCACACCGAGCGAGCCGGGAGACCAACCCTGACCTCGGAATACCTCGTCACACCCCACCAGAGCACACAACGGTCGATTGCCTTGTAATCAGGCGATATGAGTTCGACTCTCTTCCCGGGCTCAGCATTTGAGCAGTCAGAGGGGAGGCCTCGCCATCCCACCGAGCGTACTGACGGCGGTGGGAGGTCACGTCACCGCGATTGGACCGCACCCAAGCGCGCTGATCTTCCCTACCGTCGCTCCTCAACCGGCTTCTCCTGGACATCTGGCATTCCTGCGTTGAGCAACCCGAAGTCTTAGGCACCAGCCGAGCCAAGGCAGGCTTCGCCAGAACTCGTGAGCTGCTCAAGCAAGGACTTCGCCACCTCCGGCCCCTTAGTTATGAGAGGCCCGAGAGCCGGGCCGACGGCGCCGGGGCGGACGACGCTTGCTCACGATGGGCAAGCCGCTAGAGATGGGGCAAGGGGCCTATCGTTGCGCCGGCAGGCCCATCGGCTTCCTAATCCCAGCTCCCACATCGATGGACAGAGCGGGCCCCGCCAGTGGACGACCGCCGATGGCCACAATAACTTGGATGTAATTACAAATAGATAACGTAATTATGGTAAGTAGGCCAGAGACTCAGCATTACAGCTCCGCCTGTCCCGCTAGCGTTGCTCGGCGGTGGGTGTGAGCCGGGCGACCGTGAGAAAAGCCCGGGCAGCGGTGCTCGTGGCGATACTGATGCTCGGCCTCGGCGGCTGCGGTTCATATCCCCAAGCTCCGTCTGCGAGTTTCGGCACCGCGTTCGCGAAACCACGTGAGGTGCCGACGACAACCCTGGTCAACCAGGACGACCACAAGATGTCCCTGGCTTTCTTCAGGGGCAAGTACGTAGTGCTTGCCCCCTTCCTCACCCTCTGCCAGGAAGAGTGCCCATTGACAACAGGCGTTTTTCAAGTCCTACAAGCGTCGGTGAAAAGGGAGGGCCTTGCTGACAAGGTGGCCTTCGTGGAAGTTACGGTCGACCCCGGCCGGGATACACCAGCCCGGCTGCAGGCCTACGAGCGCCGTTTCGGCGTCGACTGGGCGCTGCTCACTGGTACAAGTGCCCATATAAAAGCCTTTTGGGGACCGTTCGGGGTCTGGTACCAAAAGGTGCCTGAAGGAAAGCCGGTTGAGACCGATTGGTGGACAGGCAAGCCACTCACCTATGACGTCGACCACGATGACGGGTTCATCCTCATAAACCCGTCAGGCGATGAGCGGTTCATTACCCTGGACATCCCCAATTTACACGGGAGGCTGGCGGCTCAACTCCGGCACTTGTTGGACAGCCAAGGCATCCAATACCTCGACCATGGCGCCCCTGGACAGGACTACTCCATACCTCAGGCACTCGCCGCCCTTTCGTGGCTGGTCGGGCGTCGGATCCCGCTCCCGCCTAATTGGTAGGGGGCTCCCCGATGGAGGGCTACGCTTCGCGACTGGTCCGGTGGTAATTGCGGTCGCTGTTTGCCCTGGCCCGAGGTAGGTCAGCTGCGGCAAAGCCCTCGTCGCCTCCTATGAGATGCCACCGCCGGGCCCATTCGGTCCACCTGGGCGTTGCCCAGGTGGTCCCCGGGGTCAACGAGGCTCATGCCCGTCGCCTTTTTCCATAGCCCCCGTGTCGAAGATACCCCGGCCTCTACACCTGCACACCGGCGGCCCGCGTCACTGCTCCCTCGAATATCGGAAATTACGCCACGTCAATTCCCGCTCCGGCGAACCGGGGGTTTTTCGTTTCCAGAGTTTCAGTTGTTGTGGTAGTCGGAGCCGAAGGTCTTGTACCTGATGACGTTGTCGTGCATGGCTGCTCGTTCCCGGTGCCGCTGTTCTTCTCTGGATAGTTTCTGCATGTTGGGAGCTTTCAAGGCGACGACGAGCGCCACGAGCCACCCGATGCCGGTCACGCCGCACACGATGGTCGCGACCCATATGACCAGGCGGGCTTGCCAGGAGAGGTGCCTGATCCAGGAGACCCACAGCGGTGGACCTATGATGAAGAGCAAGCCTGTAACAACTGCGACCGTGCCCCAGCCGGTCGCTAGGAATTTGTTGGCCGGGCCGGCCAACCAATTTGCGAAGGGGCCGTTCAACCAGTTGGTGAGGTCGTGCGGCCAGATTTGGAGGTCTTGGCCGACGTTCATGCGACTTGTCTGAAGGTCGCCGAGCCCCTGAAAGTGTTGGACAAGGCGGCCAAGGGAGTGCGGACGAGCACTGTCGGGCTCGAGGCGGAAAGGGTCAAGGTAGCAGGGTCGACAGTTAGCGGATTGAGCACGACAACTAGCTGACGCGCTGCTGCAAGACGGCGGTTTTTCGACTGCGGTGAGGGCGCGGCGCGAAAATGTGCGCGACGATTATGGCCCCTGCATCTCGACCCCCTGTGCGAGAAAACTTCGAGGCTCGATCTTCTCATGTCGTCTCCCAGGGAGCAACGCGGGCGGTGCTGAGGATGGCCACACAGCCGTAGTCAGTGGTCAGAGCCTTCCCGTCCTTTCCATTCTCCGGAGTGGCTCAGGTCGTTTTCCGATATGTCAACAAACGGCGCGAAAGTCGCTACTCTCGAGCGCCGATCCAAGACCACAATTAGCCAGCAGGGAAACCAGTCCTGGACTGGGCGGACCGGCGCCAAGGGCGCACCGGGCGGCTTGGCCACCACCAACGCATCATGTGCGCGCATCCCTAGCTGTTCGCACTGGCCTCCGGCCGTTACAAGAACCGCACTTTTCGAGAAGACATGGCAACCGTCGCTCTTTAGGCTTCCTCGCGTAGAACAACCACAAAGGAGGCCACCGTGATACGCATAGCCAACGCGCAGTTCTGGGTGCACGACCAGGACGAGGCGCTTGACTTCTACACTCGGATCTTGGGCTGGGAGGTCCGCAGCGACGTGACCATGGAAGCGTGGCACTTCCGCTGGCTGGTGGTCGGTCCGACTGGCCAGGATGATGTGGGTCTCGTGCTGATGCCGGTACCCGGGCCGCCCATGCTCGACGAGGCGTCGTCCGAGGCGCTTTCGCAGCTGGTGGCCAAAGGCGGCGGGGGGACCCTCTTCCTCGAGACCGATGACTGTGCGGAAGCTTACGAGGAGCTCATGGCGCGCGGAGTGGCGTTCAACGACCCGCCGACCACGCAGCCATATGGGATTGACACTTCGTTCCGCGATCCCTCGGGCAACAGCATTCGGCTCACTCAAGTCCTCACCTTCGACCCCGCCAGGGGTGCATGGTGAGCCGGTCCGGGACCGCTGGCGACGTCCAGGCTCTGGTGGCGACGGAGTACTGGAGGCTCGCGGACCTGCTCGAGGGCCTCGCGGATACCGACTGGGACACGCCGTCGCTGTGCCAGGGCTGGCGAGTCCGCGAGGTCGTCGCGCACATGACCATGCCGGTTCGGTATGACGAGCAGGCGTTCGTCTCTGAACTGCGAGCGCGGGACTTCGACTTCGGCCGGCTGTCCAACGAGATCGCCTGGCGAGACGCGCAAACGCCTGTTGGGGAGTTATTGCGAGAGCTCAGGTCCGACGTGCTCAACCACTGGGTGCCACCTGGGGGCAGGTACCTGGGGGCACTCGACCACGTTGTCATCCACGGCTTGGACCTCACGGTCCCGTTGGGGAGGCAGAGACTGGCGACAGACGAGGCCACGCGGCTTGTACTCGATGACCTGACAAGGGGTGGCACTTACGAGCACTTCGGTACCCATATCGCTGGCACGCGGTTCGAGGCGTCCGATCTGAGTTGGAGCTACGGGTCTGGCCCCACGTTGCGTGCTGAAGCAGGACAGCTCGCCTTGGTGCTCTGCGGCCGGGCTATCTCCTCCGATTTGCTCGCTGGCGGCACGCTCAAATCAGAAGGGCCCTACACTCAAACCGTTATCTCCTCAGATCATCGCTGAACCGGGTGAAAATCGCCCCGTCGAGAGGTCGGGATCAGGCGCAGTTGGGCCGGAGTTCGGCAGCTCTTGACACCGGGCGAGATGCCTGAGACCCAATCATGGCGCGCCGAAACCCCGATAGCTGTGGCAGCAAAACTCTGGGAGCTTCAAGGACAATCCGTCACTATCTGCAGCTATTCTCCCTGCCTTCGGCAGAACGGCCGCATATGCGCTGGACAGGCGGATTATCGAGGTTTCAGACGGATAATTTTGTACTTGCGGCGCCCCAAGTGGCTACCTCAACGGCGTTCCCGCGATCGCCGGGTATGTGCAGTGCGAGTGCGCTCGACGGGCGTGTCTCGGATGTTGATGCGCGGGCAAATCCGATGCCGAGGGGCTGGCCAAGGGGTTCGGTCCACTCCAGCGCCGAGACGCCCGGCTGGCTCGCCGCGATCACGACGATCTCGGCCGCTTTTCGCAACAGCTTGGCCTCTTCCTCGGCCTCAGCCGAGGGGGCCAGCTGGTGTGCCCGGCCTCGTACCAGCCGCTCCTCGCTCGGCTTCTGACGGGGAGCTAGGCCTCGATGAGGATAACCAGCGTTTCGGGCAGTACGCCGTCGTGCGCCATCGCCTCGTCAGCGCTCCCGGCCTTCATGGCAGCCTCGAAGGCACCCATGTCGGGAACGTCCATGAGCAAGGCGACATGGGTGGGGTTCTGGGGGTCGACGAACGTCCGGATGTTGGTAATGCCGAGAGGCCCGAAGAACTCCTCGCGCTTGGGCGAAGCAAGCCAATGGTCCTTGTCCTTCACATCGTGGTGACCGATGATGGTCGGCATTCTGCCTCCTGGGTGCAATGGGCCCGGCCTCGAGCGCGGGATCGACGGGAAAGGTGGTCCCGTTCGAGAAGGGCGAAACAACCACATCAAAGGAGGTCGGCCAGATCCCGGCCAACTGGAGCGCGGGGCCGGGGACGATCGTCAGCGGTACGGCGCCTAACGAGGCGACCGGAGCCGCTCTGGGTGCTTACCCGGGCGGCATCGTCGACCGCGTTGTGAAGCTAAGCAACGGCGAGTACAACGTCCACTACATCGGCGTCAACTGGCCCCACCACGTCTTCGAGAGCTCTAGCTTCAAGGTAATCGGTGCCCTTTGACCCCGTTGACTCGTGGGGAAGCAAATCTACTGTTGCAAGGTAACGCGTAACCCGGGTGCCCGGGACATGCAAATCATGCGCCCGGGCGCGGGTCCCGTACTCGCGCATCGTCGACCTCTCGGTGGCCTACGCAAGGGCGAAACCGACCAGAGAACGTCCACGGCCCCTGGAGGGCTGGAGGGCGAGAACCTGCCACGGCCGGACCACTCTGTTTCCACGGGCCGAGATCCACAAATGGGCACTGGGGCCTGACGTAGAAGCCCGGCTTCATCGTGGCTTCAGGTGCCCTCGCCATCCTGGCTTTCATGCGCAGTTCCAGCGTTGGCGAGCTCATGGGCCGATGGAGCCCGATCTCGTTTGCGGGACGGAGCGCACGAGCGAGGTCGATTGTCATGAACCGAGAGCTATCTCCATCCGTCATCAACCACGCCGCCCGCAGTGGCTCCGAGTGCCGGAGGGTGCCCTTTATCCTTGGGCAAGCCGCCCGAACCGCCAATGTCTGAGGAAACTACCGAGGTTTCTCAGTCGACACCCCTGGGCCAAGTCATGCGCCTCGCCAGGATCGACCTGGCGCCGTCACACCGGCAGCCCTCTCCGATACGAGTCGGTGTCGCAATCGTCCTGTCCCTGGTCGGGTCGCTCGCCGTGGACGCGGCCCTCGTCGCGATCGGCACGCGGGTGTTCCCCTCGACTCAGGGGTACGTTCATTTCAGGTTCTCCGACTATGCCAAGTTGACGGTTATCGGCGTCCTCGTCGCCTGTGCGGGCTGGCCTATAGTCACGCGGATCTCGTCCGTACCGAGATGGCTCTTCTTTCGTCTCGCGATTCTCGTGACGCTGTTCCTCTGGCTCCCCGACCTGTACATCCTCTACAGCGGCCAGCCACTCGAGGCCGTGGCTATCTTGACGCTGATGCACGTTGCCATCGCCCTCGTGACCTACAACGCCCTGGTCCGGATCGCTCCGGTGCGACAATCAGCACCGCGGGCTCGCCACGCAATTACCTGAGCTGCGAGTACCGGACGTCTCCGCCGGCTCGGGCCGTTTCGCCCAGAGCCAATACTCTGGCTTGGCGTGGGAGCGCACGAACGTCCCGACGCTGGCGACCACGAGGAACGTGACCAGATCAGCTGCGCTCGGCGGGCCTCTTCGCCAGGGCTACGGCTGCATCGCTGAACCGGGAAGCGGCTGGATCATCCCGAAAGTGTTCCCCTCGGTGTCCTTGGCGTAGATGGTGTCGCCAACCCCGGGCACGGTCTGTCTCTCGCCGACGATCTCGCCCCCCGCCGCTCGGACCTTGTCGATCATGTCGTCCAGGTTGTCCACACCGACCCAGTTGATGACCGGCTGAGGGTTGTACGCCCGGGGCATGATTGCACCGTTTATCCCCATGCCGCCCTCGCCGGTATGGGCAAGCCAATAGTCCACCCCGGGCACGCCGGAGGTAGTTATTTCCCAGCCGAAGATCTCGTAGAATGTGCGGGCGCGCTCGACATCGTCGGCGGTTATCTCGAAATGGACGATTCGTGCCATGGCGGGGACCTCCGTGTGAAGATTGTCCAGAAGATCACTCTACGGTGAACCCGGGGCCACAGAATCCGACGACTAACCGGGTGGAGACCCGCCTTCCGGCCGGTCGGCAGGACCAACCCCCGCCGCTGTTCTCCCCGGCTGCCCCTCCCCGGGGGGCACGGACAGTGAGGCTTTGACGACAAGCAGGCCCTCGCTTCGCCGATCGGCAGAACGTCCTGGCCCGTTGCCTTAGGATCGAAGAGGGTTGGGCGGCGGCGGGCACGGGAACGGCTCATGACCCCGCTTTGCGCTTACGCCGATGATGGATCTCCATCATCAGCAGAACTCCGCACAGGACCCCCGCAACGAAGCCAGACGAGCCCCAGATCAGCCGGACGCGGACACCGTGGCTAAGCAGGATCGTAAGCACCACCACTGCCACGACGATCAGGATGATCATGTGCGGACGGTAACGTTCCATCGAAGCTCCTTCCGGACCTGGGCTACCCCGAAGACTAAACAAGCTCGGGCCAGCGGGTGCACCGCGTGCCGAGGGACGCGAACACTGTGCCCGGCCACCAAACGTCGACCGGCTCGCGAGCAGATCCCTGGTCAGGCTGAGGCAGTTATCGTTGTCCCGAGAGCCCCATCCTCATCGGTTCGCGACGCCTTTGCCAACACCCACCCGGACCAGAGAAAAAATGTACTTCCCACCACGCTTTTGTTGTCCAGATCCCGCTTCCGACGCACAGTAGCGCCCGCCCGGCTCCGGGACGTGTGCCCGCGCCGGGGTAGGCCCCGCAACCGAGTTGGTCTTGTTGCCGGCACGGGGCCCGTGGCCGGGGCCGCAGAGCCTGCGTACCCGGGCCCGAAGAACCCGTGAACCGAAAAACCCGACAACCGAAGAACCGAGATCGATATGCCTGACCCACTGCGTGCGCTGCTTGAGGGGCCCGTCATGGTCGCTCCGATGGGCGGTGGTCCGTCTACCCCTGCTCTTGTCGCTGCCGCTGGCCAAGCGGGGGTGCTCGGGTTCCTGGCCGGAGCGTACAAGCAGGCGGCGGCCGTCAAGGAGGAAATCGACACCCTCCGCGGCCTCAGCGATCGTCCCTTCGGCGTGAACCTGTTCGTGCCAGGCGGGCCCACCGCCGATCGGGCCGCGATCGACGCCTACGTCAGCTCGCTCGCACCTGAGGCACAGACGCTCGGCACACAGCTTGGGCTACCCGAGTGGGACGACGACCATTGGTGCGAGAAGGTGGATTTGCTGGTCCGAGAACCCGTTCCTGCGGTGACTTTTACGTTCGGGTGCCCGACAGCCGAGGTCGTCCACGCTCTGCAGTCCGCTGGTTCGGCCGTAGGGGTGACGGTGACAGCCGCAGATGACGTTGAACTGGCAACCACAGCCGGCGCAGACTTTCTCGTCGCACAGGGCTTCGAGGCGGGTGGGCATCGAGCCACCTTCCGCAACGACGACAAGGCGATGGCAGGCGTGGCGCTGTCAGAGCTGCTGCACAGCTTGACCGGCGTAGACGTGCCCGTGTTGGCAACCGGAGGGATCATGGACGGAGCGGGAGTTGCCGCCGCGCTGCATGACGGCGCCATTGCCGTGCTCTGCGGTACGGCGTTCCTGCGTTGCCCGGAGAGCGGCGCGAACCGACCTCATAAGGATGCCCTGGCCGACCCCCGCTATACGACTACCGCGGTGACCCGGGCTTTCAGCGGCCGGCCCGCACGCGGCCTGCTGAACGGTTTTATGGCCAAACACGCTGACGCCCCCGCTGGGTACCCTGAAATCAACAATGCAACCCGGCTCATGCGGTCCGCAGCGGCTGCGCATGCCGATACCGACCGTCTGCACCTTTGGGCCGGCACGGGGTTCCGCCAAGCGCAGGAGCTCCCGGCCGGCGAGGTTGCGGCTCGGCTGATGTCTGGAGGGCTGAACCCGTGGCCGCCATGACGGCGGCGGTCCGCCCACCCTCCTCATGACCAAAAGACGTTGCCGCCAGCTGTTCGGTGGGCGCATCTCCGGAAATCTCCCGAAGGGGCCTTGTCTGCGATCAATAACGTCCGTGGACGGTGGGCCGGGGGCATTGAGGGTAGCTCCCACAACGCTCGGGAAGAAGTTTAGGTACCGTTACCAAGAGGTTCATCCCGCGCTTGGCCATTTCGCACTGGGCAAGTCCGTTGACTATCCTCGCCATAACCGATTATCGTCCGGGATATGCCGGACCTGAAGATAACCGATGTCGAGGCCATTCATCTGCGCCTACCCGAGGTCCGCGGGCGAACGGACAGTTCGCAGGATTCACTGGTCGTCCGGGTCACGACGGATGCGGGGATAATAGGGTACGGCGAAGTCGACAGCAGCCCCGTCGTCGTCAAGGCCGTGATCGAGGCACCGACGTCGCACTTGCTGGCCAGAGGGCTTAGGGAGGTCCTGGTGGGCCAGAACCCCTTGGAAACAAATCGCCTGTGGGACACGATGTACCAGTCCACCCTCTATTTCGGCCGAGAGGGGGCGGTCATCCAGGCCATGGCCGGGGTCGACCTTGCTTTGTGGGACATTAAGGGTCAAGCGCTCGGCCAACCAGTGTGGGCCCTGCTAGGGGGGGCTTACAGAAAGACGCTGCGAGCGTACGCGAGCCACATGTTCGATTTCGAGCCCAAAATCACCGCCCGCCGCGCCGCTGAAGCTGCATCTGCGGGCTTCACGGCAGTGAAGTTCGGGTGGGAGCCCATGGGGCCCGACCCGGAACTCGACGAAGCGCTCGTGCGAGGAATTCGCGAGGCTGTCGGGAGCGACGTCGATGTTTGTATCGATGCCGGATTGGCGTGGGACGCCAAGACCGCCATCCAGCGGTGCCAGCTGTTTCAGCCCTACAACATCTTCTGGCTGGAAGAGCCTTTACACCCCGACGACCTGCGCGGTTACCGGAAGCTCGCCTCTGCGGTGAGCACACGCATCGCCGCCGGCGAGGAAGAGTGCACTCCCGCCGGTTTCCTTCGTCTTATGGACGAAGGCAACATCGATGTTGTCCAAATCGACCTCACCCGCGTCGGTTTTACCCAGTCTATGCGGGTAGCCGCTCTGGCCCAGCAGCGTGGGGTCCAGTGCTGCAACCACAACTTCACCACCGACATAAATGTCGCGGCGTCGCTTCACTTTCTGGCTGCGGTGCCCAATGCGCTGATGCTGGAGTACTGCGTGGAGCCGAGCCCACTTCGGACTGGTATCACCCGTAATCCTATTAAGGTCGTCGATGGCTACGCCGCGGTACCCGACGCCCCCGGCTTGGGCATCGAGGTCGACCTCGATCGTGTGGCGCAATTCGTTCAGAAATGACCTCGCCGCAAGGCCCGGACTAGCGGTCGAACGCCACAGCCTCTGGCACGAGGGCAAGCATCCCACCATCTACCGGCAGTGCCACTCCGCTAATGAATGCCGCCGCCGGTGAGCATAGGAATACGACGGCTCGGGCCACGTCCTCCGGGAGGCCCGCCCTTCGCAGGGGATAGCAGCGGAGCACCGCTTGGACCGCGTCCTGGTCCTGCCAGACGAAAGCGTTCCGCTCTACTTTGATGAAGCCAGGGCAAACAGCGTTGACCCGCACCCCCATAGGGCCCCATTCGACCGCGGCGGCCCGTGTGAGGCCGACTAGCCCGGCCTTTGCGGCTGCGTATGCCCCGTACTTAGGCGCCGTTGCCAGGGCATGCACAGAGGCGATATGGACAATAGACGCCGGCCTCCCCTGCAGCGCCCGGACAAACTCAACGTCCGAGTGCCACGCGGAGGTGAGCAGGACGTCCAGCGTCCTGTTCCAGTCGACGACAGAGGTATCCTCCAATGCCGTGGGCGCCTCGGCAAACGCCGAATGGACGAGAATGGTGGGCGGTCCTTGCAGTCTCTGCGCCTCATCGATGGCTTTACCAATGGTGCCGGGCTCGGTAATGTCCCCGCAGAGGGCGGAGATGAGGCCCTTCTCCAGACCTTCCGCCATATTCACTACTGCCGGCGACAGGTCGACAGCAACGACAGCAGCCCCGGCGTTGAGGAGTTCGCGTACGACACTGGCGCCTATGCCGCGCGCTGCCCCTATGACTATCGCGGTGGAACCCACACAGGAGTACCCTGGTCCCGGCCCCCTGAAGCTGTCGTCGTATGGTGTGTTCATCGCCGGCAAAACCCGTCTGGACGATTGCCCCAATCGTTCGCCAGCGATTATAGTCAGGCCCGTTGCGTCGATGGTTCGTACAGTTGGCGCCATGGGCATAGCGCACATACTGCATAGCGCAGATACTGCATAGCGCACATACGTTGTGTGGTAGCTGACGAGAGGGCGAGGAGCTGCCGTGTTCGACGTCGTCATCCGGGCGGGCTTGGTCATCGACGGGACCGGGGTTCCCGGCCAACCAAGCGATGTAGGCATCGTGGGGGACCGGGTCACCGCGCTCGGGGAGCTCGGCGATGCCGAGGCCGTATTGGTGCTCAACGCAGAGAACAGAGTGGTAGCACCTGGTTTTATAGACCCGCACAGCCACAGTGACTGGACGTTGCAAGCTAATCGCGACGCTGATAGCACCATTCGCCAGGGAGTAACTACGGAGATCGTCGGCAACTGCGGGATTTCCAACGCCCCGGTAAGCGACTTCTCAAAGGACATCATCGCCTCACGGCTGCGCTCTTTCGGTCACGACGGGGGCCCTACGTGGCGCTCGTTCGAGGAGTATCTCGTCGACGTATCCTCGCAGGGAACGGCTCAGAACCTGGCTTTCTTCGTCGGGCACAGCACAATCCGGGCGGCAGCAGGAGCCGGGCCTCGACCCGCGACGGCAGACGAGGCCGACCGGATGGGTGGTTACGTGCTGGAAGCCATGGGTGCGGGTGCCCTCGGTCTGTCCACGGGGCTGGAGTACAGCGACGGGCGCTACGCCAACACACATGAGATTGCCGGGCTGGCGGCAGCCGTCGGTCGCCGCGGCGGGTATTACGCGAGCCACATCCGCAACCGTGACGCCCATCTGCTCGACGCGGTCGGAGAATTTCTCAGCCTCGTGCGGGAAAGTGGTGCCTCGGGCCAGATTTCTCATCTCAACGTCCGCCATGGCACAGGGGCTCCGCCCAGAGGCTGGCAGAGGGCCGTGGAGATGCTCGAGGTCGCCCGCCAGGAGGGCCTCGACGTTGAAGCAGATACGACGCCTTTCCCGCAGGGTCTCGGCCTGATGATCGGCTTGCTGCCGGAGTGGCTCTTGCAGGACGGTTTTGACGCGGCTGCACAGCGACTGTCAGACCGAAGTACTCGTGACCGGCTACGGCTGGACTGCGACCGTTATTGGCGGTTCATAAATAACGGGCAATGGCACCGGGTACGGCTCCAGTCGAGCCCCGAATTTCCCGAGTGGGCCGGCCTAAGGTTCCCAGAAATTGCCCAGCTGGCCGGTAAGGACGAGTGGGATTGTTACTTCGACATCTTGGCGGCAGCCGGCAAAGATATGGGGGATCTCACGATGGTGGGCGACCTCTTCACCGAGGAACACCTGGCCGAAATGATCTCTCACCCGCTTTTCAGCTTGGGCGTTGACTCTACCTCGAGCTCGATAAGGGCGCCGCTCGCCCACATCACTTGCAGCCCGCTGCCCTATCGCGGTCACGTAGAGTACCTGGTCCACCATGTTCGCGAGAAAAAGACCCTCCCTCTCGAAGAGGCGGTCCACAAGATGTCCGGTAAGCCGGCCGAGAGGTTCGGCCTCGAGGGACGGGGGTCCATCCGCGAGGGCTCGTATGCCGACATCGTCGTATTCGATGCCGCCACGGTCAACAGCGGCTCGACCTTCGAGCACCCGGCCGTCTATCCCGACGGCATCGACGCGGTATTAGTAAACGGGCGGCTCGTTGTCGACCATGGCGCCCACACCGGGACGCGGGCCGGTAAGGTCCTGGCTCGCCATTAGGGCCCAACGTAGGGTCGGGCCGGCTGGACATCAGACGGTCGCCATCGGCATCGCGGCCACGAACGGCGGAGGGCGGACCGCCCCAAAGCCTCGTTCCGAATGCCTGCCAAAACGGGCCCGTGGCCTACAGCCAGCCCCGCTCATCTGCCACGCGGAGCGCGTCGTGGCGGTTCCGGGCGGAAGTCTTGGCGATCGCGGTCGACAGGTAGTTCCGCACCGTCCCTTCAGAGAGGTAAAGGCGGGCGGCGATCTCGGCCACGGTGGCTCCCGACCGAGCTACCGTCAACACGTCGCGCTCACGAGCGGTGAGGGGCGATTCCCCGGCGGCTAGGGCAAATGCGGCCAGCGCGGGGTCGACTACCCGTTCTCCCGCCACGACGCGCCGGATGGCGGCGGCTAGCGCCTCGGCTGGTGCGTCCTTTACAACGAAACCCACCGCTCCAGCCTCCATGGCCCGGCGCAGGTAGCCAGCGCGGCCGAACGTGGTCAGCATGACCACCCGGCAGGCCGGGAACTGGGCGGTAAGTACCGCCGCGGCCGCCAGGCCGTCAAGGCCCGGCATCTCGATGTCGAGCAAAGCCACGTCGGGCCGGTTGGAGCGAACGGCGTCGACCACCTCGTCCCCCCGCCCTACGGAGGCCACGACCTCAAAGTCCTCCTCGAGATCCAGTAGCGCGCACAGTGCGCTGCGCACCAGCTCCTGGTCATCAGCGAGGAGCAGACGCACTGTCATTCCCGGACCGTCACGCCTGGACCGTCACGCCCGGACCGTCACGCCTGGACCGTCACGCCTGGACCGTCAGGCCCGGCTGAGCCGCGACCACCGGCCCGAAGGCGATCCGGAGCCGCCACCCCCTCGGGTGGAGCGGCCCGGCTTCCAGCTCGCCGCCGGCCGCCACCACCCGCTCCCGGAGCCCGTTTAGCCCGTTCCCAGAGGAGACCAGGTCTCCGGCGGGGGCTCCGACCCCATCGTCGCTGATCTCCACCTGACAGGCAGCGAGTGTCACCGTGCAGGTCGCCGCGTACGCGTGCCGAGCGACATTGGTGATGCCCTCACGCACGGCCCACCCGAAAAGCTCCTGGTAATCGGCGTTGACCACGTCGGTGGCGGTAGGCAGGTCGGCATTGACGCCCGACGCCCGGAGCAGCTCCCTCCCGCGGGCGAGCTCTCCAGCCAGAGTGACGTGCCTGTAGCTGGACACTGCCGCCCGCACTTCGGCTAAAGCCTGACGAGACAGTTCTTCGACTGCTGCGATCTCCTGCGACGCTCGTCCCGGGTCAGTCGCGCTCAGCTTGCGGGCGAGGCCGGCTTTGACCGTGATGGTCGTCAGCGAGTGGCCCAGCAGATCGTGAAGGTCGCGGGCGATACGGGAGCGCTCGTTCTCGGCCGAGAGCTGCGCGATCTGAGCACGCGCCTCCGCCAGAGCTACGTTGGCGCGGTGCACACGGGTAACCGCGAAGGTCACGACGGCGGCCACTGGCAAGGCCAGCGGAGTGACAGCGTCGAACGCACTACTCAGGCTCTCGTGCCAGGAGGGCACAGCGGTAGGGACCAAGAGCGCGGACAGCGCTAACACGACGACGACAGGTACCGACCAGGCACCGAGACGCGCCACCGTGATGACTGTGATGTAGAGGCACATCGCGAACGCCGCCACCCGCGCAAAGGGCAGCTCAGCCACAAACGTCGCCACCATGCCGCCATAGAGCGCCCAGAACGTCCATGAGGTCGAGAACGACGCCACGTCGAGGCTCGAACTGCGCGACATGATGGCGAGATAACAAGCCACAAACACGGCGAGGACGGCATAGCCAATAGCGGCGCCGGCACCATGCGAGTAATGGGCAACACCCTGACCGACGTAGACCAGGTACGCAAGGAAGAGGGCTGGCAGGACGAGGAGGCGCCAGCCCCGTGCCCAGGAGCGCCGATCCGCTACCCACTTGACATCCTCCGGGGTGACCGCGGCCAGACCTGTACCCACGTTTTCCGAGCGTATTGCCATCGAGGTCCTTAGTTCAGGCTCGTGCTGCGCCGGTAGGCGAGCACGGCTACAGGAACCAGGACCACAGTCCAGACGGCCACCACAACCCATCCCTCGACCGGCCAGCTGCCACTGGCCACGGCGGCCTTCCCGGCCTGTACAGCCCAGTACGAGGGGAGCAGCTTGACCGCCGTGAGCACGGCCCCACCGTTGAAGAAACTTCCCCACGCGCCCCCGAAAAGCGCGAACAGGACGATGAGGCCGCCCATGGCCGGCGCCATCGAGTCGATCGGCACCACGTACCCCAAGATGAACCCCATCACGACGAACGGCGCCAAGGCGACGAGAAGCAGCCCGGTCATCTCCAGCCATTGAGCCGAACTAAGCCTGACCCCGAGCGTGGCCCCTGCGAGGTAAAGCAGGGCCAGGGTCGGCAACACCATCAAGTAGGCGCTGACGACCTTCGAGATGAGGTCGGTGCTGGCGCGCAGCGGAGTGATCCGCACATGGCGGCCCCATCCCCTGGAGCGGTCGGCGGCGATGCGAGCCCCCGGCGAGACGGTGGCGAACATGGCGCCATAAGCTGCCATGCCGGTCATGAAATAGAGAGGGAACAAGATGCCCTCGGTGTGGACATGGCGCTGGCCGGAGGCGACGGCAAAGTAAAGAACAAGCGGCAACGCGATCGTGAAACAGAGAAGCCGACGGTTCCGGAGGGTGCGCAGGACCTCATAGTGGAGATGGGTGGGGTTGCTCACTTGGCCACCTCTTCAGTACTCCGGCCAGCGCCCTCTGCTGCAGCGGTCAGTTCCAAGAACGCCTCCTCCAGGCTCCCTCCGCGGACCTCGATGTCGCGTGCGTCGGGGAAAGCGTGGAGCAGGGCGCTGAGGGCGGCGTCGCCGTCTGAGCAGGACAAGACGATGGCGTCGCCGTGGCGTTCAGCGCTCACAACGCCGGGTAAAGCTTTCAGCGAAGCGAGGTCGACGCTCGGTAGGGTTGCCCGGACAGTACGTGAGCCTGCCTGTGCCTTGATCTCAGTGGCGGGGCCGTCGGCAACGACCCGGCCCGCGGCGATGAGCACTATGCGGTCGGCGTAGGCGTCGGCTTCCTCCAGGTAGTGGGTGGCGAAGACGACAGTTTTCCCCCGCTGGGCGACACCGCGCATTGCCTGCCAGAACTCATGCCGCCCCTCGACGTCCATGGCTGCGGTCGGCTCGTCAAGCATCATTAAGTCAGGGTCACCGACCAGAGCCGCGGCAAAGCGGGCGCGTTGAGCCTGCCCGCCTGACAGCTTTGTAGTCCACCGGTCGGCGAAGTCGGCCACCCCTGTCAGGCGCAGGACCTCGTCGACCCGAAGCGGGTGTGGGTAGTACGACGCGGTTAATGTCACCAGCTCACGCACCTTCAGGTGGTCGAGGGGCGCCCCGGTCTGGAGCATCCCGCCCACCCAACCAGCTCTTACGGCTACTGCTGGCGGCTGGCCGAAAACAGAGACCGAACCCTGGTCCGGACGGGTCAGGCCCAGCACCATGTCGATCGTCGTCGACTTCCCCGCTCCATTAGGGCCCAGTAGGGCCACTGTCTCACCCGGTGCGATCGCCAGGTCGATCCCGCGCACTGCTTGGACCGGGCCGTAGGACTTGGTCAAACCCTTCGCCCTTATACCGGCCGGTTCTGTATTGATGGCGTTCATGCTGATTATCGTCACGCCAGTGGCGCCGGCCCGGGTAGTGAGCCCCCTCAGGACTTGTCCATGACAAAAGTCACTCCACACTGACCGCGAGCCAGAGGACAGGGAAACTAGAGCACTGGGAAAACGGTCTCGGCGAAACCCTTTCGGTAAAGCGCCCGGACGGTGGCCGTGGGGCCGTGAAGCAGGCACGCCATGTCGACGCCAACATCGATGGCGACGGCCTCGTGGCCGTCTGGCAATGGCCACATTTCGCGATCAACGCTACGAGCAAGGTCGTCGAGGTGCACGGCTTGTTCTACGATACGCGTCACCAGGTAATCGGAAAGCGCCATCGTTTTCCCTCCGATGACAGCAATTAGGTGGTCCCCCGGCAATGTATCGACCTCGCCTTCCAGCGAGCGGAGGCACTCCTCGACTCGACGGAGTACCTCCTGCCTACCGAGCGCCGCGACCTCGGCTCCCCGGTCCCGGACTGCCCGGCGCACGTCGGGGCCGGCGCCAACGGCGACGGCGCAAAAGTACTCGCTGGCGCTGTGGAAGTCGGCTGGAGCGGTCGGGGTACCGGCGTGAAGATATTCGTCAAGAACCCATACCCCGCTGCGGGCGAGATGCCCGACCACACTGCTGACCAATTGGTCCTCCAGTACTGATGGAAGGTCCCAGGCCCGCTCGACGGCCGGATCCACGATCGCGTCGGCGATCGTTCGGACGCCCGCGAAGAACAGAGCGGCTACATCAGGCGCGACAGTCATTGCACGAGCCTTGTCCGTCGTGGCTGTGCCGTCAAACTTCTCCCCGAGCCAGCGCGTCGTCCTGGATGACCGATTATCCGCGTGTGGGCAAGGTAAAAAGGGCCAATTCCGAAGCCGGCCACATTTAACCCGGGCTCCCCGAGGGCCCGGGTCAACGCTCAGTTTTCGTGGCCCCCAGCGCGGGCCGCGACGACAATGGCCGCCACGCTGCGGTCGACGTCAGCCTCGGTTGTGGCCCAATTGCTCACGCTGATCCGCATCGCCCTACGGCCCCGCCAGGTGGTGGGGCCGCACCAGCACGTGCCGCCACGTTGCACAGCGGCAACTACCGCGTCCGTCGTGCTCGCATCGCCAAAACAAGCGACCACCTGGTTGAGCCGGACATCGTTCAGGATCTCGACTCCCGCGCTCGACAGGCCGTGAGCGAAACGTCGGGCCAACGCCACGCTACGTCCGACCAGGTCCGAGACCCCGGTGCGGCCGAGGGACGCCAGCACCGCCCACACCTCGACGCCTCGGGCCCGCTGGGAGGACTGGGGCGTGAGGGACATCGGTTCGCGAGACTCTCCCGCGGGAAGGTATGCAGCCTCGGCTCGCATCGCCGCCCTGAGCGCTTCGCCCTCCCGCACAAGGGCGATACCGCAGTCGTAGGTGGTATTCAGCCATTTGTGCGCGTCAGTAGCCCAGGAGTCTGCTCCGCCAGCACCAGTCACCTCGCTGGCGACGTCGGGGCAAGCCGCCGCCCACAGGCCAAACGCGCCGTCGACATGGGCCCAGGCGCCCTGCGCGTGCGCCCATTCCATGAGCGGGACGAAGGGGTCGCTGGCGCCGCTGTTCACATTGCCGGCCTGGAGGCAAACAATGGCCGGGCCTTCGAGACGGGGAAGGTTTTCCGCCACGATCCGTCCCTGGTCGTCGACCGGGAGCCGCACCGCCCGGTCACGGCCCAACCCAACCAGCCCGAGGGCTTTTGACACCGTCGCGTGGACCTCGTTCCCGACAATCACCTGGACCGGCGGTGAACCGACAAGGCCCTGGGCGGCGGCGTCCCAGCCGGCACGCGCCAGCACGGCATCTCGTGCGGCAGCAAGACAAGTGGCGTTGGCCATTGTGGCCCCCGACACAAAGGCCCCAGTCGTCCCGTCGGGAAGCCCGAGCAACTGGCGCACCCAGTCCAAAGCGACTTCGTCGAGGCGAGCGCTGACCGGCGACATCACCGAAAGGGCGGCATTTTGGTCCCATGCTGCGAGCAGCCACGACGCCCCCACGGCGACGGGCCAGGCTCCGCCGATGACAAAACCGAAGTAGCGCGGCCCAGCGCTGGCCACTGTGGCCGGCGACCCAAGGTCATCAAGAATCGCCAGTACTCGGGAAGGGTCGAGCCCCGCCGCAGGTAAGGGGAAGGCGAGCCCGTCAAGGGCGCGCAGGGCGTCGGCGGTAGGGGCCACGGCCCGTTCGGCGATGCTCCGGAGGTAGCGTCTCGCCCTCTCGCTGGCCTCGGCGAGGAGAGCGTCAGTGGACGCTCCGGGCTGGCTCCGTGGCCCCAGCAGGCCTGTGTCCTCCGTCATGGCCTGTCTTCCGTCATGGCTGGTCTTCCATGGCGACCATTCTGGCCGTTTCCTGCTCGACAAAGATCGCCCGCCCATCACCGGGGTAACATCAATCTGTGAGGCGTATCGGCATTACGGTCGGCTCTGTCCTGGTCATCCTGGGCGTCTTCTGGGTCGGACGGGAGAGTAGCCACGGCATTGGTGCCCTCTGGGAGCATTGGTGGTGCCCGACCCCTCTGGTTGTGATCGTCGTCGGGGTCATCGCTAGCTTGGTTGCTGCTCATCGGCGCACTTCTACTGCGTGACTGCTCCCCAGCCGGCCGTCGACCGTCTGCTGGTGTCCGTGCGGGGCGATGCTCGACACACGGTACCCCCCGATTGCGCTGTGCTCGCCGGTCAGGTGACCGTCATACAGTCATCGAAGCAGGAGGCGACGCGGGCCGCAGCCCGGGTTCTCGGCGCCCTCACATCTCAGCTCGCGGCCCTGGGCGGTGCCCCGCTGACGGTCGAGAGCACCCGGTCGGCGTTGACGTGGTCGGCACACTCCGCGAGTACGCACCCTGAGCGCGAGCACAATCCCGAAACCGGTCGCCACGAACCAACTGGACGAGTCGTAGCGTCCGTCGACGTCACCGTGTCCGTTCGCGACTTCGACTTGCTCGACACCCTCGGGACAGTTATTGCCCGGCACGAAAACTTCCACATCGGCAGCGTCATTTGGGACGTCGATGATGACAACCCGGCATGGCCGTCGGTCAGGGAATTGGCTGTTCGCGCCGCGGTCCGCAAAGGACGCGATTATGCCGCTGCTCTTGGGGGCTCTCTGGCGGGGGTCGAGCACATCGCTGATACGGGCCTCCTCACTGGCACCGGGGAGGGACTGCGGGCTCAGCGTTGGGCCGCAACGGCCACATTTTCGAGCGCCAGCGGGGCGGGCGACGGCTTCGACGCGCCCTCACTCGACCCGGTCCCCCAGGAGCTCGTCGCTATTGTCGAAGCCCGGTTCACCGCTACCGGCGTCTCTGTAAGTGAGAGCTGAGGACCAGAAGCGGGCTCAAACTACGTCACTCAATAACCTCGATCAGGCTTTGCTTTCCTTTCCCTTCGACCGTCTTTCGATCGGGCCATCTCTGCTTTTCATATCTGCGGTCGGGCTGGCCTGTTTAAGCGTATACTCGGTTTTCGAGGCGCTTCACCGCCGGGTCTGAGAAGGCTCTCCTCGCCGTCGCTCCAGGGAAGATCGTAAGATCGGGCGCGGTGATTGACGACGAATTACCTTCCGCTGCCATTGGTAGCTCGGGTGCTACCGGCGCAAACGGTCCGGATGAGCTTCACGACCTTCGGGACACTGGCGATGAACGGAAGCAGTCCGGCAAAACGGCCCGAAAAAGGTCGCCGCGGCGGTCGCTTGGGCAATGGGACGAGGGGGAGCGGGGGCATGACGCGCTGGCGACTATCCTCGCTCAACACGAGATCCGCCTTCCCGAGCTGGCGCCACTGCGGCACCAGCGCATGGCGCTTTCCCCCTGGAACTATTACCGAGGCGCGGCGGCGGTCATGGCCGCCGACCTGGCCTCGCAGGCCAACAGCGGCCTGATTGTCCAGATGTGCGGTGACGCCCACGTGCTCAACTTCGGGCTGTGGGCCACGCCCGAGCGCAACTTGATGTTCGACCTGCGCGACTTCGATGAGACCTTGCCGGGACCGTTCGAGTGGGACGTGATGCGGTTGGCGGCCAGCCTCATCGTTGCTGGCCGCCAGGACGGGATCAGGCCGGCGGCCGCCGACGAGGCGGTCAGGGCGGGAGTGCAGGCATACCGTAACCGGATGCGACGGTATGCCAGGATGCCCGAATTGGACATCTGGTACGACGGGGTACACGCCGACAGCCTTATCGGTTACTACGAGCCGGCGGACCGGGCGCGCGTCTCGGTTTACATAGAAAAGCAGCAAGAACGCCGCACTAGTAGAGGAGCGCTCGCGAAGCTGACCGTTATGGCCGATGGCCGGCCGAGGATAACCGAGGAGCCTCCCATGCGCGTCCGGATCAGTGACGACGAACAGGCGGACCTGGTTGACCACCTTTTGGCCGAATATCGGTTGACGCTTCAAGAGGACAGGCGCACACTGTTCGACCGCTTCACCGAGGTGGACACCGTGCGGCAGGTCGTCGGTGTGGGCAGCGTTGGCATGCGGGTTTACCTGGTGTTACTGGAAGGCCGCAGTGGGGCTGACCCGTTGTTCCTCCAGGTGAAGCAGGCGGGAGCATCGGTCTACGAAGCGCACACGCAACCAAGCCGCCACGACCACCACGGCGCCCGCGTGATCAACGGCAAGAGGTTGGTACAGAGTGCCACCGACATTTTCGTCGGCTGGGGTTCGCTGCACGGGAGGCACTATTACGTCCGGCAGTTCCGGGATATGAAGATAATCCCGAGCATAGAGTTGGTGGGGCCGCGCTTGGCCGAGTTCGCGACCGCGTGCGGAGAGACGCTGGCCCGTGCCCATGCGCGCACTGGTGACCCCGTGGCGATCGACAGCTACATAGGAAAAGGGCCTGCTTTTGACGCGGCCATGGCCGGGTTCGCACTGTCGTACGCTGACCAGAACGAACGCGACCATGCTCAACTGGTCGAAGCCATCGCTCGGGGACAAGTCGAAAGCCTCGCCCCTGAGAGCTGACCAGGGGCAGTCAAGGCGTCGCCTTGCCCGTCGAGCGGTGGGCCGGGTCTATCAAGTCCGCTCTCCCCCCTACACACTTCGCTCGTGTCACGGGCAGAAATACGACGGTTTTGGGGTCGACGCGGCCATGTAACTCCTTGGGGAAAGGAGCCCGTGGCGTGGTAGATAGCGGTGGTCCAGGTGCCTGGCAGGTGAGGACTTTCGAGGACTTCTACGCCACCCACCGCCAAACGCTGGCCGGTTACGTCCTTCGTCGAGTCGGCGAAGCTGATTCCGGCGACATAATCGCGCAGGTGTTCTCCGTCGCGTGGCGCCGGTTTGACGCAGTACCGGCTCCGCCCGAGGACCGCCTGTGGCTCTTCGGCGTTGCCCGTCGGATCGTGGCTGACCATCGGCGTTCGACGCTCAGGCGCTGGAGGCTCCACCAGCGGATCGCCGGGGAGCCAGATGGGGCCTTCGTTGCACCCGCCAGCTTTGAGTTGCTCCGGTCTCAGGTTGAGGCGGTGATGGGCAGGCTGCGCCCCGCCGAGAGGGAGGTGCTACGCCTAGTGGTCTGGGAGGATCTGAGCCACGCCGAGGCGGCTTCTCGGCTCGGCTGCTCGCCGAACGCCCTTGAGATCCGCTACCGGCGCGCTCGCGCCCGCTTCCGAGACGCCTTCCTGAGCACAGCCAGCGGTACTTCAACTGAAGTACCGCGCGTTACTTCCGCGATAACCGTCCGGCCCGCCAGCGCCGAGAAACCACAAGGAGGCCACGTGCCACGCGCCCTCGTTACCGGGATTACAGGACAAGACGGCCGTTACTTGGCCGAGCTGCTCATAGGGAAGGGTTACCAGGTCCACGGGATGGTCCGGGGGCAGGCTAACCCCAAGGCCAAGGTGGTCCAAGACGAGATCCCCGAGGTCGAGCTGATCGATGGGGACCTGACCGACCTGTCGTCGCTCATCGCCGCGGTCGAGCAGGTGCAGCCGGACGAGGTCTACAACCTGGGTGCTATCAGTTTCGTCAAGCTGTCGTTCAGCCAGCCCGAGCTCACTGCGAACGTCAGCGGTTCGGGGGTACTGCGCATGCTCGAGGCTGTCCGCATCGTCGGCGGGCGGGACAACCGCATCCGCTTCTACCAGGCGGCCACGTCGGAAATGTTCGGCGAGGTGGCCGAGGTTCCGCAGCGCGAGACGACCCCGTTCCACCCTCGTTCCCCGTACGGCACAGCCAAAGTGTTCGGCTTTTACACCACGCTCAATTACCGCGAGTCCTACGGGATCCACGCTTCCAACGGCATTTTGTTCAACCACACCAGCCCGCGACGCGGCCTCGAGTTTGTCGAACGGAAGATCTCCAATGCCGTAGCCCGCATTTCGCTGGGCCTACAGGGCACCTTGACCCTCGGCAACATAGACACGTCGCGAGACTTTGGTTACGCCGGAGACTACGTCGATGCCATGTGGAGGATGCTCCAACAGGCAACGCCAGGTGATTACGTCGTGGCCACCGGCAGGACCTGGTCTGTCCGTCAGGTCCTGGATCTGGCTTTCCGGCTGGTCGGTATCGACGACTGGTCGCCCTATGTGGCCATCGACGACCGCTTCCGCCGACCGGCCGAGGTCGACCAGCTCGTAGGTGACGCTTCGAAGGCGAGGGAGGTGCTCGGCTGGGAGCCGAAGGTCGAGTTCCCCCAGGTGCTTGAAGAGATGGTCCGCAGCGATGTCGAGATGGAGAAGTCGAAGGCCGGTCTCGCTGGATGACCCTGGCGTGTCGGCGACGTGGTTGTTGGGCGTGAAACCCGCAGCCGCCAACGAAATGTTTGACTCGTCTTCACTGGCGCCCGGTCGGCACGAGTTTTGTGTGCCCGAAAAAGCCGGGCTTGGTGACGATTAAGCACCTCTGACGTGCTTAATCGTCACCAATCAGCGGTTTTGCACCCGAAAGCGGCCCGTTTCGTAGCGGTTCGATTTTGGGCCCACCGCCCTGATGACGCCGGGACGCCCCGCCGACGCGGCGCCGTGAGTACCCGACGCCACTCCAGCGACGGAGCCTTGGCAAGAAGTTGGCTGCGCAGAGGCGCTGTCGGTCCGATGAACAGACCGCCACAACCGCCTCATCGTGCGCGTGAGCGCCTCGGCGGAGTGCCGACGTAGGCCGCAAGGTGCTCGCCGGTGAGGGTGGAGCGGGCGGTGACGAGTTCGGCGGGTGTGCCTTCGAAGATTATCCGGCCGCCGTCGTGGCCGGCGCCGGGGCCGAGGTCGATGATCCAGTCGGCGTGGGCCATGACGCCCTGGTGGTGTTCGATGACGATGACCGACTTGCCAGAACCTACGAGCCGGTCGAGCAGGCCGAGCAGCTGCTCGACATCTGCAAGGTGGAGGCCGGTGGTCGGCTCGTCGAGGACGTAGACGTCGCCCTTCTCGGCCATGTGGGTGGCCAGCTTCAGCCGCTGTCGCTCGCCTCCAGACAGAGTCGTGAGCGGCTGGCCGAGGCTGAGGTAGCCGAGCCCGACATCCGCGAGGCGGCCGAGGATGGCGTGCGCGGCGGGCGTCCGCGCCTCGCCGTTACCGAAGAACTCCTCGGCCTCCGCCACCGACATCGCAAATACCTCGCTGATATCGCGGCCGCCGAGGTGGTACTTCAGCACCGATGCCTCGAACCGTTTCCCCTCGCACTCCTCGCAGATGGTGGCGACGCCGGCCATCATCGCCAGGTCGGTGTAGACGACGCCGATGCCGTT
Source organism: uncultured Acidimicrobiaceae bacterium (assembly GCA_963823855.1). GTDB lineage: Bacteria > Actinomycetota > Acidimicrobiia > Acidimicrobiales > Palsa-688 > Fen-671. The sequence goes on from CAWGNA010000001.1 coordinate 37,847, forward strand.
GCAGTTGGGGCAGGCGCCCTCGGAGTTGGCGCTGAACAGTGCCGGCTTCACGCCGTTGGCCTTCGCGAACGCGTTGCGGACCGGGTCGAGCAGTCCGGTGTACGTGGCCGGGTTGCTGCGTCGCGAGCCACGGATCGGGGTCTGGTCAACCGAGACGACCCCGTCGCGCCCGGACACCGAGCCGTGGACGAGCGAGCTCTTGCCTGAGCCGGCGACCCCGGTCACGACGACCAACACGCCGAGGGGGATGTCGACGTCTACGTCCTGCAGGTTGTGCGTGCGGGCGCCCCGCACCTCCATCACCCCCGACCGGGCCCGCACCGACGGCTTCAGGGAGGCGCGGTCGTCCAGGTGACGCCCGGTGAGTGTGCCGCTGGCTCGCAGCCCCTCGACAGTGCCTTCGAAACAGACGGCGCCCCCCGCCGTACCGGCGCCAGGACCGAGGTCGACGACGTGGTCGGCGATGGCGATGGTCTCCGGCTCGTGCTCCACGACGAGCACCGTGTTGCCCTTGTCCCGCAGCCGCAGCAGCAGTTCGTTCATCCGCTGGACGTCATGGGGGTGCAGCCCCGCAGTGGGCTCGTCGAAGACGTAGGTAACGTCGGTGAGCGAAGAGCCGAGTTGGCGGATCATCTTGACGCGCTGCGCCTCGCCGCCCGACACTGTGCCCGACGGCCGGTCGAGCGAGAGATAGCCCAGCCCCATCTCCCCGAACGAGTCAAGGGTCTGTTGGAGAGCCGCCAACAGCGGCCCGACCGACGGTTCATCGAGACCGCGGACCCACGGGGCGAGGTCGCTGATCTCCATGGCGCACGCGTCCACGATGCTGGTCCCCCTGATCTTCGAGGACCGAGCAGCCTCGCTGAGCCGGGTCCCGCCGCAGTCGGGGCACCCGGTAAAAGTGACCGCGCGTTCGACGAATGTCCGGATGTGCGGCTGCATCGCCTCCATGTCCTTGGAGAGGATCGACTTCTGGACCCGCGGGACCAGCCCCTCATAGGTCATGTTGATGCCCTCGATCTTCATCCTGATCGGCTCGCGGTATAGGAAGTCGTGCAGCTCCGTTTTGGTGTATTTGCGGATGGGCTTGTCCGGGTCGTAGAAGCCGGACGCGCTGTAGAGCCGATAGTTCCAGCCGCCGGCCTTGTAGCCCGGGATGGTGATCGCGCCCTCGTTGAGCGACTTGCTGTCGTCGTAGAGCTGCGTGAGGTCGATGTCGGTCACGCTGCCCATGCCTTCACAGCGGGGGCACATGCCTCCTGTGCGGCTGAAGGTCGCTCTCACGGTCTGGCCGGAACCGCGCTCGATCGTGATCGCACCCCTCGCTCGGACCGAGGGGACGTTGAAGGAGAACGCGTTCGGCGAGCCGATATGCGGCTGCCCGAGCCGGCTGAACAGGATGCGCAGCATTGCGTTGGTGTCGGTGGCAGTGCCGACTGTGGAGCGGGTGTCGGCGCCCATCCGCTCCTGGTCGACAATGATCGCAGTGGTCAGCCCTTCGAGCACGTCGACGTCGGGCCGCGCCAGCGTCGGCATGAAACCCTGCACGAAGGCGCTGTACGTCTCGTTGATGAGCCGCTGCGACTCCGCGGCGATCGTGCCGAACACCAGCGAGCTCTTGCCCGAGCCCGAGACGCCCGTGAACACCGTCAGCCGTCGCTTCGGGATCTCGATGCTGATGTCTTTGAGGTTGTTCACGCGCGCGCCGTGCACTCGGATTAGACCGTGGCTATCGGCAACCTGCAGCGCAGACGACCGCGTGCCCGTCTTCGTGGCCATGCTCATCGTGTCTCCATGTGTTGGGCGGGGTCGCCTTGGGGTGGGTTAAGGTTGCTGTCTCAGACCAACAACATTGCCATTTGGGTCTTTTACTTGTGCTACCAGCAAACCTCTGGCGACGTCTGTAACCTCCTGTACGATCTCAGCACCCGCATTGGTCATTTCCTCAACACTAGCTTGGATATCGTCGACATCTGTATAGGCGACAGGTCCGACCTTTGAGTTAGGGTCTAACCCAACTTCTTGATCCCCGACCCTGTAACCCACGTAATAAGGGGTCTGAGCATAAGGTTGCACCCCTAAAAACGTGCTGTAAAAGATTGTAGCCTTCTCTATATCATTTACCGGGTAGACAATTAGGTTGATACCTTTGGGCATTATCATCTCCTATCGAAGTTGATCTTATCTGCTGCAAAACTGAAAGTTATTTGATATTTCGCGTGTGCGTCAATGGGATTTCGGTGTGGAGTTGTTTTACAAGGGCATCCCCTTTGGCTCTGGCGATGACTGTGGAAACAATGGTTCGTACGCGCCAGGGTCGCCACCAGGCGCCCGCCACTGGAGCCCTGGCCAGGGTTCCTACACGGTGCCGTCTGTGCGGCCAGGAGCTGTTATCGCGGGACGGCTCAGCGCAGCTCGTTGATGCGGATCAGGGTGCCGGCGGGATCGCGGAAGGCGCAGTCGCGGATCCCGTATGGCTGCTCCGTCGGCTCCTGGACGACCTCGGCGCCGCCGGCCTGGAGGCGCTCGAACGTGGCGTCCAGGTCCTTAGTGGCCAGCACAATGATCGCGTAACTGCCCTTGGCCATCATCTCGACGACCGTGCGGCGCTCGTCGTCGGTGATGCCGGGGGAGGCGGCCGGTGGGAACAGGACGATGGATGTGCCGGGCTGGTCCGGGGGGCCGACGGTGATCCAGCGCATCCCGGCGTACCCGACGTCGTTGCGGACCTCGAAGCCGAGGGTGTCCCGATAGAAGGCCAGGGATGCGTCGGGGTCGTCATGCGGGAGGAAGGTCGACTGAATGCTGATGTCCATAGCAGTCACGCTAAGTGCGGCTCGGCCAGTGGTGCTTCTCGATTCCTGACCGGTCTGGTTACCTGTTTCGCAACGCATGACGGCATCCCCGCCGTCGCCCCGGCTGCGTGGCGCCGGTAGGTGCTAGGCGGGATACCGACCAGCTCAGTGAAACGACTGCTAAAGGTGCCGAGCGAGGAGCAGCCGACCGCGAAACAAACCTCGGTGACGCTGAGGTCTCCAAGACGCAACAGCGACATTGCCCGCTCGATGCGCCGCGTCATCAGATAGCTGTACGGCGACTCGCCGTACGCGAGCCGGAACTGGCGGCTGAGGTGCCCGGCCGACATGTGGGCGCCCCGGGCGAGCGCCTCGACGTCCAGAGGCTGCGCGTACTCGCGGTCGATCCGGTCACGGACCCGACGCAGCCACGCGAGGTCACGTAGGCGCTGCACCTCGGCGGGTGTGCTGGTCACCTGGGAGAACATCTCAAATCGCATGGGCCAACTGTCGAGCGCTGACACGAAAGCGCTGCCTGGGACCACCGATCGCAACACACGGTTCAAAGCTACCCGCCCACCGCAACTCGGGAATATTGACACGTCAATCACGGGTTGTAGTTCCCGCGGCGAGGAGATGAGGTGGTGGTGGTGGTGGTGATGATGGCCGGAGAGAGGGTTGGCGCCGACACTGCCGCGGTGGCACGACGGACGATGAAGTCAAGCGAGCTGGCGACCTGGCGCGCCCTTGTCGACACGACCGGCGAGTTACGGAGGATCCTCGGTGCTGAGCTGCAGGAGTCAAGCCTCTCGCCGGCCGACTACCAGGTACTTTTGGCCTTGAGCGAGGCCGATCGTCGGCAGATGCGCTCGTCACAGCTGGCGGAGACCATTGACTGGGAGCGCAGCCGGCTATCGCACCACTTGGCGCGCATGGAGCAACGCGGCCTCATACGCCGCCTCCCGTGCACAACCGACAGCCGCGGCGCCGAGGTCTCGCTCACCGAAGACGGGGCCCGGATGTTCCGGCGGGCGACGGCACCTCACATGAGAGCCATCAAGCGGCACTTTGCTGACGCGTTGACGCCGGACCAGTTCGAGGCGCTAGCCGACGTCCTGCAGGCTCTACGGGACCATCTCCACCGGGCGCCAGCCGAAGTTGGCACGGGGGGCGGTCAAGCGTGACCGGCGAAGCGATGCCACCTCCTCGATTGCCTCGTATCGCTGTCCTCGGCGCCGGCCACGTCGGGCCGGTCATCGCCCGCATCGCCGTCGAAGCCGGGTACGAGGTTTCCCTGGCGGCTTCTGGAAGCCCCGCCGACATCACCTTGATTAGCCAGGTGCTGGCCCCGGGAGCCGAGGCGCGGTGGGCAGCCGATGCCGTGCAGGCCTCAGACATCGTCGTCCTGTCTATCCCGCTCCACCGGTTCGCGGCGTTCGACCCCGCCTTGGTGGCCGGCAAGATCGTCGTCGACACGATGAACTATTGGCCGCCCAGCGACGGCGTCCAGGAGATGTTCGAGGATGGCGAGGAAGGCAGCAGCGAGATCGCCCAGCGTCGCCTGGCTGGCTCAACCGTTGTCAAGACCCTCAACCACATCGGCTACCACGAACTAGAAGAGCAACGCCGACCAACTGGCTCCCCGGACCGACGGGCGCTCGCAGTAGCGGGCGACGACCGACATGCCGTAGCGCTTGTGGCAGGAGTTATCGACCGTATCGGGTACGACGCCGTCCAACTGGCCAGCCTGAGAGCGGGGCGCCTCCTCCAACCTGGTGGCCCACTTTTCGGCATACCGCTGAGCCGAGACGAGCTTGAGCTGGCCGTGAGCGCCATGGCCAGATAGCCGCTGCCCAACCCTTCAACGGTTCCAGACAAGGACAATTACATGGCCACATCAGTTTCAGAAGTTGGACCAGGCAACGCAGGTGGTCCGGCGCGGTTCCCCCTAGTCCTCGGCCTCGACACCTTTGGTGACGTCACTCACGACGACGAAGACCGACCACTGTCCCATGCCCGAACGATCCGCAACGTTGTCGAGCAAGGCGTACTGGCCGACCAGGTGGGCGTTGATTTCTTCGGGATTGGGGAACACCACACTGACGACTTCCCGTTGTCCGCCGGCGATGTTGTACTGGCGGCGATCGCCGCTCGCACCAACCGCATCCACCTCGGTTCGGCCGTCACAGTGCTGAGCTCGGACGACCCGGTCCGGGTGTTCCAGCGTTATTCCACCCTCAACGCCATCTCAGGCGGCCGGGCTGAGGTCATCCTGGGGCGAGGCTCGAGCATCGACTCGTTCCCGCTATTCGGTTACGACCTGGCTGACTACGAGCAGCTTTTCGAAGAAAAGGTCAGCTTGTTCGCCGAGCTCCTCAAAGGCGGGCGGGTCACCTGGCAGGGGAAAACCCGGGCTTCGCTTTACGACCAGGACGTCGTGCCCCACACCGAGCCGGGCCTTCCCGGCCTGGGTAGGCGTCGGGGGCAACCCCAACTCGGTCATTCGCGCCGCTCGGTATGACTACTCCTTGATGCTCGCCATAATCGGTGGGAGCCCGGCGCGCTTCGCTCCCTTCTCCCAGCTCTTCCGCCGAGCCGTCGAAAGCCTTGGGAAACCGCAGTTACCGGTTGGTGTCCACTCGCCCGGCCACGTCGCGAGCAGTGATGAGAAAGCTCGAGAAGAGTTCTGGCCCCGTTACTTGGAGGTCATCCGCCACGTCAGCGCCACCCGAGGCTTTCCCGTCCCGACCCCCGAGTCGTTCGCGTACGAGGTCGGCCCACATGGAGCGCTCTACGTCGGATCCCCCGAGACCGTGGCCCAAAAGATCGCCGCAAACCTGAAGGTCCTTGGTGCCAACCGCTTCGAACTGAAGTACGGGATGGGGGGTCTCTCGCATGAAGCCCTCATGACGAATATCGAGCTGTACGGCACGCAAGTTGTCCCTCGTGTCCGGGAACTGCTGGCTAGCTACGGCCGGTCTGGGGCGCCGGTCTAGGGTGCCGGTCTAGGGTGCCGGTCTAGGGTGACGTTCGAGGTGGTCATGGGACCGAGCACGAAAGGGACGAAGATGACCGAACGAAGCGGCAGCGCCGAATGGAACGGGGATGTGAGGAGCGGCTCCGGGAAGGTAACGGTAGGGGACGGCGTGTTCGAGGGCCCGTTCTCTTACGACTCGCGTTTTGGCGAGGGAAAGGGCACTAACCCAGAGCAGCTCATTGCGGCTGCACACGCCGCTTGTTTCACGATGGCTCTGTCGAACACCCTTAGCCAGGCAGGGCATGTGCCCGAGTCGCTGCATACGGAGGCCCATGTCCAGTTGCGGAACATCGATGGCGCGCCGACGCTGTCGCCGCGTCGACCTCCACACAGAGGGCCGTGTCCCGGGGATAGACGCGGAGACGTTCCGTACCTCTGCAGAACAAGCCAAGGCCGGTTGCCCGGTGTCACGTGCCCTCGCTGGGATCCCCGAAATCGTCTTGAGGGCGGACCTCCTGCCGAGCGGGGGCGACAGCGCCGAAAGCGGGCACTGATGGATGTTGATGTCGCTGTCTTGGGAGGGGCCCGGCCGGTTACACGGCCGCTATTCGCGCCGCGCAGCTGGGGGCGAGCGTCGCCTGCATCGAGCGCGAGCCAGAGCTCGGGGGTACGTGCCTGCGGATTGGGTGTGTCCCGACCAAGGCGTGGGTGCAGACGGCGCTGTTCCTCAAGCAGGCCGAGGAGACCTTCGGCAAGCTCGGGGTCAAGCTCGATGGTCACCACCTCGACTTCTCGCAGGCCAACGAGTGGAAAGCGGCGGTTGTCAAGCGCATGACCCAGGGGGTGGCGTTCCTGTTCAAGGCGAACGGCGTCACCTGGGTCAAAGGGAGCGGGCAGTTCAAAGACGCTCATACGCTCGGCGTGGATGGCGGCGAGGACGTTACGTTCAGGTCCGCCATCATCGCGACCGGGTCTTTCCCGCTGCGCCCTCCCATCGAGGGCCTGGCCTCGGAGCGGTGCGTAGACTCAGAGCGACTGCTGGCTCAGACGGCTGTCCCGGAGCGGCTGGCCATCCTCGGCGGCGGGGTAATCGGGAGTGAGTTCGCTTCGATCTTCCAGCGTTTCGGCAGCGAGGTCACGATCATCGAGATGCTGCCATCGTTGATCAGCCAAGAGGACGAGGACGCCTCCAAGGAACTCGATAGGCAGTTCCGGCGGCGGGGGATCACGCTCCATCTTGGAAAGCAGTGCACGAAAGTCGAAGACACTGGCTCTGAGCTCACCGTGCACTTCGGCGCGGGCGAGAGCCTCCAGGCGGACCTAATGCTCGTCTCGGTCGGCCGTGGCCCCCTCGTCGACGGGCTCGGCCTCGAACGCGTCGGCGTGGATTTTGACCGGCGCAAGGGCGTTGTCGCCGACGAGCGGCGGCGGACGACGGTGCCGCACCTTTACGCTGTCGGGGACTGCGCTGGGTACTGGCAACTGGCCCACACAGCCTTCCGAGAGGGCGAGGTGGCGGCCGAGAACGCTTGTGGCCGCGACATAGTGATAGTAGACCCCGCTGTCCCGCGCCCTATCTACACCGACCCGGAGATCGCCAGTGTTGGGCTCACCGAGGCCCAGGCCCGGGAGCGCCACGGCGACGAAGTTGAGACTGGTGTGTTCCCCTGGATCGCCAACGCCCGTGCCGTGATGCAGAACGATACGACGGGTTGGGTGAAAACGATCCACCAGACCGCGCTCTGGCGAGCTGCTCGGCCTGGTCATGGTCGGGCCTCATGTGACCGACATGGTCGAGACCGGCGTCGTCGCCATTGACGCGGAAGCGACGATCGAGACCCTGGCCGACAGCATGGCACCGCACCCGACGCTATCCGAGCCGATTAAGGGAGCCGCCCTGGTGGCGCTAGGGCGCGCGATCGATGTCCCGAACCGGAAACGGCCGCCGGTGAGCTGATGACCGCGCCGGTGAGCTGCCGACGACGGTCACGAAGAGAGTTCCCGTCTGGCGAGTCAGGATCGCGGGCCGGCCCAATCGGAGTGAGCGTCTGAAGCAGGGAAGGACTCGACCTCTTGCTCGTCTAGGTAGTCGTCGGGCGCCACTGCGACGGAGTTCCACTGTCCTTCCGGTTCACCCAGCGGCACCTCCGCAGGCTCGTCGCCCGGTCGAGGATCGGCTATTGGCATGTTTGCTTCCTAACTCAAAGCGGTCCCTATAGCGCGACGCTACCGGAGTTGCCACGTCTCACGCCTCCATTGAGAAACATCGTTCTCTTGATGCGTAGTCAGATACCGGTTCGCTCCGTACGTACCGGGGCGGGATCGGGGACGTGGGGCATCAGTGCGTTGGGCGGGATGCGACCGAGCCGGCCGGCCTCGAAGTCCTCCATGGCCTGGCCAATCTCTTCCCGGGTGTTCATCACGAACGGGCCGTAGTGTTCGACGTGCTCGCCAATCGGCTCGCCGCCGAGAAATAACACTTCTAAGTTCTCCGAGCTGGCGTCTTGATGTTCTTTGGACCTTACGCTCAGCCAGTGCCCGGGGCCGAAGCTGACGAGTTGACCGGTGCGGACCGGCCGTCGGTCTGGGCCTGCTTCGCCCGCGCCGGCGAGGACGTACATCAGCGAGTTGAAAACGGGGTTCCATGGCATCTCGAGCAGGGATCCGGCTGTGATCGAAGCGTGCATCAGACAGATGGGTGTTTGGGTCGAACCTGGGCCCACGACGCCCGCCAGGTCGCCAGCGATCACCCGGACTAGAGCTCCTGCGTCGGGGGAAGCCACGAGGGCTACGTCGGCGGCTTCGAGGGGCTGGTAGGCGGGAGGGATCCACTTTTTCTGGGCGGGGAGGTTGACCCATAGCTGGATACCGTGGAAGAGCCCGCCGGAGACGACCAGTTCCTCCGGAGGGGTCTCGATGTGCAAGATGCCCCGCCCGGCGGTCATCCATTGGGTGGCGCCGTCGGTGATCAGCCCGCCACCGCCGTTGGAGTCCTGATGGGCGAAAGTCCCGTCGATCATGTAGGTAACGGTTTCGAAGCCGCGGTGGGGGTGCCAGGGTGTTCCCTTGGGCTCGCCCGGCGCGTAGTCGACCTCGCCCATCTGGTCCATGTGCACGAAGGGGTCGAGTTCGGCGAAGGTCCTACCGGCGAAGGCGCGACGAACGGGGAACCCCTCGCCCTCCAACCCGCTGGGCGCGGCCGACACTGACGCCACCGGCCGCTGGAGCGCAGGGGAGCGGTCCCGAACCGAGAGTCGTTTCAGGCTTGTCCAATCGGCAACGGTGACCGCAGGCATGGTGTCCTCCTCAGGTTGGGTGTGGCCCGTGCCGCCCGGTCCAACCAGAAGAGCCACGCGGGGGCCTCCGGCTTCGGTGATCCACCTGGTGAGGATACTCCCTATTGGCGTGGTCCCGATATAAGAGAACGCAGCCGCCCCAGTGACCAACAGGCAGTGACCAACAGGCAGTGACCAACAGGCAGTGACCACGAGGCAGTGACCACGAGGCAGTGACCACGAGGCAGCGACCACGAGGGCGGTGCACACCAGCCCGCCACGGCCGTCAGGGGCTCAGATACTCGATTTCTTCCTCGGACAGCGCGAGCAGGCGCCGATAGCGAACGCGAATGTCCTCCAGGTCGTTTGCATCGGGCACCGATTCCTCCGCCATCCGGAAGATCATGGCTGCCTGGCGCAGCAAGATCAGCCGCTGCGGGGCCGATGTGGTCTGTTCCGTGACGACTGCCAAGGCGTGGAGCAGCCGGATGATCACAGCCGGCATCCCCCTGGCCGCCTGGCGGATCTTGTCGAAGGCGCGGTTCACCGTCTTTGCGTACGACGGGTCGGACTCGATGAGCCGGACGCGGCCGAAGCTGTCCCGGTAGAAAGCTTCGACGAGGGTCCGACCAGAAAGCCTGCTCAGCCCGGCTGAGAGCCAATCTATGCAAGTGAGGGCGGTGAACGTGTCGTTCACAGCCGGCGACAGCGCCCGGATCGCGATCTCTACCAGCTGGTCAATAGCGAACACGGGATCCTGCATGAGCGTCCGGTGGGGGCCGGTCACGTGTGCTTCGGCGAGGGCCAACCTGACCTGCTCCGCGGCACCGCGGGGCCACACTGTAGCGAGGGCCCGCCGGCGACGACGAAGTGGCCCGGGCGGTAGTTGAGCCGGATGACGGCGTCCGTACGTGACGCGATGGCAACGAGCTGGGCGTAGCCGACGAACTGGAGGTAGCCGTTCGAGTCAGCGGCGACGGTCCCCCCTCGTTCGTCCAGCAGCCTGAGCAGTTCGGGCACAGACTTCTCGTTGCCTGTCAAAAACGGCAAGTTCTCGTCTACGTCCCCGATGGGGAACTCGGCGTCGATAGCACGCATCAGGTCTGCGGCGATGCCAGCGATAACTTCGGGCAACTGGATCGACTTGGCGATGTGATGGATGAAGTAGATAAGGACAGCGAGGTCTACCAGCAGGAGGGCTTCGGCGACGGTGACCGACAGGTGCGGTACGAAATCGGGGTGGTGCGCGATGCTGGTGATCGAGACCAAGGCCAGCACCGAGTAGACGAAGGTGGCTACGAAGGTGGCCAGCGTGACCTGGTTGCCGATATCGCGGACGAAGTTCCGCATCATCCTCGGACCGAACTGCTGCGATGCCAGGGTGAGGGCGAGGATGGTGATGGAGAATACGACGCCGACCACGGTGATTACCGCGGCCGCGATGGCGATCAGCACCTGGCGGGCGGCGTCCGCGCTCCCGGACTCGATCCAGAACGGCAGATGGAGGTGGTGGTGGTACGCGGCCCAATCGATCTCGAAGGTCACCAGGAAGAGGAGACCGGCGACGAGCACGAGAATCGTCGGCATGAGCCAGAACGTCGTCCTGACGGCCTCCCATCGCCAGCTGGGCAGTTTCCTCTGACCGCTGCGCCCCTTGGCTCTGGCCCCCACCTCGCCCAAACCTTGACCCTCTGTCACCACCGCACCCGGGCCGGAAGCGGCGTTACGGGGAGACAAAGCGTGTCGCGCCGGGAGGCACGGCGGCATAAGGGCCCAGTAGCCCACCGGTAGCGGCGGCGACAAGCATTGAAGTCGGTCATGGGTGCGGTCCCTCGATCGCCGACCAGGCTTCCCGGCACACCTAGCCTAAGAGCGTAGCCGGTCAGGGGCGAAGCCCCATTTGTTTCACCTTGGGTGCGGTATGCGGTGGCCCGCCCTAGGGACCGAAGGGTCGTCGATAATTCCTGGACCGCTCAGACATTGGTCGTGGGCGGCCCCATTTGCTTGCCCATGCTCATTTTGACCCGTTTCGCGAACGCATCGCGGCGAGCGCTATCGAAGTTTGGCCAATGCCTCGTTCAACTGAAGCACGACGATGTAGCTGCTCCCGAGAAAGCCAAGCTGCTCGCCATGGGTCTCCTGTTGGATCAGTTTGCGGAGCATGGCGGGGCCAATTCCGGTCGCTCTCGAGACCATCGGGATCTGGACGACCGCGTCCTCAGGCGCGATGTCCGGGTCATACCCACTTCCCGACGTCGTTACGAGGTCCGGTGTCGGGTCGACACCAAGCTTGTGCCAATACTGGACAAGTTCTCTTGTGTTGTCGAGCAGGACGCTCGAACGCGGCCCGAGGTTGGTGGCGCCCGACTCCCCGGGTACGCCATTGGCCTCGAGCGGGTTGTCGCCTCCCGAAACGTGTTCCTTGGGGTCGGCCGCATACGGCCCGGCATCGTCGGGACGGCCGTGAAACCACCTCGGGCTCGACCAGTTTTGCCCGATGAGCGTCGAGCCGCTGGCGGTGACCGAGCCATCGGCCTTGCTCTTGAACGCTATTTGGGAGAGGCCGGTACCCAGGTAGGCATAGGCGAAGGTCAGCCCGACCGCAATAATCGCGAAAATCAGTGAACGACGAAGGTTGAGCAGCATCAGCGGGCCTCTCTAGTACCAGTGAAGAGCGACGAGGATCAGGTCAATGAGCTTTATGAAAATGAAGGGCGTGATAATCCCACCCACGCCGTAGATAAAGACATTGCGCCGCAAGATGGAGGCGGACGAGGCGGGCCGGAACTTTACGCCTCGTAGCGCCAGCGGGATCAGGGCGATGATTACCAACGCGTTGAAAATGATGGCCGAGAGAACGGCTGACTGGGGGCTGTGGAGCGACATGATGTTGAGCGCGTTGAGCTGAGGGTAAGTTACGGCGAAGAGGGCGGGGATGATGGCGAAGTATTTCGCCACGTCGTTCGCGATCGAGAAGGTGGTAAGGGACCCTCGGGTGATCAACAACTGTTTGCCAATCTCGACGACATCGATGAGCTTGGTCGGGTTGGAGTCGAGGTCGACCATGTTGCCTGCCTCCTTGGCGGCCGTCGTGCCGGTGTTCATGGCCACGCCGACGTCGGCCTGAGCCAGGGCCGGGGCGTCGTTGGTCCCGTCGCCGGTCATCGCCACGAGCTTGCCGCCCTCTTGCTCGGCCTTGATCAAGTCCATTTTCGCTTCCGGAGTGGCCTCGGCCAGGAAGTCGTCCACGCCCGCTTCCTGGGCGATGGCCGCCGCCGTAAGGGGGTTGTCGCCGGTGATCATCACGGTGCGGATGCCCATCTGGCGCATCTGGTCGAATTTGTCGCGGATACCCTGTTTCACCACATCTTTCAGCTCGATAACACCGAGAATGTCCTTCCCGTCGGCCACCACGAGCGGTGTCCCGCCGGATCGTGAGATGCCTTCGACGATCGGGTCGAGGTCACTCGGGACCGTGCCGCCCTTCTCCGTCACCCAGCGTTTCACCGATTCGGCGGCCCCTTTTCGGATCTGCCGGCCACCGATGTCGAGGCCTGACATCCGTGTCGTAGCCGAGAACGGGACGAACGTCGGTGTCCCGCCCAGGTCCCGTTCCCGGATATTGAAGCGTTCCTTGGCCAGCACGACGATGGAGCGGCCCTCGGGCGTCTCGTCGGCCAGAGAGGCCAGCTGGGCCGTGGCGGCCAGCTCCTCTTCGCTGTGGCCGGCGACGGGGATGAAGGCCGAGGCCATGCGGTTCCCCAAGGTTATCGTACCCGTCTTGTCGAGCAGCAGGGTCTGCACGTCCCCGGCCGCCTCGACGGCTCGCCCGCTCATGGCCAGCACGTTGCGTTGCACCAAGCGGTCCATCCCGGCAATGCCAATGGCCGATAGCAGTGCGCCGATCGTCGTCGGGATCAAGCACACCAGCAGCGAGACCAGGATTACGACCGATACCGGGGCCCCGGCGTACTTGCCGAACGGTTGCAGGACAACCACGACTGGCAGGAACACGATGGTGAGCACAGCCAGCAGGATCGTGAGCGCAATTTCGTTGGGCGTCTTTTGCCGGTTGGCCCCTTCGACGAGGCCGATCATGCGGTCGAGGAAGGTCTGGCCCCGTTCCGCGGTGATCCGGACCACGATCCGGTCCGAAAGGACCTTTGTCCCACCGGTAACCGCAGAGCGGTCGCCGCCCGATTCCCGGATTACTGGCGCCGATTCGCCGGTGATAGCCGACTCGTCCACCGACGCGATCCCTTCAACGATTTCGCCGTCGGAGGGGATTACGTCGCCGGCTTCGCATACCACCAGGTCTCCCCTGGCGAGCGCCGAAGCGGGGACCCTCTCCTCGGTACCGTCGGGGCGAAGACGGCGCGCCTCGGTTTCCGAGCGCATCCGCCGCAGCGTCTCGGCTTGAGCTTTCCCCCGCCCCTCCGCCATTGCTTCGGCGAAATTGGCGAAGATCACTGTCAGGAACAGCCAGACCGTGATGCTCCAGTCAAAGAGGCTGGGATGGGCGATGGACTCGACGAACGTCACCACGGTGCCGACGAGCACGACGAACATCACCGGGTTCTTAATCTGGACCCGTGGGTCGAGCTTCTTGAACGAGCCGATGAGCGCCTGGCCCACGATCTGACGGTCGAAAAGGCTCCGGGACTGGGCCACCCCGTGCGCTGTGGGGGGTGTACCCGGAGAGGTGGTGCTGGGCGGAGCACCCTGCTGGCCGGCCCCGGCCTTGTTTTTGACTCCGACTTCGCGCTGTGACATCAGAAGGACCTCCCGAGGCTCACCAGGTGTTGGAAAACCAACCCGATCGAGCCCATGGGCCAGAACTTCCCGTGGCTCAGCTCCTCGACGATCGGGCCGAGCGAGACGGCGGGGAAGAAAGTGAGGCCGCCGATAATGACTATCACGCCGATGGTCAGGCCTATGAACATCGGGTTGTCAGTGCGGAAGGTGCCGAGCGATACCGGCACGACGTTCTTGGCCGCCAGCGCCCCGCCCAGGGCAAGTGCAGGGATCATGATCCCGAACCGGCCGACCAACATGTCGATCCCGCCGACGACGTTATAGAAAGCCGTGTTCCCGGTTAGACCCCCGAACGCCGAGCCGTTGTTGTTCCCTTGCGACGTCAAGGCGTACAGGATCTCGCTGAAACCGTGTGGCCCCGCGTTTAATGGTCCGGCTCTCCCGGCGGTGGTCGACACCGCGATGCCGCTCAGGACGAGCACGATGACCGGCATTACGAGGGCGGCGAACCCCGCCAGTTTCACTTCTCTGGCCTGGATCTTCTTCCCCAGGTACTCCGGTGTTCGCCCGATCATCAGACCGCCTATGAAAACGGCAATGACGGCATAGATCAGGATCGTGTACATACCGCTCCCCGTGCCGCCCGGGGTCACCTCGCCCAGCATCATCCCGCTCATAAGCCCGAGGCCGCCGATCGGGGTAAAGGAGTCGTAGGAGGCGTCGGCGGAGCCGGTAGATGTGTTTGTGGACGCGACGCCAAAAACGGCGGTACTCGTGTCACCGAAGCGCACCTCCTTGCCCACGGTATTGCCGGTGGTCTGGACGACGCCTGCGGCAGTCACGGCGGGGTTCGGCTGGTGCTCGGCGTAACTCGTATACCCGACCCAGGTGCCGAAGATGAGCACCATTGCGCCGAGGAGGGCGGCGCCATGGCGCACGCTGCCTACCATTTTGCCGAAGGTGTAGGTGAGGGCGAAGGGGATCGACAGGAGCAGGAAGATCGAAAGCCAGTTGGTGATCCCGGTGGGGTTCTCGAACGTGGTGGCCGAGTTGGCGTTCAAGAAACCGCCGCCGTTCGTGCCAAGCTGTTTTATCGCCTCCATGAACGCGATCGGGCCCCGGGCGATGGTCTGTACCACTCCGTTGAGCTCATTGTGGATGGTGACCGGCCCGGCCAAGGTCTGGACGCCGCCTTCGGCGACGAAGATTATCCCGGCCACGAAGGCGATCGGGACCAGGATGTACATGATGCACCGGGTCATGTCGACCCAGAAGTTCCCGATGGTCGGCGAGTTCCGGCGGGAGAAGCCCCGGACCAACGCGATCGCAACGGCGATCCCGACGGCCGGGCTTACGAACTGCTGCACCGTGAGGGCGCCGATCTGGGAGAAGTACGACATGGTCGTCTCGCCGCCGTAGTTCTGCCAGTTGGTGTTGGTAACGAACGACGACGCCGTATTGAAACTGAGCGCCGGCGTTACCTGCCCAAGGTGCTGGGGGTTGAGCGGCAGCGAGCCCTGGATGCGCAAGATCACGTAGGTGAACAGAATAGAGATGCCCGAAAAGACGATCATCGAGCCGGCGTAGCGCTGCCAGGACTGCTCGTTGTCCGGGCTTGTCCCGAGCAAGGAGTAGACCGGCCGCTCGGCCCAGGCGAGGAAGTGGACGCGGCCGTCGAAGACGGCCGCCATATAGGAGCCCAGGTAGCGCCAGGCGAGGCCGAGGGCGACGACGAGGGTGACGATGGTCCAGAAGAAACCCATTCAGAACCACTCCGGTTTGAACAGGGCCACGCCCACGTAAATGAAGACGAGGATCGAGACGACCAGGAGGATGGCGTCTGACGTGGTCATACCTTCTCCAAACCTTTGATGAAGGCGAGCATGACCACGGTGAAGACGACGATGCCGAGGATTGAGAGAAAGTCAGCCATGACGTGATCCTGCCGGCGCCGTTCTGAACAGGATCTCAACAGCGGTCAGAAACCCTGAAAAATGTCTTAACGAGCCAGGCCAGCGAGCGGCGTGGCCAGCTTGGAACGCCGAAGTTCGTTTGGTGCGGCCGCCTGTAGTGCCCACCCGGCGTCGTGCTGTTAGACGCCCTGTCTGCCGGGGCCCGCGTTCCGAGACGGCCGACCGCTCCGGACGCGTCCGTCGTTAGTCAGAAGGGCTTCCTTTGACAGACTGAACAGATAGGTCTACCTTCTATTTGAAAAGTGATGAGACCGGTCTACACAAAGAAGGCGCGATGAGTGCACAGAGCAGTTCGACCCCCCACAGAATGGGCACAGCGCTAGTGACAGGCGCCACCTCTGGCATCGGCCGGGCGACTGCGCTGCGGCTCGCCCGAGATGGTTGGGAAGTCGTCGTGCACGGCCGCAACCCCGAACGCGGCAACGAGGTGGTCCACGACATCGAGGCGGAAGGGGGCCGGGCTCGGTTCGTGGCCGCCGACCTCAGCGACCTGGCGGCGGTGCGGGCCCTGGTCGTCGAGGTCGGGGTGGTGGACGTCCTGGTCAACAACGCCGGGGCGTCATGGTTCGGCCCGACCGCAGAGCTCGACGAGGCAACCTTCGACGACCTGTTCGACGGAAACGTACGCTCCGCATACTTCCTCGTCGCTGGCATCGCCCCGGGGATGGCCGAACGGTCCGCGGGGAGCATCATCAACCTAGCCAGCATGGCCGGCCAGATCGGCCTGGCCAAGGGGGCGGCCTACGGCGCCACCAAGGCGGCACTGACATCGATGACCCGGTCCTGGGCGGCCGAGTTCGGCCCACGAGGTGTACGCGTCAACGCGGTGGCGGCCGGGCCGGTGTTCAGCACGCCCGAGAAATCACCCCTAATCGAGCAGCTGGGCGCCACCACTCTGCTCGGACGCGGCGCCCAGGTTGGAGAGATCGCTGAGGTCATAGCGTTCCTCGCCTCCGACAAGGCGAGCTATATAACTGGGGCAATCGTGGCCGCCGACGGCGGTCGCACGGCGGTATGAGCGCAGGGGTCACCGACCTGGCAGTCAGGGCCTCCATCAACTTGATGCAGCGTCCCATCCACAACCACCCACCGGCTGAGGAGGTCTCTTGATGAC
This sequence comes from uncultured Acidimicrobiaceae bacterium, assembly GCA_963823855.1. GTDB lineage: Bacteria > Actinomycetota > Acidimicrobiia > Acidimicrobiales > Palsa-688 > Fen-671. Next base: position 54,736 of record CAWGNA010000001.1, read on the forward strand.
AGATCCCCGTCCCCACATGACACCGGGCCCCACCACCCGATCACCCTGGGACGGTCCCCGTGCCACGTCGTCGTCCGCACCGGCTCCGTCCTCATCGCCGAGACCGATCGCGCGCTCGAGATGCGGGAGGCTTCCTACCAACCCGTGCTCTATGTCCCGCTCGACGATGTCGACCGGAGCCTCCTGCGCCACAGCGTTCATCACAGCTTCTGTCCCTACAAGGGCGAGGCTTCTTATTACGACATCATGCGCGCCAGCGGGACCGACCTGAGCGCCGCAGTCTGGTACTACGACGACCCTCTCCCGGCCGTCGCCGATATCAAAGGCCACGTAGCGTTTTATGCCGACCGGGTGACCGTCAACGCCACGCCCTGCCCGTCCACCGTACGATAAGCAGATAGACAGAGCTGTCTGAAAGGACCCCCGACTGTGAGCACGACCGCACGGGATCAGAGCGGACATCGAGCCTCGGCACGTGAGCGCTTGCTGTCAGCTGCCAACGAGCTCTTCTATGCCGAGGGCGTCCAGACGGTGGGCATCGACCGCATTATCGAACGTGCCGGGGTAGCCAAGGCGTCGCTCTATAACGCCTTTGCCAGCAAGGAAGAATTGGTGGCCGCCTACCTCACTAGCCGGCACGAGGGCACGACTACCCGGCTCACCGAGGCCATGGCACACGTCGACGACTCGCGCCAGAAGATCCTGGCCGTGTTCGACGCCCAAGCCCAACAGTTCGACCAACCAGACTTCAACGGCTGCGCCTTCATCGCCGCCTCCACCGAGGCGCCTCCCGGTGGGCTTGTCAAGCGAGCCGCAGACCAGTTCCGCTCGTGGGCCCGAGCCATGTTCACAAATCTCGCGGAGCAGCTCGGTGCGCCCGACCCGGTGCAGCTCGGCCGGCAGCTCCATCTTGTCTATGAGGGCGCGGGGCTGGCGGCCCGCATGGACCACCACGACCCCGGGATCGCGCCGTCGGCCCGTGATGCCGCCGAAGCGCTGATCGACGCGGCGTTGGCTCGACGGGACATGACACCCACGCGGGTGACCCGGGCATCCAGGGGTGTCGCTCCGCCCGTTGGCACCACGGTCCGTGTAAAAAAAGGCTAGCCTCGCCCTCGGCACCCGAGCTCAGGGCCAAAGAGCGCCCGGGCCATGGCCTTTCTGTTTTCCCGAACGCTCCGTCGCCCCGCCGGCGAGGTTACGGCCGCGTCGGCATGGTGTTCGCATCACGGGTTGGTCGTCCCGAAAGGGCCGATAGGTCCAGAAGAAATAAAAACACGTGGCCGGGTGACCCATTGGACCGCGGTGCTTGGCGACGGCCCCAAGCGGCCCATTCCACGTTATTTTCCAACTCACTATCTTTCGCGATGAGCCCAATGCCGGCGGTCGGTGAGCGGGCGTGGCCCTGCCTTTGGCTCAGGTAGAGGGTGGAGGGGGCGGTTCAGCGTCGCTCCCCAATGCTGCCGTCAGTCCGTCTAGGTCGGCGACGGTGACCGTGAGTGCTGAGTGACCGTTTCGTCGAAGTGGCGATGGCACCTTGTCAGCGAAATGAACACAGACGCCGGCGTCATGGTTAGTCCCGAAACTCAAACCGTCGTCAGCCATTGACCCGCGAACCCCGAAGGCCGTCCACCAGCGGTAGTCCCGAGTGATGTGCGCGCCGGTGATGTTAGCGAGGGGGGTTGCCAGCTTGAAAAAGCCAAACGTCGCCATGAAGGAGCCGTCATCGGTGAGCGTTACGCCGTCTCGTGCCGGTCGGAGCCCGAATGGCAGGATCAGGGGGAGGTAGCGTTTGTCGATGGCGTAGCCGAAATGTTGTAGCATCATCGATCCGATCCGCTTGTGGGGCCAGTTGGCTCGAGCTTCCTGGTCGACCGTCTCTGGTGCGGGGTCAATCCTTTCGGTCAACTCGACAGATCGGCCACTGGGGAACTGAGCCTCCGCCTCCTATCGGGCCGCCCGGGTTCTCATCCCGAGTTCCAGACCAGACGGTTACCCACAGCCGTCTGGCCTGGTGGCATCTTGAGTAGCACGGCGGTCACCCCGCGTAGTACACAAGAGGCGGGCTTGTGTCGTTGGCAGCACTTTAGATCGACTTGTAAGGTATCGGCGACTACTACAGCAGGAACGGGGGAACGATGGGCGCGGTGGAGGACTTCATCAGTTACTTCGGCGCCCACCAGTGGCAGCAGTTGCGAACGGTCTTCGACCACTCGGACTTCAAGCGGACCGGGTATAACGACCTCTTCACCGACGTGGACAAATACGTGGATTTCCTGGAAGAGGCCATTCCCACCTTGGGCGCTGACTACGAGCTCGAGGTTGAGCGCGTCGTGTACGCACCGGGGGAGAAGGTGGCGTTCGGACAATTCATCGAGCATCTCGAGTTGGAGGGCGTCATGACCGACATACCCCAGGTGATCATCTTCGACTTGAATGGCGAGGGATTGATCCGCCGGATGAGCCTGTACCTCAAGCAACCCGGCGGGCCCGCCCTGGTTGGGGGCAAGGGTGCCGCGGAGGGCTGACGGCGTCGGCAGCTTCGCGGAGCGCACCATGCTTGACCTGCTCATAAGGGGCGGCACCGTGGTCGATGGCAGCTGGTCAGGTGGACGTCTCCATCGACGACCAGCACGCTCCTAATCCTGCGACGGAGTCACTGCTTCCCCGTAGCCCGAGATCGTTGTGGCAAGAACTGCTCAGCGGAAATTTGCGCACGTGTGGCGCCATCACGGCGGCGATGCCAACGAGCTCGTATAGACGGTCAAGCATCGCCTGGTCCTGGTCGTCGATAACGAGACCGGTGGCGGCAGTCAGCTGGTCGGCAAATTCCTGAGGCAACCCGAAGCGTTTGGATAGTCCGCGTACAGCCGAAAGGTCGTAGGCGGCGGGCCCGACGCCAGAGGTCTCGAAGTCGGTGAGCACCATGCGGCCGTCCCAGGGCGATGACGTTGCCGAAGGACGCATCCCCGTGGATGGCGCTAACTGGGAGACGGGACCCTGGCTCTTCCAGCCAGTCAGAGGCGGCCGCCGCTCCCGCTGGGTGCCGAACTCTGCGGGCCAAGCCCAGACCGCTGGCTTCATCTCCGCGGCGACCGTGTGGCGCACCTTGGCTAAAGACGCCATCCGTCCGTGGTTCCACCGCTCGTGGATGTTCCCTCGCGACCCGGACTTCGCCCCCAAGGCGGCCCGGGTGCTTGACCTCTATGCCCGGGCCTTCGAGGGCCAGTCGTTGGGCGAGGCCGAATTTGTCATATGTGCAGACGAGAAAACGAGCATCCAGGCTCGTTGCCGTTGCCACCCGACCCTGCCACCGGGTAAGTCACGGCTGATCCACGTCGAGCACGAGTACGACCGGGGCGGTGCCCTCGCTTACATGGCCGCTTACGACGTGCACCGGGCCAAGGTCTTCGGGCGTTGCGAGGGCACGACCGGCATCGTCCCTTTTGGCCGCCTGGTCGAGCAAGTTATGACGGCTGAGCCCTATGCCAGTGCCGAGCGGGTGTTCTGGGTCGTGGACAACGGCAGCTCGCACCGGGGCCAGGCGTCGGTTGACCGGCTCGAAGGCGAGTGGCCCAAGCTGCGCCTTGTCCACCTGCCTGTTCATGCCTCGTGGCTTGACCAGGTGGAGATCTATTTTTCAGTGGTGCAGAGAAAGGTGGTCAACCCCAACGACTTTTTCGACCTGGACGCGATCGCCTGGCGCTTGGGCGCGTTCGAGGAACGCTACAACGCCGTGGCGGAGCCCTTCGACTGGAAGTTCACCAGAGAGGACCTCGACGACCTGTTGGCCCGGATCGCCGCCCACGAAACCGGCGCACCGCTCCCCTTGGCGGCTGCCGCCTGAACGGCGCTCAAAGCGAGCTGAGCCATGCCCCGGGGTCACCCAGGTATAGCCCGCAGGCACAGTCCAGGGCTTCCTCCGGCGAGCCAGCGAGCCTACCGCTAGGCAACACCGAGTCCTCATAGCCGTCGCGACTGGCCAGGTAGACGGCGAAACCCCAGGTAGCGGCGGAACCGCCATAACGCAGGCGGCACAAGGGCATCTGGCTCCCGTCCTTGGCCTTGGCGCCGACGTAGGCAAAGTTGGTACGGAACCGGACCTCCACCTCCCCCAGGTCCGGCCACCGCTCCCTGGCACGACTAGACAGGCGGTAAGCCAAAGAGGAACGCGTTGACTCAGGGATCTTCACGCCCTGAGACTACGGCCTACCGCATCTCCACCACGCGGGCCACATCGACCTCGCAATGACCCGAACGCATCAACGGACTTACGAGCAGGACCACTAAGGCTCAGGTGTGAGCGGGTATCGCCGAGACCTTCGTTGCGTCGACCATGGGTGCGAGCAATGCTGAGCGAATGGATGCTTCGCTCCGACCAGTTGTACTCATCACGGGAGCGGGACGGTCTCGAGGTATAGGCGCGGCCATCGCTCGCCGACTGGCGACCGAGGGATGGGACGTCGCGTTTACCTATTGGGCTGGACCGGAGGTCGAGGCCTTTGGCAGCGATATAGAGCGAGACCCGGTCGATCTCGCCAATGAACTCGAGTCGCTCGGGGCCAGGACGGTCGCTATCGAGGCGGACTTCGCCGATACCGACGCACCCACGATGGCCTTCAATGTTGTAGAACGCCAACTGGGGCAGGCAAGAGCCCTCATCGTGAACCACACCCTTTGCGTGGTACGGCCGCTCCTGGCCACGACGGCCGAGCTCTTTGACCGCCACCTGGCGGTCAATGCCCGGGGGGCACTTCTTCTCATCCAGGAGTTCGCCAACCGGTACAAGCGCGAGGTGGGCCCGGGACGCATCATTTCCCTCACCAGCGACCACACGGCCGGCAACGTCGCCTATGGGGTCTCCAAGGGCGCCGCCGATCGATTGATCGACGCGGCCGCGCACGAGCTTGCGACCCTTGGCATAACCGCCAACGCCATAAACCCGGGGCCCGTCGATACCGGCTGGATGACCGATGAGAACCGGGCCGCCGCCCTGGCCCGAACCCCTCTCCGCCGAGCAGCGCGTCCCGAAGACACCGCCGACCTCGTCGCATTCCTCTGTTCAGACCAGGGCGGGTGGGTCACCGGCCAGCTGCTCTATTCCAACGGCGGGTTCCGGGGGACGATCGGTTAACATCGCCAACTCATGAGTTCCGGCCCCCCGCAGTACCCGCCCATCGGCCTTTCAGGAAATTCCACTGTTCAGCGCAGGCGAAATTGGCGATAGTCGAGGTTCCATGACCGTCGCTCTGCACGTTCCGGGATGCTGCTGACCAGATGCGTAAGCGAGCCATAGGGATCGCTCTGGGCCGTGTGGCTGTTGCGGCCGAGTCTCCACCCTGGCGTCCGAGAGCTCGCGCGCGACTGAACGGCGAGGCGGGAAATCCTCTTCGCCCTGTGCACGGAGGCGGCAGAGTGGCTCATGCGAGCGAGGTTCTACGAAACGACCCAGCACTTCCTCATCGCCGCCGACCGCTTCTTGCGCTCTGATCCCCTTAGCACAAACGTCGTAGCCGTCGTGGCCGCCCGTATCGCCGCCGGGGCTCAGCCCCCCGGTGACGACGATCTTTGGGCCACCGTAGAGAACGGTGACGGGCGTGTGCTTGGGGTGGCCATGCACACACCGCCCCACTCTCTTTTTGTGTCGCGGATGTCTGTCGAGGCGGCCGCCGTACTGGCCGGTGCCCTCGCCAATGCCGGTCGCGCCCTACCCGGTGTCACCGGCGCCCTCAGCGCCACCGCTCCGTTCGCTGATGCGTGGACCGCCCGCACCGGACAGACCTCGTCGGTCGTCACCGATATGCGCATGTACCGGCTCGCCGAGCTCGCCCGCCCCGCCGGCGTGCCGGGTCGGGCGGCTGTGCCGGGCGCACCTGCTGATATCGCCGTTGTTGCGGCGTGGCTGGGCGCCTTTCAGGACGAGGCCCAGCCTAACGCACCGGCAGACGACTGGCACGCCTTGGCGGAGCGACGGGTCGCCGCCGGCGAGGTCCACTTGTGGCATGACGGTGGCGCACCAGTTGCCGTTGCCGCAGTCAGCGCCCCCGCTGTGGGGGTGGCCAGGGTCGGGCCGGTCTACACCCCTTCAGGCCTGCGCCGACGTGGTTACGGCGCTGCCGTGACCGCAGAAGCGACGTCGGCCGCTCTTACTGGCGGGGCCGAGCACGTCGTTCTCTACACCGACCTCGCTAACCCGACGTCGAACTCCATTTACCAAGCAATCGGCTATCGGCCAGACCACGACGCCGAAGAGAGGTCCTTCGAGTGAACAGCCCGACGGCGATCTGGACGCACGATCTGGAGGCGCGAGGACCCCTGGGAACCAGCGGATGGGAGCGCCGCACCGTCGATCGGGCCTGTGCCAGACTATTAGGCGGGCATGTTCTGCGTGGCAGTTCAGAATGTCCCTCAACGGGGCTACGGGGTTAGTGGTCAGCACTAGGTTTTCGTGAAGAGCTGATGGCGCCCCGGCATATCGTTGCCGTCGCTAGCGGGAAGGGCGGGGTCGGGAAGACGACCGTGGCAGTCGGGCTCGCGCTCGCGCTTGCCAAGCGAGGCCGGTCAGTCGGCGTGCTCGACGCTGACCTGTACGGTCCCGACGTACCTCGAATGCTCGGTCTGACCCGCACCGTGGATGCCAAGTCGATCACGATCTGGGACGACTCAAGAAGGGGAGGCAAACCCCCAAAGCCCATCGAGCGCTACGGGATCAAGGTCTGGTCCACACAGTTCTTGGTGAGCGAACGCCAGCCCCTTGCCCTCCAAGCACCCATCGCCGGCTTGCTGTTGAACCGAGCGGTTAGGGACCTGGACTGGGGCGAGCTCGAGTGGCTAATCGTAGACCTTCCACCTGGCACCGCCGACGTCCAGCAGCACCTGGTACTTGAGCTCGGGTTGAGTGGTGCTCTCCTGGTCGTGACACCACAAGATGTGGCCCATCTCGACGCGAAGAAGGTCCTCGCCATGTTGGCGCAGGCCAAGGTCCCCCTCCTTGGCGGGGTCGAGAACATGGCGCCGTTCACGTGCCCATCCTGCGGCACGGCCATGGAGCTGTTCCCTCCCACCCCGTACGATCGTTCTATCTGGGCGCTAGGCGTTCGTCGGCTTGCCAGCATCCCATTTACGGTTGGGTTGGCCCGAGCGGCTTCCGAAGGCAGTCCACTCGTCGATGCCGAAGGCGGCCAAGGTTTCCACGAACTCAGCGACGCCGTCATTGACGCCGTTCCTCCGACCCCCGCATGACAGCGCGTTCCAAGGTCTAATCGGTTCTGGACGATGTCATGAGGACGCTCACCCGCCAGATCCGGGCATTCCGTTGCGTTCAACGTCGTCAACTGCCTCGGGAGATGGCTTCGCCACTCCTACCAGCATGTCGCCGGGGCGAACAGTCCACTTTCGCCGCCTCCACGCCGGGATACGGTCTATGAATGCGGTGGGCCGCCCGATGAGCTCAGGTTTGCAGGTCCAGTACCGCATCGGCGAGCCAGTCCAGCTCATCGGGCCACGAGGCAACGGGAGTGGCCCGGCCCACCACGAACTTCGACATCCCCTCCTCGACCAGCTCCCCGACCAAGTCGCGCAGTGCGCTCGGCCCCGACCGGAGGTGCCGGTGCCGAAGACTGGTTCGCGGCCGAAGCGATATACCGGCTGCCAGGCGCGCTCAGGTCGTCGGGGGCCCGGGCATACCGGATGCTCAAGCCAAAGTGCTCCGGGTCGATCTCTCGGCCCGCCGCGGCCGCCTCCTCTTTAATGCGCCGGCACAGCTCGCCCGCCTCGCGGGGCCCGAGCGCACCGCCCGAGCCTAGCCACCCGTCGGCGAGCCGGCCAGCCCGGCGGACGGCTTGCGGCCCATGTCCGCCGAGCCAAATCTCGAGCGGGTCTTGTCGGGGGAGCACCGGGAGCGTCACCTCGGCGGTAGCTTCGCCCTTGCCCACTGTCACCGCCGACCCAGCCCACCACGTGCGCAGCTCCGGCAGCAGGGAGTCGAGCAGACGCCCGCGATCGCGTCCGGCGATGCCGAGGGCGGCCCTTTCCCCGGGTAGGTCGAGGCCGGGGACGACGGTGACCAGTAGGCGCCCATCGGTAAGCTGGTCTAGCTGGGCCAGCTGGCGGGCAACGACAAAACTTTCATGGCCAAACGGCACAACGTCGACGCCCAGCCTTAACCGGCGGGAAAGGCCGGCGGCAAATGCCACCGCCAAGGTCGGGTCGACCGCTTTCACGAGCGGCAGGTCCGCGAACCAAAGGGTGTCGAACCCCCGCTCCTCGGCCCCCGCGACCAGCGAGGCGAGGTGGCCCGGTTCGACCCTTCCTGCATCGAGCGAAACCGCGAAGCGGACCTTCACTGCCCTTCCTCTCGGGTCTTGGCCGGCTTAGTGCCTTGGTCGCGAGCGGCCACCCGGCAACGTCTCGGTACCCAGGCAGTGGCTAAGCCACCCCGAGCTCCGCGGCCCCCCGACCAGACTTGTCGGAGCACCTTCATGCGGCGTGATCTCGGGTTCGTAAGGCTGGCACGACCCACCGAAGAACGTGAAGGGGCCTCAGGCGCTCCGCCGTCCCCGCCCGGGCTCGACGAGCGCCTGGTAGATCAGCTGGTGCAGACGCGTCCGGATCGGCCACGTGCTCGATGGCCGCAGCTGGGTGAAGAAGCCGGCGGTGATCCGCTCCCGCGGGTCGACCCAGAACGCCGTGCTCGCCGCCCCACCCCAGCCAAACTCGCCCCGGCTGCCGCTCACCTTCGTCCACGCCGGGTTCAGGACGACCGAGAAGCCGAGCCCGAAGCCCATTCCGGCCCTAGACGTCTCGGAGAAACCCTCGAGGGCCATCGCGTCGAGGTCCACTCCGCCCGGGAGGTGGTTGGAGGCCATCATGCGGATGGTCTTTGGGCTGACGAGGCGGGCGCCGTCGAGTTCGCCGCCGGCGAGCAGTAGCTCGCTGAAGCGGTGGTAGTCGCCAGCGGTGCCAAACAGGCCCCCACCACCGGACAGGAAGTCGCCGATCTTCTGGGAGCGGGCGTCAGGTGCTGCCACCGCCTTGCGGGTCTCGAGGTCGGGGACGTACAGACTGGCCAGGCGGTCCGCCTTGTCGTCGGGCACCGAGAAGGCGGTATTTGTCATCCCGAGCGGGTCGAAGATGTGCTCGGCAAAGAAGGCGTCGAGCGACTGGCCCGAGACTAGCTCCACCAGCCGGCCGACCACGTCCGTGGCCCGTGAGTACAACCACTGGGTGCCTGGCTCGAAGAGAAGCGGCTGGCTGGCCCAAACGTCCACCATTGCCTCGAGGTCGGTGTTGCCAGCGTCGGTCGCCGCCTTCTGCGCCTTAAGGTAGCCCCGGTCGACCGCGTGGTCGGTTTGGCCGTAGGTCATGCCCGAGGTGTGGGTCAGAAGGTTCCAGATCCGGACCGGCTGGTGCACCGGTTCCGTTTGGACATCGTTGGCGCTCCCCCCGGCGTAGACGCGCCCGTTACGAAAGCTCGGGATGTACGCCTCGACGGGGTCGTTGAGGTCGAAGCGGCCCTGCTCCCACAGCATCATCGCCGCGAGGGAGGTGATCGGCTTGGTCATCGAGTAGATGCGCCAGATGGTGTCGTGCTCGACCGCCAGGTCCGCCTCGATATCCCGCTTGCCGTACTCGGCGACACAGACGAGCTTGCCGTCACGCGCCACGGTGACGAGCCACCCCGCGAGGCGCCCGTCGTCGACGTAATCCCGGAAATGCTCCTCGATCCGATCGAGCCGCTTGGCGTCGAAGCCGACCTCTCCCGGGTCGACCTCCACCTTGAGCTCCGTCATCGCTCCCTCCCTTGGGATCGCTCCTTGTGCCAATCGAGATACCAGCCCCGAGGCGAACTCGCCCCATCGACAACCTACTGCCACAGCCACGAACGTTCGCGCGCTTCAAAGCCGCTGCCTCGACCACGGACCAGATGGTCACGGCGTCGAGTCTGGGCTGGGCCGGTGAGCGGTCCCGAAAATGCACGAGCTCACCCCGGGAGGTGCACCACCTTCCCACGCTTAAGACCCCGGTCCCGAGGCGAGGCGCTGAACACGCACCCCGAAAATCGTCGCCGCGCTGTCAGCCAACACTCCAGACCGCCGGCTGCGGGCGCATCGGCTCGGGCCGATTTTACCTTTACGACAACACAGAATCGCCACGCATGTCGTTGGCAGCGAGACAGCGTTCTGCGGCTACAGCCGAAGAGAGCAGTTCTCCTATCTCGTGTTCTGCCGCTGCCTAGGCTGCGCTGGCAGCCGAACACACGAGCCGCGACGGCGGTCGAGTATGGGCCGGCTTGCACCGAGAGATGACTTGACCCTCAGCTCTTCATCGTGCCGCTAAACGGTTCCTCCAGGTAGACAAGGCCATTGCCATCCGGGTCAGCGAAGAAGAACATCGGCGGAGCGCCGTCAAGGTGCACCACATCGTCGTTGTGGAGCGTGGCTCCCGCTTGGCGCAGGCGCGTGTGTGCGGTCTCGGCGTCAGTGGTGCCGAGCCGAACGGCTACCGGGATCTCGCCGTCCGGAGGCAGCAGTACCAGGCCGACAGTAGACCCGGGTGGCACCACTTCCACCAGCCTGGCTCCCGGCCATACCTCTATGTCCGTACGCAGCTCGCAGCCAAGCACTTCGGTATAGAACCGCAGCGCCTGGTCCTGATCGGCGACCGGTATCGTCACGCTCAACACTCTCGTCGTCATGGTCATACTGGGTAAGACGGTTTCTTGACCGAAAGCTCATCGCTCCGGATGCGGCCGGCGACAATCGAGGGACGCCCGGTAGCGGACCGTCTACGGGACCATCGAGGTCAGTTCCGGGCGATCACAGGGACACCTCGAGCCGGCCACCAAAACTGTTCGGCGCGGCACCGCCACAACCTCGCTCTCTCCCGGGTGCGGCGCGACTTCATCTCCTTACCAGGCCGAATAGCGCCATTATGTATGGGCTAATCGGCAGGAACACCGCTCGCGTAAGCCGTCGCTCTGGCGCGGCGGCGACAGAGCAACTTCCTAGGAATTGGCGCCCAGAATTGGTTCTTGCGCGCCGGTGAGCGCGTCCAAGATCGACGCTGCGCTTTCGGGTACTGAGACGCCAGGCCGGAAATTGGCAGCCAATCCGGTCGATCAGCCCGGCCCGCACAAAACAGGTAACTCGCCGGCCGGGGCCCGGCGTCTAGGGGTTCAACCCCCCGGGGCTAAGGACCGACAGTCGTTCTGAGCCGCCTGGAACTGCGGTGAGTTCGGGTCGAGACCAGGCCCGCCGATCGAAATGCCCCCGCTGCTCTCCTTAGGGTCAGGAAAGTTGGGGACGCCATGCGAGCGCATGCAGTCGGTGTGCTTCAGGGCTTGGGCCATCATCTGCTGCAGCTGTCCCTGAGTCGGGCCGTTGCCGTTGTTAGGGAGCAGGTGCTTACAGGTCTTGTTGGCGGACACGTACTGAGCGGAGCTCTGGTCAACGCCCTGGCCCATCGCGATGCCATGCTCGTGGGCGTTGCTCACCAGCTCGGGGTCCGGGAAGCTCGGGTCGCCGTGGCTGCGCATACAGCCGGCATAGGCGAGGGTCTCCTGGTACATCTGCTGTAGGTTAGGCAACGCGTTTGACTCTGCTGCCGGGGGGCTGGCGGTGCTCGGGGCGCTCTTGCCGATGTGAGCCACTGACGCCGGAGAGCTTCCGCCGCCGCACGCGCCCAGGAGGAAGGCGACGACGATCGGCGCGGTGGTGACGATGACAGCCCGAAGAGGCCGTGCCCGAGCTTCACCGTCACTTGCACCCACGTCCGTGGTACGCGTGCGCGTACCCATTGGTCCACCAGACCAGGGCCGGGGTGGACGGCGGTCACGTCCCATATATGTACGTGGTACATCCGGTGTGGTAACAGAGGCACAACAGGGGCTGTTGGGGGTCTGTTACCGCGGGCCCGTCTGATTGCGCTCCGGATGCGAGCCAAGCACACGCCGAGCGACAGCACCGAAATAATGATCGTTACGCGCTAGAGGCGTGATGTCCACCCAAGCACCGAGCGCATGGGGTCGGCGACCAGCGCCTTGTGCACGTCAGCGGGAAGCTCGTGTACCACCCCGCCGGCACTCCCTTGCTGCTCGCAGGGAGAGGGTAACGTTCCTGGGCGAGCCTGGTCCTCCATTTCGGCGACCCTTTGCAGCAGCTTAGGCTGGGTCTTGTTGACCTTCGGAGGCACTCGCGCCTCGCCATTTGCCTTAGCTCATCGCTCGCGGCTTCGGACATTCAGGCCCACGGCCTCGAGAATGAGCGCCCTCAAAGGGGCCTCAGGTACCTTCTCACCTTCACAGAAATCGATGGCGCGGACGCTGCTGCTGTCCAGGCGCGCGTTGAAGAGCTTCTTCGGGTCCTTCATCTGGGCACCCTTCGGGAACGTCAACCGTACGGCGTTCTTGAGCATTTCGCCGGTGCACACGATGCCGTCGAGAGACCACACAGGCACCCCCTCTGGCCTAGAGGGCTTCTTCCACTTCACTTCCTCGACTACGGCTGGGCCAGCGCCCAGAACGATGCCACGTAGTCGTGACAGCGTCTCGCCTCGCCAGTCACCTGACTTTCTGATTTTGGCATCTATCTCCTCAGGAGCGGCTCCCACCATATGAACCCCGTTTCTGTTGCTTGCAATTACCATTTCACTACCGCACATCCGTCGGTGTCTCGCTCGAACGTCTCGAGAAACGTGGCACCTGGCTGCCCACGTGGGCCGGTCCCCGGGCGGCGCATCGGTGACCCCGAGCGAAGTGGTTCCGGCACCGCCCTCAGCTCACGGCCTTCTCGACCAGCGCGGCTACCCTTGCCTCGTCGGCCGCAGTCAGCTCCATGAGCGCGAAGGGGGCTCGGCCATCGCCCGGTCCCGTTCCGGCCTCTGAGCGATCTTCCCAAGCGCTTCGGCTTCCGCGTCCTCGTCGGCACCTGAGCCTCGGCGCCGAGCCGCTTTCCTCTCCTTGGCGTACTCGCGCATCGCGGCTCGTCTCTCTTCGGTGAACCCGCGGGGCGCCTTGACGGTGCTGCTCGTAGCGTGCTTACGCCTGCTCTTGTTTGCGCTCATCGAGAATGCCCTTCGTCCTCGTCGTCCCGGCCCGCTAGGGGAATGACCCTTGTCTCCATCATGGAGCGGCTGTCTGGCCAGCCGCTCAGCGCAGTTCCTGGATGCGCACCAGGTTGCCGGCGGGGTCGCGGAATGCGCAGTCGCGGTCCCCCCAGAACTGCTCCATCGGCTCTTGGACGACTTCGGCGCCACTGGCCTGCACCCGCTCGAAGGTGCCATCGAGGTCCTTCGTGGCCAGCATGATCCAGCCGAAAGTGCCCTTCGCCATCATCTCGGTGATGGCGCGGCGCTCGTCGTCGGTGATGCCGGGGTCGGCGGCCGGCGGCGCCAGGAGGATGGACGTGCCCGGCTGGCCTGGCGGCCCGACAGTGATCCAGCGCATCTCACCGGAACCGACGTCCTTGCGGACCTCGAAACCGAGGACGTCGCGGTAAAAGGCGAGGGAGGCCTCGGGGTCAGTATGGGGAAGGGGCGTCGTGTGGATGCTCAAGTCCATGGGGGTCATGGTAAGAGCGGCGGAGCGGCGGGTGCTTCTCGATTCCTGACCGGTCTTGACACCTGTTTGGGTATACACGGCAGGGCCCTTGCTGAGGCGCGCCGAGCTTGGCGCCGGTCGGCGCCCGGCGACATGCCGACCAGTTCGGTAAAGCGAGTCCTGAAGGTGCCAAGCGACGAGCAGCTAACAGCGAGGCAGACCTCGGTGACGCTCTGGTCGTCACGGCGCAGCTGCGCCCAGCAGAGTTCCTCGAGCGCTTCCGCTGGTGGCCCGAGGCCCGGTTCAACGGCGCCGCCGAGCTCCTGCGAAGAGCAGTCCTCGTTGAGTGCCATAGGGTCAGCTCTGGCAGGGACGGTTGGGGCGTAGCACTGTGCGAAGGCGCCGGTGAGCTCGAGGCACAGCTTGCCGGCGACCGCTGGGTGGTAACTGAGCACGCCCTCTCTGGTGGGAACGTGATCCCCCTGGCGTCCAGCGGCGGGTGGCAAACCCCGGCAGTCCTCCGCGTCGATGTCATTTTCTGGGAAACTCCGCACCGCTTGAGCTTGACGTGAAACGTGGAGGAGAAACGTTCAGCGTTTCGTGGGCCAGCGGGCCGGGCCACGCGCCTCGCCTGCGGGATCTGCACGCGCCTACGCCATGAGGAGGTGAAGCCCCCATCGACCCCCGTCGAGCCTCGCGTGGTGGCCGGCGGGACCTCCGTCGCAGCCGCCAGTACGGTGCGGTGCGACCCAGCTGAGCCGGTGGCCGTTTACCGATGTCCGGCCCGGCCGCGTCAGACCCATCGGAAAGGCGACAGGGTTCCCCTGATGAATACTCTGTACTCACCTGAGACCCAGATCGACCGAAGAGCGTCGAGTTCATAATCGGCCACGCGTGCCTCGCCGATATTGCCTTCGCGGGACCAGGGCCACGGGTCCTGGCGTGTCGCGTGTGTAACTCCCCACCCGGTTTGATGGCGCGGTCGAGCGCCGCGTGGATCACGACGTGGCGTCGTCGCACTGATGCTGGCGACAGGCCCGGGCAAGCAGGTCGGCGTACGTGTGGTCGAGGTGACTGCCGGTCAGCTTGTCGACTCGCAAGGCGCCGAAGGTTGGCCGGATGTCGTGGTCGACGGAGCGTCGGTGCTCGTGTACCCAGAACGCAGGGGAGCGGTGTCGTCGAGCCAGGGGCCCAGCAGCTCGGATACGCTACCGGGGTGCCCTGCCGTGACTTGACCCTGCTCCACTTCGACGACGAGCTTCGCCAGATCGCGTTGGGCGGTCCGTTTCCCGCCGTGGACAGTCAGCGACAAGCACCGATGCCTACTAGCCTCCTGGCCAGCGAACACACGAACTCGTCACACGTCATCCCCACGCTGTTCGGTCTCGCCCCTCACGGCCTCTCCCTTGCCGATAGTCTCCCAAAGGTCTCCCGCAGGCTTCGAACCACGGTGCGCTATAGGCGGCCACGAGCGAAGCCCAGCCTCATAGCAATACAAGCCCGAGTAGCTCAGACGGCAGAGCAACGCACTCGTAATGCGTAGGTCAGCGGTTCGATTCCGCTCTCGGGCTCTCGGATTGCCCCAGGTTAGATGCAGTATTCTGCCGGTGGTCACGGCCACGTCGTAAGCTTCTCCTGACATGCCCAACAAGGCCTTCGGCAGGGGGTAGCAGCGTGGCTGGCAGCATCCGGCTGAAAGATCATCGGCCGAACGTCTGGGAACTGCGGATCTAGTAGATCGCGACACGATGTCCTAGTAGATATAGCCGGACGGGTTCGGCTCAAGCCTGCAACGTTCGCAGCGGCCAGCCGTCAAGCCGTCGTTGCCGCTAGGTCCCCAATCGTGGCAGGTGCAGCAGAGGCCAGCGTCTGTCTTGTCCCCAAGAGCACTCTCGCGCAACGAAACAGACGGGTGAGCCCAGCCTCCGCCCGCAACCTGTCCGGTACCGGGACCGAGCGCGTGGTCGTCTGGGCCAGGATCGGCGACACTGGTAGGCGACATGACCGTCCCCTTTCGGCCCATGCTGCCTACCGCAGTACCCGTACCTCCGGCGGCGGGCGGCTGGGCGCACGAGAGCAAGCTGGACGGGTACCGCTGCCTCGCCCAGTTGAAGCCCTCTCGGGCCCGGCTGTGGTCTCGCGCCGGCACCGAATGGACCGACAGGCTCCCTGAGTTGGCCAGTCTCACCGCGCTCGTCAACGTCGTCCTCGACGGCGAATTCGTCGTAGTGCGCCCGACGGACGGCCAGATTTTGAACTGCTCGGAGCGCGTGCCACGGGCCCCATTACGACCCCCACTCTCAACCGGCACTTCCTACGTCTTCGACGTCCTCCAGTTTGGCGACCAAGACCTGCGCGACCAACCCTGGAGTGCCCGCCGCCAGGTCCTTGAGGACCTAGACGTTGCGGCTGGCTCTGAGGGAGCGGCCCGGCCCACCATCTGGGCCGCCGACGGCGACGTTATGCACGAAGCGAGCAGAGCGGTCCAAGCGGAGGGAACTGTCTCCAAGCGGGCGAGCTCGCCTTACCGGCCCGGGCGCTCCCGCCAGTGGCTCAAGGCAGAGCACAAAGTGGAGCAAAAGCTGCAGGTGGCAGGGTGGCGGCCGTCCACGCCGGCTCGTCCCGGAGGCCTGGTCCTGGCCGAGCACGGCGAACCCATCGGGGTGGGTGCCCTGGCGATGCCGGAGCACAAACGCGTCGCGCTCATTGACCTACTGCAACGGTACGGACGGCACCACCCGACCGGCGTCGTCACGATCCCCGAGGACCGTATCCAAGCCACTGTGCACTACACCGCCCGTACTCCCACCCGCGGCCACCTGCGGGCAGCCGCCGTCGTTGCGGTCGAGCCCATCGGCTCAGACGGCATTGACGGTCGGTCCCCGAGAGACCCCTCGTGTGTCCCAGCAAGGTAGCCGGGGGGCCGAGCGTCGCGGCTAAAAGCTGACCAGGGCACAGGCACGGGTACGAGATGGAGCACTAACTGTTGCTGTATGTTTGGGTTGCTTGCATAACTCTTCGCTAAGGCCTACGGGCACGAAGAAGGCTAACAATGGCTAACCAGGTGCCGGCTCCTCCCTACACCCCCGGTTTCGGACGACGCCCGCCAGTAGTCGCAGGCCGCGATGCCCTGGTAGACGACGTGGAGCGGGTGATGGAGGCCGGCCCCGAGCACCCCCGCTTCTGCCGGGCAATCCTCGGTAGCCGGGGTACCGGCAAGACGGTCCTGTTGGACGTGATCGGCGAGACCGTATCGAAGGAGCTGGGCTGGGCGGTGCTGCACGTCCAAGCGCTCCAAGAAGAGAGCCTGGTGGCGGTCCTGCTACAGCGCATACCCGAGGCCGTCCGGCCCTGGAGGCGTTTTGGCCGGGGTTCCAAGGACCTCCAGGCGCAGCTCAGCGCAGGCGCGAACCTCGGCCTGGGCTCTGGCCGCGCCACCGTCGAGCGAGGCGATAACGCCGGCACCGGGAACGCCGCCGCTGCCTTCGAGGACGCACTGGGGCGCGTCGGGAGCTTCGCCGCCGGTCACGGCACGGGCCTGCTGGTCACGGTCGACGAGGCCCAAATGGCACCCCAGGAAGACCTCTCGGCGCTCCTCCGCGCCCTCCAGACGGTGGTGGCTCGTCGCCTCCAACCCGTGGCTGTCGTCTTCAGCGGGCTATCGACTTTTAGAGACCGCCTGGCCGGCGCTGGGAGCTACGCCAGCCGCCTCCCGGTCGAAGAGCTCGGCAACCTGGAGCCGAGCGCGGCGCGCCTGGCCCTGGTCGAGCCCGCGGCCCGCCGCCACGTCGCCTGGGAAGACGACGCGCTCAGCCTGTTGGTGCGCCGCTCGGACGGTCATCCCTATTACGTACAGCTCTTCGGCTGGCACGCATGGGAGGCGGCCCAGGGGGAGGCCACGATCACCCTGGCCCACGCCAAAGCCGGGTTGCGTTCGGCCCGAGCCGAGCTGGCGGGCCAGTACGAAGTCACCTGGGGCAACCTGCGGCCCCAAGAGCGGGACTACCTGGCCGCCGTGGCCAGCTTGGCCGGCGCGGGCGGCGCCGGGGTAGAGGAAGTGGCCAAGGCGCTCGGCAAAGAACC
The DNA here is from genome assembly GCA_963823855.1 of uncultured Acidimicrobiaceae bacterium. GTDB lineage: Bacteria > Actinomycetota > Acidimicrobiia > Acidimicrobiales > Palsa-688 > Fen-671. The sequence goes on from CAWGNA010000001.1 coordinate 72,356, forward strand.
GAAACAGCTGGCCGTGGCCCGTGACCGGCTCGTGCACATGCACGGGCTGTTGGAAGTACCCGAGCGGGCCCAGGTCCGCTATGTCGACGCAGAGATGGCCGAGTGGGTGGCGGAGCACTCCGAGGGCCTTTCGACGACCACGACTGTGCAGAGGGGGCGGGCGCCCTCGGCCGGTCAGGGGCGGGGCCGGCCCGCCAGCTCGCCCTCTCAGGACTTAGAACTATCCGGGCGCCGCCGGCCGAAGGCCGAGCGGCCCCGGGGTCCCGGGCGCTGACGCCGCGGGAGCAGTGATCGCAGCTGGGCAGAGCATTATGGGGAGCGCCGTAGCCTATATCAACTCAGATATCGGCAAGGCGAACGAGTACGTCTTCGAGGCATAGAATGTCGTCAACTCTGCAAATGGCCAGCACTACTGCGGACCGCTCCAAACGACACCCCCGGTTATCAGGAACGTCGCGCCCAACTGGCAAGTATCTGGCGCTGACTTAGACACGGTCGTCCCGGTCTCCTTGCCTGCGTATGATCTGGAACTCTCAAGCTGGGACCATTGGGTGTCGGCTCCCGATGCGCTGGACAAATGACCTGGCAGCAATGCGTTCGCCTAACGGCTACAAGAGGCCGAGTGCGGGGTCGGTCGATCTTTCCAACGTCCAGGACGCGCTGGGGCAGGTCACGCTGGACAAGTTGGACTTGTCCCCGCCATGTGCAGCGTCGGGAACGTGCCCAGGCCTTGCCTGTCGCCTCGTCGCGGCAAGCTACTCCGATGCCCACCGCACCTATATCGCTGCTCTGTCGATCCTGTCTGAGTTCGGCAGCCCGCCGGTCCGCCTCGGCGGTCGCCCGCGCGTATACCTGGAGCGTCAGCGTGACATTGGCGTGCCCCAACCGCCGCTGCGCCGTCTTCACGTCGACACCGGCAGCCACCATGGCCGACGCCCTCACCGACCGGAGATCGTGGAAGCGCAGCCCGGGAACACCGGCCGCGGTACAGGCTTCCCTCCACCGTGTCCTCCGCCACGCCGACTAGTTCAACTGCCCGCCCGACAGGTTCGCGAACACCAGGGCCCTGCCGTCGGCTGCGGTCAACCCTCGGGAGGCGAGCAGGGCGGCGACCTCATCGAGCAGCCATGCGGGAGCGGCCAACCTACGACGTCCCGCGAGGGACTTCGGATTCCGACAGCTTGCGGTCGCGGCCCAGCTGCTGGGTCACGGCGATCGACCCGTACAGGAAGTCGAAGCTGTCCACCGTGAGCGCCGCGACCTCACCCCAGCGCAGTCCGAGCACGGCTCCAAGCCAGACCATGGGGCCGTGGTCGCCGAGCCCGTCCGCCACCGCGGCCAGCTGGTCGACCTCGAGGGCCGGGCGGTCCACCAACTCAGCAGCCGGTAGCCGGATATGACGACGGTGGTGGTGGTCGACGAGGCCGGGCTTTTGAGCGTAGACCAGGCCGTGGCCCTGGTCGGCGTCGTGAGACAGGCGCGGGCCAGCCTCCGCCTGGTGGGTGACCCCCGCCAGTTGGGGGCGGTGGGCCGGGGCGGGGTGATGGGGACGGCGGCCCGCTGGGCGGGCGGGGGCGAAGTGACCCCAGACCAAGTGCACGGTTTGTTACGGCTGGAGGCGGGCGCCGACGGCCTGCCGGTGACCGTCCCCGAGACGGGCTGGCCCGAGGTCTGCGAAGCCCTATGAGAGGGGGCTGACCCGGCCGGCGCGGCCGAGGCGCTCACGGACAGGGGTGCTGTCTTCGTCCACTAAAGCCGGGAAGAACCGTTAGCCGCCATGGCGGCCGAGGCGGGCCGGGCGGGGGCGTTGGCGGTGACGGTGGCCTCCAACTCAGACGCTGCCGAGCTGAACCAAGCGGTACGGGCGGCCCGGGCGGCGGCGGTGCAGGTCGACGATACCGCCGTGGCCGCAGGCATGGACGGGGCCCGTATCGGTGCCGGCGACCGGGTCGTGACCCGGTGCAACGACACCGCTGCCGGCGTGGCCAACCGGGAACCCTGGACTGTCAGCGCCGTCAACGAGAACGGCTCGGTGGTGGTGCGGGCAAAGGACCGTCACGTGCGGCTCCCGACCGAGTACGTGGCTAGCGCCGTCCAGCTCGGCTATGCCAGTACCGACTACGGCAACCAGGGGATGACGGCGGACCGTTCGGTCACCTGGCTGTGTGAGGCCGAAGCGACCGAGGCGGCCGGCGCCGCCCAGCAGGCCGAGGAGCACATGGCCCGGCGCGACGCCCGCCGGGCCGAGGCCCTGGCCCACAACGAGGCGTCCGCGGCCAAGTCTCTCGAGCTGGAGGCCTCCGATGCCCGTGGTCACTTGTGCAGGCTTATGACGACGAGACTGTCGTTGCGGTTCCCGAGGGTCGTGTCGGTGAGTGACCCGGTGTAACCAGTGAAACGGCCGGTCCCGCCATCCACCGGAATTGTGCCGTGGTTACCGGCCAGGTTCGTGGAGAAATTGTCCGAGTAGATGAGCCCGTCGCCTGCAGCGAACACCGCGAAGCACTGGGCATTGGCGGGCATCGACACGACCGTGCAGAACACGTGGTCGCTGACCGTCCACGTCGCTGCGTGGCTCGACTGGTTGCCCACGTAATCGACGTCGTCTTCAATAAGGTGGCCACTCACGGGTGGGTATTGATGGATCACCACGTTCGCCGCGTTAGTGAAGGTCCCGGCCGTCTGTACTTGGTAATAGTGCAGAACCATCGTTGTCAGCGCGGCGTCTGCCATTTCTCCGTTGAAGGCTTGAGCACCGAGAATGAGAGAACCGGCGGCGTAACCTGCAACGAGCGTTCTGACCGCCCGGCCAAACCGGGCCGAGCCCTTGAGCGCCGTGGACTTCTCGCTGAAAAGCATTTCCGTGCCTCCGTAGGTCGAATTTGAACGGTCACTCGCCGCTCGCATTTCAGTATCAGGGAACGGAAAGGCGCGGTCATCGACCAGGAGGCGGCCTTTGCAGACCGACGCGTATCTCCCGAGGTGTACGTCCACCGCCCGAAAGGTCAGTATTGCGGCGGACGACAGCGGGAGCCAAGAAGAGCATCGTGAGTACATCCATGCAGTGAAAGGAGTAGAGCGGTGAGGCGCACACTGGGACCCGCCGGTACCGGGACCGTGGCACCGGCGACGAGTACTCGATCGTCGAGCTCTTCAGGGCAAGGCCTCTTGAAATGAAGCGCCATTGCCCCCCCGCCGCCCGGCGGTCACAATACGAAGTGTGGGCCAGGGGTTGGCTGCCGTGAGCAGGGGAGGACTGACCAGGCGGTTGACAGCGCCCGTGTTCGGTTGGCGCGGCGTCGGTACGGCGGACATCGGCTTTGCGGCGGTGCTGAGCCTGCTCGGCGTGACGTCGATCATCGGGCTGACGAGCTCTTCGAACCACGGGGGCCTGGCCGCCGCCCTGGCCGTGATATTGATGACTGCGCCGGTTGCACTGGCCAGGCGTCAGCCGGTGGCGGCTGCCGCCCTACTGGCAGGCGGGGCCGTTTTGAACTGGGCTCTGTTCGACCACATGGTCCGGTGCGGCGTTGCGTTGCCGGCGGTGTTCTACGTGGCGTTCGTGACCGGTAGCCGCACGATCGGCTGGCGCCTGGCCGCCTCGGGGATGGCGCTGTTGCTCGTCAACCTTGTCTGCCAGACGTACTCAGACCCCCGGCTCGGCGGGCCGAGCGGGCTCCCATTGGGGGTGGCCATAATAGTGGGCTTCCTGGTCGCCGGTCGGCTCCTGCAGCGCCGGAACGCCGCCGTAGTCGTGCTGCGAGCTCGCACGGCCGAGGCCCGGGCGCTGCGGGAAGAAAACGCCAAGCTGGCTGTGGCCGCCGACCAGGCCCGCATTTCCGCCGAACTGGGCGGGTTCCTTCAAACCCGGGTGGCCCAGATGGCCACCGACGCCTCAACCGGCCGGGCTGCCCTGGCCGAGCAGCCGGACCAGGCCCTGGGCGCCTTCGTCGCCATCCAGGGAACCGGCCGCGAGACGCTCATGCACATGCGAGGGGCCGTAGCAGACCTGAAAGACCGGACACCCACCGAGCCCCAACCGGTGCTGGCGCAGCTCGACCGGCTCCTGAGCCAGGCCACCCGGGCCAAGGCCCGTTTGCAGGTGACGGGCGACTCCCGGCTCCTCCCCCCCGGTGTAGAGCTCTCCGGGTACCGCATCATCGAGCACCTCCTGGTCGCCCTGGACAACGACCCGACCGCACAGATCGATGTCGGGGTGGCCTTCGCTCCAGACAGGCTCGAGCTGACGGTGGCCGGGCCGAGCGTGCGTCGCGGCGACGTCCGTGCTGCGCTGGCTGCTGCAGCCGAGCGGGCTGCGCTCCTCGGCGGGACCTTGAAAAGCGGGGCTAGTGGCGGGCGGCTGCAGGCCGTAGTCCAGCTCCCACTGGCCCCCGGGCGTGCCTGAGCGGGGCCAGCGCCCCTGGCGCTGGTGCCGCCAATACGGCGACGCCGCGGCCGCCGTGGTCCTGACGGGCTCCGCAACCAGCTGCCTGGCTGGTGGCGGGATGATGGGCTCGCCCGTCAAGGTGGCCATCTCAGCCTGCCTGCTCGGCGTCACCGCGCTCGTCGCATGGCGGCGGCGCCACCCGGTTGCGGTAGCGGTCGGGGCCGGGGCCCTACTGACCGTGTCTACGGCTACGAGTTACTCCGCGGCCTTTTACAGCGGTTCGTCTGCGCTCTACAACGACGTGCTGCAACCGACCCTCTCCGTCGCCTTGTTCATGTACGCCTACGCGCTCGGTTCTTACTGCCCGTGGAGGCGGTCTCTGCTCGGGCTGGTGCCACTGACCGGAGGTCTCCTAGCCACCAGCGGAGGCTGGAACCCGTTGTCAGCGGTGCTAATAGCCGGGCCCTGGCTCGGCGGCCTGGTCGTAGCGTCGAGGCGGGACGTGGCCGAACAACTCGAAGACCGCGCCCGCGAGATCGAGGAAGAACGCGAGCTGTTCGCCGAGCGGTCGGTTCGCTACGAGCGCGCCCGCATAGCCCGGGAACTTCACGACATCGTCGCGCACTCCGTGAGCCTCATGGTTGTCCAGGCCAACGCAGGTGAACACCTCGCCCGCCACGACCCCGGAGCCGCCGCCGAGGCATTCGAGTCGATCAGCGAAGCGGCCCACCAGTCCAAAGCAGAGATCGACCGCCTGGTGGAACTTCTCGACACGTCGTCGCCGGCCACGGCCCCAGCCGGGTTGCGGATAGTCGAAGATTTAGTGGGCCGGGCGCGGGCGTCTGGCCTGCGCGTGACGTGCCAGTTCAGTGGCGACAGCGACGACCTGTCGGACCTCGCCGCAGAGTCCGTCTACCGGGTGGTCCAGGAGGCGGTCACCAACGCGATGAAGCACGCCCCTGGAGCGCCGATCGACATCGCCGTCGTCGGCCACACCGGCACCGTCGAGGTACGAGTCGTCAACCAGGCGGCCCATTCCCGGCGTTCGGGCCTCGAAGAGACCGGCGGGGGCCACGGCCTGGCCGGCATGAGGGAGCGTGTGACGGAGGTGGGTGGGACGTTCGGTGCCGGCCCGACCCCGGAGCGGGGATGGGAAGTCGTCGCCCGCCTCCCCCGCCACCCGCGCCGCCAGGCGGCCGCGGCCCAACCACAAGGGCTCCGTTGGAGGTAGCTCCCGAGGAGACGTCAGTCCTCATAGCCGACGACCAGCGCCTGGTCCGGGCTGGTTTCGGGGTGATCCTGGGCAACGCGCCGGACATCACCGTGGTGGGCGAGGCCGGCGATGGGCTCGAAGCCATCCAGCTCGCCTGCCGTCTCTCCCCCACCGTCGTCCTCATGGACATCCGCATGCCCAACATGGACGGGCTGGCGGCCGCCCGGGTCATCGTAGCCGAGACCAAGAGCCGGGTCTTGATGCTCACTACCTTCGGTTCCGACGATTACGTCTACGCAGCACTGCGCGCCGGGGCGAGCGGGTTCCTGCTCAAAGACGCCCCGAGCGAACAACTCGTGGCGGCTGTGCGCGTTGTTGCTGCCGGAGACGCCCTGATCGACCCTTCAATTACCCGCCGGCTGATCCAGCAGTTCGTGAGCGCCACCCGGCCCCACACCGAACGACCCTCCCAACTTGCGTCGCTGACCCCCCGCGAACTCGAAGTGCTGCGCCTCGTGGCCCAGGGGCTATCGAACGCGGAGATCGCGACCCGGCTAATCGTAGAGGAAAGTACAGCAAAAACCCACGTTGCCCGCATCCTGATGAAGCTCGGCTTGCACGACCGCGTCCAGGCCGTGGTCCTGGCGTACGAGTGCGGGTTCGTCGTCCCGGAGACTTGACCAAGTTGCCCGGCCGGGGCCTCTCGGCAACGGCTTTGTGGAGCAGCCAAAGGAATTAGCACGCAGGCGGCGGAGCCCTTGTGCGGGGCTAACGATCGTCCGGCAACTGGGCCACAATCAACCTGGCGATGACGTTGTAACCAGGGGTCGTAGGGTGAACGTCTTGAAGCCGACAGTAGTACGTGAGGCGACAGACATCGGCGACGGCCACGGGAATTTTCCCGAAGCGGCCATAGGACGTCGTTTGGCTGAACGGCGTGTACCCGCCCGTCGCCTTGGTCACATCGACGAAGTGGCCACCAACGCTGGCGTAGGCCGTCCTCAAGGTCGGGCCCAAGAGGTCTCGAAATTCAGTAACTGAGACGATGGCTAGAGCTTTCTGGCTTCGGTCCGGTGACAGGTACGAGCCGAGGAAGATGTCTGGGTAGCTAATCCCGACGATCGGCACACCCGGCCCCGCGCTATTCCGCAAAGCAGCCAGCAACACGGTCAAATTGCGCTTGACCGCTATTAACGCGTTTTTGGCACATGAGAGGAGCTGAGCGGCCACGTCGCAGGCCAGCACGTCGTTACCGCCGATCGACACCGAGATAAGGGCGATGTGCCGCCGGTGCCGGGATATGAACCGCGCCGCCGCTGCGGCCTGGGTCTGCGTCGGGTAGAGAGTGGTGTCTGGCCCGGGTTATCTACAGGGCACCCAACCTGTTGAAGGACCGACGTAGTTGTGGCGCCCCCACAACCGAAGTTCAGCAGGTCCAAGTGGTACCCCTTGGAAGGAGCCAATTCGACCACTTGATATGCGAAGCCGTTGGAGTCCTTGTGAGCCCACGCGCTAGCGGTTGGCTGGTCGCCGGCGGCGTAGGAGTCGCCGAGAGAAACGTAATAGCCAGTCTTCGGTGAGGTCGGGCCGGTAGCCGCGCCGGCATTTGCCATCGAGGTAGCGGCCACGCACAAGACAGCGACCACGGCCACGACTTGAGAGCGCAGTCTTGACCTCATGGAATGGTACTTCGCGCACACTGGGGGACTTCCGGCCGCACTTGAACGCCTCCATCGTAGAAAGGAACGGGCACTTGCTGCTCCTACTGCAGTATCGGCGCTGAGGCCGCACACAGTCACCCGCCCGGAGGAGGGTCTCTGCGGGCCAGCACGTATGCCTTGAGATGTACGACGTTGTGCCAAAAACATCCCCGCGGAGGATGACACGGTCAAGGCTTGGGGTTGCCGGTCGGGGTTATCAAAAGTAGCGCGGCGATAAGCATTTCGGCCATCCCGCGCCCGAAGCGACGTGGTGCCTACCCTCAGGAGTTCCCACAGCGCGGGCGAGATGAAACCCCACAGGACGTCCTGGGCTTTGCTCATGCTGACATCGCTGCGCAAGCGACCGCCTTGGTGGAGGTGGCGAGCGGAATGGGTCATGCCGGTAAGCCGCTTGGTAGCCGTCTGTTCCCAGACAGCGGCCACAGCGGGATCGCTGGCGGCAGCTTCTTTGGCGAGTAGTTGAACCGGCCGCCGGAACCACTAGGTGATTCAGAGCCACCGTCTCGTAAACGGCCGTTTTTGACAGCCTGCCATCCCTTGTGCGTGGGGAACGTTTGACGCTCGGCTCGTGTTCGAGGCTGCGGTGAATTACCGGTTAGTAATGGCGATGAGGTCGACGTCGCCTGTCGCGTAGACGTCCGCCCACCAGATCCGCACGTCTTGTTCTCCCTTGACCTCGAGCGCGGCCGTGCGGACTTCGTACTGGGGCTGGCTCGAGAGCTCCGCAATGGGCACGCTGGGTGCACGCCACGGTTGGTCGCCGAGTTCAGCTATGAGCGTTCGGGTGACGCTCCGCGCCGATAAGCTCGGAGACTCCCGGCCGATCCAGGCGTGGTACTCGCTGACGTCGCGGAGCGGCACTACCCAATCGATGGCTGGGTCTGAGCCAGGAACTGGTCCGCACTGATCGGCTCGGCATCGGACAGCCTCACCCGCTCGATGGACGCCTCGAGGTAAGCCCGGAACTCCGGGTCGGACAGTGACTCCCGCGCCGCGCTCCATGACCGATCGAGAGCCCTCTGCCGAGCCAATTCTTCGGGATTTGAAATCCTCACGACGCAGCGCCATCTGCCACCTCGATCGACAACGATGGGACACAGCGTAACCTGCCGCTTCATCCAAGCGAGCGCCACTGTGCCACAAACGACCGTTTTTGACAGCCAGCCATCGTCCGCGCAGGGGACAACAACAGCCGGCTATTTACGCACGAGCACCCGCCAGCGTCAGCCCCGCTTGAGGTCCGGTTCAGGGACGGACCAGCTCCACGTGCCGCCCTGTCGCTGCGACCATCGGCTCCAGGTCAGCTTGGTCTGAGGTCACGATGTCGTCACCGTCATGCGCCAGCAACACCACGGCCGCGTCGATCACGTCTGTTCTTCTTACCCGGCCCAACAGGATGCCCGCCGCCCGGCCAAGATCCTCGTCGAGTGGGCGGACGTCGATGCCGGCCATCGCCTGAGCCAGCCGGGCTTGGCGCGGCCCACCTCGCCACACCTGGCCCACCACCCCGCCATGGGTGAGCGGCGGTTCACCGGCCAGCTCACAGGCCTTCAGACGTACCCACATTGCTCGCTCGTTGCGGTCCAGTGAGATGAGCGCAGCGCTATCGAGCACAAGGGTCAAGCTGCACCTCTGCCGGCCCGGCCCGGCGTGCCCTTGGGCCTGGGGCGGCGGCCACGCACCACGACGGCGTTCTCACGGTCAGCTCGCTGAAGGCTGGCGATCTCCTCACGGGTAATCTCGCCGAACTCAGTTTCATAGTTGGCAATCGCAGCTGCCAGGGCCTCGAGCCTGCGGTCCCGGCCCGCCCGGTCAACCAACGCGGCATTCACCCATCCGCTCAGCGAGTCGGCACGGCCGGCAGCCACCGCTTTGTTTCCCGCATCAACGAGGTCAGGGTCGACGGTGACCGTGAGCCGCTCTTTCCGTTGAGTCATACTCCCATGGTAACTCACGTTGTATTATCGTACCCACAAAGCCCGCGAGCAGGCCAGCCGGGGTGCTGTCAGAGCCACTGGGGCACAGACAGAACTCTTCGACCTCTTCCAATCTAGGCAGCGTCAAAAACGCCGTTATTGGCACACCGGTACCGGCCCAAGGTGCGGGCTACGGCGTCGCAGTGAAAAACAGCTACGTATCAACATGATTCAGGCTCCGGAGGAGTTTCCCGGGATCTCTTCACAAGCCGTGCCCAAAAACAGCGTCCCATCCACCACCCATAGCAGCATTTTTGGCACCCTGGCGGGCCGGCAGACCTCCTCGGTTACGCCAGGGTCAGCACTGCCGAACAGAAGGCCCACCTACAGACCAACGCACTGGAAAAAGGCCGGCTGCATAAGGGTCTGGACGGACAAGGCGTCGGGCTCCCTCGACCACCGCCCCAAGCTCGAGGCCGTCCTCGACCACCGCCCCAAGCTCGAGGCCGTCCTCGACCACCGCCCCAAGCTCGAGGCCGTCCTCGACCACCTCCGCCTCGGTGACACCCTTATCGTGTGGCGCCTGGACCGCCTCGGTCGCAACCTGCGCCATCTGATCGCCACTGTCAACGACCTGGCCGCCGCCGGCGTCGGCTTCCAGAGCCTGACCGAAAGGATCGACACTACGACGCCATCGGGACGGCTGACGTTCCATTTGTTCGGGGCACTGGCTGAGTTCGAACGGGAGCTCATCCGAGAGCGCACCGCCGCCGGGCTTGCCGCGGCCCGGGCCCGTGGCCGCAGTGGCGGCCGGCCGCGGGTTATGACCCCTGAGAAGCTGGCTGTCGCCCGCCAGATGTACGAGAGCCGAGGGCACACTCTTGCCGCCATCGCAGCCGTCGTGGGAGTAAGTCGCACCACCCTCTTCCGCTACCTGGGCGACCAGGGACGTCCTCGACCACCTCCGCCTCGGAAACGGCCTTGGCTTGCCGGCCGCGCCAGCCCCCTGTTGCGCAGTCCACGGCACACGGTGCAGACCTTGCCCAGCTCGCCAAGGGCTTCGTCACGGTCGCCCCCATCGCCGAACGCCTATCCTTATCGACCTACCGGATAACGTGCACGAGTCGCGCTCGGGTCGGCAACAAGTTCACTCAGGTCGCCGATCCTGACGACGGCGGATCTTGTCGGTACCCCTTGTCACACTCGATCCGTCCGATAACAAGGCGTAGTTGCACGGCTACGAGCAATCAACACTCTCGCCGAGGCGGAGTGCCTCCTGCGGCAGGATCAGCGGTCCCGCCGCGAACGAGTCACCGAACGCCGAGCAAGGACAGCAGCGCCACCGTGCTCAGCCAACGGCCGAACAGTCTTGTCGCTGGCCCTCCAGTAGTCGACCGCGTCGTCAATTGGCGGGGATCAGTATGTCCACGACCGGGCGGGCCCGGTCGATCGCACAAGGTGAATTTCGGCCTCAGGACAGTTTCGCTTCGGCGGCGAAGGCGGGCAGCTTCTCGAGAGTGCTGCGCACGGCCTCGGCGCCGTACTCGAACATCTGCCGCTCGTAGTCATCGACCGCGCTGAGCAGATCCTGGTGACCTTCGTTGGCCTCGATCAGGCAGCGGCGCAGCAGGTCGGCATCGCGCAGCGCGGTGTTCGCGCCGTTGCCGCCGGTCAGGGAGGTGGCGTGGATCGCGTCGCCGAGCAGCGTGACCGGGCCGGGCGCCCAGCGCTCACCGGGCTTGACCACCCGGATGGACAGCAGCGTGCTGTTGTCCGGGTCGGCCTGCTCGATCAGCGCGGCAACTCTGGGTGCCAACCTTCCATCCTGGACAGCACAGCGTCCTGCGCGGTCAGGTCCTCTAGCGAGCCGTCCGGCGGCAGGATCATGGCCCAGCGCACGTCGCCGAGACGATCACAGTCGCATCATGAGGCGCGCTGGTCGTCGGTGGAGGAGACGGTCTCGCTGCACGGCGCGGTGTGCGTGATCGCGGTGATCGACGCCTGCGCCCGGCAAGACGCTGCTGGACACGCTGGTCAATCCCGGCGTCCCGATCGAGCAGGGTGCGTTCGAGATTCACGGCATCACCGACCCGTTTCTGGCGTATTCCGGTCCCACCCCTTCTTCACCGGACCGGAGTACAAGATCAAACTGCGTTAGTCGCCCCTGCCCCGAACGCATCGGCCGCGCTCTGGCGTACCAGGCGCCAGCGTAATCTCGCACACTCGAACGTTAGTTCGCCTCCCAGCTACTCGGCGCCTGGCCGTGGCAGTTCCCTACTAGTCCGGCTCGGTCGCCTGGTGGGTCCTACGCTCAGGGCATGCGAGTGCAGCGGGTCAACTCGTCTGCGCTCGGTGCCACGCTTGCCGCGTTGGCAGCTCTTGTCTTGGTTGGCATCCCCACGGTTTACGACTCTGTCCACCACGACGTCAAACGGTGGAGGTGGCCGACGACTTGGATGGCAGCGCCACTGGCTTTGGCCGTCTTGGGGCTGCTCATGACGGCCCTACCGTTCGTCCACGAAATGGGACCCAAGCATGACGAGCGCCTGCGAAGCATTCTCCGTTCGGTTTTGGACTCAGTGAGGCGTGGCGAACCGTGCGACTATTCGGACGGCGTGGCAACCGACTGGACACACAAACGCGACTTCCAAACGCACTTCCCGGAAATGGTGCTCCATTGTTTCTATCGATCCAATAGAGGTTATCGTCGTCCGAACTGGTCTTTCCGCCCTAAAGGGCGAGCAGGGATGGGCTGGCCCGACAACGCAGTGAACCCGTGCTAGGGCGTCTCACATGACGAAGGCCAGTGTGGGTACCTCTCACGGGCATACCAATGGCAACGGCAAGCTTGAATGGCATTTTACCGGCAACCTGGATGAATAATTGGGTGACTGGCCTGGCGACGAGCCTTCCGTTATACTTCCGTCAAATTCTGACAGGGGGAGCCCAAATGAGATCCAAGACAATGTCCGCTGCTCTTATCTTGACTGCGGCTCTAGGCGCGACTGCGGTACCGGCTGCGGCGGCCACCATGACTACGACTGGTACGGTCCAGGTCTGGGTCACGCCGAACTCGGCCAATATCAACAGTCCCGTCTCTAACATTGTCATCACCGGTGTGATCGGGGATTATGGCACGGCTACTTCCATCAACAAGAACGGCACTGTCGATGATAACGGCAACTATGTGAAGATCGCCCTCAAGCAGGGTGGGTTCGAAGTTAATTCTGTCATTCTGAACAAGATCACCGATGCAGCCCCACCCCTCATGTCCAACGCTACGACTTGCTCGGTTGTGTTTGGTGGCGTCGGGCCGATCACGCTGTTCGACGGTACTGGTGCCTACACCGGTATTACTGGCACTCTGCACATGACCGAGAGGTTCGCCGGTATCGGGGCTAGGTACACCAGTGGCGCTAAGAAGGGCCAGTGCAATATGAACAACAATGCCCCGCCGGTTGCCTTTTATGGGAGTATCACCGGCACGGGCAAAGTATCGTTCGGCTAAAGACCAGCTACTAAAGGGGTAATGAGCCCTTATGCCGGTCAAAGGGTAGCGCTCGGCCCTCGCACCGGGGCCACCATCGACATCACCTCGACTGGTTCGGCCACGGTCCACTTCGACTCCGGTGGCGTGGAGGATGTGGACCCGAACACCCGGCATATGCCGGGGATGATTACGAAGAACTGGGTGATGCCATCCTCGACCACCCCTCGCCGGAAAAGGCTCTGGAGGGGGACCCTACCTACACTTGCTCTCCAGGTACCGCCCCCGAAAACACCGCCTCGGGCGGGATACTGCTCTCTCCATCGGTCACCGGGGACTCGCCGAGCCGCGCCTAGCGAGGCTGCCCATCCGTCAAGTCGTGCGGGCGATGGGTCGCGGAGGAGGACCGCTATGTCAGCTAGGGGATGCAATCGTGGCTCGCATCCTGGACGAGACACAGGGAAGGGTAGCGGCGGAGAGGCTGGGTGCTTGGCCGCTCCGATCGTGCTTCGATCCGCCCGCTTCTCGGTGCTGCATGGTCCTTCCGGCACAACATGACCGCAGCCGCCGCCCTCTACGTGGTGCTCGCAGAACAGCTATCGGCCGAGTTCCTCACTGACGACCACAGCCTGGTCGAATCGCCGACATTCCCAAGGACGATCAAAGTGCTCCAACTCCCGTTCCGGCCTTAAGTCTCTTTCAAGTCTTCCATCCCGCGTCCATCCCGCGGGCTCCTCAGATCGTGGCCGGTCGCCCAGAGGCACGGAACGCCCGTGACCTGCGAGAATGCTCCACGCAAAGGCTCTCAGAGTCACCTAAGCCGCCCTTTCAAGGCGGCACCTCGGTACTGGCATGACCACCCGCCACGGTGACCAGAATGCCCAACATCGTGCCCAACAACTGCATCGCTGGGTGTCCTCGACTGTCCCCAGCTGAACCATGAGGAGGCGCCGACGAACCTTCTGACCAGCTAGGACGCCACGATCAGCGACCGTTCGGGACGGTCTGAGACGAAAGCGAGCCTTCTCGTAATGCGCAGTTCAGCGGTTCGATCCCGCTCTCGGGCTCGCTGCAATCGTTCAGATAAGAGCCGGTTTCCGTCGCCGCGGGTACTGTTGCGCTTCGACGAGCCCGTTCTCGGCGTCCCTGTGGCGTCCCGAAGATGGCATTGACCCTGGCGATCCCAGCCCGGTCGGCGTCGATGCCTGCCGCGGTTGATGTGAAGACGGTGCAGACTTGGCTCGGTGACGCCACGTGACGCTTGCCGCACCAGCTACTGCGGTGCAGGCCCAGACAGGGACTAGTAGGCCGGTGAGCCCAGCTTTGATCCGCCCGCCAGCACATGTCTGCTTGGTTGACAGGACAAAGTGGTCGCGCGCGCACCTCAGCCGCCACGTTGATGGCGCCAGGCTCGAGCCAGTCATCAGGGGTGGCATCCTCCCAGCCCCGGTTGACGAAGGCTGCGGCGTCGTTGACCACGATGTCTACCGGCTGATTGGCCAGGGCGTCGTTCGCGAGGCGAGCAATGTCCCCGGCGTCGACGAGGTTGAGCGCCCCAGTGGCGTCACCGCCGCGGGACCTGACGGCGTCGGCCGTAACCCGGCGAGTCTCAGGGGCGGCCAAAGAACCGCATCACTGGGACCACAGCAGCAATTTTTGACATTATGGCCGCCAGCACTCAAAAAGCTGGCGTCCGGGGCAAGCATTATTAGTGGACGCGAGATCGCAGAATATTTGCGCCTCGCCCAAAACTGCTCAGCGATTGGCAATTGGCCCAGAAATCCCAATTCTGGTCACGGATCGTCCTGGCTCACTCGATCGGCATACTCAGGATCGGGTCAATTTCCACGCAGGAACCCCCCCGCAGGCAAGTTACCCTTCGTTGAGAACAAGGTGGTTGTCGTCAGCGTAGATAACGGCCGCGGCACGGTCGCGGGTGTCGAGCTTGGCGATGACGTGGTTGACGGAGGTCTTCACCGTGCTGGGTTAGGAGGCACTCCAGTGCGTGGCATCACCGAGGGTCGTGGCGCTGACCAGTGGTTTGTACGACTGTTCGCGGGGCGAGACAACGGTCGTACCAACTAGGTCAGGCGCACTGTCTCCTGGGACGCGGGACCCATCTTATGGCAGGAATGAAACGCTCACGAGCGTAGCGTGCGGTGACGTGATGGCGGGCACTGGCTTTCCACGAAGGCAACGGTGTTCGGTTCCGTCGTCGGCCGGACCTTTACTGTGACCCTCATTGGCCGGCTTCTCGGAATAAGCGCCTGGGCACGGCAGTGGAGTGCGGCACCGGTCGATCTGTCCGGCAAGCACTCGCGGCGGGAGTATTGGCGTTGACCGGTCCTCCTGAGCCACTTGCCGAGCCACCTGTACCGGGTCGGGCGCCCGACGCGGCGACGAAACTCACCGGTCGTGCCCGCCGGGCGCGGCAATGGGCAACCGGCCGGGTTGAGTCGGGCTCCCACCGGCTGCAGGAAGCGCGGGCGACCTCGCGGGTCGTCGACAGCGCCCTCAGTGCCTTCGAGAGCGAGACCGAGACGGGCGGAGGGGTCCTCGCCGCCGCGCTGGCGTTTCGCTGCTTCGTGTTCCTCGTCCCCTATACCCTCGTTCTCGTCGAGCTCGCTGGCTTCATATTCGCCGGTTTGTCGTCGGAGACGCCGCTTGAGATCGCCCACAGTGCAGGCGTAACTGGGCTCATCGCGAATACCCTTTCCGATGCCACCACGGCGTCGCTGTTGACGCGGATCGTGACCCTCATCAGTGCGCTCACCATAACTCTGTGGACGACGAGGTCATTGCTCAGGGTCCTGTTCATCGTTCACGAGCTCATGTGGCGACTGCCCGTCGTCGCACCACATGTCTCTTTTCGGCGGATCGGAGGGGTGGTCGGAGGCTTCACAACCTTCAGCCTCGTCGTCGGTGTCCTTCATCGCTACCAGGTCGGTTCCGTCCTCGGGTTCGTCCTCTACGTGCTGGTCGCGCTCGTCGTTCCTTTCGGCATTTGGATGGCGTTAAGCATTACGATGCCCCGGCCCAGAGACGCTCAGTGGAGGTCAGTCCTTCCTGGGGCGATCGTCGTGGCGGTCGGCGCGTGCGGGCTCGAGTTGGGCACCGTCTACTGGTTGTCCTGGGAGATCGAGCGGAAGTCAACCGCGTACGGATCGTTAGGTGTAGCTCTCGCGATGTTGGCGTGGGCGTACCTGCTTGGTCGCTTGCTTACGGCCTCGATTGCGCTCAATTCCGCGCTGTGGCACCGCAACATGGCAAGGCTGGCCACCGTGCCACAGCGACAATCGGGAGCGCCCGGCAGCCCCGAATGAACGAGAGGGCCGTCCCAGTCCAGTCACGAACGGGCGAATACTCTTCGCGATGAGCTGACGCTCGAGCCAAGGTCACGTCAACCTCCTCGAGAGGATCAGGTTTCTACACCCACAGTTTTTATTTCAGGCGGGTGGAGCGCGTTTTCCTTGACGGTGGTGGTGCCCGCATGCTCGACTACGTCACCCGTGACTACCCCCTCGATCACAAGGTCTCCGCCATCGTTGGTGGCCGACCCATTGCAAGTGCCCGTAAGGACAACGTGCCCGCCGGCGGCGACGAAGAGGCCATTCGTAATGCCCGAGATCCGGGCGAACCCGCCGGCGGCCACGACCACGCCGCCCGCCGCGAGCCCGAGCAGAACGAGTGCCCCTCCTGCATGGACACGGATCGAACCCGTCACCGTACCCGTAACACTCAGTTCATGGTCAACGTCGAGGTCACCGTCGTAGCCGAATCGCATTGGCAGGCCATCACTTTCGGTATTGATGGGGCGCCTCCGATGGGCGACCGATCTGTGACGATAAGACACCCCCGGCTAAGCACCATCACCCCGGACGGGTGAAACGGTAACCCGGGACGGGGATCGAGTAAGCGGCAACACAGGATTTGGTGAGTGGACTGGCTCACGTGTCGTCGGCATCTTGTCCGCTCTTTATAGACCCGGTGCTCGCCGTTAGAAGCTCCTCGATCCGGGCAAGTCGCTGGTCGAGCTGAGCCAACATGACCTCTGTCGTCGCCGGGCTGGCGGCGGAGTCTTGCAGTCTGCGCCGGGCAGCCTGATCGACGAAGCTCGATGACACTTGGGCAGTCACGACTGCCAGCGTCAGGATGCCAATCGCCATGATAAAGATGGCTGTGACCCGTCCTGCGGGGGTGACCGGGACATAGTCGCCATACCCGACGGTGGTGACCGTCACCACCGACCACCACAACGATTCACCGAAGGTGTGGATGTTCGACCCGGCTGCATGTCGTTCGAACAGGTCGACGATGATCGCGCCGTTCACGACCAGGACCGAGGCAGCCAGCAAGAACCGCCAGAGGTTGCCACGCCTGAAAACGGATCTGAGCAGACGGAGGCTGAATACCAGGCGCACGGGCGGGAACGGGATCGACAGGACGCCGACCGGGTGGGTCAGTAGGTAATACAGATGACGTTTAGCCAGGGTGGCGCGAATTGCCATGTCGATGGCATAGACGACCGACACGCCGATCCGAACGACCAGCGCGATCGTCGATATGTGATGCGCGCTCCCGAAGTCTGGGTACGGCACGACGACGATCCACAGCGTGAGCAAGGCCACAAGGTCGAGCGGGGTTCTGGTCCTGGCCAGGTAGACTCCTAGCCGACCAGTAGGGTCCTCGACTTCAGGGTGGCGGCGCTCGTCTAGATCATCTAGTGGTCTTTTGTCGCTCATGACACCAGAGTTGCACTAATGGGCTCTCGTGCTGCACTGTTCCTTGGCCGTCACCGCGTGTCCGAAACGACTGGCGGGGCATCACGCCGGTCATGACCTCTTCTTGTACAAGTCGGCCCAGGTGCTCCAAGCAGCGTGACCGTGCTGGCCGGGGCCGGTTCGGTGCTCTGAGGCGCGCCGTCGGCGCTACGCGGGCAACGTTTGGCAGTTCCTCAGGCGAGAGCCTTGGCCCTTGGCGGCCTGGGACTCTTCCTCGGTGATCGCCCCGGACGCTTTCAGTTCGGCGAGTTTGGCCACCTCGTCGGCGGCGTTCGTGGGCCCGCCGCCTGCTGTACATATGACTGGAAGGCCTGTTCCTGTTGCTGAGCGCGCTCGACGGCCCGCTCGTGCATGCTCCCGCCCCGTGCGATCAGATATACGAGCACGCCCAGCAGCGGGATGACGATGACGAAGATGGTCCACAAGGCTTTGGCGAAACCGCCCATGTCTCGGCTGCGGAAAATGTCGCCGAAGACGATGATCAGCAGCCAAATCCAGATGAAGAAAGGGAAGAATTCCAGCATCGTCCAAAAGACGTCCAGCAGAGGATAATCATATGCAAGCACCGAATCTTGCCCCCTCACTCACAGGACGGCTCGCTCTTTTCTAGGGTATGGCAATAGCGAGTCGTCAACCAAAACATCCGGGCCTTTAACGTCGCGAGGCCCTCGACAGCCGATAGCTGTCTCGGGCCTTTCCTCGTGTGGCGCCATTTGCTGGGGCGGGGGTTGCCTGGGCTCACCCGTTTTGGGACATCCTCGCCTAGCCGAAAGCGAGCGGCGCCAGGCCAACATGCCGTCGAGCTAACTCCTGCGCTTGCAGGCAACGAGGTGGGATGGGATTTAGAGTAACAACATCGTGGCCCGGCCCGGCGGGAGTCCTTGAAAGCCTTGAGCGGTGTCTGTCCCGCCTTCAACGCAAACCCCGCCTTCAGACAAGCACGGCTCCCCGGGCGCGTACATCGTTCCACGCAGCGGGCTGCGGCCTGGAACATCCGAGTATCACCTCAATTGGGTGAGGTGTCCCGTAGCGAGCTGCCACTATAGTGAAGCCGAAGCCATGACGCATTTGTCATAGCGAGAAGGGACTGTTTGTTTCCGAGACTGGATTTTTGCCGATCCAGGGACCAGGGCGTGCCGATTATCACCTCCGCTCCTTACCGGGTTGGCGCGGCTTACTGCCGATCACGACGGAAGGATCTCGCGGCCCTAGGAACAGCGGTCGCAGCGTGTTGTTGACTGCTAAAACGCCGGGACGACCAATCGTCACGTCCACAGCCGCCGTACGAAGAGCCGTCACAGTGGGGGACCTTCGCGGAGAGCGCCGACCAGATGGGACGCCTACCTGAAGAGGCGGCGGACATCGTGCTACAGGTGGGTGGATCTTGTGTGGTGGATCTCCAAGAACCGGCGTGGTAGTGAGCCCGGCGTCCTTTCCCGGCGAAATCAAGGTTGCCGGACGATGAGCGGGTGCGAATTATCACTACCGGGAGCCGCTTCCTCGCTGGGCCGCGTAAGGCCTTTACGTGTTTCCGAGCGAGTTTTCACCGTCAGACGTGCCGGTGGCAATAGAGCGCTGACCAGCTGGTCACCCACCCGTAGTACCCCATAAATACCAACAGAGGAGACAACCAAGATGACCGCCACAACGTTACCCACCAAAGAGGCTAAGCCCCTCGAGCATGTCGACGACAAGGTGCTCGCCGGTGCCGAGGAGGTAGGGCCTGTCACCAGGGTCGACCGCTCGCTCGAGAAACGGGTGGACCACGTGAGCGCCGAGGAGGCGACCGCTAAGGGGAAGACAGCCCGCCTCGCCGTCCCCCGTTCGCTCCACGCCGCCTGGGCCCTGCCTGCGGAGCGGAGGAGCCCGGTCGACATCATCGCCGAACAGGCGACGAGCCGAGAGGCTGAGCTGGTCCCTATCCGCCACGGGCGCATGATGGTCTCGCCGTTCACCTTCTACCGGGGGGCGGCGGCGATCATGGCTGCCGACTTAGCGGCCACACCGGTCTCGGGGCTGCGCGTCCAGCTGTGCGGGGACGCCCACTTGCTCAACTTCGGCGGCTTCGCCTCACCCGAGCGAGCTCTTGTCTTCGACCTGAACGATTTCGACGAGACCTTGCCGGGCCCTGGGAGTGGGACGTGAAACGCTTGGCCGCCAGCATCGAGGTAGCCGGGCGCGACAGCGGCATGAAACCGCCCGAACGACGGGCCGCCGTCGAGGCCACGGTGCGCGAGTACCGAGAGGCCATGCGCGCCTTCGCCGGGCAGACCGAGCTCGGGGTCTGGTACGCCCGCCTGGAAGGCCCGGCCCTGGTGGCCCTGGCCCGCTCCCAGCTCGGCCCCAAGGAGGCCCCCAACCTGGAGGCCAACCTGGCCAAGGCCCGTTCCAAGGACAGCCTGAAGGCGTTCTCCAAGCTGACCAAGGTCGTCGACGGCGAGGCCCGTATCGTCGCCGCCCCGCCCCTGATCGTCCCGCTGCGGGACCTGGTCAACGCGGAGCAGGATGCCCGCATGGAGCAAGCGATCCACGAACTCTTTCGGGCCTACCGGCGCACTCTGCAGGCCGACCGGCGCCACCTGCTCGAGCAGTACCGCATCGTGGACATAGCGAGGAAGGTCGTCGGCGTCGGCAGTGTCGGGACCAGGTGCTGGGTACTGCTGCTCATGGGGCGCAGGGATGCCGACCCGGTCTTTTTGCAGATAAAAGAGGCCCAGGACTCGGTGCTCGCCCCCTTCGCCGGCAAGAGCAAGGTGTCCAACCAGGGCCAGCGGGTGGTCGAGGGCCAGCGTGTCATGCAGGCGGCCAGCGACATCTTCGTGGGCTGGCTGCGCACGATCGGCCTCGACAACCGCCAGCGCGACTTCTATGTCCGCCAGCTCTGGGACGGGAAGGTCTCGGTCGACCCGGCCAACCTGACGCCGGCCGTCCTGGCCGTCTACGGCGGCATCTGCGGCTGGACGCTGGCCCGGGCCCACGCCCGCTCGGGCGACCGCATAGCCATCGCCTCCTACCTGGGTGCCGGGACGACCTTCGACCGGGCCGTGGGCGATTTCGCCGTCGCCTACGCCGACCAGAACGAGCGGGACTACAGCGCCTTCCTCGGCGCAGTGAAGAGCGGTGCCCTGCCGGCCGAGACCGGGGTCTAGCCGAGCCGGACGCGCGTGCTGTCTCAACGGCACGCGCGTCACCGAGGTTTTGTCCCGAAGTCCCCAACCGATGAAAGCGACGGGGCCCTTCGGCTGGCGGGCGGTCAGCTAGCAGACGTGGGCGCGCTTGACCTGGCCTTGGCGATGTTCACCCCTTGTCACCGGGCTGGCTCCCGTTGGCCGTGGGCCGCCAGCCCGTAGATGACCAAGATGCCCATGAATATGTAGGTGAGCGACCAGACCGGGTAGTAGGGCATCCACCAGATCGCACTTATGGAGCCGATGGCGGCGGCAAAGATGCCGATCCACCGGGCAAACTGCGATCGCACCATGACCGCCAGGCCAGACACGAACAGGATGATCGAGATGATCAGCCACACCCAACCATAGGTCGTAAGGCTGTGCCCGAGCAGTGCGCTTTGTAGGTTACTGGGCACTGTGCCGCTGTAGGACCATGCCCAGATGGCGTCAAAGAAGCGCATGACGCCAGCCAGCATCAACAAGATACCAGCGAAGACCAGCCAGCCCTCGCCGTTGCTTTGCTCATTCATTCTTTGTTGCTCCCTTTCTTTGGTTTGGCCTTTCTTCGGTTTGACCGTTCCTGCGTTTGGTCCGCTGATCGTCATTAAGGAAGTTGCGATGTCGTGCGTCTCATCATCGAAAATGGATCATCATGTGAGAACTCGCGACGTTCGTCGTATTGCTGTGCCGCCGGGATGTGAATTGGCGCGCCAACCTGTAATGCCAGTTGTTTGTGTGTCGCTAGGGCGAACCTGAGCAGGCGGCACCGGCGAGAGCGGCCGACGAAGGTACTCGTTTGGTGTAACGCACGAAAACCAACCCTGCTCGGGCTGGACCGCGTCGACATCACCCGTTCTGGGGCAATTTCGAGGAAGGACTGGTCCGCCGGGCTCGCGCCTCTCCACGCTGCCGACCAGGTTCGGAGGTCCCCCCGGCCCGAGCCCTGTCGGCCGCGAGGGTACTGAACAGACCAGCGAGGTCGCCCGTTCAACGGCGGATGAACCGGAGGTGAAGCCCAGCTTCACGTAGGTGTGACGAAGGTGGGTCTCGCGGCTTGAGCCAGAGGCGTCGGTCGGATGCAGTGTTCACGTAGGCCAGGCGTTGAGGTTGCTTCTCCAGGACGGGTACCTCGGTGTGCAGTAGTCGCAGCTGCAGGCCGGTGCTGGTGGCCCGTGCCGATGGTCGGCCCCGGGCGGGGGCCGCTGAGGCGTCGGCGTCGCCCCGAGGATTCTCGGTCTCCGAGAGGGGTGATTGCGATTACGACGATGGGTAAAAGAGGCTCCGGGATACTGAGGCTGCTGTTTGCGGTAGCCCGCTATGCGGGCACCTCAGAGTGCAATTGACACCGCCGAGCACCGAAGATATGCTCGGCTCACCTGGCGCGCTGGAAGCTTAGACAGCAGGCAACCCATCCGCAGGCCATCATGATGTAAGGGCCCCCCGGTCGGATGGCGTTATTGCGGTCGTTGAGTTATCTCGTTCTCAGGAGTACTCCAGTTGGTCGGATGGGCTCGCTGCGACCCTAGATCCCTAAGCGGATCACGCCGTCGTGGGCGAAAATTTAGACGTACCGACGTCTTCAAGGTGACCACGGAGAAATGAGGACGTATCGATGGCTTTACTGGCGTTCTGGCCACCTTTGCCAGCAATGCTCGTTGCAACGGCTTCAGTGCTGTGGTGGTACCTGAAAGTTTGGACCGGTCCGCCCGCCAACACGAAGTCCCACTCGAGCCGAACTGAGGAGCTCGCCGTCCTTCCGGTGCAGAGCCGGAGCGGGCGCAGAGGGGGGCCCAGTAGTACGTTGGTCGGCCCACGGTGAGTACTCTGCAGACGCCTCGGGCCTGGGGCCGCCGGGGCAGTGCGATCCCTGTCAAGTTCGTCCCGCCCAATCTGCCAAGCCACTGGGTCCGGCGAGACCGCCTCGACCGACAGCTGTCGTTGGCGGTCCAGCATCCTTTGACAATAATCGCCGGTCCGCCAGGGTCGGGTAAGAGCGTGCTGCTTGCCGGGTGGGCGCACGTCTGGAGCAACGGTGTCGTCTCCTGGTTATCCGTCGACGAAACGGACGACGGCCTGGCGCCGTTCTGGGAGAGCGCCGCTGCGGCACTACGAGTCGCTCATAGAGACGAAGATGTCAGCATCGGCCGCTGCGCTCAGGCCGGCAGCACGCAATTCGTCGAGCTGCTGCTGCAACAAGCGGCTGGCGACCAACCCCGAGTACTAATTGTCGATAACTTCCATCTGATTACAGACGAGACGGTCATAGCGTCTGTTGCGCGACTGGCTAATCGCCTCCCATCAAATCTCCGGCTCGTCCTGGCCGGCCAGAGAGCTCCTGTGTTCCCTTTGCGCCAGCTCGTCACGGCTGGCCAGGCGGCCATGCTCGACGATGGGGACCTCCGCTTCACGGTCGCGGAGTGTGCCGCCTTGCTCGCATTGGTGGCTCAAAAAATCATTCCTATACGCGACCTCGAGGGACTTAGCGAGCGAAGCGAGGGCTGGGCCGCAGGTCTCCACCTGGCAGCGTTGGAGCTGATGGAGCGCAACTCGGCTGATGTTGCCGAATGCTGCTCCGGAGCACGCGGCCCCGTCGCCGATTACATAGACCACGAAGTGCTCATGCGCCAGCCTCCTGACGTGGTCAGGTTCCTGCTCCAGACATCGGTGGTGGAGCATCTCACTATCGACCTTTGCCGGGCCGTCACCGGCCGCAACGACGCCGGAGAGGTACTTAGGTCGCTAGCTGTCCGCAACCTTTTCGTGGTCCCCACCGGCTCGGGGGAGCCCGAATTCCGCTACCACCGTCTCTTTGCCGACCGGCTGCGAAGTCGCCTCCAACTCGAAGACCCGGCATTCACGCGCGAAGCCCATCTCGCCGCTGCCGGCTGGTTCGAGCAGTGCGGGGACACACTCTCCGCGGCAAAGCACTTCGCCGAAGCCGGTGCCTACGAGCGGGCTGTATCGCTGGCGTTCCCGGACCTTGTCCAGCACTCGGACGACCGCGCCCAGCCTGAGGGAACAGCGTTTGTTACCCCGAGACTGTCAGAGACCTGCCTCGAGCAGGCCCCTGGCCGGATGTACCTAGTCGCTGCGGCACTGATCTGCGCTCAACGCGTCGCTGAAGCCGCCGAGATGTTCCGCCGCCTCGATGCTGTGACGGCCGACGACACGGACCGGCGGCTATGGAGGGCACGAGCCGAGTTCCTTTGGGCCGTCCATGCCGATCGGCTCGGAGACGCTGTCGCCGTGTTGGACCGCTGTCGAGCGGTCAAGGAGCTGATGGGGCCGGCTCAGGCACCCTGGCTCGGGCCGCTCCGAACGTTTGACCCCGGATCCCCTTGGATCGAGAGGGTCGATGCCTCCATTTCGGCTCGCCTGCCTCTACTGGCCGCCCGAGCCCATGTCTGGCTCGGCCTGCTGGACGAAGCACGAGCCATCCTGGCGGAGACCTTCGCCAGCGAAGACAGAGCCGAGGCCGCCCAGGCAGGCACGCTGGCCGTGATCGCAAGCCTCCAGGGTCGGCTGCGGAATGCTTACCGGCTTGGCAGCGCGGCCCTCCAGGGAGCCGAAGTGAAGGGTAGGGCCGGCGATCTTGTCGCCCTCGATGCCCGGCTGGCCCTGGCTGAGGTCTTATTCGAGCACAACGAACTCGAGGAGGCACAGGAGCATCTCGAGGCGGCTCGTCGGCTCTGCCGCTCAGAAGGGATGGCGCCGTGGACGTGGGCCGTAGAAGCGGACCTGGTCCACGTGATGACCGCTCAAGAGCGTACCGGAGACGCCCTCAACCGACTCGGCCAGCTCCGTCAACTCGCGCTCCGGGACCCTCCACCGCACCACCTGCTACAAAAGCTCAACCAGATCGAGATCGATTGCCGGCTCTCCCTTGGCGACCTGGAAGGTGCCCTTGTGGTGGCGCGGTCCGTGCACCCGGGGGATATTCCCTGTGAGACCCTCGCTCGGGTCGACTTGTGTTCGGGCCGCCCTGACAGCGCTCTAGCCCGGCTTACGGCGAGCCGATCGCCCACTCTCCCAAACGAGATCCGACGGCTGGTCCTGCTCGCTCGCACCGAGGCGCAACATGGCGATGTGCTACGCGCCCTCGACACCCTGCGCCGGGCGGTGGAGGCGGGCCGACCCGAGGGCTATGTGCGTCCGTTCCTGGAGGAAGCACCACAGGTCCTTCCCTTGCTCCGTGTCATATTCGCCAGCCGCCCAGAGCCATACCTGGCCCAACTGATCGCCCAAACCGAGCGGGCCGTCCCGAGTACGGCCTCGAACGAGCCTCGCTCCGTTATGGAGCCGCTTACCACTCGCGAGAGGCAAGTGCTCGGCTACCTCCCTTCGCACCTGAGCGGCCCCGACATCGCCGCCAGGATTTATGTCTCTCCCAACACCGTGAAAACCCATCTGAAAGCGATCTACCGCAAGATCGGCGCTGCCTCTCGTGCCGAGGCGGTGGTCATCGCAGTTTCGCGCGGCCTGTTACAGGAGCCGGCGGTGTCTCACCACTCGATCGGGAGTTGGGGGCCCAACTTTGGTGCCGACGGGTCGGTGAGCGGGGGTGGCACGTCAAGATGGCTCCAAGGAGGTCGGGTGCGCCCGCCCGAGGCCGGTCTTGGCGGAGCGCGTTAGAAGGGCGGATATCAGCATGAGCCGCGGGATGGTGGCCGCATTGGGGAACCCGCCGGTGCCCACCAGGACCTGCTTTGGCGGCGGGGGCTCCACCATGTCCTCGATCAGCAACCCGGCTTCGCCCATCACGTGCACGTACCTGCTGAGCGGTCGGTGGGCGAACTCGAAGTGGACACCTGGCGCGACCTCGTCGATCGCGACGTCGTCTCGCAAATAAGAGCCGATCCTCCAATATTTTTCGCCTGAGCCCTGATCGTCGACCCATCCGCTTCCGGGCGCTTGGAGGAGAGGGTGAGTCAACAACAACAAGAACCGCCCACCTGGGACCAGCACACGAGCGATTTCATTGATGGCCGGCTCGAAGGGGTCCACATGCTCGAGCGCGAGGCATACCAGTACGGCATCGAAGGCGCCGGTCATACAGGGGAGCTGTTCCGCCCGTGCCTGAACAAAAAGCCCCGAACCGCCTCGCTCGTGGGCGACGCGAACCTGCGACAGACTGAGGTCAACACCGACCACGGCCGCGCCTTGCCGTGCGACGCGACGAGCAACTTGTCCCTCACCGCACCCGACGTCCAAAACGCGCTGCGCCCCGCGCAGGCTTTCTTCTACTAAGGGAAGGACTTGCTGTTCATATTCGGGATCGGCTCCTTCGGTGAAAGCCTGTTGCCACCAAGCCGAGTGCCGCTCCCAAAGTGAGACGCGCTGCATCACGGCGAGGCTAACTCCCACACCGGCTGTGGGCGGCGCCTTGTGCCAATTTCACACCATTGGGGTGAGCCCAGGGGACCTGTCGGGCATTACGGTGGCATTATGCCACCCGGATAAAGGCGCACCCCCACCTCAGCGGCCGGGTAGCCCAGGCGCCCGGCGGTTTGGGTACCCCACAAAGGACTGCGCGCACTTGAGCTTTCTTTGCCAGTCACCTAAAGGAAAGGCCAAATGAGGATCCCATCCGCGAAGAGGTTCGTTTCGCGCCATCTTGGCGCGGGGCGTCGTACGAAGTGGCCCTGGACTAGTGGCGGCGACCGCCGCCTCCGCGACGCCAGTCCGTAATTCGCCTTCATCGACAGTCCATTCGGGTAGTGCAGTGAAAGTGCGCTGCAGCGGCGCGAAAGCAGAGCCGGGTAAGACTGAGAAGACCAGTCGGATGGTCATGGTCTGCGAGAGGCGGGTTAGAAGGTACCAGTGACCAGTGACCTCGGTAACAATGACTAGCGCGTGAGTGACGGGATTGGAGAAGCACGCCGTTCTGTTGCCCCGGAGTTGTTACTCGTACTCCCGTTCATCCGGCGCTCCCAGGTGGTGGACAAAGCGCCGGTGTATTTTGGAGAAGCGTAATAGTACCTGGTTTGGCCGTCCGAACAAGGAGGAGTTGTGGCCTTAATGGTTACTCAACACCCGGTCCGTCACGACGGGGCCGGCCGCCCGAATGATAACGAGCTCGACCCGCTCCAGAAGCTACCGGGCCTCCCCCACATCGTCTCGGCCCGGTACGGGCTTGGCTGGATGGTGCCCGCCATGGAGACGGAGCGGGAGAGGGAACGGGAACGGGAAAGGGAAAGGGAACGAGAGAGAGAACTGGGGCCCGAGGCGGAGAGGGAAAGGGAGCGAGAAAGGGAGAGGGAAAGAAGGGAACGAGAGAGGCGCTAGATCCCTCCTTGGTTCATCTCGGCTGAGAGCTCAGCCGGGTGCGGGCTAGCGCTCTCCGCGAGGGAAGCAAGGAGCGGGTGCTGCCCCGGGCGCCCGCTCCGTCACGGTAAGGGCGTCGGAGTGGTGACCAGATCGGAGGGGGCGGCCGGTGGCGCCTTGATCCGACCACGGAAAACGTAGTAGCTCCAGCCCTGATAGGCCAGGACCAACGGGGTGAAGATAAGAGCAACGACCGTCATCACGGTCAGGGCGTAATTGCTCGAGGCGGAATTTGCCACCGTCAGGTTGTAGGCCGAATTGGTGCTCGACACCATCACGTTCGGGTACAGGGAAACGAAGATCGACACGATGGTGGCGGCGATCGTCGCCGTGGTGGCTGCGAAAGCCCACCCGGTGAACCCGTCCCGGACCGCCCACGCGGCCCCCACCGCCAGCAGGAAGGCGATTATCTGGACCGGGTTCGGGAATACGCCCTGGCCCGACAGGACGTGGGTCCAGATAAAAAAACCGAGGACGAACAGCGCCGCCAACCAGGCCAAGGGGCCGGCCAGGCGCTGAGCACGCTGCTGGACAGCTCCCGTCGTCTTCAGGCTCAAGTAAATGGCACCATGGGCCAGCGTCAACGCCAGCAGGGTGACCCCGACCCATACGCCATAGGCCGTAAACAGGTCGAGGAAACTCCCGGTGTAGTTGCCCTGCTTGTTTATGGGCAGCCCGTGGAGCAGGTCCCCGAGCGCAATGCCGAGCAGCAACGGGAGCAAGACGCTGCCGATGGTGAGCGTCCAGTCCCACGTCGCCCGCCACCGCGGGCGGGTCGACTTGCCCCGGTACTCGAAAGACACGCCCCGGATTATGAGCGCCAGCAGCACCAGCATCATGGCCAGGTACAGGGCCGAGAACATGCTGGCGTACCAGGACGGGAAGGCGGCAAACGTGGCGGCGGCGGCCACGATGAGCCAGACCTCGTTACCGTCCCAGAACGGGCCGATGCTATTGATGGCCACCCGGCGCTCGGTGTCGGTCCGCCCGACCACCATGTGCAGGGCCCCACCCCCATGTCGAAGCCCTCCAGGATGAAAAAGCCGGTCCAGAAAAACCCTATGACGATGTACCAGAAGACCTGTAGGCCCATCTCGTCCTCCTAGTAGGTCAGTACGGGGGTGTCGTCCGGCGCCGGCACTGTCCCATCGGGGCTAGCCGCGGCCGCCTCGCCGTCTTCGCCTTCAAACAGCGACTTGCGCCCGTAGCGCACCATGAGCACCCCGTCGATGACGCCAAAGATGCCGTACACCAAGACGAACAGCACCAAGGTGGTCAAGACCCAGGACGAGCTCAACGTCGACACGCCGTCTTTGGTCAGCATCAAGCCCTGGACGATCCAGGGCTGACGGCCGTTCTCGGTCAACAGCCAGCCCGCCGTGTTCATGAAGAACGGGGCGATGGCGGCCCAAGTAGCGGCGAAGAGGAACCAGCGGGACCGCTCCAGGCGGTGGCGCCACACGGCCCAGGCCCCCCACAGGGCCAAGGCGAACACCAGCGCCCCGAGGTAGGCCATGACCCTCATCGACCAGTACTGGATGAACACGTTGGGGACGTAGTTGCCGGGGCCGTACTCCTTTTGGTACTGGGAGTTGAGCGGGTTGAGCCCCTGGACCTCACCGTTCCACGTGTTGGTGGCCAGGAGAGAAAGCAGATGGGGGACTTCGATGATCTGGGTCGGCGTCTCGTCGTTTTTGCCCCCGCCCACCTGGAACAGCGAGAACGAGCACGGCTGGCATGTAGTCCACTGGGCCTCGGCGGCGGCGATCTTCATGGGCTGGTATTTCCCTTCGACGACCCCGAGCTCACTGCCCACGAACAAGGCCAGGATGATGGCGGGCAACAGGACCACCAAAGAGACCCGGGCGGTGGTGGCAAAGGCGTCGACCGAGCTGCCTCTGCGCAGGTGCCACGCCGATACGGCCAGCAGGACCAGCGCCCCGGTCACCGTGGAAGCCAGCAGGACGTGGGCGTAGCCCCACAAGAACACGGGGTTAGTGAACAGGGCGCCGATGTTGTTGAGCTCGGCCCGTCCGGTCTTCGAGTTGACCGTGTAGCCGACCGGGTGCTGCATCCACGAGTTGGCGGCCATGATGAACGCGGCCGATAGCGCCCCGCCGATGGCCACCAGCCAGATGCAAGCCAGGTGGACGCGCCTTGGGAGCCGGTCCCAGCCGAAGACCCACAGCCCGAGGAACGTCGACTCCAAGAAGAACGCCGCTAGGCCCTCCATGGCCAGCGGGGCGCCGAAGACGTCTCCTACAAACCGTGAATAAGCCGACCAGTTCATGCCGAACTCGAACTCCTGTACCAGCCCGGTGACTACCCCGATGGCTACGTTGATGAGCAGCAGGGTGCCGAAAAACCGGGTCAGGCGGCGCAGCTGTGGGTCGCCGGAGCGGTGCCAGACGGTCTGCAGGATGGCCACAAAGAACGCCAACCCGATGGTCACGGGGACGAAAAGGAAGTGGTAGACGGTCGTAGCGGCGAACTGAGCTCGGGACAGGTCGACGGTCGTCATGGCAGGACCACCCTTTCCGTACCTACTTCGGCTTCACCTACTGTGGCATGACCCATTTCTGCTTGCGATGCCACCGGGTAGATCGTCGCTAGCCCTCCTGACCTAAGCAGCGGAGGATCGGATGGCCTCATGGCACCATCGTGGCAGTGGTGTTCTTCGGCTGGATCACTCTGATCGGGTGAAGATGTGCCGACCGGCACAACCTAACGTTTCAGCAGGGCCAGCAAGGCTGCACGCTGCCGCCGAGAAAGAGGAATGCATTATGACGCTCAAAGGAAAGGTCGCCATCGTAACGGGTGGCAACTCTGGCATCGGAAAGGCGATAGTGCTCGCCTTGGCCGGCGCCGGTGCCAACATTGTGATCGATTACGTGGCCAATGAGGAGGCCACCGAGGAGCTCGAGAGACAGGTCGCCGCCCTGGGTGACCAGGCGATCGGTGTCGAAGCCAACGTGAGCAAGGTCTCCGATCTGCAGATGCTCATCGACCGGACCGTGAAAGAGATGGGCCGGCTCGACGTCATGGTAAACAACGCCGGTATCGAGACGCGGACCTCGGTGCTGGAGACGACCGAGGCGCAATATGAAAAGGTCATGGAGATCAACCTGAAGAGCGCCTTTTTCGGGACCCAGCTGGCCGCCAAGCAGATGATCGCCCAGGGCGGCGGGGGACGGATAATCAACATCAGTTCGGTGCACGAGGACTGGCCGATGCCAGGAAATGCCCCCTACTGCCTGTCCAAGGGCGGGATGCGGATGTTGACCCGTCAAGCCGGTATGGAGCTGGGCCCCCACAACATCCAGGTCGTGGGCGTCGGCCCGGCGCGGTCGCCACGCCGATCAACACCTCAACGCTGGAGGACCCCCAAAAGATGAAGGTCCTCGACGCCGCTATCCCCCTGGGCCGCATGGCCCAGCCCGAAGAGATCGGCAGCGTCGTGGCCTTCCTCGCCAGCGACGCCGCCAGCTACCTGAACGCCACCACGGTCTTTGCCGACGGCGGCCTGATGCACAGCAGTCCCGGCCTGTAACCGGTCCCTGCTATCGGATCCCTGCACACAAAGGAGGCCCACCGTGCCAGAGAGCTACGACGTCATCATTATCGGTACCGGCGCCGGCGGCGGGAGCCTGGCCCACACGCTGGCGCCCTCAGGAAAGCGGGTCCTGCTGCTCGAGCGAGGCGACTTCTTGCCCCGGGAGATGGACAACTGGAGCCCCGAGGCGGTCTTCGTCGATGGGAAGTACGTCTCGCGCGATACGTGGTACGACACCACGGGGACGCCGTTCCAGCCCCAGGTCCACTACTTCGTGGGCGGGGCGACCAAGCTGTACGGGGCGGCCCTCTACCGCCTTCAGGCCCCAGGACTTCGGCGAGATCCACCACCTGGACGGCATTTCGCCGGCTTGGCCGCTCGATTATGACGACTTCGAGCCCTGGTACACCCAGGCGGAGTGGCTCTACCAGGTGCACGGCACCCGGGACGAGGACCCCACGGAGGGCCACTGGTCCAAGCCCTACCCCTGGCCGGCGGTCAGCCACGAGGCCCGCCTGCAAGAGATCTCTGACGCCCTGAAGCAAAAGGGCTACCACCCGTTCTCGGCCCCGGTGGGGATCATGCTCGACGAGGCCGACCGGGGCCGCAGCGCCTGCATCCGCTGCGCCTGGTGCGATGGCTACCCGTGCCTGGTCCACGCCAAGGCCGATGCCGAGGTCATCGGGGTGCGCCCTCTGCTCGACCTACCGAACGTTACCCTGCTCGTCAACTCAGAAGTGGTGAAGCTCGAGACAGATCCGACAGGTCGTACGGTGACCGGCGTGGTCGTCGAGCGCGACGGCCAGCAAGAGGTCTACTCGGCCGACATCGTGGCGCTCTGCGCAGGGGCGTCCAACAGCGCCAAGGTCCTGTTGCGGTCAGCCAACGACCACCACCCGGGCGGCTTGGCCAACGGGTCGGACCAGGTGGGCCGCAACTACATGTTCCACAACTGCAAGGCGGTGGCGGCCCTCGGCAAGGAGATGAACGCGACCGTGTTCCAAAAGACGCTCGGGATCAACGACTTCTACTTGGCTAGTAATGGCCGCGACTGGCCGCTCGGCAACATCCAGATGATCGGCAAGTCCAATTCCGGGGCCATGAAAGGCGAGGAGCCCAAGCTCACCAGGATCGCCCCGAGACGGAGCCTCGACGACGTGGCCGAACACTCGGTCGACTGGTGGCTCACCACCGAAGACCTGCCCCTGGCCGACAACCGGGTGACGGTCGACAAGGCGGGCAATGTCCACCTGGCCTACCAATCCAGCAACGACAAAGAAGCAGAGGGCCTCTATGAGGAGCTGAAGACGGTCCTCAACCATGTCGGGTTGGCCCAGCACCACGTGTTCGACAAGAACTTCTACATGACCATGAACATCCCCATCGCCGGCGTCGCCCACCAAGCCGGGACGTGCCGCTTCGGGGCTGACCCGGAGACCTCGGTGCTCGACGCCAATTGCAAAGCCCATGAGCTCGACAACCTCTACGTCGTCGACACCAGCTTCTTCCCGAGCATCGGCGCGGTCAACCCGGCCCTTACCGCCATCGCCAATGCAATCCGGGTCGGCGAGCACCTCACTGAGCGCCTCGGGTGAGCAGTACGAGCACCAATGGCGCCGCCCGTCACCGGGTGGTGATCGTGGGCGGCGGTTTCGGTGGTCTCCCGGCGGCCCGGCTGCTCGCCCGTAAAAACGTCGACGTGACAGTGGTCGACCGGCGCAACCACCACTTGTTCCAGCCGCTCCTGTACCAGGTGGCGATGGGCATGCTCCCCCCGGGCGAGATATCGCCGGCCATACGCCACGTGCTGCGCAAGCACAAGAACGTCCGGGTGGAGTTGGCCGAGGTCACCGGGTTCGACCTTGACCGCCGGGTCGTGCACGCCAGCGTGGCCGGTGTCGAGAGCCGCGAGGTACCCTACGACAGCCTGATCGTGGCGGCCGGGGTCAGCCAGTCCTATTTCGGCCATGATGAGTTCTCGTTGTACGCCCCCGGTATGAAGACCCTCGACGACGCGCACGAGCTGCGCCGGCGGGTCTTTGGTGCTTTCGAGATGGCCGAGATGACCCCAGACCCGGTCGAGAAGGAGCGTTGGCTCACCGTTGCTGTCGTCGGGGCTGGCCCCACCGGGGTGGAGCTGGCGGGCCAGGTCCGGGATCTGGCGTGCCGTAGCCTGCGCGGGGAGTTCCGCACCTTCGAACCCTCCTCGGCGCGGGTCATCCTCCTCGACGGCGGGAAGCAGCCGCTCGCCACCTTCGGTGACCAGCTGTCTGAGAAGGCGGCCAAGGAGCTCGAGCACCTCGGTGTGGAGTTACGGATGGGCGCCCGAGTCGTAGGCATTGACGCCTCGGGCGTCGACATCGCCGACGGCGAAGGCAACACCACTCGGCTGGCGACGTACACCACTATCTGGGCGGCGGGTGTCGAGGCGTCCCCTCTGGCCACCGAGCTGGCCAAGGCCACTGGTGCCGATATCGACCGGGCCGGGCGCATTGCGGTGCTGCCGGACTGCTCGGTGCCGGGGCACCCCGAGGTGTTCGTCGTGGGCGACATGATGGCCCTCAATAATCTCCCCGGCGTGGCCGAAGTTGCCATGCAAGGTGGCCTGCACGCGGCCAACACGATCCTGCGAGCGATCAAGGGTGAACCTTCGGTCCCCTTCAAGTACCGCGACGTCGGTAGCGCGGCCTCCGTCGGGCGGTTCAGGGCCATCGTGAACTTCCATGGTGTGCGACTGAGCGGGTTCCCGGGCTGGGTCGTGTGGGCCTTCGTCCACCTGACCTTCCTGACTGGGTTCGGCAACCGCCTGACGACGTTGCTCAAGTGGACGCGCTCGTTCATAGGCAGAGGTCGGCCCGAGCGCGAGTTCAGCGTGATGCACACAGGAGGCGACCTCAGCACCCCGATGGAGGTGCGGTCGATCATCCAGCCGAACCCACTCCCGGTTTACGCCCCGGCCCCCGACGCCGACGGTTCACCCAGCACCGCCGTTTCGGGTTAGCTCGTAGCCAAGACCTCTGGAGGCAGCAACGTGAGACTACTCGCGACGCATGAGGAACCGGGGTTAGAAACCGGTTCTCGCGTCCTCATTTCAAGCCTGGTCTCTGGGTTAATGACCTTCATTGGCGTCGTCATCGGGGGCATGCAGACATCGACCCAGCGACCACGCCGGGTACAGAGCCCGGAGCACCGTCCCGGCGGGCTGGCCATGTTGGCCAGCCCGCGAACTGGCCAACGGGCCAGTTCAGCGCGTCCGACGGCGCTCTCGCCTGTGCATACCGGCGGCGGAAACTGGCGATAACGGACGGCCGAACGGGTCGATGAACAGTGCACATGGGCCGGTCGTGGCCGGCACCTTACCGTCAAGAAGCTTGATGCTGTAGCTAAGCACGTCGCCGTCCAGGCGGGGGTCCTGGATCACCACGACCGCGTCCTCGGGAACCCTGTCGCCCGGTTCCGCGAAAGAAAGGACGGCGTTCGGGGGGTTGTTAGCGAAGCTGTTCTCCCCATCTCCCCACACGTCTACGAATTGACGGGTCGACATGTGCCCGACCTCACGTTTTGGGCGGTCTGAGAAATACAGGGTCGAGGGTGAGAGGCCCTGTAGCTTGATCGTTTGGCCGTCGCTTGTCATCCTTGCTGCCGTTTGGACGAACAGCGCTTCCATGTCCTCAAGTTGTTGTTCGGTTACCTGGCTCATGATGTCTCCTTAGTCGGTCGCCGAGGCTAGCGGTTCGTCGAACCCGCTTATTGGGTATCCATTCAACGTCCACTGTGCCCCCCTGGCGCGTGGTGTGCCTCACCCCGACCGGGCGATTCCTGTCCCGCAAATGCGCCAGAGGAGCGCGCTTACCCGGCCGGGACGCGTCGGTTGAAAAACGCCTGCCACACGCAACGCGTAGACGTTGCTGACTTGCAGCATGAACTCTCGACCGAAGTAAGCCGTCTGCTTTTCGGAACTCTCCGAGCGGCTTTGCCCCTAGTCAACCTCGTCCAGCGGCGAACAAGTGTGCGCTGGCACGTGTGCACCTTGCTTGGCTCGCACCACGCCGGCACGATTTTCTTGACCGCTTAGTCCGAGACCCCTCCAGTGTTTCGGTCGAGACTTCGGTGCTGCGCCAAGACCGGCTGTTGAGCCCGAGCTCAGAGACGAGTGCGGGCCCGGGCGGTCGGTCAGCCTAGTGGTGGTGCGGCTCCTTCTCGGTTAGGTGCCGGATGGCCCACTCAGCAGTGACAGACATGACGATGCTGACCGCCGCTAGGACCAGTGCAACCCGAAGTTGTTTGCTCATCGTTGATCCCTCCATCTTGCGGTCGCCCTTTGGCGGGTGACCACCTCTTACCCATGCCGCAGCCTAACGGATGGCGGCAAACTTACTTCGCTCGTTAATAACAGGTATCGGCGCTACGCGTCTGCTATTTGCGGAGGTGCCGTTGTCCCTGGGACCTGATATAGAGACTATAAAGACGATACCGCCCTGCTGGCTTCACCTATTTGGTGTGAAACCCGCTCGGACGGCGCGCTGCAAAACATCTCCAGATAGGAGAGACAACAGTATCCAGAAAGCCAAGAGGCGGCCTGCTTTAAGTGAGGCAAAAATTCGCACCAACGCGCGCTCGGCCGGCGGTCTGGGGAAGCGTAGCGGAGCGACGGGCCGTCCCCCTGTTGATCCCCGACGAGCTGATCCGAGGCTGACGGGCGCTCAACTTCTTTAAACAAGAGAGCGCGCGAGTCAGCTACCGGGATAACTATCAGGCCAGCGCGGTCGGGCCAAGCGCCCAATTAGTTCGACTTACGTCGCCAAGGAGGCGGTCGCTGAACTAGCTCGAAAAGCAGGCCGGGGGCGTCGAGCCCGTCGAGTGTCAGGCCAGCAACTTGGCCTTCGCGGCGGAAAACTCCTCGTCGGTGAGGATCCCTTGCTCGTGCAGCTTGCCGAGCTTCTCGAGCTGCTCGTAGGGGTCCTCGGCCGGCGCTTGGACCTCGGGTGCCGCTTCTACCTCCGGGGGTGCTTCTGCTTCGGCCGCAGCTTGCGCCTGCTCAGCCTTGGCATCCTGGTGGCGGCGGACCCCGCCGCTCACGGCAGTTGCCGTACCGGCCACCACCGCAGTTGTAGCCGCCATCCGCATTACGGGGCGTCGTCGCAGCATTTCTGACCTCCTGGTCTTGAACGAATTTGGTCGTAGCGGACGGTCGGTTTGTCGACCGTCCGTCGAATCACCCGGCTCGTTCGAGGCGGGCAAAAGCCTCTTGCGCCAGCTCGTGGGGGACGCGCCCGCCTTCGAGGAGTACGCCGCCTGACTCACGTACGGCGGCGGCGAAGGGAGCAGCCCAAAGATCTTCCCACACGAGCAGCCCCAGCGACGACCCCGGTGCCAGCGACGCTGCAGCGTAGTCGATGTCCTCCTGCCCGACGATGCCGCCGACTTCACCCTCGAGGTCGGCGAACGGGGCCAGTTCGTCGAGCTGGTCGAACTCGAAGACCCCAACATCGCCAGACTCGTCCTTACTGATGATAACGAGGTCGAGGATGCGGACCAGCCTACTGTCGATCAGTTTGGCCAGCTCCGGTGCGATCTGACCGTTGAACTTGCTCCCCGGAAAACCGACGATAATGTACTCGATTGGGCCAACGACCATGATTAAACCTCCGGCTCGTGGTGACTGGGCCTGCCCATCCGAAAAAACGGGGGGTTGTGCCCGAAGGACCGACACTGCTTACCGCCATAACTGCAGATGGCATAACTGCAGATGGCATAACTGCAGATGGCATAACTGCAGATGGCATAACTGCAGATGGCATAACTGCTAATGGCATAACTGCTCGTGGCCGGCTCGTTCGGCGCACCGACAGGTGGCCGCCGTGAGCCGAGAGGTGCCAAGCCCGGTACTGAGCCGCACAGGTCGACGTTTCCCTCGCCTTGGACTGGTCTGACACTGCTACCTCTACCCTTACCCTCTGGTACCTTCTGGCCCGAAACCGTTTCGCCTCCCGTTGACCATATGGCGAAGCGGCCACCGCGAGCATCACTCGCATAGGGTGATATGTCAGTGCAGGTGAGATAGGGCCCGCTGCGTGCGGCGGCACTAGCTCATTGCGGTGAGGTGCGCTGGAGCCACCTGGCCTTACCTGACCATGCAGCGCCCTTTAACTCTTCGCGGGCCCTGGTCGGTCCCACCGGTGTGGTGCCGTCGAAGAGCCGCCCGTTCAACGGACAGCATTCAGCCCCGCGCCTCGCATGGTCACCAAATCGGAGCCCCCGC
Source organism: uncultured Acidimicrobiaceae bacterium (assembly GCA_963823855.1). Lineage (GTDB taxonomy): Bacteria > Actinomycetota > Acidimicrobiia > Acidimicrobiales > Palsa-688 > Fen-671. The sequence goes on from CAWGNA010000001.1 coordinate 109,170, forward strand.
GGGCGGGCTGGGCGGTGAAGCCGGCTCAGCCCCCCGCGGCCACCGCCCGGAGCCCAGCCATGGAGTCATGCATGATGACCGCGAGGTCCCGGTCGTCATCTCCGGTGGCCCACAACTCGATGGCCACGCGCAGCACCGTCATACCAGCCTCGGCAGCCAGGGTCGCTCGCGGCTCGCGCACGCCCCTCTGACGCAGGGCTGCGTCGACCGCCGCGGCGTAGTCGGCCAGCTTGGCCCGCTCCCGTTCCCGTAACTCAGGGTTGGCGGCGATCACGACCTGGCGCTGGCGCGACAGGTCCCGGCGGAATTCGCCGAGCATAGCGGCAGCGGCATCGAGCCCCCGGGCCACGGCGTCGAGGGGGCCATCGGTCGCCGGTGCGCCTGCTACCCCTTCCACCATCCGCTCCTGGAGGAGGGCAGAGCCGCCGAACAGCACCTCTCGTTTGTCTGGGAAGTGGCGGAAGAAGGTGCGCTCGGTCACACCGGCTCGGGCGGCAATCTCGGCTGCCGTGGTCTGGTCGAACCCCCGCTCTGCGAAGAGAGCGAGAGCCGCCTCCTGCAGGCGCCCGCGACTGTCCGGCTGCCATCGACCCATAATCTCCATTGTAAACGTTGTCAGTAACTGACATCAATGCTATGATGTCAGTTACTGACATTCAGCATGCTCCTCGGGAGGTACCACAATGAGGATCTTTGTAACCGGCGCATCAGGCTGGATCGGGTCGGCCGTTGTCCCCGAACTGCTCGGTACTGGCCACCAGGTGGTCGGTTTGGCCCGTTCCGAAGCCTCGGCGCAGCGGCTCGAAACGACCGGCGCCATCGTCCAGTGGGGCGACCTCGATGACCCTGACGGCCTAGCCAAGGCGGCCGCCGACTCGGACGGGGTGATCCACCTGGCTTTCCAGCACGAGGTGGCGTGGAGCGGCAACTTCGCCGCTGCCGCGTCCGCCGACCGGCGGGCCATAGAGGCCATGGGCGCGGCCCTGGCCGACTCCGACCGGCCCCTCGTGCTCGCTTCCGGCATGCTCGGGCTGACGCCCGGGCGGGTGGCCACCGAAAACGACGGGCTAGTGCCAAGCCCAGAGGTTCGGGCGAACCCCGCCGGTCGCCGGTTGGCCACCGCCTTGCTCACCCTGTCCCTATCCGGCACGGCGGTCCGCTCGTCGGTGTTGCGCTTCCCCCCAACGGTCCACGGCGACGGTGATCACGGCTTCATAGCCACCCTGGTCGACATCGCCCGGAAACGGGGCGTGGCCGGCTACGTGGGTGACGGCGCCAACCGCTGGCCAGCCGTGCACCGCTCCGATGCCGCCCGCTTGGCCCGCTTGGCTGTTGAGAACGCCCCGGCCGGCTCGGTGCTCCATGCCGTAGCAGACGAGGGCGTCCGATTCCGCGAGATCGCTGAGGCCATAGGCCGCCGCCTCGGCGTCCCGGCGGCGTCGATCGCCCCCGCCGAGGCCGTCGAACACTTCGGTCACCTGGGCCACTTCGCGGCCCTCGACAGCACTGCCACGGCTGCCATAACTCGGGAACTGCTCGGGTGGGAGCCGACCGGGCCGGACCTGCTCGCTGACCTCGAACAGGACCACTACTACCGCCAGGTGTAGTTACCTCGGAGGCTGTGAGCCGGACTTGCGTGCCAGGTGGGCGTGCCAGTGCTTAATCCTCACCAAACCGAAAATCTAGGGCCTTAACGGACCTGCGGGCTGACGCAACAGGTTCGAGATCGCTGAACGATAGAGCCTGAAGCCTCGGCATGGCAGCTCGAGCTGTCGGGCTGGACCTCAAGGCCGGCACCCAGACGCCGGCACCCAGACGCCGGCACCCGAGACGCCGGCACCGAGACGCCGGCACCCAGACGCCGGCACCGAGACGCCGGCACCGAGACGCCGGCACCCAGACGCCGGCACCCAGACGCAGCGCCGTCCGGTGCTACGGCGTCGGCCCCATCGAGCTTGTGTCGGCTGCCGATTTGGCCCGTGGTCGCCTGCGAATGTGCAAGGGGATAAGGAAGAACAAGGCGATCAGCAGGTAGCCGATTACCGACGCGACGGGGGCGAAGAGCCCGACGATGATAAGCACTCCATATCCGGCCAGGCCGGGGGTCAGTCGGTGGGTGAGGAGGCTGATCTCTTCATCTTTGGCATCGGGTCGGATCAGGCGAGCGTGCAAGGCGTAACGCCAGAGCAGGGACAGAAGGGCACCAGCGATGAGCAGGGTGATCCCGTAGAAGGTCACTGCGACTCGTTCGGCCTGATCGGTAGTGACATATTCAGACAGAAGGCGGGTCGGGAAAGGAAGGAACGAGACGAAGAACAACAGGAGGAGGTTGAGCCGCAGCAAGGTAATGTCGGCGCGGTCCAGGTAGTCGGTGATGGCGTTGTGCCCGAGCCAGAGCGCCCCCACAGTTGAGAAGCTGACTATATAGCCGAGATAACCCGGCCACTCATCACTTATCGCATTGAGGAGGTGACGTGACGACTCCCGGGAGACCGGCACGGCCAAGTCGAGGACCAGAAGGGTTATCGCAATGGCAAAAACCCCGTCGCTGAACGCCTCAAGACGTGCCGTGCGCCTCAAGCCAGGACGATCTGGCGCCGCTGGGGATGCGTCCTCGTCGCTCATGCGCTCTTGCTGCGGGCCGCGTCGCGGATGGTCTTCATGGGCGCCATCATCTCCTCGTCGGTCGGTTGTCAGGACCTCTTTGAGGTTGGCGCAGTGAACGCCGCGAGTGGTGGACCCTAGCAAGCGGCCTGGTCGCTCCGTAGGCGTACAAGCATGCTCGCAAAATCAAGTCCGTCGGGTAGTGCCAGACCGATCTCCTCGAGCACCGCGCCCCGATGCTCTTGTCCGCTGTCGAGATCCCGGTAAAGTGCGTCTCGCTCGAGGCTGGAGAGCCGCAAGCGGCCCGGTCGGGGACCGTAATGTCGCACGCCGGTCCAGGCCAATACGACGACTTCGTTGCGGTCTCGACTGGTGTACTGCACGGCGCCCAGAGGGCCGGCACGGGTGCTCGCCAGCCGATAAAGCGACCCGTGTTGCACCACGGGTCGGATCGCTTTGTACGTGGAGATCAGCGTTTTTGCTTCTGCGAGTTCGGCCCTCGACCACTTGGTCAGGTCGCCCCCGATGCCGAGCGTCCCGGCCATGGCGACGTGGAAGCGGTAGCGGAGCGTCAGGGACCGACCCGTGAGGGGGTTAGGGCTGTCGGTAACCCACGCAGTCATCGCCATAGGTGCGTGTACAAACGAAAAGCCCTCTTGAATGGCGATGCGGTCCCAGGCGTCGGTGTTATCAGAGGTCCAGACTTGCTCGGTTCGCGACAGGATCCCGACGTCGGCACGGCCGCCTCCACCAGAACACGACTCGAACGCGACTCGAGGGTGCGCGGCTCGCAAGCGGTCGAGGATGGCGTAGAGGTTTTGGACGTGAGCAACCCAGGCCCGCTCGGGGTTCTTACCCACCATTTCGGGCCAGCCAGGCTCAGAGAAATGCCGGTTCATGTCCCATTTCACAAAGGAAATATCCTGGTCGTTGAGCAGGCGGTCCATGGTGCTGTAGACCCATGCGGCCACGTCGTCACGTCCAAGGTTCAAAACCAGCTGGTTGCGCCACTCGGTCCGGGCGCGGTTGGCGAAGTGGAAGACCCAATCCGGATGTGAGCGGTACAGATTGCTGTCGGGATTGACCATCTCGGGTTCGACCCATATGCCGAGCCCCATACCGAGCTCAGTTACCCGGTCCGCCAACGGGCCCAAACCTCGCGGGAACTTTTCCGGGTCGACAGTCCAGTCGCCGAGGCCAGCCCGGTCGTCCCGTCGACCGACGAACCATCCATCGTCGACGACGAATAATTCGACGCCCAGCTCCGCTGCGATCTCGGCCAGCTGGATTTGCTCAACGTCGTTTACGTCGAAGTTTGTCGCCTCCCAGGAGTTGTAGAGGACGGGCCGAGGTGATGGAAGAGCGCCGGCCGGTTCGCCCGGACCAGACCGAGGCGTGGCGGGGAACGACGGGCTACCACCAGACCGCGAGCGATGGCTGAGGACATGGCTGAGCTCGTAGTCATGCCACATCCGGCTCATGTGGCCGAACCCACCCTCGCTCGCGTAGTTTCCAACGAAAACAGGCAAAGCGAGCTCGGCCCCGGGCAGCAGTTCCAGAGGGGCGTCGTAGTCGTTCCACCCGCCGCTCACATGTGCCCGTCCGGACGCAGTCGTCTCGACGACTATTTTCCACGACCCGCTCCACGCGAGGTGACCGCTGTACACCTCGCCGTGTGATTCCGTGGCAACACCTTCTGGGTCGAGGGCGAAGAACGGTTGCAACTCGTGACTGGTCGTGCCTCGCCGGCTCTCGAGCACAACTTTTTCGTGGCCGACCATTCGCTGAGCGGGCTGGGTCTCCCATCCCCACCCGCCGTGGAGGCTTGTCAGCCGCCACCAACCTCGAACAGGCATCCACCAGTTGGCCGAGTGAGCCAGGCGGACAACGATAGATCCCTGATCTCCCTGATGGGCGAGCCGGACCCACCGCTCGAGCACATCGCTGCCTTCGAAGGTGCGGTAACAGAGTTCGACCCGGAGCGGGTAAACAAGGTCGGATAGCGTCAGCACCAGGGTTGTAGCCTCTGCCTCGCGAGCTACGTCGCTTGCCACGAGGCGCCATTCGATGCCACGGGTGCCGTCGGCGTAGTCGACCTTGAGCGACGGTTCGTCGTACCTCTGACCCCCCCAACCGACATATTCCAGCGGGTCCTCATGTCCCCACCCTGATTGCACTTCGCCGACTATCCCGCTGCCTGCCGCCACAATCTCGCTGAGGTCGCCATGGCCAAGCAACCGGCCCCAGTGCAAGTGCCACGGCAACTGTCGCTCCCCCATGAGCCCAAGGCCGTAACTCGAATTGGCCATTTGCAAAAGCCAGGTGGAACTGTGCTTATCAAAAGTGATCGTCATCGGCATCCATTGTGGGCTCGGGACCGACGAAGTACACCTCGGAGTCGTCCCCCGGCTCGTAGCCGAGGTCTACGTGAGCATTCTGGATCGACCAGTGACGCTGTGTGTTGGCCGATACTCCATAGTAGATGCCGAAACGCACTGTGGAGAGGAGCGCTCCCGACACCAAGCGGGCCAAGTCGTCGGGGCTCAGCCACATGAACCGGGCCACCTCGTTGTGGGGACGTTCGAGGGCCCAACCAATTCTCAGGCATATCACGGCGATGCCGAAGTTGTCGCTATAGTAACGGCCCAGCGCTTCACCGAAGGCCTTCGTAACTCCATAAAGGCTGTCAGGCCTGATGGGTTGATCTGGTGTGATCGGCCATTCCTTTTCGCGGTCGTACATGCCTGTGATGTGGTTGCTACTGGCAAAGACGACCCTCAACACGCCCGCGCGACGAGCAGCTTCAAACAGGTTGACCAGTCCCGTCACATTTGGGCCCACCAACTCCTCCCATGTCGCAAACGTATGTGACTGCCCGGCGAGATGGACCACTGCGTCTGCACCTTCGAACGCGGCCACTAGAGCCTCGACGTCGTTGAGATCAACCTGCAAATGCTCGGCCGGGTCGCATACGGGAGGCCGCCGGCTGACCAGGGTCAGATCGAAACTATCCCCGAGGCGCGGTACGAGTAAGCTGCCGACACTTCCCATAAATCCTGTGATGACCACTCGCATGGTTCCCTCTCTTACCAGAACCGGGCACGAGTGGGCAACCTCTGCCCACACCAATTGCAAGGCCTCTGGTACTGCGAACAGTATTACCCCGCGCCTTGTAGCTTGTGGTATATACGCGCAGGGTCTTCGTCTAGAAAGAGGGGCGCCGGAATTATCGAGACACTTCGCCGCGGCCCCCACACCTTACCTGCGTCCCGCTACGGCCCTTTCGGGACTAACCCGCCACCTCGCGCCGCAATCCCGGGCAAATGGCAACCTCGGCGTTCGCGGAATGAACCGGGTTCCCCAGTAATCGGTCATGGGACGCTTTCACCGATGCTCAGATAAGGAGCAATTATGACAACATCCGTTTCAATTGGCGGCACCGAGAAGCCGATGTGGCAGGGAGTCTTTGCCATCCTGTGTACCCCGTTCACCACCGAAGGCGGGCTCGACCTCCCGAGCCTCGAGCGGGAGGTACAGTTTTGCCTGGAGGCCGGGGCCCATGGCCTGGTCGCTCTGGTGAACGCCTCTGAGTACTGGACGCTCTCGGATGAAGAGCGCTTGCGTGTTGCAGACCTTACGATCAGGGAGGTCCGGGGAGCCATTCCCGTCGTGATCGGTGTCACGGCTGGCTCCGCGTCATCGTCGATGACCTTCGCACAACACGCCCAGGACCATGGTGCCGACGCCGTGATCGCCATGCCGCCCACCGGGCGTCCCGTCAACGAAGTCGAGTGCTTTCGCTTTTACGAGAGGCTGACGTCGGTCCTCCGCGTCCCGCTGTTCGTCCAGAACCACGACGCACCTGTCGGTACTCGGATGTCGGCCCCGTTGGTTTCCCGCATCGTCCGAGAACTCCCCCATGCAGATTGGGTCAAGGAAGAGACCGTGCCTGCAGGCCACGCGATATCCTACGAGATCGCCACCTGTGGGCCGAAACTTCGGGGAGTTATGGGCGGCATCGCCGGGCGGTACCTTTTCGACGAGTACGAGCGGGGCTCTTGCGGGACTATGCCAGCGTGCGAGTCGGTTGACATCCACGTCAAGGTTTGGGACCACCTCGCGGGAGGAGCTCCTGACAAGGCGCGTGAGATCTTTGCCGCCCTGCTACCTCTGCTCAACTACGAAGCGATATCGCCGGGCGTTTACAAAGCCATCCTGCGCTGGCGGGGCGTCATCGACACCGACTATTTGCGAACCAGCCAGGGCAATCCTTTGGACAAGTACGATCGGCGCGAGCTCGCCATCATTTTGTCAGGGCTTCGCCATATGTTTGACGTCGCACCGCTTCGCGAAGAGCTGGTGGCCTCTGAGGCACGGGAGATCGTGTGATCATCACCGACATTCAGACATTCGTCGTGGGTAACCCGTGGAAGAACTGGGTCTTCGTCCAGGTACACACTGACGAAGGTTTGACGGGGGTTGGCGAGGCGACAGGCGGCTTGAGCACGAAGCCGCACGAGGCACAGGTCCACGAGCTCAAGCCGATCGTCACGGGACAGGATCCTCGCAACGTGCGGTCGCTCTGGGACCACATGTTCAAGAGCGTCTATCTAAACAGCTACCCCGCTATGGCCGCCGTCGAAATGGCCTGCTGGGACATCGCGGCAAGAGAACTAGGGGCTCCGGTTTGGCGGCTGCTCGGCGGCATGTCAAGGCCGAGGATCCGTGCCTACGCAAACGGGTGGTACACGGGCCCGCGAGATCGGCAAGGGTTCGCGGAGGCGGCACGCGCCGTCGTCGACCGCGGCTATACAGCTCTGAAGTTCGACCCTTTCGGAAGCGCTTACGCTAACTTGACACGTGGAGAGCTACGAGAGTCCCTCACGCTCGTTGGCGCCGTGCGCGAGGCAGTGGGCGAGTCTGTTGACGTCTTGATCGAAGCGCACGACCGGTTCACTGTGCCGACTGCGATCGAGGTAGGCCGCGCCCTGCAGCCGTACGAACCATTGTGGTTGGAAGCACCTGTGATCTCCACGGACCTGGCGGCACTTAATGAGGTCGCCAAGGCAGTGCCAGTTCGCGTCGCAGCGGGCGAACGTTTCCATGACCCACGCGAGTGCGCTGACCTGATGCACGCGCGGCTCATCGATATCGTGCAGCCCGAGCTGCTCGAGTGTGGCGGCGTGCAGGGCCTACTGGCCATGGCGGCCATAGCGTCAGCCTACGGCGGTTGGATCGCACCCCACAACGCCCAGAGCCCGCTGACCACAGCGGTGAACGCTCATGTAGCCACTGCGATCCAGAACCACCTGATCCAGGAAGTATTCGATGACTTCCTTGTCCCGTGGAGCCGTACGGTCGTGCGCGGCGCGGTCAAGATCGACGCCGGGTACATCGAGATCCCCGAAGGTCCTGGCTACGGCGTGACCTTCGACGAACAAGAGATGGCGGCACACCCGTACGCGGATACGAACTTCATGCGCTTGTTCTCCCCCGGGTGGGAGAGTCGTGGGGGGAGTGCACCAGCCTGACCCTTTGGGGAGAGCACGTCTCCCCCCTTGAGTACCTCCCGCCGCGGTGCTCGGGATGATCCACCTTGACGACGCGGAAAAATTACGACGGCCGGCACCCGCACGGTGGCCCGCTGGGCGTTGCGGCCGGTCTTTCAGGTGCAAAACAGGCTTCTCGTCGCGATTTCGCCGCTGCTTTTGCGTCCTAACGCAACGAGAATATCCCCATGCACCGAGAAAGACCTAGTCGTCGGCAATGTCGCAACAAATTGGCCCGTCCGTCGTCCGAGATCTGCCCGAAGGGCCGTCGCTAAGGAGCGTTTTTGGCGGCCTCGATGTCGGCCAGCAGTTGATCATGATCGGCTTTGAGCTCTTTGGCGTGGACCTTGTCGGCTCGCTTCATGGCTGCCTCGATCTTGGACTGCATATCGGCGACAGCAACTACGACCAACCCGGCCTGCCCGGTGTCGAGGGCCTCGCCCAGGTCCTTCAGGTCGCTGCGGCTCATACCACCCGCAGCGTGGCCGGCGATGGAGCCGAGCAGGGCGCCACCCGCGGTCGTTCCGAGAAGGAGCCCACCGCCAATGGCGGCCGCTGGGAACAAGGCAATGACCAGCCCCGTAGCCAGCCCAATTCCTCCACCAAGCACACCGCCGACCCTCGTCGGGGTTTCGTGCTTCTTTACGATCTTGACCTTGCCGTTCTCTTTTCGCTCGACAACTGCCGCGTCGTAAGCATCTATAAGGCCCGCCTCGGTATGGAGTAGTTTCACCGCGTCGTAGTCCTCGAGGGCGTCCTGGACATTGGAATACACGCCTGAGTAGGCGAAGAACGTGTCAACAGCCACGTACAGTCCTCCTCGTTTGATGTTGCACGACCGGTCTGGCCCGTCGTTGCCAAGCTACCAGCCCCGACTATCACCCGTGCGGTAACGCCACTGTGCCTGCCCTCCTTCGTAGTACGGCTCGAGAAGGGCCTGGTACGGCTCGAGAAGGGCCTGGGACGGCTCGAGAAGGGCCTGCCCGCCCTCGGGGCCGCGCCGGTACCAGGTAGAGTTCTCGGTCCACGGGCCTACTCAGCCGTACTCGTACCGGCACCTCGTAGGCACCTCGCTCCCGCTTCGCCTGCTTCGCACCTCCGCACGCTCGCTCCCGCTTCGCCAGCCTCGCACCCCCGCACGCTCGCTCCCGCTTCGCCAGCTTCGCACCCCCGCACGCTCGCTCCCGCTTCGCTTGCTTCGCACCTCCGCACGCTCGCTCCCGCTTCGCGTACCCCGGACGCTTCGCCTGCTCAGCATGTCGCCTGCTGACCATGTGCGGTCGCTCACGGCCTGGCGACAAATCCGTCCATCGGGCGCAGGAACGTGGAAACCCACTTTCGCGCACGCGTACAACCTAGGATCGCGAACCGCATTACCTATGTGCACAGTAGGACTGTTAACTGCTCCCGGAGCAGCGCCCGCTGGATGCGGTCATAATGAGCTGGATGCTGTCATATTGAGGACGGAACCTGCCCTCCTCGAGCTTTGCCCGAAATGCACAAACCTAAGTACAACAGGCCAAACAAGAACAGGCCAAACAAGAACAGGAGCGACAAAGTATGGACTATGAAAGGGCTGGCCAGGGCGAAGGCTGGATGATCTTTTCCGGCGTCGTCCTCATGATTGCTGGTGCCATGCGGTTCTTTGACGCCATCTGGGCATGGACATACCACGGGACGCTGCCCCAAAACCTGGAGGACGCCCTGTTCGGGCATAGTTTGAAGACCTACGGCTGGGTGTGGTTAGTAGTAGCCATTATCCTCTTCGGAGCTGGCCTGGCTGTTATCGTGCGGTCCCAGCTGGCACGCTGGATCGGTATCGTGGCCGCCGCGATCGGCGCCATCAGCGCCATCTGGTGGATGCCGTACTACCCGGTCTGGTCGTTCGTGTACATATTCACGTGCATGCTGGTCGTCTACGGGCTCGCTGCCTACGGTCAAAGGGAGCCCGCCAGCTCATAGCGCACCCTCGGTGGCTCAGCCCTCTGCGAACACCGTTCGCCAATCGTCCTTCATACTTATTATCGTCCAGCCGCGCGCATTGGCTCGCTCGAGGGCATCCTCGGCACCCGCCGTGTAGGCGAATTGGCGTTCAGAGTCGTCATGGAGCACCAGGAGCCTCAAGGCGTCACGCTCACCGGTGCGGGCAAAGCGCAGCATCGGGATGTCCCCGTTCGAGTTGCCGCCGGCCACCAAGGGCCGGCGGCCGGTCCGGCTCCAGATCCGTACTGGTTTTTCCACCCCGTCGTCGAAGAACTCGATCTTTGATTTGTACAACAGCTCGGCGTCGTCGTTAGCGGCGTTGAAGTCGAGCCCGAGGGAGCTGCCGATCACCCTTTCGGGTGGGATCCCGTAAAGGGTCTCGGCAAAGGGTCTCATGAAATCGCGGTCGCCGCCCGACGCGATGTAGGTGGTGAAGCCGTTCGCCTCGAGGTAGCGCAGCAACTCGACCATCGGTTTGAACGCGCATGACAGGTAGGGCTGTCGAAGCGTCGGATGAGGGGCTTTCTCGAGCCAGCCGAGCACCTCGGCGGCGAACGCATCCACCGCCATCCCCTCGAAAGCTGACTCGACCGCCCGCTCCAGCAACGTCAAATCGGAGTCGTCGCCCTGGTAGTGCTTGATCATGGCTTCGCCCAGCCAGTGGTAGTCGCGCTCTGCCGCTGCCTTGTACGGTTGGCGGGCTTTGAGGGACGGGTCCCGCTCAGTGAGCTCGGCCATCCAGAACAGCGTGAAATCGAGTTGGACCGGGATTGGCTTTTCGCTCCAAAGGGTGCCGTCGTTATCGAAGACGGCTACCCGTTCGGCCGGGGCGACGAAGCTGGGCGATCCCTCGGTGCTCACCGCCTGGGCGAAGTCCACGACGGCCTGACGACCAGGACCGTCGTGCCAGGATGCCAGCAGTTCTTCTGTTGCCATTCAGCTTGCCTTTCTCCGCAGACTCCGAAGACCAGATTGCTCTCTCCTTTTGGCCGGCCCTAGAAGCTATTGGCCGGAAGTGAGCGCAGCCTCTAACTTGGCCACGGCCTGGTCGATCGTAAAGCTGGCCGCCTTTTGCCGGGGCGGGAACTCGATGAAGGTCTGGAGGAACTGTCCCATGATGAACTGCGCGGCCAGCGCAATGTAATCGTTGTCGATGAACCAGTCGTAGTAGGTGTTGGACGTGATATCGGCGCGCTCGAAAGGATCGGTGCGCAGGTTGAACAGCTTGGGGACGCGCAGGGCGACAAAAGGCTCGGCCCAGATCTGCAGGGTCCCGCCCACCCGCTGCTCCATGAACACGACCTTCCAGTTGTCGAAACGGAGCGCCAGGACATCGCCATCGTCGGAGAAATACACCATTCCTTGGCGAGGGCTCTTGTCGACCTGGCCCGTAAGGTAAGGGAGCAGGTTATAGCCGTCGATGCACACCCTGAAGGTCTTGTCGCCTGCCGTATAGCCCTTTTTCAGCTTCTCGACTATGTCTGGTTCCCCCGCCACGGCCAGGAACGTCGGCAACCAGTCATGGTGCTGGATGATCTCGTTGGACACGACACCCGCAGCGATCTTGCCTGGCCAGCGGACCATCTCCGGTACTCGGAAGGCGCCCTCCCAGTTGGTGTTCTTCTCACTCCGGAACGGCGTCATGCCGCCGTCTGGCCACGTGTTCATGTGCGGGCCGTTGTCGGTCGAATAGACGACGATCGTGTCCTCGGCGATGCCCAAGGCGTCGAGCTTGTCGAGGAGAGCACCGACCACCTTGTCGTGGTCGATCATGGTGTCGTGATAAGGAGACTGCCATCGGCCCGCCTGACCGAGGCTCTCCGGCTTCGGGTGAGTCCGCAGGTGCATGTGGGTCGTGTTGAACCACATGAAAAACGGCGTGCCCGCCCCATGCTGCCGGTCGATGAAGTCGAGGGCGTGCTCGAGCACCTCGTCGTCGATCGTCTCCATGCGCCTTTTCGTGAGCGGCCCGGTGTCCTCGATCGTCTGTTTGCCTACCCGGCCAAAGCGCGGCTCCTCTGTGCTGTCGTCCACGCTGGTGGCCGAGCAGCGGAGCACTCCGCGCGGCCCGAACCGGGCGCGGAAATTAGGGAAGTCTGCCGCCGGTGGCCAGTTGGGTAGCTCGGGCTCCTCCTCGGCGTTCAGGTGGTAGAGGTTGCCGAAGAACTCGTCGAAGCCGTGCACGGTCGGCAGGAACTCGTTGCGGTCCCCAAGGTGGTTCTTGCCGAACTGCCCGGTCGCGTACCCGAAAGGCTTGAGCAGGTCGGCAATGGTCGGGTCCTCCGCCTGCAGCCCGACGGTCGCCCCCGGCACGCCCACCTTGCTCAGGCCGGTGCGGTACGCGCTCTGGCCGGTAATGAACGACGCCCGCCCTGCGGTGCAGCTCTGCTCGCCGTAGGAGTCCGTGAACCGCATCCCTTCATGAGCGATCCTGTCGATGTTCGGCGTGCGGTACCCCATCAGCCCGTCGCTGTAACAGCTCAAGTTGGTAATGCCGATGTCGTCACCCCAGATCACGAGTATGTTCGGCTTCCCGGAACCGGCCACAGAGCTACCTCCTATTTCTCGCTAAATACCGCACGCCGCTAAATCCCGCGATTGCGCTCCAGTTCGACCCGTGCACGCGAAGCGGCCTCAGCCCGGTAGCACAGGAACAGGCGTTATCATAACCTCCCGTGCAAGGGGCAAGCGCTTCCGACCCGGGCCGCACAGGGCTCCGTCCAAAGGACATGGTGTGGGTCCCCACGGGTGAGTTCCTGATGGGATCAGACGAGTTCTACCCTGAGGAGCGGCCAGTTCACCGCGTCGCCGTCGCAGGGTTCTGGATCGATGAGCACCCTGTAACGGTGGCCGAGTTTCGTCGGTTCGTGAAGGCGACTGGCCACGTCACCTGGGCTGAACTGGCGCCGGACCCCGCAGACTACCCTGACGCCATCCCGGACCTCATGGTGCCGGGGTCACTCGTTTTCACAGGTTCGGCACGCCCCGTGGACCTTTCCGACGTCCGCAACTGGTGGACCTGGGCCCCGGGGGCAGACTGGCGCCACCCAGAGGGACCGCGCTCGACCCTTGACGGTCGTGAGCGGCACCCCGTGACTCACGTCGCCTACGCTGACGCCTCGGCGTATGCCAACTGGTCCGGGAAGGCTTTGCCTACCGAAGCCGAATGGGAGTATGCCGCCCGAGGCGGGCTCGAGGGCAAGGTGTTTTGCTGGGGCGACGAGTTCACCCCCAAGGGCCGCATGATGGCGAACACATGGCAGGGCGAGTTCCCCTGGCAAAACTTTCTCCTCGACGGCTTCGAGCGGACATCGCCGGTCAAGAGCTTTCCCCCCAATGGCTATGGCCTGTACGACATGGCGGGCAATGTGTGGGAGTGGACAGCTGACTTCTTCACCCCCGTGCACCCGGACGAGGTGGGACATCCGTGCTGCGTAGCACAAAACCCGCGGGTCACTTCACCCGACCAAAGCTATGACGCCGGGGCGCCGGGCGAGCACATCCCGCGGCGTGTTACCAAAGGCGGCTCGCACCTCTGCGCCCCCAACTATTGCCTGCGCTACCGACCAGCCGCCCGCCAAGGCCAAACGGTCGACTCCACGAGCAGCCACATAGGGTTTCGCTGCGTAATCCACGCCTGAGCCGCCCGGTTTCTGCGTTCGAGCGGCCTTATAGAGCTCGCTCGAGGAGGTCCCTTACGGAGTTCGCCTGCGGAGCTCCCTGGCCTACTGATCGATTGTCCGGCCCTCACGTGGAGCCCGGGAGCGGACAGCAGGATCGCCTAAAACTTGAGCAATGCGTTCGACGGCGTCCCACACTTCGATGTAGCTCGTGTACAGGGCTACCGGAGCCAGGCGCATGACGTCCGGTGGACGGAAGTCGGGCACGACTAAACCCCGCTCGACCAACGCGCTCGTTGCCGCCCAGGCGTCGGCGTGTGAGACCGCGAGGTGCCCACCCCTGCGGGCGGGGTCGGCGGGGCTCGCCAACCCGGCACCGAGCGGGGCTAACAGTTCCCGCTCGCGGTGGGCAAGAAGGTCGACCAGCCGGCGGGTCTTTTCCCACAACGCGGGCACCCCGGCTGCTAGCAGAGGCGCTATACCGCTACCCAGGGCGACCATCCCGAGCACCGCCGGCGTGCCGGGGTGGAACCTGCCTATGGTCGGGACCGGCTCGTAAGTCGCTCCCATGGCGAACCGGTCCCGCTGTCCCCACCAGCCCCAGATCGGTTGACGTAGTGACGAGTGCAGCCCCGCCCGCACGTACAGCCATGCGGGCGCGCCGGGGCCGCCGTTCAGGTACTTGTAGCCGCAGCCGACTGCCAGGTCGGCGCCGGCCGCGTCCAGCTGCACCGGGACGACCCCAGCGGCGTGGCTCAGGTCCCACAGCGTAAGTGCGCCGACGCGCTGAGCGGCCCGGTTTACCGAGGGCATGTCCATCACCGAACCGGACCTGTAGTTGACCGCCGAAAGGCAAACCAGGCTCACGTCATCGCCGACGACCGTGGCTAGCCTGCCGGCGTCGACGCCCTCGGAAGGGTCGCTGTCGACGAGGCGGAGGCTGCAGCGATGGCGAGCGGCCAGGCCCTGCAAGACGTACCGGACCGTGGGGAAATCATTGGCGTCCCCGACTATCACCGGTCTGTTCGGGCTGGTGTCGACGACGGCCGTGGCCAGCTTGTAGAGGTTTACCGTGGTTGAGTCGCTGACGACTACCTGCCCCGGGGCGGCACCGATCAGCTGACCGATGCGGTCCCCGATGGTTTCAGCCAGGCCGGCCCAGCCGTCCCAAGCAACGACGAGATCCTGTCCCCATTCGTCGAGAATTGCGCTGATGGCGGCGGCGGTGGCGCGGGGCTGACGACCAAGGGAATTGCCATCGAGGTAAATCGGCCCACCCGGGCGAAAGACAAAATCGTCCCTGCAGCGTGCAAACGGGTCGAGCCGGTCAGCTTCAGCGGCTTGTTCGCGTGTGCGCGGTGTGAGGTCCGGCTGGCTCACCGTTCACTTCCAATCACTTCCAAATCGCCACATCCAGATCGCCACATCTAGACCGGGTTGTGGTGACAGGAAACACAGGGTTTTGGAGCCTATCCGCGGGTGCTCGAGTTCCGCTAAGGCCGAGCGACCTGCCAGCATGTAGTGGTGTCTCCAGGGACCTCGGCCCGGTTGCCCCGGCAGAACGGTCATGTGCCCGACCAAAACAGTTCTAACGTGGCGACCGGACGGAGGTTGCCGGTCGTGGGCATGAGTTGGGCAGCGGACCTCACACGACCTCCGTGGTTATACCCAGCCGCATGGCCCAGGTGGGTCGTGCCAGGTGGGTCGTGCCAGATGGGTCGTGCCAGATGGGTCGTGCCAGATGGGTCGTGAACGACATAAGAGGAGCTGATAATGGCAAATACCAGTCCTAATACGAGCCCCTACTGCAACGTCCGTGATTACGGCGCGATCGGCGACGGCACTACAGACGACACCGCCGCCATAGCCGCGGCGATCGCTGCGGCTTCACCGTCGGTTGTGCCCACCGGCGACACCGTCTTTTTCCCGGCGGGCAAGTACCTCGTCAGCTCCGGTTTGGAGATCCCCGCGGGCCTCACTTTCCAGGGAGCCGGGTGGAACACGCCGGGCTCTCAGGTCAACGTCTTTGCCGGCAGCTGGATTTGTGTAGATGCAGGGGCGGATTTCAGTCCGGTCACGATATCTGGTAGCGGCGGAGCGGTGCGCAACATCGGCTTCAACGTGTACCACCAGAGCACCACGGGCGAATTTGCGCCCGCTCAGCCGATGATCCACATCACTGGCAATAACGCTCTTGTCGAACACGTTTTTCTGTTCAACCCGTACGGCGGGATTTACCTGGACGGCGCCGCCCAAAGCGTCATCCGACGGATCTTCGGTCAACCGCTCAACTACGGGATCCTGATTGACCGTTCCTACGACACGAACTACATCGAACACGTCCATTTCTGGCCATATTCACACCCCGGGAACACCCCCGGGTCGGCTTACCAGCTTGCCAACGGCACGGGCATACACCTTCAGCGCTGCGACAACCCCCATATGAGCAATATCTTCGTTTTCAACTACAATAGGGGGCTCAGTCTTTCGAGTTCACCGGCAGGTACACCTCACAAGGTTCACCTATTGAACGCGGACTTCGACAACTGCGTCACCGGGATCCACATCGATTCCCCCGGCCAGCCGGGCTACTCCGCGACCATGCAAATGGCAAACGTGACGGTACAGTCACCTACCGGGGCAGGCATGCCGACGGGTAATGGCATTTTCGTAGAGGCCACGGCCGCGTTCGCGACGCTTCAAGCGTGCAACTTGCGCATAGCCCATTCCGGCTCGAACGCGGTACGGATAGATGCGGAAAACGTGACGTTCTACGGAGAGAACGTCTCGCTCGAGAACTGGCACGGGGACTGTGGGTTCTATATTGGCTCGAGGTCGTCTTTTGCGTATATGGGCGTCGGATTTGGCTTTACCCCAGGTGGGACACCGTACGCGCCCAGGTCTCAATTCCGCATGGCCCGCCTGGCATGACCTTCTCGAGGCGCTAGCGAAGCTGACGAAACGGATCAGCGCTAATTAGCCGACGGAAGGAACAAGCTCGTTTGGCGCAGCCACTCCGCTCCTACGACGGGCTCGGGAGCCCTCAGCCTTTGCCGTTGTCGCGGTGCCCTGGCATCTGCTCTATGAATGACCCAGGCGCCTGTTCTGCGCTGTCGTCTAGCCCGTAAGCCACACAAAACTCGATGTCCTCCTGGCGGTCCTGGGGCCCGGACTCGAGCAACCTGAACGCTCCTTTCACGCTCAACCACCAGGTCCCCGGTGCGTTAGTCAGGCCTTCCAGGTAGTCAGCCAGTTCAGACCAAGGCCGCAGAAAGTGTTCTTCTATGGCGTCGCGGTCCTCAGGCGGAGGCTCGAGGGCGCGCAGCTGGGTCTCGGTGCGCCGGACCATAGCGGACACGTACTTCAAGATCCGCCTGCCGCCGCCGATGGGCAGCACCATCAAAATGGCCACGCGCGCGCCGATCGTCGCACGGGTGTTGTTCGAGTCGCGGATGGTGCGGGCGGCTCGGACATAGTCTTCTCGGTCCACCGCCTGGATTATCGCGCAGAGAGCGGGACCGGGCAGTCCCCAGAGCGACCACATGAGGTCGGGACCTGGCCCCGAACGCCCAGCTGGCCCCGCCCAAGCGGGTCTCAAGCTGGTGACGCGCTCAGCGGCGCAAGCGTTCCAGGAGCTTCGTGGCCAGCACGGGCTCGTCTTCCTTCTGAGGCGGCTGTTCTGGCGACGAGGCCTCCTTTTCCTTGCCTGCACCTTTTGTCGGCGCCCGGGCGTTGCGCTCTTCAGGAAGCGCCGGCGGCTCCCGGCCAATGACCAGTCGCCGCAGCGCCACGTCAAGGGGCAGCAAGATGGCAGCTAACAACAGAAGCCACTCGGACAACGGCGTCGAGACGTTGACGGCCGGCACCGGCTCGGAGAGGGCTTCGCCGGCGGAAGACAGCACGGCGCCGCCTCCGGCACGTGCGACCTGCTCCAGGAAGGGCAGGTCGGTGCCGATAAAGCGCAGTTCCGGCGAGTAGGCGACGGCGACGCCGACAGTCGCAGCCTGCAGGACGCGCCTGCCCGCGGCCACTTCGACCCGCATCAGGTACGCACCGACATTGGTGGTAGGTACGTCGCCTTCGAAGCGCCCGGGAGCGGTCTCGGCGAGCGGTACGTCAGAGCCCTGCCCCCCAGGGCCGACTACGTGCGCCACCGCGGAGGCATCAGACGGCGCGTCGGCCACCTGGGCGATCAAGTGGGCCTGGTCGCCTTCGACCTGGGACGACAGCGAGAGAGCCGGGGTGGCGGCCAGCGGCAGGGTCGAAGCTACGATCCCGGCGAAGAGCCTTCCGGCCAGGGGAGACCGGAGAAGCTCGGCGGTCCAGCGTCCTTCCGTGTCACTGGTCCAGGCGACGGCGGTCCCTAAGCCGTACTGCCACTGCGCCAGGACCGGGTCGCCCGCCGGCCCCGAGAGCACCACCTGGGAGGCCGGTTTCGGCGTCGTGGCAATGTACCCGTCGAGCGGTGGGAGGGACGACACCTCGACGCCCTCGAGGGCGTCCGATGGCACCCCCGCGGCCACGTGGAAACGTTCTTGCACGATCCAGGGCTGCAACTGTAACTGCGCCTCGTCAAGGAAAATCGAAGGGAGCTGCGAGGCTGCTTCGGAGTCAAAAAAGCGTCCTCCTCCTTCGGCGGCTATGGCGGCCATATTGGCCATGTACCGAGGGTTGTCGTGGACGTCTGCACCCACCGCCGAGACCGTGATCCCTTGGCGGACGAGCCCGGCCATGAACGAAGGTGCCGGTAACGGGTCGTCGGCATCGCCGTCCCCCAAGACGAAAATGTACTTGGTGTAATTGGGATGAGCGGCTAGCGCGTCGGCCGCGTCCTCGATGTAGGGCACGTAGCTGGGTGGGTCCCCGAAGCTCGGGATGCCCATTATCTCCTGTTCGACCTTTTTGCCGTTGCCCACGGGTTGAAGCGGCACAAGGACACCGGTTGCACCGTTGGTTACCCCAACCAGGTCCTCTGGGGACAGGTTGGCAACGAGCTGGCGGGCCGCGCCCCTCAAGACCAGGTCCCCGGCGGGGCTCTCGACCGTCTCCATGACCAACATGACGGCCACCGGCGTCTTGACCTGGGGGTTGGCCACTTTCATGTCGACCGGGAGGGCTTGTTCGAGGGGGGTCCCGGCCAGGCCACCGGGGCCGAAGGTATTGGTACCGCCGAAAGCAGCCAGCCCGATGCCGAGGTCCCGGGTGGCCGTGGCCAGTGCCTGCATGCGCTCGTGCCCGAGCTCGGCGGCGCTGACGTCCACCAGGGCCACGGCTTGCCACCGGGCCAAGCTGGAGACCGTGACCGGGAGCTGCGACGGGGTCACGACGGTGGCATCGATCCCGGCGGCGCTGAGCGCGCCGGCGACGTTGGTTGCCGCGCCGGTGCCTCCTGCGACCACCAGGACCTGTTCCCGACCGAGGGCCTGAAAAAGGCCCTCTCCGGCGTCGTTGCCTGGGACCGCGTCGCGTTCGGCGAGATCTCGACATTGACCTGGTGGAAACCGGGACGAGCCGGTGGCAGCAGCGCCCGCACGGCGGTAACCCCAGGGCTGACCCGCACAACGGTGTCCGAGACGACCTGGGTGTTGTCGA
Source organism: uncultured Acidimicrobiaceae bacterium (assembly GCA_963823855.1). Classification (GTDB taxonomy): domain Bacteria; phylum Actinomycetota; class Acidimicrobiia; order Acidimicrobiales; family Palsa-688; genus Fen-671. The sequence continues at coordinate 128,518 of CAWGNA010000001.1, forward strand.
GGGACCACACGACTCGCGCGGTGGTGGTCTCATTGCTCACCAGCACCGCCGTCGCCTGCGCCCTCGAACCGGGAGGCACAGTTGGGGGTACTTCGACGGAGTCGACCCTGACGTCCGGGCCCAGAGGGACCTGCAGGGGTAGCACGTCAACGCGTACTCCCTCGGAGCGGAGCACCCTCGCCTCGCCGACGGCGTCCCCCACGTTCTGGCGGCCGTCGCTGACCAGAAGCACGTGCCGGCCCGTGCCGGGCGCTGCCATCGACCCCGCCAGGCGCAGAGCGGACTCGATGTCGGTGAAGTTGGCGCCCGGGGACGTGTTGAACCCCTCGAACTGCAGGTTGCGCTGGGGAGCGTCCTCGACGAGAGCGTCCTGTCCGAAGCTGACTACGCCCAGCAAGTCCTGGCCGGGGAGGCGGGACTCGAGCCGCTCCACCGCAGGGGGCTCCTGGTACTGGGCTTGCGCCGCGCTCGCACTGCGGTCGACGGCTATGACCAGGGTTTGGCTCGAGGCGCGATAGGACAACTCCAGTCCTGCCAACGCCAGCACCAGGGCTGTGACGAGGAGGAGGCGCACGGCCAATGCGGCCCGTCGTTGGCGCTTTGGAAAAGGCGCTGGCCAACGCCGCCAGACCACCACCACCACCGGCACCGCGACGATGAGGACGGCAACCCACGCTGGGCTCGTCAGCTCAACGGGCACGGTGGTAAACCAGCCACTCGAGGAAAAGGACAACCAGCACCGCTATAGCGATGGCAGGCCAAAGCCCCCGGTACAAAGCGGTCCTCGGGAGAGCCGCCCCCGTGGCGCCTGTAACTTCCAGCCTCTGCACGGGCGCTATCGCAGTGGCAGGTGCGTTTACCACGAGGAAGCTGGTCTGGTCGGGGCCGTCGCGTTGTAGGACCGTGACGCGGTACAGGCCGACTTCGCCGGTGTCTGTGAACACCACGGTCCCGTCACCTGCTGGCGCGCTCGATGCCAGGCGCGCTGGCGGCTCCTGTGGGGACGGTGTCCATGTGGCCATCCGGCCGGGTCACCAGGACCACTTTCGCCCCGGGCCCAGGCGCCAGGACGACGGGAGCGCCTGGTGGCGGGCTCGTGGCTGGGACGGCGTCGGGGGCGAGGAACTCCGACAGGTGCGTCATCAGTACCGGGAAAGCGGTCCGCAATACCAGGTCAGAATCGTGCAGGTAGATCCCGAGCACGGCTGCGGGCGGCTGGTTGGGGCCCCCGTCGCGCACCATGAGCACCGGGCCGGCGGAGCTGCTGATCACAACCGCACCGAAGGTTGAACCCGTGAGGTCCGCAGAGACAGCCACGTCAACGTCGGAAAGGTCCACGTCATAGAGGAGCGGGTCGTCCGCTTCCGCCGGCAGCAACCTACCCGGCGCGACGGGTTTGCCCGCGCCGAGCTGCCGGTCCGGTGGAGGCCCCACGACGAGGTAGGGAGCGGCCGTCGGCAGGCTGGGCGGCACGAAGCCGTCGAAGACGAAGAGGTCCACGCCTGGGTTCGAGGCTTGGCGCTGACGCCAGGCGGAGGGGGCTTCTGTCGTCAACTCGACGTCGGAGCGCAGTGACAGGGCCTGTTGCAAAAAGACATCGCCGTTCGTTACGAGCAGCACCCGGACCTGGCGGGGAGCGCTAGTCACCGCCATTGCGGTCTCGTCGGCGGCAAGGTCGTCGCGGGGGGACAGCGTGACCCGCACGTAGCTGGTCCCCGGCGGGACGGAGAAAGTGACGTCCTGGCCGCCCCCCGGCGGCAATGAAGTGGCCTGGGCGTCGGCGAGCTGACCGTCGGCGAACATTTCTACCGTCGCGTGGGCAGGCTCCTGCCCGAAGTCCTGGATATGGGCGACGACGCTTTCGCCTGTGACCCCCGGGAGCACGCTGAGCGAAGAGACGGCCAAGTTTTCCGCACTTACCCCGACGCGCTCGTACTGCACTGGGAACGGGAGGGCCACTGGCTCGTTCAGGGCTTCTGTGATGCCATCGGATATCACGACCAGCCGGGTGGCGCCCGGTCGAGATGGGCCCGTCTTGGTGCCGGCGCTGGCCACGGCGAGTTGAAGGGCGTCCTGTAGGTCTGCGGGCCTTGGGTTGGTTTCAGCTCGTCGAGGGCCTCCAGGAGGGGCTGGCGCTCTCCGACGCTGCTAGCGAGCACAACCGGGCCCGCATCCATCTCGATGAGAGTCATGCGGGCATGCGGCCCGAGCCGGTTGACGAGCGACCTCGCATCCGCCACCGCCTGCGCAAAGCGGCTCGGGGCCACATCCGTCGCCTGCATGGTCTCGGACGTATCGATGACAACCATGGTCTGACCGGCGAGGGCTTCGGCCGAGACCAGCGCGGGCCGCAACATGGCGCCGACGATCAGGGCCGCCGCCACCGCCTGCAGGGCTAGCAGCCACGACAACCGCAAGCGTTGCCACGGCACGGCCGCTTGGCGGTCGAGGACGAGCTTCTGCCACCAGAGGGTGCTGCTCACCGGATGAGGGGGGCGCCGCGCCTTCAGGAAGTAAAGCGCGACGATGGCCAGCAGCGACAAAGCCGCGATCCCGGCCAACGGCTCGAGAAGAGTCATACCCGCGCCACCGTCGCGCCGCTAGTGGAAGACCCGCGCGCCGAGCAATTGGCCGAGCATGAGCTGTCTGACCGGTGCCCCTCCGTCGACTGTCACGAGGCGGGCCCCGTGAGAAGCCGCCAAAGCCTGTAGCGACCTTGTGTGCTCGGCCCGGGCGCGATCGTAAGCGGCAAGGGCGGCCTCGCCGAGTGTGAGCTCGACGGAAGCAGCAGTCTCGGTATCTACCAGGCGGAGCTCGCCGCGAAGTGCCGGGCGCAGCTCGAGCGGCGAGAGCACCTGGACGAGGAGGACCTCGTGCCCCGCCATACGCAGCGAGGCGAGTGCCTGTCTCGGTAGCTCCTCGGTCAGGAAGTCGGAGAACACCACGGCGACGCCTCTCGGGACCGACCGGGCCGCGGCGGCTATGGCCCCCCAATCCGTCGTGCCGCCCCCCGCGAACGTGGCCAGCGCGGCCCAGAGCCTCGGAGCGGCGCGTTTGCCTCTGAACGGCCCTGCTCTTCCCACCACGGAGCCCGCGAAGCCGACGCAGGCAGCCCGATCGTCGGCGGCCAGCGCCAGGTAGGCAAAACCGCCGGCGAGGCCTCTCGCGGCCCGCTCTTTCCCGATGGGATCCCACGCCATCGAGGCGCTCGTGTCGACCCATGCCGTGACGCAGGCATCTTCCTCGGCGGCGTACAGCCGCAAGAACAGCCGGTTGAGCCGGGCGTACGCGCTCCAGTCGAGCCGCCGGATGTCATCACCGGGCGCGTAGGCGCGGTAGTCGGCGAGGTCGAGCGAACTTCCGTACCGGCGGGACCGGCGTTGGCCCGCGCTGGCGCCCAGCACGGCGCGACGTGATGGCAACGTAAGCCGTTCGAGGGCGCGGAGGAGTTCGGGCGTGAGCCCGAGAGCCGCGGCCGCGCTTTCGGCGTCGCCTATGCTCACCGGCTTGGGCTCACCGGATTGGGCTCACCGGCTTGGGCTCATCGGATTGGGCTCACCGGATGGCTACCGGGTCAGCTACGACGGCTTCGAGCAGCCTGTCGATGAGGCGGTCGCTGGTCACGCCGTCGGCCTCAGCCTCGAAGTTGAGCAGCAGCCGATGCCGCAGGACCGGGTGGGCGCCGGCGCGGATGTCTTCGAACGCAACGTTGAAGCGGCCGGCCAGGAGGGCGCGTGCTTTGCCGGTCAAAGCCAGCGCCTGCACTGCTCGCGGGCTGGCTCCAAAGCGTACCTGGCCCGCGATTTCGGGCACGCGGCTGCGTTCGGGGCGCGTAGCGCTCACCAGCCTGACTGCATAGTCGAGGACGTGGTCCGCCAGGGGGACGGTCCTCACCAGGTCCGCCATGGCCAGGACGGAGCTGGCGTCGGCTACCCGAGCGAGCTCCGGCTCGGCAGCGCCGGTCGTCCGCCGGGCGATCTCGGCCAGCTCGTCGTCGCTCGGGTAAGGGACCGCCAGTTTGAACAGGAACCGGTCGAGCTGCGCCTCAGGCAAGGGGTACGTCCCTTCCAACTCGATCGGGTTTTGGGTCGCCAGGACGAAAAAAGGCGAGGGCAGGAGCCTTGTATTCCCGCCCACGGTGACCGTGCGCTCCTGCATGGCCTCCAGCAGCGCGCTCTGTACCTTTGGGGTGGCCCGGTTGACTTCGTCCGCCAGAACGAGGTTGGCAAAGACTGGGCCTGGCTGGAACCGGAAACGACGGCCCGCGTCGTCTTCCTGAATAAGGGTTGTCCCGGTGATGTCGGCGGGCATGAGGTCCGGCGTGAACTGGATACGGCTGAATGCCAGCTCGAGGACCTGGCTGAGGGCGCGCACGAGCGAAGTCTTCCCGAGCCCGGGCACTCCCTCGAGCAACACGTGCCCACCCACCATAAGGGCCACGAGGGTGTCACGGACGACCTGGTCCTGGCCCACGATGAGTTTTCGCAGCTCGGCTTCCACCCGCGCCGCCAGCTCTATGAAGGCCTCCGGCGACATGGCCGGCGGCGAAGGTGCATGCGGCGACGTTGCATGCGGCGACGTTGATCCCGGCGACAGGGCCTCTGTGGCGTCTCTCGTCACGGCAGGTTTGCCGGAGGACTAGCCAAAAGCATGGGGTAGGCCCCGTAGACCTCCACACCATTGTGGACTGCCGCGATCCGGACATCGAGAGCGCCCCCAGGGCCCAGGTAACGTGCCGGGTGCGGATCCTGGCTCCCAGCTCGCCGGACGACGCCTTCACGTAAAGTGCGTCCCACCTGCTGGTCGAGTGGTTGTAAGCGCTCACGCTGATCAAGGAATGGCCCGTGGTCGAACCGGACGCGGATCCCAGGCTGAGCTCGAGACGGCTCCACCGCGGACCGGGAAGAAGGAACTGGTAATCGAAAGCCCCACCGGTCCCGAGCGTCAAAGAACCGGTTGTCAGCCCGTAGCCGTTCTCGCCCGTGACACCGCTGGAACCGACGAGCTCGCCGGGGACGTCGAAGGGGACCTGGCCCGGCCGCCCGTCCAGGGCCAGCGCCAGCGGGACAACGACTATCTGGTACCTGACCAGAGGCGTTGTAGTAGTAGCGCCGCCAAGGGGCAATAAGCTGCCGCTGGCCAAGGCCACCAGCACGGGGGCCCCTCTTTGTTGAGCTGAGGTAGCGCTGGCCAGGTCGCCAAGGGCTTGGAGGAGGTCGCTCGCTCTGAGCGCGCCGGAGCTGGCCGGGGAAGAGCTGGCGAGCGAGACGCCGGCTCCGGTCGCTCGACGCCAGGGCGGCGTGGGCGGTCGGGCTGAAAGGAGCTGGTCAGCGAGGAGTTGAAAAGGAGCGCCGAACGCTTGAGCCGACGGGCTGCTATTGGGTGACAAAGCGAGAGTGAAGGCCGCTGAGGAGCCGGGCTGGACTGTGCCCAGGACCTGGGCGGCCTCCCCCGAGGCTACGGCGAGCACGGCATCCGTCAGCTTGACGCCGAGGTCGTTCGTAACCCGCCCGCCGACGACGTTCCCGTACGCTGCGACGTCAGCCCGAATGGCTCCCGCCACGCGTACTTGCTCGGTCGCAGCCCACCCTCCGAACGCGCCACGTCGGGTTTTCACCGTAGCGCTCACGGCCAACGGCGCCTTCCCGGGGCCAACCCGAAGTCCGGCATCGACTCCGGGAGCGAGGTCGCTCACGAGCGGCCCTACAGCAACATCGCCGACCAGCGCCGGTCCGGCCGTGGGGGTGCCGGGCAGCTCGAAGCGGCGGGTGGCGCCGCCGGCCGCGGGGACCACGGCGAGCGTGGTGACTTGAGCGATATGGTCGTCGGGCACGACCTGGGCGACCTGTACTTCCTGCACCGCAGGGCGGCCACGAGGCGAGGCAGCGACCGCCGCTACGGTCACCGCGACAGCCAGGCAGGGTACTGCTACCCACGCCAGCTCACGCAGTCGGAGGCGGGTGAGGACAAAGAAGCAGACCGGGCCGACCACCACCACGTAGCCGAGTAGCAGCAGGCCTACCAAACCGGCGGAAGGGGGGCTCTCACGATAGGCGCCTGCTCCAGGTACCCGGCCAGGGCGTCCTCGGCTGGTGCGGGGCTCATCAGGGCGGGGCCGGTGGCGGTGTCGGCGCCGAGTTTGGCGACCACGGACGGGGGCAAGCCGCCGAGCGTCACCGGGTACACACCGCCAGCTTCGGCGTAGGGCAAAGGGCTGGCGAAGTAGCCGGCCTCGTAAGCGGGCGCGAACAGACGGCTCAATAACGCGGGGGGTGCCAGGCCAGCTCGAAAAGGGTGGTGTGGCAGGGTCGACGGCGACAAAGACCACATGGCCGCTACCGCGGCTTACCTGCAGCGCGATCGGGGTCGTCCCCTGGCTGAGGGTAACTTCACCTTCGGGATCTTTTTGGACGTTTGTTACGTCGACGTTTGCCGGAAGGGGTGTTGTCCCGAGCAAGCGGGACAAGCTTGGGAGCGCGAGCGAAGTCACACCACCGGTCGGATGCCCAGGTAATAGGCCGGCGGGCAAACCTGCGGTCGTGCCCCGCCAGTTCAAGCCTCCCGCCACCACGAGGGTCCCTCCGGCTTCGACGTAGCTCTGGAGCGATTGGCCCTGAGCGGGGCTCAGCCCACTCGTGTCAGCCCGGTCGATGGCGACGGCCCTGAAGATCCCCAGCGGCACCGGCGATGCCGGCAGGTCGGCCGGGCTGACGTACTGCAACTGAGGTTGAGAGCCGGCCGGAGAAACGAGGTTGTCCAGGGCCGAGACGGCGGCCTGGTTGTCGGTCACGACGAGCACTGCGGCCTGAGCGGTGCCATATGCCAGCGGGAGCTGGGCGGTCGCCTTGGCCAGCACCCTCCCGGCTGGCCCTCCACGAGAGCCCTCACTTCGCGTCCCGCTGGCTCCGCTAACACGTCTACGACCAGCTGCTTGGCCGTCCCGGCGGCAAGTTCGAGCGGGATCTCGTAAGTGACTCCATTTGGCCAGGAGGCTTGTGCCTTGGCCACCTTGGACGTGGTTGCCGAACCGGGGGGAAGTGCGGGCCCAACGGCCTTCGACGACGGAGCGGCCGAGGACAGGCCCGAGGAAAAGTTGTCCGAGCTCAAGCAGGTGAACGTCGAAGGCCCGTTTGCAAAGCACCCACCGGCGGCATTGGTGGCGGCCGCGTCGTTAGAGGTGAGCACGATCTGTCCGTCTACGTCGGTAGCCCCCTTGTTGGCGATGGACACGGATAGCGGCACCCAGCTGCCTGGCGGGACGGTGACGTTGTCCAAGCTCGATGCCGCAATGGTCACGGCTCGGGAGTGCCGGGGCGTGCTGGTCGTCCCCTGGACAGGTGCCGCGAACCGGGACTGTCCAGGTGTCTGAGCCGAGGCCGAGTCGGCGGCGAGGGCTGAACCTGCCACCACCAGGAGAGCCCCGCCAGTAAACCGAAGGAGGCAGGACAGAGCCCTGTTGTGGGGCGCTCGCGGGCGCCACGGGGCCGCCAGCGCGCGGCCGCGGGTCACCTGCCGCTTCCAAGGGACGAGAAGTACGAGCGCACGAGGTTCTGGTCATTCGGACTGATCACGTTGGAGTTGAGGTCCTCCAGCGCTGTCTTTGTGAAGCGGGGCAGGACCGATTGGTACGGGGTAGTCCTCACCCGGCCACCCTCGCCCAGCTGCTGGCCGACGACCTGCTTACCGTCACCCGGTTGGCCACCGACGTAGACCTGAGCCGCGCCGGCCCTGGTCTGCCCAGCCTGCTCGGCTTTGCGCGCGGCGTCAGCCCCGTTGCCGGGACCTCCTTGACTGGTGCTCCGGGAGCCGTTGGCGGCGCCGCGTCCAAGCTCGGTACGAGCCCCGCCGCCGCTGGCCCCGCCGCTGCTGGCCCCGCCGGTACGGGCCGAGCCGCCCCCGCCTGACCCACCTCCGCCTGACCCGCTCCCGCCAGAGCCGGGCCCGCCAGAGCCTCCGGAGCCGAGGCCGGTCGAGCCGGCAGCTGAGCCAGTCTGGCTGGCGGCCCCAGGGGTGCTGCCAGCCGACAGGCCATCGGAGCCCGCTCCGCCAACCGTGCTATTGCCGACCGTGCTATGGCCAACCGTGCTGTGAGGGGTCGCGGTCCTGCTGGCAGAGCCGATATCGGCCTGAGCCTGGCTCGCCACCCGAGCTGCCTCGTTCCGTACCTCGGCCTGAATGGCGCCTAGTTGCTGTTGGAGCGAGACCGCTGCCTGGGAGGCGGCCGCGCCGCTGGCTGCTGCACGCAGGGCCTTACTGGCCGCTCCGACGTGCCCGGCGAGGAGTGCGGCACTCGCCTTGCCAATCGTGGGCGCGAACCCCTCGTTGCTCGCAGCTCCCGCGGGACCAGAGGAGCCTGTCTCGCTATTGCCACCCTGGCCACCAGCCGCGGACGCGGCCCGCGCTAGGGCCGCGGCCAGCGCGGTGCGCTGCGCTTGGCTCAACCGGGGCAGTTCGTTGGCCAAGGCTCGCAGGCCGGCGGCGGCCGCGTTCAGGTTCGCGCTGGAGAGGTCCCGGGCGACGTTTCCCGCCCCACCGGCCCCGGCCAGGCTGTCCCCCGCAGCCGCTTCGGCCGCCAGCGCCGCCTGTTCGGCTGTGGTGGACGAGTTGTCGATAGCGGCGAGTTGCCGGGAAAGGTCGGACAACGCCACTAACGAGGCGATGGGGGTACCCGCCTTGTCGAGCTGAGAGAGGGCCTTCTGCAGAGCGGCTGAAAGCTGCCGTGCCTGTGGCGAAGTCGGGTGGCCGAGTTGCTTTTCGGCCTGAGCCACGGCCCGGCGCGCTTGGGCTACCACTGCCTCGTTGGAGGCCCGGCGGGCCAGCGCCGAACCTTGTGGGTTCGGGGTCACGGCGAGGGCGACGGCTACCAGCCCGGCCATCGTCGCCGCGACGGCCAGCCTCTGATGCCGGCCGAGCGGGAACGCTTCGGCGGGTTTGTGGCGCAACGCTGCTCCCGCGGCGTCGGCCCGCAGTCGAGCTTCCATTTCGCCGGGGGCGCCTGCAAAGCAGAGAGCGCTGGCCAAGCGTTCATCCAGGCCGAGACGAGCGTCGGCCAGTCGAGCGACCTCCACGATGCCGGGTCGTCGGACCACCCAAGCCGCACAGCCCACCAGCACTGCACCCGCACCGAGGCAGCCGGCGATAAAAGCGACATTGGCGGTTGGGCGGACCTTGGACCAAGCCAACAACACGCAGACGGCACCGGCCCAAGACCCGGCTGCCAGCAGCGCGAAACGGACCGCCGAGTCGCCGAAGGCCCGCCGGCGAAGGGGTACGAGCGCCACGGCCAGCTCGTTCGTCAGCGTCGCATCGGGCGATGGCGACTGGCTTATTCCCAAGCGAGAGGTCGCTCCGTGCCCTGCCCCCCCGATACTCGACTGGACACCCGACCCGATACCCGACTCGGCGCCGGGCCCGGCGTCGCCGGTAGGCGCGCCACGGGCTCGTGTGGCACCGCGCCCCCGGTACCCTGAGCCCGAGCTCGGCGTCACGCCGTCCTCCGCCTGTTCAGCACCCAAACGCTCCCCGCCAGAGCCGCACCCGCAAGCGCGCCGTCGAGGACCACGCCGACCTCCCAGAATCTGCCAGGTCCCGAACGGCCCTAGATCGAACGCGTACTGGCCGCCGGGGCCACAAACCATCGAGACCGGTACGGCGATCCCCGAACCGAAAAACGGGGTGACAACCCCGCAATCAGACGCGTCCAACAACGAGGCGGCCCCCACTGCGGGGCTGAGGGCATCCACGATGCCCGAGGTCGTGCTCGCCTGCGCGACTGCGAACGGCGCCGGCCCGTTCTGTGCAGGCTGGTTGAACGCCGTGTTCAGCGCGTAGCCGGCGGCTACCGGCCCGACGGCCAAAACGAGCATCGCCAGGTACGAGACCACGGTCGAAGCGCCTACTTGGCGCACCGATACGGAGGCGAGCATAGAGATGGCCCCAAACGTGAACGCTCCCAGCAATGTGAAAATGACCGCTTCCACCACCTCTGCGAGGCTGACACCTCCGAGGAGGAAGGCAACGCTGAAAAGCGGGACGCACGCAACAACCAGGAACACGACGAAGTAGAGCGCGGCCAGGAGCTTGCCAACAACGATCGTGGAAGAGCGCAAGGGTGTCACGAGCAAGAGGTCGAGGGTCTGGCGTTCGCGCTCTCCGCTGATCGCCGGGCCGACGAGCCCGGGGACGATGAGAGCGACGGTAGCCATGACCGCGGCGGCGAGCACCCGGAAGACGTCGGCACCTGTGGCGCTCAACCCTATGGCGCCTCCGGAAGAGCTGATATCCGAGTTGTAGACGAGCCACCCCAGAGTGCCGATCACGCATGTGTAGGCGGTAAGCAAAGCGAAGGCGTGCCAACCGCGCATCCGGGTGCGCAGCTCCTTGGCCACTATCGGGTTCCAGGTCACTGCGGCCAAAATGGCCTTGGCCCGCTGGGGCGGCCTGCTCTTGCGGACTGAAATCCGCTCGCCGACCTCCGCCTGCAGTGCGGTCACCGGACCTGCTCGGCCGGGGCGGAGGCAGTCACTGGCGTGGCCTTTGGGGGCGCGGTGAGCTGCAGGAACAGCTGCTCGAGCCCTCCTTCGTCCGTGCGGAAGTCCGTAACGGGGAGGCCTGCCGTCACCAATGCCCTGAGGAGAGAAGCGGCGTCTGTTCCTCCACCCTCGCTGCCAGCTCCGGCGTACTCGATATCGAGTGCGTTCACACCGGCCCGCTGCACGCTCAGCACACCGGGTATCTCGGCTGCCATTCTTTCCGCTTCCCCGAGGTCTCCTCCGACCCGAGCCCGGGCCCGCTGCGGCCCCAACCCTCCCAAGATGGCTTCGGCGGGACCGCTGGCAAACATCTGGCCGTCGTGGATGACCCCGTAGCTAGAGCACATCTCGGCCAGCTCGGGCAGGATGTGGCTCGAAAGCACGATCGTCTTGCCCATTTCCTGGAGAACGGATACTAGTTCGCGCATCTCTGTCCTCGCCCGGGGGTCCAGCCCGGAGGCGGGCTCGTCGAGCAGCAATACTTTTGGGTCGTGGACCAGGGCGCGGGCCAGGCACAGCCTCTGCTTCATCCCACACGACAAGGAGTCGACCTGCGCGTCTCGCTTTGGCGTCAGCGCGACGAGCTCGAGGAGGTCGTTTACGACCCGGGGCGTCAGGTGCTTGGGCACCTGGTGGCAGGACGCATAAAAGGTCAGGTACTCGGCGGCTGTCATCGCGTCGTAGACGCCGAAGAAATCGGGCATGTAGCCGATGAGCCCGTGTAACCGGGGCAGGTCGTCCACTACGTCGAGCCCGTCGACCCTGGCCCATCCGGCATCTGGTCGGCTTAGGCCCGCCAGGATGCGTAACGTCGTGGTCTTCCCGGCCCCGTTTGCGCCGATGAAACCGAAGACCTCGCCTTCTGGCACCTCGAAGGACAGCCCCGCCAACGCCTCAGTGCTCCCGTACCGCTTCGTCAAGCCCTCAGCGCGGATCATGGCGGCTCCGCTCATCGGCCCACTGACCCTGACAGCGCTGACAGCGTAGGCACCGCGCCCGAAACCTCGATCCCACCGCCTACGGCGCTCAGCCGGATCTCGACGACACCTCCTGGGCCAATATATGGACCAGGGTTATCGACCTCGGCAGCGAGATCGCCAGAGCCCGACGTGCCAGAGCCCGACGTGCCAGAGCCCGACGTGCCAGAGCCCGACGTCACAGTGAGGGGGGACCAGCTGCCGCTCTGGTAGTCAAACGCACTGGCCACAAGGGCCCCCGGGCTGACCGACGTCTCGGCCGGCCGGGCCGGAGGCGATCATCGCGATACCGGGGACCATGAGCGAAGGGCTAACGGATCCAAAGTCGAGCTCCACTCGAGCCCAGCGGGTACCGGGTAGTACGAATTGGTAATAGAGCGAGCCACCTCTGTGCGCAGTGAACGAGCCGGTAGCCAGTCCGTTGGCTGTTTCCGCGGAGGCGCGATCAGAGCCCACCAATTCAGGGCCGAGGCCTTGCACCCCGCCTGCTGATACCGCTCCAGGGACGAGCGGCACAACAATGGCGTCGGTAGGGCTCGAACTGGTCGCGACTCGATCCACGCGGTCGAGGTCGAGGTCGACGGGGAACAGCGGTCCGTCCGCAAAGGCTACCAGGACGGGGGCGCCCCCCTCCCGGCCGGAGTACATTGCTCCAAGGTCGAAAAGACCCTGGACGGCGGCCTGGTGTCGCACCGCTTGCGAGCCGCCGTTGCGGCTCGGGCTGACCGCCAGCGGGTAGCTTTGGAACCCGCTGTTCTGTGCCAAGTTGCTGGACGGGACGGACAAGTTGAACGCCGACGGGGCCCCTCTTCGCAACGTGCCCAGAGTTCGCTCCGCCTGTCCAGACGCCGCTACCACCTGCGCGTCGTCGAGGTCGACATTCAAGTTGTTCGTAATTTTGCCAGTTAGTTCGCCGCCTAACTGGTCGACGTCCGTCACCACGGTCCCGGCCAGCGTCGCTGTCCCGGCGGCGGCCCAGCCCCCGAGGGAGTTGCTCGGTCCGCCCACGGTCAACCCGAGGGGCGCCGAGGAGGAACCAACACCGACGGTCAGCTGAGCTCCTCCGACAGCGCCCAGGTCACCGACGAGCGTCGGGGGAGCAGAGAACTGGCCACCTAGCCGCACCTGATGGGATCCACCCGTAGGTAGGTATATCGCGCCCAGGGATACCACTTGCGCCAGGTGGGAACCGGGCGCCAGCTGGGCGACCCGGACTTCATCAGTTATGGGCCCCCGCTTTGTCCCTGCCCCCGTTACGTAGAGGCCCACGCCGCCGGCTACGGCAAGGCAGGGGACGACGACCCATGCCAATTCCCGCCGACCGAGACGGGTGAGCGCCCAGAAACAAAAGGGCCCTACCAGGAACACGTAACCGAGCAAGAGCAGCCCGAGCAGGTACGAGGCGGGGTGAGACACATCCGGCATGTCCTCCAGGTACCCGAGGAGCCCCTGGCTGGCAGCACTCGGACTGAGCAGAGCAGAACCGCCGCCGGCCGCACCGAGGTCTGTTATGGGAGCCGTGCCCATGTTCTGAGCGGTTAGATTGGCGGGGACCAACCCACCTCCGAACGAGGAAGGTTGGCCGTAGTAGGCGTCCTGATATGCCGAAGCGAACAGACGGCTCAAGATGGCCGGGGTTCCCGGCCACGATGCGAGCGGAGCCGCGGCCGGGTCGAAGGCGCTGAACACGACCTGCCCAGCTCCCCGGCTCGCCTGGACCGCCAGTGGAGTTCGCCGTTCGCTCAAAGTGGCGCTGGTGCCAGTAGACAATCTCAGGATGTCCACATCGGCCCGACCCCGAGGAGGCAGGACGCCGACCAGGTCAGCCAGCGCCGGCAACGCCATCGGATGAGCAATACCCTCGACAGTGGCCGGCAGTAACCCCGTCGGCAGGCCTGCCGTAGCGGCGCTCCAACCCAAGCCGCCCGCCACTACCAGTGTCCCACCGGCGTCGACATAACCCTCCAGCGCCCTGGCCTGCACCGGGCTGAGCCCGGTCGTGTCGGCCTCGTCGATAGCCACCGCACCAAAACCTCCCAACGGGGCGGCCGAGCCTGGCAGGTCCTCGGGGATGATGTACTGGATCTGGGGGTGCGAGCCCGTGGGGGTGGCCAAGTTCGCCATAACTGAGAGCCCTGAAGAGTTATCGGTCACCACCAGGACCGCGGGCTCGGGGGTGCCATAGGCGACCGGCAACTTAGTGCTTGCAGTGGTCCAAACTCCCCCTGACGAGCCGCGGAACTTTACGATTACGTTGCCGAAAGTGGATTCGGCTAGTACGTAGGTGACCAACTCCTTTGCGGTCCCCGCGGCCAATGACAAGGGGATCTTGTATGTGACCGCCGGCAGGGGGGTGTTGGAGGAGTAGCTCGAGGGCTCACCGAAGCCACTTGTGCTGCAAACAAAACTGGCTCCGTTCGAATAACAGTTTTGCTGGGTAGCGAACGGGGATGCCGGGACGCTCAGGACAAGCTCTCCCTCGATCTCCGACGTCTGCTGGTTGGTGACCGATATAGCGAGAGGGACCCAGGTCCCGGCCGGCACGGTGATGTCGTAGATGTTCGTAACGGCGATTGAAACGGCATGTCTACCGACCGCGTCCCTTGACGAGACAAACGCGTGTGACGGCGCGCTCGCCTGGAGAGAAGTGGTCGTCCGGTGAGAGGTGGTCGTCCGGTGAGAGGTGGTCGTCCGGTGAGATGCCGTCGCGCGATGAGATGACGTCACCCGGTCGGAGGCAGCGGCTCGCAGCGATAGGCCCGTCTGCGTGCCGGCAACGGCCCACGCATCCGCTTGGCGCCCGGGGGCAGCGACATCGACGACGCAAAGAATGACCAGCGAGGAAGCGACTGCGCTGAGCATTCGCCGTGCCCACCATTTCGCTGGCACGCCTGAGGTTACCGCCTCCAACCCGTCAAAACACGGCGGAGGCGGCGCTAATTGAGACTTCCGGTCCATTGAGCCTGGCACTTTGGGTGGCTATCGTCTGGTCCTCTGTCTAGTCCCGCCAGCCCACCCAAGGAGCCCTCAGTGAGAACAGCACGCTCAGACCATCGTGCCGTGCCCCTTCGATCGGCGGTACCAGATATCGCTCGGGCCTCTCAGCGCCCCGTCGCGGCACGGCGCCGGCGGCTGCTTTTGTCAGTAATAGTGGGCGCTGCGCTGGTTTGCGTGGTTTCGCCGGCGGTCGCGTCGCCCCTCACTTCGACCGCCGCGGCAAACGGGTCGCCACAACGGCAATGCCGTGGCCGGGGGAGGTGCCCTCGCGCCCGAGGCGACCAGCTGCGGGTTGCCGGTTGTGCACGACCCCTATGAGGGTTTCCACGTCGGCGTCCCCTCGGGCTGGGACGTATCGACCCTCGACGGTGAGATTGCCGTGAGCCAGAACGCCTCCGGGACAGTCGGAGCCCTTCTGTACCCGGCGCTGCTGACAAAAGGTTTGACTGCCTCCAGCCTGTTTTCCTCCTGGATGAGTTACGAGAAAAGTCTGGTCCGGAAGACGGGTGGCACGTTGAGCTCGGACGTGCGCGCCGGGCCGGCGGGTTGCCGTCGGCGTCGATCACGATCACGACATCAACTTCGCAACTCGTCGGTGCCACCCAAGTTTTCCTCCTGCCGTTGCAAACGCAGGTGGGGTCCAAAGAGGGAGTGTTCTTTGCGTACTGGGCGCCAAAGGCTCAGTTCGCCGCAGATGCGGGCAGGCTCGCCGCTATTGGGAATTGCTATGGCCCCGAACGCGCCGACCTTTTCAGGGTATTTCAGGACCACGCGTTCACATATATCCTGCCTCCAGCGTGGGTTGTATTCGGTGAAGGCTCGGATGCTATCGACCTGCATGGGTTCAACAACGACGCCGACGTGAGCTACCTGTTCTGGGGCCCGTTGGAGGCAGGTGTCAATTCGTCTGTGGCGATTACGTCACCCCAGTCTGCGATCGATTACATCTTCGGGAAGATCGGTATGACTGTTACCAGCGTGATCTCGACTTACGTACTGCCCAACCAACAGTTGAGTTCCTCGGTCCAGGGCCAGGAGTACATGGAGTTCACGGGGAGGTCGGAGGGCAAGGCTGTCCACGGCATCGTGTACATGGAGACCGACATCGGCAGCGGGGTCGCGTCCGGCACGATGCGCCTCGGAGTGGCCACCACCAACCTCTGGGACTCGGTGAACGGTGGCCTCATCGAGATGATGGGCGCCATCTGGCACAGCCTCTCGGTTGTTATAGGCGAGATCAACCACGCGAACCAGCAGTGGCAAAACTTCAGTGGTGAAGTCGCTAATTTCGACGACGCACTCAACAGCCAGCAGCTCGTACAGGATCCGAGCAATGGCCAGCTTTACGAGGCGCCATACGATTCCTACACCGTGGACGGCTCCGACGGACCGGGGTATTACCTGCCGAGCGGTCAGAGGCTCAACGCGGTGGAGCGGCCCTAACCGAAGAAAGCTTGCCCGACCGCTGATAGCGTTTCTTCGACCGCCTCGGTTGTCCGTTTCTTCCGGGGTAACCGGACTGATCTCGTTGGCCCCGTGAGCCTGTGCGGCTCTGTGGCGCTAGGCGGCCGCACCAGCGAGACCGCACACTGGGGCCGGATCGCATCCGCCCCGCGTCCTGAGGCATGCGGTGGCCCACACCGCAGGGGACGACGGGCACAACCGACCCGGCAGCTCGGTGGCCCGGCACCCGGCACTGCGGCACCCGGCAACCAGCGTTCCGGCACGCCTCACACGGCATCCGCAAGCTCTATCGCCTCCTGAAGTCGTCATTTCGTCGCTGCCGGCGGTCGTTCTGCCGCTCTTCGCGAAGACTGCGCCCTCAGCGAGGCACTTCTAGGTGTTCCACGGCTAACTGGTCGCGTTTGAGGCCAGAAACCGTCCCCGAATCGCGACGGAGTACAAAATGTGCACCCGGATGGCCCTGGTACGGCGGAGAAGTTGGTTCTCAGCCCCCACGGGTCCCGGTTCCCCACTCGCTGGCCATTTTCCCGCTCTGGTCGTTCGCCCGAACCCGGCGCCAGCTGTAACAACAGGCAGCTATCACAACACGAGAAAAAGAAATATGCCCTGTGCAGCCTTCAGTCGCCAGGCGACGCTTCGGGGGCCGGCTGGCCCGGACCGACGCCGGCAGGGCCTCGCCGCTGCCGGGACCATCGGGACCGGCCGGGCCGCCGGGACCACCGCGGCCGCCGGGACCACCGCGGCCACCGGGACCACCTCGGCCACCGGGACCACCTCGGCCACCGGGACCACCTCGACCGTCCGGATCGGCGGGGCCTCCCGTTCGGCCTGCGCCGCCCTCACCTCGACCGCCGTCACCTCGACCGCCATCACCTCGACCGCTGTCACCCCCAGCGCCGCCCGGGCCACCGAGGCTGCCGTCACTACGCGTACCGGCACCACCGGGACCGCCGCTTCCGGGACCGGCAGGACCGGTACCGGCATGACCGGTACCGGCGTCCGATCCGCCAGCGCTGGGACCGCCAAGGCCGGCGTCAGCCAGGCCGGCGTCACCAAGGCCAGTACCACCAGTGCTTCCCGCCGCCGCTCCGGCGCCGCCGCGCAGCACGACCGGGTCGATCCGCAGCTGCTCGCTGCCCGGCGTCGCCGGCGCCTGGTCACCGTCGTAGAAATGAAGGATGCGCAACCTGTACCAAATAGCCATCGTGTCGAGGAGCGACCGGTAAACGGAGCGCCACGAGACCGTGCTCGTGAACTGATGTCGCAGCCGGATGGGTGCCTCCAGGAAGCGCCGGTACCCGAGACGGCGGGCAATGACGAACAGTTCGAGGTCGAAGGCGAAACGCTTTTCGACCATTCGGGGCAGGACGGCCGACAGCACGTCTCGTCTTACGAGCTTTATACCGGTCTGAGTGTCACGGATATTGAGCCGGAAACCGAGCCGGACGACCTGCTGGTAGCCCCACGAATAGACCCGTCGCAAGAACGGGTACTCAACCTCAGACAGCGGGTGCCGCTTACTCCCGAGGATTATGTCGGGGCTGTAGAGGCGCACCATCGTCTGGAAGGAGTCGAACAGGATGGGGTCGAGGTCGCCATCCGCATCGATGAAGCCCAGGTACCGCCCCTCCCCCTTGGCCAGGCCGATGCGGAGCGCCGCCCCCTTGCCCTGGTTCTCTACTAGGACCAGGTTGGTGAGCTGTGGCCTTTCGGCGGCCAGCGCGTCCAGTTCCCGGTCACTCCCGTCGGTGGAGCCGTCGGACACGGCGATGACCTCGTAGGTCGCCCCGGACTCGTCCAGCACCGAGAGCAGGCGCTCGATCGTCGGGACAAGTAGTTTGCCGGGGTTGTAGTAAGGGACCACGACGGTGAGGTCGAGGGAGGCATCGAGCAGGGCGACGTTGGCCCGTTCGATGAGGGTGCCCGGCGCAACCTCGGCATGCCCCCAGGCGACCACGAGCATCCCCGCGCAGGCTGACGACGTCGCCACCACGATGACGATCGCGATCTCCGTCATCGACTGGTGCCAGATGATCGTGCCGATGATGGCCAGTAGAGAAGCGGGCCAACATAGAGAAGAGGTGAACCGGCTCCCGCGGTTCAGGTGGTAGTGGAGGAGGACGGTGACCAATCCCAGCAGGGCGCTGCTGAAACTGAGGAGCCCGACCACGCTGGCGGCTTCTGCGTACCTGGGCCCGAAGAACGCGTCGATCGTCCCTGAAGCGAACACACAAACCAAGACCGCAGCGGCGAAACCCGTTACGGCAACCGCGGCCGAACCGAGGGCGAACATGAGCCGTTGGTTCGGCCGGCTGTCCGGTCCCACCAGGAGCGGTACGTCCGAGCCGACCAGGCGGGGGAACGTCAGCGCCGCGATCGCGCCCGGCGCGAGCAGGGCTATTTGAGCGGCGGTCGCTGCTGCGGCATACCACCCGGATGCGTCCGACGCGAGCCAGTGCCGGGCGAGGACTATATCTATTGTTGCCAGGATCCAGAAGCCGGTAAAAGCGACGGCCGGCTGTCTCGCGTGTGCCCAGGAGAGGCGGGGGAGGACCGACGTGGCGTCCCCTTCGGCCCAGTCGTCGCCTGGTAGTTGGCCTTCTGCGGGCACTTGGACGAAGAGGCGGGCGGGCCGTCCGTATTGGCCGTTCAGCACCTCGATGAAGCCCAGCAGGACGATGGCGGCGGTGACCACCTCGCCGCAGAGGATCGCTAAGACAGCGCCGTCGAGCCCTCCGCCGTTGCGCACCAGGAGGACTCCAGCCACGATCCGGACGGCCACACCGGTCAGCAGGCCGGTGGCGAGGAGCCGCAGCCGGCCTCGGCCCACCAGGACGCCCTTCGGGACCACGCTCACTCCAACCGGGAGGGCGTAAGCGGCCAACAGGAGGGCGCTCGTGATCGACGGCAGGTGCAAGAACCACTCGACGACGGGCGACAGAGCGAGGAGGACGGCACAGACCGCCGCTCCCAACTTGCTGGCCTGGACGAGCAGCGGTCCGGCCGCAACGCTGGTCACCCGCCCGTCGGCCCGCGGCGCTAACGTGCGGCCGATGGCTACCTGGAGCGCATTGGCCGGCACCTCGAAAATAAGCGTGATCCCGGCCAGCGCCGCCAGCGCGCCGAACAACGCCGGGCTGGCGGAGCGGGCGATTAGCACCAGGTAGGCGAAGCTGCCGAGGTTGACGGCCAGAGTTACGCCGGCGACAGCCCAGCGGCGGCGTCGCGGCCGGCCCGTGCGTTGCTGACCGTTCCCTGTCATCGGTGCGTTCCCCCTACCGGGGATCCCTCGACAGCCTAGGGCGTGTGCACTTGGAACCAAGGTCGGCCCGGTTTGCACTTGGTGCGGGGCTGGCTATACTGGCCGAGCCGTATAACTGATGTCCATGGTCGCCTGTTTTGTCGAGAAGACGACGGGGACGCCACGGCACAACCTGAAAAGCTCCGCCCGGGTGTTCCCGAGCGGAGCGTGCGCGTGTAAGAGGACGAGATGGCTGCGAAGGCCCCAAAAAGAGCGATCGTCGGCGAGAAGGTCGGCATGACCCAGGTGTGGGACGAGAGCCAGCGCTCAATCGCGGTAACGGTCGTAAGGGTTGCGCCAGTCCGTGTGGTCCAGGTGAAGACCCCGGGCACTGACGGATATTCAGCCGTTCAGGTGACTTACGGCGCGAGGCGCCCCAATACCGTAAACAAGCCTCTCACCGGCCATTACGCCAAAGGCAGGGTTGACCCCGGCCGAGCTTTGGTCGAGCTGAGGGTGGAAGATACTTCTGCGTACAGCGTCGGTCAAGAGATCGGCGTGGACATTTACTCGGCGGGAGACAAGGTCGACGTAACGGCCTCTAGTAAGGGCCGCGGTTTTGCCGGCGGGATCGAACGCCACAATTTCAAAGGTCAAGGGGCCAGCCACGGCAACCACAAGCACCATCGCGCCCCCGGCTCGATCGGTGCCTGCGCGACACCGTCGCGGGTCTTCAAAGGGACCCGGATGGCGGGCCGGCTCGGCAACGAGCGGGTGACGACCCTCAACCTGGAAGTTGTATCGGCCGACGTCGAGCGCAACCTGCTGTTGCTGAAGGGCGCAGTGCCCGGCCCTCGGGGGGGCCTGGTCCTGATCCGGGACGCTGTGAAGGGGGCTAAATGAGCGTTGGCGCGGTAGAGGTGAGGTCCGCGGACGGCACCGTCACCGGGACTGTAGACCTGGACCCCGAGCTGTTCGGGGTGGAACCAAACGTGCCCCTCATGCACCAGGTCGTCACTGGTCAGCTGGCGGCGGCGCGCGCTGGTACCCAAAGCACCAAGACCCGGGCGGAAGTCTCGGGTGGGGGCGCCAAGCCGTACAGGCAGAAGGGCACGGGCCGGGCCCGCCAAGGCAGCACCAGCGCTCCTCACTACGCCGGCGGCGGCGTCGCATTGGGGCCAAAGCCGCGTAGCTACCGGCAGCGCACCCCTCGCAAGATGGTCCAGCTGGCGCTGCGGGGAGCCCTTTCGGACCGGGCCGGTGCGGGGCAAGTCGCGGTCGTGGAGAGCTGGGATTGGCAGATCCCGAGCACGAAAGATGCTCAGGTCGCGCTCCGGACGCTGGGGTTTTCAGGTCGGGTTATGGTTGTGCTCTCCCGGGAGGACGAAAAGGCCTACAAGTCTTTCCGCAACCTGCCCGAAGCCCATCTCGTCCTTGTACCTGAGTTGGCTGCCTACGACGTGCTGTGCTCTGACTGGGTCGTTTTCACCCGTCAGACGTTGCCCGGGAAAAGCACCTGGGGTGAGGCGCCGGCCGGTACGCCCGAGGCCAAGACCACCCCGCCGCCGAGCGCACCTCCAGCCGACGAGCTCATTGCGGCAGCCGAGCCCGTTACATCTGGCGAGCCCGCTACACCCGGCGCGCCAGTTACGCCTGGCCATGTTGTCCCCGAGGTGGGCGCGGCTGGCTCGGAAGGTACCTCCGATGAGACAGAGCTGGACCAGGCAAGTGACCTCGGGCCCGATGACGCCGAGGCGAACGAGCTGGCCACCGAGGATATGGCGGAATTGAGGAGGCTCGATATCGACGAGCCGGCGGATGAGGCGGAGGCTGAAGAGCCAGCTGCAGGGGAGGAGGACTGATGGCGGATCCCAGGGATGTCATCGTCAAGCCCGTCGTTTCTGAGAAGTCTTACGCTCTCAGCGAAAAAGGCGTCTACATCTTCATCGTTGCGCCTCAGGCCAACAAGGTGGAGATCCGCCGTTCCGTCGAAAAGGTTTTCAACGTCAAGGTGACCAACGTCAACACGTTGAACCGCCCTGGTAAGCGCAAGCGCAACCGCAAGCAGATGACTTTTGGTAAGCGTCCTGACACCAAAAGGGCTTTGGTCACGCTGGCTGCCGGCCAGTCGATCCCGCTGTTCGAGACCAGCTGAGGCAATTGATGCTCCGTTCACGCAAACCCACGAGCGCAGGACGTAGGTTCCAGACCGTCTCCGCCTTTACGGAGCTGACGACCGATCGTCCCGAGCGCACTCTCACAGTTCCCAAGCCCGGGACGGGAGGCCGTAACGCGTACGGCCGGAAGACGGCGCGCCACCGCGGCAGCGGTCACAAGCGTCAGTACCGGCTGGTGGATTTCAAACGGTCGAAGGACGGTGTCCCCGCGACCGTCGCGTCGATCGAGTACGACCCCAACCGCAATGCTCGCATCGCCCTCCTGCACTACCACGACGGAGAGAAGCGGTACATCCTTGCCCCATCGCGCGTAGCGGTGGGAGACGTTCTTCGCAGCGGCCAAGGTGCCGAGATCCGGCCCGGCAATGCCATGCCGATGCGGTTCATACCGGTCGGCTCCGTGATCCACAACGTCGAACTAAAGCCCGGTGGGGGCGGCAAACTGGCCCGCAGCGCTGGTTCGAGCGTCCAGCTCGTGGCCAAAGAGGGCGACTACGCCACCCTGCGGCTCCCGTCTACAGAAATGCGACGCGTGCCGATCGACTGCCGGGCCACCCTCGGAGAAGTAGGCAACGCAGAGGCAGAGCTCATAAAGATCGGCAAGGCCGGCCGCAACCGTTGGAAGGGCGTCCGGCCCCAGACCCGCGGCGTCGCCATGAACCCGGTGGACCACCCCCTCGGTGGCGGCGAAGGCAAGTCGTCCGGTGGGCGCCACCCCGTTTCGCCCTGGGGCCGCCCCGAAGGCCGTACGCGCCACGCCCATCGTCCTTCTGACCAGTTGATCATCCGCCGACGCCGGGCACGCGGCGCCAGGAGGTAAGTGCGATGCCCCGTAGCCTCAAAAAAGGCCCGTTCGTTGACGGTCACTTGCTGCGCAAGGTGGACGACCTCAACAGCCGCAACGAAAAAAGGGTCGTGAAGACGTGGTCGCGGCGCTCGACGATCATCCCTGACATGGTGGGCCACACGATCGCAGTACACGACGGCCGCAAGCACGTGCCCGTGTACGTGACCGAGTCGATGGTGGGCCACAAGCTGGGCGAGTTCGCCCCTACCCGGACCTTCCGTTACCACGCCGGCCAAGAGCGACAAGGTAAGCGCTGATGCCAGGCCCCAAAACCAACGAGGTTGAAGGGACACCGCGCCGTGCTGCGCTATGCGAAGGTCAGCCCTTACAAGGTGCGCGCCGTCATCGACGTCGTCCGTGGCAAACCGGTCGGGGAGGCGACCGACATGCTGCGTTTTCTGGAGAGGGACGCGGCGATCGTGGTAGAGAAGGTCCTCCGTTCTGCGGTCGCGAATGCCTCCAACAACGACCATCTCGACCCCGACGAGCTGTACATTGCGGCGTGTTATGTAGACGAAGGGCCGACGGCAAAACGCTGGCGCCCGCGGGCGAGAGGGCGGGCGACGCGGATCCGCAAGCGTTCGAGCCATATCACTGTGATCGTGAGCCGCTTGCCCGAAGATCGGCTGGCCAGGCTGCAAGCTCGATGGCGGGCCGAGAACCTGGCCATGCGGGCACGGCGGGTGGAAGCTACCCGGCGGGCACGGGCAGCTGGCGCGGAAGGCGCCAGCCGGAGAGAGCGCCGTCATCCTGAAACGGCAGTGGCGGCCGAGGAGACCGCGGCTGTCGAAGAGGTCGAGCCGGTCGTGGAGACGACGTCGGCCGAAGAAGCGCTTCTCGGCGAGGTCGACGAAGAGGCCGCCGACGCAGAGGCTGAGGCTGCTGAAGAGGCCGACGCTGCTGAGGAGGCTGCGCTCGAGCCGGCCGAGGCCGAGCTCGAATTGGAGCCCGGTGAGACGGAGGCCGAGCTCGAACCGGCCGGTGTAACGACAGTGCCAGAGGTATCAACAGAGCCAGAGGTATCAACAGAGCCAGAGGTAACAGCCACGGCGCCATCGGCGACTCCCGAAGTCGGGCCGGAGGCAGAAGGTACCGCCCCCAGCGAGGACGAGGAAGGCAGTTAGCAGATGGGCCAGAAGGTCAACCCGTACGGGTTCCGGTTGGGGAACACCACGGACTGGAAATCACGGTGGTTCACTGACCGCGAATACCAGAACTACCTGATCGAGGACATCCACATCAGGGAGTACTTGAACAAGGAGCTCGAGCGGGCGGCTGTCAGCCGGGTCGAGATCGAGCGGACACGTGACCGCCTACGGATCGACGTCCACACCGCGCGCCCGGGCATCGTTATCGGCCGTCGGGGGGCAGAGGCTGACCGGCTGCGCACCCACCTGGCGGAGATTACGAAAAACCCCAAGGTCACCCTCAACATCCAGGAAATCAAACAGCCAGAACTCGACGCCGCCCTGATGGCCCAGGGAATTGCCGACCAGCTGGCGGGGCGAGTTAGCTTCCGCCGAGCTATGAAGCGCACCGTCCAAACCGTCCAAAAAGCGGGTGCCATGGGCGTTCGTGTTCAATGCTCTGGGCGCCTCGGCGGGGCTGAAATGTCTCGTCGGGAGTCTTACCGGGAGGGCCGCGTACCTCTGCACACCCTCCGAGCCGATATCGATTACGGCTTTCGCGAGGCCAAAACCACTTACGGCCGCATTGGCGTGAAGGTCTGGATCTACAAAGGTGACATCCTGCCTTACAAGACCTCCAGCGAGGACAAGATCAGCCGCGAGGCGGCGATGGCGGTGGGCGAGGCCTCCGGCCTGGGTGGCCCCCGCCGGGTGGTTACTGCGGGCGGCGGCCGCCGGCGACCGGAGATGGGCGAGCCAGGCGCCCCGCAAGTGGCTCCGCCACCCGCCGAAAGGGAGACCGGTGCCGCACCCGAACGCGAGATCGTACAGGTCGACCCGGAGCTCGAGAGGCTTTTGCAGGAAGAAGAAGAGATTGAGCGTCGCACACGCGGCGAACACCACGAAGCGCCACATTTCCCGAGGGATTAATAGCCAATGTTGATGCCCCGGAAGGTAAAGCACCGTAAGCAACAGCGCGGGCGTATGGATGGCCTGGCCAAGGGCGGTACCGAGGTCACTTTTGGGGATTACGGTATACAGGCTCTCGAACCCGGATGGATCAGTGCGCGCCAGATAGAGGCGGCACGTATCGCCATGACCCGGCACGTGCGGCGCGGTGGCAAAGTGTGGATCCGAGTTTTCCCGGATAAGCCCGTCACGGCGAAGCCGGCTGAGACGCGCATGGGTTCAGGAAAGGGTAACCCCGAGTTCTGGGTCGCAGTTGTAAAACCCGGCCGGGTGATGTTCGAACTGGCGGGCGTTTCTGAGACGCTCGCTCGTTCGGCGATGGAGCGCGCCATCCAGAAGTTGCCGATAAAGGCCAGGTTTGTGACGCGCGCTCATCAAGAAGAGATCGAGGTATAGATGACCAAAGCCAGTGAGCTCCGGGACCTGAATGACGAGGAGTTGTCTCGACATCTGGTGGAGTCCAGAGAAGAACTTTTTCACCTGCGCTTCCAGTTGGCCATGGGGAAGCAGGACAACTCGTCACGCATCGGCCAAGTCCGTCGCGAGGTGGCCCGCGCGCTCACTCTCTTGCAGGAGCGCCAGGCGCCGGCCGACGGTAAGGCGGTGGCCCGATGAGCAACACAAGCGACAATGTCCCGGCTGAGGGAGCCGCGGTAGTGGAGCCGGAGGGTATTGCTGGTGCCGCTGACGAGACGACTGAAACTGCCGCTCCGGCCGGTGTGACAAGTGGGGCGACCGAGAACGAGCCCGCCGCTACGGCCAATGATGAGGAACCTGCGGCCGCAGGCCAAGAGCCGCGGGCGGCCAACGCTGGCGGCGTGACAGAGCCGGCCGGGCGGGCACCGAAGGCTGATCCGCGGCCAGGCACGAGCGGGACGGGCGGGGGCGGGGCAGCTACCGCCGGTGCCGCCCGCACCAGTCGTCGCAAGGCCCGTGAGGGGACCGTTGTGTCGAACGCGATGGAAAAGACCGCCGTCGTGGTGGTGATAGAGCGCGTCCGCCATCGCCGTTACTCAAAGACGGTGCAGCGGACCAAGCGTCTCTATGTCCACGATGAAGCCAACGACGTCAGGGTCGGCGACCGGGTCAGGCTGTCTGAGACCCGGCCTCTTTCGAAGTTGAAGCGTTGGCGGGTCGAACGGGTGTTGGAACGGGCGCGTTGATGCAGGCACTAAGGAGACGCAGATGATCCAACAGGAAAGCAGGCTGCGCATAGCGGACAACTCTGGCGCCCGCGAAGTCCTCTGCATCAAGGTGCTCGGGGGCTCGAAGAGGCGGTACGCGTCGATCGGGGACATCTTCGTCGCTACGGTCAAGGACGCGATCCCTGGTGCGAACGTGAAAAAAGGCGATGTCGTGAAGTGCGTCGTCGTAAGGACGAGGAAAGAAAAGCGTCGGCCCGACGGCAGTTATATCCGCTTTGACGAAAATGCGGCAGTACTGATCAATGACCAGTTGCAGCCCGCGAGGTACACGCATATTTGGACCAGTAGGTAGAGAGCTGAGGGACAAGCGCTTCATGCGCATTATCTCGTTGGCTCCGGAGGTGTTGTGAAGATGAAAATCCACAAAGGCGACAACGTGATCGTCCTTTCGGGCAAGGACAAGGGACGGCGTGGCGAAGTGCTGCGGGCGATGCCGAAGACGGGCCACGTGCAGATCGAGGGTGTCCACCGCGTCAAGCGCAGTCAGAAAACGACACAAATACGCAAAAGAGCCGGCATTATCGACAAGGACCTGCCGGTCCCCGTTTCGATCGTGGCGTTGGTCTGCCCTAAGGAGCATTCCCCCACACGCGTTGGTTACCGGATTTCCGAGGACGGGAGCAAGCACCGTGTTTGCGTTCGTTGTGGCGAGGTCATCTGATGTCCCCCTCAGGTAAAGGGTCCCCCGGCAAGGGCGGCAAGGCCGGAGGCAAAGGCGGTGCGAAATCCGGCAAGGGTGGTGCGAGCAGCCGGTCAACGGCGGCCCGTAGAGGGCCGGCGCCTGGCGCCCCTACGGGCGGCCGGGCCGCGTCCTCCCGGGCCGTCGCGGCCGCTGTCAAGGCGGCCCCTGGGCGGCCACCCCGACCGAGCGAGCCGCCGCGCCTGCGTACGCAGTACAACAACGAGTTCCGCGGCGCCCTCCAGAAAGACCTCGGGCTCCCCAACCCGATGCTCGTGCCTCGCCTCGAAAAGATCGTTTTGAACATGGGCGTAGGCAGGGCTGTAGCCCAGCCATCGCTGCTCGAAGGAGCGGTCCGGGACCTGACGGTCATCAGCGGCCAGAGGCCGATCGTCACCAAGGCCAAGAAGTCGATCGCTGCTTTCAAGCTTCGTCAGGGCAACGCCATCGGCGCCAAAGTGACGTTGCGTGGCGACCGCATGTGGGAGTTCTTCGACAGGCTCCTCTCGCTCGCTATCCCGCGGGTCCGCGACTTCAGGGGCCTTTCGCCGAAGGGTTTTGACGGCCGCGGCAATTACACTTTCGGGGTCAACGAGCAGTTGATCTTCCCCGAGATCGATTACGACAAGATAGACGCACCGAGGGGCATGGACCTCACGATCGTGACGACCGCCAGGACGGATGCGGAGGGCCGAGCCCTGTTGGACGCGTTTGGTTTTCCTTTCCGCAGAGAAGGTGCCGCGTGACGCAGCACCTCCTCGAACTGGCCTCAATAAGTAAGTCCTAGGAGCAACGACCACATATGGCCAAGAAGGCTTTGATCATAAAATCGCAGCGCAAGCCCAAGTACAAGGTCCGCGCCTATACGAGGTGCCGCCGGTGCGGGAGGCCGCGTTCGGTGCTGCGTAAGTTCGGGCTGTGCCGCATCTGTGTGCGGGAGCTCGTGCACGCCGGCGAGATACCGGGCGTCACGAAGTCGAGCTGGTAGGGAGGCTGCCCTTATGACCATGACTGACCCCATAGCCGACATGCTGACCAGGTTGCGCAACGCCAACGTGGCGCACCACGAAACGGTGAAGATGCCTTCCTCGAAGCTTAAAGAGGCCCTCGCTGCCATCCTGGTCCGTGAAGGCTATGTCGCGGGGTTCACGGTCTTAAGCGACGACACGCGGCCCGGCAGCTTCCTCGAAGTGACGATGAAGTACTCGCCGGACCGTTCCCGCACCATCTCCGGGATCCGGCGCGTTTCCAAGCCAGGCCTTCGCGTCTACACTGGCGCAGACAAATTGCCCCGAGTGCTGGGTGGCCTGGGCGTGGCGGTGCTGTCCACTAGTCAGGGGCTGATGACCGACCGCGAGGCACGCAAACGCCGCATGGGCGGCGAAGTCCTTTGCTACGTCTGGTGATTGGCCGGTCTCGTGAGTGCCCGTGGTGAACTGAGGAGCGTGTTGGATGTCCCGAATAGGTCGTAGTCCCGTGCCCGTGCCCAACGGGGTGACCGTGGCCCTGGACGGTCGCTCGGTAATCGTCACCGGCCCGCTCGGCTCGCTCAGTCACGAAGTGGCGGGAGATATAACGGTGCGCCGGGACGGCGCGGAACTGATTGTGGAACGGCCGGACGACGAAAGGCGCAACCGTTCGCTTCACGGGCTCACCCGCACCCTGGTCAACAACATGGTGGTCGGGGTAACTACGGGTTTCGCGAAGGACCTCGAGATCGTGGGGGTTGGGTATCGCGCCGTCCCCAAAGGGCCGGCGACGATCGAACTGGCGCTCGGCTTCAGCCACCCCGTGACCATAGAGGCGCCAGAAGGGATCACCTTCGAAGTACCTGCGCCAACCCGTATAACGGTGCGTGGGAGCGACAAGCAGGTCGTCGGCGAGGTGGCGGCCAATATCCGCAAGCTCCGCAAGCCCGAGCCCTATAAGGGCAAAGGCGTCCGTTACGCCGGCGAGGTGGTCCGGCGCAAGGCTGGCAAGGCCGCGAAGTAGGCGGTTGGCAACTAAGGCCAGTGGCAAATAAGCCCGTGCGAAATAAGCCAGTGGCGAATAATGCAGTGAAGTGAGGCGAGTGTGAGCAACGTGAAAGACAAGCAAGCGGCGCGTGGCCGCCGGCACCACCGCGTGCGGAAAAAGGTGAGCGGCTCGCCGGGACGCCCGAGGCTGGCCGTCTTCAGGTCGAACCGTCACGTGGTGGCCCAGGTGATAGACGATATTTCCGGGCGCACGCTCGCAGCCGCCTCATCATTGGAAGCCTCGGTGCGGGGGCAAGGGAGCACCGGGAACCGGACGGCCTCGGCCGCAGTAGGAAAGCTTGTAGCAGAAAGGGCCAAGGCGGCCGGTGTGACCAAGGTGGCCTTCGACCGTGGCGGTTTCCAGTACCACGGGAGAGTGGCAGCTTTGGCGGATGCGGCTCGCGAAGCCGGACTGGAGTTTTAGGAGATGGCAGAGCAGCAGCAGTACCAGGACCGCACGATCAAGGTCAACCGCGTTGCCAAGGTTGTAAAGGGCGGGCGGCGTTTCAGCTTTGCCGCCCTGATGGTCATAGGCGACGGGGCGGGCACGGTCGGCCTCGGTTACGGCAAGGCCAAAGAAGCTGGCCTGGCGGTCCAAAAGGGGATCGAAGAGGCGAAAAAGAGCTTGTGCAAGGTGCCTCTGGCTGGGTCCACCATTACGCACCCGGTAATCGGTGAGGCTGGTGCCGGACGGGTGCTGTTGAAGCCGGCCGCCCCAGGTACGGGTGTGATCGCTGGTGGAGCGGCGCGGCCGATATTGGAGCTGGCTGGCATCCACGACGTCGTGGCGAAGTCCCTCGGTTCCTCCAACAGCATCAATGTGGCCCAGGCCACGATGGCGGGGCTGCGCGCACTCATGCGTCCCGACGAAGTGGCGCGCCGTCGTGGGCTTTCGCCCGAGGAGGTCACTCCAAGCGGTGTCCTCCGTGCGTACCTGGAGGCCGAGCGCGGTCCTCACCTGCCTTCGGAGGTGGCTTGATGGCTGAAGGCGAGATCCGTATCAAGCAGGTCCGCTCGGCCATTGGGGCGAAGCCCAAGCAGCGCGGCACGTTGCGCGCGCTCGGGCTCGGCCGGATCGGTCGCACCAGAGTCTTGCCGGACCGCCCGGAGATCCGGGGCATGGTCGCCAGCGTGGTCCATCTGGTCGAAGTCGAAAGCGACGGTGGACCAGTCAAGACCGGAGTAGCCCCATGAAGGTCCACGAGCTGACGCCCGCACCGGGGTCCACCAGGCACCGTCGCCGAGTCGGCCGCGGCATAGCGGGCAAGGGCGGGAAGACGGCTGGGCGCGGCACCAAGGGCGCTGGTGCCCGGGGCAACATCAAACCCGGCTTCGAGGGCGGCCAGCTGCCGCTTACTCAGCGCATCCCCAAGCTGAAGGGTTTCAAGAACCCCTTCAGGGTGGAGTACACCGTCGTCAACCTGGACGCTCTGGAACGTCTGGGGTCGGCGAGAGTGGACCCTGGTTCGCTCCGCGAAGCGGGGCTCGTCCACAAGCGCGGCCTAGTCAAAGTGCTGGGCGTCGGCCAGGTGACGCGGCCGATGGAGGTTTCTGCGCATGCCTTTTCCGCTTCCGCCAGTTCCGCCATTGAGGCCGCGGGCGGGTCAGTTCACGTGCTTCCGCCTCCCTTCGGTCACGGCCGGCCCCCCGCAAAGGGCAACGCGCTTACCAGTCGGTAGCTGGGGCTGCTAGGACTATTAGTACGGCAGGCAACTCTGCCCGGTTGCCAAATACAATCGGAGTTTTACTTCAGAGCTAGTCTTCCCGGCGCAATCGGCGGGGATCTCTGGAGGCAGCACCAGATGAAGAAAAATGTGCTCCTGACAGGGACGTCAGGAGCCAGGACAGAGAGCTAGGACAGAGGAGAACTCGAGGCCGCCCCCATGCCAGTACCCACCAGCCTCAGGAACCTGAGGGCAGCGTTCACCATCCCGGACCTGCGCAACAAGATCCTGTTCACCCTGTTCATCATCGCCGTCTACCGGCTCGGCGACAACATCATCGCCCCAGGCGTCGACTTCAATGCCGTACAGTCATTGGCGGCTGCTGCCAGCAACGGCGGCGTCATCTCGTACCTCAACCTCTTCTCGGGCGGGGCACTTACCAAGCTGGCCGTCTTCGGCCTCGGGATCATGCCGTACATCACGGCCTCGATCATCGTCCAGCTGCTGATGGTCGTGATCCCGAAGTTCGAGGAGTGGCGGGACGAAGGCCCGAGTGGTCAGCGCAAACTGACCCAGGTCACGCGCTATATGACGATCGCGCTGGCCATCTTGCAGTCAACGGGGCTGGCGTACGCGTTCCATAACGGCGGTGGCGGCCTGCTCGGCACGACGGTACCGCTCAATGTGGACCTGATCCCCGACTTCACGGTCCCCCGGGTGCTCCTGATAGTCATTACCCTCACAGCGGGCACCGTGGTGGTCATGTGGCTGGCAGAGCTGATCACTCAGAGGGGCGTCGGTCAAGGCATGTCGGTGCTCATCTTCACCAACGTGATCGCCGGTTTGCCGAGCCAGGGAGACGCCCTCCTCAAGTCGGCGGGCGCGGCGAAGTTCACCTTCTTGTTGGTGCTGGCGATGGTCTTCCTGGTCGCGATCGTCTTCGTCGAAATGTGCCAGCGGCGCATACCCGTCACGTTCGCCAAGAGAGTGGTCGGCCGGCGCATGTACGGCGGCCAGAGCACGTACATACCGATGAAGCTCAACACCGGCGGGGTGGTGCCGATCATCTTCGCCGCGTCCGTGCTGTACTTCCCGCTCCTCATCTCCAACCTCTTCCCGAGCACCGGCTGGGGCAAGGACGTGCAGACCTGGATCAGCAACAACCTCGCCAAGCCGAGCAGCCTTTGGTACATCGCCCTGTACGGCGGCCTCATCATCCTGTTTGCGTACTTCTACGCGGGGATCACATTCGACCCGCACCAGCAAGCAGACGTGATCCGCAAGCAGGGTGGCTACATCCCGGGCATCCGTCCGGGTTACCCGACTGAACGGCACCTCCAGAACATCCTTAATCGCGTGACGCTCCCGGGTGCCCTGTTCCTGGCCGTGGTAGCCCTCTTGCCGTCTATCTTCCTGGCCATCTGGAACATCCAGAACTATCCCTTTGCCGGCACAACGCTGCTGATCGCCGTAGGCGTCGCCCTGGCGACGATGCAGCAGATCGACAGCCAGTTGCTGTTGCGTAACTACGAGGGCTTCCTCAGATAGTGACCGCCAGATAGTGACCTCGAGATGGTGACCGCAAGATAGTGACTGCCGGAAAGTTGGCGTCCGCCGTCTTCTCTTGGCGCAAGCACCCTTTCTGCGGGCGGTAGTGGCACCGTCCGCAGCAGCGGATCCGCCCGCTGCTCCCAACGGGGCCATGTCGGGCGCCGCCTCAGTTACCAGCCCCGTGGCACCGCTCCAGTCTGAGTCTGTAGAAGTTCAGTCTGTAGAAGTTCAGTCTGTAGAAGCGGACGGCACGGCCCACATCGTCCTCCTCGGGCGGCAGGGATCCGGCAAGGGTACCCAGGCGGCTCGGCTGGCCGCGCTGTTCGGGGTGACCCACATATCGACCGGTGACGCGTTCCGAGCCGCAGTCGAGAGCGGCACCCCGCTGGGAAAGACGGCGAAGACATTTATGGACTCGGGCGAGCTAGTGCCTGACGAGGTCGTGATCGAGGTGATCCGGGAACGGTTGCGGGGCCTATGGCCCCTCGGTCCAGACAGCCGAGCCGGGTTCGTCCTCGACGGCTTTCCTCGCAACGTCGCTCAGGCTGAGGCGCTGAGGGAGATGCTGTTGCCTCGCGGGCTCGACGCGGTGGTGAACCTCGAAGTCAGCACCGAGGAGGTGCTTCGTCGGATCGCTGGCAGGCGCGTATGCGTCGGCTGCGGCACGACCTACAACATCGACAACCCTTCGAAGGCGGTCGGCACCTGTGACACCTGCGAGGGCAAATTGGTGCAGCGCGATGACGACACCGAAGAGGCGATCCGTCGCCGGCTCGAGATATACGAGTCCGTTACCGCCCCGTTAGTCGACTGGTACAGCGAACAAGGCCTGCTGGCGACGGTGGATGCAGTCGGCAGCCCGGACGACGTCAGCGAGCGAGTGGTAGCCGCCGTTGAGGCACAACGCCAGTACAGGGCCGTCCGTTGATGCCCCGGGGGTTCCCGAGCCGACATCGGGGTCAAGACCAGTTGCGGCGGCACGAGTAAGTACCCTGAACATATGAGGCGACGGCCCGACGAGATAGCGAAGATGCGCAAGGCCGGGCGAGTAGTGGCCGAGATGCTGGAGGTCACGTCCGCGGCGGCCCGTCCCGGGACGACCACGTCGCAGCTGGACAAGTTGGCCCGAGGTGTCCTGGAACGCCGGGGGGCCCGCTCCAACTTCCTTGGTTACCACGGTTTCCCGGCCGTCATTTGCACGTCGCCCAACTACGTGATCGTCCACGGCATACCGGGCTCGTACGCGCTCAAGGATGGGGACATCATCTCGCTCGATTGCGGCGCGATCGTAGAGGGCTATCACGGGGACGCAGCCGTTACCGTCCCGGTGGGCGACGTCCCTCCCCTCACAGAGAAGCTGCTCCAGGTCACCGAAGAGAGCCTGGTGGCCGGCATTGGCCAACTTGTCGAAGGCAACCGTCTGCACGACGTCGGCCTTGCCGTCCAGACGGTGGCCGAAGGCGCCGGGTTCTCGGTCGTCCGGGGCTATGTGGGCCACGCCATCGGTACCCAGATGCACGAGGAGCCGGCCGTCCCGAACTACTGGCCGGGCACGCCCGGGCCGAAGTTACGCATCGGCATGGTGTTCGCCGTCGAGCCAATGGTCAATGTCGGCGGGGCCGAGACCGTCCTGCTCGACGACGGCTGGACCGTCGTCACCGCAGACGGCAGCCTTTCGGCCCATTTCGAGCACACGATCGCCGTAACCGACGATGGGCCCGAGGTGCTGACTGCACCAGCGTGATGTGGTCGAGGTCTTGTGGTGTTCGCGCTGCCGCGTGGGCCTACGAGCCGCGTGGGCCTGACGAGCCGCGTGGACCGATAAGCCGCTTGGACCGATGAGCCGCTTGGACCGATAAGCGCAGTATGGGCTATCATGTAATCCCGTTCCCACCGGGACCATGGGTTGCGCGCGTGTTGCGCACATCTGCCGTTTCGAGGGACAAGCGAGTTCTAACGGTCTCCCAGGGAGACCCATGAGGCGAGGTACGAGATCCTGTGAAAGTACGCCCCAGCGTCAAACCAATTTGTGAAAACTGCAAGGTGATCCGCCGGCACGGCCGCGTCCTGGTCATATGCAGCGCAAACCCGCGCCACAAGCAGCGGCAGGGCTAGGAGGAGGCCGTCGATGGCTCGCATTGCCGGTGTAGACATCCCGCGAGAAAAGCGCCTCGAGATCTCGCTCACGTATATCTACGGCATTGGTCGAACGACGTCCAACCAGGTATGCGCGGAGACGAGTGTCAACCCGAACACGCGGGTCCGAGACCTGACCGACGAGGAGGTCGCGAAACTGCGAGTCTGGATCGACGCCAACTTGAAGGTCGAAGGCGACCTTCGCCGTGACGTCGCTCAGGACATCAAACGCAAGATCGAGATCGGCTCGTACCAGGGGCTGCGTCATCGGCGGGGGTTGCCAGTGCGTGGCCAGCGGACCCACACCAACGCCCGGACCCGAAAGGGCCCGAAGAAGACGGTGGCCGGCAAGAAGAAGCTGAGGAAGCACTAACTCGTGACGCCGGGGACAACTTCGGCCCGCTTGCGGGCCGGCACTTTCATTTCAGCCTGCCTGGCTGCTGTTCGGAGCGCGGGCCAAAGTCTGCGGAGGGGTCAATAGCTCGTGGCCCCGGAGCCTGCTTTGGTCCGCTTGCCGGCCAACTATTTCATGACAACCTGTCTGCTTGCCTTGCGGCGAGCGGGCCAAAGTTTGCGGAGGGGTCAGTAGGATGCCCAAGCCCAAGCCCGGCGGGCGTCGTCCCCGTCGACGCGAGCGCAAGAACGTCGCCTACGGGGTGGCGCACATCAAGAGTTCGTTCAACAACACGATCGTGTCCATAAGCGACCTGGACGGCAACGTCCTGGCCTGGGCCTCAGCAGGCAACGTCGGTTTCAAAGGCTCACGAAAGTCGACGCCTTTTGCTGCTCAGCTTGCCGCTGAGGCGTGCGCACGCAGGGCTATGGAGCACGGTGTGCGCAAGGTCGACGTCCTTGTGAAAGGGCCGGGCTCCGGTCGAGAGACAGCTGTCCGGTCGATAATGAACAGCGGCATCGAAATTGCCGGCATAAAAGACGTCACCCCGATACCCCATAACGGCTGCAGGCCGAAGAAGCGGCGGAGGGTCTGAGCGATGGCGAGGTATACAGGTCCCGTTTGTCGGCTCTGCCGACGCGAGAAGATGAAGCTGTTCTTGAAAGGCCCGAAGTGCGACTCGGTCAAGTGCCCGATCGAGCGCCGTCCTTACCCGCCGGGTGAGCATGGCCGGGACCGAGCCCGCCAGGGTTCCGAGTACCTGACGCAGCTGCGTGAAAAGCAGAAAGCCCGTCGCATTTACGGCGTCCTCGAGAAGCAGTTCCGCAACTACTACGAAGAGGCCAACCGCCAGCAGGGGATCACGGGGGAAAATCTCCTCCGCATGCTGGAGCTGCGTCTCGACAACATCGTTTTCCGAGCCAACTGGTCCGCCAGCCGGTCCCAGGGACGGCAGCTGGTCCGCCACGGCCACGTCCTCGTGAACGGCAGGCGCGTGACGATCCCGTCGTACCGGGTTCGGCGGGGCGACGTCATCTCGCTCAAGGAGAAGACGCGCCGGCTGATCCTTGTACGCCACAATCTCGATACCCTGGGACGTCAAGTCCCGCAATGGCTCGACACCGGCGCGGATGGCTTCGAAGTGACGGTCCGCGACCTACCGCTACGTGACCACATCGACGTGCCTGTACGCGAGTCGCTGATCGTCGAGCTGTTCTCTAAGTAACGACCCGCCAGGAGGTCCGCCGCAATGCTCATCATCCAACGCCCCGCAGTCGAACCGCTCGGCGAAGAGGAAGACAATCGCCAGCGATTCGCCATTGGGCCGCTGGAGCCGGGGTTTGGTCATACTCTCGGGGTCTCGCTCCGCCGTACCCTTTTGTCATCGATCCCGGGCGCCGCCGTCACCCAGGTCCGTTTCGACGACGCTCTGCACGAGTTCACAACCTTGCCGGGTGTGAAAGAGGACATCACAGACATCATCTTGAGCTTCAAGGACATTGTGCTCCGGGTCGAGTCGTACGAGCCCGTCACGCTCCGGCTTGATTCGAGAGGCCCGGCACGGTGACCGCCGGCGACATCCAGACCACCGCTGATGTGGAGATCCTGAACCCGGATCTGACGCTGGCCACCCTCAACGCGAAGGGCCGGTTGGCGTGCGACATCACCGTCGAGCGGGGCCGAGGCTACGTCCCGGCCGACCGCAACAAGCGTTCATCCACTATCGGCATCATCCCCGTCGACTCGATCTTCTCCCCGATACGGCTGGTGTCATTTTCGGTGGAGCCTGCCCGCGTCGAGCAGTCGACGAACTACGACCGCCTCATCCTTGACATCACGACCGACGGGTCGATAACCCCCAGGGAAGCCCTGGCCTCGGGCGGGAGCACGCTGCGCTCGTTGTTTGGTCTGGTCGCGGACATGAGCGAGTCCCCCCAGGGCCTTGTCCTCGGCGAAGTGGTCGGGGCTGGCAGTGGGTCCCCGGACCTCGACCTCCCGATCGAAGAGCTCGACCTTTCCGAGCGGCCCCGCAACTGCCTGAAGAGGGCCCAGATCAACACCGTTGGAGAGCTCGTGTCCAAGACCGAGGACGACCTGCTGGCTATTACCAATTTCGGCCAGAAGTCCCTGGACGAGGTGCTCCAAAAACTCGACGAGCGCGGTCTGTCGCTGCGCGGTAAGCAAGGCCAATAAAAGGGGTTTCTGGACAAATGGCTACAATTCCTGGTCGCCCGAAAAAGGGCCGCCGTTTCGGCGGTGACGCCGCTCATCAGAAGGCCATGATGGGTAACCTCGTAGCTTCGCTCATCGCAGGCGAGGGACTGGTCACCACCGAGGCCAAAGCGAAGGCCCTCCGGCCCGTGTTCGAAAAGTGCCTTACTAAAGCCAAGAAGGGTGGCGTCGAGCACCAGCGCCAGGTCGTGGCGTTTATCCGTGACAAGGACATGACCCACAAGCTGTTCGTGGAGATTGCTCCCCGTTACGCTGAGCGCTCAGGTGGCTATACCCGGATCCTCAAGCTCGGCCCGAGGCATGGCGACAACGCTCCCATGGCCCGCATCGAGCTCGTCTGATCAGCGGTCGGCACCCGCGGTCTCGCCCTCTCCGCTCGTCTCGCCCTCTCCGACGGCCCTGCCCTCTCCGGGGCCTTCCAGCGCAGTTGAAGGTCTCAGCGCAGGTGAGGCACTGCCAGCGGGCCAGCCAGGCCAGCCAAGCCAAAGGCGCCGGCTCCGCCTGCTGATCGCGTATCTCGGCGCCCCATTCCACGGGTTTGCGCTGCAGGATGGGCTGCCGACGGTGGCTCGATCCCTGGGGGATGCGCTCGAACGGGCCCTGCGCCATCCCGTCGAGCTGACCTCCGCGGGGCGAACTGATGCCGGCGTCCACGCCTGGGGCCAAGTGGTAAGCCTGGACGCAAACGCGGTGGCGGACCTATGCCGGTTGCAACGCTCGCTCAACAAGATGCTTGCCCCTACTGTCGTGGTGAGAGAGGCAGCCTGGGCGCCGCCCGGCTTCGATGCGCGTCGTTGGGCCGTGTCACGCCGGTACCGGTACAACATCCTGTGCTCCGAATGGCCCGACCCTCTGAGCGCGGCCACCACCTGGCACGTCGGCCGGGCGCTCGATGTGCGCCGCATGGAGGCCGCCTGTGATGTTCTGCTAGGCGAGCACGACTTTACGTCGTTCTGCCACGCCGTCCGGGGCCGCCCGGGCCCCCTGGTTCGCCGGGTCCTGGGGGCTGACTGGTCAGATCTCGGGGATGCACGGCTGTGCTTCGAGATCGAGGCGACCTCGTTCTGCCACCAGATGGTCCGCTCGATCATGGGTACGCTCATCGAGGTGGGATCCGGGCGGCTGACGGCGGGGGAGCTGACGTCGGTCCTGGCCGCTCGCGACAGGGCAGCCGCCAGGAATATTGCGCCGCCGCACGGGCTGTGCCTGTGGGACGTTAAGTACCCGTCCGGTGCCCTGGGCTGAAGCAGGCTCCAGGCGCAACTGAAGCTAGGAGGCGGCGGGGAGGGAGCTGGGCGACGGGCGGCCGAAGCGGCGAAGCGGCGGAGGCGGCGCGACGCCTTTGCCGGCAATGTGGTGCGGCTGGCGAGGAGGGGGAATGGGCTGAAGAAGGCGCGGACCGGGCGGTCACGTACATTGATCTCACACTTCGTGGGGCCACAAATGCTCTAGGTGCCGAAGACCCGCGTCCCTCGTTCGCAGACCTCGAAACGGGCCTGGGTAAGCCCCGGTTTCGAGCCTTTCAGGTGCAGAACCGCTTTTTCGTCGCGGATCCGAGTCGAAAGGGGCTCGTTTTGCAGCCGAAAGCCCGAAAGTGCACCGGGAAAGGGCCAAGTTTTCAGCCTGCGGGGGCTTCGATCTGCCTCGGGGGCGCTTTCGGTGACACTCCCACTACCCGGCGTGGCTCCTGAGCCTCTGTCTACCCTGGATCCTTCAACCGGCCTGAAAGCCAGCCCCGAGTTGCGGGCACGCTCTTTGCGGCACCTGCCTAACACCTTGGGGAACGCCGTACGGTCAGATCGATCACCCCCATCAGCGTGACCGCTCCCTCCAGTCACTCAAGCGAGGCCTGCCAAGCTGGTCACCTGGCCGAGCAAAGCCACGCAGCGCGCTTCCTCGTCTCGCGAAAGGCCGGGAGCTGGACGGACAGCCAGCGGCCGGATAGCGATGCCTCCCCGGGGCTGGAAATCGCCGTACACGCGCAGGTACCTCGGCGATAGCTTCGAGCACAGGTCGTCGGCGACCTTGTTGACGCATGCCTCATGGAAAGTGCCGTGGTTGCGGTACCCGACGAGGTAGAGCTTCAGGCTCTTGCTCTCCACGCATAGTTGGTCCGGGACGTACTCGACCCGCAAGCGGCCGTAGTCGGGCTGACCAGTGACCGGGCACAGGCTGGTGAACTCGCTGCACAGGAGCGAGACGGCCCACGGCGAGCCCGGCTCGGGGTTGTAAAACGTCTCGAGCAATTCAGGGTCAGGGTGCTCGTAACGGTACTGGCTGCGCCGGCCGAGGGCCTTGACGCCGGATGCCTTGGTCGCGGATGCCTTGACGCCGGACGCCTCAACGCCGGACGCCCCGGTCGCCGACGCCCCGGTCACGGCTGCCCCGGCCGCTTCGGTCGCCCCGGCCGCCCCGGCCGCCCCGGTCGCCGATGCCCCGGTCACGGCTGCCCCGGTCACGGCTGCTCCGGCCGCCCCGGCCGCCCCGGTCGCCGATGCCTCGGTTGCCGATGCCTCGATGGTGGATGCCTCGATGGCGGATGACGGTCCCACGCGCCAAGACTACGGGCGCCGAGACTCACGGGCGCCGTCACCAATGGGTCAGGGCGCCTCGGTTTCGGTGTGCACAGCACAACTATTTGGGCATTCGGGCTGCTTGGGGCCGAGCCTTGTCCTCGCCAGCGCCGCCAGGTTTGCTCGATTGGGATCGGGCTGGCGGCTATTGGTAGAACATTAAGTGTCATGACTGCGATCAGCACGACGGCGAGCCCACCCTCCAGCCCCGCCCGGCCGCTGAACCCCGCCGATTACCGCCCGGCTTTAGTCAACGTCGGCACGATCGTCTGGCTCGCATCCGAGCTGATGTTCTTCAGCGGCCTGTTCGCCGCCTACCTCACGCTCCGGGCGGCCACTCCCGTGTGGCCACCGTTCCACGACGCAGTCGATGCCAAGACAGTGGGCGTCGCAACCGTGGTCCTGGTCCTGTCGTCAGGGTCCATGCAGTACGCGGTGCGGGCGGTCCACCGAAGAAATCTGGCTGGTTTCCGGGTCTGGTTGGCCTTCACGTGGGCCTTGGGCGCCATCTTCGAGGGCATGCAGATCGTGGACTATGTGACTCGAAACTTCTCCATCCAACAAAGTGCCTACAGCGGTGCGTTCTATGTGCTCACCGGCATCCACTTCCTGCACGTCATGGGTGGCCTGGCGGCCATGGTGTTCATGTTTATGCGCTCGTTCAACACCCGGATACGCTTCGGCGGCCACCGCAGCGCGCCGCACGTCGAGATGTTGTCTTACTATTGGCACTTCGTCGACGTTGTGTGGATCGGTCTCTACGCCATGATCTTCCTACTCCCATCGACTAAATGAAGACGGACCGGCGCCCCACCATCGGCCCGAGGGGTCTGGTTGCCAAGGCTCGTCGTTCCGCGCTCACAGGTCCGGCGGTTTTGGTCGGGGGGGTCATGGCGGTGTTCGCCGTCCTGTTCCTGGCTCTGCCCGCTCCGGCCCAGACCAAACCGGTAAGTACCAGCCCGGCTGACATCGCCGCGGGCGAGACACTTTACGACCTGCATTGCTCCGCCTGTCACGGGATCGGCGGCGTCGGGGCGAAGGGGCCTCCATTGCTCGGCGTGGGACCGGCTGCGGTCGACTTCTTCTTGTCCACGGGCCGCATGCCGCTGAGCTCGCCCAACCAGGAGCCTCTGCCGGGGCCTCCGTACTTCAACGAGACCCAGATCGCCCAGATCGTCGCTTACGTCAATTACCTCGACGTCCTCAACGGCACCCCGGGGCCGGGGATCCCCGACGTGACGGCACCTTGCGCGGTGCAAACATCCAGTTGCCCGACGCTCTCCGAGGGCAATCAGTTGTTCCTTTTGAACTGTGCGCAATGCCATGCCGCCTCCGGCGCGGGCGGGATGCTGAGCCACGGTTACGTGGTGCCGAGCGTGCGCGGTGCTACCGTTACCCAGATAGCGGAGGCCGTACGGGTCGGGCCCCGGCCGATGCCTACATTCGGTCCAGGACAGCTGACCAACCAACAGGTCTCTGCGATAGCTGACTATGTGTACAACATCAGCCACACTCGTAACCCGGGGGGCCTCGGGATAGGGTATTTCGGGCCGGTGCCCGAGGGCTTTGTAGCGATCATCTTCGGGCTGGGGGCGTTGCTCCTACTCGCCAGGCTGATCGGTAACCGGGGGTGAGGTCAGATGGCGACGACTGAGTTCCGCGGGTACCCGGAGGTGATGACCGGCACCCACGGGCCTGACGATGGTGCCGATCAGGGGACTCCGTGGCCGGACGACATCCCCGCCGACCAGGACGACAGCTGGTACCCGCTACGCGACGACCCGTGGCGAGCAAGGCGGCTCGAGTACATAATCGCCGTTCTTTGGGGGATAACGGCC
Source organism: uncultured Acidimicrobiaceae bacterium (assembly GCA_963823855.1). Classification (GTDB taxonomy): domain Bacteria; phylum Actinomycetota; class Acidimicrobiia; order Acidimicrobiales; family Palsa-688; genus Fen-671. Next base: position 169,136 of record CAWGNA010000001.1, read on the forward strand.
GCCTGCGGCATTGGCCTCATGGTCGTCTACTGGACGGGCGGCCAAGCCCAGCTGGAAGGGTATTTCCTCCTGTTTGGTTTCGGCTGTCTGGGCGTCGGCCTCTTGCTCTGGGCGCGGTACCTGCTGCCAGGACAAGAGGTAGCGGCCAGTAGGGGCGACCACATCTCGACCTCTGAAGAGCGGGCGGCCGTTGTGGACTCGCTCTCCCGGGGGACCGAGGTGATGATGTCACGCCGGGGCTTCCTTGTGAAAAAGGTGCTGGTCCCGGTGGGCGGCATATTCGGGATCGCGGCGTTATGGCCGCTGGCGTCGCTAGGCCCCAGGCCCGGCAACGAGCTCTACCACACGCAGTGGTACCCAGGGGCGAGGCTCGTCACCGAAGACGGCCGCGCCATCACCGTCGACGATATTTCGGTGGACGGGCTCGTCACTGTGTGGCCTGAGGGCTTCATCGACACCCCTGAGTCCGCTGCGGTCGTCATCAACATCGGTGGGGCACCGGTTGAGCCCCGCCCCGGCCAGGCTGGCTTCGAAGTGATCTCGGGCGCGAACGGCCTGGTCGCCTTTTCTAAGGTGTGCACGCACGCCGGGTGTGCCGTCAGCCTGTTCAACGTCCTTTCGTTGCAGCTGATCTGCCCGTGCCACCAGTCCACGTTCAACATCCTCCAGGACTGCAAGCCCGTGTTCGGCCCGGCGTCGAGGCCGCTGCCGCAACTTCCCCTCGGTGTGTCGCCAGACGGTTACCTCATCGCCAGGAGCGATTTCATCGAGCCGGTCGGCCCAGGCTTCTGGAACAGGGCTGGAGACTGACGGGTGGGCGTTCGCAAGATGCAACGGGAGAGCCTCTCATGAGCACCGTCGCCGAACGTTCAGCTGCCCGCAAGAGGGCGCAGCATGAGCAAAAGGCGTTGGACTGGACCGACGATCGCCTGGGTACTTCGAAATGGTTGCGCTCGGCCATGGACAAGATCTTCCCCGACCACTGGTCCTTCATGGTCGGCGAGATCGCCATGTACTCCTTCGTCCTGCTCGTAGTGACAGGCATTTACCTGGCGTTCTTCTACAAGGCTTCCGACGCCATGGTCATCTACCACGGCCCTTACAAACCCCTCGACGGCCAGTCGATGACCGAGGCGTACGCCTCTACCATCGACATCTCCTTCAGCGTCCGGGCCGGCCTCGTCATGCGCCAGGCCCACCACTGGGCCGCCCTCATTTTCCTGGCCTCAATTACGTTCCACATGTGCCGCATTTTCTTCACTGGGGCCTTCCGCCGTCCGCGTGAGATCAACTGGATCATCGGGGTGACGTTGCTGCTCCTGGCCATGCTCGAGGGGTTCTCGGGCTACTCGCTGCCGGACGACCTGCTGTCGGGTTCGGGCTTGCGGGTGGTGTTCTCGATAGTTCAGTCGCTCCCGTTCGTTGGCGTTTGGTTAGCGTTCAACATTTGGGGCGGGCCTTTCCCAGGCACGGAGTTCTTCCAGAGGTTGTTCGTCATCCACGAGTTCCTGTTCCCATTACTCTTGGCTGGCCTGCTCGGTGGTCACCTCGCCATTCTTTGGCACCAAAAGCACACGGATTTTCCTGGTCCCGGCAAGACCGAGCACAACATCGTCGGGAGCCGCTTGTGGCCCCAGTACACGGTCAAGTCAACCGCCCTCCTCATGTTCATTGCGGCCGTCGTATTCGGGCTAGGAGGCCTCGTCCAGATCAACCCGATCTGGCTTTACGGTCCCTACCAGGCCGCTCGCTCGAGCGCGGCCACGCAGCCAGACTGGTACGTCGGGTGGCTTGACGGCGCCTTGCGGCTCTGGCCGCACTGGGAGTTCCGCAGCTTTGGCCATGAGATCGCGAACCCGTTCTTCCCTGGCCTCCTCCTGCCCGGGATCGTGTTCGGCATCATCTATACCTGGCCTTGGTTAGACAAACGGATCTACGCCGACTACGGGGAACACAACCTGCTTGACAGGCCGCGCGACAAGCCTTTGCGGACAGCGGTCGGTGTAGCCGCTCTACTTTTCTTCGTCGACCTCACGCTAGCGAGCGCCACCGACGTCATTGGCAACGCACTCGGGATGTCGTTCGAATTGTTGATCGAGATCCTTCAGTACGGCTCGTTTATTGGCCCGGCGGTGGGGGCCGTTGTCGCCTACCGGGTATGTCTGCAACTGCAGCATTCGCGCGCCCACCCCATCCAGCGGCCGGTAGGAGGCATTATTTATCGGGATGCGAAGGGGGCGTTCCACACCGTTGGGGCTGCGCATAACGGGGATGGGCACGGAGGGCACGCCGACGACGTCGAGCTGGAAAAGGTCTCCGCCGGCCATGCCGATGCCAGCCATGGCGAGCCGGCTGTGACCGGGGCGTCGGGCGCCGCAGACCCGTCCCCGAGCCCTCATGAGACAGGTAGCGACGGGCATGGCGACGGGTATTCCGCCCAGACTTAGCCGTTCCTAGCCTTTCAAGAGCCAGGCCGTGTTCGAGCACCTTGCTGCCTATAAGAAGATCGTCGTCACGGGGCCTCAACGGTCAGGCACACGGATCGGTGCCCAGATGATCGCCGCCGACACGGGCCACCGGTTCGTCGACGAAGCTGAGTTCCTCATCAAAGACGCCGGCCTCTTCAGGGAGTTCCTGCTGCAGGACGGCATCGTCGTGCAAGCCCCCCACATGTTGAAAGACGTGGTAGACGACCCACCACCCGGGATATTCATCGTCCTCATGCGGAGGGACCTGGAGCATGTCCATGCGAGCGCACAGCGCATTGGCTGGACCGAGAACTTCGGTGGGAACACCACCGAACTGAAGAAGTTCGGCCTAACTGAGGGAGATTCGGCCGCGGTTAAGTACGAGTACTGGGACTCCCACGACAAGACGGTGCCCTACCTCGAGTTGGACTACGAGTCCTTGCGGGCCCACCCTATGTATGTCACCGACGAGCAACGGAAGGGTTTCGGGCACTGGCAAACCCAGCCCTGATGCCAAGCCGGGCGACGGAGTGCGCTTTACGGCGGCCCCGTGACTAGGTGCACGACCTCTCCGGGGAACAACGGCCTCCCTCGCCACTAGGCGGGCGCCACCCGCGACAGCCACGCTGGGCGGTCTGGGAGCCCTCCGGGCACTTTGGGTGCCTCAGATTGTGGTTGTACGGAGCGCTCTCCATGTTTGGCCCCGGTTCGGGGTGCCGAAACGGGTTCTTGTCGCGATTGCAGGGCATAGTGCGCCCATCCATGCACCCGGAAGCCGCTCTGCACCCGGAAAGGGTCAAACCCGAACCGGCGGCCCCCGGGGCGGGGTTTGAGGGCCTCCCCTCGAGGCAGGGGTGCCGGGGACGCGGCCCAGGCCCGGCCGACAAAAAGGGGCGTCCGCGCTGTGGCTGGGGTACCTTGGTCGCGTGGCACGAGTGCTCTCGATAGTCCTCGCCGGCGGGGAGGGCAAGCGCCTTTTGCCGCTCACCCTGGACCGGGCCAAGCCGGCCGTGCCATTCGGAGGGCACTACCGCCTTATCGACTTCGCCCTATCCAACCTGGCCAACGCCGGTTTCCTCCAGGTAGTGGTGCTGACTCAGTACAAGAGCCACAGCCTGGACCTGCACGTGACGCGCACGTGGCGGTTTTCGACCCTGCTCGGGAGCTACGTCACGCCCGTCCCGGCCCAGATGCGGCGGGGGCCGTGGTGGTTCGCAGGTTCAGCTGACGCCATTTACCAAAACTTGAACATCATTGGCGACGAGCGACCGGACTATATTTTGGTCTTCGGGGCCGACCATATTTACCGGATGGACCCGCGCCAAATGTTGCGTCAACATGTCGAGACCGGTGCGGCCGCCACGGTGGCGGCGATTAGGGTGCCTCCAGAGGAGGCGACGGGGTTCGGTGTGCTCGAACCGGGCCAGGGGACAGTGGTCGACCGTTTTGTCGAAAAGCCGCCCGATCCCGTCGGGCTGGCGGCAGGACGGGACCACCTCTTCGCCTCGATGGGCAATTATATTTTCACGGCGGATGCCCTGGTAGATGCGCTGATGGAGGACGCCCAGGATGCCAACAGCCGCCATGACATGGGAGCTGACATTGTCCCGCGCTTTGTCGCCAGCAACGACGCCCATTTCTACGATTTCTACAACAATGAGGTACCGGGGGCCGCCGAACACGAACGCGCGTACTGGCGCGACGTCGGCACTTTGGACAGCTACTACGACGCCAGCATGGACCTCGTGGCAGTGCAGCCGGTGTTCAACCTTTACAATACTGAATGGCCGATATTCACCAGCCCGCCACAATTGCCCCCGGCGAAGTTCGTTTTCGAGGAGGCGGGGCGGAGCGGGGTGGCCTTCGACTCGATAATTTCGGGAGGGACAATTATTTCGGGCGGGACTATCAGGCGGTCCGTAATATCTCCGGGCGTCGTGGTGGAGCAGGGAGCCCTCGTGGAGGGCTCCGTCATTATGGACAATGTGCACATCGGGGAAGGTGCGGTTGTAAAGCAGGCCATCATTGACAAAAACGTTATTGTCGAGCCGGGTGTCCAGGTCGGTACCGACCCGGAGCTGGACGCAAGCCGCTTCACAATGTCGGCACGCGGTGTCGTCGTAATTGGCAAGGGTGAAAAGGTCGTCGCGTGACGAACGTCGCGATCCTGACACGCGAGTACCCGCCCGAGATCTATGGGGGCGCGGGTGTATACGTGGAATACCTCTCCCGGGAGCTCGCCAAGTTGGTAGACGTCGGCGTTTATTGCTTCGAGGCCCCGCGCCATGACCCCCTTGTAGCGGGCGCCTACGAACCGTGGGACGCTCTGGCCAAAGACGGTTTGGGCGCGGCCCTGCGTGCGCTTTCGGTGGACCTGCGGATGGTCGCCGACGTCTCGGCGGCCGACGTCGTCCACAGCCACACCTGGTACACCAACTTTGCCGGTTACCTAGCGGACGTCCTGTACGACGTGCCCCATGTGATGACCTCTCACAGCCTGGAGCCGCTGCGGCCGTGGAAAGCCGAACAGCTCGGGCCGGCTACCGGTTGTCGTCGTGGGCGGAGCGCATCGCCATAGAAGCGGCGGGTGCAGTCATAGCGGTGTCACGTGCCATGCGCGACGACGTGTTGCGCGTCTACCCGGCAGTGAAAGAGGCGAAAGTAAAGGTCGTCCACAATGGCATCGACCCGGACGAGTTCTTCCCGGACGAGCGAACCGCCGCCCTCGAGGCCCGGGGCGTGGACCCGCACGCCCCGATCGTGCTTTTCGTCGGTCGGGTCACCCGCCAGAAGGGCATAACGTACCTCCTGGAGGCGGCCCGCTCCTTCGACCCCGATGCGCAGGCGGTGTTCTGCGCGGGTGCCCCGGACACACCCGAGATCGAGCGTGAGGTGCGGGCTCAGGTAGCCGACCTGGCCGAGCGGCGTAAGGGGGTCTTCTGGGTCGAGGAGATGATGCCGCGACCCGAGCTCGTCCAGTTCATAAGCCATGCGAGTGTGTTCGTCTGTCCCTCGATTTACGAGCCGTTCGGGCTGATCAACGTGGAAGCGATGGCCTGTGGCGTGCCCGTCGTGGCGAGCGCCGTGGGGGGGATACCCGAGATAGTGGAGGACGGCAAGACCGGCTTTCTGGTGCCCTTCGTGCCGAGTGGCGATGCCTTTGGTTCGCCGGCAGACCCGGGAGCCTTTGCGGCGGCCATCGCCCAGCGCGTCAACGAGCTGCTTGGCTCTCCAGCCTTGGCGAGGCAATTCGGGGCGGCTGGCCGGGAACGGGCGCTGGCGGAGTTTACGTGGGGAGCTGTAGCTAACAAGACCGCGGCAGTCTACGACGAGCTCATCAGCGCTAAACGTCCTCGTTAACGGGGCCGGCCCGTGCGCGGGGGCACCAGGTGCCGGCACGTTCCCGCAGGTAGGGACGTTTTCCGACGAGTGGTACCGAGGGTAATGTGCCACTGGCCCGGTCATTTGGCTATGCTCTGTCGGTGCCCGTCGGAAGGTCGTACGTCGGCCACACTTTCGTATGATCCGCCTCAACCACGTCACCAAGACCTACAAAGGGTCTGTCACCGCGCTGCGAGACGTCACTGTGGACATCCCGCGCGGAGAGTTCGTGTTCATCGTGGGGCCGTCCGGATCCGGCAAGACGACGTTCTTGCGTCTCGTTACGAAAGAGGAACGAGCTGACACCGGCGACGTCTGGGTGGCAGGCAAGGAGGTCGGTGCCCTGGCCCCCTGGAAAGTCCCCTACCTCCGGCGCAACATCGGGTGCATCTACCAGGACTACCGTCTGCTGCCCGAGCGGACCGTTTACCAGAACGTCGCCTTTGCTCTCGAGGTGATCGGGCGGTCCCGCCATTTCGTCCGTTCTCAGGTGCCCCAGATCCTCGACTTGGTCGGGCTCGGCAACAAGACAGACCGGAGGCCGAACGAGCTCTCAGGCGGCGAACAACAACGGGTCGCAGTGGCCAGGGCTTTCGTCAACCGTCCGTTGATCCTGCTGGCCGACGAGCCCACGGGCAACCTTGACCCTGGTACGACGGGCGGCATCATGCGCCTTCTCGAGCGCATCAACCAATACGGCACGACCGTCGTCATGGCCACTCACCAGCAGGACGTGGTCGACTCCATGCGAAAGCGTGTGATCGAGCTGGACCGTGGCAACGTCGTGCGGGACCAGGCCCGGGGCGTGTACGGCATGGTCGAGGCGTGATAGGCCGGCCAACCTTCAGCCGGTTGGAGACGAGGGAAGAAGAGAGCCCCCAATGACGATGGCGAGCCCATACGTCCTGCGCGAGACCGGGGGCAACCTCGTGCGCAACATAGTCATGACGATTGCTGCCGTCGTGACCATGGCGGTGTCGTTGACCGCCCTGGGCGGAGTGCTCATCATGCGCCAGGCCGTCAACAAGGCGACGGTCCAATGGCAAGGTGGGGTGCAGGTCGCCATCTTCATGGAGCCGTCTGCCAGTCCGCAGGAAGTAACCGCCATCCAGCGCGAGCTCGGCGGCATGGTCCCCGATGAAGTCAAAACCTTCCACTACGTCGATAAGCCCCAGGCCTACGCCGAATTCAAAGGGATGTTCAGCGGGCAGCCTGACCTCATCAAGGTCATGAGCGTTTCGACGATGCCGCCATCGTTCCGGGTGGTGCCGGCCCAAGCACAAAACGTCCAGCAACTCGCCGCCGAGTTCAACAAGCAACCGGGCGTCTATAGCGTTGGGTACCCGGGGCAAGTGATCAAAGACACCCTGGCGCACTTCTCGACGCTGCGCACGGTGGCCTTGATCGTGGCCGGCGGGGTCATGATCGGAGCGATCGCGCTGGTGGTGAACACGATCCAACTGGCGATCTTCGCTCGGCGCCGCGAGGTGGCGGTCATGAAGCTCGTTGGGGCCACCAACTGGTTCATCAGGGTGCCGTTCATGCTGGAAGGGCTGGTGGAGGGCCTGGTGGGCGCGGGGTTGGCCTTTTTGATCACTTACTTTGCCCGCGACACCTTCGCATCCTTCACCGGTAGCGACCCTCTCAACCCCAATCAACCGCTCTTCGTCAGTTCCCATGAGGCCTTGCTAACGGGCCTGTTCATCGTGGTGGTCGGGACCATCGTGGGCGCCTTCGGCTCGGGTTTTGCCGTTAGGCGCTACCTCGCGGTCTAAACCCGTCTCCGCGGGTGGGGATGCTGTACCAGGCACTCCCGGTCACCTACCCTAAGATCGCTCGGGTGAGCCAGCGCATAGAAGACTACGCACTGATCGGCGACACCCATACCGCAGCCCTCGTAGGCCGGGATGGGTCGCTTGATTGGCTGTGCGTGCCACGTTTCGACTCTGCCGCCTGTTTCGCGGCCCTGCTTGGGACGCCCGAGAACGGCCGGTGGCTGCTGGCGCCGAAGGACGGCGGCCCCGCGACACGCCGTTCTTACCGTGGCGACTCTCTCGTCCTCGACCAGGAATGGGACACAGCGACTGGCACCGTGCGTATCACGGACTTCATGCCGCCTCGACACCACCGGCCCCGAGTGTTCCGCCGGGTGCAGGGGCTGCGGGGCAGCGTGGAGATGATAGGAGAGCTGGTCATCCGTTTCGAGTACGGTTCCCAGATCCCGTGGGTGACCCAGACCGGCAGCGGTATCCGGGCCATCTCTGGCCCCGACGAGGTCGAAATTGACAGCCCAGTCGACCTGACGCCTCAGCCCGATCACCTGCGCCATGAGTCGGCCTTCGTCATAAAGCAAGACGAGGAGCTCGATTTCAGGTTGCATTGGGCCCCTCGTTCGACGAGGAGATCCATCAACTCGAATGTGGCGTGGCGTTGGACGAGACCCTCTCTTACTGGCTCGATTGGTGCAGCAATCTGACCGACATACATGGTGTGTGGGGCCCACTGGTGCGGCGTTCCCTCTTGACGCTGAAGGCGCTTACATATGGGCCTACGGGTGGCATCGTGGCGGCGGCGACGACGTCACTGCCTGAGGCCCTGGGTGGGCCTCGCAACTGGGACTACCGCTACTGCTGGGTCCGAGATGCCGCGCTTACTCTTGAGGGGCTGGGCGAAGCGGGCGCCATCGAAGAGGCGAGGGCGTGGTTCCGCTGGCTCGTGCGGGCCGCGGCGGGAAACCCCAACCAGCTACAAGTCATGTACGGAGTGGCGGGCGAGCGGCGGCTGCCCGAACTGGAACTCGACTGGCTGCCGGGGTACGACTCGTCGCAGCCGGTGCGGGTCGGCAACGCAGCGTCTTTGCAATTCCAGCTCGACGTGTTCGGGGAACTGATGGAAGCCGTGCACATGGCCCGTTCGCGTGGCGCCGAGATGCAGCCCGCCGTGTGGGATCTTCAGCGGGTGCTCGTCGGGTTCGTAGAGAACCACTGGGAAGAGCCTGACCAGGGCATCTGGGAGCTGAGGGGACCGCCCAAACCCCTGGTCTATTCCCGTGTTATGGCCTGGGTGGCGCTCGACAGGGCCATAAAGGCGGTCGAGGACCACGGCCTGGAAGGTCCGGTCGACCGATGGCGCAAGGTGCGCGAGACCATCCACCAGCAGGTTTGCGAGGAGGGATACAACGCTGAGGTAGGTGCGTTCACCCAGGCCTATGGTTCCAAGGAGCTGGACGCCAGCTTCCTGCTGGTCCCCTTGATCAGCTTCTTGCCCATAGAGGACCCGCGGATCGTGGGCACCATCGAGGCCATACAGCGTGAGCTGATGGTGAACGGTTTTGTCATCAGGTACCGGAACACCTCGGGGGTCGACGGGCTACCGGGCCAAGAAGGCACCTTTCTGCCGTGCTCCCTGTGGCTTGTGTCGTGCCTGGCGCTGTTGGGACGCAACGACGAAGCGCGTGAGATATTCGCGCGAGTGGTCTCGGTGGCCAACGATGTCGGCCTGTTCTCTGAGGAGTACGACACGCAACGGAAGCGTTTGGTCGGCAACTTCCCTCAGGCGTTCACTCACGTGGCGTTCATCAATGCCGCCCGCAGCCTCACCGACGCAGTCGCCAAGAAACCTTAGCGCCCGAACTGCCGCACACTGGCTGTTCGGGCGCTGGCTTTGGGGTACTGGCTATTCGGTTACTCGAGTGCGACAGAGGGCCGCCCTGGCTGGGCAGGCTCAGGCCACGAAACGTCTCAGGCAGTAGGCCTGAGCCTCGTCGAGGGTGTCGAAGACGTGCACGATCCGGGGAAGGCCGACCATTTCGAGCACTCTTTTTACAGATGGCCGCGCCGAACATACAACCGCGTCGCCGCCCACCTCGCGCGTCCGTCGGACCGAACCGATGAGCGCACCCAGCCCGGCCGAGTCCACGAAGGGAACTGCCGAGAGCTCGAAGATCACGCGCCTGGCGTCACGAAGCTGAGCAACGGCGTCGCGAAATTGAGGTACAGAGAGGTGCTCCAGGTTGCCGACTAGATGGCACGTTACGCCGGCCTCGGTCTCGTCAAATGTGACACGCATGTAGGGCTCCTTTCGATCGTCCTACGAACGGGACACCTCGACGATGTTGCCTCACCAAGCTGAACGCCACCGCGATGGAATCTGAACAGCACCGCGACTCCGGGTTACACCTTGTCGATTATCTGTGGGTCGATATCTGTGGGTCGATATCTGTGGGTCGATATCTGTGGGTCGATATCTGTGGGCTTCATGGCCCCTCACTAGAGGCGCATCAGTCCTCCACGCTGTTGATCATGTGCGCGGATGCCGCGTCGAAGTAGGTGAGCAGCTGCGCCTCTTCGAGCGCGCCGACGTGCGCCTCCTTCACGGCTTCGCTCATGTGGGCGAACCAGTGGTCGCGTGACTCCTTGCCGATCTTGAACGGTAGGTGGCGGGCGCGCAGGCGAGGGTTCCCACGCTCTTCGTCATAGAGCCGCGGTCCTCCCCAAAACTGAGCCAGGAACAAGCACAGGTGGCGGCGAGGCGCCTCGAGGTCTTTGGGGTAAAGAGGGCGCAGCACCTCGTCCTGGGCCACGCGATCGTAGAACCGCTCTGTTAGTCCCTCGAAGAACGCCATCCCCCCGAGGCGTTCGTACATGCTGGTCGGCGCCATTTATTCCCCGATGGTCCCTTGGCTTCGCTCCCCGCAGCCTCGAACCTCAGGTTGTGCAGCGGAAATCGATGTTTGGTCAGGATGCTAGAGCTTCCTCCGCAGGCAGCGGGGCACCCCGTGATCCTTGGTCGGTACAACCAGGCCCTAGGATGCGCCCTGTGCCAAAGCGAGGGCTTGTGGCTGCAGTGCTGATTGGCGCAGTACTGATTGGCTCAGTGCTGGCGGGCTGTGGCGGTAGCCGCTCGCCGATCAGCCCGAAGGCGGACCAGGCGTTCCTGAACTCTGTTTACAGCCAGGCCCCGGACATCGGGAGTTATCGCTCGGGACCGCAGCTGGTCAGCCTCGGGCAAGTCGTCTGCGGCGACCTGGGCTCAGGCGCCTCGGTCGAAGAGGTTGGAGACCGTGTCCCGATTGACGAGGGGAACGTGGCGCTACCCCCTGGCGACCTGGGCGTAGTGATCTCGGCTGCCGTCGATCAGCTGTGCCCGAGGTTCCACAAGCTTCTGGGCGAGTAACTCCGAAGGAGGGAGCTCGCCGGCCGGTCGGCGAGTGCCTCCGTGCACGCGAGGCACACCCGACGCGGCGGCCCGCTTTCGCCGCCGTGGCCGCTAAGAGACCGCCGAAGGACTACTTGCGCGCTCGAAATCATTCTTCCCTGTTGTTACTTTCCCTACTGGACCTTCGAACGCGGCAAGTTTTCCTGAGGCGGGCCGCTAACTAGGCCGGCCAAGCCGAGAGGTAGGTCAGGACCCTTCCTCCGCAAGAGACGTGTGAACCGTTCGCCAGCTCGCGTTGCTCGTTGCGCCCGAGCTGTGCCCAGCCTTGAGCGTCAGGCTCCTGGAGCCAGGTCCCCCCTTCGGCGGCGCGGTCGATCAGGTACGTCGACCACACCCGGATCTGGATCTCGGCGTGCACCGGCGCCATGGCATGGTTGGGGCCTGCCCTCAGGGCGATCCCCTGGGCCGCGCCGGACTGGACCTCCGGCGCAGTACCGGGCTCCGTGCCGATGAGGCACCCGCGGCTGAGAGCCCAAATCGTACCGTCGTCAGCTAGCAGGACGCCGACAGGAGGCCGGTGGCCGTTCTGTTGTGGGCTGCCGGGGAGGATGGCCCTGCCACACCGCAAACAGGTCAATGCTCGAGGGTGGTTGAAATGCCCCAGCTCGCAGCGCACGCCGGGCACGTCTGGAAGGTCAGACGCAACCGGAATACCCCAGGCGGAAGCGAGCGGGAGCGGGGCTTGCCCAGAGGGGAAAACGTTGCGGAGGTCGACGGCACCTCCGCCAAGCGCCTGACCGGCGGTACCGGGCCCCTGGCCAAATACAGCGCCAAATACTGGGGTCGACTCAGGAAGCTGGGCGACGGCCGGGGCCGAGGTAGCGGCCGCACCCAGCCCTGCGTCGGTCCCTGGCGACCCCGGTGAACCCTGTTCGGCCCCGCCAGCCGTCTCGCCAACAAGCGCCCCTCCGGCCGTAGCCGTCCCGACGGCTGCTTCAGGGCTACCCGCCATTGCTACTCCAGCGGCAAGCGCGCCAGCAGCGGCACCCGCCGCAGCGGCGCCGACCACCCCGGCACCAGCTCCACCGGCAGTTGCTCCACCAACAGTTGCTCCACCGGCGGCGGGGCCGATGCCGGCCGGGCCAGCCCCGCCCGCGCCGCCGGAGATGCCACCGGCAGCCATCCCGCCCGCGGCCGCCATACCACCGGGAACACCGGGCCCGGTCTCGGCCGGGATGCCACCTGCCTGGCCGTAAGCCCCCTGTGCAAGTTGAGGGGCCCCTAAGTTGAGCGGCCCCGGCCGTTTGCGGGACAGCAGCCACTTGCTGGCCCGCCCCCGCCGGCGGCCTCAGGAGGACGAACCCTGACCCCGGGACCGCCCCGAATACGAGGTCCAACGGGTTGCCCTGCTGGCTTTGGGGGGGAGGCGTGGCGCCGTACGGCAGGACGATCAAGGGCCACGGCCGGCCGATGGAGGTGACCATCCAGCCAGGCACGGGTTGAGGCGCCAGCCACCGGCCGCTGTCCCAGGCTTGGACCGGCCCATGCAGGAACAAAGTGAGCCCGTTTGCCCCCGGTCCCACCATTGCAAATGGCGCCTGAGGCTCCGGGTCGCCTCGCTGGAGGACCGCTATGAGAGAGCTGGCGAACTGGTCTCCACCGTTTGCCACCTGGCTGGCACGCTGCGCTTCGCCAACGAGGTGTGCTTGCAAGGCAGGTGAGGCCTGTGGGCCGGCCCAGGCGGCAACGTCGCCGTACCGGGTCACCAGGCCAGGGCCGGCGAGGACCTCGAGTTTGTCGCCCAACGCCCGTTACCTCCTCGGGATAGAGCTAGTGGTCGAGAGCTGCTCTGTCACCACTTCGACGCGGCCTCTTCGAGACGCTCCGCCACTTCCCTGGCTGTAAGGGGCCTGTCCGCGGGGTCGACTGAGAGACACGCGGTCACCAGATCCGAGACTGCAGCCGGCAGCTGGCCGAGGGCGGGTGCTGGTGTCATCAAGAGCCTGCCGAGCGACTGGACAACAGGCACATCCTCGATCCCGGGGAACGGCACCGACCCGCTTACGACCTGCTGAACAGTTGCGCCCAGTCCCCAGACGTCAGACCAGCGCCCGCCCTCCCCCCTCAGCAGTTGGGGATCCATGTACGCCAGTGGCGGGTACCCCACCTGTGCCACCGGGCGCTCGCCGTTGCCCAACGAAGGAGGTGCGAGGACCGCAGCCCCGCCCGTTCCCGCTGCTCCTCCGGCTCCCGCGCCTCCGGCCAGCTCGCCTGAGCTGGCCAATGGTGAAAAGCCCGCGCCGTCTTCGCTCTTTGCGACGAGGGCGACGGCCTGAGGGCATATTGCACCGTGAAGCTGGCCCTGTTCGTGGAGGGAGTGCGCGCCCCGGGCCGCACCGGCTATGGCGCGAAGACGAGCCGGCATGTCCATGGCGGGTGGCGGCGACGCCAACGTGCCGGTGACCGGGTTAGACGCGCTGAGCCAGATGACCGGTCGCTGAGACCACTCGGCCACCCCGGCCTCAAGCCATGCCGGCAGGTTGTCCGCCCGCACGGCGGCGACGGGCTCGAGCCTAGCCTTGGCCGCCGTCCAGGGCGTTCGCGCCAGGGGGCCCAGGATCCAGATCGTAACGGGCTCATCGCCACCGCCCAGCCGCGCCGGCCGGCGGGCCCGAAGGCACGGGGTCGTGCCGTCCTCGAGCACAGAGCTCGTGATCTCGTAATCGGCCACCTGGCTAGGCAATGCGGAGCCTCCTTCAGGGCGCTCTTTGCTCAGGGACGCTACAGCGTTTTGGACCTCGATGTCGGCGGCGACGGTCGGCCGGTACAGGGACTGATCCGGTTTTCGGGGCCGCTACGAAGCGAGCGTCAGCGTCGAAAGAGTTTTCTCAGTGGTCGGGGATACGGGCGACAAGACGAGCCAGATTTCAGACTGCGTCGGCCTGACCCATGCCATCACCCCGGTGGCGGTGCGCCCGTCCATCAGGTGGAAGTCGTAGCGCCACGCCACGGTGGCGTTCTTGATCGCGATCTGGCGGGCCGACGTCACCCGGTAAGAGCCTTCGAGGAAGGTGCCCACGATCGACGGCAGCGGCGCCTGCGGCGAAGGGGCACTGTCCACTTGCGTCACAGATTCTCCCGCCCCCCCACCCGGGCCCGAGTAGTAGATGTCCCCGGCCGAGTCGCTCATCTCTTGCTGGAGCGACCAGCCGGAGGGCACCGAAAAGCTCGCATAGATCCCAGGAACGGCTTGCCAGCCACTCGGGACCGGCGGTTTGATCGTCGGGTAGTTCCCGTTGAGGTCGAGAGCGGCCCACAACACCACTGCGAGGCAGATCGGGCAGAAAGCCAGTAGGGCCATCCAGAGCCAGACTCGCCGGCGGTCCTGTTGGTCGGGCGGGTCGACGCGGGGGTCGTGGCGGTGGGACGTCGCCGCTGCCTGAGCGGCTTGCCACTGGCCCTCGTCGGTCAGGTCGACCGTAGAGGGCCTCGCGCCTCTTCGCCATCGCCGTAACGACCACCGATGGGCCGACCACCGACGGGGCGGATATCAGCCATCACCTGGCACTGCGACCAGAGCCGGCGCCACGATCCCTTGCTTTCGGCAGTCTGAGCACGCTCCGAGCACGTCGAGCCGATGGTCGAGGCCGATGAAGCCGTTGACGGTTGCCAGCCCGTCCAGGTACTTCGCCATGGCTTGTTCGAACGCCGGCGTGGGTGTCACGTCGAGCACCTTCCCGCAACCAGTGCACAACAGGTGGTGATGGTGCTCGGTTATCTCTTCGGCCAGCTCGAAACGGGAGTACTCGTCGTTAGCCGCGACCCGCCTGACGACCCCGGCTTGCTGCAAGTCCACGAGATGCCGGTAGGCGGAGCTCCTCGGTAACCGGGGCGCCCTCTCGGCAATGTCCTCGATGCTCACGGGATGACCGGCCTCGGCCAGGAGCTCGATCACCTCTCGCCGCCCCACCGTGTACCGCTGAGAAGCCTGCCGTAGCCGTTGCTCGACGAGCCCGTGGAGCGCTTTGTTCACAGAGAAACCCTACCGCGACAAGCCCCTGACGGATTTTGGGGCCTCCCGAGATTTTAGGGCATCCGCGACAGGACGGCCCGCTCGTCGCGCCCGTCAGGCGAAGCTCGCTCCCGCCGACGCAACCGGAGGGACCGCGCCCGGGTGACCAGGTCGTCGGGGCACGTCGAGGCGCTTTGCCTTTCGGCGCGATGCCAGCACCCGGCCGGCCGCGTACCAGACGACGGCAAAGCCGCCAACGAAAAAACCGATCGGCCAGTTGGACCAGAACGATGCGGTTATCGAAGCCCATACGGTCAACAGCGCAAGAAGAGCCGACGCGGCCATCGCCCGACCAGGCCGGTTGGTGAGGAACCGGGCCGCAGCGGGCGGCCCGATCATGAGGCTGAACACAAGTAACGCACCCACGACCGGGAGCGCCATCGTGGTCGATGCGGCGACGGCCAAGAGGAACCACAGCTGGACGCGGTCGGCCCGGACGCCCTTGGCAGACGCCAGCTCCGGAGCGACCGAAGAGAGCATCAGCGAACGGTAAAGGACGACCACTATCAAGATGCATGCCGTTCCGAGCAGGGCAGTTGGCAGCAGGTCGCCAGAGCTGACCGCGAGCGGCTCGCCAAATAGGAGCGAGAACGTCTGCGCCGCGTATTCAGTGCTCATGCTGAGGAAAAGCGAGCCGACTCCGAGCAAGGTCACCAGGACGAGCGCCGTCACCACGTCGTCGCGCCCCGGCGCCCCCATCTGGCGATTGACACGGCGCCCAGGAGTGAGAAAAGGCCGACGCCGACGAGTGTGTTGGCCCCGACCAGGGCCGCTCCCGCCGCGCCCGTGAACGCGCCTTGGGGTATGGCGTGTGCAGCAAACGTCGAACCGCGCAAGACCACAAAGAACCCCACGACCCCGGCCACGACCGCCATGACGCTGGCTTCGAGCCAGGTATCGACCATGAAGCCGGAGAACAGACCCGACAACACCGTTCCGTCTACTCCGTGTTACTCCGCCTGTGGCGCCCAGCTAGCTGCGCCAGCAGATAAGCGACCATGACCAGAGAGACGACGAAAAAGCTCACTGGCCATCCTTGCTGGGCAGGCGGCCAGTTGTAGCTGTCGTAAGCCATCACTATCCCGCCCCACGTTGCCGTTATCCCGATCGCCGCGGCCCAGACCGTGGCCCGCCCGGGGCTCCGGCCCAGCCGCAGAGCGGCCGCCGCGGGCCCAATTAGTAGCGCTGTGCTCAGGATGGCCCCAATCGTGAGGGCGGAAAGAGCCACGGACAACGCGAGGGCCACCATGTAGGTGAGCCCGACCAGCCGCAGCCGGGTACCCTGGGCGGCGGCCAGGTCGGGGCTTATCGAGCTGAGCAACAAAGGCCTGTAAATGAGGCCGATGAGACCAAGGGCAAGAACCCCGAAACCTATGACCAGCGGCAATACCGAGCTGCTGACGGCGAAGATCGAGCCGAACAGGACAGTTACGGCCGCCCCGGTCGTGCTCTGGGTCGTGGTGCTCAAGTACAGGAGGAGAGCCGAAAGCCCGAGACCAGCTCCCAGCAGTACCCCTGTGGCGAGGTCGCGGCCCCGCTGTCGTTCGGCCCCGAGCAGTTCGATGGCCCCACCGCCGGCCAGTGCGAACGCCACGAACCCGACCAGAGGGTTGACTCCAAGGAGGAAGGCCGCAGACCCACCGGTTGCCGTGATGTCTGCAAAGGCATGCCCGGCGAACGACTGGCCTCTGACCACGGTGAACACACCAACCGGAGCACAGACCAGCGCGACCACGGCCCCGACCACGGCAGCTGCCTGAACCGGCGCGCTGGAGAAGATCCCCGGCGGGAAAACGGCGTGGAGGACGCTCATCGAGCTTCGCTGGCGCCGATGTCGTCGACCTCGCAGCCGTCTTCTCTATGCTCCTCGCCGACGGACACGAGTAAGCGCCCGTGCGCACGGAACACGTCCACGTGTCGCCCGTACAGCTCGCTCAGCACGTCGCTGCGCACGACCTCATCGGTCTTCCCGCTGACAGCCCGGCCCGACGCGAGGTAAATGACCCGGTCCATCACGGGGAGCAGCGGGTTCACGTCATGGGTGGAAAGCAGTATGGCGACGCCCTGTTCCCGCGCGATCCGGCCCAGTAACCGCACTGTTCCCTGCGTGCTCGGAAGATCCAGGTTGGCCAGGGGTTCGTCCAGGAGGAGTAGTCGAGGGTGGCGTGCGAGCGCGTGCGCGATCAGGACCCTCTGTTGCTCGCCTCCGGACAGCGCCCCGATCCTGGCGTCGGCCAGGTGCAACGCGTCGACGGAGCTCAGCAAATCATCGACGACGGCTCGCTTGGTCCGCGACCGGAGGGGGATACCAAGGCGCCTACCGTCCATGCCCAGCTCGACCAGGTCCCGTGCTCGTACGGGCAAGTCGGGGTCGAGCACGACCTTTTGGGGGACGTAACCGATTGAGCGGCGGCCCAACCGGCCGCTCGCCAGGCGGACCTCGCCCGACGAAATGGGCTGGAGGCCAAGGACGGCCCGGAGCAGCGTCGTCTTGCCGGCGCCATTCATGCCTATAAGGCCCGTCAGCTCCCCGGCGGCGAGCGAGAAAGACACGTCGCGGAGGACCTCTCGTCCCGACAAGGAAACGGTCAACCCATCGACACGGAGAGTGGGTTCTCGCTCGCTGGCGGTTTCGGGTGCCCCTCCTTCCGTCAGATCGACCGCGGCTCGGGCAGACATCAGAGGCTCACCGTCGAGAGCCCTTTGGTCACGGCCCGCTGGAGCGCGTCGACCTCGGCCAGCATCCAGGACTGGTAGTCGTACCCTGGGGCCGGCATTGTCTCATAGACGCCTACCACAGGCACGCTTGCCTTCTTGGCGGCGGCGAGGAAGGTGGCGGTGAGGCTGTCGGTGACCTGCTGGTTATAGAGGAAGACCTTGATCCTGTGGCCATTGATCAGGTTGTCCTCGATGGAGATGGCTTGGGGGGACGGATCCGTCCCGTTCATTACGGCCGACTGAAGGGAACGGGGCGTCATTATCCGCGCTCCAGCCGCCTCCAGCATGTAGTCGGCGACCGGCTCGGTCACGGCGACGGGAGTTCCGGGGTGAGCACCCTTGAAGGCGGCAAGTGCCTGTAGCCAGGGCTGAAGAGACTGGTCGAACCGCTTCAGGTTGGCCTCGAAGTAGCCGGCGTGGCCAGGTTGGAGCTCGGACAAGTCTGAAACGATGGCGCTCGCCACGGCCGGCATCGTGCGCGGGCTGTACCACAGGTGGGGGTTGAAGGCGTTGTCCGGTACCCGGAGGAGATCCTGTGCGACGATGACCTTGCGGCCGGCCCGGTGGCTGGCGGCCTCGATCTTGTTCATGAAGCTGTCGTAACCGACTCCGTTCTGGACGATGAGCTGTGCTTGGCTCACCGCGGCCGCCACACTGGCACTGGCTTCGAACTCGTGCGGGTCCGTATTGGGGTTGCTCATGATCGCCGCGACGCTGACGTAGCGCCCGCCGATCTGGGAGATTACGTTCGCGTACTGGTTCTCTGCGGCAACGGCGGCGACCCGAGCCTGGATGGTGCCAGCTGCTGCGGGCGTCGGAGGAGCCAGGAAACCGGCTACCAGGAAATTGGCCAGCGCGCAAGCGGCAACAGCCGTGGGGAGGAAGTGTTTTAGCGGGCTCTGCCAGCGACCCGACAAGGGAGCCATTAGTTGCATCCTAATCCTAGACCCAGTCTCATTTCAACTGGCAACGCCCGTAGCCGCCGGGGAATTCCCCGCCGACAGCACCACGCCCAAAACCCCGAGTACGCCCAAAAAGCCGGTCCGGACCGGCCCTACACGGTGGGCGTTGTGAGACCATGAGAAGAGCCGCCTTTGTCATCAACCCGGCCGGGATCCACCATTTCGAGGCGTTGAAGCGGCATTGCCAGGAAGCTGCGGCCGACAATGGTTGGGATCCAGAGCTGGTGGTGACCGGCGGCGCTGATGGGCTAACTGACCTGCAGGACTACTTGCACCGGTACACCTCGGCGGGCGGCGACCGACTGGTCTTCGCCGTCGGTGGGGATGGCACGGTGCGGGCGTGCGCCGAGGCGCTGGCCCACACCGGGGCCGCCTTGGCCATCGTCCCTCGTGGGACTGCGAACCTGTTCGCCCGAGCGCTCGGTGTGCCGAGAGAGATTCGCGCCGCCCTGCAGGTTGGGTTCCGCGGCGAGGTACTTCAAGTCGACGTGGCGATGGCGGAAGGGACAGCCTTTGTCGCCATGGCCGGGATCGGCCTTGACGCCGCGGTCGTGCGGTCCACCCCCCGAGTCCTGAAAGAGCACCTGGGCTGGGTTGCCTACGCTGCCGGCGCTCTGGTGCACCTCGGGAGTGTGCCTCACGAGCTCACGCTGTGCCTGGACGGAGGCGGGCCGATCGCCCGCCAAGCGCATTCGGTTGTGATCGGAAACGTCGGGATCCTTCCCGGAGGGTTTGCGATCCTACCTGGTGCGCGACTGGACGACGGCCTGCTGGATGTAGGCGTGCTGGCCCCGGACGGGTGGTTCGGCTGGGGCCATATCGCCCGCCGGGCTATGGCCGGCGGGCACCACGCCGACCGCCAGTTCGAGCACTTCAAGGCCCGCCGTGTAGAGGTCAGCACCGCGACCGAGCTTCCACGCGAGCTGGACGGGGATCTCATCGAGCCTGGGCGGTCGCTGGCCGTCAGCATCCAGTCCAAAGCGCTACTCGTGCGAGCTCCTGGCCCCTTGCCTCATGACGGCGGGGCTTAGTCCGTCCCGACGTGCGCCGTCAGCTGGTCCGAGGGAGCGCCGGGATATCGCTTCGCGCACCACTGTTCATCGGGTTGCATGGTCCACTACGGCCCGTTCGTCACGAACACGAAAGAAGTGATCCTCTAGGCGATGCAGGACTACCAGGCTGGGCGTTTGGGCCAGATCCCTGCTCAGGCCCAGATCCCCGCTCAGGCCCAGATCCCCGCTCAGGCCCAGATCCCCGCTCAGGCCCAGATCCCCGCTCAGGCCCAGATCCCCGCTCAGGCCCAGATCCCCGCTCAGGCCCAGATCCCCGCTCAGGCCCAGATCCCCGCTCAGGCATGGCCGCACCGTCACTCGGGACACGTGGATATCCCCGGATCTGCGGACACGTAACTTGGGCTGCGCTTAGTCTGGGTCGGGGGTCATGACGTCTCGCACCACGGCGGCCAGATCCGCGGAGGCGCGCATAAACTGCCGCAAAGTGCGGAGGGTAGGCGGATAGGAGTCGAGCTCCTCCACTGAAAGGCCGTCCTCGCGATAGGCCCTGGCGAAATCGGGAAAACGCTTCACCAGGTCGGAAACGATGGCCGGGTCGACCGGCCGGTCGATGCGTGGCTCGACCGGGATGTCGCTGGCATTGATCCGTACTTGCCAGGCATGCGGCGGAGAAATTACCACGTCGCCGCCAATGAGCTCGCTCCAGTGGAAGTGGTTGCGGAACGCGGCCGACAACAGGCGCGTACGGTACCCACGCTGCGAGTAGATCTCGTAGGCCTTCTTGAACGCCGCCACCCCGGCCCACTCGAGGTGCCCCGGGTCGGTGAGGATCCCTTGTTTTTCGGCCACGACCTTGAGCCAGTCGTCGAGCCGGCCCACCATGATCGTGCACACCGGCCCCATATGCAAAATGCTTTTTCCCTCTGCCTCCCGCCGCCGAAGCCCTCTTTCGACGGCTTCGGCCACCAGGACCGCTTGGGGGACCGTGAAGCTCACGGTGGCATTGATGGTGATCCCGGCGTAGGTGGCTTCTTCTATGGCCGGGATGCCGGCCCCCGTAGCGGGGATTTTCACGATCATGTTTTCAGCCAGCTCGTCGAAACGGGCCGCCTGTCGGAGGATCGCCTCCGTGTCCCGGTAGTAACGAGGGTCAGTTTGGATGGACAGGCGCCCATTGCGGCCCTTGGCTTGTTCGAATATTGGGGCTAGCAGGGCGGCGGCATTCTTGGAAACGTCCTCGACCAGCCTCCACCCGACCTCGTCCTCCGTGGCAGTCGGGTTCTCCTCGATGAGCTCCGCCAGGCGGGGCATCCACTTCGACATTTCCTGGCGGACGACCGTCAAGACGATGACGGGGTTGCACGTAGCGCCTACGGCGCCGTTATCGATGGCGTAGGTGAGCTCGCTCGTCGACGCCGAGTCGTTCCACAGGCACGTCGGAGTGGTCTGTGTCATTTGGTAAAGCGGGCTCTTCCACTCGCTCCTTTTAGCGGTTTGCTCCATTTGTCATTTCCCCTTCTCTAATCGGGACTGGCCAATAAGAACTGGCCAATCGGAACTGGCCAATCGGAACTGGCCAATCGGAACTGGCCAATCGGAACTGGCCAATCGGAACTGGCCAATCGGAACTGGCCAAGCGGGAGTTGCGTCCCGAGGAGCCGTCCGCCGGAGACGTGCGCCGGAGACCTGCGCCGGAGACGTGCGCCGGAGACCTGCGCCGGAGACGTGCGCCGGAGACGTGCGCCGGAGCCGTGCGCCAGAGACGTTGGCCGGGCGAGCCGCCTGGGCGTGCTCGTGTGTTGTCACCCTTCAGGGCTGGTAGCCCATCCGCCGGGAAATCTCGGCTGCCCCCTCGCTGACCAGTTGTACGGCCCGCTCGCCGGTGCCGCCCCCGAGGACAGCCGAGCGGAGCCCACCAATCGATACAGCCGCTCCGACCTGCCCGGCGTGGTCGAAGACCGGCGCCCCCACTGACGCGATCCCGACCGTGACATCCTCGTCGCTGATGGCGTAGCCGGCTCGCCTGGCTTCTTCCAGCAGGGCAACGTTCCCGGCCTTGGTCGTGGGCGTCCGGGGTGTCATCGCTTCGAGCTTGACGTCTTCGAAGTACTCCTCCCAGTACTCTCGGGGCTGGTACGCCAACAGGAGCCGGGGGCCGGCTCCCAGGTGCAGCGGCAGGGAACCCCCCAGTTGCAGCGCCATAGACCGGATCCGTAACCCCTCGATCCGTTCGATGCAGACCGCTTCATAGCCGCGGCGGATGACCAGGTAGACCGATTCTTCAAGCGTCTTGTGGATCTCGTTCATGACCGGTGCAGCCGCGTCGCGGCACGTCGAGGCGTAAGGCCACCAGCGATCCCAGCCGGAACAGCTCGAGGCCGAGCCTGTAGGTTCCCGGCCGCGACCCTTCTTCCACGTAGTCGAGCATGGCGAGATCCTGGACCAGGCGGTAGACGGTGGGGCGAGGCTCACCCAGCAGCAACGCCAGACCCGGCACGGTGGCGTCCGGGTTGTCAGCGAGGAGCTTCAGGAGCCTTGCTGCCTTTCCCAGGACTTTCACGCGTGGGTTGTCCATCTGGCTCGATCCTACGAGACGCTCCTGCCGATATGCTACGTTACGGACAACTGTTCACAATGTGGGCAACTCTCCGGCAAATGTTGATTATGGCTGGGGGCCTGCCGGCACCTCGTGAGCCGGGTTGGCGCCTGAGCATGTCCGGGTAGCCTGAGCAGATCCGGGTAGCCCGAGCAAGTCCAGGTAGCCCGAGCAAGTCCAGGTAGCCCGAGCAAGTCCGGGTAGGCAGTCAAAGTTCCCGTCCGAGGGCGAGCAGGGACCGCTTAGAGCCTGCGCCGCCCCCAGGCGATGAGTTAGGAGGGATGGCAGGTGAAAGCGCCGAAGGGAAGCGTCGTCGAGCGTCTGGCCGGAGCACCCATATCGTGGGGCGTCTGCGAAGTGCCGGGGTGGGGCATCATGCTGCCTCGAGAGCGCGTCCTGTCGGAGATGCGGGAGCTGGGGCTGAAAGCGAGCGAGCTTGGTGCCATCGGCTACCTCGGCGATGACCCGAAAGAGATCGGGGCACTGCTCGTCAGTTTTTCGCTCGGCGCGGTGGGCGGGTTCGTCCCGGTAGCCCTCCACGAACCCCCGCCGAAGCGCGTCTTGGAGCAGGACGCGGTACGGGCAGCGCGTCTCCTGGCCGGGTCCGGCAGCACCTATTTCGTGACCGCGGCCGTGGTCGACGCAGAGTGGTCGCCACCGTTCGATCCGGACGGGCACCAGTGGGACGAGGTCGCCACGGGCCTGGCCCTGGTGGAGCAGATCTGCGCGGACTACGGCCTCATACAGGTCCTCCACCCCCACGTCGGCACTTTGGTCGAGCGGGCTATACACGTGCAAGAGGTGCTCAAGCGCTCGAGCGTGAGCTGGTGCCTCGACACCGGTCACTTCGCCATCGGGGGGATCGACCCGGTCGCGTTTGCAACCGAGCACGCCGACAAGGTCGGGTTGGTGCACCTGAAAGACGTTGACCTTTCGTTGGCACCTGCCGTCCAGGAGCACAGGACGACCATCCTCGAGGCGACCCGTTCTGGGTTGTTCCGGTCACTCGGGCGCGGAGGGGTCGACATCGCCGCGGTCGTAAAAGCTCTGGAGGCCAACAATTACGGAGGCTGGTACGTCCTCGAACAGGACACGACGATCGCCGCGACTGCCGCTGGCACGGTGGACCCCGCGGCTGACGTGAAGGTCAGCATCGACTACCTCCTCAGTGTTGCCTCCGAATTCGTCAGTCCTGAGCGGGCCCGGTCGTGAGCGCGCCGCGGCGCTCGACCGCCACCTCGCTGTTGCGGGTCGCAGTCATCGGGACAGGACGGATCGGACGGATGCACGCCGAACTGCTGGCTTCTCGAGTGCCCGGGGCGGCGTTGGCCGCAGTGTCGGACGCGGTGGCCGAGCTCGCCGAGGAGGTCGGTAGCGCGCATGGTGTCCCCGCCCTCGACGTGGGCCACTTGCTATCTGACCCTGCTATAGACGTAGTGGCAATCTGCGCGCCCACGAGCACTCACGTCCCGCTCATCGTCGAGGCCGCAGAGGCGGGTAAGGCCATCTTCTGTGAGAAGCCCATCTCCCTCGAGCTGGCGGAGGTGGACAGAGCGCTAAAGGCGGTCGAGAAGGCGGGTACGCCGCTCATGGTGGGCTTCAACCGGCGTTTCGACCCCTCGCACGCAGCCGTTCGTGAGGCCGTGGTGAGCGGAGCAGTTGGCCCTCCCCACGTCCTGCGCATCACTAGCCGCGACCCCGACCCGCCCCCGCTCTCCTATGCCAGGACCTCCGGGGGGATCTTCCTCGATATGACCATCCACGATTTCGACACCGCTCGTTACGTGGTAGGGAGCGAGGTCCTGGAGGTTTACGCGGCAGGAGCGGTCCGGATCGAGCCCGAGCTAGCGGAGTTCGGGGACGTCGACACCGCCGTCGTGACCCTTCGGCACGAGAACGGCTGCCTTACGGTCATCGACAACAGCAGGCGGGCCACCTATGGGTACGACCAGCGGGTCGAAGTGCTCGGTGCCAAGGGGCTGGCTGCCTCGGAGAACCCGCTGTCGAACACCGCCATCACGCGGGACAGTAGTGGCACCCGTTCGGCGGCGCTGCCCTACTTCTTCATCGAGCGCTATAGCGCCTCGTACATCCGACAGTGGGAAGCGTTTATCGCTGCCGTCGCGTCTCGGTCTGCCCCGCCGACCTCGGGCTTGGACGGCCGGGCGGCGCTGGTCCTCGGCCTGGCGGCCAAGCGCTCGTTAGAGGAGGACCGCCCGGTCCGTACCAGTGAGGTTGGGAGCGCCGCGTAGGGCGGGCACCGGTCCGCTAAATGGGCTGAGCGAGCCGGCGAGGTCCTTCGTTTTAGTTATGGACCGGGAACTGGTAGGACGCGCCCGTCGCCGTTTTGGGGGCCGGCCACCTGGCCGTCACCACCTTTGACCGCGTGTAAAAGGCCACGCCTTCAGGACCGTGGACGCGGCGTTCGCCGAACAACGAGTCCTTCCAGCCCCCGAAAGAGTAATAAGCCATGGGCACCGGGATCGGCACGTTGATCCCGATCATGCCTACCTTCACGCCCCGATGGAACTTGCGTGCCGCCTCGCCGGACGAAGTGAACAGCGCTGTCCCGTTGCCGTAGGGGTTGGAGTTGATCAACTCGATCGCCTCGTCGGCGGTCCCTGCCCGCAGGACGGACAGTACCGGGCCGAATATTTCGTCCCGGTACACCTCCATCGCCGGAGTGACCTTGTCGACGATCGTCGGCCCCACAAAGAACCCGTCTTCGTACCCCGCGACGCGGATCCCCCGGCCATCCAGGGCCAGCTGAGCCCCTCCGACCTCGCTCCGGTCGATGTACCCCATGATGCGGTCCTTGGCCTCTCGCGTGATCACCGGCCCCATCTCGCTCTCCTCGTTGCGGCCCGGGCCCACCTTTATGTCTGCGGCCTTGGCCCGCAGGACATCGACGAACTCGTCGCCTCCGCTCCCGACCGCGATGGCGGCCGATACGGCCATACAGCGTTCTCCTGCCGAGCCGAAGGCGGCCGCGACGACGTGGTCTGTAGCAAAGTCGACGTCAGCGTCTGGGAGGACCACCGCGTGGTTCTTGGCGCCACCGAGTGCCTGGGCTCGTTTGCCTGAGGCGGTGGCCCGCGAGTGGACGTAGCGCGCGATGGGAGTAGAGCCGACAAAGGAGACCGCTGCCACCTCCGGATGGTCGAGGAGAGCATCCACCGCTTCCTTGTCGCCGTTGACCACATTGAACACCCCTTCGGGGAGACCGGCCTCGGCCCACATTTCGGCGACCAATATTGACGCGGATGGGTCTCGCTCGCTCGGCTTCAACACGAAGGTGTTGCCGCAGGCGATGGCGATCGGGTGCATCCACATCGGGACCATGACCGGGAAGTTGAACGGCGTGATGCCGCCCACGACCCCGAGGGGCTGGCGGTACGAGAACACGTCGACGCCGGCCGAGACCTGGTCGGAGTACTCACCTTTCAACAGGTGGGGGATCCCGCACGCGAACTCGACGACCTCGAGGCCGCGCTGCACCTCACCCCGGGCGTCTGAGATCACCTTCCCGTGCTCGTCCGACACGATGCCCGCAAGCTCGTCAGTCCGGGCGTTGACCAGTTCGCGAAAAGCGAACAGGATCTTCGCTCTCGCCGTGAGCGACGAACCCGACCACTGATGGAAGGCGGCCGAAGCGGCCTGGACTGCGGTACCCACATCAGCGGAACTGGCGAGACAGACTTCAGCCTGTTGCTGGCCAGTGGCCGGGTTGAAAACCCGCCCGCGCCTGTCCGACGTGCCGGCTTCCGGCTTGCCGTCGATCCAATGCTCGATAGTCCTCATGCTGTCCTCCGATCGGCCCGTTCCACGGTGGCCACGAGACCTTTGCTGCTGTAGTTACTGCTGTTGCGGGCGTTACTCGTGCCCTGACCAGCTGGTACGGCGCTACCCCCACAGTGGGCGATGGGCTCGCTATTCGGCCGGGCTCGTCGCTATTGGGAGCGACCGTCTAGCTCGACCGGCTTTTACCGCCGTGTGCTCAGGTTGCTCAGGCTATTCAAAGGTACGGTCGCTGTTGCACTTTGCTCGCTTCGTAGGACTTGCGTGCCTGCACAGCAGTCTCCAGGGTGGAGACCTCCGCCACCGGCACGTCCCACCAGGATTCGCTCGAAGGAGCGGGGACCCGGGGGTCCGTTTCGATTTCCACGAGCACAGGTCCGGTGGCCGACTTGGCCGCCACCAGAGCCGCCTTCAGTTCGTCGATCGTGCGGGCCCGTGATGCCGTGAGCCCGAGGCTTCTGGCGTTGGCTGTGAAATCAATCGGCAACGGGTCGCCGTCAAGGCGGCCCGTCCGCTCGTCCCTGTACCGGTACCAGGTGCCAAACCGCTCCGTGCCGACTGTGTCCGACAACGCGCCAATGGAAGAGAAGCCGTGGTTGTTGACCAGCACGACATTCAGCTTGACGCGTTCCTGGACCGCCGTGACCAGTTCCTGGGCCATCATCAGGTAGGAGCCGTCTCCCACCATCACGTAGACCTCTCGGTCGGGAGCGGCCATCTTCGCCCCGAGGCCGCCGGCGATCTCGTAGCCCATGCAGGAAAAGCCGTACTCAACGTGATATCCCTTGGGGTCCCGGGTGCGCCACAGCTTGTGGAGGTCGCCGGGCATCGATCCCGCCGCACAGATCACCATGTCGCGAGGCTCGCTCAAGTCGTTGACCGCCCCGATCACCTCCGACTGCGCCGGCAGCGGCTGGTTGTCGAGGTGGTAGGCCTGCCGGACAGTCGAGTCCCACCGCTGGGCCAGCCTGCTCGCCTCCTCACGATAAGAGGTCTCGACAGCCCACCCGGAGAGCACCTGTCGCAGCTGCACCAGTGTCGCCCGGGCGTCGCCCACTACCGCCGTCCCGGCCTGTTTGCAGGCGTCGAAGCGGGTGATATTGCAGTTGATGAACCGTACGTCTGGAGCCGCAAAAACTGTCCTCGACGCGGTCGTGAAGTCGCTCCAGCGAGTGCCTATCCCTACTACCACGTCCGCGGACCGAGCCAGGGCGTTGGCGGCCGTCGTGCCCGTCACGCCGATCGCTCCGACTGCCTGCGGGTGATCGTAGGAGAGAGATCCCTTGCCCGCCTGGGTCTCAGCGACGGGCACCCCCGTTGCTTCCACGAACGCCCGGAGCGCCTCTGTTGCCTCCGAGTAGATCACTCCACCTCCGGCCACGATGAGCGGTCGGCGGGCGGTGCGCAGTATGTCGGCGGCCCGTGCCAGTGCGGCCGGGTCGGCAACCGGGCGGTCGACGTGCCACACGCGTGGGGCGAACAGCTCCTCTGGCCAATCGAAAGCTTCGGCCTGGACATCCTGGTCCAGGCAGACCGTGGCCGCACCGGTTTCGGCTGGGTCGCTCAGGGCCCGCATGGCTCCGAGGAGGGCGTCAGGGAGCTGCTCGGGGCGCTCTACCCGGTCGAAGAAGCGCGACACGGGCCGGAACACGTCGTTCACCGACACGTCTCGATAACCCATGTGCTCGAGCTGCTGGAGGACGGGGTCTGCGACCCGGGTCGCAAAGACGTCCCCCGGGAGCAAGAGCACCGGCAGGCGGTTGATCGTGGCTAGCGCGGCGCCGGTCACCATGTTGGTGGCGCCTGGGCCGATCGACGACGTGCAGGCGAGCGTCGAGAGGCGGTTACGCACCCGCGCGAACGCGACCGCGGCATGGACCATGGCTTGCTCGTTGCGGGCCTGGTAGTAGACCAGCGCGCCTGGCGTCTCGAGCTCGGCCTCCAGCAGCCCCTCACCGATGCCGGCGACGTTGCCGTGACCGAAGATGCCGAAGCATCCCTCTATCAGCCGGTGCCTCTCGCCGTCCCGTTCGCTCCATTGGGCAGACAGAAAGCGGACCACCGCCTGTCCCACCGTGAGCCGAAGACTCTTCATCGTGAACCTCCTGTCCTGACGTCCGGTTCCCGGCGTCTGGCTTTCCGACATCCGGCTTTCCGGCGCCCGGCTTTCCGGCGTCCGGGCTCTCCGGTCTCGGGTCTCTGGCTCCCGCGCCCCCGGGCCCGGTCCCCCCAGCTTCCCGGCCACTTGGCTTCCCGGTCTCCCAGCTGTCGGGTTACCCGGCTTCCCCGGTTACCCGGTCACCCGAGCTGCCCCTCTCCGGGGCGAGCAGGATACTCGCGCCGCTCGGCCCGGAGGTCAAGTTAGTGCCACGCCGCTAACCGAGGCGGGCCCTCTACCGGTGGCGTCCAGCGTCAACAAGTCGACACAGCCCCCCTTTCGCAGGGGCCGTCGGGCGGACTTGTTTACATCGGGCCGCGTGGGCGCATTTATTGCGGGCAAGCGCGCCTAACGCCACCACACTCGCGGGCCGATGATCGAAAAGCCGCCCGACGCCGCCTGACTACGGGGGGCTTGGTGGAGTTGTTAACCGTGAGACCCGGTCCGAGCGACTCGGCGACCGGCGACTTCGACGACCGACGCTGGCTATTTTTGCGCCTGGCGGTCCTGGCCACGCTCTTCCTGTGACTACGGGACCGTACGTCCCGGCCAGGGTCAGCCAGTAAAATCCGGTCGCAGTGCTCATGGTGATGCCAGTTGCTATTGCCGCCGTCACGTACAACCTGCTGGTCCACGACGTGGCGGCTGTGCCGGAGCCCAGCCCTCAGCACAGCCGCCTTTAGCCCCGCAGGGCGCCTCAGAAGTCCGTCGCTTCTGTCACCTCACCACCTCCGAGCGGCGTCCTTCAATACTTCTCAATACCCCGAGCCCGACGCAGTCGTGGTCGTAGTCGGCGCCGTGGTCGTGCTCGTTGTCGGCCCGGTCGTCGTCGTTGTGGCCGCGCTGGCGGTCGTGGTGGTGGCGGAGGAGGCAGGGACGCTGCCCGCAGAGGTGAGGACGTTCCAGGTGCCCCCGAAGGCCGTTATGCCCGCTCCGACCGTCGACGTGTTCAGGCCCTTGAAGAACAGGAACAATGGATGGCCGTTGTACGTCACCTGGAAGCTGCCGTCAGGCCGCTCTATCGAGCCCAGCTTGCTCCCGGTAACGCCAGCACCAGCCACACAGGGTTGGCTCGTCAGCACCGGTGGCCACGCAATGGCGCATTTGCCGACGCAGCTGGTACCCGTGAACGCATAGACGGTGGCGGAAGCGCCATCAGCGCCCGCCATGGCCAGGATCTTCCCCTTGGAGCTGGGCTCGGCCTGCAGTTTGGCCGCACCGGACGACGCCGCCCCCTGGGGCGACAGGCTGTACCAGATCCCATTGGCGGTCGGGTCGAGGAAGTTATTTCCGGTGGCCGACCCAAGGGGCGCAGTGGAACTGAGGTCGAATGCGAAGAGGTACAGCGGGTGGCCAGCGTAGGTAACTTGAGTCGTGCCGTCAGGACGGTGGAGCAGCCCTAGCTGGGAGGTGCTCACGCCCTGGCCGGCTAGCGCCGGGCCGTTCGAAAGCACGGCTGGCCAGAAGGCCAAGCACGCGCCGGTGCAGACGCTCGAGGTGGGGGAGTCCGACGACAGCGCGTACAGAGATCGCGCCGCCCCAAACGCGGTGGTCGTGCTTAGCACGAGCCCGGCCGAGGATACCTCGACCGCTACCTTGGCCCGGTCAGCGGCCGGGTGGCCGGTAACCGAGACCAGTCGCCAGAAGCCGTCGAAAGCCGTGACGTCTTGCCCATTCGCCTGCCCCGCCGACTTGTCAGCTACGAAGTAATAGAGAGGTTGGCCGAAGTACGTCTCCTGCTCGCCAACCGCCTTCCTGTTCACCTCACCCAGGCCCTTTTGCTGCACCCCGGGCCTCGCGGTCACGCTGCTGCTACCCGGGACCGGCGGCCACGCCGCCAGACAGGCTGCCGACAAGCACGAAGTTGTCGGGGAGAGGTCTCCGCTGAAGACGTACAGGGAGTAACCCCGCGAGTCAACGAGGACGGTGCCAGCGGAGCTCGAGTGGCTCGAGATCGTAACGCTGGCGGCTTCTGCCGGAGCCGCGCCCATGAGGGAGCCCGCCTGTACCATCCCGGTGAGGACGGCGGCTGATGCGATAAGTGTTGTCCTGAAGACCGGCCAGCGCCGGGTCTTGGCCGCCGGCGGCGGGTGCGGTGTCAGAATCGCGGTAGAGACTGAGTTCGCCGTGCCGCGCGAAGGGCGCGTCCGAACAAACATGCGCATGGTACCGGCCTCCTATGGTCCGTTCAGGTGCAAGACGTCTTGCGAGCCTGCTTTGGACCTACGGGGCAGCGTACGAAAGGGATCTCTCAGCTCGTGGCTGAGGCCAAAGCGACGCCTGGGCCGCCAGGTGTTTCGCCATGCTCATATACGCTAGAGGCGGGGCCGACGATCAGCGGGTCCGGGGTGGCCACGACCCTCGGGTCCTGATTGGCGTAGTCGAAAAGACTGAGCACGTACCGCATCGCCCCGACGCGAGCCGCGCTTTTTTGTCGTTGCTCTTGATCACCGTCCAGGGGGCCCACGCCGTGTCGGTCAACTGGAACATCGCTTCCTTGGCCTTGGTGTAGTCGTCCCAGCGGTCCAGGGACGCCAGGTCGGTAGGTGAAAGCTTCCATTGCCTTACCGGGTCGATCTGACGGATCAGAAATCTGGTGCGCTGCTCTGACCGTGAGACCGAAAACCAGAGCTTGATCACAGCCACGCCGTCATCAGTGAGCATCCGCTCGAATTGCGGTGCTTGACGGACGAACAGTTGGTATTGCTCCTCAGTGCAGAAACCCATTACTCGTTCGACCCCAGCGCGGTTGTACCAGGACCGGTCGAACAGCACGATCTCGCCCACCGAGGGCAGGTGGCCGACGTAGCGCTGGAAGTACCATTCGCCCTGCTCGCGCTCGCTCGGCTTCTCCAGGGCCACCACGTCCGACCCACGCGGGTTCAGGTGCTCCGTAAACCGTTTGATGGTGCCGCCCTTGCCCGCGGCGTCCCGTCCTTCGAACAGGATGACGATCCGCCTCCCGTTGTCTTTCACCCAGTTTTGCAGTTTCAGCAACTCGATTTGGAGGAGGCGCTTCACGGCTTCGTAGTCCGGACGCGGCATGCGCTCCGCGTATGGGTAGCCCTCCCGCCACGTGTCGACCAGTCGTCCGTCCTTCCAGCGCAGGACGGGCTCGTCCTCGTCGTCGGTCTCGTCGAGCATCAGCTCGTCGAGGTGCTGGGAGAGGTCGACGTCCAGGTCCAGGGGCACAATGCTGCTGAGCGGGGTACTCACCGGCGCTCTAGCTGCTCGACGTCGAAGCCCACCTCGGCCAGGTGTTGGCGGATTCGCTCGACGTCGCTGTCATGCGGCGGCTCGTGAAGGTAGTCCTGGATGGCGGCGTGAATGACGGGGCCCTCAACGTCCTTGTTAGGAGACGCGCTGATCAGCTCCTCAGCGATCTGCTCCACTTCCTCTTCGCTCAGCCGCCTGCGCAGGAGCGCGAACAGCGGCATGTAGTCCCGGTCCGGTACGCCTTCGGGATAACCCGCCCGCAAGAAGCTATACACGCGGTGCAGCCACGACGAAAGGGTCATGTTGGCTAGGTTACTTTCAGCCTTCGACGATGAAGTAAATGCCCCACACGATGGCGGCCAGCACGACCGCGAAGCACAGCACCGCCGCTACCAGTCCTAGTGGGTTCCCGCCGTAGACCCGGTCGTCGTCTGAGGAGGCAACAACCATGCCTCCAGACGGTGGCAGGCTCAAGGCCCGGAGCCCTATGGCGAACACCGCCGGCAGGCAGGCCCCGAACAGAAGCCCGTACACGACGATCCTCCAGGCCGCGCTCCAGTCAACCCACGTGGTGGACGCGGGAGCGGCCGTAGATTTGTTCGAACTCGCAGCGGCAACTGCGGTTGCCAAAAGGTGGGTCATGTGCTCAACCTCCTCAGGCCGCGACGGGCGTCGGGGCTCCGGCGGCGGTGGGAGTGCCCTTCCATTCGGCGTTTACGTTGGCCTGCGTGACCTTGGTCTTGCGCGACAACTTGAAGAAGGCCGCCGCCATCCCGACGACAGCGATGAACACGATGCCGACGCCAGGCGCCCCGCCGATCCCGTTGGCGACGTAGTAAGTTAAGCCACCAACAACGGCCGCCGACGGCAGCGTGAACAGCCAAGCACTGGCCATCCGCCCAGCCACCCCCCAGTGCACCTCGGCCCGCTTCCCGACGCCTACTCCGAGAATGGAGCCCGTGGCGACGTGCGTAGTCGAGAGGGCATAGCCGAAGTGGCTCGAGAGCAGGATGACGGCGGCCGAGGAACTCTCCGCGGCCATGCCCTGTGGGGCCTCGATCTCTATGAGCCCTTTCCCGAGCGTCCGGATGACGCGCCAGCCGCCGATGTAGGTGCCCAGGCTGATCGCTGCGGCGCAGGAAACGATCACCCAGACCGGGGCGTTCGCACCCGACGCCAACGTCCCGTTGGCGATCAGCGCCAGGGTGATCACGCCCATGGTCTTTTGGGCGTCGTTGGTGCCGTGGGCCAGGGACACCATGGAAGCCGAGGCGATCTGGCCGACGCGGAAGCCATGGGCACGGGGCTGTTTGGCGATCTTTTGGGTCAGGCGGTACACGAAGTAGGTGCCGACGATGGCCACTGTCCCCGCGATGATGGGGGACATCCCGGCCGGGACGATCACCTTGGAGACGAGGCCCTTCCATTTGATGGCGTGGGAACCGGCCGCCGCCAGGGTTGCGCCTATGACACCGCCGATCAGAGCGTGCGAAGAGCTGGACGGGATCCCGAAGTACCAGGTGAACAAGTTCCATGTGATCCCCCCGGCCAGGCCGGCAAATACCACCGTAGGGGTCACGACGTTTGTGTCCACGAGCCCGCTGGCGATCGTCGCCGCCACGCTGAAGGACAGGAACGCACCAACCAGGTTGAGCACGCCCGAAAGGCCAACCGCAACCCGGGGGGGCAGGGCCCGCGTTGCGATCGAGGTAGCCATCGCGTTGCCCGTGTCGTGGAAGCCGTTGGTGAAATCGAACGCCAACGCGATGACGACTACGAGTACCAACACCCCGTCATTGTGCACCGGCTTATCTTGGCCTGGACCGGTCCGGGGTTCCAGAGCCTGGTCGACAATTCACCTTCTATTTACCAGAGGGCCACCTGAGCGTAATCTCGACTTTTTGGCCTTCTCCTGAAAGCAGCGCGGTGGGGGACCGTCCCCTCGGCGTCAGGGGCGTCAGAGGTGTCAGAGCAGCTCACGTGTTGCAGAGGGTGAGTGGCGCGCCAACGTCCCACAGGAGGACCAGGTCGGCCCCGGGGTCATTATCGCTCAGGTAACCAACGCCCCCGTCCGGTACGGCCAGCTCCACCGGCGTCGTCGAAGCCGGCCCATGGGCAGGCGCCAGTACGGCAGCGAGGTAATTTGTAACCCCAGGCGACGCTGGCGGAGCGGTCACCTTTAGTGAGGCGGACGTCTCTCGCGGAGGAATACGCAGCCACACCTGCATGGCAGGGCTAATGCTTTGTGGCGAAAAGCTCGTGCAGCCATTGGCCTCCACAGACGTTACGGAACGCACTGCTTTTACAAATTCAAACTGACCTCGGAAAAGAGCGTCGGCCGACAAGGCGGTTTTAGAGCCGTCCCAGGTGCCGACGGCCAGCATTGCCCGGGCATTTACGACGTCGACAGGAAGGACCGCCATGGTTGGCCACTGCCCCAAGCGCTCGAGCCGCTCGATACTGCCCGCGGATAGATCGGGGAAAAGGCTGATAGGCGAAGCCTGTGGCCCGGACACATCGCGCACCCCCGAAGTCAACAAGCGCGCTGTCGCTACGAGTTGCGCTTTCAGTTTCGTCGTGACGACCACGCGGTTTGCGGCCCATGTTTGGGCCTGGCCAACGTCTCCGAGGGCGGTGACCGCCAGGAGGGCGAACACGGCCAGGCGCGTCGCCGGCCGGGTACTCGCGGAACTGAGGACCTTGGCAATGACTGGCAACAGGATGGCAATCCCGACGTACACGTAACGCGAGACCACCGTGGTCGCGCCTATCGTCGTGTCCCGTCCGGAACCCGCCACCGCGTAGAACGCCACCCCTGCCACGAACAGGCCGAGCAGCAAGGGGTTCTCTTGCCAAAGCGGTCGTATGTGGTAGCCCACCCAAGCGGCCAGGCCGACCAGAAGGGCGGTGCCAGCCGCCTCCAGGTTGAAGGTGGTGCCGAGGGCGGACGACAGCCCGAACCAAACGTAGCCGGGCAGGGTGGTAGCGGTCGTAAGTGAGAAGTGGTCTGCCGGCGAGCTGAGGCCGAGGCGTCCGATGAACACGAACCATGTCAAGTAGCTCGCCACCGGCGCAGCCAGGACCACGAGCGCGCTCTTGAACGGCCGGGTGGCCAAGAGCACGACGGCTGCCCCCACGACCATGGCGACCCCGATGGCCGAGCACATGAGGCTGGCCAGCAAGGCCAGGGCTGCGAGGGCGTCTTGCCACGGCCGGGATGTCAGGCTCCCGGCGGGACCTTCGTCTCCTGCAGGCAACCCGTTACCCGGGGGCGTGAGGAGATCGAACGCCACGAGGCCGAACAACACCGAGGCGACGAAACCGATCTGGAACGCTGAGGTGAGGTCTTCGGCGCCAGCTCCGAGAAAGCCGAGCAGCCCGACCGCCGCGGTTGCCACCCAGAATCTCGACGCCGGCCCGCCTGCACAGCCGCCACGTCACGTGCATGACGCCCACGCCGGCAACGAGCAGAGGCAGGAGGTACGGCCAGTAGCTGCTCAGGTGGAAGGCGTTGTAGAGGCCCCGCCACAGCAGAATGGGCAGCGTAGACCAGTGCTCGTTGTGGGGGAACCAGATGCTCCTCGGGTTCGCCGGCCCATAGGCGAGGCCCCGTCGCACCAAGAAGTCCCACTCGTCACCAAAGAACCACAGGTCACGGTCGAGCCAGGCCCAGAAAAAAAAGGACCCGATCAGCGTGGCTGCGTGGGCCAGGGTCGCGAGCCGGTCTGATGGAGCCCGCCGGAGACCACTTCGAGGCGGCCGTGGCCCAGGCCGCCGAGACAGGTGAGCGGGGTACCGTTGCCGCCCGACTTTCGGCTCTGCTTCATGTCCCTCGCGGGGAGAAGCTTCGCTCTTTCGGGGCAGAGCAGCCGGCTCCGCCAGGGCGGCCACAGGCCCCGCGGTGCCGGGGTCGCGGTCCATCTCCCGACTACGTTAGTTCCTCGACCCGCCGAGAACAGTAACGTTGACGCGGGGAGATGGAGTTGTCGAAGGTCGGTAACGCTAGTACCAGGACGGCGCTGGCAGGTTTGGTGGTTGTGGCGGCCCTCGGCACGACCGGGGTGGCTGACAGCCGCAATGTGCGGCCCAGGGCCGTGCCGGCGGCTTGCACTATTCCCCACCACCCTGGCCCCGGGTACAACGCCTCGATCACGGACCAGCAAAGCGGTCACCGCGTCTGCATCGGCCTGGGCGAGCGGCTTCTCGTCTTCCTCTCAGTTCCTTCACCCCAAGCCTCAGCCTGGGGTCAGATCACCGCCGCGCCCCCTGGTATCTTAAAGATCGCTCCATTGAGCCTCATGCTGCCGAAGGGCGTGACCGCGACCAACTTCCTGGCGGAGCGCCGTGGTGTCGCGGAGGTCACCTCGGAGAGACCTGCGTGCGGGCCGGCCCCGCCGGGCGGAGCTAGCTGTGACGCCATCGTCCTCTGGAGGGCCACTGTCGTGGTGGAGGGCCAGTACAGGCCGTCATAGACGGCTCTCCGGGGCGCTGGTCTCGGCTCAGTCCGTACGGGCGCCCAATGCGCTCGCCCAGTACGCACGCGCCGTACGCACACGCCGTACGCACGCGAGTGCCTTTCGTGGCGCTACGCAGCCGACAGTGTGGGGAGGTCGGCGGTGGGGAGCAGTTCCTTGGGGATATCCGCACATTTCAGCCGCCTGTCGGGGAGGGCCGCGCCGTGGTCGACAACCACCAGCTCGACGGTGCCGGTAGCACTGTGTTGGAGCGCATACCTCGGAGCGGCACGGCCGCTTACGACCGCCTGCATCGTCTGCGCTGAAACAGGTACGCACAGCCAGGCGAGGTGGTCGCGATCCTCGTCGACCCTCACGATCAGCCATTGGCACGCCGTCCAGTCACGGGCGCAACACAGGCTGGGACCGTTGTCTCTGGTCAGGACTTGCTCAACGAACAGCTCGACCTCGGACCCATAAAAGGTCAGCATCAGGGCTCCTCCATCCTCGGTTTGGCGCCACCCTCAGTTTGGAGCGACCTGATAACCCGAGACCTCGGGCACGAGATCAGGACGCGAAAAAGTGCTTTTGCCGGGGTTTCGGCGTCACGCCGGAGCCAGGTCAAAATCCGCTCCCTTTCGAACCGTGGTACTCGCGAGCGCTGCCAAGAGACCGAACGGCGGGTTCGAGAGAGAAAACACTCGCTGGTGTTCTGCCCGGACGGGAGGTGGAGAACCGATGAATCTTGTGCCGTTGGACCGTCGCAACAGGCGACGAATGCACGAGACTGCGAGTACAAGCACCTAAAAAACTAAAGCCTAAAGGAGGAAAGAAATGCCTGGTCGTGATCGCGCCCCCATCGGCTCGCCCTGTTGGGCGGACCTGTTTACGTCCGACGTAGAGGGCAGCCGCAAGTTTTATAGCGACCTGTTCGGGTGGAACGCCGAGGCGCCGAGCCCCGAGTTCGGCGGCTATTTCATGTTCACTCGCAATGGCGCGCCGGTAGCGGGCGGCATGGGAGACATGGGCGATGTTCGTGCCAACGACACCTGGAACATATACCTGGCCACGGACGACATAGCCAAGACCCTCGAGGTCGCAGAAGCCGAAGGTGCTCAGATAATAAGCGCGGCGATGCCGGTGGCAGACTTGGGTGCCCAGGCAGTGCTAAACGACCCGACTGGGGCCCACGTCGGCGCATGGCAGCCCGGGACGTTCCCGGGTTTCACAGTCCTGAACGAGCAGGGGACGCCGGCCTGGTTCGAGTTGCATACGCGGGACTACGACAAGGCCGTTGCTTTTTACCGCACGGCTTTCCGCTGGGACACGCAGATCGTCGGCGACAGCGACGACTTCCGCTATACAGTGATGCGCAACCCGAGCGGCGACGGGGAGTTGGCGGGGATCATGGACGCTAAGGCGTTCCTCCCTCCGGGTGCCCCTGCCCTCTGGTCGATTTACTGGCATGTCGACGATGCTCCCGCGACTGTCGCCAAGGTCAAGGCGCTGGGTGGTTCTGTGGTGAGCGACGTCGAGGACACGCCCTACGGTCGTCTGGCCACTGTGAAGAATCCCGCCGGCGCCGAGTTCAAGCTGCGCACGCCGCCCGGCGCGTGAACCAAGTCGGTGTTGCCTGGGCAGACCGCTAAACCTGGCTCGCCCGGCTCGGGCACAAATGACGCAACGCCCACGTGAGCGGTCAACGTCCGGTCCACCTGCGGCCAGCCGACATCAACGCTGGCCCTAGTGGCCCTTGGTCCAGGCGAGGAGCTCTTCGAGCGGCTGCGTATTGACGATCGACGAGGGCTGGATTTCCGCCGCCACTGCCTGCTCGCACCCGAGGCGGGCCCAGGACAGTTGACCCGGGGCGTGGGCGTCGGAGTCGATCGAGAACTGACAGCCGGCTGCCGCAGCGGCGCGTAGCAGCTCCTCGGGCGGGTCGCGGCGGTCGGGCCGAGAATTGATCTCGACCGCGGTACCGCTGGCCTGGCAGGCGGCAAAAACGGCCTCGTGTTCGAATGTCGACTGGGGGCGGCCCCGGCCCACGATGATCCGGCCGGTGCAGTGGCCGAGGATGTCGGCGTGCGGGTTTTCGACGGCTGCAATCATGCGTCTCGTCATTTCCGGCGATCCCATCCGCAATTTTGAGTGCACGCTGGCGACCACCAGATCGAGACGAGCGAGCAGCTCTTCGTCCTGGTCCAACTGGCCATCGTCGAGTATGTCGACCTCGATACCGGTGAGCAGGCGGAAGGGCACGAGGGACTCGTTCAGCTCCGCCACCACGTCGATCTGGCGGCGCAGCTCGTCCGCACTGAGGCCATTGGCAATGGTCAGCCGCGGGCTGTGGTCGGTGAGTACCAGGTACTCGCGCCCGAGGTCCGCGGCGGCGCGCGCCATTTCCTCGATTGAGCTGCCACCGTCAGACCACTCCGAATGGCTATGACAGTCGCCGCGCAAGGACTCGAGGAGGGTCATGACCGGGCCTGCTTGCAAGGTCGCCGTACGCTCCTCGAGTGACTGTAGATACCCCGGGACGGACCCGGCGAGCGCCTCACTAATGACCGCCGCTGTGCTCTTGCCGACGTTGGGGAGAGTTTCCAAATGGCGATGGTCGTCCAGCCGCCTCAGAATCTGTCAGCGGGGTCGCGTCCACCGTCGATGCGGCGCGGCGGAATGCTCGGGCCTTATAGCCATCGGCGCCTTCGGCTTCGAGCAGGTACGCGATCCGGCGCAACGCCTCGGCGGGGCTCACCCTGTCAAGATTAGGGGCCCGACGGCGTGAGGAGCTCCAAGGCGGTTTGCGCTCGGGTGAGCTGGTCGTGAGCTTCCCGTAGCTTGTTATCGGTCGCATCTCGCGCCATCTCTGCCTTGCGCAGCTCCTGGCTGGCCGTGTCTTCGACGGCCCGGAGTTCGCGCAGCTGACCCTCCAGCTCGATCACTTGGTGGTGGGCCCGGTCTACTTCTTCGCGCCGTTCCCTGGCGCGGCGGCGCTGCTCGGCGGCGTCCCGTTCGGCTTCCTCCGCCGCCGCCCCGGCGATGCGCACGGCGTCCTTGGCCTCCAGCAGGGCCCGGTCGCGGGGCTCTGGACGACCGGAGCGGCGGCTCTTGGCCATTACCGAGCCGCTGACCGAGTTGCCCGCTGGCGCCTGGCCGGGGACGGGTCGAGGTGCAGGCTGTGGCCGAGGACCACTAGAAGCACCCGGAGCACCGGTTGCACCAGCAGGGACCGGGAAAGCGTCGCTCAGCCCGAGGCCCGAGTACCGCAGACTGGTCGTGAGCCGCCCGGACCGCAGAGCGTCAGCAGCGTCAGCGTCCGCGAGTGCCGCCTCCAGTGTTGCCTCGAGCTCCAGCGCGACGGCTTCGCTAACGGGTTGACCGACCTCTCGGGCCAGCACCCGTGCTTCATCCCGGAGGTCGGATACGACCTTGTGCCGTGCCTGCGACAGGCGGCGCAGCTCGTCGACGGCCAGCCCGGCCTGCGCCTGGCGCAGTTCCGCACCGAGGTCAAGCAGCTGCCCTACCTGGGCCCGACGTACGCGTACGAGCAGGTTTGCGAGCCAGGCTCCGGTAGTGGGTTTTTTGAGACCTTTGATCGCTGTGGCCAGCTCCTGGGCTCCGGCTTTGCGCGCCTGGGCCGCTCGAGCGTCGCGTGTGGCGGTGAACTGCGCCAGCGGGAGCCCATAAAGCTCTTCTGCCACGCTGGCCAGGTCCACGTCACCCGACCCAGGATCACCAGGCCCAGGATCATTAGGCCCAGTGTCATCAGGCTCAGTGTCATCAGGCTCAGTGTCATCAGGGCCAGGGTCGCTGGGAACAGGGTCAATCGGCACGGGGTCAATCGGCACAGGGTCAATCGGCACAGGGTCAATCGGCACGGGGGTCAGCCAGTCCGGGCCCGGACGGTGCGGCGTCTATTCACGTGCCGGCACCTTTTCATATGCTGCTGCTCATTTGTTGGCTCTGTACCCGACGGGCGGGCCTTCCTGGGGGCCAAGTACGGGCTCGAAAGCGGCGACATAGGCCACGAAGTGCGGTTGCCACGCCTCAGCTGCTGGCTCGAGCCCGGCCAGGCGGTCGAGGCACACTTCCCAGCCTGCCGCGTTCCGGGCCGCCGCGCCTGGCGGCAGCTCGTCGATCAGCACCAGTAGCGTCCCGCCATCATCGGGAGACAGTTCGAACCGGAGGATCTCGTCTCCCCAGCTGAAAACCAGCAGGTTCGGCTCGTCGACGTCTAGCACTTGGCCTTCAATCGTCAAGTCGATCACCTCGGGTGGGAACGGGAAGGTAATAGAGGCGCCTTTCTCCCATCGGCCGCCTCCCAGGACCACGTCGCTCGGGAACCACGAACTGAGCTGTTCGCGTTCGGTGATCGCCCGCCACACGACGGCCGGTGGGCCCGGGAGGTGGCGTTCCAGCCGCACGGCCGGCCGGGCGCCGATGCCATTGGTTATGAGGGTTGCGTCGTTCATTTGTGCCTCCTGCGCTCGAGGTGGTCT
Source organism: uncultured Acidimicrobiaceae bacterium (assembly GCA_963823855.1). Classification (GTDB taxonomy): domain Bacteria; phylum Actinomycetota; class Acidimicrobiia; order Acidimicrobiales; family Palsa-688; genus Fen-671. The sequence continues at coordinate 209,628 of CAWGNA010000001.1, forward strand.
TCAAGTCGGTCGAGGTGCGTCGTCCACAGACGCCGGTATGACGACAGCCAGGTATCGAGCTCCATAAGAGGCTCGGGACGAATGCGGTACAGGCGTCGCTGCGCGTCGGTGCGAGCCTCGACAACACCGGCATCCTTCAGAGCGCGCAGGTGCTTGGAAACAGCTGGCTGGCTCAGCTGGAGCTGCTCCACGAGCTCCCCCACCGGTCTCTCCCCGTCCCGCAGCAGCTCCAAGATGGCCTGCCGGCGCGGCTCACCGAGGACCTGAAGGGTCGCGAGCGTCGTCACCTCTCTAGTATGCTTCAGCGGTTATATAGCTGTCAAGGCATGGACTACGCGAAGGCCGTGCCCCGCCGGGTGGGTACGGCCAGCACTCCTCGGGCGTGCAACGCCCGCGAACGCGCCAGGACGAAGAAATGGAAATAGGGTTTACCGCGGCTTGATTGGCCCGTCGTCCGCGCCGTCTGACGGGCGCAATTACCAGCAATTACCAGGAATTCCGAGTAATTACCAGAGGGTGTAGCCCCCGTCCGCAACTACAGTTTCGCCGACCATGAACCGGGCGGCGTCCGAAGCGAGGAACAGTACGACGTCCGCGATTTCCTCAGGCGTGCCCATCCTGCCGAGCGGTGTCCCGCCGAGCCAGTAATCCCGCATGGCGTCAGTGCCCACCCAGCTCCGGGTCAGGCTCGTGGTGATGTAGCCCGGTGCGACCGCGTTGACGCGAACTCCGTAGGGGGCCCACTCCGCCCCGAGGGACTTGGTCAGCATGATGACCCCTGCCTTGGAGACGTTGTACGCGACCTGTGGCTGAGGTCGGTTCACGATTAAACCTGACATTGACGCAATATTTACGATGGTCCCCGCCCGGGCTTCGATCATCCGGGTACCGAAGACCTGGCTGCAGTAGAACACGCCCGACAGGTTGATCTGTAGCATCCTGTCCCAGTCCGCCACGGTCATCTCCTCCGCGGGGGCGTTCGATGCGATGCCGGCATTGTTTACGAGCGTGTCAGCCTGCCCCCACGCCTGCTCCAATGTGTGCCTCGCCGAACTGACCTGTTCGTACGAGGAAACATCGCAGACCAACCCAATTGCCTTTATGCCAAATTCGCGCCCGAGGTCCGCGGCGGCTACCTCTGTACTGGTTTTTTCGAGGTCCAGTAGCGCGACCGCAGCGCCGGTGCTTGCCGCGGCCCGGGCGATCGCATTGCCGATGCCTCGCGCCCCACCCGTAACCACAACTTTGCGACCTTCTAATCGAAAACGTTCGCTGTCCACGCTCACGCATAGCTCCTCTCGCCCGGCAGAACTCGTCTTCGCCGTCTAGGACCGGCCCGTTCGTTACTTGGTGGGCATTATATTTTTCACGTCCCGGGGGCCGCACCTTTCAGGCAATTGGGAATTTGTAGCCGTTTTGTTGGACCAGTTACCGCGGGACTGTTAGCGTGCCCCCATGAAGCCCGGCCCGGACGGCAGGGGTATGGCGCGGGTCGGCGTCGACGTTGGCGGCACTTTCACTGATGTGGTGGTCGTGGACGAGGACGGCATGCGGGTCGCCAAGGTGCCATCAACGCCCGCTGACCAATCAGCCGGGGTGATGGCGGCGCTGGCCAAAGCGTCTATAGCCGCCGGCGACGCTGAGGTGATCTCGCACGGCACCACTGTGGCGACCAACGCCCTCCTCGAGCGCCGTGGAGCCCGGACGGCGTTGGTCACGACCGACGGTTTTCGCGACCTCATTGAAATAGGCCGCCAAGCGCGGCCGTCGCTTTACGACCTGTCTCGCCAGGCCCGGGCCCCTCGTCCCGAGAGGACTGCGCTTCACTGTGCGCGAGCGCGTCGGCCCCGCCGGAGAGCTGGTCCCGTTGGACGAGGGCGAGCTGGCCGCGGTGGTCGAGCAAATCCGACGCGCCGAGGTGGGGGCAGTGGCCGTCTGTTTCTTATTTTCCTTCCTCGGCCCCTCCCATGAACGACGCGCCGGTGACCTGCTCCGCCGAGGCTTGCCCGGGGTCAAGGTGTCGTTGTCGAGCGAAGTGGTACCCGAGTTCAGGGAGTACGAGCGCTTTTCGACCACGGTCGCGGACGCTTATCTGTCCCTCGTGCTGGGCCGGTACCTCGCCACGCTCGGCCGGCGCCTGGAGGCGGCCCACCTGCCGCCACCGTTGGTAATGCAGTCCTCGGGCGGGGTCGTCGACCTAGCCGGTGCCATCGAGCGCCCTTCGGCCTGCGTATTGTCCGGGCCGGCCGGAGGAGTGGTCGGCGCGACGTACGCCGCCGCTGCCAGCGGGTATCGCGACCTGCTCAGCTTCGACATGGGGGGGACGAGCACCGACGTCGCCCTCGCCCTCGATGGCGAGGTCACATCAACTACAAGCGCAGTGGTAGGCGGGGTCCCTGTCAAGCACACGATGGTCGACGTCCAGACCGTCAGCGCCGGGGGTGGCTCGCTCGTGTGGGCCGACGATGGCGGGGCACTCCGGGTCGGGCCTCGCTCCGCCGGGGCCCGACCTGGGCCGGCGTGCTACGGCTTGGGTGGTGAGGAGGCGACCGTCACCGACGCCCACCTGTACCTCGGTTACCTGGTCGACGGGGCTCGGCTCGGCGGCGAGGTAGTCCTTGACTGCTCCCGGGCCGAGCGGGCGCTGGCCCGTGTCGGTGCGGTCCTCGGGCTGCCGCCGCTGGAGGCGGCCTCCGGCGCGGTCCGCGTCGCCGAGGCCGAGATGGCCAGGGCGCTTAGGGTCGTCAGTGTCCAACGGGGTTTCGACCCCCGTAACCTCACCCTGGTGGCCTTTGGCGGTGCAGGCCCCATGCACGCATGCAACCTGGCCAGCGAGCTCGACGTGAGCACGGTCCTGGTGCCGCAGGCGGCCGGCGTGCTGAGTGCCCTCGGCCTCGCCGCCTCCGACATCCGGCGAGACTACGTGAGCGCGCTGGTGGCGAGCCTGGCCGGCCTGGGGCGGGCCAAACTAGAAGAGGCTTTTGCCTCCCTGGAGGAGCGAGCGAAGTCCGATCTCGACGGCCCGGAGCTCCGGCGCTTTGCCGATCTGCGCTACCGGGGACAATCCTTCGAGCTCACTGTCCGCGCCGACGACCTCACCACTCTCGGCGACAATTTTGCCGCTACCCACCTGCGTCGCTACGGGTTCGACCTGCCCGGTAGAGAGGTCCAGCTCGTCAGCGTGCGGCTCACGGCCGTTGTGGCTGTCCCGAAGCCCAAGATCATTGCACCCGGCGGGCGCAGCCCAGCGCCTCCCGCGCTAAGGAGGGCCTATTTCGACGGCGCCTGGTGCGAAGTGCCCGTTTACGGTCGCGACGTCGCGCTAACCCCGGGAGAGGTCTTTGCCGGGCCGGGGATCGTCGAGCTGGCCGGGTCGACCTGTGTTATCCCTCGGGGATGGCAAGCACTGAGCGACCATGCCGGCGCGCTCGTACTGGAGCGCTGGTGAGCGTCCCCGAGGTACCAGTACCGGGCCGTCTCGACCCCGTGGCCTTGTCGGTGTTCGTCAGTTCGCTGGCGGGCATCGCGGAGGAGATGGGCGCAGTGCTCGTGCGCAGCAGCTGGTCATCGAACATCAAGGAGCGCCGCGACTGCTCGTGTGCCCTCTACGATGCGGCCGGCCAGCTGGTTGCCCAGGCCGAGCACATCCCCGTACACCTGGGGGCGATGAGCGATTCGGTGCGCGCCGTTCGCGAGCGTTCGCCGGAGCCCGGGGACGTATTCGTCCTGAACGACCCCTATGCCGGGGGGACCCACCTGCCGGACGTGACGGTGGTGACCCCGGTAGACGTTGCTGGAGAGGTCGTTGGGTACGCGGTGAGCCGTGCCCACCATTCGGATGTCGGCGGGATGGTGCCCGGCTCGATGCCGAGCAGTTCGCGTTCGATTTTCCAGGAGGGCATCGTGATCCCGCCGTTGCGGTTCGTACGCCGGGGCGTGCTCGCCGAGGACCTCCTCGAATTACTGCTCGCCAATGTGCGTACACCCGAGATCCGGCGCGCGGATCTGATCGCCCAGATGGCGGCCAACAACATCGGTTCTGGGCGCCTCCGAGGACTTGTAGAGCGCTATGGGCTCGACTTTGTGCGGGTTGCCTTCGACGAGACTGTTGCTTACGGCGAACGGCGGGCTCGCGAAGCCGTGCGCGCCGTGCCGGACGGTGTGTACGAGGCCTCGGGAGAGGTCGAAGGCGACGGGACCGAGGACTCCGACATTTCCTTGCGAGTGACCGTGACTGTCAAGGGTGACAGCATCAAAATGGATTTCGCCGGCACCTCCGCGCCCGTTGCTGGCAACGTCAATTGCCCCCGCTCTGTCACCCTTTCAGCGTGCTTGTTCGCGCTCCGCGTCGCGCTCGGGCAGGACTTGCCCGTGAACGGCGGTACCGCGGCGCCGCTCGAGGTCAGCGTGCCGAGCCCGTGCCTGGTCGATGCGCAATGGCCTGCTGCCGTTGTAGCCGGCAACGTGGAGACGAGCCAGCGTCTCGCAGATGTCATATTGTCTGCCCTCGGCCAAGCCGTCGTGCTGCCTGCGGCCGGGCAGGGGACGATGAACAACCTGGTCATCGGGGGCGCCGGGTGGACCTACTACGAGACGGTGGGGGGCGGCCAGGGGGCTAGTAGCCAAGGCGACGGCGCCTCGGGCGTCCACGTAGGGATGAGCAACACGCTGAACACCCCTGTCGAGGCGCTCGAGCTCGAGTTCCCCCTCCGGGTGGAGCGCTACCAGCTCCGTTACGGTTCGGGCGGCGATGGCTTTCACCGGGGCGGCGACGGGGCCGAGCGGACGTTGCGAGTGCTCGAACCGGCGACGTTGTCTGTGATCGCGGACAGGCGGCGGCACCAGCCAGCGGGCAAGGCTGGTGGGGGCGACGGCGCCTGTGGGCAAAACCTTCTTGACGGTGAGCTCCAGCCACCCAAGTTCACTCGCGACGTGCGCCCTGGTCAGGTGGTCAGCGTGCTGACCCCGGGAGGCGGCGGTTTCGGGGCCCCGGCGAGGCCGGGCGACTAGGCCCGGCGAACTGGGCCGGGCGACTGGGCCGGGCGACTAGGCCCGGCGAACTGGGCCGGGCGAACTGGGCCGGGCGACTAGGCCCGGCGAACTGGGCCGCCAGCCAGTTGGCGATCCGCCCGCCGTCAGCTCGAGGTATGGGGCTCGCAGAGGTCACGAGAACCCAGCGGCGCAAACGGGCCGGGGGGAATGCCAGCGGTCCGCCCTGGCCTCATATAGGGGAGCGGGATCGTCACCCCAGACCGAGGTGACGCTCAAGAGCCTCGACACGGCGGCGCAGCGCATCGACCTCGACTTCGAGGGACCGAGCCTGCTCCAACTGGCGCCGGGCGCGCGACGAGCGCAGTGCCCGGTCAATGACGGCATCGAGAGGTACAAATCGCTGCGGGCCGTGGATCCCCGCCACCATCCGTGATGGGATCTGGGAGCTCCGGTACCAGGAGCGCAACGTGGAACGAGCCACCCCGGTCGCGCTGGTGGCTTCCTGCAGAGTGACCCAACCCTCTTCCGGCCGCTGCGTGCCAAGTTGGGCGAGCATGTCGTCCCAGTCGAGCTCGGTGGTCTCATCGCCGACGCCACCCTCTTGTACCCGCTCCGCACCCGCACCCTGGTGAGGGCTGTCAATGTTCGGGTCGCTCCACGGCACCATAACTGCCACCCTATCATCTATCAGGGTCTTGACAGGGCTAATAGAGTAAGGTGTATGTTCGAACGCTTTACCGATCGGGCTCGCCGGGTAATCGTCATCGCTCAGGATGAAGCCCGCGAGCTGGAGCACAGTTTCATCAGGCCCGAGCACCTGTTGCTGGCCTTGGTCAAAGGGGACGGCTTAGCTTCAACCGCGTTGAGGGAAGTCGGGGTCGAGTACGGCGCGGTACGCGAGAGTATTGTCGCGGCCCTGGCTGCGGCACCTGGCGCCGGGCAGATGGCCAAGGTCCCCTTCAGTCCCAAGGCCAAGAAGGTGCTCGAACTGTCGCTACGAGCAGCCCTCCAGCTCGGTCACAACTACATCGGCACCGAGCACATCCTGCTCGGGCTGCTCCGTAACGCGGACGCCGACGGGGACGGTGTCAACGCCATCCTGGCTGGTGTTGCCGTGCAGTTGAGGGCCCGGGTCATCGAGCTCGTTTCGGCCGCCCGGCCCGTGGAACCGGTGCGCTCCCCGGCCGTAGAAGAAGCCCTGGGCCGGGCACGCCACCTCGCCGGGGAGGCCGTGATGAGCACCGGGCACCTGCTCGCCGCCATTCTCGCCGACGACCAGAGCCAGGGGTCCAGAGCCCTGGCGTCCCTCGGCGTCACGCCAGAGTCAATGTCGGACGCGCTGGCCGAAGTGGCGACCGCCGGCACGAGCGATGCGGTACCCGGCCCTGTTCTAGAGATCCGGGTGGGCGAAGTAACGACCACAATCCAGGACCTCGACCTCGCTGTCGCCATGAAGGGGTTGAGCCCGGAGGAAATTTTGGCCGCGCTCAAACGAGCGTTTAGCGCCGGTCCCGGGCGCAAGGCGGCGGGCGCCTAGACGCCCCTGGTCAAGCCGACCCGGTCCAGGTGCCCCCGGGCCGGACCTACACCGACCAGGCCGGCCAGGCCAATCGGGCCTAAGCCCGGTCCCGATGAGGCGGGCAAAGGGCAGAGTCTTCGCTGCCGTTTCGCCGTACTTGCTTGACTGTCAAGCTACTTGACTAGCGAGCCTCAGAGGGCGTACTCTCGGGCCCAGTGCCATCTGAGCCACCCGAAGATGAGGTCGTTATCCCGGCGCTGTTGCGCGGCGCCCGCGGCAGCTACGCGCAGGCTGTAACTGCGTCCCTCCAGTCCGCCGGGTTTGACGACATGCCCCGTAACGGCCCGTTCGTACTGGGTGGGATGGCCAATCGCGGATGGTCGGGGGCCGACATGATCGAGGCCCTGGAAGTTACCAAACAAGCGGCGAGCCAGTTGATCGACACCCTGGTCGTGCGGGGGTACCTGACGCGCCAGGTCAACCCGGAAGACCGCCGCCGGTTGACCATCGAGCTCACCGAGCGGGGCAAGGCGGCGGCAGTCGCGGTCCGAGCAGGGGTCGAAAGTGTCGACGCCGAGCTGGCTGGCATGATCTCTCCGGAGGAACTGGCGGGCTTGCGCGCCGGTCTCACAGCGCTGGCCGAGATCAGGGCGCGAAAAAACCAGCATCATCACCACGACCACGATTAGCCCGTCGGTTTCGTCTCGGAGCGAAGCACGGCCAGATCCCTGATAAGGAGAGAGATGACAGCGGGTCGTCCATCACAGTTGGCTGTCGGGTGCGATAAGGCAGGGACCAAACGGGCCCTGTTTGGCGAGCCCGACCGGGTGGAAGCGCCAGGACCATCCCGACGACTCTGGCCAAAAGCCCGACGACACTGCCTAAAAGGCCTCACCGCCTTGTGCGTCAGCGCCAGCGTCCTCGCCTCCGGGCCGGGTACTGCCCTGGTATCTGCTCAATCCTCGCCGGGTAGCTCTGGCGCAGCTCCCGTGAACGTCGTCGCGGCGCCGGTACGTGCAGCCGGCACCTCGTCCGGCCTGGTGGGGTACAGGGAGGTGGGCCACGGGTCGCCTCTGGTGCTCATCATGGGCTTCGGTGGGACCATCGACGACTGGCCCCGTCCTTCGTCGACGCATTGGGCGCCGATCACCGCATTGTCGTGCTCGACAACGCTGGGATCGGGAAGACCGCCGCCCTCGGCCTCCCGCTGACGGTCACTGCTATGGCCGGCCAGGTGAGCGCCTTGATCTCGTCCCTGGGCCTCGGGCGTACGGCGGTTCTCGGCTGGTCGATGGGCGGCATGATCGCCCAGGCTCTGGCTGTCTTGCACCCGTCGCAAGTAAGCAGCTTGGTCTTGGCGGCGACACAAGCAGGTAACGGGGAAGCGGCTGCCCCGACGGCGGCCGCAGCTGCAGCCGCTGGTAGCTCAAGCCCGGACGCTGTATTGAGCGTGCTTTTCCCGCCTAGCCAGAGGACTGCAGCGCGAACGTACGTTGAGGGCATTCTCCAATACCCGTCCTACTACGTGGCCTCCCCTGGCATAAAGGCAGCCCAGACCATGGCGATAAAGCAATGGTTCGCCGGGCTGGACGTCTCAGGGCGTGAGGTTGCCGACCTTCGCGTGCCCACGTTGGTAGCAGACGGCGCCGAGGATGCTCTCGACCCTGTATCCAATGACCGCCAACTTGCCGGGTTGATCCACGCGGCCCGGCTGGTGGTGTACCCGGGTGCCGGCCACGCCTTTTTGTTCCAGGACCAAGCTGAGTTCGTGCCTCGCATGGAGGCGTTCCTCGGGTAGCGAGGGCCGGGTTCGGAGGCCCGCGGCCCGCTGGCCCGGTGGCTCGGTGGCTACGTGACTACGTGACTACCTGGCGCGACCCTCGCCGAACCGACCCGCAGTGATCAGACTTCCAGCAGCCGGCCGAAAAACTCCCGGTAACGCTGAAAAGCCATTCGCAGCTCGTCGGTCGAGGCGTCTTGGCCTTGTGACCACTCCGCCTCTAGCCGCGCACTTTGGCAGCGGAAACCACTGACGATCTCGTCGATCGCCGATGAAACCAAGCTTTCTGCTTCTCCAACTGCTTGGCGGGGGTTGTCGACGAAGCCAACTTGCACCGACTCCCACGCCTTGCGCAGGTTCTGAGGGTTGCGCAACAGGGAGGGCTCATTTTGGCCTCCGTTGGTGGCGCCGTCGTCCAGTTGCTGCGTCAGTCGGGTACTGTCCAGCTTCGCCGGGGGTCGCTGCTGGGCATTATTACTGCCCGGAAGCTGGGTGCCCGGAAGCCGGGTGCCTGGAAGTTGGGTGCCTGGGAGTTGGGTGCCCGGAAGTTGGGTGATCGTCGGTTCCTGCGGAGCTTCTGAGCCGTGGGCAGTTTCTTCGAACACGGTCCCGCTTTCTTGGTACGTGCCTTCGTATTGAGACATTTCTTTTTTTCTCCTCCCGGTTCGTTTGGGGAAAGGTCGTTTATTTGTCAGCTGGCTGATTTAGCGTGCCGAGTTGGGTGCCTACCCTCGTCGCCCCGACATCGTCGCGTCCTTCCTCCACCAGTTCCAAGAACAAAGACCGGTAGGAGACGAAGGCCTGGCGCAGTTGTTCGATGTCCAGGCGGACCCCGAACCGGCTGGCCGCATATATCCCGTGGCCGGAGCGGTAATGTTCGACGACCTGGGGATGGTCGACTGAAACGAGGTCGGCCTGTGCCTCGAAATCCTGGACCGGGTAGCCGCGGTCGACCATCACGCTTGCAACCAGCGAGTCCGCTTCAGCCAGGGCTTCGTTGGGTGTGTCGACAAAGGTGGCCTGCACGTGGCGCCATTCCTGTTCATACCGGTCGCGTTGGCCTGCACCGAGGGGATGGATGGTCAACTTCTCCCGCTGTTCGACACGGTTGTTCAGTGCGTGCTCGCCCTGCCGCTGACCGCCTTCGGCTTGTACGGTGCGGGTGTATTCAGAGCCGAAATGGTCCCGGAGGGCACGACGTTGGCGCTCGCGGTTGAACATTAGAGCCGTTATTACCAGTCCCGAGAGGACCACGACAGCGAGGATAATTACGATTACTGATCCTGTAGTCACTTGATTTCCTCCAGCGTGGACGGGTTCACCTAGCGGCGCCGCCGCCAATGTTGTTCTTGAACTACGCGTACCCACGGCCTGCTCTGACCACACTCGCTCCTTCCAAATCGCCCCCCTGCCAGCAATTAAGCCGCGCGCACACCGTCTTTTACCCGCGCTGTACGTGGGCTCGCTGCAGGGCCAGTCGGAAGCCGTGCGTGTGGCGGGGCCAAGTCGAGGGCCCGGCTAGCGCCGTCGCAGTTGCCGTAGCCGCCGCTTGGCGGGGGTCAGGTAACCTCTTTCAGAACACAGGTGCGCGCCGGCACGAAGGCAAGTAAGAGCGCTCCGCCAGCTACGACACCTGTCCCAGCTACAAACGACAATGGCGAGCCGCCGGGGCGGACAAGTGACCCCCAGCGCCGGGCTCAGCTCGTCGTGATTGCTTACGAATCCGACTTGGAGAGGCCCGGCTGAGGCGGTTGAGCCTTCTCGAGCAAAGACCGTGCTCTTCGCACGAGATCCTGCGCGGCAACGACCTCAGCCTCCCCAGTACCGGCTTCCCCAGTACCGGCTTCCCCAGTACCGGCTTCCCCAGTACCGGCTTGGCCAGTTCCCCGGGTCGTTGTGCCTCGGCACTTTACTTCGACCCCGCCCGAAGCCAGCGAGCGCTTGGAGATTGTTACCTGCAACGGGCACCCGATCAGCTCGGCATCGGCGAACTGAACGCCGGCACGTTCTCCCCGGTCGTCGACGAGAGAGTCGATCCCGGCGGCTTCCAGAGAAATCGCCAGGTCGTCCGCAACTGCAAGTGCCTCCGCGTTTAGGGCACAGATGTGAACGGAGAACGGGGCGACGGCAGCCGGCCAGACCAAGCCGCGATCATCACGATGCTCCTCCGCGATACAAGCGAACAGGCGGCCGACGCCGATCCCGTACGAACCCATGACAATGGGTTGCTCGGTGCCGTTGTCTGACATATAGGTGGCCCCGAGCGCGCTCGAGTACTTCGTGCCCAGCTTGAAAATGTTGCCGACCTCAACGCCGCGTCGTGTATGGAGCGAACCCCCACAGCTGATGCATTCCTGGCCGTCTTCGACGGCCGTGAGGTCGGAGATATGGTCGGGTTGGAAGTCCCGCCCGACGTTGACGTTGCGGAGGTGCCATCCCTCCTCGTTCGCCCCGGCCACAAGGTTGGGGCTCTGCGCCGCAACTTCGTCGACGGCCACGATAGCGCGGGGCCCCACGCCAATTGGTGAGGCGTAACCAGCCACGCAGCCGATGTCCTCGATTTCCTCTGCCGTCATGGGCCGTAATTCGGCCGCGTGGACCAGGTTGGCTAACTTTGTGTCGTTCAGCTGCGTGTCGCCCCTGACGATCGCAACGACCGGCCTCCCATCTGACGTTGTTACGAATACAGCTTTAGCCGTCCGTTCCGGCGGCACCCCGAGCATGGCGCAGAGGTCCGCGATTGTGTTGGCCCCTGGCGTCGCCACCCTCACCATTGGCAGAGCGTCTTCAGCCACGGGCGTCGGTTTGGCGGCACGCGCCACCTGGCGGTTGTGCGCGTACCCGCACGACCGGCAGATCACGATCGTATCCTCTCCGATCGGGTTGAAGTATATGAACTCGTGGGCTTCCGATCCTCCCATCATCCCGACATCGGCGGCCACGGCTAGCACAGGCAACTGGCAGCGCTCGAAAATCCTCACGTAAGTGTTCCGCAATGCCCGGTACTGTTCGTCCAGGCCCGCCTCATCGCGATCGAGCGTATAAGCGTCTTTCATCGTGAACTCGCGAGCGCGGACCAGTCCCGCCCGAGGCCGGGGGTCGTCGCGGAACTTGAGTTGGATTTGGTAAACAAGTTTGGGCAATTGCCGCCAGGACTGGACTTCGCTGGCGGCCAGCGACGCCATGACCTCCTCGTGCGTCATGGCCAGTACCAGGCTGCGGTCCCTGCGGTCAGTGAACCTCGCCATTTCGGGCGCCACACTGTCGAACCGCCCACTACGCTTCCACAGTTCGCCTGGGTGGACCATGGGCATTGACATTTCGACGCCCCCGGCGGCGTCCATTTCTTCGCGCAGGATCCGCTCGATCTTCCGCATTACCCGCCAACCGAGGGGAAGGTACGAGAAAATGCCTTGCCCCAGCTGGCGGACGAACGCACCCCGCAGGAGCAATTGGTACCCGGGTGTCTCGGCTCCGCCGGGCACCTCACGGAGTGTCGTACCTAAAAGCCTGGACATCCTCATCGGTGCAACGCTAGGCGCGCACCGGAGCTCATTCAGAGTGAATAGATGTGAACCGAGAGGAGCAAGAGCCCGGTTCGAGGCCCCGAAACGGCGATCTTGAGAAGAAATTTGTTGTCTCAGGTACATTTTCTTCTCAAGGTCCGGGCTTGGACGCGCTGCAGCGCCCGCCCCGCCCCGGGACAAGGGGTGGGTGCGGGCGCTGCCGGTACGGTAGCTGAGTGGGCCGGTTTCCACCGGCCTCAGGTCGGTTTAGTTAGTCCCGGGGCTAAACCAGAAGTACTGGTTGGAGCCGCCGTTGCCGTACCACTGGTCGACGGTGGCGCCCTGGAAGAAGCTGGCGCCCTGGACGTCCACGTTCAGGCCACTGCTGACGCTGGTAATGCCCTGATGGACGTACGTGTTGGTGGTCCCGAAGTTCCACAGTTGGTCGGAGCCGCCAAAGCAGGGGTACTGCACGAGCGGCGCGCCTGCGTCGGTCGAACCATTGTCTACGGAGAGGCACTGACCGCTGCCCCGGTTGACGATCTCGTAGCCGCTGGGGCCGGGCACGAGGGCCCACTGCTGGTTGTAGCCGCCGTTCCAGCTGTAGTCGATCACGGGGGCGTTAGGGGATTGCGACCCACCGGAAACGTCTAGGACGTACAGCTGTGCCGCCGACGGGTTGACCCAGATGTAGCTATAGCTGTTATTGATGAGGCCGAACACTGTCGTAACGGCGTCGACCACGGCGGTCGGGTTGATCCCGATGGAGTTCAGCACATCGACGATGCCCTGCTGGTTGTCGCCCAGGTTTTGCAGGATCTGAATGATCTCGTCGACCTGAGTGCCGGCGTTCTCAAAGAACTGGGCGATCTGGTTGAAGGTATTGACCACGTCGCTCCAGCTGAGGCTGCCGTCGTAACTAAAGCTCACGGGGCCGAGCTGGCTGTTACCGGCGATGAGGTAACCCGATCCAGAGGCACTGACAGACACGCCGTTGCTGTCGACGCTGACCGACCCGGACAGCATGCCGCTGACCGTCAACCACGATGGGAGACCGGCGGTAACCGCCAGGCTGATCTCGGCCCCGTTGTCGGTGTTGCCGAGGGCGAGGGAAACATCGGCAGAAAAGCTGTAGTTGCCAGAGCTGACCCCACCTGAGAAGCCGAACTGGGCCCCGTTGGTGGGGTTGAGGTGGAGGTGGAACATCGGGTTGTCGATGTGCACGGGGCCGATGCTGAAGCTGCCCACCGTCACGTCGGCGTCGAGGGACGGGGGCGTGATGCCGACGGCCGCGTCCACATGGACCGGGACGTTGGCGACGACCGCATCAAAGATCACCGATATACCGGCGGGTACGTTGTCGCCGGCGGCCGTGATCCCCCCGAACGGGGCCAGGACCAGCGAGGCTTGGTTGATCACCAACGAGTTGACGATCGACGGGTTGCCCGTGGCCACGGCGAGCGGGGTTAGGGCGGGCTGTCCCGCCGGCCCGACGATCGAGAAAGACAGGAGCGGGGCGTCCAGGTTGATGTTGGCATCAAGGGAAATCGTCGTGCCGGGGACCATGCCGATGGCCGTAGCCCAGTTGCCCGGCAGGGTGATGTTGTCAGCCGAAAGGCTGAGCGACGGTGTCGGGATGCCGGTCTCGAAAGTTATGCCTAATTTCCCGGCAAAGTCACCGATGTCCAGCCCGTCGATGCCGAGGGCGTTCGTCCAGTCCGAAATGCTGAGCCCCAGGTTCAACGTGAGGCTGTCGAAATTGAACGAGCCATTGACCGATACCTCGGCGTGGGAGGCGGCAGTGCCCGGGATGAGGCCGGGAAGTTCGAAGTAGGCCGACCCCGACAGCGAAACCTGGCTCTGGGCGCCCACGCTAAGCCCGAGGTCGAACGAGTTGAGGTACAGGGCGGTGCCGTTGGTGTCGATTATTCTCAGCCCGTTCGTCTCGGCTCCGAAGCTGATCCCGAGGTCGATCGAGAAGCCGGCGCTGGACAGCGTGGCCACGGCGTGGGAATCGCTCTGGGGGCCGAGGTCTATGCCGATCTGGCTGAACGCCGTGACGATGTTGGAGGGCAACTGGTAGTCCACCGTGACGCTGAGCCCAGCCGGCAGGTCGAACGGGTTACCGGTGCCGCCGAGCGTCGTCGGGTCGAAGTTGTCGACTTTCTGGCTGGCGATGTAGACCGCGCCGCTACCGGAGAAACCCAGGCTGGCGAGGTTGGGAAGCTGGGCCCCACGATCACGCCGTCGGTCCCGAACGTGGCCCCGACCGGGACGGTGGGCTGGCCGCTCACGGCGGTGATCTGCAGCATCGCAGACGCCGCGACGTTGAACTCTTTCTTGATGACATCGCCCGTAGCGGTGAGCGAGGCGCTCGTGATGTTGAACAGTGGGTTGCCCGGCAGGAGAGTGCCCGTGGCGGCTGTCGTGACCTTGAACGTCTGCGCCGTGATATCGATGCAGCCCTCTGCGGTCAGGTCGAGGTTGGCCGGCGCGTAGGCGAACGAGCCCGACAGGTCGACCCAAACGTCGCCGTCGGACACGCCGTCGGGGCAACTGACGCCAGACGGCGGGGTAGCGTCCGAAAGCTCCACGTGGGTGACCGCCAGCGAAGCGCCGGCGCCTGCGTCCCAGGTGAGGGGGGCGGTGCCGTTCACGTTGGAAGTGGCCAGAGTCGAAGCGGACCGTCCCGGCGGTGTCCGTGATAGACCCGGCGAAGGTCGGCGTAAGCGTCAGCGAGGGCACGGGCTGCCACATGGGCGCGTTGGGGTCGCTCAGAGAAACGGACCAGTTCTTCAGGTCCTTGATCGAGCCCGCCAGTTCCAGGTCGAAGGCGGAGTTGCCGGTCCCGACCTCCAGGGTGCCCGAGACGGTGAGGCCGGAGCCGCTGGCGAGCGTGACCAACGCGCCCTGCATGAGTACCACGTTGCTGACAACAGGAAGGTCTGGCTCGAGGGACCCGGTGAGCGCTGCGCTCACGCTGCCGGCATTGTCTGAGATGCTGCCTTGCAGGCTCAAAGTGGTGCCGGCCAGGAACGGGACGCCGGTCAGGTCGAGGGTGGCGCTCAGGTCGGTGCTCTTGGTCAGCGTCGTCGTGGAAGCGTTCATCAAAACGACCTGAAGGGAGGCGCCCACCGGGTGAGCGGTGCTGACCGAGGCGATGGCGTCAAGCGTCAGGGTCTTCGTCGACACGTTGACCATGACCGTCGTGGGGCCGAAGACCGGCGCCGGGATCCCGGTGGGGAGGGTAAAGGGCAGCGCACTCGGGGCCGGAAGGGAAACGGTGAGCGTGTTGCCACCGGGGACGCCCGTGAGGGTCGGGGAGGCGAGGGAGACGCCGAGTTTCTTGAGGAACGTCACCACCGCGCTCGAGAGGGTGAAGGTCTTGGCGGACTTGGACGACTTGGTCGGGGTCACGGTTTTGTTCGTGCTGGCAACGAGGGCGCCGCCTTGGAAAGTGTTGAACTTCGTGGCCGCCGTCGTCGGCGCACCTCCACCACGCACTCCCTTCGGCGCCGCATTTGGGCCGGAGGCGACCGAGAGGCCGGCGGGCAACGTGCCCGGCCTGCTGTCGCGGCCGGCGACGTCGAAGTTGGTCACCGCTCCCGACGCGGAATAAACGGTCCCGACCGACCCGGGCGGGGCGAGGCCTAGGTGGGAGAGATCCAGCGGGAAGCTGACGACGAGCTTCCCGCCCCCGGTGACGTCTACCGTTGCGTCGGCCGCCACGTCTCCTTGGCCTTTGGGCTGGAGCAGGACGGTGCCCGTGCCAGTTACCGAGCCCGTGATCGCAGACGAGCGCAGCTGGAGATGGCCAGTGAGCGTGGTGCCCGAGAGGACGATCTTGGCCCGGCTGGCGGGCAAGGGGACAGCCACGGTCTGGTCGGAGTTGAGGAGCCCAGCACCCGAGGGAAGGTCGAAAGCCACGCCTCCTTCGGTTTTGAGTGTGGTCCGCGGCGATGCGACGGACAGCGTCCCGACGACATCAGCCCAGTCGGTCCCGTCCACGACACCGGGCGCAGTGAACATCCCACCCGCCGGCAAGCGGTCGGAAAACTCGACGGTTCCTGAGACGACCTTGACGCCGACCACGACGGGCCAAGCGGCGGGGGCCGTTCCCCGCAGGTCGTAGCGGACTGCGCCCGTAGTATCGGTGACGGCCCCGGCTAGACGGTGGGGGAGCCGGAGCCCCGGCAAGATGGACCTGGCCGCCGGCCGGCCCGATGATCGAGCATCGAGGCTCCAGTTGGCTGTGTCGGTGACGGTACCCGCCACCTTCTCGATTACCGAGCGACCACTGGGGCCAAGCCTCACCGTGCCGGCCACCGCAAGGCCCCCATCGCGTTCCAGGGTCAACTTGGTCCCCTGGGCGAAAACGACGTCAGGTGCCGCGGCGGCCGCCGTAGGCAAATGGCCGGAAAGGGAGACAAGCGAGCTGCCGTTCTTGTCGGTGAGGCTTCCGGTCAGGACCTCTGTGGTCTTGAAGAGCGATATGCGGTCTGTCACGCGTCCGCTGACCTCGCTGCCGGTGAACTGGGGATTGGCAGCGTTTGTGATCGTTACCCTCACCGACCCCGATGACGACGATGAGGCGACGGTCTCGACGTTCGTGGCCGGGTCGACCGTGAGGGTGGCTGTTGGCCCCCAGGGTGACCCGATGCCCTTCGGGACCCTCAACGAGGAAGCGGTTGGCCCCGTGACGGTGAGCCGGAGGGTGTTCCCAGACTTGGCGCCAGTCAGGTCGCGCCGCGTGCCGAGCCTCAGGCCGAGCCCCTTGGTGAGGAACGCGAATGCTCCTGGCGACTCCCTGTACGTCCTGGTAGTCGACTTAGGCAGTGGTCCAGTGGCCCTGAACAGCCCGGTCCGCGCGATCTCGTGGCCAGCCGGGGGGCTCTGGGCGCTGGCCACGTTCAACGGCTCGAGGTCCGTAGCGGCGAAGATGGCCGCACTGAGGAACAGGCTTATAGCGGCCCGCGCTAAAAAGCGGCCGCCGCGGCGGGGCCGCTGAGGCTGGACGCTGCTTTGGGGCACTGGGCCTCCGGGTACTGGGCTTCCGGGTATTGGGCTTCCGGGTATTGGGCTTCCGGGTATTGGGCTTCCGGGTAGTGGGGTGTGGGGAGCGGGGGACATGGGTACTGGTCTCCTTGAGGCCGTAGGTGTCTTGGGCTGAGGTTCCGGGGGCGAACCGAGATGAGACACGTGGGTGCTCCTGGATTGGTTCAGCTCACCTGACGCGGCGATTGGGGAGGGTTGGCTGAATCGGTCGTGTGGCGGGTTCCCGTGGCCGGAAGCGCTGCCGGGTCAAGACCTGTGGACGAGCAACACGGAGGTGTTCGTTCCTCCGGTGCCCCGGGCGCCTAGGCGCGAATTACCGGTCTGTCCGTGGACGATGTGCGCTGCGAGGGCGTCCCTGGCCCAAGAGACGCTGGGGTTACAGATTGTGGACCGACGGGATTCGCGATTTTTCCCGTAATGGAGATGCCGAAGAACGATTAGGGCTCTCGCCGGAACTGGTAGATCGTCACCGAAACCTGGTTGCAGGGCGACGGCGGGAGGACCAGGACCCTGAGGTCGCCTGACGTTAGGTCGTAATCAATGCCTTCCACTTCGAAGGTCCCTGAACACGTGCTCTCCGCAGGGAGCTGCCCCACGCAGGTAACGTGCCCGCTGGCCGGGTGGCCGTCGAGCGGCCGGCTCAAGGTGACCTGCAGCAGTTGCCGGGGCACCGGCCACAACGTGGTCCCCGGGTCGTCGCTCGAGCACAGGAATGTCAGCGGGTCGATAAAGGTTGCGCCCTGGATATTGCAAACAGGATGGTCTAGCTCGAGAATGGCAGCCAAAGGGAAAGGGTTCACCGTCGCGCTCGGGTTGAGCACAGGAGTCGGGAAGATGAGGAACCTTTTAATCGTGCCCCATTCTCCAGAGAGCATCCACTGCCCATCAGGACTGATAGCCGCGAACGAATTGTTCAGCATCTCGCCCGCGGTCAACGGGTGAATGTAGTCCTGGGTCGTCCCGTCGGGCTTCGTACTGCTGAACATCTTCCCGCTTTTGGCCGACTTGGGCTGGTAGCAGTCGACGATCACGCCTTGGCGCGAATCGGGGTCGCCGATGTGGTCCCACGTCCCCTCGACGCGAAGCTCCAGCGGTATCGACCAGTCCCCTCGAAAGCAGAGGTTCGTTTTCCCATCTTTGCCGACAACAGTGGCCAAGCCCTGGTTAGCCAGGTACGGGAACCGCCACGACTTGTCCACCAGCTTCCACGGGCCGACATCGCTCACGAGAGCGCAGCGTAATGTATTTCAATCATGGCCTCGGACGACAGCGCCGTCACCAGTGCTTACCTGGAGCACCTCACCGACGAAGACCTCGCACTCTTGTGCCGATCAGATCGTGCCTGGGGCGCGACCGGTGATAACCGGGCTCTGGTGCGACGCCGCCGGGGCGGGATCGAAGGTCTCCTCAGCAGCCGCGAGGTCTTCGAGGCCCTATTCGTAGTCGACCGGGGCTCTGGCCCGATCATGCTGGTTTCACCTTTCCTGGCCTTTGCCGTAGCTGTCCAGCAGGCCAAGGTCGAACTGAGCTCGGCGAGCTACGTGCCGGAATGGGTCGGGGTGGGCCGGCGGACGCCGGTTTTCGACGTGCCGCGTCTCGTAGATTTTGTGTCCTCGCCGTGGCGTTGCTTCTTCCTGGCCGAGCTACTGGCTTCTTACTCGCGTGTGGCGAGCGGGTCAGTGGTCGTCCCTACCCGGCGGGGCTTGCGCCGACAGCGGTTCTCCGAGCTCGACCCGGTCCGCCTGGCCGCCCTGCTCGACCTGGTCCCCGACACGGACCGACCCGGCGTGTTCCGTCGCCTGGGAGACTTGGCCCTTTTCCTGACTGGCGTCTTTCCCGACTATGTGGGGCGTCGCGGTTTGAGCGAGGTGGACCAAGCCCGTCTCCTCCGTTCCAGCCGCCCGTCGGGACGGGGCGGGGTTACCCCGGACGGCGCCTCCCGGCCAGTCGCCGCTGGCGACGACAACGCCGTCGCCCTTCTCGGCCAGCTCGGCCGGCGGTGGTACATGGCCGCGTACCGCCTGCTGCCTGGTCCGGTCCCGGCGAACGTCGCCGTGATCAGCGAGATGCCGGAGCGGTTCGACGACGCTCGGCGTACCCTCAGCGTGATCGCGGACCGGTTCCTGTTCGCCCACCCGGACCGCTGGTTCGGCCTTCCCGCCTATATCCTCTCGCCAGACCTCGGTGGACAAAATTCAACTGGCGGCCAGCTGAGCCTCACCTGGCGGCCACTTGGCCGCCGTACGAGGGCGCGCAGCTCGAGCCGATGCCCAGCGGTGCTGGGGAGCGGTCTTCTCGACCACCCCGAGGGCGTGGCGCTGAGCTCCGGGGGTGACCCTCCATAGGTCGTCATAGACACGGCCGCCAGTTCCACGTCTCCGATGAACGTATTGATCTTCTTCTACATGCACGGTGCGGGCAGCCGCGTCCCGCCGGACCAGACTGCCTTTGCGGCTCGCCGCGTCCAGTGGGACTTCGACGCCATCGGCCAGCGGGCCGACCCCGCGGAGTCGGCCCGGCATATCGACTGGGTGCGCCAGGCTTGGGACAAGATGACACCCGCCCTGGGTAACACGGGTTATATCAACCACCTCGCGGCCGACGACCCGCCAGAGAAGGCCCGGGCGTCCTACGGGACGAACCTCGAGCGCCTGCGGCAGCTAAAAACCAAGTACGACCCGACAAACTTCTTCCGGCTCAACCCGAACATAGCCCGGCTTAATCGTGGGCTGGATCCCGCCCTGAATTGGCGAAAGCGCCCTGAATTGGCGAAAGCCGGTGCCTTTTTGCCTAGAAGTTTGCCAATTTCTCCAGGGCAGCGATGACTGATGCCACGTCCGGGATTATGGCGTCCTCCTCGGGAGCATTAAAGGCAAGGTGGCAGTCGTCTGCGGCTACCCTCGCCACGGGTGCGTCCAGGTCCCCGAAAAGTTCATCCGCAATAAAGGCCACGACTTCAGCCCCGAAACCCAGAGTTTTGTTGGCTTCGTGGACGACGAGGGCGCGGCCAGTTTTTCTTACGCTGGTGGCGATCGTCTCCCGGTCCAGGGGCACGAGCGTCCTGAGGTCTATGACCTCGACATCGATCCCCTCGTCGGCGAGCACTTGGGCCGCCTTCATCGAGTGGGTAAGGCCCATGCCGTACGTAAGCACGGTCATGTCGTCCCCCTCCCGGGCGAGCGCCGCTCGGCCGAGCGGCAAAAGCCACTCCGGGTCTTCCGGGACGATTTCACGGGTGCTCCTGTAGAGCCTTTTGCTCTCGAAGAACAGCACGGGGTCGTCGTCGCGGATGGCCGCCTTGAGGAGCCCCTTGGCCTCGGCGGCCCCCCGGGGACCACTACCTTTAGCCCGGGGGTATGGCAATAGAGGGCTTCTACGCTCTGCGAGTGATAAATACCCCCTCGTACCCCGGCGCCGATCGGAGCGCGGAAGACGGCCGGGACATGGAAGCGCCCGACCGTCCGCCACCGCATGGTGGCCGCCTGGTTGACGATCTGGTCGTAGGCGGTGTGCATGTAGTCGGCAAACTCGAACTCAGCTACGGGTCGTAGGCCCACCATCGCCGCGCCAATGGCAGCGCCGGCGATGGCTGCCTCGGAGATCGGGGTGTCCAGCACCCGCAGGGCCCGAAACGGTCGAGCAGCCCTTCAGTCGCCCTGAAAACGCCCCCTTTCAGTGCCACGTCCTCCCCGAGCACCACCACCGAGCCGTCCCGGTACATTTCCTCGATGAGGGCGTCGCGAATTGCTTCCACCATCGTTTTCCCGCCTGTTGTCCCTCCACCTGTCCGGCCGGTACCCGTCTGGCTGGTACCAGTCTGGCCGGTACCACTCTGGCCGGTACCAGTCTGCCGGTACCTGTTCGGCCGGTACCTGTCCGGCCGGTACCTGTCCGGCCGCTGCCCGCCGTACCGTCGTCGACGGCGCGTAGCTGGCTCATGGTTCGCGGTCCTCCGCGTAGAGGTAGCGGCGCGCTCGATCTGGTGAGGGCAGCGGTGAAGCGTCGGCCTCCTTGGCCGCCAAGGACATCTCACGCTCCGCGGCCTGCCACAGCCCTTCGTCGGTGCTCGCATCCAGAGCCTCGAGGTCGAAAAGCCGTTTTCTGAGGGGCGGTAGGGGATCGGCCTCGAGGGCGGCCTGCTTTTCAGCGGCTGTCCGATAATTGTCGTCGTCCTGCGAGCTGTGTGGCGTCATGCGTGAGACAAGCAGTTCGAGGAGTGTCGGCCCACCGCCGGCGCGAGCGCGCTCGAGTGCGGTCGAGGTCGCCTCGAACACGGCCAGCGCGTCCGCCCCGTCCACCCGCCGGCCCGGGATGCCGTAACCCGTCGCTCGCTCGGCGATGTTCCCGCCCGCCACCTGCAGGGCCACGGGGACACTTATGGCCCAGCCGTTGTTCTCGCATAAGAAGACAACAGGGAGATCGTGGATAGCGGCCAGGTTCATGGCCTCGTGCGTCACGCCCTCGGACGTGGCACCGTCGCCGAACCAACAAACTGATACACAGTCGTCGCTTCGTACGCGAGCGGCGTACGCGGCTCCGACCGCGTGGGGGATATGGCCGGCAATCGCGCTAGACACGCTCCCGATACGACGCTCAGGGTCGGATAGGTGCATGGGCAGTTGACGCCCGCCCGTATGCGGGTCGTCCGCTCGGCCCAGGGCTCCGAGGAGGATCTCCAGCGGGCTCACCCCGAGCGCCGAGCGCGACGCCCATGTCCCGGTAGTACGGCCAGGCGTAGTCCTGGCCCGAGCGCATGGCGAGTGCACTCGCGATCTGCGCTACTTCATGGCCCCGCGCAGTCAGCACGAAGCCGGCGGCGCCCTGCCGGTAGAGGGTCCAGAGCCTCTCATCCAGGCGCCGGGTGCGCACGGCGAGCTCGTAAACTCTTCGGAGCAGTTCCCGCTCATCGGCACCACTACGCTCGCCATTGCCCACTGGGACTGACCGTACTGCTTGGCGTTGAGAAGGCGTTCGCACCGCACTGCCGCTCCGAACTGGTACGTCACTTTGGGGCATGGCGGGCGTCACTTTCTCAGTCGTTTTCAAGGAAACCGGCACCTCAAGAATGGGCCGGCAACCCCAACTGACGGGCGATGATCGTGCGCTGGATCTCCGATGTCCCCTCGCCGATCTCCAGGATCTTGGCGTCCCGATAAAAACGGCCCACGGGCGTGTCGTTCATGAAGCCGTGGCCACCGAAAATCTGGGTCGCCTCCCGGGCGTTCAGCACGGCCGCGTCCGAGGCCACCAACTTGGCTATGGCCGCCTCCTTCTTGAACGGCCTGCCGGTCACCAGGCGCATCGCCGCGTCGTACCAGGCCAGCCGGGCCGAGTGGGCCCTTGCCTCCATGTCCGCCACTTTGAACTGGAGCGCCTGGTACTCGCCGATCTTGTGCCCGGACACTTCGCGTTTTGCCATGTACGAAAGGCACTCATCGATGCAGCCCTGGGCCAGCCCGACCGACAATGCAGCTACCGCCACCCGTCCCTCGTCCAGGACCTGGAGGAACTGTGCGTACCCGCGGCCCTCTTCGCCGAGAAGGTAGTCGAGGGGCACTCGGCAATCGGAGAACGATAGCTCGTTGGTGTCCGACGAGGACCAGCCCACTTTCGAGTACTTTTTCGTGACGTTGAGCCCAGGCGTACCGGCTGGGACCATGATGGCCGAGATCTGCCTCCGTCCGTTGACGGGCTCTCCGGTCACTGCCGCCACAGTGACCAGGCCGGTGACGCTGGTCCCCGAGTTCGTGATGAAGGCCTTGGTCCCGTTGACCACCCAATGCCCGGCTTCCCGGCGTGCGGTGGTGAGGACCGCACCCGCGTCCGAACCCCCCCCGGGCTCGGTCAACGCGAAGGCGGCGAGCCGTTCACCGGTGCACAAACGGGGGAGCCAGCGCTGTTTTTGTTCCTCGGTCCCGAAGCGGTAAATCGGTGTCGTCCCGAGCGCTACGCCTGCCGACAGCGTGATCGCTACGGACGAATCGACGCGAGCCAACTCCTCGATGGCAAGGCAGAGCGCTACGTAGTCACGGCCCATCCCGCCGTACTCCTGTGGGAAGGGGAGGCCGAACAGGCCCATGCCCCCCATCTTGGCCACGATGGCGTAGGGGAACTCTTCTCGCTCGTACAACTCGCCGATAACCGGCGCCACCTCCTCGCGAGCGAAACGCTCGACCGTGGACCGGAGCGTTTCCTGCTCGTCGGTCAGAAGCAGGCTGGCGCCCGCGCCTGTGCTCACTGTTGTCTCCTTTCCGTGCCGGCTTCCGTACCGGCGCCGGTGTCGCTCCCCCCGTCGCGCAGCGGCCCCAAACTCCGCGCCAACGCCTGCACGGTCCGGCTCGGGCTCGGCCGGCCGAGCTGACGGGCGAGCCACAGGCTGGTGCGAGCCAGGGCCGCGAGATCCACACCAGTTTTGATCCCGAGCCCGTCGAGCTGGAACACGAGGTCTTCGGTAGCAAGATTGCCCGCTGCGCTCCGCGCAAAGGGGCACCCCCCGAGGCCCCCGGCTGAGGAGTCTACCGTCCTCACTCCACTGCGTAGGGCCTCCAGGGTGTTCGCCAGCGCCTGGCCGTAAGTGTCGTGGAAGTGGACTGCGAGCGAGGGGAGCCCGGCACCGGCTTCCACCAGCCGGCTTAGCATCGAGCTGACGGCCCCCGGCGTGGCCACTCCGATCGTGTCCCCGAGGGAAACCTCGTCACATCCCATGGCCAGGAGCTCACAAGCTGCACCCACCACCTGGGCGGGGTCGACTTCTCCCTCCCAGGGATCCCCGAAGCACATGGAGACGTAGCCACGAACTGACAGGCCCTCCTCCTTGGCGTCGTGGGCGACATCCCCGAAGGTCCGCATGCTTTCTGCCCGTGAGCGGTTGAGGTTTCGCTGGGCGAAGGACTCTGTGGCGCTCGCGAACAGGGCTACCTCTCGGGCCCCCAGCGCCAGGGCCCGATCGAGACCTCGCCGGTTGGGCACAAGCACGGGATGTCGCACACCGGGGTTCACGGGCAGCCGGGCGAGCAGCTCCTCGGCGTCTGCGAGCTGAGGGACCGTGTCCGGGCGCACGAGGCTCGTTACCTCGACCGCCTTCAGCCCGGCGGCTACCAGGCGGGAGATCAGCTCGAGCTTGGTATCGAGCGGGACCACTGTGGGTTCGTTCTGGAGCCCGTCCCGGGGCCCAACCTCGTACACGGTCACCTGGTCAGGCAGGCCCTCTATGCGCACGGCTAACGGTCTCATGCGTCCTCTGTCGCCGCTAGTTCGAAGAGCACGTCACCCCGGGCGACCCTGGAACCGGCTTTGAACCCGACGCGTTCAACCCTGGCCCGAAGCTGGGCCTTGAGCGGGTACTCCATCTTCATCGACTCGAGCACCCCGAGCACGTCTCCGGCCAGGACCGTGTCACCCGGGCTGACGCTAACGTCAACCAGGATCCCCGGGAGAGGGGCTGTCACGACGTCGTCCTGGCTGGCAGCCTGGCGCCGGCCGCGTTGGCCGAAAACGAAACGGTGGGACTCGCCCTGATGTGCTACGAGGACGGCGGTCGGCTCGACGAGGACTACGAAGCGCTCGGCAACGCCGTCCAACTCAACGCCCATGCGGTTCCCGTCGACCCCCGACGCCCCCACCTCGACTGTGCGGCCTCCTGAGACGACCGTGGCCGCGCCTGTTCGGCCCCTATGGCGTTGTACGAGCAGCTCTTGACGTTCACCGTTGGCGTTGAGAGCGAGGCGGGTCGCTGCGGGCGGGCCTCCAGGGCGCCAGCCGTCGGGCCCGAAGGGGTCGGGCGCGCCCCGTTGCCTGGCCTGCTGGTCGAGGTAAACGGCTGCCGCTACGAGCGGGATTTGCCAATCGGCGGCCCCGAGCTCCCCGGCGTGCCCATCCAACCAGCTCGTGTGGATCTCGGCCTGGGCGAAAGGAGGGGACGCGACCAACCGACGCAGAAAACCGAGGTTCGTCGTCACCCCGAAGATGGCGGAGCTGTCCAGTGCATCGACCAGCCTGTGCCTCGCCGCTTCCCGGTTGGCCCGTGCGCCACGAGTTTGCCGAGCATCGGGTCGTACGAAGTCCCGACTTCCTGGCCAGCATGAAGGGCGGCGTCGACGCGGACATTGCCTGGCCAGCTCACAAGTGTCGCTGTCCCCGCCTGGGGCAGGAACTCGTGCTCGGGATCCTCGGCATAGACGCGCCCTTCGATGGCGTGCCCGGTGACGGTGACGTCCTCTTGGCGAAGCCAGAGCGGCTCGCCGCCCGCCAGGCGGAGCTGCAGCTCGACGAGGTCGAGCCCGGTGACCGCCTCAGTTACGGGGTGCTCGACCTGCAGACGGGTGTTCATCTCGAGGAAGAACACCTCATCGCCGACTGCAAGGAACTCCACAGTCCCGAGGCTGCGATAGGCGACGTGGGCCGCGATCCGCGTCGAGGCCTCCATCGCCAGCGCTCTGGCGTGGTCCGAGTTGACCGAAGCGGGTGCCTCCTCCACCACTTTTTGATGCCGACGCTGCACGGAGCAGTCGCGGTCGAAGAGGTGTAGCACCCGGCCAGTTCCGTCCCCGACGACCTGGACCTCCAGGTGGCGCCCCGAGGGCATGTACCTCTCGACGAACAGGGAGCCGTCGCCGAAGGCGCTGAGCGCTTCCCGCCTGGCAACAGCGAGGGCCTCCTCGAGCTCGTCGGGCCCGGTCACCACCCGCATGCCTTTGCCTCCGCCGCCGGCGACCGCTTTTACGAGGGCTGGGAACCCGATCTCGTCGCCGACGCGGGCGGCCAGCACCTCCGGGCTCGGGCCCTCCACTGCTGGGACCACCGGCGCCCCGGCCTCGACGGCGACATGGCGCGCCCGGTCCTTGCGGCTCATCAAGTCGATCACCGCTGGCTGGGGGCCCACGAAGACGAGCCCGGCCGACTCGCAAGCCTCGGCGAAAGCCGCGCTCTCGGCCAGGAAACCGTAGCCGGGATGGACGGCTCCGGCCCCTTCCCGGACCGCCGCGCCCAAGATCGCCTCGATCGAAAGGTACGACTCAGTGGCAGGAGCGGGCCCGATCCTGACCGCCCTGTCGGCCTCTGCCACATGAGGCGCGCCGTAGTCGGCGTCGGAGTACACAGCGACGGTGCGCAGACCGAGCCGCCGAGCCGCCCGGATGACCCGGAGCGCCACCTCGCCCCGGTTGGCCACGAGCAGCGTGTCGAACGCCGAGACTGTCACGAGATACTGGTCATCGGATACTGGTCATCGGATATTATGATACTGGTCATCGCATACTGGGCATCACATCCGGAACACTCCGTAGCGCGTCGCGCGGGGGAGGGGACGAGGCCGCCAGCGCCAGTCCCATGGCCAGCACGCGGCGGGTCTCGAGAGGGTCGATCACCCCGTCGTCCCAAAGGCGCGCCGTCGAGTAGTAGGGCGAGCCCTGCACGGCATAACGCTCCCGGATCCCTCGCTTTAGTTCCTCTGTCCAGGTCTCCTGGCGGGAATTGTCAACGGCGTCCCCTGTAGCCCTGTCCCCGCTAGCCCTGTCCGCGCTACCCCCGCTCCCTCCTGCGGTACCCGCTCTACCGGCGTCGGCACGGTCGTCGGGTGGCGCTGGGCGCTCTCGCCCGACCATTGACAGCACCTCAGCGGCCTGGTCGCCTCCCATCACCGAGATGCGCGCGTTCGGCCACATGAACAAAAGACGCGGGTCGAACGCACGCCCGCACATCCCGTAGTTCCCCGCCCCGAATGACCCTCCAATTATCACCGTCAGCTTTGCCACCCGCGAACAGGCCACGGCCGTAACCAGCTTGGCGCCGTCCTTGGCAATCCCCCGGTTCTCGTACTCGCGCCCGACCATAAAACCGCTGATGTTCTGTAAGAAGACGAGCGGCACCCCGCGCTGGTTGCACAACTCGATGAAATGCGTTCCCTTCAACGCCGACTCGCTGAAAAGAACGCCATTGTTGGCGACGATCCCGACCCGGTAACCGAAAAGGCGTGCGAACCCGCATACCAGGGTCTCCCCGTAGTTGGCTTTGAACTCGTGCAAGCAGGAGCCGTCGACAATGCGGCGGACCACCTCGTGCACGTCGTAGGGCCGGCGTACGTCGGCAGGCACGATGTCATAAAGCTCCGAAGGGTCTTCCGCCGGGTCTTCGGGCTCTTCCGGCTCACTACCCTCGAACGCCGCGGGAAGTCCCAGGGTGGCGACCATCGACCGCATGACCTCGAGTGCCTCGGCATCGCTACTGGCCAGATGGTCCACCACCCCCGACCGGCGGGCGTGCACCTCCCCGCCCCCAAGCTCCTCGGCGCTTACGACTTCACCGGTGGCGGCGCGCACCAGGGGTGGCCCCCCAAGGAAGATGGTGCCCTGCTCGCGCACGATGACCGTCTCGTCGCTCATCGCCGGCACATAGGCACCACCAGCCGTGCTCGAGCCGAGGACTGCGGAGAGTTGAGGGATACCCGCCTCTGACAACCTCGCCTGGTTGAAAAAAATCCGGCCGAAGTGGTCCCGGTCGGGGAACACCTCGTCCTGCAAGGGGAGGAAGGCCCCCCCAGAGTCGACCAGGTAGCAACATGGCAGCCCGTTGGCCGATGCGATTTCCTGTGCCCGGAGGTGCTTTTTCACCGTCATGGGGAAATAGGTGCCGCCCTTTACTGTCGCGTCGTTGGCGACGATCATGCAGCATCGTCCGGAAACCTTGCCGATGCCCGTCACCAGCCCCGCCGACGGCACTGGCTCGCCGTACATCCCCCACGCCGCCATCGGGGAAAGTTCGAGGAAAGATGCGCCCGGGTCCAGCAAACGCTCGACCCTCTCCCTCACGAGCAGCTTGCCGCGTTGCAAGTGGCGTCGGCGAGCTTGCTCGTCACCACCCTGGCGGACGACGGCCAACCGCTCGCGAAGCTCGGCGGCTAGTTCGCGCAGCGTAGGACCGCTACCGGGCGGACCGGTCTGTGTAAGGCTGCCCGATCCCGGTCGTATGGGAGCCATTCCAGACCTCGCTCTCGGCCCTGCTCTTGATAGTTAATTTAGACTAACGTATCACGTTAATGATGGCTAACTTGAGGCGTGACTGAGGCCGGCCATGCCCACACTGCCCGACGTCGTAGAGCCCAAGCCTGGCCCGACGAGCAGCCGTGAGCAGGGGAGCCGTGGTGGAGCGCGGCCACCTAGGACCAGGGACAGGCTCTTGACCGCGGCGGCGGCACTGTTCGCCGAGCGCGGCTACCGAGTGGTGACCCTCGACGATATAGGTGGCGCTGTCGGTATCTCGGCCCAGCCGTCTACCGCCACTTCAAGAACAAAGAGAGCCTCCTCGGCGAGCTGCTCGTCGAAGTGAGCGAGCGTCTCTTGACCAACGCGAAGGACCGAGTCGGTGCGACTTCCGGGCCCTTCGAGGCCCTTGCCGCCCTCGTCGAGTTCCACGTCGACTTCGCGGTCGACAACCCTGCGCTCATTAACGTGCAGGCACGCGAGCTGACGTCGCTGGCGCCCGAGGACCAGCACCGCGTCCGCTCACTGCAGCGCATGTATGTCCAGTTCTGGGCGGACGCTATTGTCCAGTCCGGGCTGCTCGAGGATCAAGAGGCGGCCACAGCGGCTGCTCACGCCACGTTCGGGCTCCTCAATTCGACGCCTTTCAGCGGCCGCCTGGGTTATGGGGAGACGCGTTCCCTGCTGTGCTCGATGGCTCTGGCGGCGTTCCAGATTGAGCGGTCGGCCCCCTTCACCCCCGTCCCGACCGATCATCGCCAGTGGGGGAAGAACCAACATGAGGAAGCAATGACCCGGCCCAAAACGACCCGGCCCAAAACGACCCGGCCCAAGACGACCCGGCTCGTGAGCTCCGAACGGCACGGAGCGGTGAAGGAACTCGTACTGGACCGTCCCGACGCAATGAACGCTATCTCCGGCGTAATGGCGGCACAGCTGGCCGATGCCTGTCGCGAGCTGACCACGGGGGCCGCCGCACATGTTGTGGTGCTGTCTTCCAGCAGCGAGCGAGCCTTTTGCGTGGGCGCCGACCTGAAGGAACGTGCCCGTTTTACCGACGCCGAGTTCGCCGCGCAACGTCGGCTCATGCGCTCTGTCTTCGAGGCTGTGCGTGCCCTCGAGGTACCAGTGATAGCCGCCGTAGCCGGGTATGCCCTCGGCGGCGGCTTCGAGCTCGCGCTTAGCTGCGACCTCATAGTTGCGGACGAAACGGCGCAGCTGGGCTTACCCGAAGTATCGGTGGGACTGGTGCCGGGAGGCGGCGGGACCCAGCTGCTGGCCCGTCGAGCCGGGCCGGCCGTTGCCGCCGACCTCATTTTCACCGCTCGGCGCGTGGCTGCGACCGAGGCGTTGCGGCTCGGTTTGGTCGACCGCGTCGTCGAACGCGGGATGGCGCGGGCGGCCGCTCTCGAGCTCGCTCAGCAGGTCGCCACAAATTCACCTGTCGCTCTGCGTGCGGCCAAGCGGGCCATGCGACTGGGCACGGATGTCGGCCTCGCGACCGGCCTCGAGGTCGAAGACGCGGCCTGGAGGGAGACCGCCAGCTCCCCCGATCGCGCTGAGGGGATAAGGGCGTTCGTAGAAAAGCGCCCCCCTAATTGGCCCTCGAGCGCGGGACGTGCTGACGGCTCGGGTCACGAAGAGTAATCGGCGCCAACGTCCGTCGAGCCGCCGCCCCTGGGAGCAAGAACCTCAGCGGTCCTTACCTTGGATTTACGGTCCTTAACCTTGGATTAACTGTCGTCGAAATCTCAGTGAACTAGCGCGTAAATTATGGCCAAGTAAAACCGTTCCCCGTTGCCCGCCGGCTGCCTGGTTGATAATTTTCCGGCTTGATGAGTACTGCGGCGGCTTCACCAGCTAGCGCCGACCCGTTCCAGGCGCTCGACGACTCCAAGATCACCAGGTTCCAGATCAAGACCATGTTCGTCTCGGGCATGGGTTTCTTTACCGATGCCTACGACCTTTTTGTCATTGGCATCGTGGTGTCGCTCCTCAAGACCCAGTGGAACCTGACGACCACTCAGGTGTCGTGGCTCAACTCGGCCACCCTGCTGGCGTCAGCGTTTGGTGCGGTCGTCTTCGGTCGGATCGCCGACATGCTCGGTAGGAAACGGATCTATGGCTACGAGGTCCTGATCCTCGCCGCGGGCGCGATCGCGTCCGCCTTCTCGCCCGGGTACACGTTCCTCATCGTTTGCCGGATCATCCTCGGGATCGGCATCGGTGGCGACTACCCGGTCTCGGCCACGATCATGAGCGAGTACTCGGGCAAGCAGTCTCGCGGCCGTATGGTCGGGCTCGTGTTCGCCATGCAGGGCCTCGGCTTGATCTTCGGCCCCCTGCTCGCTTCGATCCTGCTGGCCTCGGGTTTGTCGGACAACCTGGTTTGGCGGCTCCTGCTCGCGTTCGGGGCTGTCCCGGGCCTGGCCGTGTTTTACCTGCGCCGCCAGATCCACGAGACGCCCCGCTTCGCCATGGCCGGCGGGCCCACGAGGAAGCCCAGGCCGCCATTTCGAGCGCCACCGGTACGGAAATCGTCCCGGTCTCTGGCGAGTCCAAGGCGAACATTTCGCAGGGAGCGTTGGACGGGTTCCAAAAGATCCTCAGCAACAAGCGGTTGCTGATCTGGCTCCTCGGTACGGCTGGTGGCTGGATGCTGCTCGATTTCTGCTACTACGGCAACACCATCTCATCGCCCGAGATCCTGAAGCTGATCAATCCGCACGCCACGATCCTGGACAACACGCTGACCCAGCTGGCTATTTTTGCGGTATTCGCACTGCCCGGCTACGCCGTGGCGATACTGTTGCTGGACAAAACGGGGCGCAAGAGCATCCAGATATTGGGCTTCACGATGATGGCGCTCCTGTTCCTGCTCATTGGCCTCATCCCCGGGGTTACGACGGACGTTGTCCCGTTCCTGCTCCTCTTCGGTTTCAGTTACTTCTTCACTGAGTTCGGGCCGAACACCACGACGTTCATTTTCCCCGCAGAGCTCTTCCCTACCGACGTACGTACCACCGGTCACGGCATCTCGGCTGGGGCCGGCAAGTTGGGCGCGTTCCGGGCGCGTTCCTGTTCCCTGACTTCCTCGACTCGTCGATCGGGTTGAGCGGAGCGATGATCATCGCCGGGGTGGTAGCCACCGTCGGCCTATTGCTCACGATCGTGACCCTCCCCGAACCTCGAGGCAAGAGCCTCGAGGAGCTGACCGAGTACACGTACGCCGACGAGCCTGCCAGGGTTAGGAGTGCGCAACCCGCCCTGGGGTCTTAGTCTTGGGACCCGCGAAGGCAACGTCCACATGGCTTGGCCTGCCCCCCACTTCTGCATCGCTCACGACTTCTGCATCGCCCACCAGGTCTAGATCGCCCATGAGTTCTGGGTCGGTTCTGGGCGGGCCCGGACTTCGACATCCCAAGGAGGTGAACCGGCGCGATAGCCCTGGCTGGCGCCTGGGCCGTCTCGCCGTGAACTGATGACGTACCGCATTGTGGTTGGTGTCGATGGGTCACCGCACAGCAAAGCGGCTCTGCTCTGGTCGCTCGCAGAGGCGGAATCCCACGATGGCGAGTTGACCGCGGTCTTTGCTTGGCAAGTGCCGTTCATCTCATTCCCCGGCGCCTTCGACCGCGACGAGCTCGAGCAGGCGGGCAAAGAGTTCATCGTCGATATGGTCAGCGGCGTCGCGCCCTCGCCCCTGGTCCCCTTGCTGACCCTGGTCGCCGAAGGCGACCCGGCCGCAGCGCTGATCGAGGCGTCCAAGGACGCGGACTTGCTCGTGGTCGGCACCCGTGGGCGCTCGCCGTGGTCCGGTCTGCTACTTGGCTCGGTCAGCCAACGCTGTGCCGCTGCTGCGGCCTGTCCCGTTGTCCTGGTGAAGGTGCCGGGCGAGAGTACCGATCAGCACAAGCCCATCGAGTTCGAATAGGCCGTGGCCACCCCGGCTGTGGTCGGGCTGGTTGGCCGACAAGCCCGTTCGTTGAAGCAGGCGTGAGGTTCCCGGTCGAACGGCGCACTTTGGAGGTCTCGGTTGGTCCAGTCCCAGCGCGGGTACGGGCGACAATAGCCGCCGCCGCGTCAGGTTGTGAGGTAGAACATCTGCATGGATGGGCTCAGTACCAGTGCCGGCCGAGTGGCCGAAGAACTCCGCCGTCTGGGCGTGGTCACCGAGGTCGTGGAGATGCCCGACAGCACCAGGTCGGCTAATGACGCGGCGGCGGCTCTGAAGTGCGACGTCTCCCAGATCGTCAAATCCCTCATCTTTCGCTCCGTGGCCCGCGATCAGCCGGTCTTGGTGCTCGCCTCGGGCGCAGACCGGGTTGACGAAACTCGGCTGGCGGAGATCGTCGGTCCCGTTGAGCAGGCCACCGGGAGGTTCGTGAGGGACCGTACAGGCTTTGCCATCGGAGGTGTGCCGCCAGTGGCACATAGCCAGCCCCTCGAGACCTATCTCGACGAGCGTCTGCTTGATCACGATGTTGTGTGGGCCGCGGCCGGCACGCCCCGCGCTGTCTTCTCGGTAAACCCTCGGGAACTCGTGGAGGTGACATCCGCGAAGGTCGTGTCCGTCGCGGCCGTCACGGGCGGGTGATGTCCCCGAGGACTGGGCCCTTCCGGGACGGGCCCTTCTGGGTGCGCTGCCCCATTCCCGTTGCGAAAACCGCCACACAGTGGCGCGAAATCGCGACGAGATGCCTCGTTTGCACCCAGAAGGCCCCCCGAAGGCCAGAAAAAGCCGGCAAAACTGCCGTGAAAGCTGGTCTGGAGCAAAAAGTTTCCCTAGGAGACCGGGTTATCGCTCCACACCCGCCGTCAGCAAGCAACTACGCCCGCGTCGGCCCCAGAGGCCCGGGGCCAACGCGGGCGTTGCCATTGTGACGGCCCAGTCTGGACGGGTTGTGCCGCCTCGCCTCCAACTATCCAACTAGTCGGCGGCAATCGCGGTCAGCACTTCGAGGTTGGCCGCCCGCCGCGCCGGCCACGTGGCTGCGACCAGGCCGAGCACGGCCGAAAGCACCAGGAAGATAATGAGGCTGGAGGCGGGGACTACGGTGTCCGTGATGCCCTGCTGCCGTAGCGACTCCACGAGGGCAATCCCGAGCCCGGTACCGATCAGTATGCCGATAATGGCGCCGAAGACCGCAATAATGACTGATTCGGACCTGACCATGGCGCGGATCTGGCGACGCTTCATACCGACGGCCCGGAGCAGCCCGATCTCGCGGGTACGTTCGAACACTGACAACATCAGCGTGTTGACTATACCGATCAGTGCGATCAGCACCGCCAGGGCGAGCAGGGCGTAAATCAGGCCGAGTAGCTTGTTGATGGCGGATACTTGAGCCTGTTCGAACTGAGCCCGAGTCTGGACGTTCACGTTCGGGTAGGCGCTCAGAGCCTGCGTCACTCTCTTGTCGACGCCGCTGGCGTCGGTGCGCAAGAGCACGCCTCCAGGGTTCGGGCTCTGAAAATGGGAAAGGTAATAGCTGTTCCCGACCAGGAAGCTGCCCAGCAGCGCATTCGTCTGGTATATGCCGCCGATGCGGATGCGGGTGGCGCCCGTCTCTGCGAACTTGACCGGGACCACATCCCCTACTGACAGGTGGTCGGAAGTGGCGGTGGTCGAGTCGATCAGCAGTTCACCTCTGGCCATAGAACCAGGGCTGCCCGCCTTCATACGCAGGATTACCGTGTCTCCGAGGTGTGCGGTCGGGGCCCCGGTAATCGTGCCCACGGAGTTGTCGAACTCAAATTGCCCCCGGTAGACGGTGGCCTCCCTGGTGACACCAGGGATGGTGGACAAAATCACCGGGACCGAGTTCGCCAGTCCCCCCGACGAGGCGGTGACCAATATGTCCGCGCTGATGGCCTGGTCCACGCTGGCCGTGGCCGACTTCGAGGCGGACGCACCGAACACCGCGATCGCCGAGACGAGGGCGAGGCCGACCATGAGCGCCGAAGCCGTTTGTGCAGTGCGGCGAGGACTGCGCATCGAGTTCTCCCGCCCGAGCCTTCCCGGTGCACCGAGGATCCGTGCGAGCGGACGCCCGATCACGCTCGAGAGCGGGCGGGCAACGGCGGGAGCGAGCATGGTGGCGCCCAAGAAAATGGCGGCTGCTCCGGCGCCCACGAGCGCAATGGCCGGGGCGGAGAGCCCGACAGCAACCAGGACGGCACCTACTACGAAAACGGCCGTGCCCCGGACGAACCGGCTCCGGTTCGACACGCTGCCGGCCTCTTGCCGGTTGGTGATAGCGGCCACGGGGGGGATGCGGACGGCTCTCCGGGCCGGGCTAATGGCGGAAACAACGGTCACCCCGACCCCTACGGCGAGCGACACCAGCACGGTACGAGCCTCGAACACCAGCGGCCCCTTTGGGAGGGTTACGCCGAAGGCGCTCAGCAGCGCCTCTAGCCCGATGGCCGTCAATACGCCGAGCCCGATCCCGATGAGCGAGGAAACGGCGCCCACAATGGCCGCCTCTCCCAGGACAGAGCGGAAGACCTGGCGACGGCTGGCGCCCACGACCCGCAACAATGCGAGCTCACGCGTACGCTGCCCGACGATGATCGAGAACGTGTTGAAAATGGTAAACGCGCCTACGAAGAGCGAAATAAAAGCGAATACGAGTAGCGCAGTCGAGAAAAACGAAAGCGCCTGGTCGATTGCGCTCGTCTCTTCGTTGACCACCGTCTGGCCAGTGACCACTTCCACATCGGAGGGTAGGACGCGGGCGATGTCGCGCTGGACGACCTGCTTGTCAGCGCCGGGTTTGGCAACGACGTTGATGTCGTCGAGCTGGCCCACTTCCCCGGCGATTACCTGAGCAGTTGGGAGCGTGAACGCCGCGATGGTAGCTCCGGCTAAATTGTTCGCAGTCCCGAACCGGGCGATGCCTGTGATGGTAAAGGCCCCTGGTGGTCCAGAAGACAGAATGCGCACGCTCTGTCCCAATTTGAAGTTGTACTTCTCAGCCGTTCCCGCGTCCATCACGACGTCATGAGGCGTCGTCGGCGGCCTGCCCTGGACAAGCCGGAGCTCGGATACACGCGGGTCCGGGTCGAAGTCGATACCGAGGGTGGCGGCCCCCCCCGTCGCTATCGCCTGGCCCTGGTGGGAGACAAACTGGGCGTAGCCTTCGACCTCCCCGTAGGCGGCCTCGACGCCAGGGACACGACGCACCGTCGTGAGGAGCGGCTCGGGGATGGGGTTGCGTACGGCGTTGGCGCTGTTGCCCGGGAACTGAGCTACGCCGCGGACCTCGAAATCGACTTTCTGGTACACATTGCCGACCAACGAATAGAACACGCTGTGCAGGGTGTCAGTCAGGACGAAAGTTCCTGCGATAAATGTGACGCCGAGCACGATGGCAAGGGATGTGAGCGCCAGGCGCAGCTTGTGAGCGAGTAAACCTTTGATGGTCACATTGCGCATTTCAGCCCTCCAATCCGCGCATACGGTCTAGGACCGCGCCTGCAGTGGGCTCGTCGAGCTCGTCTACCACTCTCCCGTCGGCGAGGAACAAGACCCTGTCCGCGTACGCGGCACCGTGGGGGTCGTGAGTAACCATGACAATCGACTGGCCTATTTCGGTAACGGACTGCTTGAGGAACTTCAGGAGTTCCGACGAGGCGTTCGAGTCCAGGTTTCCCGTGGGTTCGTCGGCAAAGATCAGGTCGGGCTTATTGATAAGCGCTCGTGCACACGCGACACGCTGTTGTTGACCACCCGACATTTCACTGGGCCGGTGCGAGAGCCGGTCGGCGATCCCGAGCTGCCCCACCAGGTAGTCGAACCATGCCGGGTCGACCTTCTTCCCCGCCAGGTCCGCAGGGAGTGTGATGTTTTCGGCCGCGGTCAGCATCGGGACGAGGTTGAAAGACTGGAAGACGAAGCCCACCCGATCGCGTCTCAGCTCGGTGAGCCCAGCGTCGTCGAGGGCCTCGATGTCCTGCCCCCCTATGAACGACTGTCCAGACGTAGGCCGGTCCAGCCCGGCCATACAGTGCATGAGCGTTGACTTGCCCGAGCCCGAAGGCCCCATGACTGCCGTGAAACGCCCGTGCTCGAACGTGACGTCGACGTCGTCAAGAGCGCGAACCGCGGCCTGGCCGGTGCCGTACGTCTTGCATAGGTCCACGGCCTGCGCGGCCGGCGACGGCTGCCTGTCGTCAGTTGATTGTTCGGGTGCTAGCGCCATTTTTCTCCTCAGTCGTGATAGGGGACCTCTGACCAAGTGCTGGCCCACGTGACGGTCAGGGCGGTACCGAACTGGTTGATCAATTGATGTGCCGAGTGCCATGGGACAAGTGTCGGCTAATGGCGGCATAGGGTCATCAGCCCGCCAGTTGGGTTTTGGGCCCTTCCGCCGCTGTCAGCCTGGTATTAGCCCGGTATGAGGGGGGCGAGAAGTTTAATACCGAGATGGGCCCACCGGGTTGAGTGCCCAGGCTAACCGGGCGGGGGATAATGGGGATGTGCGCAATCTGAGCTGGCTAGTCCGGGTCGTTGCCCTGGTCGTGGTCGGCGTGTCTACACTGACCATCCCGGCGAGCAACACCAGGAACCTGGTCATCGACATAATTGCGTTGGTCGTGGCGACGCTCTGCGTGGCCCTCTGGACGGCGACCGACTACTCACCGGGTTATCGGGCCAGGTTCTCCGGCCTGCTGCCGTACGCGGCGGCGGCCACCACCTTGACGTGCGGCTGGGCCGCACTCAGCAACAACGGCGGCCCTTTCATTCTTTTGAGCTCCATGGCCCTGGTGTGGGCGGGGAACGCCTTTCGTTTGAGAGTCGCAGGCGCTATCACCGCGCTCGGGGTGATCGCGATCGTCTCGGTCCCGCTGGTGTTCCCCGTGAGTACCTGGGACTGGCTCGGCCTCCCGGTAGTCCT
Organism: uncultured Acidimicrobiaceae bacterium; assembly: GCA_963823855.1. Lineage (GTDB taxonomy): Bacteria > Actinomycetota > Acidimicrobiia > Acidimicrobiales > Palsa-688 > Fen-671. The sequence continues at coordinate 246,359 of CAWGNA010000001.1, forward strand.
GCTCCTCAGCCTCGTCTTCGGCCGCCTGCTGCGCAGCTACCGTGTCCAGGCGGAGCAGTCTGACGTCCTGTTGGCAAGGTCCGAGCAGCTCCGCCACGAGCAAAGCCGGGCTGCGACCCTGGACGAGCGCAACCGGATCGCCCGGGAGATCCATGACGTCCTGGCTCACTCCCTCGGTGCCCTCAGCGTCCAAATCCAGGCCGCCCGGGCCGTTCTCACCGACCAACGCGACATCGACCGGGCCGTCGAGCTCCTCGGGCAGGCCCAGCGCATGACGACCGAGGGCCTAGTAGAGACGCGCCGCGCCCTCCAAGCCCTGCGTACTGACACACCACCTCTTTCGGACGGGCTGGCCGAGCTCAGCGCAGTGCACCAGCTCCGCTACCGCGCCCCCGTGAGCTTCGAGGTGACCGGTGCGCCACGCCAGCTGTCGCCCGATGCGGGGTTGGCGCTCACCCGGACGGCGCAAGAGGCTCTTGTGAACACGGCCAAGTACGCCCCTCACCAGCCAGTGGAGGTCCGGCTCGAATTCGGTGATAGGTACACCGCGCTGAGAGTGGCCAACACGCTGTGCCAGCAGGCCACCAAAGACCGTCTCGTATTGGAGACAGCCAACGGCGGCTACGGCTTGTCCGGTCTGCGAGAACGGCTTTTGCTCATCCGCGGCTCGCTCAGCGCCGGCCCCCTGGATGGCAGCTGGGTCGTGACGGCCCAGGTCCCGCAGTGAACGACCTGTCCTCCCCGCTGCGAGTCATTGTCGCTGACGACCAGGCCAGCGTCCGCGAAGGTCTTGTGCTCCTGCTGGGGCTCCTCTCTAACATCGACGTCGTCGCTTCCGCGGCCGACGGCCAAGAAGCGATCAGGCTTGTGGCGGAGCACCAGCCCGATGCCATCCTCCTCGACCTGCATATGCCGGTCCTGGACGGCATCGAAACTACGCGCCTGCTCACCGAGCAGTACCCCTGCGTCGCCATCGTTGTGCTGACCACTTACGCCGATGACGCGTCTGTCATCGCCGCGCTCGGGGCGGGCGCCCGCAGCTACCTCACCAAGGATGCCGACCGAGCCGACATCGCCTTCGCGCTGCAAAGTGCCACGACCGGTCTGGGGGTCCTCGACCCGGTAGTACAGGCGAACCTCGTGGCCGCCGCCGCCCGAGCAACCCCGGGGCTCGAGGCAGCCCGGCACATCGCCAACGAGCTACCCGACGGGCTGACGCGAGAGAGGCAGAGATCCTGGGACTGATGGCGCAGGGCATGGCGAACCCCGATATAGCTGCCCGGCTCTACCTGAGCGCTCACACCGTGAAGAGCCACATCAACCGGATCTTCGCCAAGACGGGGTCTACTGACCGGGCTGGGGCTGTGCGATATGCCCGGGACCACCATCTCGTTTAGAGTTCGAGGCTCGTTTAGAGTTCGAGGCTCGCTTAGAGTTCGAGGCTCGCTTAGAACTCGAGGCTCGCTTAGAGTTCGAGGCTCGCTTACGAGCCGAGCCTCGTCTGGACGTCAAAGCTCGTTCTCGCGGTCAAGACCTGCCGGAACTCTCGAGCCAGCCGACGATCCCGTCTATGTCGACGTCGCCGAGGCGGTACCGGGCCAGGTCCGCTGGCGTCGACCTGATGGCGGCGGCGAGGCGGGAAGCAAAACCGGGCTCATGTCTTAGCGAGGCAAGCGGGACCTGTTCGGTGCGGATGGTGAAGAGGATGGCGCCTGTGGCAGGTAGGGCTGTCAAGGTCTGGCGCTCGCTACGCAGCCAATAGTCCTCCGGGGCCACTGGACCGGCCATCGGGACAGGCTCGGGTGCATGCAACTCGGGGCTCGCATGCACCATCCAGTTGCGGCGCCACACCGGACGGTCGGGGGTCAGGTGGTCGAGGAACCGGTCCACTCTGCCGCTCAACTCTTCGGCATAGCCGGGGACCGGCTGGTGGATGCAGGCCACCGGCTGCCCCAACTTCCTCGCTGGCGACCAGTGTGACGGGAAGCAGACCACGCCGGCGGCCATCCGCCATGCTCTGTCCATACGGACCAGGACCACCAGATCCTCCGCAACTAGCAGCGCCGCAGCTTCCAGGGGTGGTCTGTTGGCTTCGAGGGGCTGCCCGACGACCTCGGCGACGAAGCGAGCAACATCGGCGACGGCAGATTCGACGTCGGGAAGTGCAACCGATACTTGAGGGTGGGCCGAGGCCAGTAGCTCGCATTTGCGCCGGCGCAGCGCGTTGAAGCTTGGCCCGGATGGGAAGGTTGGGGCCGCCCGGAGGGCATGAGCCCCCATCTGGAGCCAGGGGGCCTCAGTCCGTAAAGTCAGCTCGCTCAACCATTCAGGGGTTGGAAGGCCCACCCCCGGGGACTGTACCAACCGAGCGTCGGTGTTGGCTTTCGGCCGCAAATTGCTCCACATGCCGATCATGAGGCGGTTCGAGGGAGCGTCCGGCGCAGCCCGTCTCGTCCTGCGGTGGTCGTCCCGCGGAAGCTCTTCCCGGCGCGTTCTACCCATTCCCCATCCTTGATCGCGTCCGGTTCAGCGGGCACGTAGTGGTTGAGGACCAGTTCGCGGGCGCCGGCGCGCTCGGCCACGCTCCCGACCTGGCTGACGTCCGTGTGGAGCGCCGCCATGCGCTGAGTGGCAGCACCCGCGATGCCGTGGCGCTCGAGGTAGTCGAAGTCGGCCACGCTATGGACGAGGATGTCGGCGCCCCGAGCGAGGTTGACAACGGCATCGCAGACCGTGGTATCCCCGGAGAACACCACAGATCCGTCGGCGGTGTCAAAGCGGTAAGCAAGGGCCGGGACCGCCCGCCCGTGAGCCACCGGCACGGCGGTCACCCGAACGGTCCCATCTTCGAACACGCCCACAGGGCCCGGGGACGTTTCGTCAGACCCGGCCGAAACGGAGATGTCGGTCGCCCGCACGAGCGCGGCCGGGTCGGGCATGTGGCAATCAAGCGGCATGACGTTCAGGTGGTAGGCGAAGCCGGCGAAGATGTTAGCGACCAAGTCCGTCGTTCCCGGGAAGGGAAGGTCCGGGTGGACCGTGGACTCACGATGGAATGTGGCGTCACCTTTCGGGTCGGCTTGAGGTCGCGACGGTCCGTATACGCGGACTGGGGGTAACGGGCCATTGTCGTCTTCGCGGATCCCCCATGGGTAAAGAAGCATCCCGGGGAGGTCACCGATGTGGTCCACATGAAGATGTGTGAGGAACACGGCTTCCAGGTGGGAGAAGTCGAGCCCGGCATTGACGAAGGCGGAAGGCGACCCGCGACCGCAGTCGACGACGAAGACCCGTTCATTGACAATTAGCGCTGAAGCGGTGCCCGCCCGTCCGGCGACAGGCATGGGTGCGCCTGCTGTCCCAAGGAGTACCAATTCCGTAGTCATTTTCGCCCTCTTTTGGTTGCGTTGGGTTGGGGCCCGGCTACGCCTCGCTTAGACGAGTATCCTTGCGGTTCCTGGGGCGAGCAAGTTGGCAGGGCGCGGGCCAAAGACGATGCGGCCCGAAGACGATGCGGGCCCAAAGACGATGCGGGGGCGACGGTGGGCGTAGGTTTACGACGTGCGCGTCGATGTCCTCCTCGAGACGTTCGGCACCAGCTGGCCTGAGGTACGAAACGGCGCGCTGGCCGCCGAACAGGCCGGTTTCGACGGAGTGTGGCTGAACGACCATCTGGCCGGTTCGGTTCAAGGTTCGGCCCAGGTCCTCGAGTGCTGGACGGTCCTGTGCGCGCTAGCGGCATCGGTGCCGCGTATCACCATTGGGCCCTTGGTGCTCAACGTTGCCAATCGTGATCCCGGGACCCTCGCGGTCATGGCCGCCACATTGCAGCACGTCAGCGGAGGCCGCCTCATTTTGGGGATGGGTGCAGGCGCGCGTGCTGGTACTCCCTGGGCTGTCGAACAAGAGGTTCTCGGACGTCGGGTGGCTGGCGATGCTGAACGGCGCCAAAACGTCGAGCGCGCTGTCACGGTCTTCCGTCAGGTCTGGTCGGGTACTGTGCCACCGGCCACCGGGTTTCTCCGACCTGAACCGGTCCCGCCAGTCATCATCGCCGGGTTTGGGCCGAAGATGGCTGGTCTTGCCGGTCGAGTGGCAGACGGTGTGTGTGTCCCGGTTGGGCCAACGACTGCGGAGCTGGTTGGGGTGGCTCGTACTGCCTGTGCCCGCGCTGGCCGCGATCCCGAACGACTGCTCGTAGCCGCTTCGCTCTCGGCGTGGTCGCCGGACAGGCAGCCAGCGGTCGCGGCCGGCGTAGATCGCCTGGTCGTCTACGTTGCACCTCCCTTTGAACAGGGGTTGGCTCGGCTGGACGACGCCCTGACCGGCTGGTCGACGCGGTGACCGGATGGACGACGGAGCCGCATCTCGCTCGAACCCGCAGTCAGCCGGCCAGAAGGCCCGCAGACATTTGCGCAAAACAAAAGGGCTTTGTGCCTACACCGCTCAAGGCGGGGGGCCGACACCATCAGGCCAAAGTGCGTGGGCGTTGTCGAGGTCGTCGGCTGGCCAGGCCGTCTGGCGTCGAACAAATTAGGCACTGGTGTACGGTTTGTGACGAAGACGGCGGCAAGGCGCATTCAACGGGTACGGTAGTGACCTTTATGATAAGGGTTATCCACAAAGCTCCCCATGCTTGAGATGCGCCCACTGTGCGAGCGATGCGGCTCACCGTTGCCCCCCGACGCCTCCGCCTTTATTTGCAGCTACGAATGCACCTTCTGCAGCGCATGTACAACCCACTTGCACAGTGCCTGCCCGAACTGCGGCGGCGAACTGGTCGCCCGACCCCGCCGGCAACCCGCCTGAGCCGCCTACCGCTGAGGTTACAGCCGGGTCCAGGTAGCTCTCTCGTTGACCCCTCTGTGAAGGAGCCGTACCTCCACGCTGAGGTCGTAGCTCTTCGCCGCGTCGGCCGGAAATGAGCGGCTAATTGGCCCAAAAAGCCACGTAGAGACGAAATACGTGCAGGTGGTTGGTCCAGTTGGTACCTTCGTCGCCAGGAGATCTTCGTTTTGGGAGCCGTTAGTTATGCCGATTGGGACACCGCCGCCAGATATTCAACCGCGACGATTATGTCCTGTGTCTTGGGTTCTCGAGGCTGCAACTCCCTCCCAGCCACTAGACCCGAAAAGGCGCCATAACCGTGCCTGACCTTAGTCCCCTGTCGTCGTTCCTCAGTCCGGTCCAATCAGCGCTAGAGCAGTTCAAAACGCCCGGAGTGCCCAGGTGTAGGGCCGCCTTCGTTGTTGGCTGGGAGGTGGCGCACCTCACGGAACTACTCGACAGCGGTAAGGTCAGCGCCGCTCCAGCCCGGCTCCCGGGCCAGCAACAGGGAGCGGCAGGCGGACCAGGGACGCCGCAGACAGGTCAGGCGGGCCAGGCCATGGGGGCGAGCACCGCCGGGACTGCTGGTCCTCCCGCACCACCGTCGGTCCCTGCACCCGCACCGCCCGGACCGCCCGGACTGCCCGGGCAGGGCGATCCCGGCGGCGCCGGTGTCCTGACGACCCCAGCAACCGGTCAACCTGCGTCCAACGACGACGCCGGTGCGGTCACTGAGACCGCTAGCGCGCCGCCAGGTGCCGGCGGGGACGTCACCCCTCAAAACGGGACAGAACCGCTACCGGATGTGGGACAGATCGACGACGCTTCAGTAGATGTCCAATGGGCAGAGCGAGCCTGGACAATCTCGTCTGCTCTCAACACGCTCTGTTTCCCCACGGAGAACGCGCCACCGGCGCCCAGCGTGGGTTCACTGACGACCTTGCCACCAAGCCGTTCCGGCCTGGCCGAGTTCCACTCGGACATGCTGGTCGCGTCCGCGGCGCTTGAAGCTGAGACCCATCCCGGGCCGGGCAGCGCAGACTCCTCGGACCACACTGTCCCTGCAGGCCTGGTCAACTCCTACGAGGTGGGCCGGTTGATGGCCGCGCTGGAAATAAATGGTACGGGTTGTGGGACGATTAGAGATTTCACAAGCCTGCTCGGCCTGCCAGACGCTTCAACAGATGGCGAGGCCCCCCCGTCCGCCGCCGGCACCCAGGAGGGTCGCCCGGGCCAGCCCGGGCTCAACGGTGGCGAGTCTGTGGCTGGCCGCGTGCATGAACTGCTCGCAGGACTGCACCCAGCGTTCCCCGGAGGGGCCGCGTACGCTGTGTCACGTCACCTCGAGGACTGGTCGGCCTGGCTTAAAGGCCAATCGGTCGATGTTGTTGCCAGCATGGCCCCTCAACCAAAGGACGACGCCGCCCTTCCGTCAGTACAGGCGGCGTTGTCAGAGCAAAGCCGCGTTTGGTGGTCCCTCCTTTCTGGACAGGCACTCGCAGAGTCGTTCACCGGTGCCCTCAGCTGGGCGGACGCCGCCGACCACCTTCTGCTGTTCTGGACCGCTCGTGGACATGGGTTCCTGGCTAACCTGTGGCGGACCTGGCTGGGCAGAGCGATGGTGGGATTGTTCGTGCTGGTTGTGGTGGTCTTCTTCGCAGTGGTGTTCCTCAACATTTTCCCGCCTGCGGGGTCGAATGCGTCGAGCAGCGTCAGCCTCGTCGCGCTCATAGCCGCCGCGGTCGGCTCCGGTGGGCTCTTGCACGTAAGCCGGACTCAAGTCCAGCGAGCGGTCTCAACAATCTGGATCTCGATGGGCCCCCCGGTAGTCGAGGCAGAAGTGGCGGAGGCCATAGCTCAGGCGACGAGGCGCCTACCTGGCGATGTCGCTTCTGGCGCTTCGCCTGTCGCCACCCTGTCGTCCGCCAAAGCGCGGCTCAAGCGGGCGGGACGAGCCGGCCTCCGCGGCTAACCCATTGGGGCCGCCTCATTCGGGGTGTCCACGCGTCATCGTGCCGCAGGTCAACGAGCCTGTGGCTCCCTCGACTTTGGCCGCGGCGGGCCGTCTTTTAGCCTGGGAGCGTGCCGGAGATGATCGAGGTTGAGGCCTACCGGGCTCTGGCGCAGAAAGCGGCTCTCAATCGGACGATTTCCGCGATCGAGGCGCCGGACGCGTGGTACTTGAAAGGTGGGCTCAATGCCGAGGCCCTTTCAGTTCTGATCGGGGGCCATTTCTCGGCTGCTCGCCGGCGGGGCAAACTCCTCATCCTGGAGACTGCCAGCCGGGATGGGGCGCAAGGGCCCGTGCTCGGCTTGCGCTTTGGCATGAGCGGGCGGTTGGTCGTGGACGGTACGCCGGGAGTTGCCGAGTTGCGCCACTCGAGCAACCAGCCTCTGGAAAAGTACGACCGCTTTGGTGTCACGTTCTCTGACGGCGGCCACCTGCGTCTCCGCGACCCTCGACGGCTGGGCGGAGTCCACCTGGACCCACCCGATGCCTTGGGGCACGACGCCGCCAGCGTCACAGTTGGCCAGCTGGCTGCCGCGTTGGCCGGCAGCCGGGTGGCGGTGAAGGCCCGGCTAATGGACCAGGCTCGCCTGGCTGGTGTGGGCAATCTCATCGCCGACGAGGTCCTGTGGCGAGCGGGTTTGTCGCCTCACCGGCCGGCGGCGTCGCTCACGCCCGCAGAAGTGCGGCGCCTCCACCGCCACCTGAAGGCCGCTGTGCAGGATCTGACCGTTCGGGGCGGCTCTCACACAGGGGACCTTATGGACGCCCGACGGCCCGGCGGTCTGTGCCCTCGTGACGGTCAGCCCCTTCGACGGGGCACTGTTGGAGGCCGCACCACCTTTTGGTGCCCGTCGCATCAGCGCTAGGCCTCGGACCAGCGAGCTGAAGCGAGAGCCGACGCTAGGTTGAAATGTATGACCGAGCGGATTACGCCGCGCCAGTTCCACGAGGCGACCGGCGTTGAAAATTGGCGAGTGCTGTTCAGCGAGGCCGGCGCGTACTTCCGCACCGGTTCGTTCGCCCGAGGCGTGGCATTGGTGGACGCGATCGGCACGCTGGCAGACGCAGCCAATCATCACCCGGATGTTGACTTGCGATATGCAGGCGTAACCGTGCGCCTGATTACGCACGATGTCGAAGGCCTCAGCGACCGCGACGTCGAACTCGCCCGGCGCATATCAGAGGCGGCGCGTGAGCTGGGCATCCCCGCAGACCCGGCGGCAGTCCAGCAGGTCCAGGTCGCGATCGACGCGCTCGTCGGTCCGGGGGTCATGCCTTTCTGGCGCGCTGTACTCGGGTACAAGCAGGTCGGGGACGAGGACCTCGTCGATCCCCACGGCAGCGGGCCGTCGTTCTGGTTCCAGCACATGGACGCGCCCCGCGATCAGCGCAACCGCATCCACATCGACGTGTCGGTGCCGCATGACCAGGCCGAGGAGCGGGTCGCGGCGGCGGTCGCCGCTGGTGGCCACGTCGTCACCAACAGGTTTGCGCCCGCCTGGTGGACGCTGGCGGACGCCGAGGGCAACGAGGTTGACGTGGCCACCTGGATGGGCCGCGACTAGACGACCAGTGCGAGCCGGGTCGTCGAAAAGTTGAAAGCCTCAGCACGGAGATCGCAATGAAAAGCACCGCGGTGAGCGTCGTCCACTACATCGGCGAGCAACCAACAGAGTGGGAACAAACGCTAAAGAAACTGCGAGCAGCGTGTCGTCGGGAGCTACGTGGTTACACCGAGACAATGGCTTACGGAATGCCGTCTTATACCCTGGACGGTCAGACCGAAGTGAGCTTCGGAAAACAGGCACAGTATCTTTCGTTCTACATTCTGAACAAGTCAGTGCTCGACGCACATCGCGCCGATCTTGCCGGGCTCAGCCTCGGAAAGGGGTGTATCCGCTACCCCCGGCCAGGAGCAGTCGATTGGGAAGTCGTCTCACGCCTGCTGGCGGACGTGTTCGCCAGCACGGACGTGATCTGCTGACGGCTGGGGAGAGGACGCAGAACGCTTGGCGCTCAAGCTGGCCGCGCACTTGCGACAAGTCCCGATGGTGATCGTCGTCAATGGCCGTCGTCCTTGTGTAGTCGCGACGGACCAGCGATCTGGTGGTTACAACCCGTCTGGATCACTTCAGGGACGGCCACGCGCTTGACAGGACGGCCAAAAAAGTGATATCACTTTGATAGATGCCCAGCTCATCCGGTAGCACCGGTCCTAGGTCCCAGGAGGCAGGCGCCATGAAGGCACCAACCGAAAACGTGGGATCGTCGCGACCCTTGATCGTGACGACTACGGAGAACATCCCCGACACCAGGGTGGTGAAGACCATCGGGCAAGTATTTGGCCTCACCGTGCGGTCCCGGAGCGTGGGCGGCAATATCGCCGCCTTCCTCAAGAGCCTCGCAGGCGGCGAAATCCGGTCCTACGTCAAGCTCAACGAGGACTCTCGCCGGCAGGCGCTCGACCGCATGGTCCAAAACGCTGCGGCCATGGGGGCTAATGCTGTGACCATGATGCGCTTTGATTCTACTGAAATGGGTATGGGTATGACCGAAATAGTGGCCTACGGCACGGCGCGGGTGCTCGAGTGGGTACAGGCGCCCGCCGAGTCGTGAGCGGGCCAAGCTGAGGAGCCTCCATGGGAGTGGTGAATTGGGTCGTCATTGTGGTCGTTGTGGTAGGGGTCATCATTGCCCTCTTTGGCTGGGACCGTTACCGAGTAAAGCGGAAGGATGGCGTAGAGGACAGGGCCTTCCAGCCGACTAGCGAAGTCTTTATCGACCCCACGACTGACGAGCGGACGCGAGTCTGGTACAACCCGAAGACGGGGCAGCGGGAATACCGCGCCGAACCGGAAAACCATACGTGACCGCGCCCTAAGTTATCCGCGAACCCTAAGTTATCCGCGAGCTTGGACCAGTGTTCCCCGCATTACTGATTGGCCGTGTTGCCCCGGCTCTTTTCAGGGGTTGCATTTCTTGAGCGCAGCCTCGTAGGCAGCTGAGTTGGGGTCGACCCGCTGGCACCGTAGTTCGGTGTGATCGACCCGTGGGGGCCGAACGTCGGGTCAGGGAAGCCACCTCGGGGGACATCGGTACACCGAGGATGTGGGATAAGAACGCGGCTGAGGCGTGCTTGTCCCGAGCGGGGACGATGGTGTGGTTGAGCTCGACGCTCATCGGGATCCTCCTTTGATATTGAGTACCGGCCCGATGGTGCTAGAACCGGGGCTTACGCCACGTGCAAAAGGGGTTACGACAACCCATGCCTGACCATGATGGCTCCTCGCCCATCGAACTTGACGTCGAGGGACGGAGCGTTCGGTTTTCCAACCCTGACCGGGTGTACTTCCCGTTGATCGGCTTAACCAAGCTCGACGTGGCCCACTACTATCTAAGCGTCGGGGCAGGCATACTGAGGGCGCTAAAAGGCCGGCCCTGTATGTTGCACCGCTTTCCGACAGGCATTGACGGCGAGAAGGTACACCAGAAAAGGCTTCCAAAGGGCGCACCGGACTGGGTGGGTACTGTCCGGGTGGACTTCCCGTCGGGCCGGCACGCCAACGAGCTATGTGTCACAGAGCTGGCCAGTGTCATATGGGCCGTTCAGATGTCCACGGTAGAGTTCCATCCTTGGAACTCCCGGCGTGCCGACGTCGAGCGACCCGACGAGTGGAGGATCGACCTCGACCCGATGCCCGAATGTGGTTTCGACGCTGTTCGCCGAGTCGCAAACGTCGCCCATGAGGTCCTCGAAGAGCTTGGTGCACAAGGGTGGCCGAAGACTTCGGGCGGCTCCGGCTTGCACATTTACGTGCGCATCGAGCCCAGATGGAGCTTTGGGGACTTGAGGCGCGCTGCCTGGGCATTTGCACGTGAGGTGGAGCGGCGTATCCCAACCGATGCCACGACGACATGGTGGCGCAAGGACCGGGAGCCCGACAAGGTGTTTGTGGATTACAACCAGAACAGCCGCGACCACACGATCGCCAGCGCTTACTCCGTACGAGGGGTACCCAGGGCCGTCGTGTCCACGCCCATTACCTGGGATGAGATCGGCACCGTTGTCCCCGAAGATTTCACCGTTTCCACCGTCCCTGAGCGCTTTGCGAGGCTCGGCGACCTGCACAGCGGGATCGACGAGGCCGTCTTTGCGCTCGACGAATTAGTAGAACGGGCCGACCGGGCCGAACGCAGTGGTGAGGAATCTCCCACCAGCTGACCCTCATCTTGCCCAACGGGGGGAAGTTGGGTCGGCATCTCGCCACCTTCCGCGGCCGCTACGGCTTACGCGGGCTCGAGTGGAGCGTTTCGTGATAGTGCCGCCAGCCGGTGAACAGTTGCCGGGCGCATTCGAAGTCACCGTTCGGATCCGCTCAGAGCACAACAGCGGCGTGTTGGCTCGTCGAGGAAAGGCTCGTCCCGGAAGCCTTCGTCCGTCCGCACATCCACAGCAACGACGTCTGGGTCTATGTGCTGACTGGAGAGGTCGGTGTCCTCGTAGGCGAGGAGATTGCAATCGCGGGGGCGGGGGAGTGGGCGCTCAAACCTCGGGATGTCTTGCACGCGATGTGGAACGCCGGGACCGAAGCGGCCGGATCATCGAGGCCCCGGGCTGTCCAGCTCCTGATGGCCGGCGGCTACAATAGCGTGCGATATGTTTGTCGACGGGCTGGTCAATCTCTACACCCGCGACATCGAAGCCGGAATACACTTTTACCGATCTGCTTGGCTTTGCAGAGACTTTTCGTACTCCGGCCGATGGCCTCCCCGAGCACGTAGAACTGCAGCTGAGGGGGTTCACCGTCGGCCTTGGCACGGTCGAGGCGGCCCGAAGAGTTCACGGGTGAACCCGCTCCGGGCAGCCCGGCCATGGTCCTTGTCGTGTGGGCCGATGACGTCGACAAGGCTTACGGTGAACTCGTGGCTGCCGGCGCCCCTGCGGTTCAGCCGCCGCATAATACCGGTAACAACAATCGCAATGCTTTACTGCGCGATCCCGACGGTAATCTCGTGGAGATCGTCGCCAAGGTTTCCTAAGACGTCGGGCGCGGAATGCGCCTGTCAGCCCAGAGCCGCGGAGATAGCTCTTCCTAACGGAGACCTATCGGCCCAGTCACCTGGACGGAGAGGACCAGGGGGCCGCTCAGAGGCACTCGCGTTTACCGCCACGTAACTGCGTACCGTACTCGTCCCTCCGGCGGAACCATGGCCCCGTCTCATTGCGCCCGAGAGGCGCCCGGTCGAGCCATTGGTACATGCCCCACAGGCCGTCCAGGCCGCGGGCGTACGCGGAGTAGGTGTGATAGACGACGCCATCTTCCAGTGCGAAGGCGCTCATCCCGGGCATTTGTCTCGCGTAGGTGGCCCAGTCCGTCCCACAGTTCATCGCGTTCTCACTGCCCCGCTCATCTATCGAGGAGCCTTCGTCGGCGGCCGGCGCAGGTCGCATGTCCGTGACGCGGAAGTTGTACTCGACGGCTCCGGACTGCTGCTGCTCCTCGGTCAGCGCGGCTTGAAAATCGAAGTTGAAGTCGCTGTCGAACGAAGACGCCCACGGGAAATTCCAGCCCATCCGCTGCTTGTATGCCGTCAGTTTCGAGACCGGGCCCGTGACACCGCACAGAGCGTCACGTCGTGGTTAGCCAGGTGTGCGACGAAGCCGTCGAAACCGTCGGCGATCGACGAGCATGCCGGGCAGCCGGCCGTGTACTCCGGGCCGAACATGAAATGGTAAATGAGTAGCTGTGAGCGTCCTCTGAAGAGATCGGCGAGGCCCGCCAGCCCCTCTTCGGTCTCGAAACGGTACTCCTTGTCGATGGGGACCCAGGGCAGCTCCCGCCGCCGCCGCGCCAGTTCATCGCTATGTCGCGTCAGTGCCTTCTCAGCCGTGAGCAGCTCCAGCCGGGCTGCAAACCACTCTTCACGCGTTCCGATCTGGTGAGCCATCATGATCCTTCTCCTGTTGGTGTTGTTGTTGGCGTTGTTGTTCCAAAACCTGGCCGTCACGGTGCTGGCCGTGATGTCTCACATCGGTGGCGTGAGACCGGGTACGGCTGACGGGGCGATCACTATCAGGCCCCCGAGCCCGACGATCGCTAGCCCCAGAGGTACATCTATAACGGCCCTCGCTGGCAAGAGCTTCTGGCCGACGACGAGGATGGCGATAACGGACATCCAGGTGAGGCTCATGACCCCCAACGCCACGAGCATCAGCATCAAACCGATGCTCGAGCCGACGCAATAGGCCCCGAAACCGAACCCGGAGCGGAAGCTCTCGTGGCAGCGTTGGCGGAAGTGCTGCTTCAGGGGCGTCAACTCGTATATGCCCGCCGCGATCGCAATTACCCCGGCCGCCACAGTCCCGTGAGGCCGGTACAAGGCGTACACGACGACGCCTACGAGCGCCCAGACGGCAAGGTAGGACCCGAGAAATAGCGGCACGGCGCGCACGGATCCGCTGGCATGAGCCCCTCTCAAGACTGCCGGCACCGCGCCCGGGAGCATCATCGCCGCCATCATCAACACCCACAGGCCAGCAAAGAACGCGAACGAACCGAGCCGGGTCGCGACGCCCATGTCCATCCCGCTCATCTGACGGATGGTGAGAGCCCAGGAGGCGGCGGCGAGCCCGAGCGTAGCCGTCAGTGCGGTGGCCGATACGGCTGTCCTGGCGCTGGTCATGGCCGCGGTCACTGCCTCGCCCACAGCGGCGCAGCCTCGCCGCTTTCCAACAGGGTCTTGAGGTTGGCGAGGACCCGGGGCCAGCCGTTGCTGATGCTCTCAAACATGGCGCTGCCTTCGTCGAACCCGTCGTGGACGACCGTAAGGCGGACTATCTCGTCTTCCTCCGGTTCGATATCGAAGGTCACCTTCGAGCGAGGCTCGGCCGCTGCCCTGGCAAAGAAGGTGTCGCTCCAGCCGAACCTCTCGGCCATCTCCGCGCTCACCGTGTGCCACGTGTAGGACAGCCGCCGGGGCGGGTCGGCCTCCAAGATCACCTGTTCGGCGTCATCGACCCGCACCCCCGACTGGGTCACCCCGTAGACGGATCCCCTTCTCCAGTCCGTGTCGTAGGTCCTACCCCAGTAGCTGGCGGTGAACTCCGGGCCTGTGAGCGCACGCCACAGCCGCTCTGGGGTGGTGCGAATGTAGGTGACATAGACGAACTCGGGTCTTCCCATAAATGGGTCCTCCAGTGCTCTTTTGAGCTCCGCTAGAGCGGAGACTCGTCGGCGGTCGAAGTGGTTGATCCAGCGGTCGGAGATCTCGGAGATGGGTGCGGCGTTGAGGTAGTGCAGTTTCTCCCTGCCCCGCCAAACGGTGGTGACCAGGTTGGCGGCTTCAAGAACAGCCAGGTGCTTGCTCACAGACTGGCGGGCCATGTCGAGCAGCGAGCACAACTCGCTCAAGGTCTGACCACCCTTGGTGTTCAGGCTGTCGAGCAACTTGCGGCGGCTCGGGTCGGCGAGTGCCTTGAAAACCTCATCCATCTCTTGTGCCCAATAATGCAACCGTTCAGCTGCCTAACCTTAGGCACCCTTATGGCTGCATGTCAAGTGCCTCGTCGGTGCGCCGTGCATTTGGGCGCGAAGGCGCTTGTCCCCGAGGCCTGCGGAACCCGCGCCGACTGGGGCCCGAGGCCCGCGGCCGGGGCGCCCCCGAGGACATAGGCACGATGGCGCCGCGGGGGCTGAAAAGGCCAAAAAACCGCCAAAAACGGGGGTTAAAGGCCCGTGACGGCGCCCAGAAGGGCGTCGGCGGCCCAATAGGAGAGGGGGCGAGGTACTTGGAAGACCGCCTCCGTCGCCGCGGGCGGCGATGTTGGCCCAGCTACGCCGTGACGTCCTTGTTTTCGGCCACGAACTGGCTGGCGATGAACGTCGCTCCTTGGGGGTCCTTGACCACTACCAACCTGGTCCAGGGGGCGTTGAGCGGCCCTGCGACGACCTGGCCGCCGAGCTCGCTTGCCTTGGCCGCCGCGGCGTCGGCGTCGTCGACGGCGAAGGTGACGCTCCAATGTGCTGGCGTCTTGGAGTCCCCCTGCCGCAATCGGGTTGACCGTGGCCACGACGTCGATGAACCCCTCCGGCGCGCCCATCTGGTTCATCTGTTTGCGCAGGCCCGGGCTGCTCTCCTCGAGATGGTCACCGTAACCGGGCAATGCCCACATCGTCATGCCAGGCAACCCCAGCGTCTCCCAGCCGAACACAGCCCCGTAAAACGACTTCGCCCCGTCGATGTCCCGGGTGGCCAGGCCGTTGAAGTTGAGTGAACCGTGCTCGTTGACAACCTTCGCGCCCTTGTGGTCCTTCGCCTGCCAGACGCAGAACGTGGCTCCCTCCGGGTCGGCGACAACCGCCATCCGCCCAGCCTGCATCACGTCGAAGGGCTCCATGAGCACCTTGCCGCCCGCCTTGAGGGCCTCGGCCGCCGTCTCATCAGCGCTGTCCACCCAGATGTACGTGTTCCACGTCGGCATAGGCGCCGCCTCAGGGGCCGAGCCAACGCCGGCGACTTCGCCACCGCCCTTGTACGCCGTGAAATACTTTTCCCCTGACCCTTCGGGCATGACGTCTTTGAATTCCCATCCGAACAAGCCGCTGTAAAAGGGGAGAGCCGCTTGTGGGTCGGGCTGGCTGGTGTCAACCCAGCAGGGGACCCCGGGGATGTAACCGTCTCGCTCGGACATGATGGTCGCCTTTCCGTTTGGGTTAGATGTCCAAGATCGTAATGTGCCAAACTGGCCACCTTGTGACCGGTTTCGAAGTCTCGCAGGTCCACTGAAGCACACCAAACGCCGAATTCAATGTGCCCGGCCAGGAGCCCATCAGCGCGTCGGGGCGATCGGAGCGAAGTCTCCTTGGATGACCGGGTCGCACGGGGCGCACGACGCCACGAGGTGGCGGCACTTCGACCTGATCGTACGGCTCCAAGTGCGGCAGCGACAAACATGGACGCGGTCCGGCCCGAGTAGCCAAGCGCTGAGGCGCGTGGAGGGTTGGGTCAGCCATCAGCGTACCGCTTGGGAGCAGCCCCTGGACCGCCTGGCCATCTACCTCGACGAAGAACGAAACCAACAAGGGAGCAACCTATGAACGATCATCCCGTCACCCATCCCGCCGTCACCCATTCCACCGTCACCCATTCCACCGTCACCCATTCCACCGTCACCCATTCCACCTTGACCCCGAACGGACCTACGATGCCGCGCCCTCCCCGGTTTTCGCCGCTTGGGTAGAGCCCAAAGCCAAAGCAAGCCAAAGCCAAAGCCAACGCCAAAGCAAGCCAAAGCCAAACCCAAAGCAAGCCAAAGCCAAACCCAAAGCAAGATGGTTCGCCGGTCCGGGGGTCGACCAGGAGCTCGACTTCCGCATCGGGGCCGAGAAGTTGCTCACGGACGAAACACGGAAGGGACCTGCTCACCTTCGAACCCGTTTACTAAGACATAGTTCCTGACGCCGTCCTGTTCAGATCGGCCGCTCAGCAGCACACTATGCCTTGACACGCACAAGACGACTCGTTACTGTTCAACTCTGTAACCTTGTCAACGATCCACAGTGAACCGTAGCCCGGGCCCGCAGTCCGGCACCGTAGCCCGGCAAATCGACGGACTCGAAAACGGCGAAACGTAGGCGCAGAATTAGGGAATTAGTCGGCTCCGTACGAGTCGTGCAGAGCGAGTTCAGCTGAAGAACGAAGCAAAATTGGCCACCATCGTCTGGTGGGCCTATCAAATAGCTCAGAGGGGGTTTCATGAACGCTCGTCGTCCTCGAACATCCGCCGCGGTCTTCCGAGCCGCCCAACCTCGACGACACCGGCACCTAAAGGTGGCGGTAGTTGGGGTGACCAGTAGCCTTGCCCTCGTCGCCTCCGGCGGCATCAGTGCAGCTCAGTCGAGCTCGGGCCTGACCGGGACGCTGACGATATCCGAGCAAGCGTTCACGGCGCCCATCATCGCACCAGTGGTCGCCGCCTTCCAGAAGCTAAACCCGAACTTGAAGGTCTCGGCTTCGGTGCAGGGCACTACCACCGTGTCCTATACGACGGTCTTGTTGACGGAAAAGCTGGCCGGGTCCCTCCAGGACATCATAAACCCAGCCGACGTTGAAGGGCCCGAGTTCGCCTACGACGGTATTGACCAAGACATGAGCCCATACCTGGCCAAGGACGAGCCGTACCCGGCGAGCTACTGGTTGCCCAATATCCTGGCGTCGTATATCCCCAACCAGGGGAACTTAAAGGGCCAGGTGTTCGGTCTGCCCAACGAGGCAGACGCCATTGTGATCGCCTACAACGAAAACTTGTTCAAGAAGGCGGGCGTCCCTTTGCCGACGGACAATTGGACTTGGTCGCAGATGCTGGCCGACGCTAAAAAGCTGGCCGTCACGCGGGACGGGGTGCAAACGCAATGGGGCGTCTGCTACGGCCCCGATTCCTATATCAATTACAACCCGTTCATCCATGCATTTCTCGGAAAGGCCCCGTTCACTCCAACCACGGCCACTGTCGATAGCCCCGCGGCTCTCAGCGGGTGGCAGCTCATGCTTCAGCCATTGACCAATGGCGATGCTGTGCCGTTTGCCACGGAAAACTCCACGGGCTGTCAGACCATGTGGTTGTCGCAACAGGTTGCGATGGAGCAGTCGGTGCGGGGTAATGTCCCGGCACTCCGCCCGGGCGCCGCGGGCAAGTTCCAGTGGAACGTCGTGCCGATGCCGTTCGTCAACGGCGTAGACGGCCCGACCCGGCCAACGGGAGCAGGGAGCGTGGGCTGGGCCATCTCGACACAGAGCAAAAATGTGCCCGCCGCCCTGGCCTTCCTGAAGTTCCTCTTCTCCACGACAGGTGCACAGATCGAGGAGAAGGCTTACGGGGTGGTCCCGGCCACGCCGGCCGGGCTGAGCCCTGGTCAGCTCTGGGAGAAGCTCCCCTCTCCGCCGGGCAACACCCAGGCGTATGTCACCGCGGCCAAAGCCGGTTCGGTCGCACCCGAAATGCCTGGTACGGCCTTCACCAGCTTCCAGACTGACGCCACGAAGGCAGTCGAAGCGGTCCTCGAGTCGCATCAGTCGTACAAACAAGCCTTCACGACACTCCAGAGCCAGGCCAACGCGCTTTACGCCCAGGCAAAATCGACGTAGAACTATAAGCGTGTACTAAACCAAATCGGCCGTCGGTTCGGCGGCACCGCAACTAACGTGCGGTGCCGCCGAGCCTTTTTCAGCAGTGGTTGCGCCTTCGCTCAGGCGTTGGCGCTATCCGGGAGGCACGTGGGAGCCGATGGCGACATCGACATCACTGAGGGTGGACGAGGACCGAGCCGCACCGCGCCCGACTAAGGCGACGGTACCGGCCCGCGTGGGGGACCGTTGGGCTAACCGGGACTGGCTGCCGGCCCTCGGGCTCCTCGGGCCGAACATCGCCATGTACTCGCTGTTCATCTTGATCCCTATCGTGCTCGCCGTCGTCCTCAGCTTCACCAGCTGGGGCCTGGTCGGCCTACCGAAGTTCGTCGGCCTCGAGAACTACCGGGCCATGTTCAGCGACCCGATGGTGTGGACGTCGATCAAGACCACCCTGTTGTTCCTGTGCTTTGGAGCCGTGCCCACGGTCATCCTGGGCATGCTGCTCGCCATACTCGTCAACGTGCAGTTCCGCTTCATCGCCGTGATGCGGACGCTGTACTTCGTACCGGCGGTCGTCTCGTTTGCGGCCTCGGCCGTCCTCTGGAGCTGGATCTACAGGCCCGGCGAGGGGATCCTCGACTTCCTCCTGTACAAGGTTGGCATCGTGGGGCCGGCGTGGCTTGGTAGCACGAGCTATGCGCTACCGGCGCTGGCCATCATCAACATTTGGCTCACCCTACCCGTAGCGATCATCCTGTACCTGGCGGCCCTGCAACGGATCCCGGAGTCACTGTTCGAGGCGGCGATGCTCGACGGGGCCGGCGCCCTCAGCCGCCTACGGTTCATCATCATCCCGAACCTGCGCAATATGACGATTGTCGTTGCCATAATTGCGGTCCTCTCCTTTTCCAACGGGTCCTTCGACCTCGTCAACATCATGACCGCAGGCGGCCCGATAAATGCGACGACCACGTTTATCTACTACATCTACACCGTCACTTTCGCCCAGATCAGGTTGGGTTATGCTGCCGCGTTGTCGCTGGCACAGCTCCTGATTTTCGTACTGATCCTGGGGGGTGGGCGGCTCTTGTACCGGGCGGTGAGCCGATGAGCGCAGCTGTTAACCT
The DNA here is from genome assembly GCA_963823855.1 of uncultured Acidimicrobiaceae bacterium. Lineage (GTDB taxonomy): Bacteria > Actinomycetota > Acidimicrobiia > Acidimicrobiales > Palsa-688 > Fen-671. Next base: position 265,454 of record CAWGNA010000001.1, read on the forward strand.
TCATCCCGCTCCACAGACCAAGACGGTGGTTGTGCCGCGCCGTCATCGGATGAGCGCACGCAAACGTCTGCGACGGGCGGTCCGCACTTTCTTCATCCTGGTCGTCGGGCTCATTCTGGCTGGCCCTCTCATCTACCTGGCGGCAGGGTCGCTGATGTCCGACAGCCAGCTCATGTCGTTCCCCCCGCAGTTTTTCCCGAAGTCGATAAACCTTTCCAACTTTGCTGCTGGGTGGCGCTACATCGAGGCGCGTACGCTCGTCAACTCGGTGATCTTCACCGTCGGCGTGGTCGGCATCCAGTGGGCGCTCTGCATCTCCGGTGGGTTCGCTCTGGCCAAGATGCGCTTCAGGGGGCGTATGGGTATCACAATTGCGCTGGCGTTGTCACTGTTTTTGCCGGCAACGGTGACGCTTGTGCCGACTTTTATCGTCGTCGACAAGTTGCACCTGCTCAATAGCTATCCAGGCCTCATCCTGCCGATCGCCGCTCAGACTGCCTTCGGGACGCTGCTGTTCCGCCAGTTCATCGTCAACTTGCCGAGCGAACTCGTCGACGCGGCGCGCGTCGACGGAGCAAAGTGGAGGGCGATCCTGCGCAAGATCATCATCCCGCTCTCCCTGCCGGCGACCGGCGCCTACGCGGCCATCTCGTTGCTCGGGGCTTGGAACATGTACCTCTGGCCGCTCGTCGCTGCGACCAAGCCGAATGTCGAGGTGCTAACCGAGGTGATCGCAGTCTTCGGCTCCGCCTCCGCTGGCGGCCAAACGGTCCCCGAAACCGTGGCGTTTGCCTGCACGATGATCACCACGTTGCCTATGCTCCTCGTTTTCCTGCTGGCCCAACGCACCTTCATCCGCGCTATTTCAGGGTCGGGCGTGGAATGATGACTATGAGCAAGCGTGACGGGACTTGCGACGAGGGTTCCACGTAGGTAACTCTGGCGGCGACAGGATGACGATGGCCAAGCACCCCGAAGATCCCGCGCCCAATGAGAAGGACTGGGTGTGCCTGCGGGCCTGGGCGCAGGAGCCATTCCGCGCCGCGGCCAACCTGCCCGTCAGCTTCTGTTACGACGGGGAGCCGGTACGCGGCCTGCCTGATAACTGGCGTCCGGGTCGCCACAGTCGCCGGGTCAGCTCGACCGTAACCGAGACAGTGTTCCGTGGTCGCCATGAACCGAGTGGTCTGGAGGCGAGCATCGAGGTGGTCTCCTACGACGACTACCCCGTGGTCGAGTGGACGACATGGTTCGCCAACCCGACCGACAGCCGGAGCGCCATCCTCGAGCGACCGTTGGCGCTTGACGCATCGTTCCGTGGTGAGGGCCCGGTGCTGCGCCACTGCAATGGCGATTTCGCCAGTAGAGATGGGTACGTCTGGCAATCGAGCGCGCTGCCGGACGGGGACGGGGTCGAGATGGAGCCCTACCTGGGCCGTCCGTGCGACCGTGCCTTTCCCTATTTCCGTTTGTTGTTCGGGGACTGTGGCATGACTTTTGCCGTAGGTTGGCCGGGCCAGTGGCATGCTCGGCTTCGCGGCGAAGCCGGTTCGGTCGTGGCTCAGGCTGGTCAGGCAGACGTCAGGCTGTACCTCCGGCCCGGGGAGTCGGTCCGTACACCGCGCATGACCCTGATGGCTTGGTCCGGTGAGGAGGGGCGCGCCATAAATCTCTGGCGCCGCTGGTACAGCGAACACGTGATGCCTCGTCCCGGCGGCCAACCGGTGTCCCCTCTGCTGCAGCTCTCTTCTACAGACGACGGCCCTGGAGGCGAGTTTACCGGGGCGACTGAGCACAACCAGATCGACTATCAGGAGCGTTTTGCCCAGGCAGGGCTTGACCATGACGTGTGGTGGGTCGACGCCGGTTGGTACCAGTGCAGAGACGGCTCCGGCGACGAGACCCACTGGTGCGTGACGGGGACCTGGGCTGCGGACCCAGAGCGCTTTCCCGATGGGCTGGCGCCCGTCAGTGCCAACGCCGGCCGGCACGGATCGCAGCTGCTCTTGTGGTTCGAGCCCGAACGCGTCTTCCCGGGGACCTCCTTGGCCAAAGACCATCCCGAATGGTTGCTAGGACGCCCGGGATGGGAAGCCGGCCGTCGGCCTCCGCGCCCAACGAGCGAGCCCGCGCACAGCTTCTGGCTCCAGGACGTGTCCAGCCTGCTCGACCTGTCCAACCGGGAGTGCAGCGCCGCTATTGCGGACATGGTCAGCGGGCTGATCGAGACGTACGGCATCGGCATCTATCGCGAGGATTTCAATTACGGGCCGCTCGAGTTTTGGCAAGCCCACGACCAGATTGACCGTCGCGGCGCGACGGAGAACCTTTACGTGCAGGGCCATCTCGACTTTTGGGATACCCTGCTCGAGCGCCACCGCTGGCTCTTGATCGACTCGTGCGCCTCCGGAGGCAGGCGCAATGACCTCGAGACCATGCGGCGGTCGGTCCCGCTGCATTTCACCGACTTCGGCTACGGGCTGCACCCGGTGAAGCTCGACTTCCAACAGACGATGTACGAGTGGCTTCCCTACTTCAAAGAGACAACCCAGTCCTGGGACTTGGCTGAAGCCGCGGCTGCAGGTATCGTCGCCAGCGAAGCAGACAGCTTCGCGTTCCACTGCGGATTGGCTGCGATGCTCGGGCCGTCCATTGATGCCCGGCGGCTTGATGAGTTCGACCTGGAAAGGGCCCGTCAAATGATCACCATCTGGCGGCGTTCGGCACCCTACGTACTCCGGGGCGACTACTACGCGCTAACCCCCCCGGGCGAAGCGGCACCGACTGGGTGGGCCGGCAGTTCTGTAGTCACGACGGTAGCGAGGGGTTTGTACAGGCGATCCGCCACAGCCACAGCCTTGAAGAACGCCGTACGCTCAACCTACGGCGCCTGCGCGCTGACGCCAGCTATGTACTAGAGGAAGCTGAACGCGGCGAGCGACGCCTTGTCGACGGGCCGTCCCTCATCGGCAACGGCCTCACGTTCGAGTTGCCACCGAGGTCAGGGTCGATCTGGTTCTACAGGGAGGCGGCCGACGACCCTGGCGCGGGCTCGCCCGGGGGACACGTCCCCGCCTGAGCCGGTACCAAAGGGTGAAGATGACGAGTAAACCGTATGACGCTGAATAAGGAAGCTGAATATAAGAAGTGACGAATGCACGTCTGTAAGCCACGAAGGCAGTCTCGGCGCTGGTCGCTTGTCCCCGCGTCGCCTGTACCTGCCGCCGGTCACTCGCGAGACATTCACGCTGGAAGGGGCTCCTCATGGACCGTCTGAGCACCGGCCTTGTCGGTTGTGGGGGGATGGGCCGTCGCCATTTGCGCGCCTATGCGGCACTGCGCGCCGCGGGCCTCGAGCGCTTCGAAGTTGTAGCTGTGTGCGACCCTCGCCCGGAGGCCGCCCAGGAGGCGGCTGACCTCGCCGAGGAACTGCTCGGGACTCGCCCGGCCATATTCAGTGACCATCAGGATCTCGTCGGCTCCGGCGAAGTGGCGGTGCTCGATGTGGTCACCGAGCCCTCTGTCCACCATGTGATCGTCCCGGCGGCGCTCAACACGGGCCTTCACGTCATTTGTGAGAAGCCGCTGGGGTTGACTGTGCGGGCCTGCCGGCAAATGGTCGCGGCGGCTGAGGCCTCGGGTTCACTGCTCGCCACCGCCGAGAATTACCGTCGCGACGGGCCCAACCGGCTGGCACGGGCCGTACTCGAGGCTGGTTTGTTGGGCCAGCTCCACCTGATGGTCGAGCAAAGTATCGGCGGATCGGATGGTGTCATCATCACCCCGTGGCGGCACAGGGCCGAGGCCGGTCCAATAGCCCTCGACATGGGTGTGCATTACAGCGACATCTTGCGGTACTACCTCGGCGAGATCGAAAGCGCGTACGGGGCCGCCTTTGTGGCCGAGCCGCTCCGGCGGTTGCGGCCAACGGACGATCAAAGTGCCGCTGGGAGCGTGCCCGGCTACATCGAGGCGACTGGCGACGACTCGATCGTGGCTATGTTCCGGGCCACTTCCGGCGTGCTGGCCCAGCTGACCTTCGTCCCCTCGGCCCCGGGCGCCAATTTGTGCAGCGCAGCCTGCACGGAAGAGCGGGGTCGATGACCGTGCCACGTGACCGCACGGGCGGCCCGGTCGTGGTCCAGCTCGGCGAGAGAACGCTGTCGGGAGCCGAGCTGCGCAAGGAGCTTGGTGGCTTCGAGCTTTCCGGTGCGGCGGCCAGTTTCTTCGGCTCCGATGGGACCGAGTACGAACGGCCCTTCCCCGAAATAGACGCGGCCACGATAGGCATCGAACTCGACGACTTCGCTCTCGCCATTGCCGAGGACCGCCAGCCGGAAGTAGACGGTCGTGGCGGCCTCCTCGCCGTCGCCATTATCTGGGCCGTCGCCGAGTCCCAGAAAGCGGGCCGGCCCGTGGGGATCGCCGAAGTTGCCGACGGCACAGTCGATGCGGCCCAGGCCGACGTCGATGCTGCTCTCGGGCTTTCCCGAGGTTGAGGCGAGGCGGCCTCGGACGGGCCCCACACCCGTGCAGTGCCCTGGCCGGGCACACCCACTACCCGAACTAATAAGAAAAACTAGGAAGAAAGAGGCACGTACATGCGCGTCGAATCGCTGGAGGTGTTCCCCGCTGCCCGCGCCTGCTATCTCCGGGTCCGGGCCGAGGACGGCACCTGCGGTGTCGGGGAATCCACATACTTCGGCTGGCCCGAGGCGGTGGCCGATATTGCTCGCTCGTTCGCCCCGTACCTGGTTGGGCGTGACCCGTTTGACACCGAGCAGCATTTCCTCGCTCTTTACCGAGCGCTTTGCTTCCGGGGCATGGCGGTCACCGGTGCGCTCTCCGCCCTCGACCAAGCGCTGTGGGATTCTGAAGGGCAAGCACTTCGAAGTGCCGGTCTGGCAGCTGCTGGGCGGTCGCACCCGCAAAGCCGTGCGGGCCATGCGAGTCCTGCGGACTGGCACCCTGGACGAGGTCGTCGAGGCTGCCCGCGTCGCCGTTGATGTCGAGGGCTACACTGCCATCAAGGTGCTGCTGTTCCAGCACGAGCACCATGCGATGCGCCAGGCCCAGGCGATAGCGGACCTGGTGGCCCGCTTCGGCGCCATCCGTGAGACCGTTGGCTGGCAAATCGACCTCGGCGTCGAGCTGCACCGCAATATGACTGCCGGCGACGCCTTGATGCTGTGCGAGGAGCTTGTGCGTTTCCGCCCGCTCTTCGTCGAGGATCCGATCCCGCCTGACAGCGTGGTCGCTCTGCGCGGCTTCGCCGCTCGTTCACCCATCCCTGTCGCCGCCGGCGAGCGGAACACCACCATTTGGGAGTTCGCCGAGTACCTCGAGCGCCCTGGGGTGGCGTACGCCCGTCCTGATGTCGGCATCGCGGGAGGTATCACGCACGTGAAAAAGATCTGCGCCCTCGCAGAGTCTGTTCATGCTGGGGTTCTGCCCCACGCCGTGCCTTCTGGCCCGGTCGCCACGGCCGCCCACGTCCAGCTCGGCATGTGCACACCGAACTGGGAGCTCCAAGAGCACCTACCCCAGGACGGCGCCCCCTGGACCGACGTCGTCGACCGCGTCATCGAGCTCCGGGACGGTTACCTCCTGGCGCCCGAGCGCCCTGGCCTCGGCATCGAGCTCGACGACAGCGGCGTGGCGAAGTACCCGTCGCAGCCTCCCGATCTCGCCCATCCAGCATTGCGTGAGGACGGCTCGGTGGCCATCAGGTGAGCGCCGTCGCCCCCTGGCACCGGCGCACCGGCAGCGTCGGGTGGCTGCCGCCCGGCCGGGACGCCTCGCGTCCAGTTGTCGGGCTAGCCTGCCGCCGGGACGTCCGTGATGCTTACGTCGACCCTCGCGACGTTGAGCGGCTCGAGCCGGTGGCTGAGTTTCGCTTCCAGGCGTTCGACGTGGCCTCGGGGCTCAGTGGGCCAGCGCCGCGCGACACCCTCGCCGAACCAGCGCTGGCCGAGTTCGCGGCGGACCTCGACGTGCTGGTCGTGTGCCACGGGTCACCGTTCGTGAGCGCCGAGGTCCTCAAAGCCTCACCGCGTCTCTCGCTGCTGGGCGAGCTCGAAGGAGACCGTTTTGGCTACCACTTCGACACCGAGGCCGCGGCGGCGCGCGGTGTGCCCATCGTGGACACTACGCACGGTTCCTCGTGGCCGACAGCTGAATGGGCGCTCGGATTGGCGCTCGTCGGCCTGCGCCATGCTGGTGCCCATTTCCGCCGTCTCATCGCGCACGAGGCTACCTCCCCCGTGGGGCGGCGAGCCGGTTACGTGCGAGCCGAGCTCAGCCACAAACGAGTCGGCATGCTCGGCTTCGGCCATCTCGGCCGCCACCTGACCAGGCTCCTCGGACCTTTCGAGGTCGACATTGTCGCCTATGACCCCTATGCGCCCCGGGAATTGGCCGAAGCCTACGGCATCGTCTTTGGGCCACTCGAGGCGGCGCTCAGCGCGGACGTGGTGTTCTGTTTGTTGCCGCTCACTCCTCTCACGGCGGGCCTCCTCGGGCGCGACCAGCTCGCCTCTCTCGTGCCGGGCGCTGTGTTCGTGAACGTCTCGCGCGGCCGAGTCGTCGACAGCGAGGCGTTGCTCGAGCGGCTGGAGCTCGGCGACGTGGCCGCCTGCCTGGACGTGTTCGACCCGGAGCCTATCCCCCTCGCGTCGCCCGTACGGGACCTGGACAACGTCTTCTTATCTCCTCACCTCGGCGGCGTCAGCGAGGAGAGCCGGCGCCGCTTCTTCGCCTTGATGGTTGACGAGTGCTTGCGCCACTTCGCCGGGCTCGAGCCCTATGACGTGCTTACTCCTACCATCCTCTCTCTCCGCAATTCTCCCGCATAGCCTCGTGCCACTTAGGGACCGATGAAGGACTACTTGCGCGCTCGAAGCGGATCCTCCCCCTTGTGATCTGTTCCCTTGGACTTCGAGCGCACAAGTTTTCCTGAGGCGGGGCCTTAGGCCAGACCTGGCCGCAGGATGAGCCGACCTGGAGAAGAAAATCGTTGCTGTAGGCACAATGTCTTCTCCAGATCTCAGCACGACCACGAACACCGACCCCCCGGGTGGTGGCGCCCGGCTGGGTTGACCCTTTTCGGGCCCGCACGTTGTCGAGCCCTGGTTCCCGGCACCTCAACTGATGTCCCTGCCGGAGGCCACGTTCCTCCGTTGTGGCGGGGCTCGGCCTGGAAAGACTCGGCCTAGCGGGAGCGCCCGGCACAATAAGGTTATAGCTGACCAGGGTGGAAATGAGACCGATCGACCTGGTTGCGGAGGCTTAATGTCAAGCTTCATCGAACGCTTTGCGCCATTTGGGACCGGGACCAAGCTCGCCGTCAAAGACGTCATAGACATGTCGGGTGTGATAACTACTGCCGGCAGCAAAGCAGTGGCCGAGGCGGGGGTAGTGGCAGAAGCAGACGCAAGCTGCCTCTCCGGTGCCCGAGCTGCAAACGTTCTTATTGTCGGAAAGACCAACTTGCACGAGTTCGCCCTGGGGACCACCGGAATAAACCCTTGGTACGGCACTCCAACCAATCCGTTAGACCGGGAACGAATACCCGGTGGGTCGTCCAGTGGGTCTGCGGTTGTCGTTGCGACGGGCGAGGTTGACGTCGCATATGGGACCGATACTGGTGGCTCTATCCGGATCCCAGCGGCGTGCTGCGGGATTGCTGGGTTGAAGACGACGTGGGGACGCATCCCCGTCCAGGGTGTGTGGCCGGTTGCCACCACTTTGGACACGGTGGGGCCGATGGCACGGACCGTAAGCGGCCTTGTGCTGGGTATGCAACTGCTCGAACCCGGGTTCGAGGTCACCGAGCCCTCAGGTCCGCACATTGGGCGCGTGGTTATCGACGCGGGCTCACAAATGGACACCACGGTCGACAAGGTCCTCCAGGCGTCCGAACTAAATGTTGCTGAGATCCACGTCACGGGCTGGGAGTTGGCACGCGTAGCAGGGCGCAACCTGGTTGGCGCCGAAGCGTGGCGTCAGCACGCGAACTTCGTGAGGGCCCACAGTGACAAAATCGGCGAGAGCGTCCTTCAGCGCTTCCATGACGCGGAACGGCTAGGGCCGGCCGCAATTGGCGAAGGGCAACGTACGCAGGGGATCTGGAAGGACGAGCTCACGCGGGCCTTCGGTAGCTTCGATTACCTGGTTCTGCCGACTTTGCGGGTTTACCCTCCCCGCATTGACGAACTCGACCTGCAACTCGCGGCCACCTTGACTGCGAACACAGTTCCGGTCAATCTGGCGGGGTTCCCGGCGGTAGCCCTCCCTGTACAGAATGGCGACCGGTTCCCTGCAAGCCTGCAGGTCATCGGCCCTCCCGGTTCTGAAGCGAGCCTGTTAGCCGTCGCCACCCTCCTCGAACAGGCTGCCGCCTCGCTCCGGTGATGGCGGCCGAAATGGGGCGGGGCCGGCTATCTGGTCAAAAGCGCAGCAAACGGTTATGGCGCTGTTGTCAAATGGTTCAGCCCGAAATCGGCGCGGACCTGCAAAGGCAGTCTCTTCCGCCATTGGGACGCCACCACCGACTTGAAACGTTTTTCTCGGTGTGAAATAGGCAATCGGTTGCGTTCACGAGGCGGATCCGCCTCCAAAACGCAACAAGTTCCACCGATCGCGCCTGGAAGCGCGAACTGTACCTAACAAAGAGCGGGCAACCGTGGGACCGACATTGCGACCGGGACCGGACCGCTCAGCCCCACCCAGCTGAGGCCAGCTATCCGGGCGCTGGCGTAGGGTTCAGCCGGTTCCGGCACCGGTGCCGGTGCCCAGCCGGTGGCGGTGCCCAGCCGATGGCGGTGCCCCAATGGCTAAAACCGGTACCGTTCCCTCGTCGTCAGCTAGGGGTCGCAAGGTTGCGGACAAGTCGACTGGTCTGCCCTAGGTGGCGCAAGGCCATGAGGTACGAACCGAAGAGGGTGCTCTCGCAGTAGTCCATGTCGTGGGCCAAGCAGTACGCCTGGACCAGAGGCCGGCATCGGCGGAGGTTGGCCATCGGCATAGTCGGGAACAGATGGTGCTCGATCTGGTAGTTGAGCCCCCCGAGGGCGAGGGTTAATGCCCGGCCACCTCTAACGTTGCGCGCCGTTGTTACTTGGGACTGCACAAAGCCCAAATCGTTACCTTGTGATGGCATTGGCATTCCCTTGTGGTTGGGCGCGAAGGCGCACCCCAGGTACAGGCCGAACGCACCCTGATGTATAACGAGGAACACCAGGGCGCGGAGGGGCGAGAGAGCCAGTAAGAGGGCACCTAGGTACGCAACACCGTGAATACTGAGCAAGATAGCCTCAGTGCGCCCGTGCACGGCCTGTTTCGAGCGCACCGCGCGGACGCTCAAAATGTGCAGGTTCACTGCCTCCAGGCACGTCAAGGGAAAAAAGAGGGCTGCCTGGTGCTTGGCAATTGCCAGGCTCAGCCCGGTCTTGCCCTCGGCTTGCTCCGGTGTCCAACAGATCACGCCGGGCCCGACATCGGGGTCAGCACCGATTTGATTGGGATGGGCGTGGTGCTGACCATGCTTGGTGACCCAGTAGCTGTAGCTGATCCCGATCCCCAGGTTGCCGCACCCCAAACCGACCGCCCTGTTCAACCGACGCGACCGGAAGGACTGGCGGTGGCCGGCGTCGTGGCCGAGGAAGGCCACCTGCGCGAACACGACAGCCAAGTACAGTGCGACGAGCAACTGGTACCACGAGTTCCCCACCAAAAATAGGGCAGCCCACCCGGCCCCGTAAAGGACACCTATCAGCGCCAATCTCGCAATGGCGCGCCATGGCGCTTGGTAGAAAAGCCCAGCCTCGCGAGCCTGCCGGGCGAGCCCCAGGTAGTCATCATTGCCCGCTGGCTGGGACCCCTGCAGGGCAGAGAATGCCGGCGCGGTCACGGGCGCGCGACCGCTGGGACGCCGCGTCCCACGTGCGCCTGCCAGACGAGAGCCAGCCTTGGCCCGACGCCAGGACGAGGACCGTCAACCCTGGATGGGCTAAACGAGCCTCCGTCGTACGGCGCAGACCTCGGCACAGAACGGGCACCTCCGGGGAACGAGCCGGCTAGCGGCCGCACCCTCCAGTACCCTCACTGTCGAAGGCGTGCACATACTACACCCACGCCGCATTCCCTACTAGGGCCTAGCAGGCGCTCGATATGACTGCGGGGCCGCGGCCCTCGTGCGGGCTCCCGGGCCTCCCGGGCCGTGTCCCACCAGCCAGGTCTTCGACCCCAGGGGGCGCGCCCCTGTCCCACCTAGTCCGGTAGAGCCGGACGGCCAGGGTGCGAACGCGACGGTCAGGTCGACCGACCACCGCACGCTAGCCACTTCCACGTGCTGCATCGGCCACGTCCGGTCCGCCATCGGGGCGGTGCCGGCACGTAGGCTCGGGCGCCATGGTGAAGAGGTCGACTTCCACTTCGCCCTTCGGTGTATCGAAGCGGGAGAGCCACGACGCGAGCGGTTTCTACCGGCGGTTCGCGGCGCCCGAGCTGTCTTCAGAGTCCGAGGTGGCGCTTCACCACGCTCTCGACAAGCTGATTGTAGGCGATGCCCGTCGCATGGACGAGGTCTCTGACTCATCTGTCGCCTTGGTGGTGACATCGCCACCGTACTTTGCAGGCAAGGAGTACGAGGAGGCCCTCGGGGAGGATGGCGTGCCCGCCACCTACCTCGAGTACCTCGAGCTGCTACGTGACGTCTTCCACGAGTGCGTACGGAAACTGGAGCCGGGCGGACGCATCGCGGTAAACGTGGCCAATCTCGGTCGCCGCCCCTACCGTTCACTATCGGCTGACGTGATCGGGATTCTCCAGGATGACCTGCGCCTATTGCTTCGGGGCGAGATCATTTGGGTGAAACAGCGCGGTTCGTCAGGTTCGTGCGCTTGGGGCAGTTTTCAACGGCCGGGTAACCCAGTTCTCCGTGACCTGACTGAGCGCGTGATCATTGCGAGCAAGGGTCGGTTCGACCGGGCCATTCCAGCCAAAGAAAGGGCTCGGCGAGGTTTGCCATCCGAGTCGTCCATGACTCGCGACGACTTCATGGAGGACACGCTTGACGTGTGGGAGATCCCTGCTGAGAGCGCCACCCGAGTGGGTCATCCTGCTCCGTTCCCGATCGAGCTTCCTGGCCGCCTTATCGAGCTCTACACCTATAAAGGAGATCTCGTCCTGGATCCCTTTGCGGGATCCGGCACGACCGCTGTGGCAGCTGTTCGGGCCGGGCGCCACTACGGCGGTTACGACCTCGACGACGGCTATATCCAATTGGCTGAGTCCAGAGTGGAAGAGGAACGTCGAAAACTCGCCGGAGAATCGTCAGTCGCTCCGCGTCTGGTCAGCCTCCCTGCCAGCCCGGGGCCCGACACCGATGAGGAGGACTTCCAAGCGCGAGCTGTTCGAGAAGGAAGAGCTGCCAAGGAAATCGCGCGGTCTGTAATCGAGGCCGCCGGCTTCAATGACATCCAGAACGATCAGCGCCAGCCCGGTGGAGTCGAGGTCAATTTCACGGCTCGCGATAGCAAGGGCAAGCTGTGGTTCTTCGACGTCACTGGTAGCTTCACCAGTCACCGAGCCGGCCTGAGGCGCGCCGACACACTTTGGAAGGCACTTGGCAAAGCTGCGGTCCTGCAGGAGGTGGGCAGCACCCCGCTCGTCTGGCTCACGACTGACGCTCCAACCGAGGGGAGTGCGGGGGCGGAAGTGCTGAGGCAGGTGACCGGCCCCAAGAAACCGGTCCACACCGTCATCGAGATGCTCACGCAGTCCGGGCTCGAAGCACTGCAGGCAGTTTGCGAAGGGAAGCGCCCCAGGTGAGCCTTGGGCAGGGTGATCGCGCTGACTGCCGCCTCGAGCGGGAGAGGCCCCCCTGGTGGGGTAAGGCCAAGGCTTTGCCAGCCCGCCATGCAAGGAACCAGCCTGCCGTCCAAGGGAAACGGCGATCGGTCTTTGTCTTTCAGTTGGCAGGGTTCGACCGGCGGGAACTCGGTTCGGATGCCCCGAGTTCGCCGTCGTCACTGAGGTCGGCAAGCACCGCCGGAAGACCGACGGTGAGCATCTTTCTCCGCACTGAGCCCAACAGTTTGGCCATCGCAAACCCACCAACACCTCTGAAGCCCGTGTGCTCGTAAGTGAAACGGGTGCCGCCGAGGTGAGGGGCGAGCCGGTACGTCACATAGGAAGGGGTGCCGTTTTCCTCGCCCTTCCATGTATGGCGCAGGAGGTGCGGCTCGTCGACTTCGAGGACCTCGCAATAAACGATGCCCCGCCACCCGGGAACGGGCTTGGCCACGAACTGGAACTTGTTGCCCACCGTCGGGGAGAAACCCACCGGTCGGCCCCCTTGCCCGGTCACGGTCCATAGGGGAACTAGCTCCGGGCTCGTTACGGCCCGCCAGACCTTGGCCTGGGGGTGGGGGTAGTCCCGCACGATTTGGAATGCGCTCACGGCAGCTCCTTAGAACGGTTCGATCAAAATTGGTGTAACCCAAGAAGGAACTGTAACACCAATCACTGGTGTGACTGTAAAGTAAACAGATGACGACATTGAGCACTGCCTTTGCCAGCCGACAAGGCAAGGGCCCGGAGGGATTGCGAGAGCGCAGGAAGCGCCTGCTGCGCCAGGAGTTGTCTGATACGGCCACGCGGCTGTTCATGGAGCGCGGCTTCGACGCGGTGCGTGTCGCCGAGATCGCCGAGGTCTGCGGCGTCTCGGAGACGACTGTGTTCAACTACTTCCCGAGCAAGGAGGCACTTGTCCTCGACCGGCTGGAGACCACGATGGTCTCTCTTCGAGACGCGCTGCTCGCCCCCGGCATCGAGCCGATCGAGGCGACCATCCGGGTGTTGGAAGACGAGCTGACCGGCATTGCCGACTGGCTTGGGGCCCAGGAAGACCCTGCCCAGGCCGCCGCGGAGGTTGTCCGTTTTGGCGAGCTGATCAGAGCCACGCCGTCGCTACGGGCCTATCAGAGCGACATGAGCGACCAATGCGTGTCGATGGCTGCTGAGGCGCTCGTGTGCCGGTTTGCCATGAAGCCAGAGGCTCCCGAACTACAGGTCGCTGCCAGGGCGCTCATCGGCCTCTGGCATATCCAATACCAGAGCCTGCGCAGGCATTTACAGGGTGCTGAGACCCCAGGTCAGGTCCAAGCTGCGGTGATGGCCGACGTCCGCTGCGCGGCCCAAGTTGTCGAGACTGGTCTTGGCGCCTTCTTCATGAGGCCCGCTTGATCGGGCCGCCTATGAGTGTTGAGCCCAAAACGCGCAGACGCCGGAGGGAGGCTCGACTCAGTTGTGCCATATCAGTGCTCCCACCAAGGCCTCCGGTTCCCGCCTTCGGAGGCCGTCCCCGGGCGATGCGCCGCAGAGCCAGTAAGCGCGCTTTCGGTTGGTCCTGCGGCCGGCATTCCGTCAGCGGCTCCTGGCGCTGGTCGGCCGGTGATGGGCGGCGCGGTGGTAGGCGGGCGCGGTGGTAGGCGGCACGGTGGCAGGCGGCACGGTGGCAGGCGGCACGGTGGAGGCGCGCCCAAGCACTTCGGGGAACTGGAGATCGTTTCGGGCACCTACCCTTGCGTAACCGAGGAACAGGACGCCGCTGGCCAATTCGACGAGGATCCACACTGGGTGACTATTCACCCTGCCCCAGTCGTTCAGCCCGTGCAGGACCGCAGCCATTGCGAGCCCGATCCAACCAACTTCGTACCAGCGGTACCGGGTGGTAACGGCCAGCCCGATGAAATAGCCGGTGAGACCGGACCAGCAGGCGTGGGTTATCGGATCGGTGAGGAACCGCCAGACGAATTCAATGATGAAGTACAGGACTGGGCCAATCAGAACGTCGAACACAGAGTTGGGCGCAGAATTGCCCGTTTTTATGAGGTGCTCGATCGAGGGGATCGCGCTGTTCACGGTTAGGTAGAACTCCTGGACCGCGCTGATGGTGAAGTAGCGCACGACTTCGCTGGCACCGAATACGAGGCCGCTTACCGCTCCGAGGAACAGGTAGTCCCGAGGCATCAAGTGATGCCTCCGCCTGTAGATCAAGGCGATGACCACAACAGGTAGGGCTTTGGCGAGTTCTTCCGGCACGGGTCTCTCACATAGGGATTTCCCTACATGCGGGCACGTCTGTCGTCGCGACTGCGCCAATCAAGACCCGGCATAATGATTAGCCATGGTGGCCGCCGCACCTGTGGGTGAGAGCGATTCGATGGCGCCGCTCGTACGTGCCCGGCTGCTCGGCCCATTCGCTGTCTACCTGGGGGGCAAAAGCGCCGGCCCTTGGCCGCGCCGTAGTGCCAGACGGCTATTGGCACTGGTGTTGTTGAGCCCAAAACGTCGTATTTCGAGGGAGGTCGCGTCCGACGTTCTCTTTCCGGACCTTGCCCCCCGGGCGGCTGCGAATGCCCTCTATAACGCCTTATCATCGGCTCGGGTGGTGCTATCAGACCTGGGTGGCCCAGCGACCGCTCTGCTGATGGCCGACCACACCAGTATCTATATTTCTCCGAGTGCCCCGGTCGAGGTCGACCTCGACTTGCATGAGATGTCCCTTCAAGCCGCTATTGCGATGGGCCCTGGGGCGGACCGGGACACTGGCCTGACGCTCGCGCTGTCAGAAGACGGCACCTTGTTAGAAGACGAGCCGTTTGCTGACTGGTCGTTGCGCCGCCGTGACGGCCTGGAGCTGGCCCGCCAGGATGCCCGCGTAGCCCTGGCGCGCGACCGTTCCATGGGCTTTGGCCGCTCGGGTGCACACGCTGTCATCGAGGCCTGGGAGGCAGTTTTTTCCCACGATCTGGCGTCTGAAGAGGCTGCTTCAGCGTTGATGGCTGCCTATGCTTCTCAGGGCCAGCGTCAGCTGGCCGCACTTTCGTACAGCCGTTGCCGGGCCGGCCTAGAGGAGCTGGGCCTCGAGCCGTCAGCCGCCCTGGAGCGGGCCTACCACCGCGCCAAACATGAGGAGGCCGACATGGCGTCGCTGCGCACAGCCGCGGCGCCGGGCCTTACCAGCAACTTGCCCACCCCCCTCAGCAGCTTTATCGGCCGTGAGGCGGAGCAGGCAGAGGTCTGCTCGCTCCTGCGGTCCTCGTCTCTTGTCACTATCACCGGCCCGGGCGGCTCCGGAAAGACCCGCCTCGCGCTCGAGGTCGCGGCCCATCTCGTAGCGGAGGAGCGTCTGGAGGCGTCCTTTGTCGGGCTGGCGCCCGTGGTCGAAGCGGCTCATGTGCCTGCCGCCTTCGCCAACGCTTTGGGAGTGCGCGAGCCGGCGAGCGGGTCGTTGGGGGGGGTGCTGGTCGACGCCCTTTCCGGCCAAGACCTGTTGGTGGTGCTGGACAACTGCGAGCACGTCGTCGTGGCCGCGGCCGAGCTGGCTGAGCTGCTCAATCGCAGGTGCCCGAGGCTCCGGCTGTTGGCTACCGCACGCGAGCCGCTCTCGATAGAAAGCGAGCACGTGTACCGTCTGGGGCCGATGTCGTTACCGCCCGCCGCTGGTGGCTCGGTTCGGGACCTCGAGGGCTCCGACGCGGTGCAGCTCTTCGTCGAGCGAGCCCGGGCCCACGACTCGACGTTCGCCCTGGAAAAGCCCACCGCAGACCTGGTGGCGTCGTTATGCCGGAGGCTCGATGGGATCCCGTTGGCCATCGAGCTGGCGGCCGCCCGCCTGGCCTCGATGTCCCTCGCCCATTTGGACGAGCGCCTCGACCAGCGCTTCCGGCTCCTCACGGGCGGGCCCAGGACCGCTCTCCCCCGTCAACGTACCCTTCAAGCCACCGTCGACTGGTCCTTTGAGCTCCTGGGGCCGCCGGAGCGGGTAGTCCTGAACCGGCTGTCGGTCTTTTCCGGCGGTTTCGAGCTGGAAGCGGCCGAGGCGGTCTGTTCGGACGAGCCGGTGAGCATCGGCGACGTCGCTGACGCCCTCAGCTCACTGGTCAACAGGAGCCTCGTAATGGCCAAACGTTCCTCGGGGTCGCTGCGCTACTCGCTGCTGGAGACCATCAGGCAGTACAGCAACGAGCGGCTGCTGGAAGCGGGTGGCGAGGCCGAGCTTCACCAGGCCAGGGCCTGCCACGCCCAGTTCTACTTGCACTTCGCCGAGCGCGCCGGGCCGGAGCTATTCGGGCCGCACCAGGGCCTCTGGCTACGCAGGCTCGACCTCGATTGGGACAATTTGCGGGCCGCGCTGGCATTTTTCCTCGGCGCGCCGGACGGGGCCGAAGAGGTCATACGGCTCGGTAATGCCCTGTACTACTTCTTGTGGACCCGCTGCCAGCGATATGGCATCGACGCCGTCCGTTCAGTGCTGTCGAAACCGAGCCCTCTCCCCGCCCCGGTGCGGGCAAAGGCCCTGTGCCTCTGCGGGACCCTGGTCGGGAGCACGCTCGGATGGGATTCCGAGACCGAGCGGCGCGCCGGGGGGGCACTAGTCGACCAAGGGCTCGAGCTGGCCCGTGCCCTGGGCGATCAGGCCTTGACGTGCTATGCGCTTTCGAATTCAGCCTGGCTGGCGGAGTCCCTCGGAGAACATGCCAAAGCGGCGCAGTGCGCCGAGGAGGGCCTCGAAATTGCCCGCAACCTCGGTGACAAGTGGCTCATCGGCGTCGCCATGGCCGCCCTCGGTACGGTCGCAACGTCGCCGGCGGACAAAAGGGCGCTGTGGCAAGAGGCAGCGTCCCACTTACGCCGGCTAGGAGATTTTGCCCTGTGCACGGTCTGCCTCGCTTCGCGAGCTGTCCTCGAGCTCGAAGATCAGCAGTTCGGGGCAGCGAGCGCGTTGCTAGAGGAAGCAATCGCGTTGTCCGAGGAGATAGGGGCACCCCTTCACATGTACTGGTCCTGGGGCGCGCTCGGTGAGGCCCGCCTCCTCGAGGGAAGGTTCGAGGACGCAGCGGTGAGCTCTCAGAAGGCGCTGACGGGGTTCCGTCGCCTGGGCCTCCGCGACCTCGCCGCGTCCCACCTGATCAATGTGGCGTGTAGTGCGACGCGGCTGGGCCGGCACGAGGCAGCAGCCCAATTGGCAGGCGCGTATGACGTCATGCATTCGCCGTACCTCCGGCAGGCGGGGACACCCGGGAGGTCGAACCGCTTCGAGAAGTTGACGCTGGTTCAGGAGAAGTTGCGGGAGGACAGTCGCGAACACCTTCGCCAGGCTCTCGGTAATGAAGCCTTTCAGCTCGCATACTCTGCTGGCACGAGGCTCACATTCGAGGACGCGGTCGAGCTGGCACTACGGGTAACGCTCTAAACGGAGGAGCGACATAGTCCCGGGCACTGGTCGTGGTCTGGTCATACTCTGGGCATACCGATGGTAGCATGTAAGTATGAAAGTCAGTGTGAGCCTGCCCGATGAGGATGTCGAGTTCCTCGATGCCTACGCCCGCTCTCAGGGCTTACCGTCGCGGTCCGCCGTAGTCCATAAAGCGGTACGGCTACTAAGAGGTGCAGAGCTAGCCCCGGCTTACGAAGACGCCTTCTCGTCCTGGGACCAATCCGAGGACGCACCGTACTGGGACGTGACTGCCGCCGACGGTCTATGACCTGATGATCCGTGGTGAGATACGTCTCGTCAACTTTGACCCGGTTGTCGGAGCCGAAGCGAACAATCGACGACCAGCAGTGATCGTCAGCAACGACGGAGCCAATGCGACCGCCGCTCGTCTCGGTCGTGGGGTCCTAACTGTTGTGCCGGTGACCTCGAACGTCGACCGGATCTACCCTTTCCAGGTGAAGCTGACCGCCGAGCCCACGGGGCTACATACAGACTCCAAGGCCCAGGCTGAGCAAGTTCGGTCGGTCGCTGTACAACGCGTTGGGCCTCGCGTCGGTCACGTCCCAGCTGACCTCATGAACCTGCTCGATGAGGCCCTGCGACTGCACCTGGCCCTTTGACGTTGCTAGTACAGTTCAGACTTTCCTTTCTTTCCCTCCGACAAACAGCTCACGCCAGTCATTCTCGTTGAGATTCACGCCAAAACGACTGGCGGCGGCCTGGATGCGCTCCCACGCTTCGTCACGCTCTTCGTCGGTTACGCCCTCAACCTGGTCGAAGCGGGCCACAGCGTTGCGGACGTGGCTGGCATCGACAAGCGGCTCCTTCCGCTCCCGTGGGAAAGCGAACTCTTCCGCGGGCAGCCGGTCCTTTTCGGCCGTGCTCAGGCCCGGTGGGTACGGGATGTCTTCGCCATGAGCCCTTTCGCTCTCCACCTCGCGCGCTCTTTCGATGTTGTCGCGAGCAGCTTCCTTCTGTTTTTCCGTGGACATCGCCCAACCTCCTTGCCTATCGCGATTGGTTGCCGTTCATTTTAGTTGCATGGGTTCGCTGCTCCTGGGCCGGGATGTGGGATGACGCTGGGGCTCGCAGCGGGTGCGATCATGCTGGGCGGTTCGCGGCCAGATATTGCACCAGGTGGTCCACCACCTCACGGGCGTCGTCCTCAATCCCGTGGATAAAAGTTGACTTGCGCCTGCGTAGCACGGGGAGCCCTAGGGCATATAGCCCGGGCCCGTCGACAACGCCCCCATCGTGACGTAGCTGGCCTTTCTGATCGAGAACGGGCACGTCGAGCCACCGGTAATCGGGATGGAAACCGGTCGCCCACACGATCGTGCGGATTTCACCGCTGCGCAGGTCAAGTTGCAACCGGGCTGCTTCTGGCACGCGTGTCGGCGGCAAACGCTCGGGAGTCCCCACCTCGGCGTCGCGCCCACGATCCTGAGCCCATGAGTCGAAGGTGTCGAGCAGGCGGCCCATCTTGAGGTCGGCGAGAGTGAACATGTTGCGCAAGCCGCCCGAGAACAGGGCGCGGCCGTCACGTACGTCCGCCCAGCGGCCGACGAGCTCCGCGCCCATGGCGGCGAGTGCGTTCAAGTCGAGCGTGCCCCGCTCAGATGTGCCGACAAGCTGCGGGGATGGGAGCCGTCTGGCCCGGGTCAGGTCGTCGATCTCGTCGTAGCGCTGGTCCCATATGCCTGAGGCATCCATCCACCACAGCACGTCACGGCCACGGTAGGTGCGGGGCAACCGTACGTGCTCCCCTACTGAGAGGGTCACCCGGCGCCCCGAGTGCAGCAGCTCTGCCGCCAGTTGCACACCGGTTGCGGAAGCTCCCACCACAAGGACGCCGCCCTCGGCCAGGTGGTCTGGGTTGCGGTAGTCGAAGGGTGTCAGTTGCTCGACAGAAGCCGGTACGCCGCGAGCGATCGCCGGCACCGCTGGTTGGTTGCAAGCGCCACTAGCGATTATCACAGCCCGGCAACGGACCTCGCCGCAGCTCGAGATGACGGAGTACCCGTCGTGGCGAGACCGCAGGGAGGTGACGTTCGCGTCGGTCAGTACGGGCGCACTCGTCACCTTGGCAAACTTCTCGATGAAGTCGACCACCTCCCCCAGCTGCATGTAGCCGTCAGGATCGGGGCCTTCGTAATATTGGCCAGGCAACCGGCTCTGCCAGTTTGGAGTTAGCAGCCGCAGCGAGTCCCAGCGTTCCGTCCGCCAGGAGTTGGCAACGTCTCCGCGCTCGAGCACGACGTGGTCAACCGACCGCTGGCTCAGGAAGTAGCTGGCGGCGAGGCCAGCATGGCCCGCACCGACGACGACGGCGGCCGTGCGCTCGATGGCCCGACCTCTCAGGCGACCTCGACGGTGACGCTCGTCGGGTTGGTGAGAGCGTCGAACACCGCAGAGCGTTTCTGGGACTGCGCCACTAGCGCTTCAATGTCCTGCTTCGAGGCATCTGCATCGATTGTGAAGGTTACTTTCACGTCATCGAAGCCATTGCGGACGTCGCTGTCGACACCAAGTATCCCCCGGATGTCGTGATGCCCCTCGACTGTCGCCTCAACTGAACGCAACTGGATGCCGCGGTTCTGGGCCACGGAGGCCACCCCGGCGGTGAGGCAGCTGGCCAACCCGACCAGGAGGAACTCAATGGGGGTAATGCCGTTGTCCTCTGCTGCGAAAATCTCCGGATGGTCGGCTTCTAACACCGCCTCGACCTTATGGCTCTGTTCCTCCCCGAGGCCGAAGAAGCTTTGTACCCGCGTCTGGCTATGCACGCCGTTTTGCCAGCTGGACTTGGCCCGCCAGGTGAACTGAGCCGCTTCGGGCGCGTCTTTCAGCACCTCGCGGGCGTCGAGCAGCGCCTGCACATTGACTCCGTTGGTGACTGTGGTCATGTCGCTGATCCCCTCTCTGTGACCTCCATGCGCACATGGAAGGCTTCTCTAGTGCTCCCATCGAGAGACAGTACAATACGTCGCGCTGGGGAAAGCGCGCTGGGGAATGATGGCCATGATTGCACCCATAGCGGCAGCCGCGAAGCAGTTAGCGGGATCTGTCGGCTTCGTTGAAACGCAGTACCTGGACTTACCGGGACCGGTGCGGCTCGACTGCGGACGTGAGCTGGAGGCGGTCCGTGTGGCGTACGAGACTTACGGCACCCTCAACCCGGAGCGCGACAACGTGATTTTGGTTTGCCACGCGTTGAGCGGAGACGCCCACGCCGCGGGCGTGTCCAAGACGGCGCCTGAGGAAGGCACGCGCGACGGGTTCGGAGCCGAGGCGCGCGACGGCATGGCGGGCAAGGCGCTGGGCTGGTGGGACGGGATGATCGGCCCCGGCAAGGCGTTCGACACCGACCGCTTCTTTGTCGTCTCCACAAACCTCCTCGGTGGGTGCCGCGGGACTACGGGACCGTCGTCGCTCGACCCCGCGACAGGCCAGCCGTACGGTACGCGGTTCCCCGTGATCACGGTGGCGGACATGGTGCGGACCGAACGGGCCTTCCTGGAGGAGATGGGCATCCACCGGCTCGCGGCGGTCGCTGGAGGCTCGCTCGGGGGGATGCAGGGGCTGGAATGGGGAACCTTGTTCCCTGACCAAGTCGATGCCGTCGTGGCCATCGCCAGCACCCATGCCCTCCACCCCCAAGGCTTGGCCTGGAACAGCATCGCCAGGGAAGCCATCATGCGCGACCCGGCTTGGCAAGGTGGCCACTATTACGGCACGGGTCGCGCCCCCGATGCCGGGATGGGTGTGGCTCGGATGGTTGGGCACATCACGTACCTTTCCGCAGAAGCGCTGAGCGACAAGTTCGGCCGGCGGCTGCAGTCCGCCGACGACATCCGCTACACGATCACCGAGCCGGAGTTCGAAATCGAGAGCTACCTCGACCATCAGGCCGATTCGTTCGTCAAACGTTTCGACGCCAATACCTATCTGTACACCTCACGCGCCTTGACCTATTTCGACCTTGCTCGCCAGTACGGCGGCGGGTCGTTGGCGCGGGCGCTCGAAAGCGTCTCGGCCCGGACGCTCCTGATCGCCTTCAGCTCTGACTGGCTCTACCCGCCAGCCGCGTCCCGAGATATCGAAAGGGCGCTTCTGGCGCTGGGCAAGCCGGTCGAGTGCCACGTGATCGAGGCGCCGTACGGCCACGATTGTTTCTTGCTGGAGGAAGCACAGCAAACACCGCTTATCCGTCGCTTCCTGGACAACGCCGGAGCCCGCGAGTGACCGACGCCAAGGAACCGTCGGTTGCCAAGGAACCGTCTGGTGCCAAGAAACCGTCTGGTGCCAAGAAACCTGGTGATAGTTCGCTGCCCGAGGCCGAAGAAGCCCGCGCCTTCGGCTTCGAAACGCGACAGCTGCATGCAGGCCAGCGGCCCGACCCCAATACGGGGGCTCGCCGTGCCGATCTTCCAAACGACGAGCTACGTATTCGAAGACCCGGAATCAGCGGCGGCCTATTTCAACTTGCAGGAGTACGGCAACACGTACTCGCGGATCATGAACCCCACCGTCGCCGTGCTCGAGGAGCGCGTCGCGAACCTCGAGGGTGGTTGCGGAGCGGTAGCGTTCTCGAGCGGCATCGCAGCACAGGCCGCCGCCCTTTTCACGCTGCTGCAACCGGGCGACCATGTCGTTTCCTCTTCGGCTCTGTACGGCGGTACGGTCAATCAGCTCAAACATTTCCTCGGAAAGATGAGCGTGGAGCTGACTTGGGTCGACCCGGACGACCCAGGCGCCTGGCGCCACGCGGTCCGCAAGGACACCAAGGCGTTTTTCGCGGAGACGATCGGCAACCCGGGCGGCAACGTACTGGACCTCGAGGCGGTGTCGTCAGTGGCTCACGAGCACCAGCTGCCGCTGATCGTCGACAATACGTTTGCCACGCCATACCTGTGCCGCCCGTTCGAATGGGGCGCGGATATCGTTGTGCACTCGGCGACGAAGTTCATAGGTGGCCACGGGACGAGCATGGGCGGTGTCGTCGTGGATGCTGGCACGTTTAATTGGTCCAATGGGCGTTTTCCTGTCGTGGCGGGCCCGTCGCCCGCCTACCACGGCTTGATGTTCCACGAGACGTTCGGGACCTACGGCTACCTGATGAAGCTGCGGGCCGAAACGTTGCGCGACCTCGGCGGCGCGCTGTCGCCATTCAACGCGTTCCTGTTCCTGCAAGGCCTCGAAACGTTGTCATTACGGATGCAACGCCACGTCGCGAACGCGCTTGCCGTCGCAGAGTTCCTGGACGGGCAAGAGCTGGTATCGCACGTCACCTACCCTGGCCTCGCAGGAAGCAAGTACCGGGCGCTGGTGGAAAAGTACCTGCCTCTTGGGGCCGGTGCGGTGTTCTCATTCGAATGCGCCGGTGGCCGAGCGGGTGGGCAAGAGCTCATCCGAGGTTTGACCCTGTGGTCGCACTTAGCCAACGTCGGTGACGCGAAGAGCCTCGTCATCCACCCCGCCAGCACCACGCACCGCCAGCTCAGCGACGACGAACTGCGGGCGGCCGGCGTCCGGCCCGGGACGGTGAGGCTGTCGGTGGGTACCGAGTCCGTTGACGATTTGACATGGGACCTGGAGCAGGGTCTCAAGCGCGTCGCCGCCCTAGCACCAGGAGCATCTACGGAGTGACCGACCTAGTCAGCTTCCAGGACCCGCTGGTAATCCAACGCCTGCTTCACACGTCCAAGACGATCGCCATCGTGGGGTTGTCGAGCAACGAGCTACGAGCCAGCTACTTCGTCGGCTACTACCTCAAGCGGCACGGGTACCAGGTCATACCCGTGAACCCACGGGAGACCAAAATCCTCGGTGAGACGTGCTATCCCCGGTTGCAGGACTTGTCCGTGCCCGTAGACATCGTGAATGTCTTCCGCGCCCCTGATGCGTTGCCCGGGATCGCCCGGGACGCGGTATCCATCCACGCCCGGGCCCTCTGGTGCCAGTTCGGTGTCATCAACGAGGAGGGAGCGAGGATCGCAAAGGACGGTGGCCTCACAGTCGTCATGGACCGCTGCATCAAAGTCGAGCACGCCCGCTACATGGGCCGGATGCACTGGCTCGGTTTCAACACCCAACGCATCACGTCGGTGCGGTCCGGGCTCCAATAGCGGGACGTCCCCACTCGTCCCCGTCTGACGCGTGGCACCCTGCGTCCAGCAGGGGCGGCCACCCTAGCTTTTCAACCAGCTTTTCACCCGAAGCGGTCCAACGCCTCGCCCAGATCGTCGAGCAGGTCGGTGACGGTCTCGATCCCGACGGACAGCCGGAGCAGCGCCGGGTCAACAGCGAGCGGGGAGGCTGCCACCGACGCGTGCGTCATGCGGTGCGGGTGCTCAATGAGCGATTCCACCGCGCCCAGCGACTCAGCCAGTGTGAAGAGGCGGGTGGCGCCGGCGACGGCCACGGCGGCGTCCTCGCCGTGGCAAAGGGTGAAAGAAACCATGCCGCCAAATGCCCGCATCTGGCGGGCGGCGATTTCGTGCCCGGGGTGGGTGACCAGGCCCGGGTAGTGCACGCGGTCGACGGCCGGGTGGGAGCTCAAGAGGTCCACGACGGCCTGGGCGTTGGCACTATGCCGCTCCATTCGTACCGCCAGGGTCTTGATGCCGCGCAGCACAAGGAAACAATCGAATGGCCCCGGAACGGCCCCCGCGGCGTTCTGCACGAAAGCGAGCCGACTGGCGAGGTCTTCATCTGAGGTGGCGATGAAGCCGCCGACGACGTCGCTGTGACCTCCCAGGTACTTGGTCGTCGAATGGACGACGGCATCTGCGCCGAGCGCAAGAGGTTGTTGCAGGTAGGGGGTGGCAAAGGTGTTGTCCACCACCAAGATGGCACCGCGCCCGTGCGCCAGCTCAGCCACAGCAGCGATGTCGATAACCCGCAGGAGAGGGTTGGAGGGAGTCTCCACCCACACCATCCGGGTCTGCGGGGTGAACGCCGCTTCCAGAACACGGAGGTCGTGGGTGGCCACTGGTTGGTAGACCAGGCCGGCGGGGGCGTGGACCCTGGACACAAGGCGGTAGGTCCCGCCATAGGCGTCGTCGGGTATCAGAACTTGGTCGCCTGGTCGCAGTTGACGGAGCAACGCATCTATGGCCGCCATCCCGCTGGCGAACGCCAAACCGCGGGCGGCGCCTTCGAGTGCTGCCAGGCATTGCTCCAGGGCTGTGCGCGTCGGGTTGGCGGTACGGCTGTAGTCGTAACCCAAATGCTGTCCCACCCCCGACTGGGCGTACGTAGAGGTCTGGAAGACGGGGGTCACGACCGCGCCGGTGCCCGGGTCGGGTGGTTGGCCGGCGTGGATGGCCAACGACTCAAAACCCAAGGGCCGAGGGCCACTGGTGCCCGTCGCTGGTGCCCGTCACTGGCGGGCCAGGTAGGCGAGCAGGTCCGAACGGGTCAGGATGCCCATCGGGTGCCCGCGGTCCAAGGCCAACACGGCCGGGTGCTCTTGCAAGCGCGCTGCCGCTTGGTCGATGGTCTCCCCGGTGCCGATGGTTGGCAAGGGCCCGTCCATCACGGTCGACACGGGGTTGTCGATCACACTTGGGTCGTTGAGCGCCCGCTCCAGCAAGGCCCGGTCGGTCACCGAGCCCACCACCTCGGCCAAGGACAGGGGAGGCTCGGCCTTGACCACGGGCACCTGCGAGATCTCGTACTCCCGCAACAAAGCGATCGCCGCCCGCACGGTCTCGTCGGGGTGGACATGGACAAGAGGCGGTATTGCCCCACCCTTGTGAGCCAGGACTCTGCCCACGGTGGGGCCCGCCGCTTGTAGGAACCCGTGGTCCGCCATCCAGGCATCGTTGTAGAGCTTGGACAGGTAGCCCCGCCCGGAATCAGGCAGCAGCACCACCACGACCTCCTCGGGGCCGAGGTCCCGTGCAACTTCGAGGGCAGCCCATATCGCCGTACCGCAGGAGCCCCCAACATGAAGGCCCTCCTCTCGGGTCACGCGCCGAGCAGTGGCGAAAGAATTGGCGTCGGGCACGGCGATCACCCTGTCGACCACGCTGGGATCGTAGGTCGTCGGCCAGAAGTCTTCGCCGATGCCTTCCACCAGATACGGGCGTCCGCCCCCACCGGAGTAAACCGACCCCTCCGGGTCGGCCCCGATCACTTCTATCTCGGGGCGCTGTTCTTTGAGGTAGCGGCCGACCCCGCTGATGGTACCGCCGGTGCCGATGCTGGCCACCAGGTGGGTGACGCGGTGGGCCGTTTGGCGCCAGATCTCCGGACCGGTCGAACGGTAGTGAGCGGCCGGGTTCTCCGGGTTGCGGTACTGGTTAGGTTGGAACGCTCCCGCCGTTGAAGCCGTGAGCCGGTCGGCCACCGAGTAGTAAGACTCCGGGTGCTCCGGCGCCACCGCCGTCGGGCATACGACAACCTCCGCCCCGTACGCACGGAGCAGTTGCATCTTTTCGCTGGCGATCTTGTCCGGCATCGTAAATATGCAGTGGTAGCCGCGCAGGGCAGCGATAACGGCCAAGCCGACGCCGGTATTGCCGGAGGTGGGCTCGACGATTGTCCCTCCCGGCAACAGTTTGCCTTCCCGCTCCGCCGTTGTGATCATGGCCAGGGCAGGGCGGTCCTTGACGCTACCTCCGGGGTTCAAGTATTCGAGCTTCGCCAGGAAATGGCAAGCGACACCGCGGGCGGTCCGGTGCAGGGCCAGCAAAGGCGTCTCGCCCACCAAGTCCAAAAGGCTGTCGGCCACTTCCATGGGCCGTCCGGGGTCGGTAGCCGAACGGACATCGATGCCGGTGGGAGCCTTCAGAGACGGGTCGTCAGTAAACACCACGAGCGGGAGGCCGGTGTCGTGGACCTGGGCGGCCACGGCGAGAGTGGGGGCTCCATCACCGAAGACAGCGACGAGTCGCGGGAGCCGGGCGCGCAACTCGGCCAAGGTAGCTGCCGGCACGCTGGCTTCCGGCAACGCAACGACGCGTCTCGCCCGAGCCGACAGCCAGTGAGGCGGCTTCGCCGGCGGCACCGTCACCAGTACATCTATGTGAGCAATGGGCATCGCCCACTATCTTCCCGCCTGGCGGTGCCAAGGCACTAAAACCAGGCCTGAATTCGCCCCGCGCAGATAACACGCTCTTTGGGCGCGTCCTCGAGGACCCGGTTTATGCCGGTGGAGCACGCAGGGTCGCCGATGAGATGGCCGGGCTCCCCCCGGTGGCGCGCAGCGTCGAGCTCTTCGCAGAGATCGCCCAGTCCTAACCCGACCACCGAAGAGCGTGGGCGCCACATACACAACGACCGAGGCGGCCAGGGACTCAGACCGTGAGACCGCCCCCTGGCCCACCTCAAACCTTCCGCTGCAGCAAAAGCTCGCTTAGTCCGTGCAGCGCTTGTTGAAGAAGTACGAGGCCAGCGGCCCGGCGATGGCGATGATTACCACCGACCAGATCAACGACGCCTCCACCGGGTGTTGCATCGGCCACGCGTTGATCACGTGCGACGGGTTCGGGTTGTCCCACAGATCCCGCACCCCGGCGCAGACCGCCGAGACGGGGTTCCAGTCTGCGATGGCCTGCATCCAGCCCGGCATGTGCGCCGTGGGCACCATAGCGTTGGAGACGAAGGCCAAAGGGAACAGCACGATAAAACCGAACGAGGCCGCCGACTCCGGGCTCTTGGCGTTCAACCCCACGCACTGGGCGACCCATGTCAGCGAGTAGGCGAAGAACAGCACCAGCAGGAACCCGGCCAGGATGGCCAGCATGCCGGCGTCTGACCGCCACCCGACCACCAGGCCGGTCAGCCCCACGATCAGCGCGCACAGGCACGACGTCATGAAGTCGGCCGCCGACCGGCCCATCAAAACGGCCGGCCTCCAGATCGGCAGGGCCCGGAAGCGGTCGATCATCCCTTCGTGTAAGTCGGTCGACAACCCGACCGCTGTCCCCATCACCGAGGTGACGAGGTTCAGCGCCAAGATGCCGGCCAGCAGGTAGTCCTTGTAGGAGCCACCACCGGGGATCGGGATCGCCCCACCGAAGACGTACACGAACAGGAAGGTGAACAACACCGGCTGGATGGTCACGTCCGAGAGCTGCATCGGCTCCCGCGAGATGTGCACCAGGTTGCGCCGGGTCATCGCCCATACGTCGGCGAGAGGGCCGAGCAGGCCGCCCGACTTGGGGCTGCCGCTCACCCGCACGGGCCGAGGCGTCAAGGTTGTCGTCGTCATCAGGCGTTCGCTCCTTCCAGCTCAGCGGCCAGGCCGCTGCCACCCAGGGACGGGCCCGCACCGGAGGGCCCCGGCCACCACCGCCACCGCCGTCCTCACCATCCACACCGTCGTCCCCGGCCACGTCCTCTTCTATGTGGTCACCGGTCAACGTGAAGAACACGTCGTCCAACGACGGCTGCCGCACCTCGATGTTGTCCACCAGCACTCCTGCGGCGTCCAAAGCCCGCACCAGGGTGGTCGCCAACCCGGGCGACGAGTCGACGCCGGCCGACAGCTGACGGCCGTCTTCGCTCACGAGCACCTGCCCGGCCACCAACCCTGCGATGGCCGGTACGGCCGCCGCCGAAGGCGTCGCCAGGGTCACCTCTACCCGGGCGCTCCGGGAGGCCTCCTTGAGCTCCTGCGGCGTCCCGTCGGCGATGACCAGCCCGTGGTTCACCACCACGATGCGATTGGCCAGTTCGTCGGCCTCCTCCAGGTACTGCGTCGTCAGCAGGACGGTCACTCCCTCGTCCAGCAGCTCGCGGATGGCGTCCCACACCCGCTGACGTGACGACGGGTCCAGGCCAGTCGTCGGCTCGTCAAGGAACAGCACCGGCGGCCGCGTCATCAAAGACGCCGCCAGGTCCAGCCGGCGTCGCATGCCGCCCGAGTAGCCCTTGAGCACCCGGTCGGCCGCATAGGTCAGCTCGAAGCGATCGAGCAGCTCGGCCGCCCGGGCCCTGGCCGGCCTACGCGCCATGTCGCACAGCTCCCCGACCAGGGTCAGGTTCTGGCGGCCCGTCAGCAGCCCGTCCAACGTGGCGTCCTGGGCCGCCACGCCGATGTGGCGCCGCACCTCGTTCGGGTGCTTCACCACGTCGATCCCCGCCACTGTGGCCGTGCCCGAGTCAGGGACCGCCAGCGTGGTCAGGACCCGGACAGCCGTCGTCTTACCGGCGCCGTTGGGCCCCAGCAGGCCGAGGATCGTCCCCGCAGGCACGTCGAAGGACACGCCGGCCAGGGCCTGGGTGTCGCCGTACCGCTTCTGCAACCCTTCCGCCTGAATCATCAGATCAGCAGTCATAGACATCCTTACCGGTCGTTAGGTAAACTACTTACTAACCGCATGGTAAGGGACCGACTTACCTGTCGTCAAGTAGGCTGACCGAGAAAATATGACTCAGACCGCACATCCAGGCACGAACGACCAGGAGGACCGGGCCCCACCACGCCCACGGCCCCCACCACTGGGCCCGCCCCGACCGCAGCCGACGACGCCCTCCCCCCCAAGTTCGCCCAGGCCACCAAGGCCAAACGCCACGTTCAGACGCACGACGCCAACTCCACCCGCGAGCGCATCCTCGACGCGGCCCTCGACCTCTTCCTGGCTCAGGGCTACGACGGCACCAGCCTGCGGCAGATTGCCGAACAGCTGGGCGTCACCAAGGCGGCCCTCTACTACCACTTCGAGAGCAAGGAGGACATCCTCATGGCCCTCCACATGCGCCTCCACGACTTCGGCAAGGACGCCCTCGACAGCGTCGGTGACGAGCCCATGACCCTGGAGCGCTGGGGCCAGTTGCTCGACCTGGTGGTCGACCAGATGCTGGCCCAGCGCAAGCTCTTCCTCATGCACGAGCGGAACCAGGCCGCCCTGGAGAAAATGCACAGCGAGGAGCACGACGCGGCGAACGACGATATCCAGAACCGGTTGCGCAAGATCCTCCTCGACACGCGGGTGCCAGAGCGGTCCCGGGTTCGTATGGGAGCCGCCTTCGGGGCCGCCTTCGCAGGGCTCTTCCTGGCCGGCGAGAGCTTCCCCGACTCCGACACCGCCAAATTGGGGGACATGCTCCGCGACTGCATCCGGGACGTCATCTTCGGGTGACGGAACAGGTGCTCCGGACCTCCCTTGACCTGGTCGTGACTACGGTTCGTGTCGTCAGCGACAGCATCGCCCAGGCGGCCAAAGTCGGGGCGCCGGCTGCGTGGCGGTCCTGAACTTGGGCTGAAGTTTGGTCGCGATTGGCGCTACCAGTGCTCCACAACTTCCACCCAGGGTGTTGCCGGCGGGCCAGTGACCCCGGGCCTCACGGCCCACACGCTGCCGGCCAACCGCTGCTCGCTCAACCGATCCCCTTCGAGGTCCCGACGAGCGGTGGTGATGTACAAATGGTCGAGGTCGGGACCACCAAAGCAACAGCTCGTCGTGTAATTGGCGGGCACCTTCACAACGGTGTCGAGCTGTCCGTCCGGAGTGTAACGCCGCACGCAGCCTCCGCCCCATAGCGCCACCCACAGGCAGCCTTCGTTGTCGGTGCACATTCCATCGGGAAGGCCGGCGGCCCTTTCGACAACCGCCAGAGTGCTCGGCTCACCTACCTGCCCGCTCTCGAGGTCGAAAGGGTAGGAGCGGATTTCGTTTGTAGCCGTGTCGATGAAGTACATCGTCCGTTCGTCCGGGCTCCAGCCGAGGCCATTGGAGACGCCGACGCCGTCCAGGACGAGCGTCGCCTTCGGGCCCGAGTCCACTCGATAAAGTGACCCCTCGGTCTGGGATTCGTCGTAGCTCATCGTGCCGACCCAGGCCCGGCCCGAGGGGTCGCACTTGGCGTCGTTGGCCCTGTTGCCCGGTAGGTGGGCCTCCAGCGCAACCACATCGCGGAGCCTCCCGTCGGGCTCCAGGTGAGCCAATCGGTCCGTGAGAGCTACGAGCCATCCTCCCGACGCCGCGGGGAGCGCCGCCCCCACGTGCGAAGGGAGCCGCAGTTCTGTGAGGAGCTTCCCCTGAGAGTCGCACACCTGCAGCGTCGAGCCGAGGATGTCTACCCACGAGAACTGGTTCGACCGGGCGTCCCAGGACGGTCCCTCTCCGAGGAGCGAGGGGCCCGGAGCCAGAGGTCGGCCTTGAGGTGTTTGACCATGTGTGCTTATTAGCACGTATCGCCGTGTTCATTACACTGAGGGAGCCGGCATTCACTTGGGCTCCCCGCCGGGCGTCCTCTATGGCCAGTGAGCCGGCGACCAGTCCCCCCTTGGGTCGGTGGTTTGCCCACCTCGATCAGATAACCGTCGGGATCGCGGATGTAGCAACTGATCTGTACTGGTGATGTTTCGGCGGCGTCAGGAACTGAGCACCCCGGGCGCTCCATTCTGCGTACACGGCCTGGATGTCTGCGACCCGAATATTGAGGAAGCTGCTGACCCGGTCGGGCTCGCGTGGCGTCTCCAGGGTGACCGAGGGCTTATCGTCGGTTGGGCCTCCGCCGACATTGATGATGATCCAGCTGTTGGATAGTGCGACATAGGTCGGCTCTCCGGAGCGGACCACCCTGCCGCCGAGCACCTCGGTGTAGAAGTGCCGCGAGCGCTCGACGTCGTCCGAGACGATGAAAGGCTTAGGTTTACTGAGATGCCGTCGGAAGACCCGATCTTGCAAGCGGCTAGTCGCCTATTCGGCTACCGGTCGCTGCGGCCCGGCCGAGCGCGAAGCCATCCAGAGCGTGCTCGATGGGCGGGACACCCTCGCTGTCATGCCCACCGCCGGGGGCAAGTCTGCTATCTACGAGCTTTCCGGGCCCTTGCTATCAGGGCCAACCCTGGTGATCTCGCCTCTTATTGCCCTGGAGCGAGACCAGCTTGCGAACCTAGAAGCGGGAGGGAAACTCGTCTCGGTCGCCATCAACTCTGCGGGGACGGCACGAGAACGACGACACGCCATTGATCGACTCTCTCTCGATGGCCGTTCTCTCGACTTCGTCTTCCTTGCTCCCGAGCAGCTGGCAAACGCCGACGTGCTCCGGCGGCTGGCCGAGCTGCGACCGGTCCTGTTGGCGGTCGACGAGGCACACCTGGTGAGCCGCTGGGGCCCCGACTTCCGGCCCGACTACCTGCGGATCGGCCCGGCGCTCGAGCACCTGGGCCGCCCCACAGTATTGGCTGTTACCGCCACCGCGGCCCCGCCGATGCGAGACGAGATCGTGCAACGCCTCAAGATGCGGAATCCGGCCGTGTTGGTGCGAGGCTTCAACCGGGACAACATCGGCCTCGCCGTCCATGGGTATTTCATCGACGAGAGCCACAAGCTGGAAGTGTTACAAGAAAACGTGATCGATGCAGCACGGGACCGGGGCCATGGCATCGTTTACGGCGCGACTCATCACCGGGTGGAGACGGTGGCGGCCAACCTGTCAGCCAAAGGTCTGCGGGCGGCCGCTTATCACGCCGGCCTACCGGACACGGAGCGCAGCCAACTCGAGCAACGGTTCCGCGAGGACGAGCTCGATGTAGTCGTCGCGACTATTGCCTTCGGAATGGGGATCGACAAGCCCAACGTCCGTTGGGTTTTCCATGCCGACGTCCCCGGTTCGCTTGACGAGTACTACCAGGAGTTCGGTCGGGCCGGACGGGACGGCGCCCCTTCGGACGCGGTGCTGTACTTCCGCGCCGAGGACCTGGCGTTGCCTCGCAGGTACGCGGCGAGCACGGGACCAAGCCGAGACGTTCTCGAAGCCGTGGTGGCAACGTTGGCGGCGGGCAAGGGCCCCATGACCCTCAAGGACGTCGGGGACAGATCTGGGCAGTCGAAGCACCGGGCTGAGGCCGCGGCCATGGCCTTGGCGGATGCCGGAAGAGTAACTGTTGACGCTGAGGGCGTCGTGGCCGTCACGGGGGACATGACGGACGCGGTCACAGAGGCTGACGAACTGGTGCGTACGAGGCGAGCTGTCGAGCGCGCCCGCACCGAGACCATGGAGGCTTACGCCCAAGAGGTCGGTTGCCGCTGGAGGTTCTTGCTCGAGTACTTCGGCGAGCCGGCAGAGGAGAGATGCGGGCACTGCGACAACGACCAACGTGCCGACGCGGCCACGGACGAGCCGGACGGGTCACGGCCATTTGCTCGAGGGAGCCGAGTACGGCACCCCGTCTTCGGAGAAGGCGAGGTCATCGGCTACGTCGGCAACCGGATCCTGCTTGCCTTCGACCAAGCAGGGTACAAGCGGCTGGACCTGGGGCTGGTGACCGAAGCCGACCTGCTGGAGGCAGTGACCTAGCCTTTGCCACGTTGCCGAGCGCCTGGCCCCGAAGCCCTGCCGAAATAAGCCAAAGCGCACCTTTCTGCTGGAACGCGGCCACGGCGGTGCTCTCACGACGCCGGCCACTCGAATACACAGGCAGGGCCAACACGAAGGCCGCAAGGTTTCTGGAAGCTTCCAGCCGCGGGACCGGAGGCGACCGCGGTACCGTGCAGGCCCTCCTGGAGGGGCAACAGGCGCTGTGACCAGAGCAAACGCCTATTCCTGCGCCCTGGGACCCTTGGCCCGGGTTGGTTGCTGAGCGCGGGATGGACCGATCTGTGCCCCGTCGTCCCCGAACGAATAACGGAAGGAATCCAGGGAGCCGTTAGGATTTCTTTACCCGGCGCGTTACGAAGAGGTGGTTGGTTGCCCTCACTCGAAGAGAACGAGTCGAACTGGAACGCGGCGTACGACTGGACACTGCGAGGCGACGAGTGGTCGTCTCACTGGGGCGGTGTTGAGACGCATTGGCACGCGACATTGCTGCCGCGCCTCTGGCCCTTCTTGCCGACTGGCACCATTTGCGAGATTGCGCCGGGATACGGCCGGTGGACCCAGTACCTGCTTGGAGAATGCAACCAGTACGTCGGTGTCGATCTCGCCACGCGGTGCGTCGAAGCCTGTCGAGAGCGGTTCAGTTCGTTTGACCATGCCCGTTTCGAGGTCAACGATGGTCGGTCCCTTCCAGTGCTAGAGAACGACTCGGTGGACTTCGTATTCAGCTTCGACTCGCTGGTCCATGTCGAAGCCGACGTTATTGCCCAATACCTCGTTGAACTGGGGAGAGTTCTAAGACGGGACGGGATCGCTTGGCTGCATCACTCGAATCTCGGAGAGTTCAGCCACCAAGTCCGCAGGATGCAGCAAGCCGAAGCCGTGGCTCACCGATCTCCGACTCTGCGATCTTGGCTGCTCAGGTGTGGTGCGATCGAGTGGCGCCACGGGCGAGCCACATCAATGACGGCGCCTCTTTTT
Source organism: uncultured Acidimicrobiaceae bacterium (assembly GCA_963823855.1). Classification (GTDB taxonomy): domain Bacteria; phylum Actinomycetota; class Acidimicrobiia; order Acidimicrobiales; family Palsa-688; genus Fen-671. Next base: position 299,001 of record CAWGNA010000001.1, read on the forward strand.
GTCGATCTGGCAACCCAGGCTCAGCTCAAGTGTGTTGGACAGGAAATCGTGAACTGGGGCGGCGCGCGCCTTATCGACTGCATCTCGTTGGTCACACGTCCGGGTTCGGTGTGGGATCGGGCGAACGAAGTGCGGCGCAATCGCAACTTCATGGATGAAGGCACCTCCGCACGGAGCATCTCGGCGGTCTTCACCTCAATGGCCGGTCAGCGCAGAACGGCTTGATCTGCTTCGCTGGTGCGGAGTCGATCGAGGATCGAGAGGCGCGACGAGGCCGGTGAGTGCCGAGGTATAGCGCCTGGCAACATCTAGGGCGAGTTCCGCCGCCGGGCATGTCGTCAGCACCTTGTCCAAGCCCGCTACCGGGCGCGGTTCGCATGGTCAGGTCGGAGGGGAACTGGCCATCGCGGCGAGCCTTCCTTATACGTGGTTGCCACGAGATTTAAGACTTGGTGCCGCGTAATTTGCGACCTAAGCAGGATGCTTATGGGCCTGGCTGCCTGCAAACTTTTTACTGACCGATAGGCACCTACGCCGACTAAGCCGCGGGCGTCGACCAATCGGTGGCAACAGCCAAATCCTGCCAAGAGCGGCCTTCCAAGCTGAACCTCAAGGAGCCGAGATGAAGATCATGACCATTGCCGCTCTCTACCACGGCGGCTGCGCTCGTCCCGTCCACGGTGACACACGCGGTGTCTGCGCCGATGGCCTACGTCACCAACTTCGGCTCGGGCAGCGTCACCCCGATCAATACCGTCACGAACACCGCGTGCCGCCCGGTCAACCTGAGCGGCGTCCCCAACGCCCTCGCCATCACCCCCGACGGGAGGACCGCCTACGTGACCAACGCCATCTCCGGCACCCTCACGCCGGTCACAATCGCCACCAACACTATCGCCCACCCGGTCCGGGTGGGCGATGGCCCGTTCGCCATAGCCATCACTCCCGACGGGACCAGGGCATACCTGGCAACTACTACTCCGGCACCGTCACGCCAGTCACCGTCGCCACCGGCATTGCCGACCTCCCGATCACCGTGGGCAGCGAGCCAGGCGGCATCGCCATCACCCCCGACGGGGCCACCGCCTACGTAGCCGACTACGGTTCGGGCACCGTCACCCCGATCACGATCGCGACGAACAAGGCAAGCCACCCGATCGCAGTGGGTCGCGACCCGTACGCCATCGCCATCACCTCCGATGGTGCCCCCTTGTCGCGGGCCGTAGTACCTCGGCGTCGGGCCTCGTGTCCGGCAGCTTCCTAGAGGCGAAGTCGCCCTGTGAAGACTCCAGCGTGGGTCGCCGCGCTGATAATGCCATCTTCTGCGTGCGCGGCGAAAGGTCGTTTTCTCCAAAGGAAGAGAGCCGATAACGGTTATCGCAAGGCGTCCGTCCGCCGAAACACACACACAGGTTAAGCGCCGCCGAACTCACAGTCGCCAAGCGGGCGCGTACGAGCGTTGACGCTTCGTGCGTTTGACGAACAACGTCGGCTATCGCAGAGGTGCTACCATGTAGCACTATGGAGCAGATCGGAGTGCGGGAGCTTCGTCAGCACGCCAGCCGCTACCTCGCCCGCGTGGCCACTGGAGAGACGATCGAGGTGACCGACCGAGGCCGAGCGGTCGCGCTACTAGTCCCCACCCATCAAGACCGGTGGCAGAACCTGGTCGCCAGTGGCCAGGTTGTCCCCGCAGCCATCGAAGGAGACGTGGTCGACGAGGGGCCGGAGGACTATGGCATCGACGCTTCAGCCCAATTGGCCGCCATGCGTGAGGACGAGCGGTGAGGCTTTACCTCGACTCGTCTGCGTTGGTGAAGCTCATTCAGCGAGAAGCCGAGTCGGACGCTTTGCGCCGTTTCCTGCGCCGTCAGCGGACCGACCAGCTAGTGACGTGCACCCTCGCCCGGGTCGAGGTCGTTAGGGTCGTTTTGGCCGGTGGTCCTCTCGCCATCGCCAAGGCGCGCCGTCAACTTTCTCGACTTGACCAGATTGTGTTGAGCCCGGACTTGCTCGATCGTGCTGCCACATTGGCCCCTGCTCTCAAGTTGCGGAGCCTTGACGCGATCCACCTTGCAGCCACACAGGTCATCGGAGACGAACTTCGAGCCGTGGTGACCTACGACGTCCGCATGACGGATGCCGCCCGCAATCTTGCCTTAACGGTGGAAACGCCAAAATGAAGCGTTGGCACTTTCACATTCGCGATTGGAGGTGTCGAGCGTGGGGTGCCCCGGTTTGTTAAATCCCAAGCGGAACCCGAACACGCCAGTCATATCGCTGGTCCGGCACGAGGGCGCCCCCCTTGGGCTGGAGCTCACGGCGCGCAGCGATCAGCTTATTTGCGCCCTTCTAAATGCAGTACTCACGGGATAAGTGCCTTAACACGCACAGAGGGCCGGCAAAAGCACAAAAGCATGTGGACGGCAACATCCGCGAGCCTTTCGAGCTTGTAGCCGTCCACGCCACGTGCACGTACTACCGGTTCAATTTGTCGCCTCTGTGAGCCGTTGCCTCCACGAACCTCTCGTCTCGCGTGTCGCAGGGTGGCGGCCGGCGCACCGGCCGACTGCCGGCCTGGGTGGGGGACATTTCCCCCCGCTTGGCCAACTGAATGGTGCCGAACGCAAGCAGTATGGCGTCTGCGGCAGCTGTAACCCGCTTTCTCATTCTGGCCCCTTTCTGGTGAGTTGCTCTCATGCACGATGTTTACGACGCTGTCCTAACGGGCGTCTGTCAGCCGTCTCTCATCGGTCACTCAGATGGGTGACTTGGCTACATGGAGCCGCGCCTGTCGTCAGCGACTGAGACAACCGGGACCCGACATAATAGTTAGCCATGGTGGCCGCCGCGCCTGTGGCCGAGAGTGACTCGGTGACGCCGCTCGTGCGTGTCCGGCTGCTAGGCCCATTCGCAATCTACCTGGGGGGCAAAAGCGCCGGGCCTTGGCTGCGCCGCAGCGCCAAACGGCTACTGGCACTCGTGTTCTTGAGCCCAAAACGCCGTATCTCCAGGGAGGCGGCGTCCGACGTTCTGTTTCCGGACATTGCCCCGAGAGCTGCTGCGAATGCCCTCTATAACGCCTTATCAGCCGCTCGGGCGGTGCTGTCGGACCTGGGCGGCCCGGCAACGGCTCTCTTGGTTGCCGACCACACCAACATCTGCATCTCTTCTCGTGCCCCAGTCGAGGTTGACCTCGACACGCATGAGGTGTCCATTCAGGCAGCGCTTGGGATGGAGCCCGGGGCTGACCGGGACACGCGCCTGACGCTCGCGTTATCAGAAGACGGCATCCTTTTAGAAGACGAGCCGTATGCCGATTGGTCGTTGCGCCGCCGTGACGGCCTGGAGCTGTCTCGCCAAGATGCCCGCGTGGCTCTCGCCCGCGACCGTTTCATGGGCTACGGCCGCTCCGACGCGTGCGCTGTCATCGAGGCCTGGGAGGCAGTATTTTCCCACGACCTGGCGTCTGAAGAAGCTGCTTCAGCGCTGATGGCTACCTATGCTTCCCAGGGTCAGCGTCAGCTAGCTGCCCGTACCTACAGCCGTTGCCTGGCTGGCCTCGAGGAACTGGGCCTCGAGCCGTCAGCCGCCTTAGAGCGGGTTTACCAACGCGCGAAACATCAGGTTGCCGACTTGGCGCCGCTGCGACCAGCTCCGGCGCTGAGCGTCACCGGCAACCTGCCCACCCGCCTCAGCAGCTTTGTCGGCCGCGAGAAGGAGCAGGCAGAGGTCTGCTCGCTCGTGCGCTGTTCGTCTGTTGTGACCGTCGTCGGCCCGGGCGGCTCCGGCAAAACCCGTCTCGCGCTCGAGGTCGCCGCGCACCTGGTAGGCGAGGAACGTCTAGAGGCGTCCTTTGTCGACCTGGCGCCCGTTTCCGAAGCAGCCCATGTTGCCGCAGCCTTCGCCACCGCTTTGGGGGTCCGCGAGGCCGGGAGCGGGTCGTTAGCAGAGGTGCTGGCCGAAGCCCTTTCCGGTCAAGACCTCTTGGTGGTGGTGGACAACTGCGAGCATGTGATCGTGGCCGCGGCTGAGCTCGCTGAGCTGCTCAATCGCAAGTGCCCAAGGCTCAGGTTGCTGGCTACCGCACGCGAGCCGCTCTCGATAGAAGGCGAGCAGGTTTACCGGCTGGGGCCGATGTCGTTGCCACCGGCCGGTGCTGCCTCGGTACAAGACCTCGCCGGCTCCGACGCGGTCCAGCTCTTCGTCGAGCGTGGCCGGGCGCACGACTCGACATTGGTCCTGGAAGCGCCCATAGCAGAGCTGGTCGCGTCGATCTGCCGAAGGCTCGATGGGATCCCGCTGGCTGTCGAACTGGCGGCTGCTCGCCTGGCCTCGATGTCCCTCGCCCACCTGGACGACCGCCTCGACCAGCGCTTCCGGTTCCTGACCGGCGGGCCGAGGACAGCTCTTCCCCGCCAACGCACCCTGCAGGCCACGGTCGACTGGTCCTTTGAGCTGTTGGCGCCGCCCGAGCGCGCTGTGTTGGACCGGCTGTCGGTCTTTTCAGGGGCTTTCGAGCTGGATGCGGCCGAAGCGATCTGCTCCGACGAGGCGCTGGAAACCGCCGACGTCGCTGATGCCCTCGGCTCCCTTGTCAATAAGAGCCTGGTAATGGCCGAGCGTTCCTCCGGCTCACTGCGCTACTCGCTGCTGGAGACCATCAGGCAGTACGGCATCGAGCGGCTGCGGGCAGGTGGCGGCCAGCCTGCGCTTGACCGGGCCAGGAGGGCCCACGCCCAGTTCTACCTGCAGTTCGCCGAAAACGCCGGGTTCGAGCTGCACGGGCCGGACCAGGGCCTCTGGCTGAGGAGGCTCGACCTCGACTGGGACAACCTCAGGGCCGCGCTGGCGTTTTTCCTGGCCGACCGGAACGGGGCAGAAGCGGTCTTACGGATCGGTAATGCCTTGCAATATTTCTTCTGGACCCGCTGCCAGCGCTACGGCATAGACGCCGTCCTTTCAGTGCTATCCGGGCCGGCCCCTGTTCCCGCCGCGGTGCGGGCTAAGGCCCTGTGCTTCTGCGGGACCATGGTGGGAAGCACGCTCGGCTGGGGCTCCGAGACTCAGCGCCGCGCCGCGGCTGCGCTGATCGACCAGGGGCTCGAGCTCAGCGCGTGCCCTGGGCGATGAGAGACTAACGGGCTATACGCTCTCAGACTCGGCCTGGCTGGCCGAGTCTCTGGGAGAACATGACAAAGGGTTGCAGTGGGCCGAGGAGGGATTCGAAATTGCCCGCAACCTGGGTGACAAGTGGCTCATCGGTAACGCCATGGCCGCCCTCGGTACCGTGGCAACGGCGCCGGCAGAAAAAAGAGCGCTTTGGCAAGAGGCGGCGGCACAGCTGCAACGACTCGGGGACTTGGCCGTGAGCTCGATTTGCCTGGCTTCACGTGCCGTCCTCGAACTCGAAGAGCAGCAGTTCGCAGCCGCGGGCGCGCTACTAGAGGAAGCCATCGCATTGTCACAGGAGATCGGGGCACCGCTTCACATGTACTGGTCCTGGGGCATGCTCGGTGAGGCCCGCCTCCTCGAGGGAGCTTTTGGGGACGCGGCGGCGTGCTTCCAGAAAGCGCTGACAGGGTTCCGCCGCCTCGGCCTGCGCGACCTCGCCGCGTCCCACCTAGTCAATATTGCATGTTGTGCGACCCGGCTGGGGCGGCACAGGGAGGCGGCCCAATTGACCGGCGCGTACGACGTCATGCATTCCCCGTACCTGCGGCAAGCTGGCACTCCCGGGAGGTCGAACTTGTTCGAAAAGTTGACGCTCCTCCAAGAGACGTTGCGGGAGGACGGCCGCGACTACCTTCGCCAGGCACTTGGTAACGAGGCCTTTCAGCTCGAGTACTCCGCTGGCACAATGCTCACATTCGATCACGCCGTCGAACTGGCACTGCGGGTGACGCGCTAGACGGGGAAACGTCACAGTTCCGTCGTTGTGTCGTCGGTCTTGGGATGATCATGAAAAATGCTGACACGCGTAATGCACCCGACCGCAGAAGTAGTACCCACGGGCTAACAGTTGGAGTACTCCCAGTTGGGTGTTGGGCAGGAACAGCACGGCGACCGTTACGGAGTTGTCGTCCAGGCTGACGAGTTCCTGCCCCGATCCGTTGTGATCGTGGCCCCAACTTCGCGGAGCGCTAGAGCGGCATCTTTCCGCCCGGAGGCTGACATAGGCGGGGAGACAACCCGGATCTTGGTGGAGCAGATCGGCAGCGGTGGACGCGCGCCGCTTGGGACAACTCGCCGGGCACCTCACACATGAGGAGATATGGGGAGTTGACGACGCCCTTCTGACAGTCCTGGGCTCGCGCTGAATAACCCTCGGCAGTTCGACGTCTTGGCGCCAAGAGCACTCACGGAATAAGGAGCCGAGGGCTCACATCTGCTCAGTGGCGGCGCTTGCGCAATAGCAGGGCCAGGGGTCTATGACAATGCGGCCCCCCCGCCCAGCGGCCTGGTCATGCGGAAGCCCCGTTTTACTACCGTTTGTGGCCCCAAAACCGGAAAAGGTGCCTGGATGGCGGGCGGTACCTAAACGTCAGATGCTCTCGGCTATCTCAGGTCCCGCCGGTATACGAGGTAATTGGCACATACCCAACCGCCGAGTTTCTCGGCCGTCCTCCTGGACGGCCAATTGTCGTCCAGCACTAGGGTGTAACTGACGTGGGTGTTACCTCGCCTCACTAGTTCGAGGAACGAGCGAGCGGCTATGGCGAGGTTGAGGCCGGTGCCCCGGGCGCTCTCGAGGACACCAATCCCGAACACGTTGAGGCGCTCTTCCGGCAATAGCAGACGGTCCCCGACGAGGACGGCCTGGCTGGAAGTGTCGGGAAGGCAGAGACCCAGCCCCACCGGTTCATCGCCGCGGTAGGCCAGAACAGACGCCTCGTGGGAGCCGATTGGCTCGGTCGTCGCGAACGCCTGCTCCCACTCGGCGAGAGAGACGCTGCTACCACCCCAGTGACGGGCAAACGCACTCTCCCATACGGCCGTGAACTGCTGGGCCCTGTGCGACTTGTCGGCCTCTGCGAAGCTGACCACTCGGAAGCCCGCACTCTCACCCGCCTGCAGCATTTGCTGCCATTGCGCCACCAGCCCCGGCGTCACTTGGATTTTGTAGTCGACCCATCCCCTTTCTGCGAGGAACCGGGCCTCTGCGAGCAGCGAGTGGTAGTAAGCGGGGTTCTGGCGGGGCAATGGTGGCGGCAATAGGTCGTAGGCATCGACCGTATAAGGCGCGTCACAGAAGGCCGCTCCAGTGCGGGCCGCCTCCAGCCCGTGGCCTCTCAGCCATGCGCAAGCCTCGTCCATCAGGGCGCGGACTGCCTTAGTAGTCCCGGGGAGCGCCTCGAACATAACGATGTGGCCGAGCGGCTCGTTCCAGCGATCGATGTACCGTTCGTCCACGACGGCAGCCGCCCGGGCAACGATGCGCCCGCCCGACCGAGCCACATGCGCCGAGATCGTCCGGCCCGCGGCAGCAGGGCCTTGGCCCTTGAGCGATGGGTTCAGGGCTTCTGGTGCCGTCCGCCAGTGGACGGGGCGGTTGGCGTAGACGTCGTTGGCAAATAGCCAGAACTCCATGAGGTCGTCATCGCTCTCGGCCCGCTCGACTGTGACCCCTTGACTGCGCATATCATCGCTAACTCCGCTCGCGTCGACCGGGGCGTGAGGCTTGTCTTTCATGTGGCCAGCATCGCGCCGCGCGCTCCGGTGTGTGTGCCTTGCGCACTGTTGTCCTGCTCGGCTGCAAGGGAACCATCGCGCACGTTGGTGACGGTCACTCGACTATCACGTCCTACGCGGAGCCGCCCCCTCGGGGGCACCCTGCCAGCGTGTGAGCTCGGCGGCTACTGCGGCCAGGTGGTACCCGCCCACGGCTTGGGCGCACCCGCCGGTTGCCTCGACATAACCTTTCGGGCACACGTGGAAGGCCAGCTTCAGCGCGCTCGTTGGCGGGATTGAACCGGGGCAACGACTGCGGACGCGAAATACGGCCCCTCGCGGGACCGTCTCTGCGTTGAACCTGGGGCGGCGGAAGGGCATTTGTACCCCTCGCCACCTTCAAAGAGGGATTTCGTGATCACTGCCCGAGCAGTTTCACGATCATCCCCCCTTCGTAGTGGGATGATCATGAAAGTTCTCGCTGACCAGCCCAGTTCCCGCCGATTTCTCGAATACTCACAGGCTAAGGGGGAGCGCTCACAATCCCGAGGTGGCAAGGTGCTTGCTCATTCGGGGATGTTGATGTCGTTGAGAGCCCATAGGGTGCTGGCGAAGCACTCGTCCGCTTTGGCTCTACGCGGCCCGCACATTTGCGTTTTGTTGCTATCGACGGGGGATCTGGGGGAAGCCGTACTCAAAAAGGCGGCCGGCGGTGTTAGGCCCTGGCTCGGCAGCGACCTCCGGGTCAAGGCTTAGAGGTAGCGAAGCTGCTCGGCGAGTTCGACGGCCTGGGCCAGCTTCGCCTCTGCCAGCTCTCGGTCGCCGCTGTCCCAGGTTGCCCCTGCCGCCACCACCATCGCCTCGAGCTCGTCGGGCAGGCGCTGTTGGGTGGGCTCCAAAAGCTGACGGCTGGCATCGACCGCCTCGCCGACGTGCCCCGTCCTTAGCCGGACCGCGATGAGCGGCCACAGGCAAATCCAGTGCAGCGGCTGCCAACCCGGGACCGTCGCCCATAGCGAGAGTGCCTCTTCGGCGTTCGGCGCCACCTCGGCGTAGCGGGCTTCACGCCAGGCCAGCCAAGCCAAGAACGCCTTGGCCATCGCTAAGTAGTCAGGCTGCGAGGTCGCCTCCGCCCCTTTTAAAGCGCCGGGAACTAGGTCCGCCACCGCCGCGGCGTCGTGCCGACGCAATGCGCTTAGGGCCAGAAGACTTACGCACCTCTGGCGCAGCAGTGGTTCTCCGACCCGATCGGCGACGGCCAAGGCAGCGTTCAGCTTCTCTTCGGCTTCCTCAAGGTCCCCGTGCCAGACCAAACAACGGGCCAGGTCAAACAGCCTCCATCCAGCGGCAGGCCACGGCGGCCTTACTACGGGTTCGTAGTAATCGCACACCTCGCCGGCTGCTTTCGAGGCCGCCCGAGCGTGGGCGATTATCTCTTCGTCGACGCGATAGCGTGCTTGGGACAGGCGGTTCCGCAGTAGTGCGCAGTAGAAGTACGCCTTTTGAATTGGCCCGCCGCGGGCTTCGACCACGAGGCCGACCTCAGCGAGGACGGCGGCTCCCTTGGCGGGCTCGTTGCTGAAGAAGTACACGAGCGCCCGACCCTCGAGCTGGATCTCGATCCAAAGTGCCGCGACGGCTTGGTCCTGGTCGCCGGGACGGTCCCCGAGCCGGGCTTCAGCGGCGTCGAAGGCGGCCAGCGCGGCTCCGTAGTCCTGGTTCTCGGTCTCTATCCGTCCCAACAAGTTCAGGAGGCGAGCAGCCTCGAAAGGGTCATGTTCATCGACCAGGCCGATGGCCTCGCGGAGCACTTCTTTTCCCTGACGCCTGCCACCGACGGACCTGCAATACAGCACGTAGGCCAGCTTGAAACGCACCTGCACGGCGGCCGCGGCCATGAACCCGCCGGCGGGATACCCGGGGCCAACTACAGCCAGGGCCGAACGGTACGACGAGATGGCCTCGTCGTTGGCGCATATCGACACGGCGTGGTCGCCGGCGACTTCGAGGAAATGAACCGCCCGTTCTGTCTCCCCCGCGGCGGCATAATGATGGCCCAGTACGGCGGCGACCTCCTCCAGACGGTCGACCGAAGCGGCTTCCAGGCCCCAAGCGGCCCGGGCATGGAGCTGGCGGCGCTGGCCCCGGACGACGCCCCGGTAGGTGGTTTGTTGGATCAGGGCGTGGTGGAACCGGTAAGCCGGTTCGGGCAGCTGGCGAACTTCGCTGATCAAGCCAGTGGCGCAGAGTTCCCGGATTGTGTCCCTCAGCTGCGCACCTAAGCCGGCGACCGCGTCGAGCGCCGAAAGGGCAAACTCGGCCCGAGCACCGAGGCGGCCACCAGGGCCTCGCGCTCGTGTGGGGCCAGCCGGTCCACGCGGGAGCGTATGAGCCGCTCGAGCACGTCGGGGACTTCTGCGTCATCCTTCGCACTTAGACGCCAAGCGCGGCCGTTTTTGGCCAGGGCACCGGTTTCGACCATGGAGAAGAACCGTTGTTCGAGGAAAAGCGGGTTGCCGTCGCCGCCGCACACCCCATCTACCACGTCGTCACCCACCTCACCGCCCATCAAGGACCGGGCCAGTTCTCTTTCGGCCGTCTCAGTCAGGGGCAGCAGGTCCACCCGCCGCAGGTGGCCATCGGCTGTGGCTTTGAGGGCGGTTTCGAGCCCCGACACCCCTGAGTCGGGCTCAGGACGTCTGGTGAGAAGGAGGAAAAGGGGGCCGTCGACAGCCAGTCTGGCGACCTCCTCAGTGAGGCGCAGCGAGGTGGGGTCGGCCCAGTGCAGGTCCTCCAGGACCAGGACAGTGGGCCCCCGCGATATGAGGCGAGCCACCACGGCGCGAATGGTCGCGAACGTCGCTCGCTGAAGGCCCTCAGGACCTAGCCGTGACAATTCGGCTCCCTCGCCCGGCCCGCTTACTCCCATCATGTGGGCTAACAGGGGGAGGTGCTCGTTCTGGCCGCCGAAGATGGCTCTCGTTGCCCGCTCCAGGGCGGGGCGCACTATCTGCTCACCCTCCTCAGGGACAACCCCAGCCCAGGCGGACAGAAGTTGCTGGTAGAGGCCATAGGGAGTGGAGGACGCATAAGAGGCGCAACGTCCCTCCAGCCACAGCGGCAGTCGCCCGGTCCCGGCCCCGACCCAGGCCGTGAACCGCTTGCGGCATTCCTGGACCAGGCGGGTCTTGCCGAGCCCCGGGTCGCCCACGACAAACGCGATTGAGCCGGCCCCGGACGTGGCCTCCCGCAGTGCTTCGCCGAGAACAGACAGTTCCGCCTGCCGTCCGACCAACGGAGCCTGGCGCGCCAGTTTGGCTTGGCCGCGGTAGCCGGAGGCCCGCGCTTTTGGCCGCTCCAGGTAGGAAGCGGCGAGGGGCTTGGCGCCAGGCAACACGGCTACATATTCCGTAGGCCCCCACTCGAAAAGGTCAGCTACCCCGGCCCGAGTGGCCGGGCCTACCAGGACCGCCCCCGCTTTGGCCGCCGACTGCAGGGAGGCCGCAGCGCCAACTACCTCTCCTACGGCCTCGTATTCGATGTGCGTCCCCAGCGGTCCCACTATGGCCGGGCCGGTCTCGATGCCTGCGCGCACCGACAACGTCCCGTGGTCGCCGATGGAGTTTGGCAGTTGCGTTATGCGGAACCCGGCTCGGGCCGCTCGCTCGGGGTCGTCTTCGTGCGCCTCGGGCGCGCCGAACAAAGCTTTCACGCCACCGCCGGAGACCGAAGCGACCGTCCCGCCGAGCCCTTCGACCTCAGCGATCACCCTGCCCAGTGCCTCGCCAACGACCAGGCGCATGTCCTCAGGGTCCAGCCGGAGACCAGTTCGCGCCGGCCCTGACAACTCGGCAAAAAGCACGCTCACCAACCTGCGCTCCTCACTACCGACCCGGGGCGCGGACCGCTCGGCTGCGATTGCTACGGTGCCCCGCACGCGAGGAGCGCTGCCCTCGATGGTGGCTCGTAGGGCCTCTTCCAGAGCCGGAGAGGCCCGCAGTCCCAACCCCTCGAGTGCGGACCGGCACCGCTCGTAGGTGGTGCGAGCAAGCTGGCGACGGCCCTGAGCGGCGTAAAGCCGCATTAGTGCGGAAGCTGCTTCTTCCGAGGTGGGGTCATGGGCGAGACATGCCTCCCAAGCCTCTACGACGGCTTGGGGCCGGGAGAGCCCCAGGCCCCGAGCGCGGTCTTGCGCCAGTTCCAGGCGGGCTCTTTGGCGCAGTAGTTCGAGAGCTTCGCGGGGCCTGAGCGCCCACTCGGCGTAGGGCTCGTCCTCCAGCAGGGCCGAACCCTTGAGGAGCGCGGTTGAGAGAGCCTCGTCCCGTTCGGCGCCTGACGCCAACATCAAAGCGGAACGCAGCGCCGCCTCATGGACCAAGGAGTCAATTTCCACCGGAATTTCTGGCGTTACCCAGATACGAGCGCGATCGGCTCGGATGAAGCGGGACCCGTGTTCGCCCAGGGCCAAAAGCGCATCCCGGGTATGGGTTATTGCTCTGGAGAGAGCGTTGGCTGACCGGGCCGGCGCCAAGTTGGGAAAGAGGGTTTCCCGGGCCACTTCCCGGCCGAGCGCCAAGCCGGGGCTCAGCAGCAAAAGCTCACACAATCGTTTGGCCGAGGGACGGTACCAAGGGCCGGCCTGGCGCGCCCCCAAGGTTATGGCGAACGGTCCGAGCAGGGTGACTAGTACCGTTCCAACCGCTCGGTCTTGCTTGTCCTCAACCGCTTCGACGGCCATCGCCGCAGTATCTCACGTCCGACCGGTGTCACGACGTGCCAACCGTCCCCGACGGAAAGGTTTCGGAAACGGCACCCCCATATCTATAGAGCATGACCATAAACCCCGAGCGCACGGGGAGGGTTGGCCCTGCCTGTCTTCGCCGTAAGCGACGCGTCCACGCCAGGCAGCGTCCATGGCGACAGCGAGCGACCGCATGTGGCCTTCGACATCCCGGATGCCTGGGCCATTGGTGCCCGACGCAGGGAGCCAACACAACGATCGGGTTCACCAAGAGCCAGTTGGCCAAGTGGAGTTCCCCGACGCCTCTATTCAACATCGCCGGGCCCGTCAGAGGGCGGAATTGCCCCTGGGCCGTGGCTGCCGAGCCATGGCCCTGACAGATGTTCTGCCACCCCCCTGCCTCTCGTGGCCCGGGGAGGCATGCGCCGGACAAAAGCAGCGAGCAATAAGAAAGCCAAAAAGAGATATGGAGAGAAAAATGACTCTCTTGTTCCCAACCCGCCGTAGCAACGCTCCGAGCCAGGGCCTGACGCCAGACCCTCGCGCTAATGCGACCAAACGTCTCGCGCTCGGGAAGGGCATGAGCAGGGCGTTGTGTGCGCTTGTCGGCTTAGCGGTCTCCCTGCTGGTTGCAGCAACGGGAGCCTCAGCCACTCCTCTGGGGGAAAGCCCGTTCGCACCTGGGAGCGTCGTAGTCACCCAGGGCGGCACGATCTTCGGGGGTACTAATGCCGGGACCGGCGTCGAGCTCAATGGGGATGTGGACGTCTACCCGCCCAGCTCCAACGGCGACGTGCCGCCGGTGGCCACCCTCACCAATGCCATGTACGGCCCCACCACCATGGTCTTCGACTCCGGAGGCGACCTGTGGCTGGCGAACGAGAATACCAGCGACATCTTCGAGCTCACCAAGGCCCAGTTGGGCACACCCAACCCTGAGCCGGCCGTGACCATCTTTGCGGCGGCGGGGGCACTCGCCAACCCCTTCGGCATGGCTTTCGACAGCTCGGGGAACCTCTGGGTGGTCAGTAACGCTTGGAACAAGGTCTACGAGTACACGAACGAGCGAACTGGCCGCCTCGGGAGGGCCAACACCCTCCACCACGATTTCGGACTTCCCGAGCACTCCCATCTTCGGCGACGCCTTCGACGCCTCCGGCAACCTGTGGGTGTCGACGGTCAAGAGCGTGGTCGAGTTCTCGAGGGCCGAGCTGGCGACGAAGCACCCGGCGCCGACACGCACAATATCCTCGAGCGGTGGCGCACAACTTATCTTCGACGCCTCCGGAGACCTGTGGATCGTCACCGGTGGCGGTCCAGACTGCTTCGGCACCCCCTGTACCAACGAGGTAGTGGAGTTCACCAAGGCGCAGCTCTCGAGGCCGGGTTCCCCGACGCCTGCCGTCACGATCCGCTCAACCGTGCCTGGCAGCCCCACCGGGTCCCTGTACGGCCCCTACTCGCTCGCCTTCAACCCGTCGGGTGACTTGTGGGTGGAGAACTTCAACAACAACACCACGGTCGAGTTCGCCAGGAAAGAGCTTGTCAACTCGGGGTCGCCCGTCCCGATGCGGACCATCGTTGGGCCAAATACCGGGATGAACTTCCCCTCCTATGTCGTCGTAGAGCCGTAAGACGCTGAAACTAACATAGCGATGCCGTGGGCGAGTTTTTGACGACCTACCCAACGGCCCGTACGGGGCCGACTCCTCGTTGCAACAAGGGTGGCGGAAGGGCATTTGTACCTCTCGCCACCTTCAAGGAGGGATTTCGTGATCACTACTCGCGCCGTTTCACGACCAATCCCCTCGTGTGTGGTGGCGGTCGTAGTGGAGGTGGCGGGAATTGAACCCGCACGCACGGCCGTCGCGGCCTGCTCGTCAGAGGGCCGAAATGGCCTCTGAAGTGCGGTAACACATGACCGTAGTTACCCGCTTGTGACCGCTCAGGGCCGTTGAGGCGTGTCCCACGCGTGTCACGCGTGTCCTGCTTGTGTCAAATCACGCCGTTTATCGATATTCACGACGTCGCCAATTCTGTGTTCACCGGCGGTCGCTTCTCGGAGCGCATCCAGCTTTTCTGACAATTTCTGCTGGGTGCCTTTGAAGAGGTGCCCGTAGACCCTGAGGGTGACGTTGGCGTCTGCGTGGCCCATCCGCTGGGCGATGGCGAGCGGGTTGGCGCCCAGGTCGATCAACAGGCTTGCATGGCTGTGCCTGAGGTCGTACGTGCGGATAGTGTCGGGCAAACCAGCAGCCCGCAGCGCCGGTCGCACCACGTCCTCCCGGAAGTGGTCGCGGTTGAGCGGGTTGCCGTAGCGGGTCTGGAACAAGAAGGCGTCTCGGTCGAGGTTGCCCCGCGCCGCGATCATCCTCGCCAGGTCTTCGCAGAGCCACGGCGGGATCGGGATCGTTCTGTCCCCCGCGTCGGTCTTCGGCGGCCCCTCCACCCTCCCCCGGTAGGGCTGGTCGCCGTAGCGGTGGACCGGCATGAGTGTGGCGCGGACGGAAACCTCATGGCCGACGAAGTCGACGTCCCGTACCCGTAGTCCGCACAGTTCCGCGGGACGTAGGCCGGCCAACACGAGCAACCAGACGGCGGACTTGTAGCGGTCAGGCACGTGGGCGATCAACTGGTGCACTTCCTCCATGCTCAGCACGCCTTCGCCTTCCCGCAGTTTCTTGCGTCGCACGACGATTTCGTGGCCGGCCGCAGGGTTCTCGCTCAATGCCCTCGCCTTCGCGGCGAACTTGAGGGTGAGGGAAAGGACGCTGAGGCACTCGCGGAGAGTCTTCGGGCCGAGGCCTTTCTGGCGGCAATCGGCGAGGAACAGCTCGACCGACGCGTAGTCGATCGAGCCAACTCGGCGCCCACCGAAGTAGGGGAGGACGTGGCGGTCGAGGTTGCCCCGGTAGCCGCGCCTCGTCGACGGGCGTAGGCCGTTTGTCGTAGCCCACCAGGCCTTCGCCCAGTGGTCGAAGCTAGCCCGAGCTTGGGCCGGGTCGACGAACTCGCCGCACACGAGGCTGCCTCCCATCCCAGCGAGGAAGCGCCGGGCGTCCTCGACCCGGCCGAAGGTGACCGACCTGGTCCGGCCGTTCGGGTCGCGATAGCGAGCCCGGTAGCGCCCGTTCTTTTGCTTCTCGATGCTGCTCACTTGGCAGTCCTCCTCGCCGGTCGGCCTCGCTCCGTGTGGGCGCGCTGCGACATCAACTGATCTGAGGAGGCTCCTTCGCATCGCCGCCGGGGCTGAGCCTCGAACCCTCAACGGGTCGCACGCGGCTGGAGAGGTTACCAGCCGCTACCGACGGAAGCGCCACAAGTGGCCACAACATCCCGGTCGGCAGGCGCAGGCAGAATTGGCAGCGTGAAATTCCGGTACCTACGTGGGGGCGACGCACTTGCCGACGACGAGGATGTTGTCGTACGCGGAGGTGAACTGGATCCTGTCGTCCTGCGCCAGGACGCGCAACGCAACCACGAGGTTTACGGCGCTTACGGCATCTCAGTCTTTGCCGTCCGTGGGATGACGTTCGATGAGATGGCGCAGCAGGCTCCGCTCGTCCGCTTCGGCCGGCTCACGCTGGTGAAGGCAGGAGTCATCCGAGCTGCTGGGCTCAGACTGGAGCCGACGGGCCGCAACCCTCGCCATTTCGATATCACCTTCGACCTGCTCGACGAGGGTGTCGACCGCCTTTGCCGGTGCGAGCACGAGGTTGTCGTCAACCCGTACCATGAAGAATGAACGCCGGGAGGTGACATGGACGAGGATTTCGACCTGCTAGCAGACCTCAACGCCGAGGACGACGACGGGCTTGGCTGGTCCACGCTCTCCGATGCCCGGGAGCCCACCAACGTGCGGTCGGGTGCGTTCTTGCTGGCCGGCAACCGCTACGGTCGGGCCGTCGTGCGGGTAGTCGCCGTCGATGCGGACGGCCAGGTCCACTTCAGCATCCTGCCCGGGTCGGTAGACAAGAACCGCCACTTACTTGGTACTACCGTCGCCTGACGCGGGAGGACCGGCTGGTCAAGGGCCGCGGCAACTGACCTGATCGGGGCAGTCACAACGAAGCACCCAATTACGGCGCTATACGACCGACCGCCAAAGGCGTCCGACGCCAGGCAGTGAACGGGTTCGTCCTTGGGGCGTTCTGGACCCTCGTTCGGTGCAGAGGCTGACAGCCGGACCCGGTGTGACGGGCGATCCATACCCGTCTCGCTCTGTGTGGCGAGCAACGGACGCGAGTGGCCAAGTGACGGGACCAGAAATGGTCGTTACGGGGCGGCCTGTTTGCTCCTTTCTTCGACGCATGAGGGACTAACTCGCTGACCCCAGGGCGGCTCCGCGAAGCCATCGACCTTAGAGGCGGTCTGAAACTTAGCGAGCGTGGCGTCGAGCGAGCGAATGAGTTGGCCGAGGCTTGCAACGACGACGGAAACAAACGAACGAGGGTTAGCGTCGCCTGTGCCCCCTGTGGATGGCTTTCGGGCGGACGCCATCAAGTCGCGGCGATGATTTTCGGCCAAGACCATGGCGATCTCGGGCGGCGGGGTCCTGAACATCACTGAGTCCTTCCTGCTGGTGGGTTCGTCCCTAGGATGTGCCCGGGCACTTAAGCGACGGCCAAGCCGCGGTTAAGCGTGCCTTTACCGGCCGCCTACCACGTGCCTGGTCTGGCTTGTGGGGTAGCCCGACCGGGAGCCCGCCAGGTCCCCTAATGTTTGCTTCGGTGCAGTTGGCACTGCTGGGGCCGTTAAAAGTGAGCTCAGGCCAGGGAGAGGTCCTGCTGAGCGCGCCCAAGGAGCGCGCTGTGCTCGAGATGCTGGCGCTGCGGGCGGGGCGCCCCGTGCCGGCCGAGCTGCTCTACGAGGGCTTGTGGGCGCAAAACCCACCCCCTTCGGCGGTCAAGGCGGTGCACACCTATATTTCCCATCTCCGCCGGGCGCTCCTCCCCGGAAGCGTAGTCACGACGGGCGGCGGGTACGCCCTGCAAGTCGGCCCGGGCTCCGTGGACGCGATGCGTTTCCAGCAAGCGGTCGACGAGGCGCGCCAGCACCAACAGGCCGGCGACGCAAGTTCGGCCGCTTCAGTGCTGCAGGAGGGCTTAGGGCTGTGGCGAGGCCGTCCGTGCCCGGAGCTGACCGAGCACTCCTGGGCGACCGCCGAGGTAGCCCGCTTAGAAGAGCTGCGCAGGGAGACGGAGGAAGAGCTTTCCGAGCTGCGCCTGGCCATGGGAGAGGGCACCCGCATGGTGGGAAAGCTCGAGTCAGCCGTTGCCGCTGAGCCGCTGCGGGAGCGGCGCTGGGCCCAGCTCATGTTGGCTTACTACCGCGCCGGCCGCCAGGCCGACGCCTTGCGTGCCTTTGCCCGGTTGCGTTCGACCTTGGCCGAGGAGCTCGGGCTCAGCCCCTCGGCCGAGCTCGTGGCCCTGGAACAAAAGGTGCTCCTGCAGTCCCCCGAGCTCGACCCGCGGCCCCCGCCACCCGAAGCGGCTGCCGCCCCCACCCCACCGGGTGGTGCCGGCCCGTTTCGAAGGCTGGCCAACAGCTTCGTCGGCCGGGCTGGCGAAGTAGACGAGGTGGCCAAGCTCGTCGGAGAGCACCGCCTGGTCACCCTGGCCGGGGCTGGCGGCTGTGGCAAGACCCGGCTGGCGCAAGAGGTGGCCGCTGACACGGCGGGCCGCTTCGCCGGTGGCGCCCACTTCGTCGCCCTGGCGCCTCTATCGGCCCCCGGGCTGGTCCCTTTGGCCGTCGCCGAGGGGCTCGGGGTGCGGCTCCGGTCGGGTAGGCCGCCGGCCGAGGTGTTGGCAGATGTCATCGGCCACCGAGAGACCCTGGCTGTGCTGGACAACTGCGAGCACCTGGTCCAGACGGTGGCCGAAGTGGTCGAGGGCCTCTTGGGCTGCGCTCCCGGGCTGCGGGTGCTGGCCACCAGCCGGGAGCCGCTCCGCATCGCCGGGGAGACGGTCTGGAGGGTCCCGTCCCTAGACGTGCCGCCCCCGGAGGCCACTGCCCTTGAGAGCCGGGGCTGCGCCGCGGTCGAGCTGTTCGTGGACCGCGCTCTGGCTGCCCGGCCGGGCCTGCGCTTGGACAACCACGCCGTTACCACCGTCGCCGAGATCGCCCGCCGCCTCGACGGCATGCCCCTCGCCATCGAGCTGGCCGCCGCCCGGGTGGGCATGGTCGACCTCGACGGCATCCTCGAGCGCCTGGGCGACCGTTTCGCCTTATTGTCAGGCGGTTCGCGCACGGCCCCGGCCCGCCAGCAGACCCTGCGGGCAACAGTCGCCTGGAGCTATGACCTCCTGAGCGCGAGAGAAAAGGACCTGTTCTGCCGCCTGTCGGTCTTCCCTGGCAGTTTCAGCCTGGAAGCGGGCCTGGCTGTGGCGGGCACGGCGCCCGACCCAGCCACCGAGGACTTCTTAGCCCTGGTGTCCAAGTCGATGGTGGCCACTGTCGGCCCGACGGAGGCCCGGCTCGCTACGGCTTGCACGAGACGCTCCGCCAGTTCGGCGCCGGCCAGCTGGACGAAGCCGGCGCGGAGCAGGCCCGTGCCGCGCATGCTCGCTACTACCTCTCCCTGGTCGGCTCGGGCGGTCGGGAGCCCTTCGGGCCGGCCCTGGTCCCCTGGCTGAAGTGCGTTGAGTGCGAGTTCGACAACCTCCGAGCCGTTTTCTCGTACCTGGCGGCGCGGAGCGAGCGCCGCGACGACTTGCTGCGTGCCCTGGTGACATTGCGACGGTACTGGCTCCTCGGCAACCGTCGCCGGGAGGGCTTCGACCTCCTGGAGAAGGCGCTGGCAGGTACGAGCGCGGCCCACGACCTTCCGCTCAGGGCCAAGGCGCTGGTTAGTGCGGCATCGGTGGCCGCGGGGCTCGATGCAGAGGTGAGCGCCCGTTACGCCAAAGCCGGCGGCGAGCTGGCGGCCCAGGTCGGCGATAATGCGACGGCCTCACTGGTCGCCGCCGTCGTCGCCGACGTCAATGGCTTAGCTGGTCGGCACAACGAAGCCGAGGGTGAGCAAGCTCTTCTCCTCGCCCGCCAGGTCGCGGACCCCCTTCTAGTGTGCGAAGCCCTCACGGCGTTTGCTATCTCGACTGGCAACTTCGGCTTATCTGACCCTGCCGCCCTAGCCCGGGGACGGGCGGCATGGGAGGAGCTACTGGCGACCGCCGAGGACCACGGCGACGCCGGGTTCAGGCTCGCGGCGCACGGGAACCTTTGCGCGTACGGCATCGCCGACAAGGACCCCAAGGCGGCTCGCCCTCATGTCGAGAGGCAGATCGAACTTGCGGCAAAACTGGGGCTGAAGACCCCTTTAGTAGACCATCGCCTCGGTGAGCTCCTCTACCTCGAAGGTGACTGCCGCGGCTCGCTAGCACTCCAACGGAGCTCATTCGAGCAGGCCAGACGGGAGGAGCTTTACATACATCTTGCAGAGGTGGCTTCAGATGTGGCTTGGTGCGTGATCAGGCTTGGGAGCGATGACGTTGCGGCGGCGCGGCTTTACGGCTTTGCCGCACACGAGCTCGACACGGCTGGCTTTGGGCCCCGGATCCACAGCTATGAGGACTCCGACGCCGACCTGGAACTCCTCGGCGCTCGCCTGGGCAGTCGCCTGCCGGAGGTGCTCGCCGAAGGCGCGGCAATGACTCGGGAACAGGTTAGCGAGCTGCTGGCGACCCTTGAAAGAACCGTTCCAGTTCCGCAGTCGTGACGCAGGCTACCCGCCCGCTTACCTCCCGCATAACTGGAAATCTGGCCCGTCCATGTAAGTCGGTCCAAAGGTTGAGGCACCGGCGAATAATCGGCAGCGATCGGGCGCGTCGGCGGTCGTCGACCCGTTCGCGGTCACGGAGCCGTAAGGCCGCACCGAATGTTCAACGCGGTCACAGCGACGGGCCGAGGTCGGCCTCCGTGCCAGGTCCGTAAGCGGCGACGGGCGCGGGACGATTACTGCCGCGTGTGCAGCCGCCAGGGTTCGCGCTGGTCGTGCGACGCCGTCAAGCTGGTCGCGGTAGGCATCCAGCCCGCGGGCAAGTATGCCTGACGTCCGTTCGGCTTCGAGCAAGCGGCGAGCGGGCTCCCCGGAGACCATTCGGTGACGTTGCACAGCCGCGGTCAGCTGTTCGACCGCGACCTCGATCTTGGCGACCTCACCAGCGAGGCGCGCCAGCTCCGGGGCGACAAGAGCGTTCCAGTGGCACTGGGCGTCATGGGCCGCGTCGTCCAGGAGGGGTAGCCGCCGACTCGCACGGTGGCGGTCCCTCCAGCTGCGTAAGCTCTGGGCGATCTGTTCGGTGGACCGCAGCTCGACCAGGGCATCGCGAAGGTCGCTGACGGCCTTCCCAGCTTTGGTCTGCTCGTAGGTACCGGCTCCGGCCTCCAGGTCGGCGCGGGCTTGACTGAGCTGGACGAGCGTCGCGGTGGCGGCCTCGAGCTTGGGGGCTGGGTCGGAAGGCAAGACGGCCCGGACCGCGTCGGCTTCGATGCGCGCTTGGCCGCCTGCGAGAGCGATGAGGCGCACCCTGTCGCCGACGGGCAACGCGGTGATCGCCACCCGGTCAAGCGTGCCCGGGTCGGGCAGGCCCGTGTCGATAGCCCAGGTGGGGCGCCGCTCAGTCGACCAGTCGCGTACCAGGTCCTCCCGGGCTTGTACGAGGTCGTCCGCCACCGTCCAGACGTGGGTGCCCTCTCGTGCCCGGCTCATCGCCACGTAGGCCAGCTCTCGCCCACCGCCGTCGGCGAAGAGGTGCGCCCGGGCCGTCGTGGCCCCCTGGGAGCGATGAACCGTTGTCGCGTAGGCGTAAGCGAGCCGGTCGGCTGCGGCCTCTTCTGCGCCGAGATGGACCAATTGGTCATCGGCCGTGCGCAGGACCAGCGTGTCGAGGTCGGCCTCGACAGCTTCGACGGTGGCGTGCTGGGACGTGACCAGGGCACCGTCGGCGCTCGGCGTGAGCGCCACCACTCGGTCGCCGGCCCGGTAGCGGACGCCGTCGGGCAGGACGAGCTCTGGGCCGCTCAGCTTGCCGGCCTCTTCCATCCAGCGCCTCGCCCACGTGTTCAGCTCGGCCACGTTGGCCCGCCGCCAGGTGTAAAGGCCAGTCTCGTGGCCAGCGGCAACGTCGAACGCCCACGCATCCACAGCAGCTTGGATGGCGGTGTCTCGTTCTGCGACAGCGTGAACCCGCTGGTTTTGGAGGTACCAGTCCACGGCCTTCCCGACCCTGCCGGCCCGCAGCTCGGCCAGCTCGTCTCGCTCTCGGGCGTCGAGCTGGCGCCGGTTCTCGCTGAGGGTGTGCACGGCGTCCGGGTGCCGGGCCACCAAGGCGCCCAGGGCTCCGCTCGGCCCTACCGGGCCGAGCTGGCGGTTGTCGCCGACCAGCACGAGCTTTGCCCCAGCCGCTTCGACGTGGGCGGCCACGCGGAGCAGGTCGGTGTCGTCGGTGAGTCCTACCTCGTCCAAGATGACGACGCTGGACTGAGAGAGCTGGAGCTGGTGGTGGTCGAGCCTCCAGGTCAAGCTGGCAAGGGTTCGCGCCTCGGCTATTCCCGCCTCTTTGCCCAACGTGCGCGCGGCCTGGCCCGATGTGGCGGTGCCGAGCACCTGGTAGCCCGCGTGTTCGAAGGCATCGGCCACCACGCGGAGCATTGTGGTCTTGCCGGAGCCGGCCACGCCCTGGACAAGCTCCGCCCCTCGCCCTGAGGTGCAGATGGCTTGGGCAGCTGAGCGTTGGCCCTCGCTGAGCGGCCCACCCATATCCTCCTCCGCCCTGCTCAGAGCGGTCGCGACGCTGACGGGCTCAACAGAAGGTGCGTCGCTGCGGGCCAGTTGACGACCGAGGCTCTCGGCTATGGCCCGCTCTTGGGCAAGCACGCTGGCGAGCGAGTAGACGCGTTCCCTCGCACCGGCCACGCCGATGATCGGTACCGCCTCTGGGTCGGCGAAGGCTCGCTCGACCAGCGGCTCCAGGAACTTCGTGTCCTGGCCGTAGATGTGCGGGGCGAGCTCGACGATGACCTGGCGGCGGGAGAAGACCTTGCGTCGGGCCAGCTCGCCGTCCGGCGCCAGGACCTCGGCAATTAGCCGGCGGGCGTCCTCGAATGACATGCGTGCGGGCTTGGTCGCCGCCGCCGCGGCGTCTACAGCCTCAGCAAGGCGCTCGACCGGCCATCCGACCAAGGCCAGCTCCGCTCGCCACCGTTCCATCAGCGGCCCTATCGCCTCGTGGCCCTTGGCCTTGCGGGTGGTGCGGGCGGCAACCCCCCGGGCGCGGTAGGAGGAGTCGCCACGCCGGCGGCACTCGGCCTCGATCTCGGCGGCCCGCTTGGAGTGGACCTTCGCCATGCCCGGATGGTCGTCGGCTCGCTCGAGCACCGTTGCGCGGTGGTACTCGACCGACTCCGCACCCATCATTCGCATCCAGCCCAAGGCGTCACCTCGCCCGACAAATCTGCTGTTGCTATTTCAGGCAAGCCTCGGGCTTGCAACCGTGTTCAACCAGCATTTGTCTTTTATCAGGGCCAGAAGCCCTTGTAAAGAGCCACTTTTCGTTTCGGGCGGTAACAGTCAATAACGGTCACGAACGGGCAGGAACAATTTTAGGAGAACTGAGTGAGCGCATTGTCGGCGGCGCTGTGGGTGCCTGCCGTGGGCGCTTGGCGCGGCCCGCGACAGAGGCGGCCTGTCGCGGTGAGCGGCCAGGCGGCCATTTGCCCGGACGGGGGAGCCGTGAAGGGTGAGCCGTGAAAAATCGCCACCTCGGCCCTTACAGGTAAGACGACCGACCAGGAGGAGACCGATGACCCGCTCTGCGGTGGCACCCCAGCTGCTGACCATGGACCAGCTCGCCGAGAGGCTTGGTATGACCCGCCGCCATGTCCGCCGGCTGGTGGCGGAAAGGAGGGTGCCGTTCCTGAGAGTCGGCAGGTTCATCCGCTTCGATCCTTCCGAGATCACGGGCTGGCTCGACGCCAACCGCGTCCCCGGCGAGAGGACCGCGTAGCGGACGGCAGTCTCGGGTCGTCCGACGCTGATGAAGGCCTTTACCGGCCCGCCTGACCCCGGCCAGCTCCTCCCCCGAACCTGGTTCGCGTGCGGCCTTTTGTGTGACACAAGCGGCCCAGCTGGTAATGCGTCCTCCGAAAGTCAACGGCATTTTCTTTAGGCTCACAACGGGCCTTCTTGAGGTCCGGTCCCCGATCCCGATATCCGCGACACCACGCGTGTCCGGCTCGTGTCCTGACGCAAACTGACCTGGACAAAAGTCCAGGTCAGAGGCCTAAAATTCTTGTGGAGGTGGCGGGAATTGAACCCGCGTCCTTTAACCTCTTCCCAAGCCTTCTCCGAGCGCAGCCAGTGATTATTCTCGGCCATCGGCTCGCCACTGGCGCCGGCCGACGGCTAGAGCCAACTAAATTTCCTCTACAGCCGGCTGGCGCAGCTGGAGAGTAAGCCCTGCATTATGACGCCCGCTACTGACCCGCAGGACGGGGGCCAGGCGGACGAGCTACTTAGTCAGACTAGCTGACTAAGCAGCCAGCACAAGCGATGCCGCCTGCACTGGTGCCTTGTTATTGGCGTTTTTGGTTTTCCCAGTTGTTTAGCGTGGCATCCGGGGACCACGGCTCGCTTCTCTCGGGTCGACAGCCAAAGTCGAAGCCTGTCACCCCCATGTCAATGTACCTACAAGGTCTAGCAGTGTACCGCAGCTACAGCTCAGGCGGAATGTGAAGGGGCAGCGGCCGGAGGCCAGAACGACGTCCAGGTCCGACGCGTCACAGGGGTACCACGAGACACCATGGCAGCGATGTCGGCAGCCAATACGACACCTACGGTTGCGTCGTGGTCAACGACCGGCAATGCGGTACCGGGCCGACCTGCCATCGCCAGTGCCGGCTGGTCAGGGCGCAGCGCGACCTGGCCTGCGGGGGACGCAGGCAACGGTAGGGCGATGTCCTGTGCCCTCACCGACCCTTGCATGCTTGGAGGAACGGCCGCCAACTGCTGGGCGGTCACGACCCCGGACCAACCTCCGCCACCCCAACGCTCCAGTACGAACGCAGCTTCGGGGTAACGGCTGACCCACTCGTTCCAAAAGGCCTGCACAGTCAGCCAACCCGGGACGATGACCGCGGGCCGCATGATGTCGGAGACGCTGACGTCACCAAGCACGTGCAAGGCCCGGCCGGCAAGCTGCTCCCTCTTCGAGGAGGAGATCACGAACCAGCCCATCAGCAAGAACACGGCACCGTCCAGCGGGTCACTCTGTTCCAGGGCGAGCAGGCCCACTGCGCCGCACACAGCACCGAGCACGATACCGGCCCCCGCAGCCAGGCGGGTGGCCAACCAACGGTTCCTGCTGAGCATCCAAATCACGCCATGCAAAACGCGGCCACCGTCGAGAGGCGCGGCTGGCAACAAGTTGAACACGCCAAGCAACAGGTTGATAAGCCCTAACCAGCGCAACGCCCCCGCTGTCAGGCTCCAGCCGGCGTCTTGTGCCAAGAAGGCCAGCCCGATGCTCACCGCTCCGACGACGCCACTTGCAATGGGCCCTACCAGCGCCACCACGAGCTCAGTCGAAGGGTTCCGGTTGTCCCCTTCGATCCTCGTGACGCCCCCCATGAACCACAGCGTGATGCCGTCGACCTGGAGTTGGGCGCGGCGGGCGGCAACGGCGTGGGCAATCTCGTGGACGAGCACCCCGGCAAGCAGGGCAACGGCCGCAAATACGGCAGCCAGCCAGTAAGCGCCGGTCGGGTAGCCCGGTACATCTGCGGGGAGCCGCGAAGTAGCCAGGAAGTACGCGACGACGGCGGCGAGGGCGAACAAGCTCCAGTTGGCCCCGACCTTGACTCCCGCCAGGCGGCCCAACTTCAAGCTGTCTTGCAACGCTGCGGCCTCCTTCTAAGGCGTGACGTGCACCTTATATGAGCAACGTCCTCCTTGGTACCAGTCTTCCCTGGGTGCAGCCTGTGCCTTTCCTGAACCTTCGCTAGTAGTGGCCCCAGTAACAGCCGGACCGGCGATGGTCGGGAGGGTCGAGCGGCTCGCCTAACCGGTCCCACACGGTCGTCCGGTCGCATAGGGCCCCTCCTCGGCGTCTCCTCGTCAACGACCCACAGGGCGGGGCCGCCTCGCTCCCAGCTCCCGGCGGAGCTCGAGTTGCATATCACGCTCGGCGATGGCGCGCCGCTTGTCGTAGGCGCGCCGGCCCCTGGCCAGGGCGACCTCGACTTTGGCCCGGCCGTCCTTGAAATACGCGGAGAGTGGGACCAAGGTGAGCGGCCCCTGTCGCGTCTGCCTGTCCAGGTCGTTGATCTCGCGCCTATGGAGCAAGAGCTTTCGCTGGCGGTCCGGGTCGAACAGGCCGAAGGCGCTCGCATACCCGTACGGCGAAACATGCATGCCGTACAGCCATAGCTCGCCGTCTTGGACCTTGGCGAACGAGTCTCGAAGTTGTACCTTCCCCTCTCTGAAGGACTTGACCTCGCTTCCGACCAGCACGATCCCTGCCTCGTAGGTTTCCAGGATGTCGTAGTCGTGGCGCGCTCGGCGGTTCTGGGCCACGAGTGCCCGACCTGGGCGAGCTCTTAACATTCATGGGCCATCAACGGTAGCTTCGTCCGCGTGCTCCTGTTGCCGGCACTTCTGTGGGACCGTATGGTCGCCCATTGCTTGGACGGTTACCCGCTGGAGGCATGTGGGATCCTGGGGGGCCGTGAGGAGAGAGCCCATGAGGTGTACCCGGCACGTAATGCGGCGCGGTCGGCGCGCCTCTACACCGTAGAACCGAAAGACCTCCTGGCCGCCGATCGGGCCGCCGAGGCTGCCAGCTTGTCCCTTATCGGCGTTTGGCACTCGCACACTCATACCATGGCCTACCCGTCACCGACTGACATCGACCAGGCCCCCGACCCTGACTGGCATTACGTGCTCGTGTCTCTGCGGGATGTAGAACCGGTCCTGCGTAGCTACAGGATCATGGGCGGGCAGGTCCAAGAGGAGCCCGTCGTCACGACATCTTGACGGCCCCGTCGTCACGACATCTTGACGGCCCCGTCGTCACGACATCTTGACTGGTCGGTACCCTAGATTGGTGATCGGAAAGGTCGGGTTTGCCCGGCCCATCGAGAGCTTGTTGGGAGAATCCGTGACAGTCGAAGTGCGCCTGCCGAACATTCTGCGGCCGATGGCAGGTGGGGAAGCCACGGTCAACGCCAAAGGGGCCACCATCGGAGAGGTGTTCGATGACCTCGTCCGCCAGTTCCCGGGCTTGGCCCCCTCTCTGCTCACTTCCGAAGGCGAGATGCACCGGCACCTGAACGTGTTCGTCAACGACGAGGACATCCGCTATCTGGGCAAGCTCGATGCCAAGGTGGGCGAGGACGATACGGTCACGCTGATGCCAGCGGTGGCCGGGGGCTAGCCGTGACGCGCTACGAGAACGTCCTTGACACGATCGGTGACACGCCGCTTGTCGACATCAGCGAGCTCAGCCCCAACCCCCTGGCGCGTGTGCTCATCAAGCTCGAGGGGCTGAACCCGGCGGGCTCGGTTAAGGACCGGGCCGCCAAAGCCATGATCGAAGAGGCTGAGAAAAATGGCAGCCTCCTTCCGGGCCAGCGCATTCTCGAATCGTCCTCGGGCAACACGGCGGCCGGGCTGGCCATGATCGCAAGGGTTAGGGGCTACCCCTTTACCGCGGTTGTGCCCGAAAATGTCTCGGTCGAGCGCGTCAAGCTCTTGAAGGCTTTTGGTGCTGAGATAATCACTTCGCCGGCTGCAGAGGGCTCGAACGGGGCCATGCGCCGGGCGCAGGCACTGGCTAAAGAGCACCCTGATTGGTGGTTTTCTTACCAATACGGCAACCCGGCCAACCCGAAAGCCCACTACGAAGGAACTGGGCCAGAGATCTGGCGAGACTGCCCCGAGGTGACGCATTTCATCGCGGGGCTCGGTACCGCTGGCACCATTATAGGTGTTGGCCGCTTCCTCAAGGAACGCAACCCATCGGTGAGTGTCTGGGCGGTCCAGCCTCCCGCAGGCGAAACTGTCGAAGGCCTGAAAAGCCTGGACGAGGGTTTTATCCCGCCAATTTTCACCGATAACGATGGATATTCGCTCCTCGACCGCAGCCGCATCGTCGGGCCGAGAGAAAGCATCGAGTGGGCCAGGCGCCTCACTGAGGTCGGGATTTTTGCCGGCATATCGACCGGAGCGGCGATGGCCGGAGTAGCGAAGTGTGCCTCGGAAATAGACGAAGGGACGATCGTAACCGTGTCGCCCGACGGTGGGTGGAAGTACCTCTCCACCGACGTCTGGACCGGCGACCTCGACGAGGTCGCCGAGCGGGCACGCCACGAGCTGTACTTCTAGCCGTACGTCTGGCCTCTTCACGCTCGAGTCCGCGACGCGAGGGTTCCGGTGACCTAGGCTCGCCCGGAAATGGACGACCGGCCTATAGGGATGTTCGACAGCGGGTTCGGCGGGCTGACGGTCGCTCGGGCGCTGATCGACCTTTTGCCATCAGAGGATCTCGTCTACGTCGGGGACACGGGCCGGTACCCGTACGGGCGAAGAGCCTCGACGAGGTGCGTGAGTACGCCTCGCAGATCACGCGCAAGCTTGTCGAGGAACACGACGTCAAAATGGTCGTTGTTGCTTGCAACACGGCAACCGCGGCCGCGTTGGAGCTCCTCCGCTACGACTATGACGTGCCTCTGGTAGGCGTGATCGACCCCGGGGTCCGGGCGCTGCTGTCGGTGACCCGGAGCGGACGTGTCGGGGTCATCGGCACAGTCGGGGCCATCGGGTCGGGCGCGTACCAACGCGCCGTCCAGGCGCGGCGGTCGCTCACGTCTGCGGGCCTCCCCGTCGAGCTCACGTGTACGGCATGCCCAGGTTTCGTTGAGCTGGTCGAGCAGGGCCGGGCGCGCGGTGAGGAGGCGACGGAGCTGGCGGAACAGCTGCTAGGGCCCGTGGTCGCCGCAAGGGTGGATTCGCTCCTGCTCGGGTGCACCCATTACCCTTATCTGGCGCGCACAATAGGTGATGTCATGGGGCCCGAGGTGGTGCTGGTCAGTTCGGCGGAAGAGACAGCCTTCGAAGTGCGTGGGATCCTCCTCGAAGCGGGGCTCGGGAGCCGCACCGTTTCAAAGGGCAACCACGTGTGGATCTCCTCTGGCGAGGCGGCCGGCTTTATGCGGTTGGGACAGCATTTCTTCGGGCCCGAGCTCGACCATGCCGAGCACTGGGAGCCACCGTTGCAGAGCGGGTTGAGCGGAGCGCGCAGATATGGCTGAGCGAAAGCTGGGGATGCAGGGGGAGAGGGCAGTGGCGAACGACGGGCAGTTTTCCATGACCGTGCTCGGTACCGACGGAAGCTACCCGGGGCCGGGCGGCGCTTGTAGCGGGTACTTGTTCCGCGCCGCGGGCTTTGCCACGTGGATGGACGCCGGTTCGGGGACCCTAGCCAACTTACAAACGCACATCCCGCTCGCAAACCTCGACGCCGTCGTGGTGAGCCACTCCCACCCCGACCACTGGAGCGACCTGGAAGGGCTCTACATTGCGATGCGCTATTTCGTCGGTCGCCGGGGTCTCCCGGTGTATGCGCCTGAAGGGTTGCGAGACCTAATGAGGGGGGAGACACCGGACGGGACCCTGGACTGGAGGGTGGTCGGGGATGGCTGCACGGCTGAAGTTGGCCCTGCCCGCTGGAACTGGTCCCGTACCGACCACCCAGTAGAGACGCTGGCCGCCAGGGTCGCCGTGGGTCGCAGAGCGCTGGCCTATTCTGCTGACACCGGCCCGGGGTGGGAGCTGAGCCAACTGGGAGAAGGTATCCAACTGGCACTGGTCGAAGCGTCGCTGAGCCTGGAGGCGGAGGGGTCGATCCAGCACCTGAGCGCTCGACAGGCAGGTGCCACGGCGGCGGCTGCGGGAGCGGAGCGGCTCGTCATAACCCACCTCACACCCCCGATCGACCGGGAACTGGCCCGTTCTGAGGCACAACCGGCGTTCGGTGGCCGGGTTGAGGTGGCACAAGTGGGCGAGACGTGGGCAATTTGACCGAGCCTGTGGGGGGGCGGGCCGACGGGCGCCGTCCCGACGAGCTACGCACGGTGGGCCTGGAGCGGGACTTCACGGAGTTTGCTGCGGGTTCGGTGCTCGTCAAAATGGGACGGACGACCGTGCTGTGCACCGCCTCGTTCTCTGAAGAGGCACCGCGGTGGTTGAGGGGGACCGGCAAGGGCTGGGTGACCGCTGAGTACTCGATGCTGCCGGGTTCGTCCCCGGAACGGGTGGACCGGGAGGCCACGAGGGGACGTCAATCAGGCCGTACCCAGGAAATCCAGCGCCTGATCGGTCGGAGCTTCCGCGCCGTCACCGACCTCTCGGTCCTGTCAGAGCAGCAAGTAATCCTTGACTGCGACGTTCTCCAGGCGGACGGCGGCACCAGGACGGCGAGCATTGTGGGGGCCTGGGTCGCTCTTCACGACGCCTGTAACCGGATGCTGGGAGCCGGCCACTTGTCGTCTAACCCGGTCAGGGAGGGTTGTGCCGCTGTGTCGGTCGGGATAGTCCGTGGCACCCCGATGCTGGACCTGGCCTATGTCGAGGACGCCGGGGCGGAGGTCGACATGAACGTGGTCATGACCAGCTCGGGAGCTCTCGTGGAGGTACAGGGGACGGCAGAGGCTGCCCCTTTTTCCAAAAAAGAGCTCGACGAAATGTTGGCCCTGGCCGAGGGCGGTATCGCCGAGCTTCTGGTGGCCCAAGCGGAGGTCATAGCCGCTCCGCCCCCCGAGCGCGATCCGCGAGGGTTGCCTAAACGTGGCTGAGCTGGGCCCGTTCGTTCTAGCCACCACCAATGTCAACAAGGCACGTGAGATACGCGAGATCCTCTCGAGCTCCGGTCTCGAGGTCGAGCTGCTCCACCGGCCGGACGACGTGCCCGAGATCGAAGAGACCGAACAGACCCTGCTCGGCAATGCTCGCCTGAAGGCGACGGCGCTGGTGCAAGCAACAGGTATGGCGGCCATCGCCGAGGACACCGGCATCGAAGTCGCTGCTCTAGGAGGTGCGCCCGGGGTGCGCTCAGCACGTTACGCCGGGGAGCCTCCGGACGAGCAGGCCAATGTGGACAAGGTCTTGACCAACCTGGTCGGACGGCGCGGCCCCGACCAGCGAAAGGCGCGGTTCGTCACGGTGGCGGTAGCAGTCTGGCCCGACGGCAGCGAGGTCAGCGCGGAAGGAACTGTCGAAGGATGGGTCAGCGAAGAGCGCCGGGGTCTCGGTGGGTTTGGCTATGACCCCGTGTTCGTGCCTGCCGAGGCAGATGGGCGCACGTTTGGAGAGCTGGCGGAGGAGTCGACTGACGCCAAAAATGCCTTGTCCCACAGAGGCCGTGCCTTCCGGGCCCTGGCCACCAGGCTGGGCCCCTTCTCTTAATCTCCTTTAAGCGCGGGCGCGAAGATGTGCTTATGAGCGGACGCAAGCGTCCCGAGAACGGGAGCGCCGCCAGCCGCGGCGGCCATCCCGCCCTCGACGACGACGGCGTCAGCGCGACTCAGCCCCCGGCCTCCCCGGACGGAGGCCCTGCCCCGTTAGACCCTGCCCCGTTGGATGTCGCGGCGCCGGGCACATCGGTCGGAGTAGCCGCATCGGTCGGCGCAGCCGCAGCGGCCGGGGCAGGTGTCCAGGAGGTCCCGGAAAACGCCCGGAAAAAGCGGCGCCGCTGGCTCCCGCGCACCGTTCGCCACCTGGCCGAGCTCCTGTTGGTCGGCTTCATCATCGAGTACTTCGTCGTGCCCCAGATCGGCGGCACCCATAAGGCGCTGCACGTGCTGGCTTCGGTCAACCCGTTACTGCTCGTCGCCGGCCTCGTGCTCGAAGTCCTTTCCTGGGTGGCATACTTCGAGCTGACCCGCTTGCTGATCCCGAAGCACTCCGACCCTGGTTTTGCCGCTCTTTCGAGGATCCAGCTCTCCACGCTCGCTCTTAGCCATTGCTTGCCGGGCGGCAACGCGATGGGCTATTCGCTTGGGTACCGCCTGCTCATGCGGGCCGGCGTGGGTGGCACTGATACCGCGGTCGCCTTGGCGACCCTCGGGCTCGGGTCAGCGGTGCTGCTCAACGTGATCTTCTGGCTGGCTCTGCTCGTTTCGCTGCCCATATATGGTTTCCAGTCGGGTTACCTGTTCGTGGCCGTCGCAGGCTTGTTGCTGATGGCTTTCATCGCCGGCCTCGTCATCCTGTTGACGAAGGGCGACAAACGGGCCATTCACTTCGTGGCGGCCGTGGGCAGGAAGGTGCCGTTCCTGCACCCCGAGACCCTGCCGAGGCTCTTCGGTGAGCTGGTAGGCCGGGTCGAGGCCCTGTCCAGGGACCGGCGCCTGCTCATTAAGGCCGTCTTCCTTGCCGCCGCGAACTGGCTTTTCGACGCGGCCTCCCTGCTCGTGTTCCTGGGCGCGTTCGGGCGGTGGCTGGACCCGGTGGCGCTGCTCGTGGCGTACGGTGTGGCGAACATCGTCGCGGCGCTACCGATCACACCCAACGGCCTGGGCGTCATGGAAGCCACTCTGAGCGGGATCTTGGTCGGTTTCGGCACGCCCCGGACCATCGCCATCTGGGGAGTCATCTCCTGGAGGCTTGT
This sequence comes from uncultured Acidimicrobiaceae bacterium, assembly GCA_963823855.1. Classification (GTDB taxonomy): domain Bacteria; phylum Actinomycetota; class Acidimicrobiia; order Acidimicrobiales; family Palsa-688; genus Fen-671. The sequence goes on from CAWGNA010000001.1 coordinate 331,077, forward strand.
CAACTTCTGGTTGCCGATACCGTTGGGCGGGGCGGCCTACTTGTCCCTCCGGGTCCACCCGCCCGCCGGCGACCAGGCCGGTCTGGCGGCGCGAAGGGCCGTGTGGCGAACGCGTTGGCGATGGGTCGTCGAGCTCTTCGGGGTGGCGACGCTCAGCCCGGAGATCCCCGACGAACTGGCGGTGATAGCGACGGCCATCGACGACGAGGGTGGCGATAGAGCGAGCGACGGTGTGGCGAGCGATGGGGTGGCGAGCGACGGGGTGGCGAGCGATGGGGTGGCGAGCGCCGGCTCCGCGACCAGCGACGGGGCGACCAGCGACGGGGCGACCAGCGACGGGGCAGCCAACGGAGATGGAGCCAGCGGAGATGGAGCCGGCGGCGGCTCAGCGGCAAGCGCTACGTCGAATGGCCGAGCCGCGAATGCCCGGCCCACCCGGTTCTAGCCTGGCCATCGCCTGGGTGCCGGTGACTGGGTGCCGGTGACTCGGGTGCCAGCTACTAGGTGCCAGCTACTAAGTGCCGGCTACTAAGTGGCGGCGACAGGATCGTGGGCGTAATCCGCCGCCCACCGTTGTTGAGCAGCCACTCTAGACTGCTATTCAGCACTGTCAGCGACACGAAGACACTGGTTCCGGGTGCGCCGGAGCGTTCTCGTTGCGGATCCGGTACGAAAGGGTGGCGGTTTGACGCCCGGAAGCACCCAGCGCACCCAGAAGGGAGGAGCTTTGCGCCATTTCGGCTATCGAAAACGCTCTGAGTGGTTGCGTAGCTGCTATCGCCGCTGAAAGTTGTCCCGTTTCCCGCGTGGCGAAGCCAGTGGGTGGGCGGTGGGCACCGTCCGCGCTGTCTGATGGCCTCGCCTGCTAGGCTCCCCTGAGCAGCCGGTCCCAACGGCGAGTGGGGTTATCTCGTGGGCCCTGGCTGACCGGGCAGGACCCAGCTGATGTACGAAGCGGACCGACAGCAGACGGACAGCCCGGCCAAGAGCCAAAGCCAGGAGCGAAAAGCCAGTTGGCGAAGCCAACCGCGCGGTGTGTGTCGGCTGGCACCCCGGGTCGACCCGAGCGAACCGAGAAAAGCGTAGAAGCGTAGGAGTATTGGAGCAACCAGTGGGATTTGATTTGGACGTTGTAGTAGTCGGGGGCTGCGGGCACGTGGGCCTCCCCCTTGCTATCGCCTTCGCCGAGCGCGGCCTCCAGGTCGGTGTCTACGACATAAACCCGGCCGCGGTCGCCAAGGTGCAGTCAGGCGTCATGCCCTTCGACGAGCCCGGCGCCGAAGAAGTCTTGAAGCGGGCCCTCGCGAACTCGAACCTGAAGCCGACGACGGAGGCATCGATCGTTTCGAGGGCCGAGCACGTTGTGGTTGTGATCGGTACTCCGGTCGACGAGCACTTGAACCCCGACCCGAAGGTCGTGCCGGCAGCAGTGGAGGACCTCGCGGCGCATCTGCGCGCTGGCCAATTGCTGGTCCTGCGCAGCACGGTGTACCCGGGCGTGACTGCACTGGTGGAACGTCGTATTGCAAACCTCGGTCTCGAAGTGGACGTCGCTTTCTGCCCGGAGCGGATCGCAGAGGGCAAGGCCCTGCACGAGCTCTTCGAGCTTCCTCAGATCGTTTCAGCCCGCAACCCCGGATCGCTGATGAGGGCCGCAAGCTCTTCGAGGTGCTCGTAGACGAGATCGTGGAGTTGTTGCCAGAGGAGGCCGAGCTGGCGAAGCTCTACACCAATGCCTACCGGTACCTGAAGTTCGCTCTCGCTAACCAGCTGTACATGATGGCAAACGACTTCAACCTTGACTATGAGCGAATCCGCCAGGGGGTTATCTACAACTACCCCCGTGCCGCCGACCTGCCGGCTGCCGGCTTTGCGGCTGGTCCTTGCCTCCTCAAGGACACGATGCAATTAGCAGCCTTCAACAACAACAATTTCGTTCTGGGTCATGCTGCAATGATGGTCAACGAGGGGCTTCCGCTGTACGTCGTAGACCGAGTGTCGCGGCGTTACGACCTTGCCAGCATGACGGTCGGCATCCTCGGCATGGCGTTCAAAGGCGAGAGCGACGACACTCGCTCCAGCCTCGCTTACAAGTTGAAGCGAATATTGCGTTTCAAGGCCGCCGGCGTCCTCTGCACTGACCCATATGTGACGACGGACCGGGATCTCATGCCAGTTGAAGACGTTCTGGCAGGCTCAGACCTGGTCGTCATCGCCGCACCGCACCGCATGTACGCCGACATGCCTATTAGCAAACCGGTCATCGACATCTGGGGTGTCCGCGGCCAGGGTGTCAGGGTCTGACGCCACTGGCGGCGCAACGCCGCATGCGGCCGAGACCAAGTCTCGTTCAGGACTCGTCTAGGAGCGCCCATTGAAGCCGAGAGTCTCAGTCGTAGTCACCGCTCGTGACGAGGGTGATTCCATCATGGTGGCCCTCAGCCGGATCACTGAAGCGGTGACCCTCCCGTGTGAAGTCCTCGTCGTCTGCGACTCCGCTGAGGACACGACCGTCCCTTGGGTCCAGAAGTACGCCGAGGAAGACGACCGAGTGCGCCTCGTGCTCAACCCGCTCGGTCCTGGCCCGGCGCGAGCCATACGGGCGGGCTTCGACGCAGCGGCGGCGGACGTGGTTGTTGTCACTATGGCCGACGGCTGCGACGACCCCCAGCAGATAGACCAGTTGAGCCGCCTGGTCGAGCGAGGGGTCGTTGTAGCCGCCGCTTCGCGTTATTCCAAGGGCGGCCAGCAGGTTGGTGGCCCGCTGATCAAGGGCCTCATGTCACGCATAGCTGGCGCCAGCTTGCGCGTGTTTGCGCGGGTCGGCACGTGGGACCCGACCAACTCTTTCAAGGCCTACGATAGACATTTTGTCCAGGAGGTGCGCATAAATAGCGATAAAGGCTTCGAGGTCGGCCTCGAGCTGGTGGCCAAGGCCCGGCGGTTGCGCCTGCCGGTAGCCGAGGTGCCTACTATCTGGCTGGACCGGACACTGGGGGTATCGCACTTCAAGGTCGCTAAGTGGGTGTCGGCTTATTTGCACTGGTACGCGTTCGCTTTTGGCCCGAGGCTCAGCGTAGAGAAGTTGCACGAGTTGTTGGACGCAGCTGGAGAAGGACAAAAATGACGAAGGTCCTGGTGAGCGGGTCAGCCGGTTTCATCGGTGGTTATGTAGTAGAAGAGCTGCTGCAGAAAGGCTACGAGGTCATCGGGGTCGACAATTTCTCGAAGTACGGCCCGGTTAAGCGGCCCTATGATGCGCATCCAAATTACCGCTTCATCGAGGGAGACTGCCGCGACACCGGCCTGCTGGACGACCTCCTGCTTGGCGCTGACCATTTCATCGCAGGTGCGGCCATGATCGGTGGCATCTCGTATTTCCACACCTATGCGTACGACCTGTTGGCTAACAACGAACGGATCACGGCCGCCTCGGTCGACGCCGCCCTCGCCGCGCACCGCAGTGGCCGGCTACGCAAGGTGACCTATATGAGCTCGTCCATGGTGTACGAGTCGACGGACCGCTGGCCCTCTTATGAGGGAGACGAGCAAAAAGTGCCGTCCCCACACTCGTCTTACGGTTTTCAGAAACTGGCTGTCGAATACTTCGCCCACGCTGCGTGGGACCAGTACCGGCTTCCGTACACGATCGTTCGGCCGTTCAATTGTGTCGGGATCGGTGAGGGCCGTGCACTTGGCGATGTAGAAGTTATGTCGGGGAATGTGAAACTCGCGATGAGCCACGTGGTGCCCGATCTGGTGCAAAAAGTACTAATGGGACAAGATCCGTTGCACATCCTGGGTGATGGTTCTCAGGTGAGGCACTACACTTATGGCCGGGACCTGGCGCGGGGCATCGTAATTGCCATGGAACACGAGGCGGCGATGAACGAAGATTTCAATCTGTCAACAGCCACTTCAACCACAGTCCTCGAGGTTGCCAAGCTGATTTGGCGCAAGATCCGGGGCCCGAGGTGCCTTTCCGTCATGTTATCGACCCACCTTTCGAGCACGATGTCGCAAGACGGGTACCCTCGGTAGAAAAGGCCAAGCGGGTGCTCGGTTTCGAGGCGACTACGACGCTCGACGAGATGCTCGACGAAGTTATACCCTGGGTGCACAACGCACTGAAAGAGGGCATTATCTGAGGGAGGGCAGGGCTTGGACGAGCGGCGGCTCCCAGCTGGCAGAGAGGTAGTCGCACGGAGGTTTCACCAGAACAAAGGGAGTGCGCTGCGCCGGGTCTCGCGAGGACGTCTGTGGTTACTAACCGTGGCCCTCGGGGTTTTCTGTACGATCTTGGCGGCTTCCCCGGGCGCATTTGGTGCGGCCACCAGTACTTCTTCGACTACATCTTCTAGTACCTCAACGTCCTCCACCGCGTCGAGTGGTACTTCAACGACGACCACTAGCACCAGTGTGCCCGCAACTCCTCCACCCAGAGTGGCTGGCTATTGGGTCGTAAGGGCTAACGGCGTCGTCTCCAACTTCGGTGTGCCGTCGTTCGGTGACCTCTCAAAAGTCCAGCTGAGCCAGCCAGTTGTGGCCGCGGCGGCTACGCCCGACGGACAGGGCTACTGGCTCGTTACCTCGAGCGGTGGCGTATATGCTTTTGGTGACGCGCAGTTTGAGGGATCACCTGGCGGGGCCGCGCTTACCAAACCAATAGTCGGCATGGCCGCTACACCCGACGGCCTGGGTTATTGGCTCGTCGCTGCAAATGGGGGTGTCTATGCCTTCGGCGACGCACAGTTGGACGGCTCTCCGGTCGCGGCATCACTGAGCAAGCCAATAGTTGGCATGGCCGCTACACCGGACGGCCGCGGTTACTGGCTCGTCGCCTCGGACGGCGGCATTTTCGCTTATGGAGATGCCCATTTCTTGGGGTCAACCGGATCTGACCATCTGAACAAGCCAATAGTTGGCATGGCAGCTACACCCGACGGCCGCGGTTACTGGCTCGTCGCCTCGGACGGCGGCCTTTTTGCCTACGGGGACGCGGATTTCTACGGGTCCGCCGGTTCGAAGAGCATCCCCACTCCCATTGTGAGCGTGATCGGGGCTCCTGACGGTAAGGGTTACTGGCTGGTCGAACAAAACGGCACCCTCTTCACTTTCGGTGATGCCCCAAGCTTTGGTTCGGCGACGTCCACCACCTCATCCGCCGCCGTGGTCGCAATGGTCCTGTCGCTAAGTTCCACAACCTCGGTGACTACATCATCGAGCACCAGCACGACGGCTACTACAACGCCCAGGACCACCACCACTACCAGGCCCACGACGACGACGCGCCCTCGGGCAACAACGACGACCCGCCCCACGACGACTACTACCCACCCGCGGACCACCACCACTACCAGGCCCACGACGACGACGCGCCCTCGGGCAACAACAACGACCCGCCCCACGACGACTACTACCCACCCGCGGACCACCACCACTACCAGGCCCACGACGACGACGCGCCCTCGGGCAACAACAACGACCCGCCCCACGACGACTACGACCCACCCGCGGACTACTACCACCACGACTCCGCCATTGCCCGTCAGCAAGGGTGACCCGTACAAACCGCAAGCTACGGGCTATGACGTCTCGTGGCCTCAGTGCTCGCCGCGCGGCTCGGTCAGGGTGCAAGCCCTCCCCGGAGCGCGGTCTTTTGACATAGTCGGGGTCAACAACGGCACCATCGGGGCGTTCAACGGCTGCTTCGCCGCGGAGGCCAGGTGGGCCGGCAAAAACCTTTCCGTCTACATCATCCTCCAGGCGGCTCCCGGCGGGAACCCCCCGCAAGAGACGAAAGGGCCAAGAGCGTACTGTGCGCCTAAAAACAACAATTGCGAGGGTTACGACTGGGGTTACAACTACGCCCAGGCCGATATGGCTTTTGTCAAAGCGGCGGGTGTGAGCCCCCGGGGGTGGTGGATTGACATAGAAACCGCAGAGAACTGGCCGACGGCGCGTTCAGTACAGTCAGTGAACGCAGCGATAATTCAGGGCGCCCTCGATGCCATACGGTCTGCGCACCACGTCGTGGGCATATATAGCACCTGGTACCAGTGGGGTGTGATAACGGGCTCTTATGTACCGACGGGCACACCCGCACTCTGGGTACCAGGCGCCGACAACATGAGCGGAGACGGCTACAGCGCGATGTCGTTCTGCCAACGGGCGCAACAACCCGGAGATCCCTCAACAGTCAGGTCCAACACGATCGGTTTCGCCGGTGGTGTGCCTTGGCTCGTACAGTACGGCTACGGTGGTGCGCCCACGCCGTATGGCATCGACCCGGACTATGCCTGTTCCCGGGCGACAGGTTGACCGTGGTGTGCACCTGAGCGGAGTGACTTGACTACCGGGGAGTGCCCGGTTCGGCGGGTCATCAGCGAACTTCTCGTACACAAGTCGGTGAGAGATCGAGGCCCTCGCCTCATCAGGTGAGTAGGAGTGTGCGCCGCCGCCGAAAGCGGAGCTATATGAAAAGCGGGGCGCCCATCCGGACGCCCCGCTTTTGCTCGGTGCCTAAGTGCTGGCCGTAGCAGTGCCGCCGTTAGTGACCGTGGCCGCCGTGGCCGCCGTGGTCGCCACCGCCATAACCACTCCCGCCGTAGCCACTCCCCCCATAGCCACCACCGCCGCCTGAGCCACCGCGGCCACTACCCCAGCCGCCACCGCCGCCACCGCCCCCGCCGCCAGAGCCACCGCCACCAGGGCCCCCGCCGCCACCACCGTAGTTGTGGTTGCCGCCGCCCCCGTAGCCGCTGCCGCCGTTGCCGTAGCCGCCGCCGTAACCACCGCCGCGGTGACCGTGCTTCTTAGGCGCAGTGATCACTACGAGGGTTGCCTGTACGGTCGCCGCTCCGGCCTGGTTGCCTGTCACCTGGACCTTGTCCCCGACGGCCACACTTGGCGACCGCACCCCTTCCTCCTTGTAGACGGTGGAACTGGAGACGTTGACGGTTATAGAGGTGCCCTTGGGCCCATAAATGGTTGAGCTTGTGGCCGTGAGTGTGAAGCCGGCTCCGGCGCCTCCAGAGGTGACGTCGCCGGTGACTTGGACGGCGGGTATAAGCACCGACTTTGCAGTAAGTGTGCTGGATGTTGAGGACGACTTGGTGCCCTTCACGATGACAAAGTCACCCGTTAAGACGGTCGGAGAGCTCACGCCTGGCTGTGTGTACGCCGTCGACGTCGTCACGTCCACCGTAACGAGTGTGTGCAACAAGGACTTAACCGTCGAGCTCGTGGCGGTCAGGATGAAGTTGCCGCCCGAGCCGCCTGAGGTCACGCCGCCGTCGACCGTGACTGACATCACCTTGTGGTGCCGGCCGCGGTCGCTCTTGCCACCCCTGTCGCCGCCTCTGCCCTTGTCACCTTTGCCCCCGCTGCGAGGGTCGCCTTTGGTCCCCCCACCGCTCGAGTGGTGGGCAGCCGAATGATGATCTCGCGAAGGGGAGGCACTGGCCGTAGCCAGGCCACCGATGGGAGCGAGCACCAGGCTCGCCACTACCGCTAGGCACAGGGCAAAGCGGCTTGCTCTAAGGGCGAAGAGCCGTCGCATCTTCTCAGATGCGTGGCCCTCGCTCGCGCTACCTGGGTTCTTAGCTGACACACTGCCTCCCTGTCATCTCATGTGCCCGGGGCACTTGCGACGCGTTGAGCGCGTTGCCCTTCCGAAGAGGGTCTACCCACGATCTCACCGGTCATGTCCCTGAGTTATGAGCAAAGTGTGATGATTCTGTGAGTAACAAATATTCTTGGGCCCGAGTGGATCCCGCCCACCGGCGTGGTTCCGCCGAGAGCATCGAGCTCCGCACAATGAGTGGGCTTCCCTGCCTTTCGGCGAGAGCCGGGTGGGCTGGGTACAAAATCCATCATAAAACAACAAGATCACATCGGTGTCAGAAAGCTCACTAAAGTCCGGGTCACCAGCTTCCTTGAATGGGCCGCCGTCTCATCGCCATCAGGACGGTTGGCGACGGGACCACTGGCACGTCAAAGCCCGAACAATGCCACCGCTTGGGCCTACTACCAGGTGGTTGGGCCTGAGGAAATGTCGATCACACCAGACAACCCGCGGCCTTCACCGCCGGCCGTGGCTGTGATTAGCTGCGACATTAGATCTGCGACCGCAAGAGCGTGGCCCATCGGCGAGACGATCGCTGTCACGTCGTCATCGCGCACCGCTTGCAAAAAGGCTTGTAACTGATACGAATAGCACTCCTCGTAACACGGGAGCGGAAAGCGGTGCGAACCCTCCAGCCGCGGCGACAAGCTCGCGCTCCTCCAGGAGTAGGTCACGCCTCCACTAGTCCCCAGGTACTTAACCACAAAGGTCCATGGGTCCGAAGTGTCGTCATCAATTGCGAACGAAGCGAATAACTGAGCGACCGCCCGCGGCTCGTATTCCCAGACCATCCATGCCTGGTCATCGGAGGAGATTGTCTTCCAAGCCGGGCGGGCACGACCGGCGTAGATGCGAGTTGGCCGTCCGAGGGTTGAATATGTCAGGTAGGCGTGATGGACCATAACTTCTTCGAGTACCCCGGAATACCGGGCGGCCAGCAGCTCGTCGTGCTTAAGGGCGTATACGACCCACATGGAGCGGATCTCGCCGAGATCGCCGCCCTGGAGGAGCCGCAACAATCGCTGGAACTCCGGCTGGTACGCATAGTTGTGGCCCGGCATGCAGACGAGGCCGGACCTTTCAGAAAGGGCAATCAGCCGGGCGCAGCCCTCAGGGCTTGCGACCGGCTTTTCGACCAGGACGTGCTTGCCGGCTGCGAGCGCCTGCGTAGCGACGTCTTCATGGGTGTGGCCCGGTGATAAGACGAAGATCGCCTCGACTTCGGGATTATTGAGCAACTCGGTGAGGTCCGGGTACGCGGGGGCTTCCCACTCACGAGACCGGGTGGCGGCGAGCTTCTGGTCTGGGTCAAAGAAACCCACGAACCTCGCCCGGTCGTTCGCCAGAAGGGCACGATGATGTAGCTCGGCGACGACCCCGCACCCACGAAGGCCACCCCGGTACTAGAGGATCGCAACTGGCCGAACCCAGGAGCCGGTTGCACCGCTCAAACGAAGAGGCAGGCACACGAACATGGCCTCGCTGACGTTGTCACGGCCCAGCTCCTCGAGATTGAGGTTCTCGACGAGGTGGACGCCGCGCTCGACGAGCATGGCTTGATGGGTTGTCCGGGAAGGGTCGGTGAACGGAAGTGGCTCGGTCCCGGTGGTGTCCGTTCCGAGCACTGCCATGCCGTGCTCGTACAGCCAAGTGGCTGCGTCCCGGCCAACTCCGGGTTGGGCTCGCTGGTAGGCGTCGTTGTCGACGCCATACTCGCGGACCTTCCCAGTGCGCACGAGAACGGCGTCGCCAGATCTCAGTTCCACGTCCTGGTCGAGGAGGGCATCCTCCAGGTCGGCGCGGCTGACCTCGTAGCGGTCAGGAAGCGGGTCTCCAACCCGCCGTGTTATGTCGAGGACGACGGCTCGTGTGACTATCGGGACGACCGAGTCGATGCCGTCTCTCGTGAAGCCGCTTGCGCTGAACACATCGGCGAAGTCGCTTCCCCCGAACATCGTGGTCCCCGAACTCGCGTGCATCAGGCCGTCAATGTGTGTGCCAATATGGGGCGTACCGCCGATCGATTCAGCCGCAAATTGGTACAAGCCCTCACGCCCGTTCTCGGGAAGGTGGGTCCAACGGAACGAGAACGGGTCGAACGCCCCTGGGGGCCTTTGCGGCACCGACGCGTTTAGGTCCAGGCCCAGGTCGTAGACCCGGCCCCTCCTGACGATGCCTATGGCAGCCAGGACTTGTTCGCGCCCGATGCGTTCGAGGGCTCGTCGAGTGGGTGCAATATCCATCGGCGTTAGCGTCTACTGTTCCCATCGCCGGCGGGCCTCCTTGGCAATACTGGAGGAAGCTCCGGGCTTGGAGGGCAACGTGATAGTTCCTCTATGGAGTTGAACGGGATCTTCGAATACCTCGAGGCCCCATGGGAGGTATTCGATCATCGGCGCTCGGGCTTGGCTTGTGGCCCCGACTAGATGCTGGTGGACTTGCATCATGTCGCCGGCGTGAGGGATCACGGCGAGCGCCGCCGCCTGTGCCACGCTCGCCACCCGGAGCCACTCGCTGATGCCCACGACGCGCGTGACGTCGACCTGCACGATGTCAACCGCCGACAGGGCCAGGAAGGTGGCGAAAGCTTCGGCGCTGTACACGTTCTCGCCGAGTGCAATGGGAACAGGGCTTTTGGCGCAGAGTGCGGCGTGCCCGACCATATCGTCGGGGTGAAGCGGCTCCTCGATCCAGCCGACGTTGAAAGCGGCCAACTCGATCGCACAATTTCGCGCCGTTATAAGATCCCACTTTTGGTTCACGTCGACCATGAGGCTCACGTCGTCAGGGAGCGCTTCCCGGACAGCGCCGGGCCCGCTCGACGTCGATACGAGGATCGGGGCCTCCCACCTTCATTTTCACTGAGCGCCAACCCCCCTCGACCATGGCCAACGTGTCCTCGATGAGCTCTTCGATCGTGAAGTTCAGCCATCCGCCGTCAGTATTGTAAGTCTCGACCTGGCGATGACGACCGCCGAGGAGTTGCCAAAGTGGTGCGCCCGCACGCTGAGCGGCCAAGTCCCACAGCGCCATGTCAACCATCCCGAGGCCGATGTGGGTAACGCCTGCCCGTCCCACCCAGTGCAGCGGCGACCAGTACATGGCGTCCCACAGCTCACCGATGCCTCGCGTCGCGCCCGGTTATGAGGGGGGCCAGGTACTTGTCGATGGAGCTCAAGATCAGGTCCTGTCCCTCCCAGATCCCGGAATACCCGGTCCCGGTCAGGCCATCGCTTGTCGACACCTCGACTACGGGGATGTTCCAATGCGTCCTTACATACACGGCGTCGGCTATCTGGCGCCGCAGCGGGACGTGCAGGTTATACGTCTCGACGCGCTCGATGGGGGAGGGCGACGTACTCGCGGGCGGGACGGGGACCTCGTCGACGCTCATTGTACGAGCCTCTCGAGGCGCGCTTCCGAGTTGTCGATGTGGTTTTGGCACCTCAAAATGAGCTCCTTGTAGTCGGATGCGATGACAGCGTGGAGAATCGCCCCGTGCTCCAGCTGAGCTTCCACGTAGTCGATTACACCAGCCCCAGCGTAAAGACGTGAGACGTGGAGGTGGAAGTTGAGTGCTTTCCAACTGGCTTCCAGGAACGGGTTCTTCGCTAAAGCAACGACGGTGGCATGGAACTCCGCGTCCGCACGCGTGAAGTCGAAGTAATCGGCATACCGAGGCCCATGGGGTGACGAGCTGGCGAGCCGCTCGAGGGCGGCCAATTGTTTGAGCTCCTCCGGAGACACGTTGATCCAGGACCGGCCGTTGCCACCGGCTCTTCCGGCGCGAAGTGACCCGATCTCAATTACGCGACGAGCGGCGTAGAGCTGATGGAACTGAACGGCGTTCAACATCGGAGCGACCCGGTAGCCGCGGTTTGCGTCAAGCGTGATCACGCCCTCGGGTGTGCAACCGCGCCATAGCTTCGCGGACCGGTGTGGAACTCATACGCAACTGAATGGCCGCGCCCTTGATATCGAGCCGGGACCCCCCTCCGAGCCGCCTTCTAGATCGCCTCGAGCAGCCCATCGTACACGATGTCGACCATGCTCACCCAGGACTGCCGTAGGCGCGCGAACTCACTTTCGGGAACAACCACTTCAGGCGTGAGGACATCAGTGGCGGACTTTGTGCCCCTCATTATGGCGTTGTTCCCCAGGCAAGGATGACGAGTTCGTCCGGGCAACGGTCAGGTCAAGCGCCGACCGGATGACCTCGGGGAGTTCCCCCGGGCCTGAACAGTCGAAGCCCCTCCTTTGTGGCGTCGATCTTTACGTGGCCCTTTAGAGGTTTGGTCTGGAAGTGGTTCAGCAACCGCGCCAGCCGGTCGAGGTCAGGCTGCGATGAACTGAGCAGTGCAGGCCTTCGTCCCCCTGTAATTCGAGGCCGACTTCGGTTGGCTCGGCGAGCCGCTCTCCCACAGGACCGAATTGAGCTGGCGTCGCAATGACAATACCGTGTTAAACGTAGCGCGACAGGTCGGGGCATCCGATGCGTCTCCATGTAGGCAGCGCATCTCGAGGTTGATTATGTGCCCGTACCGGACGCAGTTGTTGACCATCGGCGGGGTCGTACGCGCCTACAATCCAGCTCGTCTGGCGGAACTCAGGGAAAGCGACAGCAGTGGTAGGAAGGTGGGTTTCGCTGAAAAAGCGCAAAAACGATGCATCGATAAATGGCATGGCCCGGTCCCAATGTGCCTCACCGGCCAGAGCCACCGCGCCGGGACCATCCCGCCCACCTGACGGTAGAGCCGCTCCAAGACGGTCCATGTGCCTTTCATCACGGCTTCGTCGGGCCCAGCATCTAACCGCCCGCGTAGTCGACGGCGAACCCGGCCCCGAGCTTGTCGATCTGCAAGCCGTCAGGCCCGAGGTTCATGGCGCCTTCGAGCTGGTCGGTGATTATCGCGCCGAAGGCCGCCTGAGCCGGGTCCATAACGACCATTCGCGAATCGCAGTCGCCGGCGAGCCCGAGCAATGTGTGGTATTCCCATCCCATGCTGTTACGCTCAAAGCCGCCGCGGGTCCTTTACGGCATACTCCCGGAGCTCGCGACCGTACCAATCGGCAAGAGTTCGCCCATTGAAGGTTGGCGAATAGCAGAACCCGTACGCCCAGCTCTTGGCACCGGGCGATCGCAGAGCGAAGGTCCTGGGGTGACCCGAGGACGGGGTCGGGCCGGTAGTCCGGGTAGTTCCGATCGATACCTCCGGCATGCCAACCATCAAGTTGCAGCACGTGAATGCCTGCATCCCGGGCCGCGCGGGTAAAGACGCGGGAGGTCCTCGAAGCGAACGTTCACAGTTCCCTCGGGGTAGTTGATGATCGTCGACTGCCATGCGTCCTGCTTGGACAGCCAACTACGGTGCTTGTCGACCGGATAGGGCATGGTTTCGTTGAACCAACGCCGGTAGCTCTGCGCTGCCTGCCACCAAGTCCCTGCATGGAACCGCATTGTCACCGGGCCGGACTCCCATCGACCTCCGGCAGAGACGAACGGGAACCGGGCCCATCCGAGCGTCATGCCAACAGGCTCGTCACCCGCTTGACGGCGTGTTGGCCAGCACTGGCGGCCACCCTGCCAAGCGGTGCCTGGGAACAGCTGAGCGAAAGCCATGCTGATTGCTCCGGCTGGGCGGTCGTCCAGGTCGGCCAGCGTCACGCCGACCCCGCGGGACGCATCGTAGATATCGATCCATGGCATAGACATCTGCCGTGGGTAACTGGCGAACCAGACCGGCGAGGACGGGCCGGATAGGAAACGGGGAACTCCCGTAGACTGGCCACTCGACGCCCACGCCTACCCAGCCGGCGTGGTGGAGCCGCCAGTCACCTGGTGTCTCGCGCCCGTCGATACCCCGATCGCCGGGCAAAGCACCTCCTCGACAGTGAACGAGGTGCCGTTCTCGACTGTGGAGCGAAATTCGACCTGGTCCGGAGCGAGCCGGATGAGCAGCTTGAACGTGATGTCGAAAGTGCCTTCGTTCGTTGCGAGGCCCCTCCATTCGAGCAACGCTTCACTGTTATCACGACGGAACTCTAAATTGGTCAATCGTTGTCCGCGCCCCTCAACGTAGTGACCGCGTCGGTGCGGGAGGGGAAGAAGGATCCGGAAGCTCTCGCAGAGCCGTCTTTCTGTCACTAAATCGATGTCGAACCCGCGGTGCCGCACGGTCACAAACTCACCACTATCTTTGTTCAGTTCGACCTCAACCGGGCCACTGCGTAGCGAGACCGTTTCCACCTCATCCACCTTTGCTGGGCGTCACTAGCAGCGGGGCCGTCCCGCCGGGACATCGCATGCGCACGCCGCCGCTAGCCCAGAGTGAGCCCCCTGCGGCCTGGTCGCCCACCCCGGGGGGAATGTGCGGGGCGGGACGGCCCCGCCCTGCCCTGACGATGCGCCATTCATCGCTGCGCCCCTCCAGTGCTGAGAATTACGCCCCGCATGAAGTATTTGCGAAGAGCGATGAAAAAGGCCATCGGGACCAGGGTCCCTATCGCGGCGCCTGCCATCAATTGCCCATATGGCTGATCGTAAGTCCCGATCAGCCCGGCCAGGGCGACGGGGATGGTGGACATGGCATTGGTCCGCAAGACAACGAGAGGCCAGAACAGGTTGCTCCAGCTGAGGCTAAAAAGCAAGATGCCCAACGAAGCGGCGCTCGGTATGACAACCGGGATGACCATACTCCCCACGATCCTGAGCTCGCCGGCGCCGTCCAGCCTGGCGGCCTCGAGCATTTCCGTGGAGACGACCTGAGATATCGCGGTGCGCATATAGACAGACCGAGCGCCGGTGCTATGGCCGGTATGATCACCGCCTGGTAGGTGTTGATCCAGCCAAGACGGTCCATAATGATGAACAGGGGGACGGCTGTGATCTGGCTGGGTATTATCGCCGTCGCCAGCAGGAGGTAAAAAATGGTGGTTTTGAACTTGAAGCGGAACTTGGCGAACGCGTAGCCAGCACAGGTGCAGAGCAAGACGGCGCCAAAGGCGGTCAGCACACCGATAATGACCGAGTTGAGCAGAGCGCGCCAGATTTGGGCGGCGGCGTTTAGCTGGCTCAAGTTGGACCACAGATGGCCGAAGAAAAAGTGCGGCGGGAATGAGAATATCTGGCTGTCGTGCCAGCTGGCCCATACGAGGGTCAGCCAGACCGGCACCAGGAAAATTCCCAGCGCGACGACAACAATGAATATGACAATAGCCCGCTGCCAGGCGTGGGGGAGGTCGCTCGTTGCTCTCATAACCACTCCCGACGCCGAGCGACTCCCAGGAAGACGATAGTAACTATCATGATTGCGGCCGTAAGGAGCCAGCCAGTGGCGGCAGCTGAACCCAGGTCTGCGTTCCCGAAGGCAAAACTATAGAGCTGAACAGCGGGCGTGGACGCGGAGTTGAGCGGGCCACCACCTCCACCCGAGCCGAACAGCAGGAATGGCACGTCGAACAGCTGCATTGTGCCAATCGTGTTCACAGTCAGGACGAAAACGATCGCGGGCCGGATAGTGGGGAGGGAAACGTGCCAGATCCTCGCGAAAAGCCCCGCCCCGTCGACCTTGGCCGCGTCGTAGTGCTCATTGGGGACAGCGCGAAGAGCCGCCACCAGCACGATGATCCAGAAACCGATCCATTGCCAGCTACCGGCAAGGATGACAGAAGGTTTGGACCAGGTGGCGGACCCCAGCCAGTTGATGTTTATGCCAATAAGGTGGAGCGCGCCGGGCACGAGCCCGTTCGTGCCGAGCAGGGTGCTGAAGAGACCGCGACCGCGGCACCGGGGACAACATTTGGCAAGAAGAAGGCGGCGCTCAGCGCCACGCTGTAGCGTCGCATGAAACGAAGGTCGAGGATGAGCGCGAGCCCGAGCGCGATTGTGATCTGGAACACGTTGTTCACCACCACGTACCAGACCAGGTTCTTGAACGAGGTGATCACCGCGGGGTCGGTTACGACGAAGTGGTAGTTGCGCAGGCCGACCCATGTCGTGACAGTCGCCGACCAGCTTTCGAAGCTGAGTAGCAACGACCACAAGATAGGGAAGAGCGCCAGCCCGAAGAAGCCGACTATGAAGGGTGCGATGAGCAGGTACGGGGCGGACTTGTTACCTGAGAGCCGCCGTCTCGGCCGCCCGAGCTGTTCGCTCGGACGGCCAAGGCGGCTCAGCACCGGCTGTTGCTTTACGGTGGTCGTGCTGGCGGACGCCAGGTTTCGGCCCGTTCCCGAGAGGCTCATGTCAGTGCCTCTTTGTGCTCACGTGGCGGCTCCCCCGCCCCAGCGGCTACCAGCCGCTCGAACGAGGCTCGGGCGCGGTCGTCTTCGCAGCAATGTCGAGGTCGAGGCCACGGGGAGCACTGCTATTTGAGGCCTTTTTCGTCCTGAAGCTGGCGAATGCTGTCAGCAGCGGCTTTCAAGGTGGCAGCCACGGGCTTGTTATCTGCGGTGATGCTATAGATGACGTTGTTGACAGCGGTGCCCATCTGGGGGCCGAAGACTGAATGTAGGAAATGGGATAGGGCTTCAGCGTCTGTACGTCGGGTAGCCAGATGTTGTACACCTCCTGGCCCTTCAGCATTGGCGATTTCGTGCCTTTCATTGCCTCCAGGGCGGAGATGCAGGACTCGAAAGCTCCCTGAGAAGACGCGCATGTGTGCCTCCGAGGCGGCCTTGTTGAGCTTCAGGTAGAGGCCGACCTGGATCGCGAGCTCTAGCTGGTCCGAGGGTTGGCCCGCGGGAGCACGATGGCACAGCCATCGGCTGTCGCGAGTTGCTTGCTGCTGGGGGTGACCCGGGGGAGGGGGACAACCTGCCACTTGTACGCCAGAGTCGGCGTGTAAGCAACGAACTCGAAATCTTGCCAGTTCGGGTAGGGGACGGTTGCCAGTTCACCGTTCTTGTAGGCCGCCCATTGCTGCACGCTCCCGGTAATGTTGGTCGTGAGCCCCGACTTGTACATTTTCTGGTACAGCTCGCCAACTTGGACGTGGTATGGCGAGTCGAGGATGACGTTGCCCTCAGGGTCGAAGAAGCCCGTGGAACCCTGCATCACCATTGTGGTGAAGGGTGAAGGAGAGCCCAGGCCGTCGGTGCCCTCGGGGAACAACAATAGCCGAGCACCGGTCTTAGCTTTGAGCTTCTGACCGACGGTTAACAAGTCGTTGTACGTCGGGATGGCGGCCGCGACTTCGGCAGGGGTGTTGCCGATCCCGGCCTTGCTGAACAAGTCCCAGCGGTAGCCGAACAAACAGAAGCCGGTATCGTCAGGAAGAGCGTACGTGCGGCCATTGACGTCAAGTGACCCCCATGTAGTCGACAGGATGTCGCTTTTGTGGGGGGTGACGTACTTGGTCGTATCGACGATGGCCTTGGTATTGACAAGGGCCCGATACGTCGCCATCGGGATGCGCAGAAGGTTGGGCAGGCCCGTGCTGATACCCGAAGCGAGGGCGGTGATTGCCTTTTGTTGCAGGGTATCGATGTTTTGTGGCAGGAAGGTAAGCTTCAATCCGGGGAACTTCCGGTAGAGCCCGGCCTGCTGGTAGACCTTGTCCCACTGGGACAGTTCCTCCCACGACCACATGGTCAGAGTTTGGTTGGTGGATACGGAGCTATCGGCCGCTTCCGCGTCCTCCGTCCGTCGGAGGCTGCCTCGTAGCACTCGTGACCCTAAGACCGTCCCAATTCCGGCAGTCGCGGCAACACCGAGGAACTCCCTTCGGCCGACCGTCCCCTCGTTTGCTGACCCGGCCGAGTTGCTTTCGTCGCTCTCAGTCATGTCAGTCTCCTTTCTCCCCCTTGGGGTTATGCAGTCCGGTTCGCGGACACCTCGGTCTAGTCAAACAGACTGTTTCGCCTCGCGAGCCGCGGGTTGGGCCGGGTGCCTTGAGACGACCTAACTTTATCTAATCGATACGATCATATATATTTGTTTCAGGGCATGCAATACCAAATCTGGGGAAGCGTTACTACGTTCCAGCATGAGGCTTCGCTGGCAGGAGGAGCAATGCCAAGCGCTACACACCCGCTACGCACTCGGTACGGAAGTGGGGAGGCTGCCATCGCCTGGTCACCTGAGGCGTCGGCAACCTCGCCGCCCGCAGCGCCAATAGAAGCTGCCCAGTGGTGGCCAATTCGGGACTAGGGGTGACGGCCCGCTTATTCGCGCTGGCGCACGTCGATGTGGACGGCTCGCGCTACCGCCAGGCGGCGGGTTCCGTATGGCCGTTCGTGTCGGCGTGGGGGTGGCAGACTTCTCCTCCTCTGCGGCTGGCCGTCAGTGGGCGGAAGTAGCGTGGGGCCGTGCCTCGACTGTCCTACTTCTACGGGATCGCGATCTACACCTACTGGACGACCACAACCCGGCGCACTATCACGCTGTGTACGGGGAGCATGAGGCCTGGATCGTGATCGCCGGAGCCTCCGTGCTTCACGGATGGCTCCCCGCCAGGGCGCTCCGTCTCGTACGAACTTGGCACCGGTTGCATCAGAACGAACTCGAGGCGGCCTGGGAACGGGCTAAGGCGAACCAGGCACCCGGTACCATTGAGGGATTGCCATGAAGAACAACTACCGGATCCCGCACGTCGAAAAGGTGGAGGTGCCGCGCGCATATGTACTGCGGCTCACCTTCGACGACGGGCTCGTCCGGGAGCTCCAGTTCCTCACCGGATCGAATGAGGGGACCGTGTTCGCCCCGCTTGACGATCCGCCGTACTTCGGTCAGGTCCGAGTGAACCCCGAGAGCCGAACGGTGACCTGGCCCAATGGGCTGGATCTCGATCCGGCAGTGCTGCATGGCGATTTCGAGCCAGCAGGTGGCCCCCATTTCCGAGAGGTGGCCACCTGGGGCGAGCGCATCGTGGCTCACTCGAAATAACATCCCTATTCGGCATCCGAGAACCACGGCCAACCTGGGGGACGGGGTCGCGACCGATTCGGCAGGGCGCACAAAATGGGACATTTAGCCCGGACACACGAGTGGGCCGTAGGTAGAGGTCCGAATTTGGCGGCCTCCAAGGGGGTGACGATGCCCATCTGTCCCGAACTGCCCTCCCAAGTCCCAGGCGGGGCGCCGCAAGCTTGCTATCTCCTCATGGCTAGTGGGGGACCTCGCTGCCCACTTATCACGAAGAGGTCTCGCCGCCGCCGAATCGGACGCCCTCGTCTTCGTGTCGACCCAGGGTATGCCCTTTCGCTACCCCAACTGGCATCACCGCGTCCCGATGTTGCACGTAGAATGCACGCGGCATTGTCCAGGTAAAACGTGCGGACGAGAGGACTCGAACCTCCACCCCTTTCGGGACCAGGACCTAAACCTGGCGCGTATGCCAATTTCGCCACGCCCGCATGACCTTCTGACCTGCACTTTTATCCTAACACGCTCAACTCCCGGCCCTCCACGTGGGCGGATCTACCGCCTCGACAGCAAATGCCCGTGCGCCTGGCGGGCTGACGCCACCGACGACCGCCAACTACTACGTTTCTCTGGGCGACTCCTATGCCGCCGGCAACCAGCCAATCGCCAGCGCGTGGGCTCACAACGACTCCAATGGGCCCGCTTATCAAGTGGTCAAGCTGGCTCGCGACAAAGGCTACCGCTTCGAGCTTCTGAACTTCGGTTGTGGCGGTGCCACAACCACCTCGGTCCTCCAACAGGTTGGGTGCTCTGTAGATAACCCGGGCCCGGACACTACTTCCTACCCGACGCAGACCCAGGCGGCAGCGGCGAGCCGCTTTATCTCCCGGCATCGAGGGCACATCGGCCTTATATCGGTGTCGATCGGCGGTAACGACGTGTTGGCGTGCGACACAGCCGCTCAGCTCCTGTCATGTGCCAGAAGCGTGCTGAAGGTGGTCGAGCGCAATTTGACCGTGCTCCTGGCTGCTTTGCGTAACAGCGCGGGACCTGGAGTGCCCATCGTCGGGATTACCTACCCAGACATATTCCTCGGCTCGTACCTCACACCAGCTCGAAGTCAGAGAAACCTGGCGATACTGTCAGTTACTGAATTTCGAAACCTCTTGAACCCCACCTTGCGGGCGGCGTACTCGAGCGTGGGGGGCAGCTTCGTCGACGTGACCAAAGCGACGGGCGCTTACACGCCGTTCCGCCAGACGACGGCCTATGGTCGCTTCGGGGAAATTCCCGTAGCCGTCGCCGATGTCTGTGTTCTTACGTACTACTGCAAGCTCCAAGACGTCCACCCGACGGCCCTCGGTTACGCCATTATCGCTCGCTTAATAGTCGCGATGTTGCCGGACCACCGTTAGCCCGCGGCCGGCTTACCTCCGCCTGCGTGCCTCGTCCTGTGGCCCCTGCGCAAAGCGGTGCCCGCTACCGGTGGGCCGGCCCATTGATCAGATGTCCGGGTGATCAGGTGTCCGGTGATCAGGTGTCCGGTGATCAGATATCTGGTACAACGAACCCACACTCGTAGGCCATCACCACGGCCTGTACGCGGTCGTGCAGGCCGAGCTTCATGAGGATGCGGGCAACATGGGTTTTAGCTGTGCTTTCCTCAATGACGAGGCGCGCCGCGATCTCGGCGTTCGATAGCCCCTGAGCGACGAGGCGCAGTACTTCGAGCTCGCGGGGAGTCAATGACGCCAGTTGAGAGGGTTGTTCGGTGCGGGGCCGGGTGGCGCTTACGAACTGCTGGATAAGCCGGCGGGTGATTGAAGGGTCGATCAGGGCGTCTCCGGCAGCAACAACGCGCACAGCCGCCACGAGTTGTTCACTCGGGGCGTCTTTGAGCAGGAACCCGCTCGCCCCGGCGCGCAGTGCTGCGTAGACGTAATCGTCGGAATCGAAGGTAGTGAGCATCAAGACCCGGCTCTTGGTCTCGGCTACGATGACCCGGGCGGCCGCCAGCCCGTCCATGTTGGGCATTCGGATGTCCATGAGGACGACGGTGGGGGAGAGACTGCGGGCGAGCCGGATGGCTTCGAGCCCGTCACTGGCCTCGCCTACCACCGTAATGTCTGGCTCTTTGTCCAGGATCACCCCGAAACCAGCCCGGACCAGACGCTGGTCGTCGGCTATGAGGACCGACGTCTCCCCAGGAGCTACCTCCAACGGAGCCCTCGTAGCTGGACCGCTGCCACCTCGCCCTGGGGGTGGCGGGGGAGGCGGGCGACGACTTCCCATCCCCGCTCCGGGGTCGGGCCGGCACCGAACGTCCCACCCACCTCCGTCACACGCTCCCTCATGCCGGCCAGGCCGTGGCCCCCGCCGGTCTCTTCGAGGCCCGAACGCCGGGAATGGGCCGCCTGGTTGACGACTCGTACCTCGACGGTGCCGGTGTGGCCGACGACGGCGATGTCGATCGGCGCTCCAGGGGCGTGCTTCATCGCGTTGGTGACCGCCTCCTGGACCACCCGGTAGACGGACTCTGCGGCGAGCTCCGACAGGTCGTCGCTGTCGCCACTGAACTGGCACGTCACGCGCAGGCCAGACGCCTGGGCCCGGCCCACTAAATCTTCGACTATCCGCAAACCGGCAGGAGGAGTGGCTGGAGACGAGGTGTCGAGAAGTTCCACCAGGCGGTCGATCTCTGCTTTGGACTGGTGGGCCGCCTCGCTGATTGATTCGAACGCCTCGGCCGCGGCTCCGGGGTCGTGGCGGGCGAGGTGTTCACCTGCGTTGGCCTGGACAACCATGAGGCTCACGGAGTGCGCGACGATGTCGTGAAGTTCCCGGGCTATGCGGGCGCGCTCGTAGCGAACCGACCGCTCGGCGAACAGCTCGCGTTCCTCCTCGATCTCGCGGGCGCGATCCTCGAGCTGCTCGGCCACGTCCCGCCGGGAGGCTACGACCAGGCCGCCCAGCCAGGGCCCGGCAATGGCCACCCCTACGAACGAGTTCATCCCCGCCCCCATGGCGATCATGAGCCCCGCGGTCATCGGTAGCAGGCCGAGCAGAGACCGCCTCCACTGGCAATAAGAACCGAGCGCGTAGGCGTACATGAACAAGGCAAAGAACAAGACGGCTTGCAGCACGTCGTTATAGAGCGCCGACGAGTCGCCGTAGAAGTCCGACGAGTGCCCGGTAAGCGTGGGCACGGCCAGAAGGGCTCCAGCGGCGACTGCTGTCGCAACGGGCCAGCGCCGCCGCCACCCGATGAGCAGGGTCACGCCGAGCAGGCAGGCCGAGTCTGCCTGCTCCACTGGCGATACGATCAGCCCTCCAGCAGCCAGGCTGGCGGCTCCGGAGCCGGTCAGGACCACAGCAGCGGCGGCGTCGCCGTGTTGGCGGCACCAGCGCCAGGCGCGTTCGCCCAGCTCAGGCATGGCCGGCGGCCAGCGGGAGCAGGACCACGGCCCGTAGCCGCCCGCCGCTAGCCCGGCTGTTCAGGGTCCCGCCGAGGAGCGCAGCACGTTCGGCTGCAGCTGCGAGCGCGGAACGGACGTCGCCGTGGCGCAGGCTCGGTCCCGCAACCGTCAGCTCGAGCGTGCCCGGAGCGAAGGCGACGTCGACCTCGATTTCTGCGGTCGGGTCGTCGTCCAGAGCTACCAAAAGGTGCTCGATGATGCGGTACCCGGAGAGCTCGACGCCAGGGGGGAGCAGCCGGGAGTCACCCGTCACCTGCAAACGGGCCTTGGCCCGCGTGGCCTGGCCCAGGAGCCGGTCGAGCTGCGCCAACACCGGTTGGGGCTCGGTCGATGTCTGGTCTCTCAGGTTGGCCACGACCCCTCGCATGTAGTTGAGCGTCTCGCGGCCCGTTCCCTGTATGGCCACGAAGGCGTCCTGGGCCTGGTCGGGTTGCTCAGCCAAGACAGCCAGGCCGGTTGATGCGTCAGCGGCTATCTGGGCCACCCGGGCTTGGAGGAAGCCGCCGAGATCGTCGGAAATGCGGGCCTGGTCGGCGGCTACCGCCAGCCTGGCGTTTTCTTCCCGTAGCTCGCGGGCCTCGGCTGTGCGCCCTCGCAACACGACGACCGCGGCGTTCCGGCGTTGCAGGAGCCGACCGGCGACCAGGAGGCCGACGGCTACCGGCACCATCAACGGCAGCACGCTCGCCCCGCCCAGCTGCGGGTCTGAGTACGCCTGGCAGACAAGGTTGACGAGCAACAGCGCCATACCCAGGGCGGCCGGGCGCCAGCCGATGGTGCGCCAACCGATCACGAACGCGACGTAGAACATCGCCGGCAGCGCCACGCCGCAGCGGACCATGTGGTCAAACAAAGCCCAGTTCAAAACGGCTCCCGCCGCCAGTACGGCAGCGGTCGCCACCGGCGCACGCCTGGCCAGCGCAACTGGGGCGGTCAGCAACAGAACGGCCAGGGCGGCACCGATACCCCCATGGTTCGTGGAGTCCGTCAGCCCGGCAATTGACGTCACGCCGAGTGCGCTCAGCAGTAGAGCCCAGGCGATGTCCGCCACGCCGACGTCGCGCCAACCGAACACGGGCGCCGTCAACCGCCTAATCAGTCCTCGGGTGCTCACGGTGCCCAACCCCTGGTCCACACTTCGTATTGTGACCGCCGGGCGGGGCGGGGGCAATGGCGCTTCATTTCACTCACGATGCTCTTCTTGGTTCCCGCTGTCGTCCGCCGCAATGGTGACGTTTCGGGCCGGGCCGTACACCTCGAGTGATACGCGTTAATCTGCCAAGACCGCCCTCCTGGCGGATGACCGTGCCGGTCTGTTTCCTGATACTGAAAATGCGAGCGGCGTGTGACCGTTCAATTCCGACCGACGGAGGCACGGAAATGCTTTTCAGCGAGAAGTCCATGGTGCTCAAGAACTCGGCCCGGTTTGGCCGGATGATGAGGACGCTCGTTGCAGGTTGCGCGGCCGGTTCTCTCGCGCTCGGCGTTCAAGCCCTGAGCGGAGGAATGGCTGACGCCGCGCCGGCAACGATGGTGCTCCACTATTACCAGGTGCAGACGGCCTTGACCTTTTATAACGCGTCGAACGCGGCAATCCACCACTACCCGCCCCTTGGTGGCCACGTGAAAGAAGACGACGTCGATTACGTGGGTAGCCAGGCGAGCCACGGAGCGACGTGGACGGTCAGCGACCACCTGTTCTGCACGGTTGTCTCGATGCCCGCCAATGCCAAGTGCTTCGCAGTGTTCGCTGCGGGAGACGGGCTCATCTACGCAGACAACTTCACCACCAACCTGGCGGCCAACAACGGCACAATTCGGGTAGATGGCGGGACCGGTAGTTTCGCTGGTTACACCGGGTCCCTCACCGACACGACAATCGGCAACACCAACGACAGTTCCGTTGTCATAACCCTGCACAAGTGATGATGGGCGGAAGTTGAGCCGAGCACGTCGACAGGGCTCGGCACGCCGGCGGCTGGGGCCGCGAACGTCGCCACACGGGGCCGCAGCCAGCCCCTTTTTTGGCGGTACCCTGCCAGTATGTCCCAGTTCCAATTCCCAGCAACCCCGCTGTCCCAGGCCGCGCCTCCCGGTGCCGACCCAAGCCCTGATGTGTACCAGCGGCTGCTGCGTGAGCGCATTGTCTTCCTCGGCACAGAGGTCGACGACCGTTCCGCCAACCTGATCTGTGCCCAGTTACTGTTGCTGGCGGCGGAAGACGGCAACCGAGACGTCAGCCTCTACATCAATTCGCCGGGCGGTTCCGTGACGGCTGGCCTCGCCATTTACGACACGATGCAGTACGTGCCCTGTGACGTCTCGACGGTCTGTATGGGCCTGGCGGCGTCGATGGGGCAGTTCTTGTTGTGCGCGGGCGCGCCCGGGAAAAGGTACGCGCTACCGCACGCCCGCATCCTGATGCACCAGCCTTCCGGCCAGATGCAAGGGCAAGCTACCGACATCGCCATCCAGGCGGAGCAGATCGTGTACCTGAAGCGGATGATGGCGGAGCGGATCGCTTTCCACACCGGCCAGTCCGAGGAGCGCATTGAACGCGATTCGGACCGCGATCGCTGGTTCACCGCCGACGAGGCCAAGGAGTACGGCTTCATCGACCAGGTCATCTCCAGAGCGCGCCAGGTCGGCGAACCCGCTGGCCTGACTCTCGCCGGCACTCAGTAACGGCGCGCTACGCGCAGGGCTTTGCTAGCGGCGCGCCGGCCCACCTCGGCGACGCCGCCCTGCTTGTAGTGGAAGCGGACGAGTTCGGAGAGGTTCCTCGGGGTGGCGCTGACCGCCTCGGGAGCGCCTTCGGCGCTGTCAGGCGCCGTGGCGGCCTCCGATTTCTGGGCACGGTCCGCCGCCCACCGCGGGCTGCGGCAAAAGGCGGCTAGCGGCTCCAGGGCCCTCGACCAGCGAAACGACTCGCGCACCGCGTCCACCCGGGCGCGGCACCTCTCGGCCAGGTCCCAGTCGCACAGCAGGCGCAGCAGCGCCTCCTGCAGGGCTTGGGGGTCCTCGGGCGGCACCGTCAAACCCAGGCCTTCGGATTCGATCAGCTCCGCGAAGGTGTCGCCCCTGGTCGAGACGACCGGCAGCCCGGCCCACAGGTAGTCGAGGGCCGCGTCCGGAACGCGAACCGGGTCTCAACACTGTCGAAATGCATGGTGACGCCCACGTTCGCTTCGAGCAGGAAATTCTGTCTGTCCGAATACTCGACCCAACCCTCGTTGAAAAACACATGCCTACCGGTGAGACCGAGCTCCTCGGCGAGGGCCTGAGCGTCGATGGCCATTTGCATCGGTGGCACGTCAGGGTTGGGGTGGCGCAGGCCCATGAAGTAGAGCCGCACCGACGGCCTCTTCTTGGCGAGCCCGCCCACCGCCCGGATGAGGGTTAGCGGGTCGAACCAGTTGTAGATCCCGCCTGCCCACACCAGCACGTCGTCCTGCGGTCCGATACCGGGTACCACACCGCGCAGTACGGGGCGACGGTGCTCCGGCTCCTCGTCGGGAAGCCCGAACGGCGCCACATCGATGAGCCTTCTCAAGGTGGGGTCGTCGTCATAGGTGAGGGCATTCGCCCTGCCGAGCGCGCAGAGCTGGCCTATGAAGAGGTCACGCTGCCTCTCGCTGGCACATACAAGGAAGTCCGCCCGCTCCAGCTGGTTGTTCAAGGTGTCGATAGAAAGCCGGATGTGCCCATCGCGACCCGGTCCTGTCGCCACCTTGGTGAGGGCAAGGGTTTCGAGGTGAAGCGGGTCGTAGACGTCGAAGACGATCGTCTTGTCGGAAGCGGCCAGCACGGGGTGGTGGAGAGTTATATAGCCTTGGAGGACCATCACCTCACACCACGCCTCTGCCTCGGCGAGCGCCTCGGGGCCTGCAGCCAGAGCCGTGAAGCCGCGAGGGCTCACCTCGCAATAGGGCGAGGTCGTAAGCAGTCGGACTTCATTTCCATCTTCTGCCAGGCGCGCTGAGATATGCAGGGCGCGCATCGCCGGGCCGGCGATCTGAGGCCGCAGGACGTCGGCCGTCACCACCAGTACCCGGGTCACCTGTCACTTAGCCTTGGGCCGGTGGTCCCCGGTAGCCTCACGGCGATGCTGGAACCCACGGGCAGGAAGCGTAGCCAGAGCACGGTGGTGTTCACTACTGACCCGGTGGGCCCGGAGATGCCCGGCCCTGCCATCCGCGCCTGGGAGCTGGCGCGAGTCCTGGGCGACCACGTGGAGGTGGTGCTGGCGAGCACGGTGTCGGTGTCGGGCCAACACCCCAACGCCGAGCTGCGGTTGGCCTACGGGGAAGCGCTCCAACAGCTTGTCGAAGGCACTGACGTCTCCTTCGCCCCGAGCAGCCTCGTCTATATGGCGCGTGAACTGCAACAAACAGAAAAGCCTGTTGTGGTGGACATTTATGACCCCTATCACCTGGAGAACCTGGAGATGGGTGGAGCAGACCGGGCCGAACAGGACAGGTCCGTGACCCGTCTGGCCGGCGTGGTCAACGCTGGTCTGCGACGGGGTGACTTTTTCACCTGCGCAAGTGAACGCCAGAGGGATTTCTGGCTGGGCTCGCTGGCCGCAGTGGGCCGGGTC
Organism: uncultured Acidimicrobiaceae bacterium; assembly: GCA_963823855.1. GTDB lineage: Bacteria > Actinomycetota > Acidimicrobiia > Acidimicrobiales > Palsa-688 > Fen-671. Next base: position 357,644 of record CAWGNA010000001.1, read on the forward strand.
AACCCCTACAACTACGAAGTCGACCCGCTCCTGGGCCGGCTCATCTCGGTCGTGCCGTTCGGGCTGCCGAGCGAGCCGCCCAGCCGACAGGGGCCAGGCTTGCGCGGCGTCATCCCGGGTATCGGCCCGACGACAAGGTCGTCTTGTGGGGCGGCGGTGTCTACAATTGGCTCGACCCTATCTCCCTGTTGAGGGCGGCCGACCGCTTGCGCCGGCGGCTGCCAGAACTGCGCCTTGTTTTCCTCGGTATGCGCCACCCGAACCCCGCGGTCCCTGAGATGCGCGTCGCCACCAGGCTCCAGGAGCTGTCGGCGGAACTTGGGCTCACGGGGAGGTACGTGTTCTTCAACGCCGGATGGGTCCCCTACGCACGTAGAGCCGACTTCCTCCTGGACGCCGACATAGCCGTGAGCACGCACCATGACCATCTGGAGACTCGCTATTCGTTCCGCTCTCGCGTCCTCGATTATCTGTGGGCCGGGCTGCCTATGGTGCTGACCGGCGGTGATGTCCTGGCTGAAGAATTCGCCAGGGCCGGGTTGGCCGTGACCGTCCCCGCAGGGGATGACGAAGCCCTCGAGGCCGCCCTGGAGCAGATGCTCGCCACCTCCCCGCCGCGCCAGCTCTTCACTTCTGTGGCGCAGAGCTACACCTGGGAGCAGGTGGCTCGGCCGTTGCTCGAGTTCTGCGCCGCTCCCCGGCGGGCGCCTGACCTCTTGGCGGAGCGGCTTTCGCCAGACGCGGCGGCGGGCACTTAGTGCGACTGGTCCGCCGAGCGGTTGGGCCAGCTTCGCCTCGCCACCGAAACGAGGGTGTTCACTGCCGCCCTACCGTCCTGGTGCAGCCTGCGCAGCTCTTCCTGGAGCGCTTCGTTGGTGGCCCGAAGCTGCTCGGCCTCCGCCGCCAGGTCCGCCACCCGGGCTTCGCCTTGCTCGACCCGCTCGCGTAGTTTGCGGAACTCGGCCTCGAGGCGCTCGATGTGGTGGTCCTTCAACTCCGTGGACTGCTCGAAGTAGAGGGCCTTATGGCGTTCATCGTCATAAGCCCCCTCCATCCCGGCCCGGTCGGCTACTGCAGCCTGGTACTCCGCCGTCGTGACGAGGGCGTTAGCGGTCTCCGCCCGGAGCTTCGCCGGTGGGCGCAGGTCTACCCACCCCTCGGGCAGTTCCCGCCACCACTTGTACAGCGCCAGTTGCGTACCGGTCAGGACCTGCTCGTTCACGTCGTCCTTGACCTCTGTCCGATGATGGCGCATGTCGCGTGATACGAAATCCGCTGACTCCGGTCCCCCGCTGCCGCCGGCGCGCCGACCCTGTTCGCCCAACTGGTCGGGGAACGCATCTGCCAACTCTCCCATGAGCCAGGCAGTGGTCCGGGCCGGGTCCTCTACAAAGGCTTCGTACCTGACGACCAGCACGCGCTTGCCGGCCAGCCCGTCCAGCAGGTCCGCACTGTAGAGCTGCCACAACGCCAGGGCCACGTAGAGCGGTCGTCCGTCTCTTTTGCGCATTGAAAGAGCCACGTCCATCGGGCTCCGGTCGACGAGCAGGACGACAAAGCGCCTGTCGTCCAGCACCGGGAGCCAGGCCGGCAAGAGCAGGCTGATCCGAGGGTCCTTCAGGACAAGAGGCCGACCGGCGGCCTGGGATGCGAGGTCGCCCAACAGTTCGTCTACTTTGGGCAGCCAGGCCGCGGCTGTTCTGAGCAACGCGGTCGCGCCCCGGCGGCTCGTCCCACGCCCCGCCCACCTCGGCCAGCAGGCCGTCGTTGAGCTCGTTCACATCGGTGCGCTCGAAGAAACCCCTCGGGTTGTCCTCCGCCGCCGCCAGGAGGTCATCGTTTTCTCCGGCGAAAAAGCCCACCTTCGCGAGGAACCCCGCCACGGCGCTCGTGCCACTGCGGTGCATGCCAAGGATCGCAACACCTGTCGCTTGCTGGTTAGCTGCCACTGACCGCGAAGCTACCGGAAGATAGCCTGGCTAGGCAGATGACCGAGCGACGGCCGGGGTGCTTGCCTGGTGACGGCGCGACGGAAACGGAGAACGGGGAACGGGGAACGTCGATTGCGATTACTTGGTGTGCTCCTCTGCTACAACGACGGAGACCTGGTCGAAGACGCGGTCAGGTATTTGCGGGACCAGGGTCACGAACTTGTCGTTTGGGACCACGGCTCGACCGACCAGACGCCCGAGGTACTGCGGACGCTTCGATCGGAGCTGGTCGAGTTGCAGACGGTCCCCCGAAGCGTCGACTTCTACGGGCTCTACCAGGCGATGTCGGCTCACCTGCGGGAACAGTACGTGCCCCGCTACGAATGGATCTCCTGGCCCGACCAGGACGAGTTCCTCGAGGGCCCGGACCGCAGCCAGCCGTACCGGAGATGGCTCGAAGAGGTCGTGGCCTCGCCCTACGACTGGATCCAGTTCAACAATTACAATTTCTGGTGGACCCAATCGGACGACCTCAATGTGGAGCGTGTTGTCGACCGCGTACGGCATTACAGCCTTTTTGCTGATTGTGGCCCACGCATCCGGTCCTGGCGGGCGTCGGCGACGAACGTCAGAGAGTTCAACCACAACCCTCCTCTCGGCGAGCGCTACCCGCAGCTGTTCAACCTGAGGCACTACCCGATGAGGAGCGCCGGCCAGATGTCCCGGCGCCTGGAGGTCGACCGGGCCGGGTTGCGGCGCGGTGGGACCAACTTCCATTACGACAACATGAGCTCATGGCCAGAACGGCTTGTTATCCCGGCCGAAAAGTTGCATTTCGACGCCGGCGGCGAGCTCGACCCCTCGGTCATCTTCGATTGGCGTGCTGTGTACGGCCACGAAAGTTCTCGTGGCTGACCCCGGCGGATGACCCTTCAGGTCACCCGGCCCCAGTCACTGGGGCAGGCCGGGCGCGGGCCGGGCGTGGTGGCGCGCCACAATTGGCCAGGCACGGTCGTAATAAGTTTCCTGGCCGCCATACTGAGCTGGCGGACGTACCCCTGGAAGGCCGTATACGCCGGCATCGACCCGTCCTGGGAAGCCGGACTGACCATGGGGTTCATGCGCCACCTCCAGTGGGGGCCCTCGATTATTTTCAGCTTTGGGCCCTACGGTTTCGTCGACGCCATTTTGCCCTACTACCGGCTCACCGCATTTGTTTCTGTCGTGTACGCGCTCGCAGTGGTCTGGGGCCTGGCGGCATTGATCGTTTCCTCCTTGCGTCCCTCTTGGGGCCTGCTCGGCGCTGGTGTCGTGGCCTGGGCCGCCCTTGCGATCGCCAGCAGCAGGTTCGGCTATTCGGACCTGGCCGTGGGGACGGCGCTCGGGCTGGCGTTGGCCGTCCTGGACGCGAAGGAGGACGGGGCACGGTTTTGTCTCCTTGCTCTCTTGGGAGGGCTCGCAGGGTTCCAGCTCTTGGCCAAGACCAGCGACGGGGTCGTAAGCGTCGGGTTGTTGATCGTGGTGGTAATTTTGGGTGGCGTCGATTGGCGCCGGGCGGCGCTCACCGCCGGTGTGCCACTTGTGGGCGTGGGCCTGGCGGCCTGGGTAGCGGCCGGGCAAAGCCTGGGGAACCTGGTCAGCTACGTAAGGGGCTCTTTTTCGGTGGCCGCCGGTTACAGCTCGGCGATGCAGTATTCCCGCGGACGGGGGGCCGAGGACTGGTACGCCCTGGTCGTGGGAGCGTTGCTCGTCCTGCTTTTCGCATTGTCAGTGCTGGACAAGCCACGGCGCTACAAGTTGGCGGTTTTATTGCTGCTGGCTGGCTGGGGCTGGGCGCTTGTAAAAGAGGGCTTCGTGCGCCATGATGCTCACGACCTCACGTATTTCGGCCTTGCCCTTGTGGCCATGTGCCTGGCGAGACTCAGACCTCGGTACGTGCCGCTCCAGGGCAGTTCTATAGCTATAGCAGCCATCGTGGCTTGTGTGGCAGCCGGTGGCGTGCCCGAGCAGCTCTACTCGCCGTGGGCCAGCACGTCCGCCGTTTTTCAGGATGCCCGCAGCGTTTTGGGCTATCGGAGGCCTCGCCAAGGCGCAGGCGGCCGCTCTCGGTCAGTTCCTTTCCACCGGCGACACCCTCCCGGGTACTACCTTGTCTCTGCTCGAGGGCCACACCGTCGCCGTCGAGCCAATTGAGGCCTCGATGGCTTATGACTACAACCTTGACTGGGACCCTGAGCCGGTATTGCAGGGATATAGCGCCTATACAAGCTACCTCGACCGCCTTGACGCTGCGTTCCTCACGTCGGCGCGCGCTCCAGAACGCATCCTTTACGCGCCGTCGGAGGTTATCAACGGCCGGGACGAGTTCTTGGACCCGCCGGCCACACTGGAGTCGATGTACTGTCACTATTTGCAGTTGGCGACAACCGGGCCATGGCAGGTCCTCGAACGTGTCCCTGACCGGTGCAGCCCCGCCGTCGAGCTGGAGCGGGTGACCGCGCGGTTTGGTGAGCCGGTAAACGTACCGAGCGAACCAGGGAAAATGGGCGAACCCGGAAAAATGGTGATCGCTACCTTTTCCCTGACGACCCCTCTCATCGCCAAGGTCGACGACGTGGTGTTGAAACCACCCAACATGGACATCATCGCCTGGAACGGGGGCACGATCCCTACCACGTATCGCTTCATCCCGGGGACGGCGGCGGACTACCATGTCTTGGCCGCACCCGCTGATCTTGGTTACTCGCCAGCCTTTACGCCACCGGCTATCCGCGAGCTGGCGTTTTCGGGAGGTGGCTGGAGCTTTGGTCAAGGTGACATTGAGATCACGTTTTACGCGGTGAGCATGGGGGCGAAGTAGTCATTGTCGTTTAGGTATGAGAGCTCACCAGTCTTTTTTGATGACGACAACCGAGCCGAGGTTGCGGAAAGCAGTATTCGAATTCGTCAATGCGGTGCATTCCAACACAGCGGTCCAATGCGGAGGGCTGATCGATAGCGTGGCCGTCCCCCCGTTGCGGGAGCGGCATTGTTCCAATCCCTTGGTCACCTGGCTCGCCCAAATTGGCCCCGCCGAACGCTGGTTAGGCTGGCGGAAGTCCGTCACCCAGGTCGGGACGAACAGAGCCAGGCAGAGGACGACGGCCCCCAGCCCCCGCCCGGAGGTCACGATGACGCGGGGCGTAGTCTTGTCGGTGGTGATCCACCCGAAGGCGGGCGCAGCGCCCTCCCGCCCGAGATGATCTGCCAACACCAGGACTGCACTGACAAGCAGGAGGAGCGACACGGCCTGGTAGCGACCAGCTGTCCCCACGGTCCCGAGCCTTACAACCTCCGCGACATCTCTCAGCCATACCGGCACTACGAAACAGACAATTGAATAGGCTGCGGCGACGAGCGTAAAAGCGCGTACACGAACGGCCCGGGTGAACGTACCGGCAACAACAATGGTGCAGAGTATGACGCCGCCGAGGGCGATGCTCAGGTCCTTATCGTGCAAAAACAGCCAATCGGTCCCCTTCACCCCGCCCACCAAGCCGAGACCGGCTCGGACCGCGAAAGACTGGCCGACTCCCTGCAGGCCTCCTGGACTGGATAGCGCTTTAGCCCCAGATGGCACTATCACGACGGCCTGGTAAACCAGGCCGAGGAGTAGGCCGGCACCGGGCGCCTGGTCGGCAACATTGCGCACCGATACGGCCCTGGCCACGGCCACGGGCAAGAAAAGAGCGACCAGGGGTTCTGATGCGGCCGCGATGAAGCACACCGCAGCCGCTCCGGCGAACCCAGTAGGCGACCGTGGCCTCCACAGCAATGCCCAGAATGCGGTGAAGAACAGCCACCACGGGATGTTCACGAGGTTGTTCAGGAGTTCGGTGTTGGCAACAGGCAACAAGACCATCGCCGCCGGCAACAAGGCGCGTATGGCGGGCGTCGCAATATGGCCCTTTGACATGTGGAAGACAAGGCAGGCCAGCCCGGCGAGGCTGATGGCGCCGGTGAGGGCCAATGTCGCGGCCACGTCCGCAGGGGTGACCAACAGAGCTAGCTGAACGGTGAGGCGCGGGAAAAGCTGGACGTAGCCGTTGTGAAGCGTGACCAACGTATGCCAGAACGGAAGCATCGTGGCCTGGGAGTAGAAAATTCGCCCATCTTCGGCCCAGACCGTCTTGGTCGCGGGTACCCCTGATTGACGGAAAAGGACCACAGTGCTGAGGCCGGCCCAACCGCATATATAACCGGTCGCCAGTAGCCAGGCCGGCAAAGGGCTGCGCCCAGCGGTTGGGAAAAGCGGGCCCTCCGGTATCACGCTCTAGGTGAAGTCCCGCAAAGGGTAACCGCGGTCCCCTCGTCCCACAAAAGGACAAGGGTGGCCTGGGCGTCGTTGTCGCTCGCGTACCCGGCCCCGTTGTGCGGGACTACCAGCTCTACGGGCAGTGAACTCGAAGGGCCGTGGGGAGGGACCAGTACGGCAGCAACGTAGTCGGTAGTGCCGGTGGGCGCCGGAGGTGCCTCGACCAGGACCGAGGCTGACCCTTCCTGGCGAGGTACCCGCAGCCACACCTGTACCGCGGCAGCGACGGTCTCAGGAGAAAAGACCAGGCAACCGTCATCTGAGCGTGTGACAACGGCGTGCTCTGCCTTCACAAACGCGAAGTGGCCAGCTACCAGTGGCTTCGGGCTGAGCGACATACTCACACCGTTCCAGTCGCCGACTGCCAGGAGCGTGCGCGCATTGACGAGGTCCAGAGGTGTGAGTGGTGCCGGAGGCAGCAGACGAGAGTGCTGCAGGCTGGCCAGAGCGGATGCCGGCAAGTTCGGGAAGTACTGGACAGGTGCCGCGCTTTCGCCGGCCACGTCTTTATCACCTGCGGCCAGGAGCCGACCCGTCGCCAGGACCTCTGTTTTTAGTTCCGAAGTCAGCCCGACTCGGGTGTTTACCCATGTGTGGGCTTGCCCCACGTTGCCCACTACCGTGATTGCCAGCAACGCCACCGCGGCCAGGCGGGCAGGAACTGTCGCTCTTTGCGGGCTGAGAAGCTTCGCGATTACTGGAATGAGAAGGACAATGGCTACGTAGACATAGCGCGATACCTCCGGAGTATCCGTCGAGGTATCCCGGCCCAGCCCGGCCAAAATATAAAAGGTCACCGCAGCGGCGCTGAGTGCGAGCAGCGCGGGCTGTTCGCGCCAAAACCTGCCCATGTTCCAGATCAGCCAGGCGCTCAGGCCGACCAGGAGGGCAGCGCCGGCGGCTTCCAGGTTAAAGTCCGGCCCAACGCCCACGACAGGCCCGTCCAAACGAAGTTCGGGAGGCCGGTGAAAGTGGCCAGTGGGAACTGGTCCGAGTGCTCCGCGATGCCCAGGCGACCCACCCCGAGGAACCAGATCAAGTAAGCGGCGACAGGTGGAGCGATGATTTGTGCCGCCCGCTTCCACGGCAAGCGGGCAAAGGCCAGTACGGCCGCTCCGACGACCATGGCGTCCCCGATCGTCGAGCACATCAAGCTCGCCAACAGGGCCAGCGACGCGAGCCCGCCGGCCCACGCCTTTCCCGATGACGAAGACTTGTCGAGCAATTCGATGGCGATCAAGCCGAACAGCACCGACCCGACGAAGCCGATCTGAAATCCCCAGCCCAAATCCTCCGAGCCCGCGCCCAGAAAACCGACGACGGCTATGGCTGCCGTCGCGACCCAGGGCGTGACGCCGGCGCGCAGGCACAGGCGCCAGCTGAGGTGCATTATCGCGACCTGGGCGAAAAGGACGGGCAAGATATAAGGCCAATAGCTGCTCAAATGGAAAACGCTGAACAAGGCCCTCCACAAAAGCACGGGCAGCGTCGACCAGTGCTCGTTGTGGGGGAACCAGATGCTTTCTGGATTGGAGGGCGCGTACCTGAGCCCGCGTCCGACCAGAAAGGCCCACTCGTCACCGAAGAACCACAGCCCTCGGTCCAGGTAGGCCCAAAAGGCGAACGCGCCGACCAGGCTGGCCACGTGGGCGATGGTGGGTAGGCCCCGGGGGTATTGCTGGCCGGCGAACACGGCGCCCGGTCGCAAACCGGGCTGACCGTCATCGGCAGGGGCCCGAGGCGGACGCCTCCCCGTAGCCCAGGGCCAGTCGTCCCGGGATCAGTCCTCCCGGGATCAGTCGTCTCCGGGCCAATCGCCTCGGGGCTAGTCGTCCCGGTACCTGTCGTCAGAGTGCCGGGCGAAGCAGTGTTTGTTGGCCCGGTCAGCAAGGCGCCCGCCATGCCAGGATCGGGGTCCATTGTTCGAACTGTAGCCCCGGGCGGCACTAGCCCAGTGCCAGCGCCACTGACTGAGCCCACTGACTGAGGCCCCTGACTGGGCCCCGACTGGGGGCACTGACTGGGGCCACTGACCAGGGCGTCGACGAGGACGGGTGCTGTCTGTTGTGGCACTGGTAAGGGCTTCCGAGCTTGCCCGTGCACGTGGGTAGTAATCTTCCTGCATGGGCCCAGCAGAAGTCTTCGCGCGTACGCGCGTCGGCTGGTGGGCCGGGGGCGAGCCGGGCGACCCGCTGGCGGCCCTGGGTGGCTCGCTGCTCCGAGAAGAGATCCGTGCCCGGTGCCCGGGACTGTCGCCTCTTCTCGTCTACGGCACTGCAGCATCGTGGTCTGCGCCCGGCTTCACGGGCGAGCCGGCTGCGCTCCACCCGGCCCGGGGTTGGGCAGGCGAGATGGGCGTGCCCTTCGACCTTTTTGTCCAGTCGGGCACCGCTGACGGCGGCGGCTCGAGTACCGTCGAGGCCCTGGTGGAGGTGGGCGTTCAAGCTGTGCCGGTGGCCCCGCATGAGAGTTGGGGCCTCGAGCCACACCAGAGCGTCGGTAGCCCGTTCGCCGTTCCCGAACCGGTGCTGCTGACGGCCCGCCACGTGCCCAGCTCCACTCTGGCGGCGCGCGGCGCCTATCTCCGGGTGGTCGAGGGCCTACCCCTGCAGTACGTGCTGGTCGAAGGCAGCCTATGGGACAACGCAGAGGGCGCAACGCCGAGCGTAGACCTCGAGCTAGCGCTGCGACGGGTGGCTGAAGCGGCGGGAGTTGAGCGCCCGGCTGAGGTCGTGTGGCTGGCGCCGGGGCCGATCGGGGACGACCTGGCGGTCGAGGAGGCGATCCAAAGCCGCCGTGCTGAGGCCGAGGAGGCCCGTTACCAGCCCGAGGACTGGGCGGGGTACCCGGAGCGACAGCCGCTCACGTTGCGGGTGACCAACCCCATCGACTTGGCTGCGGCAGTTGCCGGTGCCGGGGCCGTGGTTGCTCAGAGTGGGGCCATGCTGGCGCTGTCCTGGACGCTCGGCGTCCCGCACGTCGCGCTGGCGCCTGAAGAGAGCTCCGCCAGCGCCTTTGCGGCCTGGACCGGCGATGCCAGCGCGCTCGCCGCTAGCCCGGCGGACATTGTTGCGACCATACCTAACATCTTCGCCCGGACAGGCCGGCCGCCCGGGTTCAAGCGACTGGAGGCGACGTTGGACCAGGTCCTCGACGAGGCTGCAGACGCCCTGGGGCAAGCGGCTTCCGAAGCGGCCAGTACCGAATCGACCAGTACAGGGCGAGCCAGCGAAGCTTCTAATGGCGCGTCGGGGCCACGGCAGCGTGAGCTCGAGGCTGTAAACGAGGCGCTCCGTCAGCGTCTCGCCGCCGAACGGCTGCGCTTCGGCGAACGGGCGGGCCTCCTCGAACAAGCCGCAAATACCACTGTGGAGTCGGCCATCAAAGCGGTGCAAGGCCAGGACCTCATCATCCGAAGGCGCCTTGAAATGGCCGAAAAAGAGCTGAAACGCCTGCAGGACGAGACTGCCGAGCAGCAGGCCGAGCTGCGCACCCTTCACGCCAGCGTGACCGTACGGGCTCTGGCCCCGGCGCGCGAGTTCTACGAACGGCTGCGAAAGGCCCCTCGCTGAGCGTGCCCAGTCAGGTTGAGGCCAGTCAGGTTGTGCCGGGTCAGGTTGTTACAGTCAAGCCCGGCCCGGGTCGCGCCCTCGAGGAAGTGCTGGCGGCGCGACTCGCCGACAAGGGACCCCAGCCGTGTGCCGTGGTAATCGCCACTGGAGAGGCCAGTGGCGAGCTACGCGACGTCCCCGAGCAGGCCTTGGTCGACCTGCTTTGTGGCCCGCTTGGGATCGGGGCTGTCGTGCCGCTTCTTTACGACGAGCACGACCGGGTAGCAGAAGCAGGGACGTTCGCCGGCCCTGCCTCGACCGTGGCGCCGTTCAATACGGGAGCCGCACTATCAGCGCCCGAGCACGCTTTCCGCCGCGATGTACCTGGCACTTCCTCGGCCGTGGTGGCGGTGTCCGCCAGCGCGCTGGAGGGCCTGTATATCGGCGATCGAAGTACTGAGGCGGACCTCACGGTCCGCGACGTGCTTGACCACGTCCGTGCCCGAGGGTTCCGCATCGTTTACGAGCCCTCTTGGCGTGTCCGGGCTCCGTCTGGGTTTTCACCAGGGCCGGCTACGACTGGCCCGCGCCGATGGGCAGACCGTGACGAAAGCGCACCGACACGGGTGTTAGTCGTGACGGGAACGGTCCCGGGCACCCTGATGGGGGCGGAGGGCCTCGTCGAGGTGGTCGAGACCCTGGCCCGGTGCCCGTCCGTACGCGTTACCCTGGCCTGCGCCGATGGTTTCGAAGCCAGGCGCCTCGGGGTTTATTACCGACGACAGGGTGTGGAGGTCGTGGCTGCCCCCGTCGATTGGCCCCTATGGTGCCATGAGCGCCGCTACCACTATTCGCATGTGATCGCCGGCGAAGAGGGCCTGACGACCCGGCTCTGGTCACTCGTGCAGGCAACCCAGCCCCAGGCCATGCGGGTCCTGTACTGTGACCGGCTGCCGTTCAGGCGTTACGAGGCGCTGGGCGAGGCGACTTCGCACACCGAGGGGACCGAGACCGTCTCAGAGGTCCTGCACACCAAACTGTTGCGGCAGCTAGACGGCATTGATGCGGCCTGGTGCGCGAGCGGGGCGGACGCCAGGTTGCTGGCGGGGCTTTCCCCGCAATTGCAGGTGGCGCGCTTCGGCCCCCCGCTCTCACGGCAGGAAGTCGTGAAGGGTTTCGCCGACCGGGAGGGACTGGCGCTGGTCGCGACCGACAGCTTCGACGCCGCTGGAGACCCAGAAGAGACAGTGGTGGGGGCGCTCGAGGAGCTAGTACCGGCCTGGCGCAGACGGGACATGAACCTGCGGGTCAGGGTCATTAGCGACTGGCCCACCCCCGGCCTCGTGCAGCTGGCATCGCGGGTTGGGGCCGAGCTGGTCCCCTCGGGCGGGGACCTGGTGGGTGCTCTCGGCCGTGCCAGGCTTGTTGTCGGCCCGGTACGGCACGGGACGAGCGCCTCGTCATGGGTGCCGGCAGCGGTCGCGGCAGGCACGCCGTGGTTGGCAACTCCCAAAGCCATCGCCGGCACTGACCTGGCCCGACTGGGCGACCAGGTTGTCGCCGATGTCCCCAACATGGTGCATCGCGGCTGGCCTTTGCTAACAGATGAGGCCGCGTGGAACGAGTTTGCCGGTGCGATGGGCGCCCGCCTCGCCGGCCTGGTCGCGAGGCGTCAGGACGTGCTGCACTCCGCGCTGGTCTCGGCCGGCATCGAACCGCCGCAGGGCCCGCTCTGGCCTGTGGAGCGTCGTCCGGCGCACCCCGTCGCGCCGCCGATAAGGGTGCCCCTGCGCCCGCCTGCTGTTGCGGACCCGCCTGCCATTTTCGTGCCGGACAGCCTGAGCGAGGACGAGCGTTACGAACTGTGGCACCACCGGCGCGGTCCAACTACCGAGGTAGTGGCCGCGATCGCCGCCGATGCCTCCCAGTCGCCATACCAGCCGACGATCTCAGTGCTGATGCCGGTGTGCGACGCCGAGGCTTGGATGCTCGAAGCCGCGGTGGAGTCGGTCCTGGCCCAGGGCTATGGCCACTGGCAGCTTTGCATGGCAGACGACGCTTCTCGCAGGCCCGAGACGCTGGCGACGCTGGAGTCGCTGACCGGGCGTGATAGCCGCATAGTTATTACACGGCTGAGCAAGCGCTCGGGTATATCGGCAGCCACCAACGCCGCCTTGTCGCTGGCAACGGGCGAGTACGTCGCGTTCCTGGACCACGATGACGTGCTCAAACCACACGCGCTCGGCCAGGTGGCCCGCTGGCTCCAGGCGGACCCGTCCCTCGACATGCTCTACAGCGACGAGGACAAACTGGATCCGGCTGGCCGGCTGACGGAGGCTCGGTGGAAGCCCGACTGGTCTCCGAACTTGCTGCTTTGTCAGAACTACATCTGCCATTTGTTGGTCCTGCGCCGTTCTCTCATCGAGAGCCTCGGGGGGTTGCGGAGCGACTACGACGGGAGCCAGGACTACGACCTGGTCTTGCGGGTGTCAGAAGCGACCGACCGTATCACCCACATCCCCGATTCGCTGTACAGCTGGCGCATGCACCCCAAGTCAGCGGCGGCGGCCGGTGAGCACAAGCCCTGGGCCTGGTTGGCGGCGCAGCGAGCCTTGGGGGATTGGCTACACCGGCGGGAAGCTGCGGGCGGGACCGGTGGCTGGACCGAAGAGGGGGCGTGGGAGGATGTGCACCGGGTCAGGTTCCGGCGGTTCGGTGAGCCCAAGGTCAGCATCATCATCCCGACCCGCAATGGCCGTGGACTGCTGGAGCGGTGCATGGAAAGCCTGGTCCGCCGGACGAACTACGAAAATTTCGAAGTGGTCGTGGTCGACAACCAGAGCGACGACCCCGGCACGCTCGAGTTCTTGTCAACTCTGCCGGGCCGCGTCCTGCGCTACCCGCACGAGTTCAACTACCCGCGCCAGCTCAACCTGGCTGCGGCCGCGGTCGAATGCGACGTCCTCGTTTTCTTGAACAACGACACTGAGGTGGGGACCGCAGACTGGCTGGACAGGCTGATAGAGCAGGCCATGAGGCCAGAGGTGGGGGCGGTCGGGCCTCGTTTGCGTTTCCCGAACGGCGATGTACAACACGAGGGCATAGTCATCGGTGCCTGGCGGGGCCATGCCAACTCGATCGAATGGGGACAGTGGTGGCGGATGGGCGACCTGCTCCGCGACGTCACCGCAGTCACCGGCGCGTGCATGGCGACCCGTCCCGGCGTTTACTGGCGGGTCGGCGGCTACGACGAACGCCTTCGTGTGGCTTACAACGATGTAGACTTCTGCTTGCGCTTGCACCAAGCTGGGTACCAGGTGGTATACGAGCCTGACGCAGAGCTCTACCATGCCGAAGGCTCGACCCGGGGACGGGTCGAGGATCCAGAAGACGCGCCCTTGTTCAACGAGCGGTGGCGACCGCGATCGACCTGTGACCCCTATTACAACCCGAACTTGAACCGCAACCGCCTCCTGTTCAGGACTGAACCATGAGCCAGACTGACTCCGAGCCTTCTTCGCTAGAAGCGTGGCCGTCGCTGCCCGAGGGCAACGGCGACGTTGCTGTGGGCGCCATTGATGGTGCTAATGGCGCTATTGGCGTCTCTCCTCCAAAGGGGAGGCGATCGCGCGCCGGCCACCTCGACGGTTACCGCGAAGGACGGTGTCAAGTTCCGCGAGTACTTCCAGTACCGCGAGCTGTTCCCAACCTGACCCTGCGCGAGCTGCGCTCCAAGTACAAGCGTTCAGTCATCGGCTGGGGCTGGTCGATGATCAACCCCCTGGCCAACATGCTCGTTTACACGGTCGTGTTTGCTTATCTGTTCAGGATCAAGCCCCCATTGGGCGTGCCCAGCGGGCTCAACAGTTATGCGCTCATGTACCTGTCGGCCATGCTGCCGTGGATGATGTTCCAGGGGAGCATTCAGGAGTCGATGGGGGCACTGCTCGGCAACCAGAACCTCATCCAGAAGACATTTTTCCCGAGAGAGCTCATCCCCGGGGCGACCGTGGCCTCGAAGCTCGTTTCCCACTTCATCGAGATGTCACTGCTTTTGACCGCAGTAGTCGTCGTGGGCAACTGGAGGGCGCTCGTCTTCCTGCCCGGGATTATCGCTGCGATAGCCGTAGTAACGATGTTTGCCCTGGGCTTGTCGCTCCTGTTCTCGATAGGCAACGTCTTTTACCGCGACATCCAGCACTTCTCGCTCATCCTGTTTTTCATCTGGATGTTCCTTACGCCCGTCACTTACCCCTTCTATCTGGTGGGCGGCGGCCTGAGCGGGAACCCGACCAGCGGGGGGATCCTGAACCCTGCCCGCTATCTCCACGTGTTGGGGCACACTGTTCACTCTCGGCTCGCTCTTCAAGTTGAACCCTATGACCGACGGGGTGCTGACCTTCCAGGCGTTCATCTACAACGGGGCTATGCCGGGTTCTGTCGCACGACGTACTCCTGGCTTCGCCCATACCTGGTCATCCTCCCACTCTGACCGCGATCCCCGAGACCGTTTCGTGGTTTGGAGTTGCGTACTTTGTTGCCTGGGCGTGCGTCGCCTTGGTGGTGGGGCTGTGGGTCTTCCGCAAGTACGAGGCCCGGCTGCCTGAGGAGCTATAGAGCCGTGGGCCAACCGGTCGTGGTCGTAGACCACGTCTCCAAGAAATACCGCCTGTACCGCGAACGAAACCAGTCCATCAAGGTAGCCCTGATGCGGGGGGACGGTCGAAGGTCGACATGTTCTGGGCGCTCGAAGACGTCAGCTTCGAGGTCGAAGAGGGCTCCACCACAGGCGCTTATCGGTGAGAACGGTTCGGGCAAGTCCACGATGCTGAAATGCCTGGCCAAGATCCTCCGACCAGACAAGGGCTCCGTCTCGGTCGACGGGAAAGATGTCGGCGCTCTTGAGCTGGGCGCCGGGTTTCACCCCGAGCTGTCCGGGCGCGAAAACGTATTCCTGAACGGCGCCATCCTCGGCCTGAAGCAGAAGGAGCTCTGGCCCGATTCGATGACATCGTCGATTTCGCCGGCATCGGCCAGTTCATCGACGAACCTGTCAAAAACTACTCGTCGGGCATGTACGTGCGCCTTGGGTTCTCGGTGGCGATCAATGTCGATCCCGACATACTGCTCGTGGACGAGGTCCTCGCCGTCGGCGACGAGGCGTTCCAGCGCAAGTGCCTGGAGCGCTTTACGAGCTCAAGAGCCACGGCAAAACCGTGATTATAGTCTCCCACTCGATGGGATCCGTCATCAATATGTGCGACCACGTCATCTGGTTCAAAAAGGGCCACAAAATGGCGGACGGGAAGGCCCGGGAGGTGGTCGAGGCTTACACCGGGTCCCTCAACCTCAACGAGCACCGCGCCACCGAACGGGGCGACCGTTGGGGTTCCGGCGAGGCTCTCATTGAGAAGGTCGAGTTACTTGACCGTTCCGGCCACCCGGTTAACAGGGTCGGCTCCGGTGAGCCTCTTACGGTCCGCCTCTGGTACACGGCATCCGAGCCAGTGGCAAGGCCGGTGTTCTCGGTTGCCATCCAGACGCTGGAGGGGCTAGTGGTGAGCGGTCCCACTACTCGGGAGCCCGGAGAGGTGCCTGAGAAGATCGACGGTGACGGTTGGGTCGACCTCCAGCTGGACCGCTTTCCCCTGCTGCCTGGCACTTACGACCTGACCGCCTCGCTCACCGACTACACGTTGGCGCACCCCTACGACGTCCGCCGCAACGTGCTCCGGATGGACGTGGACCGCAAAGGCCCTGTCGAGCCAACCGGGGTCGTGTCACTGGGCGGGCACTGGTCGTTCGGGCCATAGCCGGAGACGCTACGGCTCCACGGGCGCCACCGTCCGGGGCGACACGGCTGCCAGAGACACCGCTGGTTTGGCGCCAGGTGCGGCCCGGACCGTCGCCCCTCCCGGTCCAGTTAGCCAAGGTACGTGTTCACCTTCGGGTGCACCGGCCGAGGACACCGGGGCAGGGAGTCGGCCTCGCCCAACGATCACCCGCCCGGCCAGCGCTGGGCTTTCAAGGACTCAGATCGGGGTGCCTTTTTGGGTGCTCCAATGCCTTCTGGGTGGGTCGCATGTATCTCGTCGGGTCTCAGTGTCGAATTTGGTACCTGTCCGATCGCGGGACATCGCTGACAGTTCCTGTCGCCGGACCCAGAACCGGCCTTCGTCTGCCGTTTTAAGTACGCGGAGTGCTCGACCGAGCGCAGAATGCAGCGCGGCGGTCATTTATATGCCGGTCGGCGCTGGAAAGCAGCGCTCAGAGTTCGAGCTCCTCACCATCAACGATGAGCGTGTCTTCCCGGTGGGTGATCCGCACATCGAGCGGCTCGATCAGCAACGATCCATCGTGGCCCGGCCCGACGAGGCCATCCGGGGCGTACAGGCTGAACGCGAGCGTATCGCGGGCGATAACCATACCGCTTTGGCGCCCCGGGTCTAGGTACCACAGGACTTGTTCGTAGGTCTCGTCGTGAGGTGAGCGGACCTCGATGACAACTTCGGGTGCGCCATCTACATCTCTGTGGCTGGCCGCGTCCCTGGAGAACACGACTACATCGGGGACCCTGTAGTCGTCGTCCGACGCGAACACCCCTGTGTCAGTCGTACCTTCCACCCGAGCCGCCTCGCTGCCGCGCAAGGCGACAACGAACTCAGCTTCAGTCTCTGATGACGTTGCGGACGACAGCGGCACTGTGTGCAGGATCCCTCCCACATCTCGTCCCACTGTCGATGCCGAGACGCCGACGCTCGGCGAGCATCCTCTCGTCTACCTCGAGTAACATGACGCGCACAGCCCCAAGGTCACCCGTGCCCCAGGACCGATCATCCCCAGTCCAATGCCGGGCACGCCGCCGGCTCCGGAACAGGTCCTCAGACGTCCAAGCCGGCGACCAGTAGCGAGCCAAAGGCTACCAGGGCAGTGATGAAGCCCCAGGTCATGATCCTGAGTTCAGCGTTCTAAGCGACTGATTCAATCTTTCTTCGAGGTTCGCCATGTCGAGGCTGGTGGTGGTGGCCAGCTCGCTGGTGTCACTTCTCAGCCCGGTCTCTAATTCCTTGATGTCACGTCTCAGGCCGGTCTCGCACTCCTTGATGTCACGCTTCCTGCTGGCCGCCGGGTCTTGGATGTCGCGAGCCGTGGTAGCAGACAGCCCTCCGGTTTCGCGGCTCGTGGCTGCCACCAGCGCACGGATACTCGTGCCTGACGTCGTCGATATCTCGTTAGTGGCCGCGCAGGGCATCGATGTCGCGTTTAGTAGTAGCGGCCAAGGGCTGTCGATGTCGCGCTTGGTCGCAACATCGGTCCGCCCGACAGGCGGGAGGTGCTCCATCAGGGTCGCGGCCTCGTCAGCCCCCAACACGTCTTCCAATCGTTCATAAAGCTGGTGGTGGGTATCGTCACTGATTGCCATGATCCCTCTCTCTTCGGCTCGACGCAACCGGATGAGAGCGGACTGTCCCCGCTCCGATGACCCTTCCCGGGGCTACCTCCGAGATCTGACCAAGACCTTGCGGACCGCTGTAGCCGCCGCGGGAACGAGCGCGATCATGGCCACGCCAGTCAACAGGGGAGGACTACAAGCTGCACGATAGTTTTGCCCCGGGTTCCTGACGCGGAGAACCCTCAGTCGTCCAGTGCTAACTTTCCGAAGATGGGCAGCAGGCGCCGTCCCTCTGGGGTAGCAGCCCGGTCCCCGGGCGCTCGGAAGCATTGAGGGGGCTGTGCGCACGGAGGGTGATGGGCCAGCTGGTCCCGTGCCGCCCCCTCTGCAGGGCCCGCTGGTCATCATGCCCACCTACCGCGAGGCGGCCAATATCGTCGCGCGCACTACAGAACGTGCGATCGACCATCCCGTTATCCACCGTGCTGGTGGTGGACGACCAAGGCTCCGACGGGACTGCTGACCTGGCCGAGCAGACTGGGCGGCAATTGGGTGGCATCGATGTCATCCGCCGACCGGCGAAGTACGGCTTCGCCAGCGCTTACCGGAGCGGCTTCAAGTGGGGCCTCGAGCGTGGGTACGAGGTCATTGTCGGGATGGACGCTGACCTCTCTCACGACGCCACGGCCCTCCCGAGGTTGCTCGGCGCTCTCGACGAGGGGGCCGACGTCGTGGTTGGGTCACGGTACGTGGCTGGCGGCGGCACCGTGAACTGGCCGCTCGGGCGTCGTGCCATGTCACGGGCGGGAAACTGGTACGCGGGGATTTGCCTTCGCAGTGGCCCCGCAGACTTCACGTCAGCTTTTCGCGCTTATCGTGCCGAAGTCTTGCGTTCTGTCGACTTCGCCGCTCTGCGTGCTGAGGGCTATGGCTTCCTTATCGAGCTTGCCTATTTACTTGAGCGCTCAGGTGCGAAGTTCGTTGAGGTACCTGTGCAGTTCATAAACCGTGTCGAAGGCCGCTCGAAAATGTCGCTCAAGATAGCGGCTGAATCCTTCCGGGTGGTCACCGCCATGGCGTTCTCGGAGCGTCGGCGTCGCCGGCAAGGTCAGGCCAGCGCCGAGCGGTCTTAGGCTCGACCCACACGGGAGAGGAGAAAAGAGGAGGAAAAGGGGGAGAAGGCGGACAAGGGCAGGTGGTGAGGTAGTTGGAGCCCAGGCCCAGAGATAGCGAAGCTATCCAGTGAGGCCAGCCTCGGACCGCCGAGGGTGGCTGTGGCCGTGTGCTTGACCTAACGTCTGTTGGTGGGGGCAGCGGCCCGAGCCTGCCCTCATGGGGGTCGCGGTGGACAAGCCGGCGAACGTCAACGACCTGCTCGAAGGCCATGTGGCCTTGGACCTGCAGTTCCTCGACAAGGTGTACTTGAACGCCTACGTGCCCAACCTCCAGGTGAGTGGGCAGCTGGTCACGTTCTTGTGCCAGCACCTGGGCGACCCACTGCCGTCACCGGCGCTGTTCAACAAGATCGGCGCCCGTTTCCGGGAGGCGATGCCTGCGTTTGCCGAGGCGAACAATATCCCGGTGGTCAGGTTCAGAAAAGACGAGCACAAGGCGGACGTCATGCGGGCGTACCTGGAGCACGCCAACCGCCCCGGGGTCGTGGCCATCGGCGTCGCCCAGGAGTTCCAGTCCGTCTTCGCCGGCCTAGGAACGCCCCCACGACCACCCCGGCCCTCCCAACTTCGGCTTCGCCAAGGCCGACCGCCGCGTCACGGTAAATTACTTCTATATCGTCGACGACGACTTCGGCCCGTGCTTTATCAAAATATGCACCTATTTCCCGTACCCGGCGAAGCTATGGCCGTTACGCGCCGTTGCTCATAACAACGCTTACCGTGGGGCCTGATTATGTAAGGGGGTCTGGGGGGTGCCGGCCGTGCTGAGCGGCGTTTATGCGAAGCGGCTGGGCGCATAATTGGTTCTTAGCAGGCGAGGGATGCTTCCTGGACCGGGACAGGCCCGGGGAAGGAGGCAATCATGAGTGTGGGCTGTGCGGTTCCGCTGAGGGGACCGCTGGTATTGTACCCGGACAGCTTCCGCGAGGAGCTGCACGAGCACGGTTATGCGGTGGGCACGGTGGATCGCAACGTTCGGATCCTGGCCCACCTGAGCTGTTGGATGGAAGGTGAGCGAGTAGCGCTCGGCGAGCTGACCACTAGACGGGTGGAGGAGTTTGTCGCTCAGCGCCGCGACGAGGGGTATCCGGGCTGGCTCTCGGTGCCGGCGGGGGCTCCGCTGATGGGGTATCTGCGCCGCCTGGGCGTCGCCCCTGAGCTCGAGGTGGCCGTTCCGAACGGGGCCGCTGATCGCGTGCTCGAGGAATACGACTGCTACCTGATGGTCGAGCGGGGATTGACACCAGGGGTGCTGCGCAAGTACAGCCAACTGGCGAGAGAATTCCTCGCCGGTTTTGAGCAGCTAGGGGTTCTGGATCTGGGTGGGATGTCGGCTGCGGCGGTGACCGACCATGTGGTCGTCGAGTGCGCCAGGCGTTCTGCCGGCTCGGCGAAGTGGAAGGTCGACGCGCTGCGGTCGCTGCTCCGGTACCTGTTCCTTGCCGGCTATATCGATCATCAGCTGGCCTTGGCGGTGCCCACTGTGGCGAACTGGGGGGCCGGCACTCTCCCCCGGGGTATCAGCCCTGAGGCAGTGGCCGCCCTGGTCGCCAGGTGTGATGAAGACACGGTGATCGGGTGCGGGACCGCGGCATCTTGGTGTTGCTCGCCCGGCTGGGTCTGCGGCGGTGAGGTGGCCGCTTTGCAGCTTGACCAGGCGAACAGGACTGCCGCGGACTGGCAGATCGACGTCCAGCAGCGTCTCCTGGTCTGACAGGGTCGGGTTGGCGCTATCAGGAGCTTGGCGCGCACCCTGAATACGTCCGCGGGCCGCGAGCGCGGTGCGTGCGGGCCGTCCGCGAATCCTCGCGTAGCGTCCCAGGCGCCAGTTCCTTCTGACCCGGCGCGACCGTCCGAGCTTGCAGTCGATGGATCGCGCTGCGCAGATCGGGGACAGTGTTCAGGTCCGGTCAGCGATAAGGAGGTACTGCTTGCCCAAGATCCAATGTAACGGCACCGTTCTCAGGTATACGTCTGTCATCTTGGGCGATGGCGGCAGCAAGCCGCGAAACGAGTAGGGCACATATCGCTTCCGGACATCGACTGGACTAAAGCCCGCGGCGTACAGGTGCTCTTCAATCGAAAGATGAGTCAGCGGGAGGGTGTGATCACCGCAGTCAAAGTACACCTTAGCGCAGTACCGGAAGTTCGGTCCCATGATCGCGATGACGCCGCCAGGCTTTATGAAGCTACGCAACCGTTCGAGTACAGTCGCCACAGATTCTTGTGTCGGCATGTGCTCGAGAAGGTTCGAGACGAAGACCCCATCGAAGTACTCCCTGGGCAGATCGACTTCAAGTACATCGCCAATGACAACCTTGACCTCGGAGTCCACGCGGCCGTAGCTGACTCGGTCGACCATCCAACGTTCCTCAGCGGGCACTACGTTAATCAACTGACCGGCGCCACCTGCTGCGTCAAGAATGACCTGAGGGTGGCGCATCCTGCGATGGATGTCCTTTGCGATGACCTCCCACACCCGTTGGCGA
>CAWGNA010000002.1:0-711757 GCA_963823855.1 uncultured Acidimicrobiaceae bacterium
GATCGGGATCGTCAATTTCAAGAACCAGATCGCCAACCTCGTCTGGTCAACCCAGCAAAACGTGGCGCACATTGGAACCTACGGCGTCTCACCGCGCGCCAAGCGTTGCCCGCACCAGCCATCATTGGCCACACTCCGCAGCAGGAACTTCTGGTAACTGGCCCGTGGGAAACCTCGGACGACAACCAGTCCTACGCCGTCCGCCAGTACACGTACGAAGTCGGCCCAGTGCAGGATGGCCCCGGCTTCTATTACTACAGCGCTTTCAATGACACCCGCTCGCTGGTGGGCGTAACTGTCATGACAACGTACCGTTTGTCGGGGGCCAAAGTTGCTTCCGTTTACCCGGGCTCGCCGGCCGCCGGGAAGCTCAAAGTAGGCGACCTGATCGAGCGAGTGGTCGGCCCAGCCGCCCCCTCCGTTTGCCAAAGGCCTCTTCGGGCCGAAGGTGATCGACCAGGTGGCGCTTTTTTACCCGGGCCAAAAAATCCGCCTGGAAGTAGAAAGGGCTGGCCATCAACTGAGCGTCCCCATCACCCTTGGCCGTTGGTCAGCAGATATGAGCGAGTTCGTCCAATCAGGCCAGCAGTTGCTCGTCCTCATGTAGGAGAGGCGCTACGCACGAACGTCGGGAGGGTTGCCGTAAACCAGATGACCATGAACCAGGGCAATGCGGCACCTTACCCAACGAGTCTGCTCCCACAACTTACGAGCTGCTCCTCCCGCCGACACTGGAAATCGCGCCTCGCCTAAAGTCAAACCACTTTGGCTCGACATGCTGTTGGGGGACGCGAGTGCGTGGGGTGCGACAAACATTGGACTCCTCTGAGTTTCGGCATGTGCCACGTGTGCTATAAGGCTCGGTACAAGGCCGGCCAGCCCGACCGCGTCAAGTGGGGCTTCGGAAAGGCGCGGATGGCTCCAGGATCGAGCGCCAGGGCAATGTCAGGCATGTTATAAGCAGGCCGAGGCGTGAACTACCGGACTGTGCCGGCGGTGCTACAGAGCCTGGCACGCGGCTGGGAGACCAGACCGAGAGCAATGGGGCCGCGTTCGCCGGGGACGGTTTGCGCAGGAGGCAGTCTCACTCCAGTGAGTGCATGGTCTGCGAGAGAGCCGCCCATTGGGGACGGGCGAGTAGCGCTAAACGCCAGGCGTGGTGAGCATGACGGCCGGCATCTGCCAGGCGTGCTATGAGCCCTGGCGCTACGCAGGTAAACCGGAACGGGGCGAATGGGTACCGGAGCGACGACAGCGAATGAAGGATCGGGGACTGTCCCAGCCTCCACCCGAGGACCCCTGACGGCGTCAGCGAGTGGACCCGTGATACGCCTGTACGTCCGCCGGGGTCTGGCGATCTTGAGGTCGTGCCGGCACTTCCGGCTTGGCCAGTGCCAAAGCTCGTGGAGAGGTCGTCCACAACCCCAAACACCACGAACAACTGTGCGATGCCCCAGCGGTTCGGGGAGTTCTGGATGCCGAAGATGACGCCGTCGTCGGTCGTGCCCCCCATGAAGCGCCCCAGGAAGGAGGCACCGACACCTGGGCATGGGCGCGGAGAACCGGTGGGACAGCACAGGGCGGGTGATGGTCATTAGCCCGCCCGGGCCACTTACGCCGACACGTTCCTCGGAGGCGACCCTGGGCCTCCAGGTGGTCACCTAAGGGGATATGTATCTTTCGCCCGGCCACCACCGGACGTAGGCTGCCGCTGGTGGCCGGGCCTCTTACGTACGATGTGCGATGCGTGGCCGAACGGATCGCTTTTGTCACAACGTACCTAGTTCAATCGGGCTAGGCAGGATCGCTGAGAGCATCCTTCGGCCTCTGGATGAGTGGGACGATTAGGCTCCAGGGATTATTTACCGCGTCTAATTGGGTAAAAGTGTTAGCACTGCGGGTGCGCCTGTAGGGAAGGTCACCCGTGGCGGCGAGATGGGCTCGGCCCTTGAGGAAACAGGGACCGGACCGTTCAATCCGAGCTAGACACATGGTTTTGAAAGCATATAGACACGCCCAATGGCTCTCACCGTGTGGTCTCACGCTGAGAACTCTTTGGTTCAAGGCCGAGACGTCAAGGCTAGTGGGATAGCGGTATGAATTCTGTATAGGCAATTTACGTTTAGGGGTTGCCTAAGGGTAGACAGCCCTCGCCTTCACGATATCTACGGCCCAATGGACTACCTGTGGGTACCTGAATAGAGCCTTGGAAAGGCTGGGGGGACAGGGAGGGACGGCATGAACTACCGAAAAATCGCTACCCTCACAGGGTGGTTGTGGATCGCCACCTTCGTGACGTCCATACTTCCGCGATCTTCTTTTACGCACCGGTGCTCGACAAGAAAGGACAGTACGTCACGGGCGCGGGGAACGACGCCCAGACGCTCATCACGATCGGGGCGGTGCTTGAACTGCTCCTCATCATCTCTAACGTCGGGACGGCCGTGGTGCCGTACTCGATCCATAAGCACGTGCACGAAGCGGGCGCGGTCGCTTACGTCGCGGCGCGCCTCATGGAGTCCACCTTCATCGCGATCGGCATCGTCTGCATGCTCGCCATCTCGACCCTTCGCCAGGACGCGCTGAGCGGGACCAACGCCACGCTCGGGCAGGCGATCTTTGACGTCTACCAGTGGACGTTCCGGCTCGGGCCGGGATTCATCGTCGGCGTTGGGAACGGCCTGATCCTCGGGTGGCTCATGTACACCTCCGGCTTGGTGCCCCCGCGCCTTTGCCCTGTTCGGGCTGGTCGGTGGGCCGCTCGTCATCATCTCGGGAGTCCTCGTCATCTTGGACGTAATCAAGGGCGGTGGCGCGGTACAGGCTGTGATGACAATCCCGGAGATCATTTGGGAGCTGGGGATCGGCATCTATCTCATCGCCAAGGGCTACAGGACCTCGTCTCCGGCACTTGCGGGGGCGCACGAGGCCGTACCCGTCTAGCCCGGCTCCGGGCGCTTCACCGGACGAGGACCGACGAGTTCGTAGAACCAACAAGGAGGCATAGACCATGCGCCACTCAATCCGCCGTTCCATCGCCATCCCCTTCGCGGTCGTATCGGCCGCGATCTCGATGTCCGTCTGGGCTATTCCGGCGGCGCAAGCCGCCGGGCCCCGTGAACTGTGTCAACCAGACGCACATAGGCGCTGCTTGCCAGGAGTTCGTGTGGGTCAACGGCGTCGAGGTGAGGTTAACGTTCCCCCAGACCGGGACCCCGGTCTCCCCCATCCCGGCCGCCAAGGAGCAGAACTTCTACGTGATCGCGCCGCAGACGGGCACGCCGCAGGGCTTTATCCCGCCGATCCACGATCACACGATCCAGGCCGCGCCTGGGGACCCCGGCTGGACGCCCTTCATGCACGTCTACTTCGTGATCTGCAGCCCCGAAGGGCTCACGAGCGGCGACTGTGTGGCCATACTCCCCCAGGCGCTCCCTGGCGGTGGAACGCTGTCGCTCGCGAAGAGCGTGAACGGCGAGCCGCTGACATCCGCCGCCACGATCGAGTCAGGCATTGGCGCGGGCCTCCTCATCGCGGTCGATACGGGTGCGGTGATAATGGGGACAGTCAGCCCTGCGAGGTAATTAAGCGGTACCTGCATTTCGGACGAGCCGACAGGCCCTTGCATAAAGTCAAGGCAAACGGCATTTCCCAGACAGGTCGCTTGTTTAGTCTCAGACTGGACCCGGCCAGGGAAGAGCTTGGACCGGCGGCTCGACTAGCCCCAGTTAAAGGCCAAGGTCAGACGGCATGTGCCTCTGTGATGCGCGCCCGAGCACGACCATTAAATACGAGTTCGAGCTGCTGGCGCAGATCCGGGCGCGGTGGCTGCCACGAGCGAATTTCGGGCTAAATCACCCAACCCGTCCACCAGATACGGACTTGCGCTGATCGAGGGGGCGCTTGGCGAGCCTCGAAGGGCTGATGGCAGCATTTGTGCCGTGGTAGCCGCGATGCTCATCTCTCCCGCGTCTGCCCTGCCGGCGGGTGAACAGTGGGCGTTCGAGGTCAAGTGGGACGGCATGCGCACTCTAATCAGCGTCGGCCCAGCGGTCCGCGTCCATAGCCGCCACGGCCATGACCACACTGCTGCCTTCCCCGAGCTGGCTGCTCTCGTGTCCCTGGGCAGCCGTTCGAGAGTGGTCCTCGATGGTGAGCTTGTTTGCATCGACGCGGCCACGGGACGGCCCAGCTTTGAGCGCCTCATGGCCAGGACGCAGGGGAGGCTGCCGGCCCTGTCTGCCCGCAAAGACCCAGCGACTTTCATGGCTTTCGACGTGCTGGCCGTCCACGGGGAAGACGTGTGCGCCCGCCCGTGGGGCGAACGTCGGCAACTCCTACACTAGCTTTACGAGCTAACTCCCCACGAAGGCACCTGGCGGGTCAGTACTGCGTTCGCCGACGGGCCTGGCCTGCTCGCCGCCACCGCCGGGATGGGCCTGGAAGGCGTGGTGGCCAAACGGGTCACGTCGCGCTACTGGCCAGGGCGGCGAACCCCATACTGGCGCAAGGTCAAGCACCGCAGCTACGAGTGGTTCGACCTGCTGGGCTGGCGGGCACCAAAGGGCCGGGACCCCGGTGGCGTGCTGGCCGGGCGGGACGGTCGCGTCATCGCCTGTGCGTTCCCGGCGCTCCCGTCACCGGAAAGGCAGCGTCTTGCCGCCCTGCTCGCCGCCCACGGCGTCGAGGTCCCCGGCGGGGTGCAGCTACCGGCGGGACGGGCCGAGGTCGAGGTCGGTTACCTGGAACGGCTGCCCACGGGGCGGCTGCGGGAACCGGTGGCCTGCGCGGTGCGGGCGACCCCGTGGCTGAACTTTTACTGAGCGCGGCTGAGTCACTTCATGGCGAAGTGCAGTACCAGCCGCCGCCGTTGACCATGATCCCGCCACCGGGAAGGCCCGCCGTGTAGATGCTCGACGGTCCAGCACCGAATGCTTGGGCATTACCGACCAAGAACTCGGTGTTGGCGCTGTTACACGATATGAGTCGCCCGTTGATGGTGACGGGCGCAGTGCGGTTGCCCCAAGCCGTGCTCTTCACGCTGAACCACGCTGGCATCAGGTGGAGACTGCTAGAACCAAGGTTCGTGAAGGTGAACGCGTAGCCGAGCAGGAGTTCGTTAGGCACGTGCAACGTTGCGGCATTGTAAAACCAGCCGTAATGGCAGGCAGTGGCGGGCCTGATTGCGCCGCATATAACGATGTTGTACGTCCCAAACGTCTGGTGCAGGAGCGCCTCGAATTCGTAGAGGTACTGACCGGACGGCGTGACGTGATGGGACGGCGCTGGCGAGGTGTTCGTGAGGACTATGGTTCCTACGGCCAGAGCCGCGATGAACGCGTGCGCCGCCTTCCGCGGCAGCGAGAACAGGGTTTGCATAGCGGCTCCTTTCCGTTGTGCCAAAGCCTCGGGCGGCACCTTTGACCCGCGCCGCACCAAGTTTGGCAGCGCTCAGACTCACGGGCCGTGGGCCGCTCACTACCGGGGCAATGTTGACCCCATCGTCCCTGCTCAGAGCCTCTCCCTTGTCACCAGATTTGTCATTTAAACGTTTGCCCGACGACCAAGAGAGCAGCGGTGCGATCGGCGGCCTCGCTGTCCAACTGCTCGACAACGTGGCTGTAGCGGTCCCCGGTAATGCTTACACTGCTGTGGCCCAGCCGCTTGCTCATGACCAGCAGAGGTACGCCGGCAGCGAGGCTAACGGTAGCCGCCCCGTGGCGGAGACCGTGGAAAGAGATGACCGGCAGTCCGACGCGCCTCGCCGCCCGCTGGAACGACCGCAGGATGAAGTCGGGATGGAGGCCACGACCGTCCTCGTAGGTGAACACGAGCCCGCTGTCGGTCCAGTCGGGACCTAGGGCCAGGTGCTCCTCTCGTTGGTGCCGACGGTAGCTCCGTAACGCCTCCACGACGACGGGGGCAATCGCAATGGTCCGCCTGGCTTTGGCCGTCTTCGGCTCGCTCTCGACAGCACGCCCGCGGATACTGACCCGCGCCCGTGCCACCGCGAGAGTGCCGCCGTCCAGATCGAGCTGGTCCCAGGACAGGCCGGCCACTTCCCCTCGTCGCAAGCCAGTGGTGGCGGCTAGGAGGTAAAGGGCGTACAGCCGGTCGCCCCGCGTGGCCGATAGGAACTCGGCCGTCTCTTCGGCCGTCCAGCAGGCCCGCTGGCCCTTCGACGGGCCGGGTAGGTCCTGTACGTCGGACGCAGGGTTGCGGGCCAGCAACTTGCGCCGCACGGCGTACTTGAGGCTGGCCACGATGGCGACGTGGACGTGATGGACCGTGGTCGGGGACAGGCCGGCGGGCGGCTGCCCCGCCTGCACCTTCTTGCCGCTGCGGCGCAGTTCGGCGTAGAACGCTTCCAGCACCCCTGCGTCCAGGGACCGAAGGCGCTCTCCGCCGAGCCCCGGCAGGATGTGCGCACTCACCAGTTGTCGGTACGAGTCGGCGGTGCTGGGGCGCATCGTCCCCAGCGTCACCCTGTTCTCGAGGTACGGCAGCCACTGGTCCCGCAGGAACGTGCCGTACCGCAGCCGGGCCGGCGCTTCAGCGACCCGCTCGCCGTTGTCCTTGGCCGCCAGGAAGGCGGTCAGGGCCCGCTCGGCCTCCCCGCGGGTGCGATAACCCGAGTGCCATTTCTGTTTTCGTTTGCCGTTCTCGTCGCGCCCGTGGTCGATTATCACGGCCCAGTTGGTGCCGCGCTGGCGGATATGTCCGCGTGCCATTACATGCTCCTGTTGTTGATGACGTTGCCGGGCACGGTGCCCGACGACGAGGTGGGCATATAGCCGTGTTGCAGATTGGACTGGCCGTCCACCACAGGCACTGAGAGTGGCTTTTTGGGCCGTGGTTGGGCCGTGGTTGGGCCGTGAGACCCACGGCCCAAAGCACTTATCCACAGGATCGAGAGTGATCCATGGTGAACGAATGTGCTGGTAGAAGGCCAATTTACCGTGTGTGACGAGTGAGCTGGCCTGTAGGCGGGATTCTGTCCCCCGGGCCGTTCCCGGCGCCGGATGGGTGGTCATCCATCTAAGCGGTCTACCTGGGGACATCGGCCGGGCCAGCCGTCCCACGCTTGACCTTGCTCCGGGTGGGGTTTGCCGAGCCACCCGGGTCACCCCGGGTGCTGGTGCGCTATTACCGCACCGTTTCACCCTTACCTGTGGCGACAGCTGGATAGCCGGCGCCCATCGGCGGTCTGTTTTCTGTGGCACTTTCCTGCGGGTCGCCCCGACTGGCCGTTAGCCAGCACCCTGCCCTACGGAGTCCCGACCTTCCTCGACCAGGCCGTACGCCCGGTAACCCGGGCCCACGTCTGGCCGCGACCACCCGGCCAGCTCACTCGTCGACCCTCAGCTTACTCCGAGCACAAACTGGTCACGGGGCTGCCCGGCCGCATACGGAGTACACCGGACCGATGGGGTAACCGCCGTGCCCGAGACATGGCCGTCACACCTCCCCGGTACGTTGGTGCCATGCGCACTGTGGTGCTGGGCCCTCCCCCAGCTGAGCTGCAGGCACTTCTCGCCCGGCGGCGCGCGCTGGGCCTCGACGGTTTCGACGAGGTCTGGAAGGGCGAGTACCACTTGGCGCCGATGGCACACCCCTATCACGGGTACTTGTACGATAGGGTCACGGTCCTGCTCTATCCCCTCGTGGAGCGGGCCGGTCTAGTAAGCACCGCCGCTTTCAACCTCGGCCAACCCGATGACTTCAGGGCCCCCGACGGCGGCCTTCACTACGCCATTCCGACCACGGTCTACGTCCCGACCGCGGCCGCAGTCATCGAAGTCGAGGCGCCGGACGACGAGACGTGGGACAAACTCGATTTCTACGCAGACCACCACGTGAACGAGATCCTCGTCGTCTCGTACCTTTCACATTCCGTTAGCTGGCTCGGCCTCTCCGCGCACGGCCGCTACGCGAGATTGGGCTACAGCCGGCTCCTCGGAGAGGCAACGGCTGATCTCGAGGCCAGGATCGATTGGCCTCCCATCGAGCCAGTGCCTGCTCAGCCGCCAACCGGGCAGCCCGGCTAGGCGCCTCCCCGATATTCAAGCTCAATTGAGCGCGGGGCTAGCAACAACACAGATCAAAACAGGACAAGTAAAACAGGACAGGTATTGTCACTCCTCCAGTGTTCAATGGATCCCATGCAACCCGCGCCGGCTCATCTCGACCTGCACCCGGCTATCGCGGCCTGGTTCTCGGCCCGCTTCCCCGAAGGGCCGACTGAGGCCCAAGCCAAAGGCTGGCCACTCGTGCGGGCCGGGTCGGACGTGCTCATAGCGGCCCCCACGGGCTCCGGCAAGACACTGGCCGGCTTCCTAATGGCCATCGACCAGGCGTACCGCGCTCACGAGGCGGGGCAGGACCTGCAGGGAAAGACCAGGGTCGCCTACGTATCTCCGCTCAAAGCGTTGGCCGTCGACGTACAGCAAAACCTGGAGCGCCCCCTGGCCGAGATCGCCAAGGCGGCTGAACGGCTCGGGCTTGCGGTACCTCGCATCACAGTCGCGGTGCGCACAGGGGACACCAACTCCGGGCGCGCGCCGCTATGGTCAAGGACCCGCCCACGATCTTGGTCACTACGCCCGAGAGCCTGTACTTGTACTTGACGGCCGACCGGAGCCGGCAGACGCTCACCGGGCTGCACACTGTCATCGTCGACGAGATCCATGCCCTGGCTCGCGACAAGCGCGGCTCACATTTGGCCTTGAGCCTCGAGCGGCTGGAGCACATCCAGCAAGAGGGCCGGCCACAGCGAGTGGGCCTGTCAGCCACCCAGCGCCCGATCGAGGTGACCGCCCAGCTCCTGAGCGGCGCTGGCGCCACTACGCACCTCGTTGAGGGAGCGGGCGAAGAGGCGGGCTCCCCGCCTCAGCGCGCGTCCGGCAAGGCCCTCGGGGGACGCCGGGTCGAGGTAATCGACTGCGGGCACCGGCGCGAAATGCTCGTCAGCATTGAGCTCCCCGAGCAAGAGTTGGCAGCTGTACTTTCTCAGGAGCAGATGGGCGAGATCGTCCAGCGGATCGCCGAGCACGTGAAGGGCCACCAGACGACGCTTGTGTTCGTCAACACGCGTCGGCTATCTGAGCGGCTGGCCCACCTTCTCGGGGAGCTGCTCGGGCCGGACCAAGTGGCTGCCCATCACGGCAGCTTGTCTGCGGAGCGGCGGCGGCGGACCGAGTCGCGCCTGCGGGCGGGAGAGCTGCGCGCCCTGGTCGCGACCGCCTCTCTCGAGCTGGGCATCGACATCGGCCCGGTCGAGCTGGCCTGCCAAGTGGGCTCACCGCGGGCGATCGCCACCTTTCTGCAACGTGTTGGCCGTTCCAACCACTCGAGGCACGGGGTGCCCGAAGGGGTCCTGTTCCCGACCACCCGGGACGAGCTCGTGGAGTGCTCAGCGCTGCTGGCCGCGGTGCGCAAGGGGCGGCTCGACGCGGTCCTGCCCCCGGTTGCGCCGCTAGACATCCTGGCCCAGCAAGTGATCGCCGAGGTGGCCGCCGCGGGCGAATGGCAGGAGGGAGCCCTTTTCGACCTGATGCGAGGGGCGGCGCCGTATTGCGACCTGAGCCGCGACGACTTCGACGACGTCGTGGAGCTAGCGTCAGAAGGCATCCTGACGGGGCGCGGGGCCGCATGGCGTACCTGCACCGCGACCGCGTCAACAACGTGCTGCGCCCACGCCGCGGCGCTCGGCTCGCCGCTCTGACCAGCGGCGGCGCCATTCCCGAAGTGGGTGACTACCGGGTGGTGGCGGAACCGGACGAGACCTTTGTCGGGACAGTCAACGAGGATTTCGCGATTGAGTCAATGGCCGGCGACGTGTTCCTCCTCGGGACGCACTCGTGGCGCATAAGGCGCGTTAGCAATGGTGTCGTGCGAGTAATCGACGCCGAGGGCGCGCGGCCGACAATACCCTTCTGGGTGGGGGAAGCACCGAGCCGTACATACGAGCTTTCTGAGGAGGTGTCCCAACTTCGTACTGCGGTGGCGGAGCAGGTTAGAGCCGACGGTCTCGGTTCTGCGGTGTCGTATTTACAGGCGACGTGCGGGATAGGGTCAGACGCAGCCGAGCAAGTCGTCTCCTACCTGTCGACGGGCCTCGAGCAGCTCGGGGTAATGCCGGGTCAGCGTGACGTAGTATTCGAACGCTTTTTCGACGATGCCGGAGGTATGCAGCTCGTCGTCCACTCGCCTTTCGGCGGCCGTATCAACAGAGCTCTCGGTCTATCTTTGCGAAAGCGCTTTTGCGTCACCTTCGACTTCGAGTTGCAGGCGGCCGCCAACGACGACGCAGTAATACTGTCCCTCGGGCCACAGCACAGCTTTCCCCTCTCCACGGCGCCGCGCCTGTTGCACCCAAATACGGTAAAGACGACGTTGGAACAAGCTGTGCTGGCATCGCCGATGTTCACCTCGCGGTGGCGCTGGGACCTGAGCCGATCGCTCGCCATATTACGGTTCCGAGGGGGCAAAAAAAACCCGCTCCCCGTCCAGAGGATGGAGGCGGACGACCTGATGGCGGCGATTTTCCCGGCTCTGGCGGCGTGCCAGGAAAACACGGCTCCCGGGCCTATCCAGTTCCCCGACCATGTCATCGTGCGTCAAGTAATAAACGATTGCCTGCACGAAGCCATGGATGTCGACGGCCTCGAACAATTGGTGACCAAGCTCCACTCGGGCGAGATCAGTTCCCATTTTGTGGACTCGATCGAACCCTCCGTGCTTTCGCACGAAATAGTGAACAGCGAGCCGTACACATTTCTCGATGACGCCCCGCTCGAGGAAAGGCGGGCCCGCCAGGTGCAACTGCGGCGAGGCTTGCCGGTCGAAGCACGCGACTTGTCCCGCCTCGACGCTGCCGCCCTCGAAAAAGTAAGAACTGAAGTGGACCCGAGCCCCCGCGATGCCGAGGAGCTGCACGACATCCTGTTGTCCACCTTGGTCCATAGAGCCCAAGCAGATTGGCAGGACTGGGCCGAGGAGCTCATTGCCAGCGGGCGGGCCATGCTGGTGTTCCCGGTGGCGGCGCCTCCGCCCGACGCAGACGCCGGCGGTGACGAGCCGGCGCCTCTTGGGCTCTGGTGCGCGACCGAACGGCGCCAATGGGTAGAGGCCCTCTTCCCGGGCGCGCAGTTCGAGCCCGACTACAGGTTGCCGGCCGAGGTCTACCCGTCCGAGCCGTCGCCCAGCACCGCTGGTGCAGATGCAGCAGAGGGCCCAGACCCGGCCGATCCAGACCCGGCCGATCCAGACCCGGCCGATATCGACCCTGACGCCGCCGCTGCCCTTGCCCTGCGCGGCCACCTGGCGCTGACCGGCCCGGCCACGGCGGACGCGCTGGCCTCTGACTGCGGCCTGACAGCGGGTCGCGGATTGGTCGGTTTGGCCCGTTTGGAATCAGAGGGTTTCGCGATGCGCGGCTTGTTCGACCCCGCCCTCGGACTGACGCCGCAGTGGTGCTCCCGGCACCTGCTGGCCAGGATCCACAGCTACAGCCAGAACCGGCTGAGGCGCGAGATAGAGCCTGTGAGCGCCCAGGACTTCATGAGGTTCCTGCTGCGTTGGCAACACGTCGCCCCGGGTGCGCTCCGGCAGGGCCGAGCAGGCCTTTTGTCGGTCATTGAACAGTTGCAAGGCTTCGAGCTGGCCGCCGGCGCCTGGGAGGAAGCCGTTTTCCCCGCCCGGGTGGAGGGCTATCAGCGGCGATGGCTCGAGGATCTGTGCCTGTCAGGAGAGGTGAGCTGGAGCAGGCTTTCCCTAAGGCCCCCCGAGACCGACGGCCAGGTGCGTCGGGGTGCGTCGACCCCGTCTCGGGCTACGCCCGTGACCTTCACACTGCGAGCGGACCTGCCATGGCTGGCCTTGGCGACGCGAGGCGGGGCACTACCAGAAGAGCCGGCGCACGGGCCGGCTCGGGACGTGCTCGATGCCCTGCGGCAAAACGGGGCCATGTTCTCGTCGGACCTCCCGGCCGCCACCCGTCGCCTTCCCACTGAAGTGCAGGAGGGCCTATGGGACCTGGTCTCGCGAGGGATCGTGACCTCGGACGGGTTTGGTGCGGTGCGGTCGTTGTTCTCGCGACGCGAGGCCTGGGCCCGACGGCATCTTCCCGAGCGGCGGCGCCTCGGTCTGCGCCCCAACCCGGCCAACGGGAAGGCTCTGCGCCAGCCAGGCGAAGGCCGCTGGTCACTCCTGGCTACAGCCGTCCACTCAGGGGGCGAGGCCCCCGCCGCTGATGAGCTGGCCGAGCAGGTCGCCGGCCAGCTGCTGGCACGCTGGGGCGTCGTGTTCTGGGACCTCGTGGCACATGAAGATCTGGCCGTACCTTGGCGAGAGATCCTGTGGGCGCTCCGACGATTCGAGGCTCGCGGCCTGGTGCGGGGCGGCCGGTTCGTGACGAGCTTCGCGGGCGAGCAGTACGCCGTGCCCGAGGCGCTCGAGGAGCTACGCCACGTCCGGCGGAGCCAACGCAACGGGCAGGTACTGCGCCTGTGCGCCGCCGACCCGCTCAACCTCTCGGGGGTAGTGCTACCGGGCAGACGGGTACCCGCGTTGCGCACGAACAGCATCGTTTTCCGGGACGGGCTCATCGTGCGGGAAGGTGACAGCGCCGTACTGGCGACAAAGACCGAGCCCGCAGCAGTTTCAACCGTCGGTTAGCTCCTGGGCTCGTTTCTGCTATAGAAAAGGCCCATGCAAAGCATCCCTGATTCGTTCCGGGACCTTCTCACCGCTGAGTTCGCCACGCTGGCGACTGTCGGCCGGTACGGTGGCCCGCACCAGTCGATCGTTTGGTTCCTGGCAGAAGGCGACGTCGTGAAGCTCTCGTTGAACAGCAGTCGGCAAAAGACGGACAACCTGTTGCGCAACCCGGCCTGCAGCCTCCTCATCACGGATCCCAAAGACACCTACCGTTATCTCGAGCTGCGAGGGCAGGCCAAGATCGAACCCGATCCCGACTACACGTTCGCAGACAAAGTTGGTGCCAAGTACGGCGCCAACCTTCGAGATCACGACCTCGCGGGCGACAAGAGGTTCGTCATCACCGTCCTGGCCGACCGCGCCCGCGGGTACCCGGCCGGCGGCGACTGAGCGCGACCGGGGCCGAGGAAGTCGCGTCTCTGGCGCGGTCGGCCCCAGCTTCCCGGACGCGACGCAAAAAGAACGAGCGTATGGATAGCGTCCTGTCCATGCAGACCGGCCCACGTCCCTGGATCGAGGCGTTGCGAACCTCGCACGACGCCCTGATCGCAGAGGTGACCGCGCTGGCGCCAGAACAACTTGGCGCCGAGTCGTACTGCCGGGGCTGGGATGTCGACCAGGTGCTCTCCCACCTCGGTTCGGGAGCCGAGATCGGGCTGCTTAGCCTGGAGCGCGCTCTGGTAGACGCCCCTCCGCTGGAGCGTGAGGAGTTCCCGGTCATATGGGGGCGCTGGAACGGTCTTAGCCCGGCGGAGAAGGCAAGTGAGATGGTCGTGTGGGACCGGCGCTTTGTATCAGTCCTCCAGGGCCTCGACGACAGCAGTCTCAATTCTCTGCACGTGGAACTGTTCGGGAGGAGCCTCAACGCTGCCTCCATCGTGGCCCTCCGGCTGGGCGAGCACGCGCTCCACAGTTGGGACGTGGCGTCGACCTTCGATCCCGTCGCCGAAGTGCTGCCCACATCGGTCGAGTTATTAGTAGACCGCGTACCGTTCATTGCGGGACGGCTCGGAAAGGCGGAAAGAGCCAGCGGCAAAGAGCAGATAGAGATCCGCACTTTGCGTCCCGAGCGCCTGTTTTTCCTGTCGGTATTCGACCGGGTTGTCCTCAGTGACAACGTCGACGGGGAGCCAGAGGGCACCCTGGAACTGCCCTCCGCGGCCTTGTTGCGTCTGGTGTACGGCCGGCTCGACCGTCGCCATACTCCGGCAGGCGTCCATGTTGAGGGACGGGCCGACCTCGACGAACTACGCCAGATCTTCTCTGGCTTTTGAAGTCCGGTCCCACTACGGGGGCGAGAACCTTGATCGCTCGGCGAGGGCAAATGCGCGGAAATGGCAACCCTGGAGATGGTCGTTGACAACACCGAGAGCCTGCATCGCCGCATAAACAGTCGTCGGCCCAACGAAGCGAAAACCATGCAGTCGTAACTGCTTCGACAAGTCCTTGGACTCCGAGGTGGACGCAGTTAGATCCGATGTGGAAACGGGGGCCTGGCCAGCGGGGGCTTCATGGCGCCAGACCAGGCTGGCCAAGGAACCGGCCCCGGCTCGCAACTCGAGCACACCGCGAGCGTTAGCGATCGTCGCCTCAATTTTGCCCCGGTGGCGGATGATGGACGCGTCCAAAACCAGCCGTTCCACGTCCCTATCGTCGAAGGTGGCGACGACGACAGGGTCAAAGGACGCAAAAGCTCGCCGGAAAGCTTCTCGTTTGCGAAGGATGGTCAGCCACGAGAGGCCGCTCTGGAACCCCTCCAGGCACAGCTTTTCGTAGATGCGGTTGTCGTCCCCGACGGGACGGCCCCATTCCTCGTCGTGGTACTGCCGGTATTCGGCCGTCGAAACTCCCCAGGGGCACCTTGCGACGCCGTCGTCACAAACCACTGCCCGATCTCCCATTGGGTGCTTAGCTTGTCACATATGGTTGGGCTGGAGGAGATCGAACAGGCAGCCGAACGCGTCCGCCAAATCGTGCGCCCGACCCCGGCCATGTTTTCTGGCGCCCTGACCAAACTCGTCGGCAGGCGTGTATTCGTAAAGCCCGAGCACTTCCAGCGGACGGGCTCGTTCAAGATCCGGGGCGCCTTCAACAGGATCTCGACGCTGGCGGCTGAAGGTGCCACAGAAGAAATTGTGGCCGCCTCGGCCGGCAACCACGCTCAGGGGGTAGCCCTCGCGTCTTCGGTCTGCGGCCTGCGGTCCACTGTCTTCATGCCATCGGGCACGTCGCTGCCGAAGATAGAGGCTACGCGTTCTTATGGGGCTGAAGTCCGCTTCGAGGCCGGGAACGTCGACGATGCGATCGCCGCCGCTCGATGCTACGCGGACGAGCAGGGCGCCTACTACGTCCCCCCGTTCGACGATCCTCTCGTGATCGCCGGGCAAGGGACCGTCGGCCTCGAGGTCGCCAATGAAGTGCCAGACGCCGAGGTTGTACTCGTGCCCTTGGGCGGTGGAGGCCTCGTCTCCGGAGTTGCAGCCGCCCTCAAGGGTTCCGGCTGCCATGCCCGGGTTGTTGGCGTGGAAGCGGCCGGCGCGGCCGCGATGCTGGCGGCCCTCGATGCCGGCGGACCGGTCGAACTGGCCTCGCTGGCCACCATGGCTGACGGCATAGCCGTGCGCTGTGTCTCTGAGCTCACCTTTGAGCACGTGCGGGCGCTGGTCGATGAGGTCATCGCCGTTGACGAAGAACAGATCAGCCGCGCCGTGCTCTTGTTCCTCGAGAGGTGCAAATGGGTAGTCGAGCCCGCCGGGGCAGTCCCGTTGGCTGCCTTGTTGGCTGGCGCTGTCCCCGGCGACGACCCGGTCGTCCTGGTCGTCTCGGGGGGCAATGTCGACCCGCTGTTGCTCACCCGCCTGGTCGAACACGGCCTGACCGCGGCCGGCCGTTACTTCATGGTGCGCGTGGTCCTGCCGGACAAGCCCGGAGCGCTCGCTTCGCTCACTCGCGCCCTCGGCCTACTCGGGCTCAACCTCTTGACGGTCGAGCACCGGCGATTAGGCGCTCCGGTAGGAGTGAGCGAAGCCGAGGTCATCCTCACTCTCGAGACGCTGGGCCCGGCGGACAGGGACATGATCATCCCCTTCCTTCAGGAACGAGGCTTCCGAGCAGAAGCCTATAGGCGTTGAGGTTTCGCCTTTTCGCCGGGCCGGCCGGGCTCACTCCGGATGGCGGTTTAGGCCAAAATTCTGGCGTCAGCTTTCGCACCCCAACCCAGCTCCCGCTTCATCACCCCGCCGTAGCGTGCGGCTCGTAGGGTTCTTCCAGTTGTTCGATTTCTTCGGCAGTCAGTTCCACCGAAAGCGCGCCCAGTGCATCGTCTAGCTGCTCCGACCTGGTAACCCCAACGATCGGAGCACTCACCACCGGCTTGCTCAGCAACCACGCCAGCGCGACCTGGGCACGGCTTGCACCCCGCTTTTCGGCCACGTTGGCCACGGCCTGGACGATCCTGCGGTCTTCCTCCATGTACAGCCGCTTCCCGAACTCGTCGGTCTGACTGCGTTCGGTTTGCACATCCCAGTCACGGGTGAGCCGGCCCCGGGCCAGAGGGCTCCAGGGGATCACGCCTATGCCTTGGTCCCAACAGAGGGGCAACATCTCGCGCTCCTCTTCTCGGTAGAGAAGGTTGTAGTGGTCCTGCATGGTCACGAACCGTGCCCAACCATGCCGGTCAGAGGTATTGAGCATCTTCGAGAACTCCCAGGCGAACATCGAAGACGCCCCGATGTAGCGAGCCTTGCCGGCCTTTACGACGTCGTGCAGAGCTTCCAGCGT
Source organism: uncultured Acidimicrobiaceae bacterium (assembly GCA_963823855.1). Taxonomy (GTDB): domain Bacteria; phylum Actinomycetota; class Acidimicrobiia; order Acidimicrobiales; family Palsa-688; genus Fen-671. The sequence continues at coordinate 16,501 of CAWGNA010000002.1, forward strand.
TTCTTCGATCGGAGTGGCGTGGTCGAAACGGTGGATCTGGTACAGGTCTACGAAGTCGGTGCCCAAGCGCCGCAAGCTGCTGTCGATCTCGGCCATGATGGCCTTCCGCGAGAGACCGGCGCCGTTCGGGCCGGGCCGCATGCGGCCGTGGACCTTGGTGGCCAGCACGACATCGTCCCGGCGGGCAAAGTCGGACAGGGCTTTGCCCACGATCTCCTCACTGCTCCCGTCCGAGTAGACATTCGCAGTGTCGAAGAAGGTGATACCTGCCTCCAGCGCTCGACGGATGATAGGCCGGGCCGCCTGTTCGCCGAGGCTCCACGGGTGGCCGCCCCTCTCCGGCTCGCCAAAACTCATGCAACCGAGGCAAATCCTCGATACCTGCATTCCCGTCGAGCCAAGCCTTGTGTAATCCATGTCTGTCTTCTCCTTACGGGTTCACGAGCATAAATTTCTCGGGCAGTCGAAAACGACAAATTGGCCCCCGGGCCGTGAGAGGCACGGGTCGAACAAACGGAGCGTCAGTTGCGCACACGATGAGCCTGAGCTCAGTCGAACCCCCACATGGTCCATGAGCCCACGGGCTCGTCCGGTGTGAACGCCAGCAAGACCCTGCCTTCTTGGGCGAGGGCGCGGAGGAACTCTTCGTCGTTCGGGACGGCGACTCCGTGCTTGTGGCGAATAGCCTGGAACCGGGGCAGTTCGGCCGCAATGTCCTCCCGCACTTCTACGGTCGCCTGGACGAGAACGGCCCGAAAGCTCGTCGGGTCGTCAACTAATAGCTCGGCGCGCGGGTCACGGCGAAAAATGCTGTACTTCACCCGATGACGCGTCGTCGAAACGTAGAAGCGCTCCCCGTCCCAATAAAACCAGTTCGGGGTGATGTGCGGCCGGCCGTCCCGACGTGTCCCGGCCACAATCACGTTGCGGGGTTCGGCGAGGAACGCCTCGAGCTTGTCCCTAGAAGCCATGAGCGCAAACTACAGAGGTTGCGGAGAGTACCTGCCGTCACAAACGCACCGGGACCGGGAACTGCTCAGCGAGGGTCGGGCCGGTCGAGGTTCCAGTGACGCGCGATGGTGGCGAGCCACTCACTATCACCCGCAGGGAGGAGAGAGAACCGGCTCACAGTCCGCTGGCCACCCTGGTGGTCGCCGTAAAGCAAGTCGAGGGTCATCGGACGCCGCTCAGTTATCGCTTCGCTGGCGGCGACGAACAACGGGTCCGCGGGGTCACGCAGACCGCGCCCTGCCACAACCCGATCCCGCCCGCCGGCACATAAAGGTCTCTCGTGAGGCGCCGGAAATGCGCGGCATCGTGGACGGCCTGCTGCGGGCTCAGCTCACGGTGAGGGTGGAGGTCCCAGCGGTCGAGGACAGCCAGCCCGTTGCCGACGTTGCGCAGGGAGACGACGAGGTACACAGCCTCTTCCATCGCTTCGGCCGAAGCCCTCCCTCCTCCGACCCTAACCCAGTGGTCGTCCATGAAGCTGATCTTCTGCTCCGCGTCCTCGAAGCGCGAGGGTAAGAGAACCGGCCTGATGCCAGCCAGCAAGGCCATCTCCGTGGCGCGGGCCGCCCGTTGGCCCGAACGGACAGACGAGAAGGTGGCGAGAGCCAGCACTAGAGTGCCGGCCGCGGTCGCAGCGGAGGCGGCCGTGGCCCAATCGATCGTGGCCCAATCGATCATTGACGTATCCTGCCACCCGGAAGTCGAAATCGAAGAGCCTGGAAATTGAAGAGCCTGTACCTTTTGCGCCACGCCAAGTCGTCCTGGGACAAGCCGGACCTGGCCGATCACGACCGCCCGCTCGCGTCGAGGGGGCAGGAGCGGCGCGGCGGATAGCCGTCCACATGCGCAAAGCGAAGGTATGCCCGGATCTGGTCCTCTGCTCCTCGGCCGTCCGCGCTCTCCAGACCTACAAAGCGATCGCCCCGGTGCTGGGCCCCTCCGTCGAGCTAAGCGTTGAAGACGCCCTTTATGGCGCCGGTTGGGCCGACCTGCTCGAACGGCTTCAGGTGTTACCCGAGCAGGTGGGAACGGTGCTACTGATCGGGCACAACCCGGCCATGCACGAGCTGGCCATCGAGCTCGCTGGTGACGGCGCTGCGGGGGCACTGGCGCAACTGGTTGAGAAGTTCCCAACCGGAGCGCTGGCCTCCCTGGGTGTGCCAGGTCGCTGGGAGGCTCTCGGACCGGAGCAGGCGCACCTAGGGTCGTTGACCGTTCCCCGCGAATTGTCGAGTTAGACCGGCCCAGCGGTGGCGACGGGCGGCCCGGGCCAGGTCGGCCCGTATATTGCATTCGATACGCGCAACGTGTAAATTCCGTCACGGTCGGTGTTGTTCGACAGCTGCAACTCCTTGACCCAGTTGATGACGGGTGAGATGTTGAGAGCGGAGGGGCGGCATGTCTCGTTACGGTGACCCGGGGGCACGTTACCGCGTCGGAGTTGATGCCCGGCAATGGTGGCGGAAACCAGCCGCCGTGGCGCTAGCCGTTTTGATGATGACCGCCATGGTCGTGCTCGTCCCCGTAGTGGCCAAAGTGGCGTCGGGCCAGGAAGTGGAGACGTTCACGCCTGCCTTCCACGCCGACGACAACGGGGCCATCGCCATCTTCGGCAACGCGAACGAATCATGCCCGCCGGGTACTATCGCGCCGGGTACTACCCCGCCACATAACTCGACGGCGCGCCTTTGCGACGACGTCCAGCAGACGGACTTTGTCAACACGCCGGGCGCCGGCGGTGACACGAACAACGAGAACAACTCCTGGCACATGGTGGACGTCAACGTCGACCCGGATGGGGGCAATAACTACAACTCTTCCAGCGCAACCGTTTCGTTGCCCTCGGGGTCAACCGTGCTTTTCGCCGGCTTGTTCTGGGAGGGCCGCATGTTCCCCTATGCCGGCCCGTCCCCGGCGGTGGCCAACCTCCCGTGTCCGCCTGCACCGCCCCCGTCTACACCGCCTACACCGCCCAGCCTGACGTGCTCGAGCGGCGTTAATGGCGTAGCTCCGTTCGACGCCATGAAGCTCAGGGGCCCGAGCGGCGACTATACGACAATCCCGGCAACCCATTTCGCTACGGCCGACGCCGGTGACGCTAATTCGACACCCGCCGGGCACGGGACGGGCTATGGCGCCTATGCCGACGTCACCAGCATGGTGCAGTCGCTCGGCCAGGGGACCTGGACCGGCGCCAATGTGGCCTCCGCCACCGGCAGCGACATGTTCGCCGGGTGGTCACTCGTGATCGCTTACCGCAACCCCTCCGACCCGCTGCGCGACCTGACCGTCTTCCAGGGGTTCGCCCTGGTCACCAACAGCGACACCGTCCAGATACCTATTAGCGGGTTCTTGGCCCCGCTTACCGGCCCTGTCGACGCCGAGATAGGCGTGGTGGCAGGCGAGGGCGACATGTCCATCACAGGCGACTCGATGGAGGTGAACAGTACCTACCTGACGGACGCGGCCAACCCCCAGGACGACTTTTTCAATAGCCAGGACAGCGTCGACGGGGTGATCTGTGGCGCGCCGTCGGCGCCCTCACCATGCTCCTCGGTGCGCAACCCGGACTATTCCAACATGCTCGGATGGGACCTCAAACAGGTGGCGTCACCTAACGCCATCGCCAACGGGGCCACCTCCGCGCAGCTAGCGCTCAGTACGAACGGCGACACCTATTACCCGGATGCTGTCACCACTCAGCTCGACGAGTACGCCCCGCAGTTCGCGCCGCCCGCGAAAGCGGTCGTGGACCTGCAGGGGAACAACCCGGCGCGGATCGGCGACACACTCCGCTACACCCTCACGTTCACGAACATCGGTCTGGACGCGGCCAAAAATGTCGTCCTCAGCGACCCGATCCCGACCAACACCACGTACGTCCCCGAGTCCATCCACATCGTCACGGGCGCCAACGCAGGGGCCAAGACCGATAAGCCCAACGACGACCAGGCCGAGTTCGACGGCGGCGCCAGCCCCAAAGTGGTGGTGCGCCTCGGCACGGGAGCGAACGCGTCCAGCGGCGGGACGTTGGAAGCGGCCTCCCCCCCCGGCAAGCCTGTAAACCCGAATTCCTCCACGAGCGTATCCTTCGACGTCACGGTCAACCCTCCCGCGGCCGGCACGACGGTCACCAACCAGGGCTTTCTCGACTACACGGCCGCCACGCTCAATAAGTCGTTCACCTACGACACCAACGTGGTCGACACCCCGGTGGGGGGCGGGGCCGACCTGTCTATAGCCAAATCGGCGCCGTCGACCACCGGGGTGTCGACCACCGCCGCCCCCGGCGGCAATCTGGTGTACACCTTGGTGGCCCGGAACTACGGGCCGATGGCGGCGGCAGCCGCAACCGTGTCGGACACCCTGCCGCCTGGGACCACTTACGTGTCGGCGACCACTACCGGCGGCAGTTGCACCGCGCCTGCCCCCCCAGCGGCGACGCTCACGTGCTCTCTGGGTGACATGGCCTCGGGAGCCACGCAGACCATCACGCTGACGGTCAAGCTGGACTTGAACTTTGCGGGTGATTCGGTCAGCAACACCGGCACGATCACTTCGGGTACATACGACCCGAACACCCTCAACAACACATCGAGCGTCGTCGTACCGGTGGTCGCCGAAGCCGACATGTCCATCACGAAGACCGCTAACCCGGCTAGCCCGGCCACGGTGCACGCCGGTGACGAGATCACCTACACGCTGGTGGCCACGAACAACGGGCCTTCCTACGCCCAGAACGTGACCGTGTCCGATGCGGCACCGCTCGGGACAACCCTCGTGTCGTTCACGCCTGGGGAACCGACCTGCTCCGAGCTAGCTACAACGGTCGCTTGCCATCTCGGGACCATGGCGCCGGGGGACAGTGACGCCCGCACCATCAGCATTGTCGTCCGGGTCGACCCCTCCGCCGCGCCGGGGATACTCACGAACTCCGCGGTCGTCGCCTCCACCACGCCGCGACCCCGACGGGGGCAACAACAACGCCAGCGCCACGACCAACATTGGCGCGAGCGCGGACGTCTCCATCTCCAAGCGTGCCGACCCCAGCACCTTCGTCCCCGGTGAGGCGGCCAGGTACACCTTGACGGTCGACAACTCGGGCCCGTCTGACGCGCACGATGTGACGGTAACCGACGACTTGCCGGCCGGTCTGACGTACGTCAACGCCTCGCCGTCCCAGGGCAGCGCCTGTACTTATGCCAGCGGGAAGGTCACCTGCGCTCTCGGCACGGTGCCGGCCGGGGCCGGGGCCACGGTGACGGTCAACGTCACGGTGGATGCCTTGACGGCAGGGACAGTAACCAACACGGCGACGGTCGACTCGACCACGTTTGACCCCAACCGGGACAACAACACGGACACCATCGGCACGCCGGTGGCCCCATCGGCTGACGTGGCTATCGAAAAGGACGGCAGCCCCAACCCGGTGGCGGCCGGGAACACGTTGACCTACACCCTTTCGGTGGTCAACCACGGCCCTTCGGACGCCCAAGATGTCAAGGTCAGCGACCCTCTGCCGGATGAGGTTGTCTACCAGTCGCTGACCAGCACCGCAGGGACGACGTGCACCGAGGCATCGCGCACCGTCAGCTGCGACCTGGGGACACTGGCGGTGAACGGTACGGCGACCATCGTTATCGTCACCACGGCGCACCCGGGCGCACTGCTGAACTCGTTCACCAACACGGCCGACGTGTCCTCCACCACGCACGACCCGGACCGTTCCAATAACTCGGCCTCGTTCGACTCGAACCTGTTCGTTTCGGCCGACATGGCCATCACCAAGGTCGGTAGCCCGAAGCCGGTCATCGCCGGCAACCACCTGACCTACACGCTCGAGGCCACCAACAACGGGCCGTCCCTGGCCCGTGACGTGACGGTGTCGGACCCGTTGCCGGCCCGGACAACCTTCGTGTCGGCGACGACGACCGCCGGCACGTGCAACCAGTCTTCGGGGACCGTGTCCTGCTCACTAGGCAACGTCCGGGTCGGGGTGGAACACAAGGTCACCATCGTCATCACCGTAACTGTTGGGGCCGACGCGCCACTCTTCAGCCAGATCAGGAACACGGCTACCGTCCGCAGTCCGACGCCGGACCCGGCGCCCTCCAACAACGCAGCCGAGGACGACACCGACGTGGTCACCGGGGCTGACCTCGTCCTGACCAAGACGGCCACCCCGGCTACCGTGGACGCTGGCGACAAGGTTACGTACACCATCGAGGCGAGGAACGATGGTCCTTCCGAGGCCCAGGCGGCGCGCCTGGCCGACGTGCTCCCCCCGGACGTGACGTTCGTCTCGGCCACCCCCAGCTCGGGGACCTGCACCCACGTGGTGGCTACGGTCCTATGCGAACTAGGCACCTTGGCGGACGGGGCGACCGCCACAATCACCATCGTGGCCAGAGTGAAGCAGTCCACCCCCGACAGGACCAGGTTCTCCAACACGGCGGACGTCTTGTCGCTAACGCACGACCCGAACCTCCTCAACAATTTCGCTTCGGCAACGGTCACGGTTCATACCAGCGCCGACGTGGCTATCGCGAAGTCGGCGACGCCGGCCTCGTTCGTCCCCGGCCAGCCAGCCAGGTACATCCTCACGGCGACCAACCTCGGCCCGTCCGACGCCCAGGCGGTGACAGTCACCGACTCGCTACCGCCTGAGCTCACCTACGTGGCCGCCCTACCCTCCAAGGGCACCTGCACCGAGGCCGGGGAGACCATCAGTTGTGACCTCGGCACGCTGCCCGCCGGGGCCGAGGCCACCGTGACGATCGACGTTAGGGTGCACGCCTCCACGACCGGGACGGTAACCAACACGGGCAGGGTGACGTCGACCACGACCGACCCGGTGCCGGGCAACAACACTGCCACCATCCACACGCCGGTCGCTCCCTCGGCCGACGTGGCCATCGTGAAGACGGGCGCGCCCAACCCGGTCACCGCGGGCAACACTTTGACCTACACCCTGGAAGTGGCCAACCTCGGCCCCTCCGACGCCCAGGACGTGATGGTCAGCGACCCCCTCCCGGCTCAAGTCATATACACCTCTTCGAGTAGCACTGTTGGCACGTGCACCCAGGCGTTGGAGACCGTCACGTGCGACCTGGGGACACTGGCGGCGGGTGGCACGGACACCATCCACATCGTCACAACGACCGCGTCGGGCACGACGGAGGGCTCTTTCACCAACACGGCCACGGTATCGTCCAGCACGCACGACCCGCACCTGCACAACAACACGTCCTCCTTCACCTCGAACGAGTCGACGTCCGCCGACGTGGCTCTTACGAAGGTAGGGAGCCCCAAGCCGGTGACTGCCGGTGACAACCTGACCTACACGCTCGAGGCCACCAACCACGGTCCCTCGGTGGCCTCGAGTGTGACGGTCTCGGACCCGCTCCCCGCCGGGACGACCTTCGTGTCGGCGACGCCGACCGCAGGCACGTGCAGCGAGTCGGCCGGGACGGTGTCCTGCTCACTGGGCAACATGGCAGTGGCGGGTACCGCCACCATCGTCATCACGGTGACGGTCGGCGCCAACGTGCCGGCCGGGCCGCTGACCAATACGGCCACCGCCTCGTCGCCGACGCTCGACCCAACCACCCCCAACACGGCCACCGACGAGACCGATGTCGTCACAGAAGCCGACCTCGTCCTGACCAAGACAGCCACCCCGGCTACCGTCTTCGCAGGTAACCAGGTCACCTACACCCTGACGGCCCATAACGCCGGGCCCTCCGACGCCCAGGCGGCCGTGGTTACCGACGAGCTGCCGTCCGGTGTCAGCTTCATCTCGGCAGCACCGGCGAGCGCAGGCTGCTCAGCTGCCGGCCAGGAGGTCACCTGCGGCCTGGGCACCCTGGTCGCCGGGGCCACGGCCCCGCCGATCACGATCGTGGCCGGCGTCCAGGCCTCTACCGCCGCCGGGACCATCACCAATACCGCCACCGTGTCCTCGGCCACCCCGGACCCGGACCTCACCAACAACTCCTCGAGCGCAGGCACGACGGTGGCGGCCAGCGCCGACGTGGCTATCACGAAGTCGGCGTCGCCCAGCCCCTTCTCGGCCGGACAGGCGGCCAGCTATACGCTGACGGCCACCAACAATGGCCCCTCCTATGCCCAGGCGGTCACGGTAACCGACACGCTACCGAGCGGCCTGACCTTCTCGGGCGCCGTTCCCTCCCAAGGGAGCCCCTGTACCCAGGCGACCGGGACCGTCAGTTGCAACCTCGGCACTCTTCCGGCGGGGGCTAGGGCCACGGTGACCATCAACGTGACCGTGGACGCCTCGACTAGCGGGACCGTGACCAACACCGCGACCGTGGCCTCGACCACGCCTGACCCGGACCTCTCGAACAACACAGCCACGGTCGTGACTCCCGTCACGCCCCTCACGCCCGTCCCGCCGGGGGTTTCGGCCGACATGGCCATCACGAAAATCGGAGCCCCCAATCCGGTATCCAACGGCAATGCCCTGACCTACACGCTCTCGGTGACCAACAATGGCCCCTTCGGCGCCCAGGCTGTGACGGTGAGCGACCCCCTCCCAGCCGAGTTTGCCTTCGTGTCGGTGAGGACCACCATCGGTACGTGCACCCAGTCGAGCGGCACGGTCACGTGCGACCTCGGGACGATGGCGGCGAGCGCCAAGGCGACGGTGACTATCGTCGGCACCGCTCACCCGGGCACGCCAGCCGTGTCGTTCACCAACACGGCGACGGTCTCGTCCACCACTCCAGATCCGGACCCGGCCAACAACTCGGCCTCGTTCACGTCGGACTTCTTCGGGGCCGACCTGGCGATCACCAAGGTGGGCAGCCCCAAACCGGTTACCGCCGGCAACAACCTGACCTACACGCTCAAGGTCTCCAACGGCGGGCCGGATGCCGCCACCGACGTGACCGTGGCTGACCCGTTGCCGGCGGGGACCAGCTTGGTTTCGGCCACCACAGGCGCCGGCACCTGTAGCCATTCCTCCGGGACGGTCTCTTGTTCGCTCGGCGACCTCGCCGTAGGGGACACGGTCACCATCGTCATCGTCGTGACGGTCGGTGCCGGCGTCACCGCCAAGGAGCTCACGAACACGGCTACCGTGTCGTCTCCGACACCCGACCCGGGCACCTCGAACAACACCGCCACAGACACGACCGAGGTAGTGGCCAACGCCGACCTGGCCGTCACCAAGACGGCTACCCCGGCCACCGTGCACGCCGGCGAGAACGTGACATACACCATCAAGGCGACGAACGGAGGCCCTTCCGAAGCGCGAGCCGTGGTCGTGTCCGATGTACTGCCAGCCTCGCTGACCTTTGTCTCGGCCGTGCCGGCAACAGCAAATTGCACGGTGGCAGGCGTGCAACAGCGATCGGTCACGTGCCAACTGGGCAACTTGGCCGCAGGCGCGACCTCCAGCATCAGCATCGTGGCCAGGGTCGATCCGTCCACCCTGCCCGGGACCATCACCAACAATGCGGTCGTGTCGTCGCAGACGCCGGACCCCAACCCGGACAACAACCACAACAGTGCCACCACGAATGTCGATACGAGCGCCGATCTGGAAATCACCAAGTCGGCCAGCCCTAGCCCGCTGCTAGCCGGGCGACCGGCCACGTACACCCTCTTGGTGGTCAACCCCGGGCCCTCGGACGCCGCGTCGGTGGTCGTCACAGACAGCCTGCCGGGTAGCGTCACTTTCGTCGGGGCTACACCCACGCATGGGGGGCCTTGCACTACTGCCGCCGCGACAGTCACATGTGACATCGGGACCGTGCGGGCCGGGGCCGGCGCCAAAGTGTACGTCCATGTCACGGTGAAGCCGTCGACGACCGGGACGGTGACCAACGAGGCCAACGTCACCTCGCCCACGCCGGACCCGGACCTGGCCAACAACTCCTCTACCGTCACCACACCGGTAGACCCAGACGCCAACCTCGCCATCATCAAGACCGCATTGCGGCAACCGGTCACGGCTGGCGACAAGGTGACGTACTCACTGGGCGTCAGCAACGCCGGCCCAGCAGACGCTCGGGCGGTCACCGTCACCGATCATCTCCCGGCAGGCACCACAATCGTCTCGGTGACGCCGAAAGCCGGCACGTGCGCAAATGCCGCCACGACGGTCACGTGCTCGCTCGGCACCCTGCGGGCGCTCAGGTCCGTGACGATCGAAGTGGTAGTGCAGACGAGCCCCAGTCTGGCCGTAGGCACGCTGGCCAACACGGCTACGGTGAGCTCGACGACGCACGACCCTGACCTGGCGAACAACTCATCGACCGCCACCTCGAAGATCACCCACTCCGCCGACGTCGCCATTGCCAAAAGCTTCGATACGAACCCGACGGTAGCCGGCCTGAGCCAACGGTTCGTGATCCAGGTGACCAACAAAGGCCCGTCCGATGCGTCCGACGTGGTGGTCAGCGACCCCCTGCCACCCGTCGTGGCACTCGTCTCGGCCAAGCCCACCCAGGGGTCGTGCACGGGCACGGCCCGTGTCACCTGCACCCTGGGGACGGTCCCGGCCGGGGAGACCGCCACCATCGAGCTCGATGTCAGGCTCGACCCCGCGTTGGCGCCAGGAACCAACTTCAGCAATACCGCGACAGTGACAAGCACAACCCCGGACCCCAACCTGGCCAACAACACCGCGACGGCCGCCGACCCGGTCGTGACGCTGGCCGACATCTCACTGACCAAGACCGGGCCGGCCAACTTCACGGCTGGGGCGAACGGGACCTACACTTTCCGGGTATCGAACGCGGCCCCTCGGTAGCCGACGGCCCGCTCACCATCACCGACCACCTTCCGGCAGGGCTAACGTTCGTCTCGGCCAGCGGCACGGGCTGGAGCTGTTCGACCGTCCGGGAGAACAACGCGGCCCAGACTGTCCCTGGCCCAGTCAGCTGCAGCAATCCCCAGAACTTGGGCGTCGGGCTCAGCGCGCCTCCACTCAGCGTCAGGGTGCACGTTGCCAGCGATGTCACTGGGCCAATCGTCAACACGGCTACCGCCGAGAGCCAGAGCGTCGACCACAACCAGAAGAACAACACAGCCAGCACTCCCCCGGTGCCCGTAACGCCCACGACAGCGCCCGCCCACGACGACCCCGCCCACGACGACCCCGCCCACGACGACCCCGCCCACGACGACCCCGCCCACGACAGTTCCGCCCACCACGACCACTACGGTCCCGCCCACAACCACGACGACCAAGCCAGCTGTACCCCCGGTGCACATCGTGACCGGCTACGGGTTGTGGGGACCGGGCGGCCCAACAGGGACGCAGTTCGCTCTGGCTGGCCTGGCTCTGGTGGCAGGCGGGACCGGGCTCGTCGGCCTCAGGTTGCGTAGAAGGAAAGCCGTCCGATGACCCGGCCCGCACAAGCACAGCCAGTGCCGGTATTAGCATCGCGGCTCTGTCGAGTGGTCGCTATTTGATAGTCGGGACCAGGGAAACGTGACCAGAACGGGCTCGTGGGAGCCGAAAAAAGGCCGTCGTCGGCTTCGAGTCGCCGCCGACATTGCCGCGGCCGCAATGATCGCAACTGGAGCCCTCCTGGTGGGTATCTCCGTCAGCCAACACCAGCACCACGCCCACGCCATCGGCCTCCAGGCCGCTCGCAAGGCGCAGGTCGACAGGGCCGCGGCGGCCGAGGCGCGGCAGGTACGGGCCACGGCCCGGCCACAACCTCATCAGGCCAGTCTTAGCGCCAGGGTCGACAGGGCCGCGGTGGCCGAGGCGCAGCAACCCAAGGCGGCTGCCCTGGTGCAAGCCCCTGACCAAAACGCAGCAGCAGAACCGGCACGCCGCCAGCCCTCGCAGGCCCAGCCGCGGCCGTTGGGGGTTACCTCCCCAGGCGCCGTGTCGGAGGTCCGCGGCAGCGGGGCGACGCTCCTCATCCCCGCTCTTCAGGTGCGCGCCCCGATCGTGGCCACCGGGGCGGTAAATGGTTCGATGACGATCCCGGCCAACGTCCACACCGTTGGTTGGTACGACGGGACCGAGGATAATGGGGGCACGACGATCTCAGCCCGTACCCCGTGGCCGGGCCAGCCGGGCGTGAGCGTGCTGGCCGGGCATATCGACTGGGCGGGTCAGGGCCCGGCGCCCTGTACTACATCGGCCAGCTCGTGGTCGGCGACCCGATCGAGGTCATCGGCTCCAACCGGGAGACGACTTTCTGGCGTGTCAGCGAGCCGCCTATCACAATCTCCAAGGCCGCACTCCCGGCCGACCTTTTCTCTAACCGTGGGTCGCCCAAGCTCGCCCTCGTCACCTGTGGCGGGCCGTACGACGCGGGCACACGGCACTACCTCGACAATGTCATCGTCTGGACCACGTTGGTGCGCTGACAAATCCGGGAACGAGGCGGCAAGCACTTGGGGGGCGGTGCGGCTGAGGGGTACGCCGCGCGGTCGAGTGATTTTCGATGCGCGACATGTGATTGAGGTATCGTTCGGTCGTGCGCGGGCTGCGGCAGGCGGCATGGACTGGTCGGGTCGCGCTCGTGGCGATTACGACTTTGGCCCTCGTCGTTGTCGGTGCCCTTCCCTCTGGCGCCGTTCTTAGGCCCGGCCTCCCAGCCCCGACAGCTCCGCGCGCCGGGAACACACAACTGATCTTGAGTGCGACCGGCCCCGGTCAATCAGTCAGCGGCTTCATCGCCAACCCGAACAGCTCGTTCGACCCGGTCAGTGCTGGTTACCCGAGAACTAACCCGGGGTCGGACTTTACGCCAAAAGACGAAGATTTTGCCGGTGTGATCTTCGGTACCCCGGTCGGGGGCGGCCGACATCAGCCTTTACTGCATCGATATCGAGACCGACACCTTCGTCGGTCACGGGTACCAGCTGGGGACCTGGGACGAGGCCAACGTCCCCAACGTGGGCTACGTGGCGCGGATCCTCAACGAGTACTACCCGAGCACCGACGAGCCCAAATCGCTCGATACCAGCCAGAAGGCGGCCGCCGTCCAGGCCGCCATCTGGTTCTTCAGCGACCGTTACGTGCTCAGTACCTCGGAGGCGATCCACGGCACGGTCGCCGCTATAGCGGACGCCGTCATAGCCCAAGGGCCGATCGTCTCGCCCCCACCACCGAGCCTCGGTATCACCCCGACCGAGTTGAGCGGCGCGCCGGCGTCCGTTCTCGGGCCTTTCACCATGACCTCGACCGCGTCGACGACCGTCACGGCGACCGGTGCCAACATGTTCTCTGACTCCGCCGGTACGGTGCCGATCCACGAGGGTGCCACGGTCCCCTCGGGCCAGAAGATCTGGCTCCGATCGACCAGCCCGCCGGCGGCGGTGTTGCAGGCAACCGCGGTGGCCACGGTCCCGACCGGCAACGTCTACCTGTACGACGGCGGTGCTACGGCCGCCCAGAAGCTCGTCTTGGGCACGACTGCCACCTTGACGACGACGGTGAGCGCCACTGCCTACTTCCAGCCCACCGGCACTCTTGTGGTCAAAAAGACGATAGGCGGCCCGGCTGCTGGCCACCAGGGACAAGTAGTAATCACTGCGCAATGCGACGGGACCCCCCTCACACCAACGTTCATCATCCCGGGGGGAAGGCCGGCGGGCGAGTACTCCAGGACATACGACTTCATCCCGGCCGGCGCCACATGCATAGTGACGGAGACGAGCAACGGCCACAACAGCACCGTGACTGCAACGGTGACCGGCGATGGCCAGCCCAGCCAGCCCCCCATGGTGCCAGCGGACGGGACCGCGACCGCCACGCTCACGGACACCTACGATTTTGTCACCGGTTCGCTTACCGTCAACAAGGAAATAGGTGGCCCGGCCGCGGGCCATCAGGGGCCGGTGACAATTCACGTGATCTGCGGCAACACCGCCCTGTCGCCGGACTGGACCATCCCGTCGGGCGCGGCCGCTGGAAGCTACTCCCATACCTGGGGCGGGATCCAGGGAGAGTCGAGCTGCATCGTGGACGAGACGGCCAACGGCGCCACGAACGCTGTTTGGGTCACAACAGTCGTCAGCCCCCGCCGGCCCGTCCTCGTCGGGGCAGGACAAAACGCCCAAGTGAACATCGACAACACCTATGGCTTCATCTGGGGCTCGCTCGTGGTGACGAAGACGATTGCCGGGCCGGCGGCGGGCCATCAGGGACAGGTCATCATCAAGGTCAGCTGCGGCGGGGACGGAGCTGTCGCCGTTAGTGGTCATGGCCGGCAAGCCGGCCGGTAGCTACTCCGAGACGTACACCGACATCCCGCCCTTCTCGACCTGCAGCGCCGTGGAGACGGCCGACGGGAGCTCGAGCGCGGTATTGGTGATGACCGACGTGGGCAAACCGGTCATGGCGCTGCCCGGCGAGACCACTCCCCTGCTTGTCACCAACACCTATACGTTCCCGACAGGTTCGCTCGTCGTGAGCAAAAACAGCATCGGCCTGGCGGCCGGTCATCAGGGCCAGGTCACGATTAGCGTCAGCTGCGAAGGAGTCGGCCCACTCCCTGATTTCATCGTCCCGGCCGGCCAGATTGGCTACTTAGGCCAGGTCTACAACGACATCCCGGGCGGGTCGACCTGCACCGTCCGGGAGACTGTCGACGGCTCCACCAGCACTGTTTCGGTCACAACGGTGGGTGGAAACCAGACCGTACCGATCGAGGCCGGCCGCCTGGCCTACGCCGACGTGACCAACACCTATGATTTCAAGCCCGGCTCGCTGACGGTCACTAAGACCATCACCGGCCCCGGCGCCGGCCAGCAAGGAGCAGTGACGATCACCGTCACGTGCGAGTCGGGCGACCGGACGACGACCCTCGAACCGCCGTTCGTCATCCCGGCGGGCTCCACCGGTACCCCCACCCCCACGCACACCTACCACGACATCCCGGCCGGGTCTAAGTGCACTGTGATCGAGGGCCCGGACGGGAGCAACACCCGGGTGGCGGCCGTGAAAGAGGGCAGCGGCATCACTGTCACAATCCTGCCGGGCGAGACGGTCACAGTCCCCCTTACGGACACCTACGAGACCGGGGTGCTGGTTATCAGCAAGACCATCACCGGCCCCGCTGCCGGCCAGCAGGGCGAGGTCGTCATCCATACGGTGTGCAACCCCGCCGCCTCGACGCCAGACTTCGTGATCGACGCCCATGCGCCCGACGATACCTACCAGCGCACTTATTCAGGCATCCTGGCCGGCTCGAGCTGCACGGTGACCGAGACGGCCGACGGGGCCACCAGCACCGTGAAGGCCGTGACCGAGGGGAGCCCCCAGACCGTCCCCATCTCGGCGAACGGTAGCGGGAGCGCCAGCCTGACCGACAGGTACGATTTCCTCACCGGCTCGGTCAGGATAATCAAGACCATCGCCGGGGCAGCCGCCGGCCACCAGGGGCAGGTCACCATCGAGCTGGTCTGCGACGGTGCTCCCTGGCTGCCTGCAATCCAAATCCCGGAAGGCACACCGGCGAGCGACCATCGCTTCACCTACAGCTACATACCGGCTGGTTCAGTGTGCAGGGCATCAGAAACGGCCGATGGCAGCAATAGCGCCGTAAACGTCGTCACCAGCGGTGACCTTGGCAAAGATTTCATAGTAGAGGCGGGTCAGACTGCCGACATCCCGGTCAGCGACAACTACACGTTCTCGACAGGCGCACTCACGGTGTACAAGACGATCGTCGCCGGCCCGGCCGCGGGCCAACAGGGCGAGATCGTCATCGCGGTCTCCTGCGACGGTAACAGCCTGCCCGATTTCGTCATCCCGGCGCGAGCCCCCGCCGGGACCGAGTCGATGACCTACCACGACATCCCGGCCGGGTCCGTATGTACCGTCACCGAGACCTCCGACGGCAGCACGGCGTCCGTGGCAGTGGCAAAGACAGGCAGTGGTACCGATGTCACGATCCTGCCGGGCGTGACGGTCCCGGTCGACCTTACGGACCGTTACGAGTCGGGGGCGCTCATTGTCAACAAGACGATCAGCGGCGCGGCTGCCGGTCACCAGGGCGAGGTGGTCATCGCCGTCGGCTGCAACGAAGCGGGCGCAGAGACGGCGCAGCCCGACTTCGTCATCCCGGCCGCGACGCCTGCCGGTACCATGTCGATGTCTTACCCCGACATCCTGGCCGGCTCCACCTGCACCCTGACCGAGACGGCTACCGGAGCCACGGAGACCGCAACGGCCACGACGACGGTGAGCCCGCCGCAGCCCTTCGTCATCTCTGAGAACGGGAGCGCTACCGCGACCGTGACCGACACGTACGACTTCGTCCCCGGCGCTTTGGTCATCACGAAGGACATCGCCGGCCCGGCGGCGGGCCAGCAGGGCGAGGTGGCCATCGGCGTCAGCTGCGTGCTGGACGGGGCACAAACATCTTTTGACCCCTTCGTGATCCCGGCCGGGTCGGGGGCAGGGAGCTACCAGCACACCTACAGCGGCATCGCGGCCACCTCTGTCTGCACTGCCGAGGAGACCGAGGACGGTTCGACCTCCGCCGTGTCAGTAACGACCGTTGGCGGGGACCAGACGGTCACCGTCGGACCAGGGACCGAGGCCGTAACCGACATAAGCGACACTTATGATTTCGTACCCGGCTCGCTCATCGTCAATAAGACCATCACCGGGCCGGCGGCGGGACTGCAGGGCCAGGTCACGATCGCGGCCAGCTGCATCGAGGGCGCCGCGGCGACTTCCCTCCCCGACTTCATCATCCCCGCTGGCGCGACCGGTACCCAGTCCTATGCGTACAGCGGTATCCCGGCCGAGTCCAAGTGCACCGTCACCGAGACGGCTGACGGCAGCACCAGCACTGTGTCTGTATCGATATCCGGGAGTGGACAAGAGGTGGACCTCCCGGCGGGCGGGAGCGCGACGGCCAATTTGACCGATACGTACCAGTCCGTGGCGGGGTCCCTGGTCGTGAACAAGACGATCACTGGCCCGGCGGCCGGGCTGCAAGGCCAGGTCACGATGTCCGTGAGCTGCGTCGGGGTCACGACGCCGCTACCCAACTTCGTCATCCCGGCGGGGGCGCCGGCGGGCACCCGGAGCGAGACTTACAACAACATCCCGGCCGGTTCTGCCTGCACGGTGACCGAGAGCGCCAACGGCGCATCGAGCACAGTGTCGGTGGTGACCGCCGGGAGCCCCCAGACCGTTACGGTGCCGGCGAACGGCAGCGTCACGGCCAACCTCACCGACACCTACAGCCAGACCCCGAGCCCACTCGGGTCGCTGGTCGTGACGAAGAACATCGTTGGCGCAGCTGCCGGCCAGCAGGGCCCCATCACCATCACCGCGTACTGCAACGGGCAGGCCCTATCGCCGCTGCTGCAGGTCGCGGCGGGGGCGACCGGCCTCCAGTCGCACACCTATGAAGGCATCCCGGCCGGTTCCACCTGTACCGCCACCGAGGCCCCCGACGGCAGCACCGCCAGCGTGGAGGTCAACCTAAGCGGAGATGGCCAGTCGGTCACGATGCCCCCGGGCGGCAGCGAAGCCCTCGCCCTGACCGACACCTACTCGTTCCGTACAGGCTCGCTCGTAGTCACCAAGACGATCGCCGGCCCCGCGGCCGGCCAGCAGGGTGCGGTGACCATCCATATTGTCTGTGCCGGTACGGCGCTCACCCCCGACCTCACCGTCCCCGCCGGGGCCGCGGCCGGGACGGCGTCGCAGACCTATGACGACATCCCGGCCGGGTCGACCTGCACCATCACTGAGAGCGCGAACGGGTCGACCAGCACCGTGTCGGTCATGACCGTCGGCGACGGACAAACGGTCACCGTCCCGGCCGGGAAGGTCGTCGAGGCCAATCTCATCGACACGTATGGTTTTGGCACGGGGTCGCTCACGGTCACCAAGACGATCGCCGGGGCGGCGGCGGGCCAACAGGGCCCGGTGACTGTCCAGGCCGTTTGCAACGGCGCGGCCCTCACTCCCGAGCTCGTCGTCGCCACAGGCGCTCCGGCGGGCACCTCATCGCATACATATCGGGACATCCCCGGTGGCTCCACGTGCACCGTCACCGAGAACGCGGATGGCAGCAACAGCAGTGTGCAGGTCAAAGTAACGGGTGACGGTCAACACCTCACGGTCCTCGGAGGGTCCACGGCCAGCGCCGCGCTGACTGACACCTACTCCCTGGTCCCAGGCTCACTCGTCGTATCGAAGACGATCGCCGGGGCGGCGGCGGGCCAACAGGGCCCGGTCACCATCCAGGTGGCCTGCAATGGCACTGCCCTGGCACCTGATCTCGTGGTCCCGGCCATGACCGCCGCGGGCACGGTCTCGCACACTTACAGCGGCCTCGCTGCCGGTTCCGCCTGCAACGTCACAGAGACAACGACCGGGGCAACCAGCACGGTGTCAGTGACGACGGTCGGCGGCAGCCAGGAAGTGACCGTGCCGCCCGGTAAGGTCGTCGACGCTGCCATCACCGACGCCTACGATTTCGTGCCGGGCACGCTCACTGTCACCAAGACGATCGCCGGCCCCGCGGCTGGCCTGCAAGCTCCGATTAATATCCTGGTCGACTGCGGTGGCCCGCAAGACGAATTCGCGATGCGCATCCCTGCCGGTGCCCCCGCTGGCCCTGTACCGCAAAAGTTCTATGGCATTCCAGCGGGGTCCGAGTGCACGGTGACCGAGATCGATAACGGCCAGAGCGACACCATCGGAGTTGTGGGCGTCGGCGGTGGCCAGAAGGTGACGATCGGCGCCGGCAGCAGTGCCACTGCGGACCTCACCGACACGTTCACTGCACTTGCGGTCCCCACTACGACCACAACTACGACCGCTCCGGTCTCCACGACAACGACAACCCCTTCTGTGCCTAGGACGACTACCCCGCAGGTCACCACGACGACATCCCCGTCTGCGGTGACCACAACGACGAGCGCCGCGGTTACGACGAGCACCACCGCGGCGGTCGTGACGCCCACCACGTCGGCGACGACGGCCACAACGTCCTCGGTGACTACGACCACGCCCTCCCAGGTGACCTCGACCACGGTGCCGACAGTGACCACCACTACCAGCAGCAGTTCCGTAACACTGCCCCAAACCGGCGCCGGCGCGGCGACGCCGTTGCTCGTGGAGCTGGCCCTGGCCGTTATGGCGGCGGGCGGCGTATTGGTGGCTATAGCCGGGCGCTGGAGGCGGCCGCGTACACACGGGCGGACCCCAAAGAAGTAGGGCCTGGAACAAGGCAACCCGTCCCCGGGCGCTCGAACGAGCGCCCGTGAGGTCGGTCGCGACCGGTACCGTCATGTACATGTCGGAGCCTTCGGCTGGCCTCCCCTGTGTGTACTGCGGAGGAAGGCACGGCCAGGCCGCTGAAGTGCGGGCCTGCTGGGAGCGCTCGGAACGGACAGCTCGGACGACCGTATCGCCAATGCGAGGGCAAGGGTCACAGGGGCGCGGGCCGAGATTGCGCCGGCCGCCGGTGAAGAGGCCGCCGGTGAAGCGTTCGCCGGTGAACAGGCCGCCAGTGAAGCGTTCGCCAGTCAAGAGGGTGCCAGTCAAGAGGGTGCCAGTCAAGAGGTCGCCGGTGAGGGGCCGGTGCTCGGGCGCAGCGTGCTGGTTTCCCCGGGCCAGTCCCCGCCTGCCGCCTGGAAGGGTTGCCAGCGTGCCAGCGACAGTATTGACCAACTGGAGCAAGCCTGGCGAGAGCGAGTTCCTCTCGTGGTCGAGGTGGACGGCCCACCAGTAGTCGACGAAGTAGAGAACGCCCCGGTCTGGTCGCTGTCGCCGTCGTTTTCGTTCCCGGGCGAGCGGCGCTACCACGCCACGTTTGCGAACGCCGTAGACGCCCGGCCCGGTCAGGCCCGATGGCGCTGGAGGCAAGAGGCCGTGCGTCTGGGGGCCACGGCCGGCGGCCCCGCTGATGTGGTCCTGCCCGACGGGACGGCCGCCTATTGCGACGGGGGCCCGCTCGAGTGGCGCGCCCCGCTCGGCGAAGCGGTGGTCATCCACCGACTGGCGCTCCTAGCCGGTTCCCTCGTCCCTTTCGGCCCGAACCACAGCGAAGCTCCCCTGGCGCCCGACCAAATGGCTGCTGTTCTGCACCCGGGCGGCTCCGCTCGAATTATCGCGCCGGCCGGATCTGGCAAGACCCGGGTCCTCACCGAACGAGCCCGCCACCTCCTGCGCCAGTGGCATTTTCCGGGGCGGGGGGTCACGCTGGTCGCCTTCAACAAGCGGGCCGCAGACGAAATGAAGGAGCGCACCCCAGATTTGCCAGAACTGCGGGTCCGGACCCTCAACGCCCTCGGGTTGTCGCTACTGGCCCGCTCCGGGCCTGCTTCCACCATCGACGAGCGCGATGTGCGCACGCTGCTCGGTACGCTCGTCGACTTGCCGCACCGGGCGAACACGGACCCCGCCATTGCCTGGATCGAAGCGCTGTCAGCGGTGCGGTTGGGGCTCGAAGCCCCAGCCCGGGTCGAGGCCGAGTTCGGAGGCGACGTCGACGGGCTCCCCGAGGTTTTCGTGCGCTACCGGCGGCTCCTGGCGGAACGCCAGCTCGTCGATTTCGACGAGCAGGTTTACAAGGCGATCGAGATCCTCCTCACGGACCCCCACGCCCGTCGTTCGGCGCGGGACGCCTGCCGCGTGCTCCTGGTCGACGAGTTCCAGGACCTCACCCCCGCTCATCTCCTGCTCATACGGTTGCTGGCCGGCCCCGATGGCGCCGTGTTCGGGGTTGGTGACGACGACCAGACGATCTATGGCTATTCGGGGGCGTCCCCCGAGTGGCTCATTGAGTTCGAGCGCTACTTCCCGACCGCGGGCCAGCAAGCGCTCGAGGTTAACTACCGCTGCCCCGTGGCGGTAGTCGAGGCGGCCCGGGCCCTGCTCACCCACAACCGTCAGCGGGTGCCTAAGCGGATCGTTGCGGCGCCGGGGCGGGCACCCGCGGGAGGCGAGCTCGAGGTTGTCACTGGCAATGACGCCCTGACCAATACGGTCGAGAAGGTCGCGACCCTCGTCAACAATGGGTCAGCACCCCGGGACGTGGCCGTCCTCACGCGGGTCAATGCCTCGTTAGCACCGGTTCAGGTGGCGCTCGTGCACCGGGACGTCCCCGTCCGGCCGGCCGTCGACCAGTCGTACCTCGCCCGGGGCGGCGTGCAGGCCGCTCTGGCCTGGCTCCGGCTTGCCGTGTCCCCGTCTGAACAGTTGGCTCAGACCGACGTGGTCCAAGCGGCTCGCAGGCCTTCAAGGGCCATATCACCACGGGTCGTCGAATGGATGGGCGAGCAGTCGAGCCTGGCCGGGCTGGACCGGCTGGCGGGGCGGCTGAAAGGCCGTGACTCAGAAAAGGTCTCCGGTTTCGTCCTGGACTTGAAGACCGTGCGCAGGCACGCCGGCTCGGGTAAGGCTGGCTCCAATAAGCCTGGGTCAAATAACGCTGGCAGGATCCTGCGGGCAGTGCGCGACGACATCGGCCTCGGGCGGGCTATGGAGCTTCTGGAGGGCTCGCGGCGCTACCTTGACCGCTCTGCCCAGACCGACGATCTCGACGCCCTCGTGGCCCTCGCCGCGCTGCACCCCGATCCCGTCGGTTTCGACGACTGGCTCCTGCGGTCGCTGCGTCAACCCGGATCGGTCGAGGGCGTTGCACTGTCGACGGTCCACCGAGTCAAAGGCCGGGAGTGGCCTCACATTGTGCTCCACGAGGTCTCGGCCGGCCTCTTCCCCCACCGTCTCGCCCTCGACGTCGAGGAAGAGCGGAGGGTCTTCCATGTTGGCCTCACCCGGGCTACGTCGTCCGTTTACGTCGTGGCAGGCGACGAGCCATCGCCGTTCCTCGCCGAACTGCGCGAGGAATGGGACGACGCCCGGAGGCCGCCGCCTGTGCGAGGCCCTCAAACGAGCTCACCTGTGCCCCGCCGGGGACCGACCACCACCGGCCACGAGGGAGCGGTCAGGGCCAGGGCTTCGGCCAAGCAGCAGGTTCTGGCCCCCGAGGTTGCGGCGCGAGTACGCGCCGCGCTGCGAGCGTGGCGGTCAGAGCGAGCCGCGGCTGAGCGCAAGCCGGCCTTTGTTTTCTTGCACGACCAGACCCTCGAAGCGCTGGCGACGGGCGCCCCCGCAAGCATGGCGGCCCTCGCCCGGGTAAACGGGATCGGCCCCGCGAAGCTGGAGTCCTATGGCGACGATCTCCTGGCCGTTATTTCTGCCGCCGTTGAAGGTGGGTGAGCAACTAGCCCGCTGAGGGTGCTTCGCCCACAAGACGCTTTTCTGGCACACCTTCTGCCAAACGCTCGTCGGACCCGGCTTTCAGCCTGACCACGGTGATGGCACCAAGGCCGGCGGCCACCAGGCAGGCCAGCCCCCCAACCGCTAGGCCGACACGGGCGTTGGCTTCGGCGATCACCCACCCGATGGCGGGCCCACCGATTGGGGTCGAGCCGAGGAAAGCCACGGCCCACAGCGCCATCACCCGCCCTCTCATGGAGGGGATGGACCCCAGTTGCAACGTCGAGTTCCCTGTCGCCAGGAACGAAACGCTGCCCCAGCCGACCAGAGCCAAGGTCACGTACTCTATCGCCAAGATGGGTGACACTGAGGCGGCCAGGATGGCGACCCCGAACACGAGCGCAGCGATGCTGAGCGGGCGTAACCCGGTCTTGCCCCGGGTGGCTGTGACCAGACCGCCCATGACCGCGCCGATCCCCATGGCCGCGGTGAGGAACCCGTACGTCTCCGCACCTCCGTGGAATGTCTGTTTTGCGACTACGGGAAGGCTCACCTGGAACTCGTAGGCCAGCGTGCCCACCAGCGCCATCATGAGCAGCGGCACACCGAGGCGGGGTTCGTGGGCCACATACCGCAAGCCCTCACGCATTTGGCCCTTTTTCCGTTCTAGCGGCATCGTCGGACGCAGGGCGACCTTGTCCATCGAGACGAGCGAGTAAACAACAGCGACAAAGCTCAGCGCGTTCAGGAAGAAACATACGGCTACGCCAAAACCCACGATCAACAGGCCGGCCACGGCCGGCCCGACCGCCCGGGCCGCGTTGACCATGGTGGAATTGAGGCTGACCGCGTTCCGTACGTTTTCGCCGCCCACCATTTCGAGGACAAACGATTGCCTGGCCGGGTTCTCGAAGGTATTGTTCAGGCCGAGCAGCACGGCCAGGACACAGACCTCCCAAAAAGTCACGAGGTGCAGGGCGGCGAGCAGGCCCAGCGCCAGAGCCTGGACACCCATGAGGCTCTGGAGCACGACCATAAGACGACGCTTGTCGACCCGGTCGGCTACCACGCCGGCGTAAGGCCCGAGCAGCAGGACGGGGATGGTCTGGATGGCGACTACGGCCCCAAGGGCAGTGCTGGAGTGCGTCAGGCTGTACACGAGCCACGACTGCGCGACCGTCTGCATCCAGGTGCCGACGAGCGAAATCGACTGCCCGTAAAAGAAGCGCCGGAAGTTGGGGACCTTCAGGGCCGAAAAGGTGCGCCCGAACTGAGCAGAGAGCCGCTTCACCGCCGGCTGCCGTCCGCGGCCGTCTGGCTGCGCAAGCGCTCGGACAGTTTTTCCAGGACCGGGATCGCCGCGGCGATCGCGTGCTGTTCGGGCTCGTCCAGTTCGCTAAGCAGTTGGGAAAGGGCGTCGTTGCGTTCAGAACGGACGCGCTGCAAAAGAGCATCCGCTTTCTTCGTCGCCTCAACCCGCCAGACGCGCCCGTCGGTAGGGTCAGCTTGACGGCGGAGGAACCCGGATTGTTCGAGCCTCGGGACCATTCGGGACAGCATGGTGGGGTTGAGCCCACAAAACGAAGCCAGGTCTGACATGCGCGCCGGGCCGTGTCTCTCGGCCACTACCAGCATGTCTATCTCGGTGGCCGTGAGCGGCCCAGCCGCAGCGGTCGGTCGGAGCCACCTTGCCATCCGGGCTACGGCCGTCCGCAGCCGCGGCGCAGACAGCTCTGGCGCCGCAGGCAGCTCTGGCGGCGCGGGCGACGCCGGGGTGCCAACGCCTCGAGCTTCGACGGCGTGGGCAGCATCGTGAGAGGCAATGTCTGCCTCCCGGTTGGCTTTGAAAGCCGGCTCAATCGTAGAACTGGGCATCGCAACGCTCCCATTTACTTGCTTGCTAGCAAGCATTGTATCAGAGCTGGCGCGATAGCCCAGCGTGATAATGACCCTGATCTCAGCTGGCGCCGCGTACGGGGTGACGGTCGCCGTTTTTCAATGGGGCTGGCTGGGAGGAGGGATCGACAACGGCACCACTGCCCTCGTCCCCGATCTCATGCCAGAAGACACCGCCACGAGGGACCTCGCCGACTTCGGCACTCGTATTTGAAACCTGAAAGCCGCCGGCCGCGGGCTGCCGACCGAGCAACTGTGTTCGATTGTTGGGCGCCATGGAATCGACGGGCGACGGGCGACGGGCGACGGGCGACGGGTGGCAGCGGGCTGCTTCTCGGTGCACGGCGGCATTCCCATTGCGCTATAAGGGCTTGGAAAAAAGGCGCTATATCGCGACGAGAAACCTGTTTGGCACCGAGAAAGGCCGTGTTCGCCACGATCTTGCTCGACCTGACCGTTGTCGGCGACGTATATAGGACGGGTGGTTAAACGGGCTGAGCTGTCCGGAGGGTCTCGGGGCCTCTGCTGTGGCCGGCGGCGAGAGCGGCCGAGGTGCGCGACGCCGGCGACGCGATCGAGCCGTACCAGGGGCTCAGCCGACCGTCGTCCCAGATGCTTCCATCGTGGTACTGAGGCGTCGCCGACCCACCGATCGCCTGTTCAAGTCGGACCGCCGCTATTTTCACGCAGTCCGTGCCGCCACTGGGAACCGGTCCACGCGGTGCCGTAAGGTACGAGACCTACCGCTATGTTGGCCTCCCGGCACTGACCGCTCTGGCCAGACCAAAGAGATCAGCACAGCACAGAACAGAACGCAGTTGCCTGACTGGAGGGCAGGTGCCACAAAGGAGCACAGGTGCCAGAAGGGAGCACAAGTGAAGGTCCTGATTACCGGAGGTACGGGTTTCCTGGGCCTCATGCTGGCGCGTCGCGTCCTCTCGCGAGGTGAGCTGACCGGGCCTTCAGGGAAGCCCGAGGCGATCGACGGTGTCGTCCTACTGGACGCCGTGGCGCCCGCGTCGCGCCCGGGTGGGCTCGACTCCAGAGTCGAGATCCGCTCCGGAGAC
This sequence comes from uncultured Acidimicrobiaceae bacterium, assembly GCA_963823855.1. Classification (GTDB taxonomy): domain Bacteria; phylum Actinomycetota; class Acidimicrobiia; order Acidimicrobiales; family Palsa-688; genus Fen-671. The sequence continues at coordinate 41,668 of CAWGNA010000002.1, forward strand.
ATTTCTGAGGCCGGGCTGGTCACCAGCTTGGTAGACCGTCGCGACATCTCGGTTTTCCATCTCGCCTCGATGGTGAGCTACGGCAGCGAGCTCGACTTCGACGGCGCCATGCGCGTGAACCTGGATGGTGGGAGATCAGTGCTCGAGGCTTGTCGCCGCCACGCTCAGGGCTGCCGCCTGGTCTTCACCAGCAGCATCGCGGCTTTTGGCGGCGATGCTATGCCCGATGTCGTCTCTGACAACACAAAGCTCACTCCCGAAACGACCTACGGCACCACGAAGGCCATTTGTGAGCTGCTTATCAATGATTACGCCCGCAAGGGCTTCGTCGACGGGCGGACCGCCCGCCTTCCCACTGTTGTGATCCGGCCCGGACGCCCCAACGCGGGCTGCCTCATCCTGGGTGAGCGGGATCTTCCGCGAGCCCCTGAACGGCCAGGAATGCGTGGTGCCGGTAGAGCTGACGACTCGTGTGCCATTGTCGGGCTACCGGACGATCGTAGACAACCTCGTCCGACTGCATGAGCTCGACAGTGAGGCCCTGGGCAACGACCGCGCTATGAACCTCCCCGCGCTGGACGTGACCGGGCAGGAAATGACAGACGGGCTCCGAAATGCGACTAACAGGCCACTTGGCCCTATTACCGTGCGGCCAGATGCGGCAATTATGAAGATTTATGCGAGTTGGGCCACACGTTCCTCATCTGAACGAGCGGTCGCCATGGGACTCAGGCGTGACGAGGACGTCGAGTCGATCGTCCGGGCCTACATTGAGGACTTTCTTGACCGCCCTGCTCCGGACAATTAGGCCAGGCGGTTTATAGGGGGCTTGTTCAGCCCCTCCCTATAAACGGCATTTTCGTGGCCATGATCGTCAGGAACTGGACGTTCGCGTCAAGCGGAAGGCTGGCCATATAGACAACGGCTTGGGCAACGTGCTCGACGTCCATTGTGGGCTCTGCGGCGACGTCACCATTAGCTTGCTCGATCCCACCCGCGATACGGGCGACCATTTCGGTGGCGGCGTTACCGATATCGATCTGCCCGCACGCGATGTCGTACCGCCGGCCGTCTAGAGACGTGGCCCGCGTGAGGCCAGTTATGCCGTGTTTTGCCGCCGTGTAAGGAGCTGAATGGGGCCGGGGTACATTGGCCGAAAGCGACCCATTGTTGATGATGCGCCCACCACCGGGCTTTTGGGCCTTCATCAGCTTGAAGGCCTCCTGTGTGCACAAAAACGCGCCCGTGAGGTTGGTGGCGATGACCGTCGACCACTGCTCGAAGCTCAGGTCTTCCAGGAGGACCGGGGGGGCTCCCACTCCGGCATTGTTGAACAAAAGGTCGAGCCGGCCGAAGGCCGCCTTGACCTCGGCGAACAACGACTCGACCGAGGCCGGCGCCGTGACGTCAGCGGGCACCACAGTCATAGCCGTCGACAGGCCGGCACCCTGGGATGCCGTTGCCTCCAGAGCGTCTCTTTTCCTCCCGGTCAGGACAACGGCGTAGCCCTGGCGAGCCAGCGCGAGAGCGGTAGCCCTCCCAATCCCTGAACCAGCGCCAGTCACCAGCGCGACCCGAACGTCCGATGTCACGGACGCCTCTTGGGCCTGGAGCGTGGACCGGTCCCGACTACCGCCTGGTCTCGTTGCACGTTTACTGTCTAGCTGGCCGAAGGACGACCCCACCACCGGGTCGACTGTCACAGCCGACAGGACGCGGTGAGCTCCGCGCCGAGCAGGTGCCCCAGGGGCCGTGCCCTGCGGTCGTACTACGACGTGGCGACGGCCAAGTGGACCTTCACCTGGTCACCTGCCGACGCCAAGCTGAACGCTTGAGCAGCCTCGTCGAGCGGCAACGTCGCGGTCACCAGTTCGTCCTCTGGGAACGCCGCATCGCCCACCAGTTCCATCGCCCGGCGGACGTCCTGACCCGTGTACATGGCACTTCCTTCCAGGCGGATCTCCCTGTCCTGGACAACCGACAGCGGGATCGTGACGTCACGGGCAGCCACACCGACGACGATAGCGGTCCCGCCCTTTTCGGCCAGCGCGATTGCCTGGGTGATGGATGCCTGGCTCGACACACAGTCGAACACGACGTCAGCGCGGCCTTTGAAAACTCGCCTCAAGTCCTCAACCGTTTGGTCAGAGGTCGGGTCGACAGCGACGTCAGCGCCTAGACGCAGCGCAAGTTCGCGCTTGGCTCGTCGCGGTTCTGTTACCGCCACCATCGCGGCCCCCGATTTGCTCGCGGCCAGAAAGGTAAGCAAACCAATCGAGCCGCCCCCGAGCACGGCAACCCGTCGACCGTCGAGCTCGCCCGCCATCCTTACCGCGTGGACGGCGGTGGACATGGGCTCAACGAGAGCCGCCCGAGCGTCGGTCATGGGCGCCGGGACGAGGTGGAACCGGCCGGCTGGGGCCACAAAGGCATCTGCCATGCCCCCGGCGGTCTGGCACCCTACTACGGACAATGTCTCGCACAGGTTGTAACGCCCGGACACGCAGTACGGGCAGAGCCCGCAGATGAGGTTGGGCTCCAGGAGGACTCGCGCCCCAAGAGCTGGTCCGGTCGCGCCAGGGCCCAGAGCATCCACAATCCCGGTGACTTCGTGGCCCGGCGAGTAGGGAAGGTCGATAAAGGGGTGGTCTCCTGCCAGCGCATGGAGGTCCGAGCCACAAATGCCAACGACCCGGCTGCGGGCCCGGACCTCCCCGGGACCTGGAGTGGGGACTTCCGCCTCGACAATCTCGACGACTCCCGGAGAACGGACAATTACTCGACGCACCTTTCGCCTTCTTTCGTTATCGCGCGGTGGGCGGCCCTGTTAGAGCAACACTCGTGACCACCTGGCCAGCCGGAAGCAAGCTAAGCCAGGTGTAGTGCGTCGTCAAGTCTGGTACCGCTGGGACACCCGGAATTTGGCTCATGATGGGTCGCCGCTAATGCGACGGGAGGCAACCTTCGCGGGTTGCCGGACAAAATCGTTGCTCGTCGAAAACTGCCCTGTGCACGAGCAAGTGGGCGCAGGTCCGTGGAGGCGGGGCTATTACGCCTAAGATAGCGGGGGTCAACTTTATGGAGAGTTTCCTCATTGAACACTTTCGTGGCGTGAGAGCAGCAAGGCGCCGGCTGCCGGCGTGGGTCGGAGACCGTTGAACGAACCCGGAGGCGTAGCCATCATTGGCTGTGGTTGGGCTGGCCACAGGCACGCGGAGGCGTTCGTTGCCGAAGGCGCCCGTTTACGGTGGGCCGTAGACGTCGCCCTCGGGCGTGCCTCAGAAGTGGCAGCATTGCAATCGGGGGTACGACCAGTTGCGAGCCTGGGACAAGCGCTCTCGGACCCTGCCGTCAAAATGTTCGACGTTTGTGTCCCGCACCATCTCCACGCTGAGATCTGCTTGGCAGCCATCGCCGCGGGCAAGGACGTCCTGTGCGAAAAGCCGCTTGCTCCCACGCTGGATGACGCCGACCGAATGACAGAAGCCGCGGATGCGGCCGGCACCTTACTCATGGTCGCTGAGAACGAGTGTTTCAACCCAACCTACCGCAAGGTCAACGCGCTGCTGGCCGCCGGGGCGATCGGGGAGCCGGCGCTCGTCCAGGCCACTCGCGAGTGCTATTTGCGGGAATCGTTCGTACGCGATCGGCCCTGGTTTCTCAGCCGGGAGGCTTCGGGTGGCGGGATCCTCGTCGTGGGGGCCATTCATGATTTTGCCAAACTCCGGATGATGCTCGGTGAGATAGTGGTCGTGCACAGCCTGCGAGCGCGCCAGCGCTTCGCGGAGATGGAGACAGAGGACACCGTCGCCACGGTCCTCGGGTTCGAGGGCGGCGCCGTCGGCACTCTCGTTGAGAGCTTTTACATGATCGACCCGACGACACTAACGGGCGCTGAGGTCCACCGGCTTCGGATCGATGGCGACAACGGCAGTATCGAGCTCACGGGGCCTGAACACGTACGGGTCACCACCCCCCAAGGCACAAACGAATTACTTGTGCCTTTCGAAGACACCTTTAGAGCCGAGGTACGAGAGTTCCTCGACTGCGTCTCGAGCAGACGGGAGCCGTCCACGAGCGCTCGCGCTCAGCGGAGGAACCTGGAGCTGGTCGAAGCTGCTTACGCCTCGATAGCCTCGGGTCAGCCAGTGCGCTTTTCAACGGGGCCCTCGGGCGAGCGGGCCCATGAGCCGGCTCCTCTTCTAGGCCCCACAGCAGAGATCGTGCCTGCCGATTAGCTCCACAACCGGTCGTGGCTAACGTCCTTGTCCCACGTCGACGTCTCTTCGAAGAAAGCCGGGTCGGACGGATCCAGGAACTGACGAAATAGCTCCTCGTTGATATCCGCGAAACCGAGGCCCGGAGCCTCAGGGACCGAGATGTAACCGTCTTGGACGAGGGGGATGTCCAAACCGGTCACGAGCTCGTCCCAGTGGGCGACATCGGCAGCGTGGTGCTCTAGTACGAGGAAATTCTCGGTGGCTGCCCCGATGTGCACACTGGCCAGGGTCGCTATTGGTGACGCCGCAAGATGCAGCGCCATGGGAACGCCGTGCTCCTGGGCCAGATCTCCCGATCTTCTTGGTCTCGACGATCCCGCCTGCGGTGGCCGGGTCGGGATGGACCACCCGCACTGCCCCCTGGTCGAGGAGCGGCCTGAAGTTCTCTTTCAAATAAATGTCCTCGCCGGTACAAGTGGGGGTATTTATGCGCGCTGTCAATTGTTTCCACTGCTCAGTGAGCTGCCAGGGCAGCAAGTCCTCGACCCAAGCGAGGGTGAACGGCTCGAATGCCTGGCCGAGGCGGAGGCACGAGTCGAGCCCCATATGGCCCAAGTGGTCGATGGCCAACGGGATGTCGTAGCCCAAGGTGCCCCTGACCGTAGCGACATAGTCGACGAGGCGCTCGATGCCCCGGCTCGTCACCTGGATGCCCGTGAACGGGTGCATGGTTGTTTTGTCGTCTCGAGCACCTGGCGGAGCTATTAACGCGCCAGGCACGTCCCACAGCAAGTTTGTACCCACGTCCATTTTCAGCCATTTGTAACCGCGCTCGCGCCGCTCGACGAGCCGCTCGGCCATTTGGTTGGGGGACCTGCAGGCGGGCGTGTCTGCATAGCAAAGGACGCTGTCGCGGAACTTGCCGCCCATCAAGGCGTACACCGGTACGTCATATGCCTTCCCGGCCAGGTCCATCAAGGCCATCTCGACGCCGCTCACGCCCCCACCCTGGCGGCCATGATGCCCGAATTGCTTCACCATGCGGAACAATTTGTCAACATTGCAGGGGTTTTCACCGACCAGGCGCTGTTTTAGCATCAAGGCATAGGTCTTACTGGCCCCGTCGCGAACTTCACCATAGCCGGTTATGCCCTGGTTGGTGTCGATCCGGACGATGCTCGAGCGAAAGGGGACACCGCTGAGGTTGGCAACGCGGAGATCCGTTATCCGCAGCTGGCTGGAACGTGTTCGCGTATTTATGGCACCTTCAATATCCGTGGACATATGGGCCATCCCTCCTTTTTCGTCGCAAGGACCTACGAAGTCTCGAGCTGTTCATTGGAGCCTCCAAGCCATGTCAAGAAGCGTGCCGAGTGTACAGAAGTGCGATCGCGCCCCTCCACCTCGCTTCTGCCGCGTGCCAGGCTGCTCTGGACAACTCCCCGCTTCACATCGGCGTCACATACGCGCCGGAGATCCCGCCGTCAACGAGGAACGTCGAGGCTGTGATGAAGGACGCGTCGTCACTAGCCAGGAACGCCACCGCTGCAGCAACCTCCTCAGGCTCGCCAAAACGCCCGATCGGGACATGTACCATCCGCCGTGCTGCTCGTTCCGGGTCCTTCGCGAAAAGCTCTTGTAGAAGTGGGGTATTGACGGGACCGGGGCAAAGAGCGTTTACCCTGATACCTTCCCTGGCGAACTGTACGCCGAGTTCCCGGGACAACGCCAGCACCCCACCCTTCGAGGCGGTGTACGAGATCTGCGACGTGGCAGACCCGAGCACGGCCACAAAAGAGGCCGTGTTGATTATCGATCCCCTGCCGGCGCGCTGCATGTAAGGGATGACAGCCTGACAGCAAAGATAGACCGAGGTGAGGTTGACTTCCTGGACACGTCGCCAGGCGTCAAGGTCCGTCGTGAGTATGGAGTCGTCCTCGGGAGGTGAAATGCCAGCGTTATTGAAAGCAACGTCGATGCGCCCGTACGTCTCGTGAGCCACGCGGTACAGTCGCTCGACGTCGCTAGCGCTGCTGACGTCAGCGCTGACGGGTAGCCCGTCTACTTCTTCGGCTCCCGACTTGGCGGTCTCGTGGTTTATGTCTGCCACGACGACACTGGCGCCTTCCATCGCCAGGCGGCGCACAGTGGCCAAGCCGATACCACGGCCCCCGCCGGTGACGACAGCAACCTTTCCTTCGAAGCGACGGCACTCAGGCTGTGTCATGGTCCCTGCTCAGCCGTGTTCGGTACCGTCTCACACTTCTGGCACTCTCTGCTCGGTCATTTCGGCCAATTCGATCAGCAGTCCTCCTGGAGACCGGAGAAAGGCCACTTCACGGAGGCCAAACTGCGCATCGATCTGAGCTACCGGGACAACCTCTGTGGCACCGTTTTCGAGCGCTGCCTTTCGAGCTGGCCCCAGCTCTTCGACCTTCATCACCACGTGGCAGAACCCACTGGCAAGAGGTTGGGGCAGCCGGTCCTCGTATACCATCGACTCCCCGATGTGGAGGTACTTGTCGCCAAATCTCACAAGCGGTAGCCGGTAGGCCTGGTTGGAGAACGACAGTACTTCGTCAACAACAAGACGCCCACCCAGGTTGGTTATGAAGGCAACTTCACGATCAACGTCCCTGACTTTTGCTCCCAGGGCCCACAACCTCATAGTCACTCCAATCTCCGGCCCGGTACGGTCTACTGCGACGTTCAGGTCACGGTGCGGTCCTTGTGCTGGTAACCGCTACTGCTGTCCCTGTTGGGTTCAGTTCGCAGAGCCCGTCCGAACCTATATTCAGCCCGACGTTGCTCATGTTATAGAGGTGCTCACTCGCCACGAGCCAAACGATGTCGCAGATCTCACGCTCGCTGTAGCGCCGGGTGAGCTCGGCGAACGTGGCTGGCGTAACCACCTTGCTGCTGGTTAGCTCAGTGGCGTAATCGAGCGCGGCGCGCTCCGCGTCGTTAAACAGCGGGCTGGTCCGGTATTCGGGCAGTGCGTCGAAGCGGGCGGCGTTGTCCTGTGACTGCTTGAGGGCGTGCCACCTCGATGCGTCCATGCAAAACAGGCAGCCGTTGATGCTCGCCACCTGCTCGCGAACGAGCGCTGCCGTCGAAGACGGGACCTTGAGCTTCTTGTCCAACCTCGACACCTTCCCGTAGAAGGACAGGAACCCGAATGGCATTCGCGCCGAGAACACGGCGATCGGCGTCGCCACCTTGCCGAATTGGCGACGGGTGAAGGCATAGACGACCTTCAGGAGCAGGCCTTGCGGCTTTTCGATGGGTGCTAGGTATGTGGCCATCCTCTGGCCTCCTCTGTGTTGAGGGTTTACGTTCAGCTCTATGACCGTTGGTAGCCCACTGATGTGACGAGGTGGGTTGGCAATTTGTTTGGGAGCGTACTGTCGGGACGGTAAGTGTTCGCTAGACCGCTCAGAGTGAAGGGCGGTCAGTCGATCAGGCAGTGCCGGCGAGTGGTCGGGGGGGACGCCTTCCTGTTCCGGGAACTCGTCCCTCAACCCGCCCGGCGACGACTTGGTCGGCCACCTCGAGTTTGACGCCCACCCTCGAGCCCCGCAAGGGCTCGCCCCACACAGACATGCCCTCCAGCCACGTGCTCTACATTTGCTGGATGCGCGTAGATGCCGACCTCGTCGGGTCGGCCGTGGCCGGTGCCGCGGCGGCAGGGGCTGCGATCGGGACCTGGCATTTGCAGCCGCCGCTGGCGATCCTGCTGGGTTTGGTGTTCATCGCGGCCTGTGGCGTGGTGTGGAGGCGGCACCACAGCTTCCACGAACCGCTGAGATCCGCAGCACGACAAGCACTGATCGAGTTTGTCGTCTTGGCCGTCGTCGCCATCGCCCTCGATTTAGTGCTCAAGGACGCGACCGGCCGGCAGGTGCTGGCCGGGGCCCTCAGCGCGGCAATAGTCGGGTTGTTAAGTGCGTACCGCATTGCTGAACGGTGGTGGCGCGCCCCTATCGGACGGGTGCCCGCGCCGGCTCCGGGTGAGGTCTGGTGGGCAGCTGTCCCCTTCGAGGAGAAGCGCGGCAGCAAGGACCGTCCCTGTCTTGTAATTTCCAGGTCGCGCCGGCGCGCCGACGTATTGATGTTCACCAGCCAGGACAAGACTGCTCGGCGCGGCTATGCGGCCGTGCCGCCTACCATGTGGCGCGATGGGCGCACCAGTTTCCTCAAGACCGACCGCATGATATCGGTGAGGTGCGAGAAATTCCGCCGCCGCGAATCGGCGAAAGCCCCCCAGTCCGTCCTGGAAGTCGCCTCCCGAGAAAACGCCCGGGCGGCACGCTACTTGCCGCAATAGCCGGTGTTGGCCGGCGATGCCGCCGGCCGTTGCTGAGGCTCTCCTCAATTGAAGGCGGGAGAGCCCGAAGCCTCAGGGCGCCGAGCGCCCGGCCCGCGCCACATGATCGGCTGCCGTACGCCGCCCGGGAAGCGGCCGTTCGGCGTCCGCATAGGCGTCACCCGTCACCCGTCACCCGTCACCCGTCACCCGTCACCCACGGTTTGGTTGGCGCCCGCCCCGCGCACCACGTTCCGCGAACCGCCTCGGCGTTACTATTTCGCGTGTGGCTGCCGATCCATCGTCCAAGCCGGTTGGCCCCGGCGGACCAGAGGGGCCCGATCCATCCCTGAAGGGCATTCTTGGCTCGTTACAGGAACAGTTGCGCCAGCTAGAGCGGGTTGCCGGGCCCGAGTTGGCCGCGGCCCGTTCGCAGCTGCGCCACACCGAGCCAGCCTGGCGCCGGGTGACGCAGGGGGAGCGTCGCCTGCCCGTAGCCATTGCGGTGGGCGTCGCGATCGCCCTCCAGATGCTTCTGCCGAACCACCTGGTCATCCACCCGTGGTGGCTCCTACCCGCTCTGGAGGGAGCGCTGCTGGTCGGGCTCGTGGCGGCTAACCCGGGGCGGATCACTCGTACCTCGAGGACTCTCCGAACTGCGAGCTTGACGTTGATCGCATTGATCTCGCTCGCCAACGCTTGGTCCACAGCCGAACTCGTAAGGGGACTTATCAATGGTGCGGAGGGCGAGACCGCAGGTCCGCTGCTAGCCCGCGCGGCTAGCATTTATATCACCAACATTATCGTCTTCTCGCTCTGGTACTGGGAATGGGACCGGGGTGGGCCGGTTGCCCGCGCCAACGCACCGCGACCCTACCCGGATTTCCTATTTCCGCAGATGACCGCGCAGGGCTTGACACCGCCGGACTGGGAACCGACCTATGTCGATTATTTCTACCTGTCTTTTACCAATGCGACCGCATTTAGCCCCACTGATGTAATGCCGTTGTCCCGGTGGGCGAAGATGCTCATGCTTGTGCAGGCCGCGGTGGCCTTGCTTACTTTGGCTCTGGTGATCGCCCGCGCGGTCAAGATATTTAAGTGAGGGCGTCCAAGCGGGACGCCGATCGGCTGAACGTCAAGAGGCGCGTGGGGGTCGGGTCAGGTCGCGCCTGTAAACCAGATAATTGGCACACACCCGCGCGCCGAGCTTCTCGGCAGTCCGGCGGGACGGCCAATTGTCATCAACCACGAGGGTGTAGCTGATGTGTGTGCTGCCTCGGTGCACTAGCTCCAGATAAGAGCGAGCGGCTATGGCGAGGTTGAGGCCGGTACCCCGGGCGCTCTCGAGGACGGCAATCCCGAACAGGTTGAGCCGCTCTTCGGCCAACAGCCGACGGCCGCCGACCAGTGTCGCGTGGCTAGAGAGGTCGGGGAAGCAGAGAGTCACACCTACCGGCTCATCGCCCCGGTAGGCGAGCACCGACGCCTCGTGGAGGCCAACTGGCTCCGTGCGGGCGAATATCTGCTCCCACTCGGCCAGAGAGGTCGGGCTCGTGCCCCAGTGGCTGGCAAACGCTGTCTCCCATACCGCCCAGAAGTCCTGCGCCCGGTGCGCGCGGTCGGCCTCGGCGAAGGTCACGATGCGGTAGCCCGAGCCCTCGGCCGCCCGCAACATTTGCTCCCAGAGCTCGACCAGCTCGGACGTAACCCGGATCTTGTAATCGACCATCCCCTTTTCGGCGACGAAACGCGCCTCAGTCAGCAGCGAGTGATAGTAAGCAGGGTTTTGGCGCATGGCGGGCGGCGGCAGCAGTTCGTAGGCGTCGACCGTATAGGGCCAGTCAAGCCCCGACCCCGACCATCCGGTGCGGGCGTCCTGGAGGCCCTTTCCTCGGAGCCAGCTACAAGCTTCGTCCAGGAGGGCGCGGACCGCCTCGGTCGTACCGGGGAGAGCCTCGAAAAGTACAACGTGCCCGAGGGGCTCGTTCCAGCGGTCGATATAGTGCTCATCCACGAGAGCAGCTGCCCGAGCGACGATACGACCACCGGACCGCGCCACAAAAGCCGAGGTAGATCGGCCAGCGGATGTAGGACCTTGGCCCTTGAGCAGCGGGTTGAGGTCATCAGGGGTGGTTAGCCAATGGGCGGCGCGTCCGGCGTAGACCTCATTGGCAAAGAGCCAAAACTCGATGAGGTCGTCATCGGTCTCGGCCTGCCCGAGTGTCACTTGTTGGGTGCCCATCCCGCAAGTATCGCAGCCTCGCCTGGATCGCGTCCCGAGGAAACTGCCCACCTTGGTAACAACACACAAGAACAGGCAGGATCAGCCCTTTCCGTCCGCCCACCCAGATGACGCAGCCGCCCGGTCCATATCACCCGGGCGCCGGGCCATGGCCCCAAACGTAGCCGGCGTTCACCTGGTGGTCCTTTGGCGGGACGTAGCCGTGCCACGTGGTACCAGTCCCGACCGTGCATAAACCCCCACGGCCCTGGCCCGATGAACGCTCACGCGTACCATTTTCTCTCAGATTTGTTTACGGGGCACATTAGGACACCGCGTCGGGTGCGTAGTTCCTCAGCCCGGCCACATCGAGCCAGTTTGGTAGCTTTTGCTACCTCGAGTTGGGATCGGCGCCTTGTGGCTCCACCCTGTGGTGTGGCCCGCGCGGCGATATTGCCCATTCTGCGGCCCCCTCGGCCCCGGTTAGCATCGCCAACGTGAAAGACGACGAACTTTACCGCCAGTACCAGACGATTAACGTGTACCGCCGGGGCCCGGGTGCGACGCTGGAGCTCAACCGGCCCGATCGGATGAATGCGTGGAGCAATCAGTTTTCCCTTGACCTGCTGGCATCAATTCGAGAAGTCGCCGACGACAACGGGATCCGGGCTGTGGTCGTAACCGGCGCGGGCAAGGCGTTTTCCAGTGGCGCTGACCTGAAGGAAGCCGCCGAGCAAGGGGAGCGAAGCACGACCGACGTGTACCGGGTCTTGACCGAGCGGTACCATCCGATAATCACGGGGATCCGACGGATGCCCAAGCCGGTTGTGGCCGCGGTCAACGGCCCGGCGGTCGGCATCGGGCTTTCCCTGGCGCTGGCGTGCGATCTCGTGGTCGCCGCCGAGTCGGCGTACTTCGCACTGGCCTTCGTCAATATCGGGCTCGCCCCCGACGGCGGCTCATCGCTCTTTGTGCCGTCGCGTGTGGGTTTTGCCCGCGCCGCGGAACTGGCCATGCTGGGTGAACGGCTCGACGCACGTAAAGCGCTTGACTGGGGGCTGATAAATCGGGTCTGGCCCGATGCTGAATTCGCCTCGAACGTCGCTGCGCTCCTGGCCCAGCTGGCGTCGGGGCCCACGAAGTCGTACTGGGGCACCAAGCGCCAACTGGACCGGTGGATCTACGAGCAGATGGAAGGCCAGCTCGAGTTCGAAGCCGGGATCCAACAGGAGATCGCGATCTCGAGCGACTTCGCCGAAGGGATCGCGGCATTCGCCGAAAAACGGGCGCCCCGGTTCTCCGGCGCCTGAACCTATCAGGCCCCCGAGCTAGCGGACCCCCGAGCCCAGTTTGGCCCGTCGCCGGACGTCATCGCCAAGCAGTTCTTTCTCGAAGCCATGCCGCGGCTGTTAGGCCCTGCCCCCGTTGGAATGCCCGCAGGGTCGGCAGACCCGGCGGTGCCGGCCGGAGCGAGCTGCACAGGAAGTAACCTGTCAAGGCACAAAGCACCGAGGTGACGGCGTCCGCTGGGGCGACAACCCCGAGGGGGTGGCCACTGAAGAGGCCCTCGGGAGACGGCCCCCCCTGCATCGCCACGCTCGGCAGGAAGAAAACTAAGTCGACCCAACACGCTCCCACTGCCGCCGAGGCCCAATCGACAATGACCACGCCGCTGGTGGTGAGGAGGACGTTATCAGCCCGGAAATCGCCGTGGACGAGGGTGCTACCCCGAACGGCATCTTCCCATCCGGCCTCGAGCACGGCGAGCTGATCGACGTGGCGCGCCGCCCACGGCTCGATACGCGCCAGGTCCATCTCGTCCGGCTCACCATTGCCGACCATCCTCCTCCATGCGCTAAAGGCCGCGCCGTGCCTTATAGCTAACTCGCCAGCATCCACGGTCGTGGGGGTGGCGGCCCGAGCGAGGTCGGCCAGCGCAACGAGGACGCGGTCGAGCTGAGCCCTTTGCCAGGGCAAGGTCGGCGTCCGGCCCTCGATGTACTCGAAAGCGAGGGCGACCCAGTCGCCGTCGTCGTAGCACCACAGCAACCTGGGCGCCCACGGCGCAGGCGGAAGCTGGCCAGCGATGCGCGCCTCGGTCCGGTAGATGCCCGGCGAGTCGGGGTTGGCCTCCCGGTTGACCGCCTTCACGAAGGCCTTTGCCCCGTTATCGAACACGACGACGGCCGCGACGGCAGGAGAGAAACCGTCGGCTTGGGTACTGGCCCGGACAATCGGGGCGCCAAACTCGCGCTCCAGGGCCACCCGGACGTCGCGGCCCAGTGTCTCCCACGACGCCCGGGAGCCGCGGGCGGGAGGGAATGAAGCTGTCATTGCGATGAAGGTACCTGAGACGAGGGCCCGTGCCCTCGCTATTATGCGAGCTCATATGTCAGAGACCATGCCAAATCACCGCCTGACCTAAGCCAGTTTTTGGCAGAGACGCCCTCGGGCTGACTTCGATTTCTACCAAGCGAAAATGGAGCCCGGCCCTAAGACGAACCATCGCCGTTGGTCGTCGGACCACGTGCGGTAGACCTGCTGGTATCGTGCTCGGCGGGGCAAGCTGCCCGTCGCCGGCATTCCCCTTGAGCGGAGGCCTCATGGATCGGAACCTCGACATGGACGGAGTGACGGAGCCGGCCGAAGACGGGATCGCCCCTCACACTCAGGTGCCACCGGCCAGCGCCCAAGTGCGCAATGGTGGGCCGCCGTTGACCGCCGGCTCATCTCCAACATCGGGCACTGGGTCGGGCAAGGGCGCCATCCGCACCCGCCTCTACCGGGATGGAGCCCTGGTCAAGGAGAACTTCCCGGCCGAGAACATCTCGGATCACCTCAAGCACAAGACCGGCTGCCTCATCTGGCTCGACCTGTGTGCGCCGGACCGCGAGCAGCTGGGCCTTATCGGCAGCGAGTTCGGCCTGCACAAGTTGGCGATCGAAGATGCGCTCGACGAAATGCAACGCACCAAGGTCGATCGGTACAGCACCCACCTGTTCATGTCCGCCCATTCGGCCATGCTTGATCTCGGCACGGGCGAGCTGGTCTCCCAAGAAATCACCGTCTTTATCACCCACCATGCCCTCATCACCGTCCGGAAAGACCCCGCGTTCGACATCGATCCCGTCGTCGCGCGTTGGGATGCGTCCGAGGACCTGGCCCAGTACGGCGTCTCGTGGTTGCTCTACGGGCTGCTCGATTATCTCGTCGACGGACATTTTCGCGCCGTCGAGTCGCTTGACGACGCGGTCGAAGAGACCGAAGACGGGCTCTTCGACCACCATCGCGACGCCGTCGTGACTGTGCAACGAAAGTCTTTCCAGCTGCGAAAGAGCCTGGTGTTGCTGCGCCGCATAACCTTGCCGATGCGCGAGGTGGTCAACACATTGATGCGCCGGGACCTCGGTATCGTGCCGGACGAAATGGCTCCCTATTACCGTGACATTTACGATCACGTTATACGGGCGACCGAATGGACAGAGTCGCTCCGGGACCTCGTCACCAGCATTGTCGAGACGAACCTGACCGAGCAGGGCAACCGCATGAACCTGATCATGAAGAAGGTGACCAGTTGGGCGGCGATCATCGCCGTCCCTACGGCGATCACCGGGTGGTATGGCCAGAATGTCCCATATCCGGGTTTTGGTAAACAGTCTGGGTTGATCACATCCGCTGTCTTGATCCTCGGGTTGGCGTCGGGGCTGTACTTCCTGTTCCGGCGCAAGGACTGGCTTTGACGGTAACGTCGGCCTCCCCAACTCAAAGCAGCGGTACTCAGATCACGCGCCGGGGCCGGCGGCCGCCCCCGCCTCTCGCCCAGAGCACCAGCCCCCGTAGTAGCCGCCGGGAAAGCCGGAGGTCGGCGACCTCGACACGCGATCGCCGAGCTACACCCACAACGTTGCGGCCCGGGTGCTCGGCCAGTTCCAGGAGTAGGTCACGAGCTTCGATCAGGCGGCGCAGCGCCTCACTGTCACCGCCAAGGTCGGGGTGGGCAGCCCACAACTTGCTGCGGAACATTGCGTCTACCCTGTGGGCGGACAGCGGCCCAGCGGGCAGCCCCAAGAGCCGGCGGGCCGTGAGCGGGTCCATCGCGGTCTACGACCTCTCGGCTCGGCGATAGACGCAACCACTCTCATGCGTACAGACCCACCCGCCGAGCGCGCCGCGATTCAGCTGGATCATGCTGGCACCCTGTTGCTCATGCGTTCCGCGCTACTGAACTCGCAGTGTGGTGGAAGCGTCCACGAAGCGGACGCGCACCTCGGCATTTACGTCGTCGACCCCGAGCGCCCGGGCACGCGCGGGCGAAGGGGCCGTCAAGAGACTGGTACAGCGTGGCGGCGTCGGTCGCCACGCTTATGTCGACCACCGCGACCAGATGAGCCGGCCGTAAGGAACGCAAACGCACACGAGCCACGCTGACCCCCGCCACAGTTACGAGATCGCGGGACAGCGCGTCGGCGACGCCCGAGGTCGCAACAGTGGTCCGGCCCAGCGCCGAGCGGTCGATGGTGACGATGCCAAGGCGCTCCCGTGTCCTCCCTGGCACAAATTGGCGTCCCACCCACCACAGGGCCAGGACGAACACCACCAGACAGATAAAAGAACCCACGCCCGCCCACCAGTCGGGATGGGCGATGGCGTTGGCCGAAATATGTCGCCAAAGATCCGCCGGCGATCCCCAGCTGAACGTGCCGCCCCCGGCCAGCAAGACCAGGATCCCGGCCAGCGCGGAGATGACGCCGAGAACGAACAAAATGATCCGGTTGGACCGGTCGATGCGCCCGAAACCTGCAGCCGTCCGACGGCGAGCCCGCTCCACGCGGGACCGCTTCGCGCCATGTACCGCCCCAACTGGCGGGGCGCCGTCAACTCTCGACGACACGGCAACCGGCGCAGGGGGAACAGTGGCCGCGGCGCCCTGCGTTGAGGCATAACCAACAAGAGCGCTTGTCGGGACGACTCCTCGCCCAACTTCGCCCGCTGAAGACCCCGTGCCGCCGGTCGCTTCGCTCGCGGTGGGATCACTCACTGGACCCTTACCTCGTCGAAGCGGACCTTGGTCTTGGGACGCAGCCGGGTGGTCACTCCCAACTGCTCAACGGTGGTCCCCACCGTCTGGTTGACCTGCGACCGAACCTCGGGTACAGACGTACCCCGCGCCACGGTGACCCGCGACTTCACAGCACGGCGAGTCACCTTGGTACGAGCCTCCACGACGCTGTCGATGCCCGCTACGTCCGCCGCCAGGCGCCGGCCGAGCCCACGGCGCGACACCCAGACTTCCCGCCTGGTTGTCGAACGGGCGGCCAGCCGGACCGGTCGCCGGGGGATCAGCTGGAGCAGGCTAATCACCGCGCCGACCGCCAACAAGATGATGGCTGCTACCTCGATCCCTGTGGAAGTCCAGGAGGCGCCTGTTAGGTAGTGCGCCCACCGGCTACGCGGCACCACCAGCGACGGCTGGCCTGCAACGAGCAAAATGGCCTCGATACCTGCAACGGCCGCCGCGGCGGCGATTACAAGGCCCATCACCACGCTGAGAAGCCGATTGAGAACCCTCATGGCCGCTCGTCTCCTATCACAGCTCCACGTCGGCCACCCGAGCGCTCACTTCCAGGGGTGCAGATGGCAGCGGCCCCGCCCGCAATGCGTCCTCCACGTTCCGCCGCACTGCGTCGCCGACCTCGACCATCTGGTAGCCATAACTGACCGAGATGCCTACCTCAACATTAAAGGCCGCTCCGGCACGTCGAACCGTCACGCCAGGGACCTGCCGTCCCGGGCCGTAGGTGGCCCGGTAGGCTCCTGGGCCTGCTGTCACTGCCGCCACGCCCTTGGTGCCACGGGCGGCCCGCGCCGCTACCTCGGCGAGATCGATAGCCGCCGTACCGCCCGTTGTCGGGGCCTCCATCGCGCGCGTTATTCGACCCGACCCGCGCCGGAGGGTGCGTCGTCGCTGTCGAACGCCAAGTCTGTGATAGCGATGTTCACCTCTACGACAGCCAGGCCCGTCATTCCCTCGACGCGGTCGATGACGTTCTGACGCACGCTCTCTGCCACCTCGTGGATGGGGAAGGGGTAGCGCACCTTGATCACAAGATCGACTGCCGCCTGCTTGGTGCCCACCTCCACGCCGACGCCCGAGGTGCGGTGCTCAGAGCCCCGGACCCGGCCGACCACGCTAGAGATAGCCGAGGAGACGGCCCCGCCCAAGTCTGCGACACCGTCGACTTCCCGCGCCGCCAGAGCGGCGATCTTGGTCACTACGACCTCGGCGATTGTGGTCTTGCCGCGGCCGTCGTCGGCACGCTCGACCAATCCGCCCCCGGCTTGGGCCAAACTGCCACCAGCGTTGGAGGTCCCGGCCTCGGTGGTCGCGTCGCCTGTCTGTGTCATGACTTAATATCCTTCCTCTGGTTCGTTGGGTAGCGAAAAGGCCCAGCGGGCGTCTTATTCATCCTCACTGCTGCCGAGCAGGGCCTTGAAATTGATCACGTTGCGAGAAATGGCTAGGCCGATCCCGCCACCGACCACGGTGCCGACCAGGGCCACGACCGCGCCATACCAACCCTTGAAGGCCCAAACCGCGCCGATAACCAGCCCGAACAACAAGCACCATCGCAATGTAGTCATGAGCAACCTCCTGGCTTACTACCGATGAGTAATTGATGTTAGAGGGCCGAAGGTCCTGGGCGGACCGCCTGCGGCCAACATGGGCGGCTCGGCCGGGTCGGTCCTTCCCGGGCCCGCTGTCTGAGACTACCTGGGCTCCCTGCTCGAGGCCTTGCCGACGGGCTTTCGCATGGTTGCCGGCGCGTAGCTCCGTCTGGCGATGATCGCAGGCTGGTGGGCATGATCGTTGGTCTGGTCGGGAGGATACCAACGCCTCGGCCCATTCGTAACGAACACGGCCCCGCTCGATGATCTCGGGCAGTCCAGCGCTACGCCCACGATGGCGCGGGGCCAATCTTGCGGCATCTGTCGAGACCGGGGTCGAGCACCCACGACGCCAGCGGCTCACCAAGCTGCAGTGGGACCGCGGCGCCGCCGGTGGCCACGATCACGCTCGCGATGCGCTCCGGATGAACCGCCGCCTCGAAAAGGGCAGCCGCCGCTGCGATCGAGTGGAGCTAGGCGGCCCGGGCGCCGCCGGGCGCGTCTGTGCCACCGGAATGACTGACCTTCCTGCGTGAAGAACGTCCGCGCCGTCAACGCCGGGCCCAAGCGAATCGATGGCACTCGCGTGAGCTAAATGCGCCTCATCCCAGCAAGAGTTTTAGCGCGGATTTAGACGAGAAATTCTGGGTGTTGAACCACATGTTTTGAATTGATGAGTTTGCGACAAGAAGTTCCTCATTTCGGGGACTTCGTCGCCGGCTTGTCGGACGACCGCCGAAGCAACCGGGCTAGCGATCAGCTCCGTGACAACTGCTGCCGTCACCGGGTCGTAGATGCGCCCGTCGCGCCCATGATGACCGACCTGAGGGACGCCTGTAACGTGTCCAACGTACGCCGACGATGGGAGCACACCATGAGTAGCCTCTCCACCGAGCAGGACGCTCTGCTGCGACGAATGCGCAATGCCGTGCTAGCGACAACTGGGCCAAATGGCACACCGCACGTGGCGCCGGTCTGGTACCTTTGGGATGGCAGTCACTTTTCTGTTAGTACGCCTCGCACGACAACGAAAGTGAGCGACATTACTCGTGATCCGCGTGTCGCTATGTGTGTCGACGACCAAATTGCCGGTGATTACCTCACGGCATATGGACGCGCCGAACTCGTAGACGACGCCCGTGTCGGCGCCTTGACCCGACCCCTCCTCCTCAAGTACTTCCACAACGATGAGGCGGAGACCCGCTGGTCTCGTATCGACGCGACTCACGAGCGGGTAGTCGTCTTGCTGCGCCCCGAGCGGATCACCTGGCGCTCCGGTGTCCACTGAATTGCTGAATTGCGCAGGACGGCTGATCCAACCGCGCCCCTCTCGGTCGTGCTACTCTCGTGGCCCGTCTCGTCGGCACGGACCAGGACGCTCCGAGCCTCGCCTACGTAACGCGGACGGACGTCGTACCGGCGAGCCCCGAAGGTTGGGACCGCGACCCCTTCGCGGGCGATTACGTGGACGGCTACATTTGGGGCCGCGGGGCCATTGACATGCTCAACTTGACGTCCTCGATGGCAGTCGTGTTCCGCCGCCTGGCAATCGGAGGGTTCCGTCCCAGGGGCACGTTGACCTTCGTGGCCGCCGCCGACGAAGAGGCTGGTGGGCTGCGGGGCGCGGGATGGCTCCTCCAACACCGGCCAGATATCGCCATGGCCCACTACGTCGTCACCGAGACGGGCAGCCCGCCCGTAGTGGCGCTGGGTGATGGGCCACGTTCGTGCACGCTCCAGAATCTGAGGCAACACCAACCCCAATCTGGTAACCGTGGGGCAGCTAAGTGCTCTTGTAGGTCGAGATGGGAAAGGATCAGGTAGGCGAGTGGGTACGGCAGGCTCAGGGCGGCGACAGAGCTGCCTTCGGCTGCCTCGTCGGAGAGTTCCAGGACCTTATCAACGCCGTTTGCCTTGGGCACCTGGGTGACCCAGAACGAGCCCGGGATGCGGCCCAAGACACCTTCGTCACCGCCCTCGAGGCCATCAAAAGCCTGCGGGAGCCCCGGGCGTTCGTTGCCTGGTTGCTCAAGCTGGCCCGGACCGCCTGCCGACGTCAGCGCACCCGTTGGGAGGCCGAGCTCCCGGCCGACATGGCGGGCCCGGCGCCGGAGCGCCCCCGTGAGGCGGACGCTGTTGTCCTGGTCCGCGCCGGACTGGCCGCCTTGAGGCCACCCGATCGGATGGTGCTAGCCCTGGCGTACCTCGGTGGCTACTCCCAGCCCGAGATCGCCGAGTTCCTGGGCGTGCCCGTCTCGACCGTCAAGAAGCGGGCCTTCGACGCCCGCCGTCGCCTAAGAGGAGCCCTTCCAATGGTTGAAGCCAGCCTGGAGGCCCAGGTTGAAGCCAGCCTGGAGGCCCATCGGCCCTCCCGCAGCCCCCAGTTCAGCAATACCGTCCTTCTCTACGCCGCCATCCACGAGGCCGACACCGCCGCCGTGGCCCAGCTGGTGGCAGCGGACCCTGCCCTGGTGGAGGCGGAAGAAGAGTGGGCGGTGGACGACGGACGCTCCGCCGGTCTCGCCTGGCCCGGCCGGGCCACCCCGCTCATCAGGGCCGCCGAGGCCGGCCACCTGGACATCGTGGATGTGCTAATCAGTGCCGGTGCGGCCGTCGACGGTCAGTGCAAGTGCGAGACGGGCGAGTCCGCCCTATGGGCGGCGGTGGCAAACGGTCGCGCCACGGTGGCCGGCAGGCTCCTCGAGGCTGGCGCCGATCCCAACTGTTCCTCTGACGCCGGGGTCACTGCGCTGCACATTGCTGTCTACCGTGACCGCCAGGACCTGGTGGACCTGCTCTTAGGAGCCGGCGCGGGCCCGGGACGGGTCGACCGCTCCGGCCGCAGCCCCGCCGACTGGGCCAGCGCGTCGAGCCCGGGGCAACTAGATAAGCAAGGCCCGATCGTCCCGCTCGGTCTCAAGGCCTTGGACCTGTTCGCCCCTCTGCCCCGGGGAGGCCTAGTTTACTGGCACGGCTCCTACGGGCTGGGCCAGATGGTGATACTCGGCGAGATCGCCACCGCCCTGGCCCCGGCACAGATCTCCTGGATCGGCTTCGAGTGCGACCTGTTGGACCGGACCGAGGTCGCCCACCTGCAGGCCGAGATCGGCTTGGGGGACTCGGCGTTCAGCATCAACCTGCTACCGGCCAACCTGGCGCCGGACGATGAGGCTCCGCTCTTGGATGCTGCGGTGCGAAGCCTCAAGCGCCGGGCCCTGCTGCGCCCCCAACTCGCCGTCCTGGTGGGACACCCCGAGCGCACCGCCGCGCTGGAGGCTTACCTGCCCAGGCTGCGGGCGACCCCCGGCGTGGCCGCCACAATCTTCGTCTCGCCCAGGTTCGACCCCGGCCCCCCGCCCGAGGCCGTCCCCGCGGGCTATGACTGCTTGGTCGTCCTGGACCCGGAGCGAGCACGGCGCCACCTGTGGCCGGCGCTGGACTGTGGTCGCTCTCGCGCCGCCCTCTATTCGAGCGAGCGTCACCGCCAGCTGGCCGAGAGGGCTCAGGTCGCTATCGCTGCCGGGGGTCAGTTAGCCGAGCGCTTGCACGCCTACATGACCCAACCAATAAGGGTCGCGGAGCTCTTCCTGGCACAGCGAGCAGAGATGGTCCCGGTCCCTTCCCTGCTGGACGATGTCGAAGGCCTGCTTAACGGTACGTATGGCGATGTGACCGTCGAGGAGCTCAGGTTTCGCGGTTCCCTCGGAACTTGAGGCCCGGCTGGGGTGAAACGGGCTGTGACACAGCAGTGCAGCGGAAGATCCCCACTTTGGTCCGGACTGTCAGGCGTAGTGAACCCGTCCGGCACTAAGCGCACCCCCGCGGCGTGCAGTGTGGTGACCCAAGACGCGCCAGAAAGCCTGAGTTCCGCTACAAACGAACGAGCCCCATAATGTCCGGACCGTCATGGCCAGTAGGTGCCTCCCAGGCCCGGGTGGAGGGACATTACCGGACGAGGAAGTGAAGGCTCGTGGGAGCGAGCCCGCCATGAAGCTCTGTCCGGGTGTGGCCATGGCCCGGGCCCTTTCTTCAGTTCCGGCCCAGACTACAGGCTTAGCTCTGGCCCTTGTTGAGCCGCGTCGGCGCCCATACCGCCGCGGACCGCTGCCGAATGCGTCGCCGCGTCAGCCGTTACTCGCGGGCATTGTCGATGGCGCAATGAAGCCTGGCGGACCTCTCTCTGGCAGAACCCATACGGTCCCTTCACGCCAAGTAGGTGGGACACGCCCGAGGCAAGGTGCCGCTAAACGTCACTCGCCGGGCCGCGTCCGCAATCGCCCGTATAACGCCGGAAGGGAGCGCTGGCTCACCCAGAGTGGCCCATGGGTCATTGCCCCCGTGATCAGGCAGGGGTTCGCCGCAGGCCGACGCCAGGCACACGTACGTAGCCGTCGGGCACGCAGGCTTCCATGGCCTTTCTGATGTCCTCTGCATGCTCAGTGACGGCATCGAGGTCGAGGCCAGACAGGACCCGAGCGAACCCAGCCTCGTCGAGTAGCTCACCAAGATGATCGCGTAGCTGGGAGACGAACCACGTGAGAGGCTCGCCCAGCAGCCCCTGATCGAAAGGCATCGGGTCGCCGGCGGCGGGGACGTGGTAGTGGGGGCCCTCGATGAAATCATCGAAGCGCAGCAGTTCGGCTGTATCGCCGTCGACCTCCCCGAAGACGCGGAGGGTAGCGCCCGCCGGGGCTCGGAAGCTCGCCTCGAAACGCAGCCCTCCGCAGTCCACCACCTGTCGGTCTGTGGCTTGCGGGTGCATCGGGTTCTGCTGGTCAGCCATCACGCCCCTTCACCGGCAGGTCGCGTCACGCATCGGCACGCGACCAAGCTATCGAGTATCGAGACGGTGGGCCCGTCGGAATTCCAATACGTAGCCCACTTGACACCCGTTCGGCGTTGTGCGCCCCAACGGGGTAGACCCTGAGGGAGTGGCACGCGCCCCATAGGAACGGAGGCCGTCGAGTCCCGGACTACCCCGTCGCGCCGGTGCTGGGTTACTCCCCGGCCGCCTTAATGACGGATCGGGGCGCCGGCGGCGGGTAGCACCCAGGCCACCAATACTGAACGACACGCTCTCAACACTCTCGATGATCGACTTGTGAGAGCCAGCAAGCGAGATCTTCAATCGTGGTCCTGACTTTCGGATGTCGGGCCAATCTCCGACTTCTCAGGGCACGTCGCGGTGCCGACCGCTTGGCGGCCTAGATCACAATGACTTGGGCGCGAGACCACGAACTAGTGGTCCTCGCGCTGCGGCTGGCGAGCGGCAAACAGCTTCTCCACGCTAAAGCCCGGCTCTCGCGCCGCGCGGATGATCGTCTTCTCGTGACGGATGATCTCGTCAGCGGCGCTTCGCACCTTGTCCGCCACCGCGTGGGGGATCACTACCGCGCCGTGCTGGTCAGCGTGGACCAGGTCGCCGCTGCGCACCCGCATCCCGGCGACGTTGACCGGGCGCCCGAAGTCGACCACGTGGACGAAAGCGTGCGAGGGGATGAACCGGCCGGCGAGCATCTGGAAGCCGGGAGCAATATCGGGAAGGTCACGGATCCCGCCGTTGGTGACGAGCCCGACGCAACCGAGACCAGAGTGGATGGCGCTGTTCACCTCGCCCCACAGCGATCCGTAGCCGTGTTGCTCGTCGATGTCTTGGACCACGGCTACGCTCGGCTTGGGGCCCTCTCCGATGTAGCGGTAGTACCCGTCCGAGACCGCTAGTGCCTCGTCGCCGGCGAGGTCGCTCGGGTGGGCGCTGCGGATCGTCGCCGTGCGTGCGAGACCAACCATCGGCTTCAACTCCGGGCGGATGCAGAACAGGTGCTCCGTGGTGTAGCCGTAGCCGCGTCGCTCGGGGGCCAGCACCTCGAGGGCGTTGCAGACGGTTGGCGTGTCGATGCTTTGCAGTTCGGCTATCAGGCTCTCGGTCAGGTCGAACATCTCGCTCCGTTCGGTCGTCATCGGATCGCTGCTGTGCGTCCAACTATGAAACGACCGAGTCGTGGACAACCACGGCCGTCGTGTACATCATGGCAGGGGTCCCATCCTCAGTCCCGCAGCTGGTGTGGCAAAGCCAACGGCAGAGCGTGGACCTTCGCCAGCCGCCTAACCTCGTTGACGCTTGGGCCGGGCAATTGTGCTGCCAGCTCAACGGAAACCAGGTAAGCCACTGCGGTTAAGACATGGCGATGGACAGACCGAGGCGACGACGACCTCCGATGCGCTGGCTTTACGGACCCCGAGACCCGATCAGCCGCTGCGGAGGACGGCGACACTTGGTCACCGGCCGTCGACTTTGGCACGCACGATTTTGATATCGAGCTTGAGCACCGTGCGGTTGGGGCACCTGCGTCCAGCCACTCGTTTGCCAAGTCACCTACAGTGCGCCGAGTTCTACGCGGCCTCGGAACTGAAGAGGGCCGATTCCCCGAAGCACGGTACAGCTGCAGAGTTGACCGAGGAGGAGAACTGGTTCTTCCGCCTATCGGCTTACCAGGGCTACCTCGAGGGCCTGATCTGCTCTGGGGCGGTGGCCGTCACGCCTGAGCCGTTCCGTAATGAGGTGCTCGCCTTCGTGCGGGCGGGCTTAAAAGACCCGAGTGTCTCGCTCTCGGCCGAGCGGGCGCGGGGCTAGGGCGTCCCCGCGCCCGGGGACCCGAACCAGGTCATCTACGTATGGTCCGACGCCCTGGCCAACTACATCAGCGCCCTGGGTTATGGCGGCGCGGGATCAGGGCCTTTTGGTTGGTGGAGGCGATGGTGTCTGGTGGAGGCGATGGGAATCGAACCCACGAACCTCTTGCATGCCATGGAGATTCTTGGCCGTCCTGGACGTGTTTTCCGTCTGTTTCTCTTGGCCGGCGTGTTCGCCTGTTAGATCGAAAAACTCTGGTAAAGCAAGAGGTTTCTCACCCGGATTGTAGGTAGCGGTCCGACCGCGCCCACTTCCGTAGCCGCCTGTTATAACGGCCGCAACCACGGCTCAGTGGCTACGTTGCTGGCTACGTCAACAAGGGGTTTCACCCCTCGTTGACCCCCTGTTGCATCGCGAGTGGCACCGTGAACCTGACGGAGCACGCGCAAACGAAGCCAGCCGCTTGCCCCATACGTAGCCATGCGAGTGTACCGGCGCGCGATGCGGGAAGAAGCCGGGCCGAATGACATGGACGTCGCTCGCCCGCAGAAGTGCGCTTAGAGCCAGCCGTACTCCTCGGCCACACGGGCGGCCTCGGTCCGATTCCGGGCGCCCGCCTTGGCGATCGCCGACGAGAGGTAGTTGCGGACGGTGCCCTCGGAGAGGAAGAGCCGCTCGGCGATCTCGGCCACGGTCGCGCTCGATCCGCGCCGCGGCGAGCACGTCGCGTTCTCGTGGGGTGAGCGGCGAGGTGCCGTGCGCGAGCGTCGCCGCGGCGAGGGCGGGGTCGACGACCCGCTCCCCGGCGGCGACCCGCCGGATCGCGGCGGCGAGCTGTCGACTGGCGTGTCCTTCACGACGAAGCCGGCCGCCCCGGACTCCATCGCCCGACGGAGATAGCCCGGGCGCCCGAACGTCGTGACGATGAGGGAGCGGCAGCTCGGCACCTGCTCGGTGAGGATCGCCGCCGCGGCGAGCCCGTCGATGCCGGGCATCTCGATGTCGAGCAGCGCGACGTCCGGGTGCGGTCGCCTTGCGGCGGCGGCGACCTCGTCGCCCCGTCCGACCGAGGCGACGACGCTGAAATCCTCCTCGAGGTCGAGGAGGCGGCGAGCGCGGTGCGGATGAGCTCCTGGTCGTCGGCGATGAGGAGCCGGATCGTCACGTGGCGCGTCCGTGCGAGCGTGGACGGCGAGTCGCCAGCCGCTCGGCTGCGCGGGCCGGCCTCGATGACCCCTCCGGCCGACGGCAACCCTTCTGCAAGCCCGGTGAGCCCGTTGCCGCAGCTCGTCCATGGCGCCGACGCCGTCGTCGACAATCTCGACCGACGATGGCGAGATGTGGCACCGCGACAGGTCTGCGCCTGCGAGTGGCGGACGACGTTGGTGAGCCCCTCGCGCAACACCCAGCCGAAGAGCTCCTGGGTCGCGTCGTCGACGACGTCGACCGCCGGCGGGAGCTCGGCCGCGATCCCGGCGGCGCGCAGCAGCTCCCGGCCGGTCGCGAGCTCGCCGGCGAGGGTGACCTCGCGGTAGTTCGAGACCGCGGCGCGCACGTCGCTCGAGGGCGCGGCGGCTCAAGGCGGCGACCTCGCCGATCTCGCGACAGCGCGCGTCGGCGTCGTGGCGGGCGAGCTGGTCGGCGAGCTCCGCCTTCACGGTGATCGTGGTGAGCGAGTGACCGAGCAGATCGTGGAGGTCGCTGGCGATGCGCGTCCGCTCGTTCTCGGCCGCGAGGCTCGCCAGCTCGACTCGGGCCTCGGCAGAGCATGGTTGCCGCGGATCACCCGGCCGAAACCGAACATCGCCAGCCCGGCGAGGGGGATGGCGATCGCCGTGCCGTTGGAGAAGCCGGTCGTGAGCGTGTCGTGCCAGGAGGGGACCGCGGCGGGAGGAAGATCGCCAATGCAGCGTGAACCCGACCGCGACCGGGAGCGCCCGCCCGCCGAACTTGATGACGGCGACCAGCCGAGACGAACACCCCCATGATGAGCGCGTCGGCGTGCGCGAAGGGCAGCTCGGCGAAGAACGAGCACGCCGATGCAACGCGATGAGAGCCCAGTAGCGGCGATCGTCGCGCTGCCAACTGGCGGGGACGGTGACGACGTAGCAGACGCAGAACGCGGCGAGGATCACGTAGCCGGTGACGAGCCGGCGCCTGGGAGTCCTGCGGGATGGCGGTCGCGACCTGGATCAGGTAGGCGAGGAAGATCGTCGGGAAGACGACCCGTCGCCACCCTTCGCCCACCGCCGCTGGTCGGCGACCCACTCCGCCTGGCTCGGCCCGGCGGTGACCGGCTCCTCCTCCATGACCTTCAACCTACCGACGCGCGGCCGCTCGAGACCCTGGCGGTGTCGCGCCGGTAGGCGAGGACGGCGAGCCAGGCGAGCGCCAGCGTCCAGGCGGCGATCACGATCCAGGCCTGCGCGGCGGCCAGCCGGCGCCGCCGAGGGCGGACTTGCCGGCCTGGACGAGCCAGTAGGAGGGGATGAACTTGACGACGTCGACGAAGCACGTCCGGTGGCGATCGGGCCCCAGGCGCCGCCGAAGAGCGCGAAGAGCGCGGTGAGCCCGCCGACGGCCGGGCCGAGCGAGTCCGGCTTCAAGCAGGTGGCCGAACATGATGCCGATCACCGCGAAGGGGATCAGCCCGACGAGGATGAGCCCGATCATCGTCACCCACTGCCTGGCGTCGAGCCGGACGCCGAGCGCAGGCCGGCGAGGAAGAGGACGACCATGGTGAGGAGCGCCATCAGGTAGCCGCAGACGATCTTGGCCGCGGAAGTACGGACCACGTCCGGAGCGGCGTGATGCGCAGCTGGCGCGTCCAGCCGACCTGGCGCTCGGCGGCGATGCGCGCGCCCGGTCGAGATGATCGCCGACCATCGCGCCCCAGCTCGCCATGCCCGGCCATGTAGTAGAGCGGGAAGCAGATGCCGTCGAGCGTGGCGTGGCGGTTCGTCGAGCCGAGCGAGAGAAGAGGACCAGCGGGAAGGCCAGCGAGAAGAACAGGAAGCGGCGGTTGCGCAAGGTCCGCAGCACCTCGTAGCGGAGGTAGGTCGGCGTGCGTCATTTCAGTGATCTTCTTCCTCTTCGTCTTCGGCGACGAGCTCCAAGAAGGCCTCTTCGAGGCCGGCGCCGCGCACCTCGATGTCGCGGGCGGCGGGATAGGCGGCGAGGAAGGCGCGCAGCGCCGCGTCCGAGTCGCCGCAGGTCAGCACCACCGCGTCGCCCTTCGATCGGCGCTCGTCACGCCGGGCAGCGCGCCGAGCGCGTCGAGCGTCGACGTCGGGCAGGGTGGCGTGGATCGTCCGCCCGCCGGCCTTCGCCTTGATCTCGGTCGCGGGCCGTCGGCGACGATGCGCCCGCGTGCCATCAGCACGATCCGGTCGGCGTAGGCGTCGGCCTCCTCGAGGTAGTGCGTGGCGAAGACGATGGTCTTCCGCGCTTCGGCGACGGCGCGCATCGCGTCCCAGAAGTCGCGGCGGCCCTCGACGTCGAGCGCCGCGGTCGGCTCGTCGAGCACGAGCAGATCGGGGTTGGCGACGAGCGCGAGGGCGAAGCGCACGCGCTGGGTCTGGCCGCCGGAGAGCTTCGTCGTCCGCTGGTCGGCGAAGTCGGCGGTGCCGGTCGTGCTGCAGCACCTCGTCGACGTCGAGGGGGTGCGGGTAGAGGGAGGCGACCATGTCGAGCAGCTCGCGGACCGAGAGGTACTCGATGAGCGAGCCGGTCTGGAGCATGCCGCCGATGCGTCCCGCCGCCACCGCTTCGGCGGGGAGAGGTCGAAGAGCGTGACCGTGCCGGCGTCGGGCCGGGTGAGGCCGAGCATCATGTCGATCGTCGTCGACTTGCCGGCGCCGTTCGGGCCGAGGAGGGCCACCGTCTCGCCGGGCGAGATCGACAGGTCGATGCCGCGGACGGCCTCGACCGGGCCGTAGGACTTGCTCAGCCCGGACAGGACGACGCCGTCACGGGATCGGTGTTCAAAGCTCATACGACAAGGATCGTGGTTCTGCCGCTGTCCTGGTAGTGAGCGATCTCAGGATCTGGCGGTTACAAATGTAATATTCCAACGTCGAGCGCGGCCACCTCCCCGAGCGCTGTGCGGACAACGGCGAATAGGCCGAGGTGTGATGAACGTTGAGAGTCAAGCTGTGCCCCGCGAACGTCTGACATTGTTGCGGTCAGCCAGCCCCCGGCCAGCGGTCCGAAGGCGACGCCATGCTCGGCGCAGAACGGGATGATGGCGTCCTCGTCGCCGCGATCGAGCAGCGAGTAGGGAGTGCCTTCGACGTTTGTCATGCAGAGGTCGGCGACGCGTGTCTTTATCGTGAGCGCCGAGCTGAACAATTACTAGAGGTCAGCACCCCGACAAGCCGTTGCGTCAGTGACATGTCCCTCAAGAGAAGTGTGCCGTTCAACGGCACTTTCTGCCCTCTCGTGGCTCCGGGTAAGTGGCAATCGGTTCGCGTGACGATGAGCGGACGAACGGGGTCGCTCACATAAGGCCCGGCGCGACTGGAGTTGGCGCACTTGTCGCGATGTAGACGTTTTCAACACGATCCTGATCGGTCTAGAAATCCTTATTGTGGCTGCCCGGTTCCCCCCGCTCATCGTGTTCGGGCCGCTCGTAGTCACGTTGATCAACGTCGCTGCGTGCGGCTGGGTCGATCGGCAATGGAACGTGTGGACCGCTGGGACTCGGTTTGAGAACCGCATACAAGAGATTCGGTCGGAAATGTGCACCTCGGCCCGTCGAGTGGATCGGGCCGCGGCTCCGACGCTTTCCCCCGGGCGTAGGCGGTGTGATGCTCTCGAACACCAACGGAGGCGCCGAGCTGGCTGAGTGCCCCTCTCCCAAAAAGGGTCAGTTCGGCTTAGGCAGTTTGCTGCCCAAGTTCTAGGACCTGCTTTGCGCTGGCGCCGTCGCCGCAGCTGTCAGAAATGGTTTTGGTCTACCAGACATGAGAACGACAGATGGCCAGTAACTGAATCGCCCGCCGGTTCCCGGTCGTTGCCCCTGCCGGTAGAACGAGCCGGCTGTCAAAGTTGGGGATCTCGTTGCTCCTCGGCGACAAACCATCCTCCGTGCGAGAGGGCCATTCTGCACCTGGCGCCCCCGGGTTTGGGTCCGGCAAATGGTTTCGGAGCAGACGGAAGTCAGGTGTCGGACTGCCGACATCAGCTCTTCGGTTGGCAGGCATGGCTCTTATCACGAGCATCAGATCGTCCGGCACGTCTTCAGGTCGGACGAGCCGCGTCTTTCTTCCCCGGGGCGGAGGCACGGTCATTTTGCCCGCCGTCCTACGAGGCGGTTGCGTGCTTGCCGAGCAGCGCTTCCCAGGCCTCGATGGCGTGGGGCAGTGAGGAGCGGACCGGGTGGCGGTACCCCTGGGTAGTGCGCATATCCCTGTGCCCGGCGAGGTCGGCCACCTTCACCAGGTCGTCGAGCTGGTCGGCCACCAGTGATACGAACGAGTGGCGTAGCTCGTAGGTCGTCCAGTCACTCCCGAGCCCACCCCGCTCGCACAAGTGACGGAAGTCGCGGGCGCATGTTGCGCAACAGGAACGGCGTACCGTTGCGCGTGCAGAACACGGAGCTTCCGGGGTCGTATAGGCCGAGCATCTGCATGTCGTGGCGGTGCCGTTGCAAGGCGGCGACCAGGAGGGGGTGCAAACCGATCCGGCGTCGGGACTTCTTGGTCTTCGGGCTGGCCTGGCCCACGTACTTCTGGCTCACCTCCTGGGCCCGCTCGGCCACCTCTATGGCCGGCTCCTCGCTGTCGATGTCGACGAACGGCCAGCGCAGCCCGGCCAGCTCTCCTGGCCGGAGCCCACACATCAGCCCGGTCAACCACATGGCCGGGTTGCGGTCGTCAGGGATCGCGTCAAAAAGGATCCTCTTCGCCTGTTCGACGGAGAGGGCCTTCCGCTCCTTCGGCGGCCGAGCCTCAGGAAGGAGCGCATCCTGCACGGGGTTGGTCTTCACCCGCTGACGTCGCAACGTGTGGCGGCACGCCTGGTTGAGGTAGTCCCAGGTGTGGTCGATGGTGCTGGTGGCCAAGCCGGCGTCGCTCATGCGGGCGAACACCTTCTCGACTCGTTCGGTCCGGGTCCGGTCGACCCAAAGCACCCCGATCCCTGGGCGGACATGAGTCGCCAGAAGCCGCGTGGCGTTGTCGATCGTGGCCCCGGACTTCTGACGGGCGTGGCGGGTACGGCCGCCGGGGGCCGCGCTCGGGCAACGGCCCTCGAGCCACTCGTCGAGCACCTCGTTGAAGGACACCAGCCGCTCTCGGCGGGGCAGGGGATCACCGCCGGCAGCTCGTACGGCCAAGAGCTCGTTGAGATCGGCCTCGGCGTCGGCCTTCTCGACCCGCTCCACCTTGCGCCGTGAGCCGTCCGGGAAGCGTACCCACGCCATCCAGCGCTGCTTCCCTTCGTTCCACCTGACCGTCGCCCTCGGCGCCATCTTCAGCCGAGACCTCCCCAACTCGGCCCCGCAGTGAGCGGGACGTAGCCAACCACCGGAAAGGCTACGCTAAAACCGGCTACGTCGGGTGGATACATGAAGAAGCCCTGACCAGAAATACCTTCTGATCAGGACTTACCTGTGGAGGCGATGGGAATCGAACCCACGAACCTCTTGCATGCCATGCAAGCGCTCTACCAACTGAGCTACGCCCCCGAAGCCGTCTTCAACCCTATCAGAGCGGGCCGCCGCCCGACCCACGGTGGTGCCTGACGGAGCGTCCGCACCGTGGGCAATATGTCCACCTTGCCCGCCGTCCGGAAGGCAGGCTGGGCGCATTTGTTCACATCGGGACGCCGATTGGTGGTTTTCCTCTCGATCTTCGACAACAACTCCACCCGGCCCGGCTGAGTACTCCGCGCTACAAAGTGCCGGCATACCGGTGCGCCAGTCGGCGTCACGACAAGGACGGTGGGTGGCACGGCACGCCGGTGGGCGGCACGGAACGGCGCCGGGAGGCGGAGGCTCGCCGGGGCGGGACCAGGAGGCGCGGCGGGAGCGGCGGGACCAGGAGGCTCAGCGGGGCGGGAGCAGCGAAAGGTCAGCTCGGCTGATCAGCCCGGTCGCCAGCGCCCATTCGGCCAGGTGGGTGAGCGCGTTCTCGCCGAGGAGATTGGGCACCCCCGCGTTTGTGAGCCGGGTGCGCAGGTACTCGACTCTCTTCACGAGCGTGGTGCGCGGCCAGTGCAGGCGGGCGGCAGCGTCCGCGTAGCTCTTGGGGTGCGGGTCGTAGCGGGGGAAGGCCTCGAGGTACCCCGAGAACAGGGCCACGAGCGCCAACTTGTCGGCTGAGGTCAGCGAGACCTCGGAGGCGGCCTGGGTCGGGTTGCCCTCGACCTGGGCGGTCGGGGCCTGGCCACGGCCGAGCCCCTCCAGGGCATCCTCGGGCAAGTCGACCGTCAGGGCGTGCCGCCGAGTTACCCCCTCCACCACGACCGTGATCGGCGCAGTGACTGCGATCCGGCGGCCGGGGGGCAACACAGTGCGGATGCCCACGTCATCGACCACTTCGAGCGGCCGAACGGCGCTCTTATTGACCAGCCACCAGACGCCGCCTTCGGCCTCAACAGACCCCGCGACCCTGGAGATCCCCAGGTCGTGCGCGTCGAGGCAAAGTGTCGTCCGCTGAGATCGGCCAAAGGTGAATGCATCCCCCTCTTCGACCTCGAACCGCTCCTCTCCGAGCCCGATCGTAAGGGTGGTCGCACCGTCTGCCACTACAGGCAAAGTACAGCAGCGGGGGGACGCGGAAGGGTGCACCGTCGCCGGTACTCCTCCGTGCTAGCGACGGTCAAGCGCCGCCAGCTGGGCCTATCCAAAGGGTGACGACGAGCGAGATGCGTCCCCCCCACGGCGCCGGAGCGACGCCCGGCGGGGCCCGTCCAAACGGGCCAACAGCAGCAGATCGGGCCCAACCAGCGGTAGTCAGCGAGTTGCGCAACCCGACCGGGGCACAAACAGCAGAGCGAACATCAGCCGGTCGGACGTGGGTATGGCGCTCGAGGCCGGTACGGGCAATGCGGGCAGGGCTAGACCGCAGGTCAGGTAGCCTGGAGGGACCATGAGCCACGCCTACGACGCCCAGGAGGTCGAGAGCCGGTGGCAGGCGCGCTGGGCCGCCGAGCACGACTACGAGGTAGCCAACGATGACCCTCGCCCGGCTTCATACGTGCTCTGCATGTACCCCTACCCGAGCGGGCCCGCTCACCAAGGCCACGTCCGGAACTACACCTTCGGCGACCTGAACGTCCGGTGGCGCACGATGCAGGGGCATTCGGTCTTGAGCCCGATCGGCTTCGACAGCTTTGGCCTCCCGGCTGAGAACGCGGCCATCAAGTCAGGCATCCATCCCCGCATCTTCATCGAGGCCCGGATAGCCGAGCTATCGAGTTCGCTGCGCCGGCTCGGTGCGGTTTACGACTGGCGTCGTACTCTGCGCAGCGATGACCCCATCTACATGAAGTTCAACCAGGTCATCTTCTTGAAGTTCCTGGAGGCTGGGCTGGCCTATCGAAAGAAGGCGCCAGTCAACTGGTGCCCGGGGTGCAACACAGTCCTCGCCAACGAACAGGTCCGGGCGGACGGGACCTGCGAGCGCAGCGGCGACCTGGTCATAAAAAAGGATCTCGAGCAGTGGTTCTTCCGGATCACTGACTACGCGGACGACCTGTTGGCAGCCGAGGACGACCTCGACTGGCCCGAGCGCGTGAAAACGATGCAGCGCAACTGGATCGGCCGCTCTGAAGGCGCACAGTTCGAGATGGCCGTCGTTGGTTCGGACCGGCGCATCGAGGTCTTCACGACGAGACCGGATACTGCCTTCGGCATGACCTTCGTGGTCCTGGCCCCGGAGCACCCACTTGTCAATGAGATAGTGACGCCCGAACGCGAGGCCGAGGTCAGCGCGTTCGTAGAGCGCGTCCGCCTCGAGCCCGAGTTCGAACGCGAGTCGGCCGAGATCTCGGTGGATAAGCGCGGTATTTTCACGGGGGCCTACGCGCTGAACCCGTTCAACGGTCAAGAGGTCCCAATTTACCTGGCGGATTATGTGCTGATGGGTTACGGCACGGGTGCCATCATGGCCGTGCCCGCCGAGGACCAGCGGGACTGGGAGTTCGCCACGGCTTACGGGTTGCCGATCATCCGCACTGTCCAGCCCCCCGAGGGTTGGGACGGCGAAGCGTACACAGGTGACGGCCCGAGGATAAACAGCGACTGGTTGAACGGGGTCGTCGACACGGCTGAAGCCAAACAAAAGGCCATATCTTGGGTCGAACAACAAGGGATCGGTCAACGCGCCGTGCAGTACCGGCTGCGCGATTGGCTGGTGTC
Source organism: uncultured Acidimicrobiaceae bacterium (assembly GCA_963823855.1). Lineage (GTDB taxonomy): Bacteria > Actinomycetota > Acidimicrobiia > Acidimicrobiales > Palsa-688 > Fen-671. Next base: position 75,082 of record CAWGNA010000002.1, read on the forward strand.
GCGCCAGAGGTATTGGGGTTGCCCGATCCCGGTTATTTATTGCCCTGACGAAGGGATAGTGCCTGTACTACAGCAGGATCTCCCTGTCTGTTGCCCGATGACGTGGAGTTCCTGCCCACCGGCGAGTCACCGTTGGGCAAGCACGAAGGGTTCCTCTGGACGACGTGCCCGAGCTGCGGCAAGCCGGCTCAACGCGAGACGGACACGATGGACACGTTCGTCGATTCGTCCTGGTATTTCCTCCGGTTTTGCGACCCGTGGGACACCGACACCCCCGTCGACGCCGACGCGGTCGACCACTGGATGCCGGTCGACCAGTACATAGGCGGGATCGAGCACGCCATATTGCACCTGCTGTACGCCCGCTTTTATACCCGTGCTCTTGGCGATGTGGGCCTCTCCCCTAAAAAGATCAAGGAACCGTTCAAGCGGCTGTTTACACAGGGCATGATCCGCATGGACGGGACGAAAATGTCTAAGTCCAAGGGCAACCTGATTGCGCCAGAGATGTACTTCGACTCGGTGGGAGCGGACTCGCTACGGATTTTCCACCTCTTCGTCGGGCCGCCCGCGGACGATTTCGATTGGACCGACCAGACAGATGAAGTAATCGAGGGCTGCAGGCATTTCCTTGACCGTGTCTGGCGTTTGGCCACGGGTGAAGCCGAGGGGTCGACCGGTTTGGAACGAGACAGCACTGATGCCGACGAGCAGGTCACGAAGGCGACGCATCGACTGGTAGAGCGCGTGACCCACGATTTCGAGCGCTGGTCCTACAACACTGCCGTCGCAGCCCTCCGCGAGCACACGAACGTCTTGTACCGGTATGCCCAATCAGAACGCGGTGCCCGGCGGGCGACGCTCGACGAGTCCGTCGACAACTTGCTGTTGTTGCTAGCGCCGATGGCGCCCCACGTCAGCGCGGAGCTGTGGGAGCATCGCCATGGTCAGGGTGCCCGTGTGCACGCACAGGCTTGGCCCGTGGCCGACCCGGCCATGCTGACCGAAGAACTGGTGACCCTCGTCGTGCAGGTGAACGGCAAGCTCCGCGACAAGTTGATGGTCTCGCCCGCCGCCACCGAGGAGGAAGTAGTCGGCGCCGCCTTGGCGTGCCCCAAGGTGGCCGCCCAGCTCGACGGGCGCGAGCCATCGCGGTGATCGCCCGGCCGCCATACCTTGTCAACATCGTGATCTGAGCCCGCTGACGACTGACAGCTGAAATCCCATCTCAGGAAGACCTGCGCGCCCGGAAGGCCCAGACGGCGCAGGTACTTCCTAGCGGCCCTCACCCCGCAGGAACCGCTCCAGCTCTGCGGCGATCTCGTCACCCGTAGGGAGGTTGGTGAACTCTGTGGTGGACAGAGGACCGACTTCCAGGTCTTGTTGTTGCTCGAGCTGGCGGACCATCGCCGAGTGCTCGTCGCTGGCTTCGATCAGGCCCTGGATTTGGTCGCGCGCCTTGCGGCCCGCTTTGTAGAGGGCCTCTGTATCGATGCTGAGCCCGGTCAGGCGGGCTAGTTCGTCCAGTAGGGCGGCGGAGGCTTCGGGGTACGGAGTACCTGCAGCGTAGTGAGGTACGCGTGCCCAGACGCCGATCGAAGGGATCCCGGCCTCGCCAAAAGCCACCTCGAGCACGGCCTGCGCGCCGGCCGGGACCTCGAGGGTGACAGGGAGAAAGCCGACGCGGCCGGCAAGTTCTTCGGCGTTCGCGGTCGCGGCCAGTCGGACCGGCCTCGTGTGCGGGACAGGCGCTGGGAAAGCACCCAGGCCCACTACCAGCTCGACGCCCAGGCGGAGCCCGAGGGCCACCACTTCCTGGCTCCATTCCCGCCACCGCATATCTGGTTCCGGCCCGGCCAAGACGAGCAAGCTGCGGCCCCCCGTGCTCGTAGCAGCCATCAACCGCAGCTCGGGCCAGGTAAGGCCCCCGTGGACCCCATGCGAGATGCGCAGGATCGGGCGCCTGGACCGCTGGTCGAGCAGGGCGTCTGCATCGAAAGTGGCGACCACCTCATGGCGGATGGACTCGAGCAGGGCGGTGACGGCTGTCGCGCCGGCGTAACCGGCGTCTACCCACCCTTCCAGACCGAGCACCAGCGCCGGGTGCTCGAGGTGAGGCCAACTCTTGATCGACGCGAAAGTCATCATCCTCCGATCCGGTCAGGGGAACTGCGCAAGCACCCCCGCAAACCACGGTACGGCCAGATTGGCCGGCGGGCAGGGAATGTCACGCTGTCTCCGAACGCTATACGTATGTGATCTGAGAACGGGCCAACGTGGCGTAACGCGCCGGAGGAGAAATGACAGTAGCTATAGACGTAACAGACGCGACCTTTGAGGACGAGGTCCTGGAGCGCTCTACCCAGGTGCCGGTCGTGGTCGACTTGTGGGCTTCTTGGTGCGGGCCTTGCCGCAGCTTGGGGCCCCATTCTGGAGAAACTGGTGGCCGAGCGCGAGGGCGAAGTTGTCCTGGCCAAGGTCGACGTGGACGCGAATGTGAGAGTCGCCGCCAGCTTCCAGGTGCAGTCGATCCCCGCGGTTTACGCCATCCGTGACAAGCGTGTGGTGAGTGGGTTCATTGGCGCCCAACCCGAGGCGACGGTCCGTGCCTGGCTGGCCGAAGTCGCTCCCGATCCGACCGAAGTGGACCTGCTGATCGCCGCGGGGGACGAGCCGTCGCTGCGTAAGGCCCTGGCGCTCGAGCCGGCGAACGCGACTGCCATCGTTTCCCTCGCCACCTTGCTGGTCGACAGTGGGGACGACGCCGCCAAGGAAGAGGCGCTCCAGCTGCTGGGACGCCTCCCGGAGACCCCTGAGGTCCGCCACCTGCAGGCCCAGGCCCGAAGGGGTGACGAGGCGGCCGAGGGGGACGGTGCGGTTACGGCCAAGCTCGATGAGCTGCTCGAAAGGGTGAAGGACGATCCTGACGCCCGCCAGGAATACCTCGACCTGCTCGAGCTGATGGGTGACGACCCCCGGGTCACGGGTTACCGCAAGGCAATGACAGCGCGGCTGTTCTAGGGCTGTCTCAGGCAAACTGGCGCGCTCGAAGACGAGGTGGCGAGAGCGCCACCCGTCGGCGGCTTCGAGCGCGGGGGCATGCATAAAGCGGGCCGGCGCCTCGCTCCGGACGGTAGCCTCTCTGCCGTCATGGCTGTAGGGGCGCGTTGGGAGCTGGACCTCGGCGGGCGCCGTTACGACCTCGCTACCCGTGCCCTGGTGATGGGCATCCTCAACAGGACCCCTGATTCGTTCTTCGACAAGGGTGCAACATGGGACTGGGACGCCTTCTGGTCGCGTGCGGACCAGATCGTGAGCGAGGGGGCCGACATCCTCGATGTCGGGGCGGTAAAGGCAGGGGCGGGCCCCGAGGTGACAGAAAGCGAGGAGCTCGACCGCCTGATGCCAGCTGTTGTCGGCCTGGTCGGTCGTTATGACCTGCCCGTATCCGTAGACACGTGGCGCGCATCTGTGGCGGCTGAATCCTTCCGGGCCGGCGCTGTCCTGGGCAACGACATCAGCGGTTTCGCCGACCCGAAGTACCTGGACGTCGCCGCAGCTGCGGGGGCATCGGTCGTGGCCACTCATATCAGGCTCGCTCCTCGGGTCCCCGATCCCTCACCCGTGTACGCGGACCTGGTTGCCGACGTATGTGCTTTCCTCACTGAACGGGCCAACCGGGCGTTGGCAGCGGGCATACCGGCGGAGCGGGTGCTGCTGGACGCAGGCCTCGACCTGGGGAAGACATCCGCTCAGTCCGTTCAACTGTTAAGGTCGTCAGCCACACTGGCCTCGCTCGGGTACCCTCTGCTGCTGTCGGCCTCAAACAAGGACTTCCTCGGCAACATCCTGGGACTGGGCGTGAAGGAACGCAGGGAAGCGAGTGCAGCGGCCCACGCCCTCGGCATCACCCTCGGGTGCCGGGTGGTGCGAGCACATGACGTCCAGGGGACCTGCCGAGTGCGCGACATGATCGCCGCCATAATGGAGGCTCGATGAGTGACGAAGCGGGAGGGGCGGCGGCTTCGCCGGCCGCGTGGCTCGTCACTGGCGAAGACCCCTCTCTCCTGGGCGAGGCGGTGACAAAGCTGGTCGGTGAACTGGTGGGCGCCTCGGAGCGGTCACTGGCACTGGAGGACTTTTCAGGCGATGAGGTGGATGTCGCTGCCGTCGCGAGTGCGTGCAGCACACCCCCGTTCCTCGCCGACCGAAGGGTTGTGGTGCTGCGAGAGGCCGGCCGCTTCGGCACGGAACAGCTCGAACCGCTTGTTTCGTACCTGAAGGAGCCGCTAGGCACGACCAAGCTTGTGGTCGCCGGCGGAGGTGGCACCTTGCCAGCCAAATTCGTGAGCGCATTCAAGGCGGCACCCGGGACAGCCCTGGTCAACACCGACGTCTCCAGCAGGGAAGCCCACAACTGGGTGACCGACCGCATCGCCCGCGGCCCAGTCAGTCTGGCGCCGGCGGCCGCCGCTGAAGTCGAATCGCACTTGGGCGAGGACCTCAACAGGCTCGGAGCCTTGCTGGCCACCCTGGAAACGGCGTACGGCCCCGGAGCGAAGGTCAGCCTGGACGAACTGGAACCGTACCTGGGACAGCCTGGTTCGGTGCCGCCCTGGGACCTGACGGATGCGATCGACCGGGGCGAGGCCGACGTGGCGCTAAGGGTGCTGCACCGGCTGATGGAGGCGGGCGCCCGCCACCCACTCGTCTTGCTGGCCATATTGCACCGCTACTTCGGCAATGTCCTCCGGGTGCAGTCGCCGGACATAACTACCGAAGGCCAGGCTGCGGAAGCGATCGGCATTGCCAAGGGCCGGAGCACCTTCCCGGCCCGCAAAGCCCTGAACGCCGCCAGACGACTGGGCGCAACGCGGAAGCGCCGACGCCGTGATCGCGCTCGCCGACGCCGAGCTAGCGCTCAAGGGCAAGCTCGAGTGGGAAGCCGACCTCGTGCTCGAAGTGCTGGTAGCCCGCCTGTGCCGGTTGTCGCGTACTTCTCGCGGGGCTCCTCAGGCCGGTCGGAGCGGAGCACGTTCGTCGCCCGCAAGGGGCCGCTCGAGGTAGAGCGCGCTCGACGCTCAGGAGGACCCGCTTGTCTCAGCTATGCGGCCTCTGTGACGTCCTGCACCGGCCCGTCTTTGCGCGACACCAGGCAGGACCTTTCAGGTCAGTGCCCCGGGGGTGATCTCAGGGTGGCTCGGTCAGTCCGCCCGATTGCTGGTCCCAAAACTGCCAGGGTTCCGCCCGCCCATCCGACGGCGGGGAGCGACGCGCTCTGGTTACTCAGCGGCAGCGGCGGTTAGTTCGGCCGAGCGACGCATGAGAGCCGACTTGCGATTGGCGGCCTGGTTGCGGTGAATGATGCCCCGCGCCGCTGCCTTGTCCAACCTCTTCACGGCCAGCCTCAGGTCCTCGGTAGCCGTCTCATCGCCAACCTCCGATGCATGGATAGCCCTCTTGATCCTGGTCTTGACCTCGGACTTGGCGGAGTTATTGCGAAGGCGACGCTTCTCGTTGGTGCCAATGCGCTTTATCTGGCTCTTGATATTTGCCACAGGGTTCCACAGGTTACCAGCTCGCCAGCGCTGGGCGGGGCGCAGGGCCCGCAGCAGCCTCGGCCCCCGGCACGACGGGCACGGAGGCCCTCCGGCCCGAGCGCAGCTCGCGCTCAGTCGACCCTCGGCCTGTCGGCCCGACCATGGGCCAGCCCGGCAGACCACCGTCCAGCGGCCCGGTGCTGAGCAGTCCGCCTTTTGGGCCAAACTGGAACTACAAGCTGATGAGCACGCTCCCTACATCCTCGACAACTCCCGACAGGATCCGCAACCTGTCGATCGTGGCCCACATCGACCACGGCAAGTCGACTCTGTCCGACCGCATCCTGGAGCTCACGGGCGCCGTGGACCCGCGCGACATGAGGGAGCAGTACCTCGACTCGATGGACATCGAGCGCGAGCGAGGCATAACCATCAAGGCCCAGAACGTCCGGGTCTACTGGAAGGGCTACACGGTGCACTTGATCGACACACCCGGTCACGTCGACTTCGGTTATGAAGTGAGCCGCAGCCTGGCCGCCTGTGAAGGGGTACTGCTGCTGGTCGACGCCGCGCAGGGCATCGAGGCCCAGACCCTGGCCCACGCCTATCTGGCCCTCGAGCACGACCTGGAGCTGGTAGTCGCGCTGAACAAGATAGACCTGCCCGCCGCTGACCCGGAGCGTTGTGCGGCCGAGATCGAGACCGTCCTCGGGGTACCCGCCTCCGAGACCCTGCGGGTCTCAGCCAAAACCGGCCAGGGTGTGCCCGAACTCCTCGACGCCATCTGCGAGCGCATCCCTCCCCCGACAGGGGACGCTGACGCACCGCTGCAGGCACTCATTTTCGACTCTTATTACGATCAGTACCGGGGTGTGGTGAGTTCAATCCGGGTGGTTAACGGAGTACTCTCGTCTCGGGAAAAAGTGCGGTTCATGCAGACCGGGCGGGTGCACGAGGTCGAAGAGATCGGCGTCCGGCTCCCGGCCCCGACTGAAATCCCTAGCCTCGGGCCTGGCGAAGTGGGGTACCTCATCGCCGGCATAAAAGACGTCGGCGAGGCTCGCAGCGGTGAAACCGTCACCCAGGCAGGGCGGCCAGCGGAGAAGCCTCTGGAAGGGTACCAGGAGCCAAAACCTATGGTTTTCTGCGGCCTTTACCCGGTGGACGGGGACGAGTTCGAGGATCTTCGCGGAGCCCTGGAAAAACTGCGGCTCAGTGACTCCTCGGTTTCGTACCAGCCTGAGACATCGGTGGCGTTGGGTTTCGGTTTTCGTTGTGGGTTCCTCGGCCTTCTCCACATGGACATCGTCCGGGAACGACTAGAGCGAGAGTTCAACCTTTCGCTCATCGCCACGGCGCCCAGCGTCGAGTACATAGCGCGGCTGACCGACGGCACGGAGCTGCACATGCATAGCCCCGCCGAGATGCCACCGCCTCAAAAGATCGAGGTCATCGAGGAGCCGCTTATCCAGGCGACCATACTGCTGCCCGCGGAGAACACCGGTACCGTGATGGACCTCTGCCAGAGCCGGCGTGGCGAGATGCTACGAATGGAGTACCTCTCACCCGAAAGGGTCGAGCTCGTTTACCGGATCCCGCTTTCCGAAGTAGTCATGGACTTTTTCGACGCGCTCAAGAGCCGGACCAAGGGCTACGCCAGCCTGGACTACGAGCCGGCCGGGTTCCTGGCGGGCGAGCTAGTCAAGATAGACATCCTGTTGAATGGTGTACCCGTGGACGCTTTCAGTGCCATCATCCACCGTTCCGAGATGATGGAGTACGGGCGCCGGATGACCGAGAAACTGCGCCAGCTGATACCGCGCCAACTTTTCGACGTGCCGATCCAGGCGGCGGTCGGTGGCAAGGTGGTGGCGCGCGAGACGGTCAAAGCCAAACGGAAAGACGTGTTGGCCAAGTGCTACGGCGGTGACATAACCCGCAAGCGCAAGCTCCTCGAAAAACAAAGAGAGGGGAAGAAGCGGATGAAGAACATCGGCCGGGTCGAGGTGCCCCAGGAGGCTTTCATCGAGGCTCTGCGGCTCGACAGCTAGCGCCGGACCTGCGGACCTGCGGACCTGCGGACCTGCGGACCTGCCGATGCCAGGTGCCGGCGACGGGCCGCGCGCCGCTCTCGGCCGCCGGCCGGGGCCTGCCGCTCGCAGGTGCCTGCGGCGCTCCTGCGAGCGCGAGGACCAGCACGAGGTCGGCGACAAGCGGCCGCCACTTCGGCTCGACATGCTGGCGATGGCGGCACCGGGGCCCTCGCGGGCAACAGGACGGCGCGCCCAGCTACTCCGAAGAGGGCAGTGGGATGCTCTGGGCGAAATGGAAAACGTTGTCGGGATCCCATTTTGCCTTGACTCGTTTTAGCCGGGCCAGGTTGGCGCCATAATATGCCTGTTGCCAATTGGCCAATGATGGGTCTATGTAGTTTTGGTACGCCTCGCCGCTAACGTAGGGCCGGAGGGATGCGTACCAGCTGTCCAGCCAACCCCGTGCCGCCTGGACGGTGCTCGGGGCCACCCCCTCAGAGAAAGTCGCGTCATACTGGGCCGACGCCAGGGCCTTTCGGTGCACGAACGCGGTGGCGTTCGCGGGTACCCGGTTTATTACCCCGGCCCAGGAGTCGTACGCGACAGTCCCCGGGCTCTGTTGCCCCTGGCGCTCCTCGACACCGGCCAGTACCGCGTCCACTCCGGCGCTGCTGAGCGGGCTGTTCAAGATGTCCGACTTCGCCACGGTCACGGTCCGCGGAAGGGTGCCACCGGGCGACTTCCCGGCGAGGTGGCAGGCCGCCTGCGTTAGGCCTCGGCAGCCAGCCTCGATGTACATCGCGGTTTCGTATTCGTGCGGCACAACGGACGCGCTCGTCGGCGGACCGACCGCTTTTACCAGGGCGGCCAGCTGAGCCTCGGCGTCAGCCACGCTTCCCACCCACACCCCTCCCACCCGAGCGCTCGGCGTGGAGGCCCCCGTCTCCGCGGCAAGGAGGCAATTAGACCAGAGGGGTTCGGGCGCCATCGGCGCCCATGCCAGCCACGCCGGCAATAACTGAGCCGCCGCACTCCAGGGCCACCTTGCGCTGATCAAGCAAACCGGCGCTACCGGGAACGTGGAGAACCGGAACTCCGTCACGACGCCAAAGTTGCCCCCTCCCCCGCCTCGGCACGCCCAGAAAAGGTCTGGGTTCTTACTCGCGTTTGCGGCAACGGCTCTGCCGTCCGCCGTGACCACTTTCAAGCCAACAATGCTGTCGCAGGTGAGGCCGTGCAACCTGCCCATGACGCCGATCCCGCCCCCGAGTGCGAGACCCGTTACACCGACGGACGGGCACGAACCTGCAGGTATCGAGACCCCCTGTTGCGCAAGGGCCGAATAGACGTCGATAAGGCGAGCCCCGGCACCGATGGTGGCAATATCGCCGGCCACCGTTACCTGCGACATCAAGCTCACATCTATTACCAGCCCAGTAGTGGTCGAATAGCCGGCATAGCTGTGACCACCGCTGCGGGCAGTCAAGGGCAACCCGTGTTCGCGGGCAAACGTCAGCGACCGGGCGACGTCGCTCGCATTGGCGCAATACGCAATGCCGTCCGGCATGATGCTGTCGTAGACCGGGTCGTACAGCTGCAGGTCCACTGGATAGGTAGGGCTGCCTGGCATGGACAACCGCCCTGTCAGCCCGGAGGCAAGAGCTTTCCAATCGGCCGGGGTTGGCGGGGGTGTCGTCGTCGTGACCGTGGTCGTGGTCGTGGACGTGGTCGTGGGCACAGCTGTGGTCGTGACAGTCGTCGTAGACGTGGCCGTGCTGGTGGTCGTAGTGGCAGGGACCGTGGTCGCCGACCCGGTTGTGGTCGTCGATGACAGGGTGGTGCCCGAGGTTGAAGTGGTGCCACCGGCGTTGTGCCGGCTGGCGCCGCACGCCGCCCCCACGACCGCCAAGCCCCCCATGGCCCCGATCCGGAGGAGCCGGCGGCGGCTCACAACTGGTCCCGCCTCGCCCATCAGGGACAGGGTAGGCGTCGCGCCGGGTCGGAGTCCAAGAGGGCCCGAGACGCGTCGCGCCACGGTAGGCGTGGCTCCAGCTCGCAGTCGTAAACGAACGTCACACGGTCGTGGCGTCGATCGAGGCCAACGCCCCCTCGACCAGGGCCGCGCCGCGTCGGGGGTAAAGCGAGCGCAGCCCACCTCGTAGCCGTACAGGGGGAACTCTGCGGCGATAGGGACATAGCCGATCGACTCGTTCGCATATCCCGCGACGAGCACGTTCGGGACAGGGCTGCGTTTGCGGATTTCCTCGCCAATTTCCAGAAATGGTTCTCCCGGTATGCCGACAATTACGGTATCGAGGCCTACCCGGAGCGCCTGCACTTCGACATCCTCAGTCGCACTGGTCCGACGGTCATCGACATCGGTGGGAGCTGCATAACGGTCGGGGCCGCGGGCGAAATACACTTCCATTTGCACTGTCGCCACACGGGCCAGGAGCGTTCGGCGCGCGGCGGGGTCAGTTGACCGGCTGAGTTGTGCTTCGAGGTCCCAAAGCTCCGCTTCGGAGCCCTCTACTGGCGGCCGGCGGCGCGAGAGGGTTACCTTGACTTGCGCTGAGGACAACGGGCCTGCAGAAACCAGCCGGCAGTATGCCGGGCTCGGTTTAGTGACGTCCTCTGCCATGCTCAGGTTGACCGACCACTGGCCTCGCCCGACTGGCAGTGCCTCTTGGACCACCCGGGCCGCGGCAAGGCCCAGGATACTGCCGATGCGGCCGGCCTCGTCGTGATCGTGGCGCATCCACACCGGGTTGATGCTCCCGGCACAGCCCTGCATGTAGGCCGCTTGCCCCCCGACATTTCGCTCCAGCGAACCAGCGACCGCACCGGGGAAATCAGGCGATAGCGCCAGGTTGTCGTGCTCGAGCACGGTTGCGTGGCACGCGTAATTGACGATCGTCGCGAGCGTGCGCGGGCTGTCGGGAGATTCGGCAATTAGAAGGCGGGCTATTGTCTCGGTCAGCCCGTCCGGGTCGCGGCGGTTCTGGCTAATAGTCGTTACGACGGTCTCGGCGTACTTGAGCCACCCGGGTCGCTTGGTGCGCAAGGCTTCGGCGACCGAGCCGGCCACCTTTCGGCCGACCGACTCCGTGAACACCGGGTCAACCTCCATGGTCAGGCCGGCTGGCCGAATGGGTGTGGGTGCCTGTGACCATTACCGAACCCGGCGGGATGCCCGTCTCCTCCGCAATCAGCCTGCGGGACAGCGCACTGATGTCGCGAGTTACGAACAGGAGGTCACAGACGACTAACGCCAGTTGTGAATTACCGTCATCGAAAACAAAGGCGCGGCACCGCAGTGGGCCCGCTATGCTCTCCGCCCGGCCTAAACGAGCACCATAGCCACCCATCTCGCACCCGACGGGCGGAGTGATATCGGCGCTGGCCACGCCCACTGATAAACCAACCATTACAGGTTTTCCTGGCCACTGGTAGACCGCGTGCTCTGGCTTGGGCCACAGGCGTCGTGCCCGCAAGGAGAACCGGGGAACGACCCTTCACTGGGCTCCGAAAACGCGCCTACGGAGGAGTGCTCGCGTCGAGCGCCCAGTGCCCGGATCCATCGACCGGCGCGCATTACGCCGACACAGTTGATCTCGCGGTCCAAGAAGACCAGATCCGCCTGGTACCCCGCCTTGATCCGGCCGATCCGATAATCCTCCCCCAAAACACGGGCGGCGTTGGTCGCTGTGACGGCGGCAAGTTCGACGACATCTGCCCCGGTGTACCTGACATACCGACGCGCCGCCTCGGCCATCGTCAGCGTGCTCCCGTCGAGTGTGTCGCTACCCCCCAGGAAAACTGCGCCGTCCCGGACTTCCACAGGTCGAGAATTCGACTGGTACTCGCCATCCGGTGCGCCCGCCCACGTGGCAGCGTCGGTTATCAGGACCAGCCGGTCCTGGCCGACAAGGCTCCGCAACATCCGGACAAACGTGGGGTGTACGTGTACGCCGTCGCAAATGAGCTCGCAAAACACATTGGTGTCTACAATCGCCTCCATCGCGCCCGGCGAACGATGAAGGACGGGGCGCATCCCGTTGAACGTATGGGTCAGGTTCCTGGCCCCGGCCTCAACCGCCTCGCGCAACTGGGCCCCGTCGGCGTCCGTATGGCCGGCGGCAACGACGACGCCGGCATTTTGGGCCATCCGGGCGATCTCGTAGAACCCTGGCAGCTCGGGGGCGGCGGTCATCAACCGGATCCGGCCTGGCGCGGCGTGGAGCAGGGCCGAGAGCTCCTCTGGGTCTGGAGGCCGGATCAGAAGGGGGTCCTGCGCCCCTCTCCGAATGCTCGAGATGTACGGGCCCTCCAGATGAATGCCAAGAAGGCGGCATCCTGCGTCCAGATCCTCGCCCCATTTTCCCAGTCGGCTTACTTGCTCGAACAGGACCGGAGGGGGACAAGTGCTGATACCGGCCAGCAGCGAAGTGGTGCCGTTGGACGCGTGAAACCGGGCCGCTCGCTCAGCCGAAACGAGATCCGAGGCGAAACTGCCCCCGCCGCCCCCGTGCACGTGGATGTCGATGAACCCGGGGAGCATATACGTCCCAGACGCGCTGGTATGGATAGTCCCCGCGGAGGGCCTTCGGTCGCTCGTACCGACATCGCTGATCACGCCATCCTCGACCAGGGCCCAGCCGTCAGGGACAAGGCCGTCGTCAGTGACCATGTGAGCGGCGCTGATCAGTTCGCTGCGGCTCACGGCGTCGACCTCCTGTGGTCGTCTCCCGCCCCGCCGCTGGCTCGCAGCACCGCACCCCGGGTGCCGCCACCACCGCCGTCTGGAGCAAAGCACGACATTCGCACTTCTGGAGCCTAATGGGTCTTCATAGTTGGCCTGAGTGGAGAGCATGTGCCAGGCCGCTACGCCAATAGGGTGAGCCCGGGCCATGGTGGACTTGTTGGGGGCCGCGCCGGGCGGCCTCCTGGCGGTACTGAGGCGGCAGGGAGGTGCCCTTGGTACGCCGATGCTGCTGGGGGCGATGTTGGCGTCCGAGAAGTCGATGTGGGCCCAGCGAGGACCGGGTGGTCCCGTCCCCGTCGGACTGAAGTGGCGGGCCACCTTGGTCCGGCTGGTGAGTTGGCGTTTAGCGATGCGAGAACGAAGCGTGGCTCGGCAAAAACCGCCGCGCAAGCGGTCGCAGGTTGTCCTTTTTCGTGAGTGAACACTTCTATGATTTAGGCCACCCAATTGCGGTCGGAATTTCCTGCCCTCGAAAGCTTTAGCCAGACTTATGAGAAATTAGAGTGCTCCTCGGCAAACTTTTAGATTGCGGACGTGGGCCGTCTCGTACCGTGGACTAATGGCCAAGAATGCTCCACCCCCAGCCGCTGTCGGCCGCCGGACGCCGCAGCGTCGCGGCCTGGTGGGCGGGGACATCCGCCACTGGGTGGCGCAGGGCGCCGAGGAACGGCCGACGCAACATTTCTTGAAAGGTGCCCGCGATGACCGCACGGTCACCTACGCCGAGTTAGCCACCCTGACTCGCGACTTGAAGGGTCAGCTAGACGGCATCGGGGTGCCGTCGGATGGGCCCATCGCTTTGAGCTGTGAGGACTACCTGGACTACGCCGCGACCTTCGTCGCCCTGCTCGCCGCTGGTCGGACGGTGGTCCCTCTTGACCCCAGGGCGCCGGCGCCGGAATTACGACGCGCCAGGGCGCTGACCGGCACGGTCGCCACCATCACACGTACCGCCCTGTTCGAGGGCGGCGCCGGCCCTGGGGGCGTCTTCGTCGACATGCCCGATGGCAGCTCCAGCCGCTCCTCCGCCGGCGCTGGAACTGGCCTGATGGGCCTTTCGCCTGATAGCGGCCCGAGTAATGCTCGTGAGGGCGCCGTTCTCCTGGGCACCAGCGGCACGACCGGCGCGCCCAAGGTAGTGAGGCTGACCGAGGACCAACTGGCCCATGTGGCCGGGTGCATTGCCACGCACCACCGATTGACGCCAGGAGAACGCGGTTTCTCCCCTTTGCCCCTTTTCCATGTAAACGGAGAGGTGGTGGCCTTATTGGCGACCCTGGCCGGGCAGGCCAGCATTGTGCTCGACGACAGGTTCCACAGGACGCGCTTCTGGGAAAACGTTGCTCGTCACGGCGCCACTTGGGTCAACGTGGTACCCGCCATTATCACGATCCTGGCTACGGCCGTCCCGCTGGCTACCGCGCCGGTGGAAGTCCAGCGCCAGGTGCTGGGCAATGTCCGCTTTGTGCGCTCAGCGTCGGCGCCACTGGCGGTTGCTACCCTTGAGCGGTTCGAAACCGCCACGGGGCTGCGCGTGGTCGAGAGTTATGGCATGACCGAGGCCGCCAGCATGATCACGGCTAATCCCGTCCATGGCGTTCGCAAGCCAGGTTCGGTTGGACCGCCCGTCGCGTGCCACCTACGAGTCGTCGACCGCGCCGGGCGGCTGCTGCCGAGCGGAGAAGTCGGCCTCATCGAGGTGCGCGGCCGGTGTGATTACCGGCTACGCCGTGGGTGGCGAAGGCGCGTTCACCGCCGATGGGTGGCTGTCAACATTCGATTTGGGCTACCAGGACGAGGATGGTTACGTCTTTCTCGTCGGCCGGGCCGACGACGTGGTGAACCGCGGGGGCGAGAACATTTACCCTCGCGAGGTCGAAGAAGTCTTGCTGGCCGATCCGCACGTGCGTGCCGCTGTGGTTGTCGGGCTACCAGATGCAGTACTCGGTGCAGTGCCCGTCGCCTATGTGGTAGCTCCCGGCTTGTCCGTGCCAGAGCGGGCGGAACTGGTGGCAGACCTACAGTCGCGGTGCCGGGCGGAGCTAAACGCCTTCAAGGTGCCAGTTACCACACACGTGGTCGACAACCTCCCGGCGGGGCCGACGGGGAAGGTTTCCCGCCAACGAGCGCTGGTCGAGCTGGCCTCAGCGACACCCCTGTGACGGCGGCCGCGGTATCGATGGCGCCTGTCACCGGCATCGGCAATTCCGCGGCCACACCCGCGGCAGTCGCCGGGCAGTCGCGCCGCCCGAGGCTCCATCATGTCGACTACATGCGCCCCTTCAAGCAAGGCGTAGTGATAACCACCCACAGCCTATTGCTGTTCGCCCCGGCCGCCAGTGCGACGGCCGGGGCAGCTCTCCTCGTTACACATCTGGGGCGTTTCGCGTTCATGTTCATATCGGCGGCCATGCTCGTGTACGCCTACCCTCATCTAGAACGGCGTAATTTCGGTCGTTTCTGGCGTCGCCGCCTCTTGGCTGTCGCCGTTCCCTATGCGTTGTGGACCCTTTTTTACTTCTTCTGGGAAGGCGTGCCGGGCGTCTCCGATATGTACCGGCCGACGGGCGGTTTAACCGGCTCAGCTTTTACCAGCTTGGCCCACTTGGGCTACCTCCTCTTAGCGGGCTACTACCAGCTCTATTTTCTCGTCCTCCTGCTCGAGTTCTACATCGTTTACCCGTTGTTCCTCTGGGTCCTGCGTCGCGGCGCACAGCGACCCTGGCTGCTGCTGGCAACCAGCGCCGCTTTGCAGCTCGGCATGGCGTGCCTCCTGCACTGGGGCTGGGTGCCTGGATGGCTGAGCGGCTTCTGGGGCGCGCGAGAAGTCTGGGACTACCAGCTCTATCTGGTAGCCGGCGGCCTGATGGCCCTGTACTACCGAGAAGTACATGCGTGGTTGTGCCGTCATTGGCGATTGGTCCTGATAGCCAGCTGCGTCGCACTTGTCAGTGCCGAGGCATGGTACTGGCTCGCCGACCTCAACGTCGTGCCCTGGCTGGGCGAAACCAACCTGGCCGACCCCTTTCAGCCTGTCGTTGTACCGCTGTTTATAAGCCTGATCGGCGCCATTTACCTCTTGGGCGTCGTAGTAGCCCATCCGCGAGCTCCGGCGTGGGTCCGCTCCGCCGCTCAGTCGGGAGCGGACAATTCCTTTGGCATCTACCTGAGCCAGGTGCTGTTCCTTAGCATTATTTCCATGCTCGGGTGGGGGAAGTTGGCGACAGCACTATCTTGGCCCGTCGTGGTCATGGGCGCGGTGGTGGTTGTTTTCGTCTGTTCTGCAGCACTTACTTCCGTCCTCGCTCGTTTGCCCGGCGCCAAGGCCACCTGCGGACGGCCCCGCCAACCGTGGCGACGCCCTCACGCCTCTAAGCCACCCCAACTGGTGGCCGGCACCGTAGCCGCCGTGAGCGCGGCCGGATAAGACGTCATCTTCGGTCGGAAGGGCTGCGGTCGTACCAAGGCTCATTGCTGGCGTTACCAGGCCGTCGCCGAGCTATGTCCCCAATGCGGCGTGCTGTTGAGGGCAGTGGGCGCAGCGTCGCTGAGGCAAGCTTGCGTGTTGAAATCGGGCACACCCTTCGCAACAAGACCTTCGGCAACGTGGCGGGCGATCCAGATGTCACCGCCCTCGTCGGGGTGCAGCCCGCCGCTGACGCGCGGGAAACGCCAGTGCCCGGCAATGGGGTTGAAAACAATCACACTGGGGTCGACCTTTTCCGCAGTTGCCACAATGGTGTTGTTGGTTTGGATGTCGGGAGGGGAAGGCTTCGTGCCGCGCCGCACGAACACGGAAACGATCGCTATGCGGGCATCAGACGCATACTTGCGAATGAACTCGAGGTCGGCCGTTTCGCGCTTGGCTATCACTGACTGCGGCTCCCCGATATCATCGTGCCCCGCTTGGATCACGACCAGAGATGGATGTGCCTGAGAAAGGTCAGCCTCCGCCAGGAGCCTCCCGACAGGGCCCATGCCATCGTTACCGGCGCGCACGTAACCGGCCCCCGGAACACCTCTGACGACTGCTCGCCAGCCGACGTAACCGGCCAGCAGGTAAGCCCAGCTGGCGGTGGGAGACGAGGCGCCTACTCCGGCGGTGAAGGAAGCGCCGACAACCACCATGACAGGGCGGCCAGGGAGCTTTGACGGAGAGGGTTCTGACGGGCACAGGCTCGTTGCCACTATGAGCGGTTTGTCAGCCACGCGTATCCTCGCCGGCGAGTGAGGGCGCGTTGGGCGGGGGCTGCCAGGCACGGCCGGAGCCGTTCCGGAAGCCGACGCGGCTGGGGCCAGATCGACGAACCCGGAGATAGCAGCAAGGAGTACGACGATGCACTTGATAGTGCGCCTTGCGCGCCTTGGCTTCTGACCGCCAATCACAGTTCTACAGAACCTCGACGGCCGTGCCGGGGCCCTCGGCAGCGGTTGGGCACCTGTGTGCTTCGCCGTTGGTCCCGGTCCCACATCCAGAGCGATTCTATGTGGCGTGCGGTGACGTCAGCAAGTTCGCCAATGACCTCAAAAGGACTGCCGGGCACCTGATAGGGCCTACGGCCGCCTTGTCCCACAAGTTCACCTTCTAACTCGGACGGCAATCTCGTCCATAATCACGGTCATATTGTTGGGGTTAGTGGCAGGGCCGCACCCATCACGCGCTCCTTAGCTAGGGCACCTCGGTATGGCGTGACAGCACGCCGAGAATTTACAAATTAACGCAAAACTCAGGGCTCGTTTAGGTAATTCCTGGCGCGTTCGTGGCTCCAACCAAGTTTTCTCGGCCACAGTGGAAATATGACCTTATTGGAAGCCCGGGCCTAACGGGGACAGCGCCGTCTGTGGCTCGTGCGCCATGGCGAGTCCACTTGGAACGTCCTCGGGCTCGCCCAGGGTCACAAGGACGTACCGACCTTGACCCGACGCGGGGTCGAACAGGCCCGCCGGTGCGCTCGCTTACTTGCCGGAGAGCCAGTGGGCGCCATCGTGTCGAGTGACCTGAAGCGAGCAGCCCAGACAGCGCTACCGATCGGTCGCTCGCTGCACCTGCCGGTCAGTCACGACTCTCGACTGCGAGAACGTTCTTTGGGCGCCGCCGAAGGGACGCCGTTTGCCGTCGTGCGCTCCGACCAGCTCGGTATCGCGGGTGGGCGGGTGGTCGACGCCGATGCCGCCCCACCGGAGGGCGAGACAGTGCGTCAGTTCTATACACGGATTACGGCCTGCCTCAATGTGCTGCTCTCCGACCACCCGGATGGCGACCTGGTGCTCGTGTGCCACGGTGGCGTGGTGCGAGTCGTTTGGGCCTGGCTGGACGGCATCGGGCCGGAGGAAATGGCCTGGCCCGAGGTCGCCAACGGCATGGTGGTTGACCATGCGGCACCTTCCTCCGCGCTCGTCACCTGATCATTGCACCGCTGGACCGTCGGCGAAAAACGGTGCAAACAACGGCGTTACCTGCGGCCCCCTTACTCACAGAAAAGGAACCTAAGATGAACGACAGTACGCTTCAGCTCCCGGCGCGGGCCGCAAAGCCTCGCCAGACCGGGCTCACTATGGCAATAGACGGCGGAGTACCCCTCGGTACGCTGCGGGACATCGTAGCCAGCGCCGGGGAATACATCGATCTGGTGAAATTCGGTTGGGGTACGGCGATCGTTTCGAGTGAGCTCGGCGCCAAGATCGAACTGCTCAATGCCAATAGCATCGACTACTACTTCGGCGGGACATTGTTCGAAAAGTTCGTCCTTCAAGACCGCTTCGACGACTTTCGGACCTTCTGCGAGCGCTTCTCGTGCAAGCACGTCGAGGTCTCTAACGGTACCATCGACTTGTCCAATCAGGAGAAGGCAGGCTATGTCCGTAAACTGACGCCGGACTTCACCGTCATCTCCGAAGTCGGTTTCAAGGACAGCGACCGCTCGGACCAGCTGAGCCCGCGGCACTGGGTCGAATACATCGAAGACGACCTCGCGGCTGGGCCCGCCTGGTCACCCTGGAGGCTCGGGAAAGCGCTAGCTCGGGGATTTTCCAGGCCAACGGGGACCTGAAGGAGGGCTTGGTCGACGAGATGCTGGCCAAGCTGCCGGTGGAGATGTTGTTGTTCGAGGCACCCACGACTGATGCCCAGGCCTACATGGTGCGCCGGGTAGGGCCTGATGTCAACCTCGGCAATGTTGCCCCCACCGCGGTGCTGTCGCTGGAGACCCTGCGCTTGGGGCTGCGCGCCGATACCCTGCTTGACTTCGAGCCCGAGGTGAGCTTCCGATGAGGGCCTCCAATGACGTTTTCCACCTCGCCATCCCGGTCGGTGACCTTGACGAGGCTCAGCATTTCTACGTCACCTTGCTCGGCTGCAAGCTGGCGCGGACCTATTCGGACCGCATCACTGTTGATTTCTTTGGCGACCAATTGGTGTGTCACCTGAGCGCAGTTACGCCGCAGGAAGAGCCGCTTTCGCTTTACCCTCGCCACTTCGGTGTCACCTTCCACGACCACCAGTCCTTCGAGCAGCTCTACCAGTTAGCGCAGCTGCGCAAAATTCCTTTTTTCCACGACGTCTCGACGCGGTTCGAGGGCCTCGCGGAGGAACACCTCACGTTCGTGCTGAGAGACCCGTTCGACAACCTCTTGGAGTTCAAGCATTACCGCGACCCACGCATGATGTACTGATAGCAGCAGAAGCTGGGTTACCGTTGCCCAGACCAGGCCGAACTGCCAAAAACAAGCCGCAAGGCGTGCCGTCGTGACTTGATCGGGCCTATCGTGCGTCCTGGTCGGCCCGTCCACGCCAGTTCAGTACATTCTTCAGATGTGCGCATATGTCATCTAGCTGTCGCGGCACGGCACACCCCACACGAGAAAGGACCTGCCATGACGCCCTATACCGTGGATTTCAACACCGTCTCGACCGTCGGTCTGGAGCTGTCGCCGGTGGCGGCCGCGCTCGCTGGTCTGCGAGCGAACGAGGCCCGCTACTTCAAGAACAAGTACGACCACGTATTTACGGTGGAGCCTGCGAGCAACACCAAGTCGACCATCGACTGGGCCCACCGGATCCTCAAGGAAGAACGCGACATCGTCATCTCGTCTCGCCCTCTCCAGGCGACGGCCTTCCAGGTCGAGGACATCCGGATGGCCTACGTGTTCTACGAGAGCGGTCTGTCGATCAACGTGATGTACACCGTCGACGACCCCGGGAAGCGAGCGGTCGGGTTCAAGCTCTGCGAAGGGATGGAAGTCCCGGAAGAGCTGGTCTCCCGGTTCAAGTTCGCGAGGCAGAAGTCGAGGCTGGCCGGGACAATTCGCGGCTCCTACTTCGCCTTCAAGAACGATTACTGAGCCACCACGGCGGATGCCGCTTTTCGCGAAACTTAGGGAGCTGATTATTTCTCACTTCTTTCGCAGGCTTCCCGGAACCTCGGTGCTCACTGCCTTCCCTGTCCGGTGCCTGCGGTTACGGCGATGGGACAGCGGGTCGAGGATGGCGTTGCACTAACGGTACCGCCGGCGCGAAGCTGCGCATTATCAATGCCAGGGGCACGCTCGGAGGCCCAAACGGACGAGCACGACCCGAGAGGGAGGCGTCATGACAGTGGAACTCGCATACCTATCAGAAGTAAAGACGCTGCTTGACAAGCTGAATGACGACGTGGGACCGCTAACGCTGGCCGCCCAGTGGTGTGCAGAGACAGTGGCTGGCGGAGGGTTGGTCCATGTGTTCGGTGCCGGGCACTCGCACATGGCGGCCGAAGAAGCCTTTCACCGCGCCGGGGGGCTGGTGCCCGTAAATGCGGTGTTGGTGGAATGGCTCATGGTCCATCAAGGAGGCAGACGGGCTTCGCTCCTGGAGCGCCAGCCCGGCCTGGGCGAGCTAATTGTAAGCACAGAGCCTGTCGAGGAGGGCGACGTTTTCTTCGTGGTGTCCAACTCCGGCCGCAACCCGGTACCTGTGGAGGTGGCGGAAGCGGCCAAAGCCCGTGGCGCAAAAGTAATCGCCATAACGTCGCGACAACATTCTGAGGGGGTAACCGCGCGTGGTGGCCGCGGCATCAAGCTGGCGGACGTGGCCGACCTCGTCCTCGATAATCATGCGCCGCTCGGTGACTCGGTCGTGGCTATCGACGACGGGCTTCGGGTCGGGGGCGTATCGAGCGTGATGACCCTCGTAATAATTCAGACCATCGTGGTTGCGACGATCACGCTGCTGGTGGAGCGCGGGATCGAGCCGCCTGTCTTCAAGAGCGCCAATGTGGACGGGGCCGACGAGTGGAACGCCGAGCAATTGAAGCGGCTGGGACGGCGTGTCCCAACGTTGCTGCGGTCCTCGGTCGGCTAAAGACTACGTACGCCGGGAGCCATTCAACCTGTGCCAGGACCTGGCGTCGGACATTGCCGGCCCGGCGGGTCGGCATTTTTCGACTTTGCCGGCCGGAGAGCGCTTAGCGTAACCGGCGGGCGCCGCCCAGGACTGTGCCGACTGACGCCATTTGGGCTAACCGGACCGCACCGACAATAGGAGGCTCCTGGAGGACGCTTACCACGCTCGCCGGCCGTGATCTACGGAGGAAACCGGTCACCGCCTCCCGAAAACCAGCATCGCCGGTCAACCCGCCAGCGAGGACGATGGGCAGGCCTACCGGCTGGCCGAGACTATCGAGAGCAGCGTCAACAAGACGGTCCAGAGCGTCCGCCGCCTCTTCCATAAGGCGGACCGATACCGGGTCCGACGAGTGCAGGACGGCCGGTGCGTAGGCCGCCCACCGGCCGGGCCGAGGGTCTTCGTACACTTGGTCCAGCAGCTCCTCGACCCGCATTACGCCCACTGCCTCCAGGAGGTCCGTGCCCAGGGCACCCAGCGGCCGCGCCCGGTCCCGCCGGTCGAGCAGAGCCCGGATGGCAGAGCGCACCACCCAGTACCCGCCGCCTTCGTCGCCGAGGAGGTAGCCCCATCCTCCCGACCTGGTCACCCGATCGCCGAGGCAGGCCACCGCCACCGTGCCTGTCCCGCAGATCACCCCTACTCCCTCGAGCAGGTCGGCGGCCGGCAGGACCAGGTAACCATCTCCGACAATGAGGACTCGGCCGCCGGTTGTGAACCGGGCCAGCCTGGCTTCGAACAGGTCGAGAACGTCCTCCCTGACCGTGCCGGCCGCACCCACGCAAACCGCGTCGAGGGGGTGTCGCTCGTCGAGAGGTAGCTGGCTCAGCAACTCGTCCAGCGCGGCTATCGCCGTTTGGGCGCCCTCAGCTGCGACGCTGGCGCTGCTCGCTAATGCTTCGGCGACGATGCCCGGGCCAACCACGAGCCGGGCCCGGCTACGCGACCCTCCGATGTCAATGCCAAGCACCCTCAGGGCTCGGCCACGGTTTATACCGCTCGTCAAGACGGTCGCGCTCAACGGCGACAGCGTAGACAATTGGAGATGTGGGGGCGCTTAAACCCGGTCAGGCAACACGGCAAGTCCCCAGCCGGGCACCACAACCTCAGCGAGCGACGCCCGCACTGTCGGGCGGCCCAGCGAGCCGACGCTGGGCTAGCCGAACGGCGCCGATCACCCCGGCTTTTTCACCTAGACGGGCGGTCTCGAAATTCAACCGGCCTTGCAGCCAGGGCTTGATCTCGCTCCAGGCCGCATCGACGAGGGCCGCGAGGTAGGGCGAGCCGGGCGTGAACATGGCGCCCCCGAGCCCGACACCGCCAGGGGTCAATAGGTTGACCAAATTCCCCACTGCTCGGCCGCACGCTGCGCCCGCCCAGACCAATACGTCCCGGCACATCGGGTCGCCCTCTAGCGCTGACTCGAATACGTCCTTGCCGGTGATGTGGCCCACCCGAGAGTGCAGGACGTGGCCGGAGGCAGCGGCGATGCGGGAATTCGCCTCGGTCGCGATAGCTGCGCCCGAGGCGATCGTTTCCAGGCAACCGTGCTTTCCACAGCGGCACAGCCGCGATTCTCCCGGCAGGGGGATGTGCCCGACGTCGAGGCATAACAAGCGACCTTCCTCCGGGTCGAGGACAAGGCAAGCTCCCACACCGGTGCCGACGGAAAGGTACAGCCATGGAGGAGCACTGCCATCTGGCAAGGCTCCCATCTCGGCCAGAGCAGACGCGCATACGTCGTTTTCGATTGTCACGGGGACGCCTAACCGCTGACGAAGCTCCGCCCGGAGGGGCAGGCAGCGCAGGCCGAGATTGGCAGAGTCCAACAAGATCCCGGCCGACGAGTCCAGGACTCCCGCCACCGCGACCCCCAGTCCAGCCACATTCGACCAATCGACGCCGGCCTTCACAACCACGTCCGTCGCGGCCTCTTCAATGGCGTGGAACTGACCGGGCGCCATCCCATGCGGACGGGAGACCCAGGCGCCAATATGACCATCGTCGTCCATGCACCCGGCCCGCACATTGGTGCCACCGATGTCGACCCCGACCCATGTGCGTCCCATCCCGGAAGACGTCACCAGAACCGCACCCGTTCACGGTAGGGGGCCATCATCTCCACATTCTTAGCGTGCACGACATCGATGTTCCCGCTCCCGAAGACGGGCCAGGGGCTCATCCTGCCCACCAGCCGCTCCGCTACCCCCATCATGACCGCGTGCATTAGGGACGCAACTGCGCCTCCTGCGCCATTTCGACGGGGGCCGTGTTGCGGCCCGAATTGGAAATTACGATCAGAACGTCGTCCTTGCCGACCCCCGAATTCTAGACGACACCGTGTGAGGGGCCAGTAGCTGACGGCGTGGCCGCTGGAGATGGTCGTGGGTGGCTCAGCGAGATCGTCGGGCCGACCGGGACAGCCACCGCGGCCCGTTCGGATCTGACGAGTAAACTGGTGTTGCTTGGGATAATTCACGATGCCCCTGGTCCTCGCGAGAACATTTTCTGATGTCCCCGCTCGGGCGCTGACCCGATAACACCGACCGT
The DNA here is from genome assembly GCA_963823855.1 of uncultured Acidimicrobiaceae bacterium. Classification (GTDB taxonomy): domain Bacteria; phylum Actinomycetota; class Acidimicrobiia; order Acidimicrobiales; family Palsa-688; genus Fen-671. The sequence continues at coordinate 98,350 of CAWGNA010000002.1, forward strand.
AAAGTGGAGGGCGCCAATACCGTGACCGTTCGGACCGTTCGAGATATTGCAGTCGTCGGGTTGGGGACAATGGGCTGCGGGATCGTCGAGTGCGCCCTATTGCGCGGTGCCAGGATCCGCGTCGTAGACGCTGTCCACGGACGGTACGGCCACAGGGGTCAACCGCATCCGCACCAGGGTGGCCAGGCACGTCAGGGCGGGCCTCGTACGCCCGGATCTGCTGGGTGCGGTCGACAACATCTACGTTGGCAAAAATGTGGAAGACGCCTGCGGTGGTGCCGACCTGGTCATCGAGGCGGTGCCTGAGGACTGGGCCGTAAAGGCAGCCGTGCTACCAGCCATTTCCGCCGGCGAGCCCGGGATAATAGCTACAAATACGTCTTCGTTCCCGATCGAAAGGTTGGCGGAGCACGTGGCGGATCCGGCCACGTTCCTCGGTGTACATTTCTTCAACCCGGCAGAATGGATCCCGGGCGTGGAGGTAATACCGGGACCGCAGACGCGTGGTGACGTCATGGAAGAGGTATTCGAATTGTTACGGCGGCTCCACAAAGCCCCGGCCCGGGTACAAAGCAGCCCGGGGTTCCTGGCCAACAGGTTGCAACTCGCGCTGTTCGTCGAATGTCTTCGGTGCGTCGAGGAAGGACTGGCTACCCCGGACGACGTCGATACGGTCGTTTCGTCCACCTTCGGTTTCCGCCTGCCGGTGTTCGGCCCGTTCGCGATCGCGGACATGGCCGGTCTGGACGTCTACGCGAGCATCCTCGACTCTTTGGAAGAAAATTTTGGCGACCGGTTCGGAGGAGCGTCTGCACTGCGCGCCCTGGTCGCGAAGGGGGCCTACGGCATGAAGGCAGGCCAAGGTTTTCGCACCCACGCAGAAGGAGCCGCGGAGGAGTCGCTAAACCGGAGGGACGCGTCCTATAAACGGCTGGGTGAGGCGCTGGAGTTTTGATGAGCGAGGGCTGAAGAGGCCCCCCCCGGGGGGGTGGGCCGGGCTGGGCCAGCCCGGCCTCGGGGCACGCTGCTGGCTAGGATGCCGGGCCCAGGTAGCCCTCGGTTTGCAGGTGCAAGATCACGTGCTGGGCAGCGGCCTCAGCGCTCAGGTCGCTCGTGTCGATGCGCACCTCGGCCCGGTCAGGCGCCTCGTACGGGTCCGAAATCCCGGTGAACTCCTTCACGAGCCCAGCGCGCGCCTTCGCATAAAGTCCCTTGCGGTCGCGCTGCTCGCAGATCTCGATCGGGGTCGACACGTGGACCAGGATGAAGCCGCCCAGTGGTTCGATCATGGACCGCACCTCCTGGCGCATCGCCTCGTAAGGGGCGATGGGAGCGCAGATGGCAATCCCACCGTTCTTGGTGATCTCGGACGCGACCCAGCCGATGCGGCGGATGTTGATGTCCCGGTGCTCCTTGGAAAAGCCGAGCTCCGATGACAGGTGCTTCCGCACGACGTCACCGTCGAGGAGCGTGACCGGCCGGCCCCCCTCTTCGAGCAGCTTGGTGAGCAAGATACTGGCGACCGTCGACTTCCCGGCCCCGGACAGGCCGGTGAAAAAGACGGTCAGGCCCTGATGAGATCGGGGCGGGTAACTGCGGCGGAGCTCCGTGGCAACTTCGGGGAACGTAAACCACGAAGGGATGTCCCGCCCCTCCGCCAGCCGCCGGCGGAGTTCGGTACCTGATATGTCGAGCACGCGCACGCCGGAGGGGACCTCGTCCGTGGGCATGTACTCGTCACGTTCTTCTACATAGACCATCTGCTGGAACGGCACGATCCCGACGTCCAGCTCCCTGGCGTGCTCGTTGAGCAGGACCTGCGCGTCGTAAGGACCGTAGAAGGGCTTCCCCGTGGAGTCATTGCCGGGGCCGGCATGGTCGCGGCCGACGATGAAATGGCTGGCCCCGTAGTTCTTGCGGATTATCGCATGCCAGACCGCTTCGCGCGGTCCCCCCATGCGCATCGCCAGCGGCAACAGCGACAGAGTGGCGGTGGCATGCGGGTACCCCTTGAGAACGGCCTCGTAGCACCGCACACGGGTGTGGTGGTCGACGTCACCGGGCCGGGTCATCCCCACCGAGGGGTGAATGAGCAGGTTTGCCTCTATCTCGCGGGCCGCTCGAAGGGTCAGCTCGACGTGAGCGCGATGCATGGGGTTGCGGGTCTGGAACGCGACGATCCTTTCCCACCCCAGCTCGTAAAAGTGAGACCTCAGTTGCTGCGGCCCGAGCCTCAGCGACTTATAGTCGTAGTGGGCCGGGGGGATGACGACGTCGAGCTGGCCGGCGACATAGACCGGGTTGACCTTGTCGAGGAGATAAGCCACCCCCGGATGGGCCTTGTCCGTGCTCCCGAAAACCCGCTTAGCCTCGTGCTCGAGGTCGGGCCGGTAAAGCTCCGAGACATGGAGGGCCGCGAGCATGACACCCTCAGGGTCCCGGAGCGCCAGGCTCGCCCCGGCGCCAACCTGGGCCGCCATTTCCTCAGTTATGTCCAGGTTGATGGGGACCGGCCAGATAGTGCCGTCGGACAGTCGCATCCGGTCGCAGACGGCTTCGTAGTCATCCTCACCGAGGAACCCCCGGAGTGGTGAGAAGCCACCATTGGCCAGCAGTTCGAGGTCGCAGAGCTGGCGGGGGGAAAGGTCCCACGAAGGCCAGTTCCGGGACTCGTCCTTGAGCTCGGCGGATCGGTCGGATGCGACGACGAGATTGACTAACGAACCGCCGTGGGGCCTAATGAGCTGTTCAGGCAAAGGTCTCCTCCAGGTGGGGACGGCTAAATCATGACCACTTTAGTCAGGTTTGGCGCCAGCGGACAACGCCGGCGGGTTGGCGGCAGCACGACCAAGATAATGCGGCCTCCAGGACTATGCCCGGTTGCCCTGAAAACGGCTCGAGTGGTCGAGCCACCACTTTGCGCGGCAGCCGTACGATGGCTGCCTGACGTGGCATTAGACCAGGCTACGACGGCCTCTGCAAGACCTGGCCGTACGCCCAGACTCGTTACAGGCTTGTTACAACCCCGCCCGGGGCCCGAGAAAGGGCAAAGGGCCAGCGCGGGTAAGCCCGGGGCGCGCAATTGGGCGGCTAGCACTCGGTATTCTTGAGTGCCACAGATGCTGGACGACCGCAAATCATCGATCCTCCGCGCCGTCGTGGAGTGCCACATACGCACGGCGCAGCCCGTGAGCTCGGCGTATGTCGCCGAACTGGGCGAGCTCGGCGTGTCACCCGCGACCGTCCGCAATGAGATGGCCGTGCTCGAGCAGGAGGGTTACCTCTTCCAGCCGCACGCCAGCGCGGGGCGGGTACCGACCGACAGAGGCTACCGTTTCTTCGTCGACTCCTTACCCGCTCAGGCGGCCCTCGGCCCGGAACAGTCAGAACTGGTGCGGCTCTTCTTTGCGAGGACACACGGCGAGCTCGAGCGGATGCTCTCCGAGACGAGCGGGCTGCTGTCGAGGCTGACCGACTATGCGGCAGTGATCGTCGCACCGTCTGCCCCCGAACCGGGACGGGTGCGCTCTTTTCAATTGGTCAAGCTGACCCCCCGGGTGGTGCTGGCCGTGGCGGTGCTGGCCAACGCGGCAGTTGAGAGGCGCTCTCTCGAGCTGCCCCTCGAGGTTTCCGACGCCCAGGTAGACAAGGCTTCAGTGGGCGTGGCCGCGTTCCTGGTGGGTTCGACGCTAGAGAAGTCGGCGCGATCTCATCGACGGGCGACCAGGCCGTTGACGTCCTTACCGAAGCCGTGGTGCAGGCCTTACGCACTCCCCTGACCGACGCTCGCTTAGGCCACGTCTTCGTGGGTGGCGCAGCGCGAATGGCGACGGCCTTCGAGGCCGTGGGCACGATCAGGACCGTCCTTGGCATCCTCGAACAGCAGTACGTTTTGGTGGCTCTGCTGAAGGACGTACTGGACAAAGGCCTGACCGTGGCCATCGGGGCTGAGCACGGGCTCGTCCCCCTGGCAGACTGCTCTGTCGTGGTCGCCCCGTACGACGTTGACGGCGAGAGAGCCGGTACCGTGGGTGTACTCGGGCCGACGAGGATGCATTACAACCAAACCCTCGCCGCTGTCACCGTGGTGTCGAAGAGGCTGAGCAGGGCGCTCAGGGACGGTGGCGAAGGCGGCGGACAAGGCGGACAAGACAGCTGGGGAACCAGCGAAAGCGACCATGAGCAAAGGAACTCAAGCCATGGCTGAGGAAGACTATTATGCCCTCCTCGGCGTTGGCCGCAACGCTACAGACGAAGAAGTAAAGCGTGCTTACTTGCGGCTCGCCGCGAGCTGCACCCCGATCGCCACGCCGGGACGCCCACTGAGGCGGAGGCCAACGAGGAGCGCTTCAAGCTTGTCAACCGGGCCTACGAAACCTTGAAGGACCCTGAGCGGCGGCGCCAGTACGACATGTTCGGGGCGGATGGCGAGCGCGTGGCCGACCCCTTCGGCGGTTTCGCTGGGGGTGGGCTGGGAGACATCTTTGACGCCTTCTTTGGTGGTGGCCCGTTCGGTGCCCGGGCCCCACCAGGCGGGCCGGCCCGCCGCGGGGAGAGAACGTCGAGGGCGTGCTGGAAATCTCGTTCGCCGAGGCCGTCCTCGGGACCCAAAAGGACGTCACCATCCGCGCCGCCACGCCCTGCGAGACCTGCAGTGGATCGGGTGCCCGCCCCGGGACCACCCCGGTCACGTGCACCACCTGCAACGGCGCCGGCGAATTGAGGCGCGTGCGCCAGTCGCTACTGGGCCAAATGGTGACCTCTAGCCCCTGCCCTCGTTGCGGGGGGACGGGGGAGGAGATCGCGTCGCCCTGTTCTGATTGCCGGGGACAGGGTCGCCGGACAGAGGAGCACTCTTATACCGTCGACGTCCCAGCTGGGGTCGACGACGGCTCGACCCTGCGGCTGACGGGGCGCGGCGCCGCGGGCCACGCGGAGGCCCGCCTGGTGACCTCTATTTGCACATCCGCGTGCTCCCCCATCCGACCCTCACCCGTGACGGCTACGACTTGCGGGCCTTCCTCCCGGTCACGATGGCCCAGGCCGCGCTGGGTGCCTCGCTCAAAGTCGAGACCCTCGACGGCCCGGAGGAGGTCGCAATTGCTCCCGGGTGCCCGAACGGCCAGGAGGTGCGCCTGCGGGGCCGCGGTGTACCCCACCTGCAGCGACGGGGCCGGGGCGACCTGCTGGTGACCATGGCCGTAGAGACGCCGACCGAACTGACCCCGGCGCAGGAAGAGCTTCTACGGCGCTTCGCCGCAGAACGCGGGGAGGATGTGACGCCGCCGGAGGCCGGGTTGTTCTCGCGCATTCGCAGCGCGTTCAAGTAAGGAAAACAGATGCGCCGTGTGGTGGCGCACCTTTTCGTCGATGACCTGGCCGGGCCGGCCCCGTGCGACCAAGACGTCCATCACCTCTCACGGGTCCTGCGCCTGAGGCCAGGCGAGATGGTGTCCGCCTCGGACGGGCGGGGCGGGTCGAGGCTGTGCGAGTGGGCGCCGTCGGGGCCTGGTCTTCACCCCGTGTCCGCCCCGACCTGGGAGCCGGCTCCGGAGCCAGAGGTGACTGTCGGCTTCGCACTGACGAAGGGTGAGCACCCTGAGTGGGCTGTCCAGAAGCTGACAGAGGCGGGCGTGGACAGGATCGTCATCATGACGGCCGAGCGTTGCGTCACCCGCTGGTCTCCCTCCGGTGCGAGCCGGCATCTCGAGCGGCTCCGGGAGGTCGCCCGTCACGCGGCGATGCAGAGCCGGCGGTCGTGGCTCCCCACGGTCGAAGGGCCGGTGGCTTTTTCGGACCTGGCTTTGCCGGAGACGGGCGACGGGGCAGGCCAGGCCGGCCAAGGGACAGGCGAGACCGGAGCCGGGGTGGCGCTCGCCGTGCAGGGCGGGGCGCCCCTGACGCTGGCGACCCCAATAGTGCTGGTCGGACCTGAGGGCGGCTGGAGCGAAGAGGAACTGGCCGCCGTCCCGGACGCACGCCATGTCAGCCTGGGCCCGAACGTCCTGCGAGCCGAGACCGCGGCGATGGCGGCCGGTGTACTGTTGGTCGCCCTGCGTGCCGGGCTGGTGACGGCGGCGGTGGCGGTGGCGCAGACCCGCACCGCCGCCCGGGCCGCGGCCTCGCCACCCGCATCGACGCCGGCCCATTCCTGACCTCCGCTCTCAGCTGGTGTGGTCCGGGCCGGCCGGCGCAGCGCTTCTTCACCCCCGCGAGGCCATGAGGCGGCTGTCCATCCGACAATGTGTTGAGTACCGGGTGGTGCCCGTCACTTGAAGTGGCGGAGCTAGCGCTGGACGTGGGACCCGATCGGTTTGCGCCGTCAAATTTGCCATTGTCATGGCCGCCGGCCTGAGCGTGGTCCGTGATCGTGCATTAGGTGGGATTGCCGCCGCTTTACGTGCTCCTTTTAGCCGCGGGTAGGGAGCCAGTGGACCAACTCGGTGCAATTCGGGCTTCCCGGTGCCGTTGAGTGCCCCTACCACCCCGTTTTCGCGACGAGGTCCACCGATTGCACCCGGAACGGCGCCTGCCACTGGCCGCTATCGCGCGGAGTGCGGTATGGTTAACGCAGCATGTGGCCAGGGATGCCGCCAGCGGGGAGCCGGTGGGCCAGCTCGGTGCAATTCGGGCTTCCCGGTGCCGTTGAGTGCCCCTACCACCCCGTTTTCGCGACGAGGTCCACCGATTGCACCCGGAACGGCGCTTTTGGGGGCCTCGCCTAGCGGTGGGGACATTTTCTGTGTGTTTTCGGTCGGCCCCGGTACACTGAAGTGGAGTCGAGGGGCAATGGTTCGTGTAGGCCTGGGCCCGACCAGGCGCGCAAAGGACGAACATTTGTAGGTTCTTGGCGCTCAGTGGGTAGAACAGACGGTCGGCCGTAGTGTGGTGTACGCCACAAACGGGTTTCAGCACGGAACAAACCAGCCAGCTGGGGCGTTAGGAAAATTACAATGAACGATTTCAGCCGCCGCAGTGCTTCTCGGGGCGTCATGGGCGCCGGACCCGACTTGCTCGGCCTCTACCTTGATGAGGCCGGGAGCTTTCCGCTGCTCACAAAAGCAGATGAAATGCGTCTTGGCCAGGTTATCCAGGCGGCCCAGGCCGCCCGCGAAGAGCTAGAGAGCGGGACCAACCTCGCGTCCCGTCACAAGAAGGAGCTTCGCAAGACCATCGCCGCCGGCGACGACGCTACGACTCAGTTCATCAACTCCAACTTGAGGCTGGTCGTATCGGTGGCCCGCAAGTACCAGTGGTCCGGTCTGCCCCTTTCTGACCTCATCCAGGAGGGCAACCTCGGGCTCATCCACGCCGTCGAGAAGTTCGACTGGCGCAAGGGCTTCAAGTTCTCCACGTACGCTACGTGGTGGATCCGTCAGTCGATCGGGCGGGCCATCGAGAACACGGCCCACACCGTTCGCATCCCGGCGCACGTCGGCGATGAGATCCGTCGTGCCCGCCGGGTGCAGGGAGAGCTGGAGGCCAAGCACGGCCGTCCACCGACGCTGGCCGAGTTGGCAGAGGCCCTCGAGATAGAAGAGACAGTGCTGGCTGAGTTGCTGCATTACGACAGCGACCCGGTGAGCCTTGACGCCGCTGTCGGCGAAGACGGCGACACGAGCTTGGGCGACCTTGTGGTCAACCATTCGGCGCAGTCCCCGTTCGAGACGGTGGCGCAGGCCCTGCTGGCGGGGCAGATCGACGAGTTCCTCGCTCGCTTGTCGGAAGACGAGCGACGGGTCCTTTCGTTGCGCTACGGCTTGGACCGGGGCGAGCCGAGGACCCAGGGCGAAGTGGGCGAGCTCCTCGACCTGACGGCCGAGCGGGTGCGAAGGATCGAGCGTGATGCGCTGACCAAGCTCCGGCGGGCACTGGCCGGGAGCGATGCGCGCGACCTGCTCGCTAGCTGACCACGGCATCTCGACCCCCACAGCAGCCGTAGCTCGGTTCTGATCCGGTGGTAGCTGCCCGTGCGGTGACGCGCCAGGGCTAGTCGCGCTCGACCGATAAGCACCTCGGCCCCGGACTCGACGACGCTAATTTTAACGCGATGAGCTCTGTCCGTGTCCGGATGGCACCTTCGCCGACCGGCTACTTTCATGTCGGCAGCGCTCGTACAGCGCTGTTCAACTGGCTGTTCGCGCGCCAGCAGGGCGGGACCTTCGTGCTGCGGATCGAGGACACCGACACCCTCCGGAACCGGCCGGAGCACGCCGAAGGCATTGAGCGAGCCATGCTCTGGCTGGGACTGGACTGGGACGAAGGACCGTATTTCCAGTCCCAGCGGAGCGAGCTCTACGAGGCTGCCATCGAACATCTTCTGGCCAAGGACCTGGCCTACGCATGCGACTGCGCACCTGCCGATGCGGCCGAGCGCAACAAGGGCGCCGGTGGCCTACCTGGCTACGACGGCTATTGCCGCGACAGAGGCCTCGAGCCCACCTCGGGCCGACTTTTGCGCTTCCGCACGCCTGATGTCGGGACCACGTCCTGGCGCGATGTCGTCCGGGGCGAAGTCGTTTATGAAAACTCCTCCATCGAGGACTTCAGCATCCGCAAATCCAACGGGCAACCCCTGTTCATATTGGCCAACGTCGTGGACGACGGCGATATGGCTATCACCCACGTGATCCGGGGTGAGGACCACGTGCCGAACACGCCCAAGTACCTCCTGCTGTGGGACGCCCTCGAGCTCGGTCAGCCACCACTTTTCGCTCATTTGCCGCTGCTGGTAAACGAGTCACGGCAAAAGCTTTCCAAGCGCCGCGACAAAGTCGCGCTGGAAGCATACCGCGATGAAGGTTATTTGCCCGAGGCAATGTTCAATTACCTCGCGCTGCTGGGTTGGTCGCCGGGAGGGGACCGCGAAATCCTTTCCCGGCAGCAACTGGTGTCCGAGTTCCGCCTGGAAAACGTCAGGTCTTCTCCTGCCTTTTTCGACCAGCAGAAGCTATCTTCGGTGAACGCCACATACCTGCGCGCACTTTCCGCCGACGAGTTCGCTGAGAGGGCCGGGGAATGGCTAGCCGCCCGTTGGGCACCGATCGCGCCCCTTGTCCAGGAGCGGGCCAGAACCCTGGCCGAGGTTTATTCGATTGTCGACTTCCTGTATTTACCCGAGGTCAATATCGACCAGGCGGAGTGGGACAAGCAACGTAAGCGCCAGCCGGCCTTCGTTCCCCTTCTGGAAGGTGCGCAGGCCCGCTATGCCGAGTGCGAGTGGGAGGCAACAGCGATCCGCGAGGCCACCCTCGACGCAGGCGCGGCCGTCGGCGTAGAGGCTCTCGGAAAGGCTCAGGCCCCTATTCGGTTGGCAGTTACCGGGCGCAGCGTCGGGCCCCCACTGTTCGAGTCGTTGGTCTTGCTGGGACGCGAACGCACCCTGTCCCGTCTAGCCTCCGCTCGGGACAGAGCGGTGGCCGAGGACCGACAAGAAGGCAACCCGTAGCGCGCTCCTGAGGCCAGAAGCCTGGCGCATGACCCAGGACAAGTGGCCCGCCCAGGCCACGATTCGGGCGATCCCGCCCAGTCCGCTAACATATCCTCGACCCGTTCGGGGGTGGTGTAATCGGCAACACAACAGGTTCTGGCCCTGTCATTGGGGGTTCGAGTCCTCCCCCCCGAGCCACCTCTCGAGACATTTGCGCCGGTCAGAGCCCTGCTGTCGGGACTGAAATGCATCGAGGTGCAGGCCGTGATCACGGATTGATCACAACTCGGGAAAGGACCCCTGGATGACGGTGACCAACTTCGACCACAAGGTTGTCGATCGCCTCGCCCATGAACTTGCCCCCGCCCTCGATGACAGAGGCATTGTCGTGGCCAAGGTCACCGAAGTAGACAATGTCGAGCGCTGGCGCAAAGCCGCTCGGCGGGCCGGACGCCTCCTCAGGCTCCCGGTACGCACAGCAATCTCCAGCGATGGAACAACGGTCTGGGCCGTGCTCGAACGACCCGTCCAGCCGGGTGAGCAAGCTGACGCCGCCAATAGAGTGGCAACGATGATTTTTGGTCCCCGACCGTTCGTCCGGCTGTTCAAGCCAGATCAGTAGCTGACGGTTCTGCCGGAGGACCGAAAATCAGGTCGGCCACCTTCTGAGCTGCGCCCGCCTGCATCCCTTTCCTCACGTGCTGATAAGTCTGAGACGTAATCAGGGTGCTCGAGTGGCCGAGTCTTTCGGACACCATCCTGATATCGACCCCAGCAACGAAACTGGTAACGGGCGATGCCATACGTGCAACTGCTCAGACCCTAAGCGCCCACGGCCCTAGTGGCGCCAGAAGCTATGAGGGCGTTGCCTAGGTGGCGGGGTCACTGCGCGATTGCTAGTGGCGGTCCGCTCTCCTCAGCATTCATGTCGTCGTGGGCTACTCCCAGACCGTTCGCCTCATCGTCCCCGGCGACCTCCTCGAGGGACCGCCTGGCTGCCTCAGGCAACAACCGGGTAAGGAAAATACCGGCGAACGCTGCCACCGCAGCCATGGCCAGCATGGGCCGTAGCCCAAACCTGTCCTGGAGAGCCGGCACCAAGAAGACGCCGACGAACGCCCCCAGCTTGCCGACGCCGGCAGATATGCCGTGCCCGGTCGTACGGGCTGACACCGGGAAAATCTCGGAGGGCAGTACGAACGTGGTCACATTGGGGCCAAACTCGACGAAGAAGTAGCTGAGGCCGAACACAGCCAGGAAAGCGGCCACGCTGGCGGTTAGGACAGGGATGGCGGCCAGCAACAAGAACGCTGCCGCCATGACACTGAACCCGATCAGCTGCAGCTTGCGGTGCCCGATACGGTCCATCCACCACACAGCCATCGCGTACCCCGGGAGGGCAAAGACGACGAACATGGCGAGCGACCACGCCAGCTTGGCCGAGAGGTCGGCCCCGGGGTCAACGCCTTTCAGGATGGCGGGCAAGGAAAGCGTGTTGCCGTAGTACGCGTAGTCAAAAACGAACCAGGCGGCGGCCGTACCAACCAGGAGACGAGCCAGCCGGCGGTCGCGGGCGAACTGGCCCAGCCCCAGCCGGCGTGGTTGTCCCCGATCAGCCGAGGCGGTGGTCACGCTGGGCCCGCTGGTGCGGGCCACACCACCCGAGAAAGCGGCGAGCTCTGTTGCTGCCTGGGAGGCGCGGCCCTGCACCATGGATTGAAAACGGGGGGACTCGGGGATTTTGGAGCGCAGGTAGATAACCCCTAGGGCCGGGAGCGCGCCCAGGCCGAGAAGTAGCCGCCACGTGAGCTCACTGCCCACGTGGGCCTCCAGGAGGGCTAGTGCCACGAGGGGGCCGACGATAAGGCCCAGGGCCTGCATAGAGAACACCAGCCCGACCAGCCGCCCTCGGTCGTTGCGGTTGGCGTACTCGCTCATGAGGACGGCCGAAACGGGGTAGTCGCCACCGATGCCGAGGCCAAGCACAAAACGGGCCAGGACGAGGAACAGCAGGTTGGGGGCCACCGCCGAGCTGACCGCGCCGAAGACCATGATGACGGCGACGAGCAGGTAGATCTTCCTACGCCCGACGATGTCTGCGACCCGGCCGAAGACCATGGCCCCGACAAAAGCCCCAAGGATCGCCGACCCCAGTACCCAGCTCGTCTGGCTCGTGCTGAGGTGCCACTGCACAGCGACCAGGGCCGCGACCGTACTTATTACGAACAGGTCATAGGCGTCGGTGAAGAAACCGACACCAGAGACGAGTACCGCCCGGCGGTGGAAGGCGCTGAGGGGAGCATTGTCCAGAGCCTGGATAACCGTCGCCGCCTCAGCGGGCCTGCCACCTACAGAGGCCGTGTCGGCCAGCCGCATCCCCTGCTCACTCCTGCTTTATCCACCGTTCCGGGAGTTTGGGCTGCACCGTGCCGGGGAAGCGATCTACCAACACTCTCAACTGTGGCGGGCCCAGGTAAACGCACCCTGACGTCATGGTGGACTAGAGATGAACGGCTGGTGAACGAGGGGCGAACTTTTGCTGACCAAATCCACCGCCAACCGGCGGGCAGCGGCTAGACCCGTGACCATCCCTGTTGATGACGGCTCGGGCCGCCTCGAGGCAGACGTCACTCGCCTGTTCGCACTGGTGAGCGAAGCCCTCGCGGGCGCCACGGACGCCCTGCTAGCCGGCGAGCCGTCCGAGGCGAGCAGGGTAGTGGCCGCCGACGAGGCCATTGATGAGCTGTCTGGCCGGCTGAGCGAGCGGATCTGGGAGGACTTCGACCGCCTCGTCCCGGCCAACGATGAAGTGCGGCGCCTCGTAGGCCTCCTGCTCATCGTGCCGGAGCTCGAACGCAGCGCCGACTTGGCCGAGCACATCGCGCAGCGAGCCGTCACCGGTCTCGGCCCTGACATGACGGCTGTCAGCAGGGGGATCGTGCAGCGTATGTCCGATGTTGCGCTCGAGATGTGGCACGAGGCGGCAGAAAGCTATACCCTCCGTACGGCCGCTGGCACCCTGCTCGACGAAGCCGACGAAGAGCTCGACATCCTGCGCGACCGGCTTACAAAAGAGGTGGCCAGCGCAGCGATGCCAGCTTCAGTAGCCGCCCAGCTCACGCTCATTGGCCGGTTCTATGAACGCCTCGGCGACCATGCCGTAAACCTGGCCAAGCGCATTGAAGTGCTCCCAGAAGAAGACGGATCAAGGGGCCACTGAAGCGGTCGTCTTCTGTCAGCCGCCACGGCAGATATCCCGGGAGGCGGTGCGCCGAGCCGAACAAGCCCATGTTCTTCTGTCTTGTCGGGCCCGGGGCCGCAGACTTAGGCCTTCTTGCGATCTCAAAGAGCATCATCCTCGCGTGACATCCACAGGAAGTTCTGGGCGGCCCGAGACGGCGGCGACTCGATGACTTGACAGGCACAGAGTCGGAAATCAAGGCGACAACCCTGCTATCGCTCAGCGCGGGCGCAGAACGCCGCGGGGCTTCGGAACAATAGGCGCTCTAGGAGCGTGAGTCAGTAACGGAAAGGCTCTTGTACTGGTCGGTGGCCGATTTAATCCAGATGGTGCTGGACGCCTCGCCTCCAAGGTCGGCCTGCACTTCGAGGACATCGTTCGACGTGTCGGCGAGCTGCGTCTCAGCGGCCGTCAAGACGTCCGCGGTCGTGAGGCGCGGCGCCTTCGTTGCTGTGGTGGCGTGATGATGAACGTCAGAGGGCGGCTTGGTCGAGGACGTAAGCAGTCCACTGGCGACGAGTGCGAATCCCGGTCCCCACCGCGGCCGATAAAGCCAGCAGGCCGACCAGCCGGTGGCGGGGACAAACGAGGAAGGTATGCCTGCGCGCGGGCGCCTCCCCGAACCGGTCCTCGTGAAGCGACGCGCACGCCAGCGATGCCGCGAGAGCCGAGCGCCGGCAGCGCTCGTTCGATCGTGCGGCCCTCGGGACCCGCGATGCCGTCCAGGCCGCGGATCTCGACGTGAACGTCAAAGACCATCTTCAGCCGGCAGTAGCGCCCGGCCAGTCGCCGAACCGCCGCCCCGAGATCTGTTCGTACGCACGGATGTAGCGCTGGCGGGTCTGGGCGATCACCTCGGCCGGCACCGGTGGTGGCGCCGAAGCCTTGTCCCAGCCCGTCGACTCTGCCCAGTCGCGCACCGGCTGCTTGTCGAACGACAGAGGCGAGGCGCCGGGCCCCAGGACTCGGCCGGCCAGAACCGGCTGGAGTCCGGGGTGAGGATCTCGTCGCAGATGATCAGCTCGCCGTCGACGAACCCCAGCTCGAACTTGGTGTCCGCGATCACGATGCCGCGCTCGAACGCCAGCTCGGCCGCCACGCTGTAAGCACCAAGGCAGATTCGCGGGCGCGCTTGGCGACATCGTCACCGACGAGCTCGGCCGACTGCTCGAACGAGATGTTCTCGTCGTGGCCTTCGGTCGCCTTTGTCGACGGGGTGAAGACCGGCACGGGAAGGCGTGCGGACTCGAGTAACCCCGCCGGCAACGGGGCCCCGTGCATGGTCTGGGTCTCCCGGTACTCCTTCCACGCCGAGCCGGTGATGTAGCCGCGCACGATGCACTCGATCGGCAGCATCTCGGCCCGCCGGACGAGCATCGAGCGACCGAGCAAGTCCGGGATCTCTGCCGCACCGTCGGGGTAGTCCGCAGGGTTGACCGAGACGAGGTGGGTCTGCCCGACGTGGGCGAGCGCCTCGGCCCAGAACACGGTCATTGCCGTGAGGACCCGGCCCTTGTCCGGGACCCGCTCGTCGAACACGACGTCGAAGGCCGAGATGCGGTCCGACGCCACCAACAGCAGGTGGTCCGGGCCGGCGTCGTAGATCTCGCGCACCTTGCCGGAGTAGAGCGCCTCAAGAATGGTCAGGCGCAGTCGCTCTTCGAACCGCCCACCAGCAGTAGATGAGGTCGAGGTCATTGGTCCTCCGATCGGGGGGGTGTGTTCAGACCTCGCTACATCCCCGGCGAGGTCGGCGTGAACCTGGACGCTGTCGCGCAGGCGAGCGAGCCGTCGCCGTCCTGCGCTCGGCTCAATTCCGAGCGAGCGTGACGCGGCTGCCGGGGTCAAGTCGACGTCGACGATCCGGGCGAGAAGTTCCCGTTCGCTCGTCCGGGCCGTCGCCAGCACCGGGGCCAGGCGAGCGGCGTCGCGCTCGGCATCGATCATTTCGGCGATCCGCTCGGCATCGTCGCCCGCCAAGAGCCGGCGGCCTTGGAGACGAAGAGCAAGGGCATCGCTTCGTCCGCGTTCGCGCAGGCAGTCAGACGCCGCGTTGCGAGCGATGCCGTAGAGCCACGCGGCGACGCTCCCACGCTCGGAGCGGTAGGTGGACCAGGAGCCAAGGACGGCGACGAACGTGTCCGCGGCGGCGTCGGCCACGTCCTCGGGCGTGTTGCAACGCCGGGCGAGGAAGCGCATCACCGCCGCGATGTGGCGGCGGTAGAAGGCGTCGAAGGCTGCGGCGCTGGAGGGGATTGCTGCGATCAGCTCGGTGTCGGGGGCCTCGTCGTAGCGCACATCAAGTACTACTCCCGCACCCGCCGAAACGTGACATCACCGCTCACGGCTCGCAGGGCCTTCGAGTTGCCCGACCAGCACGGCATCGTGCGATCCGTCTAGAGGAGCGTGAGCCTGTAACGGTCACGAGGTGAAGGGTGCCAGGCGAGCGGCACCGATCGCGCCGTTGTGGGACTTCGCGAAGGGGCCGGCATCTCTGGCTCGAGTTGGTCATCGCAGAGGCAGTCGGGACGCCACGGCGGCAGTACCGGCTGGGGATCGAGCTAGCCGAGACCGGCTTGCTGGTCGGAATGATGCGTATCGGCGTGGGCTCTGAACGGCACCGCAGCGCCAACATTGGGTACGGCGTGGCTCCCCCATTCTGGCGCCGCGGCATCGCGTCGGAGGCGGCGGCGCTGATCGTCGGGTTCGGCTTCGAGCGGCTCGGCATGCACCGCATCTGGGCGACGCACCACCCGGAGAACGTGGCCTCGCGGCGCGTGCTCGACAAGCTCGGCTTCGGTGAGGAGGGCCGACGACGTGACGCCCGGATGATCGCCGGGCAGTGGTCCGACTCCGTGGTCTGCTCGCTGCTTGAGGACGAGTAGCGAGCGGTACCGCCTTCCAACGCCGACTGAAGCCCTCCACGGGATCCCCTGCGTTCCGGTTTAGCGTTAGGAGGTCATGCGCGGCATCGACGGAGCGGGACCCCAGGTCGAGCTCAAACCCGGTACACCACTCACCATTCGTCGCCACAAGTGGCCCGACCGCGACCACTACACAGCCGTATCGTCGGTCCTTGGTTCCGATTCCTGGGGCGTCTGGGCCGGGATGCGTCGCGGTGCGTGGTGGTACCGGGATGGGCAGCCCGTTCAACAGGCGCGCTCTGACCTGGTCGAGCTCCTACCCATCGAGGTTGGCTGGGCAGCCGAGTGGTATGAGCAGCGGCCCGGTGGCCCTGATTTTGAGCTGTACTGCGACATCGCCGGGCCCTGTCTTGGGACGGGACCGTTGTGACGATGGTGGATCTCGATCTCGACGTCATCCGCACCTTCAGCGGAGAGACCAGGTTGTTGGACGAGGGCGAGTTCGAGCTCCATCGAGTCGAGCTCGACTACCCAGCTTCGATGATTGCTCTGGCCCGTGAGACGGCCGCGCAGCTGATGGACCGTGTCTCCCTTCGCAAACCGCCCTTTGACGGGTCTCATCTCCCATGGTTGGAACTCTGGAAGAGAACGGGCTCTTGACGATCGTCCTCGCGTCACCCACCGCCGTTCCTGCGGACACAGCTCCTCAGCGGGCTGCCGGCGTGATGCCGCGGCGGATTTGTCGATCACGAAAATCAAGGCGGACAGCCATTTTCCTTCGAGGTGAGCGCGGAACGTCCCCCTGCGTTTGCATAATATGTGCGGGCGATCGACGCTCCGGCGCAGGTCAAATTCCCTTCTGGCGAGGTGCCAGGAACCGTCTCGATATGGATCAAATCCGCTTGCAATTGTTAGGTATTTCAGCGGATCATAACGGGCTAATCTGGGCGGCATGAAGTCGCTGAGCTCGGTGTTTTTCTGGGGCAACGGTGAGTTCAAGAATGAGCCCGATGGCTTGGGTAACTTTCTGGGTAACAACTGCCGCCACCACTGACCCAAACGATCCCTCGAGCCCGGAGGGCGGGTCGCGAATGCGCTGCTCAGGCCAGTCTTCGCCATCCCGAGCTACGACCTAAGACCGATTAGCAGTGAACCCGATTCGGCCGCTCTCGCACCTCTCCAAGTGCTTCTGACGAGCTGTTATACATTCGTGTCCCACCCCGGGAGCACCGTCTTGGGTAGCACCCCATCAGCGTAGCCGAGCAGCTGGAACGGTGGTTGACTGACTGACGCCTTGTACCGCGCCTTGCTGAGCCGGAGGCCTGTCGCTCACCCGAGCCAGTTCTCCGGCCCGGGCGTCAATTGGGCCAGCTCGGCCCACAGCTCGTCAGGGACTGCACAAGCGGCCAAGTCCAGCGCCGCGTCGTAACGATCGGGCCGCGATATCCCCACCAGGGTGGAAGTGACCCGCGTGCCCCGAACGGAAAACTGCAAAGCAGCTGCCCCCAACGGGACCTCGTACCGGCGAGAGGCGCCCTCTATAGCCGCTAGAGCGCTCAACACTGGGCCAGTCGTGGGCCGGTAAGCGTATTTCTCCGAGCCAAGCTTGCCTTTGGCCAGGATCCCGCCACCGAACGGTGCGGCGTTGAGGGCTGCTATGCCGGCCGCAGCGCAGTCGTCGAGCAACGGACCGGCCGATCTGTCCAGCAGAGTCCAGCGATTGTGGGTAAGGACGACCTCGAAGATGCCGGTGTCGGCGAAGCGGCGCATCAGGTCCACGGGACCACCGGCTACCCCCAGATGGCCGACGAGCCCTTCAGCCACGAGGTCCTGCAGCGCTGGCACCGGTCCAGATCGGCTCATGGCTTCTTCGAAGGATATCTTTTTAGGATCGTGAAGATGCACGAGAGGGAGATAGTCGAGCCCGAGGCGCTCCATGCTCTCACTGACAGGTTCCCTTACACGTTGGCCGTCGAAAGGGCCGCCGTCTTTGGGGTCTACCTTGGTAGCCAATAGCATCCCATCGGGGACGCCGCCTAGCTCGCGAATGACTACACCGAGGCGTTGTCCCGAAATGCTGTAGCCATTGGAGGTGCCCAGAAAGGTCAATGGACCGGAAAAGGAGCGGCGCGCGGTCGCCAGTGCGAGATCATCGGGGACACCCTCGCCATACACCGGGATGTTGCCAAGCTCGCCAGTACCAATGCACAGCCCGGTAACAAACCAGCCTGTACGGCCGAGCGCGCGACCGGCGAGCACGTCGACCGTCACTGCGGAGTCCTTTGGACTTGCCACGGCAACGAGTCAATTGTCATAGGGATGCGCACCGTCTCCAGGGGTTCGCTCTCGCTCAATTTCGTACCGTATAGGTTCCGCATGCTGCCGAGGGCCCCTCGTACCGGTGGCGAGGGTTCGTGACCTCCAAGCCTGTTGTCCCGAGAGGGGCAACCCTCGAGCCCGCATCTTCACGAATCTGCAATAGCCTTGCTCAACTGCTCACGCAAGGGCTCGCGCACGGCGCAATTCGCAAAGGAAAACGATTCCGCCAGAGCCACGAGCTCGTCATGTGTCAGGCCGTCGAAGCCAGATGCATACTCTGGCGCCAGCGCCTGGGCCACGGTTATGTTGAGCAGCAGCGTGCGCACCCAGTCGAAGCGGCCCCACGGGTAAGGCTCGAACTGGGGGGCTTCGCGAGCGATGAGTTCTTGTAATGGTCGGCTGACCTCGCGAGGGCCTTCCCCGTCGGTCCCCCACTGATCGGCGGCCAAACGGTTCTTTTTGGCGATGAAATCGCCAAAGCGCTCAAGGTATGGTGAGCCGGGTGTCACTGTCACCAGCCCTTGGCGCCCGATGTCTTTATAAGTCCACAGCGCCCACCCGGCCCCGTAATCGCGGTATATGTCTAACTGGTCAGCCAGGATCTGCCTGCGTTGAGTATCGACGGCCTCGTCTCCTGTATAAAGAGGCCCGAACTCGCCAACGTACAAGGGGGTGCCCGTACGGCGCGCGTACTCAGAGCGCTTTAGGAAAGTTTCCTCAACTGTCGCCCTGTCCACATAAACGCCATCAGTGAGGCCCGGGTATGGGCCGCCTCGTCCCAAGCCTGAGCGGACGTAGTCATGGCAAGTGTAAACGGTGTTGTCCCACTGTTCCCCGAAAATGTCGAACTCTGTAGCGTACGTATTCCCGTCGACGAACAGCACGTGGTGAGGGTCGACACCACGAATAGCCTGGAGCAGCTGTGCGTAAAAAGGTCCGATCGCTTTGCGAGACTCATCTGCCGGCTCGTTTAGGAGGTTGTAACCCGCCACCCACACCTCGTCCTTGTAGTGGTCCGCGATCGCTTCCCACAGGTGCACCGCTCGGTCCTGGAATTGGCGCTGCTCCCAGAACAGCGCCCGGTGGGTTGCATTGTCCGAGTGCCAGTGGTGGTTTTGCGACCCAGGCACTGCATGCAGATCGATTATCGAAAAGATACCGTTAGCGGCGCAGGCGGCTATGGCGCGGTCCAGGTGGACGAACCCCTCTTCCTTCACTTCGAACGGGTTGGCATCGTCTTCCAGGTACCTGTAGTTGAGGGGGATACGGACGCGAGTTGACCCCCATGGAGGCAAGGAAAGCAGCGTCGTCGTCGTCGAAGAAGTTTGAAAGAAGGCTCTCGAAGAACAGTGCATAACGGTCTTGGCCCAAAACGTCGAGTAGCCCTGACCGCATCATTGACTCATTGGCGGCGAAACCCGTGATGAAGTTCTCCATGTTGAGCCACCCGCCGATGCAAATACCTCGCAGACGAACTGGCTCGCCGTCTGTCCCGATAATACTGGTCCCCCTGGTGTGCACGAATTGAGCAGGGGCGCTCATGAAGCCCTCCTTACGGTGCGTGGCGGTGGTGCCGTGCTCTCGCGCACCACCAACGTGGTAGCTAACTCGACGCTCCGGTCTTCGTTGCTCCCCTCTTCCCAATGAGAGAGGACGAGCCTGACCGCGGTACCCGCCATCTCGGCCAATGGTTGACGGACCGACGTGAGCGGCGGAGACATCCAGCGCGACAACGGGATATCGTCGAAACCGACGAGGCTCAACTGCGCCGGCACTTGCAGGCCACCAAGGCGAGCCGCTTCGATTACACCCATCGCCTGCAGGTCACTGCCGGCGAATATCGCCGTCGGGCGGTTTTGCATTGACAGCATTTCGGAGGCGTGCTTGAAAGCCGCTTCGACGTGGAAGTCCCCCCAGCGCATCAGATCGGGGTCGACCGGCAGGCCAGCGGCCCCCATCGCGGAACGGTAACCGTCCATCCTGGCGTGGCTGCAGAACAAATCACGAGGGCCAGAGATGATGGCGATCCGCTCGTGGCCCAGCTCAGCCAAATGGCGGGTCGCAGCATATGCACCTGACCAGTTGGTGGCACCCACCGTCGGTACGTTCGGGTCAGGCTCCCCCCGTGGGTCGATCACTGCCAGGGGTATGCCTCTCGACCGCAGAGCCGCTTTCTCTCGGTCGCTAAGGCGCGCCAACAGAACGATCACGCCTTTCGTCCCCCGGGCGGAAATGTCATCGAGCCACGTGCCGTGCCCACCAGTGTCCGGTAGTGAGTGCACGGCAACAGTCGCGTGCATCCTTCTGGCCGCTTCCACCGCTCCTGCGATTATCTCGATGGCCCAGGGGTTGCTCACCTCGCGTAATACAAGGTCCACTATGGGAGCGGGCCCTGTACGTGCCGCCGGCCGGCGCTCATAATTGCGCTCCGAAAGCAAGTCCTGCACACGACTGCGCGTTTCTTGCGAAACTCGGTCGCTACCGTTCAGCACCTTCGACACCGTCGCCACTGACACGCCAGCTTCGGTGGCTATGTCGCTCATCGTCACCCGCTTGGAAGTCATGCCTTCACCCGACCCGCCATGGACTCTGCTCCAACCGTGAGGCGCGTCCGCTCCAGCAACGCCCTTACTGTCCACTACAGCGTCGCCCACGAAGCAGACACTTCCCGTGCGGCGTGGTAGGCACCTACGAGCCGGTCCAGCACAGCTTCAACCACCTGGTCTGGCCCGGCTTCGTCTCGGTGATCCCGGTACCAGCGCGCGAGGCGCAGCGCGCCTCGCTGAAAGGTCAGCTTCGGGGCGAACCCCGGAACGAACCTCCGAACCTTCGCGTTGTCGAACACTGCACTGTGTGAGAGGTCACCCACGATCAGGTCAGACCAGAACCAGTCCGGGGCGACTACGGGGAACAGCTCCGACGCGAGGTGCACTAGTTTTGCTTCGGCCCCCAACGCTTCCGCGACCACGGTGTAGATCTGGTCCCACGTGAGGACGTCGTCGCCTGTGATGTGGAAGGTCTCGCCCACCGCCGCCGTGTTGCCGAGCAGGCCAACCAGGCCCTGTGCAAAGTCCTCCGCGTGCGTCAGCGTCCACAGCGACGTACCGTCCCCGTGCACCGGGATCTCGGCTCCACGCACTATCCGGTCCACTGCCGTCCAGCCTCCCGGGAGCGGCGGTTGCGCGTCATCGTACGTGTGGGAGGGCCGGACTATCGTCACCGGGAAGCCTTCCTCTGAGAACGCGAGCTGAAGGGCGCGCTCGGCCCGAAGTTTGGCGCGAGCGTACTCCAAGAACTTGTTGTGCAGCGCCGTGGACTCGACGATCGGCGTACGCAGGACGGGCTTGCCGTAAACCGACGCCGAGCTGATGTGCACGTACTGGCTAGTCCGCCCCCGCAACAATGCCACCCAGCGGCGCACGTCTTCCGCGTCGTAGGAGAGAAAGTTTACCACTGAGTCGAACTCCACCCTATCAAGGACGGCCTTCACTGACTCCGCATCGTTCACGTCGGCAACAAATTGAACTACTTTTCCAGGCAGTTCCCTTCGGGCCTCGTTGCGGCCGCGGTTAAGCACTGCCACCTCCATGCCCGACTCGACCGATAGGCGCACGCAGGAAGTGCTAATAGTGCCAGTGCCGCCGATGAAAAGCGTCCGCAACGGAGCCTCGTCGAACTGCATCACCATGGCGTCCTCCCCGTCCGCCCGCCACTAGAAGGCATTGGCCTGGCTTCTCCTTTCCGTTGGTGTTCGGCCGGTATGCACTCTCGCGCCAGTAATCGTCCCGAGTTACGTCTCCGTTTTAATAACCGATTGAAAGTACAGATAACCGATCACCTCTGGCCCGGCCGCACTCACGGCCAAGGCTCCCTCTAACCATTGTTGAACATGCGGGGTGGGCGCGCCTGCAGCACCGCAAAGCGAAACTAAGCGTAACGTTTGCGAAAGTTAGTGTCAAGTACGACCACCATCGTAGATCGCCACCGGGGGGCCGCGCGCCCTCCTCGGGGCTCGTTCCGAGGTTTCATTAGTTGCGAAAGTTGCCTTCTCCAGTAGAAAGAGACCCGCCTCCAGAACTACGTTCGGCTGCTATTGACGGTGGGCCCAGGCGGCGGTAAAGTACGACCAGAACACTGCGAAAATTTCGCGAGAGGAAGGGGACATCATTATGATTCGCCGACGCAAGTCCAAGGCGCGCCCGCTCGCGCTAGCTGTACTGTGCCTTAGCTTGCCGCTCGTGGCCAGTGGTCCAGCAGGAGCAACTCAGGTCCATCCGGCAACGGCCAAGACCGCAGGGTCAACCTCGGCCACCATCAACTGGTGGGGTTGGACGCCAACCGATTCGGCCGAGGCCACCTCGGAGATTGCCGCCTTCAACAAGGTCTACCCGGACATCAAAGTCAACTTCAAACTGATCACGATTGCTAACTACATGACGGCCATGCGCCCCGCGCTCGTCTCCGGAGAGGGGCCCGACCTGTTCGAACTACAGCCGGGTGCCTATGTGACAGAGTTCAACTCCTTCGCCACAAACATGGCCCCTGTCGCGGCGCAGGCCCTGGGCGGCAACTGGAAGTCGAAGATCGCGCCCAGCGGTATTAGCGGCTTCACGTACAACGGCAGTCTCACCGCGCTACCAGTCGGTTCGGTGTACGCCGGCACCCTGTGGGTCAACGTAGATCTGTTCAAGAAGTACAATCTCTCACCGCCGTCCACGCTGGCCCAATGGGTGAGCGACTGTAAAGCGTTCAAGTCACACGGCGTCGGTTGCTTCGTGCAGGGGAACTCCACTGAGGGGTTCCTTCAGGACACCCTCCAATCAATCGCCAACTCGGTGCAGCCTGGGCTGTGGACCGCCGCGTCCATGGGTGACGCCAAGTGGAACAGCCCTGGCATCGTGAAGGCGCTTACGATCTGGAAGGATTTCTTCTCGGACGGCGTCATGGAGCCGGGTTCGCTCGGCGTACAGCAGTACCCTGACGGCAACAACGACTTCCTCACGGGCAAGTACACGATGATCATGATGGGGACCTGGTACACCGCCAACGTTACGAAGAGCGGCATGACCTCAGCGTTGCAAGCGGCGGGGGTTGGCAGCCCGAAACCGTTCCCGATCTCGCCCATTGCGTTCCCGAACGTCGGCGGCCACCCGAGCGCCATGTACGGCGACGCCGACTACGGGCTGGCGGTATACAACAAATCGAAGAACACCGCCGCGGCGGAGACGTTCGCCAAATGGCTGGCGACCTCGACCGCCGGCCAGCAGTACGTGGCCAACCAGCTCGAGGACCTGCCCTCGCTCAAGTCGGTGACGCCGAACTACGCGGCGGCAGGGATCGTCGACCCCAGCTTGCAGTTGAGCGCGGTCAAGAACCTCGCCATCACGGCTGGCAACGCCGGCGAACCCCGTGAGTCGCTGCTCAGCAATCGCGATGCAGAACGGCAATGGTGGCATCCTGTCAGCGGCGCAGGGGGTGGCCACCGGCTCGGAGACCCCGCAGGCCGCCGCTAAGGCGCTGCAGGCGGCGGCCGTCGCCTCCGGGGTCAAGTTCAAGTAGCGACCGCAGGGCTGAGGGAACCAACTAGAGAGAGCGGGCGTTTCGTATGGCCACGGCTCCAACAGGGCCTCGGCGATCCTTCGAGCGAAGCGCCCGCCTCGTCGGTGCATGTTCACCTGCACCGGCCGGGAGGCGTGGTACCGCACAGACGTACGGCGGTCAGGGTGGCCTCCGGGCTGCCGTGGATCCTCCCCGCGCTCGTCCTTTCCGTCGGGCTCATCTACTACTGCATCGGTTACACGGGACTGATCTCGACGTGGAAGTGGGACGGGATCAGCCCCAATCCGCAGCATGTCGGCTTCGGGAACTACACCCAGTTGTTCCACGACCCGCTGTTCTGGGGTGCGGTGCGCCACACGGTCGTGTTCTTCGCCGTCACGTTCCCGCTCCAGACGTTCCTCGGCCTCACCTTCGCCGTGCTCTTGCACTCGCGGATCCGGCTGGCCGTCGTCTACAAAGTGATCATTTTCATCCCGGTGGTCCTGGCCCCGGCGATCATGGCGCCGGTCTTCCGGGCCATGCTGGCGCCGGAAGGCCAGTTCAACCAGCTGCTTCAGGCAGTCGGGCCTCGGCGTCGCTGGCGCAGCCGTGGATCGGCCAGACGTCGACGGCGCTGCCCTCGCTAATGGCCATCACCATCTGGCAGTTCACCGGTTTCACTTTCGTCCTCTACTACGCGGCGATGAGCCAGATCGAGCCGTCGGTGCTCGAGGCGGCCCGCCTGGACGGCGCCGGGCAACTTGAGGATCATCACCAGTATCGTCTGGCCGAGCGTCGCCGGCACGACCTTCGCCCTCGCCATCCTCAGCGTGATCGGGGCGCTCAAGACCTTCGATATCCCCTGGCTCGTCACCGCGGCCGGTCCCGACTACGCCACGAACTTCTTCGGGACGTACATCTACCAGCAGATAATCCAGCTCGACAACGTCGGCTACGGAGCGGCACTTTCGATCATCCTGCTCATTGATCGCCGTGGTGTTCGGGGTCGTGCTCCAGCTGTGGCGCAGCCAAGAAGAGCGGTGCAGTGATGTTCGAGGTCAGCAAGCGCTGGAAGCGGATCCTGCTCCAGGTCGTCGTCACGGTAATGGTCCTGCCGTACCTGTTCCCGCTCATCGTGATGCTGCAGGGGTCCCTCGCCGGCCAGGGTTTCGAGAACTACAGAGGCCGTGGTCGAAGTGCCGGGCTTCGCTCGCTTCTTCATCAATAGCGCCATCATTTCGGTCAGCAGTGATCACTCTCGTCTACGTCTGCGCCATGCTCGCCTCCTATGGCTTCGCCAAATTGAGGCTGTTCGGGCGCGAGGTCTACTTCTGGATGCTGCTCGCCTGCCTGACGCTGCCCGAGGTTGTGCTACTCGCCCCGCTGTTCACCACCAACCAGAAACTCGGGCTGTACAACACTTACTGGGCGGTCATCCTCCCCCTTGCCGCGCTCCAGATCCCATTTGCCGTCCTCTTGACGCGCAACTTCATCAAGGGCCTGCCTGACGAGCTGTTCGAGGCGATCCGCGTCGACGG
This sequence comes from uncultured Acidimicrobiaceae bacterium, assembly GCA_963823855.1. Lineage (GTDB taxonomy): Bacteria > Actinomycetota > Acidimicrobiia > Acidimicrobiales > Palsa-688 > Fen-671. The sequence goes on from CAWGNA010000002.1 coordinate 123,280, forward strand.
CGCCGGCCCCGTACGGACCTTCAGGCACTTGATCATCCCGCTCACCCGTCCGATCGCGGCCGCCGTCATAATCTTCACCCTCATCGCCGCGTGGAACGACTACCTGATGCCGCTCGTCTTCTTGCAGTCGACGAACATGCAGACGATCACCCTCATACCGCAGTTTTTCGTCGGCGAGTTCAACGACGACCAGACGAAGATCCTCGCCTCGGCGGTCGTGACGGCGATCCCCGAGATCGTCGCCTACCTCCGCCTGCAGCGGCTCTTCGAGCGCGGGCTGACCGCCGGCGCGGTAAAGTGACGCCGCGCCTACCAGCGGTCTTCGGCGTACTTAGCGACCTGTTCGTCGCAGACCGCCCGGACCTGCTCTAACACGCCTTCTGGCAAGGGTCGAAAACGACAAACCTGGGGGGCCGCACGGCGTCTTGCCCAAGCGCAATGACAGTTCGAACAGGTCCAGCGCCCTCGATCGGCCGCGTAGGCCCCGCGAGGGAGGTGAACTCGTCCATGATGCCGACAATGCTGCGGCTGGTGGTCTCGGTCAGCCGCCACTCGCTCATGTCTTCGGCTTCGGCCCGCACCAAGGCCGGGCTAGAGCCATGGGCTAGCAAGAGCGTCGCGAGCGCCGGCACGAAGCGCTCGAGGAGGGTCGCCGAGGGTGCCTGGGGGACCAAGAGGGGCAACAGCGTTGCCTCGTTCACGAACAGGGCCAGCTGGGCAGCCAGAACAGGACGGTCGCGTACCAATCCCCCAACGCCGTGGTCGAGGGCTCCTCTTCATGGGCGGTTATTCCCCCGAGGAGGTCGCGGAGCTTCTTCGTGCCATGGACAGCCAGCACGGCTACGGGCCGGCGTGCTAGGCAGTGCTCGCCCGGGCCCTCAGGTGGGTGCACAGATTTGTCAACGGGATGTTCCGCTGGTCGGCCACCGCCCGGGCCCACGCCACGGCGGCAAGGCCGGCGTAGCTCCAGAAATCGTCGGTCGCCCAATAGGCGACCTCTTCGAGCAGGTCGAGCTCGACCCCGCCGTGGACGGCGGCCGCGGCCATCACCGTGTAACGGATCTTGCGGTTGTCGCGGCCGCGGAACTGGCCCTCGGGGAGGTACCGCTTGACCAAGCCCTCCTCGGAGACGGGCCGGTCACGGCTTACGCCTCCCTCGGCGAGCGCGTCAGCGGCCAAGGCAACGAACACCTCGCCAGGGAACGTATTGTCCTTGGGGTGAAGGGGGCCGACCTCGTCCAGAGCGGCGAAGATGTCCCCACCTGTCTCGACCGCTCCCAGGAGGACCTCGACGGCATGCCGGGCCTCCTCGTCAGTCGGCTTGTGCCTCAGGCTCATCGGCACAACCTATGCCCCCTGGGTCCTCCGTCGCTGCCAGATCGCTAGCCCTGCCCCCGGCCTCCTTGGCCTTCCGTTGTCGTTCTGGCCGGCATTTCGTCTCACGCCCGGCTCTCGTTTGCGCCGCCACCGGGCGACGTGAACCGTTGTTCGCTCGGTGCGTGGCGGCTCCTCGCTGATCACCGGCCGGGGCACCCGATCCGGTCGATCCGTGCGCGATGTCGCCGGGATCTCCGATGAGCAGGCTGTCATGTGTGGAGCCGCCCGAGGCAGGGTCTTGTTAGCCATGTGGGCTCTTCGATCAAACGAGCGGGTCGAGCATGAACTCCCGGACCTCTTGCGCACAGCGGCAAGCGGCCGCGATCTTTGCGGCCCACTCAAGGGCAGCCTCCCGTGTGGGCACGTCGACGACGGTGACGCCTCCAGACACATCCTTGGTCTGCGGGTAAGTGCCGGCGGTGACCGTCCCGTCACCGGACACCATGACGGGCTCCACGTCCTCCTCCAGCCCGCCGGTGAACAGGTACACACCGGCGTCTTTGGCTTCGTCGATGACCGCGTGCGTGGCCCTGGCCACCTCCGGCATCTCCTCGTCGGGGATGTGGTCCATAGCGTCGCCGGGGAATGAAATCAGGTATCGCGTCATCGCAAGACTCCTTTGCCTCGGCGGCCTCCACCGGCCGCCTCTGACCTCGTAGACGAACGCGTCGCTCGGGATCCAACACTCTTGCAGAAGTTCTCGCGAGACGTCCATCGCACGCGTGTGCCGTTGTCCGGCACTTCGGCGGTTGTGTCCACTCATGCCTCGATGAAGGCGCGGCGGCTCCGAAGCACCAGCCAGAACTGCCTGCTCTGCGCGTGGCGGACGGTCGATGCGGCGCGATTGCGAGTCGCGCAGAGTCGGCGATCGCGCTCATCCGCCAGGCGGGCTACCTGGGCGCCGGTCGTTGTCATGGCGTTGCCTCCTGAGCCAGTGGGGCTCGGGGCTAGCACGTCCAAGCCCCACACCTATTGAGGGCCACGACCATAAGCACGCCAGACTGCCCCCGTCGCGCGCCAAGGCGCCGTTATGTGCTCGGCGCGGTGCGGCTCAAGGGGCTCAGCGCAGTGCGCGCGATCGCCGATTCGGAGCGGGCACGTCGGACGCTCCGTGGAGGATCGGGACTTTTCCTGAGTACCTAGATCCAAGTTGGCTGTTGCGGGTTATTGAGCGTTCTTATGGGCGGATGGGCGGCTGCACTGCGCTGGTTCTGGAGCGCTTGCAAATTCACTCGGCTGCGGACACGCCGTACCTCACGCGTACCCTGAGTCGCGAGCTAGTTGCACCGCCCCCGCGAGCAGTTGGCCCGCCAGTTCTGGTTGGTCACAGTCCCACCTCTCGCAGGCCGACCGCACAACCGCTTCAAGCTCGTCGGGCAACCGCAGCTGAGAGGGCTCGAGCAATTGACGGGCCGCGTCAACCGCTTCTTGGAGTCGCCCAACGCCAAGGTTCGCACCTGCCAGTGGCCACAGCGCCAGGCAGTGGAAAGGGTAGGACTCGGGCTGCGACTTCCACGTCTCGAGCGCCTCGGCCCCCAGCGCTAGCGCCTGTCGCACCTGGTGGTCCCGCCAGGCCACCCAGGCCTGCAGCGCCGTGGCGGCCGCCACGAGGTATTGGAGGCCCCCGGCCGCGACAGTCTCTCGCGCCGGCGACGCGAGCTCTCGCACGACCTCGACGTCACCGCGGCGCAACGCGTTGACCGCCAGGTCGACCAGTACACGCCCCTGGGCCGACGAGCCCTGCCGCACTGCGCTCGCCATCGCTTGCTCGTGTACCTTCTGAGCCTCGGTGAGATCTCCGTGCCAGGTCAACACCACCCCGAGGTTGCTCAGTGCGCAGCACCGCTGGCCTTCGTTGGGCTCCGTTGAGGTGGCTGGTCCCAGCGCCCGAGTGACAGTGACCGCCCGCCGGTGATCTTCGAGGACCTGCGCGTCGACCCGGTAGCGCCGCTCACTTACGTGCAACTGCGACAAGGCTAAGTTGAAGCAGGCGACGACCTCGCGGCTGCAAACCGACTCCACCAGCGGGCGGACGCCCTCGATGACGGCGGCGGCCCGCTCGAGCTCGTTACGCCAAAAGTGCACGGAGAACTCGACGTTGGTCTGCATGTGCACCCAGAGGTCAACTCGCTCGGGGTCATCGTTCACCCCACAGGGCCGGATCAGCTCGTCGACTGCCTCGCAGGCGGCCAGTGCGGCGTCGAAGCGGTGGTCCTGGAACTCGATACCGCCCAGTACGTACTGCAGCCGTGCGGCCGGCAGCGCGTCCTGGGGGTGCACCCGGGCGAGGCCGGCGAGCGCCGCGGTCCGTGCTTCGGCGAAACGGTCAACCAACAGGAGCAGCGAAGCGAGCTTCTCGCTCAGGCCCACCGCTGTCGCCGTCCGGCCGGCAGGGACGGCGGGCTGACCGGGGCTGCCCCGGCCAGCCTCCCCCTCGATGACGGCGAGGGCCTGGCGGTACGAGGTGATGGCCTCCTCATTGGCGAAGACCCGGGCGGCGTGGTCGCCGGCCATCTCCAGGTAGTGCGCGGCGCGGTCAGCTTCGCCAGCGGCCGCGAAATGGCCTCCGAGGACCGTCGCCACCTCTTCGAGGCGGTTGGTGGCTCTCGCCTCCAGGTCCCAGGCGGCGCGTGCGTGCAGCTGGCGGCGCTGCGAGCGGAGCAGGCCGTTGTACGTCGCCTCTCGGATCACGGCGTGGCGGAATTGGTAGAGCGGCTGGGGCTGCCCTTGGACCTCGGTCAGGAGACCGGCGGACACGAGCTCGGCCACGGCGTCGTCGAGCTCATCGCCAAGTTCGCTCACCGCCCCGAGCGCTGAGCGCTCGAGGTCCTCGCCCAGCACCGAGGCGGCGACCAACGCCTCTCGAGAGGCCGGGCTCATCCGGTCGGCGCGGGAGCGCACCAGCCGCTCGAGCGCTTCGGGCACGCGCGCGGGAGCTCCCGTCCCGAGCCGCCAGCCGGCCCCGTCCCGGTGGACGCCGCCCGTGTCGAGCATCGATGCCACCCGCTCCTCCAAGAACAGCGGGTTGCCGTCCACCCCATCGCAGACGGCCTCGAGCACCTCGTCGCCAACCTCGCCGCCAAGCAGCGAGCGCGCCAGGGCCCGCTCGGCTGACTTTGGGATCGGCCCAAGCTGCAGGGCGCGGAAACGACGGTCCGGGTCGGCAGCCAGCTCGGTTTCGAGCTCGCCCACCCCCGGGTCTGGATCGGGCCGGCGTGTCGTCAGCACCAGGAGCGGGCCGGTGGCAGCGAGACGGGCGAGCTCGCCGGTCAGGCGGAGCGAGGTGGGGTCGGACCAGTGCAGGTCCTCGAGAGCGAGCACGGTCGGGCCGTGCTCCACGAGCCGCGACAGTAGGGACCGCATCGCAGACAACATGGCCTGCTGCAGTTCGGCCGGGCGCATCCGCCCGACGTGGTCCTCGCCCGGCCCTGACGGCAGGCCCATCATGCGCGCCAGCACGGGGAGGACCCCCTCGTCCTGGGGGAGCACGGCCCGCACGGCGCCGGTAAGGGCCGATCGGAGCACGGTCTCGCCGGTTTCGAGTGGGGCCCCGATGAACCGGGACAAGAGCTGCTGGTAGGCGCCGTAGGGGGAAGACGAGGCGTACGAGGCGCAGCGCCCCTCCAGCCACAGCGGCAACCGCCCCGATGCCGCTCCCACCCAGCCCATGAAGTACTTGCGGCACTCGGCCACGAGGCGTGATTTGCCGAGCCCCGGCTCGCCGACGACGACGACGGCCCCGCCGTGGCCGGAGACCGTCGCCCGCACCGCCTCGGTGAGCAGTGCCAGCTCGGCCTCCCGGCTGACGAGGGGGGCCGTCGAGGCCAGGCGCCGGCGCCCGGCCTCGGCGAGCGAACGGGCCCGCGGCGCTAGGAGGTAGCTGGCCGACAGCGGCTGGGCACCCGCGGCTAAGGTCAGCTCCTGGCCCGGGCCCCACTCGAAGATCTCTTCGGTGGCAGCCCGTGTGGCCGGGCCGACCAGGACCGAGCCGGGCCTGGCGGCCGACTGGAGGGCGGCGGCCGTGCCCACGACCTCGCCGAGGGCGCCGTAGCCCGTCGCCTCCCCTCTGCCGACCAGGCCGACCACTGCCACGCCCGTCTCGACCCCCACCCGGGCCGACAGCGCCGGAGATGAGGTGGGGATTGTGGGGGCGCCGAGAGCCTCATTGCCCGTGCGTACGGGAGCTTGGCCAACCGCGGCGAGGATGCGTAAGGACGCCCGCAGAGCACGTTCGGGGTCGTCCTCGTGGGACTGCGGCGCTCCAAAGAGCACCGACAGGCCGAAACCGGAGACGGAGGCGACCGTGCCCCCGAGCTGCTCTGCCTCGCTGATCGCTCCGGCCAGGCCGACGCCGATGAGCTCACGCAGGTCTTCGGGGTCCCATTGGGCGCCGAGGCCGACCGGAGACAGTTCGACGAAGACGGCGCTGACCAACCGGCGTTCCTCCCCCGGGCGTGCGGCGACGAGACCAGCGCCGAGCGGTGAGGTGCGTGCACGGTCTGGCGCCACTGGCTCTGCACTGGCCCGCACCTCCTCGAGGGCCGGCGAGGTCCTCAGGCCGAGGTCGGCGAGCGCGTCGCGACAGCGCTCGTAAACGGCGACCGCCGCAGGCCGGCGCCCGTGGGCGACGTACAACTGCACGAGCGCCGCCGTCGCCTCCTCGTCGGTCGGGTCGGCCCCCAGGCAGGCCTGCCAGGCCTCCAGCACCTCTTCCGGGTGGGCGCGCCCAACACCGCGGGAGCGGTCGCGGGCCAGCTCCAAGCGCGCCTCTTGGCGCAGGTACTCAACGCGTTCCCGGGCCCGGGCGGCCCAGTCCGCTTCGAGCTCGTCTTCGAGCGGGACCCCGCCGGTGGAGAGGACCTGAACCAGGGCAGCGTCCCGTCCTTGGCCTGGCGAGGCTTTCAGCGCCGCGGCAGGGCGTCTTCATGAGCGTCGAGGTCCACGGCCAGGGCGACAGCAGGGTCGGCCCATATTTGGCTGGGGTCGGCACACAGCAAGCCTGTGGCGTGCGGGCCGAGCTCCTTCAGGGCCAGTCGTGCCATCGACAGGACCCTGTACAGCGAGCGGCGGCGGCATCAGGCGGGAGCGAAGGGAATAGCGACTCGCACGCCGATTCGCGGCTGACCCTGCGCCCGGGGCTGACGAGCACGAGCTGGCACAGGCGCCGGGCGCTCGGGCGGGGCCACGAGCGAATGCTCCGGCCCCCCCCGGTGACGACGAACCGCCCCAACAGGCGGACATCGATGACCGGAGGACCGGTGCCATGTGCGGCAGGTGCAACCACCACGCTGACCATTTTCTCAGGCACCCGCCCCGTAAGGGAGGCCTTCTGCAGCTTCTACGCCCATTTAAAGGTAGAGGGCGGCGCCGCCGCCCTGGAGGCCACTGAGACGCGACGACCATGCGTTGGGGGCTACTTGGGTCACGGCGGCCGGAGCCGCACGGACGTCGTAAAACGCTGGGCCGCCATAGGGAGCGACGCCGTCGAAGAGAGCGGCCCCGCAAGCCGGCAGGCCACTCAGACGCGATGACCATGCGTTAGGGGCTCGGTTGAGACCGGTGCTGGTCCCGGCTTCGGCGTGGGCTGCGGGCTTTTGTGCCGCCGAGGCACCTGGGCTCAGCGTCGCGATGGGGAGAAGTACTACGACCGCCGTGCTGGCCACTTTGGCGACGAGTTCCTTCGTGTTCATGCCGGCTCCTTTTGGATGGGACTGCGTTTGTCGCAGTGATCGTCATGTTGAAGGGGCCGTTTCCCCAAAACTTCTCCAACACAGTCGCGGACCACGAACCGTTCGCTTCATGAGGAACCCGGCTGCCTTCCCGAGTGGAAGATCCACGGCCAGGCGCCGGCCCGCACCGCGGTTCGAGGTCACGGCGCAGCGGTGCGCCCGGGCCCGCACGAGCGACCTCCACGCTCTTTCGACAAGCTTTGCTGTTTGTTTGAAACAGGGAGAGCCCGCCCCGTCAAGCGACACATCCACGCTCAGCCCCGAGGCATCCAGCGCGACGGGGGGAGACTTTCGGGAAAGGGCTCTGCACCGGGAGACTGCCCGCCCAATGCCGGTCCTCCGCAGAAACCAAAGCAGTGCAACCCCAAGGCCCAGTCGAAGTTAAGGCCTCTCAGCATCCGAAGGCTCGAGTGCTCTGGTCTTGAGCTCTCGGCCAATAGGCATTACGACCTCTCGGTACAGGGCCGGGCCTGCGGCAGATCTCAACGAATGAGCGAACCCATTGGTAATAATGCTCAACCCTTTCGGGCAACTGTGTGAGCAGACTAACTAGTGCACTCCTCCGGCGGCCCCGAGTGCGCTCGAGTTCGGCGCCCAGCAGGCGCGTCATAATGACGGCCATTTTCTCGGCAGTGGTGGCAAAGTCGGAGCCGCGACTGCTCCACGAGAGGAACGGTGAGCGAGGCGGCCAGCCGATCGGAACGACGGTTATCGCGTCAGCAACGTCCGTTATCCGCTGCTGTCTCAAGGGATTCCAGCGCACAGAAGAGCGCCACATAACGGAAGCTTCCCAAAACGCCCATAACGACGGGGTTTTCTAGGTCTTCACTTCGAACGACGCACTATAGAACCGGCGTTCGGGTGCATGGCGTTGCACTGTCGCCGCGACGGTGACCGCGCTCCGAACCGGCACGACTGGGCAGAGCGCATCTCCAAGCCGTACATAATCATGCACGGAACGCTTGTCTGCTGGGCCGCCTTCGGGTCAATACGCCCCGCGATCGCTCGTCCACCGAGCTTTCAACGACAGCCATTCGCCACCCCGATCTGTAAAGAATGGTCCGGCTCAGAACTGGGTGGCCCACAACGGTCACGACCTGACTGGCCATTTCGCGAGGTCGTAGGGCTCGACCTGGGAGCCCCTAGTAGCCGGGCCGGCGGCTGTCGTAGGCGACAGCAAGGACGCGGATTACATCGTCAGGCCGCCACTGGTGCCCAATGCCGTTGGGCGGAGCAAGTAGACGAGGTACTGGAAGCGCACCTCGACGCCGCGGTTCTTCGTGATCACAACGTGATCACAAACGTGCCGAGACTGGTCGCCACGAGTACCTCTGAGGCGGGATCGGCACTGACCAAAAACCGGACCGTAGCAGCCAATTCGCTACGGGCAGGTACAGACCGGGAGAGCCCGGACAAGAGTTCGAGTCCTCCCCCCCGAGCTACTGTCAGGAGCATTGCTGCTGGTCAGAGCCCTAGCAGGACCGTTTGGACCTGCCCCTCGATGGCGTGGCGCTGACAGCGGGCCCACAGGAAGTAGTGCAAGGCAGCGCCTATTCTCAGCACCTCCTCGGTCCGGCCCGGCTCAGCCATGGCTCGCAGCGTGCGCTGGCGGGCCTGGGCAGTGCGGCCCACCCGTAAGGAGGCGGAAGCGTTCGTCTAGGCGCTCGTCCAGATGAACAAGAGACATCGACGGGAGGCGAGCCGCGGCGAGCTCGATAGCGAGGGGCAGCCCGTCGAGGCGCCGGCTCCACCTGTGGCGGTCTCTACACGAAGCCTGGCTTGGAACGAGCCGGCTTCGACCGAACCGTAAAGCGGTGCAGTCCAACCCGACGGGGCGCCCATTGACCGGCGGCGGAGAGGAGACGCTGAGAGGCCACCCTTATCCGCGCCCCTGGACATTGAACGTAAGGCAGTGGCCTCGACAGAGTGATGACAAACGGTTGTTAGATACCGGTTAGGCGAGCGTCGTAGACAATGTATGCCCGGACACCGGGCCCGCAATGTATCGATGGGGAGCGCGACGCCTCGCCCGGGAAGGAGCGCAGCGATGACGACATGGATGACCCGCTATATCGATGCGTGGGACCGACTTGACGCTGACGCCGTCAGCGCTTTCCACTCTGAAGACGGCATTTGCGAGGACGTTGGCCGGCGACATTTTCAAAGGCGAGGGAGACATGGCCGCATTGGTGCGATCGGTCGCGCAAAGTTCCCCCGACTGCCGGTTCAGCACGCTGAGCGAGCAACAGTGCGGTGATCGGTATGCGGTCGAGTGGGAGGCCGTGGGCACCGACACTGGTGAGGTCGACGGCCGGCCACCCACCAACAAACCCTTCCGGGTGCGGGGGTGTCTCGGTCGGCCAACTCGATGGGACCGGGAAGATGACGGTCAACCGCGAGTACTACCATAAGCGTGAGACCGGTTAGGGGTTCGCCGAGCCTTAGTGGTTGGGCCGCGGCCCGAAGAGTGTTGACCGCCGCTGTCGATCACGAGTGGTCCTGGAGCAGCCTTCGACATGTCCACTTCACCCGATCCTGACCGGCTGTGGTCGGTCGGCCCGGCAACCCATCGTGACCGATGATCACAGCGCGGTCATAAACGCGCCATAACGGACTAACACCAGAGCCCACGAATTGGCAGTTGTCCAGAAAAAAGGCCTGCTCAAGATGGACGGGCCGACAAACCACGGACACTCCAAAATGGCCGCGCTGTGTGACTTCGAGTCCTCCCCCCGAAGCTCATCCTGGACGCATTTCCGCAGGTCAGGCTGTCATGGCGCTTTTCGGCGCGGACCGCAATGGTTGGCACCATGCGCCCGTCGGTATGCCAAAAACGGACATTTATCGCCAGGCTCCTCGGCTGACTGAAGCGTCGGCGTATGACGGACATCGGTGCCTGCCGCTGCCGGCGCTTGTGATCACAACGAAATCACAAACATGCCGGGCCTGGGCCAGCTCCGCTGGCAGGAAGTCAAGCGTGGGAACTACCTGGCGCCGCCGAGTGGGTCATCGCGTTTGAGCGCTGACTTCGGCCAGTTGCGGATAATTGCTCCCTTTGAATGGCATGTGAGCCGCTGGGAAATTCAGCCGAGCTGATTGGACGTACAGGCGCGACCTGGGCTTTGTCCCCGGCATCGTCTGCCGCTTGTAAGTGGGCGGAACGCTCGGTTCCCGGTTTAGTAAAGCGTTGGGGTCACCGGATAGGACCAAACAGGGAGACCTGTGACAGCCCGGGCCCAGCCGGGCATGCCTCGCTCAAGAGGCTCACATGCAAGTGAAGCGGAAGAGGTTCCCGGCCGATTTCACCTCTTAAAAGCCACTGCCGCTCTCATTTTTACCGAAGCCAATCGTGCCGATGATGGGGCCGACAATCTTCGAGGGCCCGATGGCCGTCCCGAAGAGGCATCCTTGGCCATACAGGAAGAGCTTGCCCGCGCTGTTGATGAGCCAGTAACCGCCCCAGAAGGACTGAGCCATGGTGGTGAAGTTGTTCTGCCCGGACTTGCGGGCGTCGCCGTAAAACGGGGCGCCCTTCTGGGCGTTGAGCATGCCGTTGGAGTACAAGACGTAACCGCCCGACCCGAGCTCGGTTTGAAAGACGACAACGATGCGTCGGGCCGGCTAGGCGCCTGCAACCGGCGCGGTGACTGCGCCGCCAGCTGCAAGAGCCGACGCGGCAATGAGCAAGCAAAGAGGTTTGCGCAGTTCACGATGACGCCTCCGAGTGGTTGTGACCGATGTCCTCGGTCCAGAGGTCGCGGCCACGGCGGCCATTACGGCTACCCTCGGGTCGTGATGGCTTGTTGACTTCAGGTGAACAATCCTAAGCGCAGACTGCGGCAGCGACAACACCGACGGTGTTCGCTAGTCACAGCTTAGAGAGAGGCCCGGCTTGACAGGAAACCCTCGCGGACGGGTGGACCGTGAGCACCGAACCCCTCGTGCGTGCCGACGGCGCCTAGTCGAATGTCCAGCCGCTCCTGTCCGACGCAAAGCCATCGCCGCCCACCCCGGCGACGTCGAAGCTGCACTGGCCGAGTGCGAGCAAGCCCCCTTCCCCCGGAGCGCGGAACTTGCCGACGAACCCTACAGGCACCACGAGCTCCTCTTTGGCGACAACACCCCCGACAGTCTGCTCAAAACCGGCTAGGACCGGAATGCGTGATGGCGGCGCCGCGTGAGACCGGCACAGCACGTTAACGATGAGATCATCGCCGCGTCGGTCTAGATCGCTTGCAGGACGAGATCGGGAGTCTCCATCTGGGGCATGTGCCCAGTGGCCGGTAGCAGGGCGAAGCGCGCTCCGTCGATGGCTGCGGCGTAGGCCTGGCCGTAGGCGGGCTCGACGATCTGATCGCTGTCGCCCCACAGCACCAAGGCCGGGATGGCGATGCCGCTGAGGCGGCCGAGCAGCGTGGGGTCGGACATGGCCGGGGAGCCGGAATAGACGGCCAGGGCTGAACCGTTGGCCGCCATGACTGCTTTCTGGGCGTCGGGAATGGTGGAGGGATCGACACGGAAGGGCGTCGGGTCGTGGAACGAGAGCGCTTGGATTTCGGGCACCGACAGGCCGGAAACGTCGGCGATGTGGTGGCCTTCCACTTCGATACCCACCGCATCGAGGAGCACGATACGACTGATGCGCGGCGAGCCCAGGAGGGCCATCTCGGCGGCGATCCAACCGCCGACGGAGTTCCCGATGACCGTCACGTCCTCGACCCCGAGGGCGTCGAGCAAACCGGCGTAGAGGACGGCGAGTTTGGCCACGCTGTTCAGCCCGTCCGGGCGGGGTGTCCCGCCGAAGCCGGGATGGGTGGGCGTGACTACCCAGCTGCCGCCCTTGTCCGCCAGCAGCTGAGCAAACTTGGCGACTGATTGTGGGCCCGCGCCACCATGCAGCACCAGATAGGGCTGCCCCTCACCTCGCTCTTCTACGGTCAGCTCAACGGCGCCGACGCCTGGGACATTGATGGTCTTGGTCGACGAGGTTGCGGTTGTGGTCATGTTCGTGCTCCTTGCTGCCTGCTGGCCGTGACGCCGCGGGTAATCTCGGCTGGATTCTCGACCAGGGGATATCCGGTTGTCTCAGTCGGGTGTAGCCGGTGTCAGTCGGCGTAGTCGGTGGCCGGGACGGTGGCGTAGTGGGCCATCACTTCGACCGTCGCAGCGGGCGTAAACGACTGACCGGCGGCGATCATGTCGCGCAGGTCCCGGAAGTACTGTACGTAGAGGTCCGGCGTAAACGTGTTGAGCATCACCACGGGTTCTTCGCCCGGGTTGGCGAAGGTATGCGGAGCGCCAGGCGGCACCATGACCAATGTGCCGGCCGGCGCGCTATAGGTCGTGTCGCCCACCGTGAAGCTGGCAGTCCCGGAGACCACGTAGAAGCCCTCGTCGTGACCGGCGTGGCGATGCTGGGGCGGCCCTTCGGTATGGGGCGGCAGCACGATCTCGCCTACTCCCAAGCGGTGGCCGGTTGTGCTGCCGTCCTCGAGGATCCGCATGCGCACCGGACCAAGCTGAATGGATTCCCCACCGTCGGGACCGATGATCGCTACCTCCACAGTCGTACCTCCTGTTCGTGAGGGTTGACTCTCAGCTCCCACGTTAACCCGCCCAGGATCATGATGCAAGTAGACTCTCATAAAGAGGGTTAACTGACAGTAAGGAGCTGCGGTGGCCGTCGCTGAGAGCCAAGGACGGACGAATCAGAAGGCGCGTACCCGGCAGGCCATCGTCGAGGCCTGCGTCGACCTCATCCGGCGGCACCAGCCGGTGACCATGCCCGAGGTGGCGAAGACTGCGATGGTTTCCGAGGCCACCGCCTATCGCTATTTTCCCGACCTGGCCTCGCTGCTGGCCAAGGCCCTCACCGAGGACTGGCCCACCGCAACTGAGGCCCTCGCTCCGGTGGAAACGTCGAAGGATCCGGTCGAACGCGTGGGCTTCGCCACCCGCTTCCTCCTCCAACGAGTCGCTGAACGCCAAGCAGTGGTTCGATCAATGATCTCCGCGACCATCGTTCAGCCAGGCCTGGGCAGGGCGCGGCCAGGGATCCGCTTTGGGCTGATCGAGTACGCCCTGGCTCCCTTTGTCGATACTTTCGAAACGACCAATCCCGATATAGTCGTTCAACTGCGTCTCGATCTCGCCGTGGTCGTCAGCGCAGAAGCGTTGTTCAGCCTTACTGACCTCTGTGGCCTCAGCATCGAGGACGCCATAAACAGCGCCGAGAAGACGGCCAGAACACTCACCGCTGCCGCCTTTCAGCAGATCAGCTAAGGCCCACTTACCTTGGTCGACCCTCAGGTAGAGCCCGAATGGTCTCATTGGCGTGCGGTGGGTAACGCCAGCCTCACCGCTTCGCTCGAACCGAGTAAGTGACCCAGAGCCCGCGCACTTCGAATATCCCTTCAACTTTGCCCGGGTGGGGGCTAGAAAAATCTCGTTCGGGTATCGAAGAACTCGTCTCGGCAGCGGGGGGACCAAGGGGACAGGACCGCCACTGCTCTAGGGACTCAAATTTACCGAGTCTGCCTAGGGACTGAGGAGGCGGCGAACCTCACTATGAGAACGGTAACACTCGCCGCAACAGGCACCCGCCGAGAGGTTATGAAAAATGAGGCAGCAATCCAACGCGACAAACCTCGGGCTCTATTGGACCACGCCCTGCGAGGCCGCCTAAGGTGGTGGCACCGACCCGTGCGGTGCTTGCCCCTCACTCCTCCGGTCCGGGGCCGGTGAGTCGAGGAGAAGTTGTGAGCTACAACGAGGTCGACGCCCAACGGCGGGCGGTAGATCGGCTGACCCTTTTTTCTGACGCCGTGGTGGCGATCGCCATCACGTTGCTCGCCATCGACTTGCCGGTCCCGACGGGCGCGACCGTGTCTCAGTTCTGGTCCTCGGTGCGGCATAGCGGCGGTCACTATGCGGCGTTCGCCATCAGCTTCGTCGCCATAGCGGCGGCGTGGAGCCATCACCACGACATATTCCGGTACGCCCGGAGCATGGACGCGCGCTTGCGGACGCTGAACACCGCCTGGCTTCTGACGATTATCCTCAACCCGTTCGCCACGAAGCTACTCACCAGCCAAGGTCACCAGTCGCTCGGTGTCCACGCGTTACGGTTCGGGTTCTACTCGCTCGTGCAGGCGCTGAGCTCGGGCGCCTTTCTCGCGGTCTTGCACCACATGGCCACCCGCAAACAGGCGCCGGGCATGCCGGCGTCAGTCTCGGCCACTACGACCTGGCAGTCCGTCGGCTTGCTGGTCGGTTTCGGGCTGTCGATACCAGTCTTTTTTGCCACCGCGTACGGTTGGGCCTTTTGGTTCGCGGGGCCGCTGGTGGCGCAACAGGTGTACCGGGCCCGAGATAGGGCCGGTGCAAAACCATCGGGCGCTTAGCCCCCGACCACCTGGCCCCACCTGTGCTGGAGATGCTTCAGTCGGGCCAAAAAGACGCCTTCAAAGCGCCCTGGCTAAGGCCAGCGCTAACCCGGCCGTGGCCCGCGCCTTTGCTTTCCGGGCCAAGCCCTACGGATTAGCGACGGCTTCGACCTGTTCAGGGAGATGGAAAAGTACCAGGTGCGCGATGTCGTCAGGCAGATCACCACCCCGTTGCTGGTGCTGGGCCCCGGGGACGAGCAGTTCTTCCCCGGCCAGCCCCAGGAACTTTACAACTTGCTCCCCGAAGAAAGGAGTTCATAAAGTTCACCCGGGCGCAGGGCGCGGACTTCCATTGCCAGCCCTTGGGCCGCCAGCTCATCGACACGCTGACGCTGGACTGGCTACAAGACCATCTGCCCACTTAGGGCCAGCTCAAAAATAACTTCCGGATTTGGCTTTGATGCCAGCGGTTAGCTATTCCTGGGGGTGATCGTGTAGTTGCGTTGGGGCTGGGTGTCGTGGGGGCGGAATTGCAGTTCGGCCATGGCTTCGTCGCTGATCTTGACGCCGGTGGGGTAGTCGGTGGAGACCAGGTGGGCGTTGATCTTCAGGGCGGTTTTGGTGGTGGTGGTGCGGGCGTAGTTGAGGATGGTGTCGTAGTCGGCGAGGGGTCGGCCGGCCCAGTTCTTGCTGAGTTCGCTGAACATCCGATGCTCGATAGGATTCCATTTTGAGGCGCCGCTGGGGTAGTGGCAGACGGTCACGGTGAGGTTGTGGCGGTCGGCGAGGCGATGCTGGAGAGCGTGTTTCCAGGCCCGGTTGCGGTTTCCGTTACTGCCGCCGCCGTCGGCGAGGACGAGCAGTTCGCTGGCGTCGGGGTAGTGGCGCCGGCCGTGGTAGGTCCACCATTTGGCGATGTTGTCGACGGCGAAGGTGGGGGTGTCGTGGGTGGTGCCGACGAATAGGTGCCCGTGGTTGGCGGTGATGTCGTAGATGCCGTAGGGCAAGGCGATGCCTTTGGCGTCGGAGCGGAAGTCGTGGTCGTTGACCAAGGTGGGCTCTCGGCTCCAGGTGGCGCCGTTGTTCTTGAAGTTGCCGACCAGCTCCCGTTTTTTGGAGTCGATGCTCACGATTGGCCAGCCGTGGCGGGTGAAGGTGTCTCGCTGAGCGGCGATGTAGGCGAACTGGGTGTCGCGCTCGGCGCGGGTTACTGCTGAGCCCCCGGAGAGTTTCTTGTGGTTGACCCGCAGCCGGTACTCGAGGTCCTTCAATAGTTTGGCGACGGTGTTTGCGCAGACGTCGATACCCAACGTGGCCAGCTCGGCGGCGATCTTCTCGGTGGTGCGGCGGGCCCATCTGATGCCGCTGACCGGGTCGCCGGCGGTGTCGTGCTCCATCAGCTCCTGGATTCGGTCGATGACCTCGGGGGTTTTTTTTGAGCCGAAGGGCGTCCGCCGCCCGCTCGGCGTACCCGGCTGGGATCGATGTCACCGGCCAACAGCTCGTTGCGGCCCCGGGCCACGGTGGCCGGGTCGACGCCCAACAGCTCCGCGATCTGGGTGTCGCCGCCGTGCCCGATCTTGAGCGCTTCCAGCCCGGCGTACAGCCGGCGCTGACGTTCATCGAGCAGGCTGTAGAACAACACAATGGCGGCCTTGAGCTCATCGGGCAGCACCCGTAGCCCGGCACCGATGCTCAGGCCAGATGGAGTGGCGTCGGCCAAGGCTCGGGCGGACAGCTGCTGACGGCGAGTGGAAGAACCAGCGGCTAGGTAGACATAGCGGCCACCGATCTCCTGGCGGGCCAGTCGCCCGGCCCGGACCAGCGACAAAAGCGGTTGTTTAGGGTCCACGTGCAATGTGGCGTCCAGCTCAGCGACGTCGTACCCAGCTTCAGAAGCGCCGACCAGAGCCTCGACGGTTGCCACCAGCGTCCCGTACCTGGAGAAGTACACGGCCCGGAACGCCCACAGGCCCAGCTCGTCGAACCGGGCTATCTCCCCCAGGGTGTAGAAGCGGCCCCGGTGCGAGTAGCTGGAGTGGTACTCCAACTCGCCCAGCTTGCGGAACACCGTGGCGTGCGAGCCGGTGCCCAAAGCGTGCTTGAGCTCGGCCATGGTGGCGATTCTCTGTTGCCGCAGCAGGCTTTTGAGGTTCTCCGCGTGGTACTGATCCGGTCGCATTATGAGAGAGTTCCTCCTCGCTAGGAGTAATCCTCTCATAACCACAGCCACCTAGTCAAACGGCTACAGGAACTCAACTCCCTAAGGAAGCCTTGCTGTACCGGCCAACCACCGCACACTCAGTCCCCGCCGGACCAATCTGCTGACGTCCCCTAGCGATAGAGATGCGCCCGAAACACCAAACTTATTGTTGAGTCGACCCTTAGTACAGGTAATTCAAGGAGACGACCGCCATGAAAAAATGATACCGCTCATAATCGGGTTTTCGCCCCTAGTTGCCTTTTCGCTCCTGACCAAGATATTGCCCTCCAGCGATATTGGCGTCGCTGGGCTGGTGGCGGCTTTGCTGGCCTTGGCCGTAATGCTGACCAGCCGCCCGATTTGGCCGCCCAAGATCCTCAACGCCTGTTCCCTCGTAATATTCACGGTATTGGCCGTCCTCGGCTTCAGCCTGGACAAGGGCGACAAGACATGGCTGGCCACTTGGCCAGGCGGGGGCGTGGCCATCATCATCGGCGCCGTCATCCTGCTTCTGGTCCCCGTGATCCCGTTCACCGAGCAGTACGCCAAGGAAAGCGTCCCCCGGGAGGAATGGGGGTCGCCCACCTTCAAGCGCGTCAACCATGGGCTCAGCGTGGCCTGGGGGGCATCGATCGTCCTGATCGGCTTCGCCCGGGTGGCGGCCGAAGCCGTCGCTCGCCACTCCTCGGGCCATCACCTGGCCCAGATCCTGTTGGGGGCGGCCGTACCCGCCATCATCATCGTGTACATGCTCAAGTTCACCCAGAGCTACCCGGAACGGGTAGCGCACGCTCCGGCTTGACCTATCAACACCCTTACCCCACACGGCCACAGGCTTTGTGGCCCGGAGGACGCACTCGCAGTCGCGATTTCCGAAGTGAGGACCAGGAAAAGATCGTAAAGCGAATGTCGTAAAGAGGACTTCCAGACTACGAGTTAGTTGAGGTGCCGGCCTGCACACCCCGCGTCGCCCACGGGTCGAACCGGTCCGCGGTGGACGAGACCGCGATGCGGCCGGCAGAACAGTAAGGGTACGGGGAGTCAGCTCCGTCGACCATCGCTACGCGCTCCCCCGCCACAACGTGGCGACCCTCCCGACAGATGTTATTCGCGCGCAACTGACCGGACCGGGCCGTCCGGCCAGTTGCTGGGGAACGCCTGGAAACTGTTGCCGGCGGCACCTACGGGATGCTCGGTAGCAGGCTACGAGCATAGCTGGCCTGCTGCTGGGTGTACTTGGTGGCCACGATCATGGCCCACCTGGGGACCGCCACGCGTAGCACGAACGGGGCTGCGCTGACCGCCCCCGCGAGGGCGAGCGACAGGGTGCCGACCAGAAGCGCCGGACCCCACACGAGGGAGAGCTCCCGGTTGAAGGTCTGGAAGCGGGGGTTGTGCCAGACCACTGCGGGCGTCTGTTCGCGGGCGGAGGCCTCGGTGAAGGGTCGTCCCAACAGCACAAAGCCGAAAACGAGGACGGTGAGCAAGCCATGCGCGCCGGGCTGGGCATAGCGGTTCCAGGTGCCCAGGTCACCCGGGTGCACGACCACCAGGGCGGAGGCCAGGGCCAACAAGAAGAAGATGCTGGCCAGGTCCAGCACGTGCACTTTCTTTTGGACGACGGCCTGGCCGAGCACGACCAGGGCTACCAGCCCACCGGCGGCGAGGCCGGCCCAGAGATTGAACAAGCTGCTGGCCGTCATGAACGTCAGCCAAGGCGTCAAGCTCCACATCATTTCAGTCATTGAAGGTTCCTTTCGCATTTGACGGCATCTCGGCGGGCCGGGCCGGGCGGCTCGGGGCCTTGGTGCTTTCCATGCTCTTAGTGTCCGCTATCGCGGCCTCCGGGTCCCCAGTGAGACTGCCTAATCCCGATCCTTAGGGAGGCGGGGCTGGCAACAGGATCTTCCGTACCCGTGCCGAAGTCCAGACGCCGCCCGAGATGGCCGACATCGTTACCATCTCCTCGATAACGGGTCTCTCGGTTGGTTCGCCAACGACACCGAGAGACCCTCACCGACTACAGCACGATCGCGAAATAGGTTGCGCTGCCTCATTTCTTGACCGGGGTCGAGAACTCAGCTGATTGGTGCTCTCGCGCCACACGAGTAGCCACCCAGCCGGTTGGGCCTCCCCTGGCCCGGTCCGCGCCGCGGACAGAACGCCGTCAGGACTGGATAAAGGCCAGGAGATCAGCGTTGATCGTTGGGGCTTGAGTGGTCGGCATGCCGTGGGGGAACCCCGGGTAGCTCTTGAGCGTCCCGTTTTTCACGAGTTTGGCCGAAAGTGGTCCGGAATCGGCGTAGGGAACGATCTGGTCATCCTCGCCGTGCATCACAAGGACCGGCACGCTGATCTGCTTCAGGTCCTCAGTGAAGTCGGTCTGCGAGAAGGCCACGACGCCGTCGTACTGGGCCTTGGCGCCGCCCATCATCCCCTGTCGCCACCAATTCTCGATGATCGCTTCGTTGGGCTCGACGCCGGGCCGGTTGAAACCGTAGAACGGTCCCGACGGCAGGGCCCGGTAGAACACTGAGCGGTTGGCGGCCAGCTGGGCCTGCAGGTCGTCGAACACGCTCTTCGGTAGGCCGCCAGGGTTGGCGTCGGTCTTCACCATGAGGGGCGGGACCGAGCTGATGAGCACCGCTTTGGCGACACGGCTCTCGCCGTGCCGGCCGATATAGCGAGTGACCTCGCCACCGCCGGTCGAGTGGCCGACGTGCACCGCGTCGTGAAGATCGAGATGCTCGGTCACCGCGGCCAGATCATCTGCGTAGTGGTCCATGTCGTGACCACCGCTGGTCTGCGAAGAACGGCCGTGCCCACGCCGGTCGTGGGCAATGACCCGGTAACCGTGGTTGAGGAAGAACAGCATCTGGTTGTCCCAGTCGTCAGCTGAAAGCGGCCAGCCGTGACTGAAGACGATGGGTTGGCCGGAGCCCCAGTCCTTGTAGAAGATCTCCGTGCCGTCAGTAGTGGTGACAGTGCTCATCATTTCCTCCTATTTTCTAATCAGGGTAAGTACAGCGTTCTCCAAAAAATCCATCCATCTCGATGATGCCTGTCTTCGAGCAACATCGAGTCGACGGTAGCCACCGGTGGAGCCTTGGCCAAGAACCCGGACTGCACGGTGTCGGTCGTCGACTCCACAGTGTGGGCTTGCATGGTGTTCACGCGGCTTCCTCGTCCTCATGTCGCCGGGCCCAAAGGCCAGGCTGCTGTTGGCAGGCTCGCCCTCGTTGTTCATGGCGGTGGCGCTGACGACAGCCACGTTCAACGCCGGTGCGGGCTGGCCCGGATGTCCTGGCAATGGCTGGGCACTTGCTGAGGGCCGGGCATACTTTTACTGTCATGTGGCCGATTGGATTGCCGCCGCACTGGGTCGGCCGCGAACAGGAACTCGCGATCCTCCGAGCCGGTTCGAAGCTCTCGAGCGTGGTGAGGGAGCGCTGGTCTGGGTCGAGGGTGAGCCGGGCATCGGCAAGTCGGCGCTGGTGGCCGAGGCTTTGACGGCCGCGAACCAACCAGGATGGGATGTCGGGTGGGGGATGGCGGACAAGCTCACCGAGCGCCTCCCGCTCCGCGTGATGAAGGATTGCCTTCAGGTGCGGCTGAGTTCGCCTGACCCGCGGCGCGCGCATGCTGCCAACCTGCTCCGGAGCCGGACGCTGGGACTGCTCTCCGACGGCGACGCGTTGATCGTCTGGCACCAGCTCGCCACGTCAATCGACCAGCTGAGGCTGCTGCTAATCGCGACATGCCGTTCGCCTTCGCGCCGCCCGGAGGTGCAGCAGCGCGGGCCGCCGTTGTCCGCCGCGGCGGTGCGGTGATCACGCTCGGAGCGCTCGCCGAAACGGACGTGGCCGCCCTGGTGACGGACCTGATCCGAGCTCCGCCCGGGGACGCGCTGCGTCGGCTGACTGCTCGGGCAGCTGGCAATCCGCTGTACGTGCGCGGGCTTGTCGACGCTTTGGTGCGCGAGCATTCCGATCCGAGCGTAAGCTGGCCTGCCCTGCTGGTGCACGGTGTGGCGGCGCTCATTGCCGGCCGCCGGGAACAGCGGACCGCAGCCGGCCAGCACCTTCGCCAGGGCCTGGCTCTGCCAACCCAGAACCTCGGCGACCGCGAGAACCAGGACTTCCTGGTCGCCGCGCGCGCGCTGGCGCTAGAACAGGGTGGGGAAACGGGCCAGGCCATGCTGAGGCTGGCCGAGATATTGCCTCGGCGCGACGGCGAAATGATCCTGACGTGAATGAAGCCGTTAGCCGGTACGAGGATCTGCAGGCTCGGTGGGATACCCGGCGGGCCGAGGCTCGGCTTGGCATCTACGGCATCAAGCGGGGCGTCCGGGGCCGACGGGGGCCTCGCGCAGCCTTCGGCTGGGAGGCGCTCACTCCGACCGAGGTCAACATCGCCGCTTTGGTAGCCAGGGGTAACTCCACGTCGGACATCGCCCGCGGCATGTTCTTGTCCCGGAGAACCGTACAGACTTACATCTCCCACATTCTCGCCAAGCTCGGAGCGAAGAGCCGGGTGGAGATTGTCCGCATGGCAATGCTCCAGAACGTCTCGCCCTAGCCGGCGGCGCCGCTCGGGCTTGCCACTCGCCAGGCCAGCCGGTCAACCGCCGCCCCGGGGCGAAGTGTCGTCACTTGACCACTATTTCCCGCCTGGCCTAGTGGATTTGCTTTAAGGGTGGCCGTCGCCGATCTGTACCGTAACCAGGCGATAGCTTTTCCCGGGATTGAGGGCGAAGGTTTGGGTCTGCTTGGACGGCTGCCCGAGGCTGCCGTCCAAACGCTCGCCGACAAGGTTGACCCGGCCCGGGTCGTCAGGACCGGACCAACGTGGGGGCGTCCGAACTGCTTCAACCCGCAGACAGGCGCTTGCCCTGGGAACACGTGAGGGCTTCGGGCAGCTGCGCCCCCGTGCCCACGATGCTGGTCTTGAGCAACGGCGTAGCTGTCACGGTCCGTTCGCAGTCAGTTCTTAGCCAGTCGGGCGCGGTAGGAGCTGTGCTCCATCTCTCCGTGGAACGCCCAGGATGGGAAACATCGCCCGCCGCACCGCTTGCCAGGGCTGAAACTGCGGAGAACTCAGGCGAGGCTCGGCCTTTGGACCCTCCCTAATGACAGGATGGAAGGAGCTCACCGATGCCGAACGTACCGTTGCCGAACTCGTGGCCAGCGGCATGACTAATAAGCAAGCGGGACGACGCATGTTCTCGTCCCATCACACGGTCGACTCCCACCTGCGGCGTGTGTTCAAGAAGCTCGGGCTGCACTCCCGGGTCGAGCTGGCGCGAGCCCTGGGGAAGCACTATGAGGCGCTCAAGGGGTAGTGCGCTGGCCGAAGGAGCGCTGGGGCTTCGGCTGCGCACGTCGTAGGGTTCGCTGGTTGAGACATCGATATAGCGAGGGGCGCGCCGCTCTCTACGAGGCGGCACGTCGGGTGCCCCCCGGGGCCGCAGTTCTAGAGGCACAATGCTACCGCTGGCTCGCAACTCGAGATCGAAGACTGCCACGACAGAGATGCATTTGCGGCACTCGACAAAGCGGAACAGATATTGCAGAGCTGCCGCGATGAGACAACGACAATTGGGTCGAGAACTGGTTGGCCGCGCAATTGAGCCGTAGCAACCTGCATTATTGGAGGGGGGAGGCGCAACTACAAGCAGCCGTGCTCGAGCGCGCCCGGTCTCTGGTTGAAACGCGCGCCGGGCCATGGCAAAAGGCCGACTTTTACGTCCACCTGACTGGGCCGAGGTGCCGTTCAAATAGGTTCGCCGTAGACAAACCCGGTCTCGCCAACGTCAAGGCGGCGAGGGCCCTGGTGGCCGACGCGGGCCTGAACGAAGCTGAGTTCCACTGGCACACTCTAGGTTTCCTCCTTGTGGTGCACGGGGATCTTGTCGAAGCACAGGCTGAGCTCGAGGGCGCTCTGGCCGCCGCCAGGAGGGCCGGCGACAAATCGCTCGAACTCGCGAACCTGGTTTTTCTGGCATGGGCCCGGTTGCGCCAGCACGGCCTTGCCGCCGTCAAAGAAATGACTTTCTTGGCTGACGAGCTGGTCCGGGCACGGGCGTTCCCGTCAGCCGGAATGGTGAAAGCATTGCAGTCGTGGGTCGCATGGAAAGAGGGACGACATACTGAAGCAGAGCGCGTTTCACTGGAAGCCCTCGAGCAGTGGCGCCCAACGGTCGTCCGCTACCCGTTCTGCTGGATTGTCTATGGCCCCTCATCGCCGTGCGCACCGCCGATGAGCGTCTCGACCAAGCGGTAGCAGCGGCCCGAGAACTCGTGCTGGCCCCGCAGATGCGGCTCCCGGACGAACTCGAAGTGGCCGTGCAATCTGCCATTTCAGCCTGGGACAGTGCCGACCGGCCGGCAACGGCAAAGTGTTTGGATCAAGCTTTGGCGGTGGCTGAAAAACTGGGCTTCCTCTGAGGACGTAGTGGCCACCGTGGCCACGCTGTGAGGTCGAGTCCTCGCTCTAATAGCCGGCTCCGAGTGTCAACGGCCGAACTCGTGCCCAGACGCGGTGGGCCCACTGTCGGCGGCGCGGGCTTGCTCACGTGGCCACGCTTGATCACACGTGGCGAGAACCCGTCCGGGGCCAGCCGGGTGCAGCCGACGCCTTGTTGACCAGCGCCGGGAGCAGTTCGGGAACAGTGCTTCGGTAGTCCTTTCCTGTGCCGGCACAGCAGCCGGCCACGACGAAGGAGCCGAAATGAACACAAGCAAAGATACCTATCGAGACGGCGGGGCCCGCTTCGATGGAGGCCCCGCCGTCGTGATTAGAGCCAATAGGAAAGCTGTTTTCGGCACGGTGAAAGTAAGCGTGGTAGCTGCGGTCGCCGGGTCTCTAATAGCAATGGGGGTGGCCCCGCCCGCAGCTCAGGCCGTTACCGCTCATAAGTGGGCCGAATACGCTGATAATACCGGGCTCATTTCCTATGAACTCCCTACTGCTTGGCAAGTCGTAAACGAGCACAACTTGGCAAAGATTGGTTCCCTATCGGTCCCTTATCCAACTTATGTAGAGATCGCGGGAGGTGAGCCTGCAGAACTGGACGGTGTGCCTAATCCTCCCTCCAATTATGCCTTCTCTGAAACGCCAAGTCCTTGGTTCATGGCCTCAGTAATGACCGGCGCTTCAGCTGCGCCGCCACCTAACGACGCTTACCAGATCGCCCCGGACGGCGAGATGAGCCTCCAGCAGCAACAAGGACTGGCCCCAACCATGGTGAGCCTTACCAAGCCGGTAGCAGTAAGTTCAGGGGGTCTTCGGGGCTCAGACGACCGCTCGGAGGTCATCGTCCCCGGCGCGGGCGACATCGAGCTCAACGGAGTCGTTTACGCACAGGGTAAAACCGTGTGGATGGCGCTAGTAGGTTGCACGGTGGCTTGTTACAACGCTAATGCGGTTACGCTCGGGCGAATTATTGGTAGCGTGAAGGTCCGGCCTCCGGCGAGGTCGAAGTTGACAAGTCGGGCCTAAGCCCAGCACCCTCGCCAGCCCAAGCAGGCCCGAGGCCACGGACATGTGGGGGCTATCCCGAGGAGCTGCGCCCGCAGGGAGGCTCGTATAGCAGGGCACCACTGCCGTGGCGGATGGCTTAGCAGTGGCATAATTCGTGGGTGCCTACGCCGACCGGTGAGGTGTGCCACGATGCGGCGCCCATACGGGCCAACCTGCTCGGCCCTTTTTCCGTCGCCCTCGAGGGACGGGTAGCTGGCCCCTGGGCGCGGCCGGTCGCAAGACGCCTGTGCGGCCTGCTGCTGGTGAGCCCGGGGCGTCGGATCAGCCGGGTGGCGGCATGCGATGCGCTTTTCCCCCAGCTTCCCCCGACTGAGGCAGCCAGAGGCCTGTCCAAAGCAATTGCCATGGCCCATGCCGCCCTCGCCCCGCTCGGCGCAGCGGGTAAGGCCCTGCTCCAGGCGGACCGTGCGTATGTGTGGGCCAGTTGGGACTACCCCCTCGAAGTCGATTGGGAAGCCGAACAAGAGGCACTGCGCTCCGCCCTCGACGTTCCGCCCGGTGTGGGCCGCGACGACCTCCTCGCCGAAGCACTAGCGAATGAGGCGGTGCTGCTCGAAGACGAGCCAGCGGCGGAATGGGCCGCCAGGCCGCGCGAGCACCGCGAGTGGGCCCGTCAGGAGGCCCGGCTTACGTTGGCCCGGGACCGGGCCAGAGGCCTGGGCCGGTCCCGGCCCGCCGACGTGGTGGGAGCTTGGGAAACGTGCTTGACGCACGACCCCCTCTGTGAAGAGGCCGCCTGCGCCCTCATGCGGGTGTACTCGTCGCAAAATCGGCAGGCCCTCGTCGAGGTCACTTACGAAAAATGCCGGAGCGCCCTGGACGAGCTGGGGCTGAGAGTCTCCCCTGCCGTCCAAGAGGTCCACACCGCCACGACCTCGGCCACGCATTTTCCAGACAGAACATCGTCGAAGGCCCAGCCTCGGTACACAGAGGAGCGCAGGCTCGTGAGCGTTGTCTTCGTCGAGCTCTCGAGCGCGCTGAGTAGCGGGCGCCCGCTCGGGCCGGAGGACATGCGCGAGGTCATAGGCGGAGCTCTGGCCCAAGTGCTTGCTCAGATAGAGGCCCTAGGGGGCACAGTGACGTCGGTCTCCGGAGCAGGCCTGGTGGCGCTGTTCGGTGCGCCCGAATCGCACGAGGACGACCCGGAAAGGGCGCTCAGGGCGGCCTTTCGCGCCGTGGCGGCGGCCGGCCTGGCCAGCCCGGGCCTGTCGCTGCGCGCTGGAGTCGAGACCGGCGCCGCGGTGGTCGGCCCCATCGAGTCGCATGCGTTCACCCACTACGGGGCCGTCGGCGAGGTGGTGGTAGCAGCTGCTGCGCTCCAGTCAGTAGCGGCCCCGGCTTCGGTGCTGGTCGGCCCGGCCACCCGGGCGGCGACCGAGAGCCTCTTCGAATGGGGCCCCTCAGAGCAGGTGGCGGTCTACTCAGGGGGTAAGCCACTCGAGGGCTGCTACCTGGGCCAGCCGAAAGCGCGGCCGGGCGGCCAATCGAGCCGGCGGCGCCTGGCCGGTTCTGCGCCCGTCGTGGGACGCGAACCGGAGATGTCAGTCGTCCGAACCGCCTTGAGGGAAGTAACCTCTGGGGCCGGCAGCGTGCTCCTGATAACGGGAGAGCCCGGGCTGGGCAAGACCCGGCTCGTCCACGAGTGCCGCAAGTTGTTCATGGCGTGGGCTGGAGCAGCCTCTGGACGATTGCCGCTGTGGCTGGAAGGCCGGGGCGCGTCGTACACCTCTTCCCAGCCTTTCGGGCTTTACCAACAGCTCCTGTCGGCGTGGGTCGGCGCGGCCCCGGAGGCCGACGAACGGCTCGCCCTTGCCGCGCTGGAACGGGCGATGAAGGCCGCGTTCGGCCCGAAGGCCGACGATGACCAGGTTGGCTTGTTGGCCCAGGTCATGGGCCTGGGGTCAAGCGTGGTTGCGGCCAGCGTTTCACGATTAGGCCCAGAGCAGTTGCAGCAGGCCCGCTTCAAGGCGTTTATGTCCCTGCTGTCCCGGCTCGTCTCGTACGGCTCCACCCTGGTCGTCCTGGAGGACCTCCATTGGGCAAATCCCACATCCTTACGCCTCACGGAGGAAATCGCGTCGCTCAGCATGAGCAGTCCCCTCCTCCTCTTGCTCACCCGCCGGCCGGAGCCCGACCCGGGCGTCTCCGCGCTCGAGGCGGCCCTTGGTAGTGCCTCAGGCTTGAGCCTGCGGACAATCGAACTAGCGCCCCTCGGTGACGAGGCAGAGCGTGACCTGGTGAACACCCTCCTCGGCGGGGTGGCGCGGGAAGACGTGTCGGCGTTCGTGCGCCAAGGGGCGGAGGGCAACCCGCTATTCCTCGAAGAGCGGTTCGCGTCTTTGATGGAAACGGGTGCTCTAGTAAAGGCGAGCGACCAGAAATGGCGGCTGGAAATCGATGGTCAGGCCGAGCTACCAGAAGCGATCGAACGTCTGGTCCGCGCCCACGTCGACCGTCTGGCCCCCGCCCCGCGTGATGCCATCGTTGCTGCCTCAGTGCTCGGGCCCGAGTTCACGCTCGAAGCCCTGAACGCGGTCACCGAGCCAGACGGCGGGCTATTGCCAGCAGTTTCCGATCTGTGTTCGGCGGGCTTGGTGGTCCGGGCGGCGAACGTCCCCGAAGCCACCTTCCACTTCCGCCACAGCCTGATCCAGGAGGCGATCTACAAAGGCCTGTTGCGGGGTCATCGGGCCCGCTTGCACTCGCGTGCCGCGTGGGGGCTCGAACAAGCCTCGGTTGGGCGTCTCGAAGAGGTGGCCGGTTTGCTCGGGCACCACTACGCACTGGCCGGGGAAGCCGAGCGGGCCGCACACTATCTGGCACTTGCAGGGGACGGCGCCGCTTCGACGTTTGCGAACCACGAGGCGAGGGCTTCTTATTCGTGGGCCATCGAGTTGCTCGGCCCCGATCCAGCGAATGCAGTCCCGGTGGCAGAGATCTGGCTCAAACTAGGCCGCCTGGCCTGGCGGTTGGGGCAATTCGAAGACAGCCGGACCGCGTTCGAGCGAGCCGCGGAGCTCGCTTCGGCTGACGCCGTCCTGGTCGCGGCGCGGTCGCTTTGCTTATTGGCCGCAGTAGAAACAGCCAGCCACCGCCACGAGGCGGCCCTCGGTGCACTTGAAGCGGCCGAGATAAAGCTACAGGCCTGGCCAGACCAGGGCTCTGACGAATGGGCCGACATCTGGGTCGACGTCCAACTCGAACGCAGCAACCTCCACTACTGGCGCAACGAACCTAGCGCTCAAGCGCTGGTCCTCGAGCAGGCCCGGCCAATTGTGGAGTCGCGGTCCAGTGCCAGGCAAAAAGTGAATTTCTACCAAGCCGTCTCCACCCTGCGGGCGCGGGCCAGCCGGTACCTCATCGACGACAACCTCCTCCTCGATTACCGGGAATCATG
Source organism: uncultured Acidimicrobiaceae bacterium (assembly GCA_963823855.1). GTDB lineage: Bacteria > Actinomycetota > Acidimicrobiia > Acidimicrobiales > Palsa-688 > Fen-671. The sequence goes on from CAWGNA010000002.1 coordinate 150,913, forward strand.
GCAGGCGGCGGTAGACGCTGGGCTCGAGAACGAGTTATTTTATATGCGCTTTGGGCTAGGGTTCGCCCTGCTGTGGTACGGGGACTTCATAGGGGCACAGGGGCACCTGGAGCAAACGCTAGAAATATCAAGGCGCGCCAACGACAGGACGTTGGAGCTACGGGTCCTCACGTACCTCTGCTGCGCTCATCTCCGCCAGCACAACGTCGAAGAGGTAAAGGCTTTGGCTCCTAAGGGTGAGGCACTAGCCAGTGAGCTGGCCTTCCCTGAGTACGCCGGGATGGCTAAAGCGATGTTGGCCTGGGCAGCATGGAAACAGGGGCTATATATCGATGCCGAGGCCTTAGCAGAAGAGGCCCGGGAGCTGTGGCGCACATGTGTGGTCCATTACTCCTGGTGCTGGGCTGGGCTTTGGCCGCTCGTCGCCGTGTGCCTTGATGACGGCCGGCTGGAACAGGCCGTTGGGGCGGCCCGGGAACTGCTCGGGCCAGACCAGCAGCGGTTCCCAGAGGCACTGGAGTCCGCCGTCCAGTCCGCCCTCGACACCTGGGACAGAGGCGACACGAAGTTGGCGACGAAGAGGTTGAACCGGGCGTTGGACCTGGCCTGCCGGCTCAGGTACGCCTGAGCGCGGGCCGTGCGACGCTGGCGGGCCGGGCTTAGCCCGGGCTGGCCGCACACGTTGGCTTTCAGCCTCGACGTTCGCCGGAAGGCCGGTAGGTGAGTAGGACGTTCCCTGATTCGAACGCCTCGACGTGCAGCAGTGTGAGCGAAATCCGTTCCCCCAGGTCTTCGAACAGCGATAGCCCTCGGCCGAGCAGGATGGGACTGACCATGATGCGTAGCTCGTCGAGCAGTCCAGCTTCGGATAGAGCGGCGGTGAGGTGCGGGCTGCCGAGCACCAGCACTTCCTGGCCCTCCCCCGCTTTAGCCTCCGCGGCCCGCTCGGTGGCTTCGCCACGGAGGACAGTGGTGCCAGACCAGCCGGCGTCCTCGAGTGCCCTCGAGAAGACGAACTTTGGCTTTCCGTTCATCCGCCGAGTAATCGCAGGATCGTTCGCTTGAGCGAGCTCGGACGTCCAGTGGGCGGCCATCAACGCGTAGGTGACACGCCCGAAGGCAAGTGTCCCCGCTCCGTCCAGCTGGCGGACCGCGAACTCATTGAACTCTTTGTCCACGATGGGCCAGTCGAACTCACCATTGGGACCGGCGTAAAAGCCGTCGAGACTGGTGATTATGAAAGATGCCAGGCTTGGCATTGTTGGTCTCCTCTACTGTGCGCTCGGCGGACTTCGCCGCGCCGTTCTTCAGTCGGAGACGAGCAGCGCGGTTCGACATGGGCAGCCGAGCGACGATCTTGACAGGCCCACTGCGCCCACTTATCGGCATTTGATGTAGAAATCCCCCTGACGGCTCCGACCTCACGGCAACCCTCACACGGCCACGCGCACGTGGGCAGCGTTGGCACGAGGAGAGCAGAAGATGAAGTACATAGCGATGCTGTGGTCAGTCCTCCACGACGCCCGGCCCGAGATGTGACCGAGGAGAGGGGTGAAGTGGAGGATCTGTTGCGGCAGCTGGCGCCCGAGGTCCTCGGCGCGCTCTTGCGCAGGCACCAAGCCCTGGATCTGTGCGAGGACGCTGTTCAGGAGGCGCTACTGGCCACGGCGCGCGGCTGGCCCGTCAGTGGCACGCCCGAGAACCCGCGCGCCTGGCTGATCACAGTGGCGAACCGCCGCCTCATCGACCAGGTGCGCAGCGAACGCTCCCGACGCGGCCGCGAACAGCGCAGCGCGTTCGTAACCCCGCCCCCTGAGCTGCGGGGTGCACCGGGGACCGACGAGAGCCCTGAGCGCGACGACACCCTGCTCTTGTTGCTGATGTGCTGTCACCCTTCATTGACGGCACCTTCGCAGATCGCCCTCACTCTTCGGGCTGTGGGCGGCTTTACGACCGCTGAGATCGCCAGCGCCTTCCTCGTCCCTGAGGCCACCATGGCGCAGCGGGTCAGCCGAGCCAAGCGACACGTCCAGGAGGCAGGCGGCACATTTTCGATGCCCCCCGCTGAGGAGCTCGAGGCCCACGTTAGAGCTGTCCTGCATGTCCTGTACCTGGTTTTCAACGAGGGCTACACAGCGTCGTCCGGCGGCGAGATAAGCCGGACGGACCTGACGCAAGACGCCAAGAGGCTGGCGCGTGAACTGTGCCGTCTCCGGCCCAACGACAGTGAAGCCCAGGGGCTCCTTGCGCTCATGTTGCTCACCGACGCTCGCCGCCGCGCCCGTACCGGCCCGAGTGGAGAGCTCGTCTCTCTCGCCGACCAGGACCGCGGCCTCTGGGACCAGAGGGAGATCGAAGAGGGGGTCGCCCTCGTGACAGCAGCCCTCTCGCAAGGCCCGGTGGGGGCGTATCAGCTGCAGGCTGCGATCGCCGCTGTCCACGACGAAGCGGTCAGCGCTGACGCGACCGATTGGCCGCAGATCCTCGCCCTCTACGAGGTGCTCGACCGCGTTGCGCCTAACCCGATGGCGACGCTCAACCGCGCTCTGGCTGTAGCCATGGTGCACGGGCCGGGAGCCGGGTTGGAGCTGCTCTCGTCGCTCGCCGACGACGGGCGCGTTGCGTCCCACCACAGGTTGCACGCGATGCGCGGCCACTTGGTCGAAATGGCGGGACGCCACGCCGAGGCCCGTGAAGCATTCCAGGAGGCAGCGCGCCGAACTGCGAGCATCCCGGAAAAGCGCTACCTTTTGCGCCGCGCCGAAAGCTGCAACCCCGCGGCCGAAAATGGTGACCCAGCGGTCCAAAAGCCTCATGGGTGCCTGCGGTGACGTCCAGGTAACGCCGTTCGCTCAGGAGCAGGCTGACCTCGGCTCCAAATTCAGCGCACCCAACTAGTTCGTTCACTGATATATTGGTCGTCGTACTAGGAGGAGGTCATGCCATGCCGCCAAGCCAACAGGTGAGCAGCACAGGGCACGACGACGTGCTCCGGCGCGCTGGTGACGCCTCTGTGCTCATATTGACGAGCCTCGCCGAGGCCCAAAACACGGCTATGCGCTGATCCAGGACGTGACGACTTTTTCGGGTGTGCGCCTAGGACCGGGGACTCTGTACGGTGCCCTCGACCGTCTGGAGCACCTGGGGCTCATCGAAGCACTCCCGAGCCAGGACCGTCGCCACCCTTACCGCATCACGCCCGAGGGTAGCTCTGCGCTCGCCGCCCACCTGGACGCACTGGAACGTATAAGCAAAGTCGGCCGTTTCCGACTGGGCTTTGAGGGGACGTGATGGGCCGTCGCCGCGAAAGCTGTGCCATAGCCCTGGCACTGCATTGCTACCCAAAGCGCTGGAAGGCCCGGCACGGGGAGGAAGCCGCCGAGCTGGCCCAGCGCCTAGCGAGCGACGGCGTCCCCGTGGCCTCGATCGCCTTTAGCTACCTGGGCGGCGCTGTCCGCGAGCGGCTCGCCCCGCTAGTGAGGCGACGTTGGCAGGCCCGTGGAGCCGCGCTGCTGGCCGCCGTTTCCGTCGCCGCAGCGTCACTGACCATGTCGACGTCGCCAGCGCCGGCGGGCGCCCTCGGTGTCGTGCGGGTGGAGATAACCGACAGGGCGCACGCCGTCAGCGAACTCACGTCCGCATTCCGCTCGCATCATTTCCCCATCTCGGTGCGGTCGGTACCGGCCCCCGCGAGCCAGGTTGGTTCCATCGTGGCGGCCTGGGTGATAGGAGCGCCAGCGCGCTCGACGCACATAATGGACGAGGTCACGGGCCCGTGCGCCGACGGGTCGAAGGGGTGCATTGTGGGGCTCGTCGTCCCGGCCAGTTTCAACGGGAAGGCGACCGTGATCGTCGGCCGGAGAACGTGCGCACCCACCGCTGCGGACAAAATCCTGGCACCGGGCACGGTGAACAACAACACGGAACAGCTTCATGGCCAACCCTGTTGATGGAGGCCGGTCGGCGTTCGGGGCGGGCCACAAGGGGAGACGACCGGCTCGGACGTTGGCCAAACAGGCGGGCAGGGCGACGCGGACGGCCAACCCGGTCACGGTCGGAGACGGCATCAAGTGGCGGTGGAGTGGCTACTGGTCTTGGTCGTCGCCCTTGTCGCCGCCCTGCTTATCAAGACTTTCGTGGTCCAAGCGTTCTCTATCCCAACCGGCTCGATGGAACCGACTATCTTGCCCGGCGACCGTGTGCTGGTGAACAAGCTGGCTTACGACTTCCACGCTGTGCACGACGGCGACGTTGTTGTGTTCCGCCGCCCGCCCAGGGACAACTCGACAGTCGACGACCTCATCAAACGCGTCATAGCCGGGCCCGGCCAGTGGTTGTCGGTCTCGAACTGCAGGGTTTACGTAAACGGCAAACAGGAGCCTCAGCCCTACCTCCCCCAGGGCTGGCAAGATCCTGGTTCCGAGTACTGCACGCAATGGGACATCCCCGGCATGCTCCAGCTGCCCGACCCATACCGGGTCCCAGCCGGAACCTATTTCGTTATGGGCGACAACAGGAAGGACTCGGACGACTCTCGGTACTGGGGACCGGTGCCGGCCAGTTACCTTGTGGGTCGGGCCTTTGTTCGAATGTGGCCGCCGAGCAGGCTCGGGTTCCTATAAACAGGCATACCACGGGTGCGTGCCCGAAACATCAGGGCCCGTGCGCTCCCGCCGGGCGCCGGGGCCAGGCCCTGATGCTCAGACGGTTGGGAACTCAGAGCGCCTGTCCCGGGGCCCCACCCGCACCCTCCGCCCCATCCGGGCCCACGGCCACCTGATCTCCACGCCGAGCGCCACATCAGAGGGCGGATAACGAAGAAGAACAGCATCGGTAAGGCAATCCAGACAAAGGGGGTGCCGCTGAGGGCTATCAGCGCTACTCCGAGAGCTACCCAGCCGAAAACCGGCACGTGCATACGGCGGCGGCCGGGAGCCCAGGCGCCATGGCGCCACGGCTCGTCACGGGGCGTTGGCCCAACAACGAACGCTGGCTCGGGGTCTCCCGGGAGGTCGGCGATCAGCTCGTCCAGCTGCGCGTAGGTCTTGGCCTCGAGGCAATGACCGTAACGGTCCGCGTACTCTTCGCTGTCGAGCCGCCCCGCTACGTGCTCACGTCGGAGGATGTCGCCGACAGCGACCCGATCGCTATCGGCGGCTCGAAGCTTGCGGTCCGCCGGGCTGCGCTTCGAGTAGTGGTTGCTGTTCTCGGCCATCCTCGCTCCTTTGCTCATCAACCAACTACACTATACTCAAGCGCGTTTGACAACCAAGGGACCTTGAAGAATATTCACCCACATATCACCCGGTTAGCACCACTCCTGCCGCAACTATCATCCGCACTGCGGCGACGGGCTGGCGAAATGCCGGAGATCCTCAAGGTGGGCGGCAGTCACCGTGAGCGACACCTGGCGACGCTGGTCTCACTGGGGGTGGCCGGGCCCGCCACCGTCTCGGACCTGGCCAGGCGCACCGACATGAGCACGGCCCACGCCAGCTTGGTCATCGGCGAGTTGGCCCGCGCCGGGCTGGTCGGGCGCGACCACGACGAGCAGGACCGGCGTCGCATCGTCGTTTCCCTCTCCGAAGCGGCCAAGCCCGCCGTAAACGAGTTGAGAGAACGCCACGCGCCGGCCCTGGCGAGCTTTCTCATGGGGCTCGGAGAGGAAGAGGCGGAGTGCTTCATCAGTCATCTGGCCGACCTGGTCGCCTGCCTCAACGACCACGCCGAAAGCATCCGCCAGGACGACCCCCCGTCGAACCGGTGATGAGCGGAGGTGCCCGGGCAAAAAGTCCGCTCTCCTCCGCTCCCGGTGGATAGCTGGGCGGGATTATTGACGAGCGCCTCGCGTTTCGGTGGCTTTAGTGCCGTTTTTCGTCACTAAAGCCACCAGGCCCAGGCCCGGTCTGCGCGGTCTGCGCGGTTCAGGTGTCTGCCCACACGGGATAGTAATTTCCTGTCCCGGGGCCGGCCCATTTTGGCGGGTCAGGTACCGCTTTGGCTGATCAGCTTGGCTACGAGGGCTGTCCAGCCGGTCTGCTGGGTGGCGCCCAGCCCCGCCCCGGTGTCGCCGTGGAAGTACTCCGGGAAGATGATGTGGTCCCGCCACGCAGGGTCGAAATCAAACCGGTCGCAGCCCCCGTTGACCGGGCGGCGCCCATCGCCCCCAGGGACGAAGACGTCGATCAGCCGCCGCGAGAGTTCGCCGGCTATGGCGGAGAGGTGGAGCTGGCGGGATGAGCCCGTCGGGAAGGGGAGCTTCCAGTCGTCACCGAGGAACCAGTGGTACTTCTGGAGCGACTCGACGAGGAGGAAATTGATCGGGAACCAAATCGGGCCACGCCAGTTCGAGTTGCCACCGAACATTTCTGTACAGGATTCCGCCGGCTCGTAATCCACCTGGTGCGATTGGCTGTTCAGGTCGATCGACACCGGGTTGTCCCGGTGATGGCGCGACATCGAGCGAACCCCGTACGGCGACAAGAACTCTGATTCGTCGAACAGACGGCTCAGGACAGCGTCGGAGCCTGTCCTGGCTGAGCACGGAGAGCATCTGGCGACCGGGCCCCGGTTCTCCACCCTCCTCAGTCGTGAAGACCGATTCGCAGAGGGACGGCCGGTGACGGGCGAACCAGCGCACCCGGGACGAGAAGTCCGGCAGCCGCCGGAGGGCCGAGACAGAGATCGTCTCCACTGCGAACAGAGGTACGAGGCCCACTACCGAACGCACCTTGAGAGGGACCGGTTGGTGGCCGGGCACCAGCAACAGGTCATAGTAAAAGCCGTCGGTTTCGTCCCACAGCCCGAGGGTATTGAGCGCGTGAGCTATCCCTAGGAAGTGCTCGAAAAACTTGGTGGCAACATCCTCATATGTCCGGTCGTGGTCGGCGAGCTCGAGCGCTATGGCCAGCATGTTGAGCGCGTACATCGCCATCCAGCTGGTCCCGTCGGCCTGCTCCAGCTCGCCTCCTCCAGGAAATGGCTTGGACCGGTCGAAAAGGCCGATGTTGTCGAGCCCGAGGAAACCGCCGGCAAATACGTTCCTGCCCTCGACGTCCTTCCGGTTGACCCACCATGTGAAGTTCATAAGCAATTTGTGGAAAATACGCTGCAGGAACTCGTAATCCTTTACGCCGGTCGCCTTGGCGTCTATTTTGTAGACCCGCCACGCCGCCCATGCGTGGACGGGCGGGTTCACGTCATCGAAACCCCATTCGTAAGCGGGCATCTGGCCGTTGGGGTGCATGTACCATTCCCGGCACAAAAGGAGGAGTTGCTCCTTGGCGAAGGCCGGGTCCACCAGCGCCATCGGCACCATGTGGAAAGCGAGGTCCCACGAGGCGTACCAGGGGTATTCCCATCCGTCCGGGACCGAGATGATGTCGCTATTCGCGAGGTGCGCCCAGTCGCTATTCCGGACCGCCCTGCGGCCCTCAGGCGGTGGGGGGCTGGCCGGGTCCCCTTGCAGCCATTCATCCACATGGAAGCGGTAGAACTGCTTTGTCCACAGCAACCCGGCCATGGCCCGACGGAATACGGTGGCGCTCTCCTGCGACCGCTCGACCGGCATGGCACCCGCAAAGAACTCATTGGCTTCCCGCTCGCGGTTGCGGAGCGTGCGCTCGAACGCAGTACCGAACATGTCTCCAGCGGGCGCTTCGTTGGCCAGCCGGAGCGAGACCGACCGCGTTGCTCCCGGCGGCACAGCCAGGCGGTACCAAGCTGCCGCCTTGGTCCCCCTCCGAGCTGGGTTCACCGTTTCAGCACCGGATACAACGTGGTCACCAATCCCGTCCTTCACGTAAGGCGAGGCGTTGGCACCGCCGAAAACGCGCTGGTGGTTCGTCTCGTTTTCGGTATACAGAAGGGCGGGGGTGGCGGTGGCGTCGTCACACGACAACCAGAAATTACCCAGGGCGCTGTGACTGAGGGCGACGGTGACGTCGTCGTGCGCCCAGAGCAATGGCCGCCGGTCGTCGCGCCCCCACGCCCAGGTATTGCGGAACCAGACAGTTGGCAGGACGTGCAGGCGGGCCAGGCCCGTGGTTGGTGCAGCGAATATCGATACAAAGGTCGTCAGGCGCGGACTTCGCGTACACGATCTCCACGTCGAAAAATCGGTTTTCGTCGAGTACGCCTGTGTCTACTAACTCGTACTCGGGGTCCAGCCGGCCGCGGCGAGCGTTCTCGGCCAAGAGTTCTTCGTACGGGAACCGGGCCTGCGGGTACCGGTACAGCCACCGCATGAACGAATGCGTCGGCGTCGAGTCGAGCGGCCACCAGTACTCCTTTACGTCCTCCCCGTGGTTGCCCTCCGGGTTCGTCAGCCCGAATAGCCGCTCCTTGATGAAAGGGTCATGACCGTTCCAGAGCGCCAGACCGAAACAAAGATGTTGCCACCGGTCGCAGATCGCTCCCAGCCCGTCCTCTCCCCACCTGTAAGCACGGGACCGGGCGTGGTCATGAGGAAAGGCACGCCACGCGTCGCCGTCGCCGCTGTAGTCCTCCCGTACGGTCCCCCACTGCCGCAACGAAACGTACGGTCCCCAACGTTTCCAGGCCGCCAGCCCATAGCTTTCCTGGGCTAAACGCGACGCTTCGGCCCCGAGCGTGCTCATGAGAGTGATTATTGAGGACTCGAGGTCACCCGCGAAAACCGAGGCGGTCCCAGCCCTCCGCTGGCCCTAAAGAGCTGCTGGCGCCGGCAACCCAGTGCCTGGGTCACGCCAGGTGATGCAGTAAGGGAGGCCGGTCGGGTCGACCAGGGTCGTCCAGCTCGGCTCCGCCACAAAAGCGGCGCCCAAGGCCTCATGGCGTCGCCGCTCGGCGAGCACGTCGTCGCACGCCAGATCGAGGTGGGCGCGGCACGACCGGGCCGCTTCGTCGTCGAGACGCTGCAGAAGGATGCGCAGGGGCATCTCGGACGGCCGGACCAGGTAGTTGAACTCCGGCCGCGACCCGGCCCGGCGTTCCCAACCTGTGAGGTCGGCCCAAAAGTCGCCCTCGGGGACAAAAGCCCGAGAAGGGATGTCGAGACAAATCTGGTCGACAATGCTCCGGTGACCCCCCGGCCAGGCCCGCGGTGGCGGGCGCCCGAACCTGTGCTGCCCGCTTACCAAGCAAAAGGGTAACCCGGCGGGGGAGGACATCACGAAAAGCCCGGGCCGCGTCTCGGATACCGCAGCGCCCAGAGCTGTAGCCCGGCGGCCCGATCCCTCTACATCGTCAACATGAAGGTCCAGATGGACCGCGGCCTCCTCACTGCCGACCCGCTGCACGCGCAAATAAGCGTCGCCGCCCGCGGGGACCAGTGTCGCAAACTCGCCGGAAACCCCTCGGGGCGGCGAGAGCCCAAAGCCCGTGGCGCCTCGCCAGAACGAGCAACCACGGTCGAACACCGAGGCAGGAAAATCGAGGAACGCTGTCATCCAGCGGACGGCCATGTGCGACTGTAGCGTCCGACAGGGCGGTCGGCCGGCTGCCGGTGCCCGTGAATTTCGCCATTAGAGGTCAAACTGGGACAAGGCCCTCCAGTCCATCAGGCTCGCCGCTTCAGCAGCTCTGGGCCGTGCCGCCGGAGCTCGCCCACTGAACTGGTACCAGCGAGTTGCATTGTGAGTCTGAGCTGGTCGATGAGTAGCTCGAGGACTTTCCCAACGCCGCGCTCGCCGCCGGCGCCAAGACCATAGACATAGGGACGGCCGATTGCGCACAGGTCAGCGCCGAGCGCTACCGCAACGGCGATGTCGGCGCCGTGCCGGATCCCCGAGTCGACGACTATCGCGGCCTCCTCACCAATTGCCGACCGCACGGGGCGGACGAGGTCAGCGGTAGGGAGGCTCCGGTCCAACTGCCGGCCTCCGTGGTTTGAAATGTGGATGCCATCGATCCCGAGCGACATAGCCCGTTTGGCGTCGACCGGGCCGAGCGGGCCCTTGAGAAGCATGGGACCTTGCCACCAAGTCCGGACCTCGGCAATGTCGTCCCACGTAACAGTCGGGTCGAAGAGGTTGGCCAGGTTCGAGGGGGTAACGCGTCGATCGCCGACGGCCCGTTCGCCCAGGTTGGCGTACCGCAGCGCGGGGCCACGCAGCATCTCCGTCCAGTAACCGACATGGATGGCGATATCTGCGATCGTCCGGGCACTGAGCGAGGGTGGGACTGTCAAACCGTTCCTAACGTCGCGCTCACGCTTTCCGCTGACCGCAGTGTCAACCGTGACCTCGAGCACGCGGTACCCCGAAAGCGCGGCGCGCTCGACCAATGAACGAGTGAGGCCACGGTCGCGAAGAACGTAGAGCTGGAACCACAAATCGTCGTGCCCTGTTACGGCAAGGTCTTCGATGGGCGTGCTGGCGGCCGTCGAGACGGAGTACGGGAGCTCCCGGGCTGCGGTAGCCCGGGCCACGGCCACTTCGCCCTGCGGGTGGATCATGCTGGGGCAACCGGTCGGGCACAGCCCCAACGGAGCGCCATACCGCCGCCCAAAAAACTCGGTCGTGATATTAGCCTCGCCCACGTTTTGCAGCACCCGGGGAGAGAACCGCCAAGCCTGGAACGCGGCGGCGTTCTCGCGCTGGGTTATCTCGTCGTCCGCTCCCCCGTCGACAAAATCGAACACGGCCCGGGGCAGGCGTCGTTTGGCCAGCTGACGCACGTCATCCACATTGACGCAGGCAGCCAGGCGACGCGCTGTCCGGTCCGGCTCGGACCGCTTAACCTGTATGACTTGACGGGCATCCGATAGGCGCAACACGGCCTCCCAGGAGTCGGACTGTGAGGACGATTTCACCATCGACCACGCAAGGCGGCAAGTTCACGGCCCGCGTGCCCCGGGTCGAGCGGGAGTGCCACCACGCCGGGCCGCCCGATGGCCAGGTGGGTTGCGACAACCAACTCCAGTGCCTTGTAGCCGTCCTCCCCGGTGATCGAAGCCGCCTCCTCGCCACGGACTACTTGGAGGAAATGTTCGAGCTGGGGCAAATAACCACCAAATTCCTCGTCGAACAACAATGTGTTGGCCAGCACGGGCCTCCACGCCTTCGACGGCCCGGTCTCGCTGTCGTAAAGGGTCAACTCGAATACGTCATCGACGGCCAGCCACACGCCTTCACCGTGGACTTCGAGGCGGAGCCAGGGTTTCAAGCTGAGAGCGCTCGAGCTGGTCGAGAGCTGTGCGATCGACCCCGACGAAAACTCGATTGTGATAGCCGCATGGCGGAACGGGTACGGATGTCTGCTGACTCTTGGCCTTGGCCCAATGCCGTGTGCCGCCACGGTCGTCACTTCCCCCATAAAGAAGCGCGCCAGGTCGAATAGGTGGACCGTGGCGTCCTCCAGGAGGTCGACGTAGTCGTACCCGAGGTGCATCTTCCCGAACAGCATCCCGGGCGCACGGAAGCCATCGAGCTCGCCTGTGAGCTGACGCGCCCGGCGAAAAGGAGGCGAAAAGCGCAGGTTCCCGACCGCCATCAGGACCAGTTGTCTTTCGTCGGCGAGCTGGCAGAGATCCTGCGCCTGGGACAGCGAGGTGCAGAACGGCTTTTCTACGAGAGCTGCGGCCCCATTTTCCAGCGCGTCGATGGCGTGGCGTCCATGGAGGTCGTCAGGGCTGGCGACCACAACTGCCTGGGGTCGCTCAGCGGCGAGGAGCTGGCGGTGGTCCGGGTACCACTTGCAGCCGTATAGGTGCTCGATTTTCCGCCCCTGCGCCTCAGCAGGATCCGCGACCCCCACGAGTTCGACAGGGTCCCACAGCGTTCGCAGCCTGAGGAGCGCCGGCAGCCATTTCGACTGTGCGACGCCTCCAACGCCAATGAAGCCGAGACGCACAGGAGCCCGTCCGGCGCGACCGACGTCGTAACCGATCCCGTAAACGTCCCCGGCATCGAACATCTGGGACACCGGCGTGTGGCCGTACGTGTCCCGCTGGCGGACGCCACCTGCCGGCGGCAGGCTAGAAGAGGCGGTCACACGACCGCGACGGGTCGGAGGAGCGGGCCAGTGGCTCCGGTGATCTTCAACGGGAGGCGGGTACAGGGAACTCCCTGGCGCCAGGTGCGGCCAATTTCACGGCCGGTGGCTTGAGGGCCGGTGGCTTGAGGGCCGGTGGCTTGAGGACAGTGCCCGACGAGCGACATAGCGGGGCGTAATTGCTCGCGTCTTTGCGTATTTATGTCAACGGGTCGGGTGTTGCGCCGCGTCGTCGCGGACCGGTCTGGAGAGGATCGAACTGGTACCGAACAGGTCCAGGTCGCGCACTGCATACGGGTGCCGGGCTATTTCCTCGGCATCAAGTGAGATGCCAAGGCCCGCGCCCTTCAACGGGGTGACGCAGCCGTCGCGGATTTCTACCGCCGGAAGAGCCACTCGGTCTTTCCACTCCGTATCCAGGGGGGCGAACATCTCCTGCATGAGCAGAGCCGGCGCCACGGACGCCAGCTGGAGCGTCGCCGCAGTCGCCACCGGGCCCGAGGCATTGTGGGGGGCAAACGAGACCGAGGCGGCCTCGCAGAGCTCAGCCGCGGCAACCATCTTGCTGATGCCGCCAAGATGGATGACGTCTGGTTGGAGCACCGAGACGCCGGCAGTAATAAGGCGCTGGCAATCACGCAGGTCGTACGCACGCTCGCCGGCAGCGACGGGCACTGAAGATGCCCGGGCCACCTGCGAAAGCGCGGCGTAATCCCCCGGCGGGGTTGGCTCCTCGAAGAAGCGGATGCCGAGCGGTTCCAGCCTCTTGGCTACCCGGAGAGCCGACTCCACGCCAAATCGTCCGTGACCTTCGACCATCAGAGAAACGTTGTTACCAACCCTGTCGCGGACCGCCTCGATTCGTTCGATGCACCGGCCGAGGGCGATATCGGTGAGAGTGAACTCGGCCACCTCGAAGGGGTCGAATTTGAGGCCTCTGTAGCCGAGCGCCACGGTTTTCCGAGCGCTCTCGGCAAAGTCAGCGCTCGACTCGGCGCCGAAATACCAGGCATTCGAATAAACGGGTATTTGCTCGCGCACTGGGCCACCCAGGAGGCTGTTGAGCGAGACCCCGAGGCTCTTGGCAAACGCGTCCCAGAGGGCCATCTCGACGCCGCCAATGCCCGAGCTGATTACGGGGCCGCTCTCCCAGTACCCGTGGCGCCCTAATTGTCTAGTAAGCCGGCGGATGTTTTCCGAGTTCTCTCCCACGAGATGGTGCCGGAAGTCCTGGACGACCCCAGCCACAGCGTGCTCGCGGCCTTCGAGGGTGCACTCGCCGTAACCCGTGAGGCGCTCGTCCGTGTCGACGATGACGAATACCCAGTTGCGCCAGCCGCCGTCGACAATGACTGTCCGGACGTCGACGATCTTCACGACCGGATCTCCGCTGCCGCCGGCACCAGTGTTCCTGGTCTTGGCCGGCCGGCCTCTGCCACCCTCGCCGAGCTTGAAGCGCCCGGGAGAACGCGGACCGACGAGGGACGCGCCTTGGAGCCCTGCAGGTGTTCCAGCATGGACGGCGGCGCCCCGTCTTCATGATGGCTCACGATCGCGGCCCAAACCCCCTCGTGTGCGGCCAGCCCCGAGGGCACCGCGCGCGGGCCCCGCAAGCTCTCCGACAGGCTCGGCTCGATGGTCTTGGTAATAGGCACGAGCAACGCTCCAAAGAACACATAGTGCGACGCGTCCACAGCCGCCAGGCGACCTGCTGGGACATCCGAACGATTTGGCGGCGACACCTCGAGGTGAGCTGTCATATTGCTCGGCAACCTATTCGCCTGTTAGCCGAGGGGCAAGCGTGGAATGGTCCTGGCGTGAGGTGGGCCCACCCAGTTTGATGACCGGAGACGGGTCTCCTCGTCGACACGGGTTTTTGAAGGGTGACGGAGAGCTGCCCAGCGGACCTTTCTGGGCCAAGGCGGTTACTGCAACGCCCGCCGAGGGCTCGTGAGCCGGGCCGAGTCGTGGCCGAGCACATGAAGTACCTCCCTTTGGTGCGTGTTGTTGCGCGTTGGTGGCGTGGGTGCGCGGCACCTCGAACCCACATGCTGTCAGCGCCTTTCGGGTGCGAGAAGGTCACTCCGTCGCGAAAAGGAGGGTGGAACGACACCATTTCGCGCCGAGATCGCCTAAACGCACCCAGAAGACCTCGAACGCCATATCACGCCAGCCCCTTTTAGTTCCTAAAGTGTCCCGAGAGCCACAGTCTGCGTCCAAAGCCCGACCCAAGCGTGCGTTGGCCGGCCACCGGGCACTTCACAAGCACTCCTCACTCCTCACTGAGCGTCGAAGCGCCAGAACCGCTCGCCGGCTTGGGACCTCGCCCCTTTGTCTACCATCTCGACTACGGGCGCGGAGGTTCGGACGCCAGACCTGGGAATGAAGCCGCCCCGGTTCGACGAGCCCTAGGACGTTCCCGCGGAGCCAGAGCTTGGCTGTGGAAGCGTCCGTCAGGCCCTGGTCTAAACTGGGCATGTTTGGCCCCATCGTCTAGAGGCCTAGGACACCACCCTCTCAAGGTGAAAACACGGGTTCGAATCCCGTTGGGGCTGCGCAGCGCAGCGCAGCGCAGCGCAACGCAGCGCAGCCAGCGAGCCAAACGGATCTGCCAGCAACGGATCTGCCAGCAACGGATCTGCCAGCCAACGGATCTGCCAGCCAACGGATCTGCCAGCCAACGGATCTGTCAGTGTCGGTTGTGGATGGCGAGGCACAAAGCTTGGGCGCTAGTGGCAACACCCGAATTCGCCACCTTCCTGCAGCTCGCAACCACCGTAGGCGCCAAGCGCGGGGCCTCAGCGGCGCTCCGCCGGCGGGATGTAACCTCGAGCGCTCGATGATCACCTTCTCTTGGGCTATCGCCGAGCCCACCGACGACGCTATCGAGAAGGTCGCCCCAGGGGGACGGGCTGTCGGGGTGACGGCGACCTCGGCTGGCGAGCCGTGGGCATTTGGTTCGCCCGCGACCCCGCCCTTGAGGCAAGATGCGAAGCGGGCGGGACTGCTCTCCGACAGTCATTGGTCCGACAGTCATTGGTCCGATAGTCATTGGCAAACGTACAGACGAGGAAGCAATGCGCGACGAAGACCGCTATTTGTTCGACCTTCAGGGCTATCTGACTGTCCCAGACGCCCTTTCGCCTGAGGCCGTTGACGAGCTGAACGACGCCGTCGACGAGCTTGTGGGACGGGAAATGGGCCGAGGCGAGACGACGCGCCGCTGGACCGAACTGTTGGCCCAGAACCGAGTGTTCCGAGACCTGGTCGACAACCCGCGGGTCCTGCCGATCCTGGAGGAGCTGCTCGGCCCGGGATTGCGGCTCGACCATGAGTACATCGACCTCATACGTTCGGGCCTCGGGCCTATTGGCGCCCGGTTGCACGGGGGAGCTACCCCATTTGACCCGGTCCAGTACTACCGGAGCGGCGATGGGCGCCTCCGCAATGGGCTCACGGTGGCGGCCTACAACCTCAAGGACGTCGGCCCCGATGACGGCGGCTTCGCGTGCGTACCCGGGAGCCACAAATCGGCCTTCCCATTCCCTGAGGACTGGAAGGACCTGTCCAACCTCCGTCCGTGCGTCCGCCCGGTCACCGGGCCGGCCGGTACGGCCATAATCTTTACCGAAGCCCTCACCCACGGGACGCTGCCGTGGCGAGGGAGCGATGAGCGACGGACGGTGTTTTACAAGTACAGCCCGGAACCGCTGGCGTGGTCCAGGCGTTACTACGTCCCAGATGATTACCCGGATTTGACCGAGACCCAGCGCAACCTTTTGAAGCCCCCGGGACGGTCTCAAGCCGTCCGTTACCCCTGAGGGACCACCCGGTCGTCGGCCCCCCGATCCACCTTCAGACCCACCGCCTTCAGACTACGCCGCGCGACATCCTCCTTATCGGGCGAGTGGTTCTTTCGGCTGAAAGCTGGGGAACCTCGGCGTGGGAACGGGGTGCAGCGCGGCCGGCAGGGGTCGCGAGTGGACGAGGACCAGGCGGCGGGTCGTGCGGGTCAGGGCCACGTACAGCTCTCCAGCTGAGTGCGCGGCTGGTTCCACTACCACCACGCTGTCGAACTCCAGGCCTTTGGCCCGCTCGACGTCGAGCTCGGCCACGGTGCCGTCAAGGACGTCGGCCGCTACGTCGTCCACTGCGCCGGGCGGGAAGATGATCGCCACCTTCCCCGGTGCCACCACCACTGCCTCGTGTTGGGCGGCCTCCCGGGCCGACTGCGCCAGCCGGTCGGCTGACGTGGCGGTGACGACCGGATCCTGGCCGCAGTTTCGCACGGCGATGGGCGGCCGCAGGTCGGGAGCGACTTCGGCCAGCACCGACGCCGCCAGGCGCATGACCTCCTCCGGCGTCCGGTAGTTGATCGTCAGTTCGAAGACCTGGTGGGGTACGTGGGGAGCGGCCACGGCACATACAGCAGACCAGCTGCTGGCCGACCAGGGGTATTTCGCCTGGCCGAGGTCGCCAACCACTGTCATCGAGCCAGTGGGGCAGCGACGGGCAAGCATCCGCCATTGCATGGGCGTCAGGTCCTGCGCTTCGTCGACGATGACGTGGCCGAAGGTCTCGGCGGTCGGCATTCCGGCTTCCGCCTCGTGATGAGTGTCGGCCACCCGCTCGGCGATCTCTCGCACCTGCTGGAACGCGTGGGGCGACATGACCTGCGCGGTGCGCCAGGTCTTTTGGCACATCGGTCGTTCGCAGTGCCAACGGCCGGCCGAGAACGACAGCTCGGACCGGCACGACGGGCACTCTGGCAGGTGCCCGAGGGAAGACAGTGTGCGCTCCAGGTTTTCGTCGATAGCCGGCGCCGTCGGTCGGCGCCGTCGGCGCCTGATGGCGGGCGGCCCGATCAGGGCTGCAGCCTCGTCCAACAGGGCAAGGTCGTGCTCGCTCCAGCCTGGTGACGGCTCGATGCCGGCGGCCCGCAACGCCTCGTGTACCACCGCTTCGGGGGTCAACCGCGGCCATATCCGGTCGGCGAGGGCTCGCACGTCGGGCAAGCCCCGCAGCTGGTCGATCACCTCGGCCTGGTTGGGCGTCGGCCGTCGAGCTAGTCCCGACCGAGTGGCGCGCCGCTCGGCTCGCTCGACCCGGCGCCACAGGTAACGGAGCAGGAGCCGTTCGAGCTTGGCCCGACCGCCCCGGTATGTCGGTTCGGCGCCTGCCGAGGCCACCAGGCGGGCGCTGTCGGCGGGCGTGACCGCCAACCGGTGGATGGAGTACCCGACGTGGGCGACGTGGTCAAGGGGGCGCTGATGAGACCGCACAACCTGTAACAAGCGCTCCGCCATCGCCGGATCGGCCTTGGCCGCCGCCACCTCCACCGGGTCCGCCACTATCTCTGCCCCCTCCGGGGCTGGCACCAGCTCAGCCGGCGTCGAGAGGCGGACGCCCGTCTCCCCCAGGCCGGGCAGCACGTCCCCGACGTAACGGCAGAACACCGGGTTAGGGCCAACCACCAGCACCCCTTGACTGGCCAAGGGAAACTGGTGGGCGTACAGGAGATAGGCCGCCCGGTGCAGCGCCACCGCGGTCTTGCCGGTACCCGGCCCCCCCTGCACCACCAGCACCCCCCGCAGGGGCGCTCGGATGGCTGCGTCCTGTTCGGCCTGGATGGTGGCCACGATGTCGCCCATACGACCGGTACGGGCCTGTTCCAAGCTCGACAGAAGAGCTGCCTCGCCTACCAACCCGCCGCCCGCCCCGCTTACCTTGCGAGCGAGAAGCTCGTCGTCGACCCCCACTACCCGCCGACCTTTCATGCGGATATGGCGGCGTCGAACCACTCCCCGGCGGTCGGCGCTGGTCGCCCGATAGAAGGCCTCCGCCACCGGCGCCCGCCAGTCGAGCATCAGTGGCTCGCCCGCCTCGTCGGAAACGCCGAGCCTGCCGATGTGCAGGCGCTCCTCTCCTTCGGTGTCAAGCCGCCCGAAGCACAAGGGCCTGTCCCCCACAGACAGCGCGGCGTGACGGGAGAGGGCGAGCTGGACGCGGGCGTCACGGTTTACCCGGTCCGCCAACGCGCCTCCCCGCCCAAGCCCGATCACCTCCTCCGCCAAAGACGACGCGCTCGAACGCAGCTCTTCCAGGCGCGCGTACGCCGCGGTCTACGTGATCCTGCTCGGCGCGCAGTTCCTCGACAACCCCCATCCGACCTCACCTCCCCGACAAACTGAAGGGAGTTTGCACCCGGCTACCCGCTTGCGGCAAGGCCCTCGACTGGTGGTAAAATTGGTGTGTTGAAGGGGCCCCTAAGGGTGGTGGGGACATTCGGTGACTGGCCGGTACCGTGTTTGAGCTTGACCACTAACTCCCAGCCCTTTTGCCCGTCGAAGTCGGTCTGGGCCAGAGGCCTCAAGTCGGTGCGCCTCTAGCCAGCGTTGGTACCCGGGGTAGTCGCCCCTTGGTCGCTGGTGGTGCTCCTCACGAGGGGTGTCGTCACCTCGCCCCTTCGGAAGGTGGCCAGCGAGAAGACGGATAGCAACGCGAGCGCTATCGAGCAGACCAGGACCGAACGGAAGACGCCGAAGTGCTCCGAGGAAATGCCAACCGCGATGACCGGGACCGCAAGGCCCAAATAGCAGAACACAAAATATGAGGACACAACTTGTCCCCGCCGGTCGGCTGGGGCCAGGCGGTTGGCGGTCGAGAGGCTGCCCATGAAAACGCAGCCAACCGCGACCCCTCCGACGGCTGTACCGGCCAGGAAGAGGCCCAATGACGCCTGAGATAATCCGGCCACTATAAGGGCGAGGACGAAGAGGAAGAGCGCCAGCCCGAACGAGACGACCTTCCGGTAGTCGAAGTGGCCCGCCACGACCTGAGTGACAGCCGAAATTGCGAAGATCATGAACACGACTGCGCCGCCGACGGCGTGGCTGTGTTGGTGCAGGACGCCGCCGAGGAACGTCGGGGCGAGCGCGCTGAAGATCCCGAGCAGGCTGAAAGCGGCGAACCCCGCCACCCCGGCCGCGACGAACTGGTCCCTCCCTGATCGTGGGATGCCGAAGCCGGCAAAGCGGACAGTGAGCCTTTGACGTCCCGGCACTGTCTCGGGCACCCAGGCCACGGCGATGCCCGCCACCACCAAAAAGGCCAAGTACACCTCGAACACGAGCACCGTAGGGTTGGGCAAGTACTGTGCGAACAGGCCGGCCATTAGCGGCCCGAGGCCGAGGCCGCCGGTGTTGGCCACCGTGGCGACGAGGGACGCACGCCGGGGCTTGGCCGGTCCCAGCATGTCGGTGAGCGCCGCCGTGGCGGTGCCGGTCATGAGGCCAGCCGAGAAGCCAGACAGGACCCGGCCCAAGAAAAGCCACCCGACAGACGCAGCCAAGATGAACACCACCGTGCTGAGCGCGCTGAACGCCAGAGCGGCCCCGAGCACCGGCCTGCGCCCAACCTGGTCGGACGCACGTCCCGCCAAGATCAGGGCGGCCAGCACGCCCGCCGCATAGACGGCGAAGATCAGGGTGATCACCCCGGAAGAAAAGTGCCACTGGCTCTGCCAAATGACGTACAGAGGGGTGGGAAGGGTCGTGCCCAGCATGGTGGCGGCGAACACGTAGGCGATCAGCCAGAACGCGACCTCACGCGGCTTTACAAGCCGGGGGCGCTCGACGTCCATCACCTCTTCGAGGCAGTCGAAGCACGGCTCGCCCGCCGGCTTCGACCGAGCTCCTTCGGTTCTTTGTGTTGTCATCGCAGGGTCACCTCGCAACTGGTTGATCCGCGGCTGCCCCCTTTAGCCGGCCATGGCCTCCCTCCTGCAGGCCGCCCACAGCGGACAGTGTCATTCCCTCACCGGCGTCGCTGCTGACATCGTCGCGCGGCGCCGGCGCGAACGCCTAACGCAACGTCGAGAGTGAAGACACGGGCCCTTCAGGGTGACAAGCGAGCAGTAGGCACGCCTTGTCGGGACGGCAGGCTCAGCCGTCAGTTCTGGCCGAAGGGCCAAAAAAGGAGTGAGGGCGCCTGCGAAAAGGAGCTGAAGGACCTGCTCGCCCACGTCGGGGCGGCACCGGCCCGTCAGACGGTCCGCCCCCAGAAATTTACGTGCCGGCGGCTGAACCATTGCGCCGTGTTGAACGTGTCTCTCTTCGTTGCAGCCAACAAATCCTCCAGCATCCCAGTCCCGCCCAGGACAGGCCCTGGAGGCTTGACCGTCTTATAATCCACCCCTTCTCGAAAAGGAAACCCCCCATGCCCGCCACACCGACCAACCCTGACCGGGACCGCCAGACCAAGCGAGCCTCGCGCGCCCTCATATCGTCTCTACGCTCGCACAAGGCGTCCAGCGCCCGCTTCGCCCTCGCCATTGCCGCCGGGGCTGCGCTGGCCCCCATCACAGCCGCGGCCGCGACGGCGGCGCCAACGCCGGCACTGCCCAACGCCTCTACCCACTACAGCTTCCTCACGCTCGGGGACCCCAAAGACCTCACCTTCAACCAGCTGCTCGGTATAAATGACTTCGGCGAGATCGCCGGCTACTTCGGCAACGGTTCGCCTGCGAACGTCCACCCGAACAAGGGCTTCACGATTGCGCCATACAGCGCCAACACCTTTACGAACGAAAACTTTGTCGGTTCTCAGCAAACTCAGGTCACCGCCATCAACGACTGGGGCAACACGGTGGGTTTCTACGCGCTCCCGTCCGGCGCCAACTATGGTTTCCTGGACGAGGACGGCGTTATCTCCTCGGTGAGCGACCCCCTGACGACTTCGAAGCCACCGGTCGACCAGCTTCTGGGCCTCAACAACAACGGCGAAGCGACTGGGTTCTATAACGACGCCCAGGGCAATTCCCATGCCTTCACGTGGGACCGCATGACAAGGGTCTTTACCCCGGTCACCCCCGCCGGCGCCACCAGCGCCACGGCCACGGGCATCAACGACCACGGCACGGTGGCAGGCTTTTTCACCAAAGCCAATGGAAACATCGTTAGCTTCATCAAGCAGGGTGGGACCTGGACGACGGTAGCCGTGCCCGGGTCGACGACGACCGAGATCTTCGGCCTCAACGACGAGGGCGTCGCCGTGGGGATGTACGTGGGACCACACAAGCAGACTTACGGGTTCATTTACAGCGGGGGCACACTGAAGACGGTTAGCGACCCGAACGGGGTAGGCACCACAATCTTGAACGGCCTCAACAACGCCGGCGACCTGGTCGGTTTTTATACCGATTCGAAAGGCAACACGGACGGTTTCGTGACTTCTCCTCGTCTGGTCGGGATCCCGACCGCGCCCACTACTAGGTAAATCTCACCGCCGAGCCCCCCACCCCGACGGTGTTATCCCAATGTCACCAGCCTTTTCGTACGATCCTCCCGTGGACCAACCACTCACACTGCTCCCGCGGGAGCCAATAAGGCGACGCCGGCTCGCCACTGGGCGACCGGTCACGGGCCGGCCTAGGCGCTGGCGGCTCCTGTTCGTTCTCCCAGCTGTCATTGGCCTTGCGCTTGCCACGGCCGCCTGCGGGGGCGGCGCTCCCAGGGCCGGCGTCGCCAGAATTGGTACGACCCCGACGGCGGTACCGGCTACCGCGGCGGCGGCTGGCAGCCAGTCGTCCAGCGGGCCAGTCGAGTTAGCCAGCTGCATGCGCTCGCACGGGGTAGTGAGCTTCCCCGATCCGGGCTCCCTCGCGACATCGAGTGCTATCAGGGCCTGGAAGACCCAGGTCCATGAGAGCGTGGCCTCGCTGGCATCCTCACCGCAGTTCCAGGCCGCGCAACGGGCCTGCGCGAAGTACTCGGGCCCACCGACGACATCGCCCCCGCACGTGAGCCCCCAAGAGATGCAGAAACTTCTCGCCGTATCCCGCTGCATGCGCGCCCACGGAGTGCCGAACTTCCCCGACCCCAATCCCACGACCGGCGAGCTCACCGCCCCCGCCGGCATCGACAAGAGCTCCCCGACAGTCCTCGCAGCCCTACGAGCGTGCCGCTCACTCGGTCGGGCTGCTGGTCTCGGTCCTCCTAACACGGGCCAATAAAGGCAGTGGCAGTGTGCTCGAGTGCGACCAAGAGAGGAGCGCCGTCGATGTCAGGTGCCGAGCCCAAAAGTGGCGGGGGCTACCGCTGTGTCATCGTCGGTGGCGGGTTCGGAGGCATCCAGGCCGCCAAGGGGCTAAGGGGGGTCGATGCTGACGTGACACTGGTGGACCGGCACAACTATCACCTCTTCCAGCCGCTCACCTATCAGGTGGCAACTGGGTCGCTGTCACCTGGCGAGATGGCCATACCACTTCGGTGGGTGTTCCGTCGGGACCGCCACGTTCGGGTCATTCTGGGAGAGGTGGTCCGGTTCGACCTGGCTGAACACGCAGTCGAGGTCGAGCCGGGCCCGGGCTTGACATCCCTTCGGATCAGCTATGACGCGCTTGTGGTGGCGGGTGGCTCAAGTTACTCCTACTTCGATCACGAGGAGTGGCGTTCTACGGCTCTGGAGGTGAAATCGCTTGAGAGCGCCATCAACGTCCGCAGCCGGATCCTGCCGCGCATTCGAAGCGGCAGAGGTGGAGACGGATGAGGGGCTCCGCTCGACCTGGTTGACCTTTGTCGTGGTAGGCGGCGGACCGACCGGGGTGGAGATGGCGGGGCAGATCGCTGAGTTGGCCCGCGACACCTTGCCGGGCGAGTTCCGAGACAGCGACCCGCGCTTGGGCAGGGTCGTACTGATCGAGAGCTCCGATCGTGTCCTCAGTTCCTTCCCGCCGAGCCTGTCCAGGCGGGCCGCTCTCTCCCTCCAGGAACTGGGCGTGACGCCCCTCGTCGACCACACGGTCGTGGATGTCCGGCCCGACGGAGTGACGATAAAAGCAACCGACGGGACACTGAGCCAGCTTTCCAGCAAGACCATTATCTGGGCCGCAGGTGTGACCGCATCCCCGCTGGCTCGAACGCTGGGAGATGCAACTGGCGCCGAGGTCGACAAGGCTGGACGCGTCACAGTCGAGCCGGATCTGACTTTGCCGGGGCATCCCGAGGTCATCGTCTTGGGCGACATGGCCCGCGTCCGTGATCCGCGTACCGGGACCGGTCGCTCACTGCCGGGGCTCGCCCCCGTGGCCATGCAGGAAGGCCGCTACGCCGCCCGGTTGATCGCGGCGCGTATCGCCGGTCGGCAGGTAGGACCGTTTGACTACCGGGACAAAGGCAGCCTCGCGACCATCGGCCGGGCCCGGGCAGTCGCCGATATTAAAGGACTGCGGCTAAGCGGGTTCCCGGCGTGGGCCACCTGGCTGGGAGTGCACCTGTTCTACCTGATCGGGTTCGAGAACCGGTTGCTGGTCCTGTTCAAATGGTCGGTCAGTTTCTTGACGCACGGCCGCGGGGCCCGTTTGATCACCGGGACCGAGACAGCAGCCAGCCAAGGTCAGGTCGATGCCAGGCGCCGGCGGTCGTGACCGGTTTCCCATCACCCGAGAGGGGCGAATGGGTCTTGAGCCCCCGAGCCCAAGAAGGGGAACTGGCGGGCAACGTGGCTATCGTGGCCGGCGACAGCCGCAGTACCGGTTGGGCGACCAGCCGCAAGGTTGCGGCCGCGTTAGGACGAACGTAGACCGGGCATAAATCCATAAACGCCACAGTCAGACATCCAAGCTCGGCGCCACTTGAACAGGGGAGCATTCTTGGACCATTCGGTAGCGCTCTCGAAGAGTGGGTTTTCGAGGGCTGCGAGCGAGACGCGACGTACGAGCGATGACGTGTCCCACAAACGCCTACCAACCACAGGAGATGAACGATGGAACGCCGCACCGGACCGCCAACCACCACCGACTCGGGCATCCCTGCCGAGAGTGACGAGTACTCGCTCACCGTCGGGCCGGCGGGCCCGACAGCCTTGCAAGACCACTACGTGGTCCAAAAGATGCAGCACTTCAACCGGGAGCGGGTACCCGAGCGGGTTGTGCACGCCAAGGGCAGCGGGGCCCACGGGTTCTTCGAGGTCACCGAGGACGCCAATTGGTTCACCCGGGCTAGCTTCCTGGGGGCGGTCGGCAAACGTACCCCGATGTTCGCTCGCTTCTCGACGGTGGCCGGCGAGCAGGGCTACGCCGACACCGACCGTGACCCCCGTGGTTTCGCGTTGAAGTTCTACACCGACGAGGGGAACTTTGACCTCGTGTGCAACAACACCCCGGTGTTCTTTGTCCGTGACGCCTCGAAGTTCTCCGACTTCATCCACTCACAAAAGCGCCAACCTGACACGGGCCTGCGGGACAAAAACATGCAATGGGATTTCTGGACCCTCTCCCCCGAGAGCGCCCATCAAGTGACTATCCTCATGTCGGACCGGGGGACGCCGCGCACGTACCGGCACATGAACGGCTACAGCAGCCACACGTACTCCACGGTCAACGCCGCCGGGGAGCGGTTCTGGGTCAAGTACCACTTCAAGACCGTCCAAGGGGTGGAGAACTTCACCGACGCCGAGGCCACAGCTATGAAGGCGGAGGACCCGGATTTCCACCGCCGTGACCTCCACGACGCCATTGCGGCTGGCCAACCCCCCGAGTGGCGCCTGGAGGTGCAGGTCATGCCCTTCGCCGAGGCGGCCGGCTACCGGTTCAACCCCTTCGACCTGACGAAGGTATGGCCGCACTCGGACTACCAACCCGTGCCGGTCGGGAGGATGGTCCTCGACCGTAACCCCGAGAACTTTTTCGCCGAGGTGGAGCAGTCGGCTTTCTCACCGGCCAACCTCGTCCCCGGGACCGGGCTCAGCCCCGACAAGATGCTGATGGGACGGATTTTCTCGTACCACGACACCCATCTCCACCGCATCGGCCCGAACTATCAGCAGCTCCCGGTCAACGCCCCCAGGGCCGAGGTCCACTCTTACAACAAGGACGGCCCTATGACATACCGCCACGCCGGAGCCCAGCCGATGTACGCCCCCAATTCGTACGGCGGCCCCGAGGCTGATCCTGAGCGGGCGGGCGCTGTGGCGTGGAGCGTAGAAGCCGGAGAGCTCGGGCGCTACGCGTACGAAAAGCATGCCGAGGACGACGACTTCGGACAGCCCCGCTCTCTCGTCCGAGAGGTGATGGACCAGACCGCCCGTGACCACCTGGTGACCAACATCGTCGCCCACGCCACCGACCGTGTCACCGACGAGGTCCAGCTGCGGGTGATCGCTTATTGGGCGAGCGTCGATGCTTCGCTCGGTGCCCGGGTGGCTCAGGGCCTGGGCCAAGACATCAACTCGGCCGCCTACAAGGAAGCGACCAGGGTGGTCGAGCAGCGTTCAAACGGGGCTTGACAGCATCGATCCGAGCGCTAACAACCCATTGACCTACGTCGCCCCAGGATCGGGAACTGAGGGGCTCCGAGGCATGCAAGCTATTACCAAGTCGACCCAAGCATGAGAGGAGATCCACATGGCCAAGACGGTTGCCGACGCGCTGTGGGAAATGCTGGTGTCAGCCGGCGTACGCAGGTGCTACGGCATCGTGGGCGACGCCCTCAACCCGATGATCGACCGCGTCCCGTAAGCGGGACCGAACGATGAAAGCGGAGGCCATCGTGCCCCGCCACCATCACCAGCCCGTCGCCGGTAGCGGTAACCCAGGGTGTGACCGAGCCGTAGTCGAAGCGCACAATCAGCTCCATCGCCATGTTGACCACGCCCCCCTCGCCCCTCCACGATCCGGTGGATGGTGGGATCGGCGTGGTCCGGCGGCATGAAATCGGTCACTGCCACGCTGCCTGCCGGAGTCTCGAAAACAGTTTCGAGGACCAAGGTCTCTGGCTCGTACCGACGGGAAGTCGTAGTGACTTCGTCTTTGGGCGCGATCAGCCAGCGGCCATTGTCCTCGGTGCCGAGCAGGGCGGCAAAAGCGGCCCTCGAATCGACTCGTGGGGCGCACCACCAATCGATGGAGCCGCCCCGGTCCACCAATGCGACGGTGCTGGTATCGCCGATGATGGCGTAATCCTCGATCCTCCCTGCCATTGGGCCCTCTCTCCTGTGTCGGTCTCTTGTCTCGGTTGCGAACTTCAAGGTTGCAATGCGTCCAACAATTCGCCGGGACGGTGGGTTGCGAAATCGGTGCGGAAGCTAGACACGCCTTCAGCCACATTGACCACCTCTTCGAGGAAGGTCCCATGAGCGCCCGAGGACGGGTCTTCGACTGTGCCCTCGACGAACACCACCACGAACCGAGCACGGCGGCCGTCGGCTTTTTTGCGCAGCACCCTGCCCATGCGCTGGACCATCTGGCGGCGGGAGCGGCTGGCGCCGATGATCACGCCAAGGTCCGCCGCCGGGACGTCAACTCCCTCGTCCAGCACGCGGGGAGCCGCGAGCACGTCAAGGCCGCCTGTGGCAAAGAGGTGGAGGACTTCGGCTCGCGCCCGAGTTGAAAGGCCGGAGTGCATAGCCGCCGCCCGGAGACCGCAGCCGGTCAGCACGGCTCGCGTCCGCTCCGCCGCGCCGATGCTCTGGGTGAAGACCAGAGCCCTGTCCGCCCCTCTCAGCGCCGGCGCCAATTCGCGTAGGGCGGAGCCCTTCGCCGGCGTCTCAGCCAGCAGGCGACGCCGTTCGAGCATCGTCCGGCGGTATTCCCGAGCCGGCCATGCGCCCGGCTCATTGCTGTCTGCCAGCGCTGAAACCGCTCGCACGAACACGTCGAACGGCTCCTCGGGCAGACCAAACTCGCGGACGAGACGGGCGCGGCAGGCTCCCATCAGCTTCGTCAGTTGTTCGTAAGTAGCGCGTTCGCTCGACGAGAACTGCACACCGAGCAGGACCACTCTGAACCGGGCGACGATCCCGTCGGCAACTGCTCGTTCGTAGCCGAGCCGGAAACAAGTGCCGCCGAAGTACGGGTCGAGCCAGGCCACGTTGCCGTTATCTTCGCGGGCATAAGTGGCGCTGAGACCAAGCCGCCGCCCGAAACGGGGGTCGAGGGCCAGGTGGTTGACAGCGCTACCGTACCGGTGGCACTCGTCTGCCACGAGGAGCCCTCCCTGTCGTATCGGCCGGAGGTCCTTGGCCCGAGCGCTATTGACGACCGCCACCAAGACGTCGTGGCTAATGAGGGAATCTGCGGCGCCAGCGCCCATGGAACCTGCGCAGCGCCCCGTCCCCGGCGAAGCCGTCCCCGCTCTCGCCCGATTGTCGCAAGCGCCGGGGCCCGTCTGGCCGCCCGAGCGTAGGGCAGGCAAGTGCGCCTGTAGGTGGGCTAGCCACTGCCGTTGCAGTTCGATGGCCGGGACCAAGACTACGACCTGTCCTCGGCGGGCGAGTTCGTCGAGGGCTGCCGCTACTCCCACCATTGTCTTGCCAGTCCCGGTTACCGCCTCTATGACGCCACGGCCGCCGCTGTTCTCCCAGGACTCCAGTGCGTCCAGCTGCCATGAGTACAACCCGAGCAAGGACGAAGGGCGGGGCCGCAGCGGCCGACCGGCAACGGTCCGGGTAGGCCGGGCCTGCGGTGGTGATGAGCACGCCCGCCACCGCGGGGGGAAGCCGGGATCTCGCCGGAACCTACCGTGATTGGAAAAGAGGGCGAACGACACCTCTTCGACGCCGGCGCCCAGTACCGACGCCAGTTCCGATGCCGTCAGCCTCCCTTGGGCCGAGAGCACGGCGCCGATCTCGTCGGCCAGCACGCGTCAGCTCCGGCTCAGGGCCCGCGCCGGAGGGACGGTCGAGTAGCGTCGGTAACGGCGAGCCCGCCACTCTCGCAGGGCTGGGCCCCTATTCGCGTCCACACCCGAAGGCCGCTCTCAGTCGCTCTCAGTCTCTTTGGTCGTCCTCGAGCTCGATGTCGGTGCTCAGGTCTACGCCCAGGCCACCCACATTGATTTCAGGCCGATAGCTCGGGTCGAGCCGTCGCAGGTCCCACTCGTTGATCCAGGCCCGCACGTACTGCCGCATCCGATTGGACGGGAGGCGCTCCAGCCCAGGCACGTCCGGTGGCGCCCAACCGTAGGCCTCGGCGTGGATCTGCTTCAGCTGGGCGTACGTGCGGTCGAGTTCCTCGCGTCCGGGCGGCTGGAGCTGCACCTGCTCTCTTTCGATTATCCGCATGCCGGTCTCAGCCTGGGCGGCAAGCAGCTCGTCCTCGATCGTGCCTTTGGCCCGGAGGCGTTTGCCGATAAGCTCATTGTCGTTTTTGCCCACGAGCACCTGGGCCTCGAAATCGTCAACGGTGGTGAGGACGGCGCAGAGTGGCGCCGCTGGGTCATCCCGGTCCCCGCGTACCCAACCAGCCAGCTCGGCATAGGACTTGGCTCTTTGCAAGGAGCTGTAACGACCGATCAGCTCGGCTTCGTCCAGGAGGACGACCCACCCGCCATAACCGGCCGCCTGCGCCAGCCTGGACACGAAACGGAACCGTTGGCGTGACAAGTCGCGCTCCTTGACGGTCCCGAGCCGGTAGGTGGCCGATGCTCCCGCTTCCTTTAGGCGCCGCCGCAGGTCCGCGACCGGCAACGGGTCGCCCGCCCAAAACCGGACGATCCTGTCGGTGAACTCTTCGTCCCCGCGTCCGTAGTCATGCAGGAACAGCGTGGCCGCGAAGCGGCTGTCCACCGGGCTGCCATCCTGGTGCGCCCACCTGTAGAGCTCGGCATAACTAGGAGAATCTTCCTGTAACCCAGT
The DNA here is from genome assembly GCA_963823855.1 of uncultured Acidimicrobiaceae bacterium. GTDB lineage: Bacteria > Actinomycetota > Acidimicrobiia > Acidimicrobiales > Palsa-688 > Fen-671. The sequence continues at coordinate 179,518 of CAWGNA010000002.1, forward strand.
CGCTATCTCGTCGATGGCCGAGCCGGGCCGGCCGGGTACCTTGGCTTGCTCAATGGCTGAGCGGTAGACCCTTACGGGGTCATAAAGAGGCGTCTCTTTGGAGATCACGATCTTGGAGACGACAAAACCCTCCAACAGCGCCATGTGGGCCAGGTGCTCGAGCACGTGGCTCTTACCGGAACCAAAGCCCCCGCCGACCAGCATCCCACCGGGCACTGGCGAGCCGGGCAGGGCCCGCACAGCGGCCGTGAGCTGGCTGAAACGGTCCTCGACACCCTGCTGCATGCTGCCCAGCACGGCTACCGCGTCACGGTTGGGCACTCCGGCACGGAGTGCTTCCAGGGCTCGCCGACGCTCCACCGTGATGTCGTTGCTCATGCCGCGGCCAACCTGACGAGGGACGAAAAGGGGTTGTCCCGGTTGACATCTCGGACCTCGTCGAAAATCCTGAGCTTGAGGGCCTGATAAGCGTCGAGCCCCCGGGGTGTGTCGGACAGGAAAGCAGGCGACGCCACCACCATGACAATGCAGTTCGTCATCTCGTCAGTGTTGTCGACCAGCTGGCGGAGCACTTCGTAAGCGTCCAGTAGCGAACTCCTGGTGTAGTAGTAGCCGTACCGCTCCTCCGGCTCCGGGCGGCGGGCAACGCCCAGCCGGCGGATATCCAGCACCAGCGCCAGACCGGCGCGCTCGTTGACGGCCAGCCAGTGGGCGCTAGAGAAAAGCAAATGGCGAGCATTGTGGCGGCCGATCCGCCGGAAAATCAGGGCCGACTTTAGGGCCGAAATCTGCCGGAGGTCACCGCGCAGCCAGTCCAACACAGCGGCGTGCTCGGCGTCCACCACTTGCCCGCTGTGGAGCTGAGCCTGGCAGAGGCGCAGCATGGCTGTGCGGAACTCCTGGACCATAGCGTAATCGCGGTGCACCTGTTCCTGGAGCTGGCGGTCAACGTCGCGCTTCAGTTCCCTGGGGTCGACGCCGTAATGCGAAGCGAGGGCGTCAAGCGCGACGCGACCATCGGGCGCCGGGTAGCCCGCTGCTGCGAGAGCCGAGCGAGTAGCGACGGCAGCGAGCCCGTCCCAGTCCACCTGCCCGGCCACGGCGAAGAAAACTTCCTCGAGCAAATGGACACGCGTCTCGACCGCGTCGACTTTGGCCACATCGAAGCGAGCACTCTGCGCCGCGGCGGTAAAACTTTCCATGAAAACTGCGGCCGACCGGTCATCAGGGGGCACCACGAACTTTATGGCCGCGCCTCCGCCTTCCAAGTACCCATGCGCGTACTCTCGTTCGAAGAAAGCAACATATTCGTCAACGGGGATCACTTCGTTGGCTCCGTGAAGGCCACTCCGGCGTAGATTTTGGTCTGGCCGCTGCGGGTGACGGTCTTCAGCACACCCGCGCTCCTCGTCAGGGCGCTCGCCGGCAGGCTCATGCGGCGCCTGTCTCTCGTGTCGAGGACGGCGCTTTGGTCGAGCAAGTAAATATCGCGGGCGAACTCCTGGCGGGTATAGTCACGGGCCGCCCCCGGGAGCAGGGTGAGCACCTTGTGCACGTCGACCAGCCTGGCCGGGCCCGGACGGAGGCGTTCGCTGGCCACCACCAGGTCGTAACCCGACGCAAGTGTCTCGATAAACGCCTGTGCTCTGAACCTCGGCGGCTTTTGCTGAAGGGTAACGAGGTGGCGGGCCACGACAGAAGGCCGCACCCGCCGGTCCTTTTGCTTGTCGATGAGCACAGTCGTGTCGGACGGGGAGACCTGGACTATCACCGGGTAAGACAGGATGCGGTCGTCCGACTCGAACGCCTGCACCCCGGCCTCGGTGGCAGCCGCGAGCAGTTCCTTGGCGTAATCACCCGAAGAGAACCACTCGCCCACCTCGAAACGCCACCCTCGGCGCAGGTCCCGCGCCGCGGCGGTCGCCTGGTCGGCCAAGTTGAGCGTGGCTTCCAAGGACTGCTGGAGCTCGCGGATCTGGCCGTGCGCGGCGGCCGCTTTGGCCTTCTTCGCCGCATTCAACGCTGAACCGATCGCCTTGATAGCGGCGTCTGCTTCGCGCTCGACTGCTTGAAGCGCATCTTCCAGAGAGTTTGGTTGGTCAATCATCGTGCGCCTCCGCTACATGCTTTCTGCGAAAATTGTCGCCTCCGCGGCGCCGTTATCGGGCTGTGGTACATGGCCTGTCCCCTGCCGGACCTCGACGTCCAGGTTGCCCCCGGCGCTGAAGCCGAGCAGGAGCGTGTCTTCGGGACGTGCCCCCGCGGCCAGTGCCACCGCCCGTACAGGCCCCCGCTTCGGTTGCGGGGCATCGTAAGCCAGGGTCACCGGGCCCCAGCGGCTCGAGAAGGTCCGTCGGGCAAAGGGCGTCAAACCGAGGCCTTCGACAAGGGCCACCGGTACCGCCGCCTCGGAGCCCCGCAGCACCTCAACGTCTACCCGCACCCAAAGCCAGAACCGCTCCTCGGTTGTCCCGCCGTCCCGCTCGGGCGGTCCGACCGCCCCGGTACGGCCTTGGTCCTGGCCTGTCCGAGGCCTACCGTGCGCCTTCTTCAGCGATCGGCCCCTTTCTTGCCCCCACGACGCCAGGCCGGCTTCGCCCCGCACGGAGAGGGTGAACCGACGCCGGTCGCCGAGCGCCCGCGTCACCGCTCCGACGTCCACCGGCCGCCCCCCGCCGGCGACGTCGGCTCTTATCTGCTCGGGCGTGCGGGCCTTGCCATGCGCATCGAGAATGCGCTCTACGACATCGGCCAGCGGTCCTTTTACCGACACCGCCAGGTCCTCCACCGGCATCGCCCCGTTGGCCTGTAGCCAGGGCCGGAAATTGCCGGCGCTGATCCCGACGTCTGCCAGCTGGGCGTGCAGGTCGGCCAAACGGCGCACGCCGCCATCCTCGTTGATGCAAGCGACCGTGCGTGCCACCACCGGCGCCGGGGTGCTCGACAACCACCCAGGATGCTGCCTGAGGGGCAGGTAAGGCCCGGCTAACCACGTGACCAGCTGAGCCACGGTGGGCGCGCCGGCGCCCAGACGGTCGACCTCCTCGGCCACCTGTTCGACTGGCGCCACGGGCCCGAGACGGGAACGCAGGGTTGAGACAAGCCAGGCCAAGGGCACTGGCGCGGTCGTGAGTGCGGCGCGAACACGCGACTCGGAGCGCCGGACGAGCTTGTTGGCGCGCCGGCGCGGCATACCTTCTCGAGCAGCCAAATCTTCGAACGACAACGGCTCCGGGTTGAGCGAGCAGGAAAGGAAGAGCCGCTGCTCGCGCTCGGTTGCCGGCGGCCTCGATCAGTTTGTGGGCCAACGGAGCCAGGTCGAGCGCCCAGGGCGCGTCCCGGCGGACGAGACGGTCGGAGGCATCCCGGACGGCTTGCGGCCCGTCACCGCTGCGCAGCTCGAGCAGCGTCTCTAAGAGCGGCGCCGATGCGCCCTCCCGCTCCACCTGCAGGATGAACGCCAGCTCGTCGCCCCGATGAGGGATGTCGCGCCCAACAGCGGGCCCCTCTCCACCCATGGCCCGACAATAGCGAGTGCGAGATCGGGAGCCGCGGATGCGCTCCGGGTGGGAGGCGCCCTGTCCCGTCGGGGCTGCGAGGTAATGAACCAATGCTTCCAGCCAGGGGAGCTGGTCAACGAGGGTGGCATCTGTTGTGCCGCCGGCTACAGTAGGCCCACGCCACCCAACTCACGATAGCCAGTAGACGAGTGGACCAGGGCCGAAGGGGAAGCGTATTAGACCGCCAGCTCGCCGCGGTGCACCATCCACCGAGACGTCGGACCCCCATTCATGGTCGAGCCTCTCGACCAGCCGAAGCCGGCCGGCGCCCGTAAGCGCGCGTCCGGCGCACCAGATATCCATTTCACGCAGCAAGAAAGGCAGGCTCGATAGATGACATTTCATCGAACCAAACGCATATCGTTCGGGGTCACGGCCACAACTGCTATCGGCGTGGCTGCCCTCATGGCGGCCGGCAGCACGGTCCCCGCCGCCTCGGCCCAGGCAAGTGGGCCCTCCGGGTCGCTCAAGATAATAACCTGGGTCAACCCGCCAGCCGTGCAAGCTCTCACCCAGATCGACAACGAGTTCATGAAGCAGTACCCGAACGTCAAAGTGACGCTCGAGACGGAGGCCAACGTGACCGCCGGGTACGTAACCCTTCTGGCAACGAGCGTCGACGCCTCCAGTGCTGACATTGTAACGAGCACCAATGAAATTCAGCCTCTCCCGCTGAAACCGAGCCGGGCAAATATGAACCCCATGCAGTACTGGGCCTCGAGCAACGTCTTCCTGCCACTAAACGGTCAACCATGGCTCAAAAATTTCAACAGTGCCGCGGTCCAAACTGAAACATATAATGGCCAAATCGACGGTATCCTCTCGGGCGTTTACCAACGGGTCGTGTTCTACAACAAGACTGATTTCGCCAAGTACCACGTCAGCGTCCCTACGACCTATTCGCAGTTCATGACCCTGCTCCAAACCCTTAGCGCAGACCACGTCACCCCGCTCTGGCTCGGGGTTGGCGGCGGCGCTAGCATCTACGCCCAGGACTTCTTGACCATGCCGTTGATGGCCAGCCTGTGGCTTCCCCACGCGCCTGGTCAAAACATCTACACGGACCTTCAGACTGGGGCCCAGAAATGGGACAACCCCTACTTCGTACAGGCCATGACAGAGGAAGCCGCCATCGCCAAGTACGTCGAGCCCGATTACACGGGGGTCTCCTGGGAGGGTATGCCGGCTGCCTTCGCCGCGAACAAAGCACCCATGCTCCTGGACGGCTCGTGGGACCTCGCCACCGTTCAGAAAGCCAACCCGACGATCAAGCTCGGGAGCTTCCCACTGCCGGGGAGCAATATTGCCAGCCAAAATCAACCCCTAGTGCAACCCGATTTGAACCTCGAGGTCCTTCGTCACGGTCACGACACGGCCAACGCCCTCAAGTGGATGGCCTTCTTCGCCAGCAAGCCCATCTACGAACAGTACGTCGACATCACAGGGATCTCCCCTAGCGAGACGACTGGTTCCTATACCAGCTTCAGTTCGGGTGTGCTGGGGAGTTGGCTGGGCAAGGGAACTCAAGTAGCCACAATCCTACCGAACCCAATGCCCCCGGTCGAGGGGTTTTATGACACCGCGACCGAGTTCCCGCTGTTGCAAGAACAAGTGATGGCCGGGTCAACGACGCCCCAAAAAGCGGCTCAGCTCATCCAGAACAGCTGGAAACCCTAATATCGGACCAGTCCTGAAGACGTAACGAGGAGCGCGGCCGAAAGGGCAGGTGCACCCTTCCACTGGGGTGCACCTGCCCTTAGGTTGGGAGCCGGGCCGCCTACCATAGCTAGCCAGCCCGACGAGGTGCCTAAGTACCTGAGAAAAAACAAGCTTCGCGAGAGCCAGAAGGAGGCGGCGGATGCTTTCGGCCCAACTGGTGTTGATACAGGTCCCACAGCGAGCGACGATAGCATCCGCCGCCTCCTTCTCTCTGTCAAGCTTGTTTTTTCTCGGGCACTAACGAGAGCTGGTGAGGCCGGAGGGGGTGAGCGCACTGCGAGCTCGCAGTAAATTGTCGGGGGGCGGACAGCTATCTGTGGGTTCGCGGATCTGCATGTGGGGCGGGCTTGCCGTTGGCATGGTCTTCTATGTCCTGTTCGGAATAGCCCCGGCGGCGGGCAACCTGCTGGTGTCGTTCACGAACTATTCAGGCTTACCGGGTTCGCCGACATCGTTCGCCGGGCTATCAAATTACACGGCGCTGTGGACAACGGAAGGGCCGGGCTTTGTTTCCAGCATTACCGACACGATCGTCTTCGTTGTCGGCGTGACCGTTCTCCAAAACGTCTTAGCAATGCTGATAGCCCACCGCCTCCAGGGCAAGACCAAGACGTCCACGATCCTTCGTGTCCTGGCGTTCTTCCCGATCGTCCTGGGCGCGACCGTCATCGGGATAGTATTTCTTCTACTTTTCGACCCATTGTCAAGCCCGGCGCAGGCCTTCTTCGGGCTATTCGGGGTACATTCGGCGTTCTTCGGTTCCAACGCCGTCGCGATGCCCTTGGTCATCATTGTCCAGGTCTGGCAGAACCTGGGCTTCACTATGGTCGTGTTCATCGGCGGCTTGTTGACGATCCCCCACTCGATCTACGAGGCTGCTCTGCTCGACGGCGTCACGCCATGGAAACGCTTCACCACCATAACCTGGCCGCTGATGGCGCCGTTTGTCACAGTCAACGTGCTGTTCGCAGTGATCGGCTCTCTCACGACTTATAACCTCATTTACATACTCACTGACGGCCAGTTCGGTACCAACACCCTCGGCATGCTGGCCTTCAATAGCGCGTTCGGGTCCACCGCCGACCTTGGCCTCGGAGCCGCTGTTACCGTTGTCCTGTTGGTAGTCGCCGTGTGCATCGCAGTCCCCCTGGCCTTATTGCTCCGGTACCGAGAACGTAGGCTCCTGACATGAGTTCTTCGTCGACCAGGCAACTACGCAACTGGCGGCGCGTGTGGCGACTGACCACCGCTGTTTTGATCGCGTTATTGTTCCTGGTCCCGATCGTATATGTGGTGCTGATATCGCTCGAATCGCCGAACCAGTTCCTGGACCACCCCCTGGTGCCGCCGGTCCCACCTAGCCTGCAGAACTTCAGCTCGGCCTACCAACAAGGTGACCTGGGGGTGGAAGTAGTAAACACCATCATCTATTCTGTGTCAGCAGCGGCGATATCGACGGGACTGAGCCTGCTTATCGCCTTCCCGATCGCTCGCAAACTTATCCGGTGGTCGTCGTGGGTGTTTGCTTGGTTTGTGATCGGGATCTGCCTGCCCCTCCCGATTATCCCGCTATTTATCGAGGCGCGCGACCTCCATTTGTACGACAATCGGATCGGGTACATTCTGTTGCATGTCGAACCAAACCTGCCCCTCGGCGTTATCCTGCTCACAGCCTTCATCCTGGGGATCCCTAAGGAACTGGACGAGGCGGCCTGGATCGACGGTGCCGCCTATTTCCGCTACCTGGCATCCGTCGTCGTACCGCTGGCGTGGCCGAGCCTTGTTATCATCTTCCTGTACTCCCTGCTGGCTGTCTGGAACGACATCATAGGCCCGGTTGTCCTGCTTGCCAGCCCGAACCTGTTCCCGGTGGCGCGCGGGGTATACAGCTTCTACAGTTCCAATCAGAGCGCATATACACTGCTTGCTGCGGCGGTGATGATCGTTAGTCTACCGGTGGCGTTACTGTTCGTGATTTCGCAACGGCAATTGTTGCGGGCCACAATGGGGATGTCCCGTTAGGATGCCGTGATCATCATCAGCGCGGCGGTCCCCGTGCTCGTCGGCGTCTCACGAGCGAAGCTACCGCGCGCCACTACGGGGTGGCGATGATTTTGCGATTTGTCCGTACTTGTCACCGGTGCCTACCCTTATACCCGAACCGCCGACGCGCTTGGGGAACGAGCGAGCTGACCGGCCAACGAGAAAGGCAAGCCTTATGAGCGCGAGCGCAGAGTACCTACAGTCCTGTCAGGAAACGATGGAGAAGCTCAGCACCAGTCAATTGCCGGCGATCGATGCAGCCGCGGACCTCATTGCGGAACGCGTCGCGGCCGGCGGCATCATCTTCACCTTCGGTACGGGCCACTCGCATGAACTGGCCGAGGAGGTCGCCTATCGGGCCGGCAGTGTCGTACCAGTCAACCCGATCCTCGAGCCCAGCCTTACCGGTAGCACGGAGGTGGGCAAGAGCGAGTTCCTCGAGCGCCTCGAAGGTTTCGCACCTTACATTCTCGATTATCACAACGTCGGCACAGAAGACGTGCTGATTATTATTTCGAACTCGGGCCGCAACGGCGTGCCGGTGGAGATGGCCATCGAAGCGCACCGGCGGGGGATCCCGGTGGTTGCGCTGACGTCGCTCGCCTACTCGCGCCAGGTGTCCTCTCGGGCGGCCTCCGGCAAGAAGTTGTACGAGCTCGCCGACGTCGTGATCGACAACTGCGCTCCTTTGGGTGACGCCGTCGTCAAGTTGCCGGGTGTACCGCAGCCGGTCGGGCCGTTGTCCACCGTCGGCGGAGCAGCCGTTATGCACGCCGTCATGGTGGGGGTGGCCGAGCGCCTGGTCGGCAAGATGGACCCGGTGCCGGTGTTCTGGAGCGGCAACCTGGACGGGGTCACGGAGAAGAACTACGAGATGATGGGCCCCTACCGCGCCCGCGTGCGGTTCTGGTGACGGTCGCCAAGTTTAACTCTCCGCCACGATCTTACTGCGACGACAGCCGGGCAAAATCGCGCAGCACATTAGTGCAAACGCGAGCAAGATCGTTGTTGCCACCGTTTACCGGTAGGCAACCCGTCGCTGTAACCGACCCCAAGGAAAACACCTTCCCACCCCATGGGGTGTGCCAAAACGTCATGTCGCAGCGCACGAGAGGGTCAGGCGCGGCACCGCAGCCGTCCTCAAAGCTGCGGAAGAAGCCGCGCGAGCGTGGCACAGCACGAGCCAGGACGACGGCGTCGGGGGCACCCAGGGCGGGCTCATGGCGGTCGAACTCAAACGCGACCGCCCCACCCATGTTGAGCCCTACGCTGCCGATTGAGCCAGGCCCAACACCTTCGAACACCCAGCAAAAGTCGGGCTCGTAACTGGCTGGAAGGCGCTCGAAGGCGACAGCTTGGTCCCATCCGAAGCCGGCAAAGCCAACGCCTGTGACGAGGTTGGGAGGCTGCCCCTGTTGCCACCAGGCCCCACCCGGCGTCCCGTCGAAGGTATGCCTTCGCTCCCCCGGTTCAGCGCTCCAGGTCTGAGAAGCGCTGCTCCCTCGTCTGATCTCGAGGAGGTGCGGCTTGTCGTCCCTGACAGATGTCACCCAGTACAAGCCGTTCCCCCCCATGTACATGACGTTGCCGCCTCGACGCAGGAACGATAAAGCACCATCAAGCATTGACGCTGTCCAGTACTCGGGATGCGCCGAAAGGACCAAGACCTGTGCCTCGCCCAGAGCGCCGAGGCCGTCGCGGTGCAGGTCGCCGTCGGTTATTACTGAGTACCGCGCTGCGATACCCGCCAGCCAGTGGGCTATGTAAAGGTCGGCCATTAGAAGGTGTGTAGATCTTTGCGTTGTACCGGCAGGGTCGCCGTCGCTGTCAATGAACGCGTCTTCACCACCCACTTCGGTATAGGCAAGGGGCGAGTAGGTACTGGATGGTTTTAGAGACGTTGACAAATAAACGGGCGAGCCGTCGCGGTGGAGGGCATAGTTCGACAAGCCTGGCCACAAACGCCGATCTCGACCGAGGTTGGAGTACGCCTGCCACGTATAGGTCGGCAGCAACAGCACTACCGACGCCGGCGTTTTTGCCCTGACCACGAATGGGAGGTAGGCACGTTCGGGCCGCGCCTCAACCTGCACGGCATAGATCCCGCTTGGAGCGTCCGCCGGCACAGCAATGGTCGCGCTCGGCGCCCATGACGCGTCCTCGATGTCATCGGAGTGGAGATGGACCGCGTCGTAATTGGGAGATGCTTCGGCGAACAGTTCCGAGCCGGGCACAGGCCGGGGGCCTGTGACTCCCCGGGCGGGAGCGTTGAGGGCCTGCCCGTGAAGGTTGTGACCTGAAACATCGACCACCCGGTCGAGGTCGGCGCATATGGACAGGTCCCAATGGCCTCGAAGTCGGTCCGAGTAGACCGCGTCGAAGCCGTTCATAATGTCCATCAAGGCCACAACATCTAGCTGCGCGCTGTAACACCGAATGCCCGACACTTTGCCGTCGAAGATCCCGCGCTGGGGCTGAGAGGCAGGGATGGCCCCTACCCACAGATCTCCCGGCGGGCCCGGTAAACACCCAGAAGCTGTGCCTTGGACAACGAGCGGTCCCCCCGTTCGGCCGCGGCCCCCGACGAAAAGCACGGGTGTAACGACGGGCCCGGCCCCGGCGGTCATACCGACGAAATACCACCGCCATGGGTGCAGGCGCTCGCCGTGACGAGCCACGACGTCGCCGTCCGACCGCAGCCCGAGGAGCCCGTTCTGGTCGATCATGAGGACGCTGCACCCGCCGGAGCTGCGCCACGAGCAGACGACTTGCTCCTCCAGGCCAAGAAAAGTGGGCTGGCCCACATAGCGAGGCTGAAGCCGGGCCCGTCGACGGGAAGGGCGTTGGGAAGGTACAGGTAGGAGCCCATCACGGTCTCGGCCATGGCGGTGCCGACAACCTGCGGTCCTGCCCAAGCTTGGGGCTCAGTCAGGAACCCTGGGCCCAGAGGATTAGGGTCACCATGCAAAAGTCGCACTACCGAGATGTGACAGGAGCTCCGATCCGCCCCAATGTGAGCCGATAATTCTTGTCCAGGAAGAACGGACAGCTTGGACAAATATCCTTGGATCACCGGCGCCGATCCCTATGGGCCCTATTAAAGAAGGCTGGAAATAACGCCTTCCAAGAAGCGATTGCCTTGGTTTATCGACTCAATATCGATGTACTCGTTTATGCTGTGGGCAGCTCCTCCCACGGCGACCCCGAGCCCCAGCGCCGGGATACCCTGGGCGAGGGCGGCATTGGCATCGGTCGAAGCCGCGTCTTCAGTGGGGGGCAACCCCAGATCTTTTCGTACCCGCTGGACCACTCGGAGCAACTCTGACCCCCGGCCCAGGCGCCCTCCTGGTCTTCGTCCGACGATCTCGACGTTCAAGGAGAGGGGTTCGGGAGTATCGAGCTGGCCAAGGATCCGCTCGAAGTCGTCCAACGAAGACTGGTCGAGAGAACGCATCTCGAGGACCAGGTGCGCATCCTCGGCAATCGAATTCACAGCAATCCCGCCAGACATGAGCCCAATGTTCACTGAGCTGTCCGGACTGGCGGTCCCAAGGACTCGAGAAGCCAACTCGATCATGGCGTGCAGAGCGCTCGGCCGCCCACGGTCTGTCCAGGAGTGACCGCCTGGACCGTGGACAGTGAGCCTGGCGCGGCAACTGCCCAATGCGTCGACGAAGACCCTGTCCAGCCCATGACCCTCGACCGCGATGACCGCTTCTGGTTGGATTTCCTGGCAGGCGGCGGTAGCGCCGACAAGATTTCCCAAACCCTCTTCGCCCACCGTAAAGGCGACTGCGCCAGGCAAGAGCGGTCGCGACTCCAATAGCCTCTCGACCACGTTGATTATGAGCGCCACCGCGACGGCATTGTCACCGACGCCCGGGCCCACAAGTTTCCCGTCGGTCCGGCGGACTGTGTGTGCAACCTCAAGGGGGAACACGGTGTCAACGTGGGCTGTCAACATGAGCCGAGGCCGGCCTTCGCCCCATGTCCACAACAGGTTGCCAACCTTGTCACGAACACGAGAGCCGCGGGAAAAACGGAGCCGGTCCTCCGCCCACGCGATCCGTTCCTCCTCGCCGTGAGTCGGGGCCGGGATCAGTGCGATGGCGCAGGTGTCCTGGATGACACGGTCTACAGCTTCGTCCACCTCTACACCCCGGGGATCTTGCGTGCGGTGTTGGCGGTCACCCCGGCGGGCGGGGCCAACGCCTCCGGCAGCGGAAGGGGCCGAACGGTTAGCATCTGGCGATAGCACTCGGAGCGCGGCATTCAGTGTTCCTGCACGGTCAAGGAAATCGTTTCTCTGGTGCGGGCAGTTTCGCCGGTTGTCGGCTCCTTGTCAAGTGAGCCAGCCCGGCCGGTGGTTACGAGGCCCGGGCCCCGGTTAGCCCCTTGACTTCCGCACTCGGCCTGGTTAGGGTCTCGAAAATCGTTTTACCGGGAGGACTGATGGACACTGAGCGGCATGCCGGGAAGATCGTATTCATCACCGGGGGCGGCAGCGGGATGGGACGCGCCACCGCGGTTCGCTTCGCCACAGAGGGTGCTCAAAAGATCTTTCTCGTCGACCACTTCGAAGACCGTCTGGACAGAGTCAGCTCAGAGCTAGCCGAGCTCGGCACCTCAGTCGGCAAGATCAAGGCCGAGTTGGCCAACCCGACCGACGGCGAGCGCGCTGTGCAACAGGCTTACCGCGACGCTGGCCGGCTCGACGTCGTGGTCTCCAACGCTGCCGCGTGGACCGAGGAGCCCTTCCTGGAAATGAAGCTCGAATCCTGGCAGAAGGTGATCGCCGTCAACCTCACGGCGTCATTCGTGGTCGGCCAGGCCGCAGCGAGAGCCATGGTCGAGTCCGCCACCAAAGGAGTGATCCTGTTCACCGCGTCGATCTCGTCTCTCGGCGCATCACCTGAGTTTGCTCATTATGGAGCGGCGAAGGCGGGCACGGTCAACCTGGTCACGGTCATGGCCGTCGAGCTGGCCAGGTACGGCATACGCGTCAATTGCATCAGTCCCGGGCCGACGGACACTCAGCAATCTGTCGACCTCGTGGGAGAGGAGCGGATGGCTTCTTTCCGCCAGGCGTTCCCCGTCTGCCCTATGAACAGAATGGGCCGGCCCGAAGAGATGGCCGCCGCTTTTTCATACCTGGCCTCCGAGGATGCTTCCTACGTCACCGGCGTCAACCTGGTCATCGATGGGGGCTTGACGGCTCACGCCTATTCGGTGCCTGCCAACTGACCACCGCAAGGACCACCCTCGACTGTGTAGTCCCCTGAACACGGCCGAGCCTCGAGCACCCGGGCGACGAGCTTTCGTTTGCGCAAGCTAGCGTGGTGACGACCTCGTTGAGATCGGGGTCGCGGACTCAGACGGTGCGACTCTAGTAGGCCCGCACGTAAAGGGAGGTGGACTGTGCCGGCACAGCGCACCGTAGTACGCCTTGCCGACGTGGCACGGACCGCCAAGGTCGGCTCCTCTATCGCGTCGCGCATCCTGAACGGCGACCCCACGGCGTCGGTGCGGCCGGAGACACGCGAGCGCATCCTGGCGGCGGCCAGAGACCTCAACTACCGACCTAACGCTTTGGCCCGTGGGCTCAAGACGGCAAAAACGATGACCCTCGGGATGGTGATCCCGCACCTGGCGTACCCGGTCAACGCTGAGTTGATCCGGGGCTCCGAGCGAGCCGCGGCGGCGGCGGGTTACGTCATGCTGCTGGCGGACGCCGACGAGTTCATGCAATCGGGGGAGGCATATCGGCGCCTCCTGCTGGAGCAGCGGACGGACGGCCTGCTCATTGCCAGCGCTTCAACAACTGAACCTTTCCTCGAGGAGCTATCCAGTCACGGGCTTCCTTTCGTCCTCGTCAACCGCCGGTCTGCGCGCGTGGCCCGAGCGTCACCGTCGACGACGTTTTGGGCATGCGGACCGCAGTGGGGCATCTAGTTGAGTTAGGGCACCTACGCATCGCGCTCATAACTGGCCCGGCGGACGCCGACACCGCTCAGCGCCGGTTACTGGGTTTCCGAAGAGGCATGTCAGCGGCGGGGCTCGAGGTTCACCAGGACTATGTGGTCGAAGCCGCCTACCAGGAGGAGGCTGGGCTACTGGCCATGAAACAGCTGCTCAAGTTGGTGCAGCCACCGACAGCCGTGCTCGTGTGGAGCTTTGCCGCGGCAGTAGGGGCCTTCGCGGCGGCGCGCCAGGTCGGAGCGCGGATACCGGACGACATATCAGTGATCGGGTTCCACGACGTACCCCTGGCCGAGTACCTTGACCCCCCTTTGACCACAGTCAGGATGCCCCTCGGCGAAATGGCTGAAAAAAGCGTCGACATGGTCTTGCGTCTCATCGCCGGCCACAACGTTCGTAGCGTCATTATCAAAACCAGGCCGCAGCTGGTGGAGCGAGCGTCTACGGGCCGGCCGTGCGAACCCACGTGACCGAGCTGCTTCGGCACCGGCCACCGTTTTCCGCCGGCGCCTGACCGCACCAGGACTGGTGACCCAAGGCCAGGCGACCCAAGGCCAGGTGACCCAAGGCCAGGCGACCCAAGGCCAGGTGACCCAAGGCCAGGTGACCAGACTAGGTGAGAAGGGACAAATGCCATGACAGGTGAACCGCTCCGCTCGCCGCCCTTCGCTTATCTCGACCGATGGAGCGTGAGGGCGGGCGAGCAACTCCACCTCAAGGCCAGCAGCGCAGAGGACTATACCGTACGCGTCGTAAGACTGGTCCACGCTGACGTGAGCGCCGACGGGCCCGGGCGGATCGAAGAGGAGCAGTCGTGGTGCGAGGTTTCGGAGCACCCTGCGCTCGAGCAGAAAGTATTGCTGGGATCCTTCGCCTCCTCGACCGCGTTGCCCGCACTGTCGGAGGCCGAGGTGATCAGCGTTTCGTGCTTGGCGCTCACCAGATTGCCTGCCGCCGGTGCTCGTCAAACCGTGCTCGCCCTTGTGTCGCGCCATGGTGAGCCTTGGTTGTCAGTGGGGCTGGGGCCGAAAGGCGAACCTCTAGCCCGCGTTGCCACCCCCCGTGGCCTGGTGCAGGTGGGCCCGGCGGGCCCGTCTTACCATCGTCCACCTGGGTCGCCTTCGGTGCCAGGGTCGACCTGGCCGCCAACAAAGCCTTATTTGAAGCTAGGCGGGTTGTCGTCGCAGGCCCCGGGACGAGAGATCCTGACCACGAAGCCGGTCTCCTCTATCAGGCCGAGGTCGAGCTGGGCCAACACGACGCTCACCAACTCAGCGAGACCAGGCCGGAGCGTTTGGTCCTGGCCGCTCTGAGCGACGCGGACATCGTGAGAGCCAACCCAGACGGAGGCGAGCACTTCACCGGCAAGATCGAGGGCCCGCGGGTTGATTGCATCATCGGCACAATGGGTTCTCGGGCTACTCGCTCCTACGGCTGGGATCTATCGCAGGACATCGGACAGCCCAGCCGGCGGAGCGACGGCGCGGACCAGGCGACGTTGCGCCTGGTGAATGCCCCGACAGACGCCGTGACAGGCCACTGTTGGTCGGGCCGTGTAACGGACTTCCGTCTGGATGCAACCGGATATGGAGCCGTCGCGTTCCACGCCGACGACCTCGAGGACGCCCGCTGGGAGACGACCAGGGTCATCGAGTTGCCCGCAGGGCTGGCTTCGGGTACCTACGCCGTAAAGCTGGCCTCGGCTGCTGGCGCCCGCTATGTGCCTTTCTTCGTGGTACCGGGTGAACACGCCAAGAAAGCCCGGATCGCGCTGTTGATGCCGACGCTCACATACCAGGCTTACGCCAACGACCACGTGCGCGAATCGGTCGAGCATTTCCAGGGGTCAAATGGCGAAGTGCCCGGCGCGGTGACCAACATTGAACGCGAGATCGCCGCGCACCCAGAGCTGGGGTTGTCCGTGTACGACCGGCACCTGGACGGAAGCGGCGTCTGTTATTCCTCGTTGCTGCGGCCGGTCCTCAATGTGAGCCCTGACCATCGGCTGTGGCTACTGGACGCGCCCTGCCACCTCCCGGCGGACCTTTACATCTCGCATTGGCTCGACCATCTCGGCCAGGAGTTCGACGTCATAACCGACCACGAGCTCGACCGGGTGGGACCGGCGTTGCTCGCCAGCTATTCGGTCGTCGTGACCGGGAGCCACCCCGAGTACGTCACTGGCAGGATGGTCGACGCTATGGAAGCCCACGTCGCGAAGGGCGGGGTACTCATGTACCTGGGGGGCAACGGCCATTACTGGGTCACTTCGATCGACCCCGAACGCCCCCATATGCTCGAGGTGCGCAGGGGTTTCGCCGGGTCGCGGGTCTGGGAAAGCGCGCCGGGCGAAGAGCACCACAGCACCACTGGTGAGCGCGGTGGGCTGTGGCGCCATCGCGGGCGACCGCCGAACCACCTGCTGGGGGTGGGCTTCGCGGCGCAGGGCTGGGGTTGGCCCGCTCCCGGGTACCGCCGGGTACTGCCCGAGGGCTCGTCGTTCGAGTGGGTCTTCGACGGCGTCGAGGACGAGGGAGCCATAGGTGAGACCGGCCTCGTGCTCGGTGGAGCGGCGGGTAACGAGGTCGACCGGGCGGATCCGTCTCGCGGCACCCCCGAGGGCGCTGTCGTCGTGGCTACGTCGAAGGGCCACAGCGATCTTTACCAGCTCGCTCACGAGGACATCCTGCTCACAGAACCAGGGCAGGGCGGGACCACGCAGCCCTTGGTCCGCTCCGACGTCGTGCTGGTCCCTCACCGGTCGGGTGGATGGGTCTTCTCCGTCGGTGCCATCACGTGGACCGGGTCGCTCTCCTGGAACGGCTACCAGAACGACGTGGCTCGCATCACCGGGAACGTGCTGGTCCATGCACTGGCTGCCACAGCGGATGTTAAGGGGGCATGAACTCGGCCCCCTCCGGCCTGCCCGCCCTTGACAGTTTGGGAGCCTCGTGACAAACTGGCGCCCTTAGAAAAACGTTTTTCTGTAACCAGCGGGATCCCTGGTTGGTATGCCGTGCCGCACTTGAGTGCGAGCTACTGAGCTCCACCCAGACAGGATGTCGCGCTATCGCTCCAAGAGAGCCAAAGGGAGGGAACAAGTGAAACCCGATGATTCGCTAAACGGATTGCTGCAGGAGTACATGGAGCATCGCATCGACCGGAGGGCCTTTTTCAAGCGTGCCGGCGTGATAGGCGTCTCCGTTGCGACCGCAGCCAACGTGTTGACCACCTTCGGGGCGATCAGCAAGGCCGCCGCCGCCACCGGAACTCGCTTGGCGGCTGCCGGCCCGAAGAAGGGTGGCACCCTGGTCCAGGGTTACGACCGGGACTTCACCAAGATGGATACCGTTCAGAGCGGATGGGCCGATCCCGGCTATTACGCCCTGTACGAGTTCGTCCAGGTGCGTAACCCGGCCGGTGGGATCAGCCCGGGTATGGCCGAGTCTGTGACTATTTCGCCTGACGGCAAGACCTGGACGATCAAGATCAAGAACGGTCTCAAGTTCCAGTCGGGCGCGCCCTGCACGGCTACGGAAGTAGCGGCCAACTTCAACATCTTCAAGAACCCGAAGATCGGCCAGAACGCCATCTTCTGGCCACCCATGACCGTGACGGTGCAGCCGGGCAACACCGTAGTCCTCCAGCTGCAGCACCCGGACGCACCGTTGCCCCTGACCATTGCGACTGAGTACTCGATGATCGAAAACCTGGCCTACCGTCAGAAGATGGGCCTCACCTACGGGGCCAGCGGAGCTGATGGTACCGGTCCGTTCAAGCTCACGACCTTTACCCCGGGCAACCAGGTCGTGGTGTCCCGCTGGGACGAGTACCCCGGTACGGGCATCCCGTTCCTCAGCAACAAGGGCCCGGCCTACCTCGACAAGGTCCAATGGGTCGCTATTGTCGACCCAGCCAGTCGGGCCAACGAGATCATTGCCGGCTCTGTCCACACGCTGTCCAACCCGGCTCCTCAGGATGTCGCCAGGTTGAAGGCCAACCCCACGCTGGTGGTGCAAGAGTGGCCAGCTCCAGCCAACAACTTCATCGCCCTGGACTGGAGCCTTAGTTCGTTGGGCTTCAACGACATCAGGGTCCGCCAGGCCATTTCTCACGCCATCGACCGGGAAGCCTTGGTGCAAGCGGTGTTCTTCGGCCACGCGGTGCCCACCTACGGGCCGGTGCCGCCGAACTACATCTATTACGAACCCGGCGTCGAGAAATTCAACAAGTTCAACCCGGGCCTGGCCAACAAGCTCCTGGAGCAAGCGGGTTGGTCGATGGGCTCGGGCGGCATCCGCGAGAAAAATGGCAAGAAGTTGTCGTTCACCTATCTGGACTGGGCTAACCAGGCCTTCGGGGCACTGATAATGCAGGCCGTCGTGCCCATGCTGAAGGAAGTTGGCGTCCAGATGAACGTCGTCTCGCAGCAGTCGGCTGAATTCCTGCCCGGTTTCCCGAAGTCCCAGGCCTACGGGTACGAATGGCTATGGTCGTCGCCAATAGACGTCCTGGTCATCTTCAATTCCTCCCCGACCTTTGCCTACAACGGCAACCTCCCCGACCTCGCCGCCGCCTTCCATCAATGGCAGACCGCCGGCAACGTGGCGCAAATGAAAGCGGCGGCCAGCAAGGCGCAGCTGATCTGGGCGGAGAAGTTGCCGAAAATCCCGGTGGTCACCCGCAATTCTGTCTGGGTACACGACCAGACCGTCCACGGATGGCAACCCAGCCAGACCATGCTCTACCCGTTCCTCAACGATGTCTGGGTGGACTGAGCTCAGTCCGCTTAGACCTAATGCTGCCTCCAGGGACTTTCGCCCGGTTGCCGGCCAAAAAAGGCCTCTGCTCAGACCACGACCTCGCGTGGCAACCGGGCGAAAGTTGCCTGTCGTGGCAATAAATTGGAGTGAGGCCAATTGCTAGTTGGGTCGACGACTAAGTAGGAACCCGTGGCCAAGTTTGTAATCCGCCGCTTTGCGCTCGCCGTCGTGCTGCTCGCCATCTCGTCAGTGATCATTTTTTACGGGATGAGGGCGGCACCCGGGAGCGTAAGCTCCCAGCTCGTCAACCCCAATAACAACTACAGCGCCTACCTGCTGCCTCATCTGAGGCAACTATTGGGGCTCAACAAGCCCGTGATCAATCAGTACTTCCTGTTTATGTGGCACGTGTTGAGTGGTCGCCCGGGGATCTCCCTCATCAGCGGCTCCCCCATAACCCACATCCTCGCCCAGGCGGGCCTCAGGACCCTCGAGCTGGCGGGGGTCGCCATCTTCCTGACCTATATTGTTGCCATCCCGCTCGGCCTCCTAGCGGCTTCGCGACAGAACTCGGGACTAGACCACGGTGTAATGTTCGGCGCGGTTCTCGGCATGGGGATCCCAAACTTTTTCCTGGCCGTTATCTTGATCCAGATCTTCGCGATCGAGCTGCACTGGTTCCCAGTGGCGGGGTCGAGCGGGCCAAAGGCAGTGGTACTCCCCGCGGTCGTGCTCGCCGTGGAGGCAATCGCCATAAACGTGCGAATGGTACGGTCCTCTGTCCTGGAGCAGCTTGGACGCGATTACGTCCGGACCCTCAACGCCAAGGGGCTGTCATCATTTCGCATCATCTCGGTCCACGCGTTCCGCAACGCACTCCCGCCGATCCTCGCGCTCGCCGGGATCATGCTCCGCAGCCTGCTCGCGTACACGATGATCGTCGAAGTAGTGTTCCGTTGGCCAGGGCTCGGCTACCAACTGGTGGAGAGCATCCTCAACCGTGATTACACCATCGCCCAGGTCCTGGCCCTTTTGTTGACGGCGTGCGTGATCCTGTTCAACTTCCTGGCCGACATTGGTCAGCATTGGGCCGACCCCAGGACCCGAGAGGAGGCTTTGGCATCATGACGATGGCTGGCCAGACTATCGAGCTAGGTGTCCAGCAGCGCCGTGGCCGCGAGGCTCTGGCCCTCCTCCGGGCTAACCGGCTGGCTCTGGTCGGAGCGTGCATCTCGACCGCGTTTGTCGTGGTGGGGATCGTCGGGCTGGTGATCATTGCCGTCCCCAGCCTCAATTATCTTTACCTGCAACAGAACCTGCTCGAGACCCTGAAGCCACCGTTTACTGCAGGACATATCCTCGGAACTGACAACTACGGTCGCGATGTCGCCTGGAGAGTAGTTGCCGGGGTCGGGATTTCGCTTGCTATCGGGGTCGCCGTGACCGGGCTTTCGGTGGCGCTCGGGATAACTGTCGGGGCGGTCGCCGGCTTTTTCGGCGGCCGGGTCGATGCCGTGCTGCGGGCGGTGATAGATCTCACCTGGGGGTTCCCGCTGATCCTGGTGGCCGTTATCGTAGTCGGCGTCTTGAGCCCCGGTCTCGGCGCGGTGGTTGTCGCGGTTGCGCTGGTCAACTGGGCCGGTTTTGCGAGGATCATCCGTGCTGAGACCGTATCCCTCAGGCAGCGGGAATTCATCGAGGCTGCCCGGGCGCTGGGAGTATCGCGTCGTCGGATCATCCAGCGCCACATCCTTCCCAACACTGTCGGCAGCACGCTGGTGATGAGCTCGTACTACATCGCGGCGACCGTAATAGTCGAGGCTGGCCTGGCCTTCATAGGCCTGGGTGCCCAACCGCCATTGCCCAGTCTGGGCCAGCTCATCTATTCCGGTACGGAGTACATCTATAACGACGTGTGGTTGCCCGTGGTACCGGGGATAGTCATCGCCCTGATCGTGCTCGGCCTCAACACGTTGGGCGATGGCCTCCGGGACATCTTTGACCCGCGAATGCGGCGCTGGTAGTGACTACCATTGCGGAGGTGCGCCAGCCGGGGTCGGTCTCTCGCACCGGTGGGCTGATCGTGGAAGGGCTCACCACCGAGCTCTCCCGGCGAGGACAGTCGTTCAAGATCGTTGACGGGGTGTCGTTCCAGATTTCCCCGGGAGAGATCGTAGGGCTGGTGGGAGAGACGGGGTCCGGTAAGACGATGACCGCGCTGAGCATCCTCCGGCTTTTGCCGCAGTCAGTATCGGTAAGCGGCGGGACCGTGCGCCTGGACGACCTGGACCTGCTCGCACTGTCGCCCGCTGATCTGCGGCGCGTGCGCGGTGACCGCATATCTATGGTCTTCCAGGACCCGATGGCCAGCCTGGACCCCGCCTTCACCGTCGGCCGTCAGATCGTGGAGACGGTGAGGGCGCACAGAGACACGGGGCCGAGAGGCCCGCAGCCTTGCGGTGGACATGCTGAACCGTACCGGGATCCCCAATCCGTCCCAGCGCTTTGACAGCTACCCACACCAGTTCTCAGGAGGTATGCGTCAGCGCGCCATGCTGGCGATGGCATTGGTGCTCCAGCCGAGCCTCCTTATCGCCGACGAGCCGACGACCGCCCTCGACGTAACCATCCAGGCGCAGATCCTCGACCTCATCGCGGAACTGAGCCGGGAGCTCGCTATGAGCGTCTTGTTGATCACTCATAACCTGGGCGTCGTCAATGAGATCGCGGACCGGGCCATGGTTATGTACGCCGGGGAGATCGTCGAGGCGTGCCCAGTCCAGCAGATCTTCGAGCAACCTATGCACCCCTACACCCAAGGTCTTTTGCGCAGCATGCCGCGGGCGTCCAGCCGGGGCAAGACGCTGGAGGTAATACCGGGCCGCGTCCCGGACCTGACCCAGTTACCAAAGGCGTGCCGCTTTGCAGCGCGTTGCCCCAACCGGATCGAGAAATGCGACGAAGAACATCCCACACTGAGCAAAGATGACCAGCACGAGCTACGTTGCTACAACCCAACCCCATTCGGCTGACGCGTCGCTGCTGAGCGTCCGCGGTTTGTCCAAGCGGTTCCCGGTCAACCGAGACCTTTTTGGGCGGCCCACTAAATGGCTGTCAGCCGTCGACGACGTGGACCTGGACATATACCCGGGAGAAACGATCGCTCTGGTGGGCGAATCCGGGTCGGGAAAGAGCACACTGGGCCGTTTGGTGCTCCGCCTGGTCGAGGCCAGCGCGGGGTCGGTCTTTTTCGACGGCATGGACCTTTTCCACTGCTCGTCTTCAGAGCTGAGCAAGTTCCGCACCAAGGCGCAGATTGTGTCACAGGACCCATTTAGTTCTCTCGACCCCCGGATGAAGGTGAGCGCTATCGTCTCCGAAGGGATGGGCCACCTGGGTCTGTCCAAACGGGAGTCGCTCAACCGGGTGGCATCTCTGCTCGAGCTCGTCCACCTGCCAAAAGAGGCGATGTTGCGGTACCCCCACGAGTTCTCAGGTGGGCAACGTCAGCGCATCAGCATTGCTCGTGCCCTGGCCGTTGACCCGAAGTTCCTGGTCGCGGACGAGCCCGTAAGTGCGCTCGATGTCTCCGTTCAAAGCCACGTGCTCAACCTGCTCGCCGACTTAGGGCGCCGTCTCAACCTGACGTACCTTTTCATCAGCCACGACACATCCGTTGTCCAGAACATCGCGGACCGGGTCGCTGTGATGTACCTGGGCAAGATCGTCGAGATTGCCCCCACCGACCAGCTCTTCTCCGACCCCCGGCACCCCTACACCCAGGCATTGCTGTCTTCTGTACCCTCGTTGGTGCGCAGTGAGCGCATCGCCAAGCGGATTGTCTTAGAGGGCGAGATCCCCAATGCCGTCGACCTCGCTCCCGGCTGTCGTTTTGCCAGCCGGTGCTTCCGCGCCACCGCGCACTGCCACACCGAGCCGCCTCAATTATTGGATATTGACGACGGCCACCTGCTTGCCTGCTTCAACCCGGCAACGTTGGACGAGGTTGTCAATGTCGGCCGTCCCAGTTGAATTCGTCACCGCCGATGGCGTTACCCTCCGGGGCGAATGCCGCCGTGGCGATCGCGACTGGGTGGTGTTGGTGCACGATCTGGGGAGCGACCTCGATTGCTGGGACCTCTTCCCTGAACTTTGGGACTGGCCGCTATCGGTGTTGGCGTTTGACCTCCGCGGGCACGGGGGCTCGGACGGCAATACGAGCCTCCGCTCTGTGCAGTGCGATGTGGTGGCTGCGACCGGGTTCGCCCGTTCGCACGGCCGGGGCTTCGTCTGCGTCGTGGCTGCTGGCAAGGGTGCGGTCAACGCGCTCAACGTGCCCCCTGACGACTTGGCCGATGCGTATGTGCTGGTCTCGCCTGACCCGAACGACCTTGGGACCGACCTGGCCAGCCTGCGCGCCCCGCAGGCGGCCAAGATGGTCATAGTTGGCTCGCTCGACGAGGGGTCGGACTTGACGGCGAGGGCCCTTAGCAGTGCCTCAATCGGTCCGTGCACAGTGGTGAGCTTCCCGACCAACGACCAGGGTACTGACTTGCTGAAGGGCAAATGGGGTGGGCACGCCTTCGAGCGCATGAACAGGTTCGTCCAGGAGCAGCGGTACCTCGCGTCGGATGAGATGCGCAGGTACTGAGGACGGTTGGGCGCAGATAGTGCTTACGAGCCGACAAACCAGAAGGAGAACGACATGAAGATAGATGAGCACCTCTACCTGGTGGGCGGAGGAGATTACGGCTTCAACCTCTCCCATCGACTGGATTGCAACAGCTACATCCTCGATACGGGAGCGGGGTTGTGGATGATCGACGCCGGGTTCGACGGGGCGGACGAGGTGGTCGAGAACATTCAGCGGGACGGCCTCGACCCGCACAAGATCGAGGCTCTTTTTGTCACTCATTACCATGCCGACCACTCGGGCGCCCTGGCCGAGATGCGCCAGCATATTGGGCCTCAACTGCAGATCGCGATAGCGGAGGACGCCGCCCCGGCGGTCCGGGAGGCCGACGAGGACGTCATCGGGCTCCGATGGGCCAAGTCATTCGGGTTTTATCCCTCAGAGTTCTCCTGGAAGCCCACCACCATAGAAAAGGAACTGAAAGACAAGCACAGCGAGGAACTGGGCCGGTTTACCATCACGGCCTTGCGTACTGACGGCCACTGCCGCGGCCATATGTGCTTCCTGATCGAGGGGCCGACCGAGAAGTACCTCTTCACCGGGGACCACGTTTTTTGGGGAGGAAAGATAATCCTCCAGAACGTCGCCGACTCGAGCGTCCAGGACTATGCCGACTCGATGAACCGCTTGCTCGATTACAGCTTCGAGTCGCTGCTCCCCGGCCACCTGGCCTTCTCCATGAAGAACGGCAAGCGCCATGTCGATGCGGCGGCGCAGAAGTTCAACAAGATCGGCCTACCAGACAACTTGCTATGACTATGTTCCACTACGGCGTCCTGTTGAAAAGGTCGGGCTCACTCAGCCACGAGGATTTCCTCAAAACTTGGCTCGGGCCCCACAGGGAGTTGGCCCAGGGGCTTCCCGGGCTGGTCACGGCCCGGTTCCTCCCGGGGACCGAAGTTAGCTCTTTCCCACTCGTCTACGACGGGCTTGGGCTCTTGTCGTTCGGGTCGGCACAAGAAGCACTTGATGCGTTCGCATCAGCGACCGGAAAGGAGCTCCGTTCGCACACGGCCACATTTGCTCGGAGCGACGAAGCCATCCGGCAGTTCTTCACCGACCCACCTTGAACGGGGCCATCGTAAGGTCGGCACGGGGAAATGTCAGGGCAGCACGGGGAAATGTCCGTGCCTTACATTGAGAACTCGTTTGTCTCTGGATAGCCTGGCGCCGTGGCCCTAGACGTATCTGGCGATGGTCTCGAGCGCCTCCTGCGCGAGGGCGAAGGTCCGGTGGTCTTGGTCAACCTCATACGCCTACGACCGAGCGGCGCAGAAGACTACAAGCGCTACCAGGATGCCGTGGCGCCCATCACGGCCCGCTACGGGGCTGAGGTGGTATTTGCGGGACCAGGTGTCGGGACCCTGATCGGCGATGATTCCTGGGACGTGGGTGTGGTGACGCGGTACCCGAGCCGCCAGGCGCTGGCCGCATTGGTCAACGACAGCGATTTCCTTGAACTGACAGCGCTTCGTCACCAAGCCCTGGAGAGCGGTGTCCTCTATGCCTTCGCCTGAGCCCGGCCCGGACGAGCTGGGCCTAGGTGAACACGGCCCAGGTGAACACGGCCCAGGTGAACACGGCCCAGGTGAACACGGCCCAGGTGAACACGGCCTTCGCGAGGCCTTCGACTACGAGTTCTCACGTCTTGACCCGACCGGTGCTCATATCGACCCGCCGAGCGTGGCGATTTACGAGCCCCTCATGGCGAAGGGCCCGGACTGGACGGCACAGCCATCCCTGGCGGAGTCCTGGGCGGTAAGTGACGACGGCTTGAGCTGGCGGGTGCGGATGCGCCCCGAAGCACGGTTCCACAGTGGTAAACCCTGTGGTCCCGAAGCTGTTGCCGCCGCCCTCGAGCACCTGCGCCACCAGTCGGGGACCGAGCGCCAGCTCTGGTATTGGGATCCCGTGGACAGGGTGGAGACCGACGGTCCGCAGAACCTGGTCTTTAGGCTCAAGTTCCCCTACGCGCGGCTCCCGTCGTTGCTGTGGGGGACGCATACGGCGATTTACAACGAGTACGCCCGGCAAAAAGACCCAGACCGGTTTGGCCGAGTTATGGCCGACGGCACCGGGCCTTACCGGCTGACCTACTGGTCGCCCGAGCGAGTGGTAGCCAAGCGCTGGGATGGCTATCGAGGTCCAAGTGAGGGAATTCTGTCGACCTCGGGCCGCTCGGCCCCATCTATTGAATGGGTATCGATCGTTTCTGCCGCGGACCGGCTCGCCGCGCTGGACCGCCGCGACGTGGACTGCATCCATGGCCCACCATACGAGGCGTCTGCCGCCCTCTGCGAGGATCCCCGGTTTCGCGTTCACGAGCAGTGCCAGCAATCGAATATTTACCTGGCTCTTGACTTCCGCCGCACGGAACTCGGGTTCGACGACCGGAGGGTCAGGCGCGGTATATCAATGGCTATTGACCGCAGCGCCCTGGTAGCCACGGCCCTATCTGGTCATGGCTCGGTCACTTATGGCCCGCTCCCGCCCGGCGACGAGTTTTACAACGCGTCCGTAGAGGAGGGGCGCGCTTACGATCCGAGGGGAGCAGGAGAGGTCCTCGACGGGGTCGGCTGGCGTCTAAATGGAGGAACGGTGCGCCGCCGCGGAGACCATGAGCTGCGGTTCGAGTGCGTGGCCCAGGACGACGAGGTCTTCAAGAAAGTGGCCGACCAGCTGCGGTCTCAGTTGGCCGACGTCGGCGTGCAGCTCGAACTGCGCCTGGCCAAGCCTTTCGCTGACTTCTACGCGGCCTGTGCTCAAGGGCCGCCCGCCTCCATATCAAAATGGCTGTGGCCCGACGCGCTCGACGCAGTAATCGGGTTCAGTTCGACATCGACGCGACCCAACCCAAACTGGCAATATGCAACCGTGCCGGAGCTGGACGCGACGTATGAGTCCTGGCTGCGGGCCGGTAACTGGGACCAGCTGAGCAAGGCCGCATCAGCTTCGCAGCACTGCTTCGCCGAGCACCTCCCGTATATCCCTCTGGCCACTCCCAACGACATCTGGGTCAGCTGGGCCGACGTCCACGGTTGGACGCCTTACCAAGCGGGCCTCTATCCCTTTTATCACAATGCCACGGTCCAAAGGTGATCTACGACCCGTTTGCCGGGGAGACACAAGACGATCCCTACCCTATTTATCGGTACCTTCTCGAGGAATGTCCCGTTTACCACAATCCAGAGCGCGATTTCTGGGCATTGTCACGCTTTCACGATGTCAAGAGCGCCTTTCAGGACTGGCGGACGTTCTCGAGCGCAGGTGGCGTGACTGTGGACGAACTGCTGGCGTTGACCGGGCCCGGGTTCCTGACGATGGACCCTCCTCGGCACGACCAGCTCCGAGACGTAGTGAGACGGTTCTTCGAGCCCAGGCGGGTGGCCGCGCTCGCGTCTCGCATCGAGGAGATGGTCGAGGGCCTCCTGTCTGGGATCGCTGGCCGTGGCGAGGTCGATATCGCGGCCGAGGTCGCCAAAAAACTCCCGGTCCTCGTTATCTGTGAGGTAATGGGGTTGCCGGCAGCCGACCACTTGCAGCTAAAGGCCTGGGCCGATGCCATCCTCGAGCGCGTGCCGGGGGATGATGCGACGCCACCGGAGGCTCGCGAGGCAGCGGCAGCCATGCGGGCGTACCTCACAGAGCACGTGGGGGGCCGCCGCGGTCACGACCGCTACGACGCGCTTGGAGCGCTCTCATCAGCACACGACAAAAACGGGGTGCCCAGCTTCGAGGAGCTGATCGGCACGAGCATGCTCCTTTTCGAGGCGGGGAACTCGACAACTACGAGCCTGATCGCGAACGGCTTGTTGGTCCTGGCGGCCCACCCAGCGCAACGAGAATGGCTGGCCGAGCACCTCGACGAGGTGGCCCCCGCGGTCGAAGAGCTGCTCAGGTACGAGTCCCCCGTACAGAATATGGGTAGGACGGCGACCCGCATGGTTAACCTTCACGGCGTCGAGATCCCGGCCGGGTCCCGCGTGCTGTTGTTGATCGGGGCGGCCAATCGCGACCCCCGCGTTTGGAGCCAGCCCGACGAACTTCTGTTGCGGCGGAAACCCAAACGCGGAGCTGTCTTTGGAGAAGGGATCCATCACTGCATCGGGGCCGGCCTGGCCCGCCTCGAAATGTCGATCGTCCTCAGGATGTTCCTCGAACGTTTTCCGACGTACGAGGTCCGGGAGTTCGAACGCTTTCATGACGTGACCCAACGAGGGCTCAAGAGATTGGTCGTCCGGGTGGCGAGTTCGCCCAGCCCGGTTCTTGCTTCTTTGAACTAATAGGAGGTGACGAGATGGCGGTGAGCAGTCTCAAAGAGATATTGGATAGTGCGTTCAAGGGCTCGTACGGGGTACCCGCAATCAATATCCTCAACGACTTGACCCTGGAGTCAGTTCTCGCCGCGGCGGTCGAGTCACGTTCGCCCCTGATAGTCCAGACCTCGGTCAAAACGGTCCGGTCACTTGGCAAGGACACCCTTTTCGCCATGTGGAAGGCGATGACGAGAGGGATTGAGGTCCCGGTGGCACTGCACCTTGACCACTGCCCAGAGCGCGCCGTTATAACCGATTGCCTGAAAGCCGGCTGGAACTCGGTGCTCTTTGACGGCTCCGCGCTTCCTGTCGAGGAGAACAAGCGCCAGACCGTCGAGGTGGTAGAGGAGGCTCGTCGCTACGGCGCGCACGTCGAGGGCGAGATAGAGGGGATAGCCCGCGTAGAGGACGGGGTCGGCTCGGATACGGCCGATGGGCGGCAATCATTGGAGGTCGTCGTAGACTTCGTCCGCACTACGGGTGTGGATGTGTTTGCCCCGGCCATCGGCAATGCGCACGGGCTCTACAAGGCCGAGCCCACCCTGGACGCGCAAAGAGTGTCGGATATTGTGGCGGCGTTAGCAATCCCCATTGCACTCCACGGTGGGACCGGGATGACCACCGCCCAGTTCAAGGACCTCATCGCGCGAGGTTGCGCGAAGATCAATATTTCCACCGCCCTCAAGAGGACCTACATGCACTCCAGCTTGGCCTTCCTCGAGGGCGCCCGCGAACGCGACAAGTGGGATCCTCCCTCTCTGTTCAAGTGGGTCGGGCTAGCCGTGCGTGAGATGACCACAGAACTGATGGCCACCTTCGGCAGCGCTGGGAAAGGCTGATGCCCGCCATTATCTTCGATTGTGATGGGGTGCTCGCCGACACGGAGAGGGACGGCCACCTTCCGGCGTTCAACCAAACATTCCGGGAGTTCGGCCTTCCTGTGCAGTGGAGCTCGTCGGAGTATGCCACCAAATTGCAAATCGGCGGTGGGAAAGAGCGCATGACCAGCTTGCTCACTCCCGACTTCATCCGGGCGGCCGGGCTCCCCGACGACCCGGACATACTCCGCAAATCAGTTGAAGACTGGCACCGGCGCAAGACCGAGATCTACACGACAGCCATGCGGGGCGGCTCCATCCCCGGCCGCCCGGGCATCGCTCGGCTGGTCCAGGAAGCACAGGACAGCGCGGTGGGAACTCGCTGTCGCCTCGACGTCCGCACAGCGGTCAGTCGAGGCGACCCTGGAGCAGGCCGTCGGACCAGCCAGGGCGGCTGACTTCACCGCCGTCTTGGCGGGCGACGTCGTCGCCAAGAAGAAGCCGGCCCCGGATATCTATAATCTGGCGGCCGATCGGCTCGTGAGCAGCCGGAACGAGATCGTCGTGATCGAAGACTCACGCAATGGGCTACTGGCCGCCGTCGGTGCCAACCTTGCGTGCCTTATCACCGTCAGCACGTTCACTGCGCTCGAGGACTTCCATGAAGCGGCTCTGGTTGTGTCTTCCATAGGGGATCCCGATGGGGACAAGACGCGTGTCCTGGCCAACCGGACCGGGCGCGAGCCGCAGGACTGGGTCGTCCTCGCCGATTTGCGAGCCTGTATGGAGGCTGGTCCACGGCCGAAAAACCCCGGCGGGATTGCTGGCGCCACTGAACAGGCTCTCGTCCCGGGCCCGGCGTCGGGCGGGACCGACGGGGCCGGGACCAATGGGGACGCTAGGCCATGAGGTCGAGTGTTGACGAAGCGCGGATCGTGGTCAGGGCCATGGCCGAGGTGGCCGTCGAGAACGAGCGCTACTTTGGCGACCTTGATGCCGTGGTCGGGGACGGAGACTTCGGGTTTTCGTTGGCGCGTGGGTTCGAGGTAGTCCTGGCCCGCTGGGATGAGCTCGACCGCTCGAGCGTGGGCGCTTTTCTAAAAGCGGTCGGGATGATAATCACGACCAAGGTCGGCGGGACGTCGGGCCCTCTTTGGGGGACGGCATTCCTGCGTGCCGCCGCAGTTGCTGCTCAGGCGCCGGAACTCGGCTCGGGGCGGGCGGTCGAGATGCTCCGGGCCGCGATCGAAGGCATAAAACAAAGAGGTCGTTCGGATCTTGGCGACAAGACGCTGCTGGACGCGCTCGTGCCGGCCGTCGATGCCATGGAGCAGCAGCTTGGCTCGGGAGGGAGCGTCGCGCAGGCCCTTGGTGTTGCGGCTACGACGGCACGACAACGGGCCGAAGAAACCCGGACCATGCTGGCCAAACGAGGGCGAGCGGCGTACGTGGGAGAACGGAGCATAGGGGCTCTTGACGCGGGCGCCGTGGCGGTTGCAGTGATGTTCGAGGTCGTCAAAACTCGGTGGTCGACGCAAGTTCTGGAGCTCACCGAAGAGAAAGGACCGGAATGAAGAAGTTCGTCAATGACCCGAAGTCGTTTGTGGGCGAGATGTTAATGGGGGTAGCTCTGGCCAACCCCCGCAGTCTCAAGCTCGTACCCGAGCTCAATTTGATCATGAGATCGGATGCGCCACGAGACGACAAGGTGTCTATTATCCAGGGCTCGGGTTCCGGTCACGAGCCCGCTCACGTCATGTTGGTCGGCAAGGGCTTGCTCGATGCAGCCTGCCCGGGCGACGTTTTCGCGGCCCCTCCGACAGATGCCGTCTTCACCACCACCCAGATGCTGAACTCCGCCATGGGGGTGCTCTATCTGGTCAACAACTATACGGGCGATCGCATGGGTTTCGAAATGGCGCAGGAGATGGCCGAGGCGGAGGGGATCCAGGTGGCCACCGTGATCGTCGACGACGACGTGGCTGTCAAGGACTCGACGTACACGGTCGGCCGGAGGGGTGTCGCGGGGAACTTCTTCGTGATCAAAGCGGTCGGGGCGGCCGCCGAAGCCGGGGCCAGGTTGGACGAGCTCGTTTCGCTAGGCCAGCGCGTCAACTCGGTCACTCGTACGATGGGGATGGCCCTCACCTCGTGCACGCCCCCGGCCAAAGGCTCGCCCCTCTTCGAGCTGGGTGATGACGAGATGGAGCTCGGGGTCGGGATCCACGGCGAACCCGGCAGAAGACGGGAGAAGTTGGCAAGCGCAGATGAGATTGTCGACATACTGCTCGAGGCAGTGGTGAGCGACCTGCCTTACCAGCGGGGGGACGACGTCGCCTTGATGATCAACGGCCTGGGCGGTACCCCAATCGGCGAGCTCTATATCCTCTACGGCCATGCCCACGAGCGGCTGGCTGAAATGGGGATCAACATCCGTAAGAGCTACGTCGGGGAGTACTGCACGTCGCTCGACATGGCCGGTTGCTCGCTGACCCTCGTACGGCTGGGCCCGAGCTCACCCAGCTCCTCGATGTCCCGGTAGAAGCGGCCGTCCGCGTGTTCTGAAACGTCGCTAGGGCGGTGGGTTTGGAGCCGCCAATCCCCGCAACGCCTGACCCACCCAGCCCACCGCTTCCATCGACATGAGACCGTAGTTGTACGTGCCCACTATGGGAGCTCGGCTTCCAACGGCGGCTACCGCGCCCCTCAGGTCAGCCAGCGATTGTACCTCCGGAGGCACCACGCGGAGCACCGGGAGCATCGCTGAAACCCCGCCCAACGCGGCACAGTAGTCCGCTACCTTTGGCCCATACGAACTGACTTCGGTAAAATAAAAGGTGGGGTGCATTTCGTCTACGGCGGCCGCTTGGCGCTTGAGGTCGACGCCGTTCTCCCAGGAGCCTTCCCACAAACCACACCGGTAAACTGGCCCGAAATCGACCAAGCCGACTTTGGCAGCAGCGCGTGACCGAACTGCCGTCATGAATTCAACTAGCAGGCTCTGCAAGGCCTGTGTGCGACATCGCTGAACGTCCGCGAACGCGTCCCCCAGAGCGTGCCTGTTCGCCTCCCAATGGTCTGCCGATACCATTCGCCCCGTTTGGTCGGCCTGTAAGAGGCTTTCGGTTACTACCTGTCGAATTTCGCCCGTAAGCCGATGTGCGTCGGACCGTGAGAGACCCATAGCTGAGACGCAATTGGGACAGAAACAAAGTGATAAGAGCCACTCTGTTGTGGGTGCCATCCTGACCCCGAACGCTTCGTGATGATCACCGTGCCGCAACGTAAGCCATTCCAATGACTCTATG
Organism: uncultured Acidimicrobiaceae bacterium; assembly: GCA_963823855.1. Lineage (GTDB taxonomy): Bacteria > Actinomycetota > Acidimicrobiia > Acidimicrobiales > Palsa-688 > Fen-671. The sequence continues at coordinate 210,717 of CAWGNA010000002.1, forward strand.
ACTATGCGGTCTACTGGCAACGTCGCCGCAATGTCGTCCAGCAGGTTGACCAAATGAGAACGAACCGCCACATTGTTGGCGCACAAGTTCGTTGGGATCGGCTCGCCGAAGGCATTACGGACACAAAAAGGGCTGTTATGGGCGGCCGGGTCGTCGTGATGGAGGGCTATTACCCAGGCGCCCAGCTCGAGGCCGCGTCGTGAGCACTCCTCACGCAATGGGTACCAGAAGTCGCGTAACCCGTATTCGGTCTTGACCTGCGAGGGTAGGGGGCTCGAGCGGACAGTGGTGCTGGCATCGTAGTAGAGTGCCGATGAACTCGGCATATACAGTTTCCGGACCGGGTTATGCGGCAACAGGAACTTGCCGGCGTGATAAACAGCGGCGACGTTTACGGCCGAGATGTTGGCAAGGGATTGCATCTGGTCAAGGGCGGCATTTATCCCCTCGTCGGCGAGATCCCACGGGTAGACCCACATCAGCGAGGTCATGTTCACTTAGTTGACGTCTTTCGATGAAGCGATCACCGCTTCCCGACGGTCATCCCGCCGGCTTACTGGAGGACTGGTCAGATGGAAGTGGTCCGCCCGGTCCATGGAGGTCGACCACGGATGCCAACAACGCTTGGCCGTACGAACTACGAGGGTCGGTGAAAAAGGTCGTGGCGGCGGATGCCTCCTGAACTCGCCCATGCGCGAGGACAATCACGTGGTGGGCCACGACCTGGGCCACCGCCAGGTCGTGGGTCACGAAGACGCAGGTGAACCCGATCTCTTGCTGCAGCTCGTGCAGGAGGTTCAGGATTTGGGCCTGAACTGACACGTCCAGAGCCGAGGTCGGTTCGTCGCATATCAGTACCTGGGGTGCCGCGACGAGGGCGCGGGCGATTGCGATCCGCTGCAGCTGTCCCCCGCTGAACCGGGGAGGGCGGTCGTGCTGCCGCGAAGGTTCGATGCCCACCCTCCCCAGCATCTCGCGGGCAGCGCCCTTTTTGGCCCGCCCGTCCATATGCCGCAGCGGTTCGGCCACGCTCTTCCAGATTTCGCGGTACGGGTTCAAGGATCCGGCTGGGTCTTGAAAGACGACCTGGGCCGGCCCAGGTCGTCCGGGTACCAGTCGAGGGGTGGCACCCATGATGCGCACGGTCCCGCTCGTGGGAGTTTCGAGACCCGCCAATAACCGGGTCAGCGTCGACTTGCCGGAGCCGCTCTCTCCGATGATCGCCAGTGTCTCGCCAACTCCCAACCCGAAGCTGACGTCGTCGAGAGCATGTACCGGCCCATGGCGGGTCCGGTAGACGTGCGAGACGTCCTCTACGTCGACGGCGACGGGTGGCCCGGTGTTATTGCCCATTGGGAGCGAAGCCGTGTTCGACCACGTGACAGGCCGTCGCGTGGTCGTCGTGATCGACGAGTGGCGGCTCGTCGCTCTGGCAAACAGGAAGGGCTAGCGGGCATCTGGGCGCGAACCTGCACCCGGGCTCGGGGCCAAAAAGTCCATCAGCGCGCCCGGGGATGCTCGCCAGCGTGCGCCGTCCTTCTATGCCGACACGCGGTGAACACGCCACCAGCGCACGAGTGTAGGGGTGCAGAGGTTGCGAGAGCACCTTGTCGGCGGGGCCACTTTCGATGGCCCGGCCGCGGTACATGACCACAAGGCGGTCGCAGAACCGTGCCACCAAGCTCAGGTCGTGGCTTACCAGCACAACCACTGAGTGCCGGGTCTGAGCAATGCCACGCAGCAGTTCGAGCACCCCGAGGCGTAGCACGGCATCCAGCGCGGAGGTTGGTTCGTCTGCGAAAACCACGCTCGGTTCAGGCATGACGGCCATGACAATCGAGATCCGCTGGGCCATCCCACCGCTCAGCTGATTGGGGAAAAGCTTCATGACGCTTTCCGGCTGGCTGAAACCAACCTCGGCGAGCAGTCTGCGGGCCGGTCGCGTGCGGCTTGCCCACTCAGTATTTTCCTCCGCACGACGCCCTCGACGACCTGCGACTCCACCGATTTGAGAGGATCGAAGGCCGTGAGCGGGTTCTGCGAAACGACACCGACAGTCGTGCCGAGTTGTGCTCGCAACTCAGCTTCGTTGGTCAAGCGGGGCCCAGCCATACCGATGCGAACCGCGGCAGTCGTTGAAAAACCATCCGGCAAGAGGCCCATCAGTGCCCTCAACGTCAGAGTCTTCCCGGCTCCTGTCTCGCCAACGATGCCAATGACCGAGCCCTGTTCGACTTCGAAATCGAGTGGGCCGAGGATGGTCCTGTCGGGTTGACCTTGGCGGCGCACTACCAGATCCGATACCTCGAGGCCCAAGCTCATCGACCGCTGCGCTGAACATCTGTGCCGAATAGATCACGAAGGCCATCGCCTGTCAGATTGAAGCCGACGACCAAGAGGGCAAGAGCAACTCCTGGGAATGCCGCGACCCACCAAGCCTGAGTGATTACCTGCTTGCCTTCGGCCATGAGAAAGCCCAGGCTCACATAGGGCGGTTGGAGGCCGAGGCCGAGAAAGCTCAGGCCCGCCTCCCAGATGAGGACCACCCCGGCCTGGAGCGAGGCAAGCACGATGATCTCGGCTCTGACGCCTGGCAGAAGGTGCAACAGGGCGATGGCCCCACGTCGACGCCCGGCGAGGCGAGCCGCCAAAACATAGCCACGCCCGCGCTGGACCAACACACGCGCCCGGCACAGCCGAGCATACGGCACCCATCCGACGACGCTTAGCAGCACGATCAAGCTCGGCAGGCTGTTCGCGATCACAGCGGACGCGGCGATGAACAAGACCAACGGAGGGATCGACAACTGGATATCTGCTATGCGCATAAGGCCCGAGTCCAGCCAACCTCCGGCGTAGCCAGCGAGTATCCCGATAGTGCTCCCGATCAGTCCCGACAGGCAGATGACCCCGAGCGACACCTCCAGCGAGGTCCGGATCCCCCCGCCCACCCACGCCAGGACGTCGCGGCCCAATGCGTCCGTGCCCAGCAGATGGCCCGCAGTTCCAGGCCGAGCCAGCGCGGCGGTAAGATCTTGATGGGCGGGTGACCCACCTATCAAAGACGCAGCCACGCTGAAAACGAGCATTGCGAGCAGGATCGTAATGCCTACCGTGAGCGAGCCGCTCAGTCCTCGCAATCGTTCCGGGATGAGGGGACGCGCCCAACGGTTCTGTACGTCCGAAATCCTGGTGCCCGCTGCGCTCATCTCTATCGTCCCGAGGGCGCTCTCGAAATGCGTGGGTCGAGCCAAAGCATAGCCAGGTCCGCAAGAAGGTTCAGCACTGTGAAGGCCACCGCGATCACAACGACCACGGCCTGGATGACCGTGAGATCCCTGGCCAGCACGGCACTCAGCAAGAGCGAGCCGATGCCCGGCCACGCAAAGATCGTTTCGATAATGAGCGTGCCCCCTATAAGCCATCCCGACTGCAGCGCGACATACGAGACGAAGGTCGCCATAGCATTACGCAGGCCGTGATGGAACACGATCTCGCGCCTGGTCAGACCCCGCGTCTGTAATGCGAGAGCGACGTCAGAGTCGACGAACTCCAGAAGACGCGCCCGGAGCAGCCGGGTAAATGAAGCCAGCATCGGCAGCGTCAGCGCCGTGCATGGCATGATCAGCGAGGTCGGCCCGGTGAAGCCCAGGCTGGGTAGTACTCGCAGTTCCACTGACAGCACCCAGACCAGGATGAGAGCAATCCAAAAGTCAGGGACTCCCTGGAACAACAGTACGGCCGGACGCCAGACGCGTTCGGACCACCCGTGAGTATTGAGCACGCTCGACGTGGCGAGCCAGATCGACAGGGCTATCGCTACTGACAGGCTGACGCCAATGAGGACCAACGTGTTCGGGAGTGCCGCCATGACACTGGTGATGGCCGGCGTACCGTATCGGAAGGAGTCACCGAAGTTTCCCCGAACCACGTGCGCGATGTACGAGAAGTATTGTTCGATGACGGGCCGGTTGTAACCCAGCCGGGCTGAGAGAGCACGAAGCTGGGCCGGCGGCAATATGCCACCGGCCAAGACGGTGGCAGGGTTGCCGGTGGCATGGACGAGCAAGAAACTGAGGGTTATTGCCCCCCACAGGACAAAAATCCCCTGTCCTAGCCGGGCTCCAAGATAACGAGCGGTACCTCTGCGCGTGGATGTTCCCGCGCCAACATTGGAACCGGCTTGATCAGGTACCGGTAGTCCTGCCTCGAGCGGCACGAACCCGGTGCCGCTCATGCCAAGATCCTTGGCGCTCTCGACGTTCATGCCAAGGACAGCGAAAGGACCACAATGACCAGGCTAACGGGCGAACGACGTCGTGGCGAACACAGGCTGATAGCCGTCGACGGCTACCTCGTAGCCCGTTACCTTCTTCGCGAACGCGTCGGTGACCACGGGATAGAAAAGCGGGAAGTGCGGTAGCTGCTCCATGAACAAGTTCTGCGCCTCGGCCAGGTACCGCAGTCTGGTCGGTCCATCTGCAGTGGTGGTGCAGGCGTGGACGAGAGCGGTGAGCTCGGCTCCCTTGTACTTGGGGTGGGCGAGAGCGGTCCCGGCGTCAAAATGGAACGGTCCACCGTTGACCCACCCGTAAACCAAAATGAACAGCTCGTGCTTCGGGTGGGACGACAGGAGGTCTTCGAAAGCTACACCCGGCTCGAGCACCTCGAAGTTAACTTTGATCCCGGCTTCAGAGAGCTGAGGCACCATGGCTTCGCCGACGAGTTGTTCGTTTAAGACACTCTCCGCCGCCATATTGAGGGTGATACCCTTGGGATAGCCCGCTGACTTGAGCAATTGGCGGGCCTTGGCAGGGTTGTACGAGTAGCTGGTGGTAGCGGCAATGTGGCCATAACAGCCCTGAGGGATGGGTGAACTCGCGACCACACCTTGGCCGAGCATGATGTCCTTCAGGATCGCCTCGCGGTCGATGCCATAGGCGATGGCCTGGCGCACCCGTACGTCTGAGGTGAGGGGCTGATCGCAACGGGACAGCAGATGCCATTCGGACCAGCTCGGGGCAGACGACAACTTGAGGCTGGGGTTGCTCTTGAGGGCGGCGATATCAAGGGGCGACACGGTCATGATGAGATCCAGCGAGCCTGACTCGAGACCCTCAACCCTGGCGGTCTCGTCAGCGACGGTGAGCAGCTGTACCCCGTCGACCCGGGGCTCGGTTGGGTTCCAATAGTCGGCGTTCGCGCTCAGAGTAACCTTTTGCCCGTGGGTCCAGGAATCGAAGATGAACGGTCCTGTGCCAACGGCGCGTTGGGCTACGGCCTTCGCCTGGATCAACTTGGGTGAGATCATCTTCACCCACGTCTGATTGCGGAGCAGATCGGGGCTCGGCTTAGAGAACTTAAGCTTGAGCACCATTGGGTTCGAGTCATCGACCGACGTCAAGTTGGAAAACAGGAGCCCCCAGTTGTTGGGAAGATAATAAAGTACTGACTGCTTCGCAGCCGTAGAATCAAAGGGGGTACCGTCGTGGAACTTGACTCCAGGCCGTAGGTTGAAGACCCACTCGGTAGCATTGCTGTTCGAGCTCCAGGAGAGGGCCAGAGCGGGTACAGGCGCACTATAACTGGAGTTCCACTGAGCCAGGCCGTCATAAACACTACGTACCGTCGAAAAGTCTTGTATATCCTCGGCGTTTGCAGGGTCGATGAAATCAGGTTCGCTACTGTTTGCTGCAATTAGAATGCCACTTCGGCGCGCAGAGCTGCGGGCCCGGACGGTTTCACTTTTCGCCCGGGCCCACAAGGTCTGCGAACTGTCGCCGGGAAGTGATTTCACTAACGGGAGCGCCAGTGCCCCCGCCAGCGCCCCCTGCAACACGGTGCGCCGGGACAATATTTGTGGGTTGCCGTCCGGGACGGGGGGCCCACCGGTATGATTATCGCTGCCATTGTCGCCAACGTTTGCCATCGAGATCCTCCGTCACGATCGAGTTTTATTGGGTTGTCTTCATGTAGCTGTTGAGGCGTTCCAGTGCGGTTTTATGGTTGTGCTGTCGTTTCTCCCTGAGGGCTGTATTGCCGGGTACGGCGGCGAATTGCCGGGGTGGGACTTGGACTAGCGCCGGCGTGTGGCCGCAGGCTGCTTTCATCTGGCCAGCCGCTGCATCCTTGCCACCATTGATCCGGTTACGTGGTGGACCCCCGTTGGATGTGGTCGGTTAGAAAAACGATTCTCTAACACTGGTGGGCGATCGTACACTGATGACCTGGAACTGTCAAGGAAGCGGTGGGGCGAGGCACAAGGCCAGGCACAAGGCGAGTGTTGACGGGGCCCGCTTTGACCGAGCCCTGGAGGCGGTGTCAGGCCATGGTCGAGCCCCAACGAGCGGCCTCTGGGGTGTGAGTGGCGACGGCGGGCCGGAGCTGGCATTGCCCATCTCCAGCGGTACGTCCCCAACCGAGCTCGCCGGCAGTGTGCGGCCGACCGGGGCGGATCAATCGTAGCGCTGTGACGTGGCTGCGCTGTCTGACTCCCGCGTGCGCAACACCGAGCGTTGGATCTTCCCAGTTACCGTCATTGGCAGCGCCTCCACAAACTTCACACTGCGGGGGTACTCATATGCTGCCAGCTGTGCCTTAACAAAGGCCTGCAACTCGCGCTCCAACGCCGCCGACGGTTCAGCACCGTCGCGCAGGACGATAAACGCCTTCACGACTTGGCCCCGGAGCGCATCTGGGGCACCGACCACCGCAGCCTGGGCCACTCTCGAGTGTTTGACCAATACCGCTTCAATCTCCCCCGGGCTGATGCGGTAACCCCCGCTGTTGATCACGTCGTCGGAGCGAGCCCGGAACCGGAACGAACCATCGTCGTCCATCTCTCCCAGATCGCCCGTTCGCAGCCAACCATCGAGCACCTTATTCGCGGTGGCTTCAGGTTTGTCCCAGTAGCCGAGAAACACGACTGGGTCGTTAGCGGCCCTAACGACGATCTCGCCATCGATCACCTTCACATCGTGGCCGGGAGACGCCTTCCCCATCGAACCGGGCCGCACTGGCCACAGTGATGCGCAGTTCGTAATTACCATGTTTGCCTCTGTTTGGCCGTAGAACTCGTTGATAGTCAGCCCGAACTGCTTACGACCCCAGGCAACGAGATCTGCGTTCAATGGCTCCCCGCCGCTGGCCACACTACGAAGGCGCGTACGACGTGGGCGCGCCTCCCGCATCATTCTCAGTGCAGTCGGGGGCAAGAAAGTGTTGCGCACATCGAGGTTGCTCATCAGCTCCAGCGCTTGTTCCGGGTCAAAACGACGTGACCGGAACGCGACCACGGGCGTGCCGTGATGAAGGGCGGGCATCAGCACGTCGTAGAGACCGCCGATCCACGCCCAGTCCGCCGGAGTCCAAAACCGGTCCCCGGGCTGAGGGAAGAACTCGTGCGACAGTTCGACTCCCGGGAGATGGCCCAGGAGTAGGCGATGTGCGTGAAGCGCTCCTTTGGGCATTCCGGTGGTCCCGGAGGTGTAGATGATGAGCGCCGGCGAACTGGGCTCTGTGGGCGCGGGCACGAGGTGAGGAGAACCGGCGAGGAGCAAGCGCTCCCAGTCCTGGTCGACATCGATCGCGTATGACCCCGCGTCGACTGAGGTCATCAGTTCCAGGCCGTCCTTGTCCCCGATGACTGCGACCGGCTGGCAGTCGCGGAGCCGCATCTCGACTGCCTCAGGCCCGAACAGGGTCGAAAGCGGTACCGCGATGGCGCCCAGCTTGTACACCGCGATATGTGCGATGGCCGTCTCAGGCCTTTGCGGCAGCATGATCCCCACCCGATCACCCCGCTTGACCCCGTGGGCGGCGAGTGCATTCGCCAACCGGTTCGAACTTTCGCTCAGCTCCCCGAATGTCGTCTCGCGAAGGATGCTCCTTCCGTCGGTGGTGATGATCGCCACCGCGTGCTTTGGCTGGTGGTCGGCGACGTCGACACCCAGGTTGTACCGCTCCGGTAGTTGCCAGCGGAACGACTGACGGACGTCCTCAAAGCTTTGCGACCCCTCTCGCTTCACCATGCGGCTGTTCATCCGGTCCTCCTCCGTGCTAGTGCCCGCTCCATCTCCCTCAGGTGTCGAACCAGCCCGACGACAGATATTGCAGACGGGGGAGCCGACCGCTCAATCATCTGCCCAGGCGTCAAGTATGCACACTTGGCTTCGATCGCTCCCCGATAGAACGTTCTGCCACTCCATAAGGAGTGACCTCTCGCCACCTGCGCTGGGCTCAGGAGCACCTGCCATCGCAACATGATGCCACCGACATGGCAGGAAAGGGCAGTGGTCAAGTTGGTTTCCGGCGCAGACTTTGGGTGCCTTCACCTGGGCACCGCGCTCGAAATCTGAGGCGACCTTCACCTATGGGGCCGAGCAAATTGTCAACCGCAGGAGGCTGGGAGTACTGTGAGTGAGGCCAGGAGAGCCGGGAGAGACCAGTTTGTGAGGTTACTTGTAATCGGAGGGTCGGGGTATGTCGGCCAGATGGTCCTTCCCCATCTGGCCCGGGCGCACCAGATCAGGGTCTTCGACCTCGTTGAGCCAGGGGCGGGACCATGGGAGCACGTCATCGGGGACGTGCAGGACGTGGAGGCCGTGACCTCCAATTTGGCCGAAATAGATGCTCTTGTCTACATGGCAATGAATACGCAAAATAGCCCGGGTAGCATCACAACTGTCGCTAACGCATTCGACGTCAACGTCAAGGGGCTCTATTTCGCTCTTTTGGCCGCGAAGGACAGCGGAGTGCGGCACGGTGTTTATGCCAGCACCATGAGCGTTTTTAACGAGCGCGAGGGCCCTTACCCGGATGAGTCTGCCGCCCCGGACGCAACCCACTACTACGGGCTGACCAAGCGCCTAGGCGAGGAGGTCTGCAAGGCGATGGTGGCCGACGGCGATATGACAATTACCGCCTTGCGACTTTGCTTTCCCGTCGCCGACGATGCCCCGGCGCCAACCGATTCGGAATTCCGTGCGACGACATTCACCAGGGCTAACGACGTCGCCCGCGCTATCAAGGCGGCGCTCGAGTACAGGAACGGCTTCGAGGTCTTTACGATAAGTGGGGACGCCGGTGAGCGTATGACGCGCCTGTCGAAGGCGAGAGAGCTCCTCAACTGGCAACCAACGCCCGCATTCGATTCGCCTGCCCAAACCTCGGATAGGGCTTCGCAGCGGGCACGTTAGCCCGCGCCACAGGCTTATGTCATCGACCGCTCTCCCTAATCGGCTGGACGTCACCGTGGAGAGGCCGGAAGATTTCGACTCGTACTGGTCCGACGTAATGGATGAAGTGGCAAAGCTCCCACTCGACCCTTCGCTGGAACACGTACCGCAGCGCTCGACCGACGCAGTAAACGTCTACGACCTGCGTTACACAAGTCTCGACAATCTGAGGGTCGCCGCCTGGTACTGTGTCCCGACGGCCAATTATGCCGCTCCACCTTATCCCGGCCTGATACTGAGCCCCGGGTACATTTCCGAGCCGGTGGTACCAAAGTCTTTAGCCAAACAGGGCTACGCGGTTGTCTCGTGCGCCCCGAGGGGCAAGCTTCGCTCGAACCTGTCGTTCAACCCGGGTTATCCGGGGCTCTTGGTGAGGGACATGGTCGATCGGGGCACGTATGGGTACCGCGGATTTTACGTTGACGCCTTTCGGGCGATGGACTTCCTGCTCGGCCGGCCCGAAGTCGACCCCAGCCGAATAGGCGTTCACGGAGGCAGCCAAGGCGGTGCCCTGTCGCTCGTACTGGCGGCCCTGCGTCCGGGGGCGGTGGCCTGTTGCGCTGTTGGTGCTCCTTTCCTTTGTGGCATTTGGGATGCGACGAGGCTGACGCATTCCTACCCCTACGAAGAAATAAACGAGTTTGTGCGGGCGCATCCGGAGCTCGGGCCGCAGGTCGAGAACGCGGTGGCTTACTACGACGTGATCAACTTTGCCCCGATGATCAGGTGCCCAACCCTTGTCCACATCGGGCTGGTGGACGATGTCTGCCCACCCGAAACCGGGCTCGCCCTCTACGCATCGCTGTCGTGCCCCAAGCAGCTACTGACGATGGAGGGTTGCGCACACGACGCCGGCGCCTACTTTTTCACCAGCAATGTGCACCGGTTCCTTGCCGAGCACCTCCAGCCGGCGAGCCTGAGCTAGCGCCCAACGGTCCAAAGGGGCGGAAATGGTCGATAAGCCTTCTCACTTCGAGGCCTACTGGGGACGGTTGGACGAAGAGCTCGCTAGCCTCCCAAGCCAACCGGTGCTCGAGCTGCTACCTCGGCATTCCAGCGAGCATTTCAAGGTGTTCGCTATCCGCCTGACGAGCTGCGGCCCCTACCGCATCTTCGGCTTTTTCAGCGTGCCGCAAGGGGTAGGGCCTTTCCCAGCCCTCCTCGAGGTGCCGCGATATGGCAGCGTCAATAACGTTCCTCACTGGAACGACCGTTGTCGCTACGCCGTCCTGACGCTGATGCACCGCGGTCAGCGCTGCGCCGATGAGCCCTACGCCGCCGCATACCCGGGGTTGCTGACCGATGGCATCGAGGACCCGGACAAGTTCATCTATAGAGGGATAGTTGCGGATTGCCTGCGTGGCGCAGAGTTCTTGCTCGGCCGCCCCGAGGTCGATGGGAGCCGGGTCGGGATCCGCGGCAACGACGTGGCCCTCTTGGTAGCGGCTCGCCGGCACGAATTTCGGGCCGTTCATGTCGAGGCGACGTTCTTCTACGGGGCGCTCGAGGCTCGTCACCTGACCGGCGACTACCCGCTGGAGGAGCTGAACGACTACCTGCGGGTATCACCAGCTGCAGAGGTGGCAGTAGCCGCGACACTTGCCCTCTTCGACCCCGTCCACCACGGGCCGGCTGTGAGAGCAGCCACAGCGGTCGGGGTTGCGCCGAGGTCGGGCTAGACGGGCGCACCTGGTTACGACCCTTGTTCGAAACGCTCGGCGGCAACGTGGAGACGTACCAGCTGACCCAAAGAGGCGGGACCGATGCGGACTGGTTCGACGCCTGGTTGGCTCGTCAACTGGGCAGAGAGCCGATGGCCCGCTTCGACCCGGCGCCACGATGAAGACCTCCGGCTGGTACGGAGCGCTCGGGCTGCGTCCCGTCATCAATGCGGCGGCGACACTGACAACGCTCGGAGGCTCGCTCATGCCCGGCCCGGTGCTGGAGTCGATGGTCGATGCGGCCGGGTCGTTTGTCGACATTGTCGAGTTGCACGAGCGGGTCGGGTCACGTCTGGCCGAACTGACGCACAACGAGGCCGGGTACGTCGTATCGGGGGCAGCAGCCGGAATAACCCTGGGCGTGGCAGCCTGTATTGCCGGTTCCGACCCGCACCTAGTCGCCGCGTTCCCGCACCTCGACGGAGTAAAGAGGCGAGAGATCGTCATAGAAAGGCGCCAGCGTGATGGTTTTGAGTACGCGGCCACGCTGACGGGAGCCCGGATCGTCGAATTCGACGATACGACGGAGGGGCTCGAAGCCGTTCTCTCAGAGCGGACTGCTTGCGTGCTCAGCTTCGCCGGCGCCCGGTATGGGGCCGACGTGGCCTCCGTGGAGCGTGCCGTCAAGGTCGCCCATGCGCATTCTGTGCCGGTCATTGTCGATGCAGCGGCACAAATTCCGCCTATATCCTCCCTTTGGTCCTACACCCGCGATGCGGGAGCAGATTCTGGTGATAGTGAGTGGGGGGAAAGGGCTGCGCGGGCCCCAGTGCAGCGGCCTGGTCCTGGGTACCAAAAAGATCATCGAATCGTGCCGGGCGAATGGGAACCCGAACATGTCGATCGGTCGAGCGATGAAGGTTGGGAAGGAGGAAATGATCGGCCTGCTCGCAGCCGTTCAGTGGTACCTGGAACACGACGAGGCAGAGATGGTGGCCTGGTACGAGGCTGTTGTCCGTCTGTGGATTGACGGGCTCGCCGGCATAGCCGGTGTCGCCGCGTCGCGCGGCTACCCCAACGAGGCCGGGCAGCCCTTTGGTAGGGCCATAGTGCGGGTCACGGCACCGTGCCGCTGGGCACGCGACGAAATCGTGCAACAGCTCTGGGACAGTGATCCCCGGGTAGCCGTTGGAGTGGTGGGCGACGACGCCATCGCCCTGAACCCGCAGACCCTTAGCCCTGGCGAAGGAGAGCTGGTACTTGCGAAGCTTTGCGCCCTGCTGGGCCCAGCGGACCGGCAATGAGCGCAACGACCGACGTCAACAGAAGACCGCCGCCGATGTTCTAATTGGGAGCCGAGTCGTTCCCCACCCGCTCGGTCGGCTCCCCAGCAGGCGACGCCCCCGGGCGCCCCAGCGCCAGGACTCTGGCCACCGAGGGTCTCGCCACTCGGCGGAACTTCTCCAACCAGTCGCGTCCTGGTGCCCGGTCGGGGACGCTGGGCTGCCGTTCGACAGTTTCTCTGAGCGCCCGAACGACCAAGTCGATCACCTTCGTCGCGTCTCCCAGATGAACTGGAGTAGACGCGCTGCAGACGGCGCCGTTCCAGTGGCTGAAGACCAGTGTCCCCGTGCCCGGGTGCCACGTCACACGGAGGTACCGCTCGTTGCCGCGGACATCGCCGATGACGACCGTCCTCGTCCTGGACTCCTCCACTAAACGACGATTATGCACCCCTGCCGTCACCTTCTCAATGGTCTATCGCTGCCGAGCCCTCAGACCTAGTACGGGGTCATGCTCCGCTGCGGAGATCTGCGAGAGCCGCACGTACATAGGTGATCTCGTGGAATTCTGCTGAGCAACCCTCCCCGGTCGGCGACTGCACCTCGAAGCCGACCTCGGGCTCACCGGTAGGAGCGAGCCGGAAATGGCGGACGAATTGCCAACTGTGGCCGTCGAGCGATGCGTGGAACGCGTACGCGCGGCCCAACCTCGCCACTCGCAACCACACGGCCCCCGCGTTGATCGCGACCGAGTTGCAGTCGTCCGACTCCCCCCGAGTCACGACAGAGACCACCATCGGCTGACCCTGAGGGGAGAACTCGAAGGCCAGCTTGGCCCAGGTGATTTCGTCGTACCAAAGCACGAGAGCGCCGGCATCAAATGTCGACGCGAACGACACCGTCAGGCGGGCGGCCAAGAGGAAATCGCCCGGCAACGAACCAAGGAGCGCTGGCGCGTTGAGTGTTACTTCGCCAGACCCGGGGCCCACGAACCAGTCTGTCCGCGGCCCGGCGGAAAGGGCCAGCACCCCGCCGTCAAACCGAGCGGCAGCGGGCACGCCTAGCCAGTGGAAGGTGGCCGGCACCCCGGCGATGGCATCAATCGACTGGACAGCCATTCGGCCGCGAATTTTACTCGAAACCATCGTCCGGCGCTCGGCCTCCACGGGCTCCAGGCTCGACAGTTTGAGTGGGCACAGACAGGAGCCCCGGGCCGAAGCCCGCTGGAGGGCGGGCCCGTCAAGAACCCCACACCGTCGTCACTAAAACGGGGGGGCTGGGCGCAGTTATTGCCGAGCCCCGAGTGTGATGGAATTGTTGACGGATTTCGAGCATTACTCCACCCGGCGGGACCAGTCGTCAGGCCACCGTCGCCGCCTGCGGCTCGTTCATAAGCCCCTGTATGTAGCCAATCGCGTGTGCCCGAGCACGATGCCCCCAGGCCGTGTCGCCAGCCACCTTGGGGACATGGTCGTCAAGGAGGTACCCGTCAAAGCCGACGCGGCGCAGCAAGCCGATAACCTCACGAGGCGAGTAATTGCCCTCCCCGAGGAAGCACTCCTGGAATGACGGCACCGTCCCTTGCACCTGGCGGAAATGTACGTAACAGATCGCGCCAACCGGGCCGAACCGCTCAATAGCGTCATAGACGGCGGCTGCACCTCCTTCCATTTCCGAAACCGTCCCAAGGCACAGGTCGAACCCGAAGGCCGGTGAGCCGCCCGCGATCTCATAGGCGCGGGCCAGGTTGTCGACTGAGTAGAAGATCCGTGCGGTTGGGCCGATCGCTCTGACCGGGGGGTCGTCAGGGTGCAGGGCGAGCCGAACTCCGGCCGTTTCCGCCACCGGGAGGACGGCACGCAAGAAGGTTGTGAAGTTCTCCCACAGCTCATCTTCGGAGACCGAGGGCTCGAAACCGGTGTTGCCCTGGGGACCTCCAGCGGCATTACCCTTGTCGACCGATGCGAGATCGAACGCGCTCACCTTAGCCCCGCCTCGTCCGACAGCCTCCTCCTCGGTCCGCCACACGCCCGTCGCCAGGAAGTTGAAACCGAGAAAAGGCACACCTGCCTTCCCGACATTGACGATCGTTTGACGGTAAAGCTCCAGCTGCCGTGCTTGGTCAGGACCACCCAGCTTAATCGAGTGCATAAAAGCCTGGGGGACGTTCTCCAAGGCCACCAGGGTCAAACCGAAGTTCGCGCACCGGGCTTTCAAAGCCGCCACGGCCTCGTAGGTCCAGTAACCGTTGCCGTCATCGAGGGTGGGCGTATTGAGCTGTACTGCTGTAATGCCGAGTTGAAGAGCGAACGCCGCCGTCTCCTCATCTATTTCTTGTAGCTGCCCGACCATTACCTGCATTTCGCTACCTCCTGGCATTTTCGCTACCTCCTGGACGTCAGGTTTTCTTATCTGTCTTCCCACTATGCCCTCTGGACCGCGCCCAGCATCGCGGTGAGAGCTCGCAGGGCCGCGGTCGTGGCCAACCCCGAACCGGCTGCGGCCGCCACGTTGGCTCGCAAATCCCCGGTCAACAGTCACCGCTCGAGCGGCGAGCGTGGGACGATCTCGACCCAGCCTGTGGTGCCGCCGAGGTCACCGGGCCCGCGGTAGCCCTTGCGTCTGGCCCCGGGCCAGTACGGCTCGACCTCGTAACCGGTTCAAGCTGATCGGGCCGGGCGAACCACCCATGCCAGAAGGCCCTGGGCTTAGGTCGGTCATCTCCGCTCCTCGTCTGTCTGGGACACTCTCAAGCGCCGGCTATGGGTAAAGGTTACACAGAGCCTCCTCGCCGTGACGTCGACGGCGGTCGCGGCACCAAGGTAGTACGCGAGCGGGCCCCCCTGGAGAGCGACACTAGCTCCGATGGCCGGCGGTAGACCTCCGGACGAGCAGGATGGTGCAACCAGATGGGAGCCACCGTGGGAGCACCCTTTGACGGCGGCAGGATTTACCGAGTTGCGGCCCGCTTCGGCCCGCAAGCCGAGAGGAAATCTCGATCACCTCCCCAGACAAAACCTGGATAGCGCGAGACGCGGCTATCTCGAGTTCCGTGAGCCATCTAGATGGTCCTACGCTGGCGGCCAATGGGCCGCGGAGGACCCTCAACTACATGACCGACTGGGCCGCGTGGGGCACGTCCGTCGGGACCCTGGTGCTCGCTGGCGCGACCTTCGCAGCGATACGGGCTTCCAACCGTGCCGCTCGGATAGCCGAACGCTCGTTGCTTGCCGGACTTCAGCCATTGCTCGTGGCCGCCCGTCGCGACGACCCCGCCGAGGAGGTCCAGTTCGCAGACGGCCGGATATTCAAGGCCGGCCACGGCAACGTCCTGTTCCATCACGAGGACGGCGTCATCTACATGGCTATGCCTCTGCGTAACGCCGGAGCGGGCATCGCCTACCTCCACGGGTACCAGCTCGAAGCTGAGCCCGCCGAGAGCGTGAAAGCCAACCCGCTCGACCCGGCGCGCCATCGCCGTGGTGATGTGGCCCCGGATGCATCCCGGTTCGCGGTACAACAGCGCGACGTCTACATCGCGCCCGGCGAGAACGGTTTCTGGCAGGCAGCCCTACGCGATCCCGCCGTCCCCGTTTACGCGGCCACGCAGGAGGCGCTCGGCACTCTCGGCCGCATCACAATTGACCTTCTGTACGGCGACCTGGAAGGCGGCCAACGGACGATCACTCGTTTCGTATGCCTGCCTAGCGAGGGTCAAACCTGGCGTTGTGATGTGGCGCATCACTGGCGTCGCGTCCCCATCCAACCGCTCGGCGATCAACGGCCAGCGTGAACCCTGTCGTGATTGGGTGCCAATTGCACCACGTTCACTCCGGCGGGCTAATGGCGTCAAGGCGTTGAGCCAATTCCGGCGTTATGAGGGGGAGGACGTCGAGGGCACCAAGGTTAGATCGGAGCTGTTCGACCGTTGAAGCACCCGTGATCACAGTCGAAACACGCTCGTTGCGAACGCACCAAGCGAGCGCGAGCTGTGCCATGTCGCACCCCATATCGTCGGCCACTTCTTTTAGCTCGCGTGCCTTTGCGTTGCTGCTCTCGTCGGTAATGGTTTGCTTGAGCCATTCGTAGCCGGGGAGCAAGGCTCGGCTCCCGGCGGGCGTGCCGTCCAGGTACTTGCCCGACAAAAGGCCCGATGCGAGTGGGCTCCACGTCGTCAGCCCGAGGCCGATATCTTCGTACAAGCGCGCGTACTCGCGCTCTACGCGCTGGCGGACGAGCAGGTTGTACTGAGGCTGTTCGGCCACCGGCTTGTGCAGGTGGTGCCGCTCGGCTAGTTCCCAGGCAGCGCGGATATCGTCAGCCGGCCATTCAGACGTCCCCCAATAAAGTGCCTTCCCGGCATCGACGATGTTGCTCATGGCCCACACTGTCTCTTCTATCGGAGTGGACGGGTCGGACCGGTGGCAAAACAAAATGTCGACGAAATCAAGGCCAAGGCGCCCAAGCGAACCGTCAATGCCCTGCATCAGGTACTTACGGTTCAACGTGTTACGCATGTTGACGTCGTCGTAAATACCCCAAAAGAGCTTGGTCGAAATCACGTAACTGTGGCGAGGCCACTCTAGCTCTGCCAACGCCTGGCCCATGATGCGCTCGGACTGGCCCTGCGCATAAGACTCAGCATTATCGAAGAAATTGATCCCGCCCGCACGAGCGGCGCTAAGGCATTTCACGGCAAGCTCTGTCCCGATCTGCCCACCGAAGGTCACCCACGAACCAAAGCCGAGGACACTTACCTGCAAGCCCGAGCGGCCGACGTGACGGTACTGCATGAACGGACTTCCTTTCCCTTGACGATGGAGCTTGTCACTTTAGTAGACCCAGACCCGGGGCCCCGATTGGTGGCAGGTTGTTGGACCACATCCAGTCCACCGCCTCGTCGCTCACGCCCACGCCAGCCGTGTGAGACCGGGAAAGGCGGACGTAGGAACCCGCTTGCAGCGCGAACCCGGTGCTTGTTCAGTCGAAGAAGTCCCGGTCCTTTTCCGAGAGGTACCGTCGAGCCGCCTCGACGTTGAACTCGACGCCCATGCCAGGGCGGTCCCATACATCTATGTGGCCGTCTCTGACAATGGGCGCGTCGAGGCCCTCTACGATCTCGTACCACCAGCTCGGGTTGCCGACGGGGTATTCGAAAGCGATGTAATTCGCGGGCAACGTGGCGCACACCTGCACGAGAGCAGCCAAGCCCAGCAGCCCATCGCCAACACCATGCGGGGCGATCGAGATGCCATGAAGATGGGCATGTTCCGCCACCCACTTGAGCTCGGCAACACCGCCCACGTCACACGGATCGGCCGACCACATCGACGGCGTGGCTCTCGATCAGTGCCTTGAAGTTGTGCCGGAGATATATCTGCTCGCCCGTGTGGATGGGCGTGGACGTCGCCCGGGTTACCTCCCGGTACGTCGAGGCGTCCACGTACGGCACGTAATCTCCGCTGAGAAGGTCCTCCAGCCAAAGCACATGAAAGGGCTCCAGGGCTCGACCTATTCGGATGGCATCGGTGACAGTCCACCCTGGCCCGCAGTCGAGGGCCAGGCCGACCTCGTCACCGAGCACCCCTTTCATCGCTTCCACACAGGCGACGACATGGCGTAGACCGCGCTCAGTAAGCAGTGCCTGGTCCCAGCGGACCTGCCTTTCCGCTCCCACATCGCCGTACGCGAACCCCGCGGTGGAACGGGCCATGTCGTTGTGGAACGCCAGCGACTCCTTGATGATCGTGAACCCCTCAGGAGATTCTTTCATCCTCACCATATTGCTGGCGTAGCCCTGTGGGGTATGGGCTTCCATAGGGAAGCGGACCGCGCCGTTGTAGACCCGTACCTTGTCGCGTACCTTGCCGCCCAAGAGTTTGTAGACGGGGAGACCGGCCGCCTTGCCGGCGACATCCCACAGCGCCATCTCGATGGCACTCACCGCGCTCCCCCACGGCTTGAACGCCCCACGGTTCCGGATGCGCAGCATGACCCGTTCCACGTCAGTCGGATCCGCACCGAGGATGGCGTCGCGGTAGTAGAGGACTTGCGGGGCGAGGTACGGCTTGTACATCTCGATCTCCCCGTACCCGCTTATACCCTCATCGGTTACGATACGGACGACCGGGTTGCTCCCGAGCAGGGCGCACTTCAGGTCAGATATCTTCATGTCCTCCCTCGCCTACTTCTCGCAGGGCCAATGATAGAACCTAACCACATATGCCGATATCAACCAAGTTGAATAGCGATCAACAAGGCAGGGGGATCTTCACCCGCTACGCGGACGGGTCCCCGCTGGGTGACGTCATTCCGTTCTTCGATGAAGGTACTTATCACATCTTCAGCCTCACACCCCCACCGGGAACGCTTTATTTCCCGGAACGTCTTCGGACCACTTGGCGCCATCTCCGCTCAACCGACCTAATTAGCTGGGAGCAGCTCCCCGACGCCCTCACCCCAGGTGGAGATGACGAGCCCGATCGCGACGGCGTATGGACCGGATCCGTTATACGGGTCGGCGACGTTTACAACATCTTCTACACTGGGCACTCGCTTGAGCGGGCCGTGCCTCAGTCGGTTTGCCGAGCCACCAGCCGTGACGGTACTCACTGGGCAAAGGATCCCGACAATCCCGTCTCGGTCCCCGACCTTGAGCGTTTTGAGGGAAAGGACTGGCGCGACCCCTTCGTTTTCTGGAACGAGGTCGAGGAGCGCTACTGGATGCTGGTGTCGAGCCGGTCGCTTTCCCATCCGGCCCCCGCGCGAGGTGCAGTAGCTCTGCAAACTTCCGCAGACCTCGTCTCCTGGAGCCGCGCCGAAGTACTGTACGAGACCTTTCTCACCCACTGCCCCGAGTGCCCGGAGATCTTTCAGCTGGGCGACAAGTGGGTGATGGGCTTCTCCCGGTTCACCGACCGCCGCGGGACTGTTTACCGTCATGCAGAGGAATTGCGGGGCCCCTGGCGGCAATTTAGCGCCGAAGGGCCGGACGGGCCGAACTGGTATGCTGCCAAATCTCTTACCGACGACGGCGGGCGCCGCATCGCGTTCGGGTGGGTACCTGACCGGGACCCGGCGCCACCGGCCGGCTCAGGTAAGTGGTTGTGGGGCGGCGATCTGGCCGTCCCACGCGAGCTGCGACTGACCGATGAGGACCATCTCGGCGTGTCCCTCCCCAACGAGGTATACGCCAGCGCCCAGGCCATTGTGCCCTGGGCCAATGAACCCGGCACCGGGACGTGGTCGATCGTGCCCAGCGGCCCCGAGTGCTTCTACAACGTGGAATCGATCGGGCAGTTCGGCTACTGCGTCCTGCGCCCGGCAGCCGCCGGGGACCACTTCGTCGTGTCGGCCACCGTCTCCGACGCCAAGGATGCTGCCACGATCGGCATAGCCGTGCAGACTAGCGACCGATTGGACCGTGGCGTTGCCATATTGTGCTATCCCCGCGAAGGGCGGGTGTCCGCTGTTGACCTGACCGCGAGCCAGTCAGAACTCGCGAGTGAAGACGAGAAGACGGATAGTGAGTATCGTTCGGTCACCGAGAGCGCTCTGGCCGAGAAGCGGGCGCGGCAATCACCATGCAAGTGGTGGTGAGGGGAGATCTCGTAGAGGCCTTCGTGGCCAGTTCGGCCAGTCTCACCTACCGGTTACCGAGGGTCGACGCCGGCGTGATCGCGCTCGTAGTACAAGACGGCTCGGTCCGGTTCTCCGACGTGAAAATCGCGTACGTGGGTGCCACGACAGCCGTAACCGAGGGCATGTGACCCCCTAAACCTGACTCGCCGGCCGATCTTGAGACGAGCGGCAGACCGTGGCCGCGGCCCCGTGGAGTGGTTGAAGCGGTTGACGCTCCAGCGTTAGAGGATGCGCGATAAAAAGGCCTGGGTTCGCTGCTGCTTGGGGCTGGAGAGCACCAGCCTGGGCGGGCCCGACTCGATGATCACTCCCTCGTCCATGAAAACCAGGCTGTCGCCCACCTCGCGCGCGAAGCCCATTTCATGGGTTACCACGATCATCGTCATCCCTTCGTCGGCAAGCGAGCGCATCACGTCCAGCACATCGCTCACCAGTTCGGGGTCGAGCGCTGAGGTGGGTTCGTCGAAGAGCATCAGCTTGGGCTGCATGCCGAGAGCTCGAGCTATGGCCACGCGTTGCTGCTGGCCACCCGACAGCTGCCTGGGATATGCATCGATTTTGTCACCCAGGCCCACACGCTTCAACAGTTCCCGGGCCCGGTCCACCGACATGGTCTTTTCTTCGTGCTTCACCCGGACCGGCCCGATCGTGACGTTCTCGAGGACGGTCATATGTGGGAACAGGTTGAAATGCTGGAACACCATGCCGACTTCGGCCCGCCGCTGGCACACCTCCCGGTCCTTCAGCTCGTACAGCTTCCCCGCATGCTCACGGTAGCCGACGAGCTCCCCAGCCACTGTCAGGCGGCCGCCGTCGATCTTCTCGAGGTGGTTGATGCAACGGAGGAAGGTCGACTTGCCGGACCCAGATGGCCCGATTATGCACAATACTTCTCCGATTCTCACCTCCAGGTCGATCCCACGCAAGACTTCTTGGCGCCCAAAGCGTTTCCGCACTCCCTCGGCGCAAACCATGACCTCATTCGTGGCTACGTCATCCATGGCACGCCGTCCAGTGGCACCCCGCTAACAGCACGTTGTTCATGGCCCGCCATTCAGGGCACCTCGTTCATGGGGTACCCCCCGGCTGGGACCGCCTCACCGCCGATCGGCCCACCGAAGCTGTCACTTTGCGGGCGGATCAGGATCCAACGGCGCAGGCGTTGCATCGGGGTGGGCGGTAGCGCCCGCACAGAGCCACGGGCGTAATGCCGTTCGAGGTAGTACTGCCCCACCATCAGGACGGACGTGACCCACAGGTACTGGAGGCTCGCCACCATGAGCAATGGGATGACCTTGTAGTTGGCCGCGTATATCTGTTGAGTGCGGAAAAGAAGCTCCGGCGCCACTACCACCGAAGCGAGCGAAGAGGTCTTCAGCATCGAGATGGTCTCGTTGCCCGTAGGGGGTATCACAACCCTCATGGCTTGAGGCAAGATGATCAGGCGCAAAGTCAGAAGTCGCGACATCCCGATCGACTGCGCCGCTTCAGTCTGTCCCTCGTCGACGGAGATTATCCCGGCCCGGATGATCTCTGACATGTAGGCGCCCTCGTTGAGGGCCAAGCCGGCGGAGGCGGCGACGAACGGCGTCAACCACGAGTTGAGGTCGAAATGGACCAGGGCCGGCCCGAACGGGACGCCCAGCGTGAAACTGGGGAAGATGTAGGCGGCGTTGTACCAGAACAGCAGCTGCACCAACACCGGCGTACCACGAAAGAACCAGATGTAGACCCACGAGCTGGCGCTAACGATCGGGTTGGGCGAGAGCCGCATTATCGCCAGGAGCACTCCGAGCAGGATCCCGCCCGCCATGGCCACGGCGGTCAGGGCAAGTGTGACGCCCAGGCCTTCCACGATCCCCGTGGACAGGAAGTAATGGTTTATGACATTCCACTCGAAGCGCTCTTGCAGGACGCCGTCCCGCTTGACGTTCGAAAAGAAGAGCGAATGTACGGCCATGACGGCCAGCAGGCATACGACTGCCGCCGCCACCCAGCGGCCCGGGTGGCGCAGGGGGACCACCTGCATCTCGGTACCTGGCCGGCCCGGGACCTTGGCAGAGTCAGCCGTTGCCTTTACCTCTTGGCGATTAGTCAGCTACTCCAGACGCGGCTAGCTGGAGGCGCCGTTCAAGTGCGCGGTAGTGATGGCCCCCTGCTGCACGCCCCACTTGTCGAGGATCGTCTTGTACTGGCCGTCGGCCATCAGAGTCTTGACGGCGGCCAGCAGCGGCGCGGCCAGACCGCTGTTCTTGGCCACTATGAGGCCGTAGGGCGCGGTCTCGAAGGGTGTACCGGTCAGCTTGAACTGCCCATCTGAAAGGTGGACTATATAGGCTGCCACCTGGGAATCAGCGAAGCCTAGATCGGCGCGGCCGTCAGAGACTGCAAGGTTGGCCTGGTTTTGGTCGGAATAGGGAAGGACCGTCACATGGCACGTCTTGGCCTGCGTTTGGGCGTCGCTCTGCTCCGTCGTCCCCGTCTCGACGGCAACGGAATGACCGCACAACGACTTCAGGCCGTTGAACGTCTTCGTACTCGAGGCTTTCTCGTAGAAACCCTCCCCCGCCCTGAAGTAATCGACAAACTCGACCTCGCCCTCGCGGGCCTTGGTATCCGTAAACGACGAATTACCGACGTCGAACTTGCCGTCCTCGATGCCGGGGATAATCGTGTCGAAGGTGGCATCTACCAAGGTGACCTTAACGCCCATGACTTTGCCCAGCGCCTTGCCTAGATCGGCGTCAAACCCGACAATGTGCCCGTTCTGGACGAATTCATCCGGGGGGTAGGTGGCGTCCATCGCCATTCGGATACCCGATGCGTACTTCGTGGGGACATGGACCGGAGTCGCGCTCGCGGTGCTCGTGCCGGTACCGGCTGCGGCTGCCATCACCAGCGACCCCAGGGCCGCAGCCAGGCCACGTTTTGTCCGAGCGGCTCTTGCCGTCCGCATTTGATACCTCCATTTGTCACAACTCGGTCTGGTGACGTGGAGTGTAGCTGCTGTCGCGTTCGGTTTGTTGTTGCCCCTGACTAGCCAAGATATGCCCGCCGAGCTCCTCCGTGACCGCCTCGGAGTGAGCACTGGCGCAAGCCGGGTGCAGCTACCGGCCCTGGCGTTCTCAGACAGAGGATTGTCCCTGTCGATCGCCCGAGGCTTGAAGGTGCCCCAAGCAACCTCGTGTCGCAAAGTTCTAGAGAGCTTTCGTCCCGGAAGCTTGGATCTTCTTCACTGACAAAGACGGGGCGTTGCACAGGATGCATCTCGAGGAGAAACTCCTCCGGTCCTGGGCCAGCGACGGCAAAGGTAGCAACGTCCAGCTCCGGATCTTGTCGGTGAAACAACCAGCTGCACGGTCGAGCCATTTTCGAGGCGTGACATAGGTCTCAACGTGGTGATCAGCTACGGCGTTGTTTCACCCTTAACACACGAAGACAATTTCTCCTTGCCCCCGGGCGAGAGCCTCGACGCGCGTAACGGACTTTTTTACATTCAACCGGCCCGAGGCATCGCGCCGTGCGATAATGCCTCGTTCCCGCAATGACGGCTGCAGCCCATAACGGGTAGCCCCGTGTAACCCAGGTCAGCCCTTCATCAAGTGAGGATGGCCGGTCCGAGAGCGGTGGTGAGCTCGACGTTCGGATCCTCGGTGACCGGGATTACGGCGGTAACGCACACGTACCCTTCCTCGAGCAAAGCGGCGTCTGTCTGTGCTCCGGGTGGATTGGGCCCCGGTGGGTCATCGAGATCGTCTGCTTCGTCCCCCCCGGCGCCGACCGTCATCGGGACAGGCTGGCCCATCTCTTCGGTGAGCGACGTCTGCGAGGAACCGACAGGTGCCAGTAGCCCGACGCGCAGCCCTCGCAGTTGGTCGTGAGGAACGTCAGGGACGTTGCAGTTGAGGACAATCGGACGCATCTCGGTCGTCAACCAGTCGAACAGCCGTCCAGCCACTACGGCCGCTGTCGCCCAATTGGCTTCGGAAGGGCGTACGGGGCTCGTGACAGCGAGAGAAACGGCAAGGGCTGGTCGATGCTGGTTATAGGCGGTTAAGGCCGCGCCGACGGTCCCCGAATGCAGGATGGCTCGACCGGTGTTCGCGCCCCGGTTGATCCCTGACAGCACGATGTCCGGCGGCGGACCGAACGCACCGTGTAGCGCCGAGCGGCAGATCAGTGCCGGCGTGGCGTTCACGGCTAGCACTGTGCCGGGCTCCCAACCTGCCCAGTCGCGCTGCTCTACCAGCAGATGCTGTTCCTGTGTCACCCCGGTGACCGCCGCGCTCGCTCCACTGCTGTCCCAGGACGGAGCGGCTACGAGCGCACTATGCCCTCTGTCTCGCGCCACTTCCGCCAGGGCGCGGAGCCCAGCAGAGTCGACGCCATCGTCGTTTGTAATCAGCACACGCAACATGGCACGACCGACCTCATCTTGCTATCTGACGTTCGCCTTGACGACGCCAGGTTCGTCCTTCCACGCGTGAGACCCTCCCGCTGAGCGACCAAGCAACCCCGCGCTCAGGTACGTTACCCGGTAGCGGGCGCCGCCTTCACGAGCGGCAGCCTGAGCCGGACAAGGAGGTCACTCCTCATCGACGCGGTGCGCACCGAGCCCAGCGCAAAGACGCTAATCGTTACCGCCGGCGGGGGCCGAGACCGAAAGTGCTGCGGGGTGGCTGTCGGCTGGTTCAACCATCTCGGGAAGCACTTCCAGCGTCTTCGGAGCTCGAGCCGCCATGACAGGAGTGTGGCCATACACCGGGATCACCGCGCCCCGTGCAGGCACCCGCGTCAATATGTCGCACGACCTCCTGAAAGGTCGAAAGTGAACCCGGTGGTGAAACTTACGCACGGGGAAATTATCCAGGCGATCATTTCAGACACTTCATCGAGGGTCCCGCACCGGCCCATCGGGATCCTTGACTCCATGTACTCGACCTGCGCAGGGGGCATATCCTCCACCAGCTGTGTTCGGATGACGCCCGGGGCGAGAGCATTAATTGTGATTCCCGAGCTAACGTACTCTTTGGCCTGGGCCTTTACCATCCCGATGAGCCCGGCCTTGCTGGCGGAGTACGAGACCATGCCTGCGTTACCCTCCTTCCCGGCTATCGATGCCACATGAAGGACTCGCCCATAACCTCGCGAAACCATATGGCCAAGTACAACCTGGGATAAAACAAACGCTGAGACAAGGTTCGTCTCGATGACCCGACAAAAATCCCTAACGGGGACCTCGTGGCTGGGACGGTTAGTTATCCCCGTGATGCCTACACAATTGACCATGGCATCGACCACACCCCATTTGTCTATGGCGATGCCGATCGCACTGGGAATGTCCTCGTGGCGAGTCACATCCAGAACTCCCGCGACCGCTTCAAAGCCGCGGTTACCCAGCTCCTCGACAAGCGCATTTACCCCGTCTGCGTCGCTGTCCAAGCACAGCAATCGGGCACCTCTTGTGGCAAGCAAGAGCGCACTGGCACGTCCAATGCCGCGTGCCGATCCAACGACGACCACTACCTGACCAGTGAGATCCAACCCTCCATATGGTCGCTCCGGATCCGAGCGTTCCGGGGAATGTCCAGCAAGGTCGCCTGATGTCGGCCGGCTCATCGTTTTTTACTGTCGCTCTTCGTCACCCATACGATTGCCCATCTGCGTGCGATCATTGCGGCCCAGATTACCAATATGACTGCGCGTCGTACCGAGCCAGCCAGTCATATAGAGCGTCGGCCCATGGGGCCAGCTGGCCCCGGGGAGATGCGAACGCCCCTTCAAACTTCAAGAACGCACGCTACCGCGCCATTGGGAGCCGGCTTGGCCACCGGCCTTAGATGACCGCACTCACCGAACCGGTAGGATCGCTGCCATGGTCGCGATGCTTGCCGGAAACCGTAGTGGTCGCTACCACTGAGCCGGTCACCCGCCAGAGTGCCCTCGACATGTTGGCGGTGGCGGTAGAGGAAGCTCGCGCCGGCCTGGAGGAAGGCGGTATCCCTATCGGAGCCGCCCTCTTCGACCGGTCCGGACAGCTCCTTGGCCGCGGTCACAACCGCCGGGTCCAGGACGCCGATGCCTCTACTCACGCCGAGACGTCCGCCTTTCGCAGCGCTGGTCGTCGTCGCAACTATCGCGAGACCGTGATGGTTACCACCCTCTCCCCGTGTTGGTACTGCAGCGGGCTGGTGCGCCAGTTCGGCATCGGCGCCGTGGTGATCGGCGAGTCGACGAACTTCACCGGAGGCCACGAATGGCTGGCCGGGCTGGGCGTTCAGATCGTCCTGTTGTACGACCTCAGCTGCGTCGAGATGCTGGCCACGTTCATCGCGGAGCACCCCGAACTTTGGTTCGAGGATATCGGCCTTTAACTGAACAGGACTAAGCTATGTTCGAGCCCGGTTTCCACACGTGCGCTGGCCCTGGCGTACCCAGCCTCCTGATACACGTGCGCGGCGACGTGGTGGCCGTCGACGAAGCTCCCTTCCCGGAGCATGGTCACTACCTGGGATTGCTCGACGGGATGCCGTGCGTTGCTGTCGACGAAGACGGGGTTGTGACGACAAGCGAGCCAGGTTTCGTCGGATTGCGACGCCTGTGGGGGAAAGTCGACGAACAAGTGTGGGCCATAGCCGGGCGCGCTGTGCAGGTAATCGCGTGGGACAACACCCACCGTTACTGCGGGCGGTGCGGCGACCTGACGCGACCTTTGGCTGACGAGCGGGCACGGCGGTGCCCGAAGTGCGAGCTAACGGTCCACCCGCGCCTCGCTCCCGCGGTGATCGTCCTCGTCGAACGGGCTGACGGGAGGGCCTTGCTGGCCAGGAACGCGAGCTTCCCGGAGCCCATCTACTCCTGCCTGGCCGGTTTCGTCGAGCCCGGCGAGACGCTGGAGGAAGCGGCCCGCCGGGAGGTGCGGGAAGAGGTCGGCATCGAGCTGCGCGATCTTTGTTATTTCGGCAGCCAGCCGTGGCCGTTCCCGCACTCGCTGATGATCGGCTTCTTCGCACAGTTCGCGTCGGGGGAGCTCCGGCCGGACGGCCAGGAGATAGCCGATGCGG
Source organism: uncultured Acidimicrobiaceae bacterium (assembly GCA_963823855.1). Lineage (GTDB taxonomy): Bacteria > Actinomycetota > Acidimicrobiia > Acidimicrobiales > Palsa-688 > Fen-671. Next base: position 237,602 of record CAWGNA010000002.1, read on the forward strand.
CCTGGTTCTCGACGACGGGCCTCCCGAACTTGCCCGGCGAGGTCAGCATCGCACGGGCGCTGATAGAGGTGTGGCGACGCCGGGTCAGCGGTCCAACCGTGCCGGCGTAGCGCAACTTCCGGTCCCTCTCACCTCACGGGCTGGGCTACCCCCTCGAGGGCCCGCTGTCCAGACGAAGCGGATTGCCGTCATGTACCTGACGTGTGACCGTAGCGGTTGGGAACCGGTCAGCCATCGCCCCCGGCCCTGGCTTGCCATCGGCCCGGGTCAGGCAGTAACCGCAGGAGTAGTCTGGGCCGCGTGACGGCACCACCGATCTCTGAGCTCCTCCGATCGGCCCACGTCGTGGACCTCACCCTGACGCTTTCAGAAGACTTACCCTGCTGGTGGCCGACCGCCTCCCCTTTCCGCCACACCACCGACCACTGGTTTGCCAACGTGGACCGCGACGGCTCGTCGCCACTCCGGAGCCGGTCTGGAGCACCCTTCCACTCATGTGTCCTCAGCATGGACGAGCATACGGGCACTCACTTCGACGCCCCTTCGCACTTTATCCCTCCACCCGGCTCCGATCTCCCAGATGCCGGGCCCACAGGTGTCATTACGGCAGACCGGGTCGCACTCGAACAGTTGATGGGCCCAGCACTGGTTGTCGACGTTCGCTCGTTGATCGGTTCTGCGAAAGACGGGGCAAGCCCGCGCATAGAGCCCTCATTGCTTAGCTCGTGGGAAAGAGCGCACGGCGATATCGTCCCCGATGACGTGGTCCTATTTCGCAGCGACTGGGACGATCGTTACGTTACCGGCCCAGAGGGGCAACGTTATGTGCACCGACCGTTGGTGTTCGGGGACACGCCGGCCTGGCCGGCACCCTCGGCCGACGCAATTGAATTCCTCAGCGCTCGTGGGGTCCGCTGCGTCGGCACTGATGCAGTAAGCATGGGGCCCGCAGAAGATGGCCGCGCCACCCATGTTGCGGGCTTGTCTGCCGGCGTGGTCTATATCGAGGCCCTGTGCAGTCTCAAAGAACTGCCCCCCCGAGGCGCTACATTCGTTTTCCTCCCGCTCAAGATCGCGGGCGGTTCTGGCGGCCCGGGCCGGGCCTCGCTTTGATCTGACGGCTGTACACGACGGACTGAAGGGAATACGAGTGACGGACCATGAGCGTACGACCGACCTTGAGACCGGCCAGCCGCGCCCGGGGTCGCTCTTTGACTTCTCCGCAAGGCCCGTTGCTCTTCATCAGGGTGGACCGGACCTCGGTCAGGAGACCGCCGAGATGCTCGGCTCCAGCGGGAAGCCGGGCCCAGGAGCCCGTCCTGGTGACTGGCCAGCGTGCGGGCGCGGGCGGCACCAACAGTGCCCGCGACCTAGGCAAAGGCGTGTACCAGCTCCCGACGGACTACCCGGAGGTCTGTAATGCGCCGCTATGGAGTTACCTCGTAGCCGATGGCGACCTGTTCGCCCTCATCGACCCTGGTGTCCGCAGCACCCTAGGCGCTACGCTCGACGCCGCTGTCCGCGAGGTCGGGTTCGACCCGTCCCGGGCAGACCTCCTGGTGGCCACCCATGGCCACCCGGACCACTCCGGGGGTCAGAGCTCATGGGCAGGCACCGCACCGAAGGCCCGCATCGCCGCTCCACTGGCAGACGCGCCATGGGTCGAGTCTTTCGACCACCAGTGGACGCGATTTTGGGACGACTACCCTGGGACACTTGACCTCACGGACAGCCGCGAGTTCCTGGCCAGCCTCTGCGTCCCGGAGCCACGTGTGGGCATGCTCCTACGCGATGCCGACACACTCACTATCGGGGATCGGGTCCTCGATGTCATCGAAACGAAAGGTCACACCTGGGGGCACTGTGCTTTTTTCGACAGCAAGAGCGGGGCGCTTTTCACCGGTGATGCCGCGCAGGGCACAGGCACGGCGAGCTGTGACGGCCAGTCTATCTTCGCCCCTCTCTACCTCGACGTCGGCGACACGCGCCACGGATTGTCCCGTTTAATGGAAATCCCCTTTGAGTTGCTTTGCCCCGCCCACGTCGCGCCGATGAGCAGACGGGAGGGCCTGGCCTTCCTTCGGGCCAGCGTGGGGTTCATCGACACCGTTGATGAACTTGCCCGGGAGCTGGTGGAGAAAGCGGGAACAGAGCAACTAACAACCCGGGAATTGGCGGCACGCATCGGTGAGGTAGTCGGCACCAAGCCACCGGTCTCGCCTCAGACTGTCGCCACGGCTCGGGCCCATCTTTACGACCTGGCACGTGAGGGTCTCCTCGAGGCGGCATGGATCCCGATCAAAGGAGTGACACCAGAAGGGACTGGGGCCGCTACGTCGAACCGACACTAGGCGACAATTCTCGGCGGAAATCGGGAGTCGCAGCACCGAACCAGGCTCCCATGTGGGCCAGACTTCCGTTTGGCCCAATTTTGCAGCAAGATGTCGAGGACGGCTGGAGGAGAAAATAATGTCTACCAAACATGAACGCTTCCTTGTCACCGGTGCAGGGGGGTGCATCGGGGCCTGGACGGTACGTCGCCTGCTCGACGCGGGCGTGGAGGTCATAGCCACTGACCTCAGCGAAGACCTGCGTAGGTTCCGGCTCGTATCGTACCCACGAGCGGAAGAGAGGTTGGATTTCGTAGCCCTCGACGTGACCGCCACCAAGGCGGTCGTCGAGCTCGTCGCCGAGCGGGAAGTTACCCACATCATCCATCTCGCCGGGTTGCAGGTCCCGTTCTGTGCGGCGGACCCTCCGCTTGGAGCGATGGTAAATGTGGTCGGCACGGTCAACATGTTCGAGGCCGCCCGGCAGGCGGGACGCCCGACTGGCCTCGTCTACGCGAGCTCGGCCGCCGTGTTTGGGAGCAGCTCGTTTTTCTCGAGCGGGATGGTCTCGGACACGTCGCCCGTGCTCCCGGAAACACTTTACGGCGTCTACAAGGTCGCCAACGAAGGGACCGCTCGTATTTACGCGATGGACCATGGGATCGGTTCTGTGGGGCTGCGGCCATTCGTCGTCTATGGACCGGGACGGGACCAGGGTATGACTTCGGGCCCTACCGTCGCCATGCTTGCAGCTGCGGCCGGCGTGCCGTACCACATCAAGTTTGGAGGGAACGCCCTCCTCACTTACGCGCCGGACTGTGCGGCTGCTTTCATTGGTGCGGCGCGGGCCGCGATGGCATCCGGGGACGCTGTTTGTTGCAACGTCCCGGGGCGACGAGTCGCCGTCCCCGATCTCATCGATCTGATCGAAGACGTTGTGCCGTCCACGAAAGGGCTAATAACGTCCGAGCGGTCGCCACTTCGCGTACCCGCCCTGCTCGAGGAGCCCACCCTCGAGGCGGCGGTGGGAGAAGTGCCGAACTGCCCGATCGCCGAAGGCGTCAGAGCAACCATCGAGCACTTCCAAAGTACCCTCACCGCTGGCTTGCTGTCGCCCCCCGGTCCCAGTTAGCGCTTCGCCCTCATCGATGACGAACCCGGACAAGACCATGCATGAAAGTACCGAGCGTCCTTCAGACATCGGAGAACGCGGCCGGTTTATCTATGGCAAGACACCTCCCTCGGCGGCGGTCCCATGCCCACGCTCGACCCCCCTGTCTCGCGCTCGAGATCGACGAAGTAGTAGACATCATCGCCCAGGGTCGGACGGAGCGGCGAGCCGTTGAATTGCCAGAGCGGCTGCGCACCCGGGACTGGGCCTCGGTGTTACGCGTCGTACTCGCACTCGATGTGCGTCGTGGTCGTCGCGGCGTGGGGTGGAAGATCGGTGCCGCGAGCCAGGAGATCAGGACCGCCGAAGGCCTCCCGGGCCCTTCTCCGGGCCGGGTCTACGAGGGGACGGTGCTCCCTAGTGGCGCGTCCCTGGGACCTGAACTGTTCATCAATTATCGCAACATAGAGTGCGAGTTCGCGTTCGAGCTGGGCCTGGACTTCCCCGTGCGGGACGAGGAGTACACAGAGGCGGACGCCAGGGCCGGAGTTCATGCGTTGCTGCCGGCGCTAGAACTGGGCGACACCGTATTCCTCGATTGGTACGGTGCGAGCGCATATTTCGGGTCGTGCCTGGACAACGGCGGAGGGGCGGCTCTGGTCGAAGGGACCGAGATCACAAGCTGGCAGGATATAGACCTCGTTACCTCGGGAATGGACCTGTACCTCAACGGCTGGTACATCAAATCGGGCCAGGGTGTTGCAGCCATGGGCCACCCGGTGACAAGTCTCACCTGGATGCTCAACTGGGCGCGTACCCACGGCAGGGCGGTTGCCGCGGGGGAGGTAGTCAGCACCGGGACGTGCACCGGGCATTGTTTTGCTAGCCCTGGTGACGTCGCCAGCGCGGATTTCGGGCCGTTGGGGCGGGTGGAAGTGACGTTTGCGTGAACGCCTGGACGTTTTGGCAGGCGCCATGACCGTGGCCGGTACAGGGCCCATACTGCAAGGCTTGATCGCCGTGGTGGCCGGAGGCAGCTCCGGCATTGGCCGCGCTGTCGTCGAGCGGTTCGTTGAGCACGGATCCACCGTGGAGTTTGCGGCCGATGACCCTGATGGCGTAACAGACCTCGAGCGCCAGCTTCGGGCCGAGGGCGCCGATGCCCGTGGATCGGTGGTAGACGCTTCCAACCCCGAAGCGGTGGCCGCGTTCATGGACGAGGTCGCCCGGCGCCACGGCCGCATCGGCGCCCTGGTCAACTCCGTCGGCATCCAGCGTTACGGGACGGTAGAGTCCACATCCGCCGAGACCTGGGATGAGGTTTTGGCCGTAAACGTCAAGAGCATGTTCCTCATGGCCAAGCACGCGGTGCCCTTGATGCGGGCAAACGGCTCGGGCTCGATCGTGAACATTGCCTCGTGCCAGGCGATAGCCAGCCAGCAAAACGTCGTCGCTTATACAGCGAGCAAGGGCGCCATCGTAGCGATGACCAGGGCCATGGCCGTCGACCACGCCCACGAGGGTATCCGCGTCAACAGCATCTGCCCGGGGTCAATCGACACGCCCATGCTGAGGGCAGCGGCACGAGGAGTCTCGCCTGACGAACCGGACCGCGTAATCGAGGAGTGGGGTTCGATGTACCCGATGCGTCGCGTGGGGCTCCCGGGAGAAATTGCTGACGCGGTGCTTTACCTGGTCAGCCCCCTCGCCTCATTTGTTACGGGGACTGACCTGCGCGTCGACGGCGGTCTGCTCGCCGGCGTGGCGCTGGTCGCTCCGCCGGAGCTCAGAGATGAAACATAGGCCGGTCAGTCTGACACCCATGGGGGCAGCAGCGGCCTGGTCTGAGGCCTCCGGCTGGGCGCACGAGGCGGGGCCCCGCAACGCGAGCACCGGCCACGGGACGACAAGCCACGGGACGACAGGCGACAAAGCGCATGCTTGCGAGGGGGCGGGGACGTGCTGATCATCACGGAGCTGCTCGAACCAACGCCGGGGCCGTTGTGGCGTATCGTCAAGCAAGCGGGGGTCGACCAGGTGGTCAGCCTTCTTGACGGTGCCGAGCAGCAGTGGCGATGGCCGAAAGCGGGTGCTCAGCACCTCGTCCCGGGCCGGTACGTTGCCCCACCGAAGGGCGAACGCCCCTGGGAGCGGGCAGCGATAAAAAGGCTTCAGGAGCAGTACCGCGCCTACGGGCTGGACGTCGTAGTTATCGAGGATACGGCTCCCATGGACGACGTCCGCCTCGGTCGGCCGGGGCGCGACGAACAGATCGAGTGGTTCTGCACACAGCTCAGAGCCATGGGTGAGCTGGGCATACCCACCCTTTGTTACAACTGGGTGGCGATCACAAGTTGGGCGCGCACGACTATTTCGGTGCCGCTCAGGGGCGGAGCCCTATCCAGTGGGTATGACGACGAGGTCATGCGCCGGTCTCCACCGCTGGTGGAACCCGGGAGCATCACTCACGAACAGCTCTGGAAAGCGTATGAGTACTTTCTTCGCGCCGTCATCCCTGTCGCCGAGGAAGCTGGGGTACAGATCGCCCTCCATCCCGACGACCCGCCCATTACCGAAGTGAGGGCCGTTCCTCGGATCATGGGCTCTCCAGAGGCCTTCGAGCGCGCCTTAGCGCTGGTACCGAGCTCCTACAGCGGGGTTACTTTTTGCCAGGGAAATTTCACGCTGATGACTGACGACCTTCCCGCGCTAATTCGTCGGCTCGGCCGCGACGGGCACATTTTTTTCTCGCACTTCAGGGATGTCCAGGGCGACGCTCACAACTTCGTCGAGGTCTTCCACGACGAGGGCCCCACCGACATGTTCGAGTGCATGCGCTCCTACTTCGACATCGGGTTCGAGGGCCAATGCGTCCCGACCACGTCCCTGCATTCGAGGGCGAGGCCAACGATACGTTCGGCTACTCCGTACTCGGGCGGCTATTCGCAATCGGGTACATAACCGGCCTCCGCGAGGCTGTCACTAAAGGCAGTGGCCGCCAACGGCGGCCGCGGGGCCAATCGTGAACAAGCGTGCCGGACTATTGGCACGACAGTCAGCCGCACTTCTCACTTGATAGCAACAGCGTTCGCAGGCGAGCCAATACCGCCGGGGGCATTGAATGGCGCGCTTACCAGGAAACTTTCATAAACCCCATCGCCGGCACAATCATCGGCCAGATCTTTCAGCCACGCCGAGCGTCCTCCAAGCCGGGCCTGCGGGAGATCCTGGTAGCTAGGCAGGTCATTCATGGCCGGCACCCTCTGCGTCAGCCCCTAAACGCGGTCCAAGCCCGAGACCGGCCCTCGGCCGCAAATCGTCACGCAACATCGCAGGCATCAACACACCATCACCTTTCCGGTACAGGCGGACAGTAGCGATGATGATATCGTGGCGCTACAACTCGCGAGCGAGGCCATGGCGCAGGCCAAAGAGCGGTCAACGTGACCTAACGGGAGGAGAAAATGCATCTGGACCAGGTCCCGACCCCCGCCTTGCTGGTGGACTCCGACGCCCTCGAGGGGAACCTGGCCACGATGGCGGCCGCTTTGCCCGGCAAGCGGTTGCGGCCTCATGTCAAGGCGCATAAATGCACCGCCTTAGCCAAACGGCAGGTAGCTGCCGGTCACGAAGGATTTACTTGCGCGACGATCCGTGAATGTGAGGGTATGAGCGCCGCTGGTCTGGGCACCGACCTGCTCCTGGCCAACGAGATCCTGGATGCGACGCGCTTGGGCGCGTTGATCGCCGAGGGCGCGCGGGTCACGGTAGCGGTGGATTCACGCGGAACAATTGAGGCGGCCGACGCCGGCGGCGTCAAAGAGGTCGTAATCGACGTCAACGTAGGCCTCCGACGCTGTGGCTGCACGCCCTCTGACGCGGGCCGGCTGGGCGACCTGGCCCGCCGCCATGGCCTCTCGGTCCGAGGCGTGATGGGTTACGAGGGCCACGTTGTCGGGCTGGAGGATGCCCCAGAACGTGCGGATCTGTGCGGAGAAGCGATGGCTCTCCTGCTGGCAGCCCACCAGGACGTAGGTGGTGAACTGATCTCGGGTGGAGGGACCGGCACCTACGCGTGCAACATCTGGGCCAACGAGATCCAGGCAGGCTCCTATGCGCTGATGGACACGGCCTATGGACGCCTCGGGCTACCCTTCGATCAGGCGGTTTTCGTCCTGGCCACGGTGGTGTCGAGCTCTCGCGACTGGTCAGTCGCCGATGCCGGGCTCAAAGCCTTCGGGATGGACCATGGTAAGCCGGAGCTCGCTGATGCCACCGTCTTGAGTTGCTCCGACGAGCACGCCACCTTCACCCCCTCGCGCTCAATCGGGGAGCGCGTGTGCCTTGTGCCAGCCCACGTCGACCCGACCATCGCTTATCACGAGCGCGCCTATGTTTTCTCGGGCGACGAGGTCGTGGACGTGTGGCCGATCGATCTGCGCGGCTGGTAGGAGGCGGCAGTGACGAGAGGCGGCCCGGCCCTGGTCTGCTCTCAGCACAACAAGGTCTCACGAAAAGATAAGGAGGGCGCCGACAATGGGAACAGCTGGTGAAAGTTCGAGTAATATCCTGGCCGGGAGACGAGCCCTCGTTACGGGAGCGGCCACAGGAATTGGCCTCCAGTTTGCCCAGACACTGGCGTGCCTCGGGGCAAGTGTAGTGATTTGCGGGAGGCGGGCGCGACCACTCGAGGAGGCGGCCAGCTCCGTCCCTGATGGCGCCGGGCCCGTACTGGCCATACCTGCCGATGTGACCTCCGACGAAGACCGTCAGCGCCTTGTCACCCAGGCCGGCGAAATAGACATCCTGGTGAACAACGCGGGCTACGCCCGGCTGGGCGCTTGGGAGGCGGTGCCGGTGACTGAATGGCGTGAAGTCATGAATGTCAATGTCGAGGCGCCATTTTGCCTTGCCCAGCTGGTGGTCCCTTCGATGGTAAAGCGCGGCTGGGGCCGCGTCGTCAACGTCGCCTCCGTCTACGGGATGTTGGCTGGCAACCCCTACTTTTACCCGGACTTCGACTGGGACGCGGCGTCGTATGTGACGAGCAAGCACGCATTGATCGGACTGACCAAATATCTTGCCGTCCGGACGGGCGGGACCGGCGTTACCGTCAATGCGATAAGTCCGGGAATGTTCCCAGACACCGAGGCCAACCGAGACCTGTGCTCCGACGAGTCGAGGCGTCGCTTGCGCTTGTTTACTCCCGAGGGACGGACAGGAGACGTCGAGGATCTGAGTTCGGCATTGACCTTCCTCGTCTCGCCTGCATCTGGTTTTGTTACCGGCCAGAACATTGTCGTCGATGGAGGATGGACAATCTGGTAAGCGAAATGGCTGTGGTGCGATCTTTTGCTGGTTGACCGGGCCTGCATCTGGGCCGAGGCCCGCTTTTACAACCGACCCACTTGGCCTTTGTAGCAGAACCACTTGCCTGTGTCGGTAGGAGCTGCACTAAAAGGGCGCGAACCGCCTTGACCTGGGGCCTTACGGACGCTACAGTCGGGCCGAATGAGACTAGGCCATCTCACATTTCGAGACAGCTAGTCAAGTGGACCGGACCAGGTGCCTCGGGTAGCGGTCGCGGTAGCAATGGCGCGGCCCCGTCCCGATCACCAATCGGGCCAGTCCCGTCACCAATCAGGCCAGCAGTCCGTCCTGGGTAGTTCGGCATGATACCTGGGCCCAACGCCGTCGGCTCGGGGCAGCCCAATGCGGTTGAGGCGGGCCCATCGCCGCGCACCGGGCTCAAGCCAACCGCGATCGCCGCCAGGGACATTTACAAGAACTATGGTCATGTCGAAGCGCTCCGGGGAGCCTCGCTGGTCGTCGGCCCAGGCGAGATCGTCGCCCTTGTCGGCGACAACGGGGCCGGGAAATCAACGCTCATGAAGGTGATGTGCGGCGCCGTCGCGCCAGATTCCGGCGACGTCTGGCTCGGGGACGAGGTCCGCGTCAAGGCTGGTCGCTTCGACAGCGCCCAGCAGGAAATAGGGGTTGTATACCAGGATCTCGCTCTAGCGCCCCACCTGACGGTGCTGGAGAACATGTACCTGGGCCACGAATTGCTGAGGGGTCATGCGCAGCGATGGTTGGGCGCCCTGGACCGCCGCTCCATGGCCGCTGAGGCCGACGGCGCCCTTCGTCGCATCGGGATCCACCTGCCTTCCGTGGACGTCCCCGTGAGCCTGCTGTCAGGCGGGCAGCGTCAAGCGGTGGCCATCGCTCGCGCCGTTAAATGGGCGAGGCATGTAATCCTGCTCGACGAACCGACGGCATCGCTCGGCGCAAAGCAAACCCAGGTCGTATGTAACCTCATTCAAGCAGTCGCGAAACAAGGTCTTGGAGTTCTTATGATTTCGCACGACATCCCGAGCGTGGCGGCGCTGGCCGATCGAATTGTCGTCATGCGCCGAGGTGCCGCCGTAGCTGAGTTCCCCGCGAAGACCGTGACTCTGAACGAAATCGTCGCAGCGATGCTCGGTGCAGAACCGCCTTCGCTCAGCATGAACACTCCCAACGGGACGACATGACGGCCCCGGCGACCACCGAGACCTCCTCTCTCCTGGAAGCCGAGGAAAGCGCCCCGCGGGACCTGCCCCGTCGGCGCAGGTTTGTGGGGCCGGCGCTAACCATACTCGTCGTTGACATAGTGGCCGTCCTCGTCTTCGGCGCGCTCTCGGGCTTTGCCTTCCTAAAAGTCCAGAGCCTTAGGGACATCGCGCTGGACGGCAGCGAGTACGTGCTCTTGAGCATCGGTGTCGCCTTACTGCTAGGCGCGGGCGAGCTCGACATTTCTCTGGGAGCGAACGTCATCTTGTCCTCGGTCGTCGGCGGCGAAGTCATGGGTGCGGTCAAGAACCCCGGGTTAGGTATCTTCCTCGGCACAATCGCATGCATCCTCACCGGCGCTGCCGGTGGGTTGTTCAACGCCGCCGTCGTCATAGTGCTGCGGGTCAATTCCTTCATTACCACCCTGGCCAGCCTCGGCATCATGACGGGGATCGCCTATGTAATAACGGGTGGTTATAATGTCTCGACCGTCCCATTCAGCCTGCAGACCGACTTCGGCATCGGACGGCTGTTTGGCGTCATCCCCTACCCCACGTTGATCGCTATTGCCGTCGCGCTTGTCGCCGGATGGTTCCTTTACCAAACGCGCTTCGGGCTCCACACTTTGGCGCTCGGCTCGTCCAGGGAAGCCGCCATCCGGGCCGGCGTCAAGGTGCGAAAGAAGCTCGTCCAGCTGTTCGTGATCGCCGGGATGTGCGCGGGGATCTCGGGCTTCATCGATCTGGCCCGCTACACCACGACTAATCTGAGCGGTCATCAAACCGATGCGCTGGCGGCGATTGCCGGCGCCGTTATCGGTGGCACGAACCTATTTGGTGGGAAGGTGTCCATCGGCGGCGCCGTGTTCGGGTCATTGCTAGCCGTCATCCTGCAGGACGGCCTCGTGGTCGTAGGCTTGCCCCCGTTTTATCAATTAATCGCCGTGGGGGTCGTCCTCATCACGGCCGTCTCCTTGAGGAACTTTTCGAGCACCGACGACAGCTCCCAAGGTCTTTACCGTCGATTTCGGACACGACTGCTGTAGTGACCGCACGCTCGAAGCCTTCATGTGCGACGTAAACGGGGCTCAGGCTTTGATAGAGCAATAACAGTCCACCCGACAGAAAAACAATAAGTAGCGCTCGTCAGAAGGAGGAGCTTGCGAATGAACAAGGACCGAAAAGGGATGAGAATGACCAACAATGGACGGCGACGCATGAAGCTTGCGAGCACATTAGCCGCGGCCACGTCCGCGGCAACTTGTGCCGCAACTCTGGCCCCGCTCGGGAGCGCCGGAGCGGCGCAGAGGCAGTCGCTCATCGTGCGGTCGAGCCAAGCGACCACACCGCTGCAGATCTCGGCTGTCGTGGCCGATTCCGCCGACCCGTTCTACCTGACCATGCACTGTGGTGCTGTTCAAGCGGCGAAGGCCTACAACGTCTCGCTCATCTGGCAAGGGAGCACCTCGGTCGACTATCAACCAGAAGTATCTATCTTGAACGCAGTGGAGCTCAAGAAACCGCAAGGTATCATCCTCGCTCCGTTCAGCCCCACGGCCTTCATCGCGCCGGTGAAGTCTCTGATGGCGGGCGGTACGCCCGTTGTGACCGTCGACGGTAGCCTTTCGCAGCGGGTGGAACTGGAAAACGTCAGGACCAACAACTTCCCTGCGGGCCAGCTAGCCGCTGACATGCTGGGGCAAGCCCTGGGGGGGAAGGGGACTGTTGGAGTGATCACTTTCGAGCCTGGTGTCCCGGTGGAGGCGGCACGTGTAAACGGGTTCCGCGCCGAGATGGCCAAGAAATACCCCCACATCACCGTCCTTGCCACGCAATACGGAGGAGCGGACGCTGGGAAGTCGGCGACGATTACTTCGGGCCTTATCGCCTCGCACCCTGGGATGTCAGGGATCTACGCTACGGACACTAACGATGCCGAGGGTGCCGCCTCAGCGGTCCGGGCCGCCGGTGACCTGGGCACGATCAAGGTAGTTGCGTATGATGCTGCCCCCGAGGAGGTCCAGGCTCTAAAAACTGGGCTCTTCTCAGCGCTGATCGCGCAAGAGCCATACCAGGAAGGCTACCGGGCCGTTCAGGTGCTGGCCCAATACCTGCGCCACCAGATCAGCAAGGCGCAGATCCCGTATTACTACCCGACCGGCGCCGCTCTCGTGACCAAAGCGAACGTGACCTCGCCTCAAATCGTGCACACTGTCCTTTATCGGACTACATGCAGCTAGACAACTGGATGCGGGGGAGCCGGCGCCAACGCCAGGCTCCTCTCGCGCCCCCCACGAAAGCGGCAGGCACGAAGGGGGCACCGTGAAAGCTGTGGTCGTGGACCGACCGGGCGCGACAGCATTTACTACGGTAAACGAACCGCAGGTCGGCCCGGACCAAGTGATAGTAAGGGTGCTAGGGTGCGGTATTTGTGGGACCGACCGCCACATCCTCGACGGGGGCTTGCCGACCGTCACCTATCCGGTCATCCCGGGCCATGAGGGTTGGGGCGAAGTGGTGGATGTGGGGCAAAATGAGCCCCGGTTGCGGACAGGCGCACTGGTAGCGATCGACCCGTCTTTGCATTGCGGGCAGTGTGCCCAATGCCGCCGCGGTCACGGGAACCTCTGTGAGGACTGGGGTAGCATCGGCGGCACCCAGCCCGGGGCCTGGGCCGAACTCGTATCAGTCCCGGTCAAGAACGCCCACGTGTTGCCGGAGGGGTACCCAACCGATGTTGCGGTGCTCATCGAGCCGATTGCTTGTCTCCTCCGCGGCCTGAAAGTACTGCGCCCGGAAGTTGACGGCTCCGCATTGGTGTTCGGGGCGGGGACAATGGGCACCCTGTGGGCGCTGGCCCTCCGTCTGGCGGGTTTGAGGCTTGTCGGTGTGGTCGAAACAGACGCCGTCCGCAGAGACCTGTGCTCGCGGACATTCGACCTCCCGGTGCTGGCGTGGGCAGAAGCCGCCTCACTCGAAGCGGACTACGTCATCGACGCCACCGGTAACGCTTCCGCCATGGAAGAAGCTATTTGGCGCGCTCGACCTGGAGGGGCGGTAATGCTCTTCGGCGTAGCCGCGACGGAGGTTCGTGTCCCGTTATCGCCGTTCCGGCTGTACCAGCGGGAGCTCCGGGTACTTTCGTCGATGGCGATACTTCATACGTACGGTGACGCTGTCAACTTCGTGGCTGAGCACGCCGACCTTTTGCGCCCCGTCGTGACCGATGTATTCGCACTCCAATCGTTCGATCAAGCACTGGAGCAAATTCGAGGTGGAACTGCCCTCAAGGTCGCCCTCGACCCGAACATCTAGTCGTGGCTCAGTTGGGTGAGCGCAAGTCGGGCGAATACCGGCTCAGACGACATGCCAGCTCAGACAGACGATGGGAGGGCAAGGCGTTGACGTCGTCCGGGAGGTCGACTACTCTGGGGCGCGGGCTCCAATGGTGAGACGTCCGTATATCGAAAATCGAGACGGGGTGGCCTGGTGGCTCCGCTTGAGCGGGCTTTTGATGTTTTAGAGTACGTCGCCGACCGGGGCGAGGTGCGAGTCGGGGAGATATGCCAGGATTTGAAGCTCCCCCGGCCGACCGTGCACCGTTTGCTAACTGTGCTCATAGATCGCGGCTACCTGGACCATGACCCCGTGCGCCACGTCTACAGGACTGGGCCCACTACGACCAGGATCGCCGCCCACACAAAGGCATCCAGGGTGGTCCAGTTTGCTGAGCCAGCGCTCGTCGCCATGAGGGAAGCATCCGGCGAGACCTCTAACCTTGGCATAGTCCGAGGCGGGCGCATCGTCTATGCGGCCACGCTCGATGGCTTTCGCTTTCCCAGGATGTCGGTGACGATTGGAGAGGATGTCCCTCCTCACGCGGCTGCTATCGGCAAGGCACTCCTCGCTGATCTCGGTGAGCACGAACGTACCCGGCTGCTCGGCCGAGCCGTACACGAGCTACACCGAGCGCACTATTACTACGCGGGCCGCCCTCGACGCCGAACTCGCCCGCATTTTTGAAAGAGGCTTCGCTATCGACTGTGAAGAAATCGACGCTGATGCCGTATGTATCGCCGCCGCAATTCACGGTGAGGACGGCAAGCCAGTAGCGGGTCTCTCGGTTTCCGCTACCGGCTCCCGACTTCCACCACCGGCACGCGAGCAGCTGTCCGAGTTGGTCATCAAGTGGTGCAAACACGTCTCGTCGGTACTGGCTGCTGGTACCTAACCGCATCCACAGATCGGCCTATCGCCACCTACAGATCGGCCTATCCAACAGATCGGGCTATCCAACAGATCGGCCTATCCAACAGATCGGGCTATCCAACAGATCGGGCTATCCAACAGATCGGCCTATGCTGCAGATCGGCCTATGTTACAGATCGGAAGGTACATGAGCTATAGCTTTGACCGGTCCATAGAGCAGTTCGAGCGCTCAAAGCGCAGCCTGGCCGGCGGCGTGTCGACGGCGTTCCGCGCCGCCCAACAGCCGGTGCCCATTTGCTTCTCGCGGGGCAAGGGTTCACACCTCTGGGATGTCGACGGCAACGAGTACATCGATTACGTACTCGGCTTCGGGCCGCTCCTGCTCGGGCATTCCCCAGAGCCGGTGCTGGCTGCGGTCGAAGAGCAGTTACGGACTGGTTTGGGCTATGGGGCCTCGCATTTGCTCGAAGCGGAACTGGCCGAGGCGATCTGCCGCACGGTGCCATCGGCAGAGCTGTGCATCATTAGCAACACAGGGAGCGAAGCGGTGCACGCGGCGGTCCGGATGGCTCGGGCCGCAACCGGTCGGGCCCGGGTCGTCAAGTTCCTCGGCCACTACCACGGTTGGCTGGACACGATCCATACTGGTGTGGCGCCGCAGTCCACGGCTGGGCCAGCCGCTCGAGGACAGGATCCGCGAGCGGTAGAGAATGTCACGGTCACGACCTGGAACGACATCCCGGCCCTCAATGCTGCACTCGGGGACGATGTCGCTGCGGTCATCATGGAACCCGTCAATGTAAACGGAGGGAACATACCTCCCGCGCCCGGCTATCTCGCCGCCGCCCTCGACGCCGCTCATCGCTGTGGTGCGTTAGTAATATTCGACGAAGTCATCACCGGCTACCGCCTGGCACTTGGTGGTGCCCAAGAACTCTACGGGGTGAGGCCCGACCTTACCGTCCTCGGAAAAGCACTCGGAGCGGGTTTTCCGGTAAGTGCCGTATGCGGGCGCGCCGACGTCTTGGCGGAGGTCGCCACTGGCCGGATGGCGCACGTCGGGACGTTCAACGCCGGCCCCGTTTGCGCCGCCGCAGCCTTGGCCGCGATCAACGATCTCGAAGCCGGCAAGTCAGAGATTTATCCCAACCTCGATCGGCACGGCCGAATGATCGCGTCCAGAGTTCGCGATGTCGCCACGTCGATTGGGGCTGAAATGTTCGTCAACCAGGTGGGCGGCGTCGTTTCGGTGTTCGTGTCCGACACCTCTCCATCGAGCTACGAAGCCACCTTGAAAAGTGATCGAACTCAGACAGCCCGGTTTATTGCTGCCCTCCTCCGCGAGGGCGTGCACGCCATTCCCCTGGGGCGTTTTTATCTCTCCGCGGCCCACGACGACGAAGACATCTCAAGGACTGAGGATGCTATCGAGCGAGCCCTCCGGGCCGTGCAGGGCTGACCGGTGCGGATCGTAAAGCTTAAGGCGACACCGGTATATGTGCCCCTGAAGCACCCTCTCCGCTGGTCCTTCGGTGTCGAAACGGGGATGACGCGAGTCATTGTGGAGATGACTACGGACGACGGGCTCGTCGGCCTCGGCGAGTCAAACGGGGGGGCAGACCTGGCCCGTGCAGTCGAGGAAGCTGCTGAGCTCGTGCTTGGCGTTGACCCGCTAGAAGCTGGGCGGATCGCCAAACGCTTTGCGATATACCGGATCACCAGCGAACAGCTGGCTCGCGCCGCGCTGTACAAGCTCGCGGGCGCAGCGATCGAGATGGCTTGCTGGGACATCGTTGGCAAGGCCCTCGGGAAGCGGTGCGGGGACCTGTGGGGCGGTATCGAGCGAGAAGAGGTGGAGTTCGCCGCCTACGTCTTCTATCGTTACGCATCCCTCGACGAGGTTGGCCCGTACAGCGACCCCGCCTTCGTTGCCGGCCACGCGGTGGCACTAGCTCAAGAACACGGGTTTCGCGACATCAAATTGAAGAACGGGGTCCTCGAACCCGATCGTGAAGTGGAGACGGTGCGCCTCATCCGTGAAGCCGGTTCGTCGCTGGTGCGCAATATCCGCATCGACCCGAACCAGGCCTGGTCGGTTGAGACCAGCATCCGTACGCTTCGCCGGATGGACGACTATGACCTAGAGTTTTGCGAGGACCCGACCTGGGGCATTGAAGGGATGAGCCTTGTAAGGAGGGACACTCACATCCCGCTGGCGACGAACATGTGCTGCATCAGCTTCGAACAGATCCCGCTGGTGGTCCGGGCGCGTGCCCTCGACGTCATCCTGGGGGACATGCACTTCTGGGGTGGGCCAACCCCCTTGCTGCAGCTGGCCAAAATCTGTGAAACCTTCAATATCGGCATGAGCCTCCACAGCGACCGCGAGCTCGGCATTTCGACCGCCGCCATCGTGCACCTGGCGGCGGCGCAGCCAATCGTGAGCCACGCGATCGACTCCCATCTGCTGGAGCAGGACGGGGACATAGTCACCGAGCCGTTTGTCTTCAGGGAGGGAAGGCTCGCTGTGCCCACGGGGCCAGGGCTCGGAGTAGAGCTCGACCCCGACCGGTTGACGTACTTACATAAACAATTTCTCGAGCATGGTGAACGGGATGAATTCAAAGACGACACCCGCTCCGGGTGGAAAGCGTTCCTTCCCCTCTGGTGAGAACGCTAGCCAGCGTCAACCAGCTCGAGCACCGTTCGTGACGGCATAATGCCCAGGGATCTGCTTGGCCGCGTAGCACTGGTCACGGGCGCGAACCGCAACATCGGAGCCGCGATTGCCCGGAGGCTGGGGGCCGCTGGCGCCGCCGTGGTCGTGAACCACCCCGACGAGCCAAGTCGAAAAGAGGCGGAGGAGGTGACGAGCTCGATTGAAAAGGCAGGCGGGCAGGCCGGGGCTTTGCAGGCGGACGTCAGCGATCCCGGTCAGGTCCAGAAGATGGTCGAGGCAGCCCGACGGCTGTTCGGGCGACCAGATATCCTCGTGAACAACGCCGCTGTCGAGGTCACATCGCAGTCCCCGTGGTACAGCCTGGCGCCGCAAGCCTGGGACCGGGTGCTGGCTGTGAACGTTACTGGCGCCTTCCTTTGCGCTCAAGCTGTATACGAGGACATGCGCAGCCGTGGCCGGGGCGATATCGTCTCGCTCTCATCGATCACAGCACTCCTCGGTCGCAGCGGGAACCTCCACTACGTGACGTCCAAGTCCGCGCTTATCGGCTTCACCCGTGCGCTGGCGCGAGAGGTCGGCGCGGAGAACATCAGGGCCAACAGCATTATTGTCGGTGCTATACAGACACCTCAAGAGGCCGCCTACGGAGAGCCGGACGTAATCAGCGCCGAACTGCTCCCCTTACAATGTTTGAAGCGTCGAGGCCAACCAGAAGATATCGCTGAGGTGGTGGCGTTTCTCGTGTCCAATGAAGCGGGCTTTATAACAGGACAGTCGCTCGTCGTAGATGGCGGTTGGGTGATGCAGTGATGGCTCCCCGAGTCGGAGTAGCGAGTATTGTCCAGGAGACCAACACATTTTCGCCGCTCCCCGCGACGCTTGACGATTTCCAGAGCCAGGGGATTTTTCACGGTCAAGACGTGACGAGGGTATTCGCGGGGACTAACACTGAAGTAGGCGGTGCGCTCGCCGAGGTCGACCGCCAAGCCCTAGCCGCCGTCCCGCTTATGAGGGCATGGGCCATGTCCTCTGGCCCAATCCGCCGCGCTGACATGGACCAACTTGTCCATATGCTTTCTGCCGACCTTGCTGAAGCGGGACCACTCGACGGCCTCGTCCTGTCCCTACACGGAGCGCTCGTCACCGAGGACGGCGAGAGCGGGGACTTGTTGCTTCTCCGCGGCGCGCGTCAAGTGCTGGGACGCCTGCCGGTGATCGGTGTTTGCCTCGACTTGCACGCAAACTTGACCACAGCTCTGGTGGCAGAAGCAGATTGCGTCGTTGGCTACCTCACCTACCCCCATGTCGACCAGGGTGACACCGGCGGACGCATTGCCCGCCTCGTCGGCCAGCAGCTTCTTGGCGCCTCGCGCCCGGTGACGTGCTTTGCAAAACGGCCTTTCCTCATCCCGGCTGAAGCGCAGGGATTTGAAGGGCCCCTGGGCGAGATGCGGCGGGTCGCCGACCAGCGGGTGGCTGAAGGCTGCCTCGACGTGTCCCTGTTCCCCGTGCAACCCTGGCTGGACGTGCCAGAGTTGGGCTTTGGCGTGGCCGTAACCACAGACGGCGACCGGGAGCGCGCCACGTTCGTCGCCGAGGAGATAGCAGAAGCGGCGTGGCTTCGACGACACGACTTCCGCGTGCCCCTCGAAATACCAGAGGCCGCCATTTCGCGTGCTCGTTCTGCCGTCCGCCGGCCGGTGGTACTGTCCGAGTCGGCAGATTCGCCTACTTCGGGTACACCAGCGGACAGCCCGGCCATGGTCCGAGAGTTGCTCGATTTTGGGACCGACCTCCGGGCATGTGTATCCCTCGTTGACCCTCCCTCTGTCGAACGCTGCATCGAGATCGGTGCAGGCGGGCAATTTAGCGGCCAGGTGGGTTGCACTTTTGAACGCCGCTTCCACTCGCCAGTCCCACTGGCCGGCATCGTCGAGCGAACCGGAGAAGGGGCGTTCTCCCTAACCGGGCCCGCCTTTACCGGGATGTCAGTTTCGATGGGGCGCTACGGGCTAGTAACCGTGGGTAAATTGCAGGTGCTTTTGACGGAGCGACCTGCGCCCACGTTCGACCCCGCGGCGTACAGGTTCGCAGGGATTGACGTTGGCCTGCTCGACGTGGTCGTGGTGCGCTCCGCGAACTTGTTCCGGGCCGCATACGCTCAACTGGCCGGCGAATGCATCATCCTCGACCTGCCGGGCGCGAGCACACCCCGGCTCGAGTCGCTCGAGTTCAGCCGGGCCCCTCGACCGCTTTTCCCGCTGGACCGCTAAGCGATGGCCGGACTGAGCAGCACGCCTCACCGGCTCGACATCAACTGCATACCGGTCTATTACGCGGGGGGCGCGAAGATTTCGAAGTTCCGCGGCGGGGACGAGCCGGCCAGGGGCCCGAGGACTGGGTCGGCTCGACCGCTGCGCTCCCGGCCGCTTTGCTCGCAAGTAGCGACCTTACGGCCGGAATCTCTCGCCTCGAAGACGGTACTCTCTTCCGCGAGGCCGTAAGAGACGACCCGACCGGCTGGCTCGGACCGGAGCTGGGGCGTTCGCTCGACGATGGTGACGTGGGCGTGCTGGTAAAGCTGCTGGATGCGGGCGAACGACTTCCTGTTCACTGCCACCCGTCGCGTGCGGACGCGCGGAGGCTACTCGGCTCTTCGTTTGGCAAGACCGAGGGCTGGGCGGTCATGGACGCTGACCCAGGTTCTTCCGTCTGGCTTGGCTTCTCGCACGACCTGGCCCCGGCGGAACTCATGCGCCTGATCAACACACAAGATGTCGAGGGCATGCTCGAGGCAATGAACCGCGTCGAGGTCCATGCAGGTGACACCCTCTATGTGCCGGCCGGCACGCCTCACGCCATTGGTGCCGGCGTATTTGTCACAGAACTGCAAGAACCAACCTCGTTCTCGATCCTGGCCGAGTACGTCAGTTTTGGCCTCGACGACAATCAGGCGACTCTCGGCCTGGGCTGGGAAGCAGCCATCGCGTGCTTCGACCTCCGCGGCCTGGGGGGCGGGAAAACGAGCTCGTTGGTGCGCAAGCCCGAGCGAGTACTGGCCGTCCCAGGCGGAGCCGTCGACCGGCTGTTCCCGCTCGAGGCCGATGATTACTTCCGCGCCTTTCGTCTGACGGTCGATCCCGATATCACCTTCGACGTCCTGGGTTACCGGGTCCTTATTGCCACGGCGGGAGAGGCCAGCCTCGAGTTCGGGAACGGTGGGCCAAAATTGACGGTGCGAAAGGGCGAGACATGGGCGTTGCCCTTCGCCACCGGCGAGTTGCGGGCCGTTGGGGCGGCCGAGCTCATCGTAGCCATGCCGCCAGCAGACATTTCCCGCTGAGCGCGTTCGGGTTTTGGGCGGCGTCCGCCGCGCGGCACGGGGCTGGAATTTCGAGAGAACGACCCGCTCGGAGCGAGTCGGCTCAATGTAGCCAGTCTCAGAGGCTACCGACGAGTTGCACCTTGACCGCCGTACCTGAGGCGGCCAGGTCGAATGCTTCCGCTGCTTGCGCCACGGGGAACTCGGCGCTCACCAGGCTCGACACCAGTTCGACGTGGTCGGCGACATATCCTCGCGCCGCGAGCACGTCCGCGGGCGTGTACATCGCCACACCGGTCACGGTGACTTCCCCGTCCTGGACGGTGCCAAGAGGCAAATTGGCGTCGCCGTGGTCCGCGCCTACGACGACAATGGACCCGCCCTTGGCGACTACTCCGGCTGCAACCGCAAACGTGGCGCGGTTACCGACGCAATCGAAGACGACTTCGGGTCGCTTTCCAATCTCTTCGAGCAGCCGCTCGGCAACGCCGTCACCGGCACCGTTCACGGCTATATCCGCTTTCCACTGGACGGCCCGCCGACGTTTCTCTTCCCTCAGGTCGGTGGCGGCAACGAACGCCGGCCGGGCAGCGACGACCATGCCTACCGTCAATAGGCCAATTGTGCTCGCGCCGAGCACCGCCACGGTCTGGTCCTTGATGGTCCCGGCCCGAGAAACGGCCCGGGCCGCGGTCGCGGCCGGCTCGATCAGGGAAGCGGCAATCGCCGGCACGTCAGGTGGTTTTGACCAGGCTGTGCTCGCAGGGACGTTCAAGGCCTCTGCCATCCCGCCCGGGACGTGTGAGCCGATACCTACGAGCCGGTCGCAAAGGTTGACGCGCCCCTGCACGCAGTAAACGCAGGTCCCGCAGTTCACTAATGGGTTAACAAAGACATCTTCGCCAATTTCGACCGAAGTCACACCGGGCCCCACGTCAGCCACGACCCCAGAAATCTCGTGGCCGGGAAGGATCGGGTAGTCCAGCCAAGGGTGGCCGCGATGGTATGTGTGCAAATCAGATCCACAGATCCCGGCCCGGATTACCTTCACGGTGACTTCGCCCGGGCCCGGAGCCGGC
Organism: uncultured Acidimicrobiaceae bacterium; assembly: GCA_963823855.1. Taxonomy (GTDB): domain Bacteria; phylum Actinomycetota; class Acidimicrobiia; order Acidimicrobiales; family Palsa-688; genus Fen-671. The sequence continues at coordinate 258,884 of CAWGNA010000002.1, forward strand.
AGGTCCACCTCCTCCACGACCACCGACCCGGCTTGCGGGATGCACACTCTGAGCACTTTCATTCAACGGCTCTCCCGCTTGCGCTCGGCACCTGCGGTGGGACTAAAAGCCAATATCGCCTCATGGCGTGGGCTCCCTGATCTGGTCGAGCGAGAACCCGGCCATGAGATGAAGTAGTTCGCTCTTCCCGAGCGCGCTTACCGCCCCGTCGTACACCTTTCGGCCGTGACGCAGCACCACGGCCCGGTCTGCGACTGCGAACACACTCTCGACGTCGTGACTGACAAGGATTACCCCGGCTCCCTGGTCGGCCACGGCCCGGACAATACCGAGTACGATCCGTGTCTGGTTGACACCAAGTGCAGCCGTCGGCTCGTCAAGGAGCACGAGCCTGCTGTCGGCTTTGAGAACGCGGGCGACGGCCACGCACTGCCGCTGGCCGCCGGACAGGTACCGGACCGTCGAAGCCATACTTCCGATTTGGATGCCCAGGCGGTCAAGACGCTCTTTTGCTATACCGAAGGCGGTCCTGTCGTCCCGGAGCCGGAGGGGCCCGATGCGCCGACGCGGTTCATCCCCGAGGACCACGTTGTGCGCAACGTTTAGGTTGGGGCACACGGCCAGGTCTTGGAAGACGCATTCGATCCCGAGACGACGAGCGTCACCGGGGTCACGCAAATGACCTGTCGCCTCCCCGTTGACCTCGATGAAACCTTTATCCGGGGCGACGGCCCCGGCGATAATCTTGACGACCGTTGATTTGCCTGCCCCGTTGTCCCCGACCAGTCCCACCACCTCTCCGGATCTCACCTCGAAAGTGAGGTCCTGAACAGCCATTAATGCCCCATACGATTTCGTGAGCCCCCGACAAGCGAAGGTCGGGTGGCTCGCCGCACGACGTCCATCTTGGGCATCTTCGGGATCTTCGGCATCTTCCGCATCTTGGCCTGGCCGCGGCGCCGCGACTGAGATCCGGGCCAGCCCGGCACCGTCGGCAGGTAGCTCGGCGGCAACGGCCCGAGTCCGCAGGCGCCGCCGGTACAGGGCGTACTGGTCAGCCCCGAGAGCCACTAGCAAGAGCGCCCCTTTTGCGATCTGCTGCCACCAGTCCGAAAGACCAGCAAATATCAGCCCAGCATTGATCACGCCGATTGTCACGACCCCCAAAGCCACCCCGACGGGGCTCCCGCTGCCGCCGAGGAACGAGACGCCTCCCAGCAAGACGGCAGTAAGCGCATCCAGTGCCGTCGTAGTCCCGACGTCGGCCGTGGCGCTCCCTAGCCTGGCCGTCTCGAGGACGCTGACAATGCCCATGAGCAGGCCCATCATTACGTAGAGCGAAAGGACAATACGATCGACCTTGATGCCGTTGTACCGGGCCGCGTCGCTATTGCCACCTATGGCATAAGCATGCAAACCGGGCACCGTACGGGTTAGAAGCAGCCCACCTACTGTGAAGATCACCACCGCAATGATCGTCTCTAGCTGGATGGGGCCGACCTTGAAAACGCCAAAGGACAAGAACCCGGCTGAGAAATTGTAGACATCCAGGCCGCCGGTGACAGCGAAGGCGAGCCCCGCGTATATGGACATCGTGCCGAGCGTGACGATGATCGGGGAGATCTTCAGGAGCCTGACCAAAATGCCGTTGACCAAGCCGAGCGCGATACCCACTGCCAGGCCCACCACAATGGCCAACGGGACGTTCTGAGTGTCGCGTTCCACCACGGCGAGCAGGACAGAGATGAGGGCGAACTCACCCCCGATCGAAAGGTCGACGTTGCCGGTGATAAGCAGTGCTGCCGCGCCGATGGCGGCTATACCAATTGCGGCGCTATTGAGGAGGATCGTGAGGAAATCCGCAGTGGTCCAAAAGCGCGGGTAGTAGAGCAGCCCGAAAAGGAGGAGCAGTGCGCCGAGGAGAACGGCCAGGCCTACTCTCCTCGCCGACTCCCCGGGTGTCTGGGTGCGCCCGGGGAGATGATCACCGCTCCCCCTGTTGGCCCTAAGCAAGGTCAGCCCCAAGGTGGGCCCTTTGTCGCAGTTACAACAAGACCAGCGGCCTGTCGAGAGCGTTCGGCCATGGCTCTCGACATCGCCGGGTTCACTTGTACGGGCTGGTCGTCAGGAACCGGTTCCTGGTCTCGTAACTGATGTTGCCAAGCAGCTTCATGTATTTGCTCGTCTGAAGGTACGACGAGCGAACACCTTGAGGTGACATGGCTTTGTTGAACGCGTTGATCGCGGAAGCGGAGTCAAGTGCGATGGCATTGAAGACCATCACCTGAGGTACTTGCTTGCCGGCGAGCCAGTCAGCCGCGAATTGCCCCCAAGCGTAACCCATCAGATTATAAGCGAAGGCAAAGCTTGCCTTGTAGGGCCCACCTTTTTCGATCTCGGCGAGCGCGTCAGAGTCGCCGTTGATCCCCGAGAGGTACATCTTGCTCGTGTCGGTGCCGGCGGAGCGCAGCGCGGCAAGGGCTCCCATCGAGTAAGTATCCCCTGCTGTACCAAGAATCACATTGACATCTGGGTGCGCCTGCAAGATGGTGGACATGGTCTGCTCGGCGCTCTGCTCGGTCTCCTGTGGGGTCTCGATGTCTTCTACGATCTGGATCCCGGGACCGCCGGTTTTGAGACCGGCGCGGACGCCCTGGTCGCGCGCGATAAGTACCGTGATCGTGTCGAGGTTGAAGATGATCACTTGCGCCTTGCCACCGAGCTCTTTTTTGACCCAATTGGCGGCGGCAACTCCCTGTGCGTAGCCCACCGCGTATTGGTCTGCGACAGCCTGCACCGTGCTCGGAGGGGTGACCAACGACAAAACATCGATACCCTGGTTGATGGCTTGGCGCATAACGATCGCCTGGGCGGCAGCGTCGATGGGCTGAATGCAGAGCGCAGCGATCCCGGTCTGCATGAAGCTGTTGATCTGCGAGATGTTGGTGGCCGAGTCGTTGTTGGCGATGGCAGTGACATATTGCAACCCTCGGTCATGAGCGGCCGCCTCTATGGAGTCTCCTAGCTCAATAAAGAACTGGGCATTGGACGAGTTCGCCCACGCGATGCGTTTTGGCAGGTTGGGCTTTGCGCCGACCGCGGAACTGGGGTGGAACGGTGCCAACTGTGAAAGTTTGGTGACGGACATTCCCACAGCCGGGCTGACGTTACGGACCGCCGCACTTGCCTGATCGATAGGACCAAGCGCTGTACTCGCAACTGTCGCCGCCCCCAACGCACCACCCCACTTGAGCAGCGTCCGGCGGTCAATGCTTTTTTGGCCTTGCTCTTCCATTGCTTTTGCCTCCTCCAATGGCGTCTTTGGTTATTGCTAATCGGGGCAGCATCTGAGCTAAACGATAGCGAACGGGCGCGCCGACGCCCGTCTGGTTTGCTTAACCCGTACACCCCCTGTCGTTAGGCCCCAATACTAATCGGTCGCGAAACGCACACACACTTGGGCCCACTTCTGCCTCGGAGCCTAAGTGCTCGGGCACGGGCGAGTACGGTGTGGCTCCGCACTATCTCGTTATGCGAGACAGCTCGATCTCATAATCAACCCACGCTATCCAACCGGGCCCGGCCTGTCAAATAGCTGTCCTACAGCTTGGGCGGCGCCAATGGTGTTCTCGCAGGGCGAACCAGCGACTCGATTTATGGAGCCGGGGACACACGCCACTGCAACCGGACGCTTGCGAACGCGGGTGGTTGTGATGAATGCGCTGCCCTCAGTTACCGGACCGCAAAGGCGGGAGCGGATGACCAAACGCGACCAGATGGACCGGGAGCGCGTCGGGAGGCCGCAATGACTTGTCGCGCGTTCGGTCTCGGTACCGGCCGAGCAGATCACTGACCTGTTCGCTCAGCTGTTCCATTTCCTCAGCAGTCATGTACGTCATGCCGTGGGTGGAAAAGGCGGCGCGGCGCCATTTCATAGGGTATGAACGTCGTGCGGACCACCACGCCCGCAACTGCTCGTAGTTGCGCTGGTGCAGGCTGCCCTCGAGGGCGTCTTCGGCCGCAGCGTGCTCGGCGTCTCCCGAGGCCGCGTCGAAGCTATAGGTAACGTCGACGAGACTCCATGGGCGGCTGCGGCCCTTTCCTCCCCCGGCCTCTTCGACAAAGCCGTACTTAGCCAGCGTCTGTAAGTGCCAGGACATGTTCCCGGGACTGTCATCGAGCAGTTCGGCGGCGCGCGTCGCTGTAAGCGGGCCTTCGCGCCGGAGGGCTTCGAGCAGAGCGATGCGCATGGGGTGCGCGATGGCGCGCATGGTCCGGGGGTCGGAGATGTCACGACGTGCGTGGGCTTTCCCCGCCGAGCCCGTCCCCGCCTCCGTCATCTTGCCGACGGTAGTGCAGAAGAACGCGGGACGGCGATGCGAAGCCCGACAGTTACGAGCGCCAAACCGGTCGCGTTGCGCAGCCGGCGAAGCCGGAGCGATGTCGGCGCTTGGCGGCGGCGTGCCGCCGCTTGACGCCTTAGCTCGGACACCCGCTCCTGAGTAAGAGGCTCGGCCAGGCCAGGGTTGATCGGGTACACGACACCTCCTTCGATGTCCTATCGCAACGTTCTCTGACAAGATCTCTTGTGACAAGAGTAAACGTCACAAGAACTCTTGTCAAATAGGGCTGTTGGAGACGGCACCTCGAAATGGGTGCCAGTCCCCGCGGTCAACCTGGCGGCTTGCGGCCCTCGGCAACTGCCCTAGCCTCTCTGGCGATGCGGCGGGCCTCCCGCAGAGGGACCGGGGCCCGGGCCGTGCCCGTCGAAGCGGCCAGGACGACCTGGGCCGCAGTGGCCGCGTCAGTACGCCACGCGGCGTGGGCCACCACCGGACGAGCGCCGTCGCGGGTGCAAACCCAGCTACCGACCTGCTGCCCGGCGACAACCAGGGGCGTAATGGCTCCCCTCCTGAGCAGCGGGAGCGCGCCCTCGGCCAGCAAGGGCCGATGCGTGACGCCAACGGTCGGGACGCCCCAGCGGGCGCCAAGGTGCACCGCCATGCCCGCCCGGCGCGGGTGGTCGCGGCCGGTCGCATCGACGACCAGCACCTCGGGCCTTTTTGCTAGAGCGCCAAAAGCGGCGTCGAGCAGAGGCCCCTCCCGTAGAGCCAATAACCCCGGGAGGTAGGCGGCCCCCGTAAGGCCGGTGATGACGACCTCTTCTTCAGTCCCCTGGCCGACCCGGGTACGCTGGCCCGGTCGTCGCCATGTGACGGCCGCGGCCCAGGCCCTGTCCCCAGCGTGGCCGGGCCGGCTTCGCCCCGGGCGAAAGCAACGAAACAACCGCCGAGCAGCGGCGCCGGAGCACCGGCAGGAGGTAGCTGCCACGGTTCGGCGGCGAGCGCAGCGTCCGCGGCGACGGCCAATTCGACCTGCGCCTCGACGAGCGCCTCGGGCGACGTCGGCCAAGCCCAGATGCGCAGGCCTCCGCTACTTCACGGCGGAACGAATGCTAAATGTCGTCATCAGCATCTGGACGAACTTAGCCTCGTCCGCGTTGAGCGCCACCCAGACGTTGGGCTCGCGACCACTGCGCTTATGAGTGTCCACGACAGTTCGCCCGATCGTAAGGTCACCCTGGGTCTCCACATCGACGAAGTACTTTTCGATCGATATTACAGACGGGTCCACGAGGAACGCTACGCACAGTGCGTCGTGCACCGGAGCAGCGCCGCGGCGGTCCATCGGCTGAGACGCGTCGTACCCACTTATGCGCCGCTCTACGAACGTGGCCGCCGCCACTCCGGCGGGCGTACCGAGGCTGCGAAGTCCCTGGCAATCGGCCTCCGACACCAACGCCTTGTGAGTCGCGTCCAGAGGCACCAGGACGATCTCATCGATCCCGCTGCCGAGGACGACTTTTGCGGCTTCGGGGTCACCCCAGATGTTGAACTCGGCCGACGGCGTCACGTTGCCGACCTCGTGGGCACCGCCCATGATGACCAGCCGTTTCACATTTCTTTCAAAGGCCGGGTCGAGTTTGAGGGCGAGGGCCAGATTGGACAGCGGACCGACCGCCACGAGCACCGGCGGGTCGCCGGCCCTGGCCGCCTCAGCAAAATGCCGGACGAGGAAACCGGCGGCCGGCCCGGCCTGCTTGCGCCGTGTCGCAGGGGGGATGTCCAGATAGTCACCGTGGACCTGGTGCGTCCCCCGCGGCGAGCGCGCCACGGGGAAATCGCGGCGGGCGATGGGCTCCGCCGCTCCTTCGTACACGGGGACCTCGCTGCACCCGATGTACTCGAGCACCCGGAGCGAGTTCTCAGTGCAGTTTGTCACCGGCACGTTCCCGTTGACCGTCGTGACCGCCTCGAGTTGGAGTTGGGGGTGCAAAGCAGCCAACATGATGGCCACCGCGTCATCGGTGCCCGTATCGCAGTCCAGCACAAGGCGTGTCGGCATCCCATTGGCCTCCCCGGCGCCCGAGTTTTCATTACGCAGGGACCTTGTCTGGGCCCCGACGCTGATCTCGGGTAAAAAGTGTACCTGGGGACGACATTTTTACCCCAGTTCCCAGGCCTGGAGGTGTTGCCGGGTTGGTATCAAACATTTCCCTGTTCGCCCTGGGAGGGACCATAGCCTCCCGTTGGGACGAGACGGAGAGAGCCACCTCGATCTCGTTGACCGCGGACGACCTGGTGCGATCTCTCCCGGGGACCGGTCCCGACATCGTTGTGCAAGCGCATTCGTTCCGGCTCTGCCCCTCCGGTGACCTGAGCACGGCAGACATCGTGGCGCTAGCTCGCGCCATCACGAGCGCTGCTACGGGCGGTGCAGACGGCGTCGTCGTCGCGCAGGGGACGAACACGCTCGAGGAAACCGCCTTCTTGCTCGACTACCTTGTCGGCACCCCCAGGCCAGTAGTCGTCACCGGGGCCATGCGGAGCGCTGGATCGGCCGGGGCGGACGGGCCGGCCAACTTGTTGGCCGCGTTTCGGGTGGCCGCGAGCCCCCTGGCGATCAACCTCGGCACTTTGGTGGTTTTCGACGACGAGATCCACGCCGCCCGCTTCGTGCGCAAAACGCACAGCTTCTCGACGGGCGCTTTTCGTTCCGTAAACGCGGGGCCGATCGGTTGGGTGGTCGAGGGGCGGGTGAGGATCCCGCTTATACCCAGAAGGCGAGCCCCGACCGTAAGCCTGGCATCAGAGGTGTCGGAGCTGCCTCCGGTCGCTTTGCTGCGCCTGTGCCTGGGCGACGACGGGACGCTGCTGAGGTACCTCAGCCGGGCCGACTTCGCAGGAGCAGTGGTCGACGTCTATGGGGCAGGGAACGCGTCGCGGCAAACGATAGCCCCTCTCCGGGCATTGGCTTCGGAAATGCCCGTAGTTTTGACTTCCAGGACGGGAGCTGGGGAACTTTATCAATCCACTGCCAATTTTGTCGGGCCCGAGCGTGACCTTCTCGATGCGGGCCTCATCTCAGGCGTTTGTCTCGACGGGCTTAAAGCCCGCCTTCTCCTCGGCCTCCTGCTGGCGGCTGGCGCCGACCGCTCTCGCATCGCGGAGAGCTTCGCCGAGACAGCCTGGTAAGAGCCGAGCCTCAGGACTGGCACTGGGCACTGGGCACTGGGCACTGGGCACCCGCCGCCTCCTTCTCGTTCGCGAAGCTAGTTTTTTCATAGGGGCTTAGGCTGAGCCATGACCCGAGACCAAATGGGCCCGTTCCCGAAGGAGTAGCCGTGCAGACAAAGGAATACCTGAGCCGCTCGCCCCAGGACCCCGACGACGTCCTCGTCGCCGCGCCACTAATCGACCCAGCCACCGTGGTCGACCTGGTCGGGCGGGCAAGACAGGCGCAGGCTCAGTGGTTTGCTCTCCCGGCGCCGGCCCGGGCGAACGCACTCAACCGGTCAGCCGAACGTCTCGATCTGGCGTCAGCCGAGATGGTCGAACTGGGTATCCGTGAGGTAGGCAAGCCCAGAACAGAGATGGTCGGTGAGGTCGCACGAGGAGTCGCGATCCTTCGTTACTACGCTCAACAGGTCCTCGACCCCGACGGGGCTACCTTCCCGCCATCGGATGGCCGCTCCCTCCTGATGGCCAGGCGGAGGCCACATGGCGTTGTCGGCCTCATCACACCGTGGAACTTCCCGCTAGCCATCCCGCTATGGAAGGCGGCCCCCGCGCTGGCGTATGGGAACGCTTTGGTCCTGAAGCCCGCCCGCCAGGCTCTCGCCACGGCGCTTCGGCTCGGCGAACTCGTGTCCGAGGGGCTCCCCGACGGGCTGTTCAACGTCATGGCGGGCGACTCGGCTGCCGCCGAAGCGTTGATTGGCTCCGCCGATGCCATCTCGTTTACTGGTTCGGTCGAGGTGGGCCAGGGCGTGATCGCCATGGCGACGAGCCGCGGGGTACCGGTACAGGCCGAGATGGGCGGCCAAAACCCTTCGATAATCCTGGCGGACGCAGACCTCGGCCGGGCCGCTGACGCCGTTGCATCCGCCGCAATGAGCTATGCGGGTCAGAAATGTACAGCAACATCGAGGGTGATCGTGGTCGGTGACCCGGCCAACTTCACCGACGCTCTGGTGGCGGCGGTCGAGAAGCTCCCGTTTGGCGACCCCTTCGAGGCCTCGACCGTGGCTGGGCCCGTGATCGACGACGGTGCTCGCCAGGCCGTGCTCGAAGCTGCAGACGGGGCGCGACGTGTGGGCGGCCGGGTCGTGACGGGAGGAACGGCGCCAGATCGCAAGGGCTGGTTCGTTCAGCCGACGCTGGTGGAAGGGGTCTCACCCCAAGCCGAGCTGGCCCAAAATGAAGTTTTCGGGCCGATCGCCGTGTTGTTGCCCGCTCCCGACGTAGACGAGGCAGTAGCTATCGCCAATGGCGTACCTTTCGGCCTCTCCGCCGCCGTATTTACCACGGACCTCGATCGTGCTCTCGCTGTCTCCGGGCGTTTGGCGGCCGGCATGGTAAAAGTGAATGCGCCCACCTCGGGAGTCGACTTCTACGCTCCGTTCGGGGGCATCAAGGGCTCGAGTTACGGCCCTCGCGAACAAGGAAAAGCGGCCCGCGACTTCTATACATGGACACAGACCGTAACGGTCTCGCCCGGAAGAGGATAGTAGGGGGTCGCACCGGTAACCTCGACGCCCAGCAATTGACTAACGTAATCTCGACGCCCGGTAATCTCGACGCCCGGTAATCTCGACGCCCAGTAATCTCGACGCCCAGTAATCTCGAAGCTTAGTAACCTCGATGCGCGGTCTGCCCGTTCGGGGTCGACGCTCTGAATTACGGGCGCGTGCCCACACTCGTGGAACTGACCGGGTTGGCCTCGCCAGACGGCGGGGGCAGGGGCGGGATGCCCCGCGTTACCGGGTTGGTCAGCTTCCCGATCTCGTCTATCGCGATCTCGACGACGTCACCGGCTTCGAGAGTGAACGGCGCCGGTGGTACGAGGCACGTGCCGGTCGACAGGACCACTCCGTCGGGGTGCAGGTCAGCACGCATCAGATAAGAGACGAGATCTTCGTACCGACGGTGTAATTGAGCGGTGCTCGCCGTCCCGTGCCACCCGACTGAGCCCCCCCGCCGGATAGTCAACTGAATGGCGAGGGCGTACGGGTCGGCCACTTCCCAGACCGGTCGGACCATCGGGCCAAGGGCGCACGCACCGAGATAAATCTTGGCCTGGGGAAGGTAGAGCGGGTTCTCGCCTTCGATGGAGCGAGACGACACGTCGTTGCAAATGGTGTAGCCGACGATGTCTCCCGAGGCGTTGACGACCAGCGCCACTTCCGGCTCAGGGACGTCGAGCACCGAATCAGACCGGACCGCGATTGTCCCCCCATCTCCGACGACTCGCCACGCCGCTGACTTGAAGAACAGCTCGGGACGCTCGGCGTCGTAGACGCGCTGGTAGACGTCGGCCGACTGTTCGCTTTCCTCGACGCGCGCTTCGCGGGAGATCTCATAAGTGACGCCACAAGCCCAGACTTCCGTGCGGCCATCGATGGGTGCCAGCACGTCGACTTCTGAGAGCGCCCGTTCCGGGCCGCTCGCCGCGTCGAGGCGCCTGCGAAGTTCGTCAACCGGGAGCGACCAGAGCGACCCGAGCGACCCGAGCGACCCGACGTCGAGCTCTACGACCCGTCCTTGGTCTAACAAGCCCACGCTCACGGCGTCGTGACCAGAACCGATGGGACGGTACCTGAGAATGTGCACGGCTCTTCCTTTCATGTTTCACCGGTCACCGGTCACGGGTCACCGGTCACCAGTCTCTGGACGGCGTCGGGGGCCCAGGGTACTGGTGGGCAGCTTACGTTGGCCGCCAGGGGGCGACCTGTTGCAAATACGCTAAATTTTTCCCAGGCCCTTAGAAGAGGGGTGAGAAATGTCGGGTAGTGCGGCGCAGCTGCGAGTGGGGATGATCGGCTACGGCTTCATGGGGGCGGTCCATTCGCACGCCTGGCAAGCGGTGAAGCGGGCCTTCGACGTGGAGGCTGTACCGGTATTAGCGGTGCTCTGCGGGCGCGACCGTGCGGGCGTCGAGGTGGCCGCCAAGCGGTATGGGTTTGCGGAGACCGCCACGGACTGGCGTGAAGTCGTAAAGCGCGACGACATCGACGTCATCGACATCTGCACGCCCGGCGACAGCCATATGCCGGTCGCTGTCGACGCGCTGGAAGCCGGCAAGCACGTACTGTGCGAGAAACCCCTGGCCAACTCCGTCGCCGAAGCCGAAGCAATGACCTTGGTGGCCGAGAGGGCAACGGCGGCGGGGCAACGTTCGATGGTCGGCTTCAACTATCGGCGCACGCCCGCCATAAAGCTGGCCCGACAACTCGTGGCTGACGGGCGAGTGGGTGACCTGCGCCACGTGCGAGGCGCCTACCTCCAGGACTGGCTCGTGGGCCCGGACGTACCGCTGGCGTGGCGGATGCGCAAAGAGAGCGCTGGCTCTGGTGCCCTGGGGGACATCGGCGCCCACGTGATTGACCTCGCGCAGTACTTGACCGGCGAGCATCTCACGGCCCTCAGCGCCCGCACCAGGACCTTCATCACAGAGCGACCGTTGCCCTCGGGCCATGCGGCGTTCCTCGGGGGCCCGGGAGTACCGAGAAGGGCGAGGTGACCGTCGACGACGCCGTAGTTATGCACGGTGAGATCGGCCCGGCGCTGGCCACTTTCGAAGCCACTCGTATGGCCACAGGCCGCAAAAACGCCCTGCGGATCGAGGTCAACGGTTCCAGTGGGTCGCTCGCGTTCGACTTCGAGAGCATGAACGAGCTGTGGTTCCTGGACGGGGCGGCTGACCGGCACGCAGACGGCTTTCGTCGCATACTGGCCACCGAGCCGAGCCACCCGTACATTGCAGCGTGGTGGCCGCCCGGCCATGGGCTCGGGTACGACCATACGTTCACCAACGAAATAGCCGACTTCGTGAGGGCCATCGTCGACGGCACTGACCCCGAACCAAGTTTCGCCGACGGCCTGCAGATCCAGCGTGTTCTGGCTGCTGTCGAGACCAGCGCGGCCAACGACGCCAGCTGGACGGTTGTCTAAACTGGGAACCAGTTTTGAGGCAGGCCGCATTTCTGCGGGCGTTCCCGAACTTAACTCGAAAAGCCGAACTCAACTCGAAAAAGCGGAACTCAACTCGAAAAAAGGAGGAACAAATGCAGCGACCTATTACGCTGTTCACGGGGCAATGGGCGGACTTGCCGTTCGTCGAGGTCTGTAAGCTGGCAGAGGGTTGGGGCTACGACGGGCTCGAGATCGCTTGCTGGGGTGACCACTTCGAAGTCGACAAAGCCTTGAACGACGAAAATTACGTAGCCAACCGTCTCGAGCTGCTCGAGAAATACCATTTGAGTGTATTTGCCATTTCCGCGCATCTGGTCGGCCAGGCCGTGTGCGACGACCCGATAGACGAACGGCACCAGAACATCTTGCCCGCCCGAGTTTGGGGGGACGGGGATCCAGAGGGGGTGCGCACCCGGGCGGCAGAGGAGCTGAAGGACACAGCCAGGGCGGCCCAGCGGCTCGGTGTAAAAACCGTGATAGGTTTTACCGGTTCGTCGATATGGCACCTGGTCGCAATGTTCCCGCCGGTCCCAGCCAAAATGGTCGAAAAGGGCTACGAAGATTTTGCGCAACGCTTCAACCCCATCCTCGACGTCTTCGACGAGGTCGGCGTGCGTTTCGCCCACGAGGTCCATCCGAGCGAGATCGCCTACGACTACTGGACGACCGTGGCGGCGCTCAATGCACTTGGGCGTCGGCCCGCCTTTGGGCTCAACTTCGACCCCAGCCACTTCATCTGGCAGGACCTGGATCCGGTCGGGTTCCTCTGGGATTTCCGTGACCGCATTTACCACGTCGATTGCAAAGAATCGAAACGCCAGCTCAATGGGCGCAACGGACGCCTGGGTTCGCACCTGCCGTGGGGCGACCCTCGGCGAGGGTGGGACTTCGTATCGACCGGGCACGGAGATGTGCCCTGGGAAGCCGTGGTACGGATGCTCAACGCCATCGGCTACGAGGGGCCGATCTCCATCGAATGGGAGGACGCCGGCATGGACCGCCTTATCGGGGCTCCCGAAGCGCTGGAGCTCATCCGGCGCCTGTCGCTCATAAGCCCTCCGGAGGTCGCTTTCGACGCCGCCTTCAGCTCGAAGCCAGATTGAGCGCGCCCAGATTGAGCGCGCCCAGATTGAGCGCGGGCTAGGCAGGCGCACCGCCGGCTTAATATGTTGAGCCTGGCTCGAAGGTCACGGCCCTTCTGGCGGGGCTGGGACCTCCGGCATTTCGACAGTACTTGGCTCTTCGCTCCGCTCCCGGTACTGGCGCACCGCACTGTGGGCATATTCGAGGACCGCGGGCTCCATGCGGTAGAAGCCCCTCCGGTCGTACCAGGTCGTGACCACGACGCCAATCGCGAGCCAGAAGACCAACCCGATTGAGGTGAGGATAAGTGCTCTGCTCAGGCCCGCGTCCAGGGCCGAATTGAAATAAAGAATGGCTCTGACCCCGTCGAGGATCTGGCGTAACGGCTCAAAATTGGCGACAAACCTGTAAAAGCCGCCGAGCGCTTCGAGTGGGATCGTCCCCCCAGAAGACGCCAGGGCGAGGTAGACGAAGATCAGGAGAGCAATGAGTTGGCCGACGCTCCCCAGAGCGGCGAACAACACGAGGGTACCGATGGCGATGACGCAGGAGGCAAACCAGGCGTAGAGCCACACGTACCCCCAGTGCGGGGCGTCCATCCTCAGGATCCCGGCTGCCACCGCCAGCAACAGGCCGGTAAAGACGGGCATCACGGCCACCGCCACGGCCCACTTTGCGAGCAGGGTCTGCCAACGGGTGATGCTGAGAGGGAGCCGCTGGCGCCACCAGGGCCTATTTCACTGGTGGCGTAGCCGAGAGCCGCGTCTAACGAGGAGTTGATGATAGTCGCCCCCAGGAACCCGCACATCATGATCAGAAGAGCTATATAAAAGGCGCTCAGACCGAGCCCGGAATGAGGCGGCAGCGGGCGGTATTGCACCACGGACAGGCTTACCGGGTCTTCCAGCAGCGCCTTCGGTGCCGCGCTGGCCTGGCTGCTGGCGGAGGTCGACTTCACCAACTCCGCACCGATCTTTTTGGAGATCGCGCTGACAGCGGGTTGGATTACGCCACTGGCCAGGCTAACCCCGAGCGTCCCGGCCCGGCTATTTGTCAGGAGCTCGATCGTAGGGAGGGGAGTGGCCGGAGCTGACGGCCCGGGCGGCTTTGGTGCTGCGGTGAGAGCCAGGACCGAACGTGTGAACCCAGCCGGGATGACGACGGTGGCGTACCCGGCGTTCTTGTTCATCTGAGCCTCAGCGTGCGCCAGCGTCGTAACGTCCAGTGCGAGCTTCGTAGAAACCTGAGGTGATCCAGTAAGGGCCGAGGTGACCTGGTCGCCGAGGTCTACTTTTCCCGTAGAGGTTTGGGCGCCCCGGTCCTCGTTGACTACCAGCACCGGCAACCCGTGCAGGTGCGCAATCGGGTCGACGATCGAGCCGAAATAGACCAGGGTAACCAGCATGATCAGGAGAGAACCCACTACAACAGGAAACACCCAGACCCCCCTGTTCTTCAGGAGCCTCGCTGCTCTCACCTCTGGGACGACGTTGTGCTGCTGAGACGTGCTCATGGTCCTGTTCCTCCGCTCAAACTATGCGCTTTGGGCCCAGCCCAGCGATGAGCTCATACCGTGGGGTAACGCCGGCGCACGAGCCGGCCAGGACCAGCCAGGCGAACTCCAGATGGCTCCGAAAGAGCCGCACCGGCGGTCACGACCTCCAATTTTAAATCAGGTTTGCCCCGGCCGGGTCAGCCCAGGGCCGGCGGGCACCGGCCCGGCTCTCCCGGCGGCCACGGCTGCGGTGGCCGTGCCGTGCGGCCACCCTGGTACCGGGCTCAGGCCCGGCCACTGAGCCCGGCTGGCGGTGCTCAGGGAGAGCGTCGTAGAGAGCTCAGCCCGCCGGCGGTCACTGCCCGACAGCAGCGGACTCGCGACCAATGGCCGACATGTCGGCGTACCGGTCTCCCGCCGCCGCACCCTCCGGGGCCGCTTGCTCGATCCGGGCTAAGTCGTCTGAGGTCAGGACTACCTCTTCCGCACGAACATTTTCCTCGAGGTAGCGCCGACGCTTGGTGCCGGGGATCGGGACGACGTCGTCGCCCTGGCTGAACAGCCAGGCCAGGGCGAGCTGGCCTGGAAGTACGCCCTTTTCTGCCGCGATCTCACGCACCTGGTCCACCAGACGCAGGTTGCGGGCAAAATTCTCTCCCTGGAAGCGTGGGTTGTTGCGCCGGAAGTCGTCGGGAGCGAAATCGTCGGGGCTGGTTATCTGCCCGGTCAGGAACCCACGCCCGAGCGGGCTGTAGGGCACCAGGCCGATACCAAGCTCCCGGGCGGTCGGCACGATTTCTGCTTCAACGTCCCGGCTCCATAGCGACCACTCGCTTTGCAACGCCGTTATAGGGTGGACGGAGACGGCCCTACGAAGAGTGGACGGGCTCGCTTCCGACAAACCCAGGTACCGGACCTTGCCTTCTGCGACGAGCTGGGCCATCGCCCCGACCGTCTCTTCAATAGGCGTGCCCGGGTCGGTGCGGTGCTGGTAGTACAGGTCGATCACGTTGGTCCCCAGCCGACGCAGGGAAGCCTCGCACGCTTGCTTGACATATTCCGGCCGTCCATTTACACCACGCCTGAAAGGATCCCCAGGATCGCGCATGATCCCGAACTTGGTGGCGATAACGACCCTGTCCCATTGGCGTGACAATGCCTTGCCCACGAGTTCCTCGTTGTGGAACGGGCCGTATATGTCGGCTGTGTCGAAAAAGGTTACGCCGAGGTCGATGGCGCGGTGGATAGTTGCGGCGGATTCAGTGTCGTCGCGGCCGCCGTAGAACTCCGACATACCCATGCAGCCGAGCCCCTGACGGGACACGACGAGACTTGAGCCGAGGGTGACAGTGGTCATTAACGGGCAGTCCTTTCTTGAAAAGCGGGGCGTCTTGGCGGTGACTGCCGGCAGTAAGCCGACCAGGCATCCAGGTAGGCCGCGAGCCCGGGAGCCCGGGAGCCCGGAGCGGTTTGCACATCCGCACCAAGGAGTTTCTCGGCGCGGTGTGGTGAACCCGTCGCGATCGGACGGCCGAAATCGCCTTCAGACGCAACGGAAACCAATTTGCGCACCGAGAAGGCTGAGCCGACGCCGGCTCGCCGCCCACCGCAGCTATGACTAAGCCACTTGGAGGTTCGTAAGCAGGTCGGCGCCGTCAGGGGATCCGAGACCACTGCATGGGTCCCAACCAGGCCCCGCCGAGTAGGCGCCGTTGGAGCCGGACGTTATGTCGTTGAGCGCCGACGTCCCGGCGGACGAATAAAGGAACGGCTGGAAGAACCCCACTGGCTGGCCTAGTGCCTGGTTGAGGAGCGCGATCAGACCCGCCCAAAGGGGAGCGACGGCGCTCGTGCCGCCGATGGTGATGTCCTGGCCATCCACCCTTATCAGGTAGCCGGTATCAGGGTCCGCATCGCCGCATACGTCCGGCACGCCACGCCCCACTCGGCCGCCGGGGTTGGCAGACGGTGGCACGTTGGCGTTGACCTGATAGTCGGGCAAGGGGAAAACGTCACTTATCCCGCCCCCTCCGGCATCGCTCCCGGGCGAGTCGTCCCAAACCGTTTCGGCAACGATCTCACCATTTGCGATCTGGAGGCGCGTCCCTCCGCAGGCCAGGGCATGAGGAGCCGAGGCAGGGAAATCCACGTGCGCCAACCCGTCGCTTTCCCCGTCACTCGAACCGTTGTCCCCGGCGGCCACTGTGACCGTGACACCCATGGCAGCAGCCGCGAGGAAAGCCGCTTCCATTTGCTGCATCGCCTGCGCGGCCCAGTCGTTCTCTGCGTCTCCCCAGCTGATAGAGACGACCGACGGCTGGCGGGTGTCATCGTGGACGGCAGTTGTCACCGCGTCGATGAACCCCTGGTCGGTGTTGGGGGCGAAGTACACGGCGATGGCCGCCCCGGAGGCAATCGCACCAACCATCTCGATATCCAGCATTACCTCGCCGTCCGGCCCGTTCGCGTTGCCCGGCTGGTTCTGAGCGCCGTCAACGCTTACGGCCTCGACGCTCGGCGATGTGGTGCCGAGCTGGGAGAAGTACGCGGTCAGGTCTTCATCTCGGAACCCTCCCCCGAGCTCAATGAGGGCGACGCACTGGCCGGCGCCGGTTTGCCCGGCCGGAAAGTCGTACGCGGCCGCCACCTGGACCGGTGTGTACTGCTGCGATGCCTGCGCCCGAGGACGGAAATGCGGCAGGGCCTGGGGGCGCTGGTCGAAACCAAAAACGCCAGTCACGATGCCATCGAGCCCGGCGGGGAGACTGAGCTCCCCCTCCAGGGCCCTGTACCTTGTGCCTGTCATCGAGCGGTAATTGCCGAGCTGGGCACCAAACGCCCCGGCCAGCGAGCCGACAGTGCCCGACAGCGCCACGCTTCGCCCCCCACGGTTCACATCTCCCACGGTCAACCCGTGTTCCGCGGCAAAGCTCCGTACGGCCTCGATGTCGGAGTCGGACGCCCCGTGAGCGGTCGCAAATTGCTCTCGCGAAAGGCGCCCCGGCGAGGGTTCGGGACCACGGAGATAGACCGTGACGGTCACAGTCTCGTCAGGGCTCGCGTCGCCTGTGCGCTCACGAGGCGGCGGGGCGGGGCGGGTACACCCACTGAGCGCTTTTCGCGAAGATTGTGAAGATTGTTCGGCCATGCCGTAATCATCTACCCTGGCGCGTACGCCCGTCCAATTGCGACGCGACGAGGTGCTTCCGGGACTTGTGCCTTCCGGGGGCTCGTGATCGCAAAAGACAAAATGTGACGTGCCCGGTCGGCCTGTTTGGCAAGGTGAGCCTTTTCGAGAAATTAGTGCGCGCAAAGTTGGTCTGCGGGCAAAAGCGCCCGCAGACCATTTCCACTACCAGCTCGCTTTTCGATCCTTTGCCAAACCTGTTACAAACTGGACCTTATTGAGCGGCACGCTCAGCTCCGTCATGCGGCCAGGTACGGAACTCCACTACCTGACATTGCCGCTGTGCGAAAGTTCCCTCCAGTCATTGGCGGAAATCTCCACATCGTACCGGCGCGCCGCTGACTGGATCCGGTGCCACGCTTTGTCCCGGTCGGAGTCACTTACGCCTTCCACCTGGTCGAAACGAGTTACGGCGTTGCGCACGTGGCTGGCGTCAGTCAGAGGCTCTTTGCGCTGTTCAGGAAAAGCGAACTCGTCTTCCGGTAAGCGGTTCTGCTCGGCCGTGCTGATGCCAGACGACTGGCTGGGCACATGCTTCCCCTGTGCTCTGGCACGCTGAACGGACCGAGCCTTCTCGAGGTTCCGACGGGCCGCTTCTTTTTGTTTCGCAGTAGCCATACTCGCGTGCCTACCCCCGACAGCTGCATGCTCAAACGTCTCATGCTCGCCAGACGGCTCGGCCCGGCCACGCCTGGCGGCCGCCACTGTCCGCCGGCGCGAACTGACGGGCTGCCAGTTGCCATTACCCCTGGGCACGCTTGGCCCGTGGCTACCCTTGGCGCTTCAAACGTCCGGTCTTTTTGGCCCAGCGCTCGGCCACACCGAACACGACAAGCGATGCCGGTACAAGCACGACACCGAAGAGGGCAAGCACCCCTATGACGCCGGCCTCGTGGCTCAGGCTGGCCCCGTTGAGCAATGCGTCGCGGATCCCCCTGAGCAGGTACGTCGCCGGGGAAATGTGCGACACAGCCTGCAGCCAACCAGGCAAGACAGCGACGCTGTAGTACACGCCTGAAACCAGCAGGACCAGCGCCTGGACCATGAACGACATCTGTTCGCCGCGCTCGGGGTAGAGCAGCGGCAAGATACCGGCCAGGATGCCCAACCCAACCAGGCTGACACTGCCCACGATGATCACGATTGCGGCCGCCTCCCAATCGGCGCCGGCGAGGTCGACGTGGAAGAACGGGAGCGCGCACACCATGATGAGGATCGTCCGGAGAAGGGCGTGCAGGACCCCGAAGGCCGACATGCCGATCAGGTGCACAGTACGGGGGACCGGCGCCATCAGTGTGTGCTCGATGGTGCCCTCCCATCGCTCCCACATAATGGTGAGGCTCATGTCGTCGAGGATGGCCGAGAGGTAGGCCCACACGAGGGTGCCGATGAGCAGGAACATGGTGAACCGGGACAACTCGGCCTTCGTGGTCGGGCCGAACGGCCCGCCTCGTTGGCGATAAACGTTATGGCCAGGGTGTTCACCACCCCGTAGACGAGCCAGACCAGCTCCCATGCCCAGTAGCGCTTCCACAGGTTGGTCTGGCGTTCGAAGAACGCCCACCCGAGGCCTACTCGGCTCGGGGGGCGGGAACGCACCGCTTCTATAGCTGTCATCAGTTGCTCACCTCCCTCATTTCCCTCTCCTGTCCAGTGCGGGCCTGGTGGTCGCCTTCGCCCTCGGCGTCGTCTTCGTCCTCATCCTCTTCGATGCTGCGACCAGTGAGCTCCAAGAAGACGGTTTCCATGTCCACTTCTTCGAGCGAGCGGCCGGCGGCGACCAGCTTGCGGAGCTCCAGTGACGTCCCTTCAGCGACGAGCTTGCCGGCGGAAAGAAAACCGATCCGGTCGCAAAGCTGCTCAGCCTCGTCCATGTCGTGGGTGGTCAGCAGGATCGTCGTATGAGACTCGCGGCGAACTTCACTTATGAAGGCCTGGACCTCCCGCTTGCTCCTCGGGTCGAGCCCCGTGGTTGGCTCATCGAGCAACATGAGGCGGGGTGCGGAGAGGAACGCACGGGCCACCGCCACTTTTTGCTGTTGGCCCCTCGAAAGGTGCAGCATCGGCTCGCGAGCGTGGTCCTCCCCCAGGCCGAGGCGGGCCAGGATGGCTTTGCTGTTGGCGCGCACTTCAGGGCCGCTCCCCCCGTACGCCCGCCCGAAGAACAACAGGTTCTCTAGTGCTGACATGGGCTTGAAGAACGACGGGTCGGCCGAGACGCGGTTGAGCAATGGCCGGACGGCCCCGGGCTCTTTCACGGCGTCGTGCCCAAAGACGCGGACGACGCCTCGGTCCGGGAGCAGCAGGGTGCACAGGATACGGATAAGCGTCGATTTGCCCGACCCGTTGGCGCCGAGGATCCCGGTATATTTCTCCCTCTTGCACCTCGAAACTGACACCGTCCAGCGCGGCGCGCCCCCGCTGCTTGCCGGCCTTACGGCGCGCCAAGCGTGATAGCCGCTTGACGCGGAAGACCTTCGTAATATCAGTTACTTCGAGGGGTAGGGGGCGGCTCCTGGTCGGCGGCGCCTCGGCCGGCCCGCGAGCTCGCATTTCAGGGGTGTGCATTTGGTTTTGTCGTCTCCTCGCGCTAAAGCCCATCTGGTTAATTGGCTCGGTGCTCGTCTGGCGGCGCTCGCCCGCGCCGCCCGAGTCAGCGTGTGAGACCGACTGGCATGAGAAAAGGATCCTAACCGGCGTCTCGGACCAAGCCAAGCGATTTTCCCGAACGGGCTGGGCTCAGCCGTAGCGCCGTACCTATCCCGTACTGGACTTGCCCGTACTGGACTTGCCCGTACTGGACTTGCCCGTACTGGACTTAGCCCGTGCCGAGGAGCCGAACTTCAGCGGAAGACAGCGATCGAAGCCGTAAACGCGTGCAAAAAGTTCTTCCCACCGACGGGCCCGAGCTCACCAGCGCAGAAAATGCCTGCCGCCGGGATTTCTCCCAGCAACTTGGACACCAAGGACGCGTCGTGATCGGGTACCGAGAAAAGCCGCGTCCCACGCCCGTTGCACGTGAACAGCAGCGCCCCGGCTGCTTCCTGGCCCGCCAGGGAGGTCATCTCGCGCTCCAAGGCTCCCTTCAGGTCTTCGTCAGCCGATTCTGCGTCCCGGACGTGGAACTGCACGGTTTGGCCCACCTCGATGTCGTCTCCGACGACTATCGCTCCCACGTCCGGATCTGCTCCCACCACGCTGCGGACCAGAAAGTCCCCATAGCTCTGCTCGGCCCGGTACTCATCGATGACGCGGCCCACGTGCAGGCCACCATTGGCCAGCAGTTCCCGGTCGCGTTCGGGCAGGGTGGTCACGAGTTCCTGGAGCCTCATTACCGGAGCGCGCCCGCCCATCTCGTGCAGGACGTTGCCCTCGGCCCGGGTCACCGTGTATGGGTTGCCGATCGGGCGGCAACCCTGGGAGACCATCAGGTCAAGGCGAGCGTCGGCCACCGTCGCGCCCACGGCCCCGGTCGTCAAGACGCGGCCGTCGAGGAACAATTGGCTCCTGCGGTCCGCCATGCCCCCGCTCGCCATCCCGCCGATGACCGTGACACCCGGGACGTGCTCGTTCAGGTGCCCCAACAGTTCGGCCACCGGGAAGCTGAAAGGGTCGCAGATCAACAAGTGCGGACCGCCACCCGCCTGGAACCGGTACCCGCCGAACAGCCCACCGCCGCGCGCCCTGACGTACTCCATGGAGAACGTCTCGGCCGGCCCGGCTCCTGCGGCGACCCATAGCGAAACTCCGGGCCCGTTTCGACCTCGCGCCGGCCCCCGATGACCGCCTCCGCTACGCAACCAACGAGCGGCACCGGGCCCAGCTCTCTCTGAAGGGCCTCGAGAAGCACCCCGGCGCGGCTCGAATAGTGGGGGGTCGCGAAGGCGACCGCCAGCGAAGGTACCGCCCCCCCAAGTGACTCGAGGACCTCCTCGGCCCCCGTGACCGCGGCTTTTTCCGGGCCGGCGTCGAGCACGAGAGCGGCGGCCGCCTTCATTTGCACGTGAGCCTACAGCGACCCGAACCGCGCTCTACCCGAGCGGTTTGATCAGCGTATTGACGAGGTAGGGCGAAGAAAAGCCCGTTTGCTCGCCGGCGGACTTCCCGGGCACGGGGAGCAACCGGGCCGACAACGGCTTGCGCAGGCGCACCGCCAGGCTGCCCACGTCGCAGATCAGCTTCGCCATCTGGTCGGCCGGGCAGTCGCCGGGCAGCGGGACCGTGTCGAGACCGGTCCCGCAGACCGCCGAGTACGAGAGCAACTGCTCGACCCCGACGCGGTCGTCGGCCCACCGTTGGGCCAGCACCACGTCCTCCATTACCGGCAACATCAGGCCGCAGTAACCGCACGTGGGAAGGCTCGTCCCTTGTACGCCCGCCGTGATGGCGGCCGCCAGCGCCAGCGTCCCGGGACCACCAATAAGACCCAGACCGGCCAGCTCCATTGCCGCCGCGATGCTGTCGTCGCCGTCCGGGGCGGGCGAAAGGTCGATCCCGCCGAACTCGAGCCCGAGGTCGGCCGCCTGGCTCACGGCTACACCCACTACCGGCGTGGCGTGAGCCGCCAACTTTTCCGTTACGCGCGGGGCGACAGCGGGCAACTCAGCTCCGCCGGACAGTGCTTCCGCCACGACGCCGGATCCCTGCAGGCAAACGGTCATGTTGGCAGGGCCGGTGTGGTAGGCCGCGGGCAGGAACGGGGACCCGGGACCGACGCAAGCCAACGCGGCGAAATTGAAATTGCCGAAGCCCTCGTGGGTCTCGGCCGCCAGCCTCGACATCACACGAGCGGCCGATCGAGCGGTCGCGACGTCGAGGCCGGCCGCTGGGGTGGCGACCATGACCGAACAGTTGAGCGCTTCTCGCCCGATGAGCACGTCCGCGACGGCGTCGATGGTTTCAGGGCTCGCACCGAGCGGCACGGGGCCGAGCGAACAGAACTCGACCCCGGCAGATCCGAGGGTTTCGTGGAGTTCGTGGGCGTAGCTCACAACGGATCCACGGGGCCAGCCGCTCAAGTCGGAAAGGAACGGGCGCGTCGACAGCCGGAGCGTCTGTACCTCGTAGCCCGCATCCTCGAAGGCCACTTTTGTCTGGCGCAGCGCGGCCGCCCCCCGGTTCACTGCGGCTTCCGGGAGGGGATGGGGCTCCGCCACGCCGACCGTGATCGCCCTTACAGGGGGTTTTGGCACCAGCTCACCCTAGGCGTTGGGGACCGTCGCCGCGTTCTGGGAGCGGCCCGGCTCGCCCGGGCTAGAGCCAGGCGACGTCCTCGTCGGCTCGTTCGGTCACCCTTTCGCACATCGGGCAGTACCAGCGCGCTTCGAGGAGGGTCCCGCAGGCGCGGTGGCGGGGGCCCTCCGCCTCGTCGCCCGATGCCCGCGCTCCCCAGCGGGCGAGTAGCCGGAGGGCGCCGGCGAGCTCCCGGCCCTCGGCGCTGACACTGTACTCATGGCGCGTGGGGCGCTCGGAGTAGGGGACCGCCACGACAAGGCCTTCGCGCTCGAGGCGTCGCAGGCGAGCAGACAGGACGTTTGGGGCGAGCCCCGGAACGGCGGCCTCGAGGTCCGTAAACCGTCGAGGCCCATCGAGGAGGGCATCGACCACGAGCAGTGTCCAGCGGTCGCCAACTCTGGCCATCGCAACGTCCAGCGCTGAGTTGGCAAACAAATCTGTCACGCCCCCATCCTCCCACTTCCGAAAGTCTTTGCCGGTACCCGGTTCAGACGAGGTAACTTCCAACTTGCAAGTTACAAGTCACAAGTCACAAGTTAGACAGAATGTGGAGGAACACGTGAGTACGTCGCTAGGAGAGTTGTCGAAAGCCGCCGCCGATGTGATCGCTTCGGCAGCGCCATCTGTTGTTGGGGTCGGCCGGGCTGGCAGCGGTGTGGTGGTCGGACAGGGCCTGGTCGTCACCAATGCACACAATCTGCGTGGTGAAGTGCAGGTCACGTTCGATGACGGCCGGGTCGCGGTCGCCAACGTCGCGGGGACGGACCTGGAGGGTGACCTGGCGGTGCTGTCCGTGGACACGGCCAGCGCGCCGGCCTTGACCTGGGCCTCGGGCGAAGTGGCCCTGGGTGAAGTAGTTATCGGCCTGGCTCGTCCGGGTGGGAGGAGCTTGCGCGGCTGGCGTCGGCTTTATCACCGGGCTGGGCCTCTCGTTCAGGGGCCCTGAAGGCAGGACGGTCTCCGGAGCGCTCGAGCACAGCACCCCCCTGGCCCACGGCTCGTCGGGCGGGCCGGTCGTCGATACCGAAGGGCACCTCGTAGGGATCAACACTCATCGGGCCGGCGAGGGGTTCTACCTGGCGCTGCCCGCCGGGGAGGACCTGAAAGCCCGCGTGGACGCGTTGGCTCGCGGAGAATCGCCCCACCGGGTGCGCCTTGGCGTTGCTCTCGCCCCGCCTCGGGTGGCTCGTCGCCTTCGCCACGCCGTAGGGCTGCCTCAGCGTGACGGTTTGTTGGTCCACGCCGTCGAAGAGGGTGGCCGCCGACCGTGCGGGCATCCGCAGGGGCGACCTGATCATATCCGTGGGCGGCAACGCCGTTACCACGGTTGAGGACTTGGCCACCGCCATTCAGACCGCCGCCGAAGCTGGCTCTGCCGACCTCGTCGTCGTACGGGGCGTAGATGAGGTCGCCGTCGCCGTCAATTTCGACGAGACGGCCGCGCCACAACAAGGGAGCGCGTGATGGTCCCGGCCGGGACGTTGCCCGCCCCGAGCCCCAGTGGGGCGCCCGAAGGGCCGTCTGAGCCGCCAGGCTCGGCGGACCGACCGCGCCGCCCAGCCGATAGCGGGCCAGGGTCGCGAGTGCCGCGAGTGCGGGAACGCCGGAGCATGTGCCCCTCGGGCCGGCGCCGAACGACGTCGACGAAGCCTTGCTCGATAGTTACTCGCACGGTGTCGTGGATAGCCGAGCAGCTTCTGCCGTCAGTGGCGGCGCTCCGGGTCGAAGACCAGATGCACCGCCCGGCGGGCGCAGGCTCGGCCGTGCTGATCTCGGCAGACGGGCTCTTGCTCACGTCCGCGCACGTCGTGCAAGGCGCGAGCCGCGGGACGGCCGCGTTTACTACCGGCGACGAGGCACCGTTCGAAGTAGTCGGCACCGACCGTCTGAGCGACCTGGCGGTCGTGCGGGCGGCCGGGTCCGGCTACCAGCCCGCCCGGCTCGGTGACGCGAGCCGGCTCCGGGTCGGACAGCTCGTCGTGGCCATAGGTAACCCGCTCGGCTTCGAGGGCTCCGTAAGCGCCGGGGTCGTGAGCGCCCTCGGCCGTAGCCTGATGGCGTCGGCTGGCACTGGCAACCGGTTGCTCGGGGATGTCATCCAGACCGACGCCGCCCTCCACCCGGGCAACTCGGGCGGAGCACTGGCAAACAGCGCGGCAGAGGTAATAGGCATCAACACCGCCCTCGTCGGCCCCTGGGTCGGTCAAGGCCTGGGCATGGCCGTGCCGATCAATGAGACGACCCGAGTGATCGTGGGCACGCTGGCCGCAGGGCGGCGAGTCCGACGGGCCTACCTCGGCATCGGTGGCGGGCACCGCCCGCTCCCCCAGGCATTGGCGAGAGCCACCGGTTACTCGCGGGGCGTGGAGGTCGTCTCTGTCGTGGCCTCGAGCCCGGCCGGCGCTGCGGGGTTACGGCCACGCGACGTTGTGGTCGCCATCGATGGCAACCCGGTCAAAGATGTGAGCGAACTACAGGGCCTGCTGGGAGAGCCGTATATCGGCCGGACCGTCGTGATCGGCTACGTGCGCGATGGGCGTTTCGGCACCTGCCAGGCGACGCTGGTGGAACTGCCGTCGTCATAAAGCCATAAATACGTCGCCAATATTGTTCATCGGCATGGGCTACCGGTCGCGGTCCTTGTTGGCCTGACGGCTACGGCGCAGTCGAAGGCGCATTAGCCACACAGTGCCCGCAGTGGCCGCGACCGTCCCTGTCGAGGGTTCTTTTGGCCGGGCCGGATCGCCCCGCCAACCGGGCGGGCGCCCGGCCCACTAGGCACCCCGGCCCGGGTTTGCTGCTGCCGACTTCGTAGATTCGTGGCCGAAGGCGTCGTTGGGCCTACAGCGCGAGTTCGCTTGAAGCCAGTGGAGCTTCAGTACTGACCCGACTTTTGCCGCATCGCGGCTCATATTGGGGCGGCGGCGAGAACCGGGCCATCCTTTTTCTGTTCCCACAACGAAGACATCGCGTCCATGGGGAGAAACGGGCCCGCCGGAAGTGGGGACCGCGGGGCTCTGCTCGACCTGGCCTCATTCGCCCCGATTTGACGTTTCTTGGCCACGATTTTCCATCGCCTTCGCGCTTTCCGGGTGCAAATGTGCCTTCCCGTCGCGATTTGGCCGAACTTTTGCGGCCGAATCGCGACGATAAAAGGGCAATGCACCGAAAAACGGGGCATACCGGGCCGTCTGGACGCGCACTAGCGCGGCCCGGCAGCCCTGGACGGGCTGGGTGCGCTGAGCAGTCAAATGCCCGCCGTTACCGTCAA
Organism: uncultured Acidimicrobiaceae bacterium; assembly: GCA_963823855.1. Lineage (GTDB taxonomy): Bacteria > Actinomycetota > Acidimicrobiia > Acidimicrobiales > Palsa-688 > Fen-671. The sequence goes on from CAWGNA010000002.1 coordinate 284,689, forward strand.
GGCCTGCCCTCGTGTAATTGGGCCCTCGTGTAATTTGGCCCTCGTGTAATTGGGCCTTCGTGTAATTGGCCCTCGCCTAATGGCCCTTGCCTAATTGGGTTGCTACGGCAGGATGACCAGGTCATCTCGGTGGACGACTTCCTGCGGCACGTCCGGGGGGAGTTCGGACGTCTGCCGGCCGGCCCACTCGGCCAGCGCCTTGGAGCTGTGCCGGACGAGGCCCTTGGCGAATACCTTCCCGTCGGGCCCGGCCACCTCGACAGCATCGTCTGGGCCGAATTCGCCGCGCACCTCGCGAACGCCCGCCGGCAACAACGAGACGCCTCTGCCAGTGAGGGCGCTCTTGGCTCCGGCGTCCACCACGACCGTCCCCGCAGCTGCCAATGCGAACGCGATCCACAGCTTGCGTGCCGGCAAGCGGGCCATCCGGGGCCTGACCAGAGTTCCGACCCCGGCCACGCCGGCCACGGCGTCCTGGAGCACCCGGGGACGTTCGGCTGAAGCGATGACCACACGGACGCCCGACCAGGCGGCGATCTTGGCTGCCGCCAGCTTCGAGGCCATCCCGCCGCTGCCCCGAGGGCTACCTGGCCCGCCAGCCAACGCCAGCACATGGTCGACTTCGAGTACCTCTTCGACCAGGGACGCCTCCTGGCTCACCCGTGGGTCGGCGGTGAACAACCCGGCCGCATCGGTGAGCAGGACCAGTAAGTCGGCCTGGAGGAGGTTGGCGACGAGCGCCGCCAGACGGTCGTTGTCCCCGAAGCGGATCTCGTCGTCGGCGACTGCGTCGTTCTCGTTGACAACCGGGACGACACCGAGGCCAAGCAAGATGCGGAGCGTTTCGCGTGCGTGCAGGTATTGAGCCCTGTCCCAGAAGTCGAGGGGGGCGAGCAGGACTTGGCCACCGACGAGGCCTGCGGCTTCCAACGAACGGTCGTAGTGCCCCATGAGCCGGCTCTGGCCCACCGCCGAGACAGCCTGGAGTAGCGACGGGTCGTGGGGCCGGGGATAGAGGCCGAGGACGGGGAGACCGGCAGCGACTGCGCCGCTGGTGACCACCACGACCTGGTCGCCACCAGCGCGAAGCTCGGCGACTTCGGAGCAGAGCTTGGCGATGGCCTCTTCGACAATGTGGCCGCGGTCGTCAGTGATCGACGACGTCCCGACTTTGACCACTACTGTCCGAGCCGCACCCGAGCGACCGACGGGTTCAGGGGCGGGGCCAGAGGCAGGCGCGGAGCCAGCAAGGGACGAGACACGCTGGCCCGCTGCCTCGGGCATCCACGGCCTGCCCGACCGGGGGCCCGGCGACCCGGGGCCCGGCGACCCGGTCAATCCGGCTCCCAGTCGAACACGAAGTGCCCTATGCGGACCCGGTCCCCCTCCCGGGCGCCGGCCCGGGCGAGAGCTCGGTCCACTCCCAGTCGGCGCAATCGGTCCTGGGCATAGAGAAGGGCTCCAGGATCGGTCAGGTCCGACAGCGCCACGGCCCGCTCCGCCTGGCGACCCCGTACGACCAGGGATCCGTCATCCGCCCGCTCCACCGCGACACCGCGGGGCTCCGGCCTATGGACAACGACGCGGCGCGGCCGGGGCTGGCTGGCGCGGGCCTCGTCGACCAAACGGGCGAGACTGCCGAGGAGCCAGGGGATGCCATCTCCAGTCACAGCTGAAATGGTCGGCATCCCCGTAAGCAGCTTCCACTCCTCTGAAACGTCCGGAGCCATGTCGGCCCTCGAGCCGACCACCAAGCGCGGGCGCACCGCCAGAGCCGGCTCGTGCCTCTCCAGTTCAGCCAGCAGGACGCGCTCCTGCTCGGCTGGTTCACGACCGTCGTCCGAGGCGAGGTCCAGCAAGACCAGCAGGACCCTCGCCCTCTCGATGTGACGGAGGAACCGGTGCCCCAGGCCTCTGCCCTCGCTGGCGCCTTCCACCAGCCCGGGGATGTCGGCCGCTACGAACTCGTGCTCGTCGAACCGCACCACTCCCAAGTGGGGCTCGAGGGTTGTGAACGGGTAGCTGGCAATCTTGGGCTTGGCCGCCGAAATACGCGATATGAGCGTCGACTTGCCAGAGTTGGGGAACCCGACCAGGGCCACATCGGCCATTAGCTTGAGCTCCAGGTTGTACCACTCTTCCTCTCCGACCTCGCCCTGCTCGGCGAAGTTCGGCACCCGCCGGCGATTGGAGAGGAACCGGGCGTTCCCCCTGCCGCCCTGTCCCCCCGCGCTGCGAGCCAACGTGCCCCAGCCTCGTTGAGGTCGGCCAAGACCAGCCCTCCGAGGTCACGGGCGACCGTCCCCGGGGCGACCGGGACCACCAGATCCGTCCCGGACCGGCCGTGCTTGCCCTTGCCCTGGCCGTGCGCCCCCGACGTGGCCCTACGGTACGGGTGGTCCTTGAAGGAGAGGAGCGAGGCAACGTTATGGTCTGCAATCAGCCACACGTCCCCGCCCCGTCCGCCGTTCCCCCCGTCGGGGCCACCTTCGGCTACATGCGCCTCACGACGAAAAGACACCGCTCCTGCACCGCCGTCGCCGGCTTTCACATGGAGCTGGCACTCGTCAACGAACACGGCCCGCCTCCAGGTGCGCCGGCGCGCTTCTCGACGAACCGGAGCGACCTTGATGGTCGTTGAGCAGCTGCGATGCCCGTACAAACCGGGCCCGTACGGACCGGGAGCACAACCCGGGCCGGAGGTGTGCCATGGGCCGGGGGCGCAGCGCGGCGAGAGCCGCGGACCGCTAGTTGCTGGACGCGACCAGCGGGTCGATGTCCACAAGGCGCCGCCCCTTCCGCCGGGCAAAGTGGACGTGCCCTTCGGTCAGGGCGAACAAGGTATCGTCCCTCCCCCGCCCCACACCTGTACCGGGGTGGAACCGGGTGCCCCGCTGACGCACGATGATCGAACCGGCGCTGACCACGCCGCCGTCAAACACCTTCACACCGAGGCGTTGCCCGGCGCTATCGCGCCCGTTGCGGGTGCTGCCGCCGCCCTTGGTCTTTGACACTTGCTCAAGCCTCCCTGGTGATCGCCGTCACTTCGATCGTCGCATACCGCTGCCGGTGCCCCCAGGAACGGCGCTGGCGGGTCTTTGACTTGTACACAAATCCACGGACCTTCGGGCCCTTGGCCAGGCCAACCACCCGGGCGCTGACGTTCGCGCCGGAAAGCTCAGCCGGCGTGGCGAGCACAGTCTCGCCGTCGACCACCAACAGCGGCGCGAAAGAAACCTCTTCGCCTTCGGGCGAGCCCAGTAGCTCGACGTCCAGGCGCTGACCTTCCTCGACACGCTCTTGCTTGCCGCCTGTTTTGATCACCGCGTACACAGGACGGCAAGTATAACGGCAATGCGCAGGCTCCTGGGTTAGCCCGGCGCCGCTAACCCGACCGCAACGGTCGCCGGCGCAAGCTCTGCCTGGCAGCCCCGCTACCTGCGGACAGCTGCCCACAACAGTAGGCTGACACGCGCTAATGCCGATGCGGTTTGATGTTGCCCCCGTTTTGGTCCCCGTAACTGCGCCCGCAAGGACGAGGTTGCGAAAATCGGCGCCGGGCCAAGGTTTGCTGAGGCGGCATAAAGAAAATGAAAGGAGGGCGTGAATGCCCGACCCTCAACAGGCCAAGGGGCCGGCCACGCTGGTCTACGGGGAGACAGCACTCGAGTTGCCCGCCGAGCAGCCGACGCTCGGTCGCACGGCCCTCGACGTGTCCAGCCTGGCTCAGCATGGCCTGTCGGTCTTCGACCCGGGCTACGCGGACACGGCTGCTTATCACTCGGCGATCACTTTCGTCGACGGCGAAGCGGGACGCCTGTACTACCGGGGTTACCCCGTGGAGCAACTCGCTACGACGTTCTCGTTCCTACAAGTGGCGTACCTCCTCATATACGGGGAGCTCCCGACAGCCGCAGAAGCCGACGCCTTTGTGGCGAGCGTGCGCGACCCCAAGCTCGTGCTGCACGTCGGGATCGAGAGGCTCTTCGACAGTTTCCCGCAGTCGATGCACCCGATGGCTATGCTCGCCATCGCCACTGAAGCGCTGAGCGCGTACGCGGACGACGGTCCCAAATCGGACAACCGGGCCAGGGTTGAGCATGCCGGCCGGCGGTTGCTTTCGGCGATACCGATATTTACGGGGTACGCCCTATCGACACTACGGGGCCTGCCCAGGGGAAAGAGCAACCGCTCGCTCGACTACGCCGAGGACCTGCTTCAGCTCTGCTTTGCGATCCCGGGGAGCGACCACCTGCCTGACGATGCCACCGCCAGGGCCCTCAACGCACTGCTTATCCTCCACGCGGACCACGAGCTCAATTGCTCGACTGCCACCCTGCGCATGGTGGCCTCATCGGGCGCCGGGTTCTATGCAGGCGTGTCTGCCGCCATTAATGCCCTCTGGGGACCTCTGCACGGCGGGGCCAACCAGGAGGTCATCAAAATGCTCCAGGAGATCAAGGATTCGGGTAGGCCTCTCAGCTACTTCGTGGGCAAGGCGAAAGATCGCAACGACTCCTTCCGCTTGATGGGCTTCGGGCACCGCGTCTACAAGACGACCGACGCCCGAGCAAAGGTCATACGTCAAATAGCGCTGGATCTCGTGGAAAAACTTGCCCCGAAAGACCCCCTGCTGGACATAGCCCTCCGCTTGGAGGAAGTGGCGCTGGCTGATGAGTTCTTCATTTCCAGGCGCCTTTACCCGAACGTCGACTTTTATTCAGGCATCATCTACAGAGCGATCGGGTTCCCCGACGAGATGTTCACTCCTCTTTTCGTAGTGGGCCGCAGCGCGGGCTGGGTCGCTCATTGGCTCGAGCTCACGACCTCCGGGGCCAATCGGATCGGGCGCCCGACCCAGATCTACACGGGCCCCGCCGAGCGACCGGTGGCCCCACTCACGCCGCCGCTGTAACCGAAACGACGGCACTATAAAGAAGTTACGCACTCAGCACCTTATGCAGCGGAGGTAGGAATGCTCGAGCGTCCCGAAAGCCCCAATCCGTACGACCTGTTGCCGCAGGTGGCGAGTTTCGTCGTCGTGAGCGACGACCTTTCCGAGGGAGCCCCCAAGCCGCTTGTGCATGCGAGCGACTGGGTGGGGGGCGGGAACGTGAGCCCGCACCTGTCCTGGTCCGGGTTCCCGAACGAGACGGCGGGGTTCGCTGTGACCTGCTACGACCCCGACGCCCCCACCGGCAGCGGTTTCTGGCACTGGGCTGTCGCCGGCCTGAGCAAGGATGTCACCGAGCTCCCCCGTGGAGCCGGTACGGCCGGTGGCTCCGGCTTGCCCAAAGGAGCCTTCATGCTCCGCAACGACGCGGGGGGGACAGGCTACATGGGGGCCGGGCCCCCAAGGGAGACCGGCCGCACCGGTACATTTTCGCAGTCCATGCGCTCGACACTGCGGACCTCGGGGTCGACCACGATGCGACACCAGCAATACTGGGTTTCAACTTGACGTTCCACACCATCGCCCGGGCCACACTGACTGCGACCTACCAGGTGCAATAAGACCCTTTGAGACCCGGGCGCCGAGCCAGAGCCGCTAAAGCAGCGACTCGTCGAACACAATCCCGCGACCACCGCACGTCGGGCACGTTTCGGAATACGACTCGACCAGGCCTTCGGAAATGCGCTTGCGAGTCATTTCGACCAAGCCCAGCTCGGAGATGTCGAACACCTGCGAGCGCGTCTTGTCCCGTGCGAGCGCCTCGCGGAAGGTCCGAATAACCTCAGCTCGGTTGGCCGCCACGTCCATGTCGATGAAGTCGATGACGATTATCCCGCCAATGTCGCGCAAGCGTAACTGGCGGGCGATTTCTTCCGCCGCCTCGAGGTTGTTCCGGAAGACGGTCTCTTCGAGGTTCGACGTCCCTACGTTCTTGCCGGTATTGACGTCTATAACCGTCAGCGCTTCGGTGCGTTCGATGATTATCGACCCACCCGAGGGCAACCAGACCTTGCGGTCGAGGGCCTTGTGGACCTGTTCGTGCACCCGGAACCGCTCGAACAACGGCAGGGGCTCTTCGTCCGGTCCAACCAGTTCGACCCGCTCGGCCAGCTCAGGGGTGATGCTGGTGACGTACTCCTTCACCTCGTCGTAGAGCTTCGGGTCGTCTATGACAACGCCCCGGTAGTCGCGGTTGAACTCCTCCCTGATGACGCGCACGGCCAGGTCGGGTTCCCGGTATAGGAGCTGGGGTGCCCGGGATACCTTGGCCTGCTCCTGTACCTGTTCCCACTGGCGGAGCAGCCGGGACACGTCACGACTGAGCTCATCCGCACTGGCACCCTCGGCCGCGGTACGCACGATAAGCCCGTGGCCGTCGGGCCGCACATCGTCGAGGATCTTGCGTAGGCGGCGACGCTCGTCGTCCCCGAGGCGCTTGGAGATGCCATAGGTCTCGCTGTCCGGGATGAGGACGACGAAGCGCCCGGGCAACGAAACCTCTTGGGTCAGGCGAGCCCCTTTGGTCCCGATCGGGTTCTTGGTCACCTGGCATATGACGCTCTGGCCGGTGCGGAGCAATTGCTCGATCCTGGCGTCGCTGGCCGCGCCCCCGAGGCGGCCGCGGGTCGGCTTGGCACCTCGTCGGAGACCGGTCGCTCGACCTCCTCGTCGTCGTAACGCAGGTCGCCGCGGTAAAGCACCGCGTTCTTGGGAGTACCGATGTCGACGAAGGCGGCTTCCATCCCCGGCAGTACGTTTTGCACACGCCCGAGATAGATGTTGCCATCGATCTGAGTGGCGTCATCAGCGGGGCGCGACACGTAGTGCTCGATGAGCGTCCGCCCCTCGAGCACGGCGATCTGCGTCGCGGTCGGGCCAACGTGGACCACCATCAGGTAGCGCCCGAGGGGACGGCGGGCGCGCTCAGCACCCGCGCGCCGACCTGCGCCATCACCCGCACGGTCAAGGGCCAGGGCACTAGGACTGGCACTGGCACCTCTGGCCCCACGGGTGGCGGTCGTCGTTGGTCGCGGCGCGCCCACGGAGCCGGGTACGGGCTTGTCGCCTTCTTGTGAGGCGACCATGGCGGCCGGCACGACCAGTTCACCGGCCTCGCCTCTGCGGCGTCGAGAACGCCGGGCCTTGGCCCCGGGAGGCCCTGCTTCGCTCTGGTCGGGTTCCAGGGAGCCGTCCTCCGGACTGGCATCCGGACTGGCCCCCAGACTGGCATCCGAACCGGTGTCCAGGTTGGCACCCGGACCGGCATCCGGACTGGCATCCGGACTGGCCTCCTCATCGGGCACCCTCGCCCCCGCCGTTGCTCCGTCTTTGCGTACCCGGCGTCTCGGCGCCGGTGGCGAGCCCGGACGCGTGTCACCAATTTTGGGCCTGACCGCCGGACGGGAGGCAACATCCGCGGCCACCTCTTCAGGTTGGGCGGGCACTTGTTCGGTGAGAACGAGAGGCGTCGGGGCGCTTTCACCCGGCCCATCTTCCTCAGCTACCTCGTCTTGTGCCTCGCTGTCCGGTACAACGGTTCCAACCGCAGGGCTGTGCCGGCCGCGACCGCCACGTGAACCACGCCTGCGGCGCCGTGAGACCTTGGACGCCACAGCACTGTCGGCGGCCGGGACCGTACCATCAGGCCCAACGGCAACGCCGTCAGACCCCGCGGCAAATCCATCGGACGCCACGACGGGGCGCCGTGGCTCCCCGAGAGCTCCGTCTCCGTCTAGGGGGTCATCATGTTGCCCGGCAGCCCACTCGTGACCCGGAGCTTCCATCGCAGGCTCTTGGTCCCTGTCTCGGCCAAACCGGGCCGGGTCGGGACTGGCGGTACCTGCTCCGCCAACCAGTGGTTCCGACATCGAGGATTTCCCTTCCAAGCGGGCGCGCTGTATTGCGCGCCCTGCGCACGTCGCGAGTGGGACGTTCGATTACGTCCCCGGCCGGGCCGCGGGGCCCTGACCGCGCGCCGTCGCGCACTATCGTTGAACGACCTTGCCGGCTTGCGCCCTCGCCTGGCCCCGCACCGGACGAAGGCGCCGGCTCGGCGGAACTCGTCCGGGAAGCCGGGGCCGACCCGCACGAGCTGCTCGCCGAAACAGCTCCCCCCGCTACTCGAACCCTGGCGAGGCTGCTGCAGAAGCGGGACCAAAGCCGGCTCATATGTCCGCTCCGAGCCCATTGGCACTCGTTGTCACAGTTCGCCTGCCGGCCCCGAACAAGGTCATCTCAATAATCGAGTGTAGCCACCAGACGCCCGGAAACTCAGGGGCTAGATGAGAGGGACCTGAGCGGGACCTGAGGACTACCTGAGGGCGCACTAGCTGAAACGGCGCATGCCTACGTTTGCGACCAACCCGATCGCCACCCAATCGACGACCATCGACGAGCCGCCGTAACTCAAGAAGGGCAGGGTGATCCCGGCGACGGGCATTATACCCATGGTCATGCCCACGTTCTCGAAGACCTGGAACATCAGCATACTGAGGACCCCAACGCAGATCAGCGACCCTGCCAGATCGCGCGAAAGCACGGCGGCCCTCCACGATCGCCAAATAATGACCGCGAACAGCGCCAGCAGTACCACCGATCCGACGAAGCCGAACTGCTCAGCCATCGCCGTAAAGATGAAGTCGGTGTCCTGGTTGGGCACATACGACAGGTTCGTTTCCGGGCCTTTGAACAAACCCCTGCCCTCGATACCGCCGTCGGCGATCGCCGCTTTGGACTGGTCGAGGTTGTACTCGAGGCCCGCCGCGTACGGGTTGTTCGTCGTGTTCCCCGCGGCGACGCCGCTCGGGGCCTCCAGGAAAGTGACCAGGCGGTCCTTCTGGTACTGCTTCAACACGCCCGTCTGAGTCACGCCCCCGATGGCGACGACGGCGATCAAGGCGAGGACCACCATGTGCCTGCCTTTGGTGCCCGCCATCAACAACATGCCGACCAGCACGACAGCCAGCACCATGGCGCTCCCGAGCGCATCCTGCTTGTAGATGAGCAGGAATGGGGGTAGGGACAGCGCGAGTACGAGCACAAGCAGCCGACCGGTTATGTTGCCCTTCCGGCTGGCGAGTAGGGCGGCGAGCGAAATGATGAACGTGACCTTCACGATCTCTGAGGGCTCCACCTCGATGCTGCCGACCTGGATCCACGAAGTGGCGCCGAGCGTTGTCCGGCCGATCGCCAAGGTGGCCAGTAGCAGCAGGAGGCTCCCTACGTAAAGGACCGGCGCCCACGAAAGATAACGCTTGTAGTCGATAAGGATCGTCCCGAGGAACGCAACCGCCGCAATGCCGACGTACGTCAGCTGCTTGGTCATATCGGACCCGGGGCTGAAGCCCGCGACCGCCAAGGGGACACGCGTCGTCGAATAGACCATCAGCACGCCAATAGCAGTGATCGCGGCGGTGGCCGCTACTAACAGCACGTCCACGTGGCGCCAGGCCGGGCTGACCGCACGGCCGCGCGGGACGGCGGCCGTCGCGCTCGGGGACGGTGGTGGCGCGGTGGCGAGCGCCATTAGCCGGCACTCCCGCCGCTCGTCGAGGTTGTCGACGTCGTGGTCGAGCACCCGCTAGCGGGGACGGTCGTGCTCGTCGTGCTGCTGGCCGAGCCGTAGATGCTGGTGGTGGTCGACGAGGACGTCGTGGTCGTCGAACCTGTAGAAGGGGTGCACACCGGCGGCCGAGCCGGTTTGTTGAGGCTGAACAACGTATCGTACTCCTGCTCGGCGGCGGGAGCGGCGACTGAGGCTCCATAGCCTGATTGCTCGAACACGTCAGATACCACGAACCGTGGGCTGCCGACCGGAGCGAAGCTGGCAAAGACGGACGTATCCTGCTTGTAGGCCGGCCATGGGATCTGCCCGGGCTTACAGGTGCCAGCGAGGGGGCAATAATCGTCGACCTGGGCCGTGCCGGTCTTCCCGGCCACCGGGTATTGGCCGAGCGGGAAGCTCTGGAATTCCGGGTAGGCAGTGCCTGTCGGGTTGGCTGTTACACCCTCGAACCCCTGGAGCATCACACCACGGGCATAACTCGGTACGCTGACGTGGTTTTTGACCTTGGGGAAAAACCGCTTAAGGATTTTCCCGTTTGCCTTATCAGCGCTCCCGGGCCTTTCCACGGCCAGCGCGATCTGAGGCACATAGAGGCCCCGCCATTGGCAAAGGTCGCGTAGGCGTTCGCCAGCTGCAGGGGCGTGACGGAGTCTTCGCCTTCACCGATGGCTTCTTGGACCTCGAAGCCAGGTTCCCATACGCCGTCGGGGTAGTCCTTCGGGTACTGAGCGTGTTCCTTGGCGACAACCTGAGCGTCAGGGACGATCCCGGGGTCCTCACCGGGCAGGCTGATCCCGCTGTAATGGCCAAACCCGTACTGAGAGGCCACGGTCTGGAGCGGGTCAGGGCCCTTCATCACATGACCTGAGTCGTACTGCTGCCAGAAGCTGCCGCCCAGGCTGTAAAAGTACGTGTCGCTCGACTCTGTGAGGGCTTCTGAAAGGTTGACGTAACCCAGCGGGACGTTGTCGTCGTCCCGGAAAACCTGGCCGCCGATGTGATAGGCGCCGATGTCGTTGTAGTAGGTGTACGGGGAGCGCAAGCCATAGTGGACCATGGCGGTCGCTGTGATCAGCTTCCAGGCGGAGCCAGGAGCGTACCCGGTCGAAATGGCCCGGTCGATCAGCGGGTAATCGTTTTGGGGGTTGTTGTAGTACTCCCATTTTGCTTCGCTTATGCCGCCGAGAAAGTCCGACGGGTTGTAATCCGGGTACGTAGCCAGGGCCAGGATCTGGCCGTTGCGGGGGTCCTCTACGACCATGGATGCCGCGGGAGCGCGGAAGCGCTCGCCACTCACGGTGTCCACCATGCCCCTGGCCTTCAGCACCCAATTGTCCAACGCCTGTACGGCAGCCCGTTGGTCTGCCAGCGAGATCGAAAGGACGATGTTGTCGCCCGGTACAGGCGGCGTGTAACTGAGCGTGCCCAGCACGTTGCCCTGCGAGTCGACCTCGACCTTTTCGACCCCCGGCGTCCCGCGGAGGTACTCCTCGAAGGACTGTTCGACACCGGCTTGGCCGACCAGCGAGTTCGCCTGGTAACAGGGGACGCCTGGACCGCACTGGTCGTTCTTGTTGAGCCCGTACTCCGGGCCCGTGATCCCGCTTACATAGCCGACGATGTTGGCGGTTGTCTCACCCTGAGGGTAGAAACGGACCGGCTCGGCGTGGACGCTGACTCCTGGCAGGAGGGACTGGTTCTCGTCGATAGCCAACACGACGGCATTGCTAACCCCTTCGGCTACAGGCACGGATTGATAAGGGCTGAACTGGACATTGTTGACTTCCGCTTTTACTTTCGAGACCGGTTGGCCGAGGAGGGCCGAGAGTTCTTCGATTATCCCCGGGTGAGCCGCTTCCGCCCCCGGAGCCACTGTCACGACCTGCTCGAGGCTGTTGCCGGCGAGCAGGGCCCATTTCGGTCGAATATCTCGCCTCGCGGCGCGGGGACGTAGACAGTCTCGATCCCCTGCCCGGCCACGGATTTGACGGCAACAGTGTTGGCCTCGACCCCCTGTAGGTACCAGAGCCGCCCGAACAAGGTGGCGAACAAACAGACGACGACCACCAGCACCGCTGTAGCCCGGAGACGCATCGAGCGTGGCTCAGGGTTGGGCGGTGGGTTCGCTTGAGCCATCGGCTTACCCTACCCGTGCCCGGGCGCGCCGCCGGCGTCGGCTCCGCGCCGTCCCGCGCCGCCGGCTAGCGGGCTCGGGAATGCCACCTGTCGGCCGCGCTCAGGGCATCCGGGACGGAGCTCGAGCCTTGCAACGCCCAGCGCATCAGCAACGCGGCAGGGAGAGCGAAGATGGCGGCATAGGTAGCTTCAACCACGGCCACCTCAACCAGCCAGCGCTGGCCAGGGGCAACGAGTTGGCTCTCTCCGACCAGGTAACCGATCACGACGAACAGGACAACCCCGAGCGCCGTACCCACTGCCGCAACAACGGGCGCCAGGGACAGCCCCTCGCGCAAGAAATTGGCACTCGTCCAACCGGCTACGAAACCGGCGAGGCAGGCCGCGAGCGCCGACAACCCGAACGGTGTGCCCTGCAGGAACAGGTCGCTCAATAGCCCCGCCCCAAAGCCGACCGTGGCCCCTGCGTCCGGGCCCCCTTCGAAACCCGCGCAGATGGCGAGGAGCAACATGAAGTCGGGTGCCACATCGTTTACCCGCAGGTCCGACCCGAAGGTGGTCTGGACAAAGATCCCCAGCAATAAGACGAACAGGACCTTGAGGGTCACCCTGAGCCAGGAGCCGGGCATCACGGGCCCGCCCGGTCCAAAGTACCGTGCTGGCCCGAGACGACGTGCTGGCCCGAGACGACGTGCTGGCCCGAGACGACGTGCTGGCCCGAGACGACGTGCTGGCCCGAGACGACGGGCCAGTCTGAGGTGGCGGGCCAAGCCGGCCGATGTAGCAGCTTCATCGCCCCGGGCCTCATCGGCTCGGGCAAGAGTGTTGCACCGGCAATCGCATTAGTTGGCGCATTAGTTGGCGCATTAGTTGGCGCATTAGTTGGCACTCAAGTGACGCCGGCACCCTTCGAACGGCGCCAGTACCTGCCAAAAAACAAGCTTGGCATTAGAGAGAAGGGGGCGACGGATGCTTTTGGCCGGAATCGTGTTGGTATACCTTGGAAAGCCGAAACGATGGCATCCGCCGCCTCCTTCTCTCTCTCGAGCTTGTTTCTTCTCAGGCACTCAATGCGTTTGGGGCGACCAGAGGAGGACCCGCACGAACTGCAGGTCGACCAGGTTGGCATAGGGCTGTGCCGCCATCGCCAGTTGGAGGCCGCCGGCAGGAGCACTGACCGATGCGACGGTTCCCACAGGTATGCCGGCAGGGAAGTCCTCTCCTTGAAGTCCGCTCGTGACGAGCGGGTCGCCACGTTTTACGTGTGCTCCTACTTCAACGTTCTCTACCTGCAACAGGTTCCCCTGGCCCTCCCCGGCCGCAGCACCGACTACCCCGGTCCTCAACACGCGCACCCCCACTACCGAGCTCGGGTCGTCGAGCAGGGTGACTGTCGCTAGATGGGCCGAGACAGACGAAACCTTCCCGGTGAGCCCACCGCCCGAGACGACAGGTTGGCCGACCACGACGCCGGCGCTCGCGCCACGGTTTATCTCAATGGTCTGCTCGAAGTTTGCGCTCCCGACGTCGATGACTTGCGCAGCCACGCTGGGTATGTTGCCTAGATAGTCGAGGTGCTCCTGGGCCAGTACTTGTTGGGACTGCTCCAGCAAACTCTCCGCACCCACCGTGGCGGTCTGTGCCTGGGCCAGTTCCTGGCGCAAGTACTGGTTTTCCTTTTCCAGCTTCCCGTAATTCGTAGCACCGTGGAGGAAATTGCCGACCGGCTGCAAGGCGGAATGGACCGCCGATTGGACAGGGTTGGCAACATCCCGCGCGTACGAGCGCGCTTTATTGAATATCCCCTGGCTGCCGCTACGGTCAGAAAGGGTCACGAACGTTACGCCCAACAGCAACAGCACCAGCAACAAAAACCGGCTGCGGGGGTGCCGAGGAGCAGCCACTGCTCCGCCTTCCCTACCGGGAACTAGTCATGAGCACGTCAGAAAGGACTCCGAGCTGCTCGAGGCACTGACCGCTCCCGAAAGCCACCGAGAACAACGGGTTGTCGGCAATCACGATAGGCATGCCGGTCTCGGCAGCCAGGCGGGCGTCCAGGCCGTGCAGAAGTGCTCCGCCGCCCGTAAGGACGATCCCCTGCTCCATGATGTCAGCAGCCAGCTCCGGCGGCGTCTTGTCGAGCGTCACCTTGACAGCGTCGACAATTGCGGCCACGGGCTCCTCTATGGCTTCGCGGATCTCTTCGGTATTGGTCACGATCGTCTTGGGGAGGCCCGAGATGAGGTCCCGACCGCGGATTTCGGCGCTCACCTCGTCTTGAAGCGGGCAGGCCGAGCCCAGCGCGATCTTGATCTCCTCTGCGGTGCGCTCGCCAAGAGCGAGGCTGTACTCCTTCTTGATAAACGCGATGATCGATTCGTCCAGTTCGTCACCCGCGATGCGAACGGATTGGCTGGTGACGATACCCCCCATGGAGATCACCGCCACCTCGGTCGTCCCACCGCCTATGTCGACGATCATGTTGCCGGTCGGCTCATGGACCGGCAGGCCCGCACCTATCGCCGCTGCCATGGGCTCTTCGATGATCCACGCCTGACGAGCTCCGGCCGCCTCTGCCGCGTCCATGACAGCCCGCTTTTCGACGCCGGTCACACCAGAGGGCACACATATGACCATGTCGGGCTTGGACAAGCGGCTCGGGTGCACGCGCCGAATGAAGTACGCGAGCATCTTCTCGCAGATCTCGAAATTGGCTATGACGCCGTCCCGCAGAGGGCGCACCGCCTGGATGTGGGCCGGCGTCCGGCCGATCATCCGCTTAGCCTCCAGACCTACGGCCAGCGGGCGGGCATCGCGGGCGTCAATGGCAACAACCGAAGGCTCATTGAGGACGATACCGCGTCCTTGCAGGTAAATCAGGGTATTCGCCGTGCCGAGGTCCACTGCAAGACCCCGCCGGAAGGATGAGAACAATCTGTCGCGCACGGTGAGGGTGCCTCCTGGGGCGCCGCGGTCGCCACTAAAGCTAATGCGGCGGCGATGTTAGTGCCAAGCGGGTCGGCTCATGACAGGTCAGGGAAGAACACGCCTATTTCGCGTTGTGCCGACTCTGCGCTATCGGAACCGTGGACCAAATTTTCGGTCATGGTCAGAGCCAGGTCGCCCCGTATCGTCCCAGGACCGGCTTCGGCGGGATTGGTAGTACCCATGCTGCGGCGGACGACGGCCCACGTGCCATCCGGCCCTTCTACTACAAGCAGCAGGACCGGGCTGCGGGTTATGTGTGCGATCAGGCTGTCGTAAAAAGGTTTGCCGGCGTGCTCGCCGTAGTGGACCGCCGCGATCTCCTTGTCGAGGTGGCGAAGTTCGGCCCGCACAAGGCGCAGCCCCCGGCGCTCCAAACGCCCGATGATCTCGCCGACGAGGCCTCTTTCCACGGCGTCAGGCTTACAAATGACAAGGGTCCTGTCGTCTCCGGTACCTGCTGTCGTCATGACTTCTCTCTGTTGACTGGCTCGCACATCAGGCTGCGAGGCTAGCGCGCCGATGGTCCGGAATGCGGCCGGTCAACTCAGCCGGCCGCTCGGCTCGAGGCCGGGTTCGCCCAGCAGCACGGCCCGCGCCGCGCCAACGACGTACAGGGACCCGGTCACGAGGACCAGCTCGTCTGGGCCTGCTTCGCTCAGCGCGACTTCCAGTGCCTCGGCTACCGAATTCGTGGCGATCGCACGGCACCCCAGCGAGCGGGCTGCCTCCGCTACGGTCTCTGCAGGTTGAGCCCTGGGTGAAGGGGGAGGGCAGGTGACCACCAATCGCGCCTTGTCCACCTCGAGCGCCTCAAGCATCTCTGCGGCACTCTTCCCCCCGAGCATGCCGACGACCAGCACCCGGGACCGCTCGGGGTCGAACTCCTCGGTTAGAGCGGCCGCGGACGAATGGGCGCCGGCGATGTTTTTGGCCCCGTCGAGGAGGACCAGGGGTCGCTGGCCGACGACCTCGAGGCGCCCCGGAGAGCTCACCGACGCTGCGGCGGCAGCCACTATCTCCTGTGAGAGCGGGTTGCCGAAGAACGCCTCGGCCCCCACGAGTGCGTCCATGAAGTTGTCTGCCTGGTACCGGCCATGAAGAGGGAGGTAGATGCCTTCGTAGAGGCTGCCGGGGGTGCGCAGGTCGAGGAACCGCCCCCCGACCGCTGTCGTGTTGGACTCGACCGCGAAGTCGCGCCCGGCCAACCACGTCGTCTCCGGGCCCTCCGCTACAAAGATGTCGTACAGCGCCGGGTCGGTTTCACCGAGGACCAGGGTCGCCCCGGCCTTGACAATGCCAGCCTTTTCCCTTGCGATATGTTCCCTCGTCGGGCCCAGCAGTTCGGTGTGGTCGAGCGAGACATTAGTAACTATGGAGACGGCGCCATCGGCGATGTTGGTGGCATCCCAGCGCCCGCCCATGCCGACTTCTATTACGGCCACGTCCACGGGGCGGTCCGCAAAATACCTGAAGGCGGCGGCCGTTAGGAGCTCGAACCACGTCGGGCGATCTCCCTCTCCCACGAGTGTCTCCAGCGCGGCCAGATCGGAAAGGACCTCGGTCAGATCTTCATCGCTGATCGGCTCGAGGCCAACCATGATCCGCTCGTTGAGCCTTTCGAGGTGTGGGCTTGTGAAAGTCCCGACGTTCAAGCCCATCGAAATAAACAGCTGGCTTATGGCACGCGCTGTGGACGTTTTCCCATTTGTACCCGTTATATGAACTACCGGTTGGTAAGTTTGGGGGTCCCCCAAAAGGTGGGCAAAGCGTCGCATCCGCTCGGGGTTCGGCGCCTGGAGGCGACGGTTGGCCAATATCCGCTCGAGATCTTGATGGCGGTCGAGCCACGCTAAAGCGTCCCCTAAGTTCATTTGCTACCAATTCTACCAGGGAGGGCCCGGAACTCGAAATGAGAAAGGCCCTCTGGGACAGCCCGGCCGGGGAACCACGGCTCCGCGAGGCGCCCCCAGCTTGCTGCGTGTGACCACCCCAGGCGCCTGAGCCCCCCGCTGGCGTCTCAACGCACCCAAAAAAAGCCTAAACGCGAGGTAGCGCAAACAGTCGTGAGCGAAAACTTTCTGCTACCGCGGCGCTAGCCGCAATGGCCGCTCAGCTGGCGGCGCGACGAGGCCTTGGCTCCTTGTGGGCCACGTCCGTCCTCGGAACCAGGGTGGGGTTAACGCGTTCCAGTACAACCGAACGGTCTATGACGCACTTGCCGATATCCGAGCGGCTCGGAAGGTCGTACATGACCTCCAGTAGCACCTCCTCGAGGATCGCCCGGAGACCCCTGGCCCCCGTACCCCGCAACATCGCCTGCTCGGCAACGGCTTCCAGAGCGTCCGTCGTGAACTCTAGCTCGACGCCGTCCAGCTCGAAGACCTTCCGGTATTGTTTCACAAGCGCGTTCTTCGGCTCCGTCAAGATCCTGATGAGCGCTTCCTTGTCGAGCGTCGCAACCGTCCCGATGACGGGGAGGCGGCCGACGAACTCTGGGATAAGACCAAACTTCAACAGATCTTCAGGCAGGACATGGGACAGGAGCTCGTCTTCGTCCGCTTCGTGCGCCCGGCGGATCTCGGCCCGAAAACCGATGCCTTGCCTCCCCAAACGGCTTTGCACGATCCGGTCCAGCCCTGCGAACGCACCGCCACAGATGAAAAGGACATTGGTCGTATCGATCTGGATGAACTCCTGATGAGGGTGCTTGCGGCCGCCCTGAGGGGGGACCGAAGCCGTCGTCCCCTCCAGGATCTTGAGCAGCGCCTGCTGCACTCCCTCTCCCGATACGTCTCGCGTGATCGACGGGTTCTCGCTCTTGCGGGCGATCTTGTCGATCTCGTCGATATAAATGATCCCTGTCTCCGCCTTCTTTATGTCGTAGTCGGCGGCCTGGATGAGCTTCAGCAGTATGTTTTCGACGTCTTCGCCCACATAACCCGCCTCCGTGAGCGCCGTCGCATCGGCAATCGCAAAGGGCACGTTGAGCATCTTCGCGAGGGTCTGGGCCAGGAAGGTCTTACCACAACCGGTCGGGCCCAGCAGCAAGATGTTGGACTTCTGGAGCTCTACTTCGCCGTCGGCGTAACCGCCCGCCTGCACCCTCTTATAGTGGTTGTAAACCGCTACAGAGAGTATTTTTTTAGCTCGCTCCTGGCCTATCACATAGTCATTGAGGAAATTGAAGATCTCCGTTGGCTTCGGCAGCTCGTCAAAACGCACCTCCGCCGGCTCTGAGAGCTCCTCCTCGATGATGTCGTTACAGAGGTCGATGCATTCGTCACAGATGTAGACGCCAGGTCCGGCTATGAGCTTTTTGACCTGCTTTTGCGATTTTCCGCAAAAAGAGCACTTGACAAGCTCGCTCGATTCGCCGAACTTGGCCATACCTGCTCCTCGGTGCTCAGGCTACGCCGGCGGCCTGGGGTACGCCGGCCAGCTCGCGGGTCGATATCACTTCGTCGATGATGCCGTAACCTTGCGCCTCTGCCGCGCTCATGATGAAGTCCCGATCTGTATCAGAACCCACTTTATCCAGCGTCTGGCCGGTGTCGAGGGCGATCATCTCGTTCAGCAAATCGCGCATCCGGACGATCTCCTTCGCCTGGATCTCGATGTCAGCGGCCTGACCCGCGGCACCGCCGTAGGGCTGGTGCAGCAGGATCCGGGCGTGAGGGAGAGCGTACCGTTTGCCCTTCGTACCCCCCGCCAGGATCACAGCCGCTGCTGAGGCCGCCTGCCCGTAGCAGAAGGTCGAGATGTCGTTCCTCACAAACTTCATGGTGTCGTAGACAGCGAAGAGAGCCGTGATATCCCCGCCGGGCGAGTTGATGTAGATGCTGATGTCCTTATCGGGGTTCTTGTACTCGAGGTACAGCAGCTGGGCACAGACCGCGTTAGCTACGTAATCGTCAATAGGGGTGCCCAGGAAGACGATGTTTTCTTCGAGCATACGGGAGAACAGGTCGTAACCCCGCTCTCCACGGTTGGTCTGCTCGAAGATCCCGGGAACGTGGTACTGGCTGACAACTCTCATTTAGCCACCCTCATCTGGCCACTCTCACTTCACGCCTCCAGCGCTCACTGTTCGCCGGCCGTCTGACCGGGCCCTCCGCCGGCGTCCGGCGTAACTTGCCCCTCTCCGGCGTCTTCGGAGATCGCTCCGAGAGCAGGCTCACCAGCGAGGTCTCCGTCCTCCGCCTGGTCGTCACTTATCAGTAGCGCCCGGTCCACGGGGTTCCCCTCCTCGTCAGCTACCTCAGCATGCTCGACCAACCAGTCGAAAGCCTTGCTCTTCTTCAGATCTGAGCGTACCGCGAGACGCCGCCCCGCGCGCTCGACCTGTTCCTGGAAAACCGTCGGGGTGACCCGAGCGCGGCCGGCCAGTCTTTCCATGAACTCTTCCATTTCTGCTTCGGAGGGTTCAATGCCCACAGCGTCGGCAACAGCGCGGAGAGCGAGATCGCCCTTAACCGCGGGGATAGCCTGGCCGCGCAATTGGGCGACAACGTCTTCAATGTTGCGGCCGATGGCTTCGAGATAACGCTGGAGAGGAATGCCCTGGCTGTCCAACCGCCGGCCCAGCTCCTCGGCGCTGCGCCGGACCTCGACGTCGACGAGGACGGCAGGAGGCTCTTCTTCTACGAGGGCGACCAGGGCATCCATGGTGCCATTGCGCAGTCTGAGCGCTGACTGCGCCCGCTTCATGTCCGTCAACCGTTTTTCGATGTCAGCGCGCAGCTCCGTCACGCTAGAAAACTCGGACGCTTCCGATGCCCACTCGTCCGTAGCCTCCGGCAGGATCTTCTCCTGCACCTGTTTGACCACGACCTCGACCTGCACCGGGCTGTCCCCTAGGTCGGCCTGGAAGCTCACCGTGCCCCCCGCCTTCGCTCCGGGAAGGTGTTCGTCGAGTTCAGGGAGGTCGTTGCCTGCTCCCAGCTCGACTGAGTAATCGGTGTAGGACATGCCGGGCACCGGCTTCCCGTCCCTGGTCGCCGTCATGTCGATCACAACGCTGTCGCCGCTGCGAGCTTCGCGCTCGACCGGCGCCAACTCCGCAAAATTGCCCCTCAGCCGGTCTATCTGCCCCTGGATCTCTTCCTCGGTTACAACCGGGCTCGGGATCGTCACCTTTAGCGACTCGTAGCCAACCAGCTTCAGCTGGGGCCTGACCTCGACAACGGCGTCGAAAGCCAACGGGCCTTCGTCCTTGCCGGCCGTGACCTCTATCTCTGGGTCGTTGATGACGTCGACGGCCTTGTCCCGCACCGCCCGGTCGTACCAATAGGGAATGTGCTGCTCGAGCGCCTCCTGGCGCGCTGCCGGCCGGCCGATCCTCGCCTCCAGCACCCGTCGGGGCGCCTTGCCTGGCCGGAAGCCCGGGACCCGCAACTCCTTGGCGAACTTGACGAACGTGTCGTCGATGGCCTTCTCGACCTCTGCTTCCTCCACCTCGACCGAGAGCTTGACCTTGTTGCTCTCAAGGGGAGCCACTTGGGCTTTCATATGGAATGCGGAGCCTATCTCGCCAGGACAGGTTGGCGGGCCCAAGCTGCCAGCGATGGGACGGGGGCACCTTGGTCGACCTGACCCGACGGGGTCAAGACCGAGGCTCCGGAGCCCACTCCCCAGCTCTAGCCAGGCGCTCTAGCTCTAGCTCGAGGGCCGGGCCACGCCGAAGACGCCACGACCGTCCGGGGGAACCGCTGCGAATCAGGGGGACCGCTGCGAAGCGCCGAAAGGCCGGGGAGCCTAACCGTCTACGTGAAGGTTAATCTGGCGATTCCGACGCACCAAAGGCAACTGGTTGCGCTGGCGTACACTAATTGGGGTCCCACTGCACCGAGAACACTGCGATGCACCGGAAAGCACCACTTTCGAGCCGGGAAGGGGCCGTCGCAAGCGACCTAGCCGACTGTGCCCGGTGCCGGGTGGCCTCCCCGCCGCCCACGACCCGCAGTCGAGCCAGTACGCCCCTTCCAGCCGGTAGGCCCCTTCGAGCCAGTACCCCCCTTCGAGCCAGTACGCCCCTTCGAGGTAGCATTTCGCCAGCCGCTCGCAGTGAGCTGCCGGGGAGTAGCGCAGTTGGTAGCGCACCTGCTTTGGGAGCAGGAGGCCGGGGGTTCAAGTCCCCCCTCCCCGACAAGAATAACCGCAGCTCAGACCGTGTGTGGCGAGCGCTCCGGGACGCTGAAAAGAGGCGGCGTGCCACATCCGTGCCATAACGTTGGCTAAGATGTGGCACGTGCCAACGACCCGTCGCCGCCACTTCGGGAACGTCCGTAAGCTTCCCTCCGGCCGCTATCAGGCGCGCTACTGGCACGATGGCACCCTCCATAGCGCCGGCATGATGTTCAAGGCCAAGGCCGATGCGCTGGCGTGGCTTTCAACCGTGGAAGCCGACTTGCTTCGTGGTGCCTGGGTGGCTCCGGCCAACAGCAAGGTTACATTCCGCGAATTCGCTGAAGGCTGGCTCGAAAAACAGCACCACCTCCGCCCTCGCACGGTCGAGCTGTACCGCTACCTTTTGCGCTCCCATCTGGAGCCCTCCTTTGGCGATCGCACGCTGTCGGCGATCAGCACGACGGATGTGCTGGCCTGGCACCGATCTCTTTTAGACCGCCGGCCCGGGACGGCGCCGAAAGCATACCGGTTATTGGCCCAACTAATGAGAGTCGCGGTCAATGACAATTACATCGTGCGGAGCCCCGTAGCCGTGAAGGGGGCGTCAAAGGAAGCGGCTCAAGAGCAGGCAGTCCCCACGGTGGCGGAGGTCGAGGTCCTCTCAAAAGCTGTGCCGGAACGCTATGAAACGATGGTGCTGTTGGCCGCTTGGTCCGCGTTGCGCTTCGGCGAGCTGGCCGCGCTCCGCCGTGATCGGGTCGACCTGGTCCACAACGAAATCCGGGTAAGCGAGACCGTGACCGAGCTGGGTACTGGTGACCGTTTCGCTGGGCCACCCAAGACTGCCGCCGGCCGAAGGATTGTGGCCGTACCCCCGCATTTGCTGCCGATGATCAAGCAACATTTGCAACGGGTCGGCCCGGAGCCCGACGCTTTGCTGTTCCCCGCACCGGAGGGCGGCTATGTCAGCCGCATTCATTTCCGCCAGCGCGTGTGGCAGCCCACGCTCCAGATAACCGGGTTGTCCTTCCGCTTCCATGACCTCAGACACTCGGGCCTCACATGGGCCGCCGCCTCGGGAGCGACGGTGGCCGAACTGATGCACCGTGCCGGCCATTCCACGTCCGCTACCGCAATGCGTTACCAGCACGCCACACGGGACCGGGACCAGGCGGTCGCCAAGGCCCTTTCCACGCTCGTCAAGCCGGCAAAAGTGGTTTCTTTGAAGCGGAACATCCGCGGGGAGGCCCCAGCATCGCCGGCCAGTTGAAAGGCCTCGGGCGCCAAGTGTTCCATGTGGCCGACCTTCGCCACGAGGGCATTGACCTCGACCCGGACGTACCCGGGCCCGCGCTCAAGTTCGCCGCTACCTGCGACATGTCGTGCTTGCGGCTACGGCATCCGCCGGGCGAGGGCCACGGGCCACGGCGCTCCCGTGTCACCGGCGCGCCCAGGACGATCGCCATACCGGGAAGGCTTGTCGCCGAGCGCCAAGACGTCCCCCCTCAGGTCAACCGGGGGTGCCCCTCTTGCCCGGAGGCTTGCAGGATCCACGGTTGGCAGGCCTCGCCGTACGACGTCTCAGCCTCGTCAACGTCGGGAGCCGCACAGGATCCCGAGGTTGACCGCAGGACGGTTGTCCTGCCCGAGGCGAGCTACTGGCTCCGTCTCGACACGCCGACGCTCGACCGGGACTCCGAGCGTCTGCTGTGCGCCGGCCGGCCTGTCGCCAGCGGCGTCGAACTGTCTGGCGACGAGGGAGACTTGGAGGAGCTTGCGGGCCCGCCGTCGAGCCGCTTTGGCTTCCCCTCAGATTTGCCGTCAAGTTGCGCACTACCGTCGTAGACGGTCAAGCATTTACCGAGGCACGGGACCAGCAGATGCGAGTGTCGATCGGTGCACCAAAATCAAGCGCAGTCTTCGAGCGCGTCGATGGCGGCGGCCAGCACCTGGGGCGGCCTCGTCCACGCCCAAGTCAGGCCACAGCGCGTCGATCACCTGCTCCCGGTGCAGCCGTCGCCCAGGGCTCAGGGCGAGGAGCTTGACCAGCGCGGCGGCGTGACGGCGGCTCCAGGCGCTGGCCGGGACGGGCTCGCCGCCGCGGCGCACTTCGAACATTCCCAGCAACCTGATCTCGATCGTCACCGCTGACCGTCGCTCCTCCTTAGTGCTGTCGGTCACTGTGTCCCTTTACCGCTTGCCCGCGCCCATCAGCGTGCAACCGTGACGCGCAGGAACGTGGCGGGGATCGAAGTGGCATCCTTGCTCGGGCTGGCGTTCTGCTCGTTGAACAGTTCCTCCAGCTCGGCCTGCAGGTCAGCCTCGCCATTGGCGGGGCGGCTTCGAACGCGTTCATCGTCGGCCCGTAGTACGTCCTGAACTCGGCCAGCAGCTCCGACGGCGTACCCGGGAAGTTGAAGGTGTAGGTGTCCTTCTGGAATGAAATCCTCTCTTCGGGTACTCCCGCGGCCGCGAACCGCTCGATCACGTTATCCTCCAGCCCCCATGTCATCGGGCTGATGAAACCTTCCGGAGGCGGCGGCGAATAGGCGGAACTGATCTTCAAGATCTGTGCCACCAGCGTGGGGTCGTTCGGGATCCAGTTCCCCATGACGATGCGACCGCCCCGCCGCGTCACCCGGACCATCTCCTTGGCCACGTTGGCTGGCTTCGGAGCGAACATGGCCCCGAAGATGCTGACTGAGAGGTCGAAGCTCTCATCCTCGATTTCGTGCAAATCCGACGCGTCGCCTTCTTGGAACCTGCAGTTGGTCAGGCCCAGGCTCCGGGCCCGGGCGTTGCCGGCCTCGACGAGGTTGCGGGCGATGTCCACGCCGAGCACGTTGGCCCCGAGCCTGGCCGCCGGCAGGGCCGTGGTCCCGTCGCCGCACCCGAGGTCGAGGACCTCGAGCCCGTTGGTGATCTGCAGTTCCTTGACCAGCGCCTCGCCGCTGTCTCGCATGCTCTCCGCGATGCGGGTGAAGTCGCCCTTTTCCCAGAGTGCCTTGTTCGGGTTCATCTGCTGGTTCCTTTCGTGGGGGCCGGAAAGCCCTTGGGCTCACCGTGATATAGTACGATCGGTCGTACTTAGGGGATATAGTACGAACGGTCGTGCTAGTTGTCAAGGAGGAGGTTTCCATGGGGCCCGACGGACCTCCCGTGCGCAAGGCGCGCGAGGACGGGGTACGGACGCGCAAGGCCATCCTCCACCAGGCCGTGTCGCTGGCCACTGTCGAGGGCCTCGAAGGACTTAGCATCGGCGGGTTGGCCAAGGCGCTCGGCATATCCAAGAGCGGGCTGTACGCGCATTTCGGCTCCAAGCAGGAACTGCAGCTGGCCACCATCGAGGAGGCGGACCGCGTCTTTCACCTCGAAGTGATCGATCCGGCGCTGGCAGCGCCCGAAGGCCTTCCCCGATTGATCAGCGTCTGCGACTACTTCTTCGATCATCTGCAGCGACAGACGTTCCCCGGCGGCTGCTTCTTCGCCGGGGCGATCCTCGAGATGGGCACACGCCGGGCCCGGTGAAGGAGCGGGTCGGCGCGTTCCAGCTGTCGTTCGTCGGCCTGATCCTCGGGTTCGCGCTAAAGGCACAGGAATTGGCAGAGCTCCCCGACGGCGAGGACATCACCCTGCTCGTGTTCGAGTTGAACGGCATCATCCTTGCGGCCAACGCCAGCTTCGTGATGAGCAACGACCCGGCGATGCTCGAGATGGCTCGCCGAGCCGTCCGGCGCCGCCTCGGCGTCGATGCCGAATACGCCCTCGCCGCCGACTAGCAGTGCTCCGGAAGCAACATCGATGGCCAATCAGCATGTTCTCCCCGATAACTCGACCTACCCAAGGGCGTTCGGCCGTTGTCATAACGGGCACGCAGCCGAGCGCCGCAGAACCCTGCGACCCGCCGCTTAGAAGACGTACGCAGGTGGTCGGTACACGTCTGTCCGTGTCATTTCCGACGTGCCCCCAGGGGTTTCGCGCCCGTTTGAACATATCGGACCGGGTGAACTGCCACCGCAACTGCCACCAAACCCGCTGCGTACTAATAGATAGCAGGCTCGGGCGGGCCGGTGAGACAACCACTGTGCCTGGTCCCCGGCCACCTGACGTCGTCGAGGGAGGCGGCGGCCCACCTCGAGCCGGAGTGACCCAGATTGTGCAGAAAGACGTCGGGCCGATAGTGAACCTAGGCGGTTGCCCGACCTGGTTGAGCGCGCTGCGTACAATCGGTCCGTCTTCGGAGACCACCCGTCACCGCTCGATAGGTCACCTTCGGGTCTTGTCGCCGAGCAGATTATTCAGGTGCTCGGCCACAGCGGTATCTAGCCCGCGCCCAACAGGCGTACCGAATGCCGATCGCCAGCACCAGCACCAGCACCAGGGTGCGACGGATCGCAAGCTCTGTGAGGTGTGGTTGAAGGCGCGCGCGGGTGTAGCTGCCGGCGATGCCTCCCATGCCGAGTGCGATACCAACGCTCCAGTCTGGGGAGACTGAGCCACTGTGGCGAGCAGGACAAAGGTGGCCACGCCGATGATGGAGGTGATGAAGGTCGACGTGAGAGTAGCTGGGGCCACTTCCGAGGGAGCTCGTCCCGCACTTATGAGGAGAGGCGCCAATATCGCTCCTCCGCCGAACGCGTAGATGCCGCCGACGCAACCAACCATGGCCGCAGTCACCGCGAGCAGCCGGCCCGAGGACAGAGTGATAGCGGAAGCTTTGGCCCGAGGGGCGCGGCCTCTCACGAGCAATGACAAACCCAACGGGACCAACATGGCGGCTATAACGATGTCGAAGACATCAGCACTGGGGAGAAGTTCTACCCGGATAACGGCGCCGGCAATGACGCCGGGGACTGTGCCCGCCACCAACAGCGGGGTGAGTTCGCGGCCGGTCTGCCTCTGGCGACGGTACCGGTACAACGCCCGGGGGGTGGCTACGACTTTGTAGAGGAGGTTGGTCGGCGTGACTGAGGGGCTCGGGGTGCCTAGCACACCGACCTGGAACGGCAACAGGAGCACCGCTCCTGAGACGCCGGCTGGGCTCGACAGCGCGGCGAGCGCGAACGCAGCCACCAAGGCGCCGACATAGACCCAGGCGCCTGTCAGCACCGGCTCACCGTACCGGCTCGTTCAGCCGCTCACGAAACCAGACGGACCGCTAAGAGCGGCGGTGGGGGTGCGCGTACGTCCCATCTTCCCCAGCTCCGTTGACCGTCCGGACGTTGGGTCTTAGCTTCGAGCCAAAATAAGCAACCATCAAGGGGTAAATCATGAAACTCGCCACAGTCGTCCGGTCCGTGTGCGCCACAAGCGCCGGTGTGCTGGCTCTAACGACCGGCCCGGTGGCCGTCGCCTCCGCGGCCCCCATTATCAACGTTCCCTGCTTCGGCCCGACCGGCGGGACCGCGGGCCTGATAGCAGCCATCAACAGCGCCAACGCCGGCGGCGGAGGCACCATCAACCTGGCTCCCGGCTGCACCTACGCTTTCACTTCGGGGGCCTTCAGCTCGGGTGTTGGCAACGACGCTCTGCCCGTCGTCACGACTGGGATCACGATCCAGGGCAAAAACGCCACCCTAGAGGGCAACAACACGGACTTCCGGCTGCTCGAGGTGGACGGCCCCAGTGGCGCTTTGGCACTGAACCGCCTCAACATCACCGGAGGGAACAGCCCCGTCGGCGGAGGAGGCATCGGGAACCTGCTTGGCACCCTGACCTTGAACAACACCGAGGTGTTCGGCAACAACACCTCGGGCGCCGGGGGTGGCATCGTCAGCGGGGCTGGCCCGGGTGGCGGCCAGGGGGGCTCGCTCACGCTCAACACCAGCCAGGTGCTGGGCAACACTGCGCAGGGCCCGGGTGGCGGTGTCGCGAACACCGGTGGCACAGTCGTGCTCAACAACAGCGACGTCGACCACAACACCGCGGCCAGTGGCGGCGCTGGGGGCCTCCTCAACCAGAGCGGTTCGGCCACGCTCAATGCCAGTGAGGTCAACTCGAATACCTCAACCACCGGAGGGGGCATCGCCAGCGGCAACGGCAACGGCGGCGTGAAGCCCCCGATCCTCAGCACGCTGCTGATCGTGAACAGCGACGTGATCAACAACTCGGCGACGAGCGCCTTCGGCGGCCCCGCCGGCGGGGGCATCGCCAACGGCGGTATCGCCACGATCATCGGCAGCTTGATCGACCACAACACTGGCGTTGGCGGTCTCGGTGGCGGCATCGCCAACCACGGCACGGTCACGCTTCAGCACTCAAACGTGAACGGCAATTCGGTGACCAGCGACACAGCCGGTGACCTGGGGTTCGGTGGCGGCATCGCCAACGTGAGCCTGACAGACACGGGCGCGTCCAACAGCGGAGTGCTGAACATCGAGGACCAAACCAGCGTCAACGGGAACTCCTCGACCGGTACCGGCGGCGGTATTGCCAACTTGGTCATCCCGATACCGTCTCCGCCGTTCCCCGTCAGCACGAGCTCACCGGGGACCGTCAGCCTTGAGAGCAACAGCCAGGTCAACGGCAACACGAGTGGCCAGGGTGGCGGCGTCGACAACGACGCCTTCTTCACCATCAGCAACGGCCAGGTCAGCAACAACACGGCCTCCTCCAACGGCGGCGGCATCAGCAACGAGGGCACGCTGAGTGTTGACCAGGGTGTAATCACGGCCAACCTTGCTGCCATAAACGGGGGCGGCATCTTCGAGAACGGCGGCACCGCCACGGTTACTAACAGCAACATCCGGAGGAACGTCCCGAACAACTGCTTCCCGCTCGGGAGCGTACTCAACTGCGTCGGTTAGCTCGGTAAGTCCCCGTCGGGGCCGACCACTTCCGCTGTCGCCCCGACGGGGCCAGTCCGAGCGCACTGACACCAAGAACGCGTCAGTTGGGGCCGACCATTTTTTTCGGGCTAACCCCGACGGGGACCGAGTTCCGCTTAGTCGATTTGCTATGTGCCACCACAGCCCGCGCCTCTGCCCTCCGAACCTGGCCATCAGTTCGGCTCGGACCCGGGTTTTGGTCGGCCCTGGTCCCGCCCCGTTGGATAGCACTGTCATTCGTCGTGTGGCCGAGACGGGTGACTTGGTGGGTGTCGACCGCGACTCGGTGACTATCGAACCACCGTGTTATTTCGTCGGGGTCGAAGCGCACGAAAATGGGCAGCCTTTTAGATATGGGATGCGAAGGCCACGGCAAAGAACGGCGCGACAAACGTCGAACCCGACCCGGTGAGGATGCTCGTATGGCCGTTGGAGCCAGGCCGGCCTGCGGCCCACGTTGGCCCCGGGTTAATCGTGGTGGCGCATGCGGCGAAGGCGAGGAGGATGATCGCCGCGACGGCTGTCGTGATGGCTGGGTGCGCGGTGCGGCGGGGCTGAGGCCCGGGCCGTAGGTGATGTGCTGACATGGTGGTTCCTCTGCTCAAATCTGGGGCAAGTTAGGGCGCTGGGTGTCCCGTGCCAGGCCTGCGCCCCACCTGCAGGGCGTCCCATGGGCTGCCGAGCGGTGGGGTGTAGGACAGGTCGAGGTCGCTTATCGCCTCGACTGTCATCTCATTGAAAATGGCGGTGGCGACGACGTCGACCCGCTTGGCTATTTCGCTGTGGCGGTGGCAGAAGAGCTGGACGCCCAATAGCCGACCGGTGCGCCCGTCGCCGGTGTAGCGCATGGCGATGCGGTGGCTGCCGGGGTAGTACGCCTTGTGGTCATCGGCCTCCGCCCCGACGGTGAGCGGGCTGTAACCAGCGGCCTCGGCTTCGTGGTCGCGTAGCCCCGTACGGGCGGCGACGTGGTCGAAGACCTTGACGACCTGTGTCCCCAGGCTGCCGGCGAACTCCCGGTCACCGCCCAGGGCGTTCTCGCCGGCGACCCGGCCCTGTTTGTGAGCGGTAGTGCCGAGCGGGAGGTAGCTGGTCCCGAGGAGGCGGTGATGGGTGACGACGCAGTCCCCGGCGGCGAGCACATGAGGGAGGTTGGTCCGCATGTGACGGTCGACGGCGATGGCGCCCCGAAGCCCTAAGGCGGCACCGGCCGAGGCGGCGAGCTCGCTGTCCGGGCGCACCCCCACCACGACAAGGACCATGTCAACGGCCCGGGCCACGTCTTGGCCGGCTGTGGTCCTCGCCTCTACCCGCAACCGGCCGCTCTCCCCCCCCGGTGCTTGAGTGACCGAACGGACAGCCGTCCCGGTGAGCACCTCGACCCCGTGGTCGGCCAGCTCGGCGTGGACAAGGGCCCCCAGTGATGGGTCGACCGTTGGGAGGACTTCGGGGAGCTGTTCCATCTGGGCCACCACCACGCCGCGGGTCACCAGCGCCTCGGCCATCTCCAGGCCGATGTAGCCGCCGCCCACGATGAGAGCAGTGGCGGGCGAGCGCTCATCCAGGGTGCGCATGACGGCGAAGGTGTCGCCCATGGAGTGCAGCAGGTGGACGCCGTCATCGGCGCCCAGGGCGTCGGGGCCAGCCAGGCCATCTATGGGCGGGCGCACCGGCACGGCCCCGGTACCGACGACGAGCTCGTCGTAGGACAAGAGCTCCTCGTCCCCGTTCTTGTTGGTGACGAGCAATTTGCGGCCCTCGACGTCGATGCGCCGCGCCGTGGTGTCCAGGCGAAGGCCCATGCCGGTTGCTTCCAGGTCGGCGAGGCTCCTGTGCGCCAGGTTGCGCCAATGGGTGACCTCGCCCGAGATGTAGTAGGGGATCCCGCAGATGGAGAAGTTCGGGTAGGCGTCCGCCACCACTACGGTGACCTCGGCGCCGGGCTCGAGCTCGCGGGCCCGAAGTGCCGCGCTGATACCGGCGTCACTACCCCCGATGGCGATGATGTGCATTTGGCTCCCGTTCTGGTCGCTCCGTCACCGGGGTGGTGGCGAAGGCTGTTCCGATCGCGACTGCTGTGGCGCACCGGCACCATCGAGCAGATGATGAGGGACGACCGCGTCAGCCGCTTCTGCGGGTGTGAGCCCGGGGTAGAGCACCTTGACGACTACGAAGGCGAGGGCGCCGCCGAGGACCTCGGCCCCGATGAAAGCCGGCACTGACGACGGGGCGATACCGGCGAAGGTGTTAGAAAACATGCGCCCGACAGCGATGGCGGGGTTGGCGAAGCTAGTGGAACTCGTAAAGAAATAACCGGCACCGATGTAGGCGCCGACGGCGGCGGGTGCGAGCCGGCCCCGCCCGCTGCGGGCCAGGGAGAAGATCACCAGGATAAGGCCGAGGGTGGCCACGACCTCGGACAGGAAGTGGGCGGGCGTGGCCCGGTGATGGGTAGAGATCGAGATAGCCGCCTTGGAGAACATCAAGTTGGCGATGACCGCTCCCCCGATGCAACCGGCCACCTGGGCGGGCAGGTAGGCGCAGGCGTCGCCCCAACTGAGACCGTCGAAGGCCGCGTCGACAAAGGAGACTACCGGGTTGAAGTGGCCTCCCGATACCGGGCCGAACATCAAGATGATGGCGAACAGCCCGGCCGCAGTGGCCGCCGCGTTCTCCAACAACTCCAGGCCGACAACACCCGGCGAAAGCTCCTGGGCTGCGATGCCCGAGCCGATGACGACGGCGGCTAGGAAGGCGGAGCCGAGGAGCTCAGCGAGCAGCCGGCGCCACAAGGGCGCTTGGTCCACTACGGCCTCGGTCGGCTTGGGCCGGCGCTCAGCAGCAGGCCGCAGAGGCCGCGGCACCCAGCGAGACAACCGCGGTGGTGTCAGGGCCGCCACAGCAGGTGCCGTCGCCGGTCAGGCCGGTTTCGGCCGGTGCGTCGGCCAGCACGGTATACACCTCCCAGGGGGCGCCGTCGGGGTCATTGACCCAGGCCTTGTCCTGCACGGCGTAACAGCAGGTCGTCGACTCCTGGACCTCGGGGGCCAGGCCTTCACCAGCCAGGCGACGGGTGGCCTCCCGGACCTCTTTGGGGGTGTCGACCTCGACGCCGAGATGGTTCAAGGCGCCAGCGACGCCGGTACCCCGAGCCTCGGGGCCTCTATGAGCACGAGCTTGAGGGGCGGCTCGGTGATGGCGAAGTTGGCATAGCCAGGCTGACGTTTGGCCGGCTCGGCGCCGAACAGCTTGGAATAGAACTCCACCGCGGCGTCGATGTCGGACACGTTTAGGGCCAGTTGTACTCGGGCCACCTCAACCTCCTGCTAGTATCCACAACCGTAGATGAATCTATCATGCTCGATACATTCACAGATGTCAATGGGAGATTATTGGGTGCGTAAAAAGCGTGCAACAGTCGCGGTGGTCGATGCGGAGTGTTGCCCGTCGGTGCTGGCAGCCCCTCTCGACGTCGAAGAGGCGACCGATATGGCCAGAGGCTTCAGCGCCTTGGCTGACCCGGCCCGGCTCCGGATCCTGTCGATCCTGGCCGCGGCACCCGAGGGTGAGGTGTGCGTGTGCGATCTCATCGAGCCGGTGGGCAAGTCCCAGCCCACGATCTCGCACCACCTCAAAAGCCTGGGGGACGCCGGCCTGGTCCATGGCGACCGCCGCGGCAAGTGGGTGTGGTACTCCTTGGACCGAAAGCGCCTAGCGCGCCTGCGCGCCGCCCTGGACGCTTAGTTCGCCGTGAGCGTCGGCATCTTCACCACGCCCGGCAAGCGGATTGCGCTCAGGCCGTGGCTGGTCGCCAACACACTTCTGACAACTGCGTCCCGGTCGGCAGCGTGTGTGCATCCTCGGTTAGTCTGACCGCAACCAGAACCCTGACTTGGTTCCCGGGCGCGACGAGATCAAACTGAGGCCCTGCCCGGTCGACTTGATACCGCACCTGCTCGATGAGCCGCCCTGGGTCCCTTGGTGGCTCCATAGCTGGGAAGCAAGGTGGAGCGACGGCAACGAAGAAACGGCCTGAGGCACCGGTCCTGGGCTCCGTTGGGCGTGTGGCCTCCAGCTTGCCTATTCGCGACCAGTCGGTACGTTCCTGACTAAAGCGGCCGACAACGACCAACCCGTATAGCCGGGGACGGCCTCAGTCGAACGGAGGGCGTAAGAGTTACCGCGAACGGGAAGTGAAAGAACAGGAACGCGCTAACCAGATATTCCGGCGTGCGTCAACTTTCCCGTCAGAGCTTGAGCGCTACAGAAACGATCGTCGAACTCATCGACGAAAGACCGAAAAGAGTTCGAGCCTCCTCGCCTCTCGCTTCTGTCAGAGATGCCTCGGGAGCGCAGGCCTGTGCTCACACACAATCTACCCCTGCGTCGTGCCCGGCGCCTGGCGACTCGGTCTGCCTGTCTACCGTCTGGCTGTGGGGAGTTCTTCGCAGGGATCGGCGATTGCCGTCGCAGGGTATCTGCGCCGAGCCAAGACAATTGGGAAACGAAGCCGGGTCGTACGAGTCAACCGGGCTCACGCTTTGCATGGCCAATGCGGTGGCCATCAAGGTCCCTGGCCATAGACAGCCAGAGCGATGGTCGGCAGCCACGCAAAGATGGTTGGCAGGCACGCAACATCACCGGGCGCTAATGCCACTGCATGAGACCAATTGACTGCTCGTTGCGGTGTGTTCACCAACTGTTCACCTAGAGTTCACTGACACGACATCGGGCGATAGTGCGTGGTTTACGAGTGGCTCTTATCTTTGCCTCAGTGCTTATTGCCTCAGTGATCTTTGTCTCAGTAGCCGCTGACACTTTCGAGCCGATGCGTGCGATACTCGACCGGCCAAATCGTGTGTGTCGTATTTGACGTCGAGCCCAGCCTGGCGATGGTCCGGTCCCATCCCCACAAGGGCCGTTATCGGTCCGTCCGAGCTGGCAATCCCTAGACCACCTCTCCCTGGAGGAAGACCTTAATGACCAACCAACGTCTGAGGCGGCACTTTGGCCGGTCAGCGTTCCGTGGTAGCGTTGCTATGCTTGGCGCCGCTCTTGCAATGACAGCGAGCCTCGTGCCCGACGCAAACGCTAGCAACATCCTTAATGGCGCTGGTTCTACGTTTGACCAGCCGTTCTTCACCCTGGCGTTCTACGAGTACAACAAGCTCATCAACTCTCACGAAACCATCAACTATGCGTCGATCGGCAGCGGCGGCGGCCAACAGCAGATAGAGCAGAATACGGTCAACTTCGGGGCCACCGACGTGCCGATGATGGCGTCCGACCTGGCTCAGGCCACCGCCGGCCCGATCGTCCAAGTACCTGTTGACTTAGGGGGCGAAGCGATCTCGTACAATGTCCCTGGTATCGCTAACCACCTCCATATGACCGGCGCGGTCCTCGCCGATATCTTCATGGGTAAGGTCACCAACTGGGACGATAACGCCATCGACAACCTCAACCGAGGGGTGACCTTCCCCAACGAACCCATCGTGGTCGTGCACCGCTCCGATGGGAGCGGGACGAGCTATGCTTTCACGAACTACCTGGCTGACGTGTCGTCGACGTGGAAGAGCCAGGTCGGGATTGGCAAGACCGTAAGCTGGCCAGCAGGGGTCGGGGGAAAGGGGAACGAGGGCGTCGCCGGGCTGATAAAGGACACGCCTGGCTCGATCGGCTACGTGGAGCTCAACTACGCACTAGTGAACGGCTTCCAGTACATGGCTATGCAGAACCCGATGGGAGCCTGGGTGCTCCCGTCCCTGGCCAGTACTGCCGCCGAGGCGGCATTGCTGCCTGGTGTGTCGCCGACGCGCTTCGCTATCGACGACCTCAAAGGCGATAAGGCTGCGTACCCGATTGCGACTTACAGTTGGGCGGCTATCTATAAGAAACAGAAAGACCCTAACGCCGGCACCTCGTTGGTGGACCTTTTGGAATGGCTGACGCATCCCGGCCAAAAGTACGCCGCTCAACTGGACTATGTGCCTCTACCTGCGGCCGTACAAGCGCTCGCGCAGACGGACCTGATGGAGATAACCGGGCCGGGTGGGAGACCGCTCCTCACCAGCGCGGCCATCGCCAAGTACTCGAAATAGCCGAG
Source organism: uncultured Acidimicrobiaceae bacterium (assembly GCA_963823855.1). Taxonomy (GTDB): domain Bacteria; phylum Actinomycetota; class Acidimicrobiia; order Acidimicrobiales; family Palsa-688; genus Fen-671. Next base: position 318,390 of record CAWGNA010000002.1, read on the forward strand.
GGCAGTCAGCGCGGTGGCTGTTTCCGTTGCCCCTACCGCTGGGCAGGTTCGCCGCCGCCCAGCGGTACCGAACGGCCTCTACCGGGCGTTCCTCGGGGTGGCGGGGTTCATCTTCGTAGCGATACTGGCCGGGTTCGTCGTCGACCTAGTGGTTCAGGCCCGCCCGGCCATCGCACACTTCGGTTTGGGCTTTATCTGGGGGACCCAATGGAACCCCGTAACAGCTCACTACGGCGCCCTCTCGTTCATCGTCGGTACGCTCGAGACCACGCTAATAGCAATGGTGCTTGCCATCCCCATAGGGATCGGTGCCGCGTTGAGCCTGGCTTACCTGCTTCCGGCGCGACTCGCCACTGTGGTTGGCACGGCCGTCGAACTACTCGCGGCCGTGCCAAGCGTCGTGTACGGTCTTTGGGCGCTGCTCATCCTGGCACCGCTAACGCGCACGGTGATCGAGCCCGCCATCGCTGCGGTCTTTGGGCACAGTGGCCCGGCGAGCGGCCCCGAAATCGGCATAGGCATTCTCCTCGCCGGGCTGATCCTGTTCGTCATGGTCCTGCCTACGATGACGGCAATCTCAAGGGACGTGCTGGCGGCGGTGCCGAAGGAACAGACCGAAGGGGCCTTTGCGCTAGGCGCCACCCACGGCCAGGTGTTGGGGCGGGTGATCTTGCCTCACGCCCGGGCCGGGTTGCTCGGCGCCGTTACGCTGGCCATGGGACGCGCTCTCGGTGAGACTATGGCCGTCGCCATGGTCATCGGTAACACCCCCGCCTTCGCGGATTCCCTGTTCGGGACCGGGGACACGATGTCGTCGGTAATTGCCAACGAGTTCACCGAGGCTACAGAGCCGTACCATTTGGCGTCTCTTATCTATATCGCGCTCTTGCTACTGGTCGTAGCAGCCGTAGTCAATGTCCTGGCCCGGTTACTCGTGAGGGGCGTCGGCCGTACGCGTGCTGCCGTCGCGATTACATGACCGTCCTCGCCAACGACCCCATCCTTACCCGCAGGGCGGAGGTGCAACGGCTCGCGTCGGTCTCGCTGCACCGCAGGCAGCGGGGTTCATGGTTCATGGTCTTCGCATGTGGGGCCTGCGTAGTTGTGGCACTCATCCCGTTAGTGGGGGTCATTGTCTACGTGGTCCAGCGTGGGATCGAAGCCTGGTCCGTCGACTTCTTCACCCACTTGCCGACTCCAGAGGGTATCCCGGGCGGGGGGATCTGGAACTCGATAGTAGGTACGGTCATTATCGATGGCATAGCAGCCATTGTCGCCGTGCCGTTCGGAGTAGTGATCGGGCTATTCCTCGCACAAAGCGACGGCCGGGTCGCTGGGGGTATCCGCTTCGTCGTCGATGTCTTTTCGGGGGTGCCCGCCATCACCGTTGGCATTTTTGCCTACGGCCTGCTGGTTGTCACCCTTCATCATTTTTCTGCGATTGCTGGCAGCTTCGCAATCGCCTTGATCATGCTCCCGGTCGTGATCCGAGCCAGCGAAACCGCACTGCGCACGGTGCCCCGGAGCTTGAGCGAAGGAGCCCTCGCACTCGGCGCCAAGGACGCCGCCATCACCAGGCGCGTCATCGTACCGGCGGCGCTGGCCGGCCTCGTGACGGGAGTGCTCCTCGCAGTGGCGCGCGGTGTAGGCGAATCGGCCCCGCTGCTCTTCACCGCCATTGGGAGCCAGTACCTAACCCTGTCACCACTCCAGCCCATGGCGTCCATGCCGCTCACTGTCTACCTGGACGGCATCCAAGCTTACCCTGACCTCCAACAGCTCGCTTGGGGGACGGGTCTCGCCCTGATCGCCATGGTGCTCGTGCTGTCAGTGACAAGCCGGATCGTCTCCGCCCGCCTGACGAGGACGACGAGATGAGCGACGACCTGGTAGCCTCCGCCCCTCCGGTGACAGCACCCCCGGCTGAAGGTACCGCTCCGGTTGGCGCCGGCACAGTCACTATGTCGCTACGCGACGTGTCTGTGTCATTTAAAGGACGTCCGGCGGTGCGTGATATCACCTTCGATATAGCTACGCAACACGTAACCGCCCTCATCGGGCCGTCAGGGTCAGGAAAGACGACACTGCTTCGTGCCTTGAACCGTATGCACGACCGAGAGCGCGGTGCACAGGTAACCGGCTCCGTCCTACTGGGCTCCATCGATGTTTACGGCTCCGGCCTCGACGCGACGCTCATCCCGCGAGTAGGGATGGTGTTCCAAAAACCTAACCCGTTCCCGACCATGAGCATCTACGACAATGTCGTTTCGGGCCTCCGCTTCAACGGGGTCAGGAAAAAGTCGTTGCTCGATGAAGCCGCCGAGTCGGCCCTGATTGCTGCCGCGTTGTGGGACAGCGTCCGCTTCCGGCTACGTGCCGGTGCCTCTATTCTCTCGGGCGGCGAGCAGCAGCGCCTTTGTATCGCCAGGGCACTCGCGGTGGAGCCAGAGGTCCTGCTCATGGACGAGCCGACCTCGGCCCTGGACCCTCAGGCGACACGCCGGATCGAGGATCTGGTCGGGGAGCTAAAGGACCGGGTGACAATTGTCATTGTCACCCACAACATGCAGCAGGCCGCCCGGGTCTCAGACAACTGCGCGTTCTTGCTCATGGCAGAGGACCGGGCGGGCGAGCTCGTCGAGTTCGGTCCGACCCAAGAGATCTTCACCTCGCCTCAGGACCAAAGGACCGAAGACTACGTGAATGGACGCTTCGGCTAACAAAGCGACTGCTGCGAACCACGGTCAAGGCAAATCATACGGCGCTAATTATTTCCAAACGTTAGAAGCCGCGGGTTCAAGACAAGTATGACTCATCACCTCATCGCGAAATTAGGTCCCTCTCCGTGTTCAACCCGCGGCGACGAGAGCACGGGCGATTGCCTGCTCCGCTCGGGACTCTTCTTGCTTGCGAGGGGCCAGAAGTGGTCGAAGATGACTTGCATTCACGTGATGGTGGCTCCGAGGTCGACCATCGGCTGTGCGCGATGAAGGACATATTCAGCCATAAAAGGGATGGCGAACTGAAGCTGACCGCCGTGCACCATGAGCAGACCAAGGTCTATTAAGTGGGCCCGCTGGGCCGAGATGCCGCGAACGGTTGTTCCCAGCTTGTGGGCTACCTTTTGACCAGAGACCCGGTCACCTTGTTCAAGGAGCCAGGCAACCACAGCCAGGTACTCTCGCTCGCCGGGCAAACAACGTCGCCACGTTGGCCCGTACAGCCTCTCGTCTAGTCCTTGCCGCGCGGTCACGATTGACCGGCGTGCGACGTCAACGCCAATACGGTCCTTGCCCTTGGACGCTTGCCACGCCTCGTAACCGTGGAGCTGGAGCGCGTATGGGAAACCCGCGCTCGCTTGGACGAGCAGGTCAGCGGTTTCGTCATCCATCGGGCGACCAGCCATGGCTGCCGGCTCTTGCAGCGCCCTCGCCGCCTCAGTCCCGTCCAACAAGTCCAATGTGTGCCACGCGGTGTGCTGTGGGTAAGCGCGCACGTTGGTCATGTCGCACAGGCTCGGGAGACCAGCGATCACCGTGAGTACGGGCCAGTTCTCGGAAGCGGACCTTCTCGTCGTCCCCGCCAACCAACCGAGCCTCCGAACTCGGAGAGCGGAGTCCAAGTCGTCCACCGTAAGGAGCGCTCCGGGCTGGCGTTCTTTCGCCCTTTTGGCCAACCGAACGAACCAGTCTTCAATTCCCTCTTCCGCTGTCCGACCGGCCAGTACCGACACGACATGCGCGGCGCATCGCGTCTGTTCGACCACGGGCCCGATAACGGGCCGTTCGGGGCCAGCGACGAGGTGCAAGTGCAACCATCCGCGCCGTTGCGCCTCCCCTCCTAAGCGTGCAAGCAGGGCCGTTTTGCCCAGTCCGGAGGCCCCCACGAGGAATTTGGTCCCGCCGTAGTTCCCGGACGATACTTCCTCGAAAGCGGCTTCGAAGTCATTCATCACAACGCCACGGCCGGCCATAACGGGCGGCTGCTCGCCGGAGCTTGGCCGGAAGGGATTGTCGACTTCGGGCGCCGTCCGAAGTCTCCGTTCACGACCAGGAGGGGCACCAGCGGAGGCTCCCTTTTTCTGGCGTACCGCCGCCTGCCTGCCCGGGCTGGTCCCTGGGTGCGCGTCCACGAGCCACTCGACGAACTGCTTGCTGACAAAGTGCAATTCGCCACGGCGGGGCATGGTCAGCAGCCCATGCAGGTATATGAGCCTATTGCGTACGACATTAAGCCGTACCTGGTTTGGCCGCATGGTGGCGTAAATGTCCAGGATATTCGCGGGCGCAAAGCCCCAACCACTGGCCAGCCGGCTGAGGAAGAACTTCTCTTGGGGCCACAAGCCGGCCCACGTTCTCTCGAACTGACCCGACAGTACGGCGTCGCCGGTCTTGATGCCAGTCTCCGCGTGCGCAAGCCCAAGCCGGGTCGCACCTTTTGCTGCCTTCCACGTGTGATAGCCGTAGAGCTGGACATAATGGGGGTGGCCGGCTGAGCGGTCTACTACCAGATCGAGGGCTGCTGGCTCCCAACGCACCCCGAGGCGGGCGGCCGGCTCGGCCAAAGCCCGTTCCACCGAACAAGGGGCCAAGTCGCCGAGAGAGCGGACGGCGACCCAGCCCCGAGCGAGAGTGCGTTCTGCCGCCCCGATCGTCCTGCTGAGCGATCGCGGGCCGGCCAATATCAACGCCACGGGCAACCCGGAGGCCGCTAGCTTCATCTTCACCAAGGTCGCCAGGCGCACCAGCTCACCCGGGCGCGCCGACGTGGCCTCGTCGACCACGATGAGCATCCCGCTCCGATGCTCAAGGGCGAACCAGCCGGTCCGGCTGAGAAGCTCGCCGAGCAAAACGGCCCCGGATTGGTGTCGGGACAATTGGGGCCGGGCAGGGCTTTGCCCAAGGTTCGCGGCCCGCTTAGCCTCAGCACACAGTTCTTTTTCCAGCTGCCGGTAAGCGCGCCCAAAACGACGCCATGCCTGAAGGGCGGGAGTGAGCGCATCCGCGATGTCCGCCGCCAAGTCAACCCCGCGAACGAGCTCGCGGTGTACTACCGCCCAGCCGAGCCGTTCGCGCACCTGGCCGGCCACTTCGTCCAAAAGGCTGGTTTTGCCGACGCCGTGACGGCCAAGTAGGGCGGACACGAAAAACGGGTGTTGTGGCCCCGCCGCCAACGAGGCCATAATGTCCGTAAGGACTTCGTCTCGTCCTGCCAACAACGGGGGGCTGACCCCAAAGCCGGGCGTGTAGGGGGGAGCCCGCTGGCTCAGCTGTGAAGGCTCGGTCACCGACCGCTCTTGTCGATCGCGCCGGGGCTTTCAAAGGAGGCCATGCGACCGGCTGGCGCCCAGCCTGGCAGTCATATTCCAGCAAGCACGTTTAGCCGCAGCAGCAGGTCTCGGACATGTCCACCGATGGCATCGCGAATGGGACGAACTTCTGGCAACGACATCCCCGCCGGATCCTCGAGCACCCAGTCCTCATAACGCTTGCCGGGGAAGATCGGACAGGCATCCCCGCAGCCCATCGACACCACGACGTCAGCGGCCTGGACGAACTCGTCAGTCCAAGGTTTCGGGAATTCCTGGGAGATATCGATCCCTACCTCGGCCATAGCGGCTACGGCGGCGGGATTAACCGCTGCGCCTGGCTCCGAACCCCCTGACCACCCGATCGCTCGGTCCCCCGCGAGGCTTGTGAACCATCCCAGAGCCATTTGCGAACGCCCCGCGTTGCGCACGCACAGGAACAACACCGCCGGACTCTGATCACTCGACGGAGCTTCGACCCGGGCGAGAGCCTTCAGTCGCTGCTTCGCGAACTTCTCCGCGAACGCAACCTGGATCCATTTTGCCGTCCTCTGCTTCGCGAACTCGTGAAAGCTCGACTCCAAGAACAGCTGGATGGTCTCCTTGTTGAAGACCCCTTGGAATGACGACTCCAGGTAAGCTGCTGCTTGTCGCATGGCGATACGTGAATCAGCATCTAGCTCCTCATCCACCTCCACGCTTATCTCCTTTGACACAGCCAGTATGTTCCCTCAATGAGCATTGAGTCAATAAGTAAGGCGAGGCTGGTAACGCGAGCGGTATTGCACGCCGCGCTCGGCGACGCCAACCGCCTTGCCATCGTCGACGAGCTCATGTTCTCTGACCGCGCTCCCTCAGAGCTCGGGTCGATCGTCGGCATCGACTCAAACCTCCTCGCACACCATCTCGCGGTCCTGGAAAACCTCAATCTCATCGAGCGGGTCACTTCGCAGGGTGACCGGCGCAGGCGGTACGTCAAACTCGTGCCCGGCGCCATCGCATCGCTTGGGATCGGAGGAGTGATACGAGTCGGCCGCGTGGTGTTCGTTTGCACCGAGAACGCTGCCCGCTCTCAGCTCGCTGCGGTGCTCTGGAACTGCCGTAATATCGGAGTGGCAGCTGTGAGCGGCGGGACCGCTCCGGCCAAGAAGGTGCACCCTGGGACGATCAGGGCGGCGTCGCGACGCGGTCTGAAGCTCCGAGGCGCTCGACCCGAGCCCATCCCCGAGATAACGTCGACGGACCTGGTAATCACGGTGTGCGATAAGGCGCACGAGATGTTGAGCGCTCTAGGAACGCCGGCACACATCCATTGGTCGGTCTCCGATCCTCTTATTTCGGGCGAAGAAAGCGCGTTCGACCGGGCGTCGGAAGTCCTCGACCGACGCATCGAAAGGCTCTCGACGCTTGTTATGTCAGAGTGAGCTAATCGAGTATGCCGGTCTCTAGTGTGGTCGGTGCGGTGCGCCAACGTTCCGGCCCGCTGAGAGCCGAGACATGCCTCCGAATCTCCGTGCGCCATTGGAGATCGTCTCGGCCGCGCTGCCCACCTTGGGGACGTCGCAACTGCAGTGGCCTAGGTCCCGCTTGGGCTGCAGGCCCCGACCTGTCCCTCGTCTCGGCACACCAGTTCGCGGCGCTATTTGACCGCTACGTGATCGGATGGGTCGAAGCTGGCCCTGACCGCTCTCGACGCCTACCCCCGTGAGTGTCCGGGCGGTCAGCTCGAGTTGGCCACGAGGAGGAGGGCGCCCGGGCCGCGCCCGCAACACGCGCGCCCGCCGAGTGACCCACTCAATAAAACAACGGCCCAGGCCTCGCACCGCCATCATGGATTTGATCAATCAGGAGCTGCGAGCGGCGGCCTTGGTTTGGCCATGCCCGCGTTCCGAATTGTATGGCGACTGGTAGCGAGTCTGCGCCGAACACCCCGATCTGGGCCATGTGAAGGATTCCCTTCTCGTCTGGCCGGTCAGCGCTAAAACGACGGCGGTGCGCTCACTCCTCCGCTTTGGTCCTGACAAGCTGGGCGCTGAGATTACCGAGGTGGGACAATGATCTTCTGCGGTCTGCTCATCACCTTGAGAGAGCGAACATGGTATTCCCTGTCACATCGGGATCGGGCCGCCCGGGGCGGCGGTAGATGGCCCACCCCCTCAGCCTGGCGTGTTCGACAGGTTGTACGCCTACGCGCCTACGTTGCCGAGCACCACTGATGGGTCGCCGACATCGCCCATGATGCAGCTCCGGTCCAGCCAGTGCCGATGCCGCGAAATGTGATATTTAACGGATCGACTGCAAGACGAGAAATGGGTGACAACGTGGTGCAGATCGCCGCGGTTCTCCTAATCTTACTCACACTTTTGGCCATCGCGCTCAGGTGGCGGGAGGCTTCGAGCCCAAGACAGGCCTTGACGGTACAGCGGTGCGCCGAGGGCCGGTCGCGGGCTTACGTAGGCAGGCGAGGCCCGGGTGCGCCAAGAGTGCCGCCGGGCCGTAGCAAGAGCCACAACCGCTACAGCGATCGGCGCGATCCCCGGTCCGCTGAGCCGTCCGCGCCAGCCGTTGGTGGCATTAAGCATCACAAATTCGTTCCTGGCGTCTACATCGGCACCCGCGACCGACGCCCACCAGATGGATACCAGCTCCCCACCTTTCACGGAACGGCCGACAGCGCGGGCCGACGTGAGCAGCCAGGTGGACTCGTCGTGGTCTTGCCAATAGTCGACCGTCAATTGGCGACCGGGGCTTTTCGCGCGCCGGCCCCAGCTCACGTGGTCGTCGATGACCCGTGCAGAGGTGGTAGACCAGGTTTCCAGCCGCGCCGTGCTCTGCTGGAACACTACATCGCCTTCTTCAAGGACTACTCCGGCGACGAGGTGAGCAAACGGGTTCTGCCTTCCGTAAGCCAGTGCCAGGACTAGCCGGCGAGCTTGTGCGAGGGCAGCCCTCCGGCGTCGGTTGTCACCCAAGCGGTGCCGACGACGAGGGCGCCTCCCGGTGTCGCGTGCGCTCGCCGGCAGCCAGTCAACCCGGCGACGAGACCACCTTGCGGCGTAACAGAGCAATCCCAACCCAATGCCAACGTAAAGGTACGTCACAGCTGCGCTCCTTCCTCGGTCATGAGCCCAGCACTCGAGACAGCACCCTGGTCGGGTACCGGCTTCGCGTCGTTGATGAGGCTGAGGGCTCGCGCAGCTGCCGCCTGGGCGCGCCGGCGCTGCAGCCGGCCCTCGACGCTCGTAATGGCGCCTTCAGGCCCGAGGGGGCGCGGGTCGGCGCCGGTACCCCAGCGCTCACGGAACGCAGCCACCGTCGAGACGGCCTGCAACCAGGCTTCCCTCCTTGCCGGGTCATCGGGCGGGGGGCCGAGGCGACGAGCCCATGCTCGGCCCTCGCTCACGGCCTGTTCGCCGAGTTCCCGGGCCCGGCGCTCCATGCCCTGGTCACGTTCTTGTAGGGCACGGGCCAGGTCCGGGTCGCTGACACCCATCGCTCGAGGGATGAGCCCGGCCATGAGGTTGGGCCTGGCCTGACGCCTGCTGCGCTGGCGCCGTCGGCAACATGCAGTTAATGCCCGGCGGCCGAGCCCTTGTTGGCTGGGCCACTCAGACCTCCTTCACTGAGTTCGGGCCCGACGGAAAAGCCTTCCTCGACGGCCACTTGAAGGACCAAGACGTCCTGTCTTACCCGGCTTTCCGCTTCCCCTGGTCGGCCACGCCCAAGGAGCCGCCCGCCTTGGCCACCAAGCGCCGGCGGGGCAGGCTACTGCTCTTCGCCAGCTGGAACGGCGCCACCCGGGCCCACGGCTAGCGGGTGCTCGGCGGTCACAGCCCCGCGTCAATGTCCGGGATAGGCCAGGCCAAAAGAGCGGGCTTCGAAACAGTCATGGTGCTGCGGCACCGCCCAAAGTGGGTCGCCGTGGAGGCCCTGGGCGGGCGGGCGAGACATTGGGCCGTTCCCAGGCCGTGCGGGCGTGAGGGCCGGCGGGCTCTTGCTCCCTGCGCTAAGCGCGCCTATTGAACAGTGCCGAGAGCGCCGAGGTTCAGCTGCCCTGCCAGGAAATGATTTCGGGCGACCTCCTGGTGCTTTCCATCGCCCCTGAATGCCGACACACATCGATGCACTTGGTAGCCGTGGGGGGTAGAGCCGAAGGTCACGTCAGACGACACCCGATGGCCCTACCCCCGACCCGCAGGAGAGGCGGACACTTGCTAGAGGAGATAGGAATTCCCAGCCCCGAAGAGGAGCGGAACAGTATGACGCCCAAGCGCCTAACAGGCATCACGGCTGCCGCCGCCATTGCGGCGGGCGTCCTCGGGGCGGGGCTCGCCTTGACCTTGTGCCGGGGCTTGAGCGCAAGCCCTCGGGCGCTCGCGACGCCAAGCGCCAAAACGAGCTTCGCCTATTACGAAACTGTTGCTAGGCGCTTTGCTGGCGGACAGCCTCAGGGCTACGGCTCGATGATGCGCACCGGTGGCTATGGCTCAATGATGGGCGGTGCTGGCTACTCGTGGACGATGAGCCAATCTGGCTACACCAGGATGATGGGAGGGGCGAACGCACCCGGGTGGATGACGGGAGGCTCACTTCCTGCCTCAATGATGGAAGGCCGCCACGACCCCAGCAAGGTGATGGGCAAACTGTTCGCGAACGCCCCCGGTGCCCGGGTGAGCAAGGCTCGGGCAGCGCGGCTGGGCAACGGTGTCCCCTCTGGCGCCACCGTCGACCACCGCAGCAATACCATCCTGTTCTCCAGCCAGAGCGTCGACCTCGCGGTGGTGGCCAGCCCCTCCATGCCGTCCGAGAACTTCAGGGCGGCCGGCCTGAGCAACCCCAACATCGTGGTCCCCCAGGGCGCCCGGGTGCGGGTGGAGTTCGTCAACGCCGACCCTGACATGGCACACGGCTTTGTGGTCGCTACCCAAGCGGCCGGGAACGCGGCGATGCCGATGATGACGGCGAAGCGGGCGTTCAGCGGGTCTGCCTTGTGGTTCCTTGGTGACCCCACCTCTGCCGGGTTGCATGCCGCCACGCTGAGTTTCACAGTTTCGTCGCCCGGGACCTACAGCTATTTCTGCCCCTTACCGGGGCACGCCCAGGAGGGCATGGTTGGCAGCTTTGTCGTCGAGCGGGCCCGGGCGTCCTGAGTCGGCGTGGCCGGTAATCCCGGCCCAACAGCACATGTCCCGACACAAGGGTGCCTCTAGGTGAGCGAGCAGAAAGTCGGCGAGATCCGCGTGGTCTGACCTCGGGTTTGAGAGAATGACAGGGTTGTGTTCTCCACTTCCCCGGAGGCGGTGCGGTGCTCGGACGGGTTGACCCCCAAGGTTCACTGTTAGAAACTCGCCATGTGAGACGCCACTTGGTGACCAAGGGCTCGTTCTACGAGCGCCTGTCCGACCACGGCCATGAGGTCATCTCTGACGACGACTTCGCCCATCTGTTCGCAGAAGGAAAAGGCCGCCCCTCGGTCCCCCCGTCGGTGATGGTGCGGGCCATGCTGTGCGCCACCCACGACCGCACCTCGGACGCCGAGACCTCTCGGCGCACCCGGGTGGACTCGGACTGGAAAGCGGCCATGGGCGTGGACGACTGGTTCGAGGGGATCGGGGCCACCACCTTCAGCTTGATGCGGGCGCGCATGGTGGCCCATGACGCCGATGGCGCCCTTTTCCAAAAAACGCTGGAGCGGGCGGTGGAAAAGGGGATATTCAAACAACCCTTGACGGCGGTCATCGACTCGTCCCCGGTGCACGGGGCGGGGGCGGTGGCCAGTACCTACGAGCTGGTGCGCAAAATGATGGGGCGGCTGGCCCGGGCCCTGGGTGACAACCTCGACGTTGGCCTGGCCGCCAAAGTGCTGGCGCTGGCGGCGGCCAAGCCCGACATCGACTGGCAGGACCCTTTGGCCCGCAAAGCCCACCTGGGGGACTTGCTGGAACTGGCGGCCACGCTCTTGGGCAGCGCCGCCGCCAATAAGGAGCTGGCGGCTGACCCCGAAGTGGCGGAGGCAGCCGGCCTTTTGTCCCAGGTCGTGCTCCAAGACGTGGAGGCCACCGAAGAAGGGCCCGCTATTCGCCAAGGGGTGGCACCCGACCGGGTGGTCTCGCATTCTGACCCCGAGATGCGCCACGGGCGTAAGTCGGCTTCCCGGCGTTTTGACGGCCACAAGCTCGACGTCATGATCGACGAGGCCTCCGAAATGGTGCTGGGTGTGGAGGTGCGGGCCGGCAATGCTGGTGACGGGGAGGGGGCGGCCCCGCTTTTGTCCAAGGTCACCGAGGCCGAGGGCATCGAGGTGGCCACTTTGCTGGCGGACATGGCCTATTCCGACGGGGACGTACGAGAAGCGGTGGAGGCCCAGGGCACCGACCTGGTGGCCAAGGTGCCCCCGACGACCAACTCCGGGCGGTTCCCCAAGACAGAGTTCAGCATCGACCTGGGGGCCGGGACGGTCACCTGCCCGGCCGGCCAGACTACTTCCGACGCCCGGCGGGCCAAGGACCACAAGGGCCGCCCGGCCACCATGTTCTATTTCGAAGCCCGCACCTGTGAAATTTGCCCTTTGCGGCAGCGCTGCACTCCCGGGAAAGGCGGGCGCACCATCATGGTGGGCCGCCACCACCGTCGCATCGAGGCGGCCCGGGCCGCTCAGGCCGAGCCCGAGACCAAGGCACTACTACGGCGGCGGGCCAAAGTGGAACGCAAGATCGACCATCTCCAGGACCTCGGTATACGCAAAGCCCGTTACCGGGGCCGGCGCAAAACTCGGCTGCAAGCTTTGTTGGCCGCCACCGTCGCCAATTTCAAGCGCCTGGCCGTTATTGGCGTGCTCCAAGAAGCTCACATCGCCGTCGCGTGAAAGGGGCCTGTGCCCCAACAGGCTGCCACGACGGCTTCTGTGACGCCTGTCCAGCCCTCGTTCCCGGCTCCCGGCGCCGCGTTCATGACGACCGGGACGACGCCAGAGGTGCGCCGACCGCGGGCGGCAAGCCCTCAAACAGGCACTTGCTGCTCGCTCACCTAGAGGTCCCTGGACTGCCCACAGTGGGACACTCCGCGGCCTCGGGTCGAGCTCTACGGTGGCCTAAATCGCCGGCTGCCGTTGCTGGCTTCGCAGTGAGATCTTTCTGACAGGTACGCACATTACGGTGGCAATATCGGCTGGCAATTGAGGGGCCACACGGCGCGCACACCTTGGCCGGTGCGTCGCGCATCGAAGTCGGGGTTCATGGCGCTATGGATGTGGCGCGCCGCCCTGGCGCTGGTGCTCATCGCTGTCCTTTGTGCAACAGGAGCGACCGGGTCGTCCGTGGCGACAGGTCAGTCGCGGCCCAACATCGTGTTCGTCCTGACAGACGACCTATCAGGCAACCTGCTGACGCCTCTTTTCATGCCTAACGTGTGGGCGCTTACCCGTGAGGGCACGTCGTTCTCGCATTATTTCGTCACCGACTCTCTTTGTTGCCCCTCCCGGGCGTCGATCTTTACCGGCCGGTACCCTCATGACACCGGGGTGTTCTCCAACAGCGGCCCGGGCGGGGGCTACGACGCTTTCATGGACCACGGCGACGAGCTCTCCACGCTCGCCACCGACCTCCAGGCAGCGGGCTACAAAACAGCGATGATGGGCAAGTACCTGAACAAATACCAGACTGATGACCCGCCAGCGCCGGGTTGGGACGTGTGGGACGTGGCCGGCTGGGGGTACCCGGAGTTCAACTACACGCTCAACGAAAACGGCCGCAGGGTCCTTTACGGAGGCCCCAATGACCCCAGACACGACAACTACCTGACCGACGTCCTGTCTTCTCTGGCCACTTCGTTCATTAGTGACACGGTGCAAAACGACCCTCAGCAGCCGTTCTTCCTCGAGGTGGCTACCTTTGCGCCACACCAGCCCTACACGCCAGCCCCCAAGTACGCCCACCTGTACCCGGCCCTCCAGTACCCGCGGAAGCCCTCCTTTGACGCCCCCAGCACCAACCCGCCCGCGTGGCTACGGGGGCGGGGCGCGCTCACCACCCCTCAGTTGGCCGAGATCACGCAGGACTTCCGCCTCAGAGCGGAGGATGTGAAGTCCGTGGACGACATGGTCGGGGCCATCGTGGCTACGCTGCGCTTGGTCGGCGCACGGAACAACACCTACATCGTGTTCAGTTCGGACAACGGCTACCACATGGGTGAGCACCGCCTGGCCCCGGGCAAGCTCACGGCGTTCGACACCGACATCAGGGTCCCCCTCGTCGTCGCCGGGCCCGGGGTCTACCCGGACTACGAATCGCCTTGGTTCGCACAGAACATCGACCTGCGCTCCACCTTCGACGCCATAGCGGGCACGTCGCCTTCGGAACCGGTCGACGGGCGCAGCCTCATGCCGTTGTTCTCCACTGCTACGCACCCCGCAGATCCGTTCAGTTGGCCAGAGGGTGCGCTGGTCGAGCACCGTGGCCCTGTCCTCGACCTTAGCGACCCGGACTACCAGAGCCCCGCGAGCGCCAACCCTCCCAGTTATGAAGCGTTGCGGCTCCCGGGAGCGCTCTACGTCGAGTACGCCATGGGCGGGCGGGAGTTCTATGACTTGAACACCGACCCTTACGAGCTAGACAACACGTACCCGTCGTTGCCGGCGAAGCGGAAAACAGCTCTCCACAACGAGCTTGTAAAAGCCGAAAACTGCCACGATGCTGTGGAGTGCGCCGCTCCGTTCATTGGCTCCACTGGGGCCTGATGGCCATAAGTCGGAACGCTGTCAACGTGGGCCCGGCCTTGTTCAATTGCACACCAATCCGAACTTGTCCCGACCACCCGTACCCTAGGGGTTTTGTACCCGATGAAAGACATGAGACCGCTACAAACTGCTACCACAACTGCTACCAAACCTCCTGTGTTGGTCCGCGACCTCGGGCCTGAGCCTTGTTGGGCCGTAGTGCAAAGAAGATGGCGCCCCGGTCAAGCGTGAAAGGGCGGCATGCAGCTCGGGAACGGGCGCGCAGACATTGCCCACTGATTGCGAGCGGGGCGCCGACCATACAAACATTGCCGGCGTCGCCGAGCGCAGCAGGCGCCACAAATGGACGAAGATGAGCAAACAGGTGCTCGAAGGGAGGGCGATGCCAACCGAGGGCCATGGCGCAGTCGCCCGCAGGGTCAAGACGGCGATGCATGACTGAGAACCCGTCGGCGGTTGCCCATCTCGGGGTGGCAGCAGCGCGGCCAGCAGCCGACCTGCTGGGTCGCCAATTGCGTGACCTGCGCCTGTCGGTCACCGATCGGTGCAACCTGCGGTGCAATTACTGCATGCCCGAAGATGACTACGTCTGGCTACCACGGGACCAGATCCTCACCTTCGAAGAGATCAGCACCGTGGTCGACGCCTTCATTTCGGCCGGCGTCGAAAAGCTGCGCTTGACCGGCGGGGAACCGCTGTTACGGAAGGGCCTCAGCGGGCTCGTCGAGATGCTGGCGGGTAAACAGGCCATCCGTGACCTGGCTATGACGACCAACGGGGTACTGTTCGCCAAGCACGCGGCCGACTTGTGGGCTGCCGGCCTCGGCCGCGTTACGATCAGCCTCGATACGCTGCGGCCGGACCGGTTCGAGGTGCTGTCCCGCCGCAACTCGCATGCGGCTGTGGTCGATGCGTTGCATGTAGCCGCCGAGGTCGGCTTCGTCGGCACGAAGGTGGACACGGTCGTGATCAAAGGGTTCAATGACGACGAGCTGGTCGACCTTGTCGAGTTCGCCAAGACCGTGGCGGTCGAGGTCCGCTTCATCGAGTACATGGATGTCGGCGGTGCGACACGGTGGGACCCCAAGCTCGTCTGCTCCAGCGCAGACATGCTGCGGTCACTGCGGGCCCACTACGGCGAGGTACGGCCCGCAAAAGCCCCCGCTTCGTCGCCTGCGCGACGGTTCGTGCTCCCAGACGGCACGACGTTCGGCATCGTGGCGTCCGCCACGCAGCCGTTCTGTGCCGCCTGTGATAGGAGCCGCCTGACCGCGGACGGGATGTGGTACCGGTGCCTTTATGCCTCCACCGGCATAGACCTGCGACGGCCGCTACGTTCGGGAGCGACGCCCGATGAGCTCCATTCGACGATCGCGGGCACCTGGGCGCAGCGGCGGGACCAAGGGGCCATCGACCGGCTTGAGCGGCGCGAGCGAGGAGCGTTGCTGACGGTGAGCGCCTTGCGGCACGACCCGCACTTGGAAATGCACACCAGGGGTGGCTGAGCGGGCTCGGCGCACAGGGCCCACGGCTGCCGCCGAGGGCGGCCGCACCGACCTGGTCCAACTGATGACCGGTGCTGCCAGAAAACGGCCACGGCGTGGCGTAGGTCAGCCACGATGACTTTCGCGTCGACGCGATGTCAGAATCAGGGTGGTAGCCGGACGACAAGGGGAGGGCACGATGACCGGGGTGCGGGTACTCGTAGGCACGCAGAAGGGTGCGTTCGTAATGACCTCCGAAGGCCGCCGAGCGGACTGGGAGGTCACCGGCCCATACTTCGGCGGGTGGGAGATCTACCACGTGGTCGGCGCGCCTAGCGACCCGATGCGCGTGTACGCATCGCAGTCGACGGGTTGGTTCGGCCAGATCATCCAACGCTCGGACGACGGCGGGCAGTCGTGGCGGCCGGTGGGCAACGGGTTCGCCTACGACGGCACGCCCGGCACCCACCAGTGGTACGACGGGACGCCGCACCCCTGGGAGTTCGCGCGCGTTTGGCACCTCGAGCCCTCGCTGACCGATCCCGACACGGTCTTCGCGGGCGCCGAGGACGCCGCGCTGTTCAAGTCGACCGACGGCGGGACGACCTGGGCGGAACTGTCTGGGCTGCGCACACACAGCACCGGGCCGTCCTGGCAACCCGGTGCGGGGGGCATGTGCGTCCATACGGTCCTGGTCGACCCGACCGACCCCGAACGCCTCCACGTGGCCATCTCCGCCGCCGGGGTGTTCCGCAGCGACGACGGGGGTGAAACCTGGCAGCCGGCCAACCGCGGCCTCCGTTCGGAGGGTGTCCCCGACCCTGACGCCGAGGTCGGTCACTGTGTCCACCGGATCGCGCGGCACCCGACGAGACCCGATGTGCTGTTCATGCAGAAGCACTGGGACGTGATGCGCAGCGACGACCGCGGTGACTCCTGGCGGGAGATCAGTGGCAACCTGCCGAGCGACTTCGGCTTTCCGATCGCTGTCCACGCTCACGAGCCGGACACCATCTATGTCGTGCCGATCACGAGCGACTCCGAACACTACCCGCCGGAGGGGAAGCTGCGCGTCTACCGGAGCCGCGCCGGAGGTGACGAATGGGAGCCGCTCACCCGCGGGCTGCCGCAGGCCAACTGCTACGTGAACGTGCTCCGCGACGCCATGGCCGTTGACACCCTCGACCCCTGCGGCGTCTACTTCGGCACGACCGGCGGCCAGGTCTACGCCTCGCCCGATGGCGGCGACAGCTGGGAGGCGATCGTCCGGGACCTTCCCCGGGTGTTGTCCGTTGAGGTACAAGCGGTCCCGTGATCCGCGTCGTCCTGCCCTACCACCTGCGCACGCTGGCCGGTGTTGGACGCGAGGTCGAGCTTCACGTCGAGCCCCCCCAACGTTGCGGCTTGTCCTCGACGCGCTGGAGGCCACCTACCCGGTGCTCCGGGGCACGGTCCGGGACCCGACGACGAAACGTCGCCGCGCCTTCATCAGGTTCTTTGCCTGCGAAGAGGACCTTTCGCATGAGCCAGCCGACGCCCTCCTGCCGGAAGCTGTCGCAAACGGTGCCGAACCGCTCCACGTCGTAGGCGCAATGGCCGGCGGGTAGCGAGCCGACAGGCCCAGGTCTCTACGGAGGCTCATAGGGCGGCACCGGAGTGAGTGCGATCCTCGTCTCGGAGGACCGCCTCGAAACCTTGCTCCACGTCTTGGTAGTGGATAGCGGCCGGTCAGAACTACGGCGGTCAGCTTAGGCACCAATCGAGCCAGCCCTGGTCATGGCGCACTCAAGGAGGTGTGCTTGAAGTGCCAGTCCCAGGAGAGCCCCGTCGTCTCTCCTGGACGACGACATAGCCGGTACTGCGCCTTCAGACCGAGAATCTGGCAACGATCCAATGGGTCTACATGTCGCCGCCGCGGTTCGCGGCGCCGGCGCTCGGCGTCAGAACGCCAGCCATTGGCTATGGTCAGAAAGTGGAAGGGCCGTTACGCCTGCCTTCAGTTGTGACGCCGGCGCCATGAGAGGAGCGGGCATGAGTTCTCTTGAGCTGCCTGAGACAAACGTGGAGGCGGCTGCCGGTCTTTACAACCCAACAATGCCGGGAGTGCTCATATATGAGTACACGCCCCAGGTAACCCATGTAGTTGAGTACGGAGTGTCAGCGGATGCGGTGTTTTCGGGCCGGGCTCCTCCACCAGCCGAGGGAGCCCGGTTCGACCTTTACGTGGAGAGGCCCGTCAAAGGGCCAAAGCGAATGGGGCCCTAAGGGGCGTGGATTATCTCTGGGCCCAGCTCAGCCACATACGCGTCAGTCATATTCCTCCTAGTTTCACAGCCTCGAGCTTGACGACATCCAGCGCAGTGCGCTGCAACAGCGATGGCACAAGCCATCGCCGTGATGATGGAGGAGCACTGGCGCTCAGCCGTACATCCAGACCGGATCGAAGGGATTGGCGCGTCAACCAGGACCGCGAGCCGACGTTCCAAGACCCTGACTATTAATGTCCAATTCAGGAGGAGACAGGCAGAGATGGTAGTGAGCGAGAACCTCGAGCAATCACGCGTCTGCTTTGACGATGATCCAGCCGGAGCCCTTCAACGCGGAGGCCTGCATCGAGGGCGTCAGGGCAGAGATAACCCCGACGGAATTCCATTATGTCCGCAGCAACTTCCGGTTGCCAGCCCACGATGGGGTATTGGAGATCGCGGGCGCCGTGGAGAACCCGACGACGTTGACGCTCGACGACCTGCGGGCTATGCCGGCGGTGGAACGGGTGGTCACGCTGGAGTGTGCTGGTAACGGTCGTCTCCGCCAAACACCCCTGCCGGCCGGAGAGCCCTGGGGGAGGCTGGCTGTCTCGACAGCACGATGGAGAGGCGCGTTCCTGTACCAGGTGCTCGAACAGGCGCGCCCGGCCACCAATGGCGTCGAAGTCAAGTTCGAGGGCGCCGATCACGGCCGTTACCAGCAGTACGGCGACCTCACATTCGTGAGGTCACTGGCGCTTGAGCACGCTACCGATGCGGTAGCGGAGATCCTGATCGCCTACGAGATGAACGGCGAGCCGCTAAACGCCGACCACGGCAAACCGTTCAGGCTCATTGTGCCACACTGGTACGGCGTCGCTTCTGTCAAATGGCTGAAGCGGATCGAAGTCACGACCGAACCGTTCCAAGGTGAGTTCGAGGCCCGCCATTACATGTACGAGTGGGCCGATCGGCCTCCTGAACCCGTCACCGTGATGCCGGTGCGGGCTCTTATTACCGACCCCGCACCGGGCGCCAGCGTTCCGGCCGGTAGCTACACGGTGCGCGGAAAGGCTTGGTCCGGGTCGCCTCCCGTGACAGAGGTCCATATCAGCCTGACAGGAGAAGGGGACTGGCACCGGGCCAACCTCGAGCCACCCAAAGGCCCGTACCAATGGCAAGACTGGTCCTTCGTATGTAGCAACGCCACCCCCGGACGCTACGCTCTGCGAGCCCGCGCTACGGACGCTGCTGGCAACGTCCAGCCCGACGTCCCACCTTGGAACCGGCTCGGTTATGGGAATAACTCTGTCGAGGTGGTTTACGTAGACGTGCACTGAGTGCCAGGCGCGCGAATTGAAGGATTGCTCGAGATTGGGAGGCTATGTGCGCGCGGTGACAGAAGTGCCCGGGACGAAGGGGTCAGTACGGCTGGAGGAGGTCGACGAACCAGACCCGCTCTAGGCTCTGTTCTGGTCGAGGCCGTCGCGGTGGGCATCTGCGGTACGGACGCGGAAATAGCGAGCGGCGCCTGCGGCTGGGCCCGGGCCGATGGCCGCGCCGAGGTCCATATACATGCGGAGATCGTTGCACCCAGGCGCCAAGCGGGTGCTTTTCATGGATCGCCTCGTGCGCCCGTGGGCGGACGACGAGCTGATATACCGCACTATGAGCCGGTACCTCTCGTCCTGGACGAGGGAGCGGGAAGAAAGACTCGAGCTTTTCAGAATCGGCGGACGCGGTCTAGCGCGGGACTGTCAAGCTGGAGGGTTGGTGAAACGAGAGGAATTGGAAAAGCGAGGGGACCTGCGTACCTGTGCCGGTTTTGCGACCAAATCGGGGCACAAATTGCTTGCAGGCTCGGATCGGATGAGCGACCAATGCGCCCCAAGGCGTACACGCCTGAACTAAGACCCTCTGCGGTGCCAAGTGGAGACGAACGAAAAAACGTCGTCATCGCTTCCTATTCTGAGCTGGAGCCTATTGGCAGAGTTATTCGGGATCATTCCGGTCCGGGCCAGCAACGCCAAGGGTAGGGTATGCCGGTGCACGGGGCCGTCCTGTACGTCGTCGCGTTCGCGGCGGCACTGGTTATATCGGCGGTGGCCAGCCCGGTCGGGGTTTCACGGTGCTCTTGCCGCCGTTCCAGGTCTCGGTCCTGGGGAGGCCGAGCCCGTCCGTCACGCCGACGAACCTCCTGTACAACGTGGTGGCCACCCCGAGCGCTCTGCTCAGGTACTGGTGGCAAGGTCAAACCGGCGGCCGGCTCACGGCCGTGCTGTTGGCCGGGACCATCCCCGGTGTCGTGGCCGGCTCCACCATCCGAGTAGAGCTGGTCCCGGGCCCGGAGGCCTTCGAGGCCGTCATAGGCGCGGTCCTGGTCCCCCTCGGGTTATGGTTGGCGCTAAGTGCCACCCCCGCCCGCGGCTCCCCGCGGTTTTCCCTGCCGGCAGCCACGACTGCCGTGCTGGCCGCTCTCGTGGGCGTCGTTGGCGGCATATACGGCATCGGGGGAGGCTCCATCCTTGCCCCCCTTCTGGTCATTGCCGGGCGGTCCCCCAGGACCGTGGCCCCGGCAACGTTGGCTTCAACCTTCGTCACGTCCTTCGTCGGGGTGGCAACATCCGTGGTTTTGTCCACGCGCCACCACGGCTCCATGGCCCCCGCTTGGGTGTCGGTGTCGCCTTGGGATGGTCTGGCCCGGGCTCGTCGCGCTCGAGGTCGGGGCAGCACTCGTACGCGCCGACTGCGGAAATCCCAGCCGTAATGGCCTTCCGTCCAACGTGTGTACCGACCAGCGGTATTGGCTTGAAGGATGCGTGTGCCGATTATGTATTCTGAAACAAGGAAAAGTCGCCAGGCTCCCGGTTGCGATAACCGTCTAATTGTTGTTGATGGTGTATCCACCAAGGCGTTACGGGCAAGCCGTAACGTCGGGAGGTCCGATGGGGCTTGGCTCACTATCCGTCTGCCCGCCAGAACTGGCATGGCTTGTTATCGAGGTGCCAACCCGTCGGGCCTTCCCGTGGCGTGGCTGATAAGAGGCGCGAGCGCCATTGTCCCTGAAATTAGCCGTGCTCGCCGCGTACCAACTTCCCCAATCAACTAAGGAGCTTTCAACGGCAGTGACGATAGGTATCGACCCTCACAAAGGCTCGCACACCGCTATTGCCCTCGACGAGCACGAGACCGTCCTTGGCCAGTTACGTGTGCGCTCGGGCCCGGACCAGCTGGTACGCCTCAGCGAGTGGGCCCAGGCCTGGCCGGCGCGCACCTGGGCCGTAGAGAACGCCTCGGGGCTCGGTTACCTCCTCTCTCAACAGCTCGTCGGCGCCGGCGAAATGGTGCTGGACGTCCCGCCCTAGCTCGCCGCCCGGGCGCGCCTGCCCGACAACGGTGACCTCAACAAGAACGACCCCAACGACGCCCGTTCTGTCGCCGTGGCTGCCCTGCGAGCAAAACGCTTGTCGGAGGTGACAAGAGAGGACCACGCCGCAGTCATGAGACTGTGGGCAAGGCGGCGCAAGGACCTCACTAGTTCTCGTACCCGGGCCGCCAACCGCGTCCACGCAGTCATCTTGGAGCTCGTGCCAGGGGGCTACGCAGGCGAGATCTGTGCGAACAAAGTAGCCCGGCTACTCGAGGCCTTCGAGCCCGCTGGCGCCGTCGCCGCCGCCCGCCAGGAGTTAACTGCCCCGCAGCGGGCTGCGAGCCCGAACTAGAGGCCCACGTCATGACCTCTCTGAACGTCGGTTTGTCGCCGCAGGAGACCACGCACCTGTACATGAACCCCCTCGATGCCCAAGTTCTGCTCGCCCAGGGAGCGAGCCGCCGCCTTCAGATTTTGAGCTGACCGGGACTCTGATCCCATGCCCCAGACCCTAGGCGCATCACGCAGGGCCGTTGCTCGCCGGTTCGGGGACGCTGTCGACAGGCCCAGACCGGTTCGCCGACGCTCTCGGAGCTCCAAAGAGGGACACGAGGAGCCGCCAGCGACAGGCGCCCAGAACGACGGGGCGCCGCTCGTAGCCCCGGCGTTGCCCCCCCGCACCGATTCGGCAATCCCGGATTCCTTACGTTTCCTAATCAGGTTTAGACCCTTGTTCACATAATGTTCGAAGGTGCAGGGATAATCGGCTCGCCCGTTATGTCCTGGCTCACCGAGTCGATTCGCCGAGGCTAGGCGAGCCCGAGCCGCGCCGCGCCAGAGGCCCGTGGCTCGCGACCGTCGTTCGGGGCGCGCGTAATGTGACAACATCGGGACACGACAGCGTGTGCCCGTCTCAGGACAGTTCAGGTACCCACGTGAGTGTCAGTAGTCCACTAAACGCGATAGTGGCGTCATTGCAGGAAACCACCTAAATGACGCCTCTGAACGTCCTGCTCTCTCACATCGTGCTCGACTTGACCCGTGACGCGGAACGCCGAGATCCGAAGGTGAACGTGGTGCAGTGGTCGGATTTCTGGCGTGTCGCCGACGGCGCCCGGGCCCGGGAGGTCCACCTCGATGCCCGAATTTCGCGTCGGGCGATGAAGACGTACGTCAACATGCAGACAAAAGCGGGCCAGGCCGTGTTGGACGGCGGAGTGCTGCGCTTGACCTACGCCGGCCTGAAGGTCCGGGACTCGGCTGGCGCCGTAGTTGGGGCAGCGTGCCGCGCCGGCGAGGACAGGTTCGGCCCTTCGCCTCGCGAGGCTCTCGTGGCGCTGGTCGGGAGGCTCGAGTTTGAGTACGCCCATTACCTTCACCCGTACGGGACGGCCGATCCCACTGTCACTGGTGGCAGTGCAGCGGGCGCGGAGCACGGGCTGGACTGGAAGCCGGTCGTGCGCCTTAGGGACCACGAGGCGACCGACGGGCTGTCACTTCTGGCGCTGTTGTCGCAGGCCCTCATGGCGTTCACGGCCGAGTACGAGGCGTACGGACGCGGGCCCCTGCTATGGGCCGTGAACATGGCGGAAGCCCTCGACGAGCCGACACCACTGGCGGCTGTCCCGTCGGCGCTGGCTATAACCGGGAACGGTCGCTCCACCATGGAGCGTCACGCCTTCGTGACGGTGTCGGACGGACTGGCACGGCTCACGCCAGCGGGAGAAGCCGTGAAGCGGTCGTACGAGCAACTCGTGGCCGAGATCGAATCGTCCTGGCGCGCTCGTTACCGAACCGACGTGGTCGGTTCACTGCGGTCTGCGCTCGAGTCAGCCGACGCGCTGTTGACCGTCGCGCATGCTGACCACCCGATCGTGAATCACGTGAGTGGGGTCGGGTTCGCGGAGGTCAGCGGCTCCCTGTCGACTGGTACCTGGCGGAAAGGTCCCGACCGCCAGCCTCGGACGGGAGTGCTGAGCAAGCGAAGCGGGAGGATCCCGTGATCGCTCGGAGAAGTCCCGCTCCTTGTTGTCTCCTCAAGTGCTCTCCGCACGTCGACCGACAGGTCCAGCGGTTCTCCGAGGTGTCCAGGTCAACTATCCGGCCTGGTCGCATGAGGCCGCCGCCGGCTAGGGCCACACAAAATGCCGTCGAGCACCGACCCGGATGCCGCGCCCGAGTCGGCAGGGATTCGCGCCTATTAACCTCGTTCACCGAGAGCGCATAATGCGACGCGATACAACGTTAGCACTTGCGCTGAGCGCTTCGGTAGAGCTCTACTGAGTAATGCACCTAAAACGGTGAGCAAGAAGGCAAATAATGCATGTTAGACCATCGCGATAGAATACTCGTCAGGGTCCCGTTGCGTTCGGTCGTCGCGTCCTGTCGCCGGTTAGCGCAAAGCTGTCCCGGTAGGTCAGGCGTGCGCAATGGCGAGGAGATGGGCGCTCGCGTGGACGAGGAGGGGATCTTGCTCGACGACGCGAGCGCACCGTAGCGCGGCGTCCTGCCTGCTGTCGAACAACCGTGGTTCGAGGGCGTCAAGGGTGGGCCAGGCGGGCCCCTCGACCCCGTAGACGGCAACGTCGCCAAAGCCACAGGACCGGACCTCGGCCTCCAGCTCTTCGGCGGTGTGCCAGTGACCCGGTACAAAACCGACATGGCCGTCATAGCGGCCAGTTGAGACCACATCCTTGACGGCTGGTAGGAGGTCGTCGGAGAGCCTTCCAGTGGTCCCTGTGTCCAGGAGCGAGAGGTAGCGGCTTATGACAGCCGCGAAGAGGAGGCCTCCGGGACGGAGGACTCGCCGGCATTCTCTAATGGCCAATGTTCGCTCGTGCTCGCTGGCGAGGTGGTACAGAGGGCCGAGCAGCAACACCGCGTCGATGCTGCCCACGGGCACCGAGAGACTCCTGGCATCGCCCTGCTCGGCAGTCACGCCATCAAGCGAAGATGCCGCTTGGACATGGTGGGCGACCGGGTCGACCAGATGAACGTGGTGCCCGTCCTCAGCAATCCAGCGGGCATGAGCGCCGGGGCCGCCGCCGACGTCGAGAACTCGCACCGGTGGAGGCGGGAGATAACGACGGACTAGCTCTTGCGTGCGGAGGTACTCGAGACGTCCATGCGCGGACCGGGTCAAGCGGGAGGCTTCTGCCCCGGGTGTGTAGTGAGCATAAAGGTCATCTTCGGTCACCGCGCCATGCTGACAGGGTCGCTAGTACACGGCAACGGGTTTGCCTCCACCTGGCTGCAGTACGGCACGCTACCCCCACCCCGGTTGTTCGACCGAGGCCGCAGCGTTGATCGCCATTACGGTGATCGCCGGCCCACACCATATCCTGATCTTGGTCGAGTGACTGCGATAACCGCGTGCCTGTGGCGGTCCAGCTCTCATCCATTACTAGGCGCCTGGCCCAGCTGGCCGGCTTTCACCTGGAGCATCGTTGAGGTGGGTGGCGCAAGGAGCCTTTTGACGCCTCCCAGGCGCGCCACATCTCTGTATGCAGGACCTGAGGTTCAGCACGGTGTTGGCTAGCCGACTTGGCTTGACTTCAGCACGGCTATGCCTCCTGCTGCTCATGGAGGCAGGTAGTTTTCGATTTCGAAGTTTGCCAGCAGAACCCGCGACGGCGAGGAACCATTGAGCACTGCCTTTATCGGCCACTACGTCTGCCGGTCCCGGCCGATAATGGTAAGCTCCCGCATGGTCGCGTGGCCCTAACTCGTCAGGCAGCCCCTTGTTTTTCTGTGCCGCCGCCGCGCACGTACACGAGGGTCTCGCCGAGTTGGTGCGGGCGCAAAACCGCCGTTTCGTCAGTTCCGCCCTGAATCCTAAGGTCGACGCCGATGTCCAGCGGCGATATCCAGCAACTCCCGGCGTAGTGCGCGAGCGGTATGGGCTCCTGGCCGGCAAGGATGAGGGCGTAGCCATGATCGTGTCGAGCGACTGCAACATGGCTCCCATCGGGAGCCACATAATCGCCGGCGAAGTCTGACTCCACAGATTGCGACAACGGGGCAAGAGGCCCGAGGCCCTTGGCAAAAACAGTGGCGTCGCCGGCAATCCTGTGTACGAGACCTCTAGCGCTCATCGCGTTAGCCATTACAGCAACGGCGTCGCCACTAAGCGAGAAGCGCAGGAGCGTGAGGTACCCCTCATCTGTCCCGTCATGGCCAAACGTCACTTGGTCGCCTTCGCCAGTGATAAGCAGTCCAAGGCCCATTTGCCACGTCGAGTTGATACGCGCCTGCGGGGTGATGAGCAACTCAGCCAGGCCCTTTGGCAAGAGCGCGCCACTTTCTCCTCGGACGCTCCCCACCACCATCTCAGCGAACCGGACGAGGTCGCTGGGCGCACTCCATAGCCCCGCCGCCGCCATCTCCGGGTAGGTGTGCCATCCGCCCGGTACGGCACCTCCGTCGTTGTGACCTAATGCGGCGTCGGCGTGCCACGAAGCCGGCAAGGGCTGCATGAACGTCGAACGCCTCATCCCCGCTGGGGAGAGGACCAGTTGGTCCATGAGCTCAGGGAATGCCAACCCCGTCACTTCGCTCATCACCAGCTGGAGGACCGTGAAACCTCCACCCGAGTACTTGAAGCGCTGTCCTGGCAGCCAGCGAACCCGTGCCGGCAGGGTGTTCGCCGGGGCTCTGCCGTCGAGGACCTCGACGATGGTCGGGCAGGGTCCGTCATGTCGGTAGCCAGGGAACCCATGGACCGTGAGGCCGGCGGTGTGAGTGAGGAGGTGCCGTAAAGTCAACCGGGGTTGCCAGTCGCCTGCTGGCGGGACGCGCCACGAGCGCAGGTAGTCGTTCACGTCGGCGTCCAATTTGAGTCTGCCTTGTACTACAAGCCTTAGTGCCCCAAGAGCGGTCACCGGCTTGCTCACCGACCCCGCTTGAAAGACGGTCTCCGGACCGATCGGGCGACCGCCCGGCGTCCCCGACCCAGCACTCAGTAGGCTCAGCCGACCATCGGCCGACGCGGCGGCGCTTAGCCCGGGGACGCCGAGTTCGGTCATGAGGGCTTCGTAATCGGCTAAGCGAGCAGGTAGCGGCCAGTCGTGACTCGGGCCCACGGTGCGAAGGCTATGCCATTTTGGGGGTCAAGGGAGAAGGCAAGGCGTCCCCATGTGTACGCACCTGCGACGTCGGGTCATTTCTAGGCAAGCGGGTTCCCGATGCGGGACCGGGCGTCGGTTCCTTGCCTTCCTCGGCCGGGGACCTGAGCCAGGTCAACTGGACGGCATTCAATTTGCTACCTCGAGGCTCGCTCCAGATAGCTCTGCTCGCGCCCCCGCAGTTGCCCGTCGCGATAATTTCGTCCTATGGGTGTGGTACCGACTGTCTTGCTGACCGGCGCTCCGGGGGTCGGCAAGACCGCGGTAGCTAGCGAAATGGGCGAACTGCTCCTCCGCGCCGGCGTCCGGCACACGGTCATAGACCTCGATGCCCTTGGCCATGCCAGCCCCCCTTGTCCCGATGGCACGTTCAACTCCCCGCTGGTGGCACGCAACCTCGCCGCGATGTGGCCCAACTACAGGGACCATGGCGTAGACCGGCTCGTACTGGCACGGATTATCGGAGGAAAAGAGGAGGTAACTGCGTACGGTAGCGCGGTCCCCGAGGCGGAAATGACGATCTGTCGCATTGTCGCCCCCGCTGCGACCGTGGCTGACAGGCTCATCGCTAGAGAAACGGGTCTCAAACGGGATTTCCTTTTGCGGGTCACCTCTGGCCTAGAGGAGCAACTCGCCCGCCTCGAAGTCGAAGACTTTACGGTCGAGAATGATGCCTGCAGCTCGCTGACCGATGTGGCCCTGGAAGTCCTCCGACGGCTGGGTTGGCCGGCCTCAACCACCTGGCCACATTGAAGCGTGGACGCGGCCAAACCGGTTGCTGTCAGGGGATACGGACACGCAGGATCAGACGGCCACTGATCGCGAGTCGCCCATGAACTTCGCCGGCTGCTCAGCCTGCTCGAGGCTCGGCCTCTCGCCGTCGTACCAATACGACTCCTCGTCATCGTTATGCACAAGCAACGGGTCAGGAACGTCTGCGAGGCCGACCGGCTCAAGCCGCAGGCGCATCGTGAACCGGGAGTCACCGGCGTCGGCCAGTGGCGGGTCTTCCACGCATCTCAGCATCCGAGCACCCGACGACGGTGACCATGCTTCGTCTGAAATTTGCAGCGGGCAACCCATGTCCGGAGCAAACCCCGGCAACCCGTCAGAAGCCGTAGCCGCGGCATCACCTACCCGGAGCCGAACTGCGGCTTGTCTACAGCCTCGCCTACATGTGGGCACCGGAACCGTTTCCCTCGAGGCCTGCGAGCCCTCGTGGCGGTGCAGAGTGGCCTAAGGCTGCCAACAGCTCAGTATGGCCACAAGGCCGGGCCAGGTGGATTATGGGTGGTGCAGTATCTGGCACTACAGGCATCAAAGCCAAACACCCCGCCAAGTAACCAGTCGATCGGAGAACTGTTCGGTAATCATCGACTATACTACGGCGCAATTTGTCTTTGGCGATAGGGATGCTTGCGGCGTGAGATGAAAGCGACCCAATTCGTTTGTGACACAATTCCTCCCTCCTTTTGGATAGTCTCTTCGGCAATCTGTTCAAACTGGTCGGCCAGATGTGAGCGGCGCTCAGGTTCGATCGAGTTATCCGTAACAATTTCATTATACCGCCCAGTCTTCAAGTAGCTCGCAACGATAGCGCCTGAATCACTGATGAAATAACTGTCCTGAAGCACATGCACCTCGACGGACGAGAACCAGCGCCGCAATGCGGCCTCACCGTTCTCTAGCGAAAAGGTCGATCTGGCCTCCGGCGGACGAGTGATCCGAAGCGCAGATAGCGCTAGACGGTGAAACTCGATCAGTGGTATTCTATCCCGGTCGCAGTATGTTGTGGCGAGCAGCTCACCCCCAGACCTAAGCACGCGTGCTAACTCCGCGATGGGTGCGTCGACGTCAGTGAACTCGTAGAGCATATGGTTTGCCATCACGAGATCAAATGATTCGGCCACAAAAGGTAGCCGTCGGGCATCTGCCACGATCAACGCTGCCTCGATCGCACTAGCTCCAAGTGTCTCGCTACATGTCCGCACCATTCCAAGTGATATATCGAGTTCAGCCATCCGTAGGTCAGCCGGACCTAATTGTAAAAGTGAGATAGCGAAGCGCCCCCAGCCACATCCAACATCTAACATCTAACATCTAACATCTAAAGAGTTCTTGCAATCAGCCAGATCGAGCTTCTCGATCGCCCATTGTGGGAATTCAGCGCCTACTCCGGTTACGAGCTCGTTCTTCTCCTTGAGAAGGTCGCCACTCGCATAGTAAGAGTTTGTCATGTTCGATCCCTCGACTAACTGATGCGACCGTGGGATGACGTCTAACTGCACGATTGAAGACACCGAGCATCTTTGCTCAGCGTAGCCTGGATGTTGCGGCACCCTGGTCGGATTGTGCGACCGAGCAGCCTCGGCACCACTGGGCTTTCGTCCGAGCCAAGGCCCGCGCCCACGACTGGACTTGGTGATCATAGGACCTACCCCGACCCATCGCCGGAACAACCGTGCTCCTTGTGCCAAAAGAGCCAGCGCAAACTACCTCCACTTGGCGAGAAGCTGGTCCTATAGCGTAAGTAAGTACCGAACGTCGTCGGTCCCGGCCGGTGCGTAGATTGGTCTCCGCTCGCCGGTAGGGCGCCAACCCAGGCGCTCGTACCATGAGCCGCGCCAAGTCGTTGCCCTCGAGGGCCCGCGGGAGGCTTCAGTGAACCCAGCTGTCCGCAGGTGGCTAACGGCGACGGCGTACAATAGGCGGCCAATGCCGTGGCCCCAGCTGGAAGATTTGACATGCAGGCGCGCAAGCTGACCGAGCGCACTGTCATCCGGGTCAGGGCCAGCCAAGACCACGCCAACGAGATCGTCGCGCTGATAAGCGACGAAGGTCCGGTACTCACTCTTCCCATTTACACCCAACAGCTCCTGCCGCGGCCCTCTAGAGGTGACGGTATAGCGGACACCGCGTGGTTCCTCGTGTCATCGGTCGGCCCGGAGCGCTGGCAGGAGGTACTGGACGCCCATCCCGACACCAGTGAGCTCCGGGCAGTTCTGCCTGCCGCCATGGTCCAGGGCCTTTTCTCCCTCAGTGGCACTGAGGAAGGTTCCAGGGATGCCGACGGCTGGATTAAGCGTCTGGAGGCTGCAGCAAGTCGGCTGTAGTTCCTCGTCTGGCCGAGGCGCACCCCACGGAGGCAGGGGTCAAATGACGTCATGGAGCCGTCAACCTCAAATGGGTGCGCGTTCTGGTCCGCATCACGATCTGGTTGCTCGAGCCCGTAACCGTCGCTTCGCGTGGATTCGCCTTGAAGTTGCGCCGTTTTTTCATCGCACATAATGGGCGGACATGTGCTGCTGATGGCGGCAGGGGTCACTTTGGCCGGTACTCCCACAACAAGTCGACGTACCAGTCGGGATCTCCACGCCAGCGCTCAGCATCCAGTGCACACGGCTCGAGCCGACGATGGCAACTGCAGCGCCAAAGCCCATGGCGACCTTGTCTTCTGTCCATTGGCTGGTTGAGGCCTGGTATGCCGACCTCGGGTCCCGGCCGCAGCTGAGGCCGAGGTGGGCCAAGTCGAAGCCCAATGGCTCCCAACCGAAAGTGGCCCAGTCCAGGGCAACGAGGCTGTAATCACCGTGAGAGCGCACCAGGGGCAGCTCGCTCGGAGCCTCGTAGAATCCGGACCGGCCATCCCAAAGCCGAACGGCCCGCGGGTCGGCATCGACCAGGCCCCCGTCCAGGTGGCTGACCTCGAGACGGCGACCAAGCTGGTCGCGGGCCATCCACGGCCGGTCGAGCAGGGCGTCGTAGCCCACCTACCAGCGGGCCAGGTGCTGAGCGGCGTTTTCGACCGACGGCGCCGGGCCGCGCACCTCTTCCAACCAGACGTCGTTGTCGACCACACCGAGGCAGCTTGGGGCCGGAGGCCTGGGCCCCGCGGCAATAGCGTCGAGGAATAGGCCTCTTCCTCCCTGCGCCAGTAGGCCCAATGTCGGGGGTCCTCCGACCCGTAGGCGTGGCGTCCCGTCTTAAGCGGCCGCAAGGTCTTTCGTGCCAGGGTGAGGGGACGCTCGCCGCCATCTGGGGACCGAACGAACAAGCTGACCCGAGCCAGGCTGGCGGTGGCTGCCCCGGTACCGCGGTCGAGGACCTGCTCGTGTACGTCGAGAATGGCACCGGCCTCACCGATCAAGCACCGGCTGACGGCCTGTGGGAGGTTGGCCGCGCTCACGGTCCCACCACGGTAGAGGGCGAGCAGTCGGGAAAGCCGCTGACATCCAATACGGACGCCGTGCCAGCGCATTCAGACCAGACCGGCTTAAGTGCTTGCATCAGCACGCGCCATGACACGTCGTCCGTCAAGGGGCGGTTCGGCGTTCTAGAACCGAACGACAGGACCGCGACCGTTTGGTGACGCAGAATGCCGGCGTGCATGGGAACAATATGTGCCTTGTTATATTTTCGTAGAAGCAAGGTCAGGCGACGTCTAGAGGCGGCCATATCAGTCCGGGTGGCCCCCCTCCCTCAGTTCCCCGACGTTCGGTACCGACCGTCAGGATCCGTCCGATTGGGCTCGCGCTCGGGGTGAAGGGGTGCCGAGGACAGCGGCAAATTTCTCGTTGCCGAGACCGAGCTGGCACTTGTGACGTGGAGATGGCCGGCAATTCCGAGGGACCGGGCCGTCTCGACGTTTTCAGCACGATCGTCGATGAACAGAGCATCGCCGGGACCTACCGCGAGGCGGCCGAGTGCGACTTGAAAGATCGCCGGATCGGGCTTTCGGTAACCGACCTCGCAGGACAGGACCAGCTCGTCGAAGAGGTTGAGGAACGCGGCCTCGGTTATCCGGGCAGCACGTCGAAGGCCAGGTGTTGCTGACCATCGCCGTGCGCACCGTGCCGCGCAGGCGCCGCAGAGCCTCGACAAGTTCGAGGTCCCACTGCTCGCGTGACGCAAAATCTCGTCGTAATTCGACCAGATCCTCGTCGTTCGTCCCGAGCCGGTCGCCCACGATCTCCCACCACGCGTCCTCGGGCGTAAGGCCGATCAGCACATGGTCGTCGCTCCCCCCGAACACGGCGCCAAGGAGATTCTCCGGTGGAACTCCCAGACGGTCTCCCCATTCGCGGAAGGCCGCCGGCCCGATATCAGGAACGAGGACCCCACCGTGGTCGATGAGGACGGCGCGCTCCACGTCCCGAGGCTACCCAGTGGGCAGCTTACTGTTAAGGGGCCAAATCGAGATCGGGGCGGCCTCTTCGTCTGGGCACCCCGTGGGAGAGCGAGGTACTCAAGTGGTGAAGGACTGCGATGCGGTCGCATCGTCTGAGGTTCATCGGGTCCTCGATCTGCTCGGTGTTGGCGTGCGTCGGTTCCGCCGCATCGGCGAGCACGTAGCGAAGGAGGGCAACGCGAACTGGCACGTCTGGACGGCTGGAAGCCAACGGAGTGTTCTTCGCCGCTACCACTCTTGGACGACGCCCGAGGATCTCGAGTACGAGCACACGGTGCTGCGGTTCCTCGTCGCCGCTGGTTGGAAGGCGCCGGCACCGCTGGCCGGCCCGCTCGAACACCAAGGACGCTGGTACTGCCTCACGAGCTATGTCCTGGGTCGGGCACGGAAGAAGGCGACGGCGGCCGAGCGCCATCAGCGGGGTCGTGATCTCGCTAAGCTCCAGATGGCCCTCAGGCCGCTCTCAGGCACGATCGGTCAACGTCCCCGGTTCCGGGCACTACACGAAGCGATACCGGCACACCGCGACCTCGACTGGGCGGGCGGAATTGAAGCCCTCGCGAGCCAGTCGTCCGATCTCGCCGACTGGGCCGAGCGGGCACGGGCCGCCGCGATAGACGAGCTCCAGCGCCTCGGAGCGGCGGACCTGCCCGTCACCCTCGTCCACGGCGACTTCGCTGAGTGGAACGTGCATTACCAAAGGGCCCGCCTCGTCGGGGTCGTCGACTTTGCGATGACACACCTCGACAGCCGTCCCAGCGAACTCGCCATCGCCCGCACCTACAGGAGCCCCGAGGTGATAGCCGGCTACTGCGAGCGGCTCAAGCAGCTCGGCTGGCCGCTCTCTGAGCTTGAGGACGCCGCGATCGAGCCCATGAACCGCGCCTTTCGGGTTGACATGACTGCGTGGTTGCTCGAGGAGGGAAGGCGACTCGGACGGTTCGACACGGACATGATCATCCGACAGCTAGAGCGGACCGAGGTAGCTGGGTCGAGGAGAGCCACATAATGGCGCCAGCGCCAGGAGACGGTGCCGCGCCTGAGTCGGCGATCAGGAGTTCCTGGCCTAGACAACGGTGTTTTGAGCTCAGTCGCGCATGATGTTCCAGAGCTTCAACGACAATCTGGTTGCACCTTCGGTCCCGACTTTCAAGTGAACTTGCCCCGAGCTGAGCGGACCCCGAGCCAGGTTGCGCACCAACAACGTGTTCACGTTGCCAATAGGGCTGGGGACCTTGTTCCAGCAGTACTCGACCCAATGGGGAGCCGTGATGGCGATGGCGGTGTTCATGCTCCTCCCGCCCGTGTTGGTATTCTTCGTTGCTTCGAAGTACTTCCGGATCGGGGGTATTGGTGGGTCAGTGGTCGGGTGATAACCGCGACTGAACGACCGCTCCTCGCCGCGAGTTGACAGATAGTGCCAGCATCGACCGAAAGAGAGCAATATGCTGAGTGGCCCAGGCCTGGTGTTTGTTGGGAAGCGCGACTGCAAGGTCGAAGAGGCCCAAGTGGACGAGAAATTGCTTGGGCCTGGCGAAGTAGTGGTTGACCTCGAGGTGTCCATTATCAGTGCTGGGACCGAAGTAGCTAACTTCACCGGCCTGGATCCGCGCACTCGTATCCCCGGGAGCTGGAACGAGTACCCCCACCGGCCTGGGTACGGAGCGGTGGGCAAGATCGTCGCGGTTGGGCCGCCGGCGCAGGGGCCCGACCGTGGGTTGGCAGTGGGTGACCGGGTATTTGCTATTTGCCGCCATGCCCGGTACGCGATCGTGGGCAGCACGCGCCGGCCCATCGTGAAGATCTCGGCAAACGACGATGCCCAAACAATCGTGCTCGGCCGTATGGCATCCGTTTCGATCACCGCTATTCCGCAAGGCGACGACCGTTGACCTCGGAGCGCAGCGCTGTCATCGTCGGGCTCGGGCTCGTAGGGAACTTCGCCGCCCAGTTGCTGCAGTTGGCCGGTATGAAGGTGCTGGGGCTCGACCCGGTCGAAGGGCGAGTCTCGATGGCGCAGGCGACAGGTCTCGCCGCGGCGGTGGCGATCGGAGGAAACGAGCGGGCGACGGTCGAGAGCGTGCTGGGGGGAGGTCGGGATCTTGTGGTCGAGGCTTCCGGTGTGCCAGACGCGGTCCCGACCGCTATCGCGGTGGCGAGTAACGGGGGGGAGGTCGTTTTGCTCGGCTCGCCTCGAGGGCTCTACAGCGGCGACGCGACGGACCTGTTGTACGGGATTCCATTCACGCGGCATCCGCTTGATCGGAGCGCTGGAATGGTTACTCCCTCTCGACTCGGGCCCACGGCAAGCTCGTTGGTCCCTTCAGGAAGATTACGCCACCCTGTTCGACCTCTTGCGCCGCGGACAGCTCAAGATGACCGGGCTGATAACCCATGTCGTGCCCGCGGCCCAGTCCCAGGAGATTCTATTCCCGACTGGCTGACCGCGAGCCGGGGATAGGCGCCGTCCTCTTTGACTGGCGAACGGGCGAAGCGCAGTAAGCCAACTCGTGGTGGTCCAAATCGTAGTAATTGAGGTCGAGCGGGACACGAACAGGCCGGCGCAGGCCGGCCTAGGCAATCGGGAGCACGAGACATCTACGGAGTGGATAAGGACGTCGGCATGAACAGTCTGGTTGGGACAACCAAGGTCGCACTGAACCCGCTGAGCTGGTACCTCACTGTCGATGGTTACCGGCCGGAGCTAGCACCTCCGCTGCCGGAGATATTTCGCCAAGTGCGCGCCTCAGGGTTTGGAGCCGTACCCCTCGACCCTCCAGCATCAATGACGACGGCTGAATTTGCCGAGCTGCTGTCCGCCTCGGGGCTGGTCCCTGCACCGGGGTATTTCTCGGCCCCCTTTTTCAAGCCGGAGGAGCTTCCCGAGACCATCGACCGCGCTCACCGGCGGGCGGCGCAACACGCGGAGCTCGGGCTCGACCGGATCTTCATCGCCGAGCAATTCCCAGATCCGCCCCGGCTATCGACGCCGGCGCAGGGCAAAGGGCACCAACCGGAGAGGCTTCGCACCCTCATCGCCAACCTACGCACTGTGGCGCAAGCTATGGTCGAAGAAGGCGTGACTCCGTGTCTCCACCAGCACGTCGGAACTCTGGTCGAGACGCCGGAGGAAACCGACATGGTGCTGGCCGAAGTAGAGCCGAGCCTACTGTTGCTGGGCGCTGATACAGGGCATCTGGCGTGGGCCGGAGCCGATCCGGCAGAGTTCATCCTCCGGCACCCCGGACGTGTTGGCGCCGTGCGCCTGAAAGACGTTCGTCTCGAGGTGGCCGAGGCGGGGAGGGCGGCCGACGGGGACTACTGGAAGATAAGCAGCCATCACCTTTGACCGAGCCGGGCCGCGGAGACGTGGCATACGGGGCCGTCCTGGCAGCCCTTGGGGGCTTCGACGGATGGTTCATCGTCGAGGTCGATGTCCCTGACCCTCGACGGCGTGATGCAGGCCCCCGGGGGACCTGAGGAGGATCCCAGCGACACCTTCACCCACGGCGGCTGGCAGGCCCCGTTCCCCGACCCGGCCGTCGGCGAGTTTGTCACCGAGCTCAACAGCCACGCCAGTGCGTTCCTGTTCGGCCGCAGGACGTTCGACATCTTCCGCGGCTACTGGCCTGATCAGACCGACCCCGCCAACCCCATTGCCACGGCGATCAACTCGCTGCCCAAGTACGTCGTGTCCAACTCGCTCAGCCGGCCGATGCCATGTGGCGCGGGGGCACCCTGGCACGGCTCGCCTCGTGACCGGCGACGTCGTTGCGGCCGTGCAGGCGCTGAAGGACGGGCCCGGCGACGAGCTGCAGATCTGGGGAAGCGGCAAACTGCTCCAGACGCTGTTGCAGCACGAGCTCGTCGACCGCTTCCGCCTGATGACCTTCCCGCTGGTGCTCGGCTCCGGTCGCCGCTTGGTCAACGACGGCGTCCTCGCCCTGTCGACCTCACCGTAACGGATCTAGGCATCGTCATCGGCACCTACGAACCAGCCGGTCCGGTTCGCCACGGCCAGATGTAACCGGCTGGGGATGTCGCGGACATAGCATCGGGTCATGCCCACGGGAGGAACCAAGTGACCCACACGGTGGTCACCGGCGCGACCAACGGGATCGGCGAAGCCATCGCGCAACGACTGGCCGGAGAAGGGCTGACCGTCACCTTGGTGGGCCGGAGCGACAAACGGCTAAAGGACAGTCGAGAACGGATCGATGCCGCGGTGGGGGGAGCCGACCTCATCCTGGAGCGAGCCGACCTAGCCGAGCTGGCCGAGGTCCGGGCTCTGGCCGAGCGGATCCTGGCCGGACCAGTCCCGGGGATCGTCATCAGCAACGCCGCCCTGGTGACGGGTCTGGACCGGACGACCTCGGACGGATTGCCCCGCGTGCTGGCCGTCAACCACTTGGCGCCCTACCTCTTGCTGCGCTCCCTTGCGGCAAACCTGACCGAGGCTCGTTTCGTCATTGTGGGTGCCAACCCGGTGTCGCTGGCGCGCCGACCGGTTGACCTCAACGATCTGTGCTTCGCCCATCCGGAACGGCTCGGGGAACCGGCCGAGCTTCGGCCCTTCTTCGCCTACGGCGAGACCAAGAACATGAACGCCATGTTCGCGTTCCACCTCGCCCGCCGGCTGGCTGGGACCAGGATCACGGTCAACGGGCCCATCCGGGCATCATCAGCGGAACCGGTCTGAGTGATGAGCTACCGGGGCTCGCAGCGCTCGTCAAGGAGGCGTTCCGGAGCGGTGCGCTGCCCTCACCCGGCCCCCAGCCCGCTGGCCGGGCTCCCTTAGGCTGGACCGACTCTGACGACCAACCCTCCCCCGAGGTGGGTGCCGACACCCCGGCGTGGCTGGCCACGTCCGAGGAGGTGAAAGGTGTCACCGGTCGCTTCTTCGTCGACCGGGCCTTGGTCGATACCGCGTCCCATACGACCGACTTCGAGCGCTGCGAACGACTGTGGAACGAAAGCGCCCGGCTCGTCGACGTTGAACCGTAGAGCCGGCAACGTGCTATCGCCCGGGCAACCGCAGGTCCGGCGTCGGGTCGCGGACGAAGTCGAACACGGGCGGAGTGAACCCCCCTAGGACGCTAGCAGCGCGCAGCTTGGACGTTAGCGGTATCGTCCCCGCTTCGCCCGACCTCAATGGGATTTCGCCCTCCAGCACCTCCCACACGCCGTCCGTAGTGAGGTGCCAGAACGGCACCCGCCAGGTCGACCTGGCCGGGGCTAGCCAAGCGGACCTGGACGACTGGCTCGTAATGCGCCGCCATCTCGGAATAGGTGGCGTTGACGTCGGGCTCGTAGCGGTGCGGCTGGGTGACCCCCGAGCGGAGGTTGTCGCACACTACGACCGCCGGGCATCCCCCTAGGGCTTCGAAGGCGTGCACGTGGGCGGTGACCCAGTACATGAGCTCCTGGGACACCAGCGCCTCGGCGTACATGAAGTTCGAAGCGCCCATGGCGGCCACGAACAGTTCGGCGTGGTGCGCCACCTGTCCCGTCCTGGCGTCGTAAATGGGGATCTTGTGGCCCGGGAAGTCCACGAAGAGCTTCTCGCCCGCCTTGTGCCCTTGGCGCATGACGACGTCGATGCCGCGCTTCCAGGCCTTGTAGTGCACGGTGAACTGGGTGTAGGAGTACCCGTCGGGGAAGTCCTCTTTATGCTCGAGCCATAAAAGCATGAGCGTGACCCCGGGACGGCGTAGCTCGGTGTGGACTCTGGCCCAGTCCGGCACGGGACGCACGCTTGCGGGCGCTGCCCGCTTGGTGAACAGGCAGGCGTCCAGAGCGTCGTCGTCGAGGCCCTCGGGCAGCGGCCAGGCCAGTCCCGCCGCCCGCGCTCGTCTCATGTAATCGGCCACCGTCGTGTACGGCACCTGGGCCGAGGCGGCGACCTGGCGCAGGCTCAGGCCTTGGCCCAAGCTCAACCTCAGTACCTCTCGTATCTTTCGCATGGCAGTGTGGGGTCGGGTCACCGGCTCCTTCTCGGACGTCGTGGTGGACTGTCCTTGCAGGCTGTCGGTGACCTCTCAACTCACGCCAGTGCTACTCAGGCTCTCCAATCGCGGGGTGTACGAAAACCCCCGAAACGGGTGTACGGAATGAACCGAAATGGGTGTACGAAAACCCCGGAAATCCGCAGCCTTATGGCCGCCATGTTCGTACGTTAGAGTATAAAGACGGCGTTTGACGTATATTTTTTTCGATGGCCGAAGAGCTGTACTTGTATACCTCAGCCGAGGTCGCCGGGCTGCTCCGGCTTAATGTCCAGGTGGTCCAGCGCAAGCTACAGGCGGGGGAGATCCCCGGCTACCGGATCGGGAAGGAGTGGCGGGTCGAGCGAGCCCAGCTGCTCGAGTGGCTCGGCCGCCACTCAAACCAACGGGTGAAGCCACTCAGCGACCGCTGGTTCGAGCCGTCTGGCCGCCTGAAGGCCTTGCCCGCGCAGCGGGCCAAGCGCCGAGCTGTGCTGGACCGGGTGGCGGAACACTTCGACCCAGGACGCGACTACAAAGCGCCCGAGGTGAACAATCTCTTGCGGGACGTCTTCGACGATGTCGCCTACCTGCGCCGCGAGCTCATTGCCGAAAACCTGGTCAGTCGGAACGGCGGCATATACCGGCGCAGTCATGCAACGCCAGGCCTACCACCTGGGGCCACCTCCGAACCCGTAGGCCAGCGAGCTCCGGGTCAGGGTGACGACAATCTTCGCTAGCCTTCTCCGCCGCTTGAACGGCGAATGCTTCGGTTCCGCATGCTGCTAGCGCCGGCATCCCACACGGTCAGGGCACGGTTCACTTGACGGAGGCTACGCGCTCTTTATGGTGACGGCGGCTGCTGGGGCGGACCTAGGCGAGATCAAGACCGAGCTCGCTGGCCGATCCTCCGAACACTCATGGCCCTTGCGCCAAACGGGGCCAGCGTCTCGACCACGCGACCCGAACTGTCCTTGGGCGTGAGCCGTGTTGTCACGGGCACGATGCAAAGCGCCTTGGCTCACATGCCAAAGGGCGGGCGGTCATGGCCACCCTCGCGGCGCGGTCGAGGCCATGGGACGCCTCTAGTTCCATTAGGGACCGCGGTCCGGGGCCAATTTCTTCGGGGGCGAGCACGCGGAAGCCAAGGTGCTCGTACAGCGGCTTGTTCGATGGCACATGACTGAAGGTCGTCAGCGTCACGGCTGGGAGGGCGTTCTCGCTCGCCCACTCGTGGGCTTTCTCGACGAGCATGCGCCCGATCCTCCTGCCCTGTTGTCGCCACGCTCACTTGCTCGATGTGCGCCGCACCGTCGACTATGTCGACCAACACATAACCGATCGGCACACCGTCGCTGTCGACGGCAACCCATCCCCGGTCGGCCTCGGCGTAACCCACCTCCCGGAACCGCTGGCCTGCGTCCCTTTCAAGTTCTCGGAGCGCGGCAGCATCCCCGGTCCTAGCTGGGCGGAGCTCTATAGCCACAGACCAAGGTTCGCGCGACCGCGTGGCCTGGGGTGCGCCTCTTCTTGAGTTGATCGTCGCATCAAACGGCAGCACGCGGCGAGGTACGCAGACCCCGCGGGGTGTATAGCAGACCCGACTCAGGGGGATGTCACTCGCTTTTCGTCCGTCCGCTCGGTCCCGAAGTTTGGCATTATGTTGCGGCGTCCCGTTCAGGTTGCTGCGAACTACACCGTCATGCTCCATATGCTCGGATTCACCGAGAAGCTCGGGTTGTTTTTAATACGTCCATAACGGAGCGTTATGCGCTTTGTGTTCCTGCGCTCATCATGAGACGGGCCCATGCACACGGCTCGAGGCTGTCCCCAGGGAACCGCCCCGGGCCGGGGACTATAGAGGCATAAGCGCCGTCTTTGCCCGCCTCCGCGCCGCTTCGGCCTCCGCCCTCCTGACGGCCGTCCTGGCCCTGGGAGCGGCCCCGAGCCCGAGCGCGCAAGGCCAAGCGCCGTCATGGTGGGTCTTTGATTACGGCAACTTTGTGACCCGGTCCGACGGCTGGGCCATGGCGACGAACGAGGCCAGCCAAAACAGTTTTACCGAGCTGTTGACGAGCCATGACGGAGGCCGTCGCTGGCACGACGTCACCCCGCCCGTGCTGGCCAGGGAGGACGCCGGGATCATCGACAACCCGGGCTCAGCCAACCCGGACCTCCTGACGCCGTTCATCTTGAACAGTCGCGACGCATGACTGCCGGTGGGCGCTCCCACCGGCAGTCTTGTGAGCTCGACGTGTTCCCGACTTCTGACGCCGGTAAGAGGTGGGCGCTGTGAGGCCGGTTCCCGCGGGCAGATTTGGTCGGCGTTTTTTTCCTAAACCCTTCTACCGGTTACCTCGCCACCCAGGTTGGCCAGGGCACTCGTGAGGATCTGGTGCACATCTACGCCACCTCCGATGGGGGCAAGCACGGGCGAGAAGTCTCGGTGATCAACGACCAATGCGAAATGTCGGCGGCGTGTCTTTTGCTAGCACCCGCGTCGGTTTCCTCAGTGGGTACTGCGGCCACGGACCGCTGGGCCTCCCACGCACCAGCGACGGGGGCCGTAGGTGGGGTTACGTCCCCATCGCGGCGCCCTGTCACAGCGATTACACGGGCGTCTACCCCCGGTGTTCTCTTCCCACAGGTCGGCAGCATGGTTGTGGAGGTACTCACCGTGCTCCGCATCGCCGCCACCACCGACACCGGCGGCCACTGGGACCTGAGGCGCCTCCCCCCTCCAGCCCCGAGGCTGATCCGGTTGGCCAACTTTTACTGCCCGACAGACGAGAGCTGTTTGGACCTCGTCTCGGCCCGGCCTGGCTGGTCAGGGCGGGCCGTAAACCTGTACAGGACCACCGACGGCGGGCTTTCCTGGAGAACGTCGCCCACAGCTCCCAATACCCCGTGGGGGAAGGAATCTAATCAGCTGTCGCTCGATTTCCTGAGCCCGAGCGTGAGCTGGGCATGGTACGTAGGCGGCTCGGGCCTCCTATGGCGTACGACCGACGGCGGGCGGTACTGGTCGACGTATTCTCTGGGCCGCCGTTGAGGCATCGATAGTGGCGCGATTCTCCGTGAAGCGCCACGGTTTCTTCGGGGGGATCTGGCCGGTCTCAGCCTGGGCAAGGGCTGTACCCGCGGCCGTTAGGGCACCGTTATTTCGGTATACAGCGTGTCGCCGATGGTCGCCCCGCCCCCAGCGGCCGAGTTGACCTGGTCGAGGTAGCCCTCGAACTCAATGAGCGGCACGGTCTTCGATGTGGGGACGTTGCCAGCCAGCGTGACGTGGAAGTAGATCTTCTCCGACGAGTGCGGCGCCATCGTGGCCCCCTCGGCCGACCCAAGGTGGCCCTCGATGTCGGTGTCGGCGCTCGTCGAACCGCTGAGGATGACGTTGGCGAAGTGGCCCTTCGGGCCGTGGGTCGAGTATGACAAGTGCACCTCGTTGGCGCTCACGCTCTTTTTCGTCGCCGAGGCGGGGTAAGCGACGAAGTACACCTGGGCGTCGGTGAGAGGATGGGGGGAAGGGTTCGTTGCGGTTATCGTGAAGGTGGCCGTACGGCCTGGCTGCAGCGTGGTCGGGAACGTCGCCATCAGGCTCGGGCTCTGTTTCATCGCCGTGCCCTGGTAGATGACGGACTCGGAGCCCTTGCCGCCGTCAGCCTCCGTGGCCAGCACCCAGCAGACCCCGTTGAACTTGGATGCCTTGTAAGTCACTGTGGCCTGGCCGATTGCGTTGGTCACGGCTGCGTGGCTGCTCAGCTTGCCGCACAGCCCCGTGCCGTACTCGAGGCCTGTCTGGAGGTGGACATGGTCTCCCTCGACCCCGTAGCCCTGCGGATCGGCGACAGTCACCAAAATGGACGAGGTGGCCTTGCCGTTGGCGGCCAGTTCGGTCGGGTAGGCGTCGCTGAACTCCTTGCCGACGGTCGTTGCCCCCGTACCGGTCCCCGTTGCCTTGGGGTTCTCCGCCAGCGCCTCAGACAGAGCACAACCCTTGCCGACGCCGGACTTGGCAAAGGCCACGTTGCTGAAGAACTCCTGCACGTAGTACTTGTGCCCATTGACGACCTGGTTGTACTCGGTCCCGCTCGGGTTAGAGGAGCTGGTCGACCCGAGGGCACCACCGTAGTTCTGGTCGCACATGTCCCCGATCTCGTTGCCCTTTCCGTCGAACCAGCCGTATTGAGGGTTGAGGGGGTCGGTGAGGGCTTCCAGCAGTTCGTGGGCAAACGTACTGACCTCGCCGTCAACGAGGGAGTTCCCGTTCGGCGCCTGACCCGTGTCGCAGCCGCCGTTGGCCGGCGGGTAGGGCAAGTCGGCGTAAACGGTTTGGTCAGAGCCTGAACCGAAGGCGCGGTGGTAGCCGCAATAGGCGCCGGCCGAGTTCGACCCGTCGATGTCCTCGGTCTCGACGCCCGGCGGCAAGAAGACGGGGTAAAAGTAGGCCATTGTCGTGGGCAACTTCTGGCTGCTCGTGATAGCTCTCAGCTCGTCGCGCAACTGGCCGTCTGTGAGGCACGCCGAATAACCCGGCGCCTGCTTACAGCCGTTGGCGGGGAAGGCGTCGGTGTCCTCCAGCGGGGTCCCGGCCGTGAGCTTGTAGGTCATGTAGGTCTTCACCCCCCCAACCTTGTCGTAGTACTCGGTGTCGACCGAGTAAACGTTGTCGGTGCTGCCGCTGGCGACGGCGATGTCGGTTATGTACCTGTCGATCAGGTCCTGGTACAAGGACGGGTAGAAGAAGCGCCCCCCACTGGGCTGCCACCAGATGGGTGTGATAGTGACGCCCTTCGCCCCATTGCTGTCCATCACGGGCCCGCCGTAGTAGATGAGCGGGGGGGTGCAGCTGGCGCAGACCTGGGGCTCAATCGTCCCGGGCAGCTGCGGGAATTGCCCAGTCGGTGCCTTCGCATAGTGCGGTGCCCGGACGGCGGCCACTGCGGCGACTGGGCACGTCAGCCACACGCAGCACGCGCCGCAGGCCAGGAGAGTAGCCACAAACCTCCCCCTGTACGGCTGTTGAATGCGCGCGCGGTCAAGCGCGTTGGACTTCGCTTTTTGGGCTTCACGCCGGATCGCCATTTCGCTCCACCTCCATGCAGCGTTGGGATGAACGAGAGCGTACGCGCCCATAGTGCTTCAGTTACAACATGGAGTAGCTCCGGCCGAACCGCGACGTCCTCGTTGATAGGTTTCCCAAAGAAAGTGATATCACTTTGATTGGTGCCCTGGTCTTAACCGGCGCAAGTACGCAGGAGGCAGCCGGAACCGCGGACCCAAATGGTCGCCGTTCGAATGGCACGCCTCCGCAGGGCCGGAAACGCGCGCGGGTCGGTCAGCAGTATCGCCCTGCGTCCGCGGGCTGAGGCGTTACACATTGAGCTTCACCTGTAAATAGCGCCGCGCGGGAAGACCTACTCACGCACTCGTCGGTGGCAAGGAAGTTGCCCAGCAAGTAATTGGACATCGCGTGCGGCAGTCGGAGTTCATCTTGCCGTGTGCCGATGAGGACCGATTCGGCAGGGAGTAAACCCCACGGTCAGCCTCGGCCAACTTTGACCCCCTTTCTGACTCTCCGTACGAGCGCGCCGTACGACGCCGCTCGGTTGCTCGTCCCTCGTGAATCGTGGCCTGAGCAGGGCTTCCGTCTGCGGTCCACGGTGCCCTTGCTGCCCAGCGGGGCGACTGCCGCCGTCGGCCGCCAACGATCGCGTCGGTTTTTAGTCCGCTAATACGGCTACCCGACGGTCAGCCGCAAATGACAGCCACGAGCCGCCCGATCGGTACTGGCCCGAGCCTTCGCGTTGGTTTTCAATCCGCTAATGCTGCTACTCAGACAACATCTCAGCGGCCTGCGCGGCCGCGGCCGATCGCGTCGCCGCCGACCTGGCGGCGGCACTGAACCGCCACGGCTCCTGACCGTAGACC
This sequence comes from uncultured Acidimicrobiaceae bacterium, assembly GCA_963823855.1. Taxonomy (GTDB): domain Bacteria; phylum Actinomycetota; class Acidimicrobiia; order Acidimicrobiales; family Palsa-688; genus Fen-671. Next base: position 361,761 of record CAWGNA010000002.1, read on the forward strand.
GGTGGCCGGGCGCCGAACGGTACTAAGGGCAAGATTTCGAGATCTCTGATCAAATCCCCAGGTCCCTCCCAAAGTGCTCCCAGCGGCGTCACTCAGTCTTGTTTGTCATGGACACCGAACGCACTCTCATGACCAAGACGGCGCGTTACCTGCTGATGCCCCACGTAAAGAGGCCCAGAGCGGACCGCATCCGTCAAAGACTGATATTGCTATTAGGGTTTGTGTGGTTGCTCGATGCGGCATTGCAGTTCCAACCGTTCATGTTCACCGGGTCTTTCGTGACTCGGATAATCGAGCCGGCGGCAGGTGGCAACCCCGGCATCGTGGCTGCCCCGCTGCTTTGGGCGGCTCACCTGATGCTGCACCACATCGCCTTTTTCAACGCCATCTTCGCTACGACCCAGCTGCTGATTGCGGTCGGGCTGCTGGTGCCTCGTACCCGCAAGCTCGCCCTGGCCGGCTCGGTTGGCTACGCCCTGTCGGTTTGGTGGCTAGGTGAGGGTCTGGGCGGGATCTTCACCGGGGCGAGCCCACTTGCGGGCTTTCCAGGAGGAGTGGTCCTCTACGCCGTGATCGCCATCCTCCTCTGGCCGGCAACGGCCCGCGACCGTGGCGAGCTCACCGTCCCGGCGGCACGGGGCAGGTTCGGCGCGAGGGGCGCCGGTCTGTTCTGGGCGGCCCTGTGGGGCAGCTTCGCTTGTTACCTCCTGCTTCCTGCGAACCGTGGGGCCAGGGCTCTGGCTCAAATCTTCACGACCAGCGCCTCGGACGAGCCGGGCTGGCTCAGGTCGGTCGAGGGCGCGGCCGCCAACCTAATCGGCAGCCACGGCACGCTGGTCTCGGTCCTGTTGGCACTGGCGTGCGCTTTCGCGGCCCTGGGTATCTTCAAGCCCTCCGTTATGAAACCGGCGGTGCTGGTGGCGGCAGCCTTCGCCCTGGTCATCTGGGTGGCCGAGGCCTTCGGGGGCATCCTCACGGGTACGGGGACCGACCCCAACACCGGCCTGCTGCTCGTCTTGTTGGCCGCCTGTTATTGGCCCTACCGGACCGGGGTGCTGCGGTGTCCCCGACCAGTCGTCGCGGTCGCCGGTTTGGACTTCGAGGAGGCATACCGTCGGCACCGCGCAGGCTTGGAGGGTTTGGAAGGGCCCGTGACGAGCCGTGAGCTGGTACCGGTCGGACAGGGCCGACCTACGACGGCCCGAGAGAGCCGGCACAACCGAACGGGGCCCCGTGGTGGCCCCGTCGAATAACCCAGACAGAAAGGCAAGACAGACAAGACAGAAAGGCCAGACAGGAAGGCCAGACAGGAAGGAAGGGTACAACCCCATGACAGACGACCAGCGAATGACCCGACGAGAGGCGCTCCGACTAGCCGGCGTAGCCGGTGTCACGTTTGTGGCGCTGCCGAAGTGGTTGGACGCAGCAATTAATACCGAGACCACGCGAACCGCCGCCAGCGACCTAAAGCTGACACCGGAGCTTACCGAGGGCCCTTACTGGGTAAACACAATGCTCCGTCGCTCAGACGTACGTGCTAACACGCTGGCGGCGAGGACAGCCCCGGGGGTTGCCCAGAAGGGCGTAGCGCTGACGCTCATTATCAACGTGCTCAATGCAAGCAACGGCTCCAAACCCCTGAGCGGCGTCGCCGTCGACATCTGGCACGCCAACGCGCACGGCCTCTACTCCGACGAGACGTCCCAGCAGGCTGGGGGAGGGACAAACAGCGGCGACACGAGCGGGGAAGATTTCTTGCGCGGCTACGAGGTCACGGGCCAAGACGGCGGCGTGAACCGAAAAGCGGTCCCCGGGCAGGTCAGCTTCAAGACTATTTGGCCCGGCTGGTACGCCAGCCGGGCAATACACATCCACGTCCGCGTGCGAAAACTTTCAAGCACCGGGGCCACGATCGCCGGGTACACCACCCAGCTCTTCTTCTCCGATGCCGATAACAACAAGGTACTTACCGGTGCTGCCCCCTACAACACCCGGTCGCCAGGTAAGAACCCCACGACGAACGAAAACGACACCGTTCTCCAGCGCGCTGACTTCGCCACCAACATCCTGCCTGTCAGCGGCAGCATCGAGAAAGGCTTCTCCGCTACCTTTGACATAGTTGTCGACGCCTCCGAGACGACCGTCAAAGGAACTCTGGCCAGGCCTAGCCTCGGGGGCCCGGGAGGTCCCGGGGGCGGCCCGACGCCATAACTCACGGACGCTGATCGGTTCGTCATGAGCGGCGTTCGTATATGATCTCGCCGTTCGCTGCTCCCACCATCGTGAAGCCTGCCTTTTCGAGGACCCGTCGGCTGGCCGCATTACTCGGCAACGTACTCGCGTGGACCACCGCCCCACCGGGCTGAGCGAGCAGCCAGTCGCTTATCGCTAGGACGACCTCGGTGCCAAAGCCTTGTCCACGATAGGGCCTCGCCAGCCCATAGCCGATCTCGACTTAGCTGGCGTCGTCGACTGGTCAACGCCGTCTTTGGTGTCATTATGTGGTCAGCCCTCGGCTGGTTGCAGCCCGGTGAAGTTCGTATTCGGAGTTATGGCTGTTCAGAAACCATAGGACGGCCGCACGGAATGTGAGCGCATAATACCCTCGGCGACATCGTGACCCTCGGGTCGGCTGCCTTACGCCTTCTTCGAAGACCAGACGACGGCATCAGCGACCGGCGATGCCGCCCAGCCCAGCACCGAACCGCTGAAGTCGACGACGAAGCGGGACCCAATCGGTCTCCCCGCATTTCTCGAGGGTTGCATTTACGTAGACCCCAACAGTCCAACCGCTCTCAAAAGTCGCTTCGATGAAGCTCGGGTGACTGATCCTAACCGACCGCTTTACGCCGCCTCTGTCCATACTTCCGGTTATTTTGCTCAGTTCCCTAAGGACGCATGGACTTCCTCGCGGGTCACACGCTCAAACGGCTGAGGTGACGGGCCTATTCGCTCCCTACGAGCAGCTCGGCGCACTTCGTCAAGCAGTGGGTCATGGACGAACCAGGTGGGGAACGCCCGTACGAGGCGAGCGGGGCCGTGGAACCGGATACGGCCCGCCTCGACCTCTGCACCCAGCTCGCTTCGGCCTACGAACCATCGGTGGAGTGACGCGTTCTGCCCTTGTACAACCAAGTCGACTTCGTAACCGGGGTCGACCTGGCACACGGTGGCGCCGCGTCGCTCGGTCACGAGCCAGGCGCGTCCCGCGTTTGTGCCGGTGGCGCGGATCTCGACCGTTGTGCGGTGGGGCGGCACTCCAGCGAGGTCAACATGCTGGCGCATCCGCCACACTAGCCAGGCGACGTCGAGCTGCTCCTTGTGCGGGTCGCCGAACGCGCAACGCGCCGCCCAGTGGCCGAGCGCCCAGATAATTGGCTCCAGGTCGGCGCCCGCCTCCGTCAGGTGGTACTCGACCGTGTGGCCTTCCTCGTGCCGCTCGACCAGACCCTGGGAGACGAGAACGCGGAGACGCTGACATAACCGAGACCGGCTGACCCTCGGTATCCCACGGTGGATCTCGTTGAAGCGGTGAGAACCGACCACCAGCTCGGGCAGGACCAGCGGGATCCAGCGGTCGCCGAAGAACTCCACCACGACGGCGATAGGGCAGTACTCGTCGTAGCTAGCCATTCTTACAGTATCCCGGATGGTCGGTCCCTGTCCCAGTACTAAATCTGGACCGTGACGGTCCAACTCTTGTACTTCTCAAACCGTGCCCCGGTCTTCATCATGAGGAGAGCAAACCTCGAAAGGAGCAGTCATGACCACCACCACGCTCTCCGATGAGCAACTGGGCACGCTTCGGCCTCCGCCTCCGCGTCCACCCGATGGATCTGATAAGACGGCGTAGAGCCCTCGTTGACGCTAAAACTCAGGTTGGGCGTCTGGAGGATGCCTACGGGGCTGCTGCCAGAGGTGACATCGGTCGCCGCGACTACGACGTCTTCGTTTACGTTATCAGCGACGATGAAATTGGCAAAGCCTGATGAATTGGTTTGGGCAGTGTTTGTAGATAGAAGGGTGTCGGTCGCATAATCGAGACCATTGATCTGCGCTGAAGTCCCGCTGGATGCAGCGTTCGCCCCGGGACCGTTCATGACGGTGGGCGGGTCATACGGGTTGTACGCGTTGAGCTGGATGGTCCTGGTCTGAGTTGAAAGAGAGCTCGGGAGCTGGACTGTGACGAGGTAATAATAGGTTTGCGAGATGCTTGCCGTGGGGGGAATTGGCCCCCGACCCTTAACGGTCGAATCGGTCTGCTCGGAATTAGCACCTGAGCTTCGCCTCGACCTGGGTCGGCCGAGCACTGGGCCTAGGTCCCTAAGGGCTAGGCTCAGCTGGCGGCGAGCGAAGCACCTTGTTTTGGGGGCGGTTCCCGCTCGAAAGGGCACATAATGTGCGCATTTAGATGTTGTCCGGTCCAGGCGGCGGTATTATTGGCCTCCAATTTCGGACGTTTCTAGGTCGCGCTTCAGGCAAAAGAGGGGGTGATGGTTGCTGAGCGAGAGATCGACCGCGTCCGGATCCTCGGCCCGGGCGTTGACGCGGTCGGCCTTTCCGCTCGGGTTCGCTAGGGCGCCGTGTTGCGGGTGCGGTCGTGGCGGGACTTGTGCGAGTCGCTCATCCCATCCATCTCACCGGAGGATTCGAACCGGAGAGCTTTGGTCCCAGCGTAGTGTCCGCACCTCAAAAAAGGGGTCTCTGACAGGGACTCGAAACATTCCCCCATGCCCCCCAAATACCGGCACTCCTCACCGACGAGCAGTGCCCGATCGTGGGGGTTTTAGGAGCACAATCGCCGCGGCGCCGTCCTGCCCGTTCGCAGGGATGGCGACCACCTGAACGCTACCTTTGGTGATGCCACTCACGCCGATGAACGTCACGTGGGGCACCGTGCTAAGCAGCAGTCGGCGGTAAGCGCCGGCACTTATGGTCGTGGCGTACCGCCAGGCGCCGGGCACCGGCCTCCAGCTCACGAGCAGCCGGGTCCCGGCTCGGTGAACGCTGAGGCCACGGGGGGCGGCCACGCGAGCAGCCTCGGCCGCGACGTACGACCCGACCACGGCCTGCCCAGCCGGTGCGCCATCCTGGCTGATAAGCGCGACAATTTCGCGGTCCCTGGCCTGCCCAGAGGCCGGGGTGAAGGCGATTTCGCCTCGTCGGGCGAGGGCGGTGCCGATGAGGTGGTATACACCCGCTCCCCGTTCGGCGAACGCTATAGTGCGCCCGGCGGCGGGCGTGACCTGGTATGAGAGCACCCGCGTCTCTCCACGGCCGCTGACGTGGGCCCGAATCGCTGGTGGCGGTAACGCGCCGCGCCAACGCCACGCTCGCCAAGGGCACGGAACCTGGTAGCGGCGACAGAGTCCAGTTCCCGGCAGCGGGGTCGCGCAGGCCAATGAACGTCTCGTCAGCGGCGGGCACCTGGACGACGACAACGCCTGCGTTGCGCTCCATGCTGCGTGTCGACACCCGCACGCCGCCCGGGCCGTCGAGAACGATTTGGGGCGCACCTCCGGTCCCGGCCACCCGAACAGTCGCTGCGGCTAGGCCCGCGTGGAGCGAGAAACCCGCAAATCCTGGGGCCGCCGGAGCTCGGGCCCCCCGGATAGCGACGCCTCCCGCACATTGGCGGTGGCGGCTCGGGAGGAAGTCACCTCGTAGTCGCCTATGTTGCACGAAAAGAAGGAGAAAGACGGCAGCGAGTCGCCCCATTTGTAGCCAACGGTCACCTGCACTGGCACCACCCCAACCACAGGGGCCGGCACAGGGATTGTCCCGCAGTAGCCGACGCCCTTGCTAGAGATCACGGCGCCGGTGGTGAAACATGGTTTGATCTCTTGGTCAAAGCCAGCCACGGTTATGTGGATGGCGTCCCGCAAGCACGCCGAGACGCTGCCCTGCAGGGAGAAGGTGTGCTGAGGCGGATCCAGGAAGCCGAGCATCGAACCATTGATCTTGAGCAGTGGTGGATCGAACTCGAAGTTGCCACCTATCTCGAAGTAATCCGGGTACTCGTACAACAAATAGGCATTCCCAAGCGAGAGCTGGTCGGACGCGATCGGCAGCTTCGCGGTCGCGTTCCCGCCGACGGCGATGGTTAGCGAGTTCAACGTGCGTCCGGATAGCGGTGCCAGGTCGCCGCTGGTGGTTGGGAAAGTGTACTGGTCAGCCTGAGAGGCAAATGCAATGAACACGTCGCCTTTTATCTGGATGACCTGCGCCGCTGTTATCGCGACACCGCCGGTGAAGCGGAGGGGGCTGGCGCCAAGCGCCACGTGCATATTGGTCAGGAAGACGCCAGGGAAAAGTTCCGGCTGAGCGCCCGACGGAAAGTCGACCCCGATACCGGCATGGTCGAAATGCCCGTCCTTGATGCCGAAACCGAGATCAGGGGGAGGGGGCGAAGCGTTAATGCCAACCATTGCCCCGGGAAGCGTGACTGTGGCGCCGCCCTCCCAAAGGTTGTCGTCTTTGACATACCGGAAAGTGAGGTTATTCAGCACCACCGGGCCGATGAGGACGCTCGGGATCGGGCCGATCGTCGCCCCGTCGAGGCTCAGGCCGCTGGTGTTGTCGAGGTTCGCGCATAGCGTGCCCTGGGCCGCTTGGCCGCTCAGGAAGCCGAAGATGTTCGGCAGCCCCACGTTCAGGATGATGCGGCTCGAGTGGTAGAGCAGGTCCACGCCAATGCCACCCTGCACCGGCAGGCCGCCGATGGTGGTGCTCTTGTTGAGCGTGGTGCTGTCCACGAGCCGATAACCCTGGGTCACGTGCGAATAGCAAACCGAGGAACCCTGATTGCCCGGCACTAGATCCTGGAGTTGCAGGTGGAAGTTAAGGTCCAGGTTCTGGGTGCCTAGCGGCCCGACCCGCAAGGGTATTGTCCCGAGGCCGACCGTGCCGTTGAACGTGTCGTAAACGGTCGTGACCGCGTGCGGCACCGGGATGTAAAGCCCGTTGATGGCCACTGGCCCGGTCACGTTGGCGTGGTACGTGTAGAGGGCGTTGAGGATGCTGGACGCCGGATCGCGCCCGGCGGGCACCACTACACGACCAATACCTGGACGTATTTTCGACGTGACCTTGAAGCAGTCGTCAGTTCCCCCACGGCTATTGACGTCGATAATGGACCAGGCGAAGGTCTTCACACAGTCCGACGTGCTCGGCTCGTCTCCGTTCCCAGCCGGGTTCTCGCAGTCGAACGTGTTCTGTGCGCCGGCCCCTGCGTTAACCATCGGGGCCGTCACCAGCACCTGTTCCTCGAGCCTGCGCACCTTCCCGGCACTATCGGTCACCTGCAAGCCCACGGTGGCCACACCGGTGCGGGCAAATGACAGTGAGACAATGGGCGCGTTGCCGCACGGATCTGAGTAGTTCCCTGACCCTGTCGGGTCCCAGACGTAGTTGACGATGCGGGACCCAACCGAACCGAGGGAGGCTGCAGCATCGAGCCACCCGGCGCCCTTCATCGTCGCCGACGTGCCCAATGAGACGAACCTCGGGACGGGGCCTGAATTCGACGGCTGCGTAGTGGTAGTCGGAAGGGTCGTCGTGGGGGCGGCGGTCGTGGTCGTCGTCGTGGTGGTGGTCGTCGTGGTGGTCGTTGTGGTCGGGGCTGTCGTGGTCGTCGTGGTCGGCGCTGTCGTGGTGGTAGTCGCGCCGAGCACGGGCGGGCTGTTGCCCGTCCAGGTCTGCAGCTGGTTGATCTCAGTAGCGGTGAGGGCGCGGTCATACACGCTCACCTCGTCCAGGGCGCCGTAGTAGAAGTAGTTAGCACGCTGGCAGCTGGTGTCGGGGTACGTGCCGGCGACGAAGTTCTCGTTTGCGAGGCCGTAGTAGATATCGGAGTCGATCGCTGAGGTCCCGGAGCGGACCTCAGCCCCGTCCACATACAGGCGAACTGTCGAGCCGTCATAGGTCCCTGCGACCGCGTGCCACCGGCCGTCCCAAATCCCTGTGCCTGCATCCGGCGACACGATGCCGCCTGGGCTCCCATCCCCGATGTAGAACTCGAGCCCCCCGCTGGCGCCCGTGTAAAGGGCGTAGGACGACGGCTGGCAAGCACTACTCCCGCCATCAGCGACTATGTACCGATATGCGCCGGGGCTCGAGGCCGCCTTTACCCATGCCACCACGGTCAGCTGAGCGGGCTCAAGGGCGACTGTTTGTACCGCACCTTGCAACGCATAGGCGGGGTAGGCATTGAACTGGACCGCATTGTCCCAACGCCCGGGCGTGACCGTGGAGGCGTCACTGGCGGTGTAACCCACCAGGTCGTGCCCGTAACCCGAGCTGTCGGGAGTCGACGAGAACTCCGCGCCGGCAGAGCCCCAGCTGTCCATGTGCCATTGGCCAATAAGGTTGGTGCCGGCCCCGGCCGGATTGCTCCCAGTGACGACGGCGGGCAGCGCAAAGGCAGCGATCGCCGAGGCAACTGCGGCCGCGATCATGGGCATCCGGCGCCATCGTCTGGCAGGGCCGCGTTTTGAGGCGAGTCGTCGCATGCGCTGATCATCTCATCGGTGGCGCCTGGGCCAGCTACTAGAGTTTCGGCATGGTAACCCCAGGTTTTACGCCGGCGGAAGCCACGGTCGGACTGCTACTGGAACGAAGCGCGAGCTGCGTGTCGTCACTCGCGCAATCAGTGAGGCGACCAATGGCAGCGGCGGGGTCATCCTGTTTGAAGGCCCGGCGGGCATAGGCAAGACAACGCTCGTGCAGCGAGCAGCGGAGGCGTCCCGGGCCGCCGGCATCCGAGTGCTCAGCGCCCGGGGGGGCGAATTGGAACGCAACCTGGGGTTCGGTATCGTCAGCCAGCTGTTCGCAAAGCTGGTGCGGGGCTCGAGCAACCTCCTGTCGGGGCCAGCGGCACCAGCTGCCGCTATCTTCGGGCTTTCCGCGCCGGCACAGCCCAGCACGATCAGGGCGAAAGAACGCTGGCCACGCTCCATAGCCTCTATTGGCTGACCGTCAACGCGAGCGACCAGGGACCCCTCGCCCTGCTAGTAGACGATGCGCACTGGGCCGACGTCCCATCCCTCCGGTTCTTTTCCTACCTGGCCCATCGCATCGACGGTCTCCCTCTTCTGATGGTGGTCGCGGCTCGCTCTGGCCCGTCTGGCGAACTGCTCGCGCGAGCCGTCAGCGACGCCGAAGTACTGCAGATCCGCCCCCTCGGGCAGCAAGCTACGGGCACGCTGGTAAGGTCGGCCGCCTCCGGCGCAGACGAGGAGGTCTGCCGAGCGTGCTACGAGGTCACCAAGGGTAACCCTTTCTTCGTCCTCGAACTGGCGCGGGCCACGCGCGCAGAGGGCCTCGAGGCGGGGCCGGCCAACGCCAAACGCCTGCTGGACTGGAGCCCCGAGAACGTGACCCGTTTCGTCGGTACGCGCCTGGGCTCGCTAAGCCCCTCAGCTCAGGCGGTTGCTCGAGCAGCGGCGGTGCTTGGGCAGACGCGCATCTCTCCGGCATGCTGCCGCCATCGCCTGCCTCGAGACGGCCGACGCGTCAGCCGCCGCCGACGAACTAGCGGCCGCAGGTGTCATCGCCCCGGTGCGCCCGCTCGAATTCGTGCACCCCATCGTCCGCTCGGCCGTTTACGACGGGATGCCCCATAGTGAGCGGTCCGCCGCTCATGCTGCCTCCGCCAACTTGCTCGCGGGCGAAGGGGCAGCGGCCGAACGGGTCGCGATGCACGTGATGCGCTGCGAACCCTCATCGGATGGCGGCGCGTGTCGGCGGCTGCTGGAGGGGGCGCGGGAAGCGGTCGCACGCGGCGCTCCGGACGCGGCTGTCGAATACCTGCGACGAGCACTGGAAGAGCCCCCTCCGGGGGAGGCGGAGAACCGCTTGCTCGTGGAGCTCGCCGTCAGCGAAGGGCTCACCTTCCAAGTGGACGCCGCTGCACAGCACCTTCAACGGGCATTCCACACGGCACAAGCCGCGAGGAGCGCCTCGGCATTGCCATGCTCTTTGCCGCGCTTGCCGGTCATAACGCCCGAGCCACGGAGGCGATCGAGCTGCTCAGTCACGTTCGGTCGGAGTACGGTGACGACCCGCACATGCGTTCGGTCATCGAGGCCCAGCTGGTCAACACCGCACGCTTCGAGATGCAGGCCCGGTCCGTGGCGATGCCGATCGTTCGCGGGCTCCTAGCCCGAGCCGATGGCGACCCCCACGCCGACGCCGCTGTCCTCGCGGCCGTGGCCGCTGAACTGGCAATGTCGGGTTCGTCTTGCCGCAGGGTGGCCGAGGTTGCCCTGCGGGGCTTAGCAGCTCTGAAGCGCGACCCGCACCTCATGGGCAGCTTGGTGTACCTGATCCTGGTCAGGACCCTGATCGTTGCCGACTGCTTCGACGAAGCCAGCGCTGCGCTCGAGCCGTGGCTTCTGGAGAGCCGCAGGCGAGGCTCCGTCCTTGACTACGCCTTCGCCTCCTTGTTCCGCCGCGGACCTCATGTACCGACGTGGAGATGTCTTCGAGGCCGAAGCTGACTGCCGGGCCGTATACGCCTTCTGCCTGGAGAACGCGTGGCCTATGGGAGGGCCTGTCATCGCATATCACCTGCTTGAATCTCTGATCGAGCGGGGCGAGCTTAAAGAAGCAGTGAGCGTGCTTGGCGCACTGGGCTTGACCGGCCCCGCGGCCGACCAGGAGGGCCTGTACACATCCAACTTGCTGCTGTTCGCCCGCGGGCGGCTGTGGGCGGCCCGAGGGCAGCACGAGGCCGCCATGGCGGATCTAGTCGAGTGTGGCGAGCGTGAGAACCGCTGGGGCGAGTGGAACCCGGCCCTTATCCCATGGCGATCCGAAGCGGCATTGGTGTGGCGCGCCCTCGGACGGTTCGAAGAGGCTCGCGCCCTTGCTGATGAGGGAGTCCAGCTGGCCAGAAGGTTCGGAGCCCCTCGGGCTTTGGGCATCGCCCTGCGAGCACAGGCGCTCGCCTACGGCGGGCCGGAGGGGCTCGAGCTCGCTTGCGAGGCCAGCGATGTCCTCTGCCGCTCCCAGGCTCGCCTTGAGTATGCCCGGGCTCTGGCCGACCGGGCAGAAATGGAGCGAGCTCTCGGTACACAGGCTGATAGCACGGCCTTGCTCCGCGAGGCGCTCGAAATCGCCAACGTCTGTGGCGCTACTGCCCTCCAGGCTCGCGTCTTGGCGGCGCTGCGGGCGGGAGGGGCGCGACCAAGGCGGGCGCGGTTGACAGGCCCACAGGCGCTCACCCCGAGCGAACGTCGGGTCGGGCGCATGGCGGCAGAAGGCCTCTCCAACCGAGAGATCGCTGAAGCACTCTTCGTGACAACGCGGACCGTAGAGTTCCACCTTCGCGGTGTCTACCGCAAGCTGCACGTGCATGGCCGCCGGGAGCTGGAGGTAGCCGAGATCGATTGAGCTACCCTCAGCCTTCAGCCACCATGGCTCTGAAAAGGAGCGACGGCAAGGACTGCAGGACAACCAACGGTTGTGACTGTTGCCTTTGCGCCACGGGGTCGCTGGGAGTTATGTCTGCGGCCACAAGGTCCTGGGCCTGGCCGTAAATCCCCACCGAGGCGGACCGGACGGCGGTGCTGGAGGACACCTGGGGCAACCTGGCCACCGACTGCTCCAGGGTGGGGCCTGAAGCCATCGGCCAGGCCGGGCACCGCTCCACTGCTGATGACGAAGTCTGCCTTCATGGCCGAGCTGATAGCGGTGTCGGCGGAGACCTTGGCCGAGGATGCCACCACGTTCATGAGTCCCACGACGGCTACGCCGACCATGAGTGCGGCCGCTGTCGCCGAGGTCCGGGCGGGGTTGCGCATCGCATTTTGCCGGGTGAGCTGGCCCGGTACACCTATTCGGCCCAGCGGCGCCCCCAGGGCCGGGAAAGGGGCCGGGCCACCAACGGCCCGAGCATGGCCAGGCCCACGAAGACGCCGGCTGCGCCCGCGCCCACGAAGATGAGCTGGCTGGAACGGCCGAGCAGGCCGACGGCGAGGAGCGCGGCCCAGAGGACGGTCACCGCCCCTCCCACGCCCGCCCGCGTGGGGGACGGCTGCGCAGCGTCGCCGCCCTGGTCCCGCATGGCCTCGACCGGCGCCACCCGCGCCGGCCGGCGGGCCGAGAGCCCAGCCGACGCAACAGTCACCGCCGCCCCCAAACCGAGCGCGACCACGACGGTCCGGGTGCTCACGACCAGCCCGGTGGCCGGTATATCGAGGCCGAACGCTTCGAGCACAGCTTTCAGCACGTACGCCAGGCCGATGCCGGCCGCTAGCCCAACGTCTGCGGCGACCAGGCCGATGACCAGCGCCTCGCCGAGCACTGACCTCGTGACCTGGCCCTGGCTCGCCCCCACGGCCCGTAACAGAGCGAGCTCTCGCGACCGCTGCGCCACGATTATCGAGAACGTGTTGAGAATGAGGAAGGCCCCGACGAACAGCGCCACCGCAGCGAACACGATCAACAGGTCGTCGAAGAAGGCCGGGTCCTGATGGACGGCGTTTTGGCCTTCGTTGGTCACGGTCTGGCCGCTTACGACTTGGATATGCGGCTCGTGGACCGCAGCCCGGAGCCGCCCCATCAACTGGGACGGCGGCACGCCCGCAGCGCCCTCGACCTCGACCTGGTCGACCTGCCGGGTTGGCCCAGCACCCTGGCTGCCGTGCTGGGCGTGAACGCCTTGATGCTGGCACCAAGAGGGCTGTCGGCGCTGCCCCACTTGACGACGCCGGTGATGACGTAGGCAGCTGGTGGCTAAGTGCCGGCGGCATTTGCGTGATTGTTCTGGCGCCATTGATCGGCATCTAGGAGGACCGCCAGGAAGCGAGTGGCGTGAGTCTCACCTGGCCAATCCGCGAATCTTGGCGCTGATGTTCGGAATGTGCTGTTCCCGAGCGATGGAGTGAGTGTGGGCACCCCAGACCCCGACGGTGTCGTCGCCGTCTACCAAGGAGGCCTTCCACAGGTCTACGGGTACCTGCTGCCCCGTTGCGGGAGCGTGGTCGTGGCCGAGGACCTAACCGCCGAGACGTTCATGGCCGCGGTCGCCGCGACCCGACAGGGCGCAGCTCCGGAGGTCACCGTCGCGTGGTTGATCGGTGTAGCACGCCACAAGCTCGTCGACCACTGGCGGCGACAAAGTCGGGAGGAACGCAGCCTCACGCTCGCCGGTCCCCTCGCCGACGAGGTCGACGACCCGTGGGAAGCCGGACTCGACCGAGCCGCTTTGTATGGAGCCCTCGCTCATCTCAACGGCCACCAGCGGGCCACGCTTACCCTGCGGTACCTCGACGGGCTCCCTGTAGCCGAAGTGGCAGGCCACCTCGGTCGCAATGTTCACGCCACCGAGACGCTGCTCGCCCGTGCCCGCACCGCCCTTCGCCGTGTCTATCGAGAGCAGGAACATGGCGACTGACCCCCTCGAAGACCTTCGTCTCGCCGTTGTGCCCATCAATCCGCGGCCCGACTTCGCAGCCGCCTTGCTGCGACGCATCCAGGCGCGCCCTGGACCGGTCGGCCGTCAGACCGCAACCGTCCGCTACTTCGTCACCGACCTGGACGCCTCCGTCGACTTCTACTGCCGGCTCCTTGACTTCGAGGAAGAACTACGCCCCTCGCCCGTCTTCGCCATGCTCTACCGGGGCGACCTCCGCCTGCTGCTGAGCGTCCCCGGTGGGCCCGGCGTGGTGCACACCCTGCCGGACGGGACCGTTCCCCAACCGGGCGGCTGGAACCGGATGACCCTCATCGTCGCCGACCTCGACGCCACCACCGCGGCGCTCCACAGACAGGGCGTGGTCTTCCGCCACGACATCCAACCTGGCATCGGCGTGCGGACCGTCTTGGTCGACGATCCATCCGGCAACCCGGTCGAGCTGATCGAACCCACCGCGGGCTATCACGAAAGGAGCAGCCCATGAGCACCGTTAGCGTGAGATGCATCGTCGAGAACGTGGAGCGAGCGAACGAGTTCTACACCGAGCACCTCGGGTTCCACCTCGACATGCATCCCGACCCCGCCTTCGCCATGCTGTCGCGAGGTGACCTCCGGCTCGTGCTCGTCTCGCCCGTCCCTGCGGACCACCCTGGGGGTGGTTCACGGCCTCTGCCCGACGGCACCCCGCAACAGCCCGGAGGCTGGAACCGGATCATGCTGCAAGTCCCCGACCTCGAAGCCAGCGTGGCCACCCTCCGCCAGGGCGGGGTGAGATTCCGAACCGACATCATCACCGGGGTCGGGACCAAACAGGCCATCATCGAGGACCCATCCGGCAATCCCATTGAGCTATTCGAACCTGTCCGGGCCGAAGCTCGTCTATCAGAGCCTTGAGTCGGCTAGCGCAGAGCCCCGTGTGCTAGCACGAGTACGCGGGCGCCCAGAATGACAACGCCGGCTCGCTCTGCCAGACGCTCCGAATCGGCAATCCCGGGAATCGTCCGATATCAGCGGGTGTCATTCGATACGGGACAGAATGTCGGCAGTCGTGAGAGTAAACCAGCCGGGCCACGCAGCAGATCGCATTGGGAATGTCTACGATGGCGCGTCGGCCCAGACGGCGGTCGAGCATTAACGCTCGCCGCAACCAAACAGCTGCCTCTTCGAAACGGCCTTCGAGCAGCCTGGTACCTGCGAGGACGCACCAGACAGGTAACAGCCGCGGCCAGTACCTGCTCTCGGGGGCGGAATCGGAGGCCTCGACCTCTTCCCAGATGGCAAGGTCCTTCTCAACTAGTTCCGCCGCGGCCTCGGGGTTCTTATCTGCGAGCTCGAGAGCGGCGAGCGAGATAATCCACCCGCTGCAGTCGACAAGGTCTCCCGCTCGCCGCAGGTGGGCCACCGACTGGGCAAAGAGCCGCTTTTTTTTCGGCCCTTTCGGCGACGGCGCCGCCCAGAGACCCGAGCGCCTTGCCGATGAGCCGGTCGTCACCTAGGGTGCGCCCGATCTCGAGCACTTCCTCTGCGAGCCGTAAGGCTTCGGCGCGGTCCCTCAACTCCTCGACAAGGGATAAGTCGGCCAGTACTTCTGCTAGTAAGGCCCGGTCGCCGAGCCGGCGGGCGATCTCGAGGTCCTCTTGGACCATTGCCTTTCCGGGCGTCATGCCCTCCGACTGCCATGAAAACACGTAAAAGTCGCAGAGCGAAATGCCGATGTTCCAAAGCGCTCTCGCCCGCACCTCCTCCGCTACGGGCTCGGGCCGGGCGAGAGCGGTCTGGACTGCCTCGAAACCGTATGTTTCGTTCCTTTCCACGAAGAACGCGCCCAGGACAGCGCCCATCCTCAGGACCTCCTCGGCCCGGCCAGGCTGGGAGAGGAAATAGCCCAGCGCCCACCGGAGGTTGTCCCAGTCGAGGTCGAACTTCCTCAGCCACCGGTCCACGTCCGCCCCCAGGAACTCGGCGCGCTCGGCCACGTGCAAGTAGTGCTCGGCATGGGCGGCCCTCGCCTTTTGAAGCTCGGTGTCACCGCCGCTCTCCAACAGGCGCTCGGCACCGTACTGACGGACCGTTTCCAACAGCGAGTAGCGGAGCGAGCCTGCGGAGCGCTCCGCCATCACCAGGCTTTTGCTGACGAGCGAGCCGACGAGGTCGGCCAGATCGGTCGTGCTCACCCCACGGAAGAGCACACCGCTTCGGCCGCCTCCAGGTCGAAGCTGCCGGAAAATAACGACAGCCGGGCCAGCACCGCCTGTTCGGCGGGGCAGGAGTTGGAAGGACCAGTCGAAAGTGGCCTCCAGGGTGCGCTGATGGGGCAGCGCGGTGCGGGAACCTCCGGTCAGGAACCTGAAGCGCTGATCGAGGCGCTCGTCCAGGGTCCGTGAGGGACATCCCGGGGACACGATCCCCCTGGCCCTCGAGCTCGGCCCCGGTCACCGTGACCAGGCGAGACGATTGTACCAGCGAGCTGATTTCGGCCTGCTCAGCGTCCCGACCGACAAAGGTGCTGAGCGAGGCCGGGAGGTTGCCCGCCCGCTCGACGACCTCCTTCGAGCGGGGCGTCGTCACCTGGGGCGCATTTTGGCTCGTCCTTTGGAAAGCCTTCTCCAGGCCCACCGACGGCTCGAGGCCGAGATCTTTCAGGCCGTCGCAACAGCGCCGGTACGCCCGGGCCACAAGGTGACGTCGGCCCTGGGCGGCGTAAGCGCTCATCAGGGCGACGGCCGCCTCTTCGGAGGCGGGGCCCTGGGCGGCGAAGGTCTCCCATGCTTCGATGACGTGCTCCGGGCCGGACTGGCCAAAGCCAGCAGAGCGGTCCCGGGCCAGGGCCCGACGGGCGTCCTGACAGGCTAGTTCGAGGCTTTCCCGAGGGCGCAGCGCCCAGTCGGAATATGCCTCGTCTTCCAAGAGAACGCTCTGTTCGGACAGCACGTGAACCAGGGCAACGTCGCGGTCTTCGCCCGGTTTCAGCCCGAGCGCGGATCACGAGCGCCAACCCGAGTCTGGCCTGACTAACCTGACACCATATTTGGATATCTCGTGCGGGTTCGCCATTCTCAGTGTTGTACTGCGGCGAAAAAATAATCGGCGTTACCGGAAACCGCAGCAGGATTGGCACTCTCGCGTGAGAGGGAGACAAAACGTCGACCTTGGTCTGAACAATATGTACTTGGGTTCCGTTCTGGTGCAAGCTGAATTGTCCTTGAACCAGAGGCGATAAGACCCGTCGATCGGGCGCGCCCAGGACCCTTCGTCTCGCGATATTCGGCGTGCCCGTTCTGGTGCCTCTGACCGGCACCTCGGGGATGCTCTGAATCGCCCAACAGATTGGGTTATTCAGGCGGGGGCCACGTTGCGTGACGCTGGCTCGCGCTCGGGCGTTATGACCGCGGAAAAATGGGGTGCCGGGGGACAACAAACCCGCGGCGGTTCACGGTGTCTGCGGCTTATTTGATCCCGATTACCATTGAGTCAGGTCCAAGAAGATGCACTGCCCGCGTAGTGGTAAAGCCGGCCGTGCGCATCCATCCCATGCAGTCTGAGGCAGTGTAGTCGAACCCGCCGCGGGTCTCGATCAACATGTTGAGGCTCATGAGCAGGCCGAAGGTGTTCTGTGACCGGTCATCGTCGATGATGGACTCGTATACGACAAGCGCCCCGCCCGACGGTAGCGCCTCGTAGGCCTTGGCGATGAGCGTCTGCTTTTCTTCGAGGTTCCAGTCATGCAGGATATGGCCCATCAGCAAGACGTCCGCCTGGGGCATCGGGCCGGCGAAGAAGTCCCCTGGCGCGAACGTGAGTCGCTCCGCTAGCCCGTGTTGGCCGACGTAGCCCTCGAATATTGGGCCCAGCTGGGCGAGGTCGAACCCCCACCCCCGGAGATGCGGTTGGGCGAGGGCGATCTGGACGGCCAGGTCGCCTTGAGCCGCGCCTATATCCGCAAAGGTTTTGTAGTCGCCCCATGGGAATCGCTGAGCGATCGCCACACTTGCACCGTGGCTGATCCCGGTCATCGCGGCCGCGAACTGCCTCAACCGAGCCGGATCGGCGTAGACCTCCTCGAACAGCGTAGCACCGCCACCCTTGGCTTCGTTTTGGAGCTCGCCCGTGCGCAGCGCCTCGGTGAGGTTGTTCCAAAATCCGAACAGCCGAGCGTTCGCCATCTCGAGAATTCCTCCGATGTAGGAGGGCTTGTGCTTGTCCAAGAACAGATCCGCATCGGGTGCATTGCGATAGGCGCCATCGGCTCGTTCCAAGAACCCGAGTGAAACAAGCGCGTCCAGGAAGTCGCGCGCCGAACGGGGGTGCAGTCCAGCCCGGCTGGCGAGGGTCTGGAGATCCTGCGAGTGGCCGGACAGCTGCGTGAAGAGCTCCATCTCGATCGCGCTGAGCAGTGCCTTAGAGGCCCAAAATCCCAAACCCACCTGCATAATGTGCTCGGGAGACAGCTGCGCCTCACCGGCTGCTGAGACCGTCGGTATAGCCATATACGCCCCTTTTGTCTGCCGAGATGTATTGGGCCCCTATCGTAACAGTCGGCGCCCTAACCGACGTGACTGACCGAGAACCCATCATCAGCGGCAGCCCCGGACCGAGGTCCTGCCCCCGACATCAGCCGCTCCGGCCCCAGTAGGACGCAAGCCGATCGCCCGAGATCGCCGGTTCGCGGGCGTACCTAACGACGTGAGACGGGGCAGCCGCGATGGAGCGTGAATCGGCGATACGGGAAACCCTAGCAAGATAGGCACTTTCGCATGAGGGGAGAGACGGAATGCCGACCTTGGCCTGAAGAATATGTACATCGATTCTGTTCTGGCGCAGGCTGAATTGGCCTTGAACCTGCGGCGACGGGATCCGTCGTTCCGTATCCGTCAGCCACCTTACGTAGGTCAAAAACTCGGGCTCAATAAAGATGCTCACCTCGGGGCTCCCTGAAGCCAGCGCGTAGCCCGCTCCTGTCGTCCCACTCGTCCCGCCGTTGTTGTTCGGCGTGTGGTAATAGACGGCCTCGACAGCGCGTGCCTGGACGTCCTGGATGGTGGCGACCTTGGAGGCCGCGGCCGCCAGCATGGCGTCAATTCGCGGCTTGAGCAGCGCGCCGATGGTGCTCTGGATGATCTGGGGGAGGCTGCTGAGGAGGGGTTGGAGGAGCTTGTCGCGGAGCTGGTCGAGGTCCTTGCGGTGCACAGTGGCGATGACCCGGACGGGCCGGTCGCGAGCTGGCCGTGGGCAGCAAGGTCCGCTGGTTCGGTCGACGTCTCGAAGTGGAGGCGGGCGGTGCCGTTTTTGTCCAGGCTCCCGCTGTCGCCTTCGGCAAATATGAGCCCGGCCGGTTGCTGAGCTGAGGTGTCCCATCGGACCTCGGCGCCGCTCGGCACCAGCGAAGGGAGCGGGATGTTGAACGTACTGGCGCAGTCGACGATGAACCCCGGGCCACCTGAGGTCTGAGCCGGGCGCCGTCGCCGTCAGGACAAAGTCGCCGGGTACGCCGGCTGCCACGCCTTTCGATGTCGGGTTGGGGACGCCGTTGACCTGCCCGGTCCACGGCACGAGTTCGGTCGCCACCGCCGCGACGGTCGCCACCAGGCCAGCCGCCGCCGTCATGGCGGCCGTGAGCGCCCCGGTGGCGACCTGGGCCCCGTTGACCATCACGAAGTGCACGAAGTCGACCCCGGCGTTTATCACGGCTGCACCCACCTGGGCGATCCCGGCCAGGATGGGGCCGAAGAAGCCGAACTGGCCCTTGATC
Organism: uncultured Acidimicrobiaceae bacterium; assembly: GCA_963823855.1. GTDB lineage: Bacteria > Actinomycetota > Acidimicrobiia > Acidimicrobiales > Palsa-688 > Fen-671. The sequence goes on from CAWGNA010000002.1 coordinate 380,930, forward strand.
GCGCCCGGGTTGACGCTGACGTGGCCGATCGCTCTGAAGACCGCCTCGATCGTGCCGTTGATGAAGCTCTGTACGGCGCTGCACAGGCCGACGGTTGCGGGGACGAGGGAGCTTGTACGCCCAGTTGCGCTCAATTTGGCTGTCGTGGGACGAGTTGTCGAGGTGCAGGACGGTGTCCGAGGCGAACAGGAGGAGATCGGCCGATGGGAAGACGACCGTTTGGTACTGCGCCCAGTCGGGGCTGGCGAGAATGCGACGCGCCAGCGCCCCGGCCGGTGTCGGCTCTAGCTTCGCCCACCCGGCGATGACGGCGCCGAGGGGCAGCGTAACACCTGACGACAGATTTACAGGCGCCATCCCATCCAGGGTCGCGCCCGTCATCCCCGCGTCCGACCAGGCGCCCAGGGCGGCAGCGGCCGCTTGGTCGACGGTCAGGCGGAGCGGCGACACCGGGGCGGCAACCGGGTCCAGCGGCGTTGCGGGCCCAACGTGATAGACGCCGATCCCGACGCCTGCCAGGTCATGTACGAACCGGACCAGCGTCGACTGCCCGAAGGGCCCGGGAGGTAGGGGCTCGGGCCGGTAGCTGGGTTGTCCCCGCCCGCGCCTCAGCGTCGCTCCCAATGGCAAAGAGGGCGCACACGATAGCCGCCATCGCTTGGAATTGATGACGCCGGCGCTTCGAGGTTGGTGGCTGAATGCTTATGAGCGGGTGCCATGAAAGCGGCTTCGATTTCGAGGAGGACGTGTCCCGCCTCGCCGATCACCATGACCGGGCGCCGCCCCTGGCTGTCACCCCAGCTCATCTACGAGGCGTTGGTCAACGGGCCCGTGATCACCCCGAGCTGCAAGAGCATGGCCAGATGGTCGTTCACCGCCCAGCGTTCTACGACACGATGGTCGTTGACCCTGTAGGCAAAGGCGGTGTCACGGGCGTAGCGGCCGGCGGGGACCTCGAAGCCACGGAAGCTGCCTCCGGGCCAGTCGCCCCCTCGGCCCGAACTGCACCACGAGGTCGCCTTCGCCGACCACGAACAGTTCCTGCCAGCGGAACGACTGGAACTTTCGCCCGTTGGTGGCCAGCCACTACCGGGTCCCTTCGAGGCCCGTAGAGGTTCAGACCGGGCCACATAATTGCGGGACCTGTATAGGGACTTGAGCAAGGCGAAAAGCCTTGCGCCGGTCGAAGCTTTTAGGAACGCTCGCGGGTCAGCGCTCGCTGGGCGTAGCGCGAAGTAAGAGCTGCGAGGCGTGCTGTGCGCAGGCGGTGACGACGTACCACCGGCCCTGGCCGTCCTGGCGCCAACCAGAGGTGATGGTCGGCCAGGGCAATTGGTCGGCCGGGCTCAGTGAGCTCTTGGCGAACGGCTTTACAACCAGAGCTAGCGCGGCTCTGTTGTTCGAGAAACTAATACTGCGCTGCGCGGCAGAATTGGCACTGAGCGATCGGGGCTGGCGGCCCGAACCCAACTCACTGAGGGTGGCGATTACCGTCTTGCGATCACTCCGAACGGGTTAGGGACGCCCCGCAACGCTGGAATACCGCCGACAGCGCGGCACAAACTTCGTCGCCGTGGCGCACATAGCGTTTGACCGTGGATGGCAGCGCCAATTTGCTTTGTCGCCGAGCAACAGGGTTGCTCGCTCGGACAGGAGAGCAGTCCTGGAGCGGCAGGAGGTGGCCGCATTGCGGTCTTGTACACAGCGGTCTTGTACACAGCAGACTGAGGGCCGGGCTGGCAGGTGGTCCTGGGAGAAGGGGCAACATAGCAGGAGCTGACGTCGGTCGAGACCCGTGGCATCTTGCCGCGACAAAGGCCGGCGCTGCCGCTCAGCGCCGGCCTCGTCGGCCCGATCGATTTCCGTGGCCACTCAAGCTGCGGCCAGGTGCTGGCGCAGGCCTCCACGAGGGATCTCGGCACCAGAGCGAAGGGCCTTGGAATACAGCACACCGGTGCGGACGGTTACCTCGAGCATCGCCATGAGGATGAAGCCGGCCACCCAGGCCGTCCCCGAGGTGATGTGATAGGCAGCGCTGAAGCGGGCGACGTTTGCGTGGCCCCCGTGGGTGACCCACATCGAAAAACCCATCCGGGCGCCGATGCCCAGGACCCACAGGATGGCGGCGACCGCTCCCGCCTTAGCGAAGGCCAGGGAGCCCAACCGGCTGACGTTGGTGGCCAGCCCGGCCGCGACCCCAAGGCTGGCGCCGAGAAGGCCTAGTACGGCTTCGAGGACAATGTCGTTGCCTGCCGTCGGGATGGCGTGTAGGAACTGAGAGGCGGCGAAAACGGTCAGCACCACGGGCACCAAGAGGCGGGCTCGAGTGATCTTGTGGCCCCGGATCTGGAGGACGACCAGACCGACAAGGGCGATGTTCATGAGGTACTCGGTAATGGTCATGGCCTTAGTGTCCGGTACTCGGGGCTCTTGGGCATCGGCCCCAGGGTGGAGCCGCGGGTGGATCCCGGCCTCCACCCAGCAGCGCACGTTCGCTCGCCGGCCCCATCCTGGCATCGATGGGCTGGGTCGCCGCAACGTTGGTCCCTACTGGCCCTTTTCGGCTCAACCACCGGCCTGGCCGCCCTACACTCATGCCGATGGGCTCGAGTGCCCGGATGGACGTCAGTACGTCGGACAGGGCGCCCAACGTCGCGGCACTTTTGCGTTTGAGCTTGCCGTTGGGGGTGCTCGCCCTGGCGCTCCTGGTCGTGGTGACCTTCCGAGCCCACCCTGGCCCCGGCATCCACGGGCTGAGCCTGGCGGTAAGTATCGTCCTGGTCGTTTACGTCGCCGCCTTCATCTGCTTCGAACTCGTACCAGCTTCTGCGCTGCCGTTGCGCGCGCTGATGGTTACCCTGATGATCACGTGCGGGGCCACGATCGTCGGGATCCAGCCTGACGGGCCGGGCTTTCTTATGATCATGGTGCCCGTATCCGCCGCCTGCTTCAGGTTCGGGCACCGGTCCGCGGCTGCCGTGGCCGTCGGCGCACTGACCGCCCTGACGGTGGGCGCCGCCCTCGGCCGGCCCCGCCCGCTCAATGCGGTCATCCTCAGCGTGCTGGCGGTCGCTGCCTACTACGGGATTGCCACGTTCGCCGGCCGCTTCATCCTCGCCGATAAGCAATCGCAGTTCATGATCGCCCAGCTCGAAGAGACCCGCGCCGCCCAGGCCCAAGCGGCCGCCCTCCAGGAACGCCAGCGCCTGGCGCGAGAGATGCACGACGTCCTGGCCCACTCTCTGTCCGGTCTTGTCCTCAACCTCGAAGGAGCGCGTCTCATGGCCGAGCGGGGTGGAGCTGACACCAAGCTGGAGGACGCCATCAATCGCGCCCATCGCCTCGCCAATGCCGGCCTTGACGAGGCGCAACGGGCGATCGGCCTGCTCCGGGACGACGCCTTGCCGGGCCTCCAACGGCTAGGGCGGCTCACCCAGGAGTTCCAGGGTGACACCGGCGTGCCTTGCCATTTCGTTGTCTCCGGGGAGGAGCATCTGCTCAGCAGTGACTGCCGCCTGACCCTGTACCGAGTGGCCCAGGAAGCCTTGACCAACATCCGCAAGCACGCCAGCCCCGACGTTGTCGAAGTGCGCCTCGCCTTCGAACCGGCGGGTACCCGCCTCGTCGTCGAGGACTTTCAAACCAGCGAGCACCCGCCGCCGCCTGGTGGCGGGACCGGGTACGGGTTGAGCGGTATGCGCGAGCGCGCCGAGCTGCTCGGTGGCACGCTCACCGCTGCACCTACGGCTCATGGGTTCCGGGTAGAACTGACGGCGCCCTAATGAGCCAGACCATCCGGGTCCTTCTGGCCGACGACCAACGTGTGGTGCGCGAGGGCCTCAGCGTCCTGCTCGAACTGCTCGATGACGTGGAGGTGGTCGGGGCCGCGGTCGACGGCGAAGAGGCTGTGCAGCTCGCCGCCGAACTGCACCCTGACGTGGTGCTGATGGACTTGCGCATGCCCCGCTGCGACGGGGTGGAGGCCACCCGTCGCCTGCAAGCGCAAGACCCGACCATCAAGGTGCTGGCGCTCACCACCTACGCGGACGACCGCTCCGTTATGGACGCTCTTCGTGCCGGGGCGCGCGGTTATCTCACGAAAAATGCCGGCGCCAAGGAGATCGAGGAAGCGCTGAAACAGCTGAGCAGCGGCCACGCGGCCATCGACCCTGCTGTCCAGCACCACCTGTTAAACATCATCGCCGGCCGGTCCTTGGCGGAGACTCGTACCGCCCCTCATCTTCCGGACGGCCTGACGGCGCGAGAGGCCGAAGTGCTCTCTCTGATCGCGAACGGGCTCACTAATGGTCAGATCGCCGAGCGGCTCTTTGTCAACGAAACGACGGTAAAAAGCCACATCAACCACCTGTTCGGTAAGATCGGCGCCCGCGACCGAGCCCAGGCCGTCACTTATGCCTATCAGCACGGGCTGATGTGACCCGTGCGACACGAAATCGTTCCCTTGCCGACGTATAAAGGTGACTGCACATCTTCGCCGCGTGGGAGCCAGGCGCCGGTGTGAGGGAGCGGGCGATAAAGGAGGCCCTAAAGCCGTCGAGGAGCCAGTTGTGCCAGGCGGCTGAGGCTCGTTGGCGCGAGATGAGCTACCACTGGACCGACTCGGCGCAGGACGTGGCGCGGAATCCCGGCGCCTTGTTGACCAACCCGCCTTTGGGCGAAAATCCGTGGCTGTCGACCTGATCGAAACTGTTGGTGCGTCGACCCGGGGTGCTGTAAGCAAAGGCCGTTCGTACCGGTGCCGAGATCCCCCGCGGTGTGTTCCGTCAACACCTCTCGGCAGCCTGAGATCGAAGAATCACCCAAAAAGACGACACAGGGCCAGAGACGCGGTCACGGCGCCGGCCTTTCTTATGCTCCAAACCGGGATGGGTACCTGGGCGAGGACTCGACGGGTTCTCGGGCACCGCCTGGCACGACCCCCACTGAGGCTCCCGTCATTTTCAACCGCGCCGACGCCCCCGCCCTGCGCCACGCTGGGCTGGAAGGCCGCGGTCTACGGGCTGCGCCACTCGCCCTGCCACAGGCCCGGGAGCTCGGGTTGTGCCGGTGGAAAGTTATCCTGAAGCGAAGTTGGCCACTCGATCCGCACGACGGCGAACTGGACGAAGTTCGCACCGTCCCAACCTCACTTTCTTGCGCCCTGGGCGGGGTTTGGTGTCCTGCGCGCTTATGCGGCTTTCTCCCTGGTCGCCGCCGGGGTCACGTTCGCGAGAAGGGATGTACGTTGAGCCGCGACTCGCTTTTTGGTGTGGCGAACGGACTCCGCACCCGCTGAAACTTGTATTTTCATAATCACTCACAACGAAACTGTGAACCTCGCGATGCGTACAGCCAAAGCGGCGTCGTCGATTACGTAATCCCATAAGACATGGATCCTCGATGACGGCAACCGACCCGAAACATGGTCATCGGCCGAGGTCTCAATGCTGTCGTGAGCGACCTCGTCGCATCGGGTGACCGGCGCCGTCTCCCCAGCGGCTAAGGGTCCCCTATGAGCGCTTGGGGCACGGTCCTTCTAGCCGTCTCCTGGCGCTTACGTAGCCCGTGCTCGGTGTACCAGGCTCGGTTTTCAGTGGGAGCTCAGCTGTCGGCAGGCTGCGTCATATTGTGAGACTGCCGCAGTACTTCCGGCATTGTTAACAGACGCCGAGCCGTTGCCTGCGTACACCGTGCCGGCGTGGCCGGGACCACTCTCGTTAAAGGCAGACCCCGGCGCGTTGCTGGCATTGCCCGGCTCGACCGGGGCTGTGCTGGTGGCGCAGTTGAACCCGGCCGTGGTCCCCGGTTGGCCCGTCGTTGGGTTCTGCTGCGCCACGGCCATGCTCGCCGGGCCCAACGCAGTACCGGTGCAAAGGGCGGCGAGAACGAGAACACGTCTGATGGTAGTCACAAGTCGGCCTCCTTTGATTTCTGGTCGGTACGGATATACGTGGCACTCCCGTGCCGGGATTGCGTGGAAGCCCACATCTGTTCGATCTAACCGCGGACAGTTCCTGCCTCGTCCTCCGTTCGCGAAATCCGGGTGGTGCATGGTTGGTCGCCGGAATGACGGGCGACTGCCCGACCGCCGGTAGACCTGGTGAAATGCGAAACCAACGACCGTTCAGGGACTGATCGTCTCGTTGCCCTTGGATTACCCACGGCTACTCACAGTGACGAATTGCCCCTCACTGGACGGCTGCTAATGGCGGTCCGTGCTCAGTTTGCGTTGGCCGCCAACGCGGAGAGATCGAAGGTGGCGGATAGGCGCTCGACGGGACAGAGCCGAATGCGAAAAGATGAGACAAGCGGCAGCCCTCTGCATTCCACCCCCTAAACCGCCGTCATGAACGTCAGTACCAGTCCTGCCAAACGGCCCCGAGGGATTGCGCAGCGGAAGGTATGGGCACGCAGATCTCAGCACCGTGGTCACCCGTGCGGGCACGGGCACAAAAAGGGAGTTTCTATTCCACGGGCGAAGCACCCCTAGGATTACCCCTTTTGGGAGCTGACGGTTAGCCGACACCATGCCCCCCACTTTTTGTGGCGTGCCGCGCGCTCGGCGCGCTCGCCAGTTTGCTGCCGATTAACACGTAGTGCGTCCTGGCATCGACGGCCACGGCCGCCCAAGCACCATGAAAAACGGGGACTGCGCTGGGCGGGCGGTCCCCGTCTCATGGCATGCCGATTTCGGCTTCACGCCTCCTACGGAGCGACGGTTATCTGTATCTGAACTCCCGTCGCCAGCTTGGTGCCGTAGTGACCCGTTGTCACCGGAAAGAGCCACTGCGACCCGTCGGTGATGGTCACGAGGTAGTAGTTGTCATTCGGGTCGAACGCCCCAAAAAAGATTACGCCGGCGGGAGCCTCCTCCAACGAGCTGTACGTCCACGAGACGGTGCCTTTGATAGAGCCCGCACCGGCGCCGCCGGGACCACCCCCGCCGCCGACGGGGTGACCGCAAGGCACTCCCGAACGGCACAGACCGATCGGTACCTGCACATCTTGGAGGACCGGAAGTCCGTCGCCGCGGCTCGTATCACTGAAGCACTGTTTGGCCCGCAAAGTAAGCCGTAAAGGTTCGCAACTGCACACTTTTTGCACACACTTCCGACCGGTCCACTGTCTTCTACGACAAAAACCCTGCTCAGGGGGCGCCCCCGGCAGGTTTCGAACCTGCGACCCGCCGCTTAGAAGATGTCGGCAAACCGTTTATGGAGGTTTGCCCACGTCTCGGGGCCATATCTGAACAGGGGTTTTGTGCGCGACGAACGCCAACAAACGGCTACGAACTGCTACCACAACTGCTACCAAACCTCCGGGGTCGCCGACGGACAAAAGGCCGGCACGGCGCCACGAGGTTCGGTCCATCACCCATAGGGTGTCAAACCCGGGATCACATAAAGCGACGGTTCTGCACCGTTAAGTCGGCACCGCTCGGGATTTCGCGCTCGCCAGCGAGATGGCCTGGGCGCAGGAGGCCGGCGCGAGCACCGGCCAGCTCACTGCCGGCCAACTCGACGAGCTAGTCGAGACGGTCATGGCTAAGACGGGGGCCAAGGGCAACGGCTTCAAAGTCGTGAACGGCGAGCTTGTCGACGAGAGCAGCTGCGCCAAAGCGGCGCTCGTCGAAGGGACCAACGTTTTGTACCCAGGCAAGGAGCGCTGGCCCGGCCACCCCGGCGACAAAGTGCAGAAGGGCCTGAAGTCAGCCCGACCCACCCCTCGCCGCTCCTTGCCCCTCCCCACCCGACTCGGCATGGCCGTGCCAAGCCTCGCCTCGCCCGGAGCACGCCACACCCGGCCACGCCCGACTCGCCTCGCCATCACGAGACTCGCCTCGTCCGCCCCTTCCTCGCCCGACCCGTGCCCGACTTGCCCGCCCAGCCCTGCACTCGCCTCTCCCCACCCGACTTGGCATGCCGCGGCCCCACCGTGCCTTCGCCGGCCAGCCCCGCCCTCACCCGACTCGCCACCCCGGCCACGCAGTTCCCTCGCCAACCGGCGACGTATTGTCGCAACCGTGACCGAGCCGAAGCGTCTTGATGTTGCTATGGAAGGTCTCGTCGCCGGCATCGCCGGTTTGGTCGGTCTAATTAGCCCCGATGCCGGTGTCGCCGCTGCCTTTGCGACGCCGGCAGCGGTGGCCGGCGCCAAGGACGCGCTCAGCAGGTTCTACAACCGACAGCAGGCTCGGCAAGCGAGCGTCTTGCGGTTCGCGGCCCAACAAGCAGGGATCGAGCCGGAGGAACTTGAACGTCGCTGCGAAGAGGACAGCCGCTTAGACGAACTGCTGCAAGTCGTCATGGCTGCTTCGGCCGACACGGCGATGAGGAAGAAACTCGTCGCCTACGCGCTGGCCCTGGCCGACGGCGTCAAGTCGAGCGGAGAGCCGAGCTACTGGCAATCGGCTCTCGTGAACGCAATGCGAGACCTCGACCACCAGCACCTCGCTTTGCTCGAAAGGTTCACTTGGACAAGGGCTCGCCTCGGTCTCGACTTCGCCAACGATGAAGTCGCCCCGTACCTCGACGCCGGACAAGTTGAACAGATCGGGGCGGACATAGCCCCGCTGTCGTCCGTGCTCGCCGTTCTCCTGGGCCACGGCTTACTAGAGCAGGAGTTCGTCGGTGGGGGCATGGCCTTCAGAGGGACGAGCCGGGGGTTGTGGCGATTGACGCCGTTTGGCGCTCAGGTGCTCGAACTTCTGCGGGATCTCGGCGAGCGGTTGAGGACGTCCGAGGGACCGTCCTAGATCGGAAGAAGAATCGCGATTCGTCTTGGTCGGCGCGACTGCCCTGGGCGCCAACGGGTGAGCCAGCAAGTGCTCGACTTCGCATGACCACAGTTTGACAACCTAACTTGTCGTGACAAGGTAAGCTGTCGGCAGTGGAGATCGCCCCTAGTGCGAGAAAGCACGGCGTCTCCGACAAGGACATGCGCCACGCGGCGCGAAACATGATGCGTATCGTTCCACAAGACCAAGAGGACCGAGTTTTCATCATCGGCGCCGACGGAGAAGGCCGGCTCCTCGAGGTGATCGTGCTTGACCCCGACGGCGATGAGCCTGTGATCATCCACGCCAAAAAACTGCGGCGGAAGTTCTACCGCTACCTGTGAGGAAGTGACGCAAATGCCACGGACACGAGAGGAACTAGAGGCCGCCGCCGCTGACGCTGAGCGTTGGCTAGACGAAATGGACCCAGTTGTACTGGCCGACCCGGCTAGTCGAGCCGACGACCTACGCGACGTTGGCGCCGCTCTGGCTGAAGTAGCGGCGGCCGAGCGCCACCTGGCCGAAGCTGTAGAGGCTGCGCGAGCCAACGGGCGGAGCTGGGGGCTGATCGCAATAGTGCTCGGCGTCTCCAGGCAGGCCGCCCGCGACCGTTTCGGGGGCGCGGCGGAACCCTCCGAGAAGGCCCAGGCAGGTGCCCATAGGTTCCGCACACCCAACTTGCCCGGTGCCGGTCGAGCCGAGCGAATTTATTTCGACCCGGTGACGAAGGTGGCGACGGTCACGAAGGCGACAAAGGCAGCGAAGTCGACGAAGTCGACGAAACCGGCTAAAGCAGCGAAACCGGCGAAGGTTCCGGCGCACATGTGAACTTCTCACGGTCGGCCCCTCTTGTTACCATTCGCGACCGTGCCCGATTACGCCGGCGCCTGGGAAGCCAGCCGTGGGCGATGCTTCCGCCTCGTGTACACGAGCGACGACGACGGCCGGCCCATGAACTGCCCTGAACCTCCCGCGTGTAGCGGTTGGCGCGCAGACGGAGAGGGCCGCTGGTATCCAGTCGACGCCTGTGCTCGGCACGCTTCCCAGCTTCTCGACCGGCCACGTCGCCCTGTGAGCCGCTGAGCCGACCGGGCGCTCGGCTTTTGCCAGTCAACTGGACGCGCCGTACTGCGCGCCCTCGCCTCACGCCTATGGCACGCGGCGAGGTCCTCGGTCGCGAACTGCTCAGCGCGTTCGAGGAGGCGGCGGCCCGAGCCGGCGCGCACACGATCACCCTGGGTGCCGATGGGGCAGGCTTCTATGTCCGTTGCGGCTGGACACCACTACTGCTGCTGCTCCAGTGGGCCTACGACCCGGGCTCCTTCGAGGCCGAGGCGGAGGCAGTGCTCGCCGGTCCCGCACTCGGCCGTCCCCATGAACGCCGCTCTCATAACGGCGTGCCTCAGCTTTTCGTGGAACTGGCATCAGCCGACCGCCAGGTCGTCGACCAGTCGCGCTCGCTGGCACTCGGAGCTCACATCGGGTTCGCCATGACGAAGTCGCTCGCGCCGCACCAATGAGCATCGAGCCCGTTGGGCTTAAACGGTGATGACCCAACTCCGCCAGGCAACAAGTATTCGTTACGTGGCACAGCCGTCGGGGTTGTGCCGCCCGCCGGACGGCCCAGAGCTTGGCTGGACCTCAGAAATCGAGCCGCGTCAGCGCGGGCGACGATGTGGCCCTCGCACGTGGCGCCTGAGTGAGCGTGCAGCGGGAGTGGTAAGTAGGCAGGATGTAGATGTTCGTGTGGGTCTATCTGGGTCTATCTACGGCGGTCAACTGCTACCAAACTGCTACCAAACCGGCCACTCTCTGGCCACAAATAGCGCAAAAGTCCTGGTCAGAGGGCGCCCCCGGCAGGTTTCGAACCTGCGACCCGCCGCTTAGAAGGCGGCCGCTCTATCCGCTGAGCTACGGGGGCCACTAGCGACGGTAGCGGAGCCGTGAGTGAGTCGGGTTGCCAAGATGTCAAACCGTGCCTCTCTCGACCAAAGCTTTCCATCCGACGGGTCACCGGAAGCCGGGGAGAAGCCTTCGACCGCCATTCGACTGCCCGGCAGGCAGCTGACCGTGTCATCCGGCCACCGGGTCAGCTGGCGAGCAGGTCCCGGCTGTCGCTCTTGGCTGAAGGATGTCGCAGCTTGGAAAGGGCCGCCTGCTCGATCTGCCGGATCCGCTCGCGAGTCAAGTGGAGGGCAACTCCGACCTGCTCGAGAGTGCGTGGGTCCCCCTCATCGAGGCCGTAACGAAGGCGGAGGATCTCCCGCTCCCGTGGGTCGAGAATAGTGAGGAGCTTTTCGAGCTCACTCCTCAGCATCGCCTCCGAGACCACCTCGAAGGGTGATGGAGAGGAAGCGTCGGCAACGATGTCCCCAAGCTCGCTCTCCCCTTCGGGCCCACCCTCGCGTCGAGGCTGATCGGTTCGGTCCCTTGTTGTAGGAGCTCGCCCACCTGGTGCTCGGAGATCTCGAGGGCTCGCGCCAGCTCGGCGATCCCAGGAGTGTGGCCCGTTTGGCCTTCGATCTGGCGCTTGGTGCGAAGGAGGCGCCGCACCTGGTCTCCGGCGTGCACCGGCAACCGTATCGTGCGCCCGGTGTTGTCGATCCCGCGACCAATCGCTTGCTTGATCCACCAGGTCGCGTACGTGGAGAACTTGAAGCCCTTGCGCCAGTCGAATTTCGTCACCGCGTGCATCAAGCCGAGGTTTCCCTCCTGCACCAGGTCGAGGAGCGGGAGTTCGGAGGACTGGTACTTCTTGGCGATCGATACCACGAGGCGGAGGTTGGCGTTGATGAACTGGTCCGCCGCCTCCTCACCCTGCGTGACCAGGAGGCGGAGCTCACGCTCGCGGGTACCCTTGGCGCGACCTCGCGCCAAAGCCTCCTTCGCTTCGCGGCCCGCCTGGATGGCCTTGGACAGCTGGCACTCGTCCTCCTTGCTCAGGAGCGGGTACTTGCCGATGCTGTCCAGGTAGAGGTGGACCAGGTCCTTGCCTTGAGCTTCGCTCCGTACGTGAACGCCCATCGCATCCCTCCGGGCCATGCACTTGGCATCGGCTCGTCCGAGCGGGCCGCTTGGTTTCCTCGTCGATCGGCCCTGCGCCTGTGGCAAACTGAGAAGTCCGTGGTGGCCGTAGCTCAGTTGGTTAGAGCGCCAGGTTGTGGCCCTGGAGGTCGGGGGTTCGAGTCCCCTCGGTCACCCCACGCTCAGCCACTCGGTGGAGCCGGCAATCCTTGCTATGGCATCGCGGAAAAGTTTACGACTGTCCCTGTTCTATAGGCGGTGATAATTGGTCTTCCCACTTTCTTACGAACAGGGAGGACGACGCGATTAAGCGCCGGCTCCGAGCCACCGCCTTCAACGGGTACGCCGACTCGCAATGTGGCGCAAACAAGCAGGTCAGTTGATGAACTGGCTCCCAACGAGGAGCGCGCCTCTGCGCCTGAAGGCGGCACCTGGGGCGGGGCGCTGCTCTTCGCCTCACAGCTGGCCGACGCAGTAACCCTGAGCTAAGGGCCGGCACTGGTCAAAGCAGTTAGGGCCTGACCAGGTTGGGGCCCGCTCTGGCGCCAAGCACTCGTCGCTGCACAGGGACGCGATGTTGAGCGGCACAATCCGAGGCAGGCGCGATTCGCAGAAATTGAGCAGACTCGTTTGGAAAGGGCACGGTGACTGCTGTGCCTCGGGGCAGAGTGAGGACGAATTTGACGTACCTTCCGATTGCTGAGCACGGGCTCATTGGCGACCTTCACACCGTCGCTCTCGTGGGCAGCGAAGGGACCATCGACTGGTATTGCTGTCCCACCTTCGACTCGCCGAGTGTGTTCGGCGCGATCCTCGACGCCGAGCGGGGCGGACGCTTCAGCCTGAGGCCTGCGACGAACGACTTGACCACGAAGCAGCTCTACCTACCGGACACGAACGTCCTGATCACCCGGTTCCTCACCGCAGGCGGTGTCGGCGAGGTACAGGACTTCATGCCTGTCGGCGAGGTTCGTTGGGGGGAGCACCGCCAGCGGCTGATCCGTCGCGTGGTCGCAGTGCGGGGGAAGGTGCGGTTCGAACTCGAGTGCGCACCGCGCTTCGACTACGGACGTGAGAGGCACCAGACCACCCGCCACCCGCACGGGGTGCTGTTCGAAGCCTCGAGTTGCCGCCTCGCCCTGGAGACCGAGGTGCCAATCGAGCTGCTTGCCGGGGATGCGCACGCTTCGTTCGAGCTGAGCGCCGGGGAAAGCGCCGCGTTCATCCTCGAGCGTGTCGTCGGACCATATGAGGTGCGGGGCCAAAGTGCCGAGGAGATTCGCGAGCTCGGTGAACGCACCATGTCGTATTGGCGCCGCTGGCTGTCGCAGTCGCGCTACCAGGGCCGCTGGCGCGAAATGGTGGACCGCTCCGCACTGACGCTGAAGCTGCTCACCTACCAACCCAACGGGGCTGTCGTCGCAGCGCCGACTACCAGCCTTCCGGAGGTGTTAGGGGGTGAGCGCAACTGGGACTACCGCTACTCCTGGGTCCGTGACTCGGCGTTTTCGATCTACGCGCTCCTGCGACTGGGCTTCACCGAAGAGGCAGCCTCCTTCATGGAAATGCTCACCAGCCGGGTCCATCGCAAGCGAGCAGCGCGGTCCGAGCCGCTCCAGGTCCTTTATGTGATCGATCGGGGCGTTCTGACCGAGCAGGTGCTCGACCATTTGGAGGGCTATCGGGGCTCGAAGCCAGTTCGGATCGGCAACAGCGCCGCGGATCAGCTGCAGCTGGACATCTACGGCGAGCTGGTCGACTCGATCTACCTTTACAACAAGTACGGGAACCCGATATCGCACGACATGTGGGAAGGCCTCAGCGGGATCGTCGAGTGGGTGTGCGAAAACTGGGACCAAGCCGACGACGGAATCTGGGAGACCCGTGGCGGGCGTAAGGACTTCTCTTACTCGCGGCTGATGTGCTGGGTGGCACTCGAGCGCGCGCTGCGGGTTGCAACCCAGCGCGGCCTTCCTGCCGACCGCGGCCGCTGGGGCCATCGAGCGCGATGTAATCTACCGACAGGTCAATGCCAGGGGCTGGAACGAGGGCCGCGGCGCGTTCGTCCAGCATTACGGCGCCGACGTGCTCGATGCCTCGCTGCTGCTGATGCCGCTGGTGAAGTTCGTCTCGCCAACCGACCCCCGCTGGCTCTCCACCCTCGACGCGATCGGCAACGAGCTCGTCTCCGACTCGCTGGTCTATCGCTACAACGTGGAAGCTTCGCCCGATGGCCTGCGCGGCGTAGAGGGCACGTTCTCACCCTGCACCTTCTGGTATGTGGAGGCGCTTGCCCGGGCAGGCCGCCTCGAAGAGGCGCGCCTGGTGTTTGACAAGATGCTTACCTACTCGAACCACGTTGGCCTCTACGCCGAGCAAATTGGACCTGCCGGTGGTCAGCTTGGCAACTTCCCCCAAGCGCTCACCCACCTCGCGCTGATCAGCGCCGCCGTGAACCTCGACCGCCAGCTCGGGCGACCGGCGGTCACGTGAAGCTGAGCGGACGCGATTCCGAATGAGGGACGGGCGCGATTGTGGAGCTCCTCGCCGAAGACGTGCCCTACGCACCCCTGTTTGTCGCTGCCTATGACGTCGCCATGCGCCGCAACTCGACCATCGCTGACGGCGTCAGTATTTTGCACAACTTTTGGACATCCTTTGAGTTGGGCGTGGTCCCCAAATGAAAGCTGCCTAACGAGCTGAGCCTACGACCGATGTGCGCCAGCCGGGAACCGTCGACGGGCCTCCCTTTGACGAAAAGCAATCCCGTCGCGCATGAACCTTCGGCATGCTTCTCCGTCGGCACCGACGCTAGCGTCCAGTTGTATGTTCGGACGAGACGGGAAGGTTCCCTGAATGTTAGAGACCGTTAAAGAGCCAATCCCGAGAGCTGAATACCCACGCCCGCAATTTGTTCGCGATCAGTGGCTCTGCCTCAACGGCTGGTGGGAGTTCGAGACCGATCCGGGAGACAGTGGTTGGGAGCGTGGGCTGCACCAACGAGAGTTGGCTGAGCGCATCCTCGTCCCGTTCTGCCCGGAGGCGCCACTGTCTGGCATTGGCACGATCGACAGGGTCGCGTCAGTGTGGTACCGGCGCGTCGTGGAGATCCCGCTGGAATGGTCGGGCCAAATCGTACTTCTCCACTTTCAGGCCGTGGACCACGAGGCCACGGTGTGGGTCAATGGAAAAGAGGTGGGCCGCCATAAAGGTGGGTTTACGCCGTTTCACTGTGACCTCACCCCGGTGGTGCAACCGGGGGAAATGGCGACGATCGTCGTACGTGCCCGCGACCCGTGGTGGGAACCACAACCACGAGGTAAGCAATCGCGTGAGGTTCAGCCCCACGGTGTGTTGTACCGGAGGACAACCGGCATCTGGCAAACGGTGTGGCTGGAGCGCGCCGGCCGCCCTTGGCTACGCGTGCCGCGCCTAACGCCGGACGTCGAAGGCGGAGTTATCCGCCTCGAGCAGTCCCTTTCTCGCCCCCAGGAGGGCCTCGACCTGGTCGTTGGGCTCTCCGACGGCCAAGGCGAGATAGTCAGGTCCTCGCGCTCGGTCACAGGGGAGCTGGTCACCACGTTGGACCTCGCCATACCGACAGGGCGTCGCCGGCTGTGGTGCCCGGCGGATCCGCACCTCTATTCCATCGAGATCGAGTTGCGTGACCGCGACGGCCAATTGGTAGACCGTGCTTCGAGCTATGCGGGGCTGCGCAGTCTCGGGATCTCGGGGCGGAGGTTGCTGCTCAACGGAGAGCCACTGTTCCAACGACTTGTACTAGACCAGGGCTTTTACCCGGACGGTGTGCTGACCGCCCCAGACGATGCCGCTCTGGTCAGGGACATCAAGTTGGCCCTGGCGGCGGGCTTCAATGGTGCTCGCTTGCATCAAAAGGTGTTCGAAGAGCGCTTTCTGTTCCACGCGGACCGGCTCGGGTACCTCGTATGGGGCGAATTTCCCGACTGGGGTTGCTCCGGCTTTGGCCCTCCACAGGACCACCAGCGCCCCGGACCAACGTACTTGGCACAATGGCTCGAGGCTTTGGATCGCGATTACTCTCACCCGAGCATCGTCGGATGGTGCCCGCTCAACGAAACGGGCCAGCGGATCTCTGATCATGTTCGCACTCTCGATGACGTCACGCGCGGGCTTTTCCTCGCCACCAAACTCGCCGATCGCACCCGTCCCGTCATCGACGCGTCGGGCTACTCGCACCGCGAAGCAGAGGCAGACGTTTACGATAGTCACGACTACGAGCAGGACCCTGAAGTCTTCCGACGGAACCACGAACGCCTCATATCGGGTGACCCATTTGTCAATAGGCAGGACGGGTGCGAGATCTCCATCCCTTACATGGGCCAACCTTACTTAGTAAGCGAGTTCGGCGGCACCTGGTGGGGAGCGGACGAGGAACCCGGCCAGAGCTCATGGGGTTACGGCGAGCGCCCGAAATCAGCGGAGGAGTTCTTTCGCCGTTTCCGGGATCTTTGCACCGCGCTGCTGGACAACCCCGGGCTGGCTGGGTACTGCTATACGCAGCTGACAGATGTCTACCAGGAACGCAACGGCCTCGTCGATTTTGACCGGGTGCCGAAGTTGGCGTTAGAGCGGTTACGCGAGGTCCAAAACCGACCGGCATCCATTGAGACTGAAGCCAAAAAGGGCCTTTAAAGTCTTTCAGCGCAGTGCGTTGAAGGCGCCGAGAGCCTCAGGCAGTCCTCCGGTAGCAATGGAGAGGGCGAGGAGGCGGCCAGTGATTGGGCCGAGCGTGATCCCCCACATGCCGTGGCCACCGGCAACATATACGCCAGGGGCGCGGGTCGGGCCCACAACAGCCAAGCCATCTGCTGTCACTGGACGTGGCCCAACCCAAATGTCGCGAAGGCTGGCCCAGTCGACACCTCTTAGAAGGGGGGTCGCCGCATCTCTCAGCATCAGTACTCGCTTTTCGTCCAGCGGGGAGTCAGCGGACCTAAATTCCATCGTCCCGCCGACCCGCATCCCGTCACCATAGGGAGTGCAGGCTACGCGGAGTGCGGGAAAGTACAACGGGCACTGAACGGCCTCGCTGACGTCGACGCTGAACGAGTACCCGCGTCCGGCACGCATAGGCACACGAACACCAAGCGGGCGGGCCAATTCATGCAGCCAGGATCCAGTTGCCAGCACGACGACGTCGGCCCGCTCAGGCTCTCTCCCGTACGCCGTCACAGCTACGCCGCCGGGGCCGTGACGAAGCGACCGCACCGAGAACCCGGTACGCAACGTCCCGCCCCTCGAAATGACGGCGGCCGCCAACGCGGCAACGTAGGCACCAGGATCGATATAGCGCTGCCCATCCAGTCGCAGGACGAAGTCGACACGATCGGAGAAGTGCAAGTCGCATTGTCGAGCAGAGGACCGCTACGCCACCGAGAACTCGAGTACTCCGGTCGCCAGATGCAGCGGCTACCCATTAGGCGGAGTGGGCCTCCTCGTAGGTCGGGCCTCCGGTGTCGTCAACCCAGTAGCGTCTGGGCCAGGCGACGCCCTGCCACGTCCTCACGTTGAACGGTCGGAAGCGAAAGAGCCAGCGCGGCTGGTCGAGCGTCGGTCGCAGGTACCTCGGGCCGTCTGGCCCCAGGTAACGAACTGCCATCCGGTTCGCGATCTCCACCCAGCGACCTCCGACATTCGGTCTTTCGACCAATTCCGCGACACCTTGTCCGATCACTTTCTGCATCGATTTATCATCGTCGATCACAAAAGAGAGGCGACCGTCGCGCTCGAGGAGCTCCCCCCAGCGGGTGCGCTGGCGCGGCACGACCCAAAAGTACCCGTCATGCCACTGGTGCCAGCAGACCGCAATGTAAGGCGAGCCTTCCGGGCTGAGGCAGGCTATGTGGACCACCCGGCCCTCAGCCAGGAACGCCTCGCGCTCGTCGTCCGACATCTTGCCGACCTTGCCTCTCCAAGAACTGTCCGTCATCGCTCTCCCTCTCGCGGTCGCCTACGCTGGTCAATCGTATGTCTGAGGTCGCTCGAGACCTGGCATGGCGCGAGCTGCCAGGACCACCGGCTCTAACCCACTACGCGCCGTCGATCTCGACGGTCCCGTACACGAGGATCCGTGAGCTCGGGGAGATCGCGATGTCGATGGATGGCGTGCTCCGGTTATACTTCGGCGAGTCGAACCTCCCTACGCCTAAGTTCATCGTCGATGCCGCCGTTCGCGCTCTCAACGACGGGTACACCTTCTACTCCGAGAACGCCGGCTTACCCACATTGAGACAGCAGATCGCCGATCACTACCAACGGCTGCACGGAGTTGGGCTCGACCCGGCGTCAGAGATCGTTGTCACGGCTTCGGGTTTACAGGCGCTGCACCTTGCAATCCGGTCGGTGATTGACCCCGGTGACGAGGCGGTCGTCCTCTCACCCGCATGGCCGAACAGCACATCGATCGTAACGCTTTCACACGGGATCCCGGTCGACGTCCCCCTTCGGTTCGATGGTCAGCGCTATCGGGTGGATTTCGCCGCCCTGGGTTCTGCGCTCACCTCCCGGACGCGTCTGATCATATTGACTTCGCCGTCCAACCCACTTGGTTGGGTCGCCGCTCCCGAAGAGCAGCGCCGGCTCCTCGAACTCTGTCGTGACCGGGGCATTTGGCTCCTGGCCGACGAAGTTTACGAACGCATCTATTACGCCGGCGATTACATCGGAGAACCAGCGGCTTCCATCCTGCGCCATTGCGATCGAGACGATGCCGTCCACGTCGTACAGTCCTTTTCCAAGAGTTACTGCATGACTGGCTGGCGCGTTGGGTGGCTGGTGACGCGCGCCGACCTCGGGCCGAAGCTGGCCCAGCTCAACGAGTCCTTTATTTCGCATGCGGCGACGTTCTCGCAGATCGCTGCGCAAACGGCGCTGGCCGAGGGAGAAACCGAGCTTCGTCGAATGATCGCCCAGCTGAAGAGCAACCGGGATTTCTGCATCGACGCCCTTCGTGAGATGCCTGGCGTCACCGTGGCCGAGCCCGACGGTGCTTTCTATGTGTTCCCCACAATTTCCGGCCTCGACGATTCGTTCGAGTTCTGCCGGCGGCTACTCGTCGAGCAACGAGTTGGTTTCGCCCCCGGCTCCGCTTTTGGTGCTGGTGGCGAAGGCTCAATAAGGATCTGTTACGCGGCCGAGCGTTCGATATTGGAGCCGGCGCTGGACCGGCTCGGCAGCTTCCTCACGCATGGATGATCCCGACCTTGGCCGAGATTGCCGCTGACGACGTCGACGCGGTGCTGGCAGAGCGTCGGGGTGAATTGATCGACCTCGTCCGTAGCCTCGTCTCGATCGATAGCCAGATCCCGCCGTATGCCGACGAACGCGCGATTATTGCCTTTCTCCGCGACCGCCTCGCCTCCGAGGCGCTCGGCAATAGCAACGTTATCTCGCTCGACGCAAAGCGTCCCAACCTCATCCTCCGCATTGCTGGTTCCGGGGGCGGGCGCAGCCTGGTCCTGAGCGGCCACGTCGACACCAAACCCGTCGGCGCTGCGCGCCACCTCTGGATGTCTGATCCCCTCGTCCCCTCGCTGCGGCAGAACAGGATCTACGGGCTGGGCACTAGCGATATGAAAGCCGCCGTCGCAGCGATGGTATACGCGGCGAAGGCGCTCAAAGAGGCACGTGTGCGCCTGCGCGGTGATGTCGTGCTGGCGTTCACGGCGGACGAGGAGGCGGGGTCTAACTTCGGGGCAAAATTCGTCGCTGGCCACCCCGAATGCCGCGCCGATGCTTGTCTCATCGGAGAGCCGAGTGGTTGGCAACGCGATTGGGAAGGGATGCACCTCGCCTCTCGCGGTCTGTGCTGCTTTCGCGTTCGCGTTCACGGGACGCAGATGCACAGCAGCCTCGCTGACCGGGTGCCCTCGAGGAACGCCAGCACCCAAATGGCAAAGCTACTGCTACGAGCGGCCGATGAGATCCCGCTGGAATACGAACCGCACCCTTTCGGCGCAGTCCCCGCCATCAACGCAGGTGTCATTGTCTCCGGCGGTGTTGCCTTCGGCGTCTACCCTGGTCTGGCCGAGTTCGCGTGCGATGTTCGCACGTTGCCCGGGATGACGGAAAATGCCGTGAAGGACGCTGTCAGGGCGTGGGTCAAACGGCTCCGGGAGGAGGATCCGACGCTGCAGGTCGACATAGAGTTCGAACCTGGCCTCGACTGGATCCCCGGGACTGAGATCGACGCTAACCACGGTCTTGTCCTCGCCCTTCGTGCCGCGTCCGAGCGGGTGCTTGGTGAGTGCCCACCCTTGTCCGTATTCCCCGGCGCCACCGACAGCCCTTGGTTCGAGGCCGCCGGCATCCCGAGTGTACCCTCCTTCGGTCCGGGGATCCTGACTTATTGCCATGGGCCGAACGAGTTCGTAAGTGTCCGCAGTGTCGAAGAGGCAGCGCGCATCTACGCGCAGACGGTACTCGGTTTTTGTGCTTGAAAGTAGCGGCCATACAGGGGCCCGACAGGCACCGGGCAATGACGATTGGCTCTCTCACCGCTCGAGAGGGACAAGACGTCCACGCCTTACAATGTCCACATGACCAGCTTGAGCACAGCGCAGATCCACTACCTCGCCGGCCAGAGATTGGGCCGGATCGCAACGGCTGGGGCAGACCGCAAGCCCCACGTGGTGCCAACCTCTTTCCGCTACAACGACGACCTTGGCACCATCGACGTCGGCGGCCTCCGCGTGGCAACGACAAAGAAGTACAGGGACGTCCAGGCCAACCCATGGGCCGCAATAGTCGTTGACGATCTTGTGTCTACAAATCCGTGGAGGCCCCGTATGCTAGAAATCCACGGGCGCGCCGAGATTGTCTCCAGCGGCGGGGCGCACCTAGGCCCCGGGTTTGGCGAAGCGTTTATTCGCATCTACGCCGAGAAAGTCAACAGTTTCGGCATCGAGTGAGCGCGTTTACGCGGAAGCGGCGCCACGCGTCAGCGATTTATGACAGTACTTAGATGCTTCGCGGTGGCTAATGCCCATCGCTGGGCGAACAGGTTCACCGGTCGCATCCTCCTTCACGATCTCGACGAACGTACGGCTTGTGCAGTTCCTCCAAACCCTTCCACGCATAAGGGTCTTCGCCGGCGACAAGGACAACATCTCGGTCGTCGACGATCGCCATGTGCTCACCCTCGAGTGGCTTCCGCCATGGTAAAAGCGAACTTGCGCTCATATAGTGGTTGGCCACTGAACGTCGCAAGCTTCTCTCGAGCGTGTTCGGGAGGCTGCGGTGGAGAAGGTACCCGTTAAAGACGATGCCGGTCCCAGCCGGCACCTCGACTGGCACGGCGTCCTCGTCCCGGTAGGGGAACCGATAAGCCTCGTTTGTGCAATCGAACCGGTCATCGTCGATCGCTTTCGCTGGGTAGATGACCCCGGGGCGGTGCGAACCGGGGATCACCCACAAGCATCCGTTTTCCACCGTGGCGTCGTCGAGCGCGATCCAGACCGCCGTCAAGGAACGATCACGTGTGGGGATGAAGTACTCATCTTGGTGCCAAGCCTGACCGGGCTTACCTTCGGCTTTGATAAACAGCATCGACTGCATCGCCTTGACATTGGGCCGATCACCTGCACCAAGGTCTCGACGACTCGGGGATGGGAGAGCAGCGCGGTGAACTTCGGAGAGAGCTTGTGCGGGAAATGGATACAGAGGTAGCGACGCAGGACATCGGCGTCAGCCGCGTCGTCCGCTAGCCGGGGAGCGCCTTCGACGGTGCCCAGGTCCCCCCGGCACATCGCGATGCTCTCGGCACGAAGGTCGCCGAGCTCGCCTTCGGTCAGGACCGAACCCAGGACGAGATAGCCATCTCGTAAGTAAGCCTCCCGGTCGACACCGGTCGTGACCGCGTTCAACGCCATTATGTCTGTCCTTTCTCCGCTGACGGCAGTTACAAGAGGCAGCTCGCCCGAGACTACGGCCGTTGCTCCGATCATCCAGAGATCCTAGGACCTTGCGCCGCACCACCCTCCCACCTTCTCCCAGTTATTCGCCATAGTCCCGTTCGGGCAGTTTTATCTCAATACAACAATCATCGCCGTGGCCACTGTCGTCGGCAGCGTGATCCCGCAAATACACACTCGCGTTCAGGGCTGAACCTGTTCGTATCCGAGTACTCACATTCCTGGGCGCCACTGATGGCTGGCGTCGTACTGACGATGCTCTCAGTGGTCATCCTTTTCGTGCTCTTCCAACGGCCGTTTTTCCGGGGCGTGAGGTTGTCCGGCTTGATGAAGGTCCGAGGCGACGGAGGTACTGAGGAACGCAATGTCGTCGATGTGTGGGCCGGGCGGGGTGTTCTCATCCGCGAGGTTAGGCCTGCAGACGCGGCCCACCCGGTGGGGAGCTTGCTGCAGAGGCATGGGTGCCCAGCACGGTCTGGCCGAGCACACACGCTAAGGCTCGGTCTCGTTCTTCCAGGGCGTGACTGTAGACGCGCAAAGTCACAGACGGATCGGCGTGACCTAACCTTCCAGCAACTGTTCGGACATCGGCCCCAGAAGCTATGGCGACCGTGCCAGCGAAATGCCTTAGCTGGTGAAAGTGCCCAGCCAACCCGAGAGACTTGGCCACCCGCGCGTATGCCTGAGTGAGCCCATCCGGTTTGCACGGAAACGAGCCGTCCGCACCTCTTGACAAAATATAAGGGTCCGCAACGAGCGCTGTCCCGATTTGGGCAGCGTAATTCTCTTGGTCGGCCCGGCGCTTGGCAAATAGTGCTCCGAGCGCGTCGTCAACAGCGACGCGGCGGTACGCGTGCGTTTTGGTCGGCCCTCAGTGACGTCAGTTTTGATGACCGTTAGGGACCTCGAAACCCGCAGGGCACGCCCCTGCCAATCGACATCGCTCCAGCGAAGCGCGCAAAGCTCCCCACGTCGGCATCCAGTGACTGCGGCGAGAGCTATCGCCGTGGCCAAAACGGAATCCCCATGAATCTCGGCCGCAGAGATCAGGCGCTGCACATCGGTGACATCGGGAGCTGAAATGGTTGGCCGCTGCAAGCTCGGTGGCGTCGCTCGATCGGCCGGATTGGATGGGATCATGCCCCATTTCACCGCTCGGCCCAACGACGCGTGGAGGAGCGCGTGGTGCCGGCGGACAGAAGCTGTGGCCAGTCCGCGCCCAATCAGGTGGCAGTAGAAAGCGTCGATGCGATCCGGCTCCTTGACCAGCTTGTCGAGCTTCACCGAGCCCAAGGCGGGCCGGATGTTCGCTTCGAAGATGCGGCCGTACTCCTTGAGTGTGTAAGCCGAGCGGTGTGGGCCGATGTCTGCTAGCCAGCGTTCGACTAGCTCTTCTAAGCTAATCGGGTGGCATGTACTGACCTGACCATGCTCGACCTCCGTGACCAGCTTGGCCAGCTCCTTTTGGGCGGCACGTTTGGTGCCGTGGACGGTGCGGCTGACCCAGCGCACCCTACCCTTCTCGCGTCCGGCGTACACGCGGATGCGCCAAGAATCAATGCCGTCTTTCCCAACGGCTCGCTTCTCAACGACGCCGCTCACCGGCTGTGCCTTCGGTTCACACGCTCGATGTTACCCAAGAGTTACCCAGAAGCCTGCTATCCTAGCGAGGGAAGAGGACAAAGCCGCAGGTAGGACCAGATTTGGCGCCTCTAGCTCAATGGCAGAGCAACGGACTCTTAATCCGCAGGTTCTGGGTTCGAATCCCAGGGGGCGCACCAACCAACCAGCCAGCCAGCACTGGCAGGACTAGCAATGCAGATTGCCTGGACAAGGCTGTTTACCGGATTGGCTCACCTCACCAGGATTGGCGCGGAAAACAAGGGCGGTCACACAGCCGATTAACGTCCAGCCATGGATGCCGAGGGCATTTGCCTGCTTCAAAGCCAGGGTAGAGCGGTCAGGAGACCATTACCTATGGCGAGGCGCCCGCAAGGCTGACGGGTCTGGTCTGTTCAGGGCCGGCGGTCCCGGCTCAGCGATCCTTGGTCGGGTTCCAGCTACCCAAGGCCACTTAGATACCCCGATTTACTTCAACCGAAGACTGGACCGTCAGATCTAAGCGTTGTTATGGTCGCGCATTATGCGCTTCTGTGAATAAAACACTAAATGCATAACGATACCGATTCGGTCGCTACATCTTTGCGGCCTGGAGCGGTGGTTCGGGCGGTTCGAGCCGGGTTGCGTCAGGCGAGGCGGCGACCAAGGATGACGCGGCCCGACCCGCCCTCGAAGTTAGGAGTGCCCTCGTCGAGGCTGGCGAGGTAGCGAGGGTCTTTGTTCAACGCTTCCTGGGTGCGGTCCCAGGCGCTGGCGTCCGCGCTTGCACCGATCCAGGCCAGCTCGCCGAACGCCCCGGCCAACGAGTGCCCGAAGAAGACCGGCTCGCCGATGATCTCGGATACCAGTTCGGTGATCTGGACGCCCCATCCGATGGCCGCGGTGAGCTTGCCCAGGGCGGGGGTCGCGGTCGTCAATTGTACGACGCCGCCTAGCCCCGGGCGCCGGTACTCACCGCCGGCGGTGTGGATGATCTCGACGTGCCTGTCCTCGGGCGGCCCGACTAAATACTGGCGGGCCTCAGTGACTCCGTCGAGGTACTCCTCGTCGACCATGAGCGTCTCGGTAGCGGTCGCGAACTCCGCCATATTTTGGTAAAACGCAGAGAAGATGTGGGTGCCAGGCGGGGCTCCGGACAGCCCGGCCCACAGTGCGGTCTCCTTGCCTGTCTTGTCGGTAACCAGCTTCACCATCCGCCGGGCCAACCTCCGGTCTCGCGCGGGTTCCCCAGCACCGTGATTGTTCGCGTAAAGAGAATCATCAAGATCAACCCCTCCCTGTTGCCCCTACGGTGAGGGGCTGAAATTGCGATCCTGTCAGACCATGGCAGGCGGGTCAAACGGGTCGGGCGCTCAGGCTCCAAGGGGAGGTGGTCGGCCGCCCTCTTCACCCCGCCCGTCGCGAGTGATGCATATCGAGGCCTCTTTGTTACGGGCCAGCCCTGCACCCACGCCATAATGTCGTGCTAACGGGCTTCAAAATTTGGCCGTCAGTCGCCGAGCCCTGAGCAAGAGAGCGATCAACTCACACCTTGGACGCGACCTTGTACGTCCGAGACGGACGGCCAACCGAGCACCGATGACGACCATGGTCCCTTGGTCGGCGTCGTCATTGGGAGCTCGATCGAGCGCTATACGGCAAAGGTTGTCGCCTCGGGCTCAAGGTCAGCGACGAAGGCCCAGCGGCGCTCCAGAACCTTCAGTGAATTGGGCACCGCTCACCACGCACCGACGGCGCCCGGGTTCTGGGTCGGCCCGGCGGGACCAGACACGGTGCGGGGCCGTGCCTGGTCCGGAGACCGTGATGGGTCAGCTCACGGTCAGGGTGAACGTCTGTGTCGCGCTGCCGTTGTTGTTCGTGGCCGTGATGGTGAGGGTGTACGTGCCGGCGGTCTTGGGGCTCCCGCTCAAGGTCGCCGTGCCGCTGCCGGTGTCGGTCCATTTCAGCCCGGCCACCGTGCCGGTGTGGGTGAGGGTCGGCAGCGGGTACCCGGTTGCCTTGAACTGGAAGGTGAGCGCCGTGCCGTGGACGGCCGTGGCCGAGTTGGCGTTGGTGATGACCGGTGGTTGGCGGACGGTCAGGGTGAAGGACTGCGTGGTCGTCCCCAGGGTGTTCGTGGCCGAGACCGTGATGGCATAAACCCCGCCACTGTTGGCATTGGGGGTGCCGGCCAGCGTGGCCGTGCCGTTGCCGTTGTCGGTGAAGGTGACTCCGGCCGGCAGGGCGCCGGCCTCGGTGATTGCTGGCAGTGAGTAGCCGGTGGTCTTGACGGTGAAGCTGTATGTAGCGCCGACGGTGGCGATGGAAGTGCCCGCTGAGGTTATCGTTGGCTTCGCGCTGATGGTCAGCACGAACGACTGGGTCGTGGTCCCGGCAGTGTTCTTCGCCGTGAGGGTAATTGTGTAGATGCCTCCACTGGCGGCCGTTGGCGTGCCGCTCAAGGGTGGCCGTGCCCTTGCCACTGTTGGAGAAAACGACACCGGCCGGCAGGGCCCCGCTGTGAGTGATATTGGTGGTATAGGTGGCGGGGGTGGGCGTACTCGTCGTCACCGTGAAGGTGAAGGCCGTCCCGGCCGTCGCCGTAGCCGTAGCGTTGCTGGTAATGCTCGGCACAGCCTCCGTCACCCCGTCCACCTTGACCGTCAGGGTGATTGTCTGGCTGGTGCTGCCACCGGCGTTGGTTGCCGTGACCGTCAAAGTGTCGGTCCCGGCGGTAACCGCGGTCGTGCCCGACAGCGACCCAGTGCCGTTGCCGTTGTCGGAGAAGCTGACACCCGCAGGCAAGGTCCCGCTGCTGAGTGCTGGCGTTGGGTACCCTGTGGCGGTCACGGTGAAGCTGAAAGCCGAGCCGGCCGTCTCCGTGACAGCTGTCGCACTGCTGAAGCTCGGCGTCTGGTCGACTGTCAGGGTGAACGCCTGGCTGGTCCTCCCCGCCGTGTTAGTAGCCGTAAGGGTGATCGGGTAGATGCCCTTGGCTGTGGCCGCCGGGATCCCCGCCAGGGTGGCGGTGCCGGTGGTGCCGGCAGCGAAGGTCACCCCGGGGGGCAGCGCTCCCGTCTCCGTCAACGTGGGGGTGGGCGTGCCGGTGGCGGTGACTTGGAACGACTGCCCGGCCTTACCGGCGGTGAACATGGTCGACGCCCCGCTGGTGAAGAGCAGTGTCCCGCTGACAACCGTCAACGTGAACGACTGCTTGACCGTGGCGGTGCCGTTGGTCGCACTGAACGTCAGCGAGAAGGTCCCCTCGCTGGCCGCGGTCAACGACCCTCCGAGCGTGGCTGTGCCGCCGGTGCCGGGTGTGAAGGTCACCCCGGAGGGCAGCGCCCCGGCCTCCGTCAAAGTGGGAGTCGGCGTGCCGGTGGCCATCACCGCGAACGACGGTGGCTGGCCGACTGTGAACGACGTAGATGCCAAGGAGGTAAACGCCGGCGCCGAGGTCACTGTGAGCGTGAACGCCTGGGTGGTAGTGCCACTGCCGTTGGTGGCGCTGATGGTGAAGTTGTACACACCGGCCGCGACCGACGAGGTCCCGGCCAGAGCGGCTGTGCTGGTGGTCCCGCTGGTGGCGGGGTCCGTGAGTGTCACTCCCGCCGGCAGGCTTGAGCCGGGCGCCAGGGCTATGGTGGGCGCGCCGCCACTGGCCATCACCGTGAAGCTGAAGCCAGTCCCTGCGGCCACGGTTTCGGTGGCTCCGCTCATAAAGGCCGGGACCTGGACCACCGTGACTGACCAGGTGACCTGTTGTGCGGCGCTGAAGCTGGTGTTGCCGGCCTGGTTGGCGTCGATCACACAGGTGCCCGCCCCGTTGTAGTTCAGAGTCGTGCCGTTGGTGCCCGAAACGTTGCAGACCCCCGAGGCGGTCGACGAGTCAATGGAGAAGACCACCGGGTTGCCCGATGCCCCTCCCGTCGCCGACAGGGCCGCCGAGCTGCTTACCGTGCCCATGCTCGGGCCGGCGAAGCTGATCGCCTGCGCCTGACCTACGGAGAGAGTGAAGGACTGGTTGGTCGTAGCCGTTCCGTTCGCAGCGGCGATGGTGAAGGTGTACGTGCCGACGGCCACCGACGAGGTACCGGCCAGGGTGCCCGTTCCACCACCATCGTCGACGAAGGTGACCCCGGTGGGCAAGGTCCCGACCACACCTAGTAAGGGAGCCGGATAGCCCGTGGCGGTCACGGCGAACGTGCCCACGCTGCCAGCGTCGAAGCTTGTAGAGGCTGCGCTGGTGAACGTCGGGGCCTGGCCGACCACGACCGTGAACGTCTGGGTGGCGTTGGGGCTGATCCCGTTGCTCGCTGTGACGTTGAAGCTGGTTGTGCCAGTGGCGGTCGGCGTCCCCTGTAGGAGGGCCGTCCCGGTGCCCTCATCGGTGAAAGTCAGCCCGGCCGGCAGGGTGCCAGTCTCGGTGATGGCCGGGGCAGGCGAGCCGGAAGTGGTTATGGCGACGGCCCCGTTCTGGTTCAAGGTGAAGTCGGCCGTGGCCAGGCTCGTGATGGTTGGCGCCGCAGCCGAGCCGACCGTGATTGTCAGGGCCAGCGTCGACGTGCTCCCTGAGGCGTTAGTGGCAGAGATCGACACCGGGTATGTCCCCGCCGTTGTCGGGGTGCCGGCGATGGTGCCCGTGCCGCTCCCGTTGTCTGTGAAGGTCATCCCCGGCGGGGATGACCCCAGCACAACAAGGGCAAGAGTCGGAGCTGGGAAGCCGGTGGTGGTTATGTTGTATGTGCCGGCCACTCCGGTGCCGAAGGTGGCCGTACTCGGGCTGGTGATAGTCGGCGCCTCGGCGTTGGTCAGCGTGAACGTCTGCGTGGCTGCTGGGCTCGTGGCGTTGGTGGCGGTGATGGTTATCGGGTAGCTGCCCCCTGTACCTGCCGTCGTAGTACCGGCGATCGTGGCCGTGCCATTGCCGTTATCGGTGAAGGTCAGGCCGGCGGGCAGGGTGCCCGACTCGGTCAGGGCCGGGGCGGGCTCCCCAGTTGTAGAAACCGTGAAGCTGAACGGAGCGCCCACGATCGAGGTGGCCGAGTTGCCGCTCGTGATAGTGGGGGCCAGGTTCTCGGTCAGCGACTGGGTACCGGTGACGCTCATGTAGTCCGACAGCTCGCCACCATATGAGCCCAGGGCGGCCCCGGCGGGGAGGGTGGTGCCCGGCGGTACGGTGACCGGCACGTTGAGCGTCGCGCCGGTGTTGTCGATGGTCACGGCGCCGTTGGTCTCGCTGGCGGTGACGGTACCGGCGGTCAAAGCGTTTGACCAGGCGGTCTGGTCGGCGAACACGTTGCCGATGCCCCCGAGGCTCAACTGCACGTAGGGGGTGTTGGTGTTGAAGTAGGCGTCGTACTCCGCGATCAGCGGGTTGAGCACCTCGAACAGGGTCCCGTCACCGTCGGTGCCCTGAGCGGTCAAAGCAGGTGTAGTGGACGTGGCCGCGCTGGGCGCCACCGGGACGTAGTTGGCCGGCGGCCAGACGGTGGTGTAGGGCGGCATACCCATGGTGTTGGTCTGGTGCACGTAGCTCACGGCGGGGTCGTTGGCGAGCATGTTCTGGAACATGCCGGCGACGACCTGCTGGACGACCTGAGGGAAGTCGAACGCCGTGGCGGAGCAGGTGGTCACCGAGGTGGTGTGGCACTGCGAACCGGGCGCACTGGAGTCGTACAGCGTGTTGTACTCGTCGAGCTCCTGGGCGTTGGTGGCGGCGTTGTAGAAGACGTTTATCGGGTGCCTGGGGGCAACCTCGGCCCCTGGCCAGGTGGTGCCCGGGGCGCACGGTGCCGAGGTGGCGTCACAGCTCTCGAGGAAGGGCTGGCCGGCCGCATAGGTGGCCCCGCTGTAGGTGTTGCCGAGCCCGAACTGGCCGTCGGCCGGGTTGGGGTAAGGCTTGGAACCGTCTGCCCCCACCGTGAGGATGCCCGCGGCCTGCAGGGCCGGGATGAAGTACGGGTTTTGCTCCCAGGGCAGTTCGTTGGCGTTCTCTACGACCGGGGGCGTCCAGCCCGCCGGTTCGGCGATGTCCTGTGGGGTTATGGCCGCGGGCGGCGTCATCGGGTCAGGCGACGTGACGCTGGGCCCGGTGTCGACCACGGTCAGCTCCTGCTCGCCGCCACACGAGGTGGGGTCGCCGGCCGGCCCTACGCAGACGGTCTGGGTGCTGGCCGGGGAGGTGTCGTTGGCGGTGTCGCCCGGGTCGGGGAGGGTGGCTGAGCGGGGCGTGGCCAGGGTGCCGATCTCGGTCCAGTTGCCGGCCACGCCGTTTACGACCGGCGCCCGGTAGATGATGTAGTTGGCGGCGTGGCAGATCGCTTGCCACACGAGCGACACCGACCCGGCGCCGGTGACGACGATGGGGGCGATGTCGCCCTGCAGCCCGTCGGTCACATAGGCCTGGGACTGGTCGGCGCTCAGCGTGTCCGACCCGTTGAACTGGTCCGACACGGCGTACTCGTAGGTGCCGGCCGGGAGCGTCCCGCCCGTGGCGCTGGCCGTCGCCTCGTCGAGGTCAGGAGGGTCGACGGTGGCCGGGGTGCCCGGCGCCAGGTCGGCGAAGCCGGAGTGGTTGCCCGGCACGAACACCTGGGGGTTGTAGGTGCCGTAGGCGTTGGCGACGTCGGTCGAGCCGGCCGGGACCGTGGCCGAGGCCAGGCCGAGCCCGCCGGTGCCGGGCACGCCCGACGCCGAGCCCCCGGGGAGCACTGCCCCCGGTGCGGCCAGGACGTCGTTGGTGTTCTGGTTCAGCTCCGCTTCGATGTAGTCCTGGGTGGCGCACCCGACGTCCAGGTAGGGGGTGTCGTAGGTGTGGCTCAGCCAACCGAAGTCGTCCGCGTAGGGCTTGCCGGTGTTGGGGTCGGTGGCCTGGAACTGGGCCAGGACGGGGTCGGGGCCGGTGGCGGGCTGGCCCGGCGTCCCGGGCGAACCGGGCAGGGCCAGCTCACCGTCTTGGTACTCGACGCTACCGCCGTAGTTGAACAGCTGGTCCAGGCGGAACGGCGTCAAGGGCTCACCAGATGGCCGGGCGCCCGGGTCGTTCTCCTGGGCCGGGTTGGACCACTGGGCCGACGTGGTCACGTCGTTGCCGTCCATGCGCTGGGAGTCGGCGTCGGAGTAGTCGTTGTCGTGGACGGCGATGCTCCACGCATTGTCCGGGGTGAAGGTGTCGTCGATGTCCATCTCGACGTAGTTGCGTTGCGAGCCCAGGTGGGTGCCTTCGGTGACCCAGTTGACCAAGCTCGGCGCCAGCACCTGCCACTGGATCGACTTGGCGTTGTAGTCGAAGTTGAGCTCGAGCTCGGAGACGTTTGCCTGCGGGTCGGTGCTCGGGTGCTGGTAGACCCCGGCCAGGACGTCCCCTGACGGGCAGCTAGCCGGCAACACCGGGGTGGTGTCGTAAGGGGTCAGCGCGGTGGAGGCGGCGGCCGGGACCGTGGCCGAGGGGCACATCAGCCACGGGGTGAACGGGGCCCCGGCGTTCACGGTGGCGGAGTAGCCGTACGTGCCGGTGTCGAACAGGATGGGCCCCGCCAGGGACGGCAGCGCGGCCATACCGGCGGCGCTCAGCGTCCCGATGGAGCCGTCGAGCGTGCCCCCAGCGACAATGGTCTCGCCGTAGAAGGGGGCGGTGTACCCGTCGACCTGGTTTACGCCGAACTGCGCTTCGTACGCGAACAACGGGGCCAGCGCCGCGGCCGAGAAGTTAGCCGGGGAGCCGGCAATGATGACACCGTTGTAATTCCCGGTGGCCCCGCTGGACAGCGGCGGCAGGCCCACGGTCTCGGCACCAGATGTCCCCGACGCGTCCACCTCGGTATAAGGCACACCTTCTTGGGTCAGGGCCGCATCCCAAGCAGCCGTCGTGGGGTCGTTCGCTGCGCCGCCGACGCCGCCAACGACGAGGACCTTCAAGTTGAGCGTGTTCGTGGTGGTGGCGGCGGAGGCTATGCCAGCAGAGGACCCCGCCATTATCCCGACGGCCATGGCGACGGAGAGGGCTGACGCAAGGGCCGGCCTACGGTAAGTCGCGGCGTGCGCGGCTTTAGGGGACGAGGAATGACCGGCCCTAAGGTTTCTCGCCTGGGCAGGCCTACGTGACAAGCTCGGCACCTTCATTGGGGACTCCGTTCGGGGTGGTGATGACGATCGGTAAGGGAAACTGCAAATCGGGACGCACCCAAAGACGCCTCATTAGCCACGAAGCTGGGGACGGGACGGACAGGTTAGGTGTGGGCGAGGTGCAGGTGGGCGGGCCCTGTGCCGGTCGGGGCGGACCATGCTTGGGAGAGGGAGTCGGGCAACAGGTAGCGGGGCGCCCAGCCCAGCTCTCTATGCACAGCGGCCGTATCGGCCCACTGCCACGGCACCGTGCCCGAGCGCGTGGCAGAACCCTGGGCCTCTTCGGCGATCTCACCGTTGAAGCGGGCGACATGGCCCCCGATCCAGCCCGCCGCCCCCAGGACGAGGGTGCGAGGGCCCCCATATTGGCCTTCAGCCACGCGGGAGGAGTTCCTTGATCAGGACGTCGAAGTCCTGGTTGGCCCGGTCGTAGTCGTCGGGGCGGCCGATATCCACCCAGCAGCCGTCGAACTCGTACATGGCGGGGTACTGTCCCGCCTCGATGAGGTCGGAGATGAGCTCGTCGAAGCCGTAAGGCAGGCCGGGGGTGTAGTGAGTGAGGGCGTCGCGTGACACGGCGTAAATGCCCATGTTGACCAAGTAAGTCATGGTCGGCTTCTCAGTGAAGCCTCTGATGTGGTTGTCCCTGATGTCGAGGACGCCAAACTCCACCTTGTGTTCTTGGCTCCGGGTGGCCACGGTGAGGGCGGCCCCGCTGCGGACGTGGGCGTTGAGCATGTCGGCAAAGTCGAGGCTGGTGAGCACGTCGGCGTTGACGACGACGAAGTGCTCGGGGAGGTGGTCAAGAGCCCTGAGGACCGGGCCCATGGTGCCAAGGGGCGACTCTTCGGCCAAGTAGTTGATCTCGATGCCCCACTGCGAGCCGTCGCCCGCATAAGCCTGGACCAGTTGGCCCAAGTACCCGACCGTGAGGGTGGCCCGGGCAAAGCCCTGTGCGGCCAGTTGCCGCATGACGACCTCGAGGACGGAGTGCTCGTCGCCGATGGGGACGAGCGGCTTGGGGATGAGGGTGGTGTACGGGCGCAGCCTCAACCCTTTCCCTCCGGCGAGGACCACGGCCTCCATGCCCGAGGCCCGTGCTGTGGGTACGGCCCGGGCCGGGCCCGTCAGGTCATCTGTCAGGTCGTATGCCGGGTCAGATGCCAGGTCGTATGCCGGGTCAGATGTCAGTCGCAGCTCAGATGCCGTAGACATTTGTCTTGTACCTCCGGAGGTTTTCGGGGTCGCTGAACCAAGCTGCGGTCAGGGTGAGCCCTTCTTCAAGGCTGTGAGCGGGTTGCCAGCCGGTTAGTTTTTCGAGCTTCGTGCTGTCACAGATCAGCTCCATGACTTCCGAACGTGAGGGCCGGAGGCGCTGGGGGTCGAGCACCGCTTCGAGCTCGACGCCCATGACCTCGCCCACCATCGAGACCAGCTCGGCTACGGTGATGCCCCGGCCCGAGCCCGCATTTACCACCTCGCCCACTACGTCTGCGGCGGGGGCGGTCCCCACCGATAAAAACGCACTGGCGGTGTCGGATACGAAATTGAAGTCCCGCACGGGGGCGAGCGCCCCCACTTCGATGGTCCTCGACCCCGAGGCAGCCTGGGCTATCACGGTCGGGATCACGGCGCGAGAGGACTGGCGCGGCCCGTAGGTGTTGAAAGGGCGCAGGGTCACGACGGGCAGCTCGAAGCTCAGGTGGTAACTCTCGGCCAGCTTGTCAGCGCCCACTTTTGATGCCGCGTACGGCGACTGCGCCTGGAGCGGGTGGAACTCGTCGATGGGCACGGTCTGGGCGGTGCCGTAAACCTCGCTCGTAGAGGTGTGCACGACCCGCGGGGTCCCGAGGGCCCGGGCTGACTCGAGCACGTTCAAAGTGCCGACGACGTTGGTGTCGACGTAGGAACTGGGCGCCCGGTAGGAATAGGGGATGGCGATCAGGGCGGCCAGGTGGTAGACGACCGAAGCGTCACGCATCAGGTTGAGCACCGAGTCCCGGTCACGGACGTCGCCCAGCTGTACTTCGACTGAGCCCAGCACGTCTGGCCCCAAAGTGTCGAGCCAACCCCAGCTCCCCATGGAGTTGTACACGGCCATGGCCCGTACCCGGTGCCCGGCCCGGGCCAGGGCCTCGACCAGATGTGAGCCGATAAAACCGTCAGCACCGGTGACGGCCACGAGATCAGGCATTACTACCTCCTAGGCAGCGGTTATCCATGGCAGACCGGGTTTGCGACAACCCGCACGGCCGCGCCTGCCATGGCGACCAGCGAGACAACAGCGGCAACGCAAAACGCGAGCCGGCGTATAGAGCCCACCTCGGCTGGGTAACCCTTTCGGCGACCCCCCAGGCGCCGTATATGACAAGGCCCGGCAACCACGCTCGCAGCACCACGTCGATCCGGCCGCAAGCGCCCACAACAAGAGCGAGGAAAAATGCTAAAGCTAAGGCTGTGCCAGCGACCAGGAGCGCCCAATTCGTGTGGACGCCGTGGCTGTACGCCAGGCCCTGTACCAAACCGGTCAGGACAGCCAGTACCGCAAAATAGGAAAAGGTAGCGAGCGCTAGCTTGCGCCGCGACGCTCGGGCGAAAGCGCCTAGTGATCCCGAACCGACTAAGGCGTTGCGGGCGCCTGCCCGTAGTGAGTGTAATTGCCATTCCATAACTCCCAGCCAGAGGACCATCGGGCACGCCGCGACGGCGGGCCAACCGCGTGCCCCACTCTGCGCCGGTTCGAGCACTATAAAGATAGAGACCAGCAATCTCGAGAAGATACCGAGACCGAAATATCGTGCCGTCATTGGTGCCTCCCTCGGCCCACAGGAGGGACAAGGCACCATCGAGCGCGCAAATGACGAAGTGCGATGACAGCAGTCGCGATCACGCTTGTTCCTGCGAGAGCCAGGGATACGCTGGCTGGGAGTGCGAGCGGCACTCGGGTGATGAATATCAGCGACCCAACAGCACCCGGGAGGATAGCCGCCGCAATTAGTAGGGATAGGTGGCTTCAGTTATCAGGGTTATATCCACGTTTCGGGCTGCCCTCGTAACAGCGGGATGCTTCTGTCAGCCCGCCCGGGCATATTGACCGCCTGACGCCCTCGGTTGATTGTGCCGCGTTCTGATAACAGATAGTGGGGACGTTTTTCTGCGGCAAAAATGTCCCGCTCTTTTGTTCAATTGCTATGTCGGTGCACAACGGTAACAGCGTCTCGGTGTAGTTCGGCCTCAGATGGCTTCGATTTCCCTCAACGCGCTCCGTGGTGTAGCGGCACGACTACTGTCACAGTTCTCGTCACGCGGGGCGCCCGGCTGAAGTGCCTTCTTCAGCCGGCCTGAGAATGATGTCTTCGTGCAGCAGGACTGCCCCGCTCTGGCTGGCGGGACGCAGACGTTGATTGGTCGTCGGAAGCGCCACTTGCTGGCGAGATTCCGTCCGGGGCACGCAGGAGGCCCACCACCCGCAACTTGACATTACTCGTCCTTGATGCGCAGAACGCCACCGTCCGGCCGGTCGGCGGCTAAGTCGAGCAGTTTCCTCCGGGGAGCTCAACAGCGTCGGAGTTCTCGACAAACCGAACCAGGCCAGCCAGCCCGGTCCAGGGTCACGCTTGACAAGGTAGTGAGTCATCACTCATAATGACGAGTAATGGTATCGACCCGACAGACAGCAGAGGAGCGCCGTTCCTCCGTATTGGCCGCCGCAATTACCGAATTCGCCCGTTCGGGTTACACCGGGACGTCCACGGAGGCCATCGCCGCCCGGGCCGGCATCTCCCAGCCGTACTTGTTCCGGCTGTTCGGTACCAAAAAGGACCTGTTCGTGGCCACATACGACCTGGTTGCGTCCCGCATCATCAAGGAGCTGACCGGGGCCGGCGAGGGTCTAGAAGGGGAAGAGGCCAAGGCGGCCATGGGCGCGGCATACCTCGAACTGATGCAGGACCCCGAGATGCTGCAGGTCCAGCTGCACGGGTTCGCCGCCGCCCCGGCCGACCCCGACATAGCCCGCAGCTGCCGGCGCACCTTCGAGGTGCTCGCTGGTGTCTTCTACGAGCGGACCCACCTCTCTGACCAGGATCTCTGGAACTTCTTCGCCATGGGGATGCTGATCAACGTCATGTGCGCCATCGATCTCGTGTCCTTCCCGGGATCGTGGGCCCAGGGCCTGTGCCAGCTGCCCGAAAAAGTCGATGCCATCAAAGCCGCCAGTCAAGCCCTGGTCGACCACCACCGTGGCGACCAGGCCGCCAATAAGGAGGTACTCGCATGAATGAGCCCGTCACAGGGACATTTTTTTTGGACCCCGTAGCTAGTGATCAATCACAACATAGGCGAGCCCGGGCTCACTCGGGCCTAGTGGAGACTGAGGCCAGGGCCGAGGCAGCCTCGCTCGGCTCACACCACCCGGTGGCCGCTGACTTCGAAAAGGGCCGCCGCCAGACCAGCCGCCGGACCAGGTCCCGCGCCGCCTGGGCCGTGGTCATCACGGGCATGGCCCTGTTCATGGCTTCGCTGGACAACCTGGTGGTGACAACCGCCCTGCCGGTGATCCGCGAACACCTCCATGCCGGCCTTTCTGGGCTCCAGTGGACAGTCAACGCCTACACCCTGACCTTCGCCGTGCTGCTGTTGTCGGCAGCGGCACTGGGTGAGCGCTTTGGACGACGACGTATCTTCGTCCTCGGCATCGCCGTGTTCACCGTGGCCTCGGCGGTGGCCGCGTTGGCGCCGAGCATTACCGTGCTGATCATGGCCCGGGCCATCCAGGGCGCCGGTGGGGCCATGATCATGCCCTTGTCGCTGACGCTACTGAGCGCCGCGGTGCCACCGCAGCGCCGCAACGCCGCCCTCGGGATCTGGGGTGCCATCGGCGGAGCCGCGGTGGCTATCGGCCCGCTGGTGGGAGGGGCGATCACGAGCGGTTGGTCGTGGCAGTACATCTTTTGGCTCAATGTGCCTATCGGCCTGGTGTTGGTCCCGCTGGCCTGGTGGAAGTTGTCGGAGTCTCGCGGCGCGGCCCGCCTGGACCTGGTGGGCGTAGCGGTGGTGAGCACCGGCTTGCTGGGAGTGGTCCTCGGCCTCGTCGAGGGCAACAGCCACGGCTGGACCAGCACCCTGGTTCTGACCTCGTTCGTGGTCGGGGTACTGGCCCTGGTGGGATTCGCGGCCTGGGAGCTCCGGTCCGACCATCCCATGTTGGACATCAGGCTTTTCCGTGACCGCGGGTTCACTTCGGTCAACGTCACGGCCATGCTGTTCAGCTTCGGGATGTTCGGTGCCATCTTCTTCTTGGTCCAGTTCCTCCAGACCGTGCAAGGCCTGTCTCCGTTGGCCGCCGGTGTCCGGGTCCTGCCGTGGACGGCCATGCCCGTGCTGTTGGCCCCCCTCGTCGGCCAGTTAGCCGAGAGGTGGGGCGGCAAGCCGCTGGTGGTCACGGGCCTGAGCCTGCAGGCCATCGGGCTGGCCTGGCTGGCCACGGTGACCACGCCGACTACGCCGTACGCCGATCTGGTGGCTCCCTTCGTGGTCTGTGGCGTCGGGATGACCTTGTTCTTCATCCCGTTGGCCTCGCTGGTGCTGGGGGCCGTACCCCGGGCGCTGGAGGGGGTGGCCTCAGGGGCCAACGCAGCCTTCCGGGAGCTGGGTGGGGTGCTGGGCATCGCCGTGCTCGGCGTCATCTTTAGTTCCCACGGCAGCTACGCCTCGGGCCAGGACTACGTGAACGGGATGACCGCGGCCGTCTATGTCGCCGCCGCCGTCGTGGCGGTCGGGGCACTAGCAGCCATGGTGGTCCCGAGCCGGCAGGCCGCGCGACCGAGACGGACCGGGTGGCACCCGAGCGGGCTGTCAACGTGGCCCGGTCGGACAGGGTCCTGGCGCAGGGCTGATGGGGCGCGACACCGCCAATTAGCTTGGTAAACGGCCTGTTTGGTGTCGATTAAGCACTTCCCACGTGCGTAATCGACACCAAGCCCGGGATTTGTGCGGTTTACACCCAGATAGACCTAAGAGGTGGCGTGGCCCGGATGACTTCCTGGGAGAAGTGCAGGAGCTCAGGGAGAGAGGAGAGAAAGCCCGCTTGCACGTCGAACGCAAGGGCGTGCATGGGGAGTTTCTCGCTTCGAGGGTGATCGACGAAGTCGGCCGGCACCATGCCGCTGAACGCGTCATAGCCATGAGCTTCGACCTGGCTTCTGCCGTGGCGGCGAGACAGGCCGGCGGCGGCAGCATGGCTGACTCAGACGAGCCGGACCTATTCGGCGGGCCGCCGCCGGGATGACACGTTCAGGTGGTCACGTCGCCCGCCGACGGGAGTGGGGCCACCGCGCCCTACTCCGGGGGCGTTTAGAAGGCGAAGCTATGCATGGCGCTGGTGGCTGTAAACTCGCCCTTCTGGTTGGCAATTTCGGGAAGGTACATGTCTAGCAGGAGCAACGACACACACAGACGAGCCCTGAAGCGCGTCGGCCCTCGTCGGTTCCGACGTTGGGCCCTTGCCGTGCTTGTGCCGCTCGCAGTGGCCCCGGTCGTCGGGCTGTCGGTAACGTCGCCGGCAAATGCCGACGCGCAGGGAGCCCACAGCCTGGGCGGGCGCCTATCCGCGACAGGTCTATCGATGACAGTAAGCGGGAAAATTCCCTACAAGCCCGACGCGTTGTCTGATGCCACCACGCCAGGCAATACATCCTGCAGCACGATCAGAAGGCTGAAGGCTCTGGTTGAAGCCAAACTCGCTGAGCATACCGTTTTCCCTTCTGATGCTGCAAACCTGTTCCAGCATTGGCTTGACGGCACAGGGACGGGAGTGTCTTTAGGGCAGAACTCGGCGGTAGCTCGGGAGCTTCTGACCTACCCTGGTTTCGTCAATATGAACAACAAAGTGCAAGCTTTCGCCGCACAGCGGTTTGACCAGGGGCAGACAAGCGTTACACTGCCAACTCCAACCATCCCGTTCTTAGCGCCCACTGCCAGTTCCCCACTCACCCTCCTCAATTTCTCCAACGAGGGCCGCTACCCTGGTCTGTATTGGGCTTTTCGAGGTACGCAAGGGCTGGGAGTCTCCGGGTCGGTCGCGAAGAGCAACAACCGGTACTCCGGAAAGTTGACTTACACGATCTACGATACGTACGGGTTCCGGGCCA
Organism: uncultured Acidimicrobiaceae bacterium; assembly: GCA_963823855.1. Taxonomy (GTDB): domain Bacteria; phylum Actinomycetota; class Acidimicrobiia; order Acidimicrobiales; family Palsa-688; genus Fen-671. The sequence goes on from CAWGNA010000002.1 coordinate 419,560, forward strand.
ACGACACCAACTCGATTATGGGCAATGTGGCAATCGACATGAACTACTTGCAAACCCACTGCGGCTGGCCCAAATATTCAGCCCCTCGGTGGTTCTCCGACACCTTGAGCGTAACTGTACCTTTCAACCGGGCCGCCGCCTCATAATTGCCACCCCGAAACTGCTGCGTCCGGGACGAACGGCGCCGCCATCGATAAGGAGAGGCAGCAGAGGGGGCTGTCTCAAGGGTGGGATCTCGGCTCGTAGGTCAGCTTATGGGCGTACCACTGTCCCATCGGACCGCCGGATCTCGAGCCATGCGCCGTTCAGCGGGTGCTCGGGGAACGGGAAGCGCTGCGCCGCCTGCTCGTCGATATCGATGCCGAGGCCGGGGCGCTCGTTCGACCACAGCGCACCATCGCGGATCTCGGGACAACCCGGGAACACCTCGCGAGTGGCATCGTCGAACATGTGAGCCTCCTGGATCCCGAAGTTCGGGCACGCCAAGTCGAGCTGGAGGTTTGCCGCGTGTCCCACTGGTGAGACGTCCCCCGGCCCGTGCCAAGCCGTCCTGACACCGAAGAACTCGCACAGGGCGGCAAGTTTCCGAGCGGGTGTTAGGCCTCCGATGTCTGAGATGTGCACGCGCATGAAGTCGATGAGGCGGTCTCGGACGACAGGGACGTATTCGTGAGGGTTCACGTACAGCTCGCCCAAGGCAATGGGGATGGAGGTCTGGCTCCTGAGCAGACGGAGATAATCCTGGTCCTCGGGAGCGAAAACATCTTCCAGGAAAAACAGGTGGTACGGCTCGAGGTCCTTGGCGAGCTGGACTGCCATGATCGGTGGCACCCGCTCGTGTACGTCGTGGAGCAGCTCGACGTCGTCACCCACGGTGCTGCGAAGGTGGTCGAACATCCGGGGCACCATTCGGGAATAAGGGCGAGGCTCCCAGGGGTCTTGCTCCAGGGCCAAGCGGTAGTTGGCCGTGGACTGGGTGCCACCATCTGGGCCTGGTTTCTTAGGGACGCCGTATGTCGAGTAGCCGGCCACGTCCATCTGGCACCGAACGTAACGAAACCCGGACTCCATATGCGCACGCACATTCTCTTCGAGGTGCTTCATGTCCCACCCTGTGGCATGGACGTACACGTCGGCGGCGCGCCGGCACCTGCCTCCGAACAACTGGTAGAGCGGCACGCCGAGACGCTTAGCCTTGATATCCCACAGAGCCTGGTCCACGCCCGACAAGGAGTTGTTCAGTACCGGCCCCGACCGCCAGTACGAGCTGAGACTGGCGGCTTGCCAGATGTCCTCGATCTGGTCAGCATCCCTGCCCAACAGGAAAGGCTTCAGGTACTCGTCGACCGCTGTGACAACGGCGTACGGGCGCTGGGTAAAGGTTGCGCAACCCAGGCCGTAGAGGCCGTCCTCGCTTGTGTCGACTCGAACGATGACGAGCCGGATCCCCGCCGGCGCCGTGCAAATCGTCCGCACGTCCTTGATGGTGACCTCAGCTTCTTTCGTCATTTCGCTCACGGGCCAAAGGCTAGTCACCGGGACACGCCCGCACATACCTGAACGCGAAACGTCCGGTACCGCTCAAGTGCCAAGCTCAAGCGGGCGGGCCATCCTCCTCATGGGGGGTCTTCTCCTACCGGCCTTCGCAAAGACTTCGGGACGCTGTCGGCGACCGGCCACCACCGGGCCACGACCGGGATTTCGCTCTGGGAACCTCCTTAACGCGGGAACTAAACGTTCAAACACAAATCCCGTTTCCTGTTAGGAAAATGATACGATATCGCGGAACTGAATTTCGTCCCTATAAACTCTGATCGAGCTCAGGGACAGCCTGCTAGAGCGGCGGTCCAAGGAGTTGCCATCCGGGGGCCCGCCTGCGTAGCATCTTTGCGGTGACAGTGCCGCCATCTGTACGCGCGACCGGCGTCGGCGGCGCTCGGGCTGGCCGTCAGCTCGACCGGGCGTGCACCGTGCTGACCCGTTCCCCTTTGGGCGATGGCGCGACGTCCGAGCGCTGTGGCTGGCCGACGAGAGCCCGGGTCGACAGTGCGGCGGAGGGAGCTAGATGATCTCGAGTACCGATGAACTAAAGCAAAGGCCTATCGTCGAGCAGCTGGACCGCTTGCCCGATGTACTCAATGCGCAAGGGTACGTCATCGTGCAGACCGGGATCGAACGAAAGCTCCTCGAGGGTGTGATCGATGACATATTCGAGCACACTGGTACGCGCCGCCACGACCCGGAAAGCTGGTACCGGACGGACACGATCCGCGCCCATGCCGGTATGGCGGAGATGTACCACTATCAGTCCATGTGGGATATCCGTCAGCACCCGGCCGTGTACGAGATTTTCCGAGCAGTACACGAATCACCGCGATTGTGGGTATCTCTCGATCGCGTCGCGATTAAGCCGCCGGCGCGCGTCGAGCACCCGGAGTTCTGCGTAGACGGCTTCATACACTGGGACACGGACATAAATATGTACCCCAACACCCCATTTTTGGTCCAGGGCGTGCTGGCCCTGGCTGACACCGAAGCAGATATGGGTGGCTTCCAATGCGTCCCATCGGTGTACAAGAAGCTGCAAGCATTTGTCGACGAATATGCGGGCGAGCGCCCGGTCCCCCGCAGCCCCGACATAGCTGGTTACGAGATCGTCCAGGTGCCGCTGCTGGCCGGTGAGATCGTGATATGGAAATCGACAATGCTCCATGGCAACGGGCGCAACAGCTCCGAGAGGCTGCGCCTGGCGCAATATATTTCGATGAACCCGGTACCTGCCGACGAAGGCGAGAGGGAGGAACTTCGCGCCGAGCGGGTAGCCTCATGGTCCGGCAATGACCCGGCACCGGGCAAGTCGTTCATTGGCGATCCCAGGCACATCGAACAGCAACGCAACGCGCCGGCCCAATTGACGGGCCTGGGCCGGCGCCTGCTGGGTCGGGAGGACTGGGACGTGGGGGTTGTCCGTTAGAAATTGAATTTGATCGAGCACCCCTGCACACGAAGAACCAGCTACTAGAGCCCGGGGCTCGTCGAAGTACAAAACGAGTGCCGTTCCGAGCGCGGTCCCCTGTGTAACGGACGGTCACCCGATTACCCATGGAGTTTTCTTATGCACCAAGCGTTCACCTTAAACCTCAAGCCCGGAGCATTCGAGGCATATAAGGCTCATCATGATTCGATCCCAACAGCACACGCTGACCTGGCGGAGGCCATAAGTCAGTCAGGCGTAAAGGCTCTACGGATCTTCGCCCGAGGCAACACACTTTTCCTGTGCGTTGAGGCAACCGATGACCAGGCTATGCAACGGCTCTGGGCGACGGAGGTCCATCAACTCTGGTCGCAGCTCATGGAGCCACTCATAGACATCGATGACGACGGGATCCCTCAAGCAACTTTCCTCGATCCGGTCTGGGAGTTCCGAAGTGAGGCCGACTGAACCGGTCGGTGCACTCCCGCGGCGCGAGCGACAACACCACTACAACAGGCGGTACCTGCTCGTGGTTGACCGTCGCCCCGCTGTGGTACGCTGCCCGCTTGCCACGGGCGGCGCCTAGGTGAGGGAGGACGAGACCGCAACCCGGAGGGAGGAGAGCGTTGTTGGGCACCTTCGACTGTGAGCCGACGATGAACGATCACGACGTCCTTGACTTCTGTCGCTACGGCTACATAATGCTTGAGAGCGTCGTGCCAGACGAGGTCAACGCCCGCGTAATGGCGTACTGCGACCAGTACGCCGGGGTGCGCGGTGAGATCACCATCGCGGAGCAGTGGTACGTGTCCGCTGTTACGCTGAACCCTTCCGTCGCCGGTGTGGTCCGCTCCCTGCTCGGCCGGGACTTCGGCTATCTGGACCAGGCCGCCACCCACCGCAGCGAGGGCGCCAAGCCCGAGCAGCGCTGGCACCGCGACGGGGGCGCAGTCCACGGCCCACGCGTGGACTGCCTGCAGGTGTTCTACCTCCCTCAGGAGACCACGCTCGATATGGGCCCGACGGAGGTGCTGCCCGGATCGCACCACCTCTTCCAGATCCCCCAGTACATGGCTCATTACTCCCGGATCCGAGGCGCCGTCGTCGCCGCTGCGCCGGCGGGCTCGATCTTCGTCACGCACTATGGGATCTGGCACCGGCGTTCGCGTTCGACCTCAGGGCAAGTGCGCAACCTGCTCAAGTTCTGGTACCTGCGGACTACGCCGCCTCAGCGCGATTGGCCCGGTGTAATGACTTCACATTGGAGCAGGCATTCCACCTACCTGGCGGCAACAACTTCGGCCGGGAGGAGCACCTCGTTCGCAATCAGGCCGTCGAGATGATGTACTGGTTGTCGGGCGAGCATGACGTCTTCGGCTCAGTTGTGCCGAGTTCGAACCTGCCCGTGTACTACTTCTGGGACGGTGCTCGGCCCGCGCCGGGCTGAACGCGGGGCTGAGGGCGGAAGGAGCGGGGTGCAAGACCTCCTGTACCTGCAAACGGCGAGTACGGCTCCGACCTCGCAAGTGCTCGGCATCGCCCTGTACGCCGGAGGGTCGGAGGTCGAGTTGCCATCCGATCCCGCACAGTGGCCATACACGAGCGTCCTCGACGCGGTGCGCCAAGGCTGGCGTGTCGTCAAGTTCCCCGAGCTGGCGCTGCTGATCGACGAGAGCCGCAGCTACGCCCTCGGTTGCGAGTTCGTCCTCGAGCGCAACGAGGCCCTGAACACGGCTGAGCTCCTGGCGGCCACGGCCGTGAGATTTTTAGCGACCACCGGCGCTGATCGCCGCCACTTCCTCCGGGCTCAGTTGGATGGACGCTGCCGCCACGTTGGCCTCGAGGTGGGCTACGGTGCTCGTCCCGGGTATGGGCAGGACCTGCGGCGAACGGGCCAGCAGCCAGGCCAGCACGATCTGAAGGGGGTCCGCATCATGGCGGGCCGCGGCGTCAGCGATGGCCGGGTTTGACTCGCCTTCCTGAATAGGAGCCCACGGTAGGAAGACCAGGTCCTCCTGTTCGCAGAGGTCGACCATGCTCTCCGACGAGCGGTCGGCCGCGTTGTACCGGTTTTGGACCGACACCACCGGTGTGGTGTCCATGGCTCGCCGTAGGTCGGGCTCCGCCACGTTGGATACGCCGATGTGGCGGATCTTCCCCTCCTCCTTCAGCTCCACCAGAGCTCCGATGGACTCCCAGTACGGGACTTTGGGGTCCGGCCGGTGGAGCTGGTAGAGAGGGATCTGATCGAGGCGCAGCCGGCGCAGGCTCCCCTCGCACGCAGTGCGCAGGTACTCCGGACGGCCGTCAGGGACCCATCGGCCCGGCCCGGGCCGGGTCAGCCCGCCTTTGGTAGCAATTACGAGATCGGCGGGATAAGGGTGCAGGGCCTCGGCGATGAGCTCCTCGCTCACGTCGGGCCCGTAGGAGTCTGCGGTGTCGATGAAGTTGATGCCCACCTCGACCGCCCGGCGCAATACACGCTTAGCCTCGTCCTGGTCACACGGGGGCCCCCAGACCCCGTCGCCTGTTAGGCGCATAGAGCCGAAACCCATGCGGCTCACCGTCAGGTCGCCACCGATGTCGATAGTGCCTGCCGCCTCGGTAGTGGGTGTAGCCGTCATGTCTAACCTCCCGCAGGATCGAGGTCCGACGCACCGCCGGACCTACTGGTCGTGGTCCGCCAGCAGAATCTTCTCCGTCGGGCCCTTCCAAAGGCATCCGCTGGCATGTGACCTGCACCGTACCTCGTGTGGCCGCTGACTGCTACGCCCGATCTGGTAGGCCTGACCTGGGTGCCCCTCGAGCCGGTGGGGTCCCCCCGGTCCTCGTGGCGCGGCACTCGGGCTTTCCGGAGCGACCCCTCGGAGTTACAGGGTGGTACCAGTCCAGGTACTCCGGCGTCCGCAGTGGGCAACCGCGCTCGGCCCAAGCTGCCGTCGACGGGCGCAAGGAGGGCGGTGAGGGCTGTGGGGGGCCCCGCCCTCATGGAGTGCGGGTGGCGCCACCAGTTGTGGCGGTCGGGCGGCCAGCGGGACTCTTATGGCGCAAGGTCGTGCCTTTCTCGGTGCACCAGATATTTACCGTTGCGTTTTCGGCCACTTTTTGTCACTAAAACGCAACGATTTACCCTTTTTGCGCCCAGGACGACCAGGACGGCCGCTCGGACGGGGAGGTGGGAGCGACTCCGCCTGGCCTCTCAGCGACTCCGGCTGGCATCTCAGCGACTCCGGCCGGCCTGGAGCCCCGAACCCACCCTCAGAGCCATTCAGGCCCTCGACCTGGCGGCATCGCCCATGGCCGCCGGGCACCGCGCCTTGGGCCACATACCCGACCGCTACTGCCGGCCATTTCCGCGCCCCGGCCCACCTGTTGTTAAAATGGAGGGTGATGGAGCTGCTAGTCGTCCCGGTCCACAACCCCGAGGGCCTCAACCTCGTCCTCGGGCAAAGCCATTTCATAAAGACTGTCGAGGATCTTCACGAGGTGCTTGCCGGCTCCTCGCCCGCGACACATTTTGGCCTTGCGTTTTGCGAAGCATCCGGGCCCCGGTTAGTGCGGCGCTCCGGCAATGACCAGGGCCTGGTGGACCTGGCCGTCCAGAATGCCCTGGCGATCGGCGCCGGGCACTCGTTTATCGTGTTCTTGCGGGACGCCTTCCCTGTAAATGTATTGAACGCCATAAAGCAGGTGCCCGAGGTCTGCCACGTCTACTGCGCCACTGCCAACCCGCTATCGGTCATAGTGGCCGAGACCGATGCGGGGCGCGGGGTCCTGGGCGTCGTCGACGGCGGGTCGCCCTTGGGCGTTGAGACCAACGATGATGTGGTCAAGCGCAAAGACCTGCTGCGTGCGATTGGCTACAAGCTGTAGCGCCAAGGTGGCCATGACGTACTGTCTTGGGCCTTCTGGGTTACGGGCTGTGCCCTGTACGGGGCCAAAAGCCGCTGCCTTCTAGGGTCCCAAAGTGCCGCCACCTTTTCCAGGATGGCCTCACTTGTAGCTCTTCGTCTTACGAACACGTGGAAGGGTCGGCCCGCCACCGGAGAGGCCGTATTCGTGGTCACTCAAGGGGCGCCTCCAGACTGGCCGATTCCAATGCTCCCTGGACCGTGCCGACCTCGGGCAGAATCTTAACTGCGGGTGAAGCTTCGGCAAGCATCACGTTTCTCCTCGATTGTGCACGGTTGCGCACGTTATAGTGACGTTGGTCATAACACACCTCTGACGTCGCTTTCGGGCCCTGGCCCGTTGCTGAGCCCAGCGCGATAAACGCAGTTGCTTATGAACACGGGTCGAGACCGTCACGTCGTCTCGGCCCGCCGGCGCACACGTCCGTCAAGGAGAATGCGGAGGAAACTATGAAACTGTACCCTTCGAAGTGGCGCGCTGCCCGCACCGCTCTTGCCGTCACGTTGAGCGGGGCACTCGGGTTGGCCCCCTGGGCTACCGCAACCGCTGAGGGAGCGCAGGCCGCGCCTCCGGTGCTGACCATTGGGCTCAATACGAGCGGGCCAAACCTCAACCCTGCGCTCAATCCCTCGGGGACCTACCAGCTCTCATCGCTCGCCTACGCGACGATCACGCATGCCACGCCCCAGGGTTCGATTGTGCCCGGTTTGGCCACATCGTGGCACTACGTCGGGACCGGGAACACTACCTTCGAGTTCACCCTGCGACAAAATGCCCGTTTTTCTGACGGTATGCCCGTCACCGCAAATGCCGTCAAGGGCTGGCTGGACTACTTCGCACGCGCCAATGGGCCGATTGTCTCAGCAGATCCCGTCAAATCGGTTACTACTGTTGGTGATTGGACCGTAGTCCTGCACCTGACCAGGGCAAACCCGGAGCTTCCTTACCTCCTTTCCGAGGTCGGCCAGGACAACTGGAGCTTCATCGCTTCGCCGTCAGCTGTCGCTCACCCGGCGACACTCGACACGGCGACAGACGGCGCCGGGCCGTACGTGGTTGTGCCCTCTGAGTCCGTCGCCGGAAGCCAATACACCTTTGTGCCCAACCGCTATTACTACGACCAATCCGCCATCCGTTGGAGCAAAGTCGTGGTCAAGATCATTTCCGCGCCTTCAACGATGTTAGAAGCCATAAAGAGCGGTCAGCTGGATGTCGCCTACGGCGACATCACGACCGTCAGCCTGGCAGCCGCCGCTGGTCTCAACGTACAGTCCGCCCCCTACGGATGGGACGGTCTGCTTATCCTCGACAGAGGTCCGGCGCTCCCGAATGGTACAAAGCCAGACCCACTTGCCAGGCTCAAGGTCAGGCAGGCGTTGAACTATGCCCTCGACCGGGCCGCCATCACACACGCGATCTTCGGCAAGTACGGCGTCCCCACTTCAGAGGCCCCATCGCTCGATGGCTACGTAACGCACTACCAAGGCTACTATCCTTATGATCCTTCTAAGGCAAAGGCATTGTTGAGTGCCGCCGGCTACCCGAAGGGGTTCGCACTCAGCACTTTGGACCCCACCTACTACGGCTCTCAGGGCGACCCCGTCGTGGAGGCGATCGCCAAATACTTGAGCGCGGTTGGCGTAAACCTCGAGATCATCCAGGAACCGTCCGGCACCCAGTGGGTGGCCGGGATGGTAGGCGGGAGTTACTCCGTGACTGGGTTCCCGGCCAACCCGCTCGTCCCGATGATCACGTTCTACTCGGGTTTCCTCGGCCCGAAGGCCGTCCTCAACGAGCACGGCTACGATGACCCGGTCATGGACCAGCTATACCAACAGGGCACCGTTAGCAAAGACCCCGAAGTGTACTGGCAAGCAATGTCACGACGCATGGTGACCGAGGCAGACATGGTTCCGGTATTCGAGCTGAATACGTTCTGGTACGCACAAAAAGACATCGGCGGAGTGTTGCTATCCGAAGCAACGGGGGCGCCCTTGCCCGACGAGTGGTACCCGAAACAGCCTGCCTAGAGCCGGCAACCGGCAACCGGCGACCGGCGACCGGCGACCGGGTCATTACGAGGAGTGTTGGCGCCGGGAAAAATTCAGCTTGGTTTTTCCCGGGCGCTTACACGAGTTCGGCGGTCGTGGCCGACGGTGCGGCGCTAACTGTGGGCGCTCGACCGCTGAGCTCGCGCCAGCGATGACAGGCGACCAGGCCGTCATCGGGAGTAGGTTCCAGTTTTGGCCGCTGCCGCCAGCAGATATCGGCGGCGTGTGGGCAGCGGGGGGCAAAGTAGCAGGACGCATGGCCCGCCGGGCCCGAGGCAATGCTGTTCGTCTTGACCCGGGCGACTTGACGTTTCCGCTGCTCCCCCGGGTCGGGTAAAGGGGCCGCGTCAAGCAAGGCCTCGGTGTACGGGTGCAGGGGCCGTTGGTAAACACTGGCCGCTCGACCGTACTCCATGATGCGCCCGCGGTAAAGGACCGCGGTCCGGTGAGAAACGTGACGCACTACGGCCAGGTCATGCGAAATGAACAAGTAGCTCAATTGCAAGTCTTCCTGCAGCTCGCTCAGCAAGTTCAGCACCTGGGCTTGTACTGACTTGTCCAGCGAGCTCACTGGTTCGTCGCAGATGACCAGGCGGGGGCTTACCATTAGCGCCCTGGCGATCGCTACCCGCTGTCGCTGGCCACCAGAGAACTGGGCCGGGTAACGACTGGCGGCATCGGCGAGAAGGCCGACCCGCTCCAGCATCGAGGCCACCCGCTCTGCGACTTCCGCCTTGTTGGCCCGTCGATGAGGACGGAGCGGCTCAGACAACGTCTGGCCGATGGTCCGAGCCGGGTTAAGCGAACTATAGGGATCCTGAAAGACCACCTGGAGCACGGCGCTCAGCTGGCGCCGTTCTTTGTAGGGGGCACGCGTGATATCTCTTCCAGCGAAGCGCACCGTCCCGCCCGACACCCCGACCAGTCCCAGGACCGCCCGTCCAATTGTCGATTTCCCCGATCCCGATTCCCCCACCAGGCCGAGCGTTTCCTTTGGCGCTATCGTTAGGCTTACGCCGTCGACCGCCCGAAAAGGTGGTTTGCGAGAGCCGAGGTGGTACTCGACCGTGAGATCGTCAAGCTCGAGCAGGGCCGGAGAGCTCTCAGTCATTTTGCGGGAGCTGGTCGTGGTGGATGCACCGGGTGTGCCGGCCCCGGACGGGTTCCGTGATGGGGATCGTGCCCTCGGTGCACGCTGGCGTGGCGTAGTTGCAGCGGGGATGAAAACGACAGCCCGCCGGCCATACCCCCGGCTGGGGGACGCTACCTGGGATAGTAGGGAGCATTCCCGTGCCTGGTGCATGGTGTGGGTTAGAGGCCAGAAGCGCCTTTGTGTATGGGTGGAGAGGAGCGCGGAACATCTCCTCCAGCCCGGAGCGCTCAACCACCTGGCCGGCGTACATAACTACGACCCGGTCGCAGATATCGGCGACGACGCCCCAGTCGTGAGTGACGATCAGGACCGCCATTTTCCGAGATGCTTGCAGTTCTCGCAATAACTCGAGGATTTCGGCCTGGACCGTAACGTCCAAGGCCGTTGTCGGTTCGTCCGCAATGAGAAGCTGAGGTTCTCCGGCCAGCGCTCGTGCTATCGCGACCCGCTGCGCCATTCCCCCAGAAAGCTCATGAGGGTAACGGCGGGCGACAGTTTCGGGATTGGGAAGATGGACACTGGCCAGAAGTTGGACCGCCCGGGCCCGTGCTTCGGCCCGCTGGACATTCAGGTGGAGGCGGACCGCCTCTTGCAGTTGCCAGCCCACTCGGAACGCCGGGTCCAAGCCGATCATGGGTTCCTGGGAGACGAGACCAATCTCGTGCCCGCGGATCTGGCGAAGCTCTGTCTCCGAGAGCCGAGCCACGTCCCGGCCGCAAAACCATACGTTCCCCTCTTCTATGCGGCCAGTGCCAGGCAGCAGGCCGAGTATGGCGCTAGTGGTTACGGTTTTCCCGCAACCAGATTCACCAACGATCCCGACCACTTCGCCTTCAGTGACATCAAAGCTCACGTCATCGACGACTCGAGCGGTGCCCGATCGCGACGAGAAAGCGATGCTCAGGTTTTTGACTGACAGGAGCGGGTTCGTCCGTAACGCTGGCGCACCGGTCAACGGCTCGTCTGACCGGTGCGACCTGGCTCTGCTGGCGGGCTGGCCACCAGGAGACGACCACGCTTCGGTCGTCGCGTCGCGGACCGCGTCGCCGAGCAGGCACAGCGCCAGCATGGTGAGCGCGATCGCGATCCCAGGAGGCCAGATCAGCCACGGGTGGAGGAGGAGAACGCTGGTCCCATCGGCGACCATCCCACCCCAGCTAGGCGCGGGCGACGCCACGAGGAGGTTCAAGAAAGCCAGGCCCGTCTGTACCCCAAGAGCGACAGCCGCCAGGAGGGAGGCCTGCACGATTACTGCTCCGGAAATGCGGGGCAAGACGTGGCGGGTCAGGATATACGGACGCGATAGCCCGGAGACTTGAGCGGCCTGGATGTACAACTCCTCGCGGACCGGGAGGGTCGCGGAGCGCACGACGCGCATCAAGCCCGGTGCTGCCAGCACGCCGAACGCCACCATGCCGGCGAGCATGCTCTCAGGGAACACAGAGAGGACGACGAGGATAATGACGATGGCGGGGACAGAAAAGGTGAGGTCGGCCAGCCAGGTAACGACCCTGTCAGGCCCGCCACCCAGGTAGCCCGCCGCCAGCCCGAGCGGGATGCCGAGAAGGAGGACCACGACGAGAGCCTCGACGACTCCCAGCACCGTTACCTGCGTACCCACGAGAAGCCGGTCCAGCACGTCCCGGCCCAAGGTGTCTGTCCCCAGCAGGTGTTGAAGGCTCGGGCTCTGGTTCACAGCCAGAAGATTGCCTGCATTTTGGCCCTTGACCCAGGGCAGCGCAATTGGCGCGACGATGGCTACCCCGATTACGGCTACCAGATAAGCGCAACAAACGATGGCCACCGGACGGCGGAGCAACCGGCGGAGGAACCGTGGCGACGATGTGGACCACGTCGATGATGCGGCAGGAGCCGCATCGATGCTGGCCGCAGAGACGCTCACCGGATCCTGACCCTGGGGTTGAGCCATGTATAGGCCAGGTCAATTAGGAGGTTTATGACGACGACCATTAGCGTGAAATAGATGGCAACGCCCTGCACGACCGGTAGGTCATGCTCCGTTGCGGCCGTAACTACGAGGGACCCGAGCCCGGGCAGAGCGAACACGTTCTCGACCAGGACAGTCCCTCCCAATAGCCCAACGGCGACGACTCCCAGCACAGTTACGACTCGCATAGACGCGTTTTTCAGAGCGTGGCAAAAAACGATCGAGCGAGCCGTGACACCGTTCGCCCGGGCCATCCGGATGTACTCACTGCCCATCACGTCGAGCATCGCCTCGCGGGTCTGTTTGGCCGTTGCGGCCACGCCATATAGGGACAAAGCAATGACGGGTAGGACCAGTGACTTCAACCAGCCTCCGGGAGACTGCGAGATCGCCACATAGCCGGTCGCGGGGAACCACGTGAGCTTGACGGCGAACAGGACGATGAGTTCGGCCCCGACCCAAAACGCGGGGAGGGCGAACCCGATCAAGGCCAGCCCATCCACGGTGCGCCCCATCACCCCGCCCCTGAGCGCGGAGAACATGCCGAGGCCGACCCCAACTACGACAGTCACCAGCAGCGCACCCAGCAGAAGCGACAATGTCACGGGTAAACGCTGGCCGATGGCCTGGGTTACCGGCTGTCCAGTAAAAATCGACGTCCCCAGGTCCCCCGTGATCGCATGCCGGAACCATTGCCAGTACTGGTCGTACAGCGGCAGGTCGAGCCCGAGGGCGCGCCGGAGTGCCGCGTACTCCTGAGGTGTCGCCGTGGTCCCCAGGATCTGGTCAGCCGCGTTGCCCGGGGTCAGTGAAACCAAAAAGAAACTCAACGCCGACACCATGAACACCAGTGGCACGGCCATGGCGGCGCGCCGAGCAATGATCCGGAGAGTTGGGCTTCGTGCGAGCGTAAGCGACCTCTGTGGCCGACTGGCGCTGCCAACGCCAGTCGCGACCCCAGGAACCGAAACTGAAGGCCCCACAGCTCCTACTTGACGTACCACTCAGCCGGGTAGGGAGTCCCGTTGTCGGCGCTGAAAGAGAGCCCGCCGATGTCCTTGGCGGTGAACCAGAACGCGTCGAAGTTGAACACCGGGATTTGCTCCGCTTGGACGACAGTACGTGTGGTCATGGCCCGCCAGTATGGGCTGGCATTCTGAGCAATCGATGCCTGCTGCTCCAGGTGGTCAAGGACGGGGTCGTCCCAGCTGTGCTGGTTCCCGAGGCTCTTGGGACTGAACCAGCCTCCGTACCACGTGGATATCGGAGGAAAAGCGGTGCCGATGAAACCGGCTGCCGAGTACTTCCCGCTGTAGAAGTCGTTGACATATATCGGCAGGGTCGCCGTGGATACGACCTTCATGGTCACCCCGATGGCGCTGTACTCCTGTGCGACCGCGTCGAATACAGGGTCGGCGAGGGTGCCGAAGATGGACTCGGAGTCGACGTTGAACCTGAAACCGTGCGGGTACCCCGCCGCCGCCAGGAGGGCCTTCGCCTTCGCCAGGTCGTACGGGTAATAGAACTGTAAGTTCGGCACCAGCCCGTCCGAGCTGCCCATCTCTGATGTGGGCACCCCGTACTGGCCATAGATGGCGGACGTTACCGTCTTCCGGTTGACGGCATAATTGAGTGCCTGACGTACCTGCACGCTGGCGAGCGGGTTCGGCGCCGAACCGTCGGGCGTTTTTTGGCCCCCGGTCGAGGATGCCTATCATGACGAACCCGCTCGGCGCGGCGATGACGTTGAGCCCGGCGGCTTGGGCGGCGCTGGCCGTCGTAATATCGCCAGCGGCCACGTTGAGCTGCCCGGACCTTATTGCTTCAAGCATCGTCGACGGCTGGGTGATGACCTTGACGACCACCTTGCTGAAGTGTATGGCCGACTGGTCGTAGAAGTACGGGTTGGGCGTGAATGTATAGACGCTGCCCGGGATGGACTGCGATGGCACCGCCACGTACGGCCCCGCCCCATCGGTCTGGGTGCCGAGCCCTTTGGGGTCCCCGATGGCCTTTGGAGAGATTATGAAGGCGACAGAGTCGGCCTCAGACAGGATGTAGGGCATCTCGGGGCTCGGGGCTCCCAGGTGGATGACAACGGTCCAATCCCCGACGGTCGTGACCGACTTGATCGGTGGGATGATCGACAGAGTCGGGCCTTTGGCGCTTTCGAAATAGCCGAAATACTCCTTCACGGCGCTGGCCGTGACGGACGTCCCATCGGAGAACCGGGCGTCATGACGCAAGGTGAACTCAAATGTCGTGTTCCCCGTGCCAACGTAGTGCCACGAAGTGGCCAACGCGGGGGTGATGCTGCCGTCTGGGTCGATGTGTGTCAGGCTGCGGTCCGTCCTTATCTTTTCTGGCCGGGACAGGCCCACCGGTATTTTGGGTAACGTTCCATTGGGAAAAGGTCCCCGGTCTGGGGCCGACAACGCTTGGCGCAGCTCGCGACTATCGCAATCCCGTCGTCCTCAGTTCCTGAGGTTCCCTACGAGGGTGACTCTATCTTGCAACATCGTGCAGGACCCGGTAGGAACACGATATTCGCGGAAAGTTCAGAACCAGTTAACCTGTCGGCCACGGGGCCGCAATGGCCGTCACAGCCGGCCTGGTCTACAGCTCGCCTGAGCCCCTTTACGCGGCCACAAGAGGAAAATAACGTGTGTGATGCGCGCCGCCAACCTTGCCCACCACCATCGTGGCCCGGGCATACGGCGGCGGCTTGGCATCTGCTACCGTACCGTGCACAATCGTGCATGATCAAGGAGGTTCACGATGCTTGCCGCCGAACGCCGGGACCTGCTGGTGGCACGATTACTCCGAGACGGCAAGCTAGTCGCACGGAACCTGGCCCAAGAGCTCGGGCTCTCCGATGACAGCCTGCGACGCGACCTTCGGGAAATGGCCGCCGCCGGCTTGTGCCAGCGAGTGTACGGCGGTGCGCTCCCACTTTCTCCAGCGACCGGCGCGTTCGACGCGCGCCTCTCAGTGGCGCCCGAGAGCAAGCGCCGGATCGCAGCCTGTGCCGCAAAGCTCATCACGCCCGGGACCACAGCCATCCTCGGCGGTGGCACTACCGCCCTCGCTGTGGCTTCCGCGCTGGCGCCGGATCTCACGGCAACGATCGTGACGCCCAGTCCCGCCACTGCGGCCGCTTTGGTCAACCACGCCACTGTGGACGTGTTCGTGTTGGGAGGCCGGCTGCTCAAGCAGGCTGCGAGCGTTTGCGGGGCCGCCACGGCAGAGGCCGCCAGCACGATCTCTGCCGACATCTACTTTCTGGGCGTGGCAGGTATACACCCAAAAGAAGCTCTGACGACCGGGGACCCTGACGAAGCAGCCATGGAGCGCATCCTTGTCGGCCGAGCAGCGGATACGTATGTCCTTGCGAGCGCCGAAAAACTCGGCACCGTGGCCCCTTACCGTGTGATCGGCTTGTCCGAAGTCGTGGCGATAATTACCGATGCCGGCCCCGACCACCCCACGGTCCGGCAGCTGAAGAGGCGCGGGGTCGACGTCATCCACACTTCCTGACAACGAACTGGTGCAAATTACTTTCCCAAGTCAGCTCGTGGTAACCGTGAGGACGTACTTCTCGGTGCGCTACAAGGCTCACGGTGCAAAAAGGCCCATATTTGGGCCCGTTTTTGCGACGATATCCAGAACCCGCACCAGAATGCGGCCGGCCCTACGACGTCGTGACGGCTGACGGTTGGCGTAGCCCGTCCAGGACCACCGCGAGCAGCCGTTCACTCTGGTCCTCCGACAGGGTTGCGCTCATACACATGGACCCGACGAGCAGCATCAGGTCCCCTGCATCGATATCCGCCCGCACCACGCCGGCGAGCTGCGCCCGGGTGAGGACGATGTCCACCGCCTTCTCGATCCTGTCTCGCGACGCCACCCGCAGCTGAGGGTTCTTGTCGAACGCCTCGTGCAGCTCGTTGAGGAACGTCCGCTTCCCCTGCGCGTAGCGTACAAACGCCCTGAGCCATGAAACCACCGCCGGCCAGGGCTCGAGCTCGTCGACCGCCACTTCGGCGACGCTCACGAGCTGGTCCACGTCGGTGCGGTAAACAGCCTCGACGACGTCTATCCGCCTCGGGAAGTGCCGATAAAGGGTCCCGACGCCGACGCCGGCCTGCTTGGCGATGGCGTCCATCGAGGCGCCCCCGCCATACTTGGCGAAGACCTCCCGGGCCGCCGTTACCAGGCGTTCCTGGTTGCGCTCAGCATCAGCGCGGAGGGGCTGTTCGGGACGAGCATCATCCTGGTCTGCCTCCTGACCAGCAGCAACGGCCTCCATCGGCCCTATGCCGGTCATTCTCTGCACCTCCTACGAAAAGACTGGACTAAACGGAGGCCACCTCTGCGTACTAATCGGAGGAAGTGTCCGGTTAGATACAGAGTACCAGCCGAAAGGTATAAGTCAATGCCGACCAGCTCGGTTACCAGGCCGTCCCCTCTTGCTCTGGTCAGTGGATCAAGCCGCCCCTTCGCCGAGGTAAGCCCGCCGGACTCGGTCGTCGTCGAGCAGGACTGACGCCCGGTCGGTCATCACGATCGAACCGTTTTCGAGCACGTAGCCACGGTCGGCGAGCTGTAGTGCCTGCGCGGCGTTCTGCTCCACGAGCAAGATCGTGGCACCAGATGACCGGATCTGTTCGATGATGTCAAAGATTGCCTCGACGATGAGCGGAGCGAGGCCCATCGACGGCTCATCCAGCAGCATTAAGCGAGGTCGGCTCATGAGGCCCTGCCGATCGCCAGCATCTGCTGCTCACCGCCCGACAGTGTGCCGCCGTCCTGTCCGACTCGTTTTTCGAGGATCGGGAAAAGAGCAAACACCCGCGCCAAGTCATCTGTCAGCTTGCCCCGTCTGAGGTACGCGCCCATCTCCAGGTTTTCCATAACGGTCAGTCGAGGGAATATCCGGCGGCCTTCCGGTACGTGCCCGATGCCAAGTCCTACCACCTCGTGAGGGGGGAGGAGGCTGATGGCTTGCCCGGCAAAGCGGATTACGCCTCGATAGGGATGGACCAGCCCCGAGATCGTACGCAGGGTCGTTGTCTTTCCGGCGCCATTAGCCCCGAGCAAAGCGACGATCTCGCCTTGTTCGACATAAAGGTCTACGGCGCGAAGCGCTGGGATAGCACCGTAGCGGACGTCGACCCCGGAAAGTTCGAGGAGAGGCACCTCAAACCTCTTGTTCGACGGTAGGCAACTCGGTGCCGCCGTTGTCGGTAGCCCCGTCTCCAAGTGCGTTTCCCACCTTCGACCGGCGGGATGTCCCGAGGTAGGCCTCGACGACCGTGGGGTCTCTTTGGACTTGCGCGGGGCTCCCGGCCGCGATGATCTTGCCGAAATTGAGCACGATGATCCGTTCCGCGATGGACATTACGAGGCCCATGTCGTGCTCGATGAGCAGCACGCTCACTCCGAGCTCGCTGTTCACGCGCCTGATGACCTGCACGAGCTCGAGTTTTTCAGAGGGGTTCGTACCCGCGGCGGGCTCGTCTAAAAGCAACAATTGCGGCTTTGTGCCGAGGGCGCGCGCTATCTCCAGCCGACGCCTGTCCCCGTAAGGGAGCGAGCTGGCGAGGTCATTGGCGCGTTGCCGTAAACCCACGAAGTCGAGCAGCTCGAACACGGCGCGATCGCTCTCGTGCTCCTCCCGGCGGGCTCGGGGCAATCGCAGCATGGCGCCTATCGGCCCGGTGTGCTGGCGCGATTCGACGCCGACCTTCACGTTCTCGAACGTCGTCAGGGCATTGAAGAGCCGGCTCGCTTGAAATGTGCGGGCGATCCCGGCTTGGTTCACCTGGTGCGGTTTCCGACCAACCACCATGGTGTGGTGGCCCCCAGCGCCGTGGAACGCTATCCAACCCTGCTGGGGCTTGTAGACGCCGGTGATGCAATTGAACAGGGACGTCTTTCCCGCCCCGTTCGGGCCGATCACCGAGAGGATCTCGCCTCGGCGCTGGTTGAGGGTTACGTCCGACAGGCTGGTGACGCCCCCGAAACTGAGGGTCACGTTCGCCACCTCGATGATGACGTCACCCTCCACGCAGGCCGCGGACGCCACGCTCACACAGCCTGCCCGACCGGTTCGCTCAGGGCATCCGCGGTGCCGACGCCGCTCTCAGCCAGGCCGATCTCACGCTTGCGACGACGGGACGGGACGATGCCTTCGGGCCGGAAGATCATCATGAGGACCAGCAGGGCTCCGAGGTACATGTACAGGTCCTGCGGCTGGTAGCCGAACAGCGGGTGGACCTGCAGGAACCACTGAAAATATTCGATCAAGGCAGCTCCGATCACAGCCCCCCAGATTGAGCCCATGCCACCGAAAATAACCAGGACGAGGACCAGGATCGACACTTGAACTGTGAAGTCGCCGGGGTTGATGTAACTGATCTGGCTTGCGGTCAGCAACCCGGCAAAACCGGCCGTCGAGGCGCCGATGGCAAACGCCATTACCTTATACTTGAGCACATTGATGCCGCTTGATTCGGCGGCCACTTCGTCTTCTCGTATTGCCGACCACACCCTGCCGATACGGGAATTGTCCAACAACCAGAACGCGAGCATGCTGAGGACTACAAAACCTAAGAGCAGGTAGTAGTACGGCAGCTGGGAAATGCCCCAAAAATAGTGGAGCCCGAGCAAGTCGAAACGGAAGTGCGGGATCCCGAGGACTCCCTGTGCGCCCCCGGTGAAACCTCCGAGGTTGGTCGCCACGATCTCTATGATCTCACCGAACCCGAGCGTCACGATGGCCAGGTAGTCGCCTCGGAGGCGGAGCGTCGGAGTACCGAGTACTACCCCCGCCAGCATGGCGGCCAGAACGGCGAAGGGGACGATCCAGAACATGCTGAGCGTAATCGGAGGGTGGACTGGCAAAGCCCCGGACCAATATGCCGCGGTGTACGCGCCGATCGCATAAAAGGCTACATAACCGAGGTCGAGGAGGCCGGCGAAACCCACAACCACGTTCAAGCCCAGCGCCAACAGTACGTAAATACCGACCTGCTCGACGAGCACACCTTGCCAGTAAGAAGAGATGTGCATGGGGACGACCACGGCGATCGCGAGGGCGGCTATGTAGAGCCCGTGCCTCGCCCGCCGGTTTGGCACCAGGCGTCTGGGCGCCGACGTGATTCGGTCGGCCGTCTGGCGGGCCGCGCCCCGTAGCGAGCCTGTGCCGTAATGATCGACCAGGAGGCAACGGCCAAACCGATGAAAATGAGAACGCGCGGGCTAAACAGCGAGCCCGTTATGCCTGACAAAGGTGCAGTAGCGCTGCCGGTGGGCCCAGCATCACCGCCAGTACCACGAAGCCCACCAAGCAACCAAACGCGCGGCGGAAATTCCGGTTCGCCATTAGTCGCTGCCACCGCGATTGGTGGGGCTCGAGGGGCGGTTGGGATCCGTCCCCTGGGCCCGTCCCGGTCAGGACGCCGGTACCCACCTGTCCGGGGCCCTCTCGCTGGTTCACGCCGACCTCCCGAGGCGTTCACCCAGGATGCCTGTGGGACGGACGAGTAGCACCAGCACCAGGATGCCAAAAGCGACGACGTCCCGCCACGACGCGCCGACGCACGCACTGGGCAGGTTTTCTGCCACTCCTAATGTCAAGCCGCCGAGCACTGCGCCCCGGATGTTGCCGATGCCCCCGAGGACCGCAGCCGTGAACGCCTTCAGCGCGGGGGTGAACCCCATCGTGTAGACGACGCCAGCGCTTATGCCGAAAAGGAACCCTGCCGCTCCACCGAGGAGGCCACCCAGTACGAAGGCCTGCGAAATGACCCGGTCGATGTTGACACCCATGAGGCTCGCCGTCTCTGCATCCTCTGCCACCGCCCGGATCCCGCGGCCCAGCTTGGTAAGTGCCACGACCCGGTCCAGGAAGGCGAACATCGTGATGGCGGACACCGCGATAAGGACGTAATAGCTCTGCACCTGGGCGCCGAAGATCGTGAAAAGGGTCCCTGTGAACGTGACGGGGATCTCGACCGCATCTCGCCCGAACTCCTTGCCGGCCAGGTTGAAAAGGAAGTACGAGGCGCCTATGGCGCTGATCAGGAAGGCCAGCCTAGGGGCGTGGCGCCGGCGGAGGGGCCTGTAGGCGACCCGTTCGAGCAAGAAGGCCACTGCCCCTCCAGCGAGGGCGCCTCCCAGGATGCCGACCAGTGCGAAGCCGACCTCGCTCAAACCTTGTAGCTGGCGGTTCCCGACCATGCCCTGCAGAATGAAATAACCGGCGAACCCGCCGGCCATGAAGACTTCGCTGTGGGCGAAATTGATCAGCCGCAGTACGCCGTAGACGAGGGTATAGCCGATGGCGATCAGTGCGTAAAGGCAACCGTTAGCCAGACCGCCAATAAAGAGGCTCCAGAAGTTCTGGGTGAAACACATAGAGGTTTTCTCCAGTGGGCCACACAAGTAATGGCGACCGGGGCCCTCCCAAAAGCAGTGCCCCGGTCGCCTGGTTACTCGTCTTTACTTGGCCTCTGTCAAGGGGCCAGGCCCACCACTCCGATCTTGCCGTTCTTGACGTTGTAGATGTAAACGGCGGTTCCAGCGATATTGCCATTGGCCTGGAAGTGCACAGTCTTGGTCAGGCCCATATAGCTGACCTTGTGGAGCCCACCCACAATGCCCGCACGGGATACCTTGCTACCGAGCGACTTCATGACTGAGATGACCGTGTTGGCAGCGTCATAGGCCTCGGCGGAGTACGTCCCGACCGGGAACTTGGCCAACTTCTGGAACGCCTTCGCGAACGGCGTGGCCGCCGCCTCGGAGGTGAGGTCGGCACATGCACAGCTGATGTAGGTCCCGTTGGCGACCTTGGCGCCGGCTTCGCTCACGTAATGCGGGTCGAGGCTACCGTCGTCTGACACGAGCTTGCCCGTGTAACCGGCGGTGCGGAGAGCCTTGGCGAGCAGGGCAAAGTCGCAATAGTAGCCGGCGTAGAACGTGACGGGGGCCTTGCTCGACTTGATCGTCGTGGCCAGCGCAGGGTACTGGTCGACGTTGCCGGTGTTGCCGCTCCCGCACTGGCTGGTGGCCAGAGCAGTCTGGTGGGTGACCTTCATGCCGAGACCCGAAGCCGCGGTATCAAAGGCCTTTACGAGCCCGCTGCGCGTAGGCGCTGCCGTCATCGACGCTGTAGACGGACTTGGCCGCCAGCTTCTTAGAGATGAATTGCGCGTCAGCGGGGCCCTGGGCGTTGTCATCGGCGACGACACGGAAGAAATTGCGCCATCCCTTTTGGGCTAGGAGGGGCGCGTGGCGGAGGGGCTGACTGTGGCCAGGTTGGCAGCCGAAAACGTCGGCTCAGCCGCTTCAGTCGCCCCCGAGAAGGCGGGCCCAACGACCGCCACGACCTGAGAGTTGCTCACCAGTTCCTGGGCCGTCGTAGGCGAGACCGTGGCCGATCCCTGGTCGTCGGCGGCCTTGAAGGTGAGGGTGAAGGGCAATGAACCGAACGACGAAGTACCGGAATTAGCCTGGTTGACAGCCAGCTCTACCGAATACTCCATGTTGAGCCCGAGCTGGGCGTTGCCGCCCGAAAGAGGGCCTTCATAAGCAATGACGTAAGTGGGCTTCGCACTGCTGGCGCTAGCGGGGAGGGCCGTCGCACCTAGCGACAGGGCCGACACCGCAACAGCCAGGGCGGGCGCGAGGACCTTTTTCCAAGTTCCGTGCATGTATCTCCTCTCGTGCACGCAAGCCTGACGTCGAAGCAATCTTCGACCGCTGGCGTATGAGCGTGAATGGGTTTTGAAGGTCCGATGGCAAGTAGGGGCCTGGCACCGTCAGGCGGTGACCGATCGGACTGGCTTTTTCTGCGCAAAGCATTGGGGGGGAGTATAGAGGCGTTCTGTTGCCGCTTTGTTGCGCGGCAAGGCTTGGCCCACCTCGCCCCGATGTAACTGTGGGCTCCACGCAAGGACGGCGCTGGTCGATTCGTGACAATAAGCCGGCACCTCGTTCGCCGCCAACCGGAGACCTCACCGCAAGCAGAGGTTATGGCGTTGGTTCGGGATTTTCGCCGCCAGGCACCCATGCCCTGCAGTTGGTGGCGAGAACCACGGACCACATGCGCATGTTGGATGGGCTAGGTCTAGGCCGAGCCGACCGTCGGGCCTTGACAGGCGGCCTTGGCAGGCGGTATTTCCGATCTGCATCGCAGCCCGTCCTGCGTTACGCGGCGGCTCTGCCACGTCGCGTGGCAATGGAGGTGGCCGAGCCGAGCTAGACCGTTGGACGGCTCGATGGGTGCCGAGAGATCCGGCGGGATTAGGGTGCACCCGTGAGCGTGCGGGCAACCGGTGTGCGAACGGCGGGCTGGCGGGTACCGCGTGCTGGCCGGTACCCGGCTAGTCCGGTATGGGGACAAGCGGGCGAGCCTCACTCCCGGTGACCGTTGCCCAGATGACGTCGCATACTGTCGATTGGGCGGGCTACCCCGAGATTGGGCGCCCGTCGAGATTGGGCGCCCGTCGAGATTGGGCTTCCGTTGAGACCGGGCTTCCGTTGAGATTGGGCTCCCCTCGAGACCCCCGCCATACGGTTTTAGCGATCACGACAGGGCGCAGCTTTCGTCAATCGGTGTTGCGGATCTATTGGGATGGTGCGACACAACCTGCCATTGAGTGCCCGCTGGGCGATTTTTTCTGCAATGCCTGGACGCGCCACAGCGCCATAACGTCGGTGCCCGTCGTAGTAATGCCATATGGCGGCCTGAACTGTTATTGGGAAATGCCTTTTCGAAACGGTGTCAAAATTACGCTCGAAAATATCGGGCCGAGGACTTCGGCGTCACCTACCAGGTCGACTACTCCGAGGTTGACGTACCGGATGACGCTGGGTACCTTCACGCTCGCTGGCGACGGGAGAGCCCCGTCAACGACTCGAGCGTCTACACGGTGCTGAACTGTCCCCAGGGCCCGGGTTGTACGTCGGCACATATCTCGCCGTCGGCGTCAACCATCCTGGATGGTGGGGCGAGGGTGAGTTCAAGTTCTACATCGACGACGACGAGGAGCACCCCACGATCTGCGGGACCGGGTTGGAGGATTACTTTTTGCGGCGCTTACAACTTCGATGTCCCCGGCGCCGGTTACACGACCAGCTCCGGGCCATTCGTGGGCTTGAACCAGGTCCTGAAGCCCGATGGGCTTTACTTCAGCCAACAACGAGTCGGCATGTACCGCTGGCACCTCCTGGACCCGGTAGCTTTCGACCAGCGGCTGCGGGTCACGGTCCAGGACCTCGGCTGGCAGGAGGATGGCACGTAATGAAGCGACGCGACGACATCGCTTCGGTGGCGTTTTGGTACGGCGCACAGGCAGAGGGGATCGCGAGCGAGCCCATGACGCTCGATCGTTTGGACGTCGGAGAGGCGACGGTACGGCGCGCCCACCAGGCCGCACTGGCGAACACCCCGAGAGAGGTGTTAGGTCGTAGCGCAACCCGTTTGGGCTAGCCGGGAGGGCAATGTGGCCAGATCAAGCCAAAAGATCGACCCCGCGGACCTCGCTGCCCTCGGTGCCCCGCTGAGCGACGAGGAGGGCCAGGCCCAGCAAGCGGCGCGCGCCTTTGTGCGCGAGCACGTGCTGCCCTTTATCGAGGACTGGTTCGAGGCCGGCACATTCCCTCGCGAGATCGTGAGCGAGCTGGGCGAGCTGGGCGTGCTCGGGATGCAACTCGAGGGGTACGGTTCGCGGGCGCTGGCGCTGTCAGCTACGGGCTGACTTGTCTCGAGTTCGAGGCTGGCGACAGCGGGCTCCGCTCGTTCATCTCCGTCCAGGGGTCGCTCGCCATGTTCCCGATCTGGAAATACGGGAGCCAATCACAAAAAGAGCATTTCCTCCCGGCCATGGCCTCAGGTGAAATGATCGGCTGTTTCGGCCTGACCGAACCTGAGGTCGGGAGCGACCCTGGCTCGCTCCGGACGCGGGCGCGAAAAGTGGGCCACGACTGGGTGCTCGACGGCCACAAAAGATGGGTTACGAACGGGTCGATCGCCGATGTGGCAGTGATATGGGCGATGACCGACCAGGGGATCCGCGGCTTCCTCGTGCCCCGCGGTACACCGGGGTTCTCTACATCGGACATCAAGCACAAATGGTCGCTTCGTGCCAGCGTGTCGAGCGAAATAGCACTGGAGGGGTGCCGGCTGCCCGATGACGCCGCGCTGCCGGGCGTCATCGGTTTGCACGGCCCGCTGTCGTGCCTCAATGAAGCCCGCTATGGCATCGTTTGGGGCGCGCTCGGGGCGGCCCGGGCGTGCTATGAGGCCGCGCTCTCGTACGCCCTCCAGCGCCAGCAGTTCGGCAAGCCGATAGCTGCTTTCCAGTTGACACAGGCAAAACTCGCTGACATGGCCCTCGAGCTCGAAAAGGGCCTGCTGCTGGCGTACCACCTGGGACGGCTCAAGGAGGCCGGGCGCCTCACGCCCGAGCAGATAAGCCTCGGTAAGCTCAACAGCACCCGTGAAGCGCTGGAGATCGCTCGCAGCGCCCGCACGGTCCTTGGCGCCAACGGCGTGACGCTCGAGCACCCGGTCATCCGTCATGCGGCCAACCTCGAGTCGGTCCTCACATACGAAGGCACCGCGGAGATCCACCAACTGACAATTGGCCGTGCGCTCACCGGGACCAGTGCCTTCGCCTGAGGAGCCGCGGGCACGACCAAAGCCGAGTGACGGGCCGAGGTTCACCGTCAAGCCCCAAAAGCCCCCGCCGCCCGCGCCCGTGGGCTCCAGAGTGGCGCGCATCGTGGAGCGGGCCCGGGCGATCCCGGAAGGCTTCGTGCGCACATATGCCGACATCGACCCCGCCGCCCCCCGCCTCGTCGGCCGTGTCCTGGCTACCACCCACGAAGAGCTCCCCTGGCACCGGGTGGTGCGGTCCGACGGCAGCTTGGCCAAAGGTGCCAGGCAGCTGAAGTTGCTCCGCCGAGAGGGCGTGCCGTTCCGCGGCGACCGCGTCGACCTCGCCCGAGCGCGGGTGCCAGAGTAGGAGCTGGTGGCGGCGCCCACGCACCGGGCGCCCGCCGCGCCGGGCAGGCCTGGACCTTTCGCCCTGCTACCGCCCTACCACCACTTTCGCTCGAGGGCGCGATCGGTGCCGTTCGTCTCGTCTTTCGAGTCGAGGTCGGCCATGTCCTCAGCCGAAAGGCTGAAGTCGAAGATCCGCGAGTTCTCCTCGATGCGGTCGCGATGGGTTGACTTGGGGATAACGGGAACATCGTGTTGGACGCACCAGCGCAGGAGCACCTGTGCCGGTGTGCGCCCTAGGCGGCGGGCGATCTGGTTGACCGTCTTGTCCGAGAGGTGCTTCCCTGTCCCCAGCGGGCTGTACGCCTCCAGAGCAATGTTGCGTTGCTGGCAGGCCTCGAGCAGGGCGCGTCGGTACCTGAACGGGCTGAACTGCACCTGGTTGGCCACCGGCGCGATGGCCGCTGAAGCGAGGACGGCCTGCAGCTCAGCCACGTTGAAATTCGAGACGCCAATCGCCCGGGCGTAGCCCAGCTCATGAGCCTTCTCCATGCCCGGCCAGGCCCGAGTCGGGCCGCCCTGAGGCCAGTGCACGAGGTAGAGGTCCACGTAGTCAACCCCGAGCCGCTCGAGGCTCTTCTTGGCTTCCCCAGCGGGGTCGCGGCTCCCGGGATAGAACTTTGTCGTGACGAACACCTCTTCACGTGCCACGCCACTTTCGCGTAACGCCTTTCCGACGCTCTCCTCGTTGCCATAGGCCTGGGCGGTGTCGATGTGCCTGTAACCGAGGTCGAGTGCCCAACGCACAGCGTTCACGCACTCCTGCCCGTCGGGCACTTGCCAGACGCCGAGACCAAGCATCGGCATGTTGCTGCCGTCCGCGAGCACGCGAGCGAGCCCGTCTGGCGTTACGGAGGTGGTTGCCATAGTTGTCTCCTTGGTTCGTTGGCTTCCTCGGGCTGCTGAGAAGTCGCTTACATAGTTACCCGGGGAGCTGGCATACCGTCGAGCCCGGCGCCGAGGCAGGAGGGACGGCGCGGGCGGGGACCGGCCTCGACAAGCCGCAACCACCCCGGTTGCGGCGCAACTGACGCCAATCGGAGATGCTATAACGTGCGCGGCTCTGAGATGCCATAGTGTGCTCTTCTCTGAGACAATGGCCAACATGGAGTTGAGCAGAGCCCTCTTGCCGTACTTCCGTGACGGTCAACTCCGCGCCATCCCCCGACGGCGGTCCGCACGGCTCGAGGTCCTCGACCTCTTGGCCAGAGAGTTCGAGCCGGGCGAGCGCTACAGCGAGAAAAACGTGAACTCCGTGTTGTCAAGGTACTACCCGGATTTTTGCGCTCTGCGCCGTTACCTGGTGGATGAGGAGTTCATGGACCGAGACGGCGGCATGTACTGGCGCGTCGGCGGCAGCGTTGAGGTCGATTGACCCTGCTGTTGGACCGCCCTCTGAACAGCGCGTCGGTCCCTGGTCAGGAGCTCATGGCGTTCGCACCTGGGTGAGCTCGCAGGTGGACAGGAGGTAATCGATGTCGGGCACTCCCCAGGCTGGAAAGGACTGCACCGACGACACGGTCCTCGGGAGTGTCGACGAGTTGTTCGCCATGTCCGAACAATTGGGCCTCATCGTGGTGACGGGAGCCAGGCGGCAGACCGAGCCCGAGGTGAGGTCACCCGTTTGGCACCGAGGAGGGCGTGTACATCTGGGACATACGGAACTGCGATGGGGGCGAGAACATCTTGGTGCCTGGAGCCGAAGACTGTGCCACGAAGCCGACATCCAGGTACGCCATGGAGTTTGACCCGGCGATGGCGAAACCGGTATCCCCTTTCCAGTTCTCTAGAGAAATATTCTCGCCGTAAAAGCTCACATTCTCGGCGTCGATGCGGATGGCGTTGGCGCCGTGGTCGGTAGCCCGTAGGTTTGAAGCCTGTACCAGCGTGCTGGAGGGCCCAGCCTCGACCCAGACGCCGTAGCTAGTGGCCCCTGCGTCGCCGGGAGCCTGCATGGTCACGTTTGCAGCCTGGAGCGCGACCTGGTCGGGACCAGACTGGCCGGGGCAATTGACGTGGATCCCCGTCATGCAATCGTCGAAGTCCGCATTTATAAGGTGAACTTTATGAGGAATGCCGTGTTGTGACCGACCCAGGCGCAAGCCCACGTTGTAATTCGAGGCGAAGATGTTGCTTATGTGCGGGTTGTCGCAACGAAGGAGCGTTATTGCCGTCGCATTGTTGCGTTCGTAACTCCAGGCGTCGCCGCTGGTTTGCCAGAACGACCAGAAATGCACCGTGTCTATGTAGTTTGTGTCCTCGGAACCGTCGATCTGGATGCCGGAGCGAAGAGGTTGGCCGAAAATTCGTCGGATGACGGCCCGTCCGGTCCCGGTAACGAGGATCCCGTCGTACGGGTTGTACAGGAAGACGTCCTCGATCAAGGAGTTGGCCCCTGTCACAGAGATCATCGGTTGGGCGTTGCCCGGTGGGCCGGACGTCAACTGGTTCGTAACGTTGAAACCAAGGTCGCGGACCGCTCCGCTGCTCCCCTGGAGCAGGACAGGGCTGAAGCCGGCATCGGTCGTGACAAAGATCCAGCTTCCGGCAAAGACGTTGGTTTCTGCTCCCGGAGTGTTCCATCCGGCGCCCTGAAATGTCATGCCCGGATGTACCGTCAGGGGGGAGCTGATGAGGTACGTCCCGGGCGGGAAGAACACGATGCCACCGGTCGGTGCCGACGCTGGCGCAGCGGCAGCGATCGCAAGGTCAATGGCGTGAGTGTCGTCCGTCTTGCCATCGCCCGCGGCACCGTAATCGACGACGTTGTGGAAAGCATTTGTGGCTGGCACTTGTGAGCCCCCTTTTTTTCCTTGGTTGTTGTTGGCTAAGTCCCTCAGTCCCATCGGTGACCGTCCCCCAGCCAACGTGGTGGGACCGCCCGTCACGTTGTCACGCTGCGACGCTGTCCATCAGGGCTGGCTGGCACCTATCCTCAAACGGGTAATTGGATAACGGAAAGGAGTTGCTCCAGGAGGACGGGGTTCGCGGCCGCGGCGGCATAAATCCGGTCGGCGGCACCTGGCCCGGGCGAGAGGTCGAGCGGGTTACCCGAAATGTCGACGACCCTGGCACCGGCCTCTTCGAGGATCACCGACGGACCGCAAATGTCCCAGAGCCCGAACGAGTGGTAAACGAAGCCGTCGTAAATTCCCTCGGCGACCCGGGCCAAGTACGTAAGACTGTGGATGCACCGCACTCCGCGCGCCCGTCGGACCAGCGCCCGGAGCGTCAGTTCCTGAGCCGACAGGACTGGTCCCAGGTTCGAAAGCGAATGGTCGAAGACGGCATCTTCGACCCGTTCAGTAGTCGACGTCCAGATAGGCACACCATTGTGCACTGCACCATTGCCTCGTGCCCCCAGGTACAGGTCGTCAGTCACCGGCAGGTACATTCCGCCAACAATCGGCGCACCTCGTCGCGTCAACCCGACGATCACCCCGAAGTCGTTGATCCCGGTCACGTAGTTCACTGTCCCGTCCAGTGGGTCGAGGACCCAAACATCGTCGCCGGACTTTGCCGCTCGGAACCCTGATTCTTCACAGAGCACGCCATCATCTCGGGCTTCGGTCTCGAGGACCCTCAGCATCGCTCGCTCGGAGCTCATGTCAGCGGCCGTGACGAGGTCGGACGAAGACCGCTTCGTGGTCACGTCCAGGCCGGCCGCGGTAGCTCATCAGCACGTCGCCGCCCGCCCGGAGGAGGAGCTCGGTGACCTCGCGCTCCCGATCGAACACGCCCGGAGCTTAGCGGTGCCGCAGGCCACGAGCGCGGGACGGCCTCTCGGCGCAGCCGGCTCGGCCCGGGGTGTGGCGGCTCCGGATGGCTACGGCCAGCGCTCACGACGCCTGGAGCGACTTGCCATGCCAGCCATGGCCTGTCAGGTTGGTACCGGTGAGCGACTGGTCGCCGGGTTGCGGGCGTACCCTGGCCTATCGCCCGAAGCCCCGGCACCAGGACCAGACGCGGCCTGGGCGCGACGACACTCTACAACCCCCGGCAAGTCCCCCCGCCGGCGCGGGGTGAGTTCCCCAGCACCGGGATGACACAGTGGCGCGTAAAGACCGATCCCTGACAGCACAGGCCCCGAGAACACAGTACGCAGACCATTGCGCCTCCACCTGCCCCTAAGCGCCCGTCGTCAGGCGGCGCTCGTTGGTGCGGGGGCGACAGCGCTCCTCGCCGTTGTGCCGATCGGTGCGCCTCCTGCTACTGCTCAACTCGCGTTGTCGGGCGCCAGCTTCGCCCAGGTCTGGGCCTCTGTCCCAACCGGTCAGGACACGGGGAACCCCATCGCCGAGTCTTCGCCTGTCGTCGCCAATCTGGACGGGGTGGGGCCGGCCGTGGTGGTAGGTGACAGGGCGGGGTACCTGTACGCTTACCACCTTTCGGGAGGTTCGCCGGTACAGGGTTGGCCGGTGTTCGACGGTGGGGCTCCCATCGATTCGACACCTTCGGTCGCGACATTCAATGGCAACCCGTTCAGCTCAGTGTTCGTGGGACTTGGGAACGCGCAGCACCCGGTCGTCGGTGGGTACATGGGGATTGGGCCGAACGGGCAGCAGCTGTGGCGCACCCCGGTTGCGGACCCCCCAGGTGACAAGAACCCGGTCTCAGGGGTACAAGCATCTCTGACCGTAGCCAACTTGCAGGGCAGCACGGACGTCTTCGCCGGCTCGCTGGACCAGGAGTCGTACGCTCTTAACGCCTCGACCGGCTCTGCACTGGCAGGTTGGCCCTTCTTCAGTGCGGACAGTGTCTTTTCGACAGCGGCAGTCGGAGATCTTTACGGCACGGGGCAGCAGGAACTGGTGGTGGGCGGCGCATCGAGCGCCGGCGTAGCCATGGGCCAGGCGTATACGCAGGGTGGCCACCTGCGGGTGATCAACGCGCTGGGCCAGATGATGTACGACTACGACAGCACGCAGGAAATCGACTCTTCGCCGGCGATCGGAGCCTTCCTGGCCGGAGGGACGACCGGGATCGTCGTCGGTACCGGTGCGTACTATGCGGGTTCCAGCGATACCAACACGATCAAAGCGTTCACGACGCGGTTGGCGCCCGCATGGTCAGAAACCCTCGACGGGCACACGACATCGAGCCCCGCTCTGGCAGACGTCGAGGGCAGCGGGCAACTCGACGTGGTCGAGGGCACCGACACCGGTACCGGGGGGTCGGTGTGGGTGCTGAACGGCACAAACGGTTCTACCGTTTGGCACGAGCCCGTAACAGGCCGCGTCATCGGCTCCGTCGTCGCCGCCGACCTCACGGGTGCCGGTTACCAGGATCTGCTCGTACCCACCATCCACGGCGTCGAGATCCTGGACGGCCGGAGCGGGGCCGAGGTCACAGTCCTCGCTGCCAACCTCGGGTTCCAGAACTCTCCGCTGGTTACAGACGACCCCAACGGCGCGGTCGGGATCACGGTCGCCGGCTATAACGGTCACAACCAGGGCGTAGTGCAGCACTACGAGATCCCCGGCTCGAACGGCGCACTCGCAGTGGGCTCGGGCTCGTGGCCTATGTTCCATCACGACCCGCAGCTGACCGGGGCCAGCTCTCCTCTGCCTAACCAGGGCCGGGTGACCCCGTCTGGTCTCACGGCGCAAGGTGGCAATGGCGCAGTTTCCTTGTCGTGGACGGCTCCCGTCGCGACCGGTGGGGCGTCGGCCACTGGCTACAACGTGTACGTGGGGACCGCACCGGGTCGCGAGTCCAGCGTAGCGGCTAACGGTGCCACGCCCGTTACCACTACGAACTACGCCGTCACTGGCCTGGCGAACGCGACGAGGTACTACTTCGAGGTGACGGCGGTCAACGCGGCCGGCGAGGGCGCGCCCTCGAACGAAGCCAGCGCTTCGCCAGCCTCGCCGCCGGCCGCCCCGACCGGGCTCTCCGCGACCGCGGGGAACGCCCAGGTGGCGCTGTCCTGGGCTCGGCCCTCCGCCAACGGGGGGGCGGCGATCAGCCGGTACAACGTCTACGTATCCACGACGGCCGGGTCACAGGGAACGAAGGTCGTCTCGGTGGGGGCCACCAATTACACGGCCGCCGGCCTCCGGAACGGTGCGACGTACTACTTCGAGGTGACCGCCGTCAACGCGGCCGGAGAAGGACCGGCTTCGGCTCAGGT
Organism: uncultured Acidimicrobiaceae bacterium; assembly: GCA_963823855.1. Taxonomy (GTDB): domain Bacteria; phylum Actinomycetota; class Acidimicrobiia; order Acidimicrobiales; family Palsa-688; genus Fen-671. The sequence continues at coordinate 450,806 of CAWGNA010000002.1, forward strand.
TGCGGCTGCTCCGGCACCACCGGCACCACCGGCACCGCCGCCTCCGACGCCCTCTGCCCCCTCCGCTCCGACCGGCCTGTCGGCTACGGCCGGCAATGACACGGTGTCGCTTTCTTGGGCGGCGCCATCTTCGAACAGTGGGCCCGCGGTCAATGGGTACAACGTCTACGTTTCGACGACGGCCGGGTCACAGGGAACGAACGTCGCTTCCTTGGGAGCGACTACCTACACGGCCACAGGCCTCCAGAACGGTACGACCTACTACTTCGAGGTGACCGCCGTCAACGCCGTCGGAGAAGGACCGGCTTCGGCTCAGGTTGCGGGTACTCCGGTCGCCCTTACGGGCTATCGCGTCGTAAGCGCAGACGGCAAGGTGTTCGCCCTTGGGAAGCTCACATCGTTCCCGTCCCCGCGCTCGAGCTCGCGGGTGGTGGGCGTCGCTTCCACACCGGATGGACGCGGGTACTGGCTGGTCATGGCCAACGGCGGTGTCCTGGGAGCCGGCGACGCACACCCGTACGGGTCGATGGCAGGTAAGCACCTCAACTCGGCTATCGCTGGCGTGGCGGCCACCCCTGACGGGCGCGGCTACTGGCTGGTCGCAGCCGACGGGGGCATCTTCGGGTTCGGCGACGCCCGCTACTACGGCTCCCTGGGGGAGGCGGCTCAACCAGCCCATCGTCGGGATAGCCGCCACTGCGGATGGACGCGGCTATTGGTTGCTGGCCGCCGGCGGCGGAATTTTTGCGTTCGGTGACGCCCGGTTCTACGGGTCGACGGGGCCCAGGCACCTCAACCAACCCATCGTGGGTATTACGGCTACAGGCGATGGGCGCGGCTACTGGCTCGTCGCCGCCGACGGGGGCGTGTTCGGCTTCGGGGACGCCGTTTTCTACGGCTCGATGGGATCCAAACACCTCAACCAGCCGATCGTCGGAATTGCCGCGACGGCTGACGGGCGTGGGTACTGGATGGTCGCCGCCGACGGCGGCGTGTTCGGGTTCGGGGATGCTCGGTTCTTCGGTTCGCTAGGAGGCAAAGCGCTGCACGAGAAGTTCGTGGGTATTGCGTCGTAGCCATTGGGCCCGTCGGCCCGTACAGCCGTCGCTTCGTTTAGTGACGGAGCTGCCTGCAGCGCGGAAACGGACGGCGTCTCTGTCACCGGCCTTGGACAATGCCATACCGTTGGGTCTCTGGGCGGCTGGGTGGTGGACAATGCGCGCTCCACCTCTATCGATGCCCCTATGGGCAAACGGGCAACGCTTTCTTGGCCCCCTCGGCAAGACTGGGTGCAAATCGTCGAAAAAAGAGGGGCGAAAACGCAACTGGGTCGCCCGTAGCAAACCGGCGCCACCCGAGCACGAGCCGCGCCGGGTGCAGCCGGCACACGGCCGAGCGTCCACCCAAAAAAGGAGATCGTCATCGTCCGACCGAAGCCTCACATTCTGTCCGATTGGAACGTCTTCATGACTACGGGCAATACCCGGGCCGGCAGCACCTTCAAGACGCTTCGGCCCGCTTCGGCCGGTTGCGCCGAGAGGAGCCGAGCCCACCCGACAATGGGACATGGACGATGCCGACAGTTAGGGACGTTCGCCAGATGACTACGACGCACACCACGGTCCAGTCCCCGCTGGGAGACCTGACCGCCGTGGCCAGGTCAGGGGAAATGGTCGGCCTTTACTTTCCTCACCACTGGTATATGCCGGCACCGGCGACCTTCGGGACGAAAAACGACCCCGATATCGATGACTGCGCCTTCGACGACTTACGTCGACAGCTCGACGAGTACTTTGCGGGCCAGCGCCGCGAGTTCAGCGTCCCGTGCCGCCCGAACGGCGAGGAATGGCAGAAACGGGTATGGGATTCTGATCTGCCAGGTCCCATACGGCGAGACATCCACGTATGGCCAGTTGGCCCGCGACCTGGGCTATGGCACAACTCCTCAAGAGGTTGGCGCGACGGTTGGGCGCAACCCGCTGAGCATCTTGGTCCCGTGCCACCGGGTCATCGGTAGCACCGGCAAGTTGACGGGGTACGCAGGTGGTTTGCGCCGCAAGCAGTTCCTGCTGGACCTCGAACTGAGCACGGTCGAACACCCGATGCGCCTCTTCTGACGAGCGCGCCTCACGTTTGGTACACAACGAGCGTCTACACGATGTGAACAGCAAGCGGCCGTTCGAGGCGGTGGTCTCTGAGCACGGTGCCACGGTCCTCCGGGTGTGCCGGGCTGTGGTCGGCGTGGTCGACGCCGACGACGCCTGGTCTGAGACGTTCCTGTCGGCACTGCAGGCGTACCCGAAGCTGCCGGCGGACGCCAACGTCGAAGCGTGGCTGGTGACCATCGCCCACCGCAAGGCGATCGATGTGGTCCGCCGCTCGACCCGGATGGCCGTGCCGGTCGCGGAGCCACCCTCACAGCCGGCAAGGAACGACGTAGACCCGGACGGACGTGACCTGGACCTCGTCCGCTCGCTGGCCGCGCTGCCCGAAAAGCAGCGTTTTGCCGTCGTTTACCACTACCTCGTCGGTCTGCCCTACGGCGAGGTGGCCATCATCATCGGCGGCAGCGTCGAGGCGGCCCGCCGCGCCGCTTCTGATGGCGTCGCCAATCTTCGCAAGGCAGAAGGAGCAACCCGATGACTAGCCAGGACCGACATGGCCACGACCGACATGGCCAGGACCGACATGGCCAGGACCGACATGGCCAGGACCGATATGCCGACATAACCGACCTGTTCGCAGCGGCCCCACCACCAACCCACCACGACCTGGCCGCGCTTCATGCTCGCCTCACGGAAAATGCTGAGGTAGCCGGCCTGCTCGACGTGGCCTACCGTACCCTCGACACACCGGTCGGTACTCTTGTCTTGGCCGCCACTGCGGCGGGGCTGGTCCGGGTCGCTTATGAGCGGGAGGGCGTCGAGGCCGTGTTAGCGCAACTCGTCACCCGCATCAGCCCCCGCGTCCTCGAAGCCCCTCGCCGCCTCGACGTCACCGCCCGTCAGCTCGAGGAGTACTTCGGCGGCCGTCGGGACCGCTTCGAGCTCGAACTCGACATGAGCTTGTCTTCGGGCTTTCGCCGCACGGTCCTTACCTATTTGCCTACGATCGCCTACGGGCAAACTGCGAGCTACCAAGCTGTGGCCGCCGCTATCAACAGCCCGAAGGCTGTCCGCGCCGTAGGTAGTGCGTGTGCGACCAACCCGCTACCGCTGATAATCCCCTGTCACCGAGTCATCCGCTCCGACGGGGTCATCGGCGCTTACCTCGGCGGGCCCGAGACCAAACGCCAACTTCTCCGATTGGAGGGCGCAGAATGAGCAGCGCCAACTCGACAAACCTTGCCCCCACCACTTGCGAACACCGCGTTGACCGTGCCCACTGGGCCCCTATTGCGGCCGAGGTCGACGAGCTGGGGTGCGGGCTCACCCCGGGGCTGATCACCCTGGCTGAAGCGGCGAAACTGACCGATCTCTACGACTGCGACGAGGCGTTCCGCTCCACGGTCGACATGGGACGGCACCGTTTCGGCGAGGGCGAGTACCGCTACCTGGCTTACCCGCTCCCCGAAATTGTCGAGCAACTGCGTCAGGCGCTGTACCCGCGCCTCCTGCCCATAGCTCGGGACTGGTACGCGAAGTTTGGCCGGCGAGCCCCCTGGCCCGAAACCCTGGACGAATGGCTCTACATGTGCCATGCCGCCGGCCAGACCAAGCCAACGCCGCTCATCCTGAAGTACAGGCCGGGCGGGTGGAACGCCCTCCATCGCGACCTTTACGGAGACCTGGTTTTCCCGCTCCAGGTGGTGGTCAATCTAACCCAACCGGGGACAGGCTATACAGGCGGCGAGTTCGTACTGGTCGAGCAGCGGCCCCGGGCGCAGTCACGGGCCACCTGCGTTTCGCTCCCCCACCGGCGGGGCCTGGTGTTCACTACCCGCGACCGGCCCGTCAGGACCCAGCACGGCTGGTCGGCGGCCCCGGTGCGCCATGGGGTGTCGGTCGTCCGTTCGGGCCAGCGCTTGACGCTGGGCCTGCTTTTCCACGACGCAGCATGACGCGCCAGGACCGGGTGGCCTTCCGCCCCCCACCTCCTGACGTGGCCGACCACCTCCTGACTGGGGGCCTCGTTGCCGGCACGCCCTGGGCGTCTAGTCCGCCCCGGGCCTGCTCCGGATGCCGGCGCCGAGGCACATACACCGACCCAGGCTGCGGGGGCTACCCGATGCGAGTGTTCAAATCTGGTTGGTTTTGGCCGGGCTTGGTGACGAACAGCCATGTCGCGACCAGTTCGGGCGTGCTGCTGGCACAGAATGCCTTTCCCGGGCGAACGCAAAGGTGCAGCCTAAAGCAAACGAAGATAAATTGCGTTCCGACCGGTACCAGTTGGCTTCCCACCTGGTGCGCGAGCCGGGAGCAGTTGGGAGGGTAACGATGACGAGGACGTTGTTTCGAGGCGGTTCTGTTTTCGATGGCACTGGGGCCGCCCCGGCCCCCGCGGACGTCGTGGTCGAGGGCGGGGACATTGTCGACCTCGGGGTCGGCCTTGACGGCGACGAAGACGTGGACCTCGGCGGCCGGACGCTCCTGCCGGGCCTGTTCGATACCCACGTGCACTTCACCATGAGCGGTGAGTTGGACCTGGTGAAATCCATGATGCGCCCGTTTTCCCTCAGGTATTTCCAAGCTGTGGCCAATATGGAGGCCACCTTGCGGACTGGTATCACCTCGGTGCGCGACGCCGGTGGGTCAGATCTCGGTGTAAAGACGGCCGTCGAGAAGGGCCTCGTACGCGGGCCCCGAATGCAGATCTCGATAGTCATGCTCAGCCAGACCGGCGGTCATGGCGACGGGGCGCTGCCGTCGGGGGGCTGCTTCGGCTGGCCGTATGCATACCCCGGCCACCCATCGCAGATTGTCGATGGCCCTGACGAGATGCGGCACCGGGTGAGGGAACTCGTACGGGACGGAGCGGACGTCATCAAGGTAGCCAGCTCCGGGGGGGTGCTCTCGCCGCGGGACGACCCTCGCCACGGCCACTTCCGGGACGACGAGCTGTCAGTGCTGGTAGCAGAAGCGACGGCCGCCGACCTGTACGTCATGGCGCATGCGCAGGCCACAGAGGGCATAAAAGCGGCGGTCCGCCACGGGATCCGTTCGGTCGAACACGGTATCTACCTCGACGACGAGGCGATTTCCATGATGCTCCAGCAAGGTACGTGGCTCGTGCCCACGCTCTCCGCGCCCCGGGCGGTGATCGCCGCGTCCGAGGCCGGAGCACGGCTGGACGAGTCGATGCTCAGCAAGGCGCACCAGGTCCTCGAAGTCCACAAGCAGTCGTTCCGTCGGGCCGTCGAAGCCGGGGTCAAGGTCGCGATGGGCACCGACAGCGGTGTCGGCCCGCACGGTCACAACCTGGAAGAGCTGGCCCTGATGGTCGAAAACAGCGCCATGACCCCCCTCCAGGCCTGGACGGCGACCACCTCGAGCGCGGCAGCCCTTTGCGGCGTACTTGACCGGCTGGGCACCATTGCGCCAGGCAAGCTGGCTGACTTCACCGTTATCCAAGGAGATCTGGGCGATCTGGATAAACTTGGCGAGCGGGTTTGGGGAGTGTGGAAGCAGGGCGTCCGGGTGATTTAGTGGCTCTACCGCCGAGCGCTGTTATCTCCAGGTTGTTTGCTATTGCTCTTCAATTCCTGACTCGATCGTCGTGAACGAGCTCGCCGGCAAGTCGAGCACCATCCTCGCGCCCTTCGGTACCACCTCCCCTGTCTCGATGTTGGTACGTTCGACCGCTTCGGGCCCGAGGGCTGGCCGGTCCCCGTCGCGCACGTCATCTTGGCGGATCCGGCAAACGCGTGGTGTACGAGCACGACCTCGGCCCGCTCGGGTTCCAGCGACCTGTTGACGATAGTCAGCGCGACGCGCTTGCGAGCGAGATCGTGTGTGGCGGCGACGTCGACAACAGTGAAAGGGCCGAGGTCATCGACACGATGGGGCCAGCGAGAGATGTGCTCTTCGGGCGCTTCGACCGTTGCCCCGTCGACCCAAGTGTCGACCGCCCGACCATGATGTGCTTGGGCATGGAACAGGAACGGGTAGTAAATGGGCTGCACGATCGCCGTCTCGGGCGTCGTCACGACCGGGGCAATTACGTTCACCATTTGGGCGAGGTTCGCCATCGCCACCCACTCGCAGTTGCGGACGAAGATATTGAGGAACAACCCGACAGCGAGGGCATCGGAAAAGTTGTACTTCTCGGCCAGGCTGCCCCCGTTTGTCCGGAACCAAACGTTCCACTCGTCGTAGGCGATGCGCGGTACCTGCTTCAGGTGTTGCTCGTAGGCGGCGCGGCGCAGTAAGGCCACGGTGGTGCTGATAGCCCGTTGGGATGCGTGGGGCTGCAGCACGTTGGTCCAGTAGTCCTCGGAGCCGGTGTACAGGTGCACAGAGTGAAGGTCGACGAGCGAGACCAGGCCGTCGATCACCTTTGCATCCCAATCAGTCCAACCGATCTCCCCGCAAGACACGAGCCGGGCCGACGGGTCAAGCATCTTGATCGCACGCGCCCAGCGGGTCGCTTCGGCGACATATTCTTCAGCCGACAGCGCCCCCACCTGCCAGTGGCCGTACATCTCGTTCCCGAGCCCCCACCACGGGACCCTGTACGGCTCACTGTGGCCATTTTCTTTGCGCCGGTCGGCCCAGTACGTAGCGCGCGCCGAGTTGCAGTATTCGACCCACTGGAGCGCCTCTTCGAGGGTGCCGGTCCCCATGTTGAGACAGATGTAGGGCTCGACGTCGAGGGCCCGGCAATACTCGATGAACTCGTCGATGCCGAAGCGGTTGCTGTCGACGCCGCCCCAAGCGAGATCCGGCCGAGCGGGGCGAAGGTCCTTCGGCCCCAGGCCGTCTTTCCAGTGGTAATTGCTGACGAAGTTCCCGCCCGGCCAGCGCAGCACAGTTAGCTCCAGGTCTTTGAGGAGCGACATGACATCTTTGCGGAACCCCCTTTCGTCGCTCAGGGCCGACCCCTCGTCATAGATGCCGCCATATATGCACCGGCCGAGGTGCTCGATGAACCCTCCGTAGATCCTGCGGTCGAGATCGCCCAAGCTCCGGCCTGCGTCTATTGTGATTACGCTCACTGTGTCTCTCTCCTGTATTTGGCCCTGGCGCGGCTCGCACGCGACGGGACGGACATGTGCGGACGAAGGAGTTGGAGCGGATAAAGCCCTTTGCCGTTCCGCCCGTTGACTTTAGCGGCGGGGGGATAACTGTTCGATAGGGAGACGGACCTGGAACCGGGTGTCGCCTGGCTTCGACTCGACGCGGATGTCGCCGTGATGGTGGCGAACGACGATCCGGTAGCTGATGTCCAGACCCGAGGCCGGTGCCCGTGGCCGACGTCTTTGGTCGTGAAGAAAGGCTCGAAGATGCGGCGCTGTATCGCCGGCGGTATCCCGGACCGGTGTCGCCGATCTCGACCAATACCGAATCTCCGTCACGGCTGGTGTGGATCGTCAACGTGCCCTCGCCGTCCATGGCATCGATGGCGTTGTGGATGATGTTGGTCCACACCTGGTTGAGCTCGCCGCTCTGGGCGCAGATCTTGGGGATCGTGCGGTCGTAGTCCCTGACGACCTTGATGCCCTTCTTCAACTTGTGCGAGAACATGACCAGGGTGCTGTTCAGACCCTCGTGAATGTCGATCTCCCCAAACGGCCCCTTGTCCAGATGGCTGTAGTCCTTCATCGCCCCGACCAGCTCGGAGATCCGTCCCGCCGAGTTGCGGATCTCGCTGACCAGGCTCTCGATATCGAGCCCGAGCGACAACCAACGCAGGGCCTCTGGCGCTGAGCCTGCCGAACATTCGAGGACCCGGTCCAGCCAGCTCTCGTCGAGCCCGGCCGACAGCCAATGTCGGGCGCCACTTCCCAGGGGTTTTCCACGCCCGCCTTCTCGAGGCGGGCGGCCAGGGCGTCTTCAAGGTCGCCCGCCTCCAGGGTCGACAGACTGGGAGCGGTACGCGCCCGGTCGATCGCTTCGCTCAGCAGGTGGAGCAAGACCCAGGAACTCGCCTTCGTCAGCTTAGGTGCCAGCTTGACCAGGACCCGACGGGCTTCCTGAAGCCGGCCGCCAGCGCTTCGGCGGCGCGCACCTCGGCGGCGGCCGGGTTGTTGAGCTCGTGGGCCAGGCCGGCGGAAAGCGCGCCCAGGGCAATCAGCTTGTCCCGCTGCCCCGATAAGGGCGTCGGCGTTGGTCAGCCCCAGGAACAGCCCGTCCAGCAGGTGCACCGCCATCGGGAACCAGGTCTTCAGCAGATAGGCGAAATCTTCGGCCCGCAGCTTGAACAATCGAGAGCGCGTGACGGTGCTCAAGCTCGGAGCCACAGGACTGGTCCCCCGCGGAGCTGATGAACGCCCGCATGGCCCCGGCATACGAGCCGGGCTGAGGGGTGGTGACAAAACCACGTCGGTGCCGTCCATGCGCTTCACCAGCTGGATCTCGCCGTCGAGCAGCACATAGAAGGCCTCGGCCGCGTCGCCCTGGCTGTACACGTTGGCACCCGGCGTCGTGGTTTTCGACGGTGCCGTGCTCGACCAACCAGTCCAGTTGCTCGTCGCTCAGGCTCTCGAACAGGAAAGCTGCTTCGCAGCTCGTCCTTGAGCGGCTCCATGCCGATTCGGCCGCTCACAACAGCTCCAGGTAACGGTGGACCAGCGTGACGGCCATGGCGCCCTCGCCCACGGCCGACGCCACCCGCTTGACGGACTGACCCCGCACGTCGCCGGCCGCGAAGATGCCCGGGACGCTGGTCTCGAGGAAATAGGGCTGGCGTTCCAGGGGCCAGTCAGCCGGAAGCTGTCCGTCTTTCAGGAGGTCGGGTCCCGTCAGCACGAATCCGTTTTCGTCGCGCCGGACCTCTTTGCCGAGCCAGTCGGTACAGGGGGCGGCGCCGATGAACACGAACAGCCACGAGGCGTCGACTTTCTCCTCGGTGCCGGTCTCCCGGTCGGCGATCCGCAACCACTCGAGGTGATCGCTCCCGCCGGCCCCCACGACGTCGCTGTTGGTCCGCACCCGCACGTTCGGGAGTTCGGCGGATCTGCTCGATCAGGTAGTGGGACATCGAGCGCTCCAGGTTCGGGCCTCGCACCAATGATGGTGACGCTGCGCGCCGCCCGGGCGAAGTACACCGCAGCCTGGCCGGCCGAGTTGGCACCGCCGACGATGTAGACGTCTTCGCCGCCGACACGACTGGGCTTCGGTCGCCGTCGCCCCGTAGTAGACGCCGCTCCCCGTGAAAGCGTCGACGCCCGGGGCGGTCAAGCGCCGGTAGGCCACGCCCGTCGTCGAGCAGGACGGCATGTGCCGAGAGCTGACTGCCGTTGGCCAGAGCGCACGACCCGGGCTGACCCGCACACCTCCAGGCTCGTCACCTCCGAGGTCAGCAGCATCTCCGCCCCGAACCGGCGGGCCTGGGTGGTCGCCCTCCTGGCCAGATCGCCGCCGCCGATCCCGGACGGGAAACCCAGGTAGTTCTCGATCCGGGAGCTCTGGCCGGCCTGGCCCCCGATCGCCTCCTGCTCGACCAGCACGGTGCGCAAGCCTTCCGAGGCCCCGTAGACGGCCGCGCCCAGGCCGGCGGGCCCGCCCCCGATCACGATGAGGTCGTAGAAGGGAAGCGCCGGCGTCGACAGGAGGCCGAAGGCGGGGCCACTTCGGCCGTCGAAGGGGCCTGCAGGGTCTGGCCGGTGTCGGTGATCACGAGCGGCAAGTGGTCCCTCGTCGCCGCCATTGGCTTCCAATAGCCGGGCGGCCTCGGGGTCGCGCTCGAGCTCCAGCCACTTGAACGGCACCTGATTGCGGGTCAGGAAGTCCTTGACCTCGTGGGAAGGGGCCGACCACCGATGGCCGACGACCCGGAACGCTCTTCGGATTTGAGCCGGTCCTGCAGCTTCCAGTCCTCGAGCAGGTCGTCGAGGACGGGGTACAGCTTCTCCTCGGGGGGGTCCCAGGGCTTGAGCAGGTAGTAGTGGACGTCGGCCTGGTTGATGGCCGCGATGGCCGCGTCGGTGTCGGCGTAGGCGGTGAGCAGGACCCGCCGGGCCTTCGGGTAAAATTGCCGGGACTGCTCGAGGAACTCGACGCCGGTCATTTCCGGCATGCGTTGATCGGCCAGCAGCAGGCCCACGTTCTCGTCTCGGAGCTTGAGTTCCTTGAGGGCGTCCAGGGCCGCCGAACCCGGACTCGGCCCGGCGGATGCGGTAGTCCTCGCCGTAGTGCTGGCGCAGGTCGCGGGCCAGGGACCGGGACACCTCAGGGTCGTCGTCGACGGTGAGAAGGATCGGCGGCGGCATGATCGCCATTGTGGCACGGTCTCGGACGATCGCTGCCGACCGAGAGCCAGAAGGAGGTCCCTGTCGTCACGAGGTGGCCTGGGACCAGCCCTCAGAGCGGGGCCGGGCGGCGCTGGTCGCCCACGAAGCGGCGCAGTTCTTGACGGCCCTTTAGCCCGAACTTGACGTAGATATTGCCCAGGTGGTACTCCACGGCCTTCGGTGTGATGAACAACTCGGCCGCTATTTCGGCGTTGGTCATTCCCCGGCCTATGAGGTGCGCGACCTCGGTCTCCCGGTTGGTCATCTCGAGCAAAGACCGCTCCTCGGCCGGGGCCTGCCGCAGGCCGCACGCGGCCAGCTCTTCTTCGGTCCGGGCCACGAACGGCGCCGCCCGCAGAGACACGTACATCTGATTGGCCCGCCGCAGACGCTCGACGGCAGGCCGACGTTGGCCAGCGCGACGTAACAGCCGGCCGTAATTCAGCAACAGCCTGGCCGAGTACACAGGGTTGTCCTCGCTGGCAGTGCCCTCGCCTTGCTCGTAGATCCGCTCCGCCGACTCATGAGCCCCCTGCTGCTCGGCCAGCCAACCTTCGAGCCATGCAATGGCGGGGCGCAGGAACGCGACCTGGCCGTGCTCGGACCTCAACCGGCGCAACCCGGTATGTGCCTCCTCGAACCGGCCCGAGCCGACGAGGCCCTCGAGCAAAAGCGGCCTCCACAGGGCTTCGTACAAGCGGCTGCGGCCGTCGAGGGAGGCCTCGTCATTCCAGCGGCCCATTGCGTCAGCCATGCCGAGGTAATCCCCGGCCGCCTGGCACACAAGGGCGCGGGCCATGTCGGCGTACAGCTGTTCCTGGCCGTAGTCCAGCGCCGCTGCTGCGTCCTCGGCCCGCTGCGCGTGACGCTCGGCATCTTCGGCAGCGCCTCGCCCGGCCGGGACGCAGCACGCCGCAAGGTGCAGTAGAGGTAGCTCGTACTGGCGGGAACGGATGGCTGCTTCAGAAAAGGCCTGCTCCGCTGTGAGCAACACGTCGTCCCAGGCCCCCGACAGGTACTGGGCGAGGGCGAGATATGAGTAGGCCCTTAGGCCAAGGGTTATGGTGGCGCCTCCCCGGACCATTTTGAGGCTGGCGGCGAGATCAGCGACGGCACGTGCGAGGTCACCGACCACAAGGCGGAAAACGCCGCGGAAAGAGAGGCCGTCTACCTGGACCAGGTGCACTCGCGCCGGGTCGGGGTCAATGTGGCTCAGCTCGTCCAGCGCCTGGCTCGGGCCGGCGACCTGGGAGGTGCCAATGGCAATGAGAGTCCGCGTCTGGCTGTCAGCGGCGGCATCAAGAGCGCCAGTTTGGAGGGCCCACCGGGCGTACTCGACGACCTTTTGCCCTTTCCCTAACAGCGTGTACGTCCCGGCCAAACGATTAGCGATGGTGGCGGCCAGGGATTGGCTGTCAGGGCCTGCCTTCGCTATTGCCAAGGCCTCGCTGAAGTTGGCCTCGGCCGCGCCCAGCTGGCCCGACGCGAATGCCATCGTCCCGAGCACGCAACTGCGCAGTGGCGATGGGGTCGCCGCCTCGACAGCGTCGCGCAGTTCCAGGCCGCGCCCTTCCTCGGCCAGCATCAGATGGGTGGCCGCCGTCAGCAGCCGCCGCTCCCGGTCAGGGCGAGCCTGGGATATGTCGGACGCCCACAGTAGGTGGGTCGCTGCCAGAGAAAGGTGGCCTCTGGCGGCCTCCTCCACGGCGTGACGCTCGAGTTCATCGGCAAGCTCCTCATCCGGGTGGTCCAGGGCCGCAACGCGGTGCGCCCACGCTTGACCCGGGCCCACCAGCGGGACGGCTCGAGCGTGCAGGTTTCGCCGCCGATTGATGCTTATGGCTGCATAAATACCGTCCCGCTGGAGCGCATGACGGATCACTACTGGGCAGCTCGGCTCGTGGGCCGACATGTCCACCAGGCCCGCCCTCACCGCAGGCTCGATAGCGGTGCTCGGCGAAGCCGTCCCGGCCGCATCACCTAGCACGGCCAGGGGCATCGGCGCGTTGACGATGGCGAGCATCTCGAGGAGCGAGCGCGTCGGCGCTGACAAGACCGCGAGCTGGTCCCCTATCGCCGCCGCCAGCGACGGCGGGACAGGGAGCCGCCCTGGGCCACTCCGCTCCCGGGCCTGTTTGTCGCTCAGCACTGTTTGGAGGTACAGCGTGTGGCCGCCAGTGCCTTCGTGGAGGCGCTTGATGGCGTCGGGGCGCAGTGCAGGTGCACCCAACGCCGCGGCAAGAGGGGCCACGTCGTTGAGGTTCAGGCCGGACAGCGATAAACGCAACCGCTGCTGAACGCTGATGAGCATGCGCCGGGTTGTCTCTTCCAGGTGGTCGCGGTCGCCCCGGACTATGACTACGACAAGGACGGGGTCGACCGATAGCCGGCGCAGCATGAACGACAGCGCCTCGACTGAGCGCGGATCCGCCCACTGGACGTCGTCGATGACCATCGCTATCGGCCCGTCCGCCAACTGGTCACCAACTACTCCGAGCAGTTGGGTACCGACACCGAACGGCGAAGACCGGGGGGCATCGCCGGCTAGAAGGGGGTAACGAGAGAGCAGTTCGCCGTCGAGGCCCCGCAAGAGCTGCTCCAGGACACCGTACTCAAAATTGGACTCAGTCGGGTCCGCCCGCGCCCAGAGGACGTTTAGACCTGCCGTGGACGCGACACTGCGCCTTGCCAGGGTCGTCTTACCGATACCGGACTCGCCTTCGATTGTCACCAGCCACGGTTGTCCTTGGCGGACGCGAGCAATGACCTCGGCCATGCTGGCCAACTCTGCTTCCCGTCCGACGAAGACGTCGTCAACAGGCCCTGCCACGGACGAAAGTGCCACACCGCGATACTTACCGATCCCACCGTATTGGTCGCATAGCACTCGTCCCACCCTCTTGTGCCACGCTCTTGTGCCACCCTCTCGTCCGGTCCTCTTGTGGTCGCCCTTGGGGTGACCGGGCACCACCAACAGTGCTTGGCCCTAGTGCCGGGCCCTGGCCCTAGTGCCTGGTGCTAGTGCCTGGCCCCGGTGGCTGGGCCCGGTGGCTGGGGGCGCGCGGGCAGCGCCGGAGTGGCCGCTGGCGCTGCCCTGGGTTGCCCAAGCGGCGGCGTGAGGCGGAGCGCAGTCGCAGCCCCGCGTGCCAGGCCCCGCGTGCCAGGCCCCGCGTGCTTTGTCTTCTGACCGTATGAGCGTCGGGAATATCGGCTGTTGCTTTGTCTGCAGACTTGATCGGTTTGCCTCAAATGCGCCCGGGGGTAGCTGGCAAATGCCTCGGCACGATCGACCGGGGGCCGCTGCCGCCAGCAGGCTTCACGGCCCCTTAGGGCCGCTTTTCGGTACCGCTAAGCGCCCTGGTCAAAGCCGCTAAAAATAGAGGATAAGCGAGCTAGCAGACTAGCGTCGCTGGGATGCATTGCTCACGTCGGCAACCGTCGAGCCCAAACGCCCCCCGATGGGCGGAGCTTGCGACGGGACCGGCGAGCAGAGGTTCAACACCCCACGGCGGTTCTCGGTCTCGAAGTCTGGCGCCCATGCCGATGGCGTTGTCTTCCGTCGATCACCTTGAAAGCGCACTCTGGGACCGGTCCAGCCCTACATCTGAGGCGGCCGCAGCTGAGCGCGCGGCAGCTCCGGTGCGCTCGCCCTTAACGGCCTGGCCGGCACGCGGCAGCCTGAGACGAGGTCGGCTCCGTGATCGACGCCTCGCCGAGGTCGACAAGTGCCCTTTTGGAGCGGCCGACCGTGACGGTCAAGCCAAGGATCGAGCGGTCCCCGCTATTGGTCGAGGTGGCTGGGCTCGTTTTCCTCGTGTGGATCTACAACTGGCTACAGGACCTGGCCCCGCTTCGACGCGGGCTCGCCTTCACCAACGCCGAAGCGCTCCTGTCATTCGAACGGAGGTACGGCCTCAACCCGGAGGCCGTGTTGGACCATTGGCTGGCGCACCAGCACATCCTGGCGTTGGCTGCTTCTAACTTCTACGCGATAGCCATCTTCGCGGTCACCTTCGGGTTCGCGGTCTGGACATGGTGGCGTCGCCCCGACATCTACGTCCCCATGCGCAATTGCATAGTGCTGGCCAATCTCATCGCCTTCGCTGTGTTCTGGGCCTTCCCGGTCGCACCGCCGCGCATGCTCCCTGGGTTCGTCGACGTTGTGGCAACTGCAGGCGGCCTGGGGTGGCACAACAGCCTCGTGAGCCATGCTGACCAACTGGCAGCGATGCCTTCGATGCACATGGGTTACGCGGTCTGGTGCGCATTAGCAGCCTGGCGGCTGGCGAGAAACCACTCCCAGAAGGTGCTGGCGGGCGTGCTCGGTGCCGCCTACCTCCTTTTGACGAGCTTCGTGGTAATTGCTACCGGCAACCACTACCTCGTGGACGTCCTGGCGGGCATAACCACCACGCTGGTCGCGCTGGTGTTGGTCGAAGTCGTTCGCGACTTCTTGCAGCGCCGCCAGTCTCGGACAATCGCATTGGGCCCTGCCTACAGGGCGACGCGTTTTGTCCCGGGCACCGTAATCCTCGAGCAACCGGACTTGTCGGCGCCAAGAGGGGCGAATACATCGCCCGTGCCCTCGCCAGACCACGACGGCAACGGTGCTGTGGCGGGGCGCGGGCCGCAACATACTTGAGGCCAAGCTGCTTTCACCGCCGTAACCCACCCGGGGTGCGCAAAGGTCAAATTGCCTGGCGACCGGTTCGCCGATAGCACTTCCTCGAGCTTTTTAATCCGCTGATGGGGCGAAATAAGGCTAAGCGCCCCCGGCAAAACAAACGGTATTTCGACCCGGCGTGGGCGAGTTCCACAAAGACAAGACCACCGGTAGGCTCGGGATGGTGAGCGGCAAACCGGCCCGGCGGGGCCGCAGCTGGTTCAATGGGCGCAGCCCGACGGGGAGGGCGGTGCACTTGACAGGCATCTTGGTGATGCTGGTCACGGGTGCCATTGTCGCCGGGGCCTGTACGGGGACGAACCCGGACCGCAAAGGCACGAAAGCACCGGGCGCCGCCACCACCCCGGCTGAAACCCGGTCGCAGCTGCTGTCAGACGTAACGATGGTGCCGTTAGACGGGGCTACCGGCGAGAGCCCGACGAGCACAGTAGCCGTGCACGCGACTGGCGCCCGCCTCGAAAGGGTCGAGGTACAAGCGCCAGCCGTCCGGTCGCATTTGACCGGGTACTTGAACGCCGCTGGCGACGAGTGGCTGTCCACGGGTACTTTGCGCTCGGGTACCGCTTACCAAGTGACCTACACGGTGGAGGGCACCGATGGGCTCACGGCTACCGGCACGGGTAAGTTCACTACGGCCGTGCCCGGCGCGGAGTTCGCCGGCCAGGGCCCGACAGGCTACGTCGGTCCGGGCACGAACAACCCCTCCTCCAACTCGGCACCGTCAAGCCCGGCTGGCAGTCCCCCCGGCCAAGCTCCCTCGGGCTCGACGCCGTTCGGCCCGGTCGTCACCGCCTCGGGGGGAGTTTCGTCCAGTGGACCTGGAACTCCGAGCCCGGCTGGCGCTGGGGCGAGCACCGTCTCGTCGGGCGGTGGCGCCGCGCTCGGCTCTGGCGACAGGGGTGCCGGAAGTGTGCCTTCCAGCCCCACAGCCCCCTCGAGCCCTGGCGGTGGGTCGCCAGGCAACCTGTCGTCGGGCGGCCCAGTCCCATCCAGCCCAGTCCGATCTAGCCCAGTCCGATCTAGCCCAGTCCCATCTAGCCCAGTCCCATCTAGCCCAGTCCCATCTAGCCCGGCCGCTACCGGGCCGAACAGTGCCTCCCCGGCTCGCCTGGGCTCTCGACCCCTGGGGGCGCGATCCCGAGCAGCCACTCCTCAGGTGCCGGCGCGTCCTCCAGCCCCGTGGTCACTTCTCCGAACGAGGGATCCCACGGAGCTCTACCGTCGAGCCCCACCGGTTCCGGCAGTGGCAGCATCTCCCCGCCCCGCTCGACGCCGTCCAGCCCGGTCGTCACGTCCCCGGTCGCGGAACGCCCTGGCGGCAACTCACCTAGTAGCAACTCGCCGACCAGTGCATCTCCGGGTACCCGGCCATCTGGCGCAATTGGCACCGCGCCCGGTCATGAGCCACCCACTTCGGCTCCCTCGAGCGCGCTGTCGAGCCCAGGCGAGGGCGCTCCTAGCAGCTTCTCGCCGACCTCGAGGCCGTCGGTGGCGGGTCGCACAGGGTCGGCCAACCCCTCCGGCAGCGTTTCTCCGTCGAGCCCGTTGAGCACCATTTCGACTAGCACGACCCGTAGCCCCACGCCGACCAGCCCGGTCGTAACGGCCCCGAGCAACGTCCCGGCCCCGTCGAGTTCGTCAGGCCCGGCACCCTCCGGCCAGACCGGCCTCGCGCCGGGCACCAACGGCATCTCGCCCAGCCCGACCGGCACATCGCCCTCGGCCCCGTCGACCCCGAGCGCCACCATCCCGACAACGATCTCCCCGATCACGGGAACCGCCACCACCACTTCGCCGGGCACCACAACCACTAATTAGCTAGCGGCCCTCACTACTCAGGGGCCCTCGGTCACCGGTACTTTCCGGCCCTGGTGCGCGCTGAGCTTGTCAACTTTCAGACCGAAAAGCTAGCTCAGTGCCCGAACGCCGTCGCGTGTTAGTCAGTGTGCTCCGGCGCGTTTTGTAGCTGCATAAACGGGAACGGGTTGCGAGCCCCGAAGCGTTTGGCGAAGCCAGCTCTAGCCAGGCGCTGGTCCGCGACGTACTCCAGGAAGGAACGGGTACCCGAGAGCGACAGCCCGGGGATCCCATCGGCCAGAAGGTCGGCTGCGAAGCGGGTTTCGGCGTCGACAGCATCAGTCATCATTTCGGAGACCTGTGATGCCAACTGGTCGTCAAAAAGCTCCGGTTCTTCGCTGCGTACCGTGTCGACCACAGCGAAAGCGAAGTCTATATGGCTGCTCTCGTCTCTGAAAACCCAGTTGGTCCCGGCGGCCAGGCCGTTGAGAAGACCCCTTGAACGCCAAAAATATATAATGGCAAATGTCGCAAAGGAGAACATCCCTTCGATGCAGCTGGCGAAGCAGATGAGGTTCAGAAGGAACTGGCGCCGGTCAGACGCTGTGGACAGTTCTCCTCGGCCCTCTATGGTGTTTATCCAGCGAGAACAGAAGTCGGTTTTGGCTTTTATCGACCCGACGCGCTCGATCGCGGCGAAGGTCTCCGCTATTTTCCGCGGGTCGCTTATGTAAGTACCGAGCAACGTCCGGTAGAACTGGACATGCTGGGCTTCCTCGAACAATTGCCGTGACAAGTAAAGCCGGGCCTCAGGTGCGTTGATGCGCTTGTACAGGCTGAGGACAACGTTGTTAGCTACGATCGAGTGGCGGGTAGCAAGGAAAGCCACCAACCTCAGGACCAGGTGCCGTTCGGGCGGTAGCAGCCGCACCGAAAGGTCGGCCAGGTCGTCTGACAGGTTTATTCCTTCCACCGTCCACGTATTGCGGATCGCCTCCCTGTACCGCTCGTAAAACTCGGGGTAGCGCATGGGCCGGAGGGCCACGTCCGGCCCGGGGCCGAGGATCGACCTTGGGCCAGCGGTACCTCTGGGAGATCGCAAATCAGGGAGGCTGTGGACTGGGCGGAGCAGCTCGGCACTGCCGGCATCGTAAGGCTCGGGGACGGCAGTCACGGGCAACCCTGGCAAAATACGTGGCCTTTCCAGCTCGGACGCGTTCGGCGCGGCGGCGGCGACCAGGTGCCCATCCTCTGGGCCCCGGCCCTGGAGGTGGCGGACAAGATAGCTCTTCACTTATAGGGCGTCGCCAGAAAGTGCCTCGCGCTTGAACAAGTTGGGGAACTCTCAGGATCCGGCCGCCGAGGTGGGTCGGAGCTGTTTGGCGTTACCGGCTGGTCGTCCGGGCGACTGTCGCCCTCATAGAGGGGTTGGGTACCTCTGCTGCTCTGGACCCGGCAGCAGCTACGTCAGCCCAGGTCGCCTAGCTGTCTCAGCGCGGTCTCGGGATCCTCGCAGCTGACCACGATCAGGTCGAACTTTGTGCCAGAGAGCTGCACCTTCACGCCCCTGGGATGGTCATTGTGCACTACCGCGAAAGTCTTTTGGTGGTCCGCCCCACCCGAGTAAGTGCCGATGGCGAAGCTCCCTGGCCACCCAGCACCAATCACCTTCCAGCCCGGCACGGCCTGTGCGGCGTCGGCTACGACCTCAGCCCCACGGACCGACGAACGGGGTACCCGGAGGTCGCCATGGGCTGCCTCGGCTTTCTCGAGGGTGCTCAGCTTCACGACCAGATCGTCATCCTCTACTGTCAGCTCAGCCATTTGCCCGTCCTGTCTCCACGTCGGTGTTCTCGCACCACGGTACGTGACAGCAGGGCTGCTCCCCGTACAGAGCGCCCCGGCGTGAACGGCTCAGTTCCAGGGGAGCGCGGCTCGCGTCAGCCAGTAAGTCACGTTGTCCTCGCGTACCCCGTCGAGCCGCTCGGAAATATGCGGGCCCAGGTCGAGCTCCAGCGCGTCCAGGTTGCTCTCGAGCTCATCCGTTGTCGCGGCGCCGCTCAGTACCACGTCTGCCCAGGGCTGCGCCAGGACCGCCGCGAGCGCGACGGCATCAGCGGTAGTAGCGGCCTCGCGTGCAACATCGGAGAGGGCCGCCACGGAACCACGGGACGTGAGCCGGCCGTTCGCCAGCGGTTCTTTCACGATCACACCCATCCCTGCCGCATGGGCTGTCGCGAGCACGGGGCCGGCCGTCCGTTCGAGCAAGTTCCAGGTCGCCTGGACCGTATCGAACCCGCCAACCTCCAGGGCCCGCTCCACCGTCTCCGCCTGCCGGGGCCAGTCACTGTGAGCCCTATCGCCAGCCCGCCGGCTCGTAGCCGCCCCAGCTCGTCGAGCACTTCGTGGTCCTCCAGGACCTCGCTGTCGAGGGTGGCGGAGTGGATCTGGTAAAGGCGGAGGTTCGGGCCCAAGAGGTCCCGGCTCTCGGCGAACTGGCGGCGGAGGGCCCGAGCGACAGATCTTTCACCTCGTTGATAGGGGCGTCGACACGCCACCCCGCTGTGTAGGTGTAGCCCCATTTCGAGGCGACGGTGACCTCGGACGGGCCCAGCCTCCGGCCGCGAAGCCACTCCCCCAGGAAAGCTTCCCCTTTCCCGTAGGAACGGGCGACGTCGAAGTACCGCACACCCCGGTTGTACGCCGCGTCGAGGACCGCGTGGGCAACGCGCTCCAACGACTCCACGTCGGTTTGCCCGGCAAGGTCAGAAGAGTGCCCGAGGTTGATGTAGCCGGGCCGGCCGAGGGCGGCCAACCCGAGCCCGATGCGACTGGCCGAGAGCCCGGTACGGCCAAGAGTGGTAAGCATTTGTTGGGGGGACAATACCTGAGCCTTTCTACTGGGCCTCTGTACTGGGCCTATGTACTGGGCCTCTGTACTGGGCCTATGTACTGGCACCCTGAGCCGAGAAAGACTGTCGCCATGCCCAACGACGACGTCCTCCCCATCGTGATGTGCGGCGATCCAGTGCTCCGTCAACCTGCTCAGACCGTCGACCCGTCCGATCTGGCCAAGCCCGCCATGAAACGTCTCATCGCCCAGTTGCGGGCAACGATGGAAGCCGCGCCCGGCGTCGGCCTGGCTGCTCCACAAGTCGGCGTGCCCGTCCGCCTCGCCGTACTTGAGGACGGCCCGGAGCGCTGGGGGCAGCAGAGCCCCGAAGATTTAACCGCCCGAGAACGCACGCCGTTGCCTTTTACCGTCATGGTCAACCCGGTCCTCAGCCCGATCGACGGTGTCGGCGAGATAGCTTTTTACGAAGGCTGCCTCAGCGTCCCCATCCTGAACGGCGTGGTCAGGCGTCATTGTCGCGTCAGGGTTGACGCGCTCGACGAACACGGCCAGCCATTTTCACGCGAGTACCGGGGTTGGCCCGCTCGTATTGCCCAACACGAGCTCGACCACCTGGCCGGTGTCCTTTACCTCGACCGAGTAGAGACCCGGTCGGTCTCGACCGGCGACAACTACGCCAAGTACTGGTCCGGGCCGACCCGAAAGGCGGCCGAGGCCCTGGGCTTCCCGCTCTAGGCCGCGCTAGGGGCCGGACGGTGCGCGTGCTCGCCGACCGGGCTCGCTACGGTACGGTACATCCCGACACATAGAGGCCACAGTTCAAGGAGAAACCCGGGTGCCAATTAACTTCACGGCTGCGTCTGCCGTCCCGAACGGAATTGAATTAGTCGCGGTCCCGGTCGGCGCCGGCCTCGACATAGCAGCGGCCATCCGCTCCGTTGGCCCTGCTGGTTCGAACGGCAGCTGGGAAGCCGTGGCTGAGGCCGTCGAGCGGGAGAACGTCGGGAGTTTCCTGGCTTCCACAGGGTTTCGGGGTGAGATCGGTCAGACCCAATCCGTTCTCGTCGGGGGCCGCCACGTTGTGGCCGTGGGGACGAGCCCGGTTGCCAGCAAGGACGGCGCACCCCGGTCGAAGCCGCCGGCGGTACCCACCAACGACGACCTCCGCCGTGCCGGGGCGGCCCTGGCCAGAGCCAGTACCAGGGTTCGTTCGATGGCCACCACGCTCCACACCGCCGGTGACGGCACCCCCGCTGCCGTCCAGGCCGTCGTAGAGGGCCTTGTGCTGGCCGGCTACCGGTACCGCCCGTCACCGGCAGGCACCGAACAGCTCCTGGAGGATGTGACCCTGGTCGGCCTGGAACAGGCGGCGGCATCGGGCGCCCACGTCGGCAAGGCCACAGCCGAGGCCAGTTTGCGGGCCCGGCGCTGGGCGGACCAGCCCGCACGGGAGCTGTCGCCGCGGGCTTTCGCCGAGGCAGCCGCCGAAGCAGGGGCCGCCGCAGGCCTCGAGGTCGAGATCTGGGACGAGGAGCGCATAACCGCCGAGCATCTCGGTTGCTTGGCTAGCGTGGCTGCGGGCTCAGCCCAGCCTCCCCGCCTCGTACGGCTCACGTACACACCGACTTCACCTCGGGCACATCTTGCTTTCGTCGGCAAGGGCATCACCTTCGACTCCGGCGGGTTGTCGCTGAAACCACCCGGGGCAATGGAGACGATGAAGGGCGACATGGGTGGCGCCGCCGCGGTCATCGCAGCGCTCACAGCCTTGCCTGAACTAGCCCCGCCAGTGCGCGTCGACGGCTGGGCCGCCATCGCGGAGAACATGCCTGGGGGCCACGCGACGCGCCCGGGCGACGTCGTCACCGCCCGCGATGGGACCGCCGTCGAGATCGTGAACACCGACGCGGAGGGCCGCCTTGTACTGGCCGATGCCCTTCTCGTGGCGGGGGAACGCCGTCCCGATGCCATCGTCGACATCGCGACGCTGACGGGTGGCCAGGTGATAGCCCTGGGCCCGGGTTGGCGGCGGTGCTCGGCAGCGACGAAATCGTCGACCGTGTGCTCAGCGCGGCGGCCACGGCCGGAGAACCGGCCTGGCGCTTACCCCTGTGGGCACCTTACAAGGACCGGTTGGAGTCCGAGGTGGCCGACCTGCGCAACGTCTCGCGGGACCGGGCCGCTTCGACGATCATGGCTGCGCTGTTCCTCCAGCATTTCGTAAAGGGCATTCCATGGGCGCACCTCGATATCGCGGCCCCGAGCCACTCCGAGCGCGACGAGGGGTGGTTGAGCCGGGGGAACACGGGCTGGGGGGCGCGCACCCTCCTCCAACTGTCCACCTCGTGGGCTACCTAGCCGCGCCGCGGTCACTGCGGGCTCTGTGCCCGGCCGGCCTCACACAGGCGTTATGATCCGCGTCACGTTGGCCGAGCGAGCGTGGAAATGGTGGACAACGACGGCGGGCTGAGGGTGGGCCGCCGCCTGGTAATACCTCAGGAGGAGCTGGAGTGGAGTTTCAGCTCTAGTGGAGGGCCCGGCGGGCAGCACGCCAACACGGCTAACACGAGAGTCGACCTCAGGTTCGATATCGCCAACTCTGCTTCGCTTGGGCCCCGTCAACGAGCCAGGTTGTTGGAACGGATCGGCCCGGTGTTAAGGGTCGTCGTGCGCGACGAGCGTTCGCAGGCGCGCAACCGGCAGATCGCGCTCGAGCGTCTGGCTCAGCGGCTAGAGGAGGCGCTTCGCGTCGAGCGCCCACGCCGTCCGACCCGGCCCACTGAGGCCTCTCGCCAGCGGCGGTTGCGGGACAAGCAGGCGCGTTCGGTCCGAAAACAGGAGCGGCGTTCCCCTCTACCCGAGCCGTGACTCGGCCCCCTGCGCTACCGGAGGCTTATAGCATTTCCCCACCCGCTCAAGCTCCTCCCGCAACCAGGGCAGGCGAATGGCTCAGACGTAGCGGTCCAGCAGGTATTTCTTGATGGTGTCCATCGAAGCGAACACGCAGTCCGCCCCGTGGAGTGAGGCTGCGGTGTGCGTAGTCGTAACGGCCAAGACGGTCATACCGGCACTCTTGGCAGCCGTGATGCCGGCCGGAGCGTCCTCTACAACGACGCATTCGCGGGCCGGTACGCTCAGCTCGCGGCGGGCAAGTTCGTAGGGCTCGGGGTCGGGTTTGCCATTAGTCACGTCGTCGGCCGTTACGAGGACCTCCGGCACTGGTAGGCCGGCAGCGATCAGCCGTCTCGTGGCCACGTCCCGCCCGCCCGAGGTGACGACTGCCCAGGGACCTCGCCGCGCCACGTCGACACAGTCGCGGGCACCGGGGACGGCCACCAGCGTGGACGACTGGCTCGCCTCGTAACTTAAGATCCGGAGCACCTCCTGGTCCACATCGACCGCGGGTGCGAACGCCCGCACGACATCCCGGGTGGGGCGGCCATGAGCTACGGCAAGGACATCGTCGGGCGAGAGGGACCGCTCCCCCGCCCAACGACGCCAGGCCCGCTCAACGAGCTCTGTCGAATCGACGAGTACGCCATCCAGATCGAACAGAACCGCCGAAACGCTGCCCGGGCCTCACTTCACCGGTCTTCACCCAATCCCTCCTTCAGCGTCGCGCTGGCCCGTGTCATCGCTTGGCCATCGCCAAGTTAGCGCTGGGGCAAGGTAGCTGGTGGCTAAAGGATGCGTCAGCCCAGATGGATGTCCGGCTGTCAGAGGGCTCTGGGCGGTCGCGATGTCATTCAGCCGCGTCAGCGGAGAGGGCGGATAGGGCGACGCGTTTCCCCCACAGGTCCTGACTCGCGAGGCCGGCGCCTTCGGCCATGGCGGCCAATTTGGCCCAGGTGATCTTGGGGTCGACAATGTTGTAAGCAGCAAATGTAGCGAAACCGCAGTCGCTCCCGGCTATCACATTGGTCTTGCCCACCAGGTCGGCATAACGGACCAAGCGTTGCGCCACCAGCTCGGGGTGCTCAATGAAGTTCGTGGTCGAGTCGAGCACCCCGGGAATGATGACCTTGCCGTCAGGCAGTTTCACCTCCTCGAACACCTTCCATTCGTGCTCATGGCGCGGGTTGGCGCCCTCGAAGGACACCGCCGCCGGCCGGGCTGCCAGGACCAGGTCGATGATGTCGACCAGCGGTATATCGGTATCGTGCGGTCCCTCGCCGTTCCCCCAGCACAGGTGAAGCCTCATACCGTCAGGGGGGATGTCCCGCGTGGCGTGGTCCAGCGCCTCCAAGCGCATAGCAACGACCTTCCGGAACTCCTCTACGGTTATTTCGGGGCCAACCGTCCAGGCACATGCCAGGTCGGGACAATCCAGCTGCAGGACGATGCCGGCCTCGTGTATCGCGTCGTACTCCAGCTTCATGGCGTCCGCCACCGCGAACAGGTACTCCTCCGTGGTCGAGAAGTAACGATTGGGCATGTACATCTCGATGATCCCGGGCGAGGCGGCGGTCATGAACACCTCGACATCACCGGCGTTGGCCTTGAGGTTGGCGATATCAGCCTCAACTAAAGACCGGTCGCCGTACTCGACCGGGCCATTGCAAGTAGGAGTGGCCGTTATTCTTGCGAGTTCGGGGTCGCCCCATCGCTTCTCGTAAAACTCGGGATAATCGTCCATGCCCCGGCCTCGACGACGGGCCGGCTCCGGCTGCCCCTCGAAACCCGACAACCGCTCGATGACGTAAGTGGCATAGCTGGGCTTGCTTACTTCGCCGTCGTTGACGATGTCCACGCCGGCGTCCACTTGGCGCCGCACGGTTTCGGCCACGGCGGCGCGCACCTGGCCCGTATCGGAGCGGTCGAGGCCGGCCGGTCGGGGCAAGCTCCCGGTGTGAGTGGTCAGGATCCGGTCAGTGCTAGTCCTCATTTGTTAGCTCCTTCCAGCAATAGCCTTGAACCACCGGCCCTGCAGTTTGCGGCAAAATTTCTGCGCTGACGATAGTAACGGCGGCGAGCACGCCGATGGCCAGACCGGCCTGCGAAGCAAACAGGCGGAGCCTCATACTATTGCCTCCTAGGACCGGCCAAAAATGGGACCTCAGATTTCGACCTGAGACTTCGACCTGAGACTTCGACTTCGCCGTACGCTGTCTAGAACCGATCTCCAAAGACTGTAGCTGCGCGGAATTACATACCGGCGACAGTGGGGTGAACTGGAGATTAAATCCCGGGGTGGAAATACCTGTCAGCGCGGGAGCGATTGTGGCTTCGCCACCTTCGCCCGGTCGAACTTGGTGGACTCCCGAGTCGCTTGGGCGAAACTTCGTGCCATGGTGGAGGGCGCACAGCTGGCGAGCGACCAGTTGTGGGGAAGGGCAGGCCGCTGACGCTGGTGTGTTGGCAAAGGGCCGTGACTGCCGACTTGCTCAGCTGCCGCCAGTTACGAGAGTTCACGAGATCGGCGCAGCTTCACGCAGGCATGGAGGCTTCCAGCTCCGCGAGGGTAGTGGCGAACTCGGGCATCCGGAACACATCCTCAGCCCCGCGCAGAGCCGGCACCGAGCGGTACTGCGCCGTGAGTGTGTCGCCGTCAATACAATATTCGACGACCCCCGACGGGCTCGCCTCGAGACCGAACTTCGGCTCCGGTGGGGAAGCGAAAGTCAGCGAAGGCGCCCACACTGTCAGGACCTCCCCTTCGAAGGCCTGGCGATAGCGGTGCAGGTGGCCATTGGCCACGGTGCGGAGCCGGGCACCGGCGAAAGTCGAGATTATTCGCTCCCGGTCGGCCGCGGCGATAGTCATACCGGGCTCAGTGCGACCCAGGAACCACAATGGCTTGTGCAGGAACAACAGCACCGACTTGCCTCGCACGTCTGCCGCCACGTTTTCCAGCCATTCCCAGTGCTCGGGCTCTTCTGGTAGACCTGACGACATAACCTGGCTGTTGATCCCTATGAAGGCCCAATCCTCGGCTCCATCGGCCGCCAGCCCCAGCAGGAAGAACCGGTCGGCGCCCCACGTGTTCGTGAAACCCGCAATTCGCTCGCTTGTAACTGATAGGCCCATCCAAGGGTTTTCTCCCGTGTCACCAACGTCATGGTTGCCAGGCAGCACGCGAAGCGGCGCATCGACGCGCTGGTGGAGGCGCCATGCCGTCTCACGGTCCTCGGCCGAGTCCGGGTTGAGGATGACGAGATCACCCGTGTTGATAACGAGATCTGGGTGCAGCTCGTCATTGATGTAGTCGATGAGGAGCCAGAAGTTTTTGGCGGGGGTCCCGCCGAGGTGGGAGATATGAGTGTCGGAAAGCTGTACGATGCGCAACTGGCGGGCTCTTTCCGGGAGGAGAGGTGAAGCACTTTGCATTGAGTCTACGAGAGTTTTACGGGCAACGCAACGCCATATATTCAGTTCTCGCTCTTTTTTGAACGATATGGTTGGCAGTGTTCAGCCACCCAAAATCTACTTACCCAAACCCGGCCATTTAAACCTGTCCACTCGGCGTCAGCCAGCCTGATTCAGAGCGGGGGACCGACTCCAGCAGCTTGATCGTATAAGCATCTTGGGGATTGTCCAACACGTGTCCTGTGACGCCGGGCTCCACAACCAACCCCCCGGTGCATGACGTACAGGTATTCCGAAATCTGACGGACGATCGACAGGTCGTGGGTGATGAACAGGTAACCGATGCCGCGCTCGGCTCGAAGCGACGCAAACAAATTGAGGATCTGCGCCTGCACAGACATATCCAGGGCGGAGACAGGTTCGTCGCAGATGAGGATCCTTGGGCTGGCGGCGAGAGCGCGGGCGATCGCGACCCGTTGGCGCTCACCGCCCGAAAGAGCAACCGGCTTGCGTTGAGCGTAGGATGCCTGGAGGCCGACCGACTCGAGTAGCTCCCTGACCTTCGTGTCGAGCCCCTTCGCGACGGGTTGGTGCGTGGACACTGCCTCGCTCAAAGTCCAGCCAACGCTACGCATCGGGTTCAAGCTCGAGTAGGGGTCCTGGAAAACGATCTGGACTGTTCCTCTCAGGTGCTTACCGTCCTTAGCGCTCAGGTTTTCCCAGTGGCTGGCCGAAATGCCGTCTATCTTTACGTCACCACTGGTGGCGGACTCGAGGCCAACGAGGATACGGGCCAGGGTCGTCTTGCCCGAGCCTGACTCGCCGACTATCCCGACGCTCTCGTTGGGGCCGACTTGCATCGAAACGCCGCCGAGCGCGTCGACCGTACGGTTGCCATTGCGGAAGACTTTTCGGAGGTCTTGGACCTGGATGAGCGCAGCCGTGTCTCTGCGGGGCACTGCCGGGTGCACCTCGTGTTCGGCTTGAACGCGAAGGGCCATCATTTCGCTGCGGATTTCCGTGAGCCGCGTTCAAGCTGATAGGCGGCCGGGGGCCACCTCGACCAGCGAGGGAGCGGCCTCGCGGCATACGCGAGCGGCCCAGCGGCAGCGTGGTGCGAAAGTGCAGCAGTCAGCGACGTCGTCGGGTGAGGGGACCGAGCCCGGGATGGTTATCAGCTCCCCGACGGGACGGTCGGCGGGTGGTTCGGAAAGCAGGAGCCCGTGGGTGTGCGGGTGGAACGGCTCAGTGCTCAGCTTGGACGACGGGCCCACCTCGACCAGAGTGCCGGCGTACAGGACATAAATTCGGTCACACATAGCGAAGGCGACACGCAGGTCATGGGTGATGAGAATGAGGCCCAATTCCCCGCCCGACCTGGATGCTCTTGATCAAACCCAGGATTTCGCGCTGGTAGCGACGTCCAGAGCTGTAGAAGGCTCGTCGGCGATCAGCACTTTGGGTCACGGGCCAAGGCCGCGGCAATCGCCACACGTTGGCGCATGCCGCCCGACAGCTGGAACGGGTAGCGCTCGCCGACCGTCGGGTCGCTGATCCCAACCTCGGCCAGCCGCCCGACTGATTCCGCCTTGCGCTATCGCGTCCACGGGGAGACTGACGCCCTCAAAGTCCTGAAGGTACCCGCTCCAGGCCGCTAGCACTTCGTCCCGCCCAAAAATATTGAGGCCCCCGAGAAAGCTGGAGTGGAACGGGAAGTGGTTAGCCGCGTCCTCGGCAAACAACTCGGTCCACAGGTCCATGTCTCTCTGTTAGAGCAGGTTGAAGAGCGACGGACTGTGCCTTCGTACTGTCGACGTAGCGCTGACATGTCTCATTGCCTCCTGCGAAACCTGGTCCTTGCCGTAACGCGTTGGTCGTAACGGGTTGGTCGTAACCGGGTCGCGAACAGGCCGGTCGGCCTACAGGACAAAGGCTTGGCCGCACGCGTCGCCCCGAGGCTAAAGTCGGTCCGCCGGCGGCGCGAAGCTGCACTCCTCCTCCTCCTCTTTGCAAGGGTGCCCGCCCCCTGGGCCTAACGAAGAACCCACGCTTTGCAGGCTACTTGAACGGACTTACGTGACCATGGCCGGCAAGTTAACGCAGGGTGAAGTTTCGGCTCAGTTTGTATTTCCGGAACGAGATTCCAGCAACTCTGGTTGCGAATTGGTACCCGCGGCGAACGTTCATTGGTGCGCGGCACTGTCTGGCCCCGGGTGCCCGCGACCAAACCTGGCGTGCGGGCGCGGGGGTATGCGCTCGTTCTGCCCATCGGCCTCGACGGGACCGTTGCGTGGTGCCTCCGTGAGGCACCTCCGTCCGGCGACGCTCTGCGGCCGTCTGGACGCCCAGCGTGCACGGGGCTCTTCGGAGAACGACGACCTGACGAGAGCGTCGCGGCCCGTTAAAGAGCCCTATATCGTCGGCTCCACCCCAATATTGCAGACCCGGTAGGTCTGATTTACGCGCCGGTAACCAAATGATGAATAGAGCATTACGCCACCCAGCAAGACTGCCATCGCACCTGGTCCGGGCGTGTGCTACCTTACCGGACGTGAGTTCGGAGGTTGCGGCCAAGGCGCAACGCGCACCGGGAACGGTGGCCGAAATGGTCCGCGCCGCTTCCGGTTCGCTGCCGCCGGCCGAGGCACGCGTTGCGCAAGCACTGTTGGCCCGGGGCGTCGACGTGATCCACTGCTCTGTGACCGAAATCGCCATGGCCGCGGATACCGGAGTAGGGACTGTAGTACGAGCGTGCCAAAGCCTCGGCTTCAAAGGTTTCCAGGCCGCCAAGATCGGCCTCGCTCAGGACTTGTTGCCGCTCGACGAAAGACCGCAGCGAGACGTGACAAAAGGCGACCGCCCCGAAGAGGTCCTGGCAAAGCTGGCCGAAAGCAGCGGGGATGCTCTGCGCCGGGCTACCGCCAGCGTCGAAGCGAGTTCCCTGAAACGGGCTGTGGACATGATTGCCAAGGCCCGCCGCGTCCTGTGCCTGGGCGTGGGGACCAGTGCGCCTCTGGCTCAAGACGCCGCCTACAGGCTGGCTACTATCGGCATCGATTCGGACGCGCCACCTGACGTCCACGTGCAGCACGTCCGTGCCCGACTGCTCGAGAAGGCCGATATTGGGCTGGTTGTCAGTCATACCGGCGCCACTCAGGAAACCCTGGGCGCGGTGCGGGGCGCCAAGGAATCCGGTGCTGGCCTAATCGCCATCACGAGTTTCAGCACGACCCCTTTGACAGAGCTCGTCGACGTCGCCCTGGTGGCTGGTGGGCGCGAGACGAGCTACCGCGTAGAAGCGATGGCAAGCCGTCTCGCCCACCTCCTTGTTATCGACACCATTTTTACATGCCTGGTATTGAGCGACTCCCGGCGTGCCAGGCGGGCGCAGCAACTCACAGCAGACGTGCTGGCCGAGCATCGTTACTGACTGTCGCCAATCTTTGGGCAACGCGTTTCAACCACGCCGCGACAACCGTAAGACGTTTGGCTGCACCGGTGGCCGCTACCAAACAGGGGGCGGAAGCGCATACAAGGCGGACGTGACATCATGTCGCCGCCGCAACGAGCTTGGAACCGCCACAAAGGGGACCCGCGCCGTGGTAGCCCTTTAGTTCGGCTGCAGCCAATGGGAAGCCCAGTTCCTGGAGGCCGGCGATGGCGGCTCGCTGATCGGCGGGGGACGCGAACCGCCGAACGGGATAGACCGAGCGGTAGTTGGCCGTGAACTCGTAACCAGCGATAGAGAGGGTTTGAGCAATAGGCCGTACATCTACCCATCGAAGGAAGAAGCCCACAATGACGGGGCGCTTGGCCGCGGAACCTATGAGAGCCAGGAACGTGCGCTGCCCGACATAGCCAATTCCTCTACAAACACAAACCACGGTGGAGCCCGACAAGAGCCTGGCCGCCCCTCTATCCAGGACATCACGTTCGAGGTTGGATGTGATGCCGTGCGAAAGAAGCCCCACCGATACCGCGTACTCGATCGCCGGAGCGGACATGTCGACGCCAATGACCGGGACTGCCTCCGGGGACCTGCTCGCCGTAAGGAACCGCCGGTCCTCTTCGATCCAGCCCTCTGGCTCCGTGAGCTCGTTACGTTGATAATGCGAGTAGAGATCAGCGAGCGTAAGGTGTGGTTTAGCAGCGCGGAGTTGAGCCCGTAGGACGAGCAGACGTCAACCACCAGGTGCGCTTGGCTCCCGAGGACGTCCAGGACACGGCGCAGCAGGCCCACGGTGTAAGCGGGGATCCGATAATCGAGGCGTGCGAAACTTTTGAAATAAGCTGTCGGCTCCGGGCGGGTGTAGACGTCGTCGAAGCTGGTCTTAGCGGCATCGAGGTTGGTCGGGTACAACAGCTGGAATTCCATAGGTTTACCGACTGAACCTGGGGGACTCGTGCCGCCCCGGTTAGCAATACCTATAGTGCGAGCCTCACGGAACATCTATCCCGCATGATATACGATCGGCGTCAGCTGGCCAATTAACCGGGGGAGAACGGATGGTAAACTTTCCCCGAAGTGCGCGCCTCTAATGCCGGCCAGAGTAAACCTCGTAAGGCTGGCCCCAGACCGAACAGAGTGCGATCTCAATGTGAACTCTACGTGGTGGCACAGTGGCTTGGAGATCAAGACTTCACGATCCACGAGCATTCGCGGCCCGCTCAAACTTTCAGCGCCTGAGGCACGTCGAGGCGCCCGGGCCAGTTGAGTACAGGTTTGAGACGAGCCCAGTCGAGCTGGGACATCCATTTAGCACCCTTCGCTGACCAAGCACGGGCCGAAAAGCCGCCACCGCCGTCACGTGGGACCGCGAGCCAACAGCCCAGCCGCTTTGTCGCGCTCGGTCTTGTAGCGGTGGTGGGGCCAGCAGCGTGGTTGCAAGTTTTCGTACGACGTCGGGCCGCGGTGGGCTACCGGGTCGACATGGTCCCACTCGAGCCCGTAACGCCGGCCGCACTCCGGCTCGGCGCAAACCGCACCATCAAAGCCAGGAGGTGCGCCAAGCTCCAAAGCTGTCCTCAGCTCCGCTTTGATATACCGGCCAAAGTGCTTTACCGCGTCGATGCGGACGCCATCGTGAAGCACTGCCTTGATGAAGGCGTCCTCGCTCAACTCGCGCAGCCGTTCGACTGGTAGAGGCCCGCCCCCGCGGACTTGTGATACCTCGCCAGGGTGGGCGTGGCCACGTCGGTACGCGTTGACATCGCACACCAGCACCAATTCGGAGTGGGCTGCACGCCCTCGCCCAGACCCAGCCAGCATCGCTGCCAACGCATCGCAGGCGTGAACGTGGAACGGCTCTTCAACCTCGGAGCGGCGCGCCTCGGTGCGCTGGCGCTCCGCTTCTATCTCCAGACGGTTGACAATCGGGACACCGACATCTGGCGTAAAGGCGACCGCGAGCCGGACCATCCCGTAGCGGTCGCGCCAATGGTGGACGTCGCGCCTACGCCGCTGGATCTGGTGGAGCTGGTTTGGATCTGAGCGCTGTAGCAACCGCTCCCGAACAGCATCGAGGACTGCTGTCAGCCCGGACCCACGGGCCAAATCGACAAGGTCGTGCTCCGTGCCGGGCAGCTCGGGTTGTGACTTGGCGATCTCATGTGCTTGCGCCAAAGAGAGTTCACCAGCGACAAGGGCCTCTTTGGCCTCCGAGCATGACGTGACAACAGCGGCCGTCTCTATAGCGAGGCGTGCCTCGCCGTTGGTAGAACCCATTTGGCATGCCAGCCAGTCGGCTCCGCTCGCGAAGCCCTGAACCCGGTGAACGCCCAGCTCGACTGCCCGTGCGGCAGCAAGCGCCTTCGCAGCCGCGCAAGCCTTTTCGGTCTTAGCCAGTGTCTCGACGAGAGATGCACATTGCGGCCCGGACCGTAAGGCGGGGTCAAAGTCCCTCAGCTCGTACTGCAGCTGATGAGCATGTTCCTCAATAGCGTCGACCACAGTCAATCTCCTGCAGAGCGGTAGTTGCCAGGAGAGACCGTAGGCCCGATCTCGAAGCGTGAGTTCGGTTTCTACTGTACCCGAACGCGTGTTCGGTGTCAAGAGACGGGACGTGCCCAGTTTCGTCGTCCGTTCACCCGCGGGCCATCGGCGCGTAATTCCATACAGATGAAGTGCCGGAGGCAGCTTCCGGCGCGCGCAGATAGCCCCGCTGTACAGTGCGGAAGGAGGCGGCCTACGGTTTCGCATAGCCTTCACTGCTGTCGTTGGCGCTCCCTTCGTTGGGATCTGGGCCTGCGGTGGACGGAGGTCCGCTACGTGCGCATATGTGCGCGGGACTTCGCGGTGGACCTCCACCCCACGTTCAGGGTGCTCTGGTACTCCCCCAACTTCGGATACCGCGACTACCCCTTGTTGGTCCGGCCTGCCCGGGCTGGCGACAGTCCGGGCCACGTCAATCCCGAGTTCGACGAGGTTTCCGTGCTGGAACTGTGCCGAGAGCGAAGGGGCGAACTCGTTGGTGGTCTCGCCGCTGCTTCAGCTGGGCCGGCTGCTTCAGCTGGGCCGGCTGATGGATCAGGTCACTCGTCACTTCGGAGTGATACTGAGTTCCGAGCTAAACCGAAATCTCGTCGTCTCTCCATAGGGGGCTGCGCCGACCCAATGTAAGGGCTCACGTTTCTTACCTCGCCAGCGCCATCGTCGACGGGCAAATTCGGCTAGGCAGAATTCGCCGCTTGCAGAGTCCGGAGGGTGGGGGGGCGGGCGTAACCCCGTTCCGAAGGGCTGGTTACCCCTTCTCGGTGTCGATTTGTCATCTCGTCGCGAAATCGCGCGTGTTCGGGGGCGCGGCCCGCGACGAGAAGCCGTTCGCGCAACGAGAAAGAAAATGGCGCGCCAGAGCGCCCGGCTCAAGCCTTCGACAAGAGAGCCGCCACTTCGCCGTTGCGAACGAGCTCGACGAGCGGCTCCAGGTCATCGGGCGGCGGCTCACCGAGCACGGTAAAGGGGACCAGGTTACGCACCTTCTGGTGCAACTCCTGGGTGCCTCGACCCTGCGGCAATACCGGTCGGAGGTCGAGCGCTTGCGCCGCCACCATCAGCTCGATCCCAAGGACGCGGGTGCCGAGCGCCACCATTTCCGTCAGCCGGCGGGCGGATAGCGGGGCCATGGTGGCCCTGTCCTCGATCCCCTCGCCCTTGGAGGTGCTGGCCAGTTCGTACGAGACAGGCCGCGAGCATGCGCGCTTCGATGACGAGCGCCTGTGACGCGACGGCAAATTCTGCCAGGGTGTCCTCAGGCGTGCCCGGTCTCGCCGCCAGGCCCGACGGCAAGCCCGAGGTCGGGCTCTGCAGGAGCTTGATCGTCCGCTCGGCGGCGGAAGTGAGCACAGGGGCGAGGCCTATGCGCAAGAAGTCCAGCGCTGCCACCACTGGGAGAACGTCGAAATTACCTACGGAAATTAGGCGCCGTTCCGACTGTACCACTGCCGGGTTGCCCTGGGCGCAGTTGAGCTCCGTTTCTATAGTGCTGCGGGCGTAAGCGAGCGCGTCTCTAGCGGCCCCGTGGACGTGAGGTATACACCGGAAGGTGAGCGGGTCCTGCAGGTTCCGCGCCAACCGTGGTTCCCAGAGCGAACTCCCCACCAGCAGTCGGCTCAGGTTGGAAAGTGCCTGCTTTATGCCCGTGTATGGACGCGACTCAGCCACGAGCTCGTTTAGCGCGTCGAAGTTGGCACCAAACGCTTCGAGGTCCAACGCGGCCGCCGCATCTGCACTATCCAACAATCGCTCGGCATCGAGTAGGGCCAGAGCGGCCCAAGCCGTGCTGAATGCATTGTTGCCGAGGAGGGCGAGGCCCTCGTTCTCTTCAAGGCTAAACCCGCTGCGCACCAACAACGCCTCGGCTAAGTCCGCCATCGGCCCGAGATCGGCCTCGCCGACTGACCCCAGGGATCGGACAGGTGGGATGAAACCGTCGTTGAGAGCCCTGATGACCACATCAGCCAAGGCCGGCCGGACCCCCGCATAACCCTTGGCGAAATTGTTCACCAGGCAGGTCATCGTGGCCCGGACAAGGGCCCCCGAAGCGAGCGGGCCCTGTGCTACCCGATGACTTCGCACCAAGAGGCGGTTGAAGGCTAGGCGCCCCCCGGCCGGCAACAGCGAGCGCTTACGCTCAGCCAGCCCGGTGGTAAGGCCGTAGACCGGCTCCTCTTTCGCCAGGACCTCCTG
This sequence comes from uncultured Acidimicrobiaceae bacterium, assembly GCA_963823855.1. Lineage (GTDB taxonomy): Bacteria > Actinomycetota > Acidimicrobiia > Acidimicrobiales > Palsa-688 > Fen-671. The sequence continues at coordinate 485,022 of CAWGNA010000002.1, forward strand.
GACAACGGCGCGAGCGTTCCCCATGCCGCGCTCGTGCCCTGCCGTCCAATTCGACTTGTTGGCCATTTTCGGCCACCGCCGCCAGGTCTTCGACCGTCAACGAGGCACCGTCGAGTACTACGGGCACGGCCGCCCAGGCTAGCTTCCGCGTCTCCGGCACCACGTCAGCTCGACTGAACGCCTCCGCAACGGGCGGCTGTCAAGTGCGCGCTACCTCGTGCCGGTCGGTCTCGACTTCGGAGGATGAACGCGGCCCAGGCCGGATGCACGTGGTGAGCAAACCCGCCTCTACCCACGCCACGTACCCGCCTTCGAGGTCGGAGACGCCCGACAAACCCATTTCACGAAGCGTGGCAGCCGCCAGGCTGGAAGCATAGCCCGCCTGGCATACCAGGACTATCTCCTGCTCGCGCCGGGTGACAGCTGGGTGACGGTGCGGGCTGGTCGGGTCGAGGCGCCACTCGAGCACATTGCGCTCGATCACTATTGCCCTGGGGATCTCGCCAAACTCGAGCGCGTTGAGACGCGGGGCGGATATCAACCAGCAGGCCGCCCGATGTGAGGACCCGCCACGCCTCTGCTGGGCTCACTCGTTTGTAACACGACCGCGCTCGCTCCACCAGTTGATCGACACAGCTCTGCGCCGCGTCCCCGGCTGCGGGCCCTTCAGCCAGGGGAAGCTCCATCCCATTCTGTCACGACCCGGCTGACGACGAGACCGGAATGCGATTTTGTATAAAAGGTCATTGACGATAGCGGAGGCGAATACGCGTGCACGCTCGTCGCCGGCGCCGTGTGGGGATTAACCATGCTGTGCACGTAGTCCGGGCCGAAGGCTTTGCCCTGGCCGGCCTCAATTAGGCGATGCCGGAGCCGTCGGCCGCGCAGGAGGGTGCTCGTCTCTTCGAGGGCCCGATCCGCGACCTGGAACGCGCCGGCGGACCCGCCATGGTCGTGGAGCAACAAGCCCACGCCAACCGGCCAGTGGATCACCCAGAGCTCGTAGTCGGCTGTCCCCTCGAGCAATTCGTACTGGCGTTCCGTCAACACGGATGGGCTCCGCCACGGCGCAACTTCCGCGGCCACCCGGCGCACCCGGACCAGCAGCTTCTCGCCCGACCGCCGGACGCTGCTCCTGCCTGTTCTCACCGAAGCGATGACAGGGTCGGCAAGATCGAGGTTACCGGTGACGGCGGCAGGAGTAACGGAAAGCACGCGTTTAGTGTGGCACAAGCCAGACCGAGCTGAGCCCCAATTCGCCCTGGATGACCAAGTTAAAGCTTCGAGAAACTCGATCGCTCGCGTTCGAAAAGCTCGATCAATCTGAAATACAGTAATGAATGCGTCCCGAGCTCGCTGAGGTGGGCGTAGGAGTACTCGGTACGGATCCGGTATATAACCGCGTCATGGATCTGGGAGACGTCCGACCAGTTAGGTCGGGCCTCAAGGTCTTAATCCTGGGATCCCTCCCGTTACGATCGCGGCTTTTCCCTCGAGTGGAAATAAGCTTCTCGAGAAATCGCGAATAGCCATTTTCGCCGAGCCTATCTGTCGGTAGCGTGTTGGCCAGTTGGCTCGCGATCCTACTTCGCTTCGTCCCTGGGAAACCGGGCTCCAGCCAGGCCGGGACGCTCGAAAGTCGCGACCCGTTTGGCGAGACCGACCTTATTGAGTGCCGTTTCGCGGCGAGGCAGTGTTCCTCGGCCCGTCAGACAGGGCGGCGGGAGACCATGGGCCTCAAAACGGATGGTGACGGAGCCCCTGGCCACCGATCATAACATGACAAAATGACGATGTAGGATGAAATATGCAGTCGGTGCGATCGACTGACTCGATCAATTACGATATTGGCCTCCGTGAGCTACAGGCCCTCGTCTGCGTCGCCGACCTCGGGTCATTCCGGCGGGCCGCGATCGAGCTGGGTTACACCCAGTCAGCCCTGTCTCATCAGGTGGCGACGCTCGAGCAAAAACTTGGTCATCAGCTGTTCATCCGCCCGGGGGGACGGGGCGCCGTAAGGTTGACGCCGGCGGGAGAGGCCGCGTGCCGACGCGCCCGGCGCACGCTGGGCGAGGCGAGGGCGATCTTCGCTGACATAGAGGAGAGCGGCGGCAAGGACCGCTTGCAAATCCGGGTCGGGGTCACCCAGACGAGTGCCGCAGAGATTATGCCGCCTGCGCTCCGCGAGTTCCGCGAAGTCCATCCAGGGGTCGAGGTGGTCATGAGCGAGGTCGACAGCGACGAAGTGGCGTTGAACGGCCTCGGTTCGGGAAAGCTCGACCTGGGCTTCATAAATAGTCTTGCCCCCGACGAGCGCGTCGACAAGGTGCAAATCACCGAGGACCGCTGGGTGGTACTCACCCGGCGTGGCAGTACCATCAGCGCAACGGGACAACCAGGCCTGGATGTCCTCGACGGGACTGACGTGGTGGCGTGGAGCAGACGGTGGCGGGCACAGCGTGAGCTCGAGGAGCTCTTGAGCCGACGTGGCGTTTCGCCCCGCATCGTTTATCGGACCGACGACAACCTCGCCTTGCAGCGGCTCGTCGCGGCCGGGCTTGGCCATGCCTGCGTAGGACAACTGAGCGTCCTGAGCGCGATCGACACCTCGCTTACCTGGCTAGTCCCGCGTGAGACTCTCGGGTCGCACCCGATCGTTCTTTGCTCCCCGCGCGGTTACTCGCCAAGGCCAGCCGTGGCGACGCTGGTGGCGGCGATCCGAGCGCAGGCGCCCAGGCTTCCCGGTTGAGCGAGAGGCTTCCTCGTTGAGCGCCCCCGCTGGAAATTAGCAGACGGGCCGAGCAACGGCTTGGCGCGATGAACTCCTACAACAGCGTACGCTGCCTATACCTGACGAAGCTGGCCCGCCAGCGGTACGGAGCAAGGTGGAGGTTAGATGGCGATCGCGACGACGAACCCGGCGACCGGTGAGGTCCTCGAGCGTTACCAGGAGATCTCGGACCGGGAGCTCGAATTGTGCCTGGAGCGCGCCGCGGAGGCGTTCAAGAAGCAGCGGCTGACCGCTTTCCCACAGCGCTCCGGCTGGATGTTGCGGGCGGCCGAGCTATTGGACGCAGAGCAGGACGATGTCGCCCGGATGATGACAGTTGAAATGGGGAAGACGATCAAATCGGCCCGCGCAGAGGTGGCTAAGTGCGCCCGGGCGTGCCGGTACTACGCTGAGCACGCCGAAGCGCTCCTCGCCGCCGAACCAGCAGATCCTTCGGCTGTCAGCGCCACGGCCGCCTACGCCACGTACCAGCCCCTTGGCGTGGTCCTCGCCGTGATGCCGTGGAACTTTCCGCTTTGGCAGGTGACGCGCTTCGCCGCCCCGGCGCTGATGGCGGGCAACGTCGGCCTCCTCAAGCACGCCTCGAACGTCCCCAGGACGGCGGTGTACATCGCTGAGCTCTTCAAGCGGGCCGGCTTCCCGGAGGGTGCCTTCCAGACGCTGCTCATCGGGTCGTCCCGCGTGGAAAGGGTGATCCGCGACGGCCGCGTTGCCGCCGTAACGCTGACAGGGTCCGGCCCGGCCGGTGCCGCTGTAGCCGCCACCGCAGGCGAGACGATAAAGCCGAGCGTCCTCGAGCTGGGTGGGAGCGACGCCTTTATCGTGATGCCGAGCGCCGACCTCGAGGCTGCCTCCACCGTGGCCACGACGGCCCGCTGCCAGAACAACGGCCAGTCCTGCATCGCCGGCAAGCGCTTCATCGTCCACGAAGACGTTGCCGACGAGTTCGAGCGCCGCTTCGTAGAGAAAATGTCGGCCCTCACTGTCGGCGACCCCCTCGAGGAGACCACTGACATCGGCCCTCTCGCCACCGGCTCGGGCAGGGACGACGTCGAAGCGCTGGTGGCCGACGCGGTGGCCAAAGGGGCCAAAGTGCTGTGTGGAGGCGAGCGGCTCACAGGGCCCGGGTGGTACTACCCACCGACGGTGATCACTGAGCTGACGCCAGATATGCGCATGTACGGCGAAGAGGTATTCGGGCCGGTGGCCGCGCTGTTCCGGGTCGGCAACGCGGAGGAGGCGATCGAGCTGGCGAATGCGACCGAGTTCGGGCTCGGGGCAAACGCGTGGACCAACGACGAGGCGGAACGGGCGCTCTTTGTAAGCAATCTCGAGGCCGGGGCCGTATTCGTGAACGGCATGGTCACCTCGTACCCCGAGCTTCCCTTCGGTGGCGTCAAAGCCTCCGGGTACGGTAGAGAACTTTCGGCAGAGGGCATACGGGCCTTCTGCAACTTGAAGACGGTTTGGATCGGAAAGAGCTGACGCCGGCCACTTCTGACGTGCCCCGCCGAAGGCTTGGCTTCGAAATCCATATACCCTTCAAGGGGAATTCCTCGATTCTCCGCCGTCCTATTCACGTCCCCGCCCAAGAGGTCCCGCCACCAGCTGACCGTCCACATACCGGCGAATGCCAAACCCTTCGTAAAGGTACTTATGAGGGACGGCTGAAAAATTCGTCCAGAAACTTGATGCGTCTATTATGTTTTGCCGTCCCACGGCCCGCGCCCGGTGACCACACTACTGCGCGACGAATGAATCCTCGTTTTGGCGCCACCCACTCCAGCCAGCGCCATAGACCGCGTCGAGCATCGCACCTTCACGGAGCCCCCACTCGCTCACGACATAGTGGTCGATGCCGAGTTCCTCGGCGATGGCTAGAAGGATGCACACGCCCAGAGGCAGCATTGCGGCCCGTCGAGCGGGCATCCCGGGCAGTGCCAGCCGATGGGCGAGATTGAGGCCAGAAAGAACCCCGGCGAACTCAGCGAGCTGAGGCAGAGAAAGATCGACCTGGTTCACTCCCCAACCCGATGCGCCAGGACGCCCACGGGCCCCGGCGACAGCGAGGCGGGCCAGAGCCCGGGCCGTCCCACCACTTATCACTGTTCTCGAAGCCACTCTCGGGTATTCATCGAGTCCCGGTGCCATCGCTTCGATGGCCTCTCGAACGCAGGCTCGCGTACCTCCTTGCGGTCCTCCCGGCCCAGGAGTTCTCCGGTTCCCAGCTCGCCCTTCAGCCGTGTCGGCCCCACGGGCGCGCTGGTGGCCACATAGATCTCGTAACAATTGCCGACCGCCAGTTCGAAACTCCCGCCCCCGAGGTCGATCCCTAAGGTCGGAGCCTCGCCGACGTAGACGCCACCGCGCTGCCCGACGAAGCAGAGCCGTGCCTCCTGTGCACCCTGCAGGACCCGGATCGGCGCCCCCAGTGCGTGTTCTAGACGCTCTACCACCTGAGGGCCGTTGGCTGCGTCCCGTAGAGCCGCTGTGGCCAGCGGTACGACCACGTCGGGGCTGGCTCGGTTGAGCGCCCGCCGCAAATACTTGACGGCTACTATTGCCGCCCTGACTCGCTCCGGCGATATCACGCCCCTCGAGCCGACCTCAATACCCAGGTTGAGAAGCGACTGTCGCTTTAGCACCGGCTTGAGCCTTCGTGAAGGTCCAGTTTGGCAGACCATCAACTGGAACGAACTGCTGCCCAGGTCCAGCACCGCCGCTCGGCTCACTTGCACGGACACTACCTGTTGTGTAGTTACAAGCCGCGCATTTGCGCCCCGGCCCATACCACCGCTGTGGCTTGGGCGTAGTCCCGTGCCACTCCGGCCGCCTCTTCCCTCCGGCTAACCGGGCACGACCAGGACCTTGCCCATTGCGTGATGTTCGACAGCGTCTTGAGCCGCAGCGACGTCATCAAGGGGGTAGCGGTGCACGGGCAGTTCCGCGAGCGCTCCAGCTGCCAGCGCCTCGCTGGTCCAGTGGACGGCCGCGGCCAACTCTGGTTTGGGGACACCGTACAACAGGACGAATTCCAGCGCGGTGTTGGCCGACATAAGCCGTCGGATGGGCAGGACCGGGTCGCGGCCCTCGCTAGCATAGACGACGATCACGGTACCCGGACCGGATACGGCCAGGTCCAGGTCGAGGTTGGCGCCCAGGGCGACCTCTATGACGCGGTCGACATGGTTCGCGAACGACTTCACCAGTTCGGTCGCTTCAGGTTGGCGGTAATTAACCACCAGGTCGGCCCCGGCGGCGCGAGCCAGCTCAGCCTTGTGCTCCGAGCTGACCGTCGTTACGACTCTGGCCCCCGCCTGTTTTGCCAGCTCGATGGCAAAGTGGCCGACAGCACCCGCCCCACCCGCCACGAGAACGCTGGCACCGGAGAGAGGGCGAGGGTCACCCCCCAGGCAAATGGCTGCAGTCACCGCGGGTACGCCGAGACTGGCGCCCAGTTCGTCCGAAGCGTTGGCCGGGAGCGGTACAGCGCGTTGAGCCGGCACCACGCAGTACTCGGCGGCCGTCCCGTACTGATTCCCTGCCGCGGCCAGGTAGACCCAGACGCGCTCGCCCACGTGCCGGTCGGTCACTCGGTCCCCGACAGCGTCGATAACCCCCGAACCATCGTGGTGAGGCACCTGGAAGTCCTCCGGGTCGTTCCCGGTGGCCCCCGATCGCGATTTCCAGTCGGTCGGGTTGATGCCCGAGAAAGCCACCCGGACCCTGACCTCCCCCGGCCCGGGTAGAGGCGTTTCGATCTCCTCCACCGACAGTACGTTTGAGGCGCCAATCTCCCTGTAAACAGCAGCCTTCATGTCCGAACCTTTCTGTAGTAAGCATGTGGCCCATATGCTCGTCTGAGCGTGCTCGCCCTGGAGGTGAAAATGGACGACCGGTTCGGGCTCGAGCGTTTTGTCAACGCCCAGGACACGGGGGCCACGTACGAGCAGGCGGTCGAAGAGTTGCGTCAAGGCCGAAAGACAAGTCACTGGATGTGGTTTGTGTTCCCACAGGTCTCCGGTCTCGGTCGCAGCCCGATGTCACAGCGCTACGCTATTTCATCGCTGGAGGAAGCGAGGGCGTACGTGGCGCACCCGGTGCTCGGCCCTCGCCTGGTCGAGTGCGCTGGCATTGTCGCCGACAGCAGAAGCGCCAGCGCAACGGAGATTTTCGGTAACATAGATGGGCAGAAACTGCGCTCGTGCATGACTCTGTTCATGCGGGCGGCACCCGATCAGCCCGTGTTCGGGCGTGTGCTCGAACGCTACTTTGACGGGTCGCCCGATGCGGCCACCGACCGGCTCATCTCGACAGCGGGCTGAGGCCGGGCTTCGGACGGCCGGGGCTTCGGAGGGCGGGTGGCACGGAGGGCGGGTGGCGGCGCGGAGGGGCAGGTGGCGACACGGCCCGCGATGCGAAGGGCCGGCGATGCGGAGGGGGGCCGGCGATGCGGAGGGCTGGCCGGCGATGCGGAGGGCCGGCCGGCGATGCGGAGGGCCGGCGCACGCCGGGTAGCCACATCGCTACCGGGGGCCCCAGAACGTAGCCCCCGCGACGCCGCGCCGGTCGCTTCCGGGTGCACATTCCGGTTATCGTCGCGAAAACGTGACGAAATATAGCCGCTTCGCGACGAGAATTACTCGCTGCACCCAGAAGGAGCCTATCCCCTTCGAAACGGTCGGCTCTCGTGCCAACTGACCACCGGGCATTGTGCTGACCCGGGCCAAGCGGTACCACTGCGACCACGAGGTGCGGCTAAGACCGGGAGCAGGCGAGATACCAAGTTCAACGTGGGGGCGCGCTGGCGCACCTTACGGCTGACGGCGGTCAACAGGGCTGGGCTCGTACTCTCTTTGTCCCCAGGACCAGCTGCCTGGGCCTGGACGGGCAGCGTAGGTTCTGGTAAGCCCATGGTGTGACAGTCAGAGAGAGGCCAGGGCAGCCCCGCCAGTGGACGCTCGTCGATGAAGGATGGGGTCGCAGGGCCGTCGACTTTGCCACGCTGAGCGAGCCCAGCAATTGCCGAGAGTACGTGGCCGTCCATCATCATTTGAAGGTGGACCGAGGGGACACGCTCATCGACGTAGCATGCGGTTCCGGGCTGGCGATAGAGCTCGCCAGAATACGGGGGGCTGAGTGCGCAGGTATCGATGCTTCGGATCGCCTGGTCGCCGTAGCTCGTGACCGCAACCCACAAGCCGATATCCGTGTCGGCGACATGAACGATTTGCCGTGGGACGACGGCTCTTTCGACGTGGCGACCAGCTTTCGAGGCATTTGGGGCACAACGCCAGAGGCAGTACAGGAGCTCCACCGTGTGCTTGTGCCGGGCGGTCGATTTGGCTTGACGGTTTGGGGCCACATAAAGGTTTCTCCCGGTGCGTGGCCACTTCCCCGTTCAGGTTGGCTGCCCCACCAAAGGTTGAGCACCAGTCAGCCATGGTGTCGCTCGGGCGACCGGGCGCGGGCGAGGAACTGCTGATGGCACACGGGTTCGTCGACGTCCAGCGCGTGGACGTGCCTTTCTTCTGGGAGTTCCCTGACCCGGAAGCGTTCGCCCGGGCAAGCTGCATCGACCGGGCCGGCTTACGAAGCGATCCAGAACGTGGGCGAGGCCGTCTTCGTGGCCGCGGCTTTGGACCAAGCTCGAGAGCAGGGGCCACGCTGGACTACCGCTACGGGCAGAAATCGCAGTGGTCGGGTATTTCGCACGCAAACCTGGTGCAGCACGAAGAGCGTAAAGATGACAGACAGCGGGTTCCTGACTGGCCCCGAGTGTTCGCCAGAGGCCCAAGACCTCTTTGACGAGGGCATCTCGGACCAAGTGGCGGCCGCCGTTACCCTTGGCCGGGGCCACGCCGCTTCGCCGAGCAACACGCCCAAGGCCCGGTAGCCCGCGTCGGAACTGGCACCACCGTACTTTTCCCGCCGGTAGACCGGCTCGGAACAGTGCGACCGCAGCGGAGAAACCCGAAAATAGGAGGCGGAGCAACGTGGCATTCCTTCAAGGCGCAGCCGGCTTTCAGGACGAAGTTGCCCTCGACAAGCTCGAGGTTTTCTCGACTGGGCTCGACCACCCTGAAGGGATTGCGGTCACCCCGGCGGAAGACCTGTTCGTTGGAGGCGAAGCTGGCCAAATCTACAAGGTCGATGGCGACGGGAGCGTGACCGAGACGACGTCGACCAACGGCTTCAACCTGGGTCTGTCGGCGGACGGTTCCGGGCGCTTGTACGTTTGTGATTCCACGGCCGGGGTCGTGTGGCGATTGGATCCCCGCACCGGTCACCACGAGGTATTCACGAGGGGGCTCCCGAACAGGCCGGCGCGTGTGCCCAATTGGGGCTGCTTCGACGAACATGGCAACTACTACTTGACGGATTCCGGGGATTGGGGCGCTTCTGACGGCCTTATCTGGGTAGTACGTCCGGGAGGTCGGACGGAACTCTGGACCGACGAAGTGACAGCATTTCCGAACGGCTGTGCAGTGGGACCGGACGGCAGCTGCTTGTTAGTGGCCGAGAGCTATCCCTCGGCCATAGTCCGAATCCCGATCAGGTCCGACGGCTCCGCCGGACCTCGCCGGGTGTTGCAGCAACTCGGCACCGTTGTGCCTGACGGAATTGCCATCGCGGACGACGGCTCACTGGTAGTCGCCTGCTATCGGCCGGACGCCCTGCTCCTTTGGAACGCCACTGACGGCGTTAGCGTGCTTGCGTGCGACCCGCGGGGAACACTGCTTTCGGCCCCGACGAACGTTGTTTTCACAGGAGACGACCTCGGGACCGTGGTGGTCCCGAACCTGGGCCGGTGGCACTTGACGAGAGGGCGGCTCGGTGTGCGGGGCACGCCGCTGTTCTACCCGACCGACGAACAACTCGAGTAGTGAGGCAACCTGGCTCCAGTTTGTGACCAGGTGGACGCGGCCCCCGAAAAACCCTGTGTGGTGTGGGAAGTTCGCCGGTCCCGTTAGGGGTGTTGCGGGCCCGGCCGTGCCCAGATGGGGCCTGTTCGCCGGGGACGGCCGCCGCCTCGCCCCAAATGGGACCGGCGCCAACGCCTGGCCGGAGGTTTTCCGGGTGCGAAAGAGCGACTTCGTCGCGTTCTTGCGCCTACGGTGGCGCACTCGCGCCCAGGTCCTCGGGCTGCACCCAAGTCCACGTGCAGCAGAGGGCAGATAGCGCATGTTATAGCCCGCTCGTTTTCGGGCACAGCGATCCGACTAATCGTAACTGCCGACTACTGCCACGACAGGCAACGTCGCCGGGGTTGCGGTAGAGATTTAGGCCGGCGGAAGACCAGCTTTTAGGTTGCGCCACCGGGCGGAGGCCGCCGGGAACGGCACTAGTCGCCCTTGGCACTCCACTTCGCAGGACCAGCCACCGCGACGAGCCCATCATCGTGCAGGCGACCGATCTCGTGCTGGGACAGGCCCAAAACAGTTGTGAGCACCTCGACAGTGTGCTCGCCAAGAGCAGGCGCTCTCCCGAAAGGACGGGCGGGCCCATCACCAAAGCGAATTGGCAACCCATCTTCTCCTCCTCCCAGACCCGGCCCGCCGTAGTTGGAAACAAAACTGGAAGCAGTCCCATACGAGCCCCAGCAAACCTCGTTCTCGTCGAAGGTCTCGGCGACCTCAGCCAAGCCCCGTGTGGAGCACCAGCGTTCCACCCATGCAGCGATCTGGCGACGGGCGTGCCAACGGTCTCCCTCCTGGCTCAGGTCGAGGCCGGTTTCGTGCTCCACGAGTTGTACCTCGGGCACCAGGTTGAGTGCGCCCACCAGCGACCGCCACTGTTTGCCAGTTAGGGCCACGACCATGACGCGAGCCCCGTCAGCCAGCTCGAAATCGCGACCGAACGCACCATAAAGGTAATTGCCGTCCCGCCGACGCGGCATTATGGCTAAACGTTCCTCGTCGACAAACCCGAGGGCCGACAAAAGGCTGATGGCCACATCGGCCAGCGCCACGGAAGCTCGAGAGCCTTTGCCACTGACACGACGGCTCCAAACGGCTTGCTGTACCGCCACCGCAGCGCTCAGGCCAGTGGCTATGTCCCAGGTCGGGAGCGGTGAATTCACGGCCCCTATATAACCTTCCGGCCCGGTCAGCAGGGGGATGCCGGTACCAGCAGCGACCGTGTAGTCAACAGCTGATCGACCGTCCGGGTAGCCCTGGATCTCGACCGTGATGATGTCAGTACGTTGCTGGATAAGCGATTCGTACCGCAACGGTCCTCCCGCCCCGAGGTTGGTGAGAAAGACACCACCTTCGGAGCCAGCCACAGTGGCACTGGAGCCAGGGTCATTGCGGGCAAATACAACCGAGGCAGCAGTGTCTGGCCCGGGGTCCGTGCCGCCTGCACGACCGCTACCGTCAACGCGCTGACCAGCGACGATCATGGCCGCTACCAACTCTCGGCCTTCGGGCCTTCGGAAGTCCACTACCACGGAGCGTTTGCCCCGGTTGAGGCCAGCCCAGAATATGCTTTCCCCTTCCCCTGTCACCGGCCAGCGGTGAAAATCGAGACCGCCGCCCGGTGGGTCGATACGGACCACGTCGTAACCGAGCCCGGCCAGGGTCATGCCGGCCAGCGGCGCAGCCACGAACGCAGAGAGCTCTACGACCCGCGTCTGTACCTCGTTGAGATGGCCCGCCGGCTCGGCCATTCCCGCCCCGGGTGGTTGGGCCGCCCGCTCGCCCGCGTTGTCCGGCACCTCAGTTGTGTGCGGGCGCTGGCCCAGTCGACGCTCGTTCCTGGATCTCCCCCGCTTCCTCGACCATTACCGCCCGGTCGGGCCCTCCCTCGGCCCGATTGGAATGCCGTCACTTGGAATTCCCTCACTTGGAATACGGTCACTTGGAATACGGTCACGTGGAATTCCGTCACTTGAAATGCGGTCACCAGAAGTACCGGGCGGTCCGAAGCCCGGGCCCACCAGTTCCTGGTCGGCCCCGTGCCGACGACCGGCATGGCGCACTTTTCCAGGCGTGGCCGAGAAACGGGCTATCACGTTCTGCATCACAATGCCGTCCACTTCGATCAGTACCTCGCGCTCTTGAAAGTGGGCGTCTGCAAAGACGTCGCGCATTGTGTAGAGCGGTGCGACCGCGGCGTCGAGGCCCTCCAGGTGAGCGATCACCTCTGACGCAGTGCGCTCCCCGGTCCAGCTTCGCACGTAGTCCTCGAGCACCTCCCTGTTTGCCATCCGGTCGCGGAATGTCGCAAAACGCTTGTCGCCCTCCAGGCCAATCGCGCTCATGAGCCTGGCAGCCACCGAGTCAGCTGAAGCAGAGATGGCGACCCACTGCCCGTCCGAGCATTGATACGTGCCACGGGGCACCGTCCACGGAAGGCTCGAACCCATGCGGGGCTGCTCGTACCCCAGATGAGCGAAGGCCGGCACCAAGGGGCCCATCAGTTGGAGCAGCGTCTCTGCGAGGTTGACGTCCACAACCTGGCCGCGCCCTGTGCGCCGCGCGTACCAAAGGGCCGTCATCACGGCGAACGCGCCAGCGAGGCCAGAAATCTCATCGGTAATAGCAATGGGGGGCAACAAGGGTTGGCCCTCGGGCTCACCGCTCAGCGCTGCATACCCGGTCAGCGCTTCGACGACGGTGGCAAAACCGGGCCGCCCCGCATAGGGCCCGCTCTGGCCAAAGCCGGTCACCCTCAGCACGACCAGTCGTGGGTTGCGCTCGAGCAGCCCCTCGGGGCCCAAACCCAAACGCTCGAGTGTACCGGGCCTGAAGTTCTCGATCAGGACGTCAGCAGAGTCGATGAGCTGGAGCATCTCGTTGAGGCCCGCCTCCGACTTGAGGTCGATGACGGCACACTTCTTGTTGCGGCCGATGATCTTCCAGAAAAAGGAGTCGTCGTTATCGTCGAGCGCCCAGCCCAGCCGTCGCGCCGAATCGCCGCTCGGGGACTCGACTTTTATCACTTCGGCTCCGTAGTCTCCCAGGTACTTCGCCGCCGCCGGGCCGGCGACGATAGTAGCCATGTCGATGATGCGCAGGTCCGACAGGGCCGAACCGTCGTCGCTGGGAAGCCGGGTCACTGTCCTGTCTGCCCCGCATCCGATGCGGAGGCCGTAGGTTGGCCTTCTGGAGGTAGAACTGTCGCTATCGGCTCCTCGTCGTGGCCAGGCCGCCTCGGGAGCAGGACGCTCCGGCGGAAGGTGCACACCACCAACTCGTCCTGATTGGTCCCGGTGGTACTCACGGTAAGCACGCCAGCGCTCGGACGAGAAGCGGACACCCTGGTCGCAATGATCTCAGTGCGGCCGTAAATGGTGTCTTCGTAATACACCGGGACAACATGGCGCAGATTATCCGCACCCAGATTGGCGATAGCGCGCCCCGAGATGTCCGGGACGCTCATACCCAGCAGCAACGAATAGATATAGGTCCCGACCGCGATGTTCTTGGTTGGCTGCATCTCGGTGGCAGCGAAGTGAGAGTCGATGTGGAGCGGGTTGACGGCGAACGTCAACATGCAAAACAGGTGGACCTCGGCCTCAGTGATTGTTTTACCAGGCCAGTGATGGTACACATCACCGGCTTCATAGTCCTCGAGGTAACCGCCGAAACGGGTCTCGCGGGCATAAAAGACGCGGGGCAAGGGCTCGTCCGCCTATAGGCTTCCCGGCCGGCTCAAGAACATCCGCCGTCGCCTTGTCTCCTTGTCTCCCTTGCGACGTTTGTTTTTTTCGCAAGCACTTACGAAAATCAAGGCGCAACCATAGCTCTGCGGCTCCTTCATGTCAAACGCTTGACTTGCCAGTCCCGACCTCAGCAGCCGTCTTCGGCGGGTACGTATTCGCCGAACCCTCTGCTCGACTGGATGAGCTCGACCCGGATACCGTCGGGATCGATCATGTAGACCGCCCGCCCCCCTTTATTGGGACCGATAGTCGGGGTGACCGGCTTGGACACAGATCCGACGCCGCGATCGTCGAGCTGTTGATAAAGAGCCTCGAGATCGTCGACAAAAAATGCCACATGCGCCGTTCCCGGGTTGGCGGTGCTCGTGTCGACCGCTTCTCGCGTTACGTTGCGGTACTCCAACAGTTCCAGAAAAGTGCCCGAGCCTGGCATCCGCAAAACAGCGACATGGAGGTCGGCATCGGGGTAACCGACCAACTCGCGGATGTAGGGGGCCTGCGGGTTCCATCGGAAGACTTCCTCGAAGCCCAGTACGTCCCGGTAGAAAGCTAGCGACCGGTCCAGGGACCTCACTTGAAGACCGGTGTGGTGGGCCTTGGTGATCTGAGCCATAAATCCTCCTGTATCAGAGATCGTCGAGCAAACCGTCGGGGTCTTTGATGACTTGATTGGCGATCCAACCGGGTTCCACCAGGACGCCGAACCCCGGGGATCCCGCCAACGGCTCCATGTAGCCGTTGAGCACCACCGGCTGGTCTAGGCAGTCGTCCATCGGGTGCACCCCTGTCCCGGGGATCCCCCATTCGATCGGGGCCTCACAGCCCAAGGCAGCCATCACCCTCGAGTGAACATGAGGGAACATGTGCGGGGACACCGGGACCCCCTTGTCCCGAGCCCGCTTCACAATGCCCCGCAGCCGCGTCACCCCGCCATTGGTAGTAGCATCCACCCGTAACACGTCCACGGCGTCCATGGCCAAAAGTGCCTCCGGATGGTACGAACCGCCTTGCTCATCGCCCATCGCCACCGGAGTCTCAGAACCCTGACGCACCGCTGCCACCATCGCCGCGTCCCCGGGAGGCACGACGTCTTCGATCCAACCCAGGCGCAGATGGCGCACCCGTTTCTCGAAGTCGAGAACTTCAGCAGCGCTGTGCAAGACCATGTTCAGGTCAAAACCCACCCAGCCGTCAGGCGCAGCGGCACGGACGGCCTCCAGCCGCTCGACCGAATGGTCCAAAGTGGGCGAAATGGGAACCTTGAAGCGCCTCCAACCCACTTGCCAGAGCGACCCCACCTGCTCAGCCGTCTCCTCGGCGCTGATGGTCGGCGGGTAGCCCACGATGGCAGTGGCCGGCATCGGGCGGAGCTCGCCACCGAGCAGGTCTGCGATCGGCTGGCCCGCAGCTTTCGCCGCTAGGTCCCATGCGGCGACATCCACGACCGAAAGGGCGCGCATCCCTATACCTGCCGCATGTACGGCGTGGTTGGTCCACAACGCCCGGTAGAAGAGCTCCTCGGGGGCTGTGACAGGCGAACCGACATAAACAGGGGCAATGGAACGCGACACGATCTCAGCCACAGGACCGTCCCGAGTAAGGCAGTACGCGAAGCCTCGCAACCCCGACTCGGCATCGATGCCCACCAGCGCGAACTCCCGGTGCCGCATAACCCATTCCCCGTAAACGATGGGTGTCGCGAGCATGTGCTTGATGGTCACCGTACGGACCTTGGTGATCCTGTCCCTGCCCTTGTCCGTGTGGACGCTCACCCCGTCAGCCATCGCCCCTTCAGCCATCACGCCGTCAAGTAGCCATCATCGCACATGATTGTGTGACCGGTGACCAGCTCGGAGGCGTCACTCGCCAGGAAAATGGCGGCCCCGATCAGTTCGCGGGGGAGGCCGAGGCGGCGGCGGAGCATCCGGGCCGTTATGAAATCCGCGGTTACCGAGCTCTGCGCGGCGCCCATGCGGGTCAGCGGTGACTCCATGAGAGTGGGCCCGATCCCATTGACCCGCACCCCCCGGTCACGCCATTCGAGCGCAAGTGCCCTCGTCATTTGCAGTACACCACCTTTGGAAGCCAGGTACGCGCTCGCCAGTGGGTAGCCCACGAACGCCCCGATCGACGCCATGTTGATTATGCTTCCTTTGCGCTGGGCGAGCATTTTGCGGCCGAAAGCTTGGCAGCACAAGTACGTGCCCTTCAAGTTAAGCCCGACAATGTGGTCAAAACGATCCTCGGGAAAGTCTTCGGCCGGGCAGCGGAACGCTGCGCCCGCACTATTGACCAGCACGTCGACCGAGCCCAGTTCGCTCGCCATCTGATCGGCAGCAGCTTCCACCGCACCACGGTCGACCACGTCGAGGTGGATCGCACGCGCCTCACCGCCTTCGGAGGTGACCAGCTGCGCGGTACTGGTCGCCCCCTCGTCGTTTATGTCGGCCACTACTACCCTGGCACCCGCTTGACCGAAGCCGACCGCAATCGCGGCACCGAGACCGCTGCCCCCGCCGGTTACCACTGCCACACGGCTGCGGATGTCGAAAAGGTGCTCGACGTACCCGCTGGGGACGTCAGCTACGAGCTCAGTTGTCATCGTTTCCTCCCGTCGGTCGGCGGACCTGGGCACTGGCACAACTACACGTGGCACTGGCACAAACGTCATCCGGTAGGGCCCCGCCACGTGGTGACACCCATGGCCGCACCTCCAGACGCCACCGACCCATCGAAGCGGGCGGCGGGGTGTCTGACAAAACCCCCGGCGGCAGTGGGCACCATCCCCGTGTGGGGCTCGGCCCAAACCACGTCACCGCCCGGCTCCACTGCGATCCCGTTAGGCAACGTCGGCGCCGCCAGGTCGACGAGGAGCGACCCAGTCCGTCGGGACGAAGCATGAACAACTAAGACAGGTCGGGGTCGGAAGCACGGTGCGCCCCCGGGCCCGTTATATAAGGCGACCCGTCCGCACTGAAGACGAGGTCGTTCGGGCTGTCCAGGGTTACGCCGTCTATCGAAGTCACCAGGATCTCAGCCCGTGAGCCCTCCCCACTAACGCGCTGAATAGGTGGTGCGACCATTTCGGCCGTACGCCATGCCCCAACCGTCCCCCCGTTCTGACAAACATAAAGCTCTTCCTTTGACCTCATCCTCGGATTCGTTCGGCGCAAGGCTAGGTCGTCGCGACGCTAGGTTCAGCCAGCTTCGAAGTCAAGCGCTTGATCGAGGGCTCGGTTGCTATGCCTGACGGTATACCCGGTTGCGTGCCAAGCTGTCTACCCGCCACTGTGCCTGGCGGCGTGGCCGCCGGTTACGTGACTCGGCAGTCGCTGGATAGCCGATCGCCACCCGCTGTTGTCCGTCGCCAGAAACCGCGCCCGGCCGTTGGAAGGCGCGCATGGCCAAGCCTCCCCGGCCCAGCCGGCCCAAGCGCCCTCAGCCAACGGCAACGCGGGTAAGCCAGCGCGCCGGCGCTGAACTTTATCCTCTGGGGAGCCGTAGCGCGGACTGTCTCTATGAGGCAGATCGCTCCCACCAACCGACGCTCTGGAAGATTGACGCGGTCTGACGGCGCGGACTACGCCGCGGTCCCGCGGTGGCACTGGTGACGCTTCGGGGGAGCAACTTTCGTCCTCACAAATGACCCTTGACAGGCAATGCCTACCCCGCAATACTGTACGGACATCATCCTGTCGGTCGCTCTTACAAAGGAGGAGGACGTTAGGATGTGACCGGTCGCGAATTTGACCGTTGCTGCCCTGGGGGGAGGCTTTTCGTCCCCTCCGACATTGCCCTGCTCGACAGATTACGCGGCCGACGGGCAAAACGGTGGTCGCCCGTCCACGGAAGGATGTCTTCCCCTTCCATAGCCAGTGAGAGCTTACCGGTCCAGCCTCGTCACGTTTATGCCATTGCTCAGTCCCAATAAGGGGGAACAAATGACTGAGGGTACAATGCCGCAATTCAACCGTCGGCTTGGGCGGAGGGACTTCCTGCGCCTGGGCGCAGGCACCGCTGCGGGTGCAGCTCTCCTGTCGGCCGGCCCGGGCCCTTGACCCGGCTCGCCGCCGCTAGCGGGTCGCAGACACAAATCACCTTCTGGAACCCGAGCGGCGACGCTCTCGGTGACCCAATTACGAAAAAAATGGTCACCGCTTACAACGCCACTCAGGGAAAGATCGACGGGATCCATGTCAATCAGGCGTCGGTATCAACCGCAGATAACTCGATCAAGTATACGACAGCCATGGCCACGTCGACTTCCCCTGATCTCGTCCAGACCTACAGCTACAACATTGTCGTAGATTGGGCCGCGTCCGGGTTCCTGCAGCCTGTCGACAAGTACTTCCATCAGCTCGGCTGGGCCGAGGACCAGTTCTGGCCCTACGTCTGGCAGATGATGTACTTGAACGGCCACATCTGGGGATTGTTGCAGGAGTGGGACGCCGACCTGCTCTATTACAACAAGAAGATACATACAGGCGCCCCTCCCGCGACCACCGACGAGATCGACGCGCTATCGAAGACGTACACCAAATTCGACTCCTCTGGCAACCTGGTCCAGGCCGGCCTCATCCCGTGGGAGCAGGGCGGGTTCAGCATGGGCGGCTATGGTGATTGGGGGCTCATCTTCGGAGCCGAGTTTTATGACTTTGCCACCGGGAAGTGGACCATAACCAAATCCCAGAACCAACGCTTCCTCGAGTGGTACCTGAAGTACGCCGAGATGCTCGGGGGCCGCGGCAAAGCTGACGCTCTTGTGTCTGCTACGCCCAGCACTTATGGCCCGGGCGACATCTTCAACTACGGTAAGTCGGCATTTTCCATGGAAGGCGAGTGGTTCCCAAAGGAGCTGATAGCCACCGCCGGTAAGGCCGCTTATGCACTTGACTACGGGATCCAACCGGGCCTGATCACGGCTCCGGGGATAAAGTCAGGGAAGATGTGCATGATCGTCGGCGCCAACCTGTTCTGCATCCCGAAGCACTCGAACAACCCTGCTTCCGCTGCCAAGTTCATGAAGTACATGGTCGAGACCCAGCAGCTCATCGATTGGTCGATCCCGATCGGCCAAGGGATGCCCACCAAAGCGGCGTCGCAGGCTCCGGCGTTGTTGAAGGCGCTCCCCTTCATGGAAAACTGGTACAACGCAGCCAAGGGCGGCTACTTCCAGGCAGAGCCGACCTCTCCGATCTTCCCGACTTTCGACACGGCCATGGGTGTCGCCATAGAAAACGTGACGCGGCAAGAAGCAGACACCGGCCCAGGGGCTGCAGTACGTCAACAACCAGGTCTCCCAGGCGCTGGAGCGTTTCAAATTGACGAACCCAACGTGGCCGAGTGAGTGACCCGGACCGCCATTCTTTTTTAGGGCAGCCTCGTCGAGGGGGAGAGCGCTCCACCGCTTGTACCGGTGAGCGCTTCTCTCGTTGAGAAGGGAGGGGAGCGATTCTCACCACCGAAGTGGGCGCCGGGGGCCGGCTAGGTCGAGCAGCGACGGTCGCCGACGACCTGCCGACCTGGAAGCGGCGATGGCGCCGGTTCCGCCACAGTGACCTTGCCCCCGCGTTGTTGTTCATCGGCCCGTGGATCCTAGGGTTCCTGGCGTTCCAGCTCTACCCGCTGCTGGCGTCGATCTATTTCAGCTTCACGTCGTACAACATTGTCTCGTCCCCGGTTTGGGTGGGCCTGGCGAACTATGCCCAGCTCCTGTTCCATGACACCCTCTTCAGGGAGGCTCTCGCGCACACGCTGGTCTTCACGGCTATCAGCGTGCCGCTCAACCTCGTGACAGCGTTTGGGATCGCGCTCTTGTTGAACCGGCGTATGCCGGGCCGAGGGTTCCTGCGCGCCGCGTTCTTCATCCCCGCCGTTGTCCCGAGCGTCGCGAACGCCATCTTGTGGGTTATGCTCCTGCGCAACGGGGACGGGCTTGTCGACGTCGGGCTTCACTTCCTCCACCTTCCGTCAATCGACTGGCTGTACGACCCGAGCTGGGCCCTGGCGGCACTGATACTCGTCAACCTCTGGGGGATAGGCCCGAGTATCGTTATCTTTCTCGCCGGGCTACAGGATGTGCCGCGCGAGCTCTACGAATCCGCTTCCATCGATGGTGCTCGGGCATTCAGACGGGTGCGCCACATCACAATCCCGTTGGTTTCGCCTGTGATCCTGTTTGTCACGGTGATCGGCATCATCAACGCGATGCAGGTATTCGCATTGCCTTTCGTGATCTTTGGCTACGTCGGCGCAGGTAGCGGTGGTCCCGGGAACTCGGCGCTCCTGTACTCGGTACAACTGTTCAACGTAGCGTTCTCGCAGTTGGCCATGGGGTACGCCGCCGCCATGGCATGGGTCCTTTTTGCTATCATTTTCATTTTCTCCCTTGCCTCGATCCGCATTTCACGCCGGCTCGTCCACTATCAATGAGAAGCTCGGATAGGGCAGTGAGGAGCTAAGGCATGGCTTCGCTACGAGCAGAGTTAAGGGCGGGGAGAAGAGACGGTCGCTGCGGAAGGTGCTGAGACCGGCGAACGTGTGGAACGCCATCGCTTTTGTTATTGTCGTCGCGCTCGGCTGCGCTCTTCGTCTTCCCATTGATCTGGATGGGGATCACGTCGCTGAAAAGTGTCCCCGAAGTGTACGCTTCGCCGGTCGTGTGGTGGCCGGCCCACCTCATCTGGAGCAACTTTTCGGAGGCCTGGCATTACTTTCCTTTCCTGCACGACGCGCTGAACACCGCCAAGATAACCGTCCCGTTCACGATCGGCACGGTGGTCAGCTCAGCGTTCGTCGGCTACGGCTTCGGCGTCCTCGACTGGCCGGGCAGAGACGTCGTCTTCTACCTGGTCTTGGCCACGATGATGATACCCACCTGGGTGACGATCGTCCCCCTCTACATTCTTTTCACCAAGATCGGCTGGGTCAATTCGTTCAAGCCACTCGTCGTGCCGGCCTTCTTCGGTGACCCCTTTTCCATCTTCCTGCTGAGACAGTTCTTCAAGCAGTTCCCAAGAGACTTGGTCAACGCGGCCAAAGTGGACGGAGCCGGGCATCTACGTATATTCCTCCAGATCGTAGTCCCACTGTCGAAACCCGTCCTGGCGGTGGTGACGCTGTTCGCGTTCGTCTACGGCTGGACCGACTTCTTCAACCCCCTGATCTATTTGTCGAGCCCGAGCCTCAATACGCTCCAACTCGGGCTGCTCGCGTTCTTCAGCCACTATTACGTCAACTGGCCTGGCTACATGGCAGGTTCCGTACTGGTGCTGATACCGGTGCTGGTTCTGTTCGCTGCCACGCAAAAGACGTTCATTGAGGGGATCACGTTCCAGGGGCTGAAAGGTTGACGACCGCAAAGACCGATGTCGAGGTCAGGGCTGTCCAACGGGGCGAAGAAGAAGCTGCCTACGCCTTGATCGCTGAAATCTTCATGCCAAGCACCGATAAGTCAGCGGCGGCCGCTGCTTTTCGCGCGTTCGTCGAGAGCGCCCCCGGTCAGCCCGCTGACCGGGTGAGAGGGGCTTTTCTGGAGGACCGGTGCGTGGGCACTTACCTCATGGACGAAAGAGAGCTCCGGCTGGCAGGGGCTACGGTCCCGGCCGGCTTCATAGGAGTCCTCGGCGTGCAAAGGCAGCTCCGGGGCGGTGGCATCGGGACGGCGATGATGAACGACAGCTTTGGCTATGCCCGCCAGCACGGGCTCGCGTTACTGGTCCTCCACGGCGCCCCGCGGTACTACACGCCTTTTGGGTACGTAGATGTTTTCGATACCTCAGAGGTCACGTTCAAGCGTACCGATGCTGCCGCGTTGGGCGCCCCGTCGCTCCACGTGCGAGCAGCCGCCCCAGGAGATGCAAGCGCGATGGCCGCATTGTACCAAGAGGCGCACCGGCCCTATTCCGGCTGGTGCCGCCGTTCAGAAGCACAGGAGGAGCACTGGCTTCGCTTTGCTGGCAAGCCGCGACAGGAGCGAGGAGAGCTATTCGACACGACGGGCCCGGTGGTCGCGGTCGAGCGCGGGCGGAGAGGTGGAAGGCTACCTCCGTCAAGGCTGGGGGCCGCTCAACGGCTTCGGCTGCGAGGTGGCAGCCTTGGGCCCGGAGGCAGTGCTCAGTCTGGCCGCCTACCACTCGGGCCTGCGTGGCCCCTTAGATGGGCGCGACGATACGATCACTTGGCAACTCCCGCCAGTTTCGTTGACATCGGAGCTGCTCGGCGACTATGTGCCGGTAACCATAGGCTCCGCGCACCGGCCGGCCGAAGGATGGATGGCTGCGGTCGTCGACACAGCGAAGTTGACCGAACGTCTGGTGGCACTCTGGTCTCGCTCGAGCCCCGCCGAAAGTGGGTTCTCAGTGCGCGTGGGTGAAGTGTTCCACTCGGTCGGTCGCGCCAGACGCGAGGGCCCCGAACTGGTTTTGGACGAAGCCACCCTCGTCCAATTGCTGTTCGGTTACAGGCAGCCGGGTTGGGCCGGTTGCGGCCCGGGTGTGTTGTCCCTCAGCAGCCCGCCATCGAAGCTTTACTTACGAACCGGGCCTGGATCCCCCCAATCAATGGGTGGTAGATCGGCGCCCCCCATGTGCGCTCGCAGGCCAACACTGGGTCGCTCAGGGGTCGGGAGAGGAGTGCGGTGAAAGAGGTCCATCAGTGGGGACGCTACGAAGGGGTACTCGAAGGCTCCGTGGTCCACGAAGACCCGGTGCAGGGGCTCGACGTGCGTGTCTCGTTTAGCGGGCCCTCGGGGCGGGTCAAGACAGTACCTGCGTTCTGGGACGGTGGCGCTACATGGAGGGCCCGTTTCTGCCCCGACGAGCCCGGCGACTGGTCGGCCCGAGTCACGGGGGAAGTCGCGGACCCAGCTCTCTCCCGGTGGACGGCGTCATTCGTCTGCACGAGCTACCAAGGGGACAACCCTCTCTACCGGCACGGGACTGTAAATGTAGCCAGCGATGGCCATTATCTGGCCCACGCGGACGGTACTCCGTTTTTCCTCCTGGGCGACACGGCCTGGAATGGCCCCATGAGCTCAACCGCCGAGGAATGGGAGGAATATTTGGCCGACCGGTCGGCCAAGCGATTTAGTGCGGTGCTTTTTCTCGCTACGCAGTACCGCGCCGCCAAAGGTACGCCGGACGGGCGGCGCGCCTATGCGGGGCGCGGCCACATTCGCATCGACCCCATTTTCTTCCAGCACATCGACGCCAAGGTCGACGCAATCAACCGGGCCGGGTTGCTGGCGGTCCCGCTACTCCTGCACGCGGGCCGGGACACCGACCTCAACCCTGGGAATGAACTGGGCCCTGACCAGGCTGCTGTTCTGGCACGTTATATGGTCGCCCGCTACGGTGCCCACCACGTTTTGTGGGACTTCGTCGCCGAAGCGCGGTTCCACGAGGGCCCTGAGCGGTGGCGGCGGCTCGGAAGACAGGTGTTCAGTGAAGGCGAGCACCACCCAGTCACGCTGCACCCACATGGACGTGACTGGGTGCTAGACGAGTTCGGGGGAGAGGCGTGGATGGACGTGCTCGGGTACCAGAGCGCCCACGGCGACGACGACGGCCACTGGGACTGGATCCTGCATGGGCCGCCAAGCTCCGACTGGCGCCGCACTCCACCGCGTCCAGTTATCAACCTGGAGCTCCCTTACGAAGGTCACCTGGGCCACCCCGGCGGCGTGCTGTTCGACGACTACTGGGTCCGACGGGCGTCCTACTGGAGCCTTCTGACAGTACCTCCCGCCGGCGTCGTCTATGGGTCGCACGGGGTGTGGTCCTGGTCGGACGGTTCGGCACCGCCAATGGCGCACGCGCACACGGGTACGCCGAAACCATGGCGCGAGGCGCTCAAGCTGCCCGGGTCGACCTCCCTTAGCCACATGGTGGCTACGTTGTCCTCATTTGACTGGTGGCGTCTAAGGCCGGCCAACGAGCTGTTGTTGGACCAGCCGGGGGATAAGGATGTCCGAAAAACGGTGGTCGCAGAGCGGACGACCGACGGGGACGTCGCGATCATCTACACGCCGACGCCCGTCGAATTGCACATCGACCTCACACAGCTCAGCACCCCGCTGGCGGCGCGTTGGATAGACCCGCGTACCGGCGCCAGTGCGGAGGCAAATGACGCCCGGGAGGGCTCGTGGCGCGGTCGGCCCCCCGGGGAAGGTGATTGGCTGCTTCTCCTTTCGAAGCCCTGAGAATTGAGATGACGAGCGGTACGTACGGGCTCTCGGCTGCATAGTCGGCCCATTTCGGGCTGCATTCGCCACGAAAACGCTCTATCGCACCCAGAAACAGCACAAAATGGTGGGGCCATCCGGGAGCCCCCTTTTCTCAGGGCACCTCGAGCAGCCCATTGTGGCCCGGGCCGCGGGGAAAGACGGGCCAGACATCGACCACTCGGTCGCCGTCCACGACGTAGTACACGTCGTACATGTTGACGGTGGCGGGCGCGTACCCGGGGATCATGCGCAGCCACGTGCCGACCGGTAGCTTCAAGCCTCGATCTGCCACGAAGATCCCGTGCTCCTCGTCGAACCGCAACGCCTCTAAGTCGGGGCCACCAGGCTGGGACCGCCGCCGATGCCCACCGACTTGTTGCCCGCGTCGATGATCACACGGTCATGCGGGCGGCTGATCACAGTAGTGGCGACCGTCAACGCGTGCGCAAACTCGGGCACCATGCGGCCGTGGAAGTTGTCCATCACCGCGTAGCTACCGGCCTGGATTTCGGTCACGCCCTTACGACTGGCGGTGAGCCGCCACGTCGCCGTACCCCCAGCCGAGCGGATCGCGCACGGGAACCCGAGATCTACAAGCCGGTCGGCGACCCGAACGAACAGGTCCATTGCAGCCCGCTGCTTGGCAGTCCGGCGTTCTTCGTCGGGCTCGAGAGAGCAGTGGCCCTCGTACCCGGTTATCCCATCGAGACGCAAGTGGTCACAGGCAACTACGGCTTTAGCCAGCATCAACGCGTCTTCTTCGGCATCAACACCGGCCCTGTCCATCCCGGTGTCCACCTCGATGAGGACCCCGACCTCCGACCCGGCCGAGCGGGCGCCCGTTGAGAGCTCCGCGGCATTGCTGGCGTCGTCAACTGCGACCAGCACGTGACGACTACGGGCGAGCTCGGCCACAACGCGAATTTTCTCGGGATGGGTGACTGTATTCACGATGAAAAGGTCGTCGAGGCCCGCCCACGCCAATGCCACCGCCTCCCATACGGTGGCAGTAGACAGCCCGTGGGCTCCAGCCGCAACCTGCCGACGCGCTAAGTCCGTCGACTTGTGGACCTTGATGTGAGGACGGATCGAGCTATTCAGGCTCTCTA
This sequence comes from uncultured Acidimicrobiaceae bacterium, assembly GCA_963823855.1. Classification (GTDB taxonomy): domain Bacteria; phylum Actinomycetota; class Acidimicrobiia; order Acidimicrobiales; family Palsa-688; genus Fen-671. The sequence continues at coordinate 509,816 of CAWGNA010000002.1, forward strand.
TCGCGCCCGCCATCGAAGCTATGTTGTGCTGTGCGGTGGCCAGGTCCAACACCAGGGCCGGGGTCGGCACCTCCTGTACATCCCTGCCGACCGCCCCGCCGTAAATGCTCTGTACGAACTCGCGATGACGGGCCTCCGGCCCCAGGCCATGTCCCGAGTGCTCACTTTATCAAGCTACCTCCGTTTTTTGGCGGCGGAGCGCGCCAAGCATGTCTCTGAGGTCGTCAGCGGGGGACGTACCGTCGAAAATTGCGCGGCCGGATCGGTCAGGTCCCGGCGGCGCGCCAGAGCGGCCTCAGTAGCCCGGCCCCGACTACCCCCATGGAGCTGCTGTAGACCTTGAGCCATTGGTCAGCCAGATCCCGGTAAATCGCATGTACTTCGGGCTCGGGCTCGACCGTGCGGGCAAAAGCAGCTACGGACGCCGCCCCCTCGTCGGTACCTTTCCAGAACCCGGCTCCGACGCCCGCACAGATCGCTGCCCCCAGTGCAGTGGATTCCTCGACGACCGGGATCCGGAGGGGGATCCCCAGGGTATCCGCAACAATCTGCGGCCACAGCTGGCCCTTGGCGGCTCCCCCGGTGAGGACCCCGTCTCGCACAATTTGACCGGTTAGTTCCTCGATGACCCGTAAATGCGCCAGAGAAACGTAAGCGGCGCTCTCCTCGATGGCCCGGAAACATTCGACCCGTCCAGCTCGTCCAGGGTTGGCGACGTCGAAACCGAGAAAGCCCGGAGCCGTATGTACCCAGTGGCTCGCCCGCATTACATTGGAGAACAAGCCCACGACGCCGTTGGAACCCGCGGGCACCGTTGCCGCCTTACGCTCCATGATCGTATAGACATCGTCGCCTTCAGCCTTGGCTTGCGCCTGTTCCAGTTCGCAAAAGGCGTCGCGGAACCAGCGCATCACGATCCCGCTATAAAACCCGAGGCCTTCCATCATCCATAGGCCCGGAGTGACATGACAGAGCGTGCGCAGCCGCGACTGAGGGTCGACCAGTGGTTGGTCCAGCAGAATTGTCTGTTGCCAGAAACTCCCCCCCACGATCGTGAACCGCCCGGGGTCCGTCAGCCCAATGCCCAGCAACCCGAGCTGGGTGTCGGCCCCTCCGACCACTACAGGGGTCCCTGGCGCCAAGCCTGTCTCCTCGGCGGCGACCGGTGTGACCTCGCCGATAACCGCGCCGGGTTCTGCTATCGGCGGGAACAATTTCCGCTCGAGCCCGCAAATTTCCAGTACCCGGTCCGACCAGTCGCGTCTCGCCAGGTCGAACATCCCCGAGCTCGACCCTAGTGAAGGGTCGGTCACGAACTCGCCCGACAGCCTTGTCAGGACCCAGTCGCCGATCATGCCAACATGCGCGATATCCCTGAAGACTTCTGGCTCGTGCCGGGCGATCCAGCGGAACCGAGCCGGGGCGGTGATCGCCACCCAGTCCCCGGCGCGCTCGTAGATCTCCTGGGCCTCGCCGGACGCGATGAGGTCAATGGCCTCGTCGGCCGACCGGGAATCGACATTCGGACATGCCCACGTCTCTTTGCCGCGCCGGTCGTAGAGGACCATCCCCTCGCGCATGCTGGATGCGCTCACCGCGCGCACAGCTTCGGGGGGAACATTTGCGCTGGCCAACGCGTCGCGCACGCACTGGCCGATAAGGCCCAGTTGGTCGTCGTGTCAAATACTTGTGAGCCCGGGACTCCAGGGAGCTCGCGGTGCCTGTACTCGCGCTGCCCTATCCCGGCCTGGTGCCCGGTCGCGGTGAAGAGCATCGCTCGCGCACTGCCAGTCCCAACATCAATCGCCAAGAGGTACTCGTCACTCATAGGGCTCACTCATGGGACTCACTCATGGGACAGGCGCCTCGCGGTTGACGACGTAGCGTAGGGGCTCGCCTATGGTGAACCGACGGAGTTCGTCGGCGACCATCTCGGCGCCCTGGAGGAGGGTCTCGTGGGTAGCCCCTCCTATATGTGGCGTCATGACGACGTTTGGGTGGCGCAGCAAGCGATGACGGCCGGTGCCATCCGTCGGGCGGACCACATCGAGGGCGGCCCCGGCCAGGCGCCCCGAGGCCAGGGCGGCGTCGAGAGCGTCTTCATCTACGAGAGTCTCGCGGGCGGTGTTGACAAAGTACGACCCCTCGCGCATCTTCGCGAAGGTAACGTCGTCGAACAGGTTTTCGTTATCATCGGTCGCCCTGGCATGCAGTGACACGAAGTCAGACCTGGCCAACAGGTCGTCGAGGGCCAATACCCGCTCGACGTTCTCGTCAACAACGACCTCCAGGAAGGGGTCAAAGACAACGACCTGCATACCGAAAGCGATCGCACGGCAGGCGACACGGTGACCAACCTGGCCAAAACCGACGAGGCCGAGCGTGTGGCGCCGCAGGTCGCTGCCAATGAACTTGGCCCCCTCCCAGTTGTCCTTGAGCTGTTGGCCCTGCTCCAGGAAGCTCTGCGCCCGCGGGAACCCGCGGGCCAGCATCACGAGGAAGGCCAATGTCTGGTCAGCGACTGCTTCGGCGTTCTTGCCTGGCGTGTTCACCAGCACCAAGGCGCGGGCCTTCACAGCTTCAAGGTCCACATTAACCGGGCCGCCCCGGGCACATCCGACGAGCTTTAACGACGAAGAGGCGTCCAGGACCGCGTCGGTGACCGGGGCGCCTTGCACGACGAGGGCCTCGACGCCGGTCATGTGGGCGCAGACTTGCGCGGGCGAGCCCTGGTACTCTTTGATCCTCAGCTCCGAAGGAGTACTGGGCGTGAACGGGAGGTCCCGATCGACCTGAAGGTACTCGACCGAGTGGCCCGGCCCGAGCGCCGCGAAAGCCTGCTGAAAGTAGCGGGTCGGCATATACGAATCACCGACAGCCAGAACTTTCATCTCAATTCCCCTTCGGCACGATTACATAAGCGGCACACCTGCGGGCACGGGGCAAGCCACGACTTCCGAAAATTGCCTTTCCCCGTATCTCTCAGGGGCAAATTCCGACCTTTCACCGAAGCGCCAGTCGCCTCCCCTCTCGCTCCGCGGGGTTTGTTTTTTCGCAGGCACTAACTATAGTCATCGTCCTGTACGTACAACAAGACCAATCTGCATGGCGTTGAAAACAACCTCGGCCGACGGCAACAGGTGTCTATGAACACAAGGGGGCCGACCGCATGACCAGCCAGGAGGAACGGGCCGGAGAGGAACGGGCCGGAGAGGAACGGGTCGCCGTGGTCACCGGGGGCGGGTCAGGGATCGGTGCGGCAGCGGTCAAACGTTTGGCAGAGCTAGGTTTCGGGGTAGTCGCCGTCGGCCGGCGCCGCGAGCATCTCCAGGAGGTCGCTCTGGCCGTCGCCAACGGCGGAGGTCGCGCTCTGGCGCTACCAGCGGACCTGGCTGACCCGTTGTCACCAGCGCAGGTCGTAGCTCGAGTACTAGACCGGTTCGGGCGCTTGGACGTTGTAGTGAACAACGCGGCCGTAATTCGGACGGGCTCCTTGGACGACATTACGCCGGAGTTGGCCGACCACCATTACGCGGTCAACGTCCGTGGCCCTTTACTTCTCGTCAAAGCCGCCCTGCCGGCACTGCGAAAGTCCCCCGACGCGGCGATCGTCAATGTCAGCTCGTCCGTCGGGTCCATCGTGAAGCCAGGGAACATGCTGTACGGTTCGACAAAAGCCGCCCTCGAGTACCTGACCAGAGCGTGGGCATACGAGCTCGCAGAAGACCGGATCAGGGTCAATTGCATTGCCCCCGGCCCGGTCGATACCCCGATCCACGCCACTTACTCGACAGATCTGGCCGCTACCTACAGCGATCTCGCCCGGAGGGTACCTCTGCAGCGAATGGGCCACGTCGATGACATCGCGACCTGGATTGGCTTGCTCGTAGCAGCAGGGACGTCGTGGACCACAGGCAACGTGGTCCACGTCGACGGTGGTCAGGTGCTCGGGATACCGCCCTCGGCTGGTGGATAGCCGCGTCGCTACACGAAAGCTGCCCGACACGAAAGCTACCCGACACGAAAGCTACCCGGCTCGAGAGCTGCACGACACGAGCCCTAGAGAGGGCGCATGATAGCCTGCGGCCCCGAAGGGCCAGCCCAAACGAGGCCCAAAGGTGACCTGTGAGCTCGCAGGTTGACCGTCCGGTTTCTTAGACCGTCCAACCTTAGTTGAAAAACGGAGGTCCAAAAGGTGGTCCAGGCGATTCACGAACAGGAGGGCGACGACCGGAGCGGGAAGTGGTCCCTCGCAGAGTTCGACAAACTGTTCGACTCCGTCAAGAACTGGGGGCTGTGGGGGCCAGCGGACACAAAAGGGACGCTCAACTACATCTCGCCCGAGCACGTGGTGCGCGCCGCGTCGCTAGTTCGTAATGGCCGGTCCATATCACTTTCCCTGCCTGTCAACAAGGTTGCGGGGCCGGATAACCCCAACCCCGCCATCCATTACATGGCGACTGGCCACGACAACGACATCGGATCGGGGAGCCTGCGGTTCGCTACCGACTTCATCGGGATGCAGTTTCACGGCGACTGTCATACTCACATCGACGCCCTGTGCCACATCGCCTACCGGGGCCAGTTGTACAACGGCCGACCCGCAGATTTAGTGACCACCTCGGGTGCAGAAGTGCTGGACATCACCGGGTACGCGCACGGCGTGGTCAGCCGCGGCGTGCTCCTCGACATTCCGCGCCTCCGGGGCGTCCGGTGGCTCGAGCCAGGTACAGCTGTCACCCGGGCCGAGCTCGAAGAGGCCGAGCAGGCCGAGGGAGTTCACCTAGACGAGGGGGACCTGTTCGTTTTCCGGACCGGGCACAATCGCCGCCGCCTGGAGCTCGGTCCGTGGGACAACGGGTACGGCGGGGCAGGCAAGGCCGGCCTCCACGTTGACGCTATACCCTTGCTGCACGAGCGGCGGATAGCGGGGTTCCTGCCCGACGGAGACGGCGAGACGGTGCCAAGCACGGTCGAGGGGATCGCATATCCCATCCACCCGCTACAGATCACGGCCATGGGCATGTTGGCAGCAGACAGCTTGGACCTGGAGGATCTGGCTCGAACCTGCGCAGAACAACACCGCTGGGAATTCATGGTCGCCCTGGCGCCCCTCAAGGTCCCTAAAGCCACAGGGTCCCCGTTCAACCCTATCGCTGTGATGTAGCCGGGGGAGAGGCGGACGAAAGTATCTTCGCGTCCGGCCCTGGCGAGCGGCGCCCGCGTTTCTGGCCCCCTACACCGAACCGCCTGGCGACTGCCCTGCCATCGACTGCCCTGCCAATGGCTGCCGGTGCTTTGCCGCGTGTGCCATTGACTGGCACCCCTATTGACTGGCACCCCTACTGACTGGCACCCCTACTGACTGGCACCCCTACTGACTGGCACTCTATTGACTGGCGGCGAGGCACAACGTACTGTCATCCTGTACGTGCAGCCGCGTTGGGCCGGCCGCCACGCTGGCCCGGTGCGTCCAACTGAAGTACATCAAACCTCAAGTGCACCCCAAAGTAATGTATTGGCCTCATAAGGCAATTACCGAGAGGAGGGAGCAATGTCGACAACGAGCCCCGAGGTGGCAGCGGCCGGGATCCTGGGAAGGCAGCTGAAGATATCGCAAATTGCAGTGGTCTGCAACGACCTGCAAAGGACGATGGAAAACTACACAAACCTTCTTGGGTGGGGACCGTGGAATGTATACCGGCACGAACCCCCCCAGCTCCACCACACTGAGATCGGGGGGAGACCAGTTGACTACACGATGCTTGGTGCTGAGACCCAGGTAGGTGACGTCATTTTTGAGTTAGTGGAGCCGATGGAAGGCCCGAGCATCTACAAAGACTGGATCGAGCGGCACGGTGAAGGGCTTCACCATGTCGCCGTCATGCTGCACGACTTCGAAGAATCGGCTCTCCTGAAGGAGCGCCTCGCTAAAAAGGACATGCCTGTCCTGATGAGTGGGAGGATCGGTGAGACCATCGAGTTTTATTACATCGATACCGAACCATCATTGAAGATCATTCTCGAATCGGGTTCGGGCCACGCTATCGAGCTCGTCCCCGACCACGTTTACCCATAGGCATTCCGGCTCGCGGACAAGGCGCCCCCAAGCCGGCGCGGGTACACATTGAGCACAAGCCACGGCCCGTCCCGACCCGGGCGAGCGCTGGTCGCCCGGGACCAATAGTGGTTCGCGCGATAACTCAGTCGGCAGCCGGTCACCCTGGCCTGTCAACCAGCGTGCTCCTGCCTTGACATCCTCATCCTGTTCGGACAGGATGAGGATACTTCATTCGAAAGCCCAATGGTTCACCCTCTGGTGCACACGGGCTGTGGTCGTCGAGAGACGAGGGGGTAGTACTCATGAAGGACAGTCGGGACAACCACGCAGACGAACGACCGCTTGACAAGCAAATCAGTCGCCGGGCTCTGCTCGGCGGCATGGCGCTCGGTGGTGCCGCCGTGGCGCTCGGGACCGCAGCACCGGCGAGTGCTTCCATGGCTTCCAAGAGCTTTTTTGTCCGGAGGCCCGCCCTGTCGAAAATGATCGGCTTCAGCCAGCCTGACACAACTGCCTCGATATGGCAGCCGCTTATGCTCGGAGCCAAGCAAGAAGCCACGAAACGCGGTTACACGTTGCTCGAGAGCCACGCCAACTCGGAGCTCGATGCTCAGCTATCGGAGATCGAGACCTGGATCGCCGAGGGAGTTTCCGGGATCATTGTGCTCCCCCTCGATAACAATGCGATTGAGCCGCTCGTCCTCAAAGCCCATAAAGCCGGCATCAAGATGCTCGACTATTCCGACAATGCGCTACCACATGTCGACGGCTGGGTGATCTTTGACAACCTTCAGGGCGCGCAGCTGGTCGGGACGTATGCCGGCCAGTGGGTCAACAAAGCCCTCGCGGGCAAGGCCGAAGTGGCTCTCCTGACCCACCAGGTACAACTGACCGGCCGCCAGCGGATCGGCGGCGCGGTTGCGGCCCTGCAGAAGGTCGCGCCGGGCGCCAAGGTTGTCGCGTCGCACGAGGGCGTCCTGTCGCCGGACACGCTCCCGGCGGCTCAGTCAATGCTAGAAGCCCACCCCAACATCAACATGTTCATCTGCATCGCAGACGAGGGCTGCGACGGTTGCCTCTCTGCCTTCAACGGCACCCACCCTAGCGGAGCTCGCGACGCAGATATGTTCATCTGCGGCTTTGATGGCTCGGCCCCGGTGATCAGCCAAATCCTCGCAGGAAGCGCGGTCCGCGCGACCGGCGCACTGGATGCGGTCGCCATCGGCGCCGCATCGGTGGAGGTCACGGCCAACGCGGTTGAAGGGAAGAAACCGGTGGAGATCAATTTCCCCTACGTCCTGGTCGATTACAACACCCAGGCGCTCGGGAAAAAGTTGCTGAAAGAGCTCCAGTAGCGGTTAAGTCCACCTGAAGCGGCAGGTTTCCTCGTCGGGAGTCCTAGGCATGAAAGCTATCGCTGTGGGCAACCCAACGGCTACCCCGGAGGCGGCGCCGAGACGGACCAGCAATTTCAGGAGAGCCAACTACAGGACTCTCCGCCGGCTCGGCGCGGCTCAGGGTGGCGGGCTCTTCGTGGCGCTTTTTGTCCTCGGGACCTATTTCAGCTTTGCGAACCCGGCTTTCCTCACTCGCTCGAACATCCTTGTAATACTGCTTCAGATATCCGTGCTCGGGATGGTGGCCGTCCCCGGGTCAATGCTGCTGCTGGCGGGCAAGATCGACCTGTCGGTCGGGTCCGTCGCTGGCCTCGGTGCCGCCTGTTTCGGCCAGTTCGACAAGGTACTTGGTTGGTCGCTCGGGTTTTCAATCCTGGGTGCGCTCGCCGTCGGGGGCCTGTGGGGGCTCATGAACGGCGTCCTGGTGGGTTACCTGAAGTTCAACCCGGTCATCGTCACCCTCGGCGGCTATGCGGGGGCGGCTGGCGTGGCACAGTGGATCACACTCGACGCCACGCGGTATGGATTTGGCAACGCCTTTGCGGTGCTCGGCAATGGGCTCGTCCTTGGCATCCCTGTCCCGGTCGTGATTTTTGTGGGCGTATTCCTGGTTGGGGCCTATTGTTGGTACCAGACCCCGGTCGGCAGGCATCTCACCGCCATCGGCGCCAATACCGAGGCCGCCCAGGCTGTAGGAGTTCGGACCCGTCGGCTGCCCTGCATCATTTACGTACTCTCCGGCGTGGCCGCCGCGTCGGGCGGCCTCATCCTCACGTCTCAGCTAGATGGTGCTTCTGTCCAAATCGGCATGGGCCTCGAGCTGCAGGTGCTAACAGCGATACTCCTCGGCGGCGTGGCTTTCACTGGCGGACGCGGATCGCTTTGGGGCACCCTGGCCGGCATCCTGTTCATTGGCGTGCTGGACGACGGGCTCACGATCATCAACGTCGGCCCGTATGTTGCGGACGTTTTCGTCGGGGCTGCGCTGGTCGTGGCCGCGGGCTTCGATGTGCTGTACCAAAGGATCGAGCGGCTCCCAATGGACGTGGTGGAGACTGCTCCGGCACCACCTCCAAGTGTCGCCCCGCCCGAACAATCGCATCGTTCGGCCGGTGTGGTGTGACTATGCCACCGTTAAGCCCAGCCGGTAGCGACGTGCCGGCCCCCTCGGAGCAGGGCGGTGGGGCGGGCGCCACGACTCGGCCAACTCTCGCGGTGCGGAGCGTAAGCAAACGGTACGGGCCTGTGACCGCACTACGGGGAGTCTCGCTTGACCTGCAACGCGGTGAGGTCCTTGCTCTTGTGGGAGATAATGGTGCGGGCAAGAGCACGCTCGTTTCCATTATCTCCGGACTGACCAAGCCTGATACGGGTGAGGTGATAGTAGAAGGGCAGCTGTGTTCCGGGCATGGTGCCAGAGCCGCCCGCGATCTTGGAGTCGAGACCGTCTTCCAAAACCTGGCCCTCGTCAACACGTTGAACATCGTCGACAACGTTTACCTGGGCCGTGAGCTGTACCGCGGTGGACGCGTCGGCAGGATCCTGTGCAACCTGGACAAGCGACGCATGCGTCGGGACCTGGAGGCGACCTTTGCCAGCCTGGGGTTACAGCTACCGCCCGTAACAGCAAAAGCGGGTTCGCTATCTGGTGGCCAGCGCCAGGCAGTCGCTGTCGCGCGCGCGGTTTTATGGCAGAGCAAAGTAGTGGTCATGGACGAGCCGGTCGCCGCACTGGGCGTAGCCCAGACCGAGGCCGTCCTCTCTGTGGTCGAGGGATTACGAGAACACGGTGTCGCCACCCTCCTGATTACCCATAATATGGACCAGGTCGTGCGCGTTGCCGATAGGGTCGTGGTGCTCCGGCTTGGGCAAAAAATCGCCGACATCGACGTGCGCACGAACTCCGTGTCCAAGATGCAGCTGGTCGGGCTGATCACAGGAGGGATGACCGAGGCGGAGTTGTGACCGAGGCGGAGTTGTGACCGAGGCGGAGTTGTGATCGAGGATCTGCCCCGCCGCCAGTTAGAGAACCCCATCCTCTCGTTATATCTTCACAAAGACTGTTCGTTCGCGGGGATTTAGAGGGCGCAAATGGAAATCGTCGGCTACACCAGGCCAGTTGTGTCGCATTGCGGCGAAATGGTCGAATGCATGGTGAGCACAACAAAGGACCGCTTTAGCTACCGGCTCGTCCATTTGACTCGCGGCGAACGGCCAATCCCGGTTGAAGGTCTCGAGGGAGGGCAGGGACTACTCGGCCGTGCCCAGGAATATCCCCGCGGGTCGTATATGGAAGCTGAGCTGCCTAGCTGGCCGGCCTGGCGGGGTGAGGGGACGCTGCAGTGCTGGTTTTGCCCCACGATACTGGTGGAACGGCAGTGCCTCATGTCTATGTTCGACGGGGACCGAGCCTGGGATCTCGAGATCGATGGTGACAGGCTGTATTTCTGTCAGGTATTGCAGGGTGTTAGCCAGCCAATCGCTATGACGCCGTCGGTACGGATCCAACCAGGCCGTTGGTACTTCGCGGCCGCCTGTGTCGACGTCCCGAACCAGCGCTGCGGAGTGGGTGGCGCTTTCACCTCTCCAGCCGGGCGACGCGGCCGGCGGCTCCAAATAGTGTGGTCAGACGCCACGTTGGACTGGGCGGCTCCAACCCTCGCCGTCGTCGCGGCCAGCGCTGGGGAGGCCAAACGTACTAGGCACTTCAACGGCAAAATCGACTCACCACGCATCTTCACCCGGTGCCTTCCTGAAGCCGAGGTCGGGGCACTCGCCTCCGGAGCCGATCCGCGCTCGTTAGGCGGGCTCGCTGCTGCTTGGTGTTTCGACCCCGTGCATGACAGTAACGAGGGCTTGGTCAGGGATTGGCCCCATGCGGGCCGACGGCAACCTCATCAACCTGCCGGCTCTCGGCGTTACAGGGCACAACTGGAAAGGTGCCGAGCTGGATTTCTCCCGGGCTCCCGAGGAGTACCGCGCCGCCCACTTTCATGCCGATGACCTTGTCGACTGCGGGTGGGAACCCGACTTCGCCTTCCAGGTGCCAAACGACTTACCGAGCGGTGTGTACGGGATAGAACTCGAAGCAGGCGCAGCACGCGACGTCGTCCCTCTTATAGTAAGCGCCGGCCGATCGCGCCGCGCGACCGCTCAACTGGCCGTACTGCTCCCGACTTTTAGCTATCTCGCCTACGCCAACGAACACGCCTCGTGGCAGAAACCGATCGACAGCACAGGCGATCTCGGCCGGCTGGCCGCAGCGGTGACGCCTGTCGACCGGTATATGGCCGAACAGAGGCTCAACAGCACCTACGAGCTGCATGACGATGGGAGCGGGACCTTCTATTCGAGCTGGCGGCGACCTGTTCTCAACTTCCGGGCCGACTACAGCATGCCGCTGGTGCAAGGGCCGCACCAATTTCCTGCAGACATCGAGTTACTTCGGTGGCTCGACGCCGAAGAAATCGCCTACGAAGTGCTCGCCGACGACGACCTGCACCGCCACGGTCACGCTGCGCTGGCCAATTTTCGAGCCATCGTCACTGGGAGCCATCCGGAATACTGGAGCCCGCCAATGCTGGCTGGCCTGGACGACTACCTGGCGGCCGGGGGTCGACTCGCCTACCTGGGCGGCAATGGCTTTTATTGGGTAACCATTTGCCCGTCAGGCCAGACCGACATAATCGAGATCCGCAGGGGACTGTCCGGGACCAGAGTGTGGGAGTCGGCCCCCGGGGAGGAGTACCACGCCTTCACGGCTGAACGCGGCGGTATATGGAGGAACCGGGGCTGGCCCCCGCAGCGTCTCACTGGCGTCGGCTTCACAGCTCAGGGCTTCGACGTCTCGCTCCCCTACCGATGGGCCATTACGGCCGACCACCCTCTGGCTGGCTTCATCGCTGCGGGGATAGACACCTACGGCCCCCTCGGGAGCGCGGGCTCAGTCCTCGGGGGCGCAGCCGGATTTGAGATCGACCGCGCCGACGAACGGTTGGGCACACCGCCCGACGCCGTCCTCGTCGCCAGGGCCAGCGGTTTTTCCGATGCTTACCAGGGTGCGATCGAGGACTTCACGACTGCCGACTCTAACCAGGGTGGCTCGGTCTGCGAGCTCGTGCGTTCAGATATCATTTTCATGGCCACCGAACCAGGGGGGGCCGTTTTCTCCGTCGGTTCCATTGCTTGGTGTGGAGCTCTCGGTGCAAATGGAGGTAATAACGACGTAGCCAAGACGACGCGCAACGTACTCGATCGATTCGTCGACCCTACGCCGTTCAACGAGGCCGGCGGCCCGCAAGTGGCGGAGGCGTTATCGGACTGAAGCGTGCGAAGACGGCCTGCCCGACGGTACCCGAGAATGGTCCAGTTGACCCTGGCGGCCTCCTTTGGCCAACGCTCCGCGAGAGCTGCAATCGGTTGTTTTGATGGCCCGTACACCCCTTGGGTGAGTAGTGTGGGGTGTCGGCACGACGTGTGACCTTTAGGAGATTGGTGTCGAATTGGCATCGGGCGCGTGCCACCCCGGAGGGCTCGGCCCGGGCGTAAGCGTAGGAGAATTCGGATGGCGACAACACCGCGTAGCGTGCAGGGAAAAGCGAGCGGTAGCGGCGCGCGCAGGAAGAGCGGCTCTAGCGCAAGCAAAGATGGCCTATTGAATGACGAAACCCGCGTCGTGACGGGAGACAACCACGCTCCGTCTGTAGCGGGCCTTCCCGACGCTGTGATCGATCGGACCTCACCCATCCCGTTCCACTTCCAGCTTTCCGAGCTCCTCGAGCAGGAGATCAGTGAGAACCGGTGGCAAAGGGGCTTGCGCCTGCCCTCGGAGGTTGAGCTCTGTACCCACTTCGGTGTCTCCCGCTCAACTGTTCGCCAGGCCCTCGGCCGTCTCGAGCAGGAAGGCCTTATCGGGCGCGAGAAGGGACGGGGGAGCTATGTAGCCGATTCTCAGCGTCGGTCCTGGTTGCTCCAGTCGGCGGAAGGGCTCTTCCAAGACGAGACCGAGCGTCTCGGTCGGTCGGTCACGTCACGTATCCTGCGGCTGGAGCGAGGCCCACTGCCAGGGTGGGCGCTCGACGCACTGATGCTGCCAAAAGGAGCCGAAGGGGTGACGCTCGAGCGCGTCCGCGCTATCGACGGCAATGTAGCCCTCTACGTCGTCAACCATCTCCCCTCCTGGTTAGCAGATGCGGTACTTTCCCTGAAGGACCCGAACGAATCTCTCTACCGCCTCTTGAAGGAATCCATGAGGGTCGAAGTGGCGGGCGCGCACCGGACGCTCGAAGCCATCCGGGCTGGGGGTCGTCTCGGTAAACTGCTCGAGCTATCACCGGGCGCTCCCGTGGTGGCCATCCATTCTGTCGCCTGGGACCGCCAACACCGGCCCTTCGATTGTTACCTGGCGTGGCTGAGGACGGACCGCCTCACCATCGAAATCGGTGTTGGCGCCAGCCCGGAGACTCTTCATACACGACTGGGTACCCCTCAGGTCCGAGATACCTACGTCCAAGTAGGCCCCGCCGGCCTATCGCACCTGCCGACGACTCCCCCACCTCGCACCCGCAGTCACTGAGCGCTAAACCACACAGCCCCAGTTGCTCCAGCCGTGGTCGAAAACAAGCACGCCGTCGAAAAGTACAGCTCCGTGACATACTGATGCCGTCCTTCCGTACGATACTTCTGTCCGTACGACCACCCTCTCTCCTGCGGGCATCTCAATTTCGAATAGCGATTGCCCGTTGAGGCGCGCCGCTTCCGGCCGGCTTGGCGCTACGCGGGCTGAAAATACCTCGTCGTTACTTACTATCGCACCCCCTGGCGTCCTTAGCTGGGAACGGAGGCCGAGCGACACTATCATTTCTCCGGTGGCCCTGTCATGCTCCACGAGGTACGACGGTTTCCCGAACTGGGCCCAGCCGGGGTCAGGCCCGCCGGGCGGGCGGGCCACCTGGACGGTAGCGCGCCCGGTGCTCTCCGGGTTCGGAGCTACAGGAAGCTTCAACATTGACGGCTCGTCGCCCCCACAAAGCAGCCTGATACGGGGCACGGTGGGCGTAGGCCAAACGGTCGGGGAGTCAGCTGCCGCAACCGCCAGGCGGAGGCGGTCTCCCGCCGCAACTACATAATCAGTGGCCGCCAGTTGCACGGGTACCATAACAGCGCCATCGTCGGGTAGCGAGCTTGTCCCCCTGTCGCCCGGCGAGGGAACGCACCGGCGGATCCCGCGGGTGATCAAGTTCGACCGTCCGTCCGGCCCGACCGCGCTTAGCTTTACGGATAGCTGCGCTTCGACGTTGTTCTCAATCACGACGAAAAGCTCGGCGGTTGGCCTCCCGGCAATCTCCATTGGCGTCGCTAGAGGAGCGCTAGTGAAACTAAGCGAGCGAGCGTCGTCGCTGTTTTGGTCCTCTGGCCCACCCAACCCAGTGCCGAACGGGTCGAGGATCCCGGCCGCGACACCCACCGTCGGGTCGCCCGTATAGACACGGCTCTCGCCCTCCGCCTGCACGTGGCCGTCGAGACGGTGCCCCGCCAGGTAAAGGTGCATCTCCGAAGCCTCGCCCGGGGGCCAACGACCATCGCCGTGCCAGGTATTTGCACCTTGAACGAAATACAAAACTGAAGCCTCTTTTCGTTCGTCGTTGTCGCCGGGGACGAGGTACTGGTCCCACCAGTCCGACATGGCCCCGACCCAATCCCAGGGCTCGACGCCGGACAAGTGCGGGGCCACGTGCAACCACGGCCCGATGACCAGGTGACGCCGCCCTGGCAGCTCCCAGAAGGTGTCGATCATCGCGTCGGTGAAGATGTCGCGCCAGCCGGCAATGAGCAACGTCGGGACGTCGATCCTCGACGCTTCCACGCGACCTTCCGACCAATAACCGTCATCTGGGGGGTGCACCTGCCACTCGAGGCCGTGGGGCAGTTCCTCCTTCATCCGGCGCAACCGCTGCTCCCACGTGCGACGCCACCGGCCCTCACCATCCTGATAAGTGGGCGGCAGCAGGTCCATGGCGAGCATGTGGCCGGCCCAAGAGTACATACCGAACCAGGCCGGGCAGCCGTGCGGGGCCAGCCGCTCCCGGTTATCCGTCGTGGCGTACACAGATACGATCGCCTTCAGGTGCGGTGGCTTCTCGCAGGCAGAGGCGAAAGCCATGAACCCGCCGTACGACACGCCCCAGACGCCGACGTTCCCGTCACACCACTCCTGGGCCGCCGCCCATTCGACCACCTCGGCCGCGGTCGCGTCCCTCGCGCTTGAAGTTGAAGCTTTCTCCGTACTTGCCCTCCGAGCCACCTGTACCCGTCATATCGACCAGGAGATCTGCGTACCCGCGCTCGACAAACCGGCGCCTGGTGGCGTCGAAGAGGCTGGCAATTATGTCGTCCTTGCGATAGGGATAGAAATTCAGGAGAACGGGGTGCGGGCGGTCATCGTCCGGCCTGTACATATCTCCGGCCAGCACGGTGCCGTCGGCGAGCGAGATGGGAAGGTTTCGTTCCACCTTGATCGGCGTCATCTGAGCTCCTTCTGACAGCGGCTCGCTCTCAGAGCCGCGGGAGCAACTGTTGTTGAGGTCGGACAACTATCTCGCTGACACTGACCCGCGCGGGTTGCTGGTAGGCGAAGACTACTGCCCGGGCCACGTCCTCGGGAGCCAGCGGTTCGATTTCTTCGAGCAGGGGTCTGATTTTCGGGTTGTTGTAAGTCAGTGGCGTATTAACCAGTCCGGGTTCGATAAGCGTAACTCGGATACCGGATTCGATGAGCTCGAGCCGCAGGGAGTGGGCAAATCCCACTTGGCCCCATTTGGACGCAATGTAAACGGGTTCGCCAACGTACGCTTCGCGCCCCGACACCGAGCACGTGATAAGCACATGGCCAGATCCTTGTTCGAGCATTGTTGGCAAGACAACGTGGGTCACGTAAATGACGCCCAACAGGTTTGTCTCGACGACGGCCCGCCACCGGTCGGGGTCACCGCTGGCCACGCGGCTCTGGTCGGCGATACCTGCGTTGGCGACGAGGAAATCAATACGGCCCCACCTCTGGACCGCTTCCTGGACCGCCGGTTCATGTGAACGTGGGTGCCGGACGTCCGCCGAGATGCAGATGGCTTCACCGCCAGCATCCTTCACCCGCCCCACCAAATCCTCGGCGCCGG
This sequence comes from uncultured Acidimicrobiaceae bacterium, assembly GCA_963823855.1. Classification (GTDB taxonomy): domain Bacteria; phylum Actinomycetota; class Acidimicrobiia; order Acidimicrobiales; family Palsa-688; genus Fen-671. The sequence continues at coordinate 525,445 of CAWGNA010000002.1, forward strand.
TCAGCGACAGGTCGGTCAATACCATTCGCGCCCCGGTCTCAGCAAATGCCACTGCGGTAGCGGCACCAATACCCTTTAGCCCTCCGGTAATGATCCCAACGGGCCCAGCGTCCATCTCGCGCTCCTTCGTCATCGCATCTCTTCGAGCCTTCGCTCATCACACCTCTTCGAGCCTTCGCTCATCACACCTCTTCGAGCCTTCGCTCATCACACCTCTTCGAGCCTTCGCTCATCACACCTCTTCGAGATCGTAGCGACAGGTGGACTACGGCCCGTTGCCCCCGCCTCCAATGGGCTCACCGCGGACCTTTGGTCAAGGGGGGGCCAGGCTCACCGGCCGTTCGTCGCACTGCCCTCGGTGACCATGGCTGGAACGGGCGCGTAACTCCTGAGGGGCTTGTACGTCAAGAACGACAACGCACAAGGCGCTCGAGAGGAGAAAACAGAAATGAACAAGGACAACGTCGAGGCAGATCTCAGCACCAGCGGCATCAGTATCGGGGACAGGGCCATTGCAGACATGACCGTCGCCGATATGACTGTCGCGGACATGACCGTCGCGGATATGACCCGTATGGACGGGGAACGTGGGCGACAACGAAATCCTGGTGGCCGCTCCCGGCGGCTCTGGGGTCACCGCCTCCGTACTGCCCTCGTCAGCCCGCCACTGAGCCGGCTGCTGCGGAGGAAGCTCGTACCCGGCATCCTCGTTGGCGCCGCGGTGCTCAATTACGCACCGGCCGTGGCACAAGCGGGAACCCTGTCGGAGAGGATGACGCTCAGCTCTAACTTGTTCCCGAGCGGCGCCCCGGTCCCCGGTGGCTTGTCGGGCTCCGTGGCCGTCCCAGAGGGCTCGTCGGTCAAGCTGACCGCACCTCAGTACCTGTACCAACCATCGGAACCCCCCGGGAGCATCGGGACGGTTTACGAGTTCATGTTCTGGGACGTGAACTCCACGCTCGCCAATACGGAGACGGCAAAGTTCACGGCGCCTAGTTCGGGCGCCGCATTCAAGGCGTCGGCGTGGTATTTGCCAGTTTGCGTAGTGTCTTCCTCCTGCTCAAGTGGGGGGGCCTCAGCCGTGAGTACCTGGGCATTTTCGCTTACGACCGACCAGGTCCTGCCCGAGACGCCGATCAGCTCGGTCAACCCGGCCTCTGCGTGGACTTCGCCCAGTACGTCCGTTTCGACGGCCACCCCTGTGAGCATCGCCGCCTCCGAGTTCATCGGGCCTCATTCGAAGTTCTTGGGCACGGTGTTCAGTTCGTGGTTCGTGTTCGGCGGAGGCGGGGCTACCGTCAGCGGCTTCGACCTCAGCGTGCCGGCTGGCGAATCGCCGTACGGGATCGCTTTCTACAACCAGTACAGCTTTCACCTGCCGCCTCCTTGCATCGGCTATCCACATTGCATTTAGGCACATTGCATTTTGGGCCTGCACAAATCACATAGCGGGTAGTTCACTAGATGCCGGCGGCGCGGATCGAGGGGATCCGGTTGTGCCGCCGGCACCTTGGCGCGAACCAGCCGCTGAGCGGTAGAACGGCTACATGAAACTAGGTCTCCACATCCCCGACTTCACCTGGCCCGGCGGGCCTCGCGCCTGGCCCCAATTGGCGGAGGTGGCCATCGCTGCAGAGGACGCCGGCTTCGACCGCGTGTCCGTGATGGACCACGTTTGGCAGATCGGGCATATCGGCCCACCCGAGCACGAGATGGTCGAGGCCTACACCACTCTCGGCTACCTGGCTGGCCAAACCAGGCGGGTCTCGCTGATGACGCTCGTGACCGGGGTCGTCTACCGCAGCCCTGGCCTGCTCGCAAAAATGGTTACTACCCTGGACATCGTCTCAGGGGGACGGGCCTGGCTCGGCATCGGGGCGGCCTGGAACGAAGAAGAGTCACGCGGCCTGGGCCTGTTTTTCCCACCTCTGGCTGAACGGTTCGAGCGTCTCGAAGAGGCGCTGCAGATTTGCCTCCAGATGTGGTCGGGTAACGAGGGCCCCTTCGATGGCCGTCATTACCAGCTCGCCCGTACGCTCAACAGCCCCCAGCCTCTGTCTCGCCCACACCCACCTATCCTGATCGGTGGCTCGGGTGAAAAGAAGACCCTCCGGCTGGTCGCCCGTTACGCCCAGGCTTGCAACCTTTTCGGTGGTCCCGACTTGCCGCACAAGCTCGATGTACTTCGCGCCCACTGCGAAGCCGAAGGACGCCCGTACGACGACGTCCAAAAGACGGTGGTCTATAACTTCGACGTAGGAAAAAAAGGCGAGCGCGTGGACAAGACGATCGAAGACCTGCAAAACCTAGCCGCCATGGGGATCCAGGTGGCACACGGCGGCGTCAAGAACGTCTCGGAGCTGGCTCCCATCGAGGTGATCGGCAAGGAGGTCATCCCCGCCGTCGCCGACCTTTAAGCCTGCCGTTGGGCCGAGCCGCGTGACCTTGACCCTCGGGGCCTGGGGGTGGGACTTTGGAGAGGAGCCCGAAGACGCGGAACACACCCAATGCGCCGCTGCCGGTTTGCAGATGAGCGCCGGCCAGTCACAATAGGGCATGACCACCGAAATGCTCTTCCTGAAAGATGCCTACCTGCGGGACTTCGATGCCGTCGTGACGGCGACGGACGCTGGTGGGCGTCGATTGGCACTCGACCGCACAGCCTTCTACGCGACGGGCGGTGGCCAGCCGTACGACACGGGCACGCTGGCCACCATGCCCGTGGTCGAAGTGCGCAAAGAGGGAGAGCATGTATGGCACACTCTGGGTGGCGACGCCCCCCTGCCAAACCCAGGCGACACAGTGCACGGCGAGATCGACTGGGACCGTCGCCACGCCCTGATGCGCACCCACACCGCGCTTCACGTCCTGTGTGGGGTGATCTGGAACGAGTGGGGCAAGGCTGTGACCGGAGGCAACATGGAACCGCTGAGCGCGCGGATGGACTTCGAGTTCGACCCACTCCCCGATGGCTTCGGCGAGAGTGTGGAGGAACTGGTCAACGCAGAACTGAAGGCGGCCAGGCCGATCGAGGTCAGCTTCGTACCACGTGGGACCGCAGTGATGGACGAAGACCTGATCCGTACCAAAGTGAGCCTTATCCCCGAGTCCGTGAGCGAGATCCGGGTGGTGGACATCGTTGGCCTCGACAAGCAGGCCGACGGAGGGACTCACGTCCGCTCGACGGACGAGGTCGGCCGTATCCGTGTCGTCAAGACCGAGTCGAAGGGGAAGGCCAACAAGCGCATTCGCCTGGAGGTGCTCGACGCGTGCCCAAACGAGCCCTCCACGCACCCTTGACGGCGGTGCCTCGGGTGGTGGCATTTTGTAGACCCGTGACCCGGCCTATGTAGGGTAAAAATGCAGCAAGACCGCATACTCGCAGCCTGCCGCCATACCCCCGTACCCGGCAATATCGCGGAGGAATGTACCCGGGTCGAATTCCCTGTTGAGCCCTTCGATGTAGGCCCGGTGCTCGGCCAACGAGGCCACACCGAGGTCGACCGTGCCGGAAACGTCGACGAAGTGGGTGGCCGCGGCCTGTCCACCCGTTACATAGGACCCGGTGACGCCGCTCCAGGGCTCGCCGGCCTCGGCGAATAGCCAGCGGTTGGCGCTGTCGCGGACCGCGTCCAGCGTGGCCAGGCCTACGGCCCGGTGGTCCGCGTGGTTGACCGGGCTGCTCTCGCCCCATGTCAGGTCGAAGTTCATACCGAGCACCACCTGGGGGCGGAGCCGGCGGAGGGCGCCGGCGATGTCGCGGCGGAGCGTGAGCCCATACTCGACCGTGCCGTCGGGGTGGCCCAGGAACTCCACGTGTTCCACCCCAACCACCGCTGCGCCCCGGCGCTCCTCTTCCCGGCGCAGGGGGCCACACTGTTCCGGGGGCAGACTGTCGATCCCCGCCTCGCCACTCGTGACCATGACGTACGAGACCTGTTTGCCCTGTGCTGTGAAGCGGGCCACCGCGCTAGCCATCCCGTACTCGAGGTCGTCAGGGTGGGCGGCGACTGCCACTGCCCGCTCCCAGTCCTCCGGCATCGCTTCCATGATTGCCTCCCAACATCGGTAGGCCGTAGCTTATGCGGCTCCTGAGGGCGGGCTCGAAGAGGTGCTTTTCTCCCCGAATAGCGACTGAAATTCCTGGTCTCGTCGTCTGGCGCCATCGTGCCAGGCACAGGCCTGACCGCGGCCAAAATATCGACCCCGAAATATTTGACCGGGAAGTAAACCATTTGGGCCGTTCTCTCGTACTCCCCAGGTGGGCCGTGTCACGGCCCTTTTGAAGAACGGTCCGACACCTCGAGGAGGTCGTGATGAGAGGACAGTTCATCGTTTCAAACCGGTCTTTCCCGTCAAGTGGCACTGGCCGAGGGCCCCGTCCTGCGGTGCTCGCCAGGCGTCCTGGGATAGCCAAGCTGGCGTCAGCAGGCCTGGTGACGGTCGCAATGTGTTCCGTATCCCTGGCCGGGGCCACGCCGGCTGGCGCGTCACCTCGGGCGTTCTTGTCCCACTTCAACACATCGAGCCAGGTGCAAACGACCGTCCCGGCCAACGGTGACGTCAACCCTTACGGAATCGTCAATGTCCCCCAAACCATTGGCAACCTGATGCGCGGGGACACGCTCATTAGCAACTTCAACGCCAGCTCGAACCTGCAGGGGACCGGTACGACAATCGTCGAAATTCCCCCTGGTGGTGGTCAGCAGCCGGCAACGACGTTCGCCCAGATCAACCCCAGCAACCTTCCCGGGCCATGCCCGGGCGGAGTGGGGCTGACAACAGCGCTTACGGTGCTCCGGGGCGGGTTCGTAGTTGTGGGCAGCCTGCCCGTGACCAATTCCGGCATGGGCGCAGTGGAGCCAGGTTGCCTTATCGTGCTGAATAGTTACGGCGTACCGGTCGAAACGTGGTCAGGTGGGCACATCAACGGTCCTTGGGACCTGACCGCCGTCCAGTCGGGGGGCGTGGCAGAGTTGTTTGTAACGAACGTGCTCAATGGGCTCGATGGCCTCAGCACGACGAATCCTGCCAATGATGCAAATCCCGTCGACCAGGGCACCGTGGTGCGCCTGATCGTGGCTCTCCCTCCCGGTCGCAACCCCGTAATGCTCAACTCGACAGTTATCGGGGCGGGCTTTGACGAGCAATTGAACTCCTCGGCGCTGGTAGTCGGCCCGACGGGAGACGCACTCGGGCGCAACGGCACCCTTTACGTGGCCGATACGGTGAACAGCCGGGTCGCCGAGATCCCGTTGGCCGCGTTCCGCTTCATCCCCGCCGGAGGCGGGGGGATTACCCTCACGCAAGGGAACTCACTCATTGCGCCGCTCGGGATGACCCTGGCCCCCAACGGCGACGTCATCACTGTTAACGGCGGCAACGGAGACGCTGTCGAGACGACTCCAGGTGGTACACAAATCTATGATGTCACGATCGACCCTCTAAATTCAGGTGGCGACCTGTTCGGTATCACGCTCGCGCCGAGCGACCGGGGTCTGCTCTTCGTCGACGATGGCAACAACACCTTGCAGCTGTTCAGCCACATGTGATAAATCCCATCCCCGGGGATCCCGGCCCGGTCTCGCCGTCTCACTGTCAACGTAGCGGCCGGACCGGGGCGGCCCGCCGGTGGAGCCACCCTGCCAGGCGGGACATCTACGTCGATGAGCGGCTGCGGACGGGGTCCGGGAGTAAAAAATGTACCCTGGACAACGATTTCTGGCCCCAGACCGGGCGGCCAAGAAGGGACCGTTTTCCTAGCTAAGACGACCGGGTGGGATAGGCCGATGGGATAGCCCGATGGGATAAGCCGGCAAAAAAAGCCGCGTTTCTCAGGGGTTGGCCGGCGTGGTGCACGAGGATGTCAGGGCGTCCCTAACCGGGTTGCGGACGCACCGGCGTCCACGGTCGGGACTTAACGCTAAGCTTCGGCGGCGCTGATAGTTCGCTGACCAACTGCAAATACTGGAGACGGAGACGTGGCATCGACGAGCGGTGGCCCGAGAAGGCTGGAAGACCGAAGATAGCCGTGGCGAGTGACGGGTTCAGCGCTGGTGGGCGCCAAACCATTGAGACGATCCGTGACTGCCGCGTGGTCGCCGTGCTCCGAGCACCAGAAGCCAGCCGGTTCGCCGCCGCCGCCGACATCCTCGTCTCCCACGGCGTTCGAGCAGTGGAGTTTGCCCTGACGACCGATGGCGCACTTGGCGCGCTCGAGCGGTACTGCTCTTCGGGATCCCAGGCGACGGGTGCGTGCGTCGGCGCCGGGACGGTTCTGACCGCCGCACAGGCAACGTCCGCGGCAGATGCCGGCGCCCGTTACCTCGTTACTCCGGCGTTCGTCCCCGAGGTGGTCGAGACGGGAGCCGAGCGGGGCGTCCCCGTCATAGCGGGAGCCTTCACGCCGACCGAGATCCTGGCTGCTTATAACGCAGGTGCGCCCCTCGTGAAGGTCTTCCCTGCGGCTCTGGGCGGGCCGGCCTACCTTCGCCTTGTCCGGGACCCCCTGCCGCACATCCCACTCGTCCCGACCGGCGGCATCGGCCTCGACCAGGCGGCGGACTACCTCGCCGCCGGAGCCTTCGCTGTCGGCATGGGTGGCCAACTTCTCGGCGATTCCCTGCGCGGGGGTGACCTCGACGCGCTCGCCATCCGCGCCATGAAGCTGGTGGACGCGCTGGGCCACGGGACTGGCTCGTGAGCGACCTGGTAACGCTCGGCGAAACCATGGCGCTACTGTCGGCGCCGCGGGTCGGCCGTTTGCGGGACATGAAGAGCCTGCGCCTTTCTGCGGCTGGCTCTGAGTCCAACGTCGCCATCGGGGTGTCCCGCCTCGGTTATAGCGCTTCGTGGACCGGCCGGGTAGGCGCGGATGAGCTCGGTCAGATGATCCTGACGTCGCTGCGAGCAGAGGGGGTCGATGTTTCGACAAGCATCGTTGACCCCTCCGCCCAGACGGCGCTCATGTTCAAGGAGCGGCGTGGCCCCAACGTGGCCCGGGTGACTTATTACCGGCGTGGTTACGCCGGTTCGAGGCTTTCGGTCGATGACCTCGACGAAACCTTGATCAGCGCGGCGCGCATGTTGCACGTGACCGGGATCACCCTGGGGTTGAGCACCACCACGCGCGGCCGCGTACAGGGCCGTGGAGATCGCCCGGTCAGCGGCAGTGCCCGTCTCGTTCGACTTCAATTACCGCGCCGCCCTCTGGGCGCCGACGGAGGCAGCGGAGCAGTTCCGCTCGATGTCCGCACTGGCCGATCTCGTGTTCGCCGGAGAGGACGAGCTCGCCATCGTCGAGCCTGACGACCTGCTCGAAGGCGCCCGCCGCCTCGCCGGGGACGGGGAGCGGGCCGTCGTGGTGAAGCGCGGCCCAAAGGGCGCTCTCGCGGTCACGGACGGTGCTGTCCACGAGGAGGCGGCCCGCAACGTTGTCGCCGTTGACCCCGTCGGCGCCGGCGACGCCTTCGTGGCGGGCTACATGGTAGGAACTTTCGACGGCCTCGACGTGCCGGGGCGTCTGGCCATGGCGAGTGCTACCGGGGCTTACGCCGTCACCGTGCTCGGAGACTGGGAAGGGATGCCCAGCAGGGAAGACCTCGCGCTGATGTCCCGAGAAGAAGGGACCACGATCCGTTGAACGTCGAGGCACTGACCCTGGGTGCTTCACCCACCGAACAGCGGGAACATCGAAAGGGTACAGGGTGGAAATCGAGGGAAACAAATGGCTACCAAAGAGCTCACGGCCGAGATCGCGCTGGAAGTCCACGCTCAATTGGGCGAAGGGCCCGTATGGGACGAGCAGCTCCAAAAGCTCTCCTTCGTCGACATCGTTGGCCACCGGGTCCACACGTTCTCTCCGGCGACCGGCGAACACCACACGTTCGAGGCCGGCCGGCCAGTCGGCGCCGTAGTCCTGCGTGAAGGTGGTGGTTTCGTGCTCGCCGCGCACGACTCCTTTTTCCTGGCCGAGCCTGACGGCAGCTTGATCGAGCAGTTCGGGGAGTTCAGTGTCGACGGTGAGATGGTCCGCTTCAACGACGGCAAGGTGGACCCTCAAGGTCGCTTTTACGCGGGGACTATGCACCACGGGCAGACGGAGATCCTGGGCGCGCTCTACATGCTCCAGGGGGACGGGAGCGTGACGGCGGTCCTCGAAGAAGTCGGCATTTCGAACGGCCTGGCCTGGAGCGCCGACGGGAAGACCATGTACTACATAGACACCCCCCGTCACCTTGTAGACGCGTTCGACGTCGACCTGGCCACCGGAGCGCTGTCAAACCGGCGAGTGATCGCCGAGTTCGCGGACAGCAGCCCAGACGGGATGGCAATTGACGTCGAGGGTTGCTTGTGGGTCGCCTGCTGGGGAGGCAAACGGGTAGAACGGATCGACCCGTCGAATGGCGAGCGGCTGGCCATCGTGCGCGTCCCGGCGTCGAACACCTCGAGTGCCGCCTTCGGCGGGCCCAACCTCGACGACCTCTACATCACCACCGCTCGTGAAGGGCTGACCGCCGACCAACTCGCCACGGAGCCGCACGCTGGCGACCTCTTCGTCGCTCATCCCGGGGTTAGCGGCCCGCCTGCTCACCGTTTCAAGAAATCATAAGGGTGCCTTGACAAGCCCTTGGCCTGCTTGTAACTTACCGTCAACAATGAACCAGGTGTTCCATCTCACGGGACATCTGTAAGGGACCCGCGCAAACAAGCCGCAAAGAGTGAAGGAGGGGGCGGATGCTGTCGTCGCTGCCCCGCTGGTAGGTACTTGTTGGTCAACAGCATCTCGCCGCCTCCTTCTCTTCTACGAGGTCAGGTTTATCTCGGGCTCCTAGGGGACCCACTAGTAGCAGGACCATCAGGCCTAACGCAGCACAATGCTGCCACTCGCAAACACTGAGGTGTAGTCAATGGCTCTTTCCAGACGCGAATTCCTCGCCGGCGCGGCCGCAGCCGCGGGCGCCGGCCTTCTCCTTTCGGGCCCGGCGGGAGCCGCGGCCGAAGTTCTACCCCGCATCACCCGGGTCCGTGAACCCACGCTTGCCCCAGCGACGTTAACCATGTGGACAAATCACCCGGAGTGGGTCCAGCAGGTGACCTCCCTGGTGTCCCAGTTCGAACATAAGTACCCGACAGTCAAGATCCAGGTAACGCCCAAGCCGGGCCCAGCTACCCGACGTTGCTTACCTCAGCGCTAGCGGCAAGTAGCGCCCCCAATATCTTCGGCATGGGCGCCGGTGGCACTTACAACACCATCGCGCAGGCAGGGCGCCTGCACGACCTCACCGGCAAGATCAATATAGGTGCGCTCCTCCCGTCGGCGACGGCATTTATGTCTGTCGGCAACAAGATTTACGCCCTGCCGCTGCTCGGAGAGTACACCACCGGGATTTACTATTGGAAGCCGACGTTTGCCAAGTACAAGCTCGGCATCCCGCAGACCTGGACCGAATTTGCCAGCCTGTGCAAGACCATTCAAAGCAAGAACTCCGCTGCAGCCCTCGGGATGCCCTCCCAGGACGGGATCATCCCGACGTTCTTTTGGACGGGTTTCATGACGAGCGTGCACGGCCCGGCAGGCGTATCGGCCATCGCTGAGGGCAAGGCCAAGCTGACCGACCCGGAATTCCTGGCTGCTACCGCGTACATGCAGAGCCTCGTCCCCTACTTTGCACCGGGGTGGGCCTCGACCGCCTACATCAATGGCAAGGCCGACTTTGCCGAAGGCAAGACCATCCTGTTCGAAGGCGGGTCCGCCGACTACACGGGCTTCAAGAACATCAACCCGGCCGTGGACCTCGGTTTCTTCGCCTTTCCTCACCCGGACGGCATGGGCGTGAGCACGGTCAACAGCGGCATCGATTTCCTCTACGGGCTTAATTCCAACGTGAAAGACCCGGCCCAGATCGCTGCGGCGATCGCCTTCTTCAATTTCTTCCTCACCCCCAAGATCGGTACCCAGGTGGCCGAGACGATCGAGCTCCCCGACACCAAAGGTGCTCACACTAATGTGCCTATCCAGGAGGAGATAATCCAGCAATCGACGAATGACGCACCTGAATGGTTCCAGTTCCCTCAGCTCTCGAACATGTGGAACTACTCCCTGCTGCACATCCCGAACATGCTGCTCGGCACCACCACACCCAAGCAGTTCGCCGCCGCCTGCCAGGCCCAGATCAAGTGACCCAGATCAAGTGACCAGATCAGGTGACCATCCGCCAGCGCCGTGCCGCCGGCCCCCTTTGATGGCATCGTAGGCAAGCCGCGGTCGCACTGATGGCTGACCGGGTAACGATCCGTTCCCTCGACCTCTTCTACGTACGCCCGCGCTGGCAATTCCTGCGGGTCACGACGGACGCAGGGGTCGAGGGATGGAGCGAGGCAGTGCTCGAGGGCAACCTTCGTACCGTACGCGGGGCGGTGGAGTCGATGGCGGAGTACCTCATCGGCCAGGATCCCCGCGCCGTGGCTCACCACTGGAGGCGGATGTACAGCGGCAATTTCTACCGCGGGGCCCGGTGCTCACGAGCGCCATCTCCGCGGTGGACATCGCGCTGTGGGATATCAAGGGGAAATTGCTCGGGCCCCGGTCTACGAGCTGCTCGGCGGTCCCGTCCGTACAGCCGTCCCCGTGTATTGCCATATAGGCGGGGCCACCGCTGACGCCCTCATTGCCGACGCCAAGACCGCTATCGACGCGGGCTTCCGCATGATGAAGACGTCTTTGACCGGCCCGGCGCCGCGCCTGCCGACGAGAGCATATGTGGACGGCGAGGTGGAGCGTTTATATCGTCTCCGAGAGGCCATCGGGGCTTCGTACGAGTTCGCGGTCGACTTCCACGGCAGAGCTACGCCCGCGCTGAGCACGACCCTCGCCCGCGAACTGGAAGGCGCCCACCCGTGGTTCATCGAAGAACCCTGTCTCCCAGAAAACGTAGCGGCCATGCGGGATATCAAGGCCTCGACGAGCCTGCCGGTCGCGACTGGCGAACGGCTCTTTACGCGCTGGGGATTTCGCGAGGCTATCGAAGCGCGCATCGCCGACGTGTACCAGCCCGACGTCTGCCACGCTGGCGGTATAAGCGAGCTGCCCAAGATCGCCGCTATGGCCGACGCGCACTACGCGCAGATCGCCCCTCACAACCCGCTTGGGCCCGTTGCGCTCGCGGCCAGCCTCCAGGTTGACTGCGTCTGCGACAACTTCCTGGCCCAGGAGCTGGTACGCGACCTCGGTGCCGACCTGCTCGAAGAGCCGTTCAAGCTGGTCGACGGCATGATCCCGGCGCCCAAAGGCCCGGGGCTTGGCGTCAAAGTCAACTTCGAGGCTGTGAGAGCGCTCGAGGACGAGGGCACCTGGCACACCCCTACTCTCAGTTACCCTGACGGCTCGGTCGCCGAGTGGTAAAGGCCCAGTACCGGTGACGGTAACCGCGGTACCGACGCGTCAAGCACCAGAGCGAGGTGGCGTCCCGGTTAAGGGGCGCCGCCGTCGGGGCCCGAGGTTGCCGGCCGCTCGATTCTTGCTGCCCGCCATAGCGTTGTACGGCCTCGTGTTCGTTGTCCCTTTCGTCGGCAGCCTGCCTCTCAGCTTCAGCAACTGGAACGGGATAGGCCACTTTGCGTTCGACGGGGTCAGCAATTTCGCGAACGTCTTCACCAACGCTTCATTCCTGGCGGCCCTCCGGCATAACGCGATAATGGTGGGAGCGTTCTTCGTCCTGACGAACGCAGTCGGCCTCGGTTTGGCGCTCTTGCTAAACCGCCGCCCGGCCGGTTACCAGATTTACCGGACCCTGATATTCCTGCCCGCCATCCTGTCCCTGGTGGCGACCGGCTTTATTTGGACCGTGATGCTCGACCCGCAGATCGGGGTCGTCAACCCGGCATTGAAGGCTATCGGGCTGGGGTTTTTCCAACCCCAGTGGCTTTCGTCGCCCCGCCTGGCGCTCGCGACGGTGATCGTGGTCAGCTGGTGGCAATGGGGCGGAGTGCCCATGGTCATATACGGCGCCGGTCTGAAGGCGATCCCAGCACAACTGCTCGACGCCGCGGAGGTCGACGGGGCCATTGGGCTCACACGCCTCCGGTACGTCATAATCCCGCTGCTCCGCCCGGCCATCGTCGTTACTACGATCCTGACCTTCGTAACATGCTTTCAGAGCTTCGCGGTGGTCTATGTCCTCGAGGGCGTCGAAGGGGCGCCGGGTGGTGCCACTGATGTCGTCGGGACGCTGATCTACCGAACTGCGTTCGGCACCGGCATTTTCAGCTCGACGTCCAACCTCGGCTTCTCCGAGGCAAACGCCGTCGGAGTGATGGTGATCCTCGCCGTCGGCATGCTCCTTTTGCAACTTTACTTCCGGCGGCGGATAGTCGAGCTGTGACCAGGCGCACCCGCCAGGCTGCTCGTCGGCACCGGGCTGAGCGGGCCAGCAAGACCAAGCGCGTGCTGACCCATGTGGTCCTGATCGGCTACAGCGCCTTCGCCGTCGGGCCGATCCTGATCACGTTATTCGCGTCGTTCAAGTCTGAGCCGTCGTTTTTCAGCTCGCCAGCATCCTTCCCGACCCACTTTTACTTCGCCAACTACAGCCAGGCGTGGCAGCAGGGGGACCTGTTCCCGGCCTTCTTGAACAGCGTGCTCGTAACTACAGTTTCGGTGGTGGTGAGCGGGCTCGTCGGCGCCATGGCGGCCTACGCGGTCGTGCGCTTGCGCACCCGGCACACAGGTCTGCTCCAGAGCTATTTCTTGTCCGGGCTGGTGGTCCCCGGCGTCGTCATATTGATCCCGATATTCATACTGATGCACGAGCTCAGGCTGGTCGGGACGATCGGGTCGATCATCCTCCCCTACTGTGCTCTGACCCTTCCGTTGTCGTTCCTTATCTTTGTAAATTTCTTCAAGACCGTGCCGTTCGAGATCGCAGAGGCGGCGTACCTGGACGGGTGCTCCCACTTTCGCACCTTCTGGAGCATCGAGTTGCCGCTCGTCCTGCCTGCTATCGCCACGGTAGCGATCCTGAACGGGGTCTTTGTGTGGAACGATTTCTTGCTCCCTCTCGTACTCGAGACCAAGAGCTCCCTCTACACCTTGCCGGTCGCCATCATCAGTTTCTTCGGGACCTATTCGACCGCCTATGGGCTGGTGTTTGCCTCCGTCATCCTGGCTTCGGCCCCGATAATCCTCCTGTACATCGTCCTGAACCGTCTATTCGTCGAGGGCATCACTGCAGGTGCGATCAAATGACCCGGACCGGACCGGCTGCCAACACCTCGCAGGCGCCCCTGCTGCTCCCCAATGCACCTCGACACCCCTCGCCGACCAACTTGGCGACTAACGCGGCGGCCACACCGGCAAATGTTTTTGCCAAGGGCTTGTACGTCCTCGAAATGCTGGTGGAGGCTGATGGCCCCCTGTCCCTCTCGGGCCTGGTCGAGCGTACTGGCCTACCGAAAACGACCGTGCACCGGCTCGTCTCGGTGCTCGTCGAACGAGGCTGGGCCAAGGCGACCGGACGCGGGTACGGGCTCGGCTACTTGCCTTTGCGGGCGGCAGCCGCGTTCGAAACCTCACTGGACATCCGTTTGGAGGCTGAGCCGTTCCTGGTGAAACTGCGCAACGAGCTCGATGAGACGGTCCACCTGGCCACCCTGGACCATGAGTTCCGGGTCGTGTACCTGGAAAAGCTCGTGCCCCGGTTTCAAGCCGTGGGCCTCATGCGGTCGCGAGTAGGCCATACTGCGCCGGCCTACTGCACCGGGGTCGGGAAGGCTATGTTGGCCTGCCTCCCCGACCAGGAGCTGGACCGGTTTTTCGGCCAAGTCTCGCTCGCCCGCTACACCGACCGGACCTTGACCACCCAAGCAGAGATCATGGCCGATCTCGAAAAGGTCCGTGCCCGGGGCTACGCGCTGTGCGAAGAAGAGCACGAAGAAGGGGTGGCATGCGTTGCCGCCGCTATCAGCGGCAGGCACGGGGAACCGATCGCTGCTATCAGCCTGTCTGGCCCTGCAGCCCGGATGACTCGCCATCTGGGCCAAAACAGTTCGAGCCGCGTTGCGGTGCGCGACGCGGCGGCAGCGGTCTCGCGGATGATAGGCGGGGCGGGCCAGCTCGGGCAGACGTAGAGACCGCGCGGGCGTGGCCCGAGAGCAGGCGCCGACCCGAGAGCCGCGGTGCCCCCGGGGCGGGGCAGTGGGCCGTGCGAAGCGGTTCCGGGTGCATAAACATGAATTGGGTGCACGAGGCGGCGAAACCGCCCCGTAAACGCAACGGAGCCCCGCTACCGCACCGAGAAAAACGTTTCAACCGGGAAATTCCGTCGGCGGCCCCGCGGCCTTCCGCGGCCCGTCGGCCATCCGCGGCCCCGCGACCCTCCGCGGCCCCGCGACCCTCCGCGGCCCCCGCGTCCTTACGGCGCGGGCACCCCCAGCCCTTTCGCACCGGGGCCAGACTGGACGAGACCCGGAGCGAGGCGCCCTAGCCATTCGAGCGCGATGGCGGCCCGGTTCACCTTCTCCCTGGCGATCGCCACCACATCGTTGCGAAGGTGCAGCCCGCTCGGGTAGAGCCCGCGTGAGTTGCGCAGGCCGAACTTTGCGTACAGCGGTGAGGCCACGGTGACAAGATCTCCGAGTTCGTGGCCCCTGACGACACCTCCCGCACCGTCGGGAGACTCGACGTACAGGTCTATGGGTAGCTCGGACACCGATCGGAGCTCGGACAATTGCCCGAGCGTCATATCGGAAGGCACGTTGATCGTCGACGCGCCGAGGCGCTCCAACTGTGCGAATGTGGCCGGGTTCGTGGGGGCCATATATGCAGAGACCTTCCAAATGGTTTCGGCCGGGAGCTCTCCCCGGCGCTGAGAGTCCGCGAGCATTTCGAGGAGGCCGCTGTCCGCCACGAGAAAGCTGCGGATGCCCTGTTCGGTGGCCCGCTGCACGTCGTCGAACGCGTAACGAAGCTGCCGAGCGCCGCGGATACGGCCAGCGAAAGCCGGGCCGTCCGCAGACCGAGATGACGCGCCGAGATCCCATTCATCGCGAGGACCAACGAAAAGCGACACCTCCATGCCGCGCTCAGCCCCGAGTTTTGCCATTGCGTTCAATTCCCGCTCCGCCAGGAGCATGGCCCCGCTGCCCTGGGAAACGCGGTTGACGACGAACCCGGGACCATCCGCGGCGTCGATAACAGCGGCCAGCGCCTCGGGCCTCTCGACGCTCGGGATCTCGATCCTGAAGTGAGCACCATCGGGAAAGCGATGCGGGCTGGGCGCCGGCAACGGCTCGGGTTCGACACCGAGCCGGCGTACCACTTCTGCGCCCGTCAGTGCTTTCTGTGTAGCGGGTGACTCGTTCATCTCGAACCTCCTGGCTCTAGTTCAAACTCTGTCCGGACATCACACACGATTCGCGGCGGAGGACCAACGGTCACCCGCCTTCGCTCTTCCAGCGGTCAAAGGCCACCATCAGTACGTCATGGGCGCACAGGTCCGGTTCCACGCGCCCCGCCAACGGGGTCATCCGCCCGTCGTCCGGGGCCAACGCAACCGCGCGACCCGCAAGAAGTGCTGCGCCGCGGGCAGAGGCGTTTGGATCTTCGACGATCAACAGCACTTTACCCAGCAAATCGCACAGGAGTTGGCGCCATTTGTCATGGAGAGTACCTCCCCCGGCCAGGTACAACTCGGGAGCGTCCGCAAATTCGGGGAGCGCAGCAGCCGCATCGAGGACCGAAAAGGCCACACCCTCAAAGACGGCCCGTAACATGTCGGCCCGCTCGTGACGCAGTTCCAGCCCCCGGAACGCGGCCCGTGCCGCGGTATTCATCGAGGGGGACCTGGCTCCAGCCAAATGGGGGACGAAAGACACCCCGTTGGCACCGCTCGGCGAAGCATCGAATAGTTCGTAAGCTTCCTCCCAGGTCGCACCAAGCGCGTCTAGCGCCCAGGACAGCACCACCCCTGCGGCCTGCACGGCCGCCAATGCGTACCACTGACCGGGACGGGCGGAAGCGAAAACGTGATAACGAAGGCCGGGGTCGGGGACTGGCTGGCGGCGGAGGGTGACCACCTGGGCGGCAGATCCCACCGTGAGCTGGACCGGGCCGACCTCTGATAACCCGGTGCCTACCAGGGCGGCGGCAGTGTCGGCGCTGCCGTAGACCACCGGTGTACCGGCGGCCAAACCAAGAGCGTGCGCGGTGGAAAGCGCCAAGGGCCCCGCTATGGCGCCGGATGAACCGAGCGGTGCGAGCAAACCCGGAGGCAACCCGAGGGCTTCTACGACCGGAAGGGCCGACGAGTTGCCGGCGAGGTCGAACAGCAGGGTCCCTGAAGCGTCGCTCGGTTCACTGGCGGCTTTCCCGACGAGCCTGAGGCGGAGCCAGTCCTTGGGCTGCAAGGCCCAGTCCGCCTCGGCGACGACGGAAGGCTCGTTGGTGGCCAGCCAGTGCAGGATAGGCCCCGCCATTCCCGGGACCAGCGGGTTGCCGAGTGACGACAAGAGGTGGGCCGGAAGGGCCTGGTAAAGCTCCAGATCCGCCTGAGCGCGACGATCGAGCGAAATGATTGCCGGCCGCAGCGCCCGGCTATCACCGTGGGCCAGGACGACACCGTGCATCTGGCCGGAGAGCCCAACAGCGCAAACCTGAGCCGGGCTGCGGTCTAGCGCGTCCCGCACAGCGATCTGCACCGCCAGCCACCAGTTCTCCGGATTCGTTTCGACCCACCCGGGCTGTGGCCTGGACAACACGACCGGCGCCGACGCGACGCTCAGCTGAGCCCCAGTGGCGTCGATGAGGACGGCTTTTACGGAGCCCGTCCCGAGGTCGATACCGAGCGCACAGGGGCTCATACTGCTGGACGTTCGCTGCGGTGCCCGGTGCGTACACTCATTCCCATCGCAAAATACCACCGTCAGAATTCTCGCCTTACAATCCTCCATAGACAGGGACGCATTTTGGCCGGACGCCGTGGTCAGGAACTAGCATTTTGGACGCCCTGTTGGGTTGTCGCGTTGGAGGCCGAATGAGTGTGCCTAGATGAGGGTAATAGTGGTTGGCGCTACCGGCCACATCGGCAGTTTCCTCGTGCCACGTTTGGTGGCGGACGGTCATGAGGTCATCGCCATTAGCAGGGGTGAGCGTAAGCCGTACGTCGATCACCCCGCGTGGCAATCCGTCGAGCGTGTCCAGGCCGATCGGGAAGCCGAGGACGCGGCAGGGACGTTCGGGAAGCGGCTGGCTGCCGCCCGCCCTGACGCGGTGATCGACCTACTTTGTTTCACTGTGGCGTCGGCCCGCCAGCTGGTGGATGCTCTCGCTCCGGTGGGGTCTTACCTATTGCACTGCGGCACCATCTGGGTGCACGGCCGCGCCGTCGAGGTCCCCGTTGTGGAAGACGCAGCTCGCGAGGCGTTCGGCGAGTACGGGACCCAGAAGGCGGCCATCGAGGAACTGCTGCTCAACGCGGCCAGGAAGGGTGCGATGTCGTGCACGGTCCTGCACCCCGGTCACATCGTCGGCCCGGGCTGGTCGCCAGTTAACCCGGCCGCGAATTTCAACCTCGACGTGTTCGAACAGCTTGCCAGGGGTGAGGAGTTAGCGCTCCCCAACTTTGGCTTGGAGACGGTCCACCACGTCCACGCCGACGATGTGGCCCAGGCCTTCGAGAAGGCCCTGGCCGACCCCACCAATGCGTCGGGCGAGGCCTTTCACGTTGTCTCCGAGCGCGCCCTGACTTTGCGAGGCTACGCCGAAAAAGTGGCCGGATGGTTCGGGCAGCCTGCACTCCTCTCGTTCCAACCCTGGGACAGCTGGGCCGCGGCCAACAAACCGACTGACGCCCAGGCCACCTGGGAACACGTCACCCGCAGTCCTTCGATGAGCATCCGGAAGGCCTCCCGGGCCCTGGGCTACAGCCCCCGGTACAGCTCGTTGGAGGCAGTCTTCGAATCGCTGTCTTGGCTAGTGGCCAGCGGTCAAGTCGAGCCGGGTGGCCGCGAACTCGCCTTCTGACGCCTGTGCCACCTCGGGTGGCCATTGGCAGGCCTTTCCCGCCGGGTCAAGGCCACGCCCCCGGCGCGCTCAGGTTTGAGCGAACGTCACTGCGCCGCCCTCCGCTATCCCCGAGACGGGGGCGGTGCCGTCGAACAAGACGGCTTCGATTACCACCTCTCGAGAAGCGAGGCCGTCCAGCCGTACCAGGCTCGATCCCTTCGCCCACACGTTTGCGATCCCCTGGCCCGGGATGGTCGAGGCGGGCTCGACGGCGACGGCATAGGTGCGCCCGAACCACGGCCAGCCCGTCCCGTGGTGGACCTCCTGCCAAAGCCAGGCTTTGTCAAACGGGTCGAGAGGCCAATGCAGCCCGACCCCCATCCCGAGCCTCGGGTTGGTGATGGCGAAATAGGGGACGTCGAAATCGACGAGGTAGGCGAGGAGGGCCGATGTTCTTCTCGGCCCGGGATCCGGCTCAGGTCCGCCGCCTCACCCTCAGGAGTTGTAATTTTGGGCCATTTATGGCGGCTACCCGGGCGCAACAGCGCCCCGGGCTCCCGGTCGTCTGCAACGACCGACCGGCACCCGGCTGCGAGCGTACAACCCCCGTCGAGGAAAGGCGGGCCAAAAGCAGGGTGGTGAGACCACATCACTTCCACGCTTTGAGGCGAAAGGTTCGTCACCTCCTCCCGCAGGCGCAGGACCGGGCCGTCCAAGGACAGCTCCCGCCTAACGTACAACGGAGCGACGAAAAGCATGGTATCGAGCGTGGCCGTGGAACCAGTTTGGTCGAGAACGGTCCAGGGCGCCAGGGCCGCCTCCCCGTGGAATCCCCACGTGGCACCTTGCTCGATGCACTCGTCCCCGCCGTTCGGCAAGAGGAGTTGCCAACCGCCGGGGTACCCCTCGATCCACCGCTCCATCGTCGTCGTCGCCCTCGGCCACAGCCCCGGCGCGCGCACGCCCCAGGGCGATTTGAGCAGCACGTCCGTCCCGGTAGCGCGATGGACGAGGGAGTAAATATCAGCGCCCTTGTCGGGCAGGATAGTCACCTCGATTTGCGGGTTGCCGAGCGTCAGCGCGCGTACGCCCGGCGCCACCTCACTCCACATTCGCGACCACGTCGTCCAGCTCCATCATGTCGATAAGGCCCTGGATATACCCCAGCGCGAACGCTCGCCCGCGGTGCCCGTATGAAGAGTCGCCTACGAGGGCCGGGGTGTGGTCATCCATTATGAAACCGTTGTAACCGCTTTGGCTCAGCTCTCGGATCACCCGCGCCGGTTTGTAGTTGCCCTCCCCGAGGAAGCACTCAACGAACGCAGGCACGGTGCCTTTCACGTCTCGCAGGTGCACATAGGCGATCTTGTCCCTGGGGCCCAGGTACCGGATGGCCTCGACCACAGCCTCCTCGCCGCCCATTTCCGAAACAGTGCCGAGACAGAGCTCGATCCCGAAACCTGGCCCCGGCGAATGCTCGACGGCACGCTTCAACGCGTCGACAGACCGGAAGATGCGCGCTATGCCGCCGAGCGTGGGGACGGGCGGGTCGTCGGGGTGAAGCGCCAAACGGACCCCGGCCTCTTCGGCCACTGGTACGAGGGCGTCTACGAAGTACTCATAAGAAGCCCACATATCCTCGTCACTGCGCGTACCTGGAAGGTCGAATAGAGCGTCGCGGCTCCAGGAGTCTTTTTGGTCTTCGACCCTGCGGTCGCGGCGAGCGACCAGTACTTGGCCCGAGAGGCTGCCATCCTGGGCCCGCGCCAGGTCGAAGCCAGAGACCACCGCCCCGCCCCGCCCGACGGGGGCGAGCTCGGTCCGCCAGACCGAAGTGGGCAGCCAGTTGAAGCCAAGGAGGGGTACGCCGGCGCGTCCCATGTTGCGAATGGTGACAGCTACGTTATCGATTTCTTCGTCTCGGCCCCCAACACCGAGCATGGCCTTTTCATAAAAGTGGTTCGGCACGTTCTCGATAGCCTCGAGGCGCAGTCCGTAACTCTCGACCCTGTCCCGCAAAGCTACGAGGTCGGCCAGGTCCCAGCGCCGCTCGCCCGGCAGGTCGGGCGTGTTCAGCTGCACGCCGGTCATGCCCAGTTGGCTGGCAAAGGTCAAGTACTCTTCGGTCGGCCGCGCTGCTTGCCCGAGCACTATTCGCATCGTCACGTTCGCGTTTTCCTTTCCAATGTGCGCAAATAAATGAAGTCGGCCCGGAACTCGATCGTCAATTCGGCGCGGCGCATGAGCTATCCGTCACAGCCCGTGCTTGTTCATTCCGGCAGCAGGCTGACCTTTATCGAGCTGGCGCTGTCCGCCACAAGGTCGAAACCCTGCTTGAAGTCGGCCAATGGGAGCTGGTGAGTACAGATGCGGTCCATCGGCAGCGTCCCCGATTCGAGCATGCGGACCGCCTTGGGCCAGCAGTGTGGCCCCAGGTGAGCACCCCTGACGTCGAGCTCCTTGTCGTCACTGATGACGCTCCAGTCGACGCTCACGTCAGAACCGAAAACCCCGTACTCGACATAAGTGCCCAACTTGCGGAGGAGCCGGAGACCTTGCGGCACTGCAGACGGGTGCCCACTGCCTTCGAGGTAAACATCGACTCCGTACCCGTCGGTGAGCTCGGCGACGACCTCAAGAGGGTCGTCCCTGGCGATGTTGACGGTGACGTCAGCGCCGCAGAGCCTGGCCACTTCGAGCTTGCTGTCGAAAACGTCGAGCGCAATTATATGGCGCGGGGACTTTGCGGCCGCACCGATGACCATCCCCATCCCGATAGGGCCGCAGCCGGCCACCGCCACCACGTCGTCGAAGTGGATATCGGCGCGCTCAACTGCATGCAGAGAACACGCCAGCGGTTCGGCAAACGCGGCATGATGGGCAGGGAGATCTCCCGAGATGCGGTGGACAATTGCGTCCGGCGGATAGACCATATAGGAGGCCATCGCACCCGGTGTACGGTGCTTGAAACCGTAGACGGCGTGCGGCCCGCACATCCAGTACTCACCTCTCCGGCAGTAGCGGCACTCCCAGCAGGGCACGATCTGCTCTGACAGCACCCGGTCCCCCACCGCCACGCCCCAGCGCGCGCCCGCCTCATCGTCGAGACTGACCACGGTCCCTACGAACTCGTGACCGGGTATTACGTCTCGTTCGACGTAGGGAACGCGGCCCTCGCCACCCCAGAATTTTGCCGCTCCGTGATAGCACTTCAGGTCACTGGCACAGATCCCGACTGCCTCGACCTTTATCAGGGCGCTCCCTGGCCCGGGTTCGGGCACCGGGACCTCTTCGAGCGTGTAATCGTTTGGGCCGTGGCACACTACGGCCTGCATGGACTCTGACATGAGCCTCCTTTGGAGTTCTGACGCGCCTTAGACTGCCGACGCGTTTTGACGTGCTGGCGGGATGGCGACCAGACGGCTCGTCAGCCACCTTCGTCCTCCTGACGTCGTTCGTACAAACCGACCGCTTCCACCTTGGCTGCGGAGGGCGAGCTCGGGTCGAACTGGTAGTCCAGCCACTGGTCGACAAGCTTTTTGGCCAGCTCCAGCCCGATCACCCGCTCCCCCATCGTCAGGACCTGAGCATTGTTGCTGAGGACGGACCTTTCGACCGAATAGCTGTCGTGCGCGGTGACGGCGCGCACACCCGCGACCTTGTTGGCAGCGATGGCGACGCCAAGGCCCGTGCCGCAGAACAGCAAGGCTCGGTCTGCCTCGCCGGCCGCAATTTTACGTGCCGCAGCCACAGCTATATGGGGGTACGCGGTGTCGTCGGTGCGCGTCACCACTCCGACGTCGTCAACGGACACGACAGCACGCGTCGCGCTCCAGGACCGCTTTCAGCTCGTTTTTGTAACTGAAACCGGCTTCGTCGCTCCCGATCACGATCCGCCATCTCTGTGCCACTACGAGTCTCCCGGAACGGCGGCCGGGCCGCCAGGGCCCT
The DNA here is from genome assembly GCA_963823855.1 of uncultured Acidimicrobiaceae bacterium. Taxonomy (GTDB): domain Bacteria; phylum Actinomycetota; class Acidimicrobiia; order Acidimicrobiales; family Palsa-688; genus Fen-671. Next base: position 547,397 of record CAWGNA010000002.1, read on the forward strand.
CCGTCCAGGCGCCGGCTTTGTCTGCCAGCGCCGTGACGATCAGCGCAAAAGAGACGGCGCCGGGATCCGGGGTGCCGACGCTCCGCTCGGCCAGCGGGCGAGCTCTGCCTTTGCGGGGCCGGAGTGGGGCGGTGCCGGCTGCCGCCCGGGTAGCCACACCCGCCGCAGCCTGCAATGCCTGGGCCACCGGGCGGCCCTCATCGACCTCCGTTTGCAAGGCAGCGACAAACGGGTACACGGCATCAAGGACCGTCTTGTCTCCCGGCTTGGCGCCGCCGAGCACAGCCATGGCATCGCGCCCGGCGACTGCCGAGCTGACGAGATCAGTGGCGCCGTAGGAGTCGCGGTTCCCCAGTGCCCCCGCCACGGCCATCAACGCAGCGCTCCAGAGTGCACCGGAGGAGCCGCCGGCCGAGTCCGACCACTGCTCCGCGGCGGCCATCAGCAGTTCGTGCACACCTGCACCGCGCTCGATGGCGGCACCAGCCGCGTCGACTGCGCCATCCGCGCCGCGGCGCATGCCGATGCCGTGATCGCCGTCCCCCGCGACTGCGTCTAGATCCCCGAGTTCCTGCTCGTGGTCGTGAGCCGTTTCGGCCGCCGTCCGCAGAGCCAGGGCAGCCAATTGTGCCAGCTCTCGCGACGCAGGCGTCGCATCTGTCGCTACCGTCACAAGGGGCGCAAGGGGCGCAAGGGGCGCAACGGCAGTCGCGGTTACACGTGCGCGGCCCGCTGTCGCAACCGGCCGCCCGATCGGAGAGCGAGGCGCCTTCCTGAAAGCCGGCGTATCTGCCGGCGCCGACCACAACGCTTCGAGCTCTTCGTCGGTCCAGAACAACGTGAGCGATAGGCCCGCCATGTCGAGGCTGGTGACAAACTCCCCACATTCGGTGCCCACAACGTCGACACCGGCTTCGGTCAACCGGGCGGCCACCTTTCCGTACAGGAGCAATAGCTCCTCGTACTTGACAGTGCCGAGGCCGTTCACGAGGACGACCGCTCTGCTCGTCGCGCCTGCTGGCTTTTCGGGAAGGAGCCTTTCGACCAGCAGCTCAGCCAGCTCGCTGGCCCGCGGCATCGGCACATCACTTACGCCCGGTTCGCCGTGAATGCCGAGCCCAATGGACATTTGCCCGGACGGGACCGTGAATAGCGGGCCTCGAGCGCCGGGCAGCGTGCACCCTGCGAAGGCCACACCCAGGGAGCGGGCCCGGCTGTTGGCCTTTCGAGCCAGCCGCTCGACCTCGTCAAGGGGGAGCCCGGCGTCTGCAGCAGCGCCCGCTACCTTGTAAACCACCAGGCCCCCGGCGATACCTCGACGGTCGTCGCTCTGTTCGACCGGGGCGCTGGCGATGTCGTCAGTGACCACGACGGTCCGAGCATCGATCCCTTCGGCGCGCAGGCGCTGCTCTGCCTGCCCGAACTGCATGCGGTCGCCGGCGTAGTTCCCGTAGCTGAACAGCACCCCGCCGCCCTTCTCGGCGGCAAGGGCCACCCGGTACGCCTGCCCCGCGGACGGGGACGCGAATACCTTCCCGCAGACCGCGGCCGCAGCTACCCCCGCGCCGACCAGGCCCGCGAAGGCAGGGTAGTGTCCTCCGCCTCCACCGATAACGACGGCGACCTCCCCAGAAGCGCTCTGCGCCGCACGGACTACGCCCCCTTCGACCCGGGCCACATGGTCTGGGTAAGCGGCCGCGAAGCCAACCAGAGCTTCGTCCACGAATGCGGCAGGGTCATCGAAAACTCTTGTCATTTGCTCACTTTTCCGGCCAGCCCGCGGTGAACCGCTCTAACAGTGCTAGCTCAGCTATTCCCTGCCGGGACGCGACCTGGTTAATGTAAAAAGTCATGCCCCTAAACGAACTGACGCGGGACGAGCTTATCGGCTACGCCCCGGACCTTACCGTGCCCGCCGACCTGGAGACCTTCTGGGCCACGACCATCGCCGACAGCAGGGACGCCGCCAAACCAACCGTGTTCGAGCCGGTCGAGTCCGGGCTCACCCTGGTCGACGCTTACGACGTGACCTTTTCTGGCTTCGGTGGCGACCCGGTCCACGCGTGGCTGCACTTGCCCGCCGGCGCCAGCGCGCCACTGCCGATGGTCGTCCGGTACCTCGGCTACGGCGGCGGCCGAGGCCTCGCCCACGAGGTCAGCCCCTGGCCACTGGCCGGGTACGGGTGCCTGACGATGGACACGCGGGGCCAGGGGTCCGCTTGGAGCCCGGGCGACACGCACGACCCCGCTGGCACCGGGCCGTCTCATCCGGGGTTCATGACGAGAGGGATCCTGGACCCCGCTACGTATTACTACCGCAGGGTCTACACAGACGCGGTGTTGGCCGTCGAGGTAGTCCGTGAACACCCGAAGGCAAGGGCCGACCGGGTGGCCGTCACCGGGGCAAGCCAGGGGGGTGGTATCACTTTGGCGGTTTCTGGGCTTGTGCCGGACCTTTGGGCGGTAATGCCGGACGTTCCTTTCCTGTGCGATTTTCCGCGGGCCACCACGATCGTCGACAAGGACCCGTACGGTGAGATTGTCCACTATCTGGGCATCCACCGCGACCATGTCGACCGGGTGTTTTCGACCCTGGCGTACTTCGATGCGGCCACGTTGGCGAGGCGTGCCACAGCGCCGGCGTTGTTCTCTGTCGCCCTGAGAGACCAGAATCTGCCCTCCGTCCACCGTCTACGCCGCGTACAACCTGTACGGGGGGGACAAAGAAATGGTCGAGTACCGGTTCAACGACCACGAGGGAGGTCAGGTGTTCCACCAGGCGGCGCAGCTGCGCTGGATGGCCCGTCACGCCGCCCCTTAGGGAGTGCACGACTAAGGACTGCACGACTGGAGGGTTACCCTGACGCGAAGACCGAAGAGGGAGGCTGGGTCAGTCCCCGTTGCGCGTCACACCCGTGCTTTCGAGGGCGCCGGCTAGCAGTTCGACTTCGGCGGAGAGCCGCGTCAGGGTCCGGCCCAGGACCTCGGCCACCTGGTCAGCTGCATCACCCTGCATACGCAGCACACGGGTCAACTCGACCATGTCCGAACGGAGGGCCTGGACGTTATGGCCCAGGGTCCCCATCTCACCGCGAAGCGTAGCCATCTCCGACTCGATCGCTGTCCGGTACGCCCTGGCCTCCTCTCTTCCCGCCCTCGTCTCGTCTATGACCGACGCTCTCACCAGTTCCGTGACGGCCCGGGACTCGTCTATAACCGTCGCCCTGACTAGTTCGCTGACGGCCCGGGACTCGTCTATGACCGACTCCCTTACCTTTTCCGTCACCGCCCGGGACTCGTCTATGACCGACTCCCTCACCAGTTGGGTGACTCCCCTGGCCTCGTCTGTGACCGAGTGCGTCACCACTTCGGTAATGGCCCTGGTTTCGTCTATCACCGACATTCTCACCAGATCCGTTACGGCCCTGGCTTCGTCTATCACTGACTCCCTCACCAGTTGGGTGACTCCCCTGGCCTCGTCTGTGACCGACTGCGTCACGACCTCGGTGACGGCCCTGGTTTGGTCTATCACCGAACCCCTGACCGTCTCGGTGACGGCCCGGGACTCGTCCATCACTGTCCGCGTCACCTGCTCAGCAACCGCTCGCGCCTCGTCGCTAACGGACTGCGTCACCAACTCGGTCACACCTCGTGCCTCGTCGCTGACCGACTGCGTCACCAACTCGGTCACACCTCTTGCTTCGTCGCTGACCGACTGCGTCACCAACTCGGTCACACCTCTTGCTTCGTCGCTGACCGACTGCTTCACCGCCTCGGTCACACCTCTTGCCTCGTCGCTCACGGACTGCCTCACGTGGTCGATGACACCCCTCGCCTCGTCGCTCACAGACTGCCGAACCGACTCGCTGACGGCCCTGGCCTCATCGCTGACTGAAGTTGTGACCAAACGGATATACGGCATCAGCAGCTTGTCTACGGCTTCGCGGAAATAATTACGGCTTACGCGTTCCACAGGACCCGAGCCTACCCTCACCCATCGAAGCGCTGGCACTCGTGAGTCCCGAGGCGGGCCTGCCCGGCGGGCCAGGACAGACCGGCGGGCCAGGACAGACTGGCGGGCCAGGACAGACCGGCGGGCCCAGGACAGACCGGCGGGCACCGGCCAGTCAGAGGTATCCCGCTGGCTCGATCGGGATGGTGGGCGGCAACGTGCATAGCACCGAGTGCAAAGACGTCAAGCCTGACCTTGGCGGGTGTGCACGGGCCCGGTGGGTTACCGAGACGTGCGTCCTGGTGGCTCCAGGAGAACGGCAATGCCGGTCACGACAAACCCTCGGTGAGGTTCATGTCGGGCGCTCCCGGCACCGGCTACAGCATGCAGTATGTCCTGCGCCTCCCGGTCGACCCTAAAGCGCAAGCGACAATTTCCAATAACGGGGGACCAATATCGGGCGACGAATGGTGGGCGCCGAATGCTGGGCGACGAATGTGGGCGCCGAATACGACGAATACTGGGCGACGAATACTGGGCGACGAATACTGGGCGACGAATACTGGGCGACGAATACTGGGCGACGAATACTGGGCGACGGTCACCGATTGTGCGGAGGTGAGCCCGCCCGTGGTCCAGCTTGCCGATATGCGACCCTGGCTCCGGGCTGTCCCGGTTTTTTCGAGCGGGGCGACTCCTGCGTCGAGGACCGATGGTTATTTCCATGCGCCCTTACGCCCGGAGGCACAGGTTGACAGAGCTAACCCGCCGCGAGACGCAGCAAGGGCAGAGTACCGCGGCTCGCTCTCAGCGATTTCTCAGGCCACTGCGAGCGGTTTGACGCAGGTCAGGCAACCATGACGGGCGTGCTGAATGCCGCTTGGCCTCAGAGGTCTCTCAGGACGACAAAACCTGAGCGCATTATCTGTATAGCAATGAGGTGACGCACACATATGGGCGCCGAGAGACCGCGGGGACCAGAAAGAAGCGGGAACCCTGGTCTGCTGAAGACACCGACGAAAGGAAGCTGCCAATGAAAATCCCCGTCGCGAAGCGGTTGGCTCCCGCCATCCTGGCTCTCTGCATTGCGGGAGGTGGCCTTGGCGTTACTGCGGGGCCCGCGTTCGCATCTAGTTCCAAATCGACAGCCGTCAAGGTCGGCGCCTCTTGCTCTAAGGCAGACGTAGGCAAGACCGCAAAGGCCGGGAAAGAGACCTTGGTCTGCAAGAAGACTGACGGCAAGTACAAGTGGGAGAAGAAGTAGCAGGTCCCTAGCTCAGGCAGCGGAGAGACAAGTAGAAAGCTCCGGCGTTTATCCCTCCGCCGGAGCTTTTTCTTAGCGTTGGCGGTCTGCCGCGAGGGGGGGCAGAGGCTCGGTCCCGCTGACCTCCGCCGTGCGTCGGGGACGGTCAGCTGCAGGAGGGGTGCTCAGTCTGCCCGAGCGCGGTAGCCTGACGCTGAAGCGGGCCCCCGGCTCGGCATCTTCAACCCAGACTTCTCCATCGTGAGCGGAGACGATTTCCCGGACGATGGCAAGACCGAGACCGGCGCCAGTGCCATCGTGTATCCGCGCTGTATCGAGGCGGACAAACCTTTCGAATATGCGCTCTCGTTCAAACCACGGTACGCCAGGCCCATCATAGTGACGGTGAGATAATACGACTCTCCGCGTTGCGCGATCCCGAACTCAACGCGATTGCGTGCATATCGCTGCGCATTGTCAGCCAGATTGGCGACAACGCGGGCGAGCTGGTCCTCGTCGCCACGCACTCGCGCTGCGCTTACCCCCTTTATCGAAACCTCGACCTTGCCATTTGCGCGCAGCGGTCCGCCTGTTCCAAGATGAGCTCGTCGAGGTCGACGTCCGCGGGGCGAAGCCGAAGCATGCCCTCGTCGAGGCGGGCCAGAGTAAGGAGGTCGTCGACGAGCTGGCTCATCCGGTTGACCTCGACAATGGATCCTTCGATCATGCTCGCGCTCGCTGTGCCGGGTGGGCAGTAGCGACCTCGAGCTGGGCCTGCAACGCCGCCAAAGGGTTACGCAATTCGTGTGAGACATCGGCGACCAGCTGACGCTGCCGGTCGCTGGAGGCCTCCAAGCGTCGGAGCATCGCGTTCATTGTCCTTGCGATCCGTCCGATCTCGTCTTGCGCCGGGGGCTCGGGGACCCTGCGGCGCAGGTCTGTGGCGGATAGTTCGGCCACCTCGGCGCGTATGACTTCGACGGGACGGAGGGCCAGCCAGTGAGCGCCCAGACGAGGGCCCCCACGAGGAGCGCAAGCACTGGAAGAGCGATCCCGAGGGAAAGCTCGACCAACCCGATGGCATGGTCAGCCGCGCCGAGGGAATACGCTACGAGGACCGTTCGGGAAGAGCCCGGGCCTTGCAGGCCGACGGCGGCGACCACAAAACGGTCGTCAAGGTCGAGATGGACGTGGGTGAAACGGCGGACCCGCAGTACGACACCGGTAGAGGTGGCGACTTTCCCCGGGGGCGGGGCGAGATAGACCATTGCTGCCTGGCCCGCGATGTTGCGACTGGATCTGATCACGCCGCCGTTCGCGCCGACAACCTGAGCTGCCATCTCCTCGGCGGAGATCGGCAGCGGGTGGGGGACCAGCCCCCGGGTGGTGATTAGGGACGAAATGGCCATTGCTTCTGCTTTGGCGGTATTTGTGGCGCTTTGGTAAAGGGAGCCCCGGAGGAGCGAAATAACGCCGAGGGCGCTGAATACGAACGCGACGCCGACAATCAGTACAGAAACGACCGCGGCACGAGCTCTTACTGCTCCGAACCAACGCAGGGCGCCCAGCCGTTCGGGGTTAGACGCGCCTGTCATCCAGGGCCAGTCGATAGCCGAACCCTCGCACCGTCTGTATCGAGTGACGATCGAACGGCGCATCGACCTTTCTCCGCAGGTACCCCACGTAGACCTCCACGATGTTCGGATCCCCGTTGAAATCGGGCCCCCAAACTCGGCGCATGAGGTCTTCTTTTGCGAGCGCTTTACCCCGGTGGGCGAGGAGGGCGGCAAGCATGTCGAACTCTCGACGGGAGAGGTCGATCTCATTGTTCCCCCGAGCACAACGATGGGCGCGTAAATCAAGGATGAGGTCGCTGGCGCGAAGGACATCGGATCCTGTCGTCGCCGTCTTCGCTCCCCGTCGGACGAGTGCTCGCAAGTGAGCTTGCAGAACGACGTAGGAGAACGGCTTAGTGAGGTAGTCGTCTGCCCCGGCGTCGAGGGCCTCGGCCTCGTCCCACTCTCCGTCCTTGGCTGTCAGCACCAGGATCGGCGTCCAGATGGCCTGCTCTCGCAGCCGTCTGCAGATCTGGAACCCGTTCAGGATCGGGAGGAGGATGTCACATACGATGACATCAAAGCTTTGTTCCTCCGCCAGGGATAGGCCTTCGCTCCCCGTGCGAGCAGCTACCACGTCGTGCTGCTCTTCGCGTAGGCCACGACAAAGCGCCTCTCGAAGATGGTCCTCGTCCTCGATCAGGAGGATTCGCATCAGGTCCTTTGTTCACGCCGGGCGCCTTACGGCGACATCGTCCTAAAAGGAACCTATCTGACCGGCAGCGGCTCAACAGTGCGGCCGGCGGCTGAAAGGGGGGCGGGCCCCTCAGCAGTTTCTCAGGAACAAAACCTCCCGGGCCCTTCAGCAATCACTCACGAATTCTGAAAAGTAGGGCGGTAACCTCGCATAAGTTGTGCCGACGTAGACGTAGCCGAGGTTCTGTTTTCGGAGCGAGCTGCAGGCCGAGGACGGTTGCGGCGTGCTCGCCGAATCACGTGCACCGTACACCAGGGCCGCGAAGTCGTCTGGTGGGTACTTCGATTCCCAGCTGGCCGCCGTCCATCCTGTGTACGGGTTGTGCCCGGCCCCATCGTAGGAGCCCTCGAACGTCACCACGATGTCGGCGTTTTTGGCGCTCGAGGAATCGAACATCCAGCCTGATACCGGGTTCGCCCCGAAGTTGAGGACGACCTTTTGGCTGTCGCCCTGTTTCTCGTGCACATAGGCCGCAAGGCTCTGGTAAAAGCCCTGATTGCTCGCAGTGGTCCGGGGGACGGTGTCCGAGGCGCCGTCGAAAAAAATCCCTGCGATCTTGCCGGGGTAAAACGAGTACCACATATTGACCTGAGCCTCCAGGCTCGGGATCTGAGCCATGCCTCCCTTGCCATAGCCAGTCCAGACATAGCCCAGGACCGAGGCCTTTCCGTAGTGGTCGCAGTTGTTGATCACTCTGTCCCAGGCAGTGGCAGGCGCCGTCCCGGGCCCTCCGGTACCGCCAACATCTGCGATGATGTACGAACCGTCGCCCGCGCCGTCCACCATGGAGCACGCCATGGCCCAGGCGCTGGGATTGGCGTTGTCGTACAACGGGATGAGCTCGTGGACTGTCCTTCTGCTCGAATGAAGTTGCCAAATGACAACCGCGGCCACGATCAGTACTACGACCACCGCAATAGCGGCCCAGAGGTTACGGCCACTCAGTCCAGGCCTTTTCGCGGCAGTTACCCCGGGTTCCATATGTTGGCAGCGTAAGGCGCCCCCGGGCCCTCGACAACCCTGCTCTTTGTTCCCCACAGCCCTTGGAAACCCGGGCCCCTACGAACGGGGCCGAACTGGGGCCCGAGAAACCGGGCGCTACCTGCGGCAACAGCTCGCCGGCTTTCGGGTGAGCGGCGTGGTGGGAACCTGGGCCAGCGTGCCTAGGAGTTTGCTGAAATCATCAGTTTCGGCGTGACCCGCACTGCCTTGACGACGACATTTGTACTCGAAATCAGCTGGAAAAGCGAATAAATCGGCACGCTCCTAGCCCGGACGGGGCGTCGACCTGACGGCGCGTTGTTGCGCGGCAGCCGCCATTTCCTTGTAGACGGGCCGAGCAGGTCGGGCAACTGTTGGCCCCCGACGTCCGGGGCACCCTCGGGCAGCTGGCGCAGGACGGCACCAGCAGCGTCAGCGGCGTACGGCCGGACCTGCAGTGACGCCAGCTCGGGCCCGGCCTTCCAGAACGCGGCCAGGCATTCCGACAGGGGCGGCGACGGCGGGCCCGGCGATGGGAGAGGTTTCCCAGGGTTGGCCCCCGCTAGACCTCGGAACTCTCGCAGCCGCCGGAGGATCGCGCCCCGCTCGCAGCCCCTCCACGCCAGGAGGACGAACGGGTCACGATCGAACTGCTCGGCCACGAGATAGGCCACCGCGGCCACATGCTTGCACGGGTTGGCCCAGTCGGGGCACGTGCAGCTGCTGGAAAGCCGAGAGGTCGGGGACGGGAACAATGGGGCCCCGACCCCGGCGAACACTTCCTCGATCTCATGGGGGAGCTCGCCGGCGAGCATGCTGGCCGAGTACAGGGCCTGAGCGGCCAGGGAAGCGAGGATGCGGGCCCATTGCGCATCGTCGGCTGCAGGCATGACGATGCAGACGTCGTAGGGTGTGCGCCTGGTCCCCTGTACGGTGCCGCGGATCACGCCGGGCGCGACCCAGAGTTCGATGACCTGGCCCTTGCGGGCATAAGAACGCCCACGGGAGGAGCGTCCTCCGACCAGCGCAGTGTCTACTGCGGCCAGGAAACGCTGGGACCACCATGTTTCCCCGATGGGCCCACGCTGGCTCCTGGCCAGGAGCCCACCTTCGACCGGGACAGGCACCCGCGGGGACGCCGACCGTTGCCGCCACCAGTAAGGCCCAGGCTCTTGCGAGCCTTCCAGGCCGCCTTCGAGGTCTTCATCCCCGTCATCTCCGGGCCGGTCGCCCCAGGGCCGGTCGTCCCAGGGCCGGTACCGGTCTGCCCAGCTTTCGAAATCGCCTTCCTCGTCGTCCTGGTACTGCGGGTCGTCTTCGTTGTCCTGAGCAGGAGACAGTTGGGCCAACAGCCTGCGGAGGCTCTCACGGGAGCCACCCGAGAGTTCGGCCTCGATCCGGGATGCGAGGTCGCTCAAGTCTTCGGTTGGACGTCGCCGCGACGTGCTCATGCTGCCCCCAGCGCTTCGGATGAGAGCCGGAACACTGCGGCCAGCTCATCGGTGGAAAGCTCGGTGACCCAGTCCTCACCTGTGCCGACGACCCGCTCGGCCAGGTCGCGCTTGGAATCGATCATCTGGTCGATACGGTCCTCCAGCGTGCCTGCGCAGATGAGCTTGCGCACCTGCACGTTGCGGTGCTGCCCGATCCTGAAGGCACGGTCGGTTGCCTGGTCCTCCACCGCGGGGTTCCACCAGCGGTCGAAGTGGACTACGTGGTTGGCCCGGGTGAGGTTGAGCCCGGTGCCGCCCGCCTTCAGCGAGAGGACCAGGACCGGCAATTCACCGTCCTCTTGTCCCTGAAAATGATCGACCATCGCGTCGCGTTGCTTCCGGGCCACTCCGCCATGAAGAAAAGCAACCTGGCAGCCAAGTCGCTGCTGCAGATGGGAACGCAGCATGGAGCCCATTTCTGCGAACTGGGTGAAGACCAGGGCTCGCTCATCGCCCTGAAGAACCTCGTCCAGGATCTCGACGGCCCTCTCGAGCTTTCCTGACCGGGCGGCCAGGGTGGAGCTGTCGCCGAGGTAATGGGCCGGATGGTTGCATACTTGCTTCAGACGGAGCATCGTGGCGAGGACAAGGCCTCTTCGTTCTATTCCCTCGGCGTCATCGATGCGCCGGAGCATGTCGTCAACGACCGCCTTATAAAGGGTGGCCTGCTCCCGGGTCAGGTTGCACAGGACCTTCATTTCGAGCTTTTCGGGCAGGTCAGTGATGATCGAGCGATCAGTTTTGAGCCTGCGCAGGACGAACGGGCGGGTCAGCGCACGGAGGCCCCGGGCGGCGTCCTCCTCGTGGTAACGCTCTATGGGTAGGGCAAAGCGGTCCCGGAACGCCTTGGCCGAGCCAAGCAACCCGGGGTTCAGGATCTCCATGATCGACCACAGCTCGCCGAGGTGGTTCTCGACGGGCGTGCCCGTAAGAGCGATACGACGGGATGCCTTGAGGGCCCGGACTGCTTTGGTCTGCCTGGCCTCAGGATTTTTCACGTTCTGAGCTTCGTCGAGCACGACACGTGACCACGGCACGAGAGCGAGGGTGGTCCTGTCGCGGTCGACGAGCGAGTAGCTGGTGATCACGATGTCGGCGTCGGCCACTTGTGCAGAAAATTCGCCCGGGCGGGACCGCCCTGTCCCATGGTGGATAGTGACGTTCAGTTGCGGCGTGAACTTCTCTGCCTCGCGCTTCCAGTTCCCCACGACCGAGGTCGGGCAGACGACGAGCGTGGGGCCGCGCTGGCGATCGTCCCCGAGTTCTCCCCGCGGCTCTGACCTCTCCCTTTCCGCCATCACCAGCGCCAGCACCATGGCTGTCTTGCCGAGCCCCATATCGTCTGCCAGGCAGGCGCCGAGACCTGTGCGTTCGAGCAAGTCCATCCAGGCCACAGCCCGCTGCTGGTACGGCCGCAGTTCTCCTTTGAAGCCCTGAGGAGTCCCTTCGGCCTCGACGTGGTCCTCCAGTTCCCCGCGCAACAGCGCACCGAGAAGCCCGTCGGCTTCTACGCCCACCACCGGGACACCTTCCACGACTTCGTCAACGCCAGCTGCTGCACGCATCACGTCGGCCACGCTCAGAGTGCTTTCGCCACGGCCGACCTCGTCGCGCCGCGCCCGGAGGAACTCCGCCAGCTTTTCCGCTTCACCCGGTCGCAGCTCGACCCACCGGCCCCGTACCCTGACCAGCGGGACCTTGAGGGTGGCCAGAGCCTGCAGTTCGCCGATGCTCACAGCCTCGTCGCCGAGGGCCGCCTGCCAATCGAACGCCTGGAGCCCGTCGGCCCCGAGCAGCCCTGACCCCGGCCCGCTCTGGGGGCTGCTGCGAGCTCGCAGCCGGGCCCCGAGGCGTGAGGACGGGTGCCGCCACCAGGCAGGTAGGAGCACCCCGAAGCCAGCTACCTCGAGAGCCGGGGCCACCTCGGCCAGGAAGTGGTGGGCGCCGGAAAGGTCGACGTGGAGTGCTGTTGGCGTTGCTTCGCGTAGGGCGAACGAGAGCTCCGGGTAGGCGCTCCGAGCCCGCCCCAGCTCTGCCAGGAGGACCTCCTGGGGCGCCTCCAGCGCTCGGGCGGCGCGTTGGAGGGCATCGCCCGAGCGCCACACTTCGCCCGCCTCGACGACCAAGCTCGGCTCATCGGTGGCCTGGAGGAGCAGCTCGACCTGCCAACCAACTTCTACGTCGCCATCAGCTTCATCCGGGTCGTCAGCTTCCTCCGGCTCGTCAGCGTCATCCGGCTCACGTAGCCGGAAACACAGCCGCCACGGTCCTCCCCCGCTCGCCATCGCAGAGCGCCACTCGCCCGCGAGCTGCTCGAGCTGGGCCAGCTCACCGCTGCTGGCGTCCACCTCTCCGCTCGGCGACGCCAGGGCGGCCAGCCAGGCCTCAACTGCCGTTTGGTGCCTCTGACCAGGGTGCGCGCTGGGGCCACGCCGCGAGCGCCCGGCCCCGGCCCTGGTACCGGCCGCGGACGTACGGAAAGAATCACGGCAAACGGCGTCGACGAAGCGGTTGAGGGCATGGCGGGCCAGCTCGAGCGGGTCCTGGCCGTTGGGCGCCTCAGTGCCGTGGGCTGTCGGGCCGAGCGCTCGGCAAACCGGCGGGAGCGAGGCCGCAATGAGCCGGAGCCGCGCTTCGTCGTCCCCCCCGCTGACCGGTTCCCAGCGGGCGCTGTAGCAACCTTTTTGGTCGACGTATAAACCGGGGATGACGCGGCCGGCCCCTACGATCTCGAGGGCCAGCCCCACCAGGGTGGCCATGGCCTGGACAGAGGCACCGGGGAGTAAGTCGGGCTGGCTCCCGGCGAGCGCCAGCAGTGTGTCCACGGCCTGGCTGGGGCCCAGCCGCAACACTGGCGGACTGAACGGCCAAAGGCCTCGGCCTGGGCCAGGTCCCGGCATCCCCGGTACGCCCGGCACCGGGCCTCGGCCCGGGTCTACTGCTACCCGCAACAGCTCCGGGGAACCTTCGGGCACCCGTTGCGACCCGGGGAGCCACAGCACCGCCACGTTTGGTCCCGCCGGCACGTCGCCCGTCGTCTCGCCGCGGGCCGTCGCGGTGGCCACGCTGGCGCCGGTCCCTACCCCGGCTAAGCCCATCCCGGCCAAGGAGCAGGCAACCCGCTCAACCGGGGCGGCGAAAGGGTGGGAGGCCGCACGGCCGGCCCGGGACGCCCGGCGGTTTGGCGGACGAGCGGGCGCGGCCAGCATTTCGCTATCTTCGGCCCACAACAGCAGCTCGCCATGGTCTGAGGGGAGCCACTGTGCGTGTACAACGAGCACTGTCGTAAGAGCGTACTGATACTGGAGTGTTCCGCTGTTGACCGTTGACCCGGCAAGTTGGGCTGCCCTCGTTCAGGTCATGTCCGTCACCGGCTGCGCCGCACGCCACTCCGCCCGGCGAGTACGGACTTCTCCCCCTTCGTTCCCAGCACCGATCCGTACAGCACCGATCCCTACAGCACCGATCTCTACAGCGCTTTGACTGCCCCCAGCCTCACCTTCAGCAGTCGGAAACCTCGGCCGCGTTGTAGTCGTCGAGGCCGGCGTACGGGTTAGGAAGGTTCTCGTTGGTGAGGTAGTACCCGAACAGGCTGCCGCTTCCGGACCAGAGCCGGTCAATGTCGGAGCACACCCCGCTAACCGAGTCGCTCGGGGTGTCGTAGACGATGGCGGCGAGGCTGTTGCCGTAAGGGCCTGTGGTCGTACCGTTCGACCAGGACCCCTCCTCCCACTGCGCCGGCGTCCAGTGCTCGAAGCTCGACGAACTGCCCTCGAAGACCACGACATAGCTCGGCCAGCTCGAGGCGAAGCTCTGACCTGCCTGGAAGGGCCAAGAGGTCGTTTCAGAATCGGCTCCCCAGTTCCACACAACCACGTCCCTGCCGTCCGCGCGGGCCGCGCTCGGTAATCGATGCGTAGTAGCTCTCGTTGGTGGCCGAAGACGAGCTGTTGGCCTCGTCGAAGAAGAACCCGGCGATCGAGGGGTCGAAGGATATCCATTCCTGCATGTCCTGTTCCACGCTGCCCACTGCCGTGCTGCCATCCGCGGTGTCTATGTACCCGATCGGTTCGCCCCGTACAGAGCCGTGGGGAAAGCAGCTCGCCATAGCGGGCGCCAGGTCGTCCTCTTCCTCGGGCCAATCTGAGTCGTTGCTCGTCGGTGGCCCGCTGCTGGCGCCGTTGGCGACCACGACGGCGGTGTTGGTGCACGCTGTGGCCCAGTCACCGGCCAAGGTCGAGTTCCCGGCGTACTCGTAGAGCGGTACGAGCTCAACAGCCGGGTTGGAGGCCCCGCTGCTCAGCAGGGTCGTCGTGGTGGAGCTGGTGCCAGTTGTCGTCGAACCAGCAGTGGTCGAGCTAGTCGTGGTCGAGGTGCTCGCCGTCGACGTAGGCGACGTAGTGCTGATGGCCGGCCCAATAGTCGTGCCAGTGCTCGTGCCAGTGGTCGTGCCAGTGGTCGTGCCAGTGGTCGTGGCCGTCGGGCTCGTTGTCGGGGGGAACGGCCTGGTGGTGGCCGTTGTGCTGGTGGTCCTGTGCCGAAGGGACCCGAAGCCGCTCGGGCCGCTGCCGCTGGCCCTGTTGGCAGCCGTAGCTGTAGTCGCACTAGCGACTACGCCGGCGGCGATAAAAGCCACTACAGCGGCAGCGCTGACGCGCCAGTCCGCAGCTCGCGCTCTCGGCGGTCTGCTCGGATGTCGCCGACTGACGCGAACCATCTCGCATATCACCCCTTTTTTTCACTCTCCGTAATGCCTCGCCTACTACAGGTATACCCACCCAGGACACGACCACCCAATAGCACCGTCGATTTCCGAAATGCGCACCGGCGTACGGATGGTGTGCCGACGGGTGGCGGCCGACGACGGGTGGAGCCGCCCAGGAGACGTTGATGGTGGGCTGGAGTGGGTCGTCGTCTCGGGGGGTTGCTACGGTGGGCTTACGCCGCCAACTACTGCCGACATCGAACCGTTCTCGTGGACTTGACGACGCGCCCGCTGCTGAGCGGCACGTTCGGGATGGTGGCATCGACCCACTGGCTCGCTTCCGCCGCCGGCATGGCCGTCCTCGAACAAGGAGGGAACGCCTTCGACGCCGCTGTCGCGACAGGGCTGACACTGCAAGTGGTGGAGCCGCATATGAACGGTCCCGGCGGGGACTTGCCAGCCATACTCTGGCCGGCTGGACGTGAACGGCCGATCGTGTTGTGCGCGCAGGGGCCGTCGCCTAAAAAGGCGACGATCAAGTATTACCGGGACGAGTTAGGCCTCAGCCTCGTCCCTGGGACCGGCCCGCTGGCAGCGGTAGTGCCCGGCGCCTTTGGGGGCTGGATGGCGATATTGCGCGATTTTGGCACGTTGAGGCTCCGAGACGTCATCCGCTACGCCATCGGTTACGCCGCCAACGGGTACCCCGCTCTGGCCAGCGCCGCTGCAACGGTGCGGTCAGTCGAGGCCCTCTTTCGGGAGGAGTGGACAACCAGCGGCGATGTCTACCTCCCCGTAGTTGGTGCGGGCGAGCTGGTACGCAACCCGGTCCTCGCCGCCACATACGAGCGTTTGCTCCGAGAGGCAGAGGCGCGCTCGCCCGGGCGTGAGGGTCAGATCGAAGCGTCACAACAGATCTGGTACCAAGGCTGGGTGGCCGAAGCCTTCGTGAACTTCCAAAAAAGGGCCTGGATCGATTCCTCGGGTGAGCGCCATGCGGGGGTCCTGACTTACGACGACCTCGGCTCGTGGCAACCCACCTACGAGGCCCCGTCGTCGGCAGGGTACCGAGGCCTCACGGTGTTCAAACCGGCCCCTGGAGCCAGGGCCCGGTGTTCCTTCAACAGCTACGGCTACTCGACGGTTTCGACATGGGAGCGATGGGCCACGGGTCGGCCCGGTACATCCATACGATTACGGAGTGCGCCAAGCTGGCGTTCGCGGACCGGGAGGCTTGGTACGGCGACCCAGCCTTTGTAGATGTGCCGCTGCAAGCCCTGCTTTCCGAGGACTACGCCGACGGACAGCGGAAACTGGTCACGGACGAGTCGTCACAAGAGTTGAGGCCGGGTTCGCCCGGCCACAGGGCTCCCCGGCTCCCGGCCTTCGTCGCCAACGCGCCGGGGGGGTCGATCATGGCCACCGGCGACCCGGCTCGGTCCGGGTTGAGAGGGGACACGGTGCACCTCGACGTGGTCGACGCGTTCGGCAACCTGGTTAGCGCCACACCGAGCGGAGGCTGGCTAAACGGCGCGGCCGTTATCCCGGAGCTTGGTTTCTGTCTGGGAACGCGGGCCCAGATGTTCTGGCTAGAGGAGGGTTTGCCCGGTTCCCTGGAGGGAGGGAAGCGGCCCCGGACCACGCTTTCGCCTACGGTGGTGGCCCGGGACGGGGAACCCTACCTGGCCATCGGCACCCCGGGCGGGGACCAACAGGACCAGTGGGCCTTGCATGCCTTTCTCGCCCACGTCGATCACGGGATGGACCTGCAAGAGGCGCTTGACGCCCCGAACCACCACACGGAGGCCTTCCCGAGCTCGTTTTACCCTCGCGCCACCCGACCGCGAAGCCTGGCCATAGAGCGACGGGTCGGCCCCGAGACGTTCGAGGCGTTGCGAGAGCTGGGCCACGATGTGCAGGCGGCCGCTCCGTGGTCGCTCGGCAGGGTTTGCGCCGTCAGCCGCGCCCCGGACGGGGTGTTGCGCGGAGCGGCGGACCCGCGCGGTATGCAAGCCTACGCGTGCGGACGTTGACCGGGAGCTAGTGCCGGCCCGTCGGAGACCGGGCTACGTCCGTATCAGGCCCCTTTGGTGTGGAACACCGGCCAGCAGACCTCGGTGCGGTGCAGGGACTGGTCTGCGGTGTCCAAAAAACCGACGAGGTAGTGCTCCCGGATCGGCCCCTCAACGCCAATCTCTCGCTCGGCCACAAAGGTCCCGAGGGCGCCGTAGGCCTGGTCCAGCTCGTCAAACGGCCCCTCGTGAACCGTAACTGCCAGCTCGGCTGCCGGGATCTCGATGAACTGGGCACGGCCAGGAGTCTCGGCCCGACCGGCGACGGGGAGGAACGCCACCACCTCCCCCAGTTCGTCCTCGAAGAACTCGCTCGGGTAAAGCGCTCCGTCAGGCCCTGTCCTTACAGCTCTGGTTGAACCAGCCGCCCGGCGGAGCTCTCCAAAGGCCTCGGCCCACCAGTCCTCGATGTCGGCCACAGCCACCTGTTCCGCTATAGCTAAAGCGGGAATGGGACCTACCGAGCGGTACTCGACAGCGACCGGCACAGGAGTCTTCTCGAGCAGCGCTCGCAAGGAAGCCACTGTCTGCTGAGTCTGTTCCAGCTCGGACTCCATGTGGCGCAGGTGGGCCACGATGACCTCGTTACGTGAGCTGGCATCGCCTGCCTGGAGGACCTCCTTCACCTGCTCGAGTGGCATACCGAGGTCCCGAAAACGGCGGACCACCTGCCCGAGGGGGACTTGAGTGGCGTCGTAGTACCTGTAGGCGGACATGGGGTCGACGTCTGCCGGAACAAGTAAGCCCATGTCGTGGTACCGACGCAGGGCCTTTACGCTCAAATGGGTCATTCGGGAGAAGTCGCCTATGGACAGCCGGACAGTCATGGGGCCAGTTTGCACCTCCCACGGGCCGGCCTTGTGAACAAGGGAACCCACCTCAGGCCGCCTTCGTCCCGGGCACTATGTCGTGACGGCCGGGCAGGAGCCGGGCCAGGAGCGCCACCACCAATAGGAGCGCCGTCAGCTGCAGCATGCTCCGGCTGAAGGCTGCCGCGTACCCATCCTGGATGGCGCCATAGAAGACCGCTCCCGTTACCGCTACCCCGAGGGCGTTCCCGACCTGCTGCATCGTCGACAGGGCGCCCGAGATCGCGCCCGCGTGTTGCGGGGTGCTATGCGACATGACCGTGGTGGTGAGCGGCGTGATGCACAGCCCCTGTCCAGCACCGACCAGCGCCAGCCCGGGGACGATGAGGCCGAGAGGGCCGCCGTTCCCATACTGATGGACGAACGCCCAGAGCACGAGATCGCCGGCGGCGACGGCCAGCGCTCCGAAGAAGACGAGTTTGCGCCCGAACCGCAGGGTCAACGCCGGTGCCTTGAGCGAAACGGCCAGGTAGAAACCGGCCAGGACCGTGAAAACCAGCGCCGCGTCAAGAGGATGCAGCCCGCGGCC
Organism: uncultured Acidimicrobiaceae bacterium; assembly: GCA_963823855.1. Classification (GTDB taxonomy): domain Bacteria; phylum Actinomycetota; class Acidimicrobiia; order Acidimicrobiales; family Palsa-688; genus Fen-671. The sequence continues at coordinate 565,554 of CAWGNA010000002.1, forward strand.
GTCCTGCAAGTAGAGCGCCAGGACCAAAAAGAACGACGCCTGGCCGCACCAGAACGCCAGCTGGGTGCCGAGCCCGTAGCGCAGGCTGGCGGTCCTGAAAACGGCGGCCCAGCAGCGGGGTGCCTCCCCGCGCAGCCAAACGGCGCTGGGACAGCACGAACGAGGCCAACAGGACGGCCGAGGCGCCGAACGAGGCCCATGTCCAGGCCGGCCAGCCCGCCTGGTTCCCCTGGATCAGCGGCAGCACGAGGGCCAGAAGGCCGGCGGTAACGAGGGCCAACCCGACCACGTCGACGCGGCTAGCTTGTTCTGCCCGGGACTCAGGGACCGCCTTTCGTATGAGTGCCAAGCCGGCCACACCAACCGGCACGTTGATGAGGAATATTGTCCGCCAGCCCTCCCCAGCCAGGTTCAGCGCGATCAGCAAGCCACCGATGACCTGGCCGCTGGCCGCTGCCATGCCCATGACCATTCCGTACACGGTGATGGCTTTGACTCGCCTCGGGCCGGGGTACACGACGCCCAGCATCGAAAGGACGTTAGGACTGATCATGGCGGCTGCCACCCCCTGCAAGAAGCGGGCACCCACTAGTACCTGCGCCGTGGGCGCCACTCCACACAGAGCGGAGGCGATGACGAACAGCCCCAGACCGAGTGCCAGCGTCCGCCGCCGCCCGACCTTGTCTCCTATGCGGGCCGAGGCGATGAGGCAGGTGGCCAGGGCCAGACCGTAGCCGGCGACCACCCATTCGAGCTGGCTCGCGCTGGCGTGGAGGCCGGATTGGATGGAGGGAAGGGCTATGTTCACGATGAAAAAGTCGAGGACGATCATGAACGTCCCCACCATCAAGACCGCGAGTGGTCCCCATTCGCCGAGGCGCAGAGGACCGCGGCCCAGAACACCGAGGGTTGTGGTCGCGACCGAGGCCCCGCCATCAGAAGTAACACTCTCTCGGGGGCCGTTCGCCGGATTGCCATTGAGAGAAACCCTCTCAGGGGAACAGGGCGCCTCTGCGGCAACCGCAGGGACCTTGCCTGTCATGGCAACCGTTGGCGTGGCCGGGGGTCGGATAGTTCTCATGCAACCAACGCTGGGCCCTCCCCAGGCGGGAGAGTCAAGACCCCTTGTGGCCGTCTTTGTGAGGGAGTTCTGAGCAGGGGTGTGAGCGCGAGTCCTGACCGGCCCGCCTGCGCTACCCCGCTAAGTGGCTAGCCGGTGGCTATTTGTGGCGAGTGGACATCATTTTGTGAGAAGCCCCTTGTTCCGGCATCGGAACGCGCTTACTGGGCAACAAGCAGTGCGTTTCCTCGGTCAAGAGGCGCATTTCTCGGTGCACTGGGCCTTTCTCGTCGCGATTTTGCCAAGTCGAAAATGTGGCCCGAAATCGCGACCAGAACCACTTATTGCACCAAGAAGGGTGATTTGTAGCGCTTGTGCGGGCAGCATTCTCGCTGCGGCGCTCGGCCGGCCCGCGCAGAGCACGCCTGCCCCCCAAAGGAAGCGCCGATAATAACGACTACTTGAAGAACTCGATGTCCCCGATGGCCACCAATCGGCCGCTGTCTGACAGCACCGCTCTCTTCGCCCCGCCAGCGGCTACGTACCCAGCGGCTTCGGCTGCGGCGACAAGTGGTCTCGAGACGGCAATATGGGTCGCCGACAATGTGCTGGACATCGCCACGATCCTCGGGCCCTCAGCGGCCAGTCCTATTAACGACCCCGCCGCAAGGTCAAATGCGGCCGCGTCGCTCCCGACCACGATCGGCAGCTTCGCACCAGACAGGGATTTGGAAGCCCACGCATTTGCGTACGTTGCCTCCCAGTCGATCTTGTCCCGCAGCCGCGCGCTTATGACGTCTGCGTAACCGACCCCGATCGCATTGCCCCCGGAGTCGTCCCTCAGGTCCAGGACGACTACGCGCTGGACCGCGGTCGCCCCATGGACCGGTTTGTCCCCGAACCGGCCTGTCACATTGGGAATCCATTCCCGCTCCCGAGATCGTCTTGCCCATTTCCCTCATAAGGAGGATGTCCACCGTGCTGAAGGGGAGCCGGGCAAAATGGCCCGCACGCGTCCTTGAGGAGCGCTTCATCACGTTCCAGGATCTCTTCCCCCGGCACGACCTCGGCCAGGTGCAGGCGGTGCCACTCATCTTCGACAAGGGCGACACCCAGTGGAACCCGAAGGAACTTGAAAACGATATCAGCCGCCTCGGGCAGCACGTCGACGAAACAGTCGAACCCTTCGCTGTGCAAGCTGGATGCGCCGAGCTCCTTGCCCAACCCGATCGTCAGCATTTTGGTTAGGCCGCTCTCCACTGGAGCACGAAAGTCGGAGTGAGGCTTTACCCGGTTGATGGGCAGTATGGCGTCGCACTCCAGGGCAGCCCGGCTCAGGAACACCGGTCGGCCATTTGCCAACGCCCCCACCTGTTGGACGTCCATTGACGCCTCGATCGGGGCGCCGAGGGCCTCCGCCTCCACCCCGAGATTGCTGAGGACCATTACCTGTCCGCTACTGGTTGCCCCGCCGTGCGAGCCCATCGCCGGGATGAGCACTGGCTCCGCACCCGCCGAACGGACGGCGCCCACGACGATGGCAACCACCTCTGGCAGCCGGGCAATGCCTCTGCTGCCCACCGCGACCCCGACGCGTGCGCCTTTGCTTACCCGCCCACTAAGGGCCGACGCCAGTTCTCCGCTGAGCGGGCCGAGGTCGAGCTCATCGGGAGGAGCCGGCCGGAGCAGTTCGAACCAGTCGAGTTGTTCGATACTAAGGCCCGGCACCGGACCGGGGCCGTCGCCGCTCATGGTGCCATGCCCCCGATGAGGTTGCTAATCGACGAAGAGATCATGGACGCAGCACCTTGTCTTCCGCATTGGGTATTCCGCATTGGGTATTCCGCATTGGGTCGTTGTCCGCATTGGGTCTTCCGTTTTCTTCCGCGTTCTCCCGACGTACGACACCAAAGCTACTCCAGGTCTCCGGGACCTGGCTCGATCGCGGGACCTCCGCACGGCGGCGCGCCGTCGACCTTGACCCTTAACTGCGACCTTGACCCTTAACTAACAGTCCCGGTACCATGCACCAATCTCTACGGTAAAGGTTTTCGATAGCGACCGCAGCGCCTAGGCCCGGCCGGGAGTAGTCGGTCGGTGAGCCCCGGGCCGGTCATGCCGGTATCGCAACAACAGCTGGCCCTGCGCCCCATCACGGACGGGACGGTGGCCTTAACCGGCGGGTTCTGGGGTGACCGGCAACGCCAAAACCGCGAGGTCACGATCCCGCACGGGATCCGCATGCTGGAATCGAGCGGGGCCCTGGAGAACCTCCGCATCGCCGCCGGGGAGTCGAACAGCGAGTACCACCTCCCCGTGTTCCGCGACTCCGACGTGTACAAGGTCCTCGAGGCGGTCGCCTGGGAGCGCGCTCACGGTGCCGATCCTGACCAGGAGGCATTCTTCAAGTCGAGCGTCGAATTGCTCGAAGCCGCGCAGGACCCAGACGGCTACATCAACTCGTACGTGCAGGTGGTCGAAAAAGGCCGCCGTTTCGGCGACCCGGCGATGGGCCATGAGCTCTATTGCGCTGGCCACTTGTTCCAGGCGGCCGTCGCCGACAAGCGCACGGGGGCCAGCGCTGGCGGTCTCCGGGCGGCTGGCCTCTGGCCTGTGGCGGGGCGCTTCGCCTCCATGCTCCTCGAGGTGCTGAGGTCGGAGCAGGCGACGATGGTGGAAGGCCACCCCGAGGTGGAGACAGCGCTGGTCGAGCTGTACCGCACCGGTAAGGACAGCCGCTATCTAGAGCTGGCTGCCGACCTCGTAGGAAGGCGGGGCCACAACTCGCTCAGTTGGCGCGGTTTCGGGCCCTCGTACTTCCAGGACGACACCCCCTTCGACAAAGCGCGGTCGGTAAGAGGGCACGCCGTGCGGTGCTTGTACCTACTGGCAGGCGCAGCCGATCTCTACACCGAGACCGGCAAGCAAGAACTGCTGGCCTCGAGCCTGTCGCAGTGGGCGGACATGACCTCGGCGAAGACGTACCTCACGGGCGGGGTCGGGTCGAGGCACAAAGATGAAGCCTTCGGGGACCCCTTCGAACTGCCCCCCGACCGCGCCTATTGCGAAACCTGCGCGGCAATCGCCTCGATAATGTGGAATTGGCGGCTGCTACTGGTCACCGGAGAGGCGCGCTTCGCCGAGCTGATGGAGCGCACGCTATACAACGGCTTCCTGGCCGGGACCGGGCTTGACGGCCGGAGCTTTTTCTACGTCAACCCGCTCCAGGCCCGTCAGCCTGCGGCGCGCGCGCCGTGGTATTACTGCGCCTGTTGCCCGCCGAACGTTATGCGCCTAATGGCGAGCCTCGAGCATTACCTGGCCACAGCGTCCGATGATGGCATCCAGGTTCACCAATACGCGTCGGGACGAGTGCGGTCCGAGCTCGGGCGTCGTGGCGCGCTCGAACTGGATGTGTCAACGGACTACCCGTTCGGGGGCACGGTCGCGCTGCGGGCCATCGCCACACCGGCCGGCACCTGCGAGGTGGCGGTGCGCGTCCCGTCCTGGGCCGGCGAGGCGGTTGCGACCCTGAACGGCAGAGCGGTGGCGAATGGTCCCGGCGCCGATGCTTATTGGCGGTTCAAGCGCGAGTGGTCCGCAGGCGACGAGCTAGTGGTCGAGTTCCCCATGCGGCCCCGGGTCGTAGTCGCCAGCGGAGAGGTCGACGCGATCAGGGGTTGCGTCGCCTTCGAGCGCGGCCCTCTCGTTTATTGCCTCGAGGGCCGCGACCTGGATAAGAGAGGCGATCTTCACGGTGTGTCGGTGGTCGGTGGCACTGCACCGGTCGACGCTCCAGGTCTGGACATCGCCGGTCAGGACGTGGTCGCGCTGAGGGTGCGGGCCGTGGTGCGCACGGAGGTCGTCAGCCCCAAATGGCCGTACTACGACGAGGGCGATGACCCTCACGTCCGCCCCGAACAGCAGGCCGCACAGCCTGAGGCGGCCCAGGGTGACCCCCCTGGTGCAAGCGGCGCCGGGGGCGCGAGCCCCGTCGAGCTTCGCGCGGTGCCATACTTCGCACGGGCCAACCGGGGCCCGACCGACATGCGCGTGTGGGTGCCCAAGCACCCTTGAAGCACGCCGTTCGGACTGCGACGTTCGGGCCTGCATAACAGAGCTGAAACCCTCAGCTATGACTGGACATGGGCACTACCGGGCGGTACGATCACAAAAAAATCCACGAAAAGGTTTTCGAAAGGATGTCGAAGACTTTTTCTAGTGGTCCAAACGCGCAAGGGAGGGTGGTCCGCCAATGAGGCGAAGTGTTCGGAAGTTTGTCATCCCGGCCATCGGGACAGCAATGGTGATGTCCGTGACAGGTATGCAGGCTGCGTCAGCCGAGACGCACACAAAAGTGCCGGCGTCGACCTTCGGCGTCAACGCTACCGGGACAGTTTCGTTCTGGATCAGGAACGCTACGCAAGCGGCAGCGCTCAAGTTGATCCCGGAGTTCAACGCGACACATAAAAACCTGAAGATCGTTATGCACGTGACTTCGCCCAACGACGACACGAGCCAGCTGGCGACAGCGATCCGTGCCGGCGACCCGCCCGACCTCGTCGGGCTGAACGACATCGACGTCCCCGAGTTCTCCCATCAGGGCGCGCTCATGAACATCACTCAGTACGTGAACGCTCTCCCCTACAAGAACGTCTTGAGCCCGGGCCACCTGGCGCTGGGCGCTATCGGGAACCAGTACTACGGGGTGCCGTACCTTTCCGACCTGTCGGTGCTGTGGTACAACAAGGTCCTGTTCAAGAAAGCCGGCATTGCTGGTCCTCCCACGACCTTCGCCCAAATCGCGTCAGACGCGGCGGCGGTCAGCAAGCTCAGCACGGCGTCCCACCCGGTCTACGGCATGTCGTTCGCCGGTGACTGTCAGGGGTGCCTCGGCTTCGTGATGCTCCCCGACATTTGGGCGAGCGGCCAGCACCTCATCACCGGCCCCCTCGGGACCCAGAAAGCCAACATCGTCGGCAACGCCCCCCTCAAGTCACTCCTGAGCGTCTACGCCCAAATCTGGAAAAACAAAGAGGCTCCTGCCGCCGATCAGACCCAGGACGGCACGACGTGGGGCCAGGACTTCGGCAAGGGCAACATTGGTTTGTTGCCCGGTGACTATGGCTTCTTCACCACCTTCGAGAACGAGGGCCTGCCTGCTGCCGATTTCGCCGACGTGCCGTTGCCGAGCGAAAACGGTGGCCATGGGAGTACCTTTGACGGCGGCGACGACTTCGTGATCCCGGAGGGAGCGAAGAATGCGTCCGGCGCCTGGGAAGTCGTCCAATGGTTCCTCGCCAAGGCACAGCAAGAGCAATACGCGGCCGACGGGGAGTCCCCGGTGCGCAGCGACATCGTCACGCCGGCGTTCACAGCCAAGTACCCCTACGAGGCCGTTGCGCTGAACACCCTGAAGTACGGCTCTGTCGAGTACACCCTCGGCTACAACGCCGTGTTCAACAACCCCGGAGCCCCGTGGCTGAAGATGTTCGACGAAGCGGTCTACAGCGACAACGTCAACCAGGGTCTCCAGGTCGGGCAAAGCGGTATCCAGTCCACGCTCGATTCGGTCGACGGCTAAATCCAAATCGCACGCCAGCAACGCCGCGGGCCGCTTTGCCGATCCCGCGGCGTTGTGCCCCATCCATGATTTAATCGGTGACGTCACGGCCCCAAGCGAGACGCACAACTCGGATTGGAGGTGAGAGGTTGGGAACGGTTGCTTCGACAACGCGGGCTCCAGTCTCTCGAGGTCCCTCGTCCGCCGTTGTCACAGTGGAACGCCGGCCCCGCTTGCGGAGGCGTTCGCGTCGTGAAGCTCGCGTCGGTTACGCTCTCGTCGCGCCGGCGCTGGCCTTCGTCGCCGTCTTCATCCTTTACCCCCTTGGCTTCGGGGCGTTCATCTCGTTTACCAACTATCCCCTGGTCGGGCCGTACCACTACGTTGGTGGCGCCAATTATGAGGCGCTCATCCATGACTCGACCTTCGTCCACTCGATCTATTTCACCCTCGAGTACACAGCAATTGTGACGCTTCCGATCCTCGTGGTCGGCTACCTGCTCGCCGTGTTCACCCGCTCCAACCGCTTCGGCTCCACGTTTTTCCGGACTTGCTTTTTCCTCCCGTTCATCGTCGGCATCAGCACATTGAGCTTCCTGATGGAGGTCGAGCTCCAGCCTGGCTTCGGCACGATCAACGTCATACTGTCCAAGCTCCACATCGCCAGCGTCAACACGCCGTGGATAGCGAAAACGGGTTTGGCGACCACCGCGATCTGTCTTCTCGTCATCTGGTTCGCGGCAGGGTTCACGATGATGATCCTCATGGCCGGGATGCAGGGTATCCCCGAGCAGCTTTATGAGTCGGCGGCAGTAGACGGAGCGACGTGGTGGGAAAAGGAGCGGATGATCACCATCCCACTGCTGAAGCGCTCGATCGCGCTCAGCCTGGTGATCTCTGTCATCGGTTCTCTCCTGGCTTTCAATCAGTTCTTCATCATCACCGACGGAGGGCCGGGCTCCAGCACGCAGAGTGTCGTCATGCAGATTTACGAGACTTTCAACACTTCGTTCAACGTTGGTTCTGCGAGCGCGATGTCAGTCGTCCTCATCGCAGTCGTCGGCTTCATCACGTTCCTCCAGTTCCGTTTCCTGCGGACCGACGATGTCTGAGCGCGCCGGTACCGTGGCCGCCCCGAGGCGTTCGAAGATGCGGCCTAGTACGCCCATGTACCTCCTGGGCGGGGCAATGCTGGCCGCCATCTTCGTCGTGCCCCTGGTGTGGGAAATCCTCCGTTCGTTCGAAGCACCGGGGGCCATCGTCTCGCCGCCGTCCCTGAAGAACTTTTCTGACCTCGGCGTGGCCAATTACAAAAAGCTCCTCGAAACTGACCACATTCTCCGCAACGTCGAGAACAGCCTCATCGTCGCCGTGGCTACCGCCGCCGTCACCGCGGTCGTGGCGACGCTAGCCGGCTACGGCTTCGGCCGGTTCAGGTTCCGCGGGTCCGGTACGATTTTTGGTCTCGTGCTACTCGGGTTCATGGTGCCTTTCCAGGCAGTCATCGTCCCGCTCTTCCTCGAGCTGAAAACATTTCACCTGTTGAACACCCTGCCTGGCCTCGTGGTGTTCTACACGGCTTTCAACCTCCCTTTCGGGATCTACTTGATGCGCAATACCTTCAGGGAGGTACCCAATGAGCTCACCGATTCGGCGAAGGTGGACGGCGCTTCGGTAATAACGACGCTCACTCGCGTACTGCGGCCGCTGATCATCCCCGGGGTCGCAACCACGGTGCTGTATGCTTTCCTTTTCTCCTGGACCGAGTTCCTCGGCGCGCTCACGTTCACGACCAACGACTCGATCTACACGCTGCCGGTAGCCCTCGTGAACGTCGAGTCGAGCGACACTTATGGCGGGATCGACTACGGTGTGCTGGTCGCAGGTGCCGTTATCGCCATGATCCCTTGCATCATCATTTACGTCGCCCTCCAGCGCTACTACGTCCGCGGGCTCGTGTCGGGTGCCGTGAAAGGCTAACGGGTGGGAGCCGCGACTCGTCCCGGCGCAGTAGGCACGAAACCGACTGCGCCCGCCAACACCGACCAGACCGGCGCAGCGGGTAGCCCGACAGACGAGTTGTCACGTCGCCGGGCCACGCCGACGATCAATGACGTTGCCAGCCTCGCCGAAGTCTCGATCGCTACCGTCTCAAAATCCTTGAACGGCCGCCCGGGGGTCAGGATGACGACCAGGGCCCGGGTCCTCGAGGCAGCCGAGGCGCTCGGCTTCCAGTCGAACGCTCTGGCCCGGAGCCTGCTCAGCGGCAGGAGCTATACCGTCGGGCTGATCACTAATGACAGTTATGGACGGTTTACCATGCCTGTCCTGCTCGGGGTCGAGGACACTTTGCAAAACGGGCAGCTCGCCGTCCTACTCTGCGATGGCAGGGACGACTCGATACGCGAACAGCACTATCTGAAGACGCTTCTGGCCCGGCGAGTTGACGGGATCATCGTCACCGGGCGCAGGAGCGACCCGCGGGCGCCGATCGGCCGTGAGGTCCCCGTCCCGGTGATCTACGCGATGAGCGAGTCCGCCGACCCAAACGATGCTTCCATCCTGCCCGACGACGAAGGCGGGGGCATGCTGGCGGTCCAACACCTCCTCGCCATCGGCAGGACGAGGATCGGCCACATCACGGGGCCCGAGTACTTCCGGGCGGCGCGGCTGCGCGCTTCGGGAGCAGCGCAAGCGCTCGCCGGCGCCGGGCTGTCCCTGGGTGCCGGCGCACCGCTCTACGGTGAATGGAGCGAGAGCTGGGGCCGCCATGCGACCCGCATACTCCTGCGCGCCGCCCCTAGTACCGACGCCGTGTTCTGCGGGAGCGACCAAATCGCGCGGGGAGTTGCGGACGCCCTCCGGGAAATGGGGTCACACCTGCCAGACGACATTGCTCTCGTCGGCTTCGACAACTGGACGGTTATGGCCGAGGCGTCGCAACCTCCCCTCACCACGATTGACATGAACTTACCCGAGGTGGGGCGCGTCGCCGCAGAGACGCTGCTGTCGGCAATCGCCGGTGAGCCTGCCCATGGGACACAGGTCGTACCGAGCCGCCTCGTGCTGCGCGCATCGACGTGAGCAGCCCGCTAGCCTGTCACTCCCCCTAGCAGCAGGCCGCTGCGCCAATAGCGCTGCAGCACCAGGAACATGATGATCAGGGGTGTAATCGTTACCATTCCGGCCGTGATAGTGAGGACGGTAAAGTCCTCGGCGCTACCGGCGATGTTGGTGTGGTTCATCCACAGCGCCAAGCCCTGGGTCAGCGTGTAGAGCCTGGCGCTGTTGTTGATGATGAAGGGCAGGAAATAGTTGTTCCACGCGGCGACAAAGTTGAGCATAAAGACGGTTATCAGTGCGGGCACCATAAGCGGCACGGCAACGCGGAGGAAGATCCTGGACTCGCCGGCCCCGTCGAGGCGGGCAGCGTCTATTAGCTCCGATGGTACAGAGCCCCCGGCGTAGACCCTCATGAGATAGACGCTCACGGGGCTGATCATGAAGGGTATGAAGATGCCGGGGATGGTGCTGTCCAGGTGGACCTTGGCGTAAACCAGGTACAACGGCACCGCGAAAGCGGCGATCGGTATCAGCAAAGCAGACATTACGAAGAGAAACAGTGCGTTCTTGCCGCGGAAGTTGAACCGAGCAAAACCGTAGCCGGCCATGGCTGACAGGACGGTTGCCCCCACCGAACCGGCCAGAGCATAAATCGCCGTGTTCTCCATCCACTGCAGGAACGAGCCGGACTCCTTGTTGGAGAACACGTCCTTCAGGTTCGAGAACAGCACGAACGGTCTTGCGAACGAAAAGGCGAACGTCGAATTGAGGTTTGGCACCGTCTTGGTCGAGGACACGAATATCCACCAGATCGGTATCAAGGTGAAGACCGCGAACACCCCGCACAATACGGTCACGATGTTCACTGTGCGCCGCCGGACGCCATAGAGACGAAGGGGTACGGTCTGGGCGGCCCGCCGGTCCCTTCGCGCCTGGCGGGCGGGACGGGCACCAGTAAGGACTGCAGTGCTCATGTGAAAGCTCCCTTCCGGCGCTGCGACAGCAAGAATATCGCCGAGATAATGATAATTATCAAGGCCAGGACTACCGCGATCGCGGCGGCGAAGTTGTAGAACTGGGCCGAGAATGCTTCATTGTACATGTACAACGTTGGCGTGTAATTGGCCGAGATATTGGGCGCTAACGGGGCCAGGAGATATGGCTCGGTAAATAGCTGCAAGGCGCCGATAACGTTGATTATGACGACAAGGATGATCGCTGGCCGGATGATCGGGAGCTTTATGCGAGTAACAATCCTGCTAAGTTTGGCGCCGTCGACGACCGCCGACTCGACCACCTCGCGGGGGACAGACCTGAGCGCTGTATAGAGAATTATGATCGTCAGGCCGGTCCACTCCCAGATGGCGATCGTCACGATGACCCCGAGGAGGTGGCCCGGGCCGAAGAAGTTCGGGTTTGGCAGTCCAAGATCAGCAAAAATGCGTGGGAAGACGCCGACCCTTGTCTGCAGCATCGAGGACCACATCGACGTAGCTACCACGGCCGGGACTGCGAACGGGAGGAAGAAGACCGTCCGGAAGAATGTGCCAAACCTGGCGACGCCGAGATCGAACATCGTGGCGAAGAAGGCCGCAATAACGATCATCACGGGCACTTGAATGGCGGCAAAAAGAAGTGTTCGCGCCATCCCCGTCCAGAAAGCTCCCGAAGACAGAGCCTGCGTGTAGTTGGCAAAGCCACTGAAGACCGTCCCACCAATCAGGCGCGAAGTGAAAAAACTGGTGTAGACGGCATAAATGAGCGGCACGACGAGGAACATGAAGAAGACCACGATAAACGGGAGGACGAACCACAACCCCCGGCGGTAGCGCCGTCGCTGAAAGGCTCTGTTCCGTGATGGTGCCGGTCCCGCCAGCGTGCCCGGCAGCGCGGAGCGCACCTCCCTATGCTCCTCGACCCCTCCTATGGCGACCTGGGCCAAGCTCGCCTCCCACGCTCGAAATGAAGACCGGGCCACTGGACCGTGAGTCACTCCGCTCCTGGCCCTCGCCGCGGTCTTATCGGGACAATATCCTGCCTGCAGGCGGTGGGGACATATCGCCCCCACCGCCCTGATCTCAGTTCAACGCCGACCACTCGGCCCACATCAGCTCGTCGGCCGGCGCCGTCGGTTGCTAGGTGCCGCTATGTGCTTACCTGGAACCCCTGCTGCTTGGCGTAGTTGACCATGTTGGTCTGCAGGGTCTGCAAGTACTGCGGCAAGGTCTGCTTGCCGGCGAAGAACTTGGCGGCCCAGGCGGTAGTGCTATTGAGGTAGTACGTCATAAACGGGGGCCACGTGACCGCGGGGATCTTGGGCGCCGACTTGGCTGGCGCTGCGAAAAGAGCCGTCCCCTTCTTGAGCATGGGGATGGTCAAGCTCTGCATCGCAGGAGAGGCCAGCTCGGGCTTGAAGTTGGGGAAGAGCGACGAGGGCGCCGTGACCTCGATGTTCCAGGCCTGAGGCGAGGCCGCGAGCCACTCCGCGAACTCAGCCGCTTGAGCGGGGTGCTGGCTCTGAGAGAAGACCGGGTAGGTCGAGCCGCCCCAGTTGCCTGAAGACGTGGCGCTGCCGGGGAGAGCGGCCTGGATCCAGTGACCCGCCGACTTGCTGGTCACATAGCTGGCAAAGTACGAAGGGCCCCAGGCCGAGGTCGGCCACGTCAGGTAGAGACCGCTGTTCAATCCCTCGAAGAAGGGGCTGGTGCCGGTGAAGGGGTCGTTGGCGTGGTCTATCGCGCCGGCGCTTACCAGCTTCTGCCAGTAGTTGGCGAAGGCCATCTGCGCCTTGCCGGTGAAGTCGATCGTGACCTTGCTGCCACCGTTCCACACGAACGGCCAGGCCCCCGCTTGCTGCATGAGGGACAGCACCCACTGGCCATCGCCGGCCGCGAAGTCCCCAAAGAAGACCTTCGGGTTGGCCGCGTGCACTTTTTGGGCGTCGGCAGCATACTGTGCCCAGGTAGTGGGGGGGCTGGTGATCCCGTACTTGGCCAGAGCCGTGGAGTTGAAGAGCAACCCCATCGACCCGCCGTCGTCGGGCATGGCCCAGACGTTGCCGCTCTGACTGACCTCGGACCATGCCCAGTTGACGAAGTCCGACTTGTACTTGTTGGCCCCGTAGGGGACCAGGTTGGTGACGTAGTGCAGGACCTCGAAGGACGGGAGGACGTCGAACTCGATCTCCGCCACGTCCGGAGCCCCGGAATGCGCTTTCAGAGCGTTGAGGAGCGGGATGTACTCACCCGGTCCCCCAACCTTGGTTACGAAGTCGACGCAGATGTTCGGGTGGGTCTGGTTGAAAACGTCCACCACTCGATAAATCCCTGGTACCCAACCCCAGAACGTGATGGGCGTTGCCCCCGACTTGCAATACGACGTGGTGTTCGTGCTGTACGTGGGCGTGGCGGCCGAAGCCGAGCTCACGAGACCAGGCGCCACAGCTACAAGCGATGCAGAAAGCGCTGCCGCCGAGACACCACATAATGTTTTCCTGACCAACTCGCGACGCCGTGGGCGCCTGGGACCGTCAACATGTCTCATGCCAAATAACCCCTATTCGTGCTGGAGATATTGCTGAAAGTACTCCTAGTTACCGTTTTTCTGTCTGAGTGTCCCTTTTATGTTCCTGTCTGGCACTTTCGTACCGGGCACCTTGGTGCCCGGCCCTTCGAGAGGCCGCCCCTCCTTTTAGGCGGCCTTCGCGTTGACCTGTTTGGGAATACTCCAGCACCCCCTTTCTCGACAGCACCTTCTGCTTGAATAGGATCCGAGGTCGCTGATGGCCCGTAAGAGCCGGCGAATTAGGGACTGAACCCAAACTCGGCACCTCTACTCGGTGCAGGGCCGTCCAGCCGACCTTTGCCTGCGGCAGGCTGGGGGCAGACTCCACGGCGTCGAGTGCCCCGGTCATGCACCCCGGGAGCACTCCCGTCCTCGGCCCCTTACATGTGAACGCTCACCCCTAACCAGGCCAAGCTTGCCTCAGGAAAAATCCCGTACCCGCGGGCACCATGAGCTGGAGGTGACCAGCGAGACTGAGCAGTCGGTCCGGTGACCTCGGGCTGCTCACCTCCATTACCCTCGAGCCCGCGGAATGACTGCCTGACCAGCCTCTTTGCCGCGACGACGAAGGCGTCTGATGCCCAGGGAAGACTCGCTCATACCCCCTCGAAGATTAAAGGCTCAACTATTTGAGAACGCTAACATCATCGCGCATACAATGCAAGGAATGCAACGGCCCCTGAGGGGCGTGACGGTCTGGCCTTCGGTCAGGAGGCGTTCCCTGGCACGCCGGCAATATCCCCGAGATCACACCGTGGACAATTGCACTGTGGACGATCACACAGGGACAATCACGCAGGCACAGGCACATTGTGAACATAGGCAACTTCGATCAGAGGAGCTCGAGCACGAGGGCACTGCTCACGTTGCGAACGTCAGATCGAGACAGAGAGCAGGGCCGCCTATCCAATCACCGGTGCCGGTCGCCCCGGGGTCATGTGAACGTTCCCACTAGCTGGGCGCATAGTGCCGGCGAAGGGGCGGGGGCGGTCGGTTAACGGCCAGGGCAGGAAGAACGGCCAGGGCAGGAAGAACGGCCAGGGCAGGAAGAATGGCCAGGGCAGGAAGAACGGACAGTAGTGGCAGGGAACAGCACCAGTACCGGCAATCAGGCGCCCGGTCAACATTTCGACTCGGACCGCCGACCCTCCATCGCCGACGTCGCCAGCTTCGCCGGGGTGTCCCACCAGACCGTGTCGAGGGTCCTCAACGACAAACCAAGTGTCGGGGAGCTGACCCGGGCGCGGGTGCTCGCAGCCATCGACCAGCTCGGCTACAGGCCGAACACGGCGGCTAGAGCGCTGGCCAGCGGGCGCTCGAAGACGCTCGGGGTGGTAACCCTCGACACGAGCCTTTACGGGCCTGTCTCAACGCTGTACGGGTTCCAACACGCAGGCCCAGCAGCACGGTTACTTCGTCTCGGTCGTAGCCGTCCACTCGATCGACCGGCAGTCGGTGGGTGACGCAGTGCGCTGGCTGACAGGCCAGTCCGTCGAGGGCCTAGCGGTAATAGCGCCTTTGACATCCGCTCACGACGCCCTCTCCTCACTACCTACCGGTACGCCCGTGGTAGCGGTCGAAGGCGACCCCGAGGCGGACATGTCGGTGGTCACCGTCGACCAGGTGGCGGGGGCCAAATTGGCCACAGAGCACTTGCTCGGCGCCGGATACGAGACGGTCTTCCACGTAGCAGGGCCCGGCGAATGGCTCGAGGCGCGCGGACGGACCGCCGGCTGGCAGGCCGCCCTGGAAGGCGCCGGTGCCGAGGTGACCCCGCCCCTATCGGGTGACTGGAGTGCTCGCTCGGGTTACCAGGCCGGCCAGGTCCTGTCCCAGATACCGGACGCTCGAGCCATCTTCGTGGCCAACGACCATATGGCGCTGGGAGTACTGCGGGCGCTCTATGACCGAGGTCGGCGCGTACCCGAGGAGGTGGCACTGGTCGGCTTTGACGACACCCCGGAGTCTGCTTACTTCATCCCTCCATTGACGACGATCCGACAGGACTTCCAAAGGGTAGGCGGAGCTGCTGTCCAGTTGCTGGTGGACCAGCTGAGCAATGGGAAACGGCAACAGGAACGCGTGGTGATCGAACCCGAGCTCGTGCGCCGGCAATCAAGCACCGCAGGGCCGCCAAGCAAGGGATGAGCCGAGCCCTGGATCAGGCTCATTGGGATTGGCTTAATCGGGATTCGCTTGATCGGAATGGCCGTCAGAGTTGTCGTCGCCATCGTCCCCGCCACCCTCTGGGCCCAGTTCCTCGTCTACCTCGTCGGGACCTGCGTAGCTGCGCTCTGCCCGCCTCGAGAGCGGGTCGAACGCGTAGTACACGGCCAGTGCTCCCTGAAGGGCGAGAAAAGCATAGGCATTGAGGAATGCCACGCCGACCGCGGCCGTGTAGACGACCCCGCCACTGGTAAACAGGAGGGTCGATACCCGCCTTTCCGCTTCCGGGAAGGAAGTGCGCAGCAGTCGACGATTATGCGAGGCGTACAGCCATAGGGCCGCCCAGGCATACGCGTTCGCGCTCATCGTCGCGCCGTACACGACGGCCGCGGTCCGCTCGCCCGCACCTCGTGCCAGCGCCTGACCGAGAACGCCAGTCGGGAAGGGCAGGAACGCGACCGTCATCAGGAGCAGCAAGTTCAAGTAAACGAGCGTCCGGTCGACGTGGCTGAAGTGGCTGAAGACCGAGTGGTGGTTCAGCCACATGATCCCTATTACGGCGAAGCTGACGATGTAGGCAGCGAGGGAAGGCCAACGTTCTGCAAGGTCGTGAGCCAGGCGACGGTAGTTTTCCGGCTGAGCGATCGTGACCACGAGCAGCGTGATCGCAAAAGCGAACACACCATCGGTGAAGGCCTCGACGCGCGCTTTGTTCATATCTTTCCCCTCGCACCAACAGGGAGGCCCTTGGCACCCTAGTGCCTGCGAAAAACCAAGCTCTTTGGCCGACGCTTGTACGCCCTTGGCCAAGTTGGCCCAAATCACCGGCGGCGGCTCGGGGCCGCCGCCGGTGACAACTTATGCCCGCCCGTACTTGGCCGCCGCGACCGGCGCAAAAACAGCCACTATCCCGGCCGCCCAGACCAGAGACCAGAAGGTGAAATACCCAGCACTGTGCCCCAACGCGGCCGCGCTCCCACCGCCCAGCGTCAGCGCCCGCACGGCATCGACCATATAGGTGACCGGCTGGTGCTCTGCGAACGCTTGTAGCCAACCGGGCATGCTGCTGACCGGCACGTACGCACTGGATACGAACGTCAGCGGGAACACCAGAAAGGCCATTCCTTGTGCGGCCTGGGGCGTACCGGCGAAAAGACCGACGACCAGGAACAGCCATTCAAAGGCGAAGCCGAAAGCCAGGCACAAGGCCAGAGCCGCCAGGTCCCCGAGCGCCGAGCCGTGAGGACGAAAACCTACCGCCAGCCCAACGGCAATGGCGGTGAGCAATCCCCAAGCGCTCCACACGGTATCGGCAATAGCGCGCCCCGCCAAGAAACATGACCTGGGCACGGGCAGGGACCTCAGCCGGTCGACGAAGCCCTGCTGGAGGTCGTCGGCCACGCCGGTGGCAGCGCCTTGACCGGTGAAAAGCACACCTGTAGTCACGAAGCCCGGGACCAGGAAGTCGACGTAGCTCGTCCCGTGGATGTCAACGGCGCCGCCGAAGACGTAGCGGAAAATGAGCAGGAACAGGGCGCCCTGGATGGTCCCAAGAACGACGAGCTGGGGGGTGCGGAAATAGTGGAACAGCGCCCGCTTGGCCACCTGGGCCGTGCTCGTGACGATCGAAGTCGTCCTGGAGGCGGGCCGATTGGTACCGGTTGAGGT
Source organism: uncultured Acidimicrobiaceae bacterium (assembly GCA_963823855.1). Classification (GTDB taxonomy): domain Bacteria; phylum Actinomycetota; class Acidimicrobiia; order Acidimicrobiales; family Palsa-688; genus Fen-671. The sequence goes on from CAWGNA010000002.1 coordinate 582,638, forward strand.
CGGACCGGTTGAGGTCGGACCGGTTGAGGTCGGACCGGTTGAGGCCGGACCGGTTGAGGCCGGACCGGTTGAGGCCGGACCTTTGAGGTCGGCACAGCAATAGCAGTCACTTGTTTCCTCTTTTCACTTGTTCACTGGTTCAATCGGATTGGCTTCAAATGCTGGGTTTGGGTGCTGTGTCAGCCCGCGTCGGTCAGGGTCAGGAACACTTCGTCGAGGCTCGGCTGGCGCAGCGTGATGTCTTCGACGTTGGCGCCGCTGGCCTCCATTGCCTGGAGCGCCAGCGCCAACCAGTTGTCGGTGTCATCTACGCCCACGCTCACTTTGCGGGTCGCCTCGTCCACGTGGGCGCCCGCCGGGTCAAAGCGCCCGAGGGCGCTGGCCACGATGGGCAGATCCTCTCGAGAACGCGTATGCACCTCGATCACGCGCCCCCCGACCCGGCGCTTCAGCTCCGTCGAGGTGCCCGAAGCGATCGCCTTGCCGTGGTCGATGATCACGATGTGGCTCGCCAACTGGTCAGCCTCGTCGAGGTACTGAGTTGTCAACAGGACATCGGTGCCTCGGCCGACGAGTGCTCGGATCGCGTCCCAGAGCTCGTTACGGCTGCGAGGGTCGAGCCCCGTCGTCGGCTCGTCGAGGAGCAACAGCCTGGGCTCGCCCACGAGGCTGGCGCCCAGATCGAGGCGCCTGCGCATGCCCCCCGAGTAGGTACGCGCCGCCTTGTTGGCTGCATCGCCGAGGCCAAGTTGTTCGAGTACAGCGGCTGAAGCTCGCTTAGCTTCTCGCCTCCCCTTCCCGAACAGTCGGGCCACCATCTCCAGGTTCTCCCGGCCGGTCATCACTGGCTCCACTGCCGCGAACTGGCCCGCAAGCCCGATTATCTGCCTTACTGCGGCGGCATCCCGCCGGGCGTCATGGCCGGCGACGATGAGCTCTCCGCCGTCCAGGCGCAGCAACGTCGCCAGTGCTCGCACGAAAGTCGTCTTGCCCGCGCCGTTCGGCCCTAATAGGGCTACTACCTGCCCGGGTTCGGCCACGAGATCGAGACCATCAAGGGCGACCGTCCTGCCAAAACGCTTCGTGACACCACGGGCTTCGATCGTGGGTGTGGTCATGTCCGTCTCCTTCACTAGAACGTGGTACGGGTGTCGAACATGATTCTAGAGCGCCAGCTCCCGGTTGTCAAACATTGTTCGATCCTAGAATGACATTCGATCGACACGGCGAGCCAGGCCGGTGACCCGGAGCGCAGCGGCTCTCCTCGGCCGGAACATCGTTAGAGTATCGAACAGTGTTCTATGGATGTTATACTTGTCGCATCATGGAGAGCACTGAACCGGTCGGACGGGCACAGGACGCCCCCGAGCCCCCTTGGCACCGCTCCGAGCCACCTCCGCGTGCCCCTGATCACCCGGGATGCCATCGTCCAAGCGGCCTTGGTGGTACTGGACAGGGAAGGCATGGACGGCCTCTCGATGCGGCGGGTGGCTGATGAGCTCGGGACCGGGGCGGCTTCGCTGTACTGGCACGTGCGCAACAAAGAGGAGCTGTTCCAGCTGGTTTTCGACCGCGTTACCCGCGAGATAGTGCTCCCCGAACCCGACCCCTCCCGCTGGAAGGAACAGCTGCGCGAACTGGGGCGGGAGATGCGCCGCGTTCTGAGCAGGCACAGGGACGTAGCCCGGATATCGATGGGGCGGATGCCGGCGGCGCCCCAAATTGCCCTCTTTTCCGAGTGGTTGTTCACCCTCCTCCAACCAGTTGGTATCCCCGACCGCGCCATCGCTTATATCGGGGACATCGCCGGGCTCTACGTCGGGGCCTATTGCTTCGAAGAGAGCATCGGGTACGCCTCACCGACGGGCGAAGAACTGCCGCCCGAACAGATAGTCCAGATGATGCGGGACTACATCGTGTCCCTGCCGGCAGAACGCTTTCCCCGGACGATCGCAGCAGTAGACCTGCTGCTGGCGTTCAATCCCGAAGAACGCTTCGAGTTCGGCCTCGACCTCCTTATCGCCGGCCTCGAGAAGTACGCAGAAAACCGCTCGGCGCCAAGCGCCCTCTAGAACCGAACTAGTTAGCTAAATAGCTTTCTACGCAGCTATTTGCGCACGTCCGGACCGGAGCGCTCCCTCGACTTGTCCCGGCTCAGTCGCGGCTCAGTCTCCGCTCAGTGAGCAATGGTCGAGGACCAGGGGATGCTGCTCTGGTGGGTTACTTTGACGACTGCCTGGAGCATGTCGAAGTAAGCAGTGCCGGGCGTATTGGTACCAGGGCCTTCCGTAAGCACCCCGTAGATCTGTATTTCCCTGCCGAGCTGGGCCTTCGCAAAGCTGAGCAGTGCGGCCCACTCGGCCGCGTCCGCGGGGTAGTAGATCTCGGGCATCGCGACGTCGGGCCGAAAACCGTAGGCCACCTGGAGCAGCTGGCTTTCAGTCCAGTCGCTGGACTCGGCAGACCCGTAGTCCACCAGTGCCGGGTAATACCCGCCCACAGCGTTTGCGTAGCCCGAAAGGAGGTCGTACGTATTGTAATAGCCGGGATCGAACGCCGGTTCGATATCGTCAGCGCCCAGTACGCGAACGTCGTCCGTGTAGGCATATTGCGCTCTGTGAGCAGCGGCCCAAACGCCTATGTCCTCCACGACAAGCGCGAGCTGCTCGCCCCACGTGGTGAAGTTCGGCGGCTCGTCGGGGCAGCCGCACGAGGCAGTTCCGCCGCATGGTTGGCCGGTGCCGCAGCTGTTGTTCGTCCCGACCGCCACGTTCAGGAAAGTAAACGCCGGAGCATAGCGGTAATAAGCGCTGACATAGCTCTCTACGCCGGTCGCAATCGACTTCAGAGAAAGGAAGGCCCCGCCGTAGCCCATAGTCCCGAAGATGGCCCCATCGAGCGCCGGTCGGCCGAAATCCAGGATAACGATGCCCTGCGAACCGGCTTTGCCGGCGGCCTCACCTTGGAGATAAAGCACCTTCGGGTCGGCATCCCGCTCGTAGTACGACTTCGTCTGGCCCAGTACCGTCGAGCCTGGTGCGGCGACGGCATAACTGGTACCGCTGGAGGCAATCGGGCCAGCGACGACGCCGGCGAGCACAATCGCCACGATGCGAATGGCCCGTCGGGCCCCCCTCCGAACACGAAACGAACAATGATGGGGGCCACGCCACCACATACGCCGCCACATACCAAAAGAATTGTCGCGCTTAGTTCGGTGCCAGGCAACCTCTGCCAGTTGCCATTTAACTCGTGGTATAGGGGCAGGGGCCCTTTGTCAGCGCGCCGGCATTCAAATGTTCGCCGCGTCAGGCTCTGACGAGGGACGTAAGAGCGCTACTGGTAACCACGCACCGCCCGTTCGAGCCGAACGGTAAGCGACATCTACGACCTGCTGGGCCCTCAATGCGTCTAGGAAAGTTGGCTGAGCGCGTTTGTTATCGCGCGCTGCGGCGACGAACGCGGCATCCTCGTTGTCCGTGACAAGACCCTCCGACCTGGCGGCATCCAACAACTCGTCACCGCCCAGACTGGCCGGCTGCTCGCCATCCCATTGCCACGTGACGGGGCCGACATGGTAGTGACCGTCGACCGCACACCACATTCGCTCACAAAAGACCTCGACCCTGCGACGTTCCAGCCGGGCCTCCATATCGTGCCAAACTGTGGTTAGCGAACCTATTACTGCCGCGCCAGTTCGGAAGGCAAGGACATCGACATCGTCGATCCCGTCCAGGCCGTGAACCTGACGGGACAGACAACTCAGCCCGTCTAGAGGCCCTATGAGCTGCTCGATCATGTCAATATCGTGGATCGAGTGCTCCAGCAACGCTCCGCCACCGGCGCGTTCGCGGTCTGTACGCCAAGTAGAGCCGTAATGCTCGTTCGCCGGCAGGCATTGGTCGCTGCGCCATGACAAGGACAGCAGCCGCCCGCTCTTCGGGTGGCCCAGGAGGTACTTGAGCCAGAAGAAAGCGGGCGAATAACGCAGGACAAGGCCGACCTGGTTGGTCACTTCTCGCTGCTGGACAAGCTCGGTGGCACGCCAAGCCTCGTCGAAGTCGCGGCCAAGGGGCTTTTCACAGAACACCGCCCGGCCCGCCCGCACCACAGCTTCAATTGCGCCGAGATGCTCAGAAGTCCAAGTGCAAATGAACACGGCCGAGCACTTCGCCACCACCTCTTCAACGGACGCAGCGGCGTCGGCGCCAAAATCGGCAGCGAACCGGGCCGCCTTGCCGACCTCGATGTCGTACACACAACGCAGTACGACATCGGGTAATTGGCTCAACCGATGAGCGTGTTCGCGGGCATTAAAGCCTGTGCCGATGATCCCGACGAGATAACCGGGACCAGTCACCCCAGCAACGTCGGCCCCAGGCCGGTCAGGGCCCGTCACGACATTTCGGCCAGTCACGACATTCGGGCCAGTCACGACATTGGGATCGGCAGCATTGTCTGGGACCTGCGGGCTGAAAGGCATTGTCCCCACAAAAGATAGCCCACGCCGACTGTTCTTCCTCGCCCGCTCGCCGGCCGTGTAGCATCACGCCATGCCGCCGCGCCGCCAGCGCCTTCGTTTTGAACGCACCGTGCTCAGCAACGGCCTGAAGGTGGTCGTGGTGCCAGACCCGGCGGCCACCCTGGTCGGGGTCGCCGTCGTCTACGACGTCGGGTTTCGTTCCGAGCCCGAAGGCAGGACGGGTTTCGCCCACCTTTTCGAGCACATGATGTTCCAGGGCTCTGCCCACGTCGGCAAGGTCGAGCACATACGCCTCGTCGAATCAGCCGGCGGGGTTATGAACGGCCACACCCTCCCAGATCTCACCGCATACTATGAGGCGCTCCCACCATCCGCCCTCGAGCTGGCGTTGTTCTTAGAGGCGGACCGGATGTCGTCGCTGGTTGTTTCCGAGGAGAACCTCCGTAACCAGGTCGACGTGGTGAAGGAGGAAATCCTGGTCAACGTCCTCAACCGGCCGTACGGGGGGTTCCCATGGATCCCGCTCCCCGCGCTCGCGTTCGACACCTTTCAGAACGCCCACAACGGGTATGGCGACTTCACTCATCTGGAGCAGGCGACCGTCAAGGAAAGCAAGGACTTCTACAACACGTACTACAGCCCCTCGAACGCCGTGCTCGCCGTCGTGGGCGCCTGCCGGACCGAAGAGGTCGTCACGTTGGCCGAACGCCATTTCGGTCCCATCCGCCGGCGCCGGGTCCCCTCTCACGGGCCATGGCCGGAGAAGCGCCTTACAGCCGAGCGCCACCGTGTCATCCCCGACCCTCACGCGCCTCAGCCGGCGTTCGCCATTGGCTACCGCACGGCCGACCCGGTGGGCGAACTGGACCGTTACCTCGTTTACCACGTGCTCGCCGACGTGCTAGCAGGTGGTGAAGCTAGCCGGTTGCGGGCCCGCCTGGTCCACAAGGACCAGAGTGCTACGGACGTCGGTAGCATTCTCGGGGTCTTCGGGGACGACTACTTCATACGCGACCCTTCCCTTCTCCAGGTTGTCGTGTACCACCCCGGTACGGCGACCACCGAGGCGCTAACCGGGGCGATAGACCAGGAGATCGAGCGCCTCGCCAGCGACGGGCCAACAGAGAGCGAGTTACGCCGCGTTGTGGCTACGTCAACCGCCGACGTATGGCGCGGCCTCGACTCGGTGCTGGATAGAGCCCACACGGTCGCTTCGGTCGAAACGATCCATGGCCGCGCCGAACTGATCGATGAGATTGCCCAGCGCCTCGGAGGGGTCACCCCCGCCGACCTGGCTTCGGCGGCCGCAGACCTAGCTGGCCAGTACCGAGCCATCATCGAACTACAGCCGGCGGGGGCAAGCTGAGATGGCAGACGTGAACACCCGGCCCGGTGTCGGCCCGCTGAAGGCTCCCAAACCGCCAGAGCTCCTCGATACGGAGCTATCCGGCGGGCTCCGTTCGATTTTCGCGAGGCACCGCGCCCTCCCCCTTGTCGAGCTTCGCCTGTCGGTCCCGCTCACCGCGGCTGTCATCAAGAAGCCTGCCCCTACAACGGTGCTCTCCCGATCGCTCTTCGCCGGCACCGATCGCCACGACCGCCTTGAATTCGCCGAGGCCGTCGAAGGCCTCGGAGGCCACCTGGGTGCACACGTAGACGAGGACCGGTTCGTCATAAGCGGGTCGGTCCTGGCCGAGCACATCCAGGAACTCCTGGGGCTCCTGGCGGAATTGCTGACCGGCGCGACGTACCCCGATGCTGAGGTCCGGGGTGACCGCAGTCGTGCCGCCGACGAGACGGTTATCGCCCTGAGCCAGCCCGAAGTGGTCGCTTCACAAGCGCTGCGGCGCAGGCTCTTCCCCAACCACCCTTACGCGACACCGATGGCGCCGCCGGCCGCTCTCCGGCGCGTGAACGGCCCGGAACTGCGCTCTCTCCATCCCCTTGTCCTGGACCCCGCTCTGGCCACACTCGTTGTGGTCGGCGACATCCAGGCGACGCGAGCCCGCGAAGTTGCCAACAAAGCCCTGGCTGGATGGCTCGAGCGGCGAGGCCAGGCAAACAGCGACCTGGCGCCAGTTACTATCGGCCGGCCTGGACCAGTCGAGCTCGTCGCCAGACCGGGTAGTGTCCAGAGCAACGTCCGCCTCGGAGGGAACGCACCGGATCTGGGTGACCCGGAATGGCCGGCCACCTCGCTGGCGCAGAGCATCCTCGGCGGGATGTTCAGCTCACGGATCATCGCTAACCTCCGGGAACGCAATGGCTACGCCTACTCCCCCCGTAGCCGCGTACGCCACGCCCGCGCTGGGTCTACCCTGGTGCTGGCCGCAGACGTTGCCACCGCAGTTACGGCTGCCGCGCTGGTCGAAATGCGCTACGAGCTGGGGCGGCTGGCGACCGTCGGGATCACCGACGACGAGCTCGAACTGGCACGGCGCTCCCTGGTCGGGCGCTTCTCTTTCGAAACCGCGACGTTACCCGGCCTCGCTTCAACGCTGGCCGCGCTGGCCACAATCGGCGTCGACCTCGGCTACCTGGCGAGCTATCCGAAAGCCGTCATCGCCGCGACCAAGCAGCAGGTCGATGAGGCCGCCCGACGGTACCTGGCTCCAAGCCAACTCGTGACCGTAGTCGTGGGCGACCCCGAAGCCGTGGCTGGCCCGCTGGCGGTGGTCGACAACGTAGTTGTGCGCCAGGCCTGACAGCGCCCCAGAAGGTACTTAGGCCCCGCCTCAGGAAAACTTGCGGGCTCGAAAGTCGAGTAGGGGAGGTCACAACAAGAAAGAATGACTTCGAGCGCGCGATTAGTCCTTCGTCGGTCCCTTAGCGGGCGCCAAGCCGGTCGAGGCGTAACAGCAGCGCCTGGACTGCGAGCAATTCGCCCGGATTGAAGGCCAGGTCGGCTGACAGGCCGTCGACCAGGCCGACCGCTTCGGCGGCCAGCGCGGGTGGAAGAGCTCCCGATACGGCCCGGTCCCGGTAGGCGCTGGCAAGTGCCGCCAGCCCGGTGCGGAGCTCGTCGGTGCGCTGCCGCCGCTGCTCGCGGCGATGCCGTTCTTCGAGCTCGCGGGCGGCGGCCCGAGCGGCGCCCTGACCTGCCCGTCCGGGAGCTCCCTGAACCTCCCGGGCATAGCGGGCGGCTAGTTCGGCGACCTCGGTCTGCTGGCGCAGCGAGAGCGGCCCTGCGCTGCGTTTCAGGGACTCGACCAGCTCCTCCGCCATCGACGCCACCGTCGCGCCGGTGCCGTCGAGCCGAGCGGGCACCGCTTCCCAAGAGCGCCAACGCGCTTCGGCCTCTGCGTCAGACGCTAGTAACCTGGCTCGGTCCAAACGTCCGCCGGACAGGCGGGCCAGGACGCCGGCGCGTTCGAGCGGGACGCCTTCGGCGACCAGGACCTCGCTCACTTCTCCCTCAGTAAGGGGCCTGAAGTCGATCCGCGCTGACCGGCTGGCGATCGTCTCGAGCTCGGGGGGTACAAACTCCGCCAGCGCGATGAACACGGTGCTACCAGGTGGTTCCTCGATCGTTTTCAACAAGGCGGGCACTGCCTCTCGGGCTAGATGGAGGTCGGGGAGTATTACGACCGAACGGCCCCCCTCGAGCGAGGTGCGGGCGGAGACCCGGCTGACCTCGCGCGCCTGCTCGATGGAGAGCGCGGCGCCTTCCCGCTCGACGACCACTACGTCGGGGTGGACGCCTTCGACAACGCGCCTGCACGTTTCACAGCCGTCGTCGCCGCCTCCCGGGCACAGGAGCATCGCTGCGAATGCCGTCGCGGCCGTCAATTTTCCAGTGCCTGGAGGGCCGACAAACAGGTAGGCATGGACCGGTTTGGCCGCCGCGGCCTTGAGTGCCCTTACCGCCGCGTCCTGGCCTACCAACCCCGCCAGCCCCTTTTCGGCGCCCATTTTCTGAGCGCTCGCACTCACCGGCACAGGCTCATTCCACCGCCTTGCGGACCAACGCAGCCACTTCATCTACCGAGCCGGAGGCGTCTACCACCCGCCAGTGCAGCGGGTCGGCGGCGGCGAGCTGGCGAAAGCCGTCCTGGACGCGCGCTTGGAACTCGTCGCCTTCGCTTTCTATCCGGTCGCCTGCGCCCATGCCGCGGCGTTGACTGGCCAGCTCTACCGTCAAGTCCAAGAGCACGACCAAATCGGGCGCTCGCCGACCATTGGCCCAGGCGTCCAGGTCGACAAGCTCAGCAATGGGCAAGCCCCGGCCATAGCCCTGGTATGCCAGGGTCGAACCCGAGTACCGGTCGCACACGACGTCGTCCCCTGCCGCCAGGACCGGTTCGATTACCTCGGCCACGTGCTGAGCCCACGCTGCCAGCATGAGCAGCGCCTCCGCCTTGGCCACCGGAGCGGGCCCGGATGGCTCGAGGAGGATACGGCGCAGCGCTTCACCTAGGCCGGTCCCCCCGGGTTCGCGGGTAAGGACGGCCCCGAGGTGCTCAGCGAGCAGCGCCGCCTGGGTCGACTTCCCGGCGGCCTCTCCGCCCTCGAGCACTATGAACCTGCCCACGCGCCCAAGGTAGCGCCAAGACAGGCAACCTCACGGGCTGCTGGCTCACGGGCTGCTGGCCCACGGGCTGCTGGCCCACGGGCTGCTGGCCCACGGGCTGCTCGCTATGACTCGGGCGGGACCAGCCGCCGCTCCAACGCCCAGCGAGTCAGCTGGTAGCGATTGGAGAGCTGCAGCTTTCGCAAGACCGCAGAGACATGCGTCTCGACTGTTTTGACCGAGATATAAAGCTCCCGGGCTATTTCCTTGTACGCATAACCGCGCGCGATCAAGCGCAGGACCTCTCGTTCTCGTGTCGTCAATTGGTCGAGCTCGGGGTCGAGATGCAGGGTGGCTGTTTCCGGCGCGGCACCAAATGCGTCAAGCACGAACCCAGCCAGCCGGGGTGAAAAGACGGCATCGCCGGCGGCGACCATCGCCAGGGCATCGAGGAGTTCTCGGGTCGAAATTGTTTTCGTCACATAACCACGCGCACCCGCCCGGATAGTGGCGATGACGTCTTCGGCCGCATCGGAGACCGAAAGAGCCAGGAAACGGACGGCCGGTTGCGACGTTTGCACTCGCCTTATGACCTCGGGCCCGCCCCCGTCGGGCATATGTACGTCCACGAGGACAACGTCGGGCACTAATTGGCAAATCCGTTCAACGGCGTTCGTCACGTCGCCGGCCTCCCCCACGATCTCGACTCGCCGGCTGCCCCCGCTCTGCCCCGCGATCTCGTGACGGACGCCCGCCCGGAACAGCTGGTGGTCGTCCACGATGAACACGCGCAAAATGGGACCATCTGGCGAATTCATGGCTGACAGGTTCATGGCTGGGGCCGCCGTGGCAATTTGAGGGCTACCTCCGTACCTTCACCGGGTGAACTGCGCACAGTCGCGGCGCCGCCGTTGCGGTTGGTCCGGGCGTGGATCGACTCGCTGATGCCCCTTCGGTCGCGTGCCACCGCACCTGGGTCGAAACCCTTCCCTCGGTCACGGACGAACACCGAAATAGCCTCCGGTTCCACCTCGGCGAATATAGATACCAGGTCCGCGTCTGACCATTTGGCCGCGTTGACGACTGCCTCGCGTGCGGCCGCAACGAGCGCCCTCGACCGCTCGTCGAGGGGCGCGTCTCCGACGGTGACGACTTCCACCCTGATCCCGTGGACACTTTCGACTTCTTGCTGCAGCGCGAGCAGCGCCTCGGAAAGGCTGTCCGGCTCCTCGAGCCCCATCGGGCTGCCCACATCTCCGTCGAATAGCCACGACCGCAATTGACGTTCCTGTGCCCTCGCGAGGCGCTGAACCTGTTGAGGCTCGCCGGCGGACCGCTGTATGAGGGCCAAGGTCTGGAGCACCGAGTCGTGGAGGTGCTCAGCCATCTCCGCCCTTTCTTCGGCTCGGGCACGTTGGCGCCGTTCACCAGCGAGATCCCTGCCCAGCCGCAGCCACCAGGGCGCCAGCACCAACGCGAAGCCGGCGATTACGGCCAGGGCCGCAAGTGCGACGATGAGGTCAGTGCTGTTTAGGTGTTTGGGCTGGAGAAGGGTGGAGGTGCCGCCGGCAATCAAAGCGGCACCGAGCAGGAGCCGCACGACAGCCGTGAGTAGCCGGCGCCAGGTCGGGGCGGTCGACGGGCCCGCGCCACTCAGCAGCGCGGCCAGCCGCTGAGCTGCCACCCGGTCGTCTGGGCCGGCGTGCCGCCAGATGGCGACCACGCAGGCGAGGCTGAGTATCCCCGGGGACACCGCGCCCAACAGCGGCGTACTGCCGAGGACGCCTATGGTAACCAAGAGGACCAGGAGCAGGCTGGCGGTGGCCAGCACCAACGAAACCGTCCGGCGGTCCGCCAGGGCGGCGCGCGCGATTGGTTCTTCGCTTCCCTCTGCGGGGAGGAACAGCCATCCTGCTACGTAGATGGCCATACCGGCGCCGCCGCAAAAGCTGAGAGCTACGAACGCCCAACGGGCCGCCAACGCGCTCACACCGATCGTGTCGGCGAGCGCCGCGGCTACGCCTCCGAGGACCCGCTGGTTAGCAGGGCGGTGTACTCCGGCCCAGGTTTCCCGGGTAACTGCCATGCGCCAGCCGCGGGTTTTGTCCCTCGGTAACGGCGCCGGCGCCGCGCCGCCTGCGGCGGGCCTGGCGGGCTGCGGGCCGGGCGGATAGCCAGGCTGGGAGGCGGGCGCCGGGGCCGAATGGGCGGCGGGCGGCGGGCCGGGCTGGGCGAATGCCGCCGCGGCCGATGGGGGCGGGGGGGCGGCCTGGGCGGCCGATGGGGGCGGGGCGGGCTGGGCGGCGGACGCCGGTACCCACTGGGCAGCGGGCGGCGGCCCAGGCTGGGCGAATGCCGCAGGACGGTCTTGAGCTAGAGGACTGGTCTGAGGTGGAGGACTGGGCTCAGCTGGAGGGGCGGGTTCGGCGGTTTGGTCGAGGACCGGCGGGGACGGCTGAGACCCTAGTGCCGTGGCCTGCGACACTTGTTGCCACTGCTGATCAGGGTCGTACCGTATAACACCCATGGTCTCACCTGAATGTACCCGTGCGGCACCAGGTAACGCCCTCCCGCGCCCCTGGCCCGCGCTCAGGTGATCTCAGGGATTTCTTGGGGCAGCCCCTGATGGCCACGACAACTCGACGGCACAATGATCGAGGTATGAACAAGCAGCAAGCGTGGCAACCGCCTCCGCCCCCGCCTCCTCCGCCGTACACTCCGCCCCCGTCGTACTCTACGCCGCCGCCCTACCCCCAGCCGCCGAGGTCCGGCCAACCGCGGTCCCGGCTGCGCAGGAGCAGGACCGACCGGCGGATCGCCGGGGTAGCTGGCGGCCTGGGCGAGTACCTGGGCGTGGACGCGACCGCCTTGCGTGTCGGTTTCGTCATTGCCTCCATATTGTTCCTGGGCGGGCTCGGTGGCCCGGTCCTCTACGTCATCGCGTGGATATTGGTGCCCGAGGAGGGCAAGGACGCTCCGGTGACGAGGGCGGCGTTCTCGGGGCGGGTCTGGCACGACTGGGACCGGTCCGCCCGGTCCTGGGCCCTCGTGCTCGGCGCCCTCGCACTGGCGTTCATCTGGTCCTTCGGGCTCTGGCCATGGTGGCACTGGAGGACGCTGCCGGTCTGGCTATTGGGGCTGGCCCTTACCCTGTGGATCCTGGCTCGTCACCGGGAATCGAACTTGGGGCTCGGCGGCCCTTCCGGCACAGTGAGCCCGCCCGGGCCAGGCGGCCCTATGGCTCCACCAGGAGGATCTCCGGTGCCTCCCCAGCCTGCTCCGTTCGTCCCGACTGAGGATCCGGACCGGCCCCGCCCCAATACGCCGGTCACCGGTAGCCCGGTCACCCCCGCTGCCCCGTACGAACCTGCACCTTATGAGGCCGATCCCCCTCCTGCAGCTGCGTTTGCGGGGGGAACAGCTCCTCCCGCCAACGGCCTCGGGTCGACCAGTTCTGGGGCGGCGCCCGGCTCAGCGCTGGCTGACCAGCCCACAGCTGTTGGTCATACAGCGTAGGCCCCCGAGGCCATAACAACCGTGGCCGAGACCGGTCCGGCCGCAGCTAGACCGGCCGCAGCTGGCCCGGGTCAAGCTGGCGCACCTTACGACGAGGGGAGTGAGGGCCCCTTCGCCGACATGGCCCCCGGCAACGGCGCCGGCACGGGCATCCGGGGATCGGGCCACCCGGGATCGGGCAACCCAGGTCTCGACAGCGTTGCTGGCGGCTCAGCCACGGCCGCTATTCCGCCGGTCGCAGCGAACAATTCTTACCCGTCCCCGGCCGTCACGGCCGGCACGCTCGTCACTACCAGCGTCGGTACGTTCAGCCCCGCTTCCAGGTTGGGGACTGGAGACCCCGGCGACCCGACGGACGCGGACTGGGCTGAGGCGAAGACGGCGGCCGCATACTGGGCGGCAGACCAACTGGCGCGTGCCGGTGTCCCCGCTCCGTCGGGTACAGGGCCCGCCGCTGTCGGCGGTACGAGGACGTTAACGGCGGGCCAGACTGCGGCCCGGCGCTTGCGGCGGGCGGTCAGGATCCTGGTTGCCCTGATTGCCGCTCTGCTTCTCCTCGGTGTGATGATGGCCGTCGGCGTGACACTGGGGTCCGGCTCCTCACTGAGCGGCGGTGCCGGTAATAACACCTACGTCCCGCTCAGCGCCTCGGCAGTGCAACCCCACTACCGGCTTGGTGCCGGTGACCTCAATGTCAACCTCTCACAGGTCAAGTTCCCGGCATCGGGACAGGCCGTCGATGTAACCCTGGGTGTCGGCAATGTCACTATCGAAGTGCCAAAGGACGCAGTGGTCGACGTGCATGCCCGCAGCGGGATCGGCCAGGTCGATGTCTTCGGCCAGTCAGGCTCGAACGTCCAGGCCACCTCGTACCAAGGCGCCGGGCAACGCTCGGACGCGCCCCACCTCAACGTCGACGCCCACGTCGGGCTCGGCAGTCTCCAAGTCACCCAAGGCTGAGGTTCGACGAAAAGGCACTCGACATAAAGGACCGGAGCCGACCGCTTCCCCCGATGTCGAGCAAGCGAAAAGGCCCTCAGTCGGGCGCTCCCGTCAAGAAGTCCACCAGACCCCGGGGCAAAAGGGCCAGCGGGGCGGTTTTCATATCATCGCCTCGAAGTGTGGTGGAGTTAGTGTCGATTTTCGTCAACCCAACTCCATCCGGCCCCTCTCGGGATCAAGACGTCCGCCCGGCCTCCCGCCGCGAACGAGGGCGAGGCAGAGGTTTGTGACGTGAGGCGTCGCCCGATAGGTAGCTATTCGCTCTGCGTGGCGTCGGGCGCGCCGGTGGTGGTGGCGGGACCGGACTTCGCCGCTGCCGATTTGCGGGCCGGAGCGGATTTTGCGGCGCCCCCGGCTTTACTGGTGCCGGCTTTGCTGGTGCTGGTTCTGCTGGTGCTGGTTTTGCTGGTGCTGGCTTTGGTGGCGCCGGCTTTACTGGCCCCAGCCTTCGTGGCCCCCGCCTTCGTGGCCCCCGCCTTCGTGGCCCCCGCCTTACTGGCCCCCGCCTTGGTGGCAGCCTGAGCCCGAGCCTTAGTTGCACTTGCCGACCTGGGCGGTGCCTTGGTGGTAGACGAAGCGGCCGCCTTTTTCTTTGCGCCAGTGCTTTTCGATGCCGATGAACCTGTCCCGGTCCGCGACGATCGAGCGGGCCGGCGCCCCCCCGTAGCCTTGCTGGCACGCCCGGCGCGCCCACCAGTCCTGGCGCCCGTCCCCGTCCCGTCCGCCTCGGCTCCGACGCGCGCCCGGCGCTCGGCGAGCAACTCGGCGGCGCGCTCGAGCGTGAGAGCCTCGGCCGTGTCTCCCCGGCGCAGCGAGGCATTGACGGTCCCGTCGGTCACGTAGGGGCCGAAGCGGCCCTCCTTGACCACTATCGGCGCGCCGCTCACGGGATCGGGGCCGATCTCGGCCAACGGCTCGGCGGCCTGGCGGGTGCGACGCGTCCTCGGCTGGGAGAACAAGGCGAGCGCCTGATCGAGGGTCACAGTAAACAGCTGGGCTTCGTTTTCCAGTGACCGGTACTCAGAACCCCTGCGCACGTAAGGACCGTAACGCCCGTTGTCAGTGACGACGTCTTCCCCACTCGCCTGGTCCTTACCCAGATTTCGCGGGAGGGTGAGCACACGGAGAGCTTCATCCAGCGTGACTTCCTCTGGCGACATCCCCGACAGCAGGGACCCTGTCCTCGGCTTCGTGTTCAGCTCCTCGGCCCGCCCGAGCTGCACATAAGGCCCGTAACGGCCGGCACGCACCAGGACGGGCAGACCACTTTCAGGGTCGGTGCCAACCTCCCGGTCGGAGCGCTCAGGCGGCGTGTCCAGCAGTTCGCCGCGCCCGTTCCAGGGTTAGCTCGTCGGGGGCCAGAATCCTCTGGTAACGAGGCCCTTTGCTCGCCCTCTTGGACATAAGGCCCGAACCGGCCGACCCGCACAACGACCCCTGCGCTCGGATCGCCGATAGGGATCGAGTTCACCGCTCGCGCATCGATATCGGCCAGGCGCTCAGCCACCATCCGTTTGAGCCCCGCCCCGTCGCCGTTCGACCCCGGCGAACCGAAATAAAACCGCGTCAGCCACGGCAACGCCTCTTCGTCCCCGCGGGCTATCCCATCGAGGTCTTCTTCCATTTCGGCCGTAAAGCCATAGTCGACCAACCTGGCAAAGTACTGCTCGAGGAGGCCCACCACCGCAAATGCTGTCCACGACGGGACCAGCGCGCTGCCTTTTTTCCAGACGTAGCCACGGTTCTGGACGGTGTCCAGGATCGTGGCATAGGTCGATGGCCTGCCAACGCCCATTTCTTCGAGCGCTTTTACGAGCGACGCCTCGGTGTAGCGCGCCGGCGGTTGAGTCGTGTGGCCCTCGGGCCGCAGTTCTTCGACCGCCAGCGGGTCCCCCACCGCCAAGTGGGGAAGGCGCACCTCCCTGTCTTCGAGTTCGGCTTCGGGGTCGTCCGAGCCCTCGACGTAAGCCCGCAAAAATCCCGGGAACGAGATCACCCGGCCGTTCGCAGCAAACTCTGCGTCTTCGCCGGCAGGGGTCACCGCGCCGAGCCGTACCTGCAGCGACAGTCCCTGTGCATCAGTCATCTGGGAAGCGACTGTCCGCTCCCATATGAGTTGGTACAGGCGCAGCTGGTCCCCGTGGAGCGCGCTGTTCTCGGGATGACGGAAATGGTCTCCCGCTGGTCGAATAGCTTCGTGCGCCTCCTGGGCATTTTTCACGCGCTTGTCATAGCGCCGCGGTCTCGGCGGGAGGTACGCGTCCCCATAAAGCTCGCTGACCACCTGGCGGGCCGCCCCCAGCGCCTGGTCGGACAAGGTCGTGCTGTCGGTGCGCATATAGGTTATGTGGCCCGCCTCATAGAGATCCTGAGCCACTCGCATGGTGCGCGCCGCCGAATAACGCAACTTACGCCCCGCCTCTTGCTGGAGCGTCGAGGTTAGGAAGGGCGGGTACGGCGAGCGCCGCCATGGCTTTTCTTCGACGCTTCGCACTGCAAAGTCGGCGTCTGCCAGGCCCTCAGCCAGGCCACGAGCGCGCTGCTCGTCCAGCAGAACCACGTCGCTTCGGGTGAGCTGGCCGTCCTCACCGAAATCGCGCCCGGTAGCGAGCCGGGTGCCGTCGAGCGCCACCATCATGGCCCCAAAACTCCCGCCTTCGGCGTGGAAACGACCAGCGACGTCCCAATAAGACGCCATCTTGAACCGCATCCGGGCCGCTCGCGCTCGACCAGCAAACGGGTCGCCACGGACTGGACCCGGCCCGCCGAAAGACGCGGCAAGACTTTACGCCACAGGACCGGGCTCACTTCGTAGCCGTACAGCCGGTCGAGTATCCTCCTCGTCTCCTGTGCGTCTACCAGCCGGCGGTCGAGGTCACGCCAATTGTCGACAGCCTGGTGTATGGCCTCGGGAGTGATCTCGTGGAAAACCATCCGCTTTACAGGCACTCGGGGGTTCAGGACTTCTATCAGGTGCCAGGCAATCGACTCCCCCTCACGGTCCTCATCTGTAGCGAGGTAGAGCTCGCTGGCATCTTTCAAAAGGGCGCGCAGCCTGGTGACGCGGTCCTTTTTCCCCGGGACCACGACGTACAGGGGCTTGAAGCCGTTGTCGACGTCAACTCCCAATCGCGCCCAGCTTTCCCCCTTCATCGACGCCGGAATGTCGCCGGCATCGCTGGGCAAGTCACGGATGTGACCGACTGAGGACTCGACCATGTAACCGCTCCCAAGGAAGCCAGCAATGGTTTTTGCCTTGGCCGGGGACTCGACTATGACGAGCGGCTTGGGCATCTAGCGTTACCGGGGACCTGGAGAAACGGGGCCCCGGGTGCGGGTTCACCGGGAGGCGGCGCACTGGCGACCGGGCCACCGGGGGCCACTGCGGTAGGAGCGGGCTCGGCGGGAGGGGTCGAGGTGGGAGCATGGGCCACAGGGCCGCCGACAACCTCAGGGCCCAATGCCGGCACACCTCCCTGGCCCGGCGAGGCCAGGCTGGCTACCTTACGCTTCGAGAAGGCTATGCCAACGAGTATGACCGCAAGTGCGATGGCGGCGACCGTATAGCGGGCCCCGTTGTTGTTGCGGAGGCTGATGACCGCGGGCAGGATCAGCAGGCTGACCAGGTTCATCACCTTCATTAGAGGGTTCAGGGCCGGGCCGGCAGTGTCCTTGAACGGGTCGCCGACAGTGTCCCCGACCACGGCGGCCTTATGAGACTCAGAATTTTTCCCGCCGAGATGGCCATCTTCGATGTACTTCTTGGCGTTGTCCCAAGCTCCACCCGAATTGGAAAGGAAATTCGCCATCAGCTGCGCTGTGAGGATGGCGCCCGCCAGAAAGGCGGCCAGCGCCAGGTAGCTGATACCGAACCCGACCACCACAGGCAGGAGTACAGCGAGCAACGCCGGTGTGGCTAGTTCGCGCGAGGGACGCTCGCGTGCAGATATCGACGACGCGCCCGTACTCCGGTCGCTCCGTCCCATCCATGATGCCGGGGTGCTCCCTGAACTGCGCTCGTACCTCCTCCACCACCGTGCCGGCGGAACGGCCCACCGCCCGGATGAGGAACGAGGAGGCCAAGAAGGCGACCGACCCTCCCACCATGAGGCCTATGAACACCTTGGGGTTGGCGACGTTGATCTCTGTCTGGACTTGCTCGTAGAGGCCGTTGCCGACCACGTTCAATTTGAGCTGTTCAGCGATCGTCTGTAGGAACGCTGCAAAAAGGGCAATCGCCGCTATCACCGCAGAGCCGATAGCGACCCCTTTTGTTATCGCCTTGGTGGTATTGCCGACGGCATCCAGGCTCACCATGATCCTCTCGGCGTCGCCCTCGAACTCGCCGCTCATCTCGGCGATGCCGGCGGCGTTGTCGGACACCGGGCCGAATGTGTCCTGAGAGACCACGATCCCTGTAGTCGAAAGGAGCCCGATCCCGATCAGCGCCACCAGGTAGAGCGAGAACCGCAGGTTGCCGCCGCCGAGGGCCACAGCCACCGCAATGGCCACGATGATGGCCAGGATGGCAGCGACCGAGGACTCGAGACCCACCCCGATGCCGGCCAATATCGTGGTCGCCGGGCCGGTCCGGGTGGACTCGGCGATCTCGTGCACTGGAGCCGTCTCGGTCGAGGTGTAGTACTCGGTGATGCGCGAGATCACTTGGCCCAGGAGGACTCCGGCCACGAGCGCCCACCAGACCTTCAGGTTGTGGACATAGAACTCAGCGACGAAGAACGTCCCCACCACCGTGAGCAATGCCGCCAAGAAAAAGCCCCTATTGATCGGGGCCATCGCCGAGCGGTCCCGGCTGGTCGCCCTGATGAAGAAAATGCCGATGATCGAGGCCAGAATGCCGATCCCCATCACGACCAGGGGAAAGGTGATCCCAAGGGCAGGCGATTTGCGGATGCTCGAGAAACCGAAGTTCCCGAGGATCAAGCTGGCGACGAGGATCACCCCATAGGATTCGAAGAGGTCCGCCGCCATACCCGCACAGTCCCCGACGTTGTCCCCGACGTTGTCGGCGATCGTGGCCGCGTTGCGAGGGTCGTCCTCGGGGATGCCTGCCTCGATCTTCCCGACCAGGTCGCCCCCGACGTCGGCGGCCTTCGTGAAAATCCCGCCGCCAACACGCATGAACAAGGCAATAAGAGACCCGCCGAAACCGAACCCCACGAGAATGGCAGTCGCAGTGTGCTGGGCCAGCATGACGATCACAGTGGCGCCGAGAAGGCCGAACCCCACCACGAACAACCCGGTGACGCCACCCGTGCGGATGGCAACCCGCAGCGCCGCCGGCATCGAGCCGTCGCGGGCCGCGGCCGCGGTGCGCACGTTGCCCCTGACCGCTGTGCTCATGCCGATATAGCCCGCCAGGCCCGAGAAGGTCGCCCCCAGTAGGAACACCAGCGTCCGGTAGATGCCAGACGGCACAAACCCGAGCACCGTGTGGTTGGTCGCAGGATCCACGACCTTGGTCGAAGTGACGAAAACCAGGACAGCTACCGGTACCACTATCAGGCCGATCGTTTTGTACTGCCGCTTCAGGTAAGCGTTGGCGCCCTCCTGGATGGCACGGGCGATCTCTCGCATCTTCGGCGTGCCCTCGTCGGCGTCGAGGACTTTGCGCACTAAAAACAGCGCCGTCACCAGAGAAACAAGGGAACAAACGAGCGCGAAAACGAGCCACGCCCATTCGGTCCCGCGCAGGTTGAACGCCTGGTAGCCGCCTGAACCAGCAGCGACGTAGTAACGCATTAGAGCTTCTCCTTTTTGGTGCCCCCCGGGCGGGCCGGGCCAGCATGAGGACTTTGCGGCAGCATCGCCCTAGTTGTTCAGGCCGGAGGCCAGCATACGGACACGGACCTGGCGCCCGGCCATCTCGCCCAACGTCCGCTCGGCCCCCGCGACTTGCACTACCAGCGGGCCGCCAAATGGCTGCTTCTCGACGACCTCGACCTCAGCGCCCGGGACAAGTCCCATGCCACCAAGGAAGGCCACCATAGCCGGGCTCAATGAGCTCGACAACGCTACAACTGCCTGTTCACCCGGCTCGAGGTCGTACAGCTGCGCCATCTCCGGGACGGCATCACTGTTGGGGCCGGGTATGGGGAACCCGTGCGGGCAGTTGGCCGGGCGGCCCAACGCCTCGAACAGGCGGTCCTCTACCTCTTGAGGCAGGTCGTGCTCGAACTTGGGAGCAAGCTCGTCCGCCTCGGCCCACCCATAACCGAGGAAGTCGGACAGAAAGCGCTCGACTATCCGGTGCCTGCGCATAACGGCCAGGGCCGTTTTACGGCCAGTATCAGTTAGCGCCACCCCCTTGTAGGGTGCGTGACTGGCCAGGCCCTGCTCGACCAGGCGCTTGACCATAGCCGTAGCCGTGGCCGGGGAAACACCGAGCTTGTCTGCGAGTTCGGTGTTCCGGGCCCGCCCACCGGGCTCAGACGTCCGCCGCCATATCTCTTTCAGAGCCGCCCGCTGCGACCTCGTCAGCTCTCTGTCCATCTTTCGTCCGGGTTAAAGGTAGATTTTCGATCCTCGAAAGTCAAACGGCTGCGAGACCCTGTTCCCGGTCGCTTGGGTAGTTCGGGCCCTCCGGGGTTGGCTGCAAAGGGTCAGCCCACTTGACTGGCCCCCATTAGCGGCTTCATTGGCGGGCTCGCCTCACTGGGCTCGCCTGACTGGGCTCGCCTCACTGGGCTCGGTCGAGTTGGGGTCGATTGAGCGGGCCCGATCGCAGCCATCGGTGCGAAAGCGCGGCTCCGTAGTGCCGATGCCCGGGCCGGTCGGGCTATGCCCGGCTCCTCAGTCTTCCTGTTTGGGTGGGGGCATCAGGCTCGACAGCTTGGACACATCCATGTAGATGGCGCCAGTGTCATCCCCGTCGGAAGGCCCGCCGAACACGGTCACGCGCACCGACGTACCTTTTTCCTTACGCACAAACGCGGCGTTGTCGACAAGGGTCTTGATGAGGGGGATCCCGAGGCCACGTTCGAAGTTGAGCCGCTCGGGGTCGGTGAAAGGTGGCGGGAACTCCAATGTGTCCGGGTCAAAGCCTGGGCCCGAGTCCTCGATGCTCACCTCGAAGCGGTCAGGTGACTCCCAGAATCTCGACATGAACAGGAGCGGTCGGGCTCACGGACCTGTTCGCTTCGATGGCATTCGTGCACGCCTCAGACACCGCCAGCTTGAGGTCGTCTATGCGCTCGTCCGCCAGTGCACGCCGGGACGAAGCTGCAGACGCTACGACCAGCCGGACTATCGCAATAAACTCCGGGCTGGACGGGACGTCCAGTTCGAGGACCAGGGCGCGTTGCATGACGATGTCGCTAACGCCGCTCTAGTTGGCTACGGCTTCGTCCACCGAGCTGTGGATCGCAAACACCTTGGTCAGGCCCGTGATTTCGAATACCTTCAGGATCCTCTGGTGGGTGCACACGAGGGTCAGGTCCCCGTCGTGGCTACGCAGCCGCTTGAGCCCTCCAACCAGCACCCCGAGACCAGTGGAGTCCAGGAAATCGACTCCTTCGAGGTCGACAACGATTTGGTGTTTGCCCTGGCTGACCAGCTCAACCAACTTCTCGCGCAACCGTGGGGCCGTATAGACGTCCACCTCCCCTTTCACAGCCAGCACCGTATATGGCCGGCGGCTCTCGTCTACCTCGAGACCGAGTTCCATGGATCGACCTCCTTCCTAAACTTGTACCGGAAAACCGATGACCCGCCACCGTAGCAGCTTGGGGCCCCTTTTCTACCGTTCGATGTCGTCATGCAGTGCTGAGACCATACGGGCCACGTTGACAGCGTGGTCCCCGAGCCGCTCGTAGAAACGAGCTACGAGCGCCAGTTCCATGGCGACGGATGAGGGTGGGCCAGAGGCGGCAACCTCGGTAACGAGGATGGTTTGCAGGTCGTCCATTTCTTCGTCGCGCTGGGCCAGCTCCTCAGCAGCCTTGCCTTCCTTGTCGTACCAGCAGTCCGCTGCCCGGCGCCACATCGTCATACCGACCTTGCCCATCCGTTCGATCAAACCGCGTGCTCGCGGAGTGAGCTCGGCGCCGAGGCCGTACGCCGCCCGGCGTGCGATGTGCTCGGCCAACTCGTGGCTGCGCTCCAGCTCGGGGACCACCCGGAGAGCTGCCAGCAGGAACCGGAGGTCCTTCCGGTCCCGCTCCTCGAGCGCGACAGCCTTGTTGACAAGCCGTTCTACGTCGCTATAGACGTTGTCGACAAGCTCGTCCCGGCCCGACAAAACCGCAGCCACGTGCTTGTCGCCTGACAAGAGGGCATCGGTGGCAGCCGCCAGGGCCTCGACGACGAGGGCGAAGAGCTGGAACATCTTGCCGTCGATCTGCTCGATATCCGTGTGAGGCCGCCCCTCTTCGCGCACTCTCGAATGCTACTGACGGAGCGTGACAAAACTGGGCCCGAACGGTTCTCAACACGTAGCGTGTTCGCTCCGCGCCGAGCGTGCTCAGGGCGGAAGACGGCTCAGCGGACAGCTAGGCTAACTGCGGCGTGCCGAACTCCCTCTGTGGGCCTCTACAAGCCCGATAGTTCCTCAGGGACGAGCTGACGTGCCTGGTCGATCGGCTGCTTTCTTCGACCTCGATAAGACCGTTATCGCCAAGGCCTCTTTGATCGCATTTTCGCGCGCCTTCTACCGGGAGGGCCTGGTCAGCCGGCGCAGCCTGGCCAGGGGCCTGTGGAGCCAGGTCTTGTTCCTGCGTTTCGGAGCGCGCGCCAAAACGCTCGAGCGCTTACGGCTCCGTACGTTGGCCCTCACTGCCGGTTGGGAACAAGATCGGGTCAAGCGCATAGTCGCCGACACGCTGAACCAGGTGGCGGGACCGATCACTTACAGAGAAGCGGTCGACCTCATCGCGGAGCACAAGGATGCTGGCAGGCGCGTCTACATAGTCTCGGCGGCGCCTGAGGAGATCGTTGAACCGCTGGCCCGGTACCTCGGCGCCGAGGGATCAATTGCCAGTCGCGCCGTAGTCAACGCGGGGCGTTACACGGGGCAGCTTCTCCAGTACGCCTACGGGCCACAAAAGGCCGCCACTATGCGCCAGTTAGCAGAGAGCGACAGCCTGGACCTGAACGAGAGCTGGGCGTACAGCGACTCGGCCACCGACTTGCCGATGCTCGAGGCAGTCGGCCACCCGGTGGCTGTGAACCCGGACCGTGCCCTTCGGCGCATCGCACAAATGCGAGGTTGGCCCGTGCTGCGGTTCTCCGAGGTCATGGTAGTGACCCCGACGGGCCGCCGACCCGTGCCCGCCAGCGTCATAGGAGCGGGGGGCGCGTTTGTACTGGGTGCTCTGTTCCTGGGTGCGGCGGTCTTTGTTAGGCGGCATTCCACGTCACAGGCGCGCACAACTGCGCCGGAGCAGGAAGTCACGCCGCGCGCCAAAAACGGGCTTGCGGCTATCCGGTTGGCCTTCTACGACGGTTGGCAACGGACCGAGGGGGTGTCAGCACGTTCACCAGCCCCGGCCGAGCCGAGGGCTACGCCGCCTTGAGCTTCTTGGCGGCGAAGAAACCTACCCCGACGATCACAGCAACGATCAGGAGTTTTTTGAACATGGAAGACACCGTACCTTCCGCGGCCGCGAAACGCTAACGCTCGAGCACAGGAAAGCAAATTCCGGTGCCAAGACGCGCACTGGCACCGGGCGCTAGCCGCCCGGGACCAGGCCTTGGCCCACAAGCAGTCGCTCCACCTGGCTCGACGCGGATGCAGCAAAGGCCACCGCGTCCACCCCGCCAGGGGCATCCATGTAGCGGAGCACAAGGGCGCTGCCCCGTTCCCAATCGTTGGCCGCGTCCGTCAAAGCGAAGCCGAGCGCCCTGGCGACCGGCCGGTCGGAGGACTCTGCGCACCGTCGTAGCCAGGAGCGGTAGCCAACAATGGCGCGAGGCAACACCACCCTGCAATAGGCACCCAGGCGCGCGATGTCCGCATCCAGGCGGCTGAGCGCGTCCATCATTTTCCTGGCCCCGTCGGAGAACGGCCCCACTAGCCCGGTGGCCGGGCCGGCCCTGGGGGCGGCACCTGAACTGGCTTCGACCGCTCCAGGTGCAGTACCGGGAGGGAGAACCTGGGCTGGCAAAAGTTGTTGCCAGAGTTGGGCACGCCAGGCGTGGTGTTGGCTGCACGCGTCGAAGTAGATCTTCGCTGACGGGCGAAGCGAGGATGCCACCCAGGCGCCGGCGACCTCGTACAGAGAAAGCTCGGCCCAGGCCCAAGCCCCGGCCATACGGGCGGACTCCTCGATGCTAAGAGGTACATCGGTCGACAACGCCGGGGGCCCGAAACCTATCTGGTCGGTCACCGGGTCACTGGCTCCCTGTGCGCTGGGCCACTCGGGTCAGCGATAGCCGTTGGTGATCGGTACACGTCGGTCCCGCCCGAACGCCTTTGGGGTCACCCTTACACCGAGGGGGCTCTGGCGCCGCTTGTACTCGGCCTGGTCCACGAGCCGTACCACCCTCTGGACAAGGGCCGGGTCGAAGCCTGCTTCGACGAGCTCGCCGGCCGTAAGGTCTCCCTCCACGTACGCTTCGAGGACGGGATCCAGTTCCGCGTAGGGGGGCAAGCTGTCGGTGTCCAGTTGCCCCGGGCGCAGCTCCGCCGAAGGGGGCTTGTCGAGCACCACTTCAGGAATCACGGCACCCTTGGTATTGCGCCACCGGCACAGCCGGTAGACGAGGGTCTTCGGGACGTCCTTTATCACGGCAAAACCGCCCGCCGTGTCCCCGTAAAGCGTCGAGAAACCGACAGCCAATTCGCTTTTGTTACCCGTTGTCAGGACGAGCCAGCCGAACTTGTTCGAAAGCGCCATCAATACAAGCCCTCTCAAACGGCTCTGGATGTTTTCCTCGGCCAAGCCGGGAGCACCGCCGGCGAATGTGGTGCCCAACATTTCGAGCACGGCTATGTGGGCAGGCTCAATGGGAATATTCAGGTAATCGGTGCCCAGGTTTTGGGAAAGTTCGGCTGCATCGTCATTGGATTCATCGCTCGTATAGCGCGACGGCATTGACACCCCGTGAACTGACTCCGCCCCGAGCGCGTCTCGGGCAATGGTCGCTACCAGTGACGAATCGATGCCCCCCGAGAGCCCGACCACCACCTGGGAGAAACCGTTTTTCCGCACATAATCTGCCGTCCCCAAGACCAGCGCCTGGTAGACCTCTTCTTCCATGCACAGCGGCTCGGAATGGGGTGGCTCGAGTCGAACACCGGAAATACTTTGACGAGGGCTCGCGCTGACCACAATTTCGGGCAACGCCGGGGCGCGGTGCCGTCCTCTCGGGTCGAGGAGCCTCTTGCGGTAGGTGGGCCTCACCTCCAGGTCGAAGATCGCCACATCTTCCGCGAACTGCGGCATCGAGGCCACCAGTCGGCCCTCGGCATCAAAGACCATGGAGGCACCGTCGAAAACCAGTTCATCCTGGCCTCCCACCAGGTTCACGTAAATAAGGGCGCAGGACGCGTCCGCGGCCCGAGTGGCCAACATGCGCTGGCGTTCCCCCAGGCGCCGAGCGTAGTAGGGCGAAGCGTTTATGTTGACAACCAGCTCGGCCCCCGCCGCTGCCTGACAGCTAATAGCGCCGGTTGGGTCCCAGGCGTCCTCGCACACGGATATGCCCGTGCGTACGCCACCGATGAGGTAAAGGGTCTGAGCGCCGGTGCCGGGCACGAAGTAGCGTTGTTCGTCGAAGACGGAGTAATTAGGCAGGTTGACCTTGTAGTAGATGCCCCTCACCTCGCCACCTGCGCATACAGCGGCCGAGTCGTAGAGGTCGACGCGCTCATCGACAAAACCGACAACGGCCGCGCAGCGCTCTGTAGCCTGGGCCACCTTGGCAAGAGCAACCTGGTTGTCGGCCACGAACCCCGGCTTGAGCAGGAGATCTTCGGGTGGGTAACCCGTAATGGCCAGTTCGGGAAAAACCGCCAGGTCGGCTTCGGACTCCTCCGCCTGCCCGAGCGCGTTGACTACTCGTTCGACATTGCCGGAGAGGTCGCCAACCACCATGTTCAACTGGCAAAGGGCGACGCGCAACCATGTCATGAGTTCCGAGCGTAGGCCTATGCCAGGCGGACGCGAAGGGATGTCGGCGGAAGTAGCTGGTTCCGCGGACCCGGTGCGGGTGGAGCTCGGGCTTTCTCGCCTGGCCGAGGCGGTACCCGGTGCGATGGAGCGGCTGCGCCAGCAGGGCCCTGCTCCTCAGAGCCACCGTGAATGTCATGGCGGCGAGCCCTTTCCTGACGCGCACCTGCGTCACCGACCCGAGGGCCCTCGACGTCCTGGCCGCGCTCGACCAACCGGTCGAGCCTCTGGAGCCGCTTTCGCGCTGGAAAGCGCTCGAAATCCTGCGTATCGCCGCCCTCGACCTGACCGGCGCCATCCCTCTCGAGCAGGTGGGCGCGGCGCTGGCAAACCTTGCCGATGGCGTACTCGGCGCGGCCGCCCAAAAGACGGGCATTTGTGACGAACTTGCAGTCATAGCAATGGGGAAGCTGGGCGCCCGGGAGCTCAACTACGGGAGTGACATCGACATACTCCTTGTCGGCAGAGGCGACGCCCAGCCGATGCTCTTCGTCGCCCGTCCGGCGTGGCGTATCGACTTGGCCCTCCGCCCCGAAGGTCGCGCCGGGCCGCTCGTTCGTAGCCTCGCCTCCTACCTCGCGTATTGGGACCGGTGGGCACAAACGTGGGAGTTCCAGGCGCTGCTCAAGGCCCGGCCAGCGGCTGGCAACGCCGAACTGGGCGGCGCGTTTTCAGAGGAGGCCACCACGCGGGTCTGGGGCCGTCCCCTCGGCGCCGACGAGTTGAGATCGTTGAGGGCCATGAAGGCCCGCGCCGAGCAGGAGGTGGCCCGCCAGGGCCTCTCCCAACGAGAGATAAAACTCGGCCGCGGCGGGATCCGGGACATCGAGTTTGCCGTGCAGCTGCTCCAGCTTGTGCACGGACGGGAAGACGAGAGCGTGCGCGCCGCGGCGACGTTGTCAGCCCTCCGCGCTCTTGCTGCGGGAGGTTATGTAGCCCGGGCTGACGCGGAGGGGCTAGCGGGGGCGTACAGGTTCTTGCGGGCCGTCGAGCACCGCCTGCAGCTGCTCGAGGACCGCCAGGTCCATGCTCTGCCTTCAAGCGTCGCGGCGCGTGCTCATCTGGCCCGCGTGCTCGGGTACCGGGATGGGCCGAGCTCTACGGCTCTGGCCCGCTTCGAAGCCGATTTGTCCCATCACCAGGCGACCGTCCGGTCCATCCACGAACGCCTTTATTTCAGGCCGTTGCTCGAGGTCTTTACCACCCAGCCGGATCGTCCCCCTCCGGCCGGCCAGGGCGCCCCGGCTGGCCCCGCCGCTGCAGCCACAGCCACTGCAGCAGCCGGACGTTCTCCGTTGTTCGTACTGGAAAGCGACGAGGAGGCGTCGGCCGAAAACGCGGCGTCGTCTTCGGTGGCCGGCAGCCGGCCTGCCCTACTTAGTGAGAGCGCGGTCGGCGAGCGCTTGGCCGCGTTCGGCTTCTCCGACGCCAGGCGGACGCGAGACGCCGTCGTGGAGCTGACACAGGGCTTCTCGCGGACCTCCCGCTTGATGCAGGCCATGGTGCCGCTGCTGCTCGACTGGCTCTCCGAGTCGCCGGACCCCGACCTCGGCCTGCTCGGCCTGCGCAGGCTCGCTACCGGCCCCCACCGCCGGAGCCAGCTGACCACCCTGTTTCGGGAGTCTCCTGAAGCAGCGCGCCGGCTTTGTCTCCTGCTCGGGACGAGCCCCCTTTTTGCCGGCGGCTACGAGCGCCATCCCGAACAGCTCGCGCTGCTGGAGGGCGGCCTGCCGCAGCCTCCGGCCCGGGGGGACCTCGAGCGCCGCGCCCTAGAGAACATCGCCTGGCGGCCACGGTCCGAGTGGTGGAGGGGGCTGGCCAGTTTGCAGCGAGGAGAGGTCCTGCGAGCCCAGGCGCGGGACGTCCTCGGGCTGGCAGACCTGGCCGAAACCGGCCGGTCGCTGTCCTGCCTGGCCGAGTCAGTTCTCGATGTGGCGCTCGGAGCCCTCGCTGAAGAAGCAAGGGCAGCGGGTGGTGGCCACGGCGGCGGCAGTGCCGGTTATCGGCTGTTCGGGGTGGGGGGGACCGGAAGGGGCAGCGGTGCTGAAGGTGCTGACGGTGGTGACGGTGGTGACGGTGGTGACGGCGGTGATGGCGGCGGCGGTGATGGCGTTGGCGACGCTGGAGTTCCTGGTGGCCCCGGTCCCGGTACCACTGTGGGCGGTCCTGGCGGCCCTGGCAGCCCTGGAGGGGGCTCAGAAGAGCGCGGCGGCACCAATGCTCTCGAAGATCCGGGTGGGGCCGGAGGCGGGCTCGATAGCCGCTGGGGTTCGGGAAGGCCCGGAGGTGCCCCCAGGGACCTTTCTCTTCGGGCCGATGGCATAGCCCTGGTGGCGATGGGACGCTTCGGTGGCGCAGAGCTCGCCTATGCGAGCGACCTCGACATCCTGGTCGTTTTCGACGACACGAAGGTCCCGGCCGAGGACGCCGAGAGTACCGCCGAAGCGCTCTTGAAGCTCGTCAGCGGCGAAACTCCGGTCCAGGGACTGTACACGCTGGACCTTTCGCTCCGACCCGAGGGGCGCAAGGGCTCGCTGGCGCGAAGCCTCAAGGCGTTCGAGGCGTACTACGAACGGTGGGCCCAGGTCTGGGAACGCCAGGCGCTGGTCCGGGGACGCTTCGTGGCGGGCGACCCAGACGTCGGCGAGCGGTTCGGCCAATTAGCCGAACAGTTCGTGTGGGGCGCGCCGCTCTCAGAGGCCAACGTGGTGGAGATCCGCCGCATGAAAGCTCGCGTCGAGCGCGAGCGGGTCCCGCCCGGCGAGGACCCGGAGTTTCATCTGAAGCTCGGCCCGGGGTCGCTTTCCGACGTCGAGTGGACCGTGCAGTTGCTGCAGCTGCGCAACGGCGTGAAGGCTCAAGGGACCATGGACGCCCTGGCCGCACTGACCTCTGCCGGCGTCGTAAACGCAGACGACGCCCGGGTGCTGACAGAGTCGTACAGTTTCTGCGAACAGACGCGCAACCGGCTCTATTTGGTCCGAGGCCGGCCCGGCGACTCACTGCCTCCTCCCGGCCATCACCTCACGAGCCTGGCGCGCAGCCTGGGGATGACAGCACCTGCGTTGCGGGAGGAATACCGACGGCTCACCAGGCGGGCCCGGCGAGTTACGGAGCGACTCTTTTACGGCGGGGCCTGATGATCGCGGCAGCCACGGGCGCGTAAACGGTCCTTTCGCGGCGCGTTGAGGCTTTTCCGGTGCAAACACGCGCGGATGTCGGCCCATTTTCGCGACGAAAAACAGTAGATGCACCCAGAAGATAACCCGGTGACTGCTCTCCGGCCCGGCCCGGCCCGGCGGCCTGCCCCTAGCCAGAAAGATGGGCTGTTTCTCGGTGCACCGAGGCGTTTTCGGTGCAAAAACTCCCATATGTCGGCCTATTTTCGCAACGAAAACCAGGAAATGCACCTGGGAACGAACAGCGGACGGCGGCCTCGCCGCCCCGGGCTAGGCACCCCGGCATGCGTCGCAGCCACAAAACGACCCGCTCGTCGCGCCACCGCCGCTCGAGCCCGGTTGACGTCGGCTTTGACCAGCCCGTAGCGAGCACAAACGTCGCAGGCTCCGGGGGGCAGCTCACTAGACACGACGCACGACGCACGACGACGCCCTACCTGGGCCCGTGCTTTCGGCACCTGTACGCTCGCCGGCGGGATGTGGGCCGACCCTGTGATCGCCAACTCGCCTACGCGGGCCCACCGGCCGCCCGGGACGAAAGCCCCTTACTCGGCCGAACCCGTTTTTTGCTCTTGCTCCCCGGCCACCTGCCCGAACACAAGCGAAGCATTGTGCCCCCCGAACCCGAGGCTGTTGGTCAGCGCGTAGCGAATTTCAGCTGGTCTCGCTACGTGGGCGACGTAGTCAAGGTCGCAAGCCGGATCCGGGTTGTCAAGGTTGATCGTGGGGGGGACCGTCGAGGTTTGCAGAGCGAGGATGCAGAACACAGACTCGAGCGCGCCGGCGGCACCCAGCGTGTGACCAGTCATCGACTTGGTCGAAGAGACCAGCGGGACCTGAGGGCCGAAAACTCTCTTCAGGGCGCGGGTCTCGACTGAGTCGTTGGGCGGGGTGGAGGTGCCGTGGGCGTTGACGTAATCGATATCGGCCGGCGAAAGGCCTGCATCTGCTATCGCCGCAAGCATGGCTCGGACCGCGCCGTCCCCAGTCGGGTGCGGTTGGGTGATGTGGTAGGCATCAGCCGTGGCGCCATAGCCGACCAGTTCGGCGAGGACCGGTGCGCCGCGGCGGAGGGCAAATTCCCTCTCTTCGAGGACGACAGTGGCCGCTCCCTCGCCCAGGACGAACCCGTCGCGGTCCCGGTCAAAGGGCCGAGACGCCCGCTCCGGCTCGTCGTTGCGGGTCGACAGGGCCTTCATGGCCGCGAAGCCGGCTATCCCGACCGGGGTAACCGCGGCTTCGCTCCCACCCGCGACCACGGCGTCTGCGCGTCCCAGCCGGATGGCGTCGAAGGCGGTGCCGATGGCGTGAGCAGAAGCCGAGCAGGCGGTCACAGTGCAGCAGTTGTAGCCCAGGAGCTGCCATTCCATGGCGATCTCCCCAGCCGCCATATTGGGGATCATCATCGGCACTACGTAAGGGTTCACCCACTCGGCGCCCCTGTCGATCAAGACCCGGATACCGTCCTCGAGGGTACGGATCCCCCCGATGCCCGAGGCGTAAACAACCCCGATGCGTTCGGGAGCGGTGGCTACATCCAGCTTGGAGGCTTCGATCGCCTCCTTGGTGGCGACGAGCGCCAGCTGGACGACACGGTCCAGGTGCCTGGCTCGCCGTCGCCCGAACGTAGCAGTCGCGTCGAAGCCAGATACCTGAGCCGCGATCCGTACAGGCGAGTTCTTGGCATCGAAAGCAGTGATCGTCCTGACGCCGCTGCGCCCGGCGATGAGCGCCTGCCACGTCTGTTCGACGTCCAAGCCGAGAGGGCTGATCACCCCTACGCCTGTGACGACCACCCGGCGGTTGTCCATAGTCCTCGAATCCTATGGGGCCCAACCCAACGGCGGGGGGTTCTGCAGGCCGCGCCGGTCC
This sequence comes from uncultured Acidimicrobiaceae bacterium, assembly GCA_963823855.1. GTDB lineage: Bacteria > Actinomycetota > Acidimicrobiia > Acidimicrobiales > Palsa-688 > Fen-671. Next base: position 613,331 of record CAWGNA010000002.1, read on the forward strand.
CGCGACGCCCCCCGCCGTCGCGCTCCAACCCCAGAGCACAAACGCCCCTGCCAGGGGCAACTCGGGCTCGTCGGCCGAGAAGTTAGTCGGGCCGCCGGGGTAGATTTCTCAATATGCCGGCTGACCCGGAGGTACCAGAAGCGGACGCCCTCGATCAGGCGCAGCCAGTGGGGCCAGAGACCGCCGAGGTCCGCCTCCCGTCGGCCCCCTCCAAGCGTCGGACGGCCTTCGAGGTCCCCGAAGCCGACGCCCTCGATCAGGCGCGCGAAGTTCCCCTCGACGACGACGACCGTAGGTAGTGCCGGCACATCGCCGGCATCGCCTTTCAACATCTGTCGGTCAAGCCCGCTTCAGGGGCGTCAGGTGGAGACTGAAGCGCTTCTCCCCGGCCCGGGGAACCTGATCGTTGCTTCGGCCTCCGTTCCTTCCCCGTTCACTTCGATCACCACGCCCTCTCCGTAGCGGGCGTGCACGACGTTGTCGCCAGCCTGCAAACCCAGGGCCTCGGCGCCCGTACCATGCACCGGCATACCGGGACGCCCGTGACGCAGCGCTGATTCGACCAGTTGTCGACGGGTTTCCTCCCGGCTGCGCCGGGTGCGCAGCGGTGCCCCCCCGGTACGCACCAGGTGGTCGGGTATCTCGGCGAGGAAGCGGCTCGGCGGGTTGTACTGAGTGTCGCCCCACAGGCTCCGGCACCACGCGTGCGAAAGGTACAAGCGCTCCCTGGCCCGGGTGACCCCGACGTAGCACAGGCGCCTCTCCTCTTCGAGCTCTTCGGGCTCGCCGATCGCCCGTAGGTGAGGGAACACGCCTTCCTCCATTCCCGCTATAAATACAACAGGATATTCGAGCCCTTTTGCGGTATGGAGAGTCATCAGCGTGACACTGGAGTCGTCCCGGTCGACCTCATCCGTGTCGGCCACCAGGCTTACCTCGGTCAGGAAATCGGCCAGGGAACCAACCTCGCTGGCCGCGCCCAGGAGTTCTTCGACGTTTTCTATTCGGCCTTCGACCTCGAGCGGGTTACCCCCCTGGACGCGCAGGTCCTCCAGGTAATTGGTCCGGTCGAGAACAGTTTGCAACAACTCTGCCGGCCCGGCCGGCGGGCGCTCAATGACGTCTCCATTGCCAGCCGATCCCGACGAGTCGGTACCCCGCCTCTCGCCGCGCAACAGGGCACGCAAATCCAGCATTAGTTCCAGGAACGAGGCGATGCCCGACAAGGCTTTACCAGTGACACCGGCCTCTTGAGCGTGTTCGAGTACTTCACCAAATGGCATACCTTTTGACGCTGCCCACGAATCGAGGCGTCCCAAACTGGTGTCGCCAACGCCACGGCGCGGCACGTTCAACACTCTTTTCAGGGAGACCTCGTCCTCAGGGTTAGCAATCGCGTGCAGGTAAGCCAACATGTCCTTTATTTCTCTGCGCTCGTAAAACCGGGCGCCGCCCACGACCTTGTACGGCACACCCTGGCGCACGAGTTCTTCTTCGATGGCTCGGCTTTGCGCGTTCGTACGGTAGAACACGGCGACGTCCCCCCACCTATAGCCGTGTTCCCGCCGCAACCTCATCACTTCCGCCGCCAACCATGCCCCCTCGTCGTGCTCGTCCTCGGCCAGGTACCGGACGAGCTGTTCACCACCACCGCGAGAGGTCCATAACTCCTTGGGTTTGCGGGCGAAATTTTTGGAGATGACGGCGTTGGCGGCGTCCAGGATGACCTGGGTGGACCGGTAGTTCTGGTCAAGCACGATGACGGTGGCATCGGGGAACGCTCGCTCGAACTCGAGGATGTTCCTCACGTCGGCCCCCCGCCAGCCATAAATGGACTGGTCAGAGTCGCCGACGACAGTCACCTGATGGTGCCCTCCGGCGAGTTGTAGGACAAGCTCATTTTGCGCTCGGTTCGTGTCCTGGTACTCGTCGACCAAAATGTAGGCAAAACGTTCCCGGTAAGAGTCGCGGACCTCGGGATGCTCGCGGAAAAGCCGGACCGTAACACCCAGAAGGTCGTCGAAGTCCATGGCGTTGGCCGCTACGAGCCGTCGCTGGTACTCGCTGTAAACCTCCGCTATCTTGCGCTCGAAAATGGAACGGCGCGCTCGCTCAGTGTAGGCAGCACAGTCGATGAGCTCGTTCTTAGCGCCGGAAATAGCAGCGTGAACGGCGCGAGAAGGGAACTTCTTCGCGTCGAGGCCCAGGTCACGCTCGACATATCCAGTTAGCCGCACCGCGTCGGCCTGGTCGTAAATGGAGAACGACGGTTGATAACCGAGGAGAGGAGCCTCCCGGCGCAAAATGCGGACGCACGCGGAATGAAATGTAGACACCCACATTCGTTCCGCTACTGGACCTATGAGCTCGCCGACGCGGTGGCGCATTTCGTCGGCGGCCTTATTGGTAAAGGTGATGGCCAGGATGGCAAACGGCGACAGGCCCTGTTCGCGCACCAACCAGGCGATCCGGCGCGTCAGGACCCGTGTCTTCCCGGAACCAGCGCCGGCGACTACCAATAGGGGGCCGTTCGGGTGGGTTACGGCCGCCAGCTGGGGTGGGTTCAAGCCCTCGAGGAGCGCCTCGTGACGGTTGGCTGCGCCGCGAGTAGGAGGTGGCTCCGCCAACAGTTGTCCCGAGGGCATCTCGTCTGGAGAGGCCGTGTCGCTTTGATGGGCCAGCTCGTCTTCGTGCAGCGCCATCTGTTGCTGAGACGCCATCTGCTGTTGGGGTGTCAGTGGCCCATCCCGATGTGCTGTGAACGCTGGAGCGACTTACCTTCCGTGAGGAGCGAAGGGGCCACCATGACTTCGGCCTTCTGGAACTCCTTCACGCTCCCATACCCACATGTGGCCATGGATGTCCTGAGCGCGCCGAAAAGGTTGTGACGGCCGTCGTTCTCGTGGGCCGGGCCGATGAGGATCTCGCTCAACGAGCCCCGGACCTCGGTCTTCACCCTCGCGCCACGTGGAAGGGTCGGGTGGAAAGTGGCCATTCCCCAGTGGTACCCCTGCCCAGGCGCTTCGGCGGCCGCCGCCAAAGGCGAGCCCAGCATCACGGCGTCGGCGCCGCACACGATCGCCTTGGCGACGTCACCCCCGGTGGCCATCCCACCATCGGCGATCACCTGGACATAAACGCCGGTCTCGTCGAGATGTTCGCCCGGGCCGCTCTGGCGTCGGCAATCGCCGTAGCTTGCGGCACGCCGATGCCGAGAACGCCTCTGGTGGTGCACGCGTGGCCCGGGCCGACGCCGACCAGGATACCTACGGCGCCAGTACGCATTAGGTGGAGCGCAGCCTGGTAGGACGCGCAACCCCCCACGATCACTGGTATTTCGAACTCGCGGATGAAACGCTTCAAGTTGAGCGGTTCGACCGTTTTGGAAACATGTTCGGCCGAGACAACAGTGCCCTGGACCACGAAGAGGTCTAACTCGGCTTCCAACAACGCTTTAGCGTACTGAGCGGTCCGCTGCGGTGTCAGTGAAGCGCAGGCCACGACCCCGGCTGCCTTTATGTCCCGGATGCGGGCGGTCAGCAAGTCGGGCTTGATGGGCTCCTGGTAGATCTGCTGCATACGCGCCGTGGCCTTGTCGGGCGCCAGGTGTGCGATCTCTTCGAAATAGGGCTCCGGGTCGTCGTAGCGAGTCCAGAGACCCTCCAGATTGAGGACCCCCACACCTCCGAGTTGGCCGATCTCTATCGCCGTCGCAGGGCTTATGACGCCGTCCATGGCCGCACCCATCAAAGGGAGCTGAAAACAGAAGGCGTCGATCTCCCAAGAGATGTCGACATCTTCTGGATCCCTTGTCCGCCTACTAGGCACGATCGCGATGTCATCGAACCCGTACGCCCGCCGTCCCGACTTGCCTTTTCCGATCTCGATCTCCACAGTCCCTACCTTTCGTACGCCTCGCTCTGCGGCTCAACCGTTACATCTATTTGCCACCTTCACTTGGCAACATCTTCCTGCCACGCCCACTGGCATGGCTCATTGGCACGCCGGTCCGGCATGCCCGCATAGCACGACCGCTTGGCCCGCTTGTTCGGCACCTCTGTTGGCCCAGTCTATTTGGCAAGCCGATTTGGGAGGCCTCTTTGCCAAGCTTCCTGAGCGGCCTCTTTCTCGACAGAGACGAGTCACGGGCCCGATTGGCGCCCCGATTGGCAGCCGCTCATTGGCCAGCGGCTGGGCCGGAACCTGTCAGGCGCCGCCCCAATAGGTAGCTGATGGCAGGAGAGAAGCGGGCAACAGGAGAATGGCCCCCCTCAGCGGCAAACCCGGACCGGCGCCCGTCGGAAGCGGTACGCGACCGGTCTGACGAAGGTGGGCTTCAGGCGCGCGACAAGCCGACAGCCACCCGGGCCGGGCGGTCAGAGCGGACAGGGTCGCTCAGGGCGCCGGGTGGCGCCGGCTGGCCGGTAGTGCGCTCTGCCTCGAGCAAATAGAGGTCCCCCACCGAAGCCTCGGGGGCGAGTTCCTGTGTCGGCGCAGGGGGGCGATGGAGAGCGTCGTTATGGCTCGGAGGGGGCGCGGCGGCGCGCCCCAACTTCAACTCCGCTCGCCTCGTGATCGGCACGACCGCGGGAAGCGGTTTGTCCTCCCGAGCAGGCGGAGGTGCGAGCGAGCCCGAGCAACGCGAACAGGCCTGGCGCTCGCGTGCGTTTACAACTCCGCATCGGGGACAGATCACTGCCCGATAGGCTACCTTGCAGCGAGCCCCGTGCGTCCTTCAGAATGTCGTTCAGAATCTGAGGTCATCCCTCGTCGACGTTTCTTTCGACCAGGACGGTGCCCAACAGCTCAGTGAGCAGGCGGCCTGTGGCGCCCCAGACGACGTCTTCCGCCAAGCGAAAAAACGGAACCGCCCGATAAGAGGGCCAGCCGACTGGCCCAGGTATCGGCCACAACTCCTCGTGATAGACGTCGCTGGCAGCCAGGTTGGCGAGGGGCACCCAAAAGACCTTCTCAACCTCTCGCGGGTCGGAGGCGAAGCTCCACTCGTCCCCAGCGGGGCCGACAGGGAGGCGGGCGACGAAGCAGTGCACGAGGGCCGGGCTCCGTACCGTCGTAAGGGGAGTCAACTGCCCGATGACCTCGATGACGGCCGGGTCGACACCGATCTCTTCTTCCGCCTCGCGCAGGGCGGCCTGCAGGGGCAGCTCGCCGGGCTGCAAACGACCACCCGGGAAGGACACTTCGCCGCCGTGCGAACGGAGATGAGCCGACCGCCGGGTCAGCACGACGTTCGCCTCTCCACCTGCTTCGAACAGGAGGCAAATCACGGCCGCGGGGCACGAGTCTCCCGAGGACGGCAGCTCAGCGGGCGTGACGACGCGCTCGACCAGAGAACGAGCCCGAGGATGCACATCTCCTCTGTGCTCGAGCGATCGCCCCACCTCGTCGATGGTGATGTCCCCGCGCTGGGATTCGGGTAGGACCGACCACGGGGCCGGAGAACCAGAAAGCACCCCCGGCGGACGGGGGATGTGAGCCCCGACGGGCGCTCGCTCGGCCACGTCCCGCTACGCCTCCCCTGTTACCTGGCTCGGACTGCGACCACTTGCAGGCGCTAAACCACTGGGGCCCACGCCGGCTGACCACCGAGGGGGTCGTTCGGCGGGGACGGTTCGCTGGCCTCTTCCCCCGCACCGCCCACGGCCCCGGCGGTTACATGCTCGGCACTCGAGACCGCAAGATCGCCGCTCTGGCCCCGAGGTCGGGCGGATGCAATGCTCGTCGTGGCCAGGAGGTCCTCCAGCAGTTCCCGCATGCCGCCCGTCTTGAGGTTCGCCATCACTCGCCCCGGCGTTACTTCGCCTCTCTCCCACTCCATCCAGGACAGCAAGAGCTTGTTGGGATCGGGGGCGGGTATTTCCATCGGCGCCACACTACTCGTGCCGACGGCTTAGGCCCCGCGGTAGGGGTGCCTCAGCTGGCCCTCCGGGCCCAGGCTCCTGCTGGCCGGCTGATGCGCTCGATGGCGGGAGCGCACCTCTCGCTCAGCAGGACCGCGGGTCCCAGGGCTCCTGCTGGTCGGCTGATGCGCTCGGTTGGTAGCCGTCTGGCGTTGGCACCGTAGTGGTCACGACCGCATGAGTGGTATGCGTGGCACGACTGCTGGCCGTCGACGCCTTGCCGGTGGAGCTGGCCACGGTCGTCGCTGATGTAGCGGTGCCGGCCGCGGTGGTGGCCGTAGCCGAGGATGCCGTAGTCGGCTTTGGCTTGGCCGGAGCCGGTGCCACGGCGACGCTCGACCCCAGGTCGACCTCCACTTTGCCGACGGCGGTCGAGGCATTGGCCTGCATCATGACCGCGCCCGACAGGTACTTCATCACGTCGAGGGCCCGGGCGGTTTCGCCCGGGTGGTAACGCACCAGGGTTTCCGACGTGTCGGAGGGGACCGTGCCGGCGGACTCACTGGTGACCTTCAGGCCATGGGATGCAAGCACCTGACTGGCGGAGAGGGCAGCATCGTAACTACCTGTGATGCTGACGACGCTCACAGCCGTCGGTGCCGCAGCGGCCGGCAGCGCGGCACTGTCCCAAGCCCTTATAACGTTGTTGTCGGCGGGCTGCACCGGGAAAAGGACGTCCCCGATGTTGTAACCGTCGTAGTAATAGTCATTGACGGGCGTAGTGGGCAGCGTGGTTTCCGGGATAGCGGCGACATCAATGTGCCTGTAACGCAGGACTAGGCTCAGTAACTCGCTCTTCAGCCCCGGGTCAACCGTCATCTGCCCGATCACGGCGGAGATGAAATTGTTGGCGGTTATCGGGTTGGTGAGACCTTTGGCCTTTGCCGTTTGGGCCACAATCTTCAAAAACGTATGCGTCCTTACGATCCGGGCCAGATCTGATTCGGGTTCTTGAGGCCAAGCGTAATCCGGAGTGCTCTGACCGGGTGGCTCGTACTGGAGGTGACGTGCTCGTACCAGAGCGAGAGCCCCGATCCCGTTGAGGTGGTGACACCCGGGATTGGGGATATACAGCAGCGACTCTGCGTCGTAGACGGGCTCAGGAAAATATACGTTGATACCGCCCAGAGCGTTCACACTGTTTATAAAGCCGTTGAAATTCAGCTCTATGAAGTGGTTGATCGGGATGCCGAGGTCCTGCTGGACAGCACTGGCGAGGTTGTTCGGCCCCTCGGCGCCGTCGTTCAACGCAGAGTCAATTTTCTGATAAGGACCTAGCTGGCTGCTGGCGGGCATCGGCGAGAAGAGGTCGCGTGGAATGGAAAGTATGGAAGCGGTGCCGTTGGCCGGGTCCAGGTGCAGGATCAGCATGATGTCGGCCAGGCTGCCCGAGTGGCCAATCGATGACCCGTAGGACAATTGTTCCTGCGGGGTCAGGCCTTGGCGGGTCTCATTCCCGATGAGCAAGATGTTCTCAGACTTCAAGCCGCTGTAAGAAGCGGCGTCAGGTGCATGGCCGGCACACCCCCCTACGTAGCAGCCCTCGGGGGTGCTCACCTGGAACGGCGCCGTCCTGATGGAACCGATCTGGTAGCGCACATAGCCGTACGCCGACGCCGCGGCCAGTACCGCCAGAAAGACCATGACATTGGCCACGATGAGCGTGCGACGAGGCCAGCGTCGTTTCAAACGCACTCTGGCGGTGGCGGGAGCTCCGCCAGCGGCCGCGACGGCAGGCCCGCCCGGGCCTGGGCTGGCAGGCGGGGCCGCAACGGCGGCAGCAGCCCCTTCTGCGACGACACCGGCTGCTTCGGGCGGAGCCCCAGCATCAACTCCAGCCGGAGCCCCAGCAGAAGCTTCAGCCGCGACAACCCCGGCAGCCTCGGCCGGAGCCCCAGCGTCAGGTTCAGCTTCAACCGGGGCGCCGGAGGAGGGCTTGGCTGCAGCGTCGTCGGCAGCCTCTGGCGCGACGTCGCCGGCAACCTCAGCCGGAGCCCCAGCGGCAGCTTCAGCCCGAGCGTCGTCGGCAACTTCAGCCGCGACAACCCCGGCAGCCTCGGCCCGAGCCCCAGCGGCAACTTCAGCCGGAGCGTCGTCGGCAACTTCAGCCGGAGCATCTGTACCGGGGGCTTCCCCATTCGGTTGAGCCAGAACGGGGCCGGCGGGCGGGGCCGGAATGGCCGCGGCAGGCGGGGCGGGAATGGGGCCGACGGGGGGGACCGTTTCGTCGCCCGCAGACGGTACCGGTAGGTCACCCACAGACGGCACCGACGGGTCGGCTCCCCGCTCAGGCGGAACGGGGCCGGCGGGCGGGGCGGGAATGGGACCGGCGGGTGGGGCCGGGACCGGACGAACGGGCGGGACCGTTTCGTCGCCCGCAGACGGTACCGGAATAGCGGCGGGCGGCTCCGCCGGAACGGGTGCGCCGGGCTCAGGCGGAACATCGCCGACGGGTTGAGCCGGAGCGGCTACGGCAGGATCAGCTGGAGAAGTCGCGGCGGGCTCGACCGGAGCAGGGTCAAATGGCTGAGCCGGAATGGCTGCGGCAGGCTCAGCCGGAACAGGTTCACCAGGCTCAGCCGACGTGACGTCGGCACGCGGGGCCAGGTGTTTAGGTCGAGATCTGCGCACGCGGATCAGAACAGCTTAAGCGTGCGGGACGGTCTGCACATGCCGGCTGATGGGCCCAGCAAACCTGGGCCCATCAATCCCAGCCATCAAGCTCGGCCCCTCAAGCCGGGGCCGTAAGGGAGTGCAAGGCGGCACTGCCCGGTTACATCATCCCCATGCCGCCCGGGCCCGGGCCGGCGCCCGCACCGGCAGGGGTCTTCTTCTCCGGCTTGTCAGCCACCGTCGCCTCGGTTGTCAGTAGAAGGGCGGCGACTGAGGCCGCGTTTTGCAACGCAGAGCGCGTTACCTTCGCTGGGTCAATGACACCCGCTTTGAACAGGTCCTCGAACTCCCCTGTCATGGCGTTAAGGCCGACCCGGCCGGTCTCGCGTAGGGCCTGCTCGATGATGACGGCGCCCTCGAGGCCGGCGTTCGAAGCGATCCAGCGCATCGGCTCTTCGAGTGCCTTGCTGACGATCATGGCCCCGGTAGCTTCGTCACCACTGAGTTTCTTGACAAGCTTGTCGACTTCCGTCCGGCTGCGGAGCAACGCCAGGCCTCCACCAGGGACAATGCCCTCTTCGATGGCGGCCTTGGTGGCAGAAACAGCATCCTCGATGCGGTGCTTCTTTTCCTTCAGCTCCACCTCGGTCGCCGCGCCGACCCGGATCACAGCTACACCGCCGGCCAACTTGGCCAGACGCTCCTGCAGCTTCTCGCGGTCCCAGTCTGAGTCGGTCTCGTCGATCTCTCGCTTTATCTGCGCGATACGGGCCTTTACCTCGCTTTGGTCGCCGGCGCCTTCGACGATCGTCGTGTTGTCCTTGTCGACGACGACCTTGCGGGCCCGTCCAAGAAGAGCGAGGTCCACGTTTTCCAGCTTGAGGCCGACCTCTTCGGAGATGACCTGTCCGCCGGTAAGGATGGCGATATCGCCCAGCATCGCCTTGCGGCGGTCACCAAAGCCGGGGGCTTTGACAGCCACGCTGGGGAACGTGCCGCGGATCTTGTTGACGATCAAAGTCGCCAGAGCCTCCCCGTCGACGTCCTCAGCGATCAGCAAGAGGGGCTTCCCCACTTGCATGACGCGCTCGAGGACAGCTATGAGGTCGTGCGCGGAGCTGATCTTCTGGTTGGCGACCAGGACGTACGCATCCTCCAAAACGGCTTCTTGCCGATCAGGGTCAGAGACAAAGTACGGCGAGATGTAGCCCTTGTCGAACTGCATCCCCTCTGTGAACTCGAGCTCGAGACCGAAGGTGTTCGACTCCTCGACCGTCACGACTCCGTCTTTGCCGACCTTGTCGATGGCATCCGAGATGACTTCACCGATCGACGCGTCAGCCGCAGAGATGGACGCCACCTGAGCGATCTCAGCTTTGTCGTCGACGTCCTTGGCGAGTGACCGAATGGAGGCAACCGCTGCCGTCACGGCTTGCTCGATGCCTCGCTTCAGCGCGATGGGATTAGCCCCGGCGGCCACATTGCGCAGGCCCTCACGGACCAACGCCTGCGCCAGCACAGTCGCGGTTGTCGTGCCATCGCCAGCGACGTCGTTGGTTTTGGTGGCGACCTCCTTGACAAGCTGAGCACCCATGTTTTCGAAGTGGTCCTCGAGCTCGATCTCCTTGGCGATGGTGACCCCATCGTTGGTGATCGTGGGCGCGCCCCATTTCTTGGCGATGACGACGTTGCGGCCCTTGGGCCCCAGCGTCACCTTTACCGTGTCGGCCAGTTTGTTGACGCCGGTTTCGAGGCCCCTTCGAGCGACCTCGTCGAAGTGGAGCTGCTTGGCCACTACTTCTTCACCTTGACCTTGGCCAATACGTCACGGCTGGACAGCACGAGCAGGTCCTCACCATCTATGGTGACCTCGGTCCCGCCGTACTTCGAATAAAGGACAGTGTCGCCGACCTTGATGTCGAGCGGGATCAGCTCCCCGCTACTATCGGCCCGCCGGCCAGGCCCAACGGCCAGGACTTCCCCCTGCTGGGGCTTCTCTTTGGCGGTGTCGGGTATGACGAGGCCCGACGCCGTCCTCTCTTCCGCCTCGTTCGGACGGACCACAATTCGGTCATCTAGTGGCTGCAAGGTCATGATGTCGTCGCCTCCGTAGGCAAATATCTAAACCGGAATCCTCCGGTTAGCACTCTCACCGGACGAGTGCTAAAGATAGCCGCCCCTGGGCGCTAACACAAACCCTGATCCTGAGCGGAGCCCGCTAGACCTTCCCTTGACGGGTCTTCACCAGCCTCGAAGCCCCATGCCGGCCCCAGATGCCATCTTGGCGTCACCCGGCGTTTGGCTGGCGCGCCAACGGGTATGGTCCATCCGTAGCCCTTGAGCCCTTACGGCGCTCGGGCTGCTTTTGTCAAGAAGCGGCCGTGGGCCGTCCAAGAAGCCTTAGGAAGCCAGTTGTCTTATCTCACCTCCCGAGCCCAGCTTCAGGTCTGGGGGGCCGAGCCCTCCCGGGACGAAACCCCAGCCGACGACGGACGCCTGGCATGGCGGCTCGAGGCGGCGTGCCAGCAATTACCCACCGAATTGTTCTTCCCGATCGGCCACGGGCCGCGGGCGGAAGCTCAGACCAAACTCGCCAAGTCCATCTGCAGCACCTGTCCCGTGCGGGCTGAATGCCTGGAGTACGCCCTGGGTGCTAACGCCCAGTACGGGGTGTTCGGTGGCATGGCCGAAGAGGAGCGGCGAGAAGTGCGGCGGCACCTGGCGCGCCGGTTCGAGCTGGTGGAAGGCGGCCTGGAAGCGTCAGCCTGACCCGGCCCTGGCCTGGCCGGCAGGCTCAGCTAGCGCCTTGCGGAAGAAGTCAACCTCGATGTTGAGGAGGCTCTCGGCGACATCCTCTCGGGCTGCCATGTGTGTCACCCCGGGTAGCGGCAGGACGGAGTGAGGGCGACCTGCGGCCAGGAGCGCGCTCGAGAGCGAGAGGGTGTGGACCGCGAACACATTGTCGTCGACGAGCCCGTGGACGAGTAACAGGGGCCGGGCGAGCCGGGGAGCGAGAGGCAAAAGAGAGCAACGCTCGTACACCTCCTCGTCGTCCTGCGGGCGCCCAAGGAAACGTTCCGTGTAGTAGGTGTCGTACCAGCGCCAATCGGTTACCGGCGCGCCGGCGACGGCTGCGTGGAAGATGTCCGGTCTGGCCAGCACCGCCAGGGCAGCCAAGTACCCGCCGAAGGACCAGCCTCTTATGCCCACTCGGGCGAGGTCCAGTTGCCCTACCTCGGCGGCAACGCATTGCAGAGCCTCGACCTGGTCCTCTAACGGCGGCCCGGCCAGGTCCAGGTAGACCTCGCGCTCAAAATCAGGCCCCCGCCCAGGTGTGCCCCGCCCGTCGGCCACGACCACGGCGAACCCCTGGTCAGCCAGCCATTGAGCTTCGAGCCAGAGGGAGCGAGCTGCCTGCACCATTTGGGCGCCCGGGCCCCCGTACGGCGCCATGATGACGGGCAGCTTGCCGCCAGTGTGCCCGGTGGGCAGCACGACTCCGGCCCTTAGCTCGTTCCGGCCCACTCTTAAGAAACGCACGACCGGGTCGACTACCGGCGTCTCCGCCATGTTCGACAACGCCCGCGGCTGCGAGCGTCCCATCTGTACTTCGGCCATCTGTACTTCGGCCATCTGTACCTCGGCCGTCTGGACCTCGGCCGTCTGGACCTCGGCTCGCGCCCCGTGCCATTCCATGCTCCGGGACACGACCACCTTCACGCTCCCGTCGCCCACGGCCCTGGAGATGCCGCCTGCGTGTGTCAGCTGGCGCAGCCCGCCCTTCCTGGACCAAGACCACGCTTCGACAACCTCCGGGACCGTCGACGCAGTGAAGACGACCGAACGCCCCGTGCTCGTCACATCGCGCACTTGCAGGCCAGGCGGGGTGACCTGTTCGTCACCAACTTTGAGCCGCCACGTGCCGTCCTCCGCGCTCGCCCACACCAGCTCTCCCCCCTCGAGCCAAGCCGGCGTCCCTGAGGGCCAGTCCACCCAGGCTCGGTCCTTCATGTCGACGACCAGGGACGTTGTACCTAAAGCCAAGTCGGCAGACAGAACGGCACAGGCCTTGTGGTCCCTCTGTTCCACCAGCAACAGCGGCGGCCCGGACCGGCTCCAGTGGACGGCGGCCATGTAGGGGTACCGCTCGCGGTCCCAGGTCACTTGCCGGCGGTTACCGGGGGTGGGTGAGGTGGCCTCCCCGGCCGTTAGCTCAATGTGCCATAGGCTCACGAGGGCATCGGCGCTACCGGCGGCCGGGTAGCGGTGAGCGCGCGGTGAGGCCCCGGGCTCGGACGGGTCCCCCGTCCACCACGTCGCCACCGGGCTGTTGTCCACCCGGGCGGCGAGGAGCGAACGACCGTCGGGTGCCCACCAGAACCCTCGGAACCTGTGCATCTCCTCTGCCGCTACGAACTCGGCCGCCCCCCACGTGACCTCCCCCGGTTCCTCGGCGAGCACCACTGCCGGCCCGCTACCGACCGTGGGCACCAAGTAGAGGGCGCGCCCAGCGAGGAACGCCACGGCCTCGCCGGCTGGGTCGGGGTGCGGGTCGACGACACCGCTCGGTGCGGGCAACTCCACCGCGCTCCCGTCACCGTCGTCGGCGTCGAGGGCCACCCACCACAGCCTCCCGCTCAGAGCGAACGCCGCCCGCCTTACAGCCTCGTCGCAGGCATAGGCGGTTATGCCGCCAGCGCGCTCCCGGCTGCGTTCCCGGCGGGCGCGCTCTTCCTCGGGCAAATGTTCCTCGCCTTCGCCGCGCATCTGGCGAGCAGGCGCCACTTCTCGTTCGGTCCCGGTCGCCGGGTGGTACACCCAGAGTGACGTCTCGGGGTCGTCCCCGCCCGGTGAGCGCAGGAACACCACTCGCTCCCCGTCGGGAGAGACCGTGAAATTGCGGGGGACGCCCAACGAAAACCGTCGGGTCCGAGCCTGCTGCCTGGGGAACGTCTGTTGCCTGGGGGACGAAGGGCCGTCGCCCTCAGGGGCCCGCTCCGGAGCAGAGGTCATACGAGTGGCAACGCGAGGTTGGGATCGACCGCAGCGTCAAGGGGCGTCGGGCCGTCAGCCTTCAGCCGGTAGCAGGCGGCGGCGCCTATCATTGCGGCGTTGTCGGTGCACATGGCCCGCGACGGTATAAATGCCGCGTAGCCCCTTTGTGCGCATGTTTGTTTTACCCTTTCGCGGAGAGATGTGTTTGCCGCCACTCCACCTCCTATGCAAATGCCTTTTGCGCCAACCTCTGTCGCCGCCTTTTCTGTCTTAGTAACGAGCACGTCCACAACGGCCTCCTGAAAACTCGCAGCCACATCGGCCATCGGCGCGTCTGGGTTAGCCCGCATATAACGGATTACAGAGGTCTTGAGGCCGCTGAAGGAAAAATCAAAGCCGTTACCAGACAGCCCACGTGGGAAAGCAATTGCATCCGGGATCCCTCCGGCCGCCGCTCGCTCTATCGCCGGGCCGCCAGGGTACCCCAGTCCGAGAAAGCGAGCCACTTTGTCGAGAGCTTCACCTGCTGCATCGTCTATCGTCTGGCCCAAGAGCCGGTACTCGACTCCATTAGATGTCCCATTAATCCCCATAATAGGGCCGTTAGGTTTGCCTTGGGGTACAGCTTGCATACAGATAAGGAGCGTGTGCCCACCCGAGACCAGCAGCACGACGGTAGGCAAACTGAGAGCTGGATCATCGAGAAAGGCAGCATGCAGGTGGCCTTCCATGTGGTTCACGCCTACGAACGGAAGGCCCCATGACCAGGCGTAGGCCTTGGCCGCGCTAACCCCGACGAGCAACGAGCCGATTAGCCCCGGCCCTATTGTCGCCGCGACGGCGGTCAGATCCTCGGGAACCACTTCCGCCCGGTCCATAGCGTCCTTTACGACCGGCCCAAGGAGTTCGAGATGTGCCCGGCTGGCAATTTCTGGCACGACCCCGCCAAAACTCGCATGGATATCGGTTTGGCTGCTGACCACCGATGAAAGCACGTGACGGCCGTCCTCGACAACGGCGGCTGCCGTTTCGTCGCAAGACGTCTCGATCGCGAGGATCTTCACAGACCTTCCCCGAGCGCCGTCAAACGAGCCTGCACTGCGGTCGTTTGCAGCCCGTGGAGCCACATTATGAGCGCGTCCTCACCGGTCTCGGGGTAATAATTCCTCCTCACACCTGCGCTCACAAAACCGAACCTCCTGTAAAGGTTTTGCGCGGCCAGGTTGCCCATCCGGGCTTCCAGGGTCATGGCCGCACACTGGCGGCGGGTGCTCTCGCGGGCGAGCGCGCACAGCACGCGCGTCCCCAGGCCTTGGCGGCGAACCGCAGGCCCGATGGCGAGGTTGGTGACGTGCGCTTCGTCCGCCGCGAACATGAGGCCGCCATAGCCCGCCACCTTCCCGTCCACCTTCAACACGACGTAGTAACGGGCATCGCCCTGGGCCAGCTCGCTTGCGAACACACCGACGGACCAGGGCTTGGGGTGAGCTTCGCGTTCTATACGCATGACCGAGCGCAAGTGGCGCCGGCGCATCGGCTCGATAACTATCTGGCCGTCACCAACCCTCGGGATGCCTGTTCTCATGGCGCCAGCTTGGGCGCTCCCGACGAGAAAGCGGCACCGGCAGGCGTGCTTGTGCCGCCGACGACGCGGCCACCCACCTCCTCCCAACCGATCCGCACGTCAGCCTGGCGCAGGTAAAGCGGCTCCGGTAACGGCGACGTGATGTCATGGCTGCGCGCTATGAGGCCGAACCCGAGCTCGGCGACCGCCAGGGGCGATGGCCACTTGTCCGCCTCCCCCGCCACCTCTATACCGGCCGCCTCGAATAGGTCCCGGTACCGCCACGCTCCGTCCCCGACGGCGAGAACGGCTCCGTTCAGGCTGCCCAGCTCCGCTGCGACGTCCTCTGGGCTCGCTACCGCCGGGGGCCGCAACTGCCTGAGGAGGGCGCCGTGGCTCCCGCCCCTCTCATCCCGCTCACCGTTCTCGTACAGCGCCCAGTAAATCTCGAGCGCGCCTGGCGTCGACCACCGGGGCCAGCAGCCCACGCCGTCGCCGTTGCGGGTGAGCAAGCACCTCTAGGCTGGTAACCCCTACTGCGGGGATGCCGCGGGCCGTCGCAATGGTGTTCGCTGTGGCGAGGCCGACCCTGAGCCCTGTGAACAGGCCGGGACCGACGTCAACCGCCACCCCACCCAGGTCTGCGACCGACCACCTCGCCCGCATGCACAGCTCGTCGATGGCCGGCACGAGCATCTCCGCGTGACGCTGTCCGCCTGCCAGAGTGAACGAAGCGACGGGGCCCTCGTCCGACCACAGCGCACAGGCGACGCATGGCGTCGCGGTGTCAATAGCGAGAATTTTCATCGCATTAGTAGGCCGCTCGGTTACGAGGCGGTCAAGACTGACAGCTCGGGCATGCGGCTCCGCCAGCTTCGGCCTAGTGCGCAGAACTCGATCCGGCGGGTGCCGCCGGCCCCGGCCGCGATGCCCTCCCCCGTTGGGGCTGGCTGATTGTATTCGGAGCCGGGTTCGAAGCTGATCGCCACGTACAGGCAGTCGCGCGGCAGGACCGGGGCGGCCAGTTCCCCCCACTCGACCACAGCGGCCGCCCCCTCATCCAGAAACTCCGGGATGGCGAGGTCGATCACCTCCTGCAGTTGCTTCAGGCGCCAAACGTCCGCGTGCAAAAGATCCCAGCCGACGTTCGTCCGGTAACTGTGGACGAGCACGAAGGTCGGGCTGGTCACGGGCCCAGTCACGCCGAGCGCAGCCGCCAGCCCCTGGGTAAAGGTGGTCTTACCAGCCCCGAGCTCGCCGCCTAGCAGCACCGTGTCACCGGATCTCAGCAGGCGTGCGAGGGCGGCGCCGACCCGCTGGGTGTCGGACGGTCGAGCGGCCCGCACTACCAGGCCAAGGGGGGCGTCAAGCATGAAGTGCCTCTTTGGCACGAACGAGGTCGGCCCGCATCTGGGCCACGACCTGGCCGCCGCCCCGGAGCGCCGCGGACGGATGGAACGTCGGTACCAGGTAGCCGGAACGGTATGGGTACGTCTGCCCCCGCACGCGGGAGATCGGAGCCGAGGTGGCCAGCAGCAGTTTCGTGGCGAAGTTCCCCAGGGTAACCACGACCTTCGGGTCAACCAACGCCAGCTGTTGTTCGAGATAGGGCCAGCACGCCTCGATCTCGTCGGGTAGAGGGTCGCGGTTGCCCGGCGGCCGGCACTTGACCGTGTTAGCGATGTAACAGTCTTCTCTGGCGAGGCCCATCTCCTCCAGTACCAGGCGGTCGAGGAGCTGGCCCGAGCGCCCGACAAAGGGCAGCCCCTGACGGTCCTCCTGCTCACCTGGCCCCTCGCCGACGAACATGAGGTCGGCCTCCGGGTTGCCCCTCGCGAACACGACGTTGGTCCGGCCCGCCGCGAGACGGCAACGCGTGCACCCGGCCGCCTCTTTGGCGAGCTCGGACAGGGCAGCTATTGCGGAGGGATCTCGGCCTACTGGCACAGGGTAGCTCACACGTCGGCAAGTGCCACGACGTCGACTATCCCCGGTGCGCCGGCAACCTGCGCGACGACCTCCTGGGGGACGGGCTCATCGAGCGAGATGACCATAATCGCCGTGCGCCGGTCAGCCGAACGACCCAGGTGCAGGTCGACGATATTGATCTCGGCGCCCGCCAGCGCCGAGGCGACCAGAGCAACCATCCCGACCCGGTTGTCATTGCGTACCACGAGCAGGTACGGAGCGAAGGGAAGTTCGATCTCGTGCTCGTCGAGGACCACAATCCTCGGTTCGTCCCTGCCGAAGAGGGTACCCGCTACGGCGCGGCCGCCACCGCGGATACTCACGACGTTGACGTACTCGTGCGAGGTGCTGGCCGTCGTCGTCCTCACTTCTATGCCCCGCTCGACTGCGAGCTGGGGTGCGTTAACGTACGAGACGGGTTCCTCGGTGACCACCGTGAGCAGTCCTTTTTGCGCCGCCAGCGTCAGAAGGCGGGTGTCGTGGTCCGCCAGCACCCCTTGGTACCCGACTTCCACCACGGCTGGCAACTCCCGGGCCAGAGCGGCGAAGAGCCGGCCCAGGCGCTCGGCGAGGGCGACGAACGGCCGCACCACGTCGTCGACCTCAGTGGCGGGCAGGTTGACAGCAAAGGGCACGAGTTCTCCGTCGAGCGCCAAGACGACCTGTTCGGCGATGGCGACGCCCGCCTTGTCCTGGGCTTCACGCGTGCTCGCCCCGAGGTGCGGGGTCACGACGACCTGGTCTAGATCCAGGAGGGCGGAGCGGCCGGGCGGCTCCGTGGCAAAGACGTCCAGGGCCGCCCCAGCCACATGGCCCTCCGAGATGGCCTGAGCTAAGGCCGCTTCGTCCACGATCCCGCCTCGCGCCGCGTTGACCAGGCGTAGGCCCGGCTTGGCTTCCCTGAGAAGGGTCGTGCCGATGAGGCCGACTGTTTCGGACGTCTTCGGAAGGTGGACGGTTACGAAGTCGGACTGTCGGAACAGGTCATCGAGGGTGACGAGCTCCGCGCCCATCTGCCTGGCCCTGTCCGGTGCGACATAAGGGTCGTAGGCGACCAGGCTCATACCGAAAGCCAGCGCCCGCTGCGCCACGAGAGCTCCTACCCGGCCGAGGCCGACTATCCCGAGCGTTTTGCCGTGGAGCTCTACCCCTTCCCAGCGGGAGCGTTCCCACAGGCCTGCCTTGAGGGAGGCATGGGCCTGCGGGATATTGCGGGCCTGGGACAACAAGAGCGCGATGGTGTGCTCGGCAGCCGAAAGGACGTTGGCCTGCGGGGCGTTCACTACGATGACGCCGCGGCGGGTGGCAGCAGAGATGTCCACATTGTCCAAGCCGATCCCCGCCCTGCCCACGACCCGCAGCTGACGTCCTGCCGCCAGGACCTCCTCGGTCACCTTGGTGGCCGAACGGACT
This sequence comes from uncultured Acidimicrobiaceae bacterium, assembly GCA_963823855.1. Taxonomy (GTDB): domain Bacteria; phylum Actinomycetota; class Acidimicrobiia; order Acidimicrobiales; family Palsa-688; genus Fen-671. The sequence continues at coordinate 631,805 of CAWGNA010000002.1, forward strand.
ATGAGGGCCTCCGCCCCGCTCACCGCCTGAAGGAGCTCGTCGGGCGACAGGCCCGCCTGGACGTCGACCTTGTGGCCCGCCTCGGCCAGGAGGTCGAGACCAGGCTGAGCGATTGCTTCGGTGACCAGGACACGAGCCATGGCGGACATGGTCCCACGAAAGGGGTAGCGGGTCCAGTGACTTCGGGGGCCGCCCCGCGACGGCTTGTGGCAACACCGTTTGTGGCAGCACCCTTTGTGCCAGCACCGTTTGTGCCAGCACCGTTTGTGCCAACACCGTTTGTGCCAACACCGTATGTGCCAGCACCGTATGTGCCAGCACCGTATGTGCCGGCCCGGTTTGTGCCAGCCCGGTTTGTGCCATGCTCGCCCGGCGTTTATCCGGTGCAGCAGCCGCGGCGCTGCTGGCAGACTTACCTTCATGCCTGAGACCGAGCTCCCCGAGATCACTATCCCGACCGACATGCGGCCGACCGATGGCCGGTTCGGGAGCGGCCCCTCCAAGGTGCGAGCCGACTCGGTTCGGTCACTGCTGGACGCAGCCCATGGGCCCCTTGGCACAAGCCACCGCCAGAGGCCCGTCAAGTCGCTCGTGGGGCGATTGCGGTCCGGGCTTGGCGAGCTGTTCTCACTACCCGACGGCTACGAAGTCGTCCTCGGCAACGGTGGTACGACTGCGTTCTGGGACATCGCCACGTACTGCCTGATCGGCACCCGTAGCCAGCACCTGTCGTTCGGGGAGTTCTCGTCCAAGTTCGCCGCGGCAGCCGAGGCGGCACCGTGGCTGTCGAGCCCGGACGTAGTGGAAGGCCCGGCAGGCACGCACCCGCTGGCCGAAGCACGCCAAGGGATCGACCTGTACGCCCTCACCCACAACGAGACCTCGACCGGCGTGATGATGGAAATCGGACGGCCCGAGAACGCGGACGCCGAGGCTCTGGTCGCGGTGGACGCGACTTCTGCGGCCGCGGGCCTACGGGTTGAGCCCTCCCAGTTCGACGTGTACTACTTCGCGCCGCAAAAAGGGTTCGCTTCCGACGGGGGGCTTTGGTTGGCCCTACTTTCTCCCGCGGCGGTGGCGAGGGTCGGGCGCATCAAGGATTCGGGGCGTTTCGTGCCCGCGTTCCTGGATCTTTCGATCGCTATCGAGAACAGCCGCCTGGACCAGACCTACAACACGCCGGCGGTGGCAACTTTGCTGCTCGCCGTCCATCAGCTCGAATGGATGCTGGAAAACGGAGGCATGGAGTTCTCTGCCGGTCGCTGCGACCGGTCCGCCGAGATCCTGTACGGATGGGCCGAGTCGACACCTTATACGTCACCCTTTGTCGCAAAGCGTGACGACCGCTCACATGTCGTCGGGACGATCGATTTCGACGAAGCCGTCGACGCCGCGGCGGTGGCCAGGATCCTGCGCTCTAACGGCATCGTCGATACAGAGCCGTATAGAAAGCTGGGCCGCAACCAGTTGCGCATCGCCATGTTCCCGGCCATCGAACCGGACGACATTACGGCGTTGACCACTTGCATCGATTACGTGGTGAGTGCGCTCTCGTAATACCCGTGGGCGCTGATCGACGGCCGGCGGGACGGGGGCGTGCCGGGCCGGAGCGGAGCTGGCGGGGGCGTACTGGGCCGGAGCGGAGCCGGCGGCGGTGTCAATAAGTCCGACCAGGCCCCACCTTTTCGGTGCGGTCGGGGGGAGTTCTATACGGAGGTGCTCCGAGCGGTGGAGTTGATCGCGTTTTTCGCGCGTAACCCCACCCGTCGGTTGCCTCCCGTCAATAACTGCGATTTGCCTGGCTTCAAGTGGGGCGGCCGGGTGGGTTTGTTCACGACAACGGGGACCGTCCTGGTTTGATGGGGCCCACTGGCCGGCTCAGCGCGGTCAGGTATATATACGCGGCAGCCGCGGAGATAGCCCGCAGGTAACCTCGTAAGCGATCGTGCCGAGCCGCTCGGCCCACTCCCAGGCTGTAATTTCTTCGTCCCCCTGCCGGCCGATCAGGACCACTTCATCTCCGCCCCGGACGTCGGCCCCGGGCCCGCAGTCGACGAGTACCTGGTCCATCGTCACCGACCCGGCGAGCGGGTACCGCCGGCCTCCGATCAGCACCTCTCCCCCGACCTGGGACAGGCGCCGGGGCACGCCGTCGGCGTAGCCGACCGGGACCGTCGCGATCACAGAAGCTTCGGGGAGGTGGTAGCGCAAGCCGTAGGAGAGGCCTTCGCCCCGGGCGAGCGTTTTCGCGTAGGAAACCTCGGCCTTGAACGACAGTGCCGGCTGCAGGAGTTGTACCACGGGGTCGGCTCGCATGCACAGAGCGGGCGCCAGCCCGTACACGGCGATGCCTGGCCTGACCATCTGGTAATGGGAGCCCGGGTGTGCGAGGGCAGCGGCCGAGTTGCCGGTGTGCAAGACCGGAGGTCGGATCCCTTCAGCAGCCAGTGCCGCCACCACCAGCTTGAAGCGGGCCAGCTGCTCTGCGGTAAAGGGGTTGGAGGGCTCGTCAGCGACAGCCAAATGCGTGAACAAGCCTTCGAGGCGAAGTTGTCGCGCCGCTGCGACCGCCCGTCCGAGCGCTAAAGCTCGGTCGGGGCTGGCGCCCACCCGGTGCATCCCCGTATCGACCTTGATGTGCACTGCGAGCGGGCCAAGGCCCGGATCTCTCGACGAACCGACAGCATCGAGCAGTGAGCCAAGTCCGGCCTCGGTGTAAATCGTGGCGGTGAGGCCGTCCTCGGCCACCAGGGGCATGGCCTCGTGGGGGGGCTCCGAGAGGACCACTATCGGGGCGTCGATGCCGGCCTCCCGAAGCTGGTGCCCTTCTTCAGGCAGAGCCACGCCGAGGCGCGACGCACCGCCCGTGATGGCCGCGGAGGCTACCGCCAGCGCTCCGTGGCCGTAACCGTCGGCTTTAACAATCGCGCACACGGCCGCGGGTGCGACGACTTCGCTGATCAGGGCGACGTTGGCTGCCACCGCCGCGAGATCCACCTCGACCCAGGCCGGCCGCAGCCAGCCCGTCACACGCGGAGAGGTCCCAGGCCGGCCCCCGCGAGCCCGGATGTACGTCGGGGCGGCGCTGGTCTCGAACAACATCGGTGTAGTTAACCTAGCGACCAACTTGCTCACTTACCGCGGAGGCCCGACAACCACGTCGCCACCAGCTCTGGCAAGTCGCCGGCGATGAGGCCCTCAGCGTGCCCCAGCCTCGACGCCTGGCCGTGGGCGTGGGCAGCGAGGGCCGCAGCCTCGAATGCCGGCACCCCCCGGGCGATGAAAGCGCCAATAATGCCCGAGAGGACGTCGCCAGTGCCGGCGGTGGCGAGCCGGGAGTCACCTGCCGTGGACAGCAACACTCTCCCGCTGGGGGCGGCTATGACCGAGGTCGACCCTTTCAGCAAGACAATGGTGTCGCTGCGCTGCGCAGCCTCGCGGGCCGCCGCGAGGCGGTCCGGTCCTGGCGGCTTGCCAGCCAGGCGGGTCAGCTCGCCATCGTGGGGCGTGATGACGGTCGGGAACCGGCGTCTCCCCACCACAATGCGCAACCCTTCGAGGGTGCCGATCGCGTTGAGGCCGTCAGCGTCGACCACGGCGGGTACCGGCGCGGCCGCGAGCAGGAGGCCTACTTCCCCGCCGGGCAACCTGTCCCCAGGCTCGGCCGCCCCGGGCGCGGGACCGGGAGCGGCAGCGGTCCCCAGTCCCGGCCCGACTACCAGCGCCTTTACCCGAGAGAGACCCGCGAGGATCTTCCCATGCCAGCTGGAGGCCGGTACCGGCAGGTGTACGAGCTCACTCGGCGGGAGGACTGAAGGGTCAACGCCTGGCATCGAGAGGCGGACGTAGCCGGCTCCACCACGCAGCGCCCCGTGGCTAGCGAGCCAGGGGGCGCCCGTCATGCCCGGGGAACCCGCCACTATCTGAACGGCAGCCTGCCACTTGTGCGACTCCCGGGGCCGGCGGGGGAGCATGTTCGCCACATCCGCGTCCTCGACCACCCAGCAGTTTGCTGTTGCGTCCACGAGCTGGCTGAGCCCGATGTCCACTAGCTCGACATCGCCGGCAAAGGCAGGGCCGCTCCCGAGCAGCAGGCCCGGCTTCAAAGAGGCGAAGGTCACCGTAGCCATCGCGGGCATGGCCCGACCCCCGTCGGGCACCTGGCCCGTCAACCCCGAGAGGCCCGACGGGATATCGACGGCCAGAACCGGTACACGGCCGGGATCGGGTGCAGAGTAAGCCCGCTGCAAGCCGGTCCCGTACGCGGCGTCGATAACGAGGTCGGCGGGCGCGAGCGCCTCGCCCCCGGCCAGGTCGGCAGCCTCCAGGACCCTGACCCGGGCACCGTTGGCCGACAAGAGCGACGCCGCCGACCGGCCGTCTGCGCCGTTGTTCCCCTTTCCGGCAACCACGACGATGTCCTTGCCGAAGACGCCGCTCAGTACGCGACCCGCCCGGCGGGCGACTGCAGCCCCGGCTCTGCCGACCAGCACGTCCACCGGTTCGGCGGCCTGACCGTCGACGCCGGCCATTTCAGCTGGTGTGAGTACAGAGATCACGCTTGCGCCTGTACCGCGGCTGTGCTGATCGTAAACGTGCGCGCTCGGGAGGCCAACCGACTGTGCACGCCTCGACCGGGAGCCGGCTTGGCCGCTCGCCCAGCGTCTTCGACGGCTACGCCGAGGCCAAGGGCGGGCGCGACCGCACTACCTGCTCCCGGGCCATGAGCGGGTTCGGGGACTCGCGATGTGGCCGACCAGTGACTAGCAAGCACAGCCACCGGCTCGGTCAATAATTCGATCGGGGCCACTTGCCCCAGCACCGCATCCTCGAAGCGAGGTTGGTCTTCCGTCACCGCGTCCACCAGCGCCGTGTACCGCCCCTGGTACGCCTGGAGAACGGCCTTGGTCGCCTCCGCGCCGAGTAGCGGGACGAAGCTGGCATGCAAAAGGGTGATGCCAGTGACCTGGCCGTCCTTCACTTCGGGGACCATCACGCCTGTTCGGCCGTCGTGGAGGCCCTGGAAGACGGTGACCTCCCTTTTGTCGGCCACCCGGTGCTTGGTCCCCCTCAGCACGTTGTCCGTCGCGGTGCGCGATGATATCCCCGTCGCGATCCCGCCCTGAGCCACGACGCTGATAGTCGCCCCCTCCAGGGCGGGAGAAGCGTCGATCCCGTAGCGCGTGTAACCGAGGACTTCCTCGACGGCGGGGCCGAGGGCGGCCAGTGTCCGTAGTGCTCGGTACCCGAGGGCCTCGACCGAAGCTCCGGCGGCCAGAGTCGCAGCTACCAGCCTCTCTCGCAGCAGTGCGCCTTCGCTCCGGGAAATGCCAACCGTGACGGTCTTGGCCTGGTGCTTTATGGCGTCGATGGGCCGGGTCAGTTCGTCTATGGCCGTACCGAGGGCCATCACCAGGTCGGTGGCAATAGCGCTCGGGGTACCGACCCTGCCCATCTCGGCTTCGTAACCCTCCACGGGCAGCGCTCCGGTCGCGTACCGGAGAAGCGACGTGAGCCGGGCCGCAGTGGAAGCGTTGAGGTGGCCGTCGTAGGAACCTGAGCGCAAGCCGACCAGGACGAGCCCGGCGAGGTCGTCCAGATCCGGCGCCAGCTCGTTGAGGTCGGGCCGCTCCACGATGCCCCGCGTGGCCCCCTCGAGCAGCACGCGGGTTTCTCGCAGAGGGCGGGCGAGAGCGTCGATCGACAGAGCAGCCTCGTAGCCGAAGAGGTGGCCGGTCATTGCGGCCAGCACGAAGGCCAACTCGGTGTGGCACTCAGGTACGCCCAGGATTTCTACATTCGGGTTGAAAACGTTCTTTTCGGCTTCGGTCACGATGACGACCGCCGCGGCTTTGTGCGCGTGGAATATGTCTATTTCCTTGGCAATATCGTGCACATTCGGGCCGCCTACGCTGGCGGCGCACACAATCACAAGCGGTTCGGCCGAAAGGTCAATATGCTTTTTGTCCTCGATCGCATCCAGGGCTATTGCCTTGTAACAAAGCTCTGACAGCTTTATCCGCACTTCGGCCGCCGCGACGCGGTCCGGCCCGCTCCCGACTACCGCCCACGAACGTCGTGGCGGCGCCAGGGCCCAGGCCACCCTGGCAATTTCGGGCCGGTTCGCGAGCACTTTTTCCATGAGGGACGGCAGTTTTCGGAGGGCGTCCAGGATCTCGTGCGCTCGCGCCGAGCCGTCGATCCCGGCCGCTGAGGCCAGCCCGAGCGCGAGCAGGTGGCCCGCGGCAACCTGCGAATAAAACGCCTTGGTGGAGGCCACGCTCATCTCGACGTCGCGCCCGTCCGAGGTGTACAGCACGCCGTGCGCCTTCTGCACGAGATCGCTGTTGCGCCGGTTCACGATGGCGACGACCCGGGCTCCCCGAGCGCGCAACAGGTCGACGGTCCGGTTCGTATCCGTCGTGGTGCCCGATTGACTGATGGCGACGACCAGGGTGCCGGACATGTCGTCCGGGAGCCCGACGCCAGCGGGGCCCCAGCCGGACAGCTCGGATGCCGGCAAGGCCGTCACCGGGACCGTCGGCAACGACCGGGTAATTGCCGCCGCCACGGCCTGCCCCGCCACGGCTGCTGTACCCTGCCCGATGACCAGGACGCTGTGGACCAGGCCGGCCGAAAGCGCCTGGCGAAGTGACGGAGGTATGACATCGTCACCCAGACGGGCCACCAGGCGGCCGTTTTCTCCAGTCACCAGTTTCCCGCGCAGAGTTTTCCGCACCGACAGGGGCGACTCGGAAATCTCTTTCAACAAGAAGTGCTTGAAACCTTGGCGGTCTACGTCTCGCGTAGTTATCTCGGCGACAATTACTTCGCTTTCCGAGACGGGTACCTCCGTCCCGTCGTAGAGCCATCGGGTGATCCCCGCCAGGGTGCCGGCACCGCTAAGCGAGCACCTCACCACCTGACCGCCCTTTTCTCCGTCCATACGGAGATAGCGGTTGGTCTCCTCGACGAGGCCGTACGGCTCGCTGGCCACCACGAAGGCGTCCTCTGCCAGGCCGATGTTGAGGCTCTGGCCGCTGCCTTGCAACGCCAGGTAAAGCTCGTCGGGCGAGAACGTCGCGTTCGCGGCGATCCCCACCGACCCTTCAAAACGCCCGACGGCCTTGCGGAAGGCCTCTCCCATGCTGTCTCCGACTGCGAGGTAGCGGGCGATGAGAGTGGGGACGAGCTTGGCGTCGGTGGTTACCTCGGTCGGCACAGCCACGTCTTCGCGGGCCAATAGGTCCGAGTAATTGTCAATGTCCCCGTTCAGCACGCCTATGACGTACGGCCGGGCTAAACCGTTGCTGGCTCCATCGGAATTGGCCCCGTCGGAATTGGCCCCGTCGGAATTGGCCCCGTCGGAGTTGGCCCCGTTTGAGTTGGCCGCCCGGACTGGCCTCGTCCGAGTTGAGCGGGTGCGCGTTCGGCTGTGAGATGAGCCCGACGCTGGCCCAGCGCGTGTGAGCGACGACTGTGGCTTTTACGTCGGGGGAGGCCAACGCCCTGGCCAGCAGCGGGTCAGTTCCGAGCGCTTTGCGAAGAGCCGCCACGTTGTCACCTAGCTCGCCGATCTCGGCCGCGGCCTTGTAGACCAGGGAAAGGCAACCCTCGCCGGAGCGGACGGCCAGCGATGTGAACAAGGCGTCGCCGCTTCTCGCTCCCGTAAGCGCCTTGACATCCTCCGAAGTGAGGTCGAGCCCATGACCTTCGAGCATGAGGTGCACCCCGGCGGAGTCCCGCCCCCGGACCTCCAGCCGGTCGAGCGACCTGAACGCGACGTGGACGGCCCACAGCACGCTGAGTGCAGCGGCGCCAGGAGCCCGCCCCTTCCCAACCGGCCCCTTCCCAACCGGCCCGGTCGGGCCGTCCCCAGTAAGGCCGAGCGAACAAGCGAGTTCCGAGACGCTCTTCGCCGCTTCGAGGCGGTCACGGCGCAGAGCCCAAATCGCGTCGCGGCGCCTTCACCAGGGCGGCGTTGAGCTCCTCGAGCTGTGCGGTCTCAGCAGCGACGCCACCGGCTTCGAGAGCCGCTTCGAAGCTGGCCAGGACACCGTCGACCCGCGTCGTCCCGTCTTCAACGGCCTCGACGGCGACCGGGTCACCGAGCAGGCAGGCGAGCCCGGGGACACCTCGCAGCGAGGCATCGAGAGCGCTCAGGGCTTCAGTGGCCGCTCGTAGAGCCCTGGCCTGTGTGGCCGCGTCGGCGTCCCCGCCCACAGCCGCCAGGTCGTCCAGGACGCGCTTGAATGTCGGACCGACCTCGTTGGGGCTAGGGGGCGGGCGTAGGGACGGCCGCGCCAGCACGGCCACAATGCCACACATATACGAGAAGGGTACCGGTGCTGGCCCCGATAGGCCAGAGGCACGTCCCCGGAGCGAGCGGGAACCCGGGGCGCGGGAGAGCTGTACGGGCGCCTGACAAGCCAGGGAGCGCCCGCGAGCTACAGGGACGCCGGAGAACCGAGGGCGGCCTGCAACGCGCTCACGATGCGCTCGGCGGCGGCCTCGGCCTCACTTTGGGTGGGGGCTTCGACCATCACCCTCACTACTGGCTCTGTGCCGCTCGGGCGGAGGAGGACACGCCCGTTGTTACCGAGGTCCTGCTCGAGCCGGCGGACCTCCTCCCAGACGTCAGCGGCTGCTGCCAGACGGTCCCGGTCGGCGACGGCCACGTTGCGCAGCACCTGCGGGCTGCGCTGCAGGGCCGCTCCCGCGAGTGCGTCGAGGGGAGCACTTTGACGGGTGACCAGATCGGCGAGCAACAGCCCCGAGAGGACGCCATCGCCCGTCGTTGCGAGCGAACGGAAGATAATGTGGCCGGACTGTTCGCCGCCTAGGGACCAACCGTTGGCGTCGAGGGCCTCGAGGACATAACGGTCACCGACGTTTACCGTGTGGACCTTTACGCCTGCGGCGGCCATGGCCTGATGGAAACCGAGGTTCGTCATGACGGTTACCACCACTGTCGCGCTCATCAACAGGCCCCGGCCGGCCAAGTCCGTGGCGAACAAGGCAATCAGCCGGTCGCCATCCACGAGGTTGCCGCCGGCGTCGACAGCAATCACCCGGTCCGCATCGCCGTCAAAGGCCAGCCCCAGGTCGGCGCCTTTCGCAACCACACTCTCAGCCAAACGGCGAGGGTCTGTGGAGCCGCAGTTTTCGTTTATGTTGAGGCCGTTGGGCTCGGCGGCGAGGACTTCCACGAGTTGTGCCCCGGCCGCTTCGAAAACGGCGGGCGCGCTCGCAAATGCCGCCCCGTTGGCACAATCGAGCGCGACGCGCAAGCCGTCCAGGCGTCGGCCCTCCAGGCAGGAGAGGGCGTACTCGTGGTAACGGCCCAGCGCATCCGCGTCGGACGAGATATGGCCCACCTCTGCGCGCGTGGGCACCAGCGGACGCGGAGGGCTCGAGAGGAGGCTCTCGAGTTCGGCCTCGAAGGCCTCTTCGACCTCATCGGGCAGCTTGGCGCCACCCGCCGAAAAGAACTTGATGCCATTGTCCCAGTAGGGGTTGTGCGAAGCGGAGATGACCGCGGCCGGCACACCCTGTTGCGCCGAGAGGTAGGCGACAGCAGGAGTGGCAATAACACCGGCGTCTGTGACATCGACGCCCTCGCTCGCAAGCCCAGCAGAGAGCGCAGCCTGCAAAAGTGGGCTCGAGCGGCGCGTGTCACGCCCAACTATGAAGCGCCGGTTGGCGGCGCCCGTCCCGCTTGCTAAAGAGGTCCCCGGTCGCCCGAGAACCCGAGCCGCCGTCCGGCCGAGTGCGATTACCAGCTCAGGGGTGAGCTCGGCGTTCGCCAACCCCCGCACGCCGTCAGTACCGAAGCGGATCATGGCACCCGGGCCGAGACGGGGTCTATCAAGGCTGGCAGTTCTAGCGCTTGGAGTACTGGGGTGCCTTGCGAGCCTTCTTCAACCCGTACTTCTTTTGCTCCTTCTCTCGTGGGTCACGGGTGAGGAAGCCAGCCCGTTTGAGGGGAGCACGGAGGTCAGGCTCGAGTTCGGCCAGGGCACGAGCGATCCCGAGACGCAGGGCTCCAGCCTGGCCAGAAATGCCACCGCCGTCCAAAGTGGCATCGACATCGTAGTCGCCGGCCTTGTCGACTAGACGCAAAGGCTCGGTCAGGATCATGCGGTGCGTTGCAGAGGGGAAATAGTCCTCGACACTGCGGCGATTGACCAGTACAGCACCCTCGCCCGGACGCAGGCGCACCCGAGCGATAGCGGCCTTCCGCCTGCCTGTGGACTGCACTAGGGGTTTGGGCACCGGCCGTGTTCTCCTCTGCTTTGCCCCGCTAGCGGGGCTTGTTGTGACATCTCTGCTCATACTGGACTGGTCCTACCGGACTGGTCCTACTGGCTTGCAAACCGGCTCAAGCCACTCGATGCGCCGAATGGTCCAGCGCCATCGGCTTGGGCATCTGAGCAGCATGACGGTGCTCGGGGCCCGCGTAAACCTTGAGCTTGCGCAACATCTGCCGCCCGAGCGGGCCCTTTGGCAACATGCCCCTTACGGCTATCCGCACCACTTCTTCGGGACGCTTCGCCAGCAGATCACCATAGGACCGGGCCCTTGATACCGCCGGGATAGCCCGAGTAGCGATAATGGAACTTCTTGTCGGCCTTGCCGGCTGTAAGCACGACCTTGGCCGCATTCACCACGATCACGTAATCCCCCGTGTCAAGGTGCGGCGTGAAGGTGGCCTTGTGCTTTCCACGCAAGACGCGCGCGACCTCGGACGCCATCCGGCCCAAGACGGCGCCGTCGGCGTCGACCTGATGCCATTCGCGGTGGATCTCGGAGACCTTCGGGGAGTACGTGCGCACGGAGGTGCAATTATAGGCGGCTGGCCCGGCTATGACCAGCCAAGGGCCCGTACGCCCCGGGAAATCACCCCACTACTTCACCTCAGTACCGGGCCTCGGGTGCCGGTGGCCAGGGTCGGGGAGGACCAGTCTCGGCGCGAGCGGTAGCCACTGTCAGTGGGAGAACGTGACCACGTTAGGGCCCTAAACGAGGGCCCTAAATGAGGGCCAAAAACGCGGGCACCAAACGCTGGCGCCAAACGCGGGCAACGTCAGGCTGTCGCGGAGAACCGGCCACACTGCGTTTGCTGTCTGGGGTTGCTGGCTGGGGATGTTTGGCTGGGCATGACCTGGCTAGACGGCGCCGTCGTGGGCCACCCCCACCGGGTTTGTTTGCGGCGCCACCCCAGGCTTAATGTGGGTCCCAGTGCACGAGCTCTTCCTCGCCACCGTGGTCCGCTGGGGTTCGCCTAACGGCGTTACCGAGCAGTCCAATGACGTTTACGAGCTGTGGAACATCGTCTACTGGATAGCGATCCCGCTGGGCGCGATCGTGATGGGGCTGATCGTCTGGTGCGCGGTCAGGTACAGGGAGAGGCCGGGGGACGAGCGGATCCCGCCGCAGGTCCAGTACCACGTCCCGCTCGAGTGGTTCTACACGATCGTGCCGATCATCATCGTCAGCATGCTGTTCGTCTACACGTTCAGGGCGGAGAACCGCGAGGACAATGTGGCGCCCAACCCGGCGTTGGTGGTCCGGGTCGACGCGTTCCAGTGGGGTTGGCGCTTCAGCTACCCGAACGACTACCAAGTGCTGGGGAGCGTCTCGGCGGAGCCCAGTATCAACGACACGGATCTTCCAGTCCTCACCCTCCCGGCCGGGGAAACGGTCCAGATCAACTTGTTCTCAGACGACGTCAACCACTCCTTCTACGTGCCGGCCTTCCTCTTCAAACGAGACGCCATCCAGGGGATCAACAACTCGTTCGACCTCAACATCGACAACAGCGTGGCGGGGCAACGCTTCATCGGGGAGTGCACGCAGTTCTGCGGCACGTACCACCCCTACATGCGCTTTTGGGTGCAGGTAATGGCCAAAGACCAGTTCAACACATGGCTCGCCGGTCACCACGGCCTGAGCACACAGCTATTTGGAGGGTAGCCAAAACATGACCCTCGTCCAGGAAAGGCCAGAGCGGTACGAACTCCCAGAACGACGGCTGACCGAGTTCGTCCCGGGCCCGAAGTGGCGGGGCATCCTCTCGTACCTGACTAGCACGGACCACAAGCAGATCGGGATCAACTACATGGTGACGAGCTTCACCATGTTCTTGATAGCCGGAGCGATGGCCGTCCTCATGCGGGTCCAGCTGGCGGTGCCCAACAACAACTTCGTGAGCCTCACGACCTTCAACCAGCTCTTCACGATCCACGGCAGCATCATGCTGTTCCTGTTCCTCGGGCCGTTCGCGTTCGGGACGGCCAACTACCTGGTGCCCATCCAGATCGGGGCCCCGGACATGGCTTTCCCCCGGTTCAATGCCTTCTCCTACTGGCTGTTCCTGGGTGGCTGCGTGACCATGTTGTCGGGCTTCCTCACTTCCTCGGGAGCAGCCGCCTGGGGCTGGTTCGCCTATGCCCCCCTGACAGAGTGGGTCCACTCCCCTGGGCCGGGAGGCGACTTGTGGATCGCGGGAGTGGCCCTGGCCGCCTTCTCGAGCATGTTCACCGGGATCAACTTGATCACGACCGTGTTCTGCTTGCGGGCCCCCGGGATGGTCATGTTCCGCATGCCGATCTTCACGTGGAACCAGCTCGTCACAGCGTTCTTGGTTCTGCTCGCCTTCCCCGTGCTGACGGCCGCCCTGGCCCTGCTCTGGGCCGACCGGCACCTCGGGACCCATTTCTTTGACCCCACCCACGGCGGGCAGCCGATCCTCTGGCAGAACATGTTCTGGTTCTTCGGCCACCCAGAGGTGTACATCCTGGTCTTGCCGTTCTTCGGGATGGCGACAGAGGTGATCTCGACGTTCTCGAGGAAGCCGGTTTTCGGCTACAAGGGCATGGTGTTCGCCACGCTCTCTATCGGTGGCCTGTCCATGGGCGTCTGGGCACACCACATGTACACGACGGGCGCGGTGCTGCTGCCGTTCTTCACGATCATGACGCTGCTCATTTCCGTCCCGACCGGCATCAAGTTCTTCAACTGGATCGGCACGATGTTCCGGGGTTCAGTCAGGTGGGACTCTCCCATGTTGTTCGCCCTTGGTTTCCTCACCTGCTTCTTGCTTGGGGGCTTCACCGGCATCATGCTCGCCCTCCCGCCGCTCGACTTCCAGCTCCACGACACGTACTTCGTCGTCGCCCACTTCCACTACGTGTTGTTCGGGGGCTCGGTCTTCGCCGCTTTTGCGGCCATCCACTTCTGGTTCCCGAAGTTCACCGGCAAAAAGCTCGACGAGCGACTGGGGAAGATCACGTTTGTGCTCATGTTCATCGGGTTCAACCTCACGTTCTTCCCCCAGCACGACCTCGGGCTCCGGGGCATGCAGCGCCGCATTGCGACCTACCCGTCCAATGCTGGCTGGAGCTTCCTCAACATGCTCTCTTCCATCGGCGCTTTTATCTTGGCGTTTTCGGTCCTGCCGTTCCTGTTGAACGTGTGGGAGACGCTGCGTAAGGGCAAGAAGGTCGGCCCGAACCCCTGGGATGGCATGACGCTCGAATGGGCGACGGAATCCCCGCCCATCGGGCACAATTTCGAGTTCCTGCCTCCCATCCGTTCCGAGAGGCCGGTGTGGGATCTGAACCATCCCGACCACTTGACCCTGCCGCACGGGCGCCATGCCAAGGAGATGGCCCGAGAGGCCGCACTCGCTGGGGCGGCCGTAGGCGGAGCGCGGAGCGCGGGCTTTGGCGGTCCGGGCACTCCGGGCACTCCGGGCACCGCGGGCAACGGCCACGGCGACCGTGGCCATGGCAACGGCGACAGTGCCGGGAACGGCGCCGGCGGAGACGGCAATGGAAGTAGCACCCCCGGAGACGGGGGGGACGGTTTTGGTGGAGGGACGTAGATGGGCGCGGGAAACAGCTTGACGCCAGAGGTCGTGCGATGAAAGGTGAGTGGGTCCTCGCGCTCTGCACGGCGGTTTTCCTGGCGATAGTCGGCGTGATTTACTGGGTCTGGAGCGGAGAGGTCTCCGGGACAGTGATGCTGTTCTTCGGGGGGATTGCGTACGCTCTTTTGTTCGCTTTCATGCTGCTGGTGTTCCTTCGCCGCAAACGCATCCCCCGTCCTGAGGACCGTAACGACGCCGAGATTGAGGACGGCGCCGGCGAGATCGCCTTCTTCCCGGGCAACAGCATCTGGCCGGTGGCAATGGGTTCAGGGGCGATCGCACTCGCTATCGGCGCGGCGTTCGGGAAATGGTTCTGGGCCATCGGAGCCATCCTGATGCTCGGCGCTCTCATCGGTTTCGCTGTCGAGGCGGAGTCTCGCTAACGGTCCCCGGCCCCGGTCCCGGCTCCGGCCCTCCGTCCGTCTCGGTGCCTACTCGACCTCGGCTTCGCCTTAGTTCCTGGTCTTTCCCGATGCGGCGGGGCGTTCCCGTTGCGTTTTTGGGAAAAGTGGGCCCGCTTTGACACCGAAGTAGCCGAAACGCTCCCAGATGCCGGGGAAGACGTGCTGCCCCTGAGATCGTCCACTGGCTTCAAACCACTCCCGAGGTCCGCCTGACTCGCCGTACTGGGTGCACTGACCGGTTCCGGTTGCGTTTTCGGTGAAAACTAGGCCTGGTTTGACGCCCAGGTACCTCCTGGGCACCCAGAACGGGAGCTCAATCGGCCGCCTCTGCCAGGGCTTCAGAGAGGGAGGGATGGACGAGGCAGCTCTCAACGACGTCGCTCACCCTGAGGCGGGCGGTCACGGCGAGGGCGATGACCGATATCAGCTCTGACGCCTGGCTGCCGACCACGCACCCGCCGAGGACGACCCCGGTCGCAGGATCGGAGATTATCTTCACGAAGCCGCGTGGGTCGTCATTTATGAGCGCCCGTGCGGACGCGCCGAACGGCACCTTGGTGACGCGGATCTTGCGCCCGCTGGCAAATGCCTCCGCCTCGGCGAGGCCGACGTCTGCGATCTCCGGATCCGTGAAAACCGCTGAGGCCGCCTTGTCGTAGTCGATGTGGCGGTGCTCCAGCGTGTGCAGCCCCATGATGTGCTCGGCGACCTTCCGCCCTTGCATGGCCGCCACGGAAGACAGGGGTAGTTTCCCTGACACGTCGCCCGCGGCGTAAATGTGCGGGATATTCGTTTGACAGTGCTGGTTGACAGTGACGTAGCCCCATTTGTCGATCTTCACGCCGGCCCGTTCGAGCCCGAGGTGCTCAGAATTGGGGACCGGGCCAATGGCGAGGAGCACGTGGCTCCCGCGGGCGACCCGGCCATCGTCGCAATGCACCGCCACTCCCTCACTGTCATGTTCCACGCTGACCGCCCGGGCGCCCTTGAAAAGATGGACGCCGCGCCGCAGCAGCTCGTCTTCGAGCGCGGCCGCCACTTCTGCGTCCTTGTGAGGTAAGACGTGCTGGCGGCTGACGATGAGGGTTACTTTCGACCCGAGCGAGCTGAACATATGCACGAACTCGACCCCGGTTACCCCCGAGCCAATCACGACGAGGTGTTCAGGGAGCTCGGGGGGCGGGTAAGCCTGGCGTGTGGTGAGCACTCTGATGCCGTCTGGGTCGGCCCAATCAGCCACCCGGGGGCGGCTGCCCGTAGAGATGACGATGGCATCTGCAGCCAGCTCCTGCTCAGCTCCGTCGATGACGCTTACAGCTACGGCGTGGGGGCCGAGTAGGCGGGCCTCGCCCCGCAGCATGCGCACACCCTGCGACGTGAGGAGGCCCTCGACCGAACGCTGCAAATGAGACGTCACGTCGCCGATACGGGTGCGGAGGGCGTCGTAGTCGACAAAGGTCGGCGAAGCCACCGGCGAAAGGGCGAGACCACCGATCCGCCGCGTAAAGCTGAGGGCGCCAGCCGTTGCGATCATCGCCTTGGAGGGAATGCAGTCCCAGAGGTGGGCCGCTCCACCCACAACGTCACGCTCCACCAGCGTCACGTGGGCACCGAGGCTCGCCGCCCGGCTGGCGGCCTGGTTACCGGCCGGGCCTCCCCCTATGACGACGACGCTCGTCACTTGGGCACGCTCGTCATTCGGGCACGCTCGTCAGTTGTCCGGGGCCGTGTCAGTTGTCTGAAGGGGCGGCCGGCTGAGCCGCTTCGGCCTGTGCTGCGGGCGCGACTTCGTTGTCCTCGGTAGTACTGGTACCCGCGCTGGCAGGAGGAGCCGGCGGCGCGCCGGTACCCAGTTGGCCTACGGATTGGTCCTGGCCAGCGAGGGCCTGACGAGGACCGGCCGCTAGTTGAGGGGCTCCCGTCTGGGCTCCGGGAGGCAAGCCCATCTGGCTCCGCATCTCGTCCAGCCGGTTGTGAGCTTCCGTATTGACAGCTGCTTGCTCGATCTCGAGCATCCGGGCCTCTACTCCCTGGTTGGACAGTTCGGCCGTACCTAGCGCTTTGGCGTACTGCGCTTCGATCTTCGTCCGTACCTCGTCGAAAGTGGGCACGTCCTGGCCGACCGTCTGAGAAAGCGTCGCCATGGCGGAATTGAGCTGCTCCTGCATACGCGCCTGGTCGAGTTGCGAGAGGAGCTTTTGCCGTTCGGCGAGCTTCTGCTGGAGCAGGTTTGCGTTTTGCTGGACTGCGGCCTTGGCCTGCTGCGCGGCCTGCGTAGCCTGCAGGTGCATGTTCTTAAGGTCGTCGACCCGCTTTTCCGTAACGATCAGCCTGTTGGCGAAGGCCTCTGCCGTCTGGTTGTAATCATTGGCTTTGGCGGCGTCCCCCTACGGGCGGCGTCGTCCGCCATGGCGAGCGCCTGCCTTGTGGAGCCACTGATCCGTTCCAGTTCCTGCATGGAACGATTGAGCTGGAGCTCGGTCTGCTTCTGGTTGGCAATCACGCTGGCTGCCTGCTCCACGAGGCGCCTGTGCTGCTCCTGGGCCTCGGCCATGGCCTGCTCCAGCTGCACCTTGGGATCAGCCGTCTCCTCGAACCTGCCGGAGACCTTGGCTACCAGGTACTTCCACCGGCGTTTTATGACTTTCCACATGCCTCGCATGCTAGGGCGGGCGAGAGCATCCGGCTACAGCACCATGGACCACCGCCCCCCGTCGCCGCCAACGGCGACCGCAATTAGTTGGTGGTCTCAGGTGTCGCCAGCGAGGGGAGGAGCCGCAGCCATGAGGCGCCGCGCCTCGTCCAGCGAACGAGTCAGCGAGGTCAGTTCCGCAGAAAGCGAAGAAAGGTCAGCGCCAGCCGCTCCCGCCATTGCTACGAGCTCTCCGGCATCGGCGACGAGGTTAACCAGCTGCACCGTGAGGTCTGAGAGCCGGCTGGACATTTGGGCACTGACAGACTCGAGTTGTCTTAACGATCGAAGCTCAGAGGCTAGAGCCGATTCACGCCTCTGCAGTTCGGCTCGTTCCGCTGCGTTGGGGGTGGAAATGGCTCTCTGGACCTGGCCCAGCTCCTCGGCCACCTTTTCGGCTCGGCCCGGCGGCCCGGCCAGGGCCGCACCACTCTGCGCGAGCGCCCAGTGCTCCTCTACTGCGGCATCGACTCTCGCGGTAGCACCAGTCAGGTAGTCCGCCACCGGGCCCGGCGGGCAATCCCCAACCAGCTGGCGGTACCGCTTGCGGGCGTCGAGGGCTCGCTTCGTGTACCCCCTCCACGGCTCCGGGACGGACCAGGGGTCGATCCGGGCGCGGTGCCTCTGAGCACGTTTGCGCAAAGCCGTGCGCCGGCGCACTGCCGCCCACCCTACGCGCGCCCCGTACCCCGCTGCGCCCAACAGTATGGTCGCTGCCACGCCGAGGTGGGCGGCCACGCCAATCGCGACGCCGCCTCCGCCCAGCACGATGGCCGTTGGCGAAGCCGCTGCCCGGGCGACGCTCGGCAGACGACCGTCGGGCGACTTTTCGAGCACGTCTAAAGGTTAATGCAGGTTATGGCTGCTACTGCCTACACTGCCGCGTGCAGTTTGCCGGTTGCAGTCCGGCGCCTACAGCCTGCCGCCTCGCAGGGGGCATGTCGAGGCATCGGGAGCAGCGGAATAATGCGGTGCCAGCGACGGGTTGCAGGACTTATGCCTCTAGCTGTCCTTGCTACTGCGTACGGCGGGCCCGATGTCCTGGCGCTCGAGCAAGTCGATATTGGGGCGCCCGGCCCTGGCCAGGTGCTGGTAGAGGTGCAGGCGGCCGGCGTCAACCCGATCGACTACAAGGTATACAGCGGCGCTGGTAGCAGCGACCCCGCCAAGCTGCCGATACGTCTCGGGTTCGAGGCGGCGGGCCAGGTGAAGGCGGTAGGCGAAGGCGCGGAGGGACCGGCAGGCCCGCTCCACCCGGGGGACGAGGTCATTGCGTACCCCGTGCAAGGTGCGTACGCCACCGAGCTCGTGGCCCGGGCTTCAAGCGTCCTACCGAGGCCCGCCGCGATGTCCGCCGAGCAGGCGGGCGGCTTGATGTTGACGGGTGTGACCGCTTTCCACGCTGTGAGCGTCGCCCAAATCAGGGCAGGCGACACCGTAGTCGTCCACGGGGCAGCGGGTGGCGTGGGCCTGATGGCAGTCCAGCTGGCGACGGACCTGGGCGCCCGGGTGATCGGGACTGCAAGCGAGAGCGGTCACGCCTACCTGCGGCAGCTAGGAGCCGAGCCCGTGCTTTACGGGGACGGTCTGGCCGACCGGATCCGGGGCCTCGCCCCCAACGGGGTCGACGCGGCTATCGACACGGTGGGCACCGACGAGGCGGTCGACACCTCTCTTGCCCTCGTCGCCGACCGCGACCGGGTAGTTAGCATCGCCGCCTTCCGGCGCGGCCCAGCGCTGGGCATCAAGCTCCTCGGGCAGGGCGGCGCCGACCCGGGGACTGAGGTACGTTCCGCCGCTCGCCTCGAGCTGTTGCGGCTTGTCGACGAGGACAAGCTGAGGGTGGTCGTGGCGGCCATCTACCCGCTCGCTGAAGCCGCCGATGCCCACAGGACTTTGATGGCGGGCCACACCCACGGCAAGATCGTCCTCGTACCTTGACTTAACTACGTCCTCCAGCCCCGTCAGCCAGCGGCAGTACTGGTCGGCCGTCAGCGAGTAGTGCCTTCTGCCGAGTGACAACAAGCACGGTCTGGCTCGGCGATGCAGGCTCCCTGAGCGCCCAGCCGGCGAGCCCGACGCCTCCACGAGCCTTCCGCTGCAACTGACTGTCCAGTTCCCGTTTCGCGGCTCGGGCGACCGTTCTGGCCAGAAGGAGCGAGGCTCCCGCGATAGAGGGTGTCACTTTCGCCCGGGTCAGCAGACTCAGCTGCGACGATGAGCAAATTGAGCGCCACCTTGGTCATCGGCGACCTCATCGTGCCGAACGGTGAGTGGTGCGACGTCATTGACACAACCGTCGCGGGCGACCTCATCGTGAGCGGTGGCAGCGCGGGGCTAAGGGTGGCCGGCTCGATGATCGACGGTAACCTCACGGCCACCCGTGCGGCCGCCGCTGCCGACCCGTTGAGCTCGGGCGCCGACGTCGTTTGCAACACCGTCGTTTGCAACACCGTCGTTTGCAACACCGTCGTTTGCAACACCGTCGTTTGCAACACCAGTGTCAAAGGAAACCTTGACGTGGACGCCAGTGCGGCCTCAGTGCCGCGGGACATCGGGCTGCGCGGGGGCAATACCATAGGGGGAAGCTTGATCTTCGATGCCAATCGCGCCAGCGCCAACACGACCACTGGCAACGGTGTCGGTGGCAACCTGGTTTGCGTTGCCAATGGGATCGTGACCGCAAGCGAAAATACAGCAGGAGCGAAATCGTTGGGCCAGTGCGGCTAGAGATCAGGCGACGGGTAGGGCGGCCCACGCCGTCGAGCTGCTTCAGGTTGTCCAGGTTGTCCAGGTTGTGCGGGCTGTCGTTGCGACGGGTCTACGGCCGGGGCGCCGGCAACCCTGGACGGCGTGACCGTCAGTCACGTCGCCACCTGCCGGTCGCCTGCATCGTCGTAATGGTCGCCGCCGGCCTTTCAGCAGGTGCTGTGGCGGGGTCGGCGAGCCCTGCCTCCGCCGGCCCTGCCTCCGCTGGCCCCGCCTCCGCTGGCCGTTCGACCGGCCCTGGCTCTGTCGGGGAACCTTGGGCGAGGTCAAACCAGGCCCTTGACAGGAGCTCGGCGCCCCAGCCTGCGCCAGTCCTCGGCGGCACCTCCCCCAATGTCTCACTGAGCCAGGTCGAAAGCGCGATCGACGACCTCTACACGACGCACCCCGGGATCGCTTCGTTCACGGTGCAGGATGTCGAATACACGCCAAAGTCGAGCGACGTCGTCCTCAAGGCGTGCACCAAAGCACAGGTGCCGTCGCCGTCACAAGCAGACGAGACGGCAAGGCTGCTGGCCTGCGCGCCTCTGGTCTTCTTCCTTTTCAGCTACGGCCAGGAAAAATCGGTGCCAGCGGCCGTCCGCGTTGCGAACGAGTTGTACTACTACGCCATATCCCACACAACCGGCCCCTCGAGCCCGGAGATGGTCCTCGGCGGTGTGCTACGCAGCTGGGGACTGACCGTCTCGGGAAGCCCGGTGCCCTACTCGTCCGTGAACAGCCCGGGCGAGACGGCTCTGGCAGACGGAGCGAAAAGGGCGATCCTCGCAGCCGGGAGTGTCCACTTGTTGGTGCTCGGTTACCAGCCCAATAGCAAACAGGCCGTCGAGAAGATAGTGGCAGACGTCGGCACCAGTTCGGCGAGCGAGTCCCTCGCTCAGGGGAAAGCGACTGCTTCGATCAGGGTCACCCCGAAGGCTGCTTACTTTTCCGGTAACAACGCCGGCCTCACGACGTTGATCGGGCTCAGCCCGTCTGCTGCCAAGAAGGCTGGGCCTCACTGGGTAAGCATGAAGAAGGGCACGAGCGAGTACAAAACCTTCTTCACAGAAGAGACAATGGGATCGGTCCCGGCGACGGTCCTCCCGGCTTCCGGCACCTCCGTCAAGTTCAGCACTTCCGAATCCGGCGGTCGCCCGGTGAAAGTCCTCACGTGGCAGGCCACCGCGAGCGGGTCGAACAACCACCTGAGCGAGACGCTCATCATGTCGGCGGCCGCGGCACCACTCCCGGTCACCGAAGTCACCCGGGTCGGCGGGGACCGCGAGACGGTCAGCTTCTCCGGCTGGGGCGAGACGGTATCGGTCCCGGGCCCGCCTGCAGCGGCGGTCATCCCGTACTCTGCGCTCACTTAGGCGTGCGGTCGCGCCCGGCAAACCCCAGGCCTGGCTGGCCTCACTTTTTCGCAGGCTCGTAGCTGCGCCGGGTATCCGTCGTGAGGGCGACAACCTGGGCCGGGGAATGGCGCGGTAGCCACCAGCACCGGTCCCCCAGGATCGATATGACCGCCGGCAACAACAGGGCACGCACGACCGTAGCGTCGATCAGAATGCCTGCAGCAAGGCCCGTGGCGAACATCTTGAGCGACACCGCGGGACTGGCCGCCAGGGCCGCAAAGGCAAGTACGAGCACGATGGCCGCGCTGGTGACAAGCCTGCCAGTGTGAGCAACACCCGCCACGACGGCCTCGTCAGTGGTAGCCCCCCGCTCATGCTCTTCACGCACCCGCGAGACGATGAAGACCTCGTAGTCCATGGACAGCCCGAAGAGGAAAGCGAACACCATCAGGGGGACGAAATCGATGACAGCCCCGGTCTGCGGGATACCCCAGAGCAGCCTGGACCCGAAGCCATGCTGCCAGACGAGGACCAGGACGCCCATGGTTGCACCGACGGAGAGAACATTCAGTAAAAGTGCTTTCAACGGGAGCACTAGCGACCGGAATGCCAGCGCGAGCACCAGCAGGGTCACGAGGGCGACGAGCGCCAATATGAAGAACGAGCGCTCGTAGAGGGCGTGGACCACGTCGACCTCGACAGGCCCGAAGCCAGTGGCGCCGGCTCGAGGCGCAATCGCAGCGAGCCGGCCGTCCAGCGCGCTCAGTAGAGCCGTGTTCGCAGGGGCGGTGGTAGCGGCGACAGGCAGGACGTCAACGATGGCGGTGCCGGCCTGGCGCCAGTCAGGTCCGGTGGGAGCCACTGACGTGTAAACGCCGGGGAGCGCTCCGAGCTGGCGCGCCACGTTGGTGGGGCTCTCACCGCGAGCGACCAGGACCTCGACGGGGTTGATCGTGCCGGTCGGGAAGCCGTCCCGCTCGAGGGTGGCCAGGCCCGAGACGGCAGGGCCCGAGTTAGAAAGCGAGCCGGGCTGAGCGGCGCCCACGTGGATCCCCGTCGCAACAGCTAGGAGTGCCCCCAGGATCGCGAGCGCCACCACAGCAGCCACGACGCGATGACGCACGACCAGACGGGCCCAAGCGGTCCATGCACGGCTTGCCTGAGCCGAAGGTGCCTTCCGGCGGTGGGGCCATTCCAGGCGTGGCCCGATCGTCGCGAGCAGCGCAGGCAGCAGGGTGACGGCCACGATCACGCTAGCGAGCGGGATGAGGATGCCCGCGTACCCGAGGCTACGCAGGAACGGGAGCGGTAGTACCACCAGCGCGAGCAGCCCGGTGCCCACGGTGACCCCGGAGAACACGACCGTCCGGCCCGCGGTCCCGACAGCTGCGGCGACAGCCTCGTGGTTGGCTAAACCCCGTCCTCGTTCCTCCCGCCACCGCGTCACGACGAGAAGCGAATAATCGATAGCAACGCCAAGGCCAATTAGCGCGATCAGGTACTCGACGAGGTTGCTGACGGGAGCCACCGTCGTCACGGCCCCGATGGCAAGGAACGTAAGCAAGATCGACAGCACCGCCACGATCAGCGGGACCAACGCCAGCAGGGAACCGAAGACTATGGCCAGCACGATCAGGGCACCGAGGCCCCCGATGACCGTTTCGGCCAGAACGCCGCGACCCTGGCTCTGTGAACCATTGGCGAGGTCGTCGTAGCTAGTCGCTGCGAGGGTCACCCCCTTCGGCGCTGCGGCCCGTACCTCTGCGGACAAGGTGTAAGAGCTGGGCTCGTTGTTGTTGCCGAAAACAAGCGCCAGAGCGTTGCGGCCGTCACTGGACAGGAGCCGACCGTCACCCGAGCTCGCATACGAAAGGACGCGCATATCCCGCTGCCGACTGAGGGGAGCCGAGCGCGGAAGCCAGGTCGGCCCGGCCTGCAGTCGACTCAGCCCGCACTCCGGGCGGGAGGCGCAGGACCATCATCACCGGCGCGTTGTCACCCCCGGTCCCATAGGTGCGCATGATCGCCTGACTGACCTCGTAGCTGCGCAGGCCGGGAAGGTTTTCGGTGGACGAGAGCCTGGAAGTGATGCTGCCGATCATCGCCACGCCGGCCAGCGCGACCAGGAACCAGAAGACGAGCACGGCCCGGCGATGGCGGACGACGAACTCGCCCACCCTGGTCATGAAGACGCTGGTAGGGCGCCTTCGGCCAGAAGGGCCGTCTCTCGGGAGCCGGTACGCCGGTGCGGGCTGGGGGTGAGTAAGAGCCATGGAGCTATAGGTGGGTGCCATACGTAAACGATCAGGTAATTGGCCATGGAAAAGAACCCGGCCAGCCCACGTCTTTTCGGGGGGGTAACCACCCCATGCAATTCGGGGGCGGGCAGTATGGATGTCCGGGGCGACTGTCCGTACAGTCATTTGCATGGGTACCCGATCGCCTAGCCGGAGCGCTTGTGCGGAGCCGTGAGGCTTTAGGCACGTCGTCGCAGATGGCGCCGGCGAAGGCCACATCTGACCGCGCGGAGCGGCCCAGCACCCTCGCCCGGGTGCTGGGGCCGGTTTTCTCCGCCCGGACATGGCTGGCGATGGTGTACATCCTGAGCGGGCTCTTTCTGGCTGTCCTTTACTTCGTAGTGGCCGTGGTAGGCATCGTTTTGGGGATCGGCCTGCTCCCGCTCTTCCTCGTCGGTCTAGCGATCCTCGTCTTCACCCTCGTCGGCTGCGGCTACCTCGGTGAGCTCGAGCGCCGCAGAGCCGCGCTGATGCTCGGCGAGGTCATCCCGTCACCGGTAAAGAAGACCCCCCGGGGGCCTGGGATGTGGCATTGGGGACGCGCCATCCTGTTCGACCCCGTCAACTGGCGGCAGGCCGCACGAGCCGTGCTGGCCCTACCGGTCGCCGTGATTGGCTTTACGATCGCCAATTCGGCGTGGTCGATTTCCCTGGCACTCATCGCTTTACCTGCCTACAACTCCAAGCTTCCCAAGGGCGGCGCCTCCGCCTTCGGCTGGGTCTTGAAAGGCAGCCCCGCTATGGTCGGCGCCGTTCTGCTTGGAATTGTCCTCGCGCTGCTGGCCCCGCATATCACGGCAGGCGTAGCTTCAGCCCAGCTGTGGCTGGACAGAAAACTACTCGGCCCGAGCCGACGGCAAAACAGGGCGAGCCTAACGACAAGGGTCGGGGACCTCGAGCGGACCCGTTCACGTATGGTCGTCGCGGCCGACTCGGAACGTCGCCGGATCGAGCGAGACCTGCACGACGGGGCGCAAGCCCGGCTGGTATCCCTGGCCATGGAGCTGGGACGGGCGAAGGCCCGCTTCGCCGAGGATCCCGAAGGGGCGAAAGCCCTCATCGACCAGGCGCACGAGGAAGCTAAAGCGGCCCTTGTGGAACTGCGCAGCCTCGTCCGCGGCGTCCACCCGCCGGTACTCTCCGACCGCGGGCTCGACGCCGCTCTGTCGGGCCTCGCCGCCCTCTGCCCGGTCCCGGTCACGGTCACGGTTGACATGGCGGGGCGGCCCACATCCACGGTCGAGGCTGTTGCCTATTTCGTGGTAGCAGAAGCCCTCACCAACGTGGCCAAGCACTCCGGGGCCAGTAGCGCCGCTGTGGAGGTGCGTTCGGATGGGACCACTCTCCGTTTGGCAGTGAGGGATGATGGGCGCGGCGGGGCTCGACCGGACGGGCCTGGCCTCACCGGGCTGGCGGACCGGGCCCAGGCCATGGACGGACGCCTCAGCATCGACAGCCCCCCCGGTGGCCCGACAGTTATCGAGGTAGAGCTCCCGTCCGCGTCGTGATCGCCGAGGACTCGGTCTTGCTGCGCGAAGGGCTCAGCCGGCTCCTGTCGGAGGCTGGCATGGAAGTGCCGGCTTCAGCCAGCGACGCCGAGACCTTCCTTCGTATGGTCGGCACTGAGGCGCCCGACGCAGTAGTAGTCGACGTCCGCATGCCACCCACATTCAGTGACGAAGGCTTACGAGCTGCCCTTGTCGTACGCAAGCGTTGGCCAGCCATCGGCGTACTGGTGCTGTCGCAGTACGTTGAGGAGCGCTACGCGGCGGAGTTGCTCGCCGTCAGAGCGAGCGGCGGAGTGGGGTACCTGTTGAAGGACCGGGTCGCCGATGTGGCAGATTTCGTGGACGCCCTGCAAAGAGTGGCACAGGGCGGGAGCGCCATCGACCCCGAGGTCGTCGCCCAGCTGATCACCCGCAAGGCCGACCCCCTCTCGTCGCTCACCCCGCGGGAAAAGGACGTACTTGCACTAATGGCTGAAGGGCGCTCGAACGCTGCCATAGCCACCTCGCTCGTCGTCGGGCCAGGCGCCGTCGAAAAGCACGTCAACTCCATATTCACAAAGCTCGCCCTGGCCCCGGCGGACACCGACCACCGCCGAGTCCTGGCCGTCCTCACTTACCTCGGCCTATGAGCTCGCCCCGCTTCGCCGGACCGCAAAGGAGCCCCCATTGCGCTCATCGACTTTGAAACTCGACCGTCCACGCGTATTGGCCCTCGCTCTCGGGGTACCCCTCGCAATCGCGGCGATAGGTTACGGCGGCCTGTACTTCGTCGCCCTCGTCGGCCAAGACAGTTTCCACATCCACACCGCTGTGACGCCTACCGGCGGCCAGGTATCAGTGGGGGTCAGCAGTGGCGACATCACTGTCCTGCCCAGCGCGGACGACCGGGCCCACCTGGAGGGCGTCATCAGTTACAGCCTCATCCGTCCCGATGTCCACTTCGCTACCAGGCCCTCGGGGACGGTGCTCGCCGGCATGAGCTGTCTATGGGTCGGCAACTGCGGGGCCGAGCTCACGCTCGCCGTCCCTCCGGGTCGGGGAGTGAACGCCTCGGCTGGTTCGGGGAACGTGAGCGCCACGGACCTGGGAGCCCAACTCACTCTGGACAGCGGTTCGGGGAACGTTTCGATCGGGCGCGTGTCCGGACGGCTGGACCTGAGCGATGGCTCGGGCGACATTACCGGGACCGACTTGTCGGCCGTGACGGTACGAGCGAGCGACGGCTCAGGTGACGTCGACCTCTCGTTCAATCGGGCACCGGACCAGGTCCGGATAAATGACTCCTCGGGCGACATAACAGTGGCGCTGCCGACGAATGTCGCGTACGCGGTGTCCGCCAGCACCAGCTCCGGGACCCCTACTGTCGGCGTCCCGACGAGCACTTCGTCACACCACGTCATCGTCCTCACGGTCGATTCGGGCAACATAAACGTGGTCCCAGCCGGCCCGTAAAAGCCGATAAAACGCGGCAGTAAAACGCGGCATTAAAACGCGGCGGTGCCAGAGTGAGATTTCAATTTCCTCTGGCGAGGTCCGACAGCGCCCGTTGAGCGGCCCAATACCCGCACATGCCGTGCACGCCGCCTCCCGGAGGAGCCGCGGCCGAACACAGGTACACGCCACGAAGACCGGTCCGGTAATTATCCCATCGCACCGTTGGACGGAAAACCGTTTGCCGTAACGTGGCCGCGCCGCCGCTGATGTCGCCGCCGACGTAATTCGGGTTGGATGACTCCAATTCGGCGGCCGTCCTGGTGGCCCGGGCGATCACGAGGTCGCGAAAGCCCGGAGCGAAGCGCTCGATCTGCGCCTCGATCGCCTCGGTCATATCCACCGTCGACCCGGAGGGGACATGGCAATACGCCCACAGCGTTTGGTTGGCCTCGGGAGCGCGGCCGGGGTCCACCACGCCAGGCTGGGCCACAATGCAGAAAGGGCGCCCGGGATGACGCCCGGCAGCTACATCTGATTCTGCCTCGGCGACTTCCTCGAAGGTCCCACCCAGATGGACGGTCCCCGCCTCACGGCAGGCCAGCGCCTGCCACGGGACAGCGCCGCGCAGAGCCCAATCGACCTTGCAAACGCCGGGACCGTACCGGAAAGTCGATAGGGCCCGGCGGTAAAAAGGAGCGGCTTTGTTCCCGAGCATTATCTCGAGCTGGCGAGGGGCGACATCGAGGAGCACGGGCATTCGTCCGCCAACCTGGTCAAGGTTTCTGACCCAGTGGCCCGCGTGGATCTTCCCTCCCAGCGCGGTCAGCTCCGTGGTAAGCGCATCAATAACCCGGCCACTGCCGCCCTCGACAACGGGCCACCCGTACGCATGCCCGAGCGCCACGAACAACAAAGCGTACGAACCCGTTACAGGTGTGCTCAGCGGGAGCATCGCGTGTGCCGAAGCGCCCGCCAATAGTGCCTTCGCTTCCTCAGTCTTGAACACAGCTGCCACCGCGGATGCCGGCAACAGCCCGGGGAGCGCCAGCCGCGCTGTTGCGACGGGGTACCGAGGGCCCTGCGGAGAGGCCCGAAAAAAGGGAGGATCCTTCCCATGTCGGCCACGAGGGGGCCGAACAAGCGGCGGTAGAGCTTCGAATCCCGGCCAAAGCTCGTGGCAGTTTCCTCCACGCTGTGCAGGACCGCCGCGGCGCGGCCGCCGTCCAGCGGATGGGCGAAGGCCACTGGCGGCGTAAGCATGTTTATGCCCCTGGCAGCGAGGTCCACGGTGCGGAAGAACGGCGATGCCAGCATGAGCGGGTGAACCGCGGAGCATACGTCATGGCGGAAGCCTGGGAGCGTGAGCTCAGCGGTGCGGCACCCGCCCCCTGTGGTGGCTGACCCTTCGTAAACGTCGACCGCCACGCCCGCCCTGGCCAGCGTAAGGGCGGCAGCCAAACCGTTGGGGCCGAATCCAACCACGGCGGCGTTGAACATACCCACCGGTGGCACGGTAGCTGGGCCAGCGCGTGGGCGCACTCGGCCCTTCTGGGCTACCCAGCCCCACCGGGCGAACATCTTGGTGCTTCGACCGGCGGCTGCCGGCCCCAAACTGGCGAGCGCGGAGGGCGGCATGGGGCTGGCGGCACAGAGGCGGTACGGTTGACTATGACCACGCTCACCGAACTCGGGGCTCGGGCCAAGCGCGCCAGCCTGGCACTGGCGTTGGCGTCCACAGGTACCAAGGACGCAGCCCTGCTCGCCGCCGCCGACGTTCTCCTGCAGCGGTCAGACGAGATCATCGAGGCCAATGCCGCCGATGTGGGGAGAGCGAAGGCCGGCGGCGTCACGAGCACCGTCGTCGACAGGCTCCGCCTTTCTCCAGCCCGGCTCACTTCCATGGCTGACGGGCTGCGCCAGGTTGCGGCACTGGCTGACCCCGTAGGCGAGGTGGTGGAAGGCTGGGTGCGCCCGAACGGGTTGCGCATAGAGAAGGTCAGGGTGCCGCTCGGGGTAGTCGCGATCATCTACGAGAACCGGCCCAATGTCACGAGCGACGCGGCCGCGCTCTGCCTGAAGTCGGGCAACGCCGCCTTTCTGCGAGGCAGTTCGGCGGCTTTGGCATCTAACCAGGCCATCGCCGCCGCACTGCGACAGGGGTACGCGAAGGCGGGCCTACCGGAAGACTCGCTGGTCCTGGTGGAGGACACGAGCCACGAGTCGGCACGGGAGTTCATGCAATTGCGAGGAGTGATCGATTGCCTCATCCCGCGCGGCGGGCGGTCCCTCGTACAAGCCGTCTTCGACCACGCGACCGTCCCGTACGTTATCGACGGGGACGGCAATTGCCATGTGTATGTCGATGCATCAGCAGATATGGAAATGGCCCTTTCCATCCTCGTGAATGGCAAAACGCACAGGCCGAGCGTCTGCAACGCGACCGAGTCGCTAGTCGTCCACCGTGACGTCGCCCGGGAGTTCCTCCCGGCTGCGGCCGAGGCGCTCGCGGGTGTGCGGCTCGTCGGCGACGAGGCAGCAAGGTCGATCGTGCCCTCCATGGAGGAGGCGACAGAGGAGGATTGGGGGCAGGAGTACTTGGACCTCGTGCTCAGCATCCGCGTCGTCGATGACCTGGACGCTGCCATCGCTCACGTCCAGCGCTATAGTTCGGGCCATACAGAGTCGATCGTGACGCGCGACTTGCTGGCGGCGCAGCGCTTTACGCGAGAGGTCGACGCGGCAGCGGTCGTGGTAAATGCGTCCACCCGTTTCACTGATGGTGAGCAGTTCGGCTTCGGGGCCGAAATTGGTATAAGTACGCAAAAATTGCACGCCCGCGGGCCAATGGGCTTGCGCGAGCTGACGACAACGAAGTACATAGTGACGGGGAACGGCCAAATCCGTAGTTGACCAGATCCGTAACTGAGCGGCGGGGAAAGCAAGCCCGGACCACGCCGGCGGTTATTGGGGGCGGGCCACCCGGGCAGCCTTCTAAGATAAGACGATGACGACAACCGCCAACCCAGGTACACGTTTTGCGTCCCCCCAGGCCGTCAACGAGTCGCTGCGGACTGTGGGCTACCTGGCAGATGACGGTATAGCGGCCGTAGTTTTCCTGGCCGACCGGTTGGGAAAACCTGTGCTTGTCGAGGGCCCGGCGGGCACCGGCAAGACACAGCTCGCCAAGTCTGTCGCCGAGATGACCGGAGCGAGGCTCATCCGGCTCCAGTGCTACGAGGGCCTCGACGAGTCGAAGGCTCTTTACGAGTGGAACTATAAAAAGCAACTGCTCCGCATCCAGGCTGAGCAGGTGACACAGGAAGGTGAGACGTGGCAACAGCTCGAAGAGGACATCTTCTCAGAGCCATTTTTGATGCCGCGGCCATTGCTCGAGGCGATCCGGGCCACCGAGCCGGTTGTGTTGCTGATCGACGAGGTCGATCGGGTCGAGGTCGAAACAGAAGCCTTGTTGCTGGAAGTCCTGTCCGACTATCAGGTCTCTGTACCGGAGATGGGTACGGTCAGAGCCACACAAATCCCGCTTGTTTTCCTTACTTCCAACAATACCCGTGAATTGTCAGAAGCATTGAAAAGGCGCTGCCTGTTCCTGCACCTCGATTACCCCTCGGTCGAGCGCGAACGAGAAATTGTCCTCACCAAGGTGCCCGAGATAGAGGAGTCGCTCGCAGACCAGGTCGTGCGTACCGTAAAGCTAATAAGAGCGCTCGAGCTAAAAAAGGCGCCGTCGGTGTCTGAAACCCTCGACTGGGCTCGCACCCTGGTCCTGCTCGGCGTCGCCCACGTCGACACCGCGACTGCAAAGGGGACGTTGAACGTGTTGTTGAAGCACCGCTCAGATATTGACCGGGCGGCGAAGGAACTCGTGCCAGTACAGGGTCCAGTGGAGGGGTGAGCGAGGTATGACCGCCAGCGGACGATGCTGACCCCGGCCGCTGCTCTACCGCCCTCGGAGATGGGGACCGCTGGTCGTGGGCCTGGCCCTGACGCAGAGGCTGAGCGGTTGCTCGCCAGGGGCCTGTTCGCTACCTTTGGCGACTTCGTCGACGAACTGCGGGCGGCGGGCGTTCCGGTCAGTACTACAGAAGTTCTCGACGCCACCGAGGCTTTGCGCCACTTGCCTCTGGAAGACCGCGAAGCCATGAAGCTCGGCTTGGCCGCCGCGCTAGTCAAAGAAGAAGGGCACTGGCGGACTTTCGAGGCTCTCTTCGAGCTCTTCTTCTCGTTGCGGGGCAGGACGACAGGAGAGCCCGACCAATTTGGCGTCGGCGAGTTGATGTCAGACGACGTTGGCGAGGGGATGACCGCGGATGAACTGGCGGAGCTGGCGTTCAAGGCGCTCATGGAAGGAGACCCTGAGCTGATGGCGGCGCTCGCCAGAGCTGCCGTGAGCCGCTTCGCCGGCATGGAACCGGGACGGCCCGTCGGAGTTAGCTATTACGCGTTCAAGACGCTCCGTCAACTCGAGGCCGACGCCCTCTTGGCCCGCCTGCTTGGCTCCGCCGAGGAAGCCGGGGGGCTCGAGGGGATGGTGTTGGCCAACGACTACCGCCGCCGTTTCGAGCGCCTGCGTGAGGAAGTCGAAGCTGAGGTCCGTCGCCGCCTTGTGGCCGACCGGGGAGCCAAGGCCGTGGCCCGGGCCATGCGCCGCCCCTTGCCGGAAGACGTCGACTTCATGCACCTCGGGAAGGAGGAGCTCGCCGCTCTGCAACGAACGGTCCAACCTCTGGCTCGAAAACTGGCTGTTCACCTGGCCCGCAAACGGCGCGGCCAGCGGGACGGCCGTCTCGACTTTCGGGCTACGATGCGGCGTTCTCTGGCCAGCGGTGGTGTCCCGGCCGACCCGCGTTTCAAGGCTCGACAACGCTCCAAACCAGAACTGTGGGTGCTGGCCGATATTTCAGGCTCGGTGGCGGCCTTTGCCCGCTTCACCCTCCAGCTTGTTTATGCGCTTTCGTCGCAGTTCTCTCGCACCCGGGCGTGGGCCTTCGTCGACGGGATAGACGAAGTAACGGACGTCCTGAAAAATGCCGACGACATTGGGCAGGCGGTCCACCGTATAAATACGGAGGCCGACGTCATTTGGGCCGAGGGACATTCCGACTACGGCCACGCCCTGTCGGACTTCGTCGAACGGTGGGGCAAAGAGCTGACGCCGCGCACGACAGTGCTCGTGCTCGGCGATGCGCGCAACAACTACCACTCGGTGCAGGCCTGGGCGATCGCCGAGCTGGCCCGCCGTTCCCGACAGGTCTGGTGGCTCAATCCCGAGCCGCGGGCGTATTGGGATACCGGTGACTCCGTGCTGGCCCAGTACGGCGTGCACTGCTCTGGTGTCTGGGAGTGCCGCAACCTTCGCCAATTGCGTTATTTCGTCGAGCAGCTGACTTAGAGACCGCTGAAGTACTACTCGCGCGCTCGAAGTCCCTGAGGCGGGGCCGTCGGTTCACTTTCCTCGCCGAAGCCCACACTTTGGCCCCCTTGTCGCCGCTGGTCAACGGCACCGGCCCGCACACGAGTAGAGACACGAGTAGACATGGCTTCGGGGCGGCCGCTCGTATGCGCGTCGGGGGACCTCATCGACCGGTGGCAGCGCTACCCTGGAGTCCAGTCCGACCAGCACTAGGAGGCCCCGGGAATGGTCCTGCTCAGCCGTGAGTTCATAGCGGTCCCCGACGACAAGAAGGGCCAGATCGTCTTCAAGTGGCCGGACCTCAGGATCCGCAAGTTCACGCGGGCAATTGTCAACGCCGACGAAATGGCCCTGTTCGTCAACACGGGCCAGGTCGTAGGGACGATGGGCCCGGGCGGCACCAGATAGACGCTGACGAGCTCCCGTTCCTCGGCATGTTCATCGACGTTGCGACGGGTGGTAACGCATACCGGGCCGAGCTGTACTTCGTCGGCACGAGGGAGTACCCGGGCCTCACCTTCGGCGGCCGCATCGACGACGTCCAGGACCCCCAAACGGGCATGATCGTCACCCTTCGCGTCTTCGGCGATTATTCGCTACAGGTGAAAGACCCGGCCGCGCTCATCACCAACCTCGTCGGCACCGTTGACGTCACCAACAACCAACAAATATCGGGATGGGTGAGCGACCAGCTCCTGAAGGTGATGCGGACCGAAGTGACCACACAGATCGTCCGCAACGGCTGGCCCATCCTCGGCTTGTCCGTCTACACCCCTGACCTCGAAAAGGCCGCCGTCGAAGCGGCCAACAACCAGCTCGTGACCTACGGAGTCGCTCTTGTCCGCATGGGTAACTTCGACGTAAACCTGTCGGAGGCGGACGAGGCGCAGCTGAAGAACCTCGCCAAAGACACCGCCTACAGCCGTCTGGCTGGGGGGTTCAACCGCTACGCGGCCGGCGAGATGGCCCTCGGCGCTGGCGAGGGCATGGCAAAGGGTGGCTCAGCCGACAGTGGCGCCTTCCTGGCCGCAGGCCTCGGCGTTGGTGGACAGCTCGCGGGTGGTGGGCAAAACCCGGGCGGCGAACCCGGGCCGGTACCTCCCCCCGGGCCGGGTTTCGCCGGAGGTGGCGCCGGGTTTGTCGGCGGCGGCCCAGTGCCGGGGGGCAGCCCAGTGCCGGGCACGGCCGCGCCAGGAGCTCTCAGCACTGTCACTTGTGCCAGCTGCCAAGCCACCCAGCCTGCCGGCAGCAAGTTCTGCTCATCCTGCGGGACAGCTATGCCACCACCGGCTGGGCATTGCAACGCTTGTGGGGCTGATAACACGGCCGGGGCCCGCTTCTGCGGCCAGTGCGGCCAACCCCTGGGGCCTCAGCCCGTACTTTGCCCGTCCTGCGGCGCCGAGGCGGCGCCGGGGCAACGTTTTTGTGCCACCTGTGGCACGGCCATTGCTCCTGCCGCCACAACGGCAGCCACTGCACCTCCCGCCCCGTCAGGAGGCCAGGGCAGCGCAGGCCCATCATGACCAGGGGAGGCCGACGATCTTGATCAGCCGGTGGGCTTGATTGGCCTATTGCACCCGCTGCTGGCGAGGGCGGGTGGGGGCGACGTCTTCGGTGGCGGGACCAGCGGGGACGGTGCCGGGTTTGGTGGTTCAGGAGGAGGAGGCCCGTTCATTTTCTACGGCGGTGGTAGCACAATCGGATTGGTGATATTGGTCCTGCTCATAACGTTCGCCTTCCGGACGATGAGCCGGGGACGCGGCCGTCGCAGCCCGTGGCGTGGGGCCGGCGGCCCGTGGGGAGGTGGCCCGTGGGGAGGCGGCCCGTGGGGAGGCAGCGGGCGACAGGTACCTCCTGGCCGGCCGGGGAGCAACCAGGGCGGCACACCGCCGAGGCGGGACGGCACCGGTAATACGGTAATACCGGCTCGGATGGAGGCAGTCCGGCTGGTGGTGACGCAGGATGGACGTCCGGTGGCCCGGCGGAGGGGGGCTGGACGGCGGGCGGAGGGCCGATTGGAGGAGGCTCGGCCGGGGGAGGCTGGGCTGCCGGTAGCGGGGCCTCCGACCAGAGCGTGCCTGCCGGGAGCGGTCGGGGAGCGGGCCAAAACCTGGGTGGGACCGGTGGTGGGTGGCCGGGAGACGATAACCCCGAGTGGATGCATGACACCAGGCCCGCGGCCGCCAGCATCCCGGCTGAACTGTTCCCTGAGCGCCATGCCAGAGCGGTGCAGGCCGAAAGCCCCGTGGACGTAGGCCTGGCGGCAATCAAAGCGCATGACGCCGCTTTCGACCTCGAGCAGTTCACGCAACAAGTGCAGCGAGTGTTCTTCATTGTCCAGGAAGCCTGGAGCGAGCGACAGCCCGAGATGAGCAGGCAAGTTATGGCCGACGGTCTCTGGCAACAGCACCGGGGCCAAATCCAGGGCTACGTCGACGGACATAAGCGCAATATGCTCGACTACCTCTCGGTCTCCAACATCTGGCCCGTGGCCGCCCACTCTGATGACCGCTCCGACGCCATTACCGTCCGTATCGTCGCCGGGTGTGCCGACTATGACGTCGATGACAAGAGCGGGCGCGTCGTGAGAGGCGATCGCCAGGTCAAGCCGTGGGAGGAGGACTGGACGTTCCAGCGTTCATCCAGGGCCGAGACCAAGTCCGGGGGGACCACCCTCGGCTCGAAGTGCCCTAACTGCGGCGCCCCACTCGACGTCGACCTGGCCGGCACTTGCCGCTACTGCAAGGCTCCCATCATGTCCGGGGACTACGACTGGGTCCTAGCGAGGATCTCACAGGTCGGTTAGCCTCGAGAGCCGCCGGGCCAGCTGTGGGCGCGGGTGGGGGCTGCACGAGGCCAGTACCCACCAGTTCCTGCTGCAGCGCCCACGAGAGCATCCCCTGGTAGATGGTAAGGATGTCGTAGCCATAAGCCGGGCTACTGGCCCATATCCCTGATAGCGCCATCCACGTCGCACAGCAACCGTCCACCCCGCCCCCCAGGCCGGCGTAAGTGGTCCCCAGGCCGGGTGGCGTGGCATAGAGCGCCAAGAGCTCCTGCTGAGTCAGTACGCCAGTCATGGCGTTCGGGAACTTCCAGCCGTGTTCGCACGTGTCACAGGCACCAATGCCGGCAAAGTTGTTGTAATTGGGTGCGTCCTGCCCGTACGCCGGGAAGGTGAAGTAACCGGTCTCGATTATCGACTGGGCGAAGGCTATGTCGGCCCTGACCCCCGTCTGCTGAGCGGCTTGAATGTAATCGTTCGCCAGCTGCGTGATCGGTACGGTCAGGTGGGCGTGGTAGCCCGTCGACTCGTACCACTCAGCCATTTGAGTGGCCGACAGCAGCGGCTCGCCAAGGATGCGCGGCCCCTGGCCGGACATCTCTTGGATGTTCGCGAACCCCTGCGAGCTCGCCGAGGCACCGAGGCCAGCGGTGCGAGTGCCGTTTTTGGCTTTCCGGTCAACTCGGCCCTTGTCCAGCTTCCCGGAGCCAGTTCCGGACTTGGTGGAGGAAGCCAGCGCTGTTGTCGGGACAGTCTTGAGCGTGCCGGCATACCGGGCTCCCGTGCCGCCCCGCCTGGGCGCTGAGTACCCGGCTCCCAATTTCCCCTCGTACACGGCGAGGGCGACCAGCGGGCGGGTGGGTGCCTCACCTGGTTGCGTGGCCCACTGCTTGGCCAGCACCAACGCCCGCCGGGACGTCGCTACCTGGTCGTTCGCGGCAACCAGCAACACCTTCGCCTGATTTGTCTTGGCATGGTCCGCGGCGACTGCCGCGATCGCCGTGAGGACGCGCTGTTCCGCCACGGCCAGCGTGTGTTGCGCCCTTTGCAGGTCTCCGCCTGTATACGCGGCAGCCACTGTCGCCAGCTCGGTCTGGTCGATTTCGCGGTTCTGGCTCTCGATGTCGGCGGCGCTAATCATGGCCACGCCCGTGTACTCGGCCACACCTAGCTGGTCCAGTGCCTCTGTGTAAAACGCCACGGCCGAGCGGGCCGCCTTCCGCTCGACTACGGCCCTTTGCTCGTCAACCTGGGCCGACTCCCAGGCGGCAATGGCTGCCCGCACGGCGCCAGCCGCGTGAACAGACAAGGCTTCAGCCCGGTTCAGATAGACACGCGCCTGCTCGTACACCGCCATCGACGAGTACTGGCGCTCCTCTGCCGTCAACGTAGTCAGGAGCTGAGCAGCGGCCGCGGCCTGGGCGGCGGCAGCTGCCTCCTCGGCCGCCTTTGCAGCGGCAGCAGCCTTCGCAGCCGCGGCGGCTTCGGCCGCACTGAGCGCCGCTTTCGCCCGGGCGGACTTGGCCGCCTGCGCCTTAGCCCCCATCGCTGAGGTCGGCAACCCGGCCGGCCGGCCTCCACCGATCGTGCCGGCGACCCTCGCCATATACGGGAGAACGCGTTGCCCGGTGGTGTACATGGTGGGCGAGGCAGCGACCGGCGTGGCAATTGCGGGCACGAAGAGCCCCACGAACAGGGCCAGTGCTGTCGCCCGGGTCGTCCTCGCGGTCCGGTGACGATAGCGCGGGGGGCTTGCGCTCGAAATGGCTGCTCGGTCGACGGTCTGCAAGGGTTCTCCGGTTACTCTCAGCCGATCACCATGTTGGCCCGCTACCAGGCCTGTCGTCCAAACGATTGAGACGAACCGAGATTAGGCACGGCCGCCGCGGAAACGGTTGCCGTGCGGTCCATTGGCCCTGTTTGGCCTATGGAGGAGGAAGTGTGGGCCTCGATGGCCGCGTGTGCACCTGACAGGTAAGCCGTGGCCCGATTAAGCATAGACCGTCATCAAGTCTAAAGAAAGGGCAGAACCGGCTCAGTGAGCCGCCGTCTCCCGACGTGCCCAACCGGGCCGCTACAGGCTCGCGCTCAGGAGCCCGGGCCCAGGCTCAGGGAGCCAGTTCGTCGTGCAGGCCGCACTCGGTCTTCTCGAGCCCCGCCCACCGTCCTGAACGTAGGTCCTCGCCAGGTCGTACCGGGCGGGTGCAGGGCCAGCAGCCGATCGACGGGTAACCCTTGTAGAGAAGTGGGTTGACAGGCACGTCGTGGTCGGCGATGTACCCCTCCACGTCGAGGTCCGTCCAGTTGGCCAGCGGGTTCAATTTGATAAGCCCGCGGCGGTCCCGGCCTACTATCGAAGCCTCCCGCCTCGTGTCGGACTCCTGGCGACGGAGGCCGCTCATCCAGGCCAGCTTCCCGGCAAGAGCACGCTCCAGCTGAGCAACCTTGGCAGACGCACAGCAGTTGGTCGGGTCGGACTGCCAAAGCGGGACGGGCGTCGGCGGCACTGTCACGATGCGCAGGTTGAGCCCATACCGGCGCCGGACCAACTCCAGCGTTTGCAGGGTTTCGGGGAAATGGTAGCCGGTGTCGATGAAGACGACCTCAACCGAAGGCTGGACCGCTGTTGCGACATCGATGAGCACCGCGTCCGTCATGGAGGCAGTCAGGCACATCTGGGGGTGGAACCGGTCCACCGCCCACTCCACTATCTCTCCCGCAGACGCGCTCTCGAACTTGTCGTTGAGCTCGAGGAGCGCCTCGTCGGTCAGATCATCCGTACTGGGGACGTCAAGCAAAGTCACAACATTACCTTTCCCGACCGCACCAGTCCGTCATCCCCCGGCGCATTCGCCCATCCCGACCTCGGCCGTGTACGGCCCCGTCTCGTCGAAGTCGACGTAGTAGTCGGGCCGCTCGTCGGGAGTCGGCCAATTGTCCAGCTCAGCTAGCCCGGCTGCCACGCCCTTCGGGCCTCCCGAACGCGAGAGCCATCCGCTGAAGTCTTCCCCGACAAGGCGCTCTTCGGCAAAGCGCCCCACGATCCGCACGGTAGCCTCGGCGCACGCCTTCGCGGGCAGGCGCATCGCTCGTTGGGCGAATTCGACCTCTGTCCTGCCAACGTGACCGCCGAGCATGAGCTGGTAGCCCGGGGCAGGCCTCCCGTGCGCACGTCGCTCGGCCCCGTGAAAACCGATGTCCGCGATGTGGTGCTGGCCGCAGCTGTTCGTGCAGCCCGAGATGTTAACCCGCACGCCACCCACATCGGCTAGGCCGGCCTTTTCGAGCGCTGTACCGATGTCGTCGGCGAGACCGCGGCTCTGGGTTACCGCCAGGTTGCAGGTATCGGCCCCTGGGCACGAGACGACGTCGCGGGCCAGCTCGGCGCCCGGCTCAGCCATCCCGATCGCGTCAAGCCGACCGTAGAGCTCCGGCAGCTGATCGGCGCTGAGGTCCCGGAAAGCCAGGTTCTGCCGGTTCGTGATCCGCACGCTGGCTCCGAGGTCACGTTGGATGGAGGCGAGTTCGCGGAATTGGGAGGCCGTTATGTCGCCTAGCCGGGCGTAAGCGATGGCAGACACGGTGCCTTTGGCTACACCGATCACCACGTTGGCGGCTTCCCAGCGCTTGTAGGGATCCCCGGGTCCGAGCCGCAGCGTCACCGGGGTACCCACGGGAGTGGGCGAAAGGCCGGCAGCTACGCCAGCAGGTGCGTCACCCAGCTCCTGCACGACGGCAGGTATCCCGCCGGGCCAAGTGCTGGAGGCGAGGAGCAGCTTGCGCTCTTTCAAAATCCGCGCCCGCAGCTCGTCGATGCCCATCGTGTCGACCACCCACTTCAACCTGGCCCGCAGCTTGTTGTCGCGGTTGCCGTAGTGGTCGAACGTTCGCAAGACGGCCTCGAGCGTCGCAAGGAGCTGCTCGCGGGCGTGAAGTCCTCGAGACCCTGGGCCGGATGAGGGTTGGCCCCCAAGCCGCCGGCGACAAAAACGCGGAAACCCGCCTCTGTGCCCCCATCAGGCAAGGGCCGGGACACAGCCACGACACCGACATCGTTGAACATGGCCTGCCCGCAGTCAGTCACGCAGCCGGAGAAATTGACCTTGAACTTCCTCGGCAGCCGTTGAGCGTACGGATGGTGCAGGAAGTGCCGGAAGGCCGCCTCGGCCCACGGGCTAATGTCGAGCACCTCGTAGGGACAGGCACCGGCCAGATGGCACCCGGTGATGTTGCGGACGGTGTCGCCGCAGGCCTCCCGGGTCGTAAGTCCCACCTTGGCCAGGTCTCGGAGCAGATCCGGCACCCGCTCGAGCTCAACGAAGTGGAACTGGATGTTTTGACGAGTCGTCAGGTGGCCCCAGCCGCGGCTGTAACGTTCCCCGATGTCAGCCAGGGCATCGAGCTGCTCCGGTGTGATGGAGCCGTACGGCGCCTTGATTCGGACCATCTGGTTGTGACCGCCCTGACGCTGGCCGTAGATCCCGTTGTTCAGCCGAAACAGCCGGAACTCGTCTTCGTCCAGCCCACCGGCGAGGTAGGCCTCCAGCATCCCGTCGAACTTGGCGATGTCCGCTTCGAGTTCTGCCGCGATCTCCCTGGTGACGAGAGCAGGGTCATGACCGCCATTCTTACATTTCCTGATCGCTTTAGTCAACTTTTCTAGCCCGATGTTTTGCCGGCCGCGACTGGTGCAGCCTGGGGCCGATTAAGCACCTCTCACGTGCTCAATCGCAACCAACAGGGGGAGATCCGACCAGCCGGCGCGGAGTAGCTCAGCGACGCGGAAAGCGAGGTCGAGCGACTGTCGGCCGTTGAGCCGGGGGTCACAGGTCGTCGTGTAGCGCAGCTCGAGGTCGTCCTCCACGATCTCTTCGGCACCGCCGAGGCACTCGGTGACGCTGTCGCCGGTGAGCTCGACGTGGACCCCGCCCGGCCAGGTGCCGCTCGCCCGGCAAGCAGCAAAAAACCCGGAGATCTCGTTGAGCACGTCGTCGAAATGGCGGGTCTTGCGGCCTCCGTCCGAGGTGAACGTATTGCCGTGCATCGGGTCGCAAACCCACACGACCGGGTGGCCGGACTCCTTCACGGCGCGCTGGAGCGGCGGCAGGCGGTCCTCGACCTTGGTCGCAGCCCATCCGGCTGATAAGGGTCAACCGGCCCGGCTCGCGCTCGGGGTCGAGGATGTCGCACAGTGCGACAAGATCCTCAGGGGTGGCGTTCGGCCCGACCTTGGCCGCGACGGGGTTGTTGATCCCCGACAGGAAGTGCAGGTGCGCACCGTCGAGCTGACGGGTCCGCTCCCCGCACCAGACGAGGTGCGCCGATGTGTCGTACCAGCCCCCGGTGAGGGAGTCCTTGCGGGTCAGGGCCTCCTCGTAGCCGAGGATCAGGGCCTCGTGGCTCGTGTAGAAGTCGACCTGGTGCAGGCTCTCTTCGGCCTTCAGGTCGATGCCGCAAGCCGCCATGAAACGAAAGGCGCGGTCGATCTCGCCGGCGATCGCTTCGTAGCGCTGACCTTCGCGGCTCGAGGCGACGAACTGCTGGTTCCACATGTGCACCTGGCGAAAGGTCGGCAAAACCGCCCTTGGTGAAGGCGCGCAGCAGGTTGAGGGTCGACGCTGACTGGTGGTACGCCGCGATCAGCCTGGATGGGTCCGGGCGGCGAGCCTCGAGGGTCGGGGCATCGTCGTTGACGATGTGGCCGCGGAAAGCAGGGAGCTGTTCCGTCGCCGATCTTTCGTAGGGCGACGAACGCGGCTTGGCGAACTGGCCTGCGATGCGGCCCACCTTCACCACCTGCGTCCCGGTGCCATAGGTGAGCACGACGGCCATCTGCAGGATGACCTTGAGCTTGTCCCGGATGCTGTCGGCGGTGAAATCGTTAAACGACTCGGCGCAGTCGCCCGCCTGAAGAAGGAACGCCTTCCCCGCCGCGACTTCGGCAAGAGACTTCCGCAGTGCCCGGGCCTCCCCGGCGAAAACCAGCGGTGGAAGCGTGGAAAGCATCTTCAGGGATTGCTCCAGCGCGTGCTCGTCAGGCCATTCTGGTTGTTGCTCGGCTGGGAGACGGCGCCATGAGGATGGCGTCCATTCGTTCACACGCTTAACGGTGTCAGGGAAGGGCAGGGAGAGCAAGTCGTTTACCGGGCGGCAAGCTGAACCCCTGACGCACAGGAGCTGACATGGCCCCGGGAAGCGTCATCGGTAGTCGGAAGTGCAGCCACAGGCGCTCAGCTTCTAACGTGCAGGTCGGATGGGAGAACGGATCGGCATCCTCGGGGGTACCTTCGACCCTGTTCATGTCGGGCACCTCGTCGCCGCCGTCAATGCGCGCCACGACCTCGGCCTCGACCGGGTGGTGCTCATGGTGGCGAACATCCCCTGGCAAAAGGCGGGGGCACGCCAGGTAACAGCGGCGGAAGACCGCTTTGCCATGGTCAAGGCTGCGGTCGGTGGAGTGGCGGGGGTGGAGGCAAGCCGGCTGGAGATCGACCGGGGAGGGCCTTCGTACACGGCGGATACCGTTTCCGAGCTCAAACAGCTCCACCCGGGTGCGGCGCTGTTCGTGATCGTGGGATGGGACGTCAGCGCTGAGCTGGCCACGTGGGAGCGGCTCTGGGAGGTCCGCGACCTGGCCACGCTCGTGGTCGTCAACCGGCCAGGTACTCCGGCCCCCGTCGGGCTTCAGGAACAAGGTTGGTGCCTCGAACAGGTGTCTGTGCCAAACCTCGAGATCTCGAGCACAGACTTGCGGGCCAGGGCCACGACCGGACGCCCTCTCGACTATCTCGTCCCTGAGGCGGCCGTCCGCGTCATCCGGGAGCGCGGGCTGTATTCTGTTAGTGGATGAACACTGCCCTCGGGCCTCGCACGGGAACGGCCGTTGTGCCGGATCCGCGTACCCGGATGCAGAGGCGGTCTGACCGGCGTAGGCACAGGCTCGAGACGTTTATTGCGGGCCTCGTCTTGCTCGTCGCCTTCGCCGTGACCGTGGTCCTGCTCGGGTTGCAGTGGCTCGGCAGCCAGAGCGAGGCGAGCCTCGCCCCCCTTCCCACGAGCCATATGTTCGTTAGTGAGGTGCAACCTTCTTGACCTTCGCCCCCAATGCTCCTGGAGCTTGGGAGGGCAATGGTGCCACTTTAGACGGGCCCGCTCTGGGTTCAGCGCGGGACCGTTGGGCATTGGCAGCTAGGGCAGCTTCTTCGAAGCTCGGGCGCGACACGCTCGTACTGAGAGTCGAGAAACTGCTAGGGCTGACCGACGCCTTCGTTGTCACAAGTGCCGCCAACCCTCGCCAAGTACGGACTATAAGCGACGAAGTCGAGCGCCAGCTGAAGCAAGCCGGCGCTGGAGGCCCGCTCTCTGTAGAGGGCCTTGACGACGCCCGATGGGTCTTAATGGACTACGGCGACTTCGTGGTACACGTGTTCGCGGAGGAAGCACGCGTCTTTTACGACCTGGAGCATCTTTGGGGCGACGCTCCTCGCTGGTCGTGGGACGACCAGGCCGGCGTCCTGGTCGGCGCCTCGGGCACGACCTAGAGCTTCCGTAAAAGACGCAAAAGCAAAGTGGCCAAGCGTGGCCGCACTTTCCATCACGTTTGGTTGGGCGTGATTGAAAGGGCGAGCCCGCTTGACTACCGCGGACGACCAGAGCTTAAGCGCTCTGGATTTTGATCTCTATGTCGACGCCGGCGGGGAGTTCGATCCGCTGGAGCGAGTCGACTGTTTTCGAACTGTGCTCGACAATATCGAGCAGACGCTTGTGGACCCGCATCTCGAAATGCTCGCGGCTGTCCTTGTACTTATGCGGGCTCCGGATCACTGTGTAGCGGTTGATCTCTGTCGGTAGTGGGACTGGGCCACGCACCTTGGCCTGGGTGCGCAGCACCGTCTCCACGATCTTTTTTGTCGACTGGTCTATGACCTCGTGGTCGTAAGCCTTCAGCCGGATACGTATGCGCTGTCTGGTGCCGTCAGCCACGAGAGTTCTCCATCCTCAGTCGATGCCTGGGTTACTTGATGATCTTGGTTACGCGGCCCGCGCCAACGGTGCGGCCACCTTCACGGATGGCGAAGCGCAAGCCTTCGTCCATGGCAATCGGCTTTTGCAGCTCTACGTTCATGACGATGTTGTCGCCCGGCATAACCATCTCCGTGCCCTCGGGCAGGGTGATGGTGCCAGTCACGTCGGTCGTCCGGAAATAGAACTGTGGCCTGTAATTGGTGAAGAACGGCTTGTGACGGCCGCCTTCTTCCTTCGTCAAGACGTACACATTGGCCTCGAAATTGGAGTGCGGCGTAATGGATCCAGGCTTGCAGAGCACCTGGCCACGCTCGACTTCCTCTTTCTTGGTACCGCGCAACAGCACGCCGATATTGTCACCCGCCTGGCCCTGGTCGAGAAGCTTGTGGAACATCTCGACACCGGTGCAAACGGTCCTCGCCGTCGGGCGCAGGCCCACGATCTCGACGGGGTCGTTGATCTTGACGATCCCTTGCTCCACCTTGCCCGTAGCCACGGTGCCGCGGCCCGAGATGGTGAAGACGTCCTCGACGGGCATCAAGAACGGCTTGTCGATCTCACGCACCGGCTCGGGCACGAACGAATCGACCGCGTCCATCAGCTCTATGACCTGCGCCACTGCCTCCGGGTCGCCGTCAAGAGCCTTGAGCGCCGATACCCGGATCACGGGCGTGTCGTCACCCGGGAACTCGTACGAGCTGAGCAGCTCGCGCACTTCGAGCTCCACCAGGTCGAGCAGCTCTTCGTCGTCCATTGCGTCGACTTTGTTAAGGGCGACGACGATCGAGGGGACGCCCACCTGGCGCGCCAGCAGGACGTGCTCACGCGTTTGCGGCATCGGGCCGTCAGGGGCGGACACAACGAGGATCGCGCCGTCGACCTGAGCTGCGCCAGTGATCATGTTCTTGATGTAGTCGGCGTGGCCCGGCATATCGACGTGGGCGTAGTGGCGCTTGTCGGTCTGGTACTCGACGTGCGCGATGTTGATCGTGATCCCGCGCTGCTTCTCTTCCGGGGCCTTGTCGATCTGCTCGAAGGCCACAAAGGAGTTGTGCTGAGGGTCGCGGTTCGCGAGCACCTTCGTGATCGCCGCGGTCAAGGTCGTCTTGCCGTGGTCGATGTGCCCCATCGTGCCCACGTTGAGGTGGGGCTTGTTGCGCTCGAATTTCTGTTTGGCCATTGGAAGTGCTCCCTGTACAAATCCGGCTTCCGGCCGGAGGCGGTCTAGTACGCTAGCAGGTCTTACAGGGGTTTCGGGAAGCAGCCGACGAAGAGCCGGCGCCCGTTCGCCCCCCCGAAAATGCAGCCAGACATCTTGAGGCTGCGTTTGGCCAGGGCCGGGAGCGGACGGGGGCTGGCTCTTCTAGCGCCGGCGCCTACAGCTCCCCTAGGGGCGGATTTATTCACCTATTCACCTATTCACCGCGCACCCTCGCCACTATTTCCTTGGCGACCTGGTCAGGTACCTCCTGGTAACTGTTGAACTGCATCGTGTAAGTCGCCCTGCCTTGTGTGCGGCTACGCACGTCGGTCGCATAGCCGAACATCTCGGCGAGTGGCACCTCCGCTCGTACCACCTGGTTGTTCCCTCGCTGGTCCATGCCTTCGACGTGCCCGCGGCGGGAGGCGAGATCGCCGATCACGTCTCCAAGGTAGTCGTCCGGTGTTACGACCTCGACTGACATTATGGGCTCGAGCAGCACCGGGTAGGCCCGCCGGCAGGCCTCCTTGAAGCACATCGAGGCCGCGATCTTAAAGGCCATTTCCGAGGAGTCGACCTCGTGGTAAGACCCGTAGACGAGGGTGGCCCGTAGGTCGACCACCGGGAACCCGGCCAACACGCCCGACTGCATGGCGTCCTGGATGCCGGAGTCCACGGCAGGTATGTACTCCTTGGGTATCACGCCACCGGTGATCTTGTCGACGAACTCGTACCCGCCTCCAGGACCGGTCGGTTCGAGGTTGAGCACGACG
Organism: uncultured Acidimicrobiaceae bacterium; assembly: GCA_963823855.1. Taxonomy (GTDB): domain Bacteria; phylum Actinomycetota; class Acidimicrobiia; order Acidimicrobiales; family Palsa-688; genus Fen-671. The sequence goes on from CAWGNA010000002.1 coordinate 676,394, forward strand.
TGGCCGTACTGGCCACGACCACCGGTCTGGCGGATGTAACGGTGCTCGACCTTCTCGACGCGGTGGCTGATTGTTTCCCGGTAGGCGACCTGCGGCTTACCGACGTTGGCGTCTACGCGGAACTCGCGCAGCATCCGGTCGACGAGGACCTCGAGGTGAAGCTCACCCATACCGCCGATTATCGTCTGGCCGGTCTCCTCGTCGCCGTGGACCTGGAAGGTGGGGTCCTCTTCGGACAGCGTCTGCAAGGCGCGCGACAGCTTGTCCTGGTCGGCCTTGGTCTTCGGCTCGACGGCGACGTGGATCACCGGTTCGGGGAAGTCGAGCGACTCCAGCACGATCGGGTCGCTCGGGTCGCAGAGGGTATCGCCGGTCGTGGTGTTCTTGAGCCCTACCACCGCGATGATGTCACCGGCGTACGCCACGTCGCGCGGCTCGCGGTGGTTGGCGTGCATCTGGACGATCCGGCCGATACGTTCCTTGCGGTCGCGCGTCGAGTTGAGGACCGTGTCACCCTGGGCGAGCATGCCCGAGTAGACGCGAGCGAACACTAGCTTACCGAGGTGCTGGTCAGACATGATCTTGAAGGCGAGAGCCGACATCGGCTCCTTGTCATCTGCCACCCGCTCCAGCTCGCGCTCCCCTTTCAGGTCCGTGCCCTTCGTGGGAGGGACGTCGAGGGGGCTCGGGAGGTATGAAACGACGGCGTCCAGCATCGGCTGAACGCCCTTGTTCTTGAATGCGGCGCCGCATAGAACGGGTACGACCTCGTTCGAGATCGTCACCCTGCGCAGGACGGCCCGGAGGTCGCTGGCCGTGATCTCCTCGTCGTTCAAGAACTTCTCGGTGATCGCATCGTCGAAATTGGAAACGGCGTCGACCAGGTTCACACGCCAGCTTGCCGCCTCCGCTTGGAGGGCGGCGGGGATGTCGACGATGCTGAACGACTCCCCGCGTGGCGAGCTCTCGTCCCAGACGAGCGCTTTCATTTCGAGCAGGTCCACCACGCCGGCGAAGTTGCTCTCGACGCCGATAGGCAGCTGTACTACCGCAACCGTGGCGCCCAGGCGGTCCTGGATCATGTCGACGCAACGACCGAAATTGGCACCGATCCGGTCCATCTTGTTGACGAAACAGATGCGCGGGACGTGGTACTTGTCCGCTTGCCGCCACACCGTCTCAGTCTGAGGCTCTACCCCGGCTACAGCGTCGAAGACGGCGATCGCCCCGTCCAAGACGCGCAACGACCGCTCGACCTCGACTGTAAAGTCCACATGGCCCGGCGTGTCGATGATGTTGATCCGGTGGTTAGCCCACTCGCACGTGGTGGCAGCGGAGGTGATGGTAATGCCGCGCTCTTGCTCCTGCGGCATCCAGTCCATGGTGGCGCTGCCCTCGTGGACCTCGCCCATCTTGTAGTTGACGCCGGTGTAGTACAAGATGCGCTCGGTCGTGGTCGTCTTGCCCGCGTCGATGTGAGCCATGATCCCGATGTTGCGGGTCTTGGCGAGGGGGAACTCTCTCTTGTTGTCAGCGTCAGCCATTAGTTGCCTCGAGGTCTGGTTCCGAGATTTGAGGTTTGGGTTGCCCTGCGTCGGTGCTATTTCTTCTTTTACTTAGGTTGTCATGAGGCCGGCCCATCCGGAGGCCCAGCCAGCGATCTTGTCGGTTGTCCCTCATGGCCAATCCCTGGCGATTGTTTAGGTGTTTCTGGCCACCATCCCTGGGTATGCCCGGAGCTTCCATGCGGGCCCCATTTGGGGGAGCAAGTACTTGGATGGTTTGGCCGACCAGCCGGCCTCAGGCCGGCCAACGGTTGCTGAGCTCATTTGTCCCAAAGCTCATCGACCACCAGCGGGCCTCTGTTGGGCACCCGCTCTCCGGTACTTTCCGGCGCTGCCACCCACCAAACCGGCCACCGCCAGCCTTTATACAACCTTTACCAGTGCCTGTATATTCCCGGCTCTTGGGGGTCAACCGGCGCCATAGCTGTTCCCAGCGCTTTTCTGTTACCAGCGGTAATGGGCAAAGGCCTTGTTGGACTCTGCCATCTTGTGCATGTCTTCCCGACGCTTGACCGCCGCCCCAACTCCGTTGGACGCGTCGATCAATTCGCTGGCCAGGCGGCCCGACATGGTCTTCTCGCGCCTCTGTCTAGAGTACCCGACCAGCCAGCGGACGGATAGGGTCGTGGCCCGCCGCGGCTTGACGTCGACCGGGACCTGGTACGTGGCGCCGCCCACCCGGCGGCTCTTCACCTCGAGCTGAGGCTTAGTGTTGTCCAATGCTCGCTTGAGCGTACTGATGGGCTCGGTAGAGGTACGTTCCTTGATGACGTCGAGGGCGTCGTAAACGATCTGTTCGGCCAGGCTCCGCTTGCCTCTCGACAGGACCTTGTTGACGAGCTGAGTCACAAGGACAGACCGGTAGATCGGGTCCGGAAGCAGTTCGCGCCGCGGTGCGGGTCCTTTGCGAGGCATCCCTGGAACCTACCTTTCAAGCCTTCTTGGCGCCGTAGCGACTACGCGCCTGCTTGCGGTCCCTCACGCCGGCGGTGTCCAGAGTGCCCCGGATGACCTTGTACCGCACGCCCGGGAGGTCCTTGACGCGGCCGCCCCTCACCAGGACAATCGAGTGCTCCTGGAGGTTGTGACCCACGCCGGGGATATAGGCAGTCACTTCGAAACCACTCGAAAGCCTCACCCGGGCCACCTTGCGGAGGGCGGAGTTCGGCTTTTTGGGCGTGTTGGTGTAAACCCGCGTGCAGACACCCCGCCGCTGCGGTGCCCCTTTCAGGGCCGGCGTCTTGGTCTTCTTGGAGTTTCGTTGGCGGCCCTTGCGGACCAACTGAGCGATAGTGGGCACTGGACCTCTGGAGGAGAAAAGCTCTTGCTTATACGGGGCGCGTACCACCAGGCGCGGCCCCGTGGGACGAGCGGACATGTTATCACGCCCAGGACGTTCTACAACCTCGGGGCCTCTGGGAGCCGTTGGGGGACCAGGGCAGGAGCTCCGAAAGCGGCTTGCCGGGCCGGCGCACAAGCGCACGAGCGACACCGCGTCGCCGGCCTTCGGGTCGCCGGCCTTCGGGTCGCCGGCCTTCGGGTCGCCGGCCTTCGGGTCGCCGGCCTTCGGGTCGCCGGCCTTCGGGTCGCCGGCCTTCGGGTCGCCGGCCTTCGGGTCGCCGGCCTTCGGGTCGCCGGAAGCCGCGTCGTGGGTCGTGCAGGTCATGCTGGCCCGGGTCGTGAACAGGGCAGCCCTGTTCCGGGTGCAGCAGCCGTACCTCGGCTGCAGATCGGGCCAAGAGGGCCCCTCGAACGCAACGAGGTCGGCAAATGACGCCCAGAAGGTGGTCTGCTCAGGGCCGAAGCGGGGGCGCCCGAAGCCAGTCGTCACGGGAACGGAAGGGGAAGGATAGGCCGGTTCCCGGTGCAGCAGGCGTACTTCGGCTGCAGATCGGGCCAAGATGGCCCCTCGAACGCAACGAGGTCGGCAAATGACGCCCAGAAGCCCCAACCACAGCGCACCGGACAGCTCTCGAAGTGACGACGTTGCGACTCCGTCTCACCCTCGGCGCGGGCCACGGGGTCACGCGGGCCCGGGGCACAGCACAGCACGGCACAGCACAGCACAACGGGTCACGGGCTACCGGCTCGCGAACCACGACCGAGTGGACGACTAGGACAGAGTAGTAACGCAGGAGCAAGAAGTAAGGGAGGTCGAGAATGTCCACCTCTTCCGGCTTGAACTATGCGCCGCAAGGTAAGCCGGCGCCAGCGTGCGAGGAGGGTGAGTTCGTCTTCGCCGCCGTCGGGCTGGACCACGGTCATATTTACGGCATGTGCAACGGCCTCACCGAGGCCGGCGCCCAGCTCAAATGGGTCTATGACGACGATGCGGAACGGGTGGCCGCGTTCGTAAAGACATTCCCCAATGTCCAGGTCGCGGCGAGTGAGGACATGGTCCTCCAGGACCCAAATGTACAGCTCGTCGCCGGGGCCAAAATCCCGGCTGACCGGGCCGCCCTCGGTGCCAGGGTCATGGAGCACGGCAAGGACTACTTCACCGACAAGCCGCCGCTCACTACCCTGAGCCAGCTAGCGGAAGTGAAACGGCTCGTCCAAAACTCAGGCCGAAAATATGCCGTCTACTACAGCGAGCGCATCCATGTCGAGAGTGCGGTATTCGCGGGTCGGCTCGTCCACGACGGTGCGATCGGGCGCGTGATCCAGGTGCTCGGCATGGGGCCACACAGGGCAAGCCTGAGTTCCCGTCCACCGTGGTTCTTCGAAATCGAACGCACCGGGGGGATCCTGTGCGATATCGGCAGCCACCAGACGGAACAGTTCTTGTACTTCACAGGCAACGAAGACGCCGAGGTCGTCATGAGCACGGTCGCCAACTACGCTCACAAGGACTACCCCGGCCTCGACGACTTCGGCGATTGTAGCCTCGTCGGCGAGAACGGGGCGACTGGCTATTTCCGGGTGGACTGGTTCACGCCTGACGGGCTGACCACGTGGGGAGACGGCCGGCTCTTCTTACTGGGGACCGATGGCTACATAGAGCTGCGGAAGTACGTGGAACTGGCAGGCGACGCTGGCGGCGACCAGGTCTACCTGGTCGACGGGGCGAAAGAGCACCGGTTTTCGGTCAGGGGCAAGGTGGGGTACCCGTTTTTTGGCAAGCTCGTGCGCGACTGTTTGGACCGGACCGAGACGGCGATGACGCAGGGCCATGCTTTCAAGGCAGCCGAGTTATGCCTAACCGCTCAACGTGAGGCTCGACGCCTTGAGTAAACCTCCCTGGGTGGGGGCCCCACAGACCTCGGCCCTCGGCCGAGGTCTCCTCGGGTGCCAGATCGAGCGCCCGCGCCAGCCTCTAAGCCGCCCCGCCGACGACCGTAACGCCGGCTGGGCTCGTCGAACCCTGCCCACCAGCATCGCCGAAACCGGCCGCAGTGCCATTGGCACTGACGATCCAGTAACCATCGCCATCTGAGGTGGTGACGATGGCTTTGACGGGCGCGGGTGACACGCCGGAGCCGGAGCCGAAGTAGGTCGCTTTGCCGAAAGCGAAAACTCCACCGTCGGACGCCACGAGCCAGTAACCGTCGCCACCCACCGTGGCTGCCATCCCGACGATCGTCTTGTTCAGGTGCATGTTGCCGGTCGAACCGTGGAAAACGGCGTTGCCGAAGGCGAAGATCCCGCCGTCCGACGACACCAGCCAATAGCCCTTACCATTTGGTGTCGAAGCAATGCCGACAATGGGCTTTGTGAGGTGGATTTTGCCCGTTGACCCGTGGAAGACAGCGTCGCCAAAGTTGAAAATGCCACCGTCGGACGCCGCCAGCCAATACCCCTTACCATCCGGGGCGGCAGCAATACCGACAATCGGGCTCTTCAAATGAAGAGCGGCAGCCGAGCCGTAGGAAACCGCATTGCCGAAGTCATAGACCTGGCCCTTGGATGTGACGACCCAGTACCCCCGACCTCCAGGAGTAGATGCGATACCCACGGCGGGCGACGCCAGCTTGCCTTTCACGGACCCGTAGTTAGCGGCTCCGCCCGAAGTGAGCACCTTCCCGGAGTTGGTGACCAACCAGTAGGTCCCGGCCGGGCCGGTCACGCTGGCGGTGGTCCGGGCGGTGTTGACGAGCGCAAAGGTGGATGCACTGGACAAACCGGCCACCCGGGCCGTCACAATGTAGCCGCCCGGGACTTCGTTCGCTGAAAAGTCGGGCGCAATTGCCACACCGGATGAGTTGGTGAGCACCACCGCCGAGGCCCCGGCGGCGGCGAAGACCCCGCTGGCCCCGCTGGTCGGAGCGCTGAAGGTGACGCTGGCGCCAGCTATAGCGTTGCTGTTGCTGTCGGTCACCGTCACCGCGAGGGGCACGGCGAAATCTGTGCCGAGCTCTGTGTTCTGGGACGATCCCGCCCCAGCCGTCATCGTGTACGGGGCCGAAGCCAGGTCGGTCAGCGTGAACGTGGCCGGTGCGCTCACCCCGCTGACGGATGCCATCACAGTAAAGGAACCGACCGCAGAACCCGCTACTAGCGCCGGGCTCGTGGCGGTGCCGGCCTCAACCGTCTGGGCGGTAGCGCTGGCGCCGCCTCCGACGAAGGTTGCGTCTGCACCATTATTTGTAACCACAGTGAAGCTGACCGTATCCCCGGAAATGGGGTCGCCGTAAGAGTCCAGGACGTTGACGGTCAGCGGCTGAGCGAACTGAGCGCCCACTTTGGCGGATTGGTCGTTGCCGGTGCTCACCCCGACGACGGTCGCCACGCCCGCCGTGGTGTTCGTGAGGTCATAGCTGACCTCGTTACCACCGGGCAGGGACGCCAGCACCGTATAGGAACCGCTCACGTCGTTGGCCGTAAAGGTGGGCGCTGTAGCGACCCCGCTGGTGGAGGTGGGTACCGTGACAGTGACTTCCGCCCCCGGGAAGGTCCCGCTCGCCCCCGTGGCGGGCGCAACGAAGTCGACGTTGACGTTCGTCACCGGGCAGCCGCCGGTGTCGATTACCTCGGCCTCCAGCTCAGTGCTAAACGCGGTGCCCACCTTGGCCGTCTGGGGGGACCCACCCGTCACGACAAGGCCTGCGACCGTGCCCGTACAGTTGGTCGGGGCCGCAGAAGCCGGCCCAGCCATCATTGCCGTCGGCGCCAGCCCGACGACGCCCGCCACGGGGAGAGCGGCGAGAAGGCAGACCGCGCGTCGACGTGACCGCGGCGTACGAGGCTGCGCTCCCCGAAACGGGGCGAGTATAGGACCTCCTGTCATCAGGCCGCACCGCCAGCGGAGCCGCCGCCCCGTCCGAACCCACCGAAACCACCAAAGCCGCCGAACGCCGAGCAGCCCGAAGAAGTCGGTTGGGTGACGATAAGGGTTGTGGCCGAAACGGCGCCGATACTGTTAGTCGAGCCGGTCGCAACTACGCACTCACCGACCTTGAGCTTGCCAGCGGTTACTTTTTCGGACTTTGAGTACTTTGTCGACTTGCCAACGCTGACCATTTTTGTCGAAGTGGTCCTGGTCGGCTTCTTCGTCTTGCTCGAGATCGAGAAGGTAACCGCGTCGACCTTTATCTTCGAACCGGCAACCGAGGTCACCTTGCCCGAGGCGGTGGCGAAGTTGGCGGGTCGCTTGAAGGTACGCGCACCAGTACCCGAAGTCCGGGGCGGGAACGTGCCCCGAGTGGTGCGGGGAAAACCGCCGCCGGCGCCGGCGCCGGCGCCACCACCGCCACCAAAGCCGAACCCGCGCACGCAGGTACCCTTGGTGGCAGAAAATATCATCACGTTGGTGGCATCCACGCTCCCGCCTGAGCCCTTGGTACCTGTAGCCGAGATGCAAGTGCCACTGTTCACGTCGCTCAGGCCGACAGAGACCGTTGCTGTGATAATGGTTTTAGAGCCGAGGTTGACGGTCGTCTGGCCGCTCTGCGGGCTTTGGACCTCCAGTACGTTGCCGGAGACGCTGGCTATCATCCCTGACGCGGCGGGCCGGAAAGCGGCCGGAGGCCCGCTCGGGGTGGTCGTAGCGGTCGCCTTGGCGCTCACATTGGCCGGAGCCGCGACCGGTGTGCTCGTAACGCTGGCGGAAGCCCCAGTACCGGCAGAGCTCTTGGCGCCTGCCCCGCCACAGGCGGCGGCCACGAGCGAGACGACCGCCAGGGTGCCGACGGCAAGAGCCACACGGCGAGTCCCGCCAGAAAACAGTTCGAAGTTGGTCACGGGGTTCATTTCCTCCTGCTGTTTATAAGCATTTTTGTGTTTATTCGGATTCTGTACGTGTTTGTCGTGGGGCCGTTACTCGCTGCGCAGGGCTTCGATGGGCGCCAAGCGCGCCGCCCGTGAAGCGGGGTAAACGCCAAAGATGACGCCGATAGCTATCGCACAAACAATGGCGCCCACCGTGGCCGGCACAGAGATAGCGATCTTGTTCGTGATGAAGTGGGGGATAACGACAGCGCCCAAAAGGCCGAGGGCGGCGCCGGCGACACCTCCTGCCAGGCCGAGCGTCGATGCCTCGACCAGGAATTGTCGTCGTATTACCGACGGCGTAGCGCCGAGCGCCTTTCTGAGGCCTATTTCACGTACTCGCTCCGATACCGAGACCAACATGATGTTCATGACTCCTATGCCGCCAACCAGCAGAGAGATCGCGGCGATCCCGGCCAGGAGCACGGTGAGGGTCTTGTCAACAGAGCTGGCCGTTTGCTCGATCTGGTTCTGAGTGGTGATAGTGAAATCCGCGGCAGTTGGGTTGGTTATCCCGTGCAGGGCGAGCAGCTCGTTGGTGGCCTCGTCGTAGGCCGCTCCCAGGGTCGATTGAGAACGGCCCTCCAGGTAGATGGTCGAAACGGACGAGGAGCCAAGGAACTCGTTTTGCGCGGTCGTAATCGGAATGACCGCCATGTCGTCCTCGTTGGTGGTCGACGTGCTCCCAGCGCTATTCAGTACTCCGATGACAGTAAACGGGATGCTCCCGATGTTGACCGTCTGGCCCACCGGAGAAAACAAGCCCAACTCCTCGGCAGTGGTCTGGCCCAGCACGACTACGTTGGCGTCGGCGGTCATATCGGCCGGGGTGAAAAACGAGCCCTCCGCCATCGAGCGGCCCCGCACCGACAGCCACGAAGTCGTCGAACCGTAGACGCTCGTAGTCCAGTTCTCGTTGCCGGCCACCAACGAGGTCTCGCTTTGCACCTGCGGCGCGACCGCCGAAATATCGGGACAGTCGACCTTGTCCCCGAGGTCGACAGCGTCTTGGTAGGTCAAGGTGCTGGCCGAGCCGAAGCCTCCCCGCACAAGCCCTGTCGTCGTGCTGCCCGGGGTGACGATCAAAAGGTTGGTCCCGAGGGCGCTGATGGCCGAGTTGACCGAGGACGCCGCGCCTTCGCCCAGGCCGACCGTGAGGATCACGGCCGCGATTCCGATCAGGATCCCGAGGACAGTCAGCGACGAACGGAGCCTGTGGCTGGTGATCGCCTCGATCCCCGAACGCAGGGTCTCGAACCAGCTCATGCGGCCGTGGCCTCCTGGTCCAAGAACTTGCCATCACGAAAGCGCATTATGCGCTCGGCCGCAGCGGCGACATCCTGCTCGTGGGTTATAAGCACGATCGTGCGCCCGGTGCGGTGCAGTGCGTCCAGCATTGCGAGTACGTCGGCGCTCGATCGCGAGTCGAGGTTGCCGGTTGGTTCGTCGGCTAAGAGCAGGTCGGGCTCGGTGACGAGGGCTCGCGCCACGGCGACCCTCTGCTGTTGGCCTCCCGAGAGCTGTGTCGGGAGATGGTCGACCCTGTCGGACAGCCCGACCTGCTCCAGGGCCGCCATTGACCGCGCCCGGCGGCTGCGCCGGTCCACACCCGCGTAGATGAGCGGCAGCTCCACGTTGCGCCAGGCGCTGAGCCGGGGCAGGAGGTGGAACTGCTGGAACACGAACCCGATCCGGCGGTTGCGCACTTGTGCCAGGTGTTCTTCGTCCATGTGGCTCACGTCGGTGCCAGCCAGCAGGTAGCGGCCGGACGTCGGCACGTCGAGGCAGCCGAGGATGTGCATGAAGGTCGACTTGCCCGAACCCGACGGCCCGATGATGGAGATGTACTCCCCGGGGAAAACCGAGATCGACACGCCCCGCAGGGCATGCACCGGGACTGAGCCTGTCGCGTAGGTCTTCCACACGTTTATCAGCTGGACCAGCGGCCTCCTCGTCGGTGGGGCAGGTGGTCCAGGGGTGATGGAGTTTGTTGTAATGCTCGGTGGGGCGGACGGACCTGGGGTGATCGAGTTTGTCGTCATCCTCGACCACCGAACCCGCCGCCGCCGAGCCCGCCGCCGCCGAAGCCCCCGCCACCGAACCCGCCGCCGCCAAAGCCCCCGGCGCCACCCAGCCCTCTACCACCAAACCCGGTCGAGCTGCCACTGGTGCTCGAAGGGATCCGGGAGGAGAGAGAGGCGATCACAACCTCCTGGCCGGACTTGAGTCCGGACTTGATCTGCGTGTACGCCCCGCCCGAAGCACCTGAGACCACCTGCTGCTCGACCTCCTTGCCGTTCTTCAGCAGGTAGACGAAAGAGGCCGTGCCAATGGTGTGTACCGCTGTCGTCGGCACGACGAGGACATTGTTGACCTGAGTCACCACGATCTCGACGTCAGCAGAGGCCCCCGCGTAGATGCCTGTAGGAGCGCCCGTGACCGAAATGGCCACGGGGAAGGTCGTCACGCCACTGGTGGTGGACCCCACTTGGCTGATGCTCGAGACGACCCCGTACGCAGTCGTGCTTGTCCCGGTCGGGGTAATGACGGCCTGCTGGCCGAGCTCGAGTTGTGTGATCTGGGAAGTTGTGACATCGGCGTCCACGATGAAGGAGTTCAGGGGCTCGATCACGACCTCTGTCGACGAGGTCGAGCTGGCGCCAGTGCTGGCCGAACCAGTGCTGGCCGAACCAGTGCTGGCCGAACCAGTGCTGGCCGAACCAGTGCTGGCCGAACCAGTGCTGGCCGAACCAGTGCTGGCCGAACCAGTCCCGGTGCTGCCCGTGCTGCTGGAACCAGTGCCACCCGAGCTGCCTGAGGAGGGGGGGTCACCCGTCACGGTCGTGCTGCCCGCCGAAACCGTCTGGCCCGACGAGATGTCGAGAGTAATGACGGTGCCCGGTACTGGAGAGGTCAGCGTGGCGTCCTTCAGGTTGGTCTGGGCCTGGGACACGCTCACCTTGTCAGCGGCCACCGCAGCCTCGTCGGCAGCCACTTGAATCGGCTCGCTTACCTCGTCGGTCTGCAAGGCGGTCTGCGCCTGAGTGAGCTGTAACTGCGCCGTGCTCAACTGGTTGTCTGCCTGCTGGAGCGATTGGGAGTCTTTTTGATCAGTAGAAGCCAGGCTGGCCTCGTCGTTCTGGACGGCCTGCTGGTCCTTTTGCAAGGTAGAGCTCATGCTGCCCTGAGCGGTCTGGACGGCTTGCTGGTCCTTTTGCACAGTTGAGCTCATGCTGCCCTGAGCGGTCTGGACGGCTTGCTGGTCCTTTTGCGTAGTAGCGGCCAGGCTGGCCTGGTCGGTCTGCACGGCCTGTTGGTCCTTTTGCACGGTGGCCGCCATCGTGCTTTGGTCGGTCGTTACTGCCTGCTGGTCCTTTTGCACGGTGGCAGCCAGGCTCGCCTGGTCGTTCTGGACTGCTTGCTGGTCCTTTTGCGTAGTAGCGGCCAGGCTGGCCTGGTCGGTCTGGACTGCCTGCTGGTCCTTTTGCAAGGTGACGGGCAGGCTGGCCTGGTCGGTTTGGACTGCCTGCTGGTCCTTTTGCGCGGTGGCAACGAGGCTGGCCTGGGCGTTCTGGATAGCCTGCTGGTCCTTTTGAGCCGTGGCGGCCGCGCTGGCCTGGTCGTTCTGGACTGCTTGCTGGTCCTTTTGCGTAGTAGCGGCCAGGCTGGCCTGGTCGGTCTGGACTGCCTGCTGGTCCTTTTGCAAGGTGACGGGCAGGCTGGCCTGGTCAGTTTGGACTGCCTGCTGGTCCTTTTGCGCGGTGGCAACGAGGCTGGCCTGGGCGTTCTGGATAGCCTGCTGGTCCTTTTGAGCCGTGGCGGCTGCGCTGGCCTGGGCGTTCTGGGTCGCTTGCTGGTCCTTAGCAACTGTTTGCTGCGCTGCGGTGACTTGCTGCTGGTCGGAGGTCACGGTTTGCTGCGCGGCTGAGACAGCGCTTTCGTCAGCGCCGCAGGTGGAACTCGCGGCGCTGCTCCCTGACGCACCCGTGCCACCTCCAGCCGTGGAACCTGAGCCTGGGCTGTTAGCCGCGTTGAGTGTCGCGGCCCCGTTGCCCTGACAATCGACAGCCTCTTTTTGCTGGTCGGCAGTCAACGTCGATTGGTCCGTGACCAGGGTCGCCTTGTTGCCTCCGAGCGTGGGCTCGTCGGCCGCAAGCTGCGACTTCGCCTGGCTGACAGTCTGTGCCCCTTGCTTCTGGTCGCTCGCCAGTTGGGCTTTGGCCTGATTGATGGTCTGTTCGCCCTGGGCATGGTCGCTCGTCACTTGGGCCTTGGCCTGGCTGATGGTTAGCGCGCCCTGCTTCTCGTCGCTCGCCAGTTGGGCTTTGGCCTGATTGATGGCCTGTTCGCCCTGGGCGTGGTCGCTTGCCACTTGGGCCTTGGCCTGGCTGACAGTCTGTGCCCCTTGCTTCTGGTCGCTCGCCAGTTGGGCTTTGGCCTGATTGATGGCCTGTTCGCCCTGGGCATGGTCGCTCGTCACTTGGGCCTTGGCCTGGCTGATGGTTAGCGCGCCCTGCTTCTGGTCGCTCGCCAGTTGGGCCTTGGCCTGATTGATGGTCTGTTCGCCCTGGGCGTGGTCGCTCGCCATCTGGGAGTCGGCCTGGTTGATCGTCTGTTCGCCCTGGGCGTGGTCGCTCGCCATCTGGGCCTCGGCCTGGCTGAGGGTCTGGCCGGCCTGTTCCTGGTCGCTCGCCATCTGGGCTTTGCCCTGGCTGATGGTCACGTCGCCCTGTTTGTGGTCGCTCGCCATCTGGGCGTCGGCCTGGCTGAGAGTCAGGGCGCCCTGTTTATGGTCGCTCGCCATCTGGGCGTCGGCCTGGCTGACGGTCTCCCCGGCCTGGTTACGGTCCGTCGCCATCTGGGCGTCTGCCTGGGAGACAGTCGCCTGCGCCTGTTCCTGGGCCGTGCTGTTGGTGGCCTCGGTGTTCGTCACGCTCTGTTCGTCCTGTGTGACGGTCATCTGGTCGCTCGCAACAGTGTTCTTCGCCTGCATCACCGTTTGGTTCGTCTCAGCCGAGGTCAGGTTGCTGTCGGCTGTGTCCAGGTTGGCCTGCGCCTGCTCGACGTCGCTTTGTAGCGTCGGGGTCTGAAGCGTGGCGAGCACTTGCCCGGCCTTCACGGTCTGGCCGGCCGTCACCGCGACACCCTTCACGGTCCCGGCCACCGCGAAGTTCACGTTGGCCTCGGTGGCGGGCTCGATCGTGCCCGTGGTAGAAGTCGTCTCGCGGACATCACTGGTAGTCACCGCCACTGTCCGGTATTGCGTGCCACTCCCACGCGTCGTCAGGTAAGCGGTGGCCCCGCCCGCCACCAGCGCCGCCACGATCAAAATGGCTAGCCCGCTCTTCCAGTGCCGGCCGGCCCAGCTCTTGCGCTGTGGCTCGCCCTCCGGCGGTGCGGCCCCGTCCGCTTCGGGACCTTCCTGTTCGTACTCCCAGCTCGCGACCGGCACCGGCTTTGTTTTGAGCGCGTCCGACTCTTCAGGCGCCATAGTCATCGAGCGAACCTCCGGGAATTGACTGGAGGAACGCTACGCGTGCCAGCTCAGCCCGCGCTGAAAGCCACCTAAAAGTTGACTGAATCCGCTACTCCACTGGCATAAATCCGCGGTGTGGAGCACGAGGACCAGCCGGAGCCCAGAAATGGCGATTGGCCCGGGTCACCGGGACGCAGCGAATGGCCCCGGTGACCCGCACTTTTACCCTCCTCACGCCTCAGACCGAGGCAGAGGAGGGATCAGCCAATCGTCTCTTCTTCGCTCCCGCCGTCGAAGGGGGTGTCCTGGTTGTAGCCGGTACCGTACCCAAAACCGTCGTCGTACTCGACAGCGGGGTCGAAGCTTGCCCCTCCCTCGGTACCAGTGCTGGTCCCGATGCTGGCGAGCCACGCCGCGAGGTCCTCGGTACCTGGTTCCTCGTCCGAGGTCCAGAAGGTCATCCGCTCTACCTCCGGCGCATCGACCACGATGTCGCGGTAACGAGGCATGCCCGTACCGGCTGGGATCAGCTTGCCGATGATGATGTTCTCTTTCAGCCCGAAGAGCAGGTCGGATTTCCCTTCGATGGCAGCCTCGGTCAGCACCCGGGTCGTCTCCTGGAACGAAGCAGCTGAGAGCCAACTGTCAGTCGCCAGGGACGCCTTGGTGATGCCCATTAGCTCAGGCCGGCCCTCAGCGGGGCGCTTGCCCTGCTGGACCAGCTGGCGGTTGACTTCCGCAAAGGTGCGGGCGTCGACGCGCTCACCCGGTAGGAAGGGAGACTCCCCTTGCTCGGCGACGAGCACCCGGCGGAGCATCTGACGGACGATCAGCTCGATGTGCTTGTCGTGGATCGAGACGCCCTGGTCCCGGTAAACCTGCTGTACCTCTTGAACCAGGTACTGCTGGGTCTCCCGGATGCCTTTGATCTCGAGCAGCTGCTTCGGGTCGCGCGGGCCTTCCACGATCGCGTCGCCCGCGGCCACCTCGACGCCATCCCGAACGCCCTCGGCCAGCTTGGCCCTGAGCGCCACGGTATAGACGTCTTCGCTCCCGTCGTCGGCGACGATCGCGACCCGGCGACTGTTGTCCTCTTCTGTAATCCGCACGGCTCCAGATGTGCGGGCGAGCACGGCGGCTCCCTTCGGGGTGCGGGCCTCGAAAAGCTCCACCACCCGGGGCAGGCCGTGGGTGATGTCCTCGCCGGCTATACCACCGGTGTGGAAGGTACGCATCGTCAACTGTGTGCCCGGTTCTCCGATCGACTGCGCCGCGATCACGCCCACGGCCTCGCCCAGTTCGATGCGCTGGTCAGCAGCGAGAGAGCGCCCGTAGCAGCTGCCGCAGATCCCCTGCGTAGATTCGCACGTAAGCACGGACCTGACCATGACTTCACTGACAGCCGGGTCGTCCCGTAGAGCAGCCATGATGTCGACCCCGACCTCGGTACCGGCCGGGAAGACCGTCCCGTCGGAAAGGGTCACCTCTCGGGCCAGCACGCGCCCGTCGAGGCGCGTCTCGAGATAGTAACGGGCCTTCTCGTCATCGGGGCGGACATCGCGCACCCAGATGCCGCGAGTACTCCCGCAGTCGTCCTCTCGCACGATCAGCTCCTGCGCTACGTCGACGAGCCGGCGGGTCAGGTAGCCGGAGTCGGCCGTCCGCAGGGCTGTGTCGGCGAGACCCTTGCGGGCACCGTGAGTCGAGATGAAGTACTCGAGCACCGACAACCCTTCCCGGAACGAAGAAACGATCGGTCGAGGGATCATCTCGCCTCGTGGGTTCGAGACCAAGCCCTTCATCCCCGCGATCTGGCGGACCTGCTGCGGGTTACCCGCGCCCCTGAGTCGACCATCATGTCGAGAGGGTTGAACGGGATCTTGTGAAGTGCTTCCTCCATGGCCTTGCCGACTTCTGAGTTGGCCGTGGTCCATATCTCGATTTCCTTCTGGCGGCGCTCGTCGTCGGTGATAATGCCCCTCTTGAACTGGTTCTCCGCCTTCTCTGCGTCGGCCTCGTGGCGGTCCACAATTGCCTTCTTCGCCGCAGGGACCTTCACGTCCTCCATCGAGATGGTCAGGCCGGACTGAGTCGCGTAGCGGTAGCACAGCTCCTTTATCTTGTCGAGGCTGTCCGCGACCGTGACGCGGGGATAATTGCTGGCCAGGACCTCGACGATCTGTCCGAGGCTGTGTGCCCGCTTGCCGACGATGCTGTTGACGAACTCGAAGTCATCCGGCAAAGCCGTGTTGAAAATGATCCGGCCAGGGGACGTCTCTATAGCTTCGTACGTTGCCCCGTTTGCAGATGCGCCATTTGAATGGCCATCGACTGACGGATCGACAACGGCTACGTCGATTTCACCGTCGACTTCGCTTTGCCCGTCAGTGGCCGCGTCGGCAACAGCGGCCGCAACCGCCGCGGCGGTCAGCGGACGCCGCCAAGTCACCTTGGCGTGCAGGTCTACGGCACCAACGTCGAGTGCATGCCGGACCTCGTGCAAGTGGCGGAACACGCGGCCTTCGCCCTTTACCCCGTCCTTGAGGACGGTCAGGTAGTAGGCGCCGAAGACCATGTCTTGGGTCGGCGTAACGATCGGGCGACCAGTGGCGGGTGAAAGGATGTTGTTGGCCGAGAGCATGAGGATACGCGCCTCGGCCTGAGCCTCTGCAGAAAGGGGCAAATGCACAGCCATCTGGTCCCCGTCGAAGTCCGCGTTGAAAGCGGTGCACACCAGCGGGTGGATCTGGATAGCTTTGCCCTCCACGAGCACCGGTTCGAAGGCCTGGATACCGAGGCGGTGCAGCGTCGGCGCCCGGTTGAGCAACACCGGGTGTTCCTTAATGACTTCTTCGAGCACGTCCCAGACGTGACTACGACGGCGCTCTACCATCCTCTTGGCCGACTTTATGTTTTGCGCCAGTTCGAGGTCGACCAGGCGCTTCATGACAAAGGGCTTGAACAGCTCGAGGGCCATCTGCTTGGGCAGGCCGCACTGATGGAGCTTGAGAGTAGGGCCGACAACGATGACCGACCGGCCGGAATAATCGACGCGTTTGCCGAGCAGGTTTTGGCGGAAACGCCCCTGCTTGCCCTTCAGCATGTCGGAGAGGCTCTTCAACGGCCTGTTGCCGGGGCCAGTGACGGGCCGGCCCCGCCGGCCGTTGTCGAACAGGGCGTCGACTGCTTCCTGCAACATACGCTTTTCGTTATTGACGATGATCTCGGGTGCGCCGAGGTCGAGCAGCCTCTTTAGCCGGTTATTGCGGTTGATGACCCGGCGGTAGAGGTCGTTCAGGTCGCTGGTCGCGAAGCGGCCCCCGTCGAGCTGGACCATGGGCCGCAGTTCGGGCGGGATGACGGGCACGACGTCAAGGATCATCGCCCGCGGGTCGTTTACGCGCCGGCCTGACTCGTTGCGCCGGTTGAAAGCAGACACGATCTTCAACCGCTTGATCGCCTTCTGCTTGCGCTGCACCGAAAGGTGGCGTCGCCCTTCGTCGGGCTCGATCACGTCTCGCAGCTTCACTTCCTCTTCATCGAGGTCCAACTCTTCGATCAACTGTGCGATCGCTTCAGCGCCCATGCCGCCGTGGAAGTAGTCACCGTAGCGGTCCCGCAGCTCCCGCCAGAGCATCTCGTCCTCGATTATCTTGCGGCCATGCAGGTCGCGGAACTCGTCGAACGCCCGCCGCACCAGTTCGGCCTCGGCCTCGGCGTGATCGCGTATCGAAGCCACTTCCTTTTCGACCTGGCGCTGGCGGGCTTTCAGCTCGGAGTCCTTGGCGCCCTCGCTCTCGAGCTTGGCGAGCTCGTCTTCCAGCTCCTTGTAGCGCCGGTCGATGTCCAGGTCGCGCGTCCTTACGATGTCTGCTAGCTCCTCGTTGAGCTCCACTTCGAGGTTGGGCAGATCCGTATGGCGACGCTCTTCGTCGACCGACGTGACCAGGTTGGCTGCGAAATAAATGACCTTTTCGAGTTGCTTCGCCTTCAGCTCCTCACGGGCCTCGGTGCCCATTAGGAGGTACGCCAGCCACGAGCGGGTGCCCCTCAAGTACCAGATGTGCACGACGGGCGCGGCGAGTTCGATGTGGCCCATCCGCTCGCGCCGCACCTTGGAGCGGGTTACTTCGACACCGCAACGTTCGCAGATAATGCCCTTGAAACGGACGCGCTTGTACTTACCGCAGTAACACTCCCAGTCCTTGGTCGGGCCGAAGATCTTCTCGCAGAAAAGGCCGTCCTTTTCGGGACGCAGCGTCCGGTAGTTGATGGTCTCCGGCTTTTTCACTTCACCGTTAGACCACGTCCGGATATCGTCAGCGGTAGCGAGCCCAATCCGTAGTTGTTCGAAATTGTTGACATCTAGCATCGCCTAAAAACTCCTCTCGCTCGCGCGCCGCGCGTCCTCCTCGTCAGAGCCCCGTTCGGGCCGACTGATGTCGATACCGAGCTCCTCCGCCGTGCGGAACACGTCTTCGTCCAGCTCGCGCATCTCTATCTGCTCGCCTGTAGTCGAAAGGACTTCGACGTTCAGGCAGAGGCTCTGCATTTCTTTGATGAGCACCTTGAAACTCTCGGGGATCCCTGGCTCGGGGATATTGTCGCCCTTTACGATCGCCTCGTAGACCTTGACCCGGCCCAGGACGTCGTCGGACTTGATCGTGAGCAACTCCTGGAGCGCGTAGGCCGCCCCATATGCCTCGAGGGCCCAAACTTCCATTTCACCGAAGCGCTGGCCACCGAACTGCGCTTTGCCACCGAGCGGCTGCTGGGTGATCATCGAGTACGGGCCAGTACTACGGGCGTGGATCTTGTCATCCACCAGGTGCGCCAGTTTTAATATGTAGATGTAGCCCACGGACACGGGGTTGTCGTACTCCTCGCCGGAGCGCCCGTTGTACAGCACCGCTTTTCCGTCAGAACCGATCAGCCGGCCGTTGTCGCCGTATTCGGTACCAGGTGCCTCTGGGTGAAGGTTTTCGAATATGTTCTTTATGGTCGGGTGCTTACCCGCCTGCTCCTCCTCGTCCCAGTGGGCGCCATCGAAACTCGGCGTCGCGACGTACGTAAAGGGCCTGGCGACAGGGCTCGTCTTGCGCCCGTTCGCATGGCCGTTGGCATGACCGTTTGTGCTCACCGGCTCCGCGTCTGGGCCGTCGCCGGCCCAGCCCCAGCGGGCCGCCCAGCCGAGGTGGCTCTCTAGCACCTGCCCGACGTTCATTCGGGAAGGCACGCCCAGGGGGTTGAGGATCATATCGACAGGCGTGCCGTCCGCCAGGTGGGGCATGTCCTCGACGGGCAGGATCTTGGATATGACGCCCTTGTTGCCGTGGCGGCCAGCGAGCTTGTCGCCTTCGGTGATCTTGCGCTTCTGCGCCACATACACGCGCACCAGCTGGTTCACCCCCGGCGGGAGCTCATGGGCATCTTCGCGTGAGAACACGCGGACGTCGATCACTTTGCCAGACTCGCCGTGGGGCACCTTGAGAGAGGTGTCACGCACTTCGCGTGCCTTTTCTCCGAATATGGCCCGCAGAAGGCGTTCCTCAGGAGTCAGCTCGGTCTCGCCTTTGGGCGTCACTTTGCCGACCAGGACGTCGCCGGCACCGACTTCAGCCCCTATCCGGATGATGCCGCGTTCGTCGAGGTCCTTCAGGATCTCTTCGGAAAGATTGGGGATGTCACGGGTTATCTCCTCGGCGCCGAGCTTGGTGTCTCGAGCGTCGACTTCGTGCTCTTCGATGTGGACCGAAGACAGCACGTCGTCACGGACAAGCCGCTCCGACAGGATTATGGCGTCCTCGTAGTTGTAACCCTCCCACGGCATGAAGGCAACGAGGAGGTTTTTGCCCAGGCCGAGCTCGCCGCCTTCGGTCGACGGCCCGTCTGCCAGCACGTCCCCCCGCTCGACGGGTTGACCCTCTTCAACCACTATCCGCTGGTTAAAGCAGGTGTTCTGGTTGGACCTGCGGAACTTGTAGACGGGGTAAACCTTGCGCGCCAGCGGGTTACCCCAACGGTCGACCTGGCCCCCTTGGTACTCGATGACAACGTGTTCGCCGGCGACCTCGGTCACCATGCCCGTGCCCTCAGCCAACAGGACGTCACCGGTGTCGCGGGCCGCCCTCCCCTCTACGCCGGTGCCGACGAAGGGCGCTTCGGGGTACACCAAGGGCACCGCCTGCTTCTGCATGTTGGCGCCCATAAGAGCCCGGTTGGCGTCGTCGTGCTCGATGAACGGGATAAGGGCGGTCGAAATAGACACGATCTGCTTGGGCGAGACGTCCATCAGGTCCACCTCGGAGGGCGGGACAAAATCGACCTCGCTCGTAGTGCCGTACGTGGTGCCGCCGGCGCCGACACGGACCCCCGGCCCCTGCGGAGCGCGCCGTACGAGCACGCGCTGGTCCGTGAGGGTCCCGTCGGAGTCCAACTTGGCGTTGGCCTGCGCTATGACGTACTCCTCTTCTTCGTCGGCAGCGAGGTACACGATCTCGTCGGTCACTATGCCCTCGGCGACGCGCCGGTACGGCGTCTCGATGAAGCCGTACTCGTTTATCCGGCCGTAAGTCGCCAGGTGGCCGATCAGGCCGATGTTCGGCCCCTCAGGGGTTTCGATCGGGCACATGCGCCCATAGTGCGAGCTGTGCACGTCACGCACCTCGAAACCGGCCCGCTCCCTCGACAGCCCGCCGGGGCCCATGGCCGAAAGACGACGCTTATGCGTCAAACCGGAAAGCGGGTTGGTCTGGTCCATGAACTGCGAGAGCTGGCTGGTGCCGAAGAACTCCTTTATTGCTGCTACGACCGGCCTGATATTGATGAGGGTCTGAGGGGTTATAGCCTCGACGTCCTGGGTGGTCATGCGCTCCCGGACGACGCGCTCCATACGGGAAAGGCCGACGCGCACCTGGTTCTGGATGAGCTCCCCGACCGAGCGGACCCGCCTGTTGGCAAAGTGGTCCTGGTCGTCCAGACGGTAACCGGCCTCGCCCTGGGCGAGGTGCAAAAGGTAGGTGCCGGCGGCGAGCACTTCGCTCTTCGACAGCACAGTCTGGCCCGGCACGGGACGGTCGAGCTCGATCCCGAACAGAGACTCGATCTTTGCGATTTCCGGTCCCAATTTGCGGTCGAGCTTGTAGCGCCCGACGCGCGTCAGGTCGTAGCGCTTCGGGTTGAAAAATGCGTTCTCGAAATAAGCGCGAGCCGACTCCACCGAAGGCGGTTCGCCGGGACGGGCGCGCTTGTAAATCTCGAGCAGGGCGTCTTCCTGGCTCGGGGCGAGCTCCCTTTCCCTGTCCCATTGAGGCTCCAGGAACTCGAAATGCCGTACGAACCGCTCCAGGAAGGCTTCGTCGGCGTACCCAAGGGCGCGTAGCAGCGTAAAGAGGGACAGGCGCCGCTTACGGGCAACCCTCGAGCCGGCGCTGATGTCTTTGCCCGGCTTGGCCTCGACGTCAAACTCGATCCACTCACCACGGTACGGGTGAACGGTGCCGGTCACAATCGTCTTGGCATCTCGCCCGGGCTGGAAAATCACCCCCGGTGAGCGCACGAGCTGGGATACAACCACACGCTCCGTGCCATTGATGATGAACGTGCCGCGGTCCGTCATCACCGGGAAGTCGCCCATGAACACCGTCTGTTCTTTGATCTCGCCGGTGTTGGCGTTCTGGAACTGCGCGCGCACGAATATCGGCGCTGCGTAGGTCATGTCCTTCTCTTTGCATTCCTCCACCGAGAACTTCGGAGGCGGGCGCAAATCCTGGTCGGTCGGATCGAACTCCAGGATGAGCTTGAGCGAACCGGAGAAGTCTTCAATCGGGCTGATGTCGCGGAAAGCTTCCGCCAAGCCCTTATCTAGGAACCATCGGAAAGAGTCGCGTTGTACTGAGATCAGATCCGGGAGCGGCAGTACCTCGTCGAGGTTCGCAAACGAGAAGCGCTCCCGGGTTACGGGGCGAGACAGCAAGGACTACTCCTTGGAAGACGCAGGGGCCAACGGAGCGCGCCAAGCTACCGCCCTAAAAACTAAGGACGCGGAAAGACAGGGCACGGCAACTGATCAGTATACCCGATCCAGCGCGGACGCGGCAACAAATCCAAAGAGGTCACCTCGTGGCCCTTACAACTAGGGTAAGCCAGCCGAGCGGCGCGGTCAAGCACTTCTGGTGTCCAGCGTACCCGGGCCGCGTTACATGACCGGTGGCCAGCAGCGCTCCGCGGACGCCAACCCGCCGAGGAGCCCCCCACCTGCCCCTGAGCGGCGTCAGGTTCCCCGGGTGAGCCAACGGCCCCCGGCGGGGTTGGGGCCCCGCTCCGGGGGAAAGGACAGAGTTACTTGAGTTCGACCGTGGCGCCCGCTGCCTCCAGCTGGGCCTTCGCTTTGTCCGCGTCCTCTTTGCTGACCTTTTCTAGGACAGCCTTCGGAGCGCCGTCGACCAGGTCCTTGGCTTCTTTCAGGCCCAGGTTCGTCAGCGCGCGGACTTCCTTGATGACCTGGATCTTCTTGTCGCCGGAGCCCGTCAGTACGACGTCGAACTCGTCCTGCTCCTCGACCACCGGGGCGTCAGCGGCGCCAGCGGCAGGGCCCGCCGAGCCGGCCATGGCTACCGGGGCCGCGGCAGTCACTCCGAAGCGGTCTTCGAAGGCTTTGAGCAGCTCGGACAGCTCGAGGACGGACATGCTGGAGATCGCGTCGAGGATCTCGTCTTTGGAAGTGGTTGGCATTTCTACTGCTCCTGGGTCTTGTTGATAGGGACTTGGGGGTCTGGTCTGCGTCGCTACTGTGCCGTGCCCGCCGGGTCTTCGGGAACGTCAGAGGTTTCAGGGAGGTCCAGCTCCTCGGCCGCGACAGCCTCGTGCAGGCTCTCGGCGGCTTGGGCAGAGGGCGACGCTTCGCCGCTCACTTGTGCCTCCGTCCTGGTCGAGTCCTCGGTGCTGGTCGAGCCCTCGGTAATGGTCGAGTCCTCGGTAATGGTCGAGTCTTCGGTGCCGGTCGTGTCCTCGGTGCTGGTCGAGTCTTCCGTGCTCGTCGCGTCTTCAGTGCTGGTCGAGTCCTCGGTAATGGTCGAGTCTTCGGTGCCGGTCGTGTCCTCGGTGCTGGTCGAGTCCTCGGTGCTGGTCGAGTCTTCGGTGCTGGTCGCCGGTTCGGCGCCAGCGGGCTCTTCGACACTGGTGGACAGTGCTGCGCTCGCGGACGGTGCTGGGCTCGCAGTCGGTGCTGGGCTCGCGGTCGGTGCTGGGCTCGCGGTCGGTGCTGGGCTCGCGGTCGGTGCTGGGCTCGCGGTCGGTGCTGGGCTCGTCGGCTCAGGCTCACCGCCCTCGGCGCGCTTGTCGCGGAGGGCAGCGAGGCCATAGGCGAAGTTGCGCGGGATGGCGGCAACCAGGCCCGCGAAGCTTTGCATCGGTGCCGCCAGGGCGCCGGCGAGACGGGCCAGCAGGACCTCTCGTGACGGCAGGTCCGCCAGGGCGCCGGCGGCCTCAGGTCCGAGGACAGAGTTGCCGAGGAGGCCACCCTTGATCAGGAGGAACGGGTTGGCACGGGCGAAGTCGCGTATCGCCTTGGTGACGGCTGCAGCGTCGCCTTGAACGAAGGCGAGAGCGGTGGGGCCCGACAGCAGACCGCTGAAGCCATCCGGGCACTGATCGGACGCGATGCGTACGAGGGTGTTTTTGTAGATCTTGTACTCAGCGCCCAGAGGCGAGATGCTGCGCCGAAGCGCCGCCAGGTCCTTTACCTTGAGCCCGCGGTATTCGGTCACGATCACGGCGTCAGCTGCGGCGAGATGCGTTCGCACCTCGTCTACGACAGCCGCCTTTTCGGGCCTCGGGTTGTCCATCTACCACTCCTTGGGGGTTCGGCTCTTGGCGCGAGCCCACACGCCCACCTAAGGAGTGCCAGCTCGCCTGATCAGGTCGGGCCGCAGCCCACTTCGGCGCCGCGACGGGCGCAACCGGATGTCTTCGGCGTTATTTCAGGTATCTAGCTTACCAGCGCTGGGGCCTGGATAGCCGCCAGCTCCTCTTCGGTTACGCGCAAGCGGCCGGGGTCGATGTCAATCCCGGGCCCCATGGTGGACGACATGGCGACCGATCGCACATAGCGGCCCTTGGCGGCGGCGGGCTTTACCCGCTGCAACTCGTCGAAGACCGCCCTAAAGTTCGCGAGCAGCTGCTCACGTGGGAAGCTCACCTTCCCGATCGGCACCTGTACGACGCCGCGGCTCCGGGCATCGGCTCGGTACTCGACCCGCCCTCCCTTGAAGTCCGTCACCGCTCGGCCCACGTCGGCCGTCACGGTGCCCGTCTTGGGGTTTGGCATGAGGCCGCGCGGCCCGAGCTTGCGGCCGAGCCGGCCGACCTGGCCCATCAGGTCCGGGGTCGCGATCGCGACGTCGAAATCCATGAACCCGCCGTCGACCCTGGCCACGAGGTCGTCCGAACCAACTATGTCCGCCCCGGCCTCCCGGGCGGCATCGGCTGCCTCACCGGCCGCAAAGACGGCCACACGCACGCTCTTGCCCGTCCCCGACGGTAGAGAAACAGTGCCCCGGAGGACCTGGTCAGCCTTGCGAGGGTCGATCCCTAATCGGACAGCCAGCTCCACGGTCTCGTCGAAACCGGCGTGGGACAGGTCCTTTACCAGGTCGACCGCTTCGATCGGACCGTAAAGATGCTCCCGTCCGGTGCGCTTGGCCGCCTCGATATACCGCTTTCCTCTTTTCGGCACTATGCCTCCCTTTGATACCTTTCCAAGGCCTTCAGCTGACCTTGACGCCCATCGAACGTGCCGTCCCCGCCACCTGAGCCTTGGCCGCTTCGAGGTCGTTCGCGTTGAGGTCAGGCATCTTTACCCCGCGATCTTGGCCACCTGGGCATCGCTCAGAGTGCCTACGACCTCCTTACCAGTAGTCGTGGCGCCCTTGGGGATACCAAGCTCCTGGCGGATCAGCACTGCTGTCGGCGGCGTCTTCAGAACAAAGCTGAAGCTCCGGTCCGAGAAGACCGTTACTTCGACCGGGATCACTTGGCCCACCTTGTCCTCGGTCGCGGCGTTGTACTGTTTGACGAACTCCATCGTCTGGATGCCGTGCGGCCCGAGCGCGGTGCCTACCGGCGGGGCCGGAGTGGCCTTTCCGGCCGGAAGCTGGATACGGACTATCGCTGAGACTTGGCGTTTGGCCATTGGGGGTGCTCCTCTTACTTTCGCCCCGAATACTTTCGGTTGGGTGGGCTGCGCCGGCCTGGGTGAGCCTTAGACGCCAACCGGCGTCAGAGCTTAGCTACCTGGGCGAACTCAAACTCTACAGGGGTCTCTCGGCCGAAGATGTTGACGAGGACCTTAAGCCTCAGCTGGTCCTCGTTGATCTCCGCGATCGTGCCGCTGAAGTCCGCGAACGGCCCTTCCCGGACCCGCACTGACTCGCCCACTTCGTACTCGAGGCGGGGCTTGGTCTTCTTGGGGGCCCCCGCACCCTCGGTCTTTACCGCCAGGATGTTCTCGACCTCGCGCCTCGAAAGCGGTGTCGGCCGCGCTCCCAGCCCAACGAACCCGGTCACCCCGGGCGTGTTCCGGACGACGTACCAGGAATCGTCGTCGAGGTCCACCCTGACCATGAGGTAACCAGGAAAGACCTTCCGCGAGACGACTTGCCGTTTGCCGTTCTTCAGTTCGACGACGTCTTCGAGCGGGATGACGACCTCGAATATCCGGTCCTCCATGTTCATCGAGGAAATCCGGCTCTCGAGGTTGGACTTGACCTTGTTTTCGTAGCCCGCGTAGGTGTGGACCACGTACCACCGGCCAGGACGGTCGTATGGGCTCTCCGGCGGTGCTACGACTGCCTCGGGGATGGCCTCTACCAGCACATCCGTAACCTGGCCGTCCCCGTTTGGGGAGGGTGCAGCTTCCCACCCCTTGCGACGCCCCCGCGCGCCGGTCGCGCCCCCCGGTTGAGAGGGTGCGTCGTCGCTGTCGGGGGGTTCGAGATCTTCAGGCATAGGTAACTCTGACATTTCGCCGATGGTAACTAGGGGCTGGGGTTTGGTCGAGGACTAAGTGTACAGGTGCGTAAAAAACAGGGAGTAGGCGTAGTCGAGCCCGTACACCAGCGACACCATGAAGGCGATCGTGAAAAAGACGACGGTCGAGTAGTTGATCAGGTCGGCCCGCTTCGGTTTCATCACCTTGCGCAGCTCGAGGATCACCTCGTCCAGGAACTGGCGGGGCCGGAAGCCGCCCCGGGACGAGGCAGCAGGTGGGCGGCGCTCCTCGCGGCGCACCGCCGGCACCCCTTCGGCGTCGAGGGTACCCTGGCGCTGCAACGCTCGCTTCTGCGCTCGGTTGTATTCGTTAATGCTCACGTCAGTGACCTTCCCAAGTGGCCTTTCTCATTCCTAACCTCAAGCAGGGCAGGAGGGACTTGAACCCCCAACCGCCGGTTTTGGAGACCGGTGCTCTGCCATATTGAGCTACTGCCCTTGGAGCTTTGCCCTCCAGGCGACGGTGGGCACACGCTTCTGCCCCGACGGATGAGGTTAGCACCGCTGCCACCCTACAGGGTCACGGGGCACCGGCCCGAGCGCCCTTTCACCAACCGAGCGCCCTTTCAGAAACCTGGCGACCATCTAACCGGACGATCGTCCCCGGCGAGGCTCCTTTGCGGTCCGACGCGGACTGCGCGGCCGTGCGGCTATGCGGCTCCAGCTACAACGCGCGGCAGCCGTCCAGCCCGAGCCAGGATAGCGCCGGCTCCCAGAGCGGCCACTCCCACTGCTGCCAGCGCGACCACCCAGGGCTCCGACCGCTTCGGACGCCACGATGGGTGCTGACGAAGAAGGCTCAACATGCTCCCGACCAGCTCAGGAGCAGGAAGAAGGACGGGTTCACTTCTCATGGTGCGCAGGATCCTCAGCAACCGGCGGTAACCCGCCAGCTCCGCCTGGCACGCCACACACGTCCGCAGATGCTCGTCCATGGCCTCGCTCGGGCGCCTGCTCCCGTCTACGACCAAGGGCAGCTCCTCGGACACAGCCTCACATGAGAGCAGCGCTCGAAGGTTGTTGTGGTTGCCCTTCGCTGGTCTCTTGGCGGCCTCAGCTAGCCACGGCATCGTCATCCCTATCAGCAACCGACTTTGTGGTCAGGCTGGTTCCATTTGTTTGCCCGCTTCTCTTATCGTGGCTCCGCCGCCAGCGTTGGTTCGGAGCCTCCGGGCCATGGAGCCGTCGGCCGAGATCTTCCCTCAGGCGCTTGCGGGCCCTTTGTAGCCGGACCTTGGCCGCCGCCTCCGATGTCCCGACCTCGGCGGCTATTGCTTTGTGGGAAAGGTCGTACACGTCTCGGAGGACCACTACCTGACGAAGCCGCCAGGGCAAGCGCAGGAGCGCTTGAGCCAATAGGGCTCGTTCGTCGCCAGCGGAGGCCGAGGCCTCGGGGTCGTGCTCGAGCCGGCGGTCGCGGACATTGGCCAAGTCCATCCCGTCGGGGTCCAACTGGTCGTGCCGGCTACGCCAGGAACGGGCCACCTGGTTGCTCGCACAGTTCGCCGTCACACGGTAGAGCCACGTCGAAAAGCGGGCCTCGCCCCGGAACCGCGGCAGGCCGCGCAGCGCCCGCAGGTAAGCCTCTTGGACCACATCCAAGGCGTCCTCTTCGTTACCCGTCAACCTGAAGGCGAGCGTGTACGTCCCGGCCCAGGTCACCCGCACCAGTTCGTCGAAGGCAGACCGGTCGCCTTTCCGAGCCGCGTCCACCAGCGCTTTCAGCGCTGCTTCAGGTACTGGCCCGGCTTGCCCGAGGCCCCCGTTGAAGACGAGCCGCTGTTGCCCCCGGCCGCCAGTTGACCTGCAGTGTTGTGGGCGGTAGGTCGGCGTGGGACCGCGACCGAGTGAGCCATCCCCTTCGGCGTGGCTGCCAGGTGGGTCGTGCCTGGCCCGCGCCCTCCTGCCGGCGGCTAGCCCGGACATGGCGGGCTGTTTACCTGGTCTCCTTGTGAAGCGTGTGCTGCCTCTCCCAGCGGCAGTACTTGCGCATTTCGATGCGCTCACGATCGTTTTGCTTGTTCTTGCTGGTGATGTAGTTGCGCCGCTTGCACACATCGCAAGCGAGCGTCACCTTCACGCGCCTATCGTTCTTGGCCATCTGTTCATACTCCCTTTTCGCTGCCTCTACCGGCGGTGCACCATCGCACCTTCAGTACCACTAAGTCGCCATCCGTAGCGGCGGTCGGACTTGAACCGACGACAACTCGATTATGAGCCGAGTGCTCTGCCAACTGAGCTACGCCGCCTCGCGGCTGCACAGGCCGTGCACGCTTGGTCCGCGAGCGAGCCTGGGCGCTCGCGCCCGGGGGACCTCCGCCCGGCGATCGGCTTCGGCTGTGGCTCATGCACAAATGGCGAGTGTAACTGACGGCGACGTCCCTGAGGAGCACTCATCCTCAGCGGAAAAGGACCGAGACGCTTTCGCGGCGCGCAATCCTGTGAATGGCTTCGCCGAACAGGTCCGCCACCGAGACGACCTCGACCTTGGCCGGCAGGACGTGCGGCTGCGTCTCGATGCTGTCGGTTATGAACAGCCGCTCGATGGGGGAATCATCGAGCCTCTTGATAGCCGTACCTGTGAGCAGCCCATGGGTGACGGCCGCGTAGACCGACACGGCGCCGCGTTCCACCAGGAGGCGCGCCGCGTCGACAAGTGTGCCCCCCGAGATCGTGAAGTCGTCCACGATCAGAGCGGTGCGACCCTCGACAGAGCCCATCAGCTCTAACACCTCGGCCGACTCCGAATGGTCCGTCCGCCGCTTGTCAGCTATGGCAAGCGGGGCGTTCAGTCGGTCGGACCATAGGCGCGCCTTCTTCACGAAGCCGGCGTCGGGAGATACGACAACCAGGTCCGGCAAGGCCTTGGCAACGATGGCTCTGCACAACACGGGCATTGCATAGAGATCGTCGACTGGCACTTTGAAAAAGCCCTGGATCTGAGGCGCATGAAGGTCCAGGGTCACGACCCGGTCGACTCCTGCCACCTCTATGGCGTCAGCACAAACGCGGGCTCGGATCGCGACTCTGGGCTCGTCCTTCTTGTCACCCTTGGCATAACTGAAATAGGGGATGACCGCCGTCACCGAGGACGCGCTGGCGCGTTTTAGGGCGTCGATCCAAAAGAGCAGCTCCATGAAGTTGTCGTTGGTCGGGAACCCTGTCCCCTGCACCAAGAAAACGTCCCGGCCACGTACGTTTTCGAGCACCCTCACAAAGAGGTTCCCCTCCGAGAACGCCAGGGTCTCGCTGGCGCCAAGCTGGCGCCCGAGGTACCGAGCGATCGCGCCTCCGAGTTTCCGGCTGGCCGACCCGGCGAAAAGCAGGAAGTCGTCCTCGGCCACCAGCCAAACCTACCGCCGGCCTGGTGGGATCTGGCCCCTCAGGGCAGCCAACTGGCTCGAGCCTCGAGCCCAAACATGGCTACCCAGGGGAGCGATGTAGCCCTGCGCAACGAACCGTCAGCAGGCTCGGCCAGGAAAAGTTGAGGAAAATAGCAGCTAGAGGGCCTACTTAACTGCTCGCCAGTGGAGCCCCCTGTCGGAATCGAACCGACGACACCAGCCTTACCATGGCCGACGGCTTCGACCCTTGGACCTATAAAATTGCTGGTCAGCACCTATCTCGGGTCGCTAGCCGTCGGCGCCGTCCGCGCTACGTGCGCGAAGAGATCCAAAAGCCTCGCCGAGAGCATCCGCCGCCCGGCGATCTGCCTCGGCCGTCGCTCGGGCATATATGGCAAGCGTGACAGCCGGTGAGGCGTGCCCGAGCCGAGTTTGTGCTGTCTTTATGTCTACGCCGTTCGTTACCAACGCGGTGGCCGACATTGACCGGAGGTCGTGAAAATGTAGCTCCGGCCGACCGGCTGCCTCGCAGGCGGGGCGCCAGTAGCGGCGGAGCCAGTTCTGGTAACGAAGATCGCTCCCCTTGGAGCTCACGAATACGAGTGCGTCGGCGTCCGCGGCAGTGAGCCCCCGGCGAGCGAGGATGGCGGACAAGTCTTCGACCAACCAAGTCGGGACAGCAAGGCGACGCTTGCCAGCTTCCGATTTGGGTGGCCCGAGCCGGCCGTCGCGGCCGAGCTGCTGGCGAACTGACACGGTGCTTGAGAGGAGGTCGAGATCCCTCACGGCCAGGCCGGCACACTCCGCCCAGCGAAGCCCTCCAATCACGCCGAGCCACATCATCGGAGCGTCGTCAGGTCCGAGAGCTTTGGCGAGGCGCTCGAGGTCGTCGGCGGTGAGCACGGGGCGCTCCACGAGGCGTGTCCGCGGCAGACGCAGCCCGGACGCCGGCGAGCGTGCGACCAACTCGGCGTCGACGGCGTAAGAGAACAACGCCCTCAGGACCGATGCCATCCGGCCGACGGTGGAGGGACTGTAGCGAAGCACCCAGCGGTCGACCATCTTTTGTAGGTCAGCCCGAGACACCTGGGCGAGCCTGCAGGGGCCTAGTACGGGAAGGATGTGACGCAATATGCTTCGGTCCCGCTCGACGCTGGAAACGCGCTTCAGCGGGTTGGACGCGAGCCAACGCTCGGCCAGCTCGTCGACCGTCAACCTGCCGGCGGCGGGTGCGACCCACGTACCGCGGGCTATCTGCGAATCTACGTTCGTAAGCCACGCCTCCGCGTCGGCTTTGGACACATAGGTCCGGGGCGCGACGTGGTGCCGCCCCTCGTACCAGTAACTCGCCTGCCAGCGACCCGAGGGCAGCTTTCGAACGCTCCCAAAGTGCCGGCGCCTCACGGTGCGGAAATCTACCAGCGCAGTGTGACCGCCTCCCGAGATCACGGGAGGCAGCAGGACCCAGGGCAGACGAAGTGTGCCGGCCTCGACCTACCAGATCGTTTCAACCAGCCCGGATGAGCGAATCTCGGAGTCACGAGTCACCAGTGGCACCCGAAGAGCGATAGCAGTTGCAACAATCAAGCGGTCCCAGGGGTCCGCCAGGGCTGTCCTCGGTATATCCATCGTGGCATCCGCGACGCCGACGGTCACGGGCTCAACGGTCACCGCCTCCGACGAGACGAGCCGATCTTTTAGCGCAGCAAACTGCTCAGTGCTGATCGCCTCTGTGGTTTGGCTCACGTACCAAAGGTCGATAAACGTGGCTACCGAGACCTCGAGCGCCCGCTCCGCTTCGGCCTGCTCGAGCACACGGGCCGCTCGCTCGGAGAGGCGCTTTGAGCCTTGGACGTACCAAACGACAGCGTGCGAGTCCGCGACTACGCGCACGAAGCAGAGGCGTCTCGACGAGCGAGCTGGCTACCTCGCTCAAAGTCCTCCCACGCCAGGTCGGGAAGGTCAGGGAGGGAGCCAGCTAGCCCGTCGGAGGCTGCCTCGGCGATCGCCTCAACCACGCACAAGTGGGCACCCGGCAGGAAGCCGAACTTGCGTAGCTGCTCGGCCGGGATGCTCCCGTCGTCAGCGACGATGAGCTCACTTTGGCTGTGGTCGCTAAGTGGGTCCACCACGTCAGCATACGGCGCCTGCTAGACGCCTCGGGTCGGCCCACCAGTCGAGGCGATGCCCGGGCCGTTCAGGTCAGTCCCAGCTAGACGTACCTGATCCGCTCACGCTAGAGACTTCTCGTTCTCCCTGCGCCTCAACCGTGCGACGGGATATTCCCGTGACGGAGACGCGCTGAGTGTCCAACCAGACAGCTATCTCGTCCGGGTCGAAGCGCACAAAGTGGCCGACCTTCAAGTACGGGATGCGCCTCTCGGCAACCAGCCGACGGATGTGGCGGACAGAATCGCCAAGCCTGAGGGCCAGCGTGTCGATGTCAATAAGCTCAGGTAGTGCTTCGGTCATGTCCGTCCCTTCTTTGAGCGAGCCTGCTCTCTCTACCGGTCCACGAGGTCCCCAGAACGAAACAGCCGGACGCCAAAAACCTCCGCGCACCCCGGTCGGGGGTCTGGTTCCAATACCTCGTCACTTGTAGGGGCGGAGGTGGCCGAGCTATGGCCGTCCCTCGAGGCAGCAGTAAACAGCGCCTGGCGACTGACTCGCTGCGCTTGCACAAGGCTTTGCCAGGTCCGGCCAAAACCGACAGCTCGGTAGTTGCCCAACGGTCAGTTCCGGGCCGAGAGGGGCGACAGCAGGAGCCGGCATTTCTCCGATCGAGCAGAAATGGGACGGACGTTGTCGCCAGTCGGCACCTATCCGGTGCATCGCAGGCGGAGTTTGGGCTTCGCAAGTCGGACGGACACCTGCCCTGTCCCCTCGTCCACGAATCATGATTCACAGTCAAGCGATGTGCTCTTTTAGGTACCGTTATTATCCGTAACTCACGGACCCGTTCATTTTCGAAATCGGCACACAGCCATGCAGCTCGACCAAACAACGGAACTGATCCTGACGTCTTAAAGATCCGCGCCGAAGTGCAGGCTCTGCTATTTCTCGCCGGCCGATGACGAGTATGGCAACTCGACCCCCCGGCACGAGCTCCTCTATGCCTCAATCAGAGGCAATACGTTTAGAGACCACCAGTAACCGTTATTGACCGGTCCAGAAAATCCTCTTTACATCGATCAGGTCTCGTTGTATAAGAAAAGAACTTTCCTGAACACGATTACAACCTTCGGTTGTCAACTGGAAATGAAGTCTTGCGTGAACTTGCGGAGGATTTAGAGGGTGGCGTGGATGCGGCTTATGGGGACAGACTCGGTCAGTTACCACGAGCACGCCGTGCTAAACCGCGGGGACGACCCGGTTGAGAATGCTCTTGACTACTACGCCTCCCGAGGTGAGACACCGATGGTGTGGGGCGGTGCCGGCGCCGCTTCGCTTGGCTTGGAGGGCGAAGTCGCCCTTGACGAGTGGAGGGCTGTGTTCGGCGGCGGCGGGGCGCGCCATCCCGAAACTGGCGAACGACTGGTGCACTGCATGCGGCCGGGGATGGAGATCGTGGTCAGTCCGCACAAATCGGTCGCAGAACTCGGCGTTATCGGCATGGCGGAAGACATGCATACCCTGCTTGATTTCGAGAGGCAGGCAACGCTCGCTTACCTGGACCAGGTCGTACAAGAGCAGGGCGGGAGACGAGGGCGGGCGCAGGTGCGTTCCCCCACGGATGGTCTCACGTGGGCCGTGTCACGTCACGCGACAACGAGAGCTGGCGACCCGCAGGTCCACGATCATGTTTTGCTCGCCAATCTTCTTCGAATGCGGGACGAGCGAGGAGGCTGGAAGGCGCTCGACACCGGGCTTGTCCGGGACCACCTCCACGCCGCCACTGCCGTGGGGCGAATGGCTGCGGCCGCGAAAGCCGTCGAACTTGGCTATGGCATCGAACCCGACCCGGGACCATCGGGCCGCCTCGGTGCGTGGGCCATATGTGGCATCCCGAAGGAGGCGTGGCAAGTGCACGCCACCCGCTCCGCTCAGATAGACGCCGCCGTTGGTCCTGAGGCGACCTACCGTTCCCGGGCCATCGCCGCCCGTGCCACCCGGGACCGCAAGGCGCATGAACGGGTCGAGGACCTCTTGCCTCGCTGGCGGGACGAGCTGGCCCGGGCCGGCTACCCGCCGCGGGAGCTAGCTGCTGCCGTCGAGCGCGCCGGGCTCGAGTACAAACGACCTGAACTTAGTCGTGCGCTCTTCTCTGACATTGCCGAGGAACTGCTCTCGCCAGGCGGAAGGCTCGCTTCGGAGAAGACCTTCTCCCGCCTCGACGTGGTCGTGGCCGTGGCTCCGTGCCTCCACGGGTTGCCTGTCTCAATACTGGACGAGGCTGTAGAGCAAGTGCTCTCCTATGAAAAAGCTATTGCCCTGCCCCTGGTGCGGGGAGCCCTGGAGCCGGTGTTCGCCGCCACTTGCGTCATCGAGGACGAGAGGCGGATAGCTTCTTTGGCCGACGTGCTGGCCCAAAGGGAAGGGCCGAGCATCTCGCCCGAGGATGCTGCTGCTGCCGTGGGCCAGACCGAGTTGTCTGGAGGCCTCCGTCTCAGCGAGAGACAAGCCGAAGTGGCCACGGCCCTCCTCACTTCAGGCCACGCCATGGACCTGGTGCTCGGGGTGGCCGGTTCGGGGAAGACCAGCACTCTTTCGGCCGTGCGGGCCGGTTTCGAGGCGGCGGGTTACACCGTGCTCGGTACCGCCACGTCGGGTCAGGCGGCCAAGGCGCTAGGCGAAGGGGCCGGCGTCAGCTCCTCCACCGTCGCCTCCCTCACCTGGCGCCTCGAGCGCCGGCGCCTGGCCCTTAGCCCTCGCCACGTACTGGTCCTCGACTTATGCCGACGCCGAAATTATCCGGACTGTTGGTGCGTCGAGTGCCTGCACGCTGCGACTTATTGTCGAGCTATGTCGGCATAATCGCGTGGCTTGACTCTTCTTCGGACGGGACGAGGGTCCCGCCAGGACGAGGAGGAGACAGATGCCAAAGCCCTACAAGCCTCATGTGGGGGGACCGTTAGCCGACTACGCCGATGGGTTCGTGTCGGAGCTGAGCCGGCTCCGGTACGCAGAAGCGGCGCTGGCCAACCCTGTGAGGGTGATGGCTCGGCTGAGCCAGTGGCTCGAAAGCGAGGGCGTCACCCTCGGCGAGCTGGGGCCGACCGAGGTAGAACGGTTCCGCTCATGGTGGAGGTCGGCCGGGTGGCGGCGGGTGCCGACTGGGCGAGTGCTCGGCCCGCTTTTTAGTTACTTACAAGCGCGAGGTGCGATGAGCACGGCCTCGCCAGTGACGCCGCAAGAAGAAATGCTCGCCTCCTACCACTTCTACCTGGTGGGCGAGCGGGGGCTGGCCCGTCGGACCGCCGAACGCTACGAAGGCACGGCCCAGCGTTTCTTGAGTGCCCGGACGGGCGTTACAGGTGGCCCCACCGGGGCCGAAGCCCTGACGGGCGAGGACGTCACCGCCTTCTTGCTCAGCGAAAAAGCACGGGGCCTGGCCGTCGGCTCCCTCAAGGGCCACGTAGCCGAACTGCGCTCATTGCTGCGCTTCTTGCACATAAATGGCGTCGTCCCGGCTGGCCTGGCCGGCTCCGTGCCTCCCGTAGCCGGTTGGAGGGGGGGCCGGCTCCCGGCCCCTGCGCTCAGCACGGTTGACGTCGCTGCATTGTTGGCCTCCTGCGACCGTTCCCAAGTGACGGGCCGGCGGGACTTCGCTGTCATCACCGTGCTGGCCCGTTTGGGCTTGCGGGCGGCCGAGTCGCCGGGCTGGCCCTAGAGGACATCGACTGGCGAGCAGGCGAGCTCGTGGTGCGGGGCAAGGGCCGTCAGTGAGGACCACCTGCCACTGCCGGCCGACGTGGGCGAGGCCCTGGTCGGTTACATAACCGAGGGCCGCCCTCGCATTGAAGGCCACCGGGCGGTGTTCCTCACCCGCTATGCCCCCTTCGGGCCGATGAGCACCACCGCCGTCACGAACGCAGTCCAACGTGCCTGCCTCAGGGCAGGCCTGGCCCCAGTGCGTGCTCACGCCCTCCGCCACGCC
Organism: uncultured Acidimicrobiaceae bacterium; assembly: GCA_963823855.1. GTDB lineage: Bacteria > Actinomycetota > Acidimicrobiia > Acidimicrobiales > Palsa-688 > Fen-671. The sequence goes on from CAWGNA010000002.1 coordinate 711,131, forward strand.
CTGGCCACCGAGCTGCTCGCGGCGGGGCTCCTCGCTCGTACAGATAAGCCAGGTCTTGCGCACCGCGACCTCGCCACCACCGCCGTGTACGCCAAAGTCGATTACGCCTCCTTGCGCCAAGTGGCCCGCCCATGGCCTGGGAGCGAGCAATGACCCGCGCTGGCCGGCCACCTCGACGACTACTGGGCCCTGCGCCGCTCGCTCGGCCACAAACTGGACAACACGGCCCGCCTGTTGCCTGGTTTTCTGGCTTACCTTGACGCCAGTGGCGCCAAGACCGTGAGCGTTGCTGCCGCCCTGGCCTGGGCGCCGAAGCCCAGGCCGGCCCGGGGTGGTGTCTGAGAGCCCACAGGATGACGGCAGTCCGGGGCTTTGCCCGTTACCTGGCCGGCACCGACCCTGCGACCGAGGTGCCGCCGCCTGGGCCTCGTCACCTACCGGCCACAACGTCATGCCCCCTACCTGTACACAGAAGCCGACACGGCCTTGCTCATGGCGGAGGCCGGCCGCCACGCCTGCTCCCCCTTGGCGGCCACGTCCATGGCCACACTGATCGGGCTGCTGGCGGCCACCGCGATAAGGGTCGGCGAGGCCATCAGGCTGGACAACTCGGACCTCGACTGGGCC
>CAWGNA010000003.1:0-472442 GCA_963823855.1 uncultured Acidimicrobiaceae bacterium
ACTCGAACCCCGAGTTCGTCGGCCAGTACTCGAACGGGCCGGTCGGGCCGGCCTCGATGGCCGGCTTGTTGTGCCACTTGCCCCAGCCAGCGTGGCATAGCCGTAATCCTTCAGCACTTCCGCCACGAGCGCGCCGGTCTTGGGGATGCGCCCGGAGAACGCATCCCAGTCGTTCGCGAACGCGGTGATCACCCCGGTGCACACCTTGTGATGATTGCGCCCCGTCAGTAGCGACGCTCGGCTCGGCGAGCACAGGGCCGTCGTGTGAAAACGGTTGTAACCGATCCCCTCGCCGAGGATGCGGTCCAACGTCGGCGTGCATCTCTCCACCGAACGTCGACGGCTGCCCGGGACCGGCGTCGTCCATCAGCACGATGAGGATGTTCGGAGCATCGGGGAGCTAGTCGACGCGGCGTCACCCGCTGCTGGTAGACCGACTCCTGCATTGAGAAGGCTGGTCCGACCAGCCATGGGTGTCTGGGGGAACGGAAGGGACTCCTGCTTTTCCACTTTGAGCTTCCTCTCCTTCAACCCGAATCACTGAAAAACAGCGATCGGCTTCGTGATACCTCATCCACGCTCTACGCCTATCACGCTTGCGGCCACCGGAACTTGACGCCGAAGTGCTCCAGCGCGTCGCACACCGCCCACCGTTCGGTTCACAAACGCACAGGCACGCACGCCCACGCTGCGGCTCGCAACAACCGGCCCACATCGGCTCCGCCCGTCGCGGCGCGTTACGCTTGACCCCCGAAAAGCCCGACGTAGCCGGTGGACGGTCTCGGCTGGCAATCCTGCCGCGAAAACACCCAACATCTCCGGCAATAGGAGCGATGACAGAGGCAGGAACTGCCGCTGTATCACACGAGGTGTCCCCTCCAAGGGCCCGGAGCATTGTGAAGCGGTTCTGGGACCACCACCCGGGGACCGTCAGGGCGAGGGCGCTAGAGTTCGCCAGCGTGCCCGTGAACACTCCATCTGCAGCCCGTGGATCAGGTGCCGCGGCACCCCAGGGCAGTACGGAACGACGGTGATGCGCTCACCTCCCGGCTCCGCCTCGACGACCGAACGAGCCACATAATGTTCGGACCGTCACGGCTAGTAGGTGCCCCCAGCCCCGGGTGGATGGGACGTTACCGGACGAGGAAGTGACGGCTCGTGGGCGCGCGTCCGCCATCAAGCTCTGTCCGGGTGTGGCCATGGCCCCGACCCTTTCTCGGTTCCCGGTCCCGGCTACAGGCTCAGCTCTGGCCCTCGTTGAGCCGCGTCTCCCATGCCGTGACTGGGCTGTACCTGTTGCGCTGGTGCCATTAGCCGGCCGATCGTCGCCCGCGCGGTCACGAGGCGCTGCGCCTCATTGCGGAGAGCAGCGGCCTGGCCGGCGAGCTTGGCCCAGCCGGCCGGGTCAGCCAGGTCGGCGCTGGAGTGCAACAGCCGGTCGGCAATGGCGACCTCCTGGCGGGCTCGTGCCATGGCCGAGCTCTGCCCCGGGGCCGGCGCGCCCAAGGCGTCGTTGCGGTCGAGGACAGCTTCGATGCCAAGCGCGTGGTGGCACCACACGGCGCGACCGGCGGGTGAGCCCGGTGCTCGCCCGAGCCGCTCGACCAGGTGGGCCGGCGGGTCGTCGGCAAGGGCGCGGACGCGGTCGGCCCGGGTGTGGTCGAGCGCGGCGTCGAACTGGGCCAACGTGGCCTTGAGCTGTTTGCGCCCCGCGTCCGCAGCCGCCATCGCCTGCTGGCGCTCCTGTTGATGTTGGGCGAGAGAGGCGAAGTGCTCCCGCAGTTCTCCTTCGCCGGCGGCCACCCGCTCCAGGCGTTGCTCGGCGAAGACGACGCCGGCCTTGGCCGTGGCGACCTCCTGCTGGTCTTTACGTCCCCACCGACGGCGCCCGCTCTCGTCAAAGGCGGCGCGTGCAGTCCCGAGCGCCTCTTCGGCTTGTTGTCGCGCCCTGAGGGCATCGGCGAGCTGCCGGCGGGCGTCGTCGCGTTCGGTGGCCCGGTCGACCGGGATCCTGGCGTCGAGGTCCCGCAGGTCCCCGGCCGTGGTGGCACGAGCGTGGCGGAGCTTGTCGACCCCGTAGGCGAGAGGGTCGTCTGCTTGCACGCAGGCGGCGACCACCTCGGCCCAGTGGTGGTCAAGCTGGCCCCGGAGGCGTGAGATGTCGTCCCGGCGCCATCCCTCGGCCGCCTCGAACCGGTCGAACACGTCTTGCTCTCGGCGGAGACGGGAAGTACGGCGGGCCAGCTCGCTTGCAGTTGTCCTTGGCAGCAGCAGCACGTCCGGCGTCGGAGGCCAACTTGTCCTGCAACAAACGGCGCTGCTCTCTGCCCCGTCGGGTCAACCCGGCGAGCGCGCCGACCGCCGCCAGCTGGTCGGCCGTGCGGGAAGCGGTTGCCTCCCTGTCCGCCAGGCAGCTCTCGGCGGCCTGGAGGTCCTTGGTCGCTGCGACGAGAGCCTCTCGGCGGTCCGGGGGCCGGGCGGCCAGCACTCTTTCGTGCTCGGCGATCCGTTCGCGGAGCTGGCGGTCGAGTACCCAGGGGTCGCTGCGTGCTGCCAGGGATGGGTCGGGCCGGCGAGCAAGCGCACCGGCGACCTGTTCAGCCGCGTCCCGCCGGTCGGCAACGGCACCGCCGTGGTCGACGGCCGCGACCGCGGGCGGTGTTCCAGGTGTGGGTGGGCTGGCGGGAACGGGACTGGCCGGTGTAGCCCCGGTAGGCGTCCAAGGCGGCGCTGCCGAGCAAGTGGCAGGCTTCCCAGGTGCCGCCCTGCGCCCCGTCCACCGTGCGCGCCCACGCGTGCGAAAGGTTGGGAGAACCGTCCTTGCGGGTGCCCTGCACGAACGTCGCCGGCAGGCTCATAGCTTCTCCACTGCCGTCGAGGCGGACAGCGAGGCCGTCGCTGTTGACGGCGGTGACCGTGGCGGTGGTGCCGTTGACGAGCGGGGTGCCCGAGGGGCCGCAGCGGGCGTGGAGGAGCACCCTGTCCCCCGCCTGGTACTCCCGCTCAGCCGTCCACCCCGGGCCGACCAGGGCCGGGCCGGTGAGCGCCCCGGTGGCCGCCAGCCTGGCGCGGACCCGGTCGGCCAGGTCCTCGGCGTCGGTGTGCGAGACGACCAGGGCGGCGACCTGCTCGGCGCCGTAGCGCCCGATGTCGGTGCATACGGCGTCGGCCATCGTGCGCGCGGGTCTCGGCCGGAGTGGCCAGCTCGTGCTCCCAGCCGTGCTCGGTACGCAATTGTTGGGATGCAGCGGCGTCGCCTCGGCGGAGCAGGCCCAGCGCCTCCTGGTCGGCCGGGTCGACCTGGCGGCGGTTGACCGTGAGCCGGGCCGAAGGGACAAGGCCCTCGTTGGCGAGCCGCTCGATGTGGTCGGCGACCCCGCCGGCGCCGACGGGCTGGGACTGGCGGGGGTCGCCCAAGACCCATACCGACCCGCCCGGGCAGGCGTCGACCGCGGCCAGGACGGCTTCGACTTCATGGGTAGGGGTCTGGGAGACCTCGTCCAGGACGACGACGGTGCCCGCCGCCAGCGGCCCGTCGGCCAGGTCGACCCGCAGCCGGGCGATCGTCCTTGCGTCCAGGCCGGCACCGGCCAGCTCGGCCACCGCCTTGGCCGTCGTGGCCACGGCTACGACCGGGCGGCCGTCGGCTGCCGCGGCCTGGGCGGCGGCGTGGAGCATGGTGGTCTTCCCGTACCCGGCCGGGGCGAGCACCACCCTGAGGCTGCCGCCCTCCCCCGCCAGCACCTTGACCGCCGCGGCCTGGTCCTCCCCGAGCGCCGGCGAGGCCGCCAGAGCCGCTTCCAGGACGATGTCTTCGACGGCAGGGACCTGACGGCCAGTTAGCGCGCCCATGAGGGCGACGGTGCGGTCCTCCATGGCCCGGTGGGCGGCGGTCGACCACTGCGCCGGCCGGCGCCGCCCCTCCTCCACATCGGGCGTCAGGCGCACCACCATGTCCGAGGCGAGGAACCGCTCGGCCATGGTGACGACCTCCGCCACACTGAGCCGGCCACCGGAAACAGCGCAGATGTGCTCGACCACGTCGGCCGCTGTGAAGCGGGCCGACCGGGAGCACAAGCCCGTCTCCGGGCCGACCAGGGCGGCAGCCACCTCGTCCCAGCTCGGGCGCCTCCGAGGCCGAGTCGTTCCAGCACACCGCCTCCTCCAGCTCCGTGCCCGTGGCCAAGCCAACCGCGGCGGCCTCCTCACGCCACCGGCCCTGGAGCAGCGTCGGCGTGAGCGAGTGGTCCTTGGCTCGTCCTGGTGGCGAGCGAGGCCTCGTCGTCGGCTTGCATACGGAGCGCCGGCGGACTCGTAGAGCGCACCCTTGGCCTCCAGCTCGGCCTCGATCTGGGCGCTGCGCTTGGAGAACGCCCGCAGCTGGGCACGGCTGAAGCCGAGCATCTCCCTGGTGTTGTGGCGGTCCGGCCCCCAGGCCACCCCGAGGCGGAGGGACAAGGACCGCTGCAGGTGGTTCTGGTAGACGGACCCCGCCGCCCGGCACCAGTCGAACAGCGGGCCGGCGTCCAAAGCCACGTAACGGCCGTCGCTTTTCCGCCGCACAAGGTTCGGGAGCGAGACAGTGGGTATGGAGCTGGGGGTCGCCTTCCCGGCTCGTACGGTGCACGAAACCGGCCACCGCCCACCCGTCGGTCCCCACCCGCCGGCGCACGCCACCAGCTTGTACCCGGGCCACGGCGGCCCGTTCCTCCAGGAACGCCAGCGCCTCGGCGACGGCCTCCCGGTGGGCGGCGGCCACCACCTCGGCCACCGGATCGGTGGCGAAGGCCCACAGCAGCGAGACGCTCTTGGGTGCCGAAAAAGTCATATCGAAAGCCCGCACCGAGCGTTCCCGGTTCCCCGCCAACAGTTCGCTCACCGGTCACCGGGTCCCGTCCTTCCACCAGTGCCCGCAACTCCTCCGCCTCGACTACGCCCGACAAGCCGAGCGCCTCTGCCCACCGGCCCGCCCAAACCCCCGGTGACTCTCCCACCCCGGCGTAGTACTCGTCGATGCTCAACGCCACCGACGAGATCAAGTACTCGGCATCGGTCAACGCCGTCAACGTCAACATCCGCCACCACCAGTCCCAACCCACCACCACAGCCCCAACCCTCAGCACCTCACCAACCCCGCCACCATCAACCCCACCACCAATCCCGTCGCCACCACCAATCCCGTTCCCCAACCAGCCCTCCAGCACCAGCCCACCATCACGGCCCCCACTTTCATCACTCCCGCCGACACCACCACCAGCGCAGCCACCACCAAACCGCCCAGCACCAATCCGCTCACCAACCAACGCCCACCACCAACCCACCACCACGAGGCCCGCCACCAACGAGCCCTCCACCAACGGCCCTCCACCACCAGCTCCCCCCGAACACCAGACCACCCGCCCCCAAGACGCTCCCCAACTACCCCCAACCAGCGCACAGACACTTGCCACCCCTCCGGGGAGGCGGCCCTGGCGGCCGTCATGCGATCCCCGCGTCCAAGTCCAGCGTCCCCTGGCCCGGGGACTTGCAAGAAGGCCGTCGTCGGGGAGGCGAAGCGCGGGGAGGCTGACAACTCCGAGAGGGGCCCCTCCACCATGCGGGGCTCTGGCACGCATGGCTCTTCCGTCGATGATGACGCCAATTCGGGAGACTTCTTATCTGGTTCTTCCGGCCATGCCGCCGCCAAACATGGGCAATCCGCACGTGAAAACACCTTAAGACCAGAGATGTCGCCGAGGACATAGACCGACAGTCCAAAGCGGCCAGCGGGACCGCTCTCTCTCTTTCAAAGGCGACCAGACCGCGCCGACGAAGAGTACGCAGGGCTCCTGCCGCGGTTCCGGGGTCTACCCCGAGCCTGTCAGCGATAAGGCGAGCGGAGGTCCTCGCGACAAGTCGTCCGTTTTCAAAAACTGCGTCGAGAGCAACTTCTTCTAGAGTTACCCAAACCAAGGGGCGCAACTCCTTGCGAAGACGTCGGGCTCTAACGGACACGACGACCGCTCCCATATCGTGGCGGGCCGGAATGCAGATCTCCACAGGGCAGTGCAGCCCGACCGTGGTGTCCCCTATGGTCACGAAACCAAAAAGTCGTCGGAGTCGGCTTCACTACCCACGGCAGCCATCCGCTCGATAGCAGCCCGGGGAATGCGGATCGAACGGCCGAGCCTGACCGCCGGCACCCCCGTCCGCCCGCCGCTCGCGAGCCACGAATTAGCCAACTCGTACAGCGCCGAAGCAGAGATACCGAGAATCGGCGCGGCTTCCCTCACGCGGAGGAAAGCGGACTTGGTGGATTGCACGACAGCACCTCCCGAACGTGAACTCACAACGGTCAGACTATATCACGGGAAACTGTCCAGCGGGAGTGAGCACATAACCGGGACACAGTGGCTAACGTAGGAGCATGGTCGGGCGCAAGAAGACGCAAACGGACAAAGCGCCTCAGTTCAACTCCCTAAATCCAGGAGAGGCGGACCTAAACGAGATCGTTGCTTACAACTTCCGTCTGGCCCGAGAGTTGCGGGGGTGGACCCAAGAAGAGGCCGCACAAGCCCTTGAGCCGCTCATTGGCCAACGCCTTCCCCAAGCCAGCATCTCGGCCATCGAAAGGGCCTACGAGGGCGAGCGGCGCCGAGAGTTCGACGCCCAAGAGGTCCTGGCCTTCGCGCTCGCCTTCAACCTGCCCCTGGTGTGGTTCTTCCTCCCCCCACCGGCCGACCATCGCGCCCTCCACCGCACCAGCAATATCGTCAGCGAGCTGTACGGAATCGTCTTCGGGCGAGAAGACCAGCTCGGACCGGTCTACGACCGGCTCCGCCAGCTCGGCATCGACGAACCGAGCGAGGTCGACCGGACCATCGAGAACCTGACCGGCACACCGAGCCGAGCCCGTCAGGCCAGCTACCAGCAACGGCGCAAAGAGATGCTCCTAGCTCTACTCGACCAGTACACCGACGATGTCGACCGCGCCGCCGATGAGATCGGCACCTTCTTCGACCACCTCCGCCAGGTTGGTGTCCGCGGCCTGGTGGCTGAGCGCCTCAACGACGCCGACTATCTCCAGCCTGCCCAGCCGCGCAGCAGGAGAAGGGGAGGACGCCACCCGTAACTTGGGGAGTTCCTACGCCCGGGGCGGTAAGCTCCACAACGATAATGTTGTGCCGTGATCCCTGCGTTCGACGATTTCGGTCGCCTGCCGTTAGGCGAGCACACGGCAACCTGGGAAGAAATCGTCGAGCGCTTCGGCTGGAACCCGCATCGGCGCCGGCTGCTCGATGGCCTTGCCGATGGGTTGGAGGCGCTTGCGTCGGCGGGGTGCCGGCAAGTTTGGCTGAGCGGGAGCTTCGTCACCTCCAAAGACGAGCCGGCAGACTTCGACGCCTGTTGGGATATTGAGGGCGTGGACCTCAACCGTCTGACCCGGTGCTGATGGACCTGTCAGCCGGCCGTCTTGCCCAGAAGGCCCGCTTCGGGGGCGAGTTCTTTCCCAACGTGGTCGAAGCCGGCAGCCGGCTGGTATTCGCCGACTTCTTTCAAAACGACCGTGACACCGGCCGAAAAGGGATCGTCGTCATCCACCTCCAGGAGCTGCCGTGATCACCACCGAGAACCAGTACCGCGCCACCGTGAACCACCTGCGCCAGTTCGAGGACGCCCTCCGCAACCTCGAGGCGAGACACCCTTCGGGCAAGCGCACCAAGCGTGCACAGCTCGAGATCGACGCGGTCCGAGCTCAAGCAGACGACCTCCGGGCCGAGATCGACGAATACGACCGACTGCGCAGCGGTGACATCCAGATCCTGACAAGGCGGGTCACTCGCCGATCTGGCCGCGCTGCTCGTGAAAGCTCGCATTGCCAGGCGCTGGACGCAACGTCAACTGGCCGACGCCTTGGGTGTAGCCGAACAGCAAGTGCAGCGTTACGAAGCGACCAGGGTACCGGTCCGCCAGCCTGGCCCGCATCAGCGATGTCGCCGACGCGCTGAACCTCACCATCACCGAAGAGGCACACTTGCAGGGCCCGGACGCGGCCTGACCGCCGTGCCCCAGCGGTCCGAGCACGACGCGTCCAACTACTCAGGTTGCAGGAACCGCCCGATGGCGTCGGCCGCCGCCACTTGCATCGACTCGAGCACGTGGCTGTACCTGTCCAGAGTGATCTGCGTGGAGGCATGGCCGTGGCGTTCGCTCACTACCTTCGGGTGCACGCCGGCGAGCAGGGCCACTGTCGCCGCCGTGTGCCGGAGGTCATGGAGGGTGATTTCCGGCAGGCCCGCTCGGCGCTGCAACTCGTGGAGGTAGCGAGTCAATTGAGCCGGGTGGTACGGGTCACCGAACTCGTCCACGAAGACGTACTCGGGGACCGCCAACTCACCACGCTTCTCGGCCTCCGCAGCCATGGCCCCAAAGTGATGCCCGAGTAATTCTGCCGTCCTTTTGTCGAGGTGGAGCAGCCGCCTGCTCGACTTGCTCTTGGGGTCATACTCGACGACCGCATGGCCAGCGGTCGTCCGTGTCGTTCGGACAGCTAACGTCGCCGGGACCCGGTCAAGCGCCACGTCTCGCCATCTCAGCCCAGCCAACTCGGCCCGTCGCAGCCCGGTCGCCAACACGAGGTACCACATCGCCTGGAGGCGGTCGCCGTCAGCGGCCATCATGAAACGGCGGACCTCATCGGGCGTGTACACGGGCCGCTCCTCGGTGTCGTTGCGCGGCCTGTCGATGGCGTCCGTCGGGTTGCGCGCGATGTAACCAATGCGCACGGCATAGTTGAGGGCGTTGTGCAGCACCCCATGGACGTTGCGGACCTGAGTGCCAGACAGGGGCTTCCCACCCCGAGCGCCCGAACTGCGTAGCTCGGAGTAAAGCTTCTGGACATCAGTTGGCGAGAGGCGGTCGAGCCGGATGTGGCCGATCCGGGGCACCACGTACGCCCGCATCAGCCAGCCCCAGTTGCTGAACGTTGACGCCTTACGGTTGGGACGGACCGCCTCCAACCACTCGGTCGCCAGGTCCTCCACGGTGCGCCGAGCCCCGTAGCGAAGCTTGCCGGCATCGATGTCCACCTTGGTCTGAGCCAGGGATCGCCGAGCTTCCCGCTCGGTGCCGAAGCCGCTAATCCGTTTCTGTCGTCGCTTGCCATCTGAACCGGGCGGGAGGTCGATCCTGAAGAACCACGACCCTCCTCGTCTGCCCACGTTCTCGGCCATGCTCCCCCACCCTCCCTGTGTCCACTGGACACAGCCCCGAAGGTTTTGTGTCCAATCTGTGTCCACGACGGTACCAGAGGGCTATGACGAGAACCCCGATCGGCTGGCCTTCTACCACCTTGACCAGCACTTTTGTCCGGTGTCGGAGGGGGGACTTGAACCCCCACGGGATTGCTCCCACTAGCACCTCAAGCTAGCGCGTATACCTATTCCGCCACTCCGACGTGGCGCCGGCATGCACCGGCAGCCAGCAAGCATACCGCTCGTGGCTGGTACCTGATCGGCCCATCTCGTCCGCCTACGAGGTTCTGGTCACTGCTCACTGTTACGCTCAAACGTACGTTCCCAATGAATATGGGCGGCGACATCGCCGGCGCCGGGATGGCTCCCCTAACTCGTAGGTCGAACGGTCAGGAGCCTCACCAGTGCATAACTCTCGGGGAGCTCAAACGAGCTGCTGCCGATTGGTTTGCACGCTTCGACCCCGCTGTAGTGCCAACTGGCTGAAATGATCAAGGATGCCTGCGACATCAGAAAGATGATGACAACGGGCGCCACTCTCAGTGCGGAGCACCGGGCCGCCACTGGACCCTGGCTCGACTGCCACGCGTTGTGCAATTCGAGAACTGGCTCATGCCGCGGGGAGCTCGTTGGGTGAGGCCAGTCGTGCACTAAAGCTGCCCAGCAATTGCGGGACCAGTGCGAGGTGGCCTCGGCAGCTAAGGCAGGCGACCTCTCTCGTCAGCAGGTCGCCCTCGCAGCAGACGCGCTCGCCGCAAATCCTGGCGCCGCCCCTCGGCTTCTGGCACTGGCAAGGACCGGCTCATTGCAGGAGTTGGCCGGCGAGCCCGCACGAGCGAAGCGGCTAACCAAGACCTCGAAGCCCGCCACAATGCAGTTCATGCTGCGAGGTCTTTGCGACCATACACCGACCCCTTGGGCACGTGGCACTTGCACGAGTGATGCAAGTCTGGACACATGAGGAGGGTGCCGGTCAGACGGGCAAAGGCTGACCCCGGGGGAGGGAATCGAGATTCCATCGCCCTGATTACAAAGGCAATCTACCGCCGAGTGGTCTGGTGAGGTGTGACGAGGTTTTCCGAGGTCAAGACTGGTTTCCCCGCTTGCTCAGTGTGGTCCCGACGGGCGTTGTAAGGGGTGGCTTTGCAGGGTTTGTTAGCAACAGCGTTAGCAGACCTGCCTTACCCGCCTGCTCGCCGTTGGACGAGAGTAGGTCGAAGACATGCCAGTGTTGCACTTCATAGCGTGGCCCCTCCGTCCCGTTCGTGTGAACTCGTGGCGTGCCACGAGCCCTTGAGTACACGCGGCTCGCGTACAGGTCCATCAGGACGTGACGGAGCTCTTCGTCGTCGAGGATCTTCTTGAAGATGGCCTCGTTGTCGTCCATGAGGGCGATGACATCGTCCAGGAACCTCTTGTCGAAGGCCAGGCGGAAGTTGCCGAGGTCGTTGCTACGGCCCTGGGCAACCACGTCGTCGTCGGCCAACCAGTTCTCCTCGAACTCGTCGAAGAGGAGCGTGTCTCGCTCGTCGAGGTCCAGCCCGAAGCGCTCGTTCAGCTCGGCCACGATCTCCGACAGGCGCTCCAGTCCCTCTGGCCGTCTCTCAGCCCCCTCACCGGACGTCGTCATTACCTCACCGCCATCGCCCCCGGCTTCGAGCTTGCCCTCGTAGGTCAGCTCAGTCTTCAGGTGGCTCAGCTCGACCTCTGAGCCGAGGTCCAAGCGTTGGGCGCTCGCAGCGTCCCTGAGCCGTGAAGCGAGGGCCCGGCAGTAGGCGTAGTCGCGCTCCAGCTTGGGCTCGCCGAATGCCACAACCTGCGAGAGGAAGGCGTAGGTGCGAACGAACTTGTCGAGGGCGTCCTTGAAGGCGAGCCTGTCCTCCTCGCCAAGCGCCCAGAACCGCTCAACGGCGGGGTCCAGGGCCGCGTAGGCCTTGGCGTGGCCAGCCGGCCCACTGCCCGTCAGCAGCAGTTCGACCACTACAGCCACTTCGTCAGTGTCGATCACGTCAAAGCCGTCGAAGAGGCGCCGACGCATCAAAGACCAGGTTGGGGTCAGTCGGTGGTGCCACCGTACGGCCGTAGCAGACCTCGAAGTCCCTCACGATGTCTATCAGTCTCGTTGCGAAAGTCCAGCACGAATGTGTCGTCTTTGCCGGGGCGGATCATGTTGAGCCTTGAAAAGCGTCTGGACGGCGTTGACGCCAGTGAGCACCTTGTCCACGTGCATGCTGTGGACCAGCGGCTGGTCGAAGCCGGTCTGGAACTTCACAGCACGACCAGGACCTGGTAGCCCTCCGCCGAAGGTCGCATGTAGGGTCAAAGGCCGCACAGTCACCGTTGCTACCCATTTGCACAACGTGGCGAGGAGACCCCATGCAAAGCGATAATGAACTCGTAAGCGGTTCGAGGCTCCAGCATGTACGGTTGCATCGCAAGGCTCATCGCGAGGCCCGGCTGCAAAGAAGAGCTGCTGGCGTTTCTGAAATGCGACGCTGACGTCAGCCGGCGCCAGGAGCCCGGAACCCTTCGCCTCGACTTCTGGCAAGATCCTGAGCAGGACAATTCGGTCATCCTGTAGGAGGGCTATGTCAGCAAGGAAGCGTGCGAGGCGCACCAGAACGGCGAGCCGTTCACGCAGTTCATCACCAAGGTCGAACCTCCTAGATTCCTTGACTTTGATAGTCCCCTTTACAGAAAGTCTCATATCGCTGGCCGATTTCCCATATCCCACCTAGAGCCTTGCCGACGCGGTGCCCACGATGACCACTAAGCCGGGTGCCTTCGCCGCATCTGGGACACGATCGTTACAAGGCGTCAATGCCCGCCCGCAACCTCCCATCCCCGGTCTTCGGCCGTGCAGGTTCGCCCGATGCTTACCGATAAGTACCCCACTCGTGCACTACTTTCGGACCCCCCAAGGACCTACCAGCCGGACCTTGACGTGGAAATCATATCCAGCATCCGCGCAGCACTACAGTCAGACGATATGCCTAGACGTAAGGCAGCCAGTATCAACCTTGACACCATCTTCCGGTCAGGCTCAGCCGCCCACAAGATCGCTGAGCGCCTTATGGCCGGCAAGCCGCAGACCCGCTATGAGCTGGTCGAAGGCCTCGGAACGTCCGTCACTACCGTCAACCGAGTTGTCGGGCAGCTAGAGAAGGCAGGCGCCATCATCACTCGGGAGATCGGCTCAGACGGTAAGCAGGCCGTCTTCCGATTGGTGGACGTGACCGGGCCAAAGGCGGCGCGCCCGTACCTGCACCTAGGCGAGCGAGTTCGAGTAGTTGCCGCCCGGTTATCAGGAGACGACATGCTCGTTGATGTTTTCAACGGGCAAGGACACTTTCCGGGGCGTAGTCCGCGGCGTGGTCACAAACGTGAACCTAGGCAGCTACGCCACGGTCCAGGGCATTGAGCGCGTCGACGACACGCTCTCGAACGTGCGCTTCGAGGCCCACGGGGCCACCTCCGGGGACCGCATGGTGGTCCTGGAGTCAGTCCGCAACGTCACTGACGCATAAGGGGTGCCCTTCGAGCCTGACCGATACGGGGTCAAGAACCCCGGGCGCGCTCCTGTCAGACAGAGCCGGCGCTGGCTACAAGCCCTCGTCAAGGCCTCGTGGAATGGCCTGGCTGTACTGATATACCGGGACGATCTAGTACTACAGCCCAACATGAAATACAACGACGTTCGGTTCTGGGGACCGTCTGTCGCAACACCGCTCCTGCCAAGCGCGTACCTACATCGTCATCTTCAAGCCAGATCCGTCCAATGCTGACCGGTGGATATGGCTTTTCCGAAAAGCCCCTGGTCACTGACGAACACCACCCTCCTGTTGTCAACGACCTGAGCGACTCGGAGCCTGGAAAGGACGGAAGGCTCTGACCACTGAGCAGGGCTGTTTAGCCATCCCTAGTAGCGCCCGCGTTGCTCGCTCGCAGACGACATGGCAAGATGCAGCCCTCGAGGTTTTCTCGCACAGGGGGTCGAGATGCAGGGCCATAATCGTCGCGCACATTTTTGGGCCAGGCTTTCATTGGCGTCGAAAAACCGCCATACCACGGCGACGCGTCAGCTAGGGGCCCTGCTCAATTCGCTGACTGTCGACCTTGCTAGCTTGGCCATTTCCGCCACCAGCCGGACAGTGCTTGCCGGTTCTATTTTGGCGGCCGTACCGAACACTTTCGGAGACTCGGCCACCTTCGAACAAGTCCGGTGAACGTCGGCCAAGACCTCCAAATCTGGTTGCACGACCTCACCAACTGGTTGAACGGCCCCTTCGCCAATTGGTTGGCCGGCCCGGTCAACAACTTCCTAGCGACCGGCTGGGGCATGGTCGCAGTTATTGCCGGGTTGTTCTTCATTATAGGCCTACCGCTGTGGGTCTCCTGGATCAGGCACCTCTCCTGGCAAGCCCGCCTGATCATATGGGTCGCGACGATCGTCGGCGGCGTGACCGGCATCGGGTGGCTAGTGGCGCTCGTCGTCGCCTTGAAAGCCCCCAACATGCAAAAACTATCCAGAGAAGAACGGCGGGACCGGGAACGGGCAGCCATGCACGACAACGTCGTCAGGTACCAGACCTTCGAGTCCGACTACCACAACTACTGAAAATCTCGGGATGAAAGCCCCGGTTCCGACGGGGCGGGCTTTGAAGTTGCTCGGGGCGAGGCTGTTGTGCTCCGAGGTAGGGATGCCCTGCGCCCACACGGTCAGCGCGAGGCCCAGGAGGCTTATGCCTTTGATGGCCTCGTCGGGCTAGCCACCGCCGGAGGCACCCAAGCCCCAAAGACGGAGATCAGGACGCGGGTTGACCTGTCGGCTTTGCTAGGCGGTTACCCGACTGATGGTGAGACTTGCGAGATAGCAGGCTTTGGGCCCGTGAGCGTCCAAGCCGTACGCGACCTTGATGGACAGCGGCGACCCATTTCTCAAAGCGATGGTTACGAAAGGCAACGACGTCGTCAACGTTACTCATCTTGGTCGGCGGCCGAACGCGCACCAAAAGAGCGCCCTCGACTGGATTTTCCCAACTCGTGCGGTTGAAGGCTGTGGCACCAGGGCTACTTTCCTCCAGTCGGACCACCGGTAGGACTGGTCCCGCACCTCTCCGAACACGCTCCCCTCACCGGGTCCCGGGCCAAATAAAACCGCGTGCTAGCGGAGCGGGACTGCGGTGGCCCTTATCTGCTGCTGTGAGTAGCAGTCTTGTTCGTGATCTTCCAGACGCCGTTGATCCTGAGAAGCGAGTGAAAGTCGATCCAGTTGTCGCCAAACAAGAGGACGACCCCGGCGGCATCTCCCATGTGAGTAACCGACATGATCCGTCCCTTCACGTTCGAGCTGGGTGGAGCAGCCCAACCTTCAAAGCATTCAGAGATTAGGCGCTTATGAAGAAGACCGTCGGCGTCGACGTAGAAGATCCAGGCGTCCTCGTCGAAAGCCTCCTTGAACAGGCTGATGTTATTGTCATTAAACCCGTCCAAGTACAGCTGGATTACTCGGACGATCTCGTCGTAGTCATTCGCTCTCGCGGTCACGGCGTCCTCCTCCTGTACTCAGGGATGGCTAGGTACAGTCAAGCACGCCAACACCGCTCCACTGCGAAGATCCGCTGATCACTCTCGGCCATCCCCTGGTCGCTCGGCCCTCAGCCGCGACCCCGCCCAGGGCTCAAATGCCAGTCGGAGACTGACACCACTGGCCGCCCAACGCCGTCTAGCACCTAGGGGGACATTTACGGACTGCGAGACGTATAACAGTTCTCGACCTCCTCGACCGTCTGTGCAAGCTTCACCATGGCCTCAAGGCACACCAAGGTTGGGCATTGGTGCACGGCCGGGGCATGAGAGGTTTCGTTCGGGCCGACGACCCGTGCCACCCTCGCTACGCTCATACCCAGACGGTCAGCCAGTGAAGAGGGGCTGTCATTCTTGTCTGGACGGGTCTCAAGGTCCTGACGGTTGTTGGCCCCATCAGTTAGTAGTCGGTTCGGACTGCCTAACAACGGCCGCGGGCCTGCGGGCCCTCGACCTCCACAGGCGCGGCTGTGTGCCGCTGGGTGAAGGTCTATGGCTATCCAGCCCTGCACCAGGGTAGCGGTGGATGGCGCAACGTTGGCGGAAACTGGCAGGGAGGACGAGCTCGACGGCGCCGATCAGGCCGGAGGCGCCGTCAGAAACAACGAGCAGCGGAGCTCGCAGTCCCCGGGTGACCATATTGCCCAATGACCCCATCCAGACGTCGGTGGGCTCGTTGGCTCCAGCGTCGAGACCGACCAGCACCGGGCGGCCCTCGGTGCTGATCCCCACGCAGCCAGGACGCGCTCGGACCGGGCGCCCTCGTGCATGCGGAAGTGGCTGCCGTCCAAGAACAGGTACTCCAGCGCCACCTCGGGCAGGTCCACGTTGGGCGACACGCCCCGACGCCCCGCAGCCGAGAAGCAGCCCGTCGTCGGTGCCCGCAGCTTCGGCGGGTCGACCGCCACCGGCCCAGCAGTGGTCTTGACCGTGGTCGGACTGTGCCGGTTACGGCTCCCGGGCCGAGCCCGGGCGCTGTGCCTGTAGCGATGCGGGCCAAGAAACTCGGTGACCTCGGCCTCGATCGCGATCTGCATCAACAGACACACCCCGAGCCGGGCCAAACCCTCCGACACCTCGGCCAACTCTCGATCAGAGCCGAACAAGTCGTCTATCTCAGCACGGACACGCTCAATCGGTGATACTCGCAGAGACACGGGTGTGGGTTCCCTTCTCTGCTTGCAAGGCATTACTGCTTGCAAGGCTTCGAGAGAAACCTACGCCCGCCGTCCATTTACACCGCGGACGGGACGCCACATCGCCGATGAGCGGCCCGCCGAAGCTGGTGTAAGCCCTAAAGGAAGGGCAAACGTTTTCAGCGACGCTACCTCTGGGTCGAGGCCGGAGGCGGGCCCTGAGGTATGGCGCCGATTTGCTGCATCATCGACATGATGTCCATCACACCCCAGTGCTCGTGCACTAGCCCGTCATCGCCAAAGCGAAGGATGTCGATGGCCTGGATGTCGATGTTTTTGCCACTCGCCGGGACGCCCATGAAATCACCTTTGTTGGTCCCGGTGACGCGTGCCCGGGCGACGACCTTGTCGCCGCTCTCTATGACATCTTCGGTATCAAAACGCAAGTCTGGGTAAGCGGTCATTAACATCGCGAAGAGCTGCTTGGTACCAGTCTTCGTCGGCTCCATACCTGGAGCTACCTCGTGCTCGACGAAATCATCGGCTGAGATACTCCGCGAAGCCGTCGACATCACCAGCACACA
This sequence comes from uncultured Acidimicrobiaceae bacterium, assembly GCA_963823855.1. GTDB lineage: Bacteria > Actinomycetota > Acidimicrobiia > Acidimicrobiales > Palsa-688 > Fen-671. The sequence goes on from CAWGNA010000003.1 coordinate 16,540, forward strand.
CAAGTCCAAACATGCTTCTGAGGGTGTCTGAGTTGCTCATCTTTTCTCCTTTTCCCATATTGAAACGGGTAATGCGGCAGCGGTGTTTCTGTGCCATGCCTCGGGCCAGACGAGGCCGCAACTCACGTGCGCCTTGTTGCTAGGGAGCTTGCCTCACGCAGCCGGCCTGGGGCACGCTCGACGCCTTTGTCAGCTCGGCCACCGCCTAAAACCCACCAAGAGTGGGTATTCATGCGCTGTCAATGCACCAGGCCTTTCCCGGCACCTCACAAAGCCTCCCCGAACACCCTAAATTCTGGGCCACCCGTTGGCTCTTGCCGGGGCGGTCCAACCGCAAAACAGGACGGGCCTCAAAGAGGTGGCTAGTACGCCCTGCGCCGGCCGTGCGCCCCTCGGAGCCGGGCGTGTGAGCTGGCCAGGCGAGCGACCCCCGGAGGTCGGGTGCGATCGGAGCGATCGGAGCAGTCCGTGCCGGTGCCAACAACCTCCGCCCGCGACCGATTTTCCTCAGTAGTACCAGGGAAAACTAGACCAATCTGGCGAGCGTCTCTCCAGGAAGGCATCACGGCCCTCCGTTGCCTCCTCGGTCATGTAGGCCAAGCGGGTGGCCTCGCCGGCAAACAGCTGCTGACCTACAAGGCCATCGTCGACGAGGTTGAAAGCGTACTTGAGCATTCTCACGGACATCGGGCTCTTCTCGTTGACGATCGCCCCCCAACCGAGCGCCACCGCCTCAAGAGCGGAATGCGGCACGACGGCATTGACCATCCCCATCTGGTAAGCCTCGTCCGCGTCATAGGTCTTACTCAGGAAGAAGACCTCCCGTGCCCGCTTTTGCCCCACTTGACGGGCTAAATAGGCCGAGCCATAACCGCCGTCGAAACTCGCTACGTCCGCATCGGTCTGGCGGAAACGGGCATGCTCTGCGCTTGCGATCGTCAAGTCGCATACTACGTGCAAGCTATGCCCGCCCCCGGCCGCCCAGCCCGGCACGACCGCTATCACCACTTTCGGCATGAAGCGGATGAGGCGCTGAACCTCGAGGATGTGGAGCCGGCCCAGGCGGGCTCGCACCGACCGCCCGTCGGAGACGTCCGCGCTGCTCGAGCTTCCTGAGCTGCTTGGGCTGCTTGGGCTGCTCGCACTGATGCCACCAGCGCCGGCTCCTTCACCTTCGGCCTCGTACTCGTACTCGTAACCCGCCGCCCCCCGCACGCTCTGGTCACCTCCTGAACTAAACGCCCAACCACCGTCTTTGGGGGACGGGCCGTTGCCGGTCAACAGGACGCAACCAACGTCGGGTGATTGGCGGGCGTGGTCCAGTGTCACGTAGAGCTCGTCAACGGTACGGGGACGGAAAGCGTTGCGCACCAGTGGGCGGTTGATCGCGACGCGGACTGTGCCGTGGGCGATTGCCCGGTGGTAGGTGACGTCCGTCAGTGCGAAGCCTTCCACGGCGCGCCACGCCGTCGGGTCGAACAGCTCGGAAACAAAGGGTTCGTTCTCGGCCACGCCAAAAGACTATGGCCTGTCCGCCTCCCCCATCGCCTCCCGGTACCAGTCGTGGAAAGCGGCGACATTGGCTTCGTGGCGCTCAGAGAGCGGGCCAGGACGGTACCCGCTGCTCCGGATGCCGCGCTGGTTGCGCTCGCAGAGCTGCCAGTCCTGCTCACTGGTGCGACCCCAGACGGGCAAGAGCCGCTCGAGCGAGTAATCACGGCCCTCCACGGCGTCCTGGTCGACGAGCCAGGTGACCACGGCCTGGGTCCTCTCGAGGCCAGCCGGCGCCAGGCGAGTGGTTACGGCGTGGTCAGCGCTGGCGTGGCACCAGAAGTTCGGAAGCGCCCGCAAGCGCAGAACCCCGACCTCGTAGCTCTCGTAATCGCCCATTATCGGCGCCACCGGAGCTCCGTCGAGGGACTCAGTGGCAAAACCCTCCACCAATGGGGTCCGGTGTGCCGACCAGGAGCACCCCGGCGCCGGGAAGGTGGCGAGCCCTCCCCCGTCGTACACTTCGCCCGCCGGCAGCCCGCCCAGAGCGTCCACCATCGACTCGGTCTGGGCCGCGAGCCGCTCCCTGACCTCGGCCGAGCCCAAGTTGGCAGTGTCGAAATGAGATTTGATGTACTCGGGGTGGCCGACGTGGCAATGCCAGCACTCACGGTTGTTTTCCCACACGACCTTCCAGCCGGCCTCGACCATGTAGGTCTGCGTATGGGCGACTTTCGCCCGTTCCAACCCCTGAGGCACCAAAGGTTCGGCCAGCTCGCAAATGCCCGGCTGAGCATCAGAGTGACCCTGCTCACCTGGTAGCGCACTGAGGCGCACAAAGATGAGGCCACCAAATTCGACGCAGTCAACTGCTAAGAGCCCGTGCTCCGAGGTGTCGAACCCTTCGACGCGGTCCATCCCCCCACAAGCGGCCAGCGAGCCATCGAAGCGATAAGCCCATTGGTGATAAGGGCACCGGATGAATGGGTCAGGTGGAGCGAGCCGGTAAGGAGCAGGGAGGGCGGCGCCGAGCCCGGCGGTGGGACCGGAGCCGACGTTGGAGCCGGAGCCAGCAAAACTTGCGATATCGGCGTCCGCGAGCCGCGACCCCCGGTGGCGACAAACGTTGTGAAAAGCTCCGATTTCGCCGTGTTCTCCCCGGACCAACAGTACCGAGTCGTCCGCGACGTCGAAGACTGTGCGGTCACCCGGTCGTGCCAGCTCCGCCGAGTGAGCGGCAAACAGCCACGCCGGCCGCCAAATCCGCTCGAGCTCCAGCCGATATATGTCGGGGTCGAGGTGGAGAGCTTGGGGAAGGGTGTAGCCCGGCCTTCGGTGGGCTAACAGGTCGCTTGCGGACAGCGCCGTCATGACCTTGAGAGGTGCCAAAAGGGAGCCGGGCACAGGCAGTAGCGTCCGTGAACGGCGGCGGGGCCAATATCGGCAGTGCCGGTACTGTACAAGCGCGGCCCCCAACCTGGAGAGTGACGCCGTGGCCACGGTCGGTGTGCCAAAGAGACAGACAGACGGCAACAGCGTCCCTTAAAGCGGCCCTCACTATGCCTTCTCGGTGCATCCAGTGCACTATGTCGCGAAACCGGCGCACTTTCGGAGCCCGATCGCGACGAGTTACGTCGGGTGCGCCGGAAAAGGTCATTCCCAGAGGTGAAGAAACCAGCCTTACGCCGCACTGAGGCCGTGGGAGCGCTCTCGGTGGCGAAATCATGTGAACGACGGCCGGACCTCACGACCGGCCCCCTCATGACCGGCCCCCTCATGACCGGCCCACTCATGAACGGGCCCTCAAGACCGGGCGCTCATGAACTGGCGCTCGTGAACGGGCCCTCATAACCCGGGCCGTCACGACCGGGCCCTCATGACCCGGGCGCTCATGACCCGGGCCCTGACCTGGCCGCCAGCGCCTTGATAGAGGCCTCCGCAATCGCAGGCCGCGCAAGTCATCCCCCGCCCGCCCGGACCGCTTACGACCTCTACCTGGGGCAGTATTTCTTCGCGCCAATAAAGGTGGCGCTCCTTCTCGAGCACTTCCGAATAGACACCGGCCCACCTGCGGCGCACCGGCGGGACGGGATGGCGCAACACGCGGCCCGCCTTCGCCAACAAATACTCGTAAATAGGCTCGTCCAGGTCGAAGGGAAAAGGTTCGTCATAATCGTGCGTGTCCCCGATAGTGAGGGCCCCGTCCCGCCGCTGCACCAGGAGCAACTGGGCGCCCGCTCGGGCCGCCACCGGCTCTTGCGGCCCGAGAGAGGCTCGGCCCGGCAAATCAAATGCCGGGTAATAGCGCATCGAGTCGCCGTCAGCCAGAGCCGTAGTCATCGAGCCGGGGTACGGGTCGGTCTCCAGCATCTGCAAGCGCACCCGCCGGGTGCGAGGACGGTCCACGTACTCTGCGATCAAGCCGGAGTGAGTGGCCCCGGTGCACAGGAAGACCCAATCTCCTCTGTGCCAGGCCCCGCTGTCGTCGCGCACGGCGCCCCGGGCCAGCTCGACGACCGCTCGGCCAGGAACCCACGTATAGCCCGGCTGGAGCGACAGATATGCCTGGATGGCGGGCACAGCCTCACGAGGCTCGACGATACCGTCTGCCCGGCAGTACAAACCGCCGGCAACCTCGGCTGAAAGCTCGGGATTGAGCTCCCGGGCACCTGGGCCGTCGACGATCTCCCACTGGCGGGCCAGGGCGTCGTCGCGCTGGGCGGCGTCTTTCATGAGGCTCAGTTCGGGCTCGCTCGTGGCGACAGTCAGCGAACCCGCCGGCCGGAAACCAACTGCCGGGATCTCACGTGCCAGAGCCTCCCACAGAGCGCGTGACCTGACGGCCAGCTCCAGCTCTGGGCCGCCGGCCCGCCCGCCCACCCAGACCAGGCCGAAATTTCTCACGCTCGCCCCGCGAGCCGCCGGCTCCCTCTCAAGGTGGACGACCAGAAAGTCGTGCTCGATCGCCCACAGCGCATGAGTCGTACCGAGGACCCCGCCCCCTACAACGACAACGACCGTTTTGTCCCCTTTGTCTCGGACGTCGCCGACGTCGCCGACAGTCAACCCTCCTCCTGCGGTACGGGAGCCTCGCTCCTCGCATCGACGAGGACCTCGTCCGGCAGCAGCTTAATGTCCACGGAGGATCCCACTGTCATCCCGATCGCCTCCGTGCTGGGCATGTCGACTTTCACGGCCACGTCGGCCCACAGTAGAACGTCGACGCGAGACTGAGCACCTCTGAAAGTGACGGCCGTGACAATCCCGTTGGCACCCGGGACAATTGAGATCGCCAAGCCTTCTGGGCGGACCAGGACGTGTACGTCCTGGCCAGTAGCGTTCGCGTGCACACCTCGGGCCGCCACCTCCCGGTTCAGCACTGCGACCTTCCCCGGGCTTACAACCTTGGCCGGCAGCCGGTTCATGGTCCCGACGAACTCAGCTACAAACGCTGTCTGGGGGTTGTCATAAAGCTCTGCCGGAGGTGCTACTTGCTCCAACTTGCCCGAGCGCATGACCGCCACCCTGTCAGCCATTGAGAGCGCCTCGTCCTGGTCGTGAGTTACGAAGACCGTAGTAATGGACAACCTTCGCTGAAGGGCACGAATTTGCTCACGCAGCTGCACCCGCACCTTGGCATCGAGCGCCGAAAGCGGTTCGTCCAGGAGCAGGACGCGGGGCTCGATCGCCAGCGCCCGCGCTAGCGCCACCCGCTGTTGCTGGCCCCCCGACAACTGGTGGGGGTACCGGTTGGCCCGGTCCTTTAGTTCGACCATCTCCAGCAGCGACATGGCCTTGCTCTTGCGTTCTGCATTACCCACCTTGCGCAAGCGAAGGCCGAAGGCCACATTTTCGATGGCAGTCATGTTGGGGAACAAACTGTAGCTCTGGAACACCATGCCCATCCCCCGCCGCTGGGGCGGCATGGCCTGGACATCCTGGCCGTCCACGAGCACCTCGCCCGAAGTGGCATTTTCGAAGCCCGCCAAGATGCGCAACGCTGTGGTCTTGCCACAACCCGACGGCCCGAGCAGAGCAACGAACTCGCCCGGCCCTATCTCCAGCGAGAAGCCATCGAGAGCCTGGACGCTGCCAAACCGGCAGGACAAATTCCGCAGTGCCACCGCGGTGCCAACCTGTGAACCCTCGTCCCCTGACCGGCCCGCCCAGCCCGTGGCGGCACCGGTCGTACCGGCTCGGCCCACCAGTTCGTCAGGACGGCCGATTGCGGTCATCGATTTGCTCCAAACCCTCTACGGGCACGGCCGAAATAAGAGATCATCATGAGCACCACCCACGTGACAAACAAAGCAAGCAGGGACGCAGCCACGGAAACATCCGCGTTCTCCTGTTCGAACGCCACGATCCAGACCGGGAAGGTCTCGTACTGGTCGAGGCTGGCCATTGTGTACTCCCCCAGTACCAGTGCGACTGTCAGGACTGTCGCCGAGAGAACAGCGACGCGCATGTTCGGGAGCAACACCTTGCGCAGAGTCGTCCACCAGCCGCCCCCCAGCGACCGCGAGGCGTCCACCAGAGTGTGCGTGTCAATGGCGCGCAGCCCCGCCGCCAGAGATATATAAGCAAAGGGCATCGCCAAAACGACATAGATCAACGCCAGCAAGAAAGGGGTCGCTTTCAGGCGGGCCGGGGCGACCTGCAGGACGCCGAGGATCAGCACCACCGGGGGGATGACAATAGGCAGGACGGTGACGAAGTCCATCACCCGGCGCAGACGCGGGAGCCTCAGGTGGACGTAAATGGTGGTAGGGACCATGATCACCAGCGTCAGGCCGGTCGTGATCAGCGCCAGTTGCACGGACAGCCAGAAAGCCGACCCGAAGCCCTGCGATTGAACCAATTGCGTGTACGCCGACGCCGTCCAACCTCGTCCGGAGCCTGTCCATACGCTGAAACGAAAAGCGGCCCAGAGGGGGATGAGGAAATAGACGCCCGCGATGGCAAGCACGATAAAGCGCCAGACCCGCATGGACTTCCACCAAGGCCCCTGTCGCACCGCATCCGCATCGCCGAGGCCCCCCACCGCGCCCGGCCCCGGAGGTCCGTCGCCAACCCGGGGCCCAGCTCGTCCAGGCCGGTTATACCCGTGGCCCCGGCACCCGTGTTGACGCTCACCGTGCCCTCCTTTCCGGGCCGACGGGAACTTCGCCTGTCAACGTAGCCACCTGGACACGCGTCGCTGCAGCACCACGTAAAGGACCATCGCGACTGCGCTAATGAGGATGAGCCCGAGGGCGAGGGCCTTGCCTACGTTCTCCTGCCCGGCCAGGACGTTCCCGTTGAGAAAGGTGCCGATCTGGATGGGGGTTAATGCGATGGTCCCAGCCGTCAGTGCGTCCGCCGTGGCGTATGCGGACAAACCGAAACCAAAAACGAGCAACGTCGAGCCGAGGATGGCGGGCATCAGCACCGGGATCCCGACGTGGCGCCAGTACTGCCAGGAGTGGGCACCAAGGTTCTCCGCCGCCTCGCGCCACGCCTGTCGCAAGCCTTCGAGGGCGGGTAGCGTCACGAGCACCATGAGGGGGATCTGGAAGTACATGTAGACCAGCGCTACCCCTTCGAACGAATAAAGGGTAAAGCCATGGCTATAGAGATTGATGCTCAAGTCGTTCAGCCACTGTGTCCCGATCCCCGTGAGACCGAGGGTGGCTATAAACATGAACGCCAGCGGCACGCCTCCGAAGTTGGCGAAGACGCCCGAGACCGTCACACAAACGCGGCGCAAGAACGTCCCCCGGGACACGTGGATCGCATAAGCGAGCAAGGTCCCTGCTATGGCTGGCACAATCGCAGTCAATAGCGCCATCTTGAACGAGTTCTCGAAGCCGGTAATGTAGACGCCCTCAGTGGCAATCTTCACGTTGGCCATGGTGAACCCGCCGCCCGGTTTTTGGAACGCCCCGATGATCACGGCCGCCGCCGGGATCCCCAGGAAAAGCACGATCCAAGCCGTGAAAGGTACGACCGGGCCCAGGTCTTGCCTACCCGGGCCCAAGTCGTCAGTCTTCTTGCAGTGACTACTGAGCTCACCTCAGCAACAGACTAGCTGGTGACCTTGATGGACCACTCCTTGGCGACCAGGTTCTCGGCCGCCGTGACCTGGGCGTTGGTCGGGTACCCCTTGAACCCAGCGGGGACCGGAGGGAGCGCCTTGTAAGCAGCCTGGTCGACGGTCCCGCTCTTGACGAGGGTGGGCAGTTCGATCGGGCGGCAATAGCCCTGGAGCCATTGGTTCTGGCCGGCCGTCGAGTACAGGTACTCCTCCCACAGCCTGGCGGCCGCGGGATGCGGGGCATTGGCCGATATGGCCTGGTCGTAGTACGAGGCGTAAACGCCGTCGCTCGGGATGACGACCTTCCAAGTCTTGACTGAGGGCACAATCTCCGTCGCCTGGAGGTAGTCCCACCAGATCACGATGGGGGTAGCCCCGCTCTCAACCGTCGAGGGGCCGGAGATCACCGGCACGAAGTTGCCCTCTTTGTTGAGCTGCTGGAAGTACGAGATGCCGGGGCCAATGTTGGCGAAAGAGCCCCCATTTGCCAGGGCAGCCGCGTACACAGCGGCAAAAGCCGCGCCGGCCTCTGTCGGGCTGTTGTTTATGCCGACCATGTGTTTGTAGATGGGGTTCAGGAGGGACTTGAACGAGGTCGGCGGCGTCTTCACGACGGCAGAGTTGTAACCGATGGCCACGTACCCGCCGTAGTCGGCCCACCACGTGTTGTCGGTCGCCTTGGCGCTGGCGGGGATGTTGCCCCAGGTGCTCACCGTGTACGGGGTGAGCAGGTGCATCTGGTCAGCCTTTATCGCAAATGGTGTGCCCATGTCGAGAACGTCCGGCTCACGGCTCTGGCCCTTCAACTGGACCATGGCATTGATCTCGTCCTGGCTCGAGCCTTCCGGGTTCTCACTGTTGATGCTGATGCCGTACTTTTTGGAAAAACTGTTGATTATGGCGCCGTAATTGCACCAATTGGTGGGGAGGGTGATGACATTGAGCGCGCCTTCCGCCTTAGCCGCTTTGATAAGTCCGCTCATACCGCCGAATGCGGCCACTGAGGTTGCCGTCGAATAATTGGACGAGGTGGATGCGCTTGCCGGCTCGGCCGTCGCGGTTACGACGGTCGCGCAGCAGGCGAGGGCGGCTGCTGCAGAAATCGCCCGAGTGCTCGGACGACGGCTCTTAAATGCTGTCACTAACTTTTTCTCCTCCAGTTCAGGGCGCGCAAAATGGAGAAATGCACGCAAATATTTCATTTTGGCGTAGCCGGCGGCTAGCTTAAATTGCCCTTGCCCCGGAACATACGCGCGGTGGTTGAATATCAGGTGACGTGGCAGTAACATCCAGGTGAACATTTGGCACCATCTCGGACATTGCCGCTACAAAAACGTTAATCCGCGCCCAGCTCCCGGAGGACGTCCTCGACGCTGGCGGTGTCGGCGCCGGCTTCCTTTGAAGCGTCGTCCCAGCGGCGCAACTGCACGGCCTCGGGCCACCACGGGTGCGAGGCCCAGTGGGCCAGTTCTTCCTGGTCGACATGCTGGTGGCCCAGGCTGGTGACGCTAGCAGCGGACAATTCGCCCCCGTACGCCGGGTCGAAGCGCACCAGGAAAACCTTGGCGGGTACGTGGGCCTCGACGAGCCAGGCCACCTTTGCCGATGCCCTTTTGCCCAGCCAGCGGGCGCCCGCTTGCTCGTGAGGCGCGGGGCTGAACAGCTTGCTCACCGGGGGTGCCCGGCCAACGTCGTGCAGCAAGGCCGCCGCCACCAGCTCGGGGGCGGCGCCAGCGGACAGAGCATGTGTGGCGCACTGTAGGGCGTGCTGGAGCTCGTCAACGGGTTCTTCCTCGTCAAAAAAACCGCTCATCGTGGCTAATACGTTGCGTAGCTCGGCGGTATCGCTTCTCCATGGGCCGGAGCTCACCGCCATGCGTCTCGAGCCCACACTGGCCCGACCTCCGGGGAGAGGTAGCAGTTGGTAAGCGTGCGGTCCAGGTTGCGAATTCGCCATCGCAACATCTCCTGGGCCATTTCGAGACCAAGGACGCCGTTGGGCGCGTGCGAATTAGTCGCAGCCAGCAGATTGACCAGTTGGCCGGGGTCGTACCGCAAGTCGAATAGCAGCGGCGGGAACACCTCGTCGTCGGCCGCGAATTGGACGTACTTGGCGTCGCCGCGCCGACCGACCGCGAGTGAACAGTGCGCACCCGGGATCCCCAAATACTCAGCCATACGGTACTGCGGGTAGCGGAAGTCCCACTCCCAGTGCACCGCCTCCCTCCAGTGTCCTGGCGCCGCTCCGTTATGTAAAAACGGGCTCAGCGGCCAGCCGTCGAACTGTGCCGGGATTTCAACGCCCAACCAATCGAGGACCGTCGCCGCCACGTCGACCGACTCGGTCGGTTCGTTCACTACCAGCCCCCGGGTGCTATTAGCAGTCCCGGTCGGGTCCCGAATTACCAGAGGGATGTGGTAGCTCTCGTCCCAGTAGCCGCACTTTTCGACCAGCCAGTGGTCGCCACCCATCTCGCCATGGTCGCTCGTCAGGACCACCAACGTGTTGGGAGCGAGACCCTCCGTGTCGAGAAAACCGAACAGCCTTCCAAGTTGGTCGTCCACTTCCTTTTGGGCGCAATAATAAGTAGCCCGCAATTGCCGCCGTTCACGCTCGTCGATAGGCGCCGCCGTAAGCGGCAAACCGAGCATCAGCGCATTGAGAGGATGAAAGCCAGCCTCCTGGCCGGGGCTCGGGAACCCGGTGAACGGCCCAACCTGGTCTTCGGAGTACACGTCGTGGTACCCGGCGGGGTTGCGTCGGGGTGGATGAGGCCTTACATACGAAATGTGCACGAAGAACGGAGAGCCGGCGTGGTGGGAGATCCATTCGGTCGCTTTGTCAGTAATGAACACCGTTTCGGACAGCTCGGCCGGGAACCGGGTAGGCGCCCACGTAGAAGCGTGCTCGCTGGCACCGGGATAGGACGTGTCGGGTTCGTAAAGGGCCAGTGGCACCGACGGGACGTCGATGCCGTGCTTGGCCAGCCATTTGCCCCATTCGATGCCGCCTTGTTCCCACGGGTCGTTCACGATGGGCGTAAAACCCGGCAGAACTCCTTCATAAGTGAAGGTCCGCGGGTCCCCGGCCGGTACCGTCCTTGGGTCGACGCTCGTATCGGTGTAGCCGAACAGCACAGGATCGTAACCCGCCCGCCTCGCTTCTAGAGCGAGGTTGGTGAAGCGGGCGTCTAGCGGGGAGCCGTTCAGGACCGAACGGTGGTTCTGCACGTACATGCCCGTCAAAAGGCAGGCCCGGCTCGGGCCGCACGGGGCCACGTTGGCCCAGTGGTCCGCGAACAACACCCCTCCGGCCGCCAGTGCGTCGATATTGGGCGTCTGGACGACGTCATGGCCCATGCACGACAGGCTGTCGCCCCGCCACTGGTCGACGGTTATGAACAAGACGTTACGGTCCAATTAGTTCCTCCCCAACCACACTCACCGAGCATTCCCGTCGGTCGGTGCCGCTACCATCGGCCGGCATGAGCAATATGTCTCCCCTACCCGAGCCAACCCAGTCCCAGCCGCCGATCAAACTCGCCTGCGTCGACATGGCCGGGACGGTGATGAGCGACGACGGGATAGTGATAGATGCCTTCGCGAGCGCGCTCCGGGCGGTCGGCGTGGACGGCCCGAGGTTCGACGAGGCTATGGTCTACGCCCATAAGACAATGGGCCTTTCGAAGCGCGTCGTCTTCAAGGCCCAGCTCGCCGACGACGAGCTCGTCGAACAGGCGCTAGCCGCCTTCGACGCGGCCATCGAAGCCGCCATAGGACAGGGCCGGGTGACGGAGATCCCGGGCGCCAGGCCGGCGTTGGCTGCACTCCGCGAGGCCGGTACGAAGGTCTGCCTCACGACGGGCTTTACGGACAAAGTGCAGCGCGCCATCGTCGAGCACCTCGGATGGGAGGAGGTAACGGACTTCTTCATGGCTCCGAGCGACACCGTCCGGGGGCGCCCATACCCCGACATGGTCCTTTGTGCCCTTCTGCGGGCCAGCGTCGACGACGTACGGGAGGTTGCCGTCGTCGGTGACACGGCGAACGACCTCTGGAGCGGGTACAGGGCGGGCGCTTCTGTGGTGGCGGCCGTGCTGACGGGCTCCCATGACCGGTCGGAGCTCGAACAGGCACCGCACACCCATATCCTCGGCTCCATCGTCGATTTCCCACCCCTGGTCGTTGGCTGACGGCACTGGGACCATAGCGCGGCGACCTTAACGCCAAGTGACGTGATGCGCTGTCCCCGTGGGCCCCGCCGGTCAGGTCGCCCGGAAGCCCCAGTCTTGCTCGTCCCATGCGATGTCGCCGAAATAGGGACCGGCCTCGACGTTCAGCAGTTGCGCATTGAGCGCCACGACCACCGGCACCTGGACCAGCGGTAGGTCCGCGTACGCCGCCCACGCCTGTTTGTCGACCTCGTCGTAAAGCGCCGGTAGAGCGGCTGGAGTGGCTGTGCCGAGGCGGCCGAGCAGCGTGTTCATGGCCGCGCTCGAAAAGCCGTCGGCGTTCGTGCTCCCCCCTGTGGCGTAGCGACTGGCGATCTCCGAGCTGAAGGCCGGGACCTGGCGCAGCTCAAGGGCCATTTGCCAGCCGGCCGGCAAGGTTGGGCTCGTCGCCCCGCCCAGCAGGTCGCTGGCGGGCGGCCCGGTCTGCGACACCCGCACTGTGACCCCGATGGCGGCACATGAGCTCGTGACTTGCTGCGCAAGGTCTTGGGCGAGGGGATCGGCCGCTTCCACCAGGAGCGAAAGGTCGACCGGCCTACCGAGCGGGCTGTACAACACGCCGTCCGCGAGCTTGTAGCCACTGGCGGCAAGCAAATGGATGGCCGCGGCTGGCGCCGGGCGGTCGTAGCCCCCACCATCGTCGGTATATCCAGGTTCTCCGGCCAGGTACACCCTGTTCTCTACGGGCGTCGCGGCCAGTCCGTATGACGCCAGCAGTTCCGAGGCCATACCACCGCGGTCGAGCGCCATCATTATTGCCTCACGCAGGGACGGGCTGGAAAGTAAAGTCCCGGCCTCGTTGAAATCCAAATCCTCGTAGAAATTGGTCGCCACCGGCCGGGCCGAAAGGCTGCCCGCGGCTTGTAATTGCTTAAGAGCACTGGGTTCCGCCTGCAGTTCTGCTACGTCGATCTCTCCGTCGCTAAGGGCATCGACCGTCTCCGCGTCCCCGCTCATGAAGTAGTAGGTCACAGCAGAAAGGTTGGCCGGGCTCCCCCAATAACGAGCGTTGCGCACCAATTCGAGCGAATAACCCGGCTGGAGCTCCGAAACGAGGAACGGGCCGCCTGAAACGAGGTCGGCAACCGGGTCCGTGAAACCCGAGTCGAACCCTACCGACCTGGCGATATGAGCCGGCATCAAGTAGGAGAAAAGCGACTGCCAGTCAGGGTAAGAAGAAGAAAATGTGACCTTTACCGCATACGGGTCTCCAGGCGTCGCCCTTACGCTCGAGATGTCGTCGTAGCCAGCTTTGTCCACAGGCGTATAAGGGGTACCACCCGCGTCGTGGAACGAAGCCCGTCCGGACTGTGCCTGCCAGTTGTAAACGAAATCCGCATATGTGATCGGAGTGCCGTCGGACCATACCGCCCGGGGGTTGATCTCGTAGAGGACCGTCTGGGGGCTGGAGCTGACTTCCGTAGCGGAAGTGATCAGGGTCGTGTTGAGTGTCGGTGTCCCGTTGGGCCCCACCGAGAACGTCGAGGGCCACACCTGGGCCAGCACCTGCTCCAGCGTGAGGTACCAGGATGAGGCCGCGACCGAATGGATGTCCCAGTTGCCGGGCTGCGGCCCGACAGCATAAGAAATGGCGGCGCTGGTGTCGTAGACGATGTTTTGGGACACCGCCCCAGTAGTCGTGGTGGTAGTCGTAGTGGTAGAGGTAGTGGTCGCCGCCGGCGTCGAGTTCGTCGTGCTGGCCTGTGGGAGCGTCGTCGGGGTGGCCGGGGCACTGGGCACCTGGGTGGCGCTGCAACCAGCCACGGTGACGGCCACCAGCAACGCACAGGACAGCACCCCCAACCTCAGGCGCTGTCGTTGGCAGGAAGTCGAAGCAGGCACCGCAGTGCCAAAACTACCCGAGGCCGCGCTTCAGGGCTCCGCGGCGCTGGGCGCAGGTGCTCCTTCGGTGGCCTGTACTTGGGTCGACTGTGCGTCTCGGGCCCCGCTCAAGCGCTCCGTCTCTGCCACCGGAGCAAGCGGGCGGGTCGCCAGGACCGACCCTGCGATCACGAGTACGAAACCAAGCCCGGTCGCTACCCCGAAGGGCTCGCCGAGCACCAGCACGCCCAGCAGGACCGCCACTGCCGGGTTCAGGTACGTGACGACCAGCGACCGCATCGGCCCGACTTCGGCCACCAATGCAAAGAAGGCGATGAACGCCACTGCCGTGCAGATCACCGTCAATGTGGCCATCGACGCGATCACCGACGTTGACAGCGGGTGCTCGGGTCGTTGCACCACGGCCACCGGGGCGTACACGAGCGCGCACAGCGCCAGTGAAGCGGTAATGACGCTTCGGCTCGGCAGGTCCGACAGGTACTTGGTCAAGATCCACGGGCCTAGCGAGTACCCGATGACGACCAGCAAGAACGAACTGGCGGCCAAGAGGTCGGAGCTGGCCACGTCGAAGCCGACGAGAGCGCCGACCCCTGCGACGCCGAGGAAGAGGCCGGCAGCCCGGCGCTTATCGAGCCGGTCGCTACCAGTTAGGCGAGCTATCACCGCACCCGAGATGGGGACAGCCGCGACGAGGAGCCCGGCCAGGGAGCTCGTGATCTTTTTCTCCCCGTTGGACAGCACCCACCAGGGCACGGCCAGCTCCGCCAGGGTGAAGACGGCAATGGCCTTCCAGCGGGCCAGCAGAGGCGCAAGCGCCCCCCGCCGGACGACGAAGGGGGCCAGCAACAGGGCTCCGCCGCCGGTGCGGACAAGCACCAGGAACGCCGGGCTCACCTCGCGCACAGAAACCCTGATGAGCAAGTAAGGAAGGCCCCAGATGACGCCGACTGCGATGAACAGCGCCCATCCCCGCCGCGTCATGGCGCGCTCATGCCAACTACATTACGGCCGACCTCTGACATTGGCTCTCGGGAGGAGCAGGGACCGTCAGGCCGCCGGCGTTACCGCGGCTGGAGCCTTGGCGGGCTCCTGGAGCGGGTAGTAGCAGGCCGCGTAGTGCTGGCCCCCGAAGGAGCTGAGCATGGGCTCTTCTTCGGCGCAACGAGCCTGCGCCCTCGGGCACCTGGTGCGGAACGGGCACCCCGAAGGGGGGTTGAGCGGAGACGGCAACTCGCCCACGATCGGGATGGACGTCCGGGCACGCTGCACCGAGGGTTTCGGGACCGGTATCGAGCCGATCAGGCCCCCCGTGTACGGGTGGGCGGGACGGGAGTAAATGTCGTCACCGGTGCCGATCTCGACGAGCTTGCCGAGGTACATGACGGCGATGCGGTCGGCGAGGTACCGCACCACTGAAAGGTCGTGCGAGATGAAGGCGTACGTGAGCCCGTGGTTCTGCTGCAACCGCTTCATCAGATTGAGGATTTGCGAGCGGATCGAGACGTCGAGCGCCGACACGGGCTCGTCCGCCACAATCAGCCGGGGGTTCAGAGCGAGCGCTCTGGCCAGGCCGATCCGCTGGCGCTGGCCGCCGGAGAACTCGTGAGGGTACAGCTCGACCGCGTGGGGCGGGAGACCGACCTCGCGCAGCAACGCCGCCACACGCTCACGCTGCTCGGCCGGAGAACCAATGCCCTGGACGACCAGTGGCTCACGGATGATCGTCCCGACCCGCATACGGGGGTCGAGCGACGAGTACGGGTCCTGGAACATGAGCTGCAGGTCGCGGTGCCGCCTGCGCATCTCCGCTCCTTTTAGCCTCGTCAGGTCGGTCCCTTCGAAAAGCACGGAGCCTGACGTCGGGGGCTCGAGGCCGACGATCAGCCTCCCAAGGGTCGACTTGCCGCAGCCGGACTCTCCTACTATGCCCACCGTCTCCCCCTCCCGGAGGACCAGGTCCACGCCCCTCACCGCCTGCACGGCCCCGATCTTGCGCTGCAGTACTGCGCCCGCGGTGACCGGGTACTCCTTGCGTACTCCCTTTAGTTCGAGGATGACCGGGGAGTCCTCCTCGGCTACCGTCGCCAGTTCAGGGACTGCTCCAGACCATTCAGGGCCGGACAATTCGGGGCCAGAGCTCGACTGGCTGCCGTGGCCTCCCCGCCCGTCCCGACCACCGTCGGCCCCGAGCTGAGCAAATGAGGGCGTTGCCTGGCCCCCGCCGTTGTTGATGCCACGGGCCCCTGCTCTGGCGCTGGAGACCCGGGGGACTGCCACCGACACCACACCGACCTCCACCAGGGGCGCGGCTTCTGCCCCCTCTCCGAGCAGGTCGCCCGCTCCCGCGAGCTCTTCCACCGTGCGGCTGACCGGGTGGAAGCAGGCGTAAGGATGCCCAAGGTCGTCTCCTGCCAGGGGAGGCTCCTGGGCCCGGCATACCTCCGTCGCGTAGCGGCAGCGGGGAGCGAACCGGCACGCCCGCAGCGGCCGCGACAGGTCCGGCGGCAGGCCTGGTATGGCGTAAAGCCGCTGAGTCTTGTCCTGGTCGAGCTGGGGGATGGAAGCGAGCAGTGCCTCGGTATAGGGATGGTGGACGTCCTCGAACAGGCGGTCCGTGGTGGCGCTCTCGACGATTTTGCCGGCGTACATCACCATCGTCCGGTCAGCGTGGCCCGCGATGACCCCCATGTCGTGGGTGATAAGGAGGACGGCCATGTCGAGCCGCCCCTTCAGGTCGTCGATCAGGGCCAGGATCTGAGCCTGAATGGTCACGTCGAGCGCCGTTGTCGGCTCGTCGGCGATCAACAGCTTGGGCTCACACGAGAGCGCCATGGCGATCATGACCCGCTGGCGGAGGCCCCCGGACAACTGGTGCGGGTAATCATGCAGCCGCTCTGTCGGGTTCGGCATGCCCACGAGGCCGAGGACTTCGGCCGCCCTGGCGAGCCCCTGCTGCTTGGTCACCCCTTTGTGGAGCACGACGCTCTCGGCGATCTGGCGGCCGATGTTCATCGTCGGGTTAAGGGAGGTCAAGGGGTCCTGGAAGACCATCCCGATATCGTTGCCCCGGACCGACCGGATGTCGTGGTCGGACATGGTCGTAAGTTCCTTGCCGCTGAGCGAGATGGAACCACTCGCCACCCGGCCGCCGGGAGGGAGGAGGCGCATGATCGTGGAAGCGGTCATCGACTTGCCGCAGCCGGACTCCCCGACGAGGCCGACCGTCTCACCTGGCTCGATTTTGAAACTGACCCCGTCCACCGCCTTGACGACCCGGGTACGGAGCTGTATCTCGGTGTGCAGGTCCTTTACTTCCAGGAGGCTCATGCTGGCATGCTCGCGCTCAACGCTCCTGGAGGCGGACTTCGAAGCTATCCCTGAGGGCATCGCCGATGAAGTTGAAGGCCACCACGATGAGGATGATCATTATGAGGGCGGGGTAAACCTCCCACCAGTAACCGTCCGAGAGGAAGCTGCTGCCCTGCGAGAGCATGCCGCCCCACGTGGCCGTGGGCGGCGGGAGGGCAAAGCCAAGGTACTGGAGCACGGCCAGCACGAGGATGGCGTCGGCCACCTGGAAGGTCGCATTGACGATAATCGTGCCGACGGCGTTGGGGATTATGTGGCGGAAAACAACACGCCGAGATTTGCCGCCCATAACCCTTACCGCTTGCACGTACTCACGCGTCCGCAACGAAAGTGTCTCGCCTCGCACCAGGCGGGCCGGGGCCAGCCAGGACAAACCGGCCAGCACGATTATCAGGAGCCAGGTAGTGGGCGTAATTATCTGCGAGATGAAAATGAACAGGAACACGACGGGGATGGCGAGAAAGATGTCCACGACTCGCATCATCACCGCGTCAACGGCTTTGCCGAAGTACCCAGATATCGCGCCCCACACGACTCCGAGGAAAGTAGCTATAAATGCGACGGAAAGCCCGACCTCGATGGAGATCTGGCCACCGGCCATGAGCCGGCCCAGGATGTCGTACCCGTTGTTGTCGGTGCCGAGGAGGTGGCTACCCGACGGCCGGAGGTTGCTCTCGATGATGTTCGTGTTGACCTGGTCGGTGTGGTAAAACAAGGGGCCCGCAAAGGAGAACAGGAGCATCCCGACCACGATGACGACGCCCGCCACGGCCAGCTTGTTTTTGGTGAACGTCCGCAGGACAATCCGGAAGACGCTGCCCTGCTTGTAAACGTCGCCACCCTCGGCCCCTTCCGACTGGGCTACTGGCTCGACTTCTGCAACAACCGGGAGAAGAGCCATTTCAGTAGCGTACCCTCGGGTCGAGAACGGCGTAGGCGATGTCGGCCAGCAGGTTCCCGAAGACGGTGGCCAGCCCAACCAGTACCGTGATCCCCAGCATCACCGGGAAATCGTCACTGGTGGCGGCGTTGAAGTACTCGAGCCCAAGGCCCTGGAAATTGAAAAGGTACTCGATGACAAGTCCCGCCGTCAGCACGGCGGGGAGCGACAGCCCGACCAAAGTGGCCACCGGGACCAACGAATTGCGCAACAGGTGGCGCGAAAGTACGGCGTTCTCTGACAGGCCCTTGGCGCGCGCCGTGCGTATGTAGTCCTGGGCCAGGTTGTCTATGGCCGCCGAGCGCATGTAGCGGGAAAACAGGGCGTAGGTCACCAGCGTCAGCGTGACGACCGGCAAGCACCAGTCCGGCCGGGTGGGCGCAATAGGGCACCGACGGTGGTGCCTTGCGGGGCCTCGGCCGGCAACGCCTTGATGGTTATGGCGAACGAGAGCGATGAGGATAAGCCCTAACGCGTAAGAGGGCATCGAGTACAGCACGAACGATGTAGCCGTGCCCGCATAATCCCATCCCTTGTTGCGTTTGACCGCCTGGACTATCCCTACAGGCACCGCTATCACCACCGCCAACACAAGCGACGTCCCCACAAGCAACACGTCGCGGGGCAGATCCGAGGCCACGATGCTGTCGACGCTGCGGTTGAGCTTGTAACTGAAGCCCAGGTTGCCGTGCAGCAGGTGGTCCAGGAAGATCCAGTACTGGTACCAGATCGGGCTGTCGTACCCGTTCTCCTTGTTCCACGCGGCGATCGACACCGGGGTGGCGCGCGGGCCAAGGATGGCCCGCGCTATCCCGCCCGGGATGAGGTGCTCCAGCCCGAAGGCGATCATGGTCACCCCGAGGATGACCACGACTGCCTGAAGGAGCCGCCGGACTATGTACCCGGTCAACTGAAGCGCCTCGCCCCGTAACTATCGGACCATGGTTACTTGGTGAGGTACCAAGTCTCCGGGGTCATGTTGGTGTACACGTTGTTGATGAAGCCGCCGAGGTGCTTGGAGATGAGGTCGATCCCGGCCGAGGTCGGGTCGCCTGTGGCAGTCGGGAAGAAGACCACGGGCAGGGTCTTGGCCAAGTAGTTCTCGTAGGCGTCCATGTTGGGGATCGTCTCGCTGTTCGGGCCGTCGGTCGTAGCCCGGATCAGCTTGTCAGCGGTGGGGTCGCTGTAACCCGAGAAGTCAGCCCCGGACCCGGTGTAGAAGAGCGTCTCGCCGGTCGGCTCGAAGTCGGGGGCGTAGATCCAGCCCGCACCCCAGTTGAGAGCAGTCCAGTTGCACTTGCCCGAGTTGGGTGTAGCTGAACCGTGGGGGCCGCAGTTGATAGCCTTATCGATGACCTGTGCGAACGGCGCCGTGGTCAGCTCGAGGTCGATCCCGGCCTGGGAGGCCTGGGACTTGTAGTCCACCATTTCCTCTTCCGAGATGACAGAACCGCTCTGGTAGTCCAGGTTGAACTTGAGCGCGAGGCCCTTGGGGACACCTGCGCCGCACTCGCCCGGTCCAGAACCGGGTTTGGCGCAGTAAGCGACCTGGCCTGACCCGACATTGGCCCAGCCGTGCGACTTGAGCAGCTTAGCGGCGGCGGAAACGCTAAACGGGTACGGGTTGTTGCGCTCGAAGTTGTCCACAAAGGCGCTGGCTGGCGCGGTCGGTACCGGCCCGTACGTCGGCACGGCGTAGCCACCCAGTATCTTTTGCAGCCAACCGTCGGCGTCCACCAGGTGCTGCATCGCCTGGCGGAAGTAGACCTGACGGAACACCGGGCCGAACTTCGGGTTGCCCAGGTTGAGCGGGAAGTACGAGAAGCCGTAGTCGGTGAAGTTTACGCCGTTGTAGCCCTCTGATTCGACCGACTTGAGCTGCGGCAGGTACTCGTCGGGTAGCTCGGCCATCGACAGCGCACTGGGCCCACCAGACTTGATCTCATTGAGTATCGCCTCGTCTGACGTGAAAGGTACCTCGACGAACTTCGAGAGGGTCGGCTTAGGCGACCCGCTGTAATCCGGGTTGGGCACGAAGGAGACCTCGCCCGTGGTCGTGAAGCTCTGCAGCTTCCACGGCCCGTCCACCACACTCCAGAGGGGGCTGGAGGCGTAGCTGGCGACGTTGGTGGCCTGGGTGTTCAAGTAGTTGTAGACCTTGCTGACGCCGGCTGGAGTCGTGTCGGGCAGGTTGGGGGTGCTGGCGGTCGGGGTCGGCCCAGAAGCTGAAGTGCGGTCCCACGCCATCGGCATCGGGGTGATCTGAGACAGCTCGTTGTAGAGGAACCACGTCGGGTTGAGAGCAGTCTTCAGGTGGAACACGACGGTTTGTGCATTGGGATAGGCGATCGAGGCGACGTTGTCGGGGAAATAGCCGGGCGTGTAGTCACACCAAAGGCCCTTCGGTGCCTCGGTTTTCAACATGTTCATCCAGAACGCGACGTCGCGGCTGGTCACCGTCTCCCCGTTGGACCATTTCCAGTTTTTCAGCGTAATCGAGACGGTTTTGTCGCCGTTGCTCCAGACGGGCGCCTTGCCGATGCTGTCGTTCAAATCGACCGAGGGGCTGTTGTTATTGCCGAACCAATAAAGCGGCCGGTACATAAGGTAAGTGAACTGACCGTAATTCACGGTCGAACAGACCTGGGGGCTGATGAAGGGGAAAATGTAGGTCGGAGAGGCGGCGGGGCCCTCCTGGAAATAGGCCGTGCCCCCCTGGACCTTCGTGCCGGCGGAAGGGACCGCGCCGGTCGGCCCGTAGTTGCTCGTGGCGGAAGCATTATTGGGGCTCGAGGACGGGGTGCTGCCACCGCAAGCCGTCAGCGAAACGGCGGCGGCGGCAACGGCGGCCAGGCATACTCCTCCGCCTCGGGCCGTAACTTTCAACTTCATATAACTTGGACCTTTCGTGAACGATTGATGAGCCCGCTATTGACGGGCGGGGCTAACAGGCAGGGTTAACAGGAGCGGCGCGGTCGACGTGTCGTCTGGCCGCGCCCAGCTCACTGGAGACGGATCGCCAGGATGATCGTGTTGAAACCGAAAGCGAGGGCTGTGATAACCGTGAACCGGTCCAGGTTGCGTTCGACCACGCTGGAAGACGCTGCAGCGGACCCGATACCACCCCCGAACATCTCTGAAAGCCCCCCGCCTTTCCCGCTGTGAAGCAGGATCGAGATGACCAGGGTTATGCACAGCACTATTTGGACCGCGATCGAAATCCACGTGACGATTGAGCCCACTTCGCTGGCACCTCCTCTGTTAACATTTCGTTTACCTCGGGCGCCGGCTAACTTGCGGCCGGATGAACACGCAACATAGCATTAGCCGAACGCCTGTGGCAGCGCGCCCCCACCAAGGGTCGTTACTTCATCTGCCGAGGCGAACGATGTGCGCGAAACGCTCGACGTCCAAGCTTGCTCCCCCCACCAAAGCCCCGTCGATGTCCTCCTCTGCCATCAGATCGCCGATGTTGGTGGGCGTTACCGAGCCACCGTACTGCACTCTGACCTTCCTGGCCAGGCCCATATCGAAGCGTTTGGCCAGCCAGGAACGCACTTCGCTGCACACAGCCTGCGCGTCGAGGGGGCTCGCCGTCTGGCCCGTCCCGATCGCCCAAATAGGCTCATAGGCGATGACGACGTTGCTGGCCGCTTCGGGCGACACGCCCTGAAAAGCACCCTCGAGCTGACCGACGACCTTGCTCTCAGTGCCGCCCTCCTCGCGTTCGGCGAGAGTTTCGCCGACACAGAGGATCGGGGTCATCCCGTGCTTTTGGACCGCAAGCAGTTTCTGGTTGACGAAGGCGTCGGTCTCGCCGAAGAGCTGCCGGCGCTCGGAGTGGCCCACGATTACGTAGCGGACATTCAGCTTGGCCAGCATGAGCGGGCTTATTTCGCCCGTGAAGGGGCCTGACTCCGCCGGGTAAACGTTTTGCGCGCCTAGCGCGATTGGTACCTCGTCGGCGTCGAGCAGGGTCTGGACCGAACGCAACGAGGTGAAGGGAGGGTGGACCGAGACCTCGGCCCGCTCGTAGTCCGCCGGGGACAGGCTATAGGCGAGCTTTTGGACCCCCGCGATCGCGTCCAGGTGGGTGTTGTGCATCTTCCAGTTGCCGCTGATGAGCGGCTTGCGTACTGGCGCGCTCCGAGGTTCAGCCACGCCCGTCAGCCAAGCCTGGTGACAGCCTGGCGGAGGGCGGTCAGCCCGGGGAGATCACCCTTCTCTATGAACTCGAGCGAGGCCCCGCCTCCGGTGGAGAGATGGTCGACCTGGTCGTCGAGCCCGAACATCTTGAGGGCACTGGCGCTGTCCCCGCCGCCCACAACGGAAAAGGCCTTGCTGTCGGCGACGGCGCCCGCGACGACCTCAGTCCCAGCCGCGAAGCGGGGGTCTTCGAAAACACCCATAGGCCCGTTCCAAAATACGGTGGCCGCCGCGTCGATCTCGTCGGCGAAGGCGCCCGCGGTCCCCGGCCCTATGTCGAGGCCGAGCCAGCCCTCGGCGATTTCAGTGCCTACCAGGGCCATCTCGCCCTCCGGATCCCTGCCAGCGCCGAAAATCCCGTCGGGTGACAGGGCGATGATGTCACTCGGCACCAGTATGCGCTTGCCCGCCGCCTCGGCCTCGTTCAACAGTCGGGCGCAGTTTTCGATCTCGTCGTACTCCAACAGCGAACCGCCGATCTCGTGGCCCTGGGCAGCGAGGAACGTGAAGCACATGCCTCCCCCGACCAGGAGCACGTCGACCTTGTCGAGCAAGGCCTCGATGACGCCGAGCTTGTCGGAAACCTTGGCCCCGCCGAGGACCGCGACGAACGGTCGTCTGGGTGACTGCAAGAGGCCGTCGAGGACTTCGACTTCACGGGCCAGCACCCGCCCGGCGGCGGACGGTAGGAAGGCCGGTGGACCGACGATGGAGGCGTGCGCCCGGTGCGCCGCGCCAAAAGCGTCGTCCACGTACAGGTCCTGATTTTCTACCAGCGAGGCTACAAAGGTCGGGTCGTTGGCCTCCTCGCCCGGGTTGTAACGGAGGTTCTCGAGCAGCCGGACGCGGTTCGTGTCGGCGCCCCGCTCCTCCAACAGCTCGTACAGGCGCTCGCGTACCGGCGCTATCGAGTACTTAGGGTCGGCCTTACCCTTCGGCCGGCCCAGGTGGCTGCACACCGTGAGCTCTGCGGCGCCTGCGTCCAGGAGCCACGTCAGCGTCTCTACCGGCAAGCGGATACGCAGGTCGTCGGTGATCACCCCGCTCGCGAGGGGGACGTTGAAGTCGCAGCGGACCAGGGCCCGCTTACCCTCGATAGGGCGCAGGTCCTCGAGCTGGGGAAGCTGCACGTGCCTAGGCGCGTCCGGCTATTGCGGCCAGGTCGATCAGCCGGTTCGAGTAGCCCCATTCGTTGTCGTACCAACCAAAGATCTTCACCATGCTCCCCAACGCCATTGTCAGCTTGGAATCGAAGGTGCAGCTGGCCGGGGACCCGACGATGTCGGAGCTGACGATGGGCTCGTCGGTGTACACGAGGACCCGGGCCAGGCTGCCCACCGTGGCGGCGGCCTTGAACGCGGCGTTGACCTCTTCGGGGGTGACCTCACGGGCGAGGACGCCTGTGAAGTCCGTGATCGAGCCGTCCTGGACCGGGACCCGCAGCGAGGAGCCGTCGAGCCGTCCTTTCATATGGGTAAGGACGAGGCTCGTCGCCCGGGCCGCGCCGGTGCTTGACGGGACTATGTTGACGGCCGCCCCTCTGGCCCGGCGCAGGTCCTTGTGCAGCAGGTCGAGCAGGTTTTGGTCGTTTGTGTACGCGTGGACGGTCGTCATCAGCCCTTTTTCGACCCCGAAGGCGTCGTCGAGGACCTTGATCATCGGCACGAAGCAGTTCGTCGTACAACTGGCGTTGGAGATGACGCGGTGCTTTGCCGGGTCGAAGGTATTGTCATTGACGCCCACCACAAAAGTGCCGTCCACGTTGGTGGCGGGGGCGGAGATTATGACCCGCTTGGCACCGGCCTCGATGTGGGCGGCCGCCTTCTCACCGTCCGTGAAGATGCCGGTCGACTCGATCACCACGTCGGCACCGACGTCTTCCCACGGGATGGCCTTGGGGTCTCTTTCGGCGAACACCCTGAAGCTGTGGGGACCGACGACGACGGTGTCCTCCAGGACCTTTACCTCTTGGGGCAGCACCCCGAAGGTGGAGTCGTACTTCAGGAGGTGGGCATTGGTCTCGGGCGGGGCGAGGTCGTTCGCCGCCACGAGCTCAACGTCCGCGCTAGTAGACAGCACGGCGCGCAGGAAGTTGCGCCCGATGCGTCCGAACCCGTTGATGCCGACCCTCACAGTCATAGCGTTCACTCCTCGATCAGTTGTACGGCCCTGGTAACAGCTGCCCCGCCCACTCGTGGCGCGCAGTCATCCTGCCTACTAGTCGCGCCTACTAGTCGCGCCCAATCGTCGCGCCCAATCGCCGCGCACAGCATCCTAGGCCAGGCTCCGTTGGATGCCCGGCCCGCCCCTCGTCAGACGGGATCAGGGCCCCCGGTCCGGGCCCCGGCAGGGCGGCTTAGCGCTCTACGTCCCGGTGGGTGAGGCTAGGGCTGTAACCCTTCTTGCGCAGGCTGTTCGCGATTTCTTCAGCGAGCACCACGCTGCGGTGCCTGCCGCCCGTGCAGCCGACTGCGAGCGTGAGGTACGACTTCCCCTCGTGGATGTAGGCCGGGACGAGGAACGTCAACAGGTGGTCGATCCTCTCGAGGAACTCCTTGGCCTCAGGTTGGCCCAGCACGTAACGGCGGACGGGCTCGTCCAGGCCAGTCAGAGGCCGCATCCTCTCGACCCAATGCGGGTTGGGCAGGAAGCGCACGTCGAGGACGTTGTCGGCGTCAAGAGGCACCCCGTGCTTGAACCCGAAGCTGAGCACGAGGATTTGCATGGCAGTGCTCTCGCCGTCGCTGAACAGCTCTCCCAGGCGCTCGCGCAGCTGATGGACGTTGAGGTCCGTCGTGTCGACCACGACATCGGCCATCCCCTTGATGCCTTCGAGCCTCTGGCGCTCGTCGAATATCGCCTCCAGCACCCGTTCCTGGCCGAAGGGGTGCCGCCGTCGGGTCCCCTCGAACCTGCGCACCAGGACCTCGTCCGACGCGTCCAGGAACAGCACCTTGACCCGGTCCCCCGAAGCCTGGAGCTGTTTGATGGACGTCTCTAGCTCACCGAGCTGGCCCGCGTCCCGGCCGACTACGAGCGCCAGGCGTTGCGCCTCGGGCCCCGGCCCGGACACGAGGTCCGCGACCTTGGTGATGAGGGCGGTCGGGATGTTGTCCATGACGTACCACCCGAGGTCCTCGAAGACGGCCGCAGACTGAGAACGCCCCGCCCCAGAGAGCCCCGTGATAATGACGAACTCAGCCATACCTTCATTGTGCCAACGCCAGGGGAGAAACTAAGCGCGGGAAGGCGACGCGTCCCCGAGTTTTTTGGCCCTGAGGACCATTAGTCGCGGGAATGCGTCGGCCCGGCGGTACTCGGCCGCCCTTTCCAGGAACCCTTCCGGCGGGGCCGGCTCAAGCATGGCGGTGATGTAGAGGCCGGCCCGGACAAGGGCGTTGACATAAACGGAAAGCGGCCGGTGGATGAACGGGATCCAAATGTTCTTGTCGACCTCCTCGACGCTGTGGTTCTCGGCCAGGTAGGGGCCGATGCGCCAATACTGCTCGCCGAGTATGTCGTCGTCGACCCACCCGCTTCCCGGCGCCTGGAGGAGGGGGTGGTTCATGAACAAAAGGAAGGTGCCCCCCGGCGCGAGCGCCCGGCCCGCCTCCGCGACTGCTGTCGCCACGTCCTCTATGTGCTCGAATACCAAACAGGCAAAGGCGGCGTCGAAACTGCCGTCCGGGAAAGGGAGTGCCGTCGCGGTCGCCCGGGCGTACATGACCTCCCCCGGGCGTGCTTGCTCCGGCTCCGGGCCTGCTGCCCCCGCCTCGGGGACTGGTGCTCCGGCCGGGGTTGGCACAGTGGCCGCAGGTTGACGCTGGCGCGCCGCCTCGAGTTGCGCCCTCGTCAGGTCGACGCCCACCACGAGGCGCACATCGGGAAGACGGGCGGAAACACGTGACAACTGCCCCTCGCCGCAACCGACGTCGAGCACCTTGGCGGGCGCCGCTTCGATCAGCAACTCGCTCAGGAGCGGGATTATCTGCTCTACGTACTCAGGGTCCGCGCCCTCGGTGAAACTCTCCTGCCACCAGCCGGCATTGACCTCCCACAACTGCTGTGCCTCGGGTGGCAACGTGGCCGTCGGTTCATGAAAAGGGACGCTCTCGGTTATGGTGCCGGGCGCGGCCGTCCCGTCCGCGCTGCTGGCGTGCCCTTCCTTGCGCTGGTCACTCGGGTCACCCTCGCCCGTCATGCCGGCGTCCTTTCGACGGCCCTGTTTTCGACGGCCCGGTTTTCGACGGCCCGGTTTTCGACGGCCCGGTTTTCGACGGGCCTCTCCGCGTCGACCAGCTCCTCCCGGACCGGCAGGGTGGACGCCCACCCATCGGGGAATTTGGCGGGCACCGGGCCGTGAAGCTTTTCCCAGAGAGCTTCAGCGACCGGCTGGGGTAGCCACGGCAGGGCCTCCAGGGTCTCTTTCGAAGCTTCGCGCACGGCCTTCACGCTGCCCAGCTCAGAGACGAGCCGCTTGCGCCGGGCGGGACCGAGGCCCGCCACCCCGTCCAGTACTGACACGGTCATGCGCTTGTCCCTCAGTTTGCGGTGGTAGGAAATAGCGAAACGGTGCGCCTCATCGCGTATCCTCTGCAACAAGTACAAAGCCTCCGACCCGCGGGGCACGCGGACTGGGTCCGCCTGACCGGGCAAGAAAACCTCCTCGAACTGCTTGGCCAAGGCGGCGACCGGGATCTCGTCTTCGAGACCGAGGTCCTCCACCACACGGACGGCGACGTTGAGCTGGCCCTTGCCCCCGTCCACGAGGAGGAGCTGTGGCGGGTAAGAAAAGTGGCGTTTGCGCTCGCCGGCAGGAAGCTCCTTTTCTTCGAGGTAGGCCGTGAGGCGGCGGGTCAAGACCTCCTCCATAGCCGCGTAATCGTCGTTCCCCGGGACGTTGCGCACCTTGAAGCGCTTGTACTCGCTCGGCCTGGGCAGGCCATCCTCCATTACCACCATCGACCCGACGTAGTCGGTTCCCTGGAGGTGGCTCATGTCGTAGCACTCGATCCGCAGCGGCGCCTCGGGTAGGTCAAGGGCGTCCTGCAACGCGTTCAAGGCACGCGCCCTCGCATTATGGTCGGACGAACGCTTCAGCCTGTGCCTCACCAACTCCTCAGCCGCGTTTTTAGTCACCATTTCGAGCAGCGCCTTTTTTTCGCCTCGCTGGGGGATGTGCAACCGGACGCGGCTCACTCCCGCCGTCCTGGGGTTGACGCTGCGCTCTGGCCGGCGCTTCCCGCTCGCCGCCCACCACTCGAGGCTGTTGTCGATCCCGTCCCGAGCGGTGTTCCCCCCGAGCCCGACGCTGCGCAGGCCCGAAAGCCACTCCTCGAACACCGCAGGCTCGTCCACTTCCCCCGGCATGAGCACGAGCGGGGGGACGCCGTTGATCGCGTCGGCATAATGCTGCTGGAGGACATCAGCCAAAAGCTGGGGTTGGTCAAGATCCTCGACCTTGTCGATAATGAAGCCCTTGCGGCCCACGACACGACCGCGCCGCACATAGAACACCTGGACCGCCGCTTCCAGCTCATCTTCGGCTAACGCGAAACAGTCGAGGTCCTCGGCCCGTTCGGTCACCATCTGCTGTTTTTCTACAGCCTTGCGGACAGAGGACAGACGGTCCCGCACCCGGGCCGCCAACTCGAACTCGAGGTTCGCCGCCGCCTCGCGCATCTGCCGTTCGAGCTTCTGGAGGACCGGAGCAGCGTCACCCTCCAGGAAAGCCGTGAGCTCCTCGACGAGCCGCGAGTACTGCTCGTGGTCAACCAGGCCCGCGCACGGCCCGGCGCAGCGTTCGATGTGGTACATCAGGCAGGGGCGCCCCAAGCGCTGGTGGCGGATGAACTTCGCATCGCTGCAGCTGCGCACCGGGAACGTGCGGAGCAGCAGGTCGAGGGTCTCCCTGATGGCGTAGGCGTGGGCATACGGCCCGAAGTAATGGTTCTGGGTGCGACCGGTGGGGCGGCCGCGACGGACCGTGGCCCGGGGCCACTCGTCACCTTTGGTGAGCACGAGGAACGGGTAGCTCTTGTCATCACGAAGCCGGACGTTGAAGCGCGGCTTGTGCTGCTTGATGAGGCTGTACTCGAGCATCAGCGCCTCGACGTCGTTGCGGACCTGTATCCACTCGACGCTCTCGGCGCAGGCGACCATCTGGGCCGTGCGCGGAGTCAGGCCGGCCGGGTTTTGAAAATAGTTGGAGAGGCGCTGGCGCAGGGACTTTGCCTTCCCGACGTATATAACCCTCCCGTCCTTGTCCCGGAACTGGTACGAGCCAGGGGCATCGGGGATAGCACCGGGAGGCGGTCGTTCGAGCACTGTCCCAGTCTGGCGCAACTGGTCCGATTGGCGCGTTTTGTAGGTGGCGACGTCCCCTTCGATGTGTCTTCGATGCGTCTTCAATGCGTCGTCGGGTCGCCGAAGCCTTCACAGGACCATCACAGAGCGGCCAAAAGCCAGACATAAAGACGGGGGAGCATCATCTTCGTCAGATTGGAAACTTCGACACACACCCGGTAACACGACACACCGGGAAACTTCGGCACATTTGGTCACTGACAGAGGAGGACAGATGACCTATCAACGGCCTGGCCGGCGACGCTGGCACGCTGCGGCGGGATTCGCCCTAGCGGCGGCTCTCGCCACGGTGGCCAGTTCCCTGGCCCCTTCCATTTCACCCGCACTCGCGGCCAGTAACCCCGCCGCTGCAACCGACGCTCTACCGTCGTGGGGGACGACCCTGGCACAGGTCCAGGCCGAGGCCGCCCAGGCGATATCGGTCCGGGTCGCCGCGCTACAAGCGGCGATAAAGGCTGTCCAAGGGGATTCTTTTCTCGGCTCGGACGCCACCACGCTCGTAAACGAAATGCAGGCCGACATAACTGGCCTGGCAGCGCTCGGCACCAAGATCGCGGCAGACACAACTGTGGCACAAGCGATCGCTGACGGCGACCTCATCTTCACGCAATTCCGCGTTTACTACGTGATGCTCCCGGTCGTCCACGACGTGACCTCGATCGACTACATAGTCAACGTGGACCTGCCTAACCTGAGCAAGGACGTAACCACCCTCCAAGGCGAGGAGAACTCTTCCAACCAGGCATTTATTGCGCCGCTTATCTCTGGGATCCAGTCTGAGGCGCAGATCGCGGGGGCGCGACCACGGGCCTTTCGGCCCAGCTCCTGGCGTACACGCCCGCCGAGTGGGACTCCAACCACCGACTGTTCTCCACGGCTCAGACAGCCATCCAGACGGCCGAAAGGGCTGTAAATTACGCCGTAAAGGACTGGGACCGGGCCAACGATTACCTTCGTTCGCACCCCACGACGACGACCACGTCTACGACGACTACGTCCACCACAGTCCCGAGCACGACTACAACCACAGCCGTACCTGGGTCCAACTGCGCCGCCGGGATCAGCGGGACCGCTCTCGGGCGTACCGGCTGGGTAGCGAGCACGAACGCTCCTTCGAGCAAGTCCGATGCCCCCGCCCATGCTCTCGACGGCAATCTAAAGACCCGTTTCAGCACGGACGAACACCAGGTCGCGGGCCTGTACTTCGAGGTCAATATGGGGTCGCCGCAGACCTTGAACGAGATCTTGATGGAATCGCCCTATTCGCCCCACGACTACGCTCGGGGTTACAACGTCGAGGTCTCCAGTAATGGGAGCTCCTGGACCACGGTGGCAAGTTGCACCGGGACCAGCACCCCCGAGGTCGTCAGCTTCTCGCCGCAGACGGCACAGTACATCCAGGTTGTCCTGACCGCAGCGGACAGCTACTGGTGGTGGTCGATCGACGAGTTCAACGTGTACACCAACGTCGCGCCTCCGACGACCACATCGACGACGGCCCCGCCGACTTCCACGACTACGGTGCCCCCCACTACGACCACGACTACGCCAGGCCAATCCCGCGAGCTGCGCAGGATCAAGGCTGAAGCCGCTTACCAGATATCAATACGGGTCCGCGAGCTTGCTGGCGCCATCAAGGGCGTACAGGACAGGCCGTGGCTCGGGGCTGACGGCACCGCGCTGGTCAACGACATGCAGTCCGGCATCAACGGGCTCGAGGCACTTGGCAACAAGATCCAGGGCGATACGACCGTGCCGCAAGCGGAGGCTGACTACACGCTCATTTTCAGCGAGTACCGGGTCTATTCCTTCGAGCTCCCTGTCGTGAGCGGCGTGATCCGGGCAGATCGCATTACCGACATCAGCTTGCCTAGCCTGGCCAAGTCGATTGCCAAGCTACAGAGCGAGGAGAACTCCTCCAACCAGGGCGTTCTCGGACCATTGATCGCTAATATGCAGCAGCAGTCGCAGATCGCGGCCAATGCGGTCTCTGGCCTGTCGGCCACCCTGCTGTCCTTCACGGTGGCCGAGTGGAACGCCAACCACGGCTTGCTAAACGGCACCACCGCCAACCTCCAGGTCGCCGACAGGGCTCTGCAAGCGGCCCAGCGGGACCTGAACGAAGCCAACAACTATCTGTCGCATCATCACGGTCGTTCGGGCGGCGGACCAGGTCATCACGGAGGCCACGGCAACCGTTGATGACGGGCGGGCTCACCGTGGCCGGCGGCCGATCTGTTGCCGGCCACGGCCCGTGAGTTCCCCGATAGGACCATAAGTTTTGCCCCCGGGTTCCGGCTCCAAGCACAGCGTGGTGCATGGAGGCCCCGGGGGCAAAATCACGTCAGGCAACCGGTCCGTTCCCCCACCCATCGCCGCTGGGGCCGTCCTGCCCGTCTCGCTCGACTACCGAGCCCATCGTCGAGACAGCGCTGAAGTCGTTACGCCATTCGTGGCTGGGGCGCCACGCCCGGCTATGCCAGGTATGCCGGCAATGCCAGAGCTAATGCCAGTTATGCCGCCGACCCGCCTGCGCCCGCAATGCCCGCGTACCCCTCCGGCCCTCCGTCTCCCCGTGTCCCCGGCTCCCCGGCTGTCCCCGGCTCCCCGGCTGTCCTCCATGTCCGAGGCGCGTCAGGTCGGCGGCCCTCAGCATCGGGGGCGCACCGTATGGTCAATGATTTCTGCGCATCGCCGGGGTGCGCAGCGTGGAGGCGAGCGGGCGGAGGCGCAGGGAGGAGGCGAGGCGTGCGGGCGAAGCGTGTACACAGAACCTAAGCGCACAGCGTGGCTGTTGTGACGCCGAAGGCGCTGCAGGCGAGCAAAATGGCCGGCTTTCCGTCACAGTTGAGGCTTTCTCGGTGTCATTTTGCTTTCTCGGCTGCATATCGGCGCCACTCCGGCACGAATTCGCGACGAAAAGGCCCCGCAGCACCGAGAAAGCTGGAATTTGTCACCGATCCGGCATGCGCCCAGCCCGCCCGAGCGCCCCGCCCGTTCCCGGTCTTGAGGGGTCACCCGAGGCGGCGTTTCTACAGCGGCGAGTGGCCACCGGTCGCCCGTGGCGGCGGGCGGGTGGCGGCGGCGGGCGGTGGCGGCGGGCGGGTGGCGGCGGCGGGTGGTGGTGGCGGCGGGCCGGCGGTGGTACAGCGGCCGCAGCGGGCGGCGGCGGGCCACGGAGAACTGGTCTGTCGCAGGGGGAGACCCCGACTTTGCTCGGCCTCAAGGGCCGAGTACTCGCGCGTAGCGAAGTCGCCCGACCTCTAGCGCCCTTTTAGTAGCGGCTCGAGGAACTGGCCGGTATAGCTGTCCGGGCACTTCACAATATCCTCGGGTGTGCCCGTGGCCACGACCAGGCCGCCGCCGTCTCCCCCATCGGGCCCAGGTCGATCAACCAGTCGGCAGTCTTTATCACGTCGAGGTTGTGCTCGATCACGATGACGGAATTGCCCTGTTCGACCAGCCGCGTGAGGACACCCAACAATTTGCGGACGTCCTCGAAATGCAAGCCCGTCGTCGGCTCGTCGAGTATGTACAGGGTCCTCCCCGTCGAGCGCCGTGAAAGTTCAGAGGCTAGTTTGATCCGCTGCGCTTCGCCTCCCGAAAGGGTCGGGGCGGGTTGGCCGAGCTTTACGTACCCGAGACCGACATCCACCAGCGTCCGCATGTGGCGGGAGATGACAGGCTGGTTGGAAAAGTACTCCGCCGCCTCTTCGCACGACATGTCGAGGACCTCGGCGATGTTCTTCCCCTTGAACGTGATGTCGAGGGTGTCGCGGTTGTAGCGGGCTCCCTTGCACACTTCGCAGGGGACGTACACATCCGGGAGGAAATGCATCTCTATTTTGATTGTCCCGTCGCCGGCGCAGGCGTCGCAGCGGCCCCCGGCCACGTTGAACGAGAACCGGCCCGGTTGGTAACCCCGCACCTTCGCTTCCGTCGTGCTCGCAAAAAGGCGGCGCACGTGGTCGAAAACGCCCGTATATGTTGCGGGGTTGCTCCGCGGCGTCCGCCCTATCGGCGATTGGTCGACATCCACCACTTTGTCGAAGGCGTCCATGCCTTCCACCTTGCGATGCCGCCCGGGGACCTCTTTGGACTTGTAAATGCGCTGCATCATCGCTCGCAGCAATATGTCGTTGACGAGAGTGGACTTGCCCGACCCCGAGACGCCCGTCACGACCACCAGGCAGCCCGAAGGGAACTCGACATCTATGTTCTGCAGGTTGTGTTCCCTGGCGCCTTTAACGACTAGCCAGCCCTTGGGCTCTCGGCGGAGCGGGGGCAGCGGGATGAACCTCTTGCCCGAAAGGTATTGGCCCGTAAGGGACGTCTTGCTACGCAGCAACTCGTTGACCGTCCCCGACACCACGATCTGACCGCCGTGCTCCCCTGCCCCTGGCCCGATGTCTACTACGTGGTCAGCGGTTCGGATCGTCTCCTCGTCGTGCTCGACCACGATGACCGTGTTACCGATGTCCCTCAGCCGCAGAAGCGTCTCGATCAGCTTGCGGTTGTCTCTCTGATGGAGGCCGATCGACGGCTCGTCCAGCACATAAAGGACCCCGACCAAACCGCTACCTATTTGGGACGCCAGCCTTATTCGTTGCGCCTCGCCACCGGCCAGCGTCCCCGCGTTGCGATTGAGGCTCAAGTAATCGAGCCCGACGTCTACCAGGAACTGGAGCCGCGCTCTTACCTCTCTCAACACCCGGTCGGCGATGAGGTGGTCGCGCTCGGAGAGCTTCAAATCCCCGACGGACCTCGTCGCCTCCCGGATCGACAGGTCGCAGAGTTGGAATATGCTCCGGTCGTCAATAGTCACGGCCAGGCTTTCTGGCTTTAGCCGGGCCCCGCCGCACTCGCTGCAGGGCACTTCCCGCATATAGCCCTCTATCTGCTCCCGCGTGTTGTCGGACTCGGCCTCGGCGTGCCGGCGCTGCAGGTAACGGACGACGCCCTCGTAGGTCGTGTAGTAAGAACGCGTCCTCCCATAGCGGTTCTTGTAATGGAGATGGACCTGGTCACTACCTGAACCGTAAAGGACTACCTTTTGGTCCTGTTTTTTGAGCTTGCGCCATGGCACCGACGTGGGGATCCCATAGGTTTCGGCGACGCCCTGCAACAACCGCCCGAAGTACTCGTTGCGGGTACCCGCCCAGGGCGCAACCGCTCCCTCGTCGATCGAAAGGTCCGGGTTGGGCACTACTAACTCGGGGTCGACCTCGTAACGTGTCCCCAGGCCGTCACAAGGAGGGCACGCTCCATAAGGAGAATTGAAGGAGAAATTGCGCGGCGCCAGCTCGTCGTACGACGTACCACAAACCGGGCAGGCTAAGTGTTGAGAAAATGTAAGTATCTCCGGCTCGCCCGCCTCGCCTTCATCGATCTCGTCCGTAGCGGCGGCGCCATTTGAGCTCGCCGTGCGCTCCCGAGGCACGATCTGGACTTCGGCCACCCCGTCTGCCAGTTTCAACGCTGTCTCCAGCGAATCAGTCAGACGGCGCTCAATACCCGGCCTCAACACCAGGCGGTCCACCACCACTTCGATGGTGTGAGCCTCATAGCGAGCGAGCTTGGGCACATCTGATAGCTCGTAGACAACGTCGTCGACTCGGGCGCGTGCGTAGCCCTGGCCAGCCAGTTCCTCAAAGAGGCTTTCGTACTCGCCTTTGCGGCCCCGGACCACGGGGGCCAGGACCTGGAAGCGAGTGCCCTCGGGCAGCGTCAGTACCCGGTCGACGATCTGCTGCGGAGTCTGGCGAGAGACCACGCTGCCGTCCTGGGGGCAGTGCGGGATACCTACCCGGGCGTAAAGCAACCTCAAATAGTCATATATTTCGGTGATTGTGCCTACGGTGCTGCGCGGGTTGCGAGACGCCGACTTCTGGTCGATCGATATCGCCGGCGATAGGCCCTCGATGAAGTCGACATCGGGCTTGTCCATCTGACCGAGGAACTGCCGAGCATAAGCAGACAGCGACTCCACATACCGTCGCTGGCCTTCCGCGTAAATGGTGTCAAAAGCGAGGCTGCTCTTACCGGATCCCGACAGACCCGTGAAAACGATGAGCTTGTCCCGGGGCAAGTCGAGGGAGATGTCCCGAAGGTTGTGCTCGCGAGCCCCCCGCACGACAAGCTTGTCCGACATGCTACTCAGGGTACCAGTCGAACGCATGTTCGGGCAAGGGGGCTCGAGGGGTGGGCAGGGGCCGGCGGCCGAGCCGCGCCGGTGCTAAACGGCAGGTACACACAACCACAACGGCCCCGGTTTACACTCTTCTAGCCGATGGTCACCGGGCCAGACCAGGTCGTACCACCGTCGAGGCTGCGCCACAGCTGCTGAGGGTACGGGCCGTTCGGGAACGGCCAGCCCGCCGGGGCGCTACTGTCCGACCGCAGCGCAGAACCCGTGTCGCTGTCAGTAAAACCAGCCCAGCTCCACCAGAAGTTCCCACTTCCGGAAGGGTAGACGGATTGCCATGTCGCCCCCCCGTCACTTGTGCGCAACAGTTGGCCCTGGGCGCTCGGCTCGATCACGGCGGCCGTGTCGCTCGCAGGGGCGAGCAACGCTGAGTTCTCAAGCTCACCGGGTTGCAACGTACTCCACTGCGCGCCGCCATCCGTAGAACGGAAGGCCTGAGCCATCATCCCGGTCGGGCACACTGCCCAGAGGACCTGTGACGAAGTGGCCTGGATAGAGCCTCCCAGACCTGAGAAACACGGGCTCTTCGAGGTGGTGAAGCTGGTGCCCGAAACCGTGCCGCTCACCAGGAGCTGGTTGGCGTTGCTGGGCGACGTCGTGACGGAGAACCATAGGTCACCCCCGTGGACTGTCATCGCCACAAGCCCGTCGGCGCCGGAAGGTACGGGTACTGTCACAGGTGTCCATTGGTCAGCGCTGACTGGCGAGCGCTCGAGCACGACTCCCGAGCAACTCCCGTTCTGGCACGAACCGACCAGGGCCAGGGCGTAGCCACCGCCAGTGCCGAAGGCCAATAACTGACGGCCTGACAGGAACCCCGGTTGCAACCACTGCTCGCCGCCGTCGTGGGTGTCCCAAAAGGCTCCTCCCGGGCCGGTCGCAAACGCATAGCCGTCGATTGTGTCTGCGAAGCGCAGAGTGTTGACCCCGGTGGTCGACGATCCCCCGGCCACGATCGGCGTGACCGGCGCCGGTAGCCCGACGAAGCTCGTCCCGCCGTTGGTGGTCCGCACTAAGGAGGTGCACACGGGGTTACCGCAGGGCGCTTCCCCGAGCAACCAGTACTGGCTGGCCGATATCGCGGTGAACGAGACCGGGTTGAACCCGGACGGCACCGGCCCGCCCGCGGGTTGGCCCCCTTCTACCGTCGCTTCTGTGACCGATTTGGTCGTGGGGACTGCGCTGGTAGTGGGGACTGCGCTGGTCGTAGGGCTGGTGGTTGTAGGCGCCGCCGTGGTTGGCGGCGACGTCGTTACCGGCGCGCTGGTGGACGCCGTAGTAGGGGCGGTCGTCGTCGCTGTGGTGGCTGGCGTGCTGGGGGTGCTTGTCCCGGTCGCGCTGTTGTTCGACGCCCCGCAGGCGGCGGCCAGGACCATTAGAGACAGCAACGCCGCTCCGGTAGACAAGCCGGTAGACAAGCCGGTAGACAAGAAGGTCTTGCTCTTCACAGAATCTTCCAACGCTAGGGCATCTCGGCGGGTTCCCAGCGGGATAGGCACCTGGCGCAGGTGCCCGAAAACGGCAGGCGCAACGGCCACAAACGCCCCGACCAGATCGAAGTAGCTGGTCAGAGGCTATTTAGGGGGGCGCGGAGGCCTGAGCGAAGCCTAGGTGTAGCATGCGGTCCGCGAGCCGCTTGGGCCAAACCAACCTAGTGCCAAGGAAGTCCTGAAGACATGTCCAACCTAACCCCGCCGACCAGTGTCACCACCGCCACGGACGATATCTCCGTGGCTGAGATGGGCACTTTCGACGAGTCCGGGGCTTATACCCCGCGCCAGGTCGTATCGGACGACCTCGGTGGCACGTCCTTCGAAGACGCCATAGCCGGGACGATCGTCGAGTTCGACGACGGTGACATCGTGTCCGGAACGGTCGTCAAGGTCGACAAGGACGAGGTCCTGCTCGACATCGGCTTCAAGTCAGAAGGCGTGATCCCAGCGCGAGAGCTGTCGATCCGTCACGACGTCGACCCTCACGACGTGGTCAACGTGGGCGACAAGATCGAGGCTCTGGTCCTCCAGAAAGAGGACAAGGAAGGCCGGCTCGTTCTGTCCAAGAAGCGGGCCCAGTACGAACGGGCCTGGGGCACGATCGAGGGAGTGAAGGAGCGCAACGGGACGGTGCGGGGCCCGTGATCGAAGTAGTGAAGGGTGGCCTGATCCTGGACATCGGCCTCCGCGGGTTCTTGCCGGCGTCCCTGGTTGAGCTGCGGCGGGTCCGTGACCTGCAGCCTTACGTGGGTAGGGAACTCGAGGCGAAGATCATCGAGCTCGACAAGAACCGAAACAACGTGGTCCTGTCGCGCCGGGCGTACCTGGAAGAAGCGCAGCGCTCGCAGCGCGACGAGTTCCTCATGAACCTGAAGCCGGGCGAGGTACGAAAGGGTGTTGTTTCGTCGGTCGTCAACTTCGGGGCCTTCGTGGACCTTGGCGGCATGGACGGGTTGATCCACGTTTCGGAGCTCTCCTGGAAGCACGTGGACCACCCTGGCCAGGTAGTCCAGGTCGGCGACCAAGTGACCGTGAGGGTTCTCGACGTGGACCTCGAACGCGAGAGGATCAGCCTTTCCCTGAAGGCCACTCAGGCGGACCCGTGGCAGGAGTTCGCCAATGCGCACCGGGTGGGCGAGCTTGTGTACGGACGGGTCACCAAGCTGGTGCCGTTTGGGGCTTTCGTCCAGGTGGGCGACGGGATCGAAGGTTTGGTCCACATCTCGGAAATGGCCGTGCACCACGTCGACCAGCCAGAACAGGTGGTCACACCCGGCGAGGAGCTCTGGGTGAAGATCATCGACATCGACCTGTCACGCAGGCGTATCAGCCTGTCGATCAAGCAGGCGGCCGAAGGGGGTGAAGTCGCAGCCGAGTACCGGGAGGCTTTCGGAGAGCACGCTTATGACGAGCAGGGCAACTACATAGGTGCAGGCTTCACGTCGTTCGAGCCAGAGTCCGAGGCTCAGGCGGCTTGGGCGGGCTACCTCGAGGAGCACGCCCAGGTCCAGGACGGCACCGATGGTTCACCTGTCGACGAGGTCAACCACAGTGACGCGGACGACGTGGGGGTGTACCCGAGCGCAGTGACCAGCGGGGGACCAGACGGCGAGGGGGAGCCGGAGACAGCGCCTGCCGGCTAGTTCGGCAGGCGCTGCCAGCTGCCAGGTGCTGTCGCAGACCTGGCAGGCGACCGGGGCCTTCGGGCCTCGACAATTGCACGGGGTGCGCCGATGGCGCGGCGCGCCCGAGGGCGTTCGGGCTCAGGACGGTACAGCTGCGAGGTTGGCCGAACGATTGGGCGAAATGCGCATACGCTCACTCGATAAGGGTGGCCGCCCGGCCGAGTACGTCCCGCAAAACGTCGACAATTATGTCGAAATGTTCTTGCTCGCATATGAGGGGCGGAGCGAACTGCACGACCGGGTCGCCGCGGTCATCTGACCGGCAGACAAGGCCCGCTTCAAACAGTGCCGGCGAAAGGAAGCCCCGTAAAAGCCTTTCGGATTCCTCGTCGTTGAAGGTTTCCCGGGTGGCTTTGTCCTTCACCAGCTCGATCCCGTAAAAGTAGCCATCGCCGCGCACATCCCCGACGATCGGCAGGTCCTCTAAGGAGCGCAGTGAGGAACGGAACGCCTCCTCGTTGGAGCGCACATGATCGAGCAATTTCTCGTCTTCGAAGAGGGCTAAATTTGCCAGGGCTACGGCGGAGGAGACGGGGTGGCCCCCGAACGTAATCCCGTGAGCGAATGATTCATTCCCTTTGAGGAACGGCTCGATCAGCCGGTCGCTCGCCAAGAGAGCCCCCATCGGGGAGTAGCCGGACGTCATCCCCTTGGCGAGAGTGATCATGTCGGGCTGATAGCCGTACCGCTCAGCACCAAACCAGTGACCAAGCCGGCCGAAGGCGCATATCACCTCGTCCGAAACCAATAACACCCCGTAGTTGTCGCAAATTTGGCGAACCCGCTCGAAATACCCCGGTGGCGGCGTGAAGCAGCCGCCCGCGTTCTGGACCGGCTCGAGAAAAACCGCGGCAACGGTCTCAGGCCCCTCGGCTTCTATTCGTAGGGCGATCTGGTCGGCCGCCCAGCGACCAAAGGCCACGAGGTCGTCCCCGTGGACGGGCGCCCGGTAAAAATCCGTATTGGGCACTCGAGACGTGCCGGGGACGAGAGGTTCGAACGGCTTTTTTATCGCCTCGATCCCCGTGATCGAAAGCGCGCCCATCGAGGTGCCGTGATAGGCGACCTGTCTCGAGATCGCCTTTATGCGCCCGGGCTGCCCGATGGACTTGAAGTACTGGCGGGCGAGCTTCCAGGCTGATTCGACCGCCTCACTGCCCCCCGTCGTGAAAAATACCCGGTTGATATCCCCCGGTGCTAATTCCGAAAGGCGCTCGGCCAGCTCGATAGCAGAGGGATGAGCGTAACCCCACACGGGGAAGTAGGCCAGCTCGGCGGCCTGGCGGGCACCAGCCTCGGCGAGCTCTCGCCGGCCGTGGCCAACTTGTACCGTGAAAAGCCCCGAGAGCCCATCGAGATAACGCTTACCCGCCGAGTCCCACACCCACGGGCCCTCACCTCTCACGATTACAGGCACATCCTGCTTGGCGTAGGCACCCATCCGGGTGAAATGCATCCAGAGGTGGCGCTTGGCTGCCTCCTGCAGCTGTTCGGGGTCGATCGGCATGTACTCAAGCGTAACCACGGGCCCGGAGATCGAGGAAGGCATAGCGGTCCGTTTACGCAGTTGCGCCTGTGGGTGACCAAGTGAGCAGGTGGCCAAGCGAAGCGGGCCGAGCGGGCCGAGCGGGCCGAGCGGGCCGAGCGGGCCGAGCGGCCGAGCGGGCCGAGCGCCGAGCAGCCGAGCAGCCGAGCAGCCGAGCAGCCGAGCAGCCGAGCGGGCCGAGCGGGCCGAGCGGGCCGAGCGGGTTGAGCGGGTCGAGCGGGTCGAGCGGGTCGAGAAGCGGTGGCAGGTGCGGCCGGTGCGACCGGGGCCACGCCGCGCCTATGGTGGCTCGGCGAGACTCGTGCTGGTTGCGGAGACCGTGGCTGTGCCGGTCGTGGAGACTGTGGACACGGTTCGGCCGACCGTCGTCTCGTTCCGCCCCACAGCGTGTTCACCTCTCCCCGGCGCGGTGTGACGCCGTCCCTTCAACCCATAAAAAGCAAGCTACCTCGGTGCAAAAGGGGAAACCGGTTGCGATCAGGGGCGAAAAGTGGGGCCGTTTCGCGACAAGGTCCACTCACTACACCCGGAACGGCTTCCCTCCACGTGTTCCAGGGCAACCCCAACTACTTTCCGCTTTGAAAACAACGCCGGCAGTAGCGCCGTACGACCACTCCCCCCGCTGGCCCGCTAACTGGCCCGCTAACTGGCCCAACACGCCGTATCTTACGGACGTGATCCGTGTTGGGCTCGCCGGCGGCCTCGGTTCTGGCAAGTCGACCGTCGGCAAAGCGCTAGCTGCGCGTGGAGCGGCGGTGATCGACGCTGACCAGGTCGCTCGCGAAGTAGTGGCGCCTGGTAGCCCCGGCGAGCGCGCCGTCCTCGAGCGCTTTCGGGCCCACGGTAACGGGACCGGACGGGCACATCGACCGAGCAGCGCTGGCCAGCGTCGTCTTCGCCGACCCGACCGAAAGGCTGGCCCTCGAAGCGATCACCCATCCGCTGATCAGGGAGGAGATCGCGAGGAGGTTGGCCAAACTGGACGAAGAGGCTCGAGCCGGCAAACAGGACCGGGGCCCGGAGGGTGCCGGAGGCTCCCAGTCACTCGCGACACCCAAAATCGTCGTCATCGAGCTACCCCTCCTCGACCGCCACCGCCAGCGGGATTACAGCTTTGACGTCGTGGTGGTGGTCGACGCCCCCGAGGAGGTAGCCGTCCAGCGATCGGTCACGCGGGGCATGTCCGAGCAAGACGCGCGCGCTCGCATTGCTGCCCAACCGGCCGCCACGGAACGGCTGGCCCTGGCGGACCGGGTACTCGTCAACGACGGGGACCTAGAACAGCTCGAAGCGCTAATAGACGACCTCTGGGCCTGGCTAGTCGGCAAGTCGGTGTCGTTGCAGCCGAACCTTGACAACCGCGCGACTCGTGCCCAAGCAGGTGGCGCGCCCGGCGAACCGTCGGGTTGACCTACCGTCCGGAGGCTCGCGACCCTTGATGTGCAGGTGGTCCCCGTGGGGCCACAGCTTGGTCAGATTCCGAAGGGGTCGAGCCCGTGGCCAAGGGTGGCTGGCTCGAGGGCCGAGCTCGAGCGGCCGCCTTGAGGGCCGGGCTCCACGACCGGTTTGACGGTCACCGGGCCCCGGTAGCATGGCAGGGGTGCCGCCCTTCAAAGTCCTCTCAGAGTGGTCGCCAGCAGGCGACCAGCCCACCGCCATCAAAGCCCTCTCTGAGGGAGTACTGAGAGGCGACCGATTTCAGACGTTGCTGGGCATCACGGGCAGCGGGAAGAGCGCGACCATCGCCTGGACGATCGAGCAGGTGCAACGGCCCACTCTGGTGATCGAGCCGAACAAGTCGTTGGCGGCCCAGATCGCCAACGAGATGCGCGAGGTCTTCCCGGGCAACCGTGTCGAGTACTTCGTCAGTTATTACGACTACTACCAGCCGGAGGCCTACCTCCCCTCCAGCGACACGTACATAGAAAAGGACAGCTCGATCAACGACGAGATCGACCGTCTCAGGCACTCGGCTACCTCCGCGTTGCTCACGCGCCGAGACGTGATCGTCGTGGCTTCTGTCTCGTGCATTTACGGCCTCGGCTCTCCAGAGGAGTACTCCCAAAAAATTCTGGCTCTGGCTGTCGGCCACGAGGAGGACCAGCGCGCCGTTCTCGGCCGGCTGGTCGACATGCAGTACGAGCGCAACGACGCCAATCTGGTGCGTGGCAAGTTCCGGGTCAGGGGCGACACGATCGAGGTGCACCCCGCGTACGAGGAGCACATCTTGCGGGTCGAGCTGTTCGGGGACGAGATCGAACGGATCTCGCGCGTCGACCCCGTCACGGGCGAGGTCCTCGGCGAACTAGACGAGGTTGTGATTTTCCCGGCCACCCACTACGTCGCAGGCACTGAACGGATGCGGCGCGCCATCGAAGGCATAGAGGTCGAACTGCAGCAGCGGCTCGAACTTTTCGAGAGCCAGGGGAAGCTGCTGGAGGCACAGCGCCTTCGCATGCGGACGAATTACGACCTCGAAATGCTGGCCGAGGTGGGCAGCTGTGCCGGGATCGAAAATTACAGCCGTCACATAGACGGGCGCTCACCAGGTGAGGCCCCACATACTTTGCTGGACTTTTTCCCCAAGGACTATCTGCTAGTAATAGACGAGTCCCACGTCGCCGTCCCGCAGCTGCACGGGCAGTACCACGGGGACCGGTCCCGTAAAGAGACCCTTATCGAGCACGGTTTCCGGCTCCCGTCGGCGGCAGACAACCGTCCGCTGCGCTACGAGGAGCTAATGGAGCGGATCAACCAGTGCATTTTCATGTCGGCCACTCCAGCCGCTTATGAAATATCGGTTTCGGACCAGATAGTCGAGCAAATAGTGCGGCCGACGGGTTTGATCGACCCCGAAGTAGTCGTGAGGCCGACCAAAGGCCAGATCGACGACCTGATCACGGAAGTGGCCAAGCGCACAGCGGCCGGAGACAGGGTGCTCGTCACGACGCTGACCAAGAAGATGGCCGAGGACCTGACCGATTACCTCCTCGAACAGGGCCTAAAGGTGCGCTATTTGCATTCCAATGTGGAGACGCTCGACCGCATCGAGATCTTGAGGGATCTGCGCCTGGGCGAGTTCGACGTGTTGGTTGGGATCAACCTGCTGCGGGAGGGCCTCGACCTACCGGAGGTATCGCTGGTCGCGATCCTCGACGCAGACAAGGAAGGTTTCCTTCGCTCTGAGACGTCGCTCATCCAGACGATCGGGCGGGCGGCGCGTAACGTCGATGGCGCGGTGATCATGTACGCCGACGAGATGACCGACTCGATGCGGCGTGCCATTTCCGAGACCCATCGGCGGCGTCAGCTGCAGCAGGAGTACAACGCGGAGCACGGCATCAACCCCCAGACCGTCCGGCGCGCCGTCAGCGACATACTCGTGATGCTCGGCCGGGGCGATCGTTCTGGTGCCTCCGCAACTGCACCAGTGCCGGGGTCGGACCGGCGTAGCCGCCGTCACGACCGGGCTCGCTCGGAGCTGGCTGGCATGCCCAGGGCCGACCTGAGCCGGCTCATCTCGGCTCTAGAAGAAGAAATGCGCGACGCCTCAGCCGATCTCCGCTTCGAGTACGCCGCCCGTCTGCGCGACGAAGTGGCCGACTTGAAAAAGGAGCTGAAGGCTTTGACTGAAATGGGTGTACCCGTCAGTTAGCGGCGCCGGCCAGTTAGCGCCGGCCAGTTAGCGCCGGCCAGTTAGCGCCGGCCAGTTAGCGCCGGCCAGTTAGCGCCGGCCAGTTAGCGCCGGCCAGTTAGCGCCGGCCAGTTAGCGCCGGCTGGCCCGAAGCTCAACCCGTCGGCCCGAAGCGCTCGACCCTGACGCGCTCGGTCGGCACCCCGAGGTCGACCAACAAGTAACTGGCGGCGTCCGCGAAACCCGACGACCCGCACACATAACCCGTCGCCGCCGGCGGCACAGCAGGCGCAAGGTCGGCCGCGGTGATATGGCCAGGGGGCCTGGTGGAGCCCGGCGGGGTAGAACGCGTAAAGAGGACCGTGCTCTCCGGCCCGGGAAGCTCGTCGGCGTAATAGAGGTCGGCAATCGAGCGCACGGAGACCACCACGTGTAACAGCGACGACCGCCCGAGCTTCCTAGCCAGCCGGAGCATGGCCATGAGAGGCACGACGCCCGAACCTCCGCCTACCAGGACGGCCGGCGTCGTCCCCTCCCAGACGAACCATCGCCCTATAGGCCCCCGCACCTCCAGGTCGTCGCCGACGATCACCTCGTCGTGCAGGAACATCGAGACCTCGCCCCCTTCAAGGCGCTCCACCGTCAGCTCGATTTCGTTGGAACCGTCCGGAGCCGAAGCTACCGAATAGGACCGCTGAGCGGTGTACCCGTCAGGCGCGGTCAGCCGCACGACGT
Source organism: uncultured Acidimicrobiaceae bacterium (assembly GCA_963823855.1). GTDB lineage: Bacteria > Actinomycetota > Acidimicrobiia > Acidimicrobiales > Palsa-688 > Fen-671. The sequence continues at coordinate 60,360 of CAWGNA010000003.1, forward strand.
AGTGCTGCCCGGCGAGGTGGTCCGAGGGGCCCTCGAGAACGAGCCGGAAGGTCTTCGCCCGCGCCGTCTCGGTGCGGATCCCGATCACCTTCGCCATTTGCCAGGGACTGCGTTTGACTGCGCTGTCCATTTCTTGCTTTTCCGTTTGCTAACCCTTGCCCATCCTGCGCTCCGTGGCGGGCCGGGTCAGTCGCCCTGGTAGCGTTGCTCGAGCCAGGGGTCACCACGGTCGTGGTAGCCGTTGCGCTCCCAGAACCCCGGCTCGTCGTGGTCCAGGAGCCGGAGACCCGCGACCCATTTGGCGCTCTTCCAGAAGTACAAGTGAGGTACGAGGAGGCGGGCTGGGCCCCCGTGCGCCGTCGCCAGCGGCTGGCCCTCAAAGTCCCATGCGACCCAAGCCCGGCCCCCGGTCACGTCCGCGAGCGGGAGGTTGGTGGTGTACCCGGAGTGCGAAAACGCCAGGACATGGGTCGCAGCGGGCAATGGTTGCGCCGCCTGCAGGAGGGTGTCAACCGAGACGCCGCTGAAATTGACAGCGAGCTTCGACCAGGTCGTAACGCAATGTATATCCCCGTCGAACGAGGATGGCTCGAGGGCGTGGATTTGCTGCCAGCTCCACGTCATCGGCTGAGCCACCAAACCCTCGACCTTGAAGGTCCACGATGCCAGATCCAGCTTCGGTGTTACCTCAGCCGTGAGGACCGGCCAGTCCTTTCCCACGTCGTACTGTCCTGGCGGTAATCTCGGGTCGCGAGCCACCTTGCTGTGGCCTGTGAATGCCCTCGTGAACCTGGACATCGTCCCGTTTCGCCTCCACAACATGCTTAGCACAGGTCCGGCCTGGGCACGACTGGCCCTCGCCCCAGGACCGCACTGTCAGGACACCCTCCGGATCGGGCCTCGCCCAGCCGGGCCTCGCCGGGCCAGCCGGTGCCGAGCCAGGCGGTGCCGCGCCCGACGCTAACTCGACGGCCGGGTTGCTTAGGATGTCGCGAGTGCGGGTGCACGTGACCACGGTCGGGACGCGCTGTAAGGAAGTCACTGAGATCGTCATCGTGGCTGCGCTCGCCTTGGCAACGGCCCTGGTCGCCGTCCTGAGCATCCAGGGGGCCCCGTCTGCAAGGGCAAGCGCGACGTTGCTACCCGCCAGGGGGAAGGTCCATATCAGGGCCTTTAGAGCTGTGCCGGGCCAGCGGGGCGCGAACTTCCATGCCTTTCCGTCTGCTGTCGGCAAGGTCATCCCGGCATCGTGGCCCCACACCGCTGGGCTGGTCCGGGCCGGGAAGCCAGTCCGACCAGCCCTTTCTGGTACATCAGCGTCGGCGAACTGGGCGGGGTACGAAGACACCGGCGCGGGAGCCCAGTTCAGCGAGGTCAGCGCCGATTGGACGGTGCCCGCGGTGCAGGTGGGCACCTACGGAGACTCGAGCACCTGGGTCGGCATAGACGGGACCAGCACTTCTGACCTCATCCAGGCGGGCACGGACCAGAGCTGGTCGCCCAACGGAGCTGTCTACTACGCGTGGTACGAACTGCTACCCGGGCCCTTCCGTCGAACTGGGCCTGGTCTCCCCCGGCGATGAGATTTCCGCCGTGGTCAACAAGGTACAGGGCGGGCTCTGGGAGATATCGGTCGACGACATCACTCAGCACACGGGCTGGAACGAGCCCCTTTCGTACTCTGCCCCCGCCACCAGCGCAGAGTGGATCGAGGAGGCGCCTACGGTGTCTTCGAGCAACTCCATTGAGAGCTTGGCTGATTTCGGCACGGTCCAATTCTCGAACCTGGCCGTGGCCGGACCAGGGCCTGCGTCTGCCACCCCTGTTTATATGGTGAACAATTCGAACCAGATAATCGCATACCCGAGCGAGTACAGCCCAGGCACCGATTCTTTTGCCGTCATTTACGGTAATACGAGCCCCCCGCCGGCCAGCACCACCGGGGCCAGCATCCCGCCGCCGACGACTTCGACTGGTCCGACCACTACCACTACTGCACCCCCCACGTCTACGCCTGTGCGAGCGGCCCATCAGCACGGCTATTTCCTGGCCGCCGGTGACGGGGGCATATTTGCCTTCGGAGCGGCCCAGTTCCACGGTTCCACGGGAAAAATGCGCCTCACGGCACCAATAACCGGGATCGCGCCCACAGCTGACCACGGCGGTTACTGGCTGGTCGGTGCTGACGGCAGCGTGTTCGCGTTCGGCGATGCTCACTATGCGGGTTCGGTCCCATCTATGGGCATCGGGCCGGCCGGCTCAAAGCAACGTCGCCGCCTCACGGCCCCCATTGTGGGTATATCACCAACCGCGAGTGGTAAAGGGTACCTCGTGGTGGCCAGAGATGGCGGCGTGTTCGTCTTCGGCGACGGCAACTTCGCGGGCTCCTGCGCGAACACGGGCGGCTGCGCTGCCCCCGTGGTGGCCGTTGTCCCTGATGCCACCGGCAAGGGCTACTGGCTGCTGCTGTCAAATTGCCAAATGGTGGCGTTCGGGGACGCTCCCAAGATCGCCGACAACGACTGCCAGGGCTTTGGGCATACCAACAAGCTCGTGGCTACGTCGGCTGCCCGCACACCCGATGGCCACGGGTACTGGGTGCTGTTGGACAACGGCACCGTTTACCCTGAGGGAGATGCCAAAACCCTCGGTTCCTGGCACGTCTCCAACCAGGCCTCGACCAGCGACCCTGCTGTAGCCATCGCTCCGACAAGCGATGGGCACGGTGCGTGGGTGGTGATGGCCAACGGGGTCGTGAACTCGTTCGGAGACGCGCGAGCACTCGGTGGTGTAGCGAGCAAAACTCTGTCCGCTCCCGTCATTGCCGCTACCGGCTGGTAAAAGTTCCCAGCCACGGCCCGTTTTTATCGACGCTGTCCCGGCTAGCCGCGCCGCCGAGCCTTGGGCCAGCCGCGCCTTGGCGCCGCTGCGCTGCCTTCAGCCCGAGCAGCAACCTCGGCCCGCGCCACGACCTCAGCCCGCCGTGCCGGCCGGGGCCTTGGCCCGCAAGATCTCTACAAAGGCGCGCATCCATGACGGGTGGTCGGGCCAGGCCCGGGCCGAGACCATCAGCCCATCGACAACAGCGGCGCCGTCGACGAACTCGGCCCCAGCCCGCTCGACGTCGCTCGCCAATGCTGGGTAAGCCGCTGTCCGGCGCCCACCGAGCACCCCGGCGGTGGCCAGGGCCAGCGGGGCGTGGCATATCTGGGCGACCGGTTTGTCGGCGTCAAAGAAATGGACCACGATCCGCTTGAAGTCCGGGTCGTTGCGGATGTACTCGGGCGCCCGCCCACCCGGCACCACAACGGCGACATATCGCGTCGGGTCCACGTCGGCAAACGCCAAGTCGGCCGGCCAACTGTAGCCCGGCTTTTCCGTATAAGTATCAAACCCATCCTCGAAGTCGTGGACGACGAAGCGCAATTTCTTTTTGCTGGGCGCCGCAATATCGACCTCGTAGCCCTCTTCCAGGAGGCGCTGGTATGGGTACATTACTTCGAGGGACTCGGCGGCGTCACCGGCAAGGATCAGGACTCGTGCCATAATCGGAACCTCCATGATCGGCCCATGTCGTGTTCAACCTACCTGTGCCGGCCCCGCCCCAGCGCGCCTATCGTGCACTCATGCCGCTACCTTGGGAAAAAGAACTATCGGGACGCATCGAGCGGAGTACCGTTTCCTCGACCGTGCTCAGGGGCAACCCGCTCGGGGACCCAGCGGAGCGCCCACTCTGGGTTTACCTGCCCCCGGGTTATGACGACGACCCCGGCCGGCGGTACCCGTCGGTCTACGTCCTGCAGGGTTACACCGGCCACCTAGCCATGTGGGCGAACCGGAGCGCTTTCAGGTTGCCGTTCCCAGAGGCCGTCGACGACCTCTTCGACAAGGGGGAAGCCCCGCCCTGCATCGTTGTCTTTGCGGACGCCTGGACGGCCTACGGTGGTTCGCAGTTCGTCGACTCCCCGGGCACTGGCCGCTACCACACCTACCTTTGTGACGAAGTAGTGCCCTTCGTCGACTCTCACTACCGCACTCTCCCGGAAGCGCGTCACCGCGGGGCCCAGGGCAAATCGAGCGGCGGTTTCGGCGCCATGATCACGCCAATGCTAAGGCCCGACCTATTCGGGGGCATGGCCACGCATGCGGGCGACTCGTTGTACGAGTACTGCTACATCCCTGAGTTTGCCAAGGGAGTCCGCGCCCTGAGGGACTACGACGGTTCGATCGACAAATGGTGGGACGACTTCCGGGGCAGGGTGGCCTTCACCAAACCAGGTGACGAGACATTGCTGATGCTCCTAGGGGTTTCTGCCTGCTTCTCGGCCCGAGAGGACGGGGCCCAGAGCTACCGTTCGACACCAGCGACGGGCGGCTCCGGGAGGACATCTGGCAGAGGTGGTTGGCTTGGGATCCCGTGAGGATGGTGCCCGACCATGCCCGTGCCCTTTCGGGCCTGCGCGCCATTTGGATCGACGGCGGCAAGAGCGATGAATGGTTCTTGGACATCGGCGCCCAGGCATTTCGGGACGCTCTAGGGGAGATCGGCGTGACCGACGTCCACTTCGAGCTGTTCGAGGGCACTCACGGCCGGATCGAGTACCGCTACACCTTGTCGCTGGCCTACCTGGCGGAGCGCCTGTCGTAGCCCGCCGACGGCCGCTCACAGGCCCCGGCTCCGGTTGAGCGATGACAAGGCCGGAGGTACGGGCTAGAAAGGTGGGATGGCACCTGTGCAGACAGTCACTTCCCAACGTTGCTTGCGCCTCCGAGCCGACGACACCGTCGGGCTCGCCACGAACTCTCTGTCCGCGGGGACAGACATACTCGCCGGCGACTTGCTGGTGCGGCTTCGCGAGGATGTGCCGGCCGGGCACAAAGTGGCCCTCGTAGACGTCTCCGAGGGGGGCGAGGTGCGCAAGTACGGCCAGGTGATCGGGGTGGCGACGCGAGCCATTGGCGCGGGCGAGCACGTTCATACCCACAACCTCGGCTTTGCCGATTTCGAACGTGACTACGCCTTCGGCGTGGACGTGCCGGGCAACCCGACGGTACCCAGCGGGGACCGCATGACCTTCGACGGCATCCTCAGACCGGACGGCCGCGTCGCCACGAGGAACTATATAGGCATCCTGACCTCGGTCAACTGCTCGGCCACCGTGGCCCGCATGGTGGCGGCCCAGTTCGCCGAGGGCTCAGCCCTGTCGGCCGCTTACCCGAACCTGGACGGCGTCGTCGCGCTGACCCACGGCTCCGGTTGCGGGATGGCGGGTTCGGGCGAAGGGTTCGAACTGCTGAGACGGACGCTCAGCGGTTACGCCAGGCACCCGAACTTTGCGGCGCTGCTCGTGGTCGGGCTCGGGTGCGAGGTAAACCAGGTCCGTTCTTTGACCGAGGGCTTCGACTTGCCTGACAGCACCCCGTTGTTGGCCATGACGATCCAGGAAATGGGCGGCACGCGGGCCACCGTGCGCGAGGCAGTGGCCCGGGTCCGGGACCTGGCCGAAGAGGCCAACCAGGTCGAGCGCTCGCCCGTGCCCGTGAGCGAGCTCATTCTCGGCCTCGAGTGTGGTGGGTCCGACGGGTATTCGGGGATAACGGCCAACCCGGCTCTTGGCGCCGCCGCCGACCTGCTCGTGCAACACGGCGGAACGGCGGTGCTCGGTGAAACTCCCGAGATTTACGGCGCCGAGCACCTCCTCACACGGCGGGCGGTCAGCCGGGAGGTGGGCGAACGTCTCGTCGAGCGGATCCGCTGGTGGGAGAGCTACGTGAAAAGTTGCGGCGCCAGCCTCGACAACAACCCTTCACCGGGCAACAAGGAAGGCGGCCTCACGACGATCCTGGAAAAATCTCTCGGTGCGGTGGCTAAAGGCGGGAGCACCAACCTGACGGCCGTTTACGAGTACGCCGAACAAATAAGCGGGAAGGGTTTTGCATTCATGGACACGCCGGGCTACGACCCCGTTTCGGTTACCGGGATGGTTGCCGGCGGAGCGAACGTTGTCTGTTTCACCACGGGGCGGGGGTCCGTTTTCGGTTCCAAACCGGCCCCTTGCCTAAAGCTCGCCACGAACAGCGAAACTTACGGGCGGATGTCTGAGGATATGGACGTTAATTGCGGCGTAATACTGGACGGCACCGCCACTGTCGAACAAACAGGTCGAGAGATATTCGACCTCGTCGTGGCCGTCGCCTCCGGCCAGCCAAGCAAGAGCGAGGAGCTCGGTTTCGGCGACGAAGAGTTCACGCCGTGGCAGCTAGGCGCCGTCCTTTGAGCTCGACCGCCTCGACCACCGCTCCCGCCTCGGCTACCGCCCGCCTCGACCACCGCCAGCCTCGACCACCGCCAGCCTCGACCGCCGCCAGCCTCGACCACCGACCAGCGGCCTGAAGGTAGATGGCCCGGGGTGCCACCCGCCTGGTGGCATGCATCCGGTCTCATAACGCGCCGCCGCGCGGCAGTCTGCCAGCGTTAGGTTCACTTGGTGGAGCGTCGCCTCCAGAGACCAAGCGCCTGCCCGAGGAGTGCCCCGAGCACCAGGCACAGCAGGAAGCCCACCCACAGCCAGGTCGACACCGTGATGAACCCAAAGTGGATGCGAACGGTCTTCGAGTTGAGAGAGATGAAGATAAGCCCGTAGATCAAACACACTGCGGCAATGATGATCCGCACCCACGGTGGGTGGTCCCTGCGACGGGGTGAAGGGGTACCAGGCGCGCCCGGTTTTGCAGGACTGGATGCGGGCCTCGGTTGCGAGTCGGTCATAGCGCGAGCTTATGTCAAGACATGGCAGGCAACGCAGGGGCGACGCGGCAAAAACCGGTCCCAATTCGGGGGCCGGTTGGATGTACGACCAGCGTGCCCGCCTGGCCAAAGCTATTGATGGCTGGCAACCCTATTGATGGCTTCACCGGGGGCTGTGAAAATACGGGTAGTCTCGACCGGCTACCCGGTGACCGTGCCCATCCCGAGCGGCGACATCGCATTCGAGGTCCTTTTGCTAACGAGGAGGCAGCCTTGCAGCTCGCACTTGACCCGTACATGCTCCGCCATGTCCCTCTGGGTGAACTTCCGGCGTTGGTCGCGGACCTCGGCTACGAGTACATAGAACTGTCTCCACGCGAGGACTTCATCCCGTTCTATAAACACCCACGTGCCAATAGGGAGGCGATCTCGGAGTTCAAGGCCGCCCTGGAGGGTGCCCACGTGCACCTCGCTTCCATGCTGCCGTTGTTCCGCTGGTCGGGGCCAGACGAAGACGAGCGCCGGGCCGCGGTACGTTATTGGAAGCGGTCCATCGAGATCGCTGTCGAGCTCGGCTGTAGGGTCATGAACTCTGAGTTCAACGGCCGTCCGGAGGCCCCCAGCCGGAGCGAAGCCCAGTTCTGGCGTTCGATAGAAGAGCTGCTACCTATTTTCGAGCGAGAGGGTGTACAGCTGCGACTGGAGCCGCACCCCGATGACTTTATCGAAGGCGGAATAGCAGCCGTTGACATGATCCGCGGGATTAACTCCCCGTCCGTCTCGTACCTGCATTGTGCGCCGCACACTTTCCACATGGGTGACAACATGACAAAGATCATGGAGTACGCCGGCCCGCTCCTGACCCACGTGCACGTCGCCGACTCGTTCGACCATCACGGTTCCTCCGGCAACCGTTACATTATCAACCCGCCTGGCTCCCCCGCCCGGATCCACCAGCACCTCGATATCGGCCAGGGCGAGGTGGACTGGGACGAGTTCTTCGGCACGCTGGGCCGGCTCCGCTTCGACGGCCTGATGACCGTATGCGTCCTGGCATGGGAGGAGCGGGCCAGAGAGTCCAGTATCTTTATGCGTGAAGAGGTCGAGCGGCGCACGAAATCCTGGTGATGCCTCGTAGATGGCGACAACGACGTCATGTCGCAGTTATGCCCCGGATGGTAACGTCCCTGTAAGCAGTACAAATAGCGGTACAAATACCGGGGCGGCACGACCCGCCTCGTTTTCCAGTATTGGTCGGATCATTCTTGAAAGGCTCGCATAACAGGTGAAAGCGTTTGTCGTTTCCGAGCCGGGCTCGGTCGGTGTGGTCGATCGTCCCGACCCTCGGCCCGGCCCGGGCGAAGTGGTCGTAAAGGTGGGTGTCGCCACCATTTGCCACACCGACATGTACCTGCTCGGGGGGCGCCATCAATCGGCGGCTTACCCGGTGGTGCCCGGCCACGAGTTCAGCGGCACGATTTGCGAGGCGGGACAAGGCGTCGACCCTGCTCGCATCGGGCAACGGGTCGCCGTCCAGACCCTGCTCGGGTGCGGTTGGTGCGTCGAGTGCCAGCGGGGCAACCCCGGTTTTTGCGCCAACCTGCGCGAGTTCGGGTCTCTGGCCGACGGCGGCTGGGAAGAGTTGGTACCTATGCCTGGCTACGCGGCGCGGCCTTTCGAAGGCGACCTTTCGTTGGCCGGTGCCGCACTCACCGAACCGTCGGCCAATGCGCATGCCATTGTCCGGGCCGCGGGCATCGGGTACACAGACCTGGTTGCAGTAATAGGTCCCGGTGCGATCGGCCTCTTGACGATGCAGTACGCCCGCTTGTGGCATCCGAGGAGGACTATCGTCGTCGGCACCGAGAAGGATCTACGACGGCTCGAGGTAGCGCGGGCGCTGGGTGCGGACGACGTCCTGGCGTGTTCATCCACAGAAGAAGCGATCGACGGGGTCATGTACCTAACCGAAGGGCGAGGGGCTGACGCCGTGCTGCAATGCGCGGGGTCAATCGAGGGAACGCGGACCGCAATTGGCATCGTGGCGACAAATGGCCGGGTTGCTATCGAGGGAGTGGTAGGCGGCTGGGACGAAATCGGCGTCAGTCCCGATCGGCTGGTGGCTAAACAGTGCGTCGTGCGCGGCGTCCGCGGTTGGACCGTGCCGGACTTCTCTGCTGCTCTGGAGTACAACTCGCGCGGGCTTGTGGAGCTTGGGCCGATCATTACGCACCATTTCCCGCTGCAGTCGTACGAGGAAGCGCTGCAGCTCGCCTTTGGTGGTGGGGAGGAGACCATCAAAGTGGCCTTCGACCTGGCCGTACCGGCTTGAGCCGTCCACGGCTCCCCAATTAGCTACCCATGCGAGCAACCAGAGCCCGGCCTCGCCCGGGGCGACCTGGGCGGTGCTCTCACCTGGGCGCGCCCTTTTCGGCTGGAATGTGCACTGGTCTCGAATATGATTAGTGCGGTGCCCTAGATCAGGCGGCCCGTAAACGCTCCTTCGTATACGGCCTCCAATGCGTCCCGGGCCACGCGCCGGTCACCGATCTCGTAGACCTCGCCTGCCGCCGCGTCTTCGCACCGTAGCTCGGTACGAGACTGACGCTCATTCGTCCAGACCACTGCAGCGACCCTCTCGACGCGCGCCGCGAACAGGGGGCCGATCGAACCCGCCAACGCGAGGACCGCGGTATCCCCGTCGAAACCGGCCACCTGCCGGTCCGGGGCGAGCACCACCTGACCTGACGCCAGGAGCCGCGGGACAAGGCCGCCTTGGCCCGGAGGGTCGATGATCTCAGGCTCGGCCGAAACAACGGTCACCCGTACATTTCCCGCCGCCAGCCATGCGGCTACCCCTAAACCGATAGCCCCGGCGCCGCACACCAGGACGTGGCCCTGAGGGAGTTTGTCGCCGAGCATCAATCCCGGCGGGGTAAGCGCCACGACCGAGGGCGAAGAGGGTGCATTTCCCGGCAAGACAAACCGCGCCCCCGTGGCGAGGACCACGGCGTCGGCCCCCTCGGCGGCTAACTCGTCACCCCCCACCTCCTCGCCGAGGCGGATGTCGACCCCGGCGGCGCGCAGCCGGCGTTCCGACTGCTGGATGAAAGTGCGCCAACCGGGGCGCTCGGGCAGCTCCGCGGCCAAGGCCAACGCGCCGCCCAGATGCATCGACCGTTCGAATAGGCGCACTGCGTGACCCCGCTCCGCGCCCGTCCGGGCCGCCTCCATCCCGGCCGGCCCTCCGCCCACTACAACCACGTTTTTTGCCGCCGCTGCCTTGACGATGCGAAACCCGGGCTCACGGCCGACCGCCGGGTTGACCAGGCACGTGACGTCGCGCTGGCTCGAAATGCGCGCCTCGCACCCCTGGTTACAGCCGATACACCACACGATTTCGTCGAGACGCCCGTCGCGAGCCTTGCTAGGCCATTCAGGATCGGTAAGGAGCGCTCGCCCTAATGCGACCAGGTCAACGTCGCCGCGCGAGACGGCCGCGTCCGCCATCAACGGGTCGACGACCCGGCTGACGCCTATCACCGGGACGCTTACGGCCCGTTTGACGGCGGCCGCAGTGCTGAGCAACCAGCCAGGCGCGAAGTCCATCGGCGGGATGATCCGTACAAAAGACGCGTAGACACCGGTGCTCACGCTCAGGTAATCAACACCGGCCCGTTCGAGAGCGCGGGCATATTCGATGGTGTCGTCGAGCTGTAAGCCCCCGACGAGGTGCTCCTCCGCAGAGAACCGGCAGCCCACAGCGACACCGGCCGGCACCGCCGACTTCATTGCCCCGATGGCTCGCTGGGCAAAAAAAGCCCTGCGCTCGGGTGTTCCTCCATAGTCGTCGGAGCGCTGGTTAGTGAGCGGCGACAGGAACGCCAGTGGTAGATAGCCGTGCGCGCTGTGAAGTTCCACCGCGTCGAATCCCGCTGCCGCGGCCCGCCCGGCCGCATCCGCGTAGTACTGGACAACCTGGTCGATCTCGTCCCCGCTCAGTTCGTGCGGGATTTCCCCACCCGCCTCTATGCACGGCACCGGCGACGGCGCCACCGGCCGGGTTCCGGTAATCAAGCTCGAAGTGTTCCGGCCCGCGTGGTGCAGCTCGATGCCAATTTTCGCACCAGCGTCATGCACGGCCTCGGCCAGCGCTCGAAACCCTTCTATGGCGCCGTCGTGATGGATACCGAGTTGATGTGTCCGGCCCCGGCCCGCCGGGTGGACGAAAGTCGACTCGACGTCTATCCATCCGGCCCCACCTTCGGCCCGGAGCCGGTAGTGCGCTATGGTCCGCTCCGAAACACTGCCGTCCGGGTTAGCGAAATTCCGCTCCATGGGCGCCATCACGATCCGGTTCGCCACCCGCATGGGGCCGATCTGCAAAGGCTGAAAGAGCGCCTTTAAGGGGCCTGCGCGCACGTCGCCGTTACCACTCATGGGTTTGACCACCCTCCCATATCGGCGTTGTTACCCCCGTAGCTGCCCGGGTCGTCGCTAAGCACCACACTGGACCGGGCCTGGCGCGCTGGGTCATCCTGGAGGGAGCCGGCTCGGCCGGATGAGCCTCGATCAGGCCGTCACGTCGACCAGGACGGGGGAGTTCCGGTCCTGGTTGGCCAGCGGACGGTAGCCATCGGTTGTTATTACGAAGGTTTGCTCGCAATGGACCGACCGCAAACCAGGCGTGAACACCGGCGCCTCGAGGTTCAAGACCATGCCCTCTTCGAGGGGGAGGTCCGCCGGCACTTCAACGCAGTCGTCCCGAATCGTGTTCCCGTTTGCGGGCATTAGCAGCGGGTAGTCGCGGATCTCGCGGCCCAAACCATGACCGTGCGGAAATGACTGAGAGATCCCACGTTCGGCCAGGGACCGTACCATCGCCTCCTGGACCGTTGACGAGAGGGTGCCGGGGCGGAGCATGGAGGCCGCAACCGCCACTGAGTCGCGCACGGCTGCGTATTGCGCACTGGCCACCGGGCCCATGTCGCCGATGCAAAACGTTACGCCGGAGTCCGAGAACCAGCCGTCCTTCACACACCCAAAGTCGAGATAAAACGCCTCGTCGATCGGGAGCTCGTAATCTCCGTCCGCCAGAATGCCAAGACCAAGCGCTCCCACAGCGAAGTGATCGAAGTCAGCGCCCGCCGAGCCGAGATGGGCGCGGAACTCACCCGATGCCTGGGCCAGCGTACTTCCCGCTCGGACCTGTTTGAACGCCGCTGAAGCGGCATCCTCCGCCGTCTGCGCAGCTTCCTCGATGGCGGTGATCTCCTCCGCGGTCTTCTGTGCCCGGACCAGGCGCAAAAGGTTTGAACAATTGAGCAGATTTGCACCGGGCAAAGCGCGCTGGAGGGCGTCCCGGTCCGACGGCGTCGCGCCATCGAGGTCCACCCCGATGCGGCTCTGGTGCAGACCCCTCTCGGCGACCGCGGCTGCCAACGCGTCAAACGGGGCCGACGGCCAGTTCCCAGCGCTGACCAATGCCGCCACCCGGTCCATTCTCGCCGATGTAGCGCGCGCTGCCTCCCCCGGCATCAGCAATCCTCCGCCTGCGACCCGAATGTCGTCGACCCAACTGTTGACGGCGTTTGCCGCCCAAAGGGGTTCGACTACCAGGCAAGGCTCGCCCTGGCGCGGGACGAAGGCGATGTTCTTCTGGGCTAGCTCGCCCGAACCTCCCGGGGTGGTCATGCATTGTTTGAACAATGGGGCCAGCCAGCACCAGTACCCGGTCAGGTACCTGACGTTGTAAGGGGACCACGTGACGACCGCATCAATGCCACTGTCGGTCATGTACTTCTCGAGACGCGCCCGGTTTGTCAGCAATGTGCCCCCCAAGAGTTATCGAAGCACCCTATAGGATAACCTACAGGCTGAGGCGGTGTCAATGAGTTGCAGGGGCAATGGGCCAGGGGCAATGGGCCAGGGGCAATGGGCGCGGAGCGAATGCGGTCAGGGCCCATATGCGTCCCCGTAGACGACGACCCAGCCAAGGGTAAGCTACAGCCGCACTCGGAAGGGACATAACTCATATGAACAGGCGCGTTTTGGTCACCGACTACGCGTGGCCGTCGCTCGATATCGAGCGCGAGCTACTGGCACAGGTGGACGCGGAGCTCGTCGTCCCTGTTGGGAGCGACCCGGACGAGCTCGTAGACCTGGCCCGGGACGTAGAAGCAGTCCTGACCAACTGGAAGCGGGTACCCACAGCGGCGCTCGACGCGGCGCCGCGCTGCATTGCAGTCTCGAGATATGGCATTGGCTTGGACAATATCCCCGTCGACCACGCCACCCAACTGGGCATCGTCGTCACGAACGTCCCGGACTTTTGCGTCGACGAGGTCAGCGACCACACCATGGCGCTTGTCCTCGCGTGCTCGCGTCGGATTGTCCCGTTTGTGCGAGCGACCTCTGCAGGGGTCTGGGACGCAAAAAGTGGGGCCCAGGGCATGCAGCGCTTGCGGGGCCAGACCCTCGGCCTCATCGGCTATGGCCACCTGGCTCGAGCGGTGGCGGAAAAAGCAGTCCCGTTCGGTCTCTCCGTCCTGGCCTACTCGCCCAGGATCGCGTCGCACACGCTGGGCTCGGGGGTAACGAGTGCCGAGACCCTCGAAGAACTGCTGCGGGAGTCGGATTATGTCTCCCTTCATGCCCCTGCTACAGCGCAGTCCCGTGGGATGATCGACGAAGCCGCTCTCCGGCTCATGAAGCCGACCGCTTATCTGATCAACACGGGTCGCGGCGCTCTGCTCGACGAAGAGGCGGTAAGCCGAGCCGTCCGCGAACACTGGATCGCCGGCGCCGCCCTCGACGTGCTGACCACCGAACCCCCTCCTCCTGGCCATCCCCTGATGGGTGTGCCGGAGATAATCGTGACCCCGCATGCGGCGTATTATTCCGAGCAGGCCATCGCCGACCTGCAGCGCCGTGCCGCCAGCAACGTCGTGTCGGCACTCTCCGGACAGCTCCCCCCGCACATCGTCAACCCTGCGGTACTGGACCAGCCGAACTGCCGGCTGAAGGACAACGGGCACTCGGCGTAGAAGCCGGCGCCACAGCTCAGCTCAACACCGGTACCGCTGTAACAGCCGGTACCCCTGTAACAGCCCGTACCCCTGTAACAGAAGGCGAAATCGTTAGCCCGCGTCTGGTCCTGGTAGACCCTTGGCCAACGAGAGGGGCCCGGCGTAGCGCGCCTCTGCTCCCAGCGTGTGCTCGATGCGCAACAAGCGGTTCCATTTGGCCGTGCGCTCAGAGCGGGTCGTGGAACCGACCTTGATCTGGCCGGCCGCCCACCCAACGGCCAGGTCGGCGAGCCATGAGTCCTCGGTCTCGCCCGAGCGAGCAGAAACGATAGTGGCCAGCCCGGCCGTACGGGCCCGCAGTACCACGTCGGAGGCGCCGGTCAAGGTCCCAACCTGGTTCGGTTTCACCAGGACGGCGTTGGCGGCCCGTTGTTCTATCCCTTTTTCCAGGCGTTCGACGTCGGTGGCGAAGAGGTCGTCGCCGACGAGCTGGACGTGTTCCGACATGCGCTCTGCGGCCAACCGCCAACCCGGCCAGTCGTCTTCGGAAAGGGGATCCTCGATTGAAACTATCGGATAAGCGTCGCACCACTGCTCAAGCTCGTGAACGAACGAAGCAGCATCAAAATCGCGGTCCTCAGTGCGCAGCGTATAGCCGGCGGGCGTAGCGATCTGATTGGCAGCAATGTCGAGGGCGATCGCCACATCTACCCCGGGCCTGAGACCGGCCACCTCGATCCCGTCGTGGAGCAGCTCCAGGCCAGCGCGATTGCTCTTGAGGGCCAGGCCAAGGCCTCCTTCGTCGGCGACTAGCTCGGCGAAATGGCCCATCTTGGTCGCCTGGCGTTTTGTTCCCTCCCGCACCGCCACAGCCAGTTCGATGGCGCTGGCAAAGTTCGTCGCGGCGAGGGGGATGACCAGGTAGTCCTGGATATCGACACAACCACCGGCATGCGCGCCGCCCGAGAGGATATTGACCATCGGTAAAGGCAACACGGGCTCTGTGCCGAAAGCGTCCGCGAGGTGCCGGTAGAGCGGGACGTCGTTGGCGGCTGCGGCCGCGATCGAGGTCGCCACCGATACTGCCAGCACCGCGTTGGCCCCGAGGCGCGAGAGGCTGGGGGTGCCGTCCGCGCCGACCAGAGCCTCATCGACGGCGCGCTGGTCGGTGGCGTCGATCCCCCGAACCGCCGGCCCCAGAACCTCACGAACGTTCCCGACCGCCTTGAGCACTCCCCTGCCGTCATAGCGGTCGCCTCCGTCGCGGAGCTCACAGCGCTCGTGGCTGCCCGTAGAAGCGCCCGAAGGGACAGCCGCAGCGCCGCGGGCGCCGCCCGCCAGCGTGACCTCACACCACACAGTGGGCCTGCCCCGGGAATCGAGCACTTCGCAGGCATCGACCTCCGTCACCCCCGCACCGCGCCTATCAGCCCGCTGCGGGCTCACAGTGTCGCCGCCGGGTGGGCGGAGGGCCACGCCTCCAACGGCTGCACTGGCTCGCGTACGAGCCTGGTCCCCAGGCGCCGGGCAGCTATCTGCTCCTCCGGGGTCAGGTACTCCGCCGGGGACTTGCCGTCGACCCGGGCCAAGAGCAGGCAGCCGACCTGGAGCCCGAGGCTTTCGTCGCTCGGGACAAGACTGGCCCTGCCCGATACAAGACTGGCCCCGCTCGATACAAGACTGGCCCCGCACGATACAAGACTGGCCCCGGCTACTTCGCCGTAACTGTCGAGGAACTCAGCGGCACAGTCCCGGTACAACTCACTGACCGCAGGGCGGTGCAGCGACTTGAGCACCAGGTGGGTGGTTAGGAACGCGAGGTCGAACACGGGGTTGCCCACGTGCGCCACTTCGAAATCGATGACCCACAGACCGTCGGCACCCAGGAGTACGTTTTTCGGCGAGAAATCGCCGTGGACCAGGCAGCGCCGGGACGAGGAAGCCAGCAGCGACGCGGCCGCGGACGCGATCTGCCTGGCCAGGGCCGGGTGCCGGGCAGCCACGGTGCGATGGTAGGGGTCGATACGTAACTGGTCGAAGACTTCGAGGTCCTCCAGCTCTGTCAGCTCCTCACGGTGCAGGCTGGTGGAAACGTGCCACGTGCCCAATAGGAAGCCGAGCCGGCGCCCAACCGCCGGATCGACCACACCGTCGAGGAGGCAGTCTTTCCACGGTTGCCACGTGGCTGGCGCCGCCGCCATCGTTATGGCGTGGGCGGCGGCGTCCACATCGAGCAGCGGCGGGACTGCCTCGGGAGTTCTCTCGCGTACGAGCGTCAGCGCCCTTGCTTCAGTGAGAGCTCGCCTGGAGTTGGCGAGCCACTCTTCTTTCACGAGCAACTTTCGGCGCGGTTGCTTCACGACAACGCGGGTGTCACCGGCCTCGACGAGCAGCACGACACTGGAAACCCCGCCTCCCAACTCTGTCACCTTGGGATCAGGCACCTTGGGATCAGGCACCTTGGGATAAGGCACCTTGGGATAAGGCACCTTGGGATAAGGCACCCTGGGACCAGCCGACCCGCTCTCGTCCCGTAACACCCCGCGGCCCACCAGGTAGCCCACGACGGAGCCCTCATCGAGCGTTGTTGGCGTGCGGTTCGAGCCGTCCTTGGTCGCGTCGAGCGGGATCCGGACTACTGGGCTCGTCCCAGCTGGACCATCCCAGCTTGCGTCAGCCGCACTCGGCCCAGGCACGGTCGGCCCAGGCACGGTCGGCTCAGGCACGGTCGGCCCAGGCACGGTCGGCTCAGGCACGGTCGGCTGCGTCCGGGGCGCGCCGGCCCAATCGCTGGGCCCGCTTGCGGGCAGTCCCGAGCGCCCAGAAGGCCGAATCGATGTGGGTTTCCATGGCCGTCCGGGCAGCCGCAATGTCGTGGGCTTTGATGGCCTCGAAAACCGCAAGGTGCTCTTTCGAAGCACGGGCCAACACGACACTGGAGCGCTGCGTTTCCCGGCGCGCCGCCACCAATTTGTCGTTGACGACTTCGAGGACGGTCACATAAATGACGTTGTGACTGGCTCGAGCGATGGACTTATGGAACTCGACGTCCTCGACCCATGTGGGCATCCGTTCGTGATAGGCGTGAAGGTAGGCATCTAATTGGGCGCCAATCTGGGTCGTGTCAGGCTCGGTGGCGCGCTCCGCGGCTCGCCCCGCCGCGTCGACCTCTATAATGCGGCGAAAATCGTACAAATCCGAGATCGCCTGGTCGTTGAGCAAGGCGGAAATAACCGCATCGTCGAGCGTCTGTGCGGAAGAGACGCCCCGGACAGTTGCGCCCCGGCCAGGACGGACGTCGAGGATGCCTTGCGCGGCCAAGGCGTGGACCGCCTCCCGCACGGTATTGCGCCCAACCTGGAACATTTCCATGAGACCGCGTTCTGTAGGCAGGCGCTCCCCTTCACGGATCTCGCCGTCACGCAAAAGGCGCAGCAGTTCGTCGGTGACAGCCTGGCTCAAGTTGCGACGCGAAACTCCGGTCACCGCGGGCTCGTCTCGAATGGGGCCGCGAACCCCGTCGCCTCACGGCCGTCGATCACCATCGCCACCAGTTTCACCAGGTTCACCAGTAGAGCTTGGGCCGGTCCACAAGCGAGACTGCGGTCCACCCGCCGCCCTTGTCGTCTGACCGCAAGCAGGCCTCGGTAACTGCTGTGGCGGCATAGCCATCCCAAGCGGTGGGGCCTGTAGTGCGGCCAGATTGGAGGCCGTCGACCCAGTCTTGCAACTCGTCCAGGTACGCCAGGCTGAACCGCGTCTGCCAGTCGGGCGCAATGGCCTGGCTTCTCAACCCCCGATTGACAACCGCAGAACTCGTGGGCGTGTCAAGCGATGCGAACCCCGTAGACCCAACCACCTCACAACGTACGTCGTAGCCGTACTGGCTGTTGACGAATACCTCAACGTCGACCAACACTCCCGACTCGCTCTTGCACAAAAGGACCTGGGGGTCTCGCAGTGGCTCAGGGACCAGCGGGCTGTGCTTGACGGCCACCCGCGCTACCTCTACCAGCTCCTCCCGCAGGAGCCACCGAGCGACGTCGATTTCGTGGACGGCCGCATCAGTAATCGTCATGTCGCTCGTGAAGAACGAGGGTGCGGTCAGGTTGCGGTGGATGCAGTGGAGAACGAGCGGGACCCCGATATTGCCTTCGTCCAGTGCCCGCTTGACTTGCAGGTACCCACGGTCGTACCGACGCATGAAACCGACCCTCACCAGGCGCGAACCCAGCCCCACCTCGGCCGCCACGATCTCCAGGCACTGCTTGGTCGTCGGGGCCAGAGGCTTCTCGCACAGGACCGCCTTTCCCATTTCGATGCACGCCAGCACGAGGTCGGTGTGGGTCCCCGGAGAGGAGGCAATTACGATCGCCTCGACCGCCGGGTCCTCGATGAGGTCCTCAGCCCGCTCGTGGGCGCCGACGCCCAGCTCTTTGCGAAGCGGGGCGAGCCGGCTGGCATCTATATCGAACAGCGCCGCCACGTGCGCCCCCGACACGCGGCTCGCCAGCCGGCGGGCATGGTCTGCCCCTATGCTGCCCGTGCCGAGAACGCCTATGCCGATCGACATTTACGGTCACGTCGCCGCACTGGGTCACACCGCCCTCGGTCACACCGCACTGGGCTCAAACTGGCCTTAGTCAAACTGGCCTGGGGTCACAGCGAGGCGCGAGCGGTGTCAATGGCCCGCTTCAGCCCGTCGCCGAGCAGCCCCGAGTCGGAAGGTAGGCCTATCAGGTTGAAACCGGCCGCCGCCCAACGTTTTGCGTCTGCCATGTCGACGGCGGAAATTGCACCGGCCAGTCCCCGCTTTTGGCAGGCCTCACCCACCCGCATGATCATCTCGACGTCCTTTTCCGACTTCGCCGCCCCGGTCGTCTCGCCCGAATGAGAAATGGCGAGGTCGTTGGGCCTACGAGAACCCCGTCCACCCCCGGGACGTCGAGGATGTCGTTGACCCTGCCCACGGCGTCGGCCGTCTCTATCATCACCAGGCAAACGCACTGCGTATTCGCTGAAGCGGGGCTAAAATCGCTGCGGGCCATCCCGGAGCGGAGCGCACCCCAGCTCCTGTACCCCCCGGCGGGTAGCGGGTGGCGAACGCGGCCCGCTCCGCCTCTTCCTTGCTGTTGACCATGGGGACGATGATCCCGTCGGCACCAGCGTCCAGGGCGCGCATGATAGCCCCCGGTTCGTTCCACGGGACCCGCACGACGGTGGGAGTGCGACGGATGGCCGCCGCTTGGACCATTAGGCGCATGTCCCCGTCGTCTATCAAGCCATGCTGCTGGTCGATACACAGCCAGTCACACCCTGAAGCGCTCACGATCTCGGCCCCAAAAGCGCTCGGGATCATGCACCAGCCCCCCAGAGCCACGCGGCCACTGTCGATTAGCCCCCGCATCCCTCGACCAAGCCCAGGTACCTCGCCGTTCCCGGCTACTTGATAAGACAAACTGCCTCCTTTTGCCGATTTCGCCGCTGTGTGCTGCGAAATTGTGCCCAGGTCCATTCCCGCTAGACGCTAGGTACTATCGCCTCTGACGCACCATGCCCCTCTGCCGCGTCCTTGACGCTAGGTACCTTAATCAGTTAGAGTCCCTTCATCCTACCATAGCCTTGAGGCAGGGGGATTTTGCGAAGAGCGACTAAGCGATGCGGATAGGGATCCTCGGCGCGGCCTGGATCGCCCCGCGCGCCATGATCGACCCAGCCAAAGAGGTGGCGATCGTGGACGTCGCCGCCGTGGCCTCCTCGGACGCGGCACGCGCCACGAGCTTCGCCAGTACCCACGGCATCCCGACTGCTTACGGGAGCTACGAAGAACTGGTCTCTGACCGTTCGCTGGACGCTATTTACAACGCGCTTATAAACAACCTCCACGAGAAGTGGACGATCGCGGCGCTCGATGCGGGCCACCACGTCCTGTGCGAGAAGCCGCTCGCGTCCAACACTGCGCAGGCCCGCTCCATGGTGGCGGCGGCAGACCGGACGGGCCTGGTCCTGATGGAAGCTTTCCACTGGCGTTTCCATCCCATCGCCAATCGCCTCCTCGAGCTCACGAAGATGATCGGAGAGCTCCGTCAAGCGACCGCCCGATTTGACGCCAACATCGCGCCAGCCGGGAACCGCTACCGGCTGGACCTGGCCGGAGGTGCGTTGATGGACTTGGGGTGTTACGTCGTCCACTGGTTGCGGACCGTGGCCGGAGGGGAGCCGAATGTGCTCTGGGCACGAGCCGTAGAGGCCCCCCGGGCATCGACGTGAAGATGGAGGCCGAGCTCGAGTTCCCATCGGGGTTCTCCGCTCACATGAGCACCACCATGAACGACGTCGAAGCTACTCACCGCAAATCCGTCAACCTGCACATCATCGGGTCCGAAGGCTGGGTCGACGTAGTGAACCCGATGGCCCCGCAGTTCGGCAACCGGATCCGGGCCCGGTTGGCTGACGGCACCGAGGTGGACGAGTCCCTGAACGGCGGGACTTCTTATCGCTATCAGCTGGAGTCGTTTACTCAGGTCGTAGCGGGCGAAATAGCGCCGCTGACGGGTGGCGCCGACTCGATCGGCAACATGATGGCCATCGATGCCATCTACAGCGCGGCGGGCCTGCCGCTTCGAACCTGAAAATGCCCCCGACCCGCTATGTCCGCAAAACGCACTAACTGGAGGCAGACCATAAGTGAGTAGCAACAACCGGGCCCCTTTGTTCCTATGTGTAGCTCCGTCAGGTCTGGAGCCGGCGCTAAGCCAGTTCCGAAGCGCTATGGACGGGAGGCCTTTTGACCTTTTCGACAAGGCCAACGGTGGCAAGCCCGATTTCTCCGGCCGGCGAGCAGTCGTGGACCTGGGTGGATGGGGGACGCGTCAGGAGACTACCGAGGCGGTTGCTGCTGGGGTCGAGCTTTGGCATGTGCTCGGCTATGGGCTAGACCATGTCGACCTCGAGTACCTGTTGCGCAATGGGGTGACGGTCGCCCATACTCCCGGGAGCTGTAGTGCCATCTCGTTGGCCGAGCACGCCATGATGCTGATGCTCAACTGCGC
Source organism: uncultured Acidimicrobiaceae bacterium (assembly GCA_963823855.1). Taxonomy (GTDB): domain Bacteria; phylum Actinomycetota; class Acidimicrobiia; order Acidimicrobiales; family Palsa-688; genus Fen-671. The sequence goes on from CAWGNA010000003.1 coordinate 81,188, forward strand.
CCGCCAGATGAAAGAGCAAGCGGCGAACCTTCGGGCGGGAGAATTCTGGCACCCGTGGACGAGCGAGCTGGCCGGAAAACGGCTTCTGCTCCTTGGCGTCGGCGCCAGTGGCAAAGAGCTTGCGACCCGGGCGGCGGCGTTCCAGATGGAGGTAGTCGGCGTAGACGTCGCAATCGACGACGACAGCGCTTACCGGAAGATCGGCATCAGTTCGGTGAGCCCGCCGGATGCGCTGTCGGACTTGTTGCCCACGGCCGACTTCGTCTCGCTACACCTGCCGTTGACGGTCGAGACCCGCCACATAATCGACAGTGAGGCTCTGTCTCGGCTAAAGCCGAGCGCCATAGTCATAAACGTCGCCCGGGGAGCCTTAATCGACCAACAGGCGCTACTCGAGGCGTTGAACGCAGGCCAACTGGCCGCAGCTGGCCTCGATGTGTTCGAAGACGAGGTGCCGGGCCACGGCCCGGAGATAGCCGACCACCCTCATGTAATCGCCACGCCTCACACTGCCGGGGTCGTCTTTGAAACCGCGCAAAGGCGCTCAGAGCTCGTAGTCGACAACTTGATGCGGCTGCAGCGCGGCGAGCCCATTTTGCACACGGTGTCGCAGAAAGACGATTTTCTTGCCACCGCGCCGCCCGGCGCTGGGGGCCCCGCTCACAATTGACGGCAAAAAGATTGATCGAAACGCTGGAGGACAAATAATGAAGCGGCTCAACCGCAGCCAAGTGGCTTCTTATCGTCGGGAGGGCTACATAACCGTCTCCGACGTCATCGACACCTCGATGCTGGACGACCTGCGCGAGGTCACGGAGCTGATGGCGGAAAAGGCCGCTGCGGTCGGCCATAGCGACGCCGTGTTCGACTTCAACACCGGCCCGGGGGAGCCGGAGCTACGTCGCATCAAGTCGCCGGAACGCCAGGACGCTGCGTACGCCCGCGCCCAGGCCGCCGAGGCCGTACTTGATTGCCTGGAAGATCTGGTCGGGGGGCCGGTGCGGTTCTGGGCGGGGAAACTGAACCTGAAGCAGCCCCACGGTGGGCAGGCCGTGGAATGGCACCAGGACTGGGCCTTCGGTCCCGCCACAAATGACAATTTGCTGACCGTCGGGCTAGCCCTCGATGACGCAACGGTCGACAACGGCTGCCTCATGGTCATCCCCGGATCTCATCACGGGCCGATCCTCGACCATTGGAAAGACGGGCACTTTATGGGCGCTGTCAGCACGCCGTCGCTCGACCTGTCCAACGCCCGTCCTCTGGAGATCCGCGCCGGTGGCATTTCGGTCCACCACACCCGCACTCTGCACGGTTCGGCGCCAAACCGTTCCACCAGACAACGCCGATTGCTGCTCTACACCTATGCAGCCGCTGATGCTTGGCCCCTGTCAGGAGTGGCGGACATTAACGCTTTCAACGCCCAAATGTTGCGAGGCTTGCCGCCGGCGGCCCCTCGCCTGGACCGGGTGCCCGTAGCCCCCTGGCCACAATGGGACACCGAACCGCTAGGGCGCGACACATCGATATTCGACTTCCAGGACCGCATGAGCGAGTCGCCCTTCAACTGACCGCGGCCGCACAGCCAGCGCTAACCGATTTACGTGTTTACTTGGCCATCGGCGCCACGCTGGGGGTCGGCAGGGAAAACTTGGCCCCGTCCCAATCCTGCGTGATCCATGTAAAGCGCGAATCGAAACACGGAGGACGAGCGCGCTCCTGGTCCGTCAATTCTCCCGCCAGGTAATTGAGAAAATACATATTGCCCCCGGGGGAGGCCGTGGTGGTGTGGTAACCCTTGGTTACCAGAATGAGGTCGCCGTCCTCGGCCACGAACAGCTCGTCGAAATCCTCGTCAGTGCGGTAATTGCGCTGGACAGCGAAGGCATCAGGCCGGTCGAAGACGAAATAGTACGTTTCTTCCAGGTAGGGCGACCCGTCGAACCCATCGTGGCAGTGCGGCGGCCATCCGCACCAGCCGCCTAGAGGGGAGATTACTTCGTACACGATCAGTCGCTCGGCCGGAAGTGGCGCGGAAAGCACATGGCCGATCTGCCTCACGGCCGGGCCACCGCCGCGCATTTCGGTCCTCATCTCGTGCGGCTCGAACAGCCGCAGGGGATAGCGCCCCTCAGCCGGCGCTCCACCGGTGGCAAAAGACGCCTTTGTCCCCGCAGACACCCGGACGGGCTCAGCCGGCGGGACGTAAAGGACGTAGGGAGGATCCGAGAAAACGTCTTTCCGGGCCAGCTTGAAACTTTTGCCGCCGGCTTCCACCTGGATCTCGCCTCCCAGGGGAAGGAGGGCGACCTCCCTACCGGGGTGCGGGATTTCGAGTTTTTCGCCCTCTTGCATTTCATGAACAGAAAAATCCAGGTATTGCCATCCCGCGTCTTCCACCGACACCGAGACGCCGGCTCCGGGACGGCGTGGACGCAAATGATGGGCGCCAGGCCCTCTTTCATTTCCAGCCGGGCGAACGGGCGCAGATCCAGCTAGTGCCGCTGAGGCGTTCACAGTCCCATCCTTTCTGGACGCCCGTCCTCTACTGCAGGCCTTGGTCACCTCACGATACCCGGGGGCCAAGGTGTCGACCAGTTCAGGCTCGACCAGTTCAGGCTCGACCAGTTCAGGCTCGACCAGTTCAGGCTCGACCAGTTCAGGCTCCGCCAGTGGTGGGCAGACATGTCCCCGATTGGCCGCCCCGATGGCGCCTATTGGCCGCCCCTATTGGCCGCACCCTATTGGCCGCCCCTATTGGCCGCCCCCATCGGCCGCCCCGTCGCTCGCCGTGGTCCGCAAGGGCGAGACTGACTGGATTTCCCGGGCGCTAACCTGGCCATCACTGTCCCGAGCACGATAGGGGGACGAGTGGAACAGTTGAAGCAGCCGAGATTTCCTGGCGTGTACGTGGCCGCGACCACGTTGTTCCAGGGTGATGGGGCCGTGGACTTCGGCGCCTGCCAAGCTCACTGGGCCAGCCTCGCCGAGGGTGGCGTCACCGGCGTCATCCCGTGCGGGTCGCTGGGCGAGTACGAGGCCCTTACCGACGACGAACGGGCCGGCGTCGTCAAGTCCGCAATGGACAGCGTCGGAAAGCTCGCCGAGGTCGTGCCTGGCGTCTCGGCCAAGTCTGGAGGAGAAGCGCAGCGCTGGGCCGAGCAGGCCGCCAACGCCGGGTGCAGAGCAGTAATGTGCCTGCCGCCGACGTCCCATGCCCCGACCGCCGATGAAGTGGTGGCCCATTTCCGCGCCGTTGCCACGGTCGGGCTCCCGATAATCGTTTACAACAACCCCTACTCGACCCGGGTCGACCTCACACCTCCAATGCTGGCGCGGCTGGCCGATATCGACGAGGTTGTCGCCGTTAAGGAATTTTCTCAAGACGTCCGCCGAGTCGCCGCTATCCGGCAAGCGGCGCCCCGCCTGGAGGTCATATGCGGCTGCGACGACACGCTGGTCGAGGCGATGCTGATGGGCGCGACCGGCTGGATCGCCGGGTTCGCGAACGCGTTCCCCCAACAGTCGGTCGAGTTGTTCGACATGTGCGCCGCGGAGCGCTGGCCCGAAGCCATCGACCGCTACATGGCCTTCCTGCCGCTCCTGCGCTGGGACGCGGATCCCCGGTTCGTCCAGGCGATCAAGATCGCTCAGGAGGAGGCAGGAGTCTACGGAGGCCCGGTCCGCCTACCGCGTCTGGCGCTCCCGGCCGCCGAAGCGGACGAGGTGCGGGCCGCAGTCCGCCAGTACCTGGCTGTCGCCTGATGCGTTCTCGCCTTGTTGTCAGCGCCGTCGACAGCCACACCGAAGGGATGCCGACGCGCGTCGTGACCTCGGGGGTCGGTGAGCTGCCGGGCAAGACGATGGCGGAGCGGCGGCTCTACCTCATGAACGAGCGAGACGACCTGCGGGCTCTCCTGATGCACGAGCCCAGAGGCCACAGCGCCATGTCGGGTGCCATTCTGCAGCAGCCCACCCGGCCCGATGCCGATGTCGGGGTGCTCTTCATCGAGGTGTCGGGGTGCCTGCCGATGTGCGGCCACGGGGCAATAGGGACCGCGACGGTGCTCGTCGAGACAGGGATGGTCCCGGTCAAAGAGCCCGTCACCGTGATACGGCTCGATGTGCCGGCCGGGATTGTCGAGGCCTCGGTGGAGGTGGAAGGCGGGCGGGCCAAAAGCGTCACGATCCGCAACGTGCCTTCCTACCTCCACTTGCGAGACGTCGTTGTCGCGTTGCTGGCGTCGGTGATGTGGTCCTCGACCTAGCCTGGGGCGGCAACTTTTACGCGCTGCTGCCCGCCAGTTCCATCGAGCTCGCGGTACGTCCCTCGCTCCACGACGAGCTCGTCCGGGCCGGTTTGGCCGTAATGGAAGCCGTAAATGAACAGCTCACGTTCGCCCATCCCGAGCAACAGTTCATCGACACCTGTCACCATGTCGTGCTCACCGAACCCGGCGACGGGACCGTGTCGGGCCGGGCCGCCGTCGCCATCTACCCGGGCTGGCTCGACCGCTCACCCTGCGGGACCGGCACGAGCGCTCGGATGGCGCAGTTGCACGCCCGCGGCGAGCTCGGCCTCGAGGAGGATTACGTCCACGCCTCGGTCCTAGGGACCCACTTTGTCGGCCGGCTCGTGGAGGAGACCAAAGTCGGCGCCTTCGACGCAGTCGTCCCCACCGTTCGCGGGCGGGCCTGGGTGACGGGGCTGGCTAGCTACATGCTCGACCCCGACGACCCGTTCCCGGCCGGGTTCCTGTTGGGGCGAGCCTGATCCCTCCGGCCCGCTTCGCCGTCGACTCGAGGCGATTGCCGCCGCGCCGCCGAAGTGGTGGTCGTCGGAGCGGGCATGGTCGGTACGGCCATCGGGCCCGCCTGGTCCGGGCTGGCGTGGACGTTTGTGTCGTCGACAGGGTCGGACCGGCTGCCGGGACCAGTTCGTCGGGCGAAGGCAATGTCCTCGTATCGGACAAGCTGCCCGGGCCGGAGCTCGCGCTGGCGCTGAGAGGCGTGAAATTGTGGCAGGAAACGGCCGGTACGTCTGGAGACGATTTCGAGTTCGAGGTAAAGGGCGGCCTCGTGGTTGCTTGGGACGATCGGGAAATGGAGGCCCTTTCCTCGTTGGCCGCTCTCCAGCAGCAACAAGGAGTTTTGGCCGAACTCGTCCCGGGCGACCGGCTCCACGAGATCGAGCCCGAACTGTCAAGAGAGTTGGCCGGCGGAGTCTTCTATGACCAGGACTGCCAGCTCCAGCCCATGCTCGCGGTGGCTTCACACGTCGCAGAAATCCTGGACCGGGGAGGTCGTGTCGTCCCCGGAGTCGAGGTAGTAGGGGCGCAACTCGATGGCCAGGGGAAGATCTGCGGGCTACGGACGAACCAGGGGGACGTCTCCGTCGGGATGTGCGTGGTAAACGCCGCCGGTCCGTGGGCGGCTGAGCTGGCTCGCCGGTTCGGCGCCTCTATCCCCGTCGAGCCGAGGCGTGGGCACGTGCTCGTAACCGAGCCGTTGGCGGCGTTCGTCAGGCACAAGGTCTACGAGGCTGGGTACGTCGGTTCCATCCACGACGAGGCCGCCGCCTGGTTGTGCTCGTCGGTCATCGAGGGCACCCAGAGCGGGACCATACTGCTCGGCTCGTCTCGGGAGTTCGTTGGGTTCTCTGGGGAACTAGACACCGAGATCCTCGCCGCCACCGCTCGTCGCGCCCTCGCCCTCTTCCCGGGCCTGTCCCGAGCGAGGCTCATCCGCGCCTACGTCGGCTTTCGCCCGGCGACGCCGGACAGGCTCCCGATCATCTGCGCTGACCCCGCCGTCCCCGGTCTTTTTCACGCCACTGGTCACGAGGGCGCCGGGATCGGCCTCGCCGAAGTAACTGCTGAACTGGTAGAAGCCCTCGTCCTCGGCAAGACCCTTCCACTGGACATGGCTCCCTTCGCTCTGGAGCGCTTCAGTCCCGTGACCAATGCCGCCACTTCCGGCAGGGCGCCGGGCCGCACCGCCCACAACGAACCACCGGATGGGTCGGTGCTCGCCGCGCCAGCGCCTAACCTGCTCGCCGCGGGAGGGCGTTTCGCCGAAGGAGGTAGCCGGGTGCGGTCCCCGGCCAGCACGGGCCCGTCAACCCGTCAGGTCGCGAAGGGCCCTGCTCAGACGTCGCCCCGCTGCCGCGCAAGACCAGGGCCGGTCCGAGCCCGGGTCGCGTTCGTTCAACGAACGGGCGCATGCGATCGAAGCTGGGGTGGTCCGTTTCCGCTTCCAAGGCCGGGATCTGGCGGCGCCGTACGGCAGCACCGTGGCCGGAGCGCTGCTGGCCAACGGTGAGCTGGAGTGGAGGACAACACGAACGGGCGGCCAAAGGCGAGGTCTGTTCTGTGGGATTGGCACTTGCTTTGATTGCCTGGTCGAGCTGAACGGCGAAAAGGCTGTCCGTGCCTGCCTGATGGCCCTGAAGGAAGGAGACGAGGTCGGGACTTTTGCGGGCCTGGCGAGCGCCGGGAACGGGAGCGGCGGGAGCGGCGGGGACAGCGCCGTCGGGAGCCGAGGGGACGGGAGCCTGAGCAACGGCGGCACACCGGGTGGGCCCGGGCTGTCGGGGAGCCGGAACCTAACGGTGGTTGACGTCGTGGTCGTCGGCGCCGGGCCGGCCGGCATGGCCGCCGCCGCATCGGCGGCCAGCCGCGGTGCGCAGGTAGTCCTGCTCGACGCTGGTCCGCGCCTGGGGGGCCAGTTCTTCCGTCAGCCGTTGGCGGGCGAAGGGACGGTCACGGCGGGCCCGGCCGGGGACCGGCTACCGCTACGGTTCCACGGTCTGGTCGGGAACCAGCGCGTCGACCTGCGCCTCGGGTGCGAGGTGTGGTCCGCCTCGAGGGACGGCGCGGGTTTCGTGGTGCGCCTGGTGGGGGGCGGAACGGGATCGGTCCGTTCCAGAGCGCTCGTGCTGGCGACCGGAGCGTCCGAGCTTGCGCTCCCGTTCCCGGGGTGGGAGCTTCCCGGCGTCATGACAGCAGGCGCCGCACAGGCGCTGCTCAAGTCCCAGCAGGTTCTCGTGGGCCGCCAAGTGGTGGTCGCCGGAACAGGGCCGTTCCTTTTGCCGGTGGCTGCGGCGCTGGGCGAAAAAGGGGCCAACGTCGTCGTGGTCGAAGCGATGCGGGCGCGCTCGGCGCCCCAAGCCCTGGCCAGCCTGCTGGAGCACCCGACGAAGCTCATGGAGGCCCGCGGCTATGGCTCGGCGTTCATGCGGGACCGTGTACGGCTGCTAACAGGGCGGGCGGTTATAGGGTGCGAAGGCACCGGAAAAGTAGAGCGGGCCGTAATAGCCAGGCTAGGACGGGACTGGGAGCCCATCAGGGGTTCGGAACAGCGCGTGAGCGCCGACGCTGTCTGCGTTTCGTACGGATTTGTACCCCGGCTCGAGCTGGCTCGCCAGCTCGGTGCTCGCGACATGGCCTCGCCTGGCCAGCCGGGAGTGCGGGTAGCGGCTGACGAGATCATGGGCAGTTCAGTGCCTGGGCTCTTTATCGCGGGTGAACTAGCGGGGGTTGCCGGCGCTGATGTGGCAGAGCTCGAAGGAGAACTCGCAGGGCATGGTGCCGCTTCGTACCTCGGGCTGCCCGACTACCGTACAGCGCTCCGAGCATCAACGGGCGGCCCGGCGGTTGAGGAGCGGCCGCGCCTTCGCAGCGCGTCTCGAGAGCCTCTACGTCCTGCGTCCAGGGTGGCTCTCCTGGCTCGAGCGCTCGTCAGTGTTCTGCCGGTGCGAGCAGACCTCGTGGAAGGCGGTCGAGGCCGCCATCATCCACGGTGCGTCGAGCGCCCGCGAAGTCCGAAACCTCACACGTTGTGGCATGGGCTACTGCCAGGGACGCACCTGCGGGCCGGCGTTACAGCTGGCCATTTCGGCCCTAACCGGCCGGCCTCTCGACCAGGTCGGTGACCTGCACAAGCGCCCGGTAGCCGTACCTGTCCCGCTGGAAGATGTCGCCCGGGCAACCAACTCTCCCCCGTAGGGTCGCCAGCAGCAAGCAATCGGCGCTTCCGGTCCGCCTCAGCAAAACGCCGGAGCGACGCCCCCGGCTTGCTCTGACAGGGCTGGGACGGCTGACAGGGCTGGGACGGTGACAGGGCTGGGACGATTGACAGGGCTGGGAAGGTTGACAGGGCTGGGAAGGTTGACAGGGCTGGCGAGGCAGCGACAGCTCTGCCCCGCAGCGACGTTACGACAAGGCTGGCGGGCCGGCGTCGGCGACCCGCCTGACGTCTTCAGCGCGGGTGTCGAACTGGGAAAACGATCTAAGCAGCCACGTGACCCCAACGTCGGCCCACTCCTGTGGAGGGGTGCCGGGGTCAGGCGCCAGCACTACGTCGAATTGCCCCCCCTCCGGTCGCAGGGCGCTCATCACGAAAGACAATTGCGCGGCTTCATCAGGCGTGGGCACGTCAATGGCGAAAACCCCCTGAAAGCGGGCCGCGCGGCGCAGGGGTCGGCGGTTGGGCCACCTCGCCCCTACCCAGGTCGGGAGCGGGGACTGGACCGGCGTGGGCCGGAACGTCGCACCCTGCACCGAGTAATGGCGGCCTGCGTAGTACAAAGGCTCCCCGGAGAGCAGCCCGTGTACGACCACGAGGGCTTCGTCGAGCATCGACGCCCGCTCCGATGCGTCCAGCTCCTCGCCAAAAGTCGACAGCTCTTTGCCGCTGTCGTCAAGGCCGAGCCCGACGCCGAGCACCATGCGGCCGGCCGTCAAGAGGTCAAGGGCGGCGAGCTGGCGGGCGACGATCCAGGGCCGCCTGCGCGCCAGAGGCGTGACCATGGCGCCCAGGCGGATGCGCTGAGTGGCCGCTCCGATGGCCGCCATCGCTACCCACGGGTCGAGCACGTCCGTGGCCGGCGCCCGGTACTGAACGTGGTCCCAGAGGAAGAGCCCATCCCAGCCAGCCTGCTCGGCACGCGACCCGAGGTCGGCCAGCAGCCGGGGATCGGCCAGTTCGCCGAAAGGAGGAACAAACACGGCCTGTTGCACAGGGGCACCCTATGGGCAAGCTCGTCATGGGCGCCAGTAACAAGATGGCGAACCGATCGCCAACGCTGGTGGCTCGTTGCGGACCAGGTCCGTTATCGCGCTCGCGTTCAAAGGGCGGGATGGACGCCGGCTGGCCGTGGTCCTGCTGAGGGACTGAACGGCCTCCTGGTAGCGGCGTCGGTCCTTTCCGACCCGACCGCAAGCTGCATAATTGCCATCATGGACAAAGCCACACTTGCCGTTTATGAAGAAGTGGCGGCCGACTGGCAAAAATCCCGGGGCGGGGTCAACGACGATTTGGGGCGGCTTTGCCGCCAGCAGGCTGGTGATGGGCCGGTAATAGACCTTGGCTGCGGGCCGGGTAGGTACCTGGATCAGATCGCCTCCCCCGTCTTCGGGCTGGACATGAGTGCATCGATGCTGGACCTGGCCAGGGGGGAAGGCCACCCGTTGGTCCGCGCAGATCTCGAGGCGCTCCCGTTCTGCGACAACGCTTTCGTGGGGGCGTTCGCACGGCACTCCTACCTGCACCTTTCGCAGGCACGAGCCGGCAGAGCACTGACCGAGCTGAGGCGGGTACTGAGGCCGGGAGGCCACGTGGTGCTGAGCTTGATCGAGGGCACTTACGAAGGCCACCACCTCCCGGGCGATGACTTCCCCGGGCGGTATTACGCGTTCTGGACCGGTCCGGACCTGGAGGCAGCACTTGTCTCGGCCGGTTTCACCGATGTCGAGATCACCCGTGCCCAGCGACGAAAGGGCGGGATGGACCTCCTGGCCAGGGCGCGGGGATAATCGGGCTCACTTGGGCCCCTCGAAGGAACAGCAGGGACTTGGGGTCTCTAGGCCCGGCAATTCGACGGTGCTCGAGAATCTCTGGCGTTGCTACCTCGAGGGCTCGGTGGTGAGCCCCGAACGGTCAACGGGTCAGGTGGGTCACAGCGCGTCCTCGGTAAAGTCGCCTGAAACCCCGTCGCCCGAAACTGCGTCGGCACCGCGGCGTCGCCGCATCTATTTCCATGGTTCCAGGAGCCTCTCCATCTGCTCCTTGGCCGCGTCGAGCTGCCCCATAACGCTGCGGATATTGTCTCCCGCCGGGGGTGGTTCGTCCCCATATGCGGCTCGTTCGGCTCGTCTCAGGCAGGAGTAGACCGGCTGGAGGAGCCTGTGTGCTTCCTCGAGGTTCGTGACGGCGGTCGGCGGGAGTGTATTGCCGGGGGGAAGCTTCTGGGGTTCGCTCATCTCGTCCTCGCTAGTGGTTAGGAGCGCCGAGACGAACCTATCCGAGCCCTGCTGTCCCCGCCATTGGGCGCGGCAGCGCTGCGGGTGCCGGCTGAGGGGCGGCGGTGCGGGTGCACCGAGTTATCAATTTGGCACCGAGATAGCCGGTTTCGGCGCCCCGATCCCGAACGGGCAACGGGTCGGAGCCGTGCGACCACAAAAAGAGGGTCGCCGGCGAGAGCCGGCGGCGTTCTCTTCCTAAAAGCAACAAAACGTGGCGCCCGGGCCACTTTCAGGACCTCACCCGGTCCGCGACCAGTTGGTTCAGTCGGTCGCCGCCGGTCCCGGGCCCGCGTCTTTCGCCAGTGCGCTGTCAACCCACTGTTCGAGCACATGAGCAGGCGCGGCCCCAACCTGCCGGGAAACAACCTGTCCGTGCTCCATCAACAGCAGCGTCGGGATGCTGCGCGCATCGAACTTCCGAGCGATCTCCGGCGACTTGTCGACGTCGACCTTTACGAGCTTGAGGTGGCCCGCCCGGCGCTGCGCCAGCTGCTCCAGGATGGGGCTCACCATCCGGCACGGCCCGCACCACTCAGCCCACAAGTCAACCAGGACTGGGACGGAGGAGGCCACGGCGACATCTTCGAAGTCGTCGTCTCCGGCGTCGGTCACCCACGGCAGCCAAGTGCCGCATTTGCCGCATTTGGGAATTCCTGAGGCCGTGGCAGGTACGCGATTTTTCGTCCCGCACTTGTCGCACGCAACGATGTCGGCCCGACCCGCCGCCATCAGGCCTCACTATCCTTAGACCGCCCCGCTAGCAGAACAAAAGGCACTCCTGTGACCTTGCCAACCCGGCACGACCAAGTCAAGCCCGGCCCGGACGTTCCCCGGACGTCTGGTTCGGATGGGCCGACACAAGTTCGACGAGCCGCGGTTGCGAAAACACGCTCAGCGGCGCAAGACTGGCGGTGAGCGAGCCAGTGGGTACAGACCATGTGAGCTGAGGAGCGGACTAGGTGGTCGTTCTCTTCATCATCTTGGCTGTACTGGTCATAAGCCTGGCGGCCCTCGCAGTCGTCGCGGTCGCGGGTCGGGGCCGCCGACGTGAACCCGAGCAGCCTCACGCAAGAGCAATGGAAGCGCTGGGTCGCATGCAACAGCCTCGCCGGCCACAGCCAAGGGCATCTACCCGATCAGTGCCGGCCCAAGCGACTCACCCGCCTGGGGCGCCCCCTTCCAGCCCCCATCGGGCCGCCCCCCGCCGGACATCTCCTCGCCGTCGGTCACGTCGCCGACACGCTGGTCTGGCCGGGGCAGTCGGTGTCCTGATCGCCCTCAACATCGCTGCTGGCGCCGTTCTCGCACTTTCGTTGGCTAGCCCGGCGAAGAAGAACCAACCGGGATCAGAAGCGCAGCCGCCCAGCACGACGTCACCGACATCGCTGCCCTCGTCTAGGAACAGCACCACGCACAGCGTGACGTCCTCCACCGTCCCGGCGTCATCCTCTCTCCCCCGATCGCCACCTGGCGGTGCACCGGTCTTGGCCACCATTTCCCCAGCCTCCGGCGTCGCGGGTCAGGTCGTGACCCTCACGGGCACGGGGCTCTTCAGCGCAGACGGGGTCATAAGTGTCGCTTTCGGTTCCGCCCCGGCGTCAGTAGTGTGCCCCACAGAAACCACGTGCCGAGCAACCGTGCCGACGCCGCCAGCATCGTCCTCCGGCACGGTGTCGGTCACCGTCAAGACCCAGTCCGGAACATCCAACCGGGTCGCGTTCAGCTACAGCTGACCGCCGTCGGAACGCCGCCGTTTTCGAGCCACCCACAACTAACTGAGGACTACACCGGAGCCAGGGGTGCAACCTGGCGTTCAGGGGCGACGGGCGCAACCACAGTCCGAGGGTAAACGGGCTCGTCAGGACGTAGACGGGCTCGTCAGGCGCCGCTTGGCTGCCTCGTAGACGTCGGCTGGCAGGGGCCCCTTTGACGCGGCAGCCAGATTGGCCGCGAGGTGCTCGGGGTTAGCCGTACCGACGATGGTCGTGTGCATGTCGGGGTGGCTGATAGTGAAACGGAGCATGAATTCCATACTCGACATGTCACCAAGGACATCGTCCAGGCTCGCGTCCTCGAACCGCCCCCTCCGGGCGCGGTAGGTATCGCGGAAACCCTCAGGCTGCCGCTCGATTACCTCCTCCCCCGCCGCGGTGACGCCCCGGGCTACGCCCCCCCGGATCACCGTCCCAGCGCCAGCGGCCGCGGCACGGCTGATGACCTGCTCGTGTTCGCGCTCGACCGCCGAATAAGGGATCTGGAAAGCGTCGAAAACGTCCATGGCGATCTGGTCCTCGATATTGGGCAGGGTCCCGGACATGCCAATGAAGCGCACTTTGCCTTCGTCCCGGAGGGCTACCAGTTCCGCCACCGAATCGTTGTCCTCCAGGGTCTCCCGGGACGGGCTCGCATGAAACTGGACCAGGTCGAGGTGGTCCGTCCTCATTCTCCGCAGGCTCTGTTCGACTCCCGCACGCACATTGGTCCGCGCAAAATCGTGATCGCCGCTGGCGGGAGAGCCGTCGGGGTTCACGGGGCAACCGCATTTTGAGGCCAAGAGGAACTCGTCTCGCCGAGAAGACAGGTGCCGGCCGATCAGCTCCTCCGAGACCCCATAGTCAGGGGAAGTGTCGACCCAATTGATCCCGGAGTCGATCACCTGGTTGAGGAGGGCTCCTGCAACCGAGTCGTCGATGGCGCGGGCTGCCCGGCGGCTGCCCGGACCGCGGAGTTCCATGGCTCCGTAGCCAAGCTTGGTGACGGTAAGGCCGGTCCGGCCCAAAGTGGTGGTCGGTAGATCGCTCATAGTCCCCGTCCTAGCAGACGCCACGCTGGGACCGGCCAGGGAAAGCCCGGAGAACGACGATCCGGTGAAGCACAAAAGAGCCCATGAGTGGGAGGCCATGAGTGGGAGGCCATGAGTGGGAGGCCATGAGTGGGAGGCCATGAGTGGGAGGCCATGAACAACGACGGCGCCGGCGCTAATTTCCCCGAGCCGTACCCGACCGGGCAGGGCACCGGCGACTACCGCGTGACCGCCGTCGGCGCCGCCCCGGCATACAACTCGACGGCACGCCAGCAGTACCAGGCCACCACCGAACGGTAAGGCCGGTACGTGTCGCCGAGCGGCTCGAGCTGGCGGGCGGTCGGCATCGGCACCCCCCAGGCGAGACCGTAACCACGTCGCACGCCGAAGTCGCCGGTCGGCCAGACGTCCACCCGGCGGAGCTGGAACATGAGGAATATTTGCGACGTCCACCGGCCAACTCCCCGGACCGTCGAAAGGGCGGCGATGATCTGTTCGTCGCCCTGGCGTGACAACGACCTTGGCGCCAGGTTGATCGTCCCATCGAGGACCTTGCCCGACAGGTCCCGCAACGACGCCACTTTGCCGCCGGACAACCCCACCGCCCTGAGGGTCTCATCAGACAGGGCGAGCAATGGGCCGGGCTGAACATCGCTGTCGAGGGCGGTGATCAGCCGACGGTGGATAGCGGAAGCGGCCGCCCCTGCCAGTTGCTGGTACACGATGGCCTGGACCAAGGTTGCGAAATGAGACATCGTCACCCGTCCCAGTCGCGGCAGACCGGCTTCCGCGACAAACCTGGCTATGACCGGGTCCCGTTCCGCCAGTATCTGAGCGGCCGCGGCATACGACGTCCGGCCGCTGCGAGAGGCTTGGGCTTCGCTCACGCTTAGCCAGTTTGACCGCACTGCAGGGTTTGGCGGCGATTTTCCCGCCATCGCCAGTCGGTCGCCAGTCGGTCGCCAACCGATCGCCGGCAATCGCCAGCCCATTGGGCTTACCGTCCCGGACTGCGTTCTGTGACGAGACCCTGTATGCTTGTGTTGTGCAAAGGACAAGCTTCGGCGATATGCATTGTTCCGTTGCCCAGTGCCTCGAGATCGTCGGGGAGTGGTGGAGCCTGTTGATAGTGAGGGACGCTTTCCTCGGAGTGACGCGGTTCGACGACTTCCAGGCTCGCCTGGGGATTTCTCGCAACATCCTGACTCAGCGCCTCAACCACCTGGTCGACAGCGGTGTTCTGCGCCGCGTCCCGTACGAGGACCACCCACCCCGGTCTGAGTACCGGCTCACCGACAAAGGCCGCGACCTTTGGCATGTCGTAACGGCGATGAGACAGTGGGGAGACCGTTGGGCTGCCCCCGATGGCCCGCCGTTGAAGGTCAGGCACAACACATGCGGGCGTATCACCAAGGCGGTCCCGGTGTGCTCCCACTGTGGTGAGGTTCTCGAACCGAGATCCGTTACGGCCATTCCCGGCCCTGGCTCATTGCCAGCAGATTTCGAGGGGACCCGCCTGGTCCCCGCCAACGCGCCTCGCAGCTGACCGAAAAGCGGCCAAGTCGCTACGCGTTTCTGGAGAAAAGGCGAGCCTTCAGGCGCACCAATTTCGAGTCATCCTGGGCCTCAGTTCGGCCTCTTATCAAGTGACGAAGGCCGGGGCCGCAGTGTTAGTAGCTGCCGTGGATATCACCGCACGAGCCGCGCGGTGGGACCGGAAAGGATTTGCGGCGCCCGAGGCTGGCTTCTAGAGTAAGTTCTATAGACGAACTGATGCGTTCTTGCCGCTGGTTTGGACATGGCCATGCCAGCAACTGACGCGACCGCCACGGAAGGGCACTGCAGATGAGCCAACCGCGGGCCACCCCGAGCGAGTTCGGTCGACCATCTGCGCAGTCCGGGGCGATATTGCGCCGTCAGCCTGAACAACGCGGAGCGACGTCGCCCCGCGAGGTGCTTGTCATCGTCTGTGCGGGCGTGGTCCTCGCCAGCCTCGACCTTTTCATCGTCAACGTTGCGCTGCCCCAAATCGCCCGTGACCTCCACGTACCCAACCTGAGCGAGGTGTCCTGGGCCCTCAACGGATATGCCATCGTCTACGCCTCGTTGCTCGTCTTTTTCGGGCGGTTGGCGGACCGCTACCGACGGGACCGGGGTTTCCTGCTTGGTGTCGGCGTCTTCACTGCCGCCTCCGCCGCCTGCGCGGCCTCGACGAGCATCGGGATGCTGATCGGGTTCCGGCTTGTCCAGGCGGCTGGCGCGGCTCTGCTCACTCCGACGTCGTTGGGCCTGGTACTTGCCTCCTACGAACCCGAGCGGCGCCATGGAGCGGTGCGGGCGTGGACAGCGACTGGTGGGCTGGCCGCGGCGCTGGGCCCGGTCGTCGGCGGGCTGCTTGTGACGGCTAGCTGGAGATGGGTCTTTCTTGTAAATGTGCCCATCGGCCTCGGCGCTCTAGTCGTCGGTTGGCGACGGCTGCCCCACGTACCGGGCCACCCTGTCGAAAAGCCTGATCCCGTCGGGGCCGTCCTCGCAACAGCGGGCATAGGGGCTCTCACTCTCGGGCTCGTCAAGGGTAGCGACTGGGGATGGGGATCCGCCGCCATTGTCGGGACGCTGACCGGGGCCGTGCTGCTCATCGGCCTGTTCGTGTTCCACTGTTGCACGAGCGACAAACCTCTCGTCCACCCCTCGCTATTCAAATCCCGGGGGTTCACGGGCGCGTCGTTCGTGGCGATCTTCTTTTCTGCTTCCTTCGGTGCGATGCTCCTGTCGATCGTGCTCTGGGAGGAGGGCGTATGGGGCTGGGCGGCTCTCCAGGCCGGGCTGGCCATCGCACCCGGACCGCTCATGGTCCCCCTGGTCTCTTTTGGTGTGGCGGGACGTCTCATCTCTCGCTACGGACCGGCACTGGTGATCTCACTCGGCAGCGTCGCGTTCGGGGCCGGGATCGCATGGTGGGCGCTGGGGGCCTCCGTCCAGCCCGACTACCTAAGAGGGATCCTGGGCGGGATGGTCCTTACCGGGATAGGGGTCGGCCTCACCCTTCCAACTGTGATGGCGACGGCGTCTTCCTCCCTCCCGGCGCAGTCGTTCGCGACTGGCTCGGCGGTGATCAACATGATCCGTCAAACGGGCATTGCCCTCGGTGTGGCCATCCTCGTCGCGGTGCTCGGCACCTCCGCGCAGGGCGGGATCGACGCCCTCGACGCTTTTCGGCACGCTTGGTGGATAATTTCGGCGATAGCCGTCGCCAGCGTCGTGCCTGCCGTGGTCCTGATGCGCCGACCCGGACAGGCGCTGAGAGTTCGGCCTGCGCCACGGTAAGAGCCATGGCGCTGACGAAACACCCGCAAAACTGAAGGCCTTGGCCGTTGAGCTGGGCCCCAGGCACTCGGGCTGAGAAACGATAAGCCGTTTCGGCGCCGGCGCCTTGCCTGCGGCGCCGGGGTGGCGTGGTCATTTTCCAACCGACCGGAGCACTTCCTCCCCAGCCTATGGCGGCTGCTAACCGGCCACGACCCGCCCTGACCACCCCTCTTCGGAAGGCCCGTGCCACGGGTTGGGCGCTACGAGCACTGCCAAGAGTGCTATCGATGTGGCCATGAGCCCTTTCGAGCTCGGGACTGACGGCCCGCAGGTGATCGTGGTGGGCGTCGACGGGTCATTGACTTCGCTTCACGCCGCGGCGTACGCCGCCGGGATGGCGCGCCGGCAGTCCGCACGGCTGTACGTCGTCTTTGTGCGCTCTACGCCGTCCATCGCCGCCTTGGCGCCCATGGGGTTCGCGTCGGCCCAGAAAGCCCTGGATGAGACCTCGGCTGAGCTCCGACAACGAGTCCTGGATGGGGCGGCCACCATTGGCCTATCGGCCGAGTTCCTCACGGCCGAAGGCGATACCTTCGCGGAGCTCGTCAAAGTGGCTGACAAGGTCCGCGCTGACGCGGTCGTCGTTGGTACTTCAACACAGGCGGGCCACCGCGTGATCGGCTCGATCGCCGTACGGCTGGTACGCCTGGGGCGGTGGCCGGTGATCGTTGTGCCGTAGGCGCTCACTTTCGCGTGCCGGGCTGGTGGTGGAGCCACGACGATCCGGCCCCCGGGGCTACCGCGCCACGCTGAGACCGTACGATTCCAGGTATTAGCGTGTTTCGTTTCGTCTCCGAACGGATGGTCCCGGTACTGCTGGGACTGGTACCCGTGGCTGTCGCCGCCGCTTGGATCCCTTTTCGCAACGACCTCCCCAATACCGACGTAGCACTGCTTTTGGTGTTGTGCGTCGGAGCCGTTGCCATGATCGGCGGCCGATGGACAGCCGTGATCGGCGCCGTGGCGGCCGCCACCGCCTTCGACTTGTTCGACACACCGCCGTACTGGCAGCTGTACATAACCCGGAGCCGGGACGTCGTGACGACGTTGATATTGGTCGGTGCCGGTCTCGTGGTCGGGGAGCTGTGCGTGCGCCTGCGGCGCTATCGCGTAATGGCCGCTACCCGGGGCGAGGACTTCGCGGTCATCACCAGCGCGGCTCGCCTCATGGCCGTCGGTGAAGATGTCTCGATGGTCGTCGAAGCGCTGGGGGGCGAGCTCGTGGCGCGCGTGGGGCTGGCGGACTGCGAGTTTCGTTACGGCCCACCTACGGGCGACCGTCCGTTTCTAGCCCGGGATGGAAGCCTGATCGACCTCGGCACCCCGTTACCCCACACCCCCGTAACTGAGATCGACTTACCCGTTTGGGCCGGCACAGACGTCGTCGGACGGTACCGGCTCAGCCTGGGCCAGGGGCCGCTCCCCTCGCCCGACCGCCTCCTGGCCGCTGTCGGGATCGCCGAGCAGGCGGGCGCAGCGCTGGCGCTGGCCGCTTCTGATCCCTCCCCACCACCCCCGCCGTCTCGGCCGCGGCGATTGCACCTGCTGCGCTAAGCGCCTGCTAAGCGGTAGCCTCTGGCTCGGACTCCGGGACCGAAAGGAGCTCGTAGTCCGGGTTCAACATCGCCAGTTGGCCCCGTCGGTCGCCAATCATCCCATTTGCCACCATCTCGGTACCCGGGCGGATGCCAGGCACTTCTCGTCGGCCCAGGAACACCACGAGCAAGTCCGCCCCGCTGGCGTCCGTCAGCGTGCCCTCGAGGGTCGGCACATCCGACCACGGCTGGATGCGGACCGAGCGGAACCGACCGGCCACTTTGGCGGTCTGGCGGTAACGAAGGTCGGCGATGGGGACGGCACCCGGGACTGTCGCGAACCGTTGAGCGCCCGGCTTCGAGGGCGCAGCTTGCCAGTCGGCTCCCTGCAAGATGAGCTCCGGGGAGGCCAGGGCACGTTGGCTCTCCGCCAGATCAGCCACGTTGAACGGGACCAGGGTGGCGTTCACATGTGGGACATGCCCGAGGACGCGGACCAGTCGGTCAGCATTCTTCCCGTGCAGCAGCAGGGCCCAGCTGCGCCGGTAGCTGCGGGTGGGGATCAAGACGCTAACTTCGGTTTGCCCCTCGCCAGCCGCTCTGGTCGCCATCTCCAGCGCGGCGCGGCCCAGACGACGGTCTGCTACTTCGATGACCTCCAGGGGCAGCTTGGACAGGCCGAGGTCGCGCCAGCGGCGCATGACGGCCTCCGCCCGCCGGTTGTCGACATTGAAGTGGACTGCGTAGAGCTCGTCCGGGTTGAGGCTGCGGGCGTACTGTATGGCTCGGGCGGTGGCCAAGTCGATCCGGTCGACAAGGACGATGGCGGTGTGCCTGCGCAGCACCGGCGCCTCGCAGGCTCGCAAGGCCACGCCCTCATCGAGGACGGCGTCTTCGGCCCGGTACTGGGCATTGGTCCTGGTCAGCCCGTAGACCAAGATCGGCAAGACGACTACGACCACCCATGCGCCCCGGGTGAACTCCGTTATGGCGAAAATGAGGACCACCAGGAGGCACACAGCCGCGGCTGTTGCGTTGATAGCGACGCTTCTTCGCCAACGCGGTCCCCGGTGGGTCAAGTGGTGCTTGGTCATGCCCAGTCCCGCCATCGTGAACCCCGTGAACACCCCGATGGCGTACATGGGGATGAGCGCAGACACACGGGCCCGGGTCGCAATGAGAAGGGCGATCGACGCCACGGCCAGCACCATGATCCCGTTCGAGAACACCAGGCGGTGGCCGCGTACAGTTAGAGGCCGGGGCAGGAACGAGTCCTCGGCTACAAAACTGACCAGGAACGGGAACCCCGTGAAGCTCGTGTTGGCCGCCAGGATCAATATCAGGGCGGTGGCCGCCTGAAGGCACCCATAAAGCACGGCCCCGGCGGTGCCCGAACCATAGACGAGCTTTCCAATTTCGGACACCACGGTCGGCGTCCCCGAACCGAACGGCGTAGCATGCGCCAGCGCCGCCAAGACGGATACCCCGAGGAACATCGACCCCAAAATCGTGCTCATTATAACCAGCGTCGTGCGAGCGTTGGCTGCCTGAGGTTTCCGGAACACGCTCACACCGTTTGAGATCGCCTCCGTACCGGTCATGGCAGACCCCCCGTTGGCGAACGCCCGGGCCACGTAAAACAGGGACACACCGAGGAGGATGCCCCCGCCTTCATGTCCTAGAGCCAACTGGCCGGACGCCTTCGGAATATGGCCGAGGTCACCGAGCGCGGCGCGGACGAGGCCGGCGACTATCAAGAGCGCCATATTGGCGATGAAGAAATAGGTAGGGATGGCAAACACCCGGCCCGCCTCGCGAAGACCCCGCAGGTTGCCGTACGCGATCAGCACGACAAAAGCCACCGAGAGCGGCACTTCCACGCCGTTCAGGCTTGGCACCGCAGAAATGATGGCGTCCGTGCCCGCCGCTACAGACACGGCGACCGTGATCGTATAGCTGATCAGCAGAGCGGCACCGGCGATCTGAGCGACGTTGGGGCCGAAGTTGTCCCTGCTCACCACGTAGGAGCCGCCGGCCTTTGGGTAGAGCTTGACGACCTCTCGATAGCAGGCGGTAACCACGAACAAAACGGCCAGGATCACCAACGTGATAGGCGTTACCAGGCCGAACGCCGCCAGTCCGCCGATCGGTACCAGGATGCGCAGGATTTCTTCGGTGGCGTATGCGGACGATGACATGACGTCGGAAGAAAGCACTGCCAGCGCAGTCGGCTTACCGAGCTTCTGATTGTTCATCTGGTCGCTGATCAGAGGAGGGCCGAGCAGCCGCCGCTTCAACCGGTAGGCAGTTGATTCGGGCAGGTATGCCCCCGATGACACGCTTACCGGGCGGACCCAACCGGCCGGGCCAGCGGCCCGGTCATTGCCCATGTCTTCTGTCTGGACGTTCGACGGCTCGCTAATCGTCGACTCCTCGCTGCTCACGGATAACCAAGTACCACGCTAATCAGTACCTGCATGGACTGCACTGATCACACGAGGGCACGGGGCCTTGGCATCGACGCGGGCCCGACTGACCGGCGCTGCGAGGAATCTCCCGTCCATGAACGGGTCTGTTCGGTCGAGACTTGCTGATAGAGCCACAATAGAAGAGTGACCACCGAAAGCCCGCAGCCCAGAGACGTCGAAGACCATTCCGGGGCTCAGGCTTCGGGAGCTCAGGCCAACAGCCCGGCGGCCGACCGCACTCTTACGCCGCGGGTGCGACGTACCCGGCGCGTCGTCTTCGGCCTGTTGATGGCCTGGCTGGTGGTCGTGATACTGGTCATCATCATCGCCTCGGTGACTTGAGGCCGTGACGGCGCCTCTCCAGTGGATGAACCGGCCCGGGCTATCGCGGCCGGTATGGGTCAGGCCCAGTTCAGGGCGCCAGCTCAAGGAGACAGTTCGGGCTGACTGTCTTCAGGGCACGGGAGGACCAGTTCAGGGCCGTCGTTGAGTGCCTTGTTAACGGCCTGGCTGACCGGGTGACAGTCCAATAGGTCCGCCGGAGCGGGCACCAACAGTTCGCGCTGACGGCTGGCCGCAATTGGCCCAGGCCAGAGCCACTCGTCCCAGCTTTCCGGCGACAAGACGACAGGCATGCGATCGTGCATGGGAGCCATCGTCTCGTTGGCCCTGGTCGTCACGATCGTGCAGCTGCGGAGGGGCTGGCCCTCGGCATCGAACCATATGTCCCAGAGGCCGGCGAACACGAGCGGGCCGCCTCGAGCGCTGTGAAAGTAAAAAGGTTGCTTGACAGAACCGGTCCCGGGCCGGGCTGCCGCCATTCGTAGAAGCCTGACACGGGCACCAGGGCGCGGTGCGTCCGGATGAGCGAACGGAATGCCGGCCGCGTGTTCAGCGTCTCACTGCGAGCATTTATCAACTTGGCGCCGATCCGCGGGTCCTTGGCCCAGTTCGGGACGAGCCCCCAGCGGAGCGCCCTCAGTCTCCGGGCACCTGTGGAGCTCACGGCCACCGTGTAGACCGGCTGGGTAGGAGCGACATTCCAGCTAATCGGCAACTCCGGCGTGTCGACCTGGTCCACGTTCAGCAGTTCAGCCAACGTGTCCCGCGACATCGTCGAGGTGGTTCGGCCGCACACGCCGGCCAGCGTACTTGTGGGACCGGGCACGACTGGCCGCGCTTTGCCATCGGGCGCGGAACTGGCCTTAATCTCCCCACCCGCGGAGAATGAGAGAGTGGCGTCGACCTCAGCTCCGGTTGGCCCGGCCCCCCGGCACACATAACGCCATCACCGACGTACCGGGTGTCGAGGTGGGGCAGGTACAAGTTGCGACCAGGCCGTACCTGACGGGCGTAACAGTCGTTTACCTGCCGAAGATGTCGGTGGCCGGGGTCGACCAGAGGGGCGGCGCGCCGGCGACCCATGAGACCGACCTGCTCAACCCCCTCAATTCGAACCCCGGCGTCAACGCCGTTCAGCTCGGCGGCAGCAGCACGTACGGGCTCGCCGCCACGGCCGGGACCGTCCGGTGGCTGGAAGACCGGGGCGAAGGCGTAAGCCTTGGCCCCCTCGGTGTCGCGCCTATCGTGCCAGCGGCCAACATCTACGATCTCGGTCGCGGTGGCGACATCAAAGCCAGGACCAGCGCCGAGTGGGGATGGCTGGCAGCGGCGGCCGCCAGCTGTGGGCCTGTCCGGCAGGGCAATGTGGGCGGTGGGACCGGCGCGGTGGCCGGCGGCCTCAAAGGTGGCGTCGGCACAGCCAGCGTTTACCTTGGCGATGGTGTTTACGTCGGGGCCATCGTCTTGGTCAACTCGTACGGTTCGGTCGTGGACGCCAGCACGTGCCTGCCGCTCGCGGCCCGATTGGGTCTGGGCAGGGAGTTCGCGGGGCTGAAAGCGCCGATCGCAGGGGAACGCCGCGCCCGCCCACCCGGTCCAGGCGCGCCCCGTCCCGGCCCCAGCCGGGACCTTCACACTGTTGTCGCCGTCGTCGCCACCAACGCGGCGCTCGAAAAGGCGTCAGCCGCACGGATGGCGAGCCACGCGGGAGATGGGATAGCCCGCGCTATAAGCCCGAGCCACACCCTTTACGACGGCGACACCGTCTTTGCTGTGTCGACGGGCTCAGGCACCCCGCTGCGGGTGAACGACCCTGCGGCCACGTCACAGCTCAACGACATCTTTGCCGCCGGGGCGAGCACCCTGTCACGCGCCATCGTCAAGGCGGTCCTTTCTGGGCAGTCCATCAACGGGGTCACGAGCTACTGCGACCGTTACCCGAGTGCGTGTGCGGGCCTGACCGCCCTGGCAGAGTGGCGCAGTTGCGGACAAACACCCACGGTTACGCCAAAAACCTTCGCTCAGGCGAGGCGAAAGCTCTCCCTCGCGCCCATCCCAGAGGGGGGCGAGACAGCAAAGGCACCGGACTAGGCCGGGGCTATGCGAGAGCAGGACAAATCACTTTGCGGCCGTGTGTTCACGGCCCGGTGCGTTGCTGCCAAGCAAAGACGAACGAGTCGATCACTGCAGTGCACAAGGCATGCTCGCGAGGCGGCAGCGTGCATGTCTGCATCGTGCTCCCGTAGGTCGAGCCGGCCGTGTTCTCTTTGAAAGTTACGACTCCCTCAGCCGGGAAGTTCCCACCAGAAGGATCGCCAGTCCCTAATACGCCCGCCGGGTCTTCAAAGGATATGACCGAGGAACTGAGGCGCAAAACACCCTCACGCGTGGGCAGCGCTGCGCAGGTCAGCTGCTTGCCGTAGACCCTGACCAAGTCCCGCTCGGCGGCCGGGAAAAACGTGCACGCTTGGCCTACGTAACAGGCGAAGCACGTGGGCAAGATATCGCCAGTCACGGCCTGAGCCGACTTCGGCCACGTGTGGCCCAGTGCAAATTTCGACGTGCCCACCTCGCCGGGAGGGTATACGGCGATCGAATCATTACCGTCCGCTCCAACGCTCGCTTGACAGGTCCAGCCTCGAGGGGCGACAACGTACATCTCGCCCTGGTCGTCGCTGTAAGCCGAAAGCTCCTTGGCCATGCCACTCGGCACGCTAACCAGCCGGGTCGCCGGGAACGGTTTGGGAGAAGAGGATGCTCCCGAGCCGGTGACACACTCCACGAGCGGCACGGTTGTGCTGGCAGACTGGGCGTTCGCGACGCCGGTGAGCAGCGACAGCAAGACGGCGACAAGGGCGCTGATCGCCAGGGTGTAAGTGGTCCGCACGCTGGTTGTCTTCATCGCTTCCCTAATCGCCTCCCCATTATCGCGGACAAAACCTGGCGCGGCTCCACGGTGTCATCTCGATGTTCCCCTCAATGTCAACATCTGTCCACCTGCCGGTCGCCTGATGTTCACCCACCGTCATTAAAGTCGCGAGTTGTGCTGTCCCGTCGCCAGTTCCTCCAGATCGTGGCCGCGTCTGCTGGGGCTGCCGTCACCGGCACTGACCTGCTGTCCAGCGCCGCGGCCAGCGCCTCCCCTGCCACTTTCCCTCACGGCTCGCGTGGCGTACGCCACATCGTGGTCCTCATGATGGAGAACCGTTCCTTCGACCACTTCCTCGGCTGGCTGCCGGGTGCGGATGGCCGGCACGACCTCGCCTTTGTTTCCGCGGTCGACGGCAAACGTTCCCCAACTACCCCTGGCCCCCGACTTCCAGGGTTGCGGCTACAGCGACCCGGACCACAGCTGGGAGGGTTTCGTGGTCCAGCACAACTTCGGTCGGAACGACGGTTTCCTGCAGCGGCCAACCACGCCGCCCAACAACCCTGGCGTCCAGCCCGCCGCCGCCAACACGTTCCCGGTCGGCTATTACACCAACCGCAACCGTAACGGCTCACCCAAGGCGCTGCCTGACCTTCCGGTCCTCGGAGCGCTAGCGGAAAGCTATACCACACTGGACCGCTACTTCTGTTCCTTCGCCGGCGAAACGTACCCCAATCGCTTCTACCAGCACGCCGCCCAAACCGACCGGGACCACAACTCTGAGGTCCCCTCGACACTGCCGACCATCTGGGACCAGCTATCCCCCATCGCCAACACCGCCGGCGTCCCCACCGGGGGCTACTACTACCGTGACACCCCGTTCCTGGCCCTGTGGGCGAGCCCGGGGATCGAACCGGGCGCGACGTTCAAGTACCAGGCGTTCTTCCACCCGTTCGCGGCCGGGGACCCCGCGGTGCTGTCGAGCGGTACGTCCTTCGTCGACGCCTGCACGACAAGAACGCTGCCGAACGTGTCGTTCGTGGACCCCCCCTTCGACAGCGGCGTGAGCGGGACCTCCGGTGACGACCACCCGCTATCGGATATACGGCTCGGAGAGCGGTTTATCGCCGACGCCTACCATGCCCTGGCCGACTACGGTTACCTCGACGATACGGTCCTCATCATCACCTTCGACGAGTGGGGTGGCTTCTACGACCACGTCGTGGCACCGAAGGTGGTCGACGACACCAACCCCGCGGACATCATGCACGCCGGCGACAGCACGACCCCCACGGACGGCCAGCTCGTCCCTGACTACAGCCAACTGGGGTTCCGGGTACCCGCAATTGTCGTGTCCAACCTGGTCCGCCCGCGTCGGGTCGTGCACAGTGGGCCGTTCCAGCACTGCTCCAGCCTGGCGCTAATAGAGTCAACCTTCGGCTTGAAGCCGCTAACGACGCGCGACCGGTATGCCCGGGACCTTCAGCAGCTGCTGCTACCGTCGCCTGTTCCCCCGGGCTTCACCGTGCCACCGTCCTCCATCCCGACCAGCGCCGAAGTGATTGGCCCAGCGATAAGCTCCCCGTCCGAACCACTGTTGCAAGTGCTCAGCGGGCCCGCTGAATTTGACCCTGCCGCGATGTGCTCAGCCGAAAGCGTGCAGTCGGTGTCCCCGGCGCCAGTCAACCACCCACCCCGACCCCAAAAGTCCGGGGCCATCGCCGGCCTCAAGGGGACCGCTGGTATGGCCGACCTCAACCGTCACTACCACGCGGCAGGCGGTCAAACAGGACTAGCCACCCGGGCTCAGCTCGTCGTCAGCGGGTGGAGCCCGGTGCCGGCGAGCCGGGGCGCTGGCTCATAGCAAAGGTGGTCCCGCTGTCGCTCGGTGGTTGGGTGACTGCTGTCTCGGCGAGCAGCTCGTAACTACGCAGCCGGTCTTGATGGGTGTAAGTGCTTGTGGTGATCATGAGCTCGTCGGCGCCTGTGCGCTCCCCGAGGTCGCACAGCTGCTGCCATGCGGTGGACGGGTCACCAACGATGTGCGAGGCGGTCGACTCCGCGACCACGGCCCGCTCGGCATCGGTGTACGGGTAGTCGGCGGCTTCTTCGGGGCTGGGCAAAGTTGAGGGGCGCCCGGTCCGCAGACGCAGCATCGACAGGCGAGATGAGCCATGCAACCACGAGGCCTGTTCGGCATCGGCCGCGGACAGCACCGCCACGCTGATTAGACAGTACGGCTCCGCCAGCACGGCGGAGGGCCTGAAAGTCCGACGGTACAAAGCCAGTGCGGGCAGGGTGTTCGCCGCACTGAAATGGTGAGCGAACGCGAACGGCAAGCCGAGCAGCCCCGCCATCTGTGCGGAATAGCCGCTCGACCCGAGCAGCCAAATCGCCGGCTGGTTGCCTTCTGCCGGGATGGCCCTAACCCGCGGGAGGGGCCGACCGCGGGCTGGTCGAGGAAATAGGCCTGTAGCTCGACCAGTTGTTGAGGAAAGTCTTCGGCCGAGAGCGCCTCCATGTTGCGCCGCAATGCCCGGGCCGTGACCTGGTCCGTACCCGGGGCACGGCCGATACCGAGGTCGACCCGCCCCGGGTACATCGCCTCCAGCATCCCGAACTGCTCAGCCACCACCAGCGGCACATGGTTGGGGAGCATTACCCCGCCCGAGCCCACCCGGATGGATGAGGTCGCCGCCGCCACCTGGCCGACCAGGACGGCCGGCGCCGAGCTGGCGATGCCCGGCAGGTTGTGGTGCTCGGCGACCCAATAGCGCCAATAGCCCCAGCTCTCGACATGGCGAGCCAGGTCGACGCTGCGCCGCAATGCCTCGGATGTTGGTACCCCCGTCGGGACCGGGCACAGATCAAGGACCGACAAAGGGACGGCGCTGGCCACGTCCCCATCTTGCCTGGTCATTTTGGCCTCGTGGCCCTTAGCCCCAACAAGCGACCCGACGACGTCACGCGCCGGTCTGCGGCCCTGGGACGTCAAAGATCAGGCACGTGGTAGTGGCATGGGCGAACAAGGTCCCGTCCGGTCCTACGATCTGAGCCGAGGCGGTGGCGACGCGCCGGCCCGAGCTGATCACCCGTCCCTCAGACCGGACAATTGGGGTTTGGACAGTCAGTGCCTTGACCAAATTGACCTTCAATTCGAGGGTCGTGTACCGCTTGCCCGCTGGGAGTACCGAGTGCACTGCACAGCCCATGGCCGAGTCGAGGACGGTGCAAAAGGCTCCGCCATGGACCGAGCCGATCGGGTTGTAGAGATGCTCCCCGACCTCGAGGGTGAACACCGCCCTGCCAGGCTCCACCTCTTCGAGACGCATCCCCATTAGCGCCGCTATCGGCGGTGGAGGCACCTCGCCGTCAACGATCTTTCGTAAGTAGTCCAGCCCGCTGAGTTGCAGGGACAATGCCGCTCCAGCAAGAGGATCCTCCCACGAAACCGCCCGGCGCCGCTCTGCACCGCCACCGCCCTCACCGTGCCCCGCCGAGGCCTGCCCATCCAGGATGGCTTGAGAGGTACTCGTCCCCTTTACAAGTCCTGTCATAGAACTGAGCCTAGTAGCCGTCAAAATACAAGTTGGAGATAGACAACGAGACGGCGGGTTGTTGACCATGGGCGCCCGACTCTGTTGTCATAGTGCGGGCGGATTTTGCCGGGCCGGCTCCCCCTTTAGGCTGTTTGGTTGAGTTTGGCCGCGGGCCGAGCGGGGCCGAGCGGGGCCGAAAGCGAGCCGGCTTCGGAAAAATCGAGCTGCTTTCGGGTGCAAAAAGGCTGTTTGGTGACGATTAAGCACGTGGGAGGTGGTCAATCGACACCAAGCCGGGCTTTTTGCCACTTTTACCTCATAGAGAGTTTGGCCGGCTGAGGCCTGGCCAATCGCGCCCCGGATCGAGCCCCACCGAAGCCACCGTTGGGGAAAACGGTCAGGTGGCGGTCTGCACTGGTCGGCCCCAACAAACAGGCAGGGCCCGAGCGGGAACAGCGTCGAGCCGACGGGGACACCGCCGGAGCCGCCGGGTGGGCTCGGCTGGCGGCAGGAGCTGAGAACGGGCCTGGTCGAGCCGTACGTGGCCATAGGTGCCAAGGCAGTCAGCGCCACTAGAGCCGGAAGGCGTACCTGGACGCTATGGTGCAGGTTTTTGGCGACCTCCCTACAGGCCGGCATGAATTCGGTGCACGGGTTGGTGCGGGCGTTCAGTTGGTGTCGTCATCCGGACGGCGTCATTGGCCAGTGGCGCGATTAACATAAGACCGCGCCGAACGGGCCGGGACAGGGCCTCGTCGCGAGAACAAGAAGTAGAGGGCGAAACCGTTACAGATCGGAGGACCGTGGCAGACCGCCAGCATGACTTGGTTGTCGTGGGGGGCGGCCCCGCAGGTGTGAACGCGGCGCTCGAGTGCACAGATATCAAGCTCGATGTCGTGTTGCTCGAGGCCAAGGCAGCGCTCGGGGGCCAGTTGGCCGAGATAACGCACCCTGTACGCAATGTGGCTACCGGGCGGTACGCCGGTGGGCCGGCGCTGCAAGCAGGGCTACAAAGCGCGGCGGAACTGCTCGGTGACCGAGTACGTCTCGAGCACCCCGTAACAGCCGCGGGGCTGGCCGAGGGATGGGTCGAAGCGGGCGGCCAGCGGTTTAGCGGTAGAGCGCTCCTTATTGCGAGCGGTACCACTCCCGAACACCTCTCGGCGGCGCCCGATGGGGACTTTGGGGGCGACGTCACTTACGGGATCGAAAGCGATCCCAACCGTTTTGCCGGCAAACCAGTCGTGGTAGTGGGGGGTGGCGACAGCGCCACCCTCGACGCCCTCGAGCTGGCTTCGACTGCATCGTCGGTTTTGCTCGCGGACCGGTCTTTGCAGCTGACGTCGCGGCAAGACATCGTAGCCCGTCTCCGGTCCGATAAACGGATCGAGGATCTACCCGGATGGGAGGTTGAATCCGTGCGCGGCCATGAACACCTGGAAGAGATCACCCTGGTGCAGCACACGACCCGCGAACGGCGAACGGTGCCAGCCGGCGGGCTCGTGGTCAAGATCTCTCGGGACCCCGGCACGCAGCCGTTCCGTGGCCAGTTGGACCTCGACCGACGGGGTTTCGTGGTGGCCGACCCCGAGCTCAGCACGTCCTGCCCCGGCGTGTTCGCCGCCGGCGACGTGGTGAGCGGAGCTTATCGGCGCGTGGCGAGCGCCCTCGGCCAAGGTTCGCTGGTATCAAGAACGATCCTCAAGTACGTGCAGGACCATCTAATGAGAGAACCCGCAGTCGCCAACTGGTCTGCTGACAGGCGTTCAACTTGAGCGAACACTTGGTGACGGCGACGGCCGCCGACCTCGTAGCGGAAATGCAACGCGTGGTGCGGGGAGAGCCCAGCACGCATGGCCCAAATCAGAACGGGCCAAACTGGGACGGGCCAGACCCTGTCGGGCTAGACCCTGTCGGGCTAGACCCTGTCGGGCCAGACCCTGTCGGGCCAGACCCCGACGAAACCGTTCTCGCCAGCCTCGTCGGCGACCTGGTTGGCTCCAACCTGCAGCAGTGGGACCTCGAGGACACGACCCGCGACCCTGACGCCAGCGACTCAGTTGTGGCGAACGCCAAACGCGTGATCGACCGCCTCAACATCGGCCGTCACCGCCTGGTACAGGATATCGACGCCGCCATCGACTCGAGCCTCAACCAGACTGCTACCGCCCCCATCGCAACCGAAACCCCTGCGATGGCCCTCGACCGCCTGTCGGTGCTCGTCATCCGACGGGCTCGAACTGCGGCCGCAGCGTCGCGTGACCCGGCGTATGCCGAGCGCGTCCCTGCGATTGAAGCGCAGCTCGGCGCCCTATCCCTCGCCTTCGATTCGTACATGGACGAACTGCGGCGCGGCACCAAGCGGTTCGTCCCCTACGAGCATCTCAAGCTCTACAGACCTTCTGCGTGAAGCTCGGTCGGGGCAAAGATGTGGAGCCGGTAGCCACCCCGGTTGAACCCGCATACAACCCGGCGGCCCACGACCGCCATGTGAGCAATCCCGAGCGAAGCGGTGGCCAACGGCTCGGTAGAGCTGCGGTCAGTGGCGCGGCGGGGGTCGATCAAGTGCACGCAGCCGGTGCGGCCGACGGCAGCGAGTAACGCCCCGAACGGGGCGACCGCGACCCCGCCCGTTCCCCAGGCGACATCGTCCGGCAACGGGCCGGACATAACGGTTTTACCGTCCGCCGGGTCGAGGGCAACGAACCCGCCGCCCCCCAGCCGCTCCCAGTCGTAGTCATCGACCGGCCCGGCCAGCTCGTGGCCAGCCGCCCACACCAGGTCATCGCTCCAGGCCATATTCGCAACGCGGAACCCCACGGCTGTTTCCCACCTGGCCGGCTCGACCAGGCCGTCAAGAAACGGGAAAAACGTTACCTTGCCCACGCCTCCCACGCCGACCAGGGGCCGCGCGTCAACGTGGCGACGCAAAGAGCTGTCACTTCCCCGAACCCGGTGGCAAACGGCGTCGTTGGAACCGTTTCATGGTTGGGGACAGAGCCAAGCCGAGCGGAGACGAGCAGGCCGAGCGCGCCGTCCGAGCGGGGCGCCGAGCCGACCAGACACCCCTCGACGGCCACTGTGCGCTCGACGTCGCCGACGAACCGCCATAGGGATGTCGGCTCGATCAAGCCCTCGCCCGACCGTTGGAGCAGGTCGTCCCGGCCAAAGCGCCGGACCGTTCCAAGGTGGTTGAGGACCAGCACTGACCTGATCTCCGGCACATCGAGCACGGCGTGCACATCGAGATCGTATTGGGACGGGTCGTCCTGGCCCGGGTAGAGGGTGGTCCCAAAGACAGCGCGCGGACGAAGCCGGCCGTCAGCGAAAACTACGTTGCGCCCGAGGTTGTTCCAACAAACGAGGTCGTCGATGGCCACAACCCGGCCGATTCCTTCGGGCTGGCTGTTACGGACGCCCACGTCAGGCGCGGCGCTGACCTCACTATGGTCGAGCGGCGCGTTCACAGCAGACCCCTCAAGAGGACGACAGCGTCCTCAGCCCGCGCCCCCTGCAGGCAAAGCGACCCCGACGGGCACGACCGGGCCTTAACGGCGAAAGTCCCGGAGGCTGACAGTTTCGTTGTAGGCGTAGCTCGCTTCCGCAGCGAGGCACGGCTCGGTACAGCTTTCGCCCCGCAACGCCGCGCAGTGCGGCCACGGCCGGAAGTACACAGAACTGCGTTTGCAGACAGTGACGGTGGGTTTCCCCTGCTGAGCCGCAATGTGAGTAAGCCCTGTATCGATGCCGATAACGCCCCGGCAACCGGACAGGGCGTCGACGGCAGCCCCCGGCGTCCGTGCGACCAATTCGGGGAGGTCGGTTAGGCCCGGAGGCGGTGAGCTGTTCTCCTTGGTCACCCGCGCCACCTCGTGGCCGTCCGCGCTCAACAAGGCGGCCACCTCCGCCCAGCGGTCTGGCGGCCAGGCCTTGTCGGCACCGTCGGTCTCGTGGACGAGCAGGACTGTCCGCTCGAGGTGAGCACTGGGGGTCGCCTGAAGCGGTGTCGGGTGGCTGAAGTCGGCATCGATGCCGAAGTCAGCACAAATGCGTTCGAGGATCTCATTGATGTTGAGGCCGCCGAACTCGGCCTCGAAGGCAGCCGATCCCCACCAGAAGTCGCGCTGGAGGGGATGGTCCCGGAGGTCTACGAGGCGCTCTCCCGAGGGGCACGTGAACAATGCTTCGTCGACCACACCGGCCAGGCCCGCGATCCGTTCAGCGAGGAGCCGTTGCGAGGGTGCGCGAGCCACCAGCCATACCGACTGCTCCCTCGTAACGAGGGCCTGGATGGCAGGCAGCGAGACCACCAGGTCGCCTAGGCCGAACGATACCGGGGCGAGGAAAGTGCGGGCCATCTTCAAACCGGGTGGGACGAGGCCCTGTCTTCCATACCCGCCTCGGCGAACGCCTTGCGGCGCTCAGCACATTTGTTGCAACTCTGGCAATGTCGAGCCCCGACTGGGGCGATACAAGAGAAAGTCAGCTCGAGCGGCAGGTCGCGCCCGAGGACCAGGACTTCGGCTTTGCTCATGCCCGCCAAGGGTGTGGTGACCTCGACCTCATGACCTAGGGCGAGACTGGCCGAGTTGGCAAAGCCGGACAGGAACTCCCGGCCGCTGTCGACGAACGGGTTACCGAGCAACGTCCCCAGGGCGATCCTGTTGGCCCCGTGGAGGGCGCACCATACGGTGGTCTTGGCGAGCAACAGAAGGTTGCGCCCGGGCAGGTAGACCGCCTCGTCAGGGGTGGCCTCGTCGGGTGTGCCGGCCCCCGAAACGCTCCAGTGAGCGCCGTACACGTCCGCTATAGGGAGCGCGAGCACTACCAGGGGCCGGATGCCGAGATGCTCCGGGACGGCGCCAAGGAACTGGCGGAGGTGAGCCTCCTCGACTTCCTCCCAGGCCAGCCCCAGACGGATATACACGGGCTGTACGAGCTGGCCCCGGGCCGCCTGGTCGGCCACGAGGACGGCACTGTCCGCTCCCCCGCTGGCCAGGACGACAAGCTGCTCAGCCGCCATTGCCCTCACCTCGGTAAATGCAGCCAGACGTGCACGTCTCGTGGACGACCACCTGCGAGAGGTCGGGGACGCCGATCTGCAGGCGGTCCCAGATCCAGCGGGCCACCACCTCGCTCGTAGGGTTGTCGAGCCCTTCCACCTCGTTCAAGTAGTTGTGGTCGAGCTGGGCCAGGAGGGGCTGGATGGCGCCTGACAACTCGGCGAAGTCACGGACCCAGCCTGTTTGCTCCCCAACTGGTCCTTCCACGTGCACACCGACCCGGTAAGAGTGCCCGTGCAAACGCCCGCACTTGTGCCCGGGAGGGACGTGGGGGAGGCGGTGGGCCGCTTCGAACGTAAATTCTCTGAAGATCTCCACTGTGCGGTGGCCTCCGTCTCGTCCGGGCTACGCGTGCCCACTAAGCCGCGCCGATCATACGGCCTGTGGCCGTCGTTTAGCGGAGCCCTCAGGCGGCTGGCGGGAGCGACCGATAGTGCAGATGGACCACGCCATTACGAAAAACGTGTTCGTCTGCAAGTTCGAGTTTGACGCGGACGCTCCTGGGCAGCGCCGCTGTGCCACCTCCCACTACGACGGGTGTGACGAACAAGTGATATTCGTCGACAAGGCTGGCCGAGATCGCCTGAGCTGCGAGCTGGGGACCTCCCACACTGACGTCCCGCTCAGAAGTGTCCTTCATTCTCCGCACGGCACCAGGTTCGAAGTCCCGTTCGACCCGTGTCCGGGCGGTCGTCACCGTCTCGAGAACCTTCGAGTACACGACCTTGTCCGCCGCTCGCCACAGCGCCGCGAAGTCCTGGACGTGGCGCGGCTGACCGGCAAAGGCCGGAGCCGTCTCCCAATACGCCATCGTCTCGTACATTCGGCGCCCGTACAGGTAGGTGCCGATCGGCCGTTCCAGTTCGTTCACGAAGGCGAAGACCTCCTCGTCGGGCTCAGCCCAGGCGAAGTTGCCGTCCTCGTCTGCGACGTACCCGTCCAGCGACGTGATCGCCGAGTAAACCAACCTGGCCATGCCGTCGACTCCACCTCCATGCCCTTTACTGCCTATTGCGGATCAGCATACGAGCCGTATTGAACCGCTCCTGCCGGCTCGTAAGTGGCGATGACGACCCCGCTTCCCGTGGTCCTGGTGCTGGTAAGGCGCAAGGCCGCAGCCCGGGCGCCGTCGCGAAAGAGCTTCTTGCCCGTCCCGAGATGGAGAGGGAAAAACAGCAGCCGGTACTCGTCGATTAGGTCGTGATCGATAAGCGTGTGGGCCAGGGCGCCGCTCCCGTGCACTTGCAACTCGTTGCCCGGCTGCTCTTTGAGCTTGGTAACGCCGGCGACGACGTCGCCGTCAAGAAGCGAAGAGCCCTCCCAGTCGAGGGAGCGCAGCGTTCTGGAGACGACGTACTTCGGCCTGGCGTTGAGCTTGGCCGCCACGGGGTCGTCGGGGTCGGTGACCCGTGGCCAAAACCCGCTGAACACCTCGTAGGTCCTGCGACCAAGGAGAAAGGCGTCGGCATTGGCGAACCAGCCGGCTACTGCAGCCCCAAAATCCTGGTCACCGTACGAAAATGACCATCCTCCGTGCTCGAACTGGCCATCGGTGTCTTCTTGCGGGCCTCCGGGCGCCTGCATCACACCGTCAAGGGTCAGAAAACTATGCAGGGTCAATCGCATCATCTCTCCTCTGTTCGCCGGGTTAACTTGCTACCTACCAGACGACACCGACCGCCAGATCTCATCTGGCAGATCTCATCGGGCAGATCTCATCGGGCAGATCTCATCGGGCAAATCTCATCGGGCAGATCTCATCGGGCAGATCTCATCGGGCAGATCTCATCGGCCAGCCCTCATCGGCCCGAACGACGGACGGACGGGACGGCGGACGGAAAAAGGGCATAACGTAGCCAAGAGGAGATCATTGTGCAACCCCAGAATGCCTTGCGGCGTGAGCTAATTATCGGCACTTACACAGAGCGGCTGCCCCATGTCGACGGGAGGGCCGAGGGGATCCTTTCCTGCAGTTTCGACGGGGCTGCGATCGGGCCACCGCAGCTTCGGGCCGCGACGGCGAACCCTTCGTACCTGGCACTTAGCGACGACCGAAGCCACCTTTACGCGGTGAACGAAACGGTGGCGTTCGAGGGCAAGCCCGGGGGCAGCGTGTCCGCCTTTGCCCGGGACGGCCGGACCGGAGACCTGTCCTTCTTGAACGCGAAACCGTCCGGAGGGCACGCGCCCTGCCACCTGGCGCTCGACCCGACGGGCCGTTTCCTGCTGGTTGCCAACTACGTTTCGGGTTCGGTAGCCGTTTTCGAGCTCCAACCAGACGGGAGCCTCGGGACCATGACAGGGCGTGTGCAGCACGAGGGCGCCAGCGTCCACCCCGAACGCCAGACCGGTCCCCACGCCCACATGGTGGCCTTTGACCCCCATAACGGCGAGGTACTGGTGTCTGACCTCGGGCTCGACTCCGTACTCGTTTACATGCTCTCCGGTACCGGGGTGCTCGTCGAACGGCCCACCCGCCGAATAGTGATGAAAGAGGGGTCTGGGCCCCGGCACATGGCCTTCCATCCCGACGGTCACCGGTTGTTCGTCGTACACGAGCTAGATAACACGCTGGTGGCGCTTCGTCGCGAGGGCGACCAGTTCGTGACGACGTCCAGAGCCTCGACGCTCCCGGCGGGCTTCGATGCCCATAGCCAGGCTGCGGCGCTAAGAGTATCGCCGTCCGGTAGTTCCGTGATGGTGTCGAACCGTGGCGACCAGAGCGACTCCATAGCAGTGTTCCGCTACGACAGCTCCGACGGCTCGCTGGAACTGGCGCAAATCCAGCCGACATCGGGCCGCCAACCTCGCGAACTGGTCTTCGACGCGGACGGGCGGATCGTAGTCGTCGCCAACCAGGACAGCCACACGGTTGTCGTCTTCGCGTTCGATGAGGGCTCTGCTCAACTTTCGGAGGTAACGAGAGCCACGGTCCCCACTCCAGTGTGCTTGACCATCGCGTGAGCCCGGTCGATTTAGGTTCCCTGGTTGCACGGTGGAGGCTCATAATTACTCGATGGAGACCGGCAAGGGCTTCGATCAGCTAGTAGCGGAGGGAGCGTCGGTCCCACTGGGCGGTTGGGACTTCTCCTGGTTCGAGGGAAGGGCGTCCGAGGAGCGCCCCTCGTGGGGATATTCAGCCCTCCTGGTTCAACGGGTCGGCCATTCGGCGGCGGTGCTGGACATCGAGACCGGCGGTGGCGAGGTTTTTGGGGAGGTGCTCGGGCGAGCCGCGCGTCCGCCCCGCGTGGTCGCAGCGACCGAGTCCTGGCCACCGAACCTGGAAATAGCGGCCCGGCGCCTCGCTCCCTCGGGGGCCTTGGTCGTCCAAGTGGCCGACGACGGTCCCTTTCCTTTCCGGGACGGGTGCTTCGACCTAGTCGTAAGCAGGCACCCGATCGTTACGACTTGGGACGATATAGCGCGCGTGCTGCGCACTGGCGGCTCGTACCTTTCACAGCAGGTGGGTGCAGGGTCCAATCGCGAACTTTACGAGTTTATGATGGGCCCCCAAAAGCCGAGCCAGGCGCGGAGCCCCGAAAGGGCCGCCGCCAGTGCCACAGCGGCGGGTCTCGTTGTGGTCGACCTACGCCAAGAGTCGTTGGAGACGGTCTTCAACGACGTGGGCGCGGTCGTACACTTCCTGCGCAAAGTCCTGTGGACGGTACCCGGCTTTACAGTCGATAAATACCGGGACCGCTTACTGGCTCTCCATGAGCAGATCGAACGCGAGGGCCTTTTCGTCGCCCACGCGGAACGCTTCCTCATCGAGGCCAACAAGCCAGCCTGAGGGGGCCTCAACGCGTTGAACCTCCAGCCGTTGACCGACCCGCCTCCAACGACGGTGTCAACCGTGGTGAGTCGGCGGTCAATCGAGGTGAAAGACCTCTTCAGCTGCCGCCCACTTTTGACCCTCGTTCGCGGTTAGGAGTGCGATTTGGCAGGGATCCGTTAACTTCCACCAATCCTGGGTGACCTTGTCAGCTGCTATCATCGCGCTGTCGGCGGCGTAATCATCGCCCCAGTATTCTAGATAACTGAACAAAAACCCGTCGCGGAGGAAGATCGAGTAATTGCTGATCTTAGCCCGCTTCAATGCTGCCAGGACCTCGGGCCAGACGGCAAGGTGCAGGCTGAGGTATTCGTCCGCCTTCTCCGGTCGCAATTGTGTGACTGCGGCAATCCGTCGTGGTTTGCCATTCATGCCGTCGTCAGGAGCCATAGTTTTGTGTTCCCTTTAGCGTTAGGTTGAAAAAGCCATTCGCGAGATTTTTCGGGTGAAAACTGCGGCGGTGCCTGACATATTGAGCGTCTCGGGCCATCGCCAGGCGCCGTGCAGTACGATAGCGTAGTTCCGAACGGGCATCGACAACGTCGCGCCAGCGCTTGGCAGGGTCATGGAAAACTTGTCCGGGAGGGACCAGGACCATGAGGACAGACAGAGGACCAGGACGAGGACCAGGACCATGAGGACCAGGACCATGAAGACCAGGACCATGAAGATCGGCATCGACAGCTATTGCTTCCACAGGTTCTTCGGCGAGGTGTACGAGGGACAGCCGGTGCCAAAGACCACGATGACGATGGAAGACTTTCTCGCGTTCGCGGTGGAGTTGGGGGTCGATGGGGTCTCGCTGGAGTCGTGTTTCTTTCCCAGCATGGAGGCGTCGTGGTCCCGCCACCTGAAGGCGAGCCTCGACGCTCACGGGTTGGAGCGGGTCTACGCCTGGGGCCACCCCCAAGGGCTCGAGGATGGCGAAAATCGTGCCGCCTTCGAAGACATGATCGCGCAGATCGACAACGCCGAACGGATCGGTGCCAAGGTAATGCGGGTGGTCCCCGGCCCCGGCTCCGGGGACTACCGTTACCTGCCCCGTCAGCCCCGGCTGGACGTCCTGGCGCGCTGGTTTGACGAGGCTGTCCGTTTCGCCGGGCCTCGCGGGGTCAAACTGGCGGCGGAGAACCACGGCGACTACACCGCCCAGGAGATGCTCTGGCTGATCGAGGCCGTGGGGTCGCCCTATTTCGGCGTGAACTTCGACACCGGCAATTTCATGCGCTTGTTGGACGACCCGATCGATGCAATGCAGAAGTTGGGAAAGTACGTATTCGCCACGCACATCAAGGACTTGAACGTCCGCCGTGGCGTCTCTGCTGCTGAATGGTTTTTCTTTTCCAGTACCCCGGTCGGCCAGGGGCTGATCGATGTGGCCGAGATCCTCCGGTTGCTGACAGACGCTGGCTACAACGGCCTTCTCGCCGTTGAGATAGACCATCTGCACCCGGACTACGGGTACGACGAGCACGCCGCCGTGCGCCAGAGCATCGGCGAGCTGCGCCGCTTGGTGGCGCCCGACGGGCTGGCGCCAACCGGGACCGCAGCCTTCGCAGCCGGCTGACCACCGCCGGTCCCAGGGCCTCCCC
The DNA here is from genome assembly GCA_963823855.1 of uncultured Acidimicrobiaceae bacterium. Lineage (GTDB taxonomy): Bacteria > Actinomycetota > Acidimicrobiia > Acidimicrobiales > Palsa-688 > Fen-671. Next base: position 118,904 of record CAWGNA010000003.1, read on the forward strand.
AGGGCGGGCGGCCCGCTCCACGCGCTGTGGCAGGTCGTTGCCCGCACTGGGCGCCCTACAGTTGTCACGTGATGCCGGACGCCGACAGCGGTTCGCGCCACATCCCTCCGCTCGACGAGAGGGACTGGTACACCCCTGACCCGCACCTGGCGTGGGTGGTCAGGCGAGCCGTCGGGGAAGCGGTTTGGCCGGTCGCCGACGCGGCGCTGTCAGAGGCCGGGCGCCTGGTCCCGCAAAAGATCGAACCACTGGTCCGCGTGGCTGACCGTAACCCCCCGGTACTGCACCAGTACGACGGCCGTGGCAACCGGGTCGACCAGGTCGAGTTCCACCCGGCGTACACAGAGATCGAGAACACGGTGCTCAGGTTCGGTGTGGTCCACGCGGCCTACACCGCGGGTGGCGCGGCCTGCCCAGCCGCGCCCCGCGGGCATTGATCTCAGCCGTGGTGTACCTCTTCTTGCAGTCGGACCAGTCGATCACGGGCTGCCCGATCGGGATGATGGACGCTATGGCCAGGTGCCTCGAGCGCAACGACCTGGAACTGGCCCGGCGCTTCGTGGCCCGCATCGCCGCCGACGACGGGTCCCACCTGCGTTCGGCCATGTTCCTCACCGAAAAGGCCGGGGGGTCTGATGTCGGCGCCAACGAGACCGTCGCGGTCCATGGGGAGGACGGCGTCTGGCGCCTCCATGGGGAGAAGTGGTTCGCCAGTTGCCCGCACTCAGACCTGGTGTTGGTCATGGCCCGGCCGGAGGGCGCCTCCTCGGGGGTGGGTGGTTTGGGCCTGTTCCTGATGCCGCGCCTCCTGGATGACGGCTCGCGTAATTCCTTTGTCATCCACCGCCTGAAAGAAAAGTTCGGCACCCATTCCATGGCTTCAGGTGAGGTCGGGTTGCGCGGTGCGACGGCGTGGCCTGTTGGAGACCTGGCACGCGGCATGCGCCAAATGATGGACATGGTCCAGCTAACGCGAGTCCTGATAGCCGCGGCGGCAGCCGGGGCGATGCGCCGCAACACCTTCGAGGCCCTTTCGCACACATCGCGCCGTACCACCTTCGGCGCTCGCCTCGACACCCACCCCTTGATGCGTGACACGCTGGCCGAACTAGTAGTCGACAGCACGGCATCGCTCACTGCCCTGATTGGGCTCAGCGAGTTGATCGACTCAGCGGACGGCGGCAACAAAGAGGCCGAGGACGCGCTCCGGCTGCTCACGCCTCTGTGCAAGGCCCATCTGACCGAGCGGGCCAGGGTCACAGCCACCGAGGCGATGGAAGTCAGGGGCGGCAACGGCTACATCGAGGATTGGCCCGAGCCGCGGATCCTGAGGGATGTCTATGTGCACGCCATCTGGGAGGGTTCGTCGAACGTCATTGCGCTCGATGTCCTGCGCGCCATCGCCCATGACGCCGCTCCCGGTTTCCTCGGCGACCTCGAGCGCCACGCCCGGGCCGCTTCAAACGGGCCAATGGCGCCGCTGGGAACGTGGCTGACGGACGAAACGGAGGAACTGCGTGGCACGCTAGCGGATATCATGACCAGGTCGGGTGACGCCCAGCAGATCCCGCTGCGACGATTAACCCGCCGGATGGCGACGCTCGCGATCGGCAGCCGCTTGGCGGAACAGGCCGCTGACATGGCGCGTGACGAGGCCAACGGCCGGCTCGGATGGGTGGCGGCCCGATACCTGGCCCGGCTTGGCGGTGACGACGCCGTGGCGGCGATCGCAGAGGACACCAGGTGGCTGGCTCACGCCGACGCTCTCCTCCACGGGGGCCCGGTGCCAGTGGAGGTGGCGGAGACCGCGGCCCTCGCCGCAACGAATGCTCTCGATAGCCGCCTCGCCCGCTCCAGACGCTCCTGACGAGCTCCCGCCCGCTAAGAAATAGCGCCAGAAAATCCGGCCGTAATGAGCCCTCGACAGCTGGGCGACGGGCTGGGGCGACGGGCTGGGGCGACGGGCTGGGGCGACAGGCTGGGGCGACGGGCTGGGGCGACGGGCTGGACGCAATGAATGCCCAGCGAGCTTTGCTGCGCTTTAGCATTGCGCCGTAGCCTTCGTGCAAAGTCACCGACGAAAGGCAGCGCCTCTTGCGTACCATCGGCCTTCACGCTGTAACGGACCGGTCTCTCCGTGCCTCGCGAACCGTGGGAGCAAAATGACCGCGACCACAGAACCCCCGGTCCTACGCCACGAAATTGACCACGACGGCGACCCGGGCCGAAGAACGTACACCTTCGGCGGGGTTGACCCTGTGGCGTCGATCGCGCCGGGCTCCATCCTCGAGACGAGCACTCTCGACGCCTTTGGCGGGAGGCTCCGAACGGCCGACCAGAGGGCGAGCGAGCTGTTCGACACTCGCTATTCCAATCCTCAGACAGGGCCGTTTTACGTAGAAGGAGCCATAGAAGGCGACACCCTGGCATGCCACTTCGCCAGTATCGAGCCGAGAGAGAACTATGGGGTCAGCACGGTTCTACCGCTGTTCGGAGCGCTTACTGCCACCGGCTTCACCGCTATGCTCCACGAGCCTCTCCCCGAGAGCACGTGGATCTACGGCATCGACCGCGATGCCCGGGTCGTCCGCTACGAAGCCCACGACTCCGACTTCAGCGTGGACTTGCCGCTGGACCCGATGCACGGGACCGTCGGGGTCGCACCGGCCTTGGGAGAAGTGCGAACGTCGCTGGTCCCGGGCCACTGGGGAGGCAACATGGACACTCCTGAGATGCGGGCGGGGGTCACGTGTTACCTGGGAGTCAACGTCGCGGGCGGATTGTGGAGCCTGGGCGACGGCCACGCGTGCCAGGGCGAGGGAGAAACCTGCGGGGTAGCGGTCGAGACGGCGATGGACTCGGTGGTGGTTGTCGACCTCCTGAAGGAGCGGTCGACGCCGTGGCCCCGGTTGGAGAGCGACGACTACATAATGACCGCCGGGTCGACGAGGCCCCTCGAAGACGCCTTCCGCATAGCCCACACCCAGATCATCTATTGGGTGATGGAGCTAACTGGCCTCTCTGTCCTGGATGCCTACCAATTTGTGACTCAGACGTCAGAGACGCCAGTGGCAAATGTGGTGGACCCCAATTACACGGTCGTCGTGAAAATCGCCAAGAAATACTTACCCGGTGTTGAGGTGATGGGGGGCATGCACAAGCGGCTGCGCCAACTGGGGTCGGCTCATATGGCTGGTCGCACGTGATCAGCCCGTGACGACGGGGTGCTCGACCAACGATGGCTCACGAACCGTGGTCTCACGGTCCGATAGGGGTCGGTCCTCAGGCGTGATCCGGCCGCGGGGGCTTCCCGGTGCAAAACCGGCTTCTCGTTGCGCTTTCGTCGAAACTTTGCGCCCGAAACGCAACGAGGTGTCACAGATGCACCGGGAAGGGTGTTCTGCCAGGCCTTCCGAGCGGTTCTGGGAACCTATGGTCCACGGTCCCTACCCTTTCCTGGGCACGTGAGGCTCGTACGTCGCCGGCCCGGCGCTTTTACAAGCACCCCTGTCGCCAGGAGCTCGCAGCAATGCCGCGGCTGTGATGACGTTTGACGCCTGGTAATAATTGGCTGAAGCTCGCTAACCCACGAGGGTCAGGCTGCCGACGCTTAAGGAGATGGCTGACGAAAACGAACCTATCGAGCAAGCCGAGCCCCAGTACCTGTGGGACGACCCTGAGTACCCCGAGATCCTGAACGAGGGCCACTAGCAGCCTACGTGCCTACGACGCGCGGGCCTACGACTGGCTCCACGCCCGAGGATGTACCCCAGGTGGCAGTCGAGGGTTGATAGCGCAGTAAGCGCAGTAGAGGCTCGGTCCGCCGACCCCCGCGGTCACGAGATGCGGATGCCCTTGGCTTCCTCCATGTAGCGCCCGGCTGATTTGCTCGCATCGTCCGGGGTACTGCCGCCCTGTCGCGCGTTCATGTAAGCGGCATACCAGTCCCACCAGTTGTGCTTGGGAGCGATCTTTTCGTAATTACCATGGTGGTCAGCGGTCTCATGCAGAAGATCTGCGAGAGCGGCAACATCCATCGATTGGTCCTCCTTTGAGAATTGCGTCCCCACATCGGTGCTATGGTCTGCCCGTCCTCGAACGAAACTCCGCGCGCATCGGCTCTTAGCGATTTGTGTTCGCAACGGCCCTGGTTGCGAACCTTCAGGTCCCACAACCCGAGTTCCTGAGCCCCGGACGCTTCCGAGGCGACTGAAGCCTGACTGGAGCGCGGCGGGAGCAGGCCTGTTACCCATTACCGGGGCGATGGTACACGCCGTGGCCGTCGTCGAGCACTGGCAGGGCGTCGACACCCGCGCCGAGCCACTTTGGCCCCGACTTTCCGTCCGCTGCGGCGTTCGCCCAGGCCGAGCCGGGGACTGAGATAACGCCAGGCATGATCCCCTACCTGTTCAAGCACGCCGGCCACAAGCTCACTACTGGCGCCCAGGCCGAGACCTGCGCCAACCACTTCATCGGCGTACATCTGCAGCAGATTGGCGGCGGCAAGACCTACTCGGAGCTGAGCGCAGCCGCAATCGCACTGCCCAAGGGCAGCGCGGCCTACACAGCGACCGAGGCCAAAGTCCAGACCGTTTTCATGGGCACCACACTCCGCAGCATGTTGCTCAATGCGTGCGGCTGGTGGCAGGTAGGCCAGATCGCTCTGATCGCTCTGATCGCTCCGATTGCCAGCTTTGGCCGAGCCTTCGTCACCCTGTTGCTGTCCGGAGCGGGCCTGTGGCACCCCGCCGGGTCACTGCACACGAGGAGATACCCCACTTCCCTACGACCCCGGTCGTGCCAGTCGAGGGCAGTCCGAAGGTGGCTGGCAGCGCCTCATAAGCATCACCGCATCAGATCCTGCGCACCGGAGCCCCGGTACGGGAAGTCATCTCCCAGCCGGGGCACCGGCGCGTTCGAGGGCCCAGCCGGCCTCGAATGCGAGGCCGTAAAATAGGCGCAGGACTTGCTGTCGGGGGCTGGCGCGCAGCATCGTGCCGGTCTGACCGGCAGCCGTGACAGACTTCGGCGGTGACCACGTCATTCGAGGTCGTACTTCTGGGTGCAAACGTGCCTTTCCGTCGCGATTTTGCCCGACTTTTGGCACCGAACCGCGACAATAAACCCCAAATGCACCGAAAAGGCGCACACGGGCCGTTCAGCACCACACTGACACTGGTCTCCCGAAGATGCGATGCCCTTAACCTTCCGCGCACAGGCGCTTCAACACATGAGCGCTTCAGCAGTCCGCGGGCACTTGCTAGCCTGACCCGGTGCCAAAAGATGCGCTGGCCGATCGCCGCCCCCACCCTGAGCCCGGCCTGGGTACCCGTTTATGAGCAACACCGAGGGCTACCTGTCCGCCAACCAGGCAAACTGGGACGAAAGGGTCAGCACCCACCTCAAGTCCGCCTTTTATGACGTCGAGGGATGGCTGCGCCGGTGCCCCGGCCCGGAACCGCGAGAGCTGGCGGTCCTGGGGGACGTCGCGGGCCAGCAGTTCCTCCACCTGCAGTGCCACTTCGGGTTGGACACCCTGGCCTGGGCACGTGCTGGAGCGGTCGTAACGGGCCTGGACTTCTCACCCGCCGCAATTGCCGCCGCGCAGGACCTGGCTCAGCGGGCGGGGCTATCGGAGCGGTCCCGGTTCGTTTGCGCCGACGTCTACAAGGCGTCGGAGGCATTGGCAGGCAGGGTCTTCGACATCGTCTACGTCAACCTCGGTGCCTTGTGTTGGCTACCAAGCGTCGATTCTTGGGCCGCTCAGGTCGGCGCGCTGGTCGACGCGGGCGGCCGCTTTTACATCCATGACGGGCACCCGCTCGCGTGGGCGATGGCGCCAGACAAACCCCTGATCGAACATACCTATTTCGAGGAGGACGCGCCCTACGTCGACGAATCAGGCCAAACCTATACCGATGCCGAGTCACCGCTGGCAAACCGTCGCAGCTATGAATGGAACCACGGGATAGGCCAAATTGTTAGCGCGCTCCTCCGCCACGGTCTTCGCCTCGAGTGGTTGACCGAGTACGACTGGACCTGTTGGCCTCACTTTCCCTGGCTGGTACAAAACTCCGAAGGCAATTGGACAACTCCACGCGACAAACCGCGCTTTCCGCTCAGCTTCAGTCTTTTGGCGACCAAGCCCGAGCCCGAAGTCGTCTGAACAAACCGCTTTCGTAGTGCTCAGCACCTAAAATCACAGGCACGACGGAGTTCTGTGAGCGACGATGGTGACCATGGTGTCCTACTGGCCGCTCTTTGACCTCAAACTCAACACGCCGCGGCTCGTGTTGCGCCCGCACTGCGACGATGACTTCGTCGGGCTCCTCGACGCCATCGATGCTGGCATCCACAGCCCCGAGGCGATGCCGTTTACCCAACCTTGGACGGACGCCGAACCCGCGCTGCGCAGGCGCAACGCGGTGCAATACTGGTGGGCCAACCGGGCGAACTGGAAAGCGGACGATTGGCACCTTCAGCTTGTTGTCCTCCTCGATGACCGTCCCATCGGGATCCAGGAGCTATTCGCTAAAGACTTTCCGGTGTTGAAAGAAGTGAGTACCGGCTCCTGGCTCTCGCGCCCGTACCAAGGGCGCGGCCTGGGCAAGGAAATGCGGGCGGCGGTGCTGCACCTGGCGTTCGAAGGCCTCGGCGCCGAGATCGCCCGGTCGGGAGCCTTCTTGGACAACCCCGCCTCCACAGGCGTGTCGCGAGCGCTCGGGTACCGGGAGAACGGTGCGTACCGCCAAGCACCGAGGGGCGAACCAAAGGTGGCCGTCCACTTCGAGCTCAGCCGCGAAGAGTGGCTGGCGCGCCGTGACAGCCTCCCCCACGTGGATGTGACCGGCCTGGAACAAGCTTTAGAGATGTTTTCCATCCCAGTCAGCGCTCACGCAAAGGGCTCAACGCGCCAAGAAAACCGGCCGCACGTCGCCTGAGAATTGGCACAGTAGCTGGAAAAGGCGGCCGAGCGGAGATCATTGCTCGCCGGGCCTGTAGAAAGCCGGGCCTGATAGAAAGGTTGGCGTGCTGAGATCTCGGCTGAAGACACAGATCGCGGCTCGTTCGCCGCTCGATTGGGGCCGGGAGCGAGTGATTGCGACCACGCAAGACCTGTTCTCGCATGGCGACTACCCTCTGGCGGGGACCCTCGCGTACCAGGGCGACCCAGGCCTGTTCGGCCCTGGCTCGGCGACCTGGTCCATAGTCGGCGATTCCTCGGTGTTCGTGGGCGCGATCCGCGCCCTTTTGGTCCAAGCGGCGCACCCCGAAGTGGCGGCAGGGGTATTTGAGCACTCTCGTTACCGAGAGGACCCGCTCGGTCGCCTCACGAGGACCGAGTCTTATGTCACGGCCACGGCATATGGGTCCATGGCTGAGGTTGAGGCCGCCGTCGCCCGGGCCCGCCGCCGGCACCGGCCTGTCCACGGCCTTTCGCATCGGGGCTTGGCTTACGATGCGTCCAACCCTGCGCTTGATGCCTGGGTGCACAACTCGCTTACTGACTCGTTCCTGACGGCCTACCGGGTATACGGGTCCCGGCCCTGCCCCGAGGATCTGGCCGACACTTATGTAGCCGAACAGGTCCGCGTCGGCCGCCTCCTGGGAGCGAGCCCGCTGCCCGAGACCGCCAGGGCGCTTTCAGCGTGGCTGAGTGGGCACCCGGCGCTGGCGCCATCTCCGGGCTCGGTCGAGGCTGTCCGTTTCCTGCGCCGACCGCCGTTTCCGTTGGGGGCCCGCTCCGGCTACGGGCTGCTGTTCAGGGCGGCGGTGGTAACCCTTCCCGAAGAGGTACGCGAGGTGATCGGAGTGCGAGCCCGCCCCGGTGACCTCGAGGTTGGACGGGTGGCCGTCAGAGCCCTCCGCTGGGCACTCGGCGCATCACCCGACTGGGATGTCGCATTACGGAGGACAGGAGCGCCTCCGCCCCCCGGGGTGCACTTCCGACAACCGTTGCGATCCCCAGTCCCGCCACTCGACCACGAGCTCCACGACGAGGCCGGCCGGTCGGGGCCCGAAGAGACTGGTTTGTGATGCCCGCCGTCAGGCTGTACGGCGGCCTTTCCAGGCGATGATGCCCCGACGGTGGCGGCGGGCCGAATCGATGGTCATGGCCACGTACAGGCCGGCGATCGCCGGTAAGGCTAGAGCAGTGGCGGGTGAGACACCGTAATAGCGGGCGGTGGGAAGGTAGGTGGCAGCCATCGCAGACCAGCCGGCAAAGCCAGCCAGGGCTAGCCGGGGCCTGTGGCGGGCTGCCCCCCAAAGGCCCAGCGCCGGCGGCGCTAAGTAAATGGAGCACAACCCAACCACCGTCCCTGCCAGGGCCGCGGGGCTATAACGCAGTTGCGTATAGGCGCTACGGGTGACCATTTCCCAAATGTCAACGAGACGAGCGTACGACCGCAGGCTCCGGACGTTTGGTGCTCCCGGCCCCCCGGCGAAACCGAGCCAGATGGCTTGCCCCGACCGCTTGAGGGCCTTGGCCAAAGCCACGTCGTCGATGGTACTGCCGGCCACCGCCTCGGGCCCGCCGGCGGCGTTGAGGGCCGCCACCCGCACCAATATGCACCCTCCGGCCGCGGCGGCCGTCCGCCGCCGCCCGTCATTTACCCACGAGAACGGGTAAATCTGGGCGAAGAAGTAGACGAACGCCGGGAGCAAGAGCTTTTCCCACTTGGTGGACGTGTGCAACCGGGCCATCAGGGACACCGCATCTCGGCGGTCTGAGAGCGCGGCTGCTACGAGCTGGCGCAGCGACGACGGGGGGTGCCATACGTCCGCGTCGGTGAACAGCAGCCACTCGGGTTGCGGCGTCCGGCTGAGAGCGTGATCGGTCCCCTGAGCCATGGCCCAAGGCTTCCCGGCCCAGCCTGGCGGCAGCGGCCCGCCGCTGACAACGCAGAGTGGCACTGTTGCGCAGCTAGCGCCGGTTGCCCTGGCCACCTCGGCGGTGTTGTCCGTACTCATGTCGTCCACCAAGACCACCCGGACATCTCCCGGGTAGTCCTGCATAAGCAGGGAAGACAACGTTTGCGGGAGCAGGCCCGCCTCGTCGCGTGCCGGCACGATGACGGCGACGGCCGGCCACTGTCCCGTTGGAGCGCTGGCAAGTGGTAAGCCGGTGTGCGTCGACCAGTAACGCCCTCGAGCCAGGAGCAACCAGCCCCAAATGGCCGTCGGCAGCAAAGCTGCCAGCTCGGTGCGCTTCGGGCGAGACACTTTAAGCCGGCTGCCGGTTCCCGGCACTCGCTCGCCTGCCACGACGACGAGTTTGCCAGACGCCGGTGGTGGGCCTTCCCACCCGCACCGCCTGGCGCTGTCGCCCTACTGTTGGGCCATGTCGAGCCCTAGCTCCCCCGGCGCGCCGTCATCGAGCAGCGCAGCACCGACGTCCCCCTCGGCGTTCGACCAGGACAAGCCCTGGACGGCGCAGTGGATCGCGGTCGAGCCGCCGCCCACAGGTAACGCGGCCGCCGCCATGATTTTTGGGGGCGGGCGAGCGGGGTTCTCGCGCTGCATGTTCCGGCGAGTTTTCGAGCTGGGCGCCGTCCCGAGCCGCAGCCAGGCGCGGGTGAGTGCTGATTCTCGCTACGTGTTGTTCGTGAACGGCGCGGAGGTGGGACGCGGCCCGGCACGATCACAGCCTTTGCGCCAGCGGTACGACAGCTGGGACCTCGTGCCCTGCCTACATGAAGGACGCAACGTCATCGCCGCCCTGGTCACTTACTACGGCAAGGCGACCTCGTTCTGGATGCCAGCTCCTCCCGGCGGCATCATCGGCCGCGACGCTCTGTTCGTCTTCGAGGTGGCGCTTGAAGATGAGGTGCTCGTCACGGACGAGGCCTGGCGCGCTCGGCGTTCGAGCGCCTGGACGCTGGCCGCGGCCACTTCGGGCCTTGATGGCCTGCCCGTGGAGGTACTCGACGCCCGCCTGCTGCCATCCGGGTGGGAGGGCCAAGATTTCGACGATTCGGACTGGGATTCGGCCACAGTGCTCACCGCGGTGCACGTCGGTGGTCTAGGGCGGGCGCGCCCACCTATCTACCCGTACGGGCGTCTGCTCGCTCGTGATGTATCGCCTCTTACCGGCGGGCGTGTCGAGCCACGCCGGGTGACCGTTGCGGACGGTGCGGCCCCTGACGTCGATCTCGAGCACCCGGTCGAACGCGTCCGGCAACTGCTCGGCGCTCCGGGGCTGGCCTTCAGCGAGGCCTCGCTGCCGCTCACCGCCGACATCGGGCCGGCCCGGGCGCGTCTGATCGGTCTGGACTTTGGCCGGGTTGTCGCCGGTTTCGTGGAGATCGACCTGGACGCGCCGGCAGGGACCGTGCTCGACTGCTATTACCGTGAGCGGCCCTTTCGGCCCGAGGCCGTTACCGCCAGCGACCCGACGACCGGGGCGCGCTTCGTGGCCGCCGGCGGAGCAGGCAGCTTCTCCGCCACCGAGATCAACGGGCTGCGTTTCGCTTACCTCGCTTTACATGCCCCCGAAACGGGACGCGCCACAGTCCGGGCGGTGCGGGTCCGTGAGCACCTCTACCCGAGGACGGGGGGCGCCTACTTCTCGAGTAGCGACCCGGCCCTGGACGCCTTGTACCACGCAGGAGTGCGCACCGTACAGCTGAACTCCTTCGACTCCTACACCGACTGCCCAACGCGCGAGCAGCGCGCCTGGGTGGGCGACGGCGTGGTGCACCAGCAGGTTGACCTCGTCACCAACGCAGACTGGGGTCTGGCCCGTAACTACGTTGTGCTGTGCGACTCTCCGCGTTCTGATGGCATCCTGCCGATGAGCGTCGTGGGCGACATCGAGTCCGCCGGAGGGGTCACCATCCCGGACTGGGCCTGCGCTGGGCCCACGGCTTGCACAACCTCTACCGCTACGACGGCGACCTCGATTTCGTCGCGGCCCACCTGCCGAGCGTGCAGCGCGTGCTGCGCTGGTACTCCGCCTACGCCGACCGGCGCGGCACGATCGCCGACGTCCCCGAATGGAACCTCGTCGACTGGGCCAGCATCTTCACGAGCGGCCGTAGTTCGATCCTCACCGGGCTGTGGGCGCGAGGCCTGGCCGAGCTGGCCGAATTGAGCGAGGCGATCGGCGACCACGGCACGGCGGGCTGGCGGCCCGCTACGAAGCAGCGAAGGAGGGCTTCGAGGACTTCTTCGACGCGAGCCGGGGGCTGTACGTCGACCAGATCGTCGACGGCGAGCGCCGCCCAGCCGCCTCCCAGGCCGCCAATGCCGTAGCCGTGGTCTCGGGCCTATCACCAGCCGAGCGGTGGGAAGGCATCGTAGAGCGCATTACCGACCCGGCGCGCCTCGTAGTGCGCTCCTGGATCGGAGGCGCGGACGGCGGTTATGACTTCAAGCGCTTCGCCGAGGTGTCACGCGGCATCCTGCGCATCGACTGGGACGTCCAGCGCGAGATCGTGCTCGCCGAGCCGTTCTTCAGCTACGTCGTTCACGACGCCGTCGCCCGCGCCGGGCGAGCAGAGCAGCTGACCGATCTGGTGCGACGCTGGGAGCAGTTTCTCGTAGACGGCTACGACACCTTCGGCGAGTGCTGGGGTTGGGGCACGCCGGTGCACGGCTGGAGCGCCACGCCGGCACGCGACCTCGTCGTCTACGTTCTCGGCGTCTCCCCGGCCGAGCCGGGCTTTACCCGCGCCCGAATCGCACCGCGACTCGGCGTGCTCACCGAGGCCGCCGGCGCCGTCCCCACCCCCCACGGGTTCCTCGAGGTGCGCGTCTCGGGCGGCCAGGCTGAGATCGACAGCCCCGTCCCCGTGTTGTTCGTACGTGAGGACGGCTCAGAGCACGCTTTCGACGCGGGTACAAAGCGGGTCAGCCTGAGGTGACCGGTACCGCGTGGACGACGCGCATTCGCACGTGAATTCGCTCAACCTGATCTCGGCCGATTAATTGGTCCGGAACAATCCCCGCTATCTGTTCACGTCGCTTCAAATCGTCCCTCGTTACGGCTCAGCGTCAACTCCTGCAAAATTGGTTTGGAGCGAGGAGACGGGATGGCAGCAGAAGTCCTGGGGGAGTTTGCTCTGACCGAAGAAAGCTTGGCCCGAAAGGTCACCAGAAAGCTGGCCGGTTATTTGGACGGACGCGGAGATCCAACGTCCATCCACGTGGATATGGCGCGTTTGCACGGTTCCGCGAAGATGCTTCTGTGCGGAAGGGTCTGGCGACCCTCTAACCGTACCCGAGCGCCAAGCCACCGTCGACCGGGATCGCCGCCCCAGTCACATAGCTGGCGTCAGGCGACACCAGGAAGCAACAAAGTTCGGCTATTTCGGATGGTGCTGCGAACCTGCCCATCGGCTGCACGGATTCCAACCGGGTGCGCTCATCCAGTCCCAGGCCTTGTTCATTGATGTGCTCCTGAAGCATCGGCGTGTCCACGGACCCAGGCATCACCGCATTTACTCGACAGCCCCGAGGCGCCCAATCGATCGCTACGGCGCGGACTAGACCGTTTAGCGCCGCCTTCGATGTCGCGTAAGAGACGCCAGATTTCATGCCTCGCTCCGCCGCCATCGATGACACTATCACGGCGCTGCCGGCGACGCCCGTCTCACGCCAATAGCGGCCAAAGTACCGAAGGGTGTGAACGACACCCATGAGGTTGGTAGCCATGATCTCGCGCCAGTCCGAATCGGTAGTGTCCTCGATCGTCCCCTCTCTGAGAATCCCTGCCGCGCAGACCACCGCATCAAGGTGGCCATCACGCCGACAGGTTTCGAGAGCCTCCGAGAGTCGTGCCTCGTCGGCGACATCAACGCCGGGTTCGATCGTCCGGTCGATGGGAACCGTGGCCCATCCGCGCGTTCGGGCGCAGTCCACAATTGCGGCGCCGATCCCGGAACCAGCTCCGGTTACTACCAGTCGCAAGATAACTCCCTTCAGATGCTGAAACTCGTCGGCGGCCCTTCGCTCCCCCGGCTGCGCTGCGGTCGATCGCCGTCGCCGAGTGCGGCGGAAAGCTTAATCGGTGCGGCCTTCCAGTTGCAGCTTCAGGGTTTTCAGCGTGCCCTGTACGTGATGCCTCATAAGCTGCTCGGCTCGAGCGGCGTCGTGACCAATCACAGCGAGCGCGATATCTGTATGTTCTCGCGCCGCCTCCGCTATCTCGGGGCCCCGGCGCGCTATAAGCGATATGCGGTACCGTTCTGTGGCCGCCCATAATTGGTCCAGGATCCGCGTAAGCCACACGTTCCCCGACGCGGCGTAGACAGCCCTGTGGAACTCGTGGTTGGATGCCATCACCTCCGCCGGCGGCTGTTCGAAGTTGATGCGGACGAGCTCCTCTAATCGCTTGGCTTCTGCGCCCTCGATGCTGGCTGCGGCGAGGCTGGCGGCCAAAGGGTCCAAAAGGATCCGTAGACAGTAAAGGTCATCAAGCTCCTGGGCGCTGAGCCCGTTGATCATCATTGTCCGGTGTGCGTTCAGGACAATGAAGCCCTCTGTTTCGAGGCGGCCGAGCGCCTCTCGCAGAGGGGTTATAGATATGGCGAGGTGTCGAGCAAGCTCCTCCTGGTTCACGGTCGCACCCGGTTCAAGCTCGCCATCGAGGATCATCCGCCGGACTTCGACGTAGGCCCACGCCGACTTCGTCAACGTCGATGGGGACTGAGGAGATCCCAGGCTCGCCAGTGTCGCCCTCACGAGGGCATCACCCCGCGATTAGCCGAAAGGTCGCCGGCTGAAGGGCTGCCTGGCCCAGGTCCCCCGTATGCGCCTCTCCAGGACGTCCGCGACCGGGAGCCGCAATGGCGAAGAAATCGGGCCCAGCGGCCCATGGCTTCGCCAGCAACAGCGGATCACCTTCCGCGCCACCACCCATCCTCCCGACTGTACCGGCAACAGGGCTGCGACCTCCCGCCACTGCTTTGGCCGAGGGTCAACACCGCTGGGCGTCAGTGGGCTGTTGCGCCTCGAGGCTCAGGCCCCAACGGTCCGGCCTTGAGCTGTCTCGGCCTTGAGCTGTCTCGGCTGGCTCACATGACGAGGCTCATCATGGGTGCGAATCCACCAGGATCGCCTTTAGCTGGGTCAGCGTCGCCTCGACGTGCTCACGCATGAGCCGCTCGGCGGTACGAGCGTCGCAGGCCCCGATCGCTTCGGCAATCCGAACATGTTCGCGCACCGCCGTCGTCAAGCCCGAGCCGTCCCGGGCTAGGAGAGCGAGCCGGTAACGGTCCGTCGCGCTCCAGAGCTGATCGAGGATCCGGGTCAGGATAATGTTGCCGGAGTTGCTGTAGATGGCGCGGTGGAACTCTCGGTTCGAGGCCATCACCGTCACTGGGCCGCCGCCCTCGTCGTGCTCGGCCATTTTCCCCAGCGTGGCGACCTCCTCCTGTGTCATGCGTTTGGTCGCGAGCCCAACGGCGTAAGGGTCGAGCAAAATGCGCAACCGGTAAAGATCGTCCAGCTCCTTGGTGCTCAGCGGGTTGATCGTCATCGTTCGGTGAGCGTTGAGTGACAGGAAACCCTCCGTTTCGAGACGGCCGAGCGCTTCGCGAAGTGGCGTGATAGAAAGCTGTAGCTGTCGCGCCAGCTCCACCTGGCTAACGGTCCCCCCCGGTTGGAGCTCCCCTTCCAGGACCATCCTGCGGACCTCGTTGTAGGCCCATGCGGACTTGGTACTCACCATTGGCGCCCGGAATGACCGGGACCGGTCTGAACGTATCGTCACTCGTGCGTCTCCCGGGTGCAGGGCGGCGTGAGGCGTACACCCTGATAGGGCACTTCAGGCGAGAGCGCTACCTGCAGACTTGACATGGTCCTACCTCCCACCTAGCATCTCCCATAGTCCATAGCTCATAGCCTATGAAGTGAGCCTAGGGGGTCGCCACTGTGGATAAGGAGATTTCTCGACGCGAGTTGCTGGCGGGCGCTGCGGTAGGAGTCCCGGCGCTGCTCGCAGCAAAGCGGTTGTCCGGTCTGCATTTGCCCGAGAGCATTTCCGGTCTTTACCCGGCGGGAGGGATCCTGAGCTCCCCGCCTACTGGCAGTAAACCTAAACGTGGAGGCAGCCTACACATCGGCGTTGCCGAAATCGTCGAGGACATCAACCCGTACAAGGCCGGGCTCTATCAGTGGCTCCAGTTCGTGGCGCTGACTGTCTACGAGCCCCTTGTCACGTACTCCGGGAGCGGTCAGGTAATCCCCGTATTGGCAGAGTCGTTCGAGGAGCCGGACGAGAAGACGACAACCTTTCACCTGCGTCAGGGCGTCACGTTCCATAATGGTGCCTCGTTCAGCGCAGACGACGTGGTGGCGGCGTTCCAGAATTACAACAACCCGAAGGTTTCCTCCGGCGCCGTCCTACCGGGTGGCGTCTTCGCTGGTATACAGAAGGTCAACCAGTACACGGTGACGGTGAAAACGAAATCTTCCTTCAGAGCCGTTGATTACCTTCGCTGGTTGTTCATCCCCCCGAAAAGCATGACGACCCAGCAGCTGTCGACTCAAGCCGTCGGCACTGGTCCTTTCATCTTCGAATCGTTCACGCCGGGCAACCAGTTCGTGGTCAAACGCAACCCGCAGTACTGGCAATCTGGGCAGCCATATCTCGACGGGATCACGTTCGAGTTCTTACAGAACGCCTCTATCCAGATCGCCAACCTCCGTTCTGGCGAAGTGGACTATCTCTTCGACGTCCCTGTTAACCTCGTGAAGGAGGTACAAGGCGGCAAAGGCTCCAGCCTGGTGCAGTCAACGAAGTTCTTCCACTGGTGGGACGTGCAGCTCCTGAACGGCCCGCTCGCGAGCAGGCAGGCCCGTCAGGCGCTCAAGTACGCCTTCAACAAGCCGGCCATGAACGAGATCGCTTGGGGCGGGAAGGGCATCAGCACGTGGAACCCGTTCATCGAGACCCCCTACGCCATCAACAACACGTACTCGACCCCTTACGACCCGGACAAAGCCAAGAGCCTGCTGCAGGCGGCCGGCGCAGGCGGCGCGACTATCCCGATAAACGTCCTGGAGGGGTCTCTCGAGGGACCGCTTGAAGCCCCGGTCATGCAACAGGGCTTCGAGGCGGCCGGATTGAAAGCACCCATCGTCACCCTCAACTCGGCCACCTGGCAGAGCCAAGCGTACGTGAACAGGAATTTCAACGGCCTGATAGAGAACTACGGGACCATCCCGTTCCCGTTCTCGCTGATCGGGTCGTACATGTTCAGCCCATTTGTGGCCCCGCTCGGCAACAAGCCCTCTCCTCTGCCATCTGTCTACAACGCGCTGGTGGCGGCTGAAAGTGCTGTCACGACGCCCCAAGTCCAACAGACGATCGTCAATCTGCAGAAGACGTCACTTCAGGAAGTTGCGTGTTACCACACCTTCCTGGCGTACAACTACCAGCTGATCCCAACCAATCTGTACAACCTGAGTATCTCTGGGATAGGTGACGTCAAATTCAACAGCGCTTACCTTGCGTAGCTGCGACGGACCGTCCGTTTGCCCTTGAGTTGCAATGTCGGCAAGGCAGGTCGCGACTCGTGTCGGACAGCTGTTCCTCGTCCTCCTAGCTGTTTCCATACTGACCTTCGCGGTCCAAGCAGCCGGGCCGATCAATCGTGCCCAGGCGATGGTTGGCCCCGCTCCTGACCTGACGCCGGCGCAACGAACGCAGCTGATAGCCACTGAGGCGAACCTGCTTGGCCTCGACCGTCCGCTACCCGTCCAGTACGGCATCTGGCTTTGGCGCGCCGTCCAACTGGACTTCGGGACGGCCTCCAACGGGATCCCCGTCAGGTCGGCAGTCGCGCAGCGCCTGGGGCCAAGCATCGAACTCGCACTGGCGTCGGCGCTGCTGAGCGTGCCGGTCGCCTTAGGGCTCGCCTTGGCCGCGGCAACGAGCCGCCGCCGAAGATGGCCGACGCGGGTGCTCGATGTGGGCCTTGTAACCTGGCTCGTCCTGCCGAGTTTCTGGGTCGGCATCCTCCTCGTGCTCGTGTTCTCGATCTACACGCACTGGCTGCCAGCGTCGGGGTACGTCTCGTTCGGCTCTGACCCTGCTGGGCACATCGCACACCTAGTCCTGCCGACTATCACCCTGGCACTGCCCCAGATCGCGATCTACTATCGCTATCTGCAAGAGGGCCTAGGTCGAGCAATGAGCAGCCAGTACGTGAGGACTGCCCGGGCAAAGGGCCTGACGGAGAGGGCCACGCTGATCACCCATGCCCTTCCGAACGCCCTACTCCCGATGCTGACCATTTTCGGCGTGTACTTGGGGACGCTGATGGGTGGCATCGTCGTCGTCGAGAACGTTTTCAACTGGCCTGGAGTGGGCTCGTTGCTCGTCTACTCGGTAGGGCAGTCGGACTACAACACGACCGTGGCCATCGTCCTGGCATCTGCCGTATTTTTCGTATTCATCTCGGCGATGGTCGACATAGCGCAGGCTGTCTTGGATCCCCGGATGAGGCGGTCCTAGGTGCGAGCCGCCTTTCGCGGGAACCGCATGCTCAAGCTCGGCATCCTCATCCTTCTGCCTTTCGCAGTTTGTGCACTGGTCCCCGGCCTGCTTGCACCACATTCTCCAGACGCGACGCTCGCGCCCCCGCTACAACCACCGTCGCGGGAGTTCCTCCTCGGCACAGACGAGATCGGGCGAGACCTCTTGAGCAGGATCATTTATGCGGCGCGTGTCGACCTCGGGGTCTGCGTCAGCGCTACCGTCCTGGCGACGGTCGTCGGATCGTCGGTCGGCCTATTCGCGGGCTACCGGGGACGGACGTGGGATAGCTCGGTGATGCGTTCGACGGACGTGCTACTCGCGTTCCCCTCAATTCTGCTGGCAATATTTATGGTGACAATCCTCGGCCGCACGGAGCCGGTCCTCATCGTTGCCCTGGCCATCCTTTTCGTCCCTGGTTTTGTCCGCCTGGCTCGGGGTTTGGCTGTCAGCACTCGGGAGAGAGCCTTTGTCTCAGCGAGCGAGATATCGGGTGGCCGTTCCCTCCACGTTATTAGACGCCACATCCTGCCCAACTCTTCCGGTCCCCTTCTCGTTGGCGCGTCATTGACCGCGGCTACCTCCCTCCTCGTGGAAGCGAGCCTGAGCTACCTTGGGCTCGGGCTGCCTCCGCCCACGCCGAGCTGGGGGAACATGTTGCAGGCGTCATTCGAGTGGCTGTTCCAAGCGCCGCTGTACGGCATATTTCCGGGGCTCTGCATAACCCTCGTCGCTCTCGGGTTCACCTGGGTGGCGGAGGGCGTGCGGTCCATCGGGCAGCCCGCCGGGCACAGAGCCACGATGCGACTGCCGGTTACCTTGTCGTTGCAGGCTGGTCCAGCTCGAGACCAAACGGCTCCCGAGTAGCTGCATTGACAAACCTCTCGCGGGTAGCTGCACTGAAGGGTGACGCGGCCGCGGACCGAGTTCCTCTTCTAAGTGTTCAGCGCCTCTCGATCGAGTACCTCGGCGCTCCCCGCGTCCTGGCTGTGGACGGCGTGAGCCTTTCAATTGAGCGAGGCGAGCGCGTCGGGATCGTGGGAGAATCTGGCTCGGGAAAGTCCACCCTCGTGAACGCGCTCGTGGGTTTTGTGGAGCCCCCGGGACGGGCCTACGGCGCAGGGATCTGGTTCGAGGGCGTCGACTTGTTGAAGGCGCCCCCGTCAGTTCTGAGGGGACTGCGGGGCAAGAGCATCGGCATGATATTCCAGGACCCGCTCGGTTCGTTGAACCCGGTGTACACCGTTGGACGGCAAGTCGTGGAGGCGCTCCAGGTGCATTCGTCGGGCCAGACCAAAGGTGAGCTCATAAACAAGGCCCGAGGGCTCCTGGCTGAAGTGGGTGTGCCAGAGGTTGCCCGGCGAATGAACCAGTACCCGCATGAGTTCTCGGGCGGGATGTGCCAACGTGTGGCGATCGCAATGGCGTTGGCAAATGACCCGACGCTGGTGATCGCCGACGAGCCGACCAGTTCGCTTGACGTCACTACGCAGCGGTCCGTCCTCGAACTGATGCTCAGGGAGTCCGAGGAGCGCTCAGCCTCCACAATTATCGTCACCCATGACCTCGGGGTGGTGAGCGAGTTCGCACAGCGGGTCGTCGTCATGTACGCCGGTGCCGTAATGGAAGAGGGCCCGGTGAGGACCGTTTTCCACACACCACAACACCCGTATACACGCGCGCTCCTCGACGCGATCCCTCGGCTCGATGACCCAACCAGCCGACGTCTTAATGCGATCCCTGGGTCGCTCCCGCGACCGGGCGAGATCGTGGCGGGTTGCCCCTTCGAGCCGAGGTGTTTTGTTGGGAACGGACGCGAGATCTGCCGGACTACCCGTCCTTTATCCACCGCTGTATCGGACGACGTATCCGTGGCCTGCCACTTCCCGGAACAGAGGCCGGCGCCCAAGCTCTCCGTTGTTGAGGTCCAGATGCCGGCCCAAGCGCACCAGGACCGCGAGCCTGCGCTACAAGTTGTCGGCTTGACGAAGCGCTTCAGGCTTGGCAAGAGCGCTAGTGGTCGTAACACCACGTTTGCCGCCGTCGATGATGTCTCGTTTTCGATTGCTCCGGGTGAGTTCCTGGGCCTGGTGGGCGAGTCAGGCTCGGGGAAAACAACGCTGGCCCGGATGATCCTTGGCCTTACCCCTCTCGACGACGGTATTGTACGCTTTCGCGGTGAACCGTTGAGGTCGGGGAAGCGGGGCGAAAGAGCAGGGCGCATACAGGCTGTTTTCCAGGACCCCGGCGAGTCCCTCAACCCGCGGATGACCGTCAGGACAATAGTCGCCGAACCCCTCCGGCTGGCTCGGACCGCGCCTGCTCAGGTCCTCGACATCCGCGTCCGAGAGCTCCTCGAACAGGTCTCTGTGGGCGTCGACCGGGCCATGGCTTACCCCGCCGAGCTATCGGGCGGTCAGCGTCAAAGAGTGGCCATAGCACGCGCCATCGCAACGACGCCCCCTGTGCTCGTCTTCGACGAGGCTGTCTCTAACCTCGATGTTTCGGTCCGGGCCAAGTACTCAACCTCATAAACGACCTGCGGGCCGAACTAGGCGTCTCGGCTCTGTTCATTACGCACGACCTCTCGGTGGCGCGCCGAGTTTGCGACCGTGTGCTCGTCATGTACAGGGGCAAAGTAGTCGAGACGGCTGACGCCGACGAACTGTTCCTTCAGCCACGCCACCCGTATTCGATCAGCCTTATCGCGTCGGTCCCCAGTACAGACCCAGACCATACAACTTGGCGCGCCGCTGACCGGTCACCGCGCCAGGCCGAGCCCGAGGGCTCCGCGGACGGCTGCCCGTACGCGCCCTTGTGCCCAAAACGGCAGGCAAAGTGCTGGGAGGCTGCGCCGGCGCTACTCCCGGAGAGCGGGGACCATAGGGTGGCCTGTTATTTTCCCGAGATCCGTTCATAGAAAGCGACCTAACGGCCATGAACATCGAAACTGACGAGCTAAAAATTGAAATCGCGGACGCAAGCGGGGCTGTTATGCAGCTGACGGACAAGCGTTCGGGTGTGAACTTGATCGCCGATGCCCGTTTGGCAGAACTTTTCACCCTCGTTTACAGCGATGAAGTGTCGCAAGCGAACGAAATCCGCGGTATTGACCAGGGTGCGCCGCAGATATCACAACGCGGGTCGTCAGTTGTGCTCACCTGGTTGGGGCCCTGAAAGGGCCCAGACGTACCACAACATTTCTATTGAGGTACAAATAGAGGTCAACGGTGGATCGGTCAGCTGGAGTTACGTGATCTCGAACCGCTCTGAGGTGCCCATCGACGAGTGCCGCCTTGTCCGCATCGGGGGTATCGAAGGCTACGGTGACCGGGCCACAACCCGGCTGGTCGTGCCCGTGGCCGGGAGCTCAGCCGGCCGGGATCTCTTCCACGACTTCAGGAGCGCCGGCGGGCACTCTCAGGAGCTGGGGATCCCGGTCGCCGAGAACCTGTTCATGTACCCCGGAGATCTCCCGATGCCATGGGCGGACCTCGCCAGCGACGACAAACGCCGCGGCCTGCTCTTCTCTGCCCTCGATGACCTGCCAAGGTTCCGGTGCCTCCAGGTTTCAGTCCATCCAGGCGTCGGCCACCTGCGCAAAGATACCTGGCCGATGGACGAACCTGTCGACGAGGTGCCCAGGGGGCTCTGCATGAACTGGGTGGCCTTTCCTTACCTACAGCCGGGGTGCGACTTCGACAGCGCGACCGTTACGCTGAGCCTGCACGACGGCGATTGGCACCAGGCCGGCACAGAGTACCGACGATGGTTCGACAAAAACAAAACGCTCCCCCGCCCGAGCTTTGAAGCTGGGATCCGCTCCTGCGGTGCCATTCAGGACACGATGTTCCTCCTGCCGGAGGGGAACATAAACTTGCGTTACTCACAAATGCGCGAGTGGGCCGCGGATGCCGCACGAAACGGGGTGAAGGCTGTATTAGCGAGCGGGTGGGACGTGGGTGGTCACGACTCGATGTACCCGTTCTATGAACCGGATCCTCGTTTGGGGACCTGGGATGACCTTGAGAAGGCCATCGGCGAGTGCCACGAGGAAGGCGTGAAGGTCTTCTTTTTCGTTAACCTGCAGCCTGTCGATCCCACCACCGACTGGTACAAGGCAGAGCTGCACCGCTTTCGCACAATGGGCCCGTGGGGGACAACACAAGTATTGGGCTGGGGAATGGGGACTGTTGCGGCCCGTCTAGGAGCCACACGCAGGCCTAACGTCTTCCTAAGCCCGGGCTTTCCCGAATACCGCCAGCTGATCTCGAAACAGTTCGAGCGCCTCGCCTCAATTGGCGCGGACGGCGTACATATCGACAAGTTGGCTTGGTCGCATATCGCGCAATTGGACTTCAACCCGGACCTGGCCGACCCACCGGACCTGGCCATCTGGAACGGGATCCTTGCCTTCCTCGACGAAGTGACCAAGGCGTGCCGCTCGATCAACCCCGAGTTCAGCCTGAGCCACGAGGGCGCGTGGGATGAGGTGCTCGCGTACTCGAACGTGTGTTGGGCCTGGCACTCGACTTGGGAGCGCGACTACGAAGCCGTGTACAAATTTGTCTTCCCGGAGTGGTTCCCCGCCCTCTCAATCACCCAACCAGGCGACTTCAACGTAGTGAACTCGGCCGTCCGCTACGGCTGCCAGATGTTGATCGGTCCGGGCAATTACACCAGAAGCATGGCTTATCCCCCTATGAGAGCGCTCAGCGCTTACATTCGTGAAGCCAACGCCATTCGCGAGGAGCTCGGGAGCACCCTGCTCTGGGGACGTTTCCGGGACCAGTACGGAGCCAGCGTAACCCACGGGCCGGAAGTCCGGTTTTCGACACATTTCAGCGGTGAAGGCGAGATCTCGTGTGTCATCGTAAACTATGGGCCTCTCGACGAGGTCGTGAACGTCGAGATGGTTGGCCAGGGGCCAGTGAAGATCATGGCGCCGTTCAAAGAGTTGGAGATGGCGGAGCTGCCTTTGCGTCTTCGGGTACCCCCCGAACGCATGACTGTCCTAACAGCGCGCTCTGTCGACGAGTAGTGCCAGCTCCAAGGACCTTCGTGGCACTAGTCGAGGTGTACCGCCACTACGTCAGGGTTCAGAGATAGGAGCTCGAGGGTCGTCGCCCCTCTTTGCAGTGCTTCAAAATACTGCTGCTCCCTGGCGGTACGGGCTGCTGCGGCGTCGACCACCGATTGCATCTGTTCACTTTCGATAAGGCTGACTCCATCGGCGTCGCCCACCAACCAGTCGCCGGAGTGGACGAGGACGCCGCCCACCATCGCGGGAGCGCCCACTGCCCCGCCCCGGTCTTTCGTCGTACCCCGGAGCGCAACTCCGCGGGCGAATACGGGAAAGCCGTGGCGCTCGAAGCTTTCGACGTCTCGGACGCAACCGTCGATGACGAGCCCGGCCACCCGAGCACCCATGGCGGCTAACGTCAGGACCTCACCCCAGTAGCCCCTTGCGGGGAGATCCCCCACGGTTACGGCCAATACGGACCCGGGTGGCGCCTCGACGACGGCCACATGGATGGCCAAATTATCTCCCGGGGCGCACCGCACCGGGTAGGCGGGGCCACTGACCCGGGCGGACTGCCAAATTGGCCGTAGCCCGGGGTCGAGGGGATGTCCCCCGCTTTCGGCGATCGTCGCCGATCCCGCGCTGGCGAAGCTTTCAGCCATGTTTGCGTGACCTTTTCTCCTCTGCACGGTTACCGGCCTTTCATCCCAGAATCAAACCAGTGGCAATTGCGGGGGCACGCCGGTGATCCAGGCGACAATGTCTTGGATGGAGACGTCTTCGGTCATAACATCGGCCACGACACGACCGTGGAACAGGACGACGACACGGTCGCAAATCTCGTGCACTTGAGGCATGTTGTGGCTAATAAGGACTACGGGTACCCCGCTCGAGCTCAGATCACTGATCAACTCCCCCACTCGGCGTTGCTGCTCCACGCCCAGCGCAGCGGTCGGCTCGTCCATTAGAAGGAGCCGGGTGCCCCACGCAGTGGCACGAGCCACAGCCACGGCTTGCCGCTGACCGCCGGAGAGGGATTCACAAGGAGCGCGGACGGAGCTCACCCGGATGCGCAGCTTGCTCAACTCTGCCTCAGCCGCCCGGTTCATTGCTTTGCGGTTGAGCCACCCGATCCGGCCGAGCAAGCCATGCCTCTTGATCTCGCGGCCGAGGAACATGTTCTCGCTCACCGTTAAGTCGGGTGCGAGGGCAAGCTCCTGGTAGACCGTCTCGATGCCGAGACGACGGGCCACAACGGGGGACGACAGGACAACTGGCTTGCTGCCGACCCGGATGGTCCCATGGTCAGGTTGGATTGCACCCGAGAGTATTCGCACCAGGGTTGACTTGCCTGCCCCGTTGTCGCCCACGATCCCAACGACTTCCTGTGCGTGCACCTGGAGGTCGACCGAGTCCAGGGCGACGACGTTGCCGTACCGCTTCGAGATCCCGCGCGCGTCCAGTACTGCCGTAGCTTCGACGACGCGGCCGCCATCCGGGCCTGGACCTCTACGGTCGTCGACCGCTGGCAATGTCGGGTTCTCCCCTATTGTCACAGCACGGTTACTCCAGCGGCGAGATCCCAGAAGCTGGCGGCGTTTTTGCTGTAGAACTGGACGCGCTCATGTGCAGTCCAGTCGCTAGTCCAGACATCGACCACCTCGAGCCATCGCTCCACACCACCAGCTAAGTCGCAAACGGGCCAGTCGGTGCCGAACATCAGCCGTTCCACGCCGAAACATTCTCGAGCGATGTCGAGGTACGGGCGTAAATCGTCGACAGACCAGTTAGGGTTGTGGGCTTCTACCGCCAACCCCGAGATTTTGCACACGACATTGTCAAGCTGGCTAATGGCGGTCACCCACTTTCGCCATGGTTCGCGTGTACCCCGGTCGACTCGCGGTTTTCCGAGATGGTCGAGAACGAAACGCGTCCCGTCGCAATCCCGTACAAGCTGGAACGCCTGCGGCAGAGAGCTTTCGAAGAGAACAAGGTCCACGGATAGCCCGCGCCTCCCCGCCGCCCGGACGTCAGCATTGACGGCTGCGGTCAACAACTCTTCGGGAGGCCCGAACTCAAAAGAACGTCTGATCCCCTTCACCACCGGGCCGGCCTCGTCTGTTACCTCGTCTATGTACTGTCCAACCTCGCCGGACCCGAGCGGTGCCCACATGACTATCCCGCTCACGACGTTACTCTTTTCCGCCTGCCTCAGCAGCCATGCGACTTCGGCGCGGCCGTCGGCGCCCGCGGATGCCGCCTCCACGCAAATGGATGCCCCGATGCCATTACGCGTCGCGATGTCGTCGAAAACGGCTACGTCGTAACTGCCCTTTACGGCCCGCAGCGGCCCGTCCAGAAGCGAGTACTCCAGCACGCGAGCGTCCCAGAGATGATGATGCGTATCGACAATTGACGTCTCTTGCATCACCGCTTTACACCTACCGTGAGGACGGAATCGTCGAGGGAAACCTCCGGGTCGCGCGGGAACCAGGGTTGGCAGGCTCGCTCGAAGTCGAGCATGCGCATGTCCGGCGCCGTCGGGCCGGGGAGGTCGAGGACGAACGCGGCTTTAGCGGTCCTGCTGTAGGCACGGCGGAAGTTCATCATGTTCTTCACACCCACGAACTTGACCTCTGCCGCTACCAGCCCAGCCGCGTGGTACTGCTCGTCCTCCCAGTCGTATGTCGGCACACTCTGTACCAGCAGTCGCAGCGCGCCGACCGACACGACAGCACTCGGGCCCATGCTCGCCTGCCGCCCGCCGAATATTCCGCCCCGGTAACGGAAGCCACCATCAAAGGTCCGTTCGATATTGACCGTCATGGCCATGGGCTCGCCCCAACGACTGTCAAGATGATGCCCGACCGCAAACGTGGCAGTCGTGCCCTCACCCAGCTCGTGGCAACGCCGTGCCGCGTCCGGGTCAACCACCATGGCGATGGTCGGGTCGCGTAACCCAGCTGAGAGCAACGCCCGTACCAGGGCAATGCTGTCACCGGCCCCTCCGCCACCGGTTGTGTCCGAGGTGTCCAGGAGCAGGACCGGCCCGCCATCTACTTGCCGGCCGCGCTCCAGGGCCTCGGCAACGCTAATGATGTCCACGAGGTACTGCTCCCGCTGGGCGAAGTAGGTGGCGCCAAGGTCCTGCGCAGTCGCCACCGCCAAGTTGACGTCTCCATCGACGATGACGAGAACGCTGCAGCCCACGTTGGCTACGTCTATGTACGAACCGACGAAAAAGATGGAGACGGCGGCGATTGCAGGGTCCTTGTCTTCGGCCTGACGGGCCAGCATCATCATGTCCGCGTACGGGCCGCCGTATTCGGTCGACGCGTTGAATGCCGTCAAGAGCATGGGCAGGCGCAAGTGCGCCCGCACCGGGTTCAACTGGCCCTCGAGTTGTTTCAGCACCAACTCGGCGCAGCGCTCCCCAGTCTCGGCGGCGTCGCGATGGGGGTAGGTGCGATAACCCATGAGTATGTCGGCCGAGTTCACCATCTTGGCTGTGACGTTAGCGTGGAGGTCAACTGTCACACCGATAACTACTCCATTACCCAACAGCGCTCGCAACTCTTCCAGCATGTCGCCCTCCGGATCTTCGGCGCTCTCTGTGACCAAGGAACCGTGGCAGGAAAGGAGCAACGCGTCGACCGGGCCAGCAGCGGTGAGGCCTCGCCGGAGGCTTTGGTAGAGGTACTCGAACGCGGTATCACGCGTCACGCCGGGCGCGACCCAGCGGGAGGCAATGAGCGGCACCATCTGTACCGACCCTGCTTTCTCGCACACGCTGAGGAAACCAGCGACCTCGGACTGGCCTTCCCTCAGGTCGAACATGTCCTCACCCGTCAGGATGTAGCCCGAAGCCCGGATGAGGTCCAGGTCGCAGCGAAAAGGCGAAAAGGTACTGGACTCGTTGGATATCTGTGCGACCGCGACCCGCCAGCTCATGGGTTCACCGAGGCAGTTTCAGCCACATGCTGCGGACCGAAGATCAGGTCAGAATAGTTGCCGTCCGGCAGCCCGGTGCCAGGGGGCAGGGCCAGTCGGCTCACGGTCTCCTCGTCCAGGCTGATGCCGAGGCCAGGGCGGTCGGACAACCGCAGCCGGCCGTCGATCACCGACAAAGGATCGGTCAGTAGCTCATCGATGAACGGGTTGCCTGTGCGGTCAACCTCTACTGTAAAGCCAGTTGGCGCGGCGGCGACAGCGTGGGCGTTGGCCGTAAGAGCCACCGCGTCGCTCCAGGTATGCGGAGCCAGCCGGAGACCGAGGGAAGAGGCCAAATTGGCGACACGCATAACTTCGGAGATCCCGCCGGTCCGGCAGGCATCCGCTTGCATGATGTCCACTGCGCCGGCCCGCGCCAGCTCAGCAAACCCCTGGAACCCGAACTCGTTCTCACCCGCCGCGAGCGGCAAAGCGCAGTCGTTCCGGAGCGCAACGTACCTGGCTAAGTCTTCTGGTGGAAAAGGCTCCTCGAACCACCCCACCCCTAAGGGCTGAATGTCCGCGGCCAGCCTTCGGGCGCCCTCCACATCGTAGCGGTGTGAGCCGTCCACCAGGATTTGGCCGCCCTCCCCCAAAGCTCTCCGGACTGTCGTCACCGCCCGGCGGTCATAATCGGGGTCACGCCCCAGGCGCATTTTGACGCTGGTAAAACCCTGAGCCCTCGCTGAAGCGACCTCTTCGGCCAACCGGTCTGTATCGGCAGCCCAGAACAGACCACTGGCATAGGCGCGGACCGAGGGATCCCGGCCGCCCAGTAAGCGGTACACGGGTTGACGCTCCACTTTGCCTCGCAGATCCCACAGGGCGATGTCGATACCCCCGATCGTCGACATGGCCGCGCCCTTGCGCCCGTACCATCGCGTGAACTCGTACGACTGGGCCCAAAGACGTTCCGTATCGAGAGCATTTTGGCCGCGGAGGTGGCGGGCAAGGTGCCCTTCCGCAATGATCTTCACAAGATCTGGATGGCTGTAGGCCGAGCCAACCCCGTACAACCCCGACTCAGTGGTGACCGTTATCAGAGACGTGGTGCGGCTGGTGACGTGACCGCCCGCGTAGTCGTAGCCACCCTTGGAGGGGTAGGTGTAGTGAAGGTTTTGCACCGTTACCGACTCGATGATCTCGACGTTGGTCATCGACGCTCCTCGGCCGGCCGGAGCGCTTCCCCCAGCCGCGTAACCGATATTTTCAGTTCTCCCGCCAGTTCCTGGTTGACAGCAGTCCCGGGTTTCAGCTCTCCCTCGAGCACCATCTTGCGTACCCCTTCACATGCCCACTCGGATTCATATGCCCACTCGGACTTAGTCAAAAAGATCGGCTGACGCGGGACAGGCCCCCGGTGGCTGTCGAGGGTCACGGCATGGACTCCGCCCCGCCGTCCACTACGACACGGCTACAGTTCAAATATCTAGGCGCACTTGTTACTAAGTAGGCAATCACCGACGCCACCTCCTCGGCGAGGGCCAGCCGCCCGACGGGTACTCGTTCGCTAGCCCAATGCTCGAGGTCTTGTTTCGTCCCGCTTATAAAGGGAGTATCAGTGACGCCGGCGGCAACGACGTTCACCAGGATCCCGCGGGCCGCGATTTCCACGCCCAGGGCAATGAGGAACGCCTCGAAGGCGGCCTTGGACGCACCGTACACCGCCCGGCCCGGTAAGGCTCGCCGGGCCGAAATAGAGCCTACACCTATCAAACGAGAGCCCTCAGCCCAATCCGCGCGTTTCAGTAGATTCCGCGACGAGCGCCACAGGAGCCACGACATTGGTATCGACAACAGCCTGGAGGGCGTCGAAAGTGAGTTCATCGATGGGCCCCCGCAACCCTCTCCCGGTGGCGAGCACAACCCATCGGACGGTCTCCCCCAACCGGCACACCTCGTCCACCAGCTTGTCTCGAGCCACCGCCGACAAGATATCCCCGGCAACTCCCACGCAACCGAGCTCCGACGAAAGGGCCCCAACCTTTTCCGCGTCACGATCGAATATGACCAGCTCGTCTACGCTGGCGCGGGTCAGGCGGGCGGCTTCGGCTCCGATCCCTCCAACGCCCACGACGAGCCCGACGCTCACAGGCTCGTCGCTTCCTCGAACACCTGGGCAGCCACCTCTCGGGGGGCGGCCGTGGCCAGTACCCCCTTCATATCAGCGGGCAGGGCCAGAGAGGACAGGCATTGGGCCACAAATTGGTAAGGGTCGCCTGTCGACATCTGGCCGGCGTCAGAAGTGAGGTAAATCGACGTACCCAGAGACCAACACAGGTCCGCCCGGGCTGACAGCTCTGCTACGGGCGACGACCTTACGTCGTTGAACATCGTGTAGAGGTCGGCTTCGAAAAAAGTGCCCAACTCGGCCATGGCGCGTACCTCCGCGTCCTGCAGGTAAAGGCTGTGGGTGACGCTGCACGTGATGTGGGGATTTGCCTCGGCCAGCTGTGCAAATTCCTGCCGACCGGCATCTCCGAGGTGGGATGTAGCCACTACGAGCGGCGTCTCGGAGGCAATTAGGACCTCTCGCATTTCCCGCCACCCGTCCGGCAGTGGTAGATCCCAACCGAGCGAGCCATCAGCGAGACGCGATGGCCGCCAGATCCAGCGGACGCCGAGGTCGACCGCTCGGCCCAGATGTACGGCCCTCACATCTCCGTTGAGCGTTATGGACGGCAGGGCGTAGGGCAGGGAATGAGGGAGCTTCTGGCAGTCCGTATGAGTACCAGTACCACGGTGCGATTTCCAGACGAACCCGGCGACCCCGGCCCGCTGTGCGGCGCGTCGCAGTTGTCCGCCATCGCCCCACCGGCCCTCCGCCGTTCGGCCGGGGTGGACGTGAAGGTCCCAGCTCAGGGTGGTCGTCTCGTTCATCTTCAGTCCATGTAGATGCCGCCGTTGACATCCACTGTCTCACCCGTGAGATAGCTGGCTGCCGGTGACAAGAGGAAATTCACGACGCTGGCCACCTCAGACGCAGCGCCCACCCGCCGGAGCGGGATCTGAGGCGCTCTGTCCCGGATACCGGGAATGTTGTCCAGAAAAGGAGTCTCGATGATCCCCGGAGCCACTGCGTTTACCCTGATCCCTTGGGCCGAGCTCGCCTGCCAACGTCATGGTCAAGCAAAGGACCGCCGCTTTAGCTGCAGAATAAGGCGCGCCGATAATAAGGCCGCCCGTCTTTGCCGCCTGCGATGTGAAGTTGACGATGCTCCGGTGCTGGTAGCCGGAACCCGATAGCAAGCCCAGAGCTTCCCGGCACATGCGCACCGTCCCCATAACGTTGACCTCGAACGCTTGGCGCCACGCGTCGTCACCGGCGTCGGCGAAACGGGCCGGGCGTCCGAGCCCTGCCGCGTTGACCAATGCATCGATATGGCCGTGACGCTGCTCCACTTCGTTCACGGTCCTTTGGACGTCTTCCAGGGAAGTCACGTCGCAGCGCCCCACGTCTTCGTCAGGGTCGGGGCGAACGTCGACGCCAATGACCGACCACCCCTCCTGGCGTAGCAGTTCGGCAGTAGCCTTGCCGATGCCTCCATAGGCGCCTGTCACCAGGCAGATGTTGGGCGATGTCACCTCTGGACCTCCTGTGTTGGAAATGAGCGGTTCCGCTCGCTGACGACCTTGTTGTACGCGCCAATCGTGTTGGTGACGGTGGCCCGGCGCAACTGCGCCAGGGAGGCCTCGCTGTACCACCCGACGTGAGGAGTGACGATTACATTTTCGCGTCCAACCACTTCCCAAATCGGGCTCGACGCAGTGAGGCGGGCGTCCAGCCCCACCCCGGCCAAGATGTCCTGTTGGAGGCCATCGACCAGCGTTTGCTCGTCCGTTAATGCCAGCCGCGCAGTATTTACGATGACTGCTCCCCTCTTCACCGCATTTAGCGCGCCAGAGCCGAAAATCCCTCGAGTTTCGGCCGAAAGGTCGAGATGAAAGAGCAGCAGGTCGGTGCGGGAGAGCCCATCGGTCAGCGGTACGACCTCGAAACCGGCTCCTTCGGCGGCAGACCGACAATGGCGAGTAGCCACCAAAGGCTTGATCGCGAGCGACTTCAGCACGCCCGCCACAGTGCTGCCGACCGCCCCGTAGCCAATCACCAGGGCGGTAAGGTCACCGCGCAGCGGGTGTTGGCTGCGGAACGAACTCCAGCCAGGCTGGGCACCTGACGTCGCCGGTGTCGCCCGCCCTTTTAAGCGCAGAAGCGACAGAGCCAATGCCAGCGTGTGAGCCGTTAGCTCTCGTGTGCAGTAATCCCTGACGCCGACAACGACCATTCCCGCCCTCGCGCTCGCCTCCATATCCACGGTGTCCAGCCCCGTGCCGAAGCGGCCGACGACGCGGCAACGCTCGAGTTGCGTCAAAAGGGCGGTATCGACTCGGGTCACGACGTGGACGATCGCGTCGGCACTAGCCAGTGCGCTCGCGTCCCCTCCCCAACGCTGGAACCGCCATCCTTCCGCGGCGGCGGTTGCCTCCTCGATATCGGTGTCGTCAACCAATGTGTCCAGGGCGAGAACGGTGTTGGTCATGGATGTGGCTCAGTATCGGAACTTACGGAGGCCCTAGCGTCGTTGGTAAAAACGTCCACGGCCTGCAACAACACCGAGCGCGGTCCCGAGTTAGCCACGTCGGGGCCCATCGTGCTCCATAGGTCTCCGAGACGGCTCAGGGTGTCGCCGGCGGCCGTTGCGATCAGGGGATCGAACCCCTGGCCGCGGACAAATTTGACGGCCTCCTTTACCTCGGCGCTGCGCCGGGCGGCATGTGTGGCGTCGGTCACTACCAGCAGGTCGGCAAAACTACCAAAAGTTGCCCCCAGGTTACGTTCTATCGACTGCCATGTGGTCCCGCTCGTGTCGAGTTGCGTGGCTATCGAGCGAGCCTCCATGACGAGCGCCTCCAAGCCTTTCATGAAAAGGGAGCGCACCAGCTTCGTTTGGGCGGCCTGACCCACCTCCGGCCCGACCACGACCACCTCGAAAGCCAAGCGCTCGAGGACATTTTTAAGTCCCGCGGCCTCGGGACCGCTCACCGCCAGCAGGGCTAGCTCGTCATCCTTGTCCAACGAGTCGAGCAGGGCGATATCGACCCATGACCCGAGCACCGTCGATGCCGCTTCCCTCTTGGTGCTCGGGAGGGCGCTGGTCCAGTCGAAAACGGGCGGCTTCCCGAGCACGTTATCGCGGACGAAGCAAGCAGCCGCTGCTGATGCCGCCGGAGGGACGCAGGCGGCGACGTAACCCACGCCTTCTATGGGGCCTCCCGTAACCCGCACCAGAGTTCCGGTCTCGGGCACCGCGACCCGAGGCATGGGATCGTATACGAAGGGCGTGTCGCCGCGCGCCTGCAACCTCTTTGCCAGCGAGCCGCCCACGCTGCCGTGGCCAATGATCAACCATCTCTCATGCACCCAAATCACCTCTCTCGTTGACCCCCTGAGCGTCGGCGACCCGCGACCGCCAACAGAACAGCCCGGCCTGACCGTTTGGGCGCGGCCAGGCCCGGGTCACTATCTAGCCGTTACCGTACTTGACGTCAGGGCTCTGCATCACCTGGGCCAGGTTGGCCTGCGTAGCGAAGGTGCTCTTGCCATAAGTGACCCCGCTAGGCAGCGCCGCCCCATTGGCAGCATGCTGGTACAGCTTCTCCATGCTGTAGTACCCCTCGCCATAGAGGCTTTCGTTGAGCGCCCAGGCCACCCAACCCTGTTTGATCAAAGTGAGGATTTGAGGTAGCCAGTTGTAGCCGGCGACCAGGATGTTATGGTCATGGTTTTGCTTGAGGACCGTTCCCCAGTTCTGAGTATCGGGGCCACACATGGCGTACGCCAGACCGATCTTGCCATTTTGCGCCGTGTAGATGTTGGTCACGTCGCTGAGGTTGGTGGCCGGGTCGGTGGTGGTGTTGTAGAAGCCGACTTCCTTCAGCTTGAAGGGGCTCGTCTTGTTGAGCACACCAACCTCTTGCTCAAACCCAGAACGGCGCTGCTGCTGGCCCGTGACCGTCGGGAGGCAGGACGTGACCACGTAGTTGATCGTCCCGGTCTTGTGCTGAGCGGCGAAGGTCGCGAACACTTTTTGGGCCGACATCTGCCCTTCTACCGTCGTGGGCGACCCGCTGAAATAGAAGAAGGCACGCTTAGACGTAGGGGCGTCCAGCTCGGTCGTAGCCACCGGGATGCCCGACGCTACGACCTTGTTGATTTCGGGCACCAGAGCGGTCGAGTTGACCGGCAGTATCACAATCCCGTTAGGGTGATTCGTCGCTTCATCCTGCAGAAGAGTGATCTGCTGCTGTGCCGTAGCCGGCGAAGGCCCTACGATCTTCAGGGAAAAACCAAAATGGCTGGCTGCGTTTTGGGCACCTACACGGAGCGGCAGCTCCACCGGGTTGGTCAGGTCGTCGAGCACCAGGACGAGACTTACTTTCTTGGCCGAAGTACTCGCTGTAGCCGTCCCCTGGCCCACGGACAGGCCGCCCGCGACCATCAACGTGGCCAGGCCAAGGGCTGCGGCGGCTCGGGCCCCTTCCGCTTTTGACTAGTGCCCGACCACCAACAGGATGCAGGTGTAGCGGGTTCACGGGTATTTGTCATTTTGAGCCTCCTTATTTGTGAAATTGACATAGGTTTAGAGGTAGGCCCTGGCCCGATTAGTGCGCCTAGTGACCAGGGCATTTATGCCCACGGCTATTACGACCACTGAGCCACTTACGATGAGCAGGACGTAGATGGGCACACCGACTATGACGAGACCGTCTTGTATTAGCTGCAGCAGGAGTATGCCAAGCACGGAGCCCAGCACCGTCCCGGCCCCTCCCGTGACCTTGGCGCCTCCTATTATGACCGCGGCGATGGCGTAAAGAGCATAGTTGGTGCCGCTATTGGGATCCCCGGTGCCGGTAAAACCCACGCCCAGTATGGCCGACAAGGCGGCAGCTGTACCGTTGAACGTAAGTACGCCTACCTGGATCCTCGGCAACCTTATCCCGGCCAGTTCAGCCGACCACCGGTTGCTCCCCATGGCGTAAACCCTGAGACCCACGGCAGTGCGGCGAAGTACGATGGCGGACACTACAGCG
The DNA here is from genome assembly GCA_963823855.1 of uncultured Acidimicrobiaceae bacterium. Classification (GTDB taxonomy): domain Bacteria; phylum Actinomycetota; class Acidimicrobiia; order Acidimicrobiales; family Palsa-688; genus Fen-671. The sequence goes on from CAWGNA010000003.1 coordinate 152,494, forward strand.
AAAACGACGAAAACCAATGTGTCATAGGGGATTACTCCCCACAGTTTGCTTTGTAATATGGTAAAAAGCGGTGTGCTGGTGGAAAAGTTTTGTAGCGGGTAGCCGTTGGAAATCTGGTCGGCTACACCCTGGTATACCGTGAGCATGCCGAGCGTGATGATGATCGTCGGTACCTGGATCGACAAGCTCAGCAAGCCATTGAAGGCGCCCATGGCCGCCCCCGCGAGCAAGGTAATTATGAGCGCCAGCCATATTTCCATGTGACCCTGGAGAAGCTCGCCTAGGAGCACGGAACATACGGCGACAATCGAACCAACGGAGAGGTCGATCTCCCCCGTTATGAGCACGAAGGTGCTCGATACAGCAATGACCCCTACGAACGAAACCTGCGAGGCGACGTTCGAGAGATTGGTCACCGACCCAAATGTCGGGTTTGCGAGCGTGAAGAGTACCCCGATAACGAGGATGGCCACTATCATGCCCGCTTCTCGCAGCACCTGGACTCGATGAAGAAGCGATCGCGGCACCCAGGATTGGCTGTCACTGGCCGGCGAGGTCTCAGGCTGGGCCGGACCGGCGATAAGTTCCCCCTTTCCAGTGTCTTGTAGCCTGGAGCTTATAGGCTATGTAACTTAGGTTGAGCGGTTCTCAGTGTCAAGAGTTTGCGCATCCCGAAAACACAAAAGGAGGACGTTGTGGACCTCGGCTTGCAGGGCAAGTCGTCTGTAGTCACCGGCGCCAGCAAGGGCATAGGGCTGGAGATCACTCGCGGGCTCCTTGAAGAGGGGGCGGCTGTCGTCGCGGCTGCGCGGACCGCGACCCCCGAACTGAAATCACTCGCCGACACGGGCCGGCTCCGGGTCATCGAGATCGACCTGGCGTCGGCCGACGGGCCGTCACGGCTGATCGACTTCGCCGGGCGGCCGGTCGACATCCTGGTGAACAACGTGGGAAGCGCTCCCGCCCGGACTGGCGGGTTCCTGACGGTGACCGATGACGATTGGAACGCGACAATCGGGCTAAACCTCCTTCCCGCCGTCCGCACCACGAGAGCCGTCGTCCCGATAATGCTCGAAGCTGGCCAGGGGTCCATTGTCAACATCTGTTCGGTCAACTCCAAGCTGTCGGACCCCGCGGTCATCGACTACAGCTCGGCCAAAGCGGCGCTGGCAAGCTTCTCCAAGGCGCTCTCAAAAGAACTGGGGCCACGAGGGATCAGGGTCAACACGATCAGCCCTGGCCCAGTCGCCACCGACCTGTGGCTGGGCTCAGGTGGAGTGGCCGATACAGTGGCACACGCCACCGGCACCAGCCCCGACGCTGTGGTCAGCCAGGCGGCGCACAGCTCAGTCACCGGCCGCTTCACCCGGCCCAGCGAAGTGGCCGACCTCGTCCTGCTGCTAGCTAGCGACCGGACAGCCAACGTGACCGGCGCGGATATCACGATTGACGGCGGCCTGGTGCCGACGTGGTAGGAGGCGCGCCCGAGTACCCGCTGCGAGGCTGCTTGGTGACGATAGTGACCGGTTGAAGTCGCCGTGCTTAATCGTCACCAAACCAGGCCAAATTGCCCGCAAAAAGGGGTCAACGCCCCAATTAGTTGGCGCCTCAGTTTGGAGCATCTCATATATCGAGGGTGCCCTTAGCGCCTGACGGCCTCACGAAGCCGGGTGGGCCAAATTCGTGCTTCGGCCGGAGCCAAATCGGAGCCACCGATCGACGAAAGGAGCACAACGCGGCCAACGCCCCGATAATGCAGAACAGTCAAAACTAAGGTGCGTTTTGGGCACGCGTGAACGTCGGCTAACGAGGCACGCGTCGCGTCGAGCAAGGTAGCCGATCAGGGCGGGGGCTGGAGCGGGAAAAGGGTGCTGGTCCTCTTTGCCCCGAGACCGCCGACAGCCCCGGGGTACGAAAAGGGCACGACCGACCGGGAGGAGGGCGACCCGAGAGGTAACCTGAGGGCGCAACACACGTCGACGAGATGCCGGATCCGTGGGCGAAGGCAGAGGATATCTGCCGGCGACAGGGTTATCTGCCGCTACGTTCCGGCCGTGCTTTTAGAAACGGGGGCCCTTGCCCAACAAGCGAGTGCAGACGGCCGACGAGGATCTGGTCCGTTTGTACCTCAGCGACGTCGGCCGCCACCCGTTGCTCACTAAAGACGACGAGGTCCGGCTGGCCCAGGTAGTCGAAGCCGGACGCGACACCCACGCGGAGCTTGCAGCACTGGGAGGGGTCAGCTCGACCCGCGTCCGCGAGCTGCACAGGATGGTACGGGCGGGAGAGGCGGCCGTGGAGACATTTACCAACGGCAATCTCCGCCTGGTCGTGTCGATCGCCAAGAAGTACCAGGCCGCCGACCTGCCGCTACTCGACCTGGTCCAGGAGGGCAACCTCGGGCTCATGCACGCAGTCGAGAAGTTCGACTGGCGCAAAGGCTTCAAGTTCTCCACATATGCCACGTGGTGGATCCGCCAGGCGATCGCCCGCGGCATCACCAATGGCGGCCGCACTATACGCCTGCCCGTTCACGCCGGTGACCTCCTGAACCGGGTCGTCAGCGCCCGAGCCCGCCTCGAGGCCCAACACGGTCGCCGCGCCAGTATCACCGAGCTCGCCGCCGACCTCGAAGTCACCCCGGAAAGGATCGCCGAGATCCTCCGGCACGTTTCCGCACCTCTCTCGCTGTCTGAACCTTTGCGCCACGACAGCGACACGGAGCTAGGCGACCTGGTAGAAGACCACGGCGCCGTGTCACCGTTCGACGCGGCCGCGATAGCCCTCCTGGCCGGCGAGGTCGCGAAGATGCTGGCCGGCCTCGATGATCGTGAGCGCGAGATCATCCAGCTCAGGTTCGGCCTTGACTGCAGCGAGCGGCGCACCCTCGAGGAGGTCGGCGCCCGCTTTGGTCTCACCCACGAGCGGATCCGCCAAATCGAAGCCCGTGCGATGGACAAGCTGCGCCACCCGACGGCCGGCCACCACCACCGGAACTGATCGCCGGCTCGGGCCGACAGCGGCGCAAGAGCGCGCTCGGGCCGCTCGGCGGAGACGAGACGGCGACTAGCCCTTCCGGCCTTATAAGGCACTGGGCATCGAACCACACGTGCGAAGGTGCTGCTGGAACCGGGCACCGTGGGGGGCTAGCTGAGCTGCCTCCAGCGTCGTAGACGGGCCCTCAGAGCGTAAAGGGGGGTCGTAGTCCCTCGAACATCGGGAAATGCCAGACGTTCAACGTGGCCAGGTCGCAACCCTCGACCTCGGCCGTACCTGCCACCAAGTAGTCCCCCAGGCCGATCCCGGCGTGGGAACGGCGATAGGTGCGCATCAGTTCGGCTGCCCGCCACGCGACCCGGTCGTTGACCGGGAAGGTACGCAGGGAAGCGAGGAGCCGCCCCACCTCTCGTCGTTCCTGCGACCGCATCCCGCCCGCCACTTCCACGACGCTCACGACGCTGATGGCGAGCGGGCCAGTGGCGCGACGAGCCTGCAACATCCAGTCCCTCGCTTCATGCGCGCCGCGAAAGTGGGCGATGAGCACGTCCGAATCGACGAGGATCAACGTCCGCGGCGCACCTTGTCGAGGTACCGGGAACGCTCATCGGAGCCGCGCTCTAGAACGTCCTCGCCCGAGAGCACATTGAACGACGCTTCAATGGCGGCCAGGTCAGATTCGAGGTCACCCTCGTTTAGGCCGAGGCCCCGGTCGATCAGCCGCCTGATGAGGGCGGCGCGAGAAATCCCCTCTGCCCGGGCGGCCTCGTCGAGCGAACGAGCTTGCTCCTCGTCGAGATAGATGTTCGTCCGGTTCATACACCACATCGTACACCGCTCGCTCAGCGACGGAGATTCGTGCCGAACGCACTAGCGGCCGTATGTCCCGGGGCTCCTCCGGGTGTGGTCTCCGGCTGAGACCCCCTTTCAGGAACGACGATCGTGACCGAGGTCGAGAGCAGCCCCGCCGCAGACGTGATGGCTCACCCCCGTACAGGTCAGCGGGACAATCGCGGGTCAGAAGGGGGCCTGGACGTGCTCTAGCCCAACTGGTCCTGAGCAGCGCGGCTCGTTCTCCGCCAGATCGGCAGCCTCAGAGGACTGCGCAGCTATCCGCGCTGCCACCCGCCTCAGCCGGGCCATCCAGCCGAGAAGGTGGTCGCGGGCACGCTCGCCGTCGGAGTCAAGGCCCTCGACCGATTCCAGTCGCCAGTGGTTGACCACCACTGGCACCAGGACCTGCTCGTAATGGATACGAAAGTCATAAATCCCGGCAGCGGCGATGGAAGCGGCGTGGGCGGCGAACCCGTCTATCTCTGCGCCCGGCATCTCGAAGGAGGTGACCTGGCGGTCAATCGCTTCGACCGTTCGCGATGGGTCAGCGCGCAGCGCCGAGGTCGCCAGCTCCCTGTAGAACAGGAAATGCAAGTTCTCGTCGGCAGCTACGCGCTTCAATATCGCGGTTCCGAGTTCGTCCAGGAGACGCCCAGTGTTCCAGTGAGAAACCCGCGTCGCCAGCTCTTGAAGGGCCAGGTAGACCAGCCCGTCAGTCAGGCTGCGGCCTCGGCCACCAGCGCGGAAACCGGTTGAGACCTGGCGCATGCGAGCTCGTTCGAGCGCCACTAAGTCCAGCTTGCGAGTCACGCACAGCCAGTCCCGTAGCACTATGGCATGGCGCTGTTCCTCGGCCGCCCACCTACGGCTCCACTCCCCCAGCGCGGAGTCCATGCCTACGACTTCCGCGATCGTGTGGAAATAGTGGGGCAGGTTGTCCTCGGTGAGCAGGTTGACGAACAGCGCCGACGAGACGCCGGCCGGAAGGGGCTCTCCCTCGGGTTCGAAGATCTCTCCAGGCTTGAACCTCCGCCCGAGCTCCCACGGGACCAGTTCGTGCGGGAACCACTCTTTGGCGTGGGTCAGATGCCGTTGGAGCAGGTGCCCCGCACAGTCGTCCAACGCTTCGCGAAGTGGCCCGGGTCTCAAGGGTTGCCCCGGGCGGAACTCGATGCGACGACGGCTCGGCGCTCGAGCACCAAGCGGTACAGGGTGTAGGCCCGCCTGTCGAACATGGCCCGGGGGTCTTTCATGCGTCACCGCTCCCTGGGACGGTCGAGTATGGGACGGGATGGTTTCTCCCCAGCTCGGAGAACCTTTCGTTCAGGGCATGGGCCAGGAGGTCGTGGTCGTGTGCGCTCGGCTCAAGAAACCCGTAGCAGAAGGCCTCGAGCTCGAGCGCGCTGCTCATGCCGCCGAGCTCGAAGTAGCGAAGGAACAGATCCGCATGTGACAGCGCGGCATCTCTGCGAGCCCGGTCCAGCTCATCGCTCGTCCTTGAACCTCGCCGGCTCCCGCCCGCGCTCAGGCGAGCCTCGTCTTCCAGTAACCCGTGGCCGGACGGGACGGCCGTCCCGAGCACCGGGGCGCCAGCTGACGGCGAGCGGACCACCAGTTGGCCGCCCAGGGATTCCACGCGACCCGCAGTGCGAACAATTACCCGTGCCCCGGCGGCGTCGATGAAGCCCGTCTGCGCGAGCTCGAGCACAAAGGACCGATGGCCACGGTCAATCAGCGCGCCCAATACCGCTTCCAAGTCAGGGACGCTGAGCGCGTCGACCACTCCGCGCACCGCCAACAGGACTTGGCCCTCCAGGAAACTGACGGTGGCGCGCAGCGTTCGGGGGTCGTGTGCCAACGTTGGTCTTCAGCCCGGAGCCAGAGGAGACAACCCAACCGGCCTCGGACAGGTCCCGAATGCGCCCACGGCGGCGGGACCGTCCCACCGGGCCGATTGGCAGCCACGGCGTCGGGATTTGGGGTACGAGGGGCACAGACCCGATGGCAAGTGGAGGGATCCTTCGGCATGCAATACAAATCTTCCCACCTGCAACGGGCACCTCCGAGGATTAGCGACTAGGTGCGGCCCTATCCTCCGGTACCCTCACTGTCGAAGGTACTCGCATCGTACACCACGAAGTTACGACCCGCTAACCCGACATTACGCCCTCCTAAGCCACCGGCGCGCCCGCCGTGTTAGGTACCGTATGGGTTGGGACGGTGTGGGCTGGCCGACGAATGACCGACAACGACGACCTCTCGACTACGGGCGCCGACCCGACCTCTGAACTGATCGTGGCCTTCGTCCACAAGGCGCAGGCCCTCTTTTTGGTCGGGGGTGTCGAGGTAACGCTGCAGGCGGTCCTGGACCTGGCCGTAGCGACGATCGAGGGCTGTGATTTCGCGGGCATCTTCGTGCTTGAAGAGGGCCGCGTAACGACGCCGGCGCGAACCGACCCGCTCGTCGCTGATGTCGAAGACAGGCAACTCCGCGCCGACATGGGGCCCTGCCTCGATGCGATCGCCGAATTGGTCCCCATTTACGCAGAAGACCTGGCTGGCGACGCTCGGTGGCCCGAATTTGCGCCCGGGGCGGCGGCGCTGGGGATCCGCAGCGTGTTGGCTCTGCCCCTGGCGGCGGACGGGACGCTAGGCGCGCTCAACCTCTACGCTCGCTACCCGGCGGCCTTTGGTGCAGTCGACCGGGCCAAAGGCGTAGTCCTGGCCGGCTTGGCTGGCGTGGCCTTGTCTTTGGCGCAAGCCCGCGACCAGGACGTACGCCAGGCGGAGCACCTGCGTCATGCCCTCGTCACCCGGGAACTGGTTGGCCAAGCGCAGGGCATCCTTATGGAGCGCGAACACATCACCGCTGATCAGGCCTTCGGCATCCTGCGGCGGGCTTCCCAGAACCTGAACGTCAAACTCAGAGAAGTGGCGCAGGACGTCGTGGACACTGGTGAGAGGCCCGAGACGGGCTCGGCACCTCAGGGGCCATAGGGCGCCGAAGCGCGCTAGGCGGGTTAGGCTGGTTTGTTCCCTCCGGTTAACGCCCGTTGCGTGACCGGTCCGCTGACCGTTCGGGGTCATTGACGCGGCCAGGAGGGCCAACCAATGATCGCGAGGCGATATGACGAGTAGAGGAAGGGACAACAGATCGGCGAGGCCCGACCGCGACCGCGAGGACAGGCCGATGCACTCGGGGCCGCGCCAGCCGCGTCGGAGCCTCGACCAAGAGGTCGTGGCGCTGAGGGAAAGGGGACAAAGCTACTCTGCCGTAGCCAGTGCGCTCGGCATCAAACGCGCCGTGAACGCCCAGGAGGCGTTCATTAGGGCCATGCATAGCCTGCCTGAAAAAGAGCGTACGGCGCTCCACGCACGCGAGTGGGCCCGCCTCGACGAGCTCGAGGTGCGTATCCGCACGCGGGACGCTGACCAGCCAGTCAAGATGGAACGCCACCTGGTCGCGCTCGAGGCCCTTCGGGAGACGATGAGGTAGCCCGACTTAGCATCCGCTGCCGGCTCGATAGCCCTGACTGGTTGCTTACCTCACCGCGGCACAGCGCCGGCTGGTAGGCTCTAAGGAGCCACGGCACTTATCATGCTGGCCGTGCGTCGTTGCTGGTCTCCCTCTCAGGTCTCCTGCAAGCTTCACAGCGTGATCAGGAGAAGGAGAAAGAACACCATGCCTACTGGCACCGTGAAATGGTTTGACTCGTCTAAAGGCTTCGGTTTCATCAAGCCCGATGACGGGAGCCCCGACGTCTTTGCCCATTTTTCTTCCATCGAAGGTTCCGGTTACCGGGAACTGGCCGAAGGCCAGAAGGTGGACTTCAACGTGGAGCAAGGCCCCAAGGGCCTTCAAGCCCAGCGGGTAACGCCACTGTGACCGACGGGCTCGTTCCCGCGGTAGAGGCCCGAGCACCGGAGGGCGCTGGCACCGAAAACGGCACCGACCAGTCCCCAGTCTTGGTGGCCGACAGTACCGAGCGTGACGACGAGGTGCTCGTGCTCCGAGAACGGAGCCGTTCGTTCGCCAGCATCGCACGCGCTCTCGGCTTCGAGGGGGCTAGCCAGGCCAATGCGGCATTCAACCGGGCGCTGCGGCGCTTGCCGCCCTCTGAACAGGAGAGCTTGCGCGGCCACGAGATGGCGAGGCTGGACGCCCTGGGCGAACGGCTACGCCAGAGGGAGGACCTCGACGAAACGGAAATGGCTCGTCGGGCCCGCACCCTCGACCGCCTCCGCAAGAAGCTGAGCGCCTAGCCCGCAGGCCGGCGCGACAAGAGGCGCGCGTCGAATGTCCGTGGTACACTTGTGGGCATCGCGCGCCCTTTTGTTGGCGCGGCCACTAGTAGCCACCCGGGCCCCGTTCCAGAGGTTGCAAGTGTGCAACCTACAGAAACGGAGCAATTGGTGTTGTCCACCCTTCCGGGCGCTGACCCGTCTACTATCGGCTTTGCCGAACTCGGCGTCCCCGACGTACTGGTAGAAGTCCTTCGTCGCCGAGGCATAACTCACCCGCTACCCATCCAAGCGGCCGCCATCGCCGATGCGCTGGCAGGACATGATGTATCGGGCATGGCGCCCACTGGATCGGGCAAGACGCTTGCGTTTGCGCTCCCGATAGCCGCCACCCTGAACCGCAGTGACCCCAAGCGGCCGCGTGCCCTGGTGCTCGCACCGACCCGGGAGCTCGCCGGACAGATAGCCGCGGAAATGACTCCCCTGCTCGCGGCCCGCTCGCTCACGGCGCACGCCTTTTACGGGGGTGTCGGTTTCGGACCTCAGCGAGCGGCTCTACGGCGCGGGGTCGATGTCGCCGTAGCTTGCCCGGGGCGCCTCGAGGACTTGATGAGCACTGGCGAAGTGAAGTTGTCAGCGGTCAGCGTGGTCGTAGTAGACGAAGCAGACCGCATGGCGGACATGGGTTTCTTGCCTGCCGTGCGCCGGATCCTCGACGCCACGCCGTCTCACCGCCAGACGCTGCTCTTCTCGGCCACCCTCGACGGGGATGTGGACGTGCTTGTGCGCAAGTACCAGCGTGACCCGGTTCGTCACGAGGTCGCAGCACAACCCGGGGCAGCCCAGGCTCGGCATGAGTTCATGGCTGTGGCAAGCGCCGATCGGACTGCTCTGTGCGCTGAACTGGTCAGCGCGAACGGCTCTTCGGTCGTTTTCGTCCGTACTAAACACGGTGCCGACAGGGTCGCTCAACGCTTGAGGAGCGCAGGGACGACCGCGGCGGCCATCCACGGGGACCGCAGACAGAGCGAACGAGAGCGGACGCTTGCAGCCTTCCGGGCCGGCCGACTGCAAGCGCTCGTGGCCACCGACGTGGCCGCCCGGGGTATCCACGTCGACGATGTAGCTCGGGTCATCCATTACGACCTGCCCGCAGACATCAAGGACTACGTGCACCGTTCGGGGCGTACTGCCCGGGCAGGCTCAGGCGGGACTGTCATTGCCTTCGTGACCCCCGAGCAGCGCCCACTTGCTTCGACGCTTCAGCGCGGGCTGGCGCTCGCTGGCCAACCCGCCGAGGCCCCGGCCAGCAACACCTCCAAATACGCTAAAGGGCCGAAGACCGGTAATCGTGAGGCGGCCAAGTTCTCGGGTCGTCTCGAACAGGAGCGGACCTCAGGTGCGGCGCGGCGGTCTCGCTCCGGCAACAAGACCGACCTTTCCACGGGACGCGTTCACAGGCCGACGTCACAAAACGGGCATCGTGGGCGCATAAATCGACCGGCGCGTTCTGGGGGTACCTGGTCGCGCTAGCCAACACGGGCCGCCGCGGGGGCACTCTGGCGGTGCTGCGACAACGCACGACGGGCGGAGCGCCTGGGCATGATCACACAAATATTTGGAGCCCAGAGCTCAGCTACGGTTGGTCAGCGCCGTCGATATTTCACGGAGCAGACCGGCAATCCCCAGAAGAGCGTGGGCCGTAGCGAGAGCAGTCGCTTGGTCGTGGGACATTGCAGCCGGCGGGCTGTCCTCCGTTGGGTAAAAGGTACCGGTAAGGTACTCGGCTGCCATTAGGTGCTTGTCTGCGTCGAGCATGCCTTGCCTTTCATTTTTAGTACCAAGCTTAGTGTTGAGAGGGCCGAACCCCGCTCGGTTCCCTTGGAGGCGCCGTGCCTTAGAAGCCGACATCTTCGTCGACGGCCACCAGCTCGAGTGGGGCAAATTACCGCCTAGAAGACTGAATGGGAGAAATTTCCAGACCACGACGGTGGCGGCGGCAATGCCCTTCTCGCCCAATTGCGCGCTGTGAAGCTGGGAGTTCCGCACCCAGGTGGCCAGGTAGCACCGGCATATTCTCCGGGATCTCGCGACAAGATGGCCCGGTTCCGAAGAGCCGGGCCATCTGTTGTTGCTGACACCGTTATGTGACGCCGAAAAATGCGGCTTATGGTGCTGACCACGCTCGCGGTGTTTGGCCTGCAGGTTAGGGCACGAAGCGCTTCACGAACCCGAGAGCGGTATCAACGACCTCGCGCCAGCCGCTGTCGATAGTGAGGGCATGGCCTCGGTTTGGCATCTCAGCGAACTCTGTCACAGTTCATGGTCCTCGTCCTCGCTGACGGCATTAGCGAACGCGAAGCGGAATTGGTCGAAGGTCAGCGGGACGGCTCGGTGCCGGTTGAGGGGGTTTTCCAGCACGGGCTTGGACGACCTCAGAGACGAGATCGGCAGCGGCAGGACCCCGCGGGACGGAGCGGCGTCGACCGCCACAGTTGCAGCGGAGAGCCCTTGGCCGGCCACCATCTGGGCCAACAAGCCACCGAAGGAGTGCCCGATGACAGCCGGGTGCTTGGGTCTCTATTCGGTAGCGCGAACCGCACTCAACCTTGAGCTTAGGTGCTCGGGGCACCGTCCGCTCAGGCTGAACCGACGGGGGGAAAATTATCGAACCTATTGACTGAGCCCTTTGTCAGACCCGGGGCGGTTCAGAACGACCGACCCGTCTCGATCATCGCGCTCCACCTATTTCCGAGTTCAGCGCTCTTCTCTCTGGTAATTTTCGCCGCCCCGCATCATCTCACGCCTAGCTCGGCCGTCTATTGGTTCTTCATGCAGATCGGCATGACTATCGGATTTTTCAGTACGGTCACTCGAAGTCGCCGTACTCTAGGAGCGTCACGGCTGCGAATGCCATGATCACAAAACCCACTAACTATGGGGTGTTTTGAGGACCAATGAACGCCGCCAACGGCTCGCGCAGCTCCACGGGTTTTGGCCCAACCCGAATGTCCTAAGAGCCATCACGGCCCGCGGTAGGCTCCTCTAATGGGCCCGGCGATGGAGGAGATCCACGACGGTGACACGGTCTGGCGCTTCGATCGGGAGTTCCTCACCTCGAGGTGGGTTTGCCTGTGGGGCAGAGGTTGTCACGGGATCGGTCCGGAGCCGGCGGCGCACCTTGGCCTCGGGTGCTGCTCCATCGGTGCGGACCTCGGCGATGTGGACGAAGCCCGGATGATCTCCGCACTCGCCGCCACGTTGGACCCCGACCGCTTCGAGCGCCACGCCGAGGCCAGCGAGGGTGGCATCTTTAGCGATGGCGCTCGCACCCACACCCGCGTTGTCGATGGGGCCTGCATCTTTCTCAACCGACCCGGGTTCGTCGGCGGCGCCGGCTGCGCGCTGCACCTGGCGGCGATCGAGGCGGGCGAGTCACCGATTGATTGGAAGCCGTCGGTGTGCTGGCAGCTCCCCATCAAGGTGGACTGGGAGCCGGGCCCGGGCGATACCGAGGTGGCGACCGTACACCGCTGGACGCGCCGCGATTGGGGAGCAGAGGGCGAGACAATGGCCTGGTGCTGCACCGAGGGCTCTTTGGCGTACGTGGGCGAACACCAGGTAATCGACTCGCTGGGCGCGGAGTTGGAGGCAATCGTCGGCACCGAGGTCTACGAAGAGCTGCGCCACCGGATAACTGGCCAGTAGCCGCCCGATCACTGGTCACCCCTGGAGGATGGACGGACAACACGAAGCTTGCCGACGTCTCTGCGGAGCTGGTGCCCCTTCTGCGGCTGCGATCGACGCCATCGTCGCAGCCGTCGCCGCGATCGACGAATAGGGAAAGGCCTTCTTCGACGGTCCGTGACCATCGGTGACGCCGCCGACCTCGGACGCGTACCACGCACCATCCAGCGAAGATGCCGCACCGCCGCCCGAGCACTGGCACAATGAGCAGACAATGACCGACGTAACCACGCCTCCCCAGCCATCGATACCGCCCGATGATCCTCAGCGACATCTGACGGTTGCCCGACCCGAGCAAGACGAGACGCTCCCGCACCTCGGCCTTGTCGGCGACACGTACACGATCCTGGTGAGCGGCGCCGACACGGCCGGCAAGTACACCCTCATCGACATGCATGTCCCGCCCGGCGGCGGCCCGCCGCCCCACCGTCACGACTTCGAGGAGATGTTCACCGTCCTCGAAGGCGAAGTCGAGCTCAGCTTCCGCGGGCAGCACCTCGTGGCCAAAGCCGGCGAGACCGTCAACGTCCCCGCCAACGCGCCGCACGGCTTTCGAAACGCCTCGGGCACCGCAGCTCGGCTGCTGTGCATGTGCACTCCACCTGGGCAAGAAGAGTTTTTCACCGCCGTAGGAGCCCCTGTGGGTTCGCGGACTGCGGCACCTCCGCCCCTCGATGAGGACGCCCAGGCTACGCTCATTGCTAGAGCCAAGAAGCTTGCGCCCGAATATCGCACCGAGCTGCTACCGCCTCTATCTGGATAGCAGAAACAGCTTGTGGAGGCGAGCAGGAAATGCAAACAATGTTCGCCTAACGGCACCCCGCTCGTCGTCAGTAATAACTTGGAAATGGCCGCGAACCTTCGCGGAGCTAACGGCTCTCAAAGACATAGCACGCGAACGAAGCCGTTTACCGACAAGGGATCCCGATGCCCGGTCTCCGCTCAGGTCGCGACGCGATATCACCAACCGGGGACCGCTGACTTCTATCTTCGATATCCGGGAATTCTTTCTGGTTCCCACGCCACAGTAATTAGGTCCGGGCGTCGCCAATAATACTTCAGCTCGTCAGAGCTCCAGGTCGGGTAGGCGTCTATGACGCCGGGAAGTGGCTCCAAGATCTCGCGAGCGAAGGGTTGCGAGATCGCCTGATAGCGACAGTCGACCGAAAGGCGCAGGCTGGTCGACAGGTTGGGTGAGGAACGGTGGAGCGTCAGACTGTGGAACACAATGCAGTCGCCCTCACTGTATGCGGGTGCCACCCACTCGGAAGCGGGTGGTTCATTGGCGATCGTGTAAGTGACTGAACCGGCTACCTGCTCCTCCTTGAAACCATAAACTCCACCGAGATGCGACCGAGGAAGCACCTCCAACCCTCCCATCTCTTGGTCGATCTGACCCAGTGGCACCCAGACCGAGATCATGTCCTGTGAACCTTGGTTGTATATGTAGTCCTGGTGCGCACCTGTCGTCTGAGGCGGGTACCCCGGTCGGCCTGGCGGCTGGAACCGAACCTGTTTATGCGGGTGCGGCAGAAATTCCTCCTCGATCAGTACCGCGGCCAGGTCGGTCAACGGCTTGGAGTGGAACAACGCGTTCACTTCTTCGATGCCGAACAACCACGGGAGCGCCTTCCTTCGCCGCTCGTCGTAGTCGTGAGGCATCCTTGTCCAATCAAAGTGATAAGGATCATCCAGCTCGCCAACCGGTATGTCATTCTGACGTAGGACATCGACACAAAGGCGACCAAGTCCCCGCACTACACCTGGGCCCAAAAGACCTCGGAACAACAATACGCCTTCATCGAGCATTTGGCGCCGCAACATGGCGGGCCGTCTGAGAAGGTCCAACGCGCTGACCTCGTCCATTCAGCTAGAGCCTCCGACGTGGAGTTCCCCGGACAGAACCTGCGACAATCAGGAGCCACCCTGCTCGTCACCTGCGCTGATGTTCGCCACACTACACCCCTTCAGTTAAAGCCAACAGGGCACTATAGTTTGGCATACGAGGCACCCAGGACGGCGATCTGTCCAGGCCTCAGACTTGAAGTTGTTGCGTACAATGCACAGTGCTGAGGTTTGGGGCGAGCGGGGAAATGGACAACGGCAGCGTCATACGCCGAATTGCCTTCCCGACGCGACCCTTGAAGGTTTTCCGATCGTGCACCAGTCAGGAGCCGTAATAATGCTCAGTCAAAACGACCTTGCAGCTTTCGACCATGACGGGTACCTTGTCGTCGACCGAGTGCTCTCGCAGACAAGGATAGACACGGCCTTGTCTGAATGCTGGGAGATCGCCGCTCAGCTCGTGCGCACCGCGGTCGACGCAGGTGAGGTTCCCGCCGACCTCCTCGACCTTCCTGGCCCAGCTCAGATCATCGAGCTGACGAAGCGGACCGGCAAGTCGTATTCCCAGCATTTCGATATCGCTCTCCCATTGGCAGCAACCATCCAGGCGGACACTCCGCTGAACCTCGGCGCCGGCATGTTCGCGATCCTCTGTGACGCAGATCTACTCGATCTCGTCGAAGGGCTCCTCGGTCCTGAGATCGTCTGCAACCCGACCGAGCACGTGCGGGTGAAGCTTCCTGTCGCCGCCATCCCGAAGGGCGTCGAAGGGCACTTCTCCCGGGTGGGCTGGCACCAGGACAATTCGGCTTTGCTCGCGGATGCGGACGAGAGCCATGTTCTCACGGCATGGACGCCCCTTACTGACTCCACGATCGAGAACGGCACCATCGTTGTCTTTCCCGGGTCACATACCCGGGGCCTTCTGCCCCACTGCCCGAGCCAATTGGGCAACGTGATCCCTGACACGCTCCTCGACTGCGAGCCGGTTCACCTCGAGATGAACGTGGGCTCCGTATTGTTCTTCCACCGTCGGACAATTCACGGGTCCCTGGAAAACCGCTCGTCTTCTGAGGTGCGGGTAAGCCTCGACCTGCGCTACCAGCCGGCCGATGAACCTACTGGTCGCCCTTTCTACCCGAGCTTCGTCGTCCGGAGCAATCTGGAGCCAGAGAAAGTGCCGAGCCATGGGCAGTGGGCCAGACGTGGCTCGACACTCGAGCCCGGCTGGCCGAGCGGGATTCTAAGCGACGCTATCCGACCGGGGTTGGCTGCGAACGGGTGCGCGTGATGCGGCCGGGGAAGGATTTTTGATGCCCACTGAGCTCAACCTTTCGGGTATGCGCCCCACTTCCAAGGAGTACCCCGACTACCCAAGCCTGAAGTTCGAGAGCAACCATACCGTCGTCCAAGAGGCGTTCATCAACGGACAGTACCTGGGCGCTCATCTGTCCGCGATGGGGCGTCCGAGGCCGAAGTGGTGGATATGGCGGGACTTCATGGGCCAGCCAGGTGCGGAGCGGCCCCTCGGAGCACCCAACGACCGACCGTCGCGGACACGCCAACACGCGTTCTACCTCGAGGCGGACGGACAACTACTCGCTGATCATTGGCAGTGGAATTGCGACTTGACGGCCCCCGACGGCACGAGAACGGTCTTGGACCATGAGTTACGTCCTGTGCGGGCAACGGTGCACACCCACGTAGACGATACGGGTTTCATCGTTCGGCATTTGGAGGTGACCAACACCGGTGCCGACGTGTGCGCCTTGTCACGCGTGTTTCCATGGTCAGGCCTCATTTGGGAAGTCGGAGCCAGGCGGCTCCCTGACGACGTCCCCATACGATCACTTCCGACAAGCGCCTTCAGCATCGGTCGTATGACCGACAGTGAGCACCTCACCGAGGGAGCGTTCGATTGGGTCGCGCTACCGGCCGGGACGTACGGGTTCGAATCGTTGCACGGACGTTCCGGAGCCGGCATGCCGTTTTTCATGTTGCGCAACAATGTGACCGGCGAGATGTTCATCGCCGACTTCGGTTGGTCGGGTAACTGGACGATAGAGCTATACAACGACTATGAGCCGGCTGGCGGTCCCAGGGCCGCGGCGCGGGTGTACGCCAAGATCGGCTTGGCTGGGCCACCACCGCTCCGTTTGCTTCAGCCCGGGGAATCGGCTGCCACTCCCGCCGTTCACTTCGGGTTAGTCTTCGGTGACCTGGACGAGGCCGTCCAAGCCCTGCACCGTCACATTCGAACGAGCGTCGTGCCCGCGCAGCCGAAAGGCCGAGAGCACCTGGTCGAGGTCAACCACACGGCGTTCACCGGTAATCAACAGGTGACCGAGGAGCAGCTCTACGACGAGATCGACCAAGCAGCGGCGGTGGGTGCCGAGTTGTTCGTGCTCGATGCCGGCTGGTTCGGAGGAGCGACGACTCCCTGGATCACAAGTGTCGGCGACTGGTCTAATGAAAGCCCGGTACTCACGCACGGAGTGAAGGCAGCTCTTGACAGGGCGCGAGAACATGGGATGCTGGCTGGTCTGTGGGTCGAGCCAGAGCGCATGGGTTCGCTCAGCCAATTGCTACTCGACCATCCCGACTGGCAGATGTCCCGACGCAACGCCAAGATCCCAAACCTGGATCTCACCCAACCTGAAGTGCTCGGGTACTTCGAGCACACAATATGCGAGATCATAGAGCGGTACGAGCTTGACTGCTTCCGGCTCGACTACAACCAGGACATCGGAGAAGGTGGAGAGCGCGTCGCTTCCAGTTACGCAGAGAACGTATTGTGGCGGCACTACGATCAGCTGTACGGCGTGTTCGACCGCGTCCGAGCCCGCTATCCGCAGCTACTGCTCGAGAACTGCTCGTCGGGCGGGGGCCGCATGGACCTTGGGATGCTCTCGCGTTTCCACTGGACCCAGGTCACCGACATGTGCTCGCCGGGGCCCACTCTGCGAATTTTCAACGGGGTCACGATCGCTTTACCGCCAGAATTATGCGAATCGATGGTGGGAGGCATCTCCGAGGGTGTCGCTGATATCGACTTCTTGATCCGCGTCGGCCTGTTCGGGCACTTCAATATCTGCGGCATGTACCCGAATATGGCCGAGCGGAACGCTCCTACCCTTGCTCGTTGGCAGCACGGGGTCAACATCTATAAAACGTTCTGCCGTCCCATGTTGAGCTCCTCCCTGTTGTTCCACCATACGCCTATCCAGAGCCAGATGAAGGCAGGCGAGTGGGTCGTCTTGGAGGCTGCTGACCCGGGTCGGTCGCGAGCGTATATCGGAGTGTTCAGGCTGCCGGGGGCGACTACAGACTTCTATCATTTGATCCCGAACGGCCTCGATCCTGCCTTGCGTTACCGGGTTGTGCATGACTCATGGGGGGTCAACTACGAGATCGATGGGGCCACAATCTGCAATGACGGTCTCAGGGTGCGCGTGCCGTCGCCATTGCGTTCCGAATTACTTTTGGTCACAAGCTGTTGACCATGGGTGCGCGTTTACCGCGCGAGAGCTGGTTGGCCTGAATATTCGTACCGGGTTCCAGCCACCACAGGAATTCACCTAGAGCCGAAGAAAGGACAGGTCCGGTGAAGATTGGTCTCGGCCTCTACCGTCACCAACTAACCAACGACAACTTCCAGTTCGCGTACCAAGCCGGCGCGACTCACTTGGTCGCGCACCTGGTCGATTACGATGCTCTGAAACCGAATGCGACGCCAGAGGCGCGGCTCCACGCCGGCAGTGGACTATGGAGCGAAGACGAGCTCATCGGGCTGAAACGCGTGGTCAACGATCACGGGCTCGAGTTCGCCGCAATCGAGAACTTCGATCCGCGAGTCTGGTACGACGTGCTCCTAGATGGGCCACGACGCGCCCAGCAGATCGAGGACGTCAAGACGCTTATTGCACACGTTGGTTCTATAGGGGTCCCGATAATCGGGTACAACTTCTCGCTCGCGAACGTCTGGGGCCACGTGAACGGTCCGTGGGCGAGGGGGGACGCTATTTCTGCAGCGTTCAGGGGCCCTCACCCGGTGGAAGAGTCGCTGGTCCCTAACGGTGAAGTGTGGAATGTGCGCTACTCGGACAGACCGCACGCTGGAACGATCGGCGAGGTCTCCGAGGAAGAGATGTGGCGGCGCCTCGAAGCTTTTCTGGTCGAGGTGGTCCCGGTCGCCGAGGATGCAGGGGTGCGGCTCGCTATGCACCCGGCGGACCCTCCGGTCCCCGTGCTTAGGGGCACGGGGCGCCTTGTCTACCACCCCGACGCCTTTCAGCGCCTGCTGGACCTCGTCCCGAGCACTTCGAACAGCATCGAATTCTGTCAAGGCACGGTAGCGGAGATGCCCAACAGCGACGTCTACGAAGCGATCGACCGCTACAGTCGGTCTGGGAACATAGCTTATGTTCACCTGCGTAACGTGAAGGGTAAGGCACCCGATTACCGCGAAGTGTTCCTGGACGAAGGGGACGTAAATATGATCCGCGCGGTCGAGATTTATCTCCGCAACGGCTTCAATGGTGTGGTTATACCCGACCACACGCCGCACATGACCTGTGCTGCTCCGTGGCACGCGGGTATGGCCTACGCACTGGGGCACATACGCGCCATCGTTACGGCACTTGGCGGGTCGTTGAACTAGCTCTACGTTGCTACTCACCCAGTTCTCCGGTCCACCCGATTAGACCTCGTACGCGGCCTTCACCCTGTTCGCCCTGGTTCGGCCCCACGCAGGCAACGCTGGGGACGGCCTCCATCGGATGCCGATCTCCGAGCTGCAGCCAAGAGTTCTGTCGTCCATGCACCGAGCTCCCCGGAGACGACGACCGGCGCGTCGTCCAGCGCACTGGCGACGAGAGCGGCCGACGGCCGTCCTACGAGCACCTGCTCAGGGGGCTCGAGCGCTTCCATCTCTCGATTTCCGGTAGCCAACTCGAACGATAACGTCCCCCTGGCGGTATCCAGGCACGCGTGGCCCCGGGAACCGAAGAAGCGGTATTCCTCGACGGTCGTGCAGTGGTTTTGTACCATACCTGCCCCGCTCACGGCCACGAGCACCCCTTTGTCAAGTCTTGCGGAGATAGTGTCGGCCGCATCGACGGCCTCGCCGTTTGAATCTTCCAGCGCAGTCACTGTCTGTGGCATACAGCCGGTAGACCAAAGCAGTAAGGACGCTGCATGTGTGAGCTGAGTGTAAAGATGACCACCGCCCCGGGCGCGCTCGGCGTAGGTTGAGGCGGACGGTGCTACCGGCGATGCGGTTCTGCGCCGCATGCCCTCGACGTCGCCTCTGTAGAGGTCGTGGACCGATGTCGAAAAGAGAGCGCAAACAAGCGTAAGGTCTCCAAGTTCGTCGCCATCGATCGCAGCGCGTAATTGCTGCGCATGACGACTGTATGGGTAGGTATAGCCAACATGCAGTCGGGCGCCCTTTTCGCGGGCGCGCTGCACGAGGTCCCACGCCTGTGCCGGGTCGAGGGTCATTGGCTTCTCGACAAGCACATCGACACGGGCATCGAGCGCAGCTGCTGCGGGACTGTAATGTGCATCGTGAGGGGTGGCCACGATGACGGCATCCACACCGACTTCGAGTACCCGGGCCACCTCGTCGGTTGCAAATGGCACGCCGAAGCGGGCTGCCGTATCGCTGGCGCGTTGCGGGTCGCTATCGCAGATGGCAACCACCTCAGCGCGGGCATTGTGGAGCAAAGCTGGGATGTGAGTATTGTTCGACCACCAGCCTGCCCCGACGACTCCGACCCTGATCCGTCGTCTCATCTAGGTCACCGCGCTCCGGTCGCAGGCGTTGATCAGTGCCTGCAGATAACCGAGCGCATGGGCGTGGCTGCGGAACTGTCCCGGAGTGTCGTTCGAGACCACCGGGACGTGGTCATCCATCACGAAGCCATCAAACCCATGAGCGATCAGCCGGCTCATCACCGCAAACGGGTCGTAATTACCCTCACCCAGGAAGCACTCCTGGAAATGGGGGACGCTCCCCTGTACGTCTCTGAAGTGAACGTAGAAGATGCGGCCGAGAGGACCGAAAATGTCGATCATCGTATCAACCGCCGCTGCCCCGCCGACCATTTCCGACACCGTGCCGAGGCAAAGATCGATCCCCCACGATGGGCTCTTATTGGCCATCTCCCACGCTTTGACGAAGCTGTCGGGACGACAGAACAGACGCGCGATGTTGCCCAGGCGCTCGACCGGTGGGTCATCGGGGTGCAGGGCCAGGCGCAACCCGGTCTCCTCGGCAACGGGGAATACTGCGTCGCAGAAGTAGCGATAGTTGTCCCACATCTGGTCCTGATCGAGCGAAAGGCTCGGATCGATGGGAGAGTAATTCTTCATCGGTCCCCGGGCGATCGCCTGGTCGAGGTCAAAGGCGCTCACCTGAGCGCCACCACGCCCGTCGACCATGGCTGTCCGCCAAACAGACGTCGGCAGGAAGTGGTACCCAAGTATAGGCACCTCCGCAGAAGCGACAGCGCGGATCGTCTGGCAAAGGCGCTCGAGTTGCTCGTCCCGACCGGGCTGGCCAGTGAGGACCTTGTCGTAGAAACCAAACGGGACGTTCTCGATCGCCTCCAGGGTCAGTCCGGCGTCCTCGCAGCTGCGCCTTAGCGCGACGATGTCATCGACGTCCCAGAACCCCTTGCCGGTGGGCATCGGCAACATATTGAACTGGATGCCGCCAACGCCCATCTCGTGAGCGAAGGACGCGGTCTCGGTGTCGAGCTTCTGGAGCTGTCCTATGACGACGCGAATGGTCATGGTCCGTCCCTTTCAGTCAGCGGTCGGCGGGAGGAGGTGTTTGGCGCTGAAGCCGAGCAGCTCGGCAGCCTTGTCGATGGCGTAGGGGCTCTGTCGGCCGACCAGGGTGCCCCTTGCCTCGGCAGTCGGGTGCCAGCGTTGCAGGAGCTCCGCAGTCGGGGCCGACACCAACGTCTCCGGTGCCGCAATGTTAATCGCGTGAAACCCGGATAACGGTCGCTCTAGACCCGCCAGGACAGCGTCCGCAGCATCGCGCACGTCGAGGTAGGCCCAGAGCTCCTTCGCCGATCTCGTCGACTCCCCTGCGTCGCTCGCAATCTTGATAGCCCGGGCCTCGATCTCGTCGACACTGGTCGTATAGCAGAATCGATAGGCCAGCACGGTCATCTCATAGCGCCGGGCCACCATCTCGGCCGTCGCCTCGTCGACCTGCTTCGACAGGCC
Organism: uncultured Acidimicrobiaceae bacterium; assembly: GCA_963823855.1. Lineage (GTDB taxonomy): Bacteria > Actinomycetota > Acidimicrobiia > Acidimicrobiales > Palsa-688 > Fen-671. The sequence goes on from CAWGNA010000003.1 coordinate 173,401, forward strand.
GTAGCTCTCCTCGGGCCTCAGCGGGTGGTGCTCGTCAACAGGGACGTAATCGGGCGATCGAAATCTGCTGGCCCAGCTCAGGCCCAGAGCGGCCATGCTCGAGGCGATGATGGCCCGGCGCACGCCAACGCGTGCCGCCGCTTCCAACAGGACGAAGGTTGCCGTGACATTGTTAATGAAGACGTCCTGTGCCTCGACCACAGGGCCAGGATGGGCAGCGAGATGGACAACTGCGTCGACTCCCTGGACAGCGTGCGATGCGGTGAGAGGGTCGGTGGCATCGCCGAGGACAACCTCGGAAACGCCAGACAGTTCGGTAGCGTCTCGCGACAGGACGAGCGCGCGCGTACTCGGTGACCGGCCTTTGACAGCCGGGCGGTCACCGGGCGACCGATCCGCCCACCTGCACCCGTCACGAGCACGTGCACTCTGCCTACCTCTAGAAAGAACTATCGCCGCCGGGACCGACGCACGCCATAGAGCAGCGGGTCGAGGACCGAAGCTTACCCAACCTGAACAGAGCCCTCACATCTTCAGCCCACCATCGGTGACCCCTGCGATGAAGTACTTTCCCGCCACGACGATTAGCAGGAACATGGGAGCGGTCGCTACCACGTAAGCCGCGAAGTCGGCTCCACCCCCGTAGATGCTTTGTCCAAACTGGCCCAAGAACTCCTGGATGCCAGCCGAGATCGTGAACTGGTGATAATTCTGCAACACGATCATCGGCCACAGGTAGTCACCCCAAACCCCCAGCGCTATCAGGACGGCACCGGTAATCAAAATAGGGCGGGTCAACGGGGCGATGATCTTCAACAGGACTTGACGCTCGGAGCAGCCGTCGATGCGGGCGCTCGCCACCAGGTCCTGGGGGATCTGTTCGAAGAAGCTACGGAAAATTAGCATAAGCAGTGGTTGGGCGCCCGCGGCATAAGGAAGGATCAGCGCCCACCACGTATTGTAGAGGTGGAAGGTCAGCATGATTGTATAAAGCGGGATAAGCGTCAGGGTCCAGGGGATCATGAGCAGCGCAATGTACGCCAGGAAGAGAAGCGACTTCCCGCGAAACTGCAGTTGGGCAAATGTATAGGCACCCATGGCAGCGGCCCCGACACCGAAGACGATAGAGACCGAGGCGACGATCACGGTGTTGAGCAGCGCACGGGCAATGCCCGCGCTCGCCAGGACGTAGTTGTGAACGTCGAACTGGGTGAATAGAGAAAACACGTCTCCGCTGAAGATCGACTGCCCCGTCTTCAGGGAGTTCGACAGCACGAATACGATCGGAAAATAGGTGAGCGCCACTATCACGATGCCGATGACCGAAGTCAGCACCGCGAACATTCGCTTCCGACGCGCGACGGGTGACCGCCGCCGGCCTGTTGCCTTAACAGGCCGGCGGAGAGACCCGCTCAGGTCCTCCTGCGATACCCGTTGTACACTTGCGGCGGTCACCCTGGCAACGTCACGAACTGGCGGTGATGCTCTTTGCCAGGTCGATCTGCTCTTGACTTAATAGCGACTGCCACTCCGTGGAGAACTGCGAATACGTGGCGCTGCCACCTTGAAACCCTTGCCAGTCCCGAAGCGCGGTCGCCTGGATCGGGACGTCAACTCCCCCCACGACGCTCAGTGTCACCGTCAGCGGCTTCTTCCCCGAAGGGAAGTTCGGGACCAGTTGGTTCAACCCGGGGACGTTCCCGGCGGTTGCACCGACTATCGTCGGGAGGGTGCCGGCCCCGAGGCCCGCGCACATCAGCGTGTCCCCGTTCGGGCTGTACAGCCACATGAGGAAGTTCGCGACTACGGCACTCTTGGCTGGGGTCATCGACGAGTCAGCCTTCTGAGTGGTCATCGACATGGTGAGTGAGGTCGCCCCGCCCACGTTCCCGGTGGCCGGTACGCCCTGTGCCTCGGCGAAGGGGGTCGTGGCCTTGGTAATCGTCGGGAAGTTGAAGACCCCAAACTTGCCTTTGAAGCCCGCCTGGTAGAGCTGCTCCACCCACCAGCTCCCGCCGAACTCCATCGCGACCTTGCCCTGGATCAAAAGGGACTCGGGGTTGAGCGGTGGCGTCTGCACGGACGGGACCGAGCACGCGTCGTAAGAGGCCCCGCCTGAGTTCAGGTAGGGGAACAACGATTGCAGCAGCTTGTACGTTTCAGCGTAACGCGGGTTGCTCATACTGAAGTCCCCGCGCTTCATGCCGAGGACAAGCCCCTGCGCGTCTAGGAACGACTGATTGTGGTCGACATTCAAGCTAGCCAGGTCGGGCTCCAGCATTTGCGTCTCCACCTCTTGCTCGAACCAGGTTGGGTCGCAGTTGGCCCCGGTACCTCCATCTGCCAGGAGGAACGGTGAAATGTTGTGCGCCTTCAGCTGCTGCATCTCCTGCACCCACTGCGCCCAAGTCGGGCCCCCGGCTGGCACAACGATGCCCGCTTTCTTGAAGAGGGCCAGGTTGTAGAAGATAGCGACCTCCACATCAGCACCGCTCAGGTTGTAAATCGTGCCGTTGGGCGCCTCCGTACTTTCGATCGTTGGTGTGCTGAACAGGTCTCGCCACTGTTTATTGCCTGGCACATATGGGTCCGGCTTCGCGAGCCACGGGTTAAGGGGCTGGATAACCCCAGACGGCAGGCCCGGGAGTTCGGGATCATTCTCGATGACGATGTCGGGGGCGTCCCCCTGAGAGGCCTGTACGGTCAGCTTCGTGTTGCACGGCGCGCACGTGGTCAGCGTGGGCTCCCAGTTCACGGTGACATTCGGGTGCATCTTCTCGTATTGCTGCGTCAACTTCTGGATATTGCTGTTTTCGCTGTCGGTAATCGGCCCTGACCCTTGCGGGAGCGCATCAGCAACAATCGTGTAATGGGGCGGCGCCGCTGCTTGCACACTCTCGACTCCGAAGGCGAGCGACCCCGCGACCAAGCCGACGGTTGCGAGAATGGACGCACCGGCACGGCTCAGTTTTCTTTTGGTCATACTGTCTTTCCTTTCGTTCGTTGTCTCCGTATAGACTGTGAGGCCTGCTCCATGACTATGTCCGAGGCCTCAGAAGCCGGATCGTCACCAACGTGAAAACAAGCATCGCAATGAACAGCAGCGTCCCTATTGCCATCCCATATCCATAGAGGTCTGAAACGAACGCGGACTGGTACATATCGAGACCGGGGACCAGAGTGGCGGTGTTCGGACCGCCTCCAGTCAGCAACAGGATCGGGACGAAGTTTTGCACTGCGGCGATCCCTGAAATCACGACGACAATCCGGAATTGGGGCAAAAGCAGTGGCACGTCGATCGTGAAGATCCGTCGGAACTTGCCGACGCCGTCGATCCGGCTCGCCTCGAGGATCTCATTGGGGAGGTTCTGGAGCCCGCCCAGGAAGATGAGGAACCCAAGATTGGAGATCCACGGAAAGCCGATAAACAGAATCGATATCAAGGCGAGGTTTGGGTCCGCCAGCCAGTTGGGTTGACCGACCCCCAGGGCATGCAAGAACTCGTTGATCAGACCGGTCGTCGGCGCGTACAGGTAGGCCCAAATGCTAATAATGACGATTGGCGGCATCACGATGGGGAGCACCAGAGCGTACTTGACGATCGACCCGAGCCTCGGGCGAAGGTGGACAATGACTTCGGCCGCAGTGAACTGAACGACACATGCGATCATGATGCTGCCGATGAACAGCACCGCCAGGTTATGGATCTCCGGGCCAAAATCCGATGAGTGTATGTATTGCCGAAACTGCGAGGTGCCAACGTAAACGGGTGGATGGAACCCGTCCCAAGAATAAAAGCCCCCAATGAGGCTCTTTACGGCTGGGTAATACGTGAAGAGGCCAATCAGGAAGAGGCTTGGAAGCAACAGGACGATAAGCCCTCGACGATGGCTCACCACCCGCGCCCGTCGGTGCCATCCAAGCCGGTGTCCTGAAGTGCTCCGCGAGCTGCCGACCGCGATCACATCATTCCCCGCCAATCACATGGCGCGCGGTGCGCTAGGTCGCATTCTGGTCCTTCGATCATCTGACGGTGCCGCATCCAACCCATCTACTCGGGAAGCAGTCCGACGAGCGACAGTTTTCGTCCAGATCGCACCGCTAATCCCCCTCGGCTTTCCCGCGACGCACTATACGCAACAGAAGTCAGGACGTTACTGACAAACTGTAACTCTCGAAACAGTAGCATGAAGTATTCGAAGCGGCAAGGGGGACGTTGCGTTTGCCGTCGATGGCCCGTTCCCTGTTGCACAATACGCACGGCCGGGCGTCTTGAACGCAGCGCCGGCTACCTTAGCCCCGCCCTATCCGTGGCCGAACCTCTACCCCTTGCCGGCAGGCTCGACGGAATCTATAGTGAAAATGGCGCGTTGGCGCCTCGAACTTCGTGAGCTCGACCTGCAGAGCTGTGGCGTTCTGCGCAACGATGGTGGAGACCTAACCGTGTTGATCTGCCACCTCCCAAGACGACGAACCAATCCGCGAGGAGGCGTCAGGATAGTTGCGAAATACAGCGTCATCGGCGAGCCATAACAAGATGCGCAATATTGCAGAGCCGCCGAGGCTACGATTGCCGTTGATACGCGGCCTGCAGGCGCTCGATCGACTGCGAGACCGACCGTCGACGGCCACCGAGCTTGCGCAATCCTTAGGAGTCAACCGCAGCACTGCTCACCGTCTGCTGAGGGATCTGGAGCACGCGGCCTACGTCACTCGCGATTCTGTGTCCAAGCAGTACAGGCTAGCTCCTGATAAGTTCAGCTTATCCGGGCCCCGCTCGCTCATATCGGAGGCGACCGATGCCGCCTATGACACTAACTGGGGAGAAGCTAGCTACCAAGCATTGCGTGAGATCCGAGATCTAATGGGCGAGTCGACAATGTTCGCGGTGCCTGCTCGCGACCGGATGCTATACGTGGCCTTTTTCGGGACTGATCATCCGATCGGGGTACAGGAGGCCATCGGCAGTGCTCGCCCTATGCACGCCTCAGCCGTGGGTAAGGCCTACTTATCGGCACTACCACCCGCCACTTTGGACGTCGTGCTAGGCCGTCTCGATTATTCTGAGGGGACCGAGAATGCAGCCAAGGGCCCGTTTCACTTGAGAGACATGCTCGATGAGGTGCGTCGGCAGGGCTACGCGAGCGACCGCGACGAAACGTTTGTCGGCCTCAGTTGTGTAGCGACAGCGGTTATTGTCAATGGCTCGACCCTCGTCGGTGCTGCTGGGATCACTGGGCTCACCCATCGGTTCTCAGCCGAGAGAGTTCGCGACTTCAGTACCCTTCTAGTCGGACGCCTGCAGCATCTGGTAACGAAATGACGTCGCTCGACCCGTGCGGCCGCTCGTCCCACGCAGACAAGACAACCGGCAGCGACAGGTGTGTACGTGGGCCTTGACCTAGAGCACCGTGTTCAGGGCTCGACGGGGCTGAAGTGCTGGTCCGGCAAGAGCGGAAAGCCCTGTCAGTGAGCCGCGTGCGCGCTGCCGTCTGGGCCCGGCGTCGGCCGATTAGCCATGGAAGGAGCAATAGTATGGACAGCGGCCTGAAAGGGATGCGCGCCCTCATAACGGGCGGCCCGACCGGCATCGGGTTCGGCATCGCCGAAGGATTGGCTCGAGAGGGTACGGACCTGGTCCTCGCCAGTAGACGGCCCGGCGACGAGGCAGCAAAGACCCTCCGGCTCCTGGGCGTCGACTGCCAATGGGTCCACGCTGACGTGTCCACCGAAGACGGCGTCATTCGAATGGTTGAGGACGCGTGGCAGGTTTTCGGTGGCCTCGACATGTACGTCAACAATGCGGCAAGCACCTGGCACGAGGCCATCACAAAATTGAGCGCCCACGCGTGGGAGAGCACCCTAGCAACGAACCTTTCAGCCTGCGCGTACGCATGTAGAGAAGTTGGCAGACGCTTCATCCGTCAGGGCCATGGGTCGGTGCTCATCATCGGGTCGACGGCAGCACATGTCCCCCTCTACCGGGAGTCGTCGTACCGCGTATCGAAGGCAGGCCTCAAAGCACTTATGGAGGTGCTTGCGATCGAGCTCATCCCGTTCGGGATCAGGGTTAACCTGCTGACTCCTGGCGCGTTCATTACAGAGCTCACGAAGGACCTGCCGCCCCGCCAGATGGGAGGCTCGGTGATCCCCCTTCGTCGCCCCGGGGAGGTAGGCGAACTTGCCGCCGCAGCAGTATTGCTCCTGTCCGACCAGCTCAGCTCTTACACCGTGGGCGCGGAACTGGTAGTCGATGGAGGCTTTAGCCTGAGACCAATGGATCTCCTGACGGACACAGAAATACTCGACCTCAACGCGCCTGACAGCTGATCCAAGACGAGAACCGCCATCATCCGCGCCACCATGGCGCTCGCTGCCTAATTCCGAATGTACCTACGTCGGTGTTCTGGACCAGTCAGGACGCTACACGCACGAGCTTGCTCAAACTTGGTCTACCGGTCGTATCAAGACCACGGCTATAAGCATTTCGCACCTCTGCCAGGTAAATGTCACCGCGCGAGTCAACAGCGATCCCGTGCGGCGCAAACCAGATATCCAGCTCCGCCCCCGGTAGAGGTAGGATCTCCGCTAGCACCTTCCCGGTCCTATCTCGAGCAGTGACGCGTGCGTGCGGCGCATCACGCACCACCCTCATTTCGGGAGGGACTCCCTGGATTACGTCGCCTAATTCTGCGACGTAATACACCGAGTGATCCTGCGTTGCAATGTTATTGGGGAAATGCACACCGGTCCAGCTACTCACCATCGTGCCGCGCGGGTCGATAATTTGTACTCGCTCGTTCACCCGGTCAGAAACCAGCAGTTCTCCGGACGGAACGCGTAGTACGCCATGCGGGATTACGAATTCCAGAGGCCCACCACCGGGGCGGCCAAACGAGCCGACCAGATCGCTGTCGCTGTTAAAGTGGTGGACTCTCGCGTTCCCATATCCATCGGTGACCCAGATGTCCTGATCCGCTCCCGAAGTGATACCAGTTGGGTAGCAGAAGGGGTCCGAGGACCGACGGACACTGTGAGAGTCGCCGACAATGTAACCTGTCTCGCTGGCGCGGTTCTCCCTTTGAATTACCTCCAACCGCTCGCCGCTGGCCGAATAGTGTATGAGACGCTGACCCTCGTCATCGGCGCACCAGACAGAGCCGTCTGGGGCGATGTGTACCCCATGGGGCCTGACAAAATCACCAGCACCCCAGCCAGTTATGAAGGCCCCAGTTCTGTCAAGCACAACGATTGGGATACTCGAGCGCGAGAGCACGAAGACGCGATCCGACGAGTCCACGGCCACCCCGGCCACGTCATGCCCAGCCAACTCGATAGGTGTAGCGCCCCAACCTGGGACCCAGTCAAAGGAACCACATATGGTGTCAATAATCACGCTTTTTCTCCAAGGCTGTCAGCGGAACGTTAGCACACACTGTCTCTGCTCCCTAAAGCCGCGACCAAGCATGCGCGGCCACCTGTCCCGAAGTGGCTCGGGACCTACGTATCCCTAGAGCACAGATTCCCGGACCGAAAGCGCCTTCCGCAAACCCTCACCGAGTAGGTTCAAACCGATGGCAAAGACAGTGAGGAACACACCCGGCATGACCGAGTACAACGGGACCTGTTTTAGGTAGTTCATCCCGTCAAGCATCATTGACCCCCACTGCGGCGCAGGGGGCTGGGCGCCGATGCCGAGAAAGCTTAACGTGGCCTGCAGGATGGCCGCGACCGACATTGCGAAGGCGGCGGCGACGATGAGCGGGCTGATTACGTTGGGCAAAATGTGACGGGCCAGGATGCGACGTTGGGGGAAACCGAGCGAGCGGCACGCCTCGACATAAGTGTGCGAGCGCTCGCTGAGCGCACCGGCGCGCGCCAAGCGAGCGAACCCGGGTGTCACCCCAATGGCTACCGCTACGGCGACCGCCGTGACCGACTCACCAAAAGCAAGGACTACCGCGCCTGCCAAGATGATGACGGGGATACCGAACACGGCGTCCCAGACTCGGCTCGTGAGAACATCGAACGCTCCGCCGAAGTACCCGGCCACGATGCCGAACGTTACCCCGACGAGTGCGGCAAGCCCGACCGCTACGACCCCGACGTAAAGAGCCGGACGGGTCGCATAAATCAGGCGACTTAACAAATCGCGCCCGATGCTGTCTGTCCCCAACGGGAACCTGAGCGAAGGCCCAGAAAGCGGGAACGAGGTATATGCCGTCAATGGGTTGTGAGGAGACAACTCGGGAGCGAAGAGCGCCATGGCTATAAATATGCCCACGATCACCACTCCAACCCTCCCTGAGCCGGTTGCCCACAGCCTCCGCGCAATGGCCAGGGATGGGTGGCTGGACGAAACCTTAACCTCCTCAGCCTTTTCTTCAACTGATAGTTGCATGGCCATATACGCTCCCTACCGAAACTATGTAGCCCTCTGCATGGACCGGCGGATCCGGGGGTCGACCGCCGCGTACAGCAGGTCAGTGATCAAGTTGACAATGGCGAAGGTGATAACAAAGATCATCAACAGCGCCTGCATGGTCGGGTAGTCCTCTGTCGTTATGGCGTTGTCAAGGAGGTTCCCTATTCCTGGCCAGGTGAAAATGACCTCGACGGCAACCGCACCACCCAGGAGGTATGCGAAGTTCAGCCCATATGTCGTTATCACGGGTATAAGTGCGCTCCGGGCCGCATGAACAAAAAGCGCCCGCCGCCGCGATGCTCCTTTTGCTCGGGCGGCCAGGACATAGTTTTTGGTCATGGCCTCGCCGAGAGAGCTGCGAACGAACCGGGCCTCGATCCCGGCGATGCTCAAGCCGAGCACTATCGATGGCAACAAGAGCGCCTTCAACCCGCCTAGCGGGTTGGTCAGCGGGTCGACGAAGCCGTCAGGTGGCAGCAAGCGGAAGCGAACCGCGAAGAGCAAAATCGCCAGAAGACCTACGAAGACCGACGGCGCCCCGTACAGCAGAGACATAAGGCCGCCGAGCGACGTGTCGAACCACTTGCGCTTGGTGGCGGCAGCCAGCACCCCGAGCCCGACCCCGACCACTAACGCCACAGCCATGGCGCCGACTAGCAGCCATAAGGTCGGGACGAAAGCCTGCGAGATCAGGGACGAGACGGGCACGTCGGCAGCGAGCGAACTACCGAAGTGGCCGTGCAGCATCAACGAGAGCCAGTTGAAGTACTGCAGCACGATTGGGCTCGTCAGCCCGAGAGCCTTCGCCGTGGCCGCAAGCTGGCTGGGTGTCGCCTGTGGACCGTCCAGCAAGGCGGCAGGGTTCCCGGGGATCGACCGGATCAGGGCAAACACAACCACGCTCGAAAGGAGCAGCGTCACGAGTGCCTGAGCAAGACGCCAAAGCGTGTACCTTGCCATATCTCTCCCTACCGCTTGCTAATTCTCTTCGATAGCCCGATCGAAGCCGGCCCAGACGACCTGTTACAGAAGCAGCCCGACGGCGCCACTGCCGAGCAGGGCCCCGACGATGCTGGTCGAAGGAGGCCCTGCTGGTCGTGGAAACTGGATCGCGTTCTAGTCCTGGTTATGAAGAAACGGCCGCCCAGTTGGCGATACCGTCGTAGTCCACGTTTACGCCCTTGAACTGGGAGCCGTAGACGTACACGTACGGCCTGGTGGCCAGGTCGAAGTCGAACGCGTCCTTGGCCACGATCACGGCAAGCTGCTTGTACTCCGACAGCGCGGTTGTGGGGTTGGTTTCGCTAATCGCCTTGCGGACCAAGCTGTCATATTGAGGGTTGAAATAGTGCGACAAGTTGAAGGTGTACCCATAGAAGGGGTAATCAGCCACAAAGTACTGGTCCACGTTCCCCCACCCGAAGAACTCCGGAGCTATCCCCGGGAAGTTGTTGAAAATGATCTTGGTCTGGGTGGCGTCGAACAGCGCCGGGGACTGGTCCACAATGTTGAGCTTGACGCCGATGTTCGCCAAGTTGGCCTGGTAGATAGGAAGGAACGCGGTTACCTCCGGCCACTTTGTATCCATCGTGTACATGGTGAGGCTGACGTGCTTGAACCCCGAGGCATTTACGAGAGACTGAGCCTTAGCCATGTTGAACCCGCAGTCCGGCAGGTTCTGAACGAACGCCGGTGAGGTCTGCGCCCACATGTCACAAGTAGGGAGAGCCATACCGTTGGTCTCCAGCTTCGTGAACAGCGGGCGGTTGAAGGCATAGCTCAAGGCTTCGCGGAAGTCCTGGTTGTCGAACGGAGAGCCCTTCGCCTCGACGCTGCCGAATATGACGAAGTTCCCGGTACCCGGCGAAGATACAACTTTGAAGCCGCTCGACTTCAGTCCGGCGACGAGATTGAGAGGCGGGTACGTCAGCACATCGATCGCGTGAGCTTCCAGTGCCGCTACCTCTGATGCCGCGCTTTCGAACACCACCAATTTGACCGTCTTGATCTTCGGAAAGTTTGGCTTGTCCCAGTACCCGCCGTAAGCGGTGGCCGTCATCTGGACGTTTGGCTCAAAGCTGGTCACCTTGTAGGGGCCGGTGCCAATTGGGTCGGACGCGAGGTTGGAGTTGAGCTCGACGATCGGCAATGTTACAAGAGAGTTGAGCAGTGAGTTGGCTTCCGGTGCAGGCGTTGTTATTTTGACCTCCAGCGGGCTGGTAGCCGTGAACGTGTCACCCTTCAACGTCAGTTGCGAGTCCTGGGTATTGGGGTTCTTCGGGTCCTGTGCCCACTGCAGCATGGCCACTACCGACGACGAATTGAACGGCTTTCCGTTCGTGAATCTCACACCCGAGTGCAGGTTGAGCACGACTGTCTTGCCGTCGGCGCTGACAGTCCATGACGAGGCGAGGTTCGGGAGCACCGCCCCCTTCGCTCCATCAAGCACGAGCGGCTCGAATATGAGCCGGTCATAGGTCATATCCGTTTGCTGCAGCCCCACCGGTGTCAGCTTTGGCAACGGGCCGAGATGCCGACAACGAGTTCTCCACCCGAGCCCGAGGCGGCGGCCACTTGCGTACTGACAAGCGGGACGAATACCAGCCCCAGACCGGCCGCGGCCAGGCTAATGGCCAAAAGCTTTCGGCCGGGGAGCGATCTCGGTCCTTTCCTACGGAAGACGTCCGCGTACATATGTTTTTTCCCCTTTTCTATTTCGATTTAGGTCATCAGCGCTAGGCAAGAGCTGGCAGTGGTCCTTCGTCATCCTCCTTACCTCGGTTTTGGTGGTCCCATTAGTAGAGTCAACTTGCATCGCGACCCGTCGGTCTCCTATGTACCTTCTAGCCGGCCAGGAGACTCGCTGACATCCAGAAAATTGGCCGGCTTCATGCGGGCAATCCCGTATGGGCCGTGCTCGGGACCAGATGGCAAGAGGCAGCGTGGCCGGCCTCCTTCTCCTCGAGAGCAGGCACTACCTCCCCGCAGATGTCCGCGGCCATCGGGCACCGGTCACGAAAGGCGCACCCTTCGAGGAACAGGTCACTGCTGTCCCCCCTCAGGTCAAGACCGGCCCGAGGTGTGCGGAGACGAGGGTGCTGGACCGGGACGGCGTCGAGGAGGGCTTGTGTATAGGGGTGTAGCGGGTGGTTGAGAACTTGGGCCTTCGGCCCCTGTTCCACGATACGCCCCCGGTACATCACGGCAAACTCGTCAGCCAAATGGCTCAACACCTGGACGTCGTGGGATATGAACACATATGTAAGCCCGATGGACTGTTGCAGGTCGACGAGCAGGTTGAGTACTTGGGCCTGGATGGACACGTCGAGCGAGGAGAGCGGCTCGTCGAGCAGCAGGACCCTCGGCTCAACGACGAGGGCGCGGGCGATAGCGATCCTTTGTTGCTGCCCACCCGAAAATTCGTGGGGGTACCGACCTCCGTTCGCCGGCGAGAGCCCCACACGGAGCAAGGCCATAGCCGCGGTTTCCCGACGGGACTTTCGGTCGCCGACGCCATAAACGGTCAATGGTTCTACCAGAGTGTCCATCAAGGTCATGCGCGGGTCTAGCGACGAGTACGAATGCTGGAACACCATCTGCATGCTCCGCCGCACGCGGCGCAACTCCGCTCCCTTCATTGAGGTAAGGTTGGCGCCGAATAGGTAGATGTCCCCGGCAGTCGGTTCGATCAGCCTCATCATGAGACGCGCCAGGGTCGACTTGCCGGAACCGGATTCGCCCAGCAACCCTAGCGTGCTGTGCTCCGCGACAGTGACACTGACCCCCCGTACCGCGTATACGGCAGAGCTCTTGCGTCGTCCCCGGCTAAAGGTCTTGGCCAGGTTGTGCGCCACCACCGCAGCTGTCGTCGCCGCTGGCTCATCGGTCGAGGTGGGCGAGCCAGTGGTGGGTACCCCGTGCGTACTCATGGGTTGCTGGAGGCGGTTTCGTATACACGTTGCGCCGCATAGATGTCTCGGGCTTTCCCATCAGCCAGCTCCTCGGCAAAGTGACAGGCGACTTTGTGGCCCGGCGAAATTTCCCGGACCTGCGGAGGCTGCGTTTTGCATGTCTCACGACCACGCGAAAGCCAACAGCGGTCCTGGAACCGGCACCCGGGGAGGCTCACGGTAGGCTCGAGCGGGTGCCCGGGTATCGCCGCCAATCTAGTGACGTTGGCACGATCGGCTCGAGGGCGCGACTGCATCAGTGCCACGGAGTACGGGTGGCTGGGATGGTCGAACAGCTCGTGCGCGCTGGCCTGCTCGACGATTTCCCCCGAGTACATTACGAGGACCCGGTCGGCAGACTCAGCCACGACGCCAAGGTCATGGGTGATGAGCAAGATGGCAAGGCCGAGCTCGCTCTTCATTCTCAGCATTAGGTCCAGGATCTGAGCCTGGACCGTTACATCGAGCGCAGTCGTCGGCTCGTCCGCGATAAGAAGGCTGGGGTTGTTGGCCAGAGCGGTCGCGATCATCACCCGTTGCTGCATGCCCCCCGAAAACTCATGCGGGTACTTGAAGTATGCCTCTCCAGGATTGGTTATCCGAACGTCGGCAAGCAGGCGTACCACCCGCTCACGGAGCAGCTTCTTGCGCTGTCCCCCCTGGTGCAGCCGGATCGCTTCACCAATTTGCCAGCCCACGGTGAAGAGGGGGTCAAGGGACGACGAAGGGTCCTGAAAGATCATTCCGATCTCGCCACCACGAATTTGGCACAGCTCTTTCTCGCTGAGCGACGTTAGTTCCCGCTCCTTGAACTTGATGCTGCCGTTGGTAATGACAGCACCGACCTCGCTGTGCAGGCCGGAGATAGCCAGCGAAGTAATCGTTTTTCCAGACCCGGATTCCCCGACCAGTGACACGACCTCGCCCAATCCGACGTCGAAGCCGATGCCCCTCACGGGCCGGATGGCAGGGCCCGGCGTACCTCGCATAAACTCAAGCACAAGGTCCTGGACTGACAGCAATTTACTGCCTTGCGCTGGTTTGGCGGCGTCAAGGCTGAGAGAGCCAGTGAACGGAGCGTCAGGCAAGAGGTCGCCTCCTCGCCGAAGCGCCCTGGTGCCGTACCAGCCCGGCGAAACCGAACCGCTCCCGGTCGGACCTATACCAGCGACGGCACCGACGTAGACGGGCGAGCGTATTTCGAGCCGCAATGCGGGCGCCCGGCTCCGGGGCAGCGCGCTTCGGCCCAGAGCGGCCGCGCTACTTAACCGTGCCGTACAGGGCACTTCGCAACCTCTCCCGCCCGGCCCGACCCACGCACGAACCGGACGACGGGCCGCCGAAAACCTGAATGTGTAAATCCCCCTGTCCTCCAAGGCTCCCCTCGGCAACAGGCCTCCAAAGAAGTCGCATAATAAAGCTTATTCGGTGGAGACCGTACCAGGAGCGGCCCAACGTGTCAAGGTCATGGGGTGCCTGCAGCCGGTTATTCGCCCTGACGGAGTGACCGGCAAGACCACGCAGACGTCCCTAAGGAGGGCTAGCGGGAAATAGTGACCGGGTCATCGCGAAAATGAGACAACCACCACAGAACCGCAGAAGACCCTGGCGTCGTCTCTGGCCACGCCAGATGTCACGTTGCCGTCGGCGACGCCCAGGACGGGGATAAGAGACTCACAAACGACGGTGGCATCGCGCCGCCTTCGGCTCTGGTAGGCCCATCCCAAGCCGCACCCGGAGCGCTCGCCGGGTGGGGCGCTCGCCGGCCGACGTCGAGACCCCTGTAGGGCGACCACCACGAGACTGCTGCCCGGCCAACGGTCATCCCGATACGGTCCCCAGTCGGTCCTCCCCCATCGCCACCCGTAGCGGCGCGGACGGCCGGGGCCGCGCCCGCCCTGCTCACCACGCGGTTCATTACCCAGCAGGTCGGCGCCTGCAGAGGCATAGCAACTCGTCCCGGGCGGTAGCGTCACGCCCCACGACCCGGCATATGGCTCGCCCGTCACCCGAGCTCTATCGAGACACGGCGATCGCCGGGAAGCCTGATCCGCTGCTCTTCATCTGCCCCCACTGGGTCGTGATGTACGGAGGCCGAAAGGAGACTTGACCTTGGCCCCGCATTTAGCTCGAGCGCCCCAATCGAGCCCGAAGCTCTCCGGTGGGGGCAGTATCATGACCAACGACACTCAAAGGAGGCACTGTCTGTGACTTCGCCATGGGATTCCCACTGCCACATTTGGGAGCGATGGCCTTATTCCCCGGCCGTCCCGGACCCGACGAGTCGCGGCACCGTCGAGCAGTTGCTTAAAGAGATGGACGACAACGAAGTCCAACACTCATTGATAGTATGCGCCTCGATAGGCGGTAACCCTAATAATGTCGCCTACGCCGACAGTGTGCGCGCCCGGTACCCGGACCGTATATCGCTGCTGGCGGACGTGGACTGCGTCTGGCACGAGACGTACCACAAGCCGGGATCGGCTGACCGGCTCCGGGGAGTCTCCGATCGGTATAACATTACCGGCGCCACGCATTACCTGTACGACGAGAACGATGGTTGGCTGAACTCAGACGAATGCGACCAGTTCCTGTCTGTGGCTCGACAACGAGGGCTCCTCGTCAGCCTGTCGCTCGGGCCCGCCTGGTTCGATGACTTGCGTAAGGCTGCGCTCAGGCACCCGGACGTCACCTTTCTGGTCCATCATCTAGGTCAGACGCATCGCGCCGCGGGCAGTACCGACGTCCCTTCGGGTCTTGACAGGCTCCTGGCCTGTGCCGGGGCACCGAATGTACTGATCAAGGTTTCCGGTTTCTACTACCACCTCCAGCCCATGGCCGAGCACGGAGGAGAATACCCCTGGCCGGTCGCCCAGGATGTCTTCAGGCAAATCTATGAGGCGTTCGGGGTGGCCCGGCTCCTGTGGGGTTCCGATTACCCGGTGTCGCGCATGTTCTGCACCTACAGGCAGTCACTCGACGTCCTGCGCAGGCATTGCTCCTTCCTTAGCGAGGATGACCGTCGCCAGATCCTGGGGTCGAACCTGCAGACCCTACTGGCTTCCCGCGAACCGAGATCTGGTGCAACGCCCTACAGCGTGATGTTCAATGACGAACTTGTCGCGACCGAGACCGACCGGTCGCGTACATCCGAGGCGGGGTGATAGCAATGAGAGGAAAGGAATTCACGTGAGCGATTCGCCGAAGGTACGCGGTATTGAGGTAGTCGAGTTTTGGCACGACGCCAGTGAGGTCGCCGCGGAACCCACTATCGGGTTCCCCGTCTACACTCCGGGCGCCAAAATGCGCATGAAACGCAACGCTCTGCGCATTCTGTCCGACGTGGGCGTCGTCGGTGAGTATGTGGGTGGGGCCGCTATCGAGTACTCGACCATCGGCACTATCGCCCCTATGCTCATCGGCCGTAATGCACTGGAGCGGGAAGGCTTTTACAACGATATGAAGCGGGTCCTGCGCCAGGCGGTCCGCCTCGGGCTGGGGGTCGTCGATATCGCCCTGTGGGACTTCGCCGGAAAGCTCGACGGTAAACCCATCTTCGAGTTACTGGGCGGGCGGGACAAGCCTCTCCCGGCGTATGCCAGCACCAGCGTGGGGGACCGCGTGGCCGGAGGGCTCAACTCGCCCGAAGCGTACGCCGACTTCGCCGAGCACTGCCGCCAACTTGGCTACCGAGGGTTCAAGATCCACCCGTGGGGGGACGCCACCATTGACGAGCACGTGGCGGTGGTGCGGGCCGTCGGTGAGCGCGTGGGGGGCACGATGGACTTGATGCTCGACCCATTCTGCAGCCTAAAGACCTTCGCCGAGGCGCTGCGAGTGGGACACGCGTGTGACGACTACGGCTACATGTGGTACGAGGACCCTTACCGGGACGGCGGGGTCTCCAATTTCGGCCACCGCAAGCTGCGGGAGCTTATCCGGACCCCGCTTCTCGAACTCGAGCACGTCCGCGGGCTGGAGGCCCACGTCGACATGATCGTGGGTGGGGGTACGGATTTCGTGCGGGGGGACCCCGATTACGATGGCGGGGTCACCGGCATAATGAAGATCGCCCACGCCGCCGAGGGCTTCGGGCTGGACGTGGAGCTCCATGGCCCCGGGCCCGTCCGCCGTCAGCTGATGGCTTCCATTGAGAACACCAACTACTACGAGATCGTGGCTGTCCACCCCGTCGCCCCCAACTTTGTTACCGTGGCCCAGAGCGGGTACCCGGACCAACTGGACGAGATCGACGCCAGCGGATGTGTGCGTGTTCCGTTGGGGCCAGGGCTCGGTGTCACCTACGACTGGGACTTGATCCGGGCACATCAGGTCGGAGGCGCGACGTACGGGGATTGCAGCTAAGCAGTCATATCTGGGGCAGGACGACGCTCTGCTCGTGACCCGAGGGGGCCAGCGGCCTGCTCAGCCCAGCTCAACCTATGCTGGTCCCCGACCGTTGAGGTTGCGGCGCGCGACCGTTCGGAACGGGCACCACGACCGTGCGTCGTCCAGGGCCGAGGTGAACTACAAGGCAGGAGCAATGCAATGAGCTCAGGAAATGATGCAACCACCGCCCTCACTGAAGACGAGCGGGAGCAGTTCGCCAAGCAAGGGTATTTCGTACGGGCCGGGGTACTCGACTACAAGGAGCTGGCCGAGGTGCGGGGTGCAGCGGAGGCCATCTTGGAGCTGGTCCTGAACTCGAGCGTGCTCCTGAACAAACGCAACCCCCGTCTCGACGCCCATCTGATCGACGGAGGTCGAGCACTTGTCCGCAAGGTCCAACCGGTGAACGACCTGTCAGTCACGATGGCCAGCCTTTCAGGCGACCCGAAGCTGGTCGGGCCCATGGCTGAACTGATGGATGACGAGCCCGTACTGATGGAGGAGAAGCTCAACTACAAACAGGTGGTCGACCTCTCTGGCCAGGAGATCGCCCTGCAGCCAAAAAGAGAAGGCGACGAGGTTCTCGACGTAGCGTGGCAGCTTCACCATGACTGGGGTTACTACCGCTTCAACGGCTACCCCCAGACAACAATGTCCTCCGCCATTGCTCTTGACGACTGTGAGGGCCGAGGGCCGATCCGCGTGCTCCCCGGCTCCCACCTGCTAGAAGTGGAGCTGGCCGAGCCAAGCTCAGGTAGCGGCGTGGTAGCCCCGGGCGCGCTCGGGCCACATCCAAAGCTGACCCCTCTCAACATGACAGCCGGCTCGGTGGCGTTCTTCCATTCCATGCTTGTCCATGACTCGGAGCCCAACCACTCGGGCGAGCCCCGGCGCATGATGATCTACAGCCATTACCCGAGGTCCCATCAGCCCATCGAAGACCCCGATCGCCGAAACCGCCCGACTAGGGAGAAGGCAGGGCCGATGGAAGCGGAGTACCGGCGATTAATCGAATCCGGCGCCACGCCGCTCGTGCGGGTGGGCCAGACCCCCAGGCTGGTGCCTCCCTGCATCCCGATGCCGGCTGACGAAAACAACAACAATAGATCGTGTTGATCGTTTGTCCATTCGGCACCGAGGCCACCAGGATGCACATCTCTGCTTGGTTGCTGCCGATGGCAGCGGTGAATTTCTGGCACAAATGGATAGCCCGACAGACTAGATAGCCCAACAGACAGGAAAAGGGAGGAGCAAACATGACGAATTCCTTCGATCCAGAGGTCCCACCGAGCGGGACCGGTTGCGTTGAGTGTCTCGAGTCTGCGGGTTGGTGGCTACACCTGCGACGGTGTGCGGAGTGCGGCCACATTGGGTGTTGCGACAATTCGCCCAGCCAGCACGCGACCGCGCATGCGAACTCATCAGGTCACCCTGTCATCCGCAGCTTTGAGCCAGGCGAGGATTGGTTTTGGAACTACCGGACAAACGACTACATCGAAGGGCCTCGCCTCGCACCCCCGCAGCATCATCCCCTCGACCAACCGGTGCCTGGACCAGCCGGACGGGTCCCCGCCAACTGGCAAGACCTTTTGGTGGGACCGTGACGACGCCCGCTTCGATTTGACCCATCGATTTGGCCCGCGGATAGAGCGTCACCTTGTTGCGATGAGGCTCTGGAGCTGACCGCACCGCGACCTGGCCGCACTTGCACGCGTAGTTCTGAGCGACGGCCAGCCGGGCCAGAGGCCCACACGGGCGCGACGCCGAGCCGGGACTACGGGTTTCCTAGATGCCATCGTGGTCCTGTGGCCCTGAGAATGGTGAGGAGGGCGAAGGCGCCAAGTGCGGCCACGAACATCACCGTTCAAAAGAGGACACGGCGCGGGGACGACGGCCCCGGCCGAGGCGGCGCGCTATGAGTTGGGGTTTAAGCTGACGGTTCAAGCACTGTGACGACAAAGACAGGAGGATGTCGGTTATGAAAGTCGCACTGACTGGCGCAACAGGGTTCGTCGGATCTCACGTACTGGCGGACTTACAAGAGCACGGCCACGAGGTGACGGCGCTCGTCCGCGACGACGCCCAGGCCGAAAGTGTCGCAGCCCGGGGCGCCACGCCTACCGTGGTCGATCTCCACGACCGAGCGGCGGTGGTTGGGCTGTTCAGTAGTGCGGACGGGGCCGTGCACACGGCCAGCCCCGGCGACGCCACCAGCGCCGACCTGGACAACGCCGTCGTCGATGCGGCCATCGACGCCTTCGCGGGCACGGGCAAGCCCTTCGTCGAGATCAGCGGGCTGTGGGTCTACGGGGATAACACCGCCATCAGCGAGGAGTCCCCGTTCAATGCGCCTGCTCTGGTGGCGTGGAAAGAACCGATCGAGCGCCGGGTGCTCGGTGCCAGCGGCATGCGCGGCGCCGTGATCGTGTCGGGTGTTGCTTACGGTGATGGCGGAGGCGGGATCCCCGGGATCCTCCTCGGCTCACCCCGCGACGACGCCGGCAACTTGATAATGCTGGGCACGGGCCAACAGCACTGGGCGACGGTGCACGCTGCCGACCTCGCCGACCTCTTCCGGCGGGTCCTGGAAAATCGTTCCGCCCAGGGCTACTACGTGGTGGGCAACGGGATGAAGTCGACCGCGGCGGAGCTAACTGAGGCCGCCGCGGTCGCGGCCGGCGCCCCCGGGGCGGTCCCGGGCTCTGATGATGAGGCCCGGGCACGGTTAGGCGAATATTTCGCCCAGGTGGTGCTGCTCGACCAAGCCACCGAGGCGGCCAAAGCTCGGGCCGAACTCGGATGGTCCCCGGCTCACCCATCGCTTGTCGAGGAGTTCCGTCAAGGGAGTTACCGCAAGTAATAAGAGCTCGAGTGGCGGCAGCTGGCGCGTGAAAAACGTTGCAATAGCGGCCACGCCCGCTTGTCGCTGCGGCCAGCGCAGGCCAACTCACAAGGCATCGTAAGAGGCGAAGGAAACTTGTGGTCTACCAACCGATCGAGAGCTACGGCGTTATCGGCGATATGCGGACCGCGGCCTTGGTCGGGACGACCGGGTCGATCGACTGGTTGTGCTTTCCGTACTTCGACTCACCTACCGTCTTTGCCGCCGTCCTCGACAACGACAAGGGAGGACGGTTCCAGGTCGCACCCTCCGCGGGCGAGTACCGCTCCAAGCAGCTCTACTGGCCCGACAGCAACGTGTTGGTGACCCGGTTCCTGTGCCACTCCGGGGTGGCCGAGGTCACCGACTACATGCCCGTCGGTGCTACGGCCGAGCGGCGTGCACGACGATGCGTGGTCCGCCGGGTGAAGGGCATCCGCGGCACCCTGGCGCTGCAGATGCGCTGCGCTCCCGCCTTCGACTTCGCCCGGGTGGCACACCGCGCCGAGGCGGCGGACGGCGGGGCTTGGTTCCGCTCACCAATTGTCGATCTGGCGCTGGGAAGCGATGTACCACTGCAGGTCGAGGGCGACGCGGCGGTGGCCTACTTCAGTCTGAATGAGGGCGAAGAGGCCTCATTTGTACTCGGCGAGCCCGACCCTAGTGGTGGCGACTTGGGCCTCCCTCGCGGCCTTCAGCACGAGCTGCTCGCGGCGACTGTCGACTACTGGCACCGCTGGCTGTCGAAGTGCACCTACCGCGGACGGTGGCGCGAAATGGTCCACCGCTCAGCCCTGGTCCTCAAGCTACTGACCTTCGACCCCACCGGGGCCATCGTCGCCGCCCCGACCTGTGCCCTGCCCGAGGAACCGGGCGGTGCCCGCAACTGGGACTACCGGTACACCTGGATGCGCGACGCCGCCTTCACGCTGTACGCACTGTTGCGCATCGGCTTCACCGAAGAGGCCGCTCACTTCATGGCCTTCCTCGGAGCCCGCTGCCGCGAGCTAAACCCCGACGGGTCACTTCAGATCCTGTACCGGGTAGACGGCCGCCATGCGCCCGCCGAGGAACAGCTGGACAACCTGGACGGGTACCGGGGCTCGAAGCCGGTCCGGGTCGGCAATGCCGCGGTGGGCCAGCTCCAGCTCGACATCTACGGCGAGCTCATCGACGCGGTCTACTTGTACAACAAGTACGGCTCGCCGATCTCCTACGACCTGTGGGTACCACTGCGTCGCCTCATCGACTGGGTCTGCGATAACTGGCAACGCGAGGACGACGGCATTTGGGAAACCCGTGGAGGCCGGCAGCAGTTTGTCTACTCGAAGCTCATGTGCTGGGTCGCCGTCGACCGGGGTCTGCGCATCGCCGAAAAGCGGTCGTTCCCCGCCGACCGCGACCACTGGCTGCGGGTACGGGACCAGATCTACGTAGAAGTAATGGCTCGTGGCTGGAGCGACAAACACCAGGCCTTCATGCAGTCCTACGACAGCGATACCGTGGACGCCAGCAGCCTTATGATGCCGCTAATTTTCTTCCTCGCACCGAACGACCCCAAGATGTTGCACACCATTGATGCCATCATGCGGTCACCTGACGAGGGGGGCCTTGTTGTCAACAACCTCGTGTACCGCTACAACCGGCTCGCCAGCCCCGACGGGCTCCCGGGCGAGGAGGGGACGTTCAACGCCTGCACCTTCTGGTTGGTGGATGCTCTTACCCGCGCCGGGAGGGTCAACCGCTCCCGCTTGGACGAGGCCAGGCTCATGTTCGAGAGCATGCTCGGCTATTCCAACCACCTGGGCCTGTTCGCCGAGGAGACCTCGATTGCCGGTGAGGCTCTTGGCAACTACCCCCAGGCCTTTACCCACCTGGCCCTTATCAGTGCCGCCGTCAATCTCGATGGCGCCCTTGATGCCCAACAGTGACGGAGTCGAGCACCTGACTGGGTGAGGTTTCGTTAACGAAAATGCCCGGGCCTTGTTACGGTTATTCTCCGGTTTGGTCAATAGACCTCGATGCCGACATCCTCGCGATCCTTTTGGCTTATTTGCTCGTTGTTACCGTGATTTTAAGGCTGTTGCGCTCTCGGGCCCCCAAAAGGATTTCCCTAAAGAAGCGTTTTTTCACCGGCCCGGTCAGAGAGAGGCTCCCAAGTCACCCGGTGGTGCCTCCATCGAACCAATCAAGGGCGCCGCTTCACCCTCGTACCAACACGAGGCTATCGGCTGAAGGGAGCGATCGGGTGCACTATGCTACACAGGCTTCACCCTGAAATGACTATGCCTTCGTTAACTCTGGTGTGCCGCGAGGCACCAGACAAGGAGCTCCTTGACCTACAGCACCTCTCCTAATGCGCACACCCGGCCAGCCCGTACCGCTCTGCGGTCGGTCGCCCTGTTCCTCAGTGTCGCCGGCGCGGCGTGTGCTGTCGCCGCCCCAGCTGTCGCCCAAGCGTCGTCCGGTCCTGCCTTGTCGGCTGCTGCGATCTGCGGCAAAGTCAGCGCAGGGTCGGTATCGAGGATCGTCGGTTTCTCCGTCCCCGCGGCCACGGCCTTAACCACCAATGTGAAGCCAACCAAGCAGAACGACGAAATCTCTGCCCTCGTGACGTCATGTACGTACGGGTCCGAAACGAGCCTTGCCAAGCTCGACAAGACCGTCGGCCTTAGCTACGAGGTCACCTCGAGGGCCCTCACGACCGCCGATCTGAAGGAGGGGCTCTCCCAGGCCCAAAAGCTCAACATGAAGCTCGTCCCGTACTCGGGTCTCGGTTTATCGGCGTTTTACTTCAGCTTCACCAACGGGGGCGTCACCAGTCAGGGGATCAGCGGGCTCGCCGGCACGAAGGAATTCGGGGCGTTCGTCTACACCAAGGCTGTGTCGATGTCGGAGCTGGCCGCGCTCGTCAGGCTAGCGGAGAAACTTTGAGCCGGTGAGGACGTTGCTCAGTGTGATGGCCGCCGCGTGCACGGTGCTCGGGCTTGCCCCCCTCCCCGGAGAGAGACCCGAAATCCCGGCCGGTCGGCCGTTCGCGGCTCGAGCGGCCGACGCATCCGAAGCGGCGCAGAACCTCATGCTCACGAGCACAGTGCGCACCGCCCTCATCGATGCCGCCGCTTCCCATTACGGGCTCCCGGCTTCGGACTTCGTCGGCCTAGGTGCGGCGCCGGAGTTCTACGCCGCCTACTACGCGTACGACACTGCGACATCCTCCTACTGGGCCGGGGCGAGCCTTGTCCCAAATCCGAGTTCGCAAGAGGCGGGAGTCGTGGTCCAAGACGACGGCGCCTACCTGATCTTCAACCGCACTCCGCCCGGCGGATGGCAGGTGCACGATGTCGGGTACACCAACACTGTCGGTACCTGTGCGGCTTACCACGTGAGCATCCCCGCCCCCGTGGTGGCCGTGTGGCACTGGGCCCCCGGCGCGTGCCATCCGCCCGCCTCGACGACCGCCGCGACGACCGCCCCGACCAGTACTTCCAAGCCCACCGCCCCGAGCACGCCACTGAACGGCACGGCATCTAATCTGACCATCACAAAAGCCCTGGACGCTCGAATCCGCGCCAGCTATTTCCGCTCCTACCTCCTGGACCCCAAGCCGCAAGATGTGTTCGCGGCCCCGGCGGGGGTCCCCGAGAGCCACGTAAAGGGCCCCATCATCGAACACGCGGGCGTCGTCTACGGGAGCTCGGCCAGCCTGAGCTCCTACTGGGTAGTCGCTGATATCTGCTTTGACACCCCAACCGGGTGCGAGGACATGGGTGCTTTTCAGCTCTTCCACCGAAATGGCCAGAGCGACGACTTTACTTACTTGACGTACTACAACTTCCCCCAGGGGCTGTGCGGGATCCCATCAGCGCTGGGACAACTATGGTTCCCCGGCGGGGACCTCCCCGTAGGTGCAAAATGCGCCAACGTCCCGGCCCCCCCAGGCCAGCCCGTGCTCGGCTCGAAGACGTTCATCCCCCGGGTCGGGGTCGGCTGGGGGACTTACCAGCCGAGGGAGGTATTCAATGGCGGCGACCCCTCAGGGATGGTCCATGGGATCACCTGGACAGATTGGGGCAAGGTGGACGCTTACGGGTACGGGAAGACCTACATCTTCAAGCGCAACGGTGGCTACTACCCCGGTAGCGTGACTGCCGAGCTGCGCGCTTACGACCTCGGGCGCTGCGTCCCCAACGGGCCGCTCGCCTACCAGCTTCTCGATGCCCGCGTGCCGTCAGCACCAGGCGGCAAGCTCGGCCCGTGGTTCGTCTGGGATGACGTAAAGACGCTCTGCCGCCCCTTAGGCTGATGGCGGCCGCGCCCGAGGGTCGCGGGCCCGGCCAGAGATATATGCTGCCAGCCTCCGTGACTCCAGGCCTATCTCGCGAAGCACGCCGGCTGGCGAGACGTACATCCCGCAAAAGTACAACCCTTCGACGCCCGAAGGGGTGCCCGAGCGACTCGGGGCCCCCGACGCGTCACACACCGCCGCCCAGTCGACGAGGAATGCGTCGACCCCGGCCCGGTAACCAGTGCCCAGGACGACCGCGTCCACCGCGACGGCTGTGCCATCTGCGAACACGGTGCCGTAATCGGTGAAGTGGTCGATGCTGCCGTGCACGATGACCCGACCGGCCTTGATCTGCTCAATCGTGCCCACGTCGAGCACGGGCACACTGTGATCGCGGACAACCTGGGTGTTCGGCCCGTAAGGCAACTTGCGCAAGCCCAGCTCCCGCAGATCCCCCACATTCGCTCGGATTATCGGCTCGGCCAGGGCATCTGCCACCGTCGCCGGCAGGCGACGCATGAGGATTCCTAGCTGTACGACCGAGAGCACACCGAACACGTCGCGCGGTACGACGTTGACTGGCGAGCGGACCGACATGTGCGCCTGGGCGCCGTTTTCCACCAGGTCGAGAGCCTGCTCGCACGCCGAATTGCCAAAGCCGACAACCAGTACCGCCCGACCCTTCCACGGCGCGCCGTTCCTGTACTCGCTCGAGTGAATGACCGGGCCGTGGAACCGGCTCATGCCAGGCCAATTGGGGCGCACGGGGACGCTCGTGCGTCCCGTGGCCACGACAACGTTGCGGGAGCACCACGAACCTGCTGACGTCGTCGTCTCCCAAACCGCCCCCACACGCTCTACCCGCTTTACCGTGTGACCGAAATGCGGGCGCAGACCGAAATGCGCCTGGTAGCGCTCGAGGTACTCAACGAACCGGTCCCTCGAGGGGTAGCGCTCCCAGTCCTTCGGCATGGGGAGGCCAGGAAGGCCCGAACTCGACCTTGGACTGTGGAGGTGCAACCGGTCGTAACGGCGACGCCACGCTGCGCCGACGACGTCCTCGGCCTCGACCATCGCGAAGTCCAGGCCAAGCAGTTGCAATTGTGCTGCTGTAGCCAGGCCGGCGGCCGATGCACCGATTATGAGCGTGCCGGTGTGCAGCGACAACGGCCCGGAGAGCGCCGGCCCAGCGCGACAATTCCGGCGGTGCGGGAGCTCGTCAACTGGCGCGGCGTCGGGCCCGCAGCACGATGTCGTCAACATGGTGCGAAGCAGAGGCTGCCCCCGGTGGTCGGGGTCGCTTCTCGTGTACCTCGATATCCCATGCTGATGAGCCGGCGAGCGCCGCTGCGAAGTCGTCGACCCGTACGTAGGCATCGGGGTCGAACGGCCGGCTGTGGGCCAGTGTCTCGACCGGCGCTCGCATCGGCTCGAGATCGTGGCCAACAACAAGCAGCGTGCCGCCCGGAGCAACTGCGTTCAGGACGTTGCGAACTCCACGGCCATCGGGCGTGCGGTGAATCGATGCGTACTGCGCCGACGCGAGGTCGAAGGCTCGCGGTTTCGTATGCATCGAGTGCATTGGCGTCCGCGTGATGGCACTCGACTCGTAGGCCGCGGCGCTCAGCCTCGGCGCTGACCCGGTCCAGCGCGCGCTGCGAGATGTCACTTGCAGTCACGCTCCAACCCTGCTCAGCCAGCCAAAGCGCATCCCCGCCTTCGCCGGCGCCGACGTCGAGGGCGCGGCCGGGCACGAGGCCACTGGTCTCGGTGACGAGTGTGCCGTTCGGGTTACCGCTCCACATCAGGTCGCCTCCGTAGCGATGATCCCAGTCGGCCTCGTTGGCCGATGATCGGGTACCGGCTCGGGTGTCGTCCTCGGCGAGGCTGAAGCTGATCATGGCGCCGACCCGGCTACCGTGGGCGGCGGCCTGCAACACCTGCTGGCTCGGGTCGGTCACGTTGCCGGCCGCGTAGAGGCCCGGGACTGCCGTGGCCCCGGTCGCGTCCGCCTCGAGGAAATCTCCGAGCCCGCTCGGGTGCGCCGCCGGGGCGACGCCGAGCGACGCGAACGGCTCGGCGCGTACCGTGAACCGGGGACCGACCACGACCGCGTCGGCGTCGATGCGTTCGTGGTCGGACAGCTCGACCGCCATGACGTGACCGTCAACACCGGTCACGATGCGGCTCGCCTGCTCGTAGCGGACGTCCACGCCGCTGGCTCGCAGAGCGTCGAGCTCAGAGCCGTCCACGTCGATAGGGTCATGGAGCACAACGGTGAGCTGGGCGCTCAGCTGGCGCCACAACACGACCGTGTGGAGCCCCATCGGGTGGGTGACGACCTGGACGATACGCCGGTCGCGAACTTCGAAGCCGTGGCAGAACGGACAGTGGATGACGTCGCGTCCCCAATGTCCCGCGAGGCCGTCGATGTCCGGGAGCTCGTCCACCAGACCGATGGCAGCAACAACCCGCCGAGCGACGAGGTAGTTACCACCGACGAGTTCGACGCGGAAGCCGCCGTCATCCGTGCGGGTCACGTGGCTCACGCGACCGGCCAGGATCTCACCGCCGTAGCTGCGGACCTCCTCGCGACCAACGGCGGTCAGCTCCGAGGGCGGACGTCCTTCATAACCGAGGTAGCTGTGCATGTGCTCGGCGGGGGCGTTGCGCGGCTCGCCGGAGTCGACGACGATCACGGACCGGCGCTGGCGCCCGAGTTGGAGTGCGGCGGCAAGTCCGGCGGCGGATCCGCCGATGACGGCGACGTCGCAGTGCCGCTCGACGGGACGGGGGGCGGGGTCACTCATGGCCGTCACGATACAGTCGATGCCGAAAAGCGCAGGAGGTCTTGCGAAATTCGCAAGAACAAGCCCGCGTCCACCGCGAAACCGGTGGCCATCCGACGATGTAGTCCTCGCGGGGCTCGATGTCGCGATCGCAACAGTCGGAGACCATATCGTCACGACCGGGCTCCCGGGGCATCGTCACGACCGGGCTCCCGGGGCATCGTCACGACCGGGCTCCCGGGGCGCTGCCCGAACATGCCCGTCCAACGCCGACGGCTAAGTAGCCAGCGAAGCCCCAATAGGCAACTGCTGTCCAAAATGGGCAACCGCTCTAGCGCGATATAGGCACCGCCACCGATGCGTCGGCCCGGCCCCCGCTCATACGTTTTCTTCAAGGAAATAACGAGCCGTCCCGTTCAGCCACATAGGCGGGACGCCGAAAAAGGAGCATTCATGCGTCGTTTATTGGTTACCGCTTCACTGGTCGCGCTTGGCATCAGCTTTGGCACCGGAGGTTCAGCATCTGCGATGGTCAACCCGCTGCGCTCAGGTACGGCCTCTTCCGCAACCAGCGGAGTGTCTCCCCTCACTGCGGACGTCGTTGCTGCTCGCCTCGCGACCGCCAAGTTCGCCACCAACCTGGCGCTGGCGAAGGCCGACGGGTACCAGATCATTACCCGCATGATGCCGGACATGGGGTACCAAGTAATGAACCCGGCCGTGAAAGGGTTTGACCTCACACGGCCTCCCATCCTCGTCTACGAGCACACCGGGAGCGGCTGGCAACTGGGCGCCCTCGAGTGGGTCTTCGCATCGAAGCCGGCCACCCCACCCCTGCCCGGGGCGCAATACGGCACCTTCGGCGCCGCTTGCCATTACGTTGACGGGACGTTTGTGTACGCCTCGTCGGAATCGAAGTGCGCACCGACGAGCCCGCAAACCGGCGCCAAGTTCAACTTCTGGCACCCCACCCTGGTCACGCTGCACTTCTGGGTCTGGTACCCCAACTCGGCCGGCATCTATTCCGGCCTGAACCCACTCGTCGCCCCGTTCAACGCCAGCTGAGCGACGACCCCGACGGTTTGGGAGCGTCGAACTTCTCGCAGAGGTTACTAAGGCCCAGGCTGGCCGCGTAAGCGCGAGCGTGCCGGATGAACGAGATAGGCAACTTTGCCTATAGGCACTACCACCTTGGTTCCTTACCCTGATCTCTGTCGCCCACCACCAGGGGCGGCCTGACGAGAGGTAACGGAATGCCCAGGTGCGCAGTTAAGCGCCCTTTCCGCGGAGGCTCAGCATCCCTATCAGCGACAGCGGGACCAAGGGAGCACAGACCGTCGATGCGAACAGCGTGTAGGTGATGTCCGTCCGAAGGGATAGGAGCCCCTTTCGTGTGGAGACACCTAGCAGTATGTTCGATCCTGTGGGGGTTCTCGAACGGGAGGATGCCCTCGAGCAGCTAGACGGCTTATTGGGCGAGGCTGCTTGGCGCCGCGGTCGGCTGGTGCTGGTGCGCGGCGAGGCTGGCATCGGCAAGAGCACGCTGGTCGAGGAGTTCACCTCGGGTCGCTCGGGCCGAGCCCTATGGGGGTTCTGTGACCCGGTAGTCCCTCCCCGGCCCCTCGCGCCGATATTTGACATCGCCGCGCACGTCGGAGGGGTCTTGCAGGCGGCCCTGGCCGATCCCGACCGACACCGGATCATCTCCGCCTTCCTGGCGGTTCTCCGAGCCGACGGCGGACCTTGGATCGCCGTTCTCGAGGACGTGCAATGGGCGGACGAGGTCACGCTCGAGGTGTTAAGGGTCGTTGGACGGCGCGCCCCGCAGCTCCGAGCGCTGGTGATCGCGACCTACCGCGATGACGAGGTCGGACCAGATCACCCGCTGTCGGTCGCGCTTGGAGACATACCTGTCGCGTCGATGGTGTCAATATCTCTTCCGCCTCTCTCTGTCGGCGCAGTCGAGAAGCTGTCGGTCGGGACCGCCATCGACCCACGGGCGTTGCACGAGGTGACGGCCGGTAACCCGTTTTTCGTCACCGAAGTAGTCGCGGCCGGTGGGGCTCACGTGCCGCCCACGGTACGCGAGGCGGTCTGGGCCCGCACCAAGCGGCTGTCGGCAACCGGCTCCCAGATCGTGGTGGCCGCATCAGTACTGGGTTGTCGGTGTGATACAGAAGTCCTCGGTGAGGTCGCGGCGGCCAGCCCTGAAGACATAGACAATTGCATCGCCGGGGGTATGTTGCGGCGCCAGCACTCAACCATCGAGTTCCGCCATGAACTGGCGCGCCTGGCAGTTCTCGAGTCCCTTGCCGCGTCCGAACGGTCGCGACTGCATCAGCTGGCACTCGCCGCCCTTACCGAGAGGTCCCCGGCGGCTACTGCGGCCGAATTGGCGCGCCATGCAGTCGGAGCCTGCGACGCCGATGCCGTGCTCGGGCTCTCTCCTCGGGCAGGAGCGGAAGCTGCTCTGCTCGGGGCGCACAAGTCGTCCTTGGCGCACTACGACAACGCTCTGAAATACGCTAGCCGGCTGACTGCGGCCGCGAAGGCCCCGCTGCTGGCGGCGCACGCCCACGAGTGCTGGCTTACGGACAAGGCCACCCGTGCCGTCGCATCCCAAGAACAGGCCATCGCGAACTATCGGGAGGCCGCAGACCCAGCCGAGGAAGGACGGGCAATAAGCGATCTCGCCGAATACCTGTGGTGGAACGGCGAAAGCGACCGCGCTTACCTGGCTGCAAACCGAGCCGTCGCGATATTAGTGTCGACCCAGCCCGATGCCAACGTGGCCCGCGCTTATGCGCGGGTGGCTCAGATCTCCATGATGTGCGGCCTGTTTGACGTAGCCAGCGAGTGGGCCGTGAAGGCCATCGCCATGGGTGAGAGGTTTGGGGCTGAGGCCGTCGTCGTGCACGCCTTGAACACTTACGGCGTCTCGCAGATTTGTCTCGGTACCGACGATGGCTGGGCCCGGCTCAATGAGAGCCTGCGCCGGGCCACCGCCGGCGATCTCGAGGAAGACGTTGCGCGCGCATTCAACAACTTGATCGCGGCGTCTCGGCAGGACCGCCGGTACCACTTGTTCGACAAGTACAGCACTGAAGCCGCTGTTTTTTTCGAAGAGCACGACCTTGACTCCAGTTCCATGTGCCTGATCGGCGACATCGCCGACGGGCTGTTCGAGCGAGGCCGCTGGGCGGAAGCGGAGTCCCAGGCGCGCTTCGTCGTCGAGGAGGGGACTCAGCGGGGTCGGGTCCAGTGTCTGGCCGTTCTGGGTCGGTTGGCGGCTCGTCGAGGCGACTCAGATCCGTTCGTGTTCTTGGATGAGGCGTTGGCGCAGCAACTCGGATTTGGCGGCGAAGTCATGTACCCGCTAAGGCCAGCCCGTGCAGAGGCGGCCTGGCTGGCCGGCGACCTACGGTTGGCGCAGCTCGAGATATCTGCCGGGATACCGGCCTTTACCCCCGCCACCAACCCTTGGCTGCTGGGCGAGTTCGCGTCGTGGGCGGCGCGGGTGGGGGTCGACTGGGACTGCCCGGCACGCCCCGCCGAGCCCTACGCCTTACTCCTCGACGGACATCCAGAGAAGTCGGCCGCTGCTTGGGTGGCTGTTGGCTGCCCCTACGAAGAGGCTCAGGCCTTGACCGACACAAACGAGGAAGAACCGATGCGTCGCGCCCTATCGATCTTCCAATCACTGGGAGCGGCTCCAGCGGCGAGGCTGGTCGCCGATCGCCTCCGCGAGATGGGCGCCACAAGATCGCACGCGGCCCCACACCCTCGACTCGAGCGAACCCAAAAGGCCTTAGCGAGCGGGAGGTCGAGGTTCTTGTGCTGATGGCCGAAGGGCTGCGCAACGCGGAGATAGCCACCCGACTAGTGGTCTCAACTCGGACAGTCGATCACCACGTCTCTGCGATATTGGCAAAACTGGACGTCCGCAGCCGCTACGACGCCGGGCAGAAGGCCATCGCCATCGGTCTCAAGAAGCGCTAGCCGCAAGGACTGACCATTTTTATGGACAGTAGTGAACGACGTAATTGCGTTGTAATTGCGTTCGTTCGCCTGCCGAAGACCACACCACACGCCGGTCCCCGTCGGGGTCATCGCTCGACGCGAGCTGGTCATGAGCACGTCTCTCAGGACCGGAAGGTGCTCGAGACACTGACCGGCGCCGAACGCCACTGACTGCAAGGGGTTGTCGGCGATGACGACCAGCATCCCTGTCTCGGCCGCCACGAGAGCGTCCAGGCCATGCAGCAGAGCCCCACCCCCAGTTAGCACGATCCCCTGGCCCATGATGTCGGCCGCCAACTCGGGGGGTGTCCTGTCGAGGGTTGCCCTAATAGCGTCCACTATCGCCGAGACCGGCTCCCCTATCGCCTCTCGGACCTCCTCAGTAGTGGTCACGATGGTCTTGGGCAGACCGGTGATGAGGTCCCGGCCCCGGATCTCAGCACTGACCTCCTCCAGGAGCGGCCAGGCGGAACCAAGCGCGATCTTGATCTCCTCGGCGGTGCGCTCGCCCAGGGCCAGGCTGTAGTCCTTTTTTATGAACTGAATGATCGATTTGTCCAGCTCGTCACCGGCGATGCGTACCGACTGGCTCGCCACTATCCCGCCCATCGAGATGACTGCCACCTCTGTCGTGCCGCCGCCAATGTCGACGATCATGTTGCCCGTCGGCTCCTGCACGGGCAGACCGGCGCCTATGGCAGCCGCCATCGGCTCTTCGATAATCGAGACCTGGTGGGCGCCGGCCGCTTCAGCTGCATCCATCACGGCCCGCTTCTCGACCCCCGTGACGCCCGCGGGAACGCAAATCACCATGTTCGGCTTGGAAAGCCGGCTCGGGTGGGCGCGGCGGATGAAGTAGGTGAGCATCTTCTCGCAGATCTCGAGGTTGGCGATGACGCCTTCTCTGAGGGGCCGGACCGCTTGGATGTGGGCCGGGGTACGGCCGATCATCCGCTTGGCCTCCAAGCCCACCGCCAAGGGCCGGCCGTCGCGAAGGTCGATGGCCACCACCGACGGCTCGTCGAGGACGATCCCGCGCCCTTGCAAGTAGACAAGCGTGTTGGCGGTCCCGAGGTCAACGGCGAGGCCCCGCCTGAACGGGGAGAACGGTTTGTTGCGCACGATTAGCAAGCCTCCTAGCCCGAGTTCCAAGGATGGTTAGGGGCAGCGCTCGGCCAACAGGCTAACCCGTTGGTAGGGACTAGTGCCCTCGCGTAGGTCATCTTGGCTTAGGCGGCGATGAGCCGGGCACGGCCGTCGTAGCTCCGGCGGAACGGCGCTGCAGTCCTTGATGAACGCTATAAATGCGCTAGTCGCCGCTGAGGGCTCCGGCCAGCTCGACCGGCGGGGGCTCGAAGCGCTCCATGACCCGGAAAGTGACCTCCGCGTTGTCGGCGTCCACGATGATCGTGTCGCCGGCCCGGAACTCCTTCCACAGGATCCTCTCCGAGAGGGGGTCCTCGACCATCCGCTGGAGCGCACGCCGAAGCGGGCGGGCACCCATCATCGGGTCGTAGCCTCTCTCAACCAGCAGGTACTTGGCTGCTCTGGTGAGCTCAATGCTCAGGCCCCGAGCCTCAAGCTGGC
The DNA here is from genome assembly GCA_963823855.1 of uncultured Acidimicrobiaceae bacterium. Classification (GTDB taxonomy): domain Bacteria; phylum Actinomycetota; class Acidimicrobiia; order Acidimicrobiales; family Palsa-688; genus Fen-671. Next base: position 205,730 of record CAWGNA010000003.1, read on the forward strand.
CACGGACCCGCTGGAGCATCATGTCGATGATCACCGTGACCTCGTCCTTGGAGAGCTCGTGGAACACGATCACGTCATCGATGCGGTTGAGGAACTCGGGCCGGAAGTGCTGCTTCAGGGCCTCGTTGACCTTTGTCCTCATCCTTTCGTGGGTGAGGGCCTCGTCGGTCTTGGCGAACCCGACCGACGCCTTGCGCAGGTCGGCGGTGCCCAGGTTGGAGGTCATGATGATGACCGTGTTCTTGAAGTCGACGGTGCGGCCCTGGGCATCGGTCAGCCGGCCGTCCTCGAGGACCTGCAACAGGGCGTTGGACACGTCGGGATGGGCCTTTTCGATCTCGTCGAAGAGCACCACCGAGAAGGGTTTGCGCCTGACCGCCTCAGTCAACTGGCCCCCCTCCTCGTAGCCGACGTACCCAGGAGGTGAACCCGTGAGCCGGCTCACGGTGTGCTTCTCCATGTACTCCGACATGTCGAGCTGGACCAGAGCCGACTCTTCGCCGAAGAGGAACTGGGCCAGGGCCTTGGCCGTCTCGGTCTTGCCCACACCCGAGGGCCCGAGGAAGATGAACGACCCGCTCGGGCGCTTCGGGTCCTTCAAGCCGGCCCGTGTGCGCCTAATCGCCTGCGAGACGGCCTTCAGGGCGTCGTCCTGGCCGATGATGCGCTTGTGCAGCTCCTCCTCCATGCGCAAGAGCTTGGAGGTCTCCTCCTCAGTGAGCCTGTGGACCGGGATGCCCGTCCAGTTGGCCAGCACCTCGGCGATGACTTCCTCGTCGACCACGTCGAAGAGGTCGACCCCGTCGGCCCGCCACTCCTGCTGCTTGGTCGCTTTGCGCCTAAGGAGCTCCTCCTCCTTCTGGCGGAGGCGCTTGGCTTGCTCGAAGTCCTGCTTCTCGATGGCGAGCTCCTTGTCCTTGCTCGCTTTGGCTATCTCGTCCTCGATGGCTTTGTAATCGGGAGGACTGCTCATGCGGCGGATGCGTAGCCGGGCCCCGGCTTCGTCGATAAGGTCGATCGCCTTGTCCGGCAGGTAGCGGTCCGCAATGTAGCGGTCAGCCAGGTTTGCGGCCGTCACGACGGCCTGGTCGGTGATGGTGACGCCGTGGTGGGCCTCGTAGCGGTCCCGCAGCCCTTTGAGGATCTCGATCGTGTGGGCGAGCGACGGCTCCTCCACCTTTACCGGCTGGAACCGGCGCGCCAGGGCGGCGTCTTTCTCCAGGTGCTTGCGGTATTCGTCGAGGGTGGTGGCGCCGATCGTCTGCAGCTCACCGCGAGCTAGCAACGGCTTCAGGATCGAGGCCGCGTCGATCGCCCCTTCCGCGGCGCCCGCCCCGACGAGGGTGTGCAGCTCGTCGATGAACAATATGATGTCGCCGCGGGTGCGGATCTCCGTCAGCACCTTCTTCAGGCGCCCTTCGAAATCACCCCTGTAACGCGACCCGGCCACGAGGGCGCCGAGGTCGAGGGTATAGAGCTGCTTGCCGCCCAGGGTCTCGGGCACCTCACCAGAGACGATGCGCTGTGAGAGCCCCTCAACGATGGCGGTCTTGCCCACTCCCGGCTCTCCGATCAGGACCGGGTTGTTCTTGGTGCGCCGAGAGAGCACCTGCATGACGCGCTCGACCTCGCGCTCGCGCCCGATCAGCGGGTCGAGCTTGCGCTCCCTTGCCAGCTGGGTGAGGTTGCGCCCGAACTGGTCAAGTACCGCACTGCCGGCCGCCACCTCCGGCCCCTTCGAGGTCGTCCCCGCGGCCGGCTTGTCCGGGCCGGTGGCCTCGTGACCGGACAGCAGATCGGATCACTTGCTGGCGCACCTGGGACAGGTCGGCACCCAGGCTGACCAGTACTTGCGCACCCGACGCCTTCGGGTTCCCGGATCAGGCCAAGGAGTATGTGCTCTGTACCGATGTAGCTGTGGCCGAGCTGGAGCGCTTCACGCAATGAGAGGTCAAGCACCTTCTTGGCCCGAGGAGTAAAGGGGGCTGACGCGGACGTGGACATCCCGGCTGGTCCCCTCCTTTGCTCAACCTTTTCGCGCACTGCCTCGAGGCTTATCCCGATCGATCCGAGCGCCTTGGCTGCCACGCCCTCGCCTTCGTGGATGAGGCCGACCAACATGTGCTCGGTGCCGATGAAGTTGTGGTTGAGCAGGCGCGCCTCTTCCTGCGCCATCAACAATGCCCTTCGCGCTCTATCGGTGAAGTGCTCAAACACTACTGACCGCCTCCTCGCGCCTCATCTTAGCAAGATAGTTCTAGCAATATGTTGCCAGTACTTGCGAACTAGAGCACGCCCGCGGGCCCCCCTCGACGGGGCTTCACTCCGCGGTTACGACGACCGTCTCGGCGTTGTTGCGGCGCAAGCCGCGGCGGAACCACCACGACGAGAGCACTATGCCGCCCACGGTGAGCGCCCACGAGAGGCCCGTCTTGGCTGCCAGGAACGTGGCGATGGGTACGTTGAGCAGCAATGCGAGCGTGCCGGCTGCGTTGGTAAGGCTTACCAGTGCCCACAGCAGGCTGATCCGTACGAACAGCTGCCGGACCTTCGGCCGCTTGAAGAACGAAGGCGGCAACGGCACGAAGTCGTGCGCCAGCTTCTCGGCCAATGGGCAGCCAAGCGGGACAGAGAGCAAGAACGCACCACCCAGCAGCGCCGTGCCTAGGGAAGGCTGCAAGAAATACACGAACAGGCTGCTCGAGCTCACGAGCGCCACGACCGAGCGGGCGGTTAGGCCGACCGTGCCGAGCAGGAGCACACCCGGCAGGCGTTCGCGCCGCCACAGCCGGCGCAGGAGGGCCACGAAGTTCCAAGCCAAAGCGGTACAAATGGCACCCTTCGGCCCTAGCACCGAAAGAGCGGCGTAGAACAGGCCGAGGGGGACGAGGATCGCCTCTACGATCTGCGGTGCTGCCCGTCTGAACACGTCGCGCGAGCGTGGTAGCTCGAAATGGTGGTCGCCCGCGATTTTGGGCCCGATCGGCGGCGTACCCGGCATGTCTTGCCTTCCGTCGGCTTGGGGTAACCGGCGGTGCTCACGCTTCGTGAGCCGCATTCTCAGTGCACTCGTTGGGCGGGTGATCTCGCCTCACTGGAGGTGAGCGTCGGCGGCCGGCGGCAGAGGTAGTCAAGATGTGGAGCCAGAGCGGGACGCGCTCGGCTGTCGACCAGGCAGCTGCGTGCGGCTCCCATTTCCCTTCTCCTTATTTTGGACCGGCCTGCTTCGGGTTCTGTGGCCTGGGGTTCGGCGGCGTAGCCTTTGCCGCGTGTTGTAGGCAAATCCCTCTCACCAGGTCAGACCAGGGTCCGGGCCCGGAACTGTCAAACAGCGCACGACTAGCTTCGCACTCTACTCTAGTTCCATAAAACTAGCAAAGCATTTCTAGGAAAGCTCTTCAGCTACGTCCGTGCTCGCTGATCGCCGAGGCCTGACGAGCCGGGTGCGGTTGGATCCTGGGATAATCAAACCCAGATGTCGATGCCCTGCCGTTCCGCCGCCGGAATGGGGTCGAGCTCCTCGCCCAAAATCTCTTTCCGGATGAGCGGCGTCCTTGGGGGCGCTGGGCCCGCAGCGGGTGTTCCGGCTCTGGAACGGCTGTCGGCTCACGCAGGACTAGAGGGCCGTGCGGCGGCGCGTGAGCGTCGATAAGCAACTCGCAGGGACCCAAGGCCTATGCAGCAATCACAGATCAGAGAATCGGTACCAGATGAAGCCGCTCCAAGTTCGCTCGGCTGGCGCGGACGTGGCCTGGGCCCGACGACCGGCCCGGCCGGGGGTACCCACCGGCAGACGACCGCATTGCGCCGGCTGTTGTTCCGCGCGGCCTGGCTGCCCGCGCTCGCCATTCCCTTCCTTTTCCTGTTGTTCGCCTCTGTCGGCCCCCTCATCGACCAGGCCGTCGGCAGCTTCTTCAATTGGTACGACGTGCGCCCGGTCTCTTTCGCCGGGTTCCACTACTACGGCGTGGTGCTGGCCGACCCGGCGGCTTCCGGCGCCCTCGTGCACACCGCCGTCTACGTTGCCATCACGGTGCCCGTTGAGGTCGCGCTCGGCCTCGGAGGCGCCTGGCTGGTCTACCGGGCGCGGCGATGGCGAGCAGCGCTGACGACGCTCTACCTGCTCCCACTCGTCATCCCCTGGTCATCGACGGCGACGCTTTTCGCCGGTATCCTCGGCACTACTAGCGGGCCTTACGGGTTCCTCGACCACCTAATCGGGGACACGACGCCGCTTGTTTGGGATCTCAACCCGAGGCTCGGGTTCGGGGTGATCCTGTTCGTCGGCATCTGGAAGGGCGCACCGTGGTGCTTCCTCCTCATGCTGGCCGCCCTCAGCACCGCTCCCGCTCAGCTGTTCGAGGCCGGCCGGGTGGACGGGGCTCGGGGACTTTCGTACTGGCGCTACGTCGTGATCCCAGTGGTGTGGCCCATGCTCGTCTTCGTCACGATCTTCCGTCTGTTCACCGAGGCGCAGATGGCCCAGTCGGTGGACCTACTCACCGGAGGCGGCCCCTTCGACGCCACCCAGCTCGTCGGGAGTTACGCCAACGACCTGGCGTTCATGTCCTTGCGCTTTGCCGAGTCGGAGGCGCTCGCCACCGGCACCGGCGCCGTGCTGCTCGTGCTCGCCCTCGGGCTCATCTGCGGCCCGAAGCTGCGGTCCGTAGCGCCGATGCGACGGACAGGCAGGTCGACGTGGCGCGCCATTAGTTCGCCGGCGAGCACTAAGGATGGCGCTGCGGTCCGGCCCGACGCTCTCGTGCCCGAGACGAGGCGACGCGAGCGCCGACAGGCCGGATCGGGGGCCTTCGTCACCTGGCTCGGCGCCTCCAAGCGCCGGACGCGTCGGCTCGCCGCCGTTGCGCTCTTCGTCGCCGCCGCGATCGAGCTCATCCCACTGGCCGGCGCGCTCCCCGGGGAGCGCTGGGACCGGTCTTCAGGCTGGCCTGGCCAGAGGTCGAGACCGGGCTGGCGAACAGCGTCATCATGACCGTCGGCACCGTCGCCGGGACGCTGCTACTGGCGGTACCAGCCGCCTACGTGCTCGCCCAGGGCCGCTTCCGCGGCCGCTCTGCGCTGTTCGGGCTGGTGCTGGTGGCGATAGCCGTCCCGGGAGCGCTCACGCTGTTCCCCGAAGCCCAGGGCCTCGTGTGGGCGGGCCTCATCAATACCCGCCTCGGCGTGATGCTGATCTACATATCTTTGGACCTTCCTGTCGCCATCTTCTTCCTGCGGGCCGCCTTCATCGCCGTCCCCCAGCCCCTTGTCGAGGCGATGCGGGTGGACGGGGCGTCAAGGGCGCGCATCGCAACCAGGCTGTTCCTCCCGATGTCGGCCAGCACCCTGGTCGTGGTGGTCGTCCTCACGGTGCTGCAGGTCTGGAACGAGTCCCTGATCATGATCGTGATGACGAACAGCCTGTCCCTCTACACCCTGCCAGCCCTCGTGGCGAGCGGGCTTGGCGGGACGGCTGCACTCGGGGCGAGCTGGCTGTCGATCGGGCCGCCGCTGGTCGTGTTCTTGGCCTCGCAACGCCACTTCCGCCGCGGCATCGCGCCGGGAGCACTCCTCTAGGCTCAGCCAGAACGAGGAGCCACCGCTCTCTAAAGCTCAAGCAAGGCGGCGGCAAGCGGCTCGAATACCCCTGGATCCAGAGGCGGTCGGAGGTAGACGATACCCAGCTCGACACCGACATCGGCTAGTGCGGCGGCCTGTTCGGCAGTGGCCGTTGGGTCGCCGGCGAAAACGACATGGCTGGAGAGGAGGATCTCTTTCGGGTCGCGGCCGAGGTCCTCGCAGTGCTGATGCAGGATGTCGCGCTTGCGGGCGAACTCCTCCGGCGTGCCCCCCACGAAGTTCCAGTGCTGGGCGAACCGGGCCGCAGTGCGGAGCGTCCTCCTCTCACCACTACCGCCGATGCAGATCGGCGGGTGGGGTCGCTGGACCGCCTTGGGCTCATTGCGAGCATTGGTGAGCTGGTAGTACTGGCCCTTGAAGGTCGTCGTCTCCTGCGTGAGGAGCCCGACGATCACCGCGCACGCCTCCTCGAAGCGGTCGCTGCGCTGGCCGGGCGTGCCCAGCTCGATCCCGTAGGCGCCCGACTCCTCCTCGTTCCACCCGGCCCCGATCCCGAGCTCCAGACGTCCGCCAGAAACGATGTCGAGGGTGGTTGCCATGTTGGCGAGGACCGCCGGGTGGCGATAATGGATGCCGGTCACCAGAGTCCCCATGCGCAGGCGGCTCGTTGCCTGGGCCAGCGCCGTCAGGGTGACCCAACCCTCCATGCAGGGGCCGGCGCTGTCCGAAGAGATCGGGTAGAAGTGGTCGAAGGTCCAGCCCGACTCGAACAGCTCGATGTCGTCGGCCACCTTCCACACGGCGAGCATGTCGGCCCAGGTCGTATTCTGCGGCGAGGTCTTGAAAGCGAAGCGCATGGGGCCCACGCTACGTCCGGTCCGGTGGCGTGCGTATTTTGCTGAGCTACCCTTCCGGCGACCTCTCCCGGAGGGGCGTTATTAGCGGGGACATCTCCACCGCGGACGCCAAGATGGCCGGCTTCGCCCGGCATCAGGCTGCCACCGTGGCGGACAACATCAACTCCCCTGGCCCCGGGACGATCCGACCTTGTCGAGTACCAGTCCATGGGTGTCGCCATCGCAGTGCCCATCGGGCCCACCGGCGGTGCGGGTCAATGCCCTGGGCAGGACCAGGTTGTCGGGCGCGAGACCATTTCCGAGATTAAGGGCCGAGAAATGATGGCCGACCAGTTCGGCGAGCTCTTCGGGCTCGCCGCATCGACTGCACCCTGACCGAACCCGCTGACGGGGCCGAGAGTCATCTGGTACAGGAACTTCTTGACTCGGATCTTCTTGAACCATACTATTTTTTTATGTCACCTCTTCCTCTTCCCTCTGTTTGGTCAGAGCCCCTTCCTGAGGTCGCTCCACCATCGGACATGGCGATCTACCAAATGCCCACCGGCACGTACGCAACCCGAGCGGCCTTCGCCGTCAGCGGCGGGTCATTCCGCGACATCCGTCACTTCGCCGCCACAGCGATCCTGGTGCAACACCCGGATGGCGACATTCTGATCGACGCTGGCTTCGGTACCAATGTCGAAGCACATGTTGCGGCCCTCCCGCGGGTACAGCGCTCTGCGCATACGGCGACCAAGACCGTACGCGAGCAACTCGACTCCAGCGGCTACGACCACAGCCGGCTACTAGGTGTGTTGGCCACCCACGTTCACTGGGACCATGTGAGCGGCCTCGACGCCCTGCAGGTCCCGATCTGGATCAACTCGAACGAGCTCGAATACGCGGCGGAGGATAAAGGCGGGAAGGTGTTCCGTCTCGTGTCCGCGGGACACGAGATCCGCGAGTACGAGTTCACGGGCCCGCCGTATCTCGGATTTCCGTCGAGCTTCGACGTGTACGGCGACGGCTCAGTCGTCGTTGTGCTCGCCGGAGGTCACACCACCGGCTCTGTGGTCATCTTCGTGACTGTGCCGCCCGGAAAGCGGTACGCCTTCATCGGCGACCTGACCTGGCAGCTCGACGGGATCCGCCGACGTGTTGAACGACCGTGGTTGCTACGCAAGGTGGCTGACTGCGATCCCGAACAAGTGCGACAGGGCCTGCTCCGGGTGATCGCCCTGGCAGACCTGATGCAGATCGTCCCTGCCCACGACCGTGACGCCTACGAAGGTATTCCCTCCCTGCCGGTCCGGCTGACACCAGTCCCGACCAACGAGGCCACCGATCAGCCTCGCTGAACTGCATCAACATTGACCAGAGAGCGTAAGGTTCCCGAATGCAGAGCCCAATCTCATCGACTCAAACTCCCCCCGATTGGGCACAGCCCAATACAGAGAGCGTGGGGCCCTCCGTCGATTCGGAAATCACCTGGCTTCTGCATCGAGCCGCGCAACGCATGCGCAGCGCGACCGGCGAAGAAGCAGAGAAGCACGGACTTCAACTCCGCGATTACATCGTGATGAGTGCACTTCACATGAAGCCGAACCTCACCCAAGGAGAACTGGGAAAAGAGCTCGGACTGGATAAGACAACCCTCATGAGCCAATTGGACCGGCTCGAGCGGATGGGCCTAGTCGTCCGCCGCAGTGACCCACACGATCGTCGCGCCCGAATTCCGGAAATCACCGAGGCCGGGAGGGCCTTATGTGCACAGGTCGCCTCCGCTTGCAGCCGCGTCGAGGCCGCTGCCTTGAGCGGCTTCAGCCAACGCCAGGTACAGATCTTCCGGCGCATGCTCTTCGAAATCATCGGAGACAGCGAAGACCGCGGATCGTGCGTGTAACCATTAATTTGCGAAACGCTTTGAAGAACGGGTCACGCCGCGCGTTCAATTGGGAGTGCCGACAAGGCCGAGCTCGACCGCCCTTTGGCTCATGGTGACGCGCGTGCTCACACCCAACTTGCGGTACACGGCTTCGACGTGGTGGTCGACCGTCCGCACGGACAGCACGAGGCGCTGGGCGATCTGGCCGTTGTGTAACCCTTCAACTGCGAGCGGGGCGGCCCGAGTCTTCACGCTCGACCGCCACAGGGCCCACCTGCGGGCAATGCTCGGAGCTCCACCGCACACGACTCCCGTGGTGCACATCGAGAGAGCTCGAGTGCTTCGCGTTGGAGCGGATCAGTGCAGTCGTCGGGCGTTGGCAACGCCTTAGATCGGGCCTTTCCGAACAGTAGGAAATGCACGATATTCCTCGCCATTATTTGGCACGAGAATCGTGCCGTTATGAGCTCAAGGAGCGTTTGACCACCATGTGCCGGCGATCCTCCGCGAACCCAGCGCCAACGGCCAAGATAGGCAACCGCCCGTCCCAATATAGGTAGAGACTGCCGATGTGCTTTCCGGTGGACGCTCGTACCGTAGCTCATGTTCACAGGTTCGAAGTCATCCAGGAGGGCCCCAAGATGCCCCGGTACATCGTTGAACGCACCTTCCCGCAGGGACTGCACATACCGGTCGCAGCCGCCGGCGCGGAACTGTGCCGCACTGTGACCCAACGAAACGCCGAGGACTATGTCACCTGGGTGCACTCCTATGTGAGCGACGACAAAAGGCGTACTTTTTGCGTCTACGACGCCCCTAGCCCAGAGGCAATCCGAAAGGCCGCGGCGCGCAACGACCTGCCGGTCGACAGTATTACCCGGGTCCAGGTGCTCGACCCATACTTCTACATGTGAGGTGTTTACGATGCGCAGATCGTCAAAAGCCGTAATCCCTAGATTTTCGCCACCAGCGGAAGGGTCACCTCCACTACCGACGTCGCCGGGCTCACCCTCGGCTTCGGCTTGGCTGAGGCGCGTGTTTGCAATTCCTACTGCTGTCGCGATGCTCACTTTGACGCCGGTGATCGTGATGCCGCAGCTCAGTTCGCCCGTAAGTGCCCAAACTTCTTCCTGCGCCGCCCCTGTGACCAGCGCCCCAACCGGCCCTGCCACCGTGTCGGCGGCGGGGAGCGCCTTTGGCAGGGTGCTGGTCGTCGGCTCCGGCGAGAACTCGGGCTGCTCTCTCTACGTGCTCACGTCCGACCAGCTGCACACGCTCACGTCCGGCGGGGCCCCGTTCGCATGCACCGATGCCACTACCAATCTTCTTTCGACTTCTTGTGACACCGTGTTGTGGCCGGCGCTGCTCACCGACGGCGCCCCGATCGCCGGGCGCGGGGTCAACCCCACCCTCCTCGGTACGGTGACCCGCACCGAAGTCCTTTCCGGCACCTCGGTGCTGCAGGTGACCTACGGGGGCCTGCCGCTATACCAGTTCTTCCTCGACAAGGCGCCAGGGCAGACGACCGGGGCAAACCTGTTCGACCCGGTGACCAGCCCCCCCGGCGTGTGGTACCTGGTCGAGCCGAGCCGGGGCCGTCCCGCGGCGGGGCAGGCCCTTATTGAGGACGAAACCGCACCTGTCTACGAGAACGGGACCTCTACAGGGACCTCTGCCACGGTATTGGCCGCTTCCGAGAGCACCGGCCTGGCCGCGATCGGCGATGGCCCCGTGAGCGTACCCGTCTACACCTTCAGTCTGGATAGCGGCCACCAGAGATTCGGTCTGTACGGCGGCCACCAGAGCGCATGCCAGGAGACGTGTGCCATATTCTGGTCGCCGGTCCTCACCGCTATGCCCCCTGAGGCCGGCCCGGAGTTGACCGACACCAGCTCGGGTTTATCGTGCGGCCCGATGGCACCCACCAAGTGACTTTCGACGGCCGCCCCCTGTACATGTTCGCCAAGGACGCGTACTTACCGCTCATCGGCCAATCCCCCAGCATCAACGGAGCGGGTGTCAACGCTTTCGGGGGTGTCTTCCAGACCGTGCCCTCCCTGTAAGTGCACCCAGTCGCGGCTCGTCGATCCTCGATTGTCCCGCACCGGTCTGAGCGAGATAGTTCCCGAGCGGGTGATGTTGCCAGCTGAACGAAATCGAGGATCCGCCGGGCGTGCTCGGGTGGCTGGGTGGTCGGCTGCCACACTGCTCGCAAGGGACGGGAGAGGTCGAGCGGCTCGACCGTTGGACCGAGCGCTCGTTTTACGGCGACGGCGAGCCTGGCGCGGGTGCCGGGGGTGGCGGGCCGGGCTCGCGGGTGGCCAGAGGGGTGCCCGCCAACATCTCGACGGTGATCGGGGCCCGGCGCCGGCCCGGGGTGAGCGGAGGCCACGACCACCACGAGCACCACGAGCACCACGAGCACCACGAGCCGAACCGTCGGTCCCTGGCCCGAGGGGACTTGAACCCCAGACGAGCGGCGAGAAAATGGCCTCGCGGACCGATCTGGAGAAGATTTTGTACCTCCAACAGCAATAATCTTCTCGAGAACGGCTTGAGGCGCCCAGCATCGGCGTTACTTGTTTTGTGGGCGCCGGGCTGATCGACGGGATTGGCTGCCAATTTCCGGCGTGGCCCAAATTTGCGCGCCCCGCTGCGAGTGGAGACCCGCCTTTATCGGTCCACCGAGCCGAGATCGGCCCGAAGTTTTGACACCAGGCTGGCAAACAGCGGATAAACGTCGGGGCCGTAAGCGGCATCCAACGCTGGCTTCCACATCTCCCAGCGGGCAATGAGCGTACCGCCAAGGAGCATCTTGATCAGCACGAAGTCGAAGGCCAGTTCGTAGCCGCGATATTTGGTGGTCGGCGAGCGTCAGCGGACCGCACCGAAATGCGGAGCGAACCCGCCGTCGGTCAGTCAATGTGCTCGAACACCTGGCCGGTCGTCCTAGCCCGCCTCGCCGACGCCGCTGGGCTTCACCTTCAGTTCGTCAATCGCCTCCAGGATGAGTTGGAGCCCGCCCTGAGTACGGCAATCGAGCAGGTCGATGATCCGTTCTACGTCCTCGACCGTCTTGGCCGATCGCGCGTCCGCAGCGATGTTCTGGAGGTTCTGGCCGACCATGAGCGAGGGCAGGAGGACGAGCTGGAGAAAACTCTGTGCCACCCACTGCACCATGATCACGAACCCTGCTTCACCGATCAAGCCGACAGTCGGGGAGATGACGTGCGCCTCCACCAACGCGGCGGGCAGCCCCAGCAGAGATATGACGCAGAAGAGCCAAAAACACGTCATGGTGCCAACGTTGCTGGTGATCAGCACCGCCAGGCGCTTGTTGAAACGGGCGTAGGCCGTGTGGCTTGGTAGGTGGTCGAAGGTCTTCGGGTACACGGCACGGCCGTGTTTCGTAAAACCGAACCTGGGCTCGTGATGTGCCTTTTTAGCGGGGGCCGAAGGAGCACTCATAATGCGAGGCTTTCGCTCAGAACCAAAAGAAGCCGTGCCTGCCCGCTCGCTCGCCGCGTCCGCGCCCCAGGCCGATGAGCCAGATGACCAGGAAAATGGCTGCGATGAACCACAAGAAATGCCACGCGAACCCCACTGCGGCGAAGAGCAGGACAACCGATAGGGCCAATAGGATAACCATTCTCGTACTTCTTTCTCCTATAAGGGCTGTACTCGTCGAACGAGCCTTGGCGTTTTCACATCAGGGCCCACGATCCTCCATCGTGCTAATGCAATTCCGCCCTGCGTCACGTTTGGCAAGCATCCTGGCCTTTCTCACCGGCCTGCTTGAGGACGTCTTTGGTTTTTCGGTAGCTGTCCAACCCTGCTGCTTGATCTTTTCCCTCACGGTGAGCGCTACCCCCCGGACGCCACCTTCGTCCTGCGGTCTCCACCTGCCTGTCGGCGCTGACGGCCCCGGCGCCTATCGCGCCACCGGGCCGCCGGCAATACCACCCAGGAGCCGAGCGCTCCCCCGTCACGTCGGGCGCCATTTCGAGGCTCGGGGCGAGGAGGTCGTTCAAGCCGCACAGGCTGATGACGCGGCGGGCGAAGGCTGAGGGGGACCGCACTGTCAACGACGCTGACCGCTGCCGAAGGAGCTCCCGGGCCCGGGCGATGACCCCGAGCGTCGATGCGCCCATGAACTCCACAGCGCTCAGGTCGACGATCAGCCCAGCGCCATCAAGCGCGATGGCGCCCTCCAGGGCCAGCCCCAGCGCTCGATCAGTCGAAATGTCGTGCTCGCCCCAAAGCCACACGACGATGGGGCCTATTTCGGATCCCGCCCGGCTCGCGGGAGGTCGATCAGAGACTGTAAAGAAAGAAGGCCCAACGGGGGCCATGGTGTTCTCCTACCTCAGACACTGCGAAGATCGCGTTACCGGGGTCTGGAGTACCGCCCCAGCCAACCTGCGCTGGCCCAACACGTTGGGGAATTTGTCGTGTCCCCCATTACCCTAACACGTTTTGAGGCCGCACTTGCTGGCCAACCGGCTGTGACTAGGTGTCGTCCGCGACGGCTCGTGCGGCATCTTTCGGAACGAACTCGCACGTTCCGTCGTGACGAGCCGGCTTGGTGCACATCCGTCCGGTACGCAGGTCAGTCTGGCCGCATAGGTGGGCAGCCGCCAACTGAGTGTCGATGCCGCTGTTGTGTACGTCTTGGCGGCCGTCGGGCCTTTCGCTCTTGATGTTTTCTGGGACGAGCGGCACGGTATCTCCTCGGTCGAGCGAGGGAAGGACATCAAGATCCGCACGAGGCGGCTTGTCAGCCTTCCTTTCGCTTCTGGGTGATGTTCTTTGCTTTGTCGGTTGTTCCCACCGCTGGTCCCTCTTGCGATGGTGAGTGAGGGGATGGCTTGGGGGAGGCACGCGGAAAGCAGTTGTCATAAGCGTGAGCACGTCAGGGCACAAACATAAGCGCACAGCAAACCCAATTCCAACGAAGAGCAGGACGGCCCATATTGGACTAGCTTTCACTTTCTCCGAGAACCGAACTCGCGGGTCTTCTGTCTCGCTGTCGCTCCCGCCAGGACAGGAGCGACACCGGCCCCGTCACTACGCCGCCTTAGCGGGGGCCGCGGCCAGGCTTATGACCTGTGCCGTGGTGGCCGGCAGCCGGCGGTCGCGGCGGCGCTGGACGTAGCCACCGATAAACCCGTCGGCTCCGAGCCAGCTCGAGGTCCTCCAGTTGGCCAGGATGATGATGGCGAACAGGGCATAGAACGCACACACGCTGGCGGTCCCCGACATAACGTAGGTGAACAGCAAGGCCAGGCTGCCGAGCGACGCCAGCGGGGTGAGCAGGCCGAGCACCAAAGCGACGCCGATGGCAAACTCGGCCACGGCGATGAACACGCCAATAGGGGCGGCGTTGGGGACCACGAAGCTATGCAGGAAGCTCCCCCACCAGGTATAGGCAGCGACACCATGGGTGGCGAAACCAGCCACCCCGGCGCCGTTGTGGTGCAGGAACGCGGGGTTCTCTGCGCCCCAGAGCTTGGCGGCACCGGCTTGGATCCACACGGCCCCGAGCCAGACCCGCATGGTCGTCCAAATGATCGCCATGATCTTTGAGCGCGCCAACCATTGCAGCGGCCGCGGGGTAGTGAGCTTCGAAGGGTTGTCGAGCAGTGCAATGGGGTTGTTCACTCGCTGTCCTTTTTTGGCGCCAATATCTCGCGCTCTTTGACGCCCGAGCACGTGGCGGTCTGCGACGCCCGTGCCTCAAGCGCCTACAACACACCATACTCTAGTTCTGAGGTTCTAGTAATAAACTTCCAGCATTGGTGTTTGAACAGGTTGAGTGACAACGCCGCCAAAGGGGATGTCCGAGCGATCTGGAGAGGATTTTGTACCTGCAACAGCAATTATCTTCTCGAGAACGGCTTGAGGCCTTGTTGGCGGCCTTGGTGGCCGCCAACGACTGAGCGAGCGTCGACTTGCCTGCCCCGGCGCAGGCGGGCGATTACTGCCTTGACAACTGTCTAACGGCAGTAGATAATTCGATCTGTGATAGTTGAAACGACTCGTGATCGGCGAGCAGAGCGCCGCGAGTCCACCCGGGCAGAGATCCTGGACGCTGCCTGGGAACTGTCCCGTGCCCAGGGCTTGGCTGGCCTGGCACTGAGGGACGTAGCCCGCAAGATCGGGATGCGCCCACCCTCGCTGTATTGGTACTTCGACTCCAAGCAGGCCATCTACGACGCCATGTTCGCGCAGGGCAACAGACAGCTGCTCGAGCGACTAGCCGCGCAGCACTGGCCCGCCGATCCCCGGGCGGTCCTGCGCGCCGTTGCCCGGATCTTCGTCGAGTTCAGCGCCGAGGACGTGGAGCGCTACCAGCTGCTCTTCCAGCGGACGGTCCCCGATTTCCAGCCATCGCCCGAGTCGTACGCGCTCGCGGTGCGGGTGTTCGATCAGATGCAGGCGCGTTTGGCCTTGGCGGGCGTCAGCGACCCGGGGCATTTCGACATGTGGACTGCGCTGGTGGCCGGCCTGTCGGCGCAACAAACAGCCAACGATCCGGGCGGCGACCGCTGGCTGCGTCTGGTCGACGACGCCGTCGACATGTACGCCGACCACATCATGGTCAGGCAGCAACGAGAGGGGACCAGATGACCATCACGATGACAGCGCCAGCAGCAGTGCCGAGGATCAGTCACGGCGAGGCGATGGTGCTGGCCGAGACGGAATTCGCCCGCATGATCGACCTTCTGCAGCAGCTGCGTGCTGGGGAATGGCAGCTCCAGACAATCTGCCCGCTGTGGGACGTCCAGTCCATGGTCGCTCATGTACTCGGCATGGCCGAGGCGCAAGCATCGTTCCGTCAGTTCGCCCACGACTACCGCACCGCGGCCAAGCGCGACGGCGGCCCGATGATCGACGCGATGACCGCGGCGCAGGTCCGCGAGCGGGCGGCGTTGACACCGGCCGAGCTCATCGATCGCCTCGCCGCCGTCGCGCCGCGGGCGGTCCGGGCGCGCCGGCGCGTCCCGGCGTTGGCCCGCTGGGCTGTGCGGATGAGACAGGGCCCCCCATTCGACCAGGAACGCTGGCAGTTCGGTTACCTCGTCGACACTATTTTCACCCGGGACACCTGGATGCACCGGCTCGACACCGCCCGCGCCACTGGCCGTGACATGGTCATCACCCCCGAGCACGATGGGCGCCTGATCGCCGATGTCGTGGCCGAGTGGGCGCGGCGCCACGGCCAGCCCTTCACGCTCGCCCTGTCCGGGCCAGCCGGCGGTCTCTGGCAGGCCGGCAACGGAGACCACCAGATCGAGCTTGACGCGCTCGATTTCTGCCAGGCCCTGGCGGGGCGGATCCCGGCCAACGGCCTACTGACCACGATGGTCCCGTTCTGACGGCCATTCGCTCTGGCCGTCTGCACCCCCGCGCAGCACGAACCCCCACGAAAAGGAGCCAACAATGTTCACACTCAGGATCGAGCACTCGGTCCCGGATTTCGACAACTGGAAGCAGGCGTTCGACACTGACCCGGCTGACCGCAAGGGATCTGGCGTCCACCACTATCGGGTCCTGCGGTCGGTGGAGGACCCCCGGCTCGTGATGATCGACCTGGACTTCGAGAGCCTAAGCGAGGCCGAGGGCCTGTTGGAGAAGATGAAACGGATCTGGGCCGGGCCGGGCAAGTCCATCATGCGGGGCCCGCGTGCACAGATCGCAGAGACGGTCGAGACGATCGCGATCGACAGAGCAGGCCAGCTGCTGTGACCGTACCTAATCCCCCGCCCCTGACCGTCATCCCACCCGGCGAAGGAGGTACGGGCGAGCTGGGCACCATCGGCGTGGAGTTCAAGCTATGGGGCCACGACACCGGCGGGGCGCTGTCTGTGGTTGAGCACCCGTTCCCGGTCGGCGCTCTCGTGCCGCCGCACCTGCACACACGCGAAGACGAATACTCGATCGTCACTCAAGGACAGATCGGCTTCCGCTCGGGCGACCGCGAAGTCGTCCTCGCCACCGGCGGCTACATCACCAAGCCAAGGGGCGAGATGCACACCATGTGGAATGCGGGCAGTGTCCCGGCCCGGATGATCGAGATCATCAGCCCCGCCGGCTTCGAGCACTTCTTCCGCGAGCTGGCCAGCCTGATCTCCGCTGGCCCGCCGGAAGACGGGCAAGTACCCGCATTGGCCGACCGCTACGGGCTGCAGTTCGGCGACCCGGAATGGTTGCCCGGTATCATCTCTCGCTTCGCCCTGACGGCCCCGCACTAAAACCCAGGGGCCCCGAGCAGCCGAACGATCTTCCGTTTTCGGCCCTTGTCACGAGAGCATTGCCGCCCCCTCTTCATCGACAACCGACTAGGCGCGTGCATATCGCGTACCAGTCGCTACGGTATGTGCCAAGGGTGCCAAACGATGGAGAGGCGATGACGACGAAGTCCGATTTCTCGACCGAGGAGTGGCAAGAGATCCTGGAAGCGCCACCAAGTGCCGGCATGATCGTGGTCACGGCCCAACGCGGGGGGACGCTGCGCGAAACCATTGCTATGGCCAAAGCCTACGTGGAGGCGCGCCAGCAGCACGGTAAGAGCGAGCTTTTGGATGAGATCGTCGCCGCTAAACCTGAGCGGGATCACACGCACTACCACTCCGCCGAGGAACTCAAGCAAGAGGGGCTGGAGCACATACGCGACTCGGTCGCGGTACTAGAGCGCAAGGCCACTCCGGTTGAGGTAGACGAGTACCGTCGGTTCATCGTCACCCTGGCCCAGAAGGTCGCGGCTGCCCATCGCGAGCACAGTCAAGTCGTGAGCGAGGCCGAGCAGGCGGCAATCGACGACATCGCCGCAGCCCTGAACACAACGGGCGCGTAGGAATCCCTGGCGAGGTTCAGCCCGAATCTCGGGGCGCTACCGAGGCGTCGTTCTAGCGCACCGGAGAACGCTGGTCAGGGCGGCCCGATGTCACTGGGAGAGGTCGGCGGGAGCCGGGCTAGCCGAGGCCGTTTCACGCATAGCGGGGAGGAGCGGCCAGCCTGGCCGCACGTCCCAAATGGTCGGGCATGCTACTCATCGGCACCACACTGTCGTTACGAGCAGGTCTCTAGTCACAGCCACCGAGACGAAGGGAGCGCCCCCAACTGCTCCGTTGACCTTCCGGACGGTGCCCCCCACCCGAACCACCTCGGTCGTGGTGCCCGGGAACGCATGGAACTCGAACACAGCCTCGGATGGCTCGACCAGCAAGTGAAGGCGCTCGGCGAGCGGGAGAAGAGCGCGCAGCCTCTTTCCGGCTGAGACAGCGATGTCGTCGATGCTGCGCGGTCGTCGGGCGAAAAGATGTACCGTCGCTGCCTATCGTGGGCCTGGTGGACGATGGCCCCGAGACCTGCGTCGTGTTCCTTCTCGGGTACCCCGGCGTTGGGAAGCGCACTGTCGGGTCGCAGCTGGCTGGGCTTCTAGACGGGGTGCTAGTGGACAACCAGCTCATCCACATCCCTCTTCTGACGCTGTTCAAATGGGACGGGAAGTTCCCGATCCCGTTGGAGATTTGGGAACGCGTCGGGCCGATCCGCGAGGCGGTCCTCGGGACCATTGAGGACTTGGCGCCGAAGTCGAACAGCTACGTCTTCACGAACGTGTTGACGGATGACGAGGACGGTGCGCGCCAGTACGACCGCATCCGTTCCCTTTCTCAGCGTCGCGGCTCGTTGTTCTTGTCGGTGATGCTTGACTGCGAGGTCGACGAGCAGGTCCGTCGCATTGACACCCCAGATCGGATCGCCCGGCTCAAGGGTTCCGACCCCGAGGGGTACCGACGGCACAGGCACGACACCAAGCTCTTCCAGCCGCCTCCTGAAGAGGTGGTGCACCTCGACACGACGACGATCGGCCCTAAACAGAACGCGGAGACGATCTACGAGGTGCTCCTGGGTCGAGGGCTCCGGCCGGGCTAACGGGCCAAGGAGAGGAGCTCGTCCGGACCGCCAAGTTGGGTTTCCGCAACGGACCGGGCCATCTCGTCCAGCTTCTCGGCCACCAGCCGGTCCCCCCGTTCGTCACGCAGCACAGTCTGCTGGTCGTCGCTTACCTGGCCCGGAAGGACCATACGATCGCCGCAGGGGTGTCCCGGTACGCGGCTGCCGAGGCGTCTGGGCACCAGTGCTGTGCGAGCGGTCCACCTTCGCCTTCGACGATGCCCCACCGAGGTTCGTGGCAGGTCAGGATTTCGAGGTTGGCTGTCGTGGCCGCTCGGACGTAGTCGGTGGCGAAATGGCGCGTCGCCGGCATCCGTCGGCCGGCGGCTTTCGAGACTCCGCCCAGGTAAAGGGACAACACGTGGATGTCGCTGGTAATTATTATGCCGCCTGGCTGGACCACTCGAGCCAACTCAGCGAGCGCCGGGACGAGGTCGGGGACGTAGGTGAGGGCGAGGGTGCAAACCGCGGCGTCGACGCAGCCGTCGGGAAGGGGTAGGTGGAGGAGATCCGCTTGGGCGCGCCGCCCTGACCCAAGCGCCAGCATCTCGGCGGACAGGTCGAAGCCGATCACCTCGTGACCGCGCCCTGTGAGATGAGCAGCGTGGCGGCCCGTCCCGCACGCCACATCTACGACGCGCCCGACCGGGAGAGCGTCGAGCAACGGGCGGACAACCTGCTCCTCGGGTGCGTACAACGGGTTGTTCTCGTTGTCGTACGTCCCCGCCCAGATGGCGTAGCCGTCACGCACAGAGATGTCGCCACTCTCGACGAGCGGTTCCTGGTGATCGATGGAGCCAACGATGCGCCGTACTTCTGCCAACCTTTCCTCCAGGAACCCACGGCCTAGGTCATCTCCCGCGCCGTGACGGAGAAGGGCGATGCCTTCGAGGCCGATGAGCCAGGCCGCATGCTGTCGGTGGAGCCGCATGACCTGAACCGTAGAGGTCAGTGCTCGGCTTCTCCAAACGATTTCAAGGCCCACGGTGCGGGTTCATCCCGCGAAATTGCGCAACGCCTTTGTTTTAGCGGTCAGTAAGGGCGGGCTCGCGGGTCGAGGAAGGCGTACACAATGTCGACGGCGATGTTGGCCACTACGATGAAGGCTTCACGAGCCGGTCGAGCCGCAGGATCGGTTCGTGGCTCAAGCCCTGCCGGCCGGGCGCTGTCACTGTGCCGAGCCCCCAGCGTCCCCAGGTGGGCCAAGATTGGCTGGTCGTTTTAGCAGCCAGCACGCCGCTCCCTGACTGGCGTCGGCCTCGAGCTCGACAAAGGGTGGGTCGTCGACTCGGCAGCGCTCCAGCGCTACAGGGCAGCGAGGGTGGAAGCTGCATCCTCCTGGCAACGAAACCATGCTGGGTGGCTGACCGGCTATTTGGGCCAGCCGGGCTTGTCCCCGCGAGCGCGACGGGAGCGATGCCAGGAGCCCCTTTGTGTAGGGATGGACGGGCTTGTAATAGAGGCGCCGCCGTTCCGCGTACTCCACCACCTTGCCTGCGTACATCACCGCGATATGGTCGGCCATCCCCGCAATGATGCCGAGGTCATGGGTGACCATTATCAGGCCCATGGCCAGTTCGGCCTGGAGCCGTTTTATGAGCTCGATGATTTGCGCCTGTACGGTCGCGTCGAGCCCCGTCGTGGGCTCGTCGGCGAGCAAGAGCTTGGGGCGCAACGCGAGCGCCATGGCGATCATCGCCCTCTGTCGCATGCCCCCGGAGTACTGGTAGGGGTACTCTCCCGCTCGGCGCTCGGGCGCGGGGATGCCTACGAGAGCGAGTTGCTCGATGGCGCGGGCGTGGGCCGCTTTCCTCGAAACGCCCTCGTGGGCGCGGATGGCCTCGGCTATCTGCCAACCAACTTTGTAGAGAGGGTGCAGGCTGGACAGCGGGTCCTGGAACACCATCCCTATCTCGGCTCCGCGCAACCGCCGGCGCTCCTCATCCCCCATCGCGAGGACGTCCTTGCCGCCGAAGAGGACGTTACCGGAGACCCGCCCCCCCCGTACGAGCCCCATGACGGTCATGCACGTGACGCTCTTGCCCGACCCGGATTCGCCGACGATGCCGAGGGTCTTGCCCGCGTCGACCGAGAAACTTGCCCCCCGGACGGCCCGGACCATGCCATCAACTGTCGGGAAGCTGACCTCGAGGTTGCGTACCTCCAGCAGGCTCATACCTAACAAGCCAGTTTCGACGCCGGCCTCGGACTGTGACGATCCTGCTGTCGCCACATAGGCACGAGCTAGCTCGCGGGGGCCATCAGAGCCGTACCGCCACCGAATGCACCCCCGCCGTGGCCACGACCAGAGCCATCTTTTGCGCTTACCCGAGAACGGACCGGTGAGCGATCAGGGGGCCTCGGCTCATCCTCCCAGGCCCCACTACATATGACCGTCACCGGGAGAGCCAAACGTTAGTCGGGTCACAGTTGCCGTCGCCCCACCAGTAATTGCAGCCGTGCACGGCGGATGAGTGGTACATCGTCGCGTTCTCGTAGACCATGGGGACGGCGGCCGCGTCGGCGAGCACTTGGCGCTCGGCCTGCGACCATCGGACGGCGGCAACGGCGTTGTTCGGGGCTGAAAGCGCTCTATTGATTATCGAGTCTGTCACCAGGCTCGAGTAGCCGCCAAAGTCGCTGTAACCGGCTCCGGGATCGGTAAAGAGGGGTTCCAAGGTCGTGCGCGCGTTGTTGCCGGGCCAGTCCGGTCCCCAAACTGGCGGGGCGAGGTCCCAGAGGTCCCGCTTGGCGGCGCTCGGGTTCTCGAGGTAATTCCCGAAGAAGGCCTGTCGGGTGGCAGGGACCAGGTCTACATGAAAACCGGCCACGCTGAGGCCGGCCTGCAGGGACTGGGCCATGAGGGGCTGGGGTGGAGTGGTGGAGTACAGCAATTTAACGGTTACGCCATTTGGGTAACCCGCTCTGTTCAGAAGTGCCCGGGCCTTGCCAGGGTCACCGTCCCCTTTATTGTCCGGGTAGGGGTTGTAACCGGGGATATACCCGGTGCTGCCGGGGAGGATGAACTGCTCGGCCGGTGCGGCCAGTCTAGGACCACCGTCGAGCTGGACGATGGCGTTTTTGTCGACCGCGTACTCGGCTGCTTCCCGCACCAGCTTGTTGGTAAAGGGCCCGCGTACTGGTTGAGAGCCAAAAGACGGACGTCGCCAGGAGGGCCGATAACCAGGTCAGGGCTGCCCTCCAGGCTGGGGAGGTCCTGGGTGGGTGGGGTCACGTCAAACTCCATGTCGCCGGTCCCCGCTTCCAGCTGCTCCTGGACGTTCTCAGCCGTCAGTCCTTCGGTAATGACCACCTTGTCGACATAAGCGTGGCGCAAAGTGTCGGTTGACTGCTTCCAAGCAGGGTTGCGGTCGAAGGTGAAGCCCACGCCCGGCGAGTAGGACGTGATGCGGTAGGGCCCGTCGGAGATGAGGTGCTGACGGAAAGGGGCGCTGTCGGGGATGTAGTTCATGTACTCGACCGGGCGAGCCGAGGAAAAGCCCATCGCGAGGATGTTCAAGAAGTCGGTGGCCGGCTCGATCAGCTTGAAGACGATGGTCGAGGAATTGGGGGCGCTCACTCCCGGCAGTGAGGTGTTCATCTCATAACCGTCGATCGCCGAGACCGTGTCTTTTACACGGGCAAAGCCGTTGCAATACGTCGCCATCCCAACGATGGTGGTCTCGTAATAACCAGGGGCACCGACGGGTGATACCGGGTTGCACAGCATTTTGAACTCCCTGACGAAATCATCTGAGGTGACCTGCCTGGGGGGGTTCGTGCCCCACAGGACTCCTTGTTTAATATGGACCGTGTAAGTACGGCCTCCGTCGCTTATGCCACCGTCGGAGACTGTCGGGAGCTCCGTTGCTACGTCAGGTACGACCACGACTTGCGCCGCGAAGTCGGCAGAATCCCGGTACCCGAACAGCTGCCGAGTGAACATGCGCTCCACGCCACCAAAGTCGGCGTAGATGCTGACAGTGTCCAGAACGCCCAAGTCGCCCTGGCCAAGGATGATGAGGGTGCCGCCTGGCGCCGGAGAGCCCGAACTCAGTCTCTCGCCCATCGCATGCGGTGCCGCGAGCGCAACGGGAGCCAAGGAGAGCCACAGGACCGCTACCGTCGTGACCGGAACAGCTTTCCGACAGAGCATCCCAGCCCCCCTTGTTCGTCGAAAGGAGAAAGTCGGTACGCCCCACGTGATGGAGCGGCCAACTTCGTCCCCTGTCATAGGTTACAGAGAGGCTGAGAAGGGATCCAGAGGGACCGCAAGTTGGGCCGCCGCGTTACGTTTTCGAGATCGGCCGCTGAAATTGGTCAATGACAGTACGCCCGATGGTGGCGTCGGCCACTCGAGCTCTCGGCACGACCGTGACGTACTCGAAGCTGAGCTCGGTGGGCGTAACCGTCATCCGGCCGTAGCCGAAGTGGGTGTCGTCGAAGGCCTCGAGGACTGCACCCGGGAAGTCAGGCATCTGCCACGGAAGTTTCGCCGCGACGGCATCAGCTGCCATCGTGTGCAGGTTCGGGTAACCGCCAGCACCAGCAACGATGTAGGGCACGTCGATCGCACTGCCGCCGACCTGAATGGTGCGGTTGAACCGCTGGTAGTTGTGAACATGACCGGCGAGGACGGCATCGGGCGCGCGTCCTGCCATCGCCACTGCCTGGTCCACGACCCCGAACATGTAGGCGCTCCCGCCGTGGTGACTGTCGGCCGAGATGGGTGGATGGTGCATCGTAAGCACCAGGGCCTTGTCGCCCGGCGCCGAGGAGAGCTCACTGTGCAGCCACGCCGTTTGGTTGTCATCGATACGACCGTGCTCGGGCACGTTGGTGTAGAGCCCGATGATGGTGACAAAAGGAGCGTCGAGGGCCCAGTACACGTTCGGCTGAGTCATCGACGTTCGGCCGGAGTCCTTGCTCGGGGCGTTGTTCTGCGGCGTCGCAGTGCAGAAGGCGGCGAGGAACCCGTCGAGAGTGGACTGCGAGGAGTCGATAGGGTCCCCATCGTGGTTGCCAGGGATGCTGAGGATCGGGGCGTTGTAGTGCATGTAGGGCTCGTAGAACTGCGCGTAGTACATGGTCGGCTGCCCGTTGTAGTAGACGCAGTCTCCGAGTAGGTACAGGAACGACGGGACGGGGGCGTGGTCAGCCACCAGGTCTTGCTCGAGGGCTTGGGCGACGTCGGTCTGTGGGACTGGCGTTGTGATTCCGCCGACATCTCCCATCAGGTGGAATGAAATGCTGCCAGACGCCTGGACCGCCGCGACCGGAGCGGCGCCGAGGACCGACGCGAGATCAAGATGGAATGGGTAGGGCGCCACCGGGGCTGGGAGCGGTTGGAAAGCCTGGTTACCGGAATAGTCGGTGCCGGCCGGGTCTGCTGCCAGTCGTCGGGGTTTGCCGAGCCCGTGTCCAGTTGGAGAGTAGATCGGGTAGGGCATGGTTGTTGCCTCCTTGGGAAAGAGCTAGCATTTTCGCCAGGAGAAAGTGCGGCGGACTCCAAGCACTGCTCCTCAGCGACCTTCAGGCACCAGTTTCGGGCACCTTACCGTCCTTCTTCGGGCGGACGTCCCCCTTGTGCTAGGCCCGGTGCCGGCGCCACTCCTCGTACTCGCGGGTAGCCTCCTCATCCAGGGGGTAGTACTTGCTCAAGGCGCCGCCCTCGTCTAGCCGCATACGGCTGAAGATCTCCCAGTCTTCGTGAGCGCGAGCGATGCGAGCCGTCTCCTTAGCCAGCTGCGCGGGCACCACTACTGCTCCGTCCGCGTCGGCAACGACAAGGTCGCCCGGGAGGACCAGGACTCCTCCACAGGCAACAGGGACCTTATAGCTCCAAGGGAGCAGCCCCGCCTGCGTGGCGAAGTGGGGAGTGACGCCCACGGCCCAGACTGGGACACCCATCTTGCGGATCTTGGGCCAATCGCGAATGCAGCCATCGACGACGATCCCCAACCCGCCACGAGTGGATAAGTAGCTCGTGAGCATCTCCCCGATGCAACCGGTGTACAGATCACCGAAGGCCTGCACGACTAGCACGTCGAATGGCTCGACTTGGTCAAGTACGGCCCACAACGCAGTTCGCTTTTCGAAGTGCTCCTGGCCGCGTGCCGCCGCCACATCTTCCCGTTTGGGCATGAAAGCAAGGGTCAGGGCTGAGCCCACGACCTTGGCGTCAGGATCGAGCGCACGAGGGCCCCGTACAAAAGCCCGTGTGATCCCCATGCGGTGCAAGGTAGCCGCCGCCGTAGCTGCGCTCACATCAGTGAAAGCGGCCCGGGTCTCCGCGTCGACCCGGGGGTAGTCGGGACCTACGACAGGTAGCGACACGCGGTGCGAACCAGATGCCTCCACCACGACATCCGACGTCGGTTCTGCTGCCATCGCACTTCCTCCAATCGTGTCACTTATCTAGTGGTTACCTACAATCGTTGCGGGGCCGAGGACGGAGACGCACGGTCAGCCCACGCCGTACCCGGCCAGAAGCCCCCTCATCAAGTTGCGCTGGATCGCCAGGAAGAAAATGATGACCGGCGCGGCGAGGAGGAGACCGCCCAGCGCCAAATCTGGTCGAAGGATCCCAGATGGGGAGAGCGGGCTGCTGTAAAACGCGCTCGCCAGGATAGTCGCCAAACCAGTCTGCAGGTTTAGGCGGGCCTGCGACGCGATCATGACCTGAACAAGGAAGAAATTGTTCCACTGGCTCACAAACGCGAAGAAGGCCACCAGGCTCACCAACGGCTTGGCCAATGGCATCGCCACAGACCAAAAAATGCGCCACTCACTGCCGCCGTCGATCCGAGCCGCCTCGACCAAACCAGCCGGCAGGCTAGTCGAGAAGTAGACGTAGCTCAGATAGACCCCGAATGGGAAGAATGAACTTTCCGATTTTCATTTGTCAACTCTCCCTCAAAATAGAGCTGTGTCAATCCAGGGCTATTTACATTGCCCTTCCCAAGAAACAGAATGTCAGGCCAATAGCCCGTCCCAAACGGTCCAACTGCCAACATTGTTGCATTACCGACTTCAGTGGGGGCCGCGTACCAAGACGTCATCCCGGCTGAAGACCAAGCGCCAGTTGCCCTCCACATAAGGGAACCGCTCGGGAAGATCTTCGGCCAGCCTAACGCCGAAGCCCGGCTCACGCGAGAGCTTCAAGTGGCCATCGACGATCTCGGGCGGGTCGGCCAAGATGTCCCATTGGAGGGGGCCCTGGTGGCGGCAAAGCTCGAGGACGTGGGGGTGCGGCAGAGCTGCGACCAGGTTGGCCTGGACCATGGTTAGCAGGCCGTTGTGCCAATTGTGCGGGCACACTTCGATCCCATGACGATCTGCCGCCTCGACGATCCTCCATGATTCCGTGACGCCGCTGATACCAACGTCGAGCTGCGCGATGGCGTAAGCGCCCGACACTATGTAAGGGTAGAACTGCTCGAGGGTCGTGAAAGACTCACCGCCGGTGACCGGCAGGTCGAGCGCCTCGTTTAGCCGCACGTAGCCTTGCATGTTCTCGCGGTCGATCGGCTCTTCGAACCAGGTGAAGTTGAGCTGGTCCAGGCCCTGGCCCACCTCCAGCGCTTCTTCTTCGGTGAGACGGCAGTTCCCGTCCAGCATCAACTCAAAACTGTCGCCGACCGCCTGACGGACCTCGGCCAGAAGTTCGAGGAGCCGCCGTGGTGTGACACCGTCCCAGCTCCACTTGGTCCCTACACGGATCTTTGACGCGGTGAACCCCTGCTTTTGGTAATCGGCGACCTCTGCCACCAGGGTTTCAGGGTGGCTACGCCAGTCGTAGTTGCAACCGCCCGAGGCATACAGACGCACCGACTCAAGGGCTCCCTGCGGACGGAGTAGGTCGGCGACCCGTTTGCCTTCAGCCTTACCTCTGATATCCCATAAGGCAGCTTCGATCCCAGCAATCGCGCAGTCGTAACTCAGCGAGTAGCCATTTGGGTGCAGCCCCATGCTCAACGCCTCGAGAGGGTCACGTCCGATCAGCTCGGGCTTGATTTTCGAGACATTATCGGCGATTACGGACGGCATACCATAGGGCGACGGCTCTGCGATCCCCACAATACCGTCATCGGTGACGACCTGCACAATAGACGCATCTGCTTTGACGGAATTAAAATCGGCGCACTTCCACTGCTCGTCTAGCGAGTGCATCCGGGACAGCGACAAAGCGTTGACATCAGTTATCTTCACGAGTGATCTCCAGTCAAGAACATCGGTTACCCATCAGTATTGCTACGCGGGACCGACAAAGTCCTGCGCTGGGAGTTACAGAGCCGAGCTGGCCTCGCGTTGGTGCGCGTCATAGGGGGCGACCGGGTGGCACAGGACGGTGCTTGAGTGGGCACGCCGCGACACACCGAGCGGCGCTCACCAGCCGTGTCCCAGAGGCAGCTCACGTCCGTCCCCCTTCTTTGGCCCAACCAAATGTACAGGCGAAGAACGTCCACGTCCAATGCCAATTTCCGGGTCGGCCTGTCCGACCGGGTGCCTATGTAGCCTCTTTGCCCTGTTCGTGGCGGCCCCGTGGCGTCGCCGGTACGTCAAGTCGGCTCGACACCGGGCGCCTCCCACCCGAGGAGCCCAGAGCGTTCTAGGTCGGACCAGAGTGCGTCCGGGATAGGCGTGGTGAAGTAGGCCACGTCGTCCAGCACCTCGGCTCGGGAACGTGCGCCTACGGCGACCGTGGTCACCCTGGGGTCCCGCAAGGGGTACTGGAGCGCGGCTGCCGGCAACGGGACACCGTATGGCGTCGTCATTTCTCGTAGCCTCCGGGCACGGTCCAGCAGCTGAGGACTTGCCGGTTTGTAGTCGAAGTAGCTGCCAACCCCGGCCTCCGCCAAGATCCCACTGTTGAACACCCCACCAATGATCACTCCAACTCCGCGTTCGGCGCAGATGGGAAGTAATGACGCGGCGGCTCGATCGTCCAGCAGCGAGTAGCGGCCCGCGACCAGTACGCAGTCGATGTCGGTTTCGCGCACGAACCTTTCAAGCATCGCCGTCTGGTTCATCCCGGCCCCGATGGCTCCGACAACACCGGAAGCGCGAAGGTGGTGGAGGGCCGGGTAAGCTCCTTCAAGCGCCTCCCTGTAATGCTCATCAGGGTCGTGGATGAGGGCGACGTCGACCCGTTCTAAGCCCAACCGTATGAGGCTTTCCTCCAACGAGCGGTGGACACCAGCGGCGCTGAAGTCGAAGACCGCCTCGAGGTCGTCGGACCAGGCGGCCCCGGCTACTTGGTCGGTGCGGGGCACCAGCAACCTGCCTACCTTGGTAGTGAGCGTAAAGGCCTCGCGGCTTTGCGTGCGGAGGAACGCTCCCACCCGGCGCTCAGATAGCCCGGCACCGTACACCGGCGCAGTGTCGTAAGCGCGGATACCGGAGTCCCATGCCGCTTGCAGGGCATCTAAGGCGTCCTCTTCCCTAACCGGCGCGTAGAGCCCCCCGATGGCGGCGCAACCCAGTTCCAGGCGCGTAACCAAAACGGAGCTGGTGCCGAGCTGAGCACTTTCAAGCGGTGGGCCGGGCGACGCCAATGGTCCCGGGCCTGACTCGGGCTCGTTCTTCCTCCCCCTTTCGGTTGGGCCAATCGTCTGCAGCCAACGCGACTGCATAACATCAACTGCGTTGGTTGTCAATAGGCGGTACCGCTAGCGATGATCGGAGCTGCCCATGCTTAAGGGCCTCGACCCGTTGTTAGGCCCAGACTTGCTCATGGCCCTGGCCTCCATGGGGCACGGTGACGAGCTTGCTGTGGTCGACCGTAACTTTCCTGCGGCCGGCTTTGCTCGCCGGCTGGTCCGCCTGAGTGGCGTGTCGCTCGGCCGGGCGGGTACGGCGATTTTCAGCGTCTTCCCCATCGACACGTTCGTCGACAAGCCCCTCGTCCGCATGGAGGTTGTGGGCGAGCCCAGCGCTGTTACACCCGTCCAGCAAGAGTTCCTGGATATTGCCCGACGGGCCGAGGGCCGCAACCTGGAGATGGGATCACTCGAACGCTTCGATTTTTACCGACGTGCGGCGGCGGCGTTTGCGGTCGTCGCTACCGGGGAGTGGCGCGGCGACGGGAACTTCCTCATATCGAAAGGTGGGGTTTAGCCCGGCCGAAATTCACGTATCGACCGGCGGACCTCGACGGACGAGGTGCAAGTTGCCCGAACGATGTTCAGCGCCGACTACCTCGACAACCAGCGGGCAGACGGAGCAGAGCTCATCGGGCCGGAAGAGTTCACTGACTCAATAGGGTGCGCTAGGGGTCGGCGACCGCTGTCCTGAGCCTGCCGGCCAATCTGCAGCAGCCGCCTTGCCTCCTCAGCGACCGTGACATGGCTCGGCAGGACCAACTGTCGGAGGGGGCCTGAGGGGATCGGCACAGCCACTGCACCAACCCGGCCTACCGGCGCGATGAGGTCATCCAGAGAGCGCTCTGCAACGGTGGCTGCCACCTCCGCCCCGAACCCTCCACAAACCCACGACTCTTCGACTGTCATGACACAACCGGTCTTCCTAACTGATTCAAGGACGCACTTCATGTCCCAAGGTTGAATGCATCGCAAGTCGATTACCTCAGCGGAAATACCCTCTCGCATCAGGTCAGTTGCGGCGCGGATGGCAGGGGGCACCATCGATCCCAGCGCGACAAAAGTGATGCTGGTGCCTCGCCGGACAACCTTGGCCGTCCCTATATCAATCGCATAGGGATCTTGCGGAACTTCTTGTCGCCCGCCACGAGCGAGCGACATTGGCTCGACGAAGAGTACAGGATTATTGTCTCGTATGGCCGCGATCATCAAGCCTTTGGCGTCGTGCGGGTTCGCCGGAACGACGACCTTCAGGCCCGGCACGTGTGCGAACCAGGAGCTGTAGTCTTGGGGGTGCCCCCCGTATGGCCCATCACCAACGCGGGTCCGGACCACAAGGGGGACCTGAGCCTCTCCCCCCGTCATATAATGCAGGTTCGGCATTTGATTTATTAGTTGGTTCATCGCAGCTGGCAGGAACTCGCCAAACGAAATATCCACAATCGGCCGTAGCCCAAACAGAGCCGCACCTATCCCTGCGCCTACCATGGCCCCTTCCGAAATCGGCGCTTCCAATAGCCGTACCGCACCGAATTCCTCGAACAGGCCTCTTGTGGTCCCCATCGGCCCACCGAATCGCCCTATGTCCTGTCCGATCATGACCACGTCAAGATCGCGACGCATCTCGCCTGCAATCGCATCCACAACCGCTTCAACGTAGCTGAGCCGGACCGATGGCCCTTGATGAGTGCTCATGCGAACACTTCGTCGGTCCCTATGTCCCCTTCTGATACATCGGGCGCTGCAAATGCTTCGGAGAAGGCAAGAACAATCGACTGATTAATGTCGTTATCCACCTCTTCCAACCCATCGACCGAAGCCAACCCTTGCTCAAGGAGGCGCGATCGGAACAGCTCGAGAGGATCTGGGACCGCTCGCTCGCTGGTTCGATCTCGGTAATCTTCTGTATCCCCTGCCCAGTGCCCAGCTCCTCGCAGGGTCAAGACTTCGACTAAGGTCGGCCCTTCACGATTTCGAGCTCTAATGACGGCCCTGGCAACGGCTTCTCTTACTTCTTCTACGTCTTGACCATCGATCTGAACGCCAGGCATGCCATATCCAGCTGCTCTTGCGAACACGGGCGCTGAAAGATACGAAGAAACGGGTTGCGAGATTGCCCAACCGTTATTTTGGCAAACAAAGACGATCGGTAGCCGCCACAGCGCAGCCAGACTCAGGCTTTCGTGCACATCGCCACGATTCGCTGTCCCGTCCCCAAAGGTGCAGACGACGACATTATCGTTTGCTTTCACGCTCAAAGCGAGTGCCGCTCCCGTAGCCACACCTATACTTGTTCCAAGGTCGCCCGCAACCCATGGTACGGTGTTGAGTTTGAATGGCCCAGTAAAGGGAACTGAGCGCCCCCTGTTATAACCACCCGGCTTACCAAGTACTTGAGCCACAAGCCGCCAAAGCTCAGCGCCTCTCATCAGGTACACGACAA
This sequence comes from uncultured Acidimicrobiaceae bacterium, assembly GCA_963823855.1. Classification (GTDB taxonomy): domain Bacteria; phylum Actinomycetota; class Acidimicrobiia; order Acidimicrobiales; family Palsa-688; genus Fen-671. The sequence goes on from CAWGNA010000003.1 coordinate 236,039, forward strand.
AGGGATCTCGGTAATGGGGAGCAACGATATCAGTCCGCCGAAGGTCGCAGAAAGTGCCTACGATTACGGCTTCCTCTCCTTGAGCCGGGAACCATCGCGAGCTTAGCTTGCAAAGTTCCAAATCCAGCGACCGTGCTAACCTTAGCCACCTATAAAGGCCGACTTTTTCCCTCTTTAGTTGTTGTAATTCCTGCAACTCTCTGACCCCCCGGCTGCGAGCGGCTCGGGAACGCTACTTTTTCCAACCGTTCGTCCTAGTGGCTAATCTGTCCATCTCCTTCACCTGCCCTCACGAGTTATTCCTGGCCTACCCGCGTCAAGCTCACCGTGCAACAAGACCAACATCCATGATAGCGCGCCGCCAGGAAGCCCTCGGGCGGAGCGCGAAGCTCCGCACGGGGAAAGCTTCACGGCCATGCCAGGGATTGGCCCGCTGGTCGGCGGCGAAAAGCACCCCGTCCAGCTGTCGCTACACGGCGGCGTCGACCTGCGCCCGGGTGGCTTGGTCAAGGCCATGTAAAAGAGGGGGCCCCAGGGGTGCCCGCAAACGAACTTCCAGAGGGCTCTCGAGGGATCCCAGATGGTGCTGTCGGGCTCGGTTAGGTCGGTACCTAAAAATGGCGGTAGCTCCCCGCCACGAGGCGGGCCCGGTTGCTGCTCGTACCCGTCACGACCAGACCGCCCGCACCGTCCACGGAGTGTCGGTCCCCTCGCCTCCGGTCACGTTCCGCGGTCTTGGGCCGTTCGTGACCGCGGCGCGTGGGAGTGTCTCCCGCTTCTCGGTGCGCTTCACCTAATCCGTCGCGATTTCGCCCGAAAAGTAGGCCGAAATGACGCCGAAGTCGCCAAACGGCACCCAGTTCGGCAAAGCGGATCCCTTCGACGATGTCGGCGGGGGCGGCGGCCGCCAACACCAGAGAGGGTTGGTGGTCGAGTGCCGTATCGAACCCGCTTCGTCCCTCGTCGTAGCCGGCGCCCTCTGCGGCGGTCCGAGACCAGACTCGGCCTGATGTGCGGGCGGCCAGCCGCGTCGCAGTTTCCTCGCTCTTGTCCCACCTACCTCGTCTTCATCAACCGTGCAGGCCTCATAGAAGGGGCCCTAGAACATCCCGTTCGAGTTGGCCGAGTGCTCTGGCACCTCTTGGACCACGTCCCAGTGCTCGACGATCTTGCCGTTTTCAAGACGGAAGAAATCCGCCACCGCCCGTCCAGGCTCCCCTGGCTTGAGGATCAAATGCGAGTGGGTTACGACCAAATCGCCTTCCGCGATGACCCGCTTGATCTCGAGTCGTAGCTCCGGGTACTCGCTGCGGAGGTAGTGCACAAAGCCAATGAAGGCTCCCGGACCGTCATCCGCCTGAGGATTGTGCTGGATATAGCGGTCACCGAAGTACTCTGCCACCGCTTGCTCGGGATTCCCGTCGAATGCCATTTGATAGTACGAAACGACGGTCCTCTTGTTCGTTTCGAGATTTGTCACTTCACTCTCCGATCCTGGCAAGAGGCGGAGCAAGCCGTATGTGCACCCTAGGAACCAAAGCTACGGCGGTCCTCGCGACCGTGAAACGCGCTGTCGCCACCAAGCAGGACAGAGGAGATGCCGCCGGCGGCCGCTTGGTCGACGACAACGACCGCGAGGACGACGCCCACGATCCCGACGGCGATGCTCGAGCCAAGACCCACTGAGCTCGCCCACTCACCTCGCCCACTCACCTCGCGGCGTCCATACTGGCGGCGTCCATACTGACGGAAGGAGGCGCTCGGCTGCGAGCGGCAGTGCAATCATTGACCCGTGGTGGTCCGGAACCTATTCACCTCCCAGGCAGAGCGCTATCACAGGTACCGTCCATGTCACCACGAACGTAGCCTGCGCCGAATCTTCGCGCTGCATCCTCAAGTCGACGGGCCGGCGCTCGATGTTGCATGTGGAACGGGCCAGTCGACTGTCGCTCTGAAACGGCTCGGATTTGACGTTGTTGGTCTTGACTCATCCGAGCCGATGATTACTGTCGCTCGCACGACCAGCGATGCCCCCTATATCCGCAGTCGTGCCGAGGAACTTCCTGTCAACGTCGGATCGATGGGGCTGATCACGGTGTCGTCAGGTTTTCACTGGTTCGATCAGGCTCGGTTTCTCGCAGAAGCGGGCAGAGTCCTTCGCCCAGGCGGTTTGCTGCTGCTTTACGATCACGAATTTCTTGGGCACATGCCAGGCAATGACAAGTTTCGAGCTTGGCAAATGGATGCATACCTCACACGGTTCCCATCCCCGCCGAGAAACTCGCTTGCCGGCGCCGAAGATCACCGACCTGGGTTCGACACACTTGAAAAGGCCTCATTCACCGAGGTGATCCCCATGTTCCAAGAAGAACTTGTGAACTACCTCCTGACGCAGACCAACACGCTTGCCGCTGTTGAACCTGGGGAACCGACAGCGGGCGTCAGCGAATGGATTAGAGCCGAGACGGCGACGTTCTTTCCCAACCCGCACGAGCGCGAGGACTTCGAGTGGTGGGGTCGGTTTGAAGTGCTCGTTTGTGAGTTGTGATCCCTTCCGCCGCGGAGCGGTTCGCGACACACCAGAGGTTTCTTCGTCGAGGACGTCCGCCGATGGGTGCGGTCGCGGTTCGGAGTGGCGCTGCCGGCCGAACGTACCGCGGTGTTCGGTGCCTCGGCAGGTGGAGAGCTCGCGCTCGCCATCGGGCTCCGGCACCCGGACGTCTACGGAGCGGTCTTCTCCGCCTCGCCGGGCGGAGGCTACTGACCGCCCGATGAAGCGTCGCGGTGCCTGGTCGGCGGTCGTGTGCCCCGTGACGGTGATTCGGCCCGCCTGGTCTTAGGAGACGTTGCTGTTCTCGCCCGAAGCCACATCGGCGGCCTTGGCATCAGACCAGCGCTCGACAACGGCGATCTCGGCCAGGAACCGCACCGCGCCATCGGGAGCCCAGTGGCGGACGGCCTCTTGAAGGCAATCGTCGAGAAGCTGAGCCACGACCACGGCGCTTTCGACGCCGACGTGGACCAGCAGCTCGTCGTGTAGGCACAGCACGACTTGGGCGCCGTGGCGCCCACCACGGGCCCGCACGGTCACCGCCCAAACCTTGAACAGCTCCGCCGCCGCTCCCTGGACCAGCGCATTGCGCCCGTACCGGCCTCGCGCCGCCGCTGCGCCCCGGTCCTCGCCGACGCCGCTGCCCCCCGGGCTCATCGGGACCAGCCGGCCGCCGTAGGTCCGGAGGTCCCGCCCGGCCTGGCCCGAGCGGTAAGCCTCCGCCAGGTACGCCATGGCCACGGGGTAAGCGGCTTCGAGGCGGCGTAAAGCTCTGGCCCCGTCGCCGGTCGTCTGGCCGTACATCGCCCCGAGAACAGCCACCTTGGCGGTGGCTCGGTCCACGTCGAGATGCTCAGCGACCGGCGCGTACATGTCATCGTCGAGCGTGGCCCGGGCCAGCACCTTGTCCCCTGAGACCGCCGCCAGCACTCGGGGCTCGATCTGGCCCAGGTCGGCCGCGCACAAAGACGTGGCCGGTCTCCGCCACCACCGCAGCGCGCATCTCTGCGGGCATGTTGTGCAGCCCCGCGGTAGCGGTCATCCGTCCCGCGGCGCCGTCCGACCCCGTCCAGCAACCGCGCAACCGGCCGTCGGCGCCGATGTGCTCGTCGAGCCAGGCGTAGCCGTACGTGGTGGCTACCCGCTCGGCTTTGCGCCAGGTGAGAAGGGCATCGACGAGGGGGTGCGTGCCGGCGAGCGCCCTCAGCCGCCATGCCCGTGTATCGGGGAGCTCCATGCCGACCCTGGCGAGCAGCCAGCGGACCTGTCCCGGGCTGCGCAGGTCGACGTGGCCAACGCCTGGAGCATGGCGCAGCACCTCGGCGTCACGCTGAGCGCGCTGGACGGCCACCTCTGTGTCGGTGCGCCGGCGCGGCCCCACGAACCGAGCGACGATCCCTTCGGCGACGGCGCGGTCCATCGGCAGCCCGTCGGCGGACAGCTCGGCGCAGAGCAGCTCGGCGGTCGACTCCGAACGGGCCAAGGCGCCCACCCTCGGCCGGTCGCCGAGCTCAGCCAACCTCGCCTGCTGAAGGGCTGCGGCTTGCGCTGCCAACTCGGCCCATCGAAGGACCCGACCAGAAGTGCGGCCCATCCCCCACCCGCCCACTCCGGCCGGAGATAGCCGTCGGCCTGAACGGGCCCTCGCCGTCACCATCGTCCTCGGCCGAGCTGAACAGGTCCGGTGGCGCCATCGTCGGGACCATCTCGAGCGCCAGGTGGTGCAGTTGCGCCCACACTCGGGCCGGGTCGGCCCGCCACCCGCCAAAGAGCAGACGATGTACCGCGGCGATGTCCCAACATGTCGCTACCCGCACTCCGGCGCTGATGAGCGGGACCGCCGTCTCGCTCGACCACCACGCCCATCGGGGCCGTAGCGCCTGCTCGACGAGGCCAACGAGTACCGAGCCGTCCCCAGGTGCGCACGACCACGAGAGCCCACCGCCCGTCGCCAAGCCGAGCCCGGCACCCGGCGCGTACGCCAGGCCGACGAGGTCCCCACGACCGACGCCGGCCAAGCGGAGCTTCTCCACGATGTCCGTCTTCGTCACCAACACAACCTTGTCACCCCGCCCGTCCTCGTTCCGGCTGCACCCGTTGCCAGCCCAGTCAGGCTGGCGCAAAACTGCCAAGTGTGACCCGTCGTGCGCGCCCAATCGTGGGCTCCAGACCCCCTCGCCCGACGTTCTAGGAAGTAGCGGGCCCTCCTCTGGCGTGCCTTCGCGCTAGGTCCAAACGTCCGTGAAGGAACGGTTGGTAGCGTAGCGTTCGATCGGGGTGAGCCAGCCTGCAACGAAGACGGAGCATCCGTGTTCGCTGCTTCAAAGCACGCCAACCTCGCCGGCACGCGGGCCGAAGGCGGGCTCTCGCTCTCTCCCGTCTCTCTCAGGAGCGTGAGGCCAGAGGACCGGATCGTGCTGCGTTCGCCCAACGGGGCGACGATCTGCTCGAATCTCGCCCCAATCGGAGTTCAGGTCGTCGCGGGTTGTCTTCGCAACGCTTCGGCGGTCCGAAGGTTCCTCGCCGGCCGGGGATGGTCGGTGGCGGTCATCGCCGCAGGTGAGCGGTGGCCGGGCGCCGCAGTGGGTATCAGACCGTGCTTTGAGGACCTGCTCGGCGCGGGAGCGATCCTGTCTGGCTTGCCGCAAAACGAGTCCTCCCCTGAGGCGCTCGCGACCGTCGCTGCGTACCAGAGGTTCGGGAGCAACCTGCCAGAAGCTCTCATGAACTGCGTGGGCGGCCGTGAGCTGACTGCCTGGGGCTATCAGGAGGACGTACGTATGGCCGCCGCGTTTGACGCTGACTCAGCAGTCCCTCTACTCACAGGCGAGGGGTGCTTTGCTGCGGAGGGGTGAGCCAACGGCAGACATTCTTCTGGCGATGTGGCTGAGAGAGAGTACCTGAGCGGTGACGAGCCTGTCGTGTAGACAATCGAACTACGCCGCCACGCCCTGACCGACATAACGACGGCCGTGGAGGCGGGTCGCATTTGTCCGAAGCGGGAATCGCCCACGCCCGCGAGCGCGGTGCCACGGCAGGGTTGCCGACAAATGCCGGGGTCAAGGCTCGCCCGCAATATCCACGCGGCCCAGAACAGCGCTAGCCGACCGCGGCGATCGCCTCGGGCAGCGTGAAGGCGCCGGCATAGAGCGCCTGGCCGACGATGGCGCCCTCGACGCCGGCCGGGCCTAGGCTGGCGAGCGCACGTAGGTCGTCCAGGCTGCTCACGCCGCCGCTGGCAATCACCGGCCGGTCGGTCGCCGAGCACACGTCGCGTAGCAGGTCGAGGTTCGGCCCGGCGAGCTTCCCGTCGCGGTGGACGTCGGTCAGCACGTAGCGGGCACAGCCGTCGGCATCCAACCGGGCGAGGACGTTGAACAGCTCCCCGCCGTCCGGCGGCCGCGTGCCGACAGGGTCGTGCCCCGGACGTCAAGCCCGACCGCGATAAGGTCGCCGTGCCGCGCGATCGCGGCGCGCACCCACTCGGGCCGTTTGAGCGCGGCGGTGCCGATGTTGACCCGGGCGCAGCCAGTGGCCAGCGCCGCCGCCAGCGAGCCGTCGTCGCAGATCCCGCCGGAGAGCTCGACCGCGACATCGAGCCGGCCGACGACCTCGGCGATCAGTTCACGGTTCGTGGCGCGACCGAACGCCGCGTCGAGGTCGACGAGGTGGACCCACTGCGCCCCGCCGTCCTGCCAGGCGAGCGCGGCCTCGACCGGTGCGCCGTACGACGTCTCCGTGCCCGCATCGCCCTGGACCACTCGAACCGCCAGCCCACCGGCGACGTCGACCGCTGGCAGCAGGACGAACGGCGGCTGGGGACTTGCGGTCACTGGGGCACGCTAGCCTAGCCAGACCGTCGCCTTCGTCTTCCCTGTGGCGTTTGCGGCTTGACTGCGTCGACTGCCGATCGCCGCGACGAGCAGGTTGAGTAGGGCTTGTGCGGCTCCGGACAGTCGCGCTTGGCAGCGCGCCCGCGCAGCTGGTTGACGACACGAGGAAACCGGAAAGCCCCATGCGCCCCGAACTCACCGCGGAGCTGGTCGAGACACTGCGCGGCCAATATTAACCAGACCTTCTGTGCCAACCCCTACGGCGCAGGCTTCGCGCCGTAGGGGTTGGGTGCTCAACTTATGTTGTCCGAATGGCCGGTCAGCAGGATCCCTTGGCGGCGGACAGGACCGCAGGCGACCGTCGTCTCGCTGGCTAGTCGGTGGCGCGGACAGCGTTGTTGATCAGGCTGGCTGCTGCGCCCGGGTGGGAGATCATCGACAGGTGGCCAGCGTTCACGTACTGGATGTGGGAGTGTGCCCTGTTGGCCATGAGCATAAGCTCGGCCGGCGGGATGACGTGATCAGCGGTGCCGATGAGCGCCCAGGATGGGATGGTCAGCCAGGCAGGAACTCCGGACAGCTCGGATCCGGCGCTGAGCGCGATCGGCCGTTGCCCAACCGCCAGCTCGGCGGCCTGCTGAGGGGGCACGCCGTTAGCGAAGCACTGCGCGAAACCAGGGTAAGTGCCGTTCGGTCCGACCTTGAGGTAGGCGTCCTGGTCTCCAGCTGGGCCCCCAGGGTAGGGGACGATATTGAAACTGGTAGCGGGGTTGAGGCACGATCCCGGCGTGGCGGAGGTGAGCCCGAAGACGGTTTCACCCTGTGCTGGGATGAAGGCGTCGATGTAGACGAGCGCCTTCACGTTGGGGTTCCCGGTGGCGGCATTGGTGATTACCGCCCCACCGTAGGAGTGCCCGACCAAAACGATTGGCCCCGGGATGGTGCTGAGAAAGTCAGCGAGGTATGCGGCGTCGCCGGGAAGGCTGCGGAGCGGGTCCGGCGGCGCGTACACGGTGTAGCCCTCGTGCTGGAGGATCCGGATCACCCCGTTCCAGCTCGAAGCGTCTGCCCATGCTCCGTGCTCGAGCACGATCGTGGGCTTGGGTTGGCTGGAGCCCTCGGTGCTCGCATGAGCGGGCGCTGACTGGGTGAGGAGTACGAGCACGCCGACCAACACCATGATCGTGGCCATTACGGTCGCTCGTAGGCTTTTGGGCCGCCCCGGATAGGCGATGTTCATTTTGTTATCCCTTCAGTTGAGGATCTTCGGTATGACAAGACTCTCGCCTGGGTCCAGGGCTCGAGTTGACCTGCCGCGGGAGTGTTGAACGAGCGACTCCGCGTCTGAGGCAGGGTTGGCAGCGGAACATGGTTCCAGATCAGGGGAATTTCCGAGTTCGCCCGGCTAGAAGGCCAAGCTCAGCCTCACCACGTCACTTGGGCGCTCCAACTAGAGCCATCAGCCCACGCGCCGTGGATAAGAACGATATTCAGTTTCGACGCCATGAGATTCATCCTCTTCGCTAATGAGCAAGCGGGTTTTTCGGGCTCGACAATTGGTAGTGAATTTGACGCCAGATCCACAGCAGAGGGTGCCCCGGAACTTGACAATCGATCGATGTGTGACTGCGACATGCGAGAACACCTGCGCCCCAACGCGAGCCCGCAGCACGCGATGTCGTCGGCGAACGCCAGAAATTACCGAGTAACGCCTATTAGTTCGAATTTCCCAGCGCTTAGGCGGGTCCTCCGCTGTTAGCGGAATCACCGGTTGAAATTGAAAGTCGGGGCCCCACGGACCCCCCAATCCTCCCCCGTCAGGCGAGGGCACATTCGTTCGAGTTGAACTGACGGCACCTTACCACCTTCGTGAGGTAGCGCGTAAGGCCGCGCTAGTGCTCATCGGCCCAACGACGCGGCCACCTGCGTCGTGAACAAGTTCGCCGAGCTTCAGGTCATTCAGACGGCGATTGGGATCCGCTAGCGATAGTAGGCCAGTCCTCACACGAGCCTTCATCTGGCTGTGCGCGCCATCGAAAGCCAAAGTGTTCTCAATGTTGCTGGACCGGGACGAGGAGCGTTAGGTACTCGACGCGCGAATTGAGGCTGTCCGGTCCGGTCGGAGCAGGGCACTGTTGGTAAGGGGGAACCCGGTGTCGGTAAGACGGCGTCGGTGGAGTATGCGGCCGACAAGCATTGCGCTGACCGCAGCCGAGCCAGTGCCCAACTGCTCGCCATGAGGGTCTCGCGGCACGAGCTGCACGATTTGTGCTAACGCCGTGCAACGCAGCGTTCTTTTCGCCCGCACTCCACCCGAGGTCAAACTGTCGGGAGCGCCGTTCCTCTATGTGACTCAGTACCGGCACGCCACCCGAGGTCGGGTCGGTCCGTTCGAAAACGTCCGTCGGTTAACGAACACCAACCCCGTGCCTTCCGAGAGCATTGTGCAAGTCCCCTCCACCGGGCGCTGCGGGTCGACTCTGGTCAGCAAGGCCTTGGCGGCCGCCGATGACGTGATCTCGTTATCCGAGCCCGACACCTATTACGATTTGCACCAGCTCCGCTCCCAGAACGACCCCGAGTTCGAGGCCTTGCTCAAAGGTTGCACGACGTTGCTGTGCGCGCCGAGCCCGGCGATTACGTGGGCCATCAAGTTCCGCAGCATGAACATCGAGTTGGCGGAGCCCCTGTTGCGCTGCTTCCCCGGTGCCAAGACCGTATTCTTCTACCGCAACGCAGAGAGGTGGGCCTGCTCGGCAACACGCGCCTTCGGGCTTTTCAGCTCCCAGATGCTTGCGTCTTGGGACCGCCGCGATGAGCTCGTATCACGCGTGCGCTCGACCGTCGATGGGCCTGTGCTGGGCCCCTTTCATTCGCCAATCGAATTCCTGAGCTGGACATGGGCGACCTCGATGGCCCGGGCCATCGCGCGTTACGAAGAATTGAGCTCACGTCCCGTCGAAGTGCTGGCGGCGCTGCGCGAGTACTGCGGCGTGCACATCAGTCTGGAGTCCCTGGCCGCCGTCGTGGCCCAGGACGCTCAGAGCGGCACCGAGCACTCTCGTGCCCGGGCGCTGGAGCCCGGGGCCGAACTCACGGATGAACGCCTAGCCGCTTTCCAGTGCTGCTTAGCCGATCTCCCACCGGAGCTCAGGGCCGACGAGATCCTGCCCGGCACTTACGGCATGTAACTGATCAGGCGGCGGGAACGACCTAGGAAGGACCAGCTCGATAGCCACACGCGGACCGGCGACGAACGCCCCGCTCATCCTCATGTCACGTCACGCCGGAAGAAACTCAAGGTCCGCAGTCGGCAATCCCTCGAGGACGCAAATCCCATTACTATACGAGCAGTGACTGACTGACCGCTAAGAGGAGCATCCATGAGCGAAGGAGCAGCGCCCCAAACTGGCTCGATAATCCCGGTTCCGGGCTCACTGACGAAGTCGTCACCTGAGCGCACATCGCGCTGGCCTGCACCACATCGTTGGATATGGGAGGTGACGGGAACGTGGGTGAACGGACTGTTGTTAGCAGTTTGCCTGCTTGCTGGGCTCTTCGGATGGTGGCTTGGCCCCGTCGTTGACGGTGCCCCGGCCTTGCCGCAACTCCCAATGATCGTAGTTGACTTCAGTCCGCCGCTGGTCGGAGTGCACGTTAACGAAACCCTTCAAAATCTCCCGGGTGAGTCCCTATACACGCTTACGGCATTTGGAGGGACTGTGCCCAAAGACGTCATCTACTACAATAAGAGGCAAGGGGTGCTGTGGAACGTTGCACTGTCGGGGATCGGCACTGGGCGCATTCTCGTGTCACCGACTAGAGCGGTTCGTTGCTCTTCTAGCCTCTGCATTCCGAATTCCTGGTTCATTGGAGGCAAGTCCCAATGGAATCAACCGGTAGGTCTCGGTTCGATAGCCGGACGCTTAGCCACAGACTGCCTTCACACGTTGCCAGAGTGCCTGGTACCGGAAATCGCCGTCGCTTGGCGGGATGATCCGCCCGTGGCGACAAACGGACAATACCTCAGTGCCGCATTCCCCTCAATATATGGTGGTGGTGGCTCGATCGGCAGCGTGGCCTCCGAACTGTTCGTCCCAGGGTTGCTCAATTACACCGTCCAGAGTGGCTCACCTCCTAGTAGCCAGAGCTCAGTATGGGACTGGAGGAGCACAGCGTCGACTTCAACTGTGCCAACAATTTCGTTCGTGGCAGCAGACCTGGTCGGGCTGCAGCGGGCGAATAGGAACGCCTTTTACGCCGGCATTCTCCTGGGCATCGCAGCGGCTGGTGCTGTGGCCTTGCTAACCAACGTGCTTGGTGCCATCGACAAGAAGCGACGTCGTCAGGCTCTGAAGGTAGCGGAAGCGCCAACCACGTTGAGCTAAGGCCGACCCTCAAAGCGGCCAGCCCTTTGGCTGAGTGCCCTGCTGCACCTACGCACCGATCGCTCGGCCACGGCGTCGTCCGACGATCTCAGCCGAGTTCTTGTCCGAACGGGAGCGCTTGGCAATTGCTGACGGTTTGCTGGCTCGCGGCAGCTAGTTCGCCGCAAAGCGCCCAGTTTGATTACGCTTCGCCCGTGACCTGGTGGTTTGTTGCAACAGTCCCCTCGCCGACGGTCGCAGACACCCACTGGGCGTCCATCTTCATCGCCGTTGGTTCCTCCGTTACGGCCCTAGGAATCGTGGCGGCTACTTATGCGGCTTTTTGGGCCGGCAAGCAGGCGAGCGAGTCGAAGAGCAGCCGCCACGCTTCTACTGCCCTTGAGACGGCCTCGCGATGGGGTGCCCCAGACTTGATCCAGAGCCGATCAGCTGTCGCGGAGTACGCCCGAGAGGGTCGCCTCGCCGAGAAGTTTATGGCGGCCAGGGCGGTTCAAAGCGACGCCTACTACGAGATTAGCCGCCTGATGGATTTCTTTGAGGACCTTGCAGCGTTAGAGATGATCGGTGGCATCAGCCTGGATTGGGTGTGCCTGACCATGAAGCCATCAGTGCTCGAATACTGGGAGACGGTGCGGTACACCGTTGATGAAATGCGCAAAGACGAGCCAGAGGCCTATGTATGCTTCGAGTGCCTCGTTCAGAAGGTTAGACAGGCCGGAAAGCGCGGAAAACAGTAAATCGGTACTCTATGTCACGTTAGGCGGTACCAGCGCTCAGATGGAGCTGTCGCTCCATCTCAAACCCTAACGCAGAGGCTCCTGAGGGGGCTGCTGCGGGGGTAGCCCGTCGGTGCCGTGTGCTCGCATTCCTTTACCTCCCTCGACCATTGTAGCGCTCGCAGCTGGAGCAGGCCTGGGAGGCGCACCGTCTTCTTGATCGCACGGATCGTCAGCCCGCTTGACCTGGAGCGACGCCGGTGCGTCACCTAAGGGTAGAGCGCGATTTGGATTGGCTCGTTCTCCGGCTCAACTCCGGACCTGGAGCAAGAGCAAAGAGGGATCGCTGCCGGTCCCCAGGAGCGGCTGCCTGAGAGCTTGCTAGTCAGCACGCAATCGATCGATGGCCGTGCCACCATCTTCGTCGTCGGCGCCAGCAGCGAGTGGCACGGCTTGCCGTGCCCCGCCCACAGTGGGGAGGGTACTCAGCCGACCTTCCTCTCTTGTTCCTCGGCCGTACAATGACGTCCGAAGGTGTCCTCTATGCACATTGTCGATTACGTCATCCTCGGAGGTTGGGTTGCGTTCTGGATCTATTGGCTGGCGGCGTCCGTCGGCGTCAAGGCTGGCCAGTCACGATCGAACCGCTTCGTAGCCGTCCGGGTCGGCATCCTCGTCGTCGTCCTTCTCTTGGCGCGTACGAGGGCCCTCAAAGGGCATACGACAACGAACGACCCATGGTTGCAAGGCATCGGCTTGGCCTTCTTCGTGTTGGGGTTGGCGCTAGCTATTTGGGCCAGGCTCTATCTCGGCCGCAACTGGGGGATGCCGATGTCCCAGAAGGTCGATCCCGAACTAGTCACAACCGGTCCGTACCACAGCATCCGCCACCCCATTTATTCGGGCATAATCCTCGCCATGATCGGCACAGCCATCGCCGTTAGCGTGTACTGGCTGGCAGCGGTGGTACTACTTGGAGCCTACTTTGTGTACAGCGCCATTATGGAGGAGCGCTTGATGACGGGCTTGTTCCCCGGTTCCTACCCCGAATACAAGCGGTCCACCAAGATGCTGATCCCTTTCATCTTCTAGCATTTCTCGGCATCCCTCACGAATTCGAGACCGATTTCTTCACCGGTTTGGGTAGCGCCGAGTGTGCCTGGGTGCGGAGTAAATGTACTGACCAATCTCCGCTTTCTCGGTGCACTCTCGTATCCCCGTCGCGCCAGCACGAAAAAAGTGCGTCGAAATCGCGACGAGTTCGTTACCGCCGGTGCCGGCCCCCCACCGGGCAGGCCGGCCCGTCCGGGGCGATCGAGAGTTACCTCTGGGGGTCGCCGATCTCACTTGCTGCCCGGAACGATCTTCTGGCAGGCCTCATTGGCTGCGTGGAAGGTCGGGCTGCCGAGATCGATTCCCTTGCCTCGCAGGTCAATGACTTGCTCACCGACGGGGCCGGTGCTCGGGTCGGGGTAGTTGGGCACCCCGTGGGTGCGCATGCACTGGGAGAACTCGAGTCCCTTGGTGTTCTCGGCGGCGCCCTGGGCCGGGGTCATGTCCGCGGCCGGGTTATACTTCTTACACGCGTGCAGTGCTGCCTCGAACGTAGGCGAATGCGTGTTGATGCCCGAGGCGGAGATCGCATTCAGGAAGCCGCCGCCGGCGCTGGGATCGGGGAATGCGGGCACACGGTGGGAGCGCATGCACTGTGCGAATCGCAGCTGCAACGACTGGCTCGCCTCTTTCGACGAACCCTGACCGGATGAGCCGGACGAGCTTGATGGTCCGGGCGACGGTGCCCGTCGTGCCGTGGTAGTCGAGCCAGGTGACCCCGAGGAGCCCGATGCTGCCGCCCTGGCCATGGTCGTCCCACCGGCGCTGGCCACCCCAGGAATTTTCGGCGCGCCGCCGCAGGCCGCGGCGATAAGCGCGACCGCGGCCAGCCCCACGGTCGTCGGTCCGGCCCGTCGCCTGCGTACCGGCTGCCTGTTCATCTCGTCGGTTTCGCGGTCGTGGTCAATGGTCCCTCCTGCGGGGCTATCGCGGTACATCAGGAGCAGTTATAGGGAACTGGCGGTTTCGAGAAGGTTTCAGCCGCTCACGGCGCCGCCACCGACCGGGCACGCTGGCTCCGAAACCGTCCGGTGAAACCTTTTTGAAACCGATCGGCGGGCATGCTGGAGGGGCGGGCGCCAGCCGGGACCTCGCCCAGGGACAGGAGCGACTTTGCGGGTCCTGGTAGTAGAGGACGACGTGGAGATGGCCGAGACGGTCGCCCTCGGCCTCCGCCGGGCCCAGATGGCCGTCGACGCCGTCTACAACGGCCTCTCCGCTCTGGAACGGGCAGCGGTGACCGACTACGACGTGATCATCCTCGATCGGGATCTGCCACTGCTTCACGGTGACGAGGTCTGCGCCAAGCTGGTAGCCGACGGCTGCCGGAGCCGGATCCTGATGCTGACGGCGGCGGCCACCAACGACGAGCTGGTCGACGGTCTTCGGATCGGCGCCGACGATTACCTCCCGAAGCCGTTCGACTTCCCCGTCCTGGTTGCCCGGGCCCAGGCGCTTGCCCGGCGCTCCCAGCCAGCGGTGCCGCCGGTGCTCCGCCAGGGCGACCTCGTAGTCGACACCTCACAGCGCCGGGCCTGGCGAGCCGATCGTCAGCTCGACCTCACCCCGAAGGAGTTCGCGGTGCTCGTTCTCCTGGTCTCAGCCCAAGGACGTTCGGTCTCGGCCGAGGAGCTTTTGGAGCGGGCGTGGGACGAGGTTGCCGACCCGTTCACGCAGGCCGTCAAGGTCGCCATCAGCAGGCTGCGCGCCAAGCTCGGGGACCCGCCGGTCATCGAGACGGTGGCCAAGTCAGGGTACCGGGTCTGAGGCATGTCCCTCCGCACCCGGCTCGCCCAACTACTGACCAAGAACGCTTTCTGGCCGCACTTCCCGCGGCGCACCGTCAGGCTGCGGCTCACCCTCGTCTACGGGTTCCTCTTCCTCGCGTCGGGCGCCGCGCTGTTGGTCGCCACGAACTTGCTGGTCGACCGGGCGACCAGCATTCCCAAGGGGAACTCGGTCGTAGTCGCCTACAGGGGTAGGCAGATGAGCCAGGCCGAGGCCGGGCACATCAAGGGGGCCGGAAATTCGGTCGTCTACCGCGGTAGGCAGATGAGCCAGGCCGAGGCGGACCAGATCAGGGCAGGCGCCGACAGCCAGAGGGACAACGACCTCCACACCCTCATCGTGTACTCCCTCATCGCGTTCGGGGCAATGGCCGTGCTGTCTATGGTTCTCGGATGGGCCGTCGCCGGCAAGGCCCTCCGCCCGTTGCGCTCTCTCACGTCTGCGGCCCAGGACATCTCTGCGACGAACTTGCACTCCCGACTGCCCCTCGACGGCCCAGACGACGAGCTGAAAGACCTCGGCACGACTTTCAACCTGTTACTCGCCAGATTGGAGAGCTCCTTCGAGTCTCAGCGGCGTTTCGTGGCGAACGCCTCCCACGAGCTACGCACCCCCCTCGCCCGCCAGCGAGCCATCGCCCAGGTGGCGCTCTCCGACCCCGACGCGACCCTCGATAGCCTGCGCGCCGCCCACGAACGCGTCTTGGTCGCCGGAGCCCAGCAGGAGCGGTTGATCGACGCCCTCCTCACGCTCGCCCGGGGAGAAGCTGGGCCAGCTGGCCAAGAGGCGCTCGACCTCGCTGTCATCGTCGCAGCCGGGCTCAGCCAACCCCCATCGGAGGTCGAAGCGCTCGGCCTTCATCTCGAGCGTTCCCTCGCCCCCGCACCCGTTGTCGGAGATCCCCGCCTGCTGGAACGGCTGGTCGCGAACCTGGTCGATAACGCGGCGCGCTACAACGTTCCCGGCGGCACCCTTCGGGTCTCTACAGCGACCCGCATTGGACGGGCGGTACTCTCGGTCGAGAACGGCGGACCGGTTGTGCCGCCATCGGAGCTGCAGCGCCTGTTCCAACCTTTCCAGCGGATGGTCCCGGACCGAACCGGGCATGGCGATGGAGTTGGGTTGGGCCTGTCGATCGTGCAGGTCATCGCCGCCGCCCACGGCGCCGCCGTCACCACCACCAGCCGGAGCGAGGGCGGGCTCAGGGTCGAAGTCGGCTTCCCGCTAGCCCCCGGGACCAGCGCGGGCGCGCCGGGAAGGCACCGTCGCTCACCGCCAGGCCATCGGCCCCTGGCCTTTCCCGTCGCCTCGCCCCGGCAGGTCAGCGCTGACCAACGATGCCCGCTCGAAGGCGACTAGCAGGCGGAGACCCCGCGGCGCTCCCGGACTTGAGAGACGATGCCTTCTAGGAGCACCCGGCAGTTATCCTTATCTTGGCCTGGCTCGAGGCGCTCTGGGCCCAATTAATCTTTGCTAACGACTCCACTCGAACATTGGCGCCCAGCGTAAGGAAGGAAGTGCGACGTGGGCTCCAGTAGCGATAGCTCGGGCGCTGCGCGCGTACCCGCCACGCGGGTTCCGACGGGCGGCCAGGTCCCCTTGGTTGGCCGCATCTTCCCTGCGCCCGTCGCTGCAAAGGTCCCAGAGGTCATCTTCCTCTTCTGGGTGGTGAAGATCCTCACAACCGCAGGCGGGGAGGCCACGTCCGACTACTTCAAGACGTGGGGCAACATCCGAGGGGGTGGCATTGAGGTTCTCCTGTTCCTCGTCGGGCTGGTGCTCCAGTTCGGTACCCGCCGCTACCGGGCCTTGGCTTACTGGTTCCTGGCCTTTGCCATAGCGATATTCGGTACGGGCGTCTCCGATTTCCTCCACCTCGACGTCCACATCCCCTACGCGGGGACGACCCTGCTGTGGGCGCTGGTACTGGTCACTATCTTTTGGCTCTGGCAGCGCAGCGAGGGCACGCTGTCAATCCACAGCATCACGACCCAGCGACGCGAAGCCTTCTACTGGGCGACCGTATTCGCAACCTTTGCCCTCGGGACCGCTCTCGGGGACTTCACAGCGACATCGCTCAACTTGGGCTACTTGGGCTCGGGCATCCTCTTCGGCGTCCTCATTCTGCTCCCGGCCCTGGCGTGGTGGCAGTTCGGCCTAAACGCCATAGCCGCTTTCTGGATGTCGTATGTCCTGACGCGGCCCCTCGGTGCGTCCTTCGCCGACTACATCAGCAGGCCGCGGGCCCTCGGCGGGCTCAACTTCGGGGCCGGCCCCACGGCCGTACTCTTCGCCGTGGCTGTGTTCATCCTGGTCTTGTACCTCGCTGTCGCCCGCCCGGACATTCAGCAACAGACTGGAGCTGCCGCGCGGCAAGGCTCGGTCGCTCCCACGCCTGATCTCCCCCATCCGATGTCCGATCCTCCTCACACGTAGGGCGCGCGCGCGACTTCGAATAGCTCCTTTCCGACTTAGCACGCGGCTCGACACCCCCGCGCCAAAGCGGTCGTAGCATAACCGGAGGCCCGAACAACCATTATGGGGCGGGGGTTTTCCGCTTATACCGAGGACAAGCAGTTCGGGGCCGTAGGGGCCAGCGGGACGGGTCGACCCCCGGCGCCTCCCTGTTTGCAATCCCTCCTCCCGTGATGTACGCTTCCACTATGTCATTAGTGGAATGAGGATTATGATCGAGTTCCAGCTCGACGTCGCTTCGGGCGTCGCCACCTATCTCCAGCTGGTCCAGCAGGTGCGCCAGGCACTGCAACTCGGCCTGCTCGCCCCGGGTGACCAGCTACCGACGGCCCAACAGGTGGTGGCCAAGTTGGCCATCAACCCGAACACGGTCCTCAAGGCCTACCGCGACCTCGAGCGGGAGGGCCTAGTGCGGGCTCGGCCCGGACAAGGGACATTCGTAATCGGCACGCTGCCCCGCACCGACCCGTCGACCCAAGCGCGGTTCCTGGCGTCGATGGACAAATGGCTCGCCTCGGCACGTTCGGCCGGGCTTTCGGCCGACGACATCGAAGCGATCTATCGGACTGCTTACCGCAACCAGTTTTCAGAGGGAGTCGCATGAACGTTCTCAGAGGTGGCCGCATGGACGCCGCTGTCGAAACCACCACGCTCACGAAACGCTTCAGGCGTAAGTGGGCACTTCAGAACTGCACCCTTTCCATTCCGGCGGGCAAGGTAGTCGGGCTGGTGGGGCCGAACGGGGCCGGCAAGACCACGTTGCTCCAGTTGGTCGTCGGGCTCCTCGAACCGACGTCCGGCACGATTAGCGTTCTAGGGGGCCGTCCCTCCGAAGGTCGGGCGGCACTCCAACGGATCGGCTTCGTCGCCCAGGACTCCCCGACGTACGGGCACCTATCAGTTGGCATGCACTTGCGCATGGGCGCCTATCTCAACCCGACCTGGGACCAGGGCCTGGCCCAAAGCGCCGTCGACAGGGTCGGCCTCGACCCCCGCCAGAAGGCGGGTTCGCTCTCAGGAGGCCAACGCGCCCAGCTCGCCCTCGCACTGGCGATGGCCAAGCGGCCCGAGCTCCTCGTGCTGGATGAACCAGTGGCGAGTTTGGACCCCTTGGCGCGTAGAGAGTTCCTCCAAAGCCTGATGGAGGTGGTCGCCGTGCATGGCGTGAGCGTTGTGCTCTCCTCACACCTGGTTGCCGATCTCGAACGGGTTTGTGACTACCTCATAATCCTCGTCGCCTCACGGGTGGAGCTCGCCGGAGAGGTGAGCGACCTGCTCGGGTCGCATCATCGGATCTCCGGCCCTCGCCGTGACCCAAGAAAGATGCCGTCGTCGCAAAGGATCATCGAGGCCAGCCATACCGACCGGCAGAGCACGTTCCTCGTCGACTGCGACGAGCAGGTCCTGGACCCGGCCTGGACAGTGAGACAGGTCACGTTGGACGATCTCGTCCTTGCCTACATGAGCCGGGGCCGCGAAATCGAGCGCCAGCGATCACCGTCTATGGAGGTTGCGTCATGATCAGGTTCAGCTGGCTCCAGTTCCGCCTACAGGCAGCAGTGGCCGCAGGCGTATTGGCCGTCATTGCTCTCGCGTTGGCCTTGACGGGGCCCCACCTCACCCACCTCTACGCCACGACGGTCGCCAACTGTAGTGCCCGTAGCGACTGCTCGACCGCAACGGCCAGCTTCCTTTCCCATTACCGCCTTTTGCAGGATCTCGGCAACGTCGTCATTGCGCTGCCCGTCCTCGTCGGCATGTTCTGGGGCGCACCCCTGGTGGCTCGCGAACTGGAGACGGGGACCCACCGCCTGGTATGGACACAAAGCGTAACCCGTAACCGGTGGTTGGCCGTGAAACTCGCTCTGGTTGGGCTCGTTAGCGTGGCCGCCTCGGGCCTATTGAGCCTCATCGTGACCTGGTGGTCGAGCCCGATCGACCGGGTGAACATGAACCAGTTCACGTCTGTGTTCGACCAACGCGGCGTCGTGCCCATCGGTTATGGCGCCTTTGCCTTCGTGCTGGGGGTCGCTGCCGGCGTGCTGGCCCGCCGCACGCTACCCGCCATGGCCGCCACTCTTGTGGTCTTCGTAAGCGTACGTGTGCTCGTCACCTTCTGGGTACGGCCCCACCTCATGTCACCTGTGCAGACGACCTCCCGGCTCCACATGACAACTGGCATGTCGTTCAACCAGACCGACAATGGGCCGCTGAGCGTGATGGGCGCCAAACCGGGGGCGTGGGTCTTTTCGGACCATATCGTAGGCCCGTCGGGCAGTCCGGTCAGCGGGGGCTTTCTCAGCCACGGTGCCTGCCTCCAAAGCCGGGCGTCGGCGGCATGTATAGGCAAGCTCCGCGACGTGCTGGTGTACCAGCCAGCCAGTCGCTATTGGGCTTTCCAGTGGTACGAGATGGCCATTTTCATGGGCCTCGCCGTGGTCTTGAGCGGCCTCTGCTTCTGGTGGGCCCGCCGCCGCCTTTCCTGACGAGAAGAGGTGGTGACGCAGGACGGGCCCTGGGGACCGGCTCCGAAATAGGTGGACTGGTTGCGGCCAGCCGGCGCTCGTCGGTCACGAGCTACGGGATACCGCAAACGTGATGTCGTACCCGGCCACGATCAGTTGCCGCAGACCGCCAATGAGCTCCTAAACACCCGAACTGCGGGTCGCCAGAGTACGCCGCAGCAGTCGTCGCCGCCCTGCGCCAGCGAGGCGTGAGCGAGCCGAAGGCGACCTTGGCCGCCGAGGCCGGCATAGCCACGTCGCGTCCTCAGCGACCCGTGAGCCGCTCGAGATAATCGGGGTAACGCGCTCCCTGAACCTCGATGCTGGCGGACGCCGTTGCGATCTCGCCCAGGTCGTCCGCGGTTAGATCGAGCTCCGATGCTGCGACGTTTTCCTCTAATCGCTCGAGCCTGCGGGTGCCTGGGATCGGGACGATCCAGGGTTGCTGAGCGAGAAGCCAGGCTAGTGCGACCTGTCCGGGTGTGGCTCCCTTCCGCGCCGCGATCGGTGCGAGCAGCGTTACAAAAGCGAGGTTGGCCTGGCGGGCCGCGGATGTGAACCGAGGGAAGCTGGCGCGGACATCTGAGGGGTCGAATTCCGTCGCCTCGTCGATGGTCCCGGTGAAGAAGCCCCTGCCGAGGGGGCTGAAGGGCACAAAACCGATGCCGAGCTCCTGAAGGGTCGGTAGCAGCTCGGATTCGGGCGTTCGCGACCAGAGCGAATACTCGCTCTGCACCGCCGTCACCGATTGAACCGCGTGAGCGCGGCGTACGGTTGCAGGGGCCGCCTCCGACATGCCGAAGTGTTTCACCTTGCCGGCCTTAATGAGGTCCTTCACCGCGCCAGCTACATCCTCGATCGCCACGTCCGGGTTCACCCGGTGTTGGTAGAACAGGTCGATAGTGTCGACCCTTAGCCGCTGCAACGAGGCGTCCGCGACTTGCTTGATGTGCTCGGGGCGGCTCGACAACCCGCTCTGGCGGCCATCGGTGTCGAAGGTGAACCCGAACTTGGTTGCGATCACCACTTCCTCGCGGTACGGCGACAGGGCCTCTCCGACGATCTCTTCATTGGTGAACGGCCCGTACACCTCGGCGGTGTCGAAGAACGTGACGCCCCGCTCGACCGCGGCTCGAATGAGAGCCACCGCGTCACGACGGTCCGGCGGCGGCCCGTAGCTCTGGCTCATGCCCATGCAGCCGAGGCCAAGAGCGGACACGCGCAGGTCCGCTCCGAGTGTGCGCGTGTGCACAGGAAGTCTCCTTGTTCGAGGAACTGATAAGTTGCCGGCTGATAAACGAGTCGCGCCGACGGTGCCGCGCCGAGCAAGTGCCGCTTGGAGAGCCTTACGTTTAAGCTGCTCCGTGTCATGAGCGGTCCCGGTGTGCAGGCAAACACGTGTGGGCGCAATGATGGCGAACGGTGGGCTAACGGCTCAGCTGTTACCCAAGCGATCTCGCCGAACCAAATCCAGCTCACTGTCATTGAGGACTAGGGCGAAAGTACGACCATCGAGTGGATTGCGAGCTTCGGAACGTCAACCGTCAGGACCCCGTCGGCGAAGGCGTAGTGTGGTAGAACGACATCCGGCTCTAGCCTGACTGCTCCGGGCTCGCTGTCGCAGAGAACTTTAACCTGGAAAGGCCCGAGAGCCGGTACCTCGTCGAACACGTCGACCAGCGGGTTGCGTTGCTGGCCGGCCATGTTTATGAGGTGCACAATAAGGGCACCTCCTTTCGCCGCCAATACCACATCGACTAGGCCGGTGCCTGTTACCTCGACCGTGGGGTTCGGGAACAACTCGTGGCAAAGGTCCTTGATCCAGTTCCGAGCGCCCGACGTCGAACCATCGAGGTACCGCTGCCCGAAGTCGAATGGCACGCCGGCAATTATCCCCTCCCCGAACTTCGTGATCACGGCGGCCGGAAGATAAGTCGCGGAGTCGTACTGGTTGGGGAACAGGCGCCCATATGGTCGGCCGGATCCCGTA
This sequence comes from uncultured Acidimicrobiaceae bacterium, assembly GCA_963823855.1. GTDB lineage: Bacteria > Actinomycetota > Acidimicrobiia > Acidimicrobiales > Palsa-688 > Fen-671. Next base: position 257,397 of record CAWGNA010000003.1, read on the forward strand.
ATCCGGTACTCAGTACGGTCACCGCGGTGGCCGAAGACCCGGCCCCGACTATCCAGCCAGAACACTGCTCCGTCCTGGGGCTCGCTCACGCGCACAATGCCGAGAGGCTCTTCGAAAGCCACTAGCGCCCTGGCGCCCGTGATGAGGAGGCGCCCACCGTTTTCGACGTAGCCGAGAAGGCGACCAACAAGCGTGCCTGGCAGGGCCTGCCACTCCGGGACCACGACCAGCGGGTACCCATCGATAAGATCGCCGACCTGGTGCTCGAGGAGGATCTCGACGACGTGTTGGGAGTCAAGCAAGCAGTTGAGCGTCCCGAGCAGCGCGTTCAACTGGCCCAGTGAATCGAACAGCTTCGGCGCCGTCTTGTAGAAAGCCGTTGATGAATGCAGCAGCGCGACCTGGGGGACAAGGTCAGCACGATGACAGCGTTCCTGGCGCTGGCGACAAAACTCGCCCACGGCCGCGACCAGCTCAAGTTGCGAGTCGAACCCGTCCCCGATCGCGCGTTGGTTCGTATACGACTGGTAGCCACCACCGAGCGAAATAATCATCGCCGCCTCCTGGCACAGCTGAGGCACCGATTTCGTCGAGCTGGCCGGGTTCGCGCTCTGGCGCCGTGGCCCACGAACGTCCAGGTCATGATGTCCCACGGCTTGCCCTGTCTGACCAAGAAACGAGGGTCCAGGCGCAGGTCGCTACCGAATACGGTGGCGCTATCTCCTGACACGTAGTCGACATCCGCAGTGACCGGCTCTGGCATGAACGAAGTGAAGGCCCAGTTACTCGCGATCTGGAAACTCGGGCGATGTTTATGCAACTCGTCGACGTACCGACGCAGGTACTGGCGGAAGCCTTCGCGTTGTACCTCCGAGAACTGAACAAGGCTCGGTTCCATCACGAGCCCCTGACTGATCATCGGCATATCCGCGCGACGGATAGACCAGGGAGGCGCAGTACCGATTGAGAGCCGAGGAGGGCTACTAGCGAAGCCTGCCGACCGGTAGGCCTCGAGCGCCACAGGTCCATAGTCCCGGTCCACCGCCCAACAGTCTCCATCCACCCAAACCCCGTCGATGTCGTACTCATCGATCAGTTCCTTCAATTGCGGGATCAGCAGCTCCTCCGCGTACGGCCCGTAAACCGATGCGATCTGTCCGTCTGCTTCCCCTTGCTCGTCAACTCGAGCCCAGTCCGGGTGGAGCTGAACCGCCTTGATGTCGTAAATACCCGAATAGTGGACGTACAGGGCAACCCCGCGCTCGGCGGTCACGTCGCGCCAGACTCTTAGAATGTCGCCGACGAGGCCGGGCGCAGCAAAGCCAACCTTTGTCGGGTAGCTGGAGACCCCGGGGTGGCCTTTACAGTCGCACTGGACATAATCGGGCCGCACTCGTTCGAGTATCCCCCCGACCACGTCACGGTTGATGTTCGCGCCCACTTCCTTGTCCTCCTCCCGGGCGTGAAAGTCAAAGTGCAGACCGAGGAAGCTCTCACTTCGTCTAAGCCGCTGGACGTGCCCCACGTGTTGCGTCGTCACTGAATTTCCGCCTTCCGTTGGGCGCGGTCATAATGCATCTCTCGCGCCCGGCCCGCTCTACTTTCAAGCACACCCAGACCTCCTAATGACCGCCCGGCACGTTCTCAACGCAAGCCTACAGTGGCCAAGCTCCGGACAAAATACCGTTGAAACAAGACAAATACAATGATCACCGGGGCCAGCGAGAGCAACGTCAGCGAAACGAGCGGGCCGATGTCGGTTCCGTACGCGCTCGAAAATGTCGCCACGCCGAGCGGGATCGTATAGAGGTTGCTATTTGAGAAGTAAACGAGTGGCCCGAAGAAATCGTTCCATGAGAATACAAACTGGAAGATGGCTACCGTAACAAGTGCCGGCTTGGCCAGCGGTAGGATGACCCTGAGGAACGTCCGGAACGGCGACGCACCGTCAAGTGCGGCGGCTTCCTCGAGTTCCACCGGGATCGTGTAGAAAAATTGCCGCATGAGGAATATGAACAGAGTGGTACCCCCTACGCCGAGGAAAGCCGGCACGATCAGCGGGTAGAAGGTGTTGAGCCACCCAATCTTCTGGTAGAAGGCGTATTGAGGGAATATCGTCGCGACATATGGGACCATTAAGACGGCGATAGCGACAATAAACAGGATATTAGCTTCCCTGGTGTTCCGTCGCGTGAAACCATAACCCACAAGGGTAGAGCTGACGAGTGCACCAATTGTGCTGCCGCACGAATAGATCAGAGAGTTCCGGAACCACAGCGCGACTGGGGCGGCCTGGAACAGCTGTGCGTTGTCTTCGAACGCGGCGAACTGCCAAATGCCTGGCGCTCATATACCTTATTGTTTGTTCGATTGCTCGGAACCTTCATTCTTCCCCCTCTAACTGTTGGAAGGAGCAAACACTTACAGTAACATTGCCTTTTCCAGCCGCCATTCATAGACGGTGCCCCTGGAGGCACCGTGCTCGACCCTTGTCTTATCGCCTTTTGAGAACTTCCCAGGCGACCACCTCCCTCCCTGAGAGCTCAGCTGCCTGCTGGTGCCACCGAGCCACCATTGATCACCGGTCGAGCCGAAGACCGAGGTGACCAAGCTGGCCGTTCGCTGCGTCGACCGAGTCGTCCCCCGTGAGATAGCGCCAAAACAGTGCCCGTTGGATGTGCTCTTCCCGGTGCTCGGCGCCGAACCATGGCTGGTCCCACCTAAGGATCCGCTCGAGCAGTTGCGGATCGTCGTAGCCGCGGATGTCGAACCAGCCGCGTTGGTGACCGCCGGGCTCGCTCTCGATCCTCACTTTGAACATATACCTAGGGACTTCGGTCGAGTTCGGTTGGGCACAATGCCAGAGGTCCGCGTGCGCGAACGCGACCGAACCTGCCCCGCACGCGAGCCGACGTTGCCCCAGGATGTTACGATAATGGGCGATCGAACCGAAGCGGATTTCACGAAGGTGTGAGCCCGGCAAGACTAACGTCGGGCCCATCTCATCTGGCGTGTCCTGGGGAAAGTACATGACGAGCAAATCGAAGGCGGGATGGCGTGGGTCGATCACCGAGTCGGCATGCCAGTCCTGAGCCTTATCGTGTTTCGGGGGGACGATGTGGACAAACGAGTGGTTGTAGACGGGGTTCGCCCCCATCAGGCTGCGGATTGTCCCGGCGACCTCGGGTATACGGAACACCCCACGGATGGTCGGCGAATCATCCCAGTAGTGGAAGCGGTCGGCGTTCTCTCGAAAGGTATCGCTTACCAGCCGGGGCCGCCCGAGCGCTGCACTGTCTGAGGGTTGGCGGGCGTTAGAGAACCGCTCCATCTCCAGGAGGACACGGTCGTTCACGTGATGGGGAACTACACCTTCCAACTGGATGAACCCGTCGCAAGCGAACTGCGCCATTTCGGTGGCGCCCAAGAGCCGGAGTTCGGGAAGATCGGTGTTCAGCGCTTCACGCACGGTAACTCAACTTCGACATCTCGTGTCAACACGAACTCGAATGGGATCACCGATGTCTGGCGCTCCCTTCCAGGGACCACAACTGGCCGTGGCGTCTGCAGCAACCTCCAACCTTCACGCAAGGCGGCGAGCACCGAGCGGTACGGCGGTTGGTCTTGAGCGCCTGTCCTGTCCTGAAGCGCTTCGGCCGGCGCCGTGCCATCGTAGAAGGCCCAAGCGACGGCAGCCGAATCAAGATCCATGTCCGCACAGTGCAGGAAAAGGACCTGCTGACGAGTATCGCTCATGAGAACGGCGCCTTCTGAACCATACGACTGCGGAGAGCCACGTGTTCCTCCCTTTGTCCCTTTTGTCCTATGTTTGTGCTCTCACTTCGCGATGAGGTCGTCTGGGTACCCCACACCTGGCTGCGTGGTGGCGTGGACGAGACCGTTGCCGTCAACGGCTGGGTCTTGACGTACCGGATTGCTCGTAACCAACGACTCGAAGTAGGTGGTATTAGGAATTGCCATACACAGGTGACGGTTGGGAAGCCCTCCTCCGGCAACCTCGACGCGGAGGCGGAAGGCATCGGCTGCGTGCGCGATCCGGAGAGCACCCGTGAGCCCACCCTTATGAGTGACACCCGTCCGAACATACGTAGCCGCGCCAGACATGATGAAGTCGGCGGCATTCATGTGCGCGCCGTCGGATGTTTCAGCCACGAGCAGCGGAACGGAGACACGTTCAGACAGCCAGCGGTAGGACGTCACGCTGAACTCTCTGATCGGCTCTTCGTACCACTTGTAGCCCGCCTCGGACAACGCTCGACCGAGATAGATGGCATCGGGGAGGTCGAACCCTGCCGAGCCGTCGTACATCAGGTCCCTGTCAGGGCCGACATGGTTGCGCACGGCGTGTGCTAGGTGAGCATCCCGGCGGGCATCTCCCCACGTGTGGAGCTTGATCGCGCCGTAGCCGAGGGAGATGCACTGATCGATGACGTCAAGGTACTCCTCTTCCGATGCGAACGTCGAGGTGGAGGCGTAGGCGGGTATCTCTGTACGGAAAGCGCCGAGAAGCTCGTAGGTGGGCACCCCTAGCGCCTTCCCTGCGAGGTCCCAGAGGGCAATATCTACAATTCCCAGAGCATAAATGGGGAACTCCTCGATGCGATCGAGCTCCCACATGCGGTGCCATAACAGCTCACGATGGAACGGGTTCGCGCCAAGCAGCTCATCGCGTATTCGCCGGTCGACAAGGTCGCCGATTATGACGCCTCGATTTGAAATGGCAATACCGTCGTGGCCATCGTCCGATCGGATCCGTAAGATAGCCCCGACATGGGACGGTTCCGAGCCCGGAAGACCATCCCGCCAACGAAAGGCCGGAGCGACCGCTGAGACCTCGAAGGGTTCGACCGCTACTTCGACGATCTTCACACGTCTCCCCTCTCCCCTGCTCGATCTACGGGCTGTCTACGGGATGCACTCCCGCAGACCAGGCAGGTCCCCCGCACACCGACCAGCCTGTCTGCTCTACTTTTAGGGCGACCAGGTAGTGGGCCGCGTACCTTGAACTTCGGCGCTATCGCATACCCGGTCGCTGGTCGTAACCTATGTCATAGCACATAGCTTCTAGGTCTACAAGACCCTGCTAAATTGGGCCCAGTGGAAGGGCCTCTCGTTCGCAACCCCCTGCTCAGGCAGGCAATGCACCCGGACAGCCCGAAGCTACGTCCCCAACGTAGATTGTCCGCGCCCGTGATTCAGCGGTTCGTCGAGGAGATCGTAAGCGGTTCGTTGCCTCCGGGAAGCCCCTTACCACCGGAAGCATCTCTTTGTGAGCACTTCGAGGTGAGCCGGACTGTCATCCGTGAGGTTCTCAAGGTCCTCGAGCAGAAGGGGCTCGTCCGGGTACACAACGGCAAGGGCTCCTGGACGACCGAAGCAGACAGTTGGAACCTTCTCGACCCTCTTGTCCTGACCGCGAAAATGCAATACGACACAGCTCTCCAGTTCCTTCCTTATCTTATTACTGTCCGAATGGCCCTAGAAGGCGAGATGGCCGCTCAAGCTGCCGCTGTGGCGACAGAGGAGCAGATCACTGAACTCGCCCACCTCCTCGATGAGCTCGCGCGCTCGATGGACGACATCAATCGTTACGAGCTTCAGGATTATCGATTCCACAACGCAGTGATGCGCTCGTCTGGTAATGAGCTCGGGCGCGCGGTCGTGCTTGCGATTCTCGAACCCTTCCACGCTTACCCGAGGTACGGCGACCCCAGCTTGGAACACGTGCGCCAATCTCAGCCCGGCCACAAGGCCATCTTCGAAGCAGTCCGACGTCGCGATCCCCGCGCTGCTCGGCGCGCTGTGCGCAACCACATTGCGGGGGGGATGGAGATCGTCCCCGGCAGTGCGGGATAATTGTTCAAGCGTTGACTGGCGAGCACCCACCTCTGCATGGCGATCCCGAACACCATCTACTGCGAGGCCCTCGCAATGGAGAACTTCGTCGTCAGGGGCACCTTCGTGGACCGACGCGGCCTCCTGCACGCGCCGACTGAGCCAGGGGTCGTCGCCCCAACCGTCCCGTGAGGAGAACCCGGCCCCGCACCGCGATGGCAGCACCCGCAGCAAGGTGACCCGGCATGACCCGAGTTTTATTCAATGTTCCTTAGGCACGTATCGCCCGCATACCCGCCGATAAAAGAAAGGGGTTCTCCAGTCATCATGTCCATTCAAGGCATTGACCACGTGGGGCTTACCGTCGCTGACATTGAGGTCGCCGTCGCGTTCTATCGCGACGTTATCGGTTGCGAAGTGGTATCTCCTCCTGAATCACGTACGAACCCGAAGGTGCGTCACGTGGTCGGCATCCCGGACGCAAAGATCCGTGGGGCCATGCTCAAGACGCCTGACGGCGAGCTCATCGAACTCGTTATGTACGAAGAGCCCAAGAAGCCCCCGACCCTGATGGAGACCACATCGCCGTCTGCTGTGCATCTTGCCTTTCGCGTCCAAGACATCGATGGCACATTGGACCGGCTGAAGAGAGCGGGCTCGCAGCCGGTTTCGGAGCCCGTGGAGTTGGGCAGCGCGCGCTTTGTGTACTGTCGGGACCCGTTTGGAGTGCTTCTTGAGCTCATCGAGACGTCGGTGATGCCCCGAGCCTGAGAGACTTCGCCCGCCTCAAGAGCAGCCTTTGAGTGAGTGAATTGAACGGTGGGTCACGGCGCATCGGCGGAGGAACCCTGGCCTGTTACTCCGTGCCCCGCGACTCAGCGTCAAACGAGCGCCAGTTTCACCGTCTCCGGCTCCGCCTGCCATTTGTGCGGGCGAAATACGGCTTGAAGCCGAGCCGGTGGTTGAACAAATCCACAGAGTTCGGCGCCCACAGTTCCCACCGCGCAAATGCCTCGACCGGGACCGGCGGGTCCTCAGGGTTCGACTCGGCCTGCAGTTCGCTCGAAAAGGCGTGGTATTCCGACATCTGGCCACCGTCCAGGCGTCGCGGGTCGAACCGGGAGATCGCGACGTGCTCTCCCCCTTGGCCCTCCATAGCGAGAAGTCTTCTGCGCCGGCGGTAATCTGTCCACCGGTTTTCGAAAGCGCGGCCCAGGTGACCTACGGTCGGACAGTGACCGAGGAACCTTTGGCGGGCCTGGACGGTCCGATCGAAATCGTCCGCGACCATATAGGGGTGCCCCACTGCTACGCAGTCACCGAACACGACGCTTTCTTCGCTCAGGGGTGGGTGCACGCCACGGACCGCCTCTGGCAGATGGAATACGACCGGCGACGAGCGCTCGGCCGTTGGGCGGAGGTCGTCGGGTCGGCGGGGGTGGCGAGCGACCTCTTCTATCGGCGGATGGACCTGGCGAGCGCCGCCCGCCGGGATTGGTTGGCCCTGGCCCCGCGGACCAGGGCGATGCTTGCGGCCTACAGCGCCGGGGCGAGCGCCGGCATGACGTCAAAGGTCGGCCGGCGGTTGCCTCGAGACTTGGAGCTGGCCGCCGTCGTGCCCGAAACCTGGGAACCATGGCACTGCCTCCTCGTCTTCAAACTCCGTCACGTCCTTATGGGATCGGCTAGACCGAAGCTATGGCGCGCGGTGGCGGCCGACGTCTTGGGCGCCGATGCGGCCAAGTGGATGCTATCCGGTAGCGACCACGTGGCCTGCGTGCCCCCCGGCGCTCCCTGCGAAGACCTCCTTTCCGTCGCCCTCGCCGACGAAGCCGGCAGTAACAATTGGGCCTTGTCAGGCTCTCGTACCGCCTCCGGCTTGCCCCTGCTGGCCGGCGACCCCCACCGCGGCTTGGAGCTCCCCAACGTCTACGTCCAGGGCCACCTGTCGTGCCCGGCGTGGGACGTGTTGGGCATCGGCATGGCCGGTGTCGCGGGATTCCCCCATTTCGGCCACAACGAGGAGGTCGCCTGGAGCATCACCCACGGGATGATCGACGATCAGGACCTGTACCTGTTCTCCCCCCACCCAGGGGGGTTCGAAGGATCGAGACCGTCCAGGTCCGGAACTCCAACCCGATCGACGTTGAAGTCGTTACCACTCCGCGGGGGCCACTGCTGGCCCCGGACCTGGCCCTGTGCTGGACCGCCACCGCCGAGACCGATACCACCTTCGACGCCGTGCCGCCCATGCTCGACGCGACCTCCGCGGCCGAGTTGTTCGAGGCCATGAGGGTCTGGGTGGCTCCCGGCAATAACCTGCTTGCCGCCGACCGGTCCGGCGCGATCGGCTACCTGACTCGAGGCCGGGTACCTCTCCGGCGCCGGAGCGAAGGGATCCTCGTTCCAGTTCCCGGCGACGACCCCTCCTACGCCTGGGACGGCTTCCTTGCATTCGAGGACCATCCCCAGCTCTTGAACCCCGAGGAAGGCTTTCTCTTCAGTGCCAACAATCCCGCCCTGGCTTCCTCGACCGCCGCGCCGTACCTGGGCATAGACGTGGCTGCTCCTTGGCGGGCCCGGCGCCTTGTCGAGGCCCTGTCGCGAATGGTGGGAGCCACCGTGGCCGACATGGAGGCCCTCCATCGGGACGTCGTGTCGTTGCCCGCCCGCTGGTGGACAAAACGGCTGTCGGAGTGGGCGCCCCTCGCCGATTGGGACGGGAGAATGGACGCTCGATCAAGCGCCGCAGCCGCGTATTCGGTGTTCCGACGGGAGCTGATGCTGCTCGCCCTCGAGCGCTCCGGTCTCGGCGCGAACCTGGACCATCGGCTCAATCGGCTGGTACCCGATGCGCTCCCCGAATCGGCCATCTGGCGGGTCGTGGGTCAACACGCCCGGTCCGGCGAGACCGGCCTCCTTGGGGGCTGGAGCTGGGACCGGGCCGTGGCCGAGACCACCGCTCGCGCCGAGCGAACCTGGAAGGGAGAGAGCTGGGGCGAGCTCCACTACACGGTTCAGCGTCATCCTCTCGGCCGCGCCGAGTTCGATCCGCCGTCAGTGCCCTACGGGGGTGACATGGACACGGTCCAGGCCGCCAGCTATCTCCCTACCGTGAGCTTTGCGGCCCAATCGGCCTCCGTCGCCCGTTACGCGTTCGACCTGGCCGAGTGGGACCGGTCAGGCTGGGTCATCCCGTTGGGCAGCTCCGGCGAGCCCCGAAGCCCCCACTTTGCCGATCAGCAGGAGGCATGGCGAGAGGGCCGCCTGCTGGTCGCTCCCTACACGCGGGCGGCGGTGGAGGCCTCCGCCGAGGAACGTCTCGTCCTCCGACCCGCCCGCCGTTGAAAGGGGATGCCGAGCGATAACCCGCCAAGATGGGTGTGGTTTGAGGCCCTTGTCTGCCTCGCCTCCTATAGCGACGTTGTGTTTATCCGCCGATCGCGGAGATCTTCGGCTTTGCGAGCCCGTCGTCTAGCGTCGCCCCGGTGTTCGAGGACGACGAGGGCCTCCAAGCCGTCATTTCCCGGTTCGGTCTAGCACCGGCCGCCATACTCGGCTATGGCGGCGAGGCTGTCGTCTTTGCCTTGGACGACAAACGGGTGCTCCGGGTCATGTGGGAAGGCACAGAGCCGGCGGTAGTTCAAGCCCGTCAGGCCCTCGTGGACGAGCTCGCGGCCGGTGGGGAGCCACTTTTCCTTCCTGAGTTGGGCGACGTTGGCGAGGTCGAAGGGCGGTGGTACGCGATCGAGCGGCGGCTGCCGGGCAGGCCAGTGGCGGAAGTGCTCGCTACGCTGAGTGGGCGGGAGCGGGATCTGCTGGTGGAACGCTACATGGAGACGACGGCCACGCTCGGGGACCTCCACCTGAAACCTCGGCCATACTGGGGCGAGCTCATCGGCCAGCATCCCGTGCGCGCTGAGACATGGCGTGACTACCTTCGGCTAAGAGCGGTGCGCAGCCTCGGCTCCGCCGGTCTTCTCCTTCCCGAGGACGGCCCCGAGCGCCTCGCCAGTGAACTCGCTGCAGCCTTGCCCTGGACCGAGGACGCCGCTTTTGTGCACCTGGACGCGTTTGCCGGCAACGTCCTCGCTGTCGGCACCGGCGTCACTGCGGTCATCGACATAGGCGTGACGAGTGTCGCGGGAGACCGCAGGCTCGATCCGCTGTCTGCTGCCGTATATCTGGCGGCACCGCAGATCACACCCACAGCGGTACCCCGCGACATCGACGTGGCGGTGAGCTGGTTGCGGGCTGCCGGGCTCGAGCAGTGGTTGCCGGCGGCGCGGGACTGGCTGGCGGCCTACTGGTCGTTCGCGGTGTCGGATCGGAAGCTCCACGCGTGGTGCCGGGAGGTGCTCAGCGGCCGATTGCCGTCCGGCCGAGAACGCTCCAAGACGGCCCAATGGCGGGGTACAAAGTAAACGCGTAGGGCCGTCGTTAATTCTGGTCCAGCTTCGAGCGTAATCCCCTGTCCGTGCCCACCGTGCGGGCCAATAGGGCCGCTGCGCGCGACGCAATCAGCGGCCTGGCGCTCTTAGCCTTCCCTGGGCTCGTTGCTGGTCTGCAGTGCCTTGCCGTGCGGGCCTCATCAACCGGTATTGTCGCCGTTGTGTCGTTCTTGTGCTGGCCGATGGTGCTGCGAAACGGTACGAGGCCCGGGCGCGTCGATGCCTAAGGCGGCGGCAGGAGGTGTTGTGCGCGGGGTACTCGAAACGTCGAACGTGGAGAGAAACTCGCCCGGGAAGGTGGCAAGTCGTCGATCCCCGGATGGAAGACGACGGGCGCTGTCGCGAGCTCGGTTTCAAGCTCTGACCGTCGCCGGCCTCGCTCTCGCTGTGGTCGCGCACCCAGCACCCAGCGATGCGGCGACAGGGGCTCACCAGGTCGCCATCTCGCCTGGTCTGCGGTCTTCGCACCGAACAGAGCTCGTGGCGGGCACCGAGCTCAAGGGTGGGTCGTGGTTGGTATCGTCAAACGGCCACTACCGGCTCGCGATGCAGCCCGACGGCAACCTCGTCCTCTACTGGGAGGGGCACCCGCTGTGGGCCACCAATACCGCCAAGCATCCCGGAGCTGTCCTGGCGATGCAACGCGACGGGAGCCTCGTCATCTACGAGGGCAGCCACCCGATCTGGAGCTCGGGGACCGACCGCGGGGGCAGTGCCCTCTATTACCTGAGGCTCCAGGACGACGGCAACGCCACCATCGAGTCGCCCGCCCGGAAACCGATCTGGGAGACAAACACCGCCGTCGGCGCAGGGCGAGCAGCGCTCGTGGCGGGCACCGAGCTCAAGGGTGGGTCGTGGTTGGTGTCGCCCAACGCCCACTACCGGCTCGCGATGCAGCCCGACGGCAACCTCGTCCTCTACTCGGATGGGCACCCGCTGTGGGCTTCCAACACCGCCGAGCATCCCGGAGCTGTCCTGGCGATGCAAGGCGACGGGGACCTCGTCATATACGAGGGCAACCGGCCGATCTGGAGCTCGGGGACCGAGCGCGGGGGCAATACCCGTGATTACCTGAGCCTCCAGGACAACGGCAACGTCACCGTCGAGTCTCCCGCTGGAAGGCTGATCTGGGCGACGGCCACGGCCGTCGAAGGCCTCCGGCTCGGCGACTCGGGACCGGCCGTACAAGCGCTCCAGACGTCCCTCTCGGCACTCGGCTACTGGGTGGGTGTGCCCGACGGGACCTTCGGCGACTCGACCCAACAGGCCGTCTGGGCGCTCCAGAAGGCCGCTGGCCTCACCGCTGACGGCGTTGTCGGGCCGCATACGGCCGCCGCGCTGGCGGCTGGCGTCGTGCCCAAGCCACGGTCGACGTCCGGCTATGTGGTGGAGGTGGACCTCCAGGACGACCTCCTCATGGTCGTCAACAACGGCAAGCTCCTAGACACCCTAAATACCTCGACGGGCGGCGGCTACACATACGTCGACCAGGGCATCACCTCCGTCGCGATCACCCCGAGCGGCGTGTTCCACGTTTACAACGTGATTGATGGCCTCGACGTCGACTCCCTCGGAGCACTCTGGCGGCCGAGGTTCTTCGATGGCGGCTTTGCCGTCCACGGCGACTCTTATGTGCCGCCTTACCCGGTCTCGCACGGCTGCGTGCGCGTAAGCGACGAGGCAATCAACTGGATCTGGGCGGCGAACATCATGCCCATCGGCACCGCGGTCTGGGTCTACTGACGCCGGTGCGCGCAACCAGGACGAGGCCAGCGCCTTGCTCTTGCAATCGACTGCAAAAACCGGCGGGTGTGGAGCGCCCTGTCAGAGTGCTGCTGACCAAACGCGCCAGGTGCTCCGCAACATGTCGTGCTCCTCAATCCACGTAGAGGTAAGTGCGGCCGCGCCGAACAATTTACCCATGTCGAGCGCGGCCGGCACTGCCGTATGCCGCAACGGAACCGAAGATGGCCCGTTGTCCAGACCACAGGGCGACTTTCAGGCGATAGCGTGGAAGCGCGGTCCTATCAGGGGGCGACTAAAGCAGTCGTTTGCCGCACCTTGGAGGAGCTCCGCCGTTCGCCGTTAGTCAGCTGTCACCCGCAGGGAACCCGCACCTTACCGTTCAGGTCGATGTCGAAAAGCACGCCGTTGAAGCCATTGGAGTTGTCGTACGCACAGAAGTCAGTATCGGCCTTCGTGACTGTTGTGCACTGGCTGTTGCCCCCGCAGGTGTACTCAGTGTTGAAGATTGCCTTGTTCCCGATGAAGTTACCGAGATCCGAACAAGTGCCGTACTCGTTGCACTGCTCGGTGATCACGGCGTCCGCAAACGGCTCAACATAGTTCGAGAAACTCGGCGAGCCGATATCGTCAGTATTCTTAGCGAACCACGCCAAGCCTAGGGAGTGCATGTAGTTCGCTAAGGTGTGCAGGTAACTGACCTCGTCCGATTCGGTGATGGTGAACCCGGTCCTGCCCTCGTTGTTATCGAACGTCTCGTCCAAGTCGGTCTCGACGCCGTCAAAGCCCTTAGCTCCGCACTGTTGGTCGATCATGTTCTCCATGATCGACACGGCACTACCAGCATTAATGTTGATGAAGTATTCCGGGTAACCTGACAACTTACGGCCCAGGTCGCCAGCGTTTTTGAGCTGTGCGTAGTAGGTGGTGACTACGCCTTCCTCGCTTGCCGAATAGTAGTTGCCCGCAGTGCCAACTTCGACATAGCATACAGCCTTGTCGCCCAAGGAATGCAGGGCTGACACGGTCGATGCCGGGTTGTCAATACCGTCGATGTCGTAGACGGTTGGATTAGCCGCAGGTGCTCCGCTAGCAGGCGTACCACCGTAGCCCATGTCGGTGCTGCTGGACGTATTGAGGGCGTGGTCCAGTTCCCACTGCCACTCGATAGGCTGAGATGCCGTAGGTACCCACCAGGGGCTTGTAGCCGAAGCGGCCGCCGCCTGGACGGTATCCAGTCCAACTACGCTGCCGAGTAGGACAAGTGCTGTAAGTATCTTCTTGGTCTTCACTTTCACTAATCATCCTTTCACGTCTCCGTCGATTCGCTTACAGTGATGAGTGCCCGGCGTACCAATGGCGTCGCCCACCAGTCGATCCTTCTTGTCTGGACGACGAAAACTTCCGATGGTAATTAGCTAGCGGGATTCACACGGCAAATGGTTATTTGGTCCTCTCTAGGGAGAGCCCACCATCCCCCGCTAATCGTCAGTATCGAGCAGCGTGCAGTAAAGGGGCCCGCACCGTATCTGGGCCAGTAGCTGGAGCTCGGAGACATTTTGGTGCTCGACCCACATGCGGCAAACAATGGCAGCATCATTAGGGCTCCGACGATTAAAAGGCGACCGCTTCCGCTTTGTTCCCACTGAGACCACCACCTCGGTTAGACGAGCGGGAGAGTTGACAGTTGAGATTGAGCTCAGCAATACCCATAGTGGCACGAGGGCCACGCTCAGACATCACCCAGAGAGGGTGATCTGACGCTAGCCTGCCGTGGGGGCTTCCCTGGATGACCTTAAACCTCGATCGCCGGCCCAGTACAGGGTTGCTCTTCCCCCCGCAGCGCTCCCCGTCACGCCGCGGTTCGTACTGACGTTCTCCAGAGTGGACGGGCCGAGCTGGTCGACATCGACATAGCCAACCGCCGCCCGCTGGGGCGGGTTGAACGCGTCCTAGTCCAGCATTTCGGGGTTGTCCAGGGACCAAAAGTGCTCTCCGGTGTAATCCAGGACAATGTGGCCCGCACGGGGTTGGCTCCCGCCGCGGTGACCACCCGGTCGTACCGGACCAACTCTTCTCCCGTCCAGACGATCACGTTCACTTCGAGGCCCCGCCCGACCGCAGTTCGGATGGCATTAGCTATTAGCTGGCCCTGCGCGATGAGGTCGATCATCCGCCCTTCGTGCAGCCCTGCTGCCGCCCTGACCTCCTCGTTCGTCCCGGGGAGCCCGACGCCCCGCCGCTGGAGCTGGATCCGTATAGCGTCGATCGCGCACAGGTTCCCGGTGCCGTCTGCGCTCGTGGCAGACAAACCGTAGCCAGCCAACCTGGATGTCATCGTTTCTGTTGCGCCAGTTCGTCCTTTTCGGCGTTTCAGGCTTTCTCCGTGGATGTGGCTGAGGCTCTTGACCAGGTCCGAAACGGCAGCCACTAAGGCCAGCTCCTCGGGGGTGGAGACGACCATCAGATCGGGCGACGGGCTCGACGGCCAACCAGTCAGCAGCGTGGTGGGCGCCGGGACGAAATCCATCGACGGGACAGGCAGGGGAGGTGAACCAAGGGGGCCGCCCGAGGAAAATGGGGGGGAACTCGGGGGCGCGATGGGCGACGTGATGACCAATGGGTTTGAAGTGGGCGGAGCCAGCGCCTTCCCAACACTGTGCTCGAAAATTGCCATGTTGATGAGGACTCGGCTGGAAAGATCGCGAAGACGCTCGAGCATCTGGGGCTCGTCCAAACCACGCGAGACGTAAGGGGCGAGCAGGCTGGCCAGAGCTTGGGCCGCCCGAGCTTCCTGGGCTTCCATCGTCGACCGCTGGCCGCGGGGCAGTTTGCTGATGGTCCCTCGCAGTGCCGCTGCTCCGCCCTCTCCGGCGCCGAGGTATAACGCGGTGGCCCCGGAGAACGCCGTTTTCAAAGTCGTCGACTTCCCGGTCACGACAGCCTGGGCCGCGGCCAAAACGCACAACGGCGAGAAACTGGCGCGGGCCATTTCTGGCCCTTGACAACGGCGAAAAATTCACCGAGAACCCTCATGGCGCCGACGGCTGTCGACGAGCCGGGCATTGTCCCGTTGATAAGAATGTCGACGATCACCTGGGCCAATTGTTTCTCCGACAGGGCACTAAATGCGCCTCGCATTTGGTCGGCCAACTGCGAATAAGGGGGGGCGCTGCCGCCACCCTTGGCCGTCATCATGTTCGACATCCCGCCGCGGATCTCAAATGGAAGCCCACCGAAGGTGAAACCCTCGATCTCTTTGGGGTTGAGCAGGCCCTTGTCGTCCCTCCGCCGTCTTTCCCGTGTCTGCTCGTAATGTTTTTCGACGGATTCCGAAAAGCGTCTCTTCTTGGTGGTCGGCTCCAGCTCTCGCTCCTCCGAGCCAGCCCGTCGACCGCGCTCGACAACGGTCGTTCGGAAGTCCTCGAATTCGCCCTCGTCCTCAATGGGGGTCGGAGACGGAGACCAGGGCGCGGCTCCCGGGACCGGGAGGTCGACCATGGGCACGATCTCTTTTGGTCGGCTGAGCTGGGCGCGCACCGCATCGAAAAGATTTTTGTAGCTCCCCCATAACCTGCCACTGTTCAGGTACTGTCCGTCAGCGGCGGCCATCTGCATCACGCGGTCCACGATCGCCTTCTGAGTGTCCTTCGGGATCGATTTTTTACCGAGCCACTTTCGGAACCGTGCCTCGACCGTATCCCTCCGGGTGTCCTTTCCCCAGGTCAGCTTGGCAGTAATCGGGATGACGCGCTGGACGGCGACGTCGCCCCCCGACGCTTCTCCCGACAAGAGTTGGGTCACGGCCCGATTGCCGGCGTTCCGCTGTAAGCCGAGCAACTGGCTCCCGTACACGCCCCGACCAATTTTGTGCCCGCTCCACACCGCCGCGGAGGCGACGTGTGCGCCCGAGCGCTTCGGGCAGGTAACTTGCGGTCCCTGGTTGGCATCCGCCCCGGTGGTCCCCTGGCCTGTTGCCCTCGTTTCTACGGGGCCCGCCTCGCGTTCGGGGCCACCGCTGTGTGCCACGACGGCTACGGTACTCGCTCGGTGGCGGCTCCGCTACGAGACTCGATAACCGATATAGCCTGCGTCCGCCCGGCCTTCGGCGGGAAGTTCGGCGATCACCGACCACGAGGTGCGGGCCGTCATAGTCTCATCCGAGCATCTCTTCTCGTGCCGTGCTGGGGCTTGTTGGTGGCGGCACGGCTACCCTCGGTTGAGCCGACCGATGCCAAGTCGTCGCCTGGCCGGGTGCACGCGGGCCCGGAGCACCTCGGCACTGCCGTCAGGTCGGGGCCGGAAGCCGCCCTTGCCGACGATGGCGGTCGGTCAGATGTGACGTCCGAGCTGGGCGAGATAGCTCTGCCGATCAAGAGGGCTGATCGTCGTTCGTTGCCGCCGAGGAGCCGAGCCCTTGCACGGCTGGTACCCGCTGTACGTGCTGTCCATGAGACCTTCCCCGCTGGTCAGTGCCGGGAGCGACCGCCGAAGGTCAACGGCTTCCTCGGACCTGAGCGTGGCTCGAACGAAGGAGAGTTCGTCCTTCGCGGTGACTTCTTCGATCGACGCGCCCGCCCTGCCGAGCGCCGTTAGGACGCTGTGGAGACTATGGGTGGGGACTTCGAGGGTCGCTGCGACGATCGGTTCACAGACGATCGACCCTGCCGCTCGCAGGGCCTCCATGACGACGATCGGCGTGAGGTACCGGAAGTCGGAGGGCGAGGAGTTCCCTCGTCGCGATGGTGGACCGTCTGAGACGCCGTAGAGGCAGTGGTCCATCGTCACGATGCAGTCGGTCACTTCCCAGCCGTAGAGGCCCTCGCTGAGTGTTTCGGAGACCCAGGACTCCACGTGGGCGGTGAAGCTCTCGACGGTTGTGTAGATGTGGAGGGGAACGTCCCATGGGTCGACCGCGAGCCGGAACACGAGCCCAGAGTGCGCTGCGCCGGCCTCGACACGAAAGCCGATGGTGGCATCGAAGGGGTTCTGTGGGCCGTGCATCACTTCGACCGCTTCCCCGACACCCCTAGGCCGTTCGACGTAGAGAGGCGTCACCGCTTCAAAGCGAGCGGAGAGCCCGTAGTCGCGCTCAAGGGTCGCCTGGATGACCTCTCTTTGCACCTCGCCATAGAGAGAGACCGAGATCTCACCGGAGCGCCGGTCATGGCGCACGCCGATCAGAGGATCCTGTTCGGCAAGCTCGCGCAGCGCCGCCACCAGGCGTGGTCCGTCTCGCTCGCCGAGCGGCACGACGCGTGTCGTGAGGGTTGGGGGAGCGAACTGAGCCATGACGCCACTTGGCGGGAGATCGCCGAGGACGTCTCCGATCCGCGCCGACTTCAGACCCGAGATCTTGCCGATCTGTCCAGCCTCGAGGACAGGACGGCTGATAAGCGATCCTTCGGCGAAGACGGCGATCGCCGTCACCTTCTCTGGTCCGCCGCTGGTTGAACGGGCCCGCTCCCTCACCCTCAGCCTGCCGGAGAAGAGCCGGACGTAGGCAAGCTTCTCGCCCTTGGTGCTCCGTTCGACCTTGAAGACGGTCGCAGACAGAGGCCCCTCCCGGTCGCCGCTGCGGGCGGGGAGCAACTCGACGATCGCCCTCATGAGTGGCGAGATGCCGGCTCCGGTGAGGGCAGACCCAAAGATGAGCGGGTGAACAAGCGAGGCCTTGGTCTGGCGGGCCAGCTCGCACCGGAGCGACCCGTAGGTCAAGTTCTTCCCATCCGCGAGTGCTGCCAGCAACCCCTCCTGGTGCTCGGCGAGGTCGATGGCAATGTCCTCCACGAATTCCCGGTCGTCAGGACCGAAGGGCGCAAAGTCAGCCAATCTGGTGCCAGCGTGGCGGACCGAACCGAGCGGGACCGCTGAGTCGGTGAGACGCCTTCGGATCGAACTGAGCGTGGCATCTGGGCTAGCCCCGAGGCGGTCGATTTTGTTCACAAAGAGGAGCGTCGGTAGGGCGAGCCGTTGCAGAACGCGCATGAGAAGACGGGTCTGGGGCTGGACACCCTCCACGGCAGAGACGAGAAGGACGACGCCATCCAGTACCCCCAGCACCCGTTCCACCTCGGCGATGAAATCGGGATGACCCGGCGTGTCGATGAGGTTGACGACCACGTCCTCGATCGCGAACGAGACCACGGCCGACTTGATAGTGATCCCCCGCTCTCGTTCCAGGGCGAGGGAGTCAGTCTGCGTTGTACCCTTGTCGACGCTTCCTACGGTCTCGATAACACCGGCCGCGTGGAGAAGCCGCTCGGTGAGCGTGGTCTTACCTGCGTCGACGTGGGCGAGGATCCCCAAGTTGAGTGTGTTCCGCGACAAGCGTCATTCCCTTCCAGGTCGCAAGGACATTCCGGATGGTCATGGACGCTTGGCGCATTTCGTCTCCTCAAATAGGTTGGTTCGATCGTAGGACACCCGAGCTTACGAAGCCATCGAATAAGCGCGCTGGGCTGCTCCTCGAGTGGTCGCAAGCCACGTTGCCCGATCCTCAAAGTCAGGCCAGCTGATGGCGCATCGATTGTGGGCGTTCCGCAACACGGAGCCGTGCCAGAACGCCCACGTGATCGTGCATCTCGGTACGAGTTGCGCTCAGCCCCGCCTCGCGGCTGAGGGCCTGTCCCCACAGCTTCCAGTTGGGGCTGGCGCGTGAAGACGGACCGGCCAGCCGGCGACGTCGCGATAGACCTTTATTTGGTTACTCCCGACGATGGCGCGGACCTTCGCGAACGCCTCATGTCTTGTGCGCCGGCAGGGCGGGCCGACGCTTCTGGACAGGCGGATGGACGCCGCCCAGGCTTCGGCCTACGCCGTCGACGAGCGTGCATTATTGCATTTTCTCTTTTTAGTAGGTTTGTGGCACGCCAGAAGTTTCCTTTTGGGCGCGGGCCTTGGTCGTTTCGCAGCTCGGCGTAGAGGTCTGTGTGCTGCGACGCGGCCCAAAGTGCATTGGAGGGTTGCCGGAATGGGCAGTAGAACCTTGTCGCCCGCCGAGGTCGAGCAGTGGCACGAGCACGGGTATGTGTTTGTCCGCCACTTCTGGGACCAGGCGGTTGTCGCCGCAATGCAGGCAGAGGCGAGCCGGTTGGTCGAGATCGGGCTGGTTCGTAACGTGGCGACGCTGGACGACGGCATGACACACTCCGACGAACGAGTCAATCTGCAGCTTGACCCAGTCATCGTGCACTCTGTGTTCTTCCGCATGCTGGCCTTCCACCCGGCGGTAAAAGCCGCCGTGGGAGCCTTGGTCGGCAGCCCGTTCCTGTTAGAGGAGGACCAGCTGTTCTGGAAGCCCGCTCGGCACGGGGTCGGGACGAGCTGGCACACCGACAACTCTTACTTCAAAATCTCCGATCCTCTCGGCGGTACCGCGATGTGGACGGCAATCCCGCGACGCGACAGCCGAAAACGGTACGCTTCAGGTCGTAGTCGACGGGTTCCGCGAACACTGGGAGCACTGGCGCGACCCCGGGAGCGATCATCATATCCGGACCGAAGTAGCCGATCGGGAAGTTGCCACCGCGGAGCTCGATGCCGGGGGCGTCGCCTTCTTCTGCTACGGCACGCCGCATTCAACCGGAGACAACGCCACCGGTCGTCCGCGAGCTGCAGTTGCCTACCACTACACATACTTTGCCTTCCGCCAGCCGGCCAACCCGAAGGATCCGTTCGTCACCGGCCCAAAGGCGGATCCGAGCGCTTGGGAGTACGGCCAGTTCGAGCGCCTGCTCGAACGCACCGTCGCGAGTGGCCCGTTCACCACGGTCCCCGACGCGGCAACCAGCCTGACCCGCTGTCTGACAGCCGCACCTTGGACAGTGCGGCCGGGAAATTCCAGGATTGGAAAATCCCAGTATTGAAGTCGCACGTATAAAACTGTTGGTCGCGGTTCGACCTGGTTGAGCGCGTTTGTCGACAAACACCAAGGGACCGCGGATGCCCCACATCGGGGAAAACTGCATGGAGGTGCATACATGAGACGACAGCTGTCGAGACTCGGAGGGGTCCCCGGCTCGCTCCTCGCCGTGCTAGCCCTGGCCACAACCGGAGTTGTGGCCCCAACCGCCGTGAGCGCTCAGGCGGCGCCAGCGTGGACGGCCACGTCGGGGACGGTCCTGCAAACCAATCTTGTGTCCGACCTGCCGGGCGTCGCCGCCGCCACTGACCCCAACCTGGTCAACCCCTGGGGCATCTCCGAGAGCTCCGGTAGCCCGTTCTGGATCTCTGATAACAACTCTGGCCTCACCACGCTCTATCAGGTCCCTGGGGCAAGCAGCACGCTTGTCAGTATCAACCCGCTGGTTGTGAACATCCCGACGCCGGTCAGCCCGACCGGCGGTACGCCGACGGGGACGGTGTTCAACACCGCTTCTGCTAGCGACGCGTTCGAAGTCACCGGCCCGAACAAGGCTGGTCTGACAACAACGGCTTCGGCCGTTGTTCCTCTTCGACACTGAGGACGGGACCATCGTTGGCTGGAACCCGGCAATCGACCCCACAGGACAGTTCGGTGGATCCGGCGGCGCCAGCAACCATGCCGTCATAGCCCTCGACAACTCCGGCAACAACTTCACCAACCCCAACCCCAACCAGCAGACCGGGGCCGTCTACAAGGGATTGGCGATCGCGACCAGCACGACGCCGATCCTCACCGGGAATGCCAACAGCACGGCCCTGCTTTACGCCTCGAACTTCCGGGCCGGGACGATCGAGGTCTACGACGCGCAAATTCGCCAAGGTCGACGCCGTTACCGCCGGGCGCTTTCCAGGACCGACGGCTGCCTCACGGGTACGCCCCGTTCAACGTCCAGGTCCTCAACGGGAAGGTCTACGTCACCTACGCCCTGCAGGACGCCGCTAAGCACGACGACGTGGCCGGCCCTCATCACGGCTTTGTCGATGTCTTCAACCTCGACGGCACGCCCCGGCTTGCCAGGAGGTCGGGTGCGCCTGGTCTCCCGTGGGGCGCTCGACTCGCCGTGGGGGCTGGCCATCGCTCCGATAGGGCTTTGCGGGGCTAAACGACCCCCGCAACAATCCGGTATTGCTGATTGGCAATTTCGGCAACGGACTCATCAATGCGTTCGACGCGATCACGGGGGCCCCGCTGGGCCAGCTCAGGGACCCCGACGGCGAGCCGATCCAGATCGACGGGCTTTGGGCGCTGAAGGTCGGCAACGGTGGGTCCGGGGGCACGACCAACACGGTCTACTTCACCGCCGGTCCCTTCGGTGAGTCGCACGGCCTGTTCGGGTCGCTTGCGACGGCGGCCCCCGGCTCGCCTGAGGGACCAGCCGAGGCGCAGTGGGTGCAGGCCAATGCGGACGTCGTCCAACTAGACGCTGCAGCAACTCGTCAAGGACACCTTGGCCGGCGCGCCCGAGCCCACTATCAAGCAGGACACTGAAACCCTCGATGCCGACATCCGCCAGCTGCTACGTACTGAACGTGCGTTTGCCGCGGACACAGCAAACGACGCAAGCTAATAAAGCTGCGCGGTAAAGGAATTGGCTCCGTTCCTTACAAAATTGTGAGCACCTTGCACCAACCGCCGGCATTAGTGGTGCCGGCGGGTTGGCCGAGCAGGTCCATAGCTGCGGCAAATCAGGGCGTTGTGGCGACGCCGTAGTCCGGCGTCGCCACGTGTGTCCTTTTCTCCAACCTGGCATTGGTAAGACCCGTGGGGCGAGCCTGGGCGCGTTTCATATCGGCGGCGTGCTCGTGAGGTTGCACGAACGTCATATTCAGCGCCTCGACCGTGCTCGCTGTCAATGGCCATTGAACTGTGCGCGCTGATTGACACGAGAACTACACACTCGGCGAGGGCACGTGGGTGATGCTCCGGCGATGCGCAGACCCGCTAGCCACCCGACGAGCCGTAGGAGGCGCTCGAGGTAGAGAGGCTCTCCGCCAGTGGAACTCAGATCGCCTCGGAGCCGAAGGGCGGGATCACCGCTGCCCGCGCAAGCAGCGCGTCCCGCGGCGAGTAACGCGCCCGTCGACAAGGCTCGAGTGCTATTGCACAAAGATGGTGAGGTGGTCAGGTCGGCCCCCCCAGGACCGCCACAGGCGGCCACTCAGCTCATGCATGCCCGGCGACCAACGGTAGCCTGACCACGGTTTCGCGAAAGGGCCCTTGGCCTCGCTCCGCAATGTCCCCCCGTGCAATGCCGCACGCTCGGTCGCCGCCCCCAACGCGGCGCGTACCTCGGCGGTCCACGCGCTGGGGCCCACGACCGTCAACTGCAACGAGTCTGGTTTGAAGTCGACTACGACATCGATGTGAGAGGCCGGGTCGTTCTCGAGCGCGCGCGCAGCACCTGCTCGACGATCCGGTAACCCGATAGCTCCACCCCGGGAGGGAGGAGGCGGGGGTCACCCTCGACCCTCAGACGGGCGTCGGCCCGCGTAATGCCGCCCAGGAGCCGGTCCAGCTGAGAAAGCACCGGCTGCGGCTGCATTGGCACGTCGTGCAGATTGCCGACCACGTTGCGCATGTGCACCAAGGCCGCTCGCCCCGAGTTCTGGATGCCTATGAAAGCCTGCCTGGCCACTTCGGGCCGCGACGCCAACCCTTCCTCGCCCGACCTGGCGGTGGCGGCGATGTGGCTGACCTGCTCGTGCAGGTACGAATCAAACTCGCCCGCAACGCTGGCACGGTCGGCCGCCACCGCCAGCTCGGCGTTGCGTTCGCGCTGCTCTCGCAGCTCCTCGGTCCGGGCACGCAGGCTGGCGACCGTTGCATTTCGTTGGCGCAGCAACAAGCCGGCGACCATGAACCCGATCGAAATGGGCAGCAAGATCACAAGGATCGCGGAGGCCTCGAGCAGCGGTGAGGTGACGGCTTTTTCTCCGGCCAATGCCGGGTCCGAGTAACCCTGGCAGACGATGTTCACCGCCAGCAGTGCCATGCCGACAATGGCCTGACGTCGACGGCACCGAAGACCGATGGCAAACGCAACAAAGAAAACGGCCGGCAGCGCCGCCCCGCAGCGCACTAGGGGCCGATAAAGACCGAGTTGACGACGGCTCCAAAGGCAAGCGCCGCCGCTGCTAACAACGGGTTCCGACGGGCGAACAATACCGGCGCGGTCATCAGCAAGACGGCGGTACACCCGACGGCGCCTGCGTGGTTGTGCTCGTTGACCAGGCCCGCGGCTGAGGCGACGCCGTACACGCTCAGCGCCACCGCTAATGCCACGTCCGCGGTGCCCACGTCGCGGAGGCCGAAGACCGGGTAGGTCAGCACCCTTGTCACTGCCCGACGCGCCACGGCGCACCCCTCTAGGCTGTAGGCACAGTGTGACTGTTTCCTGAAGTGATAGCAACGTCCGTCAGCAGATCGGCAGCTCTGGCGCGGGGATGCCGTCGAGGTGCGGCCCTCGGCCCCCTGAACGACGGCCAACGCCACGACGTGCCCGTGTCTCACGGCTGCAGGGTGATGGTGACGTTGCTGTTGCCCGTTTGGGAATTGGGGTCAATTTGGAATACCACGATCGTGCCCGATACTCCTTGGAACGCCCCGGTGCCCCCGGTTACATGGAAGGTCGACATCGTTGTACTAGCCGAAACGCGCCCAAGGTCGGCCTGGGCCAGGATCATCGAACCTCCAATGGCGACTTGGGCGCGGCATGCGGGATTGCCCTGGTTGTCCAATATGCACAGCTCGTGGTCTGAAGCCGTCCAGTTTGCTGCATGGTGCACGTTGTTCCCGACATAATCAAGGTTCGTGCCTTCGATGGAGTCGCCCGGGGCGGGTGGGTTCTTTTCGGAGGGGCTGAACGGCTTCCCGGCCGCCGTCAGGAAAACTTGGCTTTCGAACTGCGAGAAATAGTGCAGGACTTGCTGGGTGTCAGATTTCACCACAGAGGCGTCGGCGCCTACGAAAGGTGAGCCGATGGTAATGAGCGCGGTTGACGCGGCGAGAAGGCCGCGGCGCAAACTCAAGGCTGCCCGTCGTTGCGAGCGGCCTGAGGTGTCCTGCGGGACAATGGACATCTCTACCTCCCCGTCGGGGTGACCGCGGAAATAGCCACCAACACCGAAGTCTGCCGGCAACAGACGTCCGCGTCGTCACCCGTAAGGGGGAACTTGTGGCCGGGTGCGTCCCTCTCGAGAGGGATGCGCCTCAATAGGGGTCGAACGCGGGCGAGAACAGCAGAGCTTTGTTGAGGTTGCGCGTCGAGCCGCTGAGATAGGTGAGCCCCGGGGTTGGCACGGTCCCGTCACGCCGGGCCGGGCACGGGCTGAGGGGTGGTCCTGGCGGGTGCCTCCGCCGGCTGGCGGGGGGCGAAATCCCGGTTCCGGATGAGTAACACTGAGCAGGTAGCACCGACCAGCGCCAACGCCCCGGTGACGTACAAAAGCTCGTTTATCCCGCTGGCAAAGCTGGACCTGACCGCAGCTTCCAGTTGCCCTCGAAGCGCCTTGGGCACGGCGCTGAAGGCCGAACTGGTCTGGCCTTGGCGCACGGCGTTGATGACCTGCTGGGCGTGGGCCTTCAGCTGCGGTACGGGCGCCAATAGCCGGCCGAGGTCGTGCCTCAGCGAAGAGCTGAAGATCGTGCCCAGCGCGGCGATGCTTACGGCGATACCGATCTGGCGGAACGTCGTGTTCACCCCCGAAGCCATCCCGGCGCGCTCGAGGTTCGACCACACCGATCGCCGTTGACGCCAGGGGCGGGTTCACGAAGCCGGCCCCCGCCCCCGAGATGATGAAGCCGGGGGCCAAGTGCGTCCACGAGCTGGTGCCGCTGAGACCGGTCATGAGCAACAGCCCGGCCCCGACCAGGAGGAGGCCAGGGCCGATCAGCCACCGCACCGGTACCCGCTCGCTCAGACGTCCGGCCACCGTGGCAGTGACTAGCGTCGGGCCACTTATCAGCAGCAGGCGCAGGCCGGTCTGGAGGGCGGAGTACCCGAGCGCGTACTGGAGGTAGAGCACGAGGTACAAGAGCATGGCAAACAGCGAGCCGTTCATGCAGAACGCAGCGATGAGACCTCCGTCGAAGGTGGGGACGCGAAAAAGAGCCAGGTCGAACATCGGGCCCGTAACCCGGGCCTCAGCGATGGCGAAACTGACCAGCAGGATCCCTCCGAGTACCAGGCAGGCCAGGGCCCCGGCATTTCCCCAGCTGGTTTCGCCCGCCCTGATCAGGCCGTACACGAGGCTGACCAGTCCCGCCGTCAGCAGGCCGAACCCGGTCCAGTCCGGCCGTCCCGGGTGCGGGGAGCGCGACTCGTCGAGCCGCCACCACGTGATGGCGACGGCCACCACACCAATGGGTACGTTCACCAAGAAGATGGCTCGCCAGCTAATAGCGGTGGTAATGACCCCACCGAGTATCGGGCCGAGCGACACCGCCACGCCCGTGATAGCGCCCCATACCCCGAACGCCACCCCCCGGTCCTTACCCTGGAAGCTCTGACCGAGGAGGGCCAAAGACGTGGCGAACATGATGGCCCCGCCGATCCCCTGCCCGCTCCGCGACAGGATCAGCATCAAGGGGCCTAGCGCCAGGCCGCACAGGAGCGAACCCAGCGTGAAGATGATGAGGCCTATAGCAAAGAGCAGCTTCCTGCCGTACCGGTCGGCCAGGACACCGGCGGTCAGGAGCAGCGAAGCCAGCGTCAGGGCGTAGGCATCAATGACCCACTGGACCTGGCCAAAGCTGGCGTGCAGCCCCCGCTGGATATCGGGGATGGCAACGACGACGATCGTGACGTCCAGCAGCAGCATGAACGTACCGACACAAACGGCCAGCAGCGTCCACCACTTCTTTTCCATGGCTACGTTTCTTCTCCATGCCTACGTCTGGCATACCCCAACAGAGAGTTCCAGAACCCGGTGCAGCGGAAGCTCTTGCATAAGCCTGACAGAAAAGGGCCAGGCACTATTCCCGGTCACCATGGGCCTGCTGGCCTGGTGCGACCAGTGGGCGCCCACTCCGGGCGGACCGCCGGTCGTGCTTGTCGCTGCGGGTGCAGGCGATTGAGGGGGAGTGTCCCCAGCTCCGGCTTGTGCCCAGGATCGCCCCATGCGGGGTACCGGTTGTTGTCGAAAAAGGCTGTAGCTCCGGGCCTGCTGGGTGTCAGCGGGAACTGGGAGCGGCCAACTTGGGCCGAGGGAAGAAACTGTGCAAACGACGAAGGCAAACTTGTAACGTGTTCCACCTGCTGAGTCAGCTTTTGCTGAACCGCTGGGCGTACTCCCGTTTGCCGACGGCGTAGACCGCCCAGCCCTGACCAGAGGGGCCGACCGCACTGGACAGCAAGCCGATCCCGCTCGGGTTGCCGGCATTCGAGAAAAGGATCTTCGGTTTGCTCCACGTGGCGCCGCCGTCGGAGCTGTAGGCGAGGCCGACGCCCGTCGCATTATCGAGCCAGGTGGCGAAGATCTCGCCGGCGCTGTCCTGGGAGAGCGTCCCGTCCATGCCGACCTCCCCAGTGGCGAGCGTCACCGCTGAGCCGAAGCCAGAAGACGGCGAGAAGTGCCGGTACTGCACGATCGGGCCCGGGTTGGGCACGTGGGCCTCGTTGGTCTCGAGCAACCCCAAGCCGGAAGGGCCGCCGCCGACCACCGGGTCAGTACCGTCGCAGTCGACCTCGGCCAGCGGGCGCCATGGGCTCGAACCCCCGGGCGAAGCGGAGAGCTCGGCCGGTGTCGTCGTTGGATTGATCGGGGCGTAGGCATAGACCAGGGCCTCGCTCGCGCTCGACGGGCACGGTGAACTGCCTTTCCCAGGCAATGCTTCGAACACTCCGAGCACGCCAGGAGAGCCAACGAGCTGAGAGCCGAAGGCGCCGCCGAGGTTGCCGACCGTGTAGGAGCTCGCCGGCTGGGGGTTGAGCGTGGCAAACGGCGGCGTGTTGGCCCCGGACTGGTCGGTCGGCGCGGCGAGGGAGTTGGCCTGGAAGGCGGGGTTGGACCCGGGGATGACGTAGCCGGCGCCAAAGTCACCGCCGGGCAGCTCGACGGCCGGGCCGGCGCCCTCCGCATTGCCGCCCAGGAAGCCGACGGCGTGAGGTTCGAGGCTGAAGGAGGTCCCTCCGTCGGTCGAGACCCACTCGTTGATGCCATCGAGGTCGGAGCTGCCTATGACGACATTGAGGACGTAGATGTGGCCCGGCTCCAGCATCACGCTCGGCGGCCCGAAGAACTGGTCGTTGGCCGGGTCGGCCACCTCCAGGGTGACGGGGCTGCAACCCGTTGCGCCGCCAGCCAGCTTGCAGAAGCTCAACTTTGTCGGGCTTTGCTGCCACACCAGATAGGCCGTGCCCGAGGCGTCGACGGCGACGGCCGGCGGCACGTCCGGGGCGCTCCCGACGGCGAGGGGAGTTCCGGCGCTGGCCGGCGCGGACGTCTTAGTCGTGGTCGTGGTAGGGAACCCGCTGCTCAGCGGGAGGCTAATGCTCGGGGGAAGGGCTCCACTGCTTTCGGGTAAGGCCGTCGCCGTGGGGCCGCCCGTCGCCGCCTGGACACGGGCCTCTGCCCCGGCCAAGCAGAGATCATGACCGTCGGTGAGGCCCAGGTCGTAGACGCAGTCGGAAAGCAAGTAGGAATTGGTAATACCTTCGGCTTTGCAGTCCTTGTCCGCGGCGGCGACGGTCTTCGGGCTCAGCGACGCTACGGTGAGCGCCTTGCTCGGGAAGGCAAGGTCGGTGAAGGTGGCTGTGCTTTGGCCCTTCGGGTAATAGAAAAGCGAGCTCTGCTGGCTGATGCGCCAGCTTTGGGCGAACTGGTGGTACAACACGTCGAAGTTGCTGACGCTGTCCGAGGGGAAGCCGAGCTGGTCCATGCTGTACACGACCCCGTTGCCCCCCGCTAGTTGGTCATATGCTTCTCCCGGGTCACCGAGCAGCCCCTCGAGGTGCCCAGAGCGCGATGGCGCCACCTTGACCATCACATTGATGTTGTCGCTGCTGTTGCAGGTGACCACCTCATGGGCGATGGCGATGGTGTTCCCCGAGAAAACTGACACCGCCGTCCCATCAGGCCAGGTGACCGTAGCGAATTGAGGCGACCCCACCGAGATCTTCCCGCCGCCGGCTAGCGCACGGCTGCCGTAGGCCACAGCTTTGCGGTCGACCCAGAGCTCCAGGCGGCCGGAACTGCTCGCGGTGAGCTCGACGATGTTGCCTCCGACTCTCATCGCCGTTGCCGTGTCCAGCGCAACGTCAGCCGCTCCCGGGAAGCGCTGCTCGCGGATCTGGATATCGAGGTCGTCGGTTGTCGACTCTGCGAGGGTGAACTCCCCAGCGGCTTGGAAGGCGTAGCTTGCTCCGGAAAATGTTTGCTCGTGCGGCTCGCCGTAGGAGGCGGCGCTACTGCTGCTACTGCTGCCCCCACCACCGCCCTCGCCGGGCCCGGCGCCGTCGCCGAACGCGGCGTTGGCCTCGTTGAAAGCGACAGCCGCGAACGCGTAACCTAACCCCTCGGCCGCGGGCTCGACCGCTTCGGCGGTTTCCGCCTCTTCGGCAAACTTAGCCCCGTCAGCTGCGGCCTCAAAGGCATCCGTTGCAACGTGCAGGGCCTCGCCCAAGCTCTCGCCAAGGCTTGAGTGCCCCTCCTCATCGTTGGCGAAGAACCTGGTGCTGGGCTCGATGCCACCAGCCGCGCCACCTAGAGCCGACGGCGGAACAGGCTGCAAAATGCCGTCGGCAAACCTATTCAGCGTTGCCGCCAGGTGGGCCTCAGGGGTGGTGACCGAGCTCGACGCCAGCGCGGCCGGCAGCACCAGGGTCCTGGGTGCCGCTTGCGTCAGTACCTGCTCGATGGGGCTCGTATCGAGGATCGCGGCCCTCAACGACACGACCTCGGGGACCGTAGAAGGTTGGAAGGCCTTCCCAGCCAGCTCGAGCAAATGACTGAATGACGCCGGCAAGCCGCGCAGGAGCTTGGCTCTCGCCGTCGCGAAATGCGCCGGCGTGAGGGTCACGCTCATCTTGTCGGCGACGAAGGCTCGGGCCACACTGGCCTGCAGGGTGGGGAAGCTACCGACCAACCGCGAGGCCCCGAGGGCATACTCGGCGCTGGCGTTTGCCTGGCGCACGGACCAAAGCTGCGCACCCCCGGAGGCGGCCGCCTGTGCCCTGTCGAGGGATACCCGCATTCCGATGATGGCGTCGCCGAAAAGCGTCTCTCTGTCGATAAGTGCGTTGAGGGCAGCGAAGGCGGCCGCCTCGTTGCTCGAGGGGGCTTTCACTGCGGCTGGCAAGGTGAGGCGCGGCGGGAAGATCGTCATATAGACCGGCTCGGGGGGCAAAGGTGCTTGCTTACTGCTAGTCGCCGAGCTTGCCGCAAAGGGGACCGGCGCGGGCGCGGCTGCGCTCTCCGCCGCTAGTGGGGCGACCCCTGAGCCGATGACCGTTACTGCGATCGTCGCCAGAGCGAAGGCCATTGTCATGCCGACGCGACGGCGACAGGTTGGGGTCTTTTTCAGGTCCACGGCATCCACCTTTACTGACTGGCAGTCCCAGTGTCGAGCTTGCCCTACGAGCCACTATGACGTCAGGGGTTGCGCCGGGGTTACATCTCGATTGCAGAGCACCTGCAGGTGCGTACGCACTGAGATCCGGGGCACCGCCCGTGCCTGGGCCGGCCAGGAGCCCGCTGGGACTGGCCGAGGAGCTGGAGGGTTTCCGGCCCTTTCGCGCCGCCCGAGAGGCCATGGGCGAACTGGGGCCGCCCGCTATTCTGTGCGCCCCCGACCCGGCGTTAGGGGACGCCCTTACCGGGCTCTCTGCGATCACAAGGCCCAGCCGAGCGGACGTATGGCGCGGCGCCTCCTGCCCGGGAGACCCCTCGCCGGGTAGCACTGTCCCTACAGGGGAGAGGTCGTTCTTCAGGAGGTCCAGTCGACCAGTACCTCGGGGAGCGGGGCTTCGGGTGGAGCGCCCAGGTCGACGCCAGTCACATCCTTGACTTGGCCACGAAACCAGATCGTGAACTCATCGTCGGAGGTGGCGAGTTCCGTGAACGACTTCTCGATGTCGGGAGCCTCGAACCACACCAACATGAAGCTCCCCATCGGGGTCTCCTGCAGAGCCCAAGTCTCCCGGGTAAGTCCCGTCCTGGCCGCCTGAGCGTCGAACCCCTTATGGCGCTCCCCCATGCACGCGGCCGCGAAGTCCCTGCCTCCTTGTTCTTTACCGGGAAGGATCGGGAATACGCCATTGAACACTGCCATCGGGCTCTCCTGTCGTTCGTTGATGTCGGGTCATGTCGAGCGGCCAGACCGCCCCTTACATGACAGTGTTATGCATAACACAGTGATGGATCAAATGTCAATGACGGCGTTATGGGTACGCTGTCGGGCGTGCCGCCTCGGTCTGACCGACTCTCATCTGCGCGAACGGATCATCAACACCGCCGCGCGGCTGCTGGCCACCGAGGGCGCCGTGTCGGCGCGGCGCTTGGCACGCGAGCTGGGCACTTCGACGATGGTCGTCTATACCCATTTCGGCGGGATGGACGAGCTGACCCGACAGGTGATGCGCCGCGGGTTCGCCGATTTCGGAACCGAGCTGGACCGCGGCGCGGTCACCGACGATGTCGTCGCCGACTGGATGACGTACCTCTGGAGCTACCGCCGCTTCGCGCTGCGCGAACCCCACCTGTACGCGGTGATGTTCGGTCCTGGACTGGCGGCGTTCAGGCTCGGTGATCCCGTCGACCTCGAGGCGGCTAGGTCCACCTTCGTCTCGCTCCTCCGTCGCATCCACGCCTGCGTC
Source organism: uncultured Acidimicrobiaceae bacterium (assembly GCA_963823855.1). Lineage (GTDB taxonomy): Bacteria > Actinomycetota > Acidimicrobiia > Acidimicrobiales > Palsa-688 > Fen-671. The sequence goes on from CAWGNA010000003.1 coordinate 288,187, forward strand.
AACGCGGGCCGATGGGAAGTGGACGACGTCACCACCGCCGGCGAAGCTGTCTGGTCCGGTGTGCACGGTCACACCACGCTCGAGCTCACTGGGTTTTTCGGTGCGGTCGGCCGCGACCCGGTGCGCTCGTACAGCGAGATCCTCACCAGGATGTCGATCGGCCTCGGCGACAACGCCCTAACGACCGCTCGCTCGCTGTGGACCGCCAAACGGCGGGCCGTCCGCGCAGACCGAGCCGAGGCCGCCTCTGCACGATGAGCGTTGCAACCGGCAGCAGGTGACTGACAACGTGCTCACGCTCGGCAGCGTCGAAGACGCGCGGCACAGCGAACGCGTCCCATAGCGCGCAGCGACAAATTTGCCGGCCTTGAAGGCGCGCCGGGCTGAGAACAGAGAGAATGGCCGGACCGGTGAGAGCGACTGACCGAGCCCGTCAGTGGCGCGACTCCCACGCGGCTTCCTCGCTGGCGACGTCTTGGAGCAGGTTGCCGAGGGTGAGGCCGTACTCGAAGCCGTGGTAGCCCCAAGCCGGGCCGAAGACGCCCCCATCGAACGCCACCACCTTGTCGTTCAATACGGGCCGGGCGTGGCTACCCCCGGCGAGACTGGTGACCTGGAGCCAGCTGGCACCGCCACCGTTTTCACATTTCGCCGAATAGAGCTCGGGGTAGGTGACCCAGGGGGTGGGGAGTGCCTCCTTCAGCCCGTAGCTGATGCCTGGTATCCCCCCAACCTGGGTGATCTTGAGGTAGTAGGGGCTCAGGTCGGCCGTGGCACCAGCAAGGGCGGCCGGGTTGGTGCAGGCGACCTGCTGGCCGGCCTTGGCGGTCTGGCCGGATTGGAGGCTCACCCCTTGGCCCGGTCGGCCGAACACCGAATTGGCGGGCGGCTCTGAAGGAAAAGAGGAGAAGGCGATCGCGCAGCCGGTCTCAGTGCCGGAGGTGCACAACGGGACCTTGGTGAAGGTAGCGCCGACCGTCTTGCCCGAAGGGACCTGGAGGTTGCCGCCGGCCAAGACCGCGACGAGGAGGCGGCTTAGCACCGACGGTTCGTGGTCGACCTCAGCGGAGATGAGGTGGATGAGGACCGCCGAGCCCTGCGAGTCCCCGACCAAGACGATCGGCTTGCCCTGAGTATGGGCAAGGAACCACTGCCAGGCGGGGAGCACGCTGTTATAGGCGACCGCGAAGGTCGAGGCCATGACTGCCTCGTTGCCGGCGAACCCTTTCAGCACGCTTGGGAAGGTCTGGGAGCGGTAGGCCGGCGCCCAGACGTCACAGACCCGGGACAACGGAGCGGCTTGTTCGACCGCCGTGATCGTCTCGTTTTCGGTCACCGCCAGGGCGGTATTCGCGGTCTTGGCGAGGCTGACCGTTGGGTAGACGTAGAAGCAGTCGAACTTCGACGCCAGAGCCGAGCGGGGCCAGGTCGCCGGCTCCAGGGCCCCGGCCGCCGTGACGGCGGTGACGGCGAGGCTCGAGGCGCAGGGGTCAGCCGCCTGGCCCGGCCGGCACACCCATACGAGGCCAGCGCCCTGGCTAGCCGCCTGTCCCGGTACCCCGCTCGCTCCCGCCAGCGGGCTCGTCACGGGCCAACCCACCGTCACTAGTGTCACGAGAAGGGCGCTGCGAAGAGCCCCCCCGAGGAGCCGGCGTTGTGGCCGGGCACCGCCAGGGACACAGTCGTGCTCCGTTGAACCAAGCATTTGTTCGGTCATGACCCATCTCCTTGAGTGCGACTTGGCTCCTTAGCGGGACTTGGTCTGGCTGAGGAACGAGTCGACCAGCGCTGCGAAGGCCGTATCGTCCTGGAACAAGAACCCGTGGCCGGCGTCGGGGTAGAGCTTTAGCGTCGCTCCGGGGATCAGCCGGGCGAGCAGGTGGTCGTTGGCCACCGGGTCGAGCCGGTCAGCGGTGCCGTCGGCGAGAAGGGTGGGGACTGCGATCTTGGCCACGAGCTGGCCCGCCGGGTCGCCCCCGGCCCACCACTGGTGGAGTGCCTGCAGCTGGGCGCTGTCGATGGCTTGGGGGGCCGGTGGTGCCTTCGGGTAGCTCGAGATCGCCACGTCGTACGCGATCTCCGCGTCGAGCTGGTTGGAGGGGAAGAGGGCCGTCGGGTCGTTCGTCGCGTCCAGAACTTTGGCGGGGGGTAGCGTGACGGCGCCGTTCCCCGGGTACGGGGCGCACAGGACCAGGGCGCGTACTTCGCTCGGGTGGAGCACGGCGAGGGCCTGGGCGACCGTGGTGCCCATCGACCAGCCGAGGACGTCTGGGCGTCCCAGGCCCAGGGCGTTGATGAGGGCGCCGGTCTGGTTGGCCATGGCGTCGATCGTGAGCGGTACTCGCAGGCTCTGGGTGCGCCCGATGCCGGCGTTGTCGAAGATGACGACGCGGTGGTGCTCGGCCACGGTGTCGACAAAGACGGGGCCCAATCCTCCATCGTCCCGCTCCAGCCGGCGATCATCACTAGCGGTGGCCCCTGGCCGATGGCCCGGTAGGCGACGGTACCGAGCGCGGTGTGCACGGTTTGCACCGGGACGGAGGCGATCGAGACGGAGTCCGGGACCGGGGCCGTCGAGCCGTTCGTTGCCTTGGCCACTGCGGCCCGGGCGAAAGCCGTCAAGGTGGAGACCTGCGGGGCCCCACGTCGAGGTAGGAAAGGTACCCGTAGTAGTTAGCGGCCTGGAACAGGACGACGTCGACGTCGGAACCGGTTTGGGCCCCGGCCACCCTGACGGTCCATCCATAGGCGGACGAGCTACGACCCAGCCGCGCAAAGGCCAACGGGTCGCCGGTCGCCACGGCCTTCGTGCCTTTATAGACGAACGTCGCCGCCCGGCAGCCGGCGAAAGTAGTGCCCAACTGCTGCCACGCCTCCTCAGCCTGCGCTCCGCTCGCCAGTGCCTCACGCAAGCTCGGGAGCCCGGCGCCCTCCACGAAGCTTGCGGTGCTGTAGTCCGGTCCCAGCGGGCTCTTCCCCAGGCCCGGCGCGCTCATTACGCCCGACGGGCTCAGCACCGCCACCAGAGCGGCGCCGCATAGTGAGGTCGTCACCTGGCCCTTGGTGCTCGGCACCGGCGCGGGCGACCACCCGTACGGCAGGTCGGCAACCGACAGCACGTGGCTTTGCAGCGTCGCGCTCAGCGTGGCGGCCCGGCCCGTGCTCGGCCATCCAGCTGAGAGCAACGCCGCAACAGCCAGCCCAACTCGAGCCATGGCGCCGGGGCGTCCTAGGTGCGGTGCTCGTGCTGCCCCGCTACCACCGGCACGGTTCGGCCGGGGCGGCCAGGCCCTTGCTTGGTGTTCGTTGAACATGGGGACCTCTTCGCTCGTGCCGGTCGCACCGGCTCGTTGTCTTTATATCAAAGTGATATCACTTTAATCGGGTGGTGGCAAGTGGCAAGTTCACGCGGCGCCCACCGCAAGCAACGTCGCCTGCGGCCGAGGGCGAAGCGAGCCGCCTGATCTCGGCCACGGGCCGGGGACCCAGGGTTTCCCGGGTGGCGCCGCCCAAAACGATTGTCGAGTCCTTTCACTGCTGCGATGATGGTTCCGGTGCACTGCGCAAGGGCCGCGTGGCACGGGGGAGGTCCAACGAGGGCGTCCGCGACCCGTACCGAATGTTCGTTATCGTGCGCGGGTTTTTGACGGAAGCAAGGTCGTAGAGGCCTACGTGACGACGGATATCGCCGTTTAGCCACCTGGCAACTTTCGGTGTGCTGCAACGAGCCCCGCGCCAAGCTGTGCGTGCCGGCACCGGTCCGGCACGACTCGACGTCGGGGAACCCCGGCAGCTCACCCTCGACCTCAATCCCGGCGACAACAGCTTCGTCGCTCGCGGCGGAGCTCCTTGCCCGACTATTGTTTGAGCTGAGTTCGTTCAAGAGCGCTGTCGCAGCGCACGGTCTAAGGAGGTGAGCCCGATTCTTTTCGTTCACAGTCGGGTACTCACCCCTTCAGGCTGGAGCCTCTAGAGCTTCGTCGTCATCGGTCCTTGGGTGCCCGCATCTCGGATGCCTGAAAGGGACCAAGACATGTCGCAATTTCACGAACCGCTCCCGTCGACCGGGGGCAAAGCCCAATCCTTCACGTTTGACTCGGTGCGACGTACGTCGCACCCGCAGGTGGTCCACAACGTTGCTCTGGTTCTCGGTGGTGGTGGAGCGGCCGGAAATGCGTGGGAGATCGGGGTCATCGCAGGCCTGGCCGAAGCTGGTCTCGATATGACAGAGGCCGCCGATTTGGTGGTCGGCACCTCGGCCGGTGCCACCGCAGCGGCGCAGGTACGCAGCGGTATACCGCCGGCCGAACTGTTGGCCTCGGTGCTGTCCCCGCCGGTTCGACCGGTCGGACAGGACCGGGAACGGCCCGAGCTATGCGAACGTCGTGGTGCTCTCGCCTTTGTGTGGACGGAGCGGGACACCGCCGGAAGGCCAGTTCGAGGGCCTGCGCAGACCACCGGAATGGGGCGTGGACCTGGCGAGCCAGGTCGAGGTCCTGCGCAAGCAAGGCAGCCACGTCGAGGTGATCACACCGGACGCCGGTTCCCGAGCTGCAATGGGCACGAACCAGACGGATCCGGCGACGCGCATCCCCACCGCCCGTGCCGGTTTCGCCCAAGGCAAGCAGGAAGCGACCCGCGTGAGGTTCCTTTGACGATTTCACGCCCCGCCGATCAAAGCCGGGACCGTTTGCGCATCGGCGGGGCTCAGCCGGAGAGGGACCGGCACACGGCTCGCCAGGGCCGGGAGGTCGTCCAGCACGACCCCGATCACCGTCGCCGCGAGAGCCGCACCTGCCAGGAGCGCGGTCAGGCCCTAGCAGCTTAGGCCCAGCTGAAAGTCTCGGGACCTAGTGAGGGAAGGCGGCACCTCAGTAGCAATGGGCGTCCGCGGTCCGGGCGCGGTCACATGGCAAGACCTTACGAGGCTTAGCCAGCGATCGCTGTCCGCATCGAATACTTATATGTTCTCAGTTTTCCAGCTACGTCCCGGCCGCCCGGCGATGGCTGGAGCGTCTTTGCGGCGGGCTTTGCCCCAGAGCTCTACCGAATTGCCCACCCTCATTGGCGAGCAGAAGCCGTCGAAGCCGTCGGCCTAGCGCGAGACGCAAACCAGTACATGCTTTTCACCCACGAGACCGTTTCGAATGCGCTATGGCGCCTATGCCGATGAGCAGTGGCAAGAAAACTGTCGATGACGACGGATACGTTGATCGACGTGAACTCCATCGTGGCCATCCGCGCCTCCCTGCTCTCAATAGCTATATCAGCCGATTGACGGCGCCCGCCCGGGTATTCCGGATGGTACTTGGGGTCGTTGAAGCGGCATAGGTCGTTCCACCCGAGCACCCAATCCGCGATGCCGAGGTGACGCACTATTTCCCGTGCGGCCATCGAGACCCGACGCCGGGCTTGCGATCGAGAGCATCATGGGTGTCTCGTCGCCCGTCGCCGCTCGAGGCATGACGGCGTGAGAGAATGGCCACGATGACCGAACGGATCGAGGTGCAAAGGACGATTGCTGCGGGCCCGGCCGCCATCTTCGGGTTATTGACAGAATCCTCGGGGTCACGTAGCGATCGACAGCTCGGGGATGTTGATGGGGGTCACCGGTGACCCTGTCAGCGCTGTCGGCGACACCTTCGTGGTACACATGGACCGAGAGGCGCTCAACGACTACCCACTCGGTCTGTACGACGTCACTGTAAAGATCGTGAAGTTTGAAGCAGGTCGAGAGATCGCCTGGACAGTCGAAGGTCAGCTAAACCTCGGACATGTCTACGGCTACAAGCTTGAGCCGATCGAAGAGGGCACAATGGTCACCTCGTACTATGACTGGTCGGCTGTCGAGCAGAGTTGGAAGGACGGCAAGATCTTCCCTGTGATTCCGGAGGGAGCTCTCCGCGCCACTCTCGGGATCCTGGCGCGAACGGTAGCCCCGGGACGACCCAGACCCTCGGCCTGAGCTTGGGATCCTTTAGGCGTTAGGCAGGCCGGAACGCCATTCGTCCACCCCCAACAGTGGGGTGCCCACTCCCAGTCGCCAAGAGAACCCGGGCGGTTCATTTTGCGCGCCGCGTGTCCCCCAAACGTTCAGCCCACCCGAGGGGATGGACTCGCCCAGATCGCTGGATACGTGGGGTACCCAATGCTGGTCCGAGAGCTGGTCGCTTACCACCGCAAGCGCAGCCGAATATCGAATCTGAGTGCGGCCGATCGGTTAAACACTGGCTAACAGCATTGCCGGGACAAAAAACAACGCGCAGACCGACGACCTACGAGTCCCGAAGGTCGTCCGGGATCCGGTGCGCCAACCTCTTCGCCGACTGCGACCAGTACCTGGCCATTCGAGATGGTGCCCCCTTCGTTGTCGAACTTGAACGCGTGGACCACACGCGGGCCAGAGTGCCAGCCCAGAGGCGGCCTTGCGGATCGCAGGAATTTCGTGGGATATCACAGACCCTTGGAAACTCCTTCGGGTGAAAGGTTTTTAGACCTCCTGTCGGGCTCGGGTCATCACCCACAGCGAGATCGGGTGCTGCTAGGTATGCTTGACCGTGGGCGGTCGACCTCCGGTCGGTAGTCGTGAAGAGCTCTCACAGTTGACCGCGGAAACAGCCCGACGTGGAGTCGTATTCACAGGCCCAACGAGTGTGGGCACGATAACCCCGATCGTTGCAGCAAATTCGAACGGCAGAGACTCATGTCCTCTCACGGATCGTCTGCTACCACGACTCGTAACGTCGTGCTCGTCCACGGCGCCTACGCCGACGGTTCGTCGTGGTCTGAGGTAATCGAGCGGCTACAGGCCGCGGGGCTCACAGCCACTGCCGTGCAGAACCCGCTGACCTCACTGGCCGACGACGTCGCTCACACTCGTCGAATCTTGGCGCTGCAAGACGGGCCAACAATCCTCGCTGGGCATTCCTTCGCTGGTACCGTGATCTCGGAGGCCGGGGTCGACCGGCAGGTCGTGGGCCTCGTATATGTCGCAGCTCGCGCTCCCGACGTAGGCGAGGACCACGGCGTGCTCGCGAAGGGCTTCCCTCCGCCGCCTGCCAACGTTGGACTTGTCTATGAGGACGGGTTCGGGAAGCTTACCGAACAGGCGTTCCTGAATGACTTCGCCAACGGCGTGGACCCGGTCAAGGCACGCATCCTGTACGCGGTGCAGGGAAGAGTGTCGGGCACGCTGTTCGGCGAAAAGACGACTGAAGCAGCTTGGAGATCAAAGCCGTGCTGGTATGCCGTCTCACGCCAGGACCGCACCATCTCGCCGGAGCTCGAGCGCTTCTTGGCCACGCGAATGGACGCCTCGACTATCGAGATCGACGCCGGCCACCTCTCGCTGATCACCCATCCCCATCAGGTCGCCAACTTGATCTTGGATGCCGCTCGAGCCACCAAGGAGACAGCTGGCGCCGGAGGCCAAGTTCCCGACCCAGATCGATGAGGTCGAGTACTTCGTGGCCTCGTCCACGCCTGAGGGCCCGTGACAGCACGACTTCGGTCCTAGGTGGTTCGGGGCCAGTCCCCAACGCTGCTCTTCGGCCCCGAGGCCGTGCCGGGGGCGCTAGTACATTCGGTTATGCTGGTCCCACATGAGCCCGACGAACGGACTCGTCGTGACCGGGGAACAGCAGGCACCGGCCGACCCTTCAGTCCTTCAACACTACGCGGTTTCGCTGGGCCAGGCTGTGGAGCGGGCCTGGGCTGGCCGTCGCTTTCATTTCGGCGCGTTCCCGGAAGTAGCCACGCGTTGTCTGACCGAGGTGGAGGTCCCAGCCACTCTTGACGCCACCACGGTCTTGCGTTCAGTCGCCGCCTCTCCCCACCTGGTAGCCCAACAGGACCGGCGGAGCAAGTTCGGGCGCCCGCCGATCACGTTGTGGCGGAGCCGGGACTTCTTCGTCTCCGCCCTGTTCTGGCTGGACGGGACTACTGCGATCCACCAGCACGGTTTCTCCGGGGCGTTCCGGGTGCTGGCGGGGGGCAGCCTCCATGCGCCTTACTCGTTCACCGTCAGCGAGGAAGTCAGCCACCGTCTTGTAGTCGGTGACCTACGCCTTGACGGCCCCGAGTTACTCAGAGTGGGCGACGTGCGCTCGATCGAGCCAGGCGGACAGTTTATCCACGCCCTGTTCCACCTCGACAGGCCGTCGGTGACAATAGTAGTCCGCACCTATGGCGATGCGAGCGGCCAGCCACAGTTCAGATACCTGAGGCCGGGCCTGGGCTACGACCCCTTTTACAATGATTACTCGCTGCAGCGACGCTTCGAAAGCGTCGCCACCCTTGCCGACATAGACCCCGAAACGGGGGTGAACGCGGCTTGCGACCTGATCGAGGGAGAGGACCTGTGGGCGGGGTTCCTATTGGCTATGCACTGGTTCGACCGAGTTGAGCGCGGCGAACGTTTCCAACGACTGCTCGATGTGTTAGTGCGCCGCCACGGCAGCGTCGCTCAGCTCCTCCCTCCCACGTTTGACCAGTTAGGACGGGCTGTGTCGATATCGATGCGACGTCGGATGCTGGTCGACCCTGAGCACCGATTGTTCCTGGCCCTGTTGCTCAATTTGCCGGACCGGTCCTCCGTGAACACGATCTTGTGCCAGCAGTTCCCCCAAACCGACCCCGGGTTGCTGCTGGCCCGGTGGGTGACCGAACTGGCGGCACCGGACCGCCGAGGGGCCTCCGGTCTGGTCATGGATGACAAGGCGACCAGTGCTGTGATCAAAGCTTTGCAAAGCGGGGATACTGCTGCCCTGGGCGATATCAGTGTAAAGCTGCCAACGATGCTCAAGGATTTGTTCCCCCATTGAACCGCCGATCCGCCCGAGACTAAAACATGGCATCTACGGGCTCGGCCGCCGGGGATTAGGCTGCCTATGCCTTGACGGAGTTTGGCCCGAGCGACTTCCATTTGATACGGCGGCTTTGAGGGCAACCTGGGTGCCACCGGCGCCGTGGCATGATCGAGCCATGACCGGTCTAGCGGACGACGAGAAGGACGATCTGTTGCGCTTTCTGGAGTACCAGCGCGCCTCGGTGCTTTCCATAGTTGACGGCCTTGACGAAGGAAGCTGGCAGAGGTCAATCGTGCCGTCAGGGTGGACGCCGGCCGGACTCGTCCAGCACCTTGGCGATGCCGAACGGCACTGGTTCCAGGCGGTAGTGACGGGATCGGAAGTCGACTTGCCATGGGATGAACGGCGGCCCCCGTACGACCCCGAGGCGCCATTTGTTTCCGACTGGCCCGGGCCCGAGGTGGTGGCGTACTACCGCGAACGGTGCCGGCGTTCCGATGAGGTGCTGGCGGTCACTCCAATGTCGGTCCCGCCCCGAGGCCGGCACCGGGGCGAAGAAGTCAGCTCCGTGCGCTGGGTCGTGCTGCACATGATCGAGGAGACGGCGGCCCATTCCGGCCACCTCGAGATCGCTCGTGAGCTGCTCGACGGCCACACCAACCGGGGTTTGCGCTAGCCAGTTGTCTAACCAAGCCGGTCGTGGTCGAGCGCCGGCCCAGGGCCGGCGCTGGTAAGACGTTGGCCATAGAGCCCTCGTGACCGGAAGCTCGGGGCACCTGGAGGAGGCGTTGGTCAGATCCCTGACTTCGCATGGCGACGAGGTCATCGATCTTGACCTCTTGAGCTCGCCCGAGACCAGTGCGGTTGGCTCGGTGGTGGACAGTGAGCTAGTCCTGGCTCGTGCAGCTGAGGCCCTGATTGGATTGCCGCTACCAGGTCCTGACCGCATGAGACAGACTGAGGCGTAGCGACCACGGACCGAACCTCTCTCCAGAAGGATGCTTATGCCAGCCCGGAGAAGCTAAGGGCACGCCGAAGACTGTGGTCCTTCGCCGACGGGACGCCGTATTCGAGGCGGTGTCTTTAGTGCATCCACTGGACGGGAACGAGACAGTCGTGGACGTTGGCTGCGGCGACGGCGGTTACCTGTTGGATTTGCGGGCAAATTGTAACAGGGGGATCTTGGTTGGTGTCGACTTCAGCCTCGGCATGCTCCTCGGCCTCTCGCCAAAAGTGGCCCCTTCGAGTGACAGGCGACGCCCAAGCCTTACGCTTGAATGGGGGTGTAGCGGACATTGTGCTCGCGATGCGCACGGGCCTGTGCGGAAAATGAGCAGCCGAGAAGCCGTCACCAATGACAAGGGCCCAGGCCAAGGTGACCTGCACGGCGTCGAAGTTCAACGTGCAGTGCTACACCACTGGCTTCCTGGGCCAATTTTGAAGTCGATCTGGCACACCTTGCACTGGACGATCGCAACGTCCCTATCTCAATTATCGAGGTGTGGTCAATCCGATGAGTTTCCCGGCGCGCACTCGTCCAACTGATCGTGAGTGCCCGCACAGGTCGCCGGAGCTGCAGCAGGAGGAGCCGACTATGAACTCGGTGGCACGCCGGATGTTCGAGCTGGTCGAGCCGATTGGTGTCATCCCCTACTCGGCCGACGAACCGAACGAGGCGATGTTCGCTCTGGGGTTCACCAACTACTGGGACACCTACTTCGCCGGACGTGCAGCGCCCCTGGGCCTCGTACCAGCGGAGGTGGTGGACGCTGTCTTCTACAACTTCGCTCCCGGCGAGGTGGCCCGCCACATCCCAAAGGTGTGGCGCACCACCACACCCGAAGCGGCGATCGCCGCCCGTCAGATGGGCTCTGTGAAGGCGTTGCGGCGGATCCTCGGCGATCACGTCGGCTCTCCCGCCTTCGCACGCGCCGCTGAACTGCTGCTCAAGGCGGCGACCAGCGCACCGTACGAGGGTCGGCCCATGTACGCCGCGCTGCGCGCGATCCCGGTGCCCGAAGACGTTGTGGCCCGTCTCTTCCATGCAGCTTCATTGGTGCGCGAGCACCGTGGCGACGGGCACATCGCCGCCTTGATGATCGAGCGTGTCGGGGGTCTCGAAGCTCACGTCCTCTTCGCCCTCGGCATGGGCATGCCTGCGGAGAACTTCGGACGCATCCACCACCTCCCCGCATCGCAGCTCGCCACCGTGGTCGACGGGATGCGCGATCGCGACCTGATCGGGGACGACGGTTGGCTCACCGAACACGGTCGCGCCGTCCGACAACGGGTCGAGGCGCTCACCGACAGTCTCGCGGCGAAGCCCTACGAGAGCCTCGAGCCCGACGAGCTCGATGAGCTCGTCGCCAGTCTCGAGCCGCTCGCCAAGCTGCTACTCGCCGCCCAAGACTGGTAAGCGCAGCTGCAACTGTTCTGTTCGCGATATCCGTCACATCCAATCGAGCTCTTCAGCCTTCGCCACCTCGTGCCCGGCGATCGTGGTCAAACGCTGGTTCTGGGACCATGCTCCGATTCCCGACTGCCCCGCACGTAATGCTCGTTATTTGTTCGGAGATCTTTGTCCTCTTTCGACGTGGCAGCCAGCGTGGATCGAAGAATATTGCGACCTCGGTGGCCACAGATTTGCCTTGTGGTGCAGCGCAGATCCCGCACACATATTCCTCTCGGAAGCCGGCATTCTGTCTTCGGCGTCGGACGAGAGTGCTGATCTCGTTTCATTTCCGTGATCGGCCGATTCGGCTCGAGCTCCGGGAAAGGTCTAGGTAACCGGGTGTGCCGTCATTTATTCGGTCCCGGCCAGTAGGTTCAGTTCGATGCGTATCGGGATTCGGGCGGGCCAAGCACCGGGAAGAGTTCGATCGCCCGCCAGATGCTCAGCGCCGGCACGACCGGCGAAGCGTGCTTCCATACCGACGATGACCATGTCATCGCGCGTGTGCCACAACGAGTGATTGCCCCGCGGGCAAGCGGCCCACCCATCGACGGCTGGTACATCCCGGTGGTCGACAGTACGCTGGTCGGGGGTCCTCGGGCCGGTCCGGTGGCGCTACGGATCCTTGACGGGATGTACCAGGGTGCAGCAACGATGGCTAATGCCGGCGTGCATTTCATCTTTGACGACATCGTGTGGGAGCGTACGGCAGCTGAACTGGCGGCCCGTGCCATGGGCGACGACCCCTTGACCCCCACATCACAGACGCGCTAGACGTTCGGTACGGCTAGAGAAGAGGTGGTCTGCATGGCTGTTCCAACCATCGTCCTTGTCCACGGCGCCTTCGCTGACGCATCAAGTCTTCGTGCTCTCTATGACGATCTTGTCGGCGAAGACGTCACCATCATCGCTCCACCGAACCCGTTGCGCGGTTTGAGCGGCGGCGACGGCGAGTACCTCAAGGGCGTCATCAAAGAGGTCGACGGGCCGGTCCTGCTCGTCGGCCACTCCTACGGCGGCTCGGTCATTACCGCGGCCGGCACGGCTGACAACGTGGTCGGCCTGGTCTACATCTCCGGGTTCGCTCCCGACGAAGGTGAGAACCTGACAGACCTCCAGTCCAAGTTCCCCCCGCCAGGGATCATCCCCTACATAGTGCAGCACGACTTGCCTGATGGCGGCCAGGAGTTCACGCTGGCACCTGGGGGCTTCCACGAGTCGTTCTGCGCCGACGTCCCAGTTGCTGATGCGGCGTTCTACGCCATCTCCCAGCGACCTCTCGCCGGTGCCGCCCTCAGCGAACCGGCGCCCACGCCAGCGTGGCGCAGCCGTCCGGTCTGGGGGGTGTTCGGGACCTCCGACAGGTGTATAGACCCCGGCGTCCACCGCTTCAGTTACGACCGCATGGGCGCCACCGTCACCGAGGTCGAAGGGGCTTCGCATGTTGTCATGATCTCCCACCCCAAAGAGGTGGCGGAGGTCGTCATGACCGCGGTCCGCAAGGTGTCGTAACGGCGGCTTGACCGAGGGCGTAAAGCGTAAAGGGGCTCGACCTCACCCTCTGTCGACTTGGTCATCCGCGGCGATTGCGGGACCAAACTCGAAGGCAACATGGTCCGAGGGCTTGCCTTCTACCTCTGCAAGGTGAGCACCGATTACCCGTTGCTGCCTCACGGCCACCCCTTCAGCCTGGCCGTGCGCGAAGAACGTCTCCTCCCCCGGGTAGACGCCTGGCTGGCGAGCATCTTCGGCGCGATCAGATCGAAGACGCGGCAGGCCAGGTCGTGGAGGCAGCTGCTCACACGGCGTGGGCCGGGCTATCCCGAGCCGACTGGCCCAGCCGAGCGATTGGTTCGTCGAGCTTCATTGGCTCTCGGCTACCCGGGCGGGTGCGAAAAACTCAACAAGCAGTTGGTTGACGCGCTTAGCCTCGTCATGATGGGCCCAGTGCGAGGCGTCGGGCAGTGTCTTTTGAAGGAGGGGCAATGCCCACTGTCACCATCTACAGGGCCGTAACAGTCCAGGACACGGCCCAGGCGTTGCAACAGAAACTAGGCGACCGCTACGAGGTCACCACGCATGGGCGGGGCGCCGAAGAAGCCCTCAAAGTCAAGCAATCAGCCGCCATGCTAGCAACGGTGCACCTCGACCACCCAGTAACACCACCACCACGTTCCACGTCCATGGAGGTAGCTTAGTTATCTCGCGAATAATAAACGTTTTTGGGATCGCGAAGAAAGTCGCCGAAGCTACCGAAGAGTCTTTCAAGGTCTAGGACGACCAAACCGCTACGACATCTCCGTTATCCGACACAATAACAGCACCATTGAATAGGCACGGATTTTCATACCCGAATTCCACTGACGGTCGTGAGCGAAGCATTCGGATTTCGTCGATAGGCTCCCGGATCATCGTGACGGCCAGGCGGTCTTCGAGCATTTGGTCGTTTTTACACGATTGGCCCCGAGGGCCGTACGCGTACACCCGGGGACAGGCGCGCCATGTTCCGGCCGGTGCTCGAGGTGCGGCTACATCCGCTCGGCGCGCCGGAGCTCACGGTGTTCACGGCGCACTTGCGGGCGCTGGTCGACCCGCGTGAGCGGTACTGCAGTTCCGTGAACTGGAATCCTTGTCGACGGTGTTGTCGGAATCCGAAGGTCCCGTGATCGCGCTGGGGGGACTTCAATGCACGGGCACCGGGGGAAGGGACCGTTGCCACACGTGCGGGCGTCGACCTCCCGCAATACCACCTGGTCGCGGTCGGGGGGGCGGTTATGGGGGCCATCATGGAGGCAGGCTTCCTGGACTCCTACGGTTGGTGCTCTGCCGGTGACTGTGGGGCCGCACCTAGGATCCGCTCCGTAGAGGACCATGGGCTCGGCTGATGGCCGGTAAGCCGGACGGCGCCAGAGAAGTGGAGCCACACTGTGGGAGGAGGGGGCCGACAATGAGCCAGCCAGAGCCGGAGTGACCCAGACAGAGGTCACGCCCGGACAGGTGCCGCTGCGTACAGAGCACTTTGACGTGCTGATTGTCGGCGCCGGAATCTCAGGTCTGGGATCCGCGTACCACCTTTCCCATCAGTGCCCAGATAAGACCTTCGTGATGCTCGAGGCACTCGAGAGCTTTGGCGGCACCTGGCTGGTGCACAGGTTCCCTGGCATTCGTTCTGACAGCGACCTCTACACGTTCGGGTACCGTTTCAAGCCCTGGGTCGGCCCGGCGATGGCGAGCGGGGATGAGATCCAGGCGTACCTGGGCCAGGTCGTAGAGGAGAACCAGTTATCGGGGCACATCCGCTACCTCCACCGGGTGTCGAGCGCCAGCTGGTCCAGCGATGACGATGTATGGACCATCGAAGCTACTCGGGGCGACACCAGCGAGCGCTTGCGTTTCACAGCCAGCTTCTTGTGGGCGTGCCCAGGTTATTACCGGCACGCCCAGGGCTACGCACCGCAATGGCCGGGAATGGACGATTTTCGGGGGCCAGTTGTACATCCGCAGACCTGGCCAAAGGACCTGGACTATACTGACAAAGAAGTCCTGGTGATCGGCTCGGGAGCGACAATGGCTACGATAGTGCCCGCCATGTCGCCTCGGTGCGCCCACGTCACCGTTTTACAGCGTTCGCCAACGTACTTCCTTCCTGTAGCCACCCAGGACCCCTTCGCAGAAGCCTTGCGTCGACTCGAGATCCCCGAGGAGTGGTTCTATACGATCATGCGCAAAAAGATGATCTACGACCAAGAGCTTCTTACGCGCACGTGCAGGGAGGAACCGGAGTTCATGAAAGCCGAGTTGATCAACGGCATTCGCCAGTTCCTCCCTGAAGACTTCGACGTCGACACCCACTTCACGCCGCGTTATCGCCCGTGGCAGCAACGCCTCGCCATTGTCCCCGACGGCGACCTGTTCAAAGCAATCGCTGCGGGCAAGGTATCAATGGTCACCGATGAGATCGACACGTTCACTGAAAAGGGGGTTCTGCTCAAGTCGGGCGACGAGCTGACGGCCGACCTGATCGTCACCGCCACTGGTCTAAACGTGAGAATGCTGGGCGATATCCAATTTACAATAGATGGCATACCTCTCGACGTGACCGAGACAGTCAGCTATCGCGGGATAATGTTCACCGGTGTGCCCAACCTGGCCTGGATCTTCGGGTATTTCCGGGCTACCTGGACGTTGCGGTCCGACCTCGTGGGCGACTTCGTGTGCCGCCTCCTCAACCATATGGACGAGCTGAGGGCCAAGCGCGTGACACCCAATCTCCGCGCGGGAGAGACCGACGAGCTTAAGCTACCGTGGGTCGACCCAGAGGATATGAGCTCCAATTACCTGAGGCGCGGCGCTCACCTTTTGCCTAAGCGGCTCGACAAACGAGAGTGGCAACATACCCAGGATTATTGGTCGGAAAAGGACGCATTACCGGCGGTCGACTTAGATGATGGGTGCCTGACTTTCGAATAGAGAAATTGCGTGGTGGTGAAAGTGGCCTCCTGGTCCGACCAACGTTACGGCTGAAGTTCGCTGGTGTGCATCGTGGCCGACTCCCAGTGGCTCGATCGCGTTTCGGCGCAGGTTCTCGGCTTTGTGGCGCGGCGGCTGTGGGCGGAGCGGTTGGCTCTGGTGTTCGCGGTACGCGAGCCTAGTGACGTACCCGAGCCTTCGGGACTGCCCGAACTCGCGGTGCGCGGCCTCGGTAATCGCGATGCCAGTGCGCTGCTGGAATCGGTGCTGGCCGGGTGGTTGGACGAGCGGGTGCGGGACCGGGTCATCGCCGAAACGCAGGGGCCTGGGAGGGAACGATCGCCAAAGAAGTCCTGTTTTCGCCGGCGAGGCCTTGGGACGCCCCCTGTCACTGGGTCTTCCGGACCGCCACCGCGTAGGGACGGCGGTGCCGAAGATGGGTTCCCCCGCGAGTCTCGCGCCGTGGACAACACTGGTTGACATCCAGGGAGCGCCCTCGACACGCCGAGCCCCGGGCGCCCAGCGTCAATTCGACTGACTCCCTGCCGGATCTGTGTGCGCGCCCGTGGTGTGACCAGTGGCCGCCACGGGGGCCACCACCCAAGGGCGAGGTCACCCTTGTGTGGGGGGCCTCTGAGTCAGTGCACCGACGACCTTTTTGACCACGGCGGGCGCCAACGCCTGCCTGGCCTACCAACAAGCCGGCGCCGGCCCCGCCGCCTGGGTCGACCCGCCCCCGGTAAAGAGCTCTTCGGCGGCTACGACCGGGACTGGCTCGGCACCCGTAGCTACCTGGAAGAGACTACCCGGGCCAAGTACGAAGGGCGTGGTGCGTGTTCAATGCAACCCGTTGGACTTGTGAGGCGCTTACCGACCCGTCTCGTTATGGCGCGCTTTCGCCCGACGAGAGATCGTGGTTCGGGACGACGTTACGCTCGTCACGGGGCGTCGATACCGACCGGGTTGGCGGGGCCAAGACAGTTTTGTGTTTGGCAACGGGTCGCAGGGGCTGTTTCAATAAAATCGATTGGTCAAGGGCGAGTTGCGAGTCTCGTCCCATGCGATGGCGACCTGTCCGGGGGGAATGTCGCTCACCGGGACATGCCACCATCGCGGTGACCGCCGAAGTGCCCTCGACCGGCTGTGGGACGCCGTGCCCGCCTTCCCCACCACCAGCGAGATATGGCTACAACTCCTGGAGGCCTATGGCCTCTAATCGGGGTCAACGCCATCTCGCCCGGGAGTGATCGACAACAGCACGTGGGACGCACTCGGTGAACAGGGGAAGACCGATTACTTCTCCGACATCGCCGCAAGGAATCCCGTACCCCGCATCGATGAGGTCGCGGACATCGCACAGGGCCTGACAACGGCACAAATACGGCGCGAAATAACGTGCGCAGTCCCTACCCGAGGCGAACTTGTAAAAGAGGTGCAAGTAAACGACACGTAGGCCCGTCTCGGGGCCGGGACCGCTCATGTTCGGCAGGTGATGCACGGCTTTGCGGTCAGCATCAGCGAGCAAGCACGATGCCCAGTTCGGGAAGGTGAGTGGTCCACCCATTACCTTGTGAGTATTTCGAGTAAAGCGGGTTGGAGTGGCTCGTCGCCGACTTTCACGATCATCCCACTACGACGTTTTTGACCTTCTGACCTTCTACATGGGCTCTTGTCCAGGTCAGTTGCGTCAGGACACAAACAGGACACGCGTCGTGCGCCAATAATGCCGTGGAATTTTCTTGCACATGACGAACTTGGAGCGCCGCTAGGTGGTGCGGAGATATTCCATGGAACTGGAACGGCCGAATTCTGCGAGCGGGATGGTTGATTCCGAGGCCGATGTGTAGACGCGACCGCCGCAGAAGATTCTCGGTGCCGCAGCCGCGCACCGGACGCCCGTCGGCCTCGGCGAGCAAAAGAACGGTCCTTGCCGAGCGCGTGCGCGACCGGATCGTCCTCCGTCTCCTCGTACGGCCGCACCACGGCCTCGGACGGGATACGGAGCTGCCCGAGGACCTGTCGCCGGCGCGGCGACGTCGAGGCTATGAGGACGGGGGCCGCAGGCGCGCTCGCCATATCTCTTCCGCCGGCCACTTCCGCCCCCACTCGGCGGTCACATAGTCGTAGTGCTCGTGGGTCTGGGCGCCGGCCGGCGCCTGGACTTCGATCAGGTCGAGGATCTCGAAGCCGTTCGCGCGCAGCAGACGGATCCACTCGCCGTGCGAGAGGTGGTACTCGACGCCGCTGTTCGGCCATTGGAAGCGGTACATCCCGAACTGCGGACGCTGCAGCGTCTCGACCGTAGGGACGTCCTCCTCGGGCGAGCAGAGGATGGCGAGGGTCGAGTTGCGGAGAAAGACGAGCTCGCCGCTTGGGCGCAGCAGCCGCGCCGCCTCGGGGATCCACCGGTACGGGTCGGCCCAGATCGAGGCGCCGTACTCTGACACGACGAGGTCGAAGGAAGCGTCAGGGAGCGGCACCTCCTCGCCGAACGCCTCGACGAGCTCGAGGCCGAGCCCGAACCGGTCGTTGCAGCGGCGCGCGGTCTCGAGCTGCGCCGGTGTCGGGTCGACTCCCACGACTCCGGCCGCGCCCGCCTTCTTGAGCCAAGCGCCGAAGTAGGCGGTCCCGCAACCGAGCTCGACGACATCCTTACCGGTCACGTCGGGCAGGGCGCGCAGCTCGGACTCGGGGACATGCCAGACGCCCCACGTGATCTCGTCCTGCGCCCACTCCTGCTCGGCACGCGCGTCCGTGTACTCGGCGTTCGCGCGCGTCCAGGCGTCGATCGTTGGGTCAGCCACCGAACCAGAGCGCGATCTCGCGTCCCGCCGACTCCGGTGAGCCGCGCCCGTGCACGAGGTTGTCGGGCATCGAGGAGGCGAGGACGCCCCGGACCGTCGCCGGCGCACCATTGGCCGGATGCGTCGCACCCATTGTCGGCCGTACCGTCGCGATCGCCGCTTCGCCCTCGACGACGAGCGCCCAGGCCGGGCCCGAGGTGATGTGCTCACCGAGCTCACTGCTGAACGGCTTCTCGCGGTGCTCTGCGTACTGCTCCTCCCCGAGCTGCCGACTGGCGTTGACGAGCCTCGCCTCTTGGATCTCGAAGCCGCCCGCCTCGATCCGCCCGAGGATCTCGCCGGCGAGCCGGCGGTGTACCGGGCCCGGCTTGATCAGGATGAGGCTGCGCTCGACGGCCACGGCGGGCCACTTTATCGGGCGCGCGGCGCGAGTCAGCGCCTGCTGGTGGGTCGCGCCCACCGACTCCCGAGCGCTGGCGCCTTTCCAGAGACTTGCCCACAGTACTTCGGCACTTATTGCGCGCCCCATAACGTTCACCGAGGGAGTGGTTTCGGCTCACCGCCGACCCGGGACCGCGTTATCGTGTCGACCGGTCTGACAGCTCTTGGACTAACAACCGCTCACCCGCCGGACGACGTGGTCCCGCGCCGGCGAGAGCTGGCGCCAGCACCACATGACCGGCCCCGTGATGACCCATCAGAGCGTCGGGATTAAGAATAGCTTTGTAGAACCCAGGCATCTTGGGGGGGCAGCCTGCCGACAACTTCGGCGTGCCGACCGCCTCATCGCGGCAAGCGCTGCAGCGACTGACGCTGCTGTACTTCGCCAACCCCCGCCCGGCGAAGTCGCTAAAACTCTCGCCCGTGCTCGAAAAACGCGTCGCTCGACAGCCCATTGACCGAAAATGGCACGGACAAACGCCGACATGCCCAGCCATGCCTAAGCGGTGAAATTGCTGCGAACAGATTAGGTGACGGCACGGCCTCCAGGGTCGGGCTCACTCCCCTACCTCCGAGACGTGTCACAACGTCCCGCCCCACGCCGAAGGTCACCTCACGCGCTCCTAACTATCAGTCGACACCGAGCAGCCGGGCCCGCTTCACGGCCCGGGCGCCCCGCAGTAGGCCGTAGGCAGCCGCCAGCCACGCCAGCAGGCCCACCCAGAACGCGCTGCCCCCGGCGCCGAACAGTCCGCCGCTGGCCACCCCGAACGACACCAGGACCAAAGGGAGGGTGACGAGACCCGATGCCTGCTGGGCCGCGGCGGCGCTCTTGACCCGAGCTGACAGGCGCAGCACTACCGACAGCGTGATGGCGAGGAATGGAGGCACCACCCAGAACATAAGGATCCACCAGCTGCGCGTAGGGAAGAACCAACCTCCCATATGTGGTCCCACGATGAGGTTCACGACGAGCGAGTAGACGCCGAAACCGACGACCGTCGTGACGTAGCCCGGCAATAGGCTGGCGATTAGCTTGCCGGTGTAGATCTCGCGCTCGCTGGCCGGCGAGTGGGCGAGGAACTCACCAGTCCCCTTTTCCCGCTCTCCCACGAGGCAGTTGGCGCCGACGGCCGTGGAGATGGTCATGGGGACGATCACGGCCAACGGAGCGAAGAGATAGACGGCCAGCGCGTACGACGAGCGCACGGCCGGCGTGGCATGCGGAGAGCGCGCCGCGATCTGCGCGTTGACACTCCTCGGCAACAGGTCGAGCGTGTTGCTGACCTTGGCCACGAGTGAAGAGCTGTCCACGTGGGTGATAGCCCACAGCAGCACCGCTGGTAAGAAGACGAAGAACAACGCGGCCAACACAACCATTGGGAGCAGGAAATCCGGGCTCTGCCAGAGCTGACGCAAATCCATGCGGGCGATGGTCCACGTGAGGGACCCCGCCGGTGGTTGGGGCGCCGGCCATCAGCGGTTCAACTCCGCTTCGCGCGGCGCGGTCATGAGGGCTGCGGTCGCGCCGGCGAAGCGGCTCCCGGTACCCGGTACCCGGCGCGCTGGGCGCCGCACAGGCGTCGCGAACGGCGAAGTACAGCTCCTCGAGGGTCGGCTCGTGCGGCGTTACCTTGGTGAGCCGAGCCCCGGACGCGGCCAGGGCCTCGACAAGATCCGGGACGCTAGCGAGGTCGTCGACGGTTACGACCGCGGCGCCGCCGTCTCGCTCGTAGCCGGTCACGCCGGGCAGGCTCGCCAGTCGGTCGAGCATAGTTCGCTCCTCGGCGTCGAAGACTACGGTCCGCCGCGGCCAGATGCGGCGAACCAGGTCATCCGGCGGTCCGGACAGCAGGTTGCGACCCGATTCGAGCATGACGACCTGGTCGGCCAACCCTTCCGCCTCGAGCAGCAGGTGCGTGCACATGACGACGGTCTTGCCCCCCTCGGCCATGTCGTCGATGAGGGCCAGAACCGCGTGGGACGACTCGGGATCGAGACCCGATGTCGGCTCATCTAGCAGCAGCAGCTCAGGATCGTGCAGCACAGCGCGAGCGAGGGCGAGACGCGTCTTCATGCCGGTCGAATAGCCGCCGACGCGCCGGTCGAGCGCGTCGACGATCCCAAAGAGGGCCGCGCTGGGCTCGATCGGCGCGCTAGGCCCGAGCCCGTAGAGCCGTGCGGAATAGACAAGGTTGTCGCGTCCCGTCAGACGGTCGTACAGGGCCGGCTTGGCCGCGACGACGCCACACCGGCGCCGGACGTCGTCGCCGTGGGGACCGGTCGGGTCGACGCCGAACGTCATAACTGAGCCGCCGTCGCAGCGGAGGGAGCCCGTGATCACCCGGGCGGCCGTGGTCTTGCCGGCGCCGTTCGGGCCCAGCAGCACCGTGATGGTGCCCGCCTGCACGGCGAAGGAGACATCGTCCAGCGCGACGACCCCCTTGAAGGCGCGATGCACGGACTGGAGTTCGACGACCGGTTCGCCCATCTCGACCTAAACCTATCGGCAACACGCCGCCTACCTTGATCAAGTGCAAGTGTGGTCGACGGCGGCGATTGAACTGGCGGACCAAGGAAGAGCCACCCCTTGACCCCCGAAGTCCATCAGCGGGAGATGAACCCCGAACTCCATAGCGTTCCTCTCAACCTCGCGAGATCACCGAGCCAGGCAAACATATCGCCGCCACGAGCTAGTACAGAATGTTCCACGTCGCCACTCTCCCGTCGACGGGAATGGTGGTGCTGTGGACGAAGCTGGCGTGCCACTGGCGAGGAACACGATTCCGCTGCGGCGAGCCGATGGGGCTTCCCTTGGCGGCCCGCGGGCGCCAATACGGCGATCTGGTTTGGCATATCGCCGAACCCTTCGTTTCATCGGGTGCGCGTCGCACGGGGAGCAACCGCGTTGACCCGGACACCACTCGGGCCGACCTCGGCGGCCCAGGCCGTGGTCAACACCTCGAGGGCGGCCCGGCTGGCGCCGTACATTTCCTCCGCCTTCCTCAAATCTCGGCGACCACATCTTTGGCCCGCTGTTCGTTGCGTCCGACGATCAGTACGTGAGCGCCTCGGGCGGCGAGCGCCCCGACCGTGGCTATGCCGATACCGCTCGTTGAGCCCATGACCAGCGCGGTATTGCCTTTTAGATCTGTCACGGCGAAGCGTGATCCTCTCTAACTTGTGAGATGTTCAGTGAAAATGGTTGGTGCGTTCCTCGCGGCGGGTGCTGAAGTTGTCGACGCCAGTCGGGTGTCCGGTATGCGGATGTCTACGAGAACGCGGCGGCGTAGTCGGTGGCAACTGTTCGAAAGAACGCGCTGGCCGACCGAGGAGCGTCGGCACGTCCTCGGTGGCCCAATCGGAGAAGCCCTCGGCATTGAGCTTGAAGACGAGAGCGTTCATGTCAGCGATGGGCTCAGGGACGCCAGCACCGATCATTGCGTTCTTCTCCTCTTCGAAGCTGAGTTCTCGATAGGTGGTCTCCCTGCCGAGCACCTTCGACAGTGTCGCCGCCACGTTTGCATAGGTAAGCACCTCGGGCCCGGTGAGCCAATATGTCTTCTCGGCGTGCGGTGTGGGCGAAGCGGCGATGACGGCCGCTACCTCCCCCACGTCACGCGCATCGATCAGACCCACCCGACCGTTGCCTTGAGATGAGCCAAAGCCGCCCGTCTTGGCGATCGCCGGTCCGAGCGCCAGGAGGTTCTGCATCTGGACGTTGGATCGGAGGAGCGTGTAGGCGAGCCCGGAGGCAAGCAGGGTGGTTTCGATCTCGACCTGCCAGCGCCGCCGGGGATAGGCGAGTCCGCCGACCCCGCCTCGCTCGCACTCGCCACCCTCGCTGCCCTCCAAGGCGGACTGCTGCTCGCCCAGGTGCAACGCGATGCAGAACCACTAGAGAAAGCGCTCGACGCAATGCTCACTCTCATCGGATCCCTCGCCACGCCCGCACCAGTGGGTGCAGCATCGACGACCCGACCACGTCACACGCGAGGCGGCTGACTCCGAACCGAGCGCGAGAACGATCCTTCCTCCGTCCCGCCCGAGCACCGGGCGATCATGGACTCTTCCGCCTACCTGGCGGAGCACCTCCACGAGGTGCCGGTGCTAGTCGTGCCGTGCATTGAATGGCGCGTTGACAACGCCACTCTTCTTGTGCAAGCCGTGATTTGGGCATCCACCTACCGGCGACGTGGAGCCTCACGCTCGCTGCCCGCGCCCGTGGCCTTGGGACTGCATGGACGAGTTTGCATCTCGCATATATGAACGCGAAGCAGCCGCAGTGCTTGGGATCCCATATGAGCGGGTGATGCAAGTGGCGCTAATACCGGTTGCTCACACGATCGGTACCGAGTTCAAGCCCGGAGCAAGGGTTCGAAGCGCCGAGCACCTTCACTGGGATCGCTGGTAGCCAACACAGAATCCCACCCGCCGCGTTCGTTCTCATCTCAACTGGCGGCCATCATCAACCGCCGCCATGCCAACGGCTCGGGCTCGCCTACGTCCGGTGAATTCATCGGAAAAGTCGGTACATAAGTTCGCCTCGGTTGTCGGCGAACCGCGGTCATTATCCGCGAGGAGCGCAAAAAAAGTCACGTAAGGCTAGGGATCCGAGATCGCCGATTTTGGCGCGGAGTGGTGCGACGCTCGATAACACTGAGAGTCGCACGAGATTTGCACTTCTGTGCCGCTAGGTTGCTCGACACGACCCGCTTGTCAGGAGTTGCCCGGGCCCCGTCCGGGCCGAGGCGGTGGTCAACGCGACAGCCCCGGCCCGGCTGCGCGACTCCCCTCAGTCGAGGAGGTCGCTGCCCATGCCCTCGTCGAGTCGCGGCAAGGTCTTCTCGCTGCTGCGCCAGAGGCCTGCCGGTGAGCGAAGGACGGCTCGTGAAATTGCACATTGCACTCGTCTCGTAGCGCTTGAGTCCGCTTCAGTCCAGAACTGCGCCAACCAGTAGACCTTCGTAGGCGACGAGGCAGACGGCCGGGTCGGCGGTCTGTGGCATCCACCGCACGACGGCGGCCAGATGGGTCACTTCCCGTCAACGGCGCAGGCGCTAAGGATCGGCAAGGAGCGGATGACCGGCACCACAGGCTAGCTCCGCAGGGTACCGATCCACGTTTTCTCGACGCGGCGGCTTGACCTTGACCCTGGGGGAAGCCGCAGACTTGTTTGGCAACTGTCATGTCGATGAGGAGCGAGCACGTGGACCAGATGAGCATCGGAGAGTTCGCCAGAGACTCGCGGCTATCCGCCAAGGCGCTGCGGCTCTATGACGAGCTGGGTCTGCTGCCGCCAGCACGGGTGGATGAGGACTCTGGCTACCGCTTCTATGAGGCCGGCCAGCTCAAGCAGGCACGCCTGATCGCAGCGCTGCGCCAGCTGCAGGTCCCGCTGGTGGAGATCAAGGCGGTCCTGCCGCTTGAGCCGGTCCGGGCGGCAGAGCGCGTCCGCGAGATTTGGGCCGCAACCGAGGCCGAGCACACGGGCCGCCGCGCGCTCGCCGCATACCTGATCGACGAGCTGAGCGGAAAGAGGGCCGTCATGTACGAGGTCAGCACGAGGGAGATACCCGAGCGCAGCCTGCTGTGCGTGAAGCGCAACGTCGCCGGGCGGGACCAGGCATGGGCGTTCGGCAAGGAGTTCATCGCCCTGCTCCGGCACTACCAGCTGCCGCAGATCGAGGGGCGCGCCGGCGCGTTTTTCTGTATCTTCTGGGGTGAGGTCAGCGAGGACAGCGACGGCCCAATGGAGTGGTGCCGTCCCGTCCCACCAGACCAGGCGGAAGCGCTCGCCGCTCGCTGCCCCGAGCTGACCCTGCGTGCCGAGGCCAGCCACCAGGAGGCGTTCGTGAAGATCGGCGATGGGCAGATCGACGGCGCCGACTGGCAAGTGGTGTCACGATCGCTGGAGGCTTGGAGCGAGCAGCAGCACGACCTACGCCCCGCCATAGGCATGGCCGACCTGGGTTTGCGGATCACCTATCTCCCCAGCGAAGTGGGGCAGGACACCTACCAAGACTTCGCGATCCCGTTCAACGGTCAGCCACGCGGATGACGACGGTCGTCACAGCCGAGTCGTTGACCAAGCGCTTCGGTGAGGTCTCAGCAGTCACGGACCTGTCATTTGCGTTGGAGGCTGGGACGATCACGGGTTTTCTCGGACCGAACGGCGCTGGCAAGACGACGACGCTGCGGATGATCCTGGGTCTGGCGGCGCCGACGAGTGGGCGAGCACTGGTGTTCGATCATCCTTACGCGGAGTTGCCGCGTGCGGCGTTGCGAATTGGTGCCGTGCTCGAGGCGACCGATTTCCATCCCGGCCGTTCGGGCCGCGACCACCTGCGGATGCTCGGGCAGGCCGTCGATGTCCCTGACTCACGTGCGGACGAGGTGTTGCGCCTGGTGGAGCTCGGCGACGCCGCCCGGAGGCGTGTAAAGGGATATTCGCTGGGGATGCGTCAGCGACTTGGGCTGGCGGTGGCGCTACTTGGTGACCCGGAGCTGCTGATTCTCGACGAGCCAGCCAACGGGCTTGACCCGGAGGGCGTTCGCTGGCTGCGCGACTTCCTGCACAGCCTGGCCTCAGAGGGCCGCACGGTGCTCATCTCAAGCCACGTGCTCGCCGAGATCGCGCAGACGGCTGACCGCGTGCTCATCATCAGTCGCGGGCAGCTCGTGCTCTCGTCCTCACTGACAGAGCTAACCGCCCGTGCCGGTGGCGCAGTTCGCGTCCGCAGCCGCGACCCGCAGCGGCTCAGCAAGGCGATGCGTGACGAGGCTCTGCAGGTGATGACGGGTACCGACCACGCGCTGCTCGTCCAGGGAGCATCCAGCGAGCGGATCGGTGAGATCGCCTTCGCCGCCGGCGTCCCGGTTCACGAGCTGGTCAACGATGCAGGCTTGTTGGAGGACATCTTCCTCGAACTGACCTCGGAGGCACCGGCATGATCGCGCAGATCAGGGCAGAGCTTTTGAAGATTCGCACGACCCGGACCACGATCGGGCTGATCCTCGGGATGATCGCGCTGATCCTGCTCTTCACGCTGCTCACCGGGCTGCTCACCAACCCAAGCGGGCTTGCCAGCAAAGAGGACCAGCGTCAGCTGCTGAGCCTGAGCAGTTTCACGGCCGTGTTCTCTGCACTTGCTGGGGTGTTGCTGGTGACCAGCGAGTACCGCTACGGCACGATCCGTCCCACGTTCTTATTCAACCCCGTACGCTCACACGTCCTGACCGCCAAGGCCGTCGCCGGCGCGCTGGCCGGACTTGCATTCGGGATCCTCGGCGAGGCGATCGGCTGGGCGGCCGGCTACGCGATCCTCGACGGGCGTGGCATCACCGTCGTGCTCGGCAGCGGCGACATTCTGCTGCTCACGCTCGGCGGGCTCGCCGGCGCGGCCCTGTGGGGCGCGATCGGCGTCGGAGTCGGCGCGATCATCCACAACCAAGTCGGCGGCGTCATCACGCTACTCGCGTGGGGCCTCGTCGTCGACAACCTCCTGTTCGGCCTCGTCCCCTCGGTAGGGCGGTTCACGCCAACCCGTGCTTCGGACGCACTGATGGGCCTCCGAGCCCATGACCTGGTCTCGCCAGGCGCCGGCGCGATCACGTTAATCGCCTGGGCCGGCGCACTGGGGTTTCTCGGTGTCGCCCTGTCCGTTCGGCAGGACATCAACTGACTTCCTGGTGGCCAAACCAGGCGCTCTTCAGCCGCATCTACCTCGACGCCGACGACCAGATCACCACCGAGCCCACCCCGTCCTATCGGCTCCGACTCGACCCAGGCATCCAGAAGCAGGCGCTCACCTGGGCCAGCCTGCACCGGAACTGGCAGATAGGTTTGCAGCCGACGGTCACGGCGCGGTCATCCTCAACCGTCACGGCGCGGTCATTCTCAATGGGGAGGTCCGCTCCAGATTGCTGGGCTTCTCAGCCGGCTTACTCGTGGGTTTCTCAGCCCCTTTATACGTTCAATGTCAGCGTGCCAGCCTGCTACATCGGGTGGACACCGATTTTCCGTCATTGGGCGGCACTCTTCTGAGGCCTCGTCTTGGCCGAGTCGCCCCGAGCGGTTCTTTGTGCGTCGGCCCCCATGGACAGCAAGAATCACGAGCCCATAATGCACGTCCAGATCGCCGAGCTAGACAACGAAGCCATGCTGGCGGTCGGGGCAAAGCCCCATCTCAGCTGCTGGAGCCCCATGTCGAATTCGTACCAGCGCGACGTGGAGGTGCAAGTTGTAAATGCCGCGCCCGTCTTATCTCCGCGTTTATAATGGGTTCTGCACGCGCGGGCTTTCTCCACGGGATGGCCGAGACGTCCGTGTCCTCCTCCCGCCGCCCCGATCCTGGCGACGAAAAAGTGGTACCGCTTCGGCTTGCTCAACCACAAAATGTCGGTAGGCGCCGCCCGGCACCCGCCAGTACGCCGGCCCGCTAGGGTTCGGCCATGGAGACTTGGGATGCCATTATCGCCCGCCGTAACGTGCGCGCTTTCGCCGATCGCCGTATCCCGGAGGCCGAGCTGGAGCGCGTGCTGCAAGCCGGTTGGGCGGCCCCGTCGGCCTCTAACCGCCAACACCGGGACTTTGTGCTGTGCACCAACAGGACCCAGCTGGAGGCGCTGGCACAGGTATGGCGAGGGGCGGGCCACGTGGCCACCTCAGGGGCCACTGTGGTGGTGGTGGCCCCCGTGCCCGAGGGATCGCGGGACGACGAACTCGACCAGTTCGACATGGGCCAGGCCGTCATGGCCATGGCCATCGCCGCCGCCGACCAAGGCATCGGCAGCGGCCACGCATCGGTTGGGGACCAAGACAAAGCACGGGCCATCCTCGGCGTTCCCAGCGAACACTATTGTGCGTACTTCCTGGCTCTCGGTTATCCGGCCGACCGCCCCCTGGCACCGCTGCACTACCTCAGCCGGCGGCCTTTCGATCAAGTTGTCCATCGTGGCCATTGGTAAGTGCAATAGCGGGAGTCGAGACCTTTCGAACCCTCCCCCACGCCCCCGTTGTGGCGGATTGCGGCTAGTCAGGGCGCCTCCGGGCTGTCTGACACCAGACGGGTACGACTCAGAAGGCCGTCTTGCCAAGCTCGTTGCTGGAGCTTCGCCCGGGCTGTCCGTCCGGCCCGCGAGACGTGCCATCCGAAGTGTCTCGTGGATCGTGGCGTTGACGTCTACCGCCACCCTGACCGGCGCCTTGATCCCGGCTTCCGCGGCTCAAGCCGAAAGTTCCTCGAAAGGGGCCTTCGCGTTCAAGGGGGCTCTTTCGGGGACCGCAGTCGTGACAGCCCGCGTGTGCAGCCGACAATTGGTACCGGACCTACCAGGCATGTTCTTCAACTTTCTATGGCCAACGGGCCATCTCGCGGGGGTTAAGGGTGGCCAAGGCTGGCACATTGCCGTGAACGTCAACGAGAGCGGGCCGGTGACATTGGACAAAGCTTCGTTCGGTGAGGGCACATGGGTCACCGTCGTGGGAGCAAAGCGTTCGGACTGGTTGGCTACTTCGGGGACGATCGACATTGCCAAGGGTTATGTGGTCGGCAGCATCAAGGTAACGCTCCACCAGGCGACATTTCCGGCCAACCGCTCACCGGTGGTCGCGGGCAGTTCCAGCTCCGTCGCACTGAGCGGCTCGTGGTCCTGCCCCTAAGCAATTACCGATGCTTGAGACGCGGACTACCTGTAAGCGGTGCGGCGCGGCACTTACCCCGGACCGGTCCAGCAACCATCTGCAGCTACGAATGCACTTTCTGCCGCAACTGTGCTGACGCAATGGACGGAAGGTGCCCAAACTACAGTGGCGAGCTTGTGGCCCGCCTCGGAGAGTCGTCCCGATCATCCAAGCCGCAGAGACGTGAGGTGCTGATGCAGAGAGGGGAAAGACACCGGCCAGCGAGCGACGGCTCGACATCGTCGAGACCGATCCCCTCCATGTCGGCTTCTGGGCTCGTCGCGCAGTAGCGGAGGTCAAGCTCGCCGCCTCGCAACGCGAACTGCACATATTCCCGCTCCATCTCGCTCAGGTGCCGTATCAGCCCGAGCATCGAGACCGCCGACGGCGGTGCGGAGCGCTCGACCATCTCCTCCGGCGTGAACCCCTCGCACTTAGCTGCAAGCGCGGCCCCGGTAGAAAGCCAGCCATCCCCGGATGAGCGAACTCTCATCCCCGCCCACTGGTTGGGCAGGCCGGTCCACCAAGGAATCATGCAGATTTGTCAGTTTGCGGCGGACTGATGCCACAGGTACGGGGTTGTTGTGGATACCTTGACAAACCCATACCGCTCGAGGATGGGACGTGAGTACTCGGTGGAGTCGCTGTGGATGAGGGTCTTCCCGGCTGCTAGGGCTGACCGGGCCCGTGCAGCGGTAAGCGCCCGGTAAATACCTTGGCGTCGCCACGCTTCGACAGTGGCCCCACCCCAGATCCCGGCGAAGTCTGTGCCTGCGACGGGGTCGAGCCTGCCCGCGCTGACGACCTGTCCTTCAGCTTCGGCGACCCACAGTTCCATCCCGTCGTTGAGCGCCAGACGACGCAGCAGCGCTTGAGCCGTCTCGTCAGCGATCGCGTTATTGAAGACCGTGTCTTGCATCGCAGCCATGGCCCGGACGTCGGCTTCGACCCTGACTTGGCGCACGGTCACGCCGAGGGGCAAGACCACGTCGACGTCGAGCAGCTGCGCCCGCCCGATCATGATCGACTCCTGCTCCTGAGGCTCGAACCCGTTGCCCACCAGTGCGTTGTGGAGCCCAGGGGCCCGGTCGTGGCCCCGCGTCTTCCACTCAACGTGGGTGACCTCGGGGTCCTGACGATAGTGATCGAGGACTAGTCCAACCAGCTCCGCCACGTTCTCCGCCTCGGCGCCGTCGAGGTGCGGATAAGTAACGAAGCCTTGAGCTCTCGACAACCTCACCAGTCGAAGCGAGCCTAAGCGGGTTATGGCGATGGCGCTCAGGGTTTCTGCAGTCGGTGCGCAACTGCTGGTCGTAGGCCAGAAGAAAATCTTCGACGTCCGTCACGGGCCCCAGCTTGGTCGTTATGAACCAGGGCCGCCAACGATTTCACCTCGGCCCGCAGCCGTCAGGACAATGATCATCTACGTCGGGCGACGCCCGCACCTCACCCACGTGGTCGGCGCTCCCGGAAATCGAACGGGCTCAGCTGGGTCGTTCGCTGTGGGCCTCAGAAGTTTGGCCTTCACGAGAATAACATGTGCGCCGGATTCGTGTTCTAGCGCAAGCTAAATTCCCGGACTCAAAGCTTCAATATCCGTCGGTACGGACGGATTCTGGTTGTGCCACCGGCCTTCTTCGCACATACATAATTGGTCGTTATCTTGCCGCTCAGAAACTTGGCCGCGTCTTGGTGTGAGGCCCGTTACCGACGAGCTTACGCTGGCCGCTCGTCCTAACAGCGACCATCACAGGAGATATGCCGAAAGCACAAGCAAGGTCAAGTCTGCCCGGGCGTCTCCCGGGCCTCAGCGAGAGACTCTCGATGATCTCCAATAGCTCAGCGCGCCCAGCACACGGACCCCATTTGTGTGACCATCAGGCGGCGACGGGGGACGAGCCCCTTACACCGCCCACACTCAACTCTCAGCTAATAGCACACTCCTTGACATGATGGTCCGGTGACGGCGGCGGCCCGGCAGAGTGGATGGCGCAGTGCAGAACCGGAACTTGCGCCACCGTACGATCGAGGAGCGAGATCTCGGGTTCCTGGAACGCATCTCGATTGAACCCGCCTTCAGCCAGCCAATTGAGTGGCATGGCTATCGCGACCCGACCGACCACCAGCGCCGGTGCAAACACGACCGTTACCTCCGCCCGTAGGACTCGATGCTCGTGGTGGCCCTGCCGGTCGTCAGCACAACGCCTGGTCACCGATTACCTCTTCCCACGACGCTCACCACGCGGATGGAGGTTGCCCGGCTACAATGAGCGTTGTGCGGTAACCACTGCCCTGTGCCCAAGAAATGTCAATGTCTCTATATTTAGCAACCGAGGATACAGTCGCTGCATGCGAGTCGAAGTATTTGGTCGTGCGCGGCTGCCACTAGTCGCCAGATGGGGCACCTCACTTCTCCTAGCCAGCGCGATGGCCCTAGCTTTCTCGGTGCCGGCAGTGGCTGCCCCGCCGCGAAGCGTGTCTCCAACCGCCGAAATCAAGATGTCTGATTTCGCCACCCAGGCTGAGGTCATCCAGGCAGTTCAGGCTGCCCAGTCCCTAACTACTCCGCCTCCTGGCATCCAGCCATCGCTCACCGCCCTGGAAAACAACAGCGACTTCGGCATGTCTGGAGCGTGGGCGACATGCCCCGGCCCGGGCACCTTCCAGTACAAAGTGGACATTGCCCGTTGCACCTTCGGTGACGTCCACGCCGCCAGGTCCATCGTCCTGACGGGTGACTCTCGGGCCCAGATGTGGTTTGACACCCTGAACGCCATAGCCTCTGCAACTCATTACAAGCTCGTGCTCTTGACAAAGACCGGCTGCCCGAGCCCAGCGGGCAATTACCCTCTAAATAACGGCGGTCACCTGAGTGCGGCGCCGTGGCCGGCATGCAAGGCCTGGCACAACTGGGTAACTGCCACCATCGAGTCGATGAGCCCGGCATTGGTTATTTTTTCTAGCGACGACATTCTGCAGTCGGTCACGCTTTCGGGTGCCCTGCCCACGCCCGCCATTTCCAACGCTTTCGTCTCGCTTTTCAAGTCGGTGCCCAAAGGCACCAGGTTCGCCATGATCGGCGGGTTCCCCGATGGAGGCCAGGCCGAACCCACCTTGTGCCTCTCCAAATCGCCAAACGACGTGCGCAAGTGCGCCTATGACGAGTCCGCCTATGTGCGATCCCTGGATGATGTGGTGCAAAGGGACACAATCGAAGCCGGAGGCACCTACGTCAACGAGACACCTTGGATGTGCGCCAAGGTGTGCCCCGCGGTAATAGCTCGCATAATCCCCTACACGATCGATAGTTACCACATCGATGGCACGTACTGCCGTTACCTCACCGGGGTGCTGTGGGCGGAACTGGCGCCCGACTTGAGGGCTTGACCCGTCCGTGTCAAGCCCTGGGACACCGGCCCCCGTAGGCGAGCTCGGCACTGCCCCCTCTGCCGCCACAGTAGCGCAGGCGTTGGACCTGAGTGCCACCCCCCATGCAGCCCGGCCCCCGCTGGACAGGGACTTCCGTCCAGACGTCGAGGGTTTGCGGGCAGTGGCTGTAGCCACCGTCGTGCTGTTCCACGCAGGCGTGCCCGGCTTCTCCGGTGGCTACGTGGGTGTCGACGTCTTCTTCGTCATCTCCGGCTTCGTCATCACGAAGCTGCTACTGCGCCAGGTGGAGCGTCGTGGCCGGCCCGTGTTCAGCGAGTTCTATGCGCGGCGGGCCCGGCGCATCCTGCCCGCTGCCGGCCTGGTGGTCGTGGGCACGTTGCTGGCTTCCTACACCATGCTCGGTTTCATACGTGGCAACGAGGTGGCCGATGACAGTCGTTGGGTCGCCGTGTTCCTTGGCAACTACCACTTCGCCGCCGAGGGGACCAACTATTTCCAGAGCCAGCTCCCGCCTTCGCCCCTCCAGAACTACTGGTCATTAGCCGTCGAGGAACAGTTCTATATTGTCTACCCAGCTCTAGTCGCGGTGACGGTATTGGTTTTGCGCCGCTACTCGGTGGCGGCGAAGTTGACCGTGCTAACCGTCGCCATCATGGCCGCCTCACTGGCGTGGTCGATCTATTACACTTCGACGGACCCCACCGGCGCATATTTCGCCACCACTACGCGAGCCTGGGAGCTAGCACTCGGGGGCCTGCTGGCGGCCGGCGCGGCGTGGTTTTCACGGTTGCCGTCCGCTGTCTACCCTGTCGCGGGATGGGCCGGGATCGGCGCCATCGTCGCCAGTGTGGGCTGGTTTTCAACGACCACGAGCTACCCCGGATGGCTGGCTCTACTCCCGGTGGGAGGCGCCGCACTCGTCATCCTGGCCGGTTACCGCGTCAGCCTGGCAGGACCCGAACGAGCGCTCGGTACCCGGGGCTTTTGCTGGGTGGGCAAACTATCGTTCTCCATTTACCTGTGGCATTGGCCACTGCTCGAGTTGGCGACACAAGACGCGACGCACCCGCTCAGCCTGCTCTGGCGCTTGGGGCTGGTAGCCCTGTCGGTCGCAGGGGCGGCATTGACTTTTGCAGTCTTGGAAAACCCCGTGCGCAAGTCCCGGTGGCTGGCCGGGCACAGGGTTGCAAGCCTGACAATGGGGGCGTGCATCGTAGGGGCAATGCTCGGGGCGGCCGTGCTCGAGGTCCACTTGCACCCCGGTGTCCTGTGATGGTCACGCGTCGGCAACTTAAATTAGTATTCTCACACGTCAGGCCACCTCGCGACAGTGGACCCGGCCCGGCCCATAAACGCCTACGTCATCGAGCATCGCAATGGCGTCGTGCTATTCGACACCGGACAGGACCGCGCCTCGGTTACCGACCCCGACTACTTCCCCGGCGGAATCGCCAAAGTACTGTACGACCGCCTGGCCCGCTTCGAGATCGGCCCACAAGAGACCCTGAATGCGGGATTGGGCCGGCTCGGGTACACGACACGCGACGTGCACACGGCGATCCTCTCCCACCTCCATCAGGATCACATCGGAGGACTCGGGGAACTCGGTGAGGCCGACATCGTTGTCAGCCAAACCGAATGGGACACGTTGTCGGGCCTACGTCCCGAGCTACGGGGCCTCATGACGCGCCACATCGACCTGCCCGGGTTGCGCTGGAACCGGATCGCGCCCGAACCGACCGACGACCCGACCCTTTCGGTTTTCCCCGGCACCCACGACCTCTTTGGAGATAGCAGCCTGGTGCTGGTGCCCACGCCGGGGCACACGCCCGGTTCCATGTCGCTCCTGGTCCGTCAGGCCGCGCATCCGCCGCTCCTCATGGTCGGTGACCTGACCTACGACGTGCACGTGTTCGAAGACGGTCACGTCCCCGGGGTCGGGAGCCGGCGCCGATTGCGCGAGGCCTCCGCCATGGTCAACAAGATGCGCGAGCGCATGCCGGATCTGGTGATCCTGCCGGCGCACGATCCCGGGGCGGCCGATCGGCTGGCCGAAGCCAACGGTCAGGCCCCAGTAACCCTCGCCGGCTAATCGATACGCCACCGACGCCACATCTCACGCCACATCCAGTTTGGACAAGAAATGAAGATCGACACGCTCGAAGCGGTACAGCTCGGCGACATGATGCAGTGGATCCGTGTCCGCGGCGCGGATGCCGCCACTTCGGTACTCCCGCTGATCCAGCAAGGCCCTGGCCTCCCGATGATCAACGAAGTAGGCCGCTTCGAGCAGCTCCTCGGACTGGACAGAGACTTCACTGTCGTCTACTGGGACCAGCGATACTGAGCAATATCAAGCCTCCGCCCGTTCGGGCCGATGTCCAACTCAGCGCCGCTGCGGAGGGGCCGCGACGACACACGAGGTCCATGTAGGTGGGCTTAGCGGCGACGGACGGGCTGGGCGTGCCAATGAAGGACCGTCTCTAGGACCGCAACCACCAGGAACGCCACTAGGACCGCGCCACCCGTCAGGGCGGCAAAACGGGACGGGCCAGCGGCACCGGGGGTGCTCCCTACGACCCACCACAGCGAGTTCCGGAAAGCAAGGGCCGCTGTAGCGGCGGCGCACCCCGCGACACTGGCATCGATCACCCGGCGTTGGACACCGTAGGACGGCCGGGAACTGCGTACAAGGCCAAAGTAAGAGCCAGCGGGGACGAGGAAGGCGAACATCGTACAGAAGCCCAGGGCCATGGCCAGCAGCGTCACAGAAAGGAAGTAGCCCTCCCGGTAGCCCTGCCACCCGAACACCGTCACGCCAAAGACACCACTCGCGATGGCCGCAGCGCCAATGGGATGGCGGCGGGCTCGTTGCACGACGGACTGCTCGGTCCAGTCCGCGGCGCCGGAGGCTATGCGACGGAGTGGGCCCAAGCGCCGGCTCTCTCGTCTAACCACGGCGACGGCGTCCCCGAGCCAGTCGGGAGCACCTGGACCGTACAGCTGCACCGGCCCGGGCAAGCGTGGCACCCGCACCAGGTGGACGACTGCCGTGATCGCCACCGCGGTTGCCAGCCCGAGGAGGCCAATCTCGGTACCGGTGGCCGCTAGCGACCAGTGTGACTCGTTCGCTCCCAGAAAGACAGCGAGCCATGCGGACGCCAAGTCGACGACTACCGCTCCGACGGCAACCCGACAGCCGCGGACAATGGCCACCGCGCACGCCGTAGACAACGGCTCTGACCTGAGGCAGAGGGAAACCTGTGCGAGTAGGCAAGCGGTGACCAAGGGGACGAAGAACATCGTGAACGATATAACGGTATCGTAGGGGTCATTCAGCCAAGGTGAATGGGCATAAACCGTCTTGACCTCTTTTGTAGCCGTGAACACAAAGAAGACGGCTGCCGCCCAAATGGTCCCGAAGACGGCACGTCGAATTAGCGGCCGCCTCGGGTCGCCAACTGCCAGCACGG
This sequence comes from uncultured Acidimicrobiaceae bacterium, assembly GCA_963823855.1. GTDB lineage: Bacteria > Actinomycetota > Acidimicrobiia > Acidimicrobiales > Palsa-688 > Fen-671. The sequence continues at coordinate 323,709 of CAWGNA010000003.1, forward strand.
AAGGCTGGGGTGCCACATCTTCAGTATGCCGTCTCTGAGGCAGGCAAGGCGACCTGAGCGAAACTGGTTCAAACGCACTGGCCCGGCTCACTTCCCCATCCCTTCACATCGAGATCTCACTCCGCAAATACTGAACCCTGGCTAATCAAACGTTTGTTTGGTGTCGGAGGGGGACGCCGGGCGTAAGTGACCCAGGGTCGGGAACCTACTGCCGCATGCTTCCCAGAGGGGGGCAGCAAAGCTGGAGGTGACGAGAAATGAAGCGAGGTGGCAACGTCGTGGCAGTTCAGCCGATGCATGTGACAGATACCGACTGGTTGCGGGTCCCGATGTTGCCTTGCCATGAGTTTGTCCCCGTTGGCCCCGTGCAGCGGAAGTTCTCGTCCTGTAGGTCATTCGCGAGATCGCCGCTTACGTGGTTAGTCGTGACAATATTCCCCAGGCTATCGAGCGCGATGGCTATGCCGTAATCACCGTTGCTTACCAGGGTGTCCTGACTGATAAGGGACTTGTCGCTCGGGCGGCCGCAGCCGGCCTCCTGCAGGTTGCCGGTACCGCTGCAGCCAAGGTAAATGCCGGCACCATGGCTGGCGGCCACGACGTCGTTCAATATTCGGCTGCCTTCACTCGTCTGGTCCCATATGCCGTACCTACCGCTCCCGTTGACCTGGTCGACGCTGACACTTACTCCGGCGCTCAGCTGGAGGTGTACCCCATACTGGTGGTTCCCATTAGCAACAATGTGATTGACCGAACCCCCGTTGACGCCGTTCACCCATATGCCATTGGTCACATTGCTGGTAATGATAAGACCCGGCCCGGCGATAACAGCATTATTGGCGTTATCGCGGATGCCGGTATTGAACCCACCCACCACTGCGCCCGGAAGAGTGCTTTCGATCTTGGTGTCTACGGCACCAGGACTAAGGACGATCCCCGCGCCAAAGCCTAGACCGGCAACAGTGTGGCCTGCGAGGTCCAGCGTCACGTGAGGTGCCAATACGACGAAGCAACTGCCCGCTGGTGGCGGCGGGTTTGCAACCAGCACGTAGCTGCCCGGTGCACCGATCGGGCCGCAGGCCCCAAGGGGCGTGGGTGTAGTGGCCGGCGTCCGGAGTTCCGGGCTGGCAGTTGCCGGCCCGGCACCAATGTCGGCCGTAAAGATGAGGGCCGAGGCGAGGGACACAGCCGCCATGCCGAAACGCAGTGTGTTCATTTCACTCCTCCTGGGTTGGAACGTCCAGCATTTTGGGTACAAGACGTAGAAGCTGCCCGGCGGTTACGACCGGAGCCTGTCCTTGACGACTTGCGCCGGGGTTGGTGGCTCCACGTTCCCGACGACGACGGCGGGATAGGGAACCTGTTGGCCGCTTATGCTTGACCCGTGGTGCTCGGGAGTTCGGCGTTTCAGAACACGCAAACTGGGCGTGGGCCCGGGCGCCGATGACCAGAGTTACGGCGCGTAGGCACGCTTGATTCGGGCTCGCTGGTTGGCGACGGATTGTTATGAGCGGCGCCGGCCGGCTTTAATCCTGGGCGCAGCCTAGGCCTTGCGACAGCTGCGTCGCCATGTCATCGTCGGCGTATGGCCAGTCACGCTGACCTCAGCGACGTGATCCCGGTCCTGCCAGCTCGAGATGTGAGTGAGGCGGTCCGGTTTTACGTGGAGCGGCTCGGGTTCGAACTCGCATTTCAGGACTCGGACGATGACCCGCAATATGCGGCCGTACGTCGTGGGGCTGTGGAGCTGCACCTTCAGTTTCAATTCGAAAGGGACTTCAAAGCTGGAACGGCCGGCCAGGCGATGTTGCGCCTGGTGGTGGATGATCCCGAGGCGCTCTTCCAGGAGTACATGGACAAGGGCGTCTTTCCGGTCCGCCCCCAGTTCAGGATGCGGCGACAGCTATCCCGAGCGAGGTGGCCGTGGCCCACGCGTCGGCGCGGGTCCTTGCCCCCAGCTTGCGAAGGATAGCTTCGACGTGGTGCTCGGCTGTCTTCACGGAGACCACGAGCCGGCCGGCGATCTGGCTGTTCTGCAAGCCCTCGTTCAATAACGCCAGCACCTCCACCTCGCGGGCAGTGAGCCCGTACTGGTTGTGGCGGGTCGTGGCGCGGGGCCCCGCGGCAACGACATCACCCCTCGGTCGCGCAGTCGTCTGGCCACGATCGCTGCAGCCGGGCGGGCGTCGAGTGCCAGCAGCTCATCCAGCGCCAGTCGCGGCCGGGCCTCGTCGTCGGCGTCGGCCAGGCAGAGAGCGGCCTCGTAGGGGCACCCGGCCTCGGCCCACAAGGCCCGGGCCTCATCCCAGCAACCGGCGAGCTGTAGACCATGGGGCGATCCCGCCACGACCGGCTTCGCCGCGCCGAGGCCGGCGCGGTAGCGCCACGCCCCCAGTTCGTCAGCTAGGGCCGGAGAGCATTCCAACGCCAATGCCAAGGCCAGCTCCGTCGCCGAAGCAACACCGTCAGGATCGCTGTTCAGCCAAGCGGCTTCCGCTCGGGCTGCCGCCACAGGGCCAAGCCGGCCGACCTCACCGGTTGGTTGGGCCAGCCCCCACGCCTCGTCGAGCAGAGGCCGATGACCGGGGTCTCCCCGTCTAGCTCGGACGAGCCCCAGGACCGTCAAGGCGGTGATGCGCGGGTTGATCGACGTACGGGGGATGCGTAAGACCATGCCAGCCGTGTCGGCCGCCTGCGCCCAGCGACCCTGTGCCAGGTAAAGACGCCCCCGGTGTGACAGCAGGTAGAGGCGGAACAGTTCGAGGCCGTGGTCGCTGCAGTACTCGAGCCCCTTAGCCAGCCCGTCGGCGGCCACGTCGTAGCGCCGCACGTCTAGAGCGACGTCCACGAGTGGCAGGTACGTGAGCCCTATCTGTTCAACCAAGCCAGCGCTCTGCCGCGTCCTCGAGGACCTGCCCCAGCTCCTCCAACCCACGCTCGGCGAACCCGCAAGCGACGATCCTCCTGGCCTCGAGGGCTGTCTCGGTGTCCCCGAGGTCCTCAGCCAGCTGCAGAGCGCGTTTTCCCCACTCGGCACCGGTCCCCCGCCCATCGGTGTCGCGGATGTTCCTCGGCAACCTCACGTACGCCTTTGCCAGCTCGCGACTCACCGGGAGCGCTTCGAGCACGGCGACAGCTTTGCGGCGGCCCGCCCCGACTCCCCCGTCCGTCCCGGGCACCAGAGGATATACGCAAGTCGGCTTAACGTGCGTCCTTCCCCGAGCTTGTCACCGAGCGCACGACGGTACTCGAGCGCCTCCTCAAGGGCGGCTATCGCCTCGTCGCTTTGGTCGGTCAGGTAGCACTCGTGTGAACGTCGCTCAAGTACGTCGGCGCGCTGTTCGAGCGGCAGGCCGGCCCCGAACCTGAGGACGCGCCCGTACTGGGCCGCCGCCTCGCGGTGGGCGCCCATCGAGCTTGCTCGCTCAGCCGCGGCGAGGGCGAAACGGACGACAGCGTCGGTGTCCCCGGCCGCTTCGGCATGGTGGGCCAGCCGAGGGAAGTCCAAAGCGTGGCCCGGACGACAAGAGATGGCGCCAAGGGCTTGACCGTGCAAGCGAGCTTTATTGGCGGGGCCAAGCGAGCTCTCCAGGCTGAGGCGGGCGAGCTCGTGCCGGAAAGCGACCCCGTCGCCCTCTGCCACGAGCATGCCGGCGGTGACGCACTCGTCCACGGCCTCCACCGCGCTGCCCGCCAGGGCTTGGAGCAGCCACAGCTCGGCTCGTTGGGGTACGACCGCCGCCGCCTCGAGGAGCTGTTGTGCACTGGGGCTGAGCCGCATGGCGCGGGACAGCACGGCGTCCTTTACGGTCGCGGGGATCACTTCGCTCCCGCCGGCGAGAACTTCTACCACGAAGAACGGGTTGCCTCCCGTCCTCTCGTACAGTTCTCGGCCGTCCACACCGCGCGCCGCCGCCAGCTGGCCTACTGCGTCGGGTGAAAGAGGGGCCAATTTCAGCCGTCGGACGGCGGTGGTCGTAGCGAGCTCACCGAGGACCCTGCGGAGTGGGTGGGCGTTCTCGAGCGCATCGTCGCGGTATGTCCCAACCACCAGGGCCGGCGCGGCCTCCGCCCGGCGGACGAGCAGCAGGAGGACGTCGAGGGTCGCTTCATCGGCCCAGTGGAGGTCCTCTAGCACCAACAACGTCGGCGCCGTCGAACCGAGCTCTCGGGCCAAGGCCAGGGCCACCTGGTGCGGGTTTGCGCCCTGTGCCAAGGCGGGCCCGAGCTCGCCCCCGGTGCCCTCGGCGATGGCAAACAGCGGCCCGAAGGGACGCGGCGTAAACAGAGGGTCGCAGGTGCCCCACAGGACTCTTTGCGACCGGACTACTTCGTCACAAAACGAACGCAGAAGGGCAGTCTTGCCCACTCCCGCTTCACCACCGACCACGACCACGGCGCCTCGTCTATCGCGTCCCGCCGACGCGAGCGCCTCTTCGAGCACGGCTAACTGGCCCGCTCGCTCGAGCAAGTCGTCAGACCTGGCCGGTATAGCGGCGACGAGAGGGGCTTGGACATTGGGCACTGGCTCCCCTCGGGCGACCAGAGTGGTGGAACGGCGGACGATAGTGGCCTTGTGCGCGCTGCGGCCTTCGGCGGTCTCAGCGTCTCCGCGGCGGACCACTTCCCTGGTGGTCATGTGGGGCAGTTCGGCCAGGTCGGTCATGGAGAGGCTCGCCTTCTTCGTCCGTAGGCCTTTGTCGGGTCACACCATCGGCCTCATCGAGAAGATAAGGAAAAAGGTGGGGCGGGCCATGACCGGAGCTGATCTTTTTCGCCGACACCACCAATGATCAGATCTGACTAGTCGGGCGTCAGACGACCTCGTGTCGGGCGGCGTACATGGCCGCTTGAGTGCGGTTGGCCGCGCCGGTCTTCATCAAGATGCTCCGGATGTGGTTCGCCGCTGTGTTGGTGCTGATGTGCAGCCTGGCCCCGATCTCCTGGTTGCTAAGGCCGCCGGCGAGCAGGCGGAGCACCTCGATCTCCCGGAGGGTCAGCCCGTCGGGCCCCACAGGGTGAGCGATTGTGTCAAGTAGTCGGAGGACCCGCACATGGCCCATCGGCTCGGCGAGTTGCCGTGCCTGAGCAACGAGCTGCTGGGCCAGCCCCGACCGGCGAGTAGCCGCCGCGAAGGCCGCGTAATAGGCCAGGGTCTCACCAGTGTGGACCACGGATCCCATGCGGCGGTCCATCTCGAGCGCGGCGGCGAAACACCGCTCAGCTTCGTCCCGGTCCCCGACGGATGCCGCGACCCTGCCCAGATAGCGTTCGGTGCTGCCGAATACGGCGATCATCGTGCTGCAGACTAGGTTCATCCCCGAGTACTCGTGCAACAGAGGGCGCAGCGCAAGGACGGCGTCGCGATCGCCCAGAGCGAGGGCGGCCTCGGTCAAGAACACGAGCTCCATCGGCCACTGCGCCTCATGGTTGCGGGCGCCCAGACCCTTGGCCACCAGGTGGCGCAGCGCTCGGCGGGCGCCCGCGGCCACGCCGAGCTCGGTGTAGAGAGCCAGAAGACCGGGAACCCACCGACCGGCGAAGGTCTCGTGGCCGTCGAGGTAGCGGCGGAAGCGGTCGAGGGTGCCTGTTTCCCGTCCGAGCATGAACATCTGCACGCCGTGCGGCCCCTCCATCAGGTCGTCACCGAAGGTGTCGTTCTGCTTCAGCGTTTCGTCGGCCCAGTGCCTGGCCCCTTCGAAGTCGCCCTGTAAGAACGCGCCGGCGTAGGCCAGGTAGCAGTAGGTCAGGCGGTAGTACGGTTGGCCAGTAGCCCGGACGGCCCGGTCGGCATCCTGTACGGCCTCGCGCAGCCCGTCCGGCCGGCCGACCAGGTAGCTGACCGCGGCAGAGAAGGCGGCGACCACCCCGAGCTGCTCGTAGTCGAGTCTCTCCCAGGCCAGTTTGCGGGCCGTGGTGGTGCGTTCGAGTTGCTCTGCGGCCACATCGGGCGTGGTCCCGTGCCACATACCAGTGGTCAAGACGTGCAGGAGTTCCGAGTCGCCGCCGATGCGACGAGCCAGCTCAGTGGCCCGGGCGGTCACCCGGCGGGCCCGTCCGGTCTCACCGGCCAGGGCCAAGGCGCGCCCCAGGCAGCCGAGACCGCGGACGTAAAGAGGGTCCCGGTCCTCGAGGCCGCACTCGGCCAGCGCCGCCGACAGAAGATCAGCGGACCGAACACCGACGAGCCCGGGTCTCGAGGTGGCATCGTCGTAGCCGATGGCGGCAGCAAGGCGGGCGGCGCCATTGGCGACCATGTAGAGCCGTTCATAGATGTCGCGGGCATGGGGGAAGTGGCAGGCCCGCACGTAGTCCGCTGCCGCCATGAGCAGCAGCTCCGAGCGCGCCGCTGGATCGCACTGGGGCAGCTCGGCGGCCCGCTCGAACCACAGAGCCGCATCCTCGAACGCCAAGCTCCGCTCGGCCAACCGTCCCGCTTCACGGCTGTAGTGGTAAGCGCGCTCATGGAAACCCAAGACGTGCGCAGCCAGGTAGTGGTGGGCCAACAGAGGCACAAGAAAGGCGTGGGCGGGTTGGCGCTCGAGGGCCTCGGCCGCCCGGGCGTGCAAAAGCATGCGCCGAGATGCGGGCATCCGGTCCAGCACGGCCTCGCGGGCTAGGGCGTGCACGAACGAGTAGCTGTCAGCGGCCGCCGCGTCGGTCTCGACCAGTCCGACCGCAATAGCGACATCGAGCAGGCCCAGCGTCGCAACCTGCCCGGTCTCGCTGGCGGCGACAAGCGTGGCCAAATCGAAGGTAACCCCCAGCACGGCCGCCAGTTGGACGACCGCTCGCGCGTCCTCACCGAGGCTAGATAGCCGAGCGGTCAGCGTGTCGCCGATGGACGCGGGCACCCGTTGTGGCGTGCGCAGGGCGGCCACCCCGCCCTGGCGCTCGAGGTCGGCCCAGAGCTCCCGCAGGAAGAACGGGTTGCCGCCCGTCCTATCCCGGAGCAAGGCGGCGGGTGCCCGTGCTTCGCTCATAGAAAGCCCAGCCCGGACGCTCAGGTACTCAGCCACGGCCTCGGTCCCCAGACCGCTCAGATTGAGGCGGCTAACGCCTTCCAATCGGTGCAGTTCGGCGACCCGGGCGGCCAACTCATCGGAACGGTCGGGGGCGGTGTTCCGGAAGGCCGCCACGACCAGCACCGGGGATTCCGAACAGCTCTGGACCACGTGCTCGAGGAGGGCGACGGTCGGAAGCTGGGCCCAATGCAAGTCGTCGATCATCAGCGTTAAGGGCCTTACATCCGCCAGGCCAAAGACCGAGGCCACCGCGTCGAAGAGATCGCGGCGCACCTCGCCTGCTTCCAACGCCGTCTCCCCCAGGTCCGGGCAGTGCCGGCGCACGTGCGCAGAGAGGCGCTGTAGCTCGCGCCCTTTGTCGCCGACCACCCCCGACAAAGTGCCCTCCGGAGCAGCAACGAATAGGTAATCGAGCATTTCGGTGAACGGCTGGTACGGGATGCCTGCGTCCAACCCGGACGTACCGACCAGGACCGTCGCGCCGTTGTCGTGCAACGCCCCAGCCACTTCGGCGATCAGCCGGGTCTTGCCGGCGCCCGGCTCACCGGCCACAAAGACGAGCTGGCGGCGCCCCGCGATGACCTGCGGCCACAGTACCTCGAGCGCCTCGAGCTCGAAGCGCCGGCCGACCATAGGTGCCTGGCGCGCTGCCAACAGCCGGGCCGACAACAGCGGCGGAGCCCACGGCGTCACTGTGACGAGCCGATCGTTCGCTAAGGCGGTCGAGCCCTTCAGATCGCTGCCGTAGCGCCATCGGGCAAAAGCCGTTCAGTCACCTCGACGATGACGTCGGCCGGGAGACCCGCTCGGGCCGCCGCCCGGCGGATGGCGTCCGGCGTGGACGCCTCGTACAGGCAGTAAGTCTTATGCCGGTCGGCGGACAGGAAGGAGTACAGCCAGCGCACCCCTTCCTCGTCGTTGATGCGGTTGATCCCGTCAATGACCTCCGCTGCTGCCTCCAGTTCCTCCGCGAAACGCCTTTCGACCATGAAAATAGGCACGCTGCCCCTCCCTCCTGCTCAGGACCATCTCATGTGTGACGCTAACACGAATGCGATGTCCGGGCCCTGGGATCCGGCAAGAACTTCCCCCACCCAGCTGGGAAGAGGCGAGCCACCCCAGCCTCGAAACCACGGGCCCCACGTTACTTCATTACCCTGCTGACCAGGTAGTTTCGGGATGGATGGAGGGTCACAGGCCCAGGGTTCGAACCTGGGTCGCAGTCAGTGATCGCTGAGCCTCGCGGGAACCGCCCTCAGCCGTGCACTACGTCCGTGTGGTGGCAGAAGTGGACGCGGGCCGGTGCCATCGCCCGCACCCGGTTCACCGAGGCGTGCCAGGCGTCCTCGTCGGCGGCTTGGCCGGGGGGGAGCGGGCCGGGCTCGGGCCGGTACTGACGGGGCGTGTAGGCAGCATCGCCGATCAGCAGGTCCGGGCCGCCGTCCTCGGCGGCGACCAGCACCGACTGGTGGCCGGAGGTGTGCCCGGGGGTGGTGATGACCGACAGGCCGGGCCGGATCTCGGCGTCGCCGTCCAGCAGCTCGAACTTGGCGTTCTGGAAGTCGAACCAGTCATAGAGCGCGGGCGACTCGCGCTTGCACCGGTCAAGCTCGGCCCGCTGCACATAAAAGGCCGCATGCTTGAACACCGCGTTCTGGCCGCAGTGGTCGAAGTGCAGGTGCGTGTTGATGACCAGGTCGATGTCCCCGGGGACCAGGCCGAGGCCACCCAGGGCGGCAGCGGCGGTGACGTTGACCACCTCCCAGTCCCGGATCAGGTCCGGCGGCCCGCCCACCCCGGTGTCGACCAGGGCGGCCCCGCCCGGGTAGGTGACCACGAAGCCGTGCACGGGGTACCCCTCCGTGCCGCCGGGGGTCGCTCCCAGGTGCAGCCGCTTGACCTCAAGTGACACCGACGCTGCCCCTTTCCTCGCCCGAGCGCGCCCGCTCCATCCTGGCAGCCGCCGTGGCCGGAGTCCAGGCCCGGCCGCGCCTTCCTGCGGCCCGTTCCTGGCCCCGCCCGTCCTGGCTCAGCCCGTCCGTCACCCGACTGTCTGTCGCTTAGCTAGGCGCGCCTCAGCCTGCCCGTGCCTCAGCCTGCCGGTGCCTCAGCCTGCCCGTGCCTCGGCCCGCCGGTGCCACGCAACCAAGGTAGCCGTGTTGCCAGCACCCCGGCACCCACGAGGCGTGTCCGACTCGTCCCACATCTTCGTCCCAGGCGCCGAATCGCTTGCGAGTGGCTGCCGGTTTAGCCTGGCGATGCCATCGCGAAGTCACGCCCGTAGGGCGGCACGCGTTAAACGCCAGCACCGGGACGCTGCTTTGGAAGTACATCACCGGAAGCGGGATCTAGGTCGCGAGACAACGCAGAACACCCGATCCGAGCGGGCGAGCTTATGCCGGTCTGCGAAAAAGCGCTGCCGGCTACTCGGGGTGTCGCTGGCAATCACGTCTCGTATGTACCGGTACTGGTCAGGGTCGATTTCACCTCGGGCCAGACGCTCATCCAGGATTTGTCGGGCGTTGGTGGGCGATCTGTGGTCTTGGTCGGGTGGACGGTCCCGCCGGGTTACGAGGTTCCAGACGGCCCAGATGAGCAAACTTCAGAAGGCGACCATGACGAGCTTCCGAGCGTCCGTCCCCACCAGTGCATGCCGCCGCCCGAATACCACATCATCGCAAATCACCTCTTCGTAGGCCCCACGCTTCCATGGTCCGCCTGTCGTAACCGTGCTCGGCAGGGGCTTGGCCAGCATCGAAGAACGGTCGATTCGGCCTTACCGTCAGCCCTGAAACTGGCGAAACTGCAATCCGCACCGACAAGGAGGAGGCGAGTTTCAATGGTCCTTCGGGGCGATCTTGTGTAGGTGGGATCTCAGACTGAGGAGATGCTCGCGTTTCCGTACCCGCTCCATGCTGGCACTAGCCTCGGCTTTGGTCATCGGTCCAGCCTCGACCGCGGCGTCGAAGCGCACCCGCTCGTGCCGGGCTCGGATCCTGACGACCGCTGCCTCGTAGTCAAGGCGTTAGTGGCGGACCGAACGTCGGTGGCCTCTTCAGGTCTGACCTGACCAGACTGGACCATTTGGTCCAGTCGCTCTAGTGGGCGTTTGCGGTTCTTCGGCATCGTAGGGGCGAAATCGTCATTGCTCACGAACCAACCTCCACATCTGATATACCCCTAGTGGGTATATGTGTGATACCCTAACCGGGTATGGGTGCGATTGCAAGGAGCACGTCATGAAACCTGGGTACAGCGACGACAAAGAAGCGGTCCTACGGCGACTACGACGCGTCGAGGGCCAGGTCCGGGGCCTGCAGCGCATGGTGGACGAGGACGCCTACTGCATCGACGTCCTGACCCAGGTCTCGGCCGCAACTCGCGCACTGGAGTCAGTGGCACTGGAACTGTTGGGGGACCACCTGGCCCACTGTGTGCGAGACGCCGTCGCCGAGGGGGGCCCGGCCGGCGACGCCAAGATAAAGGAGGCACAAGAGGCGATCGACAGATTGGTCAGGTCGTGAACCCGCACAGCGCTGCTCGACTCCAAGCCACTGACGATGAAGGCGGTTCATGCGCTCGGTCATGCGCTAAGCATCAGCGGGTCGATGACCTGGGCGATCCTGTGGGCTTTGATCTTGGGGTTCGCTCTTTCCGCCGTCGTCCAGGCGGTCGTCCGGCGATCCAGCGTCGCCAAAAGGCTCGGCGACGACCGCCCGAGATCGCTCGCTGTCGCTACTGGTTTTGGTGCCGCGTCGTCGTCGTGCTCCTACGCCGCGGTAGCCCTGGCCCGCTCGCTGTTCCGAAAAGGGGCCAGCTTCACCTCGGCCATGGCCTTCGAGATCGCCTCCACCAATCTGGTTATCGAACTGGGCATCGTCCTGGCCCTGCTGATCGGCTGGCAGTTCACCGCCGCCGAGTTCGTGGGCGGGCCGATCATGATCGTCCTGCTGGCCGTGCTGTTCCGTCTCCTGCTACGCCAGCGGCTCGTTGACGAGGCCCGCACTCAAGCGGACAGAGGGTTGGCCGGTTCCATGGAGGGGCACGCCGCCATGGACATGTCCATCCAACAGTCAGGACCGCTTTTTCGCAGGCTACGGTCGCCACAGGCGGCCACGTCGATCTCCCATATCTTCGTCATGGAGTGGGCGGCGGTGATCCGTGACATCGTCATCGGGTTGCTCATTGCCGGGGCGGTGGCCGCCTGGGTGCCAAACAGCTTCTGGCAGCATCTCTTCTTTACCTCCAATCCCACCTTGGCCAAAGTGTGGGGACCGCTGATAGGTCCGGTGGTCAGCATTCTCAGCTTCGTGTGCTCCATCGGCAACGTCCCGCTGGCCGGCTGTCCTGTGGAACGGTGGCATCAGCTTCGGCGGGGTCATCTCGTTCATCTACGCCGACTTACTCATCATCCCGATAGTGGTCATCTACCGCAAGTACTACGGCGCCAAAATGGCCCTGTTCATCGCAGCCACGTTCTACGTGACCATGGTCCTGGCCGGCTACGCAGTCGAGTTCCTCTTCGGAGGCCTCGGGCTTATCCCAACCCAGCGTCACGCCAAAGTGGTCGAGGAGACCATCTCCTGGAACTACACGACAATCCTCAATATCTTGTTCCTGGTCCTAGCCGCCGGGTTGATCTATCGGTTCGTGACCACCGGAGGGATTGCAATGCTAAAGATGATGGGCGCCGAAACCGACCAGGCCCACGACCACGAGCACCACAACCACGATCCCCACGCCCACCAAGAGACCCTGGGCTGATCTCGACTGGAACGGTGGGTCGGCCCGCCGGAACAAGTGCGCCGAATCACGGCAGTACCCTGGCCTGCGTGCCCTAACGACGGTGAACCGCACTGGCTTATTGGGCGAGCCGATTCAGGAGGGCAGGGACAAGACTCCCGACGGAGATCACTCGGAGAGGCGGTTATGAGTTCACAACCGTGCTGTCCGGTGCCGCCAACCACGGGGTCATATCCAGACGCGACACGTCTCCAATGCGCCGATCGGAGGCATGCGCAACCAGCGCTCCGAATGTCGCCAGGACAGGTTCTCGGGCGGGCCGGATCGACTGCTCAGGATCGCTAAACGGCGAGGTCCCATCGACGAGCGTTCCCGGTCCCCACCCTGACCACCGTCGGGCCCGCCCTGCCGATACGTCCGGCGCTTAACATCCCTGTGCGCGACGCCAAAACCCATCTGCAGCTCGACCACCGCCACCACGAAGCCTCGACGGCTGTCGTGCCGGTCATCGCGCCTGGATGTCAATCCCCTCGGCTCGAGCCCGGTTCCAGGGCCTTGTACCCTCGGAAACGCTGCCGCGCACGCTCGAACCGAATGTCGCGCAAATACGACGGACCGAATTATTTTGCTCATCTTGGCCGAAAACGTCGCCCGGCCGATGATGACGAACAAGCTGCCCCACTCGTTGATCTTCTGTGAGCCAACGAGATGGCGCAGCAGCGCCTCCATGAGAAAAGTATTACCACCGCCGTTCCAACGGAGATCGAGGATGAGCCGCTCGATGTCGTGGTGGTCGATGTAGGCAAAGGCCCGGTCGCAGAAGCTGGCGAAGGCGAGCGAACATCTGGAGGATATCCTCCGTTACGGGGTTACAGTTTTTCGAGCGTGCCGGTCGACCAACAGGAGCACTTGCAGCTTTGTGACCTCATCCTCGAGCTCGGTCGAGTGTGTCACGTTGCAACTGTGCCACTGCTAACGAGCACGACCGTGAACTGCGCCACGCTCGATAGGAAGAGGACGACGAGCACGAAGGGGTAGACGATCAGCCTTATCTCGTCGACGAGGTCGTGCTCGATGAGGGTGTTCACGAGTTGGAAGCTGCCGGGGACGACGATCTCACCTTTCAGCTGCTGCTTCAACTTCGAGATCTCAGTCACCGGGTTGCCCTTGATGACCGTCGAGTTGTTCCAAGCGGGACGTTCTAGGGTCGACGACACGACATATTTGGGCAGGCTGTTCAACCTGTCCGCTAACTCGCCGGTTCTGGACGGCCACCGTGAGACCAAGAACTCATAGGTCCGGCGGCCAATCAGGAAGGCCACGGCGGCCTGCGCCTCATCGAGTGCGGCCTTGCCGAACGCGTCGCGGTCGTTGCCGCCGACTTGGGCGAACCATCCGCCCAGCTTGAAGCCCTCTTCACCGGTCGGGTCCTGGACGACTCCATCCAGGGTGACGTTGTCGCTGATGACGATCTTTCCCATTTCGTGTCTCCTTTTCGATGGTCTTTTTCGACTACCACCGATGCAGACGCCAAGAGTTCGAAGAGCTGGGCGGCCGCCGACCGCCCAGTTCGGGCCTCGGTTGGCGTCTATAGAGTGCGGACGAGATAGGAGCAGGAAGGATGGCTGAGCGTGGAAAGAGCCGACCTGATGTCACGAGCGCGGGCGGTGGACGGCGACACGTTCCGTGAGCTCACCGAGCCGTACCGGCGGGAGCTGCAGGTGCACTGCTACCGGATGCTCGGCTCCTTCCAGGACGCCGAGGACGCCCTCCAAGATGCGCTGCTGGCCGCGTGGCAAGGCTTCGCCGGCTTCGAGGGACGCGCCTCGCTGCGCACCTGGCTCTATCGGATTGCCACCAACCGGTGCCTCGACGCCCGTCGGTCAGCCAGCCGGCGCCCAGCCAAGGAGTGGGACGTACCTAATGTCGAACCGCCCGAGCCGACCCGGCTCGGTGAAGTGGTGTGGCTCCAGCCGTACCCCGACGCCCTCCGAGAGGGCCCCGTAAACGGGCCGCTCGGCCCCGAGGCCCGCTACGAGCAGAACGAATCGATCTCTCTGGCGTTTGTGACGGCCCTTCAGGTCCTGCCGCCTCGCCAGGTCGCCGCCCTCGTCTTGCGCGATGTCCTGGGGTTCCACGCCAATGAGGTGGCCGAGATGCTGGGCTCGACCGTCGAGTCGGTCAACAGCGCCCTCAAACGGGCCCGCGCCAGCCTCGAGCGCCGATGGGCGCCCGGCCTCGAGGTGGAACCGGCTCGCTCCCCCGGCTCGGCCGCCGAGGATGCCGTGGCGGCGAAGTTCGTCCGCGCCTGGGAGTGCGCCGATCTCGATGCGCTCGTGGCTCTCCTGACCGACGACGTCTTCGCCTCGATGCCACCGATGCCGTTCGAATACGTAGGCCGAGACCTCGTGGCCCGCTTCTGCGCCATCATCTTCAACGCCGGTCGCAGGTTCGACCTCGTGCCGACACGAGCCAACGCTCAGCCGGCGTTCGGCGCCTACCTTCGTTCGCCTGAAGGCATCAGCCACGGGACCGGCCTCTACGTCCTGACCCTCCGAGGGGGCCGCATCTGCGCCATGACCCGTTTCGAGAACACCGTCCTGCCGTCGTTCGGTCTACCGCGATCGCTCCCCAGCCGGCAACCAACTTTCGAGGAGTGAAACGAGTCGTACCGCGTATCGTGTCAGACATGCCAACGCGGTTCAGTCAAAGCTAAGAGACTGGGGATGAGGTACTCAAACGTGCTGGTCACGGCGCTACGTTTCTTGCATTGGTCCTGGGCTGCTTGCGTTGGGAGGTCGGGGTGCCGAGGATCGAGACGGTGCTCTCAGATTTCACGCCTCGGCCTCGACGCTGACCTGTGGGACCGCGTGGACGCTGCTCTCTGCCTGGAACTCCTGCGGTTCAGTTGCCGTTCGGGCCAGACGACGAGACGGTCGACCCCCGCTTTGGCAAAGTCCGCCAGCGAAGACGGGTCCAGGTCGACCGCCGGGGTGACGGTCACGTCGAAACGATCCCTGGCCCTGCCAGCGGCGACGATCAACGCCAGCGCCTCCCGCACGCCGGCTGGGTCGACCAGGGGGCCGTACCAGCCGTCGCCGGCCGTCGCCGCCCGGCGGTACGCGGCCGGCCCGTGACCGCCTACGAGGATGGGCGGGCCTTGCGGTCGCAGTGGTCGAGGATGGGCGTCCACGTGGGACCACTCGGCATAGACGGCGAGATCGCCGAGGGCTTCCGGGCCCGTTATCTTGTTCAGCCCGAAGAGGCCGAGCTCCATGCCTATCCTCCTCTGCAGACGAACCCGTCACCGTATCGACCCGACGGCCGCGAGCCGGCACTTCTTGGCCCTGGGGTACGCGGCAGCGCGCCGCGTACCCCAGAAGTGCTTGTGCTCAGCAACGGCCTTCGACTTCGTCTATATCGTCCGCTCACGCGGCATCGACGAAATGGGGCCTGCTCGCGCTCGAGCGCCTTGGCCACACCGCCACGCCAGCCTGCCGCGATCGATTGGGACATCGGGTCGGGGAAGATGTCCTCCTCACCGTTCTCGATCCCATCGAAGATGGCTCGCGCCACTGACTCCGGAGAGGCCTTCGGGATCTCGAAGCCTTGGGTCATGTCGGTGTCGGTCGGACCGGTCAGGACGGCATGCACGGCGACGCCCCGTCCGGCCAGAAGGCCCGCCACGATTGTGTCATGTTGAGCGCCGCCGCCTTCGCGAGCGCCCGCCGGCTGCCCAGTTCGGCTCTGGGCTATGCCTGTACCGGGATATGCCATACGGTGCGGGAGAAAGGTGACGCCAGAGCCGGTGGTGACTGCCGACCTCGCTCTACCGGGGGCGCCGACTGGCCCGGCGTCGGGCTCGCGTCTACTCGTGCGTTATCAGTGGCCTTTTGGCCCTTTTTGCGCTGTTGGTCACGAGGGCCCCAACGTACGGGGCAGGCCGAAGTGGGGGAGGACGCTGTTGTCGAACCGGGTCAGGGCGCAGATACGCGGCCCAGTGAGGGTGAGGACGAGCAGTCCGTTGGCGTGGGAGATGGGCGCGTGGCGCTCGGTCACGTACAACCCGAACGCGGGCTGTCGGTTGGCCCGGGTGGCCACCAGCTGGTACCGCCTTCCTCCCCGGAAGACCACAGATGTATGGAAGTGAGCGACCAACTCACGGCCGTGGTACTCGAGCGGGATCGGGGGCATGGTGAGCCGGGCGTCTGCGGTGAGCAGGGCAACAACGCCAGCCACGTCGCCCGCTACGAACGCGTTGGTGAAGCGTTCGATCAAGGCCTCCTCGGCCGATGATCGTGGGAGGGGGGCGGGTTCACGTTGTCGGGACGCCTGGAGGCGGCCGTCCAGGCTGGCCCGGGCACGCTTTAGGGCACTGTTGACCGCATCTTCGCTGGACTCGAGCATGTCGGCCACCTCGGTGGTGTGGTAGCCGAGGACGTCTCTCAGCACGAGCACGGCCCGCTGGCGGGGCGGTAGGTGCTGGAGGGCGGCGATGAAAGCGAGCGAGATCGCCTCTCTGGCCTCGTAGCGCGTCTCGGCCCGGGGTGGGGTCGGCTATGTCGTCGAGAATGAAGTCGGCGAACGGCTGCAGCCAGACCACTTCGGAGAGCCGCGAAGGCTCGGGCCACGTTACCGTGGGCGGGCTTGTCTCGGTGAACGGCGGGCGGCGGGGGCCGTCGCGGAGGGCGTTGAGGCACCGGCTGGTGGCGACGCGGTACAGCCACGTCCGGACCGAGGAGCGTTCTTCAAAGCCGCCCAAGGCTCGCCATGCGGCCAACAGAGTCTCCTGCAGGGCGTCCTCGGCGTCCTGGGCTGACCCGAGTATCCGGTAGCAGTGGGCCTGCAACTCACGTCGGTGGGGTTCGGTCAGTTGGCGGAACGCGTCCTGGTCGCCGGCGCGCGCCCGGGCGAGTACTTCCGTGGTCATCCTTCTTACCTCCCATGCCAGGCTCCTTCTACTGCTCCTGGGAGTACTGACCCCGCCGGCACCACAAATTGGTCGCGCCCGCCCATTTCCACGTGCGTCTCGTGTCTGCACCCTCTACAGACCGTTGTCCGCAGAGCGAGGTAGGTACATGACCGGAGCATTACAGAACGCAGTACGGAACAAGGAAAAAGCCAGCCCTAAGACGTCCACGCCCGAGTGGCGGTGCGTGCCCAGTCCATCCGCTGCGACGCGAGCGCTCGGCGCCGACCCCAGCGGGGAGCACGAACTGGCCCCAGCCCAGCGCTGGCGGGCGTTCGCCCTTCTGGCCGTGGCCTTCGTCATGACGATCGTCGACTTGACAATCGTCAACGTCGCCCTCCCCACCATCGGCCGCAAGCTCCACTTCCCTGAAGCTGACCTGCAGTGGGTGGTCACCGTGTACGCGCTTACCTTCGGCGGTTTCTTGCTGCTCGGCGGGCGGGCCGCTGACCTCCTGGGCCGTAGGCGCCTTCTGATGGCGGGCACGACAGTATTCACCGGGGCCTCGCTCGCCTGCGCCCTGGCCTCCAGTTACGCGTTCCTGATCGTGATGCGGGGCGTCCAGGGCTTCGGGGCGGCGCTCATGCTGCCCGCCGCGTTGTCCATCGTCATGAACATGTTTGCCGAGGGCGCCGATCGCAACAAAGCCCTCGGCATCTGGGGCGGCACCGGCGCCGGGGCCGCCACCGTCGGCTTGCTGGCAGGAGGCGTGCTCACCCGTTACGCCGGCTGGGAGTACATCTTCTTCCTGAACGTCCCCGTCGGTGCCGCGGTGATGGCGTTTGCTCGGCGCGTCGTGCCCGAGAGCCGGCTGTCGACATCGCGGCGCCGTTATGATCCTCTCGGGGCGGTCAGCGTTACCGGAGGCCTCGTGTCTTTGGTCTATGCCATTTCCCAGGCCCCGCAAGTGGGCTGGGGCTCCGCCCGGACCGTGGTCCTGCTGGCGGTGTCGGCTGTGTTGCTCTGTGCCTTCGTGGTGGTCGAGGCCAGGTCCGAGGCACCGTTGTTGCCGCTGCACCTTGTCCGCTCGGGGACGATAGGCGGGGCCAACGTAGTCGGTTTCCTGCTCGGGGGCAGTTTCTTCAGCTTTATCTTCGTAGGCACCCTGTACATGCAACAGGTCCTCGGTTATTCGGCGCTGAAGACCGGGGCCGCTTGGCTGGCCACTTCGCTCACCTCGGTCGCCCTGGCCGGGTTGTCCCAGATGCTCGTCACCAAGACCTCCGCCAAGATGGTGATGGCGGCCGGGATGGCGCTCATCGGCACCGGCGTAGCCTGGGCCAGCCAAGTGCCGGTGCATGGCCACTTCTGGGCACACCTGGCCGGGCCTTTGTTCGTGGCCGGCGCGGGCACCGCCTTCGCCTTCATAGCGGTCTCCATCGCCGGGCTGGCCGGCGTGGGCGAGGGCGACGCCGGCGTGGCCTCGGGCCTGCTCAATACCTCCCAACAGCTTGGCGGGGCGATCGGGGTCGCTGTCGCCTCGACCGTGGCGGCGTCGCGCGCTCACAGCTTGGCCCACCTGGGCTACGGCCCGGCTGCCGCCCTCACGCGCGGTTTCAGTGCGGCGTTGTGGGTGTCCGGGCTGGTCGGCCTGGCCGCCGTGCCCCTTACGTTCGTACTGGTCCGGCGCCAGGAGCTGGCCCGGGCCGTGGCGGCCAGCATCGCCCAGGAAGCCCCGGCGGCCGTGCCCGCTGACCGATGAAGGCGGCGCCGGCCCGGGGCCCTGGGCTCCTCGCCGTGCGCTCCTCGGCGGTATCGGGCCTCGGGCCGACTGGCCCGGGTGCGCCAAGAGGCCCACGCCAGCCGGGCCTGGAGCGCCTGGGCGGCCCAGGTCACAAAGCGCCGCTTCCTGGCTGCCCCGGTGGCCATTGGGGTGCTCGTCATAGCCGCGCTCCCGGCGTTCGGCTTGAAGGTAGGTGAGACGTCGGTGGTGGCCTTCTCGCGACCGGCCCGGCCCGGGCTGCCTACGACACCCTGGTCCTGGGAGGCGTCCCCGGCGGCGTGCTCACACCCGTGGAGGTGTTCATCCTCACCCGGGTGGGTGCAGTACGACCGCACCGGTAGCACCAACGCGGCTGCGGTGGACGGGCTCGGCCGCACGGGGCGCTTGGTGACGTGCGCCGCCCTCATCCTGTTCCTGGCCTTCATGTCGCTGGCGTCGGCCCCCGACACCGATGTCAAGGTGCTGGCCACCGGCCTCGGCGCCGGCATCGTGCTCGACGCCACGCTGGTCAGAGGGTTCCTCGTGCCGGCGCTGGTGGCGCTGCTCAGGCGCCGGAATTGGTGGGCGCCCCAGCCCCTGCGGCGAGCCCAGCTGTTGCGGCCCGAGCCTAAGGAGATAGCGCTGGCCGACGCGGACCGCTGACGGCACGAGTGGGGACATCGGTCGCGCCAGCTCGTACCCGAAATGCTCAGGCTGGCCGCGACCTACCACAGATGTCCAGGAGCCCGAGCGTTTCTTCGAGGACCTCACCCCGGGGTCAGCTCGGGCCACTCAACGCCAGGCACATCCCACTCCTTGGCCGGGCGCCGGCTGGCCGACCGGCGCGCGTCCAGGCACCGGTTGGTGGCAATCCGGTACAGCCAGGTGCGCAGCGAGGCGCGTCCCTCGAACCCGCCCAGGCTTTGCCGGGCGGTCAGCAGCGTGTTTTGGAGGGCATCTTCGGCGTCCTGGAAGGACCCGAGCATCCGGTAGCAGTGCACCCGGAGCTCTCGGACGTACGGTTCGGTCAGCGCCCCGAACGCGTCGCCATCCCTGGTCCGCTCCTTGGCGATCGGCTCTGGGGCAACCACTCTCGCGCCACCTTCTTCCCGCACATGTGCGGCACTCCCATCTTGTATAGGCGCCGGCCGGGGGGCGAACTGGGCGGTTGGCGGGCGACCAGTTCCCCGGCGCCGCGGCGCCTGCACCAGTGGTAGCTGACAACACCGCAAAAGGAGAACTGAAATGGGAAAGATCGTAATCAGCACGAACGTCTCGCTCGATGGAGTGGTCCAGGACCCCGACGGTGAGGAAGGCTTTAAGCTGGGCGGCTGGTTCGGCCAGTTTGGGGGCAAGGACCTCGAAGAGTGGGGCAAGGTCGAGTACGGCGAGGCGCTGCGCACTGCGGCCCTGCTGCTGGGGCGGCGCAGCGACGAGTGGTTCGCGGCGCGGTGGGCATCCAAGCCTGGCGAGTGGGCGGAACGGTTGAACAGCCTGCCCAAGTACGTCGTGTCCTCGGCCCTCGAAGACCCCAAATGGACCAACGTGACGGTCCTGAAGGGCAACGTGGTCGACGAGGTCACCCGACTGAAGCAGGAGTTGGACGGAGATATCGTCGTCTACGCCAGCTACAAGCTCGGGCGCACATTGATCGAGCACGACCTCGTGGATGAGCTGCGGCTGTTCGTCTTCCCGGTGGTGCTCGGGGCGGGGGATCGCCTCTTCGGCGAGACCAGCGACAAGAAGCCGTTCCGCCTAGTCGACAGCCGGACTGTCGGTGACGGCCTCGCCTTCCTCACCTACGAGGTCGTCCGAGACACCTAGCTACCCGCTGGGTCACGTCGACCGGCGAGCCCTCGTTTGTCACCGCCCGCCACCCTGCGCTTCACCACACGCGAGGGTGGCGGCGGTTGACCCGACGGTAGGCCCGCACGGCCCGGACAATTTGCGCATCCGGTCGTGTTACCCACTTCACGCCAGAACCCCCGGACGGTTCAGCTTTTATGATTGGCCTCGGCGTACTCGTCGTGCCAGTGCCACCACCCGTACGGCGGGGTTTGGGGATACCCCTCGGGCGAGTCCTCCCAGTCTTCCTGGCGTCCGAGCGCGGTCAGGTCGAGGTAGCTCCAGGTACCCCCCATCGGCTCGTCGCCGCGGTTGTTGACGAAGTAGGTGCGGAACACACGGTCGCCGTCGCGGAAGAACGCGTTCGTGCCGTGCCATTCGTCCACACCGAAGTCGATGTCGAAGCTGTCGGTCATGGTGTACCAGGGCATGTCCCAGCCCATCCGCGCTTTCACGCGCTCGATATCTGGCTGCGGCGCACGCGAAGCGAAGACGAGGGTGGTGTCGCGGGAGTTCAGATGGGCGACGTGGGCGACCTGGTCGGCGACCAGGGAGCAGCCGACGCAGGCATGGTCCGGCCAGCCGTACACGCCGGGCTCGAAAAAGGCGCGGTAGACGATCAGCTGACGGCGGCTCTCGAACAGGTCGAGCAGGCCCGCGTTGCCCGTGGGCCCGTCGAACTGGTAGCGCTTATCCACGGCTAGCCATGGCATCCGCCGACGCTCGGCGGCCAACGCGTCACGGGCGTGGGTCAGGTCCTTCTCCTTCACGAGCAGGTGCTGGCGCGCCGCCTCCCACTCCTGCGGTGACACGATCGGGGGTGTCTTCACTGTTCCTCTCCTTGTATGTATTCGTTTACGAGAGTTGGGTGTGGGCCGCTCGGCCCTGACCGCCTCACATCGCTGGCGTGAGCCCGGGGACCGACGAGGGCGCGACGACGATCAGGGCCCCGAGCCCCGATG
Organism: uncultured Acidimicrobiaceae bacterium; assembly: GCA_963823855.1. Classification (GTDB taxonomy): domain Bacteria; phylum Actinomycetota; class Acidimicrobiia; order Acidimicrobiales; family Palsa-688; genus Fen-671. The sequence goes on from CAWGNA010000003.1 coordinate 344,955, forward strand.
ATCGCCAGCGCCAGCGGCACATCGAGGGCCGCTTTCGCCGGCAGGAGCTTTTGGGCTCGACCTTCTCGACGGCCAGTATCTGCGCGACGTTGGTGACGTCGAAGCTCAAGGGCGTCATAAGCCCATCGGTGTGGGCCGGGGCTGGCGGGTTCTCACGCACATCCGCTTCGCGCCTCTCCTCATGGCTTCCTCGACCAGCGCTGTCCGATACCGCGGTTGGCCCCGGTAGCAGGATTGCTCGGTCTGCGACTGCCATGACATCTTCCTCGGTCCGTACGCTCGGGTCATCCGGCCGTCGATGATGCAGACACGACGACGGCGGCAAAGTGGGCGGTCAACCGCAAGGAGATCTGGCGGCCGTGGCGCGAGAAAGGCCTTATGCCGCTGCAACCCTGCGTATCTGACACCTGGGTGCCAGCAGCGCACCGCTGCGACCGGCCTGGCCACGCCCGCATCGACGCCCACCCGTGATGAACGTGCTCGCGAATGGTTGGGCGGCCCGGTGGCCCGCGATGATCGCGTCGTTCCGGCACGGTGCGCTTGGGTCTGGCGCTACCAGCTGTGTGGGATCCGTGGGCCCTGGTCGGGGTTAGTGGGCCGGGCTGTTTTGGTAGGCGGCGACCTGCCAGTGCTTGTCCCCCTTGTGAGGACCCAGGTGGCCCGAACCAGGCGGTCGGCGGGGAGTTCGGTCTGGCCGGCCATGAGGACGGAGCCTTCGGTAATGACACGGCGGTGTCGGATCAGAGGAACCGGACGCTTTGTGGCTCGTCAAGGACGTGTGACCCTTTGTGAGGCCCGGCGAACGCGGCGGCCATCGTGGTGCAGATGTCGTCGTTGTTCTTCTTGTGGATGCCGGGCTGCACCACCGTGAGGTCGTCAGTGCAGAGCTCGGCGAACGCGTCGGCGTCGCCAGCCGCCCAGGCGTCCTAGACGGCTCGGATAACACCTGAAAAAGAAGCGGAAAAGTGGCCCGTGGCGCCGCAAAACGGCCCGCTGCCCTCGGGCCTAGGGTCTCATTTCAGAGCGAGTCGATCCAGTGGTCGAGGCGGCGTTCTGTCATCACTAAGACGTTCGGGTCGCGCAACGTGTTGGTGAGCAGGGCGCTGCCTTCGTAGGCGGCCAGCAGGTCGAGGGCAAGACTGCGGGCGTCCCGCCGGCCAATGGCCCGGAACTGCTCCTCGGCCCATTGGATCGGCACCTTCATCAGCTCGGCGGTGGCGAACGACGGCCCCTCGGCCCGCTTGTCAAGCTCCGAGCACAGAGTGCCGAAGGGGCACCCGTACTGGGCCACGATCTCGCTTTGAGACGCGAACTCTCGCACAAAGGCCTTCAACCGGCCCTTGGGGGAACGGTGCCGGGCATTGATCTGGGCCAGCGTTGTCGTCATCCTTTCTTCGTACGCTCCGATGACGGCGGCAATGACTTCGTCCTTGGTCTTGAAGTAGTAGTACACATTTCCGACTGGCACGTCCGCCACCTTCGCGATGTCGGCCAGCGTCGTGCGTTCGATGCCCTGTTGGTGCAAGAGCTGCACGGCCGAAGCCACCAGGCGCTCTCGTTTTCCTGGCCGTTCCCCTTTTCCAGGCCGCTCCTCTTTTCGGGGCCGGCGTCCGACCGCGGTGGCCCGGCCCGATACTGAGTCAGTCATCTCACTTGTCATGGTACAGGCGCCTGCCATCTCGGTTGGCGGGCCGGTCCGGCGTCTCAAGCCCGGGGCCGGTCCGGCCTGGACCCCCTGTCACTAGGCCGCCGGCTCCAACCCGGGCGCCGCCTCGGCATTTACCATCACTATCGGCGCCGAGCTCCTTGTGTTGCCGATGCGAAGGGCGAGCAAGGATGCGGCCGCCATGAGAAGGCTGCCGACCAGCAAGGCCCGGTGGTAGCCGGAATCTGCGGCCACAATACGTGGTACCCGATCTGAAATCAGGTGGTCGGTACTGGTAATAGCGACGGCCGAAAGGATAGCCAGGCCGAGAGCACTGCCGATTTGTTGGGACGAGTTGAGCAGACCGGCGGCAAGTCCGGCCTTGTCAGGCGGCACTCCGGCATTGGCGGCGGCGGTGACCGAGACGAACACCGACCCCGCCCCGAGCGCCATCACCACAAACCCGGGGAGCAGGTCGCTCACATATGAACCGTGCAGTGGTACCCGGGACACGTAGTAGAATCCCGGCCGCTGCGACCAGGCAGCCGGCCACGGCCAGCGGGCGGGTGCCGACCCGGGTGACCAACTGTGACGTTACGCCTCCCGCCACTGCGAAGCCGGCGGTGACCGGGAGATAGGCCAGCCCCGCCTCGAGAGGCGAGTAGTGGAGGACCTCCTGCATGTACAGGGTGGCGTAGAAGAACAGCGAGAAAAAGCCGGTAAAGGCGATTAACTGGGTCAGATCGGCGGCCACCAGCCCCTTGACTCGGAGTATGGCCAGAGGGACGAGCGGGTTGCGGCTGCGAAGCTCGTTCAGTGCGAACGCGGTCAGCAATACCGCCGAGCCGATGAACGTCAGGATCGTCTCGGCCGATGCCCAGCCCACCACCGGCGCCCGCACCAGGCCGTACACGAGTAATAGCGTCCCCCCGGTCACGAGGACCGCCCCTTGAGAGTCGAAGGTGGTCCCGTTGGCTATCCCTTTACGGTCGTTCGCCAGCAGGGTTAGTGCTCCGGCCACCACCAGGACACATATGGGCGGGTTTACGAAGAAAACCCAGCGCCATCCTGGGCCGGCCGAGAGCACTCCGCCGAAGAAGACGCCCGCGGCCGCGGCCATCCCGCTGATGGCTCCCCAGACCCCTAGCGCCGTGTTGCGGTCATTGCCCTCTTGGAAACTGGTTGTCAGTGCGGAAAGGGCCGCCGGGGCCATAAGTGCAGCTCCGACGCCTTGAACGAGGCGGCCCGACCAGGAGACCCGCGCCGTTGGCCAGCCCGGCGGCCAGTGACGACAGGCCGAAGACGGCAAGGCCGGTGAGCAAGAGACGGCGCCGGCCGAGCAGGTCGCCCAGGCGACCGCCGAGGAGCAAGAACCCGCCGTACGTGAGGATGTAGCCGCTGGCTACCCATTGCAGGTTCTCCTGAGAGAAACCCAGGCTGTGCTGGATCGAGGGCAGGGCCACATTGACGATGGCTGCGTCAACGATGTCTAGGAACTGGACGGCGCACAGCAGTACCAACGTGGCCAAACCGAGCCTAGATCGAAGAGACAGGCGTGGCTTCGCGGGTGGCGAGGCATTTCCGGGGACTGAGGGCATAGCCATAATCACTCCTGGGTCGTGCGCATATAAGTTAGTTACCCAACTCAGTTCTAGGCCAGAGCCCGGTCATTTGTCAAGTGAGTTCACTAACTTACCTACGGAGGAGTACGACCACCGGACCTCGACGTCGCGTCGCAGGTGCTAGGCCCCTTGACGGCCACGGTCACGTGGCCGAGGTCTGAGTCGGCCCGCTGTGTAACGGGTAGAAGACCCGCCCGAAATGCCGGTTCTCCTCCTTAGAAAATTGCAATGTGTCGAGGTGAGACCGCCACACCAGGCCTCGGACTAGCACCCCCGCTAGGGCCGACGCTACTCAGAAGCTTCCGATCTCGGTGCCTTCGCGTCGAGACGCTCATCGCGGTCGCCGCGCCAGTCGGTAAACAAGAGGAGGTCTCCTGGCGCATTCGATGCACCGACGATTTGAGGGCGGCGAAGCAGGTTGCCCCGTGGACCAGTGCTCGCGCATGGTTGCCCGATGTCCAGGCGCGGCCGTCGCCATGGCGACTATCTAGTGCAGTCGCTCGGTTTCCTCATTCGGATTCCTCCAGGAACCAGTCGCGGGCATTCACCTCGGTGTCACACCTTCTAGTGGGCACTTGCTCCCAGGTCGGGGCCTTCGAACCACGGCCGGCCTATACGACTACTGTCGGTGACAGGTGAAGCCACCGGCCGGACCATGCAAGGGGCCAAACTTGTCACTAGGAGGTCCGATCATGCCGAAGCGAGCGTGCCGAAGGGATCCGGCTCGACCCGACGGCTGCTTCTCATCGGAGAGACGGAGCCGTGGGGCCATCGTCTGCGTCGCCCCTATCTTGCTTATTGGCGCTGCCTTCGATGTCAACGGCGCAACAAGGGCTGGGAAAAGTGATATCCCCATTACCCGCAGCGCCGTGCAACCGAAATTGCCAGTTTCAGGGCCGACTCGTGCTCCTCGGGCCACCAAAGCCGAGCCGCTGGCTGGAAAGGTGGTCGTTGTTGACCCTGGCCATAATGGTCGTGACTGGGCTGCCCCGCGGGTCGTCAACCGGCTCGTTTGGAACGGACGTAAGTTCGAGGCGTGCGATACGGCAGGCACTGAGACCGATACCGGCTACACCGAAGCCCGGTTCAACTTCAACGTGGCGCGCTACCTTGCCACCGACCTGGAGGCAGAAGGAGCCATTGTGGTGCTCACCCGTCACACCAACTCGGGCGTCGGGCCATGCGTGACCGAACGTACGGCCATTGGCAACAAGGCCCGCGCCAATGCAGCCGTCAGTATCCATGCCGACGGTGCGCCCCCCACTGGGAGGGGGTTTGTTGTGCTCGCACCTGTTGCTGACGGCCCGAACGACGCCGTGATCGGCCCGTCTCATACCCTCGCCGTGGATGTCAGAGCGGCATTTCTGGCCGGTACCGGGGAACCAGTCAGCACTTATTTCGGGGACAATGGCCTCCAACCCAGTGGTGACCTTGCCGCACTCAACCTGACGACCGTCCCAAAAGTCCTCATAGAGTGCGCCAATATGCGTAACCCGACGGACGCCGCCCTGATTACAACCGCCGCGTGGCAGCAAACCGCGGCTAGGGCGCTGGCGGCAGGCCTCACGGCCTTCCTAGACCGTGACGCGCGCCGGAGCGGCGGGCACAAATACATGGAAGCTGTTACAAACTAGGAGGCCATGGCCGGTTTCCGGGCTGCCCGGCGGGGACCCGCGCGCTCCGCCCTCTAGTCCAGGATTCCTAATTCCTTGACCTTCTCTAGTTTGCCCTGCTCGGATGCGGACTTCTTGACGTGCTTTCGTGGCCCATCCACTCCGACTACGTGAGGTTAAAGCTGAGAGCTGGCGGCTCTTTTAGATACTCTGGCCTCATCCTGGACCACGAGGCCCTTGGGGCGCTGGCGGCTGGCGCGCTCTGCAGCCAGGAAAATGCGCACACCTTCAGGTCGTACACCCTTCCTCCTCGGGTCGTCCTGACCCAAGGGTCGTCCGGTCACTGCAGCGGCCCGGTTGTTCTCTTGCGCCGAGCCCGACTTGCCGAGGCTACAGCGTCCCGCGAGCGCGCCCAGTGCGAAGCTCGGCATGCCCGGGCCGAGGGCGGACCGCGACCATCGTCGTTTGCGACAACACGATGGCCCAGGGCTTGGGGGAACTCGGCCACGCTTACAAGGTCAAGCATTCCCGCTACTCGAACTTGAAAAATAGAAGATGCTCGGCACGCACTACAGCTGGTGGAGACGACCGGAGCCGAGTTCAGAGAGACCATCGCCAAGTTGTGCGCCTGGCCTGTCACCAACGGGCAGTGGTCGCGGCTACTGGACAAGGTGGTGCCGTCCCGGCGGACAAGGGACGGTCTCGAACCCTGGCCACCAACAAACGCGACAGCCTGCAGCGCCTCTACCATTTCGACAACCGCGCCGCACCGTGGCAAGGGACCGCGTTCGCCGTCCTCCAGGCGTTCAACACCTACGCGCACCACGAATCGATGGTTAGGGGCACAGAGCGGGCAGAGCGCAACATGACCAACGCGGTGCTCGGGGTCACTGAGGCCAGCGACGCCGAGATCCTGGCCGAACTGGCCCAGCTGGCAGACCGACCAAGGAGAACGGCGCAGCAAGCTCGAGCTGACCGCGGCCGACGTGGCGGCGAGCTTGCGCTGGGTGACACTCGTCTGCTTGAGGCCTGAGTACGGCCCAAAGCTCTCCCCAGACCAGGACTATGAGTACGACCGAACACATATTATGCAGAAGCAGCGCGACGTTCCGCGCTGACCTCGGAGAAAAATGGCTGTCCGCCTTGGTTTTCGCGATCGACGAACCCGTCAGGGCACCACCCCGCCAGCCCGCTGAGGAGCTGTGTGCCCTCAGGGAACGGCGGTGGGTAACGCGAGGAGGACCCTCAAAAGCCCATTTTCTTCCAGAGTTCCAACCATGGGAGGTGAGACCCGTCAAACGGCGGCTCGCCAAGGGAGACACGGTCGATCAGCTGCGCGGCCGTCTCACGGGCCAGAGCAATCATCGACGCTGGGTAGTCGAGCTCGACTTGATGGAGCTCAAGCTCGTCCTCGTCCAACAACCTGGTCTCTCCGCTGAACGTACGGATGACGTCGAAGCAATCGCCTAGTTGCCATCCCTTCGCACGTCATGCCTGTCCAGCTGGAAACCATCTCTTGGAACCTGGTCGTAGGGTTTGCCAAAACACTTGCCTGTTTGGTCCGAGTGTCGCGAGCAACACGGCGCACCATTACCCGCCGGAGTTGGTATCGGTGCTTCCCGTTTTGTCGTGATTGGCGGTCACACCAAACGGTCAGGGGCGAACTCGATTGACGACATGGCAGTCGACGGCTATCGACAGGGCAGTGCACAACGCACTCATGGTGGCTGGTTGAACTGTGCCGACGCGCTTGCGAAAACGGTCGCGGGCGAGGAGCTGCACATTATCCAGGTTGGCGACCGAGTGTTGGCGGAGGCCGTCGTCACGCCCGAGAGGTACCTCGGTCGATAGGCCCCTGACGGTAGAGGTGACAGGCGCGACGATTACCGAATGCAGCAACCGCCCCAAAGGGTCGCGGGTTAGCACGATGACGGGACGAGCTTTATCAAGATCGGCCAGCCAAACCTCGCCTCGGCGCACTTCCGCCCTCACGACGGCTCGTCGTCGTACAGTGCCTTCCAGTCAGTGTCATCTTCTAGGCCGTTCGCATCCCCGAAAGTTGCCAGCTCTACCTCGTCCTCTGTCGGCGGCACCCGTCGGTAAGCGGTGATGTCGGCCCGAAGACGCTCGGCACGGATGAGCTGGTCCAAAGCGATGTCGATGACCTCCGAAGTGGAGTTAGCGCCCATGAGAGCCTGGGCAGCGGCAGCCTTGGCACGGTCCAAGGTGATTGTTGCCTTCTCTTTTGCCATCTTCTTGATACTACTGTTTGGTGGTACATAATGGAAGCTTTGACATGTGGCGGCCGGCCTCAGCGGCCGCTGCCGCCGCCGTAGCCGCCGCACGACTTTTGCCGACCCGAGGCCAGGGCGCTGAACGTGCTTGAGCGCGCCTTCGGGCCGGAGAACATCGTCATCGAGACAGCCGGGGCCGGCGATATGACCTATGTCCGCGGGACGGACGGCGAAGATAGATGAGTGCCACAGTTGTGGCATACTTATGCCATGACCCGCACGCGCGTCAGCACTACCGTCGATCAGGAACTGCTTCAGAAGGCGAGGAAGGTCTGCAAGGCAAAGACTGACTCGGCCTTGATCGAGGAGGCCTTGCAGGCGCTCTTGGCGCGGCACCGTTCAACTGAAGTGGATGGGAGGTACAAGGCCTACGACGAGCACCCGCTGGAGGAGCCCGATGAGTGGGGTGACCTGGCGTCGTTTCGCGAAGCCGCGGCCAACTCGTGACGAGCCTGCCGGCGCGGGGAGATGTGTGGTGGTGCGAGTTGCCAGACATTGGTCGTCGCCCCGTTGTTGTCCTCTCTCGTGATGCCGCCATCCCGCGTTTGCGGCGTGCTCTTGTTGCTCCCTGCACGACAACGGTCAGGGGATTACCGAGTGAAGTGCTGCTTGAGCCAGGAGACGACCCGGTCCCGAGACGTTCGGCAGTCAATCTGGACTCGGTCGAAAGTGTGGCGGTGGCTGTCCTGGTCGAACGGATCGGTCGGCTCGCAGACGTGCGCATGCGAGAAATCTGTGCAGCCTTAGAAGTGGCTGTCGACTGTGGTCGATGAGCGCACAGACCATTTATTAGGCTCCGATTGGGCTAGGTAGATCGGCGACCGTTCCGGGAAACGACCAAGCGCCCCAGGGCCGACGCCGCCGATCTGCTCAACCCGGTACCGGGCGATATAACCGGGCCCTCTGGGTAGCGCAAACTCGGAGTCAGGCTGCATGTACACCTTCGTTAGGCGGTTGAGCAGATCCCAGGCGTGGTCGCTGGGCTCGACGGTGGCTGTCGCGTTCAGCACCGCGTAGGGGTTCAGAACCGCGCCCCGATCGTGGGGGGCGACGAAGGACAGGACAACACGCGGGTCCCGTTGGATGTTGCGCAGCTTCTTCCATAGCCGCATATGGCCACTCACGAGTTCGTCGCCTTCGAGGCCGATCCAGATGACCGTGACCTGGGGGCTGCCATCGGGGTTGATGGTGCTGACGTGGACGAACGGGCCGTCTCGATCAGTTTGCGAAGCTCCAGGGGAATACCCGTCATCGCGTACCTTTCTCAGATCAGATAGTCGGAGTCGGATAGTAGAGGGAAAGGCCCGTCCCGACTACGGAACCTCCTCGGATACCTCAGCTGCTGTCCTACCGTCCCGCTGTGGGCGAGATCACAGTTCCCTTCTTGTCGGGCGGCCCGTCCGGCCGTTGAGTTAGCTTCCGCTATCGAGGTTGCGCGGCGGCTGTGACGCGGTAACGGCACGGTAAAGGGCGGCTGCCACGCAGGCCCTGGGGTTAGCGACCTCGCCAAGTGGGACCACCTAAAGTCGGGTGCGGTGTACGTGGCAGTGCTCGGCCCGCTGGAACTCCGCTTGGCCCACGGCCCCGTCGCCTTGGGAGCGCGGAAGGAGCGCGCCGTGCTAGAGATGCTGGCGCTTCGGGCCGGCCAGCCCGTCCCGACCGAGTCGCTGTGGTCCGGCCTGTGGGGGGACTCGGCACCCCGGTCGGCCGCCAAAGTCCTGCAGAGCCACATTTCGCACCTGAGGCACGTCCTGCCGCCGGGTGCAATTGCCACATTGGGACGCGGGTATGTGCTGCAACTCGACCAGGGAGCCGTCGATGCGAGCCGGTTCGAGCGGTCTCTCCAAGAGACGGCAGAGCAACGAGACGCCGGCGACCTGGCCGAGGCGGCGAGGACCCTTCGGCAGGCCTTGCGCCTATGGAGGGGCGACCCCTGCCCAGAACTGACCGGGCACTCCTGGGCCAGCGCGGCGGTGGCCCGGTTGGAGGAGCTCCGCCGCCAGGCCGAGGACGAGCTCTCGGACTTGCGCCTGGCCCTGGGCGAGCACGACCGCCTCGTAGGCGACCTCGAAGCCGCCGTGGCCAGCGAGCCGTTGCGCGAACGGCGCTGGGGGCAGCTGATGGTGGCCCTGTACCGGGCGGGCCGCCAGGCCGACGCGCTCCGGGCCTATGCCCGCTTGCGGGAGAACCTGGCTGAGCAGCTGGGCATCAGCCCCTCGGCCGAGCTGGTAGCGCTGGAGCGCTCGGTGCTCGCGCAATCCGACGACCTCAATCACCCATCCCAGGGCCCTGGGCCCGCCTCACCCAGGACTAACCGGGGCGCTATCCGCAGCACCGTGCCGTCCCCGGCGGATGCATTTGTGGGCCGGGCCGAAGAGCTGGCGGAGGTAGCCGACCTGGTCGTCAAGCGACGATTGGTAATGCTGGCGGGGCCGGCGGGCTGCGGCAAGACCCGCCTGGCCATCGAGGTGGCAACAAAGCTGTCCAAGTCCTTTGCCGGCGGAGCTCATTTTGCTGCTCTGGCCCCGGTCAGCGACCCCACCTCCGTCCCCGATGCGGTGGCTGATGCCCTCCGTGTGCGGCCCGAGTCGACGCGGCCGATTAGCCAGGTGGTCTCTGAAGTCGTCGGCCATCGTGAGACCCTGCTCGTGGTCGACAACTGTGAGCACGTGGTGGAGGCGGCGGCAGTGTTAGTCGACGAACTTCTCCAGGGTGCGCCGGGCCTCCGGGTACTGGCCACCAGCCGAGACCCGCTGCGCATCGCCGGTGAGACCGTCTGGCGGGTGGCGCCGCTCGAGGTGCCCGAGCCAGGAGCCGGCCCCGACGAGGCCCGGCGTAGCGGCGCTGTCGAACTTTTCGTCGACCGGGCCCTCGCCGCTCAGCCCCGCCTTCGTTTGGACGATCACGCCGTCACCACGGTCGCCGAAGTCTGCCGGCGCTTAGACGGGATACCGCTCGCTATTGAGCTGGGGGCGGCGCGGCTGGGCGTGGTCGACCTGGCCCACATCGAAGACGGGCTCACTGACCGCTTCGCCCTGCTGACCGGTGGTCCGAGGACGGCACCGGCCCGACAGCAGACGTTGAAGGCTGCGTTGGCGTGGAGCTATGAGCTCTTGAGCCCCGGCGAACGGGACTTGTTCTGCCGTTTGTCGGTCTTCCCGGGCAGCTTCAGCATAGACGCGGCCGTGGCTGTGGCCGGGCCGTCGACCGGGGCCCCGGTAGACGACCTCTTCGCCCTGGTGTCCAAGTCGATGGTGGGCACGGCCAGTTCGGGCAGAGGCCCCGCCCGGTACGGGCTGCTCGAGACCCTGCGCGAGTTCGGCGCCCGCCAGCTCGACGAGCCCAATCGAGATGACGCGCGGCGCGCCCACGCCAACTTCTACCTGGCCCTCGTGCACTCAGCCGGCCCGGAGCCCTTCGGCTCGGTGGTGACTGGCTGGTGTGAAGCTCTCGAACTCGAGTTCCAGAACCTGCGCGCCGTTTTCGCATACCTGGAGGCCGAGCCCGGTCGGTGTTCCGACCTTTTGGAGGCCCTCACGGTGATGCGTCTCTACTGGGACATACGCCGACGCCGGGAAGGGCTCCGCCTCCTCGAACAGGCGCGCGATCTTGTCCTAACTGCCGGCCCGGTATTCACCGACTACACGACGGCGGGTTGGACCGCGCTTCCCGCGCCCGATCGCTTGATCAGCGTCGCGCCCCGGTACGTGAGGCTACCCGAGCGGGAGTTCACCAACGTCGCGATGGCTGACTTCCTCTCGACGCTGGCGACGAAAGTACCCGCCAATAGCGCCAGCCTTGTGGAGTATCAGCGCGTGGGCCAAGGAGGCGAAGATATTGCGAGCGAGCTTGCTCGTCTGGAGGGCCTTCACGGGCGAGGCTCGGTCAGTGATGACGAGTCCGCCGCGCCGAAGGCTAACACTCTCTGGATGAGGTCCAAGAAGGCCTCTGACGCGACCGAAGCGCCCGCCAGCGAGGCAACTGGTCAACTTACGCGGACTGAGATGTCCCGCCAGATCCAGCAGGAGATTGACGCGAAGACCACATTGCTCGTGGAGGGAGGCGACGCATGGTTCAACGCGATGTACATGCATCTCCCCGACGGCGCCAAATTCGAGATCTCGATGCAGTGGGCGGCAATCGGATGGGCCGTGCCGGCAGCATTCGGCTACGGGATGGGACTGGAGCCTGACCGCAGGGTCATCTCCATTATCGGGGATGGTGGCTTCCAATTATCCGCTCAGGAGGTGGCGAACATGATCCGGTACGGCCAGAACGCGCTCATCTTCCTCCTCAACAACCGCGGCTACGTCAGCGAGTCCGAGATCCACGATGGCCCGTACAATTACTTCAAGAACTGGGACTACGCCGGCTTGATGGCCGCATGGAACGCCGACGATGGCCACGGGCTAGGTCTCACAGCCACAACCGCAGGCGAGCTCTCCGATGCGGTCAAGAAGGCTCACGCTCACAGGGGTGGCCCGGTCTTGATCGAATGCCAGATCGAGCACGACGATTGCACTCGCGAGCTGCTCACATGGGGAGCGAAAGTGGCGCGAGCAAATGCGCGCCCGCCCCGGGTGGCCTAGACTTCGCAAAGGGCTTAGCTTAGATTCAGCCGGTCAATGCTTCGCGTCGAGGGCGATTCCAATTTGCTTTCGCTCAGAATCCCTTTTCGGTAGTCAATTCAACTACGAGTCAAACCTTCGAAGTTGCGGTCTGACGGCGTTGGGGAGCCCCTCCGTGGTTTAACGGCCCGGACGCCCTAACGTTCCACGGTGCCGACCTGTTCGCGCCGGACACCTATGACTCTAAACATTCTGAGCGGGTGATCCCCGACAAGTTCCGCGAGCGCCTCCTCCTCTTACCGACAATGGAGAGCAGCTCCCCAGTGTCGTGGGACACCGCAACGGCCCAACCTGGCCACTAACCAAGCCACGCGACTCGACGCCATCCATCCCGTCGTTCTCTGCGTCGTCACACACCGAGGACAGATCATTACACCTCGGTGATAGCGCGCCAGGGGGCCCAGCGGACTCGGTGCGGGGTTTGCCTGCTCGGGTGGCATTACGGATTCGGCCTTCTCTAACCGGCTTTCAGATGGCTCGATAGTAGTTATGCCTTATTGCACCCTCAGCCGGCGTCTCCCGAAGCGCTGGGGGCCAATGCGGGGAAGATGTGCAGGCAGATCTCCCTCAGGAACTGGATGAGGAGTTCAGGGGTGAACTGGGGGCTGGGACCATCAAGCTGGGGCGGAAGGGTGATGCCCATCTTCTTGGCTGCCTCGATCAGGCCGGGGCCGATGGCCGTGCCCAGTGTGCTCAGTGCTGCCCCGGCGGACTGAAGGTCCAGCGTCCAAGCGGGCACCGGCTGTGCTCGGACCGTGACCCAGCTCTTGGGGTCTCGGGGCGACTCTCGGGCGAAGACGTGGTCGAAGGTGCGCGCCGAATCGTCACGGCCGGTGAGCGGCTCGCCCAGGCCCCACGTCTTGCGGAGCGTGGCGATCAGCGACGTGTGCCGGTACTCCTCGTTGTACACCGAGCCCGGCTCGACCCACGGTGACACGATGATGGCGGGGACGCGGTAGCCCGAACGATCGAACCGGAACCCCAGTTCCCCTGGCGGGGCACCCGCCTCCGGGGAGGTTACGGGGCCGGGGGGGATGTGATCGTAGGTGCCGCCCGGCTCGTCCCAGCCGATCAGCAGGGCGGTGTTCCAGACGTTGGTGCCCGAAACCGCGGTCATGGACCGATAGGCGTCGTAGATGCGCTCCAGGAATGCCTCTCCACCGAGCATCGACGACGGCGGGTCGAACCCGATGTCCAGGTTCCCACCGATGAACGACCGTCCGTAGGCGGGGTGGTAGTCGTTATGGCCCGAGGTCATGTCCGGCTCGATCAACGAGAAATCGGGCAGGGTCCCTGCTGCGGCGTCCCTCTCGAACTCGGTGAACGGGACGAAGTGGGTAGCCAGGCGGTCGTGGAGGCGAGGGAAGTGAATGAGCCCGGTGACCGACAGCGGCATGGGCTCAGCCACGTAGACCTTCCAGGTCTTGCCGTGGCCCTCCAGGCGCTCGAACAGCGTCTCGGCGGTGTTCTGGGTCAGCCACTTCGCCGCCGGGCTGTTCACCACCAACCCCGACGAGGTGGCCGCCGTCCAAAACGAGCGGTTCATGAACGTCTGCGATGGCACCTCGCAGAACCAGTGATCGAACACCCCGAAGTCCCGGGCGATGGAGCTGAGCACCGGGAGCTGCTCCGGCGTGTAGCCCGTCATGATCTGGGCGTACTCGTCATAGCTGGGCTGACGACCGACCTCACCGGTGAAGGTACTGATGTAGTCGGCGACGAACCCGTCCATGGTCGGCGTCGCCCCGCTAGCCGGCTCGTTCCAGGGCTGGGTCACGCCTTCGCCGATCTTGAACCGGTTGTGATCGTCCATCGTGTTGTAAAGCTGGGTGTTGGTGTGGAAGTACTCCTCGCCCGAGTCCGGATTGGGCGAGTCCATATCCGCGGTGATCCCATAAGGGACCACCTTGCGCTCGCCACCGTGTTCGGCCCACTCGGGAATCGGGTTCGAGAGGTCCTTGCCCACAACGCCGTCGAAGGTCTTGCCATCCCCGGGCCATACAGGCGGCCTAGGACATTGTCGAAGGATCGGTTCTCAAACAGCACCACCACCACATGGTCCAAGGCGTTGCGCTTATCCGAGTCAGGCACAGGTTCGGCTCCAGGGTCGTAGCGGACGCGAACGAAGAGAGACAGTAACTCACAGGAACCCTACAAAGGCCACCGAAACCCCGCTATGGCCTTTGGTCCCATCGCGGGAGCACGCGCAATTTCCGACATCCAACCGTGCCCCCGCCCCGCACCACCCAGGCGCCTGGCACCGGGGAGAGGACACGCCCAGAACAACGACGCATACCAAAGAGGCCGCCTCAGGCGGCAGCGCCAGAATCGCCACTCTGCGCCGGCGGGTGCGGGGTCGGATGGTGCGCCCGGCCTGACTCGAGCGGGCCACCAGTTCTTCGCATCCTGCCTGTGTCCACGTCGTAGCGGGCGGGATGCGATGCGGCCCTCCGCCTGGGGACGATCAGGCCCGATCAGTTCCGGTCGAAGACACTCACCACTTCGACGTGAAAGGTGTGGGGGAACAGGTCGACGGGAGTAACGGAGGTCAGCGAGTAACCGTCGGATCGAAGAAGGGATGCGTCCCTGGCCAGGCTGGCCGCATCGCAGCTGATCAATACGACCCGGACCGCTCCCGTCCCGGTCACCACCGAGACGCCCCGGCTCCCCAGCCCAGCCCGGCTGGGGTCGGCCACGACCAGGGCCGCCTGCTCGGGGTGCCATCTGGTCACGTCGGCCCGCACTACCCGGACCCCTAGGCCGGCCAGGTTGGCCTCGGCATCGCGAACCGCTCTAGCCGAACCTTCCACCGCGGTCACCGACCAGCCGCGAGCGGCCAACACGCCGGCGAAGACCCCGACCCCGCTGTACAGGTCGACCGCAACGGTAGGTTCGACGTCGCTCGCCGCGGCGACCACCAGGTCGGCCAAGGCGTCGACTCCATCAGGTCGGGACTGGAAGAATGAAGCGGCCGACACCCGCCACGTTCGCCCAGCTGCCAGCTCGTGCACCCAGTCGGACCTGACATCGCCTGGGACGTCCGCGACAATGCGGCGGGGCCGGACCGACACCAGCCGCTCCCCGGTACGGGCCCCACACCGGAGAAGGACCTCTTCCGCTCCTGGGTAACGACGTCCGTCCAGCAACTCGGCCAGGAGCGGGTGCACCACCAGGCAGCCCGGCACGGGTATGCCTTCGTTCGAACGAGCGCGACGCAGAGCGGCCCGACCGTCCACGACGGTGGCCCGGAGCGACGTGCGGAAGTTCCAGGGCTCCAACCCGACCGTTTCCGAAAGCTCAGGGCATTCGATCCGACCGATCCGCCTGATGGTGTCGATCAGGATCTGCCGCTTGAACTCCACCTGGGCGTCGATGCCGACGTGCTGCCACTGGCAGCCTCCGCAGCCCTCCGGGACGTGCCCACAGCGAGGTTCGAGGCGTGCCGCGGACGCCGTCACCACTCGGGTCACCCGGGCGGTCAGGTAGTGCCGGCGCTCATCCACGACCGTGGCGACCACCTCCTCGCCTGGGAGGGCGCCTTCCAAGAACACCACTTGCCCCGACGGGTGGCGCGAGACCGCCAGGCCATCTGAGGCCATGGCCGTCGCGGTTAGCTGCAGCTGTTCGGCCATCTGCGGACGATAGGCGCGACGCGACGGTGTCGCCACGGCCAGCGACGGGGAGCAGATGGACTGTCAGGCGCGCCACTTCCCTTCGAGACGGCCACACGTGACGAAGGTCCTTGTGCCATGCCAGAACGTGAGCGCATCTCGTTATCTGACCATCGGGGAAGCGAGCTCCGAGTCGGCAGGCGTGGCCCACCACTGACTCGCGGCAGCGTTCCGGCGGACGCATAATCTCGGCCTGCGCTACTAAGGAAGAGCCGTACATTATGCTCGTGGCCGGCGGCCACAGCTGGGTTCCAGAAACAATGAGCGCGACCGCCAAGGCCCCAATCCTTGTGTGAACCCGACGGCGTCAAACGATGTCGCACTGTCCTGATGGCGACATCGTGTATAGCCTCCTCGCTATGCACACGTGATAGCTCAGGCGGCATCACCCATTTTGTTCACGTGACCGCATCGAGCCTGATGGCCGTGCACCAGACCTGGCGCTTGGCCCGCAAGCGAAAAACGACGCAGAACAAGTCCACGCAGGTCATGGTACCGGCAACGCACCAAGGATTCCCCAATTCGACGGACCGCTTGGCGCGCTCATGATGCTGAGAGAGGAACGACGGGTCTCCCCGAGAACCGTCAGGGTGGACCACAAAATGGGGTCAAGGGTCTCTGAGATGAGAGCGGACGATGGGATTCGAACCAGCGACGGCGTAGGTGCGCTGCACAACGGTGTTCGCCTACCCTGATCTGCGCTCCCGGAGGTGGGGCGCCATCGAGGGCTCGTCATCCGTCAAACCGTTCCAGTGGGAACACCGCAACATGGGACGTGAGCCGAGCACCGTGAACTGTCCGTCGGGCTGCCGGCAATCCAGATGCCGGTTGCGTTCGTACCCCTCTTGTGGAAACGACAACAGCGCGTCGTGGAGTGCGACAAGATGGACGACGTCAAGCGGAACCGACTCAACCGGAACACGATGGGTGGCTACCGGAACCACCAAGAACCACCCCGAGGGCGAGGTGGCGAACCGGAGCGCGCCATGGCGAAACCGTGACCTCGCTGCCTCGAGTCCCCCCACCCTCGGCGTGGCTGCGCATGGTGTTCGCGACGCGTCCAGCGACGCTGACCATGGATCTCGCGCTCGGCGCTGGACGGGTCGTTCTGGCCTGGGTTTTTATCTACTACGGAGCCGGGAAGCTCTTCGGAGCGTTCCACGGACCGGGTATTCACGCCACTTCGCTCTACTTCTCGAACACCGCGCATCTCCATCCGGGCGGGTTCTTCGCCGTTCTCGCTGGGCTAACCGAGTTCGGCGGCGCGATCGCGCTGGGCCTCGGCCTCCTTACCCGTCTTGCCGGATTGGCACTCTTCGGCGACATGGTGATCGCCATGATCACGGTCACCTGGGCGACCGGCCTCAACTCGGGCAACCCGCCGCCCGGCTACCAACTGAACCTGACCCTCGGCGTCCTGGCGCTGATTGTGGGGATGCTCGGCGCCGGGCGGTTCAGCGTCGACCGCGTCATCGCGCGCCGTCTTGCGATCCGACAGCCGCCAGACGGGCAACCGACGGCGACCGACCGACGACCTCCTCTCACAACCACCCCACCGCCGATGCAAGGGCCGCCTTCGAGCGGCGCGGTCGTGACGAAGCCCAGAGGGAGTATTTGAGGCAATGAGCGCCGCAAGGCCGAAGCGAAGGTTCCGCCGATCGGGCAAATCCCAATAAGCATGGAAGGCATGCCTCGCTGAAGAGGCAACACCTCGAGACCGGGTTGACGGCACCACGCAGCGCATCATCTTTGATCGTCGATCGGTCACCAAACGCCGGGAATCATTCTTCGCCGGACGCGGCGGCGATACGCAGCGTATTCCCCATTGCCCATCAGAAGGCGCTCCTCGGCCAGGGCTCGGCCGAGATTGCACAGCGATCCAAGGATTAGGACGAGCGCGTTGCGCAGCGAAACGCTCTGCAATAAGAATCCCGCTCCGGACAGCAGGTACGAGGAATACAACGGATGCCGAACGATGGCATAAGGGCCGCGCGTGACAAGTCCTCGGTCTGCAGCAGCGAACCCGAAAGAACGCCCGAGGACGGCCAGAGAGGTTATCGCGATCGCGGCGCCGATCAGCTGCAGCGCCAGCCCAGCCTGCACCCCCCCAGCTGGGTGCACACCTGAAGTTCGGGCCAAGACCCCGGCGAAGGTCCCACCAAAAGCAAGGAGCCAATCGTCGACACGCCGGGTCACGAAGCCGGCGGGCCGCCGGACAAGATAGGCGATCACCACGATCATTTGTTGAGCGAAGAAAACCGCGCCTAGCGGTTGGCGCGAGTGCACGAAATAGGTCAGGTAGGAGTATGAGAAATATGCCGCACCACCCGCTCCCACCAGGTTTGTGCTAATTCTGATGGGCTGTGCGGCTCGTGGGGGCGGGGAGGCCGTCTCGAACCAATGGGCCAGCTTGAGGCCGGCTCCGCTCCTTGGATGGGATGTCACTGCCCGCTTATGCGTACAGCGGGCCCAAGGCGCCGTGGGCCCATTCGACGCGGATCTCTCTGCCGGCGTCACACACCGATCCCATTTTCGCCGTAAGGTCCTTACGCCGGCATTAACTCCGGGTCAAGGTACTGAACAAGTATCGTTCTGGGTGCCCAATCGAAACGGCAAGATTCATTCCCAGCGGTGCCAAGTCCGAGTAGGTCGCCGTCCTCTCCGTTGCATCAGTCGCCACGGATCCGGCGACGGCCGCCCATTCGCCGGCGCCTCATAGGGCCACTCGACTGCTCGGACACAAAAGTGTTCAGCTGGAGGGGTGGTACACGGGCACGGTGTGACAAAGTTCGTCGAGGACAAGCTCCAAGACGGCACGAAGCCGTAAAGACATCCTTTGCGTATGGCGGGCGCGCTTTGGCCCGCGCCTCGCAGCGTCAGAAGTTCAGCTTCGTCAGGGCTGACTGCACAGAATAGAGGTAGGCCTCGGTCGTATAAGTGGCGCCCGATATCGCGTTCACGCGCACGCCCTGGGCAGCCAACACTTCTTGGCGCAGCACCGGGATGACTTGCCGGGCGATGGACTGCGAATACTGCTCGGCCGTCTGCAAGTTCGCCACGGAGAGGTCCACGATGCGGTGGTCGCGCAGCGTCACCTTGACCGACAGTACGCCGTAACCGTACTGTTCGTTCGTGCCGACGGCGCTGGCCAACTGCCCGGTTGGCGGGCTGTTCGGGCCGGTCGTGATCCCCCCCGAGGAGGTTGTAGGCGTCGTGGACGGGGCCGGCGATGCTGACCCTACCACGAGTGACCTCGGACCGGTGACGTGGGCGGCTGCCACGAGCACGAAGCCCACGGCCGTTGAGGCGACCGCCACCGTGGCCTTTCGTAATGAAATCATCCGAGGGCGTACTCGTCGAAGTGGATGGCGTCGCGCGGCACACCAAGGCTAGCGACGGCGTCCACCATATAGTGGACGAACTCCTCCGGCCCAGCGACGTAGATGTCGCGCTTCCTCAAGTCAGGCACTAGCTGGACCACTCTGTCGAGCCTGACCGCCGAGCGGGAGCCCACGAGGTTATAAGCGCGGCCCTTGCAACGCCGGGCCTGCTCGGCCACCTCGGACGACAGGACCAGGTCGTCCTCGGTCGACGCCCGGAGGAAGACGACCGGTTCGGTGCTACTCGGCAGGTCCTCCAGCAGTGCGCGGATGGCGGTGACCCCTATGCCCCCAGCGATTAGTACTGCTTTCCTTCTGCGCCGGGCATGAGAGGTAAAAACTCCGTAGGGCCCTTCGATGGCGACGCGGGTGCCCGGTTGAAGGGAAGCCACAGCGGCCGAGAAGTCGCCCCGGTCCTTCACCGTAAGCCTGAGGTAAGGCGGTTTGGGCCGGGCGGAGAGAGAAAACGGGTGAGCCTGCCACCACATGCCCCTAGTGAGGAAGCGCCATTCGAAAAACTGCCCACCCGACACTGCCAAACGCTCTAGCCTGCGCCCCTCGCAGATCACCGAGACGACACCGGGCCCCTCGGGACGCACTTCGACGACTTTCAGGCGGTGGCGCAGCGTCCTTACCAAGGGGAGCCCGAAACGGTAGGTGATGACCATCCCGGCCGTCGCCAACCAAAACACAATCCATAGGGACCGGGACAGGGGGTGGCGCACGAAGGACGGCCCGAGCACGATCACGTGGGCGAAACCCAGGGCCAGTGCAAGGTACATGCACAGGTGGAAAGCCCACCAGCGTTCCCGGCGCACCCGGCGCCGGATAGCCCGGATGGACACTATGGCCACCGCCATCATGAGCAAGAACCCGACGGTGGCCTCGATCATGTACGGGAAACCTCCGACGATGGTCCCCACCTCGTGCCAGATCCCCCCGCGGGCTGCCTGGGCGTAGGCCAGGGTGAGCAACACGACATGCGCAGCGATCAACGAGATGGGCCACGGGGCTAACCGCCGGTGCCAACGCAACAGGCCGTCTTGGCCCAAGATGCGCTCGACGACCGGGACCCGGGAGACCAGCATCACCATGACGAGGGCCAGGTAGGTGCCGGCCAGGCCGGTGAAACCGCCGAAGAACATCGCTACCCCGCCCGCTGCGCTCAACTGCGACCAGGTCTCAGCTGTCACCGAGGTGGCCATGGTGGCCCCAAACCCGGCGCCGAGGATGGCAACGGCAGCGGTGAGTACCCACGGCGAACCTCGACGGGCTCGAGCGGTCGCGAGTTGATCGCCCCTAGCCCTCGAGGACCGCCGCACCCCCGGCGAGCGGGCCGCGACCGGTGTCATCTATGTCGCCTCAGGACGAGACGGGCCGTGCATCTCCTCCAGCGTCGCCCTTCAGCCTGAAGAGCAAATGACGGTCGAAGAAATTTCGGCTAAAGCCGAGCCCCGACGAACCGGCCACCGGGATCGTTGCGTAGTCGCGTTTTCAAGCACAGCTTTTTCTTCAGTGCGTCGCTCACCCTCCTGTTGCCGAGGCGACGCTTCCATGAAGTGGGGTTGCAAGCAAACATCTAGGGAACGTGGCATCGAGCTGCAGAAAGCGTAATGCCGGCGTAAGGTTGACTAACCAGGCTGGCTAGACAGTCCGGCTGGCATGAAAGCAGCGTCGGGAAGATCGTCGGTAACGGTTGCGTTCGCGTAGCACAGGCAAGCTCGGGCGCAGTGGCTGAAACCAGGGTCTCGCTCCTATCCATTACTCTGGATCAAGGTAACTCCGTTTGATCTGAATGAGACAAGAGACGTTGAGAAATGAGAGCCGTTGTAGTTTACGAACCCGCTTTGGCCACCACCCGCATTGTGGCCCAAGCGGTCGCCCTCGGCCTGAACAGGTCGGTCAGCGTCCTCGTCCTATCCTCGAGCAAGGTAGATACCCTGCTTTTTGGCCATGCGGACCTCCTCGTAGTTGGCACGCCGGCCCAACTGGCTCGGGCCACAGCACCTGCTCTGGCGCAGCAGTCCGAGTTGGGTTCACCCGGAATTCCCGCAGGTAGTCCGAGCGCTACCAATGGGCCCGGAGGCCGCGAATGGATCGCTTCCTTGGGTGAAATGGCCAAGTACGCTGCCGCTTTTGATACCCGCGTCAAGGGTCGCGCCGTATTTGCCCGGAGGGCGTCAAAGGCTCTCGCCCGTGAACTAGCTCAGCATGGGATGTCGGTCATCGTGCCGCCCGCGAGCTTCCTCGTTGAGGAGACCGGACAACTCGTAGTGAACGAAACCAGGCGAGCCGAAGCATGGGGTGCAAACCTCGGAGGAGTTCTCCGCACCCGACGCGCTGCAGGCTGAAACAACTCGTTCGTCCTTAGGAGGTCACCGTAACCAACGTACCGACAGGGTCATATCCGTACACGACAGCGCCTTGCCAGGGTGGTACTTCCACACAACCATTGCTTTGTGGATAACCATAACCGGGCCGTGGATAGGCATGGATGGCATCGCCCACTGAGGGAAGGAAATAGCTGGCGTAGGCTACCCATACCGAATAGCAGGACCCATTAGGGTCACAGCCTTTCATCAAGTTCGGGTTTTGCTTGTAAGCGACTGGCCAGGTTCCCAGTGGGGTGGCCGCGCCTGGCACTCCGGTGTTGGTGAAGGTCTTGAAAATGAACCTGCCGTCCTGCCACACGGAGAGGGTCTCAGGCAGGCGTTCCGAAACGATGAGGTAGTTGTAAGGGCTGGTGTCCATTTGGCGTTCGGCTATCGCCTTTAGCAGAGCGTGCCACACAAGAGGCCCGGCGTCGCCGTCGGGACCCAAGCCCTCGGCGACTTCGAACTGCGTCACCGCTGCCGCGGTTACCACGTTGGGCTGGCCCCGATGCCACTGCGCCCACAAAGAGAAGGGGACCCCGGGATAGGCCCAAGAGAACACGCCAGCAGACTGCGCTTGCGGCACCAGGTTTGGACTGGTCGGCTCCCGTTTGAGCACCGCCTTGCGGTTCGGGACATCACCACTGGGAGTAAACCGTAAGGGCAGGTAACCGAGCATGGCCAAGTACTGTTGCAGGACCAGAGTTGAGGGTAGGCGCGTAGTGAACTTGACCGTGGCGGTCTTCGTTCCGGGCACAGGTACCGAGACCCGGTAGGTTGTGGCCGGCTGCCAGTAACCGGCGGGCTTGAACATAAGCTCAGTGCGCCCCGATCGGGACCAGCGTCCCTCGATGATGGGCGAGATAGTCGGATAAGACATGGCACCGCCCGGTGGGTGGTTATAGGTTATGACGACCGGGGTGCTCGGGCCGACCTTCCTTGCATTGTTCTCCGGCGCGATCTTGACAACGGCCAGCGGAGGCAGCCTTGTCGTGGTGGGAGCAGGCGCGGAAGTGGTTGGCCTTACGGCGGAAAGCGTGCCTGGCCGCGACCCCTGGCTCTGGTGGCCACGAAACTTCGTCGTCGAGGCAGATGCGCACGCCGCTAGGCAGAGCGCGACAACGAAGACGGGCACGGTGTGAGCCAGAGCCGAGGCCCACTTGGCCGGCACTTTCTCCCGACGCCTGCGCAGGCACGCCTGCCTTATGTAACCGCCTCGAACCGTCGGGTGCTCCTTTCGGAAGTTTCACCTGTACCAATCGGCTTGGTACCGGCTGCCGCCCCGGCTTCGGCGATCACCGACCTGACGGAGACCTCAGCTAAGCCGGCCTCGTTCAGCCAGCGCTCCCACTCACGGATGCCCATCGCGTGCGCACCAAGGCGAAGACTGAAACGCACGAGGTTTTTGCGAATCCGCCACCAGCCCCCCGGCCCGCGTCGCGCCAAACGGGCTGCCTTGGACGACATTATCTCCCAGTCCCTGGCGGTCCCGCCCCGTCCGAACATCATGTCCCCAACCACGAGGCGGCCACCTGGGCGTAACCAGATCGCGGCTGTCTGCAAAAGCTTTTCCTCGTCACGATTGCGCAGGAAGTGGAACGCATAATTGGAGACCACGAGGTCAACGTTGGCTCGTGGAAGGTCGGAATGTTCTAAGGCCGCCACCACGCACCTGATGCCGGCCAGCCCGGACCGGGAGGCCTTTTCCTGCAGGCACTCCAACATGGCCGAGCTGATGTCCACTGCGATTACACCCAAGCCCTGCCCGGCAAGCGCAACGCTCAAGCTACCGGTCCCGCAGCCGAGGCCTACCGCGGTCGTCCCAGGGCGCGGATGAGCGGCCTCTAGTACGGCGCTCACGACGCCTTCGAGGCTGGGTGACGCCCCCCGGTCCCATGAGGTCGCCTTTCCGTCCCAGTGGCGCCGGAGCAGGCGGTGGCCGAGGGCGCCTCGGCGTTTAGGTATTGCCTCCTCAGCGCCAGATACCTCCATGCCTACAGCGGGCCCAAGATGCCGCAGGCCCCATTCGGCGCGGATTTCTCTACCGGCGTCACACACCAATCCCATTTTCGCCGTACGGTCCTTACGCCGGCATTAAGTTCAGGGAAAGATAATGAACAAGCATCGGTCTGGGCGCCTAATCGAAATGGCAAACTTCATTCCGAAAGTTCCGAAGTCCGAGTAGAGTTGGGACTGGGTAGAGATAGGGCCTGCACGAAGTCTGCTCGTTCCTCCCGCTGTTTCATCGTCGTGGGCACGGCGGAGTAAGCTGGCCCAGTGATGCACCAGGTCACGACCGCTCTCGTGGCCCTCTTATCGTTGCCTTTGGCGTTACCAAATAACGTTTCCCATTCCAATGGCGAAAAAGTCGCCCGCCCTCTCTCCGTTGCATCAGTCGCCAGGGCGCCGGCGACAGCCGCCCATTCGCCGGCGCCTCTACCCGATAACCGCGGTGCCTATCTTGTAGGTACAGCGACGGTTGAGCGCAGTCCCAGCGCCGTACGGTCAAGGGGCAAACCTTGAACTGCGCACCGAGATTTGGTACCCCGCCATCAACAGAGCTCAAGAGCTCGTACCTGACCCAGCTGGTAAACCTTATCCGCTTATCGTTTTCTCGCAGGGTTTTGACCTCGACGTCAGTGCATACTCGGGCCTGCTCAGTCAATGGGCATCGGCCGGCTTCATGGTTGCCGCCCCAGCTACCCGTACACCTCTCCTCCCGCACCCCTCGATGAAGCCGACATCTTGAACCATCCGGCCGAGCTACGTTCGTTGATCGCCGCTCTCACCGTTGGGCTCCACAGCACTGGGGCTCCCCTCCACGGCCTTGCCAACAAGGGTGAGGTGGGGGTAGCGGGCCAGTCCGATGGCGGGGATGTCAGCCTGGCGACCGCTTACAACACCTGCTGCTACGACCCGGCGGTAAAAGCCGTCGCCGTGCTCTCGGGTGCTGAGCTGCCAAGTTTTGGTGGCACTTACTTCGCCGGCCCCCAGGTGCCGCTACTCGTGGTCCAGGGCACCGCCGATACCGTGAACCCCCCCGGCTGCAGCGCTCAGCTTTACGACGAGGCGAAGGCACCAAAAATCGTACCACGACAATTACCTGAGCGACGTCCTGTCTTCTCTAGCCACCTCGTTCATTCGCCACACGCCTTACGAGCTAAATAACACGTACCCGTCGCTGTCGGCGGCGCGGAAATCGGCTCTCCACAACGAGCTGGTACGAGCCGCGAACTGCCACGATGCTGCGGAGTGCGCCGCTCCTTTTACTGGCTCCACTGGGCCTTAGGATCATAAGCTGGAGGACGTCGCTTCGCCGCCGGTCCTGCCTCGCAAAGTCCCTCTAGTAAAAAGTTACTTGTTGGGCCGGGTTGGCAATAGGTTATCGGGACAGGACCGCTCGCTTGGCCGCCTACGCTCCGTCATCATGGCTTCAGCGGGCGGACATGGTTACGAAGTCACGGGCCCACGAAGGGTCGAAGAAGGTCGCCGGGCCTTGGATCGTGCCCGGGAGCAGTGAACTCCCGTTCGCTGGGGACGCCGGCGCACCGGGCGGAGGCTTGTAGGTGACGAAGACTGTCCAGTCCGGGTTGATATCCAAGGTCATGGCCCGGACGGCCCGCGCACGGACCAGCAAGTCGGCCAGTTGGGTGACCTCCATGTCGGCGCCATACACATATACAAGCGCGCCACTGGCCGTCACCCCCAAGCCCGCCCGCCAGACGTTGGGGATCCCGCCTAGCGTATAACCCCATTCGGAAATGTCGTAAGGGTTCAAACCGGCCATGGCCTGGCCCCCATCGACCAGCAAGGTCACGTCTTGCCTAACCGCTATCACCTGTTTAGACATCGAGACGTCCCGCCCCCAAGCACCCACGGTGGCGTCTCCATTGCGGTAGATCACGAACGATGCCCCGCCCTGGTCGAGCGGGCATACGAGCCTCCCCTCCGCGTAATAACCACCTCCGGAGCAGTACCTGAAGCCCCCGTTGAAGGCCGCCAGGAGGGTACGGGCAGCGCTCGGCAAGATCGGGGCGGTCAGCTTCCAAGGCCCGCCTCCCGGGCTCTCGCTCCCCGAGTACAGCTCTGCCCTCAGCAGCCGTGGGTCCATCCAGGCGATCCCGGCCTCCTGCCCGGTGGCGGGGACGACAAGCGTCGTCTCGTACACAGCGGGCCGGCCGTAGACCAATCGGCCCGCGGGGTGCCAGCGGCCCTGGCCGGGGCCAGCAGCCGGGTCGAACGGTGCCAGTGGCGCTGGTGCTCGGAGCGGCACGAAAGCCGTCAGCGGCCGACGGTGGGTAGCGGCAACCGCGGGTAACGCCACCGGCGCCAAAACCGAAGCCAGCGATGCGATCGCTACGGCACCTGCGGACCGGCGGGCCATTCTCATAGCAGA
Source organism: uncultured Acidimicrobiaceae bacterium (assembly GCA_963823855.1). Taxonomy (GTDB): domain Bacteria; phylum Actinomycetota; class Acidimicrobiia; order Acidimicrobiales; family Palsa-688; genus Fen-671. Next base: position 370,576 of record CAWGNA010000003.1, read on the forward strand.
CCTCTTCCCAAGGATCTCCTTCGGGGCGATTAGGGCAACGTTACAGACGCTTCGGTGAAGATCGCATTAAACGAAATAGGAATCGCCGGCTATTTGCCCGTTGTTGGCGTACTTTGTCTACGCAGTTTTAGGCGGGTTCCTGGCAGTTCCGGCGTCCGTTGCCGTTACGTGACACCCTGGCCCGAGGTTCAGACGAAAAAAGGGTGCGCTTCGCGTCCTAGGGCGTGGGGGCCGCTTGGGGCTGGAACCGGTCAGCGTAAGAGAACGGAGGCAAGAGGTCGACCCCATCGGGGTTGTCCAGGTACCCGGGCGCGCTCCCGGCAATGCCGTCTTGGCCGTACTGCCAGACGATCGTGCCCGTGCGGGGGTCGACCACGATGACCCGGTCGTCGTAGTCGTCGTTCAGCAGGACATCACCGTTCGGCAGGGCCATGGCCAGCGACGGGTGGTCCAGTTCGGCGGGTGCGCCGGTGGTCGGTGCGTAGCGCCAGAGCGAATGGCCGGCGCGGTCGAACACCACGATCTGGCCCGGATATGAATAATCGACCGTCAGGTAACGGTCGGGGCCGACCTGGTTGGAATCGGAAGGGTAGTTCACCCCCGGCGGGTTGGCGGACCAGTAGACGTGGCCGGAGGCGTCGATCTCGTCCACCCAGTCGCCGTTGATCTCGGTGACAAGGAAGTGGCCGTCAGGCGTCGGGAAGACCCCGTTGGGGCTGCCGAACTGGACGGGCGGGTTGTGGGTGCAGGAGCCGACGGTGCCTGCTTCCCAGGAAATGTTGTCCTCGCCGAGCGGGATCCTGATTATGCGGCAGTTCTTTATGTCGGCTGATATGACGTCCCCATTACGCAGGATCATGGCATCGTCGGGGTTCCAGAGGTAGCCCGGGCCCGAGCCGGGCACCCCGGGGTGCCCGTAGCGCCACACGATCTTCCCGGTGGCGATATCGATGACGCTGATGACGAAATCGTCTTCCTGAGTGGCGATGATGTAGCGCCCGTCGGGCGAAAAAAAGGCGTCGTCTGGTGTGAGGAACGTCTGGCCGGGCGCCAGGTCACCTGGCTGCGGCCAGGTCCAGCGGACGTGCCCCTGGGGGTCGACGATGAGCAAGCGGTTGTTCAACTTGTCGGCGACCAGCAGCGGCCCCGGCAGGACGCTTAGGCCCGACCCGGGCGCCAGGTACGTGGGGGCGCCGGGCGCCACCGGGGATAAGAACGTCGGGCCCGACGGGCGACGGTTGCCACCGGATGACTCGCCGCCCGGATGGGCTAGGTGACCGCGGCCCGACGCAAGGGCGGCCGATGAGCGGCCAGCAGAAGGCCCGCCAGAGGAGCCGGGGTCCTTCCCCGGGCCCGTCGACCCGGGGTTGACGACAGCTATGCATATAAGCACAAGGGTGACGGCTACGGCGGTTACCAAAAGCCGGCGCTGGTAGTAGACGTTTTGGGGCAGTCTCTGTGACGGCTCAGTGGCGTAAGGGCCGCGAGGTCTCTGTTCGCCCAGCAATACGTCCTTACCCTACTAGCCGGCGCCGTTCATCTCGCGCATACCTCGCCAAACGATGCACCAAGAAACCCCGCCGTAATCGAGCCGTAAGGCTGGTTCCTTAATCTGGCGCCGTGAGCACCTCTGGGGTCGGCGGCCCTAAGCACAAAGCCTTACCCCGGCGGGGGACAGGCACCGACGACGCCGGCGTGGAGTCAAACGCACGACTGACAGCCATGACGGCGGCCGTTCTACTCGTGCTGCTTGCGGTCGAGGGCGTGACAGTGCTGCGGGTGCATTCTCTTCTTTGGCTGCACGTTTTTCTCGGGACCGCGTTAGTCCCGCCAGTACTACTGAAGATCAGCAGTACTTGCTACCGCTTCGTTCGCTACTATCTCGGCTCGCCCGCCTACCGGCGCAAAGGGCCACCACCGCCAGTGCTTCGCGTGCTGGGGCCTCTCGTAGTCGTAGCGACCGTGACCCTTCTGGGGAGCGGCATTGCTCTAATGTTTGTGGGCATTGGTTCTCGCCAGCCCTGGCTCCTCTTGCACAAAGCGAGCTTCGTCGTGTGGTTCGCGGCCATGGTGTTCCATGTCCTGGGCCATCTTTTGGAGACAGCCCGGTTGGCGCCGCGCGACTGGCTCGATCGGGCACACGGCGATATTGCGGGAGCGCGTTGGCGCCAATGGGCCGTCGCCGCCAGCGTGGCCATCGGCGTCCCGCTCGGCTTGCTGTTAATTGGCCGGGCGAACTCCTGGTTCTCACCGCCTTTTTTTCATTGACGGGCTCTCCCTTTCGCTCAGGCTGCGCCACAGGACTTCCATATGGGCGCCGCCGGCGGGAGCGTCGGCCAAGCGCCACTTCCCTCCGGTGGAGCGGACCACTGCGTCTGCTATGGCCAGCCCGAGCCCGGCACCTTCTGCGCCTTCACTCCCCCGGCGGAACCCGTCGAACAGGAAAGGCCGGTGCTCAACCGGGATCCCCGGCCCGCTGTCCTCGAAAGCGAGGCTACGCGGTGGCCCTTCACGCTGACGAGCACACGTACCCACCCGCCCGCGCCCGCATAGCGACAGGCGTTGTCCAGCAGGGCGCCGCACAGCCGGTCGACCAAAGCGGGAGGTGCTCCGATCAAAATGGTCCCAGGCCCTGAGAGACCGCCGACAGCCGGATGTCTTTCGCCTCGGCGACCGCCGCGAACCTCAACACGCACGCCTCGGCCAGGGTGACGAGGTCGACCGCCTCATCACCTGGCCCGGGAGGCTTGGCGTCGAACCGAGCCAGGAACAAGAGGTCTTCGACGATGCCCCTCAAGCGTTTACCCTCGGCGCCGATCTTCGCCAGCGTGCTCCGGTGACTGGCGCCGTCGCGGGGCGAGGTCAGCGCCAGACCGACCTCGGCCTCAATGACCGTAACGGGTGTGCGCAGCTCGTGTGACGCGTCGGCGGTGAACTCGAGTTGGCGCCGGCGGGCCCGCTCCACGGGGCGAGACGCCAAAAGCCCGATCGCTAAAGCCCCTAAGAACATGGCCAGGACGAGCGTCGGGCCGGCGACGACCTCAGCTCGACCGACGACGGCTTCCACGTGCTCAGCGTCGGCCAGGCTCTCGCCCGCCACCAGCCAACCTCCATCCACCCTTGCTGCTCTGAGACGGAAGTCGCCACTGCCGACGGCGGCATTGGTCGGTTGGCCCGAGCGCGACCACGCACCGGGGGGAAGAGAGGGGGCACCACCGAGAGCGATTGCATCCCCTCGGTCTTTGGCCCGCCAAAACACCACCGGGGCGGTATCGACGTCGTCGTCGACTGGCAGGTCGTCATATGCTGCGGCCCCCCGAGGGCCAAGCTCCGTTAGATAGTGGAGCCTGTGCGCCACGCGAGTATCGACTTGCGCCATCAAGTGCCTGGCGTCGACGACGTCGAACGGTAGGGTGACCCCCAGGTACAGCAACGCGACCAGCAGGGCCGCGATAGTTGCCACCCGGGCGGGGTGCGCGAGCCGAGATGCTGGACGTGCGCTCGCGCTGGCCCGCATACTCTATCTGTACACCTTCGAAATTAAGCGAAGATGACGGCAGAAGCAGGTGCCACGATTCGCTCGGGGTGCCGGCCATTATTGCTATTCGCTCCCTAGTCAGTGAACGGGCTCTTCGACCGGGGCGTAATTTTCGGCCAGGGACGAAGTGATTAAGCGCATCCGCGCCGCCAAATGCCCCAGGTTTGGCAACGACCGGGACGACGCCGCACTAATCCTCTCATTAACCAGGTCGTTCATCTTGCCGTAAGGCCGTCCTCCTTACGATAAAGCCGTGAGCGGCCGGCATACGGGCGTTCGGGCCCACTGGGCCGCGGCTTCGCCGGCAACTGGGACTGTGCACGACGCCGCAACATTGTTCGGCCGGTCGGAAACGTGACATCTGTAGACCGGCGGCGCAACTCGCCGCGTAGCAGCGCACTCGGGCCAACAACGGCGAAATGGCGGGGCCGGAAGTCAAGGGCCGATGTCTGGCAACGGTGGCCGCGCCTCTTGGGTACCGTCCGGTCGGCTAACTGCCGGTGTGGGGGCGGCCGTCGTCGCCATTGTGACCGCGGCCATAGTGTTGACGCCGGGCGGCGCCCCGAGAGAGCCCCAGACACAAGCCCAGAAGGCCAAGCCCTCCGTGACCACCGGCCGCGCCGTGGAGGCCAACCCCCGGGTGGCCGTCGTGCGTGCCGTGGAAGCAGGGCTGTACCCCTGGCAACTTCAGGCGCCCATCAGTCGAGAAGTGCTGGTACCCGAAATAGGCGGCCAAGGACTGATCGTGGCCGGAGGACTTGTCGCTAATGGGTCGTCTGCCGCCGGTGCCTTCCACCTAGGCACGGGCACAGGGAATCTCGCCGCGGCGGGCAGCCTCACGACCGCAACTCACGATGCTGCCGCCGCCGTCTTGAACGGGCAAGTCCTTGTCTTCGGCGGAGGGACGAGCGCGCCGGCGGCGGCCACTCAGGACATCACCGCCAGCGGTTCTTCTCACATTTTGGGTTCACTACCCCGGCCGAGAGCCGACGGCGACGCCGTAACCATCGGCAGTACGGCGTACGTTGTCGGGGGTTACGATGGCCCGTCGCTCGACCCGGCTGTGTTGGCTACTACGGACGGCGCGACGTTCAGGACAGTTACGGACCTCTCGGTACCAGTCCGCTACCCGGCGGCGGCGGCGCTCGGCGGCCTGATCTACGTTTTCGGCGGCGAATCGCTCGGTGGGCTTCCAGTCGGAGCCGTACAGGTGGTCAATCCTCGTACCGGCACCGACAAGGTGATCGGTCAGCTGCCTCTGCCCTTGTCCGGCGCTGCTGCCGGGGTGCTAGACGGCGTGATCTACATCGCCGGCGGCGTGACGGGGGCCGCTCGGCCCCAAACAGTGGACGACGTTTTTGCGTTTGATGTCGCCCGCACTTCTTTCCTACGGGCCGGTTCGCTGCCCGTCGCCGTCGCTAACGCGGGGGCGGTTGTCAACGGGGGCCGCTTGTTCCTTGTCGGAGGCGAGACGCACGGCGGGACCCTGACGTCCGACGTCCAAATGGTAATTCCCAACCGCGCCTTCGGCGTGGCTGGTACGCTAGGGGCGGGCTCCCCATATTACGGCGACCAATTGCTGGTGGCCGACCGCGGTAACGACCGTCTTCTCCTACTCGACGACACGGGGAAGACAATCTGGACGTACCCGTCGAAGAACGCTCCTCCGCCCCCCGGAGGGTTTTACTTCCCCGACGATGCCTTTTTTATCCGCCACGGCACGGCGATCCTGTCGAACCAAGAAGAGAACGACACCGTGGTCGAGATCGCTTACCCTTCAGGGCGGATAGTGTTCTCTTACGGTCACCCCCGCGCCCCCGGGTCGACGCCTGGTTACCTCAACACCCCCGATGACGCTTACCTGCTGCGCGACGGGGACATTACGGTCGCAGATCCCGGGAACTGCAGGGTCCTCGTGCTGAACCCTGCGACGAAGGCCACGCTCCGCCAGATCGGTACGGTCGGCTCCTGCGCGCACAACCCGCCGAACGGGTTGGGGTCGCCGAACGGCGACACGCCGCTTTCCAATGGTGACTTGCTCATTTCGGAGATCAATGGGAGCTGGGTCGATGAGTACACGACGAGCGGCAAGCTTGTTTGGTGTGTTCAGCTCCCTATCGGTTATCCCTCAGACCCCCAGCAGATAGGGCCTGACCGGTACCTGATCGCAGACTACGAAAACCCAGGAGCGATTGTGGTGTTCAGCCGTAGCGGGCAAGTCCTGTACCGGTACCAACCGAAGGCAGGGGCGGGCGAGCTCAACCACCCCTCGCTCGTCGAGCTATTGCCGTCGGGCGTGTTCATGCTGAACGACGATTACAACGACCGGATGGTAGCCATCGACCCCACCGCGGGCGCGCTCGTCTGGCAGTACGGCCATACGGGAGTGGCAGGGACAGCGCCCGGGCTATTGAACACTCCTGACGGGTTCGACATCCTTGGGCCTGGCGGCGCCACCCCCACGCATCCCTCCACGGGGTGATGCGACATTTTTGGTTGCGCCCACTAGCCATATCAAAGCGTCCGCCGCATCACGGGCCGATGTGCAACTCAGCGCCGGCGGGGAGACGTCGCGACGACGCAGCCGGCGCGCCTTGCCGCGGGGCTTAGCGGCGATGGACAGGCTGAGCGTGGCGACGGAAGACCGTCTCTAAGCCCAAAACCACCAGGAAAGCCACTAGGACCGCGCCACCCGTCAGGACGGCAAACTGGGACGGGCCGCCGCACCAGAGGTGCTCCCTACAAGCCACCACAGCGAGTTCCGAAAAGCGAGGGCCGCTATAGCGGCGGCGCACCCCGCGACACTGCCGTCGAGCAATCGGCGCTTCGCACCGCAGACCGGTCGGGAACCGCGTACAAGGCCAAAGTAAGAGCCGGCCGGGACGAGGAAGGCGAACATGGCACAGAACCCGAGGGCCATGGCCAGGAGCGTCACAGAAAAGAAGTAGCCCTCCCGGTAGCCCTGCCACCCGAAGACCGTCACGCCAAAGACAGCACTCGCGATGGCGGCAGCACCAACGGGATGGCGGCGTGCTCGCCCTACCAGGGCGTGCTCTGCCCAGTCCGCGGCACCCGAGGCTATGCGGCGCAGTGGGCCCAACCGCCGGCTCTCTCGTCTAACCACGGTGACGGCGTCTCCCAGCCAGTCGGGGCCACCTGCACCGTACAGCTGCGCCGGCGCGGGCAGGCGTGGCACCCGCACCAGGTGGGCGACGGCCGTGGCCGCTACCGCTGTTGCCACGACCAGGAGGCCGATCTCGGTACCAGTGGCACCTAGCGCCCAGTGCGACTCGTTCGCTCCCAGAAAGACAGCGAGCCATGCGGACGCCAAGTCGACGACTACCGCTCCGACGACAACCCGACAGGCGCGGACAATGGCCACCACTCGGGGCGTTGACAGCGGCCCTGACCTGAGGCAGAGGGAAACCTGTACGAGTAGGCAAGCCGTGACCAATGGGACGAAGAACATCGTGAACGATATAACGGTGTCGTAGGGGTCGTTCAGCCAGGGTGAATGGCCATAAACCGTCTTGACCTCTTTTGTAGCCGTGAACACAAAGAAGACGGCTGCCGCCCAAATAGCCCCGAACACGGCACGGCGGATGAGGGCCCGCCTAGGGTCGTCGACGGCCAGCACGGAAGCCCGGGGTGCCACATCTTCAGTATGCCGTCGTTGAAGCCGGGCACTCAGGAATTCTGGGCGGTGAGCAGAGGGTCGGTAACAGGGTCACGCATGCGTTCGCTGGTCAAGTTCTTCGCTCCTCTCGTGGCAGCCCGGAGGGTTCTCCTACGGTTGCGTTGTTGACATGTGTTGACCGGTTTGTCATTGCACCGCTCACGGGTGAACTTGGGAGCCGCAGCCCACGAGCGCTGTTCATCGAGTGCCACGATCGCCCCGATCCAGGTGATCCGACGTCACCGGATGCTGGTGATTCTTCGAGCAACCCCAGCCGTTGCGGGGCTCAGGTCAAGGCCGCTGATTTACGGAAGCGCGGGCCAAAACGAATTAGTCCAAACGGCGGGATAAATCAGCTGGACAATGAAGATACACGCCGATCAGCTGACGTTCCCCAGTGAACCGCCATGCCAGACAACGTGGTCCGTGACGTCCTCGCGGGCGCGATCCGACCGGACGGCGAGCGGGTTTCTGAGGCTGACCAAGTGGGAACCTGCAAGCGGTCGATCTCGGGCCGAACATTCGCGCTCAACCGCGTGTTCTACCCACAGCAGAAGCCAGCAATTTTGCTGAACGCAAATGGCTGCTATGCTCGGCAGGTGCTCAGCTAGGCCTCCTCCTCCACGGTCGATGGCTCGAGCCGGCGAACTTCGAGCAACTCCAGCCCAAGGTTTTCTATCTGCGCTATAACGCCGTACAGCGCTGACCGGTCCTGAAGCGAGCCCGTGAGCACGGTCTCGCCACCCCGTACCTCCGACCCCATGGTGGGAAATGCAGACAGAGCGGTAACTCCGAGCCGCCCCTTTATCCGGATGATGTACTGGCAGCCGGGCTGTGTGGCCACGCGGTCATGCTCGGGTCTGACCCGGTGAGCGGTCGCCACCGGGATCCGGTGATTGTGCGCGCGCGAACGCGGGAATCACTTCGCCGGTGATGGGGCGCGCCCGATGGAAACGAGCCGCAGCTCACGTGCTCGCCGCACGGCCGAACTGCGGTCACTGGCGCCGAGCTTGGAGTAGATAGTGCGGATATGCGTGTTGACCGTGTTAATGGAGATGTGTAGCGATCGCGCGATCTCGGGCCGCGTGAGGTTTGTCGGCAGGAACCGCAGCACCCTCAGCTCGCTTGGGCTGAGTTGTTCCGGTTGCGGTAGACGCTCTCGGTCAATGCGTGGTGCGGGTGCGCCTCGCAGTAGGTCAAGGACATCGGCGAGCAGCGCGCTATGCGCCGTTTGGTGGCGTGGGAGCGCGTCGAGGAGCTCGCCCGCGTTGTTCAGCGCGAACGGGAAGATCAGCCGATCTGGTTCAGCAGCTGCGAGCGCGGCCTCCGCTGAGGTAGCAGCGGCGTCCCGGTCGCCCAGAGCTAGATGGGCAAGGCCAGCGAGCAGATGTGCCTCGACGAGTGCGTATGCCGGGAAGCCGAGCGGCAGCGTCATGCGCTGAACGTCTCCGAGGACAGCTACGGCCGTGGCAGGGTCTCCCTCTGCCAGGCTGATCGCCGCTCGCGCCAGGTCAATGGCGTCGACCCATTCGTGCTCTGCGGAGAAGGCGTCGAGCGTGGCGCGCGCTTCGTTTGGCATCCCGAGACAAGCGAGCCATTCGGCGGTCACCGGTGCGAGAATGTGCACACCGGTGAAAAGCGACTGCGCCTGCACTGCCGCGGTTAGAGCCTCGAGTGCAGGTTGATGCTCGCCACGACCGGCGTGCAACATACCCGTCGCCATATGCAGCATCACCGCGACAGCGGGGTCAACGTCTTCCTGGACGACTTCCCAGCCCTGACGGAGGAAACGCTCTCCCTCTTCGAACTCGCCCATCCACACGGCAATGCTGGCCAGCGCCCCTAATGCGGGCGCAGTCACCGAGCGGTCGCTCAAGCCGTAGCTCTCGGCCAGTTCCAAGGCGTGACGACCACGTTCGCGTGCCTTCGTCAGCGAGACGTTCGCGGACGGGAACGCTTGGTAGGCGCGACAAGCGACCTCTATGTAGGGACGGCCCATCGCTTGGGCAAGCATTGCCCCTTCGGTTACGTGCCGCTCGGCATCGCCGAATTGGCCAGACCAGGTCTCGACGATCCCAAGGTTCATCAGCACGACGGCGCGCAACTCAGTGCCCATCCCGGTTAGGTCGCTCGACCCATCTGCAGTCGAAGTACCGAGCAGGTTGACTTGCTCGACTACGTCGGCGAACTGGCCGCTACGCCGGGCCAGCGCCAACCGCAGGGAGGCATTTGCAACGGTGAGGCGCTGGCGCCGGACAGGCGGTGCGGTTTCCACGTGGGATTCAACCACCGCCAGCTGAGCCGCTGCCTCCTCCAGCCGTCCCCGCGCTAGCCGTGTTGCCGCCTGAGCCAGGGCCAGCTCAGGGTGCTCACCCCAGGCCCCGGGGGGGAACAGCCGCAACAACGCGGCGATGCTGCCTTCCTTACCGTCAAGCGTCAGGCTGAACAAGTGGTCCCCGAGTAGTCGGGCCGCATCAGGCCAGTCACCGGCCGCCAGCGTGTGCCGGATGGCCTCGACGACTTCACCATGATCAGCGAGCCACGCGGCCGCCTTGCGATGGAGCTGAGGAACCTCCTCGGCCGACCTCCGGCGCAGTTCCAAGCGCAGGAAATCCGCCAGCAGCTGGTGGTAGCGGAACCACGTGCGCTGGGCGTCAAGCGAAACCACGAAGGCGTTGGCGTCCTCGAGCGCCAGCAGCACCTGCTCACAGCCTGAGCGGCCAGCCAGTAGGTCGGCCAGTTCGCTGTTCAACCGTTCGGCCACCGAGCTCCGCAACAGCATGCCCTGGACCTCGATGGGCTGGCGTTCGAGCATCTCGGCCATCAGGTATTCCCCGATGGCCCTGTCTGTCCCGGAGAACTCATTCACAAACCGGTCCGGATCCGGGTGACCGCTGAGAGAGATCACTGCCAGGCGCAGGCCAGCCGCCCAACCCTCCGTGCGTTCGTACAAGGCAGCCGCGCCGGACTCGGACAGATTGATCTCAGAAGTGGCGAGCATTTCGCGTGTCTCGCTCGCGGTGAACCGCAGGTCGCCGGCCCGAAGCTCGGCGACCTCGCCGGCCAGCCGGAGCTGGTGCAGCCTGATCGGCGGGTCGCGGCGAGACGACAACACCACACTCGCAGATTTCGGAAGAACGTTGAGCAAGTGCTCGAGTTGGGAGAGCGCATCAGCGGAACTCAGCTCGTGGAGGTCGTCTATGACCAAGACAACGGCTCCGGCCGCCTTGGCAAGTTCCGATACGACCGTGTCGACCATCACATTGCAGTCAAGAACGGGCACAGGCGCCTGCCCCTGGGAACCAGCGACGGCGCCCGTTTGACAGACAACGTCCAAGACACCGGACCAGAACTGCTGAGCATCCTGCTGCTCACGGGGCACCGAAAGGTAGGCGACCCGCCGGTCCTTGCTGGCTTGGTCGGACCAGGCCCGTAGCAGCGACGTCTTCCCGCTCCCTGGAGGCGCCGAGACGACGGTCACCTTCCTTTGGGTGGCGCGGTCCAGCGCCGCCAAGAGGTCGTCACGGCGGAGCAGGCCCGCGGCGGGCGAAACGCTCGTTGAAGCAGCCTGGGAGTGAGGCGTGGCCCCCGGTTCCGTCGCCACACCGGTCACCCTCGCACGTCTCGCGCTCGCCGCACGGCTTTCACCAGGACGACGCTCGGCAAAGAGGCTCTCAAGCTGGCTGGGTTCGCCGGCCCGACGGATGAGCATGGCCGGTCCTCGCCCGGGCTCGGCAAATGCCTCTCGCTGGCTCCGGCCAAGATCGTCAAATGCATGCACGTTCACAGTCTCAGTTGTCGGCACCGTGTTCGTGTCTTTCATGTTGGTGGCGACTAGCGGTCTCACCCTGCACCCCCAGCTTGTTGGCCACGCGGCCATACCGGCGATTTCTCTCTTCAAGGAAACCCGCTAGCTCTGCCGTTTTGCAGTGGTCAACTGACGATACTTTCCAGCGACGCCCGCTGACGCAGCCAGCCCGGCTGGTAGCGGGCGCTACAAGCGCGCTCGGCTAGGGCGACACGCCTTGACGAAGGGCCTCGCGGACGATGTCTACCCGGCTATTGGCCCCGAGCTTGGCCAGGATGTGCGAGATATAGGTCTGCACGGTCCTCCGGGACAGGAACAGGCTGCGGGCGATGTCCGAGGTGGAGTCACCCGTGGCGACGAGGGCGGCGATTTTGACCTCGGTCGGGGTAAGCGCCTCCCAGCCGGAGCGGGGGGGCTGGGAACGGCGGGCCCGGACGCGACGCCTGACACCGTGGGCCCGAAGACGGCTCTCGGCCCGCCGCATGTCCCATCGGGCCTGCAGGTCCTCGTACAGGCCAACGGCTTCGTCCAAGGCGGCCCGCGCGTCGTTTTCGTATTCGCACTGGGCCAGTACGACAGCCAGGTCTTCCAGTGCGGAGGGCAGCTCAATCGGAGGGCCGACCGTCCGGTAGTGGGCCACGACCTCGGCGAGCGGGCTCGGGTCACACTCGAGGAGTCCGCGACATCGCAGGCTGGCCGCGGCCGCCCGAGCTGGCCGGGTTTCCGCAGCCGCCTCGGCCTGGCAGGTCTGCCTCGCGGCTTCGGCCACCCGCAAGTCTCCGGAGGCGAGCGCCAGCCGGACCAGGTCGGGCATCCACTGGTGGGTCAGGGTCATTTCGCCGTCGCGCCGCGCCAATATTGTGGCCAGCCTCAGCATGGCCTGGCCGGTCTCTCCGCCCTGTTCCAGCGCCAGCGCGTGCGAGGCGACCAGGAAGTCTTGGTTCTCCCGGTCGGCGCGGCTCTCGATGGGCGAGGCCAGGCCCTGGCGAAGGTGAAGGCCGGCTGTGGTGCGCTGCTCCCGGCGGCCGGCAATGAGGCGGCGACACCGTGCACCAGTAGCGCAGACCAGCGTTCCCGCAGGTAAGCAGACGAACCGGTCTCGTAGGATTCCAGTTCGGCCAGGGCGTCGTCCCACTGGCCAAGCCAGTACCGCAGCACGGCTGCGTTGGCCCACGTTGCGCTATCAGGGTTCCCAGTCCGTTGGGCGAACTCGCGGGCCTCTCGCAGGGCCAACTCGGCCTCTGGCCAGCGGTCGAGGTTCTGCAGCGTGAAGATGCGGTTGTTCATCGCAGTTCGTTGGATATCGAGGCCAAAGGAGCGCTGGTCCGGGCGGCTAGGGTTGTCCCCAAGCACGCGCAGGCCCGCTCGATGCAATCAAGCGCGGCGAGATGGTTGCGCCTGACGCTATGGCTCAGCCACAGTTCGCCCAGGGCGCCCGCTGCTGCGAAGGCGTCATTGGCCTCCTCAGCGGCGGCGATGGCCTGGCGGGCAGTCGTCTCCACTAGGTCAAGGTCGCCGGTGATGACCCGCTGGAGCGCTGCCAGGACGGCCAGGAAGCGCGCCCGCCACGCGCCTGGCAGGTCCGCAGACGCCAAGGCGTTGCGCACGGTGGTGATCGCAGCCTCGTAGTCGCCGCCCGCACTGACCTGCGAACGCTCCAACATCCAGAACGTCTCGGCCCGTCCTACGGGCTCGGTCATCACGGTTAGCGCCCGCGTGGCCTGCGCGGCTGCCTCCTCGTAGGACCCGGTAGCGATCAGAGCTTGTACGAGGTCGGCCATGAGCCCGTCCGACGCCTGCTGGCTGAGGAGCGTGTCGTCCAGTTCCCGGCGCAGCAGCGTCGCCGCCATTGCCGGAGCCCGGGTGATCAGCCCCGGCGCGGCCCGGCTGAGCCAGGCCCGTGCCCAGCCTTTGCCCGGCTGGTCCGCGGCCGACAACTGCTGGGCGACGCTCAGTGCATCAGCGCCGTCAGCCGCCAGGTGCCGGGCCGCCTCGGCGTGCAGCGCGGAGCGCAGACCTAGCGGCATGGTCTCGTACAGCGCCTGCTGGATCAGCAGGTGCCGGAACGCCAGTTCCCCGCCGGAGCCGACCAGGATGCCTGCCGCCACCGCCTCCTGCAGGCCCTGTGCCAGTTCCGTAACCGTGCGGTGGGTGAGCACGGCCAGGTCGGTGACGGCGAACGTCCCCCCCAACAGGGCGGCGAACCGCAACATCTGCTCCGTCTCAGTTGCGACGGAGCTGAGCCGGTCACGCAGCACGTCGACCAGGGTGGCCGGCAGCTGGTCCCGGGGCACGGCAACCTCGGCCGCCGGCCCGACCTGCAGCGCTCGTTCGCGGACCAGCGCATCGACCAGCTCTCGCAGATAGAGCGGGTTGCCGCCGGCTTGGGCTGTGAGGCGCCGCAGGGTGCCCCCGGGGGGCGCCCCTACGATCGCCGTCACCAGGTTGGCCACCTCCGCTTCGGGCAGCGGCCCGAGCCCGACCACAGCACCGCCGTGGCGGACAACGGCGGAACGCACCTGCTGTACGTCCGGCCTACGCACGGGCGAGCGGCACGTCCCGATCAGCAGCAACCTGAGTTGGTCGGTCGAGGCGGCCAACTGGCGCCAGAGCACCACCGACGCCTGGTCGGCCCACTGCAGATCGTCGATGACCATCACCGTTGGGGCCGCCGCGCACAGCTCGTCCACCAGCGTCGTCAGGACCTCGATACCGGTGACGGACGCGTCGCCGTCGGCCAGTAGCCCCCGCGGCACGCCTTGTAGCAGTTCGGCGGCCCTCGCCCGGCGCGGGTCAGGTGAGCTCAGCCGCACCCCGAGGCAATCCTGCATAACCGCCAGCGGGATGACCTCGGTCAGCTTGTCCGCTACCCCCCAGGCGATATCGAACCCTGAGTGAGCCTCTGCCGCCAAGGCCTTGGCCACCAGGCCCGACTTCCCGATGCCCGGCTCACCCTCGACCCAGACCACGGTGCCCTCACCGCGTCCTAGAGCTTCGAGACCGGTCCGGAAGACGGCCAGTTCTTGTTCGCGGCCGACCCAGTGCAGCGGCGGACCGATCGACCACATGAAAATAACGTAGGCGCTGCTTATAACCGATGCCCAGGGACAGCCAGCAGTTATGCGCGCGGCGGCCAACTAGCGTCACAGCGTCGCCGCGCAGTGCGGGTTGGCGGGTCCTATGTCCGCCTCGGCGCCGGCGATGAGCGCGACCTATTCCTGAGCGGAGCGATGTTCTTCGCGTGAGCACGCCACACGATCGAGCTGGGGCGGGACCGCGACCTCGCCGTCGCGACAACCGGCTAAGCCGGGTAGGTTCGGGGATCCGCGGCCTCGACCTCTGCCTGCGTCGGGTCTTTCCCGCCGGAGAATCACCAGCATCCGGCGATGGTGTCTCACCTAGATCGGCGCGATCGTCGCTTTCGGTGAAAAGCGCCCACAGGTTTCGAGAAACCCCCGCCGATCCGGGACCTCGACGTCCACGCCGCGGGACGAGGTCGCCTCTTGGAACCTGGGCGCTATCCACCGCGAAAGCTCGCCCATTAGCCGGACAAGCGGCCGGAGGGACGCAGACGGAGAAGGATAGGTCCACTAGACCACGTTTTGGATGCTCCAAATGAGCCGCCCCGCTGGTCGAACGGGTGGCCCGCCAGCTCGGTTCCCCGGACACGTTGGTCAACACCATCGGTGCGTTTCAAACCGGAGATGCGCTGGCGACGACGCCCGAGGAATTACGCCTGATGATCGACGTCAACCTTGGCCCCGCACTGTGGCTCAGCCAGGCGGTGGCACCGCACATGCAGAGGAAAGGCTCAGGTGCCATCGTGCACATTTCCGCCCGGCCTGGGGTTGATCCGTCCGCCGGTATGGCGGCGTACTCGGTTAGCAAAGCCGCCCTTGTCCAATTGTCCGTCCATCAAGAATCGACCAATGGCAACAGGAGGTAACGAATGACTAACACCACTGCGGTCCGAATTCCCGGCTCGGCCGTCGGGACTTGGGAGATCGACCAGGCTGCCTAAGCCGGGCGAGCCCGACCAGCCGCAGAGAGCCAACCAGATCGCGTTCGGTCCCGGGTCTAAGAGATGACGTCCTCCTACCGCCGCCGTCAGAAGCAGATCGCCGAGGTGTTGGTCCGCTACGAGATGGGCCACCTGCTCGAAGTTTTCGGCCTCGAGCGCTTGGTTTCCCTCGAGCACCGTCTCTTGAAGCTTGGTTCCGTCCCCACTCGGCCGGAAAGCTTACGCATGGCACTCGAAGCTCTTGGCCCGACGTTTATCAAGCTCGGGCAAGTCCTTTCGACGCGCGCCGACCTGCTGCCTCCCGATTTTCAGGCCGAACTGGCCAAGCTCCAGGACAACACGGTCCGAGTTGCACCTGACGTCATCGAAGAGACCATCAGGACCGAGCTCGGCGCGGCCGCCACCGAGGTCTTCGCCAGCTTCGACCTCGAGCCGCTGGCGGCCGCTTCTATCGGCCAAGTACACGCGGCCACCCTCCACGACGGGACGGACGTGGTCGTCAAAGTGCGTCGTCCCGGTGCGGCCGAGGAGGTCGAACTGGACCTGGAGATCGTCCAGAACCTGGCCGCTCGCGCTAGCCAGCGCTGGAAGGAGGCCGAGCATTTTGACATCACCGGTGCTGGCCCGAGACTTCGGCGACCTGCTGCGGGCCGAGCTGGACTATTTGCAGGAGGCGCGCAATGCCCAACAGTTCGCGGCCAATTTCGCTGGCGATCCCGGGGTGCACATTCCCTTGGTGTACACCGAGCTGAGCACCTCCCGGTTAATTACCCTCGAGCGCATCAGAGGAACAAAGATCACCGACCTTCCCGGCCTAGACAACACCGGCACGGACCGGACTGCGCTCGCCCAGCGCCTCGCTGCCACTGTGGCCCAGATGGTCTTGGTGGACGGCCTGTATCACGGGGATCCGCAGCCCGGTAACTTCTTCGTTGAGCCGGGCGGCCGCATCGCTATCGTCGACTTCGGGCGAGTCGGCCGCATAGACGACAACATGCGTTCGCGATTGAGCCGCATGCTTATGGCGCTCATCCACAAAGACGCCGAGCGCCTAACCAACACCTTGCTGGCTCTGAGAGTGGCAACCGGACCCGTTGACCGGGTGCGCATGCGACAAGACTTGTCCGAATTGCTGTCTCATTATAGCGGTCAGGCTATCCACGACGTGCCCATCGGGCCCGCCCTCACGGATGTCCTGGACATCGTTCGCCGACACAATCTCGTTTTTTCTCCAGACGTGGCGCTACTTTTCGGAGTGCTCGTCATGGATGAAAGCATGACCGACGAACTCGACCCCGAGTTCCGCTTCGACCACGCCCTTGGGCCCTACGTCGAACGCCGCCTCGCCTCCAGCCTGTCCCCGGCGGCGTTGACCCGTCGGGCCGAACAGTTCGGGATAGAGCTCGCCGAGTTGGGGGCTGAACTGCCAGGCCAACTTCACAGGTTGCTCGACGCTATCGGGGACGGACAGTTCGAGGTTCGCTTGCGCACCGATGAACTGCAGCCACTGGTCCGTCGAATCGAACGTCTCGCCAACCGCGTGGCGATCAGCATTCTGGCCGCAGCGGCGATCGACGCGCTGTCCGAACTGGCCGCCCACAACGGTCCCAGGCGAGGCTGGCGCAGGCCCGTGCTCGCAGCCGGGATCGGAGTGCTGACATCCCTCACCGCCTACGCAGAATGGCGAAGGTCTCCGATCGCTAAGCGCCTCGAGAATTTACGGTCTCCCGGCTAACAAAAACCTCCCGCCGGGAAGAAGATTCGTCCGACACTAGCTTTGTCCCCGTTTTCGCCCCGCTCTCGGTCGGGAAAGGCGCACCAATCCTCGTTGAGCTCAAAGCCATGTAGACAGGTTCACCTGTCATCATTTCGGTGAGGCCCCTGCTCACCGAGCGGCCTTCTCGTTATTGGCGTCGGAAGTTGGATCTAACTCATCCTTCGGTAGCGCCAGACCGAGAGCGGCACGAAGAGCGCCACGATGCCGACGATCCAGGCCAACGAGCCTCCGAGCGAACCAGGTACGCCGCCGGTGAGGGCGAGGGTGCGCGCCGCGTCCGCGGTGAGCGTCACTGGTGAGACTTTGGCGATCGTCTGCAGCCAGTGCGGCAGCGTCGAGACGGGGACGAATACGGAGCTGACGAAGACCAGCGGGAACAGGATCACGAACCCGGCCGTCTGCGCCGTCTCGGCGCCGCGCACGACTAACGAGACGAAGGCGAAGATCCAGCTGAGGGCGAAACCGAAGGCGGCGATGAGGGCGACGCATGCGAGCGCCGGGACCACGCCCGCCTGGAAACGGAAGCCGACCAGGTAGCCGACGACGATCATCAGGCCGATTATCAGGACGTTCCGGACCAGGTCGGCCGTCGTCCTCCCTAGCAGGACGGCCAGCCGCGCCATCGGCATCGAGCGGAAGCGGTCGATAACGCCTTCGCGCAGGTCCTCGGCGAGGCCGACCGCCGTGCCCGAAGAGTTGAACGTCACCGACTGGACGAAGATCCCGGGCAGGAGGTAGTCGACGTAGCTGACCCCCGGCGGCAGCGCCAGGCCGACGGCACCGCCGAAGACATAGACGAACAGGACGACGAACATGACCGGCTGGATAGTCGAGAAGACAAGCAGGTCGGGTTGACGCCAGAAATGGCGGAGGTTCCGCCAGGTCACGACGGCGGTGTCGGTGAGACTCCTCTTGGCGCTTCGCAGCGACGGCGTGGGTCGGCGTGGCAGCCGGCGCGCACCTTCAGGGACCTTCGTACCCTGACCGGCCACGTCGAGCGGCGGCTGGCCGGTCTGGCTCGGCGCCTGACCGGTCAGTTGCAAGAAGACATCGTCGAGCGTCGGCCGCCGCAGGCCCATCTCGCTGACGTCGACCCCGGCGCGACGCAGTTCGGCGGCAGCCTCCTCGACGAGGACTAGGCCCTCGCGCGGCGTCGGCAAGGTCAAGCGGTTTGGACGCCCATCCTGTTCCGGCGCGCCGCAGCCGACCCGAACAAGCGCGGCCGCGGCCTGTTCCCTCTGGCCCACATCGGTCAGCTCCACCTCGAAGATCTGTCCGCCAACGCGGTCTTTGAGCTCGCTGCCCGTCCCCTTCGCGATCACCCGACCGTGGTCGATCACCGCGATCTCATCCGCCAGCTGGTCCGCCTCTTCCAGGTACTGGGTGGTCAACAGGACCGTCGTGCCCTCCCGGCGCAGGTCCCGGACGATCTCCCAGATCTCGTTACGGCTCCGGGGGTCGAGGCCTGTAGTCGGCTCGTCGAGGAAGAGCACACGGGGCTGGGTGAGCAGGCTGGACGCCAGGTCGAGCCGACGGCGCATCCCTCCTGAGTATGTCTTCGCCGTCCGGTCCGCGGCCTCGGCGAGCTCGAAGCGCTCTAGCAGCTCCGCCGCGCGGCGGCGGGCCTCGGTTCGAGATAGGCGGAGGAGGCGCCCGAACATCTCCAGGTTTTCGCGGCCCGTCAGCAGCTCGTCGACCGCCGCGAACTGACCGGTCAAGGCGATCAGCTCGCGCACGCTGGCCGCCTCACTGACGACGTCGTGCCCGACCAGCTCGGCCCGTCCTGCGTCCGGCTCGAGCAGCGTGGCCAGGATGCGGACGAGCGTCGTCTTGCCCGCCCCGTTCGGGCCGAGCAGGCCGAAGACCATCCCCTCCGGGACCTCCAGGTCTACCCCGGCGAGAGCAGTCGTCGATCCGAAGCGTTTCATCACGCGCTCGATACGAACCGCCGGCGGCGTGCTGTCGCGCGATCCGTTGGTCTCGGGCTGCGACAAGCCGTTCACCTTGAAACGTCCAACGTCATTTACCATTACTGCGCTCAGTCAGGCATTCTGCACATCCGGGCACTGGTCGTGGCTAGCTGTCCGGTGAGGTGGCGTATCCGCGCTCGCCCCTCGTCCAGGAGCCGCCTACGAAGGTCGGTCCCGTTAGCATCTAAGCACGGACGAAACTGGCTGAGCTCGTACATTATGCGGCAGGTCTTGTCTATCTGCTGGCAAAGCTTTGCCAGCTCTTCGAGATCCGATTGTGCCGGCAGTTGGTCAGTAATGCTGTCGGCCATTGTTGTGCTCAAATAGCCTGCCGCCGTTGACGGGGAACTACTCGATGGTCTTGAGGTTCGAGTCGTTGGCAAGGTCTGTTGGGAGCTCATCTTGGCCTCCTGTTTTGTCTCCTCCATGTCTCGTCACGCTGGTTGGTACGCAGTGCCGTGAGCCACGACTTCTCGGTAGGTAAAGGCCCCTCAGCGCATGGGCACAGGTGGTTGAGAACGATCTTTGTCAAGGGGTTTCACGGCCGTAGTTACCCCTCGCCGAGTGCGGGCTGCGCGGCCGGGTTCGGCTGTGCGATCGGGTCTGGTTGCACAGCCGGGCTGGCAAGGTCCTTCGCCGTCAGGTTGACGCAGACGAAGGCGACGACCGCCCCCGCGGCCACGATTATCGCCCCAACGAGAAAGGCCGTTGTGAACCCGTGCACCACGGCGTAGGGCTCGAGGCGTACCCCGTGGGACGCGATGTAGTTGGCCGTAGCGGTGGCGGCGACGGTGTTGAGGAGGGCCGCACCCAGGGAGGCACCAACTTGCGAAGTCGTGTTCACCATGGCACTAGCGACACCAGAGTCCCGCGGGCGCACCTTGGCCAGCGCGGTGCTGCTGAGAGCGGGGAAGGCCAGCCCGAGCCCCACGCTCATGACGACCTGCTGGGGGAAGAGGTGGGCCCAGTACGACGTGTGCACCCCGATCTGGGTCAGCCACAGCAGGCCCAGGGCGGTGGTGGCAAGGCCGGCGGTCATGGTGATGCGAGGCCCGAGCTTGGGCAGCAGGGAGGTGGCCGCCGCGGCGGCGACGATCACGCCGAGTGCGAAGGGGAGGAAGGCCACGCCGGCTTTGGCGGCCGAGTAATGAAGGATCGACTGCATGTAGTAGCTCACGAAAATGAACATGGCGAACAGGCCCACAAAGCTGAGCAGTGACGCGAGGTACGAACCGCCCCGGTTCCGTTCCGTGACCACCCGCAGCGGTAGCAGCGGGGAGGCGGAGCGGGCCTCGACCCCGACAAACGCAGCTAAAAGGACTACGCCCGCCCCGACCAAGGTGAGGGTGAGCGTTGACGACCAGCCGTCGGTGACCGCCTTGGTGAAGCCGTAGACCAGGCTGACCAACCCGGCCGTCGAAAGCAGCGCGCCGGGGATGTCGTAGCCGGTCGTCCCGCTGGCCCGGCTCTCACCGATGACCCGCCAGGCCGCTAGGGCGGCCAGCACGGCGATGGGGACGTTGATCAGCAGGCACCACCGCCAGGACGCGTACTCGGTGAGGAAACCGCCGGCCAGCACGCCGACGGCGGCCCCAGCCCCCGAGACGGCCCCGTAGGCGCCGAACGCTTTGGCTCGTTCCCCGGCGTCACGCTGAAAGGTGATGGTCAAGATCGACAGGGCCGCCGGGGCCATCAGCGCTGCAAATGCCCCCTGCAGCGCTCGGGACCCGAAGAGCATGACTTGGTCGACAGCCGAGCCGCCCAGCGCCGAGGCCCCGGCAAAGCCGATCAGGCCCACGATGAGCATCCGCCGCCGGCCCCAGAAGTCGGCGACACGACCACCGAGGAGCAGTAACCCGCCAAAGGCCAAGGTATAGGCCGTGATGACCCACTGCCGGTTGGCGACCGAGATATGGAGTGCTCCCTGGATCGACGGCAGTGCGATGGTCACGATGGAACCATCGAGCACTACCATCAGTTGGGCGATGACGACGATGGCCAGGATGGTCCAGCGTCTCGAGTCGGCCCGGCCTCAGCCGTGCTAACCGGTCCAGCTGGGCTAACCGGCATCGTCTCGTTCGTCTCGCCTATGCGTTCACTAACAGGCTCCATCTCACTTCTCCTTCCAGGCGGCGCCGCTGGTCGACGCCGAACGATGGCAAGGCCACGTTCACGATCGCCGAAGCATGACCATGACCTCCGACAACGCAACGAGGGCCAGAGCGAGCCATGGACGGTCGACAATTCCGACTCCGTCGTTGTTGCAGTGCCGACGCGCACCTCTGCCTCCTCTGGTGCCGGTCGGCGGGCTCTCCCGGTGGTCGCGGCAAGCCCGTTTCGGTCGAAAACAGCTTCATGTTGAGAGCCAACGTCCGCCGCTTCTACAAACCTTTCCGGCGCTTTTCATCGGATCTGACGATGGCACCGATCCAGGTGAGCAGCCATCACCGGATGCCGGTGATTCTCCCGCGGAGCAAATACCGGCGGGACGAACTCACCCGAATAATCGTGGTGACGGCCTGGCTTTTCATCGGCTGAGCCACGTCGTTCTTTGCTCGGCTCCACCCACTCGGACCAACCCGAGACCTGTTGCAGCATCATGACCCGAGACTTCGTCGCAGACGGTTTGCCCGTGTTGTCAGACCATCGCTAGAAGAGAGGGCCCCGACCAAGACCGGCCCGGTCGACGCCAGCGCTCCGACACGGATCTGTTGGAAATGAGAGACCGGTAGACGACCACAGCCCGTCAGCTCCTCTCCCGGTCCGCATCTGCCTAGCGGTTCACGGTGCAATCTCGCACGACAGAGGTTGCGGGCACCTGCCAGGCCGCGGCCGCACCGGCCACTATGTGCTCGGCCAAGTCAAGCAATCGGTCGCCGACCGGGACCTCGCCCCTGAGTACCTGGGCGACCGCACGTTGGGCCACGGGGTCGTCCAGTAGGCCGCCGTGGAACGCGGGCAGTACGAGGTAGGGCATGCCTATGGCGACCCCCGATGTCGCCGAGGTGGCGTCGGCCAGTGGCAAAATAGCGAACTCCCGCACATGGGGGGCCTCGCAGTCGAGTTGTCCTACGAGGCGGTTGCCCTCGGCATCTAGCGATCGCACAAAGGCGCTCGAGGGGGAAAGGTCGACGGGTGACACCGAGCTGTAGGCCCGGCCGACGAGGTTCAGCGCCGCCCGGGCTGCGGCCCCCTCACCCGGTCCCGTCACCGGGAACGACACCCGCCCTGGCGCCACCAGGGGGCTCAGGAGCACCACGGTCCGCACGGGGGCGTGGGGGTGCATCAACACGTAGGTCTGGGCGACCTCGGAGCCCTCGCTCTCACCGACGAGGTCCACGGGCTCATGTGTGCGGTGGGCGAACGTCTCGACTTGAACGCCGAGCTCGTCCACGAGCGCGAGCAGCGTCTGTACCGTGTCAGCGCCATCGTAGGGAAGTGGTTCGCCCTCCCGGTCCTCTCCTTCGTACGAGAAGACCTGCTCGTCGAAGGCGCCGGGGATCGGGTGGACGGGTGACCCGTCCCACGACGAGCCGTACCCGTGCAGGACGAGCACCGCCGCGGTGCCGGGGACGAAACGATCAGCAGAGGCGGCCGCTAAGACAGTGGTGTGCGCTCGGGCACGGACGAACCCGTCAACGCTCCCGAGCGTCACGCCCAGGGCCAGTGCCACAAGCAGCGCCGGCGCCACCGGTAACACGAAGCGACGCGACCGGCGGGCGATGAGCGCGTGCACCAAGCCCCTCCAGGCCAGCGCGTTGAACACACCGAAGGTCACGGCCAACGGCAGCACGACCCAGCGGGGGCTGTAGGAGAGGGCAAGCGAACCGGCACTGGCAGCGAGGAACGACGCCACCACCCACGCCTCGGCGCGTACCGACAGTGGGCGGCGCCACCACTCACCGCTGACCTCGACCGGGCTGACGATCATTGTCACGATGAGCGCCAACGGCACCGCCGCGATGAACAACCACGAAATGGGGAAGATCGCCATGGCGAACAGCAGGGCGACGCTGGGGGCCAGCAAAAGGGCGGCAAAGATCGTCGACCAGGCACCGCGGCCCACTAGGGCACCCAGTGACGGCCTGGGATGGATGGTGCCCAGCGGCCAGGCCCAACGCACGGCGAGCGCGGTGAGGGCGCCGCGGCCGAGTACCAAGGCGGCAAGTCCAAGGCCGAAGCTCCATGACGAGGAGCTGTAGACCGCCAACCATCGCAGGTCGTGGAAGGTACCGAAGGGCGCCACCGCGCTTGCTTGTAGTGCCAGTGGTGCATCGCTGCGCGGAAAAAGCGCGTAGACGAGAGCCGCTTCTGTGACGTTGAGCGCAACCGAGAGGACGATGAGAGCAACCAGCCGACGAGGTACACCCCGAGCCAGTACAAAAAGGCCGCCCACGTCAGCACTCCGGAGCGGCGACCCGTACGTGGCCCGCGCGGCTGAGCCCGTGAGTAGCGGGGCCCAGCTCGGTCATCCGATGGGTCGAAATCTGGTGGCGACACCACGGGCCGCTACCGTCGACGCGACTAGCACCACTCGCCGCATGGCGAACTCTGCCTCATGTTGCCTTGAGAAACGCTGCGTGGCGTTTGAACGCCGCCGTCGCCGGATGGTGGTGATTCTCCGCGGAGCAGATCCCCGGGACGCTCAGGCCGAGGCCGCCGGCTTCCGAAGTTGCTGATCGGTCCACGCCTCGGTCAACAAGGTCAACCTGCATGTCAACACCATTAACTCCAGGGTCGGCGCCAGTGACCGCAGTTCGGCCGTGCGACGAGCACGCCCGTGGCGGCTCCTTGTCACCGGCCGCTCCCCATCACCGCCAAGTGAGCCCCGCCGCGCCGCGCCGGCCAGCCAAGAATCACCAGATCCCGGTGAGGACTGCTCACTGGGTCAGGCCCCAGGATCATGGACATGGCCACACGCCCGTGCCAGTACATGACCCAGACAAGGGGGCGGCACAGGGCTACCGCTCTATTTTCATTTCCGACCATGGCGTCGGAGGTGACGGGCGGCGAGACTGCGCTTACCGCTTGCTTGAGGACCGCGCAGCGTTGTGCCAGGGGTAATAGCTCAGGTAAAGGCAACGGGCTGGAGCTGCTCGAAGTTCGCCGACTGGGGCCATGGACCACACATGAGACAACAACAAAGCGAGGACTCGATGGGCATAGCTGACATCACGACTGAAGCATTTGCAAACACGCGCCCGAGCACCGCGGAGGCGCTTCCCGACTATGCGCCTGTTCCGCGGGCTGCGTTCGGCCCCGCACTTAACGAGCAGGGCTACTACGTAGGCCGGGTCGACCGAAACCTCTACTGGATTACCGACGGCACCTATCAATCAGCCTTCCTGACCACGTCCGATGGCGTGGTCCTGCTGGACGCGCCGCCGACCATCGGTCACAACATCCAACGGGCCGTGGATGAGATCGCTTCTGCCAACGGCGTGAGCAATAAGGTGACCCATCTCATCTACTCGCACCACCACGCTGATCACACTGGCGCTTCCTCGCTTTTCGACCGGGACGTATCCCGGATCGGGCACGAGGAGACCCGGAAGCTCCTATTGCGCGACAACGACTCCACCAGGCCCGCACCCGAAGAGACGTTCCAGGACCGCCAGAGCCTTGAGATCGGAGGGGAACGCATCGAGCTAGCCTGGTACGGCCCCAGTCACACGCCGGACAACATCTTCATCCACCTGCCCGACCACGACACCCTGATGCTCGTTGACATCGTCAACCCGGGGTGGGCCCGGTCTACTTGAGCAACCTGACCGACGATGTGCCGGGCTACGTCGAGGCCCCAGCCACCGCGCTCACGTACCCGTGGACGCACTTTATCGGTGGGCACCTGGGCCGCCTCGGCACCCGCGACGACATCGCACTGCACCAGCAGTACATGGCGGACATCGCTGCCAGCTCTAGGACGGCGCTGGAGACTGTCGATCCCATACCGTACTTCGTCAAGTACGGTACGAACACTTGGGCCGCGGTGAGGGGCTATTTGGACGCGGTCACTGCCGCCGCCGCAACACCCGTGATCGACAAGTACACGGGCCTCCTGGCGGCAGCCGATGTGTTCACCGCCAGCACCACGTTCCATGTCATGCAGTCGATCCGCCTCGACCTGGGCTATGGGTCGCAGGTGCACCCGTGAGCCCACCACGTGACCACCATTACATTCGCCGAGGATCTGGGAGCAGTGCCACTGAAAATAGGCGATCATTCGGGTGGTTACGTTTTCGTCACCTAAGGACAATGACGTCCGGGGCGCTCAAGAATACGAGCGAGTTTCGCTGCCGTCCGTGGACTGTCAATGCGGGGAGAGTTATCGGCTATGGACACGCGATGGGAGCTCGAGCCGTGGAGCTTGGGTCTCGTAATGGCCGCCATGCGGGCGTGACACAGCCCGTTCCGCAAGTCGGACTCTCGTCCGTCACTGTTCCAGGATTTCAGGCTATTCAGTCCGGGTAAACGGCCGAGCCGGGTCTCAACGCGATGCTCGGCGACGTAGTAGCTCGTAGTTGCCGTGAGGTATCAACCAGACCCGGGCGCCGAAATGGTAGCCGGCGCAAAGGGACAGCAATGACGACACAAAACGGGGCCAGAAGATGATCAGAGATGTCGAGCTCTGGACCGCCGATGACTGGTCCCTGGTACGGGCGACGCCACTCGCGGGGCCGACGCGCAACGTCACCTACTGGTACTTCGACCAGGTCCTAAGGTTCACCAATCAGGTCGGCGTGGCCGAAGCCGAGAAGCCTGCCGCCGCAGGCCAAGGAGCACACTGATGGCAGGAAGACTCACGGGAAAAGTGTGCGTCATCACGGGCACGGGTGGCAGCATGGGCCGCGCCACCGCCTTGGCGTTCGCCCGGGAAGGCGCCGGGCTCACCGACGACGAGTGGGACGCGGCGCGGCGGGACGAGGTCGACCTGGTGTTCTACCTGACTCGCACGGCGTGGCCCCACCTGAAGGCCAGCCGCGGCGTGGTGGTGAACATGGCCTCTCTGAACGGCTCGCTCAGCTTCAAGCTCCTGCCGTCGCTAGCGCACACGACTAATAAAGCTGCCATCATCGGGATGACTCGCCAGCTGGCCTTGGAAGGAAGCGAGCACGGCATCCGGGTCAACTCGATTTCACCCGGCTTCATCGAGACCAACGCGACTCGAGCAGAGGTCGCTGACCAGGCGTTCGGGCGCCGGATGCTCGAACGGACACTCCTGGGCCGGTTCGGTCAAGCAGAGGACATTGCCAACGCGGCACTTTACCTCGCCTCGGACGAAAGTGCCTACGTGACCGGCGTCGACTTGGTGGTGGACGGCGGCATGAAGGTCTGGTGACCAAGGCCATGGCCAACACTGATGGAGGCTCGACGAGAGTTGAGGCTGACGCGACGCCGACCGCTAAGGGCGGCAGGGGTGGTTTTGACTTTTTAGGACGGCCTCAGGCCAGAAATAGTAAATGCCTACTTACAGGCAGAACAGGAGGAACATAGCCGGTTGGACAAGCATGCCCAACCGAGGAGCGTCAGCGCGACTATAAATGCACGATAGCCGCCAAAGCTCCGGAGCGGTACCTACAATGTCAGGAAGGGCGTGAAGACAGGGACTTCGCCGCCCGCCATCATGGCCCTTAGCTCTGCGCTCGGCACACCGATCATTACGCTGGAGGCCGAACCCGTTGCAAAGATCGGCCCCACCAAGTCGGCAATGTGGGAGGCGTGCTCCAGCAGCGCCGCAGAGTCCTTGTACCGCTCGATAACGATGCCCTCGGACTGATCGTCGTTCAAGTAGATGTCGTACTGCCGTGTACCGGTGTCGGAGGCGCGCACTATCTCCATGGCCTGCGCCGACAAGCGCTTGAATTCTTCAAGCTTACCCTCGTGGAACTTGATCCGTCCGACACCCAGAAGTTCGCTCACGACTCCCTATTATAGCCCTAATTTGCTTACGATTACAAGGAACTTCTGGAACCTATGGCGGTTAGGTTTGACATACATATTTTCAGTGCGCATGTGTCCTTCCGAGAAATACGAGCCGTCTCCAATAAGCCCGAGCGCCAGCAGGAATCGTGCCCGCCCCAGCGGAATGGTGAATTCTCCTCTCGGAAATATTCCTGCCTGGGTGCCTCCGCCCATCCCGCCCACGTCGGAACCTTACCCGACGTTAGTGCAGAGCCTGACGAGAGGCTCCGGCGCTAAGCGCGCCCTCGATACGGTCACATCCGCAAGAGCGCATGAAGTTCTTGTCTAGCATCATCCTCACGATGGTCGACTCGTCGCCAAACTGGTCGCTTCGGTCCTCTTAAGAGATCGCAGATTAGGACAATATTGCCTTAGACCTTTTGAAAGACGTCTCGAACTTCTCGATCGATCGGCCCTCGACCATCCACGAGCCCTAGCTGAGCACCAGCCGAGCGCAGCAGCCACCGTATTCGGAAAATCGCCGGAATCTGGTGAGGGCATATCACCGGGGTAAGCGCGAACATGTCCCGACGCTCGACAGTGAATGTTGCAGCGTCACAATAGTGCCCGTGACGGGCCCGACTCAACGCTTGTTGAACAAACTCCCTCTGGGAGCAGGAGGTCAACCATCGTGTCAAAACTTCACGTCATCATCGGCAGCACTCGGCCCGGCCGAGCCGCGGACCTGGTAGCACCCTGGGTCATTGACCGAGCAAAGAACCATGGGGGCTTTGATGTCGAGGTTCTCGACCTGCGGGACTGGGCATTGCCAATGTTCACGGAAACGTTCGAATCCCTGGGTGACATCAGCGACCCGACGTACTCGTCACCTGTCGTTCGCTCCTGGAACCATAAAATCGCTGAAGCTGACGCGTTCCTGGTCATCACGCCGGAGTACAACCACTCGGTACCAGCGGTATTGAAGAACGCAATTGACAGCGTGTTTTTCTCCTTCGCATTTCGCAACAAGCCCATCGCCGCTGTGGGCTACAGCGGCGGGATAGCGGGAGGGGTCCGTGCCATTGAGCACCTCGCTCAGATCGCGGTCGAAGCGGAGATGATGCCGCTGCGAACCGCACCGATCTTCCCGCAGGTGTTCCATGCCTTCACCCCCGAACACCAGCCGGTGAACCCCGTTGCTGAGATCAGCTTGCAGATCGCCCTCGACGACCTCAAGTGGTGGTCTGAGGTCCTCGAGAAAGCTCGTGCCAACGGCCCGCTGCCGCCAGCCGCATTCCGGATCCAAGCTGCAGCGGCCGCGGTCAACGAGGTCGAGGACGAGGCGGTCTAGCTGAGACACCCCCTGAGCGCGGAGATGTCCCGAGACCAGAGCCGTCATCGGAGGACTCGGCGACCTTGGATGGCGCTCAATAACAGAGGCCTTGAGACGGCTCTGTGTTCGACTTCGTCCAACGATATGAGAGGAGGAATGCTGCAGTGACGACATACAACATGGAGAAGCCGGCGGAAGAGCTGGTCGCCGCGTTCTCCTACGGACCGGCTCTCAACGAGCTGCCGCTAGACGACGCACGCAAGCTCGTCGACGCCGGCCAATCAGCCTTTGTCCCAGTGCTCGGCGTCGATGAGTCTTGGGTGACCCTGCCTGCCGACGTTGGTGAAGTCCGGGTCCGGCTGATCAAGCCACAGGGCCAGGATGCTGCGTTACCAGTGGTGATTTACATGCACGGAGGTGGTTGGGTTTTCGGAAGCCTAAAGAGCCATGGCCGGTTGGCGCGGGAACTCGCCGTAGGCACCGGTTCAGCGGTGGCCTTTGTGGAGTACTCGCTCGCCCCCGAAGTGAAGTACCCGGTCCAGATCGAAGAGTGTTACACCACGGCCCGATGGGTTACCCAGCACGGTGCACAACACGGTCTCGACCCGACCCGTATAGCGGTCGCAGGTGACTCAGCGGGTGGGAACATGGCGGCAGTCCTCGTCATTATGGCAAAAGAGCGCAGAGATGTGTCGTTTGTGCATCAGTCCCTCTACTACCCGATGACTGACGCCAACGCAGAAGATTCCGAGAGTATGAGGAAGTTCCGGGACGGGCCGTACGGCACGCTCGCCGTCATGAACTGGTTCTGGGACAGCTATCTTCCCGAGGAGAGCCCTCGCAAGAAGATCACCGTGTCGCCCCTTCAGGCGAGCCTCGGTGACCTCGAGGGCCTCCCGCCGGCACTGGTCATCGTGGACGAGAACGACGTTCTCCGGGACCAAGGCGAAGCCTACGCAGCGAAGCTCCGTGAAGCGGGTGTGCCGACCACGTCGGTGCGCTTCAACGGGACAATGCACGACTTCATGATGCTCGATGCCCTGCGCGGCAGCGAATCCACCCAGGCGGCTATGGCCCTTGCCATGGCGGCTCTGCGAAGAGCGTTTGGCCTCGAGCCCAACCCGGCGTTGGCGGGGAGCGCCAGGAAGGACAACTGAAGTGACGCAGGGATTGTCCGCTCCCAGCTTTGGCCGCACACCCACCCCGGCCGCGCAACACCTTTCGTCTCCCAGGCAGCCGACTCGTTCTTGAAAGGAACAACGATGTCATCTATGAACCGCCGCTCGTTCCTGGCCCGGGGCGCGGCGCTCGCCGCCGTTCCTGCGTTTGCTTCTCTGGGCGTGGAGGGCGTCACCAGCCGGGCATCCGCCGACGCCCTGCCCGATTACGCACCGATCCCGGCCCAAGCGCTGGGTCCTGCCGTCAACGGGCAGGGCTACTACGTGGGGGAGGTGGAGAATAACCTGTACTGGGTCACGGACGGTGCCTATCAGGCGGCGTTCCTGACTACTTCCGACGGGGTCGTACTGTTCGACGCGCCCCGTCAATCGGGCACAACCTGCAGCGCGCCATCGACCAGATCGCCGCCGAGAACGGGGTATCGAACAAGGTGACTCATCTGGTCTACTCCCATCATCACGCTGACCACATCGGCGCCTCGTCGCTGTTCGGGACGGGCGTAGTGCGGATCGGGCAGGTCCAGGCCAAGCAGTTGCTGGCCAGCGAGAACGACCCGGCTCGGCCGGTCCCTGACGTCACCTTCGAGACAAACTACATGCTCAACGTGGGCGGGGAGCGTGTTAACCTCGCCTGGCACGGCACCAACCACACGCCAGACAACAGTTACATCCACTTTCCCGACCACGACACTCTGATGTTGGTCGACATCCAGCTGCCCCGCTGGGTGCCGTTCGACAGCTTCAACCTGAACGAGGACGTGGCGGGTTCCATCGCCGCCCCGGACACGGCTATGGCCTATCCGTGGAACCACTTCATCGGGGGCCACATGGGCCGGCTGGGGACCCGCGACGACATGTTGCTCTACCAGCGGTACGTGAACGACATCATCGCCGGCGTCAAGAAGGCCATGGCAACCGTCGACCCGACCCCGTTCTTTGCCAAGTACGGGAACAACGTGTGGGCTTCGTCCCAGCAGTACCTGGCCGCGGTGGTCGCCTACGCCTCCGCGCCAGTCATCAAAAGGTACCTCGGGGTCCTGGGCGCTGCCGACGTCTACACGGCGAGCACGACCTTCGCCATCCTTGAGTCGGTCCGCCTGGATCTCGGCGTGGGCTCACAGGTCCACGCTTGACCACATACATCCACCCAGACCGCGTTGTGTCAAGCGCTCGGTTGGGCTTCCAGTCGTAGCCGATTGTGCTTAGGTGCCCAGCCTAGTCTTGAACTGGCGAAGTGATCTGCGTCCGTGCCAGGGACCAGGACGGGTCGGGCGCCCTTGACGTCTTAGGAGCTCGGACGCGGGCGTCACCGACACAGGGTGGTGACGTGGCCGAACCTGCGGCACTTCCGGCGCCGACCCGACCTGCTCGTCTGCGCACCGCTGCCTTCGCCAGCCACACGTGTCGCAACCTCGTGAGGCTCAACGTTTGGGTGGGGTTCATCACGGACAGAGTCAGGCGCACCTCCTTTTCCGGACAACCGTTCTCCTCAGCAGGTTGTGGGTCACTTTCGCGCTCAAGTCGTTCGGCGGCCCGCTCGATCGCTAAATCGTCGAAAAGGTAGGGGACTCCGTTGGCGATGTCACCATCGCTAAATGGAAAGCATTCAGTTTCGGCGGCCGCTGCAGCGATCCGGCGCAGGGCGAACTCGTGGAGCACGACCAGCGTGACCTGTTCGGTTCGCGACAGCAGTCGCTGGAGCCCGCTGACGTATCGCATGAGCGCATCATCGATGCTCTCTCCGTTGGGGAAGCGTGCGCTCCCGGAGTGGTGCTCTTTCCAGGACCAGTAGTCGCGGATCGTTGCGCCGTCGAGGTCGCCCGCCCGGATCTCATCGAAATTGCGGTCGATCAGGATCGGTACCCGGCGGGCTTCGAGCGCCAACTCGATGGTCCGCTGGGTGCGGACGAAGGCCGTGCCAACGGCGACATCGATGCTGAGATTGGCGAGCTGGCTGCCGAGTTGGTGGGCCTGCGATTCGCCCCGAGAAGTCAGAGGGACGAGGTGGCCCGGGTCGCTCGAGACAATACCGGCCAAGTTCGCGGCCGATTCGCCATGGCGAGCCAACACGAACAGACGTCTCGGCCTATACAGCGGTTTGTTAGAGTTCGAACCCCCAAAGCTTGCGCGAGCCAGGGCTTTCTCCTCCGAGTCGACGGGACCCAACGCCCCTAAGAACAGTGAGAAATCGTCTGGCGCGGGTACCAATTGTTGTGGAAATTGCTATCCGCGTGCCGATCTGCTGAGACGCTGAAACAACAACCCATTTACGGCGCCGACATCTCAGATCCATTGGTCCCGGTGGAGAACCAGAAGGGGGTGGAGGCAGAGTTACTAGCCAGGTATCGACATCGAAGCTGTGTGGCGTTGTAACCCCAGCGTGATTGTGCTACCCGTCAGGGTATGAGGACGATTTTTCCCGCGACGTGACCGGCCTCGAGCTCGGTGAAAGCGGCTCGAACCTCGTCGAGCGGGTAAGTGCGCTGGATCGGCACGACGAGGTCGCCTGCTGCTATCGCCTTGGCCAGTTCGGCCAGGGTCGCCGCGCTCGCCGCGGCCGCGCCGCCCTCGCCCTTGACGCCGTACTTCTGGATCGAGGGGTAGTCGACGATCGTGTCGACCCGGTCCCTGGCGACGCCGAGCTCGACGGCCAGCTCGACGTAGCCGCCACCGACGAGGTCGATGAAAGCAGCCACCGGCATCTTCTCGGCGGCCGCCCTTATGCGTTCGGTGACGCCGTCGCCGTAAGCAACGGGAACCGCACCGCGATCGCTCAGCCATCGGTGATGGCGCTCGCTGGCCACTGCGATGACGCGGGCGCCCGTCCGCACCGCGAGCTGGACGGCGAACACGCCAACGCCGCCACCCGCCCCTGCGATCACGACCGCCTCACCGGCAGTCGGCCCCACGGCCCGCACCGTGGCCACCCCCGTCACGCCGGCGACGAACAGCGCCCCCGCTACTTCCCAGGGGACCTCAGCCGGCTTCGCTGTCAGGTTGGCCGCCTCGACGAGCACGTACTCGGCGTGGCTGGCGCGGTTGTCGGTATAGCCGATCACCTCATCACCAACGCCTACGC
Organism: uncultured Acidimicrobiaceae bacterium; assembly: GCA_963823855.1. Lineage (GTDB taxonomy): Bacteria > Actinomycetota > Acidimicrobiia > Acidimicrobiales > Palsa-688 > Fen-671. Next base: position 402,858 of record CAWGNA010000003.1, read on the forward strand.
TTTTCACGCCCAGGCCGACCTCCTCGACCACGCCAGCGAGGTCCGAACCCTCGCCACTGGGAAAGGTGGCGGGGAAAATCTCACGGACCAAGCCTTCACGCATCTTCGCTTCGCTGATATTGATACCTGCGGCGCGCACCGCTACGAGCACCTGGCCGGCGCCGGGTGCCGGACGCGGTACCTCGCGCACGTCGAGGACGTCGACGCCACCGTAATCGTCGAATTGCACTGCCTTCATCAGCGGGTCACCTTGCCATCAGCACACGCGTTGTAATCCGCAAGCGTGCCGTCGAGGGACCCTACGCTCGGGGCGCGACCCAACAGGGAGCTGCTCGAGTTGTGGGACATTGAAGGTCTTCTGACCAACTCGGTCTTCATCCGTATACACCTTTCTCTGCTGGCCATTGGTCCATCGAAAGACTGGCACCGCGTCAGGTGAGCCGCCATCGCTGGATCTTGGCGATCCCGAGCGTCGGCGGCGATCTGATCGGATGGTTGGAGCTCAGGTCGCCTCCACTGACCCACACACGGCAGACCGCGTGCCAGGCGGTGTCCTCATCCTTCCGACTCGCCATGCGGTGAAGCGCTCGGCGCCGGCGAAACGCCCCGATGGGAACTGTGCTTGCGCCGCGACCTGTCTCTCCGACGTCGAGGTCACGTGGACTGAACTTCTCGGGTACCTCACGTCTTCGCTGCCTTCCGCGGGTACGAAAACGGCCCGGTGAAGGGGGCAGGATAAAAGCTATGACAGGGCACTCACCCAAACTGGCCGTACTAGGCCTGGGCACAATGGGGGCTGCGATGGCAGGCACCGCTATGCGCTCCGGCATCTCCCTCGTGGTCTGGGACCGACGAGACAGCGCAACGACAACTTTCGCTGCACAGGGCGCTGAGGTAGCCCGGTCTGTGGCCGGCGCTGTCCAGGACGCGGACGTGGTCATCACCATGGTCACCAATGCCGACGCCGTTCTCTCGGTAGCTAGAGATCAGGGCCTGCTCAAGGCACTGCGACCCGGGGCTGTTTGGGCGCAGATGAGCACGATCGGCATAGAGGAGACGGAGCAACTTGCGGCCATGACGACCCGCGAGCGACCGGACACCTACTTTGTCGACGCTCCCGTGTCGGGCAGTAAAGCACCAGCCGAACAGGGCAACCAGCTGATCTTCGCCTCCGGCCCCGACGACGCCCGGCCGCGGGTGGCACCGGTGTTCGACGCCATCGGCCAACGGACATTATGGCTCGGCCCGGCTGGTCTCGGTTCCCGGATGAAGTTGGTGAACAACGTCCTACTCGCCTTTACCGCCGAAGGAGTGGCCAATTCGTTTGCCCTCGCTCACCGGCTCGGGCTGGAGGCTGCCTCGGTTATCGATGCGTTCGACGGCGGGCCCCTCGTGTCCCCATGGGCGTCGGGCAAATTCCGCCGCATTGCCCGGGGCGAGTACTCCGAGGAGTTCGCCCTGTCTCTGGCATTGAAGGAAGTCCGTCTCGCTCTGTCCGAAGCAGGACCAAACCGGTTCCCGGTCCTGGCCGCGTTGGCCGAGGAGTGGGCGGCCATTGCGGACCGCGGTCTTGGTCAAAGAAGATGCCACTGTGGTTACCCGGGCACTCGCTGATTGACCTATCCGAGGCGCTGGGTTACACCCCAGGCTCAGCCGAAGGCTCCCGTTTGAGGTGGGCCCGTCTGACCGAGGCAGCGTAAGCGGCAAGGATATCCCTGCGCACCCGACGGACATTACGCTGGGACGGTCCTGGTCAGCCACCACCAAACCACGCCAACCCGAAGGGTAGAGCGCTGCGCCGAGCTCCCCTCGAGGAGCACGATCTCGCCCGTCGGGCTCGAGCACTGGTTGCACCCCGACTCTTCGCGTTGTAAAGCAAAGCCCAGCCCCCTTTTTGACCGTCCGGAGTGCGGGTCTTCAAATCGGCCAGGCAGGACAATTGGTTGCGCCACGATGATGCGATGGATCCAGATGTGATGGCGCACTACGAGCTCGGCTTTGAGGAGTCGCGGCTGTTCGTTGACGGTCGTTCCCGCCTCGAGTACGTGCGGACCCTGGAGCTCTTGGACCGGCTCCTGCCTGTGCCACCAGCAGACGTCCTAGATGTGGGTGGGGGTACAGGCGCCTACGCGGTGCCTCTGGCCCGCCGGGGCTATCACGTGCAGGTGGTCGACCCGGTTACCCTGCACATCGACCGAGTACGCGAGATCGCTAGCGACCTCGCGTTGCCCGGCCTCACCGGGACAGTAGGCGACGCCCGCGACCTGACCGGTTTCGAAGGGTACGCGGCAACCCTGCTGCTAGGGCCGCTCTACCACTTAGTTGACCCCGAGGACCGGGGCCGAGCGTTCGCGCAGGCGGGATCAGCCACCCGCCCTGGGGGCGTGGTGATCGCCGTTGGGATCTCTCGCTACTCCTCGCTGTTCTGGGGCCTGAAAGGACGGTTTCTAGGCGACGGGGTCTTCCGGGCGATCGTTGAGCGCGACCTCCGCGAGGGCCAGCACCGTAACCCTTACGTCCAAGAACACCCGGAGTGGTTCACGACGGCCTATTTCCATCTCCCCGAGGAGCTGCGGTCCGAAGCCCTCGAGGCTGGCCTGACGGACGTCAGGCTCTTCGCAGTGGAGGGTGCCGGATGGATCCTTGAGGACGTCGATGATATCGACAACCAGCTATACGCCGCCCAGGTGACCGAATCGGAACCGGCTCTCATGGCAGCGACGTCCCACATCATGGTTTCGGGAAAGCGGGCTGGACGATCCGACCTGCCCCCAGGGCCGACGACAGGCGGGGCCCGTAGCTAATCGGCGCCAAACACGACGCCCGGCGAGCTCTCACCAAACATGGCTGCCGCTACCGGCTACCGTCGTCCGGGCCTACGGAGCGTCCTCCACCGCCTTGTCACGGGTACCGACCGACGGCGCCGGGGGCGACGGCGTGCGTGCTCGGGCCGAATGGCATGTGGGCGGGGGCGGCCGGGGTAGCGAACATCAACACCGGCGACCCAATGGCCCCGAGTGCCCGGATGCGTATCCAGAGCAACAGCAAGCCCTGGCTGATGGCAGTGATCTTCCAGCTGGTCAACGATGGTCACCTCGGCCTGGACGACACCGTCGAGCGGTGGTTGGTTGCCCGGCCTACTGCCATATGGGACTGAGGTGACCGTCAGTCAGCTTCTGAGCGACACCAGCGGCTTGATCGACGATAACGATGTGGCCAGCTCCCCTGAGGCGTTGCAACAGGCGCTGGCCAATGTTCGCGACAAGAAGTAACACGAAGAGCTCGTCGCGATCGTGACCCAGGCTGTCGAAGACCGCTCAGTATTAGTTGAGCCCATCTGGCTGGTCCGGCTGGCCGCCTGGCAGCCGCTCGTGCTCGCTCCAGGCAGTGGCTACCACCACTCGAACATCGGTTGGAACATCGCCAGGTTAATTGCGGGAAGGGTCGCTGGGATACCGTTACCGGCGCTGTACGAAGAGCGCATCTTCGCTCCACTCGAATTACGTACACGAGTTACCAACCCCAGGGCCGATAACCGGCCCGCACGCCGAGGGCTACCTGATCGGGACCGACGGGAGCCTTACCGAGGCCACTGCCTGGACCGCCGGCAAGGGCGCAGACGGGGCCATCGTCACTAACGCCGCCGACGAGGCCAGGTTCCTCCAGGCCCTGGTCAACGATGAACTGCACGTCCGTCAACGGCTCCTCGACTTTTATGGTGCCTCTGGCACCAACACTTCAGATTGCCCGGGGAACGCATTTGTCGGCCACGGGGCCGGCGCTGCTGGCCGGTCCTACGTGCACTACGACCAGACCGGCACCCACGTGGCGGTTTTGCTGCTCAACGGTTTCCGGGAGGGCACGGGGGCTACCGGTGACGCTGTCGCCCAGTCAGCCGCGGTCGAGCTGTATTGCGGCGCCTAGAGGAGAAGAACGGCACCGTCGGGATAGGTCACAAGATATTGATGCGACCGGTCCGGTTGTAGCTACGAAGAACTGCGTGGCGTTGGCGACGCACGACCTTATCGGGGTCGTGACGCATGCCGTCCAACGCCTTGGCGATCTCCGGTGCTCGACGACGAGGCGGCCCATCTCCGAGGACGTGGACCACCGCCCTTCGTACACGGGGGTCTGGGTCGTCAACCGTGCACTCGTCGGATTTCGACGACGTGACGGATCTTGCTCCGCCCATCAGAGTCGACGAAGCGTTCGCGCTCGACCGCCCCAACCCGGCGCGCAACGCCGAGGGAAGCTTCGTTTTCGGCGTCGATGACGAGGTGGGCCTCCCGCGCGCCGGTGTGCTCGGCGACGAACGCGAAGACGAGGGCCACGGCCCGGCTCGCGAAGCCCTGTCGGCGAAATGACGGGTGACAGATGTAGGAGATGTTCGCCTCGCCCGCTGCTACTTGCGGGTTGGCCAAGTTGCATTCGACGTAAGCGACGTATTGCTGATCGCCAGCATCTACCGAGAAGCGCCACAGGGGCCCTTCTGCGAAGGTGTCGTAGCTCCGTCGTAGGTGGGCCAGCTGGTGGGCGCGTTGACCTTCGGGCGTCATTGCCTCCCACAGCTGGCGCTCGCCCGGCAGCCAGAGCCAATCGATCTGGGCGTCGTCGATGGCGCCGAGGTGCCGGTCGAGGTCGTCCGGCCGCTGCCGCCTGATCTCGACGACGCCATCGCTGTAGCGGAGGGGCGGGACGCGGCGACGGAAGTAGCGCTGGCCTCCGATGTCTCCGGCCGACAAGAAGCTGGAACGCGTGGCGACGGCGAGCGATGGCAAGTTTTCGGGGTCTATAAGGAGGGATGCGGTGCCCCAAATTCCGTCGAGGGCGAGGTGGTGCAAGAGCAGCTGCAGTGAGCGGGTGGCAAGGCCGCGGCCACGGAAGGCGGGGAAGAGCTCGTAGCCCACGTTCACCTCGTCGCTCTCGAGCCAGTCGTGCTCGGCGTCGTGGTCGTAGTCGGCCCACCCGGCGAGCTCGTCCCCGGCGAGGACGCAGAAGGTCGGGTGCGGGTTGTCGTCCCCCGGTCCTAGAAATCGGCGACTCTGCTCGTCCCGCCCCGCGAGCAGGGCTGGGGCATCAGCGGGGCGGGAGGGTCGGAGAGTGACGACGCCGTCTCGTAGACGCGAATGGTGTAGTGGACCACCGCCACTGATCTCGGTCGCAACAATCATCCCGAATGCATACTGCCTCGCGGTGACACGTCGCACGAGGTCCCTTGAGGCGCGATGAGGGGTCCCTCCTTCACCTTGACGATGTTGGCGGCCGACCACTACGGCGCATCGGGCAGCGCACGTGCTCTCGCGCCGCGTTCCCCGGCCAACAGATCGCCCAACACGGCGCTTCCGCTGCAGGCGCGGGTGTGCGAGCCGCGCCTAGACGGTTCTTGTCGCCTCCAGTTCAAGGGCAATTCGGGTTGCGCCAGAACAGAAACCACGTGCATATTGTCCAGACCAAGGTCGGCGTTCTGCCTGTCCCTCATGCGAAAGTGCCAATGCTGCTGGCGTTTCCGGTGTCGCCGAATATGAACTTGTCAAATCGCAATTCTACCTAGCCGGAAAACCACACATACGGACCAGATTCTGGAGCCCAGTAAGAGGTCATAGGTGCAATGCAGTTCTCCCTCCTGGTGTCCAAAACAGAGGCTGTTTCCTCCCCAAGAGTCGGCACTGTGTCGCGCTGGCTTGGACGACGACAATGATGCCGTTGCAGTACGGGCTCGGTGCGAGCCGTGGGCCTCTTGCACACCACCGTCTAGCGACGCAGAGAGTTTGGACGTTAACTCTCAGGCGCCCAGCCACCAAGGCCCAGACGCGGTGCGGGAGCCCCAAGGGGTCGTCTGGGAAGCGCTCGGCCAGCATTGCCGCATGCTCCTGGTCGAAGGTCTGGACGGCATCGGCCGGCAAGCAGGCCGCCACACCGGCGCTCGCTCTAATGCGGCCGCGCCATGCCTCGTGCGTATAGGGCACCTGTACGTCGTAACTGAACGTTTCTATCCCAGTAGAACCAGCCCCAGAGACATCAGCAGCCCACTGGGGGTACATCCCGGAGCCGCCGGCGCCCCCCCATTTGGGGTTGTGCGCCAAGATGAGCGACTCCGTCGCCTCGGGGATGCTCCCGGGCAGGGGAAGCCAATCGAAGTGGCAGATCACGAGGGCGCCACCGGGCCGGAGCAGTCTGCGTGCTTCGGCCGCAGCCAACGGCCTATTGAACCAATGCCAGCACTGGCCGGCGCTGAAAATGTCAAAGCTGCCGCCGGACAAGCCCGTCGCTTCCGCAGTGCCAAGACGGTAGTCCACATGCACGCCCACTCCAGCGTCGAGGAACCGGGCCTGGTCCGCACTGCCTGGAAGTCGGCCACGTCTTTGTCACGGAGGGCCTTGCTCTTGTACAGGAGTTGGACCTCGGGCGACAGCACAGCCATGGTCGCGGTGCTGGCGCGGCCCGCAAGCGACCGCACCGGGCGACGGACGCGGTGGTTGCGGCGAAAAAGCCAGTCGTCGCCTGCCGTGTCGTCAATCATGAGCTGAAAAGCCCAAGGTGACGCCGGTGTGCGACGGCACCAGACGTCGTGGACGGCGGGCGGGAGCGTCTCGCCTACCGGCCAGGGCCGAAGGGTCCCAGGGGGCTCGGCGACGTGGACGTCCCAGCCCAGGAGCTCCTCCCGTACGGATGCTTGGTCACGTCGGAGCACCAAGAGGTCGAGGTCCCCGTGGTCACGAGTCTGGCGGCCCAAGACCAGGTCGAGCGCCCACCCGCCCGCCCACCCACCACGGCGCCGCCCACGTGGCGAACTCGGCGTCGGCGTCTTCGGGTCGCAAGGGGTCCCAGGGCCAAGCTCTTCTGCTACCATACTCCATCCTCGCCGATAGGCCAGTCCAGGTCACGAGCGCCAAATGTCGAGCAGCAGCACGCTAAGTTCCACGCGGCGCCTCGAAGCCCAGTATGGGCAGCGCAGGGAGTTACCGTGCGGGGCCTCAGCCCGATCACTCGCGAGGGGCAGCGAACCATGCCCGCGCTCCGCCGGCGGTCGCCTCAACGCCGTTGCTCGTGACCGACGCTGAAAGGGTGGCGATCGCTAAGCTACATGCTAGAAATGCTTAGGTCGCCAGCGTTTTTTCGTTGCACAGACGTCTGTGCCCCTCAGGCCGGTCGAGCACTGACCGGGTCTGTCGTGGACGACAGCGACTGTGACGCTTTTACATCTAAAAACCCGGCGGTTCACTCCGGGCCGCAAGGTCTTTCGCCTGCCCAAAAAACCAAGCGTACGACGTGCTAAGCGGTGGTTACTGCTAAAGGAGGAACCCCTATCCGGGAGTAAATGCCGCCCGCCCCGTTATCGCTGTTCCTGCTGTTGGTACGCGTCGACCAACTGGCTAGCGTCGGCCGACGAAATCCAGGCTCGCCTGGGCAAGGGCCCGGAACCCCTCGACGGTTGCCAGGACGTTCCCAGCCACGACTAGCCCATGGTCGGCGTCGTCAATGACAAGGGACTCCGCCCCAATTGTCCGGCACACCTCGGCGTGAGCAGCGGGGTCGTGGTACTTATCCACAGAGCCGGCAACGAGCAGAGAGGGCCACCGCTTGTCCATGACGCCCTCTCGGGCATAGTCGAGCCCGAGCAGCGGCGTGACCCAGATGGCACCAACGTCAGCGGGGAGCGGCATATCCCCCATGGCCGCCAGGAAGAGCGTCCCGAGCGACTTGGCGATGAAGGTGACCCTCGACGGGCGTTCCCTTGCCAGGACTTCGGCGACCCGCTCGCCGACGAAGGCGTCGAACTCGACGGCGTCCTGTCGCTCAAGGCTTCGGGGCCGGAACTCGGGGTAGGTGACAACCTCAACCCGGCCTCCCGCTTCCTCCACCGCCAACAGCGGCACCAGCAGGGGCGCGGCGTAAGGGCCATTCGCGGCCCCGGGCAACACAACGGCGATGTGACCTCCCACACCTCAACTCTTCCCGGTCCGGGTGTTCAGTACCAACGTATATTTTGGTGGGCCCGCTACTCGCGCACCATGGGCTGCTCACCCGGTCTCGCCGAAGAGGCCCGCGAACTCTGCTTGGAAAACCCGCCCGTCAAGGATGTTGATGACCCGGGCGCCCTCGCCTCTGCACTTCCGGGACGCCAGCGTCCAATTGTCCTGGAAGCGCCGTCGTCAAGGCAAAGCCAAAGGGGCGGCCTGACACGGCCGCGTTTGACATTAGTTAGGGTATGGCAGCGGTATAGGTAACGCGTCAATGCCGCGCCGAGAACGTCCCTCCTTCAGGGAGGAGGCACCCCAAAATGGAGTGACGATAATGATGGCTATCGCGTTATAGACACGGTTTACCTGCTTGTACTACCACACATGATCCGCCCATAGGTGGTTCGTGTGTCTCATTACGCCACTCGATCGTGCTCCGGTTCCACCGCATGTGGACCACTGAGCCGGTGATCAGTCGTGCATGATCAGAAGCGAGCAAGGTGATCACCTCTGCGACGTCCTCGGGTAGGGCGACGTGAAAGTGCTCGGTTGAGGACTCAACTGCGGCGCGCACCTCGTCAGTCACCCAGCCGGTATCGGTGACCGGGGGATAGACGACGTTAACGGTGATACCCAAAGAGCCAAGCTCGCGAGCCGCAGCCATGCTCAAGTTCTCGAGCGCCGCCTTCGCAGCACCATACGATACTTCCGCCGGGGCCGCCCGACGTGAGCCCAATGACCCTGCCCCAGGTGGCCCGACGCGCCACGTGACGACGGGCGAACTCACTGATCAAAAGCGCCGCTGCTCGTGCGTCCACGGCGATGACCTGGTCGAAACTTGACGTGCTCACGCGTCGCACGGAGCGCCCGAAGTGATCGACCGTGATGGTCTTGAACGTGTCGGCGCCTCCCCAGGACCAGCCACTTGCGTTGTTGACTGGGATTTAGGCCGGAGTAGCCGGCGCCATCTATACGGGCCAAAGGACGTCGGGTCGAAGGAACGGCGCCGGCAGCGCCCTGACCGATGTGGCGCTGGAACTGCTCGGGCTGTTGCGTTGGCCGCGGTCGACGGAATGGCCGGTTGAGGAAGGCAGGGCTGGCTAGAAGGCAGGTAGGCTCCTACGCACCGAGCAAACGAGCCCATCATCGGTACGGAGCCGGCGGGCCACCTGGACAGGACGGTACACTTCCACGGTCGTGATTGTCGCATCACGGCCGGTCGGCACGCTTGGTCGACGCTCGTCCAAGTGACACGTCCACGGTACGGTTATTTGTCAGGTTACGAGCAGCGCAGTCTCTCGAGAACCCACGCGCGGACATCACCCTCCACCTCGGCGATAGACCTCGTTGCGTCGATCACATGCACGTCGTTGACCGAGCTAGCCGTTTCTATGAGGACGTCGTTGAACCGGCCCCACCGGTCCACCGCCGCTTCAAGCCTCTGGGCGTCGACCTCGCTCCCGGCCCAGCGCATGAACCGGGCGCGGAGGACCTCGGCGTCACACCTGAGGCACATGAAGCTGACCGACTCGAAGTAGTCAAGGACGTCGGTGTGCGCCAGCAATTGTTGCGGCAACATGCCGGAGAAGAACACGACGGTGAGGTTGTTCTGCGATATCTCGTGCGCCACTCTTGCCATAGATCGCCAGAAGGCTGGGTAGTCCTCATTTGGTGGGACGACACTTATCATTTGATCGGTGAAGACGTCAGCGTCGAGCAGGACGGCACCGGGGATCCTCCCTGCGAGCCGGGCACAAATGGTCGACTTCCCGGAGCCCGGTGTGCCGGTGACTATGAGGAGCGGGGGCCGGACGAACGGACGCTCGTCCCCGCATCGCGGGCAGCGCAGGACGGGGCCGTACGTGGGGATCTGGGCCAAGTCGCGTCCGGCGCCGCAGGCGTCACAGGTGAACGGCACGTCAGGCGATCGTAGCCAGTTGGCGGAAGAGGGCTCGACCGGGTCCGTCTCGGTCGAGCCCTCGTGGGCGGCCTAGCCTTTGCAGGGCCCACTGCAACTGATGTGTGTGGCCCTGGAAAGGGGGTCGAAGTGCCCGAGCCTGCTTGGCACCAAGAGCCAGCAGTGGAGCGTAAACCGGCCGGTCCGCATGGGAACGGCGCCAAGCCGGTGCTGCTAATTATCTCTGGTCCCCCTGGCGCTGGGAAGTCGACAGCGGCCCGGGTGCTCTCCGATTACTTGTGCCTACCCGTCATCAGCGTCGACCTCATCAAGGCAGGCATTGTGTTCACCCTGAAAGCCACCGAGGGCGTGACCGATGAACTGACCAGACCTGGTGGCCGAGCCACGGAGCCGACATTTAGGGCGTCGTACGACCTGATCGATTGCGCGCTTAACAATGGCGTTAGCGTTATTGCCGAGAAGGCGTGGCAACGAGGATGGTGCGAACCAGAATTGGGCCGCTTCCTCCCCATCGCTCACGTCATGCAATTGCACTTGGCGTGCCATCCAGACGAGGCTCGCGAGCGCGCCGTGGCCCGCTCGGCGAGCATGGGTGCCGTGTGGCAGAACTTCGACAATGGCACCTGGTCTTGGAGTGACTTGGGCCCGTAGCGCTAGAAGTACCGACGATGACGGTCTCGACCCAGGGTGGGGCTCAGGTCGACCCGGCAGAGGTGGAGCGGTTCATGGAAAGTGTCATCCGCGGCGGGTCTTGCGATTTAGGCACCAGGGTTGAACCGAGGGCTTAGGCGCATAACGCCCTATATGTGCGGCTCAAAGACCCTTTACTTTCAATGTGAATCCACGCAGATAGACGGATATTGGCTGCAGGAACAGGGGAAATTTTCGGTTCGGGCGCGCTCCAGAACGAACGCTCATACTATCGGGCCAGGGCCACAATCTGTGCCGGAGCCCGAAAGTCGGCCTCTCTTGAGCATGGCTGCCGAGATCGCCGACTAGGTACTGGGTCCCCAAAGGCCCCCATTTGGATCGGGGCGACGCATATTGACCGCTTATGGCGCGCTCAGGGAGCACGGAGGGAACCCTCTAATCGGCTGCGTCCCTGGAGCCCTTGCGCGGCGGTTGGCAGGCACCTCAACCCCTTTGGGCTATGGCTCGATCACGACGGCCCACGGCCAGTTGAGCCCCGTGGCCGGGCCAGCAATGCTCAACGAGGGCCGGAGCGAGCCCGACTTGTTCAGTTCGGTCCGGCTGAACTCGATGACCGAGTTCTTACCCGCGCTCGGCACCCATAGGTCGCCCGAGCCGTCGACTGCGACATCTCCGGGGCTGCTTATGCCCGCGGAGGTGATGATAAGCTTTGGCGCCGGGGAGCCCGACTTGGCCAGCTCGGCCTTCGTGAACTCGACCACAGTGGTCCTGTTATAGTTCGCAGCCCACAGGTTGCCGGAGCGGTCGAAAGTGGGCTTGCACGGGCTGGACAGGCTGCCTGAGGTGATTACCACTTTCGGGGCCGGCGAGCCCGACTTGGTGAGCTGTGCTTTCGTCAGATCGGACAGCGTGTTGACGCCGCTACCTTCCCACAAGTCACCGGAGCGGTCGAAGTCCGGGCTGCAGAGGTCGGGGCTAAGGGTCACCTCGGGCTTCGGGTCGCCCGACTTGGCCAATTGGGCCTTGGCGAACTCGAAGATCCTCCCCGACCCACCGTCGCCTACCCACAGGTCACCCGAGGCGTCAAAGGTGAGCCCGCCCGGAGTGTCTAAGGCTCCTGAGGAGATGGTTACAGTTGGGGCTGGAGAAGCACCGGTGAGTTCAGCTTTGCTGTACTCGACGACTGTGCCGAGGTTATTGGCCACCCAGAGGTTGCCTGAAGAATCTAAGGCGAGGCTGCCCGGGCCGGCTACTCCTGCGGTGATAACGGCTTCGGGACGGGTGTTGCCGCTCGCGCCCGGTCTGTACACCGTGACAGAACCCGCGCCTGTCCCTTCCCCTACCAAGCCGCCGTTTGCGACAAAGATCGTCCCGGGGACAGGCCCGGCAGCGCCGATCGCTCTCGAGGTGGCGACAGCCGTCGCCGGCAAAGTGCCCAAACCAACACTGGCCACCATCCCCGCAGCAAGGGCCGTGCCACCGACCCTTCCCAAATGCCGTGAACGCACTGCGGCCCGAGCGGGCCTGGCAGGCGTGGGCCCCAGTAGAGCAGGAGCCAGAAGGAGTTTCATTCGGCCGGTCATAGCCTGAACGTACACAACGAGCATTGCCAAAACCTTGCCGTATCCTTGCCACGCCCCCTGCACCGGCCTACCGACGTGAGATAATGCGCCGTGGCTGTGGCGACCGAACGGCATGCTAGAAGGGCTCCTCATGGCTCCGAATTGCGGGTGAGGCTGCTGGGCCCGTTCACTGTGAAGCTTGGCGAAAGCTGTGCCGGCCCCTGGCGTCGTCCCGCCGCGAAGCGCCTGTGCGAGCTACTGATGTTGAGCTCCGAGCGCTGGCTCGGCAGGGAGGTAGCCCGCGAGGTGCTGTTCGGCCACCTGTCTCCCCCGGCTTCAGCTAACGCCTTGGCCAAAGCTTTGTCGCTAGCGAGGGACGCGTTCGCACCCCTCGGTGCGGGGGGGGCACTTCTCCGCGCCGACCGGGGTCACATATGGATAGACGAGGGGGCCGAACCGGACATCGACTTGGTTGCTCATGAGCAGTCTCTGCGGTCGGCGTTGAGCATGGCTCCTGGTAGCCAACGGGACGTGGCCTTGTCTGAAGCCCTAGCCAACAACGGCGTCCTGTTGGAGGACGAGCCGTATGCCGACTGGGCCATCCAGCCGCGGGAGGCCCTTGAACGGTTGCGCCAAAGAGCTCGCTTGGAGCTGGCCCGAGATCGCAGCAGGGGGTACGGGCGCTGCGAGCCGGGAGCCGTCGTCGACGCTTGGGAGGGGTGCCTCGCAGCTGAGCCCACTTCAGAGGAGGCCGTTTTCTCCTTGGTCCGCATTTACTCGGCTCGAGGCGGCCGCCAGCTCGCGCTCGACCGTCTATGAGCGCTGCCGGTCTGCTTTAGAAGCCCAAGGATCCACGCCCAGCTCCAGTTTGGACCAGTTCCTCAGGGCGAGCGCCGAGGTAGATCCGCGTCCTGGGCGGGCCAGCGCCTCCGCCCCCATATTGCGTCCATCCGGCAATGAGGAGCGCAGGTTGGTGACGGTGTTCGATGCCAAGCTCGGGCTAGTAGCCCCAGCCGCCGGCGAGACCGAGCTAGAGGACCTCAAGTGGGCGGTGGGCAGCGCCATGGCGGCGCTGGTAGCCGAGGTCGAAGGCCTCGGCGGTACCGTCACTTCCATATCGGGAGCCGGGCTGGTTGCGATTTTCGGTGCGCCCGAGGCACACGAGGACGACCCCGAGCGAGCCGTAAGGGCGGGGGCGCGGGCAATCAGCTCAGCCGGGGACGGCACCGGCAGAGGGCTGGTCTCAGTGAGCGTGGGGATCGAGACCGGGCCAGCCGTGGTCGGCCCCTTATGGTCGGGAGTGAAAGCTGATTACGTTGCCGTAGGAGAAGTCGTACAGGCTGCTGCCGCCTTGCAGTCCGCGGCGCGGGCCAGCCCGGTGTTGGTGGGGCCGGCAACCAGAGCTGCGACGGAGGGCATTTTCCACTGGGGCCCATCAGAAATTGTCTGCGTCAGTCCCGACACGAAGCCCCTGACGGCGGCGTACCTGGGCCGCCCGAGGGCCGACAGATCTTCCGACGGCCCAACGTGTGCTCCTGTCCCGCACGTCCATGGTTGGCCGCGACCACGAGGTTCTAGCCATGGAGGAGGCGATGAGGCAGGCAATATCGGGGAGGGGCTCTGTCGTCTTCATCGTTGGTGAACCCGGCCTTGGAAAGAGCCGGCTGGTGCGAGAATGCCGGGAGCGCTTCATGGCCTGGGTCGGCGCCGGCACAGGCCGGCTGCCGCTGTGGCTGGAGGGCCGATCGGCTTCTTTTGGTTCTTCGACGCCTTACGGTCTTTACCAGCAACTGCTTTCGGCGTGGATTGGCGTTGCCCCCGACGAGGCCGAGCAGGTTGTGGGCCCGACCTTGCAAAGGGCCATGAAAGCGGTCTTCGGCGGAGACACCGAGCACGTCCCGTTCCTCGCCCAGATGATGGGTATTAGCACGAGCTGGCAGGGCTCGCCCATTACCCGGCTCAGCCCGGAGGGTCTGCAAAGGGCGACCTTCGCTTCAGTGCGCGCTCTGATCGAGCACCTGGCGGCAAAGGGCCGACCGTCCTGGTCCTGGAGGACTTACACTGGGTGGACCCGATTTCCCTCCGGCTTACAGCGAAGATTGCAACACTTACCCGAGAGGCGCCTTTTCTGCTGCTTGCGACAGCGCCGCCCCGAGCCGGACCAGGGGGTGTCGGAGCTTGAAACTGCTTTGGAGAAGGACAGCGCGTGCGTTTTCCGCAGGGTTGAGCTTGCACCTCTGGCTGAGGGAGCCGAACGCGAACTAGCAGGGTCGATCCTCGGTCGACAAGCGCCCGAAGACGTTGTATTGACCCTGCGTAGCCGTGTCGACGGCAACCCCCTTTTCCTGGAGGAGCGCTTTTTGTCACTTGTCCAGACTGGCGCTCTGGTACAAAAGGGAGATTCGTGGTCGCTCAGCGGGAACGCCCCCAAAGATGTTCTGCCCGACGCGTTCAGAGCGTCTGATCCGTTCCAGAGTCGACCGGCTCTCGGCGCCCGCTCGGGAGGCCATCATCGCCGCTTCAGTCCTGGGGCCTGAGTTCTCCTTGTCCGCGCTGAGAGCCGTGAGCGAAATGGAGGACGAGTTGCCAGCCTCAATGGCCGAGCTGTGCAGCACCGGGCTCGTTGTCGAGCGCCACCAGCGGCCCGAGCCTGTGTTCCGTTTCCGGCACGCTTTGGTCCAGGAGGCGACCTACGCCAGCCTGCTTCACAGCCGTCGCAGCCAGCTTCACGCTCGGGCCGCATGGGCCTTGGAAGAGGCGTCATACGGCCGCCTCCAGGAGGTCGCTGCCGTCGTTGGCCATCACTACGCAATGGCGGAGGACACGGAAAGAGCTGTCCATCACCTAAGTGTTGCAGCGAAGCACGCTGCGGCTCATTCGGCCATTGACGAGGCCGTGTCGTCTTACAGAGAGGCTCTCGAGACTATCGGCCAGGCCGCCGCAAGCGCGCCTTGGGTGGACACTGCGGTCGAGTTGCGCGCCGAGCTCGCTGCAGTCCTTTGGCGGAACTACCGCTTGGTTGAGGCAAGAGGGGCACTCCTTGAGGCCTTAGCCATCATCAGGGCCGATAAGCCACTGCAGGCGGCCTGCCTTCAGGCGCGCTTGGGGCGGGTGCAGGTGGACTACGGCTATCAGGCGCCAGGCGGCTACAGCTACGAGCCCGCCATCGCGGCCTTCGACGCTGCCGACCAACTGCTCGGCGACGAGCCTGAGCAAAGGGGCCAGGAGTGGGCCGAAGCGTGGCTCGAGGTCCAGATCGATGGCCGCGCCAACCTTTACAACTGGCGGAACCAGCCCGATCTTGCAGCCGCCGTGCTCGATCGGGCCACGCCGGTGGTGGAGAAGTTCGGGTCCACGAGCCGTAAAGCGGGCTTTTATCTCCAACTTTCGATTGCGCGGTGCAATTCCTCTTCCCAGGTAGACGATGCCTCTCTGGCGATCATGCGCAGGGCTGTCCAGGCCGCGGAGGGGGGCGAGGGCGAGCATGAGCTGGCTTACTGTGTAGGCACTCTTGGCTGCCTCCTGATGTACCGGGGGGAGCTTGACGAGGCCGAAGCGATGATGCGATCAGCGTCCGCATTAGCCAGCCGATTAGGTGACCCACTGTGCCGGAGCTGGAGCCTGTGCCTCCTTAGTCGCCTCGGGGTACGCCGCCACGACGTCGAAGCTGTCCGCTCGTTATCGCGTCAGGCTAGGGCCGCGGCCATAAGCGCCAACCTGACCTGGTGGGTCGCCGCTGCCACCGCCGCAATGGCGTGGGTGGCCTGGAAAGACAGCTGCTTCAGCGAAGTGGTTGGCTTGGCAGATGAGGCGTTGGAACTTTGGGATGGCAGCGCTTTCACTTCGCCAACCTACACCGCTAACCACAAAGGACTATGCCTTTGGCCGCTCATGTCCGTACGCCTGGATGCGGGGCAGACCGCTGAGGCGGTTGATGCCGGGCGCCTGCTACTAGAGCCTTCTCTAGTTCGCCCCCTTGACCAGGCTGAGTCCCTCCTCGACGCCGCCCTACGAACATGGGAAGGTGGAGATTGGTACGCGGCAGCGGGCAAACTGTCCAAGGCTTTGGGACGCGCGTCCGCGCTCGGCCACTGTTGAGGACTTAGCTCCACGCGACGATCACTGGCCGCCAGAGCCCGGCCGGCTGGGGCCCGGTAATCGGCTGGAGGAGCCCCAACGCGCAGGCACTCATCCCCCTTGCTCGCCGGCTACAGCCGCCCCGAGCCGGCACCGTCGCCGCCCGTCCGCGCGCAAATCGCGGTGCTGGCGGCACCGACCGAGGGTCGTCATGAGCCTCTCGTGCTCCGCGGTACGGCCGGCTGCCGGCGGGCCATGGGCGACGACTGGCCCGTGGCTATCCCGCTGCGTGACGAGCCCAGCGGTGCGTTCGACGCAACGCCGCTACGACTGACGCCCCCTCCGTCGGGCATTGGCGTGTGCCGCGAGCTGTTCTCCGACCCGGAAGTCAGGATCGACCGAGGTGGCGGCTCGAAAGACTTTCAGCAGTTCGCCGTCTGCCCAGGTGGGGCCCACGAGGCCGGCGCCGTACCACCAGCCGAACGGAGCGAGGATCTCGTTCCTTGCCGTAGGCCTGCGCGTGCCCGCCTGATCACGGACGAGATCCCAGGCTGGGATCAGGAGTTCGCGAACACCGGCTCAAGTTCGGACGAGCTCTCGGTTTCGTCGAGCGAGTCCATCGTCCTGCCGAAAAAGGGCACCAGGTGCGCAAGCTCGTCGGGCACCGCCCTGTCGACGGACTTGCCGAACAGACCGTCTTGAGTCGGTTCGAGCCGGTCGTGCCAGAGGTAAATACCGAGATGCCCGGCGAGCCCGTACTCGGGACTCTTCCCAGCCGTGCCGCGACGCTCTTCGGGCGTCGGCAGCTCGTCAACAGCGCGGGAGTACTGCCTCAACTCGTTCACCCAGTACTACGAGTCGAAGCTTCTCGACGCCAGTCTGCTCATGCTCGTACCTGTCGGCTTCCTGCCGCCCGATGACCCGCGTGTCGTTGGCACTGTCGAGGCGATCCAGAAGGGGCTCGTCACCGATGGCTTCGTCCGCCGGTACCAGACCGACACCGACGAAAACGTCGACGGCCTGAAAGGGACCGAGGGCGCCTTCTTGATGACGAGCTTCTGGCTCGCCGACAACCTCGCCCTGCTCGGACGCCACGACGAGGCAAAGGAGATGTTCGAGCGGCTCTGTGCGCTCTGCAATGACGTCGGTCTCCTCTCCGAGGAATACGACCCGAAGGCCGGTCGGCTGCTCGGGAACTTCCCCCAAGCCTTCTCACACGTAGCCCTGATCAACACCGCTGCCAACCTCTCGATGGCCGAGCACGGCCCCTCGGCGATGCGCAGTCGCCGTTACCGCCCGCCTCGACGTCGGAGCGCTCAAGCAGGGGGTCGAGGTGGCCAAGCGTGACCTTCAGCGTCCCATCAAGGTGCGCAGAATTACGACAACCGGACGTTCATCATGACGGCGTCGATCGAATGCCCGAGCTCCCCGGTGTTCGTAGCCAACGGCGCGACCGCGGCAGGTTCCCCGAGTGCAGCCTTCCACAGCTTGGTCACGCCAAGTGGGTGAACATTAGGCGGGCGAGGTATAAAGATTTGGGGACCGTCCCTATCCGTCATATTCTGCGCGGTGTAAACGGTTCCGCTGGGACCTGAGACCCCCGTGGTGTGCCCGGTCGAGATTGCCGGTTCCAGTCGGCGGTCCAGTCTGCGACACCCAGACCGATCGACTGATTGGTATCGCTCATGGGTCGTCTTGCCCCGGGGGCCGGCTTCCTGGCCAGAGCGCGGCAGATTCATCTCATCTGTATCACCGCAGCGCGCTCGCCCCCGCTCATCGGCGTTCCATAACGAGACCTCCGCCTCGCTTAGCCTCGGCGTATCCAATCGGTCAGGCGCGACATAACAAGCGACCCGATTATCCTTGTACCTTTGGACATTATGTGGACAAGGCCCAAACCTAGTTTGTCTAGGCAAGGACTCCGGGATCGCCGATTACGCGCTCCCCCTCACTTCTGGAGTTTCCGATTTTGGAACCTACATAATTCCCAATTATGGCGTGCTGAGCGAAGCCGAAATGTCGCTCTGGCCGTCGGGCTCGTAGCTCAAGGGTCGGACGTTCACGAATCTCCCCCGCCCACCATTGAAACGCTGGTCGGCCCCTTTTGTGCATAGGCAAAGGCGTCTGACCAGCGGTTTCGCGTTGGGACGGACTGCCGAAGATGGGGTTTATGGGGCTTTTTCTTGGGACCTACTCACCGGTGCCCTATCCAGCGCCGTGCACGGGTCGCCGCGCACGCGGCCCGTGAGCTGCGGCTTCGCGACCGCCCGTAAGGACGTTGGGCAGGTGCACAGGGCAGCATCAGTGCAGCCCTATGCAGCTGCACTGATGAATAGGGAAACGCGTCACGACGCTCGGGTTGTCGATCTCGACGATGCGGACGTCCATCAAGGTGGTGTCTTGGATCGTGCATGCGAAGTCGGCCCCAAATGAAGGATGTCGGTGGTTCTCACTAGGCTCGCGGCTGCCGGCGGACGCTTGCCGAACGGCCCGACTTCCGTTTATCGCCGCCACGATCCACCAACCTGGATGCGACGCCACGGTGTCGGTGCGAATGGAGCCCAAGTTCAGTTGAACGACGGCTCGCCATGGCTGGCGTTGGGCTGGTCCCGTCGCCAGTAGGGCTTGGACGCCACGGCGTCGCGATCCATACCGCCAGCGACAAGGAGTTCCTCTGCGGTGCGGACGAGGTGGCGTTCACCGAAGAGGTACGCGGCGGTGCCGGCCGCGAGGCGCAGGTCGCTCAGCATCTCGAGCATTTCTGCTTGAACCAGCCAGACGAGGGAGGTCGCCGGCGCGTCGGTCGGCGCCGGGCGCGACTCCGCGCCATGACTCGTCACGAGGAGGGCGGTGGCCGGCGTGCCCGCGGGGAGCGCTTCGAGCAGGACGAAGGCGGCTGGCATAGCGGAGTCGTCGACGACGAAGAGATGGGACGTCGCCGTTGGTCGCAGGCTGATCCCACCTCGGGGCCGATGGCCTCGAGGTGTGCGCCTAGCTCGGCCTTGGCCGCCCAGCGGGTGGCAGGGCCGCGACCATCGTGGATCTCGATCTCGAACTCGGCTATTCCCTCCCCAGGATCCGACCGTCGGATGGTGTAACGACGGCGGAGGGCCCGGTCGCCATCGGGGTACTCGAACAAGAGGTCCTGCCCTGGCGTGTACCCGAACCCCACCAGATCGGAAGAGGCCATTGCCACCGGCTTGGCTGACGTAGCCGATCCGTTGACGCACTTGCCTCGGCTCGTGCGCGACGTCGAAGTTGGCCACGTTCGCCGTGCCCGAGCCGATGGGCAACAGCGTCGTGAGCATCCGGAGCGTCGTCGTCTTTCCGGCTCCGTTCGGTCCGAGGAAGCCGAAGATCTCGCCCCGACCGACTGCGAAGCTGACGCCTTTGACCGCTTCGACAGTTGCCTTCCGGTCGCGGAAGCTCTTGCGCAGATCCTCCGTCGTGATGACTGCATCCATCTTCACTCTTCTCCGCTCGAATGGGTGACTCTGCTTTTCGCGGTCAAAAGGGGTGGTGAGTCCTGAACAGCGGACCATTTGCAACCCGCAGCGCACGGAGAGCGAGCGCGGGTAGGTGAGACGCGTCATCGGGCTTTTCTTCATCACACGAGCGAGCTCAATGGCTCTGCTGGTGTTGGTGTCGGTGTCGGTCGGTGGTGTGAGACCACGAAGTCCCGGCGTCGGATAAGGACAATGGAAGAGACCCCTCCGACAAGGGCTAAGACAGCGCTGACCACGAGCAAGACGTCAAGCGCACCGGCGAAGCTGGCGTGAACGGCGGCGACAAGCGGTGCTCGCAACGGGGCAGGCACGGCGTTGATGGCCTGAGCGGCATTGCCCTGTTGAACGGCGGTGACGACTCCGGGCAGGTGCCGCTCTAGGGACGGGGTGCTGGCGAGGGCCTGGCCCAGTTCCTGGCGGAGAGCGGATGCGAAGACCGACCCGTAGACGGCGATGCCGGTGGCGACGCCGATCTCGCGGAAGGTGGTGTTGACGCCGGAGGCCATGCCGGAGTGTTCGGGGGCGACGACCCCGACGGCCGTGGATGCGAGTGGCGGGTTGACTATCCCGCTGCCGACGCCGGCCACGATGAAGCCAGGGATCAAGTGGGCCCAGGAACTGCTGCCGTCGAGCCCGGTCATGAGCAGCAGACCCACCCCGGTCAGCAATAGGCCCGGCCCGATGAGCCAACCGACGGGTATGCGTTCGCTGAACACCCCGGCGAACATCGACGCCGCAATAGTCGTCCCACTGATGAGCAGGAGCCGGATACCGGTTGCCATAGCGGAGTAGCCGAGGTCGTCTTGGAGGTAGAGGACGAGGTACAAGAACATCGCGTAGAGCGAACCGTTCAAGGCAAAGGCCGCAGCCAACCCACCGCTGAAGGTAGGGATACGGAACAGCGACAGGTCGAACAGCGGGTGGTCTGCTCGGAGTTCGACTGCCACGAACGACACCAAAAACACGACGGCGAGAGCAAGGCAGATAGCGACCCCGGTGTCGCTCCAGGCGATCTCCCCGGCACGGATCAATCCGTAGACCAGGCTGACCAGCCCGGCGGTGAGGGTGGCGAACCCGGCCCAGTCAGGCCGGGCCGCATGTGGCGTTTTCGACTCATCGACCTTAAGCCTGGTGATGACGAGCGCAGCCATACCGACCGGCAGGTTGACGAAGAAGATGCCCCGCCAGCTGATGGCGTCGGTGATGACCCCACCCAGTACTGGTCCGAGCCCGGCGGACACGCCAGTGACCGCGCCCCAAATTCCGAAGGCCATCCCCTGCTCCTTGCCGTGGAAACTCTGAGCCAGAAGAGCCAGCGAGGTGGCGAACAGGATCGCCCCGCCGATGCCTTGGGCGCTGCGGGACACGATCAACATGATCGGCGAATCGGCCATCCCGCAGAGCAACGAGCCGAGGGTGAAGACAACGAGACCGACGGTGAACAGCAATCGGCGCCCGTAACGGTCGGCTAGCGAACCGGCCGTCAGCAGCACCGACGCCAGCGTCAGGGCATAGGCGTCGATGACCCACTGGACGTCGCTGAAGCT
This sequence comes from uncultured Acidimicrobiaceae bacterium, assembly GCA_963823855.1. Lineage (GTDB taxonomy): Bacteria > Actinomycetota > Acidimicrobiia > Acidimicrobiales > Palsa-688 > Fen-671. Next base: position 424,080 of record CAWGNA010000003.1, read on the forward strand.
GGCGTGCAGTTCCGACTGGATGGACGGCATGGCGACGATCACGATGGTGATGTCCAACAGCAACATGAAGGTGGCTGCGCACACTACGACTAGGGTCCACCACTTCTTTTCCATGACCTGTAGCATGCGGGGCGATCCCGCTAGCCGCCACAGGTTTGTAGATATCTGCATGATTACAACTGTGAAATATGGTGTTGTGAATGGGAACCATCACTATCGATGCCTTGGACCGAAGAATCATTCAGGCGCTCTACGTCGACCCTCGAGCGCCGTTCAGCCGCTTGGCCGACGTCCTGGGGTCCTCCGAGCCGACCGTCTCGCGTCGCTACCGGCGTCTGTTCGACGATCGGGTTCTTCGTGTGGTGGGCCAGCTCGACTCCCAACGGATCGGCCAGGACGACTGGGTCGTCCGTATCCGCTGCGCTCCTGGGTCAGCACCGGCCGTCGCCGCCAAACTGGCGCAGCATCCCGACACTTCCTGGGTGCAGCTGACCTCGGGCGGGACCGAGATCTTCAGCATGGTTCACTCCCGCGACGGCGAACAGCGAACGCCGCTGCTACTCAGCCAGCTCTCGGTCGGTCGACAGGTCGTCGACCTTGAGGCCTACTGTCTCCTCCACCTTTTTGCCACGGGATTGTCGGCTCCGCCTGGGCCGAGCGAGCTCAGCCGCGGGGACATCGCCCAACTCGTTCCTCCGGCACGAGACGGGCTGTCGTTCGAACGTCCGACGGCCAAGCTGCAGGAAGCCGACTGGGCGCTCGTCCGAGCCCTTGCAGATGATGGCCGCGCTTCCTATCGCCAGCTGGCAGCGCGAACTCACTGGCACGAGTCGACCGTCCGACGGCGAGTCGAAGAACTGATCGCCTCAGGCGTCCTCTTCTTCGACTTGGACCTCGCCAGCGACGCCTTCGGGATCCGCTCTCAGGCCCTGTTGTGGATGTCGGTGGCCCCCACCAATCTGAGGGACGTCGGACAGGCCTTGGCTAGCCGACCTGAATTTCCTTTCGTCGCCGCCACCACCGGATCCACCAGCCTGGTGGCGGCACTGGTCTGCCCAGACGACCGTTCGCTGTATGAGTACCTCACCGGCCAAATGACCGGCCTCGACGGCCTCGCCCACATTGAAACCGCACCGGTGATGCAATTCGTCAAGATGCACGCCACCATGGTCCCGCGCCAACCGTGACGGGAGCGATGGTCAGCCGGTCTCGGACCTCGACTATCCGCTCAACCGAGCTAGAGCACCGAACAACCAATTATGTACCCGATAAAAAGCCGAAGATGCAACCAGAATCAATACAGAGCGACGGCTCGGGGTCGGTCAATTCCGGCCAATTATGTTGAAAACTGGTTCCAGAATGCTCGCCCATATTGAAGCCCCAGGGACGACGTTGCCGGTCCTCGCTACCGCGAGCAATCATCGCCACCCGGGGGATAGCCGTCATCCGAACTCGGCCAGGAGTTCTTTCACGACCTCCGTGTTGCCATCCGTGTAGGCCTTTCGATCGGTCCCGTGCTGATTTGCAAGGCGCGATTTCAGGACCTCGTACCTCTCTCGAGCGTCCGAGCTACGAGTCAACAGGTCTCGGAAGCGCATGTACCTCCGCCATTGTGTGCCATCGTGTTCGACGACGTGGAGGTGGGCGACGCGGTGCCACGGGCGGTCCTCAAGTACGAAGACGTGCCCTCCGTTGTCGCCCGCATCCCCGCGATAGACCCACCCCATGTATTCCATGCGCTCGGTGACGGCGGCCACGCCGTCTGCCTCCGCCAGGCCCGCGGCCAGGTCCACGATCGGCTTGGACAGGAGCCCGGGCACCGAGGACGAACCGATTTGCTCGACGCCCGCAACAAGCGGCCCTGGGCTCGCTCGCACCTCCTCCCGCAGCCGCGACCCCGCCACGAGCCAGGCCTGTGTCGTCCGCCCCAGGCGGACCGTGCCGTAGTCGAGCCCGAGCCCGGCAGAGCTAAGTGCGTCCACAGGTACATCGTGCCCGATGGGCACGCGGCCCGGCACTGGCGCCAGGCGGCTTCTCAATTTGCCTGTCGGGGGCGCAGGACAAGCACGTAGAACATCGAGCGTCGCCGCCATCTGGGACGCCCTAGACGGATATTGGCTCCAAACGCTGGGGCAAAGGGAATGAAAACGGGCCAGAACGCACATGCGGGTTACCGGAGCCGGCACCGGCGTCCTGCCAAATGGCCGGGACGAAGCCGTTGTGGTCCCGGTTAACCACGTTGTGTGGGACAACCGTGCACAGGCGGCTCTGGCTTGTTGGCCAGGGCAAGTCTCATCTACGGCTTCGCCTTGTTGGGCAACATCTCTAAAGCCGCAGGAGTGGCCCACCGTCTCGTTCGTACCATCAAAATGGCCGACGCCAAAGGCGAACGGCCTGTCTGCCAAGGTCCAAGCCGCGAGGTAGGGGAAGCCCTTCAGCGTGCAGACCCGGGGGGACAGGTCGGTCAGCTCGACCATGGCATCCTCCTCGCCGGAGAACCCGCCGTCGGAGGCCACCGACGCCCGCGGCTGGGCCGCCTGGCAAGGCCGAGCGGCCTTCTGTTCAGTTAGCAGTTGCACGCCAATGGCCACCTCAAATAATGCCATGGTGCTGACGGCCACGATGAAAATCATTAGCCACCCCCCTGGCGTAAATGACCGGACGGGACTGACTGGGCGCACCGGGACCTCGCGCAGCTCAATGCAGGACCTCACGGCATCGCAATTGCGCCGCGAGGCCTCGCAGCGAAGCCATCGCTGGGAAGATCTCCCCTACACATATGGGAGCGCGCCTGTCGCCCGGTGGTAAGGCGCAATGCCCTGGGCTGCGCCGCAAGGGTACCGGGAAACCGGCTGCCGGGGCTCTACTGCTGTTCGTGTGTGCCCGCGCTGGCCGAGCACGCCGACAGGATAAACAGTCGCGAGACGAGGGAACTTGGCCCCAGTACTAGCGGTATTAGAGACGTGAGGCCTAGGTGGCACCGGCTGTTAGAGCTCGTGGCATCGGTTGCGCTTGCTTGGTTGGCCATGGTGCCGGCAACCGGGGCCTTGGCACAGGGTTCCCACAACTGACGCAGCCGAACATGGTGTCACCCGATTGGGAACCCACCTACGTTGATTATCTGTAGTTGTCTTTCACCAACGCCACGGCCTTCGGCCCATCGACGTCATTCCCCTGGCCCGGTGGGAAAAATGCTCATGCTCGTCCAGGCGGTGGTGTCGTTGCTCACTATGGCGATGGTGATCGCCCGAGCGGTCAACATCTTCAAGTAGCACACTGCGCCGCTGAGCCCCGCCGGTCGCAGGGAACGACAACCATCTCTCGATGCTACGCTGTGTACGGTGACGGGTACTACCCGTGGTGAAAGGGAACAGGCTGAACCCTCTCAGCGCCGGCCACAGGCTGATGTGGACGCTCTTTCGTCGACTCCCACAAACTCGTCACGTGCTCCGGCAAGGGTCTTTCTCCAGTTACAGCGGCACGCCGGCAACCGGGCCGTCGTCGAGCAGTTGATGAAGGCACCGCGTCCCGCTGGCTCGGGGGCCGTGACAGGCCTGCCCTCCGCCCTTCGGCGCCAGGCGGAGGGCCTGTCGGGCGTCGACCTTTCCGACGTACGGGTTCACAACCATTCGGCGGCGCCGGCCGCCCTGGGCGCGGCTGCTTTCACCCGGGGGAACGACATCTTCCTTGGCCATGAGGGCGACCGGCATCTAGCTCACGAGGCTTGGCACGTCGTGCAGCAGCGGGAGGGACGGGTTCCCGCCACGGCTCAGGTCCTGGGCCTGTCTGCGAACGACAACCCCGACCTCGAGCACGAGGCCGACGACGCGTCGCGTGAAATGCCCTCGCTACGCGATAAGGACGTAGTCCTTCGCCGGGCCGGCGCGGCACCAATTGCCGATGTCATCCAGGGTGTGTTCATTTACCAACCCAGCACGGATATCGAAATCCCTGACCGTTGGCTGGACACCGATTCCGGCACCGTATATGAACTTGTCGCCTGGCACGATGAGGGCGTCGCCACGGTCCAGTCGATGGTCATCAAACCGCCACAAACACTCGTGCTGCGTCTAGGGAGCGGCGGCAACTGGGTGCCGTCGGTGTTGACCGACCAAGAGGTAGGCGAGGGCGACGTAGGGATGGAGGTCGACGAAACCAAGGGGCCTTTCGACGCGCCCAGCGGGAAAAAGGTACCGACATCGAAGGAACGGGCGGAGCAGGCGCTAGTCGAAAAGGGTTGGCGGCTGGCCCGTTTGTCCACGGACTTCACAGTCCAGGTGGATGTGGCTCCCGGGCGGGAGGGGCGACTGTCGGAGCCGAAGAACCTGAAGAGCCAAATTCTCTATGGGCCCGATGACGTAATCGCTACCGGCCTCACGGTGGGCAACAAGGACCGGCCCGACACGTACCTGGAGCCGAAAAAGGCTAAAGGCGGCAAAAAGGCCCAGAGCAACATCCCGCAAGGCCGCCATGCGGTGGCTTGGTCCTTCATGCGCCGATCTTTCGCGGCCATGGCGGGATGGTCGGTGGGCCAAATCCTCAGGCACCTGGTAACGGGGCTGGAGGGATGCGCCAAGCTGCTCCAGACCGAAGAAGGCCAGTTTATGTTGAAACTCACCAAAGTGACGGAGGAACCGGGCAAAGTGCTGAACGTGGTGGCGGAGCTGTCCCGGGATAGTACGCGCTTGAACGTAGAGACCTGGCAAGCGAACGTCTCCGAGGCTATCCGCTATTACGCTCAGGTTTACCACTTGAGCAGCGGGGCGACCTTTGCGGGGACGTCCAAGTCGCGCGACGAGTCCGGCGGCCTGCGCTATTTGGAAGATTACGAAGAAAAGCTCAGCGAGGGCGAGAAAGCCACGGAGAAGCCAGCCAACCTGCAAAAGGCGGCAGCCAAGCTCCTCGATGTCATCCAAACGATCGACTCGGCGGCGTACACGTTCGCGGTGGCGCATTGGATCGAACTTCTGGGTGACGTTTACCCCCACGTTATGCACCATCACGGCGCCGACATTGTCAAACCAGTGCTCGAGACCACGCTGGCCAAAAGGTACAGCGCCGAGGTCGGCGGCCCGGGCACGGTGGCGGACCTGCTAGTGTTTCACGGCTACCCGTTGCCCGATTCCAGGGGCCTGCCTGCCGAGCAAGTGGGGATCACGGTGGAGGGGGAGATGGAACCTTTCGGCGATGTCTACGGAGGATCTTCGGAATTCGTCGCCACTGTCGCACTGGTCGAAGCGCTCGGCGAGGGCCGCCAGGTAACGATCACGGAGGTTGGTGGCTTACAGGGAAGCAAGCCGAAGGTACGGGCCCTGACGTCCGATGAGGTGGTCGTGAGCAAAGTAGTGGTGTCCGACCAGGACCGGCCGAACACCCGTTTTGGTACCACGCAAAACTCCCATACGGTGGCATGGACCTTGATGCGGGCCGAGCTGGCCACCTTCAGGAACAAACCGCTATCCAGTTTGCTGGGCTTCTTGTATCCGCGTTTCGGTGAGCTCTCCAGAGAGAAAGGGGAGTCGCTGCAAAAACTGGTGAAGCACGCCGACGTCGAGTTTTCGAAGGTGCGGGGCAAGTCCCGGCCCATCCATATCTGGCAGAGCGACGTGAGCATGGCCGTCAAGTGGTACGCTCATGCCCATCAGCTGGCGCCATCGACCACTTTTTACGACGTCCAGGCCCACGGCGCTTTCGGACACGGAGAGGCCGCTCATATGGAAGTGTTACGGGCCTGCGAAACTTCGGCCTATAACGAGAACAAACTGGTAGCAGAACCGGCACGCGTGTACGAGGCGGCCTACAAGTTGATGGACGTGGTCCCGGCCCTTAGCACCCAGGTCCGGCGTACCGCTTTTATGCGCTGGAAGGGAGCAATGTGCAGCGTGTTCCCGGTCCTGATGAGCGGCATTGGGAATGACATCATCGTGTCGTGTGTCAAGCAATACAACCTGGCCGGTGATTTAGACCCGAGCGACATAAAGTTGTAGCCGGCGGTATCGCGGCGAGGCCCCACCGGCGACGGGCTCGAGGAGCGCGGCGCAGCGATGCGCCTTACCAACGGACTGTGAGAGGTTCGTCGACTGCCGATTACGTCGTACCGGCGTCTCAGGCACCGGTGGCAGCGATCACCCGGTCGACGTGTGTCGTGACGGCAGTTTCCATGGCCGTCGGCCATGCTTGCCCGAGGACCGCTCGTCCGCGTCGCGTGAACACGTCGCGCCCACCCAGGTGAGCGGCCAAGACGCTCTCGCGGTCAGCCGACCCGGAAGGTATGGCGAGGAGCTCGAGCCGTTGTTCGTTTGTCAGGCGCCCGCTCCAGTCCGCCGGCGACGTTGCCGGTCGCCGCCCGTTCGCTTCGAGTGCCAATTCGTACAGCAGCTGCCGGGCGTCGTTGGCGCCAACGACACCGAGGAGCCAGTCACGACGGTGAAGGATGACCGTCAGGTACAGCTGAAGTGCAAAGTACTCCTCAACCACGTTGCGCCCCCAAGTCCCAGCGGGCACGGAGCCGATGCTTAAGCCTCGGATCACCCCCTCGGGCGGCACCACTACGTCTTGTAGCACAGGGCCCGGCAGCTGCGCCGGCAGCTTGCCGAGCACGTCCTCCAGCGCCGCGATTACCGGTGCTGGGTCTCCGGAACTAGGCAATGCGACCAACGTGGCGCGTTGGGCGTCGGTGAGCTTGGCGCTCCACTGCTTGAGACCCGTCTCGGGGAGCGGACGGTTGAGCTCGACGTAAGCGTCATGGAGGATCCAGCGAAGCACCCATATGACCTGGAGCATGAGGAGCTCGTCTGCGGCCCGTGCGACAGAAGCGGCCGCCCTGAAGCGTCGGGCGAGGTCCAGGATCTTGTCGGCGGAGGGCGGCGCTGGCGCCGGTGGAGCCGGTACAAGGGCAGCCAGGTTGTCGTGGTCGAACAGGACGTGACGGTAATGAACTGGGGACGAGGCGACGCGTGACGCCGGTTCCACCCACAGGTCGAAGCGCTGGCACGCGGGGGTGATGGCAAGCCAGCTCCCGCTCGTACCGTGCGAGGGCCTGGCCATCACGGTCGGGGTGACCTCGTCGAGACGGTCCCGCCAACCCGCGGCGAACGCAGGGACATCATCGTCGGCCACGGCAATGATCACGTCGAGGTCTGACACCTCGTCTGCGTCACCCCGTGCGACCGAGCCGTGCACCCACGCGGCCCGAACTCGTGCGTCGCCTCCAACGACCTGGATAAACCGGTCGAGAAGGCTGGCATAACCGGGCGGCAGCTTGCAACCGGACGGGTGCTCCTCCAAAGCCCCTTGTGAGGCCATAGACAACTGTGGCGCACTGGCTGGGAAGACCGCCAACGCGGAGCCTGACAGCCGCCGGGGGCCCCTCGAGCGCCCTGCCGGACTTTGCACACGTTCCTGGTGAGATCCGAAATTCGGTCCTGAAAATGGTAAACTCGCACTACCACGTGAGCGGCATGACCACGACCGTCGGGACGCGTGCGCCGCCCTCAGGTCGCAAAATGCCTGAACCGTGAAGTAGACGTTGCACCGCGCTCTCAGCGAAGGTGGCCGAAGTGGGAACCATCTCGTGGTCGTATATGTCCCAGCGCGGTTGTTACGAGCCCGCCCTTCCCATCATCGGTCAACGGGCCATAGGAGAAGTCGTAGCCGACTACCGAGACGCCAATTGACAGAATGCTTCTGTGGGCGTGCCAGACTGCAAGCAGTCCAGCGACCATGAAATAACGGGGCATGAGAACGTCCTCGGGGCGCAGGCCACGCAACGGCACGCGGCGCCACTCCGCTTTCAGGGGCTGCGTTTCCGAGACGCGCCGGGCTTGGTGGCTGGGGAACCGGTTCGTGCGCAGCGAGGAAGCCGATGACAGCGAATAAGCGTTTCAAGGCTCGGGTCAGGGCGAGAGCTCGTCGCACCGGAGACTCTTACAGCAGCGCTCGGCATCGCCTCCTCGTGCCATCTGTCAAGGAGGCTCAATTGTCCCACCCACGCTAACCGCACCGTCACTCAACGAAGGCGCTGCTGAATACATCGCTGCTTACGCGCTCGAGAAACACGGGCTAGTGACGGGATTAACCACTGCCGAGAAACTCTCTCAGACCGCACGGGACAACCCCGATGCCACTCTTCTGCTGGGTTGCAGTAGAAGGCGCTCGCCGGCCGATCAGACGAGCGATCGCTAGGCGGCTCAGACGAGCTGGTAGGTGAGGAAGGCGAGCTCGTCACCGATGGTCTTGGAATCGACGAAGCGCATGGGCTTTTGTCGCTGGTCTCGCCGGGCAGGCTGTTCAACCTGTCCGCCAGGGCGCCACTCCGGCGTCGCCACCGCGCCCCGAAGAGCTCCTAGCTCCGCCGACCCTCAGCCAATGCCCAGGCACCCAGGACCTAGTCGAGCGCGACCTTGGCCCACTCTTCGAGGTCCTTGCGCCCAAACCGGGTGAACCAGCCGCCGAGCTTGAAACCCTCCTCACCATCGGGTCCTGGACCACTCCATCGAGCGAGACGTTCTGCGGGCCACTCATCACGATCTTTCCCATTTCGGTTCTCCTTTTCGTTGTCAGAAGCCACTGATGTAGGCGCCGCGGCGCCGGGAAACCGGGCGCCTATACAGGATGGAAGTGCGACAAGGTCCGGGAAGAAGGTGGCCCGCGCCGTCCACCCCGGCGGACACGACGCGGGTGCTTCAGCCCACCCGGTCCTGACCGACGCGCTGCACGCAGAAGGCGATATCCGGACTTATGGCAGGCATTCTTGTCTGCTCCCTAACGGGGCTACTTCTGCACGGGTGCCAGGGCTGGTGTCTCGGACTGGGCGGCAGCCGCCAGGACGGGCCCGCCTGAGCCCTCCGCGTAGGCAGTGTTGAGTTGGACGTACACCGTGAGCAGGTCGGCGCCGAACACGCGCACGTAGACCGCGTTGTAAATGCGCAACGGGTGCCAGGCAATGATCTGCCGTTGGCGGGCCAGCGGGTCGTCGTCGGGGCACACGGTGGCGGTACCGGGCACCCAGCGGTAGCGGAGGCCAATGCGTAGCCGCACCCGGACATGGGGGTCGTGCTCGATGTTGCGCACATAGCCGGCGCGGGCGCCGTGTTCGGCGATGATCCAGAACGAGTCACCTTTGCGGCCGTTGCCGACCGGGACCCTGCGGGTCTTGCCGGACGCATGCCCCCGGGTTTCCAGGATCGCCACCCCGAGCGGGTTGATGCCGACCGCGAGCAACAGCCGCATCAGCGGGTTGATGGTGTACCGTTGCACCGTCTTGACGAGCAGCACCTTAAACGGGCGGCTACAGGTAGTGAGCAGGAGCAAGCCCAGGTAGATCCCGCTCTGTACGAGCGCAGACAGGAGGCTGGCAGCGGGCCCGATCGCGTACAGTCCCCACACCAGGGCACCGGCGGCGAGCGTTCCGGCGATCAGCCCGCGCGGGACGCTCAAGCCGGACCTGGGACCGCCGCTCGGCACGTCAACTGTCGCCTCGTCTTCATCACGACTGGGTTGTGCAGGTTGTTCGTGAACATGTAGGCACCGACCCGGAGCCCGGGGAACTTCTCGGCCACGAAAACCAAAGTCAGTACTGGCCATACCCCGGGCAGCCCTGGTGCTCGGCGACGACAAATCAGAGTGGCGCTTAGCGGTGCGATCATTCTCACCGCCGACGGAAACTACTGGCTCGAGCCGCCCGGGGATGTCGGGAGGGCCGGCCCGGCGGAGCGGGACGCTGCTGGGCTGCGAGTGGCGGCGGCGACGTCGGACGGGCTCACGTTTAGGGGATGGTGGCAGGCCGCTTCATGTCCGCCCGGGTACAGCGTCAGCGGTGGTTCGACCTCCAGGCAAATATCGGTAGCGCCCGGGCACCGGGTGTGGAACCTGCAACCTGCGGGCGGGTCCAGCGGGCTCGGGAGCTCACCACGTGGGAGCTGCCTCGGCCGGGACCGGCTCAATATTGGGTCCGGGAGGGGGATAGCCCCCAGAAGGCTAAGCGTGTAGGGATGGACGGGCCGGGTGTAGAGCTCCTCCGCCGGCGACACTTCGACGACTTTTCCGAGGTACATCACCGCGATCCGGTCGGAGACGTGGTGCACCACGCTCAAGTCGTGCGCTACGAAGATGTACGACAGGCCGAGCTGATCTTGGAGGTCATCGAGCAGGTTGACCACCTGGGCCTGGATGGACACGTCCAGCGCGGACACGGGCTCGTCCAGCACTACTAGTTGCGGGTCGACGGCCAGGGCGCGGGCGACGCCGATGCGCTGGCGCTGGCCACCCGAGAACTCATGGGGGAACCGGTTGGCGTGCTCAGGGTTGAGCCCGACCTGGGCCAGAAGCTGGCGCAGGCGTTCCTCGTCCGAGCCGCTACCCTCGCTCAGGCTCAGGGCAGAACCGATGATCTGGCGGACGCGTTTCCTTGGGTTGAGCGACCCCTGGGGGTCCTGGAACACGATCTGCAGGTGCTTGCGGTACGGTCGCATGGCACGCGAACCAAGCGAGGTTATGTCCGCGCCCCGAAAGCGGACCTTGCCCGCCGTCGGTCGCAATAGCCGGACGGCGCAGCGGGCCAGCGTCGTCTTTCCGCACCCCGACTCCCCTACCAGCCCTAGCGTCTCTCCCTCTGCCAAGACCAAGCTGACGTCGTCGACGGCATGCACATGACCGCGTTTGCCTCCTGATCCAGCCGACCGCACCGGGAACCACATCTGAAGGTGCTCGAGCTCGAGGAGCGGCGCACTGTTGTCCGGCTCAGACGGGGCGGCGTTCAGGCCAGGCAACGTCATGACCTCGCGGCGCCTCCACTGGCTCCGGTCACGTCCTCGACGGGCAACCCCAGCGTCCCGCCGACCAGTCGCCGCTCCCGCGCCACGTCCAGCTCGAGCCAGCAGCGGCCGATGTGATCATCGCTGTCCGGGTTGTCGCTCTTGAGCGGAGGAGGGCGGCTGCAGGCCTCGAACCGCCAGGCACATCGGGGAGCAAAGCGGCACCCGGCGGGGGGGCGGAGCAGCGAGGGCGGGGCCCGGGAATGGTCGGCAAGCGCTTCGGGCGGTCCGCGTCCAAGCGCGGGACCGACCCTAGCAACCCCCAGGTGTACGGGTGCCGAGGGTCGTAGAAGATGTCTGAGAGGCTGCCCTGCTCGACCACCTGCGCGGCGTACATGACGATCACCCGGTCGGCGACGTCGGCGATGACGCCGAGGTCGTGGGTGATGAGCAGGACCCCGACACCCAATTCTTTCCTCAGCGTCCCTATCTCGGCCAGGATTTGGGCCTGCGTCGTCACGTCGAGGGCGGTGGTGGGCTCGTCGGCGATGAGGATCTCTGGCGCGCACGAAAGCGCCATGGCGATCATGACGCGCTGGCGCATCCCGCCAGAGAACTCGTGAGGGTACGACCGGGCCCGGTCTTTCGCCCGGGGTATGCCGACCCTGTCCAGGAGGTCGACGGCCAGGTCCACAGCCGCTCGTCGGCTCTTGCTTTGGTGCGCCCTTATCTGCTCGACGATTTGGTCTCCGACGCGTTGGACAGGGTTGAGCGCCGTCATCGGGTCCTGGAAGATCATGGCTACTCGGCCGCCGCGGACGCTCTCGAGTTGACGTTCCGAGGCAGTCACGAGGTCAAGGTCGCCGAGCATGGCACGGCCCGAAAAACTGGCATTGGGGCCACGGGTGAGGCCCATGAGCGTCATGGCTGTAACCGACTTGCCGGAACCGGACTCGCCGACGATCCCGAGTAACTCGCCCCGCTCGAGCTCGAACGAGACGTCGTCGACGGCGCGGAGGACTCCCTCCTCGGTCCGGAAGTCAACTTCCAGGTGATCGACTTTGAGGAGTGCTGTCACCGGGATCCCGCCACGCGGATACGAGGGTCGAGCAAGCCGTAAACAACGTCGGCGATGGTCGAGAAAATCACGACGGCAAAAGCGCCGAAAAGGGTAATAACCAGTACCGGGGCCACGTCGAGGGCGCCGATCGACTGGCTGGCGTAGTAGCCGATGCCGGGGAGGTCGAAGACGACCTCGATGATGATGGCCGAGCCTCCGAGCACGGCCGCGACGTCGAGGCCGCTTAGGGAGACAACCGGGATTAGCGACGTGCGCAATACGTGGTGGAGGATTACGCGCCGATGCGAAAGGCCCTTAGCCCGGGCCGTGCGGACGAAGTCTTCGTTGAGTGTGTCGACCACGCTGGAGCGGAGTATCTGCGAGTAGATGCCCGTGTAGAGGATGGAGAGGCTGACCCACGGCATGGCCAGGTGGTAAGCCCAACCCAGCGGGTCGGCCAGCCCGACGTAGCCGCTCGAGGGGAACACGTGGAGCTTGAAAGAGAACAGGTATATGAGGACATAACCGATGACAAATGAGGGTGCTGAAATGCCGACGAAATTGAGCGCACTGATCCCGGTGTCGATCGTGCTCCCGACGTGAAGCCCGGCGAGCAAGCCGAGGACAATCCCGAAGAAAAGCCACAGTATTGCGGCACCGAGCACCAGCGACGCCGTCACCGGGATGGCCTGCTTCAACTGCGAGACGACATTTACTCCCGTCGTGTAGGAGACGATCCTGCCCGTGAAGATCTGTTCCATCGTCCGCAGGTACTGTACGTAAACCGGTTTGTTAAAGCCGTAGATCCTTTCTACCGCGGCGATGTTCGCGGGTGTGGCCGTCCTCCCGGCCAAGCGCAAAGCCGGGTTGCCGTTCGGTATGACCTCGAATATGAGGAACGTCAGGATGCTCACCGCAAAGAGCACCAGCACCGCCGACCCGAGCCTGCGCATGACGAAGTGCGCCATCAGTACCCAGTCCGCACTGTGGCGCGCGGGTCCAGGGCCTCCCGCAAGCCGTCGCCGAACACGTTTATGCCCAGGCACGTGATGACCAGGAGGGTCGCCGGCGCCAACGTCAGGTACGGCGCCACATTGAAAAGGGGTGCCCCCGAAGCCAGAAGTGTCCCCCACGAGGCCGCCGGTGGCTGGACACCGGCACCCAGGAAAGAGAGCGCCGCCTCCAGGATTATGGAGTGGGCCAGCTGGAGAGGCACGAAGACGATGAGGGTCGACGTGAGGTTCGGGAGCATTTCGCTCGCCATTATCCGAAGATTGCTGAACCCGAGGGCACGAGCGGACTCCACGAACTCTCGCTCCCGAAGCGCGAGCACCTCGCCGCGGATAGGTCGCGCGACGTACGGGACATAGACGATCCCGATCACGAGCGTCGGGATCAGGATGGATCCGCTGTTTATCTGGACTGGCCCTACACTGATGCCTCCCGTCGCCAGGCTCACTCCCAGGGCGATAGCCAGCAACAGGGCGGGGTACGCCCATACGATGTCGAACACCCGGGAAATAACGCCGTCCGTCCATCTCCCGTAGTAGCCCGCTACTAGGCCGAGCGCGGTGGCGAGGACAATGGTGATGGCCGTGGCCATGACCCCGATAGCGAGCGAGGTCCGGCCGCCGTATAGGAGGCGCACGGCGAGGTCACGCCCATCCGAGTCAGCGCCGAGGAAGAACCGGCTGTGCCACGTCGGCCGACCGGCACACCGGTCGGCGAAACGACATCGACTGACTTGCCGTTGATGTCCAGGACTTCGGTGATGTGCTCGACGTTCGGGCCGGTGTGGGCGACGTACCGGGCGTAAACCGGGGCCAAGAGGCACAAGACGACAACCAAAATGAAAAGGGAGGCAAAGACAGTGGCTTTGTAATTATGCCGCAGCCGTCGAAGCGCCAAGCGGTACGGGGTGACACTGGCGGCGTAGGCCTCTCCAGGGACTCCCAGGACGCCTTCGCCGCCGGAATCGACCGACACGCGGCCCTCGCTCGTGTCGCGGAGAGTCATTGCGGGACGGTGGCGGCGCCTCCGCAGACCTCGGCTCGGTTGTCATGGCTCAAAAGACCAGTCATTGCTTCGCTTTTGTAGACAACTACCGAGCCAAGGTGAGCTGCAACGGCACGAGTTTCTAGCTCTTCAGTTCGAACGTCGACCAGTCGTCACCAAACACAGGTTGGAACACGGCCGTTTTGAAATCGACTCGGTCGGACAGGAAGAACGGGCTCACTTCGAAACCGAAGTTGACCTGGTAGTCCTTGCTGGCGACGTACTTCTCCAGCGCCACCCATTGGGGATCCACGCTGGGAAGGTCACTCGACTGGACCTTGTCCAGACGGATGATCGTCGATTGAATATGCGGGTCGTCGACATAGTCCAGGTTCCCGTTGTTCTCGGGCAGGATCGAACGAGCGTCGAATACAAAGTAAAAATCGCCCGGGTTGGGGAAGTCCTGTGACCACTCGCTCCATCCCGCTTGCGGGTTGACCTTGGCTGAGCCGATCGTCGGGTCATACACCGCGTTGCTTACAGCCTTGAGGGTCGATTTGAAGCCGATGGCGTTGAGCTGCGCGTTGAGGTAGGTCACGAAGGACTCGAACGGCTGGCGGCTCTCGGTCCACACGGTCACCGGCGACCCAGTGAGGCCCGCTTTTTTTACGAGCTTGGTGGCCAGGGCAATGTCGGCTGGAGAGCCCAGCGAGCCAGCTGAGAACGAACCGTTGCCGCTCGGCGCGCCAAGCGGGCAGGGCCCGGAGGCGGAGCCAGGGATGCTCGGCGGCAGGTAATAGCACGCCGGCGTGATCTGGCCGCTGGCCAGGCGCTGCAGCGCCACCCGGCTAATAGCGAGGTTGACTGCCTCGCGAGCGAGGACGTTGTTAAACGGCGCTCTACGATCGTTCAGCCAGAAAAAGTCAGTGGCTGCCAGGGTCTCAGGCGTATACCGGTCCTTGGCCTGGCTCTCGATCTGAGCCACGTAGGCGGGCGGCAGGACGTCGCCCCAATCGAACTCGTCGCTCGTGTTGTTGAGCACGTCCTGAGCCTCGGTGTCGGCGTTGGTCTGGATGGTGACCTGGACGGTATTGACGTAGCCGACCGGTATTCCCGGGATATGGAAGCTGGCGAACAGCGGGTTTTTCTGGAGAGTGACGGACACGTTGGGGGCGACTTTCGTGATCATGTAGGCGCCCACGCCTGGCGGTGGGTTGGTCGATTGCGCCGTCATGGGTGTCCCGCTGGGCACGAGGCCCGCTGAAGGAAAAGCAAGGATGTTGTCAAAGGCGCCGTAGGGGGAAACCAGGTGGATCGTGATTTGGCCGGTGGCATCGTCGGCGGTGATGCCGCTGATAGTTTTCGCCTTGCCCGCCTGGTAGGCCGCCGCACCAGCGATGGTGGTGGTGTACCACGAGTCTCCGCTCCAACCCACTTTGAGGTCCCGCTCGATTGTGTACGGGAAGTCCGAGGCCTTGACCGCCACTCCGTTCGAGTACTTGAGCCCCTTGCGAAGTGTGGCCATGTACGTCAAGCCCCCGTCGGACACGGTGGGGAGCGCAGTAGCTAGGCCCGGGATAAGCACGTCGCCGGCCAGGCCGCTCTTGTGGGAGTAGGTGACCAAAGGCGTGTAAACGAGCCAGTCGGCCTCTTCCGACTCGGACGAATAACCCAACTGAGGGTCAAGCGACTGCTGCAGGCTCCCCATACTGACTTGAAGTGCCCCGCCGGGAGCATAGGCGCCGTTGGCTTCTTTGGCGGCGGGGCTGGCACCTGAGACCCCGGCACCGAAAGTGCCATAAGCCGAGACGACAGCGGTCAGCGAAAGGCCGAGCGGGCCTACAAAGGCCAGTCGATGGTTACGTCTCATCCTTCTCCTCCCCTAGATTGCGTGCTCGGTCCCTCACCCTACGCCCGAACTAGTTCGGTAGAACGACGCGTGGCTTGAACTGGCCGCCGGGCTAACCTGACTGGCACTCGCTCAGACGCGCAAAAAGGTCGACCTCGTCCATGACGACACCTTGGTCGGGCCACGTGAGATCGCGAGCCAGGATGTATTCGTCGACACCAAAAACGTCGGGGATGGCGTCCTTCGGGATCGACAGTGTCTGTACCAACGCCGGCGTTATCTGGCACTGGTGCGCCCGCCTCCCTTCGACCCACTTATGGGCGAAGGCGGCAACGTCAAGTCGCGTGGTGACGCGGACTTGGCTCGGCGCCAGTTCGGGATCCCCGCGGCCTTGAAGGCCCGCCCCGTCTCGCGCCGTGAACGGCGCTTCCATCCCGAGGGCAATGTACTTGTCGTTGATAATGTGCCGGCGCTCCCTCGAGGTGATGGTGTAGTAAAGCTTGAGCGGCTGCCACCGTGGGCCCGCTGCGGGGTACGCGTCGCTGCTACCAGCCGCGTCGAACGCCTCCAGGGCAACCTCGTGCGCCCTCCAGTGGTCAGGGTGAGGATAGACCCGCTGGTCGTCGCCGTAAGTGATGAGGACATGAGGTCGTTCTCGCCTGATTACTTCGACCAGGCGTCTCACCGGTCCGTCGAGCGGGATGCGGGCAAAGCACTCTGGGGAGCGGTCTTTGAGGTTGACCGAGCCGGAGTCCGGGTAGTCCAACCTGACGACCGTGTCATAACCGACGATCTCAGTCGCCTCCTCGAGCTCCTGGCGTCTGATCCGCGCAATGTCGGTCTGGTCGCCGACCGGCCCGACCTCTGGGTTCCGGATACGGCCGCCGCCGCCGTCGGTACAACACACGAGTACGGTCCGGACGCCCTCGTGGTGATAACGCGCCACAGTGGCAGCGCCGAACTCCGACTCGTCGTCCGGATGGGCATGAACAGTCAGCAGGCAACGGGCCCGCGCGAGAGGGTGTCAACTCTGCCATGGCGAACTGCCCACGCTAACGAGGTGCGCTCACTCGTGGCATCCGGTGAGGTCGTTCGACAGCCCCTGCGGCCCAAGCCTCCGCTACGACCCGTCGGCGCTCCGGCTTTCTCTCCGGGCTCTCCGGGCTCACCGTCGCCAACGGTCAGCCCGCCGACGCGTCAGGCGGCTCGTCGCCGACGCCCGTGTCCTTCGCCGCTCGACGCCGACGTCGGCCGGTCGAGGGGCGCGAACCTCGCGGTCGGATTGTTCAGCAACCTCGGCTGGTAACGGCAGCATTCACTCGTGTTCGACCTTCGGCTGTCACAGGAGAAGGCTTTGCTTCGTCTAAGGGGCCGAAAGCGTACCGACAACCGCTTTAGAGGAGTACAGATGGCCTTGCTCGAACCACAAGAGGCGCTCGTCGACCCGCAGTCAACCCACAGACCTCGCCTCGTCCGAACGGCCCCGCCGGCACCGATGGCTACCCCTGCGTCCGTTCAACAGGCCGGCAGAGCGGTGCGAGCCTAGGCCGTCCTGGCCCTGTGCTGCGTGGCCCAGTTCATGGTCGTGGTCGACGTCTCGATCGTCAACGTGGCGTTGCCGCAGATGAAGATTGGCCTGCACCTCTCGGCGACCGCTCAGCAATGGGTCGTCAACGCCTACACCCTTGCCTTCGCCGGCCTGCTCGGCGGCCGTGCGGCCGACCTGTTCGGGCGCCGGCGAATGTTCCTCCTCGGGCTCGGCCTGTTCACCGGGTTCAGCCTGCTCGGAGGTCTGGCCCAGAGCGGCGCCTGGGCTGATCGGCGCCCGCGCCCTCCAGGGCGCCGGAGGTGCGCTACTGGCCCCGGTGACACTGAGCCTGCTCACGACTACGTTCTCCGAACCAGCTGAGCGGCGTCGTGCGCTCGGAGCCTGGTCGGCTACCGCGGCGAGCGGAGCGGCGGCCGGGGTGCTGGCCGGCGGGGAGCTCACCGATCTCCTTGACTGGCGGTGGGTGCTGCTCGTCAACGTGCCAATCGGCGTCGCTCTCATGGTGGGGACGCTCTGGGCACTGCCTCGGTCGACGGTGGCTGTCGCTGCTCGCCGCGCCGACGTGGCGGGAGCCGTGACGGTGACAGCAGGCCTTGCCATGGGTCACCGCTGACGCCGATGGGTGATGGCCAACCCGATGAGGATACCAATGGCGCCAAAGAGGGCCATCATCAGCACTGGCCTCGTCAGGCCCGAGGTTTGGCCGGTGATGGCGGCCTGGTAGGCGTGGATGGCCCAGTAACCGGGCGACGCCGGGGCAATGCTGCGGAGCCACCCTGGCAGGAGAGAGGCGGGGACGATAGCGCCGGCGAGGATGGTGGTGAGGATGGCGAGAAGGTCGCCGGCCGCGCTGAGTTGGGCGGGGCTGCGGGCCAGAGTGGACGCGGCGGTCCCGAGAAGCAAGATGCAGGCCGACCAGGCGAGGGCGCTAGCGGCCAAGGGCCAGCACCCGTGACTGGGATGCAAACCAAAGACGGCGGCGGCGAACCCGAAGAGCACGGCCTGCTGGGCGACCAGGACGAAGTACATGGGAAGGGCTTTGCCGATCAGGACCGTGGCGGCACCGGCGGGGCTGCTGCGGAGGCGGTCCCAGGTGTTCCACGCGCGCTCATTGAGCAGGCTGGCCCCCACCACCTTGAGGGTAAAGAGCGAGAACATGACCGCCATGCCGGCAGCGGCCTGGTCGACACCGTTGGCCTGGGAACCCCCGGCACCGGCTCCGAGCTTGGCGTAGAGCGGCCGGAGCACGGTCATGAGCAGCAGCGGCATCACCGTGTAGCCGATGAACGGCCCGGGGTCACGGGCCAGGAGGGCTGATTGGTGGCGGATCTCGGCCACGAGAGCGCTGGGGCTGCGACGGCGGGCCGGGATGGACATGAGGGACATAGGTGGAGCCTCCTCCTATATAGAACGAGCCCTCGTTTTATGTTATAGTGGCGGCGTTGGGTTGTCCACCCCCGCTTCGAATATCTGAGAGGTCCGCCATGCCCAAGGTCTCGCCCGAACACCTCGAAGCCCGCCGCCGGCAGATCCTCGATGCCGCCCTCACCTGTTTCGACCGGGCCGGCTTCCACGGCTCGTCGATGCAGGACATCTTCGACGAGGTTGGGCTGAGCACCGGCGCCGTCTACCGCTACTTCTCCTCGAAGGAGGAGATCATCGAGGCCCTGGCCGACCAACGCCACGCCAAGGAGGCGGCGCTCATCACCGAGGCGCTCCGGATCGACGACCCCTGTGCTGCGCTACACCGTCTGGCGGATCTGTACTTCGAGTGGCTGACCGACCCCGACGAGCAACGCCGACGGCGCCTCGGCGTCCAGATCTGGGCCGAAGCCGTCCACAACGAGCGGTTACGCGGCGGGGTGCAGGCCGGCGCTGACCAGCGGCGCTTACTCGTCGGGCTCGTGGAGCGAGCCAAGCGCCAGCACCTCCTTAGAGCCGATGCCGACCCAGAGGCGTTGACCCGGGTCTACCTGGCCCTGGTCCAAGGGTTCCTCATCCAACAGGCCTGGGAGCCGACGCTCGATGTGGCGCCATACTTGCACCAGCTCCACCTGATCATCGACTCGACGATGACCGCTACTGCCAGCGGCGAGCCCCCCGAGGCGTTAGAGCCCGGCAGCCCAGCGGGAGGTGGGCGATGAGCGCCGCGCTCGAAGCGTGCGGACTGCGCAAGGGCTTCGGCCCGGTCCAAGCCCTGGACGGGTTCGACCTGGCCGTGCGTCCAGGCGAGATCGTAGGGCTGGTCGGCCATAACGGCGCCGGCAAGACCACCTTCGCCCGGGCGCTGGCCGGCCTGGTCGCCCTCGATGCCGGCTACGCCCGGGTCGGTGACGCCGACGTGGCCACCAGCCCCCAGACGGCTCGCCGCCTGCTCGGTTTCGCCCCCCAGGAGCTAGCCCTCTACCCGACGGCGACCGCCCGGGAAAACCTGCTGTGCTTCGCCGGGCTCTACGGCATGAGCCGCCGCGACGCACACCAGCGCAGCGAAGAGCTAGCCGAGGCAATGGTCCTTACCGACGTGCTGGACCGTAAAGTCCGCGACCTGTCCGGGGGTATGCAGCGGCGTTTGCAGGCCGCCACCGCCATGGTCCATCGTCCCGCCGTCTTGCTGCTCGACGAGCCGACCGTCGGCGCTGACCCTATCACCCGCGAGGCGCTGCTGTCAGTGGTCCGCCGCGCCGCCGGCCAAGGCGCGGCCGTCGTATACACCACCCACTACCTTCCCGAACTCGACACCCTCGGCGCCACGCTCGCCGTCGCCGACCACGGCCGGGTGATCGCCCGGGGGCAGCGTGGCGAGCTGCTCACCACGCTCGACGGGCACGCCCTGCTCGACTTCGACGGCCGCCCGCCCCGCATCGATCCGCGCCGGTACCCGGGCGCCTCCATCCAGGTCAACGGGTCCGAAATGACCATCGCCGCTGCCAACCCCGCTAGCGTGGTGGGCGCCATCGTGTCCAGCAGCCCCGAGGTTGCCGTCAGGCTACGCAGGGTCGAAGTCCACCCGGCCAGCCTCGATGACCTCTACCGGCACCTGCTATCGGGCACGGCCTGACTGGGTCGGGTGCGCAGACGCTTCGGTCACGGCGGCGGGAGAATTTGCTAGCGACAGGGCGGTCTGACATCGGATCGTCGATGACCCGAGAGGCCCAGATTGAGCCGCCAGCCCGGCTGACGCTGACTCTTGCGGTTACGACCCAGCGAGATGGCCGGCCGCCGCTCTCGACACCACGCCGGGTCGACCTTCATGGGAAGCCCGACGCAGTCGGTAACCCAAACGCCGAGAGGGCGGCCCTGGCCGCGAGTCGAGTCACAGAGGCGCGCCATCAGACGCGGACAGTTTGTCTCAGCGCCCGAACCGGATGCCCCTTTATCCCGTTTGGGCACCGAGCGCCGGGCGCGCTGGGCCCTTAGTCGCAATCGCGAACAACGCTGACACTGGATCGGATCCGGCGTGCAGAAGCTAAGTCCATACTGTGCGCCAGTCGCCGGTCCGCCTGCGAGTTCGCCCGACACACCCTGTGCAGAGAAGCTGTACAGCGCCTTCGATATCTGGTACGGGCAGCCGTAGCTCGTGGGCGATATTTTCCTCGACTTCTATTGTCATTCAGGCAGCAGGCCGTGTCGCATCGCATACAACGCGGCCCCGGCACGAGTTGAAGCCCCGACCTTTGTGTAGATGTGCTCGACGTGATTGCTGGCAGTCTTTGGCGTAATGACCAATTGCTTGGCGATGTCTTTGTTCGAGCTCCCGCGCGCAAGCAGTCTCAGGACCTCTACTTCACGAGCGGTGAGGCCAGCCGGTCCCTGCTGGCGGCGCGGTACGGAACGGCCTGCTGCTCGTAGCACTGCGTCCACGGCATCGCCATCAAGTCGGCCGGCCCGCACCTCGTCGCGCAACTTACCGGTCGCTTTTTCGGCAGAGAGGGCGCCTCGGTGTGGGCGGGCCTCGCGCATCGACTGATAAGAGTCTGCGGCACCGAGAATTCGTGCGGGGAGGGAGATCGCGCCACCTGACAACCCGCGGGGGTAACCCGAACCATCGAGGCGTTCGCGGTACTGGACGGCGACCGCGCAAAGCGGGGCCAGGGCCGGGGATTGACTGAGCATGCGCTCGGTCAGGTACGGCTGCAGGCGCACGCGCTCCCATTCACCGGCGCCCAAGGGGCCCGGTTTGTCCCAAATTGAGTTCGACACCCCGAGCCGCCCGAACCCGTGCACGAGGCCTGCTCGGCGAAGCGCAGTTGTCTCCTTGCCTGAAAGGCCCATGACCTCACCCGCTGTTGATGCGAGCTCAGCGACGGCCCGGGCATGACCCAGCGTGTAGGGGGACTTCAAGTCAATGAAGTTCGCGATGGCAAGGAGCGCTGCATCGAACTGCTCGGGAGACAACGTCACAGCGAGCGACGGTTCTGCGTCAATGACTGACTTCCATGTGCTCGAGGCGTCGAGGTCGCCGAGGACATCGCCCGCTTGAGTGCAAAAGAGGGCCGAGATCTTGGGGTCAAACTGACTGCCGCTGCGTTGTCGGGCGAGCGTTTCTGCCGCCCCGATTCCACCAATCCTGTGCGCTACTTCAACGAACTCGGCGAGCTGAGTGATCCTCGCCGCCATCGGGATCTGGTCGGATTTTTGTTCACCGGGCCAGCCGCGACCATCCCATTGCTCGTAGGAGGAACCAACCGCTTCGGATACCGCAGTCGGTAGCTCGAGCTCGTCGGCGAACGATCGCGCGATCCGGGAATGCTGAGCGATCATGTCATTGACTTCGCGATGTCCGGAGAGAAGAAAGTCCAGTCCGACCCGAAAGCGGTGCAGCGGCGGATTGCCGGAACCGACGAGCCGGAGGCTGGCCACCGCGGCCCACGCACCGTGTAGGCGGTATTCGTACTTGTTCGCCTTCAGGGCGATGTCATCACCAAACCACTTCGCTTGTTCGTGCGCGTCCGAATGACAGCCGACATTAACGAGCAAGGCCGCGTAGTAGACGATCGCCCGTTCGTCTTCATCCAGACCGATCTTTTCCGCAAGTCGAAGCGCGATTAGGCACTGCCGTAGGACATGCTCCATGGGCTGGCCGAAGCCAAGATCGATCCCGAGCGAGAGCGCAGCGAGCAGTTCCGCCATGCGTACGTCGGGGGTCTTGGCGTCCTCGGCCACAGTCGCAAGTCTCGCATACCTGGCCAAACGGAGCCGTTGCCACGGAGATGCGACGCGACCGATCACCGGGCGCCGGAGTTCCAAAGATGGGGTGAATGCCTCATGCCGCTGCGGAAGCCCCTTCGTTACGGTGCCAACAGCGATCCAGCCGCGATGAAATGAGGCAGCTATGACTCTGCGGAGCCGGTTCTTTGCCATGACCTACGACCGACAGATGGCCAAGGTCGAAAAGGCGGGGTTACGAACTCATCGGGAGACCGTGCTCGCCGAGGCGGTTGGCCGGGTGCTCGAGATCGGTGCAGGTACCGGGTGTAACCTGGCCTTTTACGGCTCAGCCGTCGAGGCACTGACAATGACGGAGCCGGAAATCCCGATGCTGCGGCGCCTCGAGCGTAAAGCGCGCGAGCACACGGCGGGCTTTCTCGTCTTGCGTGCACCGGCCGAGGATCTTCCCTTCGAGGACGACTCGTTCGACACCGCCGTCTCGACCTTGGTGCTCTGCGGTGTCGATGACCAGCCGCGAGCCCTTCGTGAACTGCGCCGGGTGCTGCGACCTGGTGGCCGACTCCTCTTCATCGAGCACGTCCGGGCCGACGATCCGCGTCTCGCTCGCAAGCAAGATCGCATGAACGCCATCAACCGGTTCATGGTCGGTTGTGACTGCAACCGCCCGACGCTGGGATCGATCGAGGCAGAGGGCTTCGAGATCACGAAGATCGAGCACACCACGGCGAAGAAGATCCCGAAATTTGCCAGCCCCTTGATCGTCGGCAGCGCGACGGCCACTGGCCCCGTGCCGTCCCAGCGGGAGTCCCTGGCCGAAAAAGAACAGTCCTAGTCATCAAGCCCACACAGGAGAACAGACCAATGTCGAAAGTCTCACGCGAGAGCGCCCCGATTGTCACCGACTATGGCCCGGCCGAGGACCGGACCGACCACTTCCACGGTTACACCGTGAGCTTCACTTCGATCCGCGAGGACTCTGACCTCGCCCCCCTCCTGAAGGGATTACCAGGCGACAGCTGCCAGTGCCCGCACTGGGGCTTTTTGACCGCCGGTCGGATGACGGTGCGCTACGCGGACCACGAGGAAGTCGTTGAACCCGGTGATGCCTTCTACATGCCAGCCGGTCATGTGCCGGCGGCGGTGGCCGGCACCGAGTTCGTCATGTTCAGCCCGAAAGACGAGCTCGTTGTCTCCCAGGATGCGATGAAGGCCAACATGCAGCGGATGATGCAGAGCGGCTGACGCGACACTGTTCAGATCCGGTTCGGAACGCCATGTCGACCTGGCGAGTCAGTACACGCTCCTAGATGAGAGAGGTTTCAGGATGAAGGAGTTTCACGGACATGCTTCAGCACGGTTCGACGTGGCGCCGCGTCAAGTATTTGACCTCATCATCGACGTGGACCGACTCCCCGAATGGAATGGCGCGATCGAAGCGGTGCTCGAACGCCCTCCCGTCCTCGAAGAAAGCACGCAGTGGGTCGTCAAGATGCACCCACCCCATATGCCGTCATGGGGGAGCGTCTCCCGAGTCCAGGAGGTCGATCGTCACAACCGGCGCTTTGCCTATGAGACGCGCAATGCCGACGGCAATCCCTCGTACACAAAATGGACGTGGACGATCGCCGACGCGGGCGATGGTGCCGAGCTCGATGTGTCTTGGGACGTCTACCTCAAGACCATCGATCGTCGGGCCCTGGCCGGGCCACTGCGCAGGCGCCAGCTGCAGCGCGAGGTTACCAACTCGCTCACCTCGATTGCCGATGCCGTCAAGGCACCAGAGTAAAGATGACGAGAGCCGGTGACCCGGGCCCACGATCTATTGCCTCTGCAACGCCGCGAACCTCGAGACCCTCCGAGAACGTGGCGGCTTCGGCCGCGTCCCCATTGATTCGAGCACCACGGGTCGACTACTGGTCAAGATTGTTGTGTGTACTACTCGACACCCAGGCCTCGCACAGTGTGCGAAGCTCCCCAGTGCTTTAACGAATCAAGACAAAATCGTATGGCGTTTATCCAGATTATCGAGTGCCATTCGTCAAATGTTGGTGAGCTTCAGAAGATCGACGATCAGTGGCGCACGGCTACCGGGGCAAACGGGCCCTTCGCAGATCGATCATCGCACAAGACCACAACGATCCGAGCCACTACTTCATTCTGGCGTTCTTCGACTCGTACGAATCCGCGATGGAGAACTCGAACCTGCCTGAAACCACCGCGTTTGCTAGCCGCTACCAATCACTCATTGACGGCCCCATGATCTTCCAGGATTTGGACGTCATCGAAGATTTTTCCTGAGGAAACCGCATCAAGAGGGACTGACCGGGACCGGTCTCGAAACGCTTGCTCCTGGAGGTTCTTCACTCCACTTTTGACTTACTCTGACGAGCTCGCCGCGACTCGCCCACGTTCCCGAGCGCCTCAGAGCGCTCGACGGCGCGAGCCAGTTGGCCCCAGCTAGCTCCTGGAAGCTCACAACGGCAGAGGTGCTCCGCGCCGAGGCCGACCCCTCGAGGCCCGGCCGTGACATATCCGGACTGCGCGGTGCACCTACATCCACAGCGCCACTATCAAGAACGGGAGCCAGAGGTACTTAGGCTGAACGCAGCTGCGGTCGGAGGGCGGCCCAAATTGACGCAGTACTGGCCCGCCACCCTAAGGTTGCACTAGTAGACGAGCTGGCCCATACCAACGTACCTGGCTCTGGCCGCCACGCCGAACGCTGGCCGGGAGGTAACCACGTTATTGCTCCCTCTTGCCACTCGGTGATCTCCGTTTCGGGGTCGAGGGTTCGAGAGCGGGGGTGTCGGCCAGCGCTGTGAGCCACTGCTGCAACAGCGCCTGCTCTGGTTGAGTGAGCGGCGTATCTTCGGTGGCGACCTTGCTCTTGAGGGTGGCGGCTGCGGTCGCAAGAGTTGGCCCGCTCTCGTCGCTAACTCGCCGCTTGCTTGTCGTTGGAGCGCCAGGCGGCACGGTGACCGAAGCGATAACTGCCTCGCGGAGTTGCGTTGCAAAGCTGACGTCGCCGTACATGCCCGGCTGCGAGATCGCTGACAATGCGGCACCGGTCGTGGCAGCCATGATCATTTGCGCGGCGCGCTCAGGGGAGACGCGAAGCTGTCCTCGGCTTGCGCCCAGCTCCATCCGGTTGTAGAGGATCTGGTAGGCGTCTTGGAAGGCCGTGCTGTTCGCTGCGACCCCCGGCGACCACATCAGCTTGTAGAAATTCGGGTTCTCGCGGGCGAACTCCATGTGGTTGTCCCAGCCGGCGCGAATGTCGTCCGCGACGTGTTGGTGCACGACAGCGGCGATATTACGCTTCGACTCGAGGAAAGAGGCCCAGCCGAACTCCACGACTGCCGCCAGCAACCCGTCTTTGTCGCCGAAGTGGTGATAGAGCGTCGGCGCGGTCACTCCGGCGGCCTCGCAGGCAGCGCGTGTCGAGATGTCGGCGTCGGCGGAGTTGGCGAGCAAATCGGCGGCCGCTTGGACGATTCGGGTTCTGACGGTCGTGTTGGACACGATTAGCTCCTTTTATTATCGCTACCCTTGACAGTATAGCAATACTACCTTAATGTTCTCAGTATAGCAACGCTATATAGCCCACCGAGGGAGGAGCCATGATCGTCATCACCAGCCCAACTGGCCAGATCGGCCGCCAGGTCGTCGACAACCTGCTCGAGAGCAGCGAAGAGCTCCGCGTGATCGCCCGCGACCCGCAGGCTCTGAGCGCCGACGCCCGGCAACGCGTTGAGGTCATCCAGGGCTCTCACGGCGATGCCGGAGTCGTCGACAAGGCATTCGGTGGCGCGGAGGCCGTCTTCTGGCTCGCCCCGCCGGACCCACGGGCTCGTTCGGTCGAAGCCGCCTTCGTGGGCTTCACGAGGCCCGCTGTGGAGGCGTTCACCAGGAACGACGTTCGGCGCGTGGTCGGTGTCTCGGCACTCGGCCGGGGCACGCCCTGGGCCGACAAGGCCGGCTACGCGACCGGCTCTCTGGCCATGGACGACCTGATCGCGTCCAGTGGAGTGGCTTACCGAGCCCTCACCAACCCCTCCTTTATGGACAACGTCGCCCGCCAGGCCGAGTCGATCCGGAACCAGGGCATCTTCTTCTCGCCCATCGCCGGCGATCGCAAGCTGCCCAGCGTCGCCACCCGCGACATCGCGGCGGCAGCCTCGAGGCTTCTGCTCGACAGCAGTTGGAGCGGCGTCGACGAGATCCCGCTCCTCGGGCCGAGGACCTGTCCTTCAACGACATGTCCCAGATCATCTCCGAGGTGCTCGGGAAGGAGGTCCGTTTCCAGCAGACCACGTTCGAGGCCTACAAGGACCGCTTCGTGAGCTTCGGCATGTCCGAGGTAATGGCGCAAGGGATGACCGACATGGCCTGGGCCAAGAACGAGGGCCTCGACAACGCCGTCCGGCGCACCCCGGAGAACTCGACGCCGACCAGCTTCCGCCGCTGGTGCCAAGAGGTGCTGAAGCCGGCCGTCGACTCCTGAGAACACATCCGCTCCCAATCAGAGAAGGGACAGTGCCATGCCAGCAACCAAGACCCCAGGCCCCACGCCGGACGGGTTGCGCTCGTGACCGGAGCCTCCCGTGGCATCGGACAGGCCATCGCCGTGGGCCTCGCCGAGCGGGGAGCTCGCGTCGTCCTCGGCGATCACGGTGACAACAGCGAGACGCGCGGGCTCATAGCCACCACTGGCCTCCCGGCAGTTCCGGTCACGCTCGACATCAGCAATACGTCTTCGATCGAGGCTGCACGAGCTCGGGTCGCCTACGAACTCGGACGCGTCGACATCCTGGTCAACAATGCCGGCATCTTCGAGGCTGCCACCTGGGACGATCTCGACTTCGACCTCTGGAAGCGCCTCATGGCCGTCGACTTGAACGGGCCAATGCTCATGTGCAAAGCCTTCCTGGCGCTCATGCGCGGACGTGGTTGGGGCCGCGTCGTCAATGTGGCTTCGGCCACCGTCGCCATCGCCAGCCCCGTATCGATCGCCTACCGCACCGCCAAGATGGGCGTGATCGGCTTCACCCGAGCGCTCTCTGCCACGCTCGGCGACGAGGGCATCACCATCAACGCCGTCCTGCCGTCGCTGACCCGGACTGCGATGACCGAGGGGCTACCGCAAGAAGTCATGGACGCCAGCCTTGGCCGACAGGTGATCCACCGCCAAGCCGAACCCGCCGACATCGCAGGCAGCGTCCTCCTGCTCGCCGCTGAGGAGGCCGGCTGGATCACCGGTCAAACGCTCATGGCCAACGGGGGAACGCTTTCGGGCTCTGAAGAGCGTGACTGGTTCGCACGCCAAGGGCGTCCCAACTGAACAAAGCAGCGCCATCGAACAAAGGAGCACAAGTGACCACGACCTACCGCTGGTCGTCCGCCGAAGAAGCAGACCTCGTCCCGGTCGAGGACCCCGCCACCGGTGAGATGATCGCCGTCATCCAAGGCGGTGGCCCCGACGAGGTCACCGCCTCCGTGGAAACGGCCCACCGGGCCTTCAAGACCGACTAGCGCTGGCGCACGCCGGCCGAGTGACGGCATTCTGGGCGTCGTCGACCTTCGACGGAGCCCGCCGTCCACAGGCGCGCAGCCGGTAGCCCAACAGTCGCCCCTGCCTCGGTCTGGCAGTGGCGCGAGCCACCGACATGCCCGGTGCGAACGGCCCTCGCAGGCCAAAACCATGGAGGGCAGCGCGCGTTCTTTCGTGTGTGCGAGCCTTGACGCGCACACAGTTTCGTCGGTCCGTACGCGGAGACGGGCGAGCGTTATCCGCTCCGATCAATAATTCGGGGACGCTTGGCAAAGTACGCAGCCCAGCGAGGCCGAACCCTCGAAGAGTCGGATGTGTGCCTCAAACGAGAACGAGCCCTGGACTGGGAAGTCGACGAAACTAGGTCCCTTCACCATCGTTTTATCTTGGGCGGAGCGAGAGTCCTCAACCACAGGCCAGGCGCCGGACTGCTTCGATGATGGCTTCGCGGTGCTTCCTGAGCTGGCGTGGCGTCTGCTCACCCTGCGGCATGGGAAAGACCGGCGTCCACGCGGTAGTCAGGGCCATTGTGAAGGCCAAGATGTCATCGGCTTGGAGCCTGACGCTTACCTTTCCGTCGGCTTGGGCTCTTTTGATAGCGGTGACTTTCCCACGGGTTGCCGTCGCCAAATCCGCTGGGCCGGGATGATTCCCGGAGCGTTCCAGGCGGTTCCACGTGGCCAGGCGGACCTGGTGCGGGTGGTCAAGCAGGTAGTCGAACAGCCGGCCCGCGTAACCGGGCAGGTCGTCGGCCGTAAAGGGCACCTCGTCGAGCATGCGGGTAACGTGCATTTCGAGAACGAGATCAAAGAGTTGGTCCTTGTTGCCGAAGTAGCTGTAGATCTGGGCCTTGTTCACCCCCGCCGCCGCCCCGATCCGCTCGACCCGTGCGCCCGCGACCCCATACTCGGCGAACTCTTCCGTTGCGGCCGCCAAGAGCCGAGTTCGGGAGCCGGCCGGATCCCGAATCGCGGTGGCAGGCGAGGTCTCCGAAGACCCACCGCGAGCAGTCATGTCCTCAAATTAGTAACTAACTATTCATATTGACAACCAGACGGTGCCATCATACTGTTAGTAACAGAACGTTTAGTTGTTGCGGCTTGACGAGAGAGCCCTTCTGCGTGTACTGGGCACGGTCCCCTGGAGAACCGGATCTGCTGACTGCCCGACGCCGGCTTGAGTCGCTGTCGGCTTACTGAACGGCTTGATGGCTCTTTGGTGATGGGAGTGAAGAGGTTGACGAGGTTGCCGTCGGGGTCACTCAACAGTTCAGCGACATCCCCCGGCTGGCCCGCTTGCAGTACCGCTGGAAGAGAGAACCAGCGTGAGCACCCTGACATCGAACACAGCGGCGTACTCAGGGCTGAACGCCCTCGGGCGGACTTTGGACCACGCGCTAGGCGCTCTATAAGAGGCCGACATGGGGTATTTACTAATTTTAGTGTAAACCCTAAGATAGAGGTGGACACGAACGGAGACCAAAAAACATGATCCTTGTCACCACCGCAGGCAAGGTGGGTTCGGCGGCAGCCCGCCTGATCGCCCAGCGAGACGTCCCTGTGCGGGTGCTGGTCCGCCACCCCGGGAAGGCGGCCGATCTCGCCCAAGCCGGAGTCGAGATCTTCCCGGGCGACCTGGGCTTACCCGAGAGCATCGACCAGGCGATGCGGGGCGTCTCGAGGGTGGTCCTCGTCACCCAGCCGGTTCTCTCACAGGAGCTGGGCGTGATCGACAGTGCCGATCGGGCCGGAATCGAGCACGTCGTCAAGATCACCAACAAGGCCGACGCGCACTCGCCGATCGCCCGCCGCCGCATCCAGAGCGAGATCGAGGACGCCCTGGTCGCCTCGGGGCTCTCCTATACCCTTCTGCGCAACAACGCCTACATGCAGAACTTTCTGATGATGGCAGCAGGGATAGCCCAAACCAGCAGCTTTCGCACTGCGACCGGCGATGGTCGGATCGGGCACGTCGATGTGCGGGACGTGGCCGCCACCGCCGCCGAGATCGCAGTCTCCCCGGCCGGCCACGCCGGAAAGACGTACTGGCCGACCGGGCCGGAGTCGCTTTCGGGCGACGACGTGGCCGAGATCCTCACCAAGGTCCTTGGCCGGCTGATCACCTTTCACCCGATCTCCTTTGAGGAACAGAAGCAGGCGATGATAGACGTCGGCCTCCCGGAAACCAGCGCCAAGGACAACGCGCTAGCGGTCGC
This sequence comes from uncultured Acidimicrobiaceae bacterium, assembly GCA_963823855.1. GTDB lineage: Bacteria > Actinomycetota > Acidimicrobiia > Acidimicrobiales > Palsa-688 > Fen-671. Next base: position 454,222 of record CAWGNA010000003.1, read on the forward strand.
CTGGATGGCCGACGGCGATTGTGACTACGTCACCAACGACGTGCCACAGATCCTCGGCCGACCGGCCGGCTCTTTCGAGCGGTTCGCCATCAACTACGCGGAGGCGTTCTCGTGATCGTTGTGGGCGTCGTACCGGTGCCGCCGACGAGCCACGGCACCACCTTCCCAGTGCGCCTGTCCCTCACACAACCAGCCAAGAAAGGAAGCGACGATGACCATCCACACCGAAACGAGCAATCGGACCGAGCACCTCCTCGCGCTCATGACGAGGGGTGACGATCTTTTCAACGCACGCGACTGGCAAGCGTTGGACGACGTGCACCACCCGGACATGATCGCGTTCATCCCCGGGAGCGCAGAGCCGATCTACGGCCGGAAGGCCCATGGCGCGGCGATGCAGCTGCTGGTGCGGATGTTCCCCGACGTCCGCGTCCACACTCCGTACCCGGTCCAGTTCGGAGGCGACGACTGGATCACTGTGGTCACCAACGCCACCGGGACGTTCACGGGAGAGATGACCCTGCCCGACGGCAATGTGGTCCCGCCGACCGGAAGGTCGTTCGACCTCGAGTTCGCCCAGACCAGCAAGTGGGAAGGCGACCAGCTCATCGTCATCTCAGCCTTCTGGGACTCCGCCGTGCAGAGGCAGCAGATCGGCCTCGCGTAAGTGAGAGCGGCGGCGGCCGGTTCGTTGCGACGGTATCACACAGACCGGCCGCCGTTGCCGGCCCCCCAGTTTACCGCGCCGGTCTGCGCTCGCCGGTGCCGGCGACCCCGGCTGGGTGAAAGGAGAGCGATCAATGCGATCAGGTTCCGCTTGGCTGTGCAATGAGCGTCTTCACGCCCGCGGGGGTCCGGTGACTGTCTAGTCAGAGCATCGCCCGGCTCGCCACTGCCAATCAGTGACGGCCTACCCGATGTCGCCGCTAGCGGCTTTCAGCCTCGACCCTGACGACATCGTCTCCGGCGGCTTGGATGACGAAGACCGTTCGCTGCCGACACCTCAGCACCAACCGCCGAGCGACGATCGCCATCGACGACCTGTCCAGCACGGGCCCATTTACGCCCTGGCGGGGTCAAGGTCAAAGGCCCGCCATCCTGGAGACGCCGGTGGGTCCCTCCGTACCCGCATCCGCCCGACCTCGATCTGGAGCTGGGGATCAAGGACGACGCCCCCAACCTTTCGCCGGGGCGCAGAAGCGCGAACCCGCCCGACTAGAGCGACCACCAGGCGCCTCGCATCCCCAATCCGTGATCCTCAGCGGCGTTGACGGCGGCCGTCTGCCTTGCCCCCCGACGATGACTCGGAGACCCGAAACCACCGGTCCAGTTCATCCACCGTTCTCCCGATGATCGGGTACAACTCGTCGGCGATCTTGGCCTGGCTCTGACCCTTGCGGGTACGATTACCGGCCTCGCTGATGATGACCTGGAACACACCGGCCAGCGCCATCGCCTGGAGCCTGGCGATTTCCGGCGCAACCTCGGCGGTGTCGGCGATGGCGGCGGCGATGGCGACGGCTTGCCGGTCGGTCGTCTCCAGCGCCAAGCGGTGCAGGGCCGGGCTGATCGCAGCCAGGTATCCCAGCTCGCCGCGCCACTGGTTGCGCGGGATACTGCGAATCCCCTCCACAGACTCCAAGACGAAGTCGCGAACAGCGGCGGCCGCAGTCGTCCCCGACGGGCGGGAACGAATCAGGTCGCACAGCCGGTCTTGAACCATTTGGTCGCGGTCGATGACCAACTGCTCCTTTGTTGGGAAGTAGTTGTAGACCGTCTGCTCCGCCACTTCGGCCTGGCGCGCCACGTCGGTCACGGCAACCTGTTCATATCCCCGCTCGGCGAAGAGGCGGGCCGCGGTGTCGGCGATCAGTTGCCGGGTGCGGGCCTTCTTCAATTCACGCAGTCCCGCTCCAACCATGACTCCCAGTATATACGGTTTACTCTAAGCTTGAGGCATACCCCACATAAAAGGGGGGGGCAGACGACTGTCATCGCAAACCGCTGGTGAGCCCGCAGATGACCGTCCAGCCAGCTACCTGCGCTGCGAGCACTACGCCATCAGACATGTGTGCAATCTCTTCAAGCACGGGGACGGATCCAGCTTGCGGGTCCCATCCCCTTTGCGGCGGACGAATCACAGATCGCGCTCCGAAGCCGGGAGCCAGACTGCCCCGACCGCCGGCTCCGAGGCGCGCCATAACGATACAAAAACTCAACGGTCAGGGCATTTAGAGGCCGCAAATATTCGGCAACTTGTTCTGCATTTAGTGATCAATTTAGAGAAAGCACATAATACCCGCCCCATAACGACCTGAGAACTGGTACTGCACTCTGCGTTTTGAGTGTTCGGGGTAATGGTGCGGAAAGGATGAACGAGGCTGCGAATACCCCGGTCTAAACACTAACGGTGGCTCGTTGCGTTACATGACGGCTCGCTCTTGGCCTCGACGAGATTGGGACTTCCCGACAAAGGCCCCGTTCTCTAGCTCTTGGCCGCGATCGAATCCCTGAGTAAAGCATCAGGCCGCGAAGGATACCACCGACCGGTCGAGAAGACAACTTTCATGTCATTTCATGTGTCGGAGGGGGGACTTGAAGGGTTACTCCCCTCCCCCCCGGGGATTCATCGTCGGGCCCGAACTATGGCTGCCAGCGGCGTGACCAGCACTATCAGCCCCTCACCGGCGAGAGTCGGCCGCCCCCGTACGATCCCCAAGCCAGCCTCGACGCCCTACGCACCTGGTGCGGGCTCCTCGTCGAGTTGCAACCTCAAGCCGAGCCCAAGGGCGGCTGCCCCTTGCCACCCTCGCCGGCGAGCTCGCTGAGGCCTACCCCGACTGCCGCACCGACTTCGCCCAGAGCTTCGACCAGTGGGAAGCCTCGATCGGCGATGGTCTACGGGCCACGCACCAGCGCGGTGACCTCCGACGACCCGCTGACCCCGACCGACTGGCCACCGCCCTGTTCGCCGCCATCCATGGAGGGCTCCTCCTCACCCAGGTCCACCGCGATACCGCCCCCCTCGAAGCCGCACTCGGCACGATGCTCGAACACATCGCGTCGCTCACGGTCCGCCGATGTTCGGCTGAGACACAACTGCTTCAGCGATCGAGGACGGACGCTGCCACCTTCGGGCCCATGGCCCGGACGTGGCGACATCCTTTGGCCGCTGCCTACACGCCAGTAGCCTTCGCCTCGTGCCCAAAGCCGCAAATGCACCGCAGGGGCGCACTGCCCAGCTGCTCTGCGGTGCCATCGCCGGACCGCTGTTTGCGAGCGCCTTCACGGCGATCGGCGCCACTCGCGCCGGGTACGACTGGGAACGCCTGCCGGTGAGCTCCCTGGCGATCGGTCGTCACGGATGGTTGCAGCGCATGAACTTCGTCGTCGCTGGCGTGCTGTACTCCTGCGCTGGAGCAGGCCTGCGTCGCTCCGCCAACCGACGTGCCGGGCCACGCGCCGTCCCCGCGCTCGTCGCCGGCGTCGGTGTGGGCCTGATCGGTTCAGGTATGTTCGTCACCGACCCGGTGGGCGGCTTCCCGCCCCGGTCACCCGGCGGGGCGGGCCTGGGTCACGCAGGCTCGGGCACAACTGCGCCGACCCTGGCCGGGCGGCTGCACAGCCTTTTCGCCATCCCGGTCTTCGCCGGCATCCCCGTCGCCGCCATGGCCAGCGCGGCCACCGCCGTACGGGGCAGGGACTTCCGCTGGGCTGGCTACTCGGCGGCGTCAGGCCTCGCCATGGTCGGGAGTTTCGTTATGTTCGGCAGCGCCTTCGGTGACGAGTCTCGCCTGGCCGGCAAGGGTGGGGTCTTCCAGCGGCTATCGATCGCATGCGGGTGCGGCTGGCTCACCGCCCTTTCGCTACGCGCCCTCTGCTCCCCTGCCCACTAACCAGGAGAGGCCCACCAGTTGTCCCTGGGCAGCGACCGGCTCGAAGGCCAGAAAATCCCCGGTGAGCGCCGCCTTCTACGTGAGGTCGACGAAGTTGACGATGGCGACGCTGCCGTAGACATCGCCGCCATAGACATCGCTGTTTGCAAGGCCGAGTTCTGCCATCGCTGGGTTGTCGACCTCGTCCACCCATGCAGCGCTCATCTGCGCCAGCTCACCGGCTGACAAGCGCGGGGCTCGGCCCGGTCCAGGGTGCCCTTGACCTCGACCGGACAACGACGTCCCCGGGCGCCAGCAGCACGGGATCGACGCCGGCCATCCCGACCCGGTCATGTGCCGCAGCGGGGCCCACACCAAGGGCCCAAGGAGCACCTCAATGACGGGTTCGGCAACATGTCCGGTCACTCCTGCGCTAGCGGCCCGCTCCCGCCTCGTCAGGCCGCCCGGGCCCGAACGTCAGCCGGGGGCAAAAAGCCGACCCCGCACAGGTTCGGCATCGAGACATGACACCACCACACTTTCGGCGAGCGGCAAGGCGGCACATCGCCGAAGCGGCGGCGGTGCCAGCGATCCGATCAACCCTCGAAGACCGCACCAAGCCGACCGCGGAAGTAACGCTCGATCTCCAGCTCGAGGCCCGGTTGTACGGCAACGAAGATGCGATCCCTGTCGAGGTGGTCGCACATCCAAGCTCTGATGCCTGCTTCCTGTGAAGCGCTAAATCGGCAGGTATGGGAGACCTAAGGCAACGTGGTTTTAGGGTACCCCACTTGCGTAACGACCGCCCCGCTCGGGGCAGACCGCGCCAATATTATGTGCGGATTTTCAGGTGAATTCACGGAACCTGACCGAGCCAGAGCCGTCGTTATGGGCGCGCCGACAGCCCCTCGACCACGATGTTCTGTGTGCCCGCTCTGGACGGCTCTTGATCGGCGCTCTGCGGATACTCGAGCGGTATCCGGCAATCCCGGTCGGTTTCGGCGCGGCATCATGGCGGTATGCAGGCCGCTCTCTAGCCGTGAACCGGATAGGAGATTGTTCATGAAGACGTCTGGGATTACAGCGGCGCTGCCAGCACACGACCTGGGCCGAGCCAAGGCCTTCTACATTGAGAAAGTGGGGCTCCTGGCAGTCGAGTCCTACTTTCTCAAGCCTCGGATGGAGCTGCACATGATCGTGACGAGCACGCTCGCTCACGCCGGGAGTGGTCGTCGCCATCATCGTCAGCCAATGGCTCAGGACGGGCGACGGAAGAAGTCGCACGTGGGTGGGGTTGGGTCGTGTATGAGCTGAGGGCCACCCGTCTAGGGCGGTCCGAGCCGCCCGCGACTGGCCATCATGGGGCTCGTTCGCGCTTGGCGCGGGCGGAGCGCTTAAGGTCGTGGGGTCGGAACAGGAGAGATGACGTCTTTCGAAGAAGTCGCACCTGCCAAGCGGCGGCGGCTCATCGCAGCCGGCCTGCTTCGGGCCTTGTCTGCCACTGTGCTCCTGGTCGTCGCCTACTACCTCTTGCCGGTCCGCAACCTGTCGGACGCGAGGTCGGCGGTGGAGCTGGTGGTCGGCATGCTCGCTGTGGTCCTGCTCCTCGTGTGGGAAGCCCGAGCCATACTCAAGGCTGCGTACCCGGGCGTCAAAGCCGTGGAGGCGCTGGCCACAATCGTCCCGCTGTTCCTCCTCCTGTTCGCGTCGGCCTACTACCTGATCGAGCGGGCCACGCCCGAGCAGTTTCGGCCAACCCCTGTCGCGCACCGATGCCTTGTACTTCACCGTGACCACCTTCTCTACTGTTGGCTACGGCGATATCACCGCCAAGAGCGAAGGGCCCGCGTGGTGGTCATCTTCCAGATGCTTGCCGATCTGATCATCCTGGGGTTCGGCCTGAAGGTGATCTTCGGCGCGGTGCAGATGGGACGACAGCGCCGACTAGGTGGGTCAGTCGACGGCAGTTCGGCCCCGGCCGGTACCGTCTCAGGCGGGCCGGGCCAGCATGAGCTGGCGGCGGGCAACGCAGAGAGCCAAGAAGTCCAGCGTGAGCCCGAATAGGTGTAGAGAACGCTGTTCGAACCTGCTTGCGACCCCGTGGGGGGTGGACTCACCCGGGAGACCGGTTGCCTGGCTCGACCTCGCGTCATCGCAGAGAGCCTTCGCCGAAGGATCGGGCGGCCCACCAACTACCAGAGCCACTGACGGCACTGACGCCTGGGGCGCAGAGTTTTTTCATTACGAGTGTTTTCCGAAGACTTCTCGGCCGACGGCGCGGAACGGCACGATCAGGAAGATCGCGATGGCGAAGTAGAGGACGATCGCCACCTTGGGCACAACAAGGCTGAGGCAGATAGTGACCACGTAACCCCCGAGGGCGATCCGAAACTTGTTGTGGGCGCCCTGCAAGTCAGGATCGTCCGCCCCTAGTCGCCGTAGGTGCTCTCGTCGGGCATAGCTGCCTAGCGCGGCGAATAGGAGGCGGATCGCCAGCAGTGTGAGCCCGTATACAACCGCTCCCAAGCGCTGCCAGTTCGTGTCCTTGTCCAAGGCCTCCGCGACCAACCGGGTCGGGAACGGCAGGAACGCGACGGCCAGCAGCAACAGAAGGTTCAGTCGAAGAAAAATTTGGTCGACCCGGGCGAGTCGGTCGGTCATGCCGTGGTGGAAGATCCAGACCCCGCCAATAGTCAGGAAACTGACGAGGTAAGCCAGGTACGACGGCCAGCCACGCAGGAACTGCTTCAGGGGAGGGCCTGGCGGGCGGATGGCAACATCGAGAACGAGCAACGTGATAGCGATGGCCAGGACACCGTCGCTGAACGCCTCCATCCTGCCCTTGCCCAGAGTTGCACCCTCTTGCGGCTTCTCGTCCTCGTCTGCCAAGGTCGCCTCCTCCAATCAGTCGGCAATCACGTAGTCATCGCGGTCCGAGGTCTCGCGTCGGACGAGACTTTCTTCTTCAAGTTCGGCGACTGGTGGTTTCACAAGCTCCAAATCTTCTACCACGAACCAATCGGAGGAGGCAGAGAAAGTCGCCGACGTCGCCGACGCCCTCGGAGCGAGGCTCGAGGTCGGTCCCCGACCAGAAGGCGGCTTGACCGTGGCGGTGAGCTTTCCTGCATGCCCACCGTCCGTTCCCGAGGTGGACCGCAACCGACGCCGACCTGAGATGGTGCGGCCCGCGCATTTCCCCTTAAACCATCATGGGCGGCTCCACGAAACACCGGCGCCAGCTCATATGAGGCCCGATTCATTTCGGCTCAGGTGGCAACCATCCGCTTGAGCACATAACCGGGCGATCGGGGCGCTAAATCCCATATAACTGCTCACGATTTAGTCATCCCTAATCGGCGTTCTGCATTTATTGATCAATTTAGAGAAAGCACATAATACCCGCCCATAACGAACTGAGAACCGACAGTCCACTCTCCGTTTTGAGTGTGGGGGGTAATGGCGCGGAAATGATGAGCAGGTGCGAATAACCCGGTCTAAACGCTAAGGGTGGCTCGTTGCGTTACATGACGGCTCGCTCTTGGCCTCGACGAGATTGGGACTTCCTGACAAAGGCCCCGTTCTCTAGCTCTTCGGCGCGATCGAATCCCTCATGTGAAGCATAAGGCCGCGAAGATACCACCGACCGGTCGAGAAGACAACTTTCATGTCATTTCATGTGTCGGAGGGGGGACGCCGGGTGGCCGGGGGCATCGCAGCCCCCGGCTCCCACAGATCCGGACGTAAAAGTCTCCCTTTATCCGGCTCCTCTCACCCATCGCAGTCAAAATGCATGAGCCCACTGCCATTGGGCGAACAGGCCAGGCTGTCGCGCGATCAGCCCGTCCCACCACCGCTTGAACCGCTTGTAGGCCCGCAACCGCTTGTACTTCTTCCCAGCCCAGCGCCTCAGGTAGGTGTTGACGCGCCGGAGGAGGGGGTGCATCTGCGACCGATAGAACCGGCCGTAGTAAGTCATCCAGCCCCGCACGACGGGGTTCAGCCACCGCGCGAGGTCGTCCAGGCTTGTGGTAGTGCGCAAATGGGCTCGCATAGTGCGGAGCTCAGCGCCTTTGGCCTTGAGCGCGTCGGGGCTCATTGCGGGCACGAACGAGGTGAAGTACCGCCCGTCCTTGCTCCGCACCTTCCGTGCCCGGAAGTGGAACCCCAAGAAGGTAAAGCTGGTGTGCTCAGAGCCCCCCCGGCGCTTGCCGTCTTTGCAGTAGACGAGCCGCGTCTTGTCCGGGTGCAGCGCCAGGCCCACTTCGCCCATCCGCTCGGCAATGGCAGCATGGGCCCTTTTGGCTTGGTCCTTGCTCACGCAATGCACGACACAATCGTCGGCGTAGCGTTCGAAAGGACAGCCCGGGAAGCGCCGTGCCATCCAATTATCGAACGCATAATGCATGAAAAGGTTAGCCAGGACGGGCGAAACTGCCGAACCTTGCGGGGTCCCTCTGTCACGCTCTACAACGGTGCCGTCTGGGAGCTGTAGCGGGGCGGCTAACCACCGCGTCACATAGAGCAGCACCCATGGGGTGGTGGTGACCGCCTCCACCGCTTTTACGACGAGGCCCCACGGCACTGTGTCGAAGAACTTCCGGACGTCGAGGTCGATCACCCAGTCGAACTTCCAGCACCGCTGCCTGCACGTGGCCACCGCGTCGAGGGCTGATTTCGCCGGGCGGTAGCCATAGGAGTCGGGGTGGAACCGTGGTTCTGCCCTCTCCCCCAGGTAAATGGCGACTACCGTTTGGGCGACCCTATCGCCGACTGTGGGTACCCCTAGCAAGCGCTTGCCTCCTCCGTGCGGTTTTGGTATCTCCACCGCCCTGACCGGGGGCGGGAAATAAGACCCCGAGGACATGCGGTTCCAGATCTTGTAGAGGTTGCCCTTCAGACCGGCCCCGAACGCCTCCAGGTCCACCCCGTCCACACCGGGAGCACCTTTGTTGGCCGCAACCTGCCTGTACGCCTCCCACACCAACTGCTTGGGGATGTCGAACGGCTTGGCTTGCGACGTTGGCATGTTCCTCCTCTTCCTCCTGGGCGCAGCCCAGTTGATCGAAGTCCCATTCCCTGATGAGCCGGCCCCTTGGCTCCACCCTCACCCCAGTAAGCAAGGGCTTCTCAGCTACTACGGGCCGGTCCGCCGGCAAGCGCTGCAACGGTACTTAGTACCTCCGGTTGCTGCCTCGGCACGCTCCCTATCCTCGGGCCGGGGGCCTGCGAGCCCATATGTACGTCCCGACGGGTGTCAGCGCTCGCCTTCTCACGTTCCGTGCAAGAGCCGCAGACCAGGCTCACGCCGCCTGCACGCCGGGCACCGCGTGGCCAGTCAACGGGCACCTGCCACGCTTGTCCCGGGAGCATTCAAAGGACCCCCGGTTTCGATGCCATCTAAAACTAACGACGCTTCAACGGCGACGCCCGGCGCAGCCGGGCGCTCTGGAACGTCTTCCTGGTCCCCACCTGACACGATCAAGTCGCGCCGTTTCCCTGACGCTCACCACGACGGTCTTCAGCCAACGCAGCTCAGGGCGGTTTGACGCCTACCCCCGTAGGTCGACGCCGAAGGGCCAACGATCCTCCATCTCTCGCACAGCACCACTTCGAGAGGTCTCCTACATGAACACCTCCCTTTGTGTTCGTGACGCAATTGAATAGTTACTCCCCTCCCCCCGGATTCATCCTCGGCCCCGAGCTATGGCTACCAGCGGCGTGACCAGCACTATCAGCCCACTCATCGGGGAGAGTCGCCCGCCCGCCCGATCCCCCAGCCGCACGCCCGGCTTACGCCGTATTTCCAGCGCGTTACTGGTCCTTTCTACAACCTGTGCGTCCACGCGCGTGCTGGGCCTTGTGACCTGAGTGGTGATGGCGCTTGGCGGCCCCGAGCGGACGCGGCCTCCTCTACGGCCACCTGGAAGGGGGCCAACGCACGATCACCGTTTGTGTCCCTCCCCGGCGAGGACCAAGCCCGGTACTGTGCGTGGCTCACCACCGGCGTGGCATCCCCTTCCAGCCACTCGGTGACGAACTGCCCCGCTTATGACCCTTGCTCCTCGGCGCCCATCGCGGCAGGGGATGTTGACAGGCCCAGCCGGAACCGTCAGTAGCTCATCTGCTCGCACCAGTCGGCGCCCCGGCCTTCAGGAGTGAGGTCGAACAGGTTCCACAGGGGTTCGAGGGTGCCGACGTGGCGCGGATCTTGTCCAGGGTCCGCTGGCGCATAGAAAAGTTCCGAGCCCCAGAAGTGGCGGATGGTGGGGCCGTAACGGTGGAACACGTTCAGCATTGGTTGCTGGTCGCCTGCGCCGGTCTCAGCCCAGTAGTCGCGGTTGAAGGTGTTGGCCGCCGAGGACAGGAAGCGGAGCCGGCGCCACCCCGTTCTGGGCGAAGGTCATAATGCGGCCTATCGGCGCTTTGCCGACGATGGCGAGGTTGACGCGCTGCGACATGTGCTCCGCTGCGCCTTCAAGCTGGTCGAGGAAAGCGGTACACGATGCGCAGGGGCCGTCGGCGAGGGGCACATCGCGGTTTGCCCGCCTGGAGGACCAAGCCGGTCATCGTCGCGCCCGGGGGAACATCATGCTGTAGATCACAAGCGAGTCTTGGCCAGAGGCGAACAACTCCGACATGCGCACATCTGTCGGCTCACCACGTGGTCCCTGCGCCGCAAAGACGTAGTCCTCCGGCACAACTCCGCCCGGCGGCAACCGCCGCCTCGCGGCCGCCACGGCCTCGGTAGTACGGCGCAACTCGATCTCTTGCTCGAGCAATCGGTCCCGCGCCTCCCGGTAGTCATTTGATTCTCCAGGAAACTCGACGCCCATTTCCCCTCCTGAGAAAACGCTCCCAGTGCCCTAGTCGGCAAGGAGCCCGGTAAACTTACAGCTAGTTCAGCCGCTCCCCGGCCTCTATGTCCGGTTCTCAAGTGTTTCGGCCCCGGTCCGACGGCACATAGGCCGGGCTCGCGCCTCGATCTCTTCGGCGTTCGTTGTCGCTTCATGACCCTAGCCACAGCCGTCGCCATCAACGACAAACGGGCGCCGTCCGGGCATCCACTTTCCGCGGGCCGGCCAACACCCGTAGCGAACGCAGCGGGCTACGGTAGGCAGCGCTGAGCGGCAATAGCGGCTCCTGCCTCCCCGAGGCGCGAGGAGTCCGCTCTCGCCTCAGGGATCGCCTCACGGCAAGGCGCTGCAACTCCGCCTCGCGCTCCCTCTGTACGGTCATAAACGTGATGGTCGGGAACATCTGGTCCTCCTCGGTTGCTGGGCCGGACTAACTCTCTAACTTGGCCGTCAGTTAAGTGACCTCAGCAAGACCGCCGACTCATCGGAAGGCACGACATTTGTCCCTGTTAACCCAGAGGGTGTCACGAGAACTGACTTTGTCGCACCGACCGCGCACAGCCAAGGTCTGTTGGGAGACGCTGTAGTGAATCTGGAGACGGCCCAGCCGGGCCGGTCTGCTCGCCCGGCCAGAGCCGCTCCACTCAGGGATGCCGTTTGCCCAGCACGTCTGGTCATGCCGCAACCTCCTGGGCCGGCTCGGACAGAGCGGTTACGTTCGCGACCGGCTGGGTGGCGCGAACCGACTATTGCGACCGGCGTCAGCGCTTCCTCCAGCGGACATCCTGCGGGCCAATTAGGGATGACGCCACCGCTGAATGAGGCGATGCCGCTGTTCGTTACCACCGAGGAGTAGGTGGCCCCTTGGTGCAAGGAAAGCAAACGAGCCGGTGTGCGTCTTTATGCCCCTTCGTATTGGGTGTTTGCCTGATCGACTTATTGAGCGCGTGGAGACGATCCGATCTGCCAGGCCGGAGGGTGCGGGCGTCATCGGGGCGTGTTCTTGCGCCATAGATCGAAGCCAGGTGCCCACGCATTGGTGCGCGTTCAATCCCGGGCAAATTTGGGGGACAAGTACTAGAGCGGCTCGACTGCCCGAGTGCAGATCAGAAGAACCCGCCAACCTGGAGGACCACCATCTCGCCGACCACGGCCACGGTCCCCCCGGCGACATAAACGTTGGTGCTGCATTTCAACGAGATACGTGCTCCGCCAGCCGGCACCGCTGCACCAGCGTTTATTGTAAAGCTGATAGTGCTGTCGGTGGTGTCGCCGTCGTTGTAGCTCTCCTGCTGGCTCCCGGCAAAGCCACCGTTGTTGGTCAATGTGCAGGTCAGGCTGCCGGCGAAGTGGCTACCGTAGCTATCGGTGCTGCCGGTGGATTGTACCGACGCAATAATCACGTAGTTGCCCGCCGGGAGCGTAGTGGAGGCGACTTCCGTCGGGTAATTGTCGGGGACGCTGGGCCCGCTGATCGACACGAACCTAGCGGCCGAGATCCCCGCCGGCCCGCGGGGTCCGGGAGGACCGGTCGAGCCGGTCCCGCCGGGGGTACCTTGTTGACCCGGCAGCCCGGAGGTACCTTGTAGGCCTGGGGGCCCCAGGGGACCAGCTTCCCCCGTCGCCCCTGTGGGGCCCGCAGGTCCTCGCGGTCCGCTCTGGTCCCACTGGATCGCCTTTTCGGAGGGACTACAGTTCTTGCCCGCGCGTACGTTCAGTACCCGGAGGTTACCCGTGGATTTACCGTAACACCCGCTGATGACATTGCTGGGCGCCGGGTTAGCGGCATAAGCGATGCCGCTGGTCGCCAGGGCGGCAGCGAGGGCGACGCCGAGGTTGACAAGCACCACGTGCCTTACATTCCTGCTCATTCTCATAGTCCTTTCGTTTTTGGGGTCCTGATGGTCCGACGAGCTGCCGACGTTCGCCCGGGGCCCGCTACCTCGCCGGCCGGAGGCGCCCAGCTTTGAAATTGAGCGAGTCTAAGGGAGGCCAAGTGCTGGTCAGATGGAAACCCGGTGGGGTTGAGATGGAACTCCGCCTTGAGGACGACCCCGCCAAGATCTCCTCAATCTGAAGGGCATACCTACTGTTGCGGTTGCCCGCCAACGCTAGTCGCTCCCGCACGCGCAGCAGGCGCGCTCGACAGCTCATAAGCACCCAGACGAGCAGGGCGGGGCGTGGTCGGAAAAGGCCGAAGCTAGTGGCCATAAACCCAAGACGCTTACAGATCCCGGTATTGGGGAATTCGGGGGTGGAAGACGCGCTTAATGGAGGCCTAGGTGGTGACGAGCTAGGGCATGTGCGACTTCGCCTTGGTGGCCGATTAGAACAGGGGTGGCCGCCGACCGGGTGGTGTCGCACTCAGACCCCGAGATGCGCCACGGTCGTAAATTGGCATCTCGGCGTTTTGACGGCCACAAGCTCGACATCATGGTCGACGAGTCCTCCGAGCTAGTGCTCGGGGTCGAGGTGCGGGCCGGCAACGCCGGCGACGGCGAAGGGGCGGTCCCGCTGTTGGCGAAGGTCACCGCGGTCGAGGTCGCCACGCTCTTGGGGGACATGGCCTATTCCGACGGGGACGTGCGCGAGGCCGTCGAGGGGACCGGTGCCGACTTGGTGGCCAAGGTCCCCCCGGTCACCAACGCCGGGAGGTTCCCCAAGACCGACTTCGACATCGACATGAGCGCCGGGCGGGTCACCTGCCCGGCCGGTCAGGCCACCACCGACGCCCGGCGGTCTAAAGACCACAAGGGAAGGCCCGCCACCACGTTCCATTTCGCCGCCGGCACCTGTGCCACCTGCCCGCTGCGGGACCGCTGCACCAGCGGTAGCGGCGGGCGGACCATAATGGTGGGCCGCCACCATAAGCGCATAGAAGCGGCCCGGGCCGCCCAGGGCCACCGGGGACCAAGGCGCTATTGCGCCGTGCACCACGCAGCTTCCCTTGCGGCGGCGTGAACCGGGGAAGTACTACGTGCTCGCGTTACCTGCTGCCTAGTCACTCCAGCCGCCATTTCCGCCCTCCTGTGGGCACACCACTGATCGGTGCAGCCACGGGGGGTGCGCTCCCAGCTGGTTCCCCATGCTGCGCCTGTACGGGCCGCTCCAAGCTTGGTTCGACAAGACCTAGCAGCCGTCAGAGATCGGACCGGTGTAGTTCGTAGAACGACGCTCGCACCGCGGCTCTACAACCACGACTGCCGGTGATTTCCGGGACGCGTCTCCGTGCTTTTTCAGGCGAGCCAGAATGCCCATCCCAAAAGGGCTCGCCTGTCTATGGGTAGAAGCAGATTAAGTGCTACTCTTACGCCGTTGTAGCGACTCAGCCAGGTTAAATTCGCTGCCGTCCTGGTCGGGGCGTGTGAAGTCGGGGGCCTCATCGCCCGGTCGAAGTCGGTCAGTCATAGCCGCAGCTTAACGACGAACGTGCACACCCAGACCCAGGTGGAAATGGCGTCGGGGCTCAAGTCGCTGGGGGGACTTGGTACAAAGGTCCACGGCATGTTGGAGCCTACGAGCCGTGGCTTCCAGCGCCGCGATGCCGACGTTCCCCCGGACTACTCGGGGGACGCCTGGCTAGCTCGGAATATAGGAAGCCGGGCAGCGGGGGGACAACCCCATCGAAGGCGTCGGCGGGGTCGGCGCCCTTGCTTCCCGGGTCGGCCAGCTGCCTGGCGGCCTGCAGCATATCCACGAAGCCGCTCGATCATCCGTGCGTCATGATTAGCCGCAACGGTGACGGCGCCCGCTCGGCCGCGCGCCAGTCGAACCCGTTCGCCCAGCAAGTGACGCGGTGGCGCAGGTAGCCGGGATCGGTCCCGGCAGCCCAGAACGCCGTGTCGGACGGCGCCGTGAACCGGGTTCGGGCCAGGCGCGTGCGCTGGTCGTTCACGACATCATCGGATACGCAGATCCGGAAAGACTTGGCGGTCGTCGTTCCTTCGTTCAGGAGTGAAGGACGGTGCTCCGAAGACACGGCCGAGCAGTGCGGCCACGGTCGGGCAGCTGGCCGGTCACGGGTCGGCTTCTGCCTGGCTGTGGGGGTGTCGCCCGCCCCGAAGGGCACCAGCGACGAGGAGCCCCCAGAGGAGGAACCAAGGATCCCAGAGGTAGGCATGCCAGGCCAACGCCCGGTGATCCGCATCGGCCAACGGGTGGATGGTACCAGCCTGGACCAGCATGCCGACGACAGTCAGCACCAGGCCGTAGACGGTCAGGATGCCGGCTTCGATCCACGCCAGCAGCGACACGGTCCGGTCCCACCCAGAACTGGTCACCCGGCGAAGGGCCAGCAGCGGCAGTACGGCCGCGACCATCTTGATGACCACGGCGGCCCAGACCGCGAGCACCAGGATCGCGGTGCCGGCACGGCCCTGTCGTTGCAGAGAGCCCCCCACGGTTGCCAGGAGCCAGGTGCCCCCCAGGCCCCAGTAGACGCTCATGGCGGCGTTGAGCAGGCCGACCACGAACGCCGCCATGGCGGCCCCGACCCCGGCGCGCCTCGGAGCGAGCCACCCCGTGGACGCGGGCCCTCTGCGACCGAGTGGCCCGGGGGTGCGAGTCGGGGTTGCCGAGGGGTCGACCGACCCGCTGGCCGGGACCGGCGGTTTGACGGGCAGGCGGGTGGTCATGGTCTCCTGTCTCCTGTCCCTTGGGGGTGGGGTCAGCTGCGAGCTGCGGCGGTAGCGGGCGTGCCTAGCGCCGGCACCCCTGGCGTGTCGTCGCGGCTGATCGTCGGTTGGGCGGGCATCAGCGCCAGCGCCATCACGCCGCCTGCGGCGGCGATGCCCGCGGCGACGTAGTTGGCCGCGTGGAAGCCCTGGAAGAAGGCCGAGTTAGCGGCGTTGTGGATGGCTGACGCGAGCAGCGGATGGCCGGCGTGGGTCAGCTTGCTTGCGACGGTGAGCGCGGCACCGACGGATGCGTGCGCGTTCCGCACGACACCGGCAGGCAACCCACCGGGGAGCGCTCTCGTGAGCCGGCTGGCGTACAACGAGGCGTACACACTGCCGATCACGGCGACGCCGAGGGTGCCGCCCAAAAGGCGCGTGGCGTCGTTGACCGCCGACCCGATACCGGCCTTCGCTTTCGGGACGACGCCCATGATCGCCTCGGTCGCGGGCGCGCTGGTGAGGCCCATCCCTGTTCCGAGTACGACCATCTGGGCGGCGATCGTCCCGTAGCCGGTCGTGACCGATGAAGTCGACACCCATAGGTAGAACGCCGTCATCAAGAACAGACCGGAGCCAACGATCAGCTTCGTGCCGAACCGAACGGCCAGCTTGGTGCCGAGGATCGAGGAGATCGCGACGAATGAGGCGACGGGCAGCAGGCGCACACCGGTCGACAGCGGCCCGTAGCCCTTGAGGAACTGGAACATCTGGGTGACCAGGAAGATGAACCCCGACAGAGCGAAGAACGAGATCGCGACCGAGGCGCTCGCGGCGGTGAACCGCGGGTTGCCGAACAGGCTCACGTCGAGCATCGGCTGCTCCGTGCGCCGCTCCCAGGCCACGAACGCCGCCGCCAGCACTGCGGTCAGAGCGAAGCTGCCGAGCGTCCGGGCGCTGCCCCAACCGTGGTTCGGGGCCTCGATGATCGTGTAGACGAGCAGCCCGATTGTGGCGGTCGACAGCGCGAACCCGGTCCGGTCGGTGCGGGGCGCGCGCGGGTCACGCGAGGTCGGAACGTAGCGGGCGACCAGGACACCGGCGCCGGCGGCGATCGGCACCATCGCAAAGAAGATGCTGCGCCAGTCGGAGAGCTCGAGCAGCCAGCCGCCGACGATCGGCCCCATTGCGATCGCCACGCCCGTGATCGCGCCCCACAACCCGATCGCCCGCGCCCGCTCGCCTCGCTCGGTGAACACGTTTGTGAGCAGCGACAGCGTCGAAGGGAACACCATCGCCGCCCCCACGCCCATCACGGCGCGCGCCGCGATCAGCGCGCCGGCGCTGTCCATCAGCCCGCCCACGAGGCTCGCGAGACCGAATACCGTTAGGCCGGCGAGCAGCATCCCCTTGCGCCCGAAGCGGTCCGACAGGCTGCCGGCGGCGAGCACCGAGCCGGCGAACAGCAAGTTGAAAGCGGCCACGACCCACTGCAGCTGCGAGTTCGACGCGTGCAGCTGGCGCACCAGCGACGGCAGCGCGACGTTCACGATCGTCGTGTCGAGATTGATCACAAACGCCGCCAGCAACAGCGAGACCAGGATCAGGGGCTTGCGCTTCATGAGTCTTCCTCGGCGGAGCTAGCTTGTGTCATGCAAGGCAGGCTAGGACAGACTCTGACTGTTGTCAAGCAAGTCAGCTACGATGGGTGCATGCTCCAACGCGACTATCCAGACCAGGTCTGCTCGATCGCCCGATCTCTAGAGGTCATCGGGGAGCGCTGGACGCTGCTGATCCTCCGCGACGCCCTCGTTGGCCTAACGCGCTTCGAGGAGTTCCAGGCGAAGCTCGGGATTGCCTCCAACGTCCTCACCAACCGGCTGAAGCGGCTGTGCGACGAGGAGCTGTTCGAACGCGTTCCCGACCCGGAGCGACCCGGCCGGCCGAAGTACGTGCTCACCGACAAGGGAGGCGAGCTCGGCCCCGCCCTGATCGTGCTCATGAAATGGGGCGACCGCCACTACCCGACCCCGGGCGGCCCACCCCGGCTCACCCTCCACGCCGGCTGCGGAGGCAACGTCGGCCCAGACCTCCGCTGCGACCGGTGCGGCGAACACGCGGCGCGTGGGGAGATCGAGCTCCCGCCCGGCCCAGGGGCGCCGCGCCCGGAGCACGCCGGACGGTAGGCATCGGCCGCGCGGCCCGTCGGGCAACCTGCCCCAGTCGGGGGTTCGCCACGACGTCGTCCCACCGTGGGATGCCGGGGATGACGAGAGTCGGCCTGGCCTGCGTCTCGTCTCCATGGCAGTGTTGAGTTCGTGAGTGACGTGGGCGACCGGCTGCTCCATCCCCTACTGGCCGCGCGGTGGAGCCCTACCTTCTTCGACGACGCCGCGCAGATCAGCGTGGCCGAGATCGAGTCCCTGTTGGAAGCGGCGCGGTGGGCTCCGTCCGCAGGTAACTCGCAGCCTTGGGCCTTCATCGTGGGCCGCCGCGGCGAGCCAGACCACGACCGACTTACCCGTCATCTCACCAAGAGCTCTGGGGCGTGGGCTCCGATGGCAGCCCTGCTGGTCGCCAACCTGTCGCATCGGTTTGTCGAGGACACCAACTGGGACTACTCGGAGTTCGCGGTCTACGACCTTGGACAAGCCGTCGCGCACATGACCTTTCAGGCCCAGTACCTGGGCCTTTCCGTACGTCAGTTCCGCGCATTCGACCGCGAGGGTCTCGCCACGGAGTTCGACGTGCCACCACACTGGGAGATCACCACGATGTCCGCCATCGGTCGCGCGCCCGCCGACGTTCCGCCACCTCTGGTGGTCGCGCCCAACGGCGAACAGAGGTCCCGAGGTCGACGACCCGTCACCGACGTCCGC
>CAWGNA010000004.1:0-377826 GCA_963823855.1 uncultured Acidimicrobiaceae bacterium
TCGCAGAGACCGCTGATAGCATCAACTATCCGGTACGGGCCCTGCGGTTCGTCGATAACGTCTATGACTACATGCACGCGGCCGATGCCTTCGTTACCAAGCCCGGCGGATTGAGCACGGCTGAGGCGCTGGTTGCGCAAGTGCCGATGGTGCTCTGCAAGCCGCTTCCGGGACAGGAAGAGCGAAACGCTCGCGTCCTGCTCGAGGCGGGTGCGGCCTTACGAACGCGACGAATCGACGAGCTTCCGGTCGCGCTGGAAACGATCTTAACCGACCGCAACCGCCGCGAGCGGATGGTTGCGGCCGCTCGACGCCTAGGGCGGCCGAACGCAGCGGGTGAAGCTGCCTCAATGATTGCTCGACTGATCGAGTCGCGAAAGGAGGTCGTGGCGTGAGTTTGCCTTCCTCGAGAACCTACGGCGGATGGCTGGCGCTGGTGCGCTTCCTTACCGGCGCGATTTGGCTCATTCACGGCGTCCCGAAGTTTTTGCACAGCGATCGCTTTATGCCGCCGAACGGAGCCTTCGCAAGCTACGTGCAGCATGGGATGGCGACGACGACCGGTTCGTATCACAATTTCTTGTTGAGTGTCGTCCAGCCGAATGCGACCGTCTTCGCTGAGCTCGTGCGCTTAGGGGAAGTTTGCGTCGGCATCTCGCTCGTACTCGGCCTGCTGACGCGGTTCGGTGGTTTTTCGGCATCCTGCTCCCGCTGAACTACCTTGCTGCGCGCGGCGGCTTCGGTAGCGCGAGCGAGTGGGCCTCGATGGACGGTTGCATGATGTTACTCTCGGCGATCAGCTTCGTTCTGCCGACGGGTCGCGTTGCCGGCTTCGATGCGCTCTTTTCGCGGCGGTCGCCGCGCCGGCAGGTGGTTGTGCCCGAAGTCGTACCCGAGCGCCCGCTCGACGGTCCAACCGCGCCGCGGTAATTCATTGGGGTTGGTGGAGTCGCGTAATTCATCATGGGCGCAGGATCATTGTGATCAGCGCCAGCACCCGTAAATAACGCAACGAGACCGGCAAGAATAACTGCTGAAGAGCGTCGCTTGGTCGCGTAGCGTGCTCCGAGCTCGCGAATGTTTCGCCAATGCTCAACAAACGCTAGGACCAGCGAGCCCACACCAATGCAAACCATGACAAAGCCTACTTCTGGGGCTCCCAGAACATAGTTACTTCTTTCAGCGTTTGGGCGGAAGATATCGGAAAACTTCGCTACGCCGAAGCCAAAAGTGATTAACGCGGTTCCAGTCCTGACCCAAGCGAGCATGGTGCGCTCGATAGCAAGGCGCGTTCGATCTACCGCTAGGGCGGTTGAGGCGTCCAGTTTGAGTCCGTCGTCCGCCTTTGCGTCGCTCATCTACAAAACGATCTTATGCCAAACCGAGATTGTGGAGCGTTTCCTCCGTCGTCTTGTACGTGACACCGATCTTCTGCATCTGCCGGGCCTGTTCGGGCGTGGCGATCGGGCGCCCTATCTCGCGCGCCATACTAACCTGCTTCATGTTTGGGATGACGGACCGGCATTAGGACGGGTCAGGTCTTAGAGTGCTTTTGGGTCTGATGCATTCTTGATGCACGGAAGCCCCAGGCGGAAACATCACTTGGATCTCCCGGACCCATCGTCGCGCGGGAACGCCCCGACCCCGTCGAACGATCTTCCCCTGAGCCCGGATATGGGCGAAGGAGCAAGGAGCAATGGGGATTTTAGCGTTTATCCGCAGCGCCGTAAGTATCGGGCTGGCGATTGCGTTGCTGGCCGGATGCGGCGGCACCGATTCGGCTTCCCCTTTACCGATTCAGCCGATGACTCAACGTCAAAGCCGCGTCCACGCTACCGGCAACGGTTACAAGCTGCTCTACAACTTTGAGGGCGGTACAGACGGTGAGTATCCATCGGGAGGGCTAACCTCGCTAAAAGGTGTGCTGTACGGCCTGACGAGTAGCGGCGGCGGCGGCACGTACGGCAAGGGTACCGTCTTTTAGTATCACGCCAAGCGGCACGGAAAAAGTGCTTTACCGCTTCCAAGGCGGCAACGACGGAGCCAATCCCACCGGCGGCCTATTGCTCGTAAACGGTTCACTGTACGGTACGACGCAAAACGGTGGTTCAACCTACGGATATTGCTACAGTGGATGCGGTACGGTCTTCAAAGTTAGCACGTCAGGCGAAGAACAAGTTTTGTATGAGTTCCAGGGCGGCAACGACGGCTACTTTCCGAGTGGCGACCTCACCGCGCTACATGGCGTGCTCTATGGAACCACGAGCAACGGCGGCGGTTCAGGGTGCGGAGGGCACGGTTGCGGGACCGTGTTCAGCATTACGGCCGCAGGTACAGAGACAGTCCGTTATCGATTCAAGGGCGGCAAGGATGGCGTCGCGCCGAACGGACAGCTTCTCGCTCTTAGGAACGTCCTCTATGGTACCACGTACTCCGGTGGCCATTGCGTTATTCAGGTTGGATGCGGGACGGTATTCAAAGTGACGACTTCGGGTCACGAGACCGTGCTGTACCGCTTTAAGGGCGCTCCGTATTACGACTATTCCAAGGACGGCGGAAATCCGGCTGCCGGTCTTCTGGCGTTAAACGGGACACTTTACGGAACGACCGCATTTGCGGCGAAGGTCCCGGCCAAAAATGGGGAACTGTTTTTGAAGTGAGTACGTCGGGAATGGAGGGCGTACTCCATCGCTTCAATGGCAACGATGGAAAAATCCCGTATAGCAACCTCATCGCGGTCAACGGTCTTCTCTACGGTACAACGACTGGCGGCGGTCCGGGCTACTGCGACGGAAGCGACGGGTACCACTGCGGCGTTATTTTTAGGATGACCACGGCAGGGAAGGAACACGTCCTCTACGACTTTATGGGCAAGTACTCCGCTCGCGACGGTGCTTATCCATACGCTGGATTAACCCCATTGAACGGCAGCCTTTACGGCGTTACCGTCTCCGGTGGACAAGGAAGCTGTGGAGGGTCGCGTTACGGTTGCGGTACGGTCTTCAAAATCGCCCCGTGATTTGCGGCATCCGCCAACAGGGCCCGCGCGAGAGCCTCGAACTGCGTCGTATAGAATGCTTACTGCGACCTCGGTCTTGTCTTTCCAAACCCTGACGGCTCGCCTTGGCCGCCAGACTCGTACAGTCCGCAAAACTCGCGCGAACGGCAGGATGCCAAGGCTTCCGGGGCACGACCTGCGGCATGCCTTCGCAACCTTGGCGCTTGCAGATGGAGGCAGCATTTGGGACGTGTCCGACATGCTCGGTCACTCCTCGAAGGCGCTCACCGTGGCGACGTATGCTCACTCGATGGAGCCGACCGGCGGAGGAGCCGTGAGCAACCTAGCGCGGACGTTGCTCAGGGCGGAGGTGGCCTAGTGGCCGTGAACAAATGGTGAACAGATCGCTTCGGACCGGGTCGCTCGGCTGAAGAGATAAAAGAAAAACCCCGTAAAATAACGCTTACGGGGCCGTGGAGAGGTGGCCGAGCGGCTGAAGGCGGCGGTTTGCTAAACCGTTATACGGGTAACAGTCGTATCGAGGGTTCGAATCCCTCCCTCTCCGGAGGTCTTAGAACATAATGTGCGGTCGTAGCTCAATTGGATAGAGCAACAGGCTACGAACTTGTAGGTTGGGGGTTCGAGTCCCTCCGACCGCGATATTTTCCCATTACTGCGGAGGTGCACCGTGCAACTTTTCAAGAGCGGAAGTCCGTGGCTCATCGCTGCGGCGCTAGTTAGCGTTTCGGGTTGCGGCGGTGGTGCGGTTCCGCCCAATAGCGGTGCCGGCATGCTGCAAAATGCGAGTCAAGTCCGCGCCGCCGATACGACCTCGGTGCTCAAACAGCTGAAGAAGAACGTGGTGATCGGTTCGACCGTCGATCCCAAGAACGGCGACCAGGGACCGTTCGGCATCTTCGTCGTCCCAGGGAAGAAGGTGCTGCAAAAGGGCCAACTGCTTGTCTGCAACATCGAGGACAGCAAAGGCGTGCCCGGTAACGGGACGACGATCGAGCTGCTGAATCCCAAGCCCAGCTCGAATCCGGCGACGTTTGCGCAGGCCGCGTCGTTGGCAGGTTGCGATGGGATCACGATCGACTCCCTCAACATGGTCTTCGCAACGGCATATACCGCGAAAGATGTCGTCACGCTCACCAGCGCAGGTTCCGTGCACAAGAAATACTCCGGCCACGGCATCGAGCTGCCATTTGGGAACATCTTTGCGATGCAAGGGAAGCACTATCAGGCCGCCTACGATTTTATTGCGGACGCGCAAACCGGCTCGATCCTTAGCTTGAGCTACGACCGCTACGGCACTGGAAAAGTGCTTCAGGTCGTGACCGGTTTTGCGGTGAACAAGAAAGGGCCGCTGGCGACCCTGGGGCCGTCGGGCCTGCAGTACGACACGAAGCAGGACATCCTATATATCGTCGACGGCGTGGATAATACCGTCGTCGAGTTCACCCACGCCAGCGACCTCTTGGTAAAGGACGAAATCGTCGTGAAGCCCGGTGGCAAGACGTTCGATTGCAAGTATCCCAAGACGACCTGCGGGAAGCTGATCTACAGCGGCACGCCCCTCGACGCGCCGATGGCTTCCACGTGCTGCCTAACGGGAACCTGGTCGTCGCGAACACGAGCGGTGGGAACACGCTCGTCGAGCTAACGCCCGCCGGCCAGATCCTCGACACGAAGGTCGTGGATACGAACAAGACGGCGGGCGTTTTCGGTCTAGCCGCGATCGGAACGACCGATTCCAATACCGAGATCTACTACACCGACACGAATACCAACGACGTGGACGTGCTCGAGAAGTAGATCTTACTGCTCGTCGACCGGCTGGTTTGAGGGCGGTTCGTGAAGGAAGTACGACGCCGGATACTTCGACCCGAAGGGCGTAAACTGGCGCGGCTGCTGCGAAAAGTCGAAGCTGTCGTCCAGGCTAGTGGCGCGCGTGTCCGTGTAGCCTTGCGAGCCGGGCCCCTCCGAGTCGAGGTTGAAGACCTCTTCCATGAACTTCAAGATGCTGCCGAACTCGTACTGCGTGTGCGACACGTAACCGGTCGACGACGTCCCTTCTTTTGCGTAGGGTGAGATGATCAGGCAAGGAACGCGCATCGCGAGGCCGCGGAAATCAAGCTGCGGCGGCGCCGCGTTGTCGAACCAGCCACCCCAGTCATCCCAAATCACGATGATCGCGCTTGAGTCCCAATACGAGCTTTCGCCGACTGCGTTGACGATCGATGCCACCCACGAAGGCCCCATGTCGCTGTGCGCTCCCGGGTGATCCGAGTCCTGATGGTCGGGCGTCACCCAGGTCATCGACGCAAGTTTGCCATTCGGAATGTCGTTGAGGATCTGCGTTTGCGGGGCGATAATGTCGTTATCCCAGTCGCTGCCGTAGCGAACGTACTGCATCGCTTCGTAGGGTGACCAGATCCCGGCATTGAGCAGCTTTGTTACATAGTATTTCCACGACACGCCGCCGGCGTCGAGCACGTTGGCCGCGGAATTGAACTGCGTAAAGCACGGGAACGGTCCGTTGCCACGTCCGACGACCCGGTTCTGATTCACGAGCGAGCTCTTCGTACCCGGCGGCGAGTCGCAATCGTTTGGGTGGTGCGTGGGATAGTTGACCTGCGCGTGGGTCGAATCCATGTTGTCGGTGCCGGCAACCGCGGTGAGGTGCCCGGTGTAGCTGCCGCCGAACTCGGTCGGGAACATCGCGTCGGCCAGCACGTACTGCTGTGCCATGCCCATAGGTCTTTACTTCGGACCGCTCCACATAGGCGTACGCTGCATAACTCGTGCCAGGTCCGGTATGGAAGCCGTCCATCACTCCTTTGTGCCACCCGGTGACGGCGGCTTGCCAGTTGTGCGGCAGGTTGGGATTGGTTTCAAACGTCGTCTGGTGCAGCTTCACCTTGACTTTCTTACCGTTGTGCAAGGCGTAGCCGTACAGCGGAGCATTCGCGCCGGGGAACCCGGTGAAGAAGTTCTCGAAGCTTCGGTTCTCCTGAATAATGACCACGATGTGCTTGATGTACTGGCTAGTCTGATGCCGCTTAACGGAATTTGAAACGAAGGGAAGCGCGGGGGATGCGGCCGGTTGCGAGCCCGACGAGCACCCCCCAGCAAATGCAATCAGGGCCAGGACAAGGAGGTTCCTAGCAGCCATAACGTCCTCCGAAATTTAGTGCGAGAGGGATGTTTAAGAAAAGTTCGCGTGGCTTGGTTTGCGACCCTATGGGAGCGCCGCAATTGTCCCGGCGGGCGGGTCTTGTTATACTGCGGTGACGAATCTGCGTTCAGGTGGCGATGGCTCGGTAGCTCAGTGGTAGAGCAGGGGACTCATAAGCCCTTGGTCGTAGGTTCAAGTCCTACCCGAGCCAAAACGAAAAGGCCCCGGCCGCCGCTCGAAGGCGGCCGGCTTCATTCCGAGGTGGTATCTCATGTCCACGATTCCGTGCGATTTCTGCCCTCATCCGGTCGATCGCGGCCAAATGGAGGAGATCGAGATCTCGCATTACGTGCCGGATAGTTCCGGCGAAGATCTGGCCTACGCGCGTACGTATTTCTTTGGCCATCCCGATTGCGTGCGTAAGTTCTATCGGACGCTGGTCGATCACAAACTCGACCTGTTCAAACACATTCCGAGCGCCGGATCCTCACCGGATGCGCCTCGTTAATGCCGCAACCGCGTGCGCCCGTAGCGTAGCTGGATAACGCACAGCCCTCCGAAGGCTGGGATCGGGGGTTCGAATCCCTCCGGGCGCGCCATCCTAGTGCCGAACGTGCAAGCCGCATGAGCGACGATGAAACCTATCTCCGCCGAGCGATCGAGCTAGCGGGCGAAGCCGAGCGAGCCGGCGACGTGCCGATCGGCGCGGTGCTCGTTAGCGGCGAGCTGGTGCTCGAAGCCAAGAACGAAAAAGAGCTCCGCCGCGACGCGACCGCCCACGCCGAAATGCTACTCTTGCGTGAGGCCGCGCAACGCCTCGGCGTTTGGCGTCTTTCGGAGGCTACGCTCTACGTCACCAAAGAGCCGTGTCTCATGTGCGCCGGCGCAATCATCGCCGCGCGCGTCAAGCGCCTCGTCTACGGCGCCCCCGATCCAAAAGGTGGCGCCGACGGAGGCGCATTCGACGTTCTGCGCTCACCGAAAACAAACCACCGCATCGAAGTACGCTCAGGTATCCTCGAATCCGAAGCCGCCGAGCAACTCCAACATTTCTTCCGCAACCGACGTTAGCCAGCCTTGTCATCCTGAGCGGCGGCGCGCTGCGCCGTCGGTAAGACGAGCTAGCATTGTCATCCTGAGCGGAGCGCCCTGAGCGAGCGTAGCGAGTCGAATGGGCGCGTAGTCGAAGGACGGATGAGCAAAACGCTCCTTCGACTACGCTGCGCACTTCGTGCTCCGCTCCGCTCAGGATGACAATATGACAAAAGAAACGATGGCGGAGAGGGTGAGATTCGAACTCACGGAACGCTCAACACGTTCGCCCGCTTTCGAGGCGGGTGCCTTCAACCACTCGACCACCTCTCCGAGGCTGTGGGTTGGGACGACTCGCTCGCGATACCTGCTTTTGCGACGGTTGTGCGCGCAGCCAGCGGGAGGCGCACGATAAAGCGTGAGCCGCTTGGGCTTGTATCGACGGCAACGGTACCGTGCGCGCGCTCGACGGCGCGTTTGACGATGGCTAAGCCGAGCCCCGAACCGGCGACGTCGCGCTGAGCGCCGCGGTAGAAGCGGTCGAAAACACGCGCGGCATCCGAAGCGCCGATCCCCGGACCTTCGTCCGCGACTTCGATAACGGCGGTCGAACTCTGGGCCTCGACTTTCACCGCGATTTCGCCGACGCCATACTTGATGGCGTTGTCGGCGAGGTTCGTAACGACGTATCCAAGCTCGGTCGGATCGATTTCGGCGAGGATTCCCGTCTCCGTCGTGACGGCGAAGCGACGTTGCGGGTTTGCGTCAGCGATCGGCCCGACTAAGTCGGCGACGAGCGTCCCGACGTCGATCGGCGCGGCTGCAGGCTCCGCCTCACGGCTCTCCCACCGTTCGAGCAGAATCAACTTGTCGATCAGCGAGCCCATGATGCGGCTTTGATCGTACATTCGATCGAGGATGCGCTCGCGATCGGCGGGGCTTTCGATCCCGCCGCGGCGCAAAATGGCGATGAAGCCCTGGACGACCGTGAGCGGGGTGCGCAACTGGTGTCCGGCGTCTGCGATGAACTGGCGCATCGAGGTGTTCGCGCGATCGCGCGCGTCGAAGGCTCGCTCCATCTGCTCGATTGCGCCGTTATAGGCGACCGCGAGCGAGGCAAGCTCGTGTTTTTCGTCGGCCGCGATCTGCTGCGGCGTCAAGTCGCCGGAGGCAAATCGCTGTAGGGCAGCGGTAACGTCGTCGAGTGGGCGGACCGCCTGACGGGTAAGGACGCCGGCGATCGCAACGCCGCCGGCGATCGCGATCAGCAGCGCGATCGCGAGGGGCAAGAGAAACGATTGGACGGTTGCAACGAGCGTTGCATCGTTGCTTCGCACGATGATGTAGAGATTGTCCACGTGCGCGAACAGCGATTGCAGTCCGAAGGCGGTGGCGAGGCCGAGAATGACGCGGGCGAACGGACCGGAGGGATGCGGGTCGCCGGAGAGATCGCCGCGGGGCCGGACGCGCACCACCGGCGCGGCATCGGAACGGCGCATGCGGTAAACGGTGACCCGTGTGTTTGCATCGAGGAAGACGATCTCGCTGCCCGTTCCCAGCAGCAACGATGCGGCGAACTTGCCGCCGGCTCTTGCGTCCGGCAGCGTCGTGTGCGTAAGCGCGGCCTCGAGCTGTGCGAGCGTCCCGCTGAGCTCGTTAGAGAGCGTTCGAATGTAGAAACCAAAGGCGAGAAGCGCGCCGGCGAGCAGCAGCGCCACGAGCAAAAGGGAAATTTCAATCGCGGCGAGCGTTCGAATGCGCCGCGTCAGCGGGCTGGTCACGTCGGCGTCGCCCGCAGCGCGTAACCCGCGCCTCGCAGCGTCTGGATGAGTTTGACGCGTTCGCCGCTGTCGAGTTTCGCACGCAAGAACGAAACGTACGTCTCGACCGTGTTCGGGATCACGTCGCGATCGATGCCCCAAACGAGATCGAGCAGTTGCGAGCGCGTGAGCACTTCTTCGGCGTGTTCGGCAAAGACTCGGAGCAGATCGAACTCGCGCGCCGAGAGCTCAATCCGGCGATTGCCTCGATAGACGGTGCGACTCGGCGTATCAATGCTCAAATCCGCGTACGTGAAGGTTTCGTGAGCCTCGATGCTCGGGCGCCGCAAGAGCGTGCGTAAACGCGCAACGAGTTCCTCGAGATCGAAAGGTTTGCCGACGTAATCGTCGGCACCGGCAGAGAATCCGGCGAGTTTCTCGGTAATCTCCGTGCGCGCGGTCAGCATGACCACGGGGGCGGTCGTCAGCTGCCGAATCTCGGGCAGCAGCGTGAACCCATCGCGCCCGGGTAACATAACGTCGAGCACGATCACATCCGGCGACCAGTCCTCGAGCGTCCGAATAGCCGCCGATCCCTCGGTTGCACTGCGGACCGCGAAGCCGGCTTGCTCGAGCCCATATTCGAGCAGCTCGCGCAAGCCGAGCTCGTCATCAACCACCAGCACGCGTGGCCGGTCAGCCGCCAAGTTCATTCTCAGACTCACTCCAGGACTCAGCACCCATGCTTTCGCTACAATCGGGCAAGCCATGAAACTCAGGGACGAGCCCGTACGAACCTTCTTTCTACTCTTCGCGATGTTAGCCGCTGGGGGCTGCGGCCGGCACGCCGGCCCCGCCGCGTCGCCGGCTCCTTACGTTCAGACGACGACCGCGACGTTCGGCCAGGTTCAGCCCAGCCGGCGTCTCGCCGGGATCGTCGCGCCGTATCAGAACGTCGCGGTCCAGAGCACGCTTGCAGAAGCGGCCGACACGGTAAACGTCCGCGAGGGCGATCGGGTCCACGCCGGCCAGCTGCTCGCTCAGCTCGATACGGCCGATCTCCAGGCGCAGCTCGAATCGGATGAAGCCACCGCGAATAGCAATCACGCCAACACGGTGCACTCGGTATTTCAGGGATCGCTTACGATTGCCCAAGGCAACGACACGGTTCGTACCGACGAAGCTGCGGTCCACCAGGCGCAGCAGACGCTCAACAACGATACGGTCAACCTCTCGCGCGATCAGAACTTGCTCGCGCAAGGCTACATTTCGCAGCAGTCCGTTGATGCGCAGGAGACGTTGGTTAAAAACGACCAGCAAGCGCTGAGCACGGTGAATGCGAACTTGGAATCGGCGCGCTCGACGGTTCAGGCCAATGGCAACCTCTCCGGCCAGGGATTAGCGGCGTCCACGGTCCAGCAGTCGCAAGCGCAGGAAAAAGTGGCGATGGCGCAGGCGGACCAAGTGCGCGTGCAAATCGCCAAAGCCGCAATCGTTTCGCCGATCGACGGCGTCGTCGTCAATCGCAACATCAACCCGGGCGAGTATCCCGGCAACCGCGAAATCTTCACGCTTCAGCAGGTTAACCCGATCTACGCCATGCTGCACGCGTCGAGCGAGGAAGTTTCGAGCGTCGAAACCGGCAGCTTCGCAACCATCACCGCTCCGGATCTCACCGGAATGCAGCGTTTTAGCGGGCGCGTAACCGGCGTATTGAACCAGATCAATCCGGGCTCGACGGATTTTCAGGTGAAAGTGCTGCTCCAGAATCCGCAGCAGAGACTCCGGCCCGGCATGGTCGTGCAGGGCTCGATCGCCGCGCTCCCGGTGACGGGCGTGCGCGTTCCGACAACCGCGTTTACCGACGATAACCACGATGCGGTCATGACCGTGCAGCAAGACGGCAGCGTGAAGACGGTCAAGGTCGCCGAGGGCGGCAGCGACGGGACGACATCGGTCGTTACCGGAATTACTGCCGGCACCCGAATCGTCAGCAACGGCCAGATCAGCGTCGGCGACGGCGAGAAGGTCTCCTTGCAGCCGTGAAGTTCAGCCTTACCCGGCTTTTCATCAAGCGTCCGACGCTCGTTTTCGTCATCATCGCGCTGATGGCGTTCGCGGGCATTCTTTCGACGGCCACGATCGTCAAGGAGCTCTACCCGGACGTCAGCCAGCCGACCGTGACGATCTCGGTCAGCTATAACGGCGCGTCGGTTACGGAAATGCGCGACAACATCGTCCAGCCGATCGAACAGAATCTGGCGGGCACGGCCGATCTGCAGACGATCAACTCGGTCGTGCAGCAGGGTCAGGCGAGCATCAGCGCGATCTTCGACATCAACTCGGATACCGCCACGGACCTTGCCCTAACGAACAAGGCAATTCAGGCCGCGGAAAAGTACCTGCCGACGAATCTCACGCCGCCGACGGTGAATCTTTACGACCCCACCCAATCGGTGGTTGTGACGATGGCGCTCTATTCGCACAAGCTTTCGCTCGCGCGTTTGGAGCTCTATGCGATCAACGTCATCGCGCCGCAGCTCGAGCAAGTCCCCGGCATCTCGTTTGTCAACATCGGTGGCTCGGTCACGCCGGCTTACGAGGTCGTCGTTAACCCGGCCCGTTTGGCGGCCGCCAACCTGACGCTCAACGACATCATCAACACGCTCCAGAACGACAACCAGCGTGTTGCGGGCGGCTTCGCCTACGAACCGAACCGGCAGACGACCCTCGACATTCGCGGCGATATTCAGAACCTCGATAGCGTTAGAAACCTCGCAATCATCCCCGCGAGCCCGGGAGGCAGCGCGACCGCGGCGTCTTCCAATTCGACGGGCGCGCAAGTGCAGAGCTACCAAGGCGGAGTCTCGGCGCTTGCCGGCAGCATCAATCCGTGGAGCGCGAGCAACGCGGTCATTCGCATCGGCGACGTTGCGACCGTCACCGAGAGCTACGAGCCGCGGCTGAACTACGCGCACATCAGCGGCGATGAGGGCCTCTTCATGCAAGTGCAGAAGGCCGCCTCGGGCAGCGAGGTCGACGCATCGAACAACGTGCTGCGCGAGCTGCCGAAGATCCAGCGGCAGTTTCCCGAGATCAGCTTTCACGTCATCAACGTCCAGTCGAAGTTCACGCAGCAACAGATCAACATCGTAACGCGGACGCTGATGCTGGCGATTCTGCTGACGGGCATCGCCATGCTCTTCTTCCTGCGCTCGTGGCGCAGCGCGATCGTCGTCTGCGTTGCGATTCCTACCTCGCTCGCGATCGCGATCACGGTCATGAAGGTCATGAACATGACCATCGATACGATTTCGCTGCTGGGGATGTCGCTGGTCATCGGAATTCTCGTCGACGACTCGACCGTCGTGCTCGAAAACATCGAGCGCCACTTTACCGAGCTGAAGCAAGCTCCCGAAGAGGCCGCAGTCTCGGGGCGGGAAGAGATCGGCGCCGCGGCGGTGGTGATCACGCTCGTGGACGTCGTCGTCTTCTTTCCGATTGCGTTCATTCAAGGTCAGGTCGGCCGGCAGATCTCCGAGTTCGCGATCGTGGTCGTCATCTCGACGCTGACCTCGCTCTTCGTCTCGTTCACGATCACGCCGACGCTGGCGGGTCTTTGGGCGCTGCGCTCTCACTGGAAGCCTTGGGGTGTCGTCGACTGGTTCAGTCAAAGGTTCGACGACTCACGAACCTGGTACACGCAGCGCGT
Organism: uncultured Acidimicrobiaceae bacterium; assembly: GCA_963823855.1. Taxonomy (GTDB): domain Bacteria; phylum Actinomycetota; class Acidimicrobiia; order Acidimicrobiales; family Palsa-688; genus Fen-671. Next base: position 12,684 of record CAWGNA010000004.1, read on the forward strand.
CCTTCCTTGGGCCCTTCACCACGGCGGACTCGTCGCCGCTTTCTGTGCCGGGACGTTCATCTTTGCGCTCGCCCTCGTCGGGCTCGGCGTCGTCGGCGAGGAGTTCATTCCGCCGGTCGATCGCGGCGAGCTTTTCATTCAGCTGATCTATCCGATCGGCACGCCGATTCAGACGGTCGAGAAGGGGACGTTCGCGCTGGAGAAGCAGATCCTCAACGCGCGCGACCGGTTCGCCAACACGGCGGTTGCGGGCGCGTACGCAGCCTCGTTCGGCGGTTTCGTCGCGCAGAGCAACGTCGGCCAAGTGCACATCTGGCTCAAGGATGACCGGAAGAAGTCGACCGACTATTGGGTAGACCAGTTCCGGCAGATCGCGCGCAAATCGCTGCCGCAGGGCGTGCAAGCGGTCGTTGTTCCATCCACGGGCACGCAAGGCGGCAACGCGCAGCCCGTGGACATGCTTGTAACCGACGTGACCGGTGGTGACCCGACCCCATACGCGCAAAAGGTGGAGGCGCTGCTGCGCACGGTCAAGGGCGCGACGAGCGTGAACAGCAGCGGTACGCAGCTGGCGCCCGAGATCTCGATTCAGTTCGATCGAAACAAGGCGCAGGCGCTCGGCGTCGACCTTGGCCAGGCCGCGCAGGCCGCCGGCGCGGCGTTCGGTGGCAATCTTGCGACCCAATTCGAGACGACGTCGGGCCTCGAGCAGGTCCAGGTGATCTACCCGGAGTCGTATCAAACGAACCTCGAGGCGCTCAAAAGCGTTGCCATTCGCTCGTCGAGCGGCGGTCTGGTCTATCTCGGCGACATCGCACGATTCGAGTCGACGCCGACCGCGCCGCTGGTCACGCGCACCAACCGCAACAACGTCATCCACGTCAACTCAAACTACGCACCGAACTCCTCGCTCTCCGCGGTCGAGAACGGCCTCATGAAAAAGTTGCCGTCGCTGCACCTGCCGCCGAACATCGCCGTGCGGCCGGCGCCGCTCGGACAACAGGACTTCATGCATCAGACGCTGGTCGGCATGGGCTTGTCGATGATCGTCTCGGTCATTCTCGTCTACTTGCTGATGGTCGCGCTCTACAACAGTTACCTCTCACCGTTCATCATCATCTTCTCGGTGCCGGTCGCCGCAATCGGTGCGGTCGGAGCGTTGGTCCTCACGCATCGCACGCTGAACCTGTTCTCGCTCATCGGAACCATTCTCCTCATCGGAATCGCGACCAAGAACGGCATTCTGCTGGTGGATTACGCCAACACCCTGCGCGCACGCGGTCTCGATAAGCTCTCGGCGATCAAAGAGAGCGCGCATACCCGATTCCGCCCGATCATCATGACGAGCTTCTCGGTAGTCGCAGGGAACATTCCGCTCGCCTTAGCACTCGATCCGGGCTCGTCGTCCCGCTCGAGTCTCGGTATCGTCGTCATCGGCGGCGTGATAAGCTCGCTCGTGCTCACGCTGCTACTCATTCCGAACGTCTACATGTGGGTAGCACCGAAAGATCACCCCTCAACCAATGGTCAGGCGCAGCACGGCCTCGACGAGCTCAAGCTTCAAGGGAAACCGATCCCGGAGCCGCTGCCGGCCCGATGAGCGAGCCAGTCGCGTACTGGCTCTTCGGCGTTGCATTGAGCTGCGCACTAACCTTCGCGGTGGGAAGAACGTTGGTGGCGGAGCGAGGCCGGAAAGTTATTCCTGCGCTCGCTGCCTTTGCGCTCCTCTTCGGGTTACTGGTTGGGTGGGCGATCAACGGGTACATCGCCTACGTGCGCGCTTCGGCCGTGCGGTTTTAATCTCCGGGTGACGGCGTAGCGGTTGGCGCCGGCGTTCCCGCGAGGCGCGGATCCGGCGCTGCCGTCGGGAACGCAATATCGCTGAACGTCACGTCGGCGATGATTTTATAGGTCAGAAACGCGACGTGCATGGTCTGACTGAACGTTCCGTGCACGACCACCCAATGGCCGTTCATGACGGCGTAATCGAGCGAAATGATCTCGTCGCTGGCTCCGGCGACGCGCATTTCGATGTGCTTGGGCAGTCGTGTCGTGGGATCTTCGATCACTTCGGAGGGATAGAGGCCCTGCGCAACGCGGGCCGTCGGCTCGATCAAGAGATGCAGCGCGGCCTGGGTTGAATCGGGGGCATATCGCGCCGCCCAGTAGCTGTTGTAAGGAACGACCACGTTGACGCGGGGATCGGATGCCGGTATCGAGAGGCTAATCGGCGCCCCGCGGTCGAGCGTGATGTCAACCCGCTTAAGGTTGGCAAAGTAACTGAATTTAAACTGCGATATCGGGTCGAAATAGGCCACGATTGGAAACGCCTCGCCGGATCGCTGCGAGCCGTTGGGCAGGTCTTGCATGACCGCGAGGTTGTCGGCGATACGCACCGCGATCGTGCGATTGATATCCTGCGCCCTGCCAAGCGTCGGTGCGCTGACGTGCGTGTGCTCAACGTAGGTCATGAAGGCGGGTGGATTGGCTTCGTAATACGCGCTCGTGCGATTGATTAGGAGCGCCAAGGCAAGATCCGGGGTCATCATTGCGGCGATCTCGCTTCGGCAACCGACGCGAAAGTACCGGCCCGTTTAAATTCGCTCGACTATATGGGCGTCGCTGAGGGTGCCGGTGCCGGCGTTCCTGCCAGCCGCGGATCGGGCGCTTCGGTCGGGAATACGATGTTCGTAAACCGCACATCGGCGATCGCCTTGAACGACGTCCCAAGCGCATGCTGCGTCGCTGAAAAGGTGGCGTGCACCAGCACCCAGCGCCCTTCCAACATCTGGTAGTCGAAGGTAAGCACCTCATCGTCGCCCCCAGTGCCGCGCCACTCTATATGTGCCGGCAGCTGCGAGGTCGGATCTTCGATGACCTCCGACGGGTAGAGGTCGTGCCGTACACGCGGCGTCGGTTCGATGACGATGTGCAACGCGGTATCGGTCGAGTCGGGCGCGAAATGAGCCGCCCAAAAGCTATTGTAGGAAACGATGGCGTTGACGCCGACATCGGGAGCCGGTGTTGGGAACGCCCACGGCCGTCCCTGCCTTACCGAGACGTCCACGCGCTTGAGACCAGCGAAATAGGAATACGAGAATTCTGAAAATGGATCGAAGTACGCCATAACCGGAAAGGCCTGACCGGTGCGCTGCGCGCCTTCCGGTAAATCTTGCATGACCGCAAAGTTATCGGCGACCCGCACCGCCACAGCGCGATTGATGTCTTGCGATCGCCCTAGCGCGCTCACGTGCGTGTGTTCGGTATACGTCATGTACGCCGGCGCATTGGCTACATAAAAGCCGCTCGTGCGATTGATCAGCAGCATAAGGGCGAGATCGGCGGTCATCATCGCGGCGCTAATAAACATTACGAATCCCTCGATTCGCCGGCGGGAAGAAAAGAACCGTTCCGTTAACTTCGCCCGCAATGCCTATCGAAGTAAACGACGCCCTGGCCGCGCACGTCGTCGAGCTGCGCCGTACCATACACCGTAAGCCCGAGCTTGGCTTCGACGAGCACGCGACGGCTGCGCTCGTGGAGCGCGAGCTTGATTCGCTGGGCATCGACCACGTGCGGTCGGCCGGTACCGGCGTCGTCGCGCGAATCGACGGGGCGGCGCCAGGCCGTGTTGCGGCGCTGCGCGGCGACATGGACGCACTCCCGATCGGCGAACGAACCGGGTTGCCGTTCGCATCGCAAGTGGACGGCAAGATGCACGCGTGTGGACACGACGCGCACACCGCGATGTTGCTCGGCGCCGCGCGCGTTCTTGCCGGCCTGAAGCCGGAGCTGGCCGGCAGCGTTGTCTTCGTTTTTCAGCCGGCTGAAGAAGGTCCCGGCGGCGCGTTGCCGATGATCGAAGAAGGCCTTCTGGATCGCGAGGGGGTCGAGGCCATCGCGATGTTGCACGTCGATTCGCGCCTCGACGTTGGAGCGATCGGCATCACCAGCGGTGCGGCCAACGCTTCGGCCGATGAAGTTTATATCACCGTCCGTGGAACGGGCGGCCACGGCGGATATCCGCACAACTCCGTGGATGCGATTCCGGCTGCCGCGGCGATCGTGCTCGCATTGCAGAATATCGTTGCGCGCGAAACCGATCCGCTCGCGAGCGCGGTGGTGACGGTCGGAACGATCGCGGGCGGTTATCGCAACAACATCATCGCCGACGAGGTCGCGCTCAGCGGTACCCTGCGAGCGCACGATCCGGACGTGCGCGATGCGCTCGAGGCGCGCCTTCGGCGAATCGTTAACGGCGTCGCCGCCGCATACAACGTGCAAGCTGAGGTGCGAATCGTGCGCGGATATCCGCCCGCGATAAACAATATTGCGCTGGCAGAGCGTTTTTCGAGCTACGTGCGCACGCACTCTTCGCTGCGTGTCGAGTCGCCGCTGCCGACGATGGGCGCAGAGGATTTCGCCTATTTTGCGCAACGCGTGCCGGGTTTGCTGATTCGTCTCGGCGTGCGCAGCGAATCGTCGGGTGCAATCCATCCGGCGCATAGCGCGCTCTTCCGTATCGACGAAGCGGCATTGCCGCTGGGAGTACTGACGTTGGTGCTCTTTGCGACGGCATTTGCGAGCGGTGAATTGCGTTCATAGTCATCCACATGATTGTGGATAATGTTTTAAAGGATGCGAACGGTACGGATGAAGAAAATAACCTTTCGTCATGGTCATCCGCGATGATACGTTCGTACCTGGTGCTTGTGCACACAGCGCGAGCCTAGAACTCGACTGCTCTGCCGAGGAGGCGTTCGCGCTGCTCTGTGCGGTTGAGAAATGGCCGGTTTGGCTTTCGTTCCTGCGCAGCGCGCGGCGAGCGAATAACGAGCCCAAGCTGGACCTCGGCAGCGAAGTGGTCATACGGTCGTGGTTGCCCGGAGAAGAGGAAGAAGTCTTTGAGATCGACGGCTTGATCGCGAACTACCGGCTCTCACTGGTCGGAGCGTATTCGTTGCGCCGTCGCCTGGAGTTTCGGATCGAACGCCGCACCTCGTGCTCGAAGCTTCACGTTCGACTGGCGTACCCGGCCTACCATGGAAAGTTCGGTACGCTGCTCGACCGTTGGCAACGCGGCCGCCGCGTTGCCAGTGCGCTCGACGACTCGCTGGTTCATTTCAAGGGACTGGTGGAGTACAAGCGCGACGGGGCTATCCTGGCGGACTTTTAGGCGTCGCCGCTGTCAACTGCTGGCAGTCATTGACCCGGAGTGCTAAGGCCGATATACTCTGACCATGCCGCTCTATGACTATGCCTGCACGCGGTGCGGGCGAGTGTACGAAGTCCGACATGGCTTCGGCGAGACCCACGAGAAGCCGTGCGAGACCTGCGGCGCCCCACTGCGGCGCGTCTTCAACCCCGCGCCGGTGCTCTTCAAGGGCTCGGGCTTTTACGTCACCGATTCGCGTCGCTCGGCCGAGCGCAAGAGCGAGAAAGCCCCCGAAAAGCCGAAGGAGACGCCACCCGCCTCGGACTCGAGTAAGAGCGCGGAGCCCGCGGCCTAGGCGCTCTGAAGACCCCGTAAAGCCGCGGCAAAGCCTGGAAAGCTGACGTCCAGGCTGGCGTCGCTATCGATCGCGAGCGGACCGGCGGCACAAGCCAGCACCGCCGCCGCCATGGCGACCCGATGGTCGTCGTCCGTCGTTACGTCTGCCTTCGCCGGCTGGGGCGCCCCACCGGCGATGCGCAAGACGCCGCGCTCGTAACTTGCTTCGACACCGATCAAAGCAAGCAAGCGTTCGATGGCATTCAAACGATCCGACTCTTTCGTGCGCAGATCGCCCACGCCGGCAATCGTGGTGGTGCCCGCCGCAAACGCCGCCGCAATCGCGATTAGGGGTATCTCGTCGATTGCTCGCAACGCTACGTCGGCCGGCACGTTCGTGCCCTGGAGCGGACGCGATACGGTGGCGATTTCCCCGACCGGCTCGCCAGAGACGACTCGCGGATTCTGCAGCTCGATCGACGCACCCATCGCACGCAACGCGTCGATGAGCCCGGTTCGGGTCGGATTTGTCCCGACGTTCTGCACGATGATCGAGCTTCCGCGCGTGATGGTGGCGGCGGTGATGAAGAAGGCGGCCGCCGAAAAGTCGCCGGCGACCTCGATCGGTTTGCTCGCGAGTTTCGCACGTCTCAGCCGTACGGAGCGTTCGCTCCACTCGATGTCGGCACCCAAATAGCGGAGCAGCCGCTCGGTGTGATCGCGCGAGCCGCGATCTCCCTCAATTCCGACTGCTACATCGGCAAAGAGTCCGGCGAAGAGCAGGGCGCTCTTTACCTGGGCCGACGGGGCCAAGAGAATGAACTCGCGCGTTTCGATCTGGGGCGTCCCCGCCAGCACGAGCGGCAGCCGGCCGTCGGTGCTCTTTATCCGCGCTCCAAAGGCGCGCAATTGCGCGGCGACCGGTTCCATTGGACGCCGCCGCAGGGATTCGTCGCCGTCAAAACGCGCCTCAACCCCCGCGCCGGAACAGGCGCCCAGCAGCATGCGGACCGTCGATCCCGAGTTCATGCAATCCAGCGTCGCCGCCGGCGTCGCGAGACGCCCCCCCACTACGACCACATCGGCGCCTTCGCTGCCAAAACGTACGCCGAGCGCCGCCAATGCGTCGCGCGTCGCGCGTACGTCGCGCCCGGGATTGAGATTCGCGATGCGCAGCGGCGTGCTGCTTCCGGCGCCCGTAATCAGCGCCCGGTGCGAGATGGACTTATCACCGGGAACGGCAATGCTGCCGCGGAGCGGGCCGGGTTCAAACCTGACGAGCTTGGCGGGCATTGGCGGATTGTTTTCAGACAAGGAGTCCATCATCATTTCGTAGCAAGCACCGCGAAGCATTTCGTTTAAGCGGCTACACTTTCAAGCGAAAGGGACCGATGAACAAACTAGATTTGGTGCGCTCGGCAGTCGATCGCCTCGAGCTGTCGCGCAAGGATGCCGTCATCCTGATTGACGGTGTCTTCGACGACATCCAGGCCGCAGTCGTGTTGGGTGAAGCGGTCAAGATTCCGGGGTTTGGCCAATTTAAAGTACGTGACCGTGCAGCCCGTATGGCGCGCAATCCAGCAACCGGCGAACAGGTAAAAGTTCCGGCGAAACGTGTCTTTAAATTCCTCCCTGCAAAGGCACTCAAGGAAGCGGTGATGGCAAAGCGCGGAGCACGTGCGGGAGCGGCTCGGAAAAAGGCCGGATCAAAGGCGGCGGTGCGGAAACCCGCCGCGTCCAAGAAGACGACCAGCCGCAAGAAGCGTTAAGCGCAGTCGGGAAAGCCCGTCATGATCGAGCGCGATGCTCTGCTGCACTATGCGCACTTCATCTGCATCTTCGCGCTCGCGAGCTTACTGACCGGCGAACTCTTTCTCTTTAGAAAGGTCTTTCCGCCGGGCATGCTGCACCAGCTGCAGATCGTCGATCGCTTCTACGGCATCGCCGCAGGCTTCGTAATCGCAAGCGGCGTGTCGTTGCTTTTCTTCGGGCTCAAGGGCGCCGCATTCTATCTGCACAACCCCGTATTCTGGATCAAGATGGCGCTCTTTGTAGCCCTCGGCTTGCTTTCAATTCCCGGCACGGTCGCCTACCTACGATGGAGCCGCCGCGAAGGGCCGGATGGATCCGTGGCGTTGTCAAATGCAGAGTATTGGCGAGTTCGGGGATTGCTCTGGGCGCAAGTCGCGGTTTTTGCGTTCATCCCGCTCTTTGCAACGCTGATGGCGAACGGGTTATGACGCGCTAGGCGGCCAATATAGAGCGGGTCTACTCTCTCAGGAGGTATCATGCGAGGTTCGTACCTTGTTCTCTCGGCCGTTGCCGCGTCAATTCTCGCGGCGTGTAGTGGCGGCAATCCGGCTCCCCCCGCGACGAACACGGCCGGAGCGTTCGCTCCGAGCGCGCATCTTCCGGATTCGGGAATACGCAGCCCCCGCTTTCTGCGCTTGATGCACACGCCGCCGCATCCACCACCGCGGCGCCACGCGATAACGGCCGCTATGCGCGCTCGCGCTCGCGCGGGCGGATGGCAGCAGCTTTCGTCCACGGCGGCATGGACGAACGGTCCCGATACCCCAATGCTCATGACAGACGGCACCGTTATGGTTCACGACTATTGTACGTCGAACTGGTATAGCTTGGCGCCGGATCAGAGCGGCAACTACAACGACGGAACCTGGACGAAGATGGCCTCGATGCCTTCGAGCTACGCACCGCTCTACTTTGCGTCAGCGGTGCTCCCGGACGGCAAACTCATCGCTAACGGCGGCGAGTATAATGGGGGCGCGTGTGCGCCCCAAGAGACGAATCTCGGTGCGATCTACGACCCGGTAAAGAATGCCTGGACGGCCGTTTCGCCTCCGAGCGGCTGGGGCGAAATCGGTGACGGACAGAGCGCCGTGCTCCCCAACGGAACCTACATGATCGGCAACTGCTGTTACTCAACGCAGGCGCTCTTCAACGAGAAGCAACTCTCGTGGACGCAGAGCGGCCCTAGCAATGGCAAACAGGATGAGAACAGCGAAGAAGGCTGGGCATTGCTTCCGAACGGTAACATGCTCGACGCAGAGGTCGCCGATGCACCCGACGCGCAAACCTACAACGAAGGCTCGAATTCGTGGTCGGCGGCCGGTCAGACGCCGATGAATCTGACGGCCGGCTTCGAGATCGGTCCTTCCACGCTGCGCCCGAACGGCACGGTCTTCGTCGCCGGTGCGAACGGCCTTTCGGCGATCTATACCGCGAACAGCGGCAGCGGCAGCTGGGTCGAAGGCCCAAACTTCCCCATCGTCGGCGGTGAGCAGTACGACGTGGCCGACGGTCCATCGAGCGTGTTGACCAATGGCCAAGTCATGATCCCGGCCAGTCCGGGACTCTATAACGCGCCGACGCTCTACTATCTGTTCAACGGCAAGAAGCTCAAGAACATTGCAGCTCCGCCAAATGCACCGAATGACTCAACCTACAACACCCGGTTGCTGTTGTTGCCCACTGGGCAGATCCTCGAAATCGATGGGTCTACCGACATCGAGATCTACACGGCCGGAAGCGGCGGTGGAGCTGGGACCGCTCCGGACGTCACGAAGGTGCCCAAGACGCTTACGCATGGCAATACCTACACGATCACCGGGCGCCGTTTCAACGGAATGACGCAGAACAACATGTATGGGGACGACGCGCAGGAGGCTTCGAACTTCCCGCTTGTGCGGATCACGAACAATGCTTCGAGCCGCGTCGTCTACTGCCGCACCCACGGAACCACGTTTATGGGTGTAGCATCGAATCGGAAAGTATCGACGATGTTCGACGTGCCGTCCACGATCGGTACGGGCGCCAGCACGCTGGTCGTCGTTGCGAACGGCGTCGCATCCACGCCGATCAGCGTCACGATTCAGTAACCCGCTGACATACGGTTGAGGCCCGCTACGGCGGGCCTCTTCGTCAGCTCAGCTCCGACTCCCAATCCGCAGGAACGCGTCCGCGCGGACCCGGCGTGGGTTGATCGTTCGGATGCGAGCGGGGCGGCGCGAGATGCGGCCCTTGCATGAAATCCTCGGTCGCGTAGCTGTAGAACCATGCTTCCCCCGGCTCGAAGCTCGCGATAATGGGGTGGCCGGTTGCATGAAAATGGGCGGTGGCGTGTTTTCCTAGTGACTGATCGCAGCAGCCGACATGACCGCACTGCGCGCAGCGGCGAAGGTGGAACCACCAGCTGTTCTCGGCGAGACATTCAACGCAGCCGGTACCCGACGGCGGCACGCTCGGATCGATGCCTTCAATTCGCTCGCTCATAATTCTCCCTCAGATTTCTTTGCAGTAGACTACACCCCTCGGTCGCGCTTGGTTGCACTGCGGCGGCCTTGGACCAGCGACAGACCGGGACGTTTGAGGGAAACCGAGAGCACGACCAATGTCGTCACGTAGCTGGTCTGCTCGAGATAGTCGATGAGCTCTTCGAGATGCTCGACCTTGGAGAGCACCGCGCGAATCACGAACGAGACCTCACCGGTCACCCGGTAACACTCGATGATCTCCGGGCGCGATTGCACGACAGCGCTGAAGCGAGCGTCCGGGCCCGTCGAGCGCGCTAAAAGAAACGCCATGATCGGAAAGCCGGCGCGCGCCGCAACGACTTCGGCGTGGTACCCCGCGATGACGCCCGCGTCCTCGAGCTGTCGCATCCGCGCAGCGACGGCCGCCGATGAAAGACCGACCTGTTCGCCGATGCGAGTGAACGATTCTCGCGCTTCGCGTTGCAAGATTTCCAGAATCGTACAGTCGACTGGATCGAGCGAATCAATTCTGCGGTTTCCGGCCATATGTCCCTCGAATTCTAAAAAAGCGAGCGATGATTACGCAGAATTCCGCTGTCCTCTCGCTCGCAAACCATTGTATCATAGGCTTAGAGCCGGCTCCGATGCCGGTTACGTTCGCTGTTGCGACAATCGCAAGGAAAGGCGTCGTTGAGGCAGTCGACTATTGGCGTTTGGGCGGGTGAAGAAGGGCCGAAAGACGACGGCTCGTCACATCTCTCGATCGTTGCGCGGATATCTTTTGACTATCCGAGTGCCGCGCAATGGGCCGACGTAGCGCTCGGGCGGCGACCCGGACACATCTACTCGCGAAACAGCAATCCGACCGTCAACGTATTCGAGGAAAAAGTTCGCTGCCTTGAAGAGGCAGAGGCGGCAACGAGCTTTGCCTCGGGAATGGCGGCGATCAGCAATACACTCGGAGCGCTCTTGCGGCCCGGAGATCGAGTCGTCTCCATCACCGACACCTATGGCGGTACGCACCGACTCTTTACCGAGTTCCTGCCGCAAATGGACATTGCGGTTGAGCTGTACGATCCCAACGACGAAGACTCGCTCGTGCGAGCGATTGCGCGTGGCTGCCGCCTCGTCTACCTCGAAAGCCCCACCAATCCCACGCTGAAAATCGTGGACTTGCAAAAATTAGCTGATGCGGCCCACACGGTTGGTGCGCTCGTAGTCACCGACAACACCGTCGCGACGCCGATCAATCAGAATCCCCTGAAACTCGGCTCTGATCTCGTCGTCCACAGCGCTTCGAAGTTTCTTGGCGGTCACGGCGACGCATTAGGCGGTGCGATCGCGGGATCTACGGAGCTGGTCACTCGCGTCTTTCGTTATCGCGAAATCAACGGCGCTGCGCTCGATCCGTTCGCGGCCTTCCTCTTGGCCCGTGGCATCAGAACGTTGGAACTACGCGTTGCGCGCCAAAACGAAAATGCGCTCGCCGTTGCGCGCTTCTTGGAGAGCCATCGCGCGGTCGATCGCGTCTTCTATCCAGGGTTGGAATCGCACCCGAACCACGATACCGCAGCGAAACAGATGCGAGGCTTTGGTGGAATGCTGAGCTTCACGATCCGCGATGCCGCCAGCCGCGGTGTGACGGCCTTCTTGGACCGCCTTCGCCTTGCACGCAAAGCCGCTTCGCTCGGGCACGTTGAAACGATGGCCGGCACGCCGGCGACGACCAGTCATGTGGAGTGCACCGCCGCCCAGCGCGCCGCCATGGGAATTCCCGACACGCTCGTGCGCTATTCCGTTGGGATTGAGAATGTCGCCGACTTAATCGAGGATCTACAGAAAGCTTTAAACTAGAGAAGGAGATTCAGCCAATGCGTTTGACAACATCAGCGATCAGCATTACGGTGGCGGCTGCCGTTCTGGCGGCCTGCTCGGCAGCCGGCGTTGCGCCGCAAAGTTCGTCGCTCGCGAGCGCGAGAGTGGTTGCGCGCAGCCTTATGCCGCCGTGGATGCATCCTGCAGGTATTGCGCGGCTCCATCTGAGCGATCGCATCGTTCCGGCAGGGAAGAAATCGAAGCTCATCTATGCCAGTGAGTTCAGTGGCGATCAGGTGTTTGGATTTGCCAACCCGAACACCGTCAACGAGCCGCCGGCGTGCTCGCTCGGCACGCCGTCGAACTACCTCGACTCGGTGAACGGATTCGGCGTCGACACGAAGGGTGACGTCATGATTCCCGCCTCCACGCCAAACGACAACGGCAATTTTTCAATAAACGTCTTTAAACCGAAGTGTGGCGCGCTGGCCTGGCAGGCTGCAATCGAGGGCAGCCAACCCGAAGACGCGTACAGCGCCGACGCGCTGCGCGGGACCGTGCTCGTCGGCGAGCTTCAAAGCGGCACCGAGGGCACCGGCGCGGTCGTACTCTGTTCGAAAGCGGGCGGATGCGGAGCTCCGATGACCAATTCGGCCGTCACCGGCTTCGGCGGCGGTGTCGTGATGGCCAAGAACGGCGATTGCTGGCTGGCCGCGGAGCAACAGGCCTTCGAGGGTTTCGTTCTCGTGTACTTTAAGGGTTGCACCGGATCGGGCGAAGTGGCAACGGGTACTTCGAACAGCTACTATGGTGGCCTTTTTATCGACACGAAGGGCAACCTGGGATCGATCGATCTGACCGGCACGCTCTACGTTTACCGCGGCTGTAACCCGGCGTGCACGCTCGTGAGCAGCTCGCCGCTCCGCGGTGAATCGCTCTTCGGCGGCCTCGATGCAAGGGGCAAGCATTTCGTCGTCGGCGACGATTCGAACACCGAGGTCGATGTCTACTCCTACAGCCCGAGCGGCGGTGCCAAGTATCAGTACAGTTTCAACAATGGTCTGTACTTAAGCAACAGCCTCGAAGCTGCGCACTTCGATCCGGACAATAAGAAATTGTAACGCCCCCGCCGAAGTCAGGCTCGGCGCCATTGCATCGCGCAGCGAGCGGCGTCGAAAGGTGCGTAAGCATTGTCATCCTGAGCGGAGCGAGCGCAGCGAGCGTAGTCGAAGGACCGGCTAGTTTCGTAAACCCTGAGTGTGGGAGCTCGCGAAACGCACGAGTTGTTCGCTGCTCGTTTTAATGTAAGCTCGGCGCGACGCTGAGCGTGACAGAGCCAAAACCATGGTCCCCGGTGCCGAACGCTTTGATGATTTTCATCGCACCGCCGCCGCGAGGGTACTTCCAGATGCCAAGTTGATTCGTTTGGCTGCCGTGTTGCGAAAAGGGCATCAAGATGGTTCCGTGCGAAATTGAGATCCAAGAGTAGCCTTCTCGTTTCATGAAGCGGCCGAATTTTGTTTCGCCGACTACGGTACCGCTCGATCCGGACAGCTGGATTTGATAAATTGGCCCCGGGCTTCCGAAAGTCTGTAGCGTGATGTATTTTCCATCCCATTGGACTTGACCGGCGTCACCGAGATCTTGGTTCAGCGTGATGTTGATAAATGTCGAGCTGCCGCGAGGCAGCTCCGATAGCCCGCTTGCGATCTCACCCGCCAAGAAAAGATTGCCCTGACCGTCGTAGCTGCACGTAAAGAAGGCGGGGGCCGAGTATCGCGTCGGGGTCCCGCTTCCGCTGGGGAAGATCGCCAGGTTCTGATAACCACATGGTGGGCAGCTGAACGTGACGGCAAGATTACCGCTGGAGGGATCGACGGAGCAGCTGTAGGTTTGAGCACCGGGGATCCTAAGCGTTCTGATCGGCTTCGTGCCACCGTGCGCATATTCGATCGCGGCGTTCATGTATAACAGGTAGACGTTGCCGTCGGTATCGGAGCACATGCCCGAGGCGCTCTGGTTGATGGTGCCCACGAGCTGACCCTGCGGATACGTCAGCATAAACGTCTTGCCAGTGCCGGGGCTCGTATAACCGGTGGCGTAGATCAGGTCGCCCGACGACGTCCGCGGACCGATCCATCCACTCTCCGCCGACGAAACGCCTACCGGCAGTTGCGATCCAGCGCACGCCGGAAGTAAAGCCAGGAGGGCAAGGCTTGCCGCCCTACAGCGAAGGAATTTGCAAACGTTCATGTCCTGTTACTTCAACGTCAAAGCGCTGGGAGCAACGCTAACCGTCTTGGCACCGGCAACGACCGGAATCCTCAGCCGCGACTTGCCGCCCGCAGGGAACTTCCAGAATCCGGTTTGGCGATCGGAGAACGTGAGGACGATGACGCCGTTATAGATCACAAACGACTCGATTGTCTTGAAACGTGCTCTGCTCCAGCCCTCAAAGTGTGTCTTGGTTACGGTCGTCGCTTTACCGTTGGCGACGCTCAGCTGGTAAACCACGTGGGCTAGGCTGTCGCTCAGGGCGAGGTATTGACCGTCCCATTGAAGGTCGCCGAGCTTTTCGAGCTTCTCGTCGACCGTGACGGTACCAAGCGAGCTGCCTCCGCTGGGCAGCTCCGCCAACGGCAATTTCTTTCCGCGTAATCCATTCACAAAGAGATTACCTTGGTTGTCATAGCTGCAATACCAATAGTAGAAGAAATCCGGGTCCGTGTACGCTTGCGGCACGCCGTAGATGTTCGTATAGACGAGAACGTTATTATCGGTCTGCTCGTCGCCTTCGGTTACCGCCAAATTACCGGTTGTGGGATCGACGGAACATCCGTGTGGTTCCGACGGGGTATAAACTTGCGCGATGGGTATCGTGCCGCCATGCGCATATTCGAGCAGCGAATCTCCGTACGTGATCCAGACGTCGCCCTGGGAGTCTGAACAGAGGCCCGCGACGCCTTCGAAACCAAACCCCTTTAGCACTCCGACTCCTTTTCCGGCAAACGTGTAGACGCCGACGGTATCCCCGATCCCCATATAGATAAGGTTCTGGCCCGACGTGTTCGGCGCCATCCACGAGCCCGAATGCGCGGCACGCTCTCGCGTGAGAGTGAAGCCCTGCACTGGATTAGCAGAGAGTGGTTGCGAACCAGCGCATCCGGCAAGCAATGCTGCAGCGGCGCCGATAGTAAGCGCGAAGCGGCTCAAGTCGGTACTGCCCAAGGTCCTTGCTCCTTGCACCCGATAATCTAGCTGTGCTCGCGTTGTTCGACCTAGCGCAGCGCGCTCCCGGCTAGGCAGCCAGGCCCGCACTTGTCACATAGTCTAGGGGTTGAAGTTGTCGCTATCGACGGCGCCCGTTGCGCCCGAAACTCCGTTTTTCGAGGTCAACGTCTTGATGAGCGAGCCGCTCGGGTAATTGAGAATAAAAACATCGCTCGGTGGGCCTTCATCGACCACATATGCCCGGTCGTTCTTTGCATTGATCCTTACGGTAAGCGGCCAGTTATAGCCGGATCCGAGGGTGCCGGAGATTTTGTTATACGGCGGAGGAATGATGTCGACCGAATTGTTGCCTTCGTCGCAAATCACGATGTCGCCGTTCTCGTCCAGCGCCATGCCGGCCGGGAAGTTCAGCACGACGCCGAGCTTCTTGGCGTGGCATCCGTTCAAGCCGCCGCTGTACTCCATGATGCGGCCGCGTCCGCCAGTCTCCACGCCGACGAACACATCGCCGTTGCCGTCGACTGCATCCGATAAGAAG
This sequence comes from uncultured Acidimicrobiaceae bacterium, assembly GCA_963823855.1. GTDB lineage: Bacteria > Actinomycetota > Acidimicrobiia > Acidimicrobiales > Palsa-688 > Fen-671. The sequence continues at coordinate 28,033 of CAWGNA010000004.1, forward strand.
AGCGCGGAGGCGTTTGCACATGACGCCGAGACGAGATTGGTGTGCTGCGCATACTCGTTCACCGATGAGGTCAACTCGTCGGCTTCATAAACGTTGCCGGCGGTGTCGGTTGTTACGTCCACGGGAAGCTGCATTCGGCTGTCATAGATGAACGAAGGCCCGCTCCCGCCAGGGACGTACTCGACGATCTGGACCGGACTGAACTGAGCGAGGTAAAGGTTGCCTTGTGTATCGACCCAATTGCGGTCGATTTCACCGATGCCGTTCGTGATGCTGCCGACCTTTTTCCAACCTCCGTTGGTGAACATGTCAACAGCGCGCTTTCCACCGTCGTCGACGTACAGGATTCCACCGCTCGTCTGCGCTGGCGCGCCCAGGCCGGCGACTACGCCTGGCAACGGTGCATTTCCCCACGTCCCAGCCGTCGCACACCCACTGAGGACTCCAAGCACAACTAGTCCTATCGACGCTCGAAAGATAGCTCGCATTGGTCGCGCCTCCTTTGAACAACGGTTCATTGCCGGCTGCCGCAAACCTCGCCGGGGGCCAAGTGCAGTGCGGTGAAGCGAAGAAACGAGTCCGCCGGAGCGAACTCGTTTCTTTCGAACAGATGCCGGTCAAGCGCCTACTTCTTGTGCACGCTCACCGCTTGACCGTAGACATACTCTGGCACCGGGCCTGCTACCGCCATTGGCTGACCCCCCGCTGGGTATTTCCAAGCATCCACGCGGTTCTCGCACGAGAGGTTGCCGCCGATGACGACGTCGCTCTGTTTCGTATTTACGGGCGTATTCTTCCGTCCGGCGATGAAGGGTTGGACTACGTCGACTTGGTTGCCGTTACAGTTGTCCTCAAGAGGAGTACTGCCGACAACCGCAAGACTCGATCCCTGCTCGCTCATTTGATAGATCGTGGTCGCGGGGCTCGAAGGGTTGCCGCCGGCATCCTGATCCGTCAGGGTGATGTATTTGCCATCCCACATGACGCCACCGGGGAAGTAGATGGTTTGCTTGACGGAAACCGGTTCTAATGCCGAGCCACCGGCCGGAAGCTCGGCCACGCCTACGCCGCCGCTGTAGGTTGCAGCTTCGACGAAGAGATTACCCTTATTGTCGTAACCGGGCGGCCAAAGGTATAAATCTTGTTCGTTTGTGTATTCGGTCGGCTTCCCAGAGGCAAGCTTGAATACCTCGATGTTGCCGATCCCGCTGGCGGCAGAGAAGTTCGCGACTGCAAGATCGCCGTTTGGCGAGACTGAGCACCCGATACTATATCCATTCGTGCCGAGTGTGGCTATGGGCTGTGTGCCGCCGCGTCCATATTCGACGACCGATGCGCCCGTGAAGTTCGTAATCCAGGTGTTACCCTTTGCGTCAACGCATTCACCGTACGGGCTGTTAAAGCCGGTCAGCGTATTCAACTTTGTCGCGTATTGGGCTACCTCGTTTTCTTCGTAAATTGAGAGATCCAGCTCGGGGTCGGGGCAGAGACCACATATGTCTATGTAGGCAAAGTACTGGCACATCGGCCACTGAGAACACGGGGAATTGGGCATCATGCCCATTTTCCAGTGTTCTGCCCGTCGCGATGGTGTGATCTTGGCTATCGTGGTCATGGCGAGAAGGTTGGTCCCCGACGAGCTGACGCTTCGGTGACCGCTCGCTGCGGCGGACGCAAGTGGGGCAAAGGCCGCTGAGTTCCCGTTGCTGCTGCAACCAGCGATCGTGAATGCGGCAAGCGCGACGCTCACGGCCGAGACGAATAAACTCGAGACTCTCATTGTTAGGCTCCGTTCAGTAATTTGATTAGGGGGTCGAGGTCGCGATGCGCCTCGCATGGGCCAACCCTAGCGGAGCCGGCTGCCGCCCACCACCCACGTTTTCCACATTTAAGGTCCACAAATAGAGCTTGCAGACCCGATCGTCAAACTGCGGCCTCAACTGCCTGTTCTTCGCCCCACACGCCGCCTTCGGCCGTCAGACTCGTAACCTGATGTTCGTCCAGGGATTCGCGCAACGTCGCGAGGAGCATCTCGTAGACCCACTGCTCCGTTGGTTCGCGCTGCACTTCGAGCTGATCGAACCGTGCGTTCACGTAGCCCAGCAATCGAGCAGCGCAACGGGTATCGCCGTCAAGTGCCGCAATGAGCGCGAGATGCTGGAGCGCAATGGCAATCCAGCAAGGAGCAAGGCGAAAACCTCGCGCCATGCTACGGGCTGCAATTCTTCGGCCACGTAGCGATCGACGGGGCGACCGAGACGCTGACCGTCACGCTCAAGGACGTCGCGGATCGCGCATTATGGTCAATCACGCTCGACCCGGCGCCGCCGGCGCCTGCGCACGTGACGATGCGATTATGATTTTACGCCGATTTGCGCAACGGCTCGGACCTGAGCTTCCGCTCACGCTTATGCGTCGAATAAAACGAGGCGTTCTGGTCGCCGCGCAGCGCCTCGCGCGAAAACTCGATCAAATGATAGGCGGCAAATCCCATGCCCAACACCGCATCGATCTGACCACGGCGCAAGGCATGACGCGCCGCGCGCCAGAACGGCCGCCGGTAATCCGCCAAAAGCCCGACGCGAAACGCGATATTGAACGCCAGCACCAGCGCGCTACGCAAATTGGCGATGGTGAGCTTGCCACGCACCGGGGCGATCATGCGGTTGGCGAACGTGGCGTCGACCTGATGGGTGAAGCGCGCGAACAGCCGCTCGGGATCGTAGGCATGGGCGATGCAGCGCCGCCACGTCGCCACCACCTCGTCATAGGGACGCAGGAAGCGCACATTGCTTTCGAGCCCGCTGTCGTCAGCGATCAGGCGCCCGTCGCGCTTGAGGCGATCCCACAACGGCGTCCGCGGCAGCGCCTGCAACAGATTGATGGTGAGGATCGGAATCTGGGAGATGTCGATGAAGTCCTTGAGCCGGCTTTCGCTGTCGGCGGTATCGGTGTCGAGGCCGAGAATGATGCCCGAGGTGACTTCAAGCCCGTAGCTGTTGAGCCTGTTGATCGCCTCCAGCATCGGCAGTGAGGCGTTGTGCTCCTTGCGCATGGCTTTGAGCGCGTCCGCGTCCGGCGTTTCGATGCCGACGAAGACGGTGAGGAATTGCGCCTCGCGCATCAGCGCAAGAATCTCAGTTTGCTTGGCGAGATTGAGCGTCGCCTCGCAGGCGAATTGCAGCGGATACCCGTGCTTGCGCTGCCAGGCAATCAGATGCGGCAGCATCTCGCGCGCCGCCTTGCGGTTGCCGATGAAATTGTCGTCGACGAAATAAACCACCGGCGGACAAAACGACTGGGCCAGCATCGCGTCCAGTTCGGCCGTGATCTGTTCCGGCGTCTTCAGGCGCGGTTGCCGGCCGTAGAGCGCGGGAATGTCGCAGAACTCGCAGCGATAGGGGCAGCCGCTGGAGAATTGCAAACTGCCGATCAGATAGCGGTTGAGGCGGATCAGATTATAGGCTGGCAGCGGGAAGTCGGATAGCGGCAGGCGCTCGTTGGTTTCAAACCGCCACTGCGCCGCAGGCGCCGCGACGCTGTCGTCGAGGCAGGCGATGAGCCGGTCGGTGGCGTCGCCGATCTCGCCGATGTGGAGATAATCGAAGTCCGTGTATTGCTCGGGCGCGCCGGAGACCGAGGCACCCCCCAGCACCGTGACCTTGCCCTTGGCCTTGGCGCGCGCCGCGATATCGTGCATCTGCGGTGCCTGGATATGCATGCCGCTGACCATAACGATATCGGCCCAGGCGAAATCGGCCGCCTCGGCCGGCGTGATATTCTCGTCGATGAAGCGCACCGGCCACGATGCCGGTCCCGGTCGTACAAGACTTCGAGTTCACGGGTCCGGTTTCATGCAAATCTGGTACCCGGACAGCGCTACCATGGACGGCGCCACCGCGATCGAGCTTGCCGGCGGGCAGGTGAAGTTTGGAGTTGACGTTCGTCTCGGCGGGTTGCCCGCCAGCGTCTCCGGGACGGTAACCGTGCCAGCCCCGGCCGATGCCACCGTAGCCCTCGAGGTTTCGAGCCCCGATGGTGCGCTCAATTCGGCTGTCGTGAGCACGGCAACGACCGACGCTTCGGGAAATTTCACGCTGCCCAGCGTCCCGTCGCCGGCTGAGTACCAGCTCGTTGTCACCAAGCCCGGTTACGCTACGGCGACACAGAAAGTCGACCTCGGCAGCGGAGAGGCAGACACGGGCGTGACCCTGCTGCTTCAGCTGGGAGACGGGTCAGTGGCGGGGATGGTCTCGGGCTCGGCAGGGCCTCTTGGCGGCGCCACCATCAGCGCGACGGGCGGGGACGGCGGGAGCCCGGTTACTGCATCAACGGTTTCGCTCACGAGCGCAAGGTCGGTACTTCGTCGTCAGGAACTTGCCCACGCCGGGGACCTATACGGTGGTGGTCACCGCGCCGGGTTACGGGAGCCAGACGCTGAGCGTCTCACTGTCAGCGGCGCAGCAGTTGAGAGGGCTCGCGGTCGACCTGGCCAGTGGCAGCGGCACTATCGTGGGAAAGGTGGTGGTTGCCGGGGGCAGTCCCGCGGGTGGTGTCAGAGTGACCGTCAGCGGGGGGCCGTTGTCGATAACCACGGCGACACTCAGCGAAGGGAAGGGGGCCATGGTGCCGGGACATTCGAGATCACGGGGTTGCCGGCTCCTGCGAACTACGAAGTCACGTTCTCACGGCCAGACCTGGTCGCTGCGAGCCGTGAGGTCGAATTGCTCCCGGGCGCTACATCAGATCCGGCGTCCGGAGATCCGGCGCCTGGAGATCCGGCGCCTGTAGATCCGGCGCCTGGAGATCCGGCGTCTGGAGATCAGGCGTCTGGCGCGCCTTCCAGGTCAGGCCCTCTGGACGTGACGATGGTGCTGGCGACAGCGGACATTTATGGACGGGTCACCGACCAAAAGGGTAAACCGCTCGCCGGCATTGGGATATCTGTGAGCTCCGGGCGCACCACTTATGCGGTCACCTCCGTAGACCGTCCGGTGGCCGGGGACTACGAGATAGATGGCATGGGCCTGGTACCTATACCGTCAGTTTCACCAGGCCCGGAGCCCAGCCCACTTCGTCAGTAGTTACGGTTTCGGCCGGCCAACGGCTCCGTTACAACGCCGTTCTCGCCAGCCCGGCGTCGATCGACGGTTACGTCGCCATATCGTCCAAGGAAACGCTGCCTCTGGCGGGGGCTGCGGTCACCCTGTACCTGGCCGCGCAGTACCCTTCGGCAGCGCTGCTGACCACGACGACTGGTCCTACCGGTTATTACATGCTTGCCGGGCTGAACGCACCCAAACAGTACATCGCGCAGTTCTCTTACCCGCCTGGCACACCTGGCCGCCAGACGATCGAAGTCACGCTGGCGCCGAGCCAACAGGCTCAATTGCCGACGGTTGTATTGACCGGGCCGTCTCCGGCCGCCGTCACCCCGACCTCGCCAACGGTTCCCACCGTCGGCCTGAGCACCACCGGGCCACGGACCACGGTCCCGGTCGCCGCCACTGCCACGTCGACCACGGCGGCTGTGGCGCCGACGACCGGGGCGCCCCAGCCCACGGTCGGGTCGACGTCCACCAGGCCGACGACCACCACGTCAACGACGAGCCCCCCCACGACCACCAGGGCGCCAACTACAACCGCCCGGTCCACGACAGTACCGGTAACGACCACTCCGCAGACCACGACCACGCAGACCACGACCACGCAGACCACGACCACGCAGACCACGACCACGCAGACCACGACCACGCGTAGCTCCGCCAGCACGACCACGGCGTCTACCACCCCGTCGGTACCGAGCACTGCGACTACTCCGCACCCCACGACCACGCGTCCCACCACGAGCACGACTGTGCCGTCCACTAGTACGACGGCGTCTACCAGCACCACCGCCACGACACCCTCCCCGCCGAACCCAACCACCGCCCCGCCTCCCACGACCTCAGCCCCGACAAGCGCCGCGACCACGACGGTACCCACGTCGACCACGACGGCGCCCACCACGTCGACCACGGCTGCGACGACCACGACGTCGACTACTGCGGTGACTACCACCACCTCGACCACGTTGGTGCCCGCCACCACCACCACGTCGCTCTTCATCGGGGAAGGGTGAAAGGTGGCCCCGACGGCGCTCAGGACAACGGCGGCCCGTCCGTCGGTAATGGCTACGGGCATAGCCGGGCGCCAGCGCTCGCGATCCGCACCGAGCCAGTGCAAGTCACGCCCGGAGAGCCGGCGCAGGTCAACCTGGCGGTCCGCAACGACAGCAGCACCTCCGGCTTGCTCCACTTCGAGATCTTGGGGCTCGCCACCGAGTGGGCCGAGTTGCCGGCATCGGGGACGCCGCTCGCTCCGGGCCAGACGTTGACAACCACCATCGTGGTGACCGTGCCGGCCGGCTACCCGCCGAGCAACGTGCGGGCGGCGGTGCGCGCCAGTCTGCTGAGCCCCGAGAGCGGCACCCTGTTGGCGAGGCCGTCGACGTCCGATCTTCTCCTTCGGGTCGCCGAGACGGGATTGCTGGACGCCTCGATGCCCACCGAGGTTTTCGGCTCGTTCCGCGGGCGCTTCGACGTCTCGGTCCGAAACCGCGGCCGTGAGGCGCAGCAAGTCGCGCTCTCTGCCACCAGTCCTGTCGGCGCCCGGGTCAGATGGTCGGAGGCTCACTTGCACCTTCCGGCCGGAGCAGAGGAGACAGTCCGCGCCGAGGTCGAATACAAACGCGCTTTGACGGGGCTCGCCAGGCGCGTGCCTTTCAGCGTGAAAGTCGAGGGGCGGGGCGCGCCGGTTACCCTTGGCGGCACCTTTGTCCAACGCCCGTGGCTCTCGGCTTGGCTCCTGAAGACCGCAGCCGTGGTTACGACAGTGCTGGTAATGGCGGCGTTGGCTCTCTTCATCGTCCTCCGGCTCACCAGCACGTACGCCCCCAAGGTCACTACACCGCCTACGCCGAAGGCACCGCCGCCGGTGCACTTGCGGGTACCTGCGCATCGCCTTGGGATCACCTCTACAAAGAGCTCCACGGCCAGTACGGGACCAGCCAGTACCGGACCAGCCAGTACAGGAACGGCCAGTACAGGAACGGCCAGTACAGGAACGGCCAGTACAGGAACGGGAGGTGCCACGGCTTCGACGACGCCGGGAGCGGCCACGACGGCTTCGACAGAGGCGGGGGCCACCCCGGGAAGCCAGACGTCCGGCACCTCTGGGTCGACCGCTTCTACGACGGCACCGAACGCCCCATCGGGCGGCGCCAACGGCGGGGCGCTGGCCGCTGCGCCGTCACAAATGGTCTCGATCAGCGGTCAGGTCACAGCCGCCGTGCCAGGCGGTGTAACCGTCACCGTCCGACCCGCGTCGCTGGTCAACGAGCAAGCCGCACCCGGTACCGGCGGCACCGGACCGTTCGGGCGCTCTTCTTCGACCGAGACCATCGGCGACGGTTCCTTTTCGTTTCCGAAGCAGTTCCCTTCGCCGGCCGACTATTTGGTGACGTTTGCCAAACCCGGCTACGCGACCCAGAAATATGTGGTTGCTGCCTCGGGAGCGCCGATCCAGTTGACCGTGAAATTAGTCCCCGGTCCAGGCAGCATTTCCGGCCGGGTCAGCGGGCCAGACGGGCCTCTGGGTGGGGCAACGGTTTCGGTTAGCGATGGCACAGTCCAGGTGACGGCCCGCACGATCACGCTCGGCGCCATTGGCACGTGGTCGATCTCGGGCCTCAGCACTCCCGCCAGCTATCTCGTCAAAGCCAGCGCCCCCGGTTACGGTGCCTCCACCACGCTCGTGGTCCTGAAAGCGGGAGGCGGGGCACAAGGCGTCAACCTGTCCCTGCAACCGGGCGTGGCTTCCCTCGCGGGAAGGGTGGTTTCTGATAATGGCCCGGTCGGCGGGATAAAGGTCACCGCCACGAATGGGACCGTCGTCCAGTCCGTCACCACCCTCACCGGTGGAGGCGGTGTCACTAAGGGACAGTCGGGACATATGTCATACCGGACCTTCCGGTGGAAGGGCCGTGGACCGTCACGGCATCTGGGAACGGGTGGAGCCCCCAGAGCCGGGAGGTAAGCCTGGCGAGCCCCGCCGTCGCGAAGAGCGGCGAAGCTATAGCGAACTTCGACCTGTCGAAGATCTCGGCGACGGTCACTGGTACCGTCAAAAATAGCAGCGCCGGGGTCGGTGGAGCGAGCGTCGTCATGACCAGCACAAGCCACACGTACAGAGCTCTCACCGCTACGACGCCGCAACCGGGATCGTTCCATTTTTCGAACGTCGCCCCCGGGCACTACCTGATCACGTTTTCCTTGTTCGGTTACCACAACGAGGTTGTCGAAACGAACGTGCCTCCGGGCCGAGCCGTTGCCGTACCGACGGTCCAGATGCCGCCAGTCGCGCCAGCGAGTGAGACACGAGCACAAATAACCGGTGCCGTCGTCGACGTTGCGACCGGCCAGCCGGTTACCGAGGGTACCGCTTCGGTGCTAGGTCTGTCATCTGCCTCCGCAGCGATCGGCCCGCACGGGTCGTACGTCATCGCAGGCCTCGGCCCGGGCATCCACAAGGTCCGTATCGCCGCGCCCGGTTTCGAGCCGGTGACCGTGATCGTAGAGGTAGCGCTGGACGCGATAGCCGTTGCGCCCCGGGCACTGATGCCTCCGCTCGACACGCTGACCGGAACCGTCAGAAGCAACGACGGAGGGTTGGTACCTGGCGCATTCGTAGGTTTGATGCCCGTCCCGAGCAGTGAGAAATGTGGCAAGGCGTCAAACCCTGGCCTGGCACCTACGGCGCCAGTTACCGGCCCGGACAGCTCCACGCGTGGCTGCAACGCCGGCGCGGATGGCCAGTACATTATTTATGGCCTGCCTCACGGCGGGTACACGGCGATCATCGAAAGTCCCCACCCGCCTGGCAGCCCCGACCCAGCCGCGCCTTGCGCGGCTGGCCAGGGCCACCCGTGTGCTTACTACGACAGCTGGGCCCGCGAGCGGCACTGTTTCTTTGATCGAGGGCCAGAACCAGACACGCAATTTCGACATGGACAAGTACGGGCAGCTCCAGGTGGGGGCGCTGGCACCCGGCCCGGATGCGGCAATGGTCCCTGTGGCGTCGAGCATCACGGTCACCGGGCCGTTCACCTGTAGCGGGGCCCCGGTGGCGTATACGACGGCCTCGAGCGGGCAAACCGCTCTGGCGCCGTGCTCGATGACCACCACGTCGCCCCCCCCGGGCAGTAGCCAAGCCGCGCCCAACGACGCCGCAACCGCAGGCGATGCGCTATCCGTTCCCACGTCCAACTGCGCCAGAGACGGCGAGATCACAGAAGTCCTCAGCTCCGCTGTCACGCAGGCAGGTGCTCAGCAGCTGATCTTCCAGGGCTTGCCGGCCGGCGAATACAACGTCTGCTTCGGCGCCGCCATCAACTCCGATGGCCAGTCGTTGAGGGCGGTGGCCAATGCCGCGGAAGTCGCGGTACCCGCCAACACGACTTCGAGGTTCCAGACCGTGATGCTCCCGTCCCCGGTCACGGTGAGCGGCTCCCTCGTCTACCGGTCTGGGGGTACCTCAGTGCCATTGACGTGCACGCCAGCGCCGGGCGCGGCTTGTTCCCCGGCGACGGTGACAGCCACGTGGCAGTACTACAACGAGGCGTCGAACCCCCCGGCACTGCTGACAGGTGTCTTCACTACTCAGGTGGAATCGAACGGTTCGTTTACGTTCTCCGCCGTTCCCGCGGGGGAGGGGATCGTCTCTCCCAGCCTCGACCTCCAGGTGACGGCGGGCGGTTTCGCCCCCTTCGTGGAAAACAACGTGGCGGTGCCTTCGTGCTCTACCACGACGACGGGCAGGGGCTCAGGCGCGTGCCGGCCCGGGTACTTCGCCGATCTCGCCCTGTCGCCGCTCGCCAGTGCCGTCAACGGCAAAGTGGTGCTCCGCACCGGGGCGACGTCTACGGACACGTCCCCGGGCGACCTGAGCCGGGTCAGTGTTTCGGTGGAGCGGGAGAGCGGTGCCGGTGCCAGTGTCAGGGCCAGCGTAAACTCCGGCGGCCAGCTCATCTGGGATGACCCTGGCACCGGCCAAATGGGTTGGGCCGAGCCCGGTGTCTACAGGCTGGTGTTCTCTGCGCCTGGCTTTAGCCCTGCCACGATCGACAAGTTGGTGGTGCCGGTCAATCCCAGCTGCAGTGCTCAGCCGTGCGCCACTATCAGCGCGGGCACTGTCACGTTGATGAGATCGGCACGTTGACCGAAATCGGCACGTTGACCGAAATCGGCACGTTGACCGAAATCGGCACTCCAGTTGGCTATCGCGGCCGTACCAATAACGGTCATGGCCGGGCGCGGAGCTGCCGCTCCCGGTCGCTCCCTATCGCGGATAAGACTGCCGCCACGGCCATGACGACCATCGACGCGTAAAACGCCGCCCGCAACCCGGTCGTGAACACGACTGCGGCGCTCCCGTGCAGGTGTGCCGTCCCAGTGAACAGGGCAAATGCCAACCCGCGCGAGACCGAGCGGGAGCCCGCCAGGATGGCCGCGGAGAAAGAGAGCACCAGCCCGACATTGAAGACAGCCCGTAAGGCCCCGGAAGCGACGCCGAATGTCTCAGGCTTTACGGCCATTATCAAAGCCGCCCCGTTGGAAGGCCAGAAGGCGCTGGCGCCGATGCCGTTCAGCACGCTGGCGACCACTACCACCCAGAGCCCCGTGGAAAGCGACAGGCGTGAGTACACGAACACCGCGACAACCTGGGCGGCGAGACCGGCTGTGGCCGGGATGACCGGACCAGCGCGGTCGGCGAGCCACCCCGCCAGCGGGGCGATGGCGGTCCCCACGAAGTACCCGGGGACCACCAGTAGCGAAGCATGAATAAGCGACAGGTTGCGAGCCCCTTGGAGGAACATAATTACCAAGAACACAACAGCGAAGTTCGCCAGGCATTCGAGCAGCGCGGCCAGCAGGGTGGGAGTGACCGTCGGGATCCGCAACAAGGACAAATCCAGCGTCGGCTCGTCCTTCCGGAGCTGCACCGCGACGAACACTCCTAACATCACCACTCCGCCCACTAGTAAGCCCATCGTCGGGGCGTCCAGGGAAAAGGTCCCGAGGCGCAAGCCAGTCGTGGTGACGCTCAGGGCCGAGGTCGCCAGGCGCGTTATGGCCGCGAGCACCCCGAAAAGACCGAGGGCGAGGGTGACGATGCCAACGAAGTCGACCCGGTCCTTGGGCCGCGGGCCGGTGTCCTTCAGGAACTTGAATGCCAGCGCCACTCCGAGTGCCCCGACTGGGACATTTATCCAGAAAGCCCATCGCCACGACCAATACGTGACGATCGCTGCGCTGACGAGGAGGCCCAGTACGGCGCCGATCCCCCAGCCAAGGGCGTTGTAACCGTAGGCTCGGTTGCGGCGCTCAAGGGGGAAGATGTCGGCGACGATCGCGCCGCTGTTAGCGGCCATCAGAGCGCCCCCGATGCCTTGCAGTCCCAGGAAAGCCAAAATCGAAGTTCGGCCCCAAGCAAGCGCGCACAGCGCGGAACTCGCGATGAAAGTGATTGATCCAACTTCGTACATGCGGACGCGACCGAAGATGTCGCCCAGTCGCCCTCCCTGGATGGCGAGGACGGTCATGACCAAGAGGTAGCCGATCGTCACCCAAATCATCGAACTGAGCCCAATGTGGAGGTCCCGCTCGATTTGAGGCAGCGCCAGCGCGAGGACCGTAGTGCCGAACGCCACGATCACCAAGCCGATCATGACGACAGCGAGGGCAAGGACGGGTCGAGTGCTCGTGGCGCGGAAGCGCTCCGGCGGTGGCGGCAGCGGTGCAATTTCGATCTCGGGCGGGGCCGGAAGTCTGACGAGGGCCCGGGCTAGCTCCCGGGGACGGAGATCCGACCCGCAGCGGATGCAGAAGTAATTGATCACCAAGTTGGGTTCGGCGCAGACCGGGCACTCTATGTGCTCGAGAATTGCCCGGCCTTCGGTCCCCGGCAGTCGGCGCAGGCCTACTTCCCCCGGGCGGTCTTTATTAACTGCGACTGTCGTCGCCCGGTTGGCCCAAAAAAGGGGGTAATCGCAGGTCTGGCAAAAGCCACTGGCGTCGCGCTCGAGCTCGTCGAGATGGGCCAAAGTGTTGCAAGTTGGACAGATCACATCGATCGGCAACGGGTCATCTCCCCTCTCGGGTGGCCAGGGCCAGACTTCACGTTCGCCGATGACGAGCCCGACGTAGCAGTTCGCAGGCACCTCGTCCCTTATGAACTCGAGAAAGGTGGTCTCGGGCAGCCATCCTGTGCTGTCCACACGGATGCTTACCTCGGGAGGTCGTTGGCCCGCCTCACCCTCGCGGAACACGCCCCCGCTATCACTGACTTCGACGGGCCCCCCGTGATGAGCTCGAGCATTCCTTTTAAGCACCGCTGGGTACCCCTCCACCTGAGCAGCTTCGAGGCATCTCGGACCAAGCGCCGCTGATAGGTCTCGTCGAGCGAGGGGTTGATGGCGGGGAGCGCCAGCCACGCGCCCATGAACCGCACCATCGATGGCGGGGCGACAGCCGGGTCGATGATGTTGGCGAGGTTGTCGATGTCGTCCAGATAGGTCACGGCCTCGTCCTGGAAAATGGACACGAACCGGTTGAAAAAATCGTCGTCGAGCATCCCGATGGGGAGCTGGCCGACGAGCCAATCCGGGCGCCGGCCCCCTTGCCAAAAGGCCGGCCCGGATGTGGCGGCAACCATGCCGGTCGAGGAAAGGTCCGTCGAGGAAGTCGTGGTCGAGGAAAGGTCCGTCGAGGGGGGGGAGGGGGCAACGGGTACCGGGAGACCTTTGGCCGCGTTGGGGGTACCTGTGGTCTCGTTCGGGGTATCAGGGGGCCCCTCATCGCCCGCTCCATTTTCATTTGTCATTTCACAACCACCACGCTGTGGCTGGGCAAGGCGAAATGCGTGGTGCGGCTGCCTTCTTCCTCGAGGAGCGGCAGGGGCTGGGGAGCTGAGAGGAAAAGCGAACGATCGTCGAGGCGCACGACCTCCCGGGCCGCGCCGTAACGCCTCCCCGTGCGCAAGTCGCACTCGAAGAGGAGCACCTCGTCGACCCTCTCGATGGCGCCGACCCGGTCGAGTAAGAGCTGAGCTATCGGGCTGGCGTTGAGATCTGTGTCCCACGGCCAGCCCACACCGTCTGGCCCTCCTGAGAGCGGGTTCACCCACTCGTAGAGGAGGTCGAGGGCCTCGGTGCGAGCCCGCGTCAGCGTATCGTCACTGGCAGTCGGCACTGCACGGAGATGGCATGCCACCGTGACGCCCTGATAGTAGGGGGTGGTGACCTCGACAGTCGCCCCCAGGAGGCGACGGGGCTCGAGGTAGTTGGCTATTCGCGCCACGAGCCCGTCGGTAAGGGCGAAATCGTCGATGCGCTGACTTTCCGGGACCCGTCGGACCTTGGGCACTATCAGCAAACGGATGGGGCCGCCGGGAGTCGCTGGGCCGAGGCAGCGTGCCCTGGCGACCTCTGTTGAGGCTTCGGTGGCCAATCGCTCGTAGTCGCGGGGCGTGACCGCCCGATGCCGCGTGCGAAGGCTGAACGGGGCACGTTTTTTCGCTTCGCCCACCGTCTCTGAATCCGCTCCACCCCTGGCGGGGGCAATATTGCTCACGCGGTCTATGAATGCCACCGTGGAGCGAAGGCTCGTCAAGGTCCCCGACCCCAGGTTGCCCTCAGAACCGCCGCCGTGACGGTAGGCCAGCATCGTAACCTCAGCATTCGGCGGCGGCACCGCCCCGTGCTGGTGCCAGGTCCCGTCTGCATAACGGACGCGCGGGCCGAAATGGACCATCCCTGAGCTGCCGTCGAGGACATAATGATGGTCGCCCAGAAGCGAGCCGGTGAAGTCTTCGACCTCCACCCAGTTCCGGGCCACAGTGCCGGTACCTATCTGGAGGTTCTCGCCCTCCCGGCGTGCTAGCACCGGAGCGTGGCGGAGCGGGAATGATTGGCCTGGCAGCCCGTTGGACCGACCCAGGGTTTCAGGGCCGTACCTGACTGAGTGCTCGGCCAGGGTCGACCCTCCAAGAGCATCGACGCTCACCGACCGCACCTCTGGGGAAGCCTGATAGCTGGGCTCGCCCGGTGCCGTCCTGGTCATCACTACCCTGAACCAGTAAGCGCGGGTGCCCCCCAAGGCCAGGGGCTCGTGCGTATGCGGGAACAGGAGGACCACTTCCCCATCCCGGTTCAGCCCGCCCGTCGTATCGGAGTAAGCAGGTACAGTCACCCACGCTTCTCCTGACCATGCCTCGCTTACGAGCGGGGGCCTCGACGGGTAGATCCCGATGCCGGCCGGGGTAGTGGTAGTCACCCTGAACCGCAGGACAGTGCCGGCCAGGCTGGCGGCGAAGCCCAGGTAAAGGGCGTCGCCCGGGAGAGGTACCGGCTCGGAAGTGAAGCAACGCAGCGCGGATCCCGGGAACCGCAGGTCGTCCCATGCGTCTGCCAGCATTTCAGTGCTCGAGCCGCCCTGGCCGGTCTTGGCCGCAATCAGTTCGGGTGGGGCGATCACGAGATCTTCGACCGTCTCGAATATCACGGGTGCACCGTCCACTGCCGGGGCCCCTACCTGGGTACCCGCCCTTACCGTCACGGGCTGCGCGAGAACGGTCGAAAGCCAAAATGTGAGGTCGGCCTGCGCCGCGTTGGGCGGGAAAGGTGCAACGCCCATCAACTCGAGGAACTTCGTATAAAAACGGTCGGGTACCTGGTTGAGGCGATAGAGCAGCATCTCGCTCATCCAGGCAAAAAGTTCTATCAGCGCGACGCCGGGGTCAGACAGGTTGTGGTTGGTCCACTCGGGGCAGTATTTCGGGATGAGGAGCTTTGTCTCGTCGACAATGTCTTGGAAGGTGCGATCGTCGAGGTTGGGGGCTTGAAGCGACAATTTTCTAAGCTTCCTCTCGCGGTATTACATAAAACGGGTAAACGAGGTTGCGCCGGTTGTTGGTGGCGCGGACCCTGTAGGTGACTTCGATATGGACCACGGAAGCGTCCCGGGCATCCGGTACACACTCGACCCCCTCTACCTCGACACGGGGTTCCCATTGCGCGATCGCCTCTCTGGTAGCGACCTCCATGAGCCCGAGGGTGTTGAAGTTGACCGGCTCGAATACCAGGTCCCATATACCGCAGCCGAACTGTGGCCTCATAAGCCGCTCTCCCGGCGCGGTCGACAGAATGACTCGCATGGACGCGTCCAGGTCCTCAGGGCCACGCGTCAACCGGATGTGGCCGTCAGCGCCCACTCCCATCGGGAACGCGAAACCTCTACCCACAAACGACGGGACATCGAGCGGCGCGGCACTCTCGTGTGCCTCGGGGTACCGGCCAGGAAATCCATGAGATCCGTGCCGGCCCTCACCCTCGTTCGTCGACCGGCGCGGAGGGCGGTCAGGGACCAGGCCATTTTCGGGTGGTGGCATCGTAGCAACCTCTTCTTCAGTTGATTTGTACTATGCCGCCCTTGAGGGCCGCGGTGCCTTCGCCTTCCAGTTGCAAAATAGCGCCCTTCAGGCTGGCCTGGCTCTGGCCCTGCATCTGGAGCTGGGTATCTGCCGAGATGTCGACCTGAAGGCCGGAGAGTTTGAGGTTTTGCTCGGCTTGTACCGTTATGTTGGCCCCTTTTATCGTGACGTCACCAGCATCGGAAAAGGCGATTTGCGTGTTCCCCGCCTTTATCGTGAGGGGTTGTCCCGCCGGGATCTCCAGATTAGTGGACTCTTTGGTTACCTTAAGAGTGTGCTGCTGGCCGGCTAATTGGAGCATGAAATACTGGTTTTGGGGGTCATCGCCATCGGAGAGCTCCCAGACGTGCCCCAGGCGTGAGGTGAACCGGCGAGCGGACACCTGGCCGTCCTTGACGGTCCAGTCGGGGATATTCGACTTGGTGCCGAACAATCCCCCCATGATTATGGGCTGGCGCGGGTCGCCGTGCTCGAAGCCGACCAACACTTCGTCGCCTACCTCGGGGATCAAGACGTTCCCCCGGCTGGCGCCTCCACCGGGGGTGAGGAGCCTGCCCCAAGCGCTCTCTTGGGTCTCGTCGAGCCCCGGAAAACGCACCTTCACCCGGCCCATTTTCTTCGGGTCGTTTATATTCGTCACTTCACCTACCACCATGCCAGGGTGATGAGTAGCGGGCCCCTGCAGAGGGCCGTACCGGGAGCCGCCATCAGCCGATGCCAGCACGGTCTGGCCCCGCCCACCCGACCAGAACCGAGTCAAAAAGCCGCGCCGAGCACGGTATGTGTGCTCCACCCTGGTGACCGGGTACGTCCCGGAGAGGGGCCCGGCATCAGCGACCTGTACCGTTGCGCCCAATTTGATGCTCGTGTCGACGTCTGCTATCCCGGCTGCCCGCACTGAACTGGTCGCCGCCCAATCCAGGAGCGCCTGGCTCAACTGGGTCGCTTCCTCCTGGGTGCTGGCGGCCAAGCCGGCTGTGACGAGGTTGGCCATTCCGAACGCGTTGTCAGGGCCCGACACTACATCGGCGAGGTCTGAGCTGGCTGACAACGTGGCGGTACTGGCAGTACCGGTGAGGCTTTGCTGGTCGTCGCGGTCCCAACCATAGACCTCGACGGTGCCAGGCGTCCGCCCCGAGGCCTTTACAGAGAAGCTGCGGAGCTTGTCCCCAAGCGTCATTTGGACCGTGTTGCCAGCGGCGGGTTTTTTGAAATAGAGAGTCGTTCCCTCGACCCACCAGTCAAACCCGCACCGGCTCGCCATCTCGTCCAGGAAAGTGAGGTCGGAACTGACCTGCAGAATGTAATCGAGGGTCATGCTCGAGCTGTCGGTCGAGGCGGTGAGGCCGGCGTCAGTGGCGAGTTGGGACACCACATCCGAATAAGACATCTGGAGGTAGGTCTTCACCCTGGAGCCACGGGACATACGATGGCTTTTGTCCAGAGCCACTATGACCAGTTCCGGCTGCTCTCCCTCGCGCTGCTCAACGGCGAAGGAAGTTGCCTCTGCGTCTATGAGCGTTCCTGCCTGGGGCAACGTCACGGTGACGGGGTTGCCCAGGGTGACCTCGCTTTCCTTCGTAAGCACATACCCGGGGTCAGCAAACCGCAGTGTCACTTGCCCGCTGGCGCGCAGCTCCAACTCCACCTTGCACTCGAGGAGGGCTCGTTGCCAGGACGTAGCAAGCTCGTTGCCGCCGAAACTGATGGTGGGTGCGAGCGTTATCGGCATGAGCGCAGTGGTCCTGGCGAGATATTGCGACGGCCGGCGACGTTCGCTTCCATGTGACGCAACGTTGCGCGTGCAGAGGTTCGCCTTTTCGGTCGCACCACTGGGCGAAGGTTCCTGGCAGAAGCTGTAGTCACGTAAGTTTGGGGATCGCAAGGATGCGTCCGGGCCGCACGGCCAGGGGGTCCTCGATGCCGTTGAGCTCGGCGATACGCCTCCAGTGCGTAGGGTTGCCGTAGTACGTAGCTGCTATGCGGTCCAGGGTCTCCCCTGGCTGGACCCTGTGCGACCGGTGCGGGTGGGGCGTTCCGGACGTCGGGTTTTGTGGACCGAAAACGCTGCCGTCTTCGTATTGCGTCAGAGTGAGGTCGACGTCGGCGCGAAGAGGGACACCCTGGCTCGAAAAGTACGTGAAGCTCACCGACGCGGACGACACGACAGCCTTGAAAGAGTGCATGCTGCCCCAGTGGAACTGCACCCAGGGGGGCCGCGGATTATTGGTGTTCTCGTCGCTGCCGGGGAGAGACGTATCGATCTCCATGAGGGCGAGGAGCTGGTCCGTATAGCTAGTTACCGGTTTGCCTTCGTCTGTGGTGTCGAAGAACAGCCGCAACGACATGGAGCCCGACTGCGCTCCCGTGTAGTTGAGCGTGGGTACCCCTTTTCCCGGCATGTCGGGCGCGGACCAGCTGTTGCTCCGGCTGAAGCTCAGCTCGGTCGGGTTGAAAAGGCAGGGTATCTGGTCCCCCTTTTCGGGTTGAAGGAACGCTTTTTGTGCGCTCTGTGCCATCAGAAAACGTCCGGTCTCAAAAACAGGCCTCGTCTTTCGGTTTCAGCTATCCGGTGAGCGGCGAGCGCCTCCGCGAGCATGTCGAATTGTTCCGCAGGAGGGGGGCGTTCCGACGTCTCCACAGGCAGGGGGCGGGCCATTTCCGAAGTCTCGTCCCCGCGGGTCGTCGCGGTCGGCTCGCCCATCCCGCCGGTCAAACCAGCTCCGATCAAGCCCATCCCGCCGGTCAAACCAGGCCCGATGCGGGCGGTGTCGTTCACGCCTTTGGTCGAGAACCGCGCCATCGAACTGTTCGAGCCTGGGCCAGAACGTGTCAGATTTGGCAGGTTAGCCGAAAGAGCTTGGGACACGTCACTTGCGCTTTGCCCTCGAACCGGCGTCCTCGCCGTTGCTTTGGCCTCCGTCGATTGAGTAGCCCAGGGCAAGGCGAGGGCCCCGTGCGACGCTGGGGACGAAATGGTCGCCACGGCAGCGCCCGCTGTCGTGCCGGAGCCGCCGGTCCCATTTCCGGCCGTGCGTCGTCCAGCACCGGAAGTCCCGCTCCGCGGCGCGGCGAGCGTATTGATAGCCGGTACCACGGGTAGGTAGGCAGTCCCCAAGACCTGCGTCGCGCTCATGCCGGTATGCGAAGTTGTGGCCGGGCGGACAGGAGCACTGACCGCGCGCCGCAATTTCTTAGTTTCCCCAATAGTTTTGCCGACTGCGCCCGCGGTCGGCTGCAGTGCTAGCCCTGTACTGGTGCTGCGCAACTGTCCGTTCCTGTAGGCCATAATGTCCGTCGTGAGGCTCCCATCGGGCGCCGGCGGGCGCCCAGTGGCTGGTCCCGAGCGTAGTGACTGGCTCCCGGTGCTTACGGAAGTGGCCGCTATCCAGTGAGTCGCGCTCGGCGCCGACACGGCCCTTCGGGCAACGCGCCTGTGCGGCGTGCCCAAGGGGCTCTGGCCCCCGACGAGGACCGAGCCAGACAGCCTGTTCCGCGCGACGCTTGGGCCGGCGCGGCCTCCGCTCGTGATTCGGCCGTTAGCGAAGCCGGCGTTCGCGAAGCCGGCGTTCGCTGTGCCTGCGCTCGTTCGGCCTGCGTTCTTGCGAGCAGCGCCAATGAGTGGGACGGCCACCAAGCCGACGACGCCGGGGCCGGCTTCCCGGCGTGCTGCATCTGTCAAACCTGGAATCGTGGGGTCGGCGCTCATGACGTTTGCCATCGGAGCCGCGCCTACGACGCGGGCTCTTGTCAGGCTGGCGTTGGGGAGGCCAGCGCTGGTCGGGCCCGCGAACATAGCGCCCACGCGCCGGGGGCTGGTGCTCATAAGGCTTGGCGTGGGAGCCGCGGCCACCGAGCGGACGCCCGTGAGGTCCGTAGTCGTACGGTGAGCGTGTTTCGGGCCCAGCCGAGCCTAGTACTCGGGAGCCCAGTACTCGGGAGCCCAGTACTCGGGAGCCCAGTACTCGGACCGGAGCCCAGTACTCGGGAGCCCAGTACTCGGGAGCCCAGTACTCGGGAGCCCAGTGCGCCACCGTCTAACGCCCGCCGCCCCCGTTGGTGTGCGCACGGCCAAAACGCCGGGTGATGTGGCAATTGGCTGGCTCGCTGCCCGGCCGAGAACGCCACGGGGGACCGCTGGGGGTGGAATAAGCGCAAGGTTGTGGCGCCGTAGCAGTCGCGGCCGTCCCGGGCGCATCGCGGGGCCCGGTTGAGTTGCCGGCCACAAGCCCACCCCTGCTGTCACAAACGGCGGCGTCGCCACTGGAAGGTGCGCGGCACGGCCCGGGAACATGCCCACCGAGCCAGGCAATCGTGTCACGGTAACGCTTCTCTTGGCGGTCCCTGAGAGGCCGGCGCTCATACGCCCCCGGCCTTCGGCGTCCACGATGGGGACGGCGGCCAACGAGCCTCTACTCGGAGTTCGTCCACCGGTACGGAGGGCGCGGGTCGGGCCGCCGCGCCTGGCGCGAACGCGACCGGGATCCACGGGCGAGGGAGTGAGCCCCAGCTCCCGGTGCCGTGCCAGTTGCGGTCGTTCCCGGGATACGACGTCGCCAAGTTGAGTTCCCGGCCACGACTGCATGACCGTCCCTTGAGAGCTCGGCGCTTCAGAGCTCGGCAAAAAGCTGGTTCTAGTCGTAAGACGGTGGACGGCTCCTCCGATCAGGGCAAGCGGCACCGGTGGTCTATGCGCCGGCGAAGGTGTCCTCGAACTTGCTTTGGCGGCCGCCCGCTGCTCGGCCGTTAGCCCCATCGTTGCGGAGTTGTTCGACGGACCTCTCATCTCGACTACGGCCCTGGCCGGTGCGCCCGCCCGTCGAGCTAACGCCGCCGCCGCGGCTCCTAGTGGCGGGGCGGCGGCCGGCACTCGGGCGGCACTGCCCGGGAGGACGGCCAGCGAGCCAGGTAACTTCGGCACTGCGGCACTTTCTTTGGTCGTTCGTGGCCAGTTCGCGGCCGCGCCGGGTCGCATTTCCCACGTCGAGCGGGCCAGATATTGCCGCTGTGCCATGCCAGGTCCCTGTGGCGTCGCTGGTCTGACCGGGGTGTCTCGGCGTAAAAGCGGCCGATCGCGCTCGGACGCGATCAGCAACCGTCCCCGTGGGCTTCTGGGGCCAGTCGGCAGGGGTGCAGTGGGCCCAGGTACTGGGCTTGCCAAGCCACCCCGCAATCGGTGGTCCGGGCGGCGGAGTGCGCTGGGCGATGAGACCGGGATGGCCGGGGCCGGGCGCTCAGCGGTCGAGACGGCAGGGCGGCCGGCGGTCGAGACGGCACCTACGCCAACCTCAAGCGGCGTAGTCCGGCCCACAATTGCTCGCTTCAATACCGGCGGGCCGTGCACAGCGGGTGCGGGGCCCATGACGAGCTCCCGCTCCCGCTGAAGGACAAGCGCCCGCTGGAGGGCGAGTCCTCGCTGCAGGACCGGTGCTCCAGTCGGTACCGGTGCTCCCCCCGGGATCAGGCCTGGGTGAGCCACAGCTGCCGAAAGGCTTCGGCGCGGGCGTGACCAAGATCGTTGCGCAGAGGCGCCGTTCCGCGGATCTACAGGTAGGAAGCCGCCCGCGCCAGGGCGCGTGACGCGAAGATCCGAGCGCCCGTAACCCCGCCTGGCTTCGCCCATTTGGCGTACATGTCTTGGGTCGGCGACCCGCTGGGCCCGTGCCTGCACTGTCGGCTCCAGAGCCCCAGACAGGTGCGTACTATAACGAGCTAGCACAGGAGGCGGGCTGTTGAGGCCGGGTGGCATACCGCTCCCAGCTGCCGTTCGAGCCAGCAGAGAAAACGTGGTAGTCGACCGACGCAAAGCCGTGCCATACCAACTCGGCGCCACGGCTGGTGATGCGCCTTTTGGCAGGCTTATTTCAGCCAGTGCTCGCTCGGGGTGCGCGGTAGAGCGGTAAACGGTCGCAGCGGTCGGGCCGGCAAGCACCGCCGAACGCTCGCCGCCAGTAGTCGACCAAAACTCTTGGCGCCGGCCTGGTGTGATCGCCCCAGGGTGCCCCGGATGCAGGAGGCCGGCGGAGAGATTTGTAAGCGTGAAAACTGCGGGCCCGGCTCAGCGCCGACGGCGGGCCGAGGCCGTGCCCGAGCGGTCAAGCGTGAATGTCGGGTTTGCCGGTGGGCAAAATCAACCGGCTGAGCTGAGTGTGCGCCGGCACCACCAAGGGACAGGCGGGATACTGGTGCGGGTCGGACCGCCAGCGGAAATGGCACCGGGCCCAACCCTCGACCGTGGGAAGCAACGGCGTGACTTTTCCTCGCGGTGGCGAAGTCAAGAACGCTGGACCGGGAAAGCCGCCCGGATACGGCAACGCCTGGGCCGGGTTGAGGGGGCCCACCGGCGCGCTGGAGGTCCCGTCCCTTTGCAGACGCGTCGAAACCACGGATTGCCCGCCGTCTTTCGCGCCCCGCTCACCCGCCCGCGGTCCACGTCGGCCGACGACGTCAGTTCCGACGCCTGTCGGGCCAGAGAATGAGGCGCCAGAGAATGAGGCACCAGAGATCGAGGCACCGGTGCGGAGGTCGGCCAACCGCCGATGAAACCGGGCCAACGGCATCACCAACGGCCCCATCACCGGTGCAGTTTCCGAGCCGGGGTGGACCGGCTTGGTTGCCCTCAGTAGCCTGCTCACTGCGACACGCTCAGTGGCCGTCGCGGCGGGGGCGATCTTGGGACCACTCGGGGCCGGCCTCAACGAAAAACTCGACGACCGCAGGCCGGTTGCGCCGACTGGTGCCGTTCTCCCGGTGGCCACATCGGATCGTCCTTCGCGAGTAGGGCTTTTTCGCATGGGCAGCCAGTCCCGGGTTCCTCGAGACAGTACAAATTGGACGGTGCCACTCGGCTGCTCATGTGACCGCACGTCCGAGCGAGGGCCTCGCCGCCCCGTCGGTAGGAGCGCCCGAGTCTTCGTCGGCACAGTCTTCGTCGGCACAGTCTTCGTCGGCACAGTCTTCTGCGGCACAGTCTTCTGCGGCACAGTCTTCCGCGGCACAGTCTTCTGCGGCACAGTCTTCCGCGGCACGGTGTTCCGCCCAGAAGCGAGCCTCAGAGCCGTAGCCCCGGACGCCTCCATAGCGATAGCCGGCGGCGAAGTGCGGGCTGAGGCCAGCGGAGGTATGGGCGGTCCCGTGGACCGCAACAGACTGCCTGCTAGCGGGCGCGGTGTAATAACGGCGCGCCCGGCGACCGATGGAAAAGCCTTGTTAGAGGTTGCGGCATTAGAGGTTGCGGCGTTAGAGGTTGCGGCGCCGCCAGCCTTCGGCACGGGTCTGCGAGCGCACCTGGCGCGAGAGGAGCGGCCGCACTGTTGCCGAGGTCGGCGGGCCTACTCGTTGCGCCGCCGCCTTTGGCGCGTACGGCCGAGACTCCGGCGGCTGCCGCTAGCAGCCGGGACGGTTCGACAGTTTCAATGTTCGCGAGACGCTGATTCGCCGTGCCGAAACTGGTGATGACTGCCCGGCCGGGACCAGCGGGACCGGGTGTCCGCAGGCTGGCTCCCGGAAGCCTGGACCTACCGATGGCCCGCGTGCTCACCCCGCTGGCACCGAAGTGCGGCCCGAGGGGACCACTAGTTGCGAAGCGGGCGGCTCGGAAAGGAGGGACCGGGACCAGGCCTACCCTGAAGGGGCTGGCAGTGACGGGGCTGGCAGTGACGGGGCTGCCAGTGACGGGGCTGCCAGTGACGGGGCTGCGCAGCAAAGCGGTTATCTGCGAAGGGGTTATCTCCAACCTGCCTGGCTACATCTGGGCTGGTTACCAGCGGCAGCGCTCTGTTAGAGCCGGGCCTAGCCGAGCCCGCTCCGGTAAAACCTCCCGCGCTGCCCGTGCCTACAGTCAGGCGGGCGACTGACGGGCGGACCGGAGTGCGAGTGAGAATAGCGAGCGTGAGGTCTCTGCTGGTAGGCCTTCGGGGCAAAACCTGAGGCTCGGCTGCCTCAGCGACCGCGAGCCGCGTCGTGGCACGTTCCGTCATGGCGCTCCGTGTGCCGGTACCCCGTGTGCCGGTACCCCGTGTGCCGGTACCCCGTGTGCCGGTACTCAGTGTGTTGGCGCTCCAGGTGGCGGGGGTTTCGGAGCGGGCCCGCCCGCTGCTCATAGCTTGCACACCGATGGTCGCACTGCGGACCAGCCCTCTGCCCAACGGGTTTACATTCTGTCGGGCCGCGGCGGGAAAGGCACCCAAACGACCGCTTGGCTGGTGACTTGACCGATTGGCCACGAAGTTGCCGCTGGTTCGTCCGCCGGTGGTATTGCGAGTGATCGAAATGCCGCTGGCACCAACGATGACCGGGGCGCCGCGGGCACGCGGGAGCCGATCGGCGCCCGTTAGGCGCCCGGGGCCTGCGCTCAGAAAGGGCGCGACGGTCCGAGGGGCTCCCAGGGCCGGCGCGACCCGTAACTCACCGGATGGTGGGACCGGCGGAGGGTGGGTGCGGGCATTGCCGGTGCCGACTGTCAGTCGGTCGCTCCCGCTTACCAACCGCCCCGACCAGCTCACCTCGCGGGGGTTGGACACGAATGCAGGCTGGCTTGCCATCCGCCCTCGTGCTCCGCTTGGGCCGGTCTGGCGGCCGACCCGAGTGTGGCCAGCGCGCGCCGTGGCCCGTGGCAGGCCCACCGGTGGTGACCAATGGTCCCGCCTGCGCGCTCCGGTCATCCGGTCCTGGATTTCAGCGAAGCTCCGCGAGCGCCGTTCGGCCTCCGATGGAGAGACGGTGAACCGCTGGCGTTCTCCTGCAACTGGGAAATACTCGTCCGGAGGACGCACGGGGAGGCGTCCCGTCCCGCCGACCTGGGCTACAAAACGTTGCCCGACCATCCTGCGGCTGGCCAGGGACCGGCCGATGACCGCTACAAAGTGGTCCGTCTGCGCGGCTCAACGAGCCGATCCCGGCGTTTTGGCGCCACCGGTACCTCGCGCCGGCCGGTGTCCCCAGCTCTGGAAATCAAAACGTCGGCTCACATCCGGGCCGAAGTGGTGCCCGTCCTCTCGCGGAGCGCCAGGCGCTGCTTGGTCTGACTGGAGGGTCTCCACGCGTCGAGGTGCTGTTCTAAGAGCCGCTGAAGGTATTGGAAGAAAAACCGTGGTGGGCCACCTCCAGCTCTTCCTGGAGCGCTTCGTTCGACCCCGCACTGAAGCGGGGCCCGCTCCAGCGCACCGGGAACGCCCCCTGGATGTCCCAGGAGCGCAACCTGTTGCCGTCACTGCCGATAGCCGTGATCGCACCGGTGTTCCGTGTGATCTTGTCTCCTGCGGCAGCAAAGCCGTCACCCGAGGACTTCGCCACCCACTGGAACAGGGCGTCGCTATTGGTGACCCCGGCTTTCATCACTATGTGGGGCCAGCTGGCGCGCCCGGGGAATTTGTGCACGAAGCCGTTTTGCCCTCCCTCTTCGTACTCTTTTACCGCCACGTGCAACTCGAGGCCGGACACCTCCTGGAAAGCGCCGATCTGCACACCGTCCACCTCGAAAAGGAACATATGGGCGGCAGGAATGATCCCATTGAAGTCGCTGGATTGGTCACTCATTGCGCACGCACCGCTTCCCAGGCCCGAGCATTTAGCGCGGCCACCCCGCGCACGAGACGAGCCCTGTCTGCATGCTCCAGGTCAAGGAGATCGTCTAGCGGCCAATGCAGGTGATATGCCAGGTACACGATCTCCTGCCACAGCGCCTCAGTTGGGTACTGCATCATCTCGCGCTTGTCGGGACCTCCTCGATCGCGGCTCGCCTTCCTATAGGCGCCGGCCCTCGCCCGTTGTCCCGCCGTCCGTACCCGCGCCGTTTGGCACGGTATTGGTCCCTTGCAGGGTAGCCGTCACGTTGGCGGCGGCCGCGGGCGGTGGATTTGCAGCGCGTTCAAGCTCTTCCTGGGCTTCGAGCATCGCCTCGATGTCGGACGGGGAGCCGAAATTGATGACGCCATAAAAATCCTGCAAGAAGGCGAGGTCCGCAGCGAAGAGCCCTTCGATTTCGTGCGCGGTTACCAGCTCGAGCGTGCCGAGGCGGCGGACGACCCGGGCCAGCACGAGGATCGTGAGGCGGGGGTCGTCGGCCGACGATATCGTCGGGTCGCGGAGCGGCTCGAGCTCGTCACGCGCCGTTGCCAGGCGCATCAAACCTCTCTTGTGGAGCGTCCCGTTCTGGTCCAGGTAACCCTTCGGCAGGACGAACTCGTACTCGGTCCGCAGAGTGCTCACTTCTGTTTCACTTGGTGCGCTCGAGCTTTTCGTACTGGACGGTCACCGTCTCCGAAATGGGGTCATTACCCCCCACGGTGAAGCTGTCGTTGGAGATTTTGGACGGCCAGGCGTTATAGAAATTCCACCGAGAGACCTCTGTCAACGTGGAATCGTATATTACGACGGACCCGTTTTTACGTTGCTGGTCGAGGGAGCTTATAGACATGCCCTTGTCGCGAATGGCATTGAACCACTTCCACATTGCGTCCTGGGTGGCGTCGATGGGCGCCAACCTCTTCACACTCATCTCCCCGGTCCATTTCGGCTTCGAAAATGCCTTGCGTTGCGCGTACTGACCATTCGCCAGTTGTTGCTGGATTTCGGTCACCTCGAGCTCGACATCGAGCCCGCTGACTTCGGACAGCTGGCTCACGACCTCACCGTCGACCTCCAAGAAGAAATGGTTAGCTACTAGTGGGTCGCTCTTTTCTACGTTTGTTGCGGGCATTTTTCCTCCCTAATTGGAAATCTTGGCCTGTTTAAGAGGTACGGCGATTAGCTGGCGGTCTGCTTTTGCTGGCTGATACGGAAGATGACGAACTCGGCCGGTTTCACTGGCGCAATGCCCACCTCCACAACGAGCTTGCCCTCGTCAATAGATTGAGGAGGGTTGGTCTCAGCATCGCATTTGACGTAGAAGGCCTGGTCAGCCGACGTGCCGAAGAGAGCGCCTTCTCGCCAGAGACCAGTTAGGAAACCCGTGAGGGTCCTCTTCACACCTTCCCACAGCTTCACGTCGTTCGGTTCGAACACCGCCCATTGAGTACCGTCCAGAATCGTCGTCTCGACCATGTTGAACAGACGCCGGACGTTGAGGTACCGCCAGTCGGTGTCGGAGGCCAAGGTGCGACCACCCCAGATTCGGATCCCGCGGGTCCCGAAGGGCCGGATGCAGTTTACGCCGATGGGGTTTAGGAGCGACTGCTCGGCCTTGGTGACCGGGTACTCGACGTCCAGGCACCCGGCTATGGTCTCGTTGGCGGGCGCCTTCCAAACCCCTCGGGTCTCGTCGACACGCGCCCACACGCCAGCAATGTGCCCCGAGGGCGGGATCAGTATCTCCGCGTCAGCGCCATTGGTCGCCATGGGGTTTTCGACCTTGATCCAGGGGTAGTAGAAGGCGGCGAACGCCGAGTCGTACATAGCCACGTCAGATCGCCATTCCTTGATCTGCTGCGGGTTCATGCCTGGGGGCGCGTCGAGGACGGCCATCCGGTTGCCGTGGAGCTCGCAGTGCGTGATCATGCTCGTCTGGACAGCCTTCCAGAGGCTGAGGTCCACGGTCTTGTCCGGTTTCGTCGCCGCCGTAACGAGGTCCGGCACCACGACCATCGTGACGTCCTCGGCGATAGCCAGGCCGTTAATGCCCGTGCGAGCTGACTCCGAGCCGGCGAAACGCCGCCCGTTTACAGGGACCGGCGTGGCAGGCGCCGCCACGAGAGGGTAGGTGCCGGGCTTCATGACGTCGATGAGCGAGGTCATGTCGAGCTTGGGGTCGACGTTGACTTTGACTTTGACCTTCTTGGAAGCGGCGTTCACAACCTTCTCGGCGTTCTGGTCACCTGCTGTCACGGTCAGGTTCTCGTAGCTTTCGACGGTCTGGCCGCCTTCAACCACCGAGATGTTGAACGGGCTGGGGCCATCTCCGTCGGAGCCGACGTCGGCGTTCTCGACGACGATGGAAAGCTTGGCATCGGGCTCGACGCTGGTTATCGCTACTGGCGTCCCCAAGGCGTTGTCGGCTGCCGGTAGGCCGAGCTGCGAAGGCTGGCCCGATGGGCTCGTGTTGGGCACACGGACGACATAGGCGATCGTCCCGCCATTGTCGAAGTAACCCCGTACCGCGACCGGCAGCATGCAGCCCTCGGAGTAGCCTCCATAGAGGTTCTCAAACTGGGTCCAGCTGGTCACCAGCCGGGGCTTGACCCCATCGGGGTCGTTGGGGTCGTCGTCGGGAGCGCTACCGGTGAAACCCACAAAAGCGGCGATCGCCGTAGCCGCGGCGGTCAGCACTTTCTGGGATGAAGGGACCTCCTCGACGTAGACGCCGGGAGCTGCATAAGTGGGCATTGGACCTCCCCGATCTGAAGCTATGTCTTATCCCGCCTGACTTATGGCGTCTGCGGCAAGGGCAAGTGGTTGCCCTCAAGTCAGGACTGTAGGACAAATTCGCGGTTGCGCGCTCACCAACGGTGATCGTCTAGCCCATTTTGGAGTAGACGCCGCCCCGCAAAATGGAACAAAAGGTCTAAACAGGACAATCACGACGAACACGAAAGCCGCTTCCAGCGGGGGCGGGGTCGGTTCCGACACCGCAATCACCGCATACCGTCGAGACTGCTGTTAGGCGACGCGCCGACGGTCCAGACTGACGACCGTCTGTTCAGTCAGACCCGTTGGTGGCGCCTGTGCCGTGCTCAGTTGACGATGGTCCGGACGGTCCCGGGGAAAGTGACGTTAATTATGCCGCCCCAGGCGCAATTGCACATCGCGCCCTGGACGACCGCAGGCGTACCGCCGATGAGAGTGGTCGCGCTCGGAGGCTTCCATGGACCGACTGGTGCGGGCACGCACGGCATGGGGGTCAGCACGCCCAGGGCCGCAGCAGTGGCAGAAGCCACGATGGGGTTCGAGAGGCTGGTGCACATCCCGAACGGCGGGATGTTGACCAAGGGGATCATGTCTTCGATCGTGGCCGCGGGCTTGCCCTCTATGAGCACGCGCCTCATCGGCAGGACGTTCAGCGGCGCTGGCGCGACCCCGAACGAACAGAGCATTTGCGCACTGGCGACATATGGAGGGGGCATTGCGGTCCTCCCTGGGCTCCTGACTTCTACAGCTTCGAACCCTTCGCTGAGACTGTTAAGGGCGCGCCGGTGATGTGTAGCACACAAACTATCATCCGGTCTCGGCGGACTGAATTGTCCCAACTGTTCGGCGAAGGGTAAAGGTAGGTGTAGTAAAACGAACTATTGGTATAGGCCGTCCCGACAAAGGGCTGGAACTCGTTCAAGCACACCGCGTTGGCAAATGTGGTGAGCGCCTGCACGCCCGGGTAGTCCTGGGTAAGAGAACCAGCAAACCGAGGGGGCTTGGCCGGGCACACGGCGACAGAAGACGGCGTCGTCGAGCTGTACGGCAGTACGCAGTAGACCTCATCGATGTGGGGCGAGCTGCAGGGCAGGACGGTGACATTCGATACGGCCAGGTTCGGGTTGGCTTTCGGGGGGTTGAAACAGTCTTGAGGCTTCAGTTGGAACACCGAGACGCTCTGAGGGCTGTTGGGGCTACTGCCGCACGCCGGTAAAACGGACAAGCTCGCGCCCAGGACGCCGCAGGCCAACAGAGTTCCTCGCCGCCGGACGCGTCTCATTCCCCCGATAGTGCCCGCCGGGCAAGCGCAGGTGCAACGGGAACACCCTGAGCTCCGCGGCCGGGTGGCACCGACAGAGACAATGAAGCCACTCTGCGAGTAGGGCGGTCCGGGGTACCAGAGGGCCGGTTGTGAGCGGGCCGGTCGACGAGCCGGCAGGCTTTGGGCGTCAGTACCACCGCGATTGCCTCTTGGAGCAGCCGGAGCGTGCGAGGTCTCGTCCCGGTAGGCTCGCAGGCGTGAACCTGCACGACATACTGGTGTGGAGTTCAGGTCTCGCCGGGTGCGCGGAGATCCCGGCGGACAGCCAGGTGTACCTCGAGGCTTCCGACGACGTGGGCCGCGTTCTGTTCGGTGTCGACATCGACGTCGGGGAACTGCTGTACGCGCGTGATGCGGGTTATGACGCCGTGATCGCACATCACCCGCTGGGCGGGTCAGCGCGCACCGATTTCGCCAAAGTGGTGTTCCGTCAGGTCGACCAAATGATGGCCGCGGGGGTGGCCCGCAGCGTGGCGGAGCGCGCCGTGGCGCAGCGCCTGGAGCGGCCGCACCGCGCTGACCATATACAAAACGTCAACCGCATCGTCGACACCGGTCGCCTCATCGGGTTGCCTTTCGCGAACATCCACCTGGCGTGCGACATCATCGGCCGCCAGAAGATCGTCGGCCTGCTGACCGAGCGGGACGCAGTCGGCGCAACGGTAGGGCGGGCGCTCGAGTGGCTTGACGACTTCCCCGAGATCAGCATGGGTCTAACTCGTCCCGAGGTTTGGGTGGGCGACCCGAGCGACCCGCTTGGTCGCTGGGTCGTCGCCATGGCTGGCGGCACCAACGGTGGGTACCCGGTGTTCCGCGAATACTGGCACGCAGGGATCAACACCATCTTCGCCATGCATTGCGCGGAAGATGACCTGCAACGTCTGCGGGCCGAAGCGCCACCAGGGAAATCTCTCGTTGTAACGGGCCACATGGCGACGGACTCGATCGGCATCAATGTGGTGATCGCCGGGATGGGACAGCAAGGGATCCAGGTGACACGGACTTCTGGGATCGTCGCGCCCGGCCCCGCTCACGCCAAATCCATCTGAAACCGCTCACGCCAAGGCGGCTGAAGACCGGCGCACCCTAGCCCCCGCAGGTCGGGCCTGTATTTCGTAGCGGCCTGTACCAGATAGCCGCCAGCACCGTTACCACCCAGCACCGTTACCACCCAGCACCGTTACCACCCTTTACCGTTGCGACATCGCCTCGCTCGGATGTGGTCCATACCCTCTCAGGCCCTCGTATCTGCGACGTTGCCCTCCTCCTCCTCCTCCTCCTCCTCGTCGTCGTCTTCGCGCCCCGCCTAGCTCCTTAATTTGCATGGTCGTCCTCATAATTGGGTAACCTAACTATTTGATGGCCGAACTGAACTACAGTTCCGTGGGCTGGACTGCGGCGCGCCTGGCTCGCCATGTCGAGGTCGCGCTGGCGACGCTCGACCTAACGCCCGCTCAATACCGGATGCTGGTGCAGATAGCCAGGGGTACGGACGCGTCGAGCTCTCTCGCTCAGAAGCTCGCGGTCTCGGCCCCGAGCGTCACTTCTGTTGTCGAGGGGCTCGTCCAACGAGGCGCTGTCGAGCGGGCGCACTCAGTCGAGGACCGCCGGCGCATCGCTCTGGCCTTGACCGACGACGGCCGCCGCCTTTTGGGCGCCGCCGAAGATGCCCTGCGCGAGCGCCTGCAGTCGATCGCCGTAGAACTGGAGGACGAAGGTCTTTTCGACGAGGCCATCGCGGCGTTGAGCCTGTGGGGCGAAGCACTCGACCGCGCCCGGGCCCGGCGGCACGGGGAGCGTACAAGCACTGTCGGGCCGCGCCCTTGAGCGTGCGGACCTTGTTGTTCGGCCCGGACAATGCCGAGCTCATCAGCGAGCTCGATGAGCACCCCTTCGCGCCGATCGTCGAAACCTCGCACTACCCGCCGCCCCGTGGGACCATAGACCCTGATCCGCGCAAGTCCTGGCTCAGACGGGCTTGGCCGGTAATTAAGACCCACAAGGGCATATGGTCTCTCTCGCTGGCGATGTCGTTCATCGCGCTCCTGGCGCAAGTTCAGATCCCACGTCTCATCGGTAGCGCGATCAACGACGCCCTTCCGACTGCAGGTCACACCACCGACCTCAAACCATTGAGCAGCTACTTCACCTTGATTTTCATATTGATCGGTATCCGTGAGGTCTCCAACTACATCGGAAGGCGATGCCTGCTCACAACGGCGTACAGCTTCGAGTACGACCTCCGGCACATCATTTACGAGTACTACATGTCCTTGTCGTTCCCCTTCTACGACCGGGTCTCGGTTGGCCAGCTCATTTCGCGGGCCAATTCGGACGTGCGCGCCGTCCAGCAGTACCTCGTCATGGCCCCAACGGTGCTGGTCCAATGCGCAGTGATCTTCGTAGCTTTCGTCGAAATGTTCGCGCTCAACGTCCAGCTCACGTTGGTCACGGCGATCTCGCTACCGATCACCTTCGTGGTCGGGGTGGCGATGAGAAAGCGGATCTACCCCGTTTCCTGGCTCATTCAAGCGAGGCTGGCGGAAATTGCCATGCTCGTCGAGGAAAATATCTCGGGTGTCCGGGTGGTGAAATCGTTCGCCGCCGAGCAAAAGGAGCTCACCACCCTCGCTCGGGCCGCCGACAAGCTGCAATGGGCCTACGTCAAGGACGCGAACATCCGCGGTACGTGGGCTCCTACGCTCGAAAACCTTCCCCGGGTGGGGCTGGCGATAATCCTCCTTTATGGGGGCTTCTTGGTCGTCAACGACCATCTCGGAGTCGGGACTCTGTTCACTTTCCAGGCATATATGCTCATATTCCAGCCCCCGTTCAGACAGCTCGGCATGGTCATCATGAACGGCCAACGGGCTTCGGCCTCTGCCAACCGGATATACGAAGTACTGGACCAGCCGCGAGAGGTCACCGACCAGCCAGGCGCCGTCGACCTCGTCGAATGCAGGGGCGATGTTCGCTACGAGCACGTGAGCTTCGCTTATTCCGACGGCACACAGGTGCTCAACGACTTCGACCTCCATATCGCGCCCTGGCGAGACCGTTGCGCTCGTGGGTCGTACTGGCTCCGGGAAGACAACTGCCGGCCGGCTGCTCAATCGTTCCTACGATGTTTCGGCTGGGCGTCTATTGGTAGACGGGTTAGATGTGCGTCAGTACACCCTGGAGAGCCTGCGCGCCCACGTGGGCTTCGTCTTCGACGAGCCGTTCCTGTTCTCGGTCTCGGTCCGCGACAACATTTCTTACGGCAATCCGGGGGCAACGTTGGAAGAAGTCGTGGCTGCCGCCAAAGCGGCGGACGCCGACGAGTTCATCGTCCGGCTCCCGGATGGCTACGACACGGTCATCGGTGAGCGCGGTTACACACTTTCGGGCGGCCAACGCCAGCGCTTGGCGATCGCCCGGACTTTGCTGGTCAACCCACCGGTGCTCATTCTCGACGATGCGACCAGCGCGATCGATGTGCAGGTCGAGCAGCGGATACATGCGGCGCTCAGCAAGCTCATGGCCAACAGGACGACCCTTGTGATCGCCCACCGGCTGGCCACGATCAGCCTGGCGGACCGCGTCGCGCTTGTTGAGGACGGCCACGTGATCGCTTCCGGCCGGCACCAGGAACTGCTCGAGAACGATCCCCGTTACGCCGAAGTGCTGGCGCGGGTCGATCGAAGAGGAGGAGCGTGACATGGGCCTATGAGCATGGCTTTTGGCGGCGGGCCGATGTGGGGGGGTGGCGGCGGCGGTGCCGGTCGTCCCGGCGCGTGGGGTGGTGCCGGCAATGCGACCCAAGGCGGGGCTCCCTTTGCTGGCGTGCCACCCGAGCTGGAGGAAGCAGTCGGCAAACTGGTCGCGACCGAGCCGGACCACGGCGAGCCCGGTGTGGTCTTCACCCAGCGTCCTACAGATACGCGAACCCTGACGCTCAGCCACATGATCCTGGACCGCCGGCGGGTGGCACTGCTGTCGCTGATATTTCTTACGGTCGAGAGCATCGGCTTTCAAACCGGGCCATACCTGACTCAGATCGGGATCGATGACGGGCTCGTCGGCAAGGAAAAACACCTGGATGTGGTGATCGTGTGCGGCCTCATCTACCTCGTCACGGTCCTCCTGACGGTGGTGGTGGAGCGGGCCAGGATCCGTAACACGGGGAAGCTCGCCGCGCAGGTAATGAACGACCTGCGGGTCCGGGTTTACGCCCACATCCAGCGCTTGTCGCTCGACTACTTCACCGACGAGAAGGCGGGCGTCATCATGACCCGGATGACGAGCGACATCGAGGTCGCTCCAGCAGCTGCTCCAGGACGGGCTGGCTGCAGTTTGCCATCCAGGGGCTCACGATGATCTTCGTGCGGCTGTTCTTTTGTCGTACAACGTGGAAGCTGGCGTTGATCACCGTGGCAATCGTCATGCCTGCGTTGACCATAGCTTCGCTGTGGTTCCGTGCTGCGTCCGAAGCGCGCCTATCTCCTTGTGCGTGACAAGCTCGCCGGCGTGATAGCCGACATCGCTGAGAGCCTCTCAGGGGTGCGCGTGGTCGCCTCGTACAACCGGCAACGCAACAACGTCATCCATCATCGAAACGTCCTAGGCGCCTACCGCGATGCCAACTTCAAGACCGCTCGGGTAACGGCCAATTATTCGACGGTGAGCGACTTCATCGGTCTGATGGGCCAGGCTTTCGCTGCTTCTCATCGGCGGGACGATGGTGCTGCAACTCATGGCACGAGGTGCCGGGTGGCGGCCTCGTTCAGAACGCTAACCCTGAGCTTACGATCGGCCAGCTCACAGCGTTCGTGCTCTACCTCGGCTCGTTTTTCCAGCCCATACAACAGCTTGTCCAGCTGTACAACACCTACCAACAAGGACAGGCTGCGGTCTCCAAACTGCGCGTCCTGCTAGCCACGCAGCCGTCAGTTGCCGAGCGGGCAGACGCGTACGAGCTTCCACCAATAGAAGGAACGATTTCTCTAGACGACGTGGATTTTGCGTACAACCAGGATGACTTTGTACTTCATGATGTGAACATCCGGATCCGTGCCGGTGAGTCTGGTCGCGTTCGTCGGCCCAACCGGTGCAGGTAAGTCTACAATTGCCAAGCTCGTGACCCGGTTTTACGACCCCACCAACGGGCGAGTAACGATAGACGGTCACGACCTGACTGAGGTCACTTTAGGCTCGCTCCGCCGGCAGCTTGGTGTTGTGCCGCAAGAGCCGTTCTTGTTCACAGGTACGATCCGCGACAATGTTGTGTTCGCGAGACCGGACGCCAGCCAACGACAAGTGGACGAAGCCGTTGAGGCCATCGGCCTGACCGACCTTGTGGACAAGCTCCCTCGTGGCCTCGACACCCAGGTGCACGAGCGGGGACAATCGCTGTCCTCAGGCGAGAGACAGCTTATTGCGCTGGCGCGGGCCTTTGTTGCCGCGCCTCGAGTGCTGGTGCTGGACGAAGCTACTTCCAATCTGGATCTCAAGTCTGAGGCCCAGGTCGAGCGCGCCCTCGACCGGCTGCTCGAAGGCCGGACCGCGATCCTCATCGCGCACCGGCTTACGACGGCCATGCGCGCCGATCGGATCGTCGTTGTCGACCACGGCCGAATAGTCGAGGTGGGATCTCATGCGGAACTGGTAGCGGCGCGCGGACGGTACGCGGAAATGTTCGCCACCTGGTCCAGAGAGCAAGAAAGCGAGCACCACCAGGCGGTTTTGCTCCCCGACGTACCGAACGTCGAGTTCGAGCCGCTCGAGCCCGACCCGTCCACGGCGTAACCGCTCGAGGCTTCTGGCGCCGGCGCAGTCGGTTTCAGTTCGACGAGGCGGTGGAGCTGGGCGACGATGTGGGCGTTGGGGGCCGCAACGGTGCCCAGTTGCCGACCTGGGCCAGCGCGACATGGCACGCTGCGAACTGCCCGGGCGCGACTTCGCCGAGCCTTGGTGTTATGTCGCGGCACGCTTCGACCGCAACGGGACAGCGGGGCTGGAAACGGCAGCCCGGCTTGGGGTTCACGACCTTCGGCGGCTCCCCGGCGTCTGTCGAACTGGCTTCGTCCAGAGGCGCACGCGGGTCCGGCACAGCCGATAGCAGGAGTTGGGTGTAGGGGTGGCGGGGCGAGGCAAGCACGTGCTCGGTGGGGCCTACCTCGACGACGTGGCCGGCGTACATGACGATGACTCGGTCAGCGAGGTAGCGAGCAGAAGCGAGGTCGTGGGTGATATAGAGGATGGACACACCCTCGTGTTCCCGGAGCCCCCCCATCATGTTGAGGATCCCGACCCTGATAGAGACGTCGAGCATAGAGACCGGCTCGTCGGCGAGTATCAGCTTCGGCCGGATAGCCAGGGCCTGGGCGAAACCCAGCCGTTGGCGCTGTCCCCCGCTCAGCTCGTAAGGGTACCTGGACAGCATCACCTCGGCAGGCTGAAGGCCGACGGCGTCCATCACGCGGAGGGCCTCGGCGTGACGAGCCGCTCCATCGATGTCGGGCCTGTGGAGCGCTATCGACCGCATGATGGCATGCGAGACGCGGTAGGTGGGGTTGACCGAGCTAAACGGGTCTTGGAACACCATCGGCACCTGACCCCTGTAAGCGAGCTTTTCGCGCTTGCCGTGCAGGGTGGTCAAAGCCTTACCATCGAAACGCACTTCCCCTTTGGTCGGTTTGTAGGCCATGGCCAGCATTCTGGCGACGGTGGTTTTCCCGCTCCCGCTCTCGCCCACGAGGGCCACGATTTCCTTTCGGCCGATCGTAAAGCTGACGTCATCCACGGCGTGGAGTGTCTTTTTGGCCCACCACGCGCCCAGGTTGAAGTGCAGGGTCAGGTCAGAGACCTCCAGCAGCGGCGGCTGTTGGCCGTCTTGGTCAATCGGCGTAGGAGTCGCTGGTACAGTCGCGCGGGCCATAGGGGGTGGTTGTCCGAGGCTCCGCGCCGACTGCCCGGCCAGGCTCTCGGTCTCGCCCCTGCTGTCCTTGTACAACAGGCACCGTACGAGCGAGCCACCTCTCGTGTACGCCGGCGGCGCGAGGGACGAACACTCCGGCATCGCGTCGGCGCAGCGTGGGTGGAACCTGCAACCAGGAGGCGGCGACGCCAGGTTCGGCGGTGCGCCGGCGATGCCGGTAAGTGCGACCTTTTCCCCCCGGACCGAGGGGAAAGCCTCCAGTAACGCCCGCGAATACGGGTGGCGAGGAGTACCGAAAACCTCGGTTGTGGGACCGAGCTCGGCTACTTGTCCGGCGTACATAACCAACACGCGGTCTGAGAAATGGCGCACCAGCGAAATGTCGTGAGTCACGAAAACTACGGCAAACCCGAGCCGGTGCTGGAGCGCCTTGATCTGGCGCATCAGTGAACGCTGGGCTACAACGTCAAGGGCGGAGGTGGGCTCGTCCATTATTACTAATTGGGGCGTGAAAAGTAGGGCCATCGCGATCATGGACCGTTGCCGCATCCCGCCCGAGAGCTGGTGGGGGTAGCTGCCCAGGTGGACCGGGTCGATCGATACAAGTTGCAGCACCTCGGCCGACCGTTGGGCGATCGCGTCGCGTGACATCGGCGAGTGCGCCTTGCACGCGTCCTTCATTTGCTCTCCCACGGTCATCACCGGATTGAGGGCGTTCATGGCGCTCTGCATGACGACCGAGAACTCGCGCCACCGCACATGGCGCAACTTCTGGTCGCTCATCTGGGCCATCTCACTACCTTTGAAGACGACCGTCCCGGCCGTTATATGGGCCGGCGGGTTCAGCAGTTGCGCCATGGCGTACATGAGCGTCGACTTCCCGCAGCCGGACTCCCCGACGACTGCGAGGAACTCCCCGCTATCGAGGTCGAGGTCGACGTCGTCGACGGCGTGCACGGGCCGGCCGCGGTGGCGTACGCTACCGACAGACCGCCCACCTTGAGCAGCGGTCCGGGCGTAGTCTCGTTGGTGAGGGCCGGACCGGCCGTAGCGCCGGCCGCACCGGCCGTAGTTGTGGCGGAGTTATGCGGCCGTCTTGCCATCTGTCAGGCCCCGCTATGGGCCCCTTCGGGGCCGCTCCAGGTCGGCGCATCCCCCGTACCTCCAGTCCCCTGCTCCAGGCGAGCAGTGTTGACGCGTCGGGACCGTCGGTGGGACAGTCGGCGCACCGGACGCAGCGCCGGGTTGGAGATCTCGTCAAAGGCATAGTTCAAGAAGGCGAAAGCCCCGCCGAGAAGCGCGATGCAGACACCGGGCACGATCGCCCACAACGGCGAACCTGCGTCGAGAGCCTCGTTGTTTTGCGCCCAATAGAGCATGTTGCCCCAGCTCAGTGAGTTGGGGTTCCCGAGCCCGACGAACTGCAGCCCGGCCGCAGTCAGCACTGCGAAAACGGCCGTCCCGAGGAACGACGCGACGATGAGCGATGTCAACATCGGGATGATCTCGAACGCGATTATATAGGTGCTCTTTTCCCCCCGCACTCTGGCCGCTATTAGGAAATCTCGGTGGCGCAGGGAGAGCGTCTGGGCCCGCAGTTGCCGGGCGCCGTAAGACCATCCCAGGGCACCGAGGACGATTATCATCTCGGCCAGCCCGGTCCCGCGCAGGTAGGCGGCGATCACGATGATGAGCGGGAATATCGGGATGACGAGCAAGACGTCGGTCAGCAGCGAGAGCGCCCCGTCAGCGACCCCGCCGAGGTAAGCCGCTGATACACCCACGATGACCGAAATGAACGTAGCCAGCCCGCCGGCTGCGAAGGCGATTATGAGCGTCTGGCGCGTTCCCCAGATCAGTTGGGACAAAATGTCCTGGCCTTGAGAAGTTGTCCCGAGCCAGTGGGCGGTGGAAGGCCCGAGGCCAGGCTCGAAGGTAATCGCGGTCGGGCTGTAAGGCGATAATTCACCTGGAAAGATAGCCAGCACGAGGAAAATCGACATCAGGACCAATCCCGCCATCGCCTTGCGGTTGCGCCGGACCGAACGCCACAACACGTCAGGTGTTCTCTCTCGTGCGTGGGTCGAGGACCGCCGTCAGCACGTCAGCGGCCAGGACACTGACGAGAACGGCGACGGTGATGAGCAGGAACAGAGCCTGCATGAGGGGGTAGTCCAGATCGTTCACCGACGTGAGCAGAAGGGTGCCCACGCCCGGGTAATCGAACACGTACTCGACCAGGATGGCCCCCGACACCACCAGGCCGAGCGACATCGCAAAGCCGGTGAGGTTCGGGAGGACCGCGTTTTTTCCTGCGTACTTCCACATGATCCTCCACGGCCGCAAGCCTTTGGCGCGTGCCATCCGCACATAGTCTTCGGCGAGGACCGTTATCACATTGTTGCGCATCGTAAGTATCCACCCGCCGATCGCGGTTACGAGGATCGTGAAGGCCGGTAGTACAGCGTGCTGCAGTACATCACCGACGTAGTGCCAGTTGAAAGCGGGTGAATCCGAGAACACGTTGTAGGCGTGCTCCGATGGGAATAATCCGAGCGTTATGGAGAAAATGTAGATCGACAGGAGCGCCATCCAGAAATACGGGAAGGCGGACGTCACGACGAAGATGGGCGGCAGCGCGTTGTCGAGCCAGCCTCCTCTCTTCCAGGCGCTGATCAGTCCTATGAACGTCCCGAGGATGAAAGCGAGCACCGTCGTGATGCCGACGAGCCCCAGAGTCCAGGGCAGCGCCTGGGACACCATTTTGTCCACCGAGTCACCAAAGCTCGTCGTGAGCGAGATGCCAAAGTTGAACGTTACGACGTGCTTCCAGTACTCGACGTACTGGCTGAAAAAGCCTTGTTTGGCCGTGCCTCCGAGCAACGCCAGCAGCGCGTGCAGAGCTTGGGGGTTGAGGTGCGGGTGTTGTGCCACGAGGACCTGGGCCGGATTGCCGGGCATGAGGCGCGGGATCAAAAAGTTCAGGCTGACCGCCGCCCACAGCGTGACGATGAAGAACCCGAACCTGCGGAGGACGAACCTCATGTAGCGAGCCTACAGAGGCCCCACAGGCCCCTAGACGTTGGGAGACGCCCTCTTCGTTCTCCCAACGTCGTGGTCACCATGTCCGTGGACAAACCGGGGGCCTCGCAGACGGAAGGGCCGCTCGTGCGACGCCCGGCCCCGCGTTGTCCGCCTGACCTACTTGTAGTACAGGTGCAGCAGGACGACGCCCCAGTCTGGCGTAAGGTACTGCCCCGGCTGGGCGTAGGGGTCGCTCTGGGTCACCCACCCCGCTATGTGCTCGGTGTCGTACTGGTACCAGTCCACCTGCTCGGTGACGGGGATCACCGGCACTTGCGAGAGCATCACGTGCTCGAGCTGGTCGATGACCTGGTGCTGGGCGGCTGTACTCGTTGTCGCCGCGTACTGCCTTATGAGGGCGTCTGTCGAGGTACTCGAGTAACGCTCGTAGTTGCTCGCCGCCGGCGAACCGACTGCGGCTGTGTTGGCCGAGTCGAGGATCGCCCGCAGCTCGTAGTACGGCGTAGGACCGCCCGAGTCCCAGTCGTACGCCAGCTGGAAGTGCCCGTCCGCGACGTCGGTCGAATAAGTCGAACCCGAAAGGTTGTCCGGTGTCACCTGGATACCGACCGCCTTCAGCTCGCTTTGGATGACGTTGACGGCCGACACCCAGTCCGAGAAACCCGCATTGTTGATCATCGTGAAGGAAAGCTCCTTACCGTCCTTCTCAAAGATCCCGTTACCGCCCTTTTTGTAACCGGCGGCTTCCAGGACAGAAATGGCTTTGGAAGGGTTGTAAGCATACGCATTCCCATATTTGGCCGCGAGGCTCGAATCGTACCAGGCCGAGAACGTGGGCGTAACGATGTCTGTCTGGTTGGACCCGGGCTCTTCGCCGTACTCGCCGATCTTGCCCACCAACGGACGGTTGATGGCGTAGGCGATTGCTTGGCGGACAGCGACGTCGGAGAGCATGGGGTTGGCGAGGTTGGGCCAAATATTCACGTTGTAGACGGGCGCGAACCAGTAGTGGTAGTACTTGGGGTTGGCCGAAATATAGAACTTGTTGATGTTAGGGATAAACTGGGAGCCCCACTGGTCGACCCCGCTCTTCAGGTCCTGGTTGGCCGAAGTATTGGATAGGTAGGACGGGTAGTTGACAGTCTCGATGTGCGGGAGCCCCGGCTGCCAATAATGGTCGTTCTTCGTGTAACGCATGTCCGCGGTGTTGCAGTTCGACAAGACATACGGGCCAGTGCCGACCGGGTCCGGGTCGAGGTATGTCGTCGGGTCCTTGACTGTTGACCAGATATGAGCCGGGACGATGGGTGTCTCGTCGGCAATGTAATAGAAATAGGAGACTGCCGGAGCCTTGAAGTTGAATGTCACCTGGTTGGCGCCTGTGAGCGCCACGCTGCTCAGCACGGACCAGTTCGCGTTGAGGTCAAGCGCAGGGTACTTCTTCAACAGGTTGAAGGTGAACACGACGTCCTTGGCGCTGAAGGCCTGCCCGTCAGACCAGGTGACGCCTTTGCGGATCGTAAACGTGAGAGCCGTGTTAGCTTTGGTCCACGCCCATGACGTCGCCAACCAGGGCGTCGCAGCGCCACGGTTGATGGAGTCGACGTACGCCAGCTCCTCGTACACTGGGCCGAAAGAGAAATAGTAGTCCGAGGCGTTGAACGGGTTGAACTGGCAAGGCCAGGTAAAACCCCATTCATCGGCGATATTGAGCGTGCCGGTGGCGGCCGGCACGCTGTTAGCGATGCGGACATTTCCAAACGCGGGGCTCGCGGCACCAGTCGCCAGCGTGCTGCTGACTGCCACGGCGCTCGCGAGCACCGTCAGCCGGCGTGCCAATTTGTTCCTAATCAACGGTCGCCCTCCTATTTTGTGAGAACCTGCGAGTGCGCCCGCCCCAACTTGTTTGCTCGGCCAATAAATCTGCCGCTCGGTCTAGACCAATGATACTCCCACAGGCCCGCGCCCTTGTCAACGTCGAGGCGTGGCTGACGGTGAGGCACCCAGCCGAACGAGGCGGCTGGCAACGGTGTGTTGCGGGCGCCACGTGGCGCGAGAATTGATGAGACGAGCCGAGGCGACCGTGTCTCCCAGACCGAGCGCACTTCCGGTCTTTGCCGACCGCCTGGTCAGCCGTTCAGAGTGTGCCCTTTCAGCTGCACGACTACCGTCTGTGCGAGCATGGCAGTCGACAATGGCCGAGTTTTGTCGCTGGTCCAGCCGGGGCGGTCACGCGTGCATCTGCTGAGGCGCGGCCCCGTAATGCATCAAGGCCGTTTTCAATTGCTCGTATTCAGGCTGCGTCAGCTGGCCGGCTGACTGTAGCGTCACGAGCTTACCCAACAGGGCCAGCGGGTCGATCGTGGGCGCGGCCTGGGCCGGGGAGGCCGGAGCATGCGGCAAGGGCGCAGGTGCTGTGTACGCGGGCGGGGCGGGTGGCGGGGATGCGGCGTGGGAAGGCTCCATCGATGGCGGAGCCCCGTAATGCATTTGCTGTGGCGGCGCAGGTGCAACGGCGGCATGGCCCTGGTCCTGGCCGGCCCACCGGGCTTGCTGGCGTCGCTGGACCCGGCCGTGCACTGAGCTGGCCACCGCCACCGTAGCGGCCGTCTTCAACAGCCCCACAATAACCTCCTCGTTTTTGGCTTGGTCGCCGCGCCAACCATGAGCGGGCCCGAGTTAGGCGGACTCGGCTGCATCGAGGGCGGCGACAATGTCGTGTGCGGACAGTCCGCCACTGGCGATTAGCCGAGCGCCGTCACGTCGCCAGGCGTCTGCGACACCGAGAGCCCAAAGGTTCTCGTAGATCACGACAACGGCCACACTGCCAGGCTGCATCGCGGCTGAGATCTCGGCGACATCCGAGTCGTCGAGCAGGCCTGACGACGCGCCCGCCCACGCACTCAGGTCAACCCCTTCGGGGACGGCGAACTCCCATACATCAATTTTCTTGGTCGTGCCGGCGAGGTCCTTGGTGATGAACTCCATGTCCAGGATGTCCACGACGCCCTGGTCAGCCAAAGTTAGCAACTGCTCGAAGCCTGGAGAGGTAAGCCGACCGCCCGGGAACTCGATCGCCAGGAAATCGACTGGGCCCAGTCTGTCTTCGTCTGAACCTGGCTGCGGGGGTGTCGCCGTCATACCTGGCTACTCTCTAGAAAAGTCAGCTGGCCCACTGGCCGCTCCGGGACGAAATCTAACAGCCCGGGTTGCCACTAGCAACCCCTGGTCGGCCCGCTTGCGCCGCGCTCGAGGTGCCGTTTGGTCCTTCCTGAGGAGCACTGCGTCGATGACGGTAACGCATGGCCAGCCCCAGTTGTAGGGGTCGCCCGGGGCGCCCTGGCGTAGAAAGCCGCCGTCAGGCACTCCGGCCGTTTCGAACGATCGTCTTACGCGGCTCGAGCGGCGGCGGCGTAGGGCGAAAACCCAGTGTGCTCTCCCGCTGTACCAGACTGTGGGGCACAACGACGTCACGTGGAGGTGCTTCGGCCCCCCCGTTCATGCGTTCGATGAGGTTGGCGACAGCAGACCGAGCGATCTGCTGCTTGTCGGGCGAGATCGTCGTAAGAGTCGGCAGGGAGAACTGTCCTTCCTCGACATCGTCGAACCCGACCACCGCCACGTCGTCAGGGACATGCATCCCGGCCTCGTACAACGCCCTCACCACGCCGAAGGCGAGTACGTCGTTGAATGCAAAGATCGCATCGGGATGAGCACCGGTGGCTAGCAGCCGCCGGGTCGCAGATAATCCCTCCGCCCGTTCGAAACGCTGAACGGGGACGACCAAGTCGCGCCTGCGGGGTATCCCGGCTTCATTGAGCGCGGCGTTGTAGCCGGCCAGTCGCATGCGAGCTACCTCCCCCGACACGGACCGCAGGGTACCGACGGCCGCGATCCGGCGGCGCCCGAGCTCGACGAGATGGCTGACAGCTTGATTGGCCGCGGTCACGTTGTCGATCGCGACATTGTCGATCGAGCCGTGCGAGACCCGCTCCCCGAGAAGCACGAGCGGCGTGGCGTTGCGGCTTTTCGCGATGGCCGTGCCATCAAGAGCAGACGGCGAAAAGATCAGGCCGTCGATCAGATGGGCTCGGATACCTCTGACCACGCGGATCTCCTGCTCGTGAAGAGCCGCGGTCGAATCGACGAGCAGCGTGTAGCCGGCGTCCGTGACGGCTCGCTCCACCAGAGCAGCCAGTTCGGCGAAGTACGGGTTTAGTCCTGGGACGGCCAGACCGATTACCCCCGACCGTCCCCCCCGAAGGCTGCGGGCCGAAAGGTTGGGCTGGTACCCCAGGCTATCCAGCGCCCTCTGCACGCGCTTGCGGGTCGCCGGTGACACGTGGACGTACCCGCTCACGACATTGGAGACCGTCTTGACTGACACTCCGGCTCGGTTAGCGACGTCGCTGAGTGTTACAGCCACGACCACTCCTCACTGTTATTGCTGTCCCCTATTTTCGTCGTTATCCTCAAGAGAACCATCGGCTGGTCCCGACCGGACGCGGCACCGGTCTCCGACTGGACATCCCGAACTGCACGTTGGCGTCGTTCTCGGACCGCGAGGACCTGGTGACGAAGATTGTAGAGCCTCGGCCGGTTTCGTCACACCTTGACAAGGTTTTAGACATCAGTTACACTTTCCAACGTTGTAAAGTTACAACGTTGTAAAGGGGACCGGGGTGCCACTCGTGGCAGGGCGGGCGAAGAGGGCTCTTGCGGAACAAGGCCTGTCTTGGTAACGTCATGACACCTGAAGTTTACGGGGCACAACGGGGGAGGGTGGTCGCGTCTGTGGTTGTTCGGGATCCAGTAGTGGTCCGTAAGGTGATGATGAGCGCCGGGGTTCCCAGGGAGATCTATCCCTAGAAAGTAATTCTGTGGGGGGGAACGTCACTATGACGTTGAGGCTCGATTTGGCTCACAACCGAGGGGGATTGAGTGCCTGCGGCAAAAAGATGCTGGGGCCGAATTGACTGCCGTCGGCCAGGGGGCAACTGAGGGCACGCTCGCTCTGGGCGTGGTGGGTTGTGCCCGGATCCTCCCCGCTCACCTGAGGGGCATAGTCGCCATGAATGCGGCGGGGTTTGACCTTCTGCGTGTCACTGCTTTATGTGCGCGCCGCGCCGATGACGCCGCGATGTTCAGACGGCGCGGGGAGGCCCGGCGCCCCGGCCCCCGGCCTCTACCAACGAGGCGGACCCGCTCGGAGCCCCCCACGTCTACGTCAGCGACATACATGAGGATATCGTGCCGGAGATCTTCGAGGATTGGCACGACATGCTCGACGCGGACCTGGTCGACGCCGTCTTGGTCCTGGCACCGGTTTCTCTCCACCATCAGGTCGCCCTTGACGCCCTGGCGGCGGGCAAGCACGTCATTATCGAAAAGCCTTTTGCCATTTCCGTGAAAGCGGGCCAGGCAATTGCCAAGGAGGCACGCCGGCGCGGCCTTGTTGCCGGGGTGGCCGAGAGTGCGCGGTACGCTCCCAGGGCCCGTGCCCTCAAATGGGTCCTCGACCAGGACCTCATCGGACGTCCTCAACTGTGGCTTTCGGCCGGTGTCGGAGGGGAGTGGCGCCCCGACCGTATCGTTGCCCACACCCCCTGGCGGCACCGCAAGCTCGAAGGCGGGGGAGGGCCTGCG
The DNA here is from genome assembly GCA_963823855.1 of uncultured Acidimicrobiaceae bacterium. Taxonomy (GTDB): domain Bacteria; phylum Actinomycetota; class Acidimicrobiia; order Acidimicrobiales; family Palsa-688; genus Fen-671. The sequence continues at coordinate 72,837 of CAWGNA010000004.1, forward strand.
ATAGACCTAGGCGTGCACCTCATGCACCAGCTCCGGTACCTCATGGGGCCGGTGAAGGAGATCAGCGCCTTGGCCAGGACGATGGAAGAAAAACGAGTCGACCCGAGCTCCGGCACTGAAGTGAAGAATGAGCTGGAGGATGTGTTCTTGGCCCAGCTGCAGTTCGCCAGCGGTGCTATCGGGAGTGCGGTTGCGGGTTGGGCGGGGCACGGAGAGCGCTCTGGCCTTGACGCGAACCCTGTTATCTACGGCGCACGAGGCTGTGTTAAGGGCAACGAAGTATTCACTGATGACGGCCGTCTCGGCACCGCCGACGACCTATTGGCTACGACGGCGCCAAGCGAGGTGCTGGCGCAGTTTTTTCCGGGCGACATCCGCGACCCGTTCGGGCTCGAGCTCCTGGACTTCGCCCGGGCCTGCTTGAGCGGTTCAGAAATGGAGGCTAGCGCTGATGAGGGCGTGGTTGACCTGGCGATGGCGTATTCACTGCTCGAGTCCTCCGAGCTCGGTGCCCCCGTAAGTGTCGACGACGTGCTGAGCGGTGCTGTCGGGGGCTATCAGGCTGAGATCAATGCGTATTACCAGCTCTAATCGGTGCCGCGAAGTCCGCGGTCCCGCCTCCGCAGCGCCGGCGGTCCCCACGAGTGGTGTCTTTGTCTCTCAGAGATCCCGCTGGAGAGAAGTAGGAGAAGTAACGGTCTTATTGGACCAGGCAACGGTTGCCTCGTAATAGTGCCGCATGCAGGAACATTCGCTCAGTTGCCCTGGCAAATAGCCCCCGTGTTCAACGGTGATACGGGCCTGCCGGGCGAAGGTTGCCTGTCGTGGTACTAGATCTGCATTTACTACCAGCTGTGCATTCATTACCAGGAACTCGGTACCGCCGAAACAACAATTCGGCTAACAGAAAGGATGCTTCCGGCACCATGGACCCTAACTCCAACGAAATCGACACCAAGGACTTCAATCGCTGGCAACTCAGTAGACGTTCACTACTGATGGGGGTTGGTGCTGTCGGCGCAGTCGTGGTGGGCCGTAAGGCGCTCGGGCCAGTCGCGAACCTCGTGCGCGATGAAGAGCCGGAGCGTGTGGTCTCAACAACCGCGTCTTTTTCAAGGACCCATCGGCGGTCAGGTCCAATTTCTTGAGCCTGGTCCCGACACCCCGAAACAAGACGGTCATCATCGACCAGGGCGTCTTCAGCGTTTACAACAGCTTCAACCCGCTGATACCCAACGGCGAGCAATACCAGGCCGGCGTCACGCAGTTGGCCAAGGAATTCCTCTTCTACCTCAATATGGCCACCGGCAAGCTGGAGGCGTGGCAAGGGCGCGAGCTGGTCGTACAACCCGACCTATACGCAATGCACTCTCAAAATAAAACCCAACATCACCTGGAGCGACGGCAAGCCCTTCACGTCCGCCGACATCGCGTTCACGACCGAGCTCATGAAGAAAAATGCGTCGATCATCGGGGGCTCCGCTAACGCCACGTGGACCCCGCAAGTGGTGTCCGTGGAGACCCCCGACGCAACGACAGCCGTGTTCAACCTGAGTGCCCGCAATACCCGCTTCCATTACAATTTCATCTGCCCAGATCATTTCGGCCAACTTGTTGGTCTTGCCCCAGCACGTGTGGTCGGGGGTAGACATCACGACCTTCAAGAACGACCCGCCCATCTATACCGGCCCGTACACGCTACAGAAGACGATCCAGGACCTCGGCCTCTTCATCTGGGAAAAGAACCCCAACTATTGGGCCAAAGCGGTTATGGATCCCGGCGCCGCCCTATGTCGTCTTCCGCAACGCGCCGACAGATGCCGACCTGGAAAACGAGGAGTACAAGGAGGGCCTCATCGACGCTCTGAACTCCTCCACTTCTTACGAGTACGCCACCATCTTGCAAGACGGCGGCGACACCAACGTTACGATCTGCAATTTCCTCGACTCTGACCAGCGCTGTATTTTCGTCAACTGCGACCCGTCGCGTGGCGCACTATCTGCACCCAAGTTCCGCTACGCGATCCGCTATGCTGCTCAACCGCCAGAAGATCCTGAAAGATGTCTGGCCGGTGCCCACGACGGTCGACATTTACCCTTGGCCCAACTACCCCAACACGTTCGGCCTGGGACAACAAAGCCATCGCCGACGAGTTTGCTCAGATACCGCGACTACAACCCCAAGAAGGCCGGCGAGCTCATGGACGAGCTCGGGATCAAAAAGGGGTCTGGGGGCAACCGGTAGTACAACGGCAAACCGGTGACGATGAACATCATCCACCCAGGTGCAGCCGGGCGGTTATGAGTACATCGTGGGCCAGTTGCTGGTGGAGGAGCTCCAGCAGCTTGGTATCAACTCCAGCCTCAAGTACCTGACTTCGGCCGTCTACTCCTTCGCGGTCGAATCCGGGAACTGGGACATCCGCTCGGAGTGGCTGGGCGGCACCATTCTCGACCCGTGGCAGGGGTATCAGCAGTTTGACAGCCAGTACTACGAGCCGATCGGCAAGAACGCCCTTACTTACGACCAGATGCGACTGAAGGAGCCGGCCTTCGACGCCACCATCGCCAAGCTCGGCAGTGAGAACCCGAACTGCGCCAGCACAGTACCCACCTTTAATGAGGCCCTGAAGCAGTTCTACACCTACCAGCCGTGCATACCCTACCTGCAGACGGTCTACTGGCACGTCAACAGCACCCAGTACTGGACGGGTTGGCCGACAAACCAAAACCTGTACCAGATACCCAGCAATTGGTGGGGACAATACCTGTTCGTCATCGGCAGGCTGAAGCCCGCCACAACCTGACGAACCGATAGTGGCAATCAACAGCGTTCAAGTGGACGCGGCCCAGGACCTTGGGGATCCGGAATCGGGACCCGAGGTCCTGGCGCAAAAGGGTGTTCGGGGGTACTTGGCCCAGCCACTCGATGACGTCGTACGTAATACGGCGTTTTGCGCTGTACGTGCTCACATCTGTGGGTCGCCATTTCCGCCACCTTCATCTTCTTCCGTCTGATCCCCGGCGACCCTATCAGCGCCTACATCCAGAACCTGAAGTCGCAGTATGCCGAAAACGCAAGCGCCAGCGCGGCGGTGATCAATCATTACAAAGCTGTTTTCGGCCTCGACGGAAGCTTGTTGACCCAATACGGCCACTTCATGAGCCAGCTAGTGCTCCATCGCAACTTCGGCCCGTCGCTGTTGGAATACCCGACACCAGCCCAGGACGTAGTCGCTCACGCGCTGCCCTGGACAATCGGGTTGCTCTTCACCTCGGCGTTGATTGCCTGGGTCTTAGGGACGTTGTTGGGAGCATTTGCCGGTTGGCGTCGCAACAGCAGGATCTCCCAGGTCGCCACGTGGCTCTCTGTGGGCTTGGGACAAATACCGTTCTATTTCATCGGGCTGGTGACAGTGTTCCTGTTGGCCTATAAGCTCACAATATTTCCTCCCGGTGCCCCGTACTCGGCCAACGTACACCAGGGCTTTAATCTGCCGTTCATCAGCAGCGTTCTCGACCATGCCATCCTGCCCGCCTTTTCCATTATCTTCGTCACCGTGCTGGGTACCATGCTCGGTATGCGCCAGCAGATGGTCACCGTGCTGGGCGAGGACTATTTGACATTCGCGCAGGCCAAGGGGCTGCCGCCCAGGCGGATACTCACACGCTACGCGATGGCGAACTGCTACCTTCCCCAGATCACCGCCCTGGCGATCTCCTTCGGCTTCATTTTTGCGGGCAACGTGCTGGTCGAGGAGCTGTTCCAGTACCCCGGGGTTGGCTACACCCTGGTCAAGGCCATCGGCGTCCTCGACCTCAACACGGTGATGTGCGTCACTGTCCTGGCCATATTTCGGCGTCCTCACCTGTGTCTTCATCCTCGACCTGATAATGCCGCTGATCGACCCCCGCATCAAGTACACACGGTGAGCACTCCACCGATGAAACGTGTCCGGGACATCCTGAGGACCCTGCGGAGCAGGAAAAAGCTCACCGCGGGGCTGATCATCCTGCTTTTCGTGATCCTGGTCGGAGTCTTCAGCCGCGAGATTTGCGACTTGATCGGGCAGGGGCAAAACCCGATCTCCATCGGTTTCGGCCCTCGCTTCGCGCCGTCGACCTGGGCTACTCCGCTGGGTACCGACGAGTACGGCCGTGACATCCTGGCCCTCACAGTGACCGGGCTGTGGACGTCGCTCAAGGTGGGGTTCTACGCCGGCGTGCTGTCGACCCTGATTGGTGTCACCGTCGCCTTCTTTGCTGCCTACAGGGGTGGTCTCATGGATTCCACCCTGAGGACGGTTACGGATACGTTCCTGGTCGTCCCCGCGCTGCCCTTGCTCATCGCCTTCACGGGGTTTGCCAAGAACGTGAGCCTGTTCGAGGTAGCCGTAATCCTCGCCGTGTTCGGCTGGGCGTTTGCCGCCCGACCGATACGCTCCCAGGTGCTCAGCCTGCGCACCCGCGGTTACGTGGACCTGGCCAAGGTGACGAGGCTCAATACGGTCGAGATCGTCTTCGAAGAGCTCGTCCCTAACATGCTTCCTTACATTTTCCTCGGGTTGTCCTTTGCGGTGATAGGGGCCATTTTTGCTCTCATTTCTCTGGAGATCATCGGCCTAGGCCCGACCAACCTCATCGACCTCGGGCTGCTCATCAACTCGGCCATCACCAGCGGGGCACTTACGCTGGGGGCCTGGCCGCTCTTCGTGGGCCCGATCATTGCCATCGTGCTGCTTTTCGGGGCGCTCAACCTCATCAATATCGGTCTCGACGAAGTATTTAACCCCAGGCTGCGACGGGTGGCGGGCGTGTGAAGTGACGCCGATCCTGGAGGTCTCGGACCTCACCGTCAAGTACAAGACGGTCCAGGGCGACTCGACTGCGGTCGACCACGTCGACCTGACGGTTGACCGGGGCGAGATCCTGGGGATTGCCGGGGAGTCGGGTTGCGGCAAGACGACCCTGGCGTCTAGCGTACTCCGGCTCTTACGTCCGCCGGGCTACGTAGCCGGCGGTTCCGCCATGTTCCATATCGGGTCGAACGAGCCTATCGACCTGATCAACGTCGACGAGCGTCGGCTACGGACGGTCCGCTGGAACAACCTCGCTTATCTGCCGCAAGGGTCGATGAACTCGCTGAACCCGGTCATGAAGGTCCAGGACCAGTTCGTCGACGTGATGGAGCTCCACCTGACCGGCATTGACCAAAAGCAGATCGCGGCCAAGGTGCCCGAATTGTTGGTGCAAGTGGGCCTCGACCCCGGTGTGGCCCGTATGTACGCTCACGAGCTGTCAGGCGGGATGAAGCAGCGGGTCATCATGGCCCTGGCTGTGGCGCTGCAGCCCGACCTGCTGATCGCTGACGAGCCCACCACCGCCCTGGACGTCACCATCCAGCGGGTGGTCATCCAGAACCTGGCTGAGCTGCGTGAAAAATTCGGCCTCACCATGGTGGTGATCACTCACGACATGGGTGTGCACGCGCAGCTCGTTGACCGGGTGGCCATGATGTACCAGGGCAAGATCGTCGAGGTGGGCGAAGTCCGCCAGATGTTCAAGGCGCCCAGCCACGAGTACACCACACAGTTGATAAGCTCCATACCGACCCTTCAGGTCGGCCAGGGCAGAAGGCCGGCGACGGCGGCACCGGAGGAACCGAGCCGGGCGCCCAAGCTGATCGGTCTCGACGGGGTCACGCAGATCTTCCCGGACGCGCCGGCACCAAGGTACGCGCCGTCAACAACGTCTCGTTCGAGTTGCAGTCCCATCCGGCCGAGATCATAAGTCTGGTGGGTGCCAGCGGTAGCGGGAAGAGCACGGTGGCGCGCATATTGCTCGGGTTGCAAAAACCAACCCTCGGCCGGGCGACCTACCTCGGGACAGATATCTGCAAGCTGACCCGGTCTGAGTACCAGGCCTTCCGGGCTGGCGTCCAGCCAGTGTTCCAGGACCCCTACTCTATTTTCAACCCCGTCTACAAGGTTGACCGGGTCTTCTGGAAGGCCATAAAAAAGTTCAAGCTGGCCCGAAGGAAGTCAGATGGCCTCGAGATCATTCGAGCTTCACTGGAAGCCGTCAAGCTCGATCCCAATTACGTGCTCGGTCGTTACCCCCACCAGTTGAGCGGGGGGCAGAGGCAGCGATTGATGTTGGCGCGGGTCCACATGCTGCGCCCGTCGTTCATAATCGCCGACGAGCCCGTGTCGATGCTGGATGCGCACGTGCGGCAAGCGTTCCTCGATGTGCTGGGCGACTTCCGCGAGCAGTACGGTATGACGACGCTCTTCATCACGCACGACCTTTCGACTGTGGCTTACCTCGGCGGCGAAATGATGACGATGTACCACGGCCAGATCGTCGAGAAGGGCCCGGTCGAGAAGCTCCTCTCAAATCCGGAGCATGACTACACCAAGCTGCTGGTTGCGTCGGTCCCAATAGCGGACCCCGACAAGCGTTGGGAGGACCGTATCGAGCTGGTCAATGGCAGGCCAAAGCTCATCGCCGCCGCGAGTACCGGGGGCGCGGCAGGAAATGGCGGCGGGGTTGTCCCGGAAGAAGAGTTTCCGGCGACGACGACAGCGTCTTCCGAAGGCGACAGCGCCCCGGATGTGCCCGCAGTTCGATTGTCTGAATAGAGCGATGTTATGGTGTTAGAGCAAACGATTTATCAGCGGGACCGGACCTAGAGCGGAAAGAGGATCAGTGCCATGACGGAGCGAAAACTTGGTGTGGGCGTCATTGGGGCAGGAGGCATTGCTCGGCTTGCCCATATACCGAACTATGTGAAGAACCCGCGGGTGAAGCTGGTCGCGGTGGCCGACATCGACGTGGCGAAGGCTCGCCAGGTGGCCGAGGACTTCGGTATCCCCAACGTCTATGACAACTTCGAGGATCTCCTCGCGAACCCTGAGGTGGAGGCGGTCAGTGTGACGACCCCGCCGAGCGCCCACGCCGAACCGGTGATCGCAGCAGCACGAGCGGGTAAGCACGTGCTGTGCGAGAAGCCGATCGCCATGACGCTGGAGGAAGCCGACGCCATGGTAGACGCGGCGGAGAAGGCCGGCGTCAAGTTCGCCATGGGCTACCAGCACCGCTTCGGTACGGAATTGCCCCTTTTGAAGCGGCTTCTCGACGAGGGCGTCGTCGGGCGCCTGATGGCGATGACCCAGGTGGGTGTTGGTCCCTCGAGCCACCGAGTGCCTTGGTTTTTGCAAAAGCGGTTCGCGGGCGGGGGAGTCCTGATGGACTGGGGCATCTACACGGCCCACACGATCCTATGGCTGATGGGCCCGGCGGCCACCGTTTACGGGACGAGCGCGATCTTCCGTCCGGAGGTTCAGGTCGGCAACGAACTGCTCACAGACGTCGATGTCGAAGACACCATCATGGCAACTATGCGTTTCCAGAACGGGGCTATGGGGTCGTGGTACGCGGCCTGGGCCGTCGTCGCCGGTCACCACTCGATGACGATCGATGGGTCCCTGGGGTCGATCATGAGCCATCGGGAATCGCCAGGAGTGAACGTGTTCAGCAAGACGTTCAAAGAGCCGGACCATTTGCGAGGGTGGCGTCATCTCCCCGCAGTGGAGCCACCCCTCATGGAAGTGCATTACAGGAAGCTCGCTCACCTCGTAGACGCAGTCTTGGACTCGCAGCCTCTCCAGCTCACTGGTGCCGATGGGCGGGACGCGTTGGAGCTGGTTCTCGCTGTCTATCGCTCAGCCGAGATTGGGGGGCCAGTCAACCTACCTCTGGAGCGGAGCGCACTCGTGACGGCTTAGGCGCTGACAACGGGTGCGGGTGAGAGGCGTAGGTACGGAGCGAGAAGCATTGGTGTGTGAAAGGAGCGATTGAGAATGGCACAGGCGCGACAACAAATAAAGCTTGGTTTCGTGGGGGGCGAGCACCTGCATTTCAGGGGCCTGCTCGACTCCGCGTTGGCGAGCCCGACCTCTGAAGTAGTGGGCATTGCCGTAGCCGACGACGAGCTACGCGCTCACTTCGAACATCTCCATCCCGAGGTGCCCGCTTTTGGCAACTCAGAGGAATTTTATGAAAAGGCGCAGCCCGAGGCCATAATCACCTGCGCGGATAATCGCCGCGCCGGCGAGGTAGTCGTGGAGGCGGCAGAGCGCGGCGTACACGTTATGAAGGAAAAGCCAATGGCCGCCGACGTCCACGTGGCCGAGGGAATGGTTACGGCAACTGCCCGTCACGGTGTACGGCTCATGGTCAACTGGCCAACGAATTGGCGTGGCGGCATCCACACCGCTAAACGGCTCGTCGACGAGGGCGAGATCGGGCGAGTGCTCGGGATTTACAGCCGAGCCGGGCACGGGGGGCCACCCGCCGACTTCGCGTCGCAAGGGCCTATCGCCCGCGTCGGCTGGGGCTGGCTGATAGAGCGAGACACCAACGGCGGCGGGGCCGCCGTCGACTTCTGCTCCTACGGCGCGGCCATGTCGCGGTGGTTCATGGGCCAACCGAGCCATGTCGTCGCCCACGGTGGACGGTTCTCGAAAGAGTTCTTCACGGTTGAGGACAACGGGACCATGATCCTCGGGTACCCGCGCGGCCATTCGGTTGTTGAGGGTACGTGGACACAACCAGCCTTGGCGGCTCCCATGCCAACGATGATCTACGGAGAGCAAGGTTCCATCGCTCTCACGGGACCGGAAGAGGTGCGTCTAGCGAACGTTGGGGCAGCGGGCGAGCGGGTATCGACGGAGGCCAAGCCCATAGCTGCGCACCCTCTCCCGGCCCACTATCGCTCGGGCCCTGACTACTTCACTTACTGTCTGCTCCACGACCTCCCCTTCGAGGGTCTGGTGTCTGGTCTGGTCTCACGGGACACCCAGGAAATCCTGGATGCCGGGATACGATCGATGGCAACAGGCCTCCAGGTCAGTCTGCCGCTGGCAACATTTGTGGACTGACCGAACCAAAAGGAGCGAGTTTCGTGACTGACATGCTGAGCCCCACGGTTGCCCCCGGAGAGTTCACGCCTATCGACAAGTTCATGTTCGAGTGCTGGGGGTACTTTGTTATCCCGGATGTGCTATCAGCTGACGAAGTGGCTGAGTGCTACGAGGCATCGGCGCGGCTTCACGGGCAACGTGGCAAAGAGTTCGGTCAGTTGGGGCGTGGCTACGAAGTCGAGCCCAGCCTCGAGCGCCTTATCGATCATCCGGCCGTGCTGCCCAAGATCCGTGGGCTGTACGGCGACCGCTTCGTTTTGCAAGCGAGTTGGAACACGATGCAGCCGGGTCATGCCGGAGTGGGCAGGTGGCATCAAGACGGCTCGAGCGCCTACGACTTCAAACAGCTCGGGTACCCGGTGCCATTGATCCAACTTCGGGCGTCTTTCCTGCTGACGGACCAGAGCAAGCCGAGGATGGGGAACATGGAGCTTATACCGGGAAGTCATCGGAGCCTGGTGGGGCTTCCCGAGGAGGTCCGCAATGCAGGTAATGATGTGCCGATCGGGCACGTCATCCTGGCTTCGGCGGGCTCCGTCCTAGTGTTCCACAACGCCGTGTGGCACCGGACATACGCGCACGACGGCGACCGGGACCGTTACACGGCTCACTACATTTACAGCCCGCCCTGGGTCAGGCAGGCTGACCGCCTGCAAAACTCGCCGGAGTTCCTGGAGCGCACGACACCGCTCAGGCGAGCGCTCATGGGCGAGTTCTCTCGTCCCGATGCACCCTTCGGCGTCAGCTACGAACCTCTCCCGTTCGCCTGAGGTCCCGCAGCTTGACGATCATTTCCTCGAGGGGTCGAGCATCGAGCGTTCGACCGTGGTGCGCAGCGCGTAGGTGAGCCTCGAAAATGGCGGCGGATTGCTCAATAACCGACAGACCCGAGGCGACGTCACCGGGCATCGTCAGTCGCCCCACTTGAGCCGGGAGGTCGGCCCACGTCGCGGGGGGTAAGCCGGAGTCTCTCATCAGCATGCCGAGGACCAGGCAATGGCGCGCCCCTTCGATCGCGAGGTGGAGGCCGACTAGCTGGTCGGCGCGCGCCAGCTTGACCACCGCAAGGGTGGCGACGAAACGGAACTCGTTGACCAACTGGTCAGTCTTGTCACTGGAGCGACCATCCTCCGGGCGAGCCAAAACGGTGTGGTTGGCCAGATCGGACGCGGGCGCGCGGCGCCGAATCTCGGCCCCGGTTAAATCCGGGCGCTCGAGGCTGTGCCCGAAGAACACGAGGTCGAGGCGCCGCCCGTCGTCGAACACGACCCGGGTGACCTGACGTAGTGGCGTGTGCGACACACTGGTCGACCAGACCCGTCCCATCGGGCGAAGCCAATCTACGGCGCTGTGCCAACCGACGAGAGCGTCGTCGTGGACCACGACGGCTATGTCGGCATCGCTCCACTCGTCGACCGGCGCTGTCGACGAACCAAGAGAGCCAACGAACCAGATCGACAGCACGGAAGGATCCGTCTTGAGCAAAGCCGCGACATCGACGGCGAGCTGTCGTTGCCAGACGAGGCTCTCAACCATCACAGCCGGTGTTCGACAAACGTCCCGCAGTCACTCGCACTCGTCATTCGGCAGCTCTCGAAGCGCCCCGAGTTCCGGGTTTTCCCGGGGTTGTGTGTGATAGCTCTCGAGTCGTTCCCCGTCTACAGTACTGATGGTTGTTACGTGTCATCTCCCCAAACGCGTATGACTGCGGGGGTCGCGCCACCGCAGATGTAAGAGAGCACGGCCCAGGATGAGTGCAAACAAGCATGGTGGCCTTTTGGAGAGGCGTGCTGCTTTTCGCAGGCTACCAGTAGGTTCGGTCCGGCCAACCGGCTGGTTGCGCGAGCAGCTGCAACTGCAGGCCGACGGGCTGACGGGGCATCTCGAAGAACTCTGGCCAGATGTCGGCCCGGACAGCGCTTGGCTCGGAGGGAGTGGGGAGGACTGGGAGCGCGGCCCTTATTACGTCGACGGGCTCGTCCCGCTTGCGTATGTGTTACGCGATAGGGCCCTTGTTCGGAAGGCGCGCCGCTGGACCGACGCGATCATCGGCAGCCAGCGAGGCGATGGCCAATTCGGGCCGGAGAGCAACGTAGATTGGTGGCCGCGGATGGTTGCGCTCAAAGTGCTCGCCCAGCACTTCGAGGCGAGCAGGGATGACCGCGTGCTCCCATTCATGGAGCGGTATTTCAGGTACCAGCTGGCGGAGTTGCCGCGGCGCCCGCTCGACGATTGGGCTCGGGCACGCGCGGGCGAGAACCTCCTCATGCTCGCCTGGTACCTCCGGAGGCGGCCTGGCGGGGAGGGAGGCCAGGTCGCTGCGCTGCTCGACGGGCAAGGGCTCAACTGGGAAGGGTGCCTGGCGGACAACCCCCCGCTTGGCTTCACGCGTTCGTGGGACCCCTACCGCCATGTAGTCAACGTTGCCATGGGGCTCAAGCTGCCTGCGGTCCGCTACCTCTTCGACGGGAGCTCCGGGCACCTTAGTCGGCTGGACCGTGCTCTCGACAACATCGGGCGGCACCATGGTCAGGTGACGGGCATGTTCTCCGGCGATGAGTGGTTAGCCGGGCGAGCCCCGTACCACGGGGTCGAACTGTGTGCTGTCGCAGAGTTTATGTTCACGCTGGAAACCCTGGCCGAGGTCACCGGGGCTGGTTGTTACGGCGACTGGCTGGAAGAGATTACCTACAACGCGTTTGCCGCTACGCTCACCGCCGACATGCGGGCCCATCAGTACCTCCAGCAGCCGAACCAGGTTGCTTGCACCATTGCTCCGCGACCCTGGACGTGTAGCACTGACGACGCCAACATCTTCGGCCTGGAGCCCCATTTCGGCTGCTGCACGGCGAACCTCCATCAGGGCTGGCCCAAGTTCGTAACGTCTTTATGGATGTCGGCGCCAAGCAGGGGACTGGTCGCGCTCGCATACGCGCCCTGCCGAGTCGAGTCGCTTGGCCGAACCATAGAAGTGGGTACCGATTATCCTTTTTCGGACGAGGTGACCATCCGGTTGCGACTGAAAGCCCCAGCGAGGTTCCCACTACACCTGCGCATCCCGGCGTGGTGCGACGAACCACAGTTGCATGTCGCGGGTGAGGCTATCAACATAGGCCCAGAAAAATCAGGGTTCGTTCGGCTCGAGCGCGATTGGCAGGACGGCGACGTAGTAGAGCTGAGCCTGAACAGCCGGCCCCGAGTTGTCTGCCCCTCGAGCCACTCCGTGGGGCTGAAGCTGGGGCCCTCGTGCTCGCTCTGCCCGTTGGCGAAGACTGGCGCCGGGTTCCCGGACGGCCTGGCTTTGGGGACTGGGAGGTGCACCCGACGACACCGTGGAATTATGGGTTGGTTGTCGACGACGACGGCAGGCTGAGCCGGTACACGGTCGTGCGTTCATCGGTCTCGTCGCCCCCATTTGGGTCGCCCTCGTTACGGGTCGACGTGGACGGTCGACGGGTCGACGACTGGAGGTTGAACCGGAACTCTGCCGGCAGGATCCCCTCCCAGGCTGGCGTTGGACCGGGTGCCGTGGAGCGCCTCGGTCTGGTCCCTTATGGAACTGCTCGCCTACGAGTAGCGGAATTTCCCCGCCTCCGGTAATTGCACCTGACGACCTACTGGCGCTGGAGCCGGGCCGCCGTCGTTAGCGCAGGGGCAGCCCGGCCGCTCGGTAAATGTTGTCGATAGTGGCCATATTTGCGATGGCGTCGTCGCCCCCCGTCAGCGGCGGCGTGCCGCCCCGGACCGCATCGAGGAACGCCTCTAGCTGGTACGCATAGGTCGGTCGGAGGCCGTAAGTCTCGTCGAGGCGGTCGCCGTTTTCGAACTCCGCTGTAAGTCGGTGCCCCTCTTGTGGAGCAAGGGGGTTCTGCACCCGCAGTGCCCCTCCCGGACCTTCGAGCACGAGGTACCACTTCCGTTCCCCCGGCTCGACGATAGAGCATCTGATATGGGCCGGGAAACCTGAGGGAAAGCGGAGATCTGCTTCCATGGACACGTCTACGCTGTCGTCGCCCGGCACCGCCGCAGCCCTGACGACTTCTGGCTCTTCCCCCGATAGCGTCCTCATCCAGTGGATGGGGTAGCAGCCAGCGTCCATCGACGCGCCGCCACCGAGAGAGTAGTCGAACAGCCAGCGGTCCTTGTCATCGAGGTGGAAGGCGAAGACCGCTTCAGCGCGCTCCAGAGGACCGAGCTTGGCTACAACCTCGAGCATCGCCTGAGCCAGCGGATGGTAGCGCCAATGGAACGCTTCCATCAGTACGCGGTCTTGCTGCCGGGCGACGCTGACCATCTCCGCAGCCTCAGCCGCGTTGCGTGCGAAGGGTTTCTCGCACAATACGTGCTTACCACGTTCGAGTGCCTTGATCGACCACTCCGCGTGCATCGAAGGGACAAGAGGGTTGTAGATGGCGTCGAGGGATTCGTCGGCGACGAGCGATTGGTAACTATCGTGGACCACCGGGATGTTGTGACGGGCAGCGAACTCCTCGGCTCGCCCTACGTCACGCGCCGCTACAGCTGTTACCTCGACGCCGGCCATCTCCGCTGCTGGCTTGAGCAGAGCGCCCGGAGCGATCCTGCTCGCTCCCAGCACACCGATCCTCACGTTCGTCCCGGTCGTTCCTATCATGTCGTGTCCTCGAGTGCGGCCAGCTTGGCGACCCGGCGGTGGAACTGCTCGGCCGGATCCCACGTTGCGAGCAAAAAAGCGTCGATAAGTTCTTGCATAAGTGCCCTTCCGACAACCAGTGCCCCCAGGCACAGCACGTTGGCATCATCGTGCTCGACGCACTGGTGGGCCGAATATATGTCATGCGCGAGGGCCGCCCGGATGCCCTTGACCTTGTTGGCGGCCATGCAGGCGCCGATGCCGGTGCCGCAAATAAGGATCCCGCGCTCAGCCTTCCGCTGAAGGATCCGCTCGCATAGATGAACTGTGATATCGGGAAAGTCTACGGGGTCCTCGTTCATGGTCCCAATGTCGTCAACGCTGTGCCCGGCGCCACATAGCCGGTCAAAGACCGCCCGCTTGGCCGGGAACCCGGCGTGGTCGGCACCGATCACGAGGTTCACCAGCGCGAGGGTACATCATGTCGGCCGGCACCAACTCGAGCTCATTAGCTGGCGTCCCGCCCGAGGATGGCCCGCTGCTCCTCAGATCGGAAAAACTAGGTAGATGACCACCGTGAGAGAACTTGCCGATGACTTCAATGCCAAATGGCTGTCGGCGCACCCGTTCGACGCCAGTTACATGGGTATCCCGGGCTTCGAGGACCGCGTCCCGGACGCCAGTGAGGCCGGCGATCAGTCGTGGCGCTCCACCGTCGAGGACGTGCTGCTCGACGCGCAGCAGCACGACCATGTGGGGTTGAGCGGCCCCGATTCTGTGACCCTTGGGTGCCTCGTCGGGCTGGCGGAACAGGAAATAGCGGACCTCGACTCCGCTGCCAGCGAGTACGTGGTCACCGCCATGCCGTTCAGCGGGCCGGCGCAGCTCCTCGCGGTCGCTGCTCGCACCATTCTCACGGATCCGGACGCAGCGAGCGACTATCTTGCCCGCCTCCGTGCCAGTGGCCCGTTGATCGACCAGCAGACCGAACGTCTGAGGAGCGGCGCCGCCAGGGGTCGGTTGCCGGTTGCGCCGCTCGTCGAACAGGCGATCACGTGGGCCGAACAGGTGCTCGATGCGCCCGTGCCGGAGGCCCTCGCGGCACCACAGCCAGCAACCGGCTGGGACGGGGAGGAGGATTGGCAGCAGGAGCGGGAAGTCCTCGCCGCCGAGGTCGTAAAGCCCGCGTTGGGACGGTGGGTGGACCTATTGCGGGAGCTCGTGCCGCGGTCACGCCCGGCCGACCGGGCCGGGCTTTCCTACCTGCCCGGCGGAGATGCCGACTACGAACGGGCGATCCGGTCACACACGACTCTGCCCCTTACCGCAGCAGAACTCCGCCAAACGGGTCTGGACGAAATCGAGCGACTGGAGAGCCGGGCCATCGAGCTGGGCGCTGCCCTTGGGTTGCGCGACCTTGCTTCGGTACAGGATGCCCTTCGTGCCTCCGCAGGTACACTGCCCCCAGCCGTAGCCATGGAGACAGCGCAAATGACTGTACGTCGGGCCGAGCTGAGGTTGGGAGAGGTGTTCCCCGAACCCTTACCACCCCCGTGCGCTGTCTCGCCGATGGCCTCAGTCGTGGCGGCCAGCGGCATGGCTCCTCACTACACCCCACCCCGCTTGGACGGGAGCCGTCCGGGTACGTACTGGTTCAACACTGAGGTCCCGACCGGGGGGACCGGGTGGGAACTCGAGAGCGTCGCGTTCCACGAGGCGGTGCCGGGCCATCACCTCCAGTTTTCCCGGATCCAGGCGCGCACCGACCTTACCGATATGCAGCGTCAACGATATGTCACGGTATTCTCTGAGGGCTGGGGCCTCTACGCCGAGCAGCTGGCCGAAGAGATCGATCTTTACTCCAGCACGGAGGCCGTGCTCGGGTCGACGACCGCGGCGTTAATGCGGGCAGCGCGCCTTGTTATCGACACCGGCCTGCACGAATTTGGCTGGAGCCGCGATACGGCCCTGGAGTTTTACGTTGCCCACGTCCCGATGCCCCGACAGTTCCTCGCCGCTGAAGTCGATCGCTATATCGCGTGGCCCGGCCAGGCGCTCGCCTATCTCACCGGCAAGCTCGAGATCGTGCGCGCTCGGGAAGAGGCTCGCCGCCGTCTCGGCTCCAGGTTTGCGCTGCCACAGTTCCACTCCGCCCTGCTCGACAGTGGGTCGTTACCAATGCCGGTGATGCACGACAACATCAGTCGATGGGTAGCAAGTTATTAGCCTATGTCTCTTCGGCAGCGAGACCGGTGCGTGCTCTCACGGCACACGGGGAATATTGGCCGGCGACGGATGATATTGGCCGGCGAAGGGCGAGATTGGCCGGCGAAGGGCGAGATTGGCCGGCGAAGGGCGAGCCATTTCTACGGAGCGTGCTGGGCTCGCTTCCGTGAGTAGCTCGGTGAGGCGGAGGAGCTCGGGAAAAGGTCGTTCTGGGTGCAGTGGAGCATATTCGTCGCGAAAACGCCTATTTTCGGGCGCGGATTCGCGACGAATTACGCCTAACGCAACGAGAAAGCGCCGGTCAGCCCTTGGCGGGGCTGGAGAAGTGAGCATCCGGGCGCGATAATGTCGTTCCCCCGGGACTTGCGTGGGCCGCGAGGCGCCTGAAAAGATCGGCAAATATCGCGTCGCGGTTCACTACGGTGACCTCGCCGATCAAGTGACGTCCGGGGTCTAGCGACCATGTCATTTCACTGGTCAAGACGGGGCTGTGCCTCAGCACCGTCGTGGTCCAGGACGCACCCAATACCCAGCCGACCGCGGCCAGGTCCCAGATGACCTTGGACACCCCGGGGCCGGCTTCTACATGGTCGGCATACCTCGCAGCCAGGAAGTCGCCAACACTGCCGGCAGGTCGCACATATTGTTCGATCTCGGCCGACATGGTTATCAAGTGGTCGGCGACGTTCAGGCACGGGACGTGAACCAAAGCGACTCCCGAGTCGAAAAGCAATTGAGATGCCCTGAGGTCTTGTTGCAGGTTGAACTCACGCGCCGTTGGCCAGGACAGGGAATTGCCACCGAGCCAGACGACCACGATCCTCGGGATTATCTCAGGAGCGAGTAACACAGCAGTGCTGATGTTCGTTGGCGCGCCAATCGCTATGACGTAGAGCGGGCTCTCAGTGTTGGACAGGGCGCGCTCGATAAGATCGTCGACGGCGGGAATGCGCGCAGCCGGGTTGTTGCCTGTAAGCCAGTCGGTTGCCCCACGACGGACCGCTATTTCTGTCAGCCCGACAGCGTCGAGGATCCGTTGGATCTCCTCATAGCTCTTCTCCATCCCATCGCCCGGCCCATCCGATCTGGTGTTATGGAACGGGGCCGCGTATATTGCCTCGAGATGCAGCCGGTCCGGGGAAAGCAAGACGTGTGCCAAGGCGAACTGGTCGTCGATCTCGTTGTACGCGTCCGTGTCGAGCACTACCCGGGGTAGTTTCCCCGCTGCGACGTTCGGCCTGGAGAGCAGAAGTTCCAGGCGACGTGCCTCGCTCGTGCCTGCCTCAGTTGGGCTGTTTGTCAACGTTCGACCGTCCTTCAATAGGGTCACCGCCACGCGTAGGTAAGTGGGGAAGCAAATCGTGGGTCGTGGCGCCGCCGCTCAACCGGTCGTCAGCGTGATCGACACCGCTCCCGTGTCGCCCGCTTGTGAGGTGTCGACGACGACATGGTACGTACCCGAAGAGGGGAGCGTCTCCGGTCCCAGGGAACCGCTACTGCCAGTCAGGTAGACGCTGGCGACGTTGGAGCCGTCAGGAGCCAGCAAGTTGATGACATCATTGCTGGTGGGGAACGTGTCACCGCTGTAGTTGAGAGTGACCTGTTCTCCTCTCGTGCCTGTAAAGCCGTAGGTGATCGTCTGGCCAGCGGAGCTCACGTTGGCGGTGACGGCGGGCCCGTTGGGCCGGATGGTGCCTGTCTTATCGGTGAACTCGTACAGCTGGACGGTGACCTTGCCCGTGTCGCCGGTGGACGACGCGTCGACGACGACCTGGTAGGTGCCTGTGGAGGTCAAAACCACCGGCGGTACGAACCCGTGGGCGCTCCCAAGCTCGGCATAGTTGACCCTGTAGCCGTCAGGGTCGAGCACGTCCACAGTGTCGTTGTTACTGGGGAACGTGTCGCCGCTGTAGCTGAAGCTGACCTGTTGTCCCTTCATGCCCTGGAACGTAAATACAGGCCGCTGGCCCGCTGTCGCGACCGTCGCGGTAACCGGGGAACCGTGCGTGGGTATGGTCGCCGTTGGCGCGGTTGTCGGTGTCGTAGCTGGGCTGATCCCTAGCTGCTTTGCCTGCATCGTGAAGATGTTCTTTTGAGCAGGAGTGAACGTCGCTCGCTTTGTAACTGGTACGCACTTGGCCGGGTTACACGTGAGTTCTTTCCCGGCTGAGACACTGGATTTTTTGCCGTTGGGCGTCAACACTTTCACTGAGCCGTGGAGTACCGAGACGGCGAATAGCGGGTCCCCGGTACAACTCACGTCGAACTGGCTCTGGGAACTGTTGTCGTACACGGCCCCGGTGTAGCAAACGCTCAGGTCCTGCGGTGCCTTGCTAACCGTGCAGTTGGCCACGCCCCCGTTGAGGGACAACAGAGCACCCGGTGGCACGTGGGTGGTGACCTGCCCGTACTTAGGCGCTCCGGGTGACGACAGAGCCTGGAGAGCGCATTCACTGCCACCAGCGAACTTCATTTCACCGATGGCAGTACCGCTTGCTCTTACTACGGAGCCAAAGGGCATACCGCTCTGCTCGACCACATTTTTGGAAGCGAGCGCTACTCCCCCCAGGATTGTAACGACGCTCTTAGGGTTATGGACATTCAGCCCCGATAAGTAATCTCCTGCCGCTTTTGCCTCGGCCGGCCGAAGACTGCCAGTGCACAAGACAGCCACTGTAAGGACGAGCGCACAGACAATGCCGGTGACGGTTCTCCACAGTCGGGTTCTCATGATCCTGCCTCGAGGAATTATTGCTTGAGCGTCTCTCTTCGGGCCCCTACGGTCCACATCCGTCGGAGGTCATCGAAGAGGTGGATTACGAGGTTGAAGAAGATCCCGCATAAGGCCAGGAAAATAGGCACGGCAATGGCTCCCTCGCGGTCCCACCACGAGGTCACCAGGTTGGGCCCGCCGCTCGCCACCTGGTTTAGGCGCGATGAGATCGTTGCCTGCTCGGTGCCGTCCGCCGAAAAGTCAAGACCGACCTGAATATCACTGGATCCGGCACCGAGCCTCACCTCGGCGGGTAGGGCGAGGTTGTCAGTCCCGGCGCTGCCCAGGTTCAACCGGCCGCCCAGGTCTCCGGCATCGACGCTGGCGGCCCAAGCCTGGAAACCCAAAGGTGAAACGTCGACGAGATCTGTCCGAGGGGGGATCCCTGCCGCCCCGCCGCTGCCCAAAGCCTGGACCGCGACGACGAGCCCGTGAGAGCACGAGGTATCGTCGACAAAGTCGTCCTCTGGGACTTGGTAGCTCTGAGGCCCGTTGCTAAGGGTAAGCCGCGCAGGCGAATTTGTCAGCGGGGTACACCAGCTGATCGGGCCGCTACCCCGCAAGTCGATGCTGAGGTCTTTACCACTTTGCCCGCCGGCGGGCGCCCGGGGTCGAGCCAGCTTGGTCGTTGGTAGCGAACTGCGATATCCCGACAACAACTGTCTTGGCCTGCCCGAGCGCCGCCTGGTAAGGCCGAGCGGCCAATGGGGCAAGGTAGACCAGCTGAGGTGAGCTCCATCGCACTGAAATGGAGGCCGGTGTCGCAATCACGCCGCCGTCGCACGCCAGGCCTAGTCCCCGGGCTATCTGGTCGCATGCCGTCCGCGCTATGGGGAGGATCAGGCGCCCTTCGGTCGTCGCCGGGCCGCTGAGCTTCACCGTCTGGGCGTAGGCCATGGGCAGGGACCAGCTAACCCCCGACTGGGCAGTGCCGAGCGATAGCGTCGTCAGCGTGTTGGTGACGTTACCCCTGTAGGAAGCCTCAACGGCCGGGCGCCAGGAATGCAGGACTACCCAGGATCCCGCCAGGAAGCCGGCGGCAAGTACCAGCGTTAGGGCGTCGAATAACGTCTCGCTGAGGCTAGGGCGATCAGGCGCGGTCCCCGCCTTTATCGCCCTAGCCAACATGCGGACATCCGCTTCAGTTAGCACCGGCGGCCGGGTCGACTGTGTTTCATTATGCCGGGCTCGAGGCTCGATGTCCTCAGCCATGGAACTCCCCCCCTTACCCCAACCCGTCTTGACCAGCGGTAGCGAATGTTAACATACAGAGCCGCTCAAGGCCCGCGGAATACTGACTTAGCCGCGCCCAGGCGGCCGGCTACGGGGCCTCAGCCGCATTGGCCCCGAGGCAATCGGCAACGCCAGGTTGAGACCCCTCTTTGGAGACGGCCGCAATGCGCAATGCGCCAAGCCGCCCACTCGCCCACTCGCTCGAGGTCTCGACATCGACCTACCTCAAGTGTGCTTACTGCCGCAGCTTCCTCAAATATTCCCGGCCTGGACAGCTGACTTTCGGGGCCAGTCAGGGTACGTCCAGCGGACGTCCACCTTGCTCGAGCGAGCGAGCCCCTCCGCCTAGCAACACGGCTAGCTTACGATTTGCGGTCCCTATGATTTCTGGACTGCGGCCACCTTGGCATTGATCTGCTGGGTTATCTGGGTGGCGCGTTGTGCGGTCCAGCCGGCTACCAATTGCTTGTCGTTGACCCGGGCCAGCACCGTTTTCAGCGCCGAGATCGCCTGGGAGAGATCGGTATAGTCCTGCTGGCTTAGCTGGCCCTTGTCTTTGCTTTGGCCCGCCATAGTGAGGTACTGGTCGAGCATCCCTGACAAAGATAAATCAGCCTGGATCGGTTGGGCGGGTGCCTGGTGGAAGACGGGCCCGCTCTTGGCACTTTCCCAAAGCGCTTGGAACTGTTGATGACTGAGTTGTGGTTGTGCCATCGAGATCTCCCTTGGGTAATGTTGGATTATAATTGGGGGTTAGAGCGTCATGTTGGTCGCATTGATTTGACCAACGCTGACCGAACTGACGTTGATCCCGCGAACGTCTATTGGCACGCTCACATTTTGGATCGTGGCGGTGGGGATGGCCGCTGATACCGTCACCCCTTGCAGAAGGAGTGACCCAATTCCGATGTGTGCAATCGGGGTAACCCAAATGGTGCCGCCGACAACTCCCAGGCTCAGGGAAAGGCCCCTCGAGGTAGCGTCCGCATCGAAATTGATCGGGGACGTCGTCTGGATGTCGGCCGCCTTCGCATTGGGTAGATTGAGGTTGCTCAACTGCACGTTCGGCACTACTATATTGGCGTTGGGATGAAAATCTTGGACCGTTACCTTTGCCACAGTAGTTTGCGGTACCTGCACCGAAGCGATGCTGACGGCGCCGATCCCCAAGCCGGTTAATTGAAACCCGTTTGCTGGTACTGCGATTTTAGTGGCCGTCAAACCGCTAAATGACCCTCCGCCCAGGTCAACGTTGTTCAGCGGCGCAATCGTCGTCGTAATAGCGCCGGTTGTAGTCATGCTGGCGATAGTCAAAGGGATATTGTTTAGCGAGGGGACCGAAATGTCGCCAATGTCCACAGGGATATCCAGGCTACCCAGGCTGGCGGAGCCACTGTCGCTCCAAAACCCGATATTCACCCACCAATCAAATGTGAACTCGAGCTGCAGCACGACCTGGACAGTCTTCAGAAATGCGCTTCCTGACTTCAGATCTATCGACGTATTCTGAAGAGTAAGTTCTCCGATGCTGGCGCTGCCAAGCACGATCTTGTCGATTTCGAGGTCCACCATGGTCCCCGATGCGGCGTCCACTTCGGCAATATTGAACTTTTGGGAAACGCCGGTCAGTATGCCGTGAGCTATAGTGGACAAAGCGGCCTCCACCTGCGGCGAGACTGCGGCAGTGTTCTCGACGGTCGCCATAGTACGCGCTCCTTTCTCTGCATGTAGTTGTCGTTCCTGCCGGGTTGGCAGGTCCATCTGTTGAGGCGCGGTTTCTTGGAAGGCTTGAGCCGGGTTCTAAAGGCGCGAGCGGCAATATAGTCCCCAGTCTGGCGTGGCTAACTCCCTGGGCTTGACAGCCTACGTTCGGACTATACACGTGCATTTGGGCCGAGTCCCCTGCTCCCCGGAGCTTATTTGTTCGAGGCACGAACCTTTTGTGCCCCGTCACTTCGCCACGACGCGAGTCTTAATGGTAGCTGTCAGCCGTGAGCTCGGCACCTGAGGCCATTGGTAGAATGCGCCAACCTTCGGGTTACCCATAATAGCTGGCGGTCGCCGCTCGGGCCACCTCTTGCGTCAGACGCGACGGGTGTGGGAAGCTCAGGTAGTCTGCAGCAGTGCCGTTATAGGACCATCAGAGCGTCCGTCATATGGGCGTGCGATGGTGCCAGGTTTCTGACGACCCAGGTTTCTGACGACGGAGTAAGGAGCGACCATGGCGACCGACACCGAGAACCAACGCCTTCAGCAGAGGGTAGATGACCTGGAAAGGCAGCTTCGCAGTCGTCGCAGTTCGGAGATCGGTAGCAACTACTACGAGGACTACGCCAACGTGTTCGAGCACAAGCTCGACGAGCTGGCGACCCTCTTCAGGGGCGTGTTCCGGGCGGGCCTCGACGGCTTCCGGGTGATTTCGGACTCAGCGAGCGAGTTCTATGAAGACGTGCTCGAGTCAGACACTCCTGAGGCTGATGATACGCCGCGCGACACAGTCCGGCGGGTGCCACAGGAGTTTCTCTCGGGCTTGTCGAAGGCGTTTGACCGCAACCTGGACGCACCGCGTCGGGCTGTCAACCAGCTCAACTACACCTTCCGGACCGAGCCCAAACGCAGGTCGGTCCGTCGTTCGTCCTCGGACGAGGCCTATGGCGACTGGGCGACCAGCGACCTTCGTCGTGAAGCAAAAGCCCAAGGCATCTCTGATTACGATGACCTGAGCCGCGAGGAGCTCCTAACCAAACTCGGACGAGCTGAGCACCAAACCGCTAAACCGTCCGCCTCTGCGACGACGTCCGCTCCGTCCGCAACGTCCGGGTCTTCTGCTCCCAAGCAGTAATGAACCGGGCGGGCTGAGCCCGTTGCGGTGGCCGCGAGTGACGGCAGGTCGGTAGCGTCGGGTGCGAGCGCAGTGCGGTGACTCGCCTGCGCCGACGCCCGACCTCTCGTCGGACTTGTGGCTGTCGCGGCCCTAAAATTCCGACGTCCTGCATGGATATCGGCCAAAACCGGGATGTTCGACTGGCCAATTTGGCCAGTCGAACGCTTTGCCTCACCTGAACGACGGTCGGCGTCAAGTGCCGTAAGGCACAAGGCAGGACGGGGCGGAGTGCGACTCAAGGCTCTGTGGTAGGCAATTTAGGTGCCGACCGGGCCGCGGCGGACCCGTGCTTCAAGTACGTCTGCCATCTCCGCCCACGTGCGTGCTCTGCGTCGGCACTCGTCCGCGACTTCGTAGATGCGGGAAAGCGGCAGGCCGCCGAGATGGGCGCGGAGGTCTTCGAGAGTCACCGCAGTCCTGGCCAACCAGGAAACCGCGTCGACATCCTGGGGGGACGACTGGTAGCCAAGGCCACCTGCCGGGGCTGCACAGGCGGGTGCGGGCGTAGTCGGCTGGCCAACCGCTTCAGCCAACGGGGCCTGGTTTTGAGATTTTGCGAGCCCGGCAGCCACCCGTTGAACAGTGGACGGCGCGACACCGGCAACTCCGGCGGCCTGGCGGATGCTGGCGGCCGGGTTGTCTTCTAAAACTCTGACCACGGCAGCCTGCCCGGGTGAGGGGTCGACCGGCCGTCGCCGCCCATCCCGACCCGTCCGGACTCGGGCGTCGGCCGAAATGAGGGAGCGGCGCAGCAACGCCACCGTGGTGTGCGACAACCCGCACACCTCCCCGACCCACCTATCTGAGCGCTCCGGGCACCGATCGAGGACCACTCGCGCCGCAGCTTGACGCTCACTTCGACTTAAAGGTTTGCCGTGCTTGATATTCGCCTGGATCGCGGTGACCAAAGCCTCCATTTCGTCCCCCCTGAACATGACCACCGGGATGTGGCTGCGGCCCAGCGTCCGGAAAGCCTCCAAACGATGGATGCCGTCTATTACGGTCAGGGTCCGCTCGTCTACGACAACAGGTGGTAGGCGGTCCACCACGTCCACCAGAGTCGCCACGTGGTCCGGGTCAACTTTCGTCTGTCGGGGCGAGTAGCCAATAGACAGGTTTGTCAGACGTACGACACGCACGGCAGAATTTTCCAGCTGCCCGTAGGACAGCGCTGCTGGCGCCACTTCCGCTTCTGCCTCCAGTACCGTCGCCTCCATACGAGGTGAGGTTACTTTGTCTCTGTCCCACCCGGTAGTGGCATCTTCACCCACGGCGTCAACGGCTCCGAGCGACCGCGAGCTGTCAGTCGCGGCGACGCGTCCTCGTTTGGAACGGCCGCCCTTTCTTAGCCGCACCAGGCCATCGTCCCACGTCAGCGACCCTGCCCGGGCACATGGTAATAACACGTGCCATGGCACGATGGTTCACGTTCGCGGTCGTCGCCCACCGCTGTTCAGTGGTCCGGACGACGTCCGCTGGCACTTTGCGGCTGGTGTTTTTTCGGTGAAGAACTGGTGCACGCTCGGCCAAGTTTGGCAACTCTGGTCGTTCAACGAGGAATGGGGCGGCGGTGGCAACCTACATCATCGTAGGGCCCGAGCGGATTGTGGCCCAGCCCCCGGGTGTCGGGGCTAGCGGGCATTGGGCACTTGTTAACCGCATGGCACCGGCGCCCACGTCGCATCGCCATGCCCCCGTGGCTACCTACCGGGCTGGGCGTCTTCGGATGCGGGTAACGGAGCAGCAGGTCAACGTGACGGTAGAGCAAGGTGACTGTAAAAATGATCCTTTTGGCCCACGTAAGCTGGCGCGATATCGGTAAGTAAGAGTGGCCGCCCAGGCCCAAGGAGCCCCAAAGACGCTGGTCGCTACCTAGTGTTCTAGACATTGAGCAATCTCTCGTTGGCGCTTGATGTAGCCACTTGCTGAGAAGTGGATAACACGTTAAAACTTGGTTAAATTCGACTGACCTAGCAGCGAAGTCAGCACAGTCACGGAAGTCACGCGAACTACACCCGTCTCCTGTTGACAGGCCTCCGGTGCTGAATGCAAGATGGGACCCGAGATCCGCGGAGTTACCGGATCGTTTTTATACCACGGAGCGTGGTCGCGGGTGCAGGTGCTGGCTCTGTGGACTGTTGACCCGAGCGGAGGGAACAATGGTCAGCACCACGCAGAGGCAGAACGAGGGCTTTCCGAGCTGCTCCTCACTTGTCGACCTGTTGCAATGGCGTGCATCGCATCAGCCCAACCAGGTCGCGTACCGGTTTCTCTTTGACGGCGGGCGCGAACCAGCCAGCCTTACATATGCACAACTAGGTTTGCAGGCGCGAGCCATAGCCGCGGCCCTACAGCGCTCAGGGGCCAAAAATGATCGCGCCCTACTGCTTTTTCCACCGGGCTTAGACTACATTTCCGCCTGGTTCGGCTGCCTCTACGCAAGTGTGGTTGCGGTGCCCGCGTACCCGCCCCGGGCCGGTCGGTCGAAGGCGCGTATAGCGGCAATTGTTGACGATTCGGAGCCGTCCTTCGTTCTGACGACTGAGGCGACCCGCGAGCGAGAGACAGTCGTGTCGGGTCAAATTCCCGGCTTGAAAACAGCGAAATGGCTCGTCCCGGCAAAGGACGTTTCACTCAGCGAGGCAGAGGAGTGGACGAGCCCAGGAGCCACAGGTGGCACGGTGGCCTTCTTGCAGTACACCTCGGGATCTACTTCGAGCCCAAAAGGCGTAATCGTCAGCCACGCGAACCTGTTGCACAATCTTGCCGCCGCGCACGAAGCCTTTGGCTATACCAGCGCGTCGTCCGGGGTCTCATGGCTTCCGCCGTACCACGACATGGGTCTCATTGGCGGCATTTTGCACCCTTTATACGGCGGCTTCCCGGTTGTCCTCATGTCGCCGGTTTCTTTCCTGCAGCGTCCCGCCCGTTGGTTGGAGGCAATCTCCCAAAACCGCGCCAGCGTCAGCGCGGGCCAAATTCCGCGTACCGGCTTTGCGCTCGTCGCGTTACAGACGAGGACAAGGCGGGAATAGACCTCAGTAATTGGGAAGTCGCGTTCAACGGCTCCGAACCGGTCCGGGGCGACGTCCTCGACGAGTTCTCCGCTGCGTTCAGGTCTTGCGGGTTTCGACGCGAGGCTTTCTACCCGTGCTACGGCCTCGCCGAAGCCACTCTGTTGGTGAGCGGTAAGCAGGACGGCGGTGACGCCAGGCGATGGTGGGTCCACGACCTCGAGTTGCAGCAGGGCCGCGCGGTCACCGCGGTCACCGCGGTCACGGCAGGCCGGCACGACGGCCATGGCCAGCTCCTCGTCAGTTCGGGCCAGCCCGCCCCAGGCGTGCGGGTTGTGATCGCTGACCCGCAAACGCAGACCACTTGTGGGCCGGGCCAGATTGGTGAAATCTGGGTCGATAGCCCTGGCGTCACGGGCGGGTATTGGCGCCGGCCGGACAGCTCTGGGACTTTTCATGCCCATTTGGCTGATGTTGATGACGCTGATGTCGATGAAAATGGCGAGTACCTCCGCACCGGTGACCTCGGCATCATGGAAGACGGTCATCTATATGTGACTGGGCGCCTCAGTGACCTCATCATCATCCGCGGCAAAAATCATTACCCACAGGACATCGAGCGGACGATGGAAGAGAGCCACCCGGCTCTGCAACCGGATCGCGGAGCAGCCTTCTCAATCGATGTTGACGGCGAGGAACGCCTGGTCGTTGTCTACGAGGCGCCCGGGCGAAAAGACCGCGCTGCCGAGCTGGCCGGGATCGTCGACGCCATCCGGCGGGATGTGGTCGAAGAGCATCAAATCCGGCCGTACGCAGTGGCGCTGATCCGCGGCCACTCGATGCCCCGTACTTCCAGCGGTAAGGTCCAACGGCGTGCGTGTCGCGCCGCCTTCATCACCGGGGATCTGGAGGTGGTCGTCGACTGGCGAGATAGGCGCGACGACGGCACCGAGCAACCCGTAGCGCGGGCTGTACTCCCCCCGGTCAATTCACACATCGATAACGGACGGGACCGGCGGGCCATCGAGATCCAGGCGTGGCTCGTGGGAGCGATCGCCGAGCGGCTCGGCACGGATGCGGCGGAAGTGGACGTGGGCCAACCTTTTAGCTATTGCGGCCTGGATTCCCTTGATGCGGTTGCATTGTCCGGTGATCTCGGACGTTGGTTGGGTCGCGCCGTCGAAGCGACACTCGCGTGGGACTACCCCACGATCGCGTCGGCGGCTCATTACCTCGCATGTGAACCCGATGATGTTGCGAATTCGCCACAGCGCAGCTCTTACAATGGGGAGCCGATCGCCGTAATAGGGATGGGGTGCCGCTTCCCAGGCGGAGTTGGGTCGGTCGAGGCGTTCTGGGAATTTTTGCAGGCGGGTAAATGCGGTGTCGCGGAAGTACCAGCGGACCGGTGGGATGTTGACGAGTTCTACGACCCGGACCCGGGATCCCCGGGGAAAATCGCGACGCGCTATGGAGCGTTTATAGACGATGTGGACCAGTTCGATCCTTTGTTCTTTGGGATCTCGCCCCGAGAGGCCAACTACATGGACCCCCAGCAACGAGTGTTACTGGAGGTCGCGTGGGAGGCCCTGGAGAGGGCGGGGATCGCTGCGGACGAGCTGAGCGGCAGCTCGACGGGCGCTTTCATCGGTATCAGCACTACGGATTATGCAATGCAGTTAGTCGGCCGCGATATCGACGCTTATGTAGGCACGGGCAACACGCACAGCATTGCGGCCAACCGTTTGTCCTATGTGCTCGGGTTGCGGGGCCCGAGCATGGCGGTGGACACCGCGTGCTCGTCGTCTTTGGTAGCTGTCCACCTGGCTTGCCAGAGCTTGCGGGCGGGGGAATGTGACCTGGCCCTGGCCGGCGGCGTAAACCTGCTGCTGCTGGCGGAGACGATGGTGAGTTTTTCTCAAGCCCGGATGCTGGCCGCCGACGGGCGTTGCAAGACCTTTGACGCTGCCGCGGACGGCTACGGGCGGGGCGAGGGTTGCGGCGTAGTGGTGTTGCGGCGTTTGTCAGATGCCATCGCCTCGGGGAGCCCGGTGCTGGCGGTCGTGCGAGGCTCGGCCGTCAACCACGACGGGCGGTCCAACGGCTTGACTGCCCCCAACGGCCCCGCCCAGGAGGACGTGATCAGGCGGGCCTTGGCCGCTGCCGGGGTCGACCCGCTGGACGTCGGCTACGTGGAGGCGCACGGGACGGGGACGCCCCTGGGCGACCCGATCGAGGTGCGCGCCCTCGGCCGGGTGCTCGCCGCCGGCCGGGACCGCAGCCACCCGCTGGTGGTCGGGTCGGTGAAGACCAACCTGGGCCACCTTGAAGCGGCCGCCGGCGTGGCCGGGCTCATGAAGGCGGTGCTGATGGTGCAGCGGGGCGAGATCCCGGCCCACTTGCACTTCCAGGAGCCCAACGCCCATATCCCCTGGGACGACCTGGCCGTAGAGGTGCCGACCGAGCACCGCCTGTGGGAAGGCGAGCCCCGCATCGCCGGGGTGTCGTCTTTCGGCTTTGGTGGCACGAATGCTCACGTGGTGATCGAAGGCCCGCCGGAGTTGGCCGGCCCTGTGCCCCCCCCGCCCCCGGGGGGAAGGGTGACGCTGGTGAAGGTGGCGGCCCGCAACCCGGCCGCGGCCCGGGCGGCGGCCAGCCGGTTGGCCGATTTCGCCGGTTCCCACCCCGAGGTCCCCCTTCGCGCCGTGGCCTACGAAGCCGGGGTGGGCCGGGCCGACCTGCCCGAACGTATCGCCGTCGTCGCCGGCACCCCCGCCGGGCTGGCCGGGGCGCTGCGGGAGGCGGCGGCGGGCCGGCCTGCGCCCGGGCTCTATAGCGGCCGGGCCCGGCCGGGCGGGGCGCCCCCGGTCGGCTTCGTGGTCCCCGGCCAGGGCAGCCGCTTGGCCGGCGCGGCCGAGCAGTTGTACGGCACCGAGGCCACCTTCAGCGCCGTTATCGACGAACTGGCCGAGGTCCTCGGCCCGCTCGACCAGCTCCCCCTGGCCGCCATCTTGAGGCCGGGCCCCGCCTCCGAGGAGGCCCTGGCCGGCACCGAGGTGGCCCAACCGGCCGGCTACGCCCTGGCCCTGGGCCTGGCCGCCTGGTGGCGGGAGGCCGGGGTCGAACCGGCCGTGGTGGTGGGCCACAGCGTAGGTGCCTACGCCGCCGCCGCCCTGGCCGGGGTGCTGTCCCCTCTCGACGGCGCCCGCCTGGTCGCCTCTCGGGGGCGCCTCATGGCCGAGCTGTGCCCGCCCGGGGCCATGGCCGCCGTCGCCGCCCCCGGCCCCGTCGTCACCGCCGCCCGCCGCTATGACCCGGCCCACCTCGCCATCGCCGCTGTCAACACCCCCACCGAGACGGTGGTGTCGGGTGAGCTCGGCCCCCTCGAGGCGCTGGTGGCCGAGCTCACCGGCCAGGGCATCGGCTGCCAGCTGTTGCGGGTCAACCGGGCCTTCCATTCTCCTCTCATAGAGCCCGCCCTCGACGCCCTGGGCGCTGAGCTGGCCACCGTCTCCCTCCAGGCGGGTGGCCAAAGCTTCATCTCCGACACGACCGGGGCCCCCGCCGGCCCCGACGCCGCCACCACCGCCTACTGGGTCGGCCACAGCCGCCGTCCCGTCCAGTTCGCCACCGCCCTCCAGGCCCTCTACGAGCTGGGGCGCGCGCCCTGGTCGAGCTCGGCCCCGGCACCACTCTGCTCAGCATGGCCCGGGCCACCCTGCCCGCCGACGGCCTCAGCCTCCTGCCGTCGCTCCATGCCGGCACCGACCCCCGCCACCGGCTCCATAGCTCCCTGGCCGAGCTGTGGGCCCGGGGCCAGCGCGTCGACTGGCGGGCGCTCACCGGCCCGCCCCCCCGAGACCACCCCGGCCTGCCCACCTACCCCTTCCAGCGCCAACGCCACTGGCTCCCCGACGCCCCGCTCCCGGGCACCCCCGTCCC
The DNA here is from genome assembly GCA_963823855.1 of uncultured Acidimicrobiaceae bacterium. Classification (GTDB taxonomy): domain Bacteria; phylum Actinomycetota; class Acidimicrobiia; order Acidimicrobiales; family Palsa-688; genus Fen-671. The sequence continues at coordinate 102,505 of CAWGNA010000004.1, forward strand.
GGCCACCGGTGCCGTGGCCCCCGATGTAGCCGGGACCAGCGCAGTGGCCAGCGGCGCAGTGGCCACCGGTGCGGTGGGGACCGGCTCGCATGGGACCGGCCCGCTTGAGGCTGGCTCAGACGAAGTGGCCGGCATCAACGCGCCAGGCCAGTGGTCAGAGATTGTCCAACAGTTGCTCGACACCCCGTTGGAAGAGCGACGGGCCGTCCTTCTCTCTCACGTACGACGAGAGGTTGCGTCCGTCATCGGCCTTCAATCACCGGATCTGTTGGCTCCCGACCAGGGCCTGTTCGACCTCGGCGTCGACTCGCTCATGGCTGTCGATTTGGCTCGCCGGCTCGAGCGTGCCCTCGGCCGGCAACTCCCGACAACTCTGGCTATCGACCACCCCACAGTTGATGCGTTGACTGATCGTCTGCTGGAACTCGGCACGAGCCTCCAACTGTTCCATCGTGCCGGTGGAGCGCCCGCCTCGGCGACAACATTCGTAGACGAGCCGATCGCAATTGTCGGGATGGGTTGCCGTTTCCCCGGAGGGGCCGATAGCCCACAGCAGTTCTGGGATCTGCTGCGAACCGGGACAGACGCCGTCGTCGACGTCCCCCCCAGCCGATGGGAAGCGTCCGCGTTTTACGACCCGGACCCAGACGCCCCGCTCAAGATGTACACCTCAAAAGGGGGGTTCTTGTCGGCCCGGTCGACGGGTTCGACGCCGAGACGTTCGGGATCGCCCCCCGCGAAGCAATGGCGATGGACCCCCAGCAACGGCTGCTCCTCGAGGTGGCGTGGGAGGCCTTCGAAGACGCGGGCATGCCTGTAAGTGGCCTGGTTGGTAGCTCAACGGGGGTATATGTCGGGATCAATACCGGCGACTACATGCAACTGCTGTCCACGTCGGGTCTCCAGGACATCGATGCCTATGTCGCGACAGGCAACACCTTCAGCGTCGCGGCCGGGCGCCTTTCTTATTTGTTCGGCTTGCAGGGCCCGAGCATGGCCATCGATACTGCTTGCTCGTCGTCGCTCGTTGCGGCCGACCTGGCCTGCCGGAGCCTGCACCAACGCCATGTCGACCTGGCTCTTGTCGGGGGCGTAAACCTCATGCTTTCTCCGGCGACCAGCATCAGCCTGGCCAAGATGAGGGCTCTCGCTCCGGACGGCCGTTGTAAGGCTTTCGACGCAACCGCCGATGGGTACGGACGGGGCGAAGGGTGTGGTGTGGTCGTGTTGAAGCGACTTTCCGACGCCCTCGCTGATGGCGACCGGGTTTGGGCAACTATCAGGGGAACAGCTGTCAACCAGGACGGCCGGAGCGCTGGGCTCACCGTCCCCAACGGACCTGCGCAGCAGGCGTTGATCCGCGACGCGCTCGGGTCCGGCGCGATCGCGCCCCGGATGGTCGACTATGTCGAGGCCCACGGGACGGGCACTCCGCTGGGTGACCCGGTCGAACTGCAAGCTCTCGCGGCTGTGCTCGGCGATGAGCGGGACGACGATCGCCCCTTGGTGGTTGGTTCTGTCAAGACCAACATCGGGCACCTGGAAGCGGCCGCGGGGATCGCGGGCCTCATCAAGCTCGCACTGGCAATTCACCACGGGGAGATCCCGCCACACCTCCACTTTTTGCACCCGAACCCGTACGTAGACTGGGACCGGCTCCCTATAACGGTCCCCACTACCCTGGCGGAGTGGCCAAAGCACATTGGCCCGAGGATCGGAGCGGTGAGCTCGTTCGGCTTCAGTGGCACCAACGCTCACGTAGTCATGGGAGATGCTCCGCTGGGTACGGTGGACGAGCCGGCGGCCTTTGTTGACGAAGGGCTCGACAGGGCTCAGCTTTTGTTGTTAAGCGGGCGTTCTTCCGAAGCCCGGGTAGGGCTGGCCGCCAAGTACCGGGACATGCTTGTCGGAATTGCCGGTGCGCCGGATGAATGTGAGCAGTTCGCTCGCATATGTGACGCCACGGCCATTTGTAGGTCGCACCACGATTATCGACTGGCTGTCGTGGCCAGCTCCGCGAGGGACGTCGCAGATGGTATAAGTAATTGGCAAAAAGATAACCCGGTTGTCGGTGTGCATTCCGGAAAGGCGGCCGGTCCTCCTCCCCGGCTGCTGTGGGTGTTCAGCGGCCAAGGAGCCCAGTGGCCGCGAATGGGAGCGGACCTGCTTGAGGAGCCTGTTTTCCGCACCGCATTTATGGCTTGTGACGAGATTGTCCGCGAGCGGGGGGATTGGTCCCTGCTCGAAGAACTGCTCGCCACTGAGCCGAGGTCGCGATTGGAAGACACCGAAATAGCGCAACCAGTCGTGTTCGCGGTTCAAGCCGGGTTGGTCGCGCTCTGGAAAGGGTGGTCCGTAGAGCCGGACGCGGTGACCGGCCACAGTGTAGGTGAGATAGCCGCAGCCTTTGCGGCCGGGACGCTCGACCTCGAAGACGCCGTGCGAATTGTGCTGGAGCGGGGCCGGTTGATGCAGCCTGCCAAAGGGGCGGGGCGAATGGCAGTGTTGGGCCTGCCGCCAGCTGCAGTCGAAGAATTGCTCCTGGAACTCGACGGACCGCTATCAATTGCGGCTTTCAACGGCCCCCGTTCGACCGTTGTCACCGGACCGGCTATGTATATCGACAACGTTGTCGAGGCAGTGCGCGCCAGGCACTTGTTCTGCCGCGCCCTCCCCGGCCCTTACGCTTTTCACAGTCCCGACATGGCCTCCGCCGCGGCCTCTCTAGTGGACAACCTGAAATGGCTCAGACCCAAACTCCCCGCCATCCCATTGTTCTCAACGGTTACAGGCCAACTCGTCGAACACGCTCTCGGCGGAGACCACTGGGGCGACAACGTCCGCCTTCCCGTCCAGTTTGCTTCCGCCGTCCGAAATGCCATCGAGGCCGGTCCCACCGTTGCCCTTGAGATCGGGCCACATCCGGTGCTCGCGACTGACCTCCGTCAGTTGCTCGGTCGCGATGACACGAACGGCACCATCCTCGCATCGATGGAGCGCGGTAAAGACAGTCGCGAGGTGGCTCTCGGGAGCTTGGGGGCTCTTTACGTAGCCGGGTTCGGGCTCGACCACACCCGACGCTGCTCGCGTCAGCGCCTTTCGGTCCCGCTACCGACGTACGCATGGAACCGGAGGCGATATTGGATGGCGGGAGCACGCGTCGGTGGGCCGAACGCAAAAGCGGAGGAGCAGGCGCTGGGTGGCTACGCCATGCTCGGGCGAAAGTTCGCTTCGCTCAGCGCTTCAGGCGAAAGGTACTTCGAAGTCGAAGTGGGGCCGCAGGACCACCCCGAGCTGTTTCGGGACCGAATTGAGGGTGTCCCCCTCCTCCCGCTCAGCACCGCAGTCGAGTTGGCCGTGGCGAGCGCCCGTCACGAAATGGGAGGGACTTCGTTCGTAGTTCGTGACTTCAGTACACCCAACGACATAGTGCTCCCGGATGACGAGGGGGTGACGATGCAATTGGTGATGTCCCCCGACGATTGTGGCGACTACAAAATCGAGCTGTTTGTGGCGCGCTCTGACCAGGGGACCACTCTGCTGGCTTCTGCTTGGCTGGTGCCAGACGGGCCAGAGAAGCTAGATGGGCCAAAAAAGCTATACGAGCCAAAAAAGCTATACGAGCCAAGAAAGCTACGCGAAACGGAGCAACCGGACGGGACCGAAAATCCGGACTGGGCACAAAAGCCGGACTGGCCAGAAAGGGCCTCGTCCGGCATCGAACCGCCGCGGCAGGTCAAGGCCCGGCTGGATGAAATAACTCCGCTCGAAACGCCAGTCATATTGGGCAACGGCCCCGCTTCGTCCCTCGAGCGCATGTGGACGGGACCTGGCGAGGCCCTGGCCCTGATCCGCACCGGGGGCGAGGAGTCATCTCGGGGTGCCTATATCGCCAACCCCACATTGCTCACCCGGGCGCTGCAGCTCCTGGGAGTTGCCGCCGGTGCGGGCGGGGACCTGGTGCTTTCAGGGTTCCGCCGACTACGGCTCAAGCGGTCGTTCGGTGACACAATATGGGCGTATGCGCGAGCGGTCCCGAGCGGGCCCAACGAGGTGTCAGGAGAATTGCGGATCTGGGACCGTTCCGAGGAGCTGCTGGCCGAATTCGATGGGGCCGAATTGCGGCCTTGCGACCCCGGTGCGGTTCGGATCGCGCTGCGCCGCAATCTGGAGAGCCTCTTGTACGGTACCGAGTGGCAGGTGGCGAGGTCTTCGTCCGATGTGGTCGCCACCCCCGCCGCATTACGGGACGAAAGCCCGGGGACTTGGCTCGTTTATGGGAGTGAAGGCGACTTTGGCGACGAGCTCACGGAGACATTGCGGCAGCAAGGGCACCACGTCGTCGTGGCGGAGGCCACCAGCACCTCGGTGCAGGCCAGTCATGAATTTGGCCTCGATAGTCGCCGGTATGCCGTTGACCCGACCCGACCGGGAGATATCGCCGCGCTCATATCTGACCTGGCCAGGGGCGAGCAGCCCAGTTCGGAGCAGCCCGATACCGAGCAGGCCGGTGCAGGGCAGGCCATTAATGGGCAGGCCAGTACCGGGCCGGCCAGCACCGGGCGGGCCAGTACCGGCTGGCCCCCGCTCCGGGGCGTCTTGTTCATCGGGATGCCGGCCACAGGGGCCTCTGATTTGTGGCTCGACCACGTCGATAGTTCCTGCGGTGGTCTATTGCACCTGGTACAGGCCCTAGTTGAACACAAGGACGACACCCCCGCCCGCGTCTGGATCGTCACCCGGGGCACCCAGCCGGTCCGGTCCGAAGGACCTGCCGTCTCCGCGGCGCTCGCTCCGCTCTGGGGCCTCGGTCGGGTGATCGCGCTGGAGCATCCCGAAGTTTGGGGCGGGATGATCGACCTCGAACATGAGCGGCGGCCAGAAGACGTCTCCCACGTCGTGGCCGAGGTTCATGCCTCTGATAGCGAAGACCAGGTGGCCTACCGCCTGGGTACCCGCTACGTGTTACGTCTGGCCCGCCAAACGGGCGGCGCTGACGCTGATGCGGAGGTAAGTCTTCGTCCGGATGCGGCGTACGTCATTACCGGGGGGCGGGGTGCTCTCGGGCTGAAGGTTGCCCACTGGATGGCCGGGCGGGGCGCGCGCCACCTGGTCTTGGCTGGCCGCCAACCCGTACCGGACCGGGCCGATTGGCCCGCGATCGACCGCGATAGCAAAGAAGGAGCCCTGGTCGCGGCGATCGGATCCCTCGAGGCGCAGGGCGTCGCGGTATACACGCCGATTGCGGACGTGACAAAGGCCTCCGATATGGCGGCCATTTTCCGGTCGTCCTCATCGTCGTGGCCTCCGGTCCGCGGCGTCGTCCACGCCGCCGGCATATTCCGGCCGAATGCGCTCGTCGACATGACGTTCGACGAACTTTGCTCTGTCTTGGCGCCAAAGGTACGTGGTTCCTGGGTTATCCACGAACTCACGAGAGATATCGAGCTGGATTTCTTCGTGCTCTTCTCGTCTGCCGCGGCCACCTGGGGCTCTGCCCTGGCCGGGCACTACGTAGCGGCCAATCATTTCGAAGACGTGCTCGCTCACCACCGGCGCGCCCTCGGGTTGCCTGCGTTGAGCGTCAACTGGGGTTGGTGGGCAGGCAGTGAAATGGTGGCCGCCGAGGTCCAGACCTACTTCAGCGCCCTTGGACTTGACGTTGTCCCGGAAGCACTGGGTTTCGTTGCTCTCGAGCACCTGATGGCCTCAGGGGCAACTCAACGTACCGTCGCCCCGGTCGACTGGAGCCGGTTCAAGCCGATCTACGAGGCAAAGCGGCGGCGTCCGCTACTCGACTTGATCGAATTGACGTCAGCCACTTCGCCAACAGTTATGTCCGACGAGGGCCAGGACCTCGCCCGGCACCTGCGTGAGGCCGACGTCCCTGCCCGGCCCGGTCTGGTCATCCAGTTCGTCCAGCGGAAGATCCGCGAGGTGCTCAAGCTTCCCTCGTCGTCGGCGATCGACCCGCACATGGGTTTTTTTGAAAGCGGGATGGACTCGATTACGAGCGTCGAGCTGAAAACTCGGTTGGAGTCGGCGCTCGGGACCATATTGCCGGCGACGATAGCCTTCGAATACCCGAACGTCCACGACCTGTCGACATACCTTCTCGAAGAGGTGCTGAAGGTGAGTGCCGGCCCAGAAGAGGTTTTGACCAACGTGAGCTCCGAGGACCAACTCGACGAGCTGTCTGAGGAGGAATTGTTCATGGTGCTTTCCAGGGAGCTCGCCGGTTCATGACTTCTGGCCCAGGGACCGAGAACAAGCGGGCTGCGAGTGACCCCATGACAACTGGCGTGATGAACAAGCAGGAGTTGCTGCGCCGCGCGGTCCAGGAGTTGAAAGATATCAAGGGACGGCTCGCTTCATTGGAGGCAGCGCGGAGCGAGCCGATCGCGATCGTCGGGATGGGCTGCCGCCTCCCGGGTGGGGTGGCATCGGTCGACGCGTTTTGGGAATTGCTGCGCGAAGGGCGCTGTACGGCGACTGCGGTACCGGCTGACCGTTGGGATGTCGGCGCGTATTATGACCCGGATCCCGACGCTCGGGGCCGCACTTACGTTCATTCCGCCAATTTCATCGACGATGTTGCCGGCTTCGACTCGCAATTGTTCGACATCAGTCCGAGGGAAGTAATGACGATGGATCCCCAGCATCGTCTTGTTCTCGAAGTGGGATGGATGGCGTTGGAGCACGCCGGCATCGCACCTGACTCGCTCTTGGGCAGTCGTTCGGGGGTCTTTTTTGGGCTTACCGCTGTTGACTATGCGCAGATTGCGACCAAAAGTGCTAACCGGGACATTATCGACGCTTACATGGGGTCCGGGAACGCCCTCAATTTTGCCAGTGGGCGGCTGTCGTACCTGCTCGGGTTGCGGGGCCCGAGCATGGCGCTGGACACCGCGTGCTCGTCGTCTCTGGTAGCGGTGCACCTGGCCTGCCAGAGCCTGCGGGCGGGGGAATGTGACCTGGCCCTGGCCGGCGGGGTGAGCCTCATGTTGCTCCCCGAGGTCTTTGTCGCACTGTCAAAAGGGCGGATGCTGGCCGCCGACGGGCGTTGCAAGACCTTTGACGCTGCCGCGGACGGCTACGGGCGGGGCGAGGGTTGCGGCGTAGTGGTGTTGCGGCGTTTGTCAGATGCGATCGCCTCGGGGAGCCCGGTGCTGGCGGTCGTGCGAGGCTCGGCCGTCAACCAGGACGGCCGGAGCAGCGGTCTCACAGTGCCCAACGGCCCCGCCCAGGAGGACGTGATCAGGCGGGCCTTGGCCGCTGCCGGGGTCGACCCGCTGGACGTCGGCTACGTGGAGGCGCACGGGACGGGGACGCCCCTGGGCGACCCGATCGAGGTGCGCGCCCTCGGCCGGGTGCTCGCCGCCGGCCGGGACCGCAGCCACCCGCTGGTGGTCGGGTCGGTGAAGACCAACCTGGGCCACCTTGAAGCGGCCGCCGGCGTGGCCGGGCTCATGAAGGCGGTGCTGATGGTGCAGCGGGGCGAGATCCCGGCCCACTTGCACTTCCAGGAGCCCAACGCCCATATCCCCTGGGACGACCTGGCCGTAGAGGTGCCGACCGAGCACCGCCTGTGGGAAGGCGAGCCCCGCATCGCCGGGGTGTCGTCTTTCGGTATAAGTGGTACCAACGCCCATTTGGTCATTGAGTCGGCGCCCGGAGTGGGGGTGGGGCCGGAGTTGGCCGGCCCTGTGCCCCCCCCGCCCCCGGGGGGAAGGGTGACGCTGGTGAAGGTGGCGGCCCGCAACCCGGCCGCGGCCCGGGCGGCGGCCAGCCGGTTGGCCGATTTCGCCGGTTCCCACCCCGAGGTCCCCCTTCGCGCCGTGGCCTACGAAGCCGGGGTGGGCCGGGCCGACCTGCCCGAACGTATCGCCGTCGTCGCCGGCACCCCCGCCGGGCTGGCCGGGGCGCTGCGGGAGGCGGCGGCGGGCCGGCCTGCGCCCGGGCTCTATAGCGGCCGGGCCAGGCCGGGCGGGGCGCCCCCGGTCGGCTTCGTGGTCCCCGGCCAGGGCAGCCGCTTGGCCGGCGCGGCAGAGCAGTTGTACGGCACCGAGGCCACCTTCAGCGCCGTTATCGACGAACTGGCCGAGGTCCTCGGCCCGCTCGACCAGCTCCCCCTGGCCGCCATCTTGAGGCCGGGCCCCGCCTCCGAGGAGGCCCTGGCCGGCACCGAGGTGGCCCAACCGGCCGGCTACGCCCTGGCCCTGGGCCTGGCCGCCTGGTGGCGGGAGGCCGGGGTCGAACCGGCCGTGGTGGTGGGCCACAGCGTAGGTGCCTACGCCGCCGCCGCCCTGGCCGGGGTGCTGTCCCCTCTCGACGGCGCCCGTCTAGTCGCCTCTCGGGGGCGCCTCATGGCCGAGCTGTGCCCGCCCGGGGCCATGGCCGCCGTCGCCGCCCCCGGCCCCGTCGTCACCGCCGCCCGCCGCTATGACCCGGCCCACCTCGCCATCGCCGCTGTCAACACCCCCACCGAGACGGTGGTGTCGGGTGAGCTCGGCCCCCTCGAGGCGCTGGTGGCCGAGCTCACCGGCCAGGGCATCGGCTGCCAGCTGTTGCGGGTCAACCGGGCCTTCCATTCTCCTCTCATAGAGCCCGCCCTCGACGCCCTGGGCGCTGAGCTGGCCACCGTCTCCCTCCAGGCGGGTGGCCAAAGCTTCATCTCCGACACGACCGGGGCCCCCGCCGGCCCCGACGCCGCCACCACCGCCTACTGGGTCGGCCACAGCCGCCGTCCCGTCCAGTTCGCCACCGCCCTCCAGGCCCTCTACGAGCTGGGGCGCGCGCCCTGGTCGAGCTCGGCCCCGGCACCACTCTGCTCAGCATGGCCCGGGCCACCCTGCCCGCCGACGGCCTCAGCCTCCTGCCGTCGCTCCATGCCGGCACCGACCCCCGCCACCGGCTCCATAGCTCCCTGGCCGAGTTGTGGGCCCGGGGCCAGCGCGTCGACTGGCGGGCGCTCACCGGCCCGCCCCCCCGAGACCACCCCGGCCTGCCCACCTACCCCTTCCAGCGCCAACGCCACTGGCTCCCCGACGCCCCGCTCCCGGGCACCCCCGTCCCGGCCACCGGTGCGGCGGGGACCGGCCCGCTTGGGACCGGCCCGCTTGTGGCTGGCACGGTTGGGACCGGCCCGGTTGGGACTAGCCCGGTTGGGACTAGCCCGGTTGGGACTAGCCCGGTTGAGGCTGGCACGGTTGGAACTGGCACCGCCGGCCCCGGGACACCGTTACGCCCCAGCGTGTTCGCCACCCCGCTCCCCCAGACCATTACATGTACCCAGCTCAGCACCGGGAACCTGCCGTTCCTGAGCGAGCATCGCGTGCACGGCTACACGGTCGTCCCCGGTGTCGCTTACCTCGAGCTCTTGCTCGCCAGCGCGCGCCAGCGGCCCGAGGAGACAGAGGCGTCCATCGCGGACCTGGCCCTCCATCAACCACTGGTCCTGCCCAATGGAGAACTGCGCCAAGTGCAGGTGACTATCGACCCGCCCAACGCAGACACAACCCGCACGGCCCGTCTCTACAGCCAGGATCCCAACAGCCTCGAAACCTGGCACCACCATGTAACTGCCACCCTGAGGCCCGCCCCCGAGAACTTCGAGACCATCTACGTCAATCTCGGCGAGATAAAGGCACGCTGTGCCACCGAGCTCACCCGGAGTGATTTCTACGAGGGGTTGTGGCCGGCAAACTTCGAGATCGGGGACAGCTTCCGGCTCATTGAACACGTCCAGCTCGGAAATGGCGAGGCCATAGCACGAGTTTCGGTCCCTTCGGCGGAGGTGCGAGCCATGCGTGACGGCGTCCGCGCTGAGTTGCTCGTCCTCGACGCCTGCGTCCAGGTCTTGGTGGCTGCCGCGACCGGCTCACCTGGCCCTGTACTGCCGGGCTCGCAACGTCCGGTTGCACTCGGGACCGGGTACCGCACGTTACGGGTGGTGCGTTCGTTCAATGTGCCGTCATGGGTCTGGTGCCATGCCGTGCATCGCGATGAAGGACCACTCGGTAGAGCGGGTGACCTTCAAGTCCTCGACGAAAATGGCCTCCTTTTGGCAGAAATATTGGGCGTCGAGTTCCGGCGCGTGACGCCGTCGACCCTCGGAGCCCTCGCCGGCGCGGCCAGCGGCAACCAACGCGCTGACGAGCGTCCCCACCCGCCGCCCCGGGCGCAGCTCGAATCTGCGGGCTATGACGAATGTCAACGCCTTATCGAGCGATATCTCGCTGATCAGCTCGGGGACATGTTGAAGCTCCCTCGCGGCGACGTCGAGCTCGACCGGCCCCTGGTTGACGTGCTGGATTCCCTGATGTTGGCGGAGGTTCATACGTATCTACAGTCAGACCTCGGGTCCGCTGTCCCTATGCAGGCACTCCTCGAGGAGCCCACCGTCCGCGAGTTGGCGGCCCGGCTGGCAGCCGAGATCGCGGGGAATGAGATCACCGTCGACGCAAACGCGGTCTTCCCGTCGACCTCAAGGATGTCCGTCGCGGCTTTGCTCGACAAATCCCAACTGAGCCCTGATTTTGCGCTACAACGCGTTAGCAAGGCGACCCGCCCACGAACACGTGGCCCAGCCGCGCTGCTAACCGGGGCCACCGGCTTCCTCGGCGCCTTCCTGCTTCAAGAGCTCTTGCAGCAGACCGACAACACGGTCCTGTGCCTGGTGCGCAGTTCGAGCCGCAGTGCGGCCCTACGGCGCATCACCCAAAATATGTTGAAATACGGGCTTCCCGATGTGGTCGGTGCGGCGCCTGACCGGATAGTGCCCGTCAGAGGTGATCTGACGGAGCCGCAACTCGGTCTCGAGCCGATCGAGTTCTCTGAGCTGGCGGCTAAGGCCGATGCTGTTTATCACTGTGGAGCGACGGTCAACTGGACGTACTCATACAACCGGTTGGCGCCGGCCAACGTGTCCGGTACCCGGGAATTGCTTCGATTGGCCACCATGGGTAGCCCGTTGCCTTTCCACTTCATCTCTACGGTCGGGGTCTTCTCGTCCACGGAGTACCCAGACGGCGTCGTTACGGAAAGCGAAGATCTCGAAGCCAGTGGAGGCCTGTCTGTCGGTTACGCGCAATCAAAATGGGTAGCCGAGCGGATGGTAAGGACGATGGCTTCTCGGGGTCTGGCTGTTACCGTCTACCGCCCGAATATTGGAGCGCACAGCGCCACCGGTGCCTTTAATGCGCACGATCACCTCTCCCTCATGATCAAGGGTTGCATCGAGCTTGGTTTGGCGCCGATATCCGCACAACCGCTGCAGCCCGCACCGGTGGACTTCGTATCTCGCGCTGCCGTGAGGCTTTCGCTTGACAACGCGGCTATCGGTAGAACGTTCCACTTGGTCAACCCTCAGGTCACGCTGTGGTCCGAGTTGTTCGACGACCTCCGTGAGCGCGGGCACAACATCGAGAAAGTACCGTTCGCCGAGTGGCGCGAAACCTTGATCGCCAGTTCGCTCGCTGGCATCAGTAACGCGTCGAGCGGACTTCTGCCATTTTTCGTCGAGTCCTTCGACCAAGCCCGGCTCCCGGTCTTTGACTGCTCGGGGACATCCTCAGCTCTTGCCGGGACCGGTATCGTATGCCCACTTTTCGACGCCAGCCTGTTGCAGATATGGCTGTCCCGAATGACAGCAACTGGCTTCTTGACCCTTGAGCCACACGCGGGACGCCGCCTTCCTGCCAGCCACGCCACCCGGTAAGGCTCAACGCGAGCAACCTCCGACTTTCAAGTCGGCACCGGCGATTTGTGAACGAAGTAATCGCGCTTGTTGAACACCGCTACCAGCGCGTCGATAGCCACGTCGACGCCCGCCCGCACCAAGACCGAGCCCAGGATCCCTTGCCCGATGCCGAGTTCGTTCAGGACGGCCATGACTGTGTTCTCGGCGTACTGTTTTTTGCCAGGCCCGTCGAGAGAGACAAACCGCTCGGCCTCTGTCACCGCTATGCTCACGATGCGGGCGAACGCCGTCACGACCTCTTTGTGGCCGGCCAGCCAGCTCATAAATGATGCCAGGGCGTCGAGCACCCCGGTCTGGGTGGGGCTTTGCTGCTTATCAAGCGAAGCCAGTGCAAACCGTACTGTAGGGCTGGTCGGCCGCGAGAAACGCACCGCTATGTAAAAGCTCGACAGCCAGGAGCCGAACCGTTGCCAAATCCAGTTAAGAGGGGTGGACAACCAACTCCACAGTGCGTGCGTCCACCAACGGAAGGTGCCCCAACGCCGGGCGGTGGGCGACACCGGTACGCCCGTGAGCAACTCGTGGTCGTTGAGGACAGCCACCAATGCATTTACCGCGACATCGGTGAACACGTCGACAAAAAAAGGCTGCAGCACGTTGGGGAGCCCTGGCACTTTGAGCCGCTCTCTATTTAGCAAATAGGCGACGACCCACTTCACTTCCTTCAGCTTGAGCGCACCCCGCCCGTCCTGGGGATGACGACCCTCAGCATCCTGGACGAGGGACTCCAGCACGTTGGCCCACACCAGCAGGCTCTGTCGCAGCGTGCCCCGGTTGTCGGAAAGCTGGTGACCGAGAGCCGCCAGCTCGTCCCAGGTGCCGGCCGCGTCCAAATCACTCAGCGCTTGACGGACTTCTTCGATCGTCGCCGCACTGATCCCGACCTGGCCGGTGCTCCCGGCCGCCGGGCTACTGCCGTTGGCCAGTGCAGATAGGACCGACCGCTTGAGCGCTTTCATTTGAGGCGTCGCCAGGCGATGAAGATCCAGGCGTACAAGGCTGCGAGAGCTGCGCCTAGGGGCCAGGCGATCGACACCCCGCCTGGGTGAGGAAGGCCCGGCGCAGACACGATAACACTCAACCCGACGGCGCAAACGGCCGCTACCAGCAGCCTTGCCCGGGTGTGCACGCGAGCGCGTTGTAGCTCGGCTCTCCGTGGCGCTCACGTTGAGCGAGAAGGAACCGTCAGCGAGGTCGCTCAACAACTGATGGACCTGCCCGGGCGAGTCGCGGACCAGCGAGACCAGGTTGGCCCCTGCTTCCTCGAGTTGCTCGGAGCGCAAGGCGTCTCCGACCACTTGCAGCCGCGGATCGCGCAGGACGCTCCGGCCGGTGGTTTCTACAGCGTCGTCCCCGACCAGCAGCTCTGCACAGCTCAGTGCCGCGACAAGGGCCCCGTATATCACTGGCGTCCCCGGGGCCAGCGGCACCTTGTAGGCCCGGCTCTGCATGAGGACTTGGACCAGGAATGCTCGCGTCCCGTCATCGCTAATCTCGCTTTGCCCGTTAGTGTCGTCGATCCCGTCACGAGCCGCCGTTACGCCATTGCTGGACCGCCGGCCAACTGTCCGCAAGAGCACCCGCCGAAAGTCGGCCAGGTCCCCGGCCGCGGCCATCTGACGACGGTCAAGGGGGGGCGACATGTGGGGCAGGTCACGATCGAAAACAGCCTCGAGGTAATCAAGCTGTTGGCGGCCAGTTGTAGCCGGTACGTCGGCCACGTGACAGTGGTCGAAGTACGCGATCCGCCCACTCGGTAACGAGAGGATGTTTGACGCCACGAAGTCGCTCTGAAGCCAGCCGCGCCTGGTCACCTGACCGAGCACGGCACCCACGATGGTCTGCCCCACCTGGCTGGCGGTGTCGGGACGTGCGCCGGAGCCCGCAGTGGCCGCGGGTGGGCGGACAGATGTCACTTGAGCCAAAGGCATGCCGACCAGCCGCTGCGTCACGAGGATGTCCGCGCCCGACATCTCGGGGTACGGCTCCGGTATGGCCTCCCATGGGCTCGGGGGACGGCGCCGCAGTGTGTCGAGCGTCCCGAGCTCTTCTTTGAAGTCGGAGCGCCGCTCCAACCACTGGTCCAGATAATCCTCGATGGCTGCCTCGCTCCCCCGCCCATCGGCGCCCCGGCCCAGCAGCCGCCGCATTTGCTTTCGCCAGCTTGCACCGTCGTCGACGAGGCGGCGAGCTTCAGGCCGGAGCAGCTTGACGTGCACGGGTTCACCGTCCAGGACCGCCTGGTGGACCTGTACGAGCGCGCCGGACCGGACCGGGAGCATCTCGAACGAATCGAACACCCGCGCCGGCGGCCGACCGAGTGCCGCGCTCACCAGCTCGATGACATCGCCACCGGGCATCGGGGCGCGCCGCCACGACGACTGGGTAAGGGGACGCCATTCGGCGGCAGGCACCAGGTCCGGGCGAAGGGAGAGGGCATGGCCGATCTCGAGGTACAACGGCCCGCTGTCCGTTAGCCTCTGCGCGAGCGATGGCCCTCGCTGGCGCGGAGGTGCACCGACGGCGTCGCTCACCGTCGCACTGTCCCGACGAGTGATAAGCCAAGCAGGGCCGATGCTGCCGCGACGGCTAGATCCCGGATCGTGGCTGTCGTACCGAGGCGAACCGCGAGCACCAGCACCGACAAACTAGTCAGGCTCCCGGACAGCAGGCGCACCCGTTGCCCGGTGCTTCTTTCGGTTTGCGCCGAGGAGGTTGTGGAGTAGTGGTCGAGGGGCCAACCGCGCGAGGTGCGGGCCAAGAGATCGGCGACGAGCGGGGCCTCCGTGCCAGCCATGTCCACCAGCGGCCCCAGTGTACGCGGGTCTGTGACGGTCTCGAGCAGGCGTTGCACTGGCCCCGGCCGCACCTCAGCGAAGAACTGGCGCAACTCCGCGACCATGTCGAAACTAGGACTGAGCCGCAGCGACGTCGAGTCCAATGCGTTGAGCGCCCGCCAGTAGAGCACGTAAGACATGTCGTACCGAAGGCGGTAGCGGCGGGAAATGTCAACCATCTGACCGATGTACTTGCCGATGTGGCGCTCCTTCAGCGAAGCGCCCGGGCGGACGGACACGTCGTACCAGTTTTGGAGGACCTGGCGAGCCTCACGACGAAAGCCCTCGATGTCGCTGTCGTCGGTAGCGGTCAGTTGCCACCGGTAATAGCGAAGGCTGTCTTCGATCCTCCCCACGGCTAGGTTCTCGATTTGCCCGCTCAGGATCTCCTGGTCAAAGGGCTGCAATACGCCAAATATCCCGAAGTCGACGAACGCGACGGTGTTGCCCTCCTGGACCAGCACATTGCCCGGGTGCGGGTCGCCGTGGAAGTGCCCTCGGACGAAGATCTGGCTGAGGATGGCGAAGGTCGCATTGTGCAGTACTGCGTCGACGTCTATCTCGGGGTGAGAGACAGCCAGCGCGTCCGGGCCCTCGGCTTCGACTTCGGCCACGATCTGAGCCATGCTCAGCCCCTCTACGAACTCGAGCGTGAGCACCAGCGGGCAGGTCAGGTCCCACCGCACGCGTGGGATCTTTTCGAACTGGAGAGCCCCTTTACCCACCTGCTCCGCGGTGCGGCCTTCAAGCACGAAATCGAGTTCACGGAACGTCCAGGTCGTAAATTGGGCTAGCAGCTCAGTGGCGGAGAGCGCTCCCAGGACGTGAAATGCGTCTACCAGCCGCGTGAGGGCCCTGAGGTTGGAGGTGTCGGCGCGCAACACGCGTTCGATCCCTTTGCGCTGGACTTTGACCGCCACTTTCATGCCGTCCAATGTGCGGGCTTCATGAACCTGCCCGACCGACGCCGAAGCCGTTGGGGTCGGCGAAAAGCTGGCGTACAGCTGTTCTGGCGGCCGCCCCAGGCCCACCGTGATCATCTCGGACACAACCTGGGGATGCATGGGTTCGACCCCTTCGAAGAGGCGGCCGAGCTCCCGGCACACTTCGGGAGGAAGGATGTCAAATCGCATGGCCAGGTACTGACCAAGCTTCACGTAAGTCAGCCCCAGGTGCTCCATTGCCAGGCGCAAACGCACGGGGCCGCTGGGGCTGGCCTGGCCCAGGCGAAGAACACGCCGCAACAGGGGCGACCACCCGTACCGGGCCATAGTCCACAAGAGCTCGCCAGCCCGACGCGCCCGCAGCGCCCCTCGGGCCAGCACCGTCGTGCCGTTCAACTGGTCCCAGCCGGGGAGGTAACTGCTGGCGAGGGGCCCGGTGGCGAGGTGCCTGGGCCCGACGTAGGAGGTGGCGACGTAAGAGATGGCGAAGGTGACGATGGACAGGACGGCTTCGGCCAGTGCAGCGGGGTTTTCGAGTGGCACACCGTGGCCGGACCGGGCTATCTCAACTACGTCGTCGACCTGTTGAGATGCGACCAACCGAGCCGCTGCAGCCCGGGTTAGTACCGAAGATGCCACTCCGCGTACCAGGGTCACTGGAGTGCGTCCGGTCCGGCTTGGCCAAGGCCAGCGCACCCGCTCGGTGCTCCACACTCGGAGCGCGGCGCGGTCCACTTTTTCTTCTACCCCGCCTATTTCTAACCTACCTGTCTCTACCCCGCCGCCAGTGCCCGGCCGGACGCTCGCAGCGGCCAGGGGGCGGAGATCCTCCTGGTTAGCCAGTGGGTACAGCTGACCCAAACGCCGAAGGTGCTCGGCCAAACTGGCGGCCCGCACTGGAGGTCTCTCATGCAGGCGGGCGAGATGGGCCAACCAGGCCTCCGGCGGTTGGGGCGAACTGTCGACCACTACAGCGGCGGCCAGCGCCGCCCAGTCTTGTAGTGCGATCTCGGCGACGATGCGACCTCCTAGAGAGTGGCCTACCAAGACTGGCCTTGTTCCTCCGAGCGACTGGAGGACAGCAATCGCGTCTCCGACCAGGGTCTCGAGCGAGTACAACCCTGTCGGGTCCCGGTCGCTGTCGCCGTGGCCGCGAAGGTCTACGGCAACTACTTCGGCTCGACCCCCCACAGAGGTCGCGAAGCCGGACCACGCTGCTCCAGCATGTGCCAGCCCGTGCAGCGCCACTATCCGCGGCTCGGGCCGTCCCAGCAGGTAAGGGCGGCGTGAGCACCATCCTGCAGCCTTACCTTCGCCTGGCTAATCCGATGCCCTGTCTCACCGTTGACTTGTCTCATGCACCTACCCCGGGGCCCAGAACGAGGTCGCTACGTGGGCTCTAGAGAAACAAAAGCGTCCGTTGAGGCGCCGCCATCCAGGTGGTAGCCGGGCTGGGAGAGTTGCGACCAGGTCTCCCGAGTGTAGGTCCACCACTATCTCCACGTCGGCGAACGCCAATCGGGACCTTGTGGCGGGGTAGACGCACTTGTAGACGGCCTCTTTGGCGCTAAAGATCAACGTGGCTGTTTCGAGGGTGGTGCCCGTGGCCTCCATCCAGGCTCGCTCCCTCGGAGTGCAGAGCGTCGCGAGCAGGCGGCTATGTACGCGCCTGCGCACCTCGATATCGAGACCGATGGCTGACAGGTCGTCGCTGCGGGCCACAACAGCCCCGCACCAGCCCGGACAGTGTGAGATCGAACCCACGAAGCCGTCAGGCCACCTGGGCAGGCGGTCCTGTCCCCGGGGGATTGCGACGTCCAAGACGCCGAAGCGCCTCAAGGCAGAGCGCGCCGCTGCTCGACCAGCGCGGAAGTCCTGGCGTCGCTTCCACGTGGCTCGGGACACCGCCTCTTCCTCCACCGCGTGGAGCGGCTCGACGTCGGTGGGGTCGACCATGACCAGAGCCGCCTCGGGGGGCACCAACCCTTCCAGCGCAGGGCTTTCACAGTTGGGCGAGCACCGGTCATCATCTGCAGTGAACGGGTCATCAGCTGTGGTGAACGGCGGCTCTACCGGTTCGGATGGGACCACAGTGGGCTAGCGGCTGGACGGTGTCGGGGCCGGAGCATGAGTCAACCGGGCCAGGCCCCGGTTACGCCAGCCCGCGGGCACTACCTTGCTGATCGCCCACATCGCCCAGGAGTCAGGCCCCGCGGGGTTACGAAAGTGAGGGTGCTGAGAGGCGACGATCCGGGCAATTCGCTCGCCGACCTCCGCTGGGTCTCGTCCCATCCGCTCAGCGTTCGTGGCCATGAGGCGTTGCAGGTCTTCGCCCCAGGCCCGGTAGCGAGGGTCGTTCGTCTGCTGCACCGGGTGCTGCCAGATCGACGTCTTGTACGTTCCGGGCTCGACCAGTGCGATGTCGATGCCGAGGGGAACCAACTCTACGGCCAGGGAGGCGCACCAACCCTCCAGTGCCCACTTAGAGGCGGCATAGGCCGATAGGCCGGGTAAACAAATAAATGCCGCCACACTGGACACTACGACGACTCGGCCGCGCGCTGCCGACAGGGACGGGAGCGCCTCGGCGGTGAGCTCAGCCGGCCCGAAAAGGTTGGTCTCCATCGTTTCGCGTAGACGGTCCGGGCCCCCGTCGACAAAAAAGCCAGCCCCCGGAGCGCCGGCATTGTGGACGAGAGCGTCCAGGCGCCCGCCCGTGTGCTCGGCCACCTCGGCCATAGCGGCTGTGATCGAGCGCTTGTCGGTGAGGTCCAGCTGCAGCACGTGCACACGACTGGGCCGGTCCCGCAGTGCGCTCATGAGTGAGCCCGAGCGCGAGGGATCTCGCATGGAGGCAAAGACCTCCCAACCCCGGGCGCTCATCGCCACGACGGAGGCGAGCCCGATACCGCTGGACGAGCCCGTTACAAGTACTGACTTGCTGGTTTGTCCTGAACCCGCCTCACCGATAGCGGGCCCGGTAAGCGTGTCGCAGTTCATGCTGACCCGGCGACGTGGTCCACGCCCCCGCGTGGGCCCATCGCGGCGGCCGGGTTGACCTCCTGGTGAGCCCGACGGTTCCCGCCAAGAGCGGGTTGAAACGGGGGCGCCGCGCCGGGAACGGCCGCCCGCTTCAAGATCAGCCCTACAGGGGGCCAGATCAGCCCCACAGGGGGCCCGACCGGGGGATAGTAGGCGACGAGCGAGTTACACCCAGCCGGCGGCACAATCGTGATGCTAATACCTGAGCAGGATAAAACGCCGAGCCCCCCCGTGGCTCGGCCTCGCTGGCCGGCGGGCTCTCGGGCCAATCCTCGCCGCACCCGGGCCTCACCGCCGTGACGCGATAGCTCATCGCCATTACAAGCAGCCAGTACAAGCAGCGCCGAGTGGATGGGACCTGCCACCGTCTGGGTTCTAACAGGACGCGCTACGCTCACACAGGACGGTTCGGATGGCGGAATTTACGCTCGATGATCTAACAAATATGCAGGGCACCATCCTGAGTGGTTATGCCCATCTTCCCTACGCGACGTACCTGTTCGTGCACATTGCAGACGCCACGGCCGCCGGCGCCTGGCTGGGCCAGATCGCGCCCGACGTTACGACAGCCGCACCGTGGGCAGTGTTGGCAGACGGGAGCAAGCGTAAACCGCAAAGCGCGCTCAGCATCGGTTTGACATTTGCAGGGCTGCAAAAGCTGGGCCTGCCACAAGACGCGCTCAACACCTTTGAGCCAGAGTTCATGGGAGGTATGGCGTCCCGGGCACCGGTGCTGGGCGACATTGCCGAAAGCGCCCCGGGCAACTGGGAAGTAGGCGGACCGACTACGGCCGAGGTCCACTGCCTTCTAATACTGAACGCCCCGGACGAGGAGTCTCTCGACGCAGGCCGCGCCAAGTTGCGCACGATGCTTTACGAGACGGGTGGTGCCGTTAACGAGGTCAACGAGCAGCACGGGCACCGGCCACGTAGCTCCAAAGAGCCGTTTGGCTTTCTGGACGGTATCTCGCAACCGCTCGTCGAACGAGGCCGGGGGCACCCGGAGCCGAACGAGTGGGTCGTGCGGACAGGGGAGTTTGTGCTCGGCTACCTGAATGGCTACAGCGAGTACGCCTTGAGCCCGGGCCTGCCCGTCGAGTACGACCCCGACGACCTCCTGCCGACCTTTCCTGATGGCGGGATAGCCGGGTGGAAGGATTTGGGGCGGCACGGCACATTTATGGTTTATCGCAAGTTGGCCCAGGACGTGGCCGGCTTTTGGAGCACGATGGCCGCGAACGCAGCCCGCGACCCCAATGGGGCCCCGATGTCGAGGACATGGTCAGGTTGGCGGCAAAATGTGTCGGTCGATGGCCGAGCGGTGCGCCGCTGACACTGGCGGCGCAAAAGGACGACCCCGTCCTGGGGGGCGATGCCAGCCGCAACAACAATTTCCTCTACCAGGCCACCGATAAGGCTGGGTTCCGGTGCCCCATCGGCGCTCATGTCCGCCGGGCCAATCCACGCGACAGCCGCATTTACGAGGATGTGCAGGAGGCTCTTATCACAACCAACCGGCACCGCATCCTGCGCCGCGCCGTGTCGTTCGGGAATGACTTGTTCCCACGAGAGGATGTGGAGCGACGTACGATCCCGAGAGACCTCCACGACGACGGCGAGGAGCGCGGCATCCACTTCATCGCCATCAACGCCTCCATCCGGCGACAGTTTGAGCTAATCCAGTCGACATGGTGCAACCCGGGGTCGTTCAACGGGCTGTTCGACAACAAGGACCCGGTCATCGGCGACAATGACGGTACGGGCCACATGACGTTCCAGTCCCCCTCACTCCGCACGAGGCTGCTAAATATCAATCGGCTGGTCCGCGTTCGGGGCGGTGGCTATTTCTTCGTGCCGAGCCTCACCGCTCTGCGCTTTCTAGCTGGGTTCACGGGAAAGCGATTGGACGCCAGTCGGGATGAGGCCCGGCCACGATGAGGGCCGGCCACGATGAGGGTTAGCCCTATGAGGGCTCCGTGGGCCCGATGACCTATCAAGGGGACAGGGGCGGCGCGGGCCGCGGCAACACGCGTCCGGGGCCCGTTCCTGGCCCAATGGGGCCCGTCACGATCATGGCCAAGATCAAGCGCGGGCAGGAAGAGCCGCTGCGCGACCTGCTCTTCTCTATAAATAGCGATATCAAGGGGAATCCGTACATCCGGTTCGAAGAGGACGTTTGCACCCATTTTGCCCGCTGGTTCATTATCGACACACCCGAACAAGGCCCCCGTCTGGTTTTTGCCGCAACATACAACGGCGAAGTGCCTTCGTACGTCGACAACATGTTGCGAGTCTCCCCGGGCCTTGACGAGATTCTGGGGCAAGTGCGAGGGTTATGCAGGCAAAGCCAGCTTTCACGACTTCGTGCGTCAGCATGCAGTGCCGTCGCCTTATTGGTTCAGTGCATATCCGTACGAGACGGTCGAAAGCATCCGCACCAAGATGGCTCTACGCCAGCAGCTCGAGAACTCATTGAACCTGGACGGCGTGCCGGAGTGGCTGCGCCGGCCTGGCGTCACGCCGCTCCTCGACCAGCTGGACCTTGTGGCCCAAAACAACGCAATGGCGATGCCTCCATCGGTCCTTCGGCTCATTCAAAGATGGCGTGCGGGACTGGGGCCGGCGGCGGTCGCGGAGCTGCGGAGCTTGTTGCTCCCGGCGGTCCTACGGGCCACGAAGGTCTTTTCCGAATTTCGCGAGCCCAAGCAGTACCCGCGCCTGCTCGACATATATACGGACCGGGCGAAAAGGCAGGCGTATTTGCAACATTCTGCGGCCCTGGCTGCCAACGTGAGCTCCTACGCGCAAAACCAGTTGACTGTGCTGGCCCCTGTCCAGCCCGGGCGCCTGCGCCGTCTAAAGCTGGCCCTGTCCTTCGGCGGTTTGCTGGGTCGCTATGGCTACCCGCCAGGTGAGCTCACCGGCGTGTTTACCATCCACTCTTTACATTGGGTGGTCATAGACAACGGCAAGTACGGGATCGTGATGAGCAACTATGACGGGTCGTGGGTGAACTATCTGGATGACTTTGCTGACAAGATGAACTATGGGTTGGATGCGCTGTTCAATAACTGTGCCGACTACCCGCCGGGAGGCTTGCACCGGGTTGAGGCGTGGGGCCAATGGATCCAGAACGCACAGCTCGTGGTGCCCTTGTATTACAGCGCCTACCCCACCGAAACAGCGGTCCACATTGGCCGTGACCGCGCCATCAGTGGTAGCGGTGCGGGGCTGAAGCGCGCCCACGACGCGGCGGTACGGGCTCTGCGTCTGTTGTGAACTACCGGCCAACTGTCAGACGTGCCAGTCGTCCGACGTGCCAGTGGTCCGACGTGCCAGCGGTCCGAGGCGGGGCCGCAGTCGGTCGTCAGGTGCGGGGTGTCAGCCGTGCCATTTCCCTTAGAACGCGACAGAGCCCGCCTAACCCGGTGGTGGGCGGGCGTGCTCCTGGGAAGTGGAGTGTTTTGTGCTCGTAAAGATCACGCAGAGTTTGGATGTCAACGTGGCGCCGCCCATTGGCATCGTCATAACCCAGGGCGATGATGATCGCAGCGAGGTTGGCGCGTGCCCACACGTTGGCCGAGCGGCGACCGTCCCTCAACGCGTTGTCCCGGGAGGCTTCGGCGAAGTCCGCGATAGTCATGGTCCGGCCGTCTTGACTGTGGGAGACGAACGTCGTGAACTTGACCTCGTCGAAGGTCCCGCCGTTGAGGATGCCCGAATCACCTTTGCCAGCCAGTAGCGCCACGAGCCCGCCACGCAATGAGAAAACGTCGAAGGACAGACTAGAGGCATTCCTCCAGATGTTTTCCGGCCTGTTCGCCATGGGAGATGTGCCTGTGAGCGCTGACCGGAAGGGCACGGAGACACCTGCACTTGCCATGGCTCGAGCGGCGTCGGCGAACTTGATGCGCCCGTACCCGTCCGGTTGCAATTGGCCGTTTTGCAAGAGTGCCCCCAGCACAGGGCAGAACACGTCCTCCCGGCGTGGGCCGAAGCCCGAACCGCCCGACGGAGGGGCTCCGGCGGTGGCGCCCGTCTGAGTTGGTGTCTCGGGGCTGGGCTCCGGTGCCACAGCAGCGGGGCGCTCCTGGTTAGGAGCCCCCGGCGGCGGTTCTCCGGTCAGGCTCAACCTAGTTGACGGGCAATTAGAAGGCTCAAAGGGGAAGGTGCTCGCCTGTTCGACCCGTGAGACGGGCCGAAGGGGAGTTCCAGTCGCCATGGGATCCTCTGCGCGGGCTGCGTTAATCGAACGTTACACGGCCGAGCGTATTGAGGTGGCGAAAGAGATGTTCGACTGGCCAATTTGGCCAGTCGAACAGGGCGAAGTGGGAGGACAACAAAATCGTTGGTCGGCCCCTTCTGTCTAGAGGTCCGGGCCCCCCGGCACGCTCCGACATCTCGAACAGCGACGTCCCGGCTTGCCAAAGCGACGTGGCGTCATCTCTACCCAGCGCACCCTGACCGGCTCGTTACGCGCGCCCAACGGTCCGCCTGCGGCCCCTCAGCTCCGGTCCCACTTTCCGTGCGCCCATCAGGCAAAATTTGCGACTACCTCACTTCACGGGTATTGTGATCCCACTCTCAGCCGCGCCGGCCGTCCGTCTCCCGGTCGCTGCAGACAGGTAGGTACCTCTATGCGCTCAAGTTACGAAGAGCCTTCTGCAGGTCGGCGGCCATCCGGGCGAAGCACCAGCCGCGCCGACCAGTCTGGGCTGGGCCTCGACAATTCGGGCTCGATCGCCCCCAACGGCCCGGCAGGTAGTGCGCCCGGGCGTCCCGGCCAGGAAGGCAGCGAGAAGTCGGGGACGGTCGGTACCGAGCTGCGGCGGATCTTCATCCACATACGTTGGCCCGTCCAGTCATACGTCCTGCTCGGCTTTCTCTTCGGCTCCATTGTGGCCAAGCACCCCGTGACGGTTGACGTGGTACTGGGGCTCGTCTCCTGGTTCCTCATTTGCGCCGGCCTCACTGTGTTCAATTCGTACTACGACAAAGACGAGGACCCGGTCGGCGGGATGGCAAAACCGCCGAAAGTGACATCCTCTCTGCTGTACGGGAGCCTCGTGATGCAGGCCGCGGGGCTAATTCTCGCCATCGTGTTGGGCGGCGTTTTCTTGTACCTGGCCATTGCCGTCATCGTTCTTTACATTCTGTACTCTCACCGGCTCTTTCGGTTCAAGTCCAACGGTTACGCCGCGGTCCTCATAAATGCCATCCTGGGTTCGCTCACCATCTTGGCGGCCGCCTCGCTCGGCCCCGCCGCCGGGACCGCGCCGCTGGTCCTGGCCGCCTCGAGCGCCGCCCTTTTCAAGGCATCTGTTTACATGATGATGCAGGTCCACCAGATCGAGGAAGACAAGGCTCGCGGAGACATCTCTGTGGCCGTCATGTTCGGGAGGAACAAGACACTGCGGGCTTCGCTGCTGTTTGCAGTACTGGCCGGGGTTTGTGGTGCGGCGGCTTTGGCGACCACTCATGCTTACGTGCTTGCCGTCCTCGTACTTGGGTACTTCGTTATCTTGGGGTACAGGTTCGGCTCATGGGTGCGACAAGCAGCGGATCCCAAGACTGACTACGCTCAGGTGCGGCAAATGGTGTATTTGTCCGGTTACCTGGGCAGTGTCATATGCCTCGGGGCTTATATATATTTCAATGTGGCGGGCTTCAATTGAGTGATCGGAGTGCCGCGAGCAAGGACGGTGGCATGGGGAGCGGCAAAGATGTGGCACCCTTAACGATCCGGTTGGTCTTCGGAGGTTGTTTCATGTACGCGGGCGCCAGGAAGCTGTTCTTGAAGCAAGGCCACGCCAACATAGTGCACATCCTCCAGGGCATGGGTTTCCCCGCACCGCGCGAGATGTCGTGGGTCGTGGGGCTGGTCGAGTTCGGCGGAGGCTTGTCGCTGGTGACGGGCACGTGGACACGGCGACTTGCTGTCGTGAACGTGTTCAACCTGGTGGGCAACATCTCGTGGGCGATCAGGCGGGGAGGGTTCCCCGACCCACTCCCCGGCCAGCAACCATTGCCGGACTACCTGAGCAGCATCCTCGGGATTGGCGGGCTGCTCTCCCTGGTCCTCGGCGGCCCCGGGCGGTACTCCGTCGATAGCGTCTTATCGCGGCACAACGGCAATGAGACGGTCGCCAGCACGAGGGCCTGAGCCGGCCCGCCGATCGACATGAGGCCGTTGACGCTGGTCGCGAAACTAGGCCCGGGCCAGGAACCGAGGCTCCG
This sequence comes from uncultured Acidimicrobiaceae bacterium, assembly GCA_963823855.1. Classification (GTDB taxonomy): domain Bacteria; phylum Actinomycetota; class Acidimicrobiia; order Acidimicrobiales; family Palsa-688; genus Fen-671. The sequence continues at coordinate 127,326 of CAWGNA010000004.1, forward strand.
GGAGGTCCTGGACGAGATGGGGCGAGAACCGTCCAACAACCCGTACATGCGCCTGGACGAGAGCCGCCGCACGCACTTTGCCCGGTTCGTGATCGTGGACGACGAGAAAGTTGGCCCCCGTCTGTTGTTCTCAGCCGACTACGACGGGGCGCTCAAGGATTACATTGCCGAGTTGGTGGCCGTTACGCCGCGCATGGGCTCGATTTGGGAAGCGTGTGAGAATTATGCGGGGACCAAAGATTTCGAGCGCTTCGTTTGCGCCCAGATGATCCCCGTAAGCGATATCTATATCGGCTTTCCCACACTGACCAACGAGAGCATCCAGGCTCGGGCAGAAATTCGAAATTATCTCGAGGAGTTGTGCGAGCTGGACGGCGTGGCCGGGTACCTTCAGTCCGCCCGGCTGAGCGAGTTGCTGGACCTGTTACAAAGAGCGGCCCCGGCGCCATCAGCGTGGCAGCGCGTCAAGGCATCGGTCGCCTCAGCTGAGCGCGCCTTCGGCGACCAGGCTCGCCAAGCGTTCCGCAGTTCTTTTCTGGCGCTCGGCGTGGCTTACGGCAAGTTGTTGGTCAAGTCCGATTTCAGTCTGGTGTCGTCCCAGTCGGTTGACCTGGCGGCGAGACGTCAGTACCTCGAGCACCTGGCTCAACTCGGGGCTGTCGAAGACCGTTACGTCCAAAACCAGATGACCCTGCTAGCGGAGGTCAAGCCAGACCGGAAGAGCCAGTTGCTCCTGCGCTTCTCCATGCTGTTGGCTGACCCCATAATAAAGTACGGTTGGCCGGCGGGCCAGTTCTCGGGCGTTTCCACCCTCCACTCATTTCACTGGGCCGTAATCGACCACGGGACACGACTAGTGTTCATCAGTAATTTTGACGGTTCGTCGCAGAATTACTTGGGCGATTTTCTCGACAACCTCTCGTGGGGTCTCAACTTGTTCTATGCCAATTGTCTAGACTATCCGCAGGGCGGCATGGCGGAGGTCGTCCCGTTTTACGAGTGGATCCGCTCTCACCAATATGTGCCTCAGGTTTACTACAGCGCATACCCGTCGGAAACTGTCCTGAATATTAACCGAGACGAGCAAATTACGCGTGAGCTCTGTTCGCATTTCAACCGGGCCTCGGTTGACGAGTGGCTCCGTCTCCTATGACCACCTCTCGACGGGCCGGGCGGCGGCCACGTCGCCCTGCGCCGCGAGAGGCAGAAGGGATGGGAAGCGGCTTATGCAGCAACTTTCGCGTGAAGTCTTAGCTGATATTCAAGGCATCATCTTCAGCGGTTATCGCCACCTCAATTTTGCCCGGTACGTGTTCCTTCGCATCGAGGACGCCCCGCAAGCCAGGCTGTGGCTTCAGAGAATCGTACCTCGGATAGCGACCGCGGCGCCTTGGCCTGTGGCGGGCGGTTCTCAGACCGGGTCGCGGGTAGGTCGCGTCAAACCTAATAGCGCGCTGCATTTAGCGTTCACTTGCGCCGGCATGCAAGCACTGGGAGCGCCGGACGAAGTGCTGTTGTCTTTTACGCCAGAGTTTATCAGCGGGATCGCGACGCGCGCCCGGGTGCTCGGTGATACCGGGCCGAGCGCTCCGACCAGTTGGGAGCTGGGCGGGCCAGAGTCTCCGGCGGTCCACTTGCTCCTGATGGTCAATGCGGTCGACGCGGCCGAGGTCGAGGGGCTGGTTGGCACCCTGAACGCCGAGATCGAAGCTCCCGGTAGTGGGCTGTCCGCTGTCTCGGTCCAAGCGGGGAGCAGGCCGGAAAGCCACATCAACCCGTTCGGTTTTGTCGATGGGATTTCGCAACCGGACATCGAGGGCGATGACCGCACGACGGGGCGCTCGCCTGGAGTGGTACGAACGGGTGAGTTCGTGCTCGGGTTCCTCAACGAGTACGGCGTGTACCCACCGAGCCCCACAGTGCCGTCGGCGCTCGACCCGGCCCGGGAGTTGCCCGCTTTCCCCGGCGATGCCCTGCGGGGGGTCAAGGATCTCGGGCGTAACGGGAGCTACCTGGTATACAGGAAACTCGGTACCGAGGTCGCCGCCTTCTGGCGGTTTGTCGGGCAACACGCCGACGATCATGGCTGGGCCTGCCTCCCCAAACGGTTGGAAGGTGATCCGGACGAGCGAAATCAACGGATGATGACCCTAGCCTCCAAGCTTTTCGGGCGGTGGCCGAGTGGAGCGGCCTTGGTCCTGGCGCCCGAGAGAGACGATCCTGCCGTCGCCAGCGTAAACAGCTTTGGGTATGCCGGTACCGACGCGAACGGCGTCATTTGCCCCATAGGGGCGCACGTGCGTCGCGTCAACCCGCGCGATAGCCTCGCCATGAACACCGTCGCCGAATCGTTGAGATCCGCAAACAGGCACCGCATAGTCCGGCGCGCCACCTTCTACGGGCAGCGGATAGTACCAGACGACTTCTCCTACGCCTCCGTCGCGCCTACTGGCCTGGCTGGAGACGACGAGCCGCGTGGCCTCCATTTTTTTGCCATTAATGCGGACATTGCCCGGCAGTTCGAGTTTATTCAGCAGTCTTGGTGCAACCAGGGTGCCTTTAATGGTTTAGTCGACAATAAGGACCCTGTCGTAGGCGATAACGACGGCTCAGGTATAATGGTGTTCCAGGGCAGCCCCACCCGCTCCCAGATAAAGGAGGTTCCTCGGTTTGTCACGGTCAAAGGGGGCGCCTACTTCTTTCTTCCCAGCCTCACAGCGCTGCGCTTCCTTTCGAAGGCGGCGTGGCAATGACGGGGGGCGCAGATTGCAGTCCGACCGAGCCGCCGCGTAGCTTTGCACTGTGATGGCGGCACGACAGCACAGGTGAACGAAGCCGAAAATCCAGGGGGACGAGGTCCCGGCCCCGCTTCAAGTCTGCCGGGGACGTCACAACGCAAAGCGGAGCATATCCGCATCAACCTGGAAGAGAATGTCGCTGCCAAGGGACTGACCGCGGGGTGGGAGCGCCACCGCTTCAAACATTGCGCTCTGCCAGAACTGGACTTAGCCGCAATAGCGCTACCTACCAACTTTCTGGGCCACCGGCTCTCTGCGCCCGTCGTGATCTCCAGTATGACGGGTGGCACGGAGCAAGCCGCGTTGATCAACCGGAGGCTGGCCGCGGCGGCCCAGGCGGTTGGCTGCGCAATGGGCCTCGGCTCGGTTCGAGCTGCCATAGAAGAACCCGGCCTGGCGGGGACCTTCAGGGTTCGCGAAGCGGCGCCTGATGTCATGTTGCTCGCCAATCTCGGCGCCGTGCAACTGAATTACGGATATGGCGTAAAGGAATGCTCGCGCGCGGTCGAGCTGGTTGACGCTCAGGCTTTGGTGCTGCATTTAAATGCACTACAAGAGGCGGTACAGCCCGAGGGCAACACGAATTTCAGCGGCCTGCTAAAGGGCATTGAGACTGTATGTCGCGCCCTGCCGGTGCCAGTGATCGTCAAGGAAGTCGGGTGGGGGATCGCCGGCGACCTGGCTCGCAAATTGGAAGAGGCAGGCGTGGCTGCGGTCGATGTGGCAGGCGCCGGCGGGACATCGTGGAGCGAGGTCGAAAAGCACCGCGCCCCGACCGAGCAGCGGGCGATGATTGCCGCGGCGTTCGCGGATTGGGGGATACCGACCGCGGATTGCGTGATATCGTGCCGCGGCGCGTGCCCGGAATTGCCTTTGATTGCTAGCGGCGGGATACGCAACGGCGTCGAGATGGCCAAAGCCCTGGCGTTGGGGGCGGACCTGGTCGGCGTGGCGGGCCTTTTGCTGCGGGCGGCGGCTGCGTCCGACGACGGGGCCATGGAGACCCTGGAGACCCTGGTGGAGGAGCTGCGCATTGCCATGTTCGTCGTCGGCGCCGGCGGCACGCAGACGTTACGTCAAGAGGGCACCAGGTTCTTGTTGCCGTTGGAGTGACCGCGTTGGCTCGTTCAAGCTGAGGTAAGCCGGGCTTCCTCCAGGTCAAGGTCTCGTTCTATCGTGCGCAGGGTAGTGACGCCGATGCGGCCCTGGTCGCGAAGGGTAAGTAGCTTTCGGCGTTGTAGTGCTATGAGGTCGCGTCGAATGTCCAGTTCGACGCGGGCAGTGGCAACGACGTTGCCGTCGAGGGTTTGGCCCTCTGGCGACGTCTGGAGCCTCCGCAGGCGCCCCAGGTACTGGGCGCGCAAGCCGTCCGTCAGCTCGTCGGGCAGCTCGCCGTTTTCGCACGCGGCTCCGATGCGGTCAAGGGCGGCTCGAGCGAGCTCGACGCGGGCGGCGCGTTCGGCATCGGCGACCGACGGGTTCTCCGGGAGCCGCAAGCGCCGGACGAGCAACGGCAGCGTCATGCCCTGGCCTACCAACGTGACGATTATCACGGCAAAGCCGAGGTAGATGATGTCGTTACGACCGGCCAGGGGGTCGCCAGCGGCAGTCGTCCTGGGCACGGCGAGTAGGGCGGCGAGGGTGATAGCACCCCGCATACCGGCCCACCCGAGTACTAACCGCTCCCGCCAGTTCCCGCTACGAAACCCGTGCTTGACGTTCGGAAGTCCGCGACCCACCCACCCAAAAAGCCACATCCACACCATCCGGGCCAATATGACCGCCAGGACGACCCCTAGGCCCGTCACTACCAGGCGGCCGAGGGGTCCCCGGGCTTCCAACCTGAACGTGTGGAACTCCAACCCCACCAGCACGAACAAAGCGGCGTTGACCAGGAATACCAGGGTTTCCCAAAAGGCATTGGAGACCAGTCGGCTCCGAGCCGAGAAGGCCCCGCTGCTGCTGTGCCAACCGAGGTAAAGCCCAGCAGTGACGGCCGCCAGGACCCCTGAGGCATGGGCCTCCTCGGCCGGGAGGTAGGCCACGTAGGCCAGCAGGATCGAGCCGGCGATCTCGATCGGAGGGTCATCGATCCGGTTGCGCAACCACCGGCCGACAAAGCCGACCGCCAAGCCGATCCCGGTCCCCGCGACCACGGCGTAGACGATGCTCCCCGCCGTGTGAGCTACAGAGAACTGGCCCGTGGTGGCCGCCGTTACTGCAGCTGCGTACAGCACGAGTGCAGTGGCGTCGTTGAACAGTGCCTCCCCCTCCAGGATCGTAACCAGACGGCGCGGCAGGCCGATCCTTCGGGCTACCGCGGTGGCCGCCGCGGCATCCGTGGGCCCAACTGCCGTCCCGAGCACGAACGCGATCGGCCAAGAGAGATGGCCGAGCCAGTGGGCCACCGCTGCCACGCCGAAGGCGGTAACGATGACCAGGAGCACCGCCAGCGCCCCGATGGAGCCGGCGTCACGGTAGAAGCCGGTAGGCGATGACGTGACAGCGGCGTCGAAGACAAGCAGGGGGAGGAGGCCGAGCAAGACCACGTCGGGTTCGAGCGATACGTCGGGAACGAACGGCAGGAACCCGATCACCAACCCGGCCACGACCAGGACCACAGGCGCCGGGATCCCCGCCCGGCGGAGAACCGCCACCGCGACGAGGGTCACGGAGGCAACGCAAAGGACTATGAGTAGCTGACCTGAGCTCACCCTCGAATACTGGCGGCTCTGCCGCCCCAGGCGCACAAGCAGCTCGGGCTACGTCGCGCCCGGGAGCGGCGCAGGGCGGCCCGGGTTTCTCAGCACTCGAGCCCGGCCAATTCGAAGGCTCCACTGTCAAAACCGGCCGTCCACTGGACCACCACTGGGGTACGAGGGATCGAGGCTGGTCGCGGCGGAGCTCCGGACTGGAAGCCCGTCACCCTGAAGGCGTATTGGTAGAGGCTCTGCTTCGTGATGAATACAGTTGTCGAAGCTTTGGCGAGCGTAGCACCGCTCCCAATCGTAAAATCAATATCGACGTTATAAGGCCCGACTATGTCATCCTGTACTTCCCCGTAGATCGCATTTGGCGCCGTGCACGCCCGACCTGCTGTAGACACGTAAGCATATGCCTTTGGTAACGGGCTCACGCGGACGGCCGAAATCTCGACCACCTCTAACGTCGTTTGCCCAGTGGCATCGGTTACCCGGACGCTCAGGCTATCTGTCGCCAGCGAAATTGGCGTGCCTGAAACCAGTCCCGACCGGCTGAGCGATAAACCGGGTGGGAACTGGCCCGATACTACTGACCATGTGGCCGGGTTAGTGCTGCCTTGGGCTTGGAGCTGCTGCTTGACCACCTTTCCGACAAACACGGACAGGTCGATGTGGTTGGCGCCGCTGGACGTGGTTACTGTGAGGTCCATCGGGGCCGAAACTGCGGACAGACCCCGGTAATCGGTGACTTTGAAGATGAGCGAGGACGTAGCGCCGGGCCCAGTCGGGACGCCCGTAATCGACCCGTCGGCGGCCAGGGCCAAGCCCGGAGGCAGCCGGCCTGAATCGATCGACCAGGCGTAGGGAGCGTCGCCCCCATCAACGGTCAAGTGTTCCGCGTAGCTGTGCCCCCTCACAGCAGGGAACAACCCCGTGGTCACTATCGAAGGGGGAGGGATTTCGGTAAAGGACCACGCTATATCCGGTCGTCCCGGCTGGCTAATTGTAGCCTGGTAGGTACCACGCGACAGACTACGGCGGGGTAACAAGATAACCGCGTTGTCACTGGCGAGTATGTCGGCCCCATTGGGCCCGTAAATAGCGTCCGTTGTCTTGAATGTCGCCGTATCGACGATGCACAGCCCGCCATTTTGACTTGTCATTGTCGGGCCGGGCCCTTTAAGAGCTGCTTTCAACTGCCCGCTAGGCCGCGATGTCAGCAAAGCGATCAGCGGCAAGCCTTCACCGGCGTCCGGCCACCCGCAAGTCTGCAGGGGAGAGGGGGACTCGTCACCGCAGTAGTTCGTGAGATCTGTGGTCATGCGCGGCCCCGGGAACAACACCTGTGTGTTGGCGCCCGACTGTTCGTTCAGGCCGTCGAGTACGTCCAGGCCAGCGTCGTCACCTAGAGACGCGTATGCGACCTGGGTGAGGGCAGGGCGCAGCATGCCGATGGCGTGGAAAGGGCATTCCAGCCAAGCGTCTATGGTTTGCACGTCCGGGCCGGTGGCAGCGCCCAGAGCGAGATCGCTGGAAGCCGCTTCGTGCGCGCCGGCGGCGCTGTAATAAGGCGATGCTGGGTTTTCAGTGTGAGCAGAGGCGTATTTCCCGGCAAGGTAGCTGGACGGTGTTTTTTCGAGGTACTTGAGGTGGGCATCAATGGCTGCGGCCCAAGCCGTCTGGTCGCCAACTGGTGCAAGCCCGGCGGCTTTGCGGTACAGGTTGATCTCGCCCAGCCAATCCGGGCCCGTCGGTGCCGTCGACGCCGCTGAAGTGCCGGAGCTGGCATACGCAACGCTGCTGGAGAGCGGCAACGCGCCGCCAGCCGCGACCATCAGCACCCCCAACAGCCTTGAAATTGCCCGCCCGGCGCGGTGCGCTCCCTGGATAGTTGGTATTGCGCTCGGTGTAGCGCTCATCTAGCCGTCCCTCCCGGTCACGCACGACGCTAGATCTCCCGATCGACGACCAGGCCTTGTGCGGTCGGCTGCCAACTCCTCAGGAACCGGGTATTAGAACGTCTCGGCGCAGGGTAAGGAGTGGAGGATCGCTACTTTGGTGCCCATGGCAATCTACGACGTAACCCCAGCCGCCCTCGACGGTCGTCCGCTCGACATCGACCAGGTCAAAGGACGGGCGACGCTCATCGTCAACGTAGCTTCGCGCTGCGGGCTTACCCCGCAGTACGAGACCCTGGAGAAGCTCCAGGAACAGTACAAGGACCGTGGGTTCACAGTGCTTGGGGTCCCGTGCAACCAGTTCGGCCAGCAGGAGCCGGGTTCTCCCGACGAGATCGCGACCTTCTGTTCGACCACTTACGGCGTCACGTTCCCTCTTACCGAGAAGATCGACGTCAACGGTCCTCTGCGCCACCCGATGTACCAGCAACTGACGGCAACTCCGGACAGCAAGGGCGAGGCGGGAGATGTGCAGTGGAATTTCGAGAAGTTCCTCGTGTCCCCGGAAGGCCAGGTGGTTGCCCGGTGGCGCCCCACGGTAGCTCCGGACTCGGAGGAGGTCGTCTCGGCCATTGAGTCGGTGCTACCGGCCTGACCGGTCCGACCCGGAGTTGGCGGACGACCTGAGGGCTCGGTCCCGACCGGCCCTCCGAAATGGACCGGGCGACAAAGTAGGCCAATTAGAGCCGCAGCCGAGGTTGAGATGACAACGAATAAGTCCCGATTGCCGCCGGCCCGTTCGCCTCGCTGGGTGAGCGGGCCAGCACGCTCCCGTGTGATACCGCCAACACGTTGAGAGCCCGCCGGGCCGCTTCCGGGTGGTGCCACTAACCCCCTCAGAGAAGGAGGAGCGCCGTGAGCCAAGCGGCGACAGATGTCCGGCCCACGACGCCGTCTCGCGCCGTGCACCCGGCCGTGCGTCTAGTGCAGCTGCGGAAGAACTACGGCCGTGTTGTTGCGGCGGACGGTGTGGACCGCGAGATTGCCGAGGGTGAGTTCTTCACCTTGCTACGCCCCTCCGGTTCCGGGAAGACTACGCTCCTGCGCCTGATCGCCGGTTTTGAACGTGAACACTGTCTTTCAGGATTACGCCCTGTTCCCGCACATGACGGTGATAGAGAACGTCGAGTACGGGTTGAAGATCCGCAAGGTCCCGAAGCCGGAGCGACGACGCCGGGCCGAGCGGGTGCTGGATATGGTCCGGCTTTCCGGGCTCGGTGGCCGTAAGCCGCTCCAGCTGTCCCGGGGGACAACGCCAACGTGTCGCCTTGGCGAGCGCGATCGTCAATGAACCGGAGGTGCTCCTCCTCGACGAGCCCCTCGGAGCGCTCGACCTCAAGCTGCGCCAGGCGATACAGACCGAGCGAACGCCGGGCAAGTCGAACAGGTCGGTACGCCGATCGACGTCTACGAAAAACCCGCGACCGAGTTCGTGGCGGGCTTCATCGGGATTTCCAACCTGATCGATCGCGACGGGCAGAGACTAACGGTCCGCCCAGAAAAGGTGCACCTGCTGCTCGACAAATGCGGAAGTGGCGCCGCCGGGCACGCACGTGGAGCACGGCGTGGTGGCCGGTGTGGTCTATCTAGGCGTCGTTACCCGTTACCGCATCGAGCTTGACGGGGGCGGTCAGCTGGTGGCGGTGCGCCAGAACCTCGAGACGGCCAGTGCCGACGTGCTCGAGGCGAGAGGGAGACGGGCTCGGGTGGCGTGGCGTCCTGACCAGGCCTTCCGGGTAGGCGCTGACAGCCACGACCGTCCCGGCGAGGAGTGAAGTTGTCGATGAGAAAGAGAGGGGACATGAACTGTAAGAGTTATTCTCTGCGCAGGGCCGGGCGCGTCCTGACCGCGCTCGCTATCGCGTTGCCACTATTGGCCGGATGGCAAGGCGGCGCGGTGGCCGCCCCGACGGCAGCGCTGCGCGACACTGCCGGCGGCCTTACCCCGCCGACCCAGAACATGGCGCCGCAGAAGTCAATTGGCAAAGGCGAGGGTCAGCTCAACCTGATCGCCTGGGAGGGGTACACGCAGCCGGAGTGGGTCAAACCTTTCGAGAAACAGACAGGGTGCCAGGTAAACGCGAAATATGCCGGCTCCTCCAGTGAGATGGTCTCGCTAATGGCGAATGGAGGGGGCGGCCAATATGACCTCGTGTCTGCTCCCGGTGACGCCGACCTGAGGCTCATCTACGGCGGCGACGTAAAGCCTGTCAATGTCAACCTGGTCCCGTCATGGAAGCAGCTGCGCCCGTTCTTGCAGAGCCCGGTGTTCAACACCATAAATGGAGTGCACTACGGAGTTTCGCTGCAGTTCGGCCCGAACGATTTGCTCTATTCCACCAAGGTTTTCCCCCAGGCCCCACCGTCGTGGTCGGTGATCTATTCCAAACAATATGCGGGCCGGATCACGATCCCAAATAACCCGGTCCAGATCGCCGACGCCGCTCTCTACCTGTCTGTTCATCAACCCCGCCTCGGGATCACCGACCCGTACGAGCTGACGCAGGACCAGTTCAATGCCGCGGTGAACCTCCTGAAGCAGCAGAGGCCACTGGTCAAGGCGTACTGGAACCTCGCTTCGGACGAGATTTCGCTTTTCGAAAACGGCGAGACTGTCGTCGGCGCAGCATGGCCGTACCAGACGGGGCAGCTGAAGGCCGCTGGAGAAGCGGTTGCAGACACCATCCCCAGTGAGGGGGCGACAGGATGGGCGGACTCGTGGCTTCTCGCCGCCAAGGCCCCCCACCCCAACTGCGCGTACAAATGGATGGCCTACATCACCACGCCGCAGGTTCAGGCGGAGCAGGCCGTCTCTTACGGGGAGACCCCAGACAACTCCTTGGCCTGCCCGATCATGGACCGTCTGTCCAAGGGGTCGTGCGCCTCGCTTCACGCTAACGAGCCGGACGCCTATTTCCAGACGATCAAGTTCTGGAAAACCCCGCTAGCTCAGTGCGACAACGGGGAGAGCAACTGTGTCCCGTTCCAGCAATGGGTTACAGCATGGACGCAGATCACGGGCTAGTGCCTGGGAAAAAACGACCTCCGCGGAGAGAGAAGGAGTGGTGGCGGGAGCAGGCCGGGAGGGCCAGACGGCGGTAGGGTGGGCTTCCGCCGCGCTCTGGGTGCAGGGCCTGGCTCCGGGCCACCCTCACGCTGTCCCCACCGCTCGCGTGGTTCCTCGTCATATACCTGGCGTCGCTGGTTGTCATGCTCCTGACGTCGTTTTGGACCGTCAACACGATTACCAACAACCTCCAGCACCAGTTATCGCTCGCCAATTTCGCCGCCCTGTTCAACGCGCCGGTCCCTGAGATCATCGGGCGGACCGTGGTCCTGGCGGCTCTGGTGACCCTGACCGACGCCGTCCTGGCCTTCCCGTTCGCTTACTTCATGGCCCGGATCGCCAGCCGCAGGACGCGCAACGCGCTCTTTGTCGCGGTACTGCTCCCCCTGTGGGCCAGCTGTCCTGGGATCCGCGGCCGCGTTTGGCGTGCACCGGTTCCGGTTCTTTGGTCGAGAGGCGGTATCTCTTTTCCTGGTACTCCCGATCGCCTTGCCCGGCATCATTACGGGGTTAGCTCTCCGCTCGTTCTTCACGTTCGGAGGTATCAACCTCTCGCTCGTAACGATAATTATTTGGCCACACGACGTTCTGCATCGTCGTCATCTACAACAACGTGATTGCTCGCCTCCGGCGGACCTCCGGCTCACTTGGCGAGGCTTCGATGGACCTCGGTGCCCACGGTTTGCAGACGTTCCGCTACATCACCCTGCCGACGATTGCGACGGCGCTCGTGTCCGGGGCATTGCTGGCCTTCGCGCTCTCTTTTGACGAGGTGATTGCCACGACGTTTACGGCCGGGGCCGAGACGACCCTGCTATATGGATCTTCGGCGCGATCAGGCTCGGTCAGCAGCTACCAGAGGTTAACGTCGTCGTGACGGCGGTGTTGTTATTGACGGTGATCCCTGTTGCCCTGGCGGCGAAGCTCACCGGCGGGGGCGGCTTGACGAGGTCGACGACCCAGCAGTAAACGACCACCATCCGCAGCGGCTAAGTCGCGCCTGTTGGCACACCGCTGAGAGCAGCGGCAACTACGTGACGGGCCTCTTCCTGGATGCGGGCCAAGTGGTCTGGGCCTTTGAACGACTCTGCATAGATCTTGTAAACGTCCTCCGTACCCGATGGGCGCGCTGCGAACCAGCCCGACTCGGTCTCGACCTTGAGGCCGCCGATGGGCGCACCATTGCCGGGTGCCGTGGTGAGTTTCGCGGTGATCGGTTCGCCGGCGAGCTCAGTGGCCGTCACGTCTTCAGGGTGCAGCGCCGCGAGCACGGCTTTTTCCTCCCGTGTAGCGGGCGCGTCAACCCGTGCGTAAACGGGGTCACCGAAGCGCTCAGTGAGGGCCTGGTAACGCTCGCTCGGAGTGTTGCCCGTCCTGGCCACGATCTCGGACGCCAGCAGGCACAACAGGATCCCGTCCTTGTCGGTAGACCAGGCTCTCCCGTCGCGGCGCAGGAACGATGCTCCGGCGCTTTCCTCCCCGCCAAAGCCGATACCCCCGTCGAGCAAGCCGCTCACGAACCACTTGAACCCGACCGGGACCTCGAAGAGCTGGCGCCCGAGGTCGGCCGTGACCCGGTCGATCATGTTGGAAGACACGAGTGTTTTGCCAACAGCAGCTCGAGGCGGCCAACTCGGCCTATGCGTGTACAGGTACTCGATGGCCACTGCGAGGAAGTGGTTCGGGTTCATGAGCCCCACATCAGGGGTGACGATCCCGTGGCGGTCGGCGTCAGCATCATTGCCCGTCGCCAACCCGAACTCCCTCCGCCGTTCTATCAGCGATGCCATGGCGTACGGCGACGAGCAGTCGGTGCGGATTTTCCCGTCCCAATCCAGGGTCATAAACCGCCACGTTGGGTCGACCAAGGTATTTACAACCGTCAACTGCAGGCCGTAGCGCTCGCCGATTGCCCCCCAGTAGTCAACACTCGCTCCTCCGAGAGGATCGGCACCAATGCGCACGCAAGCCCTTGAGATAGCCGCCACGTCGATGGCCGACGGAAGGTCCGACACGTACGCGTCGAGGAAGTCGTATGGCAGAGTGGTGCTCGCGGCCCGAGCGCGCGCGATGGGGATCCGGCGGATCCCCTTCAGGCCGGCGGACAGTAGCTCATTAGCCCGGTCCTCGACTGCAGTCGTCACTTCGGTGCCCGCTGGTCCGCCGTCGGGCGGGTTGTACTTGAACCCGCCATCCGCAGGCGGGTTGTGCGAAGGGGTGATGACGATCCCATCCGCGACGTTGGCCCCAGCTGAGGCGTTGTGGACGAGCACGGCGTGCGACAGGGCCGGGGTCGGCGTATATCTATCGCGGGCGTCTATCAGGACGGTCGTCCCGTTGGCCGCCAGGACCTCCAGGGCCGTTACCCATGCCGGCTCCGAAAGTGCATGTGTGTCCCGCGCCAGGAACAATGGGCCACCTATGCCGGCCCCGGCCCGGTGTTCACAGATCGCCTGGGTGATGGCGGCAATGTGGTCGTCGTTGAAACTGCTTAGAAGGCTGGACCCCCGATGCCCTGAGGTCCCGAAGGACACCCGCTGGTCGGGGACGAGTGGGTCCGGGTGTTCGCTGTAGTACGCGGTTACAAGGCGTGGGACGTCGACAAGGTCGGAGGGGGCGGCGGGCTGTCCGGCGCGGGGATTGGTGGGCACGGTAACGCCTCCTGGCTCGTTCGCTTCAACCTGGAGGCTATTGGCTCTATGGGCCTATGCGCGGTGTGAATCTTGGCGCGGCCCGAGCGCCGGACGATCATCGTTTTTGACCGTCCTGCCCGAGGTCACACATGGCCGCCGAGGTCACAAGGGCTGCTCGAGCTCACACGCTGCGTCTGTACGAACCGCCGACGTCGTGGAGCGCAGCGGTGATCTGCCCGAGAGAAGCGCAGCGGACTGTCCTCATCAGCTCTGCGAATACGTTCTCCCCGTTGAGGGCCACCTGCTGCAACGCGGCCAGAGCAGCCGGCAGCTCGCCCGCGTGATGGCTATGGAACGTCTCGAGGCGGGCCAGCTGGCTGCGTTTTTCCTCCTCTGTCCCACGGGACAGCTCGAGAGGCTCGGGGGGATCGCCTCCAGTAGGGTTCACGAACGTGTTCACCCCGATGATCGGGAGGCTGCCGTCGTGCTTACGTTGCTCATAGATCATCGAATCGTCCTGTATGCGGCCTCGCTGGTAGCCGGTTTCCATGGCCCCAAGTACCCCTCCACGTTCAGAGAGCCTTTCGAGCTCCGCCAAGACCGCTTCCTCGACCAGGTCCGTGAGTTCTTCGGCTACGAAGCTGCCCTGCAACGGGTTCTCGTTGGAGGCCAGCCCCCATTCGCGGTTGATTACCAGCTGGATCGCCATCGCCCGTCGTACTGACTCCGTTGTCGGTGTGGTCACCGCTTCGTCGTAAGCATTGGTGTGCAAACTGTTAGCGTTATCATAAACGGCGCATAACGCTTGCAACGTGGTCCTTATATCGTTGAAAGCCATTTCTTGGGCGTGCAGGGACCGGCCGGACGTCTGGACGTGGTATTTGAGCCGTTGGGACCGCTCGTTGGCGCCGTAGCGGTCACGCATGGTTATGGCCCAAATTCGGCGGGCGACCCTGCCGATAACCGTGTACTCGGGGTCCATCCCGTTCGAGAAGAAAAATGACAGGTTTGGCCCGAAATCGTCGATGGCCATGCCCCGGGCAAGGTATGCCTCCACGTAGGTAAAGGCATTGGCGAGCGTGAAGGCGAGCTGGGTGAGCGGGTTCGCACCCGCTTCGGCGATGTGGTACCCAGAGATCGAGACGGAATAGAAGTTGCGAACCGAGTTGCGCACAAAGTACTCCTGCATGTCGCCCATGACGCGCAAAGAAAACTCCGTCGAAAAAATGCAAGTGTTCTGCCCCTGGTCCTCCTTCAGGATGTCCGCCTGCACTGTCCCGCGCACGTTCCGCAGGACGAACGAGCGGATTTCAGCCTCCTCTTCTTCGCTGGCTGGCCCGCCCCGCTCGATGGCAAAACGCTCGAGCCGCTGGTCGATGGCGGTGTTCAGGAACATGGCCAAAATGGTCGGCGCGGGGCCGTTGATCGTCATCGAGACCGACGTTGACGGGTCGCACAGGTCGAAGCCAGCGAACAGTGCCTTCATGTCGTCGAGCGTCGCCACGGACACGCCGGAAGTCCCGATTTTCCCGTAGATATCCGGCCGCTCGTCAGGGTCGCAGCCGTACAGCGTGACCGAGTCGAAAGCGGTTGACAGGCGCGTGGTGGGCTGGTCCTCCGCCAGGAGGTGGAAGCGCCTGTTCGTGCGGAAGGGGTCCCCTTCTCCAGCGAACATCCGGGTCGGCTGCTCTTCCTCGCGCTTGAACGGGAACACACCCCCGGTAAAGGGGAACCGGCCAGGGAGGTTCTCAGACCGCAGCCAGCGGAGCAACTCGGCGTGGCTAGTGAAGCGGGGGAGCGCGACCCGTGACACCCGGGTCCCAGCTGGTGAGAGATGGAAGAGCGGACGAACCTGACCTGTGCCGTTCCCCGGGCCGACAGCCGAGAGCGTGGCCACAGATGTCACGTCGATCTCGTCCCCAGCGTATTGCCGCACGGTCTCGGGCCAGCTGTCGAGCAGGCGGCGTTCCTCGGCGCCAACTGCAGCTTCGGCCTCTCCCTGCAACGCGTCCAGCCCGGTTACGTCGGCCCCCACATGGGTGGCGAAGACGATGGTGTCGGCTACAGCTTCGGCGCGTTTTACCGCCGCCACCTGATCGACCGTCCGGGCGTGGTAGTCGCGAACTGTGCCAGCTATCTCGCCCAGGTACCGTTCGCGAGAAGTCGGGACAATGACCGCGGCCCCAATTGGGACTTTGCCTGCAGCGAGTGGGAGACGGCCACCCTCAAACGATATCCCCCACCCCACGAGGAGATCGCGGATGTGTTGGTACAGCGACGTGACACCGTTGTCGTTCAAGCGCGAAGCAATTGTGCCGAATATCGGGAGCTCTTCTGGATCCGTGGAGAAAGCGTCATGGCCGCGGGCCCACTGACGGCGCACATCGCGCAGCGCGTCCTGGGCGCCCCGCCGGTCAAACTTGTTGATAGCTATGACATCGGCCAGTTCCAACATGTCTATTTTTTCCAGCTGGGAGGGAGCACCGAACTCGGGAGTCATCACGTACAGCGAGACGTTGGCTATATCGGTTATCGCTGAAGCACCCTGCCCGATGCCGGGAGTCTCGACGATCACGAGGTCGAAGCCAGCGGCACGGCAGGCGTCGATCACGAGACGGAAATTGGGTGGCACCTCCGAACGCGAACCCCGAGTAGCGAGGGAGCGGAAAAAGATCCGGGCTGAACCGATCGCGTTCATCCGAACCCGGTCGCCGAGCAACGCGCCGCCACCACGCCTTCGCGTCGGGTCGATGGCCAGCACCGCGATCCGCAACTGGTCACCGCTGTCGAGCCTGAACCTCCTCACGATTTCATCGGTCAGCGACGATTTGCCGGACCCACCCGTGCCGGTGATGCCGAGTACCGGGGCACGGGGGCCGACTCGCGCCTGGATCTCGAGGACCTGCCGCTCAGGCAGTGCCCCACCCTGGACCGCCGTTATCACCCGGGCAAGCACGCTCCTCGGGCCGCCCGCAAGCCCGTCCAGCGAACCCGGGAGGTCGGCAGTCAGGTCGAAGTCGCATTCTTCGACCAGCAGATTGACCATTCGGGCCAGACCGAGCCGCTGACCGTCAGCGGGAGAGAAAACACGCGAGACGCCGTAAGCCTCGAGTTCGGCGATCTCCCGAGCGAGGATGACACCTCCGCCGCCTCCATAGACCCGGATGTCAGGGCGCCCCTCGGCCCGGAGCCGGTCGATGAGGTACTTGAAGTAACCGAGGTGCCCGCCCTGGTACGAGGTAACGGCGACGCCCTGGACGTCCTCGGATATGGCGGCGTCGACGACCTCGTCAACAGACCGGTTGTGCCCAAGGTGGACCACTTCGGCGCCCTGAGATTGGAGCAGCCGCCGGACGATGTTTATGGCTGCGTCGTGCCCGTCGAACAGGCTTGCTGCCGTGACGAAGCGGACCGGGTGGCGAGGGACGTGAAAGGCCCCCGGGGGGGCGACGATGGCTCCCATCGCAAGAGTCATAGGAAGTACGATAGTCGAATATCAAACTAGTCGCTATCGTGATGACGGCGGACGGCAAGCTCAACCGGCCCGCTCAACTGGCCTGCTCAACTGGCCTCCTCAACTGGCCCGTTCAGTAGTGTCGAGCATGTGACGGGCCCATCGGCCCCCTTGGATGACGGAGATGAAGAGATGTCTGGATCCGTAATCTTGTCCGGCGCTCGCACCCCGATAGGCAAGCTCGGCGGTGCGCTCGCCTCGGTGGCCCCGGTTGAGCTGGGGTCGCTTTCTATCGCCGAAGCACTGCGGCGCGCCGCGGTGCAGCCATCGGTAGTCGACTATGTCCTGATGGGGCAGGTCCTCCAGGCGGGCCAAGGACAAAACCCGGCCCGCCAGGCGGCAGTCGCAGCCGGCGTCCCGATGAGCGTCCCGGCCATGACCATCAACAAGGTGTGCCTGTCCAGCTTGCAGGCTCTTCACCTCGCTGACCTCATGATCGGCGCCGGCGAAGCTGAGGTCGTTGTTGTCGGCGGGATGGAGTCCATGTCCAAAGCGCCGTACCTGCTGGACGGCGCCCGCGCCGGCCTCGTGTACGGCGACGCGGCACTGCGGGACGTGATCGCCACGGACGGGCTCACGTGCGCGTTCGATCACCTTGCCATGGGATGCGCCACCGAACGCGATACTGCTGCCGCCGGCATCAGGCGAGACGACCAGGATGCCGTCGCCGTCCGTTCCCACGATAGGGCGGTGGCGGCGACCAAGAGCGGCCGGTTTGCCGAGGAGACCTTCCCTGTCGCTGCCCCTAGGCGCCGGGGCGACCCGATCCTGGTCACCGAGGACGAGGGCATCCGGCCGGGCACGACGCAAGAGCAGCTGGCCGGGCTCCGGCCGGTTTTCTCCGACACGGGGACGATCACCGCTGGCAACGCAAGCCAGATTTCAGACGGGGCGGTGGCCCTTGTCGTCGCCTCCCGGGCCGCCGCCGACAGGCTCGGAGTACGACCTCTGGCCGAAGTAGTCTCCTACGGCCAGGTCGCCGGTCCGGGTACGTCTCTTCTGACGCAGCCGTCGCGCGCTATCGCACAAGCAGTAGGGAAGGCCGGGCTGAATGTACGAGACCTCGAAGTAGTAGAGGTGAACGAGGCGTTCGCGGCCGTTGTCGTCGCTTCTGCGCGGGACCTCTCCCTCCCGGCCGACTACGTCAACCCGAACGGCGGCGCCATCGCCCTCGGTCACCCGCTTGGCATGTCCGGGGCTCGGCTGGCTCTAACTCTTGCCCTCGAGTTGGGGCACACAGGCGGGCTGGGCGCGGCAGCATTGTGCGGCGGCGGCGGCCAGGGTGACGCGGTGGTCCTAAGGGCCGCAGCAGCATGAGCGGTTTCCTCGCCGTGGAGTACGTGGGCAACGTCGCGGTCCTGCGGATCGAGCGCCCACGGGCTAACGCGCTTTCGCTCACGTTGCTGGCTGAGCTGGCCGGAGCGGTCGAAGCACTGGCGGCGGATCTGCCTGGGGCTGTTGTCATTACCGGCACGGACCGCTTCTTTTCGGCGGGGGCGGACGTAACCGAGTTCGGCGGTACCGACCGCGCGTCGAAGGTCACACAGACCTTTGCCAGTGTTCTGAACGCGATCGCGGCCCTGCCCCGGGCGACGGTGGCGGCGATCGCCGGCTATGCGCTCGGCGGTGGTCTCGAGCTGGCGCTGGCCTGCGACTTTCGCGTCGTGGCGGAGGGGGCGCGCCTGGGTCAACCAGAAGATCCTTCTCGGCATCATCCCGGGTGGCGGCGGGACCCAACGCCTCGCTCGGCTCATAGGTCCCGCACGGGCCAAGGACCTAGTGCTTACCGGACGGAATGTGAGCGCAGATGAGGCGCTCGAGATCGGGCTGGCCGACCGGGTGTTCGCCGCCGACGGGTTCCTCGGAGAGGCTCTACATTTCGCCTCTCAGCTCGCGAGGGGCGCGATAGTGGCACAGGGGCTGGCCAAACGGGCCATCGACGAAGGCCTCGAGCTGTCGTTGGCGGACGGGCTCGCGCTCGAACGTCAGCTGTTCGTCAGCGTCTTCGAGACTCGCGATGCCGAGATCGGCGTGCGTTCGTTCCTGGAGAGCGGCCCGGGGAACGCTGAATTCGTCGGAGCCTGAGACCCATGCCCACTTATTGCGCCCTGCTCCCCTACGCTCTGCCTGGGCGCGGGACGGGCTCCCGCCGCCTACGAAGGCGGAAAGGGCAATAGTGCCATCAATGGACAGTAGAGCAACGGACAGTAGAGCAACGGACAGTAGAGAGTTTGCTGAAAGGTTGGCCGTTGTCGTGGGCGGTGGCTCCGGCATCGGCGCCGCCACCGCCTTGCGACTAACTGAATTGGGAGCTTCGGTCGCCATCTTCGACATCAACGCGGCTGGTGCCATGGACGTCGCCGACCGGGTCAGCCCGAGAGAACTCTGCACGGTCCATGAGGTTGATGTCAGTGACGAAGAAGGGTTGGGTGCGGCGGTGTCCGCCGTCCTGCAGAGGACTGAGAAAATTGATTTTCTCGTCAACACGGCGGCGAGCTTCATCTCGGCCGGCCTCGAGGCCACCCCGGCTGAGTGGGACCGGGTACTGGGAGTGAACGTCAAAGGCTGCGCGGCGTCTGTCAGCATCATTAGCCGTCACATGCCGAGAGGGTCGGCCATCGTAAATGTGGGAAGCATCTCGGCGCACATTGCACAGGCAAACCGATGGACATACAACGCCACGAAGGCAGCCATCGTCGAAATGACCAAGTGCCAGGCATTGGACCTGGCGCGGCGCGGGGTGCGGGTGAACGCGGTGAGCCCTGGCTGGATATGGACACCCGAGGTTTCGAAGGCGGCGGGGGGTGATCGCGCTCGGTGGGAGCCCATTTGGGGCAGGTACCATATTTTGGAGCGTCTCGGCGAACCGGAGGAAGTTGCCAACGCGATCATCTTTTTGCTGAGTAGTTCTGCCAGCTTCATTACCGCCACCGAACTGATGGTGGACGGAGGTTACCTGGCGTTGAGCGCAGAGGGACTGGGCGATGCTTCCCGGTTCGCGTCGAGCCGCTAGCATGGTGTACCGCCCACAGCCCACCAAATGGCCCGTCCGCGTCGATCTCCGCAGCGACACGATGACCCGTCCCACCGCGGGGATGCGCCGGGCCATCGCCGACGCAGCGGTCGGCGACGAACAACTGGGCGAAGACCCGAGCGTTAACGAGCTGGTCCAAACAGTGGCGCAGCTCTTAGGAAAACCGGCCGCCGTTTTCCTGCCGTCCGGCACAATGTGCAACGAGATCGCGCTGGTGCTCCATTGCCGGCCTGGCGACGAGTTCTATTGCGACCGCACTGCCCATCCCCTGCACGCCGAAGCCGGTGGCCCGGCCGCGCTGGCCGGTGCCCAGGCCAGCTCGATAGATGGCGAGCGCGGTATTTACAGCGCCGAACAGCTGGCCGCGGCCATCTCTCCGGTGTCCAGGTACGCGCCTCGTCCCCGCCTCACATGGGTCGAACAGACGGCTAACCTGGCCGGCGGGACGATCTGGCGTCGGGAGGACATCAGTGCTGTTGTGCAGCTATCCCGCGCCCACGGGCTGGCGACGCACCTCGACGGGGCGCGGCTGTTCAACGCCACGGTCGTCACCGGCGAGGCGCCGTCGTCGTTGGTGGAGCCATTCGATAGCGTTTGGGTCGATTTCTCCAAGGGACTTGGGGCACCGGTGGGTGCCGCTCTCGCCGGGGACGAGGACTTCATCGACGAAGCGTGGCGGTGGAAACAACGCCTCGGCGGGTCTATGCGGCAAGCCGGTATCCTCGCCGCCGCGGCAAGCTACGCCCTGGCCCACCACGTCGAGCGGCTCGTCGAGGACCACGCCCGGGCGCGTCGGCTGGCAGATGCCCTCTCGGAAGTGCCTGGCATCAAGCTCGACTCGAGCCACGTCGAGACCAACATTGTGATTTTTGGTGTTGAGCGACCGGGTGGCGCCAGCGTGTTTCTCGCTGACCTGCTCGCGACGCACGGCGTCCGGGGGAGTACGGCCGGGCCTGACCACGTCCGCTTCGTCACCCATCTCGACATCGACGATGGCGGCATCGGTACAGCCATCGCTGCAGTCCGGGCCATCATGGGGCAAAGATGACGCCAGACCAAGGAAAAGCGCCGACCGGGGTTGCGGCCTACGAACACCTGGGGCGCTTCAGCAACTGGGTCGGGTTCGCCCAGGAGCAGCGCACGTCGATCGACGGAGGACAGGGCGCGGTTGTGACCCCCGCTGCGGTTCGCGAGGTCCTGGGCTTTGCGGACGACCAGCTTCCAGTCGATGTCCGACGCGAACACGCATGGGAGCGGGACGGGGTCGCGGGGGAGGAAATTTCGTGGTCCGTCGGTTACGGGCCCCGCTCTCATGGCTGGTTCTTGCGCCCTGCCGGTACACAAAACCCTTTGCCCGGCGTGCTGGCTCTCCACGACCACGGCGGGTTCAAGTTTTTCGGTAAGGAAAAGATCGCTGATGGGCCTTATGAGGCTCACCCGGTAGTGACCGACCACCTCGATCGCTATTACGGCGGGCGCGCTTTTTGCCAACGAGTTGGCCAGGCAAGGTTTCGCCGTGCTGGCGCCAGACGTGTTCCTCTGGGGGAGCCGTCGTTTCAGCGCGGACGAAATGAATGTCCCCGGAGTAACCTCGTCGACAGATGAGGAGCTGAAAGCAGCCAGGGCGGCTGGGCGCACCGGGGCCAGGACGAGGTAGACGGTAGCGATATAGACGTGTACAACCAGCTGGCCGCCCGGCACGAGCATGTGGTGGCTAAATACTGTACGTTGCTGGGGACAAGCCTGGCTGGTGTGGTGGCTTACGAAGACCGTGTCGCCCTCGGGTACCTAAAGTCCCGTCCGGACGTCAAGAGCGACCATCTCGGGTGTATAGGCCTGTCCGGGGGTGGCTGTCGCGCCGCCCTGTTACAAGCCACGTCCCCCGATATTTCCGCTTCAGTAATTGTGGACATGATGTCGACGTACGAGGAACTGCTTGACAGCCACGTCGCTGCGCATACATGGATGTTTTTCCCCCCTGGTCTGGTAAGGCTGGGCGACTGGCCTGACCTGGCCGCCTGCCGGGCGCCGAGCCCGCTCGTCGCGCAGTACAGCCGCCAGGACGAGCTGTTCTCGCTCAAAGGCATGATGGCCGCCCATGAGCGCCTCGGCGCCCGATATTCGGCTTCGGGTGCACCAGGCAAATACATCGGCCGGTTTTACGATGGTCCCCACCAGTTCGACCAGGCCATGCAGGCTGACGCGTTCGAGCAGCTAACACGGTGGCTTTCGACGTGATTGGCCGAGCTCTGCGATCGTGATCGGCCGTGCCGTTGCGATGGATTCGTTAGCCGCCGCTCCCAGCAGCACTGCTGCGGCGCCGTCGAGGTGCGAAGCTTGCCTTCCCCAGGGGTCGACGGGCGCGCCAGGGTCGAACAGTTGTTGCAACATGTAACCGTCCCCTCCGTGGGTGCCTTTGCCCGGTGGGATGTCGACTTGTACTGGCCCGTGGAACATGGGGAACAAAACGATCTCCCGGTAGGGCTCGTCGTCGGTGCCTTCTGGCGCTCCGGTCCCGGTCGGTGTTTCCTCGATTACGTGAGCTCCGTGCCGTTCGTACAACTCGACCCTCCCCTTGTCGCCGGTAATTGCCACGCGAAGCCCCTCCCAGGGGGAGTAAGCAACCAGAGAGTAGCTGAGCAGCGCGCCGCTGCGGTACCGTGCGCTAACGACCATCGTGTCCTCGATGGAGATGTCGGGGCCGAACACATTCCGGTCCCGTAGGTACCCTGTTTCCTCCTCTGCGTCGCGGTACAGGCCGGTGAGCATGGGGCTGCGCTCGAGGTCGAGTGCGAACGGGTCGCTCGTGGTATTTCCCGTGTACCTCCCGTAGGTGTAGCTCTCGCCGCGGCCGGCCGCGGCGTCCTCGCCGTAGAACGACAGAGAACCCAGGGCATACACATTCTCGGGCCAAGAGCCCACCCACCAGTTGACGAGGTCGAAATGATGACTGGCCTTGTGGACGAGGAGGCCGCCTGAAAAGGGCTTTTCGCGGTGCCACCGACGGAAGTAGTCGGCGCCATGGCTGGTATCGAGCATCCAGGAGAAGTCGACGAGGCGAGGCATCCCGATGGCGCCTTCGCTTATGAGCTGGCGCAGCCGTGTGAAGGCTGGAGAATACCGGTAATTGAACGTAACAGTCAGATGGTGCCCTGTTTCGTCGACCGCTGAAAGGACCGCCTTTACCTTGTCGGCGTCAATTGTCATCGGCTTCTCCGTAACTACATCGCACCCGTGCCTCAGACCGTCGATGATGTAGCGATGGTGGAAAGCGTCCACGGTCGTGACGATAACGACGTCAGGGCGACATTGTTCGAGCATCTCGCCAAAGTCTTCCACAGGCCATGTTGGCACCTCGCGATGACCATAGAGGGAGCTAAGGCGTCTGTTGTGATAGGCCATCCTCACCGAGCTCGTGTCGCACAGCCCCACCAGGTCACAAGGGCCGGCATAATCGCCGCAGATGGCGTCGATGTACATGGTGGACCGGCTCCCCGTCCCAACGACGGCGTAGCGGCTCACGGCCGGGTGCTCACATCGCGGCGGAGTTCGTCGAGCTGCTTCGCCACGAGGTCGACGACGTCGGCCTGCGCGAGACGCTCGGGGATGATGGCCCTGTCCGAGAGTACCGCCTGCGCCATGTCGTACGGCGAGCGCGCGCCTCGCAATCGAGCAGCAAGATCCATTGCATGGGGGTCCACAAGCTGGAGGCCGGCGCGGGCGACGTGTTCGACCCACAGCGCAAGGACGCGGGTGCAGGCTTCGACGGGTAGGCCACGTTCAAGCCGGGCGAGGATCGTAGGGTAGAGGCGCTGAGCTAACTTCACCGAACCGTCCGTCGCCACCTGTTCGCACCGGTGACGAAGCCACGGGTTGGCGAACCGCTCTATCGCGGTTTCGCCATAGCGGCGCATATCGAAACCCGCCGGGGGCCGAAGGGTCGGCAGGATCTCGTCCAGAAGCTCTTCGAGGAAAGGCCTGTCTCTTTCGACGACGGTATCGATGGTTTCAGTCCTCTCATGGGTGCCGAGGTAGGCGGCAGCAGAGTGAAGTCCGTTCAGGATGCGCAGCTTCATCTGGACGAACGGTCTTACGTCGTCGACGATCTCGACGCCGACGGTATCGAGCGGAGGGTGATCGGCGGCCATCGATGACCCGATAACCCACTGGGAAAATGGTTCCGCGCCAACCGGCGCCAGGTCGTCGCGCCCTGTCAGCTCCCGCACCTGGGCACGTAACGTGCCAGTGGTGGCCGGTACGATCCGGTCGACCATCGTGGCGGGGAAAGCAACGTGCCGGTCGACCCATCGCGCCAGTGCGGCGCTGCGCCTTTCGGCGAATGTCAGCACCAGGCTCCGCAGGAGCCCGCCATTGTCGTCGATATTGTCGCAACTTGCGATCGTGAGATCCGGCGCTTTAGCTTGCTGACGTCCATAGAGCGATTGGACGAGGACGCCCACAAGCGACGCCGGCCGGGCGGGGTGCGCGAGGTCATCGGCTATGGCCGGGTTAACGAAGTCGAGTTGTCGCGAGGCATCGTACCCGTAACCCTTTTCAGTGACAGTGACGGTGACAAAGGATACGGACGGGCTCGCCAGTCGTTCGATGATGCTTTGGCGATCGCTACCCCCGAGGGTACGGCCGACGGATCCAATCAGGCGTGCGGTCGCGTTGGCCCCGTTTGACTGTACGAGCGTGTAGAGATTGTCCTGCTGGCGCAGTTGCGATGTGACCTCGTCTGACCGGAGGTTGACTCCCACGATCCCCCAGTCAAGGTGCTGCTCGTGGAGGAGCCGGTCGGCGTAGACCGCAATATGCGCCCGGCTGAATGCGCCGAGGCCGATGTGAACGTGCCGTTGCTGCCATGGTCCTTTCCGGTATGCGGGCGCATCGAGTTGTGTAATGGGTGGGCCGGACCGCGGCTCAGGGTAAAGGCTCACCGAGGTGCGAGGCGGTACGCACGGCGGGCGAGACGATGGGCGCAGTCCTCGGCCAGTTCAGAGGCGTCCTCAAACGTGAGGCGGTGCTCGCTTACGAGGTAAGCCAGTTCGCCGCATTCGACGCGACGAGCCAGGTCGTGCCGGGCGGGGATCGACAGGAAGGCACGGGTGTCGTCGTTGAAACCCGCTGTGTTGGCATACCCGGCCGTCTCTGTGACGGCGCGGCGGTACCGCCGTATGCCTTCCACTGAATCGAAAAACCACCACGGAGGACCGAGGAGCAGGCAGGGGTAATGGCCCGCCAGGGGAGCCAGTTCACGGCTGTAGGTCGACTCGTCGAGAGTAAAGAGGATGATAGTGAGGCGAGTGTCGTTCCCGAACCTGTCCAGCAAAGGGCGAAGCGAACCCACATAGTCGGTTGGCCCTGGGATGTCTGCGCCACGGTCCCGGCCGAACACACGATGAACAAGAGGATTATGGTCTCGCCTCGAACCCGCGTGGATTTGCATCACCAACCCGTCCTCGAGGCTCATCGCGGCCATTTCTGTCAGGACTTGGCCCCGGAAAAGATCTGCTTCGTGGTTGTCCAGGCGCCCGGCCAGCGCCCCCGTGAGGAGTTGCTGGCATCTCTCGGGGCCGAGGTCGGCCGTGGTGGCAGCCGGGTGACCATGGTCAGTGGCCGTGGCCCCGAAGCCGCGGAACACTTGCCGTCGGTCCCACAGGCTGGCCAGATATTCGTCCCAGCGGTCGGCATCGTGGCCCGTCATTGCCCCTAGGGCCGCTACGTTTTCTGTGAAGTTCTCGTGATCGGGGTCCACCACCGGGTCGGGCCGGAACGTCGTAATGACCCTGTGGCCCCAGCCGTCATCAGTCAGGCGTCTGTGCGCGTCGAGGTCATCAAGTGGCGACTCGGTCGTGGCCAGCACCTCGATGTTGAAGCGGTTGAACAGGCTCCTCGGGCGGTACTCGTCGCGGCTGAGCCCGTCGGTGATCACATCGAAGTAGTGGTCGGCCGACTGGCCATCGAGCTCGACGTCCAAGCCGAAGACCTCGGAGAACGTCTGGTCAAGCCAAAGGCGTGACGGCGTGGCGCGAAGAGGTGGTAGTGCCGGGCGAAGAGCTGCCACGCCACCCGGGGGTCGACTGTTGATTGCTGGCCCTGGGCGGTAACGCCTAATGCCGTCAGCGGCACGCCCTGGCTGTAGAGCATCCGGGTCAGGTAGTGGTCGGGCGTGACCAAAAGCGACGTCGGGTCGCTGAACGAGGCGTTCTCCGCGAACCACCTAGGGTCGCAATGCCCGTGCGGGCTTACGATGGGACAGGTTCTAACCGGATCGTAGAGTTCCCGAGCGATCGAGCGGACGGTCGGGTCAGCGGGGAAAAGCCGGTCGACGTTCAGTTCGAGTGGGCGGGTCATGCCTTTTTGCGCTGCGGTCGTGAGCCCGCACTAACCAGGCTGGTTACACGTCTCCTCATTTGCCTCCTGGACCAGCCGTCCGGGCAAACTTTTGGAACGTGTGGCAACCCTCGGGCACGTCGCCGTGGGAAATCCCGTGCGACCACGTCACTTCCGCGACGTAAATATCCCCGTGAGAGCCAACGCAAATGTCGTGCGGTGCGACGAAGTTGCCCGGCGCACAGCGGTCCGGGCCGCCCGATCTGGCGAGCACCGCCCCTTTCGGGTCGAACACGGTCACTCTTCCCGGCTGGTCCCCCGACGGGGGCCCTATTCGGAAGGAAGGCTCATCGGGCCGACGCCACAACTCGGAAACGTAAGCCATCCCGTCACGGTCGAAGGTGATATTGGTCTGGCGCTGCACATTGGCCCATTGGTCAAGGTACTCGCCGTCCGGGCTGAAGATCTGGATGCGGTCGTCCGGTAGTTGTTCCCACTGGTCGACCAACCCGTAGCTGAGGTCGGTGGCCGGCGTGCCCACTGTCCCGTCCATGCCGCCAAGCATAAGTCCTGGCGGCTACGGCCGCCCAGTCCTACTACGCCCCTTCCGTCTCGTCCGTCTCGTCCGTCTCGTCCTTCTCGTCCATCTCGTCCATCTCGTCCATCTCGTCCGTCTCGTCCATCTCGTCTCCCAGGCCGTCCCGTCTACCTGGGTGCCCCGTTCATCTTTGCCCTCTCAGCGCCTTACTCCCTCCCGTCCTCCCCCGCCCCTCGGTCAACTGACCGCACGAGGCTGCAAGGCTCCGCTCCGATCCGCTCGGCTCCGGCGTAGCTCACGATTCCAGCACCAGGCGTGGGCGAACTGACGTGGTACGTGGTACTGGCGGCTAGGTCCCCGGTTTCCGAGGCGCACGCGGGGGCTTCTGGGTGCGGAATTTGGTTTTCGTCGCGATTTAGGGCCCCATTTTTGGTGGTTTCGCAACGAGAATGGGGCAACGCACCGAGAAGAGGACCAACAATCGCCAATTGCAACGGTGTTACTTTCGGGCGGCGTTTATATGCGCGCTCCCGGTGTTATAATGACCTTTGATTTGGTCTCTAACACGGAAGTCCGCTCCCCGGCTCGTGTGCCCTCGACCATAGGAAAAGGGCACCCGTGTTTGTTGCCATACCAATGCGACAGGTGGCCCACTCACTGAGCCACTAAGGCACCACCATTATTGCGGGAGGATTCGCCACCAAGAGCTGAGGTTCGGTGGCCTTGCGGACGTCGTCGATGCCAACCCCCGGCGCGAGCTCGCGCAATATGAGCCCCTCCCGCTCGACGTCGATAACTGCCATGTCGGTTATGACCCGGTGCACGACCCCTCGTCCGGTGAAGGGCAGGCTGCATTCGTTCACGATCTTGAACGACCCGTCTTTGGTCACGTGCTCCATCATCACGATCACGCGTCTGGCCCCGTGGACCAGGTCCATCGCGCCCCCCATGCCCTTTACCATATTCCCGGGGATCAGCCAACTAGCCAGATCCCCTGCTTTCGACACCTGCATCCCACCAAGTATTGCCGCGTCGATGTGCCCGCCCCGGATCATTCCAAACGAGAGGGACGAGTCGAAAAACGAAGCGCCGGCGCAGATAGTTACGGTCTCCTTCCCGGCGTTGACCAGGTCTGGGTCCTCAGAACCTTCGAGTGGGTACGGGCCGACCCCGAGAATGCCGTTCTCGCTTTGCAGCACCACATTGAGCCCTGCGGGAAGGTGGTTGGCCACCAATGTCGGAAGGCCAATTCCCAGGTTGACATAGGCCCCGTCGCTGATCTCCAGCCCAACCCGGGCGGCCAACTGTTCACGGCTTAGCGGCATTTTCCCCCTCTCGGCCCATTCTTTCGTTGGCCGTTCCTATTTTGTCGGTTCCGTCCCCGTCCGTTTTTTCTTTGTCCGGCCTTTTACGAACCGTGCGACGTTCGATGCGCTTTTCCCCATCGGGACTGGCCTGGACGACCCGCTGGACGAAGATCCCCGGCAGGTGGACATGGTCAGGGTCGAGCTCGCCCACCTCGACGAGCTGCTCGACTTCGGCGATGGCGATCCGGCCCGCCATCGCGCATAGCGGGTTGAAGTTGCGAGCGGAGGCGTGGAACACAAGGTTGCCGGCTGTATCGCCCATCCGGGCGCGGACAAGAGCGAAGTCCGTCACGATGGCTTCCTCCAGGATGTACTGGCGACCACCGAACTCGCGGATTTCCTTGGGGGCAGAGGCTTCAGCGACGCTCCCGTCCGGCTTGTACCTTCGGACCAGGCCACCATCGGATACGAGGGTGCCGACTCCCGAAGGCGTGTAGAACGCGGCGATCCCGCACCCGCCTGCTCTTAGCCGTTCGGCCAGCGTCCCCTGGGGGAGGAGCTCGACCTCGAGCTCGCCGGCGAGGTACTGGCGCGCGAACTCGCGGTTTTCACCGACGTAAGAGCTGGTCATCTTGGCGATGCGGCCGGACGAGAGGAGCAAACCAAGGCCCCAATCGTCCACCCCGGCATTGTTCGATGTGATGGAAAGGTGGCTGGCGCCGGAGGTCAGAAGAGCCTCGATCAGGTCGGTAGGTACACCGCACAAACCAAAACCACCCACGGCGATGGTGACGCCGTCGCTGATGTCGCTGACCGCGTCGAGTGCTCGTTCAAATACCTTGGTCATCCGCGAACCGTGCCTTGTCCGCAGCCGGCTTGACAAACCACACCTGTAGGATAACCTATAGATATGTTAGGGGCAAGTTGGCGACAGGGCTCCAGCTAGTGCCGCCCGCTTGCGCAGCGAACCCGCCATCGGCGCGGGTAATGCCACGACAGGCAACTGTCGCCCGGTTGCCGCATAGAGTCGTTGGCTGGGCACGGGACCGTTTTGCCAGGGCAACCCGGCGACAGCCTTTGGAGGCAGCACTGGTGCCACGACAGGCAACTGTCGCCCGGTTGCCGCATAGAGTCGTTTGTTGGGCACGGGACCGTTTTGCCGGGGCAACCGGGCGACGGTTCCTGGAGGCAGCACTACTCGACTCCTTGTGCGAAGCTGGCTCGGGGCCGAGGGGGCCGATTGTGGCTTGTCGGGAAGGTGGCTGTGCCGTGAAAATGTACCTCGCAGGGGATTGGACTTCGGGTGCGCAACAAGAAGAGGTGCGCCAACCGTACGACGGCACAGTTGTCGACACCGTGCCGTTAGCGGCGCCGCCCAGGTAGAGGAAGCGTTGACCGCCGCCGAGCTCGGGGCCAAGAGAGCGAGGGCACTCACCGGTTACGAACGGTACCAGGTCCTGATGAGAGCGGCGGACCTCGCGGACCAGCGGACTGAACAGCTGGCGCAGACGATCAGCGCCGAGTGCGGTAAGGCGATCGCGGAGGCCCGGGTCGAAGCGTCAAGGGCCGGGCCGATCATCCGCCTAGCTGCGTTCGAAGGCTCCCAACTTTATGGTCACTCATTGCCCCTCGATGCCCACCCGGGGGCCGGTAAGTCGCGTATCGGCTTCACGATGAAACAACCTTGCGGCGTCGTGGTGGCGATCACGCCGTACAACTTCCCTTTGCTGCTCGTGCTGCACAAGGTGGCGCCCGCTCTCGCTGCTGGCAACGCGGTGGTCCTTAAACCGGCTCGTCAGACCCCGCTCGTAGCCTTGCAGCTGGTGGAGATCCTGCTCGAAGCTGGCCTGGACCCCCTGGCGATAACGTGCATCACGGGCGCTGGCAGCACGATAGGGCACCAGTTGTGCAGCGATGCCAGGGTTAGGAAGATCAGTTTCACTGGTAGTACCGAGGTCGGTGAGTCCATAGCCCGGGCGGCTGGAGTAAAGCGGCTATCGCTCGAGCTCGGGGCCAGTTGCCCGGTGATAATCATGGACGATGCGGACATCGAAGCCTCGGCCGCCGCTATAGCAGTTGGCGGGTACTCGAACGCCGGCCAGGTATGCATATCCGTCCAGCGCGTCCTCGTCGACCAGGCCCGGGAGAAGGACCTTCTGAGCTCACTCGTCCCCAGGGTCGCCGCCATCAAGACAGGCTCTCCGCTTAGCGAACAAACCACGATGGGAAGCCTTATCAGCGAGCTGGAGGCCAAACGGGTCCAGTCGATAGTCGACGAGTCGGTGGCAGCCGGCGCTCGCCTGGACCAAGGGGGCGAGCGGGAAGGTACGGTTATGCAACCCACAGTGGTGTCGAACGTCGACCCCGAAAGCAGGTTGAGCCAGGACGAGCTTTTTGGTCCGGTAGTTGCCGTGACGGCCGTTAGCGACATTGACGAGGCTATCCGGTTGGCGAACGGGACCCGCTACGGGCTCGGCGCCGGCATATTTACCAGTGACGTTGACAAAGCGATGAGGTTCGTGCAGGAGGTCGACTCCGGCGTTGTCCATGTCAACTGGACACCACTGTGGAGAGCCGACCTCATGCCATATGGCGGCCTCAAAGATAGCGGCATCGGGAAGGAAGGCCCTCGTTGGGCCGTGGAGGAAATGACCGAGACGAAGACGGTAGTGCTGCACGGCGGCGCCGCCTGGGAGGCAACTGGTCGCTTCGACGCCGGCGACCGCTCCCGCTAAGACCCAGGAACGGGGGAACAAATGAGACTTACGGTAGGACAAGCGCTGGTCAAGTACCTGAGCAGGCAGTATTGCGTGCACGATGGTGAGCGTCAGCGGCTCGTGCCGGCGATGCTGGGGATCTTCGGGCACGGTAATGTTGCGGGCCTGGGACAGGCCCTCGACCAGTACCAGTTGGAAATGCCTTTTGTCCAGGGCCGCAATGAGCAATCACTCGTCCATGTCGCGTCGGCGTTCGCTCGCGCGAAGCGACGTCGCGCCACTCTGGCGGTCACCTCGTCAATTGGGCCGGGCGCGACCAACATGGTCACCGGAGCAGCGACGGCGACTATCAACAGGATGCCCGTTCTGCTGCTACCCAGTGATGCCTATGCGACGAGGCTTCAAGGTTCTGTGCTCCAACAACTCGAGCACTCGCTGGCCGGTGACATCACCGTCAACGACTGTTTCAGGCCTGTAGCACGGTATTTTGACCGGGTCGTGCTGCCCGAGCAGCTCTTGAGCGCTCTTCCCGAGGCAATGCGGGTGTTGACCAACCCATCCGAGACGGGGGCGGTCGTCATCGCGTTACCTCAGGACATCCAATCAAAATCGTTCGATTATCCCGAAATATTTTTTGCAGAACGTGATTGGGAGATCAGCCGAATTGCTGTCCGCGATACAGAAATTCAGGCTGCCATTTCGGTCCTGAAGACGCTCTGAACGACCGTTGGTCCTGGCCGGCGGAGGTGTCATTTATTCCTCTGCGAGTGATCAACTAGCGACGCTGGCTGAAAATTTCGGTATCCCGGTCGCAGAGACGTTCGCGGGTAAAGGCGCCGTACAACGGGACGCATGGTGGGCTGTGGGCGGTCTCGGAGTTGAGGGGAACCCGGCTGCCAACGCCCTGGCCCGAGAGGCCGACGTGGTTATCTGCATAGGTACTCGGCTAACTGACTTCGCGACGGCATCGAGGTCATTGTTCGACCCCGCTGTGCGCTTCATCTCAATAAACGTAAACGACAAGGACGCGAGAAAAGAGGGTGCTCTCCGGGTCGTAGCCGACGCCAAGCTCGCACTATTGGCGCTGGAAGAACACGCCGGGCGGGCCGGGCTCAAGCCGAACCCAGCGTGGCGCGACAGGTGCGAAGAGGTCAAGTCCAGCCTGGCAGGTGGCGAGGGCCGACGCCCTGGCCGTACCAGAGGCCGGACAGTTGACCCAGGGACAGCTCATCGGGGTGCTCCAAGAGCAAGCTAGAGATGGTGACACGATTGTCGCTGCGGCAGGGAGCCCAGTTGGGGATCTTCTGAAGGTCTGGGACGCCACCGAGGGGCGGCGCTGCCATCTCGAGTTCGGTTTCTCCTGTATGGGTTATGAGCTGCCGGGCGCTCTCGGTGCCAGGATGGCACAGGCGGAGGGAGCGGTGGTTGCTCTGATAGGGGACGGGACTTTCGTAATGCAGCCGTCAGAGATCGCCACGGCTCTGCAAGAAGGCCTCCAGGTGACCCTGGTTATCTCGCAGAACAATGGCTACCAGGTAATAAGGCGCTTGCAAATGGACCGCGTGGGGCGCCATTACGGGAACGAGTTCCGCCACCGCGAAGGGCCGTTGGGCGAGGGAGCGCTTACTGGTGGGTACCTGGAGCTCGACCTGGCTGCCGTGGCCAGGGGGCTTGGTGCCCACGCCTGCTTGGCGACAACGGCCGACGAAGTAAGGACCGCTCTGGCTGAAGCGCGGGAGCGGCCGGGACCGAGTGTCGTGGTGGTACCGGTTGACCCGTACGCCAATTTGCCATCGTCCGAAGTTTGGTGGGACGTAGCCCCGGCCGAGGTGGCTGAGCAATCCTGGGTGACCGAGAAACGGCACACGTACGACGAAGCGAGGCGAGGCCAACAATGGCATGGATAGACGGCTCGCATCGCGGCCGGCGGCTCAAGGACGATATCCGGGCAGGTCGTACGGTGGTCGGGACGTTTTTGAACATGGGATCCCCGTTGGCTGCAGAGGCCTGTGCCATCGCCGGGTTCGACTGGCTCCTTGTCGACCTGGAGCACGGGGCACGAGGTGAGGACGGCCTGCTGGCGCAAATCTTGGCCGGCGCCGCACATGACGTGCCCGTGATCGTCCGCGCCGAGACCATCGACCGCATCAGGTCCGGGCGCGTCCTTGACCTCGGCGCCAATGGAGTGATGTTCCCCAGGGTGAGCAGCCGGGATGAGGCAGCCCTAGCGGCGTCGAACTTGCGCTATCCTCCCGAGGGTTGGCGAGGTGTTGCGACTTACAACCGCTCGTGTGGTTTCGGCGCCCACCCAGAGTCGCTAGAAACTGCAGGAGAAAGCGTAATCTGCTTGGTCCAGGTCGAGACACTTGGTGCTCTCGAAGACCTCAAAGGAATTGCGGCGGTGCCGGGCGTCGACGTCCTGTTCGTCGGGCCGAGGGATCTTACTCAAGCACTCGGGTGCCCGGGCGATACTGCGTCTCCGCTGTTCCTAGATGCGCTAGAAAAAGTGGTCGCGGTCGCGGGGGAGGCGGGAATTTCTGCCGGCATACTGCTTTCCCGGCCCGAGGACGTCGAGATTTACAGTGAGCGCGGCTTCAGGTTCATCGGCGTGGGCTCCGACTCATCGATGCTCGCGACGAGCGCAAAAATCGCGGCCCGTGCTTCGGCCAGGGCACAAGCCGAAGCAGCGGAGGCGCCCCGATGAGCATTCGCCTCGGGAACGCGCCTACCTCCTGGGGAGTGGAAAAAGAGCTCGATACCAATCGTCCCGACTGGGGGACGTTTCTCGACGAGGTGCAGGAGTGCGGCTACCGGGGAGTCGAGCTCGGGCCTTACGGTTACCTGCCGACGGACGTGGCCTTGCTTTCGAGCGAGCTTTCCCGTCGCAAACTGGAACTGACGGCTGGCTACGTAATGGGCCCGTTGCACACGCCCGAAGGTGCGTCGGAGTTGCTGGCCGAGGCCAAGGAGGTGGTCCCCCTTCTGGCCGCGGCGGGTGCCGCCCACCTCGTTGTGATACCGGGCATATCGGCCGAGCGGGCCGCAACTGCGGGTTGGTCCGACGGAGCACCGAGGTTGGGGGCTGACGAGTTCGCCACCGAGGTTTCCACGGTCCAGCAAATTGCGAAAATTGCCGCTGGCCAAGGGATCAAGGCGGGGTTGCACCCCCACGCGGGGAGCTATGTCGAGTTCGCAGATGAGATAGACCGGCTGCTGGGGGCATTGAGCCCCGAGCTCGTCAGCTTGGTCCTCGACACGGGCCATTTCGAGTACGCCGGGATAGATCCGGGTACCGCAATTCGTGACTATGGTCAGCGTGTCAGTTACGTCCACTTGAAAGACGTCAGCCCTCGAGTGCTGGCAGAGAGCCGCAAGGAACGCATGAGCTTTTGGGAGGCCTACAGCGCCGGCATCTTCTGTGTCCTTGGCACAGGCTGCAACGATTTTCGCGCTATCAAGGAGTCGCTGATGTCGATCAAGTACGACGGCTGGTTGACGGTAGAGCAAGACGCTGACCCGGCTGGTAAGTCGGACCCACGGACAGATGCCGTCAGCAGTTTGCAGTTTTTGAGAGAAATAGGAATGGTCTCGTGACCGCCGGAGTCTCCAACGGCAAGCAAATAATCCTGAGCCTCGGCCCCGTGCCCAGCTCGGTGAGCGAGCGCGTGGCTGCCGTTGGCACCGTCGTCGAGCTGGCCTCGGCCCAACTGGCTGAGTACGGTGGCTCGCCTGAGGACGTCGTGGCACTGCTGGCTCGCGGCCATGCGTATGTCGACGCGAGCATGATCGCGGGCCTCCCGAGCCTGAAGGTCATATCCCGCACGGGCGTGGGCGTCGACCTCGTCGACTTGGAGGCGGCCACGGCTCGGGGGATCCCGGTAGCCATCACGCCCACCGCCGGTACGAGGGCGGTGGCCGAAGGGATCTTCGCCCTGATCCTGCATCTCGTAAAACGCCTCGGCCCGTACACTGACCTCGTGCGCTCCGGGCGGTGGTCCGAGCGCGAGTCGGCCCCTCCTGGAGACGTCGACGGGGCTACCCTCGGGATCGTGGGCTTGGGCCGCATCGGGTCCCGCGTGGGCGAGCTCGGCCGCGTCTTTGGTATGGAGATAGTGGCCCATGACCCGTACCTCGACCCGAACGCAGCTCGTGGCGGCGGGACAGTCCTCGCCGAGCTGGCTGACCTCGTGGCTGTTTCCGACGTGGTCACGCTCCACGCGCCGCTCACCCCGGAGTCCCGCGGACTAATGGGCCAAAAACTCCTCAGCCAGTGCAAGCGAGGTTCGGTCCTCGTTAACGGCTCCCGGGGTGCTCTGGTAGATCTTGACGCGGCCTACACCGCACTCTGCGACGGGACCCTGTCCGGGCTCGGCCTCGACGTTTACGACCCCGAGCCCCCCGATGTGTCCCACCCGATCTTCCAGCACCCCAACCTCGTGTTGACTCCTCATATGCTCGGCCTTTCACAGCGAGCAGGCCGGCAGACCTTCGAGGAAGCAGCGGACAACATCACGGTCGTGCTCTCCGGCGGACGGGCATCCGCGGTGGCCAACCCCGAGGTTTACCTCAGTTGAAGTACGCGCTGCGGGTTACCAGCTCATTTGTTTCCTGGCGTTAAGGGGGGACCGAAATGGTGAAGCAGGCCAACAAATCGGCGATGAGCTTGCACCGCCTGCCGCTTTACCAGCAGCTGCAATCGCTGATCTGCGGTTACATTACCGAAAACAAACTGCGGCCTGACGACCCCCTTCCTGCCGAGGGAGACCTGGCAGAGCTTTTCGGCGTGAGCAGGAACTCGGTCCGCGAAGCGGTTAAGTCCTTGCAGGTAGTGGGCGTACTTGTCTCACGGCCCGGCTCGGGCCTTTTCGTCGGCGAGTTCTCCTTCGACCCGATCGTAGACAACCTCCCGTACGCGATCGTGGTCGACTACCGCGACTTGGCCGACCTGCTGGAAGTTCGGCGCACACTCGAAGTGGGCATGGTCGACCAGATCGTCAGTTCTCGCACGGACGAACAGATCGAGGAGCTGGGCGAGATCATCGAGAAGTGGAAGACGGAGATCACCAAGGACAACGAGGCCTACCCGGCGGATCTGGACCGCGCCTTCCATGCCGCGCTGATCGGGGAGGTCCAAAATCAGCTTGTCGCCAAGCTGCTCAGCGCGTTCTGGCAAGTCTTCTACCGGGCCAGCAGCAGCGGGCAGCTGGAGGTCCCGCGCGACCCAATGGTGACCTTTGCCTGCCACGTCACAGTGCTGCAGGCCCTGAAGACCGGCGACACCGACGCGCTGCGCGCCAGCCTGGTGGCCCACCACCGGGGCATCGACGAGCGAGTGCGGGCCGCTCAGCGGAGAACGGGACAGCAGGCGACCTGACAGTCCCCTACAGAGGATTGGCGGACAGAAGGTTGGCGGGCCCAGGGCCAGGACATGCGGGTCACTTTTTTGGCTCAGCCACCAAGTCGGCACCTTCGTCGAACGCGGTCCAGGCGGCGATGGTTTCCTGGTAACCGGAGGCCACGGCGGCAACAAGGCCCGCATCCGTTAGGTCGCCACTCAGCCACTCCGACGCGGCAGGGGCGAAAATCGCCCGACCGACGGCGAACCCTCGAACATACGGAGCCCCGGCCAGCACGGAGAACGACGACGTGAGCTCGGCCCGGCTGGCAGTCGAACCGAGCACGAGCACACCTCTACAGGAGGGATCTTCGTTTTCGATTATCGCCCCGATTTCCTCCCAAATAAGACGATCAGGCAGCGCAGGGAGCTTCCACCACTCCGGTCGTACACCGGCGCGGTAAAGATGTGAGACCAACGTGGCCAGCTCGCCGCGCCCATAGGTCAGCTGGTCCGGGGACTGCAGCTCGACCAGCAGCTCGCGATGTTCAGCGCGACAGCCTCGCGCCAGCCTGAGGAGGGTTTCGATTTGGGCCGACTGCAGATCAGCCGGGTCCTGCGGGTGGGCATAGCAAATGACTTTTACTACTTGGTCCCCCGGTCTCGAATGGAGCCAGGCGCGGACTTCCTCGCCGGCGAGCAGCTCGAGCGGGCGTGACCGGGGCACATCGACGGCGCGGGCGGTCCAATAACGGCCGCCTGCCATCTGTTCCAGGACCGAAGCACCGTACTGCTCGTCTACCAGGATCCCGCAGTCGTCCCTTTCGCTGGCGACTTGCAAAAATGCGTCGGCGAGCAGGCCCTTGAGCTGTGGCAATCGGTCGCCCGAAGATCCAGTCTGCTCAGCCAGCGCTTCGAGCTGCCAACGGTGGTCAATGGCGAGGACGCACAGCCGCGCTGGCGTGGGCCGGCGGGTCTGGGCGCGATGTAGGCGCTCGATCTCTTCGTCCTGATCGGGTCGCAGCACCCCGCCCCGGGCCATGAAGCTCTCGAGCTCCCGGCGCACGGGCATGGCAGGCGTGCACCCGTGGCGGGAGACGACCAAGGCCCCGTTGGCGTTCCCGGTGCGAACACACTCTTTGATGGGCCGGTCGCGCAGCCACGCAGACAGGAACCCGCTCATAAAGGCGTCGCCAGCACCCACGCTGTTCACGATCTCGACCACAAACCCGGGCGCACTGGTTCCCAAACCGGGTTCGACGGGCCCGGGGTACGCGGTCGCGCCAGCTGAGCCTGATTTTACGACGATGGTCGCGATCGAAATCTGCCGTATGGCGCGCAGCGCTTTGGTGAGGTCGTCGTCTCCACCCATGACTGCGATCTCCTCGCGGGTGCCGACAATAAGGTCGCAGAGCGGTAGCAACGAACGGTACGAGCGCGTGATCTCGGGGGTACGGGCGGACATGTCGTTGCCCCTATTGATAGCAGCGGCCCCCCACAACACGGGACGGAAATCACCATCGAAGATCACCCTGCCTCCGTTTGCGCCAACCAGTCGGGCCAAACTCTCCGAAAGGCCGGCCAAGCGGGGGTTCAACAACATGCTCCCGGTCAACAGGACGGCCTTCGCTTGCCCGACGCGCCCCATGTCGACTTCGTCTGGGTCCACTGCGAGGTCCGGGCTGTCACGATAGAAGAAAATGCGGGGGAAATCGTCGCGCTGACGTTCGGCAAGGGCCACCACGGACGTGGGCCTTTCGTGATCAAGCTGGACAAGGCTGACATCTATCCCCTCGCGCTCGAGCGACGTGACCAGGTAGTGGCCAAAATCCTCGGCCCCCACTCGGGTCAGCATCGCTACCCGCAAGCCCAGCCGTGCCGAACCCACACAAATATTGGCAGCGCTCCCACCGACGTACCGGGCGAAGGTCTCGATCGCCCCGAGTGGCGACCCTGTCTGTTCCCCGTAAAGATCCACGCATATCCGCCCGAAGCAGACCAGATCGAGTTCCTGGTCACGGGTCACTGTTGCCTCCTTCTCTCAGGTATCGCGCCCTGTCTGCGGCATGTGCTGGCCTTGACCCAACAGCAAGATATTGGTTATCCTATAAGGGAGCCGGATGAGAAGGAGCCCAGGTAGGCCCGATGAGGCGTCGGTCGCCTTCTCGAAGGCCCAAAACAGAGGATGCTCACGAGCTGCACGTGCACCAGGGACAGGCCCGGTCTGAGGTACCGGCTCGAGGGTACAGACCCGTGAGCGAAGCTTTAGCGCCACCGGAGGGGGAAGCCGTACTGACACCGTTGCTCGAAGCGGCAAACCTATCGAAGATCTACGGGCACGTCGAGGCGATCCGGGCCCTCTCCTTCACCTTGCTCCCGGAGAGATCCATGCCATCGTTGGCGACAATGGTGCCGGCAAATCTACCTTCGTACGGATCATCTCGGGGGCGGTAAGCCCGACGACCGGGCGGCTCCTGATCGATGGCTCGGTGGTCAAGTTCCGTAACCCAAACGACGCCAGTGCCGTCGGCATCGCCACCGTCTACCAGAACCTGGCCCTGGTAGGTGTCCGCG
Source organism: uncultured Acidimicrobiaceae bacterium (assembly GCA_963823855.1). GTDB lineage: Bacteria > Actinomycetota > Acidimicrobiia > Acidimicrobiales > Palsa-688 > Fen-671. The sequence goes on from CAWGNA010000004.1 coordinate 165,839, forward strand.
ATATAGCGGCGAATATGTTCCTCGGCCGTGAGCCGGTCACCAGGTTGGGTTTTGTCCGGGCGGGGTATATGCACAGGCGGGCGACAGCTATCGTCCGGTCCTTGAAGCAAGCCAATATCAAGGACAGTTACCTCCCTGTCATCGACCTATCTGGTGGTCAGCGCCAAGCGGTCGCTATCGCCAGGGAGATCCAGGCCGGCAAACGGATCCTGGTGCTGGACGAACCGACCGCGGCGCTGGGCGTAAGAGAGTCCTCGGAGGTGCTCTCGCTGATCGAAAGCCTCAGAGAGCCCAGCAGGGGTATAATTATAATTGCTCATAATCTGGACCACGTGTTCCGTTTAGCAGACAGGATAACTGTCATGCGAGGGGGAAGGGACGTCGGCACAGTCATCGCCAGTGAAAGCGACCATGAGGATGTTGTCCGGCTCATAACCGGTGCAGTTTCCCCTCAAGCCCCGGCAAGAAGCTCTCTTGCATCGGGGACCACTAATCCTGAATGAGCTAGAGCCCGAGCGAAGCGCAGCCAAGAGCGGACCAAATGCAACAGCCCAGTGCTAACCAAATCGGGGTGAGCCCAATCGGGGCCCCGCGTCTCAGGGCATGACCTGGCCAGATGGTGATGGTGAGGGCTACAGTTTGGGCGAGTCAATTAAGCGTCTCGTCCGCAGTAAAACTCGTCTCTTCATCCTGATCGGGTTCAACCTTGCGTTCGTCTTGATCATAGGGGCCGTCGAACCGGGCTTCCTTGACCTGACGAACATGCGAGTCGTGATCAACGCGATGGCACTGGCCGCGCCTGTGGCGGCGGCCGAAGCCCTCTTGCTCGCGGCTGGCCGCTTCGACCTGGCCGTCGGCGGCATCGCTGCGCTCGCTGGGATCGTGTCGGGTGACTTGATGGTGGATTGGCACGTCCCGTCCCTGTTGGCCTTTTTGCTTGGGCTCCTTTTCGGAGCCCTCGTAGGCCTGGTTGACGGCATCTTCATAGAAATATTCCACGTCAATTCCATCATCATGACCCTGGCGATGTGGTGGATCACGGTCGGCATTGCCGACGGCATTACCCAGGGCCAGGCGCCGGGCGCCTTTCCGGCGTTGTTCCAGAAGATCGGTCAAATGACCTTCCTCAAGTTCCTGGCCTCGGACTACTACGCCCTTTTCCTAGTCCTGGCAATAGGTATTTGGTTTGCCTTCCGACCGTTCGGGTACCACGTGCTCGCAACGGGGGGGACAGAGAGGCTGCCCGTTTGAAGGGCATACCCGTCGAACGGATGGGCATGATCCTGTTCACCCTCTCAGGCCTCATGGCGGCGTTTGCCGGGATCGTCTTTGCGTCACAGATAGACTCGGCGCAACCCGAGGCTTACGTCAACCTCGCCCTCAACGCCATCGCCGCCGCTGTTATAGGGGGCGCGGGGCTGAACGGCGGCGAGGGGAGCATCATCGGGACGATGTTCGGGTTGTTCCTGCTCACTGTGATGAGCAACGCGGCCATCTTCGTTGGCCTTTCGGCATTGTGGGAAGAAGCAATTAGCGGAGTGGTGCTGGTGGTGGCCATATCGTTCGATGCAATCGCGGTTGTGGTCCGCAAACGAGGGGCCGAGAGGAAGGTCTTGGAAGAGCGGCGAAGGGAGGCAGTCCTGGAAGGCCGCAGGGAGGAGGAAGGCACGGTCGAACGACCGCTGCCGTTGGGTACGAAGGATTTCGAAGGTGCAAGGTAGCCAAGAAGACGAGCCTGGAAAAGTCAACAAGAGAGAACAAAAAGGGGAACAGACAATATGGGACAAGACGAGACTACTATGAGCGTGCCTAGCAAGAAGCCTACACGTCATACCCGCAGGGACTTTCTAAGGGTTGCGGGAATGGGCGCCGCCGCCACCGCTACGGCAGGGCTGGTCGGCGAGGCCTTTGCCGGAGGGTTGAGCCCCGCTGCGGCCGCTAACCTGGGCAGTGCCGGGTTGAGCGCAGCCGGGAAAAAATACTACCTGGTGACCGGCAACATCGGAGATCCGTTCTATATTCAGGTCCGGGCCGGTTTTGCCGCCATCGACAAGCTGTTGGGCTGTTCGTCAACGATCGTCGGGACGTCGAACACCGACATCTCTGTCATCGTCAGTGACATTGCCACTCTGATAGCCCGTAAGGGCACATCAGGTCTGATGGTCCCGGACCTGGCCGCCAACGCCTATGGTCCTGTGTACAAGCAAGCAGCAGCGGCAGGCGTGCCGATCTTGAACTACCTGAACGACGGGGCTGGCCCGAGGATCACATTTGTCGGTGCGGACGAGTCGACACAAGCTCAGAACGCCGCGCAACTCCTGGGTGCCAAACTCAAAGGTAAGGGCAAGGTCGGCTTCATCGCGCAGCTGAACCAGCCCGACCTGGTCAACAAGGGCAAGGTGTTTGCCGCCTACATCGCTGCGAACTATCCAGGCATGTCCTACGTAGGCGCCCAGACCTACGACGGTTCGCCCGAGGGTGGCCTCACGACGTTCCAGTCGGTGTTCACGAAACACCCTGACCTGGCGGGTATGTTCTGGGGCGACGGCTCTGGCGGCGCCATCGCCCAATCGATGCATTCAACGGCCCCCAATGTGGCGTTGCTGCTTACCGATACGGTCACGGCGTCGGTTGCGGCCGTCAAGGCGGGCTACGCGTTCGCCTGCAACGGCCCGAGCCAATTCGACGTCGCCTTCTACGCTCCCCTGATGCTGTTCATGTGGAACCTTGGGTTCCGCGTCCCGGATCCGTGCGAGATCCCCATCATCACGGTCAATTCCACTAACGTCGCCGCCTATAGCGCCGACCCCTACCATCACGGAGCTGTCAACGGGGTCCCGAACCCGTCGTTTGCGTGAACCGAGCTGATCATGGTCAGGCGCCCCACGGTGATGTGGGGCGCGTGGCTGTCGTTACCGGGTGCGGCCAGGGCATCGGCCTTGCTATCGCTCAACAGCTAATTGCTGACGGTTATGTGGTCGTGGGGGTCGAGCTCGACCCGGAATTAGCCGACCAAGCCAGCCATTCGATGCCGGCACCCAACGGGATCGTTGTGGGTGACGTGGCGGATTATGACGTACTGAAGCGGGCAGCAGCGTCGGCACGATCACGGGGGAAGCTCTACGGTTGGGTCAACAGTGCCGGCATTTATCGCCCGGGCAACCTCCATCAGGTCAACACCGACGACGTCAGCCGCGTTCTATCTGTCAACCTCAACGGCTGCTACTGGGGCTGTGCGTGCGCCGTGCAGGAGTTCATCGAGCAACGCAGTGGCGGTGCGATCGTCAACGTATCGTCAGTGCACGGGCGGGCCGGGTACGCAAACTATGCGGCGTATGATGCGTCGAAAGGCGCTATCGATGCCCTTACCAGGTACGTGGCTGTAGAGTACGCCCGCTTAGCCATCCGGGCTAATGCAGTGGCGCCAGGCGGAGTCCGTACGCCCGGGGCGACAACGCACGTGAGCGAGGAGGAGCTGGCCGCTATCGGCGCCGCCCACCCCCTCGGGAGGATCGCTGAACCCTCGGAGATCGCCACGGTGGTGTCTTTCCTCTTGTCTGAGGGGGCATCTTTCGTTACGGGACAGGTGATTGCTGTCGACGGTGGGCTGACCGCTCGGTGCTGGGATTTCGACCTCGACCCAGCCCTCGCCGAACGGTACGGGTTGCCTCTCATCTCGAGAGCTACCGAAACGCGGCCCGGACAGGCGAGGACAGGGGCACGGACCAGGAGCACGACAAGGAGCTTGCAAAGTGAAATGGCTAAACGAACCCGCACAGTGGGAACTCCGCGACGGTCGGCTTACTTTCCGGACCTCGGGAGAGGTTGATTTCTGGCGGCACACGCTCGTAGAGACCGTCCGCGACAGCGGGCACCTGTATTACGAGACGGTGGACGGTGACTTCGTAGCCCGAGTGCGCTTCGGAGGGGAGTACCGCGACCAGTACGACCAGAACGGGCTTGTCGTAAGACAGGATTCAGAAAACTACTTGAAGGCAGGAGTCGAGTTCGTCCTGGGGTCGTGGGAAGAGCGCTACTTCTATAACGGGCCGGCTCGCTTGGTGAACGCCGCTTTGACGTCGCACGGTTGGTCGGAGTGGTCGGTGCTGCCGCAGTCGGACGAGGTCCACGAGGCTATATGGATGGAGGTCCGACGAGAGGGCTCCACCTTCTTTGTGGCCCACTCACTTGACGGGACAAGCTTCACCCCGATCAAGTTGTTCGCACTTCCGGATGCCGGACCTGTCATGGTCGGCCCCTATGCTACTTCGCCCACAGGTAACGGCTTTGACGTTTGGTTTGACTCGCTGGACATACGGCAGTGAGAGTGGGAGCACTTTGTCTAGCACGAGAGCAGGAAAATGGTGAGTAACAACCAGCAACGGACAGGCAGCCCTTACGCATCGGCCTCCGCCCAGGACGCCGCGGCTCCACGAAGTGAGCTGCGGGCGAAGCTACGGCGAGGTGAAGTAGTTCTCGGGCTCTGGTGCGCCATACCGTCGAGCTTTTTGGTCGAGCTTGTTTCAGCGATGGACTTCGATTGGGTGTGCGTGGACACGCAGCACGGTCTGGTCGGGTACGCGGACATGGTTTCGATGTTGCAGGCCGCGTTCGCCCACAAGATGCCGGCGCTAGTGCGGGTGGCTGCCAACCGTCCCGAATTGATAATGGGGGCACTTGACGCCGGTGCTATTGGAGTCGTCGTCCCCCTCGTGAACTCAGTAGAGGAGGCCGCCCAGGCGGCTGAAGCTTGCCGCTACCCGCCGTTGGGCAACAGGAGCTGGGGGCCGGCGCGAGCGGCTCTGCAGAGATCCTCCTATACACCAGAGGAGGTGAACGACGCGACAATCTGCGTGGTCATGATCGAGAACCCTCCGGCGGTGAAGTCGGCGAAAGAGATCCTGGCTGTCCCGGGGGTCGACGCGGTTTATATCGGTCCCTGGGACCTCTCGTTATCGACACACGGCAAGACCCCCGAACCCGGTGGGTCCGAGGAGGACAGCAGGGCCATTCAGTCGGTGCTGAGCGCGGCGGTCAGCAACGGAGTGGCCCCGGGTATCGCGTGTGGCGGGCTCTCGCATGTCACACGGTGGGTCAACGCCGGTTTCAAGCTGATCGCGGTCAACTCGGATGTAGGTGTTGTCGTCGATGCGACGTCGAGGCTGCTCCGGGAGTCCCGAGAGCTGGTCTCGGCGTTGCCGGGACTAACTGATGGGACGGGTAACAAATCCGACCGGGCGGCGGAGCCGTCGCCAGTCAAAGAGGAAGAGCACTGACTGTGACCCCCGGCCCGGTGACAGTGAAAACGGTCCAGACAGTAACGGGAGCGCTTCCGCTAGCGGACCTCGGGACCGTGCTCTCCCATGAGCACTTGTTCATCGACTTGAGATCACACTGGCAACCCACCGACGGCGATGACCCGAGGCCGGGCGGAGACGCCGGGTTCGGGTGGGGATCCGTCGGGTCACTGCGTAGGAACCCCTTCGGGCAGTTGGAGAACCTGGTCATAAACGACGTGCAGGCCGCGACCGAGGAGGTCTCGAAGTTCCGTGACCTCGGCGGCACGACGATCGTAGATTTGACACCTCCGGATATCGGTCGCGACGTGGTTTCGCTCAAGACCGTTGCCGAGGCGACCGGGCTCCAAATCATATGCGGGAGCGGGCACTACATCCACCTGGCTCACCCTGAGCGGATCGCGGGCGCAGACGTAGGCGCTCTCACCGAGGAACTGCTGGGAGAGCTGGAAGTCGGGATAGACGGTACCGGTATCCGCTCGGGGGTCATAGGGGAGATAGGTACGTCGAACCCCGTCCACCCCGACGAGGAAAAAGTCCTGAGAGCTGCGGCCCGGGCGCACCGGCAGGCCGATGTGCCAATCGTGGTGCACCTGTCCCCTCCACCCCGAGGCGGGGGGTGGAAGGGGGCCGAGGTGCTGGATATTCTCAGCTCCGAAGGCGCCGATCTCAGCCATGTACTGCTAGCGCACATAGACAATATGCTGGCGCCCGGGGCCACGTTCGACCAGGCCTTGAAGGACCAGCGAGAGCTGCTCGCCCGCGGCTGTTACCTGGGCTACGACGGGTTTGGTAAGGAGCACTATTTCCCTTCCGGCAATACGACCCCGTACCCATCATTTTGGTGCCCCTCCGACCAGCTAAGAGCCCAAGCGATCGCGCTTCTCTCCGACAGGGAATTCGACGACCACCTGATGCTGTCGCACGATGTCTGCTTCAGGTTCGAACTTACGCGCTTCGGTGGGTTCGGCTACAGCTATCTTTTGCGGACCGTGCCCAAGATATTGGGTGATTATGGCATCACCGAGGACCAGTTGAACCGATGGTTGGTCCACAACCCGGCCCGCTTGTTCGGGCCCATGGCCTGAGGCTTGACAGACCCGTGCCCCTCAAGGTCTGGTTGATCGTCCAGGACGTCCGAAGCGAAGCAGATCTCCGCCGCCAAGTAGCACGGTGGGAAGGGTGCGGTGTCGGCGGGGTGCTGATCACGGACCATATGTTCATAAGTCAGGCCGGCAGCGACAAGGGGACCGCCAGGAGGCTCGATCGAGACTCGCCGTCGCCGCTCGAACCGTTCACCTTGCTCGGGAGCATCGGAGCACTTTCCCCGTCGCTGGAGTTGGGCACGATCGTCGCGAATGTTGGCTTGCTGCACCCGATTTTTGTCATCAGGCATTTTGCCCAGCTTGCCTTTGTGTTCGGCGGTAACCGCATCATTGCGGGCCTTGGTGCTGGGTGGAACGCTGAAGAGTTCGAGGCGATCGGCCTGGATATGCCGCCCCACACGCTCCGACTGGCGCGCCTGGAGGAGGCAGCCGCGCTGGCAAGGCAGCTGTTCCACGAAGGGGTCGCTTCGATGGAGGGCGCCACGCTGACCGCACGAGAACTTCCTTTGTCCCCCTTCCCGACGTCGCCTCCGCGCATCCTTCTGGGCGGGGGCTCAGACGAATTTTTAGCCGTAGCAGGCCGGGTGGCGGACCACGTCGACTTGAACGGTTCGTCACGCCGCCAGAAGCTGGGCAGAGTGGCGCCGGCCGATGCAGACCGCGCCAGGCGTCTCACGACGACCATAGCCGACCTTGAAGACTCAATCGAAACGGTGGCCGGGGCAGCTGTCGCGAGCGGTCGGCAGGCATCCGAGATTACTTACTCCGTCCTGATCGACTCGATAGAGTTTTGCCGCGCACAAGACATCGCCGACCGGGAGGCGAAGTTACGGGAGGCTCGCCATGCGGTATCGGCGGACCTCAGCGCGTGCCCTTACGCCCTCGTCGGTGACGTGCCGCGTATGCGCGAACTCCTGGCAGAACGCGTCGAGCGGTTGGGCCTATCGGCGGTAATTGTGCGGGACGGAGAGCACCTCGAGCCCTTCATATCCCAAGTGGTGCTGGCCCGTGTATGAGCTCCGCGCCCTCCCAGGTAATGCGCCACTTGGAACGCGACAACAACGGAACTGGCAGGCAAAATGACTTCGTCGCCATCTCGGGCACCGCTATTCCTTTACGCCGCCCCATCCGGGCTCGAACCGACCCGGGGCGAGTTCTTTCGAGTCATGGGCGACAGACCTCTGGACATGTTCGACCCCGACGGCGAGTGGCCGGAGCAATTCGCCGGCCGGCGTGCAGTCGTGGACCTTGGCGGCTGGGGCCGCCGGGAACACACCACTCTCGCTGTCGGTGCCGGTGCCGAGCTGTGGCATGTGCTGGGTTACGGGCTTGACCACCTCGACCTGGAGTTCCTCCTGAGCAACGGCGTCACGGTGGCGCACACGCCAGGGAGCTGCAGCGCCGTCGCTCTCGCGGAGCACGCTATGTTGTTGATGCTGGCATGTGTACGCCGTATCAAGGAGCTGTTCTCCAACCTGGACAGCGGTGTTTTCTATTACCCGTGGACCAACGAATTAGCCGGCCGTCGGCTCCTGCTGCTCGGCGTGGGGGCGAGTGGACGCGAGCTCGCCCGCCGGGCCAGCGCCTTCGGCATGGAGGTGGTCGGGGTCGACACGCAGATCGCTGACCAGCGCAGCTACAGCGAAGTGGGCGTCGAGATGGTCAGGCCCCCGGAGGAGCTCGCTCAGATGCTAGGCACTGCTGATGTGGTTTCGCTCCACTTGCCGCTCAACCAACGGACCCATCACATCATCGACGCCCGTGCACTGGCGAGCTTCAGGCCCGGTGCGACGCTAGTAAATGTGGCTCGCGGGGCCCTGGTAGATGAAGGAGCCCTATTGCAGGCTTTAGAGGCAGGCAGGGTCGGTGCGGCTGGACTGGACGTTTTCGAGCGAGAACCGCCGTCGTTCAACCCAGAGTTGGCCGCTCATCCCCGCGTCGTGGCCACGCCACATACTGCCGGGGCAACCTATGAGACGATCCAGAGAAGGTCACGGGTGGTCGTGGAGAACTTGATGAGACTGGAACGGGGAGCCAAGATCGAGCATACCGTGTCGATGGAGGACGGCTTTCTGAGCAGTGAGGAGCCCAAGCGGTCGTGAAGGGAGCAAGGTGTCAGCTAAGGTCGCCGTAGCACCGGACTCATGGGGGGTGTGGTACCCGGAGGATCCGCGGCAGGTCCCGTGGTCGAGGTTTCTTGACGAGGCGGCAGCCGCAGGTTTCGACGCCGTTGAGCTTGGTCCGTACGGATATCTTCCGACGAGCATCGAGCGTCTGCGCCCCGAATTGTCGGCACGCGGGCTCACCCTTACCGGCGCGTTCTTCATGTCGGAGTTCCAGGGGGCGGGTAACTGGAAGGCAAGCAAGGACGAGGTGTCGCAGATCTGCGAGCTGCTCAACGCCTTCGGGGCCGAGCACCTCGTGCTGTTGAACTCTCTCTACACCGATATGGGCACGGGAGCGCGCATCGCACCGGCGGAGCTGGACAGCGATAGCTGGTCCAAGCAGCTGGAGACCCTGCACGCTATCGCCGCCTACACGGCGGAGCACGGGATCTCCACCGTGTACCACCCGCATGGTGACACGGTCATCCAGTACGAGGACCAGATCGAGACCCTTTTGAAGAACACGGACGCGAGTACCGTCTCGCTGTGCCTCGATGTCGGCCATCATGCCTACTCAGGCGGAGACGCCGTTGGTTTCATGCAGAGGTTTCACGACCGGATCCCCTATATACACTTGAAAAATGTCGACCCGGAAGTGATCAGCTCAGTCCATGAGGACGGCGTCGCATTCGTAAAAGCGGTCAGGATGGGTGCTTTTACTACATTGGACTCAGGGTCGGTCGACATGCGCGCTTTCCGTCAGGTCCTGGACAGCGTCGGCTATGACGGTTGGGCAGTTGTCGAGCAGGACATGTACCCGTGCGCCTTCGATGAACCCTTACCGATAGCGAGGCGCAACCGCGAGTTCCTCCGAGCGATCTCGTTTGGCTGAGCGGCCAGGTACGTGCCAGCCGCGGCGGCTCGCCGCCCGACGCCGCCTTCCGATGTCGCGGTCGTCCGACCGGGCGAGGCCAGTCGGAGAGGCCAGTCGATGACGGTTAGTCCCTACACGGGTACAGGCGCGTCGCTGGAGGCGTCGGCGCGCATGTACGCTCGCGCCCGGGTCGTCACCCCCGGCGGCGTCCACGGCGAAGGTAGGACCTTCAAGCCTCATCCCATCTACATGAACCGGGCCAAGGGGGCTCGCGTCTGGGACGTCGACGAGAACGAGTACATCGACTACCACTGTGGTTTCGGGGCCGTTCTCCTCGGGCATGACCACCCCACCGTGAGAGAAGCCGTCCAGGATGTAATAAGGGACCACGGCGTGATGCTCGCAACAGCTAATCCTCTGGAGCTACAACTATCAGAGAAGATCGTCGAGATTGTGCCCTCGGCAGATATGGTCTTGCTGAGCTGTACCGGCAGTGAGGCGACGTACCACGCCATCCGGCTGGCACGCGGAGTTACCGGGCGGCCACGTATATTGAAGTTCGAGGGAAATTACCACGGCTGGCACGACTACGTGGCCTGGAACACCCATTTCGACCCCAACCTGAGCGTAACCAGCCAGGGAGATGTACGACCCATTCCGGCATCGACCGGGATGCTTCCTGGTGCAGAGGAAGGTGTCGTCGTGTGCCAGTACAACGACGAGGATGGCTTGCGGGCGGCATTTGCGCGATATGGGCCTTCGCTAGCCGCAGTCATCGTCGAGCCAATATTCCATAACGCCGGCGTGGTGCTCCCGAAGAGCGGCTTCCTGGAGACTTGCAGAGAGCTTTGCAACCAGCACGGCTCGCTCCTCATTTTCGATGAGATCATCACCGGCTTTCGGCATGGACTGGGTGGTGCTCAAGCTCTTCTCGGTACCCTGCCCGACCTGTCGACGTTCGGAAAGGCGATGGCAAACGGCTTTCCGATATCCGCCATAGCCGGGCGGCGCGACCTCATGTCTAATTTCGTCCCGGACGGGGAGGTCCTGTTTTCGGGAACGTTCACCGGGCAGCTCGTCAACGTCGGCGCCGCCCTGGCGTGTATAGATTTCCTCGAAAAATACGATCCTTATGCGAGAATGGCACAATTAACAGCGCGCTTGTCCCAAGGGGTGCAGGAGGCAATCGACGATACAGGCGCCGACGCCCACGTGAAGAGTTTCGGTTCGGTTTGGAGCTTGTACTTTACTCGCCGGCCCATCCAGTGTTACCGCGACCTCGTCGGTTTCGCAGGTACGAAGGAGCAGACGGTCCAGCGGGCATTCCAAGCGTGGTTATTGCAAGCCGGGATCTATGTCCACCCGCACGAGCTTGTCCGCGGGTACGTCAGTGCCGCCCACACCGAGGAGGACATCGAACGCACAATTGACGTTGCCACCGAGTTCCTGCGGCAGTGGCGTGAGGACCGGGACGGTTGAGAGGAGCACTCGTTGAAAGTCTTCGTTGAGATTGGACGAGCCGCCGTCCGTGCGTCTCGCTCCGAGCTCCGGGACCACATCTCGGCGCTAGAGGACGCCGGGGCGACCGGGGTGAGCGTGTCCGACCACATGTTCACGAGCGATAGTGGAGCTGGAGGTGGCCGCAGGCTTCAATGCGACCCGCTCACGACCCTGGCGGCCGTGGCAGGGCTTTCGGGCCGCCTCGAGTTACTGACTATTGTCATGAACACCGGGTGGCTCCACCCTGCTTTCGTTTTTCGCCAATTTTCCCAGTTGGCGCTCTTGGTCGGCGGCGACCGGGTCACGGCCGGTATTGGCGCGGGCTGGAATGCCGAGGAGTTTGAAGCCATCGGGTTGAAGATGGTGCCCTTTGCGCAAAGGATGGACCGGTTCGAGGAAACACTGCAGATAGCTCGTCAGCTCTACGGGCTCGGCCTGGCCAACTTCGATGGTGAGTACGTACAAGTTCATGACTTGCCGCTGAGCCCGGTCCCGGCCGCCCCTCCCCGCCTGATGGTCGGTGGCGGGTCAGACCGGGCCTTAGAGCTAGCCGGTCGCTACGCAGACGTAGTCGACCTTCAGGGGCACCCAAAGTACGGCAAGCTGGTGGGCGGTACGGCCGAGAAGGCCGCGGCAGACGTATACCGGCGTGCCCTGACTACGGTCGATGATCTGGCTGAGCGGATGATGCTGGTCCGGGGGGCGGCCAGCGTTGCCGGCCGGCGCCCGGGTGCGGTCCAGGCGTCCGTGCAGATTTCCTACGTCGCTTATTGGCGCCGGCCGGAGCGCGAGCGCATGGAGGACGCCTTCTACGCAGACTGGGCCAAGGTGCAGGGGCCACCCCTCACAGCAAACCCTTTCGTCCTGGTGGGAGAGCCGCCAGAAATAGCTGAGGCCCTTATCGAGCGGCAGGAGGCATTTGGCCTCAGCCAGATCTCACTGTCTGGCCGCAGTGATATCGCCAGCGCGCCGGCCGACCCGCTGCGGTTCTGTCGGGAGGTCATCCCGTTGCTCGACTAGCCCCGAAGCGGGCAGGCGGCACTACTCTGTCAGGGACTACTCCAGACATCTATGCACGAGATGTCGGACACTCCCGGGAACCCGGCGAAGCGCCCGACAGGAAGGGATTGTCACCATGGAAGCCAACGATGGGCCCCGCCGTCCCATAGGTATTGGGATGATCAGCGTCGGGTGGATGGGCCGCTTGCACTCTCAGTGCTATAAAAGGGTCAACTACCACTTCCCTGGCTTGGCCCTCCAGCCGCGCCTCGTGATCGCAGCTGACACGGCGGCCGAGCGCGCCCAGTTCGCCAAAGACGAATTAGGTTACTCAGAAGTGACCGAGGACTGGAAGGAGGTCCTCAGTCATCCAGGTGTCGATGCGGTAAGTATCACTGTTCCCAACTATTTGCACCTCGAGATCGCTGTCGCTGCGGCACAGAGTGGCAAGCATTTCTGGGTGGAGAAGCCTGTCGGGCGAAGTTCGGTCGAGACAGCAGATATCGGGGAGGCTGCCAAGCGGGCGGGAGTCATGACGGCTGTTGGGTTCAACTACCGGCACGCCCCTGCCGTCCAAAGGGCGTGCGACCTCGTCCGCTCAGGCACCCTTGGGCGGGTGGTGCATGCTCGGGGGATGTTCTTGAACGATTATGCCGCTGATCCGCACGGCGCATTGAGTTGGCGTTTTGAGCGTGAGCGGAGCGGTTACGGTGTCACCGGGGACCTCCTCTCGCACGTCGTAGACCTGCTTCAGTACATCATTGGGGACATCGGTGAGGTCAACAGCATGATGGCTACGACGATCGCTGAACGTCCTGTGCTGCCTATGGGAGTTGCCGACCATTTCGCTGTAATCGAGGGAGGCGAGATGGGGCCAGTCGAGAACGAGGATTATGTCGGGGCATTGGTACGGTTCGGAGAGGGAGCGGTGGGGGTCTGTGAAGCCAGCCGGGTAACGGTTGGGCCGAGGTGCCAGATCGGCTTCGACATTTATTGCACTGATGGCGCCGTGTCCTGGGATTTCGAGCGCATGAACGAGCTCCGAGTTTGCATCGGCCGTTCTGACCAGGACCATGGGTACCGGACCGTCATGGCCGGCCCGAGCATGGGTGCCTATTCTCATTTTCAGCCGGGCCCTGCCATCAGCATGAGCTACGACGACTTGAAGGTCGTCGAAGCCATGCTCTTTTTACGGTCGATCGCCGAAGGTACACAGCACGGAGCGAGCGTAGCTGACGCTCTCGCTACAGCTGAGGTGCTGAGCGCCATTGGTCGCTCCGCTCAGTCCGGTAGCTGGGAGCCTGTCAAACGTGCATCGTGAGCTGGGGGGGCCAAGTTCGTGTCACCTTGAGCGACTCGAGCCCACGGATCGTCATGCCTTCTCGCCAGCGCAAGACGTCGTCGACCATTTCCACACTCGCAGGGAACGGCGCGAACCGCCCCATCAGCCGGTCGAGCGCAATGGATGCTTCGGTCCGGGCCAAAGCTGCGCCGAGGCACGAATGAGCCGCCCAGCCGAAAGACAGGTTGCGGGCGCCACGACGGGTAACGTCGAAGCTCTCAGGCTCTTCGAACCGACGGGGGTCCCGGTTGGCAGCGCCGAGGTGGAGGACGACCGCGTCGCCTGGCCTGACGCGGCGGTCTCCTATTTTGACGTCCTCGATGGCAAGACGCGTATTCAGCTGGATCGGGCTCTCGTACCGCAATATCTCCTCGACGCCCGATGCGAGGTTTGCGGGGTCGGCGCGTACCAGGCTGGCCTGCTCAGGGTGTAGCAGCAGCAGCAAGATACCGTTCCCGATCAGGCTCACCGTTGTCTCGAAACCAGCAACGTAGGTGAAAACGCAAAGCCCAATGCACTCCGGGCGCGATAGCGTCCCATCGTCAAGGGCTGCTGCCAACGTCGTCAGCAGATCGCCGGCAGGGTTACTTCGCTTTTGTTGAAGCAGGTCGACGAAAAGCCCCTCGAGCTCGTGTTGGCTCGCTAGTGCTCGTTCCGCGCAGAGAGCGACAGACGGGCCTACGTTGCCGACAAAGTCCACCAGGTCTTCGCAGCAGGCCCGGAAGGGCCCCGATGCAGCTTGGCGGCACACCCAGGATCTCGCAGATAACCAAGCTCGGCAGGGGCAAAGCGAAGTCGTGGACCAGGTCGACCTCGCGTTTGCGGGTGGCTCCGTCGAGGAGGTCATCGGCGATCTCCACGACACGTCCTCTAAGTGCCGACGCGAGACGCGCATTCACGGTCGTGGCGACGAGCTGGCGCATCCTTGTGTGGCGGGGTGGGTCGGTGAAGCCGAGCCAGTTGGAAACGTGCTCCCGGAGCGGAGCGTAGCGGTCCCGTAGTGGGCTCTCGAGACTAGCCATATTGACCGAAACGCGGTCGTTCGCCAGACGGGCGTCCAGGACGGCCGCCATCACGTCTTCGTACCGGGTGATGACCCACGCCCCAAGTTCCCGGCTCCAGTGTACTGGATCCTCGGCTTGCAAGCGTCGCAACAATGGGTATGGGTCGGCCAGCTTGCCCTGGCAGAATGCCTCGTAGTCGCGCTCGAGTTCCATCGGGGAACCCTCAGCGCCCCGGAAAAAACAAGCAGCGCGAAGCTTGTGTTTTCGGACGTCGCGCCGTCACTTCGGCCCCGCCAGGTTGACCGGCTCGCCCCGGGCCAGGTAGAGGATGTGGACCGCGCTCCCTCGCTCAGCGGCCAGGTCGACCAGGCGCCCCGGGGACGCCGTATTTCCCCGGGCCATGTCGTAATGGATGGGTATGAGTACCCGGGCACCAATTTCGGAGGCGAACTCGAGGGCCTCGGCCGCATCGAGGTTCCCCACCGAGCCCCGCCGCTCTCGATAGAAGTCCCTCCCGTTGATCGGCAGGATGGCGACCTGGACATCGAGAGTAGCAACGAAATCGACTAGTGATGTGTGGAGGACCGTGTCCCCAGAATGGTAGATCGTAAGGCCGGAAATGGTGAGTGCGTAGCCGACGAACCTGGAAACGCCCGTCGCCCTCCATCCACCGTCCGAATAGCCGTCCGCCACGGTAACGCCATGCCACGCAGGCGTAACTGTGACCTGGGCCCGGGCGATGTCGAGCTTGTCCCCCGGCCTCACCCCGTTTACAACCGCACCAGTCCCCACACTGGCCCGTACCATTTCCACGAGGGGCTCGGGTACAACTAATTCCATGCCTGGGTTGTTCGCCACCAAAGCCGGCAGAGCAGGGAGGTCGAGGTGGTCCGCATGCTCGTGAGTCGCCAGCAAAGCTGACACACGGTCTCGCCCGCCGGTAAGTGGGGCGGCGTCGGCGAGCCGGTCAGGGTGCGGGGACAGCCACGGGTCGATCAGTATGGTCGTGCGGTTGCTCGAAATAGACACGCCCGCTTGCCCGAGCCACGTGACCTCGATATAGCCGGGCCAGCCTCTACTACTTCCATCGGGACTGGTCTCGGTCATGCCCGTGGCGCCCAGCCAATTGGCCCGGTCGGGCGGGGCCGGGTCAAGAAACTATGCGGCCGCGTCACGTCACGACGTATAGCGGGTCGTTGCCCTTGGCCACCCGCTGCACGTTCTCTGCCGCGGCGGCCCCTCGACGACGCGCTGTGGCGTAAGTCGAGCCGGCCACGTGCGGAGTGAGGACCACATTGTCCATCGCCAGCAGCGGGTCATCAAGCGGGAGCGGTTCAACGGCAAAGACATCGAGCCCAGCACCGGCGATCCGCCCGGACCGCAGCGCGTCCAGCAGGGCGACCTGGTCAACGATCTGGCCCCTCGAAACGTTTATGAGGATTGAAGATGGCTTCATACTGTCGAGCGCGGCGGGCCCGATCATGCCCCGTGTGGCCGGCGTCAACGGGACGTGGATGGAGATGACGTCTGCCATTGACAGCAAATCGTCGAGCTTCTCTGGCCCACCTAGGACCTCGATACCCAGGCGGACGGCCTCCCCGGCAGGAGGGGGCACTGGGTCTATCCCGACGACAGGCAGGCCGAGCGGCCGGCTCAGGCTGGCGAGTTCGCGCCCGCTCGCGCCGAGGCCGATCAGCCCCAGAGTGCGGCCGTAAAGTTCGTCCCCGAAAGACCGGAAAAACACCCCGGCCTTCAGGTCTCGTTGGCTCCTGGAGAAGCCCTTGATCGTGCACAGCATCAGCATGAGAGCGTGCTCGGCGAGCGCGCGTGCGCTGAACTGCCCGGGAGTATTGGCCACCGGGATGCCGTTCGCCCTGAACAGGTCCAGGTCGAGCTGGTCATATCCGGCGCTGAGCATCTGCCAGAGCCTGACTCCAGCTTGCTTGGCTTCCGGGATCATGCTCGGCTCGAGGGAAGCCCCCACGTCCACAACCGCGAGAGCGTCCTTGACTTGAGCATCAAAGGGCCGGTCGGGGCCCACGTGACGACGTCGAAATTGCCCCCCAGCGCAGCGACGAATTCTTCGTACCACGGGCTCACGTTCCCGGGTTTGGTCATGTACAGCACCTTCATGGCATCTCTCCGTCGTCGGTTCGCGAATCACGTCACCTCGCCGGTGAGGCCCAAGAAGCCCGGCCCGGCGCATATATCCCGCTGTGCCCGCCAGGCTTCTCGTCGCGACTCGCAGTGGCTGGCGAGCAGACCTCGGCCCGGTCGCCATCGTCAAAGTGCATTGGTGACTTTTTCCGATGGCAACCGGGCCAGTCTCAGGACCGGCCGCACACAGTGCTGTCGTAATTTAGGTCTAAATTAGGCCGAAATTACGCTACGTAGCCGTACTTCGTAGCCAGCGCGGCCAATTGGGTGTCCCGGGCCGTGAACTTCGCCAGGTTTTGTCTGGTCACGAGGGCCTCTCCTGTGTCTACCGTCGGAGGCGGCACCTGCGTGCGCTCGATAGCCTGCCAGGCCAACCAACCTGAAATTGACCCCTGAGAATAGAACTGCTGGTCGACGATGAACTGGATCCAGTTATCCTCGCACGCTTTGTCAGCAGCCGTCGACGTGTCGAAGCCCCCCATCGCCAGCTCGCCCGGCTTCAGGCCGAGAGCGGGCCCGACCGTCGGCATTAACGACGTGCTGTCCCCACCCAGGGTCAATATGCCGGCCAGTTTGTCGCCGAGCTGCAACGCCTCGGCCTTGTAGGTAGCCACGCCCTTGCCGGGATCGGTGGCGAAGTCGGGCATATTGATGAGCTTGAACGTGGTGCCATTGGCCTTGTTGAAGGCGGCGATGGCGGCCGTCGCCCCCTGGTAGCGCAGGAGGATCGAAACTCCGCCGGGAGCCTCATTGCCCCCGATGATCGTGCCGCTTTTCTTGCCCTTCGAGACAGCGACCTTGGCAATCTGCGTCCCGGCCAGCTGACCCGCAGAGTAGACGTCTTGGCCGATGTACGAAAGCCCGGCCTCGGTGGTGTACGGCTCGTCCTCCTGGTTGGTCACGATCACGAACTTGAGGCTGGCGGCAGCCTGCTTGATCTGGGAGACCGCGGCACCTCCGCCCGGGTAAGCGACGGCGAGAGCGTCCGGTCCCCGTTGGACGGCTTCTTCGACGAGCGAGATGAAGCTGGCATTGTTCTGGATCCCCGTGGGCGTGAGCTGCTGGAACGACCAGCCCAAGGGGACCAGGGCCTCGTGGAACCCCACGTCGATCGGCAGGTTGTAGTTGCCGGGGTTGTTCGGGATAAAGATCAGTGACCCTTTCGGAGCGGGCGCCGCCGCTCCGCTCATCAGCCGCTGGGCGCGAGCGGCGAGGGGATCCAGATGAGTGACGGCAGCCAGGGCCACAGCGCCAAAGCCACCTGCTTTCAGCAAGTCACGCCGGCCGAGCTTGCTTTGTTGATCAGGCGTCTGTGGGCCGACCGATGTCGTCGCAACGTCAACTTGTGGCGTAGGGACTTGGTCATTCTCCATTATGAAACCTCCATTTTTCTTGATTACCTCTGAGGTGCGAAGGTCGAATGTGCTGTGAGGCTCTAAAGCAAAGTTTGTCCTGAGAATGTTCTCACGGTCCGAAGTGTGTACAAGCGATTTTGGCACCCCTTAGGCTGTTCCCCCTTATGCTGTCTGCCCTTATGCTGGCGTGGGCGACACGTCCTCTCCGGCCACAGGCACGTCCTCTCCGGCCGGGATGAAGTCCATCTCGGTACCGCGTACAGCACGCCATTTAGACACAACGGTGGCCAGACGATTGCGCTTCAGCCAGGTCTGGTTGCCTCGCTTGGCCACGTAGTTGCGGGTCGCTACGTCGAGTATGCCGGCAATTATGATCACCGCTCCAGCGAAGACCGTGTTGTAGTCCCCGCTCACACCGAGCAGCACGAACCCGTCGGCCAGGGCGGCCAGGATGAAAGCGCCGACCACGGTGCCGTAGACCGAACCCTCGCCGCCGGTCGGTGCGATACCCCCGAGGATGACGGCGCCCATCACCTGGAACAGGTACGTGCTTGCGCCGGCCACAGGGCTCGCGCTCTGGACCCATGCCGTCTGGGAGATCGCTACAAACGATGTCAGGACGCCGACCATAACGAAGCAGACGATCTTGACCCGCCCCGTGTTGACCCCCATGGCCCGAGCCGCTCGCGCGTTACCGCCTGACGAGAAAACGTTGTACCCGAACCGGGTCTTGCGAAGGATGAAAATACCGACGAGCACTACCCCCGCCATCCACAGTATCTCTACCGGCACTCCGGACGGCCCCGAGCCGATCTGCCCGGATACGACGGAAAACAAGCTGGAGTGCGGCACGTTCGTGAGGTTGACGGGGAACTCCCCAGTTACAACGAGGGCCGTCCCGCCCAGGAGGCTCAACATCCCGAGCGTCGTGATCATCGAGGGGACGCGGAACCAGACCGTCACGCCTCCATTGATAATGCCGACAACGGCGCCGAACCCGAGCACTACCACTGCCGCTGTCCACGGGTTCATGTGCTCATTTACGATCAGGAGCCCGAACAGGACCCCGGCCATCGACAGGACACTGCCAGCGGATAGATCGAATTCCCCGGAGATGAAAAGATAAGTCATGCCGACGGCGGGGATGGCGACGAAAGCCATCTCCAGGCCGATGCCCGTGAGGTTTGACAGGTGCAAGAAGTGAGGGGCATTGGTGCTCAGCCAGACAAATATGGCCAGGGCAATGGCCGACATCCCCGTCTGGCGCGACACGAGTACCCGGCGCAACCGGTGTGCGAATGGCTCGCTCGCGACCTGGAGGTCGCCGCTCGTAAGCGGTATCCCCGGGTTCAGCGCCATTGTAGCTCCCTGCCTCCAACGATCATGCCGACGACGTCCTCACGATTGACGTCCGCGGTCTTTACATCGGCGATCTTCGCGCCCAAGCGCATGACTACGATCCGGTCGCAGGTCCCGAACACCGTGTCCAGGTTGTGGCTTATTAGGAGCACCGCGTGACCGGCGTCGCGCAACCTCATCACGACGTCCAGGACCTTCCTGCCCTCGCGCACGCCAAGGGCAGCTGTTGGCTCGTCCAGCAAGGTGACTTGGCCTCCTTGGAGCACTGCCCGTGCGACCGCGACGGCCTGGCGTTGCCCGCCGGAGAGATCGCCTACCTTGGTGCGCACCGAGGGTACATTGACGCCTAGGTTGCGCAGCAGCCCGGAAGATCGTGCGAACATCTGCTTGCGGTCGATGACGAAGCCCATCTTCTTCAGCTCTTGGCCCAGGTACAGGTTCTGGGCGATGTCACGCTGGTTCACCAGCGCAAGATCCTGGAACACGGTTGAAATCCCGAGCTTCTGGGCCTGCTTCGGGTCCGCCAGGCGCACCTCTACGCCCTTTACCTTGATCACCCCTTCGTCAGGCTGGACGAGGCCCGACAACATTGCCACCGTTGTCGATTTGCCAGCGCCGTTGTCCCCGACGAGCGCAACGATCTGTCCAGCATGGACGGCGACGCTCATGCCTGACACCGCCTGGACGGGCCCGTAGCTCTTCTTGAGGCCGATGGCTTCGAGTACCGCGACGTCGGTGTTCACGGGGTCGCCAGCCGGTTTGGGGTCGCCAGCCGGTTTGGGGTCGCCAGCCGGTTTGGGGTCGCCAGCCGGTTTGGGGCCGGCATCGCCCGCAGTGGCTCCGTTATCAGGAGGCAGAAAAGCCATTTACGCTCCCATGTCCTCACTCACCCCCGACACACTTATCCCTTGGCCTGGAAACCTGTAGGATAACATACAAGTGAGGCCTCATCAAGCTGCTTACAGCCGAGCTGTTTACAGCCAAGCTGCTTACGGGTGGCCCGTTCGAGAGAATGGCTCGCGATATTCACGCGTGCCGTGCGCGCAAGGCGCCCAGGCTACGACCTGTCCCACCACCGGGCCGCCAAGAGTGCCTCCTGGTAGTACCGCGTCGCTCGTTCCATTTCAGCCAGGACATCGTCGAGGTGGCAGCTCGAATGGAACACGCCGTGCCTTCGCACAAGCCGCTCCAGCTGCCGGATCCAGTCGAGGCACCATTGCACGTCGGCCAATCTCAGCACGCGTTGGCCTGGGAGGTGTACCCAAACCGGACTGGTGTGAGCGTACGGGTGGCGGTCGATCACCTCCGGGTGTGGCGCGCCGGTGGCAACCGCCACGACGAACGTCGGGTGCGCTGTTGGCAGAGGCGCTGATACCACGGCATCTTCTCCGCTTACGGGCACCTCGGCCAGTGGCCCGTCGGGAGTAAGTAACACAAGACGATCGGCGCCGGGCCCTTCGACACGCGCAGTGGCCCGCACATGCCTATCGCCTCCGGGGTCAACGGTCGCCCCTGGACCGTGGCCCTCGACGTCGAGCTCCAGCCAGGGACCGTTCGTGGCGATCGTTTGGCCCCGCCGGACGGCGGTTTTGAAGGACTCGACGCTGAGCGGGCCCTCGACATTGGCATAGACCCGAGCGAAGCCGGGCGGGTTGGAGAACGTCGAGCTGCTTGAGAAGGACAGGAAAACATCGGTGCCAGCCGTTACCGCCAGCCGGTGCCCCGCCCCGAGCAATCTCCGGTATAGAAGGGCCGAACCCGTGGCCGAGGCGGCGCCATTAGAAAGCACGTCGACCGAGTCGACCAAACCGAGGGCGGCGTCTACGACGAGCTCGCGTGCTTCCACCGATCGCGGTCGTTCGAAAAACGGCGAAATATCGTTCTCAGTTATGGGCGACATAACGGGGTGGCAGTACCCGAGGGTCGCTCCAGCGGCGCGCAGGTCGCGACACGCAGTGCTGTTCGGCGGCCAGTCTTCGCCATGGTCAGAGCCGCGATGGCCGGTGTGGTAGATGGCGGGGGGCCGGGACACGCCGAGAGCGTGGACGTGGCCCAGCAGATCGTTGCGGTACTCGACTCCCATTCGGGCTACAGCCGCCCCCGACGACCACGGCAGGTCATGTCCAGCCCACTCTTCAAGTGATTCCCGGTCGAACACGCGCGTACCGCTGGCATTGGCGGCCACGAGGTTCATGAGGTGCAGGCCTTCGCCAAGCTGCATCATCGCCGCCTGGGAGGGCTCGCAGACCAGGTCGCCTGAATAGTTCATATGGACGTGAAGATCGCCTCCGTACCAGCCTTTGCTCGCGGGGTCGAGCCGTCTCTCGGGCTCCAGCTCGACCACGGACACTGAGCCCGGCGCCAGGGTTACCTGCGCCCGGGCCGTGCGGTACTCTATCCCTCTGGTAGCGCCGATCTCGAGCTCAACCTCTGCTGGCACGTCGAGCTCGACAGCCGCCGCGTGAAAGAAGGGCCGATGCTGGTAGTCCCACTTCTCGAGACAGCCGGTGGGGAACCAGCTTCCCCCGCCCGCGTCCGTGACCGACCAGCGGCACGGTCGCGGCGAGAGCAGCCGGAGGCGCGACCGCTGGGCGGTTGTAGCCACCGGCCCGAACTTGAAGCCTTCGCCATCGACCTCCACGGTTAGCACCGGGTCGTCCGGGCTCGCAGAGAACGGGAGCAGCCGGGCCTCCTTCTCACCGACTGTGAGGCTTGTACCGCCGACGCGCAGCTCGAGGGGCCGTTCGAGCGAAGAATCGATGAGCAGCGACCCTTCGACGGCACCACCAGTTATGACGACGGGTAACGGCCCGGTCTCGAAACGCACGCCCGCCGAGCTGGCGTGGAGGACAGTCAGGTCTCTGGGGACGTTGCCGGCGAGGCACGTCCTCAGCACGTCGTCGAAATCCTGTAGCCAGATGGCGTCTTCGGCTCCTGGCCGGTTCTGGTCGTCCGGGAGCCGCAACCGCGCCTCGGCCAGCAGACGCTCGAGCGGTACGAAACGGACATGTCGCAGCAACCCGACTGTCACCTCGGCGCCGCCACCCCAGTGGTAACCAGATCGCAGCAGCCGGTGGTACTCAGCAATCATCTCGGCAACTCTCGGGGGGAGCTCGAAATCGGTCGGTCCCTCACAGCACATTGAGCGCTCCAAGCCTGGGCTCGGCCCGCAACGGCCTCACGTCAGACCTTCCGCCGGAGGGGGACCAGCCGACGGTTCTCGTTCGCGAACCTCGTTTTTCCCCGGGTGCCAAACTTGCCCCCAGAGCCGAGAAGCGCCTCATATCGGCACCGTCCAATCTGCGGAGTAGGCCAATCTGCGGAGTAGGCCAATCTGCGGAGTAGGCCAATCTGTAGGATAGGTTAGACACAAGTAGAGCCGCCCTAACTGTTGCTTACGGCACATAAACCACCGGGGCGACCGGCTGGGGAGTGCCTAACCCAGCATTTCGGCACAGTCCCGGATGTAGGCAAGTGACTTGACGGTCGGGACGCTCGGACGGTACTCCAGCCCCACGGGGCCGCCGTAGCCCTGGTCCGCAAGCCAACGCAAGAACCCCGTCCAGTCCACTGTGCCACTGCCAGGCTCACCCCGTCCGGGAACGTCCGCGATCTGGACATGACTGACCACGTCGAAATGACCGGCGAGGACCTCGGCGGGGCGTTCGCCCATGGTGATCGAATGGTAGGCGTCGTAGGCCAGGCCGAGCGTCGGGCTACCGATGTCCTCGATAATGCGGATGGCCTGGGGTGTCGTCGTAAGAAAATAACCCGGATGATCGACGAGTGTGTTGAGCGGCTCTATTACCAGTGACCGCTCGTACCGGTCTGCTATCGCGACGCTGGCCTCCAATGCAGCCAGGACGTTGGCTTCCTGGACCTCTCGGCTAACGTCAGGCAGCTCGTCCCCGCAGAAAAGAGCCAGATAAGGGACGTCCCAGGAGCGAGCGAGCGCCGAAGCCGACTCGAGCTGGGCGAGCAACTCGGCGTGGTAGCGACTATCTGTCAATGGGCCGGATGCCCGTACGAGGAACAGGTGGACCGCCAGGTCGAGCCGTTCGAGCTCCTTAGCGAGGTCATCCAGAGGCTTGTCGTCCCATGTCCAGAACTCGACAGTCGAAAAGCCCGCGTCTTTGGCCAGGGCGAGGCGAGAGACGAAGTCCGGCGACTCCGTTTCGAACAGCATCTCTATGCATGCGCTCAACTCGAACATATTGAGAATTCCCCTTATTACATGCCAGGGCAGGCGAAGCTGGTCTTATCGGCTCGTGACTATTGGTTATCCTATAGGCGGCGGCAACGAAGCCGCCACGGGAACCCGATGAAGACGTCCATGAGAGACCGGACGGGGTACATCCATAAGAAGACATCAGGAGACATCAGGACGAAAAGGCGCCGCCTGTTGCTCGCTGACGGCGTCGGAGAGCGAGGTGTGGTGGCAACTTCAATGTCCAGCTTGGCCCTGTTCAGCCTGGAAAACGACGGCGCACTGGTTACCGGCGCTGCGAGTGGTATCGGGCGCGCGATCGCGATCGGGCTGGCGGAGGCGGGGGCGGATGTGAGCTGCCTCGACCTGCCGGGGACCGATGTGGCCGGGACCGTGGACGAAATCGTCCGCTCCGGCGCACGCGCCATCGCCATCGAGGCCGATGTCACCGAGGGAAGCTCACTTACAGATGCCGTCAATGAACATGAGGGCCGGCTTCGGCCTCTGAGTGTGGCTGTGAACTCAGCGGGCGTCCCTCACAACGCACCTGCGGAAGATCTGGCCGAGGACGATTGGCAGCGCGTCATCGACGTTGACCTCACCGGGGTTTTCCGTAGCTGCCGTGCGGAGGCGCAGGTGATGCTGCCCCGTCATCGGGGGTCGATCATCAACATTGCCTCGATCTCGGGGACAATCATCAACCGCGATATCTCTCAGGCGCACTACAACTCCGCCAAAGCGGGCGTAATCCATTTGACGAAGAGCCTCGCCATGGAATGGGCGAAGCGGGGGGTTCGCGTCAATTCGCTCAGCCCGGGCTATACCCTGACTCCTATGAGCCAGAGACCAGAAGCTCAGGCACGTTTGGCTCAGTTCGTGTCTGATACGCCCCTCGGCCGGATGGCCGTTGTCCGGGATATGGTCGGTCCTGCCGTGTTCTTGGCTAGCGCGGCGTCGTCATTCTGCACTGGGCTCGACTTGATCGTCGACGGCGGGGCCGTCTGCTGGTAAGGAGGTGGGGTTGGCGAGGGCCGGCCTGCGCATCCGTTATCGCGGCAGGGCAGCAGGCCTCAAACGCCAAACGCGATCCCGAAATGCTTCGGAAAGTGTGCCTTGACGCCGCCTCGGTCCGCATCGACCAGGCCCCTCGGGCGGCGCCAGTTGCTTGATGTGCGGCTAGCCGTAAGACTTCGTGACGCGCCACGATCGGGTTGGCGCGAAGCAAGAGGAAGGGCACTGCAATGCCACTGCCAGCTGTTTCCCAGGCCGCGACCTGGTTGACCGAGCAGGACTGCGACCTGGGCGATTTCCGGGCTCTGGTCGAGCAAGTCACAGATCTGCGGGATTACCCCGCTGCCCGCGCCGTCGAGCGGAACGTATTGGTATACGACGCCGGTCTCTTGCGGGGGCGGGCCACGGATGCGGAGCGGCGCCTGGCGGTACAGGCAGAGTTGGCACGGGTGCTACTCGAGGGTCCGGGGGTGGTCGTGGTCGAGCACGCCTTCGAGCCTTCGATCGTGGACCGGGCGACGCACGTGTTCAGGACCTTGCTGGACGAGGAGCGGGCGACGGGCCAAGACCGGGGTGACTACTTCGCAAAGCCGGGGACCAACGAGCGCCTCTGGGACTCGCTCGGCAAACTTGCCTTCCGCGACCCGGAGCTGTTCGTTGATTATTTCGCCAACGACATGGTCGCCCTGGTCTCGGTGGCGTGGCTCGGTCCCGGCTACCAGATCACCTCGCAGGTCAACGTGGTCAACCCGGGTGGCGCGGCCCAGACGCTGCACCGCGACTATCACCTGGGTTTTGCGTCCAACGAGCGCGCTGCCGCTTTCCCCGCGCACGTCCACCAGCTCTCTCCGGCACTCACACTTCAGGGCGCCGTAGCGCACTCCGACATGCCCGTCGAAAGTGGGCCTACCCTGTACGTCCCTTACTCCCAGAGGTACCTGCCCGGTTACCTGGCGTGGCGTCTGCCGCAGTTCTGCGGTTACGTGGAAGCGCACCATGTCCAGTTGCCCCTGGCCAAGGGCGATGCGGTCTTCTTTAACCCCGCCCTTTTTCACGGGGCCGGGCAAAACCGGTCGGCCGGTAGCGAGAGGATGGCCAACCTGTTGCAGATCTCGTCCACTTTTGGGCGCGCGATGGAGAGCGTCGACCGGGACGGGATAACCAACGCCGTCTTCCCGGCACTACTGCAACGTAAGCGCCAGGGCGCTGACGAGGCCTGGATCTCGAATGTCGTGGCTGCTTGTGCTGAGGGCTACCCGTTCCCCACCAACCTCGACCACGACAGCCCGGTGGACCGCGTTGCCCCAATGCCACCGGCCGAGATCACATGGCTCGCTCTCGAGGAGGAATGGTCGCCGGAGAAGTTGCGCCAAGAGCTGCGGGCGGCGGCCGACCGGCGCCGAAGCTGAAGGACAAACAGTGCTGCGGGACAAACAGTGACGCCCCTGTTGGTGGACAAGGTGGTCCTCGTTAACGGCGGCAGCCAGGGCCTTGGCGCTGGGATCGCTCGAGCCGCCGTACGTGAGGGAGGGGTAGTTGTAGTCACCGGACGCCATCGGGGTCCGGGCGAATCACTCGCGGCCCAGCTCAACGGCGGGGGCGCGTCGGCATTGTACGTCCAGGCTGACATGGCTGACCCCGCTCAAGCCCGAGGGAGCGTGGACGAGGTGGTGGCTGCTCATGGCCGCATCGACTGCCTCGTCAACTCTGCCGGGCTCACCAGCAGAGGGACCTTGTTGGACACGACCCCGGAGCTATTTGACGCTCATATTGCCGTCAATCTCCGTGGCCCTTTCTTCGCCATGCAGGCCGCCGTTGCGGACATGGTCGCGCGGTCGGCCCCCGGCACGATCGTCAACATTCTTTCGGCCTCTTCGCATGGTGGGCAGCCATACTTGGCCCCTTATGTCGCTGCCAAGGCGGGCCTCGCGGCGTTGACGAAAAACGCCGCCCATGCTCATCGATGGGACCGCGTCCGCATCAATGGGCTCAACATCGGGTGGACGGACACCTCCGGCGAGGACGCCACGCAGCGGATGTTCCACGGCGCAGGAGACGACTGGAGAGACGAGGCGGCCCGGGAGCTGCCCATGGGGAGGCTCGGTCAGGTAGATGAGATCGCCGACTTCGTTGTCTTCTTGCTATCCGCGCGCAGCGGTGTAGTAACGGGCTCCATCATCGATTGGGACCAGAACGTCCTGGGTGCCTGGGACTGAACGTGGGCGACCGAGAACTCGGTTATACAGGTCCCACGAGATTTGTCAACCGCTCGAAGAGCAACATGTAACTCAAAGCCTTTCCCGTCCCAGTGCCTATTTACGGGCTAAAACCTACGAACGCTTTCTTCCAGCTCTCAGGGCGTGATCTCCCCCAGAGCTTCCTGGCCGGCCTGCAGCTGGCGGCGGAAGGCGCTGACCATGAGCTCGGTCAGCTCCTCGATGGAGGTGTCGGCGACCCGCGTGTCGACGGTGACCTCACCTTGCTGGACCACGTTGAGGCGGTCGCAGAGGGCGAACAGGTGCGCGTAGTTGTGGTCGATGACGATCATCGACACCCCCCGGGCGGAGAGGTCCCTGACCAGCTCCAAGATCAAAGCCGACTCCTTGGCTCCCATGGCCGACAGGGGCTCGTCGAGCAGCAGGATCTTGGCGTTCTGCCGGGTGGCCCGGGCGACGGCGATGGCCTGGCGCTGGCCGCCGGAAAGCACCTCGACCTCGCTTTCGAGGTCGGGGACGTTCACCTTGAGGTCGTCCAGGTAACGCCGGGCGAGCGCCCGCATGCGCCGGCGGGAGAGGAAGCCGAGCCTGCCCAGGAAAGTAACTTCGCGGTTGAGGAACAGGTTCTCGTAGACGGTCAGCTGGGGTATTAGCGCCAGGTCTTGGTAAACGGTCTCGATCCCGTGGGCGCGGGCATCTTTCACCGAGTGGAATTGGACCTCATGGTCTTCCACGAAGATCCGGCCAGTGTCGGGCCGCAGGAACCCGCACAGGATCTTGACCAGCGTGCTCTTGCCGGCTCCGTTGTCACCGACGAGCCCGAGCACCTCGCCCCGGTTCAGGTGCATGTCGACGCCGCGGAGGGCCACGACCGCACCAAAGCGCTTGCTGATGTTCTCAGCCCGCAAAATGACGCTGGGGGCGGGATTATCGGCCGGGGGGGTATCGGGTAAAGCGGCCTCGCTCATCGCCGTAATTTCGCTGCTAGTTGGCCCAACTGGACGTTGGCGGCCATGGCGAACAGGATTATGACACCTTCGAAGAAGTAGAACCACGAGGCTTGGACGCCGATGATGTTGAGCCCGTCCTCCAGGATCCCGAGGAAGATGGCTCCGATTATGGTCCCCAGCACGGTGGCCCGCCCCCCGGTCAAGGCGGTACCACCGATAACGGCGGCTACGATGGGCGCCAGCACGATGTCGAGGCCGTTGTTCCCCGGGTTCACGCTCCCGATCCGGATGGCGTCAAGGATCCCCATGTAGCCCGCCGCAAAGGCGATGATCATGAAGCACCATACCTTCACCCACGGGACGCGGATGCCCGCCTCCGCCGCGCCGAGCGGGTTGCCACCGGAGGCCGTGGTATGGAGGCCAAAGCGGGTCCCTTTGAGCAGCACCCAGATCATCCCCGTGAGCAGCAGGCCCCAAAGTATGGTCGACCAACTGCCGATCCCGAATATCTTCCCGAAGGTGCCCGTAGTGCCCGGCATGTCTTCCTGGGTGTAGTTCGACTTGACCAGCACCAGGCCAAAAAAGGTGTACAGGGTACCCAGCGTCACGATGAGCGATGGCACCCGCAAGCGGACGGTGAACAGGCCGTTTATGAGCCCGATGGCGGTAGAGAGGACCAAAGCGATGACGATGGCAAAGCCGAGTGGCACGCCTCCCGACCAGAACCAATAAGTAAACCACGGCGAGGTTAGGTATACCTGGCCGGCCGAGAGGTCGATCTCGGCCAGTACCAGCATGAGGGTCTCGCCCGCACCGATCACCATGATCGGCGCGATGTACTGCACCATGACGATGATGTTGGCGACCGAGTAGAACGACGAAGATCGGACCGAAAAGTAGATGATGGCGCCGATCGTTACGACTACGACGGTCGCCTCACGGCGCTGGGCGGCCCGCTTCAACAGCGACAGCGGCGTAACCCCCCGCCCCGCCTGGGTAGGCGAGACGGGGAGCGTAGGCGGGCGGTCGCTTGTGTGGGCTGCCGCCTGCGCCATTGGCTAGCTGATCTTCTTGGGCGGCGGGAAAGCGGTCTCGGCAGCGCCGCTGCCCTCGAAACGCGTGGCGTGCTGGAGGTACGCATTAGCAGTGGACGGAGTCACGTAGCCCAGGCCGGTGTCGGTGTTTTGAGGCTTCATCAGGCCGGCGGAGATGTTGTAGAGGAACAACTGCATGGTCGGCACAAAACCCTGCAGGTACGCCTGCTGGTCGATCGAGAAGAGAAGCGCTCCCTTCTGGACCTGCTGCAGCACCGGGACGCCCACATCCCACCCGGAGCCACCCACCTTCCCCTTCAGGTTGTTTTCGGCGATAGTGGTGGCCACGGCGATCGAGTCCCCCGAATCGACGGCGTACATGAACTTCACGTCCTTATGGCCAAGGTACCAGGAGTTGACGGCCGCGAGTTCGGCGGGTTGCGCGGCGCCACCGGCGACCTCCACGGTCTTGTACCCGGCCTTTTCGAAGATCGGCTTGGCCCCGTCGACACGGGGCTGGATG
The DNA here is from genome assembly GCA_963823855.1 of uncultured Acidimicrobiaceae bacterium. Classification (GTDB taxonomy): domain Bacteria; phylum Actinomycetota; class Acidimicrobiia; order Acidimicrobiales; family Palsa-688; genus Fen-671. Next base: position 194,878 of record CAWGNA010000004.1, read on the forward strand.
TTGCCCGTGCCGGGGGTGGCGATGATCATGCCGACGAGGTCACCCTTGCTGACCAGGCCGGAGGCGACGATCCGTTCGGCGGCAGCAGCACCTGCGGTCTGGTTGTTCTGGCCGATGTAGGCCATCCGCTTGTTGCCGGCCTCATCGGCATTGTACGAGACGACCGGTATGCCCTTGCCCAACGCGTTGTTGGTCGGCGTGTTGAAGGCGATCGGGTCGATCAGCGCCACGGCGACGCCATTGACATTGGCGGCGATGGCAGTGTTCATGGACGTGACCATCTCGGAGACGATCGAGTTTTGGGAGCCCGTCCACTGAGGTCTGGGGATGCCCAGCACCACGGCCGCATCCTCGAGACCGTAGATCGTGGCGGTGAAGAAGGTGTTAGTAGTGACGTGGTTGACGAACGTGAACTTGTAGGCCGGGTGCGCGGCGAAGAGGTTCTCGTGGGTGGAGTGGGCGGCGACCCGCTTGCCGGCGAGGAACCGCTCCCGGGGACTGGCGTTGGCTGGCATATCGGTGAGGCCCTCGGTGAGGACCGCTGCGAAAGGTAGCGCGAGTGCTGCTCCCCCCAGGTTGCGGAGGAGCCGCCGACGCGACATCTCCCACTGCCGTGGGCTTGGTTCATCCGCTTGGTTGTTCTTGGGCATTTGCAATGCTCCTTAGTCTTAGCCCCTAATGATGCCGTTCCCCCCAACCTTGGCCCCACCCCCGTGGGCTCGGCCCTGGGTAGGGCCGACCTCAAGCGGCGAGCCTCGGGTGGCCGGGCCGGCGTCCCCGGTGCGCCTTGCGTTGGCATCGTGCATCCTGCACCGGTGAACCTATGACTGTACACGCCCGACGAGCTGGCTGGAGGCCTCGGCATGGCCCGACGTTAGCGCTCACATCGACTAGCTGCAAGCCACTTGCCACCGAGAAAACGTTTTCCAATAACCGGGTAATCGCTAGAACCTGGAGGTGCCCGGGGCACGAGCCGGGGTAGGCAACTTCGGGGCCGAAGAGGACCCCCGGGGCACACGCTCCCCAACCTTGGACCTCCCCATGGGACTCGGCATGGAGTACCCAATCCGCTTGGCCATGGCACGGCCGATCTCGAGCGGTGAGCCTCTGGTGGCCGGAGCCGGCATGTCCAGTTCCTTGGCACAACTTCTCGTGCGTCCTAACCCCCTAACCCCCCCCGGGTGAGCCTGGTGACCTTCCCCCCATGGGCCGAGGAGGGTTCCGGAAGCGGGGGCTGGACGGCTCCGCAGAGGCGCGACGTTAGCGCTCACATTGACAAATCGCAGGCTATGCTGTCGACAAAAGCCTTTCTAACACTCTGTAAGCGGTACAACCTGGAGGACCGGGGCCGTGAACGCTTCACGGGAGCTCTCGGAGCCGCTCGAGGAGGAACTCCCGCTCGACCTGGTTCTCGCTGAGCATCAAGGCCTCCTCATAAGAGAGGCGCGCTTCGCTGAAGCGGCCCAGGCGTCGCAGCAACTCGGCCCGGGAGGACGCCGCGTAGCTGTAGCTGGCCAGCTGGGGCTCGGTGGCAAGAGCGTCGAGCGCAGCGAGGCCGGCTTCGGGGCCTTGAGCGAAACCGATGGCGGCGGCGCGGTTCAAGGCGACGACAGGCGACGGCCAAATCTTTATCAGGAGCTCGTAGAGGCCGACGATCTCCACCCAGTCCGTCGCTTCCCAGGTTGGGGACTCCGCGTGTACCGCGGCGATGGCGGCCATGAGCCCAAAACGGCTGGGCGGGCGCCCGGCCAACGTCTCGCGCAGAAGTTGAATCCCCTCCGAGATCGCAGCCCCGTCCCACACGGAGCGATCCTGGTCGGAGAGCAGGACCAGCTGCCCGTCGCCGCTCGTCCTGGCGGGCCGGCGGGCATCGGTAAGCAGCAGGAGGGCAAGCAAGCCAGCGACCTCGGCGTCTTGGGGCAGCAACGCTCGTAACATCCGGGCCAGGTCCAGAGCCCGCTGCACGAGGTCGCCGCGCACCAGATCCGGCCCAGCTGGCGCGGTGTGACCAGTGGTAAACAAAAGGTGTACAACCGTGAGCACCGCATCGGTGCGGGCCGCGAGCTCGGCGGGAGGTGGGACACGGAAGGGGATCCCTGCGCCGGCGATCTTCTTTTTCGCTCGCGTTATCCGCGCCGCCATGGTCGCCTCGCTCACCAGGAAGGCTCGGGCCACTTCACTCGTGGTTACCCCGCAAAGCAGCCGAAGGGTGAGGGCCACCTGCGCTTCAGTAGAAAGCGCCGGATGGCAGCAGGTAAACATCAGCCGCAGACGGTCATCCGGGACGCCGTCCGCTGGGCTTTCGGCCGGTTCTACCGTCAGGGCCTTTCCGGCCAGCGCGGGCATGGCGCGCTGCTCGGTGGCCCGCCGGCGCATCAGGTCGATGGCGCGCCGGCGGGCCACCGTGGTCAGCCAGGCTCCGGGTTTAGCCGGGACCCCGCTCTGGCGCCAGCTCGAGAGTGCCCGAGCGTAAGCGTCTTGAACGCATTCTTCGGCGGCGTCGATGTCGCGCGTGACGCGCACCGTCGCGGCCAGGACGAAGCCCCATTCGCGGCGGTGCGCCTCGGCCACGGCCACTTCGACAGCGGGGCGCACCGGACCAGACGGCCAGGTCAGCCGAATATCATGACGGGCCGGACCTCGACCCCGCCAAAGGGGGCCGGGACTTGTTTGGCGACGGCTAGGGCTTCGTCCAGGTCGGCTACCTCGATCAGGTAATAGCCGCCCAGTGCTTCCTTGGTCTCGGCAAAAGGGCCATCGGTGATGGCCAAGGCACCGTTCGTATCTTTTCTGAGCGATGTCGCCGTGCTGGTGGGTTCTAATGCGTTCCCGCCGAGGACGGTACGACCGTTGCGTTGCCAAAAGCTCTCGTGTTCCTTGCGTACCATTTCCAGTGTCTCTGGGCCGGCCCGCTCCCATTCTTTTTCGTCTGAGTAGATCAGCACGAGGTACTGCGGCATGGTTCCTCCTTTCTTATTTCCTTTTCTGTCGCTGTTGTGGTCTCTGTCCCGGTTGTGTTCGAGGTCGTATGTCGAGGTCCCCTTTTTGCCTTCCCGGGCTTTCCTGCTCGGTGGCGGTGGGAAAAGGGAGCCTCATTACATCGGCATTATCTCGCCGACTTCAACGCCACCATCGTGGGCCAACCCGGGACAGCCCTTGGCGAGCGCAACCGCGGCGTCGAGGTTGTCAGCTGCGATGACGGTGTAGCCCGTAACCGCGGTCTTGCCCTGGCCGTCACCCAAGGCTTTCGAGGTCCCGACCCGGTTGCCTGGTTCTACGATCGACCCGCCGATCTGCTTGAACCACTCGCCCCATGCGGTCTCTTCGGCTCCGTCAATAGTCCTCTCAGGGCGGCCACGGAATGTAAGCACATAACTCGGCATCTCTTCCTCCTCTGCAGCGCACCGGCTCCTTGCCGGTTCAACGTAAACGACGTCGGGACATGCCCCGGATCGACAAGTCCGGCTACGTTGGCGAGAATTTTTTCTCGAGCACCAAGCCCGCCGGCGCGCTGCGCCCTGACCGTGCTGTTTGCTGAGCTTGGGTTCGTCGCAGCCAGCACCTGTCCAGGTCAGGGTTGGCCCAATTCGAGCCGGAAGGCCAGTAGAGGCACGTTTGGCACAGGGGACCAGTCGCGCCCTTCTACCCGCACGAAACCCGTCTTCTCGTAAAGGTGATGGGCGGCATGCATCCAGGGTGTCGAATGAAGGAACAGACCGGCGCGGCCCAACCGTCGGGCCCGTTCGATACAGGCGTCTAAGAGGGCGCGACCGACTCCTCGTCCCTGGGATGCGGGGTCGACTGCCAGCATGCGGACCCCGGCCTCGTCAGACATGAGCCCCTCCCCCCATGGCGAGGCTGAGCCAGCCACGAAAGTCACGCACCCCAGTAACTCCGGCCCTATTGCGACGAGCACTTCTGCTTCAACGGCCCTGCGGCCGACATCGGCCAGCAGCGTCGCGTAGTCGTTAGACAGGTGCGCACCGGGCAGCCCCTCGTACGCGGAAACCACGAGGCGGCCCGCCGCTTTGTACTCAGCTTCGCTGACCGGTCGGACGCTCATCCCTCCCGTGCCCCTGGAGGCCATCAGCGGCGACCTGACGTGGCACCGACTGGGCCCGTCCCAGTTCCCCCGGGTGCCAGTTCCCCGGGTGCCAGTTCCCCGGGTGCCAGTTCCCCAGGTGCCAGTTCCCCGGGTGCCGGCGGGGCCGTGTTCGTGTGCTTTCCCATTGGCTGTCCCGTTCGCTGGCGGAGCAATTCCTCGTACACGAGGACGACCGAGGAATCGTCCAGGCGACCGTAACCGGCCTCGGCTCCCGCCGTGAACATGCTCTGGGCCGCCTGCGCAAGCGGGGTCTCGGCGTTCGAACTTTCGGCCGCGCCGACAACCAGGCCCATGTCCTTGACAAAAATGTCAAGCGCGCTCTTGGGGTCATCGAACGACGTCTCGACCATGCGCCGGCCGCGGTCCTCCAGCATAAAAGAGGAGGCGGCCCCGTGCTTCAGCACCTCCCAGCTGGTACCTACGTCGAGGCCCATGGACCCGGCAAAAACGAGTGCCTCTGCCGCAGCGGCGATGTGTACCCCGCAGAGCAACTGGTTGACGAGCTTCAGTTTCTGGCCATCGCCCGGATCCCGCCCGACTACCGGTGCCCGGCTTGACATGGCCTCAAGAAGGGGGGCGACGAGCTGGACTGCCGATGGCGCGCCGCTGACCATCATGAGAAGCTCGCCTGAGGCGGCTCGAGCGACGCCGCCCGAGACTGGCGCGTCGACCACGTGGACGCCAATTCCCTCCAGGCGCGCCTGCCACCGGAGCACGGCGGCTGGCCCGACGGTTGACATGACGAGGACCACGGAGCCGGGCCCGAGCGACCCTGCGGCGCCTTTGTCCCCAAAGAAGGCGGATTCCCCCTGCTCAGGAGTTGCCACCATAATGGCGAGCACTTCTACCCCGGCCGCCGCCTCGGCTGGGCTCGCCACGGGCACGACCCCGTCGTCGGCGAGTGCAGCAGGTCGTTGGGGGTCGATGTCGAAAGCTTGGACCGGATGCCCGGCCAAAGCGACGACCCGAGCCATCGGTGACCCCATGGCGCCAAGCCCGATCCAACCTACCGTTGCCATTGGCTCGTCACGCCTCGCTGTCAGCCCCGGCCCACTGACCAGGTGGTGATCGCGGCCACGGCGTACCCCTCCGCGTGGAAGTCTCTTATGAAGCTCGTGCCTCGGGCGGGCATTAAGCGTTCCCTGACATGATGCTTATGGCCTGTGCGAGCGTTTCTTCATTGCCCACGTTGCCCGCAAACACGACATAAGGCATGCCGACTGCCTCTGGGGCGGCGTCCACTGGCCGAAAGACCGAGACTGTGCCGGGGAACAATTGCCCGAGCACCTCGGCGCGACGCATGCGCAGCCCCCGGACGGCCACATCGTGCGAGGTGATGCCGCCTTTGGCTACGACCCACGAGGGCCGGGCTTCGAGTGCAGCGCGGACGACGTCGACCACCGCTGACGACACGCCCCGTGCGATCTGCAAGCTGGAGGCGCCATCCGGGCCTCGGACGAGGTCCCTGCTCGTGGACAACAAAACAGTGCCCACACCGAGTTCAGCGGCCACCCGGGCGCCGGTCCCCGCCACGTAATCGTCACGTCCATCGGGCGCGACGACCCTCGGCACGTCGAGCTCGATCCCGCACAGGCCGCCTTTGGCCAGGGCGAAGGAGACCTGCCGACCAGTGAGGCCAACATGGGACCCCACCACGACCAGCCCATGGCCGCCCGGGTGGCCATGCGGCCAGATATCGTCGACCGTCAGGGGGTCTCGTGGGCCAACGCCGACCAGTGCTCTCACAAATGAAGGGCCCGTCCTGTACAGGAATGAGCGGCCCTGTTCGCGCGCTTGGGCAACACCCAACGCAACGGTTTCGAGGTCGCTGTACTCGACGGCATTGATGACCACGAAGGCGCCCGCGGGCACTTCCTGCAATATGGCTGCCACCATTTCGGCACCGCCCAGGCGTATCGCATCCAATGAGACGCTCTTGACTTCGTCGACCGTGAGCGCGCCTCCGCTCTTTTCGACCAGAAATTCCTTCAAGTTTGATGCGCTGTAACCGAAGGAGGCGTCTCGCGGCAAATTCAGTTTGCCCGACGGGTACTAATTGACCGTCGACACGTGCCCAGTGGACGTCGTTCGCCGTCACCCGGCCCGCCTCCAGGAACGCCGGTGCGAAGAGCACAGCATCGTAGGCGGTCCCAAGCACTTCTCGTCGAGCGGCGTCGATGGCCCGCACCTCAGCCATTACGTGGCCACGTAGAGTCGAGTCGCTGCGGCTTACCACTTCGAGGCCAAAGTCAGTTTCCCGAGCGAGCTCAAATAAATCGCGTGCCACGGCGTGGGCCAGGCTTGCGGCTGCTGCTTCTGGCAGGCTGCGCGTGTTGGTAAGGATAAAGCAAGTAGCGCCCGGGTAGCTGAGGGCAGCGTTATACTCGCGCCGTTCGGGGACCGTGACCACCGTGACGCTGTGGACCGATTGGGAACCGGTCGGGTCGTCGTCGAGGACGGCTGTACGTAAGTTGGCTCGTTTGTGCCAATCGCGCACTCTCACCACAGCGTCACGCTCGGCTCGCACGTCAGGCAGCGAGCCGAGAAGATCGGCCATCAGGGCGCAGTCGGGTGCAAGCAGTCAGCCGGCAGAGCGGTTTTCTTCAGACTGCGCTGACCTTGGCACCCTCGAGGGCCTCTATGACCGCATGACAGAACGCTGGCAGGTCGTTGGGAACGCGTGAGGTTATCAGGTTGCGGTCCACCACAACGGCGTCGTCCGACCATTGGGCTCCAGCGGCCTCGAGGTCGTCCCTGATCGAGTAAAACGAGGTGGCCCGCCGACCAGCGAGGATCTTCGCGGACACGAGCATCGAGCCCGCATGGCAGATTGCCGCTACGGGCTTGCCCGCCTCGTCCATACTTCGCACGAACCCGACGAGGTCTTTGTCTAAGCGCATCTTGTCCGGGGCCTGGCCGCCCGGGACGATCACCGCGTCGAAATCTTCAGAGTGCGCCTCCGATGAGCTCAAGTCGGCCTGCACTTCGCGCTCATGCGAACTGAACACCTTGGCCCGGTTGGGGCCGACCACCTTCACGTCGGCGCCAGCCTCCCTCAGCCGGTGAAAGGGGTAGATGAACTCGTCCAGGTTGTAACCATCCTCCACCAGTACTGCCACACGCTTGCCTTTGAGTGACATCGTGACCTCCTCCTGTGCGTGAGGCGAGCACCCCACGGGCTGCTCATCCGCATCTTAGGTTGCCTCCCGGCTTCAGGGCCGATCTGGGCTCCGGGGCCGAGCCAGTTCCAAACGCCAGCTCAGGGTCGAGCTGCTGCTCGCGGCACACCGACACCTAGATTAACGACGCCTAGATTTATGACGCCTAGATTAACGAGGTCCGGGTGGGCTGCCGTCCCGAACCAGGTCGCAAGTGCCACGGGGCCCTGTGACGACGCGACTATAGGAGGTTGCTGTGACAAACGAGGTCACCGGGGTTGTTGCCCTCAAGCCAGGCCAGCCGGTATCGCTCGAGACGGTCCTAGTCCCCGACCCCGGGCCCGGCGAAGCTCTGGTCCGGGTGCAAGCGTGCGGTGTTTGCCACACCGACCTGCACTACAGGGAGGGTGGTATATCGGATGACTTCCCCTTCCTGCTTGGCCACGAGGCCGCGGGTGAAGTCGTCAGTGTTGGCCCGGACGTCCGGGGGCTGGCCCCGGGCGCCTTCGTCATCCTCAATTGGCGCGCTGTCTGTGGCACTTGCCGGGCTTGTCGAAAGGGTAAGCCGCAATATTGCTTTGCCACCTTCAATGCAACCCAACGTATGACCCTGGCTGATGGCACGCCGTTGACCCCGGCGCTGGGGATCGGCGCTTTCACCAGCCTCACTCTGGTGGCAGCCGGCCAGTGCACGCAGGTTCCGCAGGTCCGGCCAGAAGCGGCTGGTCTCCTGGGTTGCGGTGTGATGGCCGGCATCGGCGCCGTTATGCACACTGGCCAAGCAGGGCCCGGCGACTCGGTCGCAGTTTTCGGGTGCGGGGGAGTGGGGGCAGCGGCAATTGCTGCTGCCCGACTAGTCGGCGCGACGACCATCGTGGCGGTCGACGTCGACGACAGAAAGCTCGAGTGGGCACGGGCGTTTGGTGCTACTCACACTGTCAACAGCAGCCGGGAGGACCCTATAGCTGCGGTCCGTGCTGCTACCGGGGGCTTCGGCGCTGATGTCGCCGTTGAGGCGGTTGGGCGGCCCGACGTGCTGGAGCAGGCGTTCTATGCCCGTGACCTGGCCGGCACCGTGGTGCAGGTGGGCGTCCCGACCCCCCAGATGCCGATGCCAGCCTGGCCCATGATCGACTTCTTCGGGCGGGGTGGGGCGCTTAAGCCGTCGTGGTACGGTGACTGCCTGCCGAGCCGGGACTTCCCGATGCTCATCGAGCTCTATCAGCAGGGGCGTTTGGACCTGGACCGCTTTGTCTCCGAGACCATTTCGATCGGTGATGTCGAGGAGGCTTTCACGCGCATGGGCCGGGGGGAGGTCCTGCGCAGCGTCGTCACCCTCTGACGGAGCCCTCTGACGGGCCCTCTGGGCCAACTTTTTGCTCTGCGTACACGTCGACGTCACCTCGCGGTAGAAAACGCTTCAACTTCGTGGAGGAATATCTCAGCCGACAAGTCAACCATGAGGAGGGAGAGATCGTGGGAAAGAACGGCTCTGGTACCCCGGGCGGGCCGGGTCTCAGTCGGCGGCAGTTCCTTGGATCTGCCGCTGCGCTCGGCGGAGCGGCGTGGGCCTCGAGCATACTTGGGCCCAATGTGGCCAAGGCGCTGGCCGAACCACCACCCAACAATGGGCGGCTTCAGGACATCGAGCACGTGGTGGTACTCATGCAGGAGAACCGCTCGTTCGACCATTACTACGGCACGAGGGTAGGAGTGCGGGGCTTCGATGACCCCCGGGCGTTACAACTGAGCACCGGCCGGAACGTGTTCTATCAGCCGGATCCGCAAAACCCCGACGGCTACCTTCTCCCCTATCATCTCGACACGATGACGACGGGCGCACAGGCGATCCCGTCCACCAGCCACGCCTGGCTCGTCCAGCACAGCGCCTTGGACGGCGGCAAGATGGACAACTGGTTGCCTGCCCACCTGGCGGCTGACGGCGCCAACGGCCCGTTTACCATGGGTTATTACGTTCGCGCCGACATTCCCTTCCAGTGGGCGCTGGCCGACGCGTTCACGCTTTGCGATAACTACTTCTGCTCTGTTCTCGGCCCGACGCACCCGAACCGTTACATGTGGATCACGGGGACGCTCGACCCGAACGGCGAAAATGGTGGGCCCGCCCTCGACAACAACATCACTAACGGGCGCTACACGTGGACGACCTATCCCGAGCAGTTAACCGCCGCCGGGGTCAGCTGGCGGTGTTACCAGCAGTCCGACAACTACGGCACAAACGTGCTCGAGTATTTCAAGCAGTACCAAAACGCGCCTACCTCGTCACCTCTTTATCAAAATGCGATGGTTGTTTACCCCGAAGGCAAGTTCGAGTACGACGCCATAAACGACCAGCTCCCCGCGGTGAGCTGGATTTTCCCGCCGAGCACTGACAGCGAGCACCCGTCTTACCTGCCTGCGAACGGCGCTGCCTTCGTGGCGAGCAAGATCGACGCCATAGCTGCGAACCCCGACGTCTGGGCGAAGACCGTGTTCATCTTGAGCTACGACGAAAACGACGGCCTTTTCGACCATGTACCCCCGCCCACGCCTCCAGCCGGCACTCCCGATGAGTTCGTGTCCTTGACGTCCCCCGGTGGGACGCCGGGGGACGGCCTACCCGTCGGCCCCGGGTTCCGGGTCCCATGCTTGATCATCTCACCCTGGACGACAGGAGGACGTGTGGTCCACCAACCGTTCGACCACACTTCGATCTTGCGGTTCCTGGAGAGCTGGACTGGTGTCCCGGCCACCAACATAAGCCAGTTCCGGCGCCAGACTCTCGGTGACCTTAGTTCGGCCTTCCAATTCGGCCCGGGCAACGCCAGGCCCCCCGTCATACCCGACACGAGCGGGCCGGCGGTCCTGGCGGCGTACACTTCGACGCTCCCACGGCCGAGCTTCCCCGGCGCGACCCAGACGGTCCCCCACCAGGACCAGTACCCAGAGCGGCCGCCGTTCATCCCCTAGTCCTCACAGCTAATCCCCTGGTCCCGGCCGGCTGGTCCGGCCGGGGGCCTCCCAGTAGGTCAACGCGACCGGTACGCTGAAGGAGCTAAGGGTAAGTTGTGGTTGTTTGGCCCTGGAAGGGATGCTCTTATGGCGTATGTCATTGACGAAGCTGTGGCCCTCGTGGCCGGCGACATGGACAACGAGTTCCCAGACGAGCTGAATGACGTTGAGCTGACTGACGACGAGCTCACCGCCCTAGCCCTGGCTGCGGAACCCGATCTACCCCTTGGCCCAGACGCCGTCCCGCTGGTCATGTACCAGTCCGATAGCCCGGAGTTCTTGCCTGCCTGGTACATGCCGCCCGTTATGGCGCGGGGCGCGGCCCGTTGGAGAAGGTCGCTGGTGTACCTCCTCATTGCCGCCTTCCTCCTGGTGGACGCCTTCGGTCTTTGCATAACGTACGGGCAGCTGGTCGCGGCCTGACCAGGGCCAGTGCCCGGGACCAACTCCTTCTTCCCAGGCTCAGCTGGCGCTGGACCGTGCCCAGATGTTGACCCCGGCCTCCCCGGCATAGCGGTCGATCTCGGTCAGTTCTTGGCTCGAGAACTCCACGTGTTGAACCGCTTTCACATTGGATTCGAGCTGTGCCACGCTACTGACGCCAATCAGCGCCGAGGTCACCCGGGGGTCGCGCAACACCCATGACAACGCCATTTGCGAAAGCTGTTGGCCCCGGCCAGCGGCGATGGTGGCCAATGCTCTGACCCTGGTCATGTTGTCCTCGCTCAGCATCTCGGTGCGGAACGACCCCTCTGCACTGGCTCGTGACCCGAGAGGCACTCCGTCCAGGTAACGGTCCGTGAGCATGCCCTGCGCCAAGGGTGAAAAGGCGGTACAACCGACGCCCTCTTCACCGAGCACGTCCAGCAATTCAGGCTCGATCCAGCGGTTTATCATCGAGTAGGAAGGCTGATGGATGAGAAGCGGCGTCCCGAGATCTCTAAGGATGCCAGCCGCTTCGCGTGTCCGGTCCGCCGAATAAGACGAGATACCTGCGTACAGCGCCTTCCCCTGGAGGACAGCCGTGCTGAGTGCCCCCAGGGTCTCTTCGAGAGGTGTGCCCGGGTCGAAACGGTGCGAGTAAAAGATGTCTACATAGTCGAGGCCCATTCGACGCAAGCTCTGGTCCAAGCTGGCCAGGAGGTACTTGCGCGACCCCCATTGGCCATAGGGCCCCGGCCACATGTCGTACCCGGCTTTGGTCGAGATGACGAGCTCGTCCCGCAGGCCGACAAAATCGCTGGCCATCAGCCTGCCGAACGACTCTTCTGCTGACCCGTAAGGTGGCCCGTAGTTGTTGGCCAGGTCGAAGTGCGTGATCCCCAGGTCAAAGGCACGTCGCAGTATGACGCGGGACAGCTCCAATGGGCGCGACGCGCCGAAGTTTTGCCATAGCCCAAGCGATATCGCGGGCAGCAGCAGCCCGCTGCGCCCACACCGGCGGTACAGCATTGTGTCGTAGCGCTCGCTGTCTGGAACCCACGTCATGTCAGTCCTCCTTGGTAGTCCTGCCTCGAGGAACCCTCCTCGCCCGGTTGGCGTGCTAAAGGTCCCAGTGCTCGAACAGGTTACGGACTGTCCTGCCCCTGAGGGCCGAGGATCTCGTCCAATGTAAATACCGAGCGCAAAGTCAGCCCGGCCTGGGCCAACTTGTCCGGCTCGGTGCCCGCTCTTGGCCTTCTGTCGATGACGCAGACGACGGTGTCGACGACCGCACCACACGAGCGGAGCTCCTCAGTGGACAGCACGACTTGGCCGCCCGTGGTGATCACGTCCTCTATGATCACCAGCCTTCGTCCAGCGATTTCGGGCCCTTCGGCCAGCTTGGCCGTACCATACGCCTTGGCTTCCTTACGGACAAGCACCTGTGGGAGGCCACTGATCAATGACAATGCGGTGGAAAGCGGCACCCCCCCGAGCTCGAGGCCGGCCAGCATTTCGGTGCTTGCGGGGATTATTGGCGCGGCCAGCCCCGCCACGGCCGTCAACAGAACCGGGTCGGCTTCGAACAAGTACTTGTCGAAATAAAAATCAGATACCTGCCCGGACCGCAGTACGAAATGACCTGTGAGCCCGCAGGTTTCCCGCAGACGGGCGGCTAGCTGTCCTTTGTCCATACCTCCGGTCGTAGCGTGCATCTCGGGTTAATCTTTTGGGGCCAACCGGCCCCACTCGGCGGCGAGCTGCTCGAGACCCAGGGGGCCAAGGTCGAGCGACCGGGCGTGAAATGTCTTCAGGTCGAACGCAGCACCCTGGCGACGCTGCGCCTCGTGGCGAACACCCAGCCACACCCGCTCGCCCACTTTGTACGAGATGGCCTGGCCCGGCATCCCCAGGTACCGGTCCAGCTCGCTCGCCATCATGTCGCGAGGAAAGCAGCTTCGCTCGAACAAGAACTCCTGTCCCAGGTCGGGCGTCCAGCTCTCCCCGGGGTGGAACTTCTCGTCGGCCGGCAATGACAGCTCGAGGTGCATCCCGATGTCGACAACGACACGTACGGCCCGCATTACCTGGGCACGCAAGAACCCGAGCCGGTAGTCGGGGTTTTCGAAATACCCGAGTTCGTCCATCAGGCGCTCGGCGTACAGGCCCAACCCTCGGAGTGCCCGCTGACGCCTGTCAACCGCTGGAACCGCGAAAGGTGGTCCTTCAGGTACCGCACCTGTCCGACCTGAAGGTGATGACCAGGGACCCCCTCGTGGTAGCAGATCGAGATTTCGCCCCACAGAGGGAAGTCTGTCTTGCCGAGGGTCGGGTACCACGTCCGCCCCGGGCGGCTGAAGTCCTCCGCCGGTCCTGTGTAGTACATTGCGGCCGCGCCCCCCGCTGGCGCGATCATCGCCTCAACCTTTTTCAGGGGGCCAGGAATATCGAAGTGGGTGCCGTCGAGCTCGTCGATCGTCCGGTCCATAAGCGCCTGAAGAAAGGAACGAAGCGCCTCCTCACCGTGGACTGCTCGCGCCGGGTCGGATTCGAGGAAAGCGATCGCCTCGCCCACCGTGGCGCCGGGCAGGATCTGGTTCGCGACCAAGGTCATTTCGGCTTCGAGCCGGTGAAGCTCGTCCCAGCCCCACTGGTAGGTTTCTTCGGGGTCGATCTTGGCCCCGAGGAACTCGTTGCTCGCCAGAGAGTACCGGTCGGGGCCTGACGGCGTCCTGAGCCGCCACGCGGGGAGCCAGGTCGTCCCGCAACCATTCGCTGACGGCCCCGTAGGCCTTTGTTGCCGCTTCGGCGGCCCCACTGAGCCGGTCCCTTAGCACCGGGTCGTCGCCCGAGTACCCTGCGACCAACTCGGCGAAAAACGGCCGGTGCTGTCGCAATCCCGCCCAGGTCGTCCCCTGCTCGGCGCACGCCAGCACCTGACGGCGCGCCGGCGGGATGCCGCGCCGCTGCCGACTCGTCGAGCGCCGCTTGAACACTCGCTATGCCGTCGGGTACCAGCTCCATTCGCGCCGCGACGGTCAACCAATCCTGCGCCGTGCTCCGGGGCATGATGTCGAAAACCTGCCTAACGGCCTGGAACGGGCTCCCGATCACGCGCAGCGTGCGCAGCGTCTCGCCCGTATCGTCGAGCGCAAGGCTGGCGGAGAGCCGTTCAGAAAGGAGGTCGGCAGCGGTACGGTCGCGGTCGTTTTCCGGCGACAGTTCTGTGAGCTGAGCGAGGGTGGCGCGGTCGAGCTCTGTGCGCGACGCGATGCCGTCCGGTGAGTAGTCGGTCATCTCGGTGTCGTGGCCGACGATCCCCCGGAACGTGGCCGTTACGGGGTCGAGCACCGCCAGGCGCTCGGCGTATACGTCGCACAACTCGTAGATCGGGGTGGTCATATGGGCGACACTAACGCCCTGGGCAGGTGTTCTCCCTAGCCCACCCCGCTCACGCCGTTCCTATATGCCCGCTTCGGGCTGCCAGACGACCGTGCCCTGCTCGCTTCGGCCAGCAGTCATCAGGTGGGCAACGTGCTCAGAAACGACTTCGACGAGAACAGCGCCAACGCTCTCACGATCGCCCTGCCGAACGTGGGCGACGCTTCCCGGGCGCAGCTGTCGGCCTATGCCGCTCAGTTGTCGATCTTGGAGGGTGCCAGGGGAGTCGAGTCGCCTGAAGGTACTTTCGTTTCCGGACGTCGGGCGGGCAGCTTGTCGACTCCGGTCGTTGGGGCCAGCACCTACTTCACACTTGAGAACAACGTGAACCCCAGCTCCAGTGCCGGTCAGCACCTGGTGAGCACCGCCCGAGAGGTGCCTGCGCCCGCCGATGCCCTCGTCACCGGGCCGGCCGCGAGGAACCTCGACTCACTGAACGCACTCGGGGGCACCCTGCCGTTAGCCCTCGGCCTAATTCGAAGTCGGGCCTGAGGTGGAGGTCGGAACCGGCGCTTAGCAGCCGACTTCGACCCGCGTCTGCTCGATATTTCCCTCGCTGGCGCCCCCGCCTCCGCTGGCGCCGCCCCCGTTTCCTGGGTTCGCCCCCTTTTCGCTGGTTCCTTCCCCAGCGCCGCCCTTCTCGGTGCAGCGGTATGTTCCCGTCGCGATTTCGCTACAGTTTTTCGGGTAAAACGCGACCAAAATGCATTTTTGCACCCAGTTCGTCCATTTCAAGGTTAATCTTTCACGCCGCGTAGTGATGCAACTCTGTAGCGTAGGGTATTTGTTACTGAGCCGTCGCTCCACACTCGATAAGTTCGGTGCCTCAGCCACGGGGGGTTAGGTCGGTTCTGCTCGGCCGCCTCAATCGTCGAACCCTTTCATTTGTAAGGGCGTCTCCGGAGGCCGCCGGACGAGCACGTTACCTGACAGCCACCTCCACGATTTTTACGACCACTAGGGCGAATGCGATCAGGAGATAGCCCCGAAGAGTGGCCAGGCCCAGTTTGCGCGGCGTCGAGATGACGGGCTTGCCGATCCGGTTGAGCGCCGGCATGCGCCATGTGTCCCTTTTCTGCCATTCGACCGGCACCGTCAGCGAGGCGGTCCCGTGGCGGCGAACAGCGAGGTACAGGCCGAGGACGAGACCAAGCGCAGTCCCACCTGCCAACACGGCCATAATTTGACCCCCGGTTATCCGCGGGAACAGGACGCTCGCCGTAAGGATGACCGACAACACGACCAGAGCCCATATAACTGCTGCTGTGAATATATTGAGCCTCTTCGAGTTGACCCACGGCCCGAGAACCTCTTTGTCGTTGCACAGAAGCAACAGGAAGACGGTCGCGCTCGGGAGCAGCACCCCAGCGAGAGTTTGCACGCCCTCGGTCAGCAGGCCGAGCGGCGCCCCGGGTGAAAGCACCACCGCCGCCGCGATTGCCATCAAGGCGGCGTAGCACGCGTAAAAACCCTTGGCTCTCGCAATAGGACGATGGAGGGAGTGGTTGAGCCCGAGGACATCCGCGCCGGCGTAAGCAGTAGCCAGGCCTACTGCCGCGGCCCCGATGATGCTGGCGTCGAGCAACGCAATGGCGAACAAGTCGCCGATAGTCCGTGAGCCAAATGTCCCAAGTCCCTGAGCGACACCAGCTGCGTTGGTGAAGTTGCCGAACTCCGGCCGCCCGGCGAAGGTGGCATCGGAAAAGCCGAACATCGCGGCCGCTCCCACCACCACGATTGCAATCCCGATGCAGAGGTCGACGCGCCCGTACTTTATGAACCGGGGCGTTATCCGCTTGTCGATCACATAGGACTGCTGGAAGAAAAGCTGCCAGGGGGCCACAGTCGTACCGACTATTGCGATTATGAGGAGCATCACTGTAGCTAGCTGAGCCCCGTGTGGCAGCCCAGGTACCACGAAATTGTGGACCATTTGAGTTACCGGCGGGTGCACCGTCAGGTATATCGGGATGAGCACGAGCGAACCGGCCACCAGCACGAGACAGATCCTCTCGAAGCGGCGAAAGCTTCCGGTACTGGCGGCGCCGACAACGACTGCTCCGGCGAGCGCCACAGAGGGGATCTTCGGCAGCCCGAGGTAGCCGACCGCCAATGTCACGCCTATGAACTCGGTCACGATCGTCAGCGCGTTCAGGATGAACAGGTCGATCACGCTGAATGCCCCCCAGAACTTCCCGAACCTTTCCAGGATCAGCCTGGCATGGCCAACTCCCGAGACTGCGCCCAGACGTAGCACCATCTCCTGGTTGACGTAAAGGACCGGCACGAGTAGCAACAGCGTCCACAAAAGGTGGGTACCGTAATTCTGCCCAGCCTGTGTGTATGTCCCAAACGCGCCGGCGTCGTTGTCGCCCACCATGACGATGAGCCCAGGCCCGATGATCGCCAGAAGCGTCTTCAGCTTGGCAGATAGGCCCGGACGGGCGGCAGCGTCTTCGCGCCGGATTGTCCCTAGAGCCCCCCGGATGTCGCCAACGTGGGCAGTATCGAGTACTGCAGTGTCGTCTGCAAAGGTGTTCACTGGAGTCGTGACGGCGCGAGCCCCGCGGTGTTACGGGCCATGACGGCCTCCCTTCAAGCCATTGGGGCGCGCGCCTAGCGCGCGCGGTTACGCATCAACAGTGGAAGCGTGCTCTCCAATGACCGGAAGTGCAGACCGCCTGTAAAGGCGAAGAAACTAGGCCCGGGCCGACATCGGAGAGCGCCAAGTACTTGGGGGTTGTGGTTTCACCTGGCTCACCTCCTCGATCGGGGTCCTCATGGGCATCGAAATAGTACCAGATTTGGCGGGGCTTTCAAGACGGGCAGCCGGTCCCTTCCCCGGCTCGTGCGCCCCTTTACCTCGCTCGGCCGCCCTCTCCGCTGTCCGACGAGGGGGGAACATCGCTCAGCATTGTTTCAACCTGCGTCCGGGTACATTCGACCTGTGCGCCTTCATGGACGAGGTCAGTCAGAGGCTTTGACGGGCTCTGCCGGGTGATCCGGCCGGAGGAGCAAGCCACTAGCGGCGCGGAGGTCACCCGCCTCACCCGGGCCCTCGGACAGCTCCGACAGCGGCTTCCCTGGGCGATGGCTTTAGTGGGTTGCAGCGCAGCCGCGGTCGCAGCGTCGCTCTGGCTGAGCGAGGCACGCTCGGCGGCATCACAGGACTGGCCCCCATTCGTCCTCGTGTCGGGGCTTCTGCTCGTGGGTCTCGCGGCCAACGAGGATGGGCTCTTTGCCGCAGCCGGGCACATGCTGGCTCGCATAGCTCGCAACGGCCTGGTCCTGTACGCCGGGGCAACCATGCTGGTCGTAATAGTGACGACTCTGTTGAACTTGGACACTTCGGTCGCCTTCCTGACGCCGGTGCTCGTGTACACCGCCCGCAGCAGAGGCGAGGGCGAAGCCCCCCTGCTCTACGGTTGCATTCTCCTGTCCAACGCCGGCTCGTTGTTGCTGCCCGGCTCGAACCTCACGAACCTCATCGTGCTGGGCCACCTGCACCTTTCAGGAAGGCAGTTCTTCCGGCAGATGGCTCCCGCCGGAGTGGCAGCCATCCTCGTGACAGCGGCAGTGGTCGGCATCGCCAATCATCGAGCGCTGCGGACGGCTGTGACGGTCACCTCCAGGGCCGAACGGCCGACATTCGGCGCCGGCCTCGTCGGGGTTATCGCTGCGACGGTCTGCGTGCTCGCCCTCCAGTCGCCGGCTTTGCCTGTCGCCGCAGTTGGCCTCATACTGACTGTGGCAACGGGGCGCTCGCGTGAGGGGCAAGCCCGCAGGGCACTCGACACGCTCAGTTTGCCAGTACTACTCGGCCTCTTTGGCATCGCTGTGACCCTCGGGACGCTCGGGCGTGTTTGGTCCGGGCCGCTCAGCTGCTGTCGCACCTGAGTTCGTGGGCTACAGCAGCGGTCGCAGCATTACTCAGTGTCCTGGTGAACAACCTGCCGGCCGCGTCCCTTCTGGCATCCCGAGTCCCACCGCGACCGTTCGCTCTGCTGGTCGGTTTGAACATCGGGCCGAACCTGTTTATCACCGGTTCACTCGCGTGGGTCCTGTGGTGGAGGGCGGCTCGCGCCGCTCGTGCCACGCCGTCCGTTTGGCACGCGACCCGACTGGGCCTCATTTCTGCCCCGCTGTCCATGGCCGCGGCGGTGACATTGCTAACTGTCGCGGGTTTGCGATGATGAGCGGACAGGATGGGGCGATGGGAACCTTTACTCTAGGCACTCTCTCCAGCGTGCCGGGCAGCCTGCGACCCGACCTCCTGGCGGCACCGACGAGGGCGGCACTGGAAGCAACGGGCCTCCTTGGTTCCGTCGGGGTGGCGGAAATCGACCCATCCCTCTCGGACACAGCCGCCACGCAACAGGCGTTTGATCTGCACGGGGACATGCTCGCCAACTGCGTGGTGGTGGGTGGCAAGAGAGAGGGGACCGAGCGCTTGGCCGCTTGCGTCGTGCTTGCCACTACCCGTGCTGATGTCAACGGTATGGTCAAGCGGTACCTCGATGTCCGCAAGGCGTCGTTCTTGCCGATGGAGCGAGCGGTCGACCTGACCGGCATGGAGTACGGCGGGATCACACCGATCGGGCTCCCGCGCGACTGGCCAGTTCTCGTGGACCGCCGGGTGGCGGGCGCCGCAGTGGTGGTCATAGGTTCGGGAGTACGGCGCTCGAAGATCCTGGTCCCGGGCGCGCTACTGGCCGAGTTGCCGGCCGTTCAGGTGATCGACGGGCTCGGTTTGTAGCTCGGTTTGTGTCCTCGGCTCAGCACATCGGACCGGGCCACGCCACACGAGCATTCCGGCAGTCCAAGCCCAGTAATCAAAACCGAGTCATCAAATCCTGGTAATCAAGGTATTGCGTCCAGCGCGCCCGTGGTGTAGGCACCAGGGTTATGCGGGAATGGGCGGCAGTGGAGCGCGCCGCAATGTATAGCTAAGAACGAAAGGGGCACCCAATGTCCGGCGTAGAGGACCAGCGGTTGCAGGAGGCTGACGCTGCAGGCGTCCCTTGGCGACGCTGGGGGCCGTACTTGAGCGAACGGCAATGGGGGACTGTACGCGAGGACTACAGCGTCGGAGGTGACGCCTGGTCGTCGTTCACCCATGACCAGGCCCGGTCCCGGTCCTACCGCTGGGGTGAGGACGGCCTCGCCGGCTTCAGTGACGATAAACAGCTGCTCTGCCTGGCGCTGGCTTTGTGGAACGGGCGGGACCCTATCCTGAAAGAACGGCTGTTCGGCCTCACCAATAGCGAGGGTAATCACGGCGAGGACGTGAAAGAGTGTTACTACTACCTCGACGCCACTCCAACTTCTTCGTACTTGAAAATGCTGTACAAGTACCCCCAGGCCGATTTCCCGTACGATGACCTGGTCGCCACTAATGGGGCCCGGGGGTTGCACGACCCTGAGTACGAGCTCATCGACACCGGTGTGTTCGATGAGAGCCGGTACTTCGATGTTGTCGTGGAGTACGCGAAAGCGTCGCCGGAGGATGTCCTCATGGAGGTGACCGTCCACAACCGGGGGCCGGAAGGCGCCCAGCTGCACGTCCTGCCCACGCTTTGGTTCCGCCACACATGGTCCTGGGCGGGTGGCACCTACAAGCCTTCGGTCCGTCGTGTTACCGAAGGCCCTTCGTTGAGCACCGTCGTAGCCGAACATCTTGATCTGGGCCGGCGGTGGTTCTACGCCGAGGCCCGGCCCCCGTCCTTGTTACCGGGAACGAGACCAACAACAAGCGGGTCTTCGGCACACCAAACGAAGAGCCGTACCTCAAAGACGGCATCGACCGCTACGTCGTCCGCGGTGAGACCGAGGCCGTCGACCGAAGCGGAGTGGGGACTAAGGCCGCCTTTCACCACAAGGTAGTTGTGCCGGCTGGCGGTAGCGCGGCGCTGCGGTTCCGTCTTTCCTACGAGGATTTCGCCGAAGCTGGCGCGACCAAAGCTGGCGCGACCAAAGCTGGCGCGGGTAATCCGTTCGCTGACTTCGGCGATGTCATGAGCGCTCGACGGAGCGAGGCAGACGAGTTCTGGGGCAACCTCCTTAGGCCCATTCAAAACGAGGACGCCAAGCTCATGACCCGCCAGGCACTGTCGGGGATGCTTTGGTCGAAGCAATACTACGGCCTTGATGTCGGCCGATGGTTGACTGAACACGGGGTTGAACCGTTCTCGGTAGACGGAGGCTTCCGCAACCAGGAATGGCGGCACCTGCTGGCTGAAGACGTCATCTCGATGCCCGACAAGTGGGAATACCCATGGTTCGCCGCTTGGGATCTCGCATTTCACGCCGTTGCACTTGCCGTTGTCGACGTCGGCCTAGCGAAACAGCAGCTCGAGCTGCTCCTGGACCGGCGGTACCTGCACCCCAACGGCCAACTGTCAGCGTACGAGTGGAATTTCAGCGACGTCAACCCTCCAGTGCACGCCTGGGCGACGTACTTCGTTTACGAGATCGAAAAGGCGCGGACCGGCAATGGGGACCGCGCTTTTCTCGAGCATTCGTTCCAGAAAATGATGCGCAACTTCGTATGGTGGCTCAACCGGAAGGACCTGGACGGCCGCAACGTCTTCCAGGGGGGTTTCCTCGGCCTCGACAACATCGGTGTGTTCGACCGCAGCGCGCCCTTGCCAACGGGAGGCCATATCGATCAGGCCGACGGCACGGCATGGATGGCGCTATGTACGCAGAACATGATGCAGATCGCTCTCGAGCTGGCTCGTGAGGATCCCGTATATGTCGAACAAGCTCTGGCTCTGTTCGAGAACTTCTGCTGGATCGCAGCCGCGACTATGCACGTTGGCCCTGACGGGGTCAGCATGTGGAACGAGGAGGACGGGTTTTTTTACGACCTCCTGCGACGTCCAGATGGTAGCTCCGTCCCTCTCAAGGTACGCTCGATCGTCGGCCTGATGCCGCTAGCAGCGGCGACCGTGATCCCGGCCTCGGTGCGCACGGAATTCCCTGACCTGGTGGAAAGGGCGGCTCAGTTCCTGTACCGGCATCCCGATGTCATGCAGGCCATGTGGGGGCGGGGTCGCCAGATCGAGGCCACGGGACCGGCGCTTTTTGCTCTCTTCGACGAGACCCGGCTGCGGCGCATCCTGGCCCGGATGCTAGATGAAGAGGAGTTCCTCGGCCCGCACGGCATCCGATCGGTGTCCCGGTGGCACAAGGACCACCCGTACACCTTTACCGTGCACGGCGAGGAGTACAGCGTTGGCTATCTGCCGGCTGAGTCCGACACCGGGATGTTCGGGGGTAACTCCAATTGGCGTGGCCCCGTCTGGATGCCGATCAACCTGATCCTGTTGCGGGCGCTGGTAAATATTTACGCCTACGAAGGCGACGGTTTCACAGTCGAGTGCCCCACCGGCTCAGGTCAACAGATGAACCTCTTCGAGGTGGCACAGGAGATCGGCCTCCGGCTGGCCCGGATTTTCCTGAGGGGCCCGGATGGCAAGCGCCCGGTCCACGGCGGGCAGCCACTGCTGCAAAACGATCCTTACTGGCGTGACCTTCTACTGTTCTACGAGTATTTCCACGGTGACAACGGGGCAGGCATCGGCGCCAGCCACCAAACAGGATGGACCGGGACGGTGGCACTACTGCCCCTTCTGGGGAGCCGGTTCGATGCGAAGGACGTGATCGCGGGTGGGCTCGGCCGGATCGTGGGGAACACGGCGAGGCCCGAGCAGGCCACTTCGCCCATGACTGGCTGACGCGTCGAACTCGTTATTCTCTGTGCCGGCTAGGTACTTTGCTTTAGGAGAGGGGAAAGCCGGTCCACCGTGACCAGGAAACCGTTGTAGAAGCTCGGGTTCGCTGTCTCGAAAGAGCCGATGCGCCCGTTGTCTAGCGACTGGCAACCGCTGGCGTGGTACCAGAGGCCTACGTCTGGCCGTGCGAGGTACGAAAACCCAATCAGCGCATTCGTGTTGAAGTCGGCCGGGCACATATATACGCCTTCCGGTGCCCTTAAGCTGAGACCGCGGACCGCCTCGGATAGGAGCTGAGCTTGCGCCTCGTCCAGCCGGGTTTGGCGAGCCAGCTGTCTGGGGCCTGACGGGCCCAGATAGCGGCACACAATCGCCCCGTCAGGGCCGGGAGGCACCAGCGGCGGCCCGGGGAACGTGTTGACCACGTCCCGGTAAGCCGAGACAGAGGCCGGGCACCCGGCTGCCACGTCGACCCGAAGTTTTGGTGAGCGGGACACGTACCAGAGGTTCGCGGGTTTAGTCATCGGTCCAGCGTGCCCAGCAACTGGGGTCGTCAGGACCGCCACCAGTACAACTAACCCGACCGACCTACCAATCTTGTGAGGCCCCTCGCCCGTTGAGGGGTCACGATGGTGAAAGAGCGTCATCGCCTCGTTAGTGTCCCGTGGGTGGCAGGATCAACCGTCACCTCGTTCAGTTGGGTAGGTACGCTACCTGTAACTTCGAAGAACCAAATGAGGTGGCTCGTGGAAAAGGGCAGCTCGTTCCCGGTGCTCCGGCAAATTGTACTGGACAGCACGGACGCCAGACGCCTGGCCGAGTTCTACCGGCAGCTCCTGGGCTTTGTGTACCGCCCCGGTGATGAGCCACCAGATGAGCCTGAGGCCGACCTCAGCGGGCAGGACTGGCTGGTTATATACCACTCCTCGGGTTCTCCGCTCGTTGCGTTCCAACAAGTAAGGTCTCTGCCCGAGCCAACCTGGCCGCAGGATGGGATCCCGCAGCAGTTCCACCTGGACCTGACGGTGCCAACCAAGGAGGAGCTCGATGTCCAGCACGAGCGGGCGGTGGGCTTCGGGGCGCGCTTGCTGCTCGACCGTTCAGAGGACGAAGACGAGCCGCTCCGGGTCTACGCCGACCCGTCCGGGCATCCTTTTTGCATATTCGTCGGTCCTGGCTGAGTGCATCCCGTCAAGACATTCGCAAAAGAGAGAAAGAGGCGGCCGCGCCCTTGACTCAGATGATGCCGCAATGGCAGCCCTAGCCAGCTCGATAGCACCCACTGGTTCGGTGAGCGTGGAGCGGGCGGCAGAGCATCAGGTTCGCAGACCGTGAACGACATCTTGGCCCAGCTTGGGGACGACGCCAAAAGCCGGTTGCGGCCGTCTCCTCCCCCGAATGGGTGGCCCCCATGTTGGCTTCGCTTACGGACCGTTATTTTTCGGACCCGGCCTGGATTTTCGAGCGCAAGCTCGATGGCGAGAGATGCCTTGCGTTTTGCCTTGATGGTGACGTGCGGCTCCTTTCGAGAAGCCAGCAGCACCTCGATGCCACTTACCCCGAGATCGTCGACAGCCTGGCGCAGCAGGGCTCGCACGACATCGTGGTAGACGGGGAGGTAGTCGCCCTGGAGCGCGGCCAGACGAGCTTTTCCCGGCTACAGCAACGGCTTGGCGTCACGAGTGCCGAAGAGGCGCGCCGGAGCCCGGTCGCGGTCTACTACTACATTTTCGACGTCCTTCACTTCGACGGCTACGACACGACGGCGTTGGCGCTACGTGACCGCAAAGTGTTGCTGCGTAAAGCATTGAGCTACAGCGGCTCGCTGCGCTTCACGACTCACCGCAATACGGAGGGCGAGGCGTATTTCCAGTTCGCGTGCGCGCACGGCTGGGAGGGTATTGTCGCCAAGCGAGCTGCATCGGTGTACCTGCCCCGTCGGTCACCTGACTGGCTGAAGTTCAAGTGCTCCTTGGGCCAGGAGTTCGTGATCGGCGGGTTCACCGACCCGGCGGGGAGCCGGGTGGGGTTGGGAGCCCTCCTGGTCGGCTATTACGACGACGACCGTGGGCTGGTCTACGCCGGCAAGGTCGGCACCGGCTTTTCCACCTCCACCCTTCTCGCTCTGCGCACAGAACTGGACGCCCTCGAGACGGCCAATTCGCCGTTCACCCATGAGCGTGTCGTCGAGCGCGGCGTTCACTGGGTGCGTCCTCAGCTGGTGGCCGAGGTGGTGTTTTCCGAGTGGACCGGCGACGGCAAGCTTCGGCATCCCCGCTTCGAGGGCCTTCGCCGTGACAAAGGACCGGAGGATGTCCGTCGGGAGCGCCCGGACGAGCAGCAACACCCGTGAACGTCGAAGTAACGAGGCGCGGGGCTTCCAAAGCCGTGGGGCTCCGGTACCATGGCTCCCCCAAAAATCGTGCGTTTGTGAGGAGTGCCCTGGTTTGGAATGTCGGAATTGCGGTGACCCCGTGCACCCCCTCCGCGTGGAGTTGGGGTACGACTACTGCCTGAAGGAGGAGTGTCAGCAACGATGCCTGCAGGGGGTCCACCTGGCTGCCGTAGGCGTCAACAAGGCTGCGGATTACTACATGAGGGCTGAGGAGGTCGTCCCGCCGCGGGCGCCGGCGGCCACATCCACCGGCGAAGACGACCTCCCGGAGGCCGGGCCTCGGCCGCCCAGTCCAGTACCGGCAGCGAACAAGGGCTCAAGCACCACGATTGAACGGTTGCGCGAGCGGGAACGGCAGTTGGACCAGGCGCTAGGCCGAAGCTACGAACGGTTTCGCTCGGGTGAGATCACCGCCAAGGAAATGCACCGAGAGCGCGACCAGTTGGTGGGGGCGTTCAATCGTCAGGTGATGGGCGAGAACATTCGCTATCGTTCCCTGCTGCGACAACGGTAGGGGACGGAGCGTCGTCGATACGGCGCGCTCCGCGCCAGTCTGGCGTGGGCCGCCACCAGGGCAACATGCCCCCCGGGCAGCCCGCGCTCAGACCAGGAGACCAGACTTATCCCTTCGGGACCTGGATACTGACCGAGAGCCCGTTGACGATGAGTGGGCTCGACGTGATGTCGACATGCAACAAGAGGCGCTCCCCAACGCGCAGGTTAGCGAAGGAAGCCATCGCCACTCCTGGCTTGCTGAAAGCCGTCCCCGAGGAAACGTTGACAGTGACGGGCCCGTTGGCGGCGAACACGGTGAAGCTCCCGTTGCCGATCGTGGTCACGGTCGCAAAGAACCCAGTCGAGACGGGTTGGACCTGTACCAGCATGGCGTTGACGGCGGTGGCGCTCGATGCGCCGGTTGTGCCGTGAACGATGACCCGTTGGCCAACCATGAGACTGGCGAACGTCGGAGCCTTCACTCCCGGCTCGCTGTAAGCAGTCCGGGGCGAGACTGCGACGGTCACGGGCGTGGTCCCGCGCATCACCGTGAACGTACCGGAACCCAATGCGGTCACGGTCGCTGCCATCTCAACTGAAGGCAACGGTTCGATCGTGATGGTCTCCGCGTTGACCACACTCAATTTCTGCGTAATGGTGCCCCCCACCTGGACTTTCTCGCCGACGGCCACATTGGTAAGTGACGCCCCGGTCACACCCCGTTCGCTGTAGGCAGTCTTAGGGAAAACGTTGACGGTCACGGGGGAACCGGCCCGCAGGACCGTAAAGCTGGTGGGGCCTACTCCAACGACCGTCGCTTGAAAATGGAGCCCCACGATTGGATGCTTCGCATTGCTCGTGTGAACCGTCGATGCTCCTGCAGGCAGTACCCCGAGGGCGCCGACGGCGACTATCGCTCCAGCTACTCCGGCGCCGACCGACGCCAGGGCCTTACCTCTCGGACTCCATCTCTTACGGGTCACGACCATCACCTCCACAGTTGGCACTGGGCTCGGTGCCCAGCGCGCGCCTCATGTTGCTGTATCTACCCAAGGTTGTGATGGATTAGTGATGGGTTAGTGACGCTTTATGGCACTTCTGCGTGCTGGTTTGCCTGGTGCACCGCCGATTAGCCTCATGAGCTGCGGTTTCGCGAACTCGCCCGGTCGGCGACGTTACCCGGGCTCCTGGAGGATCGTGAGCGCCGGGACAAGCGTGTTTGCTCTGCTGAGTGCGGGCGGGATCTCGCCGGAGCCCCCGTTGTACGAGCTCGCCGCCCAACGTGCTTACGGCTGGACCATGTGGCTTCCCAATGTGGTGAACGCCAGGAATAGCAGCGGCATAAGTCCCATGAACCCGAGCGCCACAGTGTTGCGAGAGCGTTGTTTCAAAACGGCTGCCACTGCGATCAGAGCCGGAAATGCCCAGGTAAGAAGCCTCGGTTTGAGGCCCTGATTACTGAAAAGCAGGATAAGGATGGAGG
Source organism: uncultured Acidimicrobiaceae bacterium (assembly GCA_963823855.1). Lineage (GTDB taxonomy): Bacteria > Actinomycetota > Acidimicrobiia > Acidimicrobiales > Palsa-688 > Fen-671. Next base: position 221,126 of record CAWGNA010000004.1, read on the forward strand.
CGCAAACATAAGCAGTGATGAAGCCGGGGAGCCGGGCTTTGTACATGGCCCAACCGGTCAAAAGCACCGCGACGACAGCTACCCATTCCAGCCAAGCGGGGCCTTGGTAGCCTCCTTGCCAGAGGTGGCCGAGCAATAAAACCAAGCCCTTACCGAAGTCTACCCCTACACCCCAGGCTTGGCTCTGAAGGTGCCAATAATAAAGGGGGTCGTTGTAGCGGATCCCGTCCGAGACGACAAAACCAACGAACCCTACAGGGCAGAGCACGGCCGTATAGATGGCCCAGGAGGGGCGCCGGTGAACCCGCATTTCCTGGACAGCGAGGAACAACGCCGGCACCACCAGAGCCAAGGCCACAGGGCTGGTTGCCGTAGCCAGCCCGCCGGCCACCCCGGCCGCCACCCACCGGCGTTGCATCATGAGCAATAACGCAACGGCTACCAGTGCAGTGCCGACGGATTCGCTGTAGACCAGGCCCCAAGAGACGGCCATGCCGGGGAATGTCATGAACAATAAGGCCGAGCCGTAGCCCAACTGTTCACCGCCAACGGCAGTCCCAAGCTGCCATACCGCTATCGTGGCGACCCAGCCAGCCAGCACCGACACGATAATGGCGGCGCCGACGACGGGGACGCCGAGGTGGTTTACCGCCGCGATAATCAGCGGGAACACAGGCAGGAACCCAGCGGAGCTGTAGGCCAAACTGCCATCAGCGTTGCGCAGCACTTCAGCGGGGTAACCCGACCGGGCGATGCTGATATAGAAATGACTGTCCCAGGACGTGACCGGGCCAGTCAGGTGCCCAGCATAACTTTGGTGTGCAGCCAGGACGTCCGCGATCAACAACACGGCTCGGACGGCCAGGTACGAGAGGGTGAGCTGTGCCACTTGGGCCATGTCCCAGGACAGCAGGCGCCTGCTCTCGCCTACCCCTGTCTGGGCTGGCGCGGCGGCGTCGAGGCCTTGAGGAGGTCCGCCCATTACCTGAGGCGCGTCAGGGAACGAGTCAACGGTCACGTCGACCAAGTTTGGCACACGCTCGGCCACGGCGACGCTCCGTCTGGGGAGCAAATCTGAGCTCGCTGGGCCCCGCGGCGCGGCCGCGTTGCTATTGTCCTCGCCTATGTACAGGTGGCGGGTGGGCCGGCCGCTTATGACCTGCGGGCGAGCGAGCTCGCTCGCTACGCAGAAATGAGCAGCGCACCCCCTGGGCGGCAGAAGGCCCCCGGTTGGCTCACCAGGTTCGTCCCCATCGTCGGATGGCTGCCCCAGTACCAAGTTTCCTGGCTGTCGAAGGACGCCATCGCCGGTTTCACGATTTGGGGACTGCTCATCCCCGAGATGATCGCCTACGCCAGCCTGGCCGGTCTGCCCCCCCAGGCCGGTCTTTACACCTTGCTCGCATCGCTCGCCCTCTATGCCTGTTTTGGGACTTCCCGCCACCTGGTCGTAGCCGCCACGTCAGCCTCAGCCGTGCTCATCTATTCGGCTGTCACCACGGCGGCGCTCTCACCTGAGCGTGTGCACGGTTACGCCACCCTGGCCGCCGGCATGATCCTTATAACGGGTCTGTTCTTGGTGCTGGCGGGTATATGCCGCCTCGGTTTCATCACATCGTTCTTGTCCCGGCCGGTGATGGAGGGCTTTGTATTCGGCCTCGCCATCTTCGTCACTATCAGCCAGCTCCCCAAGCTGTTCGGGTTGACAAAAGGCAGCGGCGACAGCATCCGCCAACTCGCCCACTTGGTCGCCAACCTGGGTGACACCAGCCTCACTACACTGGCCATCGGCCTTCTCGCCCTGGTACTGCTCTTCGGGATCGAACGGTATGTACCACGGGTACCGGGTGGGCTGGTCGTCCTCGTCGTCGGCATCGCTCTCAGCGCCGGGCTTAACCTCTCCCACCACGGGGTCAGCACGGTGGGCAAGATTCCTACTGGGCTCCCCTCGGTGGCTTGGCCCCACCTCACTCTGAGCGAGCTGTGGGTGCTGGTCCCAAGCTCCATCGGAATGATGCTGGTCATTTTCAGCGAAGCCCTCGGGGCGGGGCAGAACTTCGCCGACAAGCACGGCTACCGCCTCGTCCCAGACCAGGAGATGATCGCCCTCGGGCTCGCTAACATCGGCTCTGCGGTGCTAGGCGGTCTGGCCTGTGGCGGCAGCCTGTCCCAGACGGCCGTGAACGACGGCGCAGGCGCCCGCAGCGAGGCCTCGCCGCTGGTGGCCGCGGTGTTGAGCCTGGTGACCATCATCGCCTTGACGCCGCTTTTTACCGATCTCCCCGAGGCCGTGCTCGCTGCGCTCATCATCCATGCCGTTTACCACCTGATGAAGGTGACGGAGATGCGCCGGTTCTACCGGTTGAAGCGGAGCGAGTTTTGGTTAGCCCTGTCCACCCTGGTGGCCGTCATCACCCTGGACGTACTCCCGGCTCTCATCATCGGCATCGTCTTCTCCTTGGCGCTGCTCATCTACCGGGCTAGCCGGCCCCGGGTCTCGGTGCTGGGCACCAACCCGGCGACGCCCGGGGCGTTCGAAGACCTGGAGCGTCACCCCGATGCCACTGCCGTGCCCGGTGTAATCGTGGTCCGGCCCGACACGCCCCTGTTCTACGCGAACGCCCAAGCGGTCCGCGACGACGTTGAAGCTGACGTGACCTCTTCCAACGGCAGCGTCAAGACAGTGGTCTTCGACCTCGACGCTAACGACGAGATCGACATCACCAGTGCCGAGCAACTGGAGAAATTAGCGGAGACCCTCCGCAAAGAAGAGGTCGTCTTCGTCTTAGCCCACTTGCACCAACCGGCTGAGGAGATGGCGAGGGCCACCGGGCTTCTGGACAAGGTCGGCCAAGACCACATATTCCCGACAGTGGGCGCTGCCGTACGGTGGGCCGGGAGCCGTGACGTCGGGATGACCTCCAGCGCCATTGGCCCGCCAGAGATATTGGGGCCAGAGGCAGGTCCCTCTTCTAGGCGTGAGGAGAGCTGAATGCTCGGTTAGGCCATCGGCGGCGTATTGGCATCAGCGATCGGTGTCGCGCTGAGCCCTGTCCCGATCATCGCCGTCATCCTGGTGCTCGATACGCCGAAGGCTCGCTCAAACGGGCTCCCGAGCACGGTGTCTGGGGCCCGCCCACTCCCGGGGGAGCGAGCGGGCCGTCAGGTCTCAGCAGATAGTGCTATCGATTTACGGCGCTACGACGGAAAACGTCCCGAAGGGGGTGGTGATGCTCGCGCCTCCGGTGTCACCCGAGGTCATGTTCTGGCTGAAGAAATAAAGGGGGTGGCCGTTGTAGGTGACCTGGAATGTCCCGTCGGCTCGCTGGATGGTACTGGCCGTGCCGGTCAGCCCAGTCACCGATGGCGCCGTGCTCGTCAGCACCGGTGGCCAGAACTTTGCGCACGTCCCCGTGCAGGTACTTGCGCCTGGCGTCGTATCCGAGCTGAGCGTGTACACGGTGGCGTCGGGGTTCTGCGGCGGGAAAGCGGTCGACGACGCCACTACGAGCCCATCGACGGACGTCAACCTGGCTGTTCCCGGGTTGGGACCGCCCTGGGGGGCAACCTCGTACCACACCCCATCGGCCATGTTGTCGAGCAGGTACTGGCCATTCGTTTCTCCAGCGCTGGCTCCCGGCGCAAGGTCAGCGAAGTACTGGTACACGGGCCAGCCTGCGTAAGTCACCTGGGTTGTGCCGTCGGGACGGCGTAACTGCCCGATGAGCCGGGGGTTGACACCGGGCCCCGCGCTTGGTCGCCCGGTTGTGAGGAGGGGTGGCCAGACCGCCATGCAGGCACCGGTGCAGGTGCTGACAGCGGGCCCTGATGATGGGCCAGACCGAACGTCGCTTCGGCCCGGGGTATCAAAGGACAGCGTGTACAGTGTCCGGCCGCCCGACGCCGTCGTGGTCGACACAGCGACGCCAGATGGCGACACCTCGGTGCCGACACTGGCCACTCCCGGGTTCGGCAGGCCGTTGCGTGAAGCCAGCCAGAAGAGGCCTCCGAAGGCGGCAACGTTCTCTCCAACGAAGGTACCGGGCGTGTCCCTCACGAAGGTGTAGAGGGGGTGCCCGAAGTACAGGACCTGACCCGGGGTGAAACCGGAGCTGCTGGTGGCAACGCTGAGGTCAGCCTGGCTTACACCGCGCCCGGCGACCGGCGTTCCACTGGCCATCAATGGCGGCCAGGCCTTGGTACACGCGGTACCTCCCGGTGCTCCGGTCGTAAAGCGTGTCGTCGTATTAGAGGACGTGCAATTGAACTGGAGCAGCGGCACCGGCGGGATCTGTGCCGGTGGGAATGCGTCGCCGCTGAACTCATAGAGCGCGAAGTCGGCGTTCGTGGTGGCCCCAGGAGGCGTCGTCGCCCCGGGACCGGTTACGAGTACAGGGCCTTCAGGGCTACTGGCCAGCTCCACCGTCGGTGGGCCCGACTGTGGTGGATTGAAGTGATCAGCTCGCTGCACTTGGCTTCCACCGGCAAGTGTCGGGGTAGCCCAGGCCGTGCCGGTGCCGACCATAACGAGTGCGGCGACCACCGATCCGACGCGGTAACGAGTACGCATGACCGTTTCCTCCCTCGAGATCATGATGACTGGTGCTGTTGTGAGGAGATGAAGGCGCCAACTACAACTGGCACCACCCGATGTCGACCGGGACCCGTTTGGCGACGAGCCCCGGATGGCAGGCGGCTGTCATAGCGCAACCTGGTTCATGTCTCCCGTCCCAGCGTAATTCCCGAATTTTGACCAAGCCACTGAAGTTCAAAGGAAAGTCAAAGGTATGTGTGCACTTTGTCCCCGTTTGAGCAATAGCAGCGGGCCAAATCCGGCGGGGCTACATCGTCATGCAGTCAGGCCGAATTTGCTCCGTCGATGCGGACTGCTGGGTCTGTGCCGACAGAGAACGTAATGACCTGAGCGGCCCCGCCCGGAACAAGGAAGCGCCCTTTTAGCCCGTTTTCGGCCTGTTTGGTGACGATTAAGCACGTCAGAAGTGGTTAATCGATACCAAAGCCAGCTTTTAAGGCCTGAGATTGCTCTGGCGCCAGGGGCTGGTAGTCGGTACGGCCTCCGCCTCAATCATCCGCACGCGTCGTCGCCGTGGTGGTCATCGGGTCTGTTGTCGTCGTTTTTGCTGCTGTAGTCGTGGTGCTACTCGTGGTCCCGGGGTCAGTCGTAGTCGTGGTGGGACAAATCGTGGAGCCCGTTGTCGACTGCGTCGTTGTCGGCCGGGTCGTGGTGGTCGTGAGCCCGGTAGTCGTCGTCGGGCACGCCGTGGTGGTAGTTGCAACCGTCGTCGTCGTTGTTGGTTTGGTCGTGGTCGTTGTTGGTTTGGTCGTGGTCGTTGTTGGTTTGGTCGTGGTCGGCGTCGTTGTGGTCGTCGTCGCGCGGGTCGTGGTCGTGGTCGCCGGGCTAGTAGTCGTGGTCGACCGGGTAGTTGTGGTCGTTGCGTCGCTTGTGGTCGTCGTGGGGCGGGTCGTAGTCGTGGTCGTACCGCTCGTAGTCGTTGTTACACGCGAGGTCGTACTTGTTGTTCCCTGAGTCGAAGTCGAAGTCGTAATCGGGCGGGTCGTAGTCGTCGTTGCGGGTGCCGGCCCGGTGGTGGGGGGCGCCGGCACGGTGGTGGGGGGCGCCGGCACGCTCGTAGGTGACGCCGGCACGCTGGTAGGGGACGCCGGCACGCTGGGCGCAGGGACCGTACTAGCTGTGCCCCGCCTGGCCGTGGTCGGCGTCGATGCGGTCGGGGTGATCGTCGGCCGCGTCGTGGTTGTGGTGGCACGTCGGGTCTTGGGCCGCCGGGCCTCTGGGCCGAGTTGTGCCGGGCCCACTGGGCCGAGTTGTGACGACCGGTCCCGTCGTAACGTGCGTGGTCGTCGCAGGTCCTGTAGTGGTCGTCCCCGAGCCAGCGGCGGTTGTGAACGGCGCTGGGGTGCCTGTGGTTGCCCCCGACCCGGTTGTGCTCACATGGGTTGGACCAGTCGATGAACCCTTTCCAGAGCGTCGTGTAGTGGAAGGGTGCCCTCGGGTCGAGTTTCCACCACCGCGCCGCTCCCCGCTACCGCGCCGCTCCCTGGTCCCGGGCCGGTCCTTGGCGCCGGGCCGGTCCCTAGTACTGGGCGCCGTAGTCGCCGTTGTGAGAGCCGCCCCTGTCGTGCTTGTGCTGTGGCGAGGGGAAGTCCCTGGCCTCGGATTGTTGCCAAGATCCGGGTCACGGGCCCCGGAAGTCTTCGTGGTACTCGTTGACGACGGGGTCAAACCGTTGGGGGGCCGACCGCCTGTGCTGGCGTTGACTTTGGGGTTGGGGATCGTTTGTGCCGAGAGCGGAACGGTGGTCGAGGTCACGCTCGTATGCGGGCCCGTGGTGGGTGAACCCGGAGTTGTGGTCGCCCCCGAGTGACCCGTCGTCGTGCGGGACGCGGCCCGCCTCGTCTTGGCCCCAGGTCCAGCGGGGCGGCCATTGTCCTGGTACTTGCCATTGGCCGGGTGGTTGCCATTGGCCGGGTGGTTGCCATTGGCCGGGTGGTTGCCATTGGCCGGGTGGTTGCCATTGGCCGGGTGGTTGCCATTGGCCGGGTGGTTGCCATTGGCCGGGTGGTTGGTCGTCGTAGTTGTCTGTTGTGATGGGACAGACGAGGACGGCTTGAGCGAGCCTGGTTTGGCTGGTGGGCGGCGAACGTACCTGGGTGGGCTCGAGCGATATGAGGCCACTGAACTCGAGTGCCCTCTTGTGCCCGGGCGCCCCGCCGTGCCGGGTGGCCCAGATGGTATCGAAGGCATGGGCACTGCCCCAGGCAGCGTGGTTACGGATTGTCCAGCCGGCGCGGCCGATTGAGCGCTTGTCCCGGGCGGGGATGAGGTGGGCGCCGGATTGGCTACCGCATCGGCGTCTTTGGCAGGCGCGCTGTGGCCTCTCAACAGGTCAAAGGCACCGAAGCCAAGGAAGCCCAGTAGCACTGCACCTGCGACCAGGTACAGCACTATGCGGTCAAAGACGCTAGTCCGGTTGCGCATTCGAATGAGTCGCTCTCGGCCCGACACCGCGGACCACCTGGGGCGCAATATTCACGGCCATCCCACTCAGCTCAGGAGCAGACGAGCATGTGAGCACCGCTGTTGCGCTCTTGACGCAGTGTGTTATACCCACTTGTGCTGATCCAATCCCTCATCTCGCAGGGCCACCGCTCGTAAGCTTAAAGTCTTACCGTCGGGCCGCTTGTTCGGGAAGCCCTCGCGCAGGGTACCCCATGTGGTGGCCTTTGGACTGCGGTGAGACGTCAGCGAGGGACTCAGTGCCTTATTCAGTCGTGATACCGGCGCACAACGAAGAGGCCGTGATCGGCCGGTGCCTTACTGCCCTCCTCACAGACGCGCCCGAAGGAGAGCTAGAGGTGCTGGTGGTCTGTAACGGCTGCCAAGATCAGACCGCTCAGGTCGCCCGCCAGAAAGCTCCGCTCTGCACCGTGATCGAGCTACCGGTCGCCTCCAAGGTCGCGGCGCTCAATGCTGGCGACCAGATGGCAGCGTACTTCCCCCGTTTTTATGTCGACGCCGATGTGGAGCTGACTTACCCATCGCTACTGGCTGTGGCAAAAGCTCTTGCGGAGGACGGGGTCTTATGCGCGGCGCCGAAGCCGGTGTTCGACCTGGTCGGACGCTCGTACCCGATCCGAGCCTTCTACGATGTTTTCCAGGGCATCCCGTACCTTTCGGATGACATGGTTGGCACTGGCGTGTACGCCTTGTCGGCGGAGGGCCGCCGACGTTTTGCCGCCTTTCCAGAGCTGACGGCCGACGACCAGTTCATACAGCAGCTATTCGAACGCTCTGAGCGGCGGGCGGTGGCAGCCGCTCATTTCGTCGTGCACCCGCCCGCCAAGGTTCGTGGCATCCTGGCGATGAGAGCGCGTGCCTACCGCGGGAACCGGGAGCTCGCTCGTTCCGGCTTGGCGCGTGCGGCCTCGCCGCCGTCAGGACTGAAGAGCTCGCTTCGTCGCGCCCTCGTACCTACACAAGCGCCCGCGGTCGCAATTTACGCCGGGGTGAACTTATTGGCTAAGGGCCTCGCCCGCAGGCCCAATCGGTCGCTGTGGGAACGAGACGAGAGCGCCCGATTAATTGCCACGCGTCCGAGCTCTGTCCCGGGGGGCTCAGATGGCGCCCAGGCAGTCCATGTCTGCTACGTCACGAGCCACTACCCCGCGGTTTCCCACACTTTCGTGATGCGGGAGATCAAGGGACTGCGTAGCAGCGGTGTGCACGTCGATACCGTATCGGTGCACCGGGCCAACGAATCGGCCTTGCTGTCCGAAGCCGACAGGCGTGAGGCAGAGCGAACGTGGAGCATCCTCCCGCTTCGGCTCGGCCCGTTCGCGAGGGCGCACGGGCGCGCCGGCTTGGGGCACACCATCGAATATTGCGGGGTATTACGGGGGGCGTTGAAGGCCACGCCGGGCGGGATGCGCGGGTACCTGTGGCAGCTTTTTTACTTCGCAGAAGCAATCGCCCTTTGGGACCACGCCGAACGTTCCGGCGCTCGCCATTTGCACGCTCACCTGGCGAACGTTGCCGCGGACATATGCTGGTGGGCTTCCGAGTTCGGCAATTCTGTCGACCCTGCAAGGCCGTGGAGGTGGAGCTTCACAATGCACGGCCCCACAGAGTTGTACTCAGTGGAGCGCTTCAACCTCCCCCGCAAAGTGGAGCAAGCAGATCTCGTCGTATGTATAAGTGATTTCACCCGGTCGCAGCTGATGTACCTGACCGAGCCCGAGCACTGGGCAAAGCTGCGTGTGGTTCACTGTGGTGCCGACTTGAGCCGCTATCGGTTGGCGCCGCCACGAAAAGGCCCCGGCTTCGTGGTGCTCTGCGTCGCCAGGCTCGCGCCAGCCAAGGGACTGGAAGTTTTATTGAGCGCGATGAAGGTGATCATCGACCGGGGATCTGAGGCGCGGCTTGTCCTGGTCGGAGACGGGCCGCTCAGGGAACGGCTTCGGCATCGCGCCCAGGACCTCGGCATAGCAGACCGGGTCTCGCTCGAAGGAGCGGTCGGTCAGGACGACATAGGCCGCTACTACGCAGAGGCCGACGTGTTCTGCCTGCCTAGCTTTGCCGAAGGGGTCCCTGTGGTCCTCATGGAAGCGATGGCGACCGGCCGCGCCGTCGTGGCCACCCGGATAGCGGGAGTGCCTGAGCTGGTCGAGGAAGGTGTATCGGGGCTTCTGGTCGCCCCGGGAAACGTGGACGAGCTGGCCGTGGCCCTCGACCGGTTGGCATCTTCGCCGGAGGAGCGCGAGAAAATGGGCTTGGCCGGACATCGCAGGGTGGTCGAGGAGTTCGACGCCGAGAAATGCGCAGCGCAATTGGCCAAGCTGTTCCAAGAAATGAAGCCCATATGACGCGTACTCTGGCGTCAATGGCTGCCACCAGCCCCGGATTGATCGAACGAGAGAGCGGGCCCTGCGAACTAATTGTCAGTAGATCGCGCCGCCCGTCGCGCGGGCGACGACGCGAAGGTAGTCGACGTTGGGCATGCTTCGCCCAGCTGACAAATCCTCGGCGTGAGACAGGCCCCAATAGCGCGGCTGGCATAAACACGGCCAGTGATTTCGTGCAATTCGAGTATTTGCAAACCTGCCCGTCCTAATAGGCCATGTAACCCCGTCGGCGTGTAATGCCATTGGTGGAACCCGAACTCCCAGCCGAGCCACGAGCGGTCGAGCGATTTCGCCGTTCGACTGGAAGCGTTCGGCACTTCAATGAACAGCCTGCCATTCTTAGCCAACAGGACCGGCACTCTCGGAGCACTTCAACGGGGTCGTCAAGATGCTCCAAGACATGGAACATAGCCACAGCGTCCACGGTGAAGCTGTCGTACTCGGCCCTCCAATCAGCCAGGGTGCCACAGAACACCTCGGCGCCTGAGCGTCGTGCCGTATCTGCGGCCCACTTACTCGGTTCGACGCCGATAGCCTCATATCCGACCGCTGTCGCCTCTTCGACGAACTCTCCGGTGGCGCACCCGACTTCCAGAAGAAGCCCGTCGGGGCCCAGGTCTCGATCCAGGCCAGCCGCTGTCGCGCCTCGTAGATCCACTGCTTCCGACGGCTGGTTCGCTCGCCGGAATACGACAAATCGAAGATGTCAGAGCTGGCGTCGTCGACGCGGGGCGGGGGCCACGTCCCAAATATTTCACAAGCTTCGCATGAAACCAAAGGGAGACCACCCGGCGTCACCTTCATCGGTTGGCTGCAAACAGGGCATTCTCTTCAAGGACGGTCCCGGCGCCTGGTCTGTACGTCGGTCCATTGGGCGCAACGTTATCGAGGGGGCGGGAGACCTTCTGCCGGGCGCGCCGAAATTGGACCCCGGCCCTGCTTCCGAGCCTGCTCGAGGTCGCTACGAACAGCTGAACCGAGGTCCACAGCAATTCGCCAAAGTTCTGACCCGCCGGACCCGGCCCGGCAATAGTCTTGCCAAGGCGACGGACGCGAAAGTGTCCCAGCCCATTTGCGCTCGAACGCGGCCTCAGCGCCACTGTACGAGGGAGATGACATACTCCCAGTGGATCGGTGGTACAAGACAAACGGCTCGACAACGACGCGGAGCTCCCTTTGACGGCACGAAAGGCAATAATCGGCGTCGTACCCGTGGAAGCCATCGAATGTCGTCTCATCGAACCGTACCGTGTCGATCGCTGCAGGTGAAAGTACCATCAGCAGACCGTCAACCACGTCAACGTCACCTCTGGGCGGGCCGAAGTCGAGGAACCGGCTCCCGTCCCAAACTCGCCCCTTCGTCGTACGGGCTTCCCAAAAGGACATGTCGCATAACCCGCTTCCGCCGACCACGCCGATCACGCCCACTGTCGGGTCTTTGAGCACGCGCCGCACACGAGGAGCGAAATTCCGGTCACGAATGATCACGTCGTCGTGCAATAAGACGAGTGCCTCCACGTCGGACATCGCGTGCGCCTCATCGATAAAACTGTTGTAGGCGGACGTAATCGAGGTGGCGTCGCGTGCCGTCAACAATGTGTCCGACTGCTCCAGGATCTCCGAGAGCGCAGGTAGGGCCAGTTCCTCGAAATGTGCTGTCGGGCCCACGCAACATCCGTAGCAGATCACCCTCCGAGGTTAGTCCGATGGCGAGGTCCCAGGGCGGAGAAAGCATCTATGCCCAGCTTTCTGCCACGGCTTATTGGCTTCGGTCGCGCCCACTTTGGCCGCGGCGGCCAAGAACGCTTCTCCTGTCTTCGTGGCTCCGGCTCGAGCTGTCACCACCGCTGCCGCCAGCTGCAAGCGGCCTCGTGGGCTGTGCTCTAGCGCGCCCCCAAAGCCTGGATTGATCCGGTACTGCTGCAAAAGTTGTTGCGAGAATGATGCGGTCGGGTCGAGGTGGGACATGGCGCGAGCGAGCCGCCAGGGCACGAGCGGGACCTCGGCCCCTATGAGCTTGAAGCTCAACAAAAATTCGTTGACGATTGACAACGTCTTGAAGCGGATACGAGGCCAGGAGGCTGCACTAAGTGGCTCCGCTTGAGACCAACCCGTCGGCTGTGTCAGGAACGAACGGACGAATTCGCTCAACTCCGGGCTGACCCAATTGGGCAAGGACCAGTCCGGACCGGGGAACGAAAGAGGCAAATCGGCCGCATACTGCGCCGCCCGGACCGCACAAAGCGAGCCAATGCGGCTAAGGGCATCGTCAGACAGCACGAAGTAGTTAGATCGGATGTAGCACCGAAAAGACCTGTCGCAAAGCAAATAATAGTGCGGGAGGAAGTCAATCGTCCCGGCAGCTATAGCTACCGACTCGGCAAAGCGGAGGACCTCTGGCGTCACCGCCCCCAGGCACTCTGCTCCATAGACAGGTAGCCTGTCGTTGACGATCAACCAAGCATCGGGAGAGCCCGCTTCAGCCATAAGAGCGTGACGCCCCTCCTCGTAAGCCGAAAATTCCGCCTCCTGGTTCGAGCCTGCCACCACTTGGTACTTGCCGTTGCTACGGCGCAATGCTGACGCTACGGAATCGTTGTTCGCAACAACGACCATGGACCAGTTGACGCCTTTTACGCTTTCGAACCGTTCCAGGATCAAGTTCACAGACGTGGTTGTCGCGATCGGGTCCCAGGCGGCGAGGACGATACCAAGGTTAGGCGCCGCTTGGGAAGCGTGCCCCAATGAAACTCTGCAGAGCCGCTCGGCAATTCCGACGGCTTTCCACTCCGCCATGCCCCTTATCGTGGACCGGCTCATTTTCTAGCTTGGCGCAGGAGGGATTCGAAGCGACATTCGACTTCCTCCATGCACCGGGAAAAGTCGAAAACGTTCCCCACCCAGCTCCGACCGGCTTCTCCGAGCTGGCACACCCTGTCCGGCGACAGCAGTAGATCTACGACGGCCCGTGCCGTCTCTCGCGCATCGTCAGTGACGACAGCCGGACAACCGGGTGGCAGGCCCTCAACCCCGACCGTAGTGGTCACGATAGGAAGACCATAAGCAAGCGCTTGCGGGACCTTGAACTTCACGCCTGCGCCCCTGAGTAGCGGCGCTACGGCGATAGTGCAACCTGAATAGACCGTCTTGAGATCGGCAACATAGCCTGTCGCGACGACTCCTTCAGCCGGTGAGCCCCCAGCACTTCGTCAGACCCGTTCCCCGCCAATACCAGAACGGCGCCGGGGACGTAGCGAACAACGTCGGGCCATACGCGGTTCATGAACCATTGCGCGCCCTCAATGTTCGGCCCGCGTGTGAAAGCGCTGGCGAAGATGACTCTTCTAGCTCGTTCCGATACAAGAGCTCCCGGGAGCTGCTCTATCAACGGGTCGAGCACAGCGCACAGACGGCGCAAACCGCACCGCCGGAGGATGGCGATCTCGTCGCGGTTGAACACCTGGACGAGGTCGAACTTGCCGAGGAAAAAAGTCTCAGTGAAGACCGCCAACGGTGCAAAAAGTCGACTTCCTCATCGGGAGCGGGTCAACGGTAGTGGACTGGGAGCGGGCCAGACGTACAGGCCACGCGAGTACAGGTCGTACTCCGTCGCGACGATGGGCCTGTGCGGGCGGTAACTTGCGCACGCTCGGCAGAGCGCCGCAACAATTCTGACCATTGTAGCTCTACGATGTCGGCGGCAGCCATAAGCTCCCGCGCACGCGGTCGCTGGTAAGAGCCGTCAACTTCTGGCGCCGCTATGTTGTAGCCGGTCAAAGTCCGAGCTTGTTGACGCAAACGGCTCGTACCGCCGGTCATTACAGGTGGGGCGAAATGCACTGCGACCGAACTGTCATAGGCGATTGCCGTCCGTGGCTCGGGGTACGTAGTACATATGAGGTCAACACTGTGGTTTTTCGAAAGGTGCGTTACATAGGCGTGCAGAAAAGCGCCGCCCGCGTGGGGGACGCCGTCGAAGGGCGGGTACGGACTAACGACCGCTATATGCAAAACTATGCCTGACCGTCATACCAACACATCGGGACCACTCTAACCCCGGTCACTCCTTCCCGGGCGGAACGGCTGGTTCCTTGCTTTCTCCAAGATGTGTGCCGCCTACCGAACCTGCCGGCCTGTACTTTTTGATCCACGCCCCCACTCCCGATCTCGAGGCGACTTCTAGCAGAACAGGAGGAACGAACTTTCTCAGCTCTCCCTCCCAGTGGCTGGGGCCATCCAGTAGCGGGGCGGCCGCGGGTTACCGCCAACACCTTTGACCGAAAAATCGTATGACTCGCGCCCACTTCGACGGCAGACTGGCCTCCGATGGCCTCGCTAAGGTTCTCAGCCAAAATCGGCCCATCAGATTTACCGTTGCATACAGCTTACCTGTGGTTGCAATCGGGATCAGGTCCCCCGAGGCACAGGCTGGCCACACGGCCGCCCCGACGCCGGGCGCCTGCATATCGTCGAATGCCACCACTCCGTTCGGCGCAAGTAATCGAACAACTTGGTCTACGTCACCTTTTACTTGCTCCCATTCGTGCGAACCATCTACGTGAATAAACCGATATCGCGCAGAATCGAGCCCAGGCAAACACTGACCCGAAATGCCCCGCCTCATATCGGGAAGCCCCGTGTGAAATCTCTGAAAATTCACCTTGAACCGATCGAAAGTGACTTCGGGGTACAACCGCGCTTGCTCGCCGGCATTCTCCGCGTCGGAGATCTCGCTGTCCCAGGGATCCACCACAACAAGAGTTTCTTCCTGTCGGAGCATGTAGCCGAGAGCTACTGCGCTCTTGCCCAAGTAACCTCCGATCTCGAGTAAATCCCCCCGAACGCCGGCCGCGGCCTGAAGCTGGTCAAGAATAGAGAAGAGCCACACGTCTTCGTCACTGAACCAACCGGGGATAGGCGGGTTGGCGGCAAGATAGCCGACTGACCCAATCGCCTCCGTCGAGATGGCCCGCGGCCATTCGGATTCGTAGTCATCGCGAAACTCTCCGAACTTGCTCGCTAACAGCTCGTTGCAGTTTCGGCGGTATCTTTTGCCAAGGAATAGACGCTGCATGGAGTGCGTTTGCCCGCGCCTCCGCAAACTTGTCCCGGTCGCACGCACGGAGGCAATAGTCGCTCCAGATGGTTCCTTCCATCCTGACCTGCTCTGGATGGCCAATGCCAACGTTCGCGGTAACGTAGTTTAACCGCATATCTCGGTGACGAGCACCACGATAGGCCAGTCGTGGTACAAAAGGCAAGGTAGCGGTCATCCAGGTACTTCTCTGACGCAAACTCTCGATGTGAAAAGGAATTCGCCTTCGCCTTTATACGCTCCACAATGTCCTTACGTTTGTAGAAGTACGAGAGGTGCCATCCCGCCTCCGGGATGACGGTGTCGGGGTACGGGCAGGACCTTAGTTCCTGAGGCGAGACTGACTGCAGGATACTCGCCCTCACCGCCCTGGCGCGGTCCCACCGTGCCGGCGTCTCCCAGTTGAAGCCATAATAAAAGAAACTCATATCGAGCGCTAGGATTTCGCCGGGCGGCCTCGCTATAGCCATCTCGATCGCCGGGCGGCTTGGTATTTCGTCCACATCACTCAATATAACCATATCAGTTGGGGCGGCAGACGAGATCACTTGGCTCAACGCGTTGCGCTGCACGTACTCGGCGATCCACGGCGTCGTACCGCGAGGAAGATCATCTACGACTACGTGATGTAGTTTATGCAGAAAGGGCGCTAGACGAGGATCGCTCTCGAGCGGGACGACGGACCGCGGCTCCCCTTGGAAAGTTGTGGTTGCCTCGACGACCATAAAATAATCGACAATAGGGTCAAGTTCGCTCACGCGTAGGTAGAGCAAGTCGAATTCGCCTGAAAAAAGAAATGCATCATAGACGGTCACAGGTGAGAGCGCCTCCCAAGCGGTGCTTTCGGTTGTCCAGTGGCAGGCGACGCTGCCTTTACTTGCTCGAGCGTATGCATGGCTCCGCCCTTTACGGGACGCGTCCATGTCTCCAGCCAGGGCTCCGCTAGTGCACTCCAATGCGGATCCGGTCGAGGTTCGATTCGCCGGAGGCGACGCTCGGCCACTGACGGTGCAACCAGGGCGGCGACTGCGTATGCCAGCTGTCCGGGCGCACCGCCCATGCGGGCCAGATGAAGGAAGTGCTTGGATGCTTGCACCCTGTTCCTCCCAGCCAGGTGGCGCCGCGCCGCACTCGCCCACCAGATCTCCGCGTACTGGTCGTCCACCGGCCCGAGCTCAGGAAAGTACTTCAGACGGACCTGGTTGGCACTTCGCAACATCATGGGCACGTCAGTTGACCCCTGGCCCTCCCACATTCGCCAAGCCGCCAGCGGCCGGTCCACGTAAGCCATGGGTGACAACCGGGCCAGGCGCACCCACATATCCCAGTCCTCGCAGCCTGGAACGTCGTCATGAAACCCGCCTGCCCCTTGGGCCAGCTCGGTAGATACCAGGACCGAGGATCCGCCGCCTGGGACTACATTGTCCCGTGATAGGAGGGCCAGGAGATCCTGACTGCTGAAGAACTGCCCATCGGGAGTCCCCATGGGGCCGTCCTTCAGCCGCCCGCCGGGACGCATGCTCAGGTCCCCACCGACGTAAGCGCATCCGGTGGCGCACCAGAGCGCACTTGGGTACCTGGTCAGGGCCACCAGCTGATGTTCGAGCTTGGTGGGTGCCCAGAGGTCGTCGTTGTCCAGGAAGGCCACCCAGGGAGTACGGGCGGCGGCGATTCCAACGTTGCGAGCGTTCGCGGCCCCAAGAGGCTGATCACGCCCGAGCACAACAAGGCGCTCGTCTCCGAGGGCGCGTAGCGCTTCCGCCGTCCCATCCGACGACCCGTTGTCGATTACCAGGCATTCGACAGCCGTACAGCTCTGGGCGAGAACAGAACGGGCGGACTGAACCACCAACTCGCGACGATTGTAAGTCGGGATGATGGCGGTGACCTCCACGCCGACGGCCGTCGCTGCCACGCTATCCTCCGCTTCGCTGGGCATAAGTGCTACGGGACCTCGGGAATGGCTGGCAACCGGACCTCGGCGTTCGTGGTCCCGCTTTCGCCTGCCCCATCCCTTGAGAGCGGCTCCTCCGACAACGCTCCCCAGTGGCGCAACTCCCATACGGCCGAGCGGGGTTTGGCCAGTATTCTGAGCGCCCTCCCCGGCCCAAGCACGAGCACCCCGAACATAACCAGGCCGAACAGCGCCGGCACGCCGGCTCCAAGCAGCCCCAGGGCGCCGATGGGCAGGAAGGGCCGGATGACGACTTCAAGTCCAAGGGTGAGCGCTGCAGCCGCAGTCCCTCTCAGCAATGGGATGTACCGAAGAGGGCTGGGGAGGTCTCGGCGCACGGTCCGGCGCACGTCGTGCAGCACGTATACGGCCGCCACCAGCTGACCGATGGCAGTAGCAGCGACGACGCCGAGCGAACCCAACAGCACGAGTGGTACCGTGACGCGATATTGACAACCATGCTGACCACCCCGTAACGGGCCAAGGCTCCAGCCTTGCCGATAGCAGTGATGTAACTCCCGATGAGGGCGGTCACGAGGGGCATGGCGCTCCCGGCAATGAGCACGATTGCGATCCAGCCGGCCAGGTGGAACCGGGCCCCGAGCCAGGCCACGACTCCGAAATAGGCGGCGGCCATCGCCACCATGGTCCAGCCTGTGACGGCCACGACCCACATCCGATGGAGCCGCTTGAACTCCCGGAACGTGCCTTCCTCGCCGATACGGCCGTAGACGTTGGCCATGTGAACGGCCGCGGGCCCTAGAGCGTTGGTGGCAACGGACGAGAGCTGGTTGGCAAAGTTGGCTCCAGGCGAATAGATGCCGAGGGCGCGAACCGAGAGCGCTCCCCCGATCACTAACGAGTCAACTTCGCTGATGACCAGTCCAGCCACGCCATTCACCTGCAACTTGCCAGAAAAGCTCATGATCGACCGCAGCTTGCTCCAGGGCAAAAGGCCTAGCCCTCGCCGGTCCAGGTAGCGCAGGGCCACCGGGATGATGAGCGCCGATGCCAGCACCTGCTGACCCACAAATATAAAGGCCACGCCACGGAGGCCGGTCCCTGTTTGTATCACGACCACGAACCCGAGGACGTAGAGCAAATATGTGGCGAGGCTGGCAAAGGTGCTCCACGCCCAGCGCTGACGGGCGTTGAGCACTTGCTGGAACAGCGTATGGATGAAAAGGGTCGTGACGAGGATGCCCAGAGTGCGGAACAGGAAAATGGCCTGTGGACGCCAGAGCGCTGACATGTGGAGGAAGCCGACCACCACGGGTGACAGGAACCAGGCGGCAATGCTGCTGACAATCCCCAGTCCCGTCAGCAGCACGCAGAAGGTTACGAGCAGCCTGGTGGTCGACCTCCTGTCGTCAGTCCCGGCATAGACCGCGAAGTAACGCGCGGCGGCGCCCGTGATACCGCCGTCGAAACTGGTCAGCATCCCGGTGAGCGTCACCACCAGTACGAAGATCCCGTAGCGCTCGACCCCGAGCCCGTGAATGATGAAGGGCGTCAGGACCAGGTTGCCGGCCACCCCGTGAGCTGGCTGGCCGTCCCCCAGCTGAAGCCTCTGGCGACCCCCCGCAGGCCTGGCGGTTTTTCACCATCGACCGAGACCAAACGGCGGAACGCCAGGCACGGCGATGCCACTTGCCTCCAGAGGCGTCGCCGTCCCCGGGAGCCCGGTTGTCTCCAGGGGATCGATCAAAGTCGCCTCACAGGCCGCGTCGGGAACACCGGAGGGTACGGGCGGGGACCGACCGGGTTGGACGGGGCGTGTCCTGCCCGCAGCGAGGGCTGCGAGGGTAGAGTTCCGTGCCTGGTACCAGTACCCCCGGAGCTAAGTGACCAATGACCGTTGCCTACTGCATAGCCGCATACCTGAGGCCTTCCCAGATGCCGCCGGCTGGTCCGCCGGCTGCTCGAAGACGACCCGGGGTGCCGGGCGCTCTTGCACTACGACCAGCGGCACTCGTCCTTCGACTACGGCCAGGTCGCGAGCGCTCGGGTGCGCGTTGTGCGCGAGAGGCCGGTCTACTGGGGGAGCAGCCAGCTGGTGGACCTGTTCGCAGAAATGTTCCGCAGCTCGCTGTGGGCGAGGGCTGCTCCTACGTAGTGATGCTCAGCGGCCAGGACTACCCGCTCCGGCACGTCGGCGGGCTCGAGGCCGAACTGTCTGCTTACGACGTCTGGGCTGACATCAACCCGCTGTTCGCTGGCGACGGTTCCTGCAACTGGCCCTAGGGCCGGCGCCGCTACTCGTACCGGTGGTGGCACTTCGACGGCCCACACAAGTTGATCAGGGCCGCTGACCGGATCGCCGAAAAGGGTCTGCGATCCCCGACCAGCCGGGCGAGCCTCCCCGCCTTACCTGGTGCGTTCTCGAATGGACAACCAGGTGTGGTGGGGAGCTAAGAGCCGCGGGCCAGGGGTGCCCATCTACACAGGCAGCACGTGGATGAGCCTCTCGGCCCGTGCCGTGGACATCTCGTTGTCCTGCCCTAACAGTGACCTCGTTCTTCCATCACGTGCCTGTTCGCCGACGAAGGGTACTTTCAGACGGTCCTGCGCAATGCCAATGGCCTCACCTTCGCGCCGGGTGACGCCAGGTACATACGCACGACCGAAGGGGAGCCACACCCCGAAGTGCTCACGGTTGGCGACCTGGACAGCATGGTCGCTTCGGGAGCACATTTCGGGCGCAAGTTCGACGAGCTGGTCGACTCCACGGTGCTCGACCGACTGACGTACTGAGTGCTCGTGCGGCGCAGGTGGCACCTAGATCACCGGCCCCGGCCCACTGAGCTGATGGCGCCCCAAGCCGTCGGACGACGGGGCCTCGACGCACCTAACGCACGCCCCCCTCGGCGGGCTCTCCGGGCCATGGTCACCTCGCGGCGTGCCCGCCCGTGACCATGCGTACGCCCCCCGTCCCTCCTGCGCCTTGTACCCGCCAGATCGCCGGTGTACTCACCTGTCAGCTCGGCGGCCCGCCAGGGGCTGAGACGCCGTTGCCAGTTGGGACGTGAGCTCCCATCCGGGAACTCGGACCACCATTTCTCACTAGGCCCGGGACCGTCAGGCGAGGGTAGCCCAGCATCCCTGCGAGGACCAGGTGTTCCCGGTGGACCCTCTTGTACAGGGAGCGAAGGCCAGCATCTCTGCGGTGTGAAGAGGCCACCACAGGCGTGGGTCAGCGTAGAAGCTGAAGCCGGCCGATAGGACACGCCACATCCATTCCTTGTCCTCGCACGCAACGAGCTGCTCGTCGAAAGGGAAAGCGCTCCCAGACCTGCTTGCGCCAGGACGACGCGTGGTTCGAGAACCCCCACGTAGCGTCGCTCCCAAGTCAGCCAGGCTGAACTTGGCCGGGCCGTTGAGCGGGGTACCGTCTGGACGAGTCGAGTGGCCCCCATGTCCCGGCCACGTCTTCGTCTGTGTAAGCCTCGAGCGACACCTCGACCCACTGTGGGCTGGACGGCACGCAGTGCGCCGACAAGGCGAAAACCACCTGGCCGCTGGCGTGCCGGGACGCCCAAATTGAGGGCATGACCGTAGGTGAAAGCTTCAGCAGGGATAGATATGACCTGGTCACAGTAGGGGCGAGCGATTTCGACAGTCCTGTCGGTCGATCCCGAGTCCACCAGGATGACCTCCGTCTCGACCGTCTGGTCGCGCAGGCCCTGTAGAGCTCTTTCGATTGTCTGTTCCTTGTTCTTGGCGCGAACCACGACGCTCGGTGTTGCTGCAGGCAACGCTCTCCTTTGCTCCGGCGAGAGGCCGATTGTTTCCTACCCGCCCTGAAGTCGTGACCAACCGACCCGCAAAGTGTGGGCCGGCTCCGGGCGTCCGCCTGCGCAGCCGGCCCAAACGGCCGAACCTCGCTGCCAGTGGGCTCCGGTTGACCAGATTTAACGCAGTCATAACATTCCTCAACACCACACAGCACACTCGCAAAGGGCACACTACGGGACGGGTCTGTACGAAAGGCCCCCGGCCGAGCAGGCGCCGTCAACCAGGTGCAAAGGCACAAACTCCAGAGTGCACCTGATAGCTCGCGATTTGTGATGGAAATGTTATGTAGAAATGCCGGCTCCCACCGGATGGGCAGGGCTAGCGGCCGGTTTGGGTCGAGCAGACGGGTTGGATCAGGCCGACCTACGGTATGTACCCTTCGCCCGCTTGCTCAACCTGGAGGCGGATGCGGGCTCGGCCCTCGGGTGTGTCCTGGTCCGAAAAGGCAAACCGGGGCCCGGCCTCGATGCGAGCCCTGCGTCGCTCGAAGAGGTCCCGGGTGTTGCCGACCAACCTGGCGGGCCTGCCAACAGCCAGCGAACCAGCAGGTATGTCCGAGCTCACCAGGCTCCCAGCCCCAACGACGGTGTCGTCGCCGATAGTGACCCCTGGCAGCACCAGAGTGTCTGCGCCCACGAAGACCCGGCACCCGATGCGAACCGGGGCCAGCCGGGTATATCCCAACGCCTCGCGAGAGGTGGCGTCGTGCGCCAGGACGTGGACCCGGGGAGCCAGGCGGCACCCATCGCCGATGCTGATCAAGAACGGAAACACGGGATCTATCAGGCACCACGGGGCCACGTAGACGTTACTGCCGAGCTGTAGTCCTCGCTCGACCAGCGCCTCCATGTCGACCTCGCCGCGCAGACGCTGCCTCATTTTTTGCACTTTGCGCAGCGTTCGACGTACTTCGGCCAGGTCGGGGACTTGCATCGGTGGCGAGCGTACCCCGATCGGCTACAGAACCGGGCCGCCCATGGCCCTGTTGCAGGCGGTGCTCATTTCACGCGGACTTAAGGTTGTCGAACCATAGTTGGGGGTATACTGGGAACCAAGATTGCCTGGTTTGGTAGTAAACCGGAGCAAGTTGGCAGTGCCCGGGACGCACTGTTCGTTTTGCCCTTTCGATCACAGACTAGGAACCTTTGTCATTGCACCGCTCTCCGTATAAGGCAGACGTCGCAGCGCGTCCTGACAACGACTATGGCCGCGACGTTGCTCCAGGGCCTGATGATGGCGATTGGAGCCAGAACGGCCACGATGATTACCACAGCGGCGGCTACGAATCGATTGGGCGCTCGGCGCTCCGCCACCCCGTTCTCGTCGGGCTGGTAGCTGTGATCGGCTTGCTCGTGGGGACAGCTGTTGGCTACAAACACCCTGCGACCTACACCGCCGATGCGCAATTGATAGTCGGACGTGTGTCCAGCCTGGCCGAGGACCAAATCCCGGGCCTAGCCGTCGCAGAACAGCAGTTGGCGAGCGATTACGCTCGACTAGCTACCTCGAGCAACGTGATTGCCGCGACCGAGGCAAACCTCGGTGCCTCGTCACTCCCGGGGACACTGTCAGCATCCCCGATCGCGCAGTCTTCAGTCATTGACGTTCAGGCGACGGCCTCTTCCGCGGCGGAGGCGCTCAAGCTGGCCGACGCGGGGGCTAAGGCCCTCCAAAGCGACGTAGTCCAGGTAACGAACGACAGCCAGGCCCAGCTGGCCCCGATCATGGCTGCTTTCGAAAAAGCCGACACCGCCGCACAACAGGCGACCGCGCAGACCAACCTCCTCCAACACCAGCTCAACTCGTTCCTTGGCGAGCTGGGTAACCATCCCGTAACCCCGGCAGTTAAAAGGTACGAGAACTACCTCAACGCCCAGATCGCTGCAGCCTCGACGAGAGCAGACATCGACCATCTCCAAGCCGGCAACTACTCGAATGAGTACTACGCTGCTGTCCCTCCGCTCCAGGCACAGGAAGAGATGGTCCAGCCGCTCGGTTTTGCCAGCTACAGCGGGAGCGACCGGAAGTCCTACACCGAGGCAGCAGCATTCCTGGGCGCCGTTGGCGGCCTCGTCGTGGGCTTGGCGGCAGCCGCCTGGTTGGACAGCCGTAGAGGTAGGCGCAGGGGACGCGCCCTGGCTCGCTAGCGCACTGGCGACGCGGACAAAGTGCAGCGTCTCCACTTCCTGACACAGTTCCTCGAGCACCCCACGTTCCTCAACGTGGCGACGTTGCTGGCGCTTTGCGTCGTGGCGATGGCTGTCTGCTACTTGCTGAGCCGTCTCGAGCTTGCCGTCCTTGTGGTCGGGGCGTTCTTCTTGCAGATGTTCTCGGGGAACTGGTCCCTGGTAGGCATACCGTTGCCGCTGGACCGAGTGGCACTGGTCGTGGCCCTGATCGTTCTGGTGCTGAAAGGCGCCCGCTGGACGACTACGAGACGTCTCGTGCTACGGCCTCTGCACTTGGCGCTCCTGTGCGCGGCCGCCTGGGCTGTCGCTTCCGGGATTATCGTCGGGACGATCTTCGGCCACCTCGGCTTCTACTCTCTGCTGGACCGGTTCGGGATCGTCCCCTTTGCCTTGTTCACCTTGGCACCGCTGATCTTCGGTTCGGTGAGGCAGCGCAACATCTTGCTCATAGGGCTCGTCGTGATCGGCCTGTACCTCGGTGGCACAGGTGTCTTGGAGGGGCTCCACGCTGACAGGTTCATATTCCCGAGCTATATCGCAAACCCGAACGTCGGGATCCAGTGGGGCCGGGCCAGGGGGCCATTCCTGGAGAGCACAGGGGACGGTTTTTGCATTCTGTGTGGCATGGTGGCTGCGGCCATCGCGCTGACCTCATGGCGCTCTCAATGGGCGAGGGGAGTGTGTTATCTCACTTTCGTCCTGGGGGGCGCGGCTTTGTTCTTCACCCTTACGCGCAGCGTTTGGATCGGCGCGTTCGTCGGCTGCGTCGGCGCCATGTTGTTGTCCAGGAAGACCCGCCGGATCCTCTTCCCTGTGCTCGTAGTCGGCGCACTTGGTGTGGCCCTGACACTGGCCCTATCGCCTAATATCCGCTCTGAGGCGGCCGGCCGCACTGAGAGCCAGTCCCCGGTGTGGGACCGCGAAAACACAGACCTTGCTGCCCTGAAGATCATCTCCGAGCATCCCCTGACCGGAGTGGGCTGGGAAAATTTCATCAACGTTTCGACGCAGTACATGCGCCAACAGCCGACTTACCCGATCACAGGCATTGGGCTGGAAGTCCACAACGTCTTTTTGTCCCACGCGGCCGAACTGGGCTTACCGGGCCTGCTGCTATGGCTGCTGGCCTTTGGCGGAGCCCTTTGGCACGCCTTTTCCCCCTTCCCCTGGTCGCGCGATCGGTGGCGTCCCGGCTCCTCGCGCGCACCACCCGAGGACTGGCGGTGGCGCGACCCTTGGAGGATGGGCGGCGTGGCGGTCGTCTTGTGTTTCTTAGTCATAGCAAACCTCGCGCCGTTCAGCGAGGCGCTTCCTAACGCGTTGCTCTGGACATTGCTTGGCGTGCTGGCCATGCCGTATACGAGCAAGTTGCGCGTGCCCGTCTACGCCCGCGATGAGGCCGTAGTCGCCCTCCCTGCCAGTGCCAGGCGCGAACTGGCGCCGCTTCACCTTGGGACGCAGTGACATCCGGCTCTTCTCGTAGGCGAGTGAATATTCGGGGGGGCAGAGTGGGCCGGTGGTCCCTTCTCGCTGGGACTGCCGTGCTCGTAGGCTCGGCGGTTGGCGCCTGCGGAGGGAAGCACCAGGCCACTGCGCCCCCATCCACCACGCAGCCGCCTTCGACCAGTACCAGTGTGCCCACGGCTACGCCCACTACGGAGGCTTTCCGGCGGGTCACATTTGCGCCTCCCGGGACATTGTGGCCTAAGAGCATCTTTTCAGAGCGGGACGTTGCCAGCTGGCCCTTGTTGTCGGCCTCGTCCAGGTTCGCTGCTGACATAGTCTCCGACTACACGCAGGACTACGGGTCGGTGGGTGTCAACAGTATGCCTATTTATCGCGTACCAGCCGGACAGCCTGGCATACCTATAGCGGTCTTGCCCGGTTGTAATGACTTCTTGCCCGACACGGGGAACGAGATCCCGGTCCCCGACAATGTCACGCTCACCGGCACGAGCGACAGCCCACTCGTCGTCTACCAGCCCTCGACCCACACAGACTGGGAACTGTGGAGGGCGACCAAGAACCCCAACGGTTCGTATTCTGCGTGCTGGGGGGGCAAGCTCGATATTGCTACTTCTACTGGGGTGTTCCCGTTCCCCTATGGGATGTCGGCCACCGGGATCAGCTACCTTGCCACAGTGATCACCGAGGCCGACGTCGCGTCAGGCCACATTGACCACGCCATTGCTATGCAGATCCCTCGCTGTAACGAGTACGTCTACCCGGCCGACCGGCACGACTGCGGGGCCGAGCCGGGCCAGCCGGCCGAAGGGCAATGGTTTCGTCTCCCGGCCAACCTGTCCATGCCGGGGGGTCTTACTCCTTTTGCCCAGATGGTCTTCACAGCCCTGCAGCGTTATGGCGCCGTTGTCACCGACTATGCGGGGGCCGTCATGCTGGAAGCTGAGCAACCGAGCGACTGGGCGGAAGAAGGCAACTCGGGGACCGACCCCATAACTGCGAGCTGGCAAGGGCTGCCGGAGTACAAGGTCGTCGCAGAATCTCCCCTGGTCAGACTTAGAGGCCGTTAGCCCACCTTCGTCCTAGCTCAGCATGGGCCCTCTTGGCTCAACATGGGCCTGTCTTTAGCTCAACATGGGCTGAAAATCAGGGAATTGTTCGTGACAATATGATGAATGAACTCTGGCTGGGGTCAGTAAGCCCCGTGGCCGTGCATCATGCTCGCCGGGGTGTGCCAGAGGATCTTGAGATCCCACCAAAGTGACCATGACGCCACATACGCATAATCGAGCTGGCGGAGTTCCTCGAAGGGTAGGTCGCTACGGCCTGAGGTCTGCCATAGGCCCGTCATGCCCGGCCTGACGTCGAACCGCCGCAATGCCCACCCATCGATTTCCGCCGATTCGTCGGGCACGAAAGGCCGAGGGCCCACAAGGGACATTTTGCCAATCAGTACATTTATGAGCTGAGGCAATTCGTCGAGACTTGTCCGACGCAGGAACCCACCCAGCCGCGTAACGCGGTGGTCTTTGTGCAACTTGAACAGAGGCCCGTCGACGTCGTTGTGCGTGCGGAGGTCGAGTTTCAACTGATCTGCGCCGACCTCCATACTGCGGAACTTCATCATTTTGAACGTCGTCCCCTTGTAACCAACCCGGTCTTGACAGAAAAACACCGGGCCGGGGAGGTTACTTTGACCGCTATCGCGATCGTGACCATCAAGGGGAAGAGCACTAGCAGCAACAGGGTGCTACCCACGAGGTCCAAGCAACGCTTGACGCTGCGATTGAAAAGCCCGAGCTGGGGCGGGGCGACGTCCATGACTGTCAGCCCGTGCAGCTCCTCCATTTGAGACTGCCAGGTCACAAGTTCGAAAAGGCGCGGCACCACGCTGACCCGGGCTCTCGGGTCGAGCTTTCGGAGCACCTCTGTCAGCCGTGTCGGCGGGCTCTTGGAGAAGGCGACAAGAACACGGTCCACCCCGATCCTGTCGCACACCGAGGGCAGGTCCGCTATGACCCCCAGGTACTTGCCTAGCTGTTCGGACATTGCCACGTGAGGCTCGTCGTCGACGAAGCCCAGCAGTTTGATGTCAGGACAACGCCCCAACCGCTTCGCCAGGGATGTGGCGACGACGCCCGAGCCGACGATAACGACTCTCGATTTCTGACCGTCCTGGCTTCGCAACGCGAGCGAGACGACCCCCCGCCCCAGCGGGACCAGCACCACAGCCGGTGCGGTCATGAACAACACCTCGGCCCAGCCGATCTTCGGCCAGGCGGCCACACGGTGAGCAACTGAAGAGGCCAAGAGAGTCAAAATCGCACCGAGAGCAAGAGCGTGCCCGCGGGGACCGATGTCCACGAACGAGCTCGGCCGTATGCGCCGCCCGTCACGGCGGTAGAGCCCGTAGGCGGCCAGCGCCAGGATGTACAAGACGACGAAAGGCAGTTCGTGGGCCAGGCTCATGGCGGGGTTAGGGCCCTCACGTTTGCCAAAGGGTTGTCGTGCCAGCGAACCGATGGCGAAAGCCGCGGCCAGGCTGACCGCGTCGGTTACGGCCACCAGTGACCGGCCCCGTCGTACTGGGGAGACCGGGCTCACGGTGGGGACATCTGGTGGAGAGAGCACCAGGTCGACCGAGGGGCCGCTCGTAACGCGGAGGTCGACGTCCGCCTGCCGGACATTCGTGCCAGGTGCCATCGATTGTGTCTGTGTCATCTGCGTGCCAACGCCTAATGCTCGGAGAAAACGGAGGTTGGGAGGGGTGCGCCCGGTGATGCCAGTGTCAGATTTTTTCCCTGACGGGGTGACGCCTTCACAAGATCTTCACACATAGCGCTCATACGGACATCACAATTTCTTCACAAAAACCGGCACCTAAAGAAATCGCACTACTGTGATTGCGCCGTGTTTAGTGCGCTGAGTTGAGTGTACCCATCTCCCTGCGATATTTATCGTCCGGACGATGAGTTAACTTGCTTATAACGTTTTGGCGCGCACAATGTGCCGGCAGCAGAGTCACGACATCCTGCCGCTAAGCGCAGAAATCACTGTCACGGCAGAGGCGAGATCGGTGCACACGCTGCTCGCGGCAGACTCTGTACCCATCGGGCCAAGCCTGATAGCCATGGCGCCTAGCGCCATGGCTGCCTCGACATCAGTTTCGCTGTCGCCAACCATTACCGAACGTTCCAGCCGCACCTGACCATAGTCGCATGCCGCCTGTAAAAGCAACCCCGGTGCGGGCTTACGGCACCGGCACGTGCCGCGATCGTGAGGGCAGACATAAAAACCATCGACCGTGGCGCCAACGCGACGTAACCGGGCTGACAGTGCCTCGTTGACAGCACGAACGTCGCTAAGAGCCATCTTGCCTAGGGCAACTCCTCGCTGATTTGTGACCACTAGTACGAGGGCACCCGTTTGGTTCAGGGCCCTCACCGCCCGCCCGGCCCCAGGCAGGAGCCTGAGCTCAGACGGCGAGGTGACGTAGGACCCAGGCGGCGGCTTTACGTTTATAGTGCCGTCCCGGTCGAGGAAGACGGCGTCAAACCCCTCCACAGATTGGGTGACCTACCAGCCTGTCAGCGCTTCCAGGCCCTGACACCCAGAGGGGAAAAAGAAAAGCCGGTCGCACTGACGCCGAGCCGTTCAAGGGCCTCGACAACCTGGGGGCGCCTTTCGAAGTCCACGTACAGCAGCATGTACCCGCCGCCGCCCGCTCCTGTGACTTTGCCACCAGCCGCGCCATTGCTGAGCGCGACCTCGTACATCTCGTCGATCAAAGGCGTCGTGATCCTCGGTGACATTTTCTTCTTGGCTTGCCATGCTTGGCCGAGCAGCCAGCCGAAGTCGTCCAGCCGGCCCTTCAGCAGAGCTGTCTTCATCGCCAGGGCCAGCTCCTTTTGCTCTCTGAGGCCTTCCACCGAATCGGCTTCGGAGCGCGTGTACCGGGCCCTTTGGTCAGAAATGATGTGGTCAGAGCGGCGGGTCGCACCCGTGAAACACAGCAGGAGGTTCATCTCGAGCTCGCCCACGATGTTATCCCTCACCCGCAGAGGGTTGACCACTACTTGCTGGCCGAACTCGATGTAGTTGAACCCACCGAAGGCCGCGGCGTAATAGTCCTGCAGCCCTCCGGCTATGTTCATGTCCTCGCGCTCGATCACGGAGGACAGGTGGGCGACCTCGTACTCGCCCATAGGGACCCCGTAGAACTCGTTGAGCAATGCCACAACCGTGACGACCATCGCAGAAGACGCGCCCAAGCCCGATCCCGGGGGTGCAGATGTGGAAAGGATGATGCCGTAACCACCGGGGCCGTCCCGCCACGACCGACGGAGTGCTGCCTTCACGAGGTCAAGGTTGCCGTCCAGTTCGAAGCCTTCGTTCGGCGCCAACTGGAGGCTCACACCGTAATCGCGTGACTCGATGCGGAGATGCCTGTCGGTGTGGACCGCCAGTGAACCAAGGACGTAGCGGTCGATTGTCGCGCTGAGGACCGCCCCGCCTTCCGTCTCCGGGAAAGGCGCTACGTCGGTCCCTCCACCGGCGAAACTTATCCTGAGCGGCGTCCTGGCCCGGACAATCCCCCTGGTGGGCTGGTCCAGATCGAGGGCACCACCGAGGCGCAGGTCGGCCAGCGTTTTCATGCCCCCGCCTCCTGGCCGTCCACGCCCCGAGAGCCGCTGCTCTGGTTTGCGATCCTCGTCATTGCGCTCGAAGCGAACATCCGGCATGCAAACGGGACGTCGTGGACGATATATCTCTCAAATAGCCTCCGGGGCTCCAGTCGCAGCCTGTGCACCCACTCGAGGCCGTTCTTGCTCATCCACGCCGGCGCTTTCGGCATATCCCCGGCGATCATGCTGAACGTGCCGCCTGCCCCGACGAACCACATTTTCGGGAAGCGCTCGCTCAGTACTGCCATCAGTCGCTCCTGTTTGGGGAAACCAAAAGCGCAGAACACGATACCCGGCTCAGCCGCTTCCAGTGCCTCGAATATTTCAGCCATGGCTGCCTCGTCGTCCTCGAAGCCCAGCGGCGGGCAGAGATGGCCCGCAACCGGCCTGTGGCAGTCCTCGGCCAGCACCTGCCCAGCCCGTTCAGCGGTCCCAGGCGAGCCGCCCAGCAAGAACACCCCTATCCCCCGGTCCGCCGCCTTGCGGCAAAGCGTGTAGATCGCTTCGGAGACCGGCACACGCTCCTTCAAAGGGTTTCCTTGGAGACGGGCCGCCCAGACAAGTGGCATCCCGTCGGGTAACACGAGGTCGGCGTCCTGCACTAACGAGCGGAGGTCCTCGTCGCTAGTCACTTGGCGCAGCACATCGACATTCGGGTTGACGACCCGGCCGCCCTCGCCACGCTGAGCCGCGGCGACTACGTGTTCGGCTGCCTGCTCCTCCGAAAGGTTGTCAACCCGGACAGACATGAGCGTGACCCGCTCCGGCCCGAGGTGTACAGGTTGGCGCCAGCCGTCACCGCTTGGCGGCCTGGAGAGAGTTCCGGAGGATCGTGTAGGGGATCGATTAGAAGATACCGAAGGACGCGGATAATCATTAGAATACTCGAGCTCGACGGTCAGGGGGTACCTCCTGGGTTGGTTATCTCAGCCCGCAAGGGGTATACCCGTCTCGGCAGCGACCAAAACTCGCAATACGTGAATGCAGTGTGAACAAAGATGTGAGGAAATTGTGAAGAAAGCTCAATGTGAAGAAATTGTGAAGAGACCGGAAAGGGGAGAAATTGTCAACAATCAGGATGTAACGGTTAGGCGCCACGGGTTGACGGTTGTCAGGTTGACGGTTGTCAGGTTGACGGTTGTCAGGTTGACGGTTGTCAGGCTACGACTTGATGGTTACAGTGGCCCGAATTGATGGAGCATCTATGACGACCAATAGGCACTTGGCGCAACCGAGGCAACCTTCGGCGGGGTTGGAGACTCGAAGATGGGGCTCGCAGCGACCGAATTTGCCGCCGCTGAAGTGGCAAAACTGCAGGACGGCCTGCGCCAGCTGGCGACCGAAGACAGCCTCACGGCCCTAACCCGGGTGGCAGAAGCCATTGTGAGCTGCTTGCAAAGAGACGGTAAGGTGCTCTTCTGCGGCAACGGAGGTTCGGCGGCGGACGCCCAGCACCTGGCTGCAGAGCTAGTCGGCCGCCAGAACTACGATCGCGGCCCCGCGGCTGGGGTCGCCCTCAGTGTGGACACTTCGGTGCTAACTGCGATTGGCAATGATTACGGGTATGACGAGGTTTTCTCTCGGCAAGTGTTGGCGCTCGGCAGACCAGGTGACATCTGTGTGGGCATCTCAACCTCGGGGCGGTCCAAAAACGTCGTCAAGGCGCTAGCAACGGCGCGTGATTGCAGAGTCGCCACCGTCGCCCTGACCGGGAACGACCCGCGCGAAATGGCCAATGCCGACTACGTCTTGGCCATGCCGTCTGCGCAGACGGCCAAAATCCAGGAGCTCCAACTGGTTGCCGGTCATATAATTTTTGCCCTTGTGGAAAGGGCACTGTTCCCTCGTGGAGCTGACCAAGAGGAGTGACGTACCAAATATCGGTCCACTGTGCGCCGGCGAAGCTACTTATTACAACGTACTAATTTGCTATTTCGGCTGCCGAACGCTCTAATTCGACGTCGCCCTCGTTGCGCAGGCGTCGAGCGGGTTAGCGCCATGCGCCCAGGGCTGGGTCTCGTCCCCGCCGAAGTCATTCGGCCGCCAAAAGCAAAGAGCGCGCTTCGAGCGCCTCGAGGAACCGCTCGACATCGCGGGCCGCCTCGTCCTCTGCGATCGCATAGGTAGCCACAAGCTCAGCTGTGAGCTCCACGGGACTCGCGCCATCCGCGAGGTGCTTCCAGAGGGTACGGGCTGAACTGTTAAGTGTGAGGTAAGTCGTCGTCGGGACCTCGAAGATGACCAGCTCGTCGCCGACCTCACGCCACACCGCTCGCTCCGGGTCGAACTTGAGCCGTTGGCCGGGCGCGAACTTAGGCGCAGGTTCAGATATCTGATCGGGCTCTGAGCGCATTCTGGTCAATCGTAGGCGAGCGCTCACGTTCAGTGGTCCGCTCGGATATGAGCTGAGCCTGGTTGCGCACACCGAGCTTGGCGAAGACCCGGGTCTTGTGGTTTTCTACGGTTTTCACAGCGACCCCGAGCACTCGGGCCGTCGCCTTTGTGGAGAGCCCGTCTGCCATTGCGTTGAGGACCTCCATTTCCCGCAGCGTGAGCTCGACGGCGGGGTCGGCCGTACCGCGGCGCCATCCCGAACGCCACTGCGTGACGACGGCCGCCATTAACAGCGGCGGGAGGACGACGCCGCCGGAGGCGACATCGATGACCGCATCTCCAACCGCGTCCAAGCCCCGGTCGGTTGTGGATATCCCCGAAAGGCCGCGGCCAACGAGTTCGATAAAGCGGTCGGGGTGAAGTTCGTCGGTCAACAGCAGGACGCGAGCCCCGGCTCTCACCAGGTCAGGAAGGAAGTGGTCTATAAGGCCGTCACCCAACAGTTCGCCGGCGACCACGACGCTCGGTACGAGGAGGTCCGTGAGGCGCAGGGCAGCGGCTCCATAAACGCAATCTGCCACGACTTCCGCCCGCCCGGCGAGCGCCTCGAGGAGCCCTGGCGCCACAAAGCGGTTTTCGTGGACGGTTACGACCTTGGGCAGGTCACTGCGGTAAAGGTGGGCGCGTATGGCCGGGCTGTGGTAAGTAGCCCGGTTCACGTCATTCTTTCGGGCATTACTGAGCATTACTCAACCGTCGGGGCCCACGGCGCTGCCATCCCACAAACTTTAGAACCGGTCAACCGGGGCCCGACGATTTCACGACGGTCTCTGGGAGCCTGGGGGGAGCAGGGTGCGGAACACGCACCAAAGTGGAGCGAACTAACGCAACGCGAAGGCCCCGGTCGCTGCCACCAGCTCGTCTGCGATGCCCTCCGCGAACGGCGGCCCCCAAGGGACGTGCATCTCCAGCACGGGTGCGGACTCCACGACCGCCACCACGGCTTCGAATTGAGCCCGGAGCGCAGCGGGCGACACCCAACCCTCGATGCGCTGGCAGCGGGCCAGCAACATAACCGCTTCCCCCGGCGGCAGGCGGCGGGCGGTGACCTTGTCCGTATTCCTGTCGGGCAACGGGACCACTACCGCCCTCAGCGGGAGCCGTTCGGCCAGGGTCAGCCCGGGTGCCAGGGCATGACGTTCGTCGGCGGTGCGCCTGGAGGAGGTGCCAACGGGGAAACGGTCTACGAGCTGGCTGACCTTCTCCCGGACGCGGAGCTCGACGCCGCCCGGGACGCAGGTCACCTCCTCCGGGCCGGGGTCGACGGGGAGCAGGTCGTCACTCACCAGGGGGTACCCAGCCGCACAGAGTAGCGTCGCCACGGTCGTCTTGCCTTGCCCGCTCGGCCCGAGGAACGCGAGGGCTGCGGCGTCGACCTCGACTGCGCTCGCATGGAGTACGAGACGACCGCCCGCGGCCAGCAGGTAGGCTACCAAGCTCCCATTGACCAGGATGGCGACGAGCTCGGGGTCGAGTGAGGGGTCCTTGTGGTAGGTGACCCGCCGGCGGTCGGCGTCGACCTCGAAGTCAACCGCGCCGTAGAAGCGGCCGACCACCTTGTCCTCCCGCCGAGCGAACGTGTACCAAGTTGCCCCGTCGGCTGTGCGCTCGGCGATGACCTCCATCGAAGGCCGCTCGGGCGGTACGGCACGAGCCTCGCCTTCGACGAGCTCGACGTCCGCTGGGCCGTCCACCACCGGGGCCGCCAGCGCGAGCGGGGAGCTGACCAGCAAGCCGGCGCAGCGGTACACCTTTTGTGGGGCACCGACGTTGTTCCTGGCCGAGCGGTCAACACCGTCGCCGGCCCCGGAGGGGGTGCTCACGCCAGCAATCGTCCCCTCATACGGGATCACCGCTGCCAGCTGCTACCGGTGCCACCATGCGCTTGAAGACAGGCGCCCCTGGCAGCCCGTCGATCGTGTAGCCGTCGACAACCAGCCAAGCGTGGGCCAAGGCGCCGTCGGCTCCGGTGAGGCCCAGGCAGAGCCTGGGCTGGCGACGACGCAGGATCCACCCCGCGGCGAGCGCCCGTCGTAGGCAGGTCGCATCGAACAGCCAGCGCCGCTGTACCGAAGCTAGGGCGCCCAGTTGCACCCTTTCTCGGCTTGTGAGCGACACCGGGTCGAAAGGCGGGAGATCCTGGAGCTCGGAGGACTCGAGGAGAGGTGCGCCGAGCCAGCGGCTCACGCGGTCGATGTGGCCGATATAGAGGAGAGCCTCGACGGCTACGACGAGCCCACTCGCGTAGACGGTAGCAACCTTCCCCGAAAGGGGGAGCCGTGACCAACTCAGTGCGACGGCCACGCCGCCGCGCCACGTCGGGTGCCGAGGGCGCGCTGTCGCCGGGAGCCTCGTGTGCTGAAGGGTGTGGAGCACCCGGTCTACGTCTGCTCGGATTTCGTGGGTGGGCCGGCCATGGCGCGCCGCCAACACCTCAACGGCCTGGGCCGGCCCGCACCGCTGGACCAGCCTGATGATCTCGGTGGCCGAACGGTCGAGCTCGAAGTAGACGCCGGTACGTGCGCGCAACGCAACACTGCCCGACCCCTTGTCGGCGATGAGGAGGTCGTCGAACAGGCGGGGCCGGCCAGTTTGGCGCGGCCTCAGCCCGCGTAGCAGCGTAGGTCTTTCACGCATTCCAGCGGATCAACGAAAGTTGACCGGAAGACCTGACCTGTGCCGTCATATCCGTGGTACCCGCTCGGCCGGGCGTGCGGTGCTCTGTTCGGCCAGCCAAGCCGACTGCAACAAGGCGACGCTGAGGGCATGCCCGTTGGGACCGGCCCAGAACCGCCGTAGGACCTCGGTGTCGACGAGGTCGCTGGGCACCCCGCCACCGTTCCAGCGCGAGACGAAGGCGCGGCTGTGCTCGCCGAAAACCACCCGGTTGAACAGAGCCTTTGTAGGCCTTCTAAGCAACTCGTCCGGCAGGAACGATGCGAACAGGGCCCGCATGGCCGTGTCGCGGTCGGCGAAGCCCCAGGGGGGTGCACTCCGCGAGAGGGCGACCAGGAACCGGGCGTCCTGTAGCGGTCGCAGGACCGTAACACCGTCGGCCGCAGCGCGAAGGTCCTGGTTATGAAAACCAAAGTTCCAGGCCCGCGTACGTGGTAGGCGACGCAGGCTAGCGCCCCAATGGAGGGGTTCAGCGGCCTTATCTGCGGCCGCCGCGGCGGCAAAACGCTCCTGTGCCTCCGGGCGGAGCCAACTCTTGGCCACCTGGCCCCTGAGCTTGGAGAAGTGGGCCCGCTGACGGACGGAGCGGGGAGCGAGCATCAGCGCCGTCTCGGCCGCTTCAGAGCGGTTTTTCGGGAGGCGCCCGGCGAACGCCCGCGCGAGCGGCGTGACCCGGTGCGCCCCAAGCACTTCGTCGCCCCCCTCGCCGTTGACCAGGGTGCCGCCTCCAGCCAGGGCGTACAACGGCACATCGGTGTAGTGGGCGGGCGGCCAAAGCAACCCGTGGCGTCTCAGTTCGCCGGCGGCAACCGGGCCGAGCAGGTCAGCAGAATCGCCCGCCGGGATCTTCACCCAGTTGCGGATACCGAGGTGGCGCACTACCAGTTCCTGCCACTGCTCCTCATGGGCCTCGTGCTCTCCCGGGTACCGAAGGGTGGCTGCCACTGGAGGCTCAAGCCCCTCACGGGCGGCCAGTTTGCTGGCGACAGCAAGTAGAGCAGACGAGTCGCGCCCGCCCGAGAATGCCACGACGCAGGGTGGGCGGGCTAGAGCGGGGGCAAGCATGGACTCTAGGACCTGCGCCGGGCTCGGACCGGGCATTTCCCCCGGGGAAGGCGCACCCCTGCCGCCAGACCCGGCCTCCTGAACCTCACCGAACAACCATCCTGAGGCGACCTCGAACGGCACCATCCTGTAGAAGGTGGTGTCCGCGACCGCCTGTGACATACGCGCCATCCTGCCCTGTCATACCCGCTTATCGGCGACGGAGCCGACGAGCGTGGGCCCGAAGTGTAAACGGTCAACCACCCCTATCCGCTCTATGGTCGAGTCGGGCAGGGGTGGTTACCTGTTTTAGGAGAAAAGGTCGTTCCTGCTGGGGTCCCCCATCGGGTACACGTGGTCCAAGGACCCGGATAGGCTCCCAGCTTGAGTCAACTCGTTGAGGGACCCCTTCACCTCGATGGCAGGCGGAGTGTACTCCTCGCGGGGTTTCGATGTGTCGTTCATGGCATCTCCGTTCTTGTGTGCAGCACCGGCCTGGTAGCCAGCGCCCTAAGACCCCGCAGCGACCGCACCGACCGGATTTGTACTCCAGTCTCTCGCTACGGGACCTGAGAACAGCTTAAGGCACCTGCCAGAGCCATCAAAGGGAGAGGACCCCCCCAGGGGTTCCCTCGTAGGTAGCCCCCAGCGGTTCCCTCGTGGGTGGGTAGCCTCGCGCCATGGCCGACGAGGACGCAGGGGCGAGCTCTGCCAACTTCGACGTGATCGACCTGTACCACCCCAACGTGGGCAGGAGCGCCCGCCAGGTCCCCGGCTTGTTGGTGGGGGCGTTCCGCCTGGTCTGGAGCGCCGCTCCCGGCCAGCTCGCGCTCAACGTGGCCCTCCAGGTTGTGGGCAGTTTGGCACTGGCGGTCCAGGTGCTCGTGGCCAAGGACGTGTTGACGAGGTTGCTCGCCGACAACAGCTCGAAGGACTTCTCCTCCGTCATCCCCTACATCGTCCTGCTCGTGTTGGCGCTAGGAGTGGCCTCTGTCACAGGCATCGTCCGGGCCGAGGTGCAGCGGCTCCTGGCCGAGCTCGTGGCCCGCTCGGCCATGCAGCAGGTAGTAGACACCGCTAGCCGGGCTGACCTGGCGCGTTTCGAGGATCCGGCCTTCCATGACCGGCTCCAGCGGGCGATCGTCAATGCCAGCATCCGCCCGTTACAGATGACCACGGGCCTGCTCGCGCTCGGCACGGCGATCTCCGGCGTTGTGGCCATCGGAATCGTCCTGGCGGTGATAGAGCCGCTCTTCTTCGTGCTCGCCCTGGTGGCCGCGGTGCCGGTCACCCTGTCCAGCATGCGGGTCGGCCGTGCCCTCTACCAGTTTGCGATCGACCAGACGCCGACGGACCGGGAACGAATGTACATCCAGATGCTGCTAGTGGACAAGAATCCGGCGAAGGAGATCCGGGCTTACGAGCTGGGCCGGTTCCTGAGGTCCCGCTTCGCCGTGCTCTACGAGCGGCGCATCCAGGCACTGCGCCGTCTGGTCCGGCGGCGGTCGGTGCAGGGGGTGGTGGGGGGGGGTGTCACTGCAGTCGTTTCTGGAGGGGTGCTCGGCCTGCTCATCTGGTTCGTGTCGGATGGCCGTGTCTCGCTCGCGGGTGCCGGCGCGGCGGCCGGCGCACTGATCCTGATGGGCACGCAAATGCAGGGCCTCGCGTCCGGCATTGGCCAGCTCTACGAGAGCTCCCTTTTCATCCAGGACTTCAACAACTTCGTGAAGGTCGAACTTGCGCCTGGGACGAGCCAGTTCGTGGGCTCGGAACCCCCTCCTAGCCGGATCGGCCAGCTCAGGGTCAGCGACCTGACCTTTACCTACCCGAGCAGGCGGGAACCCAGCTTGAGGGGCGTCCACATGGACATCGGCCCGGGCGAGGTAGTGGCGCTGGTCGGGGAGAACGGCTCGGGCAAGACGACCCTGGCCAAGATCCTGGCCGGCCTATACGCGCCGCAGGCGGGGTGCATCAGCTGGGACGGGCAGGACATGGCCGCGATGGACATCACCGAGGCGCGCAAGCGGGTGGCGGTGCTGTTCCAGGATTTCGTGCACTACTTCCTCTCGGCGCGAGAACATCGCGATGGGCCGCTGGGAGTTGAGCGACGACGAGGCGGCTGTCCGGTTGGCGGCGGCTCGCTCCGGTGCGTCAAGGTTCCTGGAAGCCCTTCCCCACGGCTACGACACCTACCTCGGTCCGCAATTCTTCGGGGGTAGCGACCTCTCCACGGGGCAGTGGCAGCGGGTGGCGCTCGCCCGGGCGTTCTTCCGTGACGCCGAGCTCGTCATACTCGACGAACCGACCGCCTCCCTGGACCCGCGGGCCGAGGCTGAGCTGTTCGCAGCAGTGCGTGAGCTCTTCGCGGGCCGGTCCGTGGTGCTGATATCGCACCGTTTCGCCACGGTCCGGCTGGCGGACCGCATCTATGTGCTCGAGGCGGGAAGGATGATCGAGCACGGTGACCACGAGGAGCTGATGGCGAGCGACGGCCTCTACGCCGAGCTGTTCACCATCCAGGCATCCGCCTTTGGGCTTCAAGAGCCACCGTCGCCGGCAACGACCTAGCGAGGCCGGTGCTGCGGGAACCGAACCGGTCGCTCGATGTTGCAGCCGGCCGTGAAGAAAGTGTTATGTAGGTCAGGTTCACCAGGGGAGGTCCAGGCTAATTGCGGCCGCGGGCGCCGACGTTCCCGTAGCGGTTTGCGATCGCGACGGTTTTCAGGTAGCGCTCGAGCCCATCGTCGTCGCCAGAGCGGTAGAGCACGTTGCGCGGATCGTCCGGGTCCCGCCAGAACTCGCGCGGGTCGAGCTGGCGCTGGAGCATCTCGTAGGTCGACCTGGCCAGCTCGGCGGCTGTCGCCGGGTAGCCGTCCCGCAACGAGCGCGTCACGGCTCGTCCCACGGACCCCCCGCCGGGGAGGCTGCCGTTAGGGGTCCAATTGCGCAGGCTGTGGACGAGCAGCCGGCCTGCCCGCCCGCCGCTCAACTCCCGCACCACGTCCACGGGCACAAGCGCGTCCAGGACCTCGCGGGAACGGTTGAGCAACGAGGCGACAGGCAGCTCGGCGTGCCAGGCGTGGCAGCGCGCCACCAGCGTGTCCCAGTCGGGACCGAAGTTGGCGACCGAGCGCTCGATGTCGACCAACCAGCCCAGCTGGTGCCCGCCCGCCAGCGCCGCGTGCAGGGTGACGTGCAGCACCGAGTCCGTCGCGTCAAGGGCCCAGGCGCCGACCGGCCCGAGTTGGACGTGCCGGCGGCGGTCGAAGAGCTCCTCCATCGGGATCGCGAAGCGGTAGCGCTGGTTGGCCAGGTTGACGAGGTGCCAATGAAGGTCGAGGCCGAGGCCCGGGCCGAAAGCGAGGTGGATCTGGCCACGCGGGTCCCGCAGGATCAGGTCCCAGTTGCGGTCGATAGTGCGGGCACCGTGTGCGGTTGCCACCTCGAGTGCCTTGCGGAACTGCCCGGCGGGCACCACCACGTCCAGGTCCGAGTAGCAACGAGCCGAGCCGCAGTAGGCCATTTCGGCCAGGAGAGGGCCCTTGACTACGACCCAGGTCACCCCGGCTTCGTCGAAGGCCCGGCCCTGCTTGAGCAGAAGCCCGAGCAAGGACATGTGGGAGAGATTGTCGGCGGCGACCTGAGCGAGCAGTCTTGCCCGCGGGCCGTCCGAGAGCAGGGGCGCGATCGCCTCGCTGGCCGGGCCGGCCACCCGTTGCGCGATCGCGAGGTCGACCACTTCTTCCTGGCCGGCACGGTGGACGAGCCTCCCGAGGAGTTCTTGGTGGCCGGGTCGACTGGCGGAGCGCACGGCTGCCACCAGGGCCTCCCTCGCATCTAGTGCGGTTGTGGGCTTTGTCGTCGCGGCCACGGTAGGCAGAAGGCTATACATGGCACGAGGCCCGGTGCCGCTGTCGTTGCTGTGCTCATCCGCCAGCGAGGATCAGTGACCGCTCCTGGAAGGCCCCGAGAAAGGCTTGGACGTGCGTGGCTGCCTTATCTTCGCTTATCGCATAGATGGCGACGAGCTCGGCCGCCAGCTCTGCCGGGCTGGCGCCTTCTTCGAGGCGCTTCCATAGGGTCACGGCCGACGAGTTGAGGGTCAGGTAGGTGGCGGTCGGGACGTCAAGGATGACTATCTCGTCGCCTACTTCTCGCCACACGGATCGCTCCGCGTCGAGGCTCAGCCGTTCATCGGGCGAGAACCTCGGCCCATCGGATGGCATATTGTCAGCGTCGGGCGACATAGGTACTTGAGTGCGAAGCAATCGTCAGTGGCGACCGGTTTGTCCCGGCATGAGCTGGGCCTGTCTGTGCGCCCCGAACTTGGCGAACGCCCCGGTGCTCGCCGATGTACCCGCACAGCCCACGCCCCAAACGCCGTTGCGTCAGCACGGTCGCAGTCAGCGACGGCGCCGTCAGCAACGGGGGCATCGCCCATATGCCGGGCCGCTTCATATCGGAGGCCGCTTCATATATGAGGGCCGTTTGATGTGAGAGGCCGGTTCATGTGTGCGTCAAGCCAGTGGAGAGGCCCAGCAGGCCACTGGCCAGCGCAGTGGCGACGGCCTGGGCCTGGCTCTGAGCGTCGAGCTTTGTGAATATCGCCATCTTCGACTTGGCGACGCCCCGCTCGGACAGACCGAGGCGGGCGGCGACAGCCGATGCGGTGAGGCCGAGGCTGAGCAAAGCGAGGACGCGTAACTGTTGGTCCGTGAGGGCCCATTGCCGTTGCCGGTCGCGACGCTGAGGACGAACGGTGTGGCTCCGTCGACGTCCGGCTCGACCAGCTTCACGACCTGGTCGGGAGTGGCGCGGCGAGGGAGAAGGTCTAGCCCGTCCATCGGAGAGGGCCGGCTCGAAACCGTCAGGCCGATCAAGCGGATGTCCCGGTGTCGCGCACGCAACGATGCAACCAGCGCGCACACGTCCCAGGGCACGCCGTCCGCCTCGATGACGGCATGGTCGAGCGGCCCCTCCGCTGCCGCCGCCAGCAGCTCATCCGCGTCGGCCACACCGTCAATGACCTCCGTCGTCCTCAGTTGACTGCGTAGGAAGACCGTCATTGATTCGCGGTAAAAGCGACGGCGTTCCTGGATCACCAGCACGGGCCCGAGTATACGACGAGGCGAGATTGCCCCGGCCCAACCAAAGCCTGCTCTAGTTTGCTGGGCACGACGGGCTGTGTGGACGGCTCGCGCCCGGGCACGGTACCGTGCCTGCGGACGCTCTCCGTGAGGCAAACGGCGCCGAGCGTTGACTAACCAGCGCTCGAACCACACGAAGAGTAGCTGGTTAGACGCTAAATGTGCAGAATCTAGCTGAGCCGGGGTAGAGTCCCGGGCGTGCTAGCTGCCTTGTCTATTGCCTCGCTACTCGCCATGGGCTTTCCCCAGACTGCAACGGAACATAGCTTCCAAAAAGAAAACCTGTCCTGTACGTCTCGCCAGGCAGCCGCCTCCTCGTGTTCGATCGCTCCCGCCGACGACACCTCCGCCGACGACACAGTCCCGTCTTCGTCGTTGATGCCTCGCAGCATCTTCAACCGCAACGTGACCTCCTGGCCGATCGCCCCCAACAGCGCGGCCATCGTTAGCGAGTTCAATGCGGACTGGCAAGCCAACTACGGCAACGTCGGGGTCAACGGCCGGCCCGTCGTTTGGGTGCCGGCCGGCCAGCCGATGGTCCCTCTGTCTGTCCAGGCTGGCTGCAACAACTTCCTGACCAATACGGGGGCCTCGGCGCCCATCCCTCCGTGGGCCCCCACCAGTGGTGCCAACGACGACGTCCTCACTATCTACCAACCGAGCAGCGACACCGTCTGGGAGCTCTGGCAAGCTCATGAGGTGGGGGCCGCGAGCACCGGAAGCAACGGTGCCAGCTCTAGCGCTAATCCCGGCTGGAGTGCTTGTTGGGGAGGCAGCGCCGACCTCAACAGTTTCTCGGGCGTTTTCTCTAACCCATTCGGGGAAACAGCGACGGGCATCTCCAACGCGGCAACAGAAGTCACCGAGGCCGACATCCTGTCCGGGTCTATCAACCACGCCATCGGGCTCCAGGTTGTCAACTGCTCGGTTTACATTTATCCGGCCAACCGCGGCGACTGCGTCCAGGATATCCCGGGAGACCCGGCCGAGGGCCAGTGGTTCCGCTTCGCTCCCAGCGTCGACTGCGCCAACTACGACACCACGCCATTTGAGAACGAAGTGTGCCTTGCTGGCCAACAAAACGGATTTGTGGTTGTCGACCGCGGAGGATCAGACGGCATCGAAGCCGATTATGCGACTGGGAGCTGGACCGATGAGGGCAACCCCGGCCCGGTTGGTTCCTGGCAGGACAGTCCAGCCGGGGGCTGTTGCATCTTCGCTGGCGGCGGCGGTCCCTTGGAGGACGCCTTTATGACGAGCTCGGGGGTCTACGAGCAAGAATGGACCGTCATCGCTAATCTGCCGTGGAGCCAGTTGCAGGTCATCGAACCGCCTTTAGGGCACGGCTTTCGTTCCTAAACCTGGATATCAATACCAGTCGATATCGACAACAGCCGTAGGCGAATTATGGCCAGCGCATTTAGCAACGACGGGCTTGACCGCCTCGAAGCTGCTCTCGCGGCTCACATCGAAGCCGGGGACATGCCCGGCCTGGTTGCACTGGTGGCCCGGGACGATGAAGTCGTCACAACGGCGCTCGGGACGATCGCCTTCGATGACCCCTCGCCGATGGGTACCGACACGCTGGTGCGGATCGCTTCACTGACCAAGCCGATAACAGCAGCGGCAGCCATGCTCTTGGTGGAGGCTGGTCTGATCAGTGTGCATGAACCGGTCGATCGGCTCCTACCGGAGTTGGCCGAGCGGCACGTGTTGCGCAAAACGGACGCAGAGCTAGACGACACCCTCCCGGCCCAGCGGCCGATCACGGTGGAAGACGTGCTGACCTTCCGGCTCGGATTCGGGGCCGTGATGTTGCCGCCGGGGTCAACGCCCCTCCAGCGGGCGGAGGAGCGGCTACAGCTGATGACCCTGGGCCCGCCCTGGCCGCCACCTCCTTTCGGTGCAGACGAGTGGATCGCTCGCCTCGGTACGCTCCCGCTGATTGCGCAACCGGGGGAGCGATGGCTCTACAACACGGGAGCACAGGTGCTCGGCGTGCTCATCCAGCGGGCTTCACAAGTGCCGCTGGAGCAGTTCTTTGCCACTCGCTTGTTCGAGCCGCTCGGCATGCACAGCACGGCGTTCAGTTGGCCTGCGGGAACGACGGGCAGAGTGGCCACCGCCTATGCCCCTGACGAGAACGGCAACCCGGTGCTTTTCGACGGCCCGGACGGGTTTTGGGCGTCCCCTCCCTCGTTCCCGAACGCCTCCGGCTGGCTGGTGTCCACGATGGACGATTTTTGGGCTTTCGTACAACTGCTACGCAACGGTGGGGTTTATGACGACCGCCGGCTGCTTTCAGAAGGGTCTGTCTTGCTGATGACAAGCGACCACCTCAGCGCGGCCCAGCGCCACGACGCGCAGCTGTTCTTGGGCGGGAGCGGGTGGGGGTACTGCATGGCTGCTCCACCGGCCGACCGGGGCAGAGAGCGCATACCTGGCTATGGGTGGGACGGTGGCGCGGGCACGGTCTGGCGCACAGACCCAGCCACCGGTCTCACCGGGATCCTCTTCACCCAGCGACAACTGACCTCACCCGACCCCCCGCCGGTCTTCGTCGACTTCTGGGCCGCCGCTCGGGACGCGATGACCTGAAACGTAAGGCTCGATGTCCATCTTGGGGTACCGCGCCGCTACCCCTGCGAGGGTCACCTCATCCCAATACGGATCTCCAATTGGCGGAAAGCCAACCAACTCGCGCTCAGCGGGCGTCGCTGTTTCGATGAAACTGTCCATTTCCGAGGTGCCACCTTGGTGCTGAAAGGTTACTTGGCCGCACCACGTCAGCCCTGAGGCCTTGAACCCGGTGTGATGCGAGAAGCGGAGACCCTCCTTAGCACGCATCGCCGAACCCCGGTGGAACGTGTTCATCGAGTAGATGACAGTTGATCCTGCTTCGACGGTGAGCGGGATCTCGTGCTGGTACAAATCATGGAAATCGTCCCTGCTCCGGTGCCGGGGCTCTAGCGACGT
Source organism: uncultured Acidimicrobiaceae bacterium (assembly GCA_963823855.1). Classification (GTDB taxonomy): domain Bacteria; phylum Actinomycetota; class Acidimicrobiia; order Acidimicrobiales; family Palsa-688; genus Fen-671. Next base: position 263,986 of record CAWGNA010000004.1, read on the forward strand.
CCCGCGGGTGAACTCCTGCGGCACGAGATAGGTTGGCCCGAGATCGATGGTGACATCGGTGTAATAGGTGATGGTCGGAAGGTCGACAATGGCCGTGTCGGGCTTTGGGTAGACGAGGGTGTTGTTCCCATAGTCCACGTGTAGGTCCTGGTCGTAATCACGGGCTCCGGCATACTTGGCGATGAGCAGGGAGTGAGTGATCATGATCCTCTCGACGCCCATCACTCGCCGGGCAAATGCGAGCAGCTCGGGGTGAGTGCTCACAGAGTTGATGGCGGTGCCGGCGAACGGGAACGCCACTCTCGGTCCTAGCGTGCCGATAGCTGTGGCGAGGAGCGCTGCATAGCGCTTGGGCCGCCTTTCATACTCCTCCCAGCTCGGGAAATAATCGTAAATGTTGTCGAGTACCGGCTCCAACGTGTCGTTGTCGAGGAGCCGGACAACCACATAGCCGTGCTTCAGCCAGTGCTCGTAATCTTCCTCAGAAATCAACTTCTTCGACATTCGTCTGACCCCTTACGATCTCGGTGAGCCGGTAGGCATCCCAGAATCGTACGGTTCCTGAGGACGGTTCGTGAAGGGTTGCGGACGCGGCCGGAGCATCGAAGAGAATGCTCCGGCCGAGCCCGCGCCACCGCCGCGCCAGTCCACCGCCGCGCCAGTCCACCGCGGGCCAGTGCACCGCGGGCCAGTCCAGCGCCGGCCAGTCCAGCGCCGCGCCGCTCCAATGGGTCGATGGCTGTTTATTGGGGAGCAGCCACGACGTCGAACTCGTTGCCCTGAGGATCGGTCAAGGTAGCCCACTGGAAGCCGCCTTCGTCGATGTCGCGGACGTGGGTGGCTCCCAGAGTAAGGAGGCGCTGGACCTCTTCCTGGAGCCTGGTGGTCAGGAAATCGACGTGGCCCCTGTTCTTGGTCTGCTTGGCTTCAGGGACCCGATGGAACATCCACACCGGATGCCCCGACCCGTCCCCGCCCATGCCAATGCTGGCGAAGTCCTGGCTGCTGCCCTCATCAACAGGCCGCTCCAAAACCTGCGACCAGAAGTCGGCCAGCTTGCCGGCGTCATCGCAATCGAGGCTCATGGAGAAGAACGAAACGCTCATGGGATGCTCCTTTTTTGATCTGGTTGGATGGTTTGGATAAGCGTGGGCCTTCCCGTTAGGGGAGAGTCAAGGGGTTGCCGTCGCTCTTGATCGGCGGTACTCGCACGCTGGCTGGACGAATCCTCTAGGACCAGACGGCCCCCAGAGAACTGCCCGTGACGGCTGGCCCGGACGATTGCCCCGGACGACTGCCCCGGACGACTGCCCCGGACGACTGCCGCGGACGGCCCAGCGCCCCAGTGACCCAACAAGGAGCGCAAATCAGGGCTTTCTAGGCGCTGTGAGGCCTTTTCGTTGCGAATTCGTGTCGGTGTAATACCCGTCTGCAGCCGGGAACGCCAAATAACACCGAGAAAGGCTCGGGTTTAGGGCTGAGACCCCTGATCCCACCTACCAAACTGCGCTCCCGCGCTACGGCAGCCACACCACGCGGCCATTTGGGAGCAAGTCACCCCACGCACCGACGTTTTAGCCTGGACGGCGTAGCTGCGGGTGGTCTCAACTTGCCCCTGCCCTCACGGAACCCGCGATGTCCGCGCCGGGAGCCACCCAGTAGAGACAGACATCGTGGTGGCCACGCTTTCGGGCGCTGCGCTCCATGGCCCCAGGATTTGTGCCAGCGTCGATCATCCGGCCGTCGGTGATGGCGATCCACTTGCCGACGTGACGCTCGGTTTTGGCCACCAGGTCAGGCGGCAGCTTGCGCCGCTCGATGTCAGACTGGTCCCGGGCCCTCAACTCTTCCAAACGTCGTCGCGCCCACTCACGCAGTACCCCGCTGGGATCGTTGGTTTCCACTTCCCGGAGCAAGTCCCGTTTCCAAGGCTCATCGGTACCGTACATGAGTGGCCCCACGGCCATCTGACGCACTGACCGGTTGGCGTCGGTCAAAGCCTTCTCGAAGACGGGCCGAACATCGACGACACAACCGTCGGGTTTGCAGTGTTGACAGCTCAAGGTGTGCACAGCGGCTCGACGCACGCGAGGATCGAGGTCTTCCAAGCAGGCTTGAAGGGCAGCGATGGAATGGGTCGTCAAGACCAGATCGTCGAGCAGCCGGCACGAGCCCCGCCGGGCCCGCCAGTTCGGATGGCGCGTACCCGTGATTGCAACGGCACGCACCGTGTCAGGTGGCAGCGTCCGCAACACTTGGTAGGTCCTGTGATAGCTATCGGGGCCCCCCAGCGCTTCTAACCAACCGGGGAGTGCCGTCTGCATACCTGCATCCGGTCGACGGGTGTCGAGGGCAGCACGGGCCTGGGTGTACCGCTCCCCGGTGAGAGCGATGCGGGTTCGCACCAGGGCCTTGAAATTCTTGTCTTTGGGCATGAGGAACCTCAGCCGGCGGCCGCGTGCCCCAGCCACCGGTCCCGGCAGGTTCGCTCAAACCTGCGACCCGGAGGTACTCCCTCCTTCGCAACTATCCCGGCTGGGGCGTCATGGACAGTGCTCGGCGGTGGGTCGCGCCACTTCCAATTTATCAAACCGACGAGGGCAGCGATTGCGAATAACGAGCCTCGAGGGCGCGCGTTTTTGCTCGAAGCCCACCGGCCAGGCCGGCAGTCGCTGGCGTCGTTATGAACCGCGATTCGAAACTCAGGGACGACGAACCCCGGCGAAGCTGTCCGCCACCGCTCCGCCGGGGAACCCAGGCCCGAAGGCCGACCCAGAATCTGGCCCGTTCGGCGGCGTAGAGGAGGCTCAAGCGAAGCCGATATTTCCTGATCCGGTGATAACGCTATCTTGGGCGGCAGGCTGGGCGCTGTTGCTCATGTTGCACTGGCCCGTGTGGGCGCCCGAGGCGTAGCGCGGGAGGATGAAGGCGAACGTCTGGGTAATGGTCACGTTGCCCGATATCCCCTTGTAGGCGCCAGTGCCATCGGACAGGCCTACCGGCGCTTTCACAGAGAAGATGGCTGAGCAGGAGCCGGAGTACAGGGTCGGCTGGGCCTTGTTGGACAAGGCGTTGAGCGTGGTCAAGTTGACCTCGAACGTGCCCTTTTGGAGCTTGATCTTGGCGTAATTGCCGTTGGGGTCGGCAGTGCCGTTGGCATTGATATTGAGGGTGGTGCCCCAGTCACCGATGGCCCCGACGATGAGGATCGTCCCGTACTCGCCATTCGCCCCCTTCGGGGTGACCCAGACCTTAATTGCACCCCCGGCGGGCATGGCAGTGCCGGTAGCGGCTACAGCGGGCACGGCCGGGCCGAGGACGCCAGCCAGCAGCACCACCGCGGCCGTGGTCTTCACCGGGTTCAACTTCATTTGCGCCTCCTCTTGGCACTTGGTTTTGAGCGGGCTCGCTGCTCCGCTCGCTTCCCAGACATGCCAGCAGCGGTCCGTCACACGGGCGTCACACTGGCCACCAGATCGTGGGTGGCCGTACGTGCGGTTGGGCCATTCGGTGCCGGCGGCGGGGACGACCCGTCGTCGTTTTGATCAATGCCGCTAATCTGCCAATTGCGGATGACCGACGAACCGGAGTTGCCTCCTCACGCTTCGTCGCATCTGCTGTCGACGTCGGTAAACCGGCTCAATCGCCTTCGAGCAGCTGTCCTTGGGTGCAATGATGGGCTCATCAGCACGGCCGGCCTGGTCGTCGGGGTGGCGGCGGCTACTTCTGGTACGACGACCTTGGCTCTCGCCGGGCTATCGGGCTTAGTCGCCGGCTCGTTGTCGATGGGTGGGGGCGAATATACCTCGGTACGTGCTCAACGTGACAGCCAAGAGGCCTTGCTGCGCTTGCAACGAGCGGAGCTTGAAGACCTGCCGGACGAGGAGCTGGATGAGCTCGCGTTTCTCTACGTTCAGAAGGGCTTGTCGCTGAGACTGGCTCGTCAGGTAGCCCAAGAATTAACTGCCCGGGACGCCTTGGCTGCGCACGCCGAGGCCGAGCTCGGTATCGATCTCAGTGACCTCGTAAGTCCTTGGCAAGCTTCGGTCGCGTCGGCGCTGTCCTTCTTGGTTGGAGGGCTGCTCTCGGTGGCAGCCATCTTGCTACCTCCCCCTAGGTACCGCATTCCGGTTTGTGTAGTTGCCGTGATAATCGGGCTCGCACTGACGGGCTATGTCGCAGCCGTGTTGGGTAAGGCACCCTCAGGCCGCGCCACGCTTCGCAACATCGTGGTCGGGGCCGCAACGATGGCGGTGACGTACGGGCTCGGCTCTGTCGGACATGCCTTGAGCTAAGACCAGCCGCAGCGAGCGAGCGGCCGCCGACGAACCTGAGGAGTTAGTCGTCGCCAGCGTCAGGGTCGGCAGTCGTGGGCCAGGCCACTAGTCGGGGACGCCAACCCGCCGTTAGCCGGGTTGGCCCATCTCCTGAAGGCCCGCCGTTAGCCGGGTTGGCCCATCTCCTGAAGCGCCGTTAGCCGGGTTGGCCCATCTCCTGAAAGGCCCGCCGTTAGCCGGGTTGGCCCATCTCCTGAAAGGCCCGCCGTTAGCCGGGTTGGCCCATCTCCTGAAGGGCCCGCCGTTAGCCGGGTTGGCCCATCTCCTGAAGGGCCCGCCGTTAGCCGGGTTGGCCCATCTGCTGAAGGGCCCGCTTAGTGTTAGAGCGCTCATGGACTTGTCGAGCTCGATCTTGAGGATCCCGTCCTTCTCGAGCTCCGCCAGCCGGTTGCGCGTGGCCAGACCAGCATCCTCTCCCGATTCGCCAAACTTGCCTGCGCCGACCTGGTCGATCACGGCCTCCTTGGCCGCCGCCCAAGGTCCGTCCGCCAGGGCGCCACTCCCCGCGATGGGCGACTCCTTCCTTGACCCAGGAGCCATAGGCTCCGTACTCACCGCCGGACGGGATGCGCAGGTTGAGCGCCTCGGGCTTGAGGATCTTGAAACGCCAGATCCCGTAGTCCGCCGACTTGCACTGGTTCACCCAGAACAGCTTCGGGATGCCGAGCTCCTCTTCGAGCTGGAACAGCCCGCGCCCGCCCTCAGCCGAGGCCGCCTCCACGAGCTTGTCGGCGTCGGCGAGAGGAGCGACGAAATTGGAGCCGGCGCCCCAGACGTTGAAGTTGGCCTCGGTCAGGTGCTTCCCACGGATCTTCAAGTAGGCGTCATTTGACACGAAAGCCTGCGCGCCTGGGAGGAATTCGCCCAGGTGCCCTTCACGCTCTTCCGGAGTCGTGTAAGGCCGCCTATGGGTGCGCGGGAGCACCGGCTCAACCGCTCTAGGCGTGGCTGGCGGACCAGGTTTCTCCCGCGATCGCCAGTGCCGCTCCAAGGTCGGCGTCGTAGCCAAGCGCTCGCAAACCGCTGGCGAGAGCGGCCAGGGCGTTCAAGACGGCGGGAAGGGTGGCTTGGAGCCCGGTGTGGTTTACCCTGATCGCCTCCTTGCCGAGCGGCCCGGGAGCAACGTTGATCGGTGGGGAAGGGGCGCCCGAGCCGGCCAAAGACGCGGTCACGAGAGCTGAAGCGCCCTCGGCCGGCGCATGCACCAGGGTGGCCACGGCCGCTGCCTCGGCCGGACGGGCCCAGAGCTTGAGCCCGAGAGGGGCCAGAGCCGCCCGTGTTGCTGCTCCGGCGGCCTGGTGGCGAGCGATCACCCGGTCCATCCCCTCACGAGCGACCCGGCCCATGCAAGCACCGAGCGCCCTCGTCTCCAGGTGGCTCGGGACAAATGGGAACACAGAGCGGTCGGTGGCCGTCCACTGGTCCCTCCAGTCGAGCAACGACAACACCGACCCTCGCCAGGGTGAAGGGTGGGCCCCGAGCGAGTCCCAAGCACGGGGGCTGACCACTACCATGCTTACTCCCGAAGGACCAGCGAGCGCCTTCCTCGGGCCCAGGACGACGAGGTCGAGGTCCCAATCGTCGATGAGGAGCGGCTCCGCTCCGACGGAAGCAACGGCGTCGACGACCAGCAGAGCGTTCCTCGACTTGGCTATGACGGCGATGGCTGCCAGGTCGTTCTTGACCCCGGTGGCTGCCTCCGCGTGCACGACGCTGACCACGTCCACTGCGCCCACGCGGTCGAAGGCCGCTTCGACGAGCTCGGGCCCCACCGCGTGGTCGAACGGGACCGTCAAGTTCTCCACTTGAGCCCCAGCTTCGGACAACCACTGGCCGAAGAAACCACCATAGGGACCGTGGACGAGATTTAGGGCAGCAGAGCCGGGCCGGCCCAGGCCACGGGCGGCGGCTTCCAGGGCGATGATGGCCTCGCCCTGGAAAACGAAAGTCGTGCGTTCTGTGTTCAGGATGTCTTGGCAAAGGTCTTCGATTGACGCGTACTCCGAAGCTGTGACCAGGGGGACGTCAAGCAAACAACTTGTATCGCTAATAACTGGGTCGCTCATATCTGTTCCTCTCGGAAATGACAGGCCGCCAGCCGGTCGCTCCCAGTCGGCGCCGGGAGCAGAGACGGCAGTAAGTCGGTACAGACGGGTTCGGCTCTCGGGCAGCGAGGATGGAACGGGCAACCGCTAGGCCGTGCCGCCGGGCTCGGCGGCTCACCTTTGAGGCGTACGGTGGGCCCGTGGCGCCCGCGGACCCGGGGGGCCGCGGCCAGCAGTGCTCTGGTGTACGGGTGGCGAGCGTCATCGAAGATCTCGTCGCGCCGCCCTATCTCGACGATCCGCCCAAGGTACATGACCGCCACTCGGTCACAGACCTGGCGGACCGCTGCCAGGTTGTGGGAGATGATCACGATGGCGAGCCCCATCTCATCTCTAAGCTCGGTGAAGAGGGCCAGGATGGCAGCCTGGACGGAGACATCGAGGGCTGAGATCGGCTCGTCGGCCACTATGACCTGAGGTTCGACGGCCAGCGCACGGGCGATAGCGATCCGCTGACGCTGGCCCCCGGAAAACGACGACGGGTACCCGTCGAGCGCGCCCGGCGGTAACCCCACTAGCCCCATCAGCTCCTGACAACGGCGTTCTACACCGTTGCCTCGCGCCAGGTGGTTCGTCACCAGCAGCTCTCGCAAGACCGAACGCACCGAAAGCCGGGGGTTCAACGACGAGTAAGGGTCCTGGAAGACGAGCTGGATAGCACGGTGTTCCTGCCGCGTACGACGAGCACTCAGCGCAGCGCCCCGCAGGGATACCGTACCGGAGTCGGGCTGCAACAACCCGACCAGGCAACGGGCCACCGTCGTCTTGCCGCAGCCCGATTCGCCAACAATGCCGACGGTTTCTCTTGCTGCCACGGTGAAGGAAACATCCTCGACCGCCGTCACCCGCGGCCCCGTCCCGGACGGAAATGATACGTGGAGCTGGTCGGCCGCCAGCAGGACCTGAGCGGAAGCCCCCTTGGCTTCGGTCAGCGCAGGCCCGGCGCGTTGGTGTTCGGCCGGCGGGCCCAAGCCGAGGCTCACCTTGCCTCCAATCGCTCCGGATGGATGCACCTGGTGGCCCGAGGAGGGCTATTGCCATTGAGCGGTTCGAGTTCCGGCTGCACCATTGTGCAGTCCAAGCTCTCAAAACGACAACGGGGGGCGAAAGGGCAGCCTGGCGGGAGGTGGGCCAGGTCGGGAGGCATGCCAGGGATGGCCAGGGGGAGCCGATGAGGTTCGTCGAGGTCGACCACGGCCTCGAGCAGGCCGAGCGTGTAAGGGTGGGCCGGACGGTCGAGCAGCTCTGAAGCAGGGCCAGTCTCGACCAGCCGGCCGGCGTACATCACCGCCAGCTGATCACAGACCTGGCGCACAACGGCTAAGTCGTGGCTCACGAACACGATGGCGACCCCGAGCCTGTTACGCAGGTTTTCCAGGAGCTCCAGCACCTGGGCCTGCACGGTCACATCCAGTGCCGTCGTCGGCTCATCGCAAAGCAGCACTCTCGGCTCGGACGCCAGCGCCATAGCGATCACCACCCGTTGGCGCATACCTCCCGACAGCTCGTGCGGGTAGGAACGCGAATGCCGTTCCGGATCTGGTAGCCCCACCAGGCCAAGCAGCTCGATCGCTCGCCGCCAGCTAGCTGGGCCAGATTCGCCCAGCACCCGGCGCGGCACCTCAGCCACCTGCACGCCGACCGTCTGCACGGGGTCGAGCCCGCTGAGCGGATCCTGGAACACCATCCCGAGACGTCGCCGGCGAGCTTTACGGGCATCGGGGCCGCTGAGCGGCAACACCTGGCCCCCTAGCTCGACGAGGCCGCGTTCGACTTGCACCCCAGGCGGGAGCAACGCCATGAGAGCTCTTAGCGTGAGGCTCTTGCCAGACCCGGACTCGCCGACGATCCCGAGCGACCCACCCTCTGGGACTTCGAAGCTGACGTCATCTACAGCCAGGAGCCGGCGGGAGCCGCGGCCCACGCTTACCGCCAACCCGCGGACGGCCAGCACAACCGTGGTCACGGGAGGCTCGCAGACGCGGGCCGTGCCCGCGCGACCTGACCGCTGCTCATCGTGGCCGTAGCACGTCCGCCAGCCCGTCGCCGAGCAGCGAAAGGGCGAGGCCGGTCAGGACCACGGCGACGCCGGGGATGGTGGCCAGGGCCCAGGAAGTCGTCAGGAACTCCTGTCCCTCGCTGATCATGGTGCCCCAATCCGGAGTCGGCGGCTGGACCCCGAGCCCGAGGTAGCCGAGCGTCACGACGGCGACGATCACCAGGACGACGTCACTCGTCAGGTAGACAACAGCCTGTGTCACCGTGTTCGGGAGGACATGGCGCCACAGAATGCGCCGCGCCGGGAGACCGCCCGTCCTGGCCGCGGCCACGTAGTCGGACTCGCGTACCACCAGGGTGGTCGAGCGGACCGCTCGCGCGTACACGACCCAATCAACAACGGCAAAAGCGACGATGATCCCCGTGGTCCCGGCCCCCACCACGAAGATCAAACCGATCACCAGCACATAGAAAGGGAAGGCAATGAGGACTTCGACGACACGCATCACCCCGGAGTCCAGCCAGCCACCGTAATAACCGGCGAGCGTGCCGGTGATGGTGCCAAAGAAGAACGGGAAAATGACGGCGAGGAACCCCAGGCGCAGGTCAGTGCGCGTGGCCCAGATGAGACGCGACAACTCGTCGCGACCTAGTTCGTCGGTGCCCAGCAGGTGCTTCGACGAGAACCCGCCCAGGATGTCGTAGAGGTCCTGGTGGTTCGGAGCGTACGGGCTGATTACAGGAGCTAGCAACGCCACCGATATGAGGCACAGCGTGAGTACCGAGCCGGCGATAAACGTCGTGCTGTGCCTGGCCCTGTAAAGGAACACCGATCGTGAACGGGCCTGTTCGGCTGCGGTAGTGGGAGGCTCCCCGCCGGGCACGAGCACAACTGTCACCGCAGGCGGATCCTCGGGTCCAGGCGGGCCGCAAGCAGGTCGGTGCCGAGGTTGACCAGTACGACGCCCGCCCCCAGGACCAGGGTGGTCGCTTGTACGACTGGGAAATCGCGGTTCAGGATCGAGCTCAACAGGAGCGATCCCAGTCCGTTGAGGTTGAACACCTGTTCGATGACGACCGTTGACCCGATCAGGTAGGCGATGTTGAGGCCGAGCAGCGTGACGGTGGGCAGAAGGGCGTTGCGGGCCACGTGGCCGAACAGGACCCGTGTTTCCCCGAGCCCCTTAGCCCGGGCGACAGCAACGAACTCGGAGTCGAGTACCTCGATCATCCCGACGCGGAGGCTGCGTACGAGGATTGGCGCGATGGCCAGTGAGGCAGTGAAGGCAGGGAGGACGAGTGCCTTCGAGTGCCCACCGAAACCGGTCCCAGCGCCCCCCACGGGGAGGACGTGCAGGTGGACAGCGAAGATCTCGATCAGGAGGATGCCGAACCAAAAGGCGGGGAGGGCCAGCCCGACGACTGACAAACCGCGGACGAAATGGTCAGCTACGCCCTCCTTACGGGCCGCCGCCAAGGTCGCCAGCGGGACACTGATCAGCACCGCAAATACCGCCGCCACCGCCACCAGCGCGGCGGTCTCCCCGACCCGGCTCAGTATGAGCGATGCCGTCGAAACGTGGTAAATGTACGACTGGCCGAGGTTCCCTTGGAAAAGCTGTTCCAGGAAGCGGCCAAGCTGAACGGGTAGGGAGCTGTCCAAGCCCCACTGGCGTCGAAGGGAGGCGATGGCCGCTGGAGATGCCCGTAGCCCCAGCACAGACCGCGCCGGATCGCCCGGCTCGATGTGCATGAGCAGGAAGGTGGCAAGTGTTACCCCGAAAATGACAAGCACCGCTGACAGCAGTCGTCGAGCGGTGTAGCCGGCCATGGTCCTCTCAGGATAACCAGACGTCCTCGAGACGGTAGGCGCCTCCCGGGTTCACGGCAAAGCCGTTCACATGTTCTGAGACGGCGTAAATGTAGGGAGGGTAGTCGAGGGCCACAAAGGGGGCGTCCTCGGCGACGATCTTCTGGATCTCGGCGTAGAGGGCCGCTCGCTTGGTCCCGTTGTACTCCCCCTCAGCCTGGTGGACGAGCCCGATCGCGGCTGGGTCGTCGTAGTTTGACCAGTATGACTGCGACCCGCCGTTCTTCACGTCCACCTCGAAGGAGGCCATTTCGTCGGGGTCGCTGATGTCGTTGATGGCGTAGTCGATGAACATTTCGTAGTCGAGTTTCTGGAACGTAGCCTCGAACGCCGAGTGGTCGAGTGGCGTAATGTCGACATTGATACCGAGCGGCTGCAATTGCGCCTTGATAATCTGAGCAAAAGTGTTCCACTTCTGGACGCCGCCGTCGATCAACAGTTTGGTCGAGAAACCCTTGGGGAATTTCGACTTTGCCAGCTCGGCCTTGGCCTTTTTGAGGCTGTAGGCCAGGACTGGCGTGCTGGGGGAGTAGTACTGGAGGCTCGGCGGGAAGAACGATCCTCCCGGTGCCGCCGTTCCGAAGCTGGCCGCGTGCACGAGCGCTGGCCTGTCGATTGCGTAGGTGATAGCCCGACGGACGTGGCGGTCGGCGAATTGGGGCAGCTTTTCGTTCATGACGAGCAGGTCGACCTGCCAGGCAGGGAAAAGCTCCACGCCCAACCCCGAGCTGTTGCGCAACGAGGCGACGTCGGCCGGCGGTACCGTGTCGATGATATCGACCTCGCCCCCCTGAGCCTGCAGCACGCGCTGGTTGTCGTTGTCGACATAAAGGAACTCGACCGAGTCGAGGTAAGGTTTGCCTGCCTGCCAGTAAGTCGGGTTGCGTTTTAGCGTAAGCGAACTGGCGTCCGGTGTGAACCCCGAAAGCATGAACGGCCCGGTGCCGACGGGATTGTTGAAGAAATTCTTCTCGCTCTGGCCTCCGAAGTTAGCGGGCAGTATCGCGTTGGCGAACACGGAAATGTCCGAAAGGAACGGCGCCCACGGCTGAGAAAGCTTGAACACCACGCTATTAGTGCCCTTTGCCTCGATGCTGGCGATGGCGAAGTCGAGGAAGGACAAGGGCCCGGCGGAATTGGTGCGGGAGCGATTTATAGAGAAGACAACGTCATCTGCGACCAGAGGCTTGCCGTCAGAGAACTTCACTCCCGGGCGAAGCGCGAAGGTGAACGTCTTGTGGTCTGCGCTAACTGTATAGCTGGAGGCCAACCAGGGGACGAGGTGACCGGCCGGGTTCGTCACGAACAGTGGCTCGAAGATCTTGTCGAGCGTATAGATGTCGCCCGCGATGATCGTGTTGGCGGGGTCGAGGGTTGTCGGGGCGATGCTCCGGGCAAAGCGCAGCGTCCCGCCCCGCTTGGGGGTGGCGGCGTTGGCGAGGGCGCGGCCAGCGGCGCGCAGGGCATTGCCGCTCGCCGAAGCGGGAGCCGCCGTCAGCGTGCCGAGGAGCGTGGCGGCCGAGCCGGCCACGCCGTATTTCAACAAGTCACGCCGGGTGAGCGGGTTCTTGCCGGGTGTATGCACTTTTCGTCCTCTCTCAATGAAGTGCTGTGTTGGTGAAGGCTAGCGATCACGTCCCATTCGGCAACGTCACCCGTGGCCTGGAAAAGTTTTCGACCGGCCGGCTGCACCGAGGTGATCAGACTATATCAGTAGATTTACTAGCAGAGGTTGGTCTCTGCTGACTATAGTCGTGATCACCTCGCGGTGGTGTCCGCTCGAACCCTGTCAGTAACCCTCGGGTGGCTGACCCCGTTTGGCTTACACCGGTCATAAAGCCCAGGGGCGAAAATCGACGAGCCCTAGGTGATAGTTCGTAGCCGTCAAGCCGGCACACCCGGGCCAATCGTGGCTAGTGGCGGACGTGGCCACCGTCCACGTTCAGGGTGGCGCCGGTGACCCAGCCCGCCTCCTCGGACGCCAGGAAGACCACGGCTGGTGCGATGTCAGCGGGCAGGCCCCGTCGTTTAAGGGCCTGGAGGGCCCCGACGAAGTCGAACGCCTCGGCGTGTGGGCTGGCCATTACCCCTTCGGAAGCCACGAGCCCAGGACTGACAGCGTTTACAGTAATGCCGTACGCACCAAGCTCGGTGGCGAGGGCGCGGGTGAAGCCGATCACGCCGCCCTTGGCCGCGACGTAGGCGGCCATGTTCGGCGTGCCGGCAAAGAAAGTGTTCGAGGCGATATTGACGATCCGTCCGTAGCCCCGTTGGCGCATTTCGGTTGACGAGGCCCGGCACATCAGGTACACCCCGTCGAGGTTGACGCGCATTATGCGCTTCCACTCGGCGAAATCAACATCGTCCCAACGGGTGAAAGGCACTATGGCAGCGTTGTTCACGAGGGCGTCGATGCGCCCGGTCCGCTCCATCACCTCGGCGTGCAGAGCGGCCACGTCGTCAGGGTCGCCAACGTCGGCGGTCACGGCAAAGGACCGGTGGCCAAGACGGCGCGCGACCGCCTGCGCTCCTGTACCGTTCAGGTCGGCCACGACGACGCTGGCGCCCGCGGTCCCAAATTGCTCTGCGATGGCCGCCCCGATGCCCTGGGCGGCGCCCGTCACGATCACCGTCTGTCCCTCGAACGTCGTCACAAAGACCTCCTACGTGTAGTCGTCTTTGGCGACGGCTGTGGCGCGGTGTAGCCCCGCCGCCACCAGGCGCGGAGAGCACTGCTGATGGCCGTTGTCAACGCAGGCCGTCGTTTCCCTGGATCTCGCTGGCGCCCAGGCCGCCGCAACGCGCCAGTATGCGGCCCCGGTTGGCGACAACGGCAACCACGACGAGCTCGTCGGGCAGCGGCGCGTCCGGCACCCTCACCTCGATCGCGTCGTAGTTGTCGCGCACGTACAGAGCGTCTTTGTGCGCTAAGGGGATGTCGATCGTGGTGCCGGGTGCGCCCCGCTTGGTCGCCGAGCTGATCCAGGCCTTGCCGCCACCGACGGCGTGGCGTAACGCGTCGCCAAAGGACGTAGTGAGGAGGGCGACGACGTGTTCCTGCTCGCCCGCCGTCCCGGCAATGCCGCCCTTCCCGTAGGCCACCACGGGAGCGCTGAGCGCGGATGTCGCCATTTCGCCTAGCCAAGTCCCTAGAGAGGTCCCCCACGCCATCATGTGAGCGAGGTCGTCGCCGTGCGAACCGGCATGAGGGTTGGCGATAACTGCGGCGACCGCTACCTTGCGCAGCGGGGGCTCGTCGACGAGGCCCGACTCAGAGCGCACCTCGTCGATGATCGTGTGGAGCTTGCGGGCCCTGTACCCGTCCGGGGCCAACGGGGCTTCAACCCTCTGAGATCGCCCGGCGGACAGCGACCAGTTTTGCCGCCCGTTCCTTGCGGAGCTCTAAAGCGTGTTCGGGCGTGTACTCGAAGAGGCCTTTGCCCGTCTTCATACCGAGGTCGCCCCGGCCAATGCGGGAGGTGATCGTCTCGCTCACGTCGCCGCGTCCGTCGAGGTCCGCGTTCAAATAGCTGGCGACAGCGTTGTATATGTCCAGACCGGCCACGTCGAGCAGCTGCAACGGGGGGATCACGGCGAGCTTGAAACCGATCCCCCACTGCACGCACGTGTCGAGCTCTTCGGCCGAGATTATGCCTTTGTCGACGAGCGACAAGCACTCGCGCATTATGGCGTAAAGCACCCGGTTCTCGACGAAGCCGGGCACGTCGCGAAGGACGCGCACGGGCATCAGGCCGAGGTCGGCGACGAGCTGGCGCAGCCGCTCGACGATCTCGGGAGCGGTCTGCTCGCCGGCGATGACCTCGATGACCGGGATGACGTGGGGCGGGTTGGACCAGTGCATCCCGACCACCCGGCGGGGGTCGCGCACGGACTGTTGGATTTTCGTGATGGGGATCCCGGAGGTATTGCTGGCGAGGATGGCATCAGGCTTCGAGAGCCGGTCGAGCTCACGGAAAACCGTGGCCTTGATTTCGGGGTTCTCCGGCACCGCCTCGATTACGAGGTCGGCGTCTGTTACCGACTCGGCCAGGTCGGCGCGCACGCTCACAGCGCCGGCTGTTATGGACGCGGGCCCCCTATGCTCTCCAGGACGTATTGAGCGGTGGCCACTTCAGCCGGGGCCCGGTCGCGGGCGGCCTCGCTCGTGTCGTAGCAAACGACGTCCATTCCCCCCCTGGCCAGGGTGGCGGCCATGCCTGGGCCCATCGTGCCGGTCCCGATAATCGCAACGTTTTTCATCATCGTGCTGCCTCCACTCGGTCGAGCTTGCGGTTGTAGTACTGCCAGAAATTGTCAATGGCTCGCGACGGATAGATCGTCTGGCGCTTTTGGTGGATCTCGGCGGGACCAGGACGCGAGTAGCCGAGGGACGAAGCGGCCAGCGTGAGTTGGGCCCGGGCGGCCTTCTCCAGGAGAATTCCCGCCAGGGTAGCCTCTTTCACCGTTTGCCCCACGAAGGCAGCACCGTGGTTCTTCAACAACACGGCGTCCGAGCCTCCGAGGGCGGCGGCCAGCTCACGTCCCAGAGCGGGGGTGTTGACGAGATCACTGGTCAATTTGAAGTGCTTGACGCCGTCCTCGAACCAGACGCCTTCATTGGTGTACGGCCCGATCTCCACTTCCGTAGCCGAGAGCAACGTTGCGTGAAAAGGGTGAGTATGGGCCACCACGTTAATTTCCGGACGATCGGCGAGGACCTCCGCATGGATCGGCCATTCGAGGTGGCGGATGCCGTCGCCCTCCAAGACGTTGCCGTCGTAGCCGATCAGGATGAAATCAGCCTCCGTCACCTCTTCGAGGCCGATGTTGCCCCGCTTCAGCCAGAGGCCCCGCCCAAGCGGGTCGCGCATGGAGAGATGCCCGAGGGACATATCATTATGGCCTTCGAGGTCGAGGATGCGATGAGCTCGGGCCAGGTCGCGCAGGTCTGACGCTAGCGTTTGGTCGTTCATTGTCCTTCCGACTCGTCGATCAGGGCGGTGAGGTCCCACAGAACCTCGCGCGCGGCGCGACGTGCCTCGAACACCTCGAACGGGCCCGAGAGGTACCGTGTCGCCAGGGAGGCCACGCGCACCCTGGCGGCGTCTGCTTCGCCCGCTCGGAAACGCAAGTGGGCGAGTGCTTCTTCCGGGACTCCATAGTGGGTGACGAGCGCGTCGGCGAGGTCCCCGAAGAGCTTCGGCAATTGACGGTCCAGCACCAGCGCGGTACCAATGCCCTCGTGGGCCGAACGATGACCGTGCTCGCGGACGATCGCTACGAGATCCTCGGCGATAGGGGAGGGATGGGCGCGCAGTGAACGGACCTCGTCGCCCGAGAACCCGAGCGCGCTGGCGAGTGCCGAGAGCCCCACGTCGGCGTCGGCGTCGGCCACGGTTAGGGAACGATGGAGCTCTTCGAAGACCGATTTACCATCGTCGAGGGTCAGGAAAGAAACTTTGGCGGCGAGGATATAGCGCGCCCGTCCGGTGAAGACGGGGAAGAGCGCGGCCACGAGGTCGCGGACCACATGAACAGGTGCGGTGCCCTTGCGGACGCAATCGATGACCGGGTGCCGGCTCAGGTCCGCCCAGGGCTCGGCCTCGTCCAGCGCGATTAGCTCGGACGGCGGAGCGCTCGCCGTTATCATGAGGGATCTCCTGGGTCGTCAGAGCCGAGCGACGCGTACGGGCTCTTCTTTACGGACCACACTTCGATGGTGCCCGACTCGAAGCCCGTCCAGCACAGCACATCGCCGGCGCTCACTCCCAGGCGCTCGGCCACCTGACGGGGCACCGCGGCCTGAAGGCCACCGTCCGGGCCGGCCGTGAGCGCGACGGCGGCAGAAAACTCAATATCCTCAGCCATTTCTGGTCCTCCTCCCTTGACAGCTCAATAGGGTGGGCCCTGACGGACCCGTGCCGGCGAGGAACTTCTCTACGAGCGCGGCCAGCGGCGCGGGCTGCTCCTCAGGCACGTAGTGGTCGGCACCGCGGACGTCTGAGGTTAACAGGTCGGGCCGGAGGGACTTCGTTGCCTTCAACGCCTCGGACGTGACGAAAGCGCTCTCGATGCCCCGTACGAACAGCGCCGGAGTTTTGAGCGAGAGCACGTATGGAGCCAGGTCCTCCCGCAGCGCCGCGCAGGTAGCGGTTACGGCATCGCCACGGGCCAGGGGGCGCAACGTCCCGTCGCCCGCGGGTGCATAGCCGTTGACTATCCGTCGTTCAATGGCGTCGGAGGGTAAGCGGGGGTAACGACGGGTTAGGTAGCTACGCAAGTCCTCGGTGTTATTAAAGCTTCTCTCTCCGGTCGCTACCCGCGCGTCAAGGCCGTCAAATATGTCGGCCGCGATGAAGGGAGTGAAATCGACAGCGACGACGCCCGCGACAAGCTCAGGAAAGGTTGCTCCGACGACCACTGCGTTGCGAGCCCCCAGCGAGTGGCCGAGGACCACCGCCGGTCCATGACCCAGCGACTCGATCACGCCGCCTACGTCGCTGGCATAAGCCCCGGCATCGTAACGACCGTCTGGTGGGGAGGGACTGCGCCCGTGCCCGCGCTGGTCAAGGGCGACCACATGACGTTGCTCTGCTAGCAGCTCGATCAGCGGTACGAACACATAGGCGTTCGCGGTCACGCCGTGCAAAAGCACGACAAGGTCGCCCTCGCCACTCTCGAGTGCGAACAGCGGGCCTGCGGATGAGGCCAGGTAGCGTTCGATCATCTGCCCAGACCGGCGGGAAGGCTCGTAGACCACGCGGTGGGCTCACGAAGGCGGGACGTCGGTGTAGCGACAGCGGAGCTCGCGGAGGATGCCCTGGTGCATCTCACGCCACGCCCAGAGCGTGGCGGCTGCCGCCCGACGAGCGCGGGCGATTTTGACTGGTGTGTCGCAGTAACGGGCTAAAAGACCTTCGTTTGCGTCCGAGTGGACGATATCGGCCCGGACGTGCTCCAGGAAGTACTCGATGGTCTCGTCGTCACACCCGTAGTATTTCCGTAAGGCGAGGGCCGTCGCACCATGCACCTCGGGCAGTTGGTCCTCGTCCGCGTACCACGAAGCAAGCCCCTCCTCAGCGCTGCGCCGGCAGTAATAAGTCATCGTCAACGGGAACCCGGCCACCTCGGCGAGCGGGTTCGCGGCCGCCTCGTCGAGCTCCGCCTTGGTCGCCCCCAGCCGCAGCGCGAATTGTACCCAGAGACCCGGGTGGTCACCCTCGCCGGCCGGGCGCAGGATCTCATCGAAGGCGTTCTCGAGCAAGTGGCGGGCATCGTCTCCCTCCAGGTAGGCGACGTGACTGATCATCATGGCCAGGTCGGCCCGCGCCTGGAAGGGCCACCGCAGCACCGCGTAATCCTTGAGCCTTGCTTTGGGTAGGCGCCCCGAGGTGATGAGACGCACAAGAGGGGTGTTCAGGTACCGGTTTTCGGGGCGGGCAAAATCCCGCTCGAGGACCTCGTAAATTCCCTCGGCGGAGCTTACAGCCTCCTCGGGAGCGTTCGTGGGCGCTGTCACGTCATTATTAGAGGCCATTCAGGGACCTCAGGAGTACCATTCAGCCACCTCAGGAGTAATGCCATTTCAGGAGTAGAAGCCGGGTGCCTTGACCCAGTCGGCGTAGGACTCAGCGTCGTGCGAAAAGAAGAGCTCGGCGTCGCGATCCTGGGCTAGCTGTTTTAGCTTTCGCATCGATGCCACGCTGGCCACCGGGTCGAGGTGGAAACCCGAGATGACCTCGCGCTCCAAGCTTTTACGGGTATATACGGCGTCTCCTGTGAAGAGCATCGGCCGGCGCCCCCGGAGTTCGACCAGGAGGCTGACGTGCCCGGCGGTATGCCCCGGCGTTTCAATAACCGTGACCCCGGGGGCGATCTCAGCTTCTCCGGAAATCAGCTCGTACCGTGGCCCGATCTCGTCGAAGCTGAGGTCGGAATAGCCGAGGCGCTCGAAAGACTGGCAGTCGCGGCTGGCCTCGAGCTCGAGGCGATGAGCGATGGTCGTGGCATTCCTGCAGTACTTGTTGCCACCGACATGGTCGAAGTGGTAGTGCGAGTTGACCACATGGGTTATCTCATCAGGCGTAAAACCGACCGTGCCCAGCTGGGCGGGCACAGTCTGGGTGGGTGACTGAAGGGGCTTCTCGAACGGCAGGACCTTGTTGACGTGGTCCAGGTCGTAGCCTGTGTCGAAGAGGAACTTGCCTTCGGGATGGTCGATGAGCACGCTGTAGCACGGGAAGCGGACCTCGCCACCAGGGCCCGCGTTCCAGTAAAGGTGGTAGCCGTCAATCACGAGGGTCCCACCGTCCAGCAGGTAGACGCGCACCTCAGATGTCATTGGCCCCTCCCGTGCTTCTCATTTCATGAGAAGACTCAGGTAGTCGCACCCTAGGCTACGACAACCGGTGGGTCAACATCAGTCCCGCCTGGTCGAGGGGCGCCGGTCGAGGGCCCCGGGAGAGCCGTGGCTGAGGACACTGTCGCCCAGGCCGCCGACCCGGGAGACCAGGCGCAACATGGGCGGGGCGAGAACGGCTACCGAAAAGCGAAATAAACAGCCGTCGTCGGCGCTGTCCGCTACTTTGGTCTCACAGAAAAATGGCCACGCAATAACGGTATATCGGACGCGAGTAAAGGCACCACGGCGTACAAATCAAGGGGCTGACGGTACTTCAAGGCCTGAACAGACCGCGACAAATAGCACACCTGGGCTGTTGCCCGTGTAGTCGTCATCTGGCGACTTCCCTGTCCCGCGCCACGTGCCGAGGCGGAGCTGGCCTGTTCCCCTATGACCAAGGGCCAGCGCACAGCGGTGTGGTTATGCCATTTGCGCCGGGAGGGACTACCGTGCCAGTCATGGCCCTTGCCCATCCCACCCGTGACCAAGTGGTCGAAGCGACCGCCGCGGCTGAGGCCACGATGCGCCCCCAATGCGTACCCGTCAACGTCTACGAGACCCCGGCGGCATTGGTCATCCTGGCTCCCCTGCCGGCGGTGACCGCAAAGGACGTAACCGTAGAGGTGCGTCCTGGTGCTCTCCGGTTCTGGGCTCGCCTCCGCAGTGCCGGCCCCCGTGACTACCTTCTGCACGAATGGGAGTACGGTTGTTACGAGCGAGAGGTACCACTCCCTGAGGGCTACGGGAGCGGGCTGGAAGCCTGT
The DNA here is from genome assembly GCA_963823855.1 of uncultured Acidimicrobiaceae bacterium. Classification (GTDB taxonomy): domain Bacteria; phylum Actinomycetota; class Acidimicrobiia; order Acidimicrobiales; family Palsa-688; genus Fen-671. The sequence goes on from CAWGNA010000004.1 coordinate 283,461, forward strand.
CTCACCAATGGACAGCTCGCCATCCGGGTCCTACGGGGGGCTAACACTCAAACGCTGAGCACTCAGCCCACCACCGCGTAGTTGAAGTCCCGGGACGATGCTCCCCTAGCCACTTGAGCCGACGGTGACCGCGGCGCCGACGCGATCCGCCTCGACGACCCCATCAAGTACTTGCAGAACGCGTCGCCCGTCGGTGGCCGAGATGGCAGGCGCCCGCATCTCGGCTATAGCGCGAGCGAACTCCTCCAGCTCCGGGACGAGCATCATCGTGACGTGGTCTTGTACGTACCCCGGGCGGATCACGGTGGGGTGAGCATACGCCGCGTCTGCTGTGCTCGATACCTCGATCTCGTATTGCAGGAAGTTCCACCCGCGGAGCGTTACTCGCCCGGCACGTCCATAGATGTCCACGGTGTAGAACCCGGCTGATGCCGCTTGGGTAACCAGGCACTGGGCCATCGCGCCGCCGGCAAAATGGATCTGGAACGCAGACGTCTCATCGACACCGGTGTCGGTACGACGTCTGATGCTGGCGGCGACCGCGACCGGGTCGTCGTCGGTGAACCAGAGGACCATATCGACCAGGTGGGAGCCCAGGAAGAGCAACGGGCCGCCTCCGGACTCAGAGGAGGCGGCCCAGCCGTGGTTCATCGGCGGCGAGCCGAACACGCCCGTGACCGCCTGGATCTCGCCGACCACGCCCGCCACAAGGAGGTCATGGACGTGGCGCGCCAGGGAAAAGCGCAAACAGTAGCCGGCCATGTACCGCACGCCGGCCCGGGCTGCTCCCGCTTCGATCGCGGCCGCCTCCAGCTCGTTGAGCCCGACAGGCTTCTCTGCGAGCACGTGCTTGCCGGCCCCGAGCGCTGCCAGGGAGACCGGGCACAACAAGTGGTTCGGCGTGGCGACCAGGACCGCGTCGACAACGACCTCGTCGAGCAGCGCTTCGATCGATGAGTGGGTGCTTACGTCGCCCGTCCGGGCTGCGACGGTGGCGGCAGCGGCCAGGTCAGGGTCGGCACAGGCGACCAGTTGGACCGCTGGAACTCGAGCCGCCGCCGTCGCCAGGTAGTTGCCCTGGTAGCCGCAGCCCACCAGACCGAGGCGCAAGGGGCGCGGTGGCTCTGGAGGCATCTCTCGTGAAGCCGAGGAAAGCTGGTCCATCGGGCCCCTCCTTGCGGTGTCCGCGCGGTGCGTGTGGCGGCGGCCCTGTTCCTAAGTTAGGCGGCCGGCGCGACGCGTTGTCAGCGTCCCGGTCGCACACCCCCTCCACCCGTGACCGCGCTCGGGCTGGCGGGCCTCGGCCAGCACCGTGTAGACGTCCCGATGCACACGCACGACCACCTGGCGTTCCGGTCCCACAGGCACAATCGGCTCTTATCGTGAAGGGATGGCATCAGGCGGGCCGCGACGAGGTGAGCTATGACCTTGACCAATCGCTGGAGCTCACGTCACTCGGGCTTGACGCCGATGGCAAAGAAGACCGGGGCGAACACTGTGGGACGGGTTTGGGCCGTGTCCATCCGCTCGAGGGCGCCCTCCCACCGGGCGACATCCTGTGCGGTCGCCGCTCCCTCGGCCACCATGGCCTCCCTTGCCGCCCACGATGGCGGTCGCAGCCCGGGCGGCGCGGAAATGATCGAGTAGCGTCCCTCATGGGCGGCAACGCGAAGCCCAGCCCGGCTCAGCAATCTGCCCAACCGCAGCCCGACTTCGAGGTCGTTGCCCCGGCGCTTGTGGAACTCGATGTACTTGCTGCTGAGATCCGCCAGATCCGGGTCGATGTCGAGCGTCCTTAGTGCCGTCCCGTCGCCGTCGACCAGGTAAACAGAGCCTCCGGGGCGGACAAGTTCGGCCACGTGGTCAACGATCCGCTGCTCGTCTGGCCCGTTGTGGGCCAAAACGTGGCGCACGACGGCAACGTCGAGGGAGCCAGGACGCAGGCCGGTGGCAGTTGCGGTTCCTTGGCGAAGTTCCACATTGTCGACGCCGGCCTCGTTTACAATCCGGTGTGCGGCGGCCAGCGCCGAGTTATCCGGATCGACTGCTATCACCCGTCCCGAGGGCGCCGCCAACCTCGCCATACAGACCGACACAGCGGCGCGCACCCAATGTCGCCGATGGCGGCGCCGGGGCCGATACCAGCTTGTTCCCACAGCTCAGCCTCGCTGGCCCGGGCACCCTCAGCCATCATCGTGTACCGGCGTATTTCAGCGTCGGAGAGTGCCAACGCGTAGTCGCTCATGTAAGCGTCCCTTCCTCGTGCAGTCTCTTTGGGTTTACCGGACGTAGGGAGGAGCGGCGCGGCGATTTCCCACTGGGACGGGTCGCTCGCGGCTCAGATTCCAGGGTCGAGGGTACCAGTCGCGCTTTTCCGGGGAAGGGGTCAGGCCCCACCCGACGCATGGCCGTCGTCGTGTAAAACGCTTCGTATAGGTCTATGGAAAGCACGTTGTCACCGCGCTCCGCCGTGCCGCGATCTCCAGGGCGGCAAACCAAGTGAGCGTGCCCGTGCACGGTTCTCCTGATCATGCCGAGCGGGCTGTGGCGCAGCCCAAAGACGATGCGTTCTATGTTTCTCGGTGACACAAAAGGTTCCCGTCGCGGTTTCGCGCCACTACCGACGCGATTTCGCGACAAAGTCCCAAATTGACACCGAGAAGGCACGACGGGCCACCATGGGTGCCGACCAAGACGCGGAAAGGGACGTCCCCGCTGGGCGCGCGGCCCACGCTTCGCGGGTTCTTTCAGGGCCTCTTGTGCCACGTAGACACCATGCGACGTTGCGCACCGAGTTGTTGGGTGGAGTGCTGGTCGCAGGCGTCAAATACCGGCTGGCCAGTGATCGACACCGATCTCCCCCATGGGGAAGTCGTCGACGTTTGCGGTGGCGATTGAAGCGCTAACTCCGAGTGCGGCAGCTGCGATCAGACAGTCGGCCTGGTGAAGGGTCACTCCTCGGTCAGCGAACTCACGTCGCCAGGTGCCGGCGCGGATCCCCTCGGCCGCGCCCAGCGGTGCCACCCTCAGACCGTTGAACAGGCGCCGGGCTACCGGTTCTTCTATCTGACGCAGCCCACGCCAAATCTCCTCGATGGAGATGGCACACACCCAGGGTTCGGTCCCCGCCCGTCGGAGCCCGGCCATTCGCGCCGCCGCCGGCCGTCCCCGGAGCGCGTCTATCAAGACCGTCGAGTCGAGCAGGAGCCTTGCCATCTACCCGGCCCGCCTCGCGTCTCCCCGGCGCTGTGCACGGACCCAGCTCGAGGGATCCTCGTCCCAGTCGTGGCCCGTGTCCGGGATCCCACTTAGGGCCGACTCGATGTCCTCCCACCGACGCTCGTCTTCCAGGCCGCGACGAATGAGCTCGGCGATAAACGCGCTGCGTCGTCGCCGTCCCACACGACGGTCGAGGTCGGCCACAAGTTCGTCCTCCAACGCTATGTGCAGACGTATGGGCTCACCTTAGCCCACACGCCGGATTTCGGTCACACCTCGTCGGTACGGTTAGACGACGTGGAAACTGCCGGCGAACCCCGGCAATAACACGGGATCGACGAACTCAGCCGTGGCTCCCGCAGTCCCGCCGGAAATCACCGTGACCGGGCCGTCGGCGGCGGTACGCATTTGCGATGTCGCCGACATAGCATCTGGTCATGCCTACGGTGCTGGCCGGTACGAAGATCGGCATCCTTCGCTTCTCGGTCCCCACGAGCGCTCCCGTCTCACCGGCTTCCACACCTTTCGAGCTAGCCGGTCGCGAGGTTTGGCCCTCGCCCCCGAGTCCTGGGCCCGCCTGTGGGCAGTGGTCGGCGGGGACGAGATTCTGGCGCAGCGGTCCAGATGGGAAATGGCAGCCGGTCGCCAGCCTCCAAGACGACGAGGCACTCAGCGGGCTCACCGCCTTTTGCCTGGCCGACACCCGGGCTAATGCCGACGGAGGCATCCTGGTTGGGACGTCGGGGGCCCACTTGGCCCGGGTGGGCCTCGACGGGCACTTGGGGATAGTCGGGAGTTTCGAGGACGCCCCGGGCCGCGACAGCTGGCACACGCCGTGGGGAGGGCCGGCGGACATCCGCAGCATCACTGAGGACGCCACTGCTGTGTTCGTCAACGTGCACGTCGGCGGGGTCGTTCGCTCGCGCGACGAAGGCGGGACGTGGGAGCCGACCATCGACATCGACACCGACATCCACCGCGTCGTTACCGGCCGCGGACGGGTCTATGCCGCGGGCGCGGGCGGTCTCTGGGTGAGCGAAGATCAGGGCGGGTCCTGGCGCTTGTCGACCGAGGGGCTGGACGCAACGTACTGCCGTTCGGCGGCGGTGTGCGGCGACACTTTGCTCGTTTCCGCCTCTACAGGCCCCCATGGCGGCCAGGCGGCACTGTACCGGTCGGGCCTCGAGGGCAATTCGTTCGAGCGTTGCCGCGACGGCCTCCCCGGGTGGTTCGAAGGCAACCTGGACAGCCTCTGCGTCGACGCGCTGCCGGGCGGCGCGCTGGCCGCCTTCGCGACCGAAGGTGGCGACGTCTATGCCTCCGCCGACCAGGGGTCGTCGTGGGCCCGGATCGCCGAAGGAGTGGGAACGGTCCACTGCGTGCTCACACTCCCCTGACCTGGTTGGTCTACAGAGCCCGGTCCGGCGATGTGGAAGCCTGGCCGGGCCCGGTCGATGTCAACTCGTTGCCTCGACGAAGTGCGCCTGTGACAACAGTCACATCGACAATGTCATCGTCGCCGGCCCGTCCGGTACCTCGCCAACTCGGCGTGCTTGGCATGGTGCGTTCAGTGCAACGCCCCCGGGGGCTGGCGCGTCGTGACGTTGACGCGGTTGAACAGGTTTGTGAGGGCGATCGAGAGCACCAACGCGGCGAGTGCTTTTTCGTCATAGTGCCGCTCGGCTTCTTCCCAGATCTGGTCGGGTACGGCGTCCGCCTGATCGGCCAGGCGCGTCATTGCCTCTGCCAGGGCCAGCGCTGCTCGCTCGGCCTCCGTAAAATTTGACGCCTCTCGCCACGCGGCGACCATGAACAGGCGCTCGTTCGGGCCACCTGCTTTCTGGGCCGCCTGCCAAGCCAAGTTGACGCAGAGGCTGCAGCCGTTGACCTGGCTGGCGCGCAGGTGGACGAGCTCGAGCACATCGGGGGGAGCGCCCACGTCCCGGATGCTCTTGGCCAGTGCCTGGACTGCCTCGACGGAGCCAGGCACGAGCAATGCGGGGTTTTTCATGCGGGGGGTGCGGGACGTCGCTGTGAGTTGGGACATTGTCGCTCTCCTTCTCGCGGCCAATCCACCGGTTGCTGGCCTGTTTGCGTCACGCCGGCGGGTTCTCGCCGGTCTAGTTGTAGTGACCAAGCGCAGCGGGAGAATGTGACAGGTGGACGAAAATATCCGGCTGGTCGACCAGTTCGAGCAACACCGAGGCCGGCTGAAAGCCCTGGCCTCGCGTGTGCTCGGCTCCGCTATGGAGGCTGACGACGCAGTGCAGGAGACGTGGATCCGTTTCAGCCGCGCCGACACCAGCTCCGTTGACAATCTCGGGGCTTGGCTCACCACCGTCGTGACACGAGTGTGCCTGAACATGCTGGAATCGCGCCGGAGGAGACCTTTGGTGGCAGGTGAGACCGACTTGGACCTGGCCGAGCCGGAGGTGGTCCCTGGGGCCGGCCGCGGCCCCGAGCAGGAGGCCGTGCTGGCTGATTCGGTGGGGTTGGCCCTGCTCGTGCTGCTGGACGACCTGACGCCCGCCGAGCGAGTGGCGTTTGTCCTCCACGACATGTTCGCTGTCCCGTTTGAGGAGATCGGGCCCATCGTTGGCCGTAACGCCACGGCGGCGCGCCAGCTGGCGAGCCGCGCCCGACGGCAGGTTCAGGGCCAGGGGCTCGCCCGTTCTGCCGACCGAGTACGGCAGGCGAAGGTGGTGGAGGCGTTCCTGGCCGCCTCCCGCAGTGGCGATTTCGAAGCGCTCCTCAACATCTTGCACCCCGAGGTCGTCATGCGGGCCGATGGGGCCGCCGCCAGGCTGGGCGCGCCCCCGGAGATGCGGGGACGGGAGCAGGTCGCCGGGTTTGTCCGTCGTGGCCGTGGCGCACTCGCCGCCCTGGTCGACGGGCGGCCGGGGGCGGTCTGGATGCCGAGAGGCCAGCTACGCGTCGTCTTCATGGTCACAGTCGAAGGGGACAGGATCGTCGCTATCGACCTCGTGGCCGAGCCCGACCAGCTCGCGCGCGCCGACGTCGTCCTTACCTAACCGGCGCCGGCCCTGCACCAGCAGCATCGGCGGCGGTCTATCCGTCCTGGTCATCGGACGGCTCCTCATTTGGCTCGGTTGAACCTAAGACGCATCTACCTCACAATCAAATTCCCGGCCTGGCTCACTTCCACCATCAGGTCGTGACCGAATGGGCAAACCCTGGAAATCTCGACGGTGGGGTGGCGTCTCAGTCGGGAACGTCGAGGCCAAGCAGAGGAAGACATGGGTCAAGGCCCTCGACAGTGATGTCGCTTCGGCGCTGCGTTCGTTCCCACTTCTCTCGGGTTAAGGCGAACCGAGACATGACGCCTGCCCCGCTCGGCCGCGGCGCATAGTGAGAGCCGTCGGGCTCGTACCCGAGCGCACGTGAGACACCCTGTGAAGACGGGTTGTCGTCGAAGGCTTCGCTCTGTGCTCGTAAGGCTCCGAGCCCGGCAAACGCAAGGTGGAGCATCGTTGCCCGCATTTCTTTTCCCAAGCCCCGGCCCTGGTACTCCCGGCTGAGCCATGAGAACGAGTCCACGGTCCTTACCTTCCGGAACTCGATGCCAGTCATCTCCTGACCGCCGATCGCCCGGCCATCGACGACGGCGGCGAAAACAAGGGCCCACCACTCAGGTGACGTGCGCGAGCGGGCCGACCACTGACCTTTCAGCCAGCGAAAAGTGCCCGGTCCCGGCTGGTAGAAGGTGGCGTCACCATCAAATGGCTCCGTCCCTGGCTTTACCACTCCGGCGGCGTGAAGAACGGCCAGCTCTTCGAGCAGTGCGTCGTCCGCATAACGGAGCTCGACCCGTGGGGCCCGCACGGTGAGCCCAAAAAACGGCCAAAAGGAGTGGTCCGCGGTCTTGGTCATCCCAAATGTTGTCCGTCAAAAGGGTGTGTCATCAAAAGGACCGATTGCCCGCAGGCGGAGCCCTCGATGACAGGTTCCTGGTGCCGGAGCCGCTGTGTTGAGTGGTCCTTCGGTACTGAGGTGCAGAAATGGGAGAACATATCAAAATAGTGCCCGCCCAAATGGTCCTCTTTGCGTCGCGGCTTTGCAGCTCAGAGCCACCAGATCCACGAATCTCCGGTAGGAGGTGGCTCCTGGAGGAAAACTTTGAGGGCTTTGACGAGGGTCCCCGGGTAGCTGCGAAGTGCTCGATTGAAGCGTACAGGGTGGGTTAGGACGATCCCGGCGTGAGCACGACCGTCGGCAGACCAGCGAGCTCCGAGGGCCGTGAAGTCGGCGACATTCTCAGTCACGACCGCGCGTCGCTCTGCTGTCGCGATTGCCAAGAGGTCCTCGTCGCTCGCTCCGCGGCATCGATCGTCACCGCTAGCGGGCACAACATCAAAACCGGCTTTGGTCAACTGTAGAGCGACACGCGGCGAGTGGTGCTCCTCGAGAAGCAGCTTCACTTCGCTAGCAGCTGCTGCCTCCGCTCCCAGAGCGCTATTTGCCGGTCCGCCTCCTGGTGGTTCAGCGCGATGCGCTCGTCGATCTCCGCCGTGAACTCCGCGTAGTAATCCATCGCCGCCCGGACCTGCCCGGCGGGGAGCCCCAGGAGCTCAGCGGCCCGTCGCTCACGTTGCTCTGGGAGGATGTCACTACCGATCACCGCTCCGACGACTTCCCATACGTCCGGTCCGTTGAGCAGCGCAGCTCGCCGGCCAGTCGGCCCGTCTCTGAACACCACCAAGGGGTGGGACTCGTTTCGCAGGCCTTCATCTATGAGCCTCTCAGCCAGGGCGGATGCCGAAGTACCCTTTCTAGAAGCAGCGTCGCGGAGGCGCTTATGGACGTCAGCACGTGTGAAACGAATCGACTGTACTGGCACAGCTACAGTGTAGCCGGATGTAGCAATACCAGAGCGTTTCAAAGGTGGGCCCGAGGCGAAGCGCGCGTCCCAGCGGCCGTGGGCAGGAGTGGTTCTGCGGGCAGGCATGGGATCGACGCCTCGCCCCTCGTACACTGCAGAAGTGGAGCGCCGCAATGCAGAGCGCGTCAAGCTGAGGGCCGAGCGCGACAAGCTGAGGGCGACTGGTCCCGACGGCTTGGCCGACGCGTGGGCGATGATCGAAGACCTTTGGAGCGGGACTGTCGCCCGGGCTAAGCGGCTGCCCGAGCCGATCCTCCGCGAGCAGGTCCACGGCGAGTGGAGCTTCGTGCAGACACAGCGTCACCTCGTACTTGCCACGGACTGCTGGCTGCGGCGGATGGTGAAGGGGATCGTCCACCCGTACCACCCGTGGGGCGTGGGTGGGTCGTGGCTCACCGCTCCTCGCCGGTGGGGCATCGACCCCGACGCAGACCCGTCGCTCGACCAGGTGCTCGATCTGCGGCGGGAGCGCATGGGTGAGGTACGCGACGTGATCGCCAGCGCGAACGCCGAGGATCTGGAGCGGAATTGTGTTCCTCCCGACAGTCCGGGCCACCCCCGGAAGGACCATACCGTTCTGCAGTGCTTGCACGTGGTTCTCAAGGAGGAGTGGCAGCACCATCGGTACGCGGTTCGGGACCTCGAAGTGCTCGAGAAGCGCGCTCCCTACGGGCATCCCCGGGATCACGCACGCAACGCCTAACGACTCGAACGCCTATAACGGGCAAACCTATCCCGTGGCGTCACCCGCACCACCCAGTATGCCGACCGACCCCGGGCACGAATTTCTCGACGTCGTCGAGCAGCTCTGCGGGCCGGGTGTCACCCATACCCCGTGGCAGCCCTACCCGCAGCCGCTCACGAACTCCGGCTTTGTCGCCAATTACGCCACCACCCGGTCCGAGATCACGTCTAACAACCCCAACCTGCCGACGCCGGCCGAGTACGGCGACATCATGAAATGCATCGATACGCGAACACAATTGCCCGTGATATATCAATTGGCCACAGAATTCGCCCTCTGTGACCAATGGTTTTCCTCCCTCCCGGACCGACATGGCCCAACCGCTTTTTCGTACACGGCGCATCGTCAGCGGGTTGGGCCGGTTCCCCCAGCACCGGGAACATAGTTGGCTGGGAGACGCCGGGTGGGGGGTTCACGTACCCGAGCGGCTCTTCGATCTTCGACGCCCTGTCGAACGCAAGAATGCAATGGCGTGTCTATGTCGATGAGAACGGCCCTGTCCTCGGCGGGATACCTCAAGTGGCGGCGTTGAAGGGCGTCACGTACCTCGTCAACACCAACGCCCTTACTTCCCTCGCGTGCGACCTCCAGGGCCCTACCCGTACACCTATACGTTCATCGAGCCAAACCACGGTGATGTCGGGCGGCTCAGGACGGAGGGCTCGGGACACCTTCGCGTTCCTATGAGGCGCCCGGTCTAGCTCGTTATCCGCAGAGCCAGCTCGACTGCGTCGTCGAATGTGAGCCTCCTGCCGGCGGAGTATTCGAGCTGGAAGTCCTCACTACCAAGGGCTCTGCGGAGGTACTGGCGACTGTCCTCGCGGAAGTTCTCCTGCAAAAGCGTCAACTTTTCGAACCGGTTCGACCTTCCCGGTGTACCAGCTAGCCGGAGGTACGGCGAACGCATGACTTCATATGCGCCTGCCAATTGGGCTGCCTCCCGATGCCTGCCGAGCCGAGCCGCACAGCACGCCGCATTGATGAGGTGGGAAACCGCGAGGTCGCGGAGGCCGAGGCGACGAAATCCCGTCAGGGCCTCCTGGGAGCACGCCACCGCGTCCTCAAAGTTCCCCTGCAGGAGACGGGCCTCACCTAGTGCGCCCCAGGACCAGTACATGTGAAGGGGTGACCCGATCTCCTCGGATAGCACGATACTTTCCTCCAGGAGGGCGGCAGCGGCCACGAACTGCTCATCCTCAAGTTCGAGCACAGCTTGCGAAGCAAGGCAGACCGAGCACAGGGCAAGGTCTCCTACCCGCCGCAGGTGGGCCGCCGCCTCTTGCCATAACGACCTTTTGCGTGCGTGTGACGCTGCGACTGTGGCGACGACGGCCATCGCTTTCCCGATGAGCCACTTGTCCCCCAGGTTCCGTGCAATTTCAAGGGCCTCTACGGCGTGCTCGGAAGCTGTGGCATGCTCTCCCAAGGACTCCGCCACCCAGACCGAGTGAGTGAGCGCATCTGACGTGAAGGCCTGGTCGCCCAAGGCACGGGACAGCTCGAGGCCTTGCTCGATCAGCACACCCCCGGCGCGGCGCTCTGGCTCGGAGTCCCATCCGAGCGTGGCCGCCAGCGCAGCTCCACCGTGGAAGAGGGCCTTCGCGCGGACCGGGACGGAACAGGGCCCGGCCTCGACAGCACCGAACAGACAGCGTCGATCCCATAGCGCTGGCAGCGGGTCCACAGGAAATAGAACAATGCATTACCGATCCTCAGGACCTCCTCGGCCCCGTCAGGCTCTGCGAGGAAAAACGCCAGCGCCGCCCGCATGTTGTCCCAGTCGAGGTCGAGCCTCCTAAGCCAAAAGCCCTGGTCCGGCCCGTATAGCTCCGGCTCGACCCTCTCGGCAAGCTGTAAGTAGAACTGGGCGTGGGCGGCCCGGGCCCGGTGAAGTTCAGCTTCGCCGCCGGCCGCCAGCAGCCGCTCCCTCCCGTACTGTCTGATTGTTTCCAGCAACGCGTAGCGCAACGAGCTTGCGGAGCGTTGGGCCACAACGAGGCTCTTGTTGACCAGCGAGGCGAGCGCGTCGTCGACGTCGGCAGTTGTTAACGACTGGTGCCGAGAGACCACCTCGGCCGCCTCTAACTCGAAACCGCCCGAAAAGACCGATAGCCGGTTCAGGACTACCCGCTCTGCTGGGGACAGCAGCTCAAAGGACCAGTCGACGGTGGCTTGAAGGGTGCGTTGGCGCGGGAGAGCAGTCCTTGGCCCGCCAGTGAGCAGCCGGAAACGCTGGTCGAGGCGTTCGTTGAGGTGGGCGAGGGACATCGAGGTCAGGCGGGCGGCCGCCAGTTCGATGGCCAACGGGACCCCATCGAGCCGCCGGCACACCGATGCCACCAGCTGTGCAGTGGCCTCTTCTACGACGAACGCCGAGTCATGCGCCCGGGCTCGTTCGACGAAGAGCTGCACCGCGTCGGAGCCCTCCAGGTCTTTTACCGATCGGGCCCCAGCGGGGGGCAATGTCATCGGCGCCAGCCGGTAGACATGCTCGCTTTCGACGGAGAGCGGCTCGCGGGCGGTAGCCAACAACCGGAGCCTCGGGCATCTGCGATTGAGTAGCTCAGCAAGCTCGGCCGCCGCCCCGACAACGTGCTCGCAGTTGTCCATCAAGACGAAGAGGTCTTGGCCGGAAAGGGCTTCTGCTAGCACTTCGCCAAGGGGCCGGCTGGCCTGAGCGCGTACCCCCAAGGCGCTGGCGAAGGCGGCGGCCACGTGAGCCTGTTCCGCAACGGGCGCCAGATCGACAAAGGACACCTCGATACGCTCCTCGGCGTGCAGTTGAGCCGCGACCTCGAGGGCGAGGCGGGTCTTGCCGGAGCCGCCGGGGCCGGTCACGGTCACGAGCGCCGAAGAGCGCAGGAGCGAGTAGACCTCTGCCTGCTCGGCCTCCCGGCCGATAAAGCTGCTGGGGTGGGTGGGTAAGTTGCTGGTGAGGCCCGAGGGCGCAGGGGAGAGCGGCCCCTGCGAGCCCGGCACCTCATCTTTCGCGCGCTGGTGGGCCCGCTCGAGGGCGACTGACGGTTCGAGCCCCATTTCATCCAGGCCAACACGACAACGGCTGTACGTCCGGACTGCCAGCTGACGCTGGCCCTGGGAAGCGTAGGCAGCCATCAAGGATGCAGCGGCCTCTTCAGACGCCAGGTCGTGGGAGAAGACTGCCTCCCAGGCCTCGATGACAGCGTTTGCGCCTGAACGGCCAAAGCCCGTGGAGCGGTTGCGGGCGAGGGCCACGCGGGCATCCTGGCGGGCTAGCTCGAGGCTCTCACGGCGGCGGATTGACCAGTCGGCGTACGGTTCGTCTTCCAACAAGGCGCCCTGTTCTGCCAGTGCCTCCGTCAGGGCGGTATCCCGGTCAGCCCCTGGTTGCATCGCAAGCGCGGCCTGAATGGACCTCTCATGAAACTCGAGGTCGACTTCGACCAGCGCACCCGGGGAAATGTAGATATCGGCCCGGTTGGCAATCAGTATTGCCGGCCCGCCAAAGTCCGACAGCACCGCCCGAGCCGACCACAGGGCGTTGTACAGAGCATTCGCTGCGGAACGGGGGGCCAGGTCCGAAAAGAGGGTCTCGGAGGCCACCTCCCTGCTGATACGACGTTTTGGGCTCAGCAGCACCAACGCCAGAAGCCTTTTGGCACTGAGGCGGGGCCACGGGCCGGCGACTTTATCCGCCTGGTAAATCGCGAACGGACCTAGCATCCGGGCGCGTACAACCAGCCCCGCCGCATTATCTTCGCCCGGAGCCCCAGCGACCGCCACGACTAGTTATTATGCCATTTCTCAGTAGGAGGGGCCGCTCTTAAAAGCGGAGGCGAAGGGCAAGCTGTTCGCCGCCGACGAGTTAACCCGACCGGTGAGCTGGCTTCAACTTGGCCCTCGAGATCAAGGGGCCATCCGGACGAACGGAGGCCGCGACCGGAGCTGCACTGCTTTCTTCATGACCTCTTCTCCAACCTCGTAGTTCCCGACATGGACGTCCTGAAACTGTCTTCGGGGCCAAGCCATTTTCCATGCGGCCCAAACAATAGCCACAGATATGGCGATCAATATGCCCGAGAAGAACGGATAAGCAAGCGTTGGCGTCCCAACGAAGAGCATCACCAACTCGACACCGGTCAAGAACACGCCGGCGATAATGTTCGCCCGGCGGTTGGCTGGGTACTTCAGTATTGAACATATAGAATATCCAAAGAAGCGAGAGCTTCGACTTCGTGTCCAGGTCGGTTGCCTTCAAGCCTGATCGGGCGGGTGCTACCTCTCTTGGTCGGTCGAGTACTTCTGTCTCCGTCGCCTCGGCACCCGAAGTTGGGAGCGTCGGCCTCGTTGGTGGCCTAGACGTTGCGGTCATGGTTCTCCTATGTGCTGTGCTGTCTTTGGATTCGGCTGCGATGGCCCGTGCTCACGATCTTTGGCGCGGTCACACAGGCCGACCAGGCGCTGGGCGCCTCACGGGTCCTCGGCCCTGAAAGATATGCTCACCAGGCCGGGGTGCAGTGCGTTGGCGATGACGCTGCTGCCCTTCAGTTGCCTGGAGAGCTCGTAAGTGAAAAGGAGCCTGTGAGGTGGCCCACCATGAGCAGGTCGGGCAGGCACAGGGACGGCCCGCGGTGCCCCGCCGGAGCCGGCCGGGCACACAGTCCGGGACTCGTTAGGAAGCGCTGAGGAGGAGGGAGGAAGAGCCTTGGTCGGCGGCCAACTGAGCGCTGGTGTAGGGGAGAGATACCCACTTGCCCTGCGAGTACAGCTTGGTCATGTTGGCGTGGTCAGCCGAGCGGCTGTCGGTGGCTTGGGAATACGTAAGGATTCCCTCGGATACAGGGCCCCGCGGAGTCAGTTCCGTGGTCATGACCACCGAAGAGCCCTGGTAGGCCTGGCCGTACGGGAACGCGTCGAGGGGACCACCCGTGCCATCAGCGGCATCAAAGACGTTTAGACAGCCTGTGTCGCAACCTGGAACGGGCATCTTCAAGGCCCCGTTGGGGTAAAACTGCACTTGGCCGTAGCTGGCGTCAAGGGGTACGTGATGAGCTCGCAGGCTGAGCACGGCGTTGGCCAAGGCTTCCAGGACGTCGGGGTTCTTGGTGTCCAAGCCGGAGGGGGTGGTGAGCGGTTGGGAGGCGTTGAACGGCACGGCCCAGAACCCGGTTGTGGGTGCCGCCTTGTACCATTCGGAGAACAACCACCCACCGGTGGCGCCCAACTTGCCGGTGCCGTTGTACCCGGCCAGGGCCGCGCACGCCGGTGCCAGGTCGACGTCTGCGCCATTGCTAGCCTTCACATCGGGGGTGGCCACACACGCCGTCACCAACGGCTTTAGCACCAATTGGGCCAGGTATGAGGTATCGCCTTCCCACATGGACTGCAGGGTCGGGATACTGAACTTGGCCGGCCCCAGCTCGTCAGTGCCGGCCACACGCGCCGCGATCTCCTGGTTGGCGATGCGGGTGCGCAGGCCCTGGACGGTGCCGATATCGCCCACGGTCGGCGAATAAGCCGGGAACGGGGACTTGGGGTTGGCCAGCCAGTAAGAGTCGTTCGAGTTCTCGACGTAGTCGGTGCGGACGGTGTGGGGCAACTGGCGGGCGTTGAATATACCCGGCACCGGCGTACCCGGGCTAGTGCGCCAGGCACATGCAGAGCGCGACCCGTCCAGGGTAATAAGGCCCGCTTCGGCAAAGATCTCCTGGGGGATGCCCGCCGGCAAGCACGACCTGATGAGCGACGATGGCACATCCGGGACGTTGCCCACATCGGCGTAAAGAACGCTGCCGGTGTCGTCGGCCGCCAACGTGTTGAACTCTGGGATGGCCAAATAAGTCGATTCCACCTTCAGTAGTCCCTCCACCGAGGTGGCCTGTCCCATCCGCAGGTACTGATTGGCGAACCGGGCGCCGTCGCTGAGACCAGCGTCGTCAACGGTGTAGGCCTTCGTGGTCGTCCAGCCATAACCGGCGGCGGGGAAGACCATGACAGTGCCCCATCGGGTGGTGTAAAACGTGTGGCTGACCGTTCCCTTCCCCGTATTGACCTGCACCGTCTCGGTGCCCATCTTGTAGGCCTTGCCGTTGATGTAATAGCTCGTCGGGTGCCCGGGTACCAGTTTTAGCTGGTAGAAAGTAAAGCGCTGGTCGGTCGAGACGGTGTGCGTCCAGGCCATGTCCTGGTTGAACCCGAGCGCCATGAGCGGGAAGCCGTAAAGTGTCCCGCCCTCCACGTTGTATTGCCCCGGCACCGTGAGCTGGGCCATCCAGAAGCGGTTCTCCCCGTTCCAGGGGAAGTGCGGGTTGACCAGCACCATGCCGTCGGCGTTGGCGGTGTCCTGGGACCCGATGGCGATGCCGTTGGAACCACGGGACGAGCCATTGTCGTCCGTGAGCTGGCTCCTTAGCGCGGCCACGTCCGGGCTCAGCGCCGCTTCGGCCTTGGTCGCGCCGGCTGTCGGCCCCGGGGGGGTGGCGCTCACCTCGTTGCCTATTAATGCGTCGCTGGAAAAGGCCGCGATCTGGAGGGCACGCAGGAACATGTCAGTGACCGTGATGGGGCGGGCCCAGGGCTTACCCGCACAGCTCGGGTCGCTTAGCTGCCCAGACGCCAAATAAGCGTTGTAACCGGCCACGAAACCTCTATACAGGGCCATTACCTGAGGGAGGGGACCGGTGGGGGGCGCCTCGCTCATTTCTTTTTGAACTACTCCGCTCGCCGTTACCGCCTGCCAGTACAGGTCCGAATCAAGGTTCGAGTCGTCGCTGCCCTCGCCGTAGTCGAGGTTGGGGGTGTTGGGCCGAAGTAAAGGGAGCGCCGAGCTTCGAGGGTGACGAAGTCCTGCGCCAGGGTGCAGAAACTGTCCTGGGAAAATGCCCACGCCTCGCCGTAGCCAAGAGCAGTGAAGTTGGCGGCCGTGATGTGGGCTACGCCGTCACTATCCCGGGTGATCGTCACCTGGTCCGAACTTGCCGATGCGTTACTCGGCGCAACGAAGCCGACAGAGGCCAACGAGAGAAGGGCGGTCGAGACCAACCCTAGTTGCCAGCGCTGACGTCGAGCGTCCCCGGCTGCCCGTGGTGAACGAATTGAGTCGTCGAAAGACGGCCGCTCCAGCGGCGATGTTTTGGAGGCCATGTCGTCTCTTCTCGCGGTTTGAGCCTCGTATTTAGTCGGTCTCATTTTGGATCCCTTTTCTTGATTGGGGTATCGGGGCCGGTGTTTAGCAATCCCTGGCTGACTGGGCGCAGCCGCGATTCAGGCGTCGCCTTTCGCTGCCCTTATCGAGGCAGCCGCCAGCGTGATCGCCGCATATACCCCGAGGACCACAATGGCCGTGCCTGGCCGGAGCAACCCGGCGGAGTGGTGGACGGTGACGGCGGCCTGGACGGCGATGCCGGGGATGTACTGGCGCAGACCGGCCGGGAGCATTTGGCCAAGGATGGCTCCCCCGAGTATGAGCATCGCCAAGGCGCTGACCGCCCCGGCGGTGTGGCGGATGACGCCGGCGAGCCCGACCCCGACGATGGTGACGAGGCTGGCGGCCACGGCGCCGAAGACGAGGGCCTGAAGGGTACCGGGATGGCTGAGTGCGACCTGGACGTGCTTGGCGGAGAGGATGCGTTGGCCGAGCTCGAAGCTGACGACATCGCACACCAGGGCCAGCGGGAAGACAAAGACGGCCACAGTGGCGGCCTTGGCCGCCAGCACCAGCCGGCGGGCGGGCATGGCCGTGAAGGTGGCCCGGACCATCCCCGTCGTGTACTCGGCGGCCACCGAGCGCACGCCGAGGGCGCCCAGGATGACGACCGCCACCCACATCCCGGTCAGCGACGTGCTGGTCGGGTCGAACGCCTGGCGCTGCTGGGCGCTCATGGTGGCCCATGAGCTGGCTTGGACGGCGGTCGCAATGGCGGAAAAGCCGATGGCCGCCACCACGGTCATGACGACCGTGCGCCACGTCGAGGGAAGGGTGCAGAGCTTGGTCCACTCCGCCTTGAGGGCCCGGCGGGTGGCGGTGGCCCGCGCAGAGCGCACTGGTGCGCTCGGGTAGGTGGTAGCGGTCATGTCAATTTCCTTTCGTGGCGGAGGCCAGCTGGCCGGCGTGGTATTCGGTCTCATCTCGGGTTAGGTCGAAGAACGCCTCTTCGAGCGACGCTCCCTGCACGGCGAGCTCGTAGAGGGTTATGCCGTGGGCGGACGCCACCCCGCCGATCTCCGCGGTGCCGAGGCCGGAAACGACCAGGGCGCCGTCGGTACCGAGCTCGACAGACGCGCCGCGACGGGTCAGGGCGTCGGCCAGTTCTCTCGGCTCCAGGGCCGCGGACGGTGGCGGCCGAGTGCCCGTTGACGAAGTCGTCCGTGCTGGCATCGGCCATGATGCGGCCCCTGCCGATGACCAGCAGATGGTCAGCGGTCTGGGCCATCTCGCTCATGAGGTGGCTGGAGAGGAACACGGTGCGGCCTTCGGCAGCGAGCGACTTCATGAGGTTGCGGATCCACAAGATGCCGTCGGGGTCGAGGCCGTTGATCGGTTCGTCGAACATCACCGTGTGGGGGTCGCCGAGCAGGGCGGCGGCGATGCCCAGGCGCTGGTTCATCCCGAGCGAGAAGGTCCCCACCCGCTTCCCGGCTACGTCACTGAGCCCGACGATGTCGAGCACCTCGCCCACCCGGCGCCGGCTGATCCCGTTGCTATCGGCCAACCACTTGAGATGGTTGGCGGCGCTGCGGCCGCCGACAATGGCCTTGGCGTCGAGCAGCGCCCCGACCGAGCGGAGCGGGTCGGCCAGCTCGCCATAGGGCTTGCCGTCGATGAGGACTGAGCCCGCGCTCGGGGCGTCCAGGCCGAGGACCATGCGCATGGTCGTTGACTTGCCGGCCCCGTTGGGGCCGAGGAACCCGGTTACCCGGCCGGGCCGGACGACGAAAGAGACGTCGTCGACTGCCACGGTCTTGCCGTAGTGCTTAGTGAGATGCCTGGCCTCGATCATTGGTCTTCCTTTCGTCGGTGCTCCGGTGTTGCGCACAGCGTGCGCCCAGGGCCTGAGGTGGCACTGCCGTGGCGCTGAGGCCGGCATCTCAGTGCCGCGTTGAGGCTGCTCAGGCACAGTCAGGCGAGCGGCCATAGGGTGACGGTATGGAGGTGAGGTTCTTCGGCGAGTTCGAAGCAAGGGAAGGGGGCGTGCCGGTACCGGTCCGCGGTACCAAGCAGCGGGCCGTGCTCGCCTTACTGGCGCTGCAACGCGGGGGGCCCGTCAGCGCCGACCGGCTGATCGACATGCTGTGGGGCGAGGAGCAAATCGCCAACACGGCCAACGCCTTGCAGGCCCAGATCGGCCAGCTTCGGCGCACCCTCGGAGCGACGGCGATCGTCACCTCTGAAGCCGGCTATGCCCTAGACATCGGCCCGGGTGACCTCGATGCGGCCCGCTTCGAACAGCTGGTGGCCAAGGGACGGCGCCTGCTCGAGGGAGGGGAGCCGGCACTAGCCTCATCGACGCTGAGCGAAGCCCTCCAGCTGCGGCGCGGAGAGCCCCTCAGTGAGTTCGCGTACGCGGGCTTCGCTGACGCCGAGCGAGCGCACCTGGACGACTTGACCCTGGTGGCGATCGAGGCCCGCGTCGAAGCCGACCTGGTGCTGGGCCATCACGGCGAGCTCGTCGGCGAGCTGGAGGCGCTGTGCCGTGCACATCCCCTTCGCGAGCGGCCGTGGGAGCTGCTCATGCTGGCGTTGTACCGGTCCGGCCGCCAGGCCGAAGCCCTGCGGGCCTACAGCAAGGCCCGCGACCATCTTGGTCGACGAGCTCGGGATCGACCCCGGCCCGGCCCTGCGACAACTCGAGGCCCGCGTCCTGGCCCAGGACCCGTCACTCGCCGTGGCCAACGTGGCTCGTCCCCAGACGGTTGCGACGCCGGCGGCAACAGGCGGCCTCCGAGAGCGCTTGAGCAGCTTCGTAGGCCGCGATGCCGAGCTCGAGCAGGTGAGCGAGGCAGTCCGCTCCAGCCGGCTGGTCACGCTGGTCGGTCCCGGCGGCGTGGGCAAGACCCGGCTGGCGGTGGAAGCGGCCGCCACCTTGCACCAAGAGCACCGAGACGGCGTGTGGCTGGTCGAGCTGGCAAGCGTCACCGAGCCAGAGGGGGTGGCGCCGGCCGTGGCGGGAGCGCTCGGGGCCGTTGCCACCGCTCTCGCCGGCCCCCCTTCGCCGGCTTCGACGGTTGAGCTCATCGTGGGTTACCTGGTCGGGCAGTCGCTCTTAGTCGTGCTCGACAACTGTGAACACGTCATAGACCAGGCGGCCGCCCTGGCCGAGACGCTTGTCGGAGCGGTGCCCGGTCTCCGGCTGATCGCCACAAGCCGCGAGCCGCTCGGCGTTCCGGGCGAAGTCCTGGTGCCAGTAGGCACATTGGCGCTGCCCGCCGCCGTCGAGATGTTCGTCGATCGCGCCCGAGCGGTGCGACCCGGGTTTACAGCAGACGAGAGCACTCGTCCTGTGATCACCGACATCTGTCGCCGGTTGGACGGCCTTCCCCTGGCCATCGAGCTGGCCGCGGCCCGCCTCCGTTCGCTTGCCTTGGTCACGCTGGCGGAACGCCTCGACGACCGCTTTCGGCTGCTCACCGGGGGCGCCCGCACCGCGCTCCCCCGTCAACAAACCCTCCGAGCGGTGGTGGACTGGAGCTACGACCTGCTATTTGAGGACGAGCGCCGCCTTTTCGCACGGCTGTCGGTCTTCGTTGGCGGCTGCGACCTTGACGCCGCCGAGGCGGTCTGTGCCGACGACCGGGTGCCCAAGAACGAGATCCTCGACGCTCTCAGCCGGCTGGTCGACAAGTCCCTGGTAGCGGCCCCCAACGCCGGTCGTTACGCCCGGTTCAGCCAACTCCAGACCTTGTGGCAGTACGGCCGGGACCGCCTCGATGGCTCCGGCGAAGTTGACGCCCTGTGCGTCCGGCACAGCGCCCATTACCGGCAGATGGCAGAAGAGGCCCACGAGGGCCTGCGAGGCGCCAGCGGGCCGATGTGGCGAGAACGCCTCACCTCGGACTTGGGTAACCTCCGCGCCGCGCTCGACTGGTTCATCGCACGTTGCGATGCCGATGGGGCGCTGTCGTTGGCGTCGGGAATGGCCTGGTTGTGGTTCATCAACAGCGACTATGTCGAAGGAGCACGCTGGCTTGGTGACGCCCTCGGAGCCAAGGGGCCACGTCGCCCTGAACTGGCCGCGACCGCCCACGTCTGGCACGGCTATTGCGTGTGCCAGGCGTTCAGCCCAGCGGCTGGTATTGCTGAATGCGACGAGGCGGTCGCAGCGTTGAGGACCAGCGACGACCTTGTTCGCCGAGCCGAGGCGCTCGTGGTCTGCGCCACGGTGCTTATGCGCGCTAGCGAGTTCGAACGGTCGCTCGGCGCGTTGAGGGACGCGCACGATCTTTTGGAACCGGCTGTGAACGGCTGGCAGCTGGCCATGCACGACTTGATAGTCGCCTGGGACCTGGCGTTGATGGGACGGCTCGATGACGCCGAGCCAGCCGCCCGCTCTAGCGCCGAGCGCTTCGACGCCCAAGGGGAGGTCTGGTTGTCCGTCGACCCGCTGAGCATCCTGGCTGGCATCACCGAAGCCCGCGGGGACCTCGATGGAGCATCGGCGACCCACGAAGCCGTCCTGGAGCGATGTCGCGCCGCCGGGCAACGCGGATATGTGCTGTTCAGTCTTCTCCGTCTGGCCGCGTTGCGGGCCAGGCAGGGCGACGACGCGGCAGCCGACAGCCTTTACGACGAGGCGATCGCATGTAGCTTCAACCCGTCCGTGTCCGCCGACGCGAGGATCGGTCAAGCGGCGGTTGCTCGTCGACGCGGCGACTTGGAACGGGCACGGGGGCTACTCGACGCCGCTGGCAGGTACTATCGAGACTTGGACCACCCTGGCGGCCACACCGGTGTGCTCGCTGGCCTGGCGTGGTGGGCACTCAGCGCAGGCAATCGGGACGAAGCGATGGCCTTCGCCGCTGACGCTGCCAAAGTCGCCTCCCTGAGCGGGGACCCGGCAGTACAGCTGCTCGCCGCGACCGCCGTGGCAGCCGTCAAGGCGCTCGCCGACCCCACTCACCACAACATCGGAACCTTCCTAACGCTCGCGCAGCAGCCCACCCAGGGTTTGTCGTACGGCAGCCTCAACAGTTTCACCGACGAGCCCGATGTCGCTGCACTCGCAGCCCGCCTCGGGCCTCGGGCTCGCTGAGCGGCGGCTCGGAGCCGGCCGACCCCAATACTGGCGACCCCAATACTGGCGACCTCAATACTGGCGACCTCAATACTGGCGACCTCAATACTGGCGACCTCAATACTGGCGACCTCAGTACCGCCTCAGCGCCGCCTCAGGGTGCGCGGGCAACCTGGCCTACATGCAACCAGGAGAAGGTCAGCCCGTTAGCCCGAATGGTCACTTGGATGCCCCCGGGCCAGCGGTTGAGGGCCATGGTCGTGTCGTCAGCACGAGCTTGCGGGCCGCTTCGTGGTACCGCCAAGCGCAACGGGCCGTCGACCGCCGCCGTGCCACCGAAGCACTGCGCCTCGCCGTTGAAGCCGACCCGGCCTTCGAGCTCGCCCTCGCCGACCTCGACGCCATTACCGGGACTTCGGCTCGTAGTCACATTCGCCGGCAAATGAACTGGGAACGCCACCACATCGAGGTGGTCCGCACGGCGGTTATCGGCGACGGCACGCGAGCGGCCGACTTGCTCCGCGAGCACCTCGCCGACGTCGGGTGCGACCCCCTCGCCTCCCGGATCGTTGCCCACTTGCGCCAGCCGGGCGGGATGGGCGACGACGTCGAAAACGTCGCTGGCCAACTCCCGGGCTGCCACGCGACCCAATGGCTGAGCGGGTGGTCGTTGCCGTGATGCGACCGAGCAACACGTGAGCCGAGGCCCAATGGGAGCGGCCACGGGTCTCCAGTTAGTTCGTGTCGCCAACCGCTCAGCGACCGGGGTCGAACCGTTGGATCGTCACGATCCGACCGTCTGGATGGCGATCGCCCATCGGACCAGGGGGTACGCCAGCTGGCCAGCAGTTCGCCGACATCGGTGCTCGCCTCCCTATCTGTTCAGATCGTCACAACGCGGAGGGTGGGATCGAGAGCCCGAAGATCTCCAAGGCCTGAGCCCGAGGGACGTTGGCCTCCCAGGGTTGGTAGCCGACCATCAGGGCGGTGGGCCGGCGCGCGACAGGGGGTCGCAACCGCGATGAGAACCACTATCGTGCCAGTCTGTCTTCCCATGCACCCGGTCTCTCGACTCTCGAGGAGAGCGTCGTGAGCGCAACGTACAGGAGGCAAGCGTGAGGCTTCTTCTCACGTCCGGGGGCGTCACGAACACGAGCATCCGCGATGCGCTGATCGACCTGCTGGGCAAGCCGATCGTGGTGCGGGAGTAGTGTGGCCTGCTACTACCTTTCGAGTCGACTGATGGCGTCGTCGGTGACAGGGGTGAAGAGGTTGACGAGGTTGCCATCGGGATCGCGGAAGAGGATGGAGCGGTTCCCCCAGGGCATGAGTGTTGGCTCTTGCTCCCACTCGCTGACGATGGCCTTGAGCCGCTCGTACTCGGCGTCGACATCGTCAACCACCCACTCGATGATGGCGGTCTGGTTGTGTGCGGGGCGGGCCGCGTTGTTGAAGAGTGCCGCCGTGCTGGTGTGACCGAGGGCGAGGGTGCATGACGGGTAACGCAACTCGGCGAACACGGGTGCGGGCCGGTCCGCGGTCACCCCGGTTACGTTCTCGTAGAACTCGACCATGGCGTCGACGTTGTCGGTGATAAGGCGGACTGAGGCGAAGTCCATTGGGCTCTCCCGTTCGTGTTGGTGTATTCGCTACGCTACGGTAGCGTAGCGAAGATGTCAACGACGATGCCAACACGGGGGCGAGGGCAGAAATGGAGACGAGGGTGGTTGGGAGCGGTGATGGCGAACGTGATGCCTCGGTACATGGCAAGAGGTCAGGTACCGACCCTCGTGTCGTTCTTTCGCGAGAGCGGGTGCTGACGGCGACACTCGACCTGCTGACTGAGGCCGGCCTGGGTGGCCTCACCTTCGACGAAGTAGCCAAACGCTCAGGCGTCGCAAAAACCACCATCTACCGGCACTGGCCGAACCGCAACGCGCTCATCATCGACGCGTGCCTGCGGATGACTGACGGTGACGACGAGCCGCCCGACACCGGTTCCCTGGAAGGCGACGTGAGGGCCATCTTGACGAACCTCGCCGAACTGCTGGTCACGGCGCGATGGTCGTCGGTCCTCCCGTCAATCGTCGACGCCGCAGAACGTGACCCAGAGATTGCCGAGGTTCACAGCAGACTCCAACGTTGGCACGCAGCTCCGCTGCGAGCGGCCCTGGAACGGGCGGCTCTCAGAGGGGAGATCCCCCCAGAAGTTGACCTCAGCGCGATCGCGGCTGCTTTGCGGGGACCACTGTATTTCCGCCGTTGGTTCTCTCGCGATCCGATCAACGACAGTTTTGTGAACCTGATCGTCCAGAGCGTCCTCGCTGGCGTGCGCCGCGACCCTCCCAAGCCAAGCGGCCAAGGAGGAGGCAGGCGCTCGCGGCGCTGAGCGGGCAACAGCGCGAGGGGTTGATGCAGGGACCGGCAGGGCTCACGATCTCCGTAGACGGGCGGGTCTTGGTGCTGGAGCGGCTCAATGCCCGAATCCAGGCCTTCGACACCCAGGCCAACCCGGTCCAGTGTTTTGCTGGTGCCCTCTCCTTCATGCTCCCGAGCAGCCTCGTCACGGTGCTCAACCAGTCGTCGGCCTCCACTGCATTGGTGCAGGAGTTGCAGAGGTACGTGCCAGTGATGGATACTCGCCCCGGAGCCTTCAACCCTCGCTATCTCCTGACCCGGTGTTCAGCCTGCCTGCCAGTTATGTCGCCGTCCTCAACGCCGGCACTGTCACCGCCGACCTAGACAATCAGTTCGAAAAGCACGCCCTGACTTTGGGCAAAGAGACAGCGGTACTCCAGACCGCCGAGGGCATCTGGCTCCTGCAAGACGTCGCCAACGGTGCGAACTATGACATCCACTTCAACGGAAGGGCTCAGCGAGGTGGACGTTTACCGTTGCTTCACGCCGACGGTCCTGGTCAAGGCGCCCAGTAGCGAATGGGTAATCATAGACAAGACCAGCACCTTGACCTTCGATGTGGTCGCGCTACAACCTGACGGGGACAGCCTGAGTGCTCGGAACCTGACCTCTCTGATGCCGCCGAAGGACGGCCCCTCTGACACGGTCACCTACCTTGACGTGGCCGTCGAGACCAAGGGTTTCATTTACGTCCGGTCGTACGTCAACGACGGCACCCAAATCACAGGACTATAGGCTCGACATTTACAACCCCGACGGGACACCGCTCAACCCCGACAAAGGCAGCCACAACGGCGATGTGAACGCAGGGCACATGACGGTAGACCAGTGGCGCACCTTGTTCACCCTCAATTACGAGCAGATGCAGGGGCCCGGTGGGCGGCCCGAACCGACAGTAGCCAATGGGTACCTTCGACGCCGAACAGCTGACCGGTCGCGGTTCTTGCTAACCACGGCTTCCGGGCCCTTGGTCAGAGGACTTAGCCTTGCCAGCACCGCAGCGCAGGCGGCCCAGTCCCGCAAGCCAAATCGGAGGGAAGAAAATAATGGGCTCGGAGGATAAAGGTGAGGGCTACAAGCTGACGGGCGCTGATGCGAGCGCTTTTTGTGCGTTGCTAGAGGCGCAGAGCGCGCTCGGCCCGGCTCGCCAGACGCCCGGTCAGCAACAGTTTTGGGCGTTTTTCACGGCGATCGACTCGATGGCTTATGACTATTACCGTTTCATCAGCAATTCTCATGTGAAAAGCTGGGCGGACAAGCTCTTCGCCGCTCTGCTGCAAACCCAGACCTGCTATGGGACCGATGCGACCGGCCTCTATGTCGTCTACTCGTACGCCCAGTTCTGCGGGTCCTGCTGGACGACGTCGGACGGCATTAACTATGAGGTCTGCGAGGCGTGCAGGCAACAGGGATTTCCGACCAACTGGGAACAAAGAGGAGGAGCGTGGCCCTACTGGGACGACCACAAGGACCTACCGACCGCGTGGCCATGGAACGGGCTGGCCGAGCGCGGTCGGGTTGTGGAAACCGCCGGGATCGCCGGGGGGCTTTTTCGATGCCCTCAATAAGGACGTCAACGTCCTGAACGAGGCGCTCCACGCTGCGGGGCATGAAATACCCACGATCGCCCTATTTAGTGGCTCGGGGGGCACGAGGCCTGACCCCGCCAGCGTGCAGCAGTACGAGCCGTCCTGAGCATGGCTGAGGCAAACCTGACCGGGGCAGTAATGGGTAACGGCACCGACTTTTCTGGCTGCGACCTTTGACCACGATCTTCGCACCAACCCCAACTTCGGCTCCAGCGTAGCCAAGCTGACCAGGTTCGCAGGTGCGACGATCCCCTACCATGCTTTGGGATCGACCTGGAGCTATGTGGACCTCAGCGGGGCCAACATTTCCGGGCTGCCCCAAGATCTCAGCTTCTTCGAGGTTTTGGAATCGGACCTGAGCGGAATCGACCTTTCGGGTCGGACGTTGAAGACGCCCACTTCTTCGGCGTCGTCCTCCAGAAGGCGAAATTCCAAAAGAGCACCCTCTACAACACCGTCTTCGCTCCGGGCGATCGAGTTTGCGACCTATTGAGCGGCTACACCCTGAAGCAATGCAACCTGACCGGTGCCACACTAACCGATGCAAAGTTTGACAAGGCCACCATGGACCACGCCTTCCTGAACGGCGTGCAAAACACGGGCGAGCTGATCCGGGTGGCTGAGAGCTCTCGGGAATATGCGTGTTTTTTTTTCGGCGTTGCAACTCGACAGCCCGGCCGACGTAAGCACGATATTTACCCGGTACGGCCACGCGTTAGAGGCCGCCCACGTTTCGGTGAAGACCGATAACCCGACCCGCTGGTGGACAGTCACTGACGCCTCCACGGGCGCCGTTTACCCGGTTGCCAACGTCTCCCATGTCGCGCTTGTCGTGATGGACGCAAGGTTGGTCACCCGCTTCGAGGGCGCCAAGCTCGCGCACGCCAACTTCAGCCCCAACAACAATCAGCCGACGTCGCTGCGGGGGGCCATTTTTTCCCCGGCGCCACCACGGACTCGGTCGACCTCAGCGGTGGTGATTTTGGCCCGTTCAACCCCTTCGACTTGACGACTGCGGCGTCTTTTACCGGCGCCAGCATGAATGCTGTGGGGTTAAGCGAGGCCAACCTTACTGGCGCAAAACTGACGGGCACTGGATCGACCTCCGCCCATCGGAGCGCACAGGCCTCGTCTCTGCGCATCCCGTCGCAGCCAGAAGGCGGAGGAAGGTGCCGAGCCGAATCTCGTCGGCCTCGGTGGCCACGGTCAGCTTTCGGATCTCGGCCAACTCCGGCCGCCTCTCCAGTGAAGATCAGAAAGCAAAGCCACAATTCGTCCTTGTTCGCCGGCGACCGCGCTCTCCCTGCGGTATAAGATGTACCGCAGAATAGCGAAAGGGTGAAAGGCAGATGGCTGGGACGCTCGAGGAGCTCGTCGAAGCTCTGACCACCGCTGAGGAGGTGGAAGGATCAAAAGCTACCTCCGTGCGCCTCCCCGAGGCGCTTCACAGGGCCGTGCTTCTGGCGACCGAGCTGGGCATGGACGAGTCGTTCACCGCGGCGACGAACCGGGCTCTCCGGGAGCGCATAGACGACTTCGTCCGCCGACAGGCGCTGGCTGAACACTTCAGCAAGTTCCCAGCCGACGTTCCTCGACTGGCCGATGTCGCCAAGCGCCGGGTGCACGGAAGCGACCACCCCGGCGTCTCCCACCCGGAGCTGATCGAAGGGGCGGCCGCGTGGGTGCAGCAGCGACGTCCGGAGTGGGCGATGACCGGAGCGGTCGACGGCGCCGTGGACGAGGTACTCGGCTACGTGGAGATGCTGGCCTCTGGCGTGGGCCGGCGCCGACGGAGCGCGTGACACCCAGGGGACCCGTACGGCATCTCGTCCTCGACACCGAGGCCGGCGCCGCCCTGTTGTCGTCGACCCCGGTCAATCCGAAACGGGCCGCGGTCATCACCGCAGTCGCGGCCGCCAACGGTCAGTGCGTCGTGCCCACCGCGGTCAGAGCGGAGGCGGGCTGGGATCGCACCGACCCCGGCGCGGCAAACGCCAACCGGCTCATCAGGGCCGATGACGTCCTGGACCGCACGGCAGCGAACCGGGCGGCGCAGTTGCGGGCTGTGGCACCGGGCGCCTCGGTCGTCGACGCCGCCGTCGCGGTGGCAGCCGAGCGGATCGGTGGCAGCGGGGGAGTGGTAGAAGTCCTGACCTCTGATGTCGCCGATCTCCAGAACCTTTCGGCCCACGTCCGGGCCCACCTCGACGTCGTCCGTTTGTAACGGCGTAACCCACCTCCCGGTGAGTATTTCATCGCATGGATAGCCGCTAAGCGCTGTGCATAACGCCGGACCTCTCACTCAGATGGTTACGTCCTGGTCAGAGGGGTTTCGTTTGCTTGCGCGCTCGAAGGGCTTCGAACCCCCAACCTTCTGATCCGTAGTTCTAAAGGGTGGTATTGCCGAGTAATTGCCGACATTCACATAACTGCCCCATAGTCCTCTGAACTGGGCCGATATTAATGAGGGAAATGACACTTCGTGACCGGCAACGACCGTAGCTGTCAACGGTTACCGATTATTTGGTTCTCACGCCCGTTCTCACGACTGACGATTTATCCGGTTCCCCACGGGCGGTAATTGCCGACAAATTCTGGGTTATTTAGAGGCAGCCCAGATGGCGTCGGAGGGCGGCTGCCAATCGAGAGGCGCCAGCGATCTCCAGGTTGGCGGCGACGTCGCATGGCGACATGGCGGGTCGATGCTTGGTGGCCGCCAGCTGCCTCACAGCCCGAACGAACTCGGCCGGCCGTCGGCGCAGGAGTCCCGTGAGGTAGGTGTCTGCGGACGAGACAGTTACGCCGTGCCTGCGAGAAACGGGCGAGGGAAGTCGCGCTCGTTGCGGGTTAGCAGCACCGTCGCCCCGCCGAAGGCGCACGCGGCGACGTGAACCTTGTCGTCAGGGTCACGACTGGGCACCTCGTCAACGTGGCTGCCGTAGGTGGCGGGGTCTATCCTTGTCGAAGAGAAGAACTGGCGCACCGCCTGCGATACCGACCGTGCCGTGGCCGGCGTCCGCTTGCCTTCGCGGACGATCACCCGCTCCCACTCCGTGAGCAGCTCGTCGGTCCACACGAAGTCGATGACGAGCTCTTCGGCCAGAGTGAGCATCAGGTCCATCACGCTGAAGGGGAATAGCTCGTTGGCGTCTACGTAGACCCGGTCCCTCCCGCGCACTAGGCCGGGCGCTCGCCCAAGGCGGAGCGGATGGCAGCTGCGCCCCTCCGGCGTCGCTCCCTCTCTTCTGCGAGCGCCACGACGTCGCCCACCTTGATACGTCGGTGCCTGCTGTCCGGCAAGCGACGGAACGGCAGTACGCCTTCGGCTAGGAGGCGGTCAACGAACTGACGAGAGACGCCCAAAAGGTCTGCCGCACCAGCTGGCGTTACTTCTTGCTTGGGACGGAGGACCACCAAGTGCTCGCCCTTTGCTACTTCATTGAACAGTTCCCGCACGGTGGCGCCGAAATCGCTAGTGGCGTCGGCCTGCGCCGCCAAACGGGCGGCACTCGCCTTCGTCTCCTCGTTGTCTGCGGCCAGCACGCTCACCTGGTTCCCGACGGACACCATGCCACCAAGGTACACCATCAGCAATAACTGCAACCAGTAGGCATGCCGAGTGCTTCGGGGCTCAGGCGACGCGCCGGTCTGCCGGTGGGTGGGTGAGCTGCACCTCGGCTACGACGGCCCCCACCGACGCTGCGTGCTGTTCTATGGCGGTACCCAAGCTGAGGCTTTGGCGAAGCTGACCGAAGCCAAGAGGCGTCTTGCCGATGGTCGGGCTCCGGCGGACTCGAATTTGACCTTGGAAAGGTACTTGCACGAATGGCTTGACCAGAGCATCGAGCCGTCGACACTTGGGCCAACCACCAAGGCGAGCTACCGCTACATGGTGGAGCGCCACATCGTCCCCGAGCTTGGCGCTGTCCGTCTCCGCCGGCTGAGGGCGACCGACATCCGTCGGCTACTGAAGACGAAGAAGGAGGAGAGGTTTTCGGACCGAACCCGTCAGCTGGTGCACGCCACTCTCCGCCGTGCCCTTGGGGGAGGCCGAGCGCCTCGACCTTGTGGCGCGCAACGTGGCGACCCTGGTGGATGCCCCTAGGCCACGACGAGACGAAACCAAGGTGCACCCGCTGACCCTGGAACAGGTCAGGAGGCTTCTAGATGCGGCAGCGAGTTCTCGACTCTACGCCGTTTGGCTGGTCCTCGTCCTGATGGGGTTGCGCAAGGGTGACGCGCTCGCCCTGAGGTAGAGCGACATCGACATGACGACCGGGACGATGCAGGTGCGGAGGACCGTCAGCCGAGTGAAGGGCCAGAGCCAACTGGATTTCGGCCCGACCGGGGGCGTGGCGAGGTCGCGCACGAACGACCTCGAGACTATGTCAACCCTTATGGCGAGATGGGCAAGCATGGAGCGGCCGTGAATGCCAGCGATATTGTCCCTGGGAGTCTTGCGCGTGTTCGGCTCTCGGCTCGAGGGAAACTCGTTGCTGGATGCCGCTTATCTATAGCCCCGCGACACCGGCGGTCCGGCCGAGATTGCGTCCAAGACCAGGTCAAGACAGTTGCATACGATGAGTGTATGCCCCGCGAAGCGGCCGACGTCTGTCACCTGCAGGCCCCAACGCTCCGAATGCTGCGCGATAAGCGCGATGAGATCATGCGCATCGCGGCGCGGCGGGGCGTTTCGAATGTCCGCGTGTTTGGGTCAGTGGCGAGAGGTGATGCACGTCCGCAGAGCGATGTTGACCTGTTGGTCGACTTCGACCCTGGGCATCACGGCTTAGACCTGTTCGGCTTCGAGCGCGAAGTTGAGGAGTTGATCGGCTACCGGGTGGAGGTCGGGACCGAGGTACGCCGATCTATTCGGGAGAAGGTCCACGCGCAGGCCATGCCTTTATGACGGAGCACGACGACGGTGTCTACCTCGAGCACATCTTCGCCATGTCTGTGTTGCTCGAACGGACCGCGCCGCTTGGTAAGGAGGTGTTCCTCTCCGACGCGGACGTCCGGGACGCAACCACCTACCGACTTCAGACGCTGGCTCAGTCGACGCAGCACCTCTCGTCCGAATTCAAGACGGCCCATCCTGAAGTGCCCTGGGCGGACATCGCAAGGTTTCGAAATCGGGCTGTTCACGGGTACCTCGGCGCCAACCCCGACATTGTTTGGGACATCGTCGAGCGAGACGTCCCCGGCGTGTCTCGTGTCGTCAAGGCCGTGCTGCAGCGTAATAACGAGAAGTCGAGACTGGCCCCTGAGCACGACAGGGACCGCGACCTCAGCGCCGAAGATTAGGCCGGCTTCGAA
Organism: uncultured Acidimicrobiaceae bacterium; assembly: GCA_963823855.1. Taxonomy (GTDB): domain Bacteria; phylum Actinomycetota; class Acidimicrobiia; order Acidimicrobiales; family Palsa-688; genus Fen-671. The sequence continues at coordinate 313,857 of CAWGNA010000004.1, forward strand.
CCGATGGAACACGCCGAACTCACGGGGGCGGACCGCCTGGCGTCGATGGAGGCCGAACTCGCAGCGTTGACGGCCCGAGAATGCGCGGCTCAGAGGGCTGCTCGGACTGGACCGGTGCCTCCTTCAGCCGCCGACGGAGCCATGGAGGTCGACACTCTTTCCGTCTGCCGGTTCCTCACCCGTCGAAACCTTACGTGTGGACCGTCATTCGTCGACGGAAGACAAGGTCGCTCTGTTCCGGTCGCTATTCGTCGGCAGGGACGATGTTTACGCACTTCGCTGGGAAAACAAGCGAAGCGGGAAGTCAGGATGGAGCCCCGCCGTCCGAGGTGGTTGGGCTAACAGTCACCGGCCCGACCGAGAGCACCTTCCCTACAGCGACGAGGCCGTCAGGGCTCACTTGGGCGGCGACATCCATGCCGGCCTTTACCCGCTTCAGCTCGGGGATACCTGTCGGCTGTTGGTGTGTGACTTTGACGGCCCAGGCTGGGTTCTCGATTCGCTGGCCTACCTGGACGTTGCGCACACGAGCGGGATCCCGGCCGCGCTGGAACGATCGCGCTCTGGCGAGGGAGGGCATGTTTGGGTGTTCTTTGGTGGACCTGTGGCTGCCGCGGCCGCCCGCAGGATCGGTGCCTATCTATTGCGCGAGGCGATGACAGTGCGAGCCGAACTGGACTTGATCAGCTACGACCGGCTTTTCCCAGCTCAAGACTTCATGCCCAAAGGCTCGTTCGGGAACCTGATAGCGCTTCCCCTCCAGGGTGAGTGCAGGCAACATGGCACGACCGTGTTCCTTGATCCTGCCAATCTCCAGCCTTACGAGGATCAATGGGCGTTCCTATCGAGCGTTTGCCGCCTCGCTCCGCAGGCGACAGACGCGCTGGCCAACGGGGTCGGGGACCCGGCCGTCGGGCCCGATGCAGTGACGTTTCGGCGCCCCGTCGATGGGTCGGCCGGAGCGAAGGCGCCAGCCAGGATCGGCGCCCGTGCCCAAGCGATGCTGGCGATCGACCGTATCGGGATGCCGCCCTCCATGCTGGCCGCACTCAAGCATCTCGCCTCGCTACACAACCCGGAGTTCTACCAGAAGGAGAAGCTGCGCTTTTCGACCTGGAACACACCTCGGTTCATCCGGTGCTACCGAGAGACAATCGGCCAGTTGCTTCTTCCTCGGGGGTTATCGGAAAAAGCGGCGAGGGTCGTCACCGAAGGCGGGAGCGAACTGGTCGTAGCAGACTGCCGCGACGACGACGCCACCATCGAGGTTTCCCTGACAGCAAATCTGACTCCAGAGCAGACCGTGGCGGTGGGGACGTTGGCCGGATATACCCTCGGGATGCTGGTCGCGGCGCCTGGATCAGGCAAGACGGTGATGGGCTGCGCACTTATCGCCCGTTATCGAGTACCCACTCTGGTGATCGTGGACCGCAAGCCACTGGTCGAGCAGTGGCGGGATCGGCTCATCGCACACCTCGACCTCGAAAGCAAACAGGTCGGGCAACTTGGTGGTGGGCGCGACAAGCCTACTGGGATCGTCGACCTGGCAATGGTGCAGAGCCTGGCCAGACGGGACGACCTCGCAGATCTCACTTCGTGCTACGGCCTCGTCGTCGTGGACGAGTGCCACCACGTCCCTGCCGTAACTTTTGAGCGGGTGGTACGAGAGATCCAGGCGCGACGCTGGCTTGGACTTACTGCAACGCCCTACCGCCGAGACGGACTTCAAGCTCTGATGTCCATGCATTGCGGCCCGGTTCGCCACACGATGGGTGCACCGGTCAGCTCACCACTTCGCTCATTGGACTTGATCGTGCATGAAACCCAGCATGTAGTTGACGGGGGGATCAACACATTCAGGCGACATACCGAGGTTTGGTCGAAGACGACCAGCGCACAGCCGAGATCTGCGGCGACATCGCAGCAGCCGTTGCCGCCGGCCGGAACTGCTTGGTACTTACGCGGTGGAAAGAACACCTCGACTCAATTTGCGAAAGCCTGGCTGACCGAGGTGTTGACACCCTGGTCTTGCATGGGCAGTTGGGCAAGCGAGCACGAGCCGATGTCATCGACCGGCTGGGGATGAAACCGAACATGGAGTTTGGCTTAGTGCTCGGTGCCACCGCCAGCCTCATAGGTGAAGGGTTCGACTGCCCAGCGCTTGACACCCTGTTTCTCGCCTTCCCGGTCCGGTTCAAGGGAAACGTCGTGCAGTACGTGGGCCGTGTTCTCCGTCCCGCCCAAAACAAGAGCCGTATTGAGGTCCACGACTACGTCGACGTCAACGTGCCGGTATTAGCGCGCATGCATGAAGAACGGCGACGCGCTTACGTGAGCCTCGGCTTCGATGTACCGAAGTGGAGAGGTCATCCTCGCTACGGCGCCTACCGGAAAGTCTCGACCACGTAACTCGAGGGAGTCGGTTCGTTCTAACGTGCTCGTCAAATCCCGCAGCCCGGTAGTGGCCCTCGGAGACGGCAGGGCGGAAGGTTGGGTGAAGCCGACCTCGGAGATGCCACTACACCTTGGCATCATGCGCCAGATGGAGCGTGAGGGCGATAGTGCACACACATTCGCGCTACGCCACCGCGTTCGCGGCTGCACGCCAGGACATCTCGTTCGTGTGCAACGAGAACGCCGGGGCCCTAGCGGACCGGATCCTGGTCACCAAGCCATACGCGGCCCCGGGCAGTACAGAGTGGGCGGAAGCAGCGATCGAGTCGTTCGTTCGTCAGCCCGGGAGCCGGGCGGTACTACTGGCCAACCACGGAGTTGTGGCCATTGGGACACCGTCGAAGATGCGTGTGTGGTGGCCGCCCAAGTCGAGTGGGCCGCCCAGGTCGCTTGCCTGGCTCGCATGCTTGGCGGGCGGGTCATCCTAACCGGCGACGAACAGGCTTGGTTCGCCGGCAATTACAGGTTCACCTTCGCTCGCGAGTTTGCGTGATCGGCTGCCAGCTCGGGTTGCAGGTGAGAACGGGCCACGGGAGAACGGCCCGCGGTGGGCTAGGTGGCCAACCGGAAGGGCCCATTTCGCCTTCATCTTCTGACGGCTGGCGTTCTCTGATCTGACCCGCCAATAGTTCAGGTTTTTGTTGATCCTTTGAGTTTTATGTCTGGTCCGTCTGATGTAGCGGCCTCACCTTTGCAGGTGCCTCCAACGCCCGCCACCGCCGCGACGATCAGCCGCGAACCGGTGGAAGTCCCTCCTCCCGGACAACTGGCGGCGAGCTCAGAGCACGTGCGCACATCGCTGGCCCCATCGCCCGATCCGCCCACGGGCCGGAGCAAGGGACCTTTGGTCGCCGATGCCGCAGTCCGGCACCCCTGGCGGCGGGCAGCCGCGCCACCGCCGCCGAACGTCGCCCCGCCCCCTGCGGTGCCGCTCTGGCCCACCTGGCGTACAGCACCTGCCCCGGCCTGGTGGCGAGATAACCCTGAAGCGACGCGGCCTGGGAGCCGATCTGCGAACCCGAAGGCTGCGGGTCGTCGCTCCCTCCCCAGCCACCGACCGCGACCACGCCCACCAGCAGCACCCCGCTCGGCACCCTATAGACCTGCTGGTGACCGGTCGGAGCGAACTGCTTCGGCGCCGCAATCCCTTATGCCGCCGCAGCCAGCCCAGCTGCAGGCAGCCCAAGCATCGTGACCGACGCCACCACCAGCAGCGATAACAACCGGCGCCTCACCAGCTGCCTCCTCGGAGTCATCGATCGCCAAATCTCGCGCCCGATAGGCGGCAAGGTCAAGCCAAGTGAACCGGCATCTTAGACCCTCAACAGCCCTGCGAAAGGGTCGAGTATCCGTGATTGCCCTCGTCGGACGTCCGCGAGCGGGACGCTGCAGCGTGCCCTGCAAGAGCAGAGCAGCCAGATGCCTGTCGCCCCACTACCCCCCATCCCGCTCCGGCGCGCCCACGTCACAGTCAGCGTTTATGGTGAAGTAATGGAATCAGGCGGGCCGCCCGACGAGGTGCGCTACGACCTTGACGAATCGCTGGGTCTACTGGCTGCCCTCGAGGACGCGCGAGACGCGGTTGCCGACACCGATCACCTCGCCATTGTGGCGCAGCTCGAACAGCAGATCGCGGGGCTCAGCCGTAAACTAGGTTTCGATCACCCATCTGGAGGTGGAGATGGCCACTGAACTCCTTAGAGCATCTGAAGCCGCTCGGCGTCTTGGCGTGCCGACGAAGGAGCTCCTCCGGTTGGTCCGCGAGCGACAGATCCGCTACGTCATGGTGAATGGCATCGCTCACGTCCCGGACGATGCCGTCCAGGAGTACCTGGCGAAGGCCTCCTAAACCCACAGCCTCGCTGGGCCGGCGGGGACATCTGATGCGGTCGCCAGTCCCTCTGCCCGCCATGGTCCTGCTTGCTTGGGCGCTCGAAGGGATTCGAACACCCAACCTTCTGATCCGGAGTTAGTCAGCTCGGTACGGTGTACACACCTGCAAAGACCCTGGTCGCTTATGAGCGAGAGGCGTCCAGTTAGATGGTTGGAAGATGGTGTGGAGCGGTGGGACCACCTTAACGTTGTTTCAGTCGGCGTCATGGGACCACCTCTCCGCAGTCGACTTGTCCACACCGCTGAGGGACCACCAGTCGCGACGCTGCCGGTGAAGTTGCCAGCAGGCCGGCAGTGCCCATGTAGGTGGCACTGGCACACAGGGAGGTCGGTGTGTACGAGTTCAGAGAGGTGCTGCGCCTTTGGCCCTGGCGGTCAGGGGACCAGGTCGATAGAGCGAGCGGTGGGCCTTCGACGACCCTGTGCGTGGCGGTGGACAGAGCAGGCGATGTCATGACCTCCACTGACCCCGCTGGACCACCTCTCATTTCCCATTACGTTGGGGGACGCGGCCCGCGGAAGCCCTATGGCGAGTAGTCCAGGCGTATAAATACTCTTTCGTAGAGGACATCGCAAGTAACGGTGGCGCAGGTCGTGGAACGCAGCGGCTGGGTGAATCCCCGCCGCCTCGGCCTGGGTAACCCGTAAGAGCCACCAAATGGGCCGGAACCGGAACCTCGACAAGCCCTCCTCGGGCCTGACTTAGACGCCAGCCGCAACCGGCCGGCGTGCCCGCATGCACAGCCATGGCAGCGGGGTCGCCGTGACCCACTTCCGGCAACCACACAGGTTGTGTTTGATGGTAATGGACTTCATCTGTATACATCTTGGCTTTGTTAAGTATTATTTGTGTGGTGACGATGTAAAGACATTGCCAGGTAAGGATTTCGCTTGATGGCGAAGGCCCTAATCATGCCCCACCCTGACGCTCGCTATAATGAGGGTCCTTTAGCCTCCACCCGCGTTCAGGTTCGCTGCGAGCACTGCACACGTAACGAGAGCCGAGCCACAGCGTCACTATGACCACACCAGGGGTAGCTTTCACATGCCCGCGGCGCTACGTCCTAGGACTATGGCGGCGTTGAGCTGCTTGGCGGCCGCCTGGCAAGCGTCTTTTGCCGTTGCTTTACCCAAGATCACTTGTTCCGGCACGGAGCTGATGGCGTTCTGAAAGTCGGCCGGGGCAAAGCGTCCGAGCCAGTACGGCCAACGGGCTATATTCTTCGTGTCATTCGGGAGGGGAGACTGCCCGGCAACGCGGGACAGGTTGATCAGCGAGATGGTCTTCGGGTCGCCGGCGGGCGTGGCATTGACGATAGGCAGCGGGTCGTACGCAGGGACGGAGCTCCAGATGATGAAGTTCTTGCGCACCTCGGTGTTGGTCGTGAACGTGATGATCCAGTCGAGCGCGACCTGGGGGTCGCTGTAGGTCTTATTGACGGCAAGCGAGTTGGACCCGACTGCGTGCACTTTTTGGTCGAGGTAAGGAAGATGTATGTACGACATCGGGAAGTTGGTCTGCACGGGGTAGACCGATGGCGTCGACCAGCCCTGGGTGGCGAGGGCCTTCCTGGCTAGGAAGGACGCGCCGCTGGCGTTCGGTCCCCCAAGGGCCGTCTCGACGCCGAGCGGGGCGGCGACCTTGTCCTTGATGTACAGGTTGGCGATCGTCTGGACCGTCTCGATCACTTCGGGCGTGTCGAAGAGGGACTTTGTCTCGTTGTAGTCCCATGGGTTGTTCATTAGCTGCCCACCCAAGCTGGCCAGGATCGGCTGGAAGAGATATCCGGCCGAGGCGCTGTAACCGTACTGCTCGACCTTCCCGCTGCTGGTGATCTTGGTGCCGGCCTTTAGCCAATCGACCCATTGAGGCCACTTCCAGGTGTCGTAGCTCGGTGTACCCCACAGAGGCAGGTCCTTGAGCAGCCCGTCCTTGTCGGCGAGCTCGGTATTGACGTAACCGATCACGTCCTGGGTGACGAAGAGATCGAGGCCCCAGATGTGGCCGCCGTAGCCGTTGTCGATCGTGGGCGGGATGTTCCACTTGGACATGTCGACCTTTTGCGACTTCAACGCTGCGTCGAACGGCACGAGCACTTTCTCGGCCTCGGTCAACAGGGTGCCGTTCCATTGCGAGGCTATTAGGAAGAAGTCCGCAGCCGAACCAGCGTCGACCTGGGTGAGCAGCTTGGTGGGCGAGTACGGGTAGAGCTGCTGATCAATGGTCACCCCGGTGAGCTTCTGCATCTCGGGGTAGTAATGCCCGAACTGGGAGCCCCACCAGTCGCTCATGGTCATGGTGATCGAGCCAGAAGTGAACTTTTTCGCCGCGCCCCTGGATCGCTGGGCTGCTTGCGCGGGCGCCGCCTGGGCGAGCATCATGGCCGCTGGGACAGCGGCTCCGGCCTTCAGCACCTGCCGGCGGCTTATTGGCCTATCCAATATCGACATGCATCTCTCCTTTGATATCCTATTGGGCCCAAGTATTTGGTCGATATGGGCTGGATATTTGATGGATTTTTAGTGGCTTTTACTCCGTACTTAACTCGAACACGGCTAATTAGACTGCTTTTTACGAATGGGAGGTACGATTCCCTCCAGGTCACCTCCCATGCGGCTCAGAGCTGGCAAGCTGAAATCGTTGGTCGTTTGTCCCTAGGCACGGTTCCCCGAAGCCGAAGACCCAGTCCGTCCGCCCGAGCCGATACGAGGTCGTTGGCACCTACCACAAGCGCGAGGCCGTGCTGAGGTCCACGCGAACTCCCGATCGGGCTGCGCCGACAAACCATTCGGCAGGTGCTCCCCCTGTCCTTCATCGGAACGACCCCTATGTCATGTGAACCGAGAGTGGGCACGCTACTACCTGGTGCGTGAAACGTCAATAAGCCCCGAACAGGTGTTCTGTGATGGCGAGCTCGGAGCGCTTGTCCGCGGGGACTATGGAGCGCCCGTTGTTGCCGTTGTTAGGCGTCAAGACGGCCTTATGGAAGAAACGACGTCGCGGCGCACAGAGAGCACCGTGCGGGCTCTATGCTGGGCGACCTCTCCTCGGCATGAACTTGTCTCCAGGCCTCAGACGCTCGCACTGTGTGGGTTTAACGTTTGACTTCCGACAGCATCTGCTCCCAGACCGATCGTGGCATTGAGCATGATGTGCCAGACCACGAGCGCCGGGGAGGGTGGAAGCCGCCTACCCGGTCACGCGAGATCGGTTGGCTGCACGCCGGCTGATAGGTTGCGCGCCTTCCGCAACAACTGTAGGATAACCTAACGCTGACGGGCTTCTTATTACCCTGATGTCCTCCGTTGAGTATTACACCCTCGGTCCAATTGGCGGCGCACGGGAGGAGCTGAAGCAACGTGTTGACAGCGGCCCAAGAAGAGCACTTCAGGACGTTTGGATTCCTATTCTTCCGGCAATTCTTCGACGCCAAAGAAATGGCCCAGGTATCCGCTGATTTTGACGACGTCATGGCCGAGGGTCGCAGCGGACAACCGTTCTCGGGGACGCAACGCCAGGTCGTGATGGGGTTCCTCGAGAAGAGACCGTCTCTGATGGCATTGGTAGAAGATGATCGCATCTACGAGACAGTCGTGCAGCTGATCCATGACGTTCCCATCTGGATCAGTTCCGAGGGCCTACTCTATGTAGGACAGACTCTTTGGCACTCTGATGCTAGGATCGACTACCCCCTCTGGGTAAAGGTAGCCTTCTATCTCGATCCGCTTGGTCCGGACGATGGGTGCCTGCGAGTGATCCCTGGATCTCATCGAGCGCCCTTCCATACTGATCTGGTAGGCCTCAGACGGCGCGACGGAGTGTTGCCCGTGGGAGAGCCGAGTGAGATACCTTGCACGGCATTGCCAAGTGTCCCTGGCGACGTTCTATTCTTCGATCAAAGGCTATTTCACGCCTCCTTTGGGGGTGAGCCGGGCCGCCGCAGTTTCTCGATGAACTTTGCAACGCCGATTGCCTACGATGCGCACCGTGAATTATTGGAACAAACCTATCAAAGGAACTGTTCGTCGTTCGGAAAGAATGGAGAAATATACGGCGAGCCTTTTCTTCATAGCAACCGCCCTAGGATTTCCGCGGTGACCAAGGTCATCAAAGAACTCGGTTTCAAGTAGATGTTTGCACAATGGAAAACGAATGGACATCGACTGAAATGAGTGGACCCGACCTGGCCGGTGCTAATGGGTCAAAAGGGGTCAACTTGCACATTGCGTCGGGGTTAAAGATGGTCTGTCCGGACGCGTTACGGGGTGCGAGTGCAAGAATGGCAATGGCAGGTGGTCGCAACGGAGGCCCGCTTCGAGGGCCCGCCTGCGGAAGGGGGAGCTTGGAAATGAGCGGAGCAGCGGAGTACGCGATCGGAGCCCAGGTCTACTGTGCAGACGGCGCGTGCGGGGAGCTCGAGCGGGTGGTTGTCGACCCCGTCAAGCGCGCGATCACCCACCTTGTCGTAAAGCGACGGCACGGCCATGACGTCGGCCGACTGGTCCCAGTCAAGCTCGTCGAAGCGGCGACACAACAAGAACTGCGGCTGCGTTGCACTCGGGTCGAGTTCGAGGCGCTCGATTACGCCAAAGAGACCGAGTTTGTCCCAGCACCCGACGGCGAGTTCGTCTATCCGGCGAACGAGAGGTTGTTGATGCCCGATTTCGGACCGGAGGACACAGGCGGCATGGGCGGGGACCGGCCCGGGCGCCTCGCCGCCGGTGGTGACCACGACAGGGTCCCGCCCGGTGAAGTCGAAGTGCGACGAGGACAACGCGTCCACGCATCCGACGGTGCAATCGGGCATGTCCGTGGGCTCCTCGTCGACCCAAGTGACTACCAGGTAACCCACGTTCTCCTCGACGAAGGACACCTGTGGGGCAAGAAGGAGGTCTCCATCCCTATCAGTGCGGTGACCGGAGTTGACGACGGCGTTCGGCTCAACCTCACGAAGGCGGAGGTAGCCGACCTGCCTCCAGCCTAGGTAGAGGAGGATGGCGGGCTGGGCGGCGAGGCTGTAGGCGGCGAGTAGGACTTTGGCCTTTCGGCTATTCCGCTAGCAAGGCTGATCGTCAGCACCGAATATTCTTTGTTGAGCGCCACTCTTGTGCATTGCCACCCACAGCGTGACGTCCAATCAGACGAATATTGCCACCTCAGTGGCCACAGATTTACCTTGTGATGCAAGCCAGATCCGGTATACGTATTATCCTCAGACGAAGGGCGCCAGAGGGCCCATGACGGCCGCGTGCGGGTAGTGGCTCCAGTCGTTCTCCCCGGCCACCACGACGGGCGGGGTGACGTCCTGCCAGTGCTGACCCCCGTCATAGGTCCTGAACAGTTCGGTAAACCTGCTCTGGTCATTTTTGTATGCCATTGCCCAGCCATCAGACGGGGTGGCAAACTGGACGTACTGAATGCCGAGTGAACAGGTACTGGGCTGGGCGGCTGACGTGCTCGGCGCGACGGGCGTCGTTTCGGCCGAGAACGTTTCCCGCAGCGATCACCGGCCTTCCGGCGCGTTTCGCCTGAGAATAGATGGATCGGCGACCCAGGCTCAGGACGTCATGTTAAAGATCCCTGTCCCGGGCTGGATCGGCGAGCGCATGGTAATAACGAACGCCCGAGCTCTTCGGCTCGCCGAGGACCATGGCCTTGCGGCGCCGCGGCTGATCGCCGCCGACCTCGACGGGTCGGCCAGCGGAACCGTCGTTACTTTGGAGACATTCTTGCCCGGCAGCGCTGATCTCCCGCCAAGGGTTTCGGTCGCTCGGCTGCGCGAAGCCGGCGCCGCCATTTCGAGAGTCAACGCCGTCAGCCTGGAGGCTCAGGACTACATACCCCACCGGCCCCGACCCACTGCTGTTGACGACCGCGCCGCCGAACGCCGGCGGGGCAGAATGCCGACCACACCTCTACTGCAGGAGGCCGACGAGCGCGTCAGGTCGCATGGAGCGCCCGCGGCCGCCTCCGTGTTCCTGCATGGCGACGTGTGGGCCGGCAACATGCTCTGGGAGGGCGACCGTTGTGTCGCGCTGATCGACTGGAAGACAGCCGGCGTTGGTGATCCGGGAGTCGACCTCGGGAGCCTGCGGATGCAGATGGCCCTTCAGTACGGCGAGGCCGCGCCGGCCGACGTCCTGGAGGGTTGGCAGCGACAGGCCGGCCGGGAGGCGATCGCGGTGCCGTACTGGGATGCCGTCGCCGCCCTCAACACCCCGACCGTAATGCACGGCTGGCTGGGTTTCGCCGACGACGGCAGCCCACTGGGCGCCGAGGCCGTCACTGAACGCCGCGACGCGTTCCTCCGCAATGCCCTCGATCAGCTTCCCGCACGAATCAGGTGACGGCGCTCCTGCGTCGCCGAAAGCGAGACGAACGCCAGGGAGGTCGCGGGGACGAGGCTTGCCCTGTCTGAACATGCCGATGACCTTCGAGGCATGCCGCTTGGGCTCAAAATTGCTTGCCGGATGCCTCCAATTTCCGCCCTAGATCAACTGCTCATTCACGCTCGCGGCCATGGCGGTCGTGCCCACGGCGATCATTCGTTGCCTGCCGCCCTTACCAACCACGAGCACCGTCGAGTGGTCGAAGTCGACGTCGGTGATGGCGATCCCCACCAGCTCGGCCCGTCGTATGCCGGTGTCGAGCAGCAACGTCAAGATGGCCGCGTCGCGGCGGTCTTCGAGCTTTGTCCCGTTGCACGCGTCGAGCAACCGCCGCGCAACATCGGGCGGGATGATGGGCACGGGTTGGTCGGGTACGTGCGGGGGCCTCATCCGGGCCATGGGGTCGACCTCGACCTCGCGTTCTTCGAGCAGCCACTTGAAGAGCTGTTGGAGGGAGCGGTACCGGACGGCCACGCTCCCTGGCTTCACCTTGCCCTGGAGGTCAGCCAGGAACGCCTCGATGTGCTCCCTGCCGAGCTTGGTGGCCACCGTGGGCATACCGGTGCGCTCCAAATAGGCGATGAGCTGGCGGGCGGACTCCAAGTAGCTCCGTACGCGGGGAACGGTTGCGGGCCCTTAGCGACCTCGCCCACGAGGGCAGAAGGTCTTCGAGGCCCAGATCCTCAATGGCCGGGACTGCCGGGGCCTCGTAGCGTCAGTCACCGGGGTTTACCTCCACATAGGTGCCCTCGGGCCGAGGTTGTTCGTGCAGTGCCCGGCCCGCTCACGTGGCCCTGTCGGACGACAGGACCTGACTGACATTGGAACTCAAGCGAGGTGTTAGGGCACTGTCCGACCGGCGTACTCATGCCCATATCTACAAAAGGCCTGCTGTGCGTCCAAAGGGATTCGAACCCCCAACCTTCTGATCCGTAGTCCGACTCGGGGTGTCGATCGATGTCGCAGGAGGGCGCTGACCTGCGGGAATACTCGACTGTCGTCTATCGATGTCGGCGAGTGTCGAGGGTCTTGGCTGGCAACTTGGCTGCCACTCTGGCGACATCTGGGAGACCGGCGCTCCTTGGTCCCGAGAATCTGACTCCGGGTCGGATGGTTGCCGTTTGGGCTCGTCACTGTTTAGCCGTGGTCAGTAATGGTCGCTACCGCCAACCAGCGCGACACCCCGTCGTCGCTCGTAGGACGGGGCCTCAGCGAGCTCGAACATGGTCCTCCTCGTCAGTCAAACCGCCTCTATCGCCGTGGGCCTCGTCGACCTCGTCGGGTACGAGCCGCTGTTAGTGACGGCCGCCACTGTGATCTCGGTCGCGGCGGTTGTGCCAGTCACACGACCGGGCACCCGTCGTGCCCGCCGCCGCCTTGAAAGGTCCCCTCACATGACCTTGCGGGCCTGGGCGCGGCGTGTTCTAGCAGGTCACGGACATTCCGTGCCTCCGGGCGACCGCCCACGATCTGAGGCGTCCGCGGGATGGACGCGGGATGGAAGACTTGGAAGAGACCTAAGGCCGGGACGGGAGTTGGAGCACTTTGATCGTCCTTGGGAATGTCGGCGCTTCGACCAAGCTGTGGTCGTCGGTTAGGAAAGCTGCCGAAAGCTGCTCGACGAGGGCCACGTAGAGGGCGTCATCTGCCTGTCATGTGGTGCCGATATGACCACGCAGCACCGAGAAGCGGGCGGATCGAAGCACGGCGGCCGGGGGGTCGCTGCTCTCGGTCCGCCACATTCTGCGCCAGGGCGAGCGACCGGGCAGCCCGCCTGGCGCCAGGTTGCGCGAAGCTGGTTGACGTGGACGTCGAGCCCGCATTGCGCAACCGCCTGACCGTATGACGACGGTCCCGAGCAGCGATGCCCGCGTGCTCTACCTGGGACGATGGCGCGAGGAAGCGATCGGGGGCATTTCCTGCCACGGATCCAACACACAGGACAACGCCTGCCTGTTCAGCTTCCGCGGTCCGGCCGTACGGTGGATCGGGCCGACCGATGAACGGCAGGGCTTGGCGGACATCTACATCGATGAGCAATTCGAGTGCACCGTCGACGGATTCAGCGACGGCGTGCAGCTCGGATCGGTCCGATTCGCGCGAAGTGGTCTGCCCCCGGATTCGATCCACCTGATGAGGATCGTCGTCAGGAAGGAGCGGCATCCGCGCGCCAGCGACTGCTTCCAATTCGTCGAACGCTTCGAGTCGGCCGAGCCGATCGATCACCCCGGCGCGCTGCAGGCCGCACAGGATGCCGAATACGACGTCATCCGACATGGTGGTACGCGAGTCGGCACGCCCGACACGTGGCGTCCGGTCGAGCCCCGCGCCCATGTGCCCCTCGAGGGCGTGGTGCTCCACCCGGGCTTGTTGAGCGACGTCTTCGAACGGAACATCGCCTACTTGAAGCGGAGCTTCACGCTGCCCCAGTACTGCGACCCGGCGCACCCCGCCCCCTCGGACGGCGGGCCCGGCTGGAGCCGGTGGCTACCTGCGTCGAACGAGGGACGGCTCCTCGCCGGCGCAGGACACAGCCTGAGGTGGGGAGCGCGACGACCTCCGTGCCATCGTCACGACGGTCGTGGGCGACGTCGCAGCCCGGATGCGCGAGGACGGGTACTTCAACTATTACGACGACAGTGCCTATCGCGAGACATCAGGTCTGCACAGCGAACGCAAGAACTATGACCGCGTGTTCTGGACGCGGGGGATGCTCGCTGCCGGGCTGTCGGGCGAGCCGACAGCCTACGACCTGCTCCGACGGATGTACGATTGGTTCAACGCGTCGCCGTTTCTCTCCGATCTGCTGGACGGGAGCAACGCCACCAACGGCCTGCCCGGGGGGCCGCTCGTGCACCGCTCCCCCGTGGGTACGGCAAGTGATCTGACCGTCACCAAAAGGTATTACGACCAGGACTACTGGATCCACGCCCTGAGCGAGCGCGACCAACTCTCCTTCAGCCATTACCCCGGCGAGCGCCCGCACTGCTACGACCTGCTGGGACTCGAGGCCTTCATCGACGAGTACCTCGCAACCGGAGAGGAGCGATACCTCTCGGCTGCGCGCGGTGGGTGGGAAGTGTTCCGTGAGAGCTACAAGCACATCGGTGGCCCGGTCGCCATCTGCGAACACGACGGCCCGTACTGGCCCAAGTCCTTCTACCTCACCACCGGGCACACCGGCGAGACCTGCGGCAGCGTGTTCTGGATCACGATCAACAGCAAGTTGCTTGAGCTCGATCCCGGGAACGAGACGTATGCGAGCGAGATCGAAGAGTCATTGCTCAACGTCATCGCTGCGGCGCAGACCGGGAGCGGCACGATCCGCTACCACAATCGGCTGCACGGGACCAAGGAGCACGGGCACCTCGGGAACACCTGTTGCGAGGTGTCTGCAGCCGGCCTCATCGGTCGGATGCCCGAGCTGATCTACTCGCTCGACAGGGACGGGTTCTCGGTCAACCTGTTCGCCGCCTCGGCCATTCGGCACGACTTCGGCGGCGGCGAGGTGTCGCTCAGGATGGCGACGACGTTCCCGCTCCGGCCGGAGGTCGAGATCGAGCTGACGGCGTCTGTGGAGGCGCCGTTCCCGATCCGTTTGCGCATCCCACGCTGGGCAGCATCAGACGTCGTCGTGACCGTTAACGGCGACGACGAGGTGAGGGGGGCACCGGGTACGTATCTCGTGCTCACCCGCAAGTGGTCGCCGGGCGATGTCCTTCGATTCACGCTGCCGATGGCGGCGTCGCTCGAGCGCTACCGGGGCCTCGACCAGGTGGAGGGCAACCTCGACCGTTACGCCCTCACCTACGGACCGGTGCTGATGGCGCTGTGCGGTGAGCTCGACGGCCCTTCGGGTGTCCCGCGTCTTGCGATGTCACACATTGATCTACCGCACAACCTGCAGGCCGTGGCGGGACGGCCGCTGGAGTTCGAGCTCGCAGGCCACCCCGGGTACCGGTACGTGCCGTACTGGAGAGTCGATTCGGAAGCCTTCACCTGCTTTCCGATCGTCCAAGCCGACTGAGGCTGAACCGGCCGCACGGGCGGGGGCTCGGCGTCTGGCGCTGAGCCGGGTTCGAGCGGGCGCGAGCGGCCCTTAACGATGAGAGGAGCGGGCGACAAGGTCACACTCCCACGTGAAGGGATTGAGCATCGAACAGCCAAGCGGCTGAGGACCCTCGACCGTGACCGGGAGATTGTCGGGGCGGCCGCGGCGGCGTTCGGCCCTTCGGGTCGTGTCGACTCGGTGACCCGGGCCGACATACAGCGCCTGGTCGACACTTGGCGAGCTGATCTCGCCCCCTCGACGGTGCGTCGCATGGTTCTCCGCGCTGCGTGGTTGAAGCGACAGCTCGGCCGGGACCGCCGGCTCTCGGAACCCAAGTCCACCGCTGGCCGGCGGCGCATCGCCACGCCGCCGTGGTTGCTTGACGAGCTTTCGGCCCTGCTCGCGGCTCGCCGTAGCGCCAGCGCTCCCGTAGTACGGGGAGCGAGAGGTCCCTGGCCAGCTTCCCCCCACCGAAGAAGACCGCCACCCCGCCGTCGCGAGGGCTCCTCGGCCACCGCGTAGCCGACCACGCGATCCCCGCCGACGCGGCCGTAACGGGGCCGGGCCGCCAGCCCGGCGTCCCGGAGGAGCCGCACGAACTCGGCTTCGCTAGCGGCGACCGTAGCCGCAGCGCGCACCACCCGGGCGAGCTCGGCCCGTTCGGCTTCGTCCCGTCCGGTGCGGAGCGCCTTTTCCGCCTCGGCGCGGGTGAGCCCGGGCATCGCCGTTTTCTTGGCCCGCCCCTCGACGGCACTGAGCCCATAGCGGCGTTCCATGTCGGCGCATAGGGCTGAGAGGCGCTTGAAGTCGTTGCGGGTGGAGGCGACCTTCCCGTTCTCGCGCACCAGGTTCACGACGAGGTGCATGTGGTCGTTACCGGCCTCCGAGCGCCCGTGGCGGACCGCCACCCAGCGGCACGGCGGCTGGCCATTGCCGGCGTCGAAGCCGAGGCGGCGCATCGCCTCCCGGGCCACCTCGGCCCACTCGTCGTCGCTCAAGTCGCGGTCCACCTCGCCCTTGGTCGACAGCGCCAGGTGCCAGCAGGTACCCCCCGCTACCTCGGTCCCGTACAGCACGCTCGGGGCCTCCATGGCCGCCTCGAGGCCTTTCAGTTCGGCCACCGAAGGGCGCAACCCACCACTGACGCCGAGGGCCACGGCCGCCGCGACGACGTGGGGGTCCTCGTGCTCGTTGTGCCGGCCGGCCGAGAACAAATAGCGCACGGCCTCGCCCGGTTCGTCACCCCGGGTGACCTTCGCGATCACCTCCCCGCCCCCATTTCCTCCTGCCCCCCGTGCGAGCTCTTCGGGTGCGGCACGAGGAGCCCGGCGAGCCTCACCAAGCGCTCCATCGCCGCCTCCAGTTCGGCAACGCATCCCTCGACGCCCATGGGGACCTCCCGTCGTTGGTTGCCTAAGTGCGCGAGCTGGTTCAGGTTCGTGCAGGCCCCGTGCAGGTCCCTCCTGGCGGCAAAGAACTCGCGGTAAAGAGCCCGGCGGGCGAGGAGCGAAGGCCGCCCCTCGGGCATAGCCGACTCGACCAGGAACCGCTGCACCGACAGGCCCTCGGCCGCCGCCTTGGGGACGATCCAGGCCTCTTCGTCGGGCGACAGGCGCACGAACACGACCCTCCTCCTGCCCCCCGGCAGCCGGCGCATCCGGCCCCCCGGCCCCGCCGTTCCGAGGCTTGGGCCGCCCCCCGCCGGCGCCTCCCCAGGCGGTGGCCCCGCCGGTCCGAAGGCAGGACCGGCAGCGATCCGCTTAGCGGATTGCATATCTTGCTCCCGAGGTTCTGGGCCGAGAGGCTGCATTAGCGCTAATGGTAGCTAAGTCTTGAAATCAACCGGTGTTTTTGCCTAGTCTTCTGCGTATCGAGAGCCTACGAGTCGATAGGAGCTAACTATGGCTAATGGAGGCACGCTCGACACCGGGACACGCGGCGACGATCACCCCGCTACACGACGGCTCCGCGAGCTGGCTGCCCAAGAGGCGGCGGTCACGAAGCAACGCCTCGCAACACGCACCGCCGCGGCGCGTTTGTTCTTCGGGGCCGTGGCCCGGCTCGCCGAGGCCAAAGCGGCCTGGGGGCGCGCCCAGGCCGAAGCTCGGCGCGCCCAGGCTGAGGCGGTAGAGGACCTCGTCGGCTCCGGCTTGCAGGTTGGCGAAGTGGCCGAGCTGCTCGGCATCTCGAACGGCGAGCTGCGGAGCTTGGGCGCCGCGGCACCAGCGCGGCCGAAGAGAACGAGGCCGTCGAACGAACGGGCCGGAGGCGTCGCCACAACCAGCCTGGTGAGTTCGCCGACAAAGCTGGGAGAGAATGGGACCCTAAGACAGGCGGAGCGGCCCTTTGTTGAGGAGCCGAGCGGCCCTGGCGGATCGACGCGCAGGCAGCCACTTCAATAGCCAGGCGGGGACATGAGGTGCATTATGTACGCCGACCGACACACGGCCTAGGAAGAGCCATAACGCCGAATATGCAGCTACTGGTTAGGGAAATGAGCGGATGTGGACCATGCCCAGATCGCCCGCTTCTGGGGCTGACGACTCGTTAGCCCGTGAACCCGTGACGTCCCCGCGCAGATCACTCGGAACGGCATGTCGAAATCATCCCAAAACACGACTTACCCATCCAGACGCCATACCGAAGGCACAAACCGAACCTGCAACAGCCCGGTGGGCGGTCAGGTTGCGAATACCGGCCGCGCTGCGCAGCGCGGCCGGTATGGGCGGTATTTGGCGGGCCTTTCAGCTTGCGTGAACGGCACCTTCTTTCTCCAGGGTCTGGTACACCGACGTGGCCAGGTCGGGCCCCACGTCATCGCTGTCGGTCGCGGTCGCGCTGTTGACCGCGAGCGTTGCCATGGCCGCGCGGGCGGACCGGTCGCGGAAGACGCTAACGGCGATCAGGGCGAGGTTGCCTCCTGCGGCAGCTCCGATCGTGGTGGTGACGAGCGCGAACAGCCCGGATGTCGCGGTGAACCCGAGCCACCCTCCGAGCAAGGCGCCGGCGGTTGCGGCCAGGAGACCGAGTGATTTGGTGGCACGGTCCCAGTCGCGGTGAGCCCAGGCCAGGTAGAGGCCCAGCGCGATCAGCCCGCTGGGGGCGAGGATCCGGAGCAGTTCGCTGCTCAGGGACAGCGCGGGCCAGAGCGTCAGGACGACTAGGGCTGCTCCGAAGAAGCCGCCGAGCCCGAGCACGAGCGGGACGATGGTGCGGGCCACGACGCTGGTCTTGCGCCCGGCGGAACCGTGCTTGCGTACCCGGAGCGCCACCCAGAGCAGCGACAGGGCCGCCAGGGCGACGAAGCCGATCACTGTCCCGAGGATGTCCTGGGCAACCGCTGTCTGCCTGGACGATGTGGTGAAGCTGACCTTGTTCGGGGTGTAGCGGGACGTGTCGACCTGGCCGGTGGCGTAGAACGTGGTCAGCAGCTGCGTGCTGGCGCTCGGCTCGTAGGACCAGAAGTCTTCCGCGTGCCCGAGCCCGGACAGGATGACCTGGTGCCCGTTGGGGAGGTGCGGCAGCAGCTCCTTGGTGGCGTTCTGGGCCGGCGTTTGGAAGTCGAGCGTCCCGCCGATGAGCAGCGTCGGGACGTTCGAGTTCGGCACGGTGGTGTACTGGTCCTCGCCCGGGTTGGCCGGCCAGGCGTGCACCAGGCCTCCTGCCCCCCAAATGAAGTCCGCCAGGGGATTGCCGATGATCGAGCCCCGGTCCGCGCCGGAGCTGTAGTAGCGCTCGACGGGCTGGGCGTCGGCCATCCCGATGCTGGCAAACTCGCCCCAGACGAACGACGAGGGGAGGATGAGCCCGGCCATCTCCGATAGCAGCCAAAAGCCGCTCGGGTCGCCATGGGCGGCGGAGATCCACGAGTCGAGGGTGTTCGGCCCGGCCAGTACGCCACCGCCTCCGTAGGTCTCGTCGTTGAGCCCGAGGAACGTCCCGACCAGCACGTTGCCCGGCTTGATCGGCAGGAAGTACCACCGGCTCGGCATGTGTGCCGCCGTGTGCTGCATGCTGGCGGCGAGGTTGGCGGTGCGGGCCCGGCAGGCCGGGTCCTGCGCGCACAGCGCCGAGTAACGCTCGATCCCCTGATCGGTCTCGGCTCCGCTGTAGAGGAAGTTCCCGGGCGGGTTGACCCCGATCATCGCCGAACGGTCGACACTGTTCGGGTACATCCACGAGTAGATCATGGCGAGACGGGTCCCGGCGCTCTCGCTGACCAGGTCGATGCGCTGGTAGCCGAGGGCGACGCGAGCGGCCTCGATGTCGTCGGCCTGCTCCTCCAGCGTGTAGCCGGCGAGGTCTACGCCGGATCGCTCAAGCCGCTTCGCGCACGAGGCGAAGGCCTGGGAGTACGCGCTCAGCGACGCTTTGGCGAGGAGGTAATCTCCGGAGTTCTCCAGCGCCGCCGTCACCTCGGGACAGTTCAGCACCGAAGAGCCGTCGACGCCGCGGTAGCCGACCATGACGACATCGTGCTGGGCGGCCAGGCGGCTCGCTTGGGGGAACGTCATGTTGGTCACGCCCGGGCCGCCGTTGAGCCGGAAGATCGGCGCCAGCGGGTGGGATGAGCGAGCCAGGACCCGGGTCACCGGCACCGAGATCAGGCGCGACCGGGGGTCTGCCCGGTCCTCGGGCACGACGAGCGTCCCGCAATCGGCGCGGTAGGCGCCGTTCTCGGTGGGATAGGTGCACGGGTGCATGGTCAGCTGGCCGGCGTGCGCCCCCTGCGGGACCGAGGCCGTTCCCGAGCTGGACGAGACGCCCAGGTAGGTAAGTCCCGTCAATAGGACGATGGTCACCAGCAGGCCAGCGATCCGTGCCCAGGTGAATGCCCGTGGTCTTTGGGCCGGTACTGGTTGGTCGACCGCCACGGTCTTGCCGTAGCGCTTAGTGAGATGCCTTGCCTTGATCATTGGTCTTCCTTTCGTCGATGCTTCGGTGTTGCGAACAGCGTGCGCCCAGGGCCTGAGGTGCCACTGCCGTGGCGCTGAGGCCGGCACCTCAGTGCCGTCGTGTGAGGCTGCTCAGGCGCCGGCCGGGGCGGCGGCCATAGGGTGGTGGTATGGAGGTGAGGTTCTTCGGCGAGTTCGAGGTGATCAGAGGAGGTGTGGCAGTACCGATTCGGGGCGTCAAGCAGCGGTCCCTCCTGGCCAGGCCGAAGCGTTGCGGCCTACACCGAGGTCCGTGACCGCCTGGTCGACGAGCTCGGAGTCGACCCCGGCTCAGCCCTGCGCGAGCTGGAAACCCGCATCCTTGACCACGACCCGTCCCTCGCCGCCGAGCCACCACGACTGCCCCGGGCGCCGGGGTTGCCATTCGTCTCGGGTAACCTCGCCGAACCGCTAAGCAGCTTTCTCGGGCGTGACGCGGAGCTGGAACAGGTGTGCGAAGCGGTCGACTCCAGCCGGTTTGTCACGCTGATCGGACCTGGTGGAGTGGGCAAGACCCGTTTGGCGGTCGAAGTGGCGGGCCGCTGGCGTGAACAGCAGCCGGGCGGCGCCTGGCTAATCGAGCTCGGTGGCGTTACAAATCCCCAAGGGGTCGCCCCGGCCGCGGCCGGAACACTCGGAGCCTTGGGGCCCGCTCTGAGCGACGCCCAGCCGTCTGGATCGACGGCAGAGCTCATCGCTCGACACCTCACCGGGCGCTCGCTCGTTGTTGTCCTCGACAACTATGAGCACGTGATCGACGCGGCCGCGGCCCTCGCCCACACCCTGGTCGGGAAGGTGCCCGGTCTTCGGTTGGTGGCCACCAGCCGCGAGCCGCTCGGCGTTCCCGGCGAGATCCTGATACCGATAGGGGGACTGGCCTCCCCGGCTGCTATCGAACTGTTCGTGGATCGTGCTCGTGCCGTACAGCCCGGCTTTGACGGCGACAGCCCGGCTGAAAGCGTCATCGACGGCATCTGCCGTCGACTCGACAGGGCTCGTGACAGCGGCAGGTTGTTGCGATTGCGGGTAGTGGCCTGCGTCCGCGACCATCACGACCCGCGCATGGAGCGCCCGGGCGAGTCCATTCCGCCTCCGCCTTGTGATCCGGAAAATCGGGATCCTGCTCCCCCATCACGACGAGAACGGGCATCGCGACTTCGCCAAGCCGGCTCTCGGCCTGCTGGTGGCTCGTCTGGGCAGTGAGAGAGAACGCCTTGGCGTGGCCCGGCTTGTGGAGGCTGGCCACGATCTCGCTCCTGTGCTGGTCCAAGTCGAGGGGTCGTTGACCGGCATAGAGCTTGGGCAGGTAGGCCTTTCCAGGAAGCAGCAACCCACGGCCGTGCCCTGACGAGGCGAAGGAGCATTCGCTGCAGTGGACCATCTCTTTCCCGTCGCGACCGGCCTCGGGGTTCCCGGACCGCGGGTACCAGCCAGTCGTGTGATATGGCCAATATCGGCGGTCCTTGCGAAGGTTTCAGCCTGTGCGGGCTGCGCGTGTTTCCTGCAGGGTCTGGTAGACCGACCCGGCTAGGTCGCTCAGGTGGTCGTTGGCGGTGGCGCTGTTGGCCGCGAGCGCGATGATCATGCCGGAGCGAGGGAAGTAATAGTGAACGACCCGGGCGCCCAAGGCCTGGCCTTCGTAGTACCAGAACGTCCCCGTCTGGCTTGAGGTTTGTTGCGCTACGCCTAGCCCGTAGCCGGACGGGTCAGCGACGGTGGTGCCGCCGATGGGCTGGCCCGTGGCCATTGACACCAGGGACTCGAGCTGGTGTTGCTGGCGGGCAGGCAAGAGCCGTCCCTGGTAGAGGTCGCGGTCCCAGGTGGTCATATCGGCCAGTGAGCTGACGATCCCGCCAGCCGCCTGGGCCCAGGTCAGGGCCAGGGGGGGCACGGGCTTGCCGATCAGCGACGGCGGGCCACCGGCGATGTAGAAGTACCCGGTCGGCACCCGACCGGCGTCGGCCGCCGGGCAGGTGTACGGCGCCAGGCACGTCGTGCGCAGTCCAAGCGGCGTGATAATCCGTTTGGTGAGCTGGTCGGCGTAGGAGTCGTGGGTGACCTTCTCGATGATCATCTGCGCCAGGAGGTAATCGGTGTTGGTGTAGTGGTACCCGGCCGGCCCGAGGGGGAGGCCGGCGACGAAGGAGACTAGGCGGGCGGTGGTGAAGTTGGTGTGCTGGTCCGCCGCGAACGCCATGGCGAAGGCCGGCTGGTAAAGGTAGTCCGGGATGCGGCTGGTCATGTCGAGTAGCTGGCGGACCGTGATGTGCCGCCAGGCCGGGTACTGCGGCAGCCATCTGCCGATCGGGTCGCTGATGGACAGCTTGCCCTCGGCTTCGAGCTGAAGAAGGATCACCGACGGTGAAGGCCTTGGTGTTGCTGCCGATCTGCCACAGCGCCCCGGCCGGTACCGGCGGCCCGCCGCCGTAGCGGGTGGTCCCGGTGGCCATGCTGATGGGTGGCCTGGAGCCGGGGAAGGTGACTCGCAGCGACACCGCCGAAATATGCTCAGCGGTGCGCCGGTCGGCCAGGTAGCGGTTGAGGTCACCGCCCAGCGCCGCCCGTAGTGCGGTACTGTTCTGGCCGGTTTGGCTGGCAGAGGCGCTGGCGGCGCCGAACGACAGCGTCCCCGCCGCGAGCAGGGCGAATGTCGCCGCGGCGGCCGCCAGTTTGTCCCGGATGCGCTTGGGCGAGTTCGTTAGAGAGGATTGCATGGGAGTTCCTTTCTCGGTGTCGCAGTCGTTAAGGTGCCGCAGTCGTGAAGGCTGGATTGGAGGGCGGTTCCGGCTTGGGGTGGTCATACGTCCCGATGGGCGACCCGCATAGCCGCCGCCCCCAGGGCGACGACGGCATATACCCCGAGGACCACAATGGCCGTGCCTGGCCGGAGCAACCCGGCGGAGTGGTGGACGGTGACGGCGGCCTGGACGGCGATGCCGGGGATGTACTGGCGCAGACCGGCCGGGAGCATTTGGCCAAAGATGGCTCCCCCGAGTATGAGCATCGCCAGGGCGCTGACCGCCCCGGCGGTGTGGCGGATGACGCCGGCGAGCCCGACCCCGACGATGGTGACGAGGCTGGCGGCCACGGCGCCGAAGACGAGGGCCTGAAGGGTACCGGGATGGCTGAGTGCGACCTGGACGTGCTTGGCGGAGAGGATGCGTTGGCCGAGCTCGAAGCTGACGACATCGCACACCAGGGCCAGCGGGAAGACAAAGACGGCCACAGTGGCGGCCTTGGCCGCCAGCACCAGCCGGCGGGCGGGCATGGCCGTGAAGGTGGCCCGGACCATCCCCGTCGTGTACTCGGCGGCCACCGAGCGCACGCCGAGGGCGCCCAGGATGACGACCGCCACCCACATCCCGGTCAGCGACGTGCTGGTCGGGTCGAACGCCTGGCGCTGCTGGGCGCTCATGGTGGCCCATGAGCTGGCTTGGACGGCGGTCGCAATGGCGGAAAAGCCGATGGCCGCCACCACGGTCATGACGACCGTGCGCCACGTCGAGGGAAGGGTGCAGAGCTTGGTCCACTCCGCCTTGAGGGCCCGGCGGGTGGCGGTGGCCCGCGCAGAGCGCACTGGTGCGCTCGGGTAGGTGGTAGCGGTCATGTCAATTTCCTTTCGTGGCGGAGGCCAGCTGGCCGGCGTGGTATTCGGTCTCATCTCGGGTTAGGTCGAAGAACGCCTCTTCGAGCGACGCTCCCTGCACGGCGAGCTCGTAGAGGGTTATGCCGTGGGCGGACGCCACCCCGCCGATCTCCGCGGTGCCGAGGCCGGAAACGACCAGGGCGCCGTCGGTACCGAGCTCGACGGAGGCGCCCCGGACGGGTCAGGGCGTCGGCCAGTTCTCTCGGCTCCAGGGCCCGGACGGTGGCGGCCGAGTGCCCGTTGACGAAGTCGTCCGTGCTGGCATCGGCCATGATGCGGCCCCTGCCGATGACCAGCAGATGGTCAGCGGTCTGGGCCATCTCGCTCATGAGGTGGCTGGAGAGGAACACGGTGCGGCCTTCGGCAGCGAGCGACTTCATGAGGTTGCGGATCCACAAGATGCCGTCGGGGTCGAGGCCGTTGATCGGTTCGTCGAACATCACCGTGTGGGGGTCGCCGAGCAGGGCGGCGGCGATGCCCAGGCGCTGGTTCATCCCGAGCGAGAAGGTCCCCACCCGCTTCCCGGCTACGTCACTGAGCCCGACGATGTCGAGCACCTCGCCCACCCGGCGCCGGCTGATCCCGTTGCTATCGGCCAACCACTTGAGATGGTTGGCGGCGCTGCGGCCGCCGACAATGGCCTTGGCGTCGAGCAGCGCCCCGACCGAGCGGAGCGGGTCGGCCAGCTCGCCATAGGGCTTGCCGTCGATGAGGACTGAGCCCGCGCTCGGGGCGTCCAGGCCGAGGACCATGCGCATGGTCGTTGACTTGCCGGCCCCGTTGGGGCCGAGGAACCCGGTTACCCGGCCGGGCCGGACGACGAAAGAGACGTCGTCGACTGCCACGGTCTTGCCGTAGTGCTTAGTGAGATGCCTGGCCTCGATCATTGGTCTTCCTTTCGTCGGTGCTCCGGTGTTGCGCACAGCGTGCGCCCAGGGCCTGAGGTGGCACTGCCGTGGCGCTGAGGCCGGCATCTCAGTGCCGCGTTGAGGCTGCTCAGGCACAGTCAGGGCGAGCGGTCGTAGGGTGACGGTATGGAGGTGAGGTTCTTCGGCGAGTTCGAAGCAAGGGAAGGGGGCGTGCCGGTACCGGTCCGCGGTACCAAGCAGCGGGCCGTGCTCGCCTTACTGGCGCTGCAACGCGGGGGCCCGTCAGCGCCGACCGGCTGATCGACATGCTGTGGGGCGAGGAGCAAATCGCCAACACGGCCAACGCCTTGCAGGCCCAGATCGGCCAGCTTCGGCGCACCCTCGGAGCGACGGCGATCGTCACCTCTGAAGCCGGCTATGCCCTAGACATCGGCCCGGGTGACCTCGATGCGGCCCGCTTCGAACAGCTGGTGGCCAAGGGACGGCGCCTGCTCGAGGGAGGGGAGCCGGCACTAGCCTCATCGACGCTGAGCGAAGCCCTCCAGCTCCGGCGCGGAGAGCCCCTCAGTGAGTTCGCGTACGCGGGCTTCGCTGACGCCGAGCGAGCGCACCTGGACGACTTGACCCTGGTGGCGATCGAGGCCCGCGTCGAAGCCGACCTGGTGCTGGGCCATCACGGCGAGCTCGTCGGCGAGCTGGAGGCGCTGTGCCGTGCACATCCCCTTCGCGAGCGGCCGTGGGAGCTGCTCATGCTGGCGTTGTACCGGTCCGGCCGCCAGGCCGAAGCCCTGCGGGCTTACAGCAAGGCCCGTGACCACTTGGTCGACGAGCTCGGGATCGACCCCGGCCCGGCCCTGCGACAACTCGAGGCCCGCATCCTGGCCCAAGACCCCTCGCTCGCCGCAGTCGGCCCAGCACGTCTTCCTACAGTGGCGGCGCCAATGGCAACGGGCAACCTGCGGGTGCAGTTGAGCAGCTTCGTCGGCCGCAGCACCGAGCTAGAAGAACTGAAGGAGGTTGTCCGCAGTAACCGGCTGGTGACCCTGATCGGTCCCGGTGGAGTGGGCAAGACCCGGCTTGCGCTGGAGGCGGCCGCCACGCTCCGCGAAGAGCACCGAGATGGGGCCTGGCTCGTCGACCTGGCCGGCGTTACCGAAGCCGAGGGCGTTGCTCCGGCGGTGGCCGGCACTCTCGGAGCGGCCGCAGCCGGCCTTACCGGCCCCCTTTCGCCGAGCTCGACCGTGGAGCTCATCGTCCGTTACCTGGCCGGGCGGTCGCTCCTGGTCGTCCTGGACAACTGTGAGCACGTGATAGCCGAGGCGGCTTCCCTGGCCGAGACATTGGTCGGAGCTCTGCCCGGTCTCCGGCTGGTGGCGACGAGCCGGGAGGCCCTCGCCGTCCCGGGCGAAGTCCTGGTGCCAGTGCGCACGTTGGGCGTGCCGGCAGCAACTGAGCTTTTTGTTGACCGGGCTCGGGCGGTGCGGCCCGGGTTTACCCCGGACGGGCACACCCATACCCTGATCAACGACATCTGTCGGCGGCTGGACGGCCTTCCCCTGGCCGTCGAGCTCGCCGCCGCCCGCCTTCGTTCACTTACGGTGGCCACGTTGGCGGAGAAGCTCGACGACCGCTTCCGTCTGCTCACCGGAGGCGCCCGCACGGCTCTGCCCCGCCACCAAACCCTTCGAGCGGTGGTGGGCTGGAGCTACGACCTGCTGTTCGAAGACGAACGCCGCCTCTTCGCGCGGTTGTCAGTCTTCGCCGGGGGCTGCGACCTGGAAGCGGCCGAGGCGGTCTGCGCCGACGAAAAGGTCCCGACAGCCGAGATCCTCGACGTCTTGAGCCGGCTGGTCGACAAGTCCCTCGCCTCAGCCCCCGACGCCGGTGGTGACGCCCGGTTCAGCCAGCTCCAGACGTTGTGGCAGTACGGCCGGGAGCGCCTGAGCGAGTCCGGCGAGCTTGAGGCCGTGTGCGGCAGGCACGGCGCTCATTACCAGCAGATGGCGGAGAGGGCCCACGACGGCCTGCGAGGAGCCCTGGGGCAAGGGCGGGGGAGCCCTGGGGCCGATCTGGCGGGAACGCCTCACCTCGGACCTGGGCAACCTGCGGGCCGCGCTCGACTGGTTCATCGCCGCAGAGAACGCCGATGCGGCGCTGTCGTTGGCGTCGGGAATGGTGGGGCTGTGGGTCATCAACGGTGACCCTGTCGAAGGAGCGCGCTGGCTTGGTGACGCGCTCGGGGCCAGGGGGCCGCGCCGTCCTGAACTGGAAGCGACCGCCCGGGTCTGGCACGGCTATTTCGTGTGCATGGCGTTCGGCCCCGCGGCTCCTGTGCTCGACTGTGAAACGGCGGTCGGCGGGCTAAGTACAAGCCAGGACCGGGCCCGTCGAGCGGACGCGCTGGTGTGCTTCGCCACGGTGTTGCTGCGCGTGCAGGAGTTCGCGCGATCTCTCGACGCCCTCAGCGAGGCGCACGACCTGCTGGACCCAGCCGTCCACGGCTGGCTGCTGGCCCGGCACGACTGGATTGTCGCCTGGGACCTGGCCTTGATGGGGCAGTTCGACGACGCGGAGGCGGCCGCCCGCGCCAGTGTCGAACGCTTCAACGCCGAAGGCGAGGTCTGGTTGTCGGTCGACCCGCTGAACATCCTGGCCGGCATCGCCGAGGCCCGAGGCGACCTCGATGGGGCGTCTGCGACCCACGAAGCCCTCCTCGAGCGATGTCGCGCTGCCGGGCAACGACACTTTATGTTTTTCAGTCTCCAACGTCTGGCTGCGCTGCGAGCCAAGCAGGGCGACGACGCCGTCGCCGACGGACTGTACGAGGAGCTAGTGGCGTCCAACTTCAACCCGTTGGTGTCCGCTGACGCCATGGTCGGCCAAGCCGTGGTTGCTCGCCGGCTCGGTGACCTGGCCCGGGCGCGGCACTGCTCGACGCGGCAGGCAGCTACTACCGAAGCATCGGCCTTGCCGCCGGCCAAACCGGTGTCCTCGCCGGCCTAGCGTGGTGGGCGCTTAGCGCGGGCAAAGCGGACGACGCCCTGACCTTTGCCACTGAGGCCATCCAAGTCGCCTCGGCCTGCGGGGACACCGCCATACAACGCCTCGCTGACACTGCCTTGGCCGCAGTCAGGGCGCTCGGCGACCCGTCCCGTCTGAACATCGAGACCTTCCTCGCCCTGGCCGAGCAGGCCGCCAAGGGTTTGCCCTACCGCAGTCACATCAGTTTCCAGGATGGGCCGGATGTGGCCGCGCTGGCGGCCAAGCTGGCGCCATCGGCCTGCTGAGCAACAGCGCCGCCGGAGACGGCCCGGTCCCTCGAGGCGGTTGACCTCAGTACCACCTCAGCGCCGCCTCAGGCCGCCCGGGCAACCTGGTGCCCATGAAGCCCGAACAAGGTCGGCCGTCTTTACTGCGTGATCACTCGGAGGCCCCTGGGCCTGCTGTTGAGGACCATGGCCGCGCGGTCACCGCGAGCTCGGAGGCCGCGGCGCGGTACCGCCAAGCACAGCGAGCAGTCGACCGCCACGAAGCTGCAACGGCGCTTCGCCTCGCCGTCGAAGCCGACCCGGCCTTCGAGCTCGCCCTCGCCGACCTCGACGCCATCACGGGGACCTCAGCCGAACGTCCAGGTCACCAACAGATGAACTGGGAACGCCACCACAACGAGGTCGTACGCACCGCGGCCTCGGGCGACAGCAAGCGAGCCGTCGACCTTCTCCGCGAGCACCTCGCCGGTGTCGGCTGCGACCCGCTGGCCTTCCGCATCCTGGCCCAGCTGCGCCAGCCGGAGGGGACGGACGACGACTTCGAGAACCTCGCAAGCCAACTCCCAGGGTGCCACCCGTCCCGATGGCCGAGCTCTTCATGACCGCCCTGACGGGCCCCATCCTCGTGATCGGGGTCGTGCTGACTGCACTGCTCTTCGCCTTCGGTGTGCGCCGGCTGCTCGGTCTACGGCTGCCGTTGCCACGGGCACTTCTCGCCGGCGCCATCGCTTACCTGCTCGTCTCCCCGATCATCAACGCCATCGCCGGCTCCGCTGGGACGAACAGACCAAGCATCCTGCCGCTGTTCTGGTTTGTCATCCTCGGGGTGGCCATCGCGCTCCTGGTAGGCATGGCCTTCCTCGTGGTCGCCGAGACCTTTGTCCCGAGCGGCTCCCTGCCCGGCCCCGTCTACCTGGCCCGGGGGCTGCGAAGGCGTTTAGGCCGCAGCAGACGCTATTCGCAGATAGGCCGAATTCTCGTGCGTCGCGGCCTTCTGCCTTACCTGCGGGGCGGACGCCGGGCGGAGCTTCGCACCCCCGATGGCCGCGCCCGCCTCGCCCACTCTGTCCGGTTGGCGCTCGAAGACGGCGGTGTGACCTTCGTCAAGCTCGGCCAAGTGCTGGCCACCCGCCGCGACCTGCTGCCCGAGGAGTTCGTCACCGAACTGAGCGCGCTGCAGGACGACGTGCCCCGCGTCCCCTGGCCCGCGATCGACGAGGTGATCCGGGCTGAGCTCGGCGCCGGGGTTGACGAGCTGTTCGCCAGCTTCGAGCGGAGCCCGATGGCGGCCGCCTCGATCGCCCAGGTCCACGCGGCAACCCTCACGTCGGGCCAGCGGGTGGTGGTCAAGGTCTGCCGGCCCGGGGCCCCGCCGTGGTGGAGTCAGAATCTCGCCATCCTCGAACGCCTCGCTGTTCGGTTGCAGCGAAGCTGGGGCCGGTCCATGGGCGCTGTCGAGCTGGCAGACGGGTTTGGCGATGCCCTGCGCGAGGAGCTCGACCTGCGCATCGAGGAACGCAATATGACCTCGGTCGCCGCCTCGGCCTGCCATGATGGCAGCGGAGTCCGCATCCCGGTCCCGGTCGAGGGTATGTCCACCCAGCGGGTGCTGGTAATGGAGCGCCTGGAGGGCCGGTCTCTGTCGGCTGAAGAGCCACACGGGCTAACTGAGCGTCGAGGTGCATTGGCCCGCAGCCTCCTCGACTGCCTCTTGCGACAGGTGATGGTCGATGGGATCTTCCACGCCGACCCCCATCCGGGCAACATTTTGCTTCTCTTCGATGGGCAGCTGGGCTTGCTGGACTTCGGCTCGGTTGGACGCATCGACGCCGAGATCCGCGGTGCCCTACAACGTCTGCTGCTGGCCGTGGACCACGGCAATCCCGCGGCACTAACCGACGCCCTCCTCGAACTCGTCGAGCGTCCTGAGGCGCTGGACGAAACCCAGCTGCACCGGTCCCTGGGCCGGTTCTTGGCTCGTCATGTGGCGGCCGGCCTCACGCCCGACGTCAGGATGTTCACCGACCTGGTCCGCATCGTCTCCGACCACGGCCTGTCCATCCCTCCCGAGATGGCGGCGGTGTTTCGCTGTTTGGCCACGATGGAAGGCACGCTCACCCGGCTGGCTCCCGGTTTCGACATCGTCGCAGAGACTCGACGGTTCGCTTCCAATTACCAAGCCGGGCAACTGCGTTCCGGCGCACTGCGAGCGACGGCTACGGATGAGATGACCACCGTGCTGCCCATGCTGCGCCGCCTCCCCCGCCGCATTGACCGTATTACAGCCTCATTGGAGGCCGGGCGCCTCGGGGTCAACGTGCGCCTGCTCGCCGACGATCGCGACCGTCGGTACCTGACCGGTTTGGTGCATCAGATCCTTCTGGCTTTCTTGGCCGCTACCAGCGGCATCATGGCCGTGCTGATGCTCGGGCTCGAGGAGGGCCGCGCGTGACCGCCAGCGTCGCCCTCTACCAGTTCTTCGGGTACTGCCTGTTGGTGATCGCCGCTATCCTCGCCCTGCGAGTGCTGGTCGTGGTAACGCGGCCCAGTAAGACCTGAGAGGGGCCAGTTGGGAGCGAGCAGATGACCGGCACCCGGACGCCAGCTGACCAGCGCTCCGCGATATGCGTCGTGTTCCCCGGGCCTCGCCAGGTCGAGCTCGAAGAGGTCAGCGTTGACCTGGCCGACCTCGGGCCGCACGAGGTGGTGGTGCAGGCCCGTCGTAGCGTGATCAGCCCGGGCACCGAGCTAGCTCATTACCGCGGCGACTCCCTCGTCGGTCTGTCCCTGCCCGTCCAGTGCCCTAGCCAACCGTTCCATCCCGGCTACGCCATGGCCGGGACAGTAATTGCCGCCGGGCGCGAGAGCAGCTTCCCTCTCGGGACGAGCGTCCTGTCTCACACGCCGCACCAGAGCGTGGTGCGCTTCGACCCCCGTCAGTACGTATGCCTGCCGCTGCCGGCCGGGGTCGGCCTCGACATTGCGCCTTTCGCCCGCCTCGGCCAGGTTGGCGGCGTCAGCTTGAAGCTCGCCGCGGCGCGACCGGGTGACACGGTAGCGGTGATCGGCCTTGGGCCGGTAGGTAACCTCGTCGCCCAGCTAGCGCAAGCCTCGGGGTACAGAGTGGTCTCAGTTGAGCGCTCGCCCGCTCGACGAGAGCTGGCCCGCTCCACTGGGCTCAGCACTGTCGTCGCACCAGAGGACGCCGGCGGTGCAGTGGCGCCCTCGGGCGCCAACCTCGTGCTGGAATGCTCAGGCAGCCAGCTCGCGGTCCTGCTGGCCACGGAAATGTGCGCTCTCCACGGATGCATCCAGGGCGGTCTGGCCGTGGGCCGCTGACCCGTCGGACCAGGACGCCGCGTTGCCATAGCGGCGGGTCAGCCCACGAAGGACCTACTCGCTGCGACGATGGGCCCAGGCTTTACCCGCAGGTTCGGGCCGTCCACGCAGTGGGTACCGATAGTTTCAACAGCCTTGGGAGCACCGATGAGACTATCGAGAGCTAGAGCTGGCCTGGCCAGCTTGTTGCTGTCACTCGGAGCCGTGGCGATGGGGAGCCTCAGCGCCAGCGGCTCATCGGCGCCACCCAGCCACTTCATCGGAGGCGTGGCCGGCACCACGATCACCCTGGAGGGCACCAACCAATGGACCCAGAGCGGGAGCAGCTTCGGGCACCCGTGGGACCAGGTCGTCGCCGAGTTCAAGAAGGTGACGGGCGTGACGGTCCACACCGACGTGCTACCGCTGGCCACGTTCTCCGGCGTCGAGTCGGCCCAGCTCGCCGCCGGCATTGCCCCGGACCTGGTCTTCAACCAGGCGAACTACCAGCCGTACATGGTCGTCCCGCTCAA
The DNA here is from genome assembly GCA_963823855.1 of uncultured Acidimicrobiaceae bacterium. Lineage (GTDB taxonomy): Bacteria > Actinomycetota > Acidimicrobiia > Acidimicrobiales > Palsa-688 > Fen-671. The sequence goes on from CAWGNA010000004.1 coordinate 345,214, forward strand.
CAAGTACCTGAGCGAGCCCAACCCGTTCGTCGCCGGTAACAAAAGCTGGCTGTCGGAGTTCGACCCGTCGGCCTTCTCGGCGAAGGTCTCAGGGGTCCTCGACCCCAAGGGGAACTTCGACTGGGTCCCGTTCAACCTCGTCGGCGTGGCCATGTACTACAACAAGGACGCCTTCAAGCGGGCCGGGGTCACCGCGCCGGTCAGCACCTTCGCGCAGCTGATAAGCGACTGTGGGGCACTGGCGAAGGCTGGGTACACGCCGATGGCGATGGACAGCTCCGCCATCGGGATCGACTTCCCCTACCGGTCGGTCCTCGAGCAGATGGTCCAGAAGCAGTTCGACGAGCTGGACCACTTCACCGTCACCGGTGCCCTAGGCAAGGCCGAGGAGCTCACCACCAAGGACGTGGTCTGGGGGATCGCCACGGGGAAGTTCTCGGCCGGTGACCCCTACGTGAAGGAGAGCGTGGTGCTCTTGAAGCAACTGTTCGACAGCTGCGCCACCAAGGACTGGTCGGGCATCCCCGGCCTGTCGGGGGACGGGGTCGGGCTCCCCCAGTTCGAGTCGGGCCAGGCGGCGATGGCCTTCGCCGTCGACTTCGGTTATGGGACGATGGCGGCCAGCGCGCACTTCCCGATCGGGAGCATGCCCTTCCCCGAGATAACCACGGCGACCACGAAGCTGTCGGCCAACGTGCCCGCACGCTCGGGCAACACCGAAGGGGGGACGAGCTACATGGTCCCGGCGCATACGAGCGGGAGGGCGCTAAAGGCGTCACTTCTCTTCCTGCAGTTCATGAGCGCCCCGCAGTACATCACGAAGTGGCTGGCCGAGACGGGCGGTATCGCCGCGGTCCGGGGCCTCACCCCGCCAGCGTCCACGGCCGTCTACTTCGAGGGCGCCTGGGCCAAACCGGAGATCATCGGCCCGTTCGCGTGCTGCGGTTACGACATCGCCCCGGGAGTGCTGTTCAATGAGGCCTACGACGGCTACCTCCTCGGCTCGAAAACGCTCGGCCAGGAAGTGCCCTACTTGGAGGGCCTCTTCCGCCAGGGTGCGGCGTACCTGGTCCATAACGACGGCTGGAGCGGCCAATCCTGGGCGTCATCGCTACCCCGCTCGCCGTAGCCAAAGGGGCGCGAACAAGCGCAGACGCCCCCTCGAGACGGCCGCTCGTCTGGACTCAGACCGTGCGCTCAATCAGCTCGTAGAGCTGGCTGTCCGGGGCGCGGAAGTGGGCGTACCGCTCAGCACCCTTACTGGAAACCGGGCCCGTCCAAACACCCGAACAAACCAGCTCGCCGATCGCCTCGTCAAGATCGTCGACTAGGAACCCGATCGACCTCGCAGTGTCGCCCATCCCGCCTGGCGAGGCCACCGCCACGTGCGCGCCGTCCGGGAGCGGAACAAATCGGCCTCGACGCCTTCCACGAGCGTTGGTTCAAGCCCCATTGTCGTGGCGAGGAAACGGGTCATCTCCGGACGAGCCTCGGTAGACGTACCTGCAAACACCAACCCTAAGACATACATGCCCCCAATTTGGCTGATGTGCAGGACAACCGTCATCGCCACCGCGTGACCGCCGGACCTACTGAGACGCGCCGTGGTCCGAGTCGCTTCGATCTCGGGTACGAGCTCACATAACGCCCTGTTATCGGGGGGGCGTTCCGGCCTAATCCGCGAGCAATAAAGACGCGTAACATGACTTTTTTCGTGCGGGCCTAGGTCGGGACACCCACCACTCTGCACGGTTATGGGGCCACTGCGACTTGCCATAACGGGCTAAACATGCTGACGGGTTCGTGCGACCCCCGAGCGTCCAACAGGCTGCCACGCGCAAGGCCCAGCAGCACCTACCTGCACCTTTAGCCACCGATACCTCCTGACAGACAACTTCGTGACCCCCTAGACTCCCGGCCCGACGCCTTGTGGCCCAGGTACGGAAAAGCCCACGTGTCGCGGGTCCTTTCGACGCCGTCGAGGACCAGCCCGAGCCCGAACTCGAACTCTTCGCCGTAGTCATAACCCGGTTGGAGGACGTGCTCGACGGTGAACTCAGCCAGGTGAGGGTAGGCCTCGGTACGGAACTGCTCTATCAACGTTTGCGCCACCGTGGCGGTCTCCTCTTCAGTGTCGCCCAGGGGCAGGGTCGCGTCTTGCAGGGCGAAGCCATAGACGCAAAAGACAAGGCGGGCTTCTCGACCAAAGACCGGCACAAGGCGGGGCGTCGGCGCGCCGGCCTACTTGAGCAAGCCCTGGTCAACGAGGCCCGACGAGGCCGGGGGCTCTACACTGGGCCCGTACCGGTCGCCAACCGAGCCGCGGCGGGCAATTTACCCGCGGAGCCGACGAGCTTCGTCGGCCGACGCCGTCTGCTGGCCGAGGTGAAGGCGGCGTTCGTGGGTACCCGGCTGCTCACATTGGTGGGGCCCGGCGGGGTGGGCAAGACCCGGCTCGCCCTACGCGCCGCCGCCGACCTCCAACGGACGGTGCGCGACGGCGTCTGGTTCGTCGAACTTGCCGGCCTGGACGACCCCCATCTGGTTGCCAAGGCCGTGATGAGCGCCGTGGGTCTTGTGGACCAGTCGGGACAGTGGCCGACTTCGGTCCTGGTGGGGCACCTGGCCCCCCGTGAGGCCGTTCTCGTTGTCGACAATTGCGAGCACCTACTTGACGCCATCGCTGTGCTGGCCGACGTCCTCCTGAAGGAAGCCCCAGGCGTTCGTGTGCTGGCCACCAGCCGCCAGCCCTTGGGTATCTCGGGCGAGCGTGTGGTCCAGGTGCCGTCGCTCACCCTGGCCGATGGGGGAGACGGCGAGGCGGCCCGAGGCTTCGCTCCTTCAGAGGCGGTGGCTCTTCTGGTCGAGCGGGCCGGGAATGCCGGCATCCAGCTCGAGGTCAACGAGGCCAACCGGCAACTGGTGACCGATCTCTGCCGTCGCCTTGACGGCATGCCGTTGGCACTCGAGCTGGCCGCCGTGCGGCTCAGGACGATCGGGTTGGACCAGCTGGTCGAGAGGCTGAGCGACCGCTTCGCCATTTTGACAGGTGGCAGCCGGGCGGCGCTGCCGAGACAGCAGACCCTGAAGGCCACCATCGACTGGAGCCACGACCTGTTGACTGCCTCGGAAGCCGCCGTGCTGCGCCGGCTTGCCGTGTTCCCCTCCGACTTCGGGCTCGATGCCGCCGAGGCGGTGGCAAGCGGTGAGGACGTGGCCCGGGCATTGGTGCTCGACCTTTTGGCCGGGCTCGTGGAAAAGTCCTTCGTGGCCCGGTTGGGCGTCGCCGCCAGCGCTCGCTACCGGCTCCACGAGACGATGCGCGAATACGCCTTGCTTAAGCTCCGCGCCGGGGATGAGGAAGCCGCCACCCTCAAGGTTCTCGTAAAGTTTTACTCCGGCATCTGCCAGGCGGCCAGCGCTGCGGCGCACTCACCTCAGATCGTCGAGTGGCTCAAGCGGCTCGATGTGGAAGCCCCCAACCTACGAGCGGTCCTGGCATATTGCCTCAACGGCCCGGACAACCCGACCGGGCTGTACATGGTGGGTTCGTTGGGCTGGTACTGGGCGCCGCGTGCCTCAAGTGAGGGCATGTACTGGCTGGACCTGTTCCTTCGCAATCGCAAAGGGGACGTACGAGCGCTGGCGTACGCCCTTTTCCGCGGGGCTTCGTGGCCATGATGCAAGCGGACGGCGGGACGGCTTCGCAGGCATTTCTGGACGCCGAAGCCAAGGCACGAGACGTGGGTGACCTGCCGCTGCTAGCCCGGGCCCTGGCCTTATCGGCGAGGGTCCGGGCCATGACTGGCGACCTCGAAGGTGCACGGGCGCAAGCAAGCGAGGCGGAGTCCGTCGCTCTCGGCCTTGACGACCCCGCTGTCGACGCGGCCCTCGCCGGGACCCAGGGGTTCCTCGCCCAAGCCGGCCAAGATCTCGTCGGCGCTCGTCGGCTCTACTGCGAGTCAGTGCCGCGGGCACGCGCCCGCGGTGACCTCAACTCGCTCATTTATGCCCTGGCGTATTACGGCTTCACATTGGTCGGCAGCGGTCAAACAGAGGAAGTAAGGCCGGTGTTCGAGGAGGCCCTCGGGACCGCCAGACTTCTCGATAACCGCGATGCCATCCTCTACACCCTTTACGGCCTGGCCTGTCACGACGCGATGGTCGGCCAACTACCGCGGGCGGCCAGGTTGCTAGGCGCCGCTGAGCATGTCCAGGCCGAGACCGGCGTGCGGCTCATCCCGCAGATGGAGCCTCTGCTGAACAGGGCGCGAGAGACCATCGCCGCGTCGCTTGGAGGAGCGATGTTGGAATCCGAGGCGCGGGTGGGCCGGCTGATGTCGAGAACCGAAGCCGTCGCCTACGCGCTGGCGGAAAAGACCCCCCGCGGCGCCGCTCCCGCCATAACTTCGGCGACGATGCCGCTGAGCAAGCGCGAACTTGAGGTCGCCCGGCTCGTAGCCGCGGGCCTCAGCAACAAGGAGATCGGCTCCCGCCTGTTCCTGTCGGAGCGGACCGTCGAGACGCACGTGTCCAAAATCCTCAAGCGCCTCGGCATCAACTCCCGCGTCGAGATTGCCAGCTGGGTCGCGCAAGAGCCGCGACCGGGCTAGGCCGGCTCCGGCTCGTCGGAGTTCACATCCACGACGACCACCACGTCCAGGACCCGGGCCGAAGGCAACAATGAGATCTCGAACAGGTGCAGGACGTCCTCCCGGCTGGCCGCCCTGATGATGCATGAGAGCCGGCCGTCATGCGGGATATGGACGGTGCTAACGATGTGTGGGGGCGTACCGACGCCCTGAAAGCGCCGGCAGGCGGAACCAAGGCTCTGGCTGACCCAGGAGAGATCGGATCCGGCTTCGGCTCGCAGCTTCACTTCGGCCAAATAGCACTGCGTCTTCGGGCGTACTGACGTCGGGCCTACTCGTGGGGCGCTCACAACGCCAGCCTGGACGAGGCGTCATCGGGAGTTGTCGAAGAGAGCAGTGGTTACGTGGTCGGCCAGTACTACCCCTGATGACTGTGGCCCTGTCCCCGGGCAACGATGGTGGAAGTTCGCTGAACTGCCAACACAACGTAAGCCAACAACCATGGGAGAGACCATGAAGACAGCAGCAGTTATGAGGTCAACAGTGCTCGACCGACCGACCAAGCGGGCACTGGCACCCACGGCGTCAATGCCGGGCACAAGCCGATCGGTCCGCAAGGCCAGTGCCTTCGCAGGCTTTGGGCTCCTGGCAATGTCGGTGCTGTCAGCTTTTGGATATCTCGTCGCCGTCAAGGAGCTCGTGGTTCCTGGGAACGCCACACGGACATCCACGAACCTGGCGGCTCACACCGGCTTGTTCGGGTCCGGCATTCTGAGCCTGTATGTCGTGGCTGCACTCGATGTCCTGGTCGCTTGGGCTCTGTACCGTGTGTTCAAGCCAGTAAGCGGAGGCCTCTCGGGGCTCGCCGCAGGGCTCCGAATCGCCTACGCGGCGGTCTTCATAGTTGCCATCAGCCAGCTCGTGGGAGCGCTCCGCCTGCACACCCAGGCACTGCGGCAGATCACCACTTTCACCAACATCTGGGACGCGGGGCTCGTCCTGTTTGGTCTGAGCCTGTTTGTCCTGGCCTACATGGCCTACAAATCCGTCTATGTCCCCAAGCTGCTGGCGGTCCTGCTCGCCATCGCCGGCTTCGGCTATATCTTCGACAGCGTCGCCCGGCTGCTCATCCGAGGCTCCTCGTCCGATATCTCCGCGATCACCGGCATGGGTGAGTTCGTGTTCGCACTCTGGCTTGTGATCCGGGGACGCCGCATCGCGGTAGGCGACTCGGGGCCCCACGCCGACTCGATGGGTGCGGGCCGATGACCTCGAAAAGTCAAGCGATAAAGACCGCAGCTCTCGATCACTCGATCGAACCGACGCCCACGCCCGCCGGCGCCGAGGTAATGAAGGCGATCGTCAAGACCGAATACGGTTCCACACCCGAAGAGGTCCTGCTGCTTGACGAGATCGCCCGCCCCGCTATCGGCGACGACGAGGTCCTGGTGCGGGTACGTGCGGCAAGTGTGGACAGGGGAGGGCCACCTGCACCTGATGACCGGCCTGCCCAAGCTCGTGCGCGTCATGGGCTTCGGGTTCCGCCGGCCCGTGGCCGCCTGCCGGGGCCGGTGCGTGGCCGGTACTGTCGGGCCCGTCGGCCCGGACGTGACCGAGCTCAAGCCGGGCGATGACGTCTACGGCATATGCGACGCATCCTTCGCCGACTTCGCCCGCGCCAGTGCGGGACGGATCGCCCCCAAGCCGGCCGACCTGTCGTTCGAGCAGGCGGCCGTCCCCGTTTCCGGGCTTGCCGCAATGCCGTGCGGTGATCGCGCCCAGGTGCAGGCCGGCCAGAGCGTGCTGGTCATCGGCGCGTCGAGCGGAGTTGGCAGCTTCGCTTTCCAGCTCGCCAAGGCCTTCGGCGCGGAGGTCACCGGCGTATGCAGCACGACCAAGGTCGAACTCGTCCGAGCCCTCGGCGCCGACCACGTCGTCGACTACACGGAGAGGACTTGGCCGACGGCGGGCACCGCTACGACCATCCTCGACGCCGGGGGCAACTGTCCGTTGTCACAGTTCCGTCGGGCGCTCACTCCGCACGGGACGCTGGTTATCGTCGGAGGCGAGACCGGCGGGCGATGGCTCGAGGGGGCCGACCGCCTGCTGCGAGCCCCGCTGCTCCCTGCCCTGGTGAGCCAGAAGCTGAGCACACTCATCACGTCGGAGAACTCCAAGGACCTGATGGTCCTGCGGGTGCTCCTCGAAACGGGGAAGGTCGCGCCGGCCATAGATCGGACGTACCCGCTCAGCAGCGTCCCGGCCGCCATCCGCTATGTCCAGGAAGGTCATGCCCGGGGCAAGGTCGTCATAACCGTTTGAGACGCAAGGCTGGGAAACATCCCGCGACCTCGGAAATGGTTTCCCGCACCAATTGGGCCGAAATGGTTGACGGGTTCGGTCAGCGGAGTGCTCGATCTGGCGATGTCAGCACCGACAACGCCAAGGCAGGCTACTGATCTTGGGCGCATGACCATCGCTCCGACGTGTCACGCGATGTCGGGAGGACCCGCAACCAAACACCCTCGTCGTTTGCGTCGATGACACCCGAAAAAGACTCCTAGATACTCGGCAGAGCGAGTGCATAACTGCCTTTATGCGATGCCCTGGAACTCCTTATTGTTCAAGGGCAATCCGTCTATAACGAGGGCTACGGGCGCTATGACTTGGGCCAACTTCGCTTGATCTACAACACAGATCCAGCGCGCATATTGTCTAAGCGCGCCCAACGTTCTGTGCCCGCGCTGAGCGATAACGCCATGGCGCCTTGATTTCCGAGATCGGTTGCCGATTCGGTATTCGCAACTCGAGCGATCGCGCAAGCCCTAATCGCCACGGAACAACCGCTTATGCTGGTTTCTCGAGGGTTGCTGGTTTAGGACGCGAGACCCCGGCGGTGGGCGTACGCCACCGCCTGAGACCGGTCACGGCTGTTGGTCTTGGTGAAGATGTGGTTTATGTGGGTCTTGACCGTGGCCTCGCTCACATATAGCTGCTTGCAGATCTCGGTGTTCGATAACCCGGCCGCCATAAGCCGTAGCACCTCGACCTCGCGTTCGGTCAGGCCATCCGGGCGGGGCGCCGGTGCCCGTTGCCGCCAGCGTAGAGGTCTGCAGCAGGCGGGCTTGGACTTCGGGGTCCATGACGGCCTGTCCGGCAGCGGCCGCCTCCAGGGCACGCCTGATGTCATCTCGACCGGCGTCCTTGGTGAGATAGCCGGTCGCACCTGCCCGCAATGCCCCCACGATCGAGGCGTCGTCGGCGTAGGTGGTGAGCACGACGACGCGCGTCTCTGGGTGGGCCTGCCGGATGCGCCGGGTGGCTTCGATACCATCGCCCCCTGGCATGCGAAGGTCCATGAGGACGACGTCGGGTGCGTCCCGCTCAACCAGGGCCACAGCTGCATCTCCGCTGGAGGCAGCGCCAACCACCTCGAAACCCGGCAGGGTCTCAATGAGGGTGACAAGCCCTTCTCTTACCGCCGCCTGGTCATCGGCCACCAGGACCCTCATGCCGGGACCGCGATCTCGACCGTCCAGCCCGATGTCGTTCGCTCAGCGCGGACCCGGCCCCCCACCAGCTCGACCCGTTCGCGCATGCCCTGCAAGCCGAAGCCGCCTCCTGTACCCGCCAGCTCGCTCGCTACGACGTCCGTGGTGGCCCCGTTGTCCACCACGAGCACTGTCGTCTCGGGGGTGAAGTCGAGGCGGACCGAGACCTCGGCCCCTGGGGAGTGCTTGCGAGCGTTGGTAAGCGCCTCTTGGGCGGCGCGGTACACGGCCAGCCCGGCGTCGGTGCCAAGTGCCCGCGGCGGGCCGACGACGGTGAGCCCGGCACCTTCGCGCGCCGCCAGGGCGGCGACCTGCTCGGCCAGGTCAACAGGCTCGTCCCTCAGCGCATGGACGGCACGGCGGGTCTCCTCCAGCCCCTCGACCGCCAACCGACGCGCCTTTTCCACCAGGCGACGGGCCTTGTCCCGGTCCTGGCCGGTCCCCAGGACGGCGTGGGCGGCCTCCAGCTGGACCGACAGCGCCCCCAGGGAGTGGGCCAGCACGTCGTGGATCTCCCGCCCGAGGCGGTTCCGTTCCGCCAAGGCAGCCGCCCGGTCCCGTTCGGCGTCGGCCCTCACCCGCTCGGCTAACAGCTGCTCGGCCTGGTACGTCCGGGCCAGGTACTGGCGGCGGCTGGCCCCGATCATGAGCGCCGCTACGGCCGAGAAAGCCCCCTCGGCGATGACCTCACCGGGGACGGGGGCACCGAGGGCCAGCACCGAAATGACCAGCGCCGCGAACCCGGCCGCCCCGACGGCGATGGCCGGCTCGGCTGCAAAAGCGATGGCGGCGCCTAGGCAAGCAATGGCCACGAAGGCGACGGCGAACGGGCTGTAGCCGGCCAGGGCGCCGCCGGCCACCGACAGCACCGCCAGGCAAGCCCAGGTGACCCCGGGAGGGGCGCCGAAGCGGCGGCTGGCCATCCAAGCCAGCCAAGCGACGCTGGCCAAGCCCATGAGGGCCGGCGCCGCCGACGCCCGACCGGGGGGATGGGGCAGGAGCTGGTTGGCGGTGCCCCACAGTACGGCCGCTAAGCCAGCCAGGCGGGCCAAGGTCAGCGCCCGGGCCGACCGGGTGCCCCACAGCGAGCGCCACGTGAGCTCCACTCCCGACATGATCCCACTCCGTCCGGCCGCGTGCTGGGCCTACTGGCCCTCAGGCCAGGGCCGAGCTGTGGCGGAGGCCGCCCCGGGGGATGACCGCCCCGGAGCGGACGGCCTTGAGGTACAGCACGCCGGTCCGGCTGGCCACCTCGGCCAGGGCCATCAATACGAAGGCGGCGACCCACGCCTGGCCCGAGGTGATGTGGTGCACAGCGCTGAAGCGCCCGACCGTCGGCCGGCCGCCGTTGCTCACCCAGACCGAAAAGGCCATGCGGGCGCCGATGCCGAGCACCCAGAGCACCGCTGCTGTCGCACCCGCCTTGGCGAAGGCGGTCCCGCCCACCGGCCGGACACTGGTGACGAACCCGGCCAGGAGGCCCAGCACCGAGCCCGCAACAAGAAGAGCGGCCTCGAGCAACAGGTCGTTGCCGGCTCTGGGGATACTGCGGAGGAACTGCGACGCCGCCCAAAGCGTCATGGCGATCGGCACCACTAGACGGACGACGGTGATCTTGTGCCCCCGGACCTGCAGGACAACGAGAGCGATAAGGGCGATGTTCATTAGGTAATCGGTGATCGTCATGTACCTAAGTGTCTGCCTTCCCGGGGAAGGCGGCATCGCCCCACGGGTTGACTACCGGTTTGATCTGCCTCTCCACCCAGTACGGCGCCCAGTCGCGCACCTCGGCAACAATGAAACCCGAGGCGTTCGTCCTGACGGGCCCGTTCAGCCGGCACCCCATCTGGCCCGCCAGGTCGGGCCAATTGCCTTGGTGTCGAGATGCCCAGGGATGTAGCTACAGACGGCCCGGTTGTGCACGTACTAAGAGGCGCTCGATTGCTCCACGAGCCGATCCGTAACGACATCAGTGGGACGCGACCCGTTAGTCAGCGCAATCCTCGCGCCAGGACCCCCAGCGAGATCGAGCGCACGTGGCGGTCAAAGGACAGGAACCAGGGCCTGTGAACCGGGCTCGCGCGACTTCGGCCCTCCATGACCACGGTGTCGCTACCGAGGTTAGCTCTGTAATTCCATAAGGAGCCCAAATGATCACGCCTATGTGGCGGGGCTGGCCCACCATGGCGGACGCCAACAGCTACGGGCGTTTTCTCCCGGAGGAGCTGTCTCCGTCCATGTGTGGCAACCCGGGCTTCTTAGGGCGGAGGTGTTGCGCAGGCTGGAGGAGAGGGAGACCGCCTCCGTCACCTTGACCCGGTTTGAGGGTCTCAACGACGTACGGGCGTCCGCTGGCGACGGCTTCTTTCCGCCAACAACCGGGACCGGGGGGGCCGGCCGAGGGCGTTAGCGACGCCCGCCAGGACGACAAGCTTATTCCTGGCTGGCGCGCGGCTGCCCTCCCCGCAGTTGTCGTCGGGAGAAGCGGAGGCCGTCGTGGCTGCTCCCGGGCGACCAGGCCGTCTCGGATGGAGATCGGCTTCTCTGCGTTGAACTTAGGGTTGCGGAAGGGCAATTGCATCCCTCGCCGCCTTCAAGAAGGGATTTCGTGATCACTGCGCCTGGAGTTTCACGATCATCGCATGAAGGTACACATCGCTCGCAGCAACGCTGCCATATAAGTGGGGTCGCCATGCGAGGCTGGCTGTGTTGGCGCGACGGATCGTCCTATTCTGTATCACTGAAGAACATTGGATTTACAATCAGAATCCGTCCCATATCAGACGGATATCGGAACCACGCCCCCGCGAATTTGCCATGCAGCACAATACAGATCGGGAGCATATATTGCCCGAAGCGACATGAGAGCGCCGTTACAGGGAGAGCCTGTGGAAAGCTTGGTAGGTGACGTGTGACGACCAACGCGGTATCGACGCCGTTTTAGCCGACCAGAACGACCCAGCTGAGCCCGTTCGATTTCCGGGAGCGCCGAGCGCGTGGGTGAGGTGCGGGCGTCGCCCGACGTAGATGATCATTGTCCTGACGGCTGCGGGACGAGGTGAAATCGTTGGCGGCCCTGGTTCATAACGACCAAGCTGGGGCCCGTGACGGACGTCGAAGATTTTCTTCTGGCCTACGACCAGCAGTTGCGCACCGACGCAGAAACCCTGAGCGCCATCGCCATAACCCGCTTAGGCTCGCTTCGACTGGTGAGGTGGTCGAGAGCTCAAGGCTTCGTTACTTATCCGCACCTCGACGGCGCCGAGGCGGAGAACGTGGCGGAGCTGGTTGGACTAGTCCTCGATCACTATCGTCAGGACCCCGAGGTCACCCACGTTGAGTGGAAGACGCGGGGCCACGACCGGGCCCCTGGGCTCCACAACGCACTGGTGGGCAACGGGTTCGAGCCTCAGGAGCAGGAGTCGATCATGATCGGGCGGGCGCAGCTGCTCGACGTCGACGTGGTCTTGCCCCTCGGCGTAACCGTGCGCCAAGTCAGGGTCGAAGCCGACGTCCGGGCCATGGCTGCGATGCAAGACACGGTCTTCAATAGCCCGATCGCTGACGAGACGGCTCAAGCGCTGCTGCGTCGTCTGGCGCTCAACGACGGGATGGAACTGTGGGTCGCCGAAGCTGAAGGACAGGTCGTCAGCGCGGGCAGGCTCGACCCCGTCGCAGGCACAGACTTCGCCGGGATCTGGGGTGGGGCCACTGTCGAAGCGTGGCGACGCCAAGGTATTTACCGGGCGCTTACCGCTGCACGGGCCCGGTCAGCCCTAGCAGCCGGGAAGACCCTCATCCACAGCGACTCCACCGAGTACTCACGTCCCATCCTCGAGCGGTATGGGTTTGTCAAGGTATCCACAACAACCCCGTACCTGTGGCATCAGTCCGCTGCAAACTGACAAACCTGCCCCACCCAGGCCCGCCAACGTTGTGGACAGGAGCGAGCTAGGTCTGGGCCGCACGCTAGGGTCGGCACCGGGCCCGGGGCGCTCATGGCTTGGGGCGTACTCTCCTCGTAGGGGGGCGCGAGCCGAAGCCATCACACTGGTGGACACGGTGGTAGCCCGGCAGCCAGCCCCCAGAATGCCGTTTATGTGCGGTTCGAGAAAGTCGTTCTCCTGCAGGGGAAAACTACAGATCGACGGTTACCGAACCGTTGGCCCACGCCAATTCTGCTTCTACTACACCACAGATGCAGCACGCATATCGTTCCAGCGCGGCCCGGCATTCTCCCGCGGCGTCCCGTGCCCACAGGCGGGGGCCCTGATATCGTTTTACGACGCTGCCACTTCTAGCCCGCGAGCCATGCAGCGCCTGACGGGCAGGGTGTCCAAGGGCAACTGCGCCAGGACTGTCGCAACCCGGCTGCTCTCCCGACGACCCGAGCTCCGGTGGTCGAGAGCGCTAGCCCTCGAAGACGTGCACCCGGCTGGTCCCCGAGGCACGACCAGAGGCGCCAACCACGATCTTAGGGCCGGATACTGCAACACGGACAGCGAAGGCATCACTGGCAACCGTGTCGGAGCCCTTGAGCTCGGCTGGCTGGCGCCAACCTTTGGCAGGCTGAGTGAACACGTCGACCGCTCCAGTGCCAGGGTCGTGGAACGGGACTCCGACCAGCCAAAGTCGTGCCGGAGGTCTTACTCCCGAACCGTGCCTAAAAGCCCGAGCACTCACGCCCGCGAAGGACACAGCCACCTATGGGCGAATCAAGTCATGCAGCTCGTAATAGGTCTGGCGTTGCGGTGGCCCGCCGCTGCCTTCTGGCTGGCCGGCCATCAGCTCGTTGACGATCGGCATCACCTGCTCGTCTATGAACCGTTGGCCCTGCTCCTGTGACTCCCAGACATCGAAGACGCGGAAGACGCCGGCATCGTCGTCGAACCCCGCGGTGTGGATAAGCAGGCCGTCGGGTCGGACGTCGCCTAACCGAGCGGCGACGGCGTCGTAGTTGGCCGTGCTGCGATCGCCTGGGTCGGCGCTGAACTCTTGGACGAATGCCACGGGCATGGGGTCCTCCTCTCGATCCGACGCACGATACTAGGTCGTCGCGGCTCGGTCGTGCCCCGGCCCGAGAGCGCCCCACCCGAACGGCCGGACCCAGCCAGCTGAGCTTGCCGATGGGGGATGGAGCGCCTCAGCGGCCGAGACGTCGACGAAAACCCGTGGATCACGTGCGCGGCGACCCGGTGGGTCTCCCGCGAAAGATACCGGCCACCTAGCACTGCTCTAGTCCGCCTGGCGCGAGTCGAACAGTCTGCGCCACCACGATCGCCCGGCAGATTGTGGCGGCCGCTGAGACCGTTCCCACTCCGCTTTGGTCAACAGGTTGCCGCTTTTCCGCTGCGTCACGACGCAGGCGGTATGAGCATGACGGCGACGTTCGTCGTCGCCCTCGGGATACAGCAGCGTGTTGGGATTCATCGCCAGTAGCAAACGGTGGCAGATCGGACACGTGTACGTCTTCGCTTGCCCGCCTTTTGCCGGGCGCATGTCCCACCAGCGCACTGAACCCGTCATCAACCGGGAGTTGTCCTTAGCGATTCCGAGACCTCCGAGAACCGCACCCCTCCGGGCCACACCAAGAACCCGCGATAACCACGATCGGCTCAGCCTCCGGTACTGCCATCACCACCCAGCCTACGCCCGCATCCACGGGACGAAAGGATCTAGGGCTTCCCGTCGGGGTTGAGGGACGCATTTACCGCTCACCACATCGACCTCGAAAAGGCCAAGGCCAATCTTGACTGGGCGTGTTGGCAGATGTGCAGCATCATGAGGTGAGGCTGACAGCCTGAGCGGGCCTGGCCCACAATGGCGAACCGAACCTCCGTTATGATCCGGCCCCAAAGACCTAGTAGCTACAACCAGAATTGGTCCATATTGACGGCTACGGGTGCCCTGACTTGAGCCAACTTCGTTGATTTACAATGCAAATCCAGCACGCGTATTGTTCTGAGGACCCCTTGGCGTTGTCGTGGCACCCAGGAGAGCACACCATTGCTCGCCTTGCAGGCTGGGCCAGTTCTCTTCCGGACCGGCTACGAGAGGTGGCTCGACACAGATGCGGAACTCGACAGCGGGCACATCATCGGTGCCGTCCTCGCCGACCAGCGGGCCATCGTGACCGGCTAGTCATCCCGGGCGGGCCCATCGCAAACGTCGCAGGACCTCGCGCACCCTTGCGCTGCAACTTCGCGACCAATTTCTCCGAGTCACTGCCGTCTAGACGGCTTCGCCGCTATAGCTGGCGATCAATGCGATCATGGCGTCGAGCGCGGCTTCGAGCGGCTTGGTGTCGCGCTCGATCTGAGCCAGCAGCAGGCCGCCTTGCAGGGCGGCGAGGGTGGCGAGGGCGAGCTGGTCGGGATCGGCCTCGGGGGCGAGCCTGCCGAGCTGGTGCATCTTCCGTAGCCCTGTGCGGATGGTGCCCTCCCAGCGCTTGAACCCTGCGGCGACGGCCTCTCGAGCGTCGGGCTCGGTCTCTGATACCTGGCTGCCGAGCGACCCGATCGGGCAGCCGCCCCGGCAGTTCAGCGAACGCTCGTGGCCGACCACGAACTCGCGCCAGTCGCGCCAGCCGCGCAGGCTGCTCAGGTCGAAGTGCTCCTGGCCGCCGACGATAGTGTCGGCCTGGTACTCGATCACGGCCCGCACCAGGGCCGGCTTGTCATCGAAGTAGTGGTAGAGCTGGGAGCTGCTGACGTTCGCCGCGGTCCGCACGTCATCGATCGTGGTGCGGTCGATGCCCTGGTCGAAGATCAGCTCGGCAGCGGTTTTGACGATCCGTTCGCGGGTCTCTCTGCCCCTACGCGTCAGGCCACGGGCCGCAGGTTGGGACCGGACCGTCATATCCCCAGTCTAGCCAGAATTGGATCGTGCGTTCCACTTTAGGTGTTATGCTGTCCCCAATTGGAACACACAATCCAGTTACAGCGCATGTGCCCGGTCGCACCGGCACCCCCAGCTCCTACGAGAGGACCGAGAAAGACATGAGACTTCAAGACAAGACAGCGCTGGTCACGGGAGGCACCTCCGGCATCGGCCGGGCGGTCGCCGAACGGCTGGCCCGGGAGGGCGCTGAGGTCATCGTCAGCGGACGCGACCGTGCTCGTGGCAGTGAGGTGGTGGCCGCGATCGAGTCGACCGGCGGCAAGGCCAGGTTCGTCGCGGCTGACCTGGCGAGCTTCGAGGACGTGAGGCGTCTCGGCGAGGAAGCCGGAGCTGTCGACGTCCTGGTGAACAACGCCGGGATCTTCCCAGGCGGCCCAACCGACCAGTTGAGCGAGGCCGACTTCGACGCCACGATCGCTGTGAACGTCAAGGCCCCCTTCTTCCTGACCGCCACGATCGCGCCGAAGATGGCCGCCAAGGGCGGTGGGTCGATCATCAGCATCTCGACGATGGCCGCCACGATCGGCATGAACGGCCTGTCCGCCTACGGCGCCTCCAAGGCGGCGATCGAGTCCCTCACCAAGGCGTGGACGGCCGAGTACGGCCGCAGGCGTACGCGTGAACGTCGTCGCGCCCGGGCCGACAAGGACGCCAGCCAGCGCGGCGATGGGGCAGATGTTCGACGTGCTGGCAGCGACTACGCCCGCAGGCCGAGGTGCATCTCCAGACGAGATCGCGGCCACCGTGGCGTTCCTGGCTTCCGATGACGCCAGCTTTGTCTACGGCGCCATCCTGCCCGCCGACGGCGGACGGGTAGCCGTCTAGCCCTGGTCCTCATCATCACGGCCGGAGAAGCCGGCCCGGGAGCACCGCGCCTCCTCGCCGGGCGCAGCCTGCCGGTAAGGGTGCTCGTCCGGAACCCAGAGAAAGCGGCGGTACTGACGGTCGCGGGCGCGGATGTGGTCGTCGGGGATCTCGACGACCACTCGACTATGGAGGGCGTGACTGGTAGCGAGTTCGTTGTGGCGGGCTGCGCTTTGCACCGCGACAGCCCGGGCAGCGAAGGCCGCAATGAACAGGAATGCTCCCAGCGCGACAAAGGCGTCGGTAAATCCATCCACAGTCGGTAGTCCATAAAGAGAGTTACTGGTGATCAAGACAGCGACGATCTGAATTCCGACGGCGCCGCCAAGCATTCTGACGAGGGCGTTCATGCCCGTTGTTTCGCCGACGTTTGTCATCGGGACGAACTGCACGACGACGGTTGACAGAACGGGAAAGGCGATGCCGAGGCCGAGACCTGCCAGGCCGCCGCCGGCCGAGAGCGGGACAGCCCCTGGCCCCGGGCTCCGGCGCAGCGGGCTCGTGGGCCCGGGTCCGCGGACAGTTCAGGTCGGTAGTCCACTTGGCGCCATCTGTACCCAGGAGCGTGCCTAAAACTAATCACAGCTAACTCTTGAAGAGGTGGCTGTCACATGCGCTAACATCATCTATACGGGGCAATGATTGAGAGGAGCTAACCATGACTAACCCTCTGCACCTGTTCAGGGCCGACGGCCGCCTCGATGAGCGGGTGCTGCACATCGGGCCTTGGTCAGTCGGCGTGGTCGACAAGACCGGTTCCGACCCCCGCTCGTCTTATGTCGCATGGGCCGAGCAGGCTGATGGCCTGGGCCACCCACCCAACAGCGCTGCACGCATGGACCCGGGATGCCGGCTTTTCTTTGTCGCGACCCTCTAATCCAAAAGGAGTCAGCGTGACTATCACGGCAAGTCCGCCCGTGCGACCGCTGGCGGTCTCCCCCCGGGTGGCCGCCCGCTACCTCGATGTGGGGCACGATGCCATCTACCGGCTTCTCGGCGAGGGCCGGCTACGCTCGGTCAAGCTCGGCCGGCGCCGACTCATCCCCGTTGTGGAGCTGGAGCGCTTCTTGGCCGAGGAGCTGGCCTGAACCCCTTCGGCTCGCGGTGAAGCACGTCGGCCATCCTTTCCGCAGCGTCCCGCTTCATGCCTTCAGCGAGGTGGCCGTAAACGTCTTTGGTGATAGAGATGGACGAGTGGCCGAGAACCTCAGACACCACCTCGAGCGGCGTGCCCTGAGCCAGCATGAAGCTGGCTGCCGAATGGCGTGCCTCATGAGGGTGCCAGTGTCCCAGCCCGGCCTTCTTGCCCAGCCGCACGAAAGCTTTGGCGAAGTTGTCCGGGTCGACCGGAGTCCCGACCAGCGACGTGAAGATCAGCCCGTTATCGACCCACAGATCCCTGGCCGCGCACCGGTCCTGATCCTCGCACCCTCGATGAAAGTCGAGCGCTTCGAGCGCTTCGTCGGTCAGGAACAACACCCGCTGGCTGCGGCGTGTCTTGAGCTCAGCCAGTTCAACACGGCTCTCCACTCCCCCGAGGTAGGTGCCCTCCTCCCCTCTCGATGACTTCCGCCGGCGCACCGCTTGGCGAACCTCCAGAGTGTGGCGGCGGCGGTCGAGATCGGCCCAGGCAAGGCCGAGCACCTCGCCACGGCGCAGACCGTACGAGAGTATCAGCAGAAAGGCCGCTTCGAACCGGTCGCCCTTGGCCGCGTTCAATAGAGCGTGGGCCTGCTCGATGGTGAGGGCCCGACTGTTCGGCTGTCCGAGGCGGGCGGGCTGGGACAGAGCCGCAACGTTGCGCGTCACAAGCCCCTCCCTCTCTGCCTGGGCCAGTGCCCGGCGGAGCACGGCTCGCATGATCCTGGCAGTGTTCGGCTTGTAGCCGGCGTCCCGTTTGGCCGCCCACAGCTTGTCCACGTCGCCCACGGTGAGCCGGGCCAGCCGCTTGTGCCCCAGCGCCGGTTCGAGGTGGAGGCGGATCGTGTGCGTGTAGTCGTCAAGGGTGGCGCCTGACACCTGCCCCGGCAGGTTCACCGTCGACCATACGTCCGACGTCGAGACTCAGGTGCCTCGATCCGTTCGGCACGGGACCTTGAATCGTCGCCGAGATCGAAGTAGATATGGCCGCGCAGCGACCCACCCTCTTCCACGACGGTCCAGCCGCGGCCTGTGGAGAGGTCGCCCTCATCGAAGCCTTCCCACGTGAACTCAGCGCCTGGGCGCCCGTCGCCGGGAGCGTCTCGCCAGTCCACCCATCCTTGGACGGCGATGAATCTGAGCCTGCCCCCGTGGTCCTTGCCGAACTCGACGAGCCCGGGGGCCACAAGGTCAATATCCTCTTGCTCCCAAAGGTCCACTCCGACGATTCGCCACCGCCTGATTAGATCATTCGTTGATGGCTGCCAGGAGTTGCCCGCCGTCGGTGCTCGCCCCCCTATCTGTTCAGATCGTCACAACGCGGAGGGTGGGATCGAGAGCCCGAAGTTCATCCGGATCGGAGGTGACTGCCTGCTGACGGGCGCGGCGAGCGCAGATCACAACGTGAGCATCC
The DNA here is from genome assembly GCA_963823855.1 of uncultured Acidimicrobiaceae bacterium. Taxonomy (GTDB): domain Bacteria; phylum Actinomycetota; class Acidimicrobiia; order Acidimicrobiales; family Palsa-688; genus Fen-671. The sequence goes on from CAWGNA010000004.1 coordinate 363,675, forward strand.
ACAACATCCGACGTGCCGCTCGCAGCAAGTAGCCGTCCGACGTTGGTGGCATCAACCCGGTCGAGAGGTATTACGTCAGTGGTCGGCTGGCGAAGCAGCCGGGCCAGACGCGCCTGCCGTTGCGGTTGGCGGACGGCCTGAGCCAGAGCACTCGCCGGGACCGTGACACGGGATCCGGTTTCCCGAGCACGGGCCAGCAGCACCACGATCCTGCGGTCGTTCCGGTCGAGCGCGATCAGCCCCCCAGCGTCCATCGTGATGCCGGCCACTATGCAGCTGGGCTCTTGGCGCGTCCTTTGACACCAAGCACCTCGTCAGCCCACCGCCTTTCCTCGCGCGACAGCTCCCCACCGGTATCTGTGAGAGCATCTGCGAGCATGGCGCCCCATCCAGCTATATCGTCGAGGGCGACTGCGACGGCGTGCTGTACGAACCCTGACACGCTCGAGGTGGTACCGGCTTTTACCAGGGCCCGAATGCGCTCCAGCTGGTTCTCGTCGATGGTGATCGTCACCTTCTTCGTGGCCATACCAACCACCATACCACGAGTACCTGACCGGGAGGCTCCGAGCGTCGCCGAATGGTCCAAGGCCGCCCGGGGATGTTGGCTTCCGAGAGTTGGTAGCGGACGATTAGGGGGTAGGGCCGGCACACGACAAGATTAAGACGGTCAGCGGAGTTGGTAAGGAAGGCCCCGGTGACGATAGGCGCCACGCAGTGTGGTGAGGTACGTAAAGCAGGTGATCGGACAAGTCACTTTCAGTGATGTGCCCGGCTGAGAGAGCCTTCCACACCCGGTTCCCGGGTCAAGCGCTTAGTCCAACTTGCGGGCAGTTCGATCGGGCTGGCGGTACCCCTCGCCGAGTACCCGGTCAAGGGCCGGGCGACGGCCGGGGTACAGTCGGTCCTGATCGACAGACCGGCCAAGTCCCCCGCGGGCGAGGTGCTCTCATCGCCTGTAAGAGCCCGACCGGCAAGGTCGGCATGTTTACTGACCGTGGTGGTGTCTACGAGATGACGGAGCGGGACAACCCGTTGCTCCGACAGCCACGAACTCGCGAGCGTTCCTCCCCCTCGGCCCGGGGGAAACGCCCCGAGGCCAAGTTTTATGGACGGTGGAGTAAATCATCCTAAGCCTGCGACGTGGGCCGGGTCGTGGGTGTGTCGTACCAGTGGGCCTACCAGCTAGCCCACTGAGGTAAGTAATGCATAAGGCTCACTGTGCATCAATTGCGGTCGGCCTCCCTGCTGGTTCAACACGCAAACCTCCGACTGTCACGAGCCCGTTTCCGCGGACCGTCCCGTGACGCTAGCGGAATTAGAATACGAGCGCTTATAAGAGCCTACAAGTGGATGCCGGGGGTCGGGGGCTATCCCTTGGGTCCCCGCCCCTCAGCTGTCCGCGTCCTCGCTCGCCCACCTACTCCACCCGCCTTGACAAGTGGCCTGACCACGTGCTACGAAAATTGCACCATAGACGACTTTGGAGGGGGCGTCAGATAGCGCATTTTGGTAGTAGCGGTCAGGTAGGAGCACAGCTCACGAGCCAGGTGGTGTGGTCACTCCGCGAGACCCATGACGCATGCCTAGTAGATAGCGGGCCCAAAGTGGTGCAGATGCGTGAATCGCGCGATCCAGCCGGCTAAGTGGAACGGTCAGGTCGGCGTCCGGGGGGGTGTGTCAGTTGCCTACTTCGAACCGCTATCCAAGTACAAGCAAAGGTGGGCAACCGATGACCAAAGTCAGCCCTAAACGGTGAATAAAATTCCACGAACACTGCAAGTCATGAGCGTCGTGCAGTTGGAGTTGTTGCCGCCGAGGGGGTGGGGGAATCACTACCGGGGTATCCAGGGAGGGGTCGAGGGGCCCCGGCCATCCAACGGGTCGAAGTTCATACTCTGCGGGGGAAAACGGTGCCGTAAATGAACATCAGGGGGATTGAGAATGGCCTAATTACATTGACCCTTATTATGTGTGTCCTAACTCGCCTCGAAGGCGACTCGTTGCCTTCTTCAGTCTACTAATCGTGTGCCACGCATCTCTGCTAACGGCTATTTCACCCTAAAGCCATGCTTCGAACAGTGTTGTATTGCCAGACTTACGAAGATTCAGGTCCCGATCGCTGCGAGTATGCAGTCCTCACGCCAGAAAAGGAAGGTATAATAAATGCAACATCGTGATATCACTGGCTATGCTCCTCGACGCAGTCGCCGCCGGCTCACTACGCCGACTGCGGCGTTCTTGGGCGCGGCGAGCGCCGTCCTCCTTGCTGCCGTGCCTGCGGGAGCCACCACACGCGCACCTACGGCCGCAACTGCTGCCAAAGGTCCGTGGGTTATCGACCTCAGCAACACATCACTCGACAATGGTTGGCGCCTGGAGATGCAGGCAGCAGCCAAACTAGCCGTTAAAGTCCTCCCCTTTCCCATGCGGTTCAGTTCAACATTGTCAACGCAGCCAACACAGTCACCGGCCAGATCCAATCAGTCCAATCGATGATCGCTGCTCATGTCAACGCCATCATAATTGACGCAAATAGCCCAACAGCGTTGAACTCGGTTATGGACGAAGCCGTGAGCAAGGGTATTCCAGTCTTCTCCATCGACAGCCCTACGACCTCCAACGAGGTCTACCATATGGGGACCAACCTCGTCGAATCCGGCTACATCGAGGGATATTGGCTCGCACTAGAGATGCACAGTAAAGGCAACGTAGTTATGTCTGAGGGGATAACGGGAACCGGTGGAGCCGAGCAAGAAAACCAAGGTGGGTTCATGGCCTTCAAGAAATTCCCTAATATCCATATCATCGACCAATACAACGGCCAATGGGCGGACGCTCCCTCCGAGGCGGGTATGGCCAGTGTGCTGGCGACACACTCCAACGTCGATGGCGTTTGGAACGAGGGAGGCGCCGACGGCGTGATGCAGGCCTTTTTGAAGGCCAACGACCCACTCGTCCCAATCACGGGCTACGCCTTCAATAACTTTCTTCTTGACCCCTTTTCGCATCCTACTCTCAAGATGATAGCCGGCAGCAACCCATGCTTCATGAGCGTGACCGCGATCCAGGACGCAGTGAAGGTGCTCGAAGGCGGAACAGTGCCGAAAACCCAGTCGTTCCCAATCACCATGTACGAGTACCCAAACCTGCTCAACGGCATGCCGGCCACCTTCCCGGACACTGGCGCGACGGCTGGTTGGTCGCCACCCACATACACCCTTGACGTCAAGGGCAAGACTGCCGTTCCTGGGGTCTCCGCAGAGTTCTCCTGGCCTTTCTTGGCTCCCGGTTTCCACTACTCGCTAACGCAGCTCGAAGCTGGGATGTAGTCTCGGGCCAACATCTGATACCCGAGCGGTGCCCCGCGGTAACCCAACGCCTACCCGGGCACCGCGGGACATCGCCTGATAGACAGAAGCGACGATGGAAGCCCACCCCCGTGCCTGAAAAAGGAGCTGTTGTCGCAGACGAGGGACGGGAGTGCCAAAAACGAGTCGTTCTTCAGTGCCACGGCATCAGCAAGCGCTTCGGCGCGACACCTGCTGTCGTCGAAGTAGACCTTTCTCTGCGCTCAGGCGAAGTCCACGCTATCCTGGGCGAAAACGGCGCAGGAAAAAGCACACTGATGAAGATCCTTGCGGGTGTGCACAAGCCCGATAGCGGCTCTCTGATCTATAGAGGATCTGAGGTCGCATGGGGCACGGCGCTGGACGCCCGCTCGGCCGGCATCGCGGTAGTCCACCAAGACCTGAGCCTTGTCAACCAGTTGACTGTCGCGGAGAACATATTTCTGCGTCGAGAAGCGCGGACAGCGCTACGGGCTATTGAGCCTGCGACAGATGAACAGAGGTACCACCTCTCTCTTCGAGGAGCTAGGTATCTCAGGCATACATCCCTACGTAGAAGTACGACAGCTGTCGCCGTCGCAACGACAGTTCGTTGAGATCGCCAAAGCCGTGAAGGACGTGCCGCTCGTTCTTATTCTTGACGAGCCGACCTCGACTCTGGGCGAACAGATGGTCGGATGGTTGTTCGAACAAATAGCCCGCTGGCGCGCCACAGGCGTCGCTATCGCCTTCATCTCGCACCGCATGGCCGAGATAACTACGATCGCTGACGTCATCACGGTACTGCGTAACGGTCGGACTGTGCTGGAGGTCACACGAGGCGGGGCGACAGAACACGAACTCATCACCGCCATGAGCGGGCGGGAGATTGAGGTCGGGTTCCCCCGCTTGTCCCCACCCCAGCAACGACAGGTGCTCGCGGTGGACCACCTTAGCGGTCAAAGGTGGCCACGCAGAGTGAGTCTTCGCGTCGCCGCAGGCGAGGTCGTTGGGATCGGCGGGCTCGACGGCCAGGGCCAACAGCAGTTACTGCACTGCATCTACGGCCTCGAGCGAGCCAAGGGCGCCATTACAGTCGGCAATACGGGGCCACTCCGACATTGGAGCCCCAAAACCATGCGAGACCTTCGCGTCGGCTTCGTGCCTGCGGACCGAACACGCGAAGGATTGCTGCAACGCAACTCCATTGCGTTCAACATTGCCCTTCCGTGGCTTGGCACCTTTAGCAGGTGGTCGTTCCCCAACAGGTCCATGCTGGCAACTGCTATGGACACGCGAGTCAGCCAACTCGCCCTCTCTACCAATGATTATTCCCAGCTAGTTGCCGCTCTTAGTGGCGGCAACCAGCAAAAGGTAGTCATAGCAAAGTGGTTGCTTGAGTCTCCCCAGCTCGTCATTCTCTATGATGTTACGAGGGGTGTAGACGTCGGCACAAAAGTGCAAATCTACGAGCTCTTGGGGAGACTCGCCAGCGAGGGCGTGGGTGTTCTCTTCTACACCACAGATATCACTGAACTCGTGAACCTCAGCCACCGGGTATATGTTATGTTCGAAGGGGAGGTTCGTGCGGAGCTGCGCCCGCCCAATATCACTGAACGCAACGTCCTTATTGCAGCGTTCGGCTCCGCCACGCCGCCTGGTGGGACCTTTGGCGCCGAAGACGGCCGGTTCGAGGAGCCTTGATGCTTAGAGATCAGCAGGCCCGCAGAGCTGAGAGAATTGCTAAATCGGCCGGAGTGGCGAGTTCGACAATTATTCTCGCGGGTATGCTCGCAGCGTATTTCGCCCTCGACCCTTCCGCGTTGGCTGACTCAACCGTCCTGTCCCTCTCCAACTCAGCACTACCTTTGGTCTTCGCAGCGACTGCAGAGACCGTGGTCCTCATAGGTGCCGGCATCGACCTATCCGTAGGCGTGGTTATGAGCCTCGTCAGCGTCATTGTGGCTACACAGATGCATAATTCTGGCGGCTCGATGTTGCTGTGGACCGTTCTCTCGGTCGGGGTCGGGTGTGCCGTTGGTTTGGTTAATGGCCTGCTCGTGGAGTACGCACGTGTCAACGCTTTCATCGCGACGCTAGCGACGATGGAGATCGTTCAGGGCCTCGCGCTGGGCGTCCTTGGTAGCCCGGGTGGCTCCGTCCCGTCTGCGTACGTGTCTGCCATCGAGGGAACGTCTTTTGGCTACTTCCCGAACGCGCTTATCATTATCCTGGGTATTTTAGTCGTATACGCCATCGCTCGCCACGTCCCTGCGTTCCGCTGGATCTATGCCGTTGGCAGCGACCGCCAAGCTGCCAGGGTCAACGGCATTCGAGATCGTCGCGTGGTTATCGGTTCCTACGTTGCGTGCGGTGGCATTGCCGCCATGGGGGGATTGGCGCTCGCCGCCCTTCTCGGTTCTGGAGATCCAGTCGAGGGAGCTACCTTCCTCTTACCCGCGATCGCTGCAGCTGTGATAGGTGGTACGTCCGTCTTTGGCGGAAAAGGCGGCGTGCCGGGCAGTGTGGTGGGCGCGTTTATATTGACGGTGCTGGCAAGTGTGTTGTTCGCGGCTCACGTTACGCCGTTCTATGAGGCTTTTTTCACTGGCCTTGCTACTATCCTAATAGTCGCCATCGGCGTAATCATCGACCGTTATACGTCCTCCAGGGTGGCCGCTCAATGGGCGTGACCGAGGATCTTGCTGATCGACCAAAGTCGCTGCATCGCGTGTCGTGTACGTCGTCGAAGCTTTCGTGGGTTTACGCGGACGGGACTCGCCGCACCGTAGTCCTCGTATACGGGCTGGCGGCCGTAATATACTTGGTGACTGGGCTTAAGTCGCCTGGGTTTTTCAGCGCTGGAAAACTTGAGTCGGTGTTCGTTCTCGCGAGTGTGCTTGGCGTGCTCGCGCTCGCGCAGCAGATTGTGTTGGTATTGGGGGGAGTAGACCTGTCGCTCCCATGGACAATGAACATGGGCGCGGTGCTCATCGCTTCGTTCCCGCACAGCGACGCGATGCAGTCATTGGGAGGGCTTGCGGCGACGTTGGGCTGCGGGCTCGGCGTCGGTCTTCTGAACGGCTTTGGGATCGCAGTGGTCGGCATCTCTCCCATCATCATGACGCTCGGGATGAATGGCTTGGTGGAGGGCGTTGTCAATGTCGTGACCAATGGTGCAGGTTTCCTGAGTGCCCCGAACTGGGTCGTGTCGGTCGGCAGTGGTTCTACGGTAACTGTGCCGAACATTCTTATCGCCTGGGGCGTAATTGCGATCGTAGCGGTGGTGGTTCTTGGGAGCAGCACCCAGGGTGCGCGGCTTTACGCCACAGGGAGTTCGTTGACCGCTTCGCGCTTCACGGGGCTACGAGTTCGCCGCGTCCTCGTGACGGCCTACGCCGTCGATGGTCTGATAGCCACCTTTGGCGGGATCCTCCTGTGTGGCTATGTGGGCGAGAGTTACCTGGGAATGGGTGACCCGTACTTGTTCATGTCGGTGGCTGCGGCGGTTATCGGGGGCGTCTCTATTTACGGAGGGAGAGGAAGCTATGTCGGGGTGATCGCCGGCGCACTTACGCTTACCTTGCTGGGCTATCTGTTCGCTGCGTTCAGCTGGGGTCAAGCCCCTAGCGACGTGGCTGAGGGAGTCATCCTGGCGTTGGTGGTTGGTATTGCAGGAGCTCGCCGGTCGGGGATAACGGCGAAGCGGTGGTCGTTCGGGTCATGGCGAGGCCTGGGACGGTGATGGGCTCGGAGCCAAGCGAGGTGATGTTTCGCGGATCCCCCAAGGGATCGCGAACGTAGCGGAGGCTTTGACCCCGACTTTGGACCCACACTTTTCTGTAGTGAGCGGCCGGCTGTCGACGCGCAGACCCCATTACCGCGCTGGCTAACCTTCAGTGCGGCCGACACAGTGACGCCGACAGACCAATTGTCTGTGGCCCAAAAAGGCCAGTCCTACAACTCAGAATCCGTCCGTCTCGAAGGCTGTGCTCGTGTGTAGCCAGCCCGTGACGTATCACATTGCACTTTTGAGGTTGAGTTGGTCGTGCCCTCAACTGGCCGCCCGTAGGACGGCTAAGGCCCACCGTGGAGCCGTCCATTTGTTGCCAGAGGTGATCCGGTGTCAAAGCGTGGAGCTCCCGTGAGGTCACTCGTCTTACCCCTCGCTTCATCGAGTAGGACGACGAAAGGCGCAAAGTCCCAAGGGCCTCCTTCAGAACCTAAGGCGACATCGGCGGAACCCCGGGCCACGACAAGCATCGAGTGACCCTGATGGGGATGCACCGACCGACACTGCGCTGCGAGTTGGACGAGAGCGTGTCCAACAACGTCGCGCTCGATGTGATGCCGGTAATCGTCGCACACCGTTGCCTTGCTAAGGCTCGAAGTCTTCGACACATGCATCGGAATGCCGTCCGCCAAGGCTCCGCCAGCTCGAGAGGCCCAGAACCTCCTTCTTTGTGGCGGAAAGTCGACCACGCCCACAGTCCCTACACCATCGACGACAAGTGCGATGAGGGTGCTCCAGCGATCAGAGATAGTCTTTGAGCGCTGTGCATAACTTCCGGACTCTAGCCAGATGGTTACGTCCTGGCCAAAGGCCCTCGGGTATATTGTTCGGCCCACAGAGTACCCGGCCAGGGTAGACCAAGCCTAGCCCTTGACCTGCCGGTTCGCGCGCTCGAAGGGATTCGAACCCCCAACCTTCTGATCCGTAGTTATTCTGCTCGGTGCGATGTGCACACCTGCGAAAGCGCAGGTCGCCGACGAACGAAGGACGCTCAGTTAGATGGTGTGAAAAAGGCTCCCTCGTCGTGCCACAGACTCAAGAGTAAGGCGACCGCCGGGGGGCTGACTGCAGCCGAGGAACTGAAGGGGTTCAACAGTGGCGAGCACCCGGGCGCTTCCTCCGGTCGCCTTGAAAGTCGACACGTATGCGGCAGTTGCCCTTCTCGCGTTCTTCCGCGACTGCTGGTTTGAGCGCTGTTCTTTTCAAGGATTCCCGCTCCTCGGAGACTGCGCGAACCATGGAGGTGACCCGCTTGGCGAAGTCGTCAGTTGTCACGTCGTAGAGCCTCGCCGCCATGTCCTCTCGGGCAGCCTGCTCGGCACGGCAGTGGCATTCGTCGGTGCGGCGCTTGGCGGCGGCTGGCGCCATGGCAGCGCGCTAGTGCTCGTCTCCGCGATGAGCTGCCACCGCCAGCTCGCGCCGGTTGGTCATGCCCAGTTTGTCGAACACGCGGTTAAGGTGGCTCTTCACTGTCGCTTCCGAAATGAACAACCGCTCCGCAATCTCAGCATTGGTCAGATGCTGGCCGACGAGCGACGCAACCCGGCGCTCTGAGGGGGTGAGGCTGTCCCACCCGGAAGCGGTTCGACTGCGGCTACCCCGCCCGCTACGGGCGTAGGTAACTGCTTCTTCGAGGTTTAATCCCCGGCCTTCGGACACGGCCTGTTCGAAGGCCTCCTTACCCAGAGCTGCCTCGATTTGGACAAGCACGGGCGCCAGCTCGTCACGAGCCGGCACCCAACGCGCGTACTTCGTCAATTTCCGCTGATGTTCGGCCGCACCGAGGAGCCGGGCCGCCTCATCGTTGCGCCTGAGGTCAGCACAGGTGATGGCGGTCAGCTCCAACAAGTCGACTGCCCATAGGCCGTGGCCGCCACTGGACGCGGCGGCCAGCCCGTCACACGCCAGCGCGTGCGAGCGGTGCAACTTTCCTTCAGCCCGTGCCAGCCGGGCCTCGGCCCTCAAGAGCGGGACAGCGCCGGGGGCAGTCCGCTCCGGTACACGACCCGAGGCTTTGTCAAGATGAGACCGCGCTAAGGGCAAATCGCCCCGCCGCACGGCGATCTCAGCTAGCACTGCCCGCCAGTTCACGCATAAGTGCGACAGCCCCAAAGCCTCCAACCTGGTGTTAGCCTCCTCTACGAGGGCGTAGCCCTCGTCCTCCCGGCCAAGCGACAACAGGAGCTCTCCCTGGCCCGCTCGGATCGTCGCCGCGGGGTACTCGTGGCCGAGCGCCTCCGCCTCGGACCGGGCGCGAGCGAAAGCGTCTAGTCCTCTCGGGTCGCCCAGGTACGTGTAGGCCTCGGCGCAGATTTGGTCACCGACGTAAGCGAAGTACCCGGGGAGCTGGGCGCCGACGCGCAGCATGGTGTTGGCCTCCTCCAAGCATCGCTCCAAGCGGCCGCTGAATTTCGCCGCCTGGCAGACGGCTAGCCGCGAGTACACTTCGTCCCAAAGAAAATCGAGCTGGCGCGCCACCTCCACTGCTTCTTCTGCGCGAGGGAGGGCTTCTTCGGGCCGGCGCAGCCAACAGTACGCAAAGGCTTCGACCCGCAATCCCTCCACGACCAAGTAGTGCAGTCCCCTCTCCCGGGCGATGCGTACCGCTTTGTCGGCAGCTTTTACACCTCCCTCCGGCTCGGCCCACGCCTGGATCATCGCAACCCGGCACAAGCCGCGAGCCAGGGTCGCCGCGTCCCCTAATGAACGCCCTAGCGCAGTCAGCTCCAAGGCAAGGCGGAGTGAGTTGGCCGGCTCTGTCCAGCGGGCGTAGTCGGAGGCCCAGTACAGCACGTCTGCCCGGCGCAGCGGGTCGAGCTCGAAGCTCAACAGCCGCTCGCAGTGGCCCAAGGCTTCTGGGTAAAGGCCGATGATGTTGAAGAAATTGCCCGCCGAGCTCAGGAGGTCGGCCCCGGCGCCAAACTGCTCGGACTCAATGGCCCAGTCGAGGGCGGCACGCAAGTTGTCCAGCTCGGGCCCGAGTGAGGCGAGTGCGACCGAGACCTCGCTCGTCCAGGTCTTGGGATCGATCGCTTTGACCAGGGTGGTGAAGTAGTCGAGGTGGCGGTCCCGGGCCGCGGCAGTTGCACCGCTGGCTGCGAGAGCCGCCCCAGCGTAGGCGCGCATCGTCTGGTGCAGCCGGAAGCGGTCGGCTCCACAGCTTGAACGAGCGATTTGTCAACCATAGAAGTCAGTAGCGCCAGGACGTCGTCCCGCTCGATCTCACCGTCGCCGCCTACTGCTTCGGCGGCCCCGAAGGTGAAACCAGACACGAAGACCGAAAGACGGTGCAAAAGGCACCGTTCGGCGTCGCTCAGCAGCGCGCAGCTCCACTCGATCGAGGCCAATAAGGTCTTGTGGCGTGGCGGGCCGGTGCGTTCGGCCCCAACGAGGAGGCGAAAGCAGTCTCTGACGCCCTCGGCAATGGCCCCGAGGCTCATCAGCCGGGTGCGGGCAGCAGCCAGTTCGAGCGCCAGGGGGATGCCGTCCAGGCGCTCGCAAATGGCGGCCAGGGCGCCGGGGTCGTCGACACGAAAATCGGCTCGCGCCATGTGAGCGCGGTCGACAAACAGCCTCCCCGCTTCCGAACGCTCCACAGGGCCCACGTCGCCACCACCGGAGCGCTCCGGGAGTTCGAGGCCTCCCAAGGCGACGACGGCCTCGCCCGGGACGGCCAGGCGCTCGCGTGAGGTGGCCAGGAGCCGCACCGCCGGGCAGTCTCCGCGCACAGCGTTTGCCAGCGCCGCGCATGCCTCAATGACGTGCTCGCAGTTGTCGATTATCAGAAGCACGTCGCGGTCCGACAGCCGAGCCGTCAGCCGCTCGAGCGGGTCGCGGCCCGCGACCCCCGATATCTCGAGCGCACGGACCACGGCGCCAGGCACCAGGCGAGGGTCCGACAGGCCGGCCAAGTCGACGAAGAACACGCCATCAGGCCGCGAGCCTTCGGCTCGGCTACCGACCTCGATGGCGAGGCGGGTCTTCCCACAGCCCCCCGGGCCGACCACGGTAACCAGGCGGTTTTGCGCCAGCCGGCGGTTGAGCAGTTCGACTGTTGACTGTCGGCCGACGAAGCTGGTCGGTTGGCTGGGCAACCTGCCTGTTGACTTCACCAGAGACAGTATCCAGCAGGGGGCACCTTGACGCAACGGGGCCGTTTAAACCTGGCTCGAGAAAGTTCCAACTCCTGGTTGGATGCTTTCACCCTCGGATCCGCTCATTGTTATATGGCCGGCAGAAGACGGAAAACCAAGGCCACCATTACCGCAGTTTGATCGCCGTCCCCGGGCTCGGTGTAGGCACCGGACCAGGTCGCCATCGGCCCGGCTCCGGCTCCCGGACAGGAGCGCGGCGGCGAATGTCCCGACGTCGTTGACACCTCATAGAGGGACCAGCTACCCAGGAACCTCGGCCTGGCCCGCGCCAGGTGCAGCGCCCGCGAGCCCCGCCTCCGGCCGGGGGGCTCGTTCGAAGGGAGGAGCAAACCGGAATGTTTACCGACCAGCCGACAATTCTTTGCCGCCCAGTTGTCAGAAACGGCGCGAGCAGGTTTCTCGCAGGAGCTATAACCCGTCGCTGGCCAGGAAGGCCGACGTCGTAGTCACTCCCTGTCCCAGTCGGGGCTTTATCAAAGGAGTATTAATGAGACGCGCTATAGGCGTTCTCCAGGACGCCAGGGTTTTCACCGACGGCGCCGCAGTCTTTGCATGTCTGGCCGCTGAGCCTTCGCGTTGGTCCCGGTCTCCGAGACCGACGGGGTCCCAGGCAAAGAGCGCTGCGAGCCCGAAGGTCAGGTCTCAGGGCCGGCCGGGCCTGCCCGTTTATCCATCGCGCCCGGGGCGGGGAAGTAGAGAGCAGGGCCGAGAACTCGGGGCCTTGCGGTTGCTGCGCCCAACACGAAGGTTATAGCGGCACTTTTAACGGTGTTGACATGGACGGCGTTATCGGGGGTAAGCGTTGCTCAAAGTCCCTGGACCCAGTACTCCTGTAGGAAGGCAATTATTTCTTACGAACTCCCGTCCACATGGCAAGTGGAAAAGCAGGCAACCTTGGAGAAGGCTCGTTACCTGTCTTATCCGTATCCAACTTATGCGCTGCTCGCCGGCGCTGAGCCGGCGAAGCTCGACAGTGTGCCCAATCCTCCCTCGATTTATGCCTTCTCTGAGACCCCAAGTCCTTGGTTCACAGTATTGGTAGTGACGGGCAAATCGGCTGCCCCGTCACCCGAGGACGCCTATGAGCTCGCCCCCGAAGGGGAAATGACGCTCCAGCGGGAACAGGGGCTCCACCCGACTGAACTAAGCCTCACGAAACCCGTTCAGGTTAGTTCAGGGGGCCTCCGCGGGTCTCAGGACCGCTCGGAGGTCATTGTGCCTGGTGCTGGTGACATGGAGCTGGACGAGGTCGCGTACACCAAGGGCGAAACGGTCTGGATGACGATGGCGGGCTGTACCCTCGCTTGCTACAACGCGAACGCGGTCACCCTGACTAGGATCATTGACAGTGTAAAGGTAGGCGAGGTCTTTCGGTAATAAATTGAGGTGCTCAGCAACGGCTAAAAGAGTCGAGGGGTTTGCTAAGCGGAACACTCCTTGCGGCCCCCGGACCCTCGTTTCAAGACGCTTGTCCAAACGTTCCAGAACGAGTGGTAGGTGCGGTTTCTGTAGCCTGTCAGTCTTAGGGCCAGCCGATTTATTCAGCACTGGCAAATGCCCGAGGTCCCTGGTTCGATACCCCACATGACCCTAATGGACTTGGCGATTCACCGGTCCTTTCTCCTCGAAGTCGACGTCCTCCACCTTGAGCCCTGCCACCTCACCGAGGCGGCAGCCGCTCGATGAAGGTGCGCAGCATGGCCACATCGCGTCGGTCCCCGAACGTGGGGTCCTCGCACGCCTTCAGCAGGTTTCGCAGGTCATCGTCGGCGACGACGGGCACGGGGACCTCTGGGACTGCGGGTGGCTTCATCCGCACCATCGGGTCGACGGGTACCTCACCCTCCTCCGCCAGCCACTTGTACAGCTGTTGGAGGCTGCGGTACCTCACCGCGGCAGTCGTGGGCTTCCAGCGCTCCAGAGTGTCCGCCATAAACGTCTCGATGTGGTCACGCGTAATGCTGGCGACCGACCTGACGCCGAAGCTCTCACGCAGGAAGGCCTCGAGCAGTAGAGCGCTGTCGCTGTAGGAGGGTACGGTCCTGGGTCTCTTGTTGGTAGCCCGAAGCGAACGCTCCCAACTGGGGATGAGGGCGACGAGGCTGCCGCACTCCACGGCCTCGCCCAGCCTGGCCGTGATTGTGTCGTCCTCTCCGAGGGACGGTCATGTCCTCTCCAGATGAGGATTTCATCACTTAGCCGGTCTCTGAGCGGTGTGCATAACGCCCGAGCCTCTCACTCAGATGGTTAACGTGCTGGTCAGAGGGGTTTTGCGCGCTCGAAGGGATTCGAACCCCCAACCTTCTGATCCGTAGTTATTCTGCTCGGTGCGTTGTGCAAACCAGCGGAAGCGCACGTCGCTCAGGAGCGAAACGTGTCCAGTTAGATGGTGTCGCCAACCGCTCTCCGAGCCGTTTTCCGGTCGGAGCTGCACCACCGCTGTTGCCCGCGCTCAACCCGTACAGGCCGCCCATCGAGCGTCAGCTGAGGCCACCTGCATGTCACAAGGTTCAATTGGCGTCCACGTCGACTCCGCCTGGCCCGCCGAGCTGGCAACCGTCGAGGAACCGACCCGCGACCGCGACCATTCCCGAGGCAATTGTCAGTCGTCGAGTGGACACGAGGGATCGAATCGCTGCATCCTCACTATCCGACCGTCTGGATCGCGATAGCCGCTCGGACCAGGGGGTTACGCCCGCTGGCCAGCAGTTCGCCCACGTCAGTATCGGGCGAGATGAGCAACCCACTGGCCAAGCAAGATCGACCCAGAGCCCCGGCAACGTTAAGAACCATAGGTCCGACGTCGAGACTCAGGTGCCTCGATCCGTTCGGCACAGAACCCGGAGTCGTCGCCGAGATCGAAGTAGATATGGCAG
>CAWGNA010000005.1:0-181582 GCA_963823855.1 uncultured Acidimicrobiaceae bacterium
AGCCGTGAATTGAGGCTACTACCAAGGAGGGCTTTTGCAGCACCTTTTACCACACTTGCAGGCTGCCGCGCTGCCTTTGAGTTCGTCGGACCAGGCTTGGCTGGACACTGGCGACAACGCTTGGCAGATGACGGCCGCCACTTTCGTCGCGCTGATGAGCGTCCCGGGACTCGCGGTGCTTTTTGGGGGCTTGGTCCAGAAGAAGTGGGTCGTCAACACGATCCTGATGACGTTCGCCGGCTTTGCCGCTGTCCTCATCGTCTGGGTGTTGTGGGCTTACCAGATGGGCTTCGGGACCCCTGCGTTCCATTCCGCGAACTGGACGCCGAGCAGCTGCGGCATATGCAACTTCTTCCACAACTTCGTAGGTAAGCCGGCCACGTCGATCAGCAGCGCCAGTCTGGAAAGCCGAGCCAGCATCCCGCTCGTCGACGCTGGCATGCCGCCGTTCAGGTTGCCGCAGGCGAGCGTCGTCTACTTCCAGTTCGTGTTCGCGGCCATCACCCCGCTCCTGTTCCTTGGCAGCGTTCTGTCCCGGATCAAGTTCAAGGTGTGGATCGTTTTCGTGCCGCTGTGGACATCGATGGCCTACAGCGTCAACGCCTTCCTCCTCTGGGGCGGCGGTTACTGGGCACAACAGGGTGCCGGCGACTTCTCTGGTGGTTACGTCATCCACCTTGCCGCCGGTGTCAGCGGTTTTGTCGCCGCGGCGATGGTCGGGCCCCGTCTGAAAAGAGACAGAGAGAAGGCCTTGCCCCACAACCTGCCCTTGGTAGCTATCGGGGCGGGCATCGTGTGGCTCGGGTGGAACGGGTTCAACGGGGGCGACCCTTACTTCGCCAGCGCAGACGCTGCGTCTGCGGTCATCAACACCAACATGGCGACAGCGGCCGCCCTTCTCACGTGGGTCCTGTGGGACATGTACCTGGGCCCGGCCAAGAAGCCCACGTTCCTTGGGGCGGTGAACGGGATGGTGGTCGGACTGGTTGCCATCACGCCGTGCGCCGGCTACGTGAACGGGGCCGGGGCCATGCTCATCGGCGCCATCGACTCGACGATCGTGTGGATGGCGTGGACTTACTTGTCACGGGCCAGCTTCATGAAAAGGGTCGACGATGCGATGGGCATCATCTATACCCATGGGATCGCCGGCTTCTTCGGAGGCATATTGCTCGGTGTTTTCGCCGACCCGTCAGTAGTGGAGTACACCTACGTCAGAGGGTACAAGGGGCCGGTCGCCATCACCGGCGCCCTGTACGGCCACCCGAAACAAGTCCTTATCCAGTTCCTGGCTGCCGTTACGGTAATACTGTGGGATGCCACCGTGACGTTCATTATCTTGACGGTGATCAAGTGGGTCATGCCGTCGCACAAGTTGAAGTACGACGACGACATCCTGGAGGTCGGGGACCTTGCTGTCCACGACGAGGAGGGCTACCCCGAGCCCGAAGGTGCGACCCGAGTATTGCCGGGCTATGGTGAAGGTGCGCCCGTGCCAGCGGGCAGCACGATCGTGGCCGGCGCTGGAGGTACTTCCTGATGATCCTGGTCACCGCGGTTATTAAGCCGTTCGCACTGGACGCCGTCCGGGAGGCTCTCTCCTACGTGGGCATTGCCGGTATGACCGTCTCCGAAGTAAAGGGCTTCGGTCGTCAGCGGGGCCATACCGAGGTCTATCGGGGTGCCGAGTACCGAGTGGAGTACGTGCCCAAAGTCAAGATCGAAGTGCTTACCGCGGCGGAGACGGCCGACGGAGTTGTCGAAGCCATCGCCAAGGCGGCCCGCACCGGAAAGATCGGCGACGGCAAAATCTGGGTAACGGCCGTCGACAGCGTGACCCGTATCCGCACAGGCGAGACGGGCCCCGGAGCGATCTAGGATTTGTCGTCGATGGCACGCGGTAAGTACGAAGCAAAGAAACCAGGGACCAGCTCCCCCTCCGCTGAAGTTAGCGGAGGGGTGGGCCCCCTATCGCGACCGCAGTGAGCAGCGCTCCGGCGCCCGCTGCACGGTCCTCTCGACGTGCCGACGGCCGGCCAGACGTGCCGGCGCTCGGGATCGCGGTCATGTCCCCCTGGGGTTGGCGCATCCTGGCGGTGTTCGCCATGGTGGCGTTTGGCCTTTGCATAACTTTTTTCCTTGACGGACATACGGTCTTTGGGCCCTGTGGGTCGTCATCGCTTTGGGGTGGGGGGGTTTCTCGTTCAGGCTGTGGCGTCTCCATCTGGACTGGGACGCAGCAGCATAGCTACTTAGCTAATTAGCACACTAGCTTCCGGGCGTCGTTCGACGTCCCGGTTGCGATCAGGCCGCGATGTGGGCACTGGAACGCGACCAGGTCACACCCAGAAGGCCTGGGGCCGGGGCAGCCTTAGAACTGGCGCCGCCCTGACGCGCCCAGGCCGGCACGTTCGGTCTAGGTCGCGCCCGGCGGTCCCCCGGCGGTCGCCCCAGGGGGTTTAGCGCGGCCGGCGGGGGCCGCCAGCCCTGAGACCGTGACCGGCGAGACCGTCGGTACCAGTTCTTCCCACGTATTGCCCGGCGAGAGGGTGATCTCGGTCCCGTTAGCCTCAACAAAGGTTGCTGACTGGGTGAGCGACAGGCGCCGCCAGGTCCCCTGGAACTCACGTCCGTCCCGGAAGATCCACGCCGGCCCCGTGCCAGACAACTGGAGCTGGTATTCACGCGCGCCGGTGGCATCTTCCAGGTACGGGGTCCGGTACTCGACGACGTGCAATATGACGACGTTTGCGGCCGAGATCTGGACGCCGTCACCCTGCACGGCGAGGCCGGTGTCCGAGTAGGACCGCAGCCAGCGCCCGGTCGTCGTGCCCCACTGCCAGGTGGTTACGTCAAGTGGGAAGTCGATGTGGACAGCGTTGATCGGCTGGCCCCCGGCTGGCAGGGGACCGTACTTGAAATAAGGCGGCGGGACATCCTTCTTCGGGTACCCCAAAGTCTTGGCCGCCTTGTAGAGCGCGGCCGTAGAGGTTTGGAGGTTGTGGGGCGCGAGCCGTGTGGCGTCAGCGGTATAAGCGGCGGGGGCCTTGGTTGCGCCCACGTCCTCCAGCAGCGACGCGGGCGAGTCGATCTCGTTGACGACCGGTTCGATGGCACCCGAGTAACCGAAAGGGACCTTGCCGAGAGGTTCAAGGATGTCCGCATCGACGAAGCGCGCCGAACGCACCGGTTCGATCCGGGAAGCGGTCCCGCATTGGTAGACGGCGATGTAGCGGGTGATACCTCCTTCGACCGGTTCTTCGAAGACGATGTCCGCCGAGTCGAGGCCCCACTGAGGTCGGGCCGCCGGCAGGTTCTCTACCTTGACGGCGACAGCGGCCCGCTGCGGGATGTTCCCATCAGGCGCCGGCGCGCCGGTCAGTGGGCAAACAGGCACCGGACGAGTAGTCGTCGTGGTGGGTGCCGTCGTGGTTGTGGTTGTGGCCAGCGTCGTGGAAATTGCGGCCGGTTTGGAATGGCCGCACCCGCTGACCAAAGCCAGCGCGGCCGAGGCAGCAAAGATAGCGGTCACCCGACGTGCGCCAGGCGACAACCTCATCTGGCCTGACCTCATCTGGCCTGACGATAGTTGTTGGAGCGTTTGGGATTGTGGACACCCTTCGAGTGAGCGGGGGGCGAGTGACCGGGGGCGAGTGACCGGGGGCGAGTGAGTGGCCGATCGCCTGTCCGGCGAACCCAAAAGTTACCTCAGGCTCGCTGGCCCTGCTGGCGAACGGCCTCGGTCGCGGCGGCGATGGCGTCCGGGTCGCCCAGCCAGCGCCCACCTGGCTGGCGGGGCTGGAGCGCCTTGTCCAGTTCGTAGACGATCGGGACGCCAGTGGGGATTTCGAGCTTGGCGACCTCGTCCCCGCTCATCTGGTCGAGGCGCTTGATGAGCGCCCGCAGGCTGTTGCCGTGGGCGGCCACGAGCACGACCTTGCCGCCGAGCAGGTGCGGGGCGATGGCGTCGAACCAGTAAGGGACCATCCGGACCACCACGTCCGCGAGGCACTCGGTGCGGGGGACAACCCCGGGCACGTAGCGGGGGTCGGCGGAGACATCGAGAGGTTGTCCCGGCCCAGTTGGCGGCGGCGGCACGTCGTAGCTCCTTCGCCACAGCCGGAACTGCTCGTCACCGTACCGGTCGCGGGTCTCCGCTTTGTCGAGCCCGGTCAAGCCCCCGTAATGACGCTCATTAAGTCGCCAGTGGCGGTAAACCGGGATCCAGAGCCGACCGGTTTCCTCCTGGACGATGTTGAGGGTCCTGATGGCGCGCGTGAGCACGGAGGTGTGGGCCACGTCGGGTAGCAGGCCCTCGTCAGCCAGCAGGCGCCCCGCCTGGCGGGCCTCTTCCTCGCCTGTTGCAGACAGGTCAACGTCCCACCATCCGGTGAAGCGGTTCTCGAGGTTCCAGAGGCTCTGTCCGTGCCGGACGAGGAGGAGGGTCGACATGAGCGGAGCCTACCGCTTGCCGTGTTCTCTCGGGCCCCCGACGCTGGGAGAACCCAAGAATCTTGATACTATGACACTCAACTTTGGTACACTAGGGACTCAGGAGCGATAGAACCGCTCCATAGACCTATCCAAAACCCCAAGGGCTAGGCACTGGTGGCCTGGCCTGCCCCCTAAGGAGGCTGTTCATGGCAAAGGCTGTCGGCATCGACCTCGGTACGACCAACTCCGTAGTTGCCGTACTTGAGGGCGGTGAGCCAACCGTTATAGCTAACGCCGAGGGATCCCGGACCACACCTTCTGTGGTCGGTTTCTCCAAGTCAGGCGAGGTGCTCGTGGGCGAGGTCGCCAAGCGCCAGGCCATCACCAACCCCGACCGCACCATCCGGTCCGTCAAGCGCCACATGGGTGACAACTCTTGGGGGATCAACATTGACGGCAAGGCGTATTCACCCCAGGAGATCTCCGCTCGCATCCTGCAGAAGCTGAAGAGGGACGCCGAGAGCTACCTCGGGACCAGCATCACGCAGGCTGTCATCACCGTACCGGCGTACTTCGACGACGCCCAGCGGACCGCGACCAAAGAGGCCGGCCAGATCGCAGGCCTCGAGGTGCTGCGCATCATCAACGAGCCGACCGCGGCCGCGTTGGCCTACGGGCTCGACAAGGAGGAGGAGCAGACGATCCTCGTGTTCGACCTCGGTGGGGGCACGTTCGATGTTTCGGTCCTGGAGATAAGCGAAGGCATCTTCCAGGTCAAGGCGACGAGCGGCAACACCCACCTCGGTGGGGACGACTGGGACCAGCGCGTGATCGACTGGCTGGTCAAGACGTTCAAGGACACTGAGGGCGTCGACCTTTCCAACGACAAGATGGCTCTGCAGAGGCTGCAAGAGGCCGCTGAGAAGGCCAAGATCGAGCTTTCTGCCGTGCAGGAAACCACGATCAACCTGCCTTTCATCACTGCCACGAGCGAGGGCCCCAAGCACCTCGACGTCAAGCTCACGCGTTCGAAGTTCCAGGAGCTGACATCTGACCTGGCCGAGGCGTGCCGTGGTCCTTTCGACCAGGCGATCAAGGACGCCGGGCTCAGCAAGGACAAGATCGACCACATAGTCCTGGTGGGCGGCGCGACCCGCATGCCGGCTATCCAGGAGCTCGTCCGCAGCCTCACGGGCAAGGATCCTCACAAGGGGGTCAACCCCGATGAGGTGGTTGCCGTCGGCGCGGCGATCCAGGCCGGCGTCTTGAAGGGCGAAGTAAAGGACATCCTGCTGCTCGACGTGACGCCCCTGTCGCTCGGCATCGAGACCAAGGGCGGCGTGATGACCAAGTTGATCGAGCGCAACACCACCATCCCGACCAAGAAGAGCGAAGTCTTCACCACGGCTGAGGACATGCAGCCCTCGGTCCAGGTCCACGTCCTGCAGGGCGAGCGCGAGATGGCCATGTACAACAAAACGCTCGGGAAGTTCGAGCTCGTGGACCTACCTCCCGCTCCGCGGGGCATCCCCCAGATAGAGGTCACCTTCGACATCGACGCCAACGGGATCGTCCATGTCTCGGCCAAGGACCGGGCCACGGGCAAGGAGCAGTCGATGACGATCACGGGCCAGTCGGCTCTTTCCAAGGACGAGATCGACAAGATGGTCCACGATGCGGAAGCGCACGCCGAGGATGACAGGCGTCGCAAGGAGGAAGCGGAGATCCGCAACAACGCCGACTCGCTCGTCTACCAGACCGAGAAGCTGTTGCGGGACCAGGCCAGCCAGTTCAGCGGCGCCGAGAAAGAGCGCGTCGAGTCTGATCTGCGCTCCCTGAAAGAGGCGATAAGCGGCAGCGACATCGAGGCTATAAAGACCGCCACCGAGCGCCTGGCGAGCGGTGTCCAGGAGCTGGGCAAGCGGTTGTACGAGGCCGCGTCTGCTACTTCGTCGGACGGGGGCGCGCCCGGGGACGGTGGTTTTACCAACGCCGCTTCAGGCAACGGCGCCAGTGACGATGAGGTCGTGGATGCGGAGATCGTGGACGAGGGTGGTCAGGCCTGATGAGCCGCGAAGGCGAAGAGGTACGTCACGCCCGGCCCGGCGGGCCAGATCCTGCTCAGGCAGGCTGGCCCGGGCCGGGCGGGCTTGGCGGCCGGTACCGAGGAGTTCCCGGTGGCACATGAGGGGCGCGACCCGGGGCCCGGCGACGCGCCCGCCGGGCCGGATGGGTGGCCCGCACCCGGTGACAACGGGGCCGGCGGCGAGCTGGTCCGCGAGCGCGACGAGTACAAGGACGCTTTGTTGCGCCTACAGGCCGAGTTCGATAACTACCGCAAGCGCGTCCAGCGTCAGCAAATTGAGATTTTCGAGAATGCCGCGGCCTCGCTGGTAAAAAAGCTGCTGCCAGTTCTCGATACAGCCGACCTGGCGCTGGCCCATGGAGGCGGAGAGGACGTGAAGCAGGTCGCTGGCGCTCTTTTCGACATACTTTCGAAGGAGGGCCTCGAACGCGTTGACCCTGAGGGCTTACCTTTCGATCCTGTCCACCACGACGCGGTCGCCCACGAGCCCGCTGAAGGTGACGACGCGCCTGAAAGACCCGAAGTAAGCGAGGTATTACGAGCCGGATATCGGTGGAAGGGCCAGGTGCTGCGCCCAGCCATGGTAAAGGTCAGAGGCTGAGCCAATGGCGGCGCAGCGCGAGTGGCTTGAAAAGGATTATTACAAGGTCTTGGGCGTGGCGAAAACCGCCACGGACAAGGAGGTCGCGCGCGCTTATCGGAAGCTGGCAAAGCAGTACCACCCTGATGCTCACCCGGGATCGGAGGAGCGCTTCAAGGAGATCTCGGCCGCCTATGACGTCGTTGGCGACCAGGCCAAGCGCAAGGAGTACGACGAGGTCCGTACCCTGTCCGAGAACGGTTTCGCAGGCAACCCGTTTGCCGGTGCAGGCACGGGGGCACCCGGGGCTCAGGGCGGTTTTTCGAATTTCCGCGTGGACGACCTCGGCGACTTGCTAGGCAATATTTTTGGACGGGGCAACCGTCGGGGGCGGCCAAGTACCGGTGCGGCGGCGCCCCAACGCGGCCAGGACGCGGAGGCTGAGCTTCACCTGACGTTTGCAGATGCCATAAAGGGCGCAACCACGACGGTCAATGTGATAACAGAGGTACCGTGCTCCACCTGCGGGGGGACGGGGGCTGCGCCAGGGACGGCGCCAACCGTCTGCCCCGTTTGCGGTGGCAGTGGCGTTATCAACGAAAACCAGGGGATGTTCTCTTTCAGCCATCCCTGCGTCGCTTGCGGCGGGACCGGCATGCAAATCGAGGTGCCGTGCCCGACTTGTGGCGGCCGGGGGACCGAGCGGCGCGCCCGTCAGGTGAAAGTGCGCATCCCGCCCGGGGTCGAGAACGGCCAGCGTATACGAGTCCCCGGGAAAGGGGACGTCGGACGCTTTGGTGGGCCCGCCGGCGACCTTTACGTAGTCGTCCACATTGCCCCGCACCCGGTGTTCACCCAGAAAGGCAAGGATCTGACGGTAAAAGTGCCCATTACGTTCGCTGAAGCGGCGCTCGGCACCACGGTCTCGGTCCCGACCCTGAACGGCAAGCCGGTAAGCGTTAAAGTGCCGGCCGGGACTCGCTCCGGGCGTGTCTTCCGCGTGGCGGGCCAAGGGGTGCAGGCGCCCGGGAAGAAGGGCGACCTCCTGGTTACGTTCGACGTCGATGTTCCGGCGAAGCTTTCTTCCGATGAGCGACGGGCCGTAGAGGCCCTCGCCAAGGCTTCGGAGCAAGCGGGTAGCAAGTTGCGCGAGAAACTGGGAGCTGAGACCGAGTGAAGACCGGAGAGGGGTTCGCCAACGAGACCGGGTCGTCTCGACGGGCGCGCAAGGGCGCCGAAAGGGACCATTCCATGGCGGTCTACGTGATCTCGGTAGCGGCAGAACTGGCCGGGGTGCACCCGCAGACTCTGCGCATCTACGAACGCAAGGGCCTTCTCGGGCCCGCCCGGACCCTGGGCGGGAGCAGGCGCTACAGCGACAAAGACATTGAGTTGTTGCGGCGCATCCAGGACCTGACCGGAGAGGGCCTCAATCTGGAAGGAGTGAAGCGGATTATCGAGCTCGAGACCGAGATCGCCCGCTTGCACGTGGAGGTGGCCCGGGCGCGCGCCGAGGCCCGTGAGGCGGTGGAGCGGGTGCACCGCCACTACCGGCGTGACCTGGTACCGATCGACACCAACCCCGTGCGCTGGTTACCCAAGAACTAGAAGTTCATAGACCGTCCAAAATTGGGGCGGGCCGATTCATGATTAGAGGGCCGGCACCCACGTGGGACAACCGGTCCGAAAACTGATCTGGCAGGACAATCGATTACGACGGCAGGCAACCGGCGCCCGGTTGCCGAAAAGACATGCTCTGTTAGGGATTTCGCCAGCGCAACCGGGCGACGGTCCCTGGAGGGGCACTACTAGGAGGAACACAAATTGGCGATCGATGCAAATCGCTGGACACAGAAAACTCAAGAGGCTTTCAGCGCCGCGGTTGCGGATGCCCGCGGGCGCAACAACCCCGAGGTCACTCCTGACCACATCTTGCTCGCGTTGCTCGGCCAGGAAGGGACGGCCGTGCTGCCGGTGTTGGCACGGGTCGGGGTGGCGGTTTTGCCGCTCCGCAACCGGGTCGAGGATTCTCTGTCCAAATTGCCCCACAGCTACGGGGGCGATGGCCCATCGCTCTCGCGCGAATCACAGGAGCTCCTCGAGCAGGCTGGTCGGGAGCGGGACGCGCTTGGTGACGAGTACCTCTCGGTCGAGCACATCCTTCTCGCCCTCGCTAAACGAGTGGGGCTGGCTCATGACGACCTGCTGAACGCGTTGCGCGAAGTGCGGGGCAGTCACCGTGTCACCACTCAGAACCCGGAAGAGACTTACCAGGCGTTGGAAAGGTACGGCCGCGACCTGACCGAGGAAGCACGGCGGGGCAAGCTCGACCCGGTGATCGGCCGGGACGAGGAGATACGCCGCGTGGTCCAGGTCCTTTCCAGGCGCACGAAGAACAACCCGGTACTGATCGGTGAGCCAGGCGTGGGCAAGACGGCGATCGTCGAGGGACTGGCCCGCCGCATTGTCGAGGGCGACGTGCCCGAAAGCTTGCGTGGAAAGCGCTTGCTCGCGCTCGACCTTGCCTCGATGGTGGCCGGGGCGAAATACCGGGGCGAGTTCGAGGAGCGGTTGAAGGCGGTCCTCAAGGAAATATCCGACTCGGGTGGGGAGGTCATCACCTTCATCGACGAGCTGCACACCATTGTGGGCGCCGGCGCAGCCGAGGGCGCCATGGATGCCGGCAACATGATCAAGCCCATGCTGGCTCGTGGCGAGCTGCGGCTGATCGGTGCTACGACTCTGGACGAGTACCGCAAGCGCATAGAAAAAGACGCCGCCCTGGAGCGACGGTTCCAGCCCGTCTATGTGGGACAGCCCTCGGTCGAGGACACCATTGCGATACTGCGGGGCTTGAAGGAGCGTTACGAGGTCCATCACGGCGTGCGGATAATCGACTCGGCGCTCGTGGCTGCCGCCGTGCTCTCGGACCGTTACATAACCGGGCGGTTCCTGCCCGACAAAGCGATCGACCTTGTCGACGAGGCGGCCAGCCGCCTCCGGATCGAGATCGACTCTATGCCGACCGAGATCGATGTGGTTGAGCGGAGGATCCGCCAGCTGGAAATAGAGCGCGTCGCGCTCGCCAAGGAGACCGACGAGGCTTCCAAAGAGCGCCTCGCCAAGCTGGACGAAGAGCTGGCCAACCTGCGCGAGACGAGCGACGGCATGAAGGCCCACTGGCAGGGCGAAAAAGACGCCATCGCTTCTATAACCAGCTTGAAAGAGGAGCTGGAGGCACTGCGCGGAGAAGCCGAGCGCTACGAGCGCAGCGGCGAGTTGGCTAAGGCGTCAGAGATCCGCTACGGGCAGATCCCGGACCTTTCACGCCGTATCGACGAAGCCACCAAGCACCTCGAAGAGCTGCAAGCAGGCAACAAGATGCTGAAGCAGGAAGTTGACGAGGAAGACGTCGCCGAAGTCGTGGGCAAATGGACCGGTGTGCCGGTTAGCCGCCTGCTCGAAGGCGAGGTCGCCAAGCTCATCAGGATGGAGGACGTCCTCCACGACAGGGTGGTCGGCCAGGACGAGGCCGTGAGCGCCGTTGCGAAC
Organism: uncultured Acidimicrobiaceae bacterium; assembly: GCA_963823855.1. Lineage (GTDB taxonomy): Bacteria > Actinomycetota > Acidimicrobiia > Acidimicrobiales > Palsa-688 > Fen-671. Next base: position 10,653 of record CAWGNA010000005.1, read on the forward strand.
GCTATACGCCGGTCGCGCAGCGGTCTTTCCGACCCGAACCGGCCCATCGGTAGTTTCTTGTTCCTGGGCCCAACCGGCGTCGGCAAGACGGAGCTGGCGAGGGCAGTGGCGGACTTTTTGTTCGATGACGAGCGGGCCATGGTCCGCATCGACATGTCCGAGTACATGGAAAAGCACTCGGTCGCCCGCCTGGTCGGCGCCCCCCCTGGGTACGTTGGTTACGAGGAGGGCGGCCAACTGACAGAGGCGGTCCGACGGCGCCCTTACTCGGTCGTGCTGCTCGACGAGATCGAAAAGGCTCATCCCGACGTGTTCAACATCCTGCTGCAAGTGCTTGACGACGGGCGTTTGACAGACGGCCAGGGCCGGACGGTCAATTTCACCAATACCGTCCTCATAATGACCTCCAACTACCGGGGTGATATCCGTGACGCGTTCAAGCCGGAGTTCTTGAACCGGATCGACGAGGTCGTGCGCTTCCAAGAACTGACCCACGACGACATTGCCAAGATCGTAGATATCCAGCTACGCGGGCTCGACAAGAGGCTTGCGGCCCGTCGCTTGAACCTCGTCGTGACCGACGCGGCCAAGGCTTGGCTGGCCAGGCGCGGCTACGACAGCGTTTACGGCGCTCGCCCGCTCAAGCGCCTCATACAGCGCACTATCGGTGACAACCTGGCGTTGGCCCTACTCGAAGGGAAATACGGCGAGGGCGACACGGTCACAGTTGACGTGGCGTCCGGCCAGGACGGGCACGGCCAGGAGGGCGCTGGCCAGGAGGGCGCTGGCCAGGAGGAGCTGGCCAGGAGCGAGCGGGCGAACTCGTCTTGCGCTGAGCGCAGCTAGTTGCGGTCCCAGCCGCGCCAGCTGGCGCGGTGCGGGGAAAGTTGGGCAACAAGGGGCCGGTCCGTTACGGGCCGGCCCCTGCCGTAGTTAAGAGCCGCCAGGTGCGGCGCTAGCGGGAGTGGGCCTCGCACGCCGCGGAGCGCCCGAGGATCGCGAAATGGCGCGGGTCTATCGAGAAGCCGAGCTTGGTTTTCACCGTCCGAGCCAAACCGCCGAACAGTTCGCCTGGCGCCTCGATCGTAACCCCGCACAGCTCGCAAATGAAGTGGGCGTGGGCCAGCGAGGCCAGCTGGTATGTTGCCGGCCCGTGACCGAGGTGCGAGTGGACGACGACCCCCAAGCGCTGCAGGTCTTCGAGGTTCCGGTAGATCGTCGAGATGTGGACCTCGGGGGATTTGGCCTGGACGGCTGCCGCCAGCTCCTCGGCGCTCAAATGTTCGTCGGTCTCGAACAGCACTTCGAGCAAAGTCCGCCGCGGCGGCGTCGCCCGCCCTCCTTTGGCCCGCACGAAGGCGAGCACCTCATCCACCGAAGACAGGGGTTTGCTTGCGGCGTCGGAACGAGGCGCAAGCGGCTTGCTCACAGCACAAGGATAGGGCTGGCTCGGGCAGGTGTGAGGGCTCGCGCCGGTTTGACGAGGTTTGCGCAGGCCCCGGCTATGCTCGTGGCTGCCGCCATTTTTTCAAGAGGAGCGCCCGTGTGCCCGCGACCGTCCTTGTCGGCACCCAGTGGGGTGACGAGGGTAAAGGAAAGCTGACCGACCTGCTCGCAAAGGAGATGCAGGTCGTCGTGCGCTACCAGGGCGGCCACAACGCCGGCCACACTGTGGTCGTAGACGGCGAGACCTTTGCCCTCCAACTGCTGCCCAGCGGAGTCCTGTACCCGTACACGACACCGGTAATCGGCAACGGAGTAGTCGTCGAGCCGAAGTTCCTCATCGATGAGATGGACGCGCTCGAACAGCGCGGGATCGATTGTTCTCGGCTCGTCATTTCGGGCAGTGCGCACCTCGTCATGCCCTACCACCATGAGATGGATGCCCTGATCGAGCGTTACCTCGGAAAGAACCGGTTGGGCACTACCAAACGAGGGATCGGCCCCGCCTACGCGGACAAGGCCGCCCGCATTGGCCTGCGGGTGCAGGACCTGCTGGACCCCAAGATATTCCGTCAAAAACTCGAGGTAGTCCTCAAAGAGAAAAACCTCATCCTCGCCAAGGTCTACAACCGGCTCGCACTTTCAGCGGACGACATAGCCGACCGGTACTTGAACGAGTACGCCCCCCGCCTGGCCCCGCACATCGGCGACGCAGTTGGTTTGGTCCACGACACGCTCGCGGCCGGCGGTGGCGTCTTGCTCGAAGGGGCACAAGCCACTTTCCTTGACCTGGACCACGGCACGTACCCCTTTGTAACGTCGTCAAATCCTGTCGCCGGGGGGGCATGTACCGGGGCTGGCATCGGGCCTCGCTACATTGACCGCGTCCTCGGTGTGGCGAAGGCGTACGTCACCCGGGTCGGGGCGGGCCGTTCCCAACCGAGCTATTTGGAGAGGTCGGGGACAGCCTGGTCGAAAGGGGCCACGAGTTCGGGACCAATACCGGGCGCCGACGACGGCCCGGGTGGTTCGACGCAGTAATGATGCGCCACGCCGTGCGCCTCAATTCGATCGACGAGCTGGCGGTCACGAAGCTGGACGTGCTCGACACTTTCGAGACAATCAAAGTCTGTGTGGCTTACAAAGCGGAAGGCAAGCGCTACGACAACATGCCGTGGCACCAGTCCGTGCTCCACGATGTCGAACCCGTCTACGAACAACTGCCCGGGTGGATGCGCGACACCTCGCACGTCGACCAAAACGGAGGCTTGCCCAAAGCGGCCCGCAATTACGTCGATTTCCTGAGCGCCCAAGCCGGCGTGCGCGTCAGCTACGTGGGGGTTGGGCCGGCGAGGGACCAGATCGTGAGGCTAGGGGTACCGTGAGCTGGGGCGTGCCGTGAAAGTATGCCCATGAAAGTATGCACATGAAAGTATGTGTGGTGGGCAGTGGTGGGCGTGAACATGCGCTCGCGGTAGCCCTTTCCGAGACGGCCGATGTGGTTGTCACCCCCGGTAACCCTGGCATGGAAGGCTTCGAGCGGGTCTCGGCTCCCCCGGAACGTCTGGAGGCGGACCTGTGGGTCATTGGGCCAGAGGCCCCGTTGGTCGACGGATTGGCGGACAGGATAAGGGCTCGGGGCGGCCTGGTCTTCGGCCCTGGTGCCGACGGGGCTCGCCTCGAGGGCTCGAAGGTATGGATGAAACAAATCCTCGGCGCGGCCCGGGTCCCCACGGCGAGCTCCGTGGTGTTCGACGAGCTCGAGCCGGCGCTCCAATACCTCCGCGCCACGCCGGCGCCGTGGGCTATTAAAACCGACGGCCTGGCGGCCGGGAAGGGTGTCCTCGTCACCGAGTTCTTCGGAGAGGCCGAAGCTGACCTGAGGGCCAAGCTCTCAGGTCGAGCGTTCGGGGACGCCGGGCGGAAGGTGCTCATAGAGGAGGTACTGACCGGGGAGGAACTATCCGTCATAGCTATCTGCGACGGGCGCCGGGCTTATCCTCTTGCCGCGGCACAGGATTTCAAAAGACTGGGAGATGGCGGTGCCGGCCCGAACACGGGTGGCATGGGTGCCTACTCCCCTGTGCCGTTCGCCGGGGACAATGTCGTCGGCGACGTCATGGAGCGGGCAATATTGCCGACGCTGCACGCTCTTTTCAAACGCGGCATCGACTACCGCGGCGCTCTGTACGCGGGACTGATGCTCACCGAGGAGGGGCCAAAAGTACTCGAGTTCAACGTTCGCTTCGGCGACCCCGAGGCCCAGGTGCTGTTCCCCCGGTGGAGCGGCGATGTCACCGCCACCTTGGCGGCGGCGGCCGAGGGTGGGCTCTCGGACCACAACGCCCCTGATTTCTCCGAAATTGCCGCGGTGTGCGTCGTGCTGGCCGCGCCCGGCTATCCGGACAACCCTGAGCTCGGTGCCCACATCGAAGGCCTCGACGACGCTATAGCCGTACCGGGGGCCCGGGTCTACGCGGCAGGTGTCGAGAGCGGCCCGGACGGCAGCCTGGTTACGAACGGCGGCCGGGTCCTCGACGTGGTCGGCCTCGGCGACGACGTACCGGAGGCGCGCCGGGTTGCTTACAGGGCGGCAGGTATGGTTTCTTGGCCCGATATGGTCCTCCGCTCTGACATCGCCGAACCATTACGGGAGCACTTCGTGAAGGTTGCTGTCCTGATGGGGTCAGCGAGCGACAAAGCCAAGATGGCGCCGGCGCTCGAGATGCTCGAACAATTTGGGATCGAAGCCGTCGAGGAGGTCATGTCGGCGCACCGGTCACCCGAGGTGGTGGCGGCGTTCGCCTCCTCAGCGAGAGACATGGGTTATGGAGCCGTCATTTGCGGCGCAGGGATGGCTGCCCACCTGGCCGGCGCCGTGGCGGCGCGCACGACCCTGCCCGTCATCGGTGTACCGCTATCGGGAAGCGCCCTGTCCGGGCTAGACGCTCTCTACTCGACTGTACAGATGCCCCGGGGCTTCCCCGTGGCGACCGTGGCGATCGACGGCGCGGCCAACGCGGCCCTGCTTGCGGCGGAGATCTTGGCCGTGAGCGACCAGGTCCTGGCCGAGCGCCTCGCTACCTACCGGGCCAGCTTCGCCAGGCCCCAATAGGCCGACCCAAGTAGGTCGGCCCAGTAGGTCGGCCCAGTAGGTCGGCCCAGTAGGTCGGCCCAGTAGGTCGGCCCAGTAGGTCGGCCCAGTAGGTCGACCGGAGAACCGGCTAACGCTCGGCGAGCAGGCCGGCGTGTTTGCACGCGGCTCTCACCTCTGACGCTACCAGTCCGCCGCCGGTGGCTTCTGTGGCGCACCAGGTGCGCGCTTCGTCCCCGCACTGCCGCACTTCGCCGCCGCCCGTCGAACTCGGGATGTCCACGCTGACGCATGGCCCCTTTTGGCTGGTACTGGCACCGCCTCCACCCGCCAATGCCCAGATGCCCAGCCCCGCTCCAGCTACCAGCACGGCAGCACCGAGGACAACGGTGCCGCGCCGCTCGTTCCTGGTGAGCGCCTGGCCCTGTTGCTGGCGGTAGTTGGGGGGCACGACTGCGCGAGCTTAGAGCCAGACCATTTGGTCCTGTCAGCGGACGGACGGACTACCGTTGACAGGAGGAGGTGGCCGATGAAACATGTCTATTCGGGGAAGGTCCGCGACGTCTACGAGGTCGACGAGGACGGGTTGTTGTTCGTGACCTCCGACCGCATATCAGCCTTCGACGTCGTTATGTCCGAGCCGGTGCCGGGGAAGGGGAGGGTGCTTACGGCCCTCACCGCCTTCTGGGCCCTGCAGTTGTCCGAGGTGGCGCCGACTCACCTCATCAGCGTGGGCGTGCCGCCAGACCTCGACGTGCGAGCTGGTGGGGTGAGCCCTGCTTTTGCCGAGGGCCGCTCGATGTTGGTGCGCCGGGCGGAGATGCTGCCCATCGAGTGCATCGTGCGCGGATATCTGTCGGGTTCGGCCTGGGCGGAGTACAAGCGCTCGGGCACCATGCACGGCGAACCGCTACCGTCCGGCATGTCCCAGTCCCAACAGTTGCCACACCCGGTCTTCACTCCGTCCACCAAGGCGACTGTCGGCCACGACGAGAACATTTCGTTCGACGATGCGGCCGCCCTCGTCGGCGACAAGCTAGCTACCGAGGCGCGTGAGATTTGCCTGGAGGCGTACACCGTGGGGGCGGCCCGAGCGTTGGAGCACGGGATCATCATTGCGGACACCAAATTCGAGCTCGGGCTCATCGATGGCGAGCTTGCTGTATGCGACGAGATGTTGACTCCTGATTCCTCCCGCTTTTGGCCATCCGACCGGTGGCAGCCCGGCCGCACACCCCCGTCGTTCGACAAACAACCGCTGCGGGACTGGCTCGAGGCGACCGGCTGGGACAAAGTGCCGCCCCCACCCCCGTTGCCGCCCGACGTCGTGGAGGCCACACGTGCCCGATATGTCGAGGCTTACGAGCGTTTGAGCGGGCTCAGTTTTTCCGACTGGCCCGGGACCGACGTATAGCTAGCCGGGTCTCGGGGCGCGGATTAGCCAGGAACATGGGTACGTTTGAGGCGTTCGTCGAAGTGCAGCTACGACGCGGCATTGCCGACCCGCAGGGTGCGACCATCGAACGGGCGCTGCCGGCGCTCGGGTTTAGCGGTGTCAGCGGGGTGCGCGCCGGCAAATCCTTCCGTTTTCAAGTGGAAGCGCCCGATGACGGGGAGGCCCGCCGGGTCGTCGAAGAGCTTTGTGCCCGGCTCTTGGCCAACCCCGTCATCGAGGATGCCTATGTTTCGATAGTCGCTAAAGAGCCGACTTAGTACCCGTAGGGCCCGGTGCCGGGCGTGAACGACACGCCTCTGATGACTTCGCCGGACCGTGCACCGCGCACTGTTCGGAACCCTTCCCAGGACGGCGAGGACGTGGCCTTGACAAGATCGGTGATCTCGACGAGCTTGTTCGGGTCAGCCCCCTGGTCCCCGCTGCCACTGACGGTGGACGTTACAGCCCAGATCGTCACGGTCCCGTTGTGGTTGACGCGCCCGGTTACGTTCCGCAGCCCGTCTGTGGCCGGCGCCCACGGGAGCCCCGTACCGGAGGGGCCGGTGTTATCCCCGGTTGGGTAACCCGGGACCGTATAGGGCTGGCCGAGGTCGAGGCCGTTTTGGAGCGTGTAGGCCAGCTGCCAGCTGCCGCTCGTTTGGTTGAAGACCCATTTCTGCAGTCCGGCCGTCGGCTGCGCCGCGGCATCGGTGTAAGTCCCGCTTTCCGTCGAGTAGGTGTTGGTGCCGTCGCCCTCATCGGCCACGTAAACGGTGTCGGAGTTGGCAAACCACAGCCCGAAGGGGAACGAAGTAGTGGACTTGGTGGCCGTCGGGAACCCCTTCAGGATGCACATGTTGTTCGTGAGGCCCGCAGTTGCCACGGTCGAGAAGTCGTAAGGTATCGGCGACGTCGGCAAGGACGCCCCGGCTTGCGGCAAGCCGACGCCGGCGCTCGGGCAGGCTTGGCCCGTCGTGTCCACGAAATAGACCGTGTTCACACCGTTCCCACCGCTGCCTTTGGTGTAATAAACGACGTTGTTAGAGATGGTCAGGCCGCGGAAGTTGTCGTCCTTGCCGAGCTTGTCCGGCTTGTCGCCCAGCTGGGTAACGTTGAAACTCCCTACGGGTGTCGGTAAGCCGGGGTTCTGAGCGGCCTCTGGCTGGTCCGAAGGCTGGAGCAGTTGTGCTCCGGCACCGATTACGATCCCCGCCGGCTGCGGGGTGCCGCCGTTGCCGGCGTTACCAGCGGCGTAGTACAGACCGCCAGCAGGGGCGCCAGGCCCGTCGTTCAAGATGGCCGCACGGCCGTTGTCGCCGCTATAAGCGTTGGTCTCTGTGAATTGCAGTCGTCCCTGGCTGTCCAGCTGGCCCACGACCCTGTAATAGGTACCGGGGACGGGGTTCGACGGGTCGACAACTCCGGGCGTGTTCGCATTGGAGACATCGATCGCGGCGACCGGGGCTACATAACCCACGAAAGTCACGTAGCGGCCGTCGGTGGACAGGTTGAGCGCCAGCTCGGACTTGGAGGAGAAACTGGTCACCATCTGGTCACCGCGGGCTGCCCACCGCTCGGCACTGTTGGGGACCTGGAGAGAGTTGACAAGCGAGCCCCCCGGGGTCAGCTGTTGGAGGACTATCGGGGAAGTCACTCCGAAGCTGGCGTCCGCGGCATCGTTGTTGAAGACGTACGGGTACTCGCCGTTGGCGACGGCGAGGCCACAGTTCGAACCCGTGCACCCCGGCGGCAGCTCGGTCTGACCAGGCGTGATGATGTCGGGGTTGGCGTCGTAAAAGCTGGTGCTAACCAGCAGGTTGCCAGGCTGGAAGAACGTGTGCTCCTGGAAAGGAGGGTACGACCCCTGGTCGGCCTGAGCCGGAGCTTCGAGGGCTAACCCGAGGAGTGCTGCCAATGCCGGGGCCAGAGCGAGACGACGAGCTCGCTGGTACGGGCGGTGAGGTGACATGTCAGGAGTCTCCTTTGTTTCTTCTGATGATGTGCCTGATGATGTGCCTGATGATGTGCCTGATGATGTGGTAGTCCGGGCCCGAACCTAGCTTCGCCAACATGAACACTCGGCAACAGGCCGGTGGCCGGAAAGCGAAATCTGGTGGTCGTGGTCGTGGTCAGCCCGCTCCGGCCGTCCCCGCTCCGGCCGATCTCTTCCGGCCCATCTCCCCCCGCTCTAGGCTCCGCCGTCGCCTCGCCTCCTCCCGGGCGCCGGCGGCACCTCCTGGTATCGTGAACTCGTGGCGCAGCGGATCGGGGTTGTGGTCTTCCCGGGGACCAACTGTGAGCACGACGTGGCAGAGGCGGTCGAGGTCCTCGGGGCGGAGGCGGAGCTTGTGTGGCACGGTTCTGCATCGCTTGGTGCATTTGACGCCGTCGTCTTGCCCGGGGGCTTCGCCCATGGTGACTACCTTCGTCCGGGAGCGATCGCGCGGTTCTCTCCGGTGATGAGGGCGGTGAGCGAGTTCTCCGCCGCTGGCGGTCCCGTGTTGGGGATTTGCAACGGTTTTCAGGTCCTCACCGAGGCCCACCTGCTGCCGGGTGCGTTGCAGAAAAACAAAGGCCTCACGTTCCTGTGCCAGATGACGGAGCTCGAAGTGGTGAGCGATCGTTCAGTGCTGACGGCCGGGGTGCCAGTGGGCCGGAGGCTGTCGGTACCGATAAACCATTTCGAGGGCAATTACACCGCGGACCAAGCGACGCTCCAGCGCCTCGAAGCCGAAGGGCGAGTTGTCCTTCGCTATGTCGACAACCCGAACGGGTCCGCGAACGACATCGCCGGCGTGTGCAATGAGGCCGGCAACGTGGTCGGCCTTATGCCCCATCCCGAACGCGCCTCCAGTGATCTCCTCGGCTCGACGGATGGCCTGGTCCTTCTGCGGGCCCTGCTTGCGGGGGCGGGTGGCGGGTGGCGTGTGGCAGGCGGACGGGCCGGCGGGGTCGGCGCCACCGCTACCCGGGGCGAGCGCGCCGCGAGCTGATGGACCAGTCCGGCCCGCACCCGGCTGCGGGCGGTTAGCAGCTGCATATAACCGGTCTCACGTCACTTGACCTCCCGTAACCCGCCTAGCGTTGAACGCGTGCTGGCGCCCCAATTGCACCGCGAGCTCGGCTTGACCGACGAAGAAGCCGCATCGATCGTACGGATCCTGGGCCGCGAGCCGAACCACCTGGAACTGGCGATGTACGCGGTCATGTGGAGCGAGCACTGCTCGTACAAGTCGTCCAAGGTGCACCTTCGCCGGCTCCCTACAGAAGGGCCAGCTGTGCTGGTCGGCCCGGGCGAGAACGCCGGCGTGGTCGACGCCGGCGACGGCATCGCCGTTGCCATCCGCATAGAAAGCCACAACCATCCCTCTGCCATCGAGCCGTACCAAGGGGCTGCCACGGGTGTAGGCGGGATCATCCGCGACATCTTCACGATGGGCGCCCGCCCGATCGCCCTCATGGACCCGCTGCGTTTTGGGCCGCCGACCGACGCTCGCAACCGCTGGGTGGCGAGCGGCGTCGTGAGCGGGATATCCGGCTACGGCAATGCAGTCGGGGTGCCGACGGTGGGAGGTGAGCTGGAGTTCGCCAGCTGCTACGCGGGTAACCCGCTCGTCAACGTCCTCTGTTGTGGCCTTCTGCCGAAGGACCGCCTTGTTTTCGGGCGGGCTTGCGGTGAGGGGAACCTCGCCGTCCTGCTGGGCTCGACCACCGGCCGGGACGGGATTGGTGGGGTCAGCGTCCTGGCGTCGGCCGCGTTTAGTGACGACGCCGAGGCTGAGCAGGTAAAGAGGCCCAATGTCCAAGTTGGCGACCCGTTCGAGGAAAAGCGGCTCATCGAGGCGACGCTCGAGCTGCTGGACAAGCACCTCGTGCTTGGCATCCAGGACCTGGGCGGGGCCGGCCTGACATGCGCGACAAGCGAGACGGCGTCACGAGGCGGGATGGGGATGGATGTGAACGTCGATGCCGTGCCGCTGCGGGAACCGGGCCTGGAGCCGTTCGAGGTAATGACCAGCGAGAGCCAGGAACGAATGCTCGCGATCGTGGCCCCAGAAGTCCTCCCGGCCGTGTCAGAGGTGTGCCGTCGATGGGATGTCCGGGCGAGCGTTGTAGGCAAGGTCACCGGTACGGGACGTCTGCGGGTCTTGAAAGGTTGGGACGGCGAGGCGTTGGCCGACGTCCCCGCAGCCAGCCTCCACGAGGATGCCCCGGTTTACAACCGACCTATCGAACGCCCGGCCCGCGTCGCCGAGGTTGTAGCTGACGACGCCGGTAGACACCTGCCGCCCCCGTCGCAAGAACAGCTGGCGCCAAGAATTGCTCGCCTTATCCGCCGATCCTTCCTGGGCTTTTCGCCAGTACGACCACGAGCTGTTCTGCAATACAGTTGTCGCACCGGGAGCTGACGCCGCCGTGCTGAGGCTGTCGGCGCCGGGGGCCAGGGCTCCGAACGGCCCCACGCGGCGAGGGATCGCATTGTCGACGGACGGGAACCCCCGTTGGTGTGCTCTCGACCCCCGTGCCGGTACCCGCTTGGTCGTTGCAGAATCGGCGCTGAACGTCGCCTGCGCCGGCGCTAAACCTGTCGCGCTGGTCAACTGCTTGAACTTCGGCAACCCCGAGCACCCCGAGGTCATGTGGCAGTTCTCGGAGGCGATAGACGGCATGGCCGAGGCCTGCAGAGCGCTCGAAATCCCCGTTGTGGGCGGGAACGTCAGCTTTTACAACGAGAGCAGGGGCACCGATATCGACCCGACGCCGGTGGTCGGTACCCTCGGCCTCATCGACGAATTGAGGCCTGGCATTCCCACCCCCGCGCTCGGGGTCGGGAGCATGGTCCTGCTCCTGGCGCCTCGGGCGCCGGGCGCCGTCTCGCTGGCGGGTTCTCGCTGGGCCGCCGACATTCAAGGGCCAACCGCCGGAGTGTTGGCTTCTTTGGACCTGGACCTTCACTCTCGCCTCTTACGGCTCGTGGCCGAGCTAGTAAACCGGCGCGTCGTCAACGGGATCCACGACGTCTCGGACGGGGGGCTCGGCGTTGCCGTGGCGGAAATGGCCGTGAAAACGGGGACCGGGTGCCACCTGAGCGGTGTCCATGACCGCACGGATCTGTTTGGCGAGGCCTCTCCAGAGTGGTCATAAGCGTAGCGACGGGACACCTAAAATCCGTTAGGCAGATGGCAGAGGCGGCGCGCATCCCAGTAACGGAACTGGGTGTCGCGGGCGGAGACCACCTGATTATCGAAGGCCTTCTCGATATAACTGTCGCTAGGGCTGAAGCGGCCTGGAAAGGCGCCCTGCCTTCGGCCTTCTCTAGCCTCTAGGCACGCTGGCCCGAGCAGCACCAGCTCGATGCGCGACGCGAGGTGACCGGTACTTTATGACGTGACCGGCACTTTATGACGTGACCGGCACTTTATGACGTGACCGGCGTGGAAATTGGGGAACCATTGGAGCCACAAATTGCGGCTAGTTGGGCCAGATCTTTTTCGGCGGAGAGGGCGTGGCTGTCTCTGACGGCTAGTTCGAACCGGGTCGTGTCCGAAAGGCCCGGCCGCCAGCCGCAGCCGCGTCCCTGTCGACCATTTTGTGGAACGTTTCTAGATTGCCCTTGTGGTCGTAGGCCAGCTGAACGGCGTAACCGACGGAATTGCACAGGTTGTCCAGCGCCGTGATACTGCTGCTCGTCTTCAGGTTCTGGACCAGAGCGTAGACCCCGGTACCGGCTGCGACCAGCAGGAGGGCCAGGAAATCCCTGCAACAACGGGACGTCGGGGCCGTGCGCCATGAGCTCCCGTGCCGGGGGCCGCGTCGTCCTCGTGAAGAGGTGGGACCACCTCGGGATCTCCCGGCACGCGATAAGGATACGCCCCTCCATCCCCGCTCTAGAGCGCCCGGTCACCACCGACGCAGTGCATCGCGGGCCGGAACGTCGACGTGGGGTCCCATGCTCGGGGGGGCGTCCGGGCTCGTCGTACCCTAGGTGTTGAACAAAGATCTCCAGCTCAGCCGGTCTTTCGTCGGGACCGGTTCAGGTTGTGCTGTCAACTCATCGCTGATCCGGTTGGCGAAGATGGCGATGGCGTCCACTATGGCGGCGGTTTCGGGGTTGATGTCCGTCGAGCGGGCGGCCAGTAAAACGTCGTGGAACAGGGGGGCGACGCTAGGCTTGCCTCCCTCCTCAGGTGGTGCTTGGCCGCCGGTGACCCGGGTCGCCCACGCGTCGACCTCGTCTCCAACCTGGCACACAAAGGCGCCGAGCGGGCGGGCGGTTTCTGGAGGCAAGCATAAGGTGGGTGCGGCATCTGCGAGCACTCTTGCGATGTCCCGCGTTCCGCGTTCGACCGGCCCGAGTGTCCTCAATGCGGCATCGAGCTCCTCGGCCGCCGGACGGTCGTGGTACCCGGTGGGGTTCCAGCGCGTCGCGGCCACGGAGTTCTGCACTGCCAGCGCTACTTTTTCAGCATTGGTGTGAATCAGGCGAGCTTCGGCGAGGTGGCTCGAAGCGTCTCCCGCAGGTGTCCCCAAGCTGGTGGCGATGTCGCGCAGCAAGTCAGCCACCTGGCCGGCCAGGCCCCGCACTTCCGCCCGCGCGTCCGCGATGTGCGCCCGGGGGAGTGCCACCAGGCTGACCGCGACGCCGACGCCGGCTCCGACGAATGTGTCCACGACCCGGTCCACGGCGTACTCGCCTGTGGAGGTCCCGAGTATGAGCACGAGCAGCCCGGTGACCGGGACCTGGACCGCCCCTTGCGGGCCTAGCCGCAAGGCTTGGCCCGCCAGCCATGAGAAGAACACGACCAGCGCAACCGACCAGATATGTACTCCGAGGAGCCTGGCGAAACCGAAGGCGACGAGCACGCCGGCGATCACGCCCAGCACCCGTTGTAGGCCGCGCGACACCGAGTCCCATACCGTCACCTGGACGGTCAGGATGGCGGCCAAAGGGGCGAACACGGGAAGGCTATTGCCGAGTACGTCGGCGGCGATGTACCAGGAGAGCCCGCCCGCGAGTGCCGTCTTGGCCGCCTGGACAACCGGGACGCGCCACCACCTGAGCTGTGGGCATTTGAGCTGCGGGCCCGGGCGCGCTAAGCGGCTCACCACTTGAGTGGCGTCACGAGTGCCGTACGTGGGAGCCGGCGTTTCCGCGTGAATTTTCGAGGCGGCGATGACCAGGCCAATGGAAGCTCGAGCCGCCCGGCCTCAAGCAGTGAGCCTGTCGCGGAGCGCTTCTAGAGCGCCGTCCGGGACGTGCAAGTCACCGAGCCCTGTGCCCACGCTCAAGTCCGGTTTATAGGTGCCGTGATAGTCCGACCCGCCGGTGATGGCCAGCCCGGCCTGTGCCGCCATCACGGCCAGTGACGCTCGCTCCTCCCGCCCATATCGGCTGTAGATCGCTTCGACGCCGACCAGGCCGGCGTCAGCGAGCTCTTCGAGCGTGCGCTCGAGCTGGCTCGGCGATAAGTCCATCGACAGTGGATGAGCCAGCACAGGGAGGGCACCCGACTGGAGAGCCAGGGTGATAGCGTCCGGCGCGCTCAGGCGCTCCTTTTCTACATAGGCCGGTCGCCCCTTGGCCAAATAGCGGTCGAAGGCGTCCTGGACAGAGCCCGCGATCCCCTTGCGGACCAGGATGGCCGCTACGTGTGGGCGTCCTGCGCCGATACCGCCGGCTTCTTCTTCCAGCTCCTCGGGTGTCACAGGGAGGCCGAGCTCCGCCAGCCGAGCCAGGAGGCGGTCGTTGCGGGTATCCCTGGCGGCCTGGAGGCGGACCAGCTCATCCTGGAGAGGCCCTTCTCCCGGATCCAGAAAATAGACGAGCATGTGCATCGTCGCCGCGTGCTGGCAGGAAATCTCGGCGCCGGCCACCAGCTCTATGCCCACCTCACTAGCCCTGGCCCGGGCCGCCTCGATGCCGTCTTGACGGTCGTGGTCAGTCAACGCCAGGGCCGACAAGCCGGCCTTGGCCGCCAGATCCACCAGACTCGCGGGCGTATCGCTCCCGTCCGAGACCGTCGAGTGCGTGTGCAGGTCGATCACAGCGCCCACCGTACAGCGCGTGCCAAATCGGCCGCCCTGTAGACGGGCTCGGCGGCCGCGCCAGCTGCCCCGCCCACTGCCCCGTAAACGGGCCTATAACGAGCCTGCGCGGCGGGGCTCGCCGGCATCTCACCGGTGCGGGGGTGATGCGTGAGACAATGGTTAGGTGAGCGGCGCCATCGAGCATTCCGGCCCGCGGGAAGCCTGCGGCGTTTTCGGGATCTACGCACCCGGTCGCAGCGTGGCCCCGATCGTTTTCGATGGGCTGTTCGCGCTGCAGCACCGTGGGCAGGAGTCCGCCGGGATGGCGGTGAGCGACGGGTCGGCGATGATGGTCGTGAAGGACATGGGCCTCGTCGCCCAGGTCTTCAACGACTATAAGATCGCCAGCCTGGTCGGGCACCTGGCAGTTGGCCATACCCGATATTCGACTACCGGTTCCTCGTCCTGGCACAACGCCCAGCCCATGTACCGCCAGGCTGGTGGCTGCGAGTTCGTGGTCGGGCACAACGGCAACTTGACGAACACGACCGAGCTGGCCGCCGAGATGGCCATGCTGCCAGGGATGGTCACGAGCGACTCGGACCTGATCGCCGAACTGGTGGCCCGAGATCTCGACAGAGCTGCCGCGTCCACCCCAGACGGGGTGGCCTCGCTCGCGAGCGCATTAGTCGCGGTGCTGCCGAGGATGAAGGGAGCGTTCTCGCTCGTCTTGGCGGACCGCGATCACCTGATCGGGGCGCGGGATCCCAATGGCTTTCGGCCATTGTGCCTGGGCAAGCTCGACGATGGGTGGGTGCTGGCTTCGGAGACACCCGCGCTCGACATTGCCGGGGCTCATTTTGTGCGTGAGGTCGAGCCGGGCGAAGTGCTGGTAATAAGCGCCCATGGCTGCGAGAGTTTTCGCCCCTGGCCGCCCGAGCGAGTCCAGCCCAAGCTCTGTTTGTTCGAGTTCGTCTACCTGGCGCGCCCTGACAGCCGCCTGTACGGTCAGGAGGTGCACGGCGCCCGCGTGCGCATGGGCGAGCTGTTGGCCGAGCAGGCACCCGTAGCAGTCGACATGGTCGTCGGGGTGCCCGACTCCGGCCTGCCCGCAGCGGAGGGCTACAGCCGGCGCAGTGGGGTACCTTTCGGCCACGGGTTGGTGAAAAACCGTTATATCGGGCGGACTTTCATCAACCCGGACCCGCGCCAACGTGCGCTGGGTGTCAGGCGGAAGTTGAACCCGCTCCGAGAAGCCATCAGTGGGAAGCGGTTGGTCGTGGTGGACGACTCCATCGTCCGGGGCACGACGACAAGAGCCATGGTGGGCATGCTCCGGGAAGCGGGGGCCAGGGAAGTGCACCTGCGCATCTCTTCGCCGCCGTACCGCTGGCCTTGTTTCTACGGCCTGGACACCGGGGCCCGGACCGAGCTGATCGCGGCTGATCTGGAAGTGGGCGAGATCTGCGACTACCTCGGTGCCGACAGCCTGGCCTACCTGTCCCTCGAGGCTCTGAAGAGAGCAACCGGCGTGCCCGGGGCAGGTTTTTGCGACGCCTGCCTGACAGGCAATTACCCGGTGGCAGTCCCGGCGAGCCTCTCAAGGTCGGCGTTGGAAGGCCCAGGCACATCGCGCTCGCCGCGCCACGCTGGAACGGAGCAGTTTGTCGCCCGCCTCGGCGGCGATCTGAGTGATGCGGGCGATATCACCGAGGTCGGCGGGGAGCAAGCAGGCGCCGCCACCGGGCCGACGATTGAGCGCGCCGTTGTCAGCCCGCGTTCGCCGAGCTCGGGCGGCTCGGCCGCCGCAGCCCCTGACAGCTGACCCTAGCTGAGGTGAGCTGACATGGCCGGGGAGGCGCCGCTCACTTACGCCGAGTCTGGCGTGGACATCGACGCCGGGGAGCGCGCTGTTGGCCTGATGCGCGACCTCGTCGCCAGCACGGCCCGGCCAGAGGTCATCGGCGGGATCGGCAGTTTCGGTGGGCTGTTCGCCATGCCAAAGGGGTACCGCGAGCCGGTGCTCGTCGCGTCTACCGACGGCGTCGGGACCAAGTTGGCGGTGGCAGTCGAGGCGGGACGGCTCAGTACGATTGGCATCGACCTGGTGGCGATGTGTGCGGACGATATCGTCTGCCAGGGCGCGGAGCCCCTCTTTTTCCTCGACTACCAGCTTTGGGGACAGCTCGACCCGGTCGCCGTCGCCGACGTGATGGCAGGTATCTCGGCTGGCTGCCGGCAAGCAGGCTGCGCCATCCTCGGGGGGGAGCTAGCAGAGCACCGGGGGCAGCTCTCCCCGGGCGATTTCGACCTTTCCGGTTTCGTTGTGGGTGCGGTGGAAAAGGACCGGTTGCTCGGCCCCGGAGGGCCGAACCCTCCCCGGGAGGGCGACGTCCTCATCGGGCTCCATTCCGGGGGCTTGCGTTCCAATGGGTACTCGCTTGTCCGGGCCGCTTTGCTTGTCCGGGCGGGTCGCAGGTTGGAGGACGAGGCGTGGCCGGGCGCGGGCCGCACCCTTGGCGACGAGCTTTTGCGTCCCTCTCTCATCTACACGCCGGCGGTGCTGGCCCTGGCTCGGCGGTTCGACGTTCACGCGGTCGCACATATCACCGGCGGCGGGTTGATCGGTAACGTGCCGCGGGCTCTTCCTGCGGGCCTCGACGCAGCCGTCGAGGTCGGCAGCTGGCCGGTACCCCGCGTTTTCGCCGAAGTGCAACACGTGGCAGGGGTAGACGACTCCGAGATGGCCCGTACGTTCAACATGGGCCTAGGTATGGTCGTCGTGGTCCCGGCCGAGCAGGACGTCGAGGCGGTTGCCGCTCTCGGGAGCCTTGGGTTCGAAGCCAGTGTTGTCGGCCGCGTGGTGGCGGGTGAGGGACGGTGCCTTCTCAGTTGAGCCTCGCCGACTACGCCGCCCGTGGAGTGACGCCTGTGGAGTGACGCCTGTGGAGTGAAGGCTGTGGAGTGAAGCCTGTAGGCGTTGTCGCTGGATATTCAACGAATCGTCAGGAACTGTTCACGTAGTCCCCAACCTGTCCCCCAGTTTTCCACAATTCTTCCACAGCGGGGGAAAACTAGGTCGGCGCCGAGCCCGGGCGTTGCCGCCACCATCGTCCCGAGAAGCGCCACCCGGCCGGGGCTGCGGTGGAGGTCGGCCGGCTCTGGCCCGAAGCGCGCAGGGCCCGCTCGATACCGAGCTCGATCGCCCGTAGCTCGGCAGGCGAAGGTGGGCTGGCCAGGTTGGTCAACTTCACCTGAACCCGGAGCGAACGGCGCGACGTCCCAGTGCCCGTCGTCGTGCCGTCAGAGGTGCCAGTGGTGCCAGGGGTCATGCGTCGCTTGGGTCGCTGCGTTAGAGGTTTACAGGTTTACAGGTTTACAGGGGGATGTTGCCGTGTTTGCGGGCTGGGGTTTCCTGTCGCTTGGTCGCCAACATCTCGAGGCTCTGGCTTAGGACGCGTCGCGTAGTGGCAGGGTCGATGACGTCATCTATGTAGCCCCGTTCGGCAGCCAGGTACGGGTTGGCGTGCTCTCGCCTGTAGAGCTCGACCAGTTCCGTGCGTCGCCCTGGTGAGGTGTTGAGCTCCCGACGGTAGAGAACGTCGACGGCGCTGTCGGGGCCCATAACTGCGAGCTCAGCCCCCGGCCACGCGAAGGCGAAATCGGCGCCGAGCGATTTCGAGCTCATTACGACATAAGCAGCACCGTAAGCTTTGCGGACAATTAGCTGTATTTTAGGGACGCTTGCCTCGCAATATGCATAAAGCAGTTTGGCCGCTCGCCGGGCCAGGCCCCCGTGCTCCTGGTCCGTACCCGGCATGAAACCGGGGACATCTACAAACGTGACGACCGGGATGTTGAAGCAATCGCAGGTCCTGACAAAGCGGGCACCCTTTTCGGCGGCGTCAATGTCCAAGACGCCCGCCAACACCTGGGGCTGGTTCGCCACCACCCCTACTACACGGCCGCCGACCCGGCCAAAGCCGCACACGAGGTTGAGCGCCCAAAGCTGGTGGTACTCGAAGAGCTCGCCCTCGTCTAGGACACCTCGGAGCAGGTCCTTCATGTCGTACGGTTCGTGAGCGGGCACGGGTACCAACTCGGCCAGCGCAGGCAGTAAGCCCTCATGGTCATCGCGAGCACCAGCCTGGGGAGGCTGCTCGAGGTTGTTTGCCGGGAGGTAGCCGAGGAGGTCCCTTACCTGGTCAAGACATGACTTTTCGTCCGGCGCCACGAAGGCGGCCATGCCGGATTTGGTGGCGTGGGTGAGGGCACCTCCTAGCTCTTCGAGCGTCACGTCCTCGCCTGTCACGGTTTTGACGACGTCAGGACCGGTTATGAACATCTGCGAGGTGCCCCGGACCATGAAGACAAAATCGGTTATGGCGGGGCTGTAAACGGCACCGCCCGCGCAGCTCCCCATGATCACGCTGATCTGGGGCACCACTCCGGAGGCCGCGACATTTCGCTTGAATATGCCGCCGTAATAATGCAGGGCGACAACACCCTCCTGGACCCGAGCGCCACCGCCGTCATTGATACCGATCAGCGGTACGCCGAGCGAGGTTGCGAGGTCGATAACTTTATGGATTTTTTCTCCCGAAACCTCCCCGAGGGTACCCCCGTTGACCGTGAAGTCCTGCGAGAAGAGGCACACCCTTTTCCCATCGACCGTACCGAAACCACTGACGACCCCGTCCGTGTAGGAGCGGTTGTCATCGGTCGGCCCCTGTGCCCGGCCACGCGCCAGCATGTCCAGCTCCTGGAAAGAACCGGGGTCAAGCAGGTAGCTGATGCGTTCCCGGGCGGTCATCTTGCCACGCGAGTGTTGCCGCTCGACGGCGGCGTCGCTGCCTGCATGCAGAGCGGATTGTCGACGGCGTTCGAGTTCCTGCAGGCGCTCTTCCATCTGCCGCTCAGCCACCCGGAACAACCTAGTGCTCCACGGAGGGCGAACTAGCAGGGTGAGAACAGATGGTGAGAACAGGCCAGCAGGGTTACAACACGCCGGCAGGGCGAGAGCGGGCCAGCAGGGTGACACAAGTGAGTACGTGGTGACGCGGCGTAAATCAGTTGAAAGCGGCCCGGTCCACCACTAAAAGTACGGGTGCGACTCGCCACAGTCGTGCATGGCAAGCCCTCCCCATGGACCCTGAACAGCCGCTGAGCCAGGGTCGTGATAGGCCTGAGGTTGGGTACGCGAGGTGAGGTGAAATGTTGGCATCAACCGGTTATGGAGAGGCCGAAATTAGTGAGGCGGTAGAGGCGATAAGTGAGGCGGCCGCCCGCTCAGGCGCCGATGGGTTCGAGGAGCTGGTCCGGTCGGCGCGACCGACGCTGCTGCGGGTCGCTCAGGGTGTGACGGGAAGACGTGAAGACGCTGAAGACGCGGTCCAGTCGTCGTTGTTGAAGGCGATGCGCGCCTGGCACCGGGTGGCGGGGCAGGAGCGGTGGCGGCAGCAGGCGTATGTGCGCCAAATAGTCGTCAACACGTGCCGGTCGGGCTGGCGGAAGTGGGGCTCGAGGGTGGCTGTCGGGGAAATGCCCGAACTCGTCCAGGGGGCCGAAACCGACGCCCTCGACGACCGGGAGCTGGTGCGCCAAGCGCTCAGCCGCTTGCCGGTCCGCCAGCGCGAGGTCTTGTTGTTGCGTTACTACGAGGACCTCACCGAGGCAGAGATCGCCAGCAGGCTTGGCTGTGCTCCGGGGACGGTGAAGAGCTCGGCGGCGAGGGCGCTGCGGGCCCTTCGCGACACGCTCCCTGAGTACACCGGGAGGCGCTTGATGGACGACGGTACCGGCGAGGTCGGCGAGGCCGATGGGACAACGGTGGTCGGTGCCACCGGGGCGTCCGGTTTGGCTTCCGCGGCCGGTTCGGCCGGTGGGGCCGATGCGGCCGATGCAGGTAGCGGGGTCGGCGATGATGACCTCGCTACCGCATCCCCCGGAGCGGGCGGCGGCCCTCCAGAGACGGAAGCACTGCGGTCCGCTTAGGCGAGCCGTTCGTGCTCGTAGCGTCTTCATGAGCTGTCTGGAGAAGAAAATCGTTGTCCCAGGTACATTTCTTTCTCCAGTCCGGGGTTCTCGTGGCGGAAGCTCCACGAAGGCGCAACCACGTCAGCCGCATTGCCCACATCAGTCACATCAGCAACCGTGGCCCGAACAGAAGGGCTCGTTGACTGCTGGGACGAGGTGACCGAGGAGCGCGAACGGGTTCGGAGAAGCCGCCGGCCGTTGGCAGACTGCTTTAGTGCCACGACCCGTCCTGCGCGCCCCCACCCAGTGGGCCTTCCCCTGCACCGCGCAGGCCCAGGCCGCGTTGGCCGGCAGGGGCGAGGTGGTCGGAATTGGGGCCGACCTCCAACCCGGCACGTTGCTGGCGGCCTATCGCTGCGGGCTCTTCCCGATGCCGGCCGGCAACAAGCTGGCCTGGTGGTCACCTGACCCGAGGGGCGTGGTCCCACTGGACGGCCTGGCCGTGAGCCGTTCGCTCCGCAGGTCGTGCCAGCGGTTCGAGATCCGGGTCGGGACGGCGTTCGAAGAGGTGATAGCCGCGTCCGCGGCGCCGTCGCGCCAAGGGGCATGGATCAACCGGAAGATGAAGAGCGCGTACATCCGCCTCCACGAGCTCGGATGGGCACAAAGCGTGGAGGCTTGGGCGCCCGACGGCGAGCTCGCGGGTGGTCTTTACGGGGTCGCCATCGGGGGCTTTTTCGCCGGCGAGTCCATGTTCTACCGCCAGCGGGACGCCTCGAAGGTTGCCCTCGTAGCACTCGTCGAGGCGCTCCGCGCCGGTGGTGGCCGTCTGCTCGACGTGCAGTGGCTGACCTCCCACTTGGCGAGCCTCGGAGCGGTGGCCCTCAGCCGGGAGCGCTATCTGGAGCTCCTGAACGAAGCCGTGGCGTTGCCTCGGATCTGCTTCGGCGGCCCGGCCGATGAGGCAGTTGAGGCGGAGTGAGCCGAGGGATGCTACGCCCCGCCTCAGGAAAACTTGCCCGCTCGAAGGTCAAGTAGGGGAGCTCACAACAAGAAAGAATGACTTCGAGCGCGCCAGTAGTCCTTCGGCGGTCCCTTAGTGGCGTCTGGCCCAGAGGTCGGTGGCCCGTCCCAGCAGTGCTGGAGCCTCCAGGCGGTCGCACATCTCGGCAAATCCCGGCGCCGGCCCGTGCCAGGCGAGCCCGTTCAGCGCCGCCGCCCCGGACGGCAGAAGGTCCTGGTCGATGACGCAGGTCGCCAGCTTTTTGAACAGCAACGCCCGGTCGTGGTCCTCCTCGAGGGTGGCGGCAAGGGTCAAAGCGCGCGTCTTGGACAGGTCCACGTCCCACGTCGAGGCTCTAGGCGGGATGGCCTCGATCGAGCCGTAGCGACCAAGCACGATGGTCGTCGCTTTCGCGCCCCAACCGGCCAAACCGGGGTAGCCGTCGGCGCTGTCGCCGACGAGGGCCAGCCAATCGGGCACTGACGCTGGCCCCACTCCGAAGCGAGCTCTCACCGCGCCCTCGTCGACAATCGCGCCTTTGCGCCTGTCCAGGCACACGACCCTCTGGCCGCGCACACACTGTCCCAGATCCTTGTCGGGCGTGCATATCAGGACCTGCGTCAGCCTGGCGTCATCAGAAAGCGCAGCCGCCGCCGACGCCAGTGCGTCGTCAGCTTCTAACTCTGTCATCGGCCATACGACCAGGCCCATGAAGCCCATCGCATCTTCGAAGAGCGGGAACTGGCTGAGCAGGTCTTCTGGCACCCCGGCGGAGCTCTTGTAGGTGGGCCAGGCGTCATTGCGCCATGACTCGATCACGTGGTCGGTTGCGACGCCTAGATGCGTAGCGCCGTCTTCGAGCATTGATAGCAGCGAACCGAGTACTGCGCGGGTGGCGCCGACCTGTTCGCCGCTGGCACTCATATGGGGAGGCGCGCCGTGGTAGTGCCGGAAGAGCTCGTAGGTCCCGTCGACGAGGTAGGCCTTCATAAAACGGCCTGATCACGCGGTCCGTGGGCGAGCCCAGACCAATAGACGAGCCGGTAGTCGAGCCAATAGGGCCGAGGAGGGGCCGGGACGGTCAGAGCCAAGAAGAATTCCACGCCTACATCCTGCCCCTCGCGTTGACACTCCCGAAGGCTCTAACTAGCTTTGTCTGGTAGACAAAGTTAGTTAGGGTTCGGGTCAGCCACGGGCCACCCGCCACCCGCCGCCCGCCGCCCGCCGCCCGCCGTCAGGCATCCGGGCCCGGGAAACGGGGGTTGAGGCCGTCCGGGGCGAAGAGGGCGGCCCGGGCGTTTAGGGGAGTTGCAGGCTCAGGGAGTTCAAGGAGAAGACCAACCAGCATGCCGTCTCGTCGATCCCGGCACGCAACCGAGGGGCAAGAAACCGAGGGTGAAGACCAGCTCTCGAGGCAGGGCATCCGCCGCGGCGACCGCCAGCTCATGGTCGAGATGAACCGCAACCTGGTCTTGAACGTGCTCCGCAGGGGGGCCGCCTCCCGGGCCGACGTCGTCAGGACGACCGGGCTGAGCCCGGCCACGGTATCGCTCATAGTGTCCGAGCTGATTGAGAGCGGCCTGGTCAACGAGGTGGGCGAAGGCAAATCCAGCGGGGGCCGCCCACCCCTCGTGCTCCGCCTCGACGACGAGCGCAACTACGTAGTGGGTGTCAAGCTGATGCGTCACGTCATCTCCTTGGCCGTCACGGACCTTCGCGCCGAAGTGTTGTACTCCGAGCTTGTCGAACTGGAGGCGAGCGAGGTAAGCCCGAGCGCGGTCCTCGAGAGCCTCTGCGCCGCCGTCGAGAGGGTGACAGTAAAAGCCGGGCTCCAGCTCGACCAGGTAGTCGGGATCGGGGTCGGCCTGGCTGGGCTAGTGGACGCGGAGGCCGGTCTGTGCCGGTACTCGCCCTCCTTCGGATGGACAGACGTCCCGGTAGCGGGCCCGATCTCCGAGCGGTTGGGCAGACCGGTCCTGGTTGACAACGACGTCAACACCCTGACAGTGGCGGAGCAGTGGTTCGGGCGGGGCCACGGGGTCGACAACTTCATCGTGGTCACGGTGGGTGAAGGGGTGGGCGCGGGCATCGTCGTGGACGGAAGGTTGTACCGAGGCGCGAAAGGGGCCACGGGGGAGATCGGCCATTTGCGCCTGGATGGTGACGCTGTACGTTGCCGCTGCGGGGGTCAGGGCTGCCTCGAGGCCGTTAGTTCGGACGGCGCCGTCCGCCGTTACCTGGCCGAAGCGGGGGAGCGCGGCGAGCCGAGCGCGATCCCAGACCATATGACAACCTCAATTACCATCTCGGCCGTGCGCGAGGCAGCGGAGGGGGGCGACGATGTCGCAGCCAGGGCCCTCCAGCGGGCTGGCCACATGCTGGGGGTCGGGATCGCGATGATCGTCAACCTGCTCAACCCAAGGCTCGTGATCCTGTCTGGCGAGGGTGCCCAGGCCGGTCCGCTGCGCTGTGATGCAGCCCTCGCCGCGATGCGGGAGCGATCATTCGCCGGTCTGGACCAGGACGTCGACTTCGTTGTCGACTCGACGGACGACATTGCCTGGGCACGGGGGGCTGCCTGCGTCGTACTCAGTGAGCTGTTCAGCTCTCCCATACATCGGTCGGTGGACTTGACGCCGATAGCCAGACGCGAGCCTCGAGCCATGGCGGAGAGGGGCTGAGGGTGGGCGCTGAAGGGCTTCGAGGCGAAAAGGACCACCTGGACAGCCAGGGGCTCGCCTCGGTGAGCGTGAGGTCGATGTTGGCCCACCAGGTCGCCTCCGGCGCGTTCCTGGCCTCGCGGGACTTCCCGCTCTACCAGTTCTGCTGGCTCCGCGACGGCTCGTTCATCGCCTTCGCCCTCGACCGGGCGGGCGAGCGGGTTGCATCCGAGAGGTTCCACCGATGGGCAGCCGGCGCAATCGCGGGTATCGCCCCGACGATTCGTACTGCTACCGAGCGGCGCCTGGCCGGGGGAGCGAACCTCGCCTCGTCGATGCCGCCGGCCCGCTTCGCCGTCGATGGCTCCCCCGACGTGGGCGGTTGGCCAAACTTCCAGGTCGACGGGTACGGGACGTGGTTGTGGTCGTTGTCCGAGCACGTCGACCGATGGGGCGCCGAAGTCCTGGCCGCGGAGCTGAGCCAAAGCGTCGAGCTAGCCACCGAGTACCTGGAAGCGGTCGACCTCGACCCGTGTTACGACTGCTGGGAGGAGAACGGCGAGGCCGTTCACACCTCCACATTGGCCTGTGTGTACGGCGGTTTGCTGGCTGCTTCCCGGCTCACAGGGCGGGAATTGGCCGGGCGCAAGGCGCAAGAAGTCGCCCACTACATCCTCTCCCGCATGCGCAACGGGGCCAGGTTTGCCAAGTCGACTGACAACAACGGTGTTGACGCCAGCCTCCTGTGGCTCACGGTGCCTTTCGGCCTGGTAAGTGCCGGGGACGCGGCCATGGCGGCGACCGCAGCCGAGATCGCGCAAGGGCTCAACCTCGGCGGGGGGACCAGGCGGTACTCGACAGACACCTATTACGGCGGCGGCGCCTGGCCGCTCCTGACCGCATGGTTGGGGTGGTACCGCTGCATCACTGGCGACCTGGAAGGGGCACGCCGATGCGCGACGTGGGTGGAGGGCTGCTTCGACGCGGCCGGCCATCTCCCCGAACAGGTCGGCGGCGACGGTCGCGACCCCTCCGCATTCCGGGCCTGGGTGAGCCGGTGGGGCCCGCCAGCCGCTGACCTTGCGTGGTCACACGCCATGTACTTCGTCCTGTCGGACGAACTAGAGAGGCTTCGGGAACCGCCTGAGGAAGGCAGGCCTGAGGAAGGCATGACAGGCCATCCCGACGCCTCTACAAATGAGTGGGCGGCCGGCCCGCCCTCGGCGGCGACGCGCATCGCCGCCGGGGCGGCTGCCCCTCACCCTCCCAACCAAGCAACCCAAGGTGCCCTCGAAGCCCGAGTGGACCCTCAGACAGAAAGAAAAGGGGCTGAAGTGCAACCTAGCAAGACCCATCTCAGCAGGAGCAGGTCCACCATCAAGGCGTCCTTAGTAGCAGGCGCCTCCGCGGTCACAAGCGTTTCAGGCTTGGCTGGCATCACCAGCCTGGTCGGGACACAAGTGGCGTCGGCATCGCCGACAGTGACCCTCCAGTTCTGGAACGCCTACAACGAGACCGACAAAGAAGCGAGCACGATGGCCAACGTGGTGCTCCCGCAGTTCGAGAAAGAGAACCCGGGGATCAAGGTCACGAATGTAACTGTCCCCTACTCCGACCTTCTGCAGAAGTACATCGCGGCCGCGGCCGCCGGCGACCCTCCGGCTGTGATGCGGTCCGACATCATCTGGGTCCCCGAACTGGCGTCCCAGGGCGTCCTGCTCAACCTCACCAAGCAGTCCTGGTTCCAGGCGATAAAAAAGGACGCCCTTCCCGGCCCGCTCTCTACGAACTATTACCAGGGCAGTTACTACGGGATGCCTGACGACACCAACACCCAGGTACTGTTCTGGAACAAGGCCGATTTCGCGGCAGCCGGCCTGTCGGGCCCGCCTACTACGATCGGCCAGCTGTGGGCGGACGCCCAGAAATTAACCGTCAAGTCGAAGGGCCAGTACGGCCTGGGCGTCGATGGCACGGACATCTGGAACGTAGCCCCGTACATCTGGAGCAGCGGTGGCTCGTTCACGAACCCGGCTTACACGACGACCACGGGGTACATGAACGGCAGCGCCACCGAGTCGACCCTCCAGGAAATGCTCAACCTTCAAAAGTCCGGTGACATCGGTAATGATTTCCTGGGCGGTTCCGGGTCGGTCTCGGGAGAAACCGGCTTCCCCAAAGGCCAGTACGCGATGTACATCGACGGCCCGTGGGCTGTCCCCACCTTTAGGCAGGACCATTTCAGCGGTTACGGGATGGCCCTCATACCCAAAGGCTCGGGCGGTTCGATATCGACTGTAGGTGGCGAAGACCTCGTCGTCTCCAATAATGACCCCCATGTGGGCGATGCCGTGAAGTTGGCCCAGTTCCTCGCCGGTCCCTTCGCGCAATTGCAGATGGCGAACCAGGGCGACCTGGCTACGTACAAGTCGGACGCGGCCGCTGAGGTAAAGGCCCAGCCCTTCCTCGGCATCTTCGTCCAACAGCTTGGTACTGCGGAGGCCCGCCCGGTGAGCCCCGCCTATACCAGGCTGGACGGCGATTTTGTCGACGAGCTGCAAGAGGCGCTAGCCGGTAAGCTTCCGCTGGACAACGCCATGAACGCCGCTAGCAGTCAGTCAAACGGCGCGCTAACCGGGAGTTGACAGCTACCGGGACGATCGAGCGACGCCCGGCGGCAGTCTCGCCGGGCGCCGCTTCGCGCCGTTCGGCCCGCTCGCGACGTGCTCGGCGGATAGCTACGCCTTATTTGCTGCTGCTGCCGGCCATCGTCATGTACGTCGTCTTCACCGTTTACCCGATCTTCCGGCAGTTCGAGATCAGTTTTTTCAATTGGCACATTTTCCCCGGGGCGTCCAACCCCTTTGTCGGCTGGTCCAACTTCACCCAGATTTTCCACGACCCGATCGTGCGGACGGCCGCGTTCAACTCATTCCTTTACATTGTCATAACGGTGCCGGCGCAAATGGCGATCGGGCTGTTCGCGGCGGCGTTCCTGACCGACCGCCTTCCCGGCGGGACACTGTGGCGGGCGGCGGTGTACATCCCGGTGGTGACCTCGTGGGTAGTCGTCAGCTACATCTTTGCTTATATATTCAGTTCGCAGGGCGGGCTGATGAACGCCATCGCCGGCGTGTTCGCCGGCCACACCGTAAACATCGCCTGGACGGCCCAGACCTGGACCGGGAACTTCGTCATCTGGGTCCTCGGGATCTGGAAGGGCTGCGGCTGGTCTTTCATCATTTTCCTGGCCGCCCTTGATGGCGTCCCTCGCCAGCTGCTTGAATCGGCCCGCATCGATGGGGCCACTGAGCCTCGGGTGTGGCGTTACGTCGTCCTCCCCTCGATCCGCCCGGCCACAATATTCGTGCTGGTATTGCTCGTTATCGGTGCGGCCCAGGTTTTCATTTCGATCTACCTCGTGACCCAGGGCGGGCCTTACAACTCGACTCAGGCCCTCATGACCTACATGTACCAGGTCACGTTCAAGGACTTCGAGTTCGGCTATGCAGCCGCACTTGCATCGCTGTTAGCGGTTGTGCTTTTGGGTTTCAGCTGGGCCGAGATCCATATACTCCACCAGCAGGAAGCCTGAGGACCAGTACGTGGCGACCCGGAGAGGGTTACTTACGAGCTCCAGGCGGGAGCGGGCCAAAGAGACATCTGTCGTCCAGCCCGGCTTGTTCGGCATCCGCCGGATGAACCGCACGCGCCTTGCGATCGGGATCATCCTGGCACTGGCCTCCCTCTTCCCGCTCCTGTACATGGTGTCGCTGTCGTTCCAACCCAACGGGGGGATCCTGGGTTCGCTCGTCCTCATTCCTTCTCACCCGACCAGCGCTAATTACGTCCAGGCCTGGACCGAGAACAGCTTCGGGCACTATTTCTTCAACAGCCTTTTCGTCGCGATCGCGACTGTCGCTGTCACGGTCGCTTTCGCCTCCCTGGCCGCATTTGCGTTCGCTCGTTACGAGTTCCCGTTCAGAGAAGTCATCTTTTACATTTTTCTGGCCAGCCTCGCTGTCCCCAACCTCTTGCTCCTCATCCCCCAGTACCTCCTCCTGGAGCGGCTCCACCTGATCGACTCGCTGGTCGGGATCACGCTCCTGTACGTGAGCGCCAACCTCCCCTTCACTATTTTTTTCCTACGGGGTTTTTTCCAGGGGATCCCCCGGGAATATGAGGAAGCATTCAGGCTGGAGGGTGCCGGCACCTTGAGGGTCGTAACCAGTCTGATCGTGCCGCTTTCGGTGCCCGCGCTCGCCGTGGTGTCGATTTTCACGTTCAACGCGGCCTGGGACGAGTTCCCGGTCGCGACCACGATGATCAACACGCCTTCGCATTACACGCTCCCGGTCGGGCTGGCCGAGTTTATCGGGACCCACACTGTGGCGTGGGGCCCCTTCTTTGCCGCCTCTGTAATCGCGACGGTGCCGACCATAATAGTTTTCCTACTGGCCATGCGCTGGTTCCGCAGCGGCGTGTCGCTGGGCGGGTTGCGCTAACCCTGGCGCCACACAGAATGGACCTGGACGACCTACGCGCTTTTTACCGGACCGGCGAGCCAATTGCGCTCGAGACGGTGCCGCTCGAAGCCTCCCGGGCCGTAGCTCGCCGCGCTAACGGCGACGTGTTCGAGGCTAACCTGGACGCGGCGAGCGCCCACTTTCCAGGGCTCGGTCCCGGGACGTATGCCGTCGAGGCCTTTGCCCCCGACGGGCGTCTCCTGGCTGAAGAACTGACAACTGTGGGAGCCCACGCCGGCGAGCGCCCGGTACACGGCTTTGCCACCTCGTTTGACCTCGAGAGCGTCCCCCACGTGCTCGGCTGGCTCCGGGCGCTGCGTTGCACGGTGGTGCAGATGTATGACTGGATGGCGAGTTACACTGCGCCTCTCGGCCCTCGGGGCGGGTGGAAGGATCCCTCGGGCCGGCCGGTATCCTTCGACGCCCTCACGTCGCTCGCGGCCGGGATCCGCGATTTCGGCGCCGTGGCGCACGCCTACGCACCGGTGTACGCCGTGGATCTCCCGTTCGCGGCCGCGCATCCTGAGCTGCTCCTGTACCGAAACGACGGGCAGCCACAGAGCTTTTTCGATTTCATCCAGCTGGCGGATCCCGGGAACCTCGAGTGGCAGAGGCATTTTGCCGGCGCCTACGGTTCAGCCGCTGAAGCCATCGGCTTCGACGGGTTCCACATCGACACCTACGGCTATCCCCGAGTGGCTCGCGACCAAGATGGCAATGGGATCGACATGCGGGCGGCCTACGAATCGTTCCTCATCTTTTTTCGCTCGCAGCGCTCTGGAGATCTCGTCAGCTTCAACCAGGTGAACGGAGTGCCCTCTGCTATCGAACTGGCGCCGGGCCCCGCTTTTCGCTACTGCGAGGTCTGGCCCCCGAACGAAGGGTGGCGCCATCTCGAAGGTGTACTGGACCGCAGCGCAGGAGTGGCGGGCCGCTCGGGGCGGCGACTACGTGGCGGGGACCTGATGCGAGGGACCATGGCGTGCTACCCGCCGGTCTGGGGTGAGACAAACCGGGAGCTTTCGCTGCGAACAGTCGTCCTTACTGAAGCCGTCGCTACGTGCCTCGGAGCTAGCGCCCTGCTTTACGGCGACAACATAGCTGCGCTGTGTGACCCTTATTACCCGAAGCACGCCCGACTTTCTCCCGCCGAGGCGGCGAAGGCGCTCGCGTGGCACCGCTTCGCACTGAGATGCCGTGACCTTTTCATCGAGGGCGAAGACACCAGCTGGTACGAAGTAGGGGACGAAAACGGCGCCGTTTCTGTCGAATGGGAGAGCGCAGTGAGACCAGAGCCGGTTGGCGGCGCGCTCTTCGCCCGTGTCGTCCATACCGACAACGTGGTAGTGGTAGGCGTAGTCGACCTGAGCGGGAGCCAGCACGGCTTGTGGTCGGAACCCACTGCACAGGGCCGCTGCCGGTCTGCGCAGGTGCGAGCCCTAGTCGACGAGCCCGGAGGATGGCACACCTCAGCTGCCGTGTTGGGCCGCTCCGGGGACCGCTTCGCCCCGGTGCCGTTCACCGTGGTCGAGCACCGCCAAGGACGGGCAGTCCAGGTCGAACTGCCCATAGACGCCGGTTGGTCGGTGTTGCGGCTGGCACGCCGCAGTGGCGACCGGCACGGTGGCGCTCCGGTGTGAAGTGGTCGCAATGAAGCGGGCCGGATGGATTTGCAGGTCGCGCTCAGTACCGTCTCCGCCGGGCAGGGTGCGAGGACCGTCGAACTTGCTTTGGGTACCCTGACCGTGTGCCCGATTTGCCGCCTCCCCTGGTAGTGACGACATGAGCGTTGTCGAACAGGCCGCGCCGGTGCTGCAAGTCGAGGACCTTCACACAGAGTTCCACCTGCGTCGAGCCAACGTCCGAGCCGTCGACGGCGTGTCGTTCTCGGTGGGCCAGGCCGAATGCGTGGGGCTCGTAGGCGAATCTGGGTGCGGCAAGACGACTATTGGCCTGTCGGTCATGAAGCTCCTGCCGAACGTCGGCCACATAGCAGGGGGAGCCATCCGGCTGAACGGGCGCGATCTGGTTGGCCTGGACGAGAACGATATGCGCCACGTCCGTGGCAACGACATCGGGATGATCTTCCAGGACCCGATGACCTCGCTCAACCCCACATGGACGATCGGTCGACAGATCGCCGAACCGGTGCGCCTTCACAGAGGTGCCTCCAAGAAGGAGGCTCTCGATCGCGCCGTCGAGGTGCTCCGCCTCGTAGGGATGCCGCGACCCGAAGAAAGGCTCACCCAGTACCCGCACCAGTTATCAGGTGGTCTGCGCCAGCGCGTGATGATCGCGATGGCTCTGTCTTGCGAGCCGAAGCTGCTGGTGGCCGACGAGCCGACCACCGCGCTTGACGTCACCATCCAGGCGCAGATCCTCGATCTTATCGATGAGCTACGTGAGACATTGCACATGGCTGTCCTGCTAATAACCCACGACATGGGGGTGATCGCCGCCCGCACCGACCGGGTGATGGTCATGTACGCCGGCAAGATCGTTGAGGGCGCAGGCACCCAAGAGCTTTTCGACACAATGCGGCACCCTTATTCCGAGGCCCTGTTCGAATCGATCCCCCGCCTCAACCAGGACCGGGCCGAGCGTCTTTACTCGATCCCCGGGCTTCCGCCCGACCTGTCCCGGCACCTGGTCGGCTGCCGCTTCGCTCCCCGCTGCCGCTACGTCACCGAGGAGTGCACCGCGGAGGACCCGCTGCTGGCGCCCGGCACAGGACCGAGCCCGGCGTCGGGACTGGCGCCGGCCTCGAGTACGTACTTGATAGCCGACGACGTCCTGGACGGCCCAGCTCAACACCTGTACGCCTGCTTTCACCCGGTGGCTGCAACTCGCGCCGAACGTCTGTCGTTCCAGCGGCGAGGGGCGCGGAGCGACCCAGCAGGAGCTCCACCGCCGGGCGTGGCCGGGACCGGAGACACAACGTCCCTACCAGTGGCGTCCGAAGGGAGCCTGGTCCTTCCGCTCACAGCGGCGTCTTCAGGCCCCGTACGGGGCACCCCACGGTTGAGCGTACGGCCTGGCTTTTCCAGTGACGTTCCCGGTCAGACAGCGGACGCAGGCTCTCGGCGCGACGTCGTGATCCAGCTCGAGCACGTCGAAAAGTTGTTCGACGTTACGTCCGGGGTGGTCCTCCAGCGCTCGATCGGGACCGTGAAGGCGGTCTCGGACGTATCTTTTTCCGTTGACCGGGGGGACACGTTCGGGCTGGTCGGAGAGTCGGGTTGCGGCAAGACCACGATCGGTCGTCTCGTCGTGGCCCTCGAGCGACCCACTCAGGGGGCGGTCAAGTTCGAAGGCCAGGACATCTCTGTCCTGAAAGGGACGCGGCTCCGTGAGCAGCGGCGAGAACTCCAACTCATGTTCCAGGACCCGTACGCCTCGCTTGACCCCCGCATGCGAGTGCGCTCGATCGTCCGCGAGCCGCTCCGCATCCAGGGGATCGGCACGCACCGCGAGCAGGACCAGCGGGTGTCGGAGGTCTTGGGCGAGGTCGGGCTGGCCCCGAAGGCGGCTGACTTGTACCCGCACGAGTTCTCAGGGGGCCAGCGCCAGCGCATAGGCCTGGCCCGTGCGCTCGTTCTCCAACCGAAACTAATTGTGGC
The DNA here is from genome assembly GCA_963823855.1 of uncultured Acidimicrobiaceae bacterium. GTDB lineage: Bacteria > Actinomycetota > Acidimicrobiia > Acidimicrobiales > Palsa-688 > Fen-671. The sequence continues at coordinate 42,438 of CAWGNA010000005.1, forward strand.
GGACGAACCAGTATCGGCCCTCGACGTCTCCATCCGGGCACAGATCCTCAACCTGATGCGGTCGTTGCAAGAGCACCACGACCTCACGTACATCGTCATCTCTCATGACCTCGCCGTGGTCAAATACCTCGCCAACACAATCGGCGTCATGTACCTGGGCAAGCTGGTCGAAATCGGCCCGTCGGAGGAACTGTACGCCCACGCTGCCCACCCATACACTCAGGGCCTGATCGACACGATCCCGGTCCCGGACCCATCGGTGGCCAAAGCGCGACGTTCCGCCGCGGTCCAGGGAGAGCTCCCTTCAGCGATCACACCGCCGAGCGGCTGTCGGTTCAGGACGCGTTGTCCTTTCGCTCAAGCACGCTGCAGTGAGGAAGAGCCCATTCTGCGCCCGTTCGCAGCCGGTCACCTGGCGGCGTGCCATTTCCCCCTTCAGACGCCATTAAGCGACGAACTAAGCTCCGCTGGCGCCAGTTCAGCTTGAGGTCAGAGCCAAACACGCCAAACACGGCCCGAAGTTGCCAGCGGCCCGTCCGGGCCTGTGCAGGCGCCCTTATGCGGCGGCGAAAGCCAGAGGCCCCGGCAGGCGTACAGCCCCGTTGCAGCACGGCGTGTCACCGCCGTTGCAGCCGGACGTCCAGGCTGTCGCGGAGGGCGTCACCGATGAAGTTGAAGGCGACTACCGTCAGGACGATGGCGATGCCGGCCGGGTACAGCTGCCACCAGTACCCGTCGTAGATGACGGTCGTCCCGTTAGAAAGCATCCCGCCCCACGTCGGGGTGGTGTCCGGAAGGCCGAGGCCGAGATAACTGAGGGCGGCCAGTGCCAATATGGCATCGGCGATCAGGAACGAGGTGTTCACCACGATCGTGCCGATCGCGTTGGGGACTATGTGACGCACCACGATCCGGCTCTGCGTGCCGCCAGCCACTTTCACCGCCTGCACGTACTCGCGAGTGCGAAGGCTCAGCGCCTCGCCCCGGACCAGCCGGGCCGGGCCTAGCCAGGCGATAAAGCTGAGGACAAGGATCATCAGGGGGAGGTTCGGGCTGAAGATGGCCGAGAGGAGGATCAGGATGAAAAGGGTGGGCAGCGCATATAGGGCGTCGACAATACGCATCATCACGGAGTCGACGCCACCGCCCGCCACCGCCGAGACCGCTCCGTAAAGAGTCCCGAAGATGGCCGCGCACAGCCCTGCCGCCAGCCCGATCTCGATCGAGCTCTGGCCAGCGATCATGAGCCTGCCAAGGATGTCGAAACCCTCGCCGTCGGTGCCGAGGGGGTACGACGAGCTCGGCGGGAGATTGGCATTTATCGGGTTCACAGTGTGCTGGTTCGTTACGTAGACGTGGGGGCCCACGTAAGAAAACAGGACCAGGAAAAGCAGGAGGCCCATACCCAAAAGGGCCACCTTGCTTTCTACAAACGTTGACAGCGTGAGGCGGAACGGGCTCCCCGCCGAACGGGCCTCTCCCCCGTCGTAGCGCTCTTCCGCCGCCGTTGGGTCGCCCACTGCTAGGCCGCCTATTGCCGCCGCGGAGGCTGCCGCGGGGAAGAACTCCTGCTGCTCCAGGGCTTCGACGCCTTCCTCGGGTGGGCGCACTACCTCAGCCATACAACAGGCGTCCTTTCCGCATGAGCCGGCGTGGTTGGCTCATCTGGGTTTGACATTAGTAGCGGATCCTCGGGTCGAGGACGGCGTAACCGATATCGGCTACCAGGTTGCCGATAATAACTCCGATGGCCGCAACGAGCGTGAGGCCGAGCAGCACCGAGAAGTCCTCGCTGTCAGCTGACTGCACGAAAAGCAAGCCGACACCCGGGTAGTTGAACACCGACTCCGTGATCACAGCGCCGCTGAACACGGCCGGGATCGAAAGCCCGATGAGTGTCGCCATCGGGATAAGCGAATTGCGGAGAGCATGACGGAACAGCACCGCTCTCTGGCTCAACCCTTTTGCCTTGGCAGTCCGAATGTAATCCTGAGCCAGGCTGTCTATCATCGCCGATCGCATATAGCGGCTGTACGAGGCGATGCTCACCAGCGCCAGAGTCATGACCGGCAGAACGAGCCCCTGCCAATCCGAGAGGATCTGGCCCAGCGTCGTGCCCTCTGGCGCCGTAGGCGGCAAGACGTGAAGCGTGATGGCAAAGATCTCGATGAGGATTATGCCTAGCCAGAAAGTTGGGAACGAGTACAGGACGAAAGAGGTACCCGTCAAAACATAATCGTCCAACTTGTTGCGCCGGACGGCCTGGAGTATCCCGAGCGGGATGGCTATGGCGACTGCGACGATGGTGGCCAGGGTAAGCAGCAGGATCGTTTTCGGGAAGCGCTGGTCGAAAAGGAGCGCCACCGATGCGTTCTGGATATACGAAAAGCCGAGGTTCCCATGGAACAAATGGTCGAGGTAGACCCAGAACTGGTACCAGATCGGCCTGTTCAAGCCCTGCAGTTTGTCGAAGGCCGCCACCGCTGCAGGCTGCGCCCTCACCCCCAGCTCAGCGCGGGCCGGGTTGCCGGGCAGCAAATGGAACAGCACGAACATGATGACGGTCACGAGCAGCAGGACCACCACGGACTGCCCGAAACGCTTGAGGACGTAACCGGTCACTTGTGTAGCCCCGTTAGAAGTGTAATTCGTGCGCCCAGTGACCAGGCTCCCCTGGCAAAAGCTCAGGTTTAGGCCTGGTCACCGCTGGGACTATCTGATGTAACGCACTACTTGGTGTAGGACCAGAACTCCGGCTCGACATAGCCGTAGTAGTCGGTGAACTCGCTCGTCAGGCCGAAACCGCCGAGGTTCTTGGAGGTAGCCGCGATGCGGTCGGGCACCGGCACCCAGATCCAGGGCTCGTCCTTTACGATGATGTCCTCGGCCTGGTGGTAAGCGGACAGCGTGCTGGCAGTGGTGCTCTGGTTGATCAGCTTGTCAAGAGCCGGGTTGGAGTACTGCCCGGCGTTGAAGGCGCCGCCTGTATTGAGCACGCCTGCGAAGGCGGGGAAGGTCGACTGGCTGAGACCCCCGTACTCACCGAGCTGCCAATTGCAGGTGGGCGTCCCCATGCCCTTCGCGGTGCACGCCTGCACCTGGGAGATGACGGTGTTGAAGTCGGCCGACTTGGGGTTGATCTGCACACCTGCCTTCGAGGCGTCGGACTGCAGGAGATCAGTCTCTTCTTGCTCGATGGCCTCCCCGCTCGCATAGAGGAGGTTGAGCGACAGCTTCTCGCCCTTAGTTACACCGGCGCCGCAGCCGGTGGGACCGGGCATCTGGCACACGTCTGCCTTGCCCGGGTTTACTTGCCAACCGTGAGCCTTCAGCAGTTTCTCGGCTGCTGAGACCGAGTACGGGTAGGGGTTCTTCAGCTCTGATGGGCTGACAAACGCGTTGCCCTTCGGGAAGATCGGCGTGGCGCCGTAGGTCGGGATGCCATACCCACCCATGAAGTGGGTGATCATGCTGTTCTGGTCCATCAGATGGGCCAGGACCTGGCGCATGTAAGGCTGGGCCAGGATAGGGCCGACCTGCGGGTTCTTGGTGTTGGGGATGATGTAGTTGAAACCCCAGTCCGGGATCTTGGTGACGTTGTAGCCCTGGGCCTTGACGGACCCGATAGCCGGGATGTCCACCGTCGGGACGTACCCATAGTTGAGGGTGCCGGCCTTCAGTGATGTGAACTCCGCCGTGTCGGTCGTGAACGGGATCTCTTCGAACTCAGAAACATGAGGCCTCGGCCCGGAGTAGTTGGGGTTGGGCACGAATACGTCAGGCGAGCTCTGCCCGCCGAAGCTCTGCAGCTGCCACGGCCCGTCTACCACCTTCCACAACGGGTTGGTCGTATAGGTGGTGGAGTTGGAAGCCTGCTTCTGCAGGAAGGCCAGCACCGCCGCGGCGCCGGACGTGGTCATGTCGTAATCACCGATCGGGCCACTGGCTGAGGTCTTGTCCCAGGCGTGCTGGGGTATCGGGGTGATGAAGTCGATCCCGTTGTCGTCGAAGTACGTCGGGTTGGCCGGGCTCTTCAACACGAACCTGATCGTCGAGGCGTTGACAGCCGTATAGCTCTTCAGGTTGTACGGGAACTGTGTCGGACCGGCGTAGTTGCCCCACGTCGCCCCCATCGCCTTGCCGAGGTTGATGTAGAAGACGAGGTCACGGGCCGTGACGGGCGTCCCGTCGGACCATTTGTACGGCTTCAGGGTGACCGTAACGGCAGTGTCGGTCTTGTTCCAGACCGGCGGGTTGGCCATGGAGTGGGCGTAATCGAGCGTGGGCTGGTCGGGCGCCAGCCGGTAGACCAGCGGCCACATCAGGTTGATGAACTGGCTGTTGTTGTACAGGCTCTGGTTGGCCGTGCTCGTCTCGGGGAAAATGTAGTTAGCCGAACTCCCGGGAAGCTCTGCGTACTTGATCACGCCGCCGCTAACGTCATGCACCCGCCCGTTGTGCTGCACCCGGGAGGCGCTGGCCACGCCCGTGAGCCCGACCGTCGCCGCCACCGCGAGAGCAGTGCCCGCGGCGGCTAGGGCGACCGGGGCTCGCCACTGACCAGGTCGAAACATATAATGCTCCTAGTTGTTTGGCCGGCACGCCGGCTTTATGGGATGGTGCCGGCACCCAGCCCGTTGTTCGGCTGGTGCTCCGGCTGGCGTCTCGCGAGGACGAATGGCGTCAGGATAGCGCGCCGAAGGCGCGGAAATTACGCGCCCTCCTCATTGGTCTACATGGCCACTTGGTCTGGTATCGACCTGGCCATTGTTGGTTGCGTGGCGGACAACCAGGCCGGTGTGGCGGGCAGCGAAGCCTAATCGCGTCAGCCGAACTCGCGCCGGCCTTCGAGCGCCCGCCCCAAAGTCAGCTCATCTGCGTACTCGAGGTCCCCTCCAACAGGCAAACCACTGGCGATCCGGGTCACTTTTATCGGGAAGTGCTTGAGCAGATTGGCGAGGTAGAGCGCGGTGGCGTCGCCTTCGATGTTGGGGTTGGTGCAGAGGATCACCTCTTTGACCCCCTCGGCCTCGATCCGCGCCAGGAACTCGCGAATGCGCAGTTGTTCGGGGCCGACGCCGTCGATCGGGCTGATCGCTCCCTGGAGCACGTGGTAACGGCCCCGGAACTCCCGCGTCTTTTCGACCGCCACGAGGTCGCGGGGCTCCTCGACCACACACAGGACCGAGGGATCTCGACGCGTGTCCGAGCACATCTCGCACTCTGAGCTCCCATCGCCTTCGGCGACGTTGAAACACCTGCGGCACCAGGTAACCCTGCTCTTGGCGGCATTTATCGACGCCGCCAGGCGGGCTGCGTCTTCGGCGGGCGACTTAAGTATGTAGAAAGCGATCCGCTGAGCGGACTTTGGCCCGATGCCGGGGAGGCGGCCGAGCTCGTCGATGAGGTCTTGGACCGGTGCGGCGTACATCGCTCAGCTGTCGAGGACAGAGCCGGGGAACGCCTGGAGAATGCGCTCCTCTACGGGGACCACGGGGGGCGGGGGGCTGTCCGCAACCTCGGCCAGTTCCTCCAGGTAGTAGGAGTCGTCCTCGCCTGGTGGTGGTCCCGACGGTTCAGGGGCTGCTGCAGCGCCTTTGTCCAGGACCAACTGGAGCGGGACGCGCTGGCCGAAATGAGAGCCCAGGGCGCTTTCGGCCTCGTTCAGGTAGGTGTGAGCTCTCGAGAGCAAGCCAGCGTCCGGCAGAGCGAAAATAGCGGCACCACCGCTACCTTCGACGAAGCGACCATTGGCCATATACAACTTGGCTGGTCGAGACAGCTTGTCGAGGACCGAATCTCCCCATGCCATTGTCAGTTCGTCGCGGCTAGGCAATCGCGTTGAGGCCAGGCGTATCTCTGCGCTGCCTCCCATCGGTGGGAACGGTGGGACTTGCGGCTCAGTGACCGTCGGCGACGGGCTATCGGCCGGGGACGGGGACGTGCCCGTCGTCCGGTCGCGCAAGATCGCCCCGAGCGCGACCATTTGCTGGGGGGCAGAGGGCGGGGCGGCTGAAGGCTGGGGGGCAGAGGGCGGGGCGGCTGAAGGCTGGGGGGCAGAGGGCGGCGAGGGGGAGAGGGACTGCTGAGATGAGGGGCGTGGCTGAACAGCGGGCCGCAAATGAGGTGGGTGCGGTGGCTCAGGAGTTCTCGGCGGCGGGGGAGCGGGTAGCCGATGGGGGGCTTGCGCAGGCTGGGAGCCTGCCGGCTGGGAGGTGCGCCGGCTGGGCTTGCGCCGGCTGGGCTTGCGCCGGCTGGGCTTGCGCCGGCTGGGCTTGCGCCGGCTGGGCTTGCGCCGGCTGGGCTTGCGCCGGCTGGGCTTGCGCCGGCTGGGCTTGCGCCGGCTGGGCTTGCGCCGGCTGGGCTTGCGCCGGCTGCCCAACGGTTCCCGGTGGAGCAGCCTGGGGCTCAGCCGGAGACGATGTGTTTGCGCTCAACCTTGTCCTGGCCGGTTCGGACGTGTGCGCCGCGACGGCCCCTTTTTCCCCGATGGCGCGTTCCAGGCGCTCGATCCGTTCCAGGAGGGCGGCAGTGCTCGTGTCGGCGGCGGGGGAGGCCAGGCGGATGAGCGCCACTTCGAGGGTCACCCTCGGGTCGACCGAGTCTCTCATTTCGACCAGGGCCTGGCCCACCGTCTCCATGGCCCGGACGAGGAACGGCAAGGTCATCTGCCGCGCCGTCTCAGCGAGCTTTTCGGTAGCGGTGCCCGGCAACAGGACAAGTGAGGGCGCTCTGTCAGCAAGGAAGGCGTTCCGCAGTTGCTCGATCAGATCGCTGCCCAGGCGACGGGGCTCCCTGCCTGCCGAGATGGCACCGGCGACTGCCTCGAGTGCTCGGGCGACATCTCGTGCCGAGAGGGCGTCGACCAGATCCGTCAATGGGCTGTCGTCGTCGTCCCCTCCCCCGACGGCGGCTAGCTGCTCGAGGGCGGACTCGGCGTCGCGTGCCGAGCCCCGTCCCCTGCGAACGGCGAGACGGACCGCCTCGGGTGGCAACCCGAGGTCGGCGTCCCGGTTGATGTCGCTGAGCAGGTCCGCAAGCAGGTCTCCGTCTAGGAGCCGGAACTCGAAGTGCTGCGTTCTGGAAAGGATGGTCGGCAGCACCTTTTGGGGGTCCGTTGTGGCGAGGACGAAGACCACATGACTGGGAGGTTCTTCGAGGGTCTTGAGAAGTGCGCTCGAGGCGTCGGGCGTGAGCTGGTGGACCTCGTCGACGATGTAAACCTTCCAACGGCCCGGCGTACCGAGGGCAACCCGTGAGAGCAGGTCGCGGATTTCTTCCAGCCTGCGGTTAGAAGCGGCATCCAGCTCGAACACATCCATCGAGGAACCCGTCCGGATGGAGATACAGGAGGTGCAGGTGCCGTCCGGCTCGCCGCCCTCGGGTGCCTCGCAGTTGAGCGCCATCGCCAGTATGCGCGCCGTCGAAGTCTTGCCGGTCCCGCGCGGACCGCTGAAGAGATAGGCGTGCGCTACGCGGCCTTCGCGAACGGCGTTGCGCAACGCCTTTGTGACGTGCTCCTGGCCCCGGACCCCGGCAAACCGCTGCGGCCGGTAACGTCTGTAAAGGGCCTGGTAAGGCCGGTTATCAGTGGATGCTCTGTCTTGCTCGGCGTCTTGCTCGGCCACAGACCCAGCCTACGTGGTGGGCGTCTGTCAACATCTCGATGCCCTGGGGACCAGCGTGGCCGAGGAGGCACGAACCCTGGGGCCGTCTCCGATCGCCCGGAGCCTTGTTCCGGCCCCCGTACCTTGCCGCGCACCCACGCCCAGGAGGTGGAAGCCCGCTTTTCGGGCCCGGTCCTTTGCGAGGGCGTCACCCGACAGCCGAAAGGCCCGCTTCTCCGGGCCGGGCGTCGCCGAAGGCGTAACGCCCAGGCCAAAAGCCGCTTCTCCGGGCCGGGCGTCGCCGAAGGCGTAACGCGCCAGGCCAAAAGCCGCTTCTCCGGGCCGGGCGTCGCCGAAGGCGTAACGCGCCAGGCCAAAAGCCGCTTCTCCGGGCCGGGCGTCGCCGAAGGCGTAACGCGCCAGGCCAAAAGCCGCTTCTCGGTGTCGCTTTCGTATCCGGTCGCGATCGCCCTACGGCTTATGCTGCGGATCGCGACGAGTACCTTTCAGCGCAACGAGAAAGGTCATCTCAGGCCCGCGACAGCGGTATCCGCGTGGTATGCGTGACTCGCTCTGCGAGCGGCGCGCGCCTGCCGGTCTGGATGCAGACTGCGGCCCCTTGACGACCCTGGCGCGTATCTCAGGTGATGGGAGCGAACCGGGTAGAGGTGGATGGCTTGAGGGCAGACGTGATCGTCACCCAAATCCTGCTTCATCTCCTGAGCGGCCTGGTACCCGGCGCGACGGTCAGGTTTCCTACGGCACACGGCGCAGTCCGCTGAGGGCTGCTGCCGTCAGGCCCTGACCCGGTTTGCGGCGCCCCGTTGCGTAGGGCCCGACCGCCGCGCCCGGCACCAGGCTGCTGCTGGTTCCCCCGAGCGTAGCGGGCGTGCTCAGGCTAGCCTGTCTGGACGCTGGAGGGGTGCGAGAGCGGCCGAATCGGCACGATTGGAAATCGTGTGTGGGGAAACTCACCGTGGGTTCAAATCCCACCCTCTCCGCCAGAAAAGTGCAGCTCAAGGGCAGTGCGAGAGTTCCCCGCAACGGCGGCGTCGTTAGCCGATGGAGGGATTTGACTACCAGTTGACCGCCAAGGTTCTGCGAGTCAGCTCCGCTTGCCCTGGCGCGCATGACCACTGTCAGTACCGATGGCGCCGTGGCAGCCGTCCCAGCCAGTGACGGCCGATCAATGCCGTCTCAACTCGGCGGCAGCCCGCCTTCGCCAGGTCGGTGGCCCGTGTGCTCAGCCCAAGAGTTGGTTCGGCACGACAATGACGGGGAACGGGTCCTCCGTGATGTAGCGAGAGTCACCGATGACTCGCGCTGCCTCCTCGTAGCGTCCCCCAACCAGACACAGGACGGTCACGCTGGGATCCGCGGGGTCGACGATCCAATACCACAGGGCGCCAGCCTGGCTGTAGATCCGGCGTTTCTCGAACAGGTCACGGTCCTTCCCTGTCGGCGACAGCACCTCTACCACGATCACGGGCGCCTTTTCGATGGCCCGGCCACCTACCGCCTCGGGTGAAACCACCATGAGGTCCGGTCCCGGCACCTGACCGGGGCCGATGCGCCAAGCGAGCGGGGCCATGAAGACCCGTAACCCACGTGGCTGCGCCGCCTCTCGCAGCACCACGAAAAGCTCGCCGACCACCGTTTGGTGGACAGGGCCTGGCGGTGGGGTCACGACCAAGGCCCCGTCGAGGACCTCGTAGCGATTGCCGTCGTCGGGAGCCGCATACAGGTCCTCCAAGTCAAAGGGCCTGTCAACGAGTGTGACCATGTCTCCAGCATGCCATGACGTTCCGAGGCACTCGTCCTCAGTGCCAGATTGAGCGATCCCACTGGCGCAGACCGGGTCGCCGATGGTGCCCCAATGGAGCGGTCCTATCGGGGAGGCTAGGTCATGGTTCCACGGAGGCAAGGTGGTCTCCGGCGTGGTGCCTGCAACGGACGCCGCGGACCACGCCCCGGGTACCGCGAGCGCCCCAGCCCCGATACCACCGCTTTTCAAGTGCTCACGACGGCCGAGCTTGTGCCTCGACAAATGCCCAATCTCGCGCTTAGTTGCATTTCCGCTTGTTCATCTTCACGATGCAAATTCATCTCGTTGTTTGGATCCCAGTAACTGGGGGCTGGCAACCTTGGGCGCGCCTGAACTAGGGCGGTCCCCAACAGCACCGAACCTCCCGCGCCAATCGCTATGGAAACGCCGACCTCGCGTCGGCAGAGCCAGCCGCCGTTGGGGTACTCAGTTAGCCAACGATTTGAGAGCGTTGAGCCCAGGCAGGATGGAGTATTCGCCTCCACGTACCCTGACGAACCCCGGTAACCCAGTGAGATGCCTTCGGATCGGTCTGGCAGGAATGGTGAAGCCGCCAGTCCCATCGTTATTGCCGACCAGGGGGGCCTTCTCGGCACCGAGGCCTACAAAATCGCCGTTGTTGATCCATACCTGCTGTACGAACTCAAATTGGCGCGTCAGGCTCGCCCCGATGAAGATGAACACGACGCCCCGCTCGACACCGTGGTCGTTAAGCACACCATCGGGAAGTACGGGTCCGTACGACGGTCCGCGCCGGAGCACCCGGTGGATATTCGTGCTTACGATCGTATCCCGTAGACCGTCCCTCGGATTGACCCGTCTGATGTGCGACCCGAGCGGGCCGATCAGCCCTTTCGGGCCCGACTCGAAATATCGAAAGTCGTTGCTGCGGGTTCAATCGTGGCCAACTCGGGGTCGTCCTTTTCAGGTGCCAACATTAGCGGCGCTCCGCTCCGCCAGCGGCCCCACCATCTTGGCGGCGACCAGTTCCTCGTCTTCCTGGGAGCGGGCGTTGGCGCGCAGAAAGCGACGGAACGCGGCCACATCGGTGTGGAGCTGACGGAAGGCGAGAAAGCTCCCATTGCGAGTCAGGATCTCTGGGCCCGGCAGAGGTGGCACTGAGCCGGGTTCGTCCGGGTAACCCAGGACAAGCTCGCCTGGCATGACGGCATCCTGACCTGGGTACCCAGTTGCACCGCTGCCGATGACTAACGGCCGGCCGGTCCCGTCGCGAAAGCCAAAATGCTCGCGGCCCGTGGGAGGCACCCTTACGTCAATCCGATAGGTGTTGGTGACACCTCGCATGGCTTCTGCGAGCGCCAACGGCGCCCGTAAGGCATCCTGGGTCTGGCTCGATATGATCACGCCGAATGTGGACGTCGCCGCTGCCGAGGGGAGGCGCCAGGCCGAGTGGTCGCTCGGTCCTAAATCGCCCAGGATTTCCTTGCGCGCTGCCATGCCGACGCGGAATTGCTCTGGGAAACTCCTTAGTTCTTCCCGCGAAAGGCCAAGCGCCCGCAAACCCTGCCAGGTGAAGACGATGTTCAGCGCGAAAGGACGAGGCGACTCCCAGTCGGCCGCGCTCGTGACGTGCGGCAGTACCTGGTTGAGGGCGGCTTTGGCGTCAGCGACATTGTCCACGCGGTACAACAGGTACACGCCATGGAACTGTTCCGGCCGATGACGCAGGACCGTGCCCTGAATGTCACCAAGTTCCAGGGCGACGTCCTGATCGACCGACTGCGTCTCAGCCTTTAGCGGCATCGAGCAGTTCACCAAATGCCTTCAGCACGTTCTGCCCTCGTGCGACGTCCCGGACCGTAGCCTCGACACTCGAGGTATACCAGACGCTGGCCTCAACGATATACTTTTGGATAAAGGCCACTGCCTCGGGGGACGCTAGGCCCGGGTACCCCTCGACACCGTCCTTGAACATGTAATCGATCAAAGGCGTGGCGAACTTGATGACATCGACGATGTAGGGTTTGAACTCGTCGCTGTAGGTGGCGGCGAACATCAGTTGCGTGTCGTTGTTGATAAGGCAGATACGTACATCGTGTACCGTGCCCAGCTTGCTTCCAAGTAGGCTGCATCGGCCTGCGCCTTGACAGCCCTCGCTCTAAAATCTCCGCGCCTCCGGGCTTTAACGGGCCGACGAGGGTGAACTCCGCTTTGGATCCGACGCATCGGCCCAATCCATCAGTCTGTCGCTGTACGTTCTGCTGAGTCTTTGCGATCTCGTCGGCCGGGACTGAAGACGAAATGGGAGTGTAATCGTCGGTTATAGTTGCGGTCTTCGTCATGCGGGCTCTCCTTGATGAATGTCTATCGAATGGTTCAGGGCGAGACGCGACGGGTCGGCCCCGTGCTCTTTCCTATTCGTGAGCGCGTCAGAGTAGATAGACGCTTTCCTGAAGAGATGTCTTAGAAATAAATTACTAGTTTTATGGGACCAGAGTATGCGCCGAGCAGTCGCAGGCCGGTCGACAGTTCCGACTCCGCACACAGGTCTGACCTGCTCAGACGCATTCGCCGAGACCACGCGGCAAAGCTACCCCGCCGACCGAAGCAGGCCTTCCTCCCATGTGCGTTTGGGGATGAAGGCAAGCAAGTCCAGGAGCCTGAGTTAGCGTCGGCTCGATGGCACAAGATGGAACACGGAGGTAGGAGATGACTGTGCGTGACACTCCATGGCCGGACGGCACGCCGTGCTGGGCGGATCTCGGCGCGCCGGACATAGCGAAGGCGAGAGAGTTCTACAGCGACGTTTTCAGCTGGACGGTCCAGCCTGGAGGGCCGGAGACTGGCGGGTATTCGGTGGCGGAGGTTAACGGCCGGGGCGTCGCCGGCGTCGGCCCGAAGATGGGCCCACCGGAAACGCCCACAATGTGGATGACCTACCTGGCGACGTCGGACGCCGACGCGACCAGAGCCAAGATCAAGGGTGCCGGCGGCCAGTTGGTTGTGGAACCGATGGACGTCATGGATGTCGGCCGGATGGCGGTCGCCGTGGACCCGGCAGGTGCCGTGTTCGGCGTCTGGCAGGCCGGTGCGTTCCCGGGGGCGCAAATCGTGAACGAGCCCGGGGCGATGTACTGGAACGAGCAGATGAGCTGGGACTTCGAGGGCAGCAAGGCGTTTTACGCGGCTGTCTTCGGCTACGAGTACGGAGACATGAGCGACGGCTTGAGCTACGCCACTCTCAAGGTCGACGGTAGGGACGTCGGCGGCGTCGGCGGCTTTCACGCCGGGGTGCCAGTCGACACCCCAGCCGGCTGGAGGGTGTACTTCGGCGCGGCGGACACCGACGCCTCGGTCGCCCGGGTGCTGGCCAAAGGCGGCTCGGTCATCCGCCAGCCGGTAGACCATCCGTACGGCCGGATGAGCACTGTCGCCGACGACCAGGGCGCTGTCTTCTCGCTACTCGGCATCACGCCGGGGTAAACGACACGCTCCGACGGATCTGCTTCCTCCCTGGCTCGGAGCGCTCGGCGTCGAGCCCCGGGGACGGCTGGAGCTCGAACCTCGCCCGGCGCCCGGCGCCCGGCGCCCGGCGCCCGGCTGCGGCGGGTGCCCTTGGACGTGATCGATGCCGTCCAGGGGGAGGCGGCGGTACACGCCCCGGCTGGCGGGTCAGCCCGCGGCGATGGCTTCGCGGACGGCGGGCACGACTTCGTGCGCCCAGAGGTCCAGTGTCGCGTCGCTAATGTTCTCGCCAGGAGGGACCAAGTAGATGAAAGCGGCGGCTCCGTGTTCGAGCACGGCGAACGTCAATTCCTCCACCCATTGGGCCACTCCGCCCCCGGTCCAGCGGCCCTCGTCATCGCGGGTCTCCCGCAGCGGAGCCCGCGTAAGGCGCCCTGACACGTTGTAGATGGTGTCGACATCAGTAGCGTTCCTCCCTACCGAAGCAGCCGCTTCGTCGACGATGGGCCGTGCTTCGGCGACCTCCCTGCTGCGCCAGTCGGCGAGGTGCCCTGGTATCCATCCGTCCGCTCGCCGGCCGGTTACGGCCAGGTTCTTCGGGCCGAGCGACCCGGTCCAGATCGGTGGCGTTGGTGCGGCCGCGGGTGTCAGCTCGGTGACCTGGTAGAACTCGCCATCGAACGTGACCGGGTCGCCGCCGCCGGAGAGCGCTCTCACGACCATGATCGCTTCTTCCAGCGCCCGTACTCGGGCTGCGGGCGATAGGCGAGGGACACCGAGGGCGACGATTTCTTCCCACAAACCGCCCGCACCCAGGCCGAGGACAACACGGCCGCCAGAGATCGTGGACAGTCCCGTGACGGTGCGGGCGAGGATGGGAGCGGGACGGCTGAGCAGGTTGGTCATGATCACCGCTCCGGTGATGTTGCTGGTCGAGCCGAGAATGAACCCCAGCGCGGTGTAGGCGTCGACGCGCTCGGCGAAGTAGGGATGGTCGGAGAGGCTGACGACGTCGAGACCCGCGTCGTCGGCCAGGCGGGCGTGCCCGAGCATCTCGCTCACTTGGTGGACGCCGTTCTCCAGCCCGAGGCCGAAGAGGACTTTGTGGTTGGGGGTCATGACACGAACACCGTACGTGACGAACAGAGTTCGTGTCAAGTAGAGTCCGGTCCGCCATGTCATTCGCCGATAGTCCGTTACCGATGAACCCCTCAGTCCGTCATCGCTCGACTCGGGACCGCCCCGCGAAGGCACCCCTCAGCGAGGACGCGGTCGTGGAGGCGGCCCTGGCGATCCTCAAGTCGGACGGTCTGGAGGCAGTCACGATGCGCCGGGTCGCAGCCGCCCTGGACACGGGAGCTGCCTCGCTCTACGTATACGTTCCCGGCCGCGAGGGCCTGCTCCAGGCGATGCTGGACCGGGTCATTTCCGTGATCGAGCTCGAAGCCCCGGACCCTTCATGTTGGCGTGCTCAGCTGCACTCGCTGCTCCAGCACATCCATCAAACACTCGTCGATCATCCTGGGATCGCTGCGATGACCCTGGCCGAATCACCCACGACCGAAGCGGTTCTACGTCTAACTGAGAACCTGCTCGGAACCCTGCTCGCCGGCGGGCTTGACCCCCAAGACGCCGCCTGGGCCTGCGACATCTTCGTGTTGTTAGTGATGGCTACGGCCCGTGAGGATCATGTGCGGCGCCCAGCCCGCCCCGGCAACGATGGCGACCGCCGGGAGCGAGTCGACGAGCTCTACAAGACCTTCGCCGGCTTACCGCCCGACCGGTTCCCTCATCTCGCCGCCTACGCCGCGCAGATGGTTGCCGGCAATGGTGAGGAGCGGTTCCGCTTCGCCATCGATGTTGTTCTCGACGGCGTGCTCGCCAGAGTCCCGCACCGAGCGCCAAAATCACGACCGCAGCGAAACCGCTCCCAGTCGTGACCGCCATCATCGAGCGGCAGATTGTGTGGCCGACAATGCCCGCTGGTGAGATTCGGTCTGGACAATGTGAATGCACAGTGCGCCGCTCGGATAAGGCTGTTGGTCAGGTCGGCATCGTCCGGTCGCGCTAGTGCGTCACGCGAAGTACCCGATTGTCGCTGTGCCGTAGGAGGCCGGCACGGGACTTGTCAAGCCGAGCTCGAGTGGACGAAGTCGAGCATCTGCGCGCCATGCTCGAGGACGTGGGCCAAGTTCACATCGAGTAGCTCGCGCAGCGTCTTTCCGGCGTGCGGATGGTCCGGTGGGCAATAGGCTTCGAACTCGTCCTCAGCCGGCGTCATGATGCGCTAGCGCATGCAGCGCCGACCGTGGTCCGCGTACGCCGACAGCGCGTCCCGCTGCGAAGACGCGGTCGGGCAGCGGAGCGGCACCATCCGCGGGCCAGCCCATCTCCTCGGGCCGCCCCGCACGAATTCGGGGCTCTCGAACCCGGACGGGTCGGCGCTTAAGTAGAACTCCAGGAACCACAGGCAGTGGTAGGCGACGACCCAGAACGCCGAGAACCGCTGGATCGACTCGTCAGTTCGCTCCCGGACCGGGTCGGTGCCGGGCTTCGGCCACACCCACGGATCGGTACGCGGGACGTGCCACATGCTCGC
Organism: uncultured Acidimicrobiaceae bacterium; assembly: GCA_963823855.1. Lineage (GTDB taxonomy): Bacteria > Actinomycetota > Acidimicrobiia > Acidimicrobiales > Palsa-688 > Fen-671. Next base: position 57,895 of record CAWGNA010000005.1, read on the forward strand.
TTCCCATAGCTCATCAGGACAGTCCCGCAGTGCTTCCTCCAGGCCGTCGATGGCGGCCTCGAACTGCTGGACCAGCCCCTGTCGATCGATCGAAGCCTTCGCCGGCTCGTCTCCCAACCCCCCCACAACCAACCAAACGTATCGAAGTACAGTCGCTGCGAGGGAACGGACTGGCCGTCGTTGTGGGCTGGGTACGCGACCTGTAACCTTGAGGTTGCTGCCGCGACTGGCGCTTGGGTGGAGCACCACCGGGGAGCGGCAGCTGAATGAGCCGTGCGCCTGGGCAACCCGATCTCTGGAGGTGCCCGTGCCTGCGGTTTTGTCAGACGAGCTAGACCTCGATGTTGTCGATCCCCAGATGGCGGCGCTCGTCCGCGACGAGTACGACCGCCAGGCCGGGACGATCTGCTTGATCCCGTCGGAGAACTACGTTTCCCAGGCGGTCCTCGAGGCGCTTGGGAGCGTGTTCACGAACAAGTACTCAGAGGGCTATCCCGGTCGTCGCTACTACGAGGGCCAGCAGGTCGTGGACCGGCTGGAGCCCTTGGCGGTCGAACGAGCCAAGAGGCTGTTCGGTGTGGAGCACGCCAACGTCCAGCCGTACTCTGGGTCGCCTGCCAACCTGGCTGTCTACTTGGCCTTTTGCCAGCCGGGCGACCCGGTTATGGGCATGTCCCTGCCCATGGGCGGCCATCTGACCCATGGGTGGGACGTTTCGGTCACCGGGAGGTGGTTCCGGCCGGTCCGGTACGGCGTCCGGCCTGGCTCCGGGAGGGTGGACCTGGATGAGGTGCGAGAGCTGGCGCTTCGTGAGCGACCAAAGATCATTTTCTGCGGGGGCACGGCAGTGCCCCGGAGCATCGACTTCCGGGGTTTTGCTGCTGTAGCTGCCGAGGTCGAGGCTGTCCTGGTCGCTGATATTGCCCACATCGCTGGGCTAGTGGCTGGCGGTGCCCACCCGTCCCCCGTTGGCCACGCCCCGGTCATCTCTACGACCACCCACAAGACCCTGCGCGGCCCGCGAGGGGCGATGCTGCTTTGCGAAAACGAACACGCACGGGCCGTAGACCACGCCGTGTTCCCAGGTCTACAAGGAGGCCCTCACAACCACACGACCGCGGCGATCGCCGTCGCTTTATTAGAAGCCAGCCAACCCGCCTTCGCTGGTTACGCCCGCCAGGTCGTGGCGAATGCAAAAGCCTTAGCCGAGGGGCTTTTAGCTCGAGGCTTCGAACTGGTTTCGGGGGGCACCGACAATCACTTGGTCCTGGTCGACCTGACCTCGAAAGGGGTGCCGGGCAAGCCGGTGGCCAAAGCGCTTGACAGGGCTCGGATAACCGTCAACTACAACACCGTGCCGTTCGACCCGCGCCGGCCCTTTGACCCGTCCGGCATCCGTCTGGGCACACCTGCAGTGACAACTCGGGGGATGACCGAGGTTGACATGGAGCTCATCGCGACCTGGGTCGACACAGTTGTTGGGGCCGTGGCCAGAGGCAACGAGGCAGCGGTGGTGATGGTGGCCAGACAAGTCGCTGAGGTAGCTTCCCGGTTCCCTGTACCCGGCCGGCCCGCCTGATCGGGCCCCGCACCTCCTCTCGTGCAGCTTCGACGAGCCGTGAGGACGCACGGGGACCGGGATGAAGGTCTCGCCGGTTCGCACCGACGTGGTCACGTCGGGCAGATTCGACATCGTTGGTTTGCTTGACCTCTACCTCGACCGCCTCGTCGACGGTTCGGTCCTCGCCGTCACGTCCAAGGTTGTGTCGCTGTGTGAGAACCGGGTTGTCTCACCCGGGTTCACCAACAAACGCGACTTGGTCGAGCAGGAGAGCGACTACTACCTCGCCGGGACGGATGACTACGGGTTCCATTTCACGATCACAAAGGGCACTCTGATCCCTTCAGCTGGGATCGACGAGTCGAACGGGGCTGGCGACTACGTGCTGTGGCCCTCGTCTCCGCAGGCGTCGGCCAACCTCATTCGTCACCACCTGCGGGACCGCTTCGACATCCGTCGCGTTGGCACTCTCATCACAGACAGCACGTGCACACCGCTGCGGCGCGGGACGGTCGGGATCTGCCTGGCGCACAGTGGCTTCGAGGCGGTCAATGACTACGTCGGGACTTCCGACCTGTTCGGTCGCCCATTTCGTGTCAGCCAGGCCAACGTTGCCGCCGGACTGGCCGCCGCTGCCGTCGTGGCCATGGGGGAAGGAGCCGAGAGCACCCCGTTGTGCGTGATCGAAGACGTGCCCTTCGTAAAGTTCCAAGACCGGGACCCTTCCCAGGCCGAATTGGACCAAACGCGCATCCCGGTGCAGATGGACCTGTTCGCACCGTTCCTCACGGCCGTTGCCTGGCAGACCGGTGAGGGTGGCCGATAAGAGAACGTCCGGGGAGCATCAAAGCGGGTCGTCCGCCGGGGCCCTCCCGGTCTAGATCGTCATAGTACGAGACGCCGTGTTTCTCGGTGATGAGCGGACCTGGGCGGTGGCCGACGTAATGCCACCTGCTCATACGTCTTCTCCTATGACGGGCCGGCGGTTAGCCAGTGGCTCCGGCGGTGTTCGAGAAGGAGGGCCGCGCCTTCCGTTCGGTCGCGTACTCCCAGCTTGTGGACGACGGCGGCCACGTGGGTGCGGACCGTGACTTCGGCGACGAACAATCGCTCGCTTATCTCTGCGGTGCTGCAGCCGTCCGCCAGGAGCTCGAGAACCTCCCACTCGCGCTCTGTAAGGCGCGGCTCCTTCCCGGCGAGGGTCAGGTGCCGCCGCTCTGGTATCGCGTCGATCATTTGCTGCACGAGTATTGCCGGAGCGACGGCTTCGCCGGCCACAACACCGTCCAAGATCTCGGGGAGACGCGACGGGTCCCCGCCCTTGAGCACATAGCCGGAAGCGCCTGCACGCAGCGCCTCGTAGAAATCCGTCGAGTCTTCAGAGACAGTGATCATGATGACGAATGTCGATGGATTGGCGGTCTTGATGGCACGGGCGGCTTGAGGACCGCCCCCCGGCATGCGCACGTCGAGCAAAGCGAACCCGGGGCGATGCTCGAGGACGGCCTGGAGCGCCGCGCCGGCATCGCCGACCTCGGCACGGACTTGGAACCCGGCCGCCTCCAGCACCTCGCGGACAAGTGCCCTGTAGGGGATGTAGTCGTCAGCCACAATGACGGTCCTCGGCGTTAGAGCCACTTCACCTCGATCATCGTGCCCAGGCCGGGGGAGGAGGAGAGCTTGAACCGCGCCCCCGCCGCCCGGCAACGCTCGTCCATGCTCACGAGGCCGAAGCCGCCCTCCAGGGAGCCCCCCGTAGACTGCCGCACCGTCGCCGGGTCGAAGCCAATCCCGTCGTCGTGCACGCGCAGCGCTAGGCCTCGCCCGCTGGCGGTTACTTCGACGTCGGCGGAAGAGGCACAGCCATGGCGCGACGCGTTGCGGACCGCTTCCCGGACGATGCACATCATGGTCTCGCGCCGCTCGCTGCCGACGGCCAAGCCCGGCGGCACAGAGACGTGGACCTGTGTGGGATAGCCACAGACGGCCTCGCGAGCCGTGCGCGCCAGGTCCTCGTCGAGCGGCCCAGGAATTGCGCCGTCCCGCAGGTCGAGCACCTGGGCCCCGGACGTGAGCCTGAGGAGTGCGCGGCTCTCGACGTCCTCGTCGAGCGGCCCAGGGACCGGGCGCGTCAGCGTTAGGACGGCGCGGCGCGACTGGTGCAGGGCGCGCTCGCTGGTCGTAGCGATGTCGGAAAGGGCGGCGCGGTCGGGCGCCGCTGTCCCGAGCAACAACTTGGCCCGCGAATTCAAGTAGGCGAGGTCTTGCGCGAGCCCGTCGTGCAGGTCCCGAGCGACCCGCCGACGCTCCTCCACTCTTGCCAGGCTCGTGATCTCGTCTTGGTAGCACGAGATCCCTCTGTACCCGGCAATGCCCCAGGCAAGGACGCCGGCCAAGAGGAAATAGTCCCCGGAATAGAGCCACCCATCCGTGGCGGAAGGGAAGATGGCGTAGTTGACACTCGAGAGCGCGCAGAACGCGCAGCCGAGGCCCGCCCACGTTAGGAAACCGTCGTCGGGGGCGGCATCCGCTCGCCGTGCGAACCCCCATGCGGCGACCGAAAAGGCCAAAGCGGTGGCTAACTCGAGGCACTCAAAAGTGGGCCATCGCCCGAAGGCGGCGGTGGCAGTGTCGACCGTGCCGGGATCCGGTAGGCGGGAGGCGCCGAGAACGGCTGCTCCGACGAGCACTCCCGTGCTAGCCGCTGCGAGCAGGGTAGCGGTGGCGAACACGCGCAGCGACCGGCCCGTTGGCCCGCCGCCGGTTGTAGGGACGGCGGGGCCTTGGGCTGGCCAGTATGAGGCGACCGCCAAGGCCGCAGCCCCAGCGAGGCGGGCGAGGATGTGTGACCATATACCGGCTGCGGGCCCAGCTATCGCGCTAGCGAGCCCGGCCCAAACGGGTTGGAAAAGCCACGTGAAGGTGACAGCGCCGATTAACAAGATGTCCATGAACGAGCGCCCTAAACGGTAGCGGCGGCACAAGTGAAGGCTTATGAACGCGACTATCAAGATGACGGCGGTCTCGAGCACGATGCTCATCTGCGGGTCGTGCTGAGCAATCGCCGGTAAGGGGGTAACCGTCAACGCGCCCGTCAGAGTGAGACCCGCAATGCCAACGGTCAGAACGGCGTGCTGGGCTCGTTTCCGCGGCTCGTTCCCTGGTGCCAAAAGCGTGACCCGGCTTTGTGCTCTCGAGTACTCTACGTGGGCTCTGGTCAAAGCTCCCTCCGAGGTCGCCGAGCACTACGCACTGCGCCAAAGCAACCATATAGCGTAGTAATCGACACCCAAATAGGCCGAAAGTCCTAAAAAGAGCCGGGAAGCTGGTGGTGAGGACAACGCGGGGTGTGTTGAGGAGAACCAACGCGCGGGCCGTAGCCCGACCTTCGGAACGCTGGTACCGTGCTCCTCACTGCACATGTCCGAGCTACGGCTAGAAGGCCTCTACGGCCAGAAGGCCTCTAGCACCGAGCTTTCGATGGGCCCGGTACATTTGGCAGGTAACTGTTGGAATTGTTCCCTAAGCGAGAAATTATGTTGACCGGGCGAGATATTGGTCGGAACGAGGTTTGAAGGTGCTGGGCGGACGCGGGAGCTTGCGTCGCGGCAGCCTTGGAGACGACGGCGCAATAGGCGAAATTGCCGAAATTGCCGAAACTTCCGAATTTCCGGTACGGACAAGTGACTCTGCTTGTCGACCATCATCCGGTTAATCACGACGAGGTTGACCGCTGGGCTGGGCAGTAGACGGTGCACGAGGGTGAGATGCTCGGGCGCCGCCACAGGCAGCTTGACGGCTTGCTCGGGGAGCAAAAGCAGCGAGGCGACCATTTCCGGCTCGTAGGAGTGAGGTGAGCACTATGGGCACAGTTGGTGTTGTTAGTGATGTTGATGGTGTTGACTTGATGGTGTTGAGGTGTTGATGGTATCGATGGTATCGATGGGGTTGATGAGTTTGCCGTTGGGAGGGGTCGTCTTGACACGGCAGGCGGGGCCGCCGCCATGACCCTGCTCGGCAGCTGGTCGTTGTCGCTCGGGGGACGGCCCGCCGTCCTACCGTCCAGTGCGCAGCGGCTACTCGTGCTTCTGGCGCTGGAGGGCCGGCGCCAGCCGCGGAGTTATCTTGCCGGGACGTTGTGGCCCGAAGTGGCAGATGACAAGGCACTGGCGAGGCTCCGTTCGACGCTTTGGCGATTGCGACGCCTGGTGCCGGGGATCCTCGAGGTCGATGAACAAACAGTAGTTTTGACCAACGTCCATTTGGATGTCGACGATCTCATAGCAGTCGCCCGCCAGCTGGCCGAGCACTCGGTGGAGCCGGGCGCGTTGACAGAGGCGTTCAGGGTCTTGGTCGACGCACGAGAACTGCTGCTCGGCTGGTACGACGACTGGGTCCTGGAACAGCGGGAGCGGTTGACCAACCTCCGGATCTACGCACTTGAAGGGCTGGTTGACGAATTGGTCATGTGGCGACGCTATGGCGAGGCCATGGATACCGCGCTCGCCGCAGTTCGTCTCGACCCGTTTCGAGAGAGCACCTATCGTGCGGTAGTGCGAGTCCACTTGGCCGAAGGCAACCCGGCATCGGCTAGCAGGGCAGTGGAGCGTTACAAGAAGATGCTCCGGACCGAGCTCGGTACCGACGAGCTCACGCCGCTCATGCTTGAGCTAATCGGTTCGAAGCCATGATGTCCACGCCGAAAGGCCCAGACTTAGCGCGCAAGCGCGTTCCGCAAAGCCCCAAAAGGGCTTAACGCGCAACCCTATCCGGCAAATCACAAAAGGGCTTAACGCGCAAGGCTATCCCGCAAAGACCAAAGTAGCTAAAGCCCAAGGCGGGTCTTCGTTCCACCGGCGAGTGAGTACCCGCGCTCGAAAATGCCTCGGGGTCGTCGTGGTGGGGGCGGCCGGGCGCCCCCACCACTTGCTGGAACTGGCCGGAACTGGTCTAGCCAGCCCAGCACTAGCCCAATACGTTGATGGTTTGGACGGCGACAGCGTTGTTGACCGACAGAGCCGTAAGGGCCTGGACTGCCTCGGCCGAGTTCATTGCCACCACCGGGTTGAAAGCGAACACGAACATTGTCTGACGCTCGGGAAGCAGTTCCACGTCGAGGTCTGCCAAGCTGATATCAGTGGTCATTTCTCCTCCTTCGAAATCGTGCAATCAAGATGATGAGCACGCAGGAATTGCGTGTCCCAACCATTGAACCATCGCGGGTGTCGCCGCACCGTCCTTTGCACGTGACTGTTTTCGTCACATAACCGCTTCAGGCTCGTCGCGCCGAGCACCTGGTTGCTAGACGTTGCCGCGACGGCATCGCGATGAGGCCGACACGGTCCGCATGGTTGCATTCAATGAGGAGGCTGCAGCCGAAGCGAGATGGCCGCGATCTCCAGGACCCGACGTTTGACGGCGCCGAAAGCACATGCCAGTGAGAAATCAATTCAACCACGAAGGAGGAATGTCTTCATGAGTTTCGTACCAGCCATCGAGAAAACCATCGGAAAAGCGGAACTGGACACCGAGTTTGCCGGCTTGCTCCCTGAACGTGAATCCTTGGCGGCCTTTACGCTAAACATTGCGCCAGTCATCACGATCACGCCCGTGATCGTGGTGGGCAGCGCGATCGCAGTGCAGGTCGGGACGATTGCGAGCTCCGTCACGGCTTCGCTAAGCCAGTGGGTTACGGTCCCTTAGGCGGTAGGGCGGCGCTCGACAGCAGGTGGTCGGGCCGGGCGGGACACCGCTCGGCCCGGAGCTGGGGTCTGCTCGTAGTGCCGGCTGCGATCGGCATTACGCTCGGCAGTGCCGTGTCAACCATGGCTTACGGCACCAGCGACGCCGCCGGCTCGCCCGAGGCGGTCGCGGCACAGACGGTCAGTCAGTTCGCCCAGGGCTCTCCCGTGCCAGGCCAGTCAAGCCTCGTCGGTATCCCTGAACCTCCGGCTACACCGCCTACTCTGGAGGTACCGAGCGCCGTACCCACGACTAGCAGTGTCGCCTCACCCGCCGGAGCCACAGCGGTGAACACCGTACAGACCTCCGACGTCGCGACGGTAGTTACATCGCGTTGCAGCCCCTGCGACTCGCGGGCCGTCGCTACGCAGTCGGTCTCGGTGGCAGGTGGCGTCCCAACGGGTGGTGTTACGGTTCCAACGGGTGCAGTGCCGCCCCAGACCACCTCCTCGCTGTTCCGGCAGCCCCCGAGGCCCACGATGGTCCTTAAGCCCCACCCTGCAAGGACCAAGAAACCGACTTGTGTGAGGCGATGGCACTGCGGTCGCCTTGTCCACACTGGCGCTCACCGCGGCCATTAGCGGACCGAGGCGTGAAACGTGAGCTCGCTTTCCTGCGGCTCCCGAGCTACTGGCACGATACGCAAGCTTCGCCCGGTTGCGACTGCGTTTCCCGGACGTGCGAGAAAGTGCTTCCGGCGCGACAACCGGGCGATCGTGCCTGGGGACAGCACCAACTGGCTAAGGAGCAGGCGGCGAGCAACCGATGGGGCCGGCGCACACCTGACTGTAGTGGTAAATAGTGAAGCCGCTTCCCGAGGTGACTGTGCCGGTCCCCGAGGTGACAGTAAGGCTCTGAACGAAGTCTGCCACGAGGGGTTTGTCCGCCGGAAGGGGTGGAGGCGGAGGGCGAGGTCGCCCCGGCATTGTGACCACGTCTTGGGTCAGTATGTCGTTGATCTCCGCTTCGAAGCCGAACGCGTCGTCTGCAATCTGCGACGGCGTGGCGCCCGAGTACAAGAGGTGAGACAGCTGCAAGTGGACGGAGATGAGTGCGGCCTTTCCAGCGTCCGTGAGCTCCAGGCGCTGGCTCGTGCTCGCCACGACCCACTGCTCGGCAACGGCAGCAGAGTCACAGCTCACGCAGTTCGTTTGGATCGTGGACGCGTTGTTAGTCAGGACCAAGGCACGGACGTCGCTTGCGATGACGACCTGGAACGCCACCGCTGCCACCTCACAGCCGGTGCAGTTCTCCGTGACCGCATGGGCCTCATTGACCGCTACTACCGAGGGCCAAGTTGGCTCAGCCACCATCCAGGCTTCTCGGAGGGAGGGCCGCTGTGGCCAAGCAGAGTGGGCGGAGGCGACGTTGAAGAGCGGCGGGCCAAACCCGAACGACGGCGTGCCCGTGGCAGAGGCCGGTGGCGAGATACCGGCCAACACGGCCAAGAAGGCTGCCGCGATGGCAAGGACGAAGCGCTGCACCAACTGCATGGCTACTCCCTTCGGAGATTGACCGGCCACGTCCTCTTGGACCCGAGAACCATAGCAAACGCAAGAGAGCGCGGGTCGTGAGCACCGTCTTCGACCGGTCGGAGCCGGGTGCCCAAACGCGCCACGTAGTTGTTTGGGCGTTGTGCGTGGCGGCGTGGTGTGTCGCCGCGGCGTGCGCGCGAGCCGGATGTCGTTGGCGTGGGCTGGGCGGGAACGCGTGGACGGGGTCGCCGTCCGTAGCTGGCCGAGAACTCGCGACGCGTGGGCAACGTTGGAGCGACGCGGGCGTCACAGGTGTGGCTTTAGCGTGCTCGACGACACGTTGGGCGCTCAAGACCGCGTGTGCGCGACACACGCAAGGGGCAGACGGATGAATGTTGTGATGGCGAGCGGGACGAAAGAGATGGGCGCTCGAGTCGGCGGGGAGCGAAACGCTGTTTCTCGGGGCACAGCCCAGCTTGAGAATTCGACTTCGAGCAACGAGCAGGAGCGAGGTCCAATCGTGCCGTGCCTCGTTGTAGGCACAAAGCTTCTCGGTGCCTATAGCGGCTCGGGGTTCGCTACGGACAACTACCTCCTGGGTCGCAGCGACGGCCGGATGTTGCTGGTATCGCCTGTCGTGTACGCGGCCGCGAACCGTATCGACGGCAGGCGGACGATCGCCGAAGTAGCGGAACAGGTGAGCGCAGACCTCGGCCGGCGCCTCGACGCGTCTGGCCTCGCCTACCTCATCGAAGCAAAGTTACGACCCCTCGGTGTCGTGGCGGGCGACGGGGAGGCGTCGCCCGCGAACGCCCCGGCGCCACTCCTCAGCCTTGGGCTGCGCTGCACCCTGATCCCGCCTCGTGTCGTAGGTTTCGTGGCCAAGATCCTTGCTCCCTTGTTCTTCCCACCTATCGTCGTCGCTGTCCTGTCGGGCTTCATTCTGATCGATGTGGTGCTTTTCGCCCACCACAGCGTGACCGGCTCGCTCGTGACCGTACTGGCCCGTCCAGGGCTGCTCGTCGGGACGATTGGGATCGTCGCCGGGGCGATGCTCTTTCATGAGCTCGGTCATGCCGCGGCGTGCTCGTACGGCGGCGGACGGCCAGGGCGAGTTGGTATGGGCGTCTACACTTTGTTGCCCGCGTTCTTCACGAACGTGAATGACTCTTACCGGTTGAGCCGCGCGGCCAGATTGCGAGTTGACCTCGGCGGTATTTACTTCAATGCCATCTTCGTGCTGGCCTCGGGCACCTACGCTTGGCGAACCGGGTCGGCCGTGGCACTCGCAGTGACAGGACTAGTCCTGTTAGGGATGTTGCAGCAGCTCCTCCCGTTGGGGCGGCTCGACGGCTACTTCGTGGTAAGCGACCTGGTCGGCGTCCCAGACCTCTTCAACCGGATCGGCCCTGCTCTTCGCGGGATCCGGACACGTGGCCGCGGCGCCCACTTTGCTTATCAGCGAACGCCTCATCAGGCCGCGTTGCGCCCAAAGGCCAGGTTGTTCGTGTGGGTGTGGGCGGTCACGGTTGTCCCTGCGCTGTGCTTTCTCCTAGGGATGTTCGTGTGGCGGCTGCCCGTTTTTGCCGTTGCAACCTGGGACGGGGTGTTACACGACCTGACTGCTGTCTGGACTGGTTTCGTGACACGTCAAGTGGTCGTAGTGTTGTTGGCGGTGATCTCACTAGCCCTGCTCGTGCTGCCCTTTGCTGGCATGACGTTGCTGGCGGGACGCACGCTCATGCTCTTCGGGTCTCGTGCAACGCGGATGCTGGACAGGGCTTCACGTTCGGCACCTGGACGGCGGTCTCCGTCGCTGGCCACCATCGGGCGCCACTTCAACAGCGAAGACAGACCACGCCACAAGCTTGACTGAACCAGCAAGGAAAAAAGGGACACTGCGGGCTGAAGTCTCGGAGACGGTTGCTACTCCGCCTACTACCGGCAAGGTAAGAGTGCCGCACACAGCGCTAACCCCGCCGAGGTAGTGGAACGAGCACTTTGCGCGAAGATGCGGTCTACTCCGCGTTCTACCGGAAAGTTACCAGTGCTGCAACACTAAACCCGCCAACGTAAGCCCTTAAACCCGCCAAGGTAAGTCCTAAACCCGCCAAGGTAAGTCCTAAACCCGCCAAGGTAAGTCCTAAACCCGCCAAGGTAGCGGTACGAGCAGTTCGCGCGAAGATGTGGTGGAGGCGACTCGTCGCCTCCACCACATTCTCAAGTGGACCGGACTCAAGTGGACCGGAGGAGTTTCGTCCAGACTTGTTCTTTAGCCGATGACGTTGATGCTCTGGAGAGCAACGGCATTGTTGGCCGATAGAAGAGTAACAGCCTGAATGGCCTCGGCAGCGTTGCTCGCGAAAACGGGGTTGATCGCCACGAACGTGAACATGGTCTGGCGCTCGGGAAGCAGGTCGGCCTCAAGCTCGGCGAGGGTGATGTCGTTAGTCATTGTGGTACTCCTTTGGAATGCGCATCAAAGATGCGAACTGGTTTCCGCACGCCGACACTAAGCGTGTGTAAATCATTTAACGACTTCGGGTGTTGCAGCGACGTCTCGCCATCGTGGCTTTTTCCGTGACGTGGCCGCCTCGGGTGCGTCGCGCCGCGAGCCCGCGCGTCGGACGCTCCTGCGACGCCTCTGCGATGCCGGAGCAACGCAATGGGTGGTCATATCGCCATCCCGCGTCCCACGCTGGGCCCATGTCTCCAGCTGACGGCGTCAGCCTAACGGCCCGGCCCCGGATGGGACCGATCAGGCCGGATTATGGCCAGGACCTCGTCTGGCTTTATCAAGGCCCAGCCTGTTGGCCGCCCGGTACGGCGCGCCTGTGGCCCGGCAGAAACCGTGGCCTAATCCAGTCGGCATTTAGTCAGACCTCTGCTCGATACGATCCTCGGTGGAGCATGGGACAACCTCCATGGAAATGCCACTCCAGCGCGGATGTGACATGAAGGGCGGAGCGTGTACGTGCTTGCCCCAGGGCTCTTGAAGCATTGGGCCAGCTAACGCTTGCGCGCGACGAACAGCTGCCTGTGCTCGCTCGACATGACACCGCGGGGACCGGTGCTGTCGCGAAGCAGACGGTTCACGCCCTCGACGTGAGTATCAGGGTCAAAAGGCTGAGGAAAGGGAACGTGTTTCAGCGTGAAGACGAGAGAACCGAGATCCGCTATTGCATAGCCGACTTGGTAGTCGTCGGCCCGCAACACCTCCAGCCCGACTTCGGGTGCCATTGAGACGAGCGCCTCGAGCCGCTGCGTGCGGGACCACGCCTCCCCCCATTGGTTGCCGTTGGATCCCCAACCGAAGGCGTCGAAGATCGACTGCAGGTTGCGACCGCCCACTTGCTGGGTTATGAGGGCCCCGCCGGGGACGAGCACCCGGGTGAACTCGGCAAGGAACACCCAAGCGTGGCGGTCGAGTACCAATTCGAAGCTGGCGTCCGGAAACGGCAGGGCGCGCCCCTCTGCGACGACCACGCTCGCTGAGCGCGAAAGGCGCGCGTGGGCTGCAGCGGCCATGCCGTGCTGATGGTCGACGGCAACCGTGGGCCCAAGCGCCGGCACGATCCGCTCGATGACTTCGCCGCCTCCTGTCCCGATGTCGAGTGCACGGGGCCGTTCGACGCATATTTGAACGACAACGTCCTCGTACTCCCAAGGCGCCGGCCAGCGCCAGTCGTTGAGCGAGGAGAAGCCCCAGCCGCTGAGTTCTCCAACACGGTCCGATGCCTCGCGAAGCTCGGCCGCCGAGACAGACCGCGGCAATGCTGATGGTCGGGTCACTCCTCGAAACTATTCGGGCGCTCGAAGAGTACGAGGTTATGCCACGTCAAGGGGGCTGGGACTTGCTTGACTTGGGGAGCTTTCGGACCAGGATTCGGCGGCCCCGGTTGACGGGAAGCCCGGTCGGGTTACCCTGGGTGCTGGTGTGGGCGTCACCACCGCCGTACGAGGGAGAGGGCCAGTTCGCGCTGTGGCATTTCAGCGAGGACCCTAGGCTATGGCGGTTCGAACCACACGTGGCGACGACGAGCGAAAACCCAGACCCCCTAGTTTGGGCCATAGATACCCGGCACTCTCCGCACTTCTGGTTCCCGCGTGACTGTCCCCGTGGCTGCGCCTGGCCTACGGATCTGACGACTGAGCAAGACCGGGAGCGGTTCTTCGGCCACTCCCGAGCGACGAGGCTGCACGTGATGGAGTTTGCCTGGGTAGGGCGAATGATGGCTTGTCAGCTCTACGCCTATCGGATGCCGTTTGGTACATTCCAGCCCATTAACGACCAGGCAGCCGGCTACTGGGTCAGCCGGGAGCCGGTGGAAGCCGTCGAGCGCGTCGAGGTGGGGAACCTGGTCCAGCGCCACGCCGAGGCAGGGATCGAGCTTCACATCACTCCTGATATTTGGCCCTTCTGGCACTCGGTGACCTCCTCGACGCTGAGTTTCAGCGGTAGCCGGCTCCGCAATGCGACCCGACCGGAGCCGGAGAAGAGCTGATCGCACCCATCCGAGAACCTTACGATTCGCACTGCAATGACGTGGCACTATGAGCATCGTGCCCACAGGCGACCTTAACGTGGCTCCAGCGTTACCTCGTAGCGACCGCGCGCCGATGACCCCAGCGAACGAAAGCCCCGCCAGCGCGGCTGTCGCCTACGTCGCAGCTCGCTCCGAAGGCGGGCCGATCGACCGATCGCTGCGGGTGACGGTCAACTTCCACCCCGATCGCTTGGTCGGCGACGAGCTGATGATCGCGAGGTTGGCCCGCGAGAACAGATATCAGTCTCAGTTCGAGACAGGGACCAGCGCCGGCGGGCTGAGCGGCCACCCCGGTGGTGATCGCTGGGAGTGGGAGAGCCGTATGTTCGGTCGTGTTTACGATGGCGTGGCTGCCGGTGCCAGGCCCAAGTACGGCGCGCTGGACTTTAGGCGTCGCCCGGCCGGCGGGTCGCCCCGGTTTGGGTCCTCATGGTTACGTCTGAGAGAGCCCGTGTTGGACAGGGCCACTTTTTGTTACCCAGACAGTGTATTTCAACCTGTCCATTTTGGCGTAGCTGCTCACATGTCGCTGATCGCGTTGGCTGAGGCCGACGACAAGGACCCGCTCGATGACTATATAGAGGCCCACGTGCACGGGCCGCTCCTCATAGGCGAAGATGTCGACGCTTTCGTCCTCGACGCCTGTTACCGGGCGACGGAGGTAGAAGAAGCAGCCACCGGGCTCGCCTGCCCGCTGCAATGGCACCCCGGGCACCGCTTGAGCGTGGAGGAACTCCGGCGTCACCCCAGTTACCGGGAGCCGGAGGACATCGAGCTGGGCCTATCGCTAGCCATTGACGGCTACCTCGACCCGAAGATCATCGGCGACGCAGCTCGGACCGGCAAGTACGACGACCGGCAGCTGAAGCGATTATGGCACTACGTGGCGCGCTACGGTCCACCCGCAGGCTCGCCTCGTCCAGGTGCATGACTCAAGTAACTCCGACTGGCAATCACAGAGCACCGCTTCTCTAAGTAAAGGCGGGCGAATTCAGGAGAGCGAGCGCTTGAAGTAGAGCTGGCCCTTGAGCTCGCAGACGAACGTGAAGTGACATCGTCGGGCGACCCCGATCGAGGGCCCGTTCCGGGGGTCGACGAGCAGGCTCGCGATCTTGTAGTCGGTGTTTTCTTGAAGGTAAGCCACGAGCAGTCCCACTGCCCGGCTTGCGTGGCCCTTGCCCCGGTACGCCGCGAACACGAAGTAGCCGAGGTTCACCTCGCTGGGGCCCAACCAGTCGTGGTCTCGGTCGTGGTCGTAGTCGACCCAACCGACGACCGCGTCATTGACAACGATGCAGGCCGTCGGGGTTCGGGTTGTCCGAGCCTGGGCCAGCCACCTGTAGAACTCGTCGTCTCGTGCCGCAATTACGAGAGGCACGTCGCTGTCCCGCCTGGAACGGAGACTGACCGTGCCGTCAGTTACCCCGACAGCATCTTGCATCACTCGTTTTAGTTTGCCCCGGCGTATGTCGTCGACGTGCACAAGCAGCTTCAGGCCGAGCCCATGGGCTAGGACTGAGGCGGCGATGGTCTTTCCCGCACTGGCCGAGCCGCCAATGAGAACCACGGTTGGCCGGTTACGGGCTGGAGGACATGCCACCACCACCCCAAGGTACGCGGTCGACGCTCCCGCTTGACGGATGCGCCCCTCCTAGCCTGGTTTGGTTCGTCGGGGTGATCGGGCGTGCTCTGCGCTCGGCTCCTGATAAGGACGAGTATGCGGTCAGAAGGCAGCATTATTCCCGCTTCTTCGATACCGATTATCGGTGAGGAGCTCACGCCCGCTCACCCTGATGGCCAGACGGCCCATCTGGGCTGAGCTTGGCCGAGCTCACTGAGCCGCGTGCGCAGGGATCGTGACTATGTTGCTGGAAGTGGGGTCGGACGCCTGCACTTCCTCCGGCACGAAAACATCGGGCAGCGAGATCAGTGGTGTGGCAGGGCTGGCCCGACAGGAGAACCAGTCCCGGCAGCAGTAGCTCGAGGCCGTAAGTACCTGTTGGCGCAGTGGTGAGCTTATGGACGACCGAGGTGTGAAAGACATTGTGAAATGGGGTGGTACTCGGGCATAATGGTGACATGGTCACAGCGAACCCTCAGCGCGCCGGTCTCCGAGCGCATGCTCAAGCCACCCGCTTGAGTACTCCTGTGCTGGTCAAGGAGCTGCGGGACGTTCTGGGTGCCAAGCTCGTCGCCTACATCGGCGGAGTCAAGGAGACTCGTGCGGTCCGTCAATGGGCCGACGGGGACCGTCGTGTCCAGGACCCGACCGACGAGCAACGGCTTCGGCTCGCTTACCAGGCTGCGACTCTCATCGCCGAGCGGGACAGCCCGGAAGTCGTACAGCTCTGGTTCCAGGGATTGAACCCGCAGCTCGAGGACCGCTCCCCGGCCCGGTTGCTGCGCGAAGGCGACCTCGACGAAGTGGGACCGGCCGTACTCACTGCTGCCCGGGCCTTCGCGTCCAACGGGTAACCGCCAGCGCCAGTGGTCCGCAAGACCGTCGCAACATCCGCAGGCTACCTTATGGCCACGGTCGACCCAGGCCGTGTACGGCGCATCGGCTATAAACCCAAGCCGTGGGTATGGACTCCCTGGCAGTATGCCGGTGACGACGGGCGGTTCCACGGGCGCTGGGACGATCCGGATGGCAGGTTCCGGACCGTCTACGCCGGAGCCGACCTGGTCGGCTGCCTGTTAGAGGTGCTCGCCCGTTTCCGGCCAGACCCGCTCCTGACCGAAGACCTGGCTGCCATTGACGAAGACGCTGACGACGAGGCTCATTACCCGACTCAGGCTCCAGGGGTGGTACCGCTTTCCTGGCTCACCCCTCGCGTCGCTACGAGCGCCAGGCTCACCGGTACGTACTGCGCGGTTACTAACAAGGAATCGCTTCCCACCCTCAGGTCCAAGTTCCTGTCTGTTGCGCTCAGCCATGGTTTGGCCGACCTCGACGCGGGTGCGCTGCGCCTCTCCGCCCCCCGCTCCCTCACCCAACGCATAGCGGCGTGGCTTTACGAGCTGCACCATGAGTCCAACGAGCTCTTCGCGGGAGTCCGTTTCGAATCTCGTCATGGCGACGACCTCACTCTGTTTGCTGTCTTCGAGCGGGCCGAGGATGGAGAGACCTCGACGTGGCTCCGCGACACTGCCGTAATAGAGCTGCGCCGGGATGACCCAGCGGTACTCGAGGCATTCCGCCTCCACCATCTCGCCTGGGACGAGGGGACGCCTGGGACGAGGGCTCGCCCGGGACGAGGGCCGGCCCCCACCGGTGATGCCTGGTCGTCGAGTGTCTAGCTGTGCTCCGGGGCCACTGGTTTCACCCGGATTTGCCCTAGTCGCACCGGAACGGACCTGCGAGGAACCTGCTCCGAAACCCTTACTGATGGGCGATTTTATCGTCAGCAGACGAGCCCCGCCGGTACACAAAGCTCGTCGCGAGCGTAGAGCCCAGTGAGCGCGACCGGGTCATCGTCAGCGCACGCGGCAGCGACCTCGTCGAGGAGCTCGTCATAGTCGGCGCCGGCCTCGTCCTTGTAGGCCTGTTTCATGCGGCCCCACACGTCCCAGGGCAGCATCTCGACTTTGTTCAGCGCGGCGAGGTCTTTCACCACGTTGCCACGGATCTCACTGGCACCCCAATTGTCAGTTCCATAGACGCCAAAACTGTCAGCGTCGATCCTCCCGTCTCTGTAAGCACTCCACGCCTCTCCCCCGAAAGGAACTCTCCGGGTTGCAAGTCCTCGGGGTGTGAGAGCAACTGCTGGCGCAGGATCTCGGAGTCAATCCGTACCCACCTGGACCTGTGCTGGTCCCAGTACTCGGTTACCCAGTGGTCGAGGCCGTGGCCCGGCTGGAAGTAGGTCGCGAACCCGCAGCGAGCGCGTGCAGGGATGCCGCGGTGACGCAAGAGGGCACAACTGAGCACTGCGAAATGCCGGCACGTCCCGACCACTCTCTGGTCGGCCTCGCGCGGCAGGCTCAGCGGCGTCCGGCCGAGCGCCAACAGCGCGGCGACGATCTTGGCGGCCGGCCTGATCTGGTTCTCGGCGAGACGCCCAGGCGACAGGTCCAGCTTCTCGGCATCCCTGGGTTGCAGCACCAGAGCATGCACGGGAGAGCAGATAGTAACGGGGTCGTCGGCGACGGGCGCCAGCACGTCCGCGTCGATACCGAACAAGCTTGTCAGCGCCCAGGGCGTGGCATAGTCGATCACTTCTGGCATCGTGGCGATCCTACGCGTGCACTTGTTTCAACCAACTCGATCTGCGACATGTCAGCACGATCAGCCACCTCCATTCCCAGCCGGCACTTCAGAACAGGCGGGCCATCAGGTCACCAAGGACGGCACTTGGATTTGTCGTCAGTCCCTTCTTCGAGAACCAGCCGCACGTGTTGAGCACGTCGCGCTGCAGCAACGCCAGCCCATCAGGGTTCAAGACAGGATCCACTGCCTGTGGGAAGTCGATCAGGAATAGGCGGCTGTGCCAAACCAAGAGGTTGTAAGCGGACAGGTCGGCGTGCACAATGCCGAGTTCGACCATGCGGCCGAGGTTGGCAAGAAGTTGGCTGTAGAGGTCGCTCAGCTCGGGCAATCCTCCCCGGAACTGGACCAAGCGCGGTGCCGCCGCTTGCTCATCGCCTATGTACTCGAGCATGATCTCGCGACCGAGGAGCTGCACCGGGTATGGGACGGAAACGCCAGCTCCCCACAACCGTCCGAGCACATCGAACTCGGTGTCGACCCACTGCTGAGCCCGGAACGCCATCCCCGTCTGGGTGCCCTTAGCCATGGCCCTGTCGACGCGGCTTTCTCTTGCTCGACGAGACTGGCGGTAGCGGGCGTCGTCACGGAACATCCGGTCCTCAAAACTCTTGTAACGCTTGGCAGCAAGCAGGTTCGTCCTGCCGTCAACCCAGCGTTCCACCAAGAAAACCTCTGCCTCTTTGCCGGTCTTTAGTAGGCCTCGTTCGTATTGGCGGGCGCGGTCTTCGGTGATGACCCACTCGGGTCGCGGTTCAGGGCCGTGGCGGGCGGCCAGGTAGGTAGAAGCCTCAGGGTCGAAAGCGTCGTCGTCCCAACCGACCACGCGATGGCGGTCACGGGCCTCGAAGTTGTCGGATGGTAATTGCAGATCGTCGTTGCCCACGACCGCCTCCACTGCGTGTTCGAGTGGCGCCAGCGGTCCTGGACGAGGTCATGGCCTCAATCGAGCGGAAAAAGAAGGGCGCGGGTGCCACAGACTGTGTTCACTGCGTCACCACCTCCCTTCCACGGCGTCCCTCGTCGGGACACGACGATCCAAGCACACCTTGAGCCGATGGCCAAGCGATTTATACGGACCGACCCCAGATCCGGGTATCGGCCCGGTGTTCGATGCCCCCAATATCGAGCAGCGGCGAAATGGGGTGTAATTAGGGCCTTCTCTACGCCGGAGGTTGCAAATACCTCACCGCGCGTTGGCGACGTTGCTGAACACGGGCACTCCGTTGAGGTCCGAAGTCGTAGCGCCCAGAGCAACGCACTGGTCACGCTGTGGGCAGCTGACCTGCCGGCGAGGGGTAGCTGGAGTGGGCAGAGCCGCCCGGCTGGCTGGCCCAATAGTTGATGTACAGCCCCGTTTGCGGAGCGGTGTGGACGGCTCAGCGCCTATGAGCACACGAGGCAGCCCGGGTGGGTCCTCACCCTGACTACGCCAGACGGTCCACGCGGCAGGTGCCCGATTACTGCACGCACGTAAGCATCGCGATTATCTTTTGGCACGAGGTCGGACCATTGGCACGAAGGGTATTCCACCACGACTGCGAAGGTTATACGCGGCCGCGCCTACGCCCCGGCGGACTTAGACAGAACGGGTAACCTCCAGGGACGCTGGTGCGACTATAAGGCTGATGAGCCCGGCTGACCGCGCACTCCAGCAGCTCAGCGACGAAGAGCTTGTGGCGAGGGCGCGCGCTGATGACAAGGCAGCCTTCGCCGTCCTGTTCGAGCGTCACCGCCCGGTCGCAGCGGCCCTTATTGCTCGCATCTTGGACCACAGCCAGGATGTTGACGACGTCCTGCAGGAGGCCGCTGTCCAAGCGCTCGTATGCCTGGGACGCCTCCGAGAAGCGGCCCGCTTCGGGCCGTGGCTCTGCGGTGTCGCGTCGAACCTCGCCCGTCGGCAGCTGCGAGAGAGTGCCCGGCGGCCGAAACTGGCTCCCAGGCAGGCCGGGCGGCCCTCGACCGAAGAGCTACTGGAGGAGGCCGAGACCGCGGCCAAGGTCCGGCACGCGGTCGGAACGCTGCCTCCGGGCCAACGAGAGGCCGTCCAGCTCTTCTACCTGGACGGCTTGAACGAGGGAGAGGTTGCCACCGAGCTCGGCATCGCTCGGACTGCCGTAAAGAGCCGGCTCCACAAGGCGCGGCGGTCGTTGAGCGGCCACCTACCTGAAGAAAGGAGGGCCACGGTGCCCCGATTGTCGTTGGTGGACGTCGATGTGGTCGATGTGAGAAGGGAGCCCGAAGCTGTCAACGGCGGTGGGCGGGCCCACGTGGTCGTATTGGAAGAGCGCGCCGGGGACCGGGTCCTGCACATATTCATCGGCGAGCCGGAGGGGCGGGCCATGGCCAGCACCCTGACCGGGTTCCAGACGCCCCGGCCAATGACCTACCAGCTGGCTGCCAGCCTGGTCGCCGCATTGTCGGGCTCGGTCGACGAGGTCCGTGTCGTGCGCCTGTCCGAGAACACCTACATAGCCGAAGTACTTCTAGGAGGCCCTTCGGGTACCAAGGTCGTGGACGCCCGCCCGAGTGACGCCATCAACTTGGCTCTCCTGACCGGTGCCCCGGTCCGGGTCGCCTCGGACGTCCTTGACCAGTGGGCGACTGCGTCAGAACGGGCCGACCTCGATGAGTACCCCGACGACGCTCAAGCGATCCGGGCCGAGCTCGGTTCATTCTTCCCGGCGTCGCTGGGGCAACTGGCCCCGGACGCGGCGGAGGTCATCGTGCTGGCTCGCCAAGAGGCCATCAACCGTGCCCATCGGGCAGTGGGGACAGGCCACATTTTGCTGGCGGTGTTGCGTCGCGGCACCCCTGAACAGCTGGCGGCGCAAGGTCTGTCTGTCGCCGCGGTACAAGATGCGTTGGACGCGGAACCGAGCTCGTCGACCCCGAGCGAGGCTCCGCCCCTCAGCCCCCGGTCGTTGCAAGTGCTCATGCGGGCGCAGCGACGAGCCGCCTCCCGGCCCGACCCGAAGCCGAGCGCGGACGACCTGTTCGTTGCCCTCCTCGATCAAAGGGGAGGCGCTTCTGCTCGCCTGTTCGACGAAGCGTCCGTCGACAGGGACGCCGTGCGGGCCATGCTCGCCGGTGGTTGAAGAGCGGCCAGTCAGGCGTACGTCGTACGGGCGGCTTTTGTGGGTTTGGGGTCACAGATGTGGTCACAACTTTTAGTAGGACTTCGGGAGCCCAAGTACATGTTGGCCTATGTAGGCCAGGACCATGTTGTTGCTCACCGGAGCAACTTGGAACATTCGCGTCTCTCGGAATTTTCGCTCGATGTCGTACTTGTCCACGAACCCGTACCCGCCGTGAGTATCCATACAGACATTCGCAGCTTGCCAACTCGCCTCGCTGGCAAGAAGCTTCGCCATATTTGCCTCGGGCCCGCACGCCACATGGGCATCGAACAGCGCGGCAGCGTGGTCCCGCATTTGATCGGCGGCCACAAGGTTTGTGTATGCCCGGGCGATAGGGAACTGGATGCCTTGGTATGCGCCGATGGAGCGGTCAAACACGGAGCGTCCATTGGCGTAGTGGACCGCTCGATCTATGAACCAGTAGCCGTCTCCAATGGCCTCCGAAGCCAACAGTATTCGTTCTGCGTTCCAGCCGTCGATTATGTAGTCAAATCCCTCCCCCTCTTCTCCCACGATACCCTCCGTCGGGATGTGCATCCTCTTGAACCAGACCTGGTAGGCAGCGTAATTGAACATCGTGCGGACGGGCTCAACAACGAGTGTCTCGGGTTGGCGTTCCCGCACCTCCCTGAGATCTACAAGGAACAGACTGAGACCCTTTCTGCGCTCCGAGGGGCTCTCAGATCGCGGTCGGGTACGGGCCAGCAAGAGGAGCAGGTCCGACTCTACGACGCGGCTCGTCCAGTTCTTGTGCCCGGTCACCAAATACCCGTCATTCGTTCGCTCGGCAAAGGTGGTGATCGCAGTGGTATTCGAACCAGCTGCCGGCTCCGTTACCGAAAATGCCTGAAGCCTTACTTTTCCTATAGCGAGGTCAGGAAGATAGCGCCTCTTTTGTTCATCACTCCCGTGACGGAGTAAGGCGCCCATCGTGTACATTTGCGCGTGACAGGCGGAGGAGTTACCGCCCGAGTGGTTGATGGTCTCTAAGATGACGGTTGCTTCAGTAAGGCCGAAACCAAGCCCGCCATAATCAGTGGGGATTAGCGCCGATAGATATTTCGCCTCGGTCAGGGCGCGGACGAACTCCTCGGGGTAGGCGCGTTCCTGATCGCACCTGCGCCAATATTCGTCACCGAACCGGGCGCACAACTCTGCCACCCCGCTCCGTAGCGTCGCGTTGTCTCCGGAGGGCACATCAGTCATGACACCCACTCCAAGGGCTCGAAAAGCTCTCCGCAGCCACGTCTTCTGTGCGGAAGTCTATTCGGACAGCGTCCTCGGGTTCGGTGACCCACGCCGAAAATACAGGCACGCCCTCCCATCTGGCAAACTCCGGTCCCAGGTTACGTGAGCCGGCCACGACAGCAACTGCGGCGAATGAGTGGCCAAAACGCACGGTCGCCGTGCGACGGGTGCCGGGGTGGCCGACCAACGCCACCGTGGCGACGGCGAGACCGGTGACCGCTGCCGCCTCGAAGCCGGTCCGCGAATAACGGGCAAAGGCAGATTGCTTCGCCCCGTAGCGAGGTTCATCGAGGCCGATAGCCGCAGCGACGTCAGCCGCGGTCTCGTCAAAACCCAGCCCCCTACCCGCCAGATCCACATTTGTCCGTGCTGACCACGCCGGTAGCACGGTCCGGTAACTTTGCTCCTTCCCGTCGGGGGACGACGTCTGCACTCGTTCCTCGATTATCTCGCACAGCGGACCTTCCCCCAGCGGCAGGTCGAAAAGGGACAAGCGCTCGACTGACCCGCGTCGGTCCGCCTCACGACAAGCGACGTCGTACGCTGCCGCGATCACATCCGCCGGGGCCACGCGCTGTTCCGCTATCACCGACGCGACCCACAGTCCCTCGCGGGCTACAGCGATGTGCACAGCCACGGTGCCCGCTCTTTCGGTAGCAGCCAGGAACTGGTCATGCCCCAGCGCAGTGGCTGACACACGGGCGCGGCGAGGCGCCGGTGTGCGTAGGACCTTGCGGAGACGCGTGGACCACGTTGTCGACGTCCCGAGGGCGGCGGCGTCGGCCAACTCGAAAGGTGTTTCCCAGGACACCTTCGTGGCGAGCGCATTAGCGAGGACAACAGCTGTGCTGGCGTCGATGTTCAACGGGAAGTGTTTTATGAGGCCGAAGGTATGGTGGTCTGCCCACATGTCCAGCTCTTGCTGGCTCGGCAGGTCACCGGTCTCCAAGGCCTCGGGAAGCCTGCCCTGCCAAGCCTTGGCGCGGTCGGTCCAAGATGATGCTCGAACCCAGAGCGCAGCCGCTGTACCCACAGCCGGGTGAGGTCGACTGATGAGCTCACTGGCTGCGGCGCCGGCTTGCCTGGGCGGGGCACCGAGCACATCGCCAAGAGTGGCCCGGCTGGCATCCCTCGCCAGCGAAGAGCACACGGCGACGAGAAGCCACGCGCCGAAGGGGGAAACAACGTGGTGCTCTCCGCCCAACCGGGCGTGCAAGCGCTCGGCGTACTGTGCGATCGCCCGAGCCAGCTGGGGAGGCGTCAGTTCGGCCGGCGCTGTGGTCATGAACGCTCAATTTCATTCATGCGTGTAGTTTGTGGCAACTTCACTTCACGTGCGCACGCGAGACCCAATTTCTTTGGCGTTAGCGGTTCCCGGGACGCCTCTCAGCGCTCACCTCGGTCGATGAGGAACCGGTGTCGACCTCCGACGGGAGGCCCTAGGTGTCCAGGGAGTACGTGCTCACCGCCACCTCGTTGGAATGTTGGCTCGAACCGGCCGCATTGAGGGCTGTCACGTAGAAGTAGTAGCTGGTCCCGGGGACGAGGCCGTTGACCGCGTAGGTGGTCCGTGCGGCTGGTGACGTTCCAACCACGGCCCCCGGGTCGCCAGGGGCCATCCCCTCGTGGATCTCGTAGCCTTTGATTGGCGCCCCGCCGTCCGAGCTAGGCGCTGCCCACGACAGGTTGACCTGGTCGACTCCGCCGATGGCAGTGAGCCCAGCGGGGTTGGCCGGCACATTTGGCTTGATGCTGGCGGAGACTTCGTTGGAACGATCGCCGGGGCCGTCCGAGTTGAGCGCCGTGACATAGAACTCATAGCTCGTCCCGGGCTCGATCCCAGTCACGGTGTACGTCGTGACGCTGGCACCCGTGCTACCGGCCAAGTTCGCGCTACCGCCCGGGGCCGTCGCCTCGTAGACGTCATAGCCACTCACCGGTTTCCCCCCGTCCGAGCCGGGTGCATCCCAGGACAAAGTGATCTGGTCTGCACCGGTGCTAGCACTAAGGCCGCTCGGCGAACCCGGGGGCTGGGTGACGATGGCCGGGGCCGGGCGGCTCGTGGTCGTGGTCGGCCCCGTGGTCGTGGTCGGCCCAGTGGTTGTCGTCGGCCCAGTGGTTGTCGTCGGCCCAGTGGTTGTCGTCGGCCCAGTGGTTGTCGTCGGCTGACTAGTTGTCGTTGGTCCGGTGGTGGTCGCCACGTCGGTAGTCGTGGTCACACCGGTGGTGGTGGTCGTCGTATCAGTGCTGACCGAGGCTATGTTCGAATGCGGGCTCGAGCCGGCCGAATTGAGGGCCGTAACGTAGAACCCGTAAGTCGTCCCGGGCTGTAGCCCAGTAACGGTGTAGGTGGTGCCTTCGGCAGGAGAAGTACCGACGACAGCGCCGGGGTCGCCAGAGAAAGTCCCCTCGTGGATCTCGTAGCCTTTGATTGGCGCCCCGCCGTCCGAGCTAGGGGCTGCCCACGACAGGTTGACCTGGTCGACACCGGGCCTGGCTGTAAGGCCCACGGGGCGTCCGGGCGGAACTGCTGCGAGCTTCACCGGCTGTTCGTTGGAGCGTTGGCTCGCACCGGCCGAATTGAGGGCTGTCACATAAAACCTGTAGTTGGCCCCTGGACGCAGCCCGGTGACCCGGTAGGTTGTCGCCCCACCGGTCGTCCTAGCGGCGAGGCTGGTAGCACTGCCTGGAGCAGTCGCCTCGTAAATGTCATATCCGCTCACTCGTGCCCCGCCATCGGAGCCGGGGGCCGCCCATGACAAGTCCACCCGGTCGGCGCCCGCACTGGCAGTAAGGCTGATGGGGGGGCCTGGTACGGATACCTGGAGCTTGGCCCATACCTCGTTAGAACGTTGGCTCGCACCGGCCAAGTTGAGGGCCGTGACATAAAACCGATAGGTCGTCCCGGGTTGGAGTTCAGTAACCGTGTACCCGGTTGCCTGGGCCGGTGCAGAGCCGGCCAGGTTGGCAGTGCCGCTCGGGCCGGTCGCCTCGTAAATGTCATATCCGCTCACTCGTGCCCCGCCATCGGAGCCGGGGGCCGCCCATGACAAGTCCACCCGGTCGGCGCCCGCACTGGCCCTTAGGTCACTGGGCGGGTGAAGAGGTTCGGTGACAGCGTGCTGGTCAGGGCTACTACTTCTGGTCTCACCAGTGGTCGCCGTCGGCGCCGTAGTTGGAGTCGGAGGCGCGGTCGTTGTCGGGGCTGCGGTCGTCGTCGGCGCCGTGGTTGGAGTCGGCGGCGTAGTCGTTGTCGGGGCTGCGGTCGTCGGCGCCGTAGTTGGAGCCTGTGCCGTACTTGGAGTCTGTGCCGTGGTTGGAGTTGGTGCCGTGGTTGGAGCCGGCGCAGTGCTAGTCGTCACCTCAATGGTCGTGGTCGCAGCCGCCGCAGTGGTGACCGAGACCTCGTTCGAGCGTGGGCTCGAGCCGGCCGAATTGAAGGCCGTCATATAGAGCCAGTAGCTCGTCCCGGAATGGAGCCCAGTGACGATGTAGCTTGTCTTCCCAG
Organism: uncultured Acidimicrobiaceae bacterium; assembly: GCA_963823855.1. Taxonomy (GTDB): domain Bacteria; phylum Actinomycetota; class Acidimicrobiia; order Acidimicrobiales; family Palsa-688; genus Fen-671. The sequence goes on from CAWGNA010000005.1 coordinate 83,383, forward strand.
CCGGAGTGGTCCCGGCCAGGCTGGCCTGGCCGCTGGCTGAAGTCGCCTCGTAAATGCGATAGCCCCTCACAGGCTGCCCCCCGCCCAGGTGCAGGCCCGCCCAGGACAAGTTGACCCGGTCATCGCCGGCGAGGGCGTATAAGCCGCCGGGCGCGGGCGGAGGCTGGATTTGGGTGACGTGCCGACCAGTCGTGCTGATAGTCGTGGTCGGGACGGGCGCCGGGGCCACGGGCGGGGGCGTGGTCTGGGTGGAGATGGAGACCTCGTTCGAGCGCTGGCTAGGCCCGGCCGGGTTGACGGCCGTCAGGTAGAACCAGTACCTCGTCCCCGGGTGAAGATCAGTGACACTGTAGCTAGTTGCCTGGCCCGGGACAGCGCCGGCCAGGCTAGGGCTCCCGCCCGGGACTACCGCTTCGTAGATGTCATAGCCGCTCAGGGGTGCCCCACCGTCCGAGGTGGGCGCCGCCCAGGACAAGTTGACCCGGTCCACTCTTGCGTCGGCGTGTAGACCGGTCGGCGCCTGTGGCGAGGCGACCTTGGCGCTGGCAGAACCATTGGTGAGGATAAGCGCTAGGCCAACGGCACCACCCGCGACAACTAGACCAGCCAGGGTCGTGACCAGTTTGGTCGTCGGCGACCAAACGACCACTAGCTCGACAGGTTGGTCCAGCACCGGTACCCCTTCAGCACTAATTTCCAGGTCGAAGGTGTCGGACCACTTCAGCTTCCCGCGCAACTCAGTCAGCTGGTAAGGCAGAGCAAAAACGTCCTCACCAGCGTCGAGGTCGAAGGTCCAGTTTTCCTCGCGCCCGGATCTTCTGTGCGTCAGCTTCATGGACACCGTGAGGTCGTAGCCGCTGCAGTTCTCGATCGGGACCGTGATGTTCAACACTCGCCGTGGTGACATATCCAGATGTGGAGTTCCCGGGAGAGTAACGCGAGGCTTCACGATCAGGACAGAACTGGTGACCGACCTGAGTTTGTTACCGTTCACGGGAACACTGAATTGAAGAGGGTACTTTCCGAACGGGTGAGTACGACCTTTGTCGGGACGGACCAAGACGCTGTACTTTCGTGTGCCGTCGTCCACGCCGCCAGCGATTACGTGCACCCAGTTCTCATTGAACCGAGGGTTGACGGAGGTGACGCGAAGCTCTTGGGCGGGGAAACCATCAGTGTCGTCCACATTCAGCGTGAATGTCGCTGTTTCACCCAGCGTTATCGGGCATACCTGCTTGTCAACGCGCAGCGTCGTCAACCCTTATCCTCCCCGTGCCGGGTACAAGGCGTAACTCTCGAGCCAGCGCCCCTTGAGAGCACTGGGTACGCTGACCAACTGTCATCAGTCGGAGACCACCATCACCCTGGATTCCTTCAAACGAGAGCCAGGCGAGGGCTGCGAAATACATCAAGCCCTCTGGTCGGAGATGGCTCGTCAGCGCGGGCCCAGCGGCGCTACGGGTCAGCTGGGAGCGAACAATCGCAGCAGCGGTAGAGGGTACCTCACGAGCAAACAGACGTCTCAGGCCCTCGGGCTCCTTGGGCCACCAAGAGCCCGAACGTACAGCCGGTGAAAAACCTAAGCCCTGAGCGGGATCCGTGTCGAGGCAGCAGGCAACCGGCCGGGCACAAGCGGCAGAGACCGCAGCCGGCATCCTGTCGCCGCAAATATGGCGTTGGCGACCGCAGGCGCCACCGCGATCATTGGGGTTCCTCCCGCTCCGGCCGAAGGTAGGTCAGGACGAAAATCAGGGGACGAAGCAGCCTTAACGGTGTTAGACGTCATACGCTCGGCCTTATTGGCCACCGCCTGCTGTAGGGCCTTGGGTGTCCTGAACGGCCGGGGAGAGACCGGTCGTCGAACGGGCCGCGCAGCCGGCCATGATGCGGTACCCCACCCGCGGGATGGTGACTATGACGCCGGGTTCACCCAGTTTGTGACGAAGGCGACCGATCGTTACCGTCACGGTCTTGGTAAATGGGTCTGTATTTTCGTCCCAGACCTTCTCGAGAAGTTGCTCGGCACTGAGGTAGCCAGGGGCGGCGATCATCAACGCCTCCAGTACGGCGATCTCCTTGGTTGAAAGCTGGACAAAGCGGCCACCGCGCCGCACCATGCGGGATAAGCAGTCGAGCTCAATGCCGGCGGCCAGGAGTACCACGGATTGGGCCGTCGGTTGGCGCCTGGCCAGGGAGCGGACCCTCAGGACTAGCTCGGGAAAGTGGAACGGTTTCCCCAGGTAGTCGTCGGCGCCGAGGCCCAGGCCGTCCGTCCGGTCTGCGGGAGACTCCGAGCCACTCAGCATGAGGACCATGGGCCGCCCCTCCGCCCCGCGATCTTTTGGCAGAGAGCGTCGCCGTGAACCCCGGGCAGAGCGCGGTCCAGCACAACCACGTCGTAGGCGTTGTGGTCGAGCTTCAAAGCGGCCGCAGTCCCGTCGTAGGCCACGTCAGTCGCTATGCCCTGATCGGAAAGCCCCTCGGCCACTAAGTCGGCGAGGCGTCGGCAGTCCTCTACCACTAGCACCCTCACTCCCCGTTAACGCATGACCTGATAGATCCGCTTACATCTCGTTCCTGCGGGTCGCCGTGGTATGACCGGCGGACGAGTCGGCGCGACGGGCTATGGTGCGGTCAATGGCGACTATCGAGGATGCGGCACGGTTTGCGAGCGAGCTCCCCGAGGTCACTGAAGGCGAGCGCCATGGCAATCTAACTTGGTCCGTCGGCGGCAAGGCCTTTGCGTGGGAGCGACCGTTCAGCAAAGCAGATATCAAACGTTTCGGTTCCGAGACTCCGCCTCAAGGGCCGATACTTGCAGTTCGCGTCGACGACCTGGCGGAGAAGGAAGCCGTCCTTTCCACCTATTCGAAGGGGTTCTTTACGATCCCGCATTTCGACGGGTACGCCGCGGTGCTCATCCAGCTGAAGACCGTGACCAGGAAGGCCCTTCGGGAGGCCGTCGTCGACGCGTGGTTGGCCTGTGCGCCCCGGCACCTCGCGGAGCAGTACCTCCGAAGCGCGTCAGGTGGGTCGGGTGCCGGTTCGGGCTGATGTCCCGCCTCCGGGGTCGCGATGGCAGGTTGAGCTGCGGGCTGGCCCCCCGGCATGTCCGGCCAGAGGGCCAACCGTGTCGTTCAGGTCACAGTTGTGCGCAGACTGCCTTCACCTCGGTGTACGCCTCGAGCACTTCGTGCCCATCTCGCGGCCCCAGCCCGATTGCTTGTAACCGCCGAAGGGCAGCGCAGCATCGTAAATGTTGTAGCAGTTGACCCAAATCGTCCCAGCGCGCAGCCGTTTTGCCATGGCGTGTGCCTTAGAGAGGTCACGGGTCCATACCCCCACGCCCAGGCCGTACTCACTGTCGTTGGCCACGGCGGCGATCTCGTCAAGGCCCTGGAAGGGCTCTGCCACAACAACAGGACCGAAGAATCTCCTCGCGGACGATCTTCATCTCTGGCCGGGTCTTAGTAATGACCGTCGGCTCGAAAAAATAACCGTGGTCGCCAAGACGACCTCCACCCGTGACCACCTCCGCGCCATCGGCGCGCCCGGAGTCTAGGTAACCCGACACTTTCTCGAGCTGTTCGTCCGAGATCAATGGTCCCATCTCGGTGTCGGATGAAAAGGCGTCGCCGACGGCGCCACGCTCGACAGCTGTGGCTATCCTCGGCGAAATGAATAATGAGGACTCCAGGCGAACGGCGCTGGCCTCTCGGCTCGCAGAAGCGGGATGCGTTGCACCCGACGAGGAAGCAGACGAATTGCTCGAGGCAGCCGGCGCCGACGAGTACTTACTCGAACGTCTTGTTAGCCGCCGGGTGAGTGGAGAACCGCTTGCCTGGGTGACTGGCTCTGCCACCTTCCTGGGCCATCGCGTGCTTGTGCACCGGGGGGTGTACGTTCCCCGCTGGCAGACCGAGGCCCTCGTGCGGCGCGCCGTCGAGTTGTTGCCTGAATGCGGCCTGGCGGCGGATCTTTGTACCGGTTCAGGGGCGATCGCAGTTGCCCTCGGCCGAGCACGACCAAACGCCAGGGTCGTTGCAACGGACATCGACCCGGTCGCTTGTCGTTGCGCGGCCGATAACGGGGTGGAGGTTTTCGTCGGCCATCTGTCGGAACCATTGCCGGACGAACTTCGAGGCCGCTTTGACGTGGTCTTCGCCGTCGTTCCTTACGTCCCAACCGAGGAGATCATGTACCTGCCTCGGGACGTCCGCGAGCACGAGCCACTTCTGGCCCTGGACGGCGGGGCGGGCGGGACCCGAGTACTCGAACAAGCGGTCTGGTCAGCCGCGGAGCTATTGCGCTCCGGCGGCGCACTGCTCCTCGAGGTAGGCGGAGACCAGGCCGAGGCACTGAGTGGCGTTCTGATGGCGGCCGGGTTCGGACCTCTTCAGAGCTATCGGGATGAAGATGGTGATCTCCGCGGCATCGAGGCAGAACGGCGCTGACCAGCCTATGGTGCCCACTGTGGTTGTAAACGGGGGCACGTCGGCGACCCAGTCTGGCACCCGCGTCGCTCCAGCTAACCAGGCAAGTCGCCCATGATGGGGGCAATGACTAAGACAAAAGGTTCCGGCACGAAGGGATCGGGCACAACGGGATCGGGCACAGCGGGATCGGGCACAGCGGGTTCGGGGCCAGGGTGGTCGCGCTCGCGGTCAAAGTGGTCGCTCCGGTCCGAGGGGTCGGTGCTGTCGATCTGCTCGAAAGGCTCAGTCCTTTCGGTCGGCTCGATCGGGTCGGCCCTATCCATCGGGTCCGTCGGCTCGTTCCTCTCCTTTTGCTCGGTCGGCTCCGCGGGCTCATTTCTGTCCCTTCTATCAGCTTTGTCGCGCTGGTCCGTGATGTCCTTCAGGACGAGTCGGGGCCTCCTCTCTTCTCGACGGGGCGGATAACCACTATGGGCTGAACGTTTGAACGCTGGTCCCGCCCGCCCCCGGCACATGATGCAGGGGGATTTCTCCCCTGTCGGCAACTATCCCCCACCGGGACGAAATTCTGACGGTGCCGCGTCGCTCAGCGCCGCCAGCCTGTCACTGGCCCTGCTCTCTGGCTCGCTTCATGGTTGTGAACTTTTCGCTTAGGCGCTCCATTACATCTTCGTAGTCGCCGCCCAACGAAGTCAGTATGCGTGCGCCGAGAGCGTCGGGGTCATCGAAGAGCCCGAGGAGCAAATGCTCGGTGCCCACATAATTGTGCCCAAGTTTCAGGGCCTCCTCTGCAGCGTGGCGGAGCGCCCGGATCGCCAACGGTGAGTAGCCAACCTCGTCCCCGGCCCGCTTGGTGCCCTCGCGGGGCCCAGTCCCAGCCTCGGGCTGGTGCCGCAATTGTTCGCGGACTGCGTCCGCGCTCAGACCGATCTCGTGCAGGAGCTGGGCAGCCACTGCCTCGGCCGGTTCGAAGAGGGCCAACAGCAAGTGCTCAGTGCCAACGAAAGGCTCTCCGAACTCTCGGGCCTGTTGGGTGGCGTCGCGCAGAACGGCACGAGCACGCTCGGTGAACCGTTCGAATGTCGCCGCGCCGGGCAATCTAACGGAGCCAGGCATGGCTGCCGAGAACCGTTTGTGAGCCGCCTGCCTGCTCACCCCGAGGGCGGAGCTGATCTCCGTCCAGGTGCGGCCGTTGGCGCGACATGCTTCGACGAAATGGTCGAGCAGGTTGTCGCTGAGCTGTTCCATTTCGCTCACGCTCTGCGCTGCCTGCCCAAGTTGTTCCAACGGGTCGTCGCTGGCGGCGTCCGTGCGCACGATCTCGACGAAAGCCTTGAGGTCTGGTAGTGGTGTCATGTGTCAATACTAGGTTGACAGGACGCGGTTGTCAATGCAGAGTTGACACAGAAGCAATTGGCCGAACAGTCGAGATGCCGGCGCTTGTAGGGGGTTGGTTCGCTGGGGTTGGATCCTGTCCAGCCCCGGAGCGCCGCCCGCACGGCAAAGCCGGTCAGCCACGCCCGGCCGCGCCCGACAACGCGCTTCGCTAGTTTGTCAGGTCGGCCGACCGTTCCCGCTGTTGGCTCGCGTCACATCCCGCGGTGGTCGGGCCGCGGCGCGCATGGCCCCTCGCACAGAGCCTGAACATTCCGCCATTCTGGGTGCACTGAGGGTAATCCGTTGCGTTTCTGCTACAAAACCTGGGCCGGATCGCGACGGGAAACAATTTTGGCACCGAGAAAGGCGCTAGATCGGCTGGATAACGCCCGCCGCAAGGCCGCGCCAGGCCGCGCCAGTTCGTCGTGACGCAATTTCGCCGGCACGCAATTTCGCCGGCAGGCAATTTCGCCGCCTTGCCGGTCCGGCGGGTGCCCCGGTCGGTCCGAGAATGGGGTATCTCGGTGCATTCGCACCAACCCGTCGCGTTTTGGCTGGGCGAAAATAGGGGCCAAATCGCGACCGGAAACAATTTTGACACCGAGAAAGGCGGCGAGTGGTGCTGACCCAGATCGTGAATGTATGGCGGCCGGACATCTCGGCGGCCGGCATACACGACCCCTCTCGCGCCCGCTCGCGCCCGCTGGCCCCGATCTTCTCACGGTCGAGCTTGTTTTGCCCGGGCGCTAAGGTTCGTTCATGAGTAGGTACGTGGCGCCAGGTGTCCTCGAAATCGATACCCTCCTCGGCGGCTGGGAGCGGGTCACGGCTGGCTTCCTCATCGAGGGACCTGCTCCCGCTCTCGTCGAGACGGGCAGCCAGAGCTCGGTACCCGTCCTCAAGCGTGCCTTGGCCGAGCACGGAGTTGACGCAGACGACCTGGCGTCGATAGCGGTGACGCACATCCATCTCGACCACGCTGGTGGTGTAGGGGACATAGTCCGGGTTTTCCCCAAAGCTGATGTCTACGTACACCCGAAGGGGGCACGCCACCTGGTCGACCCGACCCGCCTCGTCGCGTCGGCCGCGACCGTCTACGGGGACGCCCTCGATTCCCTGTACGGCCGGCTGGAGCCGACCGCTCCCGACCGCGTGAAAGCCCTCGAAGACGGGGCTGAGATAAATGTCGGAGGAGGGCGAGTGCTGACCGCCGTCCACTCCCCGGGCCATGCCAAGCACCATATGGCGCTGCACGATAGCGATAGCGGAGTCATTTTCGTGGGGGACGCGGTGGGCGTCCGCTTGCCGGATGCCGATGTGCTCCGCCCAGCAACTCCGCCGACCGACTTCGACCTGGTCCAAGCGCTCGACAGCCTTCGTCGTTTTTCCGAACGCCGCCCCAGCGCCGTAGCCCTTGCTCATTACGGGGTGTTGCCAAGCGAACCCGTCCCGGCGTTGGAAGAAGCAGGCGAGATCTTGCGGGAATGGGCGGGCGTCGCTGAGGTTGCCTGGCGGTCCGGCCACGACGTGGAAGGAGCATTGCGCGATCGTTTTGGCGCTGCCATAGAGGCATTGCCGGCGCCGCAACGCCAGCGCGTCGAGACGCTGAACGGCTTGCACAGCAACGCCGAAGGGCTAAAGCGTTGGCTGGCTAGCACAGGCGGTGTCGGGACGCCTGCGCAGGACGGCGGTTAACTAGCCGAGCCGCGCTCGCGTCGAATAACCAAACCTCGCTGCTACGAGGCCCTTGATGCCGCCCGGGAAGCCAGCCTCGCAAGCACTGATCGCCTGTGCCAACTTGACCTGTGTTGCCGCGTCACCCGCGAATGCCGCTACGCACGCTTCTGGCTCCGCGTTGGCCAGGGCCAGTATCGAGCCGGCGCAACCAACAGCACCGGCAAACGTAGTGAGGGCTGCCGAGCCAGAATAAACGGCGCGGTCCCACGTGCTGAGGGTCTGGAGCAGCCGGCTAGGGTCGCCGCTCGAGTCTTTCAGCCCGACGACCGGCAGGTCCGAAAGTGCTGCCAGTGGGATACCTGGGGCTGAGGTCCGGGGGAAGTGGTAAGCGAGCACTGGCAGATCCCCCGCTACTGTCTTCACGACTTCGTAGTAGGGCCTCGGGTCGGGTGCACCTGGAGGGGACAGTGCGAGGACGGCGTCGGCTCCAGCGTCCCGGGCGGCTGCAGTAAGCCGGGCCGCCTGCCGGGCAGAGGGCGCCCCGGTCCCCGCGATGAGCGGCACGCTGCTTCCTTCCGGGACGACCTTGCGCACTGCTACGAGTAGTTCGGTGCGTTCCTCGGGATCGAGGGCAGCCGCTTCACCGGTGGTGCCCGCCACGACCACAGCCTTGACCCCCAGCTCTACGAGCCGGGAGGCCAGATCGGCCGTCGCCGGTGCGTCGAGTTCCAGGTCGTTATCGAAGAGCGTGACCAGTGCCACGCCGACACCCTTGAAGACAGCGTCCCATTCCATGAGTTCCACTCTACGCGCCCTGCCGCCTGAGGCCCCCGGGGCGAGACGTCTGCGGTCGACCGCGCACCGTGCGCCCGGGAGCACCCAGAAGAGCCGAGCGCTTTCAAAAGCTAAATGAGGCAGGAGGCGGTGGGGACAACCCCTTGATAAATCCGATCGGGCGCGCGAGGCTTCGCGCCATCACCACGTCGGAAAGGGGGCATCATGCCTCGGTACTTGGTTAATGCGACGTACACGCACCAGGGTATTAACGGATTGCTAAGGGAAGGTGGAACGTCCCGCCAGGCTGCCGTCGAAAAGGCAGTTAAGAGCCTGGGTGGGTCGGTCGAAGCGTTTTATTACGCGTTCGGAGATCCTGACGTGATTGTCATCGCCGATGTGCCCAACAATGTGACGGCTGCCGGTCTGTCGCTGTTGGTCAGCGCCTCCGGAGGCGCCACAACGAAGACAACGGTCCTCCTAACGCCGGCGGAGATCGACGAAGCAGTCAAAGTGGGTATGGACTACCGCCCGCCCGGCGCCTGAAAGGCGCGCTCCCGGCGGGCTCGTCGGGCCAATTAGACACTAATTAAAAAGCGCAGCGTCCTAGCTACTGGCCGTCCTTCAGGCGGCCGCTGTAGGCTATCGCCACGCTCTTGGGCACGACCATCCGCCACACGTCCAGCACCAGTTCGCGTGCCTCCGTCTCGTTAATCGCGTCAAGCCGAGCTTCTACCCAGTTGTACCTCAGGTCTGACCTGCCTGGCATTTGGAACTTGACGGGTTCGGAACTTACGAGTAGTTCGCGTTCTTCTTTCGGGAACCCAAACCCCATTATGGTTTCGTCCCGGGAAAAGGCCAGGTACACGATCCTCCCGACCCGGAACTTCACGCGGTCCCTTACTAAAACCTCGTAGGAACGAGGCAAGCCTGACGCGACCGCACGGACGTCGTCGATAGTCGCCACCCTAAGAGTTTGCCTGGCGACAGCACGTTACCGTCCCATCTTCCACGGAGTGGGTGACCGCAGGCCAGCGTGTGAGCGCCGCCACCGAGCATCAAGGCGCCCGACTCCGAGAAGCCGCGCCCATCCTGGGCATTCCGGTGTGGGATGACCGGACCGGAGCCTGAGGGTGCGGTCACCCGATCGGGAATGGTCGCTCGGGCTACGCTGGACGCTGGCGATGGAGCTCGCCCTTAACTCCGCGGTGTGCTGATGGCTCCTACTTGACATCAACGAAAGGGGCTACACGTGCGGTTTGTGTGGGTCGGAGTTGGGGTCGCAGGTTTCTTTGGCGCCATTTCGCGCTACTGGCTCGATGGCCTGGTAAGCCGACTGTTGCCGGGCGCGTTCCCGTGGGGGACTTTCGTCGTCAACGTCTCCGGGTGTTTTGTCATCGGTCTGTTGAGCGCCTTGCTCACTGGCAAACTGTTGCCCCACCCCGCCATGCGCACCGCCATACTCGTCGGTTTCGTCGGTGCCTACACGACGTTCTCCACCTTCGCCTATGAAACCCTCCAGCTCGCCAAGGCGGGTGCTATCGCCATAGCCCTGGCTAACGTGACCGCTTCCCTCGTGGTTGGAATGCTCGCGGTCTGGTTGGGGACGGCGGTCGGGGGAGCACTGTGAGGTTGGCCGGCGAGGGCACGCTGTTGCGGGTCTTCATAGGCGAGTCGGACACGTGGCACGGTAAGCCGCTCTACCAAGCGATAGTTCAACGGTTGCGTTCAGAGGGCCTGGCGGGAGCGACGGTGCTCAGGGCGATCGAGGGGTTCGGCGCGAAAAGCCACCTGCACACATCACGCATCCTGCGCTTATCGGAGGACCTCCCGCTCGTAATAGAAGTTGTCGACAAAGCAGAGAACATCGAACGGGCCTTGCCGATGCTCGACGAGATGATCGCAGACGGCCTGGTAACCCTGGAAAAGGTCAACGTGGTCATATACCGAGCTGAGGGTAGGGATGCAAGCCCGCGGGCGGAGTAAGGCGCAAATAAATCGGCACGGCGCGTATTGCCCGACCAGTTCTAGAGACCTTAGCGATGGGTACCGAAATGGCAGCGCGTTGATGGCGTGTGTCAGTTGCCCACGATCAGCTGTTGGGCGTCTCGCGCATTCCCCGCAGCGGCCCGACGAGCAACCACAGCGGCGACAAGGTAACACCGATAACGGCGACCCAGATCGCGTCCCGGTCCCCGAGCCAGGCCCCGAGCGCTCCGCCGAGCAACCCCCCTAGCGGCAGCGTTCCCCAAACTATGAAGCGCATGGTTGCGTTCATCCTCCCGAGCAGGCGGGGCGGGCACAGGAACTGGCGGAAGGAGGCCTGGTTGACGTTGTACACGACGACACCGAGCCCGGCCATAAACACGCCCACCGCGTAGAACAGGAGCCCGGGGCCGCGGGATGTAAGCGGTACCAGTAGTGCGAACGGAGCGGTGGCCATGAGGGAGACCCATATGACCCGGGCTGACCCGATCCGGCGTCGCAACCAGGTAGCGCTGAAGGCCCCGACGACGCCCCCAACGGCAGCCGCCGAGGTGAGGATACCGACGGTGGCGGCCCCGAGACCGACCTGGCGTACGAGGAAAACAACACTGAGGGCTGAAAACGCCGCCCCAAAAAAGTTCGAGGTCGAGGTGGCGCCGGCGATCACGCGCAGGACGGGGTCGGCTACGACGAAGCGGAGCCCCTCGCCAATCTCTCGCCGTAGGCGGTGGCGAAGATAAAGAGCGCCGGCACCTTCCGGCGCCGGCTCGCGCTCTGAGATTGCGAGCAGGGAACCGACCGAAACGAGGAAGCTCGCCGCGTCCACGACGAAGGCGCCGGGCGCCGAGATCAGGCTGACCAGGAGGCCACTTACGGTCGGCCCACTCACCTGGGCCACTGACTGGCTGACCTGCAATTTGGCGTTTGATCCCACCAGGTGGTCCCGGCCGACCAGGCCCGGGAGGTACGACATGTAGGCCACGTCGAAGAACACAGTCCCCAGGCCCTGGACCAGCGCAACAACGTAGAGCTGAGCAAGGGTGAGCATCCCGAGCGTGTACGCCACAGGCACCGATGCCGCTGTGGCCGCCCGAAGGAGATCGGCGGCGATCATGATCGGCCGCCGCCGGGTGCGATCGACCCAAACACCGACTGGAAGGCCGATGGCCAGGAAGGCCGCGTATTCCGCCGCGGTCAGTAGGCCGACCTGGAACGTGGACGCGTGGAGCACGAGGACAGCGGCGAGTGGCAGAGCCAGTACGGTTACCTCGCTCCCGAACACGCTCACGGTCTGCCCGGCCCAGAGACGTCGGAACCCCCGGTGGGCCAGCGCGGCCGGCTCGCCAGCGGTCGGCGAGACCGGCACGAGGGTGGCAGCTGGCCTTGCGGGCGCCTCGGTCGGCTGAGCAGGGGCCACCGATTGAGTTTTACCAACTAGTTGGGAGTTGTCAACCCGTTATTGTGGTGGACGTGGCAATGGCCCTTCCGCCCGAAGCAGGAACGAGCGGGCTCGACCGTCCCGGGGTGGGGAGGCCGCCTACCCTTCAGGAAGCGAGGGCACTGGCCCATCCGCTGAGGCTTCGTATCCTGCGTCTCTGCTTGGACAAGGCACTAACCAACGCCGAACTCGCAGCTTCACTTGGTCAGCGCCCAGCCACCGTGTTGCACCACGTGCGGACGCTGCTCGCGTCGGGGTTCCTGGTCGAGGAGCCCTGGCGCTCTGGTCCACGGGGGTCTACCGAAAAGCCTTATCGAGCGACCGGCAAATCCGGGCGTCTTGAAGGAGCTTTGACCGGCGAAGACAGCGCGATGATCAGGTCGGTGTTCGAGGCCGTCTCCGCCGAGATCGACGAGGCGGGTGGGCCCGATGCGGTGATCGAGGGTGCCCGGATGGCGCTGCGCCTCCGGCCTGACCAGCTCGAGGAACTCCTCGCTCGGTTGCGCGACCTGATGGGCCAGTACCCGGGCGTAGACGAATATCTCGCCGCCGACCCGAAAGACGCCGACCCTTACGCCTTGCTCATCCTTCTCCACCGACGGCATGCACCCAGTGGGCCCAACGACCCCGGGCCGTCTCGCGTCGACCGGCCTCGCCGATGACTGCAGCGCAGCCCGAGGCTGCTAACGGGTTGACGTTCATGGCTGTGCATGCCCATCCGGACGATGAGGTAATCGCCACGGGCGGGGTCCTCGCTCGGTACTCAGCCGAGGGCATCCGCACGGTCCTGGTTACCTGTACCAATGGTGAGCAGGGCGACGCCCCAGGGGGTGCCAAGCCAGGCGATCCGTCCCACCATGCAGATGAGGTCGCCGCCATCCGGCTAACCGAACTGCGCCGGTCCGTGCGGTGCCTGGGCGTGGGTCATCTCGAGCTTCTCGGTTATCGCGATTCCGGGATGGTGGGATGGGCAGGCAACCAGGACCCTGGGGTATTTTCCAACGCTCCCCTCGCCGAGGTGTCCGGGCGGCTGGAAGGGTTACTCCGGACGTACCGACCGCAGGTCGTTGTGACCTACGACGAGAACGGGGGCTATGGCCACCCTGACCACGTCCAGGTGCATCGTGCCACAGTTGCCGCCGTCGAGACGACCGGCATCCCGGTCAAGCTTTACTACTCGGCGGTACCGAGGTCCGCTGTCTCCCGGTTGCGTCAAGAGCTCCAGGCCGCAGGGGCCGCTCTCGAGGAGACCGGCGTACCTGATGACTTCGGCTCACCGGACGAACTCGTAACCACTGTGGTCGATGTCAGCAGCTACGTTGACCGCGTCCAAGAAGCGCTCGCTGCTCACGCCAGCCAGGTCGAGAACTTCTTCTTCACCCATCTGCCGGAGGGAACGGCCCGAGCGGCGCTGTCCCGGGAGTACTTCACGCTGCGTTGCGCGCCGGAGGGTTTCGGCGGGGAAGAGGACCTCTTCGACGGGTTGCGATGAGCCGCTGGGTGTCCTGGCCCGCCGGCTTCCTCGGGCCCGTCAGCCGTCACCCCTGACCGCCTTGTTGGGCTCCGGCTCAGCTTCGCCGGGGTGGTGCCTGAGACGGCCCGTTGGGCCGGTAGAGCCGACAACGACCAGCCGGATGGCCGGCCCAAGGCGAGCGCAGTAACGAGCCCCGAGCACCGTCCCAGGTACAGCTCCGGACCGGGTGTATAGGCATCAAGGGTGGAACGTGAACATCTTGTCTGCGTCTATCCGCGCGCCGATCGGATTTACCTCGTCGAGCCAGGTTTCGAATGCCGGTCCCTGAGTTGGCAAGTAGTGGTCGAGCATTGCATCGCGCAGGGCTGTGTGGTGTTGGTCCGATAGATCGAACAGGTGGGCCCGGCCGTGGACAGTTACGGCTAGCTCTTCCCCGCTGAGATGGGTGGCGCTGACAGCCGGACGGGTCGCCAGGTGGCGCATGCGCACCGAGTCGCGACCCGAGCTGAAATAGAAGGACCCGTGGACAAAGTACCCGTCGACTGGTCCGACCAGAGGCCGGCCGTCGCCGGTGACTGTGGCAACGGCCAGCAGCCGCATGCCCTGCAACTGCTCACAGAGCCGTTCAGCGCTTATCCGGCGGTCCTCGGTGATGATGCTGCGCAAGTGGGCCGAGCCGCGGCCGCGCTCGTCTCAAGGAGTCGCTGGAGGCGGTTCAGTTCGTCGAGCGTCTCATGCATGCTGCCATCCCATCACAGGGTGGTGACGACCACCCCGCCGCCCGCTGCCCACGACCTGCGCCGGCCAGGACCTACGCCGCCCAGTACGTACAGGGCCGTGCTGCCTGCGATAGCATCCGCGACCGTGCCTGAGGTTGCGGAAGACGCTCTGGACGGGCCGGTTGCGGACCCGGCCCACCACACAGTGGTTTTCGAGAACGACCACGTCCGTGTGATCGAGACTGTAATCGGGGTCGGGGAGAAGACGCCGCTGCACACCCATCTGGCTAAGCACCTGATGGTCGCCCGCAGCGGTAGCCACTTCATCCGTCGGGACGAGACGGGGACGGTGGTGCACGACACGCGGGCAACCAACCCGCCTTCGGTCATCCCGCCGATCGAGTGGAGCGACGGGACCCCCGCACACACGCTCGAGAACACGGGCGAGGACCCGATCTGCGTCACGGCCATTGAGCTCAAGCAGTGACCCGCCCACATGGCCCGTCTTTTTGAGCACTGCAGGAGCGGGAGTGCCATAATCGAGGCCGTGCAACCAGTTGGCCTCCATCACGTATCTATAAACGTGGACGACGTGGACGCAGCGATGACGTTCTATGTTGACGTGCTCGGCCTCAAGGTCCGTCCTGACCGACCTGCTTTCGCTTTTGGCGGAGCCTGGCTCGATGCGGGCGGCCAGCAGGTCCACCTCATCCAAGCGGAACCTCCAAAGGACATGGGGCAGCACTTCGCCCTGGCTTTTGCTGACCTCCCGGCGGTCGTCTCCGAACTGCGCCAGCAGGGTCTCGAAGTAACTGATCCGGTGCCTTCGGGGACAAGCATCCAATCCTTTGTGGTTGACCCGGCCGGCAACCGGGTTGAGCTCCACCAGCCTGGCGCGGTACCCCGCTGACTCGGGTCGATGGCCGAGGCCAATTGCCGGCCATCTAAGCACGGCCATCTAAGCACGGCCATCTAAGCACGGCCATCTAGCCAGATGAAGTTACCTTCCACAGGTACCCGTCCAGGTCGCTGAAGTAGCCGTAGTACCCGCCCCACTCGGCCGGAGCTGCTTCCCTTACGACGCCGGCACCGGCCCCGACCGCGTTGGCCATTACCTCGTCCACAAGTTGGCTGGAGGGCACGATGTAATGGAACGAGACACCTCGGAAACCCGATCCTTCTGAAGAGACGCCGGCGTCTTGGGCGGCCGCCTCCCACTCGTAGAGAGCGAGCGGTGAACACCCCTCACCGAGGTCGAGCTGCACAAAACCGGGATAGTCCTTGTCAATGGTGCAGCCCAAGCCTTCCGCGTAGAACTTCTTGGAACGGGCGAGGTCTTCGACGCCGATCATTACGGTGCTGAGCTGTAGAGGCACGGTTGTCTACCTTTGTCCGATGTGCTTTAACCCATTCAACCTGTATGACTCCCCGAACGAGGAGAGTGTGACCGCTGAAGAACAAGCCAACTTAGTCCTGCCTTCGGGCGCCACGCGCAGGTGGCAGGAGGGTCACTCCTGCCACCCCAGAAATCTCGTAAACCGGCACCCTGCCTCGTGGCCCGGCGCGGTACCACGGGCAGGTGCTCCAACCGCTACGCCGTCGAGACGAGCGTGCTCGGCGGGGTCGAGACTTTCCCCGTATAGGTGCTTACAGGTGCCGAGCCGACGTTTGTCACCTCAACCGGGGTGAGTGGTACAACGCCGATCCAGCTCCCGCTCGGGGTCACTGCCGGCGCCGCGCCAGGGGACAGTTCGGTGACCTCGGCTCCCTGGAGCCCGTCGTGGTCACTGCTCGAGTACGACAGCGGGACGAAACCGGGGGTGACAAAGTTCTTCCCCGATTGCTCAATCGCAGAGATCAACCCGGCCCGGGTCAGGTTCTTCCCTGCGGCCTGAAGAGCCTGGACGACGGTCAGGGCCAACGCCACGCCGTACCCGGTGTTGCCGTCGACGCCGTACTTGGCGTAAAGAGAGGGCGCATAATTCTTCAGGATTTTTCCTTCAACCTTGACCCACGGGTTCGACGACTGCGACTCGGGGGGAAGTACGAATCGGTGATCACGCCTTTGAGCAGCCCAGCGGCCGCTTTGACTTCGGCGGCTGTACCGTGCCCGGCCTTCGTGTACGCCTCCAGCAGCGGGCCCACCGTTGGCGCGTCGGACCCCACGTTGGAGACCACGTACTGAGGAAAATAACCGATCGAAGTGGCCGGGAGCATCGTCAGAGCGGTAGCAGCAGGGATGGTGGCCATGGCGACAACCTGTGCGCCGGCTGCTTTCAATGCCGCTACCTGGTTGGACAAAGGCCCCGACAGCGTGGCCGCGTCATAGGTCTGTCGCGACACCACCGACGCGGACGGGATCTCCATGTCTAGGCCCTTCACGAAGTCTTGCCCGAACTCGTCGTCCTGGTACATGTAGCCGACCTTCTTGCCGGCGAAATGAGCTTTGATGTAAGTACCGAGGATTTTTCCCTCCACCGTGTAGGGGGGTTGCCAGCCGAAACTCTCGGGGTACTTCGGGTCGCTCCAGCAGTTACACCCCGACTCGATGAAGAGCTGAGGGACTTTCTCGGAATTGAGGAACGCCTGTACCGCTGCTTGCGTCGGGGTCCCGAGCGACCCAACGTCAGCGAACACATTGTCTTGCAGCACGAGCTTGCGGGTCAGCGTCGCTGTGTTAGCGGGGTTGTACTGGTCATCGAGGTAGATGTAGTTGATTTTCCGGCCGTAGACACCGCCGTGAGCGTTCGCCCACGCGAACACGGCGTCCATGGCCGGGGCTATTTCGTCGTAGCCAGGAGCGGCCGGGCCTGTCAGAGGCACGGTAGCCCCGAGCGTAATGCTCGTGGAGGTGACACCCGGGGTCGATTGGGCCGACGCCGGAGCCGCCACAACACCTATGGCGAACACTCCGGCCATGGGACCAGCCGCGAGCAAACCCACCAAACGGCGAGCTACTGCGGAGTGTGGTTGTTTCATCACAGCTCCCTTCATTTCCTTTATTCGATAAGGGATCGTGCACCGACGTAGAACTCAGCGGCCCGGGTCAGCGACGTGGGCGACGTGCCCCTCCTTCGACATGCGCTCCCATACCCAGCGAAGGCCTCCCTGGATGCCGGTGGGGGCAACCATCATCACGACGATCAAAACGACTCCAAAGATAATAGTGGCGAGGTAAGCGCTCGTTCCCGCGCCCAGGCCGAAATCGCCGGACAGCGACGTAGACCACTGTGGCACGTAGACCAGCAGGATCGCGCCCCACCACATACCGACGAGGCTCCCGGCCCCGGCGAGGACCATAGCGGCGAGGAGTTCGATCGACAGCGTGAGAGGGAACTCGCCGGTGCTGACCACGCCCGTCGAGAGGCCCAGGAAAGCCCCCGCCAGACCGGCGCAGCCGGCACTGACCACAAAGGCCCCCACCTTCGTGCGCGCTACGTGTACGCCTGAAAGTGAAGCCGCTACCTCGTCGTCACGAACGGCACGGAACGAACGCCCAAAGCGGCTCGACAAGAGGTTGGCCAGCAGGACCAGGGTAATCAGCGCTCCGGCGAGCTCGATCCAGGCCAGCCACTGCTCCGGGTTGACGCTCCCTGGTGCGGTGGGGACGATGGTCGTGAGCCCCTGGTCGCCGCCGAATATCGAGCTCCACTTATCTGCGATCGGGGGGAGGGCGAGTGCGAGCAGCAGGGTAGCCCCGGCCAGGTACGGTCCCTTCAGCCGAGTAGCAGAAATTCCGATCACCAGGCCCAGGACAGCGGCAGCGCCGATGGCAGCTAATAGCTCGAGGAAAAAGTTCAGCTGGGTGTGCGTCATCAAAAGCGCGGCCGTATATGCCCCGACGGCCATAAAAGCGCCGTGGCCCAGCGAGATTTGTCCTGTCGTGCCCGTCAACAAGCTCAAACCGGCCAGAGCGATCAAGTAGAGCGCGATTTCGCCAACCAGGACATTGTTGTAAGCGCTCAGGGAAGTGGTTATGAGGTAAAGGGCCACCGCACCTAAAAGCGCCAGCACCGAATGGCGGACCAAGGGTTGGCGCGGGAACAGTAGCCTGTGGGGCCCGGGTGCTCCGCTCTGGCCGCTTGGAGGGAGGAGCTCGGTGCCCTGAAGCCGCGGCGGGACCGTTTCTGTCATTTCATACCACCCGGGCCGCAGGCCGCGAGAAAATGCCCCGCGGGCGCGCCATCAAGGTGACCATCAACAATACGAGCGCGCCGAGGGGTTCGAGGCCCGACCCCAAGTAGCCACCGACGAACGAGATCGACAGGCCCGTGATCAACCCGCCAACCAAAGCTCCTACGGGGCTTTCGAGCCCTCCGATGACGGCCGCGGTAAAGGCGTAGATCAAGTTGAGGTCCATGAAGTACGGCCCGAAAGAACTTGTTGGCGCGGTCAACAAGCCGGCCAAAGATCCGGCCACGCCCGCCAGTGCCCAGCCCAGGGTGAGGAAGCGCCCGACCCGAACTCCCAGTAATCGCGAGACCTCTCGGGCAAAGGCCGAGGCGCGCATGCGCAGGCCGAGCGTCGTGCTCTTGAACAGCACGAGGTTGGCGCCCATCAGTGATAGGACTGAAACCAGCACGAACACGTCGAAGTGCGAAAAAGCGACTTGGGTGTGGCCGATGACGAGGCCGCTCTGGGAGAACGCAGCCGGGAACCCGCGACTGGAGTTACCGTAGACTGCACCCGCTACCCCTTCGAGCACTATGAGTAGCCCGATCGTGACGATAACGGGGTTGAGGTCGGGCTTTCCCTCCAGAGGCCGGATCAAGACCCGCTCGACCAATGCCCCGAGCACAAACCCGATTGCCAATGCGACGGCAAACGTCCACCAATACCCCAGGCCTTTGTCGAGAAGGCTGGAGGCGATGAAGGTGGTTATCATCGCCATTGCGCCTTGTGCGAAGTTGATGATCTTGGTGGCCCGGAAGATGAGCACGATCGCCAGCGCCAACGCGGCAAAGATCATCCCTTGTGTGACCCCATCAAGGGCGATATTGACAAATAGGCTCACGCTGGGAACTCCTTAGAACCCCAAGTAGTGACGACGAAGCGCGCTATCTGCTGCCACTGCGGTCGCTACATCGTTGGCCACGACCTCACCGAGGTTGAGGACGACAGCCGTCCGAGCTATAGAGAGCGCACTGCGGGCGTTTTGCTCGACGAGCACGACGGCCATTTCTGACCCGGCGGTCTGCTCGACCAACAAGCCCATCAGCTGCGCTGTAACAATCGGGGCCAACCCGAGGGACGGTTCGTCGAGCAACAAAAGCCGGGGCCGGGTGATCAAAGCTCGGCTCAGTACGAGCATCTGGCGTTCTCCGCCCGATAGCGCCGCGGCGTGACGGTGACGGGACGTACCGAGGCGCGGGAACAGCTCGAACATCGCATCGATGGCAGGTTGACGTTGTCGGTGCCGAAGGCACCAGAGAGTCGCCAAGTGGAGATTTTCCTCAACGGTCAGCTCCTCGATGATCCCCCTCCCCTCAGGGACGTGCGCGACACCGCGTCGAGCGATGGTCTCAACGGGGATCCCCAATAGTTCTTCTCCGGAAAGGCGCACCGAACCGCCTTTAGGTTTGGTCAACCCGCTGATCGTGCGTAACAAGGTCGTCTTACCTGCGCCGTTGGCGCCCAGGACCGCCGTAATATCTCCCTTTTGGGCGCTGAACGATACTGACCTGAGCGCGTTGACCGCGCCGTAGCTGACGCTGAGGTCGGTGACCTCAAGCATTTGGCGCCCGGCAACTTCGGGACCGGTTCATCGATTTCGCGTCCCAGGTAAGCAGTAGCGACCTCGGCATTGGCCCGGATCTCGTCAGGTGCCCCGTCCGCTATCACCTGCCCGAAGTTGAGCACGACTATGCGATCGCAGAGGGAGGTGACCAGGTCCATGCGGTGTTCTACGAGTACCACGCCGATCCGGTTCCTCAGGCTCCTGATCAAAGTGGCCAGCTCGCTCATCTCGTGGTCTGAGAGGCCGCTGGCAGGTTCGTCAAGGAGGAGCAGGCTGGGCTCGGCCATAAGGGCGCGGGCGAGAGCAGCGCGTTTCTGGATGCCGTAGGGGAGGGCGGCAGGGAACTGAGAGGCATATGTGCCAATGTCGAGCCGGTCGAGCAAGTCACGCGCGGCTGCCGCAGTCCGGCGTTCTTCGCGGCTCGAGCGCCAAAGGCCGAGGAAGGCTGAGCCAACACCGCCCTTGAGCCGGACTTGGGCGCCGAGCATTACGTTTTCCGAAATGGTCAAACCGCCGCACAACCCGACACCCTGCAGCGTCCGGGATATACCGAGCCTGTTGAGGTCGTGAGGGTGGCTCTTTCCCAGTGCTGCGCCGCCGTACGTTATGGTCCCCGAACTGGCGCGGGTGAACCCACAGATAACATTGAAAAGGGTCGTCTTCCCGGCGCCATTAGGCCCGATGATCCCTACGGTTTCGCCCTGCTGAGCCGACATCGAGACCCGGTCCAGAGCAAGGACACCGCCGAACTCAACGGAGAGGTCGCGCACGACGAGCCGCTTCGGGGGGTTGGCAGCCGCAACAGCCGCTATGGGTGCGACTGTTGTCATCCGACCCCTCCAGCTCGCCAAGGGGCCCCCCGAGTACTGGGGGAAGTCTCCTGGTCCCCCCTTTGACGTCAGCACATATCATCGACGGTCCAATCAGACCTCGAGAAACGAGTTCCCTGTTCGCAGCGTAGCGCGGGCACTAAGAAGGAGCGGAGGCGGCAGAGCCGGAGAACTGTTTACGCAGCGCGGTCTTCCGGAACTTACCAACGGTAGTTTTCGGGATCTCAGTGACGAACTCGAAGCGGTCCGGCAGCCACCACTTTGCGAACTGAGGCGCCAAGAAAGCCTTCAACCCGTCGGCGGTAGCGGTTTGGCCGGGCTTCATCACCACCACAGCCAGGGGCCGTTCCTGCCATTTCTCGTCGGGGATGGCGATCACAGCAGCCTCCGCTACCGCTGGGTGACCCATCAAAGCGTTTTCGAGGTCCACCGATGAGATCCATTCGCCCCCGGATTTGATCACGTCCTTCGAGCGGTCCTTGATCTGGACGAACCCGCGCGGGTGCACGGTCGCCAGGTCGCCAGTCCGGAACCACCCGTCGTCAGTCCAACGTCCGGCTTCCTCGGCGTCGTCATAGTACGAAGAAGCCACCCAGGGGCCGCGCACCTCTAGCTCACCCATGGTCTCGCCGTCCCAGGGCATCTCCTTGTCGCCCACGCGCACCCGGATCTCGACGAGAGGCAACGGCAGCCCGGCCATGGCTGCGAAGTCGTACTGGGTGTCTGGGCTGGCGTGGCGGAGGTCGCCAATGAAGTCGGTTATCGTCCCTCCCGGGGATGTCTCGGTCATACCCCACCCCTGCACGATGGACAGCCCGTGCCGCTCTTTGAACGCCTCGATCAGCGAGCGCGGGACAGCTGCGCCGCCTACTGTCATCCCCCGCAAGTGCGATAGGTCCCAGCGCCCGGGGTTCTCATCGAGCAACCGGAGCAGGCCGATCCAGATGGTCGGGACGCCTGCGGTCCAGGTGACACCCTCGACGGACAAATCGTCGAGCAGGCTCTCGGGGTCGAGGAACGGCCCCGGGAGCACGAGCTTGGCGCCGATCATTGCCGCGATGTACGGGTAGCCCCAGGCGTTCACATGGAACATCGGTACTACGGGCAGGACGGCGTCCTGTTCGCCGAGGGACATGCCGAGCGGAGCCTGTGATGCGACTCCCAGCGCGTGCAGCACCGTAGACCGGTGCGAGTAAAGGACTCCTTTCGGCCGGCCGGTTGTGCCGCTTGTGTAGCACATACCCGCCGCCTCGCGTTCGTCGAGCTCGGGGTCTTCCCACTCGTCCGCACTCGCCGACCCAAGCAGCTCTTCGTAGGAGTCCTCGACGACGAAAACGTGCTCGAAGGCCGTCGCATCTCGGACCGCCTCATACAGAGGGAGTTGGCTGCGGTCGACGATCAATACGCGGTCGGCGCTGTGGTTGGCGATGTAGGAAACGTCGCTCGGGTGGAGCCGTATGTTGACCGTATGAAGGACAAACCCAGCGCACGGGATGCCGAAGTAGGCTTCGAGGTGCTGGTAATGGTTCCAGCAGAGCGTGGCAACGCGGTCGCCCCTTTCCAGGCCTAGCTTCTGCAGCGCTGCGGCCAGCTGTTTCGCTCGGGTGGCCATGTCCCGATAGGTGTAGCGGTGAAAGGTCCGGTCGGGGAGGCGGGTGACCACCTCACGGTCGCCGAAGAACGTTTCTACGCGCCGCAGGAGCGGCGGCACCGTTAGCTGGAAGTCCATCATCAAACCGTTCACTGGCCACACCCCTCTGTTCTGCCGCGAGGCCGACAACGCCCCACAGGGTAATCTGCGCGAACACAAGTTGACGAGGGGGCCGAATGTCATCACTTGATGGGAAGGTGGCGATAGTCACCGGGGCTGGTCGAGGTATCGGCCGGGCGCACGCGCTGGCTTTGGCTCGCGCCGGGGCCCGGGTCGTCGTCAATGACCTTGGTGCGACTCTGGCCGGTGAGGGCAGAGACGTCATCCCGGCCGGCGGCGTCGTGAGCGAGATCGAGGCCGCGGGCGGAGAAGCGTGCGCCGACGGAGAGGACGTCGCCGATTTCGCCGGCGCGAAGCGGCTCCTCGACCACGCCATAGAACGCTTTGGGCGGCTCGATATCCTCGTCAACAACGCCGGCATACTCCGAGACCGCATGCTGGTCAATATGGACGAGGGCGAGTGGGACGCAGTCATAAACGTTCACCTGAAGGGCCATTTCGCACCGACGCACCATGCAGCCGCTTACTGGCGGCAACTTTCCAAAGCGGGGGAGGCCGTACGCGGCCGGGTGATAAATACCTCGAGCCCGTCCGGCGTGTTCGGCAACGTCGGCCAGGCCAACTACGGTGCAGCCAAGGCGGGCATAGCCGGCTTCACGCTTATAGCGGCCCAGGAACTCGCCCGTTACGGCGTTACCGTCAACTGCCTCGCTCCGAACGCCCGTACCCGGATGACGGAGTCGGCCTACGGTGAGCTCCCCGTCCCCGAAGGGTTGGACCCTTTGGCCCGGCGCATAACGCGCCGATCGTGGTGGCCCTGTGTGCCGACGAGGCGCAGCACATAACGGGCCAGGTTTTCCTGGTCCAAGGGGGAGCGGTCAACGCGCTCCGGGGCTGGCAATCGGGCCAGCTGTTCTTCAGCGAGTCGGGATGGGGCCCGGCTGAACTGCTGGATGAGCTGCTAAAGCGCTTCCCCGCCGGCGTTCAGCCGGCCGGCATGGTCGAAGGTATGCAGCGGGCGGGCGGGCGCTCGATGCGGACGATGGGGGATGGCTAGGCGGTGTGCCCGCCGTCGACAACGAGCGTGTGACCTGTGACGTACGCGCTCGCGGGCGAGGCGAGGAAGGCGACGGCGCCTTTTAGGTCGTCCGGGCCGCCGAAGCGGCCGAGCGGGATCCCGGCCAGAAAAGCGTCGCCGAAGCGCTCGAGCAACACCTGCGACATGTCGGTCGGGAACCAGCCGGGGGCGATCGCGTTGACGCGGACGCCGTGCTTGGCCCACTTCCACGCCAGGTCCCGGGTGAGGGAAACAACACCTCCTTTGCTGGCCGAATAGGCGACCGCGTCCATCATCCCGGGGGGCGACCCCCGGAGGGCGGCTACTGAGGCGATGTTGATCATCGTGCCGCCCCCCTGATCGATCATCGGGTGCGCCACCGCCTGGCTCATGAAAAAAAGGCCCGTTAAATTTACGTCGATAACCTTCTGCCACCCGTGCCGGGGGGTCTCCTCCGCGGGGGCGCCCCAGCTCGTCCCGGCGTTGTTGACGAGCACGTCGACGCGGCCCAACTCAGCCAGCGTGCGGTCGACAACGGCCTGCACGTCGCTGGGCTCCCGGACGTCGCAGCGCAGTGCCAGCGTCCGCACACCGAGCTCCGCTAGCTCGGCACAGGTATTCTCGCAGCGCTCGAGCTTGCGGGCGCAGACCACGATGTTCGCGCCTAGCTCTGCAAGGGCGCCGGCCATCTGCCGGCCGATGCCGCTGCCGCCCCCGGTGACGATCGCCGTCTTACCAGAGAGGTCGAAGAGCTCGCTGACGCGGATCGATCAAGGGGAAACTAGCTCAACGGGCAAAATAGCGGCGCATGCCATGCCCTCGTCCACGACAAAGAAACATATCGCGCCACGGCAAGACCAGGCGCGCCGTTCGCACCGATCGCTGCTTTCTGACCAGCCGCACCAGTTCCCCTTTATGCGATCGTTGATGCATGACCGCCACGGCTTCAAGTGCCTCGGCTGAACATGCCGCGCTGCGCGCCCAGTACCGCTCGTTCATGGAGGAGCACGTCTACCCAAACGAGGAGGCGCTCTCGCGAGAGGATGACGTCGCCCTTGCGCTGCTCACGGAACTGCGGGCGCAGGCCAAACGGGCCGGGCTGTGGGCGCCTCACCTTCCACCCGAAGCGGGCGGGACCGGTCAGGGGTTCCTTACCTACGCCAACCTGAACGAGGAGATCGGGCGGGTGACATGGGCACAGGTCGTGTTCAATTGCCAGGCCCCGGACGCGGGGAACGGTGAGATCCTCTACCACTTCGGCAACGACGACCAGAAACAGCGTTGGCTGGTGCCGCTCGTCGAGGGCGACGTCCGCTCCTTTTTCTCGATGACAGAGCCCGAGGTTTCCGGAGCCGACCCAACCCATCTGCGCACCACTGCCGTTCTTGACGGGGCCGATTGGGTGATCAACGGGCACAAATGGTTCTCGTCTGGGGCCGAGGGCGCCGCTTTCGGGATCGTTATGGCCGTGACCGAGCCGGATGCGCCGCCGCGCCGGCGCATGAGCCAGATCATCGTGCCAGCGGATGCTACCGGCGTGGACATCGAACCGGTGCCGGTCCTCGGGCACCGCGGCCGCGGTTGGTCGACGCACTGCGAGGTCCTCTACCGAGACGTCCGGGTGCCTGAGCAGAACGTCCTCGGTCAGCGGGGCGACGGTTTCCGGATCGCGCAGATGCGGCTCGGCCCGGGCCGCATCCACCACGTCATGCGTTGGCTCGGCCAGATGGAGCGCGCCTTCGAACTGATGTGCACGCGCGCTCTCGAGCGCGACGCTTTCGGAGGCCCGCTCGCAGACAAGCAGACGGTGCAGAACTGGATCGCGGACTCGGCCGCGGAGATCCAGGCCTGCCGGTTGATGACCTACCATGCCGCCAACAAGATCGACCAGGGCGAGGACGCACGCGTGGACATCTCGCTCATCAAGTTTTACGCCGCGTCCGCGCTCTCGAACGTGATCGACCGCGCCGTTCAGGTCCACGGCGGCCTTGGTCTTACCGACCGTTCGCCGCTGTCGGAGATGTACACGATGGCGAGAGGAGCGCACATCTACGACGGTCCCGATGAGGTCCACCGCATGGTCGTCAGCCGGCGGATCTTGAAAACCTTCGCCGAGGGCGCCCGCTGGAGCTTCGGTTGAGGCCAGTGGCGGGCATCGAGCCCGATCGGCCCCCGGCTCTTGAGCCTGCCATGTCAGTGGGCTGGTGGCCCGCCGGCGCTCGCACCGCTGGCGTGCCGGGCGCCAGGGACGTTCGGGAAGCGGAAAGGCTCAGCCGCGCGCCCCGGCTGCACAACCCAGACCTCGCCGGCCCGGCCACTGCGGGCCGCTAGCAGCACCGTCCGGGCCACATCCTCAGGCGCCAGAAGGGGGAACCCGGCCCGCTCGAACACTTCCCTGGTGCTTGCGATCAGCGGGGTGTCGACGATCCCGGGGGCCACTGCGTTGATACGAATGCCGCGCTGTTCGAACTGTGGCGCGACGCTGCGTACGAAACCGACGACAGCATGTTTGGTCAACGAATAGATCGGGTCGACCGGCGTCGGCACCAGGCCGGCCAGCGACGCAGTGGCGACGATCGCGCTGCCCGGCGACATCACACGGGCGAGCCGGCGCGCCCCGAGCACGACACCGTCGACATTGGCGCTGAGGATGCGCCGGTAGGCCTCGTCCGAAAGGGCTGCCAGCTCGCTCTCGCCGGTCGTCACCCCGGCGTTCAGGCAGGCCAGGTCGACAGGTCCCACTTCTTCCCACGCCTCGGGGCCCGAGACGTCGAAGCCGTCCCGCAGGTCGAGCACCTGGACCTCAGCTCCTTCTTGGCGGAGGAGGGCGGAGATGGCGGCGCCGATCCCCGAAGCGCCGCCGGTGACGAGTGCCGTATGGGGGAACACAGGGGCATACAGTACTAAGGGGTGCGCATCGGGCTGACCATACCGTTCCAGGGGGTCCCGCTTAACGAGCTGCCGGCGCTTGTGCGCCGGGTCGAGGGTGCGGGTTATGACAGCCTCTGGTCCGAGGAGTCGGTGAACTTCGATGGCATCACACCGCTGGCCGTGGCGGCCACGCACAGTGAGCGGCTGAGGCTTGCCAGTGGGGTCGTCAATGTGTTCACTCGTGGCCCGGCGCTACTGGCTCAGACCGCCGCCGCGCTGGCCGAGCTGACCAACGGACGGTTCGTGCTTGGCCTCGGCACATCGTCAGATGTCATCGTCGAGCAGTGGAACCGCATCCCGTTCGAACACCCCCTGGAGAGGGCTCGCTCCACGGTCGAGTTCCTGCAACTGGTCCTCTCTGGCGAGCGGGGCCCGGGTGGGTTTCGCTTGACACGGCCGCCCCAACAGCCGGTCCCGGTCCTGCTGGCCGCGCTCCGCCCGAAAATGCTCCACTTGGCCGCCGAAGTCGCCGACGGCGCGTTCACTAACTTCATGCCGTTGAGCGGTGCCCCGGCCGTCCTCCAGGCGTTCGGCTCCGCGGACAAGGAGCTCGCGTGCCGGTTCTTTGCCGTACCGGGGCCCGAAGACGCTGCACTCGACACGGCGAGGCGGCTGTTCGCCGCGTACGCCACCGTGCCCGTCTACTCGGATTTCCTGCGCTGGCTCGGGTGGGCCGAGGCAATCGATCCCGTCGTCGAAGCCTGGACGAGTGGCGACCGCAGGCGGGCGCTCGAGCTCGTGCCCGAGACGCTGCTCCGCGAGACGTTCCTGTTTGGGCCGTATGAAGCACAGCGAGAGAGATTGGCGGCCTTCGCCGGTGCGGGCATCACTACTGCCGTCGTGGTGCTCATCGTCCCCCCATCCGAGCTCGGGGCGGGGATCGACGCGTTCGCGCCCGGCTGATCGATGGCGGAGGTGCGGGGCGTACCGGAGCTAGACATCGTCGGATCCGCCGCAGAGGCGGCACGACTGTCGCGCCCGGCGCTGTTGATCATCGACCGCGTCAACGCCTTCATGGACACTCACGGGCTCGGTTCAGGCCCTTGACCGCGTCAAGGATCGGCGAGGGCGGGGGTTCGAACTTCTCTTTCCTGCTCGAGCGGGACGGAGAACGCTTCGTGCTGCGCCGACCACCTCGTCCACCTCTCCCGCCCTCTGCGCACGACGTGGTGCGCGAGGCTCGCCTACAACTCGCGCTGTCCCCGCTCGGCATCCGGGTGCCGCGCATTCGCGCCGTCTGCGAGGATGCGGCCCTGCTCGGGGTGCCGTTCTACATCATGGACTACATCGAAGGCTTCGTGGTCACGAATGAGTTGCCCCCCGGGCTCGATGACGACGAAGGCGCTCGCCGCCGCCTCTCTGAGGACCTGATAGACACGCTCGTCGAGATCCACGCGGCCGATGTGTCCGTACCCGCCCTGGCGGCGCTGGTGCGCCCCGGCAGCTACCTCGAACGTCAGGTACGGCGCTTCTCTCAGCTGTGGGAAGTCAACGCCACTCGCGATCTCCCGCTCGTTGGTGAAGTGGGTGCCAAGCTAGCCGCCACCCTGCCCCAACCGCTGGCAGCCGTGGTCGTGCATGGTGACTACAGGCTGGGGAACATGATCGTGGCGCCGGGGAGGACGGGCACTATCGTTGCCGTGCTCGACTGGGAAATGGGCGCCGTCGGTGACCCGCGCGCAGATGTCGGTTATTTGCTCGCCACGTACACGGAGCCGGGCGGTGAGCCGTCCCCCCTCGGCACTTCCCCGGTGACGGCGGCCCCGGGCTTCTCGACCCGGGCCGAACTGGCGGCTCGCTATGTCGAGCGGAGCGGTCGTGAGGTCGAGCCTCTTGCCTGGTTCGAGGCCTTGGCACTATGGAAAGCGGCGGTGTTCTGCGAGGCGATATACGGCCGTTTCCTCAGAGGCCAGCTCACCGCGGACGACAGCCGGGCGGAGGCCTTCGAGCACATAGTCCCGGCGCTCGCTGAGGGGGCGGCGCACTTGTTGTTGGCCTGACTTCGGACCAGAGCCTAAGTGACCCGGCTCAATTGATAGGTACCCCGGGAAAGTTCGCCTGGAGCCTCGGGCTGGAAGGTCGCATCCCCCACCTGGACGCGGTCCACGCGGGCCCGTCCGTCCAGTACGTCGATGCGCACAGACTTCTGGCCGTTGGCGTCTGAGGCTTGCTGCACGGTCCCCCAGGCGGCACCGGTGGACCAGAACCACTGGCACGGCGTCGCCGCGGGAGCGAACGTCATAGCGCCCTTCCGACCGTCGTACTGGAACCCTGTCCGGGCTACGACCAGCCCCCAGCTCGCCATGGCCCGGGCGTAATGGTGCCCGCACTCTGCCTCGTCAAAGGGGTTACGCCTCCTCCCAGAAAACCTTTCCCGGACCGCCACTACAACATCTTCGGCCAGTTCCGTCAGTCCTTCCTGAGCCAGCCCAATCGCGTACACGTACTCGAGGCCGGTCCATACTTCGCTCCAGTACGGCATCGGGTGCTCCGGTACCCCACCCGGGTACGACTCCACGAGGTGACCGCGTTCACCTCGCACCGCGTAGGTGCGCATGCAGTTGGCCCAGTCCCCAAAGTCAGCCACATAGTTGAGGTCGTGGATGCTCCTCAAAGCTGTCTTCACATGGTCGGGGCTCAACACAGGCCGCAGTCCCAGGAGCTGAGCGTACGTGTCGCCGACCAACTGGTCGATGACACACCCGTCCCCGACCTGGAACTCGGGGTTCGTACCGTTCTCGGCTCCCATGTTGGTGTGCCTCAAGCGCGGGGCGATGCCGGAAAAATCACCTGGAGGAACGATCTTTTGCTGGTAATAGCGCCCGTTAAACAGCTCGGCCTCGGTCGCGGCCGTTCCCGTGCGCAGGACGTCCTGGCAGATGGCTGCGAACTCGTCGTCGCCGACCGCCTTTGCCATTTGCTCGGCCGCTGCTAAGGCAGCCAGGTACCACGACTGGACTTCTGGGTTGGGGCCAAAGTACTCAACATCCATCGTGTTGTGCTGTGCCCCCTCGGCTAAGCCGTCGCGGTCCGCGTCCCACCCGCCCTTTATCCACGCGAACTCGACCGAGCGTCGACACGCGGGCCACAACCTCTTGAGCCACTGGTCGTCGCCCGAGAGGCGCCACTCCCGGAATAGCTTGAGCACGCAACCGAACTGGCCGTCCGCGGCGGCAACCCCGTACTCCTGCGCTTTGTCGAGCGGGAGTAGGACCCGAAAACTCATGGCCCCGTCGGGCGCGGTGGCGTGAAGGTACTCGATCTCACGCATTTGCCTGGCCAGGGACGCGAACAAAAAGCCGGTGGCGAGGTCGTAATTCCATACGTGCGTACAGGAGCCAAGGCAACTGCCAGCGTCGTCAAGGCACCCTTCCCAACCCAATGGGTGCCCCTCCTCGTCACGGAAAAACGTCTGGCTCCTCAACGTGCTGATGTTGAACAAGGCCGCCTCTTTTACCGCGGGGCTGAGGTCACTGCCCCAGAAAGCCGCCGCAAATCGTTCACTGACGTTCCGGAGGACCGGGACGCGGCCCGCCTCGGCCTCGACCAAGTCCCAGGCGTCCGCGAAGTCTTTTGCGTAGAAATTGCCGACGATCTCCGGCCCGGCTGTACCTCCCGGCCCACGCGGGCCCCAGATCCAGGAACGTCGGTTGGGGAAGTGCCATCCCATGACGAAGGTGACCTCGGCAGCCCCGTGAGGCGGCAAGGTCCGTCTGGCGCCCAGGGTGCCGGCGACGGCGGACCCGTGGGTAGGCGAGGGCACAGCATCGCCAACACCGAACGTCCCCGCGCTCGGTTGACCACTTTCGACGAAACCTCGCCACATGCTCAGGAGACCCTGGTTCCACTTCCCGAGCCCCCAGGTCGGGCCGACCCAGGCCTCATCACCGAGCACCGCTGCGGCGAGCGTCCCCGACTCTTCATCGCTCGGGTCAGCAGCTTGGTCGCTCAACAGGTAACCCTGGATCTCCCGGCCGGAACGTGCCGTCGCCATCGGACGGCTGGAGAGACCCGCCGCTCGCAGGCCGTGGCCGACGAGGGCCTCGAGCGAGAACATCACGTTGCACTCGAGCGGCTCGTCCGCGCCTGATTGGAGCGTCACGCTGATCACGGCTATTGGCAGGCCGCTCAGTAGCTCGTCGCCGGGCGAAAAGGGATTGAACACTTCGACTTTGGCCCGCACAGGGAAGTGCCGGTCCGCCAGGGCCACCCGACCGAACGGGTACGTGGTCTCGAATTCGCAATCACCGAACCGCGGCAGGCCGGCCAGCGGCGCAGGCGAGCCGCTCGCCCCCTCGACCTCCTCCCCAAAGAGGTCCCCCTCGAGCACGCGGGCGACAGGAGCAGTTGTCCTTCCGCTGACCTGGCACGCCAGGAACGTGAGCTCTGACCGCAGTCCCTTCGACGGGTGGTTTTCCAGCTCCCAGTCCCGGAACTGTCCCCGGCCGCCGAAACCGACAGTTCCTGTCCCGATCCCGCCCACCGGTAACGAGATGCGAGTACGGTAATCGCCGCGGTAAACACGCGCCACTGGCCAACCGGTCATCGTCTCGACTTCAGCAATATCTACCACGCGTCCTCCTTGTTCCGACGGCAAGAAACTGTCAACGTCTGTTTATCGGGCCCCTGGCCCCTTGTGCCAGCGTTACGGTTGTTACAGCGGGGCTCTTTGGCGTTCGAAATACGCAGCTGTGGCCAGGGCACTTCCCGATCCCCAGTCAAAACCGCTTACACCATTAAGCTGGTCCCAGCCTCCGTGCCCGTGGTTCTCGGCCGCCATGCCCTGTGGCGATCGCCACCAACCTGAGTACCTGGGCGCCGAAACGGGCAGGAATATGGTGGTAAATGCGGCCCGGGCCGCAGCCACGGCGCGATCGATGTGCTCTTGTTCCTCGGTCACCCGGCCGAACTCGAGATGAGTTTCGGCGAATTGTGCCTGGCGGGCATCGTTCCACTCTCCGTCAGTGTTCATCACGCCGTAGCCACCGAAGGCACTGAGGCTAAGCCACGGGGGGTCCCACACTTGCTGGTACAGGCTCATCCGGTCCATGACCCGGCCGGCAAGTAGCAGGTAGGACCTTTGGCCGGTCACTTCGTACAGGCTGAGAAAGCCGGCCGCGGCGTGCTGCATGCACAACGTGTTTTGAGGCCACTGCCCGGAGCGGTGATCGTAGAAGTCCAGGGTCTTTGGGCTGCACGAAAAGTAGACCTCGAAGTCGGACCATTTTGCCGATGGGACCACGCGCTCGGCCAGATATGTCGCAATTCGTCGAGCTGTCTCGACGACGCCGTTCAAATCCGGGTGACCGGGAGGTAACTGGGCTGCCAGCGTGGCCAGAAATAAGAGCGAGGTGGCGTCCTCCGCGCTCGCAACGAAGCGGGCGCCGCTCCAGCGCGACTTCATCATCTCGAGCACGTAGGGGTCCCCGCCCCGGCCCTCCAGGTCCTCGATCAGCGCGGCGCGGTCGACTGAGGTGACAGGGTTGCCTTCCTTGTCTATGTACGCGGGGAGCCCGCCGTCCGGCCGTTGAACTGCAGCCAACGCACTCGCGTAGGTCCTGGCCCGGATAACGCTCTCCTCGTCCGGCTCGAGGTCATGGTGCCACCGCAGCAGTTGGTACATCGTCCACGATATGTCCATCACATGGAAGATGCCAGGCCCTCCTCCTTGATGGTGGCTCTCGACCCATCGGTCCTCACCGAACACGAACACAGTGGGCAAGAACCCTCCGCTCAAAGGTGCCGCCAGTGCCAAGCTCCGGGTCGCTCGGGCCATCGCCACCCAATCGTCTCTCCCCAGGACCCCACCGTAGTGATAAAGGCCATAGGAGCCCCGCAACGGGTTGAACCAGCACGAGAACCACACATCACCGCGATATGAACGGTTGGTGGTGATAGCGCCCACCCGCCTGCCGTCCACCACTGTCTCGCGCCACAGCTGTTCGATAGCCCGCGGGTAGATCTGCCGGGCATACTCCTCGGCTGTTTGGTCCAGCGGTCGACTGGCACCGTCGGCTCGAGCGATCGACCAGATCTTCTTGCGGGCGGCCGCCAGTGAAGTACCCTGCTGTGGCTTCGGGAAGAAACCGAGATGGTAACAGTGCCACAGCGTCTGGACCTCTGGGCCGATTGCTCCGCCCCGCTCCTGGTGGAACACATGCTCCCGTATTTCTTGGCGGTGCAACCCCACCACCAGATCGGCCTCGTCATCCGAGGCTCTGAGGAGGGACAGCGCGGCCGGTACCCGGGCCTTCCTCAGCACATCGACGTCGACGGCCAGCACGACGCCAACCCCGGCGCTCTCCGCTACCAGCACGGGAGACCTCAACACGTGCTGCCCGACGAGGTCACCTTCGATGGGGATGAGGTTCGGCGTGAACACTTCCCCGATAACACCGCCCGGGGCAAAGTGCCACTGGCTCTGGAAGCCCGTTACACCCAAAGGCTTCCTAACCTCGGACGAAGAAAGGCACTCCGTCACTTCGAACCACTGGGCCCCAGGCCGCACCGTGATGCAAATCGCCTGGACCAGGTCCTCCGACCACCCGGTCGCCGTCACCCACGACGCCCCCTCGTTGGTCCCGGTCTCCAGGTCCCAGCGCAACGTTGAGGGGCGAGCGACCCGACCACCCGGACCTTCGGGCACCACGTCTGTCCGGCGCAATATCCAGGCACCATCAGCGGCCTCAATGCCGACTTCCGCACCACCCCGGGCGACCGAAACCCGCAGGACGCTCCCGCCGGGCCCAGCGACCACCGCCTCTACACTCTCCCGGTCAGGCCCCGCCGTTGTGCTCACCCCGCCCTACCTGGAAATTCCCCGGTAACCGATACCCTCCATCAGGCGACGTTGAAAGATGATGAACGCGATCAGTACGGGGACGCAAGGGATCGAAAGGCCGGCGAACACGGCCCCTATCGGCCCTCCTCCCTGTTGAGCCTGCACGCTCACAAGGGCCAACGGCGCCGTCATACGGCAGGGCGAATTGATGAACAGTTTGGGCCAAAAGAAGTCGTTCCATATGTACTGGCCGGTGCTGATCATGACGTCTAGCCCGACTATTGCACTAGGGGGATGTTTGTTTGTCCAGCCGCTCGAGATCTACGTCCAGGAAGCCGCAGATGGCCGCGAGCTCCCCGGTTATGTCTCCCGGTACGGCGTGGATGTGGTTCGCCCCAAAACGGGACAGGAACACTTCCGCAGGGGCGTCCATCCGGGTAAAGGCGTGCGGCCAGACGTAGGTGCTCTGTCTCATCAGGGCCTCGTTGGTCTCGTCGTCGTAGGTCTCGAAGCGCACCCCGGGTGACCTGCATGCGGTAGCTGGCGTCGAGCCGGCTGAGCCGGGCCAGGGTGATGTCGCCCGCGGCAGCCAAATGATGGACGGCGGCGCCGCCGGCCGGGAAGTAGAACTCCTCGGGGTATAGGTGGACCTTGGAGAGGTTTTCGGCCGGGTCCTCGCGAGCGAGCTGCGAACCAGGTGGCATGTTGGCCGGAGTTCTCCAGGTCCCAAATACCTCTGTCCGGGAAGTAGTGGCGTACGTCTGCGAACAGCACGGGGGTGGCCGTGACTTTGTGCATCAACTGCATAGTGAGGGCACCGTCCATGTCGTCCTCGGTAGCGCAGATGACGGGAGCTTTGGGCCCGTCCCAGTCGTACGGGTCGTTCAGGAATGCTTCGGCAATGTCGGCGGTAGCGAAGTTGTTTGTCAGCTCGGGCTGGCCCTTTATCCCGCAAAAGTCGATCTTGCCTTCGGCGATGATCTCTTTCAGCGCGTAGTAAGAGCGGACCTGGCGTTCCAGGATGTCGGGCGTCAGACGGTCGCCGTCGTAGTGGACGCCGGCCGAGTACTTCTCGAGCCACTCGCGCCCGGCCGCCGCTGCGGACAGCGGGTACCGAGGCGGAGCGACGCACAACCTCCCACTGGTCGACCTCTTCGACGTCGATGCCAAACCGGCGCATCCACTCGTCGGTACGGCCCACGGCCGTGTACATCCCCATCGATCGTCCCCCGATACGGGCAAATGTGGAGCCTTCCAACGACCGCACGGCGTGGGCAGCACGCACTAGCTCGCCCAGGCGGGAGGACACACTCGGCTCCGATATGTCGCCCCAGAGACGCTCGTGGTGCCGTCCGAGCTGGTCCAGGCTCCCACCTGCCGCCAGCATCGAGACCATCCCGGGGTAGGTGGGGTCGATGTTGGAGAACAGCAGGAGCGGGCCGCTGGTGGCGCGGGCGGCGTGGACCGAGAAATGCGGGAAAGCCCAGACGGGGTAGTTGAAAACCGTCAGATCGGGCCGCTGGTCGGCGAGCCTGCGGGCCTCACTTACCGCCACCGCGTTGGAGGTGATCGGCGCGGTCCCCCGGACCACCTCGTAACCCGCTGTCTCACACGCTGCGATTATGCGCGCCTCGACGTCCGCGACGAAGCCGGCGATCCCCTGATGGACGAAATCGCGGCCGTCGCTGAAGGTAAGTACCCCGACGCGTGACATTTGTTTAGCTCCTCCTGTCATGTGCACTTCCTCGGTCGTGATTTCGTGTCGTCCATTTACATCTCCTTTTCACAACAGGATCCCCTATGGCACAACTCGAACGGGAAGACCTTGTGCTTGTGGCGCTTGCGGTTGGTCTCCAGCCTGCCGAGTAGCAGCTCCACAGCGGCATCGGCCATCTCCCTGACCGGCTGCGCCAGGGTGGTCAAAGGCGGATCCGTCAATTCTGCCCAGGGTGGGTCATCGATCGACACGAGGGCGACGTCGGCCGCGACACGCAACTCCGCCTCCTTGATAGCGTGCAAGGCGCCTACCGCCATGAGATTATTGGCGACGAGCAGGGCGGTGGCACCTTGCGCGAGGAGTTCGCGGGTAGCCCGGACGCCGCCGGCGAAGCGGAAATCGCCAAAAGCGACGAGGGGCCGAAGCCGCGCCGCAGAAATGGTCTCGTCGTAACCGGACAGACGTTCTGCCGCCGTCTCAATCCTCGTTGGGCCACTGATAAAACCGATGTTCTTATGGCCGCCGGCGATCAGGTGTTCAGTCCCCATCCGGGCGCCGTCTACGTTGGCCGACAGCACGGCGTCAGCACGCCGATCGGCCACAGCGCGGTCATAAGCGACGACAGAGGTGCCCTGGTCGATCAGCTCGCTGATCTCGGGTGCGTCCGCTTCCGTCGCGGAGATTATGGCCCCAGCTATTCGCTCGGCTGCCAGCACACCCAGGTAATCGCGCTGCTTGGCTGGGTCCTCGTCCGTGTTGCACAACACAACGCGGTAGCCACGGCGGTAAGCAGCGTCCTCGACCGCCCGGACCATTTGAGTGAAATGGGGGTTCTCTATGTCCGATATGACTACGCCGATCATCTGAGCCTTCTGGCGGCGCAGGTTGCTGGCCGTCCGGTTGGGGCGGTAGCCGAGCTCGTTGACGGCGGCGAGGACCTCCTCGCGCTTTGATTCGCCAACTGTGGTGCTGCCATTCAAGACGCGCGAAACCGTGGCTGGCGACACCCCGGCCCGCTCGGCGACTTCCCGTATGCGCAAGCGTGGACGTGCTGGGGTCGCTGAAACGGGCATCGAGGAACCGGTTTCAGTAATCCATCTCAGAGATCGGTTTCACAAGGAGGACCCTATTTCTTGGTGATGGCTCTGTCAATAGCCCCGTCCGGCCTTTTCTCCCCAGAACCCTTTTTCACCCAGAGCGGCGGTCCCACGGTGCGGCGAGATTTGCGGCCAATGGTCACTTCACGGCCCCCGCCGCCAAACCCCGCACTATGTGGCGTTCGGCCAAGATTATCACCAACAAGGGCGGTACGCATGCGAGCAAGCCAAATGCCAGTAGCTGGCCCCACAGAGTCTGGCCCGGCTGGCCGATGTACGTGTAGAGGGCGACGGTCACCGTGTATTGCCCGGCGTTGTTGAGCAGTATCAGCGGGTTCAGGAAGTCGCACCACGAGATCAAGAACACCACCAGGACGACGCTGGTGATCCCCGGTCCTGATGAGTGGCACGACGATGCGCCGCAGGGTGCCCCACTCGCTGGCGCCGTCAATCCGGGCGGCCTCTTCGATGTCGTAGGGAACTTGGCGGACGAACGCTACCAGCACCCAGATACCGAAAGCGGAGGCGGGGATCGTCTCCGCCAGCGATACCCCGACCAGGGTGTTGATGAGATGGAGGTGGCGCAGGATGAGGTAGAGCGGGATGATCACGACGATGCCGCCCACGACCTGCGCCAGGCGTGCCCATCGCTGCGCACGCCCGTTATGTACCAGGCCTGGCGCCGGGCCAAGACGAACGCCGCGGGCACGGAGACGGCAACGGTCATAGCTATGGTCATCAACGCAATAAGCAGGCTGTTGCGTGCCGCGGTCAGGAAACTGATCTGCTGGAGATTGCTGTTGACGAACAAGAGCTGGCGGAAGTTAGCCAGGGTCGGGTGCTTCGGTACCAATGTCGCGAAGCCGCTATAGATTTCGGAGAGCGATTTGAAAGAACCCGACATGAGGTAGACGAGGGGGTAAAGGGCGAAACAGGCGAAGAAGACGGCACCCACGACTATGGCGACGTTGCGGCCAAGAGTACGCCTCCGGGCACGGCGTGAAGGACGGGGGCGGGTGCGCTTCGTAGTACGCCTGCACCGGCTGTCGCTGCCCGCGTCCTCCCGTCGTCGTCACGACCACACGGCTGGTACCAGCGCCGGCTACGGTGCCCTGGCTCACCCTTGCCGGTCCTCCCGCAGGCTGATAAACCGGCTGATCAGGAAGGCCACCACTATTAGCACAAGGATCAGGTCGCCCGTGGCTGCGGCTCGGCCCATCAGGCCGTTGCTCAGGTTGTAGTAGGCGTAAACCGAGGGGATCAGGAGCCCCGCGCTCGCGACGTTGGAGATGCCGCCGCCCTGGCCAAACAATGCGACGTACATCTCGAACGCAAGCAGCTGAGCGGCAAATGACAAGGGGACGATTGCGGCCAGAGCTCCCCGCGTACCGGGGAAAGTCACAAACCAGAAGCGCCGGAACCAGCCTGCACCGTCAACGGTGGCCGCCTCGAGCTGTTCCTTCGGGATGCCCTGCATGGACGCCAACAGGAAAAGCGTGGCGAATGGGAGCGCCATCCAGATGGCCGGGAGAGCGATCCACATCCACCTGAGGCCAGAGATAGCAAGGAACTCGGTGTTCTTTACCAGGCCAAGGTGCTTGAGCAGGCCGTTGACCGGGCCCACGCTCGGGTCGTAGAGGTAGCCGAATAGTTCGCCGACCACGACGGCCGGGCACGGCCATGGGCAGTAGCGCGATCGTACGGATGACCCGGCGGAACGGAAAATCCATGTTCAAAAGCGAGGCTTGCAGGTAAGCGAGCACGTATGTCGTTACGACAACGGCCACGGCGATTTCGAGGATCAGGACGAGCCCGCTACGAAAGGCCGGGTCGTCCAGATGCTCCTGAAGTTCTCGAAGCCGACGAACCGGGTCTTGACGATCCCGAAGACGCCTCCGACCCGCTCGTTGGTAAAGCCAACCCAGATCCCGCTGACGATCGGGTAACCACCCGAGCACCAGCGCGACGGCAAGCACCGGGACCAGCATGATGAGCGCCGTCGCGCTACGCGACCGCGAACGGCGTCGACCGGACCGCGGCCGCGTAGCGCTTGGCGTTTGGTCGGCGGTGATTACCCCCGCCAATTCACTACGCCCCGGCTGCGAGCTGTACCGCTTGCGTACCGGCGGAGTTCACCTTTGAAGCAAACTCGGCGTAGTTGCATCTTGCCGTGGTAGTAGTCGAACATGGCTGGGTCCCAGACTGTCCCGAGCATCGGCAGCCATCCGGGGCAGAAAGGCTCACCCTGCAGGTCCGGGCTCTCGGCCAAAGCAAGGTTCCAGTAATCGGTAGTCACCAACCGAGGTTTTGAGAGAGGCCACTGCGGCAGTGTTCGGAGGGACCTGACCCGATGCCGCGCAGATCTTGGCGACGTTGGACGGCTTGCCCCACCACGTGAGGAACTCCGCCGCCGCCTCCTTGTTTTTGGCGATGCTCGGGATGCTGAGCGTCTGCGCGGCACCCGTCCCGAGGTTCGCCTTCGGGCCCTGCTACAAACGGCATGGCCGCCCACTTCAGCGTACTGCCGCCCTTGTCGGAGGGGATGTCGGAGCGGGCCCAGGCGCCCCGGATCAGCATGGCACACTTCCCGGCGGCGAAATAGGCGACGTTATCTAGATTGAAGCTTGTCGGGTCGGCCACGCCGTCGGCGAAGAGCGACCGGACGTACTCGATACTGGCTTTGGTCCCGGGGTCATTGACGTTGATGGAGTAGTTCCCGCCGCTGAACTTGATCGGGTTGGCGCCGGCCTCCCAGGCCAGGCCGTTTTTGAACAGGAGCTCAGAAGACGACCAGTTGGCGTTGATCCCCCAAACCCCGTTCTTCGGGTTGTTCAGTTTTTGCGCATTCGAGCGCAGCTGGTCCCACGTCCACCGGCTGGTGAGCGTCGCCGGCGTTATGCCCGGCCTTTCCCAGCAGGTCCGTGCGGTAGTAAATAAGAGGGGTCTCCGTCTCGAACGGGAGGCCGATCACGCCGCCGCTCGAGGTGGTCAGCACGCTGAGGGTGCCGGGCACGACCTTGGCCCAGGTACTGGCGGGCATGTAGCTTTTTGAGGTCGGCAAGCAGGCCGTTCGCCGCCCAGGGTACGAGGCCGGCGTCATAATACTGGAAAAGGTCGGGAACGTCGCCGCTCGAGAAGGCGGCCGTCATCTTGGTGCCGATCGCGCCCCAACTGGACTGCACGTACTGCACGAATATCGTCTTGCTCTGAGCGTTGAAATCGTTGATGATCTCCCGTGCTGCCGCCAGTTCGCTCGGGATGAAGAACAGCCCGTACAAACTCAACTGGGTCTTGTTCGCGCTGGCATACCTCATCGGAAGAGCTTCGGGCTTACCGACCGAGGCTACGCTCTTGCCGAGAGCAGCCAACCCGATCGCGGATACGGCCCCTACTGCGCCGGCCTGGAGAAAGCGGCGTCGCGTGAGGGAGTTTGGGGCCGGCTCTGGGGTCGCGGACGGAGTGGGGTCTGGGGTCGTGCCCGGATTGGAGTCACTCATCGGGTGGCACGCTCCTTTCTTGGAGTCAAGTTTCTCTTCCCGTACAGGGTTTTACTTCTGGCTGTTTTACTTCTTTACTTCTGGCTCGTTTTACGTCTGGCCGAACGCAGGTGAAACGGAGCGTCCCGTAGCGCAGGTGTCGTAAACACGGTCGCCGTGGCGCCACTGTCAGCGCGCCTACTCACCCCTCCCCTTGCGTATCCGACCGAGGAACCGGTTTCAGTAATCCATCTCAGAGATCGGTTTCAAGCAAAAACCTAGGTCCAGCTTGTCGGCCTTGTCAAGTAGCAGTACACAAGCCTGGCGGGTGCGTTTCGCTATTCCATGCCCGGCTCCGCCTGTCGCGGCGCCGGCTCCGTCCCCCGCTCCGCCGCAACTCGTTGTGCCGCGGCGGCCGCGGCGGGGTGGCCCACGATAGCAGTCACAAACGCTTGGCGCCCGAGCGCGTACAGCTCGGACCTCACCACGGCCCGCACCGTAGCGTTGCGAGGCACATCCTGGACGAGCGCAACCTCGCCGAAGTAGTCACCCCTTTCGGCCTGAGCGACCTGGATGCCATCGCGCTCGATCACGAGCCGGCCGGCGCGAACAATGTAAAAACGGTCTCCGGGCTCCCCGACGCGGATAATCGTTTCTCCCGCGGCGACGCAGAGCGCCGTTAGTGAGGAGGCCAACCGCTCCTTGACCGCCACCGAAAGGGGGCCGAACATGGGGACGGCCTCGACCAGGTCGAGCCCTTCGATCGGTCGCAGCATCGCGTCAACCCGCCGCAGCCTCCGGCTGAAGGCGAGTGCGAGCGTCGGCAGGATGACCCCCACGATCACCAACGCTGTGCGGGCCCCGACCTCGGCGTCGATCTTCGGGGCCACGATCGAGCCCAGGGCCACCGCTGCCATGGCCAACCCCCATAGGACTCCCAACACGCTCGATAGCATTTCGTAAGGGCAGGCTCGCTGGAGGAGCGTCACCAGCCCGACATCCTCGACGCCGTTGGCGGTGCCGACAACGACCAGGCACAGCATCGCCGGCCCGAGCCACGACAGCGGTGCGAGCAATGCGATGGGTGCGCCCCAGAACGCGATCGCGACGCCGAAAGAGCGGGCCATGCGTTTGGTTTCGAGCGATGTTCCGACAAACGCGCCCAGGAGCCCGCCGACGCCTAGGGCGGCGTTCAAGTAGCCGACCCCAGAGGAACCGGCGTGGAAAAGATTGAACGCGGCTATGACCACGAGCACGTTCAGACAACCCCGGACGAAGCACTGAGCGGCGGTAAGCCCTATCAACAACCTCAGCTGAGGGTCATGGGTGACATGGTCGATCCCTCCGATGGCTGTGCGTAGCGGTCCCGGCAAGCAGCGAGGGGCCCCGGGTGGGCGGGGCCGCCGCGCCGCGCCCACCCGGTCGCGGCGGCGACTATCGGTGCCTCCGAGTTCCATCTGCGGCGGAACGTGGACGCCGGCCAGGATGGCGATGGCAATCGCGAGGGTTACCCCGGATGCGACGAACACTCCGCCGGCGCCAACGAAGACGATGGTGGTACCGACGACCAAGGGCCCGCCCAGCGCGCCGAGACCTTCGAATGTAGCGGTAGCGCCGTTCGAGGCGACGAGTTCGGTAGAGGTACGGGCCACCGATGGCAGGATGGACTGCACCGCCGGGCGCACCAGGGTTGATGTGGCGCCGATTACAGCGGCTAAAACGAACACTGTCAGCCGATCGTCGGCGTATGCCGCCAGCCCGGATCCGACCAGCGCCAAGGCCTCCAGGACCAGGAACGCGAGCAGGAGCCGTTCCCGGCGCACACGGTCGCCAATGCTGGCGGCAAAGGGTGCGATGGCGCCCGCTGGCAGCAAACGCACGAGGCCCGCCAAACCGACCGAAGACGGGACCCCGTGGTCGTATGCGAACACTCCGAGGGCGACGAAGTGAGCCCATTCGACTCCGATCGCTAAAGCCCAGACGAGCTCGACCCGCCGGATATCTCGGTTATGCAGCGCCGAGCTCAAGCTGGAAAGCGACTGGCGAGGTCGGGCTAGCACGCCGGCACGCGTCGTGGCCTCGGTACCTCCCACCGCCCAGTTGACTACATGTCGCCCTTCTCATGGCAACCGGGCGATGGTTGCCTGGCGTGGCAATAGATGCTGTTCACATGGGTCGCCACCTACGGTAGTCGAACCCGAAGACGAGGCCTCTCGGGTCGGTCGTCAACGCCGCGCCTCGAAGACGTTGTTGAAAGGTGTGCTGGCCACTTTGTTGAAGCTCCCGAACCCGGCCCCGTTGGCTATGGCGCGGATACGGGCCTCGCCGGCCTGTGCCCCCAGCGCCAGCCCGACCTCCTGGGCGAGTGACGAAGGAGTACAGAGCAGGGTGGAAAACCCGTAATAAGCCCTTCCGACGGGGTTCAGGTTGTCCTCGACACGGTCCCCGGCAGCAGGCTCCACGATCATCCAACTGCCGTCGGGCGCCAACGACCCGAGGACGTGGCGGGCGGCCCCAGCCGGGTCCCCCATGTCGTGCAGGCAATCGAACATCGTTACCAGGTCGAAACCGGAGCCCGGGTAGGACGCCGCCGGCCCGACCTGAAACTGCACGCGGTCGTCCACTCCCGCCTCAGCGGCTCTCTGCTGGGCGGTCTCTATCGAACCCTCGTAGTAGTCGTACCCGACGAACGTGGAAGCGGGGAATGCTCGGGCCATCAGCACGGTGGATGCGCCATGACCGCAGCCCACGTCAGCCACCTTGGCGCCAGCCTGGAGCTTGGGGACTACTCCTGTCAGAGCAGGGAGCCACTCCGCCACGAGGTGGGCGTTGTACCCGGGCCGGAAGAAGCGCTCGCAGCCTTCATGGACGTCGTGGACGTGATCATGCCAGCCGATGCCCGCGCCGGTCTTCGCCGCCTCGGTGACGCGCGGTGAGTCGAGGACGGTTCCCAGAGCGATCTGGAAAAAGCCGGGCAAGTAAGCGGGACTGGTTTCGTCTGTCATGGCTACCGCGTGCTCGGGCGGCAACACGTACCTCCCGCTGTCAGGGTCGTACTCGATGTAGCCCCCTGCGGCCTGGGCGTTGAGCCATTCCTGCGCATAGCGTTCGGAAATGCCCGTGCGGCGGGCCAACTCAGCCGGGCTCAGAGGGCCCGACCCGCTGAGAGCTCTGTAGAGCCCGAGCTTGTCGCCCATGACTACAAGAGCGGTGTTCAGAGTGGCGCCAACCTCATCTACGGCGCGGAAAACGAAGCTCATGAGCTTGTCGATATCGATTGCGGCTGGTTCCTGGACCGTTGCCATGGCGTCCTCCTGGAGGGCAGGTTTCGGGGATGATTGTCACGGCTCACGGTAAGGGCACCTGTGCCTAGCCCGCTTCCGGGGATCCACCTAATCTTCATGCGCCCGACAACTCCCGGCATCCGGGGCCCCCTTATGCTCGGCCCAGTGGTGCTCTATGGCCGTAACAAGGAGCAGCAAGCGATCTCCCACGTGATCGACTGCGCTCGCACTGGCCAAAGCGGCGTGCTGGCCATCGTGGGCGAAGCGGGGACGGGCAAGTCGGCCCTCCTCGAGTATGCAGAGCAACAAGCCCAGGCGATGAGGGTGTTGCGCGCCCGGGGTGTTGAATCCG
Source organism: uncultured Acidimicrobiaceae bacterium (assembly GCA_963823855.1). Taxonomy (GTDB): domain Bacteria; phylum Actinomycetota; class Acidimicrobiia; order Acidimicrobiales; family Palsa-688; genus Fen-671. The sequence continues at coordinate 126,237 of CAWGNA010000005.1, forward strand.
AAACGCGCATCCCGTTCGGAGGCCTGTTCGAACTGCTCCGCCCGGCACTCGGTTGTCTTGGCCAGATCCCGCCGCCGCAAGCAGTCGCGCTCGAAAGCGCGCTGGCCCTCGGTGCTCCTCGCGCCGAGGACCGGTTTGCCGTGGGGGCGGCCACTCTCAGCCTGTTGGCCGCCCATGCGGACGCGGCTCCGCTGCTCGTCCTGGTCGACGACGCCCACTGGGTCGATGGATCCACTTCGGACGCACTGCTGTTCGCTTTTCGCAGGCTGATCGCCGACCCGATCGCGGTCGTCCTCAGCGTGCGTGACGGGGAACCATCACTCTTGGACGGAGCTGACCTGCCGCGAATTCGCCTGGAAGGACTGGACCGAGCCGCTGCCGCGAAATTGCTCTCCGAGGGGGCCACCAGGCCGGTACCCGATGAGATCGTAGGGCGCGTTCATCGTCAGACGGGGGGCAATCCCTTGGCTCTGGTAGAAGCTTCGGTCGAGATCGACCGCTTTCGCCAGGGAGCGCCCCTCGAATTGCCACTACCGCTGGTGACAAGCGTCTCCAACGTGTACTTGAGCCGCACCCGGTCGCTGCCGCCCGAGGCGCTACGGATCCTGCTCGTTGCCGCGGCCAGCGACACAGGTGATCTTTTTACCCTGGCTCGTGCGGCCTCGGCCCTGGGCCTGGACCTGGCGGGCCTTGCTGCGGCTGAAGCGACGGGCCTGGTAGTTGCAGCGAACGGCCAGCTTTACTTTCGCCATCCACTGGCCCGCTCAGCTATCTACAACGACGCACAACCCGACGCCCGGCGAGCAGCACATCGCGCCCTGGCTGATGCCCTGCCTGACGCCGAGGCCGACAGGCGCGCCTGGCACCTGGCCCTCTCTGTACTCGGCCCAGACGACGCGGCCTGCTCGGCCCTCGAGCGGGCCGGCGAGCGAGCCCGCGATAGGAGCGCTTACGACGTGGCCTCGCGGGCGTTCGAGCGAGCGGCCCAGATCGCTCCAGACGACGCGTGGCGTGGCAGTCTGCTGTACGCCGCTGCTGACTCCGCCTGGCTCGGGGGCCTGGTCCACCGTGCGCAGGAGCTTGTGGGAGACGCAGCCGCGGGCACGGTCTCGGTGGAGCTAGGGGCTCACATTGGCTACCTGATGGGCCACATGGCAGCGCGTCTCGGACATGGGACTGAAGGACAAAAGATCCTGGTCGAGAGCGCAGAGAGAGCCGCTGATGTGGATCCCGAGCTAGCCGTTCTGATGCTCGCGGACGTTGTCAGTTCTGCCTTCTACGCCGGTGACGCTGCTGCCATGCGGGACGCGGGGCCCGTATCGCCGCGATCGCTCCTGGCTCCGCCGGCCTTCGCTGCTCGTTTTTCGCGAGCATGGCTCGGGGGATGGCACTCACGATTACAGGCGAGGCAGCAAAAGGAGCGCCGCTGGTGAGGCAGGCGGTGACATTGGTAGAGGAGTCAGATGAGCTGTCCGACGACCCGACCCTGCTGGCTTGGGCGGCCGTCGGCCCTCTGTTCCTCCGCGAGGCGGGCGCCGGCAGGGTACTGATCGGGAGGGCCTTCGATTTCAGCGCGCGCCCGGGCCGCCATCGGGGTGCTGCCCTACCTTCTCAGCCACATCGCCATCGATGAAGCCACGACGAACCGTTGGCCTGAGGCTGAAGCCGGCTTCCATGAGGTCATAAGCCTGGCCCGCGAGAGCCATCAGTTGAGCGACCTCGCAGTGGCCTTGGCCCGCTTGGCCGGGTTGGAAGCTCGGCAAGGCCAGGCTCAACAGAGCCGAACGCACGCTGCTGAAGCGCTCGAACTGGCTAACCAGTTCGGCCTTCGCCTTTGCGAGATCTGGGTGATGGCAGCTCTGGGCGAGCTGGCGCTCGCGACGGGCCAGTCCGAAGAAGCGCTTGCCTACTTCACAAAGCAGGAGGCCACCCTGCACGACTGCGGTATCGCCGATGTTGATCTCTCCCCAGCTCCCGAGCTAGTCGAGCTCCACCTGCGCCGCGGTCATGGCCAACTCGCCAGGGAGACCGCTCTCGTATTCCAGAGACAAGCCGTCTCGAAAGGACAACCGTGGGCGCTCGCCCGTGCGGCGCGTTGTCGCGGCCTCTTGGCTCCCGCGGAGCAGATGGAGAAGGAGTTCGGCCGGGCACTAGAAATGCACTCACAGACGCCGGACGTGTTCGAAGCGGCCAGAACTCACATGGCCTTCGGCTCCCGGCTTCGGCGGGGCCGCCAGAGGGCCCGTTCCAGGGAGCAGTTGGGTGCCGCCATAGAGCAGTTCGACTACCTGGGGGCGGTGCCGTGGTCCCGCATGGCCAGGGCCGAGTTGGCCGCAACCGGCGCGACGGCTCGAGAACGCGGGCCTACCCAGCGCGACCAACTCACTCCCCAGGAGCTCCAGATCGCCCTTCTCTTGGCTGGCGGCCGGACTACCCGGGAGGCGGCGGCGTCGCTGTTCATCAGCCCCAAAACCGTCGAGTACCACCTACGCAGCGTCTACCGGAAGCTCAGGATCGGGTCCCGTGACGGGCTCGCCGCAGCAATGAAGGAGGGCAAGGCCCCCAGCTGAACACCGGCGCAACGAGACCTCGGCATCGGGTTGCCACTCAGGGCCCCACACTTCTGACCGTAGCGCCGAGGGCCTTGAAGATGGCCTGCTCGGGAGCCAGCTCCTCCCCCTCCGTTTGAGCAATGGCAAAGGCCGCGTCGCCGAGAGCCTTACGGGTTGCTGCGACTACCGCGCCGAGCGTCTCAACACGGTACGGAGGTACGGGCGCACCCATCCGCGCCCGCCATACGTGCACAGCGCTCGTGACTAGAGCCGCGGTCGTGGCGTCGCCCTCTGCGACCATCACCCGCGCCAGCTCCTCGAGCGCAGTCGCAACCTTCCAGTGCGGCCCCGCCGGCCACCCTTCCGCCAGCGCCTCGCGGAGCATCGTCTTCGCTCGACCGTACTTAGCGCGGTCGCTGGCCACTTGCCCCGACGAGACCAAAAGCTCCAGTAGACCGCCTTTGATCCTGTGCTTGCGGAACAGTTCCAATGCTTCGCTTGTCAGCACCTCGGCTCGTGCCAGGTCGCCGCGCATGGCCGCTGCCAGCCCCAGGTTGTTGAGCGAAAAGCCAATGCCGAAGGGGCGGCCGAGCTCTTGGCACTGTGACAGGCTCTTCGAACAGTACGCTTCCAGCTCCGCGACGTCGCCCCGGTCCCGCGCAATGTCGCCCAGTCCCAGTAATGCGAAAGCGACCCCGGTCGCGTCGCCCAATGTCTCATAGCACGTCCGGCACTCGTTATAGGCGGCGCTGGCCAACGAGAACTCGCCTCGTTCGCGTGCGATCAGGCCCAAGCGGAACAAGGCGTAGGCCACCGCGACATCGTCCTCGGATTGACGGGCCAGTTGCACACTTTCCTCAATAAGCGCCAGGGCCTCTTGGTAGCGCCCCCTGGCCCGTGCCATCAGAGCCCGGTGCGCAAACACGCCTGCGATCCGCCCGGTTTGGCCGAGCTCCTGGTACAGGGCCAACGCCCCCTCCCAGCGCGCTTCGTCAGGGGCCGTGTCGTCCTGGTCGTGAGCTAGCCATAGGGCTCCCGTAAGCGCCTCGGCCCGCACCAAGGGAGGGGAGCCCTGCGCCGCCTCGAGTGCTAGCAGGTGCTCCAGCCACCGCCGCCCCTCGCTCAGGTAGCTGTAGCGTTCCCAGAAAGGCCACAGTGCCCCAGCTAACCGAAGGCCCAGGGTGGCGTCGCCGCTGTCATGTGCCCAGCGCAGCGCGGCCCGCATATTGTCATGCTCTAGCTCGAGGCGCTCCAGCCACGCTCGCTGGTCCGGCCCTGACAGTGCCATGCCGGCCTTCTCTGCCAGAGCAAGGTAGTAAGCCGCGTGGCGGCTTTGGACTGTAGCCAGCTCACCGCTTGTCGCCAGCTGTTCCAGAGCGAACGCACGGACCGTTTCGAGCTGGCGAAACGAGACGTCAGGCTCGACTCTGGGCTCCAGAGCAAAGGGTGCCCGCTCATTCGTGACGTCGGTTTTGTCGCTGGCGACCTCCGGCTCGACCGCCTGGAGCAGCTGTGCATCGACGAGCGCGCTGAGGGCGTCCAGTAGCACGACATTCGCAGCTCCCGTCATGAAGGGGGTACCGGCGTCGGGTGGGTCACTACATACATCACCACATATATGACCGGCTGCCGCCAGTGTGCAGTGGTGGGCGAACACCGACAGGCGACGGAAGATAGCTTGCGTCTCCACTGTCAGCAGGCCGTAGCTCCATGCGATGACATCTCGCATCGTTCGTTGACGCGCGGGTAGGTCGCGCGGGCCGTAGCTCAACACATTCAACGAGGCTGCTATGCGGCTGAGCAAAGCTGTCGGCGACAGCACAGCTACTCGTGCCGCGGCCAACTCTATGGCCAAGGGCAGACCGTCCAATCGGGCGCACAGGGCGGACACGACCGCGGCGTTGCCGGGCGATAGAGCGAAGTCTGGCCGGCGCGCCTGTGCTCGCTGAACGAACAACGCGACCGAAGGGATTTGGCCCAGAGCTTCGGGCCCGAGCACCTCGCCCGGCAGCGGGGACGCCAGGGGCGCCACGGGGTACACCTGCTCGTCACGCAGCCGCAATGCCATCCGGCTGGTAACGAGGACTTGAAGGTCCGGGCAAGAGCCACACAGGTCGGCTACGACCCCGGCCGCGTCGAGCAACTGCTCGAAGTTGTCGAGCAGGAGCAGCACCCGCTGGTTGTACAGGTGCTCGACAACAGTAGCCACGAGCGGTCTCGTCCCCTGTTCTGTCAGGGCCAGGGCCTGAGCGATGAAGGCAGGGACCAGCTGTGCGTCTTCCAGAGCCGACAGATCGACAAAAACGACCCCATCCGGGTACTGTTCGTGGACCATCTCGGTCACGCGCAGCGCGAGGCTCGTTTTGCCCACGCCCCCGGGCCCAGTCAGTGTTATCAACCGAACGAGGTTGCTTTGGAGAAGCTTTACCACCTCTGCCTCGGCTAGTTCACGGCCGACGAGCGGGCGCAGAGGAGGTAACAGGCTGGCAAGAGGGTTCCTCGGTACGGTCTGGACAACCCTACCGTCACCTGGGATCCTGTCACTTGGGCTCCCCTGACCTGGGCTCCCCTGACCTGGGCTCCCCTGACCTGGGCTCCCCTGACCTGGGCTCCCGCCGCCTGGGCGCCCGTCACTGGGCAACGGCGCGCGCCGTAGCCATGCCGCAAAAACGGCGTCGCACTCTCCAGGGTCGAGTTCGAGCGCCCTGACTAGCTGGTCCAGACTATGGCGCCGGGGCCATGTGCGCCCTCGCTCGATGTTCCTGACAGTTTCGACGGTTAGTCCGGACGGGGCCATGGCCGCCAAGGCCTCTTGGCTGAGCCCACGGCGATCACGATGAGCTCTGAGCAAATTGCCCAGAGCGTGTTCGCCCTCTTGCTCCATAGCCAACCGCTCCCCGAAGCTTTGTACCTGGCACTTCTTGATTTCGTGCCATGTTATCGCCCCGGAACTGGCCGGTAAATCGTCTGAAATACCGTAATTCTGCTCTTATTCCCGAGTGAGTTGCGCCAACTCGGCGGATACGATGCTGGTGTGGCGCCGGCCGGCCTGGCTGCGGGTACTCGCACGATCGGCGCCGCCGGCGGGGTTGGTCCTGATTGCGAGCCGCAAGTACCCTCACTCGTCCCGATAACGCCGGCCGATAGTCCGGACGGGGACCAACCTGATGGGACTAGTCAAGGGCGTCGCCAGCGGGTGCCAGCGTCGACTGGCCTATTTTCGGTGGTACCTTCGGGCGTCCTCCTCGATCACGGCCCTGCCCTGGTTCGAGGACGACGCTTGGACCGAAGTCGGGCACGTGGGCGATAGTCGGCGACCGTTGGACGGGGTAGCGAAGGAGAGACCGAAAATGACCGGGACGAATAAGCAGGGACAGATATCGGAGCTCGATGCGTTCGTCGGCGAGTGGGCCATGACTGCGTCGTCCGCCCCGGCTCCAGCGGAACCGGCGCGCCGCACCGTATTCGAATGGCTCAATGGGAAGCGGTTTTTGGCCCAGCGTTGGGAGGTCGAGCATCCTGAGGCCCCCGATGGCATCGCCATCATCGGCCTCCCCTACGCCCGAGTGCGCTAAGTCGCCTCATGACGAAGACGAACCTTTTTGCTCCTGTAGCGCCTCGCTTGCCAACTCGTCTGGTCCCCCGGGAGGACGCAGTGCTCGAGACAGACCTGCACTGGGAGGGGCTTGAGATAAGCGCGAATTACAGCGGGCAAGTGGCAGAAGACCCTCATATCAGTGGTTGCCGGGTCACCGGGTCCAGTTTCCTCAATGTCGACCTGGTGAGGGCTCGGGTGAGCGACACCGTATTCGAGCGGTGCGACCTCTCGGCAGCGGTCTTTGGCAAGGCCGCGCTCGCTCGGGTCGAGTTCGACGATTGTCGCTTGTCCGGAGCCGACTTCTCGGGCGCGAAGCTGTCGGACGTTTGCTTCCGTGAATGCCGTCTGGCGGACGCCAGCTTCCGCCTTTCCACGGGCGACCGGGTACGCTTCGAGGGTTGCGACCTGCGAAATGTCGACTTCTACGCGGTGCAGTTCCCCGGTGCGTGTTTCTTCGATTCGGACCTCACAGGGGCAGAGTTGTCCCAAGCATCGCTAGACCACGCCCGCCTGCACGGCTCGACATTAGCGGAGCTGCGAGGGGTGCCCGCCCTTCGAGGTATTGCAATTAGCTCGACCCAACTTGTCCCGCTGGCCTTACAGGTCCTTCAGGTCCTGGACATCAAGGTTGACGACGAGCGAGAGCCCACATCGGGTTGAGGTAGCCAGCTCGGGCCTAAAGGACCAGATGTCGCGCAGCATATCGCAGGTCCTTATTTCATATACGATGTGTCATTGAGCCTGCGTATCAGCCGCTTGCCGGTTGAGGTCACACTGATAAACGATACGCTGATGCGATGCGAGGATCCTGAACGAAACAGGCAGCCAATATTGCAACAGGAGGTCTATCCATGGTGGTGCAAAGCATCGTCGACGACGATGTGAACCATGCCCCCCGGACCACGTACTGGGACCAGGCCATTAGTCCCGTCAAAATAGCCTTTCCGGAGTTCCCGGCACCCACGCCGCTCGAGGAGTACCTCTTTGACTTACAGGGTTTCCTGCTGCTGCGGGGGGCGCTCAGCAGCGAAGAGGTGGCTGCCTGCAACGCCGTAGTGGACGTCATCCCACCTTCGCTGGAGCGCCGCGATTGGTGGGGTTACGTCCAGCGAGAAGACCATCCAGAGCACCGCGGTCGCAGTTACCAGCAGATCTACGAAGCGGGGGAGGCTTTTGAGAAATTGATCGGCCATTCCAGCTGGGTCAACTACGTACTGAGGTTCGTCGGCGGCCAGGATACATACGACTACCACCACGGGCCGCTCTTCATCGACGAGAATTTCGTCACGTGCCGTGGCCCGGATGATGCGATCCCCATCCACGGCGGTGGCCACGACCGCTGTAAGCGGATGAGCTATGGCTACCACAACGGACGGTTTTACTGCGGCCAAATCAACGTATTAATCGCGTTGACGAAGACTGGGCCAGGTGATGGTGAGACCATGCTCATCCCCGGGTCGCACAAGTCCAACATCGCCCACCCCGCCTTGCTCGAACAAGGGCAGGGTCGATGGGTGACCGGAGGGTCGCTCGACGGTACACCGGGAGCGATCTCCGTTTTCATGGAAGCAGGCGACGCAATAGTGTTTGTTGACTGCTGCTGCCACGGTTCGGCCAAGCGCACGGCACCGGGAGAGCGGCGGTTCACGGTTTACCGCTACGGTTCTGGTTGGAACCGCACGCGGTGGGGGTACACGCCCTCGGCCGCACTGCTGAGCCGCCTGAGCCCATACGCAGCGGCGATGGTGCGGACCACAGATGGGACCACCCCGGCTCCGGCATCAGTGGTCCCCACTGCGTAATGGCGCCCGGGAAAGCTAGTGCCAGCTTCGACGGCTCGCAGGTCGCCATCGAGATACCAGAAAAGATGCGTTCATGTTTAATCGAGCTGACCTAGGCGGTCGTGCTCAACCCGCAAACAGACTTAGCGTCCAGCGCACGGAGAGAGGGGAGGATGCAAGCTGATGCGGACCGAGCCTACCGCGCAAGAAATTCGCCAATACCAGGAGCACGGTTTTTTGTCCGTGCCGAACTTCATGGACGGCCCCGAGCTCGAGCAATGGCGGGCTGCCGTCGACGCCGCGGTTGCAAACCGAAGGGAGCAAGTCCTGCCCTTCGTAACGGACCGCGGCCGCAGTCATAGGACGGTCGAAGACCAGCGCTACTACGAAAGAGTGTTCACCCAGCGGATCAACCTCTGGCAGAGCAACGACGCAATACGGGCCCTGGTGTTCCAGCCCGCCCTCGGTCAGTTCGTGGGCCAGCTCGCTCAGGTGCCCGGGCTCCGGGTCTGGACGGACCAGGCGCTCGTAAAGGAACCCTACGCGAACCCGACCGGCTACCACCTGGACGTCCCGTTTTGGTCGTTTAGCTCTCCCGATGCTATTACGATCTGGGTGGCGCTCGATGACGCGACTCTTGAGAACGGGTGCCTGTATTACGTCCCCGGTAGCCACAAAGCGGCCAAGTTCGATCTAATTGACATTGGCCAGGATATCGGGGCGCTATTTGATATTTACCCCGAGTGGCACAACGTGCAAGCCGTCCCGTGCCCGGTACCCGCCGGAGGAGCGCTGTTGCACAACGGCCTCACGTTTCATGGGGCGGGGGCGAACATGACACCGGGGCGACGCCGCGCTATGACCGTGGGCTATATGCCTGATGGTGCAACCTTCAACGGTACCCCCAACATCCTCCCCCCGGACTACCTGTCCACGCTCCAGGTCGGTGCGCTATTGGATAACGAGTCACAAAATCCGCTTGTTTATCGGCAGAACAGCAATGGGACGTAAAGGCCGCCGTCCTTGCCTAATGTGAACACGCCTGTCGGCTGATGGAGGTGCTGTTGCTTTGGTCTCGATCTCAGACGAGCTGAGTACACCGTTTGTGGTTGGCAACCACGCTTGCCAGCAGTTCGCTGAGCAGGGATTTGTCCGCCTGAAGGGAGTGCTCAGCCAGGGAACGATCAACACTTACGGACCGGCAATCACTCAAAAGGTGATCGAGCTCAACACGATGCATCTCCCGCTCGAAGAGCGCTCGACCTACCAGAAAGCGTTCCTGCAACGACCCTCAGCGAGCAGACCTGGCAAAGTGGATGCCGGGCGCGCAAGTCGGTGCGGTCCGCGACACACCCTTGAACCCTGTTCTCTAGCCGGAGGAAGAGATGCCCAAGATAACGATCGTCGGAGCAGGGGGTTACGTGTTCCCCCTTACCCTCATACGCGACATCCTCACGTTCGAGGCTTTGCAGGAAAGCGAGATCTCACTGTACGACCCTGACTCCAGTCGCGTCGCCATGACTTATGACGGCGCCCGGCGCTTGGTCGAGGCACACGGGCTGGGCACCAAGCTGGAAGTCCCTACCGGCCGAAGGGAGGCACTGGATGGCGCCGATTTCGTGATTTGCACCTTCCAGGTCGGTGGCATCGAGGCGTACGGGCATGACGTGAACATCCCGCGTCAGTTTGGCGTTGACCAACCGGTCGGTGACACGCTGGGGCCCGGAGGGGTCTTCCGGGGCTTACGTTCGGTGACGGCCCTCAAAGAGATCGCCGCAGATATGAAGCTGTTCTGCCCTTCGGCGCTCCTCATCCAGTACGCCAACCCGATGTCGATCAATTGCTGGGCTACCTCGGAGCTCGGCATCAATACGGTGGGTCTTTGTCACAGCGTGCAGCACACCTCCAAGATGCTGGCCCGGGAACTGAATGTCCCGTACGAAGAGGTCACCTTCGACTCGGCCGGCGTGAACCACACCGCCTGGTTCACTACTTTCCGTCGGGGAGATGAAGATTTGGTACCGCGCATTCGTCAGGTCATGACCGAGCGCCACCTTCAGGCCTCGACCACTGGCATCGCGTCGGACGAGCTCTATGCCGGTGGCAACGAGCGCGTCCGGACCGAGCTGATGGCCCTCACCGGCTACTTCCACACCGAGTCGAGCCACCACGCGAGCGAATACTGGTCCTGGTTCCGCAAAAACCCGGATCTCGTCAAACAAAACCTGCCAAAGCGTTGGGACTATTACGAGATCTGCTCGGCCCATTCGCCAGACCACAACGTGGACGAATTCGTGGAAACGTCGCGTCGAGAAGGCCTGACACCATCACAAGAGTATGGCGCCTACATCATCGACTCCATGACGACAGGTTCTCGCCGGGTTATCTACGGGAACGTGCCTAACGACGGCCTGGTTTCCAACCTCCCGGGCGATTGCTGCGTCGAGGTAGCCTGTCTAGTGAGCGACCTCGGGCTGCGACCTGTCCGGTACGGCAGCCTTCCGCCGGCGTGTGCCGCTCTCAACAACGTTCAGATCAACGTGCAGCGGCTCGCTGTGCGTGCCGCACTCGACTGCGATCGTTCGCTTGTTTATGCTGCGGTGGCACTGGATCCCCTGACGGCGGCCTTGCTCAACCTGAGCCAAATCCGTGAGATGGTCGATCGGCTATTCGAGGCGGAACGCCCGTGGCTCGGAGCGCTCGCCTAGTCGCTGTGGCGAGGCAGAGGGGTCCGCAGGCTCGTGTTCGGACCTCGAGGCCCGGCGGGCGTTCGCGACCGTCGATATGGACCGTCGGATCAGCAGTTCCTCACGATGACTGAGTTCGGGAGCGTGATGCTACTCTCGGTAACCCTGCGGCCCGGCATGACGGTGGTACGAACCGCAGTCTCTACGTTGTCGGCGATGACACAACCGAGGCGTTGTTCGCCGGTGTCCACCAGAGGCCCATTCGTCATGACGTGCACCGTATGTCGTTCAAGGTTCCTCACTGCCGAGCAGAAAAAGGCCCCCAGACGACATTGGCGGCCGATGACGGAATGGCCAAGGAAGCTCATGTGGGAGACCTCGGCCCCGGCCAGGAGCAAACAACGCCTCACTTCGGCACTGGGGCCGATGTAAGAGAGCCCTTCGACCACGGTGGGCCCGAAGATGCTGGCGTTCGGCCCGACCTCGCACTGCGGCCCCACCACAACAGGGCCAAAGAGGTTCACCCCCGTGTGCACCACGGAGCTCTGGTGCACAAGAGCGTGGCCCTGCCAGTCCCAACGTGGGCTCGAGGCGTTGTCGACGCGGCGGTAACCGTCGCAGCTCGACGGCAGGACCAGCTCCGTCAGCGCCTTTACGAGGTGAAGGCCCGCCAGTTCGTCGCCCCACCACTTCGGCTCCACCAGGCACTGCTGCAGCACCTTGGGTAGGGCTGACATCATCTCGTCGCCAAGCAGGTCCTGTCTTTTACCCACTGCTCCTCCCATGGCCCGGCCCCGCCGGCTCGGCGGCCCGGTGGCTCACCGAAGCGAAGCTCGCCAGCGGCGATGGTAGCTGGCGCCCTAGGGCCATCTAGCGCCGGCCGTATTTGCGGCAACGTTTGCTTTGCGTGGCCGGCCCAGCCGCGGCGGCCGACTGGGCGCGAGACTGCGACTGTGCCAACCGACCTCGCCGCCAACTCCCCCCGCTCCATGTTCTTGTGCCGGGCCGCTCATGCCCGGCTCCTCAACTCGGTGGAGGGCCTTACTGACGAGCAGCTCCGTGCCGCGAGCCGGTTGCCCGAATGGACCATCGCCCACGTGCTGACGCACCTCGCCCGCAATGCCGAGGGGCACGCCCGGCGCCTGGAGGGCGCGCTGAGAGGTCAAGATGTGGCCCGTTACCCCGGCGGCCCAGCCCAGCGGGAACGCGAGATTGCTGAGGGAGCGGGGCGGCCACCCGCTGCCATCGTGTCAGACGTGCGGGTAACCCAACAGCAGCTGGAGCAGGTTTGGGACCGGAGCGTAGCGAGCGGTTGGCCCAACCGCGAGTTTCGTGGCAGCGATAATTGGCCGACGACAGCAAGCCCGGCGCGACGGCTGCGGGAGGTGGAGGTACACCATGTCGACCTCGGCCTCGGCTACCAACCTTCGGACTGGCCGGAGGAGTACGTGGCGTGGGAGCTGCCCATGGTCCTGGCCACGGTCCCTGAGCGTCTTCGTCGCCCAGAGGATGGCCGCCAGCTCGTTGCCTGGCTCACCGGACGCACCTCGGTCCCAGGTGAAGTCGACCTGGCGCCATGGTGAACGGGAAGGAGGCTAGCGAGCGGGTGTTCGTCTGATGACACGGGCGAGCCCTGGTCAGCTTTGGAGGCTGCCACCGACCAGGGCGCGTACCTGACAGCGATCCGGGCTTCGTCGCCTCGTGCTGCAGCGGCGATAGTCCGGCACGTTCCGCGACTTCTCTGATGGGCGACCTTGGCCGTTCCGGCGTCGTCAAAAAGGGAGGTGTTGTAGCGCGGCTGGGTACGTCGATTTTAGGGACGGATCCCACGACGGTTTATGGCCACCACCAAGGCTATGGCGGCCGTAAGGCCGCGTATTACCTCTCGGACGCCGGCCTGCGCACTGGAAGGGCATCTGGGATCGGTTTTCTGCAGTCCATCTCAGGGACCGGCTTCACAATGACTCCATTTCCGGACTGCGCCATTGTCTATACGAGAGCTCAGGTATGCAACCCGAGTGGTAGCCCGCCCCTATCGCCGGTCACGAACCACGAATGCCCCGCAGCGCGTCGCCATTTCGATCGCCCCGGCCCGGCGCCCTCCGACCCTATCTCGAAATACCCCGGTAGCCAATCCCTTCCATCAACCTTCGTTGCAAAAAGATGAACGCGATAACTGCCGGGACCGCAAGCAGAGACACTCCGGCAAAAATGGCCCCTATCTGACCGCCGCCCAATGCCGACTCTTGGTAGAAGAGAGCTAAGGGGGCCGTCATCCGGTTGGGATCGGTAATGAAAAGGTTGGGCCAGAAAAAATCGTTCCAGATATACTGACCGGTGATGACCATGACGGCGGAGATCGCCGGCCACGACATCGGGATCATCACATGCCGGATGATCCGCAAATGGCCGGCGCCGTCGACAGTTGCAGCGTCGTCCAAGTCCCTTGGTATGGTCCGAAAGTGCTGGCGCAGGATGAAGATCCCCAACACCTGGATTAGCGCCGGGATGATGAGGCTCGCCTGGTTGTTCAAAAGGTGCATGTACTTAACGACTACGAACTGCGGCACCGCCTCGACCTGGGTGGGTATCGTAAGGGCGACCAAGAATAGGGTAAAGAGTACTTCTCGAGCCCGGAACTCTATCCGAGCAAATACGTAGGCTGCTAATACACTGATAACAGCAGCGCCCAGGACAACCGAAAACGTCACCAAGGCCGAATTCAATATGTTGAGAAGGAAAGGCGTAGACGAAAACAAGTCCCGGTAACTCGAAAGCGTCACGTGTCTCGGGAACCACACCGGAGGGAGGTTAAACTGGTCTTCAGGCAGCTCGATCGACTGCAGCACCACCCAAACCACCGGCATTAGCATCAAGACACCGCTGACGACCAACAGCAGAGCGAGCAAAAACCTACCCACCCGGCGCGTCGACGCCCCAGGCCCACGTGGTCGGCGCCGCGCCGGCACGCTCGTCGTTACCGATGCCACCGCGGTCTCCCCATCGTGCCGATAGGCGCCGGTGTGCCCCGGCTGTAGTGCAACACCTTTAGACGCGCTCATAGTGCACCCAGCGCCGGGCCACGACAGCCATAATCACGACGAAACTGACCAGGATCAGTACGTTTATCAAGGACAGAACGGCGCTATAGCCGAACTGGTAGTTTTGGAAGGCGTCATGGTAGATGTAGAGCACAATCGTCTGGGTGGCGATGCCAGGACCCCCATTGGTATCGATAAGGGGCCATGTGAATATCTCGAATGCACCGATTCCCGCTGTGACCGCCGCCAGGAAGGTGGCCGGAGAAAGCAGCGGGAGCGTGATCCTCCTGAAGCGGGCGAACCCGCCGGCCCCGTCAATCGAAGCGGCCTCGTAGAGCTCGGCAGGGATACCTTGGAGACCGACGAGGAAAATGATGAAGGTGAAGCCGAGGGTCGCCCACACGTCGATTATCACTAGCCCGGGGAGCGACCAGGTATTAGAGGCCAGCCAATTAGGGGGGTTTAACCCGAGGTCGCGTAGGTAATAGTTCAACGGGCCCGTATCTCCCGCTAGCACGTAGGACCACATCAAGGCCACTACCCCGGCCGACATCAGGAACGGAGCGACTATCGCGGTGCGAACCCAGTAACGCACTGCCCTCGACCGAACGCTGGTCACTGCCAGCGCCAAGCTTAGCGCCAGCACGAGGTGGGCACTGGTGGTCATTATGTCAAATAGGATTGAGTTCAACAGGGTCTTACCCAGCTGCGTGTCGTGGGCCACGGCCCGGAAATTGGCCAAACCGACAAAGTGAGGGGAAGATACAAGGTCCCACTGCACGAACGAGATGATAAAGATACCGACAAGCGGGATGCCGATGAAGGCCAGGTACAACAGCAAGGCCGGGCTGATTAGTACATAGGCCGCGAACGGCTGACGGTTACCCACCTTGCCGCTCCACAAACGACGAAGACGGGTCAACGGCCGTTTCTCACTTTAGTCATCATGCGTCGTTTTCCCCCAACCCAGGTAGCCCGAACGCCTACACGGGACAGCCGTGGGGGCGGCGCCGCAGGATGGTCTGCTCTCCTCCCCCCGGGCCGACTGTGGCTTCTGGCGGTTCGGCCCGCCGCGGGGCGCACCTGTTGTGGCGGTTACCCCCGATGACGAGAATCGCTCTCGGGGGCACTGCCGACAGCAGTACTGCTGGTGTCATACCTTCTGAGTCATGAGCGAGTTGCATGTGTTCTGCATGGTCGCCATCCCCTTGGCGGGGCTGGTAGAGCCACTCAGGATCTGCTCCCACGCCGTGCTGATCTCGTTTTCGACGGCCCCGGCATTGGGGACCCCGATGATGAACGAGGAGTACGAAAGCTCCTTGGTGAAATAGTCCGTCCCCGGAGGGTACTGCTTCAGGAACGAAGAGCTGTCGGCCACAGAACGCCGTATAGGCATATCGCCTCCTACGGTGGTCACAGGGCCCGTCTGGAAGTCCTCCGAGATCGTCCACTTTATGTACGTCCATAGAGCGTCCTTCGCCGCTGAGCCCTTGAACATGGGAAACCCGCCGACACCGATGGGCGTCCCCGAGCCCGTTTTTTGGGGCCAGGGAACGATGACGAACTGGTCGTTGATCTCGCTCTGAGTGAGGGGGATGTTGCTGTTGGGCCAGATACCGCCACCGAACATACCCAGCTTGAGGCCGGCCGCCTCGGTCCATTGGTTGTACGAGCCACCCGGTTCGTTGACCAACTTCTTTTGGACCAGGGACCGGACGAAGGTGGCAGCCTCGATGGCCTGCGGGTTGTTGGCCACACATTTTGACTGGTCGGGGTTCATGACGTTGCCGCCAGCCGTCAGCACCCAGGGGTAGACGTCCGTGAAGGGGCCGGGCACCGGCGTGCCAATGGCGAAGCCGTACCGGTTGGGGGCGTCGGCGATCTTGGTGGCAGCCGCCTCGAAGTCGTCCCAGGTCCAGTCCGGGCTGGGGATAGGCACGTTGTATTGCTTGAACACTGGCTTGTTTATCCACATCGACATCACGTTGTAGCCAATAGGCAGGAAGTACGTATTGGCGCCGATGTTGTCGAGGGTCCTGAAGTTGGCCAACATGTGCGGGTCGAGGTCGTTGTAGTAGGAGTCGACCGTCGACTTGTCTTTCGCGATGTAGGGGTTCAGTGGGTCGAGGATACCGCGGTCCTCGAACAGCAACATGCCTTCGGTGGCGATGTAGGCGCTGTCCAGGGGTTGGCCACCGGCCAGCCGGGTCGAGATGGACTGGAAGAAGCCGACCCAGCTGTTAGCGGGGACGCCTATGACATTGAGCTTGATGCCATACTGCTTAGAGAAGGTGGCGAGGGACTTCTCAGAGGCCTTCGCCGCTGTGGCAGTCGCGTACAGGGCCAGGGTCAAGACGTCGTCGGCAGGAGCGTTTTTTCCGGTGCCAAGTGGACGAGCTGCCGGAGGCTACGGTTGGCCGGTAGCGATAGTGCGGCAACCGTCGCTGCCGCGCCGGTGAGGAACTGACGGCGTGAAACTCCCGTTTCGAGGGTTTTGTTTTCATCGTTGATCATGGGAAGCCTCCTGTCTCCTGTGTTTGGTAAACTCTTCTGGATTTATACGGGTGGGACTGGCGGGTAGCTGGTTTGGCTGCGGCGCGGGTAATATGGTTAGGCATCCAGCCGCTGCAGGCCGGTCCCCAACCGACGCACACCGCACACCGCTTATACCCATATCACCTATACCCATATCACCGGGCTTGGCGAGGATGTGATCGGCACGGAAACGGGAGAAGAATGCTTCGGCAGGGGCGTCGGGTCAACACGCCGGAACTCATGGCGACGTCCTTTACACAACAGTTTTCGCATATGAAGGGCCATCCTGAGTCCTTGCGAGGCCTGGTGGACTAAGGTGAGTAACCGGTTTCAGAAACCGGGTTCACGACACGATACGGCCACTTGACGGCATTGTCAAGCACCCGGTAGACGGTGATCAGGAGCGGCCGAAGGTGGGACCGCCGGAACCTTGCGTCGCCCCGCAGCGGAGTACCGACCTTCTGGGGGGCGTGTGGCCGCTGAGGGCGGACATCACTACGGGCCTTCTCTAATATCTTCGTTACAGAGAACGTTAGCAAGCCTTCCGGGACCGGTAGGAACCGGTTTCGGTGATTTCAGAGATCAGTTTCATCGCAACATATCTCCAACTTGTCCCATCGTCAAGCACCTAATCGGCGAGGGTCATGACGTCATTCTGCCCGAAAAGACGCCGCCGGTTTGGGTTCTCTGCCCTCACAGGAAAAGCGAGCGCCATAAATAAAGCTCGGGCGCAAGCCGTCGCATCTAGAGGACTTCATCGCCCCACGAGACGACGAGTACTCGAGAGTTGTGTATGGGTAGACTTGCATCTCCGCACAGCGTTCGCCCCAGGGATCGTCGGCCACTTCGCCTAGACCATGCAGCGTGAAATTGCCCCCTTTTTACAACGCCCTTCCGTCAGTACGCTCCTTTCCCCGAACTAGCAATATCGTGGTCCATCACGTCCCTCAAGTCTCGGGGGGGGGCAACGCGGAGCCGCGGTCGTGAAATCGAAGTCGAAGATGTGGTGCTTGCGGTCCGTTTAACCCCCTCAGCCTGGATAGTAGCAGTTCCACCCCGCAACACCCCGGGCGCCAGAGGCTGCCTTCCCTGTTCAGCTCGGCCCGGGTATGCCCCGCATGGGGGGAAGGGCCGAGCCCTGGCGCCGCTCTTGAGCCCACGCCCAGACGAGCTCAGCCGCTCGGACCGCACTAGGCGCGACCACATGGACATGGCTTTCATGGTGGGCCCGGCTTATGGCCACGTAGGCCAGTTCCTCCGACCTACCTGCTTACCTGCGAGGGAGTGGGATTTGGACGGTGAGCTTGATAGCAAATTGAGAGAAACCTACTCGGCCCGCGGCGCGCACCGCATCCACCGGTCGGATCGGCCGCCGGCGGCCGCGTTAACTTGAGGGCTATGAGCGTGATCGACTGGCTGCTCGAGGGCGACCCCGCCATCCGTTGGCAGGTGCTGAGGGATCTCAAGGACGCCGCGCCCGACGAGGTGGCGGCCGAACGAGCCCAGGTCGAGCGCAATGGCTGGGGCGCGCGCCTGTTAGCGCTTGAGGATCCCGACGGGCTTTGGGCCGGCGGCGCTTGTTTCCCGACGTCCTACACCGGCGGTGAGCCGGGGCAGCCCTGGACGGCCACGATGCACACGCTGCAGACTCTGAAGCTCTTGGGGCTCGACCCGAACTCGGCCCCGCCCGCAGGGCGATCGAGCTCGTCGCGGCGAACGGGCGCTGGGAGCATGCCGGGCAGCGGTACTTCGACGGCGAGGTCGAGCCGTGCATCAACGGCAGGACGATCGAGACCGGTGCGTACTTCGGGATCGAGGTTGGAGCGATCGTCGAGCGGGTCCTCGTGGAGCGTCTCGCTGACGGCGGCTGGAACTGCGAGGTCGAGAACGGTTCGGTGCGATCGTCCTTCGACACGACGATCAACGTGCTCGACGGCCTCCTTGAGCTCGAGGGAGCGACGGGCGGGCCGGCTGAGGCGGGCGCGGCGCGCCGGGGCGGTGAGGAGTACCTGCTCGAACGGGGGCTTTTCCGCCGCAAGAGCACGGGGACTGTCGTCCAACCGGCGTATCTCGAATTCGCCTTCCCTTATTACTGGCATTACGACGTGCTGCGGGCGCTCGACTATTTCCGACGTGCGGGGGCGGCCCCGGACGCCCGAATGGCCGAGGCGGTATCCGTCTTGAAGTCGAAGCGGCAGCCCGGCGGCCGGTGGCTGCTAGAGCGCATCCACCCGGGTCGCGTCCACTTTCATCTCGAGGGTGGCGTCGGTACGCCAAGCCGCTGGAACACCCTCCGAGCGCTCAGGGTGCTCGCGTGGTGGGACGGAGCCGCCTGACGCCCGAGCGAAGGAGGGCGGGCCCAGTAGTCGTACCTGCTCCTCTTCCAGCCCCAGCTGTTCGTTCATCGGTCGGTGCCGCCACTCGTTACGCAGGAGTTGCGTCCCTGCTACTGACCGCCGCAAAGTCACTTCGACATGTGGCATTACCCTGCGACTTCTACCGACCCAAAGAGGTGCACGCGGGTGCGATCATGGACCGTGTGACGGCGTGGCAGGATGTCGAACAGGCAGAGCCGGAGTTCGCCCAGCGCGTGCGGGCGCTGTTCGACGCTCACCAACACAAGACAATTGCCACCCTGCGAGCCGACGGGTCACCGCGAATCTCCGGGATCGAGACGGTCTTCGAGGACGGCGAACTGGTTTTTGGCTCGATGCAGAACGCGCGCAAGGGCGCGGATCTCAGCCGGGATCCGCGGTTTGCCCTGCACAGCGCGACGGTCGACCCGGTTGAGGGCTCCGAGGCAGAGTGGCCTGGGGAGGCGAAGATCTTTGGTCGGGCGATCGCCGGCGGACCGATCACCGAAGGACCAGACGGCGACCGCTTCCGCGCCGACATCGCAGAGGTAGTGCACACCCACCTCAATGAGGAGGCCACGATGCTCGTCGTCGAGTGGTGGACGCCCACGCGAGGGCTTCGAAAGATCGAGCGCGAGTGACCCTTGACCACCACGGTGCCACTAGGGCCGGGCCTTGGGATCTGGGCGCTCACCACCCGGATGCCTGCCAACGTCCCGTCAGGCCCACATGAGGATGTCCTCCCCGTCTGCTTGTTTGTTCGGGAGTTCGCGGCGAGCGGGGGCGCGGCGGCTACCGTTCGTTGCTCTATCGCCCGGCATCAGAGCCGCGACGATCATGGCGACGGCCCTCGTTGTCCTGGCCGGAGGCTCCCCGGCCGAGGCTGCGGGCGCGCCAGGTGGACGCCAACCCGGTTTACCAGGCACGGCCAGGGCGGATTTCGTGCCGGCGCTGCTCGCCCGTGGGTCCCCCGACGTCGTCTACCTGCTCGGTACCGCCTGGGGGACCTCCCCGGCGCGGGTCGAACTGCTGCGCAGCAGCGACGACGGCGAGCACTTCCAAGCCGTGACCGCGCCGCCGGGCACTGCCCCGAGCGCCGGGGCGCCGCTTGGCGACATTGAGCATTTGAGCTTCGTGTCCCCCGAAGAAGGCTTCGTTGTGCGCGCGGCCGAGGAGGACGGCTTCCTCGGCCCGACTTCAGTGGTCGTGACCGAAGACGGGGGGGAGTCCTGGCGCCAGGTCGACCTCCCGGTTGAGCCTCGTAACCCCGCCTGGCAAAGGGGCACTACGCTGATCAGCCCGGTCCAAGCCTCGGGTGGGCCGGTCTACGAGGTGGCAATCACCTGCACCAACGGTAACGACTGCCCGAGCTACCGCCTTTACCGGGCAGAGGACTGGTTTGCCCCTTGGACGCCCGTCGACAACCCTGGAAGCGGGAGCAGCTCGTTCAATGCCGCCGGCAGCATCGGCCTGTCGGCCTTCGGGGACCACGTGTGGCTCATCACAGGGAACGGCACGGGGATCGTCAAACTGTTCGGCTCGGCTGACGACGGGAACTCGTTCCGGCTGCTCAACGCGAATTTACCCGGGATCTTCTGTGGGCTTGGGCCGGCTTCCAGCCAACTGGCATGGCTGACCTGTGATGGCGGCATGATGATGACGTTTTACCGCTCGACCGATGGAGGCGAAAGGTTTGTTGCCTTGCCCGTCCGCGGTGCCAGCACTGGCGGCACTGCGGTTTGGGCGGCGGCGGGGCCGCTGCTGTTCTTCATGACCGAGGCGGGCTCGGACAGCGGTTTTTACTGGTCCGATAACGACGGGCGGAGCTTCGAGAAACTGCACGCGCTGCCCAGAGCGTTCGGCCCCAATGGTTCGAACATCTCGGACCTATCGCTCGGGGACACGAGCGGTGCGCTCGTGCTGACCTCGACCGGCACGCTTTACCGCACCCTCGACCGAGGCGCTACCTGGGTACGTGTGCCCATGCCTACCGCTTCCACCGGCGGCGAGACAACCTGACCCTCGCCGCGAGGCTCGGTCTCCTTCGGATGCGCAAGGCCGGCTTGTGTGATCTCGAGCGAGCGGTCTTCGTCACCTATGGCGTACCACACACGATCGCCAGACGTCGGCTCCACCTGCCAGTGATCAGGCTCGATGAGGCCTGCGCCGCGAAGACATGGCCGACGGTTCCGCCGCTAAAGACAGAGGTGCTCATCGGCTCGATAGTGAGCGGGGCGAGGAAGATCCGCACCGTAACTGACTGAGGCTCCTTTGCGAAACGCGGTCTTGGTGGATGCACTGTTCGTCCCGCTCAACCGACGTCAGAACTTGAAGCGAGTGAGGCCACCAGGCTCAGTGCCCAACGTCACGGTCGCCGAGCGCGGCGCGACTCGGTACACATTCCACGGGGGTGGTCCTTGCGAGGGTGCGTTGAACGGAGCGGTGATGCCGGAGCCGCCCTCGTCAGGTTCCGCCGGCCAACCACTGTCGGCCCACGCCTTTGCGGCCCGCGCCACGATGGCGGGCTCGGTCACCCGCGCCGCGTCACCCTCGAAGACCACGTCCGCGTCGCGGATTGACACAGCGATCGAACAACGCGGATCGCGCTCGACGTTGCGGGCCTTTCGGGTGCCGGGACCCGTCTGGAACAAGAACGTGCCGTCTAGCCAGATGGCGCCGACCGCGGTCACGTGCGGGCTTCCGTCCTCATTGACAGTCGCCAGCCACGTCGTGCGAGCGTTGTGCGCGTCCGGTGCCGGGGCCGATCCCGCATCGAGCCTCTCGATGACGTCGGTCCAGGGCACTGGCGGCAGCCCGTCTGCTGCACCCAAGTTAATGACCTTCATGGCCTGTCCCCTTTCGTAGCCGAGCGCCCTCCTGCCACGGCCTCGTCCGACCTGGTCAGGATGCGTCGATCTTGGTCGTCGTTGCCGATTGGCGCGTCAACAGGTTTCCGGTGAGATCGACCGACGATCCGCTGCACTTGCGCCAGCTGATGCTCGTCACGTTTTGACCCTGTCGGTGCCCGGCGGCCCAGACAAAATCGTCGGGACGTACTCGAGCAATTGGATGCGATGGTCGAACGTGCGGCTGCTGATCATGTCGAGGGCTACATCGGGATAGCCATCGTAGATCCGCTCCCGGCCGCTGCTTCCGGTAATGACGGGGAAGACAACCACCCGGAATCGGTCCACGAGGCCGGCCTTCAGGAGAGTGCGGCACAGGGTGAGGCTGCCGATGGTGCGCATCGACCTGGAGCCCTTGTCCTTCATCTGCCGCACGGTCTCAATCGGGTCTTGAGCCACAAGTTGCGTGTTCGCCCAGGAAAGAGGCTCGCTCAAGGTGGTCGAGAAGACGATCTTCGCCATGCCAGCCAGGGCGTCGGTGCCTGGCTCGCCCTCGGCGGCGAACCCCGACATGAGGCGGTAAGTGGTTGCGCCCATCAGGACGTTGTAGTCCGCTTCGGGTTGCTCTCCCAACCACGCCAGATACTCGGGTCCTTCCAGCCCCCACCAACCTGGCCAGCCGTCGGCGGCCGCGTAGCCATCGAGCGACGTGATGAGGTCGATAAGGAGCTCTGGCATCGTGTGTCCTTTCCTTCGATCTCAGCTGGCGCAGGCGATTCCTACCACGAGATGGGAATCACGGTTAGGACGTGCGAGGAGGCGAGAACTCATCGCCAGGGCGCCCGATTCGGCAGGGATCCAGTGGCGAGCTCGGCGTAAAAGCGGTCTGTGTCTGCCGGACCAAGCTTGGCGAAACCGGACACAACCGAGACGCGGCCACCAACCGCCACTTTGGGGCCTCTCAGAGGCACTCGCAGCGGACTGAAAAGTGCCTCTGACCTGCGGAGGGAGTGGGAGTTCGCTGACGGTTGCCGTGTCACCCTCGTCATCGTTTCTCCAGCAGACCAAAATCGCTCAGGCTTTGGGCGGTCTCGACGATCGTGGTTTCAGCCGGGCGGGGGCGCCAGCCGAGCTCCTGCTTGGCGCGGTCGTTGTGGATCGTCAGCGGCGACGGGTCATCGCCAGGCGTCTCGTCGGTTGTGACGTGCTCGCCTGCAGGCCCGAGGTGGTCGCGGAGGATCTGTGCCAGCCCCAGCCAGGTGATCGTCGGGCCGTCTGCCAAGAGCAGGTAACGCTTCCCGGCGGCGGCAGGAGTGGCCATCGCCGTGATGTGAGCGTCGGCGACGTCGCGCACGTCAACGACACCGAAGCGCTGACGTGGCAGCACCGGCATTGTGCCTTCGATGATCGCCTTGAAGGCGGTCAGCGACGAGCGCAGTGCCGGCACCAGCGACCGGCCGGCAATGAATGTCGGGTTCATCACCACCAGCTGGGTGTCGCCTCCTTCCCTCCCGATGAAGTCCCAGGCGGCACGCTCGGCGATCGCCTTGGAGCGCGGGTAGGGGGGCAGCCCTGGCGTATCCGGGTCGGTCCAGTCCGCCTCGGTGTAATCGCGGACTGCCTTCGGCGAGTAACCCACGGCCGCGAACGAGGAGGTCAGCACCACCCTGCGTGCGCTGGCGTCCCGGGCGACCTTGAGCACACGCACTGTGCCCTCGCGGGCGGGGATGATCAGCTCGTCCGGGTCCTTGGGCTGAGCAGATGGGATCGGCGAGGCGACGTGGTGGACTTCCTCCACACCTTCGAGCGCGGCCGGCCAGCCGTCGTCCGAGGTCAGGTCTGCTGCCACCAGTTCAAGGCCGGTGTCGTCCGCAATACCACGGCGCACGGCCTCGCGCACACCTGCCTCACCATCCAATGAGCGCACTGTGGCGCGCACCTCACGCCCATCGCGCAGCAACGCCGCGATCAACTGCGTGGCGAGATATCCGGACCCTCCTGTCACCAACACCTTGGAGCTCATCTGAGCACCACCTTCTCCAGTCGTGGAAGCAGTTTCTGTACCTGCAAGTTCGCCCCAGCTTCCGCGCCTGTATCCGAGCGCTCGCGGGCATCCCAGAGCGCCGCCTTAGCCCGTAGGTAGTCGAGGTGGATGCGCAGCGTCTCGATCTCGGCCTCGACCCGCTCGGCGTGCCGCAACAGCAGATCGCGCTGCTCACCCGCCCGGGCGTGCCCAAGCTCGCGGTTGGCCTGGTACGTGCGCATCTCATCGATCCCGACGCCCATCGCGCGCAGGCAAGCGAGCACCTGCAACGCGTCGACTTCCTCCTCGCGGTAACGGCGGTGTCGGCTGCTCGGGTCACGAGCGATCGGGCCGATCAGCCCGACCTCCTCGTAGTAGCGCAGCGTCGGCTCACTCAGCCCGCTGCGCTGGGAAACATCCTGGATGCTGAGAGCTGCCATACACCCAGCAGAACACACCTCAAGCACTTGAAGTCAAGGCTGCGAGCGGAATTTTTCTCGCTCAGTACGTCGCCACGGGATCGCCAACCCTTGTTGCGTCGCGATTCAGTGATTTGCCCCGCTTCATCGACGAGGTGTCGATCGCGCTCGCGCAACGATCGGCGCTGATCCGAGGGACCGTCGCGGTTCAAGTGAATGCCGCGTACGGCCAGGTTGTCTCGACCGCCTCATACGGTTGGGTTGGCGGGGTTGGCGTTCGCAGTCATGCGAGTAGGCGAAGCCGTGTTCGACGAATTGCGAGACAAGTGGAAGCGGAAGATCGGCGCCAGACAGCTCGAGCGCCTGGAGTCTGACCTCGCAGCTCTGGTCCGGGCATCGTCGGTGCGTGTCGAAACGCCCGGCTGGATCGCCCACAGCCTCGACGAGACGACCTGACGGTCAAAGACGAGGCAGGAACCTGCGTCCGGCCCTCCTGGCAAGGTGGGGTCGCTCGACGTCCAGCGGAACCACCGGACGGCGATCGCGGTGGAGACGATGGCGTAGCCGACAAGCACCCCGACCGCCTCCCCGCCGGGGAACCGTCCAGCCAGCGACACGTTGAGGGCATTAAATGCTGCTCCCGAGGGCAGCACCTTGGCGATCTGGTTGATCACGCCGGAGTGGAACTCGATGAGCGGGACGTACAGCCCTGAAAAGAAGGCGAACGGGTAGAAGAGGGCCGGTCCAATCGCGTTCGCGACCTGCGGCGAAGGGGCCAAGGCGGCCACGCACAGACCGATCCCGAACATGGCTGCCACCGTGAGGAGGAGCGATAGCACGAACCAGCCCGCCTGGGCGGGGAGGACGAGGTTGAAGGCCCCAGCGCCCACACCGAGGAGCATGGCGATCGCGACGGCGGCGAGGATGAAGTTGACCACCAGCTGCGCGCCGAGGAGCGCGGGCGCGGGAACCGGCGTGGTTGTCATACGACGGAGCATGCCCTCCTCCCGGTAGCTGGCCATCTGGACCGGCACGCTCAACAAGGCGAGGACGAGAAGCACCAGCACCAGGAGCGTCGGGCCGGTTGAGTACTGGCGGGCGACCTGAGGGGTCTCCATCTCGGATCCTTTCAATAGTGGGTTAGCTAGGCCCGGCCCCAGTCAACGAGCTTGTACGGGACCTGACGGTTGCAGTTCGAAGTTCTTCCGAACTCTTGCGGCAGCGAGCGGCTTTTTGGATCGTCCTCGGTCAGGACGCGACGAGCTCGGGCTCTCTGTTCTCGACGAGCGCGAGCTCAGGTGGCTCTTGCATGCCGAACCGGTCGTGGAACCGTCGCAGGGGGCCGGAGCCCACCAGATGCGTTCTCCGACCAGTCCCATCACCGCAGGGACGAGTACACCCCGGACCATGGTGGCGTCAACGACAATAGCGACCCCGGTGCCGATCCCAAAGAACTGGATGAAGCTGATCTTCGACAGACCGAAGGCGAAGAACGTAACCGAGAGTAGCGCCGCTGCCGTGCTGACGATTCGCCCTGTCCGAGCCAGACCACCCACTACTGCGTCGGTGTTCGTTGCGCCTTGGTCGTGGAGCTCCTTAATGCGGCTGATTAGGAACACTTCGTAGTCCATGGAGATGGCAAATGCGATCACGAACAGAAGAGGGGGCATGGTTGTCGAGGTCGGGGTCGGGGTGAAACCGAGGAACCCTGACAGGTGCCCATCCTGGAAGATCCACACCATCAATCCGAGGACAGCGAACAGTGTCAACGCGTTCAGAACGATCGCCTTGAGCGGGATAAGGACGCTGCCCGTGAAGAGGAACAACATCAACAACGTCGCTAACACCATGATGGCGATCGCAATCGGCAGACTGGAACCAATCGAGTGCTTTTGGTCGACGATGTCGGCCGCTGTGCCTCCTACCTCGATCGTCTGGCCCGGCGGGGCTGCAAGCGCTCTGATGTGGTGGACGAGGTCCTGGGCCGGCCCACTCGACGAGACGAGGTGGTTCTGTACCTGCCAGTAGCTCAAATCTCCGATTTGATGGGGCTGCCCCCCCGCACCGGAGACGGGAAGACCAGACACGTAGGTACCAGTTGGTCCCTCTACGGAAGTCACTCCACTCTGCATCGACAACCGCGTGGCATAGGCGGCTTCCGCGCCGCTTGAAGCATGTCCCCTGCCGACGGCGATAAGGGTCGACGACGCATCAGTGGAGAAGCCGGTACGCAGCTCGTTGCCGACCTGGCGTGCCGAGGCACTCGTCGGAAGAACACGGTCATCAGGATTAGAGAAATGAACATGCAGGAACGGTGAGCCGATAATGAGCAATACGGCCAACACGGGAAACGCGGTGAGCACGGGCCGACGGGTGACCGCTGAGGCTAGACGTCTCCAGAATGGGCTCTCTCCGTCGTGGGCCGTCGATTTGGCAGCCTTCTCGGCTTTGCGGGCAAGACGGTTCGAAAAGACATCGAGCAGCGCGGGCATGACGAAGAGGGCGCCGAGCACTGCAAAAGCCACGACAGCTATCCCCGCGTATGCGAAGGACCGCAGGAAGTACAGAGGAAACACAAGCAGAGCGGCGAGGGCTAGTGCGACGGTGAGGCCCGAGAAGACGATGGTCCGCCCGGCGGTTTCCACAGCCCGGGCGATGGCCGCCCGGGAGTCCCTACCGCGCCCCACCTCTTCGCGGTAACGATTGATGAGCAAGAGCGAGTAGTCCATGGCCAGCCCCAGACTGAGGGCAATGGTGAGGTCGACGGCGTAAGTACTAACCGAGGTGAAGGTGGCCAAGACGCGGAGTTCGGCGAACGTGCCCATGATCGCCAACATGGCGACGACAAGAGGAAGTAGTGCCGCCAGCAGGCTGGCAAAGGCGAAGTAAAGCAGCAGTGTCGTGATAGGGACAGCCACCACCGATACCAGCAGAAGGTCCTTCTTGACCTGTGTTGTGATCTCCGCACCGGTTACCGACGACCCGCCACCTTGGACAGTCGCAGCAGCTCCACCATAGGGTATGAGCTTCGCCAACAACGCCGTAGTGCGGCTGTCGACCTGGTCGTCACCACCTTTCACATGCGCCAGGATCAATGCCGCCTTCCCGTTGCCACTGCGCAACGATGCTGCCGGAGTTGTCCAATACGAGGTCACATTCGAGATGCCCGAGTTCGACTCGAGGGTCGCCGTAACCTTTTTACCCACCGCGACGACTGCCGGTGACGACACAAATCCGGCCCGCGCCGATATCAAAATGACCAGGCCCTGTTCACCACCGAAATGCGAAGCAACAAGTGCCTCGGCCTGAGAAGACGAGGCAGAAGCACTGACAAATCCCCCCGACTGCAGCCGATTGAATGCCCCCATCCCAACAATGGTCACGACTACGAACAGCAAAGCCGACGCAATCAGAACGGCGCGGTGATATCGAGCGGTAAACACACCCAACCTATTCAGCATCAGTACTCCTTCGGTTCAATTCATCGGCGACGTATGGACGCGTGCAAATAATCGAGGAGAGCCGGCGGCATCTCTTCGTCAGTGGGCCGTCTCTGCGCAAAGTGCACGAGAAACAGAGGTAATTGGTGGCACCGCCCAATGGCGGTCGAGTGTGGGAAACGACCACGTCTGCGGTCATCTCGTCGTCCTCGAAACTCTGGGTGGCGGTGTGCAGCAAGAGCCAGAGACGCTGGCCCTCGTCGTTGACCATGGCGTCGGCGAGCGGGGTGAGTGCGGGATCGGCGAGCAGCCGGATCATCTCGGGAAGTTTCAGGGAGGGCTGGTGACCGAAGATGGTGTTGAGCAGCACCAAATGGGCCACCCGTTCGGGGTGGGCGACGGCGAACGCAACGGCATCGGGCCCGGACACGTCGTGACCGACAAGTACTGCTCGGGTTATGCCCAGCTCGTCGAGCACGGCCACCAGTTCGGGCCCGTGGTCCTCAAGGGCGCGCCCGGCGGCACCCGAGCGATCGGACCGACCGTACCCGAGCCAGTCGAAGGCAACAGCGCGCCTTGGGGCCAGCCGCGGCAAAAGCTTGTCGTAGATCCGGTGATCGTCGGGGAAACCGTGCATCAGGACGATCGGGGGATCCTCACCGGGTATTTCGCGCACGAAGACGTGGCCGTTGGGCGTACCGGCTCGTCGCTCGCTGGTGAACACCGCCGCTCCTGTCATAACAGTCTTCCTTTCATCTCGAATGCGCTTCAGCTCAAGGGTTTTGTCGGAGTTTCGGGGCGCCCAGAGTTGGTCATTTGGTGATGCCATCCGCCGGGCTCTATCACCGACGGCCCATCGGGCCGGTCCCGGCGCGCAGTAGGGGCTCGTTGCGGGACGGATCGTCAGGCCCGAGGATCGACGTCGAGGGGATCGGATCCCGACGACCTATTGTGGATGTCCCGTTGGGCCGGTCTTCGGGGCCGAGCAGGGGGAGGCGCTCAAGCGGGCCTGGGCCACCGAGGATCGATCTTGGGAGCGCTTGACCCTCCCGCCGGCGGCGGCCGCGGCCGCGATCCACAACCGCCCCATGGGAGGGGATGTCGTCATGCTCAGCCTGCCTGTATGGCGTCGACGTTGATCATGACCACGGCCATCGCCTTGTCGAGCTCATCGGTGTGGCTGAACTCGATCAGCCGAGTGCCGGCCTTGAACAGCGGCAGGTGACCGGGGGGCGCGTAGTAGGCCTCGCCGGCCTCGATTACGTCTTCGCTGTTGTCCGTGTAGCGGATCGCCAGAGTGCCTTCGAGCACGACCCCCCAGTGGCAAGCCTGGCAGGCGTTGTCGGGCAGCCCGGTGAACAGTGGCGCCGGGTCCTGGTCGTGGGCGGAAAACTCGAAGCTGACGGTATAGCCGTCGAGGGCGCCGTAGTGGGCTTCGATGCCGTCGAGGTCGAGGTGCTTGCTGGTCGTCTGGCGGGCTGATCTTGCCCATGGGTTCTCCTTCGCAGTCGGTTCACCCATTAGGCGTGAGATCGCGTCACACAGTGTGCGGCGCCTCCCCGGCGGTCCAGTCGACAGGCGGGTCGGGCTGGTAGACGCAGTAGCTGCCGGTCCGGACGGAATGTGCGAGGTGGCGACCGAGCGCCGGGTGAACTGCCTCGATGCGCTGCACGGCGTCACGGACACGGCTGCGGACGGCGGTGCGGGCGCGCTCGGCCGACGCGCCAGCCCGGCGAGGGCGGCCCCCGAGCCCGAAAGCTCCACGCAGCTCGGCGATCAGCGCCTCCTGCTCAGCCGCCAAGCCGGCTGACCGGTCGCGGTCACCAGCGGCGTCCGCCTTGTCGAGCTCGGCGGTAATCTCGACCAGCCGGGCCCGGTACGCGTCACGGGCCTCGGCGTCGATCACTGGGCCGCCACCGGCATCGAGGACCGTGCCCCCGGTGGCGACCAGGTCCTGGGCGCCGATCTCGCGGCCCGGCTCGGCCAGGAGGCGAGCGAGGTCACGCAGACCCTTGCGGTCGGTCAACGCACACGTCTCTCCGTCGAAGGTGATCGACCACACGTCGCCGTCCCGGACAAACCGGTTACGTGGGTCGGCCGCCGCCGCCCGCCGTCGTGGTGGCGGCTCGGCCAGCGCCTCGATCTGGGCGAGCCGACCGGTCGCACCCAGTCGGCGCCACACGTCGGCGGCTCGGTTGAGGCGGGTGCGGTCGCCGAGCGCCCGTCCAGCCTGGTGGTCGACGACGGCGGCCACCAGGACGGCACCCGATCGCAACGCGGCGTCGTGGGCGGCGGCGAAGTGGTACTCAGCCGCTTCCAGATCGCCGTCGAGGGCGGCGAGCGAGCCCAGCACGCGATCGAGCGGGCCGCGGATAGCGGCGCCGATGCCCGTCACCACCCACAGCGCGCCGAACGGCTCGATGGCTCGGCGCACGGCGCCAGCGGCGGGGTGCCCGCCCACGGCAACCATCAGGTCGGCCAAGTTCATCATCAACGACGGCCACGCCGAGTCGAGCTCGGCTGCCAACGTGGCGTCGGCGTACCGGTCCAGCGACACCCGGGCCTCGTCGAGGTCACCAGTAAGGGCGCGCAGCAGGGCGCC
Source organism: uncultured Acidimicrobiaceae bacterium (assembly GCA_963823855.1). Lineage (GTDB taxonomy): Bacteria > Actinomycetota > Acidimicrobiia > Acidimicrobiales > Palsa-688 > Fen-671. Next base: position 156,115 of record CAWGNA010000005.1, read on the forward strand.
GATCACTTGAGCCCGGACGTCGTCGACCCCCTCCGTCACCCAGACGCCACGAAGGCTCCCGGCAGCGAGGTCCGGGTCGGCCAGGTCCAAGGCCATCATGCCCTGCTGCAAGCGAGCGAGCAGGACGGCGTTCGTACCGCGAACCTCAGGAACCAGTGCCTCGAGCTGAGCGCGGGCGCGCGCCCGGGCCTGCATCTGGCCTCTGGCCAGCGCCAGCGAAGCGCGCCACAGCGGCGGGTACCACATGTACTCGGCCCGACCGAGACGCGCAGAGGCACGTTCGAAGCGGGACACCTCGACCTCCGCGTGGCGGAGGTCACCTGCCTCGAACAGGGCCTGGACTAGCAGCCGGCGTCCGAGGGCCTCGACACCGACGTCGCCGATGCCCACGCCACGCTCGATGATCTCGCTCGCCGCGTCACGACGCTCGGCCAGGTGGTCGGCCGGCCACGACGTCGCACCACGCCGCCAGGGTCTCGGCGATGACCGACGGGTCACCGCCGGCCACGGCGCGGGCGCGTGCCCGCGATGCCAGCTCGGCCCGCTGGGCCAGCGGTGCGCTATGCGATTGCGCGGTGGAAAGGCGGGCCGCGAGGCGGGCACCCAGCACGTCGTCGTCCCGCAACGCTTCGACCGCTCGGTCGAGGAGCTGGCACACCTCGGCGTCACGGGTCACCACCTCGATGGCGGTAATGCCGCCGCTGAAGCCGAGCGCTGCCCGGCCCAGCGCCCGGCGGTCGCCGTCCCGGGCCGCTTCCTCGGCTACCTCGCGGAACGTCTGCCGCGCTCTGGTGATGTCACCGGCCGCCACCAGGGCATCGCCCAGTGCCAGCTTCACCTCAAGGCGGTCGCCCAACCCGGGGTCGATGGCGAGCATGGCCAGCGCCTGCTCGAAGCGGCGGGCGGCCAAATCGAACGACAGCAGCGACTCGGCCTCGGCGGCCGCCTCCAACGCGTAGCTGAACGCCGGCGCGGCATTGCCGAGCGGCGCCGCCCGCCCGAAGTGATGGGCGAGCGCAGCCGCATCGACCGGCAGGCCCCTCCGCCGTCGAGCCTCCAGCTCGTGCCCCACCCGGTCGTGGAGCCGAGCTCTGGTCGCCGACGACAGCGACTCGTACACAGCGGCCCGGAACAGCGCATGACGATAGGACACGGTGTTGGCGTGCAGTTCCGCCAGCCCCGCCGTGCCCGCCTCGTCGACGAGGTCGAGCACCGCTTCGGTCGGACGATCGCAAACCGCGGCCAGGAACCCGAGCTCGGCCTGATCGCCCACGACGCTAAGCACATCGAGGACCGCCTGACAACCCTCGCCGAGGCCTGAACGGCGCTCGGCGACCAGGGCGCGCAAGGTGGCGGGGATGGCAAGCTCGCTGACGTCGATGGCCCGGTCCAAAGCAGGCGCCGGTAGCGCCCGAGCCAGCTCCCTGGTGAACAGCGGGTTACCGCCGGTGATCTCCCACACCGAGCGCGCCGCCGCGCCGGGCACGGGCTGGCCCCGGACGGCCGAGACCACCGCGGTCGTACCATCGACATCGAGACCACGCAGTTCGAGCACCAAACCGTGGTGGTGTAGGTCGGCGATCGGCTCCGACCGCGGGAGGGCACCGGCCGCGTCAACGGGACGATGGGCGGCGACCACGACGATCGGCATGCTCGCCAAGACCGAGGCCACCTGGGTCAGCACCGACAGCGTCGCCGCGTCGGCCCAGTGCAGGTCATCGACCACCAGCAGCAGTGGGGCGTCGGCGCGCTCCCGCAACCACTCCACCACCCGGGCGGCCTGCTCGACCCGTGCGCTGTCGCGATCGCCACCCGGGATCGCTAGGTCCGGCGAGGTGACACCGGGCCGCGCCAGCTGGCCGACCAGCTCTGTCCACGGCTGCAGCGGGGGCACCGCCGCCGTCTGCCAACACGCTGCCCAACCAACCGAGAACCCGCGTTGGCGGGCCGCCACGCTGGCGCGTTCCGCCAAGGCAGTCTTGCCGAGGCCGGGCTCACCAACCAAAACGACGAGCCCCCCGACGCCACATTCCGCCAACGACAACCGCGCCTCGATCTCGCGCTCCTCACTTGCTCGCCCGACCAGCATCGGCGGCGCGTCCAGCACACGTACATTGTGACCGGACGAGCCTCCCCAAAGTGCTCCACGTCCGTTGCGAGCGGCTGCAACACCCAAGCGAGGCTGGCGTCAGCGACGGTCCGACCGACACTCTCGACGGTCGGAGGAGCTATCCGGGGACTCGCCCCGATATCCTACGCGCCGGCGGAGCGCCACCAAAGCTGAGACACCGTACTCTTACGGCGCAGCGCCCGCACTCTTACTCGTCAGCCCCGTCGAAGTCGCTAGGAAGTGCCCGGAGGTCGGTACTGTGCTGGCCCCTCCTCGCGCACGCCGAGAAGGGCCCGGTGGCCGAGTCGGTGAGCGCGGCCCAGTGGGACGTAACTGCTACCGGGCCGATAATCGAAAGGGACTAATCGTAGCTAACCCTCCAAACTGTTCAGGCCCAACGTGCGCCTTGATGAGACCGTCCTGCACGTTTGTCTTTGGTCACGCGACGTCCTCGACAAGCTGGGCTTTGACGCCCGCTCGGCGGAGGGCCCAGGGGCGAGGTGTCGATGATCAACGGGGCCCTTGAAGGCGGACCGCACGAATTATGGCCAACTGCCGCTCCTGACGGCTTCGTCGGAGAGCCAAGAAAGTGCCTCTGACCTGCGGAGGGAGTGGGATTTGAACCCACGGGGAGCTTGCACTCCCAAGGCTTTTCAAGGGCTTCGGCGCTTGTGGCTGGAATCGGCTGCACCCTGCCTGAACAGGACTGTTGTGACGGGCGTCTCGCTCCGGGTGGCCTGGACCGGCCTGAGTCGGCTCGAAATTATGGCCAAATTTATGGCCACCGGAGTTCGGTGACCCCGCAAGCGGTCTATCGGCCGAGTGCGAGCCGGAGCACTCTGACGGCCGCCGGGAACGTCGGCGCCTCAACGAAGGCTGTCGCCGTCGGTGAGGAAGTGCGCCGATAGCCGATCGGCAAGCACCACATAGAGGTGACGGAGTGACGCCGGCGTCCGAGCTCCGGGGTCGAAACCTCGAGGGCGTGCGAGACCGGATCGCGCCGGCTTGACCGTCACCTACGGTCATGGTCCATCCTGCATGGGGTGAACACGGCCGCATACTCTTCGGCATGCCTTCATCACCGCGGCTTTTACATGCAGACGTGCTTCCAAGAGACGTCCAAGAGGCCGCGTCCCACGCCGACCCTCGTACGACGATACGTATGACCGGCCAAGAGTTTTCCCGGACCGGCACGCATTTGCGTAGTCGCCACCCACATTGCTGGGGCTAGCCTTTTAGCACTCTCGCAGATTCTGGGCACCAGCACTCAAAAAGCTGGCGTCCCGGCCACCATTATTGGGCAGCGCGAAATCGACTCGGCGCGCAAGCCTGAGCTTGGGGTCTGACGAGGAACGCGCTATTTATGGCATCGACCGGTCCGGCGACCTGCACCGGTATCGCGGATAGGCGGTTGGAGTGGTCTTTGAGTTGGCAGTCGGTGATCGCGGCCGGGTAGCGGCGCGTTGAGCACTTGGCCGGCTGGGACCGCCGGTTCTGGCTCAGGGGTTGGAAGCCTGTTGGGGTTGCTGGCCGAGGTGGCTGGTTACAGACTGGCGTGGTGGGTCCTGATGAGGGGCGGGCGGCCAGCGCGGGTCGGCCGGACGAGGCGGTCATCCGGACTCCGGACCGCCGTGTGCGGGTGTTCGTGAGTTCCACGCTGGGCGAGCTGGCCGAGGAGCGGCGAGCTGTCGCGCGCGCGATCTCAGCGTTGCGCCTCACCCCGGTGATGTTCGAACTGGGCGCCCGACCGTACCCGCCGCGGGAGGTGTACCAGCAGTACCTGGCGCAAAGCGACGTGTTTATCGGGCTGTACTGGCAGCGGTACGGGCAGCCCGCCCCGGGCGCGCATGTCTCGGGCCTGGAGGAGGAGTTCGAGCTCTCGGGCGGGCTGCCGCGGCTGCTGTACGTCAAGGCGCCGGCGCCGGACCGCGACTCCGGGCTGGCCGATCTGCTGGCCCGCATCGAGCGTGAGGCCTCGGCTTCCTACCGTCATTTCCGCACTCCCGCCGAGCTCGGCCGGCTGGTCCGCGATGACCTGGCGGTTCTGCTGAGCGACCGGTTCACCCCCGGCGGGGCGGCTCGGGCCGCGCCCGCACAGCTGCTGCCGCCGGGCGTGCCGCGCGGCCCTGGCCGCCTGCCGGTGAGCACGACGTCGCTTATCGGCCGGGAGCGAGCCATCGCCGAGGTGGCCAGGCTGCTCGGGCGGTCCAGCGTACGGCTGGTGACGCTGACGGGGCCGGGCGGGGTCGGCAAGACCCGCCTGGCGGTGGCGGTGGGCGGGCGGCTGCGAGACCGGTTCGGCGCGGGCACCGTGCTGGTGCCGCTGGAGTCGATCACCGATCCCGGGCTGGTCCTGCCCGCCATAGGCCGGGCGGCGGGCGCCGACTTGGCACGGACGGGCTCCCCGTTGCAGGTGCTGGCCGAAGCGTTCGGCGACGGCGCCTGGCTGCTGATCCTGGACAACCTGGAGCAGGTGGTCCAGGTCGCCCCCGACCTGGGCGAGCTGCTGGCCCGCTGCCCCGGGCTGGCGATCTTGGCCACCAGCCGCACGGCGCTGGGACTGCGGGCCGAGCACGAGTACCCGGTGCCGCCGCTGCCGCTGCCTGCCGGTTCGGGTGCTGCCTCGGTCGCAGAGGTGGCCGCCTCCCCGGCCGTGGCGCTATTCGTGGACCGCGCCCGCGCGGTGCGGCCCGGGTTTGCCCTGACCGAGGACAATGCTGGGGCGGTGGCTGAGATCTGCCGGCGCCTGGAGGGCCTGCCGCTGGCCATCGAGCTGGCCGCCGCCCGCACCCGGCTACTGGACCCGCCCGCGCTGCTGGAGCGGCTCGTGTCCTCCCTGGATGCGCTCGGGACTGGCGCCGTGGACCTTCCTGAGCGGCAGCGCACCCTTCGTGCCACGGTGCAATGGAGCGTAGGCCTGCTGGATGATCCTGAGCGATCGCTGCTGGAGATCGCGGCGGTGTTCGTCGACGGCTGGACCATCCAGGCCGTGGCCCAGGTCGCGGACCTGGATGAGGACCGGGTACTGGAGCTGTCGGAGGCGCTGGCCCGGCACAGCCTGGTCTACCTTGACAGCACCGGCCTCGGGCCCGGACGCGGATGCTGGAGACCGTCCGAGAGTTCGTGGCCGAGCGGCTCGCGGCCCGGCCCGACGCCGCTGAGGTCGGGCGGCGGCACGCCGGCTACTACCGGGCGCTGGCCGAGCAGGCGGACCGGCCGCTGCGCAGCCCGGGCGAGAGCCAGTGGCTGGAGCGGCTACAGGCCGAGACGGGCAACCTGGCCGCCGCGGTGCGCTGGTACCTGGCCCATGACCCGGGGCCGCTGCCCCACCTGTTCCGGGTCCTGTGGCTGTTCTGGACGCAGGAGGACCTTGAGCGCGAGGCCTGGTCCTGGGTGAAGCAGCTGTTGCCCGAGGCCGGCACGCTGGGCCCGCAAGCCCAGGCCGAGCTGGCCTGGGCGGCGGCGGTGCTCGCCATCGACGTCGCGGACGACGCGGCGGCGCTGGCGGCCCGCCAGCGCCTGGCGCCGCTGCTGGCTGGGATCTCCGACCCCTTCCTGCACGCGGTGGCCCAGCTGGCAATGGCATGGACCTTGCCGATCGGCGGTGACTTTGACGGGGCTCTGCGGGAGGCGGCGATCTCGCTAGAGGAGCTCCGAGGCCAGGATGAGCCCGTCTTCGCATGGTTGGCCGCGTTCACCGCCGGCTCCCTGGAGATGGCGCTGAACCGCTACGACGATGCGCTGCTACACCTGCGTGACGCGCGTGAACTGGCTGAGCGAATCGGCGGTGACTTGTTCGCCGCAGGCCCCCAGGTGCAGCTGGGCATCCTGGCTGTCCTGCGGGGCAGGCTCGAAGACGCCCGGCCGCTGCTGGTTGAGGCGCTGGACCTGAGCATGGCGGCCCGAAGCCCCCCGTTCGTGACCCTCTGCCTGGCCGGGTACGCCCAGCTGGCCTTCGCGGACGGGGACCCGGGCCGGGCGGCGCTGCTAGAAGGGGCAGCTGAGGGCCTGCGCCGGCGGGTCGGCCTGCCGGCCTGGCCGCACCTGCGGCGGGTGGAGGGCGAGCTGGTGGCCGGGCTCCGCCACAGGCTGGGCGGCAGCCGGTTCGATCAGGCGTTCTCCGCCGGCTCCGGGCTCACCCAGCGGGAGGCGATCGCTATCGTCCGGGACCAGCGCCGCACCTCGGCGCCCTGAGCCGCCACACCTAACAGCGCAAGACCGCGGTTTGTAGCCAAGTGGGGAGGCGACTGGTGCTCCTTAGTGTCGGCAGGCTTCCTCTGCGGCGAAGGTCGCCACAAAGTCCTCCTGTCCCACCGTCTCGATGGCACGGGGGCCCCGAGCGGCTCGCACCGCGGCAATGGCCGCATCAGGCGGCGCTCCCGCCTTCACCAGTATGCAGGCCGCGACCGTGCCACTGCGTCCCAACCCGCCCATGCTTGTGACCACGACCCTTTTGCCCCGTGCCGTCGCTGTCTGACACCAGTCAGCCAGGACCCGTGCGTCTTCGACGTTGGGTGTGCCTTGGTCGGGGACGGGCAGCCGCCGGTAATCGATGCCGGCCGCTTCGAGCCGCGCGCCGAGTTCGGCAACGCCAGCCCAGAGGAGCTCAGGGTCGGTCAGGAGGCACAGCACCCGGTCTGCTCCCTCGGCCCGCAGCCGAGCCACATCCGCGCCCAGATCCCGTCCCCGGTCGCGCCGACCCGGGCACACGGTGATGCCGAGGCGTCCGGGGGAGAGGAGCTCGGTGTCGATCCAGTCGACGCGCAAGGTCTGGTCCGCCTCGATGGTCTCGACGATCTGCTCGGCGAGCGAGCACGCCGAGGCGAGGGCCCATTTCCTCTGCAGGAGCGACGACTCCTCGAAGCCCAGGGTTTGGACCGCGTAGCGCAGCAACGCCACCTGAAGCTGCACCGGACGGCGGTCGTTGTGGCATAGCTGCGCGCCGATTCCCCGCAGGGCCCCGAGCACCTGCCACGCCCTCACCAGATGGGGGGAGCGCACCCCGTCGGGAGGTCCCTGCAGTGGGGCCCTCAGGTCGACGACCGATTGCAGCGCTCGGGTCAGGGTCAGGGCCTCGGCCAAATCGCCCGGGTCGGCGAGGGGAGTGAGCAGGTACAGCAGGTCGTTCTCGAACTTGGCCAGGTCCTTGAGCACGTGACCAGGCGCCGAGTGGAAGAAGTCGATCACCCATACGTTGTCGTGGGCGTCGACCAAGATGTTCGCCGCGTTCAGGTCTCCGTGGACGTACGACACGTAGTGGTGGTCGTTCTCACGCGGTGGGCGGCGCAGCAGGAAGTCCTCGTAGAACCCGACCACGTTGGGCAGCCTCCACCCGTCGAGAAATTCGAGGACCTCCCGGTTTGCGCCCGGTTCTACGGACGCGACCGCCTCTCGGACGACGGGAGCGAGCGCGGCTGAGAACCCGTAGTACTCGAAGAGGGGGAGACGCTCGTATTGCGCCGCCGCGTACAGAGGACCGAGGACCTCCTCGAAGGCGGCTCGGACCACGGCGACGAGCTGCCCCGTCGGGAGCCCCGCCGCGAACATCGACCGAAGCGTCCGCACCCTTCCCTGGCCCATCGCGGCGTACGAGTATTTGAGTCCCGCCCGGTCACCGAGGTCGACAAAGCCCCGTACGCGCGGCGCGTTGTTGCCGAGCACCGCCTCGACCCGTTCGAAGGCGACGCGCTCCTGGGCCATGGCGCGGTTCCGCCGACCTTCACTACCGACGGAGCCTGACGGTGGCCCATCGCGTCGTGGCTCGTGGCGCGCCACACGAGCGATCCCGAGAAGCCGCCAGCAAGGGGCTCGAGCTCGACCTCGGTGCTGTCGCGGAACAGGTAGGCGACTATGGCCCCGTCGACGGGGTCGAGGGCGCCGTGGTGTCCAACCACGAACCGGGGCTGGAACGCCGACGGATGCGAGGGGAGCTCGAGCTCGCTGCCGGGCTGGAGCCAGTCCACGAACTCGGCGACGGACTCGAAGCAACGCACCCCGAGGATCTTCTCGAGCTGCGACAGCGCGTTGAAGTGCTGCGCACGCGACGCGCTCGCGGTCAGCGCACTGCACGTCGCAAGGTCGTCAATACCGAGACGCGTCTTCAGGTCGTACAGGAGAAAGCTCACCTTGGCCTCCGTCCACACCCCCACTACTCCCACTCGCAGCCTCCCATCGGCACCGGACCGGCGGAATCTCGTCGAGCTGGGCCGCAAGGTTGGTGCCCTCGAGGTCGTTGAGGTTGAGGGAGTCGACGATGCGCTCGTTCGGAGCGGCGTGCTCGTCCATGCCAAGGACCAGCCGCGCCCCGCTCGTCCCTCTGATGCAGTGTGCACCGAACTGGGCTAGGTGGTCGCGCTGTGCCGGGTCGTCGGGGTCGTGCCAGTCCCGCACGTGGATGAGGTCGATTTCGCCTGGGGGTAGCCGGCGGGCCCAATCGACGAGTTGGGCCAGTGGCCCGGCCGAGGGGTCGGTCCCGAGGAGCCGGGTCGACTCGGCGTGCCCCACGTGGAGGAGGTTTGGGAGCGGGTCGTGCGGACCGATCGGGTCGACGAAGTCCCGCTGCAGGCACTGCGTGATGAGAACAGTTGCCACCGGTCGTCAGCTGCGGGAGGGTACGGCAAGCCGGTCGGGTGCGCTGATGTGCGCCGGCGGCGGTACCGCCACACGGCGCGCACGGCACACGGTCCACGAGGGCCACGCTGTCGTTCGGACCGTCACAGAGAGGGCTGCGCACTGAGGATCCCGCGCGCGCCGACATTCGCTGACTTGCACGACGTTTGAACTACGATGCGCAATTCTGTCTGCCAAGGACGCCGCTACCTCGGCCTCGACGTCCTCGCCCGTTCCCGCATCACCCTGCCACCCAGCGCCACGGAGGTGACCCCCGGCAACGACCTCCAGGCGCTCAGCGCCTGACCCACCAACTAAAGGATCACGCGCTAGCCGCGAAACACCACGTCCGGGGACTTGATCCTGGCAGCTGCTCCAGGGCGACCTCGGTACGGTCGAGGCGTGCCGCCGAGTCGGTATCACCAGGAAGACCGCGTACCGCTGGCGCGGCGAGGCGGGTTGCGTCGCCCCCACTCCCGCCCGTCGGCAGCCACGGCCGGAACCCTCAAGCGGAAAGGCAGATCCAGCATGGCAACAGCCCGCGACGTACCGTCGGCGGCGTGGATACCCACAAGGACACACCATGCCGGGGTGATTTCCGTAGCGGGTAAATTTCTGGGCGACAAACGGTTTCCCGCCACAATCCCGGGCATCGCGGGTTGCTCGAATGGCGGCATTGTTTCAGCGATCTGGCTGCCGTAGGCATAGAGCGAGCGCCAGCAGCTACGGAGCCAACCTGACTCGCCGCTATCGCCTGCGGAGGAATCTCGCTTTTCCAAGTCAATCGGCCCGACCTGTCAGGCTCGGCTGGCGTGATGCAGTGCGGGAGAGACGCCATCCGATGGCCACTGAGAGCAACCCGACGACGGCCACGATCACGACAGACGCGGCTCCGGACGGCTTGGTCGGCATGAGGAACAAGATGCCGGCCGCCAAGCCCATCTCGCCCCACGAGCCTGCCCAGACCAGCGGGTTCATCACCTCGGCGTGGACCCGATCGGGCACAGAGCCCTCCGGGGTGTTCTCGATCATCGCGTGCAGCCTCTTGCCATTGGGTGCCAAAATGGCCCCGCCGTACGCCAGCATGATCACGAGCGTGGCCACGGAAGTGATCACCCAACCGTCGCTCCAGCTGAACTCGTTGTGCGACAAGGCGATCAGCCACCCGCCGAGCCCGATGAGCACGAGGACGAGGATCGGGAACCACGGCTCGATCCGGTGCGCCAAGTGCTGCCACGAACGCAGTACCGCTACCGACTGGGCGCTCCGCATCTGCGCCAGCGCGGTCAGCAGCAAACCGGCGACACCGAACGCGAAAACCGCGGCCGCGATATGCAGGAAGAGAACGACGTCAACTGCACGAACGTGCATGAGCAACCCCATTTCTGTGTCAGCCGGACAGCATCGGCGGCCAATTCGTGCGGCTCAGTGCAACTGCAGGTGCCTAGAACGATGGTCAGATGATCGCCAGACGACCCTGAAATGTACCCCGAAGGGCCTCAAATTATGCGCCAACCTCTGGAACCACTGACCTCTTGGTCGCGATGTACCGGAGATCAGCAGTTGAGGACAAGTCGGCCGTCTCGCGAGAGCCGGCTGTGCAGGATGCCGCCTGGGTGCGTAGTCACTTGGTTAGTCACTGGTTTTCCGAGGCCTTCCATTACCACGCTGCCCGGTCCGGCCAAGGCCCGTGTCGGCCGGTCCCCTACCGGGCGGTAGCGGCGCCGAAGCGCGGAAGTTTTGCCCATCGGGCTAACCGGGCTGATCAGCATCATCACACCGCGGGCTGACTACTTGCCGCATTTGGTGTAGGACGCCCTTTCGCTACAAAGCTTCTTGGCGCCGTAAGGCCATAACGCAAGGCTTCTTTCCCCGCCGGCCTCGCAGATACAACCTATTAACCCCGCGTCCATTAGCCACCACCAGCTAAGACCAGCCGAGGGCGTCCCCCTGGAGCCGGCCGAACACGGACCGGTCCGCCTCGCTGGCGGGTACCAGTTCGACCTCGACGTGGCCATCTTCCCTCCGAGAGAGGAGCGGGGCGGCGTGCCCGGCGCGCCTGGTCCGACGAAGTCGGACGCGACCGGGACCGAGCCCAGGGTTAGGAGCCCTCGGACCGATGACCGCCGCTCCCTCTGGCCATCGGTCGGCATGAGCGGGCAAGATGGCGCATGTCACTCTGGACGGAGCGGCTGACCAGGGTGATTGCCGAGGCTGGCTACGGCAACAAGGAACCGCTCATCGTCGGTCTAGATCACCAAGGGCACGGGCCTGTGTTCGCGGCTCAGGGGGTCACTCGTACGGGGGAGCCGTTGAGCTCGGGCACCGTCACCTACACCGCTTCTCTGGCCAAACAAATGACGGCGGCGTGCGTGGCCTTGCTGGTCCAGGAGGGCGTACTGGACATCGAAGCCCCGCTGGCGAAGTGGTTGCCCGAGTTACCGGCGTGGGCCGCCCGCGTGCAGCTGCGCCACCTGTTGTGCCACACCGCGGCTCTCCCGGACCAACAGGTCGAGGCCATTTTGGGCACTGCCGACCGCACGACAGCGGCCGTCCTCTCCGCCCTCACCCAAGTCCCCGTGCTGGCCAGCCCACCTGGCGTTGTCTACGCCTATTCGGGTGCCGGGTACATCTGCCTGGCCGTGGCCCTGGAGCGGGCAGCAGGGGAGCCACTGCCTGCGTTCGCCGAGAGAAGGATATTTGCTCCTCTGGCCATGAACAGCACCCGCTATTGGCCCGGCCCCGCGCCGGCGCCACCCGGCGCCGCCCCGCTTGGCGCGGGCCATCCCGCTCCGTTGTCACTGGGCGACGGCGGGGTCTGGTCGACGGCCGGCGACCTGCTGCGGTGGGGCGGAGCACTCAATGCCGACGAGCTCCGCGTCTGCCGGCTGATGGAGACGCCCGGGCGCCTAGATGACGGGACACCTCTCGACTACGCCTGGGGGATGGGTGTCCGTTCGTCCCGGGGTTGCCGGGTATACCGGCACGGCGGTGGTTGGCCCAGTCTGCGGGCGCTGCTCGCCCGCGTGCCGGACCTGAACAGCAGTCTTGTCATCGTCGCACTGGCCGACGACTCCGAGCGCCGGGTCAACCTCGCCTCCGGCATCCTGGACCTGGTCACGGCGTCTGGCTGAGTGGGAGCCCGCTTGGTCGGACCACCGCGTGAATACCTCGAGCCAAATGTCCAACACGGGCGTGGGTCATTTCAGAGGTTGCAGGACATCCAAGTGGTGTCGCCGTGAACGGGGTCTGCGGTCCGCCTCCCGCTGTCAAAGAAGCCCAGCTTGGCAAGCACATTGAACGATGCAGCGTTCCACTCGCGCACCGTGGCCCACAGCCGGGAGCGGCCCGTTGCCCGGGCGGCGTCGAGGACCGCGAATGCCGCCTCGGTCGCGAACCCCCCGCCCTGGTGCGCCCGGAGCAACTCGAACGCGATCTCCGGCTCGGCCTCCGTGGCCGCACCGATGGTCAGCCCGCAGTAGCCGATAAATCCCCGAGCCGACTTCCTCTCGATTGCCAGTAGCCAGAGCCCACAGCGCTCGGACTCGGTCAACTCCGCCGTTATGCGCTCTCGCATGTCCTCGAGTGATGGCCGCCCGAGATGGTCGATGCGCCGATGAGACGGGACCCGCGGGTCCCGTTCGAGCCAAAGTTCCCGGACCACTTGGCTGTCCTCCACCCGCCACCGTCGAAGGCGAAGCCGCGAGGTCTGCAACGCATCGCGCATGGGCCCGAACGACGCCACATGGCGACGGTAGCGCTCGCCTGCAGATTGCCCATGCACCTCTCCGGCAACGCTCACCTCCCCACCTCCAAATACCGTTTCGGCGGTGCGCGCCCCGTTGTCGTCCGAGCGAACTGCTCTGGCCCCAGCGCGCCTTTGCCCACCCGGCGGCGCTGACGCCGCGCTGCCTCCTCCTGCCTGCGCCCGGCTTCTTCCTGGGCAGGCTCGACTACCGCCAGGAACTCGGCATGGAGCGCTTGCAGCGAGGCGAGCCGAGCCCTGGCCTTGTCCAGCGCCTTTCGCGCCTCGTCGGCCAGACGACCAGCCTGCTGGGATTCCGAGCGCGCCAAGTGGGCATTGTGGACCGCCTGGGCCACCCGGAGCACCTCGGCCAAGAGAAGCCTCAAGGCGGTCGGCGTGTCCTCGTCCAGGTCCGTTTGGGCCGTGAGGGCGGCAACCGACTTGATCGTGCCGCGGGGGAAATAGCCGGCGTTCTCTGGCTTTTGCCGCGGCCCTTGAGCCGAGCGGGCGAGGAGGCCTGAGGCGTGGGCCAGTGGCCCGGGGACCCGCTCCAAGCGCCCCGATAAGACTGCCAACACCCCCGCCGCATCGGAGGCGACCGCTCGCCAGGTGACCACGTCCTCGGCGGGGACGGCACCAAGTTGCCGCACCACCTCGTCCAGGTCTTCGGTCGCTTTTCTCCGCCGGGCCGGAGAGCACCGGGCAGACGCCCGGTGCGCTTCTCGAGGCACCGACGGGCACCAACGCTCTGAGGCCTCGGCCCAGCGGTGCGTGAGGTGACTACCGGCTCGAGGGGCTTCGTGCGCACCGGTCGCCGGGGCTCCGCGAGCCCACTCAGCGGCGGCCTCCTGGCTCTGGGCCTCGCTATCGCGCCAGCGGTCCCGAAGGGCCGGGAGGGAGAGGTCCCGGGCCAGCTTCCCGCCACCGAAGAAGACCGCCACCCCGCCGTCGGAGGGCTCCTCGGCCACGGCGTAGCCGACCACCCGATGCCCGCCGAAGCGGTCGTAACGGGGCCGGGCCGTTAGCCCTGCGTCCCAGAGGAAGCGCACGAACTCGGCTTCGCTGCCGGCGACGGTAGCCGCAGCACGCACCACCCGGGCCAGCTCGGCGCGCTGCGCCTCGGCCCGTCCGGTGCGGCGGGCCTTCTCCACCTCAGCGCGAGTGAGCCCGGGCATGGCAGCCTTCAGGGCGCGTCCCTCCACAGCACTGAGCCCGAAGCGGCGCTCCACCTCGGCACAGAGACGGGATAGCTGGCGGAAGTCGTTGGCTGTGCGCGCGGCTCTCCCGTCCTCGCGCACGAGGTCGACGACGACGTGGACGTGGTCGTTGCCGGCGCCCGAGCGGCCGTGACGCACCGCCACCCAGCGGCAGCCCGCCCGGTGCCCGGAGGCCTCAAAACCGAGCCGGTCCATCGCCCGGTTGGCCACCTCGGCCCACTCCGCGTCCGACAGGTCCCGGTCCGCCCCGGCCTTGGTCGACAGCGACAGGTGCCAGCAGGCGCCGCCCGCGACCTCGGTGCCGAACAACACGGCAGGGACGTCCATAGCCGCCGCCAGCGCATCCAGTTCGGCCGGGTGCGGCCGCAGGCCGGCCTCCACCCGGAGCGACGCCGAGGCTGCGACCACACGAGGGTCCTCGTGTTCGTTGTACCTCCCGGGGCCGAACAAGTAGCGCACGGCGCCCGAGGGCGCCTGGCCACGCGTCACCTTGGCGATCACGCCTCGGGCCCCTCGTGCCTCACGCCTCTTCCTTCCCAGGGAGCCCCGGCTTCCGGGAGCTGAGGAGCGCCGCCAGTTCGACGATGCGCCTACCCGCCGCTCGCACCTCAGCCATGACCTCGTCGGCCCCGCTCGGGATATCTCGCCTCACATGCGCGAGACGTGTCAGCTGGTTCAAGTTCACACAGGCCCCGTGAAAGTCTCTCGCCACCGCCAGGAACTCCCGGCACAGGGCGCGCCGGGCGAGGAGGGAGGGACGGCCTCCGGGCAGCGCCGACTCGACCAGGAACCGTTGTACCGACAGACCCTCGGCCGCCGCCTTGGGGACGATCCAGGCCTCTTCGTCAGGCGACAGGCGCACGAACACGACCCTCCTCCTGCCCCCGGGCAGCCGTCGCATCCGGCCCCCAGGACCCGCCGTCCCGAGGCCTGTGGCGCCCCCCGCCGGCGCCTCCCCAGGCGGTGCCCCCGCCGGTCCGAAGGAAGGACCGGCAGCGATCCGCTTAGCGGATTGCATATCTTGCTCCCGAGGTTCTGGGCCGAGAGGCTGCATTAGCACTAATGGTAGCTAAGTCTTGAAATCGACTGGTGTTTTTGCCTAGTCTTCTGCGTATCGAGGTCTATGAGTCGATAGGAGCTAACTATGGCTAATGGAGGCACGCTCCACACCGGGACACGCGGCGACGATCACCCCGCCACACGACGGCTCCGTGTACTGGCTGCCCAGGAGGCGGCGGTCACGAAGCAACGTCTCGCAACCCGTACTGCCGCGGCGCGTTTGTTCTTCGGGGCCGTGACCCGGCTCGGCGAGGCCAAAGCGGTCTGGGGACGCGCCCATGCCGACGCTCGGCGCGCCCAGGCTGAGGCGGTAGAGGACCTCGTCGGCTCCGGCCTGCCGCTTGGCGAAGTGGCCGAGCTGGTCGGCATATCGGATCGCGAGCTGCGGAGCTTGGGCGCCACCACACCAGCGCGGCCGAAGAGAACGAGACCGTCCAACGAGCGGTCCGGAGGCGGCGCCACAACCAACCTAGTGATTCTGGGGGGACCCAAGTGAGAACGTTGTGACAAGTTTCAAGCGGCTGAACCAAGACGCGCGTTTATGACGTATTCATTGATGTTTTTGTCGATGACGGCGAGGGCGCGGCGGAGCTCGGGTGGTGCTGGTGGTTTGTCGGCATCGAGGAGGGGCCGGAGCAGTCGCCGGTCGAGCTTGGTGTAGAACGCTGCGACCCGTTGGCCCTCGGGGGTGAGGACGTAGCTGTGGGTGTGGGGGATGCGTTGGACAAGGCCATGGAGGCGGAGCCGGCGTAGGTCGTAGGTCATCTGGTGAGTGCTGTAGTGGGTGCCGAGGAGCCCGGCGACAAGCCCACGAAGGCTGTGGTTGGTGAAGCCGGTGACGGCGTGTACGGCACAGCACAATGCGCCGGCCAGGGCCATGGCGCGTACATCTCCGAACCGGAACGCTCCGGTCCGTTGGCCCTCCCTTGCGTAGGGCTGGTGGATGCGCTCGAAGAGCGCAGAGCCGATGGCACAGCCCTGGCCGGCACGTTCGATCATAAGCAGGCGGTCGTTGACCTGGCGGGCCTTGGCCACCAGCTCGGGCATGTGCTCGAGGCGGGAGCGGACGGTCAGGTCCCACGGTTTGTTGATGACGGTCTCGATGCGCAGGGCCCTTCCTTGCTTCAGGTACTGCTTGACCCGGCTGTGCTTGTAGGCGAAGTCCATCTGGACCTCGGTCCCGGGTGAGAAGACCCGTCCCCGGAACGGCTCTTTGGTGGTAGAGCGGACTTGGCGGGCAAAGACCATGGCCACCTTGTCGGGGCGGCCGATGCCGATGTTGTCCGAAACGAGGGACTCAAAGAAGCCCCGGGCCCGGCGGGGGTCGTCGAAGACCAGGGTGCGGGAGACCTCGACTTGGCGCATGGACAGCTCCCACCAATAGCCGGCGTCACGGTCTTGAGGAGTTAAGGGGACGGGGACCTGGCTGGTCCAGCGCTCGAAGAAGGCTTGGACGTCGGCCGGGCCAAACGGTCGCAGATGGCCTGGAGACGCTGGGGACGCTCGCACGTTGCGAAGCCGTTGGCCAGTTCTGTAAATGGGACGCAGGCTCGGCGGGCCTGGCGTTTGGCCCATTCGTGCCCGTTCAGCCACACCTTGGCCGGGTACGGGAAGTAGGTGCAAATCTTGATAAAGCCGGGCCCGAACTCGCGGTCGTGGAGGTAGAAGTAATAGCAACTGACCCGGCGCTCGGTCTTGGCCCAGTCGAACCACACCGCCTTGCCATCAGTCTTTTTCGTGGCGCTGAACACCCACTGGAACTCCTGGGCTGCAACGATGGCGACCACGCCGTAGCGCCCTGCCTTCTCGGCTGCTCCCATGTACGGCTGGACATGGTCAAGCTTGCGGTCGTCCCAACGAGTGCGGTCCGGTTTGGCCAGGTGCAGGACCGGCACTCGCTGGGCCTTGGCGAACACGTCGACATCGCGCCGGAACCGGTTACCTATCTTTTCGATCACCGCCGGGGACGCTATGGGCTGGCCGAGGTGCCGGCAGAACTGGTTGACCTGGCCGCCGACCTGCATGTTGGGGATGTAGGCATTCAAGTAGAGGCGGTCGATGCAGGCGATGTCGAGGCTGACGTGGCCGTCGAGCACGTCGTTGATGTTCACCACGCTGGTCATCCACAGATGATGCGCGCACGAGGGCCGGCTCTGCCGGCCCGACAAGCTTGACCACTACAAAGCTCGGAGAGAACGGGACCCTAAGAAAGGCCGATCGGCCAGTCGGTGAGGAGCCGGGCGGCCCTGGCGGATCGACGCGCAGGCTGCCACTTCAATAGCCAGGCGGCAATATGACGTGCATTATGTACGCGAAAGACGCACGGCCTAGGAGGGGCCATAACGCCGATTTAGCGTGCCTGCTGGCGGATGCGCCGGCCGTCATTCTGGGCCCCCGATCGGGCGTGTTGGGCATGCTCATGGCCGACTGCTGGGACGGGCTGCACGAGCGGTGAGGGACGGCCTTTCCGCGACGGAGCAACGGATGTCAGGATGCATACCGGATCGACAGCGGCCACTGGCTGACGAACCACGGTCTGAGGTGATCTCGCAAGTCGTGGTCGCGAGCGGCTCGATCGGCCCGCACCCATGAGCGGGCCTCGGCGTCAGCGACCTTGGTAGGGTCGGGCTTGAGGTAGACGCAGCCGATTACGACATCCGTGTCTATCGGGTCGAGGACGGTCCACGCGAAGTCGATGCCACGTTGATGGTGATCGCGATGCTTCTCCAGGTCGGCCATGTTCTCGGCAAGCGTGTATTGCCGCCCCGGCCATCCATCCGGCCGGAAACCAGGTGTCGAGTGGATGTGATCGATCGATGAGGACCACGCGTCGAGGTCTGCCGTGTTGTGTTCCGGGCCGAGAGGCTCGAATCGGAACAGTGGGTGATCGGGAGGGTTCGGGACGTCGAAGTCAGCAGGCACGAGTGATCGGCTTGTCATCCGCCCCGTCCACCACAGGAGTCAATTCGACTGTCACACTGCCGGCGGTACGGGCGCCCTGGCGGCCGGGACTATGGGCTGACGATATGGGATGGGCGGCAGCGGCACTGGTGTTCCGGGAACTCGATATGCGGCAGCCAGCGCTGAAGTGGCGCGCACGCAGATGAATCGCTCGGGCGGGGCGGTCGACCGGATACCGAGTCCGATCGTCGGTGCGACAATCGAGAGACCCCCAGGCCCGCTGGCGAACGGTCAACACGCCACATCTGGTCGCCCTCGTTCGCACTGGCACGAAGTTCGACCGAGGCGAACTCGTCGAGCGACTCGACGGATCAGGAGGTGATCAGCACGCCGCCTGACGGGCCGATTCACAGGTCACCGATGAGTTAGACCGGCACGCCGAGTCAGACACCGCACAACGAACCCACGGACAGGACACTCCAATGACCGAGCTGAACGCGGAACATGCCCGGCGAGCGATCGTCGAACACAACAGACGTCTGGCGAAATCAGCCGTCGCGGCTGGACCGGACGCCGCCGTGCCGACAACCCCGGGGTGGACCATCACTGACCTGGTCGAGCACGTGGGCCAATCCCAGCACTGGGTCGCGGAGATCATCGAGCGGCGCATCACCGACCCCACGCAGTTGCCCACGGAGATGGCCGTACTCGCCACCGACCCCCGCAAGTGGCAGGCGTGGCTGTCGGAGTCCGCGCAGCGGGTCGCGAGCGCATGCTCCGATGACGCGCTGGACGCGCCGGTGTTCAACGCCGCGGGGGACGAGCGGTCCGGGACGCGATTCTGGATGTCCAGCCTCCTCAACGAGGCGGTCGTCCACGGCTTTGACGCAGCCAACGCTGCGGACCGACCGGCCGACATTGACGCCGACATCGCAGCCGCGCTCATCAGCAACCACCTCGCGATGCTCACCTCCCCCACGTGGGCGATGCAGCGGCCCGAGTGCGCCCACGCCATCCGGGGCACCGGGCAGACCCTGCAGTGGCTAGCCACCAACACCGCGGACGACGCGGGCGCATGGTTCGTCGAACGGCGGCCTGACGGGGCGACGTGGCAGCCCGGAACCCGGCAGGCCGATGTGACGGTGACCGGACCGGCCCGATCGCTGCTGCTGACCTTGACCCGACGACTCCCCCTCACCGACCGCGAAGCCACCCACATCAGCGTCGACGGCGACACCGACCTCGCCCAGCACTGGCTCGACAACACCGCCCACGTCAGCGGCTGACCGGCACCGAGGCGCCCACCGCCACGACGAAGGCAACGTTCGGCACGACACCGGCACGAGATGTTCTTCACCCCTTCGGGGTCTATCGGCGCACCTTGAACCTCAGATGTAGCACCCGGTCGCCCTGGATGACCACGTGGGGATCCTCCAGTAGATGCTGCCCATCGATGCTGCCGAAGAAGCGTTTGCCCGACCCGAACACCACCGGCACCACGTCCATCGCCACCTCGTCCACGAGGCCGGCAGCGAGGATTTGGCCGCCCGCTTCGCCGGCATTCACGGCGACGGTTCGCTCTCCGGCAAGCTCCAGAGCCTTGTCCAGCGCAGCCGTCACGTCATCCACGAAATGGTACGACGCCTCCGGATGCCATCCTTCGGGCTTGGGCCGGTGGGATACCACGATCACGTGGTCGCCCGTAGGCGGCTGACCCTCCCAGCCGTTTACCAGATCGAACAGATGGCGACCCATCACGATCACGCCGATCGCATCCCACATCGAACGCACATACTCGGCCGATGCGCTTGAGACCTTGAAGCGGGTTCCAGCTCCGGAATGATCGAACTCTTGGTCGCCTCCCTCAGTGATCGGGGTGTCGCCACTGAAGTACCAGTCGTGGAGTGGCCCGACGTCATCCTTCTCGTCGGCGATGAAGCCGTCCAGCGACACCACGTTGTGCATGATCACCATGCCCACAGGTTCTCCTCGGGTCTCCTTGCGCATTCGCACCCGATTTTGACGCCCAGGGGGCGACTGCTCTTGTAAAAAATCAATCAGCGGGTATCGGAACGTTGTCCGGCGGGAACCCGTGCTCGGCGGAGAATCGCCGCCGCACGGCCAGGTATTCGGTCGGGGTGTGGCCGGTGAAGTCCTTGAACTCCCTGCTGAAGTGGGCCTGGTCGAAGTAGCCCGCCATTTGAGCGAGCTCCGACCAATCGACCGGACGCAGGGCGTCGACGGACAGGATCAGCCGCGCAAAGCGATAGATCCGCGCTACCCGCTTCGGGGTGACCCCGACATGAGCCTTGAACTGCGTGGCCAAGTGATTGCCACTCACCCCGGCGGCATCGGTTAGCACACCGACTGGGACCGCGCCGTGGGAAGTCTCCAAACGGGCGCCTGTGTGCTGGACAAGGTCGAGACCGCGCGGCGGTGCCTCGGCCAGTCGCGATCGCAGCTCCCCCTCCACTACCCGCAGGCTCTCGGTGGCCGATGCGATATCGCCGACCTGGTTGCGAATCCGGTCCAAAGACTGTCGCCAGACGGCGTCGACCGGCACCCATCGGTCCCGCAGCTCCGTCGCCGGCATGTCAACGAACGGCGAAATCCCCCAAGGCTTGAAATGCACCCCGACGAGCCGCACCGGTGTGGCGTACTCGAAGAGGAAGCGCCTGGTCCATACACCCATGAACCACCCATCGGTGAACTCTGTCGGCGGCACCGAAGGGTCGGAATCCCACAGGCGGACGGGTCCGCCCAGGTTGACGAACAGGTGTGCCGACGGCATCGGCGGGACGTTCATCCGGCGGTGGCGCGGCACCCCGGTCAGGCAGTAGATGTCGTCGATGAACCGGTCGAGCGGAGGGGCGGGCACCTGGCCGACGTATTCCATGGACTGAGTGTGGCCGACGGGGGTTCAGTCCGCGCCACCGGTGAGCGCCGAACCTCCCTACTCAACACCACGTCCAAAGCCTTGGGTAACGTCAACCTTTGCCCTGGAGCATCGGCCGGATCGAGGCGAACAGAATGACGGCGAGCACAGTCGGTAGCCCGGGCAGGACGTCGGCGCTTGTCGATGGAGTGGGAGGCTCGTCTCCAGGACTACCTGCGCACTCCAGATCGGCAGGGCTTCGCCCATAGGAGGCGCTACCGTCGCCGCCCTACGCGACCGTGCGCCGAGGTCACGAACACGGAGGAAACCACATATCACACCTACGCCGTTTCGACCACGTTGGCATCACTGTCGCCGACCTTGATGCCGCGACGCAGTTCTTTGTCGCGTTGGGGCTGGAGATCGAGGGAAGGACGTTCGTGGAGGGCGAGTTCATCGACAAGGTCATTGGCATCCCTGGATCAAAACCGAGATCGTGATGCTTCGGCCTCCGGACAACGGGACAGGCGTCGAGCTCTCTAGTTTCGTCCGGCCTAGCTGCGTGCCGGGCTCACCGGCCGCCATGGCAAAACGAGGTCGGCTTGCGAAGCATCGCTTTCGAGGTTCATGACCTGGACGCCGCCGTCGACCAAGCGACGTCCGCCGGCTACGGGTTGGTGGGCGGAATCGGCGAGTACGAGGGCTCCTGGCGGATGGCCTACGTCCGAGGCCCCGAGGGGATCATCGTTGCGCTTGCCCAGCCCATCGGCTGACAGGCCCTCGTCGCCCGCAAACAAGGCGTCGCGGCCGAAGCGTTTCCGCGAAATGCGCTCTCACGCCGCAGTAAGAGGCGCTATCACGCGCCCCCGAAGTGCCGGTAGGAGTCGCCCAGATCGGGCACGCAGAACGTCGCGGACAACGGGCCTCTGGCCGCCGCGCCCGAACGACGGCTATTCGTGCGCGCGGAGTGGGCGAATTCCAAACTCAGTCCGAACAGAATGCGCAAGCAGATTCTCGTTGAAGCTCGGGAACATTATGTACAGATGGGCCGCAATCTCGTGTGCATCGGCGAGGAATCCGTGATGGCCGAATCGGTGGCGACGTCCGGAGCGATACCGGACGGTGCGACTGCTGGCACGGGAGCGATGTAGCCGGCATTAACGACTAGCTAGTGCCCAGTGGCTCGACCGACCAACTACTCGTCTCCACCATAGTGATCAGGCGAGCTGAAAGGGCTGGCGGGCCGTCATAGCGTCGCGGCAAGATTGCGCCATGCTCGCCGGCGGACCCTTCCTCGGGTGCGCTGGTGGGCCATTGCCATGACCGGAATCGAAGCTTCGACCTCTCCCCCTCCCTTGCCGCGCTGGTTCGGACCTAGAGCCAGCCCAGATGACCCGGCCGTCTCGGCCCTGATCGCCCGCGTCGCGCGAGGGGCCGGATGGGCAGACATTGGCGGTGGGTTCAACCTCAACGTGCGGATAGACGCTGAGCCGCCGGTTGTCCTCCGGGTTCATAGGCCCTGGGTCCGCCGCGGCCGGGTAGCGGGACTGCGGCGCCTGCGGGAGCGGCTCCAGCGGACGCAAGTCCGCGTCGCTCGGCCGATTCGGATTTCCGGCTGCGACCTCCTGAGGGTCGCTGATCGTTGGGCTGAGATTGAGGAGTTCATCGATCACGTCCAGCCACGGGCGGACGAGGGCTCCTACGTCCGCCTATTCGAGGAGCTCGGACGCCTTCACACTGCGCTCAAAGCAGTCTGGGAGCCCAGCCCGCCCGAACCCCTCGACGACCACAGAACCTTCGGCCAACTGCGTTACTCGGTCGGCTTCACACGCCGCAGGCTCGGGCCCCGCAGCGAGCCGGTCGTGCATCGGATGCGCCAACTGACTGGCGAGCTCTCCAAGCTCCGGAAGGAGGTCGAACTGCCATGCACTCCGATTCATGGGGACTACAAATTGGGCAACGCGGGAGAACTGTCAGACGGCTCATGGGCCACCTTCGACCTGGATTTTGCGAGGGTCAGGGAGCGGCTGTACGACATCGCGGCCAGCCTGCACCACGTCGCACAGGGCGGCGAATTGCTCGAGCCGCGACGACTGCTCGACGCCTACGAAGGCACGGCTCCGGGACCGCTGACCGGCGACGAGCACCGTTGGCTCCCCGGGGCTCTAGCCCTCGTACCCTTGCACTGGGCTGCCACCGCAGGGCTCGTGGGCGACGGCATCCACGAGGCCGAGAGCGCAATGACCGCCGCCGAGGCCTGGTGGTCGCGCCGGGCTGAACTCTCGTCGTAGTCCGGCGGCCGCGCTCGGGGACTGGAGTTCTCGGCCGAGCTCGGTGCGAACGGCTACGGAGGCGCTCACGATCCCCGGCTCATCACCACCATCGCCAGGCCGGCGGCGCACATCGGCTCCCTCGATCTTCTGTTCGTGGCTCGTGGCCGGGGAACGCCCGCGGCGGGACGCTCGTCCCACGACCCGACCTCCTCAACCATCCGAGGGTGAAGTACGCGGCAAGCTTCAAGAACGACCTCGACGTGTTCGGTTTCGACGACGCTGCCCGGTCCGCCGTGGTAATCCTTGGACGGGGCGTCGCCAGGCTGTCTGAGTTGAGCATCGAGCTAGAAGCGGACCGACGAGGGCGCGGGGAAGGCAGCGCGCTCGCCGCTGCCGCCTTAGCCCAGCTCCCCCGTGGGTCCCTGGTAGTCGCATGCGTTGCCTCCTGCAACGCGGCGAGCGTACGAAGTTTCCTGCATGCGGGGTTCACGTCCATCGGCTCCTTTGCAGTTTCTGCAGCGCGAAGGCGCTTAATCCCGCTCGCCCCCAAAGCGCCGGGGCCCCGGGCGCTGACGCAGCGGGCTCCTGCCCCGGAGTCCGCGGACAGTTCAGGTCGGTAGTCGACCCTGGCGTCATGTGCACCATAGGAACGGGCTAAAAACTAATCACAGCTAACTCTTGAACCAGTTCCTTAACATGCGGTAACCTCAACAGAACGAGGCAGAGATTGATAGGAGCTAATCATGGCTAACCCTCCGCACCTGTTCAGGGCCGACGGGCGCCTCGATAAGCTGATGCCGCACATCCGGCCTTGGTCAGTCGACGTGGTCGACAAGGTCGGTTCCGACCCCCCGCTCGTCTTATGCCGAGGACTTCTCGCTGAGGATTTGGGCCCCCGCAGCCTGCACGCTGTCGGCCCAAGAAGAGGTGTCGGGGTGACCGCCCCGGGTATGGAGTTCGGTGCCGACGAGATCGCCGAGCCCGTCGCATCCCAGGCAGGCTGCAGGCGGTGGCTAGAAATGGTCCGCTCCACCGGCGGATGCGTAGAGTCCATCCACCTCATCGGGCGTTCCAGCGTCATCGACGGGGGCGGCAGCGAGATCCTCAGCAGGTACCATCTTCGAGAGGAAGCCGCATGAACTCACAGGACGTTCCGACGACCGAGGAAAGCCAGCCGCAAAGAGGGCAGGAGGGGCTTCCCGTCTCGGAGCGGCTGGCTTTGAGTGTCGAGGAAGCCGGCGCGCTGTTGGGCATTTCCCGAGATCTTGCTTATGACTTGGTGGCGAGGCGGGAACTTCCGTCGGTGCGGCTGGGTCGCCGGCTGGTGGTCCCCCGTCGGGCGCTCGAGGATGCGCTAGCGCGGTTGACTGAGGCAGGCTGAAGTTCGGCGAGGGCGTCGCCGATGGCGATAGCTGCCTCTCTGTCGGCGACGTCGAGAAAGTGAGCGTAGGTCCTGAGTGTGATGCCCGGGTTGGCGTGGCCGAGGCGGCCGGCGATGGTCCTGATGCCGACCCCGCCAGCGGCCAGCGTGGTGGCGGTGAAGTGGCGCAGCGAGTGGAAGGTGACGTGGGACAGCTCGAGGCGGTCCCGCAGGGCTCGGAAGGCGCCGGTCACCCGGTCGGGTCGGTACGGGGTGGCGCCGTCGAGGTCCTGGGACCAGACGTAGGCGGTGGGCGAGAGGCCGATGTCGGCCATAGCAGCCCGTTGGTCGACTCGCTCCCGGTGGGCTCGAAGCACCTTGACGGTGGATGGGTCGAGGGCGATGCGGCGGGCCTGGTGGGTCTTGGTGTCCTTGACAGCGACGAGCTGGTTGGCGTCGGAGATGGACCGGGCAATCGTCAGCGTGGCAAGGTCGAGGTCGAGGTCGCTCCAGCGCAACCCGCACAGCTCGCCTCGCCGGGCGCCGGTGGTGGTGGCGACATAGATGAGGCTGCCGAGGTCTTCGTGGTCGTTGGCGCAAGCCTCCAGGAGGCGGCGGAGTTCTTCCTGGGTGGGAGGGTGGATCTCCCGTGCCCGCTGGGTCGGCGGCGAAGACCGGAGTACCGGGTTGGTGTCGAGCCAACCCCAGCGCAGGGCTTGGTTGAAGGCGGCGGAGAGGATGGCGTGGCTCTTGCGGACGCTGAGCGGCGTAAGACCGGTTCGGCCCAGCTGGGCGTAGTACCGGTCGAGATCGGCAGGTCCAAGTTTATTGATGGCCTTGGCGCCGAGGCGGGGTTTGATGTTGGCGTTGATGCAGGACCGGTAGCGGGCGAGGGTCGACTCCGCTCGTCCCTGAGCCTCGATGTGGGCCATCCATCGGTCGAGCAGTTCGTTGACGGTGTGCCGGCCTTCCTCCCGGTGGCCGCCCCGGTCAACTTCGGTGATCAGTTCGGCAGCGGCTCGTTGGGCGTCCCGCTTGGTGCCTTGGACGTACCGCCCGACGTAGCGGTAGCGGCCGGTCTCGGGGTCACGTCCGAGTGAGACCCGCACCTGCCAGCTGTTGGCACCGCGGCGTCGGATGTTGCCTCGCACAACGCTGACGATACCAGTTTCGGCTGACCAATTATGGCCAAATTATGGCCAACTGCCTCTCCTGACGGCTTCGTCCGAGAGCCAAGAAAGTGCCTCTGACCTGCGGAGGGAGTGGGATTTGAACCCACGGGGAGCTTGCACTCCCAAGGCTTTTCAAGAGCCTCGCAT
>CAWGNA010000006.1:0-187319 GCA_963823855.1 uncultured Acidimicrobiaceae bacterium
GGTGGAACAGTTACGGTCCAATAAAGAAGGGATGGCCCGACCGGGGTCGACCAGGCCAACGAAGGGTCGGCGAGGTGGGCGAACGCCCGGTACCCATCGAGAAGGCTGGGGTGGAGGGGACGGTGCCGGACAACCACGCCGAGGCGGCTGCCGCCGACCACAGCACAACGCCGAGGCCCAACGCTCCGGCCACCAGCCCGAGCAGGATCGGGACCACCGGTTGACCACATCGCTCGCCCGGGCAGCGGTGGCCAGTTCGGCTGCACCCGGCGGGCGCCCCGTCTAACGTGAGCCGCCGGGCTCGCGTTGATAATCAGCCGTGCCGCTTGGGCCACGCGGGCCTGGGCCGCTGGACGGCCCTCGCCCCGTCCGGGCCGGCCCAAAAGGACACGTAGGGGAAGCTGTAGCCACCACTGTCCATGCCGTGCACGGAGGCGACGATGTAGGCGACGCTCTCGGCTTCGACCTCTTTGGCCGGGCGGGGCAGGTACTGGCCGGGCGGGCTGGCGTGCAGGAGCAGATGGGCCGCTTCGTGGGCCAGCGTCTTCACGACCGCCGCTTCGGCCATGTCGGCCCGGACCAGCACCCTGTGGGAACCGAACTCGGTGACCCCGTTCGCCCCTCCGATGGCCGCCGCGCCCGGGACGGTGCCAACGCTGAACCCGAGGCTCTCGACCATCGCCACCAGTGCCGCCTCAAGCCCAGGCGGCGCGGCGCCGGCTAGAAGTTGTGGCCGGGGTGGCATGGGGAGTTCGGCCCGGTGGTCTGGTGGACCGAGAAAACGTGTACAACCCGGAACCCGGTAATGACCATATGAGCCTCTACTCGTTCGCCATCGCCGGGTGCATCGCCTTTGGCGAGCGGTCGCGGCTGGCCGTCGTCCCCGACGGCGAAGCGACGGCTCGAACGGCAGGGCGCGAGCACCATGTACCCGTGCTGACCTTTGTCAACCGTCCGCCCGAGCGCTTTCCACGTCGTGAACCCGGCGACATAGCCGGGCTCGGCGACGCCGACGCCGCCTTCGGCAAAGCCTTCGCATGCTGCGCCGTTATCAGCATTACGTTGTTCGGGCTGTAGGAGTGCAGGCTGGCCTGGAGGTCCAAGAACCGCTTCCAGTCCTCGCCCGACTGCAAAGCGGCTACTTGTGCTGCCAGTGTTCCGTGGGCTACGGCGAGCTTGGCGTCCATTCTCTCTTGCCAGGCCTGTTTCGTCCATGACGCTGTCCGCATCCTGACCTCCTCGGCGCCGCACCTGCGGCCCCAACAAGGGCCGCTGAGATGTCCGGGCTATCGACAGGATCAATCGACGCCAACGGCCGGCCGTGGCTACTGCCTTCTCTGACTCGTCAGAAGGACGGGATTTCCAGCGGCCGCTGGGATCGGGGCTGTGTCCCGCCGGCGGGCCGCGCGGTCGCCACGTAGCGTGGGGGTGAGCGTGATGGCTTTAGTTCGTTCACGCCCTGCCCCGCAGTGCTCACTGGACCTTTCGGCGTGCCGTCTATGCCGCGTCCGCGAGAAGACGTCTTCCGCGTCCCGTCAAGTGGAAGGTGTCCTTAAACCACAGTGCCGAACCAGTGCTGTCCCAATAAGGTACGTCGGAACCGAAATCCAGCGAGCGCGGGGAGGCCTTATGCAGGACTCGCAATTCACTTTTTTCGCCGAGGTACACAGGGCCAATATGTAGTGACATTATATTCGGACTATATATGTCTCGTGACCCAGCCATAACGCCGAATAACTCGAGCGTGTTTTGGGCTGTCACTGGTGCACAGCACGGGCCAGCGAAGCTGCGTCGATGACATGTTAACTGGAGCGCTGTCACCGACGTAACTACGGTTATCTTTCCTCTTTTTTGCGCCTTTTTTCTCGCCGACTGACGTTGGAGCTCCGCGTCGGTGACATGTAAAGCAACGCAGAAACCGTTACTGCTTAGCTTCTTGTATGGGCGCTCGAGTTATCGCCGAATCGGACGGGTCCCTCAACGCTGGCTTTAGGACCTGGAGCGTCGTTATGTACCGGCGAGCGTCGTCCGTATCGGTTCTGGTAGGTCGTCGAGATCGCCCTGGCCACGCCCCGTCTGTGTGAGGGGTTACAGCCGGGGCGGCACGTCAGCTGCAGGGTGGATGGCAAGCTTAGGGAAGATGGAACTGGACCGAGCACCAGGCGGTCAGATGGACCGCTTGGATTCGAGGAGCGAGCCGAAGGGCGAGTCAGTCTGCAGACGAAGCCCAGAGGCTGCTCGGTGTGGGTTCGGCTGGTCCGGCGTCACGGTCTGGGCCTGGCGCTTCCTGGGAGATCTTCGTGAAGGAAACGATGCTCCTGCCGCTACTCCTCAAAAGGAGCAACGAGAACGCGTTGGACGACGGCTGGCCTCATGTCTGGGCTCAACTGAGGGACACGTTTCGCTCGGGGAAATGGGACCGTGCTCTGCGTCTGGTCGGCCACGCTTATGGCCCGCTAGCGCCGATGATGACCGATTCGGGCGAAGATGTCTGGAGCGTCTGGAAAAACCGAGTAATTCCCCGGCGCGGTGACATCGTTCACGGGTGGGTCGAGGCCCCTTCAACTGAAGAGACCGCGTCGACTTCTTTGGGCAAAGCAGCTGATGGACCAACTGCGCCTGCGTCTAATTGCGGCAGGGAAACATCCACTCCACGACCTCTTCGTGGCCGCCTTGGAGCCCGCTATTTAGAGCAGGCCTCATCGCTTGGTTTTCCGAGCGAGTCAGCTCTTCACTCAGATCAAGTGGGGGGGTCGGCGTCTTTCGTCACCCACAAGTGAATCCGGTCGGGCTATCTCACAATCGAAGAGCGGAGCCTCGCACCATCCGGCGTACCCGGCGATGAGTGGCACCTCGGCCAGCGGCCAAATGGGACGCTCGAGGATCATGTTTCGGCGATGCCGTTCCGGCCGATTTGAGTCCTCTATCGTCTCGACCGGATTGAGTCGAGTATGGCAAAGCGTCCGGGAACCGGACAAAGAGGAAGCGTTCCGTTTACGTCTCGGGGCGGTCGCCGCCGGCCACTGCGGTTGCCAACTGTCGATGGCCGGTCTAGCCTCCCCTTTGTCTATGCCCAGAGGCCGTGATGAGCAGGCCTTGCGGGGCGTCAAATCGAGACCGATGCGCTGTATCGGCACTAGTTCTTCTGGGGGGACCCAAGTGAGAACGTTGTGACAAGTTTCAAGCGGCTGAACCAAGACGCGCGTTTATGACGTATTCATTGATGTTTTTGTCGATGACGGCGAGGGCGCGGCGGAGCTCGGGTGGTGCTGGTGGTTTGTCGGCATCGAGGAGGGGCCGGAGCAGTCGCCGGTCGAGCTTGGTGTAGAACGCTGCGACCCGTTGGCCCTCGGGGGTGAGGACGTAGCTGTGGGTGTGGGGGATGCGTTGGACAAGGCCATGGAGGCGGAGCCGGCGTAGGTCGTAGGTCATCTGGTGAGTGCTGTAGTGGGTGCCGAGGAGCCCGGCGACAAGCCCGCGAAGGCTGTGGTTGGTGAAGCCGGTGACGGCGTGTACGGCACAGCACAATGCGCCGGCCAGGGCCATGGCGCGTACATCTCCGAACCGGAACGCTCCGGTCCGTTGGCCCTCCCTTGCGTAGGGCTGGTGGATGCGCTCGAAGAGCGCAGAGCCGATGGCACAGCCCTGGCCGGCACGTTCGATCATAAGCAGGCGGTCGTTGACCTGGCGGGCCTTGGCCACCAGCTCGGGCATGTGCTCGAGGCGGGAGCGGACGGTCAGGACCCACGGTTTGTTGATGACGGTCTCGATGCGCAAGGCCTTTCCTTGCTTCAGGTACTGCTTGACCCGGCTGTGCTTGTAGGCGAAGTCCATCTGGACCTCGGTCCCGGGGTGAGAAGACCCGTCCCCGGAACGGCTCTTTGGTGGTAGAGCGGACTTGGCGGGCAAAGACCATGGCCACCTTGTCGGGGCGGCCGATGCCGATGTTGTCCGAAACGAGGGACTCAAAGAAGCCCCGTGTACGGGGTGGGGTCGTCGAAGACCAGGGTGCAGGAGACCTCGACTTGGCGCATGGAACGGCCCCCCACTAATAGCCCGGCGTCACGGTCTTGAGGAGTTCAAGGGATGGGGACCTGGCTGGTCGAGCGCTCGAAGAAGGCTTGGACGTCGGCCGGGCCAAACGGTCGCAGATGGCCTGGAGACGCTGGGGACGCTCGCACGTTGCGAAGCCGTTGGCCAGTTC
This sequence comes from uncultured Acidimicrobiaceae bacterium, assembly GCA_963823855.1. Classification (GTDB taxonomy): domain Bacteria; phylum Actinomycetota; class Acidimicrobiia; order Acidimicrobiales; family Palsa-688; genus Fen-671. Next base: position 4,205 of record CAWGNA010000006.1, read on the forward strand.
TGTAAATGGGACGCAGGCTCGGCGGGCCTGGCGTTTGGCCCATTCGTGCCCGTTCAGCCACACCTTGGCCGGGTACTGGAAGTAGGTGCAAGATTTCGATAAAGCCGTGCCTAAACTCGCGGTCCGTGGAGGTAGAAGTAATAGCAACTGACCCGGCGCTCAGGTCTTGGCCCAGTCGAACCACACCGCCTTGCCATCAGTCTTTTTGGTGGCGCTGAACACCCACTGGAACTCCTGGGCTGCAACGATGGCGACCACGCCGTAGCGCCCTGCCTTCTCGGCTGCTCCCATGTACGGCTGGACATGGTCAAGCTTGCGGTCGTCCCAACGAGTGCGGTCCGGTTTGGCCAGGTGCAGGACCGGCACTCGCTGGGCCTTGGCGAACACGTCGACATCGCGCCGGAACCGGTTACCTATCTTTTCGATCACCGCCGGGGACGCTATGGGCTGGCCGAGGTGCCGGCAGAACTGGTTGACCTGGCCGCCGACCTGCATGTTGGGGATGTAGGCATTCAAGTAGAGGCGGTCGATGCAGGCGATGTCGAGGCTGACGTGGCCGTCGAGCACGTCGTTGATGTTCACCACGCTGGTCATCCACAGATGATGCGCGCACGAGGGCCGGCTCTGCCGGCCCGACAAGCTTGATCACCCACAACGGCCCGCGCCCGGAGGGGGCCGGGGGGAGGTCCTGACCTCCTCCCGCTAATGGATGCGTCGCGACGGTCACAGCGGTGTGCTGGTGCTGCGCGGCGAATCTGGTGTTGGGAACGGCCTTGTTGAAGTTTTTGGTCGAGCGAGCAGTGGGTTTTCGGATTGCGCTAGCGACCGGGGTCGAGTCGGAGATGGAAGCTGGCGTTCGCTGGTGTGCATCAGTTGTGCGCTTCGCTGCTGAACCGCCTTGACCATTTGCCGGTCCCCCAGCGCGATGCGGCAAGGATCGCGTTGGTCTGGAAGTGGGGGGCGCCCCGGAAAGCTTTCTGGTCGGTCTGGCCGTCTTGAGCCTCCTATCGGAAGTGGCCGAGCAGCACGCTCTGGTCTGCATCGTGGACGACGCCCAGTGGCTCGATCGCGTTTCGGCGCAGGTTCTCGGCTTCGTGGCGCTGGGCGGCTGTGGGCGGAGCGGGTCGCGGCGGCGTTCGCACTACGCGAGCCCAGTGACGTGTCCGAACTTTCGGGACTGCCCGAAATCGCGGTGCGCGGCCACGGTAATCGTGATGCCAGTGCACTGCTGGAATCGGCTGCCCGGGCGGTTGGGACGAGCGGGTGCGGGACCGGATCATCGCCGAGATGCACGGCAACCCGCTGGCGCTGCTTGAAGTTGCCGCGGGGCTTCACCCCTGCCCAGTTGGCGGGCGGGTTCGGTCTTCCGGGCACTATGCCTCTGGCCGGGCGGATCGAGCAGAGCTTTCGGTCGGGTGCTGGCTCTACCTACCGAGACGCAGCGGCTCTTGGTGACCGCGGCGGTCGAGCCGGTCGGTGACGTTACGTTGTTGTGGCGTGCCGCCGAACGGCTGGGGATCGGAACGGAGGCGGCGATACCCGCAGAGCAGGCGGGCCTGGTCGAGTTCGGGGCGCGGGTGATATTTCGCCATCCGTTGGTGCGGTCTGCCGCCTTCCGGGCAGCTTCCTTGCGCGACCTCCAGGAGGGCCACGCGGCCCTAGCGCAGGCGATCGACCCCGAGAGTGACCCGGATCGCCGGGCTTGGCATCGAGCCCACGCCGCAGCGGTGCCCGATGAAGCGGTGGCGGGCGAATTAGAGTGCTCGGCGGAGCGGGCGATGGCCCGGGGTGGCGTCGCGGCGGCGGCGGCGTTCTTAGAGCGGGCGACCGCCTGCTCAGTCCGGATCCGGCCCGGCGAGTGGGGCGAGCGCTCGCCGCCGCCCAGGCCAAGCTGGAGGCGGCCGCCCCGGCGGCCGCAGCCGCGCTGACTGGCGGCCGCGGCGATCGGCCCGCTCGACGAGTTGCAGCGGGCGCGGCTTGAGCGGTTGCGGGCACAGGTGCGGTTCGCCGAGAAGCGCGGTAGCGACGCTCCGCCGCTGCTGTTGCGGGCGGCCCGACGTCTCGCGCCGCTCGACCCCGAACTGGCGTGTGAGGCGTACCTGGAGGCACCTGGCGGCGGCCATCTTCGTGGGCCGCCTCGGTCACGGTGGTGGGTTACGAGAGGCTTCGGAGGCGGCCCGGGCAGCGCCGCGTCCATCGGGACCTGCCCGGGCCATTGACCTCCTCCTTGATGGTCTCGTAATCGATTTAGCTCCGGGTACGCCGCAGCAGTCGTGCCACTCAGCGGCGCGCTCGACGCGTTCGCCCGACCCGGCGTTGGTGGCAGCCAGGAAATGCGCTGGCTTTGGCTGGCGTGCCGGGTCGCGCCGGATTCCTGGACGACGACAGATGGCACGAGTTGGCCGAGCGAGCGGTCGGGATGGGGCGTGTGATGCGGGTGCGTTGAGCGTGCTGCCGATCGCTCTCACCTACCGGGCAGGCCTGCACGTACATGCGGGGGAGTTCGAGGCGGCGGAGGCCCTCATCGAGGAGGCTGAAGGGATCACCGTGGCGACGGGCGAGCCTCCGCTCCGGTACACGTCGCTAGTGCTGGCCGCCTGGCGCGGACAGGAGGGGCACGCCTTGCAGGTGATCGAGGCCGGGGTCCGAGACGCGATGGCCAGGGGCGAGGGGACGAGTGCTCGCTCTGGCCGCGTGTTTCACCGCGGTCCTTTACAACGGTCTCGGCCGCTACGGGGACCGGCCTCGCCGCTGCCCAGCGCGCCCGTCAGTTCGACGACCTCGGTCTATACGGCTGGGCGCTGATCGAGCTGATCGAGGCGGCGGCCCGCAGCGTCGAGCCCGAGCTGGCACGGGATGCCCTGCATCGGCTCGAGGAACGAACTCGCGCCAGCGGCACGGATTGGGCCTCGGCGTTCAGGCCCGCTCCGAGGCGCTCGTAAACGAGGACCGGGATGCGGACGCCTACTACCGGGAGGCGATCGAGCGGCTCTCGCGTAGCCGCATCGGGGTGCACCTGGCCCGCGCCCGTTTGGTCTACGGGGAGTGGCTGCGGCGCGGGGACCGGCGGTTGGACGCACGCCAAGAGCTCCGTCGCGGTACGCTGACTTCGAGTCCTTCGGGGCGCAGGCGTTCGCCGAGCGAGCCCGTCGCGAGTTGTTGGCTACGGGCGAACACGTCCACCCCCACCGGCCCGAAGCTCGCGATGCCCTTACCGCCCAGGAAGCACTTATCGCGAAATTGGCGCGTGACGGGCACACGAACCCCGAGATTGGTAGCCAGCTGTTCCTCAGCGCCCGTACCGTGGAGTACCACCTAGGGAAGGTGTTCACGAAACTCAACATCGGCTCCCGGAGAGAGCTGGGCGCCGCCTTGCTGACCGATCAAGAACAGCGCTGCCGGTGTAGCCGCGGGAACGTCCTGAGGAGGCTGGTGTTTTTCGCGGTGAAGGTGCTCACGTTCTGAGTGTGGACCGGTCAGAATTACACACATGTGTTTAGGCTGGCAGAGGTCGGGGCGGTGACGGTCGGGCTGGCGCCGCGCCAAGCTGATCTGATGAAGGGCACCGCCAGCTTCGTAACGGGACGGGTGAAGGAAAACTCGATCTTCTCCGTATTGCACCGTGAGTGCCATGTCCTGTTCGCCGATGAGCTGTTTGCCGACCTGTCTGCGCCACGAGGCGCTCTGACATATCCCCTACGAAGTAGGGAGGGATTGGAGGTGATATCCCTGGGCCTAATGGCTTACCTGGCCTCGAAAGAGAAAGGGGACAACAGCATGCCATCGAAACCGTCTCTCGTGCCCAGGCGTACGGGGCGAGGAGACGGCGGGCCCGCGCGATATGGCGAAAGCTGAACTGCCTCAAGCCCAATCTCCAGATGGCGCAAAGCGACGCCCGCCGGAAAGACGCCTGAAACCGGTGCCAGCCCCGTGCGGCAGGGTGTACAGGTACCTGCCGCAATCCTCCGGGGCTGGAGCGATGCCCAATGAGGGCATTCAAGGAGATGAGTGGTCCGCCTAAGTCACGCTAGCTACGTATGCCAGAGACGAACGTGGGATCGCCTAAGGGGCGCGAGCCCTATGGCGACACAGTGCCCGTAGTAGTCGCAGGAGTCACGACCTGCCAGGGAGGACGGGAAGGCCGTCCACAGGGCGAAGGGGCACAGGTGACCGGACACCAAAAGACCAGGAGGTATGCGAAATGCAAAGCGCCGAAGTGGTACTGGGTGTCCTCCGTGAACGCGGCAGGAAGGGCCTGCCGTGCAACGAACTGTACCGACAGCTGTTCAACCCGCAGCTGTACCTGTTGGCCTACGGGCGCATCTACTCCAACGAGGGGGCGATGACCCCAGGGCCGACGCAGGAAACCGCGGACGACATGTCCATGGAGAAGATCGAGGCGATCATCGACGCAATGCGCCACGAGCGCTATCGCTTCTCTCCGGTGCGGCGCACCTACATCCCGAAAAAGAACGGGAAGTTGCGCCCTCTCGGCTTGCCGCCGTGGTCGGACAAGCTGGTCGGCGAAGTGGTCCGCCTGCTCCTGGAGGCGTACTACGAGCCGCAGTTCTCCGACCGCTCGCACGGGTTCCGCCCCGGCCGAGGCTGTCACACCGCATTGCGGGAAATAGCCGACGTCTGGACCGGGACGACGTGGTTCATCGAAGGGGACATTTCCGACTGCTTCGGCAGCTTAGACCATTCGGTCTTGCTGTCGATCCTGTCGGAGAAGATCCAAGATGGCCGGTTCCTGCGGCTGATAGGCAACATGCTATCGGCCGGGTACTTGGAGGACTGGAAATGGAACGCCACGCTGAGCGGGGCCCCGCAAGGCGGGGTTGTTTCACCCGTCCTCTCCAATATTTACCTGCACAAGTTGGACCAGTTCGTCGAGACAGTTCTCATCCCGCAATATACCCAGGGGAGGTGCAGGAGAGCGAACCCTGCGTACAACAAGGTGAACAAAGCCGTGGCGAAGGCCGCAAGGACGGACGACCGGGAGAAGGCCCGGAAACTCCGCCAGGAGCTGCGCCGCCTTCCGGTCCGGTGATCCGTGCGATCCCGGCTACCGGCGGCTGCGCTACTCTCGCTACGCCGACGACCATCTCCTGGGTTTCACCGGGCCGAAGGCCGAAGCCGAGAAGATCAAGGGCCAATTGGCGGCGTTCCTGCGTGACGAGCTCAAGCTGGAGCTGTCCGCCGAGAAGACCTTGATCACCCACGCCCGCAGCCATGCGGCGAGGTACCTCGGCTACGAGATCGTCGTGCAGCACGGAGACAGCAAGATCACCGCTGGCCAACGTGTGGCCAACGGCAAGGTCGCGCTGCGGGTGCCGCTCGACGTGATCAAGGCCAAGTGCGCCCCCTACCTGCGCCACGGCAAGCCGTGGCACAGGCTCGGCCATGCAGAACCTCGACGACTATGACATCGTCAAGGCTTATGGGGCCGAGTACCGGGGCGTCGTCCAGTACTACCTGCTTGCCAACGACGTCTGGCGCCTCAACCGGCTTGCGTTGGGACGCTCAGACGTCGATGCTGAAGACCCTGGCAGCAAAGCACCAGTCCACGGTGGCCAAGATGGCGGCCAAGCACAGGGCCAAGGTCGAGACACCCTACGGGCTGCGCACGTGCTTCGAAGCCCGAGTCGAACGCCCAGGCAAGCAGCCACTGGTAGCACGGTTCGGCGGGATACCCCTGGTGTGCAAGAGAGATGCGGTCCTTATCGACCGTGTTCCCTCCCACCAGGTCACCTACCCGAGGAAGGAGCTGGTCCGCCGGCTCCTGAGCTCGAAGGTGCGAGCTGTGCGGGGAACCGGGCAAGGTGGTAGTGCACCAGGTCCGGAAACTCGCCAACCTCCATAAGCCCAGCGCAGGCCCGCCCGCATGGGCGGCACTCATGATCAAGAAGACGGCGAAAGACTCTTGTGGTCTGCCACTCCTGCCATGACGCCATCCATCACGGGCACCCAACCGCCAACACGGCGTAGGTCACCGGAGAGCCACGTGCATTGAAAGGTGCCCGCGTGGTTCGGAGGGGAGCTGCGCGGAAAAGGGCCTGAGAAGGTACCTCGCCGCGCAGCTTACCCTGTTCGCCGGCAAGGTCGGCCGGCCCATGGCTTACCCGGCCGTGCACCAGCTCTTCGGCCGCGTCAGCGCTCGTAGCGGGGTCAGCTTCACCGCCCACATGTTCCGCCATTCGCGCGCCACCGACATGGTCCGCCAAGGCGTGCCGGTCGAAGTCGTCGCCCGCCTGCTCACCCACCGCTCGTCGGCCACCACCACTCAGACCTATGTCCACCTGGAAGCCGCCGACATCAAAGATGCGTTATTGCGGGCCGGTTTCTGGCAGGAGGGAAAAGCCAACCGATGAGCCCGGCTTCTTCTGCTACCCGGGCCCAGGCACTGGCCCTCAGCGTGGTGGCTGCCCGGGGCACGGACCTGGACGGGGCATGGGCGTCAGACCACTGGCAGGCGTCCGGCCTGGGGGTCCCTGCCCGACGAGGGCGAGGGGCAGCCCATTTCGACACTGTCACACAGGATTGGCTGCGAGAGCCGGCCAAGCGCTGGTCGCGGTTCCGCCTCGCCACCGGTTGCTCCTTCTCGACGATTTCCGCCGGGGCCCTTGCGCTCTCGCGCTTTTCCTGCTTCCTCTCCGAACGCCACCCAAATGTGGGGCACGGAGGGGGCGTCACCCGGTCGGTGCTGGAGGACTACATAGCCTGGCTTCTGGGCAAGGGCTATTCGGCCTCCACCCGGGCACTTTCGCTGTCAATGTTGCGGGTGTTCTTCGACGCCTGCCACCGCCATGACTGGCTCCCCGGCCTGGCCGCCAACGCCACCATCTATGTCGAAGAGCTCCCTTTCCACCACGACGAAATTGCCCGGTTCATACCCGAGTTCGTCATGGCTCAGCTCGAGTCCGAGGCCGCCCTAGCCAAGATCCCGCACCCCACGACGCGAAATTTGGTCGTCCTGTTGATAGAGACGGGCCTGCGGGGTGGGGACGCCTGCAACCTCGCTTTCTCCTGCGTGCTCGAAGACAGCACCGGGTGGCCCTGCTTGCGCTTTGACGCCACCAAGGTGCGGTCGGAACAGCTCGTCCCGCTCTCGGCCAAGGCTGCCGAAACTGTCCGTGCCCAGCAGTGTTTTGTGCGCGAGCACTGGCCGGCGGGCAGCCCATGGTTGTTCCCGGGGCTCACCCGCAACCTCGACGGCGCCAAGCCCTACGTCCATTCCGTGTTGTGCGCCCAGCTGCGGCACTGGCAAAAGGTGATCGACCTGCGCGACCAAGCGGGCGAAGCTGTCAGGGTGACAGCTCACCAGTTCCGCCACACGCTCGGGACACGCCTCATCAACTCAGGCGTCCCCCAGCACGTCGTGCAGAAACTGCTCGGCCATGCCAGCCCGAACATGACCGGGCATTATGCAAAAGTCCACGACAGCACGGTGCGGGAGGCCTTCGACCACTACCAGTCCCAACGGGTCGGCATCACTGGTGAGCGAGCCGGTTATGACCCGGACAGCCCGACGGCCAGCGCCGAGTGGGTCAAGCAGAACCTGAACCGGGTACGTGACAGCCTGCCCAACGGTTATTGTGCCCGCCCGGCGCAGCAAGAATGCCCTCACCCGAACGCTTGTCTGACGTGCCCAGATTTCCAGACCACACCGGAGTTCTTGGACGACCACCGCCGCCAGGCCGCCACCAACCGTCGCCTCATCGCCCAAGCCGACGCCAAAGGCCAGTTCCGCCTGGCCGAGAACCTACGCCAGGTCCAGGCCAACCTGGAGCGCATCATCCCCGCCCTGGAGACGATGGGCGGTCAACAAGGCCCTGGCGATGCCGGCTGATACCCCTTCGCGCTGGCGAAATCCAACGCCCGCCGGCGCCAGTCGGCACTGTCCGCTGCCCATCAGACCATCGACCAGCTCTGCCGGGAAGGAAAAACGGTCAATTTCGGGGCGGTCGCCCGAGCCGCAGGGGTCTCAAGAGCCTGGCTCTACCGTCAGGATGAGCTCCGTGACAGCATCAGCCACCTGCGCTCAACTCCCCCAGCGCCCCCTCCCAGCGCACAACGAGCGAGCACCAATTCCCTGCGCCAACGCCTCGACACGGCCAGGGCTGAAGTCGCCCGCCTGAAGGCCGAAAACAACATGCTACGCGAACAGCTGGCTCGGCAATTGGGAGCGAAACGAGCGCTAGGTGAAAAGCCGTGAGCTTGAGACGCAGACGGCGACCCTCCTACCCGCCGACGTCGGCGAGGACATGTATACGCCGAAGAAAACCTCAGTCCACCAGGGTTTCTTCCTCGTGCGCTTAAGATAACCGTCGCTCGGTGCGGCCCAGGATTCGGTTGGCGCATTGGCGTCTTCTAGAGCGTAAGGAGGGCGGCTCCCGGGCAGCCCGACGTGGCGGCCACGGCCGGCGCGGTCGCGGGCTGACCTTTTCAAATCCCAGACGGTTTGGCCTTCGCCACAGGCCTTAACCTTGCGCCCGCTCTTCACGCCAACGCCCTGGCCTTGGCTTGCTGGAACTCTTCGTCACTGATAACGCCCTTGTTCCGGAGGTCGACCAGCTGCGCGATCTCGTCCGCCGCGTCCCTAGACTTCGCGCTCTGGACGTACTGGCTGAGCGGCGGGTATTGGTCCTGAGAGTGCTGGACAGCACGTCCTTGCATCTTCCCACCTCGGGCGATCAGGTACACGAAGACCCCGAGGTAGGGGAGGATGATGACGAATATCGTCCACAGCGCCTTCGCCCAACCGGAGAGGTCGTGGCTGCGGAAAATGTCGCTGAAGACGATGATCAGCAGCCATATCCAGATGAAAAAGAGGAAAAACCACAACATGGACCAAAACACCTGCCCGGTCCCGAACGTGGCGAGCATCCTTCATACCTCCATAGGGGTTGGTTTTTCGAAGAGCGGGAACACGATAGCTCCTCGATGGGCGGACCGATACCACCAATCGACGGGTGACAGCCCGGTGGCGGCTGACCCGTCGGTGGGGGTCCTGGGTGGCGGGCGATCATCGCCACGGCTGCATGAAGTGCTGAGGGCCGGTGGATGGGCCCAGGACAGCCTCCCGGGAAACCACGCCGGGAGCGGGTGGCGAGGCCAGGCAGAAGCCCGAGGCTCGAGCGTTGAGGCTAAAGCTGACCAAGGCACAGACACAGGACGAGATGAAGCACTAACTGTTGCTATATCTTTGGGTTGCTTGGATAACTTTTGCCGTTCAGGCATATGGACACGAAGAAGGCTAACGATGGCTAAGCAGGTGCTGGCTCCTCCCTACACCCCTGGTTTCGGACGCCGCCCGCCCGTAGTCGCAGGCCGCGATGCCCTGGTAGACGACGTCGAGCGGGTGCTGGAAGTCGGCCCCGAGCACCCCCGCTTCTGCCGGGCGCTCCTCGGCAGCCGGGGTACGGGCAAGACGGTCCTCTTAGACGTGATCGGCGAGGTCGCCTCGAAGAAGCTGGGCTGGGCGGTGCTGCACGTGCAAGCGCTGCAAGAAGAGAGCCTGGTCGCCGTCCTGCTACAGCGCATACCCGAGGCCGTCCGGCCCTGGGAGCGTTTTGGCCCCGGTTCCAAGGACCTCCAGGCGCAGCTCAACGTCGGCGTGGGCCTCGGCCTCGGCGCCAGCCGTCGAGCGAGGCCATAACGCCGGCACCGGGAGCGCCGCCGCTGCCTTCGAGGACGCACTGGGGCGCGTCGGGAGCTTCGCCGCCGGTCACGGCACCGGGCTGCTGGTCACGGTGGACGAGGCCCAAATGGCACCCCAGGAGGACCTCTCGGCGGTCGCCCGCGCCCTCCAGACCGTGGTGGCCCGTCGCCTCCAACCGGTGGCCGTCGTCTTCGGCGGGCTCCAGACCTTCAGGGAGCGCCTGGCCGGCGCCGGGACCTACGCCAGCCGCCTCCCGGTCGATGAGCTCGCCAACCTGGAGCCGAGCGCGGCGCGCCTGGCCCTGGTCGAGCCGGCGGCCCGCCGCCACGTGGCCTGGGAAGACGAGGCCCTGGGCCTGTTGGTGCGCCGCTCGGGCGGTCATCCCTACTACGTGCAGCTGTTCGGCTGGCACGCCTGGGAGGCGGCCCAGGGGGAGGCCACGATCACCCTCGCCCACGCCAAAGCCGGGTTGCGTTCGGCCCGAGCCGAGCTGGCGGGCCAATACGAAGTCACCTGGGGCAACCTGCGGCCCCAGGAGCGCGACTACCTGGCCGCCGTGGCCAGCCTGGCCGGCGCGGGCGGCGCCGGGATAGAGGAAGTGGCCAAGGTGCTCGGCAAAGAGCCGAAACAGTTGGCCGTGGCCCGCGACCGGCTCGTGCACATGCACGGGCTCTTGGAAGTACCGGAGCGGGCCCAGGTCCGCTTCGTCGACGCCGAGATGGCCGCGTGGGTGGCGGAGCGCCCCGACGGCATTTCGTCGACCACGGCTGTGCAGAGGGGGCCGGCACCCTCGGCCGGTCGGGGCCGTGGCCGGCCCAGCAGCTCGCCCTCTCAGGACGTAGAGCTGTCCGGGCGGCGTCGGCCGGGCGCCGAGCGGCCCCGGGGCCCGGGCGCTGACGCCGCGGGCTCCTGTCCCGACGCCTCCGCTGACGGTCCGGGCCACCCGCCCATGATGACCAGCACCGGCATACCAAGAGATACCTACCACGAAAGCTAAAAATAGCTATCCTCTTGAAAAGGGACGACGACATGCGCTAACATAACTTACACGGGCAAGTAGTTGAAAACACTAATCATGGCTAACCTCCAAACCTGTTGAGGCCCGACGGGCGGCTTGATGAGCTGGTCGTGCACGTCCTCCCTTGGTCAGACGACGTCCTCGACATGCTGGGCTTTGACGCTCGCCCGCCCGCAGTAAGCAGCCATCTTTCCGGTCAGCACTTTCGGGGAGACATTACGAGATGAGACGGACAGAGGGATCGCAGATGATAACGCGAGCAGGTCCGAGTTCCCACTTAACACAGGGCGGCCGCATAAAACCAGACAGCAAACTCGACCCTAAAACGACAGTGCCTTCAAGCGAACGTGACCTCAACTCAAGTGGTGCTCTCCTGGATTATGACGGGGCCGCCCATTATCTCTGTACAACGCCGCGGCATGTAAGGGAGTTATGGGCGAAGCGCCAGGTAGCGGCCGTCAAGGTGGGGCGGCGCGTGCGGTTCAGCCAAGCGGACCTGGACTCTTTTATAGCGACCAACAGGGTCAACACCCCGAGGTGAGTTTGGTTACGGGGGCTCGAAGGGCCAAGTGGTGAAGAGTGCCGGGCGGTGCTCTGTCGGCCAGCGTCTACCGGGATCGGCTCGACGGCGCCGAGAGGCAGGCGCTCAAGTACTTTAGTGCTGCTATCTTCCGAACGTCACAAGTGCCGGCAGCCGCCTCTCGACCATGACCTCGGCCCCGACCTGTAACACCTGACGCCATCGGGACGCGGAAATTATCTAGGTCGAAGCCAGCCTTTTGTTAGTCACACGGTGCCGTCCGGCCGAACAGGCGCCAATGTTCCCAAGCCGTCACGGCGATCGGCTTCTTTGTGTCGACGATGCCTGTTGCGGATCGCCGACCGGCACAGATCTAGATTCGCCGACGCCCGGGTGTGACGGCGGCGGCTACCACGGCCGTTTTCGCGATTGGAGCGGGCCCGGTGTGACCGCCTTTGCGACTACCGCCGTTTTCGCGACCGGGTGCCCAATGACACCGACTCGTCCAACGCGTGCTGGTCTAACTGCCATTTTCAGTCTCCTCCGGTCGCAGTAGCTTCGTCCGCCTCGATCGAGGCGATGATGGCCTGGATGGGGATCCGCCCGTTGGCAATCAGCTGGCCCCCTGAGCGTCGCGCCGCGGACGCGAATGGCGCCGCCCACAGGTTCTCCCAGATGAGCACTCCGGCAGTGCTTCCCGGTTCCATGGCAGCGGCGAGATTCTCGACGTCTTCTTCCGCTAACAGTTCGGCAAGTTGGGCCTCGATCGCCTGGAGCTCTCCGAGCTCAGGAACATCGGAGAGCTCTATGGCGTCGACCTCACCGTCGGCGTCCTTGGTCAGGATCAGCACGTCGATGACGCGGATGATCCCCCCGTCGACCAACTTTCGCAGTTCCGAGACCATCTCGCCAGTAAAGTTGCTCGCTCCCGCCGGGAACTCGACGACGACGTAGTCGACCGGACCTAGTTCATCCAGTTTCACATCAGTCATGTACAATCCGTCCGTTTGGCCCAACCGACGCTCTGGTTGCGAGCGGCGCCCACGCTAGCACCTGCCTCCCGTCACGCCGGTCCTCGAACGACCACCGCGCATGACCGTCGACGCCCGGCGTTAGGCAAGCACGCCGCCTCGTTGAACATACCCTGCGTCGTCGGCTAGCCACTTGCCGCTCCCCTCATCTCAGTCCAAGACCACCCAGGTAAAGCAACAACTCGCAGGCGGCATGCCCGTACGGTGAGCCCAACTGCTCCTTGCGGGTCTCTGTTCGGGGACCGGGGCGGGAGGGCCATGGAGACGCGGAGTGCCGGGCCCGTGCTCGCTTGACGGGGCCGTCGAAAGCGGGTTCTGCCCCGCGCCCCGTCGGCCTGGCCGAGGCAGAGACCGGTGCCGGGCACGCGGTTACCCCGGCCGTTACACCGCGGCACCGCTCCAGACCGAAGGTGTGATCCGGTTCGCCAGATCACCCGACGCGGTGTTCGCCCAGATCACCAACCACACGGCAATGACCGGCTGGGTCCCGCTGCTCAAGACGGTCCAAGTCTCGCATCCGAAGCCGCTGCCATCAGGCGAAAGCATGCCCGGAACGAGCCGGTTACTGACCCTGCGTGGCGGTGTGACCATCCGGGAGGAGGTCGTGTACTGGGATCCGCCCCGTTGCTACGCCTATACGACCGAGGGGAAGCACTGGCCAATGCGCAACCTCGTGGGGTTCATGGGCGTGCAGGCCTCAGCCGGTGGTAGCGGTGGAGCCTTCCTTTTCAGGGAGTACTTCGACCTTGAGGGGATGCTGCGACGGGCTCTGGTCTCGCCGGGGATCGTGATTTTGGGCAAGCGAGCGCTGCGGAACCTGAGCAAGCTGATCAGCGGGACGTCCGTTGAGTTCCGCCACGTCCGGCACCCGGGTGAGCGTAACGCCTCGTCAGGATAAATCCGGTGACATGGCACCAGCGTCAAGACAGACCCGGTTCATAACACGGCCAGGGGACCGAGTTGCGCACGCGAGGTGAAGCTGGGTGTGGACCTCTTGGTAACTGTGTAGCGTCGGACGGCTATGAGGATCGTCGGTTCGACGACGAGGTGTCGCCGCCGCTCCCCAGGGTCCCTCTCGATGACCGCCTTGTACGGCTGCTGGCTGGCCATCGACGGGTCCTGTTTGAGCTCCTCGGCCCAGTGCCGGAACACGAAGTCGAACTGGGGCGGCAGCGGCTGCTCCACCCACAACGTGCCGTCGTTGTCGAACGTGGCAATCCGGTCGGCCTGCGCGACGAAGTCGGGACCGTCGGTCGTGGTCCGTTCCACGAAGCCCAGGATCGCGTCCTTTGCCTTTCCCTTGTTCCAGCTCGCAAGCACAGTGTCACTCATAAGCTCTCCCTTCGACGTGGCACTTGGTCGGTAACGCGGCGCCTCTGACGAGTGAGCTAAGCACCGAGGACCTCGCTACGCGTGGGCTGCGGGACCAGTATCGTCCTGTGACGATATATCTGCATCCCCCCTCGAGGGCCTTGTTCCGATGGCCTCCTGCTCAAGCCCGTGCCAAATACGTGCCATAACGACTTGGCACAAGGGGTCACAGAGCGGCTTGGGTCGGCACCAAACGTCCAGGTCAGATGGATATTAACGTTCTGAGCAGAAGCTCGTATGCCTGCTTTGGGAGCAGGAGGCCGGGGGTTCAAGTCCCCCCTCCCCGACTCTGCGCTTTACCTGTGAGTGGGCCGTTCTTTCACCTGGTCGTCCACACGCTCCGGTTATGTCCGGCTGGGGCGGCGCTTCGGGGCTCCGGGCGGTGGCTCAAGCTACTTTCGGGCTTGCGGCACGAATTTTGTGGAACAGGAAGCCTTCTTGCCGCCAGAGGCCACCACAACATTGACGACGACAGTGAACCCGGGTGTAGCGCTCGAGATTAAATACGGCACCGTAGCCTTGCCGTTCACGTTCGCCACGGACCTCCTTTCCGTCTTTGTCGTCTTGTACTTGGCAGTCGTAGTCACCCCGGCCCGGGCCACGGTCGAGACCAGGACGCTTGTTGTTGAGTACTGCTTTGGTGTGGCGTTGCTCATCGACGCTCGGCACGCCAGTGGCGCAGCAAAAGCCTCTGGGGCGAGCCCGAGACAGCTGACAAAACTAAAGCCGAGGCTGAGCACGGCTACCAAAGCCACCAGAAAACCAGACCTGAATCTCTTCGGAGCTTGGTGGTCGCGAAATTGTGAGTCCATAACCACTGACCGTAGTCCCATCTTGGCCCGGGCAAAAGACCATGACGATGGGTTGTCGTGCCCGTGGAGAAGCCCGGATGGGCTAGTCATCCAGGGAACCGTGCGTGTAACGGGGTTCGATCGAGCATGCCGTCACACGGCGGCGCGTTTCTCGACGGGCCGGCGGCGAAGGTCCGAACGCTGGAGGGCTGGGGGCACGTAGGCCTGGTCGAGAGTGCCGACGTCAGTGCCGGGCGGGACGATCTCATCCACCCGGTCGAGGATCTCGTCGGTGAGAGCGACGTCCAGGCCGCCGAGCAGGTCGTCGAGTTGCTCCATGGTGGGCGGCCCGAGGAGCGCGCTGGTCACGCCGGGATGAGCGATCGCGAAGGCCATCGCGAGGTGGGTCATCGGCAGGCCCGACTCCAGCGCGAGCGGGAAGCGCCTCGACGGCGTTTAGGCGGCGCTCGTCGTTGAGATGGCGGAACAGGCCGGCCCGGCGCAGGTCGTTGTGCTCGCCCTTGTGCACGCGGCCAGTGCAGGCCCTGCTCGAGCGGGCCCCAGACGAGCCTGCCCATGCCGTAGCGCTGCGTGACCGGAAGCACCTCGCGCTCGATGGCACGGTTGAGGATCGAGTAGGGCGGCTGCTCGGTGTGGAACCAATCCAGACCGCGGCGCTCGGCGACCCATTGGGCCTCGACGATGGCGGACGCCAGTTTGCCTGCCTGGTAGACCAAGCCAGTGGATTTCGCACTCAGGCCTTACCAACCGCGTGACCAGGATGAGCTCGTCGGTCTGTGGGAGCTATGCGCGCTTACTCGGAGTTGGAACGATCCCTACCGAGACATCGAGCGCAAGCAGGTCCATGATGCTGACAATCTCCTGGTCCTCGAGAAAGACGGCCAAGTGGTTGGGAGCATCATGATCGGCTACGACGGTCATCGGGGCTGGGTCAACTATTTGGCCGTCCATCCAGACCATCGAAGAGAGGGACTTGCTCGGCTCCTTATGGAAGAAGCCGAGCAACGCCTGGTCGAGATGGGCTGTGCCAAGATCAACCTTCAAGTACGCCGCTCGAACAAGGAAGCCATCGAGTTTTATCGACGCGTTGGTTTCGTTGCCGACGACGTCGTGAGCATGGGCAAGCGCCTCCAGAACGACATCTCTTCAGACTGATACGTCGGGGCCACCAAAGAGCAAGTCAATACGGCCTGGCAAAGAGAAATCATCCCAAAACTGAATGCCGCCGACCGGTACATCCTCGCCAAGAGGTCGGAGCCCTACGGTAGGCAGTTCCTGCTCGCCGCCCGCGCCGGACAAGTGTTCAGCGACCTGTACGACTTGGGCACCACGGGGATGCAGTTTTCCTGCGCCGAGGTTGTCGACCGGGTCACCGCGCCTACGCTCGTAACCAGTTACCAGTACGACCAGTACCTCACGCCTGCCTCCCAGGGGACTGAGCTCTACAAGAAGCTTCCCAGCCGTAAGCAGTACCACTACTTCTCTGCCGCCGAAGCTGCCCAGTACCACTGCGCACCCATGGCCCCCCAGACCCGCAACCAGCTAGACCCGCAACCAGGTCGTCTATGACTGGCTGGACCGCGCCCTGTGACACCGCCGTCGCACACGCTCTACTGTTACGCGAGTACCCAGAGCCCGACGTGAAGCCGGGGAGGCAAAGTGACTACTCCATCGAGCGTCGACCTTCAGGCCCCGGTGCTGGCGCACCACGAAACGGTAATCCGGGCACCCATTGCAGTGGTGTGGGACCCGCATACAGATGTGAACGCGTGGCCCTCCTGGCAAACGGACCGAACCGAGGCTCAGATCGATGGCGTTATGGAGCCGGGTAGCTCGTTCGAATGGACGAGCTACAGCTTCCCAGTCAGGTCTGCGGTCTACGAGATGACCGAGGGGGAGCGGGCCCTTCGGGGCGGTACCGCGAGCGGCATCACCGGAATTCTCGAGTGGCTGATGGCCGAGACGCCCGATGGCTTGCACGTCTCCACGACTGAGCCGTTCTCGGGCGGTCCGGTCGACGCCAACCCGGGATCGATGCAGGCGATGCTCGACAAATCACTCGTCGCGTGGCTGGCTCACCTGAAGGCAGCGGCAGAAACGCGCTGAAAGTGGGCCTCGGCCAAGATCCTGTGCGCCGGGATCCTGTGCGCCGGGATCCTGTGCGCCGGGATCCTGTGAGGCGCAGGAATTGGTCCGGACGAGCTCGGGCACCTCCCCAAAGATCCATGACTTGACCCATCTGTGAGGGTCGCTGACCGACGGCTCCTTCCGTTCCGCGCCGAACCGCTGAACTCACTGACGTGGGGCTCGCCCCCGCCGACGGGAAAATGATTTTTGCCAAGTGCGCCGAAGACTGCCTTGACCAACAGGGCGACGGGAGGCCACGGATTGCCGAACTTTAGCGATATTTATTGGGGTCTCACATAATTCCCAACCTCGGCAACTCGAGCTATCGGCAATAGCCAAGTCGGCGACGATGACAAGTGGCGCTACCCGTTCGTAGGCCCCGCTCCAACGCCTCCCTCCAACGCCCCCCTCCTTGACCGACTCAAGCGACCAGTGTAAACTGTTGGCAATCCAATCACTAAGGGCCTTGGGGGGAGAGGCGCCGTCCGTAGCAGCATCGTGGGTTGGCGACAATCGTTTGTGTCGTTCCAGGTGGCCGTCACGAGCCTCCTACGTGCGGGGCGGCGGCCTTCCGGGATGTCTAAACAAGGGAGCATCGCCAGATCGCCCTGGGCCCTTTCCTAGGCATGTCCAAGTCAGCTATATGAGCCAGGAGGTCTTATGACCCATTTGAAGAGAACTGACCGCACGGATAGCGGGCGCCACTTGAAGCGCGCCTTCGCGGCAGCCGTGCCGGTCATGCTAATCGCCACGCTAAGTGCCGGTGTCACGCTAAGTGCCGGTATATCGTCCGCGTCTGCGGCACCACGCCCACAGAATTCTTCGCCGTACACGATCTATTTGTCCAACAACTACCTGGGCAACACCTGGCGAGTGCAGATGGAGAAATCGGCCGAAGCGGCCGCTGCCTTGGCTCCGTTCAAGGGCAAGGTCGTCCTCCACGTGGAGAATGCCGCCCAGACCGTCCCTGCCCAGATCACCTCGCTCGACGCGATCATCGCCAAACACCCGAGCGCCATCCTGATTGACGCTTCCTCGCCCACGGCGCTCAATCCCACGATCGCCACGGCCTGCGCGCAGCACATCGTCGTCGTCAACTTCGACCAGCCCGTGACCGCACCCTGCGCTTACCGGGTGACGAGCAACACAAACGCCGCGGCCGTACTCGACGCCGAGTGGATCGTCGGCGTACTCCACGGCAAGGGCAACCTCTACCTCGACAGCGGGCTGCCAGGCGCGCCGCTCAGCAACGCCGGCGTCCAACTTGACCTCAGCATCTTCAAGAAGTACCCGGGCATCCACGTAGTCGGCTACTACCAGAGCCAGTACGCGATCGGCCCCGAGCAGCAGGGCGTCGCCAGCCTGCTAAGCGCCCACCCCGACGTCAACGGGCTGCTGTCCCAGGCGTACTGCACGGGTGCCATCGCCGCCTTCCAGTCCGCAGGTCACGCGCTCGTCCCTATGGTCTGCGCGGCCTTCAACGGCACGATGGTTGCTCTCGCCAAAGACAAGGGTGCCAACGGGATCACAACTGCGAACCCGCCGTACCTGTCGGCGGAGGCGCTGCGGATCGCGGTGAACGTGCTCGGTGGGCAGAAGGAGCAGTTGCACCGAGATCCTCCCGCTCCAGTGCTACTACACCGAAGGCCCGTTGCCGAAACTTCCACCCGGCGGGGTTTGCCAGAAGATCCAGCTCGGCGTGAACGCCTTCCCGAACGCTAACCCGGGGCTATCGCTACCGGCGAGCCCGTCGTGGACGAACATCTCGATGAGCTCGGTGACGCCGTAGGTTTTGCGTTGTTGGTCTAGCCTCGGCCCTGTCGGCTCACCGACGGGACCGTACAGGTCGAAGGAAGTGGACCTCGGTGGTTGCCTGCTCGCAGCCACCGAGGTCCGTCGTTTTGGCTGAGGCCCAGCCACTGGACAGGGGTGAGGACGTTGCAGGTGTTCAGGTAGTGCCGAGCTTGGAGGACGCTACGGGGATCCTGAGCGCTCGCGGCATCAGCAAGTCTTTTGGTGGCGTGGCGGCGCTTCGCGACGTGAGCTTCGACGTGCGGCCCGGCGAGGTGCACGCCCTCGTGGGCGAGAACGGGGCCGGCAAGTCGACGCTCGTCAAGATCATCGCCGGCGCGCTGTCACCCGACGCAGGGGAAGTCCTCTTCCGCGGTTCAGTCTTTCGGCCCTCCGACCCGGGCGCAGCGTCCAAAGCCGGGATCGGTGTGGTCTTCCAGGAGTTGCCGCTAATACCGGACCTCACGGTCGCCGAGAACGTGTTCTTCGACCGCCAGCCGCTGACCAAGCTCGGCACCGTCGGCAAGCGGAGATTGCGCTCGAAGACGGTCGAGGCATTCGAGCGGTTTTCGTTGCATGGCATCGACCCTGACGCCCCGGTAAGCGAGCTCTCCGTCGCCTCCCGCCAACTCGTTGCAATCCTCAAGGCGCTGGCCGCAAATCCGGCTCTTCTCGTCCTCGACGAAGCAACTGCGGCGCTCGGACCGTCAGAGGTCACCTGGTTGCTCGAAGAGGTCCGCTCTCTCACCGAGTCGGGCGTAGCAGTGATCTACATCTCGCACCGACTGGCCGAGGTGGCCGACATCTGCTCGCGCCTCACAGTGCTGCGGAACGGCCTGAGCGTCGGGAGCTGGCGCAACGGCGAGCTGTCATCCGACGAGCTCGTCCGTGCCATCCTCGGGCGCCAGCTCGGGCAGCTCTACCCGGGCATCCCTCAGACGGTAAAGCCCAAGGTGATGCTCGAGGTAAAGGAGCTCGGGGCGGGCCGTCGCCTGAGGAACGTCAACCTGCAGGTGAGGGAGGGGGAGATCCTGGGCATCGCCGGCCTGGAAGGCCAGGGCCAGCTCGAGCTCATCCTTTCGTTGTACGGCATATTGTCCTCGCACGGCTCGATCGCCGTCGACGGCGTCAAGCGCAGGATCCGCTCACCCGCGAGGCGCTACAAGCGGGGATAGGTCTTGCCCTGGTGCCGGAGGACCGGAAGACCGAAGGGCTATTACCGACACTCTCGATCCGGGAGAACCTCATTTTGCCGGTCCTACACCGCGTCTCCCGCTTCGGCTACGTCCGGCGGCGGGCCGAGCTCGACCTCGTCAATCCGACGATCAGGCGCCTGAAGATCGGTCGCCAGCAGTCCGAACAGCTCGCCGGCGACCTGTCTGGAGGGAACCAGCAAAAGGTCGTCGTAGGGAAGTTCCTTATCTCGGGGGCACGCGTGCTCCTGCTCTATGACCTAACCCGCGGGGTGGACGTAGGCGCCAAGGCTGAGATGTTCCGAACCTTGAACGAGCTGGCCGACGAAGGCTACAGCATGCTCTTCTACTCGAGCGACGTTACCGAGCTGGTCAACGTGGCGCACCGGATCGTTGTCATGTTCGACGGGGCGATCTGCGCCGAGCTCGACAACAACGGGAGCATTGACGAAGAGAAGGTGGTGGGCCTGATGCTCAACGCCGGCGAGCCGAAGAGCGAGCCGCTCGTGAAAGGGTCCGCGGTCTGATGGGGCGACGCCGTCCTGGCGCCCGCGGCCGGCACTTCCTGAGCAGGACTGGCCGATGACCGCGGTGACGTTCGACTCCCTGTTGAGCCGCGGACGGACGAGCGCCCGGCGGATGGACATCCGACCGGCCATTGCGTGGGGCCTCGCCATCGTGCTGTTCGTCGTGTACGCGCTCTTCCAACCCGACGTGGTGTCGCGCCAACAGCTGACAGACCTGTGCGCGGCGACGGTCTTCCTGGTCGCCCTCGGTCTCGGCGAAGGGTTGGTGATCCTGACCCGGGGCATCGACCTGTCACTCGGCGGCGTGCTGTCGATGGGCACAGCCATCGCCGCGACACACTTTGTCTCGACCGGGAGCGAGATCACGTGGTCAGCGGTGATCCTGGCCTCGGGGGCAGCAGTCGGCGTGGTCAACGGTGCGCTGATCGGCATCCTCGAGCTGCAACCCTTCATCGTCACCCTGGCGACTTGGTCGGTGGTAAGTGGCATCGCGTTGCTGATCCTGCCGATACAAGGCGGGTCGATCCCGGCAAGTTTCGCCAACTGGATCAACCAGTCCTCGGCGGGGTTCCCCAACGCAGCCTGGGTCATGGTCGCCATGATCGTCGTGTGGTCCTGGTTCAAGCGGAAGCGGCTGGGCAGGCGCATCTACGCCCTGGGATCTGACCCGGAGGGCGCCGCCATCGCCGGAGTGCACCCCCGGTCGACCCTGATTGCCGTCTACTGCATGGCAGGAGCCTGTGCCGCATTTGGGTCGATCCTCTACGCCATGCTCACCGCATCTGGCGACCCGACGGTCGGCAACGGGGAGATCCTCCCGGCCGTCACGGCGGTTGTAATCGGCGGTACCAGCCTCTACGGGGGCTCGGGCGGCTTTGTCGGCACTATCGGCGGGGCGTTCGCGCTCACGCTCATCGCCGACGTCGTGTTCGTTTTGAACCTCTCGTCCTACTGGCAACAGCTAGCGTACGGGGTCCTACTGATCGCGGCAGTGCTTGTCGGTGGGGCGCTGCGCTCAATGAGGCTCCGGCGGGCGGCATTGAGGGCGCCATGAAGCTAGCCGTCCCCCGTCGGCACCGGTCCATCGCGCTGGCGTACGTGCTCCTCTTGCTGCTCGTTCTGGTTGGCAGGTTCATCGCGTCCGGGTTTTTGGCGGTGGACCACATCGACGAGCTGATCGATACGGGCGCCCTCATCGGTTTCGTGGCCCTCGGCCAGGGGTTCGTCATCCTGGCCGGCGGCGTCGACCTGTCGATACCGTGGGTCGTCACGGCCTCGGGCATCCTTATCTCGTCTTTCGCCGGGGCCCAGTCGAGCAACATGCTCTGGGCCGTCCCGCTGGTCCTCGGGCTCTCCGCCCTCGTCGGCCTCGTCAACGGCATCGGGATCGTCTTCCTGGGGGTCCCGGCGATCATCATGACGCTCGGGATGTACACCACGGTCGAGGGGGTCCTGTTGCTCTACACGAACGGGAACGCGGGAGGGAACGCCCCCGCCGCCGCCGTCTACCTCGCCACCCACAAATGGGGGCGGATCCCGGTTATGGGTGTCGCCTGGCTCGTGCTGATCGTGATCGTGACGTACACGTTGTCGTGCACCCCGTTTGGCCGCAGGCTCTACGCGGTGGGCTTGAGCAGGAGGGTCGCTCTTTTCTCCGGTGTAAACGTCCGTCTCGAGACCTGCGCCGTCTACATCATCAGCTCGCTCGCGGCAGGCTTCGCCGGTATTGCCCTGGCGGGCTACGTCGGCGAGTCTTACCTCGGGATGGGTGACCCGTACTTGTTCACCTCCATCGCCGCCGTCGCCATCGGTGGCGCGTCGATCCTCGGTGGGTCGGGCAACTACATCGGGACCGTCGCTGGGGCGATGACTTTAGCGGTCCTCAACGCGGTGTTGCCGACCCTCGGGTTCCAGCCGTCGGTGCTCGACATCGTCTACGGTCTCGTGATCCTGATAGCCGTCGGCGCGGCTTCACTGGGCCCCGTTCCCGAGGACGATCCGTACCGAACTGGCTGTTCGTACCGTGGGCGGCGCGGCGCCGGAACCCCCCTGGCGTGGACGAGACGATGATCCCAGGCGGGTTCAAGGACCCAAACCTCGAGGACTACTGACCTCCAGTCCCAGCGCGCCTAACCGGCTGGTCGGCTGGATCGCAAGGCCCCGTCCTGAGAAAGCATGTGCGATTCGAGGCGACTACCC
The DNA here is from genome assembly GCA_963823855.1 of uncultured Acidimicrobiaceae bacterium. Taxonomy (GTDB): domain Bacteria; phylum Actinomycetota; class Acidimicrobiia; order Acidimicrobiales; family Palsa-688; genus Fen-671. The sequence continues at coordinate 26,455 of CAWGNA010000006.1, forward strand.
TCGACACTGTGGGGGTCGAAGTAGTCCTCGTCGACGACGGTGGGGTGATAAGCGACAACGAGCGACGTGCCCCGGAATGGCAGCGCCTGATCGGGGAGTACCTGTCCCCACGGCTAGGAGGCGCGCAGGAGAAGTGGGCGCTGGCCAACCGCACCGTGGTGACCCCTCTGTGGGACGAGATGTTCTCCGAGCCGCTCGATGGCCGACCCTACCTGGAACTATACGAGAGCTACTTGGTGCTGTGGCTGGCCCGAATGTGTGAAGCCGCTGACGTGGCCATGCCACCTCACAATGAGGCCCTCGCTTTGGCCTGGGAGACAACCCGCTTCGTCACGACTAACGTCCGCGCCGCCTTCCCGGGCGTCGCAGACGCCGTGAACGCATTGAGCGCTCCCGGCCTTGTCTTGCATACCGCCTCGGCTGGAGCGTCGTGGGAGTTAGAGGGCTATTTAAGTGGTGCCGGTATCCGGGAGCGGTTTCAGCTCCTTTTCGGGGCCGACCTGGTCGGGGAGCTCAAGTTGGCCGGAAGGCGCTACTACGAGAACATGTTCCGTCTGCTCGAAGTCGACCCCAGCTCCGCCTTGGTCGTCGATGACAGCCCCGGAGCTCTGGCGCAGGCCGCCGAGTTGGGTGCACGCACGGTGCTGGTACGACCGGACGACGCGGGGCTCCCGGGTGCCCTGGGCCGGGTCCTGTCAGCACTCGACGACGAGCCGGCGAGCCCCTGACAGGAGTCGCCGAGTAAGCCTTTGACCTGCTGACAAGTGTGCCTCGCAGCCTCCCCCGGCCGGTTTGCCACAGCAAGGCCCGTTATTCGGGCGGGGATTTTTCGCAAGGGCAGTCCAGGGTAATCAGCTACGGGAGAAGACCTCGATCTCCGCCGCGCCGGTGTTCCCGCCAGTCGACTGGACGACGTCGAACCGAAGGCGACGACCAGCGAACGACACCCTAGCTACACGCGGGTCGAGGCGGTTGCCAGCGGGGAAAGGCCCGTACCGTCTCTGACCGTCAACTACTACGGCGAAGGTCCGAGTGGTGGCCGATCCGTCCGACATCGCCCGCGTGATGAAGGCAATGCCGGTGATCTGGCGGGGTCGCCCCAAGTCGATCGTGATAAAGGCTCGGTCACCGTCGCCAGCGGAGGCCCACTCAGTCGACAGGTTGCCATCTACAGCGTTCGTCGCCTTGTAGGAGCTGCTCCACTGCGAACTGACAGCGACGACTTTCGCGCCGATGGCGACATCTTGCTCCTGGGCGGCCACCTGCCGCGGAGTCGTAAAGGTGGCCAGCTTTTGGGTCTGGAACACCTGCCCTCGGGCATCGGTGGCGGTAAGCCGGAAGCGGTAGGTCGTGCCCGGGGTCAAGCCGTCGAGTACGACGATGTGCCGGGAGATCGCAGTTCCGCCCATATTGGGGTCGTCCGCGATAGACCCCAGCGACGCTGTCCTGCCGTACGCGATGGCGCATACAGTGGGCGGGTTGGTTTCGAGTTGCACGATGGCCGATCTACCGTCGGCCGCAATTTGTACGTGGGTCTTCCCGACCTCGACCACGCTGAAGGCACCGATGCTCGCGGTGCTCTCGGTCCCGCTGGTGCTACCGCACGCCGCCAGCCCCAGGCACAATGCAACGACCGTGGCCAGAGGGCGGCGGGCCGTCAGGACCAAGCCTCCCCAGGCTTCATGCTGACAGCCTCGAACACGCCCGTGCCTCCCGCATTGGGTGATCGTAGGCGAGGGTCGCGGTATGTGTGGGTCGCGCTGAATGTCAGCATCTTCGTCGTTCGCATTAGCGTCAGGCCATCGACGGACCTCGCCAGTACCTGCTCCTCTTCCTGATCTGTTCCACGCCACTACGCAGTCCACGTCGGTGACGGGCGAGACGCGCTGTTATCGCCCGCTGATCATCGGGAAGCGGGGCGCAGTGGCGGCAAACCACCCGCTCGCCGCCCAAGCCGGTCTAATGGCATTGCGCGACGGGGGGAACGCAGTGGACGCGGCCGCTGCAACTGCGTTGGCCCTCGCGGTGGTCGAGCCCATGATGTCGGGCCTGGGGGGCGACGCGTTTTACCAATTCCTCGACGGGAAAACCGGGCGGGCCGTGGTGTTCAACGGCACCGGGCCAGCGCCGCGCGCCGCGACGCCCAAGCGCTACCACGCTGGCATCCCGCTAAGAGGGCCCTGTCGGTATCGGTGCCGGGCATGCTGGGCGGGCTCGACATGATGCACCGCCGTCACGGTCGCCTGCCTTGGGCACGCGTTTGCACCGAGGCCGTCCGCCTGGCGCGCGACGGGTTCGGTGCGACGCCCCACTACCGGCAGTTCGCCGCCGACCAGCTGACGGACATGCGACCCGACGAACGGACCGCGGCCGCCTTCCTCCGCGAGGGAGAGCCGCCGCTGGTGGGGGCCCTTATCGCCCAGCCCGACCTGGCCCGCACCCTCGAAGAGGTCGCCGGAGGAGGGGCTGAGACGTTCTACCGTGGGGGCCTCGCCGGCCGGCTAATCAGGGCCCTGGCGGAATCCGGTGCCCTGATCACCCCGGCGGACCTGGCGGAGTTCGAGCCCGAAGTACAGGAGCCGCTAGCCATTGACTATCGGGGTCTCCGGGTCCTCGAGGCGCCACCCAACTCGACCGGGTTCGTGCTCCTCCAGGAGCTGAAGATCCTCGAGAACTTCGACGTGGCCCGCATGGGGCTGGGGTCGGCCGACTTGTTGCACGTTATGGTCGAGGCCAAAAAGCTCGCTTTCTTGGACCGCGAGCGCTGGGGCAGTGACCCGCGCACGGTCGAGCCCCCGTTCGTGGAGCTCCTCTCTGCCGGTTACTGCGCCCGGCTCGCTGAACGCATCGACATGGGTCGCGCCGCCCCTACCTCCGCCACCATCGCCGGGGCAGGCGACACGACCTATTTCTGCACCGCTGACGAGGATGGCAACGCCGTCTCCGGCATACAGAGCATCAACAGCTTGTGGGGTTCTGGAGTGATGGCTGGCGACACAGGGGTCCTGCTCAACAACCGCATGGCCTATTGGCACCTCGACCGTGGCCATCCCAACTACCTGCGCCCCGGCCACAGCCCGCCACACGATGAACCCGCCGCTCGTGCTGCACGAGGGCAGGCTGTGGGGGGTCTTCGGCACGCCAGGCGCGGACCATCAGGTCCAGGTCAACTTCCAGGTCGCCACGGCTATGATCGATTTCGGCCTCGACCCTCAACAGGCCGCCGAGATGCCGCGCTGGACTTCTATGATGCCGGGCCAATACGCCGACTACCCGCACGACGGGCCCGACGCGGTGACCCTTGAACGCCGGTTCCCCGAGGACCTGCGACGCCAGCTCGCCCAGCGCGGCCACCCCGTCGTTGCGGTCGGCGACCTCGAAGGCCCCTGCAGCGTCGAGATCATCCGGCGTGACGGCGACGTTCTCCTGGCCGGCTCCGACCCGCGCCGCGACGGCTGGGCGCTGGCGTGGTGACGACCGGGCCTCACGTCGCGGAACAGAAAAAGGGACCGTCAGCGCGCTGAGCGCCACCCGCGGTCCACGGTCAGTCAGACATCGATGCCCGTAGCAGGCCGACGACGGGCTCATGGCTCCCCGGAAGTGCCCGCGGGCCACGCGGCGGAGGCGCCCGAGCTCACCGGTCGACGGGCATGATGCTCAAGTAGTGGCGGTCTCGAACAGCCCTGCGGTCTGCCAGTTCGCGCCGAACGCGTTCGTCTCCCTACACACGATGTACCTAAAACGGAAAGTTGGGTGGGCCCGTGTGGGGTGTTCACCCCGTTGTTACCGTCGGTACAGGTTTCGAAACGCCAGATGTTTGAATTTTGCATCAAAGGGCGGCCCGGGTCATCAGTACATACGCAGGACAACCAGACGAAAACGCTCAGAGAGCGGCAAATGCCGCGTGAAGAGAAGCATCTCGCCTTCGGCAGGGTCAAGACGTTGATAGCACCGCTTCAGTGTTCGACCCGCCCGAAGACGCTTATGCCGGGGACAACGATATGGATAGTGAAAGCAAAGGCTTTAGGGACCCGTGGCAGGAGCCTTTTTACTTCGCCCGTTCTTGGCACCTCGATGTCGTTGCGGCGGCCGACGACCCTGCGGGAGCGACAGCCGTAGCTGAGATTTCCGCCCTGAGCGATTTTTCCCCCAATAAGACGGCGCCACCCTCACCGCAGAAGCGGTCGGTTCGCGCTCCAGCTCGATCGCCTGGCAACTGGCCGGCGCGAAGGCTTCTTCAATTGCCCTGTGCATCTTCCCGACACTCATTCCACTCCGAACGGAGGCTCCCATGAAGGTGCCCACCCCGCACCGCAAGCCGGCTCTTTCGACATCCCCGAGGCCCGCTCACGCGATGCCGCGTCGGTCAGCGCGTGGGCTCTCTTCGTGGCCGGCCCATGCGGGCCCTTACGTACCCGCGCACGCCAAACACAAGGCCGCTCCTCCGGTATTCCGTAGGCCCGCGCTCGCAATCGCTATTTCTGTGGCGACCCTGGCCGGGATGGTCGGAGCACCTGCAGTTAGCGCCTCCGCCGCCACCACCACGAACACGCTCAACTTGAAGGTCCTCGTCGTTGGCGGCGTCGGCGGCGCACTGAGCGATCCCACGACGGCCGCGTGGGATGCGGCTCTGACGCAAGAAGGTGTGCCTTACACCGAGGTCGATGCGTCCGGGACACTGGGATCGCAGACCGTAGGCCTGCCGGCATTGTCCAGCGGGACCACCGGGAATTACAACGCCGTGGTCATCGCCGACGACCCCGCTGACTTTGCCTCCGGACAACTCAGTCCCCTCTTTTCTTACGAGGCCCAGTTCCACGTAAACCAGATTGACGGCAACGTGTTCCCGACCCCGATCTTGGGTGTCACCGATGCCACGGCAGGGGCGTTGGACGGGACTACCGGCACATTGACCTCGGCGGGACTGACCGCAATGCCCGAGCTGAACGGCCCCATCCCGATGGACACCGGTACGTACGGCTATTCGGCCACGGTGAACCCCGGTGCCCCCTTCACGTCGTACCTCAACGCAGCGTCCGGGGGCACACTGGGCGGCGTCTACCAGCACCCCGGCAGCGACGCGCAAGCGGGCGTGGCCGAGCTGTCCTTGTTCTTCAACTACAACCAGAACTCGCTCCAGTGGCTGCTCCTCGCCCCCGGGCTCATCAACTGGGTCACCCAGGGCACCCACCTCGGCCTCTACCGCAACTACTTCGGCCAGGACATCGACGACAACTTCATCAGCGACAACGAGTGGAGCTCCGCGTTCCAGTGCACGCCGGCCGCCACTGACCCGCCTGACTACACCTGCCCAACGGCCGACCAAGGCGTGGCGGCGGGGTCCGGGCCGGGCATACCCGCCGACGTCCAGATGACCGCGGCCGACGTTGCTTACGTCGCCAACTGGGAGAAGCAAACAGGTATCACGCTGAACCTGGCGTTCAACGCCATCGGCGCCTGCACCGCGGACACAGCGGCCGACGAGTCCAGCGCCAACTGCACGGGCAGCTACAAAGACCCCAACGGGACCACCTTCACCGACCCCGGCCAAGCGGTCGACCCGAGCTACCCCAACGACGCCGGGCTGGTGAACGCGCTGCTCGCCGACAAGGCGGACTTCAACTGGATCATCCACACCTGGTCGCACTTGTTCCTAGGTTGTCAGGTCTGGCAGCCTCAGCCCCTGACTTCAGTCACCGCCAACGGCTCGGGCGGCACCTTCAGTGCCGGCAGCTACAGCTACGAGGTCACCGCCGCCACCGCCTACGGCGAGTCAGAGCCGTCCACTTCCCAGAGCGTGACCGTCGCCGCCAACGGTTCGGTCACCCTCACCTGGCCCGAGGCTGCCAACGGCACGGGCACCAGTGGGAACCCGGCGCCGACGCTCGCCCAAGAGGAGGCCAACCACACCGGGGGCACGGGCTTTTGGGGCTACAACGTCTACCGGGAGGCCCCGGCGCCACGACCTATGGCCTGGTCGGCCAAGTGGCCGAGGACCCCGCGGCTACTTCATCGACGACGTACAGCTTCACCGACACCGGCACGGCCCCCGGTGAGGCCCCGAACTCCGGGCCCGGTTCCCCACCGCCACCAACCCGGGCATCGACTGCTCGAGCGCCCCGGCCAGTTGGTTGCCGGCCTCGTCGACCGCAGCTGACGACTCCATTGATGCGAGATCGGCCTCGACCAGGCCTTCGCGGCTGCCAACGGCTTGCCGAACTACACGCCCAGCGCCGTCATCACCGGCGAGCACTCGGGGATCGAGAACCCGGACATGCCCCAAGCACTGAGCGACACGGGCGTAACGACGATCGCCGCCGACGCCTCCCGTCAGCCTCAGCAGTACACGATCGGCTTGGCGCAGACGGCTCCTCGCTACCCGAGCAACATCTACTACAACGCCTCCAATTGGCCCGACGAGCTCAATGAGTACAACACGCTGTACGTAGCGCAGGGGGACTCGCTCGCCAACCCGAGCCTCCCCTCTGAAACCGGCCACTGCGCCGGCACCTCCGCGACGACCTGCAGGAGCACGCCTGCGACCGAGGCGGACTTTCTCGCCTCTGAGTCGCACATCATGTTGAGCCACGTCCTCGCCAACAACCCCAGGGTCGGCTACGCCCACCAGACCGACCTGATCGGGCCGGCGACTGAGAACGGCCAGGACTACGGCTACACGATCCTCGACCTGATCAGCAACATGCTGAGCCAGTACAACAGCTGGTTCAACAGCTCGGCGCCGATCGACCAGATGACCGATGTCTCCGAGGCCCAGGTCCTCGCCGAGCAGGGTGCGTGGGCGGCCGGACCGTCGGTCTCAGCCAGTGAGACGAATGGCGTCGTGACCATCACCAATAGCGGTACCGGCGCCGTCGAAGTGCCTGTCAGCATGCCCAACGGCACCACCGAGGGCGGCGCCGCCTTTGGCGAGGCTTACGGAGGAGGGCTGTCTGATTGGGTCAATATGGCTGGGGGCTCGACCCTCACCCTGACGGAAAACGTCGCCCCCACAATCACGAGCGCGGCCACCGCCACTTCCAATGTCGGTGCCGCCTTCAGCTTCACCATGACCACGACGGGCGAGCCGGCGCCGGCACTGTCAGAGTCCGGGACGCTGCCAACCGGGCTCAACTTCGTGGACAACGGCAACGGGACTGCCACCATCTCGGGGACCCCGGCCAGCGGCACGGGGGGTACATACCCGTTGACGATCACCGCCACCACCGGTGCCGGAGCGCGACACAGAGCTTCAGCCTGACCAATAGCCAAGCCCCCACCATCACCAGTCCCACCACTGCCACCTTCACCACTACAGTCGCGGGCAGCTACGACATCACCACCACCGGGTTCCCCGCCGCAACGCTCACCCAGACGGCCGGGACTTTACCGACTGGGCTTAGCTTCGTCGACAACGGCAACGGCACAGGGGCCATCTCCGGCACCCCCGCAGCCGGTACTCAAGGGACTTATCCCGTCTCGATCTCAGCTACCAATATCTCGGGAAGCACGTCCACACTCGCCCTGACGATCACGGTCAACCCGGCGACGGCGCCAACCGTCAGCGTTGGCTCGGCCGACTTCACCCTGGGCCAGATGGGGGCAGTCGCCGTGACGGCTACCGGCTTCCCGACTCCTTCGATTACTGAGACCGGCGCACTGCCGGGAGGGCTCAGCTTCGTCGACAACGGCAACGGCACGGCCCTGCTGTCCGGTATGCCTACGGCGGCGGGGAGCACGGAGCTGACCATAAAGGCCAGCAACGGGATCACCCCGGATGCCACGACCACCCTCGATGTGGTGGTCGTCCAGGCGCTGGCGTTCACGAGCTCCAGCAGCGCTTCGGCGACCAGCGGGACGTCGTTCAGCTTCAACGTGACGACCAGCGGCTTCCCCGTCCCCACAGCCATTGCGGAGTCTGGGCTGCCGGCCGACTTGAGCTGGGTCAATAATGGCGACGGTACGGCCACCATTTCGGGGACGCCGTCGGACGGCGACATCGGGGCCCACAGTATCCAGCTGAGCGCATCGAACCTCGGTGGCCCCGCCACCCAGACCCTCACCCTGGACATTGGCAGCGCCCCTGCCCCAACGCCGACAACCACACCGACTACGACGCCGACACCGACTACAACGCCAACACCCACTACGACACCGACACCCACTACGACACCGACACCCACTACGACACCGACACCCACTACGACACCGACACCCACTACGACACCGACTACGGCTCCGACTGGGACGCCGTCTGGCACACCCACTCGTACTCCGGCCTTCACCAGCGACTCAAAGGCCACTGCGACCGTCGGTGCCAAGTTCTCGTTCCAGGTGGCCACGTCCGGGTTGCCTACCCCGACTCTGAGCGACTCGGCCCTGCCCAGCGGACTGAGTTGGCTAAATAACGGGGACGGCACTGCGACCATCTCGGGTGTCCCGAACACATCGACCGCGGGGATGACCAAGGTCTTGCTGACGGCTTCTAACGTCGCCGGCAGCACCCTGCAAGTCCTCGCCATCGCCGTGCAACGTCCAGCCGGTCTGAGCAGCGGCAAACCCCCGGCGGCGACGACCGGGCGACATTACAGCTTCACCGTGACTACCTTCGGTTACCCGGTCCCGTCGATAACCGAGCTGGGGGCACTGCCTGCGGGCCTGACCTTCAGGCCCAACGGCAACGGTAAGGCAACGATTTCCGGAGTGCCAGGGGCCGGCTCCGGGGGCGTGGACAAAATCAGCGTTACTGCTTCCAACCTTCTCGGGAAAGCGGTCGCCCGCTACTCGCTGACCATCAACCAGGCGCCCAAGATCACGAGTGGGGCCTCGGCACACGCTGTCCACGGGACCGCCTTCTCCTTCATCGTAAAGACCGCCGGCTACCCCGCGGCGAGCTTCAGCCACACCGCTCTGCCAGCCGGGCTCAAGTGGGCAGGCACCGGTAACGGGACGGCAACCATCTCGGGCACGCCGACAGCCAAAGCCGTCGGCGTCCATCACATCACGATCACTGCGAGGAACTCCTACGGAAAGGTCAGCATGGTCTTGAAGCTCACCGTGTCATGAAGCAGGCAGGCGTCTCGCCTATCCGGCCAGAGGCGTAGACGCACCCTAGGACCTGTTCTTAGTGCCAGGACAGGCAACCTTCGGTCGGTTGCCCATAAATTGTTGTCCCAGCATCTGGGCTTCTTGCCAGGGCGACCGGGCAAAGGCGACCGGGCAAGGGCCTGGAGGCAGCACTCCGTGACCCGGGACGGGTGGCAGCGGGTTAACCCGCTGCCACCCTCAGGCGTCTCCCGATTTGGTCCCACGGGCGAGCCGCCTGGCGATTGGTCTCATCGGGCCGGCCCCGCCCGGGTCGGACCGGATAAGCGAGCGCCTACTGCTCGGGCCGACTAGCGAGCAATCATGGAGCCGATGGCAGGGGCCAGAGATGTTGGCGAGTTCATCACGCAACGTTACGGTGCCGTTTCGGCGCTGGCCGAGCTCGGAGGTGGGGACTGGTCGAGAGCTTATTGTGCGCTCGACGGCAAGGCTTTGGTGGTCCGTTTCGGCGAATACCCGGAGGACTTCGAGAAGGACCGGGCCGCAATGGAGTTTGCCGGTCCGGACCTCCCAATACCGAAGGTGCTCGAGATAGGCGACACCCTCGGCGGCGCCTATGTTGTCTCAGAGCGGCACGACGGGGCGTTCCTCGAGTCCCTCGACATGGCCGAGCGTCAGGGCCAATGGGTACGACGGGTGGCAGATCGAAACGGGCAAAGAGCTCGGGGGCGGAGAACAGGGAAATGCGCGTGATGTGCGTCGAGGTCGTAGCTAGCACGACCACGGCGAAGGAGTGGTACGCCCCGTCGTCACCTCGGTGATAAGCCGCCGCGCCCAGCTGGCCGTTAACGACGAGGGGGAGCATCTCCCAATCGCCGGTCCGGCCTATCGCCTGCGCCGCGATGAACGGCACGCATGTCAGCTTGCCGGAGAACCACGTGCCCGTGCCGGTCATCTCGAGCACGGCGTCGTCTGCCAGCAAGCGCTCGATCGCCGCCATGTCCGACTGCCGGAACGCCATCATGTAGCGGTCCAAGACCCGGCGAGCACCCTGGTCTGTGGGCTCAGCCAGGTCCTCGTCGGCCAACGGCACGTCGGCGAGCCGAGCCCGGGCACGCCGAAGCAGGCTCTTGACGGCCACCACCGTTAGGTCGAGCACGTCGGCTGCCTCAACGGCCGACATTGCCAGCACCTCGCAGAGGATGAACACGGCCCGCTGTCTGGAGGGGAGAACCTGGAGCGCCGCCACGAGCGCCAGGCGGACGCGCTGGCGGGCCGCGACCACCTCCGCCGGGTCACCCCGCTCGTCTATGACCAGGTGCTCGGGGACCGGCTCCACCCACCGCGTCCCGCTGGCCGCCGGTGTCGGCGGCCCAAGAGGGTCGAACGAAGGCGGCCCCAACCCCGACGGCAGAGCACGCCGTGCTCGTCGGTCAAGCGCCGACAGGCATACGTTCGTGGCGATCCTGTGCATCCAGGTCCGCACCGACGAGCGCTGCTCGAAACGGTCAAAGGCTCGCCACGCGCGGAGGTACGTGTCCTGCACGAGGTCCTCCGCCTCGGTGACCGAGCCGCTCATCCGGTAGCAGTGGGCAAACAGCTCCCGCCGGTAGGGCGCCGTCGCCGCCTCGAAACCCTGGGTCTTTATCTCGGTCATGACCATAATCGTGTTGACTCTCGAGAACGAGTTAAAGAACCGGCCGCGGCCGCGCTTCTTAAGATTTCAATGGCGAGTCAACACGAGCATGACCAAACCAGACAAACCCGTACTCACCAGCCCTGGGCCCATCCGCACTGGAAACACGGGCCGGCCCTTCTACGACCCCTACCTCAACGGGCGCCCGGCCGGCCTGGCCAAAAGGGTGGCCAACGAGATCCTCGCGGGCCCGCACCTCTCTGTGCTCGCTACGACCAACGCCGACGGGTCGCCCCAAATGGCGGTGGTCTTCGTCAAAGCCGAGGGGGACGACATCGTTTTCAGTACGCTCAAGGGGCGCCGAAAGACTGTCAACATGTTGCGTGACCCTCGTGCCAACCTGCTGGTGCACAGCCTCCCCGTCGGAGACGAGGCGAGCACCTACGCCACCATCTCCGGCCCAGTCGAGTTCACCGAGGACCCCGACGGGTCGTTCCACCAGGTGATTTACAACATCCACATGGGCGGTGCCACCCCGCCGCCCGAGCCTGGCGCAGAGCGGCTAATTGTCCGCCTCAAACCCCAGAAAATCTATGCCCTGCCCACGTACTCGAGCGCGCCCGACCAGTAGACCAGCGCCAGCAGTTGAGATTATTTGCCTCATCCGTCTGGCACTGTTCGGTACTGGAGGTCTTCTGCCGGTCCCGCCGATGTCGCCGATGTCGCCGATGTCGCTGAAGAGGTAGCCAAAGAGCTTTTCGTTTTGGAGCCCAGAAGCCGTTCGGGGATACGAGCTCCGACAACCAGCGCAACTAGCCCAACGGCTATCCCGAAAAAAAACGCCAGCGCCACCCCCGAACGCCGGCCCGAGCCACTGGCGGCAACGGCCACTAGCGCCCCCGCAACCCCCGTCCCGATGGCCTGGCCGAGTACGTCACACAGCTGCAGGGCCGACGTGGCCTTTCCCTCGGCCCCTGGTTCAGCTCGGTCGAGCGTGGTCAGAGACAGCGGCGCGTAGGCGAGGCCCATGCCGCCCCCCGCCACGGCCCACGCCAGTATGCCGAACTGAGGCGGCACCGATGGGACCAGAACGACGCTCATCAGACCGACGCCAACGACCACAAGGCACTCCCCCGAGCGGACCAACCGACGGGGGCCAACCCTGGCGATGCGGCGAGCTTGCACCCAGGCGCCAGCTGTCCAGGCGAGTGTCCCGGACGTGAGAGCCAGGGCGGCCAGTGCCGTCGGGGAATGCCGGACCGTCGTAATGGCGTAGGGGACATATGCGTCTGCGGCGAAAAAGGCGCAGGTCAGCAGTCCCCTGTTGAGCACGGTAGCCGGCAAGCCTCGCTGGGCCGTGAGGGTCCCGGGAGGGGTCAGTTTTCGGAGGCATACGACAAGAAGACTGCCTCCTGCGATAGCACCCGCCACACCGGCGAACAGGTCGCCGGAGCTGATCGATGCCAACGCCAAACCGGCCCCGGAGACAACACCCAGCACCGGCAGGTACGGCACAGTGGCGTTGCGCCTTTGGGCCGGAGGGGGAACATGCTTCATGGCCAGGGCTGCCAGCGTGCCCGAGAAGATCACGAGCGGCACCAGCCCGAGGAACACCCACCGCCAGCCCACCGCCGTGGCAACAAGCGTGGCGATCGCCGGCCCGATCAGACCGGGCACGACCCAGGCAGTGGAAAGGATGGCGAACATGCGCGGCCGGTAGCGCTCGGGATAACCACGGGATATCGCGACATAGGCGATGGCCGGCACGAACCCGGCGCCGAGGCCCTGGACCGCTCGCCCGGCCACCAGGATGGTCATGTTGGACGCGGTCCCGCCGATAACCAGGCCGACGGCAAATAGGGCCAAGCCCGCAACCATCGGTCGGCCTAATGGCACCCGGTCCGCCAGCGTGCCGGCCACGACGATGCCGATGAGGCTGGTGAGCATGAAGGCGCTGAACACCCAGCCGTAGAGGCGGAGGTCGCCCAGGTGGCGGCTGACAACCGGCAGTATGGTGGCGATCGCCAGCGCCTCGAAGGCCACGAGCGTAACGGCGAGCACGAGCCCCACCGTCAGAGGTCGTCGCGCTCGGCCGACACGCCGCCGGTCGACGCCGCCAGCGTGTGGCGGACCGGTGCGGGCTGCTCTTGGCTCACCTGGGCGAGGCTACGACGTAAAGAGCACTTGAGGTCAAGGAGATCCCATCCGGCTCGTCTGCCCGGCGGCGCCAACCCTGTTATCGTGCCATCCTGATGCAGTACCGGCAACTGGGGCGATCGGGTTTGAGAGTGTCGTGCTTCACATTGGGGACGGCGTCTTTTGGCGACACAAACGAGCAGCGGGGTGCTGTCGATTTGCCTGCAGCCAAACGTCAACTCGGTATGGCGTTGGACGCAGGGGTAAACCTAATAGACACTGCCGACGCGTACTCTCTCGGTGCCGCCGAGACAATTGTCGGCGAGCTATTAGCAGGTCGTCGCGTATCAAGCCCTGCTGGCGACAAAAGCTCGATTTATTGTCGGCCCAGGTGCCAACGATGGCGGCTTGTCCCGTCACCATTTGATCAGCGCCTGCGAGGCCAGCTTGAGGCGGCTTCAAACGGACCACATCGACCTGTACCAGCTACACGAGTGGGACGGTCAGACCCCGCTGGAGGAAACGCTCAGTGCCCTGGACCTGCTTATGCGCAGCGGGAAGATCCGTTACGCAGGTTGCTCCAACTTCGCCGGCTGGCAAGTTATGAAAGCGCTGTGGACCGCCGAGCGCGAACATGTCCCCTTTCTCGTCAGCAATCAGATTTACCTGTCGTTGATCGAGCGGTCGGCAGAGTACGACATTGTCCCTACGGCTCTCGACCAGGGCGTCGGTCTGCTGATCTGGAGCCCGCTGGCAGGTGGCTTGATGTCAGGGAAGTACCGGCGCGGCGCACCCGAGCCGCCAGGCGCGCGTCATTCGGGCGGGTGGCCGGAGCCCCCTGTCCATGACCGCGAGAAGCTGTTCGACATCGTCGATGTGCTCCGAGACATCGCTGCGGCGCACGACGCATCTGCCGCTCAAGTGGCCTTGGCTTGGCTGTTGGCCCGTCCGGGGATAACGAGTGTCGTCCTGGGGCCCGGACGGAGGCACAGCTCGCTGACGACCTCGCTGCATCGACGGTTGAGCTGTCAGAACAAGAGCACTCCCGCCTGGAAGAGATCAGCCGGCCGGTGCTTATCTACCCCTATTGGCACCAGCTGATGTGGGCACGTGACCGGTTGGGCACAGGGGATCTCCGCTGATTGGCCCTTATCTTCGCAGTGAGGCTTCGGAAGACTAAGGCCACGTGGCAACTCGGCCAGATCGCGTGTAAGGATGCGTGGGGAGGCCAGGCGCCCGCCTTTGGCGTACCCGGATCCTCACAGCACAAAGTCGGGAGTGTTGAGAGCACAGTGGCCCGGGCGACAGTCACCGCCGATAGCCAATCAGCAAATAGCCCCGACCGAAAGCCGTCCCCGACGTGGGAGAAGTGGTTAAAGAGAGCCTTCACCGCGACGGTTGCGGTCCTTGCGGTCTGGGGCACCTACGAGCACCGCTCCGAGGTTTCGAACGCCGGTGGGATGTTGTCGCACTTCCACCTGGGCTGGCTGTTGGTAGCGATAATCCTCGAGCTGGCGTCGATGGCAGCCTTCGCCCGTCTCCAGCGCTGGCTCCTTCGCGCTGGCGGCGTCGATGTGCCCTTTGTCCCGATGCTCGAGATCACGCTGGCGGGCAACGCAATGTCTACTTCGTTGCCTGGTGGAGCGGCGTGGTCCGCCACCTGGGCCTTCGAACAACTGCGGCGGCGCGGTGCCTATAAGGTCCTGGCCGGATGGGTGATCCTGGTCGCCGGAGCGCTCTCGAGTTTCGCCGTCTTCGTAATCCTGGCGGCCGGGTGTTGGGTAGCAGGCAGCCGCGGTCCAGTTTCCCATCTGCGGTGGTTGGCTGCCGGGCTAGCTGCGGTCCCGGTCCTGGTATGGGCGGGGTACGTGGCCGCCAAGCGCAGCGACCGGGCACGTCAGCTGTTTGCAGGGGCCTGGAAGCTGCTTTCCGATCACGTACGGCCGGCCCGCTCCCTCGGCAAGCTCGTCCACAAGACAGTCGACGACCTGGGCCTCGTCCGGCCGGGCGTCCTCGGGTGGCTGGAGGCGTTCGCCTTCGCACTGGGCAATTGGCTCTGCGACTGCCTGTGCCTTATCGCTTGCATGGAGGCTCTCAGCGTCCCGGTGCCATGGCGCGGGATCCTCGTGGTCTACGGGCTGACCCAGGTGGCGGCCAGCATCCCGATCACCCCGGGCGGCATCGGGGTCGTCGAGGGGTCGATGACCGCCCTGCTTATCGCTTACGGCACGCACCCGACCTCCGCCCTGGCGGTCGTCCTCCTGTACCGTGTCGTCAGCTTCTGGGGCCTGGCCCCGATCGGTTGGGCGGCCTGGCTCGGTATCGAGCTGGCCATCCGGCGAGGCGTCCGGCATCGGTCGCACCCCTGGGCGGAGCACGACCATGCTCCGGCCCCTACCCCGGCTCGAGCCCCGGTTGGGCCGGAACGCTGTCCTCAGCGCCTCCCCTTGCTCAGCGTGCGGAGGTGCTGCCGAACCTCTGGAGGGTGACCAAAGCGCCGCCCTCTCCCAAAAGTCTGGCCCCCCTCCACAGTGAACCAGCACCGAGCGGGCCGGACCTGCTCCTGCTGCCGACCCGGACATCACAGGTCCGCTTACCCGGGAGCCAAGGGCACATGCGTCACCGAGTGGCTCGTGGTGACGACGCGGTCGAGCTCGGTACCCCTCCACGGTCACTTCGACGTCATAGTCGTAGTGGCTCCGGTTCAAAAGGAAAACGAGCGCCCCAGCATCGCTTTCGAGGAGGCGCGCTTCCACCAGCGAGCTCATTTCCTTGGCGACGCCCGTCAATTGGACCTCCGGTTTGAGCCAACGGCCGACGTACGTACCCAGGAACTGGCGCAGCCCCCAATGTCGCATGAGGTTGTAGCTGTAGCCCAAGGAGAAAGTGAAAATGAGCAGGCGCTCGCCGTATTCACGGGGGGCAATCACCGCCGGAGCACCATTGTCCCCGTAACGCAAGAACGTGGAATACGACTCCGACTCGTTCAGGATTACCCTGCTGTCGTGAGCATAGCCAACGATCGCGTCCTGTCGCGCACCGGTGCGAGCTCTGGCGGCACGAAGGTTCCACCCCGCAGAGGGATGATATTGCCCAGGAAATTCGTTCCCCCTTACTTCGAGCCCAAAAGCCGATCCGACCGCCGTGGCCCGTTCCAGATCTCGCGCCGGCAGTTCAAGAACGGCTCGCTTACCTGCCCCGAGAACGGCATTAACGGCCGCCGTGTCCCTGGTCTCGTACATATACGGGAAACTCACCATTTCGTGATGGGCCTCTGGGTCGGGGTCATCGGCTATGACCCCGGTCCCATAACCAAGCTCCGTCCAAATCGCATAGTGCCCCCGCATGGCATCGTAGAGGGGCCCACGGAACTGATCAATTGGAAAGCGCCGTTCTTCCGCGTGGTGGAGTTGGTATTTGCGGAGGTAGATGCCCACACTCGGCGGACGGGTATTGCCGCTATCGAGGATCGGCTCGAACTGCTGTAGCCTTTCGATGGCGGCTTTTGTGTGGACGCGACGCTCGGTATTGTAATCGCCGGCGTCGGTCATGGCCATCATGCCGGTTTCCTGGCCACTGATGAGGGGGTCCCACCTGTAGAAAATCAGGCCGCGCAGACCATAGCTGACCAAGCTGTTCATTTCTATTTCGATATCCTTGCCGGTCCAGCTGTTCTTGAAGATCTCGTTCGCAGAAGGAGAGGGCCCGCCCTGGAACTCGGTCACCCACACCTCGCGGTCACCGGCCAATTCTTTAAGGACGGCTATATTGACACCACTGCTCGCCGTCGCTTCATCGGAGCCAGCGTATTGGCTCGTAGTAGCGAAGTCCAGCTCTCTGGAGGTCCACCAGTCGACCACATTCTGCTGGATCCTCCACGGCGATACAGGATCGACGTTGTAAGTTACCAGCGCGTCGGCATTGTGGCGTTTTACGATCTCCCTTGCCTCGAGTAGGAACTGGCTCAAGTTGGCGGTCATGAACTCCCGCCAGTGGCGCCACGCAGCCTCGGCCCCTTCGACGTTCCGAGGCGGCTCGATCGCATCGAAGTCAGCAAAGTTCTGCCCTGTCGAAGTGTTGAAATCGGCGATCGAAGCGAACTCGGTTCGCGCCACGTCCCGGTACGTTGCCACCGTGTAAGTGCAGTAGCAGGGATAGCCCCCGTGGGCAAGGCAGGGTTCATTGTGCACGTCCCACCTTGTGACGGCGGGATGGTCCATGAAGCGCCCAGCGCAAGCGTCGACCAGTGAGTTGCGGCTCCGCCTGTACTCGGGATGGTTGATACAGACCCGTGGCCACCGATAATCGAGCGGCCCCTCGGCCAGCGTTTTGCCGTCGCGATCGACGGTGCGCGAATCGGGGTACTTTTCGATAAACCAATACGGGACGTAAAAGGTGGCGAACCCGAACAAGACGTCGAGATCTTGTGCGTGCGCGATATCGAGAAGCTGAGCCACCTCGTCGAGGTCCGAATCCTGCCCGATCCTGATCCGAATGATGTTGAAGCCCGTATTGCGGATCGCTTCGCAGTCGCGCCTCCAGTCATCGGGCCCCTGGGGAGCCACTCATCGCGC
Organism: uncultured Acidimicrobiaceae bacterium; assembly: GCA_963823855.1. Taxonomy (GTDB): domain Bacteria; phylum Actinomycetota; class Acidimicrobiia; order Acidimicrobiales; family Palsa-688; genus Fen-671. The sequence continues at coordinate 43,843 of CAWGNA010000006.1, forward strand.
TGCGCCATCCCGCCGAAGGGGTATTCATAATGCACGCCCAAACGGATCATCTAGCCTGAGCTCCTTCCTGTTAATTCCGTGTCGATTTCAGTTGCCCGGACATCCCTACCGTGGAGAACAGTCGCTACAACACGACCCATGTCGTCCGTACTGCTCGGCCAGAGCCGGGGGTCAGGCGGAGACTGACGAGGCCTGGTGCAACCGGGTAGGCCTCGAACCGCCCCCACTCGTCACAGTCAAGCGACAGCCCGGGCCCGCTTTGGCCCGCAACCGCTTGACGGATCTCGATCCGAGCTGGCACACCGGGCTCTACGTGGCCGATCACCCTGTACCATCCCGATGGTTGTGGGCTGGCCTCAAGAGTGATCGCAAACGGTGCCGCTTCGAAGCGAAGGAGCAGCTCCTGGTTACCGCCGCGCACCGCTCCTGCAAGGTCACGCGAGTCTGCGACCAGCTCGGCCAGCTCAGCATCAGGGTCATGCCACGTGAGCAGTGCTTCCGCCAGAGGCGCCAAGAAAGCAGGAGGAGGGTCCAGCGCGCTCGATAGCCTCCCGCAGCTCTCGAAGAAGGGTGTCCTCGTCTGTACCAGCGTGATGACCCGCCTCCCCGCCTTTCCCAATGCCGGTGGCGGGCGTCATGGGACGTACGTCCCGAGGTTTGGCACTTGCACGGGACCTGCCCGCAGGATGGCCCGAACGCCGTCAAGGTCGAGACGTCTGTTTTTTGACAACCGGTCGGCGACGAAGCCGCTCACGACGGGGGCGGCGAACGACGTGCCGTTCCAGACCGCGAAACCTGTGAAGTCGACGATGGTAGAGGGGGAGGAAAGCAGTCGGTACGGCTTGTGCTCGTAAGAGCTGTAGACCCGGACGCCTTTGGCGCAAACGTCGACCCAGGGCCCGAAATTGCTAAACGATGCCGGGACGGGGATGTCATTGTTGGCCCGGTCAGCTCGACCGCTCCTACGCTGATCGTCCATTTGTCCGCGGCGGGGTAAAAGGGCCGAGAACTACCCAGGTTGCCGGCCGCCGCCACGACAATTGGCGCCGGCGGCTCGCCGTCCCTGTTCGGCCGGGTGGCGGCCCTCTCCAACTCAAGAAGCCCCATCAACTTCTCGTCTGCTCTAGTAGTGGTGCCCAACGACAAGTTGATCACCTGCGGGGCGTCTACCAAGACGAGTGAGAGCTGATGGCCGAGGTACCACTCGTCCGTCACGCCGTCGGTGTCGAGGGCACGATAGGACCGAACGCCGGCCCCGGTGGCCGCCTGACGGACGACGCCAGCCACGAAAGACCCATGTCCCTGTGGAAAAACGAGCACCGGGACCGGCCGAATAAGGCCACGGCTCGTCCTCCGACGGGTCCGAGCCGACCGCCGGCGGGCCCAGTAGAGACGTTCCCAGCAGGGGGTTGTCCTGGAAATTGGCCGGGACACCGCTGTCGACGACGGCCACCGTTACGCCGGCGCCCCCTTCCGTCCGGCCTACTTCGTCCCCTTCGGTGGGCAAGGTCGGGTCGCCGAAGGGGTCCATTCCCCACACCGGGCACCCGAACACGACGTGGTTCGGCGTCACCACCAGCCTTTGACCAGTGGTGCGAGCCGCCTTTTCGAGGCGGCGCAAGATGACCTCGAGCTCGAGCCGGCTGCGCACGAAGAACCGCTTCACCCCGGTCGCAGCGGCGCCAGTTGGTCCCGAAGCACCGCGCTGGTCTTCCTTGCCCCTGAGTTTGTGCGTGGCGGCATCCTCGCAAGAGCAGTACTGCAGGTCGAGCTGACGTGCTACCTGTTCAAACAAGCCGACCTGGTCCGGGTGGTCGGGTACCAGCAACTCTCCTGGCCTGTAGAAGTAGAGATCGTCGGGCGGCTCGTCGCTTTCCAGAGCGTTGCTCGGGTACACGGCAATGTCGTCGCGGCGGCCCAGGAGCTGACGCAGGCGGATACGGCTCGTGGGCCTTCGACCGTAAGACATCGACAGCCTCCTCTGGCTAGTAACTACTCGGAGTCGGGGCACATCCAACAGATACGACTATTCAACTATCACCTGGTCAACTATCACCTGGTCATCTATCACCTGGTCATCTATCACCTGTTCATTATCACCTGGCGCAAGCTCACATAGGAGCAAGCAAATGAGAGTAACGTACCGCTGATGACGAGCTCGTCACTCGCCGAGCAGAGCGGTCCCCAAGCAGGCTTGCTCGCCGGCGTCGCCCGGATTGACATCACCCCACCCATGCCGAGCGATTGTGTTGGCTTCGTGCGGAGGGCCGCGCCGGCGACCGGCGTCCTTGCACCGCTCACCGCAACCGCCCTGGTACTCGAAGACGCCGACCAACGTCGGGCTGTAATCGTCGCCCTGGACCTGATCGGTATCAGTAGCGCCCAAGCCGACCGGATGCGCCACCTGGTAGGTGCCGCGGTTGGTGCCTCCGCCGACGCGGTGTTCCTCAACTGCAGCCACACCCATGCGGGGCCGCACGCTACGGAGGGATCGCTCCGAAAGTTGGGCGGTTCGATGAGGGAGATCTTTGACAAGGAGCGCCTGTACATCGAGAGCCTCCCCTACGAGATCTCGGGCGCTGCCACGGTGGCAGCGCGCGAACTCGTCCCGGTGAGGCTGGGTGCCGGCTCTACCGCCGTCCCGGGCATATCAGTCAACCGGCGGGAGCGCACAAGTGACGGCCGGACGATCCTGGGCTGGAACCCCGAGGGTGCGTTGGACGACGAACTTATCGTGCTCAAACTCGCCACCGAGGATGGCCGGACGGTCGCGGTCGTGACCAACTTCGCCTGCCACCCGGTGGTGCTCGGAGGTGAGAACCCCAATGTCGGGCCTGACTTCCCTGGCGCGCTGCGGTCACTCGTAGAGCGCAACCTGGGCGGGATGTGCCTGTACCTCGCCGGTGCCGCTGGCAATGTCTTGCCCCTGGAGGGATTTTACGACGAAGCCGGGCCCGAAATAGCTTTCGGTGAGAAGCTCGGTTACGCGGCGCTCCACGTGGCATCCGAAATTTCCCCCTACGCTACGCACATCGAGCGGGTGGCCTACGGTTCGGTGACCCCGATCTCCCTCTACCGGACGGTGCTCGACGCTGACCAGCCGCCGCAACCCATCTCATGGGGCTCCGTGGAAGCTGAGCTGCCCTTGAAACCGCTCCCCACGCTCAACGACGTCGAGGTCCTCCTGGACGAGTACCGCGCTAACCTTCAGGGCGCGATCGACGCCGGTCGTCCCCAATCCGAGCTGAACCCGCTCGACTACCACGTGCAATGGGCGGAACGGTCAGTGGACCGGCTCAAGTCCGGTGACGAGATCGAAACATCTGTCACGGCGTACGTACAGGCCATCCGTATCGGGGACGTGGCCATCGTGGGGCTGCCGGGGGAGCCGTTCAACGAGATCGGCCGAGCCGTGAAGGACGCATCGACGGCTCCTTTCACTCTTTTCGCGGGCTACTCCAACGGTTACATTGGCTATTTCCCCACCGCCGCGGAGTTCCCGTTCGGCGGTTACGAGCCCGGTTACTCACATCACAACACTGAGCTGCTCGAGCAAGTGGCGCCTGAAAGCGAAGCAATATTGGTGCGTTCGTCGCTCGAAGCGATCGCATTGGCCTCCGGCTCAGTGCCTGTGAAAAACCAAGCTTCGCGCCACTGAGACCCGGCTCAACGAGGCCGGTCGCCAGGCACATGGACCGGGAGACCGGAGGAGGCGCTGGCATACGCGGCCTCGATCAGCTCGACGGTGGCGGCCCCCAGCTCGCCGGGCGACTGGTTGACGACATCACGTCCTTGGGCCAGATCGATCAAGGCGTTTGGCGGGCCGTCGCAGTTGTAAAGGCCGGCGTCGGGAGGAAGGACGGGTTGTAAATCGAGCCCTGACTCGTTCCACAGCCGAACGAAGTCACGGAAGTAATCGAGATGGAGTTGGCCTCTCGTCCCGAAGATGCGGATTTCAACATCATGACGCAGCGATGCGCCGGCGTGGTGAGCCATCCCCGAGACCGTGCCGATGGCACCGCCGACAAACTCGACGGCGAAAGCATCGTAAAGCTCGATCCCGCTCTCGGAGTCTCCCGCCGTTAGACCGTACACGGTCCGTGCCCGGGCTTTCGAGAGCCCGAGGGCAATCCCGAGAGCATGTGGCAGCGCGGCCTGCGCGTAGCCGCCGCCGGAGACGGGTCTGGACGTCCAGGTGGCAGTGTCGGCCCGGTCAGCCGGGTCGCCCGTCGAGCTCAAAGAGCTTCCCAGCAACAGCTCACGTATCCCTGAGTCCATGTGGACGACCATCCCCGTAATATCCCCGACGCCGTGGGCCTCGAGTAGCTCCCGGGCCGCCAGGTAGGTAGGCAGGTAGTTCCATCCGAAGGAGATGACCAGGTGGAGCCGGCCGGCACGAGCGCGTTCGACGAGGTCCCAGGCATCAGAGGATGCGATCGTGACCGGCTTCTCCAGCAAAACGTGGCAACCGGCGTCGAGAGCGGCGCGGGCGTGCTCATGGTGCAAGTACGGAGGGCTCGCGACAATACAGGCATCGATCCCGGCCGCCAGCACCTCCCGGTAGTCTTCCGTCGCCACGGCGAAACCGAACTTCTCAGCGACGGCCTGGACTTCCTTTTCGCCGGGCCGGCACACCGCGACGAACTCGACCTCGTCTGGTCGCTGTGCCAGTACCGGGAGGTGGGACGTAGTGGCCCAAACTCCTGCACCGATAACTCCTAGCCGAACCTTCGTCATCTCCAAAAACCCGAGAGCCCCAATTCCGTCGACCCGGTCCTTTCTTTGCCCAAAGCTGGCGCCGCAGAAGCCCTAAATAGGACTTCCGGGTTCGAGCTCAAATCCTCTTGGTGCCGCGCCGGCTCATCGTCGCCAACAGCGCTCGCACACTCGTATTACTAGAAGTGACATGTGCGGCAGCGGCAGCGGCAGCCGCATCGGGGTCGTGGGCCGCGATGGCAGCAACGATTTGCTCGTGTTCTCCCGAGAGCCGAAGGTGCCAGGCCTCACTCTCGGGCAAAAGACCGAGCGCGTCGTTGAGACCAAGACGAGTGTCTTCGACTGCCTTTGTCAAGTACCGATTATGCGTCGCGGCCGCCACCGACACGTGGAAGTCGGTGTCGAACCTCATGTACTCAGGCTCATCGCTCGCCGTGGCCATTCCTCGAAGCGCCGACCGCATGGCCGTGAGATCGCTGACGCGAGCTGACTCAGCCGCCATTCGGACGATCGCCGGCTCGAGCAACCGTCTGTAGTCGAGCAGCTCCAAAAGCTCGCGGTGGCGGCGATGCACACGGGACGCAAGCTCGCTCATCGTCTGGCCGTCGTCACGCAACTCTCGCACGAAAGTGCCGCCGAAGCGGCCGCGGCGGGCCTCTATTAAGCTCTCGCCTTCGAGAGTTTTCAGCGCTTGCTGCACCGTGCGGCGAGAGACTCCGAACACCCCGGCGAGCTCGCGTTCCGAAGGGAGAACTGCTCCTGGTCGAACCAGCCGCAAGGTGATATGACGCCGGATCTGGGCGGCTACGTACTCGTGGGCACGGACCTGTCGGACGGGGTCGAACTCGACCTCCGAGCGAACCCGCTCGCTCGGGGCAGATCGAGCTGCGCTCGGCGTCATGGACGGTGCCCGTCTGACCAGGCTTCGTCGCGACAATCCCCCACCGGATAATCCCAGCCCACCCGAGACGGGACCAAGCATACGCTAGTGCTGCTGATGAACGTCTCACTCACGAGAACCTCCGTACCAGGCCACCCGGCGAATACGGCTCCTAAATAGTCCTATCGCGCCCTGGCGTCTACCGCAAGCGCCTCCTACTTGACCCCCCGGGGCCACCGTCATAGACTCGTTCGTAGTTCTTTGGCAAATTGGGCCCTTTGGCAAACGGGTCGATGACTAGCTCAGAGGTGTCGGCCCCTCGAATGTCTTTGGTCGGAGCGTGAGCAGCCTCTTACGCCGCAGGCAGCAGACCGACAGCCGCCGGGACCGTCCACGATCGCCGGGTAAAGGTAGCGAGCGCTTTACAAGGTTTCACGAGCGAAGGGAGGCTGATTGTGGACTGGTATGCGCCGAACAAAGACTTAAATTGGTAGGCCAGGCTCCCGAGACGTGCTCAGTACTCCCGCCCTGGTCGTTGACGTCGACCTCCTCAATAAAAACATTGACGCAATGGCCAACTATGCGCGCTCGCATAACTTCGCCTTACGTCCCTGCTTGAAAATACATAAGTCAATCGAGATCGCGCGACGCCAAGTTGCCGCCGGGGCCATCGGCTTATGTTGCGCAACCTTGGCTGAAGCCGAATGCCTGGTATCAGCCGGAATTCCAAGTCCACTCATCTTCTCACCGATCGTCACACCCGGCAAGCTGGCCCGCCTTACCCAGTTAAATACGATGACAGACGACCTTATTGTCGTCACTGACAGCGTCGATCACGTTGAAGCTCTCGCTGCCGCAGCCCGCAGCTCGGGCACTCCATTGTCAGTACTGGTGGATTATGAAATGGGCGCGGGCCGAACAGGAGTTCCCGATCCGAAGGATGCAGTCGCCCTGGCACATCGAATAGCGGGAACACCTGGGCTAACCTTCGCAGGTCTCCAGGGCTACAACGGCGCCGTAACGATGATCCCAAGTTTCGCGGGCCGTCGCAAAGAGTACCTGGCTCGTACCACGCAACTTGGGGAAATCGTAGGCCAGCTCACATCAGACGGCTTGGCGCCGCGAATCGTGTCTGGTGGCGGAACTGGCACACACGACATCGACGCGCATTTAGGCGTGTTCACTGAGGTCCAAGTAGGAACGTACATATTCATGGACGTCTTTTTCGACAGGCTGCAACTTCGTGACGACGGTTCGCGACCTTTCGAGACTGCGCTCAGTGTATATGGGACTGTTATCAGTACTGCCAGTGATGGGTTCGTAATCACCGACGTCGGTGCCAAGGAGATCGATGGTTACCACAGTGAGCCCGACCCAGTCATATTGAGCGGAGCGCCGTCCGGCTCCAGGTACTCTCTGGTCGGCGATGACCTCGGTCGTATCGATCTTCCCGTGGGTTCTGTCCCGCCGGAAGTAGGTGGTACCGTAAAGCTGATGCCACCGCGAGCCTGGGAGGTGGTGCCGTTCTATACGATATTTCACTGCGTATCTGGCACTGAACTGGTTGACATCTGGCCAGTCGATGCGACTGCCACCTGGTAGATCGTTCGCGACGAGCAAGATACTAGCGTGTCCGTGCGTTACTGTGGCTGCCGGGGAGAGCATCGGGCACCGCGAACGGCGTTGGGTCAACGAAACGCCGAAGTACGTTACGTGTGACTCTGGCGACGTCATTGTCCCCGCCATTAGCCCCCAGAGCACCGCACCAGGCAATCGAGCCCACGGAAAACACCGCGCCGCCTGAAGGCGTGGGAAAGAACACCACATCGGAGCGCACTAGCGTCGAAACGGTGCCACCCTGAAGTGAGTCAGAGATCCTGACGTCTTCAACAACTCCTTGGTAACCGTCGGAGAATTCGCTAGCCCGGGCTACAAGCACCGCGGCGCGCGGCGTGCCCAGGCGGGCATCGAGGCGGTCGATCTCGAAACCGGCCGCGCCTCCGAGCACTGAGCCCGCGTCTCCCAAGGGGCGACTTGTGTCGATGCCCGCAGCAATGAAACCGGCAGTATCGTCGTCTCCAGTGATGGACCACCTGTAGGGCAGCGACCGGTCGAATCCCTGGGCAGTCATCCCGACCCCGGCGAGCCGCTGGGGTGGCCACCCCCGAAGCCGCCACAGCCCGCCGCGCTCTCCAGTAAACGCGTGGTATTCCTCCCCGGGAGCAGATTCCCAGCTTCTCGTCCCGACGAAGCCACGACGTACCTCGATAACGTCGGTGCGGCCAGGAGGGCAAACCGTCACCCAGTAAAAGCCGTTGCCGCCCAAATACGCGAGCCGGCCACCGGTCTGGAGATAATCGTCGAGGCCCTGTAACATCTCGGGGCTCCAATATTCGGGATGGCTCCCGGTGATCACGGCCCGGAACCCGGCCAGAGTAGATAGCCCGAAACGGTGTAAGTCCTCGTCAGTAATAACCTCGTAATCGATCTTCTCAGTATCGAGCCATTCGAGGAGCTCCAGGTCTTCAGAAAGCTGATGTGGGCCCTCGATTATGGGCATGCGGTAGTCAGGGCGGAAATTTAATACCGGACGCAACCATGATGACACGCACGTCCCGCTCCCGTCAGTGTGACGGTCGTAGGTACTGTTCAGCCGGTTCTCGGCGATATAGCGGTCGGCGTCGTTTACCGCCGCCATCAGACGGTCAAGTTTGGCCCTGCCGCTAAAGGGTTGCACCACGCGGCGTGCTCATTGGCATAGGCGAGGTAGCTGAAAGTGGGAAGGAGCACGGCCAGCGGCGCTCCCGAGCCCGTGGTATTGCCGCTGCTCACTATGAATGGGACAACGTCCGCCGCACCGTCTGCCTCTAGCTTGATCCCGTAGACACCACTAGCCAAGTCAGACGGCACGCTAAAGGCCAGGTCGGCCGACCAGCCACAGTCGACGAGATCATCGCTATGGAAGTGAGCGGCTCTGTATTCTTCGGGCGCTTCAATGAACGACACGCTCCTCCCTGTCCAGTTCCGCCCAGTAACACCCAACGTCGGCAGGTTGACAAGCTCGGCATCGGCACGCGCGGGACCGATATCGCGTACCCAACCGCTCAAACTGTTTGACACCGGTTCGAAGCACCAACTCGCAACCAAGCCGTCCACTGCGCGCGGGTCGGCGCCGGCTGAGAGCGCAGCGATGTGTTCGTCGCTCAAGGAGCGGGCAAACAGGCGGGGCGAGTCGATCTTGCCGTTGAAATGCCGAGCGACCCCATCATCGGCGCCACTCGCGGCGACCACGACCTGCCTCGGCGATGAAAATCTCCAGGGAGGGACGTTGACAGAGACGGTCTCAGTCTCCCGCGGCGGATGCCCTGGAGGTACAGATCGGGTTATGGCTATTCCCGCCCGACCTGCTTCGGCGTTGAGCCGGGCCGCTATGAAGTACCAGCAATCCGGGTCAATCGACACCGCCGTCGACACGAGATCTGTGATGAGACTTCTAGACCCAACCTGGCGCAGCACGACATGTTCGCCAATCAAGTCGAGGTCAATGGCGCCCTCCGGAGTAACCAGCGAAAACAGACATTGCGGTGCTCCGAGAAGGGTTGGATAGAACCAACACTGAAGCGTTGCCTGGCCGCTCCATCCTGGCCATCGCGATAGACTGGCTCGCATATAGGAACCGTGATGATACGGTTGCAGGCGGCCGGACAACTCGACTGGTTGGCCAAATACATCGGCCGCGGTTGCCTCGCTATCGCGGCTTAGACAGATAAAACGCGCTTTGTAACTGGGACAAATCGTGCTCACCATGCACTCGACGGTCTCACCCACGTGGGCCACCACAGGCCTCGTGTAGCCAACAATCTTCATTTCATCCATCTCTGTGACAATTATTGCCGAATGCCACCTGCCATGGGGTTTGGCGGATGGCCAGCTTGAGCCCGATCACGGGCAGCGTCGCCATACTGGACCGTAGCGACGAGTTCGCCGGTCTTGGGCCGAAGAAGTGCAGCGAGCCCTTCGTCGGTGAGAGGTGCACGAGCGCTCGGGGCTGGAAGTCGACCAAGGCGGGCACACGGACGCAGAACCGAGCCGAGTGCTGCGAAGCGACGGCGGGGATCGTAGCGCCGTCGTCCGCGGTCAGAGCCTCCGCCACCTGCTCGGTCACGACGGGTGGCGCGTCGACGTCCACGTAGACGAGAGTGTCGCTGCCGAGGAGCTCGACGAACGCTACCGTGCCGGCCAACCAGGAAGGATCACCAGGAGGACCGGGGGCGATGCTCATGTCCTCAGGGCGCACGCCGACGATTGCCTGCTCTCCGATCAGTCCAGACAGGCTCTCGATTTCTCCCGGTGGTACCGCTAGATGCCAAGCGGGCCGGTCCGGCGCGTACCGCAGCCCAGTCGTGCCCACGGGATCGCGACCGAGCTGGCCCTGCAGGAAGTTCATCGCCGGCGAGCCAATGAAGCCGGCCACAAACAGGTTCGACGGTGCCGTGTACAGCTGGCTCGGTGTCCCGACCTGTTGTAGCCGACCATGTCGCAGGATCGCGATGCGATGTGCCATCGTCATCGCCTCGACCTGATCGTGGGTGACAAAGATCGTCGTGGTGTTGAGCCTGGCCTGTAACAATTTGATCTCGGCACGGACTTCGACGCGCAACTTCGCGTCGAGGTTCGAGAGCGGCTCGTCGAGGAGGAACACCGCCGGGTCGCGCACAATGGCGCGACCCATCGCCACCCGTTGGCGCTGACCACCGGACAGCTTTGCCGGCCTGCGCTCAAGGTACTCCTCGATGCCGAGAATGCGAGCGGTTTCGCGCACCTTCGTTTGCCGCTCGGGCTTCGACACCCCACGCAGCTTGAGGCCGATCTCGAGGTTCTTGCGCACTGTCATGTGCGGGTACAAGGCGTAATTTTGGAAAACCATCGCGATGTCCCGCTTCGACGGCGGGATTTCGTTGACGAGCTGACCCCCGATGCGGATTTCCCCCGCGGTGATGTCGGCTAGGCCCGCGATCATACGTAAGGCCGTCGTCTTACCGCAGCCTGACGGTCCGACGAGGACCAAGAATTCCCCGTCGGCGATGTCCAGGTTGAGGTCCAAGAGCGCGTCTGTGCCATCTCGGAACCGCTTGGACAAACCGATCAAGCGGACATGAGCCACGCGCTGGTCCTCGACCCGCACGCTGGCCCACTGCGCTCGAGGTGCTCAGAGCCCTATCACCGTCCTGGTCGCTCGCAACGTCGAAGGTCAGGGCCTCACGACGATGTTCCGAGTGAGGTCCCTCCTCGCGTACGTGAGGCGAGCGTCCCATTCCGCGACCGACCCCTGGAGCAGGGCAACGAACTCTTTGTCCCGGCTCAACTCCATCGGGTCGGCCCCCGCTAGTAGCTCAAGAGAGATCATGCGGTTCCCTTTTGACCGGTAGCGATCGAACGGGAACCGCTTCGGGGCGTCGCGGTACTAGGCCGGGCCGGGCCAGCGCCACTCCCTTGAGCGAGGCCAGCTCGTGCAGCTGTTTTGCGGACCACGCCTCGAACGAGGCCACCTCGGTTTCGGGGACCTCGTAGCGTTCTACGTACCAGGTGCAGTCCCGAATGAAGTCTTCGGGTGACCCGCCAACGACCTCGCCAGGTACGTAGATGTTCCCGATGAACGGTTCGCCGTCAAGAGGGGGGTACTGGCTCTCTCTGTCGACACCGTCTTCGATCGCACCCCTCAGTTCCTGGCTGTCCAGCCATTCGAGGCACCCTTCGAGATCACTTGCTCGGCGTAGTTGACCATCCGATTGCCCTCATGGTTGAGGGCCGAAGGGAGGGCGCCAAAGTCTCGGACAATCTCGTAGTTGCCCGCCGAAGTCACCGAGGGGTGCGAGCTATCGTCGAGGTGCTTGGGGATCCAGCCGTCCAGCATCCCCAGCAACTCCGCCGGGCACTCCAGTCGGCACATGAGGATTGGTCGTTCATCGGGCTTCATCCCCGACTCCTTTCTCAGTTTTGCTAGGCGTTGAGCGCAGCCCGTCGACGAGCTGCCATCGCGTCGACTGCGGCCTCAGGGAAGTGGTCCCATATCGTTACCAGGGCCGCTTTGGCCGCATCTGGCAATGTTGCAACCGCGGCGTTGACGAAGGCCACGTCGTCCTCACTCAGCGCCCAGCTCTCTGCATTCGCCAGTTGCCGGACCTGCCTAGGGGATTTGGCCCCGACGAGGACGCTCGTGACGGTTGGGTTGTGTAGGCACCATGCGATCGCCAGCTCCGGAAGCGTCCGGCCGCGCTGGCTGGCCCATTTGGCGAGCCGCTCCGCTAGTGCGGCAAAGTGTTCGTAGACCCCGGGCTGGTAACGAGGGAGGTAATGGCGCTCGTCTTCGGGGGGAAATGTTCGCTGGGTGGGCGGGTTCGCGCTGAGCAATCCTCTGGCAAGGGGGCTATAGGCAAGAAAAGCGATCCCGTGATTGGCGGCAAATTGTAGCTTCTTCGTTACGCTAGGAATATTTGGCAAGTCGTGCTCCGTGCCAGGGTCGAGCGGGCCATATAGGTCCTGGAGCGAGAAGAATCCGCACGTGTTTGCTCAGCTCTTCGAGGTCCGGTACGGGGAAGTTAGAAGCTCCACACGGAGGATCTTTCCTGCGTCGACCAGGCAATTGAGCGCGCCTGCAACCTCGTCGAGCGGAGTGGCGTATGGGGCGGATCCAGCCCTCCGGGGCCGTGCAGCTGATAGAGGTCTATGCGGTCAGTCTGTAGCCGCCGCAGGCTAGCTTCCGCCGCCGTGACGATGTTGTTCTCGTTATAGGGCTCGCAGGGGAACACCTTTGTGGCCAGGAACACATCATCTCGTCGGGACTTGAGGATCCGCCCCAGCCGGTTCTCGGAGTCCAGGTACGACTCGGCAGTGTCGACCAGCGTCCAGCCACAGGCGATGGCCGCGTCGACCGTGGCCTCAGCGTCGGGCTCCGTCACGTTCCCGTACCCACCACCGAGCGCATAGCAACCGAGGCCGATCCGGGATAGGCGGTCGGATCCGTTAGCCGCCACAGAAGCCCTTCTTTCGCTGGACCAGTATTGCTGACCGTTGCGGGCGGAGTATAGACATGCGGCAAAGACTCGTGAAGATGGTCACTCGTCCGGTGTCAACCAGCAGTGAGGTACCGAAACCTAACAGCAGCGTACAGGTCAGCCCCTTACCGCGAAGTTGCTTCGCCGCGTCGGCTCATCGGCCTGCAACTCATAGATTGTGCTGGCATTCTTTGGTTCCGGAAGCGGTACTCGAATTGGTAGCGCCTCCAACGCGCGGAGCTGGGCTCGTCGCACCGCGGACCACTTGCCCGGTAAAAACCTCCCAGTTGCCGCCAACAAGGGGCCAGGCGTCTACTGCACCGTACTCGATCAAGAAGAGCCGGCGCGGCTGGCCACTCGTGTTTGGTGCGGAGCCGTGGACGAGCCGCACGTGGTGGACCGTGATTGACCCGGGGGCGGCTTCAGGGGAACGGCGGCCGCCGGGTCGATCAACCTCGGCTCAACTGCGCCGACGAACCTTCCCTTGGCGTGGTGGTCCAAGACCGGGCCTTTGTGGCTACCAGGCAAAACAAGGAGGCAACCGTTCTCGACGGTCATCCCATCGATCGCCACCCCTACAGCAAGGAGATCATCGTTGGTGTGGGGATAGAAGGCCCAGTCCTGATGCCACTCCACTGGGCTACCGAACCCGGCGGACTTCATGTTCAGCTTCGACACCAGGAGCCGGATGTTTGGTCCAACGAGCTGCTCGACGAGATCAAGGAGAGCTGGACTGCGCACCAGTTCGCCACTAGGTCCCGTCGATCGCCGCCGGATCTTTGACCCGTCGCACCTTCGGCGCCTCGGATGAGTGGCCGGGCTCTAGATCGAAGACCTCATCGGCAGTGTTCATACCGCCCGAAAGGCCTCGACCCAGCGATCAGCGACAGTCCGCAACGCCGCAATTCTCGCGTTCGTGAGCACGCCCTCAACGACGAGGTAGCCGTGGGCACGATAGAACTCGACCCGGCTTTTGCTAAGCATTTGCTCGCGCACCAGAGGTACCTCCCTGCTGGCTAGCCCCTTAGGACCCATCTCTAGTCCTATCGCGGTAGCGGCCGCACGCAAGGGCCACCGGCTTGACCGCACGGCGTCATCGTTATAGTTTCATTCGCAGTCCTTTATGGTCGTTCGGGGGTACGATGATCTTTCAAGGCCAAGCCCGGCTACGGTTGCCCTTTAGGGCACCGGTCATGCCTGATGACCTGGCTCGGAGCAGGCTAAGGACGTCCCGTCGAGGCGAGGTGCAGTGGTACCTCGCCTACTTGGAGGCTCCGCCGGCCCTTCGCGATCACGAAGCCGCAGCGAATGCCAAGATGTGACCGCGGTCCAAGCCAGGCGATATCCCCTCGTCAACGAGCCGCACCAAGGGCCTAGGGGTCAAATGTAAGCGTGAAACGTGGGCGAAACATAGGCGGAACATATAGGAGGACAGTAATGACGGCAGAAATTTCGAACGAGGCAGATGCGGCTGGAAGGAAGAGCTTTGATGCCGTGATTTCCTGCGAGAGTGGTGCGATAGCCGGCGGCGCCGCAGCTGCCGTTTTCGTCCTGGTTAGCTCGCCGGCCATGGCAGCTGCACGCGTGGAGCTGTTCCGGCCGGCGGCCGTGAGCGGGAAGATCGGCTTCAGGTTCTGGGGCACGGGGACGGAGCGAGCGACGATCTTCAAGCGGATCGCGTACGTAGAGAGCCTCTACCCGAAGCTCGACGCGGCAAAGTACGTACTTTCACAGAACGGGTACCAGGACTTCCCTGAAGCGGCTCACTGAGATCGCCAGTGGCACGGCCCCTGACGCTCTACGGACGCTTCCATACCGAGCCCCACCCCAGCTCTTGTCCAGGGCAACGCCCTGCGCGACCTTAGCCCCGACGTGAAGTCAGACTCGTCCCTCGACGCCTCGGACTTCGTCCCGGTCCTGTGGAAAGGCTGCTTCGTCGGCGGCAAAGCGGTACGCCACGCCGCGACAACGGTGAGCCGTACGTTGTCTACTACAACCAGAAGGCGTTCAAGGACAGCAGGCATCCCAACGCCTGCCACCCTCATCGCCCAGGGGAAATGGAACGAGCAAACCCTGCTGTCGTCGGCACAGGCGCTGATGGCGAAGGGCGGGATGAAGTACGGGGTGGCCTTCGAATCGTGGAACTACGACTGCTTTGCTTTCATGGGCGGCGGCGGGATCCTCGACTCCAACCTTAAACCCGTTATCCATCAGTCTCCAACTCCCCAGACTTATCAGTATTTCGCCGACCTTAGTTAATAAGTACAAGGTCGCTCCTTCGTCCGAGGTGCCGGCCGGGACCTACCTGACGAACTTCGGGAACGGCACCCTCGGCATGTACATAAGCGGCGCCTGGTGGGGCATCGACTACATTGCGCCGCTCGTCAAGGGCTCATTCCCGTGGGCGGACGCCATCATGCCGTCGATCAACGGCCACCTCGGCTGCAAGCTCGAGATCGGCCAGGTAGCCGTCTCGTCTGACACCAAGGACCCAGACGCTGCGTGGGCTTTCGTTAGCGCCTACACCAGCACCAAGGCAAACCAGATCTGGGTGGCCGCGGCAACGCCGGCGCGTCCTGTCGGTGCTGCACTCTCCCGCCTATCGCTCGTTGCCGTTCGCGGCCACCGTCCAGGAGATGGTGAAATACGCCCGGTTCACCCCCTTCACCAAAGCGGGTGCAGCGGTGGACACAGCATGCGAGACAGCGCTATCACCTATGTGGCTCGGTCACCAGACAGCTGCAACCGCAACGGCCAACGCCGCGTCGGCCTTGCAGAAGGCGCTGGCCAGCGCATAGTCGTTTCGATGGGCACGGTCGTGGAAGGCGTGCCGGCTCGCCGCGCAGCGGCGGGCGGGCGCGCCGGGCTCAACAGCAACAGCGCGAGGGAGCACCGGTGGTGGCTTACGCTCGCCAGGCGGGAGGCGTTGACGGGTTACCTGTTTGTCGGCCCGTGGCTCGATCGGGATGTGCGTTTTTTATATCGGCCCGATGATCGCGTCTCTGTATTTCTCGTTCACTAACTACCCTATAATTGGCTCACCCAAGTGGATCGGGCTCGGGAATTATGAGAGCCTGCCGTCCGATAGCGAGTTCACGGCCGCCCTTAAAGTCACCCTTCATCTACACCGTGGGAGCCGTGACACTGTATATGGTCGTAGCGTTAGGCCTAGCCCTCTTGTGCAAGAGGAACCTGCCCGGCGTAGGGATCGTACGTATGGCCATATTCCTCCCGAGCCTCATCCCCGCCTTTGCCATGGCTCTCGTCTGGGGTTTGGTCTTCAACCAAGGGTTCGGCCTGGTCAACTCCTTCCTCAAGTCGGTCGGCCTGCCTCAACAAGGGTGGTTCCAATCGAGCTCGCAGGCCCTCCCCCTGGCTATCACCATCACCCTGTGGACCATCGGCGCGGCCTTCATCGTCTTCCTGGCCGGGCTGCAGTCGATCCCCGAGGACCTCTACGAGGCCATCGTCGTAGACGGCGCGACGGCTTGGGGAAGGTTCTGGCACGTCACTCTCCCGATGCTCAGCCCAGTGATCCTGTTCAACCTGGTGATCGGTGTGATCGCGTCGTTCCAAGTATTCGACCTCGACTGGGCGCTTACAAGCGGCGGGCCGGGAACGCGACACTGTTCTACGTCTACCAGGTCTGGCGAGACGCCTTCCAGAATTTTCAGATCGGGCTACGCCTCCGCTCTAGCTTGGGTGTTGTTCCTGATTATCATCGCCGTGACCGCCCTTATCTTCCGGACGGCGCGGTACTGGGTGCACTATGAGGGTCAGCCATGATTGGCCACTCTCCGAGCGCTGAGGTGAACCGCCGGCACCCCGTGCGCGCTGGGGCGCGGTTAGCGCCGCGTCTATCTCGCTTATGTCGTGGTCGTCGTCGTCCTGGCCTTCCCGATGTGGTGGATCGTCCACGTCGCGCTATCCCAGCCAGGCGCACGAGCTCGCCTACCCTCCTGGCTTCTGGCCCCACCCGACCTTGTTCTCCAATTTCGAGCACTGCAGCAGCAGGCAGCCAGGGCGTCGGGACGGTTTGGCCGTTCTTTCGCAACAGCGTCATCTACGCTGTTGCCGCCACGGCCGGCTGCTTGGTCATGCAGTCGATCGTTGGCTACGGCTTCGCCCGCTTCGAGTTCCCCGGCCGGCGCCTGCTGTTCTCGATGACGGTGGCGATGATGATGCTGCCATTTGTCGTTACTTTGATACCGCGCTTCGTGCTATTCAAGGACCTCCATCTCACCAACTCGCTGTGGCCGCTGATCATACCGTGGTGGTTGGGTGGCTCTCCGTACGGTATCTTCCTCATGAGGCAGTTCTTCATGAGCGTGCCGCGCGAGCTCGATGCTGCGGCCCGTCTTGATGGGATGGGGGCGTGGCGGATCCTGTGGCGTGTACTGATCCCGCAAGCGGTGCCGGTGCTGGTGGCACTCGGCATGATCGAGTTCGCTTACTTCTGGAATGACCTGCTCGGCCCGCTCATCTACACCCTCACACCGCAGTGGCAGCCGCTCTCGCTCGGCGTCTGGGCGGAGTGGCGGACGGCCAACACCGTGTTGTTCCCGTACTTCATGATGGTCATCGTGATAATGGTCGTGCCTTTGATGGTGCTTTTCCTTATCGTGCAGCGACGTTTCCGGCAGGGCATCCTCTATTCGGGCCTCGGTGGCAGATGAGCGGCCAACCGAGGGCCAATGACGGCGGGGCCACCTCCCTGGCCGCGACCGGAGGCACCACGACCGGGGCAGCCGGTACAGCCAGCCAGGTTATGCTGCTGACCCGCGCCTGGCCGGCAAGCGAGGCGCGCCCAGGCTTCGACGACTGGCAACGCACCAGGCACATCCCCGAGATCGTGTCGTCGGGGTTGCTGCAGGGAGCGTCTTACTGGGTCGCCCCTGAGGCGAATAGTGGGGTCGCGCCCCCGTGGGTCCTTCCGGGGCTGCGTATGGCGTGCTACTACGGCGCTGACGCGGCGCAGATGGAGACGTGGTTCTCCAGCGCCGGGCTCGGCGATGCCATCGAGGACGGGTCGTCGTGGTTCGACAACTTCCACCGGCTCGACGGTCAACACTTCACGGGCAACGTGTACGAGTGCGCGGGCGGCCGCCCGTCGGAGCGAGGCGGGGATGCCGTGCTCGTCGACCGATGGGAGAGCGGGGAGGAGACACCTGAGGCCGGCACTTCGGTCGAGGCGGCCCAGCGGTACTGCAACACGCTCGCCAACCTGGGAGGCGTGGTGTGCTCTACCGTGTGGAGGACCGTCAAGTGGCCCGTGGCGGTCTCGTATTACCGCTCGCTCGGCAGCCGCATGGTCTGGACGGAATTCGACTCGCTCGAAGCACTGCGATCGAGCTTGGCAGCAGGCCAGCTCGCCGCGGGCCGCGACGGCGTTGCAACCGGCGCTGGTGGCGCCGCTACCGCACGCACGAAGTGTTCGTCCGCGGGTTCAAGGTCGAACCCCATGATTGAATGAGATCCAGTTCCCGCCTGGCGGGCGGTCGAAAAGGAGAGCCATGACGTCCACCCCGACGGAGCAGGGGGCCGAAGAGCTCCACGAGGCTGGCCAATTCGCCACCCTGCGGGCGGGTGTAGCCCGGGTCGACATCACGCCGCCTATGCCCGCCGATTGCATGGGCTTCGTGCGCCGCGCCGCACCCGCCACAGGGGTTCTGGCTCCACTCACGGCGACGGCGCTGGTCCTCGAGGACGGTACGGGTCGTCGCGCCGTGATCGTCGCAACGGATCTGATTGCTCTCGGGTGCGCACAGGCCGACCGCATGCGGGAGATGGTGGCCGGCGCTGTGGGTGCCTCGCCTGATGCTGTCTTGTTGAACTACAGCCACACTCACGCTGGCCCCCACTCCACCGATGGTTCCTTGCGCAAGTTGAGCGGCAACCAACGGACCATTTATGAGAAAGAGCGCCTCTACATAGCAAATCTTCCCTACGAGATCGTCGGCGTGGCGTCTATGGCGGCGCGCCATCTGGTCCCGGTGCGCGTCGGTGCTGGAACGCTGGCCGTGCCGGGCATATCGGTCAACCGACGCGAGCGGACCGATGACGGGCGGACGATCCTCGGGTGGAACCCTGACGAGCCTCTTGACGACGAACTCATCGTGCTCAAGTTCGCCACTGCCGACGGGCAGGTCCTCGCCGTCGTCGTTAACTTCGCTTGCCACCCCGTGGTTCTTGGCGGCGAGAACGACAACGTCGGCCCGGACTACCCCGGCGCGCTGCGCTCGCTAGTCGAGCGCAACTTAGGGGGATCGTGCCTGTTCCTCGCCGGTGCGGGCGGCAATGTCCTGCCGCTCGAGGGGTTCCA
Organism: uncultured Acidimicrobiaceae bacterium; assembly: GCA_963823855.1. Taxonomy (GTDB): domain Bacteria; phylum Actinomycetota; class Acidimicrobiia; order Acidimicrobiales; family Palsa-688; genus Fen-671. The sequence goes on from CAWGNA010000006.1 coordinate 62,816, forward strand.
TGAGCAGGAGGGGCCCGAGATCGTATTCGGCGAACGGCTTGGGTACGCGGCGCTTCACGTCGCTGCGGGGCTATCACCGTTTTCGGCCCACATCGAGCGGCTCCCTTACGGCTCGGTGACACCGGTATCGCTCTACCGCCACGTAGTCGACGCCCGGCAGGAACCCCAGCAGATTCTCGTTCGGTGCATTGCGCGCCACACTGCCGCTGAAGCCCCTGCCATCCCTCGATCAACTCGAGGCCGAGCTGGGACGTTATCGCGCCATCCTGGCTCGAGCGATCGAGGAAAAACGCCCCCAGGCCGAGCTGAACCCGCTCGACTACCACGTGCAGTGGGCCGAGAACTCAATTGAGAGGCTGAAGTCGGGCGACGACGTGGAGACCTCCGTCAGTGCCTACGTACAGGCGCTGCGCATCGGGGACGTGGCGATCGTCAGTCTGCCCGGGGAGCCCTTCAACGAAATCGGCCGGGCGGTGAAAGATCGTTCGCCAGCACCCGCCACGCTGTTCGCTGGCTACAGCAACGGCTACATCGGTTACTTCCCTACGGCGGTTGAGTTCCCATTTGGCGGGTACGAGCCGTCGTACTCGCATCACAACACCCATCTGCTCGAGCAAGTAACGCCCGAGTCCGAGGGCATCCTCGTCGAAGCCTGCCTGTCGGCGATCGCGCAGGCGTTCCGTTGACAATCGAGACAAGGGCTCAACGCTCAGGTTGGCGTCGGCGACGCGACACGGTGGGGAGCTCACGATGAGCTGGGACGCCGGTGCGGGGCTCGAGGAAAGCGCGTCATCGTCACCGGCGCAGCCGGGGCGATAGGAAGCGCGATCGTGCGCGCGCTGTCTACGGCTGGCGCACGTAACTGCCTCGTTGACCGCGAAGTCGGCGCAATCAGCGCGCTGAAAGCGACCCTTGACGACCCGAGCAAACACCTCGCGATCGGCTGCGACCTCTTGGACTACCGGCAACGGGAGGAAATGTTTGCCCAGGTGCTAACGGCCTTCGGCGGGCTCGACGTGCTTGTGCACGCCGCGGGCGTGCTAGAGCGCACACCTGTCGACGAAATGACCGAGGAGGTGTGGGACTGGCACGTCGACAACAACTTGAAAGTGACGTTCTTTGTCGACCGTGCAGCCGCGCAGCTGATGAACTTGAGCGGTCGCGGGGGCCGGATCGTCAACTTCGCCTCGGATGCGTGGTGGACGGGGGGTATGCACCCCTCGACGGCCTACGCTGCTTCCAAGGGCGGCGTGGTGTCCCTCTCGCGTAACCTCGCCCGCAATTACGCGGCCGACGGTATAACCGTCAACTGCGTCGCGCCCGGCACGGTAGAGAGCCGGATGATGCGCGAAGGGCTCACGCCTGAGCAGAATGCGCACATCGTCGACGCCATCCCCTTAGGCCGGCTCGCGCAGCCCGAAGACGTTGCGGCGGCGGCGGTATTCCTCGCCTCTGACCACGCCAGCTTTATTACTGCTACCGTCCTCAATGTGTCCGGTGGCGAGCTTCTCTATTAACTGGCTACTATTGGCTGGTAACTTCACTCGGTGCAGATCGCCGTTGCTTCGATTTCCACGAGGTGCTCCGGCAACAGCAGCCGGCTTACCTCAACGAAAGTCGAAGTGGGCCGGACCCGCCCGAAGACCTCGCCGTGAGCGCGCCCTACCTCCTGCCACTGATCGATGTCAGTGAGGAAGACACGGGTTCGCACCACGTCAGAGACCGTCGCACCAACCGACTCGAGGGCACGAACGATCTCGTCGAGGATGTAGCGCGCTTGGTCGTAGGCGTTACCCGGCGCAACGACCGTGCCGTCGGCGCGTGTCGCTGACGTACCCGCCACCTCGACAAACACACCACGGCGAACGGCACGCGAATACCCGACGATCTCCGTCCACGGTCGCTCGGCTGGCACTGTAACTCGACCACGTTGCCCATCGCTTGCCATGCTCGCCTCCTCGAATCAAGTACTAGCAGGGTTGTGCTCTATTTCGTCCTGGAACACGAACCCGAGCCCGGGTTCCTCGGTCGCGGTTATGCTCCCCGTGGCCACGACAAATCCGTCGCGCACGATCCGGTAGGTCGGGTCGTATGCGTTGCCGGTCGGGTCGAAGCTCTCGACGATTGCACCTTCCGGTTGGGCCGCTGCCAGGTGCGCCGTTACCTCGGGATAGATGTGGTACGACACCGGGACACCCACGGCCCGCGCCACTGCCGATACCTCCCTTGCCCCCGTGATCCCGAGACAGGCGACGTCGACGCGAAGGACGTCGACCGCATGAGACAGCGCGAGCTGTCGAAGAGCGAAGGCGTCGCCTGCCTCGTCGCCCGCCCCCATCGGCATCGAGAGCCGCTCGTGCAGTCGCTGGTAGCCTGCCACGTCTTCGGGTACCAACGGATCCTCGATCCAGGCTATCGGCGCCTGGATGCGGCTCCAAGAGGCGAGCTCGGATAACGCATCCTGGGGCCTTTCGAAGGCCCAGCCACAGTCCACAACTAGCCTCGAACGCGGAGGTAGGGCACGCGCCAAGCCCTCCAGCCACTCGGCCATTCGGTCGGCATCGGGGTCACGCGCGATCTTGAACAGCCAGAAACCTTGGCGCGCGTACGCGACGACCTGCTCCACGAGCGCGCCGACGCTGCGTGACGCGTCGGGGTAGGCGGCCACGATCATAGCGTCGCTGGTCGGGTTCCCACCCCCAAGAAGGCGCCACAGGGGCAGGCCGAGGCGACGAGCCTTAGCGTCCCAGAGAGCGATGTCGAGCAATCCGATCGCCTTGGCCACGGGACCGGTCCGGCCCCCGGCGCGTGTGGCCCGATGAAGCGAATGATAGGCGTGGGCAACGCGACCGGAGTCATGGCCAACCAGGTACTCCGTCGCCAGCTCCTGGACAATCTCGGCGACCGGCAGGTCACGCGCCAACGTGTAAGAGTACCCGAGCGACCCGCTTGCAGTCGTCAGCTTCACGAGGGCGTACGACCGTTTGCTTATCAACGAGGTTCCCACCATGATCGGAGCATCGAGTTCCACGACCCGGGTACAAGCTGCGACGCCAATCACCGGATCGTCGAGCGGGGTCAAGCGTGTCTGCACTAGACGTATTCACCTTTCTTCCCGTTCGCGCTCGACCCTAATGAATGGGCCGAGCACCCAACAGTCCTTTAACCTCCCGCCCCGCGAGTACCCACACCATACGCGTCTCTGTAGGCACCCGCCGCCGCGACAAGGGCGACGAACAGGCGGTCATCTGAGCAGTTGTCCTCCGGGTGCCATTGGACGCCCACGGCAAACGCCCGTCCTGGCACTTCGACCGCCTCCACCGTCCCGTCAGCCGCGAAACCAACCGCCCGCAACCCGTCGCCGAGGCGGTCGACCGCCTGATGATGACGGCACAGGCCTTCTGTCTCTGCCCCCAATACGGAGGCTACGACGCTCAGCGGGTCGAGGACGACCCGGCTTCGGGTTGTGCTGCCCGGGGCACTCCGATGCGACTCATGGCCTACCACCTCGGGGAGATGCTGGTGGAGGGAACCTCCCAAGCTGACGTTCAAGACCTGCAGTCCTCGGCAAATGGCTAGCAACGGTAGGTTCATTTCCAGCGCGCCATTACATAGCGCTAGTTCCCAAGCGTCACGTTCTTTGCGGGGCCAGTCAGTTTCCTTGTGAGCGGTTGCGCCGTAGAGGCTCGGGTCGAGGTCGGGCCCGCCGGTGAGGACCAGGCCGTCAAGGGCCGAGAGGACCCGTACGAGACCCTGCGGCGAGGGGGGGAGCAGGACGGCGCAGCCGTCGGCACCCCCAACAGCGCTTACATAGCTATCAGGGACGAGCGCTGCTGGCTGGTCGCGCGCCCCCAAGCGCACTGTTTCGACGTAAGTCGAGAGCCCAATAAGCGGCTGATCTAGTTCGGTACGAGAGGCGCTCGAAGCCATGGGGCCGCTCCCAGTCGATGACTAAGTTGTGGCGAAAAAGACGTTCTTGACCTCTGTGTAGTGCTCGAGGGCATGCGGGCCAAGTTCCCGGCCCAATCCTGACTGCTTGAACCCACCAAAAGGAGTCGTAACGCGAACTGAGGTATTGGAATTGACACTGAGTGCCCCGCTCTCTAGAGCTCGGGCCACACGCAAAGCCCGAGCGCCGTCGCGGGTCCAGATTGACCCGGATAAGCCGTAAACAGACTCGTTGGCAAGTCGAATAGCGTCGTTCTCGTCCTCGAAAGGGATCACCGCGGCGACGGGCCAAAGACTTCCTCACGAGCGACTCGGTCGGTGTTCTGCACGGGGTACAGCACGATGGGCGGGTACCAGAACCCTGGACCGCTGGGTGCCTCTCCACGGATCACGACGGGGGCGTTGTCCGAAACGTAACCTGCTACCCTTTCGCGCTGTTTAGCCGAGATGAGTGGTCCCATGTCGGTGCGTTCGTCCAGCGGGTTGCCAACGTTGAGCCGAGCTACCGCCCCCCGGAGGAGATCGAGGAAGCGAGCGACCACATCCTTCTCAACGAGGATCCTCGATCGTGCGCAACAGTCCTGCCCCGCGTTGTCGAAGACCGCGAGCGGAGCGGCATCGGCGGCGGCCTCGAGATTCCGCATCTGCGAAGACGATGCTCGCCGACTTTCCGCCGAGTTCCAGCGTGAGGCGCTTCACCGACGCCGCGCAAACCTCGCCAATACGACGACCGACTGCTGTCGAGCCCGTAAAGGCAATTTTCGCCACGTCCGGGTGCGCGACGAGCTGCTCGCCAACGACCGGCCCCGGTCCATTGACAACATTGAGCACTCCTTCGGGGAGCCCGGCCTCGCGAGCCAGACGCTCGAGCTCGAGCGCAGTGAGGGGGGTCAGCTCCGAGGGCTTGAGGACAACCGTGTTCCCGGCTGCCAATGCCGGCGCTACCTTCCAACAAGTGATCACGAGTGGGAAGTTCCACGGGACGATCAGCCCAACCACGCCAAGCGGTTCGTGAAACGTCATGTCCACGCCGCCTGCTACCGGGATCGTTTCGCCTGTCAAACGTTCGGGCGCCCCGGCGAAGTAACGGAACGTGTCAACTGCGGACGCTACCTCCGCTCGGGAAGACCTGATCGGCTTTCCGACGTTCCTTGTCTCGAGCGTTGCGAGCTCCTCGCTAGTATCCTCGAGGATCCTGGCAACGGCGAGTAGAAGACGGGACCGCTCGGCTGGAGGGACAGCGCGCCAGGTGGGAAATGCGGCGCGTGCACGGGTGACAGCTGCCTCAACATCGCCCACCTCTACCTCGGCCAGCACCTGCTCCGTCGCCGGTTCGACAACGGTTACCGAGTTACCTCCGGAGGCTGTCGTCTTCGTATCTCCTGGCCTCGGGCCTGAATGCTGCGGTTCACTTTGTTTACTGAACCAGCAATCACGGCTCTTTGTCTTGTTTGAGCTCTAGGGGGATGGTACCTTGCGATTGGCTTCAGTGGCAATTAGGCTCTTAATGAGGTCCATTTTGCGATCTGACGGTGAGGTTCGGGTGACCGAGGTCAACAACGTTGCGACGCACGTGCTTCACCCTGTTTTTGGGCATCATTACCCTTCGGTCGTACGGGGTGACGGGTGCTGGGTCGAGGATGGTTCTGGATGCCGTTACCTCGATGCGATGAGCGGCGGTTCCATGGCGGCAACCTTGGGCCACGGTCGTAGAGACATAATCGAGGTGGCGAGGCGCCAGGCTCGACAACTGTCGTACGTTCACAACGAACGCCTCACCAATCCGATGCAGGAGCGACTTGCGACTGAGTTGGCGTCGGTCGCTCCGAGCGACTTTACACGAGTCAAGTTCGTGACTGGTGGGTCGGAAGCGAACGAGACCGCGCTCCGGGTGGCTCGCGCGTACCACGTCGAGCGAGGAGACGTAGAGCGCTGGCAGGTAGTCTCACCAGCCCAGGCCTACCACGGCCCTACCCTGGAGACCCTTGCCCTCACTGGCCGGCCCGGCCTGCACGGTCCGCTCGCACCCTACCTGGCACAGCACCTGCACATCCCGCCATGTACGCGCCAATTCGACCCAACCGGAGAGGCAGCCCTGGCGGCGCTGGACGAGGTCCTCGAGCTGGCCGGCCCCCGCAGCGTCTCTGCTTTCTTCTGCGAAGCCATCTCAGCGGCGGCCTTGCCCGCGTACACCCCCCCACGTCGGTTCTGGGAGGGACTCGAGGAGCGCCGTCGCGACCACGGGTTCCTTGTCTGTTTCGACGAGGTAGTCACCGGGATGGGCCGTACCGGCACGTGGTTCGCGGCCAACGTCACTCCGCTAGTCCCCGATGTGATCGCGACTGCCAAGGGCCTTGGGGCCGGGTACGCAGCGATCGGTGCCGTGCTCGTACGAGACCAGGTATACCAAGCGTTCGCCCAAGGCTCGCGACGATTTACGCTCGGTCACACTTGGGACGGCGCGCCGTTATCGTGCGCAGTGGGGCTAAAAGTCCTGGAGGTTTTGCGTGATGAGAAGCTCATAGAGAGAGTGGCAAGTCGTGGTCCGCGTTTGCGGGCCGAGCTTGGAGCCGCGCTGAGTGACGTCGCGATGGTCAGTGAGGTTCGTGGCCACGGCTTTCTACTGGGGATTGAATACGTCGACCCCCGAGATAAGAGCTCGTTCCTTCCCCCTGACCTGGGTGTGGCAGGGCGCGTCGAACAGGCGTGTTTCGACAATGGTTTGATCATCTATTCAACCCAACCGACCAGAGACGGCTTCGCCGGCGACCAAAGCCTGTTTGCACCGCCATTCGTCGCCACTGACGGAGAGCTTGCCCAAATGGTGGAGCGCTTCTCAACGTCGGTCCGACTGGTAGCAGCGCAAGTGGAGCAGCAATTGGCTTGGACCGATCGCTCGTTCGCAGGCGTCCCTCCGGGCGAATGACCACGGCCAGCGTGGCCCGCCGCGCTCTCGTGATCCAGCAGGAAGCAGCCAGCCCCGGCGGACTGGTCCTGTCATGGCTGGCGTCACGAGGGTTCCAAGCTGAAATAATCCGCATGGACGCAGGGCATCAGTCTGTCGACCTTGGCCGCTATCACCTGGTAGTCCCTCTGGGCTCAGAGTTCGCGGCTTACGACGACCACATCCCATGGATCGCTAATGAGCTGGAGTTGTTGCGAGAAGCGCACTATTCCGGCACATCGGTGCTCGGTATCTGTTTCGGCGCGCAGCTCCTGGCCCGCGCCCTCGGAGCTGGGTGCCACCGGGCCAGCCAAGCCGAAATTGGCTGGGCACGTGTCCGTTCCTACAACGCCGAGATGGTCAGTGAAGGGCCATGGTTCCAATGGCATTTCGACACGTTCGATCTTCCCAGTGAAGCCCAGCTCTTGGCCGAGAGCGACGTTGGGCCGCAGGTGTTCGTCGCCGCTCAAAGTATGGGGGTCCAGTTTCATCCTGAAGTCACCCCCGAGATAATGGATGACTGGGTGAGCGTCTATCGTCACGAACTCGACAAGGAAGGCGTAGATCCGGATGGGCTGCTCAAAGAAACCAGTGTTGGCGCAGCGCCGGCCGAGAAGCGGTCGCTTGCTCTGCTCGACGCCTTCCTGGCCCGGATAATGCCACCTGCACAGGTCAGTTGATGACGGGCAGCAACCAATCGACCCGCGAGCCACGGACAGGATGGGATTATGATCCGAAGCGACAGTTCGTGCCGATACGCCAACAGCGAGCGCACGAGTATGTAGCCGAGCAGATCCGACGCCACATCGGGCTCCGGCTCGTTGCGCCCGGAGAGTCTCTGCCGAGTGAGCGGGAGCTGGCCACCATGTTCGGCGTTGGCCGTGTAACCGTGCAACAAGCCTTGCGGATCCTTGAGTCCGAGCATCTGGTCGAGTCACGTCGCGGGCGGTCCGGCGGCACATTTGTGATCAAACCGAGCGGCGACTCAGAAGTTATGGAGGAGTTGGCCATCCGCTTGCTGTGGCATCAGCGCGAGTTCAACGAGCTGCTGGACTATCGGCTGCTGATAGAGCCGGCCGTTTGTCGGCTAGCGGCGCAATCTCGCCGCAACGAGGACTTACAACGAATTCGCCAGGCTCTGGACGGTATGGCAAGTGCATCGATCGAGAGCGACTACATGCGGCTCGACACTGACTTTCATATCGCAATTGCAGGCGCGACTCGCAACCGCTACCTCACCGAGGCGAGCGAGCGGATCCGCAGCGGGCTTAACGACGCGCTCAGCTTGTTACCTGAAAGCGCCACTTGGCATCGTCAACTTTCAGGGGAGCACGACGCTATATTCACTGCGATCTCACAACGGGACTCGGGTTCTGCAGAATCTGCGAGCCGGCTGCACGTTGAGAACAGCAATACTGGCGTTAGGGCGGTCCTGTCCGTGATCCGCAGTCGCGTGGCCAGGGGCCCGGGCGATGACCACAACCATCAGCTCCGAGCAGACGCACGTTTTTCCACGTATGCTCGACCTCAACTATCCGCTTGTCGAGAGGGGGCAAGGGGTCTGGTTGGATTTTGCCGACGGTCGGAAGCTGCTCGATGCGTGCTCGGGGGGAGCAATGGTTACATGCCTGGGCCACGGACTAACGGAAATCGCTGAAGCCGCGGCAGCTCAGGCTGAGCGTATCGCCTACATGTACAATCATTTTTTCACCAATGACGCTCAGGAGCGCTTGGCGGCTCAACTCATCGAGGTGGCCGCTCCGGAAATGGCTCGGGTACGCTTCGTCTCCGGCGGCTCTGAAGCCAACGAAACAATGATCCGTATAATTCGGCAGTATCATGTAGACCGCGGGGAACCAGAGCGGTGGCGGATCATCTCGCAAGCCCAGTCCTACCATGGTGCGACTATGGGTGCTCTCGCTCTGACCGGACGAGGCTGGCTACAGCGGCCTTTTGAGCGCTACTTACCTGAGTTTGGGCACATCGCTCCGAGTACCTGGCGATTTGACCCTAGCGGGGCAGCGGCCCTCGACGAACTCGATCGCCAGATCGAGCGAGCTGGTCCCGGGACCATTGCGGCGTTCGTCTGCGAGCCCGTGAGCGCTGCCGCGCTCCCAGGTTACACGGCCCCGGACAAATTCTGGCTTGGCCTCGACGAGCGAAGGCGGCAACACGGCTTCCTCGTCTGTTTTGATGAGATCGTGACCGGCTTGGGGCGTACGGGTACATGGTTCGCTTACCAGCAGCTCCCGATCGTTCCAGATGTTGTCACCGCAGGCAAAGGGCTAGGTGCTGGCTACGCACCGCTGGCCGCGGCGCTATGCCGGCAACACGTCTTTGATGCCATAGCCGCGAACTCGGGAGAACTCGAGCACGGCCACACTTGGGATGGAGCTCCGCTGCCGTGCGCAGTAGGTCTTGCAGTCATGGAGCACATTGTCACGCACGATCTCGTCGGGCGCGTGCGGGAGCCGAGCCTTTGTGAAGAGCTCAGGAGGGCTGTGGGGGGATTGTCAATTGTGCGTGAGGTACGGGGCCGGGGGTTCCTCCTCGGCATTGAGCTAGTTGACCCGCGCCACTCGACGACACTCTTGCCTGCCGAGCTAGACGTGGCCGAGTTAATTGACGAGACTTGTGAGGAAAAGGGCTTGCTCGTGACTTCATCCCACTCGTCACTCGACGGGATGGTGGGTGACCAGACTTTGCTGGCGCCCACGTTCAACGCCACCGAGGCGGAGCTGGCCGAGATGGTCTCTCGCTTCGCCGCCGCCCTTGCCGAGGTCCAAGCCCGTGTCGAGGGGTTGCTCCAAGACGGTCCCGCTTAGGGGCTCGGGTCGCGAGAGGTGTCCGACGAAGAAAATGTCGAACGTGCCAAGGACGCGCGAGCGGCCGAGGGCGAGTTCGTATTGCTCGGGATCCCCGACGTTAACGGGTCGATTCGCGGCAAAGCGCTCCGCCCGTCAGCTTTCAGATCGGCGTGTGATGAGGGCACCGTAATCACCGACTTGGTGCTGGCCCTCGACCCCGTGGATGTGCCGATAACCGACTTTGAGCGGTTCGGTACCCGCGCTGGGGCCGCCGACCTCATCGTCAGGCCCGAGCCAGAGACGCTCGGTGAGCTGACTTGGCGGCCCGGCTGGAGCCTGTGCCTGGGGACACCGTTTTGGCCTGACGGCAGCATATGTGAGCTCGCCTCGCGCCAGGTGCTTCGCCAGTCGCTGGGTCACCTTTCTGCGCTGGGCTTCGAGGCGCTCGCTGCACTCGAGTTCGAGGTAAGGGTCTTCAACGCCGATGGCCGCCCGCTCTCAGCCGGCATTAGCTACAGCATGAGCGAAGTCTTCTGTTTCGATGACTTCGCTAGTCGCTTGGAGCCGGCGCTGGCGGCCCTGGGAGTCGAGCTAACAGCTGTACACACCGAAGCTGGGCCTGGGCTACTTGAGTTGAACATAGCTGCCCGGAACGCCCTGCGGGCCGCCGACGATGCCGTCATGCTGAAGCTAGCCGTAAAAGAACTGGCGCGCTCACTGGGCCTCCGGGCCAGCTTCTTGGCCAAGACTATTGCCGGCGAGGAAGGCTCAAGCGGGCACGTCCACTTCTCACTGTGGCGGGACGGCCTGAATGCCTTCGCTCAATTTGGTCCCCTCGGCGAGCCCGGCCCGACGCTGAGCGCCACACTCACAGGGATGCTCGATCACCTGGCCGGTGCGTCTTTGCTGCTCAATCCTACGATTAACTCATACAAACGGCTGGTGCCGGGTTTCTTCGCACCGGTAAACGCTAGCTGGGGGTTTGATAACAGGTCGGTCGCGCTCCGCGTGATCCGTTCCGAAATGGCGGCACGGTGCCGCATCGAGTGCCGTCGTCCTGGCGCCGATGTCAACCCCTACCTGGCTCTGGCGGCCATGACCGTGGCCGCGTGTGACGGGATCGCCGACAACGGCGTGGCCGCCGGCGCCGACTGATGGCGACGCGTCCGAGATCGCTGGTCTTGCTGCGCTTCCGGCATCCCTCGAAGCGGCTCTAGCGGCCTTCGAGGCCGACACCTCACTCCGCGCCGGTCTTGGACAAGGGTTCTCCGAATACTATGCAACAACGCGGGCGTGGGAGCTGAAGGCATGGCAGGGCGTCGTCACGGAGTGGGAACGGAGCCGCTACGATCACGTTATCTGAGCACAGAGCGCCGAGTTAACGCTCAACTCCGTGGAAGCGTTGATTTGCCACCATGTGCAGAGTGGACTACTGAGGATCTGGAGGTAGCGCGGTGTCGACTACAGCAGAAAGCGTACCGACGATTTACGACGTACTCGAGAGCTGGAAACTCGCTGGCGTCCGCAACGTACGGTTTGAGCTCCCCGACATGCACGGCACGAGCCGGTCCAAGATCGTCCCTATAGGGCACGCCGCTCGTTACGCGCACGACGGCCTCAATATGTACGGCGGGACCGTTGTCCTTGATAGCCGCTCGGACGTCGTACCTGGCACGTTGTACAACGAGGAGGTTGCGTACGGCGATCAGCTGCTGCGCCCTGATCCTGCCACCGCAGCCATTGTGCCATGGGCCGAAGCTACGGGCAGGATGATCTGCGACGCGACCTGGCCAGATGGGCGCCCGCTGGAGGCTGCACCCCGGCACGTGTTCCAGCGGGTGCTCGACCGGTGCCACCGTCTTGGCTACGAAGTCCTTTCGGGGATCGAGCCGGAGTTTTATCTCGTTGACGCTACAAGTAAGGCCCCTCTGTTTGAGGGCCACCACATCTTCAATACACCACGCAATACGTACGTCCCCCTTATCGAGCGGATAATCGCGGAGATGGGCCGGTTCGGGATCGACCTCATCACGGCCAATTGCGAGTACGCCGGGCTCGCAGTGGGAAATCAATTTTTCCCCTGCCCGCGGGATCGTCGGGCCGGACATCGCGTTTAGCTTCAAGAACGGCGTGAAGGAGATGGCTCAACGCGAAGGGTTAATCGCTACTTTCATGTCCAAACCGTTTGCCCACTCGGCGGGTTCCGGAGCACATAATCACATTAGCCTCATCGACCTTTCCAGCGGCCGTAATGCTTTTGCGGATCCCGGTAACGAGTGGGGGCTTTCGAACACTGGTCGTAGTTTCATAGCCGGCCAACTCCGTTCGGCGCCAGCCATCTATGCGCTCCTGGCCCCAACCGTTAACTGCATGAAGCGTCGACGCCCCCACACCTTCAGCCCCACGAACATTTCGTGGGGAATTGAGGATCGAAGTGCGTTCGTACGCCTAAAACAAGGCGCACCCGAACAACTGCACATCGAGAACCGGGCGCCTACCGGTCTTTCTAACCCTTACCTGGCGACTGCCGCATTGCTTGGCAGTGGTCTACTGGGAGTCGAAGATGAGCTCGAGCTCGAGCCACCGGCCCGCCCCCCGGCAGAAGAAGACTCTACCAAGGCGCCCCTGCCGGGCACCGTCAGCGAATCCCTCGCTCTCCTAGAGTCTGACGAGCGGCTTTCCGATCTCTTGGGCCAGAGTTCTTGGAGGCTTACACCGTAATGCGGCGCTACGAACTAGGCCGCTTCGCGGATCACGTGACCGACTGGGAGCTAGAAGAGTACCTCGAACTTTACTGAAGCCCGCCATTTGCCTCAACCCATTGTCACATCTTGGGCCGCAGCTGGACCAGCAACTAGGCCCAGCTTGGCCGGCTCGGGATAATGGCAGGCCCAAAAGTGCTCTGGCTCGCCCTCTAAGAGCAACGGGTCGTCCGTGGCGCACCGGTCTCGGGCGTTGGCGCAACGCGACCGGTACGCACATCCGACCATGCGTCGGGTCATGTCCGGGACTTCTCCCGTCACTTCGATGCGCGGCACGCGTCTTTTCAAACGCTGGGTCCGGCACCGGGATAGCCGATATCAGCCCCGCCGTGTACGGATGCCGAGGGCTGCGGAACAGCTCTTCAGCGTTGGCTACCTCGACGATCTGACCGGCGTGCATGACCGCGACGCGGTCGCACACATTGCGGACCATGGAAAGGTCGTGGGAAATGTGGACACAGGTAAGGTCGGTCTCGTCCTGGATATCCGCCAACAAGTTGAGGACCTGGCCTCTGGCGGACATATCGAGGGAGGCTACCGCCTCGTCGGCGACGAGTAGCTTGGGGTTGGTCGTGAGCGCTCTGGCGATCGCTATCCGCTGACGCTCGCCTCCCGAGAGCTGGTTCGGCCTTCGGCTCATCATTGCCCGGGGAAGGCCGACCGCCACCAGCGCTTCAGCGACTTGGTCTCTGTACTTGCGGGCAGGGCCACCGCGAGTGATCTCGAGCGGCTCGGCTACCAGCTGGTCGATGGTCATGAACGGGTCGAGCGAGTCGCCAGGATCCTGAAAGATCATTTGGACTTCGCCGGGCCGCCACGCGCTGCGACGCCGAGCATCGCGCCGGCCATCGGCGACTTCCCCGGCAAAGCTGAGCGAACCCGAATCGGCGCTCTCCAGGCCAACCAAGATGCGAGCAAGAGTGGTCTTCCCCGACCCGGACTCGCCCACGATACCGAACGATTCCCCTTCGCGCACCACGAGCGAAACGCCGCCAACGGCTCGCAGCCGCGCTGTCGACCCGGCACGGCGGACCCGGAAGGTTTTCAGGATGTCCACAACTTCGACGAGTGGTTTGCTGTCCGGGCGCATTTCTTGTGGGCCGGCGGTTGAAGTGCCTTCTGACATGGCATCTATCGCATCCCCGGACCGCACTTCGGTCCCCGGACTGCCCCTCAGTGGTGCGTCCACCGGGAAGAAACAGGCCGCAACGGTACCTCCAGGCCCAGGGCTGAGGTCGGGTTCGGCTGTCTGACAGCGGGAGTTGCCGTGACCGATCGGGCAGCGCGGCTCGAAGCGGCAGCGGTTTTGGACCGAGTCCCCACGTGCCAACCCGCCCGGGATAAAAGGCAGGCGACGCGCACGTGCTCCGGTCAACGACGGGACAGCCTCTATTAGGGCACGGGTGTAGGGGTGGGCAGGTCGGCTGAAGATGTCGACGGCGGGGCCGTTCTCGACGGCGGCGCCTGCGTACATAACAAGGACCGATTCGGCAAACCCGGCGACCACGCCAAGGTCGTGGGTCACCAGGATCGTGGCCATATCTCGCTCGTGCCCCAGCCTGCGCAACAGCTCGACGATCTTCGCCTGAGTTGTGACGTCGAGCGCGCTCGTCGGCTCGTCGGCAACGAGGAGCTTGGGCTCACCAGCGAGTGCCATGGCGATCATGGCCCTTTGGCGCTGACCCCCGGAGAGCTCGTGGGGGTACTGCTGAAGACGATGTTCGGGATCGGGGAGCTCGACTTCGCCGAGTAGCTGCAGCGCCACACCAATTGCGTCTTGACGGCTGACCCGGCGATGTGCTCTCACCGCCTCACTTATCTGCGAACCGATGGTCCGGACGGGGTCGAGGGCAGTTTTGGCGTCCTGGAATACGACTGAGACTTCCTGGCCGCGTATACCTTGCAGCGCTCGCTCCGACAGGCCGACGACCTGGCGGCCGTCGTATTGGATGCTCCCCGACACGATCTGCGCACTACGGGGTAGGAGCCCGGCGAGGGCGAGACCGAGTGTGGTCTTGCCCGACCCAGACTCGCCTACCACCCCGAGCCGGGCGCCGGGCGCCAACTCGAACGAGATCGTGTCGACAGCACGCACCGCCTCCCTGCGGCCGACGTAGTCGATAGTGAGGCCCGCGACGGAAAGCAGGGCCCGCCTCTCCGTACTGCTCATGCCCGGGTCACGGCAGTCATGCCCGGGTCACGGCAGCACGGAAGGCCTGTTCTTGACGCCCCGTGCGCCCCTGTAACTCACCGAGACCTCGTCCGAGCAGCATGTACCCATAGGCCAACAGGGTGATGCACACGCCAGGCGGCACTCCGTAAAACGGCGCCTGGAATACGTTTTGGAACGCGTTGTAGAGCATCGTCCCCCAGCTGGGTGTCGGCGGTGTCACGCCCAGTCCGAGGTAACTCAGCGCCGCCGCGATCAGTACGGCGCTGGCACCGAGCACCGATGCCGCCACCAGAAGAGAGCGAAGCGCGTTCGGCAAAAGGTGCCTCCGGATGACGTAGGAACGCGAACGCGCGGAGGATCTCGCTTGACTCAATGTAGGCGCGGTGTCTCAACAACAGGCTGGTCCCGCGGGCGAACCGTGCCATTGACGGCATCATGACGGCGGCTATGGCGACGATCTCGACAGGTTCTCCATGGCCGAAGATAGCAATGAGGAAGAGCGCCAAGACAATGGCCGGGAACGCCAACATAACGTCGACAACGCGGCTTCCTGCCGTGTCGACGAAGCCCCCGCGATACCCCAAGAATATGCCAATGAGCGACCCGACAACAAAGGCGATCGCGGTCGCGGCGAGGCTGATCACCACGTCGCTTTGCGCGCTGTAGATCACGCGGCTCAAGATGTCGCGCCCGATCTCATCGGTCCCAAACCAATTTTGCCGCGCTCGGCCCCGACAGCGGTACCCCCACGGTCGCATACGGGTTGTACGGCGCCAGGACCCCGGGAATTATCGCCATAAGGCCGAACGGTACGAGCACCACAATGGCGCCTATGAGTGCTTTGGGCAGGCGGAAAAAGGCATGGACCGGGGCCATCAGCGAACGCGGCCGGGCAACTGCGATCGTAGACATGCGGCCTTAGAGCTCCCCGGCCCGGCGGGTACGGGGGTCTGCGAACCAATAGATGATGTCGACGACGACCGAAGTAAAGACAAAGACAGCGGCCGTGAGAAGAACGATCGCCACGAGTGTGTTGAAGTCCTTTTGCGTGACGGATTGCACGAGCAACGACCCGAGCCCGGGCCACGAGAAAACAGACTCGATGATCACCAGTGAGCTGATGAGAGAGCCGGTAGCAAGCCCGATGATCGTGATGGTCGGGAGCATCCCGTTCGGGAGCACATGCCGGTAGGCGACGGCGCGGTCCGAGATGCCCTTGGCTCGGGCCGCGACAACGAAGGCCCCCATCTGCGCCTCCTCCAGCCCGGCTAGCAGGTAGCGGAAGAACAGCGCCGTCAGCGGGAGGGCGAGCGTCAGGGCCGGGAGCACCAGGTGGGAGAGGTTCCCGGACACCGACTGGCCGAGCGGCACGTAACCTGACGCCGGGAACGATTGTGTCCTCACAGCGAACAGGTAGACCAGGAGGAACCCCAGCCAGAAACCCGGGATCACGAAGAACGTCGACATGACGCCCTGGACGATCGCCTGACCCCGGCGCCACCTCGTCCGGAAGGCCCAGAGGGCAAGCAGGAAGGACGCAACGATGCTCGGGATGAGGGCGGCGAGCCCCAATTCGACGCTCGCCCAGACGGAGGACCCGATCAGCTGGATGACCGGCTCTCCCTCGGTCGTCAGGCCAAAATTACCGCGAACCGCGTTTGTCAGCCAGAATCCAGTACTGGACGATCAGGGGCTTGTTGAGGCCGAGCTGGACTGAAAGTTTCGCGATCAGCGCGGCGCGCTCGGAAGGTGTGTAGCTCGGCAGAGGCCCGATCCGGTAAAGAGCGGCGTTGCCCGGCAGGGCGCTGAGTAGGAAGAACGTGATCGCCGAAATGGCGAGAAGGACGAGTACGAGCTGAACCAGCTTGCTCGCGACAGTCTTTACCACGCCACCTCACATCGGCTACTACCGGGCCCTCGCAGCCAGTCGGGAGCGAAGCATTTCCTGCGGGCCACAATTGCCAAGGCGGCCACCTCGCAGCTTGGTGGGGTGGCCGCCATATATTCCCAGACCTGTTACGAGAACGAGGCCTTGTGCCAGCGTACGTCCCCGTACCCGTTCACGATTACTCCGTGCACGTTCTCGGGCAGGATCATGTTGACAGGGCCGCCGAACATGAAGTAAACGACGGCATCGTTGAGGATCACCTCTTGCGCCTGTTTTAACAGGGCTGGTTCCTGCGGGTCGGCTCCCGATTCGACCTTGTTGTAGAGAGCAGCCACGCTCGGGTTCGGCGACCCCTTGGTGTAGGCGCTCAGCAGGGCCGACGGGTCGACGAGGTAGTCAAAGAGGTTAAGGAAGGGGAAGGGGATATTCCCGGCATTGAAGGCCAGGCCGGAGAAATTTCCCTTTCCATAAGTTAGAGAGAGCCACTCATTGATTGTCGGCGCTTGGAAAGTAGCGGTTAGACCCGCGGCCTTGAGGCCTTGCTGTATGACCTGGCCCTCATTGATCGAGTCCTGGTAGGTGTCGATCCCCGTCAACCCGACATTGAAAGGCGTCTTGACGCCGGCCGCTTTCAGGAGGGCGGCGGCCTTAGCCGGGTCGTAACCTCCTGTGTACTTGGTGCTGATCTGCCATGACTTGGGGTAAAAACCGAAGGCGTCCCAAGCGTGGGTACCTAGGCCGCCGAACGCGATCTTGTTGATGAGCGGCATGTTGAAGCAGTACCGTATCGCCTTGCGCACGGCCGGGTTGTCGAACGGTGGCTCACCCATCTGGATGATCCACCAGTCGGCGTACGTAGCCTCCCTGATGACTTTGGTGTTTGGCACGCCAGACACTTGCTTGAAGTTCAACGGGTCGACATCGTAAATACCCTGGACCTCTCCGGAGCGGATGTTTAGCGCCTCCTCGGCGACGTCGCTGAACAAACGGAACGTCAAGGAGCGGATCTTCGGCTCACCGTCCCAATAGTTCGGGTTGGCGGCAACCTCGAGGCTACTGCTGCTGACAAAGTTTTCGAGGGTGAACGGCCCGGAACCAGCGTCTTGAGTATTGACGTTGAAACGGCTGTGGGCGTTGTTCGGCACAACGAGGATGGGTTGTGGCTGTTCGAGTATCCGCACTCGCGTCGTAGTGTGGACGATCACCTTGTACTTTCCAGCCGTCGTAACACCCACCCACTGTTTCGGCGACATCACGGGCCTGCCGTTCGTGACGGCCATGACCTTGGGGTCGCAGCGCGCCGCAATGGAGTAGGCCACGTCCTGAGCGGTGACCTCTGACCCGTTGTGGAACAACATCCCGGGCCGGACGTTGATCACGGTCTCTGTAGGGCTGGTCGTATCCCAAGACGCCGCCGCTACTGGAGCAAGAGAGCCGTCGGCCAAGACCTCGACAAGCGGGTCGTAGAGGACGTAGCCCATCATTTGTGACCACTGGTACCCCTGAATGGCAAACGGGGTCAAGCTCGTAAGTGTCGCTCGCATCCCGATAGACACCGTGCCGGTGCTACCTGCATGAGGTTCCTCGACCTCCTGTGGGCGCCGCCCGGGCAGCCCGGCTGCGAGCGCCGTGCCGGTCGACCCCAATAACGCGCCACCAGCGGCGGCCGCAGCGCTATATCCCAGGAAATCTCGACGTGACAGTTTGTCCATGGTCCCCACTTTTCTTCATCGGGTTGTTTTGATTGTGGTTATGGCTCGTCGCCTATCTCTGGCAGCGAACGTTACCCGAGCGGAAGAGGTAGGCGTACGCGCCTTCGTCGTCTTACTGCGGAAAGAGTGTGGCCGGGTCCCAGGGCGAGCTGAACACCATCACCTCGATGGTCTGGTCGCGTCGGTTCTGGTATTGGAACTGCACCCCGGGTGGGATAAAGACAGCGTCGCCCTCTTCGGCGTAAAGGCTCTCGCCCGTGTCGAGCACGTCGATGATCAGGTCCAGGTGCTTGACGTAGATCACCGTCTCGCCATTGATGGCATGAGCCTGGCCGATACGGTTAGGCGGCACGGTTACGCTGTATGCGGCCAACTGAGGTGAGCTGAAATAGAACGACGCCAGGAGGGCGTGGTGAGGGTCTGGGCCGAGTACGACGTTCAACCAGTCCGAACGCGGCAGCAGTACAAAGTCGCTTTTTCCGCGCTCGGCCGGGTGGGTTGATGAGGGCCACTGCGCAAAGTGGCGTAGTTGGGACGGGAACCCGTCGTTGGCCACCGAGCGGCCGAAAAGGGTCACCGGCTCCCGGGCGTAGTTCTCGGCGAGTATCGGGTTGTTGCGGAACTCTTCAGTGTGGGACTCGCCCGGCACACAGCACAATGTCACGGACTCTTCGGTGGAGAAGTTGTAGCCCACGTGGTACTCGTACGCCGGCATAACGAAACCGTCTCCCGGCCGCACAGCCACCACCTGACCGGTATCGGCGTTTTGCACATGGAGCGTGCCAGACATCTGGTAGTACGTCTCTAGGTTTGGGTGGTTGCCGTTTTCGAAGAAGTCGCCTGGCGCAACCGACATCGTGCACACGAAGCCGATCTGCGGGGTGCTCGTGTAGACCCAGCACGGCGTGCGGTGCCTGCCCTCGGGGTCAGGTCCCCAAGACGTGAAGGGTATGGAGCGACGGGGTATGACACGCGGGACCTGACGCTCGCCCTGAGCAAAGGGGA
This sequence comes from uncultured Acidimicrobiaceae bacterium, assembly GCA_963823855.1. Lineage (GTDB taxonomy): Bacteria > Actinomycetota > Acidimicrobiia > Acidimicrobiales > Palsa-688 > Fen-671. The sequence continues at coordinate 82,055 of CAWGNA010000006.1, forward strand.
ACGCTTTCGACCATTGCGTCAGTGTGTCCCAATCATGCTTGATCTCTGTCAAGCGGCACCTCCTCCAGATATGGGTCACGGTGAAACCGGAATCGATTGCGGGAACAGTAGCCCACAAGCCACCGGGCGTCAAGACCGCCGCTGGCCTGGCACAACCGTAGTCGACTGTAAACAGTCCCGTGTTGGCGGCTACAGCCCGCGCTGCCCCAGTACGGGCTCATCAGTAATACGGGCTCTTCAGTAGTACGGGCTATCCAGTAGCGCGAGCGGGCCCACTCGCCACCGGTGTAGCAGGCGGCAGGTCTCCCACGGTTACCCAGCCCGGGCTCGCTGCTACTAGGCGTTCCAGTGAGTTCGCTATGACCCTCGGAGCTCCCGCCTGCGGGTTGATCCCGGGCTCGATCGCCACACGAAGCGTCGGGGCATCGCTGGTGATCACGATCTCGTCTCGCGGCGGGTGGCCGGTCCCCTGCGGGTCGATATGGCCCAAGAAGAACGCCTGGAACCACGGCCGGTCCTGGCACATCCCCACGTATTGCTGGCGGAAACCGGCAGACTCGCCCGGTGATACGACCATGTCGCCAACGCGGTATTCCTTTGCCGCCTCCAGGGGTTCGATCGAGCGCTCGATCGCAGTTAACTCTGTGTGCATTCGTCGGGCCACGATCCGCATCGACTGCGGGAACCCAATGTGGCCGGTGATCGTACCGGAGGCGACTCCCGCCCTGAACGCTGTGCTGTCGAACCCGATGCCCAGCCGGCGCAGTATCGCGGCGCTGAACCCCGATAGGTCCACGACGCGCTCGACGCTGATCGTGTCGATGCCCGACGTCACGCCCGCCGCGGTGAGCACGAGTGAGTCAAACGCAAACCCGGGGTTCAACCCCGCACCGAGGATACTGACGCCCTGGGCGCGCGCCAGGGTGTCGAGTTCGTTGGCGAATTCGCTGTTGAAGTACCACGGGAACGCGGCCTCCTCTGCGGTCGTGATGACATTTGACCCGGACATGACAGCTGCACGAATGTCAGGACCGACCTCAGAGAGAAAAGAGGTGGTGGCAACAACCACGACGTCGGCCCCGGACCGCAGCGCCTGGTCTCGCTCTGTCCGCCGAAAGGGGCCGGAGACCTCGTAACCGGCACCCTTAGCGAGCAAGCCGGCCACCGCCGTACCGACGTGCCCTGCTCCATAAACTGCGACTCTCAATTCCCAGCTCCTTTTTGCCACGCGTGGTCCCTAGATGCCCGTTCGGAACCTGCCCAGGGTGGCCACCGATCGTGCCTCAGACAGACATCGTGACGTCAAGCGGCCACACCAGTGGCCGGTACCAGCCCCTTCGTGAGACGGTACCTCAAGGGCCTCGAACTAACCCGATGCTAGCTCGCTGCGGCCTGCACCTTCGACTTGCCCCTCGGCGCGTTACATCGGGCCCTGGGGTGCACTCCGATATTTGAGCCCAACGGTCACCCCCCCTGTCAACACGCGCCGAACGGCCGGGGGTACTATGCGTGCTAACGACTGTCGTCAGGGGACACATCCCCATCGCAGAAAATGGAAAGCCATCAGAGAAAGCGAAAGCGAATTCATGACCGATAATCATCGAGGTTTCTTACGGAAGCGCCACGCACCTCGGCGCTGGTCACTGGCTAAAAGCCTGCTAGCCGGCGCCGCAGGCACCGTCATCGTAGCCGGCGTCACGATCACGCCCGCCAGCGCGACGGCAACGTTTCATTCAAACTCTCGCCACACCGCAGCATCTGTACCCGGCTCGTTGTCGGGGACGCTGACGATTGGCGAGCGCGAGTACTTCCAGCCGACGATGACCCAGCTGGTCGCGGCGTACGAGAAGTACCGGCCGGGCGTTACCGTCCAGGTCCAGGAGCTCCCCAACGACAACACCTATCAGACCAAGCTACTTACCGAGAAGCTGGCCGGGAGCCTTCCCGACATAATCGCTAACTACGACGTCCTGTCGCCGACCCTTACGACCCAGGGCATCGAGGCCAACCTGTCCCCGTACCTCAACAGCGCGGACCTGTACCCGCAAAGCTACTGGCTAAAGAACTTCCTCGCCTCTTACATCATGGACAGCGGTCCCGACACGGGCCAGGTCCACGCCCTGCCCATGGAAGCGGACGCCACCGTCATCTACTACAACCAGAGCGACTTCACCGCTGCCGGGGTCCCGTTGCCAACGACGAACTGGACCTGGAGCCAGATGCTGACCGACGCCAAGAAGCTCGGGAAGATGAAGGACGGCAAGCAGGTGCAGTGGGGCCTGGCGGATGAGCCCGACTGGCAGGCGGTCTACAACCCGATGATCAGGGACTTCGGCGGGACGGCCTTCGGGCCGAAGTCGGCGGGCCTTGACACCCCTGCGGCGCTGAAGGCCTGGGCGACGTTGATCGACCCGACGACCGACGGGACTGCGGTCCCCTACTCGATCTACGCGGCCGCGGACTACAACGCTGAGAACCTGTTCCAGGAAGGCCAGGTAGCGATGTACATAGGCGTGCGCGCTCAGCTCCCTGGAGTCCGCTCAGCCACACAGGGCAAGTTCAAGTTCAACGTGGTGGCGATGCCCTATGTCCTGCCGGGCAAGCGGCCCACGGGCGCTGGCAGCGTGGGCTGGGCACTGACCACCCAAGCCAAGAACATCAAGCTGTCGCTCGACTTCCTGCACTGGTTGTACTCGGGTTCCGGTGGGATGAAGATCCTCGAGGCATCGTACGGTGTCGTGCCGGCTGTACCATCGCTGTTCGGGCCTAATGAGCTGTGGCGGAAGCTTCCCGGGCCTCCGGCCAACGAGTCCGCCTTCGTGATCGCAGCGTCGCAGGGCCTGGTCGCCCCACAGGTCCCGGGGGTCGCCTTCAACACGTCCGCTACGGACATCCCTAAGGCGATCGAGTCGGTCGTCGACAGCGGCGAAAGCATCTCCAAGGCCTTCACAACGCTGAACCAGGAGGTCAACACCTCTTACTCCTCGGCTGGTTGAGGACTGCAGATCCATAACCGCCGGTAAACCTGCGGCTGGGCCGATACTGGCCCGGTCGCAGGACCGGTGGACTGGGCTGGCGTGGGCGGCCCAGTCCCGCAGCAAAGCGTTGCAGGCGACTGGCAAGGTTGGTGCCCGTTAAGTTAGTGCCGGTGATGCCAGGAGCGGCGGTTTAGGCGAGCGGCGGGGTTAGAGGCGGCGAGGATAGAGGAAGGAAGCGAAAGTGGCGATCGTTGCGCAGCCCGGCGTGCTTGTCGGGCGGGGAGCGCGCTCTCGGGGAGGGGGCAGCAAAGACTGGGCCAATCGCGACCGGCGTGTGGCCCTGACCATGCTGGCGCCGAACTTCGTCCTGTTCAGCATCTTCGTCGGGATCCCGGTTATCGGTGGCTTACTGCTTAGCTTCTTCAACTGGGGGCTGGTCGGCTGGCCTCAGTGGGCTGGTCTGGCCAATTACCGCCAGCTCTTCCGCGACCCCACGGTCCCGGCGGCCATCGTCAACACGCTGCTCTTCGCGGCCTTCGGCGTGGTGCCGACGGTGGTTCTCGGGCTGCTGCTCGCCGTGTTCATGAACATCCGCGCCCCGGGGATCGGCGCCATACGAGTGCTGTATTTCGTGCCGGCCGTCGTCTCTTTTGCTGCCTCCGCCGTACTTTGGCAGTGGATCTACCACCCGGAAACTGGCCTTCTTGACTACTTGCTAGCCCTGATCGGCGTGAACGGCCCGGCCTGGCTTTCGAACACCACCCTGGCTCTGCCAGCGCTCGACATCATCGGTATCTGGCTTACGTTGCCCGTGAGCATCATCCTTTATCTGGCCGCCCTGCAGCGCATACCGGAGACGACTCTCGAGGCGGCCACTCTCGACGGGGCTGGCGCTTACCGTCGGCTGGTCCACATCATTTGGCCGAGCGTGCGGCCGATGACCGTGCTCGTCGCCATCGTCGCCTTCCTGGCCTTTACCAGTGGGTCCTTCGACCTCGTCAATATCATGACCCAAGGAGGCCCGGTCAACGCCACCACGACGCTTATCTATTACACGTACTACACAGCGTTCGACAACGTCCAGCTGGGTTACGCGGCCGCCCTCGCGATGGTCCAGCTCGCCATCGTCGTGGTCTTCCTCTCCCTCTTACTAGGCGCGCAGCGGTTGGCCAATCCCACTCGCATGCCAACACGCCGCGGCCGATGATCACCCAGCCCGGGATAGTCTCCCCCGCCGGCACCAAGACGTCCGTCAACGGGCTGGCCGGCCCTGTCACCGTGCCACGGAAGCCATCCTTTCGCCGCACCTTGCGCCGGCGGCTCCGCGTGCTGGCCGTTTTCCTGATTGGTCTGTTCCTGGCGCTGCCGCTTCTCTACCTCCTGTCAGCGTCCCTGATGACCGATAGTCAGCTGACGACCTATCCCCCGGCGCTGGTCCCGTCTCACCTGCAATTCAGCAACTACTCGGCCGCCTGGAACTATTTGACGCCGCGTTCGGTGCTCAACTCGGTGATATTCACGGCTGCTGTCGTGGGCCTGCAGTGGGCGCTGTGCATCTCGGGCGGCCTGGTCCTGGCCAAGATGCAGTTCCGTTTGCGCAATGTGTTCACAGCCATTTACGGCATTACGTTTTTCGTACCGTTCATCACCGTGCTCGTGCCCACCTTCATCGTCACCGACAAGCTCCACTTGATAAATAGCTACCCCGGCCTCATCGTGCCGGTGGTGGCGCAGACCGCGTTCGGCACTCTGATCTTCCGCCAATTCATCATTTATTTGCCCGAGGGACTGATCGACGCGGCCAAGGTGGACGGCGCCGGCTGGTGGACCGTACTCGGACGGGTGATCGTCCCACTGTCAAAGCCAGTTACGGGTGCGTACGTCGCCATTTCGGTGCTGACCGCATGGAACATGTACGTCTGGCCGCTCATTGCGACGAGCAAGCCCTCGTTGCAGGTCCTGACCGAGGCCCTCGCCCCACTGGCCAGTTCTGAATACGCAACGGTGCCTCAGACTGTCGGGATGGCGGCTTCAGTGATCGCCACGGTGCCGATGCTCATAGCGTTCCTGGTGGCACAGCGTGCCTTTGTCCGTGGCATTGCCGGCACCGGTCTCGAGTAGTACCAAGGAGGAAACATGTCAGTGGCCGCCCGATCTGTTTTTCATACCGGTTTTGTCGTGTCCGACCTGGATGCCAGCCTGCGCTTCTATTGCGACGGCCTCGGTATGGTGCTGCGCCACCGCCAGGTGCAGCACAACCCCTACACTGCCACCCTGGTCGGCTACCCGGACGCCCATATAGAAGTCGCCCAGCTGAAGTTCGCCGAGGGTGACCCGCCCGTCTCGGGGCACGTGCTGGAGCTCATTGCCTACAAGAAGCCGCCGAGCGGGCCGGTCGACCTCGAGCGCAGCACGCTCGGGTCCGGCCACCTGGCCTTTGTCGTCGACGATATTTTCGCCATGGCCGCCACCCTCGAGCGGCTCGGGGCGCGGTTCGTCAACCCTCCCGTTCGCATTGCCGAGGGCATCAACGCCGGAGGCTGGGCGGCCTACCTGTTCGACCCCGACGGTGTGACCCTCGAGCTGGTGCAACCAAGGCGGGCCGACCAGAGTGAGGAAGACCATGCTTGAGCACCGAGCCGGCGCGCCCGGCGCACTTGACCTTCACGGGCGTTGCCCTGGACAGGTGGCATGGGCGGGCTCCCAGGTACCGGGCCTGCGGGCGGTACCACGGTCATGAACACCCCCCGCCCGTCGCTCCTAGGCCCACCGTTCAAACAGTGCGCCCTGGTGGTCGACGACCTCGACGAGGCCGTGAGGCACTGGACCGGCCAGCTAGGGATCGGGCCGTGGACCGCCTACCGCCTCGGGCCGCCGCTGTTGAAACAAATGGTCTATCACGGCGCGCCCGCATCGTTCTCGCTGCGCCATGCGCTGGCCTGGCAGGGCGAGGTGCAGTTCGAGCTGGTCCAGCCACTCGAAGGCCCGAGCATCTGGGCCGACCACCTGGCGGAGCACGGCCCCGGTATGCACCACATCGGCAAGTACGTTACCGACCACCCAGCCGCAGTTGCGGAAGCGATCGAGGCTGGCTTCGAGCCTTTGCAGAGCGCGTCGGGGTTCGGGGCTGAGGGTGACGGCGCCTTCGCCTACTTCCGCCCGCCCGGACTGCCCGCCATAATCGAGCTGATCGAGGCGCCGCGAGTGCGCATAGAGCCGGAATTCATCTACCCGCCGCCAGGATAACGACGGGCCTCCCCGAGCCGAAGACCGCTGGAGAGCGCTCCGGGTTAGCGTCGAGGTCGATGGAAAAGCGCCGCCGGGTAGGCACTTAGTACCTACCCGGTAAACGCAATTACTTCCCGGCGCTCGGCCTGCCCTCGCTTGGCGCCGGGCCTGGTTTCACAATGGTCGCCTAGGCGGCGCTGGGCAACGACTTCGCCCAGGGTTCGTTGCTCCATCCGTCGTTTTTGACCAGGTACGACGCACCTTGCTGGAACAGGCCTTCCAGGTAGCTGTCCTCCTGGCTTATCGTCTTGTCCCCCAGCAGGTACCCGTCGTAAGCAGCTGTCAGGAGAACCCCAGGGGCAATGTAATACCCGTTGCTGGCGAAGGGGGCGATTATCTGCGGCTCACCCCACGCCCCCTCGAAGTAGGCGGCGGTCGAGGCGGGCGGAGTGATCCCTTTAATTGCCGGGATACCGCCCGTTTGGGCGAGCCAGTTGGAGATGTACTGCGGGGCGCTCATGAACTGGAGGAACATAATCGCCGCCTTGAGCGCGTTGCCGCTCGTGTGGGCCGGGATCATGTAGCTCGTCCCACCGACCGTGTTGCCTGACCGAGCGGGCACATTGGCCGAAAGCGGCGTCGTCGCGGTCGTGATCTCGGGGAAAGGCATGCTCCCGATCGGGAAGTGCGAATTAGCGGCGATCGTCCCGTACCCGAAGTCAACGGCGAAGGTCATCGCCGCCTTACCCGACTCGAACTGGGGCAGCCCGACGCCGTCGCCGGAGAGGCCGGTGATCCCCGACCAGTTGGCTGTGGCGCAGGTGGAGAACAACTGCTTCAGCAGCACAATGCTCTCCTGCTCGTACGGGTTGCTCGCGGAGTACTTTCCCGTGGCTATCCCCCATGTCTGGTCCTCTAGTGTCAGTTCCGGCGCCGTGCCAGGGCTGCCAGTCACCGTGAAATGGTTGAGCTCGTTGAACTGTTTTTGGACCAGCTGGTCAAGGATAGGGCGGTACGGGAAGGCCGTGCCGATGACCGAGTTGTCCATAGCCATCGGGGTATAGCCGGCTTTCTTGAGAGCAACGCAGTCATTCATCAGCTGGGAGAAGGTGCCGATGGGCGCAGTGACCCCGGCCTTTTTGAAGGCCGTCTGGTTGTAGTACATGGCGATGCCGACCAGGTTGAACGGCACCCAGTCGAAGTTGCCCTTCGTGTCCAGCACAGCAGAGACCTTGGCTGAAAAGGCCGATGGGTTGAACTCCGACAGCCAGCTCTTGCTCCCGGGGACGAAGGGGTTGGGCTTGTTGAGATAGCTGTTGAGCGGCACGACCATGTACGGTTGGTATGTGGCCTGGTTGAAGACCAGGTCAGGTGCCGTGCCGGCCGCCAGCTGGGTCGACTCGACGCTGAAGAACGAGGCGAGAGGAAGTACGTCGGTGTTCACGGTTATCCCGGTCACCTTCTTGAACTCGCTGATGAGCTGTCCCCACGGGGCGCCGAAGTTGCTCCCGCTCTGGGTCCACTGGTTGGGGCCCTCCAAGGTGATCGTTGTGCCAGCCAGGCCGCCTATGTAGTGGTTCGCTGCCGGCGCGCGGCTGATGGAGGAAGCCCCCGCGGGCGTGCCGACATTGACAGCGGCAAGGACGGCCAGCGAGGCGAGGCCGGCCAGAGCCGCTTTACGATTTTGTCTTTTCATGTATTCCCCTTTTTGATAGTTGACTCAAAAATGGCCGCACGGTCCATGATGTCAGGGGCCGCGGCCAACTCCCCCCTGACCGGCGTCGTTCATGTTCTGCGGAAGATCAAAAGGCTACACCCCCAAATAGTGTCCTCTAGCGAGATAGCGCTGCACCCCCCCGGAGCTTTCGCCCGGTTGCCGGTCAAGAACGGCCCTTGCCCACACAACGATTTTGCGTGGCAACTAGTCGAAAGTTGCCCGGGGTGGTACTAGTCAACGGTCGATAGCGAGACCCCCCTGGATCCCGGCCAAGAAGTTTTTGGCCAGGACGACGAAGAGGACCAAAAGCGGGACACTGGCAATGATGTAGCCAGCAAAAAGTGGGCCGTACGCCGTGGTGAGCTCGCCCTGGAAAAACTGCACCCCCACCGGCACGGTGCGCAGCGAGTTGGTCACGATGGTAAGCTCCGGCCAGAAATACTCGCTCCACACCGATATCACGCTGAACAATGCAACTGTCCCGATAATCGGTCGCGCCAACGGGAGCGTGATCGACCAATAGGTGCGGGCGCTCGAGGCACCGTCGATATGGGCAGCATCGAAGAGCTCATTGGGAAGCTGCTCGATATAGGTCTTCATCAACACGACGGCGAAGACCGTCTGCGTGGTCAGCTGAGGGATGATGAGGTCGGGGTAGGTGTTGAGCAGGTGCAGATTGCGCATCAGGACAAAAAGCGGGATCAGGCTGGCGACGTTGGGGATCAGCAGCAACAAGGCGATAAGCCCGAAGAACAGGTTGCGGCCGGGAAAATGGTACCGAGCGATGACGAACCCGGTAATCGAACCGAGGGCGAGGCACCCGATCATGGTGCAGGCCGCAACGATGACTGACGCCAGGAGGTAAGGAGCGACGTCGCCCCACGCCGTCACGAAGTTGCCAAAATGGAACGGCCATGTCGGCGTCGCCTCATTGCTATTGAACTGTGAGTTCGACTTGACTGCCGTCTCGAGCATGTACAGGTACGGGAATATGCCCACGAACGCCAGGCACGACAAGATGGCGGCGGCGGTGAGGTCGACCAGTCTTCTCCTAGTGATCACCCGGCCCCGGGCCGTCGCGCGACGTGGTGCAGCCGAGGGCACGCTCAACCCGGCGGCGTGGTGGGTGGCTTGCGGGACCGCCATCAGCGTGCCGCCCGCACCGTCTGGCGCCGCCCGATCAGGAGGGTGAGGGCGCTCATGACGATCATGATCACCAACAACGTCGTCGACAAGGCGGCGGCGTAGCCCCACTCGTCGGCGTCGAAAGCCACACCCAACATCCTCAGTACGGGCACGGTCGTCGCATTGTTAGGACCTCCCTGAGTAGTGATGTAGGCAGCAAAGCCGTACTGGAGCACGAAGACGATAGCGAGGAAGAACAACAACTTGATTTGGCGCATCAACAGCGGCAGATCGATCACCAGAAAGCGCCTAAAACGTCCCGCGCCATCAATGGCCGCGGCGTCAAAGATGTCCTGAGGGATATTCTGCAAGCCGGCGCCGAAGATCAGGAACGGTAAGCTGGCCACCCACGGGAAATTGATGAAGATAAGTGCGAACAGGGCGGTGTTAGGGTCGCCGAGCCAGTTCCTTTCGAGCCCGCTGAGGCCGATGCTTCCCAGAAAGTGGTTGAGGACTCCTACATTTGGGTCGTAGATGAACTCCCAGGTGAGCACCTGGATAACCGGGGAGAAGGCCAGCGGCGCGATGAGCAGGGCGCGAAAGATGAAACGCCAGCGAGGTTTCGACAAACTGATGACGAGCTCGGCCGCGCCCAGTGGTATGGCCCACATGGCAGTGACGGCGACGAGGAAAATGATCCCGATGTGGCCAAAGGACTGCCACCAAAGACTGTCGTGCCACATGGCTCGGTAGTTGGCCAGGCCGACGAACGGCGAGCTGAAACCTGGCTCCCAGTTAGTCAGGGAGTGGACGAGCCCGTTGATGTCAGGGTAGTAGCTGAAGAAACCAAGCAGCCCGAGCGTCGGCACGAGTGCGATGTACACGCCCCACGGGATCCGCCGGCGACGACGCCTGACGGTCTGGGCTGTCCCAGGGTAAACGGTTCCCGAGCTGGATTTCGTCGCTGGCGCAGTTATCATGCCGTCGCTCTTGTCTCCCGGTGAGCGGTACGAAGGGTTGGTACGACGCTAACAGACTTCATCGGAGCAACTTCTCGAGCCGCATTTCCGATGAATTGATGTGGTGGAGAGACGCCTCAGCCAGCTCGTCGGCATTGCGGCTCATCAGTGCCTGGACGATGGTCCGGTGTTCGAGCCGCGCCTGCTCACAACCCGTTAACCCGGCGCCGGCGTACAGGCGCGAGATGCGCAAGTGGCAGTAAAGGCCTTTCCAGCTTGCTTCGAGGTAACGGTTGGAAGTGAGCGCAAGGACGGCGCGGTGAAATTCCGAGTCAGCCCGACTGAACTCCGAGTAATACGCTAAACGCGGACCGCGCGGCGCTGTGCCGACCAGTCGCTCGAGCCTGCGGACCTCCTCGATTTGCTTCTCGGAAACGTCGTCGACCCAAGACGGTGAGGCGCCCGACGGGCCCCCTGGGTCAGAGCGCCGATCTCAATGGCACGCCGTGCTGCGAACAACTCATGGAACTCTCGCCTCGTGAGCAGATCGGCTACGCGATAACCACGGTTGGCGTCGAGCACAGTGAGGCCCTGCGTCGCCAGTTTCGCCAGTGCCTCCCGGACCGGGGTCGGGCTCATGGACAAGCGCTGCGCGATGTCCCGGATCTCGAGCCTCGAGCCAGGCCGTGAACCGCCGTCGAAGATCTCTTCCAGCAAGGCCTCGTGGGCTATGTCAACCATGCTCACCCACGGCTTCCGGTTGACCGGGCCGCTCTGCCTGCTCAGCTTGGGCCCATCTACCGTCATGGTTGAGCCGGCAGCACCCAGTACGGGACGAATGGCCTGGGTCACGCGCCTGGGACTGTCAGTTCGTCGCGCGCCCGTCGAGGCTGCCACGGCCGATCATCCCCGCTCCAGATTGCCTTCACTGTTCCCCGAAGTTAACATAGCAAATATTAAATATTTTGCAGACAGCCGTCAAGTGCTTGGTCAGGCCGTATCTCGCCCAGGGGACGCCTCCGGCGCCGCTCAGCCGTGGGGCCAACACGGCCGGCCCGAGCATCAAGACGACGTGACCGAATGACAACGGTTTCGACTGGGGTTTCGACAGGGCCAAACCTCCAGGCGACACGCATCATTTTCCCCGAGCCCCGACGCGTCGAGCTCGAGCAACTCGAGGTCAGCCTCGAGGACCTGGGGCCGCACGAGGTGATCGTCCGCGGGCGGCGGAGCGTCATCAGCCCGGGGACCGAGCTGGCCCACTACCACGGCGACGCGTTCGCCGGCGTACTTCCCCACGCCCAGGCGCGAGGCGCTTCTCCCCCGGTTACGCCATGGTGGGGACAGTCCTGGCTGCCGGCGAGGCGAGCGGCGTGACTGAAGGCTCGACTGTGCTTTCCCACACCCGGCACCAATCGGCGGCGCGCTTTGACCACCGGGAGCGGCTGTGCGTCGCGCTCCCGGCCGGCCTCGGCGTAGATGTGGCACCACTGGCACGCCTGGCCCAGGTCGGCGGGGTCAGCCTGCAGCTGGCCGCGGCCCGACCGGGGGACACCGTTGGCGTTATCGGTCTCGGGCCCGTTGGCAACCTCGTGGCTCAGCTGGCGCAGGTGTCTGGCTACGGCGTCGTCGGTGTCGAGCGCTCGGCGAGCCGGCGTGCGCTAGCCCAAGCTTGCGGATTGAAAAGGGTCGTCCCGCCCGAAGAGGCTCGGGACGCGCTGGGACCGGCCGGGGCCAGGCTCGTCCTGGAGTGCTCAGGAAGCGCGGCGGCGGTTGTGCTGGCCACAGAGATCTGCGGCCGTCACGGTGAGGTAATGACCGTGGGGGCACCGTGGCGGGCGGAACCTGAGGTACCGGCGAGCTCGGTTGTGGCGCGAGTGTTCGAGCGGTTCCTGTGCCTGCGGAGCGGGTGGGAATGGCAGGTGCCGCTGTACGGAGATCGTTCAGTGGCGGGCTGCACGAACTGGGCCCTGGGCCGCCTGGCCGACGGTTCTTTGACGACGGGACCAATTGTTAGCGGCCGGGTGGGCCCGGACCGAGCCGGGGAGGCGTACAACCTCCTCGACACCGAACCGGACCAGTACTTCACGTTTTTGCTTGATTGGGAGATGTAGGCCTGCTTGATTTGGGAGACGCCCCGGGAAGATAAGGAGAATTGCGGTGGAGATAGCTTCAATCGAGGTATTGCATGTCGGCTCGGAACTCTCCGGCTCCCAAACGGTCGTCCGTCTGGCGACCGATTCTGGCATCGTGGGTCTCGGGCAGTCCGGCGGATGGGGCTACCAGAGCGCGGTCGCAGGCATCGTTGAGGACCTGAAACCGGTCCTGCTCGGTGCCGACCCCTTCCGCATCGAGCACCTGTGGAACGCGATGGTGCGGGCCGGCCTTTCCGTGGCAACCTAATCGGCGCCGCTGTCTCGGCGGTCGATAACGCGCTGTGGGACATAAAAGGCAAGGCCCTGCAGGTCCCGGTCTGGGAGCTGCTCGGTGGCCGCTCGCGGGACAAGGTCCGTGCCCACGCTTTGATTGGAGGCTGGGGCCCAGATGAGCTGGCGCGGTCGGTCCGCTGGGCCGTCGGCGAAGGCTACACGGCGGTGAAGTTCGACCCCCTCGTCGCAGGCTACCAAGACCTAACGATGCCAAAGCTCGTCGACTCGGCGTGCCAAATGGCGGCCGCCGCACGGGAGGCGGGAGGAGACGACCTCGACATAATCTTTGAGCTGCACCGCAAGTTGGACCCGGCCAAGGGGTTCGTCGTAGCCAACGCGCTCGCCAATTTCCGGCCCCTTTTCATCGAGGATCCGGTCCAGATCGACTCCATCACCTCCCAGGCGGAAGTTTGCGCCCGCATAAACGCCCCTACGGCGATCGGCGAGCGTTTGAGCTCTATATGGGAGTACCGAGAACTGCTTTCTCATGGCGTTGCGATCCACGTTCGCCCCGACGTCGGCCTCTCTGGAGGCCTGTCGCAATGCCGGAAGATCGCGACTCTGGCCGAGGCGTACTACTGCGGTGTCATACCGCACAATTTTCTCGGTCCCGGGCTGAGTGCCCCCACACTACAACTCTGCGTGGCGATCCCGAACCTCATAACTATGGAGTACGCTCCCCGTGACGAGGACATGGGGACGAGCTCGGCGGCGTTCTCTACGGTGCTTGTCCGGCGGGGCGGCTACTTCGAGGTCCCCGACAGTCCCGGTATGGGGGTGGAGCTGTCTGACGACTACGCTACGGTCGCGCCCCCGACCGAAAAGCCGATCAGCCTGAAGGGGCTGTTACGGGACGACGGGTCGGTCATCGGCGGAGTCGTGTGACAAGGACGGCCGGATAGATGAAAGTGCTTCTGGTAGGCGGGTCGGGAATGGTGGGGACCTTTATCACTCCTTACCTGGCCGACAGGTATTCATTGCGGGTCCTTGACCTCCGGCCGCCGACGGCCTCCGGCGTCGAGTACATCGAGGGGTCGATCAGCGACCCCGAGTCGCTCCACCGCGCCCTTGATGGTTGTGACACGTTCGTCAACCTCGCGATGAACGGCGCTCAGGGGGGTGCCTCAACCAGGCAATCGGTCCCGCTCATCCTCTCCAACTACGAGGTCAACACCCTTGGCTTGCACCTCCTCCTTTATACGGCCCAGGGCCTCGGCATCCGCCGAGGTGTCCACACAAGCAGCATGAGCGCCCACTACCGGGACCGGACCTGGTACGGCCAGGAGGAGGACGTGCCCCTGGACTCGCCGAGCGTTTACGGGCTGACCAAGGGGCTGGGCGAGATCATCTGCGCATATTTCGCCCGCTGGTTCGACATGAACATAATCGCCCTGAGGATCACCGGCCCGCGTCCGCGCGAGCGCTTCCTCGAGGAGCGTCGCAACCGGCCGGAGGGGTTCGCGCACAGTAAAGGCCCGGACGGGGCGGGCCCAATTTTCGTGACTGATGAGGAGGACTTGGCGGCGGCGTACCTCGCCGCCCTGGAGGAAGTCAAAGTTGGGCACGGGCGCTTCGAAGCCGTTTTTATCGCAGGCGACGAGGACGAAACCACCCACAATCTGTCCAAGGCCCGTCGCTTGCTCGGCTGGGAGCCGAGGTCTCAGCGCCATATCTAATGGTCACAGACGAGGTTGTAAGGCACCTCCAACCTGAAGTTGTCCCTCGCAACATGGTGGCGGAGGTCGAGTTCAGCGCACGACGTGACTGGGACGACCCGACCGCGGAGGTCGAGTTAGATCTCGAGTTCACGGGCCCCGATGGTGACTCGCACCTGGTGCCAGCGTTTTGGGCAGGTGGGAGGTGCTGGCGGGCACGGTACAGTTCTGGCGTCGAAGGTGTTCACCACTTCCGTGCGGCGGTGCGGTCAAAAGACGAAACAGGCCTCGAGACCGTTCGTGGTGAGCTGCGAGTAGGCGGTTACAGCGGGGCAAACCCACTGTTGCTCCACGGGGCACCCAAAATTGCTGAGGACCACCGCAAGCTAGCTTATGCCGACGGCACACCCTTTTTTTGGCTGGCAGACACCTGGTGGACGGCGTTCACCGAGCGGTTTCGTTGGCCCGCTACGTTCACGGCGCTCGCACGCGACCGGGCGGCGAAGGGGTTCACGGTCATACAACTCGTTGCTGGCTTGCAGCCGGAAATGGTGCCGTTCTCAGCCGACATGAAGAGCGAAGGCGGTCAACCCTGGCTCGACCAGGGAAAGGGCCAACTGAACCCGGCGTATTACGCGGTGCCCGACAAAAAAATCGATTACCTGGTGTCGCTGGGGCTAGTCCCTTGCATCGTGGGCGGGTGGGGCTACTACGCGGAGCAGCTCGGCGCCGAACGGCTGCGCCGCCACTGGAGGCACCTGGTTGCGAGGTATGGTGCTTATCCTGTCATATGGTGCATCGCAGGCGAGGTGGACCTGCTCTTTTCTTGGCAGCCCCTCCTCGAAGGCCGGATCGTGAGGCCTTCTGGGGAAGCAGCCGGAACGGCTCGCGCCGCCCAGATAGAAAAATGGGAATCAGCCTCCAACTACGTCAAGGAAATTGACCCCTTCCATCGTGTCAGGACCGTGCACGAGACGTCGGTTGGCGCGAGCGGTACGACATTTGTGTCCCGCGGTTCGTTCGATCTGGACATGCTCCAGACCGGGCACTTCGGGACGCGCTCGGTGCCCAACAGTCTCCGGACGCTCCAAACTTCTCTCGCCCACGGGGACAAACCAGCGTTGGTCGGTGAGTGTTCCTATGAGGGCATCTTCGACGCCAACTGGCACGACCTGCAGCGGTTCCTGTTCTGGTCTCACCTGTTGAGCGGGGCCGCCGGTCATACGTACGGCACTATGGCCATTTGCATTTTGAACACAAGATCCGATCCCAGGTTCCCCCTCACTCGCGTGAGCATGCACTACTGGGAGGATGCCATAGCTTGGTTGGGAGCCGCGCATGTTGCAGTTGGCAAGCGGATCCTGGAACGCTTCCAGTGGTCCGAGCTGATCCCCAGCCGAGAGTCTGTCGAACCCCACGCTTCTGAGGCCGACTGGTTCCTGCCCTATTGCGCGACCCTTCCAGACGGCACCCTGATTATCTATCAGCCGAGTATGGGCATCATCGCCGAGGCAAATTGGCAGCGTTTCCGCCGCCTCGTACTAACTGATCTAGAGCCCTCCACGTTCTATGACGTGAATTACGTAGACCCGCGGACGGGAGAGACCGTCTCGTCTGGAGGGTTTACGACCGTCGGTAGGCAACAAGAACTGACATCGGCCCACTCCTGGGTCACGCCCACCGGTGAAGATTGGGTACTCGTGGTCAGTCCCAAGAGGTAAACGAGCCGGAACGGCACGGCTCGGCGGGCTGGCCCAGGGCGCGACCCCGGGCGCGACGTAGCTCAACTGATCGGCAACGATTTCACTTAAACGCGCCGGGAGGCAGCCTACCGCTATAGCTGCATCGGCGCGTGTTCACGCGAGGTCCTGTCACACCATCCCCGTTTGACGGGGCAAAGGTGGGGGCCGGGGTGCGTCCCCAAACGGACGGCGGCGGCGTCGGCTCAGAGCCCCTTGCGCCGGCGCGGCCGAGGTCGTAGACTAATTTCGGAATCGATACCAGGCACTCGGCGCACGCCACCGGGGGGGATATGGGGTCATTTGCTGCGCCAGCGCGAAGGGAGGACCGGTGACAGGAGAGCGAGTTCGGTTCATCGAGTCGCGCCGGGTGCCGCGGAATACGGTGTGCGAGCTGGAATTCATCGCCAAGCGGGATTTCGAAGATCCGTGGTCCGACGTCCAGGTTGACTTCAGCTTCGTCGACCCGGACGGAGCACGACGCCTCGTCCCGGCGTATTGGGCTGGCGGGCGCAGCTGGCGTGTCAGGTACACCTCGCCGACCGAGGGTACTCACCGGTACACGTCGTTGGTGCGGGATGGGGCAGATGTTGGGCTGGAGGACATCACCGGCGAGGTCACGGTTGTCGGCTACCAAGGGGTGAACCCCCTGCTTCTACATGGCGGCCCCCGGGTCGCCTCGGATGGACTGCGCCTTGCGTACGGCGACGGTACGCCGTTCTTTTGGCTCGGAGATACGTGGTGGTCAGCCATGACGGCAAGGTTCCGGTGGCCGAGCACGTTCCAGACGATCGCAGACGACCGAGCGGCAAAGGGCTTTACGGTAGTCCAAATGGTCGCGGGGCTAATTCCCGAGTTCGTCCCGTTCTCTCCTTCGATGGCCAGTGAAGGGGGCCAGCCGTGGCAGCGCCAGGGCGCCGGGCCGATCAACCCGGACTATTACGCCGTCCCAGACCTGAAAGTCGACTACTTGGTAAGTAATGGCATAGTGCCTTGCATCGTCGGCGGTTGGGGCTACTTCGCCGAGCTACTCGGCCGGGAGCGGGTCATGCAGCATTGGCGGTACCTTGTAGCCAGGTACAGCGCCTACCCGGTGATTTGGTGCATTGCTGGCGAAGTGGACCTCCCGGCACGGCACGATGCCCCTCTAGCCAACCGGGCGCCGCCTTCCGAGCAGGTGGCGATCTGGGAGGATGCGTCTCGGCTCGTAGCCAGGATTGATGCGTTCCACCGGGTGAGGACGGTACATCCATGCCCCGCCTTCACGTACGCCAGCAGCGAAGTCTTCTCGTCACCAGAGCTGTACGACCTCGACATGCTGCAGACGGGGCATGCGGGCCGCAATTCGGTCCCGCGGACCATGCACCACCTGCGCACGGCTGTCGAGCGCGCCGCGGCGCCCGTCGTGAACGGCGAGTGCAATTACGAAGGGATCTTCGACTCCAACTGGCAGGACATGCAGCGCTTCCTCTTCTGGACGCACATGTTGAGCGGCACCGCTGGCCATACGTACGGGACAATGGCCATCAGCACCTTCAATTCCAAAGACGACCCCTCCGAACCCCTGAGCCGAGTGAGCATCCACTACTGGGAGGACGCTATCAATTGGCTCGGAGCCGCACATGTGGCGGTCGGCAAACGCATGCTGGAGCAATTCCCGTGGTGGCAATTGACGCCGGCCCCAGATTACATCGAGCCTCACGCCGGCCCAGACGATTGGTTCTTACCCTACGCGGCGCGTTTGCCCGACGACACGGTCGTCATTTACTTTCCGGGCCTCTGCATGCAAAGCGGGTCTGCGGCACAAGCCGGTCGCCACGACCAGGGTTCTGAGATGCAGGACTGGACGTCTTTGACTCGTGTCGTTTTGAACAATTTGGGCGAAGGGCCTCACCGAGGGACGTTCGTCAACCCACGGACCGGGAAGCCCTATTCGTCCTTCGCTATCAACTCCCTCGACGGGCACCACACATTGCAATCTGAGAGCTGGGTGACCCCGACCGGCGAGGACTGGGTCCTCGTGGTGGAGCAAAGCTGATTATTACGATCTGCTCATTATTTCAGTAGTCCAACTGCCTTCGGGCTCGACGGAGAGCTATCAGAACTCATTAGGAAATCACTATGAAATCAACCCCAAAGGAGGAACACACAATGTCAGAAGAAGAACAGCCCACGTCAAAGCCCTCGGTATCCCGCCGTCAAGTGTTACAGGCCGCTGGAGCCGGTGGTTTGGCCCTGGCGCTAGGTCGAAAGGCACCGGCGTTGCTGCGCTCGCGTGAGCCCAGCTTGTCCGGGATCGGCGATGTGGTCATGTGGTGGCAGGCTTACGGCACAACGCCGACTCAATGGTCCAACTTCGTCAGCGGTTTGGGAACTCAGTTCGCGAAGCTAAAGGAAGGGACAGTCACAACGACTGTCGTCCCGTGGTCCGCGGCTCTGCAAAAATGGGCTCTGGCCATGGCGAACGGTGGTAACCCGAACATTGGAGATATGTTCTACCTGCAGTCGCGCTTTTCCCGCGCCAGTAATGCTCCCTTGGACATAACGTCGGAGGTAAAGGCAGGAGCATTCGGTAACTGGTCACGGTTCGTCCCCGTCGCTCAAAGAGAGTCGTCCTATTTGGGGAAGATTTATGCCATCCCCTGGCGCATCGACATTCGCACTATCGTCTATTATGATGACCTCTGGAAGCCCGTTACGACTCTCGCGGATTTCGAGTCGCAGGCACTTGACCTGGTGGGTAAGCACAACCTCCGTGCGGTTGCGGGCTTCGTCGGCGGGGCAACTTCGTACCAGGCTCTGTGCTCGATCGCCGCGATGTGGGACGTCCAGTGGCTGACGCCCGATCTGACCAAGTCGGCTCTCAACGACCCTCGCTGGGCCGAAGCCTGCAATTGGGCACAGAAGATGATAAGGCAAGGAGTTTTCCTCACTTCTGACGTACTCAATAAGGAAAGTGTAGCGGGTGCTTCCCTTGACGCCCGAGAAGTGGTGATGTGCTTCGGCGGGAATATCTCCATCGCCGAGAGTGTCTCGACTACCTCAAAGAGCCAGGGCAAACTCATTAAGGCCTCCCTGATGCCAATAGTCCCTGGGGTCGGAAAGCCCATCGGCATCGCCAGCACCGCCCAGTACTCAATTTTCAATAACACCACGAATAAAGAGAGCGCGCTCGATTATGTGAAATATTTGGCCTCAACCAATGTGGCGGCCTCCATCAGCGCGGCGTCGGTAACCCAATCGCCGGATATCACCGTCCAGGCCAAGGATCCGGTCCCGTTGCACCAACCGTTCTACCAGACGAGCCGGACCGCGCTCGGCATAGACATGCCCAGCCTACATTGGGCCCAGATGACGGCTGCGACCGGTCCGTACACTACCCTGGCGGCGGCTATTTTCTCGGGCCAGAATGTAACGTCGTCGCTCAAGACCGCCTATCAGGCCACTCAGACGATCCTCAACGGATGAACCGTCCAGGGTAACTTGGCTGTAGAAAACGGTATGCGGCCGCTTCAGGCGGCAGTTCGCCCGAAGCGGGGCCAAGGCGACGCTCGACGGCTTACGCACGTGGCGCGGACGTTCGAGCGTCGTTCCGTTTTCCCCTATCTCCTGATCGCCCCTCTCATAGGCGCGCTCATCTTTCTCACGTATATCCCGATCATCGAAGGACTGAGGTTGAGCCTCACCGACGCGATGCTAGGCGCAAGCTCGTCGAAGTTCATCGGGCTGGCCAACTTCACGTCGCTGCTCAAAGAGCCACTCTTTTGGCAGACCTTCTTCCAAACGGTGGTCTGGACGGTTGCGTCGGTCGGGTTAGCCCTGGTCTTCGGTGTCGCCGCCGGGCTCTCGCTGCGTTCGGTGAAGAGGAGGTCGGGTGTGATGAGAGCGGTGCTGCTCTTGCCGTGGGCTGCGCCGCCGGTGGTCATCGCCTACATGTGGAGGTTCCTCCTCAGTCCAACAGGACCTTTGAGCCCTTATCTGGTCACCTTGGGGTTGGCCAAGGAACCCCCGGACGTACTGAGCTCGCTTTCCTCGTTCCACGGCTTGTCGCCGCCGCTGATGGCCGTGATCGCACTCGGGGTGTGGTCAGGTATCCCCTTCGTGTTCATCTTTGCGGTCGCCGCCCTCTCTGCGATCCCACCCGAGATCCAGGAGGCGAGCCGGCTCGACGGTGCAACAGGCATCCAATCCTTCCGCTGGGTCACGTGGCCGCTCATCAGGCCCGTGGTCGAGACCACCGCCGTCCTGCTGGCCCTGGTCAGATTTGGTGGGCTGGACCTGCCGTTCCTGCTCACGGCAGGGGGGCCGAACAACGAATCGAACATATTCGGGGTGTGGATCTACAACACGGCCTTCTCCAGCTTGGAGTCAGGGTTGGCGGCGGCAATGGGAGTCATAGTCTTCTTGATCGCTTTGCCATTGTCCCTGCTGTACGTCAGGCGGTCCTTGAGGTCGGTGACAGGGGAAGAATCGCGAGCATGAGAGCCTGGCGTCTGGCCCGGGTTGCCTACCTCACTCTCCTGGCATGTTTGTGCCTGCTGCCGTTTTACTGGATGTTCATCGGCGCTGTGGGGCCTTCGTCAAACCTGACCGGCCAGAAGGTGAGCTGGTGGCCAGGAGGGTTCTCTCTCAGCGCGTTCGCAGACGTTTGGACCGCCGTGCCGCTGCTCCGTTACCTCGGCAACTCGCTGCTCGTCGGCTGTATAACCACGCTGATCTCGGTATCGATCGCTTTTTTGGGAGCCTACGGGCTGGTCCGCTACCGGCCGAAGGGAGCGGGGGTGATAACCGCCTTTGTCCTGTTCACCCTGACGATCCCGGGCGTAAGTGCTCTGGTCCCGTATTACGACCTGCTCAGCCGGATCGGTGCGCTCAACACTCGATGGGGCCTGGCCCTGAGCTACACGGTATGGGCGCTGCCGTTTGATACGCTCTTGCTCCGCGGTTACTTGCAGGCTTCTTTGTCGTTGGAGATCGAAGAGGCCGCGTTGCTAGACGGGTGCAACCGCTGGTCTGTCATCCGGAAGGTGACGTTGCCCCTCAGCCGTCCGGGCTTGATAGCAGCTGGTACGTTCACCATACTTCTGGCCTGGAACGAGTACATCTGGGCCAGTGTCTTGTTAAACAATCAGTCCAAGTACACTGCCCCGGTGGGGCTCCAGCTCTTCATCGGCCAGTTCGGCAACAATGTCAACCTCGGGCTGTGGATGGCCGGCGCCATTTTCGTAACTCTGCCGGTGATTATTGGTTTCTTGTCCTTGCAGCGGCACTTCGTGACGGTCTACCGGACGAGTGGCAGATGACGCCACTCTCAATTCGTACCAGGAGGAGACATGTCGTGGGCTGCCGAGGGTGAGTTACTGCCGACGGAGCTACTCGTCCCGGCTCTGGCCGAGCGCCTCGGTCCCGAGCTGAAATGCGAGATTATTGTCGATGGTACCCGGGCCAAGGTGTCCCTTCACCAATCTGGCCGCGAACTCGTTGGCAGTGTGGGGCCCATCGAGGTACGCGCCTCTATAAGCCGCTCGAGTTACCGCTCTGGCCGCCTTGTCATGTCTATTCACAACACCGGGCGCGAACAAGTCAGCGCCGAATTCGCAACGTTGCTCGAGATGTCGTTTACCTTCGACCCGGCACGAGACCTGGTGCGGACGCGTCATCTTCGTGGGTCATGGCACTACGACGCATGCTACCCGCCTCGGGCATTTGTCATCGAGGAACACCTCCACGCCAGCGCCGACCACAGCAAACGGGTCAGTATCGGAGGGATCAACGCGGGGGTATTTTCTCCAGCAATCCAGTTGGCGATCGGCGCTAACCGTCTCCATGCGCTCCAAATTGGTCTCGAATGGTCCGGCTCGTGGGAAATCTCCGCCGGCTGGGCGCAGTCGACGTTCCGAGGCGAACCGACACCGAGCTTTACTCTCGCCTGCCAAATGGGATTGGGGGTCATCACTATCGGTCCGGGCTGCGCCGAGCCACTGCCCACCATCCACCTCTGCTCCACCGACGCACATTCCTGGTCCGCAATTGACGACCGCTGGAGGAGCTACCTACACAACGAGGTTGCCGCCAGGGCGGTCGGGAGCACCAGGTTCCCGGTGTCCTACGACCACTGGTTCGGGATCAATGAGCGGTTCGATCTGCCCTTGCTCCTGAAGCAGGCTGAGCGGGCTTCGGCACTCGGGTGCGAGTACTTCTGCCTCGACGCCGCTTGGTACGAGTCGGACAGTTTTGAGGACGGCCTCGGCAACTGGGCCCGACCAGACCCTAGGCGGTTCCCAAATGGCTTCGACGACATCAGGTCGCTGGGCGCACGGGTGAACGAGCTGGGAATGATGTTCGGGCTTTGGCAGTGCATCCAGCTGGGGCGCCCCGGTACCGAACTTCCCGGCAGAGCACCCGAACTCTACCGGCCCCCCGCTGCCTCCTCGGCCGCCGAAGATGTCATTGCCCGTTACGGGACGGGAGACTCGCACCTCCCGAAGCGGACAATTGATGGTTTTCGGCTCGCCCTCGAGCGCCATGAGGGCGTCGAGCTCGCCGTAGACACTCTCGGGGCACTTATCCGGGAGCTCTCGCTGCGATGGATGCGCTTCGAAACCGTGCCCGAAGACGGCCTCTCGTACAACCAGGGCATCTACAGGGTATTCGAAAGATTGCGCGAGGTCGAGCCTGAACTTTATATTGAAGCCTGCTCGGGAGGTGGCCAGTCACTCGACCTCGGGATGGTGGCGCGTGCAAACGGGGCGTGGTTGAGCGATCACACGACAGTCCCCAGTGTCACGCGGTTCTGCCAGACAGGCGCACTGCGGTGGTTCCCGCCGGAGTACCTCAACATGGCCATAACTAGCAGGGACGGCGGCCCCCACCCGCGAGCTCACACCGGCAGCGCACTCAGCAGGATGGTAGGGACGTTGAGCTTTAACGGAGACGTTGCCGCCTGGTCTGACGAAGAAGCTGCCTTGATGCGTCACTGCGTCGATCACTATAAGCAAATCCGAGACCGGCGTGGTTTGCGAGTGCGCTTTCCTCTTGGCCAACCGCGGTCGGTCGAAGACTGGGACGCGGTGGCCTACATCGATGCCGAGGGAGGTGATCTGCTGTACGTCTTTCGTGACCTCGGGCCGAAGACATTGGACCTCGGTACTTGCGGTAGTGATGATTTCTCGCCCGACGGCGACTGGCGGATCCTGCTGGCAGACGAGGGCTCCGACATCCACCGGAGCGGAAGCGGTTGTGTCGTGGAGCTGCCCCGCTGGAGCGGCGCCCTCTTGCGTCGCCAAAGGTGACTTGAAAGGGCCAAAAAGGCAGAACCGGTGCCGATTAGGCACGGCGCCGGGGACTAATCCTGACCAGCGCTGCCAAAACCGAGGCTTCTAAACGGTCATTTCGTCCGCCGGGAACGGCCCGGCCTTCGGATGACCTCATCACCCGTGTCACCGCTTCGGGATTTTGGCCTCGCCTTGACGTTGCGTCCAGCCACGGAGAGGCTTGATGATGCTCGCACGACGAACTTGGTGGCGAGCGTTTCTCCATGGCCGCGTTGGCCCGTTTCTATGGCGGCCAGGAGCATCTCCATGGCGCGCTTTGCCACCTCGTACATGGGCACATGGACCGCCGTAAGGGCAGGGCGCACGTAGTCGACGAGGCGCGAGTCCTCGACAGTCACAATAGCCAGGTCCCTAGGCAGGACACTCCCGGCGGACTCAGCTGCCTGCAGGCATCCGAAAGCCATCAACTCGTTCAGCACGAACAGGGCCGATGGCCTATGACTACTGCTCATGATCTCGAGACCGAGGGAATACCCGGACTCGAACGTCCAGTCCCCAAACCACCGCGGGGTGTTGGTTGGCAGCCCGGAGGCACCGAGCGCCCGGCGCATACCCGCCTCGCGCTCGCCGACGACGGGGTGGTCCTCAGAACGCACGCTCACGACCCCGATGGCAGTGTGACCAAGCTCGATCAAGTGACGGGTCGCTACGTATGCCCCGCCTTCTTCGTCAGCCCGTACCCAGGCAACACCGGGCACCTCCGTCGATCTCCCTATCACCACGACCGGCAAACCGGTGGCGCTCACGAGCTTATCGAGGGCGTCGTCATCGATAAGAAAGTCAACAAGTAAGCCGTCAACGCGCCCACTGGACAGCAGAGCCCGAGATCGCCGGATGTCTGAGAAGCCGGCGTGCAGCACGAAATAACCGGTGGCGTCGGCGGTGTCGCTGATCCCATGCCAAACGCGGTTGCGGAAAGCGTCGACTTCGGTTCGCGGCTCAGCCCCCAGAGGTCTGTCGATCAGGTACCCAACAGCTCCGGACCGCGACGATCTGAGCGCTGCGGCCGCGGCGTGCGGCTGATAACCGAGGTGTTCTATTACGGCTTCCACGCGTGCACGCGTTTCAGGCAGGACACGGTTGCTCCCACGCACGACGAGGGACACCGTGTTGTGCGAGACCCCTGCGATCCGTGCGACGTCACGCAACGTTGGTCGGCCAGACGAGGACGTCGTCGCTCCACTTACCCGGGCACTCACTCGCGAGCCCGTGACCAGGAAAGGCGTACCGGAAGAGGCCCCACATCGGACATATAAACCTCGGTCTCGGCTTGACAGCACTGCCAACCAGCCATACCATGACATCTTGGGCGAGCTAGATGATCGTTCATATCACAAACGTAAATACCCTGCGTATCATGCGTCTGCACGATACTATGCAGGCCGTCAGCATTTGGGCAATACCCAACGCGAGACAGGAAGGGGACCGGTATGAACCGTAGGGAGTTTCTCAAGTACTCGGCCGCGACCGCGGGTCTGGCCGCAGTGGCACAGGTGACGGGCTCACCATTAGCTTCGGCAAGCCCGCGGCCCGCCAGCTCGGGCACGAGCGCATCCCTCTCGCTCCTGCTCGACCACACTTCGCTCGAAGTAACAAGGTTCCAGCACATCGTCAACCAGTTCGAAAAGGCCAATCCAGGCATCACGGTATCGGTTGAAAACATCGCGGATGCAGCCGCGTTTTACACCAAAGTCAATACCGATGGCGTAGGGCACACTCTCCCTGACGTTTGGTACGTTAGGACCTTCGACGTCTCTTACGACGCACTCAAGGGCTGGACCGAGCCGCTCGACCCGTACATTGCTAAGACACCAGGTTTCAACGTCGACGATTTCTTCCCGGCGCTGCGCGGCCAAATGTCCTATGACGGCAAGACCTATACCTTGCCGTGGAACCTCTCCGACATGCTCGTCTTCGTCAACAAGACGATCTTTCAAAAAGCAGGGGTCGCCATCCCGAGCCCGGACTGGGACTGGGACGGCTTCGCCAGCACCGCGTCCAAGCTGTCGGCGAAGATGTCAGGTCAGCACTACGCCGGCGACATCACGAACCTGCTTCAGGACGGCTATTGGGTCATCGAGGGCGTCCTGGAGGGCAACGGCGGAAGCCTTCTGTCGCCAGACTTCAAGCATCCCACGACCACTGCCGCTCCCAACGTTGACCTGCTCAACTTCTTCGTCGGCCTGCACACCAAGGGCTACATGCCAACCCCAGGGGCGTTCCCGGCCGGCGTCGACCCCTTCATCGCCGGCCTGGAGGCAATGGCGGTCAACGGCTCGTGGGTAATTGCCACATACCCGGCCGAGATCGCCCGTACCTTCGAATGGGAGATCCTCCCGCTGCCCAAGGGTTCCACCGGCAAACGGGGAGTCTCACTCGCGGGTGGGGGTTTCGGGGTTGCGTCAACCTCGCCCAACAAAGAGGCTGCGTTCATGTTGGCCGACTGGCTCACCAACACGGCTTCGCTCAACTACGTGGTGTCGGGCTTCCTCGATAGCCTACCCGCCCGCCAGTCGAGTATGCCCGACTTCTTGAAGACGGCTTCCAACGTCCGCTACGCCCCAGGTGGCATGCCCAACGTGCTGGCCGAGTCGAAAGCGGCGATCCCGACGACGTACCCGCCGTACGTGATCCCCCTCGACACGGCGCTCACCAACCGCATGCCCCCAATCTTCACCGGCTCGTCGGTCAAAAACCAGCTGGGCGCGCTGGGTGGTGACATCGACACGATGATCAAGGACTACTACGGGTAGTTGCCCGGACACGTAAGCGACACGTGGGCCCCAGCCGGTGACAGCGCGATTTGCCTCACCAGGGACGGAGCTTCGAACCGTCGAGGTAACTGGTCGATAAAAGCGACCACCCCGTGAGGAAGGGTAGGTATTCGAGTGGCCAAGCTCTCAACCATGAGGCGCCGCGAGGAGATCGAGGGCTACATATGGGTCTCCCCCTGGCTTATAGGGTTCCTCGCCTTCACGTTCCTGCCCTTCCTCGCCTCGTTCGCCCTCGGATTTACGGACTGGAACGGCGTCGGGTCTCCTAAGTTCGTCGGCCTTTCCAACTACATCCATCTGTTCACGGCCGACCCGCTCTTCTGGCAATCACTGAAGGTCACGGCCATTTTTGCCGTCCTGTACCTCCCCTTGAGTTTGGTGCTCGGGTTCGGCCTGGCACTGCTCATGAACCAGCCCTTGCCCGGTATGCGGTTCCTGCGAACTCTCTACTATGCGCCGAGCATCCTGTCAGGGGTAGCAGTCGCAGTACTATGGGGTTTCATTTTCAACCAGAACTTCGGGGTGATGAACTGGCTCCTTGGCTTCTTCGGCGTCAAGCCCATCCCGTGGCTGGAAAGCAGCTTCTGGGTAATACCGGCCTTCGTCATCATGCAGCTCTGGGGAGTTGGGGGCAGCATGCTCATCTACTTGGCGGGCATCCAGGGAGTACCCACCGAACTTTACGACGCCGCGCTTGTAGATGGAGCGAGCTGGCGAAGCCGGCTGCGACATATAACTCTGCCGATGACCTCGCCGACAATCCTGTTCACTCTCATACTGGGCCTGATCGGGACTTTCCAGATCTTCACACAGGCTTACATCATCACTCAGGGAGGCCCGAACTACGGCAGTTACTTTTACGCCCTCAACCTTTACGACACGGCTTTTCAAGATCTGAGGTTGGGGTACGCGTCGGCGATGGCGACCGTACTGTTTGTTATAATCGCCCTCATCTCAGCGGCAGTGTTCCGCTGGTCGCGGACGTGGGTCTACTACGCGGGCCGCCGGGGAACCGCGGCATGACTTCGGTTGTAGACGCTCCTCGCGCCGCGCCCCGCCGGCTCAATGGGCGGGTTGTTGCCAGGCAGGCTCGAGCCAGTCGTCGGGCTCAGTCGAAACACAGGCAGGCGGTGACCAGGGGTGTGATCACCTACGTCTTGTTGATCGCTGGAGGCCTCATCCTTATAATCCCGTTCGCGTGGCTCATCAGCACGAGCCTCAAGCCGCCTACCGAGGTCTACTCGTTCCCGATCAAGTGGATACCTAACCCACCCGTCTGGGACAACTACCTGCAAGTGTTCCAGCAGTCCCCGTTCGCCCGCTACCTCCTCAACACCGCGATCCTGACATCGATCGGAGTAATTGGAAGTTTAACGGGCAGTTCCATCGCCGCCTACGCGTTTGCCCGCATGGAGTTCCGCGGCAAACGCGTCATGTTCGCGGTGATGCTGGCCACCCTTATGATCCCTATCTGGACGGTCCTCATACCGACCTACATCTTTTTCGAGAAGCTGGGGTGGTTGAACACGTACCTACCCATCCTCGTGCCGGCGTTCTTCGCCACCCCGTTCAACACCTTCCTCATGCGGCAGTTCTTCCTCACGATCCCGCTCGAACTGGAGGAGGCCGCACGGGTCGACGGCGCGAGCCGCTGGTACACGTTCGTGCGGATCATACTCCCGCTGGCCCGGCCGGCCCTGCTCATAATCTCGATCTTTGCCTTCTTTTACTATTGGAACGAGTTCTTGCTCCCGCTGCTCTACATCCAGTCTCAGAACTTGCTCCCGGTCTCGGTCGGCGTCGCGAACTTCGTCTCGTCTCAGCAGGCAAACTTCCCCCTCGAAATGGCCGCTTCTGCCATCGCGTTGGCGCCGCCTCTAATTTTGTTCTTCGTGTTCCAGCGCTGGTTCATACAGGGGATAGTCGTATCAGGTGTGAAGGGTTAGGAGGTCGGGCAAATATGTCGTCAATGGCAGAGTGCCTGGAGGAGCTGGGCGTCAAGGAGTCGATGCTGTCGGGGGAGGACGTGAATTCTCTGGACCAACATGGCTTCCTCATCCTCCACGGTGCGCTTGACACCGCCACTGTCCACGCGCTGCGGGCGCGCTTCGACGATCTCGTGTCCTCCGAAGGAGACCAAGCCGGGATCGAGGTGAGCCAGGAGGCCGGGTCGGACCGTCTGGCCAACCTCGTCGAGAAGGACTCGCTGTTCGACCACTGCTGGACTTACCCCCCCCAACTGGCCGCCGTGGGGCACGTGTTCGCCGGGCACGACTTCAAGTTGCACTCAGTAAACGGGCGTTCGGCGCATCCTGGCCATGGGCTCCAGGCGCTGCACACGGACTGGCACGAGCCAGTTGATCCCGGCGACTATCAGGTTTGCAACTCAATCTGGATGCTCGATGCGTTTACTGAACAAAACGGCGCTACTCGGGTCGTGCCGGGGTCACACCGCTGGCGGCGGGTACCGAAAGAGGCGATGGCAGACCAAACCGACCACCATCCCGACGAAGTGCTGTTGCTTGGCGAGGCGGGTACGTGCGCGATATTCAATTCTCACGTTTGGCACGGCGGGACGGCCAATCACTCGGATGGGCCGCGCCGCGCTCTGCACGGCGCTTTCGTCCGCCGGGAGCATAAACAGCAAACCGTGCAGCGGGAGTACCTGAGCCCAGCCACTATTGGCCGGCTCACCACGGCCCAGCGGTTCCTGCTCGACGCGTGAAGGGCCCGGCGGCCAACCGTCGACCGAAAGCGCGAAGGAGTACACATGCAACGATCGACCAGCGTCGGTGTCTATTACTTCCCTCAGTACCATCCGGATCCGCGCAACGATGTTTGGCACGGTCGGGGCTGGACCGAATGGGAACTGGTCCGAAGGGCCGAGCCGCGTTTCCCGGGGCACCTTCAACCGAAAGTCCCGGCCTGGGGGTACTACGACGAGTCGAGCCCAACGGCTGCAGCCCGCACGATCAGTGGCTCGGGTTCGGTTCTGTAACGTCGTACAACTGGGTGCAGTACGCTCACATGTCGGAGCTAGCCACCGACTACGGACTGTATTCGCAGGTGGCGACGGCCGGTTGGAAGCGCTTCGCTGACAGCTACCCGGTCCCGTACCTCCCCAATGTATCGATGGGCTGGGACTCGTCGCCCGGCACCGTGCAGTCCGACGAGTTCGCTCCCCTGGGCTACCCGTACACGCCAGTGCTGGTGGGGAACACACCAGAGCTGTTCGCCCAAGCGATCGGATGGTGCCGGGAATTCGTCGACAGTGGGCCGACGGGCCCGGTGTTCACCATCAACGCATGGAACGAATGGACTGAGGGAAGCTATCTCGAGCCGGACGAGTCGACGAGCATGGCATATCTCCAGGCAATCGCGACAGCACTTCGTTGACCCCAGGCCCGGATAATTGGACCAGTGTTGCGCTTCAGCACGTTGGCATCACGGTCTCCGATATAGATGCCGCCGTATGGTTCTGGAGCGCCTTTCTGGGCCGGCAGCCTAGAGCCCGGGCTCGTCTCGACCGTCCCTATCTGTCATCTATCGTCGGCTACGAGGATGTGACCATCGAGGCCGCTTTCTTTGCCATCGCCCCTGATACCGAGCTGGAGATCCTCGAGTACCAGGACATCGACGGGCAACCCGTCGCTGAAGTCTCGGCTAACCCCGGCCATATGCATTTGTGCTTGGCTGTGAGCGATGTTCATGCTGCCTACGAGGGCGCGCTCAAAGCCGGTGCTGGTGCGGTCAAGGGAGCAGGCCCCGTGCGTATCGACGGGGGCCCGAAGGAGGGCGCATGGGCTGTATACCTGCGCGTCCCTCCGGACAGCCATACTCTCGAGCTTTACCAATGTCGAGGCGTGCGGGTGAGCCCCGACCAGACGCCGTGACCCGCTCAGGTCTCGAGCAGGTGCTGCTTCTCACAGACGACCGGACCGCGGCTCTAGTACATGAGAAACCCGCCGCTGACGTTGATCGTCGCACCAGAAATGTAGCGAGCATGATTGCTCGCAAGGAAGACGACCACGCCGGAGATGTCCTCGGGCTCACCCACGTAGCCAAGTGGAGTTTCGTTCCTCATTCGCTCGTAGACGGCGGGGTCCAGGTCGGTAAGCAACATCGGCGTGTTGATCTGTCCGGGCGACACAGCGTTCACCGTGATCCCTTTCGGTCCATAAGTCCTCGCCAGGCCCCGCGTCATCGAGACGATCCCGCCTTTCGAAGCCGCGTATACGACCGAGCCCCCGAAACCGCCCGTCCACCACCCCTGCGAGGAGAACAGAATGATACGTCCTCCCTGGCTGTTGCTTGCCTCCGCCTTCGCCATCTCCGTGGCCACGGCCCGGCAGAAGAAGAAGGTCGTCTTCAGGTTGGTATCGAGCTGAAAATCCCAGTCTTCTTCAGTAACGGCGTTGAGGTCGCTTCGCCGGCGCAGCACGGCGGCCGTGTGGGCGAGGACGTATACCCCTCCGAGTTGGCTCACGGCCCGCTCGACGATGCCTTGATGGCTGGCGAGGTCTGTCAGGTCGACGGCCAGGCTGGAGTGGCCTTCACCCGGGCACTCGGACAGAAGCGCGTCCAGGCGCGATTGATCGAGATCTACCGCGAACACTCTGGCGCCACTCGTAGCGAACGCTCTGACAACCGCACGCCCGATCCCGCCGGCTGCGCCGGTGACGATAACGCCGCGACCTTCCAGCCCGGCGCCGACACTCCAGGTCCCCTCAGCCATACCACCCCGATCCAGGCGCACCGTTAGCACAAGGTTGAGTACCACAGCATTGCGTTTTCCTGGGCCCGCCGCTTCCCGGCTACTCCAGCCGCAATCGATTCCAAACTACCGCCGGTCCGGTTGGCGCGTCAAGACGAGCAGCTGGGGCGTAGCCTTACGCCGCTCTGCTATAACGGGAGACAGTAGGGCACTGCTCGAAGCGCGAGCGCGTCCACCAAATTGGGACCACGACGCCCTCGAAGGAGGCAGCCGCAATGGCAAAGCTTCGACTGGGTGTGATCGGCGCCGGTTCATGGGCGGTCGCCTCACACCTGCCGAATTTCGCGAGGCGCAAAGACGACGTCGAATTTGTAGCCGTAGCGCGCAAAGGCCCGGAATTGCTTACGAAAGTAAAAGATAAGTGGGGCTTCAGCCTTGCCAGCGAAGACTATCGTGACGTCATAAACGCAGGCATCGACATCTGCCTAGTGGCCAGCCCGACATCGTTCCACTACGAGCACGCGAAGGCAGCAATGGAGTCCGGCGCCCACGTGCTTGTCGAGAAGCCCTTCACGATCGAGCCTGACCAGGCGTGGGAGCTCGTCGACATATCAGAACGACTCGGTCGACATCTTCTGGTCTCCTTTGGCTGGAACTACCTGCCTATGGTGCGAGAGGCAAAGCGTCTCATGGACACCCAGGGGATCGGTGATGTCGAACAGCTGATGCTTCACATGGCTTCGACGACTCGCGAACTGCTCCTGGCGAAGGGCGCATATCCGGCTGCTTCGCCCGAGTCCGCCCCCGAGCCGGCCACATGGACCGACCCCGCCCTTTCAGGGGGCGGGTACGCACAGGCCCAGCTCAGCCACGCCCTCGGCTTGGCCCTCTGGTTGACGGGTCTTAGCGGCGACTCCGTATTCGCTCTTATGACCGCTCCGTACGGTGCACCCGTCGAGTTGCACGACGCGACCGCGCTGCGCTTTACAAACGGCGCCATCGGGACCATGGCTGGCGGATCGGCTCACCTGAACGCCGGCGGGAACAAGCACCAGGTTGAGATGCGGGCCATCGGTGAGGAAGGACAGTTCCAGATCGACCTCGAGCGCGAGATCATCTGGCTCTTCCGGGCACCCGATCGCGATGTTCGACCGGAGCTCCCCCCCAACGCTGGCACTTACGATTGCGATGGCCCACCGGGCACCCTGGTTGACTTGGCTCTGGGGAGCGATGCAGATAACTGCTCGCCGGGCTGGCTGGCAGCACGGACGGTCGACATCCTCGACGCCTGCTATCGCAGCGCTCGCTCGGGTGCCGTAGCCCAGATACCCCACCGTGATTGAGGTCGCTGGGGAGCGCTCTCTGCTCAGCGTCCCGGGGGGGCGCTTCGTAGTGACCGGTGCGGGGAGCGGGATAGGCCAGGCAACGGCAGCTATGCTCCTGGCGAACGGCGCAGAGGTCGTCGCAGTCGATATAAGAGGAGAAGCGCTGGGCGGGCTGGGCTCATCAGGCGCTACCGTCATCACCGCTGACCTCACCCGGGCCACAGACCGTGACCGTGTGGTGTCGGCGTGCGGGACGTGCGATGGCCTTGTCAACTGCGCCGGGGTGATCCGGCTCATCCCGGCGCACGAGACGCGGGAGGACGATTGGGACGCGGTGGTGGGTGTGAACGCCAAGGCCCTCCTTTTTCTGTCGCTGGCGGTTGCCGATCGGCTGCGCCCAGGCGGCGCTATCGTAAGCATGTCTTCGGTTTCCGCCATCAAGGCTGCCACACCTGAGGCGATGGTGTACGCAGCCTCCAAGGCAGCTGTAATCTCTCTAACCCGGAGCCTGGCCGTGGTGCTTGCCCCCAAGGGCATCCGCGTCAATGCGATCTTGCCAGGGATTATCGACACTCCAATGCAGACTAAATTGCTTGACGACGTGGCCAAAATCAGAGGGGGCGAATCATCGGCCATCCACGCCGGGCGCCTCGGGGGCATCCCGCTCGGACGGAGCGGCAGCGCGGAGGAGATCGCTACCGCCGTCCTGTTCCTCCTCGGCCCGAATGCCTCTTATGTCAACGGTCAAGCGCTCGTGGTTGACGGCGGGTTCAGCATGACCTAAGTGCGCAGCACGGAGGGCGCTTTACGGAGGGCGCTTTGCGTCGGCCCTCAGGCGGCTAGTCGCGCTGATTGGGCCGTGCGCACTCAGATAAAAGGGGAAGAACGTCACTATGGAAAGACTTTGTTTCACCTTTGAGACCCGGCCCGGGACAGCCGAGGAGTACAAGCGCCGGCACGACGAGATCTGGCCTGAACTCGTAGCCGACATCAAGGCTTCCGGGCTGTCGAACTATAGCCTGTTCCGCGATGGCGACCGCATCATCGGTTATGTGGAATGCGAGCCTGATGTACGGACTGCCTTCGCCCAGCTCGCAAAATCTGAGGCCAACGCCCGCTGGAGCGAGTGGTTTGCCGACATCATCGTGACACTGACTGATAAAAACGGCAGCCTGTTCCGGTTAGACGAGGTCTGGCACCTTGAATAGGGCCAAAGGCTCGGTACGCCCGTGAGCCGCCTGAGGGGGCCGGGCTCGCCGTAGGGCAATGTTCGCCGGTCAGAAGAGAAAAAGGAGGTCCGAAGTGCCAGAGACGAAACTCCAGTATTCCAAAGTGTTAGGGCGGCGGGTCAGGACCGGTTCCTGGCGCGAGCAGGTGGTGTCGACCTACCGGAGGATCCTCGAAGCCATCGACGAGGGCGAGTGGAGCTCGGCCGCAAAACTCGCCAATTACCTCGTCGAAGAAGCCGAGGTTTGTTTCGCCATCTACAGGCAATGGGCCCCGACCTGCGCGCTCATTTGCGCGCCCGTGGTGTCCCGGTCGAGGAAGTCGAACGCGCCGACAAGTCGATCCTCGACAAGCTCGACCTCCCGGACGGTACACCCTTTGACCGTTACGAACAATGGGACCGGTTCAAGGCCACGGTCGAATTGTTGGTGGGATCCCTGTACAAGGAGCGCGCCGCTGAGGCCAAGCAGAACCTGGACGACGCCAAGGAGACTTGGCGTCGGTTGCACGACCGCGACGTGGACCATAGCTACGGCCTGATGGACGAGATCGTGACCCGCTTTGGGGAAGCGGAGATCGGAGCGATGTGGGATCGCGTCCTTTTGCCTCTGTTTGCCTGGCGTTACGAGAAGTTCGATATCTCCAAGTACGAATGGCCGCAAGCACTGGAGAACCTGATGCTGGTAGCCATCGAAGCTATGCGGGGCCACCTTGTCGGCCCGGAGCGGACCGGTGACATGGAGTTACAGGAGTACGAAGACCGGTTCGTATTGCGCTTTGACCCCTGCGGCTCCGGCGGGCGCACCGTCCGGGGTGATTGGCTCGAAGGCACACCCCCTCGGATGGAGCCACCCTACAGCTGGAAAGCGAGTGAAGAACCTCATCCCTGGAACCACTTTCAAAAGGGCGTGTGCCACTACTGCACCCATTGCATCCGTCTCATGGAGGAACTGCCCATCGACCGGTTCGGCTATCCGTTGCGGGTCATAAGCCCGCCGACCTACCCCGACACCAACCGCGACCCGGACCTGAGACAGCGTTGCCAGTGGACGATGTACAAGGACCCTACTGCGGTACCCGAGGATGTTTATGCCCTGACCGGGAGGACTAAGACCGGTAAGTTCGGCTCGGGGCCGGTAGGTGCACCACCGTTGCCCGAAGTGGTCACTGGCTTGCCGGGAGCGGGCTGAGGTGCTCGTAGCCGAGCTGGCTCGCGTGGGCGACCCGTTGCGGATCGTCGAGCGGCCTGTGCCGGACCCGGGCGAGGGCGAGGTCCTGGTGCGCGTCGAAGCGTGTGGGGTATGCGGCTCAGACGTGTTCTTGCAAAAGGGCGGTTTCACAGGTGCGCCAATGCCAATCGTCCCGGGTCATGAAGCGGCCGGCGTGGTCGAGCGGGTGGGACCGCTTACCAGCGGCCCCCCTGTCGGCGAGCAAGTGGCCCTCTACTACATCGACGCCCCCGCCGATTCTCGCTACGCCCGCCAAGGCCGCCCGAACATCGGCCCGGGCGTGAGGCGGATGGGGGTCGATGTCGACGGTGCCTTCGCCGAGTTCGTAGTCCGGCCGGCCACAACGCTTATCACGCCACCAACGAAAATCGACCCTACGGTGCTGGCCGTATTAACTGACGCCGTGGCTACGCCATATCACGCTTTACGTCGCATTGCGAAGATCCAGCCGGGAGAGACGCTGCTCGTGCTCGGCATCGGGGGCATCGGGTCCAACGCCGTTCAGCTCGGCCGTCACTTCGGGGCCAGAGTAATTGCCGTGGGCCGCTCCCCCGGCAAGCTAGCCCTTGGGGGTCGGCTGGGCGCCGACGTTGTACTGGCGGACGGCCCTCTAATCGAAGACCAGGTTCGCGACGTTACCGACGGTGCGGGCCCCGATGTCGTACTTCAATGCGTTGGCTCCGGACGGCTTGATGCCCTGGCCATCGCGGTGGCCGGGTGGCTGGGCCGGGTTGTGCTCGTCGGCACCTCGACCGAAGCATTTGAGGCTCGAGCGTCGAGCTTCGTCTGGCGAGAGCTCTCCGTGCTCGGTTCGCGTGGCCATCTTGCGGATGACATCCGCGAGGTTATTGACCTGTATCTCCAAGGCGCGGTCCACGTCGAGCATTTGACAGAACACCAGCGACCACTAAGAGAGGCGAACGAGGCCCTGGAGGACCTGAAGAGCGGGCGCGTCCTCCGGACGGTGCTAGTCCCATGACAAGTCCCGTCGATGGTCCCCACGATCGCCAGGATGCTGCCAGCCCTAGCTCCCCCGCCAAGGCGGTCAGGTCGATATCGGGCAGCAAGGCAGCGCCGGTGGTCCTGCTCGAGTGGTCGCAGGAGATAGGCAAGCGGGTACGCCGAGGAGAGTGGTCAGACCAAGCCATCTCGACGACACGAAAAATCAAGGAAGCCGTATCGGCAGGACAGTGGGAGCTAGTAGCTCAGCTCGTCGATTACTGGATGGAAGAGGCCAAGGTCGTTTATGTCATATACAAAGTCTGGACCGAAGGGTTCGAGGCCTGGCTCCTCGAGCGCGGCCTGGGCCAGCAAGAGCTAATTTCGGAGGCCGACAGGCTCGCCCGGCTCCTCTCGTTCCCCGACGGCAGCGCCTACGATCCCCGCCCGCGATGGGAGCAACTGGCAACCAAGGCTGGGACCTTCGCACATCTGGCGCGAGCGTTCGAGCTCACTCCCGACGCGGCGCTGGGGAGGCTCGAGGACCTCCGCGAGTCCTGGCGCCAGTTGCACGACCGCGGTGCGGACATGATGGCAGGCTTACTGAGCGTCGTAGTCGACCGGTTCGGCGAGGCGGCTGTGGAGGAGTGCTACCGCTTCGTGCTCGAGCCCTACCTGCAGGAGCGCTACAAACCCTTCGACGTTCGAGAACAGCCGTACGAAGAAACAATCTACCGCAACCTTTATCTCTCTTTCGAGGCGATGCGTGGCCATCTGTGCGGACCTCAACGAACCGGTGACCTCGAGTTCGAAGAACACGATGACCGCTGGGTGATCCGCTTCGACCCTTGCGGCTCTGGCAATCGGAGCCTGCGGGGCGACCCCGCCGAAGGCACGGGCTCGCGCTCGGAGCCCCCGTACAACTTCGGGGTGACCCGGGGACGCTACGACTGGGCCTGGAACGAGGAGGGCATCTGTTACTACTGCGCACATTGCTGTTTCGCCCTGGAGCGTTGGCCTGCGGAGCAGTGGGGTCATCCCCTCCGGGTCATCGATTCGCCCCGTTACCCGGACGAGACGAAGGGCCTTCTCCTGCCAAGTGCTCGTGGACCATATACAAGTCTATTGAGGCCATCCCCGAGGAGGCCTACCTTCGGATCGGGATGAGGAAGCCGACGCCGAGCAAAGTGGCCCCAGATCAACGTGGCCATTGCTTCAGGTGAGGGATAGGCCCGGTGAGGAACCCCCCATTTGAGCCGGTCATCTTGCCGGCGGCGCGGCCCCGCGTGCGAATGACGTCTGAGAAGGGCTCCCTAATTATCCTCGCCCCCTATTGGGACTTCTGGGAGCACACCATCGGCCCCGACGTGAGGCAGGAGCGAGCGGACCAAGCCCGGCATTTCGGTCAGATCCTCGGCGATGAGTACGAAGTCGTCTACGCCGGTCAGGTAACCGACCCGGAGTCAGCGGCGGCGGCCGGCCGACGTTTGGTCGAGGGCCAGGTCATCGACGCCATCCTGGTGCTGTCCTCGATGGCGGTGCCGCCGCGCACCAGCACCGCCTTGCTGGAGCAGTTCCCGCACGTGCCTGTCGTCATTTGGGCAATATACGACGAAAACATGGGTGTGAGCCCTGCTTTCGATCACGGCGGGATTACGAAGAACGGTGCCACAGTAGGGGCGCCGATGCTGGCCAGCGCCTTGAAGAGATCGCATCGGCACGTCGATGTCGTGCTCGGCGGGGCAGATGACGGATCAGCGCTCGAGCGGGTCCGGGAACGGCTACGGAGCGCGGCCGTCGCGTCCCAAGTGCGGCGCGCCCGTCTGGGGGTCGTCGGCTCTGCACTGGACGGGTTTGACCACGTCGTCACTTCGTCCGATCGGCTGCACCGACACCTCGGCATGACCATGGTCCAGATCGCGCCCGAAGAATTTCGCGACGAATTCCTGGCGGTGAGAAGTGACCGGGTCGCCGACAGGGCTCGACAATTTCATTCGCAGTACCGGCTCGACAATGTCCGCGAACTCTGACCTGGAGCGAGCAGCACAGACGGTGGTGGCCCTCGAAACGATCTGTTCCCGGCACCATCTCGACGCAGGAGCGATGAACTGCCACGTACCCCAAATCCGCCTCGGCGCTGAGATCGGGATAGCGCCCTGTTTCGCCCTTGGCTGCCTGACCTCCACCGGTATTCCCTGGACCTGCACCGGTGACGTCCTGACTGCGATAGCGATGTGCCTCGTGGCCAAATTTGGCGGAGCGACGCTATACCACGAGTTAGAGGTATTCGACTACGAGACGGGCGAGCTCGTCGTGGCCAATACAGGTGAGCACGACCGGAGATGGTGGTCGACAAACCAAAGGCCCGCCGTGGAGTGCAACCTCTGGTTCAAAGGTATAGACAGGCGCTGCAGCCTATGCGTAAACGCGACGTTGCCCTCTGGGCCGGGCACTCTCGTTGCATTCGTCGAAGCGGGGCACGGTGGGTACCGTCTCGTCACCGCCCGCGCCGAAATTACCGGTCGAGGTTTCGCGAACACTGGTACTACAAACGGGGCCCTACCGGTTCGCCGCCGATCCCATCGAGTCCTGGGAACGATGGGTGGCGGCCGGTGCTGGCCACCACAGCTGTCTCACCAATCCCGACCGTCGCCGGGAGCTGCGCCGGCTGGCCCAGCTCCTGGCTCTCGACCTCGTAGAGATTCGTTAAGCGAAAGGAAAACAATGAGCGAGATGCCGTTCGTCGATACCCATGTCCACTATTACGACTTGAAGGACGGGGACCTTAACTACTCGTGGCTTCAACCCGATTTTGTCCACCCTATCATTGGCGATATCGACGCCATCAAGGCGCAGCGCTACGACGCGGACACCTACATTGCCGAGACGCGGTTTTCTAACGTCATAAAATGCGTGCACGTCCAGGCGGCCATCGGGATCAAGGACCCCGTCAAAGAGACGGAATGGCTGGAGGCCATGGCCGAGCGGACGGGCTTCCCAAATGCCATCGTCGCCCACAGCGACCTGGCAGAGCCTGACGTCGGCGCCCAGCTCGAGCGCCATGTGGCGGCGAGCCCGCGCGTTCGTGGTGTGCGCGATTTCGGCCAGGGCGAGTACCTCGTCGATGCCGCCTGGCGCAGGGGCTGCGCCGCTCTAGCCAGCCAGGGCCTGTTGCTAGGGCTGGACACTGTTTGGGAACAGATGGCCAACGCCAAGGACCTGGCTGCCCACGTGCCCGACCTAACAATCTTGATAGACCATGCAGGGTTCCCCCGGTCGCGCACTGAGGAGTACTTCACCCATTGGTCGGCAGCGATGTCGGATCTGGCCCAGGCGGAAAATGTCTATTGCAAGATCTCGGGTCTCGGAATGTGCGACCCGGGGTGGACGACCGACAGCATCAGGCCCTGGGTGCTCCACTGCATTGACGCGTTCGGCGTCGAGCGGTGCGTCATGGGGTCCAACTGGCCGGTCGATCGTCTGTTCAGCTCCTATGACCCGGTCATCAATGCGTATGCCGAGATCATCAAGGGGTTGAGCACCGCTGAGCAGGAGGCGTTGTTTTTCAGGAACGCGGAAACGCTTTTCGGCATTTAGCCGGCGTCGCCTTCTTATCTCCGTCAAGCTCGTTTCCCGGGCGCTCATCGGCGCACCCGGTACCGCTCGATGTAGTCCTCGTCGAGCTGCCACCCGAGACCTGGGGCATCGGACAGGGCGATTTGCCCATTCACCAGTGGTGGCCGGTTCGCGATCAGGTTCCACCAGAAGGGGTCGCGGTCGGGGTGGAAGCATTCGGCCACCGTCCCGTGAGGTTGGCTGGCGATAAGGTGCGAGGAAACTTGTGGCTCCTCATGGTGCCCCATACGCACGTCGTAGGTCAGAGCTACGGAGGCCGCTCGGCGCCATTGCGTAGGCCCCCCCGACCAGGAGGCGTCGAAGTTGCAAATGTCTATCGCTCCAGTCTCCATCAAGTCCCGGCAGCCTGATGGCGAGTACTCACTCTGGCCCGCGCACACCGGGATCCCCTCCAATAGAGCGCACGTCTCGCAGGCTGCGCCGGTCGTTCTGCCACCGTACAGGCTCCTCGAACCACGCGATGTCGAGGTCAGCAATCCGTTTGCAAAGGTCGAGGGCCTCGGGCAGCGTGTAGCCCTGGTTCGCATCGATCGCTATCAGGAACCCGGGACCGGCCGCCTCTCGAGCCTGCGCGACGCGCTCCGCATCGACGGGCGGGCTCGCCCCGCCGACCTTGAACTTGACGCCGGCAAGGCCTAACTCTTTGTAACTTGCTATTTCCTCTCGGACCGGGCCGAGTGGCTCCCCGTAGTAACCGCCGATTGCTATCAGCGGCAGACAATTTCGAAAGCCCCCCCACAGACGCCAGAGTGGTTGACCAAGGGCCTTGCCAACTGCATCCCAAACAGCTGTATCGAACGCGGCCAGGGCAACTAGCCCGGTACGGCGGTCCCTCAAAATGTCAAACGTCACCGGTTGTGCTGCGTCCCAACAGCGTTCTGTTGCCATCGCGTCATGCCCGATGACTACCGGGGCGATCTCGTCGTGCACTATCCGCTCGATCTCGAGCAAGGAAGCATCCTCGTCACCGACGTAAGCTTCGCCGACGACTCCGTCCGAGGTGTGGACCCGAGCGACAAGTGTCGCCCGTCGCGTCATGTGATAATGGCTGCCGCGGAACTCTCGAACAAGTGGTGCGACCACCGGGACGGTCTCGATCCGGGTGATCTCCAGCTGGGTACGCGAGCCAGTGCTGCTGCGAAGACCTTCGACGCTACTACTACCCAACTGAGCCTCCTTTTCGGCGCTCACGCAAGAGAGCCCTGCCCGTGCAGGATGGCGCGCAGGGTGCCCCCCAGGATCATCCGGCGGTCCTCGTCGCTGAGGAACGGGGAATAGGACCGCACGACCTCGAGCGATTGGCGATAAGTGCAATAGCGTTTTGAGGCCGGGAAGTCCGATCCCCAGCACAGCCGCTTAGGGCCAAAGGTCTCAAATATTTGCCGAAATAGTTCGACGGCCTCGCCCCAAGGGTGGTCCCAGCCCTCCGCCGAAGCGTAATGGAACCCGGATACTTTGACGAAAATGTTCTCTACCGCCGCCGAGGCCGAGACCTCTTCGAGCGCCGTGGCATAAACGTTCGCCGCTGCCGCTGTGGCCCCGAGAGCGGAGACGGTACGAAGCCCGGCCAGGTGGTGGCAGAGGACCGGTACTGATTGATGGCGCCGGGCGATGGCGCGGAGGTCGGCCTGCCAGGCAGGCCCTGCCGCCAGGCTGACGAACAATCGTCGCTGCTCGGCCACGGCAAAGACAGCCTCAGCTTCGTCGCTGGCGAGCCAGCCGTCGTTGTCTTGGTACACATAGTGAGTGAAGCCCGCTAGCTGGTAGCGGTCGGCGAGGGCGCGTAAGCGTTCGGCTGCGCCGGGCCGATGGTAGTACTCACTCCAGGGGCAATCGAGATCGGCTACGACGTGGAACCTGTGTTGGTGGCGCTCACTCGCGAACGCGACGTAGGCGACGTTGTCGGGGTTGTTGTCGATCGCGGCGCAAACTACGGCAGCTTGGCTTACCCCGTTTAAGTCCATCTCGTAGAGGAGCTGGCCGATCGTGCCCCGGGTATCCTCGTCCGGGACCAGCGGGGGGTACGGCCAGCGCCTCCAGGCGTGGCAATGGCTATCGAGGATCTGCTCGACACCGTCTGTAGCCAGATCGGTAGTAGTACTCACGGTAACTTTCCGTTGCGGTCGATTTGGTGAGGGACAATCCGGTTCGCCGAGGTAGGATACACCCTGTCCAAGCGTGAGCACGACAGCGGCGCCACTTAGGCGACCCAGTCGGGGCGCGGGATGCGCTTGACCCCGAGGTAGTGTCCTAGTAAACTGGAATCGATACCAACGAGTAGTGCCTTTGGGGGGTGAAGAATATGCGCCGGCGGCTGGGCTCGACCGGGACAAAGCGGCGGAGCCCAAAGCACCCCACTGTCGCTGCGTATTTGCGCTTGCTTCCACTAACGGCGCGCTATACCAAACGAACTGACCTACCCTCACCCATCAGTGCTACAGACCATTACTGCTATACGTCATTACTACTGAAAGGCTTCTCGCCTTGAAAGGAAAACCAATGCGAACCCGTCTCAAGAGGACGACTACGCGGCGACTACTAAGTGTCGGGGTCATTACCGGGGCCCTCGGGCTTGCGGGCGGCCTGGTGGCACCCACAGTAGCCTCCGCCTCCAACATAACCATAACGTACTGGTCGTGGAACCCTGGCACCATCATCATGACAAAGCAGGCAAAGGCGTTCGAGAAGCTAAACCCGAACATCACCGTCGATGTCTCCTCTCCCACATACGACGATTACCTGGTCGCGCTCAAAGCCGCCGCGAACGCCGGTAAGATGCCGACAGTTTTCGGCGCACAGGAAGGCGGGATGGCTCGCGAGTACCAGCCTTACAGCGTGTCATTAGCCCCCCTCGCAACAAAGTCGATCGGCCCCAATTGGAAGTCTGGGTTCCTATCCGCCGGCCTCTCGGCTGCGCAGGTAGGCAATACCCCAGGGAATACCAATTTCTACTATCTACCTGAGTCGCTGCAATCCACGGCAATGCTGATCAATACGGCATGGTTCACCAAGCTCAAGGTCCCGGTCCCGACCACGTTCCAACAAATGATCGCTGACGCGAAAGTGTTCAATGCGAACAATCAGCCGCTTATGGTAGTCGGCGGTCAAGACGGCTGGCAAAACGAAGACGTCTTCTTGCAATTTGCCAACCAGACCGCCCCGGGCCAGTTCTATCGCGCCGAACAGACGGGGAAGGGCTTCACATCCACCGGGCTCGTCAGCGCGATGACGTACTTCAAGGAGCTCTTTACTGACCACATCGTCGAGAAGGACGAGCTAGGCTCCGTCTACTACCCGACCCTTGCGAACACGTTCCAAACCCAGGGCACCGGAGGCATGTCGCCGCTCGGGAGCTGGACCCTTTCGGCCGCGCTCAAGTCAGCTTCACCTCCTGACCCTCTGACCAAGGCTTGGACCTACGTCCCGTTCCCTAAACTGTGCTCTACTTGCAAGCCGGTACCCCTTACGGGCGCAGACGTGATCGTGGGCCTCGGCAACTCGTCGACGGGGGCGGTCCAGCAAGCAGGGTGGAAGTTCGTGCAGTTCCTGACGCAGGGCGGCGGTGAGTCCATCTACGCCGACCAGCTCATCGACCTTCCTTCCAAGACTGGTCTCGTACCGACCAAGCCTCTCAGCGACCTCTACCTTCAAAACGGCGTTGCCCTCTTCAACCACTTCGAGGCGCTTGCCAACGAGGGCACCCCGCGGTACGTCGTCAACCCGAACCTCAACACCGCGCTGATCACGGCGCTAGCCAACGTAGCCTCCGGTCAGAAGTCGCCGGCTGCAGCCTTGGCCTCGTTGAACGGCGTCAGCCAACCCTCGTAGGACGATGCGAAATGCCCTGCCCCGCGGCGAGCGACGAGCGACGCCCGTCACAGCTATGCAGCGCGTAGCTGGGTGGCTGCCGCGGGGCAGCGCCCTTTCGGGAAGGGCGACTAGGCGCACTTTTGGCATAAGGTGAGCCCGGCACGTTACAAGGACGCCACAAAGGTCAAGACGCCCCACAGAGGAAGTCCTAGATGGATGTAACAGTCGACGCGAAGCGGGGTGATCGCGCACGAGTAGCGCCGAGCGTCGGATCCGTTATCTCGACTCGACGCCGTCAACACCTGGCGGCCCTCTTGCTGACGGCCCCGCTTGTACTCCTCTTTCTCATATTCATCGGATATGGCATCGGGTACAACATCGTCGCCAGCTTCCTTACCACGTCCCTCCGCGGCGTCACCACGTTCGCAGGGCTGCGCAACTATGCGAAGTTAATACACGACGACGTCTTTTACCAGTCACTTCTCAACAATTGTATTTGGTTCGTGGTGACCGTAGGTATAATGACCTCACTCGGGTACGGCCTAGCTCTCGCCCTGGACGCGGTCCCCCGGATGCGCCGGTACGTCAAGGCGATCTTCTTCATCCCGGCTATGTTCGCGCCAGCGGTAATCGGCCTGGTATGGGCGCAAGTACTCTCGCCGTACGGAGGCCTGTTGTCCGATGTCTCGGGTTGGCTTCACCTTGGGCTCCCTGAGGACTGGCTCGGCTCGAAAGACCTGGCCATCTACAGCGTTGCTGCTGTGAGCATTTGGCAGTGGACCGGGTTTTCGGTGCTTATCTGCGTCGCCGCTGTTCAGAACGTCCCACCTGAACTGCGGGAGGCAGCCATGCTGGATGGCGCCCGGTACCGGCGCATCGTACGGAGCGTCATACTGCCCCTTACCCGGCCGGCACTTGCCATACTGCTCATACTCGGGGTCATCGGCAGCCTGCAGACTTTTGCCCTCATCTTTGTCATGACGGAGGGTGGTCCCGGGAATGCCTCTCAAGTACTTGGGACATATATCTTCCAGCAGGCGTTCGAGAACGGAAATTTCAATTACGGGGCCGCACTGGGTGTCGTGCTACTTCTCATAACGTTGTGTATCACCGTGATCCAGGTGCACCTCTTTAGGAGGAACTGGAGGTGAACCAGCCGCGGCGTTGGCACGGGATGCGCCTGTCCCGCATACTGCTCATACTGGGCGTCCTGGCTATAACCATCCTGTGGCTGGTCCCGGAAGGATATACACTATTTCTTTCGGTCACAGGCACGCGACCCGCCCTGGAGGGCGGGGGCGTGTACCTTACCCTGTCCAACGTCCGCT
The DNA here is from genome assembly GCA_963823855.1 of uncultured Acidimicrobiaceae bacterium. Taxonomy (GTDB): domain Bacteria; phylum Actinomycetota; class Acidimicrobiia; order Acidimicrobiales; family Palsa-688; genus Fen-671. Next base: position 126,201 of record CAWGNA010000006.1, read on the forward strand.
CGGCCTTGGGCACAAGCGGGCTGGCACGGTTCTATTTGAACAGCGTACTGGTTACCGGCGCCACCGTAGTTATAGTCACGCTGTTCGCGTCCTTGTGCGCCTACAGCATTAGTCGACTGCGCTTCCCAGGGGCAACCGCGCTCTATGCGGCACTCCTGGTGGGTTTGATGCTTCCCGAGACAGCTTTTGCGGTGCCCTTCTACCAGCTTCTCAAGCATTTTGACCTGCTGGACAATTACTTCGGCCTTATCCTTCCCTACGCCGCATTGGAGATGCCGTTCGCACTGGTAATAATGAAAAGCTTCTTCGACGAGTTTCCCGTAGATATCGAAGAGGCTGCGTGGGTAGATGGCGCCGGACGGCTGGCGTCGTTTTCCCGCGTTGTCTTGCCTAATTTCGTCGCTCCTATAGTCGTTGTGATCGTCTTTACGTTCTTGTTCTCCTGGAACGAGTTCTTACTCGCTTTGATCGTCATGACCGACAACGCAATGAAGACGGTAGCCTTGGCTCCGCTGGCGTTCCAGGGCGTTTACCAATCGGATGAGGGAACGCTTATCGCTTCGCTCGTCTTGGTGTCGCTACCCGTCGTGGTCCTTTACTTTGCCGTACAACGCTTCATTGACATCGGGGTCTCCAGCGGGGCAGTGAAGGGCTAGAAGGGGGTCTCTCATGAAGATTGCAATGCAGGGTTGCGACGTGGACCTCGACGACCACCACGGTGGGATCGGCTCTGTTCGCGCCCAGACAGGACGTGACGTCCTCTCAGAAGCGGAGGGCCGCGTCCCGTTGTTCGCGGCGCACTACATGGAGCGCGGACGTTCCCCGTCACTACGCAGCATCACCAGCGCGGAGGCGCGCTCATGCGTGGTAGAGCAGTCGACCGACGGTAAGTACGACCTCTGCCGGTTGTTGTTCGAGGGGTTCCCCGCTCAAAACCGCAGAGGTAGCCTCGAGTTGCAGGTCGAGGCCAGGATCAGGTACTCAGCCAGTGACCGGTTGTCCTACTGGTCGCTAGCAGTCACGGCCGGGACTGGCATTGTCGTCACCCAGGTCCACTTCCCCCAGGTGGCGCTGCCGTACCGAACTCCGTACGGCCCTGTCAGGGTGGCGGTGCCGTACTTCAATGGTTTGCTCTACACCGATCCCGGGCCTGCAGACTTCCTGCCCGATTCGCCACAGCTTTGGGAACTCGGGTACGTGACCCCCCGCTTCGGCCACTACCCCGGGACAACCTTCAGCCAGTTCCTCGCTTGGTATGACGGTGACACAGGCATCTACCTAGGGTGCCACGACGCCACCGGAGCCGTGAAGGTACTTCGCCCGGTGCACAACGACGCCGGGTTGCGCCTGGGAATAGGCCACGTGGTGGGATGGTCTGGCTGCGACCATGCGGACCTTGGCTATGAGGTCGCGTTCGGTCTCTTCGAGGGCAACTGGCGGGACGCGGCAGACATATACAAGTCCTGGTACACGCGGGCACGCCCTGAGGTTGTGCCCCTCGAGAGCCGCGAAGACGTACCGGAGTGGATGCTAGAACAGCCGCTCCACGTGGTCCTCCGGATCCAGGGCGACTTGGACGAGGGCCCGACCGGCCTGCACGAGGACTTTACGCCGTACGAGAAAGCGCTCCCGGCCCTCGACTCCGTAGCGGGACGAGTCGATGCGCCGTTGGTCGCCGTGATCATGGGGTGGGAGAAGGGTGGGCCCTGGGTCTACCCGGAGTCGCTCCCGCCCGTGGGGGGCACGGCGACGTTGCAGGCGTTTACAGCGGGGGCGCGGGCACGGGGTTGGCACGTCGGCACTTACTGTAACGGGACTCAGTGGGTGACGGCGCACCACTGGGCCGGTTACGACGGACGAGCTTACTTCGACCACAACCGGGGCCAGGACGCGGTTTGTGCCGGTGCAGACGGGAGGCCGCTCACTACTGAATGGGACGTCCAATGGCGTAGCAGCCATCCATGCTGCATTGCCGCAGAGCGAACTCGCGAAGTAGCCACGGATTTCGTAACGGGAGTCCGGGCGATGGGGCTCGACTGGATCCAGTTCCTTGATCAAAATTGTGGTGCCGCCAGCTTCCCTTGCTACTCGAGCGAGCACGGCCATCCGCCCGCGCCGGGCAACTGGATGACGGCCCATATGGAGAGCTTCCTCGAAAGCTTGGCCGAGCTCAGCGACGGCCGGCCCGAAAGGGGGATATATTCTGTCGAGTGCCCTCCGAACGACTTTTTCCTGAACAGGTTTTTGGTCTGCGACCTCAGGTTCAATTACGAGCCCATTGACCGCGTTCGCGCTGATATACCCCTCTTCACTTACCTATTCCATGAATACATTTTGGTACAATCCGTCTTTGCGCCGGCGCCGAACCCATTTTGGATGCAACTCAAGGTGGCCCGGGCTTTTGTTATGGGGGAATTGTTGGGCGCGATGTTGCAATCAGGCGGACGGCTCCGGAACTGGGCGGGGGAGCCATGGGTGGACTGGAGCGCGCCGTATGGGGACCAAGGGGCAATTTTTACCTTGTTGAAGCGTGCGGTCGCGGTCCGGCGCGGAGCGGGAAGACCCTTCCTGGTCAACGGGAGGCTGTTGCCCGACCAGGGGATCGAGGAAGGTGAAGAGATTGAGTGGGTACATGACGGTCGACTGCACCGGGCCAAGCCCGTGTACCACGCCCGTTGGATAGGGTCAGACGGCAGAACCGCGATCGCGCTCGCAAACTGGACTAGCGAAGACCACGATGTTGGGTTGCAGGTGACCAACAAGTCCCGTGTCGAGATAACCGCGGACAACGACACCGAGATCGAGCTACCAGCGTCATCCCGACGCAGGCTTTCGATGCCTCCTCTTTCTGTCGCCCTTGTTTTTGAGTGCTAGCCACTAGGAACAATTCCCGCTGGCGACCGTCACCCTCCGCGCCGGTGGATCCCGGCCGGGGACCACGAAGCGACCGGCTTAACCGTATGGGCCAGTCGGGACGAACCCCAGTAGCCTCTTGCGCCGTGGGCTGGCGTCTGCGTAAACGTGTTCCGGCAGCACGTAGTTCATGAACGGGTAGTAACGATGCCCGATCGTCCGGTGCGCGTACGACACCTGGGTCACGTAACGGGTACGGTCGCTCTGGTTAGGGGCACCCCTGTGCCAGGTCTGACAGCTGAACATAATGGCCGTCCCGGCCCCCCCGTAAGCATTGACGACCTTGTCTTCCCAGCGGGAGCCCTCGATGGCGTCTGGCGGCGGGGCGCCGAACAGGTGAGAGCCCGGGACAAACTGCGTCGGGCCCTGGTCGAGCGTAGTGACGTCCGTCAAATAGTAGTTGCACGTGAACAGCAGTACCGGCAGCTTTACGTTGGTGGGGGGCTCCCCATCTGTAACCACGTAGTAAGGGGGCTCGTCCTGGTGCCAGTTAGAAATACCCTGGCCCTTGCGCGTACGGAACGAGTTGTTGTGGATGACGTGGACGTGGTCGGCCCCGTAGGCGGGGCGGTCGTCACCGATGAGCCGTTCCGCGAAGGTGACAATGGGTTCCCGGTCGAACAGGCTCAAGTTGGCCTGGCTCACTTCGAACATCCTCTGCCACAGCTCAGCTTTGGCCTCGGGCTTGAAAGTATCGCCCAGCAGCGCGTCGAGGTCAGCCTTGAGCTGGTCGACGAGGTCATTAGGCAACACATTCTGGATAACGAGGAACCCGTCCTTGTGGAACCTATCGATCCAGTCCTGGATCGGCGGATCCCGGTCCAGCCTCCCGGGTGATTCCCGTACTGACATGGCCCTCCTTCGCCTTACGCGCCCGCCCCAGACAAGCGGCCTCGCATTTACCTCGAGGACCGGGGCGACGCTCGTATTCCCAAGCATCATACTACCGAAGTCCCGGTTATGCCCTCTAGCCCCCGGAACCTCCGCCGCTGTCGTCAAGCAGGCGCCGCGCCGCTCGGACAACTGCCTCATCGACCATCGCGCCGTTATCATCTCGCAATACCCCCGAACCCGCCGCCACCGCTCGCTCGAACGCGTTCACCAAGTTTCGCGCCCGCTCTATGTCGCTTCGCTGGGGCGTAAAGACTTCGTTGGCTACCGTTACCTGAGCAGGGTGGATGCAGGCGCGGCTACGGAACCCGAGCCGCTTTAGTGCCAGCGTCCCGGAGCGGAACCGCTCGAGATCGGCGAAGTCAACAGAGACTGGGCCGACTGGTGGGTCAATTCCTGCCGCGGCACATGACAACACGATGTGCGAGCGCGCCAACAAAAACTCCTGGTCGCCGGCACTTCGCTCGACCCCGAGCTCCGCACCGAGGTCGACCTCGCCGAGTTGTAAGCGCTGGACCCCCTCGGCCCTGGCGATTGGCTCCGCCGCGAGGACACCCGATGCCGTCTCGATCAGGGGCTGTAGAGCGAGCGGAGCCGGTGACAACGCCGTTTTTACGGCGACCTCCCGCAACAGCGCCTGGACCGGCGCGAGGTCATTTGGACCGTAGACCTTGGGCACGCAAATCCCGTGCAAAGCTGGGGAGAACACTGCGGCCAGGTCCTCCTGGCCGGCGGCCCCCGAGTTGATACGGAGCCAGATCTCCGTTGTGGATGGCCCGCGGCTCTCGATGGATGCCAACCAGTGGCGCGCCGTTTTGCGGGCCTCAGCTTTTCGCTCCGGAACCACCGCGTCTTCGAGGTCGATTATGAGGGCATCGGCTTGTCGGGACAAGGCCTTGGCTAGCTTTTCTGCCGAGTCTCCGGGCACGTAGAGATAGCTCCTCGGGATCCGACCGCGCCCAGGCAAGACCCTCAACCCTGAGCGTCCGCGACCAGTGACATCGCAACCCCGCCGTCGCCACGTCGCGCCTCTACAGTGAACCTATCAGGACCATTGCGATCGCCGAAGATTTCGACCCGGTCGTCAACGAACACGGGGGCCAGGGCGCGGAACTCCACCTGCCCGGGCTCACCAAGCTCACGATTCGCCTCGAGCGCGAGCAGACAAGCCAAGAGAGGCCCATGGACCAAAAGGCCGGGGTAGCCTTCAGTTCCCGTTGCGTAGGGCCAATCGTAATGGATGCGATCCGCGTTCCACGTCACGGCCGAAAAGCGAAAAAGCATGGTGCTATCGAAGGTAACGGACCGCCTTGAAGGTGGCGCCGGCGCCGGTTCGACTGGCACACTCCCCGATTTCAGTGTCCTCCCGACATTTTCGGCCGGTCCCGCCGGAGCCGGACGATAAACGACGGTCTGACGCTCCTCGCGCACCGGCGAACCATCCTGCTCGATGGTGTGCCGCCATTTGGCGAACAGGAGCGGGCCTGAACGTCCCTGTTTCTCCGTAAGGTCCTCCAGCAACGAATAACGCCGTGCGGCTCGGCCTACGACGAGCGGTCCGAGGCGCCGCACCGAGCCTCCGGCCGCCATACGGCGCGGGAACCGCTCCATGGCGGCGTCGGCAGCGGTCAGATGGCCGTCCGCTCCGAGCGTGGACTGTGGGACGGCATCTGAAAAATAGGCCCAGTGCCACAGTAACGGCAGCTCATCACCAGTACGGAATGGTCTTGGCAGGTCGAGCACGGCGGCCAAACGCTCGGCGCTCTCAGGTGCCATGCTGTCGACGCGAGCGTGCGTCTCGTCGTCGGAGCCGCTGCTCACCTCCGGCGGCTCACGGGGGACCAGGGTCGTTTGGGTGTTTCGCTAGCGGCGTGACGTGGACGTCGAACCACGGGTAAAGCGGTAGCGAGGAAAGCGCCTCGTGAAGCTCACTGGCGTCGGTCGCGCACCAGATGCCAACGTTGGCCCACCGGCCCGGGATCCGCCAGAGCCTGCAGATGGTCCCTTTGGCGGAAAGCTCCTTGGCGCGGACGGCCTCCGCTGCGATCAACTCAGCCTTTCGCTCCGAGGCGGTCTCCACGGGTAGACGCACTTCGATCTCGACCAGGAAGTCCATCAACCACCGCCAATCCCGCTCGAAGCGACTTCCTGGGCCGCCACTCTCGCCCTTTTGGGCGGGGCGGCCGTAGAGCCACGGGCAATAAAGTTGGTCGGGAGCATCTCACGAGCCGGAGGGGCCGAGCCGTCACTCAGGCGCTTCATCAGGACTCGAGCCGCGGCGGCGCCCATTTCTTCGGCGCTCCGAAATACGACGCTCATCGGCGGGTCAACCAGTCGGAACAGCTCGAGGTCGTCGCAAATAACGACGGAGAGATCCTGCCCGGGGCGCAGTTTGCGCTCGTTCATGGCTGCCAACACGGCGACACCGAGCTGAGCGTCGCCCGCCACGAGGGCGGTCAGCACCAACGGCGGGTCGAGTAATGAGGCCGTAGCTCGGCTAACCGCCTCTGGTGTGGTAGAGCCGAGTTGGACGATATTGTCCCAGCCTGCAGGTATGCCTGCTTCCTCGCACGCCCGCGTGAACCCTCGTATACGGTCCCGCGATGCGCGCGTCTCCGACGACCCGACTAACAGGCCTATGTGGGTATGACCCAGCTGGACCAGGGCGGTTACCGCTTCGTGCACCCCGGAGGCGTGATCAAAGAGCACGGCATCGGCGGGGATGCCGACGAGCTCCCGGTCGAGAAGGACAATCGGGACCTGTAGATTTTGCAGAGCCTTGAACGTGTCGGCGTTCGCCTCGGACTGCAACGACAGGATCAGGCCGTCCACGCGTCTCTGGCGCAGCACGTTGATGTGCTTTGCCTCGAGGGCAGAGTTTTGCAAGGAATTGGTCAACAGCACAGAGTAGCCGTAGCTCTCTAGGGTCTGCTCTGCGCCCTTGACGATCCCCGCGAATAGTGGGATGGAAATATCACGGACGACAAACCCGACAGTACGGGTGGCGCCGGTCCGTAAGCTCTGCGCAAGGAAGTTGGGCTGGTAACCGAGTTGCTCGGCCGCCTTCAACACCCGGGCTCTCATCTCGGCGCTTACATCGGGGTGGTCGTTGAGTACCCGTGACACAGAGGATGGCGCCACATCGGCCAGCCGAGCGACTTCTTTTATTTTGATCATGGCCTATCGTCTCTTTTCGAGGCGAGCACTATCGGGCCCTCACCCGCGCGGTCATGGGCCCGTGCTGACGATTTGTCCCGGCGGTGCATAGAGTCCAATAACCTCAATCGAAACGGTACTTCTGCAGTACGTTCTCATCTATCTCGACACCCAAGCCGGGCGCCCGTGGCACCGAGATCCAGCCATCGACTTGCCGGAAGGGCTCCCTCACGAGCTCGTCTTGCATCGGGTTCGGGATCGGTTTCATCTCGAACAGCAAACAACGCGGCGTGGAAGCCGACAGTGCCAAACTGGCCGCCGTGATGACGGCGCTGCTCCAGGCGTGAGCGTTGAACCATAAATCGGCTTTTTCAACCAAACCGATAACCTTCAGCGCCCCGGTTATGCCTTCAGCCCGACCAGGGTCACAGCCGACGACGTCAACCACACCACTGTCGATCACTCGGGCAAAGCCCCGCGTCGTCCACTCCCTTTCGGCCGTGCCGATCATGCACTTCGAATGAGCCCGCAGGCTCAAGAAGCCCTCCGTATCCGTCGGCTCCATGGGCTCCTCTATCCAGTAGAGCCCGTACTCCTCGAAGCTGTTTGTGCGCTTGATCGCTTCTGCTCGCGTCCAAACGAGCGACTGGCCCCTGTCCATCATCAACAGCGCGTCCGGGCCGATGGCCTCGCGAAGCATACGTACGAAGGCTACGTCCCGGTCGATCTCGTACCCGAGGTGAGCCTTGCCTCGCTTGCCCATCCCGATTTTTACGCCCTGGTACTTTTCGGACTTCACGTAACGGCCGTGCTTTTCGGCTTCGCGTTCCAGGCTCTCGTCGAAAGCGTGAGTACTGGCGATCACAGGTAGGCGGTCGCGATGGGCCCCCCCTATCAAGTTGATCACAGGTTGGCCCAACAGCTTGCCCTTCAAGTCCCACAGAGCAATGTCGATAGCGCTTATAGCGAATGACGCTGGGCCGCCCTCATAGCCGTACCACCAGGACTGCTGGTGGAGTTTGCGCCACAGGGCCACGTTCTCCATCGGGTCGGCGCCGACGAGCATCTCTCCCATCGCCTCAATGACCCGTGCCGTGGCCCGCGTCGACTCGGGGAACTGTGTGATCGCTTCTCCCCAGCCGACCGTCCCGTCATCGGCCTCTATCGAACAGAAGGTGAGGTAACGGGTGTTGTCTGAATCGTTCGGCTCCGGGTAGCTCACGTTCCACGGGGTTACCTGCTTGATCTTCATTCGTTCCTCCAATTCCGGGCTGGGGCCACGACCTCAGGCCTCCACGATGCAGAGCGGCGCCCCGACGGCTACCTCTTCCTGTGGCGAGACCAACTGCTCGACGAGTTTCCCGGCGACTGGCGAGGGGACCTCCGTCGTGACCTTGTCGGTCTCTACTGCCACGAGTGGCGTCCCCACACTGACCTCTGAGCCGACCCCGCACAGCCACTCGGTGACAAGTGCGACCTGAGTCGTGTCCCCCAACCTTGGCAACTTGACCTGATGGCGCACGTCCTAACTCCCGCTAGAGATCTGGCCGCTGGCGCTCACTCGTGCGAACATTTGGGCCTCAGTCGGGTAGGGACTGGCGAGGACCCGCTCGACAGTGGCATCGAGCACGGTACGGACCTGGGCGCGGATCTTTTCGAGCCCGGCCTCATCGACGGCCCCCTCGGCGACAAGTTTTTCTCCGAACAACGTGATCGGGTCCCTCTGCAACCAGTGGTCCAGTTCACCCGGTGGACGGTAGGTGCCTTTGTCGGATCGCGAGTGACCTGCGTACCGGTAAGTCTTCGCCTCGACCAGCGTCGGCCCACCGCCGTCGCGCGCCCTCTTCACGGCCCGACCGATGGTGGCCTCGACGGCGTCGATGTCCTGACCGTCGACAATTTCGCTCGGCATCGCGTAAGAGGTCGCTCGAACGGCTATGTCTGTGACAGGAGTGGTGCGGTCGATACGCGTGTACTCGCCATACTGATTGTTCTCGCAGACAAAAACGACCGGTAATTTCCAGATCGCAGCCAAATTGAGCCCCTCGTGGAAGGCCCCAATATTGGCCGCGCCATCTCCGAACACCGAAATGGAAACAGAGCCGGTGCCAAGGACGTGAGCCGTCAGAGCTGCGCCCACTGCTATCGGTATCCCCGCGCCGACGATGGCCATCGTGGGAAGCAACCCCACTGAAGGGTCGCTCAGGTGCATGGAGCCCCCGAGCCCGCCCATACAACCGACCTGGCGGCCGAGGATCTCCCCCAGCACCGCCTCGAGAGTGGCGCCCAGTCCCAGCGCTATGGCATGCCCCCGGTAGGTGCAAGCGACTGTGTCGGTCGGCCTGGTGGCTGCCGCGATCCCCACCGAAACAGCTTCTTGGCCTTGCGCGGTGTGGGTGGTGCCAGGGATCAGCCCCTCACCGAACAGCTCGAGCACCCGCTCTTCGGTAAGGCGGATCTCGACCATCCGGGCGTAACGTTCGACGCGGCTCGACTGTACAGCGGCACGACGGCGAAGCGGCTCCTCTACATCGACAATGCTCACGCTCATAGTTCTCCCTCCCACCAGGCGCTCGGGCATGCGCCCGTTTTGAGAAGCGCCGTTACTTGCTCGTTTATGTAATCAGGCCCCGGCAGGAAGCGTTGCTCGAGGGCCGTGCCATAGGGGACGTGCACGTCTGGCGCAGTGATCCTGAGCGGCGGCGCGCTCGAGATCGCTGTAACAGTGACCGGCGACGAAGGACACGATCTCGGCCCCCCAGCCCCCGGTGAACTGATTTTCCTCGACTGTGACCAACTTCCCGGTTTTGGCTACCGAGGCCGCCACAATGTCTTTGTCCCAGGGCTGGATAGTGCGGAGATCGATGACCTCGGCAGACCAATCAGACGCCTCAGCTGCGCTGGCGGCGATGCTAACGGTCTGGCCCAGACCGACGATCGTCACGTCCGAGCCTTCTCTCACAACTTCACCTGTGCCAAGAGGGACAACCGCGAGCTCGTTCGGCTCGAAGTCCTCTCGCCTCCCGTATAGAGGGCGAGGCTCCAGCACCACTACTGGATCGTCATCCCGTATCGCCGCCTTTGCCAGGCCGTAAGCAGAACGAGCGCCTGAAGCCACAGCCACCTTCAACCCAGGAGTCCCCACAAACCAGCGTTCGAGCGTCTGGGAGTGCTGGCAGCCGAAACCGAGGCCAGAACCAACCGACGCCCGCACGGTCAGGGGAGCTTTCAATTTTCCTCCCGACAAGTAGTGCATCATGGCCGCTTCCGTAACCAACTGGTCGAGGGCCACGCCCATGAACTCGATAAACATGATCTCGACGACGGGGCGAAGCCCTGTAATGGCCGCGCCGACGGCTGTGCCCACGAACCCCATTTCCGAGATCGGGGTGTCACGGACCCGTTCGGGCCCGAACCGCTGTAGTAGTCCCTCGGAGGTTTTAAACGGGCCCTCCGCCACAGCGATGTCCTCCCCGAACAGGACGACCCGCCCATCGCGTTCCATCTCTTCGGCGATCGCAAGGCCGATCGCCTGGTTCATCCGCAATCTCGCCATTATGGGTGGCGCTCCTTTCCCTTGGCCCCGAGCAGTTCCGTGTTACCACCGAAGGCTCCGGCGCCGACGAGCTCGCCAAAGCCTGAGCCGTCGACGTCGAGCAGCTCTTTCAGCACTTGAGCAGTGTGCTCACCGAGCAAAGGAGCCCGCTGGCCCGTAGGCCTGAACTCCCCCACCCGCACCAGGCCGGCAAGCTGTCGGACGGTACCCAGGCTCGGGTGCTCCGTTTGCACGATCATCTGACGCTCGGCGACCAGCGGGTCGGCAAGCGCCTGTCCAACGTTGTTCACTGGTCCACAGGGGACCCCCGCCGATGTTAACATCTCGAGCCATTCCGCCGTCGTCCGCTCCCGGAAGCACCGTTCGAGCTCGGGGAGCAGCGTCGCCGCATTTTTTTTACGTAGCGAGAAGCGCTCGTAGCGCGGGTCACTGCCGAGCTCGGGGTTGCCCAACACGCCCACGAGGCGCGTCCAGAACTTCTCCTTGGCGCAGGCCACCACGATCCAGCTGTCACGGGTCTCGAAACTCTGGAACGGGATGAGCGACGGGTGAGCGGAGTTCTTGGTCCTGACCGGGGCGTACCCCGTGCTGAGGTGCCAGGCACCTACGTAGCTGAGCATCCCGATCGCGGTGTCGAAAAGGGCGAGGTCGCAATCAGTCCCGTACCCGCTCCGGCGGGCTGCATGCACACCGGTCACCATGGCCACCGCCGCAGCCAGTCCCGTTGAATAATCCACGAGGGAAAGACCGGTCTTCTCAGGGGGGCCATCGGGCTCGCCAGTAAGCGACATCCACCCCGCCCGGCCCTGCATTACGTAGTCGTAGCCGGGAGCTTCCTGTTCGCTGCTGGCAATCCCGTAAGAAGTCAAGAAACAACACACGATCTTTTCGTTGACGAACCGGAGGTCCTCATAACGAAGCCCCAGCTTGGCCGGCACGTCTCCTCGGACGTTCGCGAAAACTACGTCCGATCGAGCGACCAGGCCTTCGAATACCCGTCGACCGGCGGAGTTCTCGAGGTCCAGTGTCACGCTTAATTTGCCTCGGTTGAACGTCTCGAAAAACAGGCTGGAGTCCTCGCTCGCAAAAGGGGGCACAGAACGCGCTGACGTCCCCGCCGCTGCTCGGATCCTCGATCTTGATGACCTCGGCCCCGAGGTCGACCAGCTGTGACGTCGCGAACGGGCCGGCACCGTACTGTTCAAGGGCAAGCACGCGGACATCACTCAGCGGACGGCCCTGGCCGTCCGGTACCGGTATTGTGTGCGGGCTCATAGGAAACTTAGACAGCGTCAGCTCGGAAGTCGCGGATGAAGCTCTCGTCGAGCTGCCATCCGAACCCGGGGCCGTCGGGAAGGGCGAACATCCCGTCGACGAGCTCCGGGCGGTTGCCCAGCATCCTCCAGAAGATCGGGTCCCGGGCCGGGTGGAAGGCCTCGACGAACGTGCCGTGGGGGACCGACGCCAGCAGGTGGCTGGCGACCTGGGCCTCCTCGTGATGGCCCATCTCTACGCCAAAGCTCATGGCCATCTGGGCGACCCGCCGCCATTCGGTAGGCCCGCCTCCCCACGAGGCATCGAAATTGGAGACGTCGATGGCTCCATCCATCATCAGGTCACGCATGGCCGAGCGCGTGATCTCCATCTGGCCGGCCGCCACCGGTACCCCGGTCGTGAACCGCACCACCTGCATGGCCCGCCTGTCGTCGGGCCACTGGCAGGGCTCCTCGAACCAGCGCAGCTCGACGAAGGGGCGCGTGCGGTTGACGAACTCCACCGCCTCGGCCACGGTCCAGGCCTGGTTGGCGTCGACGAGGAAGACGAACCCGGGCCGGGCCGTTTTGACCGCCCGGGCCAGGCGCTCGGCGTCCTCGGCCGGGGAGCGCCCCCCGATCTTGAACTTCATCCCCACGAAGCCTTCGTCGGAGAAGAAGCTGACCTCCTCCTCCAAGCTGGCCGGGTCATCGGTGTAGTAGCCACCGATCCCGATCATCGGCAGGGCGTCGCGGAACCCTCCCCACAGCCGGTAGAGGGGCATCTGTACGGACTTGCCGATCGCGTCCCAGATGGCAGAGTCGACACACGCCATGGCCTGCATGGCAAAACGCCGGTCGCGCAGCTGGTCGAAGGTGACCCGGCGCATGAGCTCCCAGCACTGCTCGTAGGCCACGGCATCACGGCCTATGACCAGCGGGCCCAGCTCGTCGTGGATGATCCGCATGATCTCGGCTTGTTCTTCGTCAGCATCAGCGTTGTAGCTCTCGCCGACGATGCCCTCCTCGGTCACGATGCGGGTGATGATCGTGCAACGCCTGGGCATCTTGTAGTGGCTGCCCCTATAGAGCTTCTCGAGGGTCACCCTGATGGGGACAGTCTCGATAGAGCGTATCCGGAGTTGCACGGCTCCCACCTTTGCTATCGATTCCACAATCGTTTTCAGTCTACTCCCAGCGGGGCCTGGCCATAAAGTTCGCCCGGCCCGCTCCCTGCGTCATCTCGCCGTGTGCCCCCCATCGACGTTGAGGACGTGCCCGGTCACCATCGACGCATCGTCTGATGCGAGGAAGACCACCGCGCCCACGATCTCTCTGGGGACACCGAGCCGACCCAGGGGGATGTTGCTCAGAAATCGCTGCTCTATTCCCGGGTGGTCCCGGATCGCCTGCTCTACGAGCGGTGTCCGGAAATGCGTCGGCGCTACGACGTTGACGCGTACGCCAAAAGGTGCCCACTCAACTGCGAGGCACTTGGTCAAGCCAATCATCCCCCCCTTGCTCGCGGCGTAATTGGCGTTGCCTGTGTCGATGCCTACCTGGCCGACCACCGACCCGATATTTATGATCGAACCTCCCGCTCCCCGCTCGACCATCCGGCGCCCGACGGCCTGGTTGCAGAACCAGCAACCGCTCAAGTTGACATCGATGACACGCTGCCAGTCCCCCGGTTGGAGGTCGACCGCCGGGCGGCGCAGGCCAATACCTGCGCTCACGACGAGCACGTCAATGGGCCCGACGGCCCGATCGACCAACTCCACGCACTCCTGAACCTCGCCGTACTGACTGACGTCGACCTGCCACGAGCTGGCCGGACCGTCGCCCATTTCTGATATCTGTTGGGCAACTTGCTCGGCGCTATGTAGGTCAAGGTCAGCGATCGCCACTTCTGCCCCGCGCTCGGCAAGGCCTAGTGCAATCGCCGCCCCGAGCCCGCTCGCCCCACCGGTTACGAGCGCTACCTTGCCCCCGAGGTCGAACACCTCAACGGCCCCTGGCCGGGTGGCGCCAGATCACGCGGTCCGCACCCGCGTCACGCCGTACGGCGCCAGCGTCAGTTCCTCGGCCCCGGGTTTCAGGGAGCCCGAAGCAGGTGGTACCACTTCCTTCCACTCCGCACCCTTCCACTTCGGACCTTGCGAGGAACCGGGGCTCAGCTCGGCGATCTCGGTCAACCGCCCTGACAGGCCGCTCAGCTCTATACGCTGCTCGTCCTGGCCCAGATTGGCGATTAGGAGCTCTGAGCGGTCTGGCCATTCCGCGCCCAGCCCCACAACCTCACCATGGACCGCGCCGACCCGCACCAGGTTGGCCTCGGCCCAAGAAAGCACTGCCTCGAGGACCCGGTAGACGGGCACGGGCACGGGCACGGGCTCGGTGCTCGTCCAGTCGCCAGGGGTGCCAACAAGCCCGCGCGCTCCCGAGAGCTCGAAATACGTAGCAGACGCAGCTTCAGCATCAACAAGTTGACGCAGAGAACTCAGGGCCCATGCCGCACCAAAAAGTTGCCCCTGCCGGGCGTCGCCGTAGGCCGAGAGCAGAGGCACTTCGGGGACACCGGCTGGGTAGGCCGAACTTGCCGATCATGGCGACGGACGTCACGTGGACGGCCCGTCCTCCCGAACGGGCTCGAGCCGTCGTGACCGTGTCGGACTGTCCCCAGCTGTTCTCCATCACAGATATGTCGTCGGACGCGTGCACCTGCGGGCAAATCGTGTAGCCGACCCCGTCGACGCCCGCCAGGTCCGGCCACCACCGGTTGAGCTCCGCAAAAGACCGTTCGGTAGCAGAGACCAAGGCGGTGGGCCCGCACCACCTCTCTACGATTTCGCGATAGGCACGAACCTTGTTACCCGCCGTCGTCGTCCCCCCTATGGAAAAACCCCGAGGGCCTTCGAGCACCACGACGCGTTCGAGGGGAGGACGCAGAATCCTGCAGCCAATCGTCAAGGCGGGCAACCTCGGCCGGGAGCGGTTCCCCACGGCTCACGACGAGGGCGAGCTCGATCGGACGCTCCCACGTGAAGATCTGACGCGCCTTTGCTGTCGCGCCCTGGACGGGTTCGTCCGAGGTTAGGTCGAGGTTCAAACGTACGTAGTGCAGAGGGATCGAGGCGACCAAGCTCGCTACCGGGGGGTCGAGGTTCGTCACCTCGTCGGGGAACTCAGAGCCGATCCGCGGTAGCTGTGCGAGCCCGACGCGGTCAATGGCCACTTGGCCACGTCCTCGCTGTGCCAGGGACTGGCCCGTTGGCTTCGGCACAGCCTGGTGGAAACCGCGGGCCTTTCGGACGTCAATGACAACAGATTGGTCGATGGGCTGCCCCGGCTCGGCCACTAGGGGTAACGGCACCTCCAGTGGCGTGCCGTAAGATTTCAGGTTGTAGTCGGTCCAGTTGCGGTGGTCTTGCATCTCGAACTCGTCGCCCACAAAACGGAAGACCACTTCGTCGTCAGCCGCGCTCTGAAGGACGAGTTCGTCGTAAGGCATGAACATCCCCGTCAGCTTCCCGTCAACGAAGAACTGTGGTTCGATGAGCCCAGGGACCTTCCCGGTGAGGACTTCGTCACCCCGTCGGGCCAGGTACCCGGCGCCCAGGTTTTCGGGCAGCGGATGATGAAGGTTGAGCCCCAGCTTGGCAAAGCGGTAGGTGGCCAAGGCCTGGCCCCGGATCGCATAGCTGAACTCCCCAGCAGCACTCCCGCCGATCGTAACCGCCCATTCGGCGCGGATCGGGGGCTGGTCCACGGCACATGACAGGTCCACCTTGAAACGCTCAGCACCCGTTTGGAGGTCCGTTGTCTCGCACTTGAACGGGATCGTGTTCCAAACCTCGTCCCTGACTGCGATGTACAACCTTGTGAGCACCCGCTGGTCTCCGACGCGTAAATCACGTACGTCTGCCCCGTCGAGGACACAGCGGACCGGTCCTGCCACGAGGGGCGTTGGCCGCGGCGTCACCACTGCACCTGTGAGGCCCGCCGGTCCCGCCCGCCCGCTGTCGGTCCGTCAATGGCAACGGCAGCGATGATGACCGGCCCTACGAAGATAAGTGGCCCTACCAAGATGAGTGGCACGAAAGGACCGTAGCCGAGCAGCGACAACGCGTTCGAGATCAGCGTCAGGAAGAGGATAGTGGAATCGATTCTCGTCGCAGTTGCATCGCGATTTCAAGAGAGCCAGGTTCTACTTGGCGTGTGCAGCGAGGCCGCTCTTGCGCCGGCTCTCGGCTCATTCATGCCGCTCTTCGCGCTCCAGGTTGAGCCACTCGATCTCCGAAGACGTGAGGTGCAACTCCAGGGCACCTAGGCACTCGTCCAGGTGGTCCACGCTCGTAGTACCGATCACTGCGAAAATCTGGGCCGGTTGGTCGAGCAGCCATGCCAGGGCTACCTGCGATGGTGTGCACCCACGGTCGGCGGCGAGGCTCGTCACCCTTTCCAACCGGCGCCAGTTGTCGTCATGGTAGTAGACCCGCTCCACGTGCGGGTCGTCGTGAACCGTCGGCGCAAACCGCCCCGAGAAAAACCCCTTTGCCTGCGGGGACCACGCCAGTGCCGGGAGGCCGCTCCGGCGGTACCAGGCCACAGCTGCTCGGTCGCCGCCCAGGCTAACGGTCCCGGGCGCAACCGGCGCGTGCTGGACCGCAAGAGAGTATTGGACGCTGTTCGCTACCAGGCAGGGCGCACCAGACCGCGTTGCGTACCCGTTCGCCTCCTCCACTCGTTGCCAGGTCCAATTCGAGACAGCCACCGCCTTCACCTTCCCGCTTTGCACATGTCGGGCGAGCAGGTCGACGAGCTCGTCCACCGGGGTGCGCTCGTCATCGCGGTGCAGCATGTACAGGTCGACAGAGCCCACCTGAAGCCTGGCCAGGCTGGCTTCGAGATCGTGTTCGACCTCGTCGGGCGTCAATCTGTCCCTCCAATCGGGAAGGCTCGGGTGACCACCTTTCGTCGCGATCACGACATCTTCCCGGCATCCCGAACGGACCAGCCATTCCCCGAGCACTCGCTCGCTGGCTCCGTTGCCATAAACCGCGGCCGTATCTATGACCGAGCCGCCCCGAGCTACGTAACGGTCTAGCAATCGCCAGGCGTCACGGCGGTGGCCCTCGTCGAACCACCCGGCGCCGAGGACGATGCGTGACGGTGACGGAGCTACCCCTGCGATCTCGCTATACCTCAAGCAACGATCACCTCCTGCACTGGCACCTCCTGCACTGGCACCTCCTGCACTGGCACCTCCCGCACTGGCACCTCCCGCACTGGCACCTCCTGTACTGGCGCGTCCTGCCAATCTTGACGCTGTCGTGAACGGCTGATAGGGTGCGGAATCGATACCAGCCAAGTATCGGTACCAATGCAGCACCGATACCAACACAGTATTGACGGGTGGCCAGTCAATGAGCAATAACCACGGGCTGTACGTCGACAAGACGAGTGGGACCGCCTTCTATCATGGGCGGCCAGTCTGCCTGCTAGCTGCCTCAGAGCACTACGGGGCGGTGATCAACCGGAACTTCGACTACGCGGCTTACCTCGACCAGATGGCGATAGAGGGCCTCCGGTTCACGCGTCTGTTCGTGTTGTTCCGCGAGCTCCAGACGAACCGCAACCCTTACTCGCCCTGCAAGCCCGAGAGCACCGATTACGTAGCCCCTTATGTTCGCACTGGCCCGGGGGTCGCTCTCGACGGGCTGCCCAAGTACGACCTCGAGAAGTGGGACCCCGAGTTCTTCGCTCGTCTGCACGGCTTTCTCGGGCTGGCAATGGAAAAAGGAGTCATCGTCGAGCTCACGCTGTTGAGCAACGTTTACTCCGAGACGGTGTGGGCGCTGTCCCCACTCCACGGTGACAACAACATTAATTCAATAGGCACGACCCCGTGGCACGACTACATGTCCACTCGCAACCCAGCCCTCTTCAAGCAGCAGCAGCGTTTTGTGGAGAAGGTCCTCGGAGAGGTCGAGCCATACGACAACTTGATAATAGAAATCTGCAACGAGCCGATCGGCAACTTCTCTGAGGACGACGCCCGGGTCGGTCCCGAGCCGTCCGAGGTCGACGCCTGGCAAGCGCGCCTGATCGAGACCGTGCGTTCATCAAACGAGGACCACGTGATCGCAGCGTCACCGGCCTGGAGTTATAAACCCTGGGACCATCCGGTCCAGCCTTCGGACGCGCTCAAGGTCGACATTTCCAACGTTCACCCGCTCGATGTGATGACTATCGGCGACGAGACCTTCAACCTCGGCGTGTTCATGTCAGCAGACAGCCGGCTCGACGAGTACAAAGCGTTCTGTCGTCGTGTGCGGGCGCTAGGCGGCGCTATCAACCTTGACGAGGACAACAATGCCTCCCGCTTCATGGACGAGCGAGGCTGGACCATCCACCGCCAGCGAGCCTGGATCGCTTTGTTGTCCGGCTGCTACTACGACTTCATCGATTTCAGTATCCTCGCCGGCAGGGAGCGCTCTACGGCGGACGGTCGGCGGCTGTTAAGGAGCCGCTTTGGGACCTTGGCACTCTTTTGGGACGAGAACCAGATCTCGTCCACCACCCTTGACAATGGGGTTGAGGCTCAGGCTCCCCAGGGATGTACGGCTGTTGTCGCCCGCGACGACCGTGCGTCCGCCCACACTCTTTATGTGTACGTGGCCGCAGAAGCGCCGAACGACCTTGCCGTCCCCTTTGCCGACCGGCCTGTAGAGGGCCCGTTGGAGATAAGCCTGCCCGCAGGGGAGTACCTGACCTACTGGTTCGCGCCCGGGACGGGCCGTTACTTCGGGTGGGAAACCCGCCACGTCGCCGCTGGGGAGCAAAATACCGGCCGGCTTCGGCTGGATCTTCCGGGGACGGCCAGCGACGTCGTGGCGCTCATCAAACCGACGGCGTGAGCACCACTCTTTCACTTCCAGACCTGCTCGACCCGGCGACCTTCGACGACGGCCCACCGCGTGAGCATCTGCGGGCGCTCGCGCAGCAGCGGTACGTACGTGCCTGGTCCGAGAAGAAGCAGCTGCATTTCTGGGCGATTGGCGCCCACCACGAGGTGTCGGGCCTTGTGCGCGACTGGCGGCGCTTGTCCTCTCAGGCTCGTGGCACCATCCTCAGCGCCGACCGGGGGCCGGCCGTTCCCGACGCGCTTACCGATCTTGACCCGCCGCGCCACACCGCCCTGCGCCGTGTGGTCGCGAAGTTGTTCAAGCCGGCTGAGATGCAGCGCATAGAGGCCACGGTCCGCAAGGCTGCGCAGCGTTCGCTCTCAGAACTTGCCGAGCGCGGCAACGGCGATTTCGTAACCGCCGCTCGGGCGGTCCCGGCAGAAGTGATAGGCGAGCTGCTCGGCGTCCCAGCTTCCGACCGCGAACAGCTCGCTTATCTCGGCCATCTGGTGAATTTCGTCGAAGACCCCGCCTACGCCGAGGTCGTGGCCAGAGCGAACCCGGTGGTGAACTTAACGGCCTACTCGCATGAACTCGCGGCGCGCGAACGGCGCCATCCGTCGAACGGCATTGTCGGCGATCTTTTGGCGGCCGGGGTCGACGACCAGCCCATCACGGT
This sequence comes from uncultured Acidimicrobiaceae bacterium, assembly GCA_963823855.1. Lineage (GTDB taxonomy): Bacteria > Actinomycetota > Acidimicrobiia > Acidimicrobiales > Palsa-688 > Fen-671. The sequence continues at coordinate 145,557 of CAWGNA010000006.1, forward strand.
GCGCGAGTTCGAAGCGATGTTCGTGCTCCTGGTGGCTGCGGGCAACGGCACGACGATCGACGCACTGGTTAGCGCAGTCCGCCTTCTCGGCGATAACCCTTCGGCCTTTTCGGCACTGAAGCATGGCGGAGCAGCGATATACCGGGATGCGGTCGAGGAAGTCCTCCGGTGGGCCACGCCTGTCAACTACTTCGCCCGCACCGCCACCGAGCCTATCCAGCTCGACGACGCGCTAATTGACGCCGGCGAGCGCGTTGCGCTGTACTTCGCCGCGGCCAACTTCGACGAGCGCGCCTTTCCCGACGCGTGGCACTTCGACATCGGCCGTTCCCCAAACCCCCATCTAACCTTCGGCCAGGGAGCACACTCTTGCCTTGGCGCTCCACTGGCACGGCTGGAACTTCGTGTCGTCCTGGAGGAGCTGTGCCGTAATTACGAGATCGACGACGTCGAGGTTACGCCGCGGCGAATTGTTTCGCACATCAACAACGGGTACGCAGGTATGCGTGTCGCCCTCCGTCGGCTGGAGGCCGACGGTTGAGCGCCACCACTGGCACCGGTGCGCCGGGCACCCTGCCGGACGAGGCGCAGGGAGCTGGAGTGCCGGCGGGCGGGACGGCCGTCGTCGTAGGGGGATCGCGCGGCATAGGGCTGGAAGTGGGCCGGCTGCTGGGCCAGGTCGGGTTCCGGGTCCTGCTCGCCAGCCGCTCGACCGATGCCCTGGCGGAGGCGGTGGGCAACCTCACCGCCGAGGAAATTGATGCGACCTGGGTTGCCGCGGACACATCAAGCCCACGCGGCGCCGAGCAAATATGTAGCGCCTTCGACGAACGGTACGGGACGTCCCCATTGGTGTTCGTGTACGCGGCCGGCATTTTCGGCCCCGTCGGCACAGTGCTGGCAGGTCCAGCCGACGAGTGGCGGTCTGTGATCGACACAAACCTCCTGGGTGCCTTCTACTGCACGCAGCTCCTGGTGCCTCGCATGCTGGCTGCAGGTTGGGGCCGGGTCGTTTACGTTTCCTCGAAGGCGGCCCTCGGAGCGCCAGGGGGTGGTGGCAGCGCCTATGGGATCAGCAAGATCGGCCTCAACCGGCTCATGCTGGAGGTGGCCACAGAGGTCGCTGGCCAGGGGATCACCGCAAACAGCATCCACCCCGGCGACGTGCAAACGGACATGTGGGCGGACATCACGGGCAAAGCACTTCGGGCCGGCAATGCCGGTGGCTCTTTGGCTGAGTGGTCCGCGACAGTGGCCAGGACGGGCGGGGACCCAGTAACGCTAGGTGCCGAAATGGTGATGTGGCTGGTCCGGCACCCCGAGGTCAACGGTGAGTTCCTGTTGCCCGAGGAGTGGCGCACCCGCCGAGGCCCAGACGAGCCGTGACAACTTTCCGCCTTGGCGTTACGCGCGACTTCTTGACCCCAACCGGACAGATCGGTTTCGGCGATATTGGTCTCGACCTCTTGAAGGCGCACCCGGATATCGACTGGGAGTTCCTCTCATCTGATGAAGCCGAGCTGCCGCCCACAGTGGCCCGAGACTTCGACGCCCTGGTAGTCCTCTCCCCCGAGTGACAGCGCGCACGGTACAGGACAGCCCACGTCTCAAGCTGATCGCTCGTTTCGGGGTCGGCTACGACAGCGTCGACCTGGACAGCGTGCAACGCAGCCGGCATAATCGTCACGATCGCGCCAGACGGGGTCCGTCGACCGATGGCCGTGGCTGCGATTACTCTGCTCCTGGCGCTGAGCCACAACCTCCTCATCAAAGACAACCTTGTCCACGACGGGCGTTGGGACGACAGGCTTCACCATATGGGCATCGGCGTCGCAGGGAGGGCCCTCGGACTGGTGGGCCTTGGGAACATCGGACGAGAGATCGTAGCGCTGGCTCGTCCATTTGGCCTGACATGCCTGGCTTTTGACCCCTACGTACCGGGCCAGACTGCAGCGGTTGACGGTGTAAAACTGGTACAACTCGATGAGTTGTTGGCTCGCTCAGACTACGTCTGTGTGTGCTGCCCCTTGGACGAGGCTACGTACCATTTGATCGGCAAGGAACAGCTTGACCGAATGAAGCCGAGTGCATTTTTGATAAATGTAGCACGCGGACCGATCGTCGACCAGGTAGCGCTGGCGGACGCGTTGCAATCTGGACGTATAAAGGGGGCTGGGCTTGACGTTTTCGAGCGAGAGCCGCCTGACCCGATTGACCCTCTCTTGCAATGCGGCAACGTAATATTGTCACCGCATTCACTTGGATGGACCGACGAATTGGCGCTCGGGATAGGCACATCCGACCTAAACAGCGTGATCGCGCTTTCGAAACGTAGGGTGCCTGACCACATCGTTAACCAAGCGGCACTAAAGCATCCCAAGCTGGTGGGTTGGTTCAAATAAGTTTTCTTCTCGAGACGAGCACGGTTACTGCTGGCCCTGTTACTACTGGCCCCGTGCCTAATGGCCTCGTTCTTACTGAATGGTATAGCCGCCGTCGACGAGTATGTCGGCGCCATTTATCATGTCCGCCGCCTCAGAGGCCAAAAAGACCGCCACTGCGGCGATTTCCTCCGGCTCTGCGAACCGGCCCGTCGGGATAAGTGCCTTCATGGCTTCGCCCTTAGGCCCTTCCCATGCCCTTCGGCCCAGGGCCGTCATCACCACCGTGGGTGAGATTGCGTTTACGGTAACTCCACGTCCCGCCCACTCATAGGCAAGCACTCGGGTGAGCCCGAGCACGCCGGCCTTTGATGCGCAGTAAGCAGCATGGCCGTTCAGAGCAACGCTCGCTGCTTGGGAAGCAATATTGATTATTTTACCTTTTCCGGCTGCGAGCATGTGCCGACCGACGGCCTGGGACATGAGGAAGGTGCCCAACAGGTTGACGGACATAGTGGCCTCCCATGCCTCGACAGCGAGATCCTCAGCTGGTCCAAGCAGGACCACGCCTGCATTATTGACGAGGACGTCGACTCTTTCGAACCGTGAAATAATCTGATCGACACAAACGGTCACAGACTGCTGTTCGGCCACATTGCACGTGAAGGCCGCACAGTCCGGCCCCAATGCCGACGCCTTCTTGATCGCCTCGTCACCGTTGAGGTCGACAATTCCGACCCGGGCCCCCTTACCCACAAAAGTGCTCGAAATGGCGGCGCCGATGCCAGCAGCTCCGCCGGTCACGACGGCGGTTTTGCCCTGGAGCCCGAACGACGGGTCCAGTGATCTCCCCATATTGACGGTCACGTTTGCCTCTCACTTGCTCCCGGCTTCCGGAGCTTCGGCGCAGCCGCTAATACGAGCCTGTACCGGGCACCGTTCTCCCTTATGATCCTGCCCCACGTGCGTACGCTAATCTCCGGTAGTGGCAGCGAACGAACCAACGAGCACGGGCCAAGCCAGCGCCGTCCGAGGGCCACTGCTGGCCGGCCGCCGGGCCATTGTCACCGGCGCGTGGGGCGGGATCGGTGGCGGGGTCGCACGCGGCCTTCGCGCTGAGGGCGCGACGGTAGTCGGGATCGGCCGCTCGGAGCCGACTGGAGTACTGGAGCCGGCCGGCCCGCTTCGGAGTGCTGTGGTGGCCGACCTCACACGTCGCGACGAATGCGCGCAAGCGTTCGCGGTGTCGCTCAAGCAACTCGGCGGTCTCGACATACTCGTGACTGCGCACGGGCATGTACGACCAGCACCTGCGGCCGAAGTCGACCCGGAGGACTGGGACCTCACGTTTGCCTCGAACCTGAGCTCGGTGTTCCAGCTGTCCCAACTTGCGTATGCCGTGATGGAGCCGCAACGTCGGGGCAAGATCATCCACATCGCCTCGATGTACGCATTTTTTGGAGGTCTGCGGGTCGCTGCCTACGCAGCCAGCAAAGGGGGTGTCGGCCAGCTGACCAAGAGCCTGGCCCTCGAGTGGGCCCCCCTCGGTATCAACGTGAACGCAGTCGCTCCCGGGTACGTGAGGACGAAGCTCAACCGCCACATTTGGGACGACCCAGAACGGGCGGCCCAAGTGATCACGCGCATTCCAGCTGGCCGCTGGGGCGAGCCAGACGACCTGGCGGGTAGCGTCGTGTTCCTTGCGTCCGGGCTATCCGACTACGTCCACGGTGTAGTGCTCCCGGTCGACGGCGGTTACCTTGCGCGCTAACCCGGTGGTATGAGCCGGGCCCGGCTGGGTGTGGACAGCTTCTCTTACCACCGCTGGTTCGGGGAAACAAACCAATGGGAGCAACCGCTCGGTGTTCGGTGGTCGACTGGCCAGCTCTTGGAGCACGTGGCCTCGATCGGGGTCGAAGTGCTCTCGCTGCAGACCATCCATCTCGAGGACCGCAATCCTGCCAGCCTGTCCCGCTTCGGCACTGAACTAGCGGCGGCTGGGGTTGAGTGCATCCTCGCGTGGGGTCACCGCAGCGGGCTCGAGGACGGCCAGAGCAAAGAGAAGTTGGACGACGCGCTACATGCGATGGACGCGGCGCTGGCTCTCGGGTGCCAGATGATGCGCGTTGTCTGCGGCGACCAGTACTCCTGGTCGTCCGACCCCGCCGCCAGAACAGAACGGCGGGGGCAACTACGGGGGCCGCTGACCTCAATAGCCAGGCAGGCCGAACTCGCCGGCCTCGTGATCGCAGTCGAAAACCACGCCGACGCGACCGCGGCAGAAATTGCTCAACTGGTCGCTTCGATTGACCCAGTGCACCTAGGTACCTGCTTCGATATCGGCAACGCGACGCGCGTTGGCGAGGATCCCCTGCAGGCCACGACCGCCACGCTCCCCTACTGCCTGATGACTCACCTTCGCGACCTCAAGGTGCAGGCTTCGTCTCGTGGGCATCCTGAGGGCTGGTGGCCATGTGTCGCGCTGGGCGAAGGAGACCTGCCCATCCCTGCCGTCCTCAAGTTACTTGTGGGGGCGCCGCGTTGTAGTGCCTGGCTGGTAGAGATCTCCAACGTGCTGCCCGGCGGCTTCGAGCCCGCGGTCGTCGAAGCCAGCCTCGGGTATTTGCGGAACTGGCTTTCTGGCTCGCAGACCGTTCCGGCGTGACCCAGCAGAGCGACGAGGTGCCCCGAGAACCCCGCACTGTCGGGGGGGACTAAAAGGGAGAGAGAATGCCCCAGTACTACATGGGTTTTATACATGAGCGCAACCCGCCCGACGTGCTGCTCAAGTGCGCTGTCCAAGCAGAGCAGTCTGGGTTCGACGGCGTTGCCTGCAGCGACCACTTTCAACCCTGGTGGGAACCCGGGCAGGCGGGACAGGCATTCGTCTGGCTAGGTGCGGGGCTGCAAGCGACCAACCGCGTGCCCTTCGGGCCGGCTGTCACTGCGTCGCTTTACAGATATCATCCCGCGCTTGTCGCCCAGGTCTTCGCAACGCTCGAGGTGATGTACCCCGGCCGCGTCTTCCTCGGCATCGGTTCGGGTGAGTCGCTCAACGAGTCACCTTTCGGCGGTGACTGGCCAACCCCCCGAGGGCAGCTGGAAGCCTTCGAGGAAGCTCTGCAGCTAATAGGCCGGCTCTTCGACGGAGAGCGGGTCGATCACTCGGGCAGTTTCTTCCGCACGAAAGGCGCCTACCTCTACACGCGGCCCGAAAAAAGGCCGCCGATTTACGTGGCGGCGTTCGGGCGTGGTGCGGCCCGCCTCGCTGGTCGCTATGCAGACGGCCTCGTCACAGTGGCGGACCCAGTGGGCTTGGCAAAGATCAAGGATGCCTGGCTCACCGCCGCCGACGACGCCGGGCGCAAACCGGGGGAACTCATATTGCAAGCAGGGTTTTCTTGGGCGCCTCACGACGACACGGCGCTCCAACAGGCGCTGGTCTTCAAGGGCGCGGCTCCAGCTGAGTATTACTCCGAAGATTGGCACGACCCCAAAGAAATGCACAGGCGAGGCGTCGAGAAGGTCTCGAACGAGGAGTTCACCCAAAAAAACATCATCTCTTCTGACCCCGAAGTACACGTCGAGCGCCTGCGGGAAATCGAAAAGCTGGGCGCCACGATCATTAGCTGCGCCAACTTTTCCGGGCCCAACGTACTGGAAGCCGTGCGGACTTACGGCAGCAAGGTACTGCCGCGCTTACGGGCACGATGAGCGAGGAGCAATGAGATCCAAAGGCGGTATGGTCCCGTCGAAGGACCGAGAAGCACCTGGCTCTTATCGGTAACCCGTACGGTCAGGCCTGTTGCTCTCCCGCTCTTTTCTGAGCCGCCCGCACCCGCTCGTCAATACCGCGGTGGTGAGCGACGAGGCTGGCCCGTAGCGCCTCCTTGTCCCCGGTCTTCAGAGCCTGGAGCACTGTGACGTGGCTGGCGAAGGTGACCATCGGGTCACGCGGGACATCTAGCTGACCGCTGCTGCTGGCCCGGTAGAAGCCTTGCCAAAAAGCGCTTAGAAGCTTCGCCACCAGCTGGTTGTGGACTTCCCTGACCAGCGCCGCGTGGAACGACCCGTCGAGGTCGGCCGGGTAGGCCTCATTGTCCTTGGTGATGGCCCTTTTCCAGCGGTCGATGATCTCGTCCAGCTCGGCGACCTGTTCGTCCGTGCGCGAACTTACGATGTGGTCGACCATACCTACCTCGAGGGTGCGCCTCACCTCCAACAAGTCGGCGAGGTCGCGGTAGTCAACCACGATCGCGTACGGGAGGCTGTCGACAATAGGGTCGAAGGAGAACTCGCCCACGAACAACCCCGACCCGGGCCGTGACACCAGCACGCCCAGTACCTGCAACGACTTCACCGCCTCGCGCACGGAGTTCCTACTCACGCCGAAAAGCTCCGCTAAGTCTGCTTCAGCAGGAAGTGGGTCGTCGGGCCCGAGCTGGTTCTCGGCTATGTAATTGCAGATCAGCGACTGCAGCTGCTGGTACAGCGGGAGACGGTGGAGGCTGATCGACTTGCTGACCTCCTTTGCCATGTGAGCCCCCCCTTTGGCCGGCTCGCCTTCTATCTCGTCGACTGCACCTGTCGGCGTCGACTGCGAGGTACCCAACCCAACATATCGATAGGTTATCCTACCGACAGCACTGCGCCGACTAAACAGGAGACTGGAAATGGACGCATCCGTAGAGCCAGCCGTCGGCTTCATCGGTCTTGGCCGCATGGGCTTCCCGATGGCGGCCCGGTTGAGCTCGACGGTCGAGGCAATGGCCGTTTACAACCGCACCCGAGCCGTTGCAGAGGAGTTCGCCGACAGGTACGGTGCTGTCGTCGCTACCACGCCGGCAGACTTGGCCCGGCAGTCGCGTGTCATCTTGTCGATGGCCGAGAGCGCCGCCGCATCGAGGACGATCTACTTCGGCGACAATGGCGTCATCGACGGCGCTGTACCAGGCTGTCTCGTCATCGAAATGGCGACCGTGGCGCCTGATGACGCGAAGGAGTTTGCATCCCGGTTCGGGGCACGAGGCGTCAACTTTCTCGACGCCCCAGTGTCGGGGAGTGTCGATAGCGCACAGCATGGCGAACTCGGCGTTATGGTGGGTGGCTCCGAGACTGACTTCATGCGAGCTGAGCCCTTATTGCGCAGCTTCGCGAAGAGCGTGGCCCTGATGGGTGATGTCGGTAGCGGTGCCCTGTCCAAGCTCGGGATCAACCTCGTTCTGTACGGCTTGGCCGTGGGTATCGCCGAGGCACTGGCCCTGGTCCGGTCATCGGGGGCCGACGTTGAGCGCTTCTACGCGGCGCTGCAGCGCAGTGCGACCGGCGCTCCGCTGATGGAGTACCGGCGAGCGGTCTTCCTGGACCCCGATTCAGAGGCCGCCCGGTTCCCCATCCGCCTAGTCGAGCGCGATCTTTCCCTGATCGTACAAGCAGGGCGGGCGGTTGGCCGCGATCTTCGCCAGGCGGGCCTTGACCTGGAAATTGCCGCCGACGCGGTGCGGCTCGGCTACGGTGAAGAGGACCTCGCTGCTCTCACCAAGACGATCGCGCCCACCCCCCGTCCGACCGAGGGCCGTTGAGACCCTGCTCGGGCTCTAGCTCCTACTTGAGCCCAAGCTCTCGAGCCATCGTTGTTAGTTGTTGGATGCGCGGGTTCGAACTGGTGAGGAAAGGCTCGGTGTAAACCTCGCCTGTAGGCGAGGTGGCACTGTTTCTTTCGTGGAGTTCCAAGAAGCGCTCGCGTTGCTGGTCAGTTGCGATTGGCGACGCAAAGTTCATGGTGAACATCCTGCGCCCGGTGCGCCCGCCGAAAGATGAATGCCAGGTCCTATGGTCGAAAAACACGACGTCACCTGGTTCGCTCGTGATCGGGAAGGCCGGGACCTCGCTGGGCTGCAGCCCGACGCACCGGCCGCCCTCAGGTCCTCTCAGGGGCAACTCCTCCAGTGCCACGCTTAACAGCGGCATATGAGATCCGGGGATCACCCGGAGACAGCCAGTGTTTTCATCGACGGGGTCGAGGTAGAGGGCGACCTTGATCGATATCGCCAAGTGGGCTCGGGAATCCGGGTGCCAGTAGGTCTCGCCCACGTACAGGTTGCCGTCCGACCCGATCCACACAGGCGGGCCGCCCAGCAGTTGCTCGACAGCCTCGTACACGCGATCGTCCTCGACCAAGGCTGTCAAACTCGGCCGCCTCTCCACGAAGCCCATTACGATCTGGCGTTCCTGGCCGGCGAAGGGCTTTCCATCACGGCTCTCCGAGAGGACCTCATCGAAATCCGCGCTGATGCGCTCAACCTCTGCAGCGCTGAACGCGTGAGGAACTAGCAGAAAACCGAAAAGCCTGAAATGCGCCTCCTGTTCTGGCGTCAGCACGGCAAGCGCGTTCCCTTCCGCATCCACGAGATGCGCGTCTGACCAGTAGGATAACCAACAGCCCTAAGAGCTTCAAAAAGCTTATTACGGCGCATCAAGGCCCCTCGCGTGCTACCGAACCAGGTGCAGAGAGCCTCCGTTTTCCTCAACGGAAACCGAGCTCAACCAGCTCAGCGACCATGGACTGGATCCTCGGGGAAGGGGAGTGCAAGAACTCTTCGGCATAGAGCCAGTCCCGCTTTGTGTAACCCATCTCGTGCTGGTTCTTGATGTTGCTCTGGTAGGTCCGCCGGAGGTTGTCGAAGTCGGCTTCAGAAGTTGGTTTGGCCCCGAAGTTGAGCGTGAACATGCGCCGGCCAGTCCGGCCGCCGTAGGAGGAATGAAATACCCGCTGGTTGAAGATGACGACGTCACCTGGGACCGACTCAAGCGGGAAGTACGGGATCTCGGAACCGATTACGCCAAACGGAGAATTGCCGGTTTCGTCGATTGGCAACGCATCCCTCAACTGGTCGCCCAGACCTGGTAAGTGGGAACCGGGGATGACGCGCAAGCACCCAGTATGGGCACCCACCGGGTCGAGGTAAAACGCCACCTTGACCCGTTGGTATTCGGCCGAGTTGTCCGGGTGCCAGCGAGTGTCGCCGACGTAAAGGTTGCCATCAGAACCGATCCATACGAAACCCGGGCCTAATAGCTGCTCCACGGTCTCATAAACCCGGTCGTCTTCGAGCAACTTGCGCAGGTCCTCCCTCATCTCGAGGAACCCGTGCACCCCTTGTCGCTTATCTCCCTTGAACGTTTGGCCCTGCCTGTCCTCGGCGAGCACATCTTCGAACTGCGCGATGATCGTAGCTATCTCGTCGGGTGAGAAGGCCCGACGCCACACTATGAACCCGAAGGTGTCGAAGTGGTTTAGTTGTTCTTTTGTCAACATTTGTTGAGCCTCCATGCAGTAACGTGATTTGGGCAAACAACTAATCCGAACTTAGGTGAACCACGACGGAACTGTGACGCTCGCTTCCGGAGGGGTCCTGCGGGCGGGGACAGACGGCTGCCTCATAGTTACAAGCGTCGTCGCCATCCCGGGCTCCCGGGCAAGGAAGACAAATTCGTTGCCATATCGCTCCGCCACCCCCTTGCCTCGCCGTCAGGGACGACGGCACCGTGGACGGCGTCCCGAGCACTCGTTTGGTACGGCGTCATGTCCATGCCCGGGTACCGCCGGCCGACAGCAGCAACCATGTTCGGGCGCCAATATGGGTCCCCAACCGGCGGAAACCCGACTAGCTCACGTTCGCGGGGCGTGGCCCGCTCCATAAACCGGTCCATCTCGGGGCGTCCTCCATCGTGCTGGAAAGTCTCTTGGCCACAGGGGGCCATATCAGCCCGTTTGAACCCAATGTTCTGTGCTACGCGTAGCCCCTCCTTGGCCGCCATTTTCGAGCCGCGGTGAAAGGTCCTCATGGAGTAAACCAGGACGTGGCCGGCCGGGACAGTCACGGGGATTTCGTGCTCGTACAGCTGAGGGTACTCCTTACGGCTCCGATGGCGCGGCACCAGAGGGTCGTCCCGGGTCCAGTCTTGAGGCACGATATGCGTGGGGCCCAGGTCGATCGTAACGTCCGTGTAGTACAACAGTGCCGGCACGTGGAATGCCTGGTCATCAGGGTTCGGGACGACCAGCATGTTGTTGCCGTAGTCGAGGTGGAGCTCCTGCTCATAATCGCGAGTTCCGGCGTACTTGCCGCCCAGCTGGCCGTGGCCGAGCAGGATTCGGTCCGTCCTCAGGATGCGTTCGGCAAAGGCGACGAGGTCGGGATGGACCGTGGTCCAATTGAGGGCGTCACCCACGAACGGGAAATCGACCCTTACTCCCTGGCCCACGGCGTCCTGGTCACGCCGACGATGACGCGAATAGTCTTCCCAGGACGGCATGTACTCATAGATGTTGTCGAGAGCCGCCGAGAGTTGTCCTTGGTCGAGGAGGCTGGCGACGACGTAGCCGTGCTCGAGCCAATGCTCGTAGTCTTTGTCAGAAAATGCGCACATCAGTCAGCCCTTTTGGCCCGGCTCCCCCCGCAGCGTCCCCGTCGCGTTATCGCAGTCCCAGCTCGACCAGTTCACTCACCATGCTACTGATCCTCGGCGAACCGCTCTGCAGGAACGCGTCCGTATAGATCCGGTCGCGCTTTGTGCAACCCATCTGCTCCACGAACCCGAGATTGCTCTCGTAAGTGCGCCGAATGTTCTCGAAGTCAGGCTCGGCCTTGGGTTTGGCCCCGAAATTGAGGGTAAACATGCGCCGGCCGGTTTTTCCGCCGTAGGAGGCGTGAAAAACTCCTTGATTGAAGAACACGACATCGCCAGGGCGTGACTCGAGTGGAAAGCTCGGGATATCAGAGCCGCCTACTCCATAAGGCGAACCGTCTGCGTCGCCCTTGGGTGGGCATTCCTTTAGACGATCGGCGAGGCCGGGAAGATGCGACCCGGGGATTACCCGGAGGGCGCCCGTGTTCTTGTCGACGGGGTCAAGGTAGAAGGCGACCTTGAGCCGCCGGTACGCGGCCGCGTTGTCTGGGTGCCACCCGGTGTTGCCGACGTAAAGGTTGCCGTCCGAGCCGATCCACACGAAGTCGGGCCCCAGCATCTGCTCCACGGCGGCGTAGATACGGTCATCCTCCAGGAGGGGCCACAGCTCCTGGCGTTGCTCGATGAAACCGAGCACACCCTGGCGCTTGTCCCCGACGAACTCCCGGCCTTGACGGTCCTGGGCCAGGACCTCATCGAACTGCTCTGTGATCCGGGTGATCTCTTTGGGCGTGAAAGCCTGTCGCCACACCATGAACCCGAAGGTCTGGAAGAAATGCAGTTGTTTATCTGTCAAAGTCATAAGGCTCCCCAGCAGGGTCGGCAGCAGTGACGATCCCCGGCCCGAGCACCGACTGATAAGCCGGATGTCCGCACGGCGTCCAGCGCCACTGGCATGGCAGTAGGATAACCTAACACCCCATGAGTGTCAAAGCAGTCGCGCACTATTCGGGCGCAATTGTTGACATCGCTGGCCGCCGCCCCTGGCTGAGGTTAGAGGACGGCTCAGGTTAGAACGTGGTCCCTGACGGGAAGGGCTATCGGCATCGATGGCAGACAGTCGGCCGGGCCGGCGGCCAGGTTCTCCGGGACGAGGTCGGGGGCTCAGACTGAGCGATTACACATGCTTGACATTCCCAATTGCTGTTGGTTATCCTACCAGAGAAGAAGGGAGGTCGAGGTGAGCTGTGCGAGGGACGGCTTTGGCCGTCCGTCGGTGACGCCCGTTAGCCGCCCGACGTCCGCGCCTATAACCCACCCGTCACCGTGGTCGCCCTTGAGCTCGAGCCGGTTGCGGGCAAACTGGTTGAGTAGAGCCCGGTTGAGCACAGCGCCAGCCCGGTTGAGCACAACCCGGTTGAGCACAACCCGGTTGAGCACAGCCCGGTTGAGCACAGCCCGGTTGAGCACAGCCCGGTTGAGGCGGGAAGAACAGGCACTTGCCTGTGTGTAGATCGAGTGTTTTTTCACAAGCCGGCCGCTCCCGTGTGATGGGGCACCCCGTTGGAGGGCTCGCACCATGCCCATAGACGCGCTTGGCTTCCAGCAGAGTGCCGGTCGTCTAGACAGCTCAAGTGGCGCCGTGCTCGGAGAGGTGAATTTCGAGTTCCACCAGGGAGAGCTCGATGAGCGCGGGTACACGATCGTGGCCGGGGTGGTGGCCCGCGACGAAGCTCTCGAAGCAGCGAAGAAACTCCTCGGTATCTCTGTCGGGCCTGGGCCCGGTGGAGACAGTTCAATGTTCGCGAACCTTGCCCCGGCGGATTGGCCTACCTTCCAGGCCATGGCTGCGCACCCGGTTGCTCTCACGATCGCCGAACTGGCGCTCGGCCCCGGGTTCAAGATGATCGGTGATATGGGCCGCCTCTGGTCGAAGCCCGGTGACGAGGGACAGCGTTTCCACGCCGACCTCCCGGTTTCGGGTTGGTGGGCGGAGAACAGACGCCGGTTCCCTTCCGACCTGGCCTGCTTGCAGACGATCTGGGCGCTGACAGACTTCACCGCTGACAACGGGGCAACGAACGTCGTGCCGTTCACCCACACCGCCGGGCGACCCCCGCGACCTGACGGCGACTATCGCGAATTCGCTCATGCGCTCGAGATGCCAGCAGGCTCCGTGGCATTCCTGCACTGTGCACTCTGGCACCGCCGCGGGGGTAACCGTACCGACGAAGACCGGATCGGTCTGTCGGTCCCGTACGTTGCGCAGTGGCTGGACCCCGTTACGACCTGGCACAACCCGATGCCCCGGTCGGTTTGGGAACAGATGCCGGTTGAGATCAAGGCGCTAAACCCACACACGGCTGACCTTTGAGGTCCGAGGACGAATTGTGCCCGGCAAGAGAAGTCCGGCGCGCGATGTCGTCGGGCCAAACGGGATCGAACACCTGTTCGGTATTTCTTGACCTTTCGGAAAGGAGGTGGTACCGTTCCGCCACTCGACTCGCACGACAGAGGGGCTGCTGCGATGGACGATTACAGACGGCGAGGCTTTTGCCGATTGGCTCCGGCCCCAAATGCTCGAGAGAGGTGCTGTGAGGCTAGATGCTGCGAGGGCGGCATCGGCGCCCCGCCTTGTTTTTCTCCCCTGGCGGCGGCACGATGGTCGCGACCACGATGATCGCGAACGGTGGACGGCCCCAAGTGCTCAGTCCTCGGCGCGTCTTCCGTTACGACGACCAACAGCAATTTTGTCCCAGGGTGAAGAGTTCTAAGCGGTATAGGAGGTGACCCGCAGGCAACCGAACCTCTCTCATCGTCGAAGTTACCAATCTGAGTTACCCGTCTAAGTGACCCGTCTGAGTGAGTCGTGTTCAAGTTAGACAAGAGTTAGGCAGTCAGATAAAACCACCGAAAATTCACCAACTACTTGGGGACCAAAGGGGAACCAAAGGAGGGAACCATGTCGATATTTGATAGGCCCATAAGTCGACGGCAGGTGCTGAAGGCCGGCGCCGCCGTCCCGGCCGCCATGATGCTCGCTCAGGCCGCACCGGCCGCGGCAGCCCAACGCGTCAGAGGCGCGGCAGGGAGGTTTGCGTCAGCTAGTTCGACCACGGTAACGATGAGCGACTGGTGGGGCTCCCAGTTCGGGCATTACTACCCCGAGATGCAGAAGCTCACCGGCGTAACGATCAACCAACAGCTCTACCCGTACTCGACCACCAAGTTGTTCACTCAGCTCGACGCCGGATCGGCAGCGGACATCTTCCTCGTTGACTCGCACTGGAACGGCACACTGTTGCCCGAAGCCAGCAAGGTCCTGGTGCCGTTCGATGCGGCGTTGAAGTCCCAGAAGGTGGACATGTCCAAGTGGAACATCCCCCAGACGGTCGACAACGGCTACCAAGGCCACCTTTGGGGCCTGGACCTTTTCGTTACACAGGACGTGATCGGTTTCGTCAATACCGAGCTCGCCGACAAGGACGGGCTGCTCAAGGACCTACCGCTGTGGGGTACACCGAGCTACGACAAGTGGAAGTGGCCTCAATGGGTCGATTGGCTAAAGGCCGGCACCAAGATCACCAGCAGCGGGAAGGTCGAGCAGTACGGTTACAGCGCCTCGGCCGGATATCTCTTCCAGCCGATCCTGGCCAGCTTGGGTGGGCAGCTAATGAACAACCCATGGGACTACAACGAGACAAAGTCCCTCTTCGACACGCCCGAAGTGATCGAGACGGTCCAGACGATCGCCAACCTGTACATCAAGGACAAGGTCGCCGCCCCGCTCGGCGTCGAGACTGCCCTTGGCGGACCGAACGCCAGCGGCGCGTCCTTCCTCGCCAAGAAGGCCCTCGCCACCCAGGGCTGGTCGACGCCATCGGTCTACCCCGTGCAAACCAACTTCCCGATGTCGTACATACATCTTCCTTACCTCGAGAACAAGGTGCACGCAGTCGGGTCGAACTCACTCAGCGTCAACAAGAACTTCAGCGACCCTCAGGTTGCACTCGACTGGATCATCACCTTTACGACCAACACCGCCGTGCGCAAGAACTTCATCCTCTGGAGCTCGGTCCCCGCGTACGACCCCCTGCCTATCGTCAACTCGACCCCTGCTGGCGACCCGAAGACCATCGCGCTGATCAACTTGTCCCGGATCTCGGGGCAGTCGCCGATCCCCAGCGACACCCATACCATCGCCCGTTGGCCGTACTGGCTCGGCCGTTTCGCCCCGGTCGACTTCCAGAACGCAATGATGACAGTGCCGGAGCAGGTCATCCTGGGCAAAGCGACGGCCAAGGAGGCCTGCCAGGCGGCAGCCAAGCAGCTCAATGCCGCCATCGTCCAGGGGCGTAGCGCCGCTGGCGTATGACAGCTAGCGTGGTGTAGTCGTCGTGACGTTGCGGTCCCGCCCCGAGGGGTCGCCGGCTTGGGCCAGCCTCGAGCGGGACCGGCGTCATGGCTAACGACTAATTGAGCCTTTGGGCCTAAGAACCGAGGAGGCGGTAAGCGGTTGTCCGTCACCTGTAGTGGACTACCTGGGACGGGCGTGAAGCAGCGGTCCGTGGCGTTGTGGTGCGTGCCAGGGTGCCCGGCCCACGGCCCTAGCGGGGTGTTGGAGGAGGGGAAGTGGCAGTAGGTGTTCAGACTTTAAGCGGGAAGCCCGTCGCTGACACAGAGACGCTTGCCAAGTTGCGACGGCGGGCGAGGTGGTCACGCCTAAGGCGGCGCGAAGCACTCGTCGCCTATCTATGTCTTCTCCCGTGGCTGATTGGCCTGCTGTGCTTCACGCTGTACCCGTTACTGTCGTCGCTGTACTACTCGTTCACCAACTACGTGATCCTGAGCGGGCCGCGTTGGGCCGGCCTCGCCAACTACCGGTTCATGCTGCACGACCCCCTGTTCTGGACCTCGTTGAAGGTGACCTTCCAGTTCGCCCTGTTAGCTGTGCCCGGGGGGATGTTCATCGGGTACTGCTGCGCTTTGTTGCTCAATCAGAAGATCAAGTTCCTGCGGGTTTGGCGCACGATTTACTTCCTACCCTCCTTGGTGCCGGCCATCGCAGGTGCGTTCCTTTGGTCCTGGATGTTCAACAGCCAGTACGGGGTAGTAAATGGCGTCTTGTCATGGTTCGGCATCCAGGGCCCGTCGTGGTACGGCTCGACTACGTGGGTTATCCCCGCGTTCGTGATCATGACCCTGTGGGCCGCCGGCTCGGGCATGATCCTCTACCTGGCTGCTATACAGCAGGTCCCGACCCCGCTTTACGAGGCTGCGTCTATCGATGGCGCAGGACCGATCTACCGGCTCATCCACATCACGTTGCCCTTGACATCGCCGGTGATCCTGTTCACCTTCATCACCGGCCTCATAGCTTCGTTCCAGATCTTCACGGCCGGTCTGGTCATAACCAACGGCGGGCCCGCCAACGGGTCACTGTTCTACATCCTCTACTTGTACGACATAGGCTGGCAAAACTTCCAGATCGGCTACGCGGCAGCCTTGGCCTGGGTCCTCGTGATCATCCTCTCGGTGCTGACGCTGCTCACCTTCTTCGTCGCCCGGCGATGGGTGTTCTACAGCTACGGGAACAGGTGACCGCGGTGCCGCCGTATCTGAACGCTGCGGGAGACTGAGCATGGCAACCACTGTTGTCGTCCGCGAACCTGGCGCCGTTGCGATCGACTCGCCAAGCGCCGACATGGTCGTGCACAGACATAACCGTCGGATGCGCATCCTGCGCAGGATTTCGATCTACGCGCTCGTGGTGTGTGGGGCGTTCCTGTTCGCCTTCCCGCTCTACTGGATGTTGATTACCTCGCTTGCGCCCGAAAAGGACGTGTTCCTGTACCCGCCCAGGCTCATCCCGAACACGTTCGTTTGGCAGAACTACACGAAGTCGCTGTCGACGTTCCCGTACTTGCGAGGGCTTAGCAACACGCTGATCATCGCCATTGGGGTCGAGGTCGGCCAGCTGATCAGTGTACCAATCGCCGCTTACGCCTTCGCCCGGCTGCAGTTCCCAGGACGCAAGGTGCTCTTCGGAGTATTGATCGCCACCTTGATGCTGCCCTACTACGTGACGATAATTCCTCAGTACTTGATCTTCAGACGGATCGGGTGGCTCAATACGTTCTATCCCCTGACCGTGCCATCTTTTTTCGGCGTCGGAGCCGCCTTTTTCATATTCATGTTCAGGCAGTTTTTCCTAAGCATCCCCAAAGATTACGACGACGCGGCCATGATCGACGGGTGCGGCCGGCTCAAGGTCTTCTGGCACGTGATCATTCCCCAGGCCCGCCCAGCCCTGGCCGTGATGGCGATCTTCACGTTCATCACGACCTGGAACGACTACTTCGGCCCGCTGATCTACCTGACCGACCCCAGCAAGTTCACGCTGGCGCTCGACTTCTACTCATGGCAGCTAGCCCAGAACCCCTTGCCACCGCAACCTTACAACCACGTCATGGCCTTAGCGACCCTGATCACCCTGGTCCCGATGACCATCTTTTTCTTCACGCAGCGCTACTTCATGCGAGGTCTGATCGTCAGCGGCATAACGGGGTGATTGCGCCGTTGATTGCGCCGTCCCTGGACACGACGCGGGTCTGTTGGTTATCCTATCGGTGTGACTTCGCAGATCTCCCTGGGCAGCGCACCTGACTCTTGGGGTGTTTGGTTCCCTGATGACCCGAAGCAGACCTCGTGGGAGCGGTTCCTCGATGAGTTGGCTGCTGCTGGCTACGAATGGCTCGAGCTCGGCCCGTACGGGTTCCTGCCGACTGACCCTGTACGGCTGCGAGAGGAACTCGACGGTCGGCACCTCAAGATCTCGGGGGGGACGGTCGGCGGGGCATTACACCGTGCCGATGCCTGGGACTCCGATGTGGCCTCAGCGCGGCGGGTGGCGTCGCTCGTCCAGGCGATGGGTGCCCGCTACCTCATCTACCTCCCCGAAGGGTACCGCGATCAGCAAGGGAACTTCGTACAGTCGACTTCGCTCGAACCGGAGGACTGGAGGCGCCTCGTCCGCCGCGCCTCTGAGATCGGGCGTACCGTACTGGGCGACTATGGCGTGAAAATGGTCTTCCACTCCCATGCCGACAGCCATGTAGGGACACAGGACGAGGTCGAGAGATTCCTTGAAGAGACTGACCCGTCCGCCGTTTCTCTGTGCCTGGACACGGGGCACATCGCTTACTGCGGCGGCGACAACCTGGCCCTGATCGAAAACTTCCCGGACCGGATCGGTTACGTGCACCTTAAGCAAGTCGCACCCGACGTACTGTCGCAGGTGCAGGCCCAACAGCTGGGCTTCGCTCAAGCCGTGCAGATGGGCGTGACGTGCGAGCCGCCGAACGGGGTCCCGGCCATGGGGCCGTTGATCGAAGCGCTGCGCCGCCTGGGTACCGAGCTCTTTGCCATCGTTGAGCAGGATATGTACCCGTGTGAGCCGGAGGCCCCGTTCCCGATTGCCGACCGCACCCGTGCCTACTTGAACAGTTGCGGGGTGGGAGGTCACCCGGACAGCCGGGCGACGACCAGCCCTCGTTTGAAATAACGTTGGGTCAGGACGAATATTGCTATAGGTAAGAGCGACATTATGGCCGCCATCGCCATGATCCGGTCGTAGGGCTGGCCCTGGTCCCAGCCATAGACATCGAGCCCCAGCGTGTACTTCTGGGGGCTGTTCAGGTAGATGAGCGGCCCGAAATAATCGTTCCACGTCGTCACGAACGTGAACAGTGCCATGATGGCCACCACAGGTTTGGACTGCGGAAGGATGATGTGCCAGAAGACGCGGAGGCGGCCGCAGCCGTCGACCATTGCGGCCTCGTCGTACTCACCTGGTATGGTCCGGTAAAACTGGCGGAACAAAAATATGTACAACCCCGCGCCGAAGCCGAAAAACGAAGGCACCGTCAGCGGCAGGAACGTGTTGATCCAACCAAGCTGGCGAAATATCAGGTACTGCGGGATGACAGTCACATAGTACGGCAGCAACATTGTCCCGAGAAGTATTCCGAACAAGACCTTTTTCAGGGGGAAGCTAAGCCGCGCGAACGCGTAGGCGGCGAGAGGGACGCTGAGCAATTGCCCGATCTCAACTGCGACCACAATTATGAGGCTATTGCCGAGGCCCTGCAAGAAAGGTAGGCCGGAGATGGCGGCTGTGTAGTTCCGCCAGTCGAAGGCCGAAAACAGCAATTGAGGGCGAAGAAAATATAGGTCGTGCTCTGGCTCGAGCGAAGTCACCAGAAGCGTGTACAAGGGGAACGCGAAACCAACGAACCCAATTGCCACAGCGCCGTAAAGTGCCACCCGCCGGGCGCTATGGCGCCTACCCCGGGCCCTCACTGGTGCGATGATCGCAGCGACGGCGTGGTCAGAGGGTAGCTGCTCACGACGGGTCGATCGTCCGGGCGGTAAGGTCCAAGGTGTCGAGAACACGGTGAGGCGCAGTTCCCGTTGAATCGCGTTCCGACATCGTCCAGACCTCCTCAGCGAGCCAGGGAGTGCCCGACAGTGGCCCCAGCCGACCACAACCCGGCCGTGACGTCATGGTAACGTCTCGACACGAAGCGCAAGCGGCCTCCCCACTTACGCGGGCTCAGTTTTGGTCCTACTTCGACGCCTGATAGGCCCGACGACTGGTAGGCCCAACGACTGGTGGGCCCGGCTCCGGTTGGAACGGTCGCCTCGATGACAGCCGGTGGCCCGGCCGGCTTTGGGTACTCCCTGAAGGAGCCGGGCCGTCCATATTGTGAACAGACGGCGCCGGAAAACACCCGGGCAGCGGCCGCGAAGGCGCGTTGACATGCTCAAACGCCCAAGTTATCCTACATCTTGATGAGACAGGGGGAGGCAGTTGCGACAAACAGCGACTGACATTAATTCGCGTGCCGCCGCCGTCGCGCATCCGTAACGCAATCCATTGCAAAGGAGGCACACTAGAATGAGCCAAGACGTGCCCGGCCACTCTGAAGGCCCGGGACTTCTATCGGGGAGCGTTGACTCAGCACTGAAGAGCCGAGTCAGTCGGTCCCAATTTCTTTCTGGCGCGGGCAAGCTGGCTGTTGCCACGGCCGCCCTGGGGGGACTGAGCGGCCTGCTGTCCGAGGGCCGAGCCTTCGGCGGGACGAGAACTGCCGCAGCCACAAGTTCGAAAGCCAAAGACATCGCCGTCGTCGAGCAGGTATTCCAGCCGTTCTTCACCGAGAACTTCGATGTCCCGCTCAACAAGTATTTGGCGACGCACCCAACCGGGTCGATGACGGCCACAACGGGGCACTCGGTGGCGGGATGGAAGGATTCGTATGGGAACGAGAACAACAGTGTCCCGACCGGCGTCAACCTCCTCAACGAGTACGTGGCGAATGATGCCGGCGTCACCATCTTGAGCACGGGCGACGAGATGACCGCGTGGCAACACGCAGTACAAGAGACCACTGCGGCCGGCTCCATCTTCGTAAACCACTCCACTCAAGCCGTGGCTGGTGCCACCCAGAACGTGCTCT
The DNA here is from genome assembly GCA_963823855.1 of uncultured Acidimicrobiaceae bacterium. Classification (GTDB taxonomy): domain Bacteria; phylum Actinomycetota; class Acidimicrobiia; order Acidimicrobiales; family Palsa-688; genus Fen-671. Next base: position 165,871 of record CAWGNA010000006.1, read on the forward strand.
TCTCGCACAAGGGTGCCGGCGTGGGCGTGGGTAACGGCGCTATCGCCTGGGCCCACAAAAACGGCATCACCAAACCGGTTGTGGCCCTGATAGGAAACCTGACGGACGCTCAGGGTAGTAAGAGGACTACCTGGGCGTGGAAGACAATCAAGGCTGCGTTCCCCAATGCAGTTCTTGCCGGGCAGGTGCAGGGCATCGACACGACCGGGGGTTCGACGGGGGCCGCCAACCTCCTTTCGGCGCACCCGGACATCAACATCATGATCGTGTTCAACACGATTGCAGGCACAGGCGCGTTGACGTCGGCGACGCACGCGGGCAAGACCGACCGGAACAGCTTTTACCTTGGCATTACCGACTTCGAAACCCAGACCCTCGACCTGATCGCCGGGGGCAAGTCGGTCGTCCAGTCCAACTGGGGGACGTACTTCCCGGCCAGCATGATCCTGATGGCGAGAGACGCCATCAACCAGTTCATGACCGGCAAGCCGATGATGCCGACACGCTTGCTCTATGGTGAGCTCATCACCACGCCCGCGCAGGCTAACAGCTTCAACACGATCGCCTTTGACCCCCTGAACCCGAAGTACTCCTACGTCTACAGCCAGTACTTCAAGTACCTTCCCAACCACATGGGGACGGCACAGGTTCCCCCTGGTCAGTAGGGCCCGGAGACCGCTGATGGACCTTCGGTCAGCGGCGGCGTAACCTGGGTGCTCGGTTTGCTTGTGCACCATAATGTTCGCCGGGCCCCATCATCCCGGATGGGCCCGGCGACCGGGGATCTTCCTCAACAATCTCCGCGGAGGGGTTCGATCAAGCAGTGACGGGACGTACCGTTCGAAGCGGGCAGTTGGCGAACCTTGGTCCCATCGGCTCACTGCAACACGCCAAGCGTCGGTTCTGAGATGGCTATCTTGCCCGCTCCCCCATCTGGCGCGACGGTCGGCCATGAGGCGACTGGTCTGAGGTGCGAAGGCCTGGTCAAATGGTTTGGTGGGGTCCGGGCGTTGGACGGCGTCTCGATGTCGGTCAACCCCGGAGAGATCGTGGCCATCGTGGGCGACAATGGCGCAGGCAAGAGCACGCTGGTCAAGATACTGAGCGGTATTCACCAACCCGACGGCGGAGAGATCTGGTTGGACGGCCAAAAGGTCCAGCATTTGACGCCGCCGTCGGCCCGTCGCCTCGGGATCGAAACGGTCTACCAGGATCTTGCACTGTGCGACAATCTTGGCGTCGTCGAGAACGTCGTGCTCGGCCAAGAGCCGGTGAGCGTGAAGTTCGGCCCGGTGAGCTTCCTGAGCCGGCGAGCGGCGGCCCGGGTGGCTAAGCAACGGCTGGAGGACGTCGGTATCCGCATCCCTGACCTGAGCCTGTCCGTACGTCGGCTCTCAGGAGGGCAGCGTCAAGCGGTTGCTATCGCCCGTGGGTTGATGCACGCTAGACGCCTGATGATGCTGGACGAGCCCACGGCGGCTCTCGGTGTCAGGGAGACCAAGACGACGCTCGCAGTGATCCGCTCCGTTGCCAGGCAAGGGATCGGGGTGCTTGTGATCAGTCATAGCATTGAAGATGTATTCGCGGTGGCCAACCGCATCGTTGTCATGCGGCTCGGGCGGGTCGCATTTGATGGGTCAGTTGCTGAGACGAGCCCCGATCATGTGATCGCGCACATTACTGGCGTCGCGATTGAGCCATCCCTATGAAAGTCGACGTTTCCACTGGGCCTCTTCAGGCGCCCGAAGCAGTCCCCGCGAACACGTCGAGCTCAGCGTGGCACAACCTGAAGCGCCGGCTTAGCAATCAGGTCCAGGCAGTCGGCGTTACGGCCGTCCTGTTGGCGCTGTTCCTCGTCACTGGCCTCCACAATCACCTCTTCTGGGGGCCGAACAACCTCAAGGTCCTGGCTACCAACATGGCGTTCGTAGCCCTCACCGGCGTTGGCATGACCATCCTCATGATCACGGGGAACATCGACCTCTCGGTTGGTTCCGCCGTTGGCCTGACGGCCGTGCTTACGGCAATGCTGGCCAGGACGATGCCGCTCCCCCTGGCGTTCATATGTGGCGTGCTCATCGGGGGGGTGATCGGGGCGGTGAACGGCACGGTCGTCTGGAACGTCTCCACTTCACCAATCATCATCACTTTAGGTGGCTTAACTCTGCTTCAGGGCATCAACGAGGTGATCACGAACGGCGAAGCCGTCTCCGGGATGCCGGCTAACTTCACCAGCCTGGGCAACGCCTCCCCGCTTGGTATCCCTATCGAAGTATGGATCTTCATCGGCGCCGCGATCCTCGGTTTCATCTTCCTGACATTCACAAAGTCTGGACGCCATGTTTACGCCATAGGGGGCAACAAAGAGGCCAGTCGAGCAGCAGGGATCAACGTCCGACGGATAGTCATCGGCGCGTTCATTGCCACGGGGCTGTTGGTAGGCCTTACGGGGGTCCTGCAGGCGAGCTACTACGGTAACCCGGATGACACGTTCGGCGTCGGTTTCGAACTCCAAGTCATTACCGGGGTGATCGTCGGAGGCGTGTCCTTCGCCGGTGGCGAAGGCGGCGTCTTCCGCGCCATGCTCGGTATCGCACTGTTGCAAGTTGTGGCTGGTGCGGTGGTGTCGCTCAACATCAACCCGAACTACGCCGACGTGATCACGGGCGCGATCCTGATCGTGGCGGTCTCGAGCGACCACATTGTGCACACGCACAGGCAGCGCTATCAAAAGGCTGCAGCGATGAAGGAATACTCTCGGCTACTCGAAGAACGTCGGCAGACTTCCAGCCCGGCGGGGGTACGGGACGCCACGTCGGGCGCCGGGCGAGGGTAGGCGCTCGGGGTTCGGGGCTCAGGGCTCAAGCCCCGGGTTACTTCAGCCCGAGTTCTTTGACCACCTTGGTGATGGCTTGAATTCGAGGCAGCTGGCTGTCGAGGAAGGAGTCCGAGTACACCCTCCCGTTGGCCGACCAGCCGAGGTTCATGTTGTAGACCTTTTGCACCAGATCCCGTTGCTCGTTAGTCGCGATCGGCGAGGCAAAGTTCATAGTGAACATCCGTCGCCCAACCCGGCCTCCGAAAGATGAGTGCCACGTCCTCTGATCGAACAAAATTACGTCACCGGGTTGGCTCTCCAAGGCTACAGACGGCATCCGGTCAGGAGCCAAACCAATGCCATGGCCACCCTCAGGGCCCTGATCTTCGCCGCGTCGAGCGCGGCGCTGAAAAGCGCCATATGGGAGCCGGGTATCACTCTCAGCGAGCCGGTGTCTTTGTCCACCGGGTCGAGGTACAGCGCGACCTTGATCCATAATGGGAAGTGGACTGCAGCGTCAGGATGCCAGTGAGTGTCACCGACGTAGAGGTTGCCGTCGGACTCGATCCACAGTGGCGTCCCGCAAATAAGCTGCTCGACGGGCTCGAAAACCCGGTCGTCGGCGACAAGGGCGCTCAGGCTGGGCCGCTTTTCGACGAACCCGACCACCAGCTGTCGCTTCTCGCCGGCGAAGGGTTGGCCGTCCAGGCTTTCTCCCAGCACCTCATCGAAATCGAGGGAGATCTTTGCGATCTCTTTCTCATTGAATGCCTGGCGCAGGCACACATATCCGAAGAGCCTGAAGTGGCGTTCTTGTTCGCGCGTCAACATCCGGGGTGGCTCCTTCGTAATGTAAAACCACCGGCGTACCTCAGCATCGCACGGACAGACCGGCGGCTCGGTAAATGGAGTCAATTGCCATCATATTGCCGATCGAGTCCGCTCCCCCGGTCATCGGGTGGTCCTGGCCGGCGACCACCCGCGCAAATGAGGCCAGCTGGAAGCCATATGTGGGGCCGGCGTCGATCGACTCGTCAATATCCGTGCCGTCCTCGAGGTGAGCCCTGATCCGGTTGCCCAGGTGCGGCGCCAGCGGGTTGACGACGTCGACCACTCCGGCCGTCCCCTCGATACGGAGCGACACGGAGTTGGGGAGGGACGCGTCTGCGTCGATCATCGAGCAGTCGATCTCGGCCCGCAGGCCGCCAGGGAAGCCCAGCTCAGCTTCCATCGTCACGTCTATCCCAGGCGGGCCTTCAACGGCCTGTGCCGACAGGATGGTCGGCTCCTCAGCGGCGATCGTCCGCAACCAGTGCAGCGCGTAGCAACCTAGGTCCATCAGCACCCCTCCGGCCAGGTCGAGCCGGAAGCGGACGTTCTCCGCAGAGACGTACTGGTGTGCCCGAACATTGGCGCGGTGTAAGGTGCCGATGCGCCTGCTCAGTTGGATGATCCTGTCGGCCATCGGGTGATAGCGCCAATGGAAAGCTTCAACGAGCACGCGTGAGTTGCGCTCGGCCACACCGACCATTTGGCGCGCTTGCTCCGCGTTAGATGCCAAGGGTTTCTCGCACAGGACATGGTGGCCAGCCTCGAGGGCGGCAATCGACCACCTGGCGTGCAGGCTATTAACGAGCGCTACGAACACGACGTCCACGGAGGGGTCCGCCAGCAGCTGCTCGTAGCTGCCATAAGCACGGGGGATACTGTGCTCGGCGGCAAAAGCCTCGGCGCGGCCGAGGTCGCGAGCCGCTATGGCCACCACCTCGGCTCCATCAAGGCCTCGCGCCGGCTCGACGATCGCACACGGTGCGATCCACGCGGCCCCGAGGACGCCGATCCGCATCATCCCGCTGACGATGTCGGTGTCGACGTCGCCGCTGACCCGAGCAGGTGGGCTAACTCATCCACGCCAATCGATAGGATAACCAACAACGTTCGGCTTGTCAAAGCTGTATACCACGCTTCCTGCCTCGCAGGGACGGCGAAAATGGTCGTCTCCGAATTGCAACTGACCGTATGGCCCGCTTTACAATTAGCGTGGGTTTGGTCAACGTAGTACAAAGGGATCTGCGGTTGGAGCGCCAGAGGTCTCGATCCAGATGCTCTTGGTCTGCGTGACTTCGTTGAGCCCATCGGCACCGTTCTCCCGCCCGTACCCGCTGTCGCGGCGCCCGCCAAAAGGGCTGCGGTAGGAAACAGCTCGGTACATGTTGACCCACACGGTGCTGGCGTCGAGCGCTCCTGCCACCCGATGAGCGCGGCCGAGATCGCGTGTCCACAACCCGGCGGCCAGACCATAGGCGCTGTCGTTGGCAATTTCAACCGCTTCTTCCTCGTCCTCGAAGCGGATGACGGACAGGACCGGCCCAAAGAGCTCATGACGGGCGACGTTCATGTCGTTGGTCACGCGGTCGAGGACCGTCGGCTCGAAAAACCAACCGCCCTGTCCTCCAGTGCGCTCGCCACCGGCGCGGAGCTCAGCACCAGCCCCTACCGCTTCACCGACACGTCGCTCCACACCTTCAAGGATCTTGAGCTGACTCAGTGGGCCCATCTCGGTCTCGTCGTTTTGCGGGTCGCCTAGCACTATCCGCTGCGCCCGGCGGCTGACTATGTCCACGAGTGCGTCAGCCACTGGCTCCTGGACGAGCAGACGCGAACCGGCAACACACGTTTGGCCAGCAGCAGCGAAAATCCCTGCTACCACGCCGTTAGAGACCGACTCCAGCTCCGGGGCATCCGCAAAGACGATGTTGGCGGACTTGCCTCCCAGCTCCAGCACCATCGGCTTGAGCTCATGGCCTGCTCGGGACGCAACGATGCGCGCAGTGCCCACGCCTCCGGTGAAGAAGATCTTGCGGACCCCCGGGTGGGTCACGAGCGCGTCCCCCGCCTCGGGGCCGAGACCGGTAACGACGTTGATCACCCCCGGCGGGAAGCCAGCTTCCTCGAATAGCTCGCCGAAACGAACTATCGACGCTGATGCCACCTCAGGTGGCTTTACTACCACGGTGTTCCCGGCCGCTAGAGCTGGGCCGATCGCCCAGCTCGCCAACAACACCGGGCTGTTGAAAGCAGGTATGACAGCAATCACACCAAAGGGCTCTCGGCGGGTGAAGTTGACGATCGCGGGGTCGTCGTGGACGATCAACCTGCCCTCGAGGTGCTGGGCCAGGCTCGAGTAGTACTGGTACCACCGGCGCAAGCCCGTAATCTGGCCACGCATCTCGCGGATTACCTTGCCCACGTCACGGGCTTCGGTCAACGCGATCTCTTCAGAATGTTCTACGATTACTTCGCTCAGCCTCCAGAGCAGCTCGGCCCGTTGTGACGGGCCGGTCTTTCTCCAGGTCCGGAAGGCGGCCTCAGCCGCCGTAACGGCAGCGTCGACGTCGGCCGCGGTGCCCCTTCGAACCTCGGACCACGGTTGCCCGGTGACCGGGTTAAACGAAGGGAAATACTCTCCGCCGGGGTCATTGACGCTCTTGCCGTTGATAAGGTGCCCAACCCGAGGGGTCATAGTGAGACCTTCTTCTAAGTCGGAGGACGTGGCCGCAACAGCTACCCGCTACGGCTAAAACTGTCCGGTCCGGTCGGTACTTTCCCGCTCAGAATAGCTCTGACGCGAGCGCTCGGATCGCGGGCGGCTCGGCTTCGATCCCACGCCAGTGCATCTCGATCATCAATTTCTCGAATTGCTCAGTCGTGAGACCAAGTTCCTGGCAGACGGCAAGCGTCTTGCGTCTGTGTTCCTTCATCTCCGGGACAGACCTCGACCAGCCCCAACCCGCCGGCGTCAACGCTGGCTGCGCCCTCACGTCGAGGGAGAGCCGAATGACCTTCGACCGGTTGGGAAGGCCGCGATGCACCGTACAGCTCTCGAACACCACGATGTCTCCGCGTTGGTAATCCGTTGTCATCCACGTACCCGGCACGTCTTCAAGCGGCACGGCCGGCTGCTCTCGTCCTTCCATCTGATAGGAGACGGCGGTCTCGTGTTTTCTGTGCTCGAGCAACCCACCCCTGTGCGAGCCGACGGCAATGGCCAGCCCACCGACCGTGCGGTCTATATCCATCAACGGGATCCAAAAGGTCTTGAAGTCCGAGTTCGGCCCCACCGTGAAATGATCCTGATGCGGCGGCGAGTCGTGAACATGATCGCCTGGAAGTTGATAACGCAGGTTCGTAGCCCGCGAAACACGGACGGGACATCCGAATACCTGCGCCATGAACAGTGTGAGTTCTTCACTGCCGACCAAAGGTTCATAGGCTGCAGCACAGTACAGGGCGTCCCCGTCTATCTTGTCGAGACCGGCTCCGCTCCAAACGGCGCCATCGGCATTGGCTACAGCAACTCCCTGCTTCTGCAACTCCGCGGCCATTGCCGCTCCAATCGCTCCAACAGCTGCGGAATCTAGAACACTACGGAACAACAGGTACCCGTCACTGTCGACCCGCCGGAGCAACCCATCTGGGCTCTCCAGCAAGTCGTTCGACGCTCTCAGTTCACCTTCGGGCTGTGCGGCCGTCATCGTCAACCTCCCTGCCCTTCTGGGCTCCCCCAATGATTACACGCCAGTCGACAAGCGGCCACGGTGCCCGTCCCTACTTTGAAGACTCGAGCGGGGCTGCCGTCATAAACCGGAAAAGCGAGCCTCGCCCGCGTCCCGAGCTCGCTTGACGTCCTTCTCGCGCCGATTGTATGTCGCCGTAGACGGCGACGAGCAGGATGGTCCCGGTAATTGCCTGCTCCCAGTATGGCGATACGGCCAGGAATACCGTGGCACTGGTGATCATCTGAAGAAGGAGAAGGCCCAAAAAAGCCCCTATCACTGTCCCCTTGCCGCCGAGCAGGCTGGACCCGCCGATGACAGCCGAAGCGATGACCTGCAGGGCGAGCCCGTTGAAAGGGTTCGTGGTGGAGCTGTCAAGGCGGGACGCGAAGACCACGCCAGCGAAAGCGGCCGCGACGCCTGAAAATACATAGAGCCAGATTACGATCCCATGTATGTGAATCCCGTTGCGGCGTGCAGCCTCGCGGTTCCCCCGGTCGCGAACATGTGAGCTCCCGATCTTCTGTACGCGAGCACAATCCCACCTATCACGAGCACCGGTATTGCGACCCAGTCCTCAATCAGTAGACCACCGACCCGAGTCCCGCCAAAGGCGTCAAATTTAGGGCCAAGGCCGAAAGAATTACCCCCTTGCTCAACCCCGAGCGCAATGCCGGACGCGATCCACCAAGTGCCCAGCGTCGCGATCAACGGGTTGATGCCAACCCTCTCGATGAGCCAACCGTTGGTAAGGCCGAACACGACCCCGACGAGTAGGCCGGCTACTACTGCCAACGAGCTAATGAGGACAGTGTGGGCAAGATGGGTCATCATTTCTCCAGCGACGACCCCGCTTGCTGCGGACACTCCATCGGGTGACAAGTCGAACCGACCGGCAGCAAGGAGCATCGTCGCCGGGACAAGCACTATCGCGGGTAGCGACATGCTGTCGCAGAGCGCAACGATATTGGGCCAGCTGACGAACCCCGGGCGCAGGGAACCGACGACAATGATGAACAGCACATCGAAAGACGCGATCAACGCCACCCGATGATGGATAAACCTAACCCACAACGGTGGCTCTGTGGAGGGCTGCAAAGCGGCATCATCGCTGGCGGCGGTCCCGAGGCCTATTTGCTCCAGCTCGGTCATGTCACTCGACATGGGTCTCCCAACCCTAAGGATTTGGCCTGTTGCTCAGTACCGCGGTGTTGGGGCACATGCTCGTGGGTAAGGCTCATTACGGTCTCAGAGCTCAGATGCGCCAGTGATCATCTTCACGATTAAATCTGCCGAAGCTTCCTCCTTCGGCACTGTCCCGATCACTCGACCCCCGCGAAGAACCGTGATCCGGTCCGCGACCCTGAACACGTGTGCGAGGTTGTGGCTAACAAGGAGCATCGACCGCTCGTCGGTCTTCAGGCGCTCAATGAGGTTGAGCACCTCGTGGGACTCTCTCACCCCGAGGGCGGCGGTCGGCTCATCCAGGACGAGCACTCTCGTGCCCAGGCGCACCCCTCGAGCGATGGCCACGGCCTGCCTTTGGCCGCCTGACAACGAGTCCACAGGGACGCGAGTGTCCGTGAGGTTCATTTGCTGTAAGGCTCGCGTCAACGAGCGCGCCTCTTGGCGCATCCGTTTTCGGTCCAGGAACCCGAAGCGGTCCGTGAACTCGTGGCCCAGGAAAAGGTTGGCCTCGACGCTCCTGCAGCCAACCAGCGCAAGATCCTGGTACACAGTCGCGACACCAAGGCTCAGCGCTCGCTCCGGCGGGGACATATGGACCGGTTGGCCGTCCAGGAGCACTGCACCACTGGTGGGCTCGATCGCCCCCGCGATTATCTTTACCAACGTCGACTTACCGGCGCCGTTGTCGCCAACGATCGCCTGGATCTCGCCTTTGCGAAGGAACAGGTCAGCGTCCTTCAGTGCTGTGACGTGACCGTATTCCTTCGAAACGGACCTGACCTCGACTACGACTTCGCGGCTATTCCCGCTCTCGAGGGGCCCCCGGCTCCATTACTTCCCGGTTTTCCGTCGACATCCTGTAACTCCAACCATGCCCCGCAGGCCGCCAGGCCCATCCAAGAGCTGTAACCCGTGACTCGAGCCAATGACGGGCGGTACTGGAGGTCGCGCCGCTGGCCCCGGCGAGCCGGAGCCGCGGCTACTGACCCTAAGACGACCCGTCACACGTAAGTGGTCGCTAGCCAGTGGTTCTGCTGGGCAATGAACTGCTTGACTGTGGCGGTGGTGACGCTGTAGACGTTGAGCTCGAACTCGAAGGGCGCGTTGTAGTGGTGAACAGCCGCCATGTAAAGCGCCACCGTCGGCCAGAACTCCTCTTCGAACTCGCTCCGGTCAGCGGTCCCGATGGCTTTGCCCTGCTCAATGGCCGCCAAACCAGATGCTCCCCAACCGCGGAGGGCCAGCTTTACACCCGGTGCGGAGCTCAAGAGACCGGTGACAATCGAAGGACCAAGGCCATCGCCGAACCACATTGCGTTGGGTCGATTCGCGGCGCAAAACGACGTGTACTTAGACAGGGCATCACTGGCTGTCCCGTTGTGATTGGTGAATCCGACATACGTGATGTTCTTTGCTTGCTTCATCAGGCTGGCAAAGATCTTCTCTTCTGCGATCAAGTCAGCATTGAGAAGGTTCGAGATGTAACCTACGCGCCCTCCCTTGGCGAGCGTCGAGGACCATCGGGCCTACGGCGTCGGGCGTGGCCGACACCGTGTAATACGCGATGCTAAGGCGTGGCATTCCCAGGACCCGCCGCCGACATCGGCGATCGGGATCCCTTTGGTCCAGGCTTCTTTGTACAGGGGCGCAGCGGCACTAGGATCTTGGAAGGAACTCAGTATCCCGAGCGTCGACGGGTCGGCTAAAAGGGTCGTGAAGCTCTGCACCTTCGCGGCGTAGTCGACGGTTGGCGGCCCGACCAACTGCGTCTTCAAACCGAACAGAGAGGCGGCGGCTTTCATCCCCGTCACCCCAAATTTGTAATACGGGTCGGCTATGTTGGTGGCCGAGAACCATATCGTATCGCGAGCTCCAACGCCTCCCGTCTGGGTGGCGGCCCGTTGCCTCTCGATTGACTGGGCAAAAGCCGGGCCCGCTCCGAAGGCATTCGAGCCGACCGCGCAGCGCGCCGAGCGACGCAAGGCCACCGGCTGCGCCAATCAGGAACTTCCGTCGGCCGTGGAGGTCGTCCCCGCTCCCGAGACCGTCGTTCTTATTGAGGTGAAAAACCTCATCGTTGAGCTTCTTGTCGTCAAGGCGTTCCCTGACCGCGATATCTAGCTCTTGGACGTTGACCTTCTTCGCCTTAGCTTTTCGCGCCGTTGGCTGGGCACCGTCTGAATTATGTTTCATTGCGAACTCCCCCTGGTGATGGTAACTGTCAACCTTCCTTTTTGCTAAAGCAAGTCAGGCTGGGTCCCGGCCCCGCCTAACGAGCCTCCAAAAAGCCTACATTATAGAGGCTCTCCTGTCAAATATGATCAGCTATGCCAACCCGGGACCTTTAACCACTCCATGAGCTCAGCTCTTCTTTTTGTGTCCACAAATTCCATTCGCATACCGTACAAGTCTGCTGGCGACGTGTAATTCGCGATAGTCCCGCCCTTGTCGTCGTGTTGCGCCGCCTGTTCAGAAATGCCCCAGGCCTCCAAATTTCTGCGCAATGTCTCGAAGTCCTCCTCCCACGTGCCCAGGTGGTGGAAGCCCTCCCCATGTGCCAGCGAGTAGAGCCCGGAACCTTGCGCCTCAATGAGCTCGATATGAGGCGGCCCTTCATAGGACCAGGTCAGCCGAAGGGAAAGCTCCGACGTTTTACCACCGTCAGTGAACACCGGAGCATAACTCACTACCGGCTCGGGAAACGTAATGCCCAGGACCGATGAAACCCGCTCGATAGCCATATCCAGGTCCTTGACCAGAAACCCAACATGTGCCGCCTTATAAAGAGTCATTCAGGTTGCCCTCCCAGCCTTAGATCGGTACGGTCTGTGCCGCGACGAAACGCCGCCATCAAAACGACACCATCTCACCGCCAGTCAAATTTATGGCCGCACCAGTCGTAAAGCTCGCATCAGCTGACGCCAGCCACGCCACCATTGCCCCGATGTCGTCCGGGGTCCCCAACCGCCCGAGCGGGATGCTAGCGGCCTTTTCCGCCAACGCCTCATCAAGCGTCTGGCCCTCGTGGAGGCCGGCAGAAAAGCCCGTGCGGGTCATGTCAGTCATCATGGTGCCCGGGCAAATTGCGTTTACAATGATGTTGTGCGGTGCCAGCTCGAGGGCCAGACATTGCGTGAGGCTGATTACACACGCCTTCGAGGCCGAGTACACCCCCCAACCCGGCCACGCACTTTTCCCGGCTTGGGAGGCGGTATTTATTATGTGCCCACCTCTGCCTTGCGAGATCATCACACGCGCCGCGGCACGGCTGCAAGCAAGTAGCCCGAAGACGTTTACGGCGAAAACGCCTTCGACTACATCGTCCGCGGTATCAAGGAGATTGGCTACCGGGTGGGCCACGCCGGCATTATTGACCATAATATCTAACGACCCATGTTGCTCAGCTACCTCACCCAATACTGATTCGACCGCATCGTGAGCCGTGACGTCGAAGCGCTTGGCGATCGCAACTTTTTTGGACAGGGCGGCGTTGATCGACTCGCTGGTTCTTTCAGGTGGCTCCTTGTCAAGGCAAATCACAGTAGCGCCCTCCGCAGCCAGGCGCTTTGAGATCCCGGCGCCTAGCCCCCGGGCCGCTCCCGTCACCGCTGCTACTTTGCCCTCGAGTCGTTCGGTCAAGTCACGGCCTCCGTTCTATTTTGACAAGTTCTGAATAATCGGTGCGCAAAGATTTGCCGTGACTGGGCCCCACCAGGGTACGGGCACGGTTGAGCTGTTGACGCGGAACCGCCGTACGCCGCTATAACTGGCTCCTCAACCCCCGACCCTGCGACCGGATGTACTCGTGCGCAGCGTGGTACTCCTGCTCTGTCGAGAGGTGCTCGAGCATGAGAGTTACAGTCTGAGGAAGTTCGTCCAGGCACCGAAGGTACGTTTGGTAATCGATGTTGCCGAGACCAGGGCGGACCTCACTGATCCGCACTGTGTCGCAATTGTCCTCCATATAGACGTCCTTGGCGTGAGCCGCCACTATATGCGGCCCGAACCTGCGCACGCACTCTTCCATCAAGGCCCCGTTATCCCAGTACTTGCGCGGGCTACTTATCAGGTTGACGAGATCCAGGTGCACGCCGAAGTGGTCGCGGTCCACCGCCTGGACGAGCCGTTCGACGACCTCTGGTTCGTCCACTATGTGCATAGCCAGGACTTCATAGGTAAAATAACTTTTACTCGGTTGGACGGTGTCCAGGAAGTAGCGCGCCATCTCCACGGCGGCATCAAAAGCGTCCTCCGAGAAGTTCCTGGGGTCGTGATGGTTCAGGCTCTCTCGAGCATAAGAACCCACCGTATCGATAGCACAAACTGCCCCCACCTCGTCAGCCACGGCAAGGGCTTCGACAACCGCCTCCCGGTTGGCCTTTCGGATATCCTCATCCGGGTCCAAAAGGTTGTTCCAGCATTGCACCTCGGCCAGCGTCACGTCCTGGGCGGCAAACTCATCCCGGATTTCCGTGAGCCGGTCCCGGTCGGCAAGCCTCACTGATGGCGTATAAGCGGCCCGATAGCCCCGCTTGACGTGCTCTTCCACCAACAGCGGAATATCACTCAAGTCCGAACCGTGACTCTGGCTCCGTCCAGCCGAGACGCCGTCGGGCGCGATAATTGGCCCCCCGAGCCGGATCATATTGTCCCCTTCACAACGCTCTCTCCGATTATTCCCGTCTATATATGTGCCAGCATCCTTGCGAGCCAACGGCCTGGTCAGCCCGTACCCACCGGGCCCGCCCCGGCATCGGGTGAAGGTCGGGTCATGGGCCTTTGGGGCATTGATCAGACTAGTCCGACAATCCTACACCTGGCATACTGGTGCGGACAGGTGTCGAGAGGGTTGTGGCACGGTACGGCTGGACGAGGCTCCCAGAGCCTTGGGGGTCACCGTGATTGGCACAGCCGGACCGGGATAGGAGAGGGAAACTGAAGGCGGCCATTTATTACGGCAGGGCCGACATCCGTGTAGAGAGGTGGCCGGACCCAGCGCCCAGCCCCGACGAAGTAGTGCTCGAGGTGCACGCTGCCGGTATCTGCGGCACCGATGCGAACGAGTATGCTGACGGGCCGATCCAATACCCGATCGAGAGGCGCCACCCCGTGACAGGTCACGCCGGACCGATGATCCCCGGGCACGAACTGGGGGGACGTGTGGTCGGCCGAGGCGCTTCCGTTTCGGATCTGGCGGAGGGAGATCTCGTGGTCAGCGGAGCCGGGATCTCCTGCGGCACGTGCCAGCGCTGCAGTGCTGGGCGGACCAATCTTTGCCTGCGGTACGCAACAATCGGTCTCCAGCGGCACGGAGGCCTCGCTCAGTACTGCGCCGTGCCGGCCAGTACCTGCGTCCAGGTGGCGCCTTTCGAGCTGAGCGAGGACACCGCCGCCCTGGCCCAGCCCATGGCTATCGCTCACCACTCGATGACCCGAGGTCAACCGGCGCCGGGTGACCATGTGTTGGTCATCGGAGCCGGCGGTATCGGGGCATTCCTGACGTTCGCGCTGGCTCAGCTCGGCGCCGAAGTACTCGTGGCTGACCTGAAGCTTGAGCGGCTCGAGACTGCTCAGGGTCTCGGCGCGTCCGGCGTCATCCAAGCCCAAGAGCCGTCCGTACTCATCGACCATGTCCGCAGTCTCGACCACCAGCCGGTCGTGGTCTACGAAGTGACGGGCACCCAGGGTGGGCTCGAGGCCGCCCGGGCGCTCGTGCAGCCAGGCGGCCGGATCGTCGCCGTCGGCCTCCACGACCAGCCTCGCCAGGTCAACCTCCGCGCCCTGACCCTTGACGAGATCTCCATAGTCGGTACGATGGCGCACGTCTGCGCGAGGGACCTGCCAGCCGCTCTCGACCTTCTCCGCCGTCGTGACCGGCCCTGGGTGGACGTGGCGCCGGTCGCGCTCGCCCTCGACCAACTCGTGCCTGACGGCATCCTCCCCCTCGTCGAAGGACGAAGTACAAGGATCAAGACTTTGATAGACCCATGGGCCGTCGAGGCCCGCGCCACCTCCTAGTGATAGGGACGGTAGAGATGAACGACGACCAGCGGCAGTTCGGCCAGGTAAGCGGCGCTCAAAGGCACGCTCGGGCCGCGGCTCCGGGCCCAATGAACGTTGATTGGGAGGAGCGCGTAAACGTAGAGCGTTTGCGGGCATATCGCCTCGGGCGCGCCCGCCAGGCACTCGACGCGTCCGAAGCCGGCGCTCTCCTCACGTTCGACATGAACAATGTCCGGTACCTGACCTCCACGCACCTCGGTGAATGGGCCGGGACAAATTGTGCCGGTACGCGTTACTCGGCCGAGGTGGAGAGCCGTACCTCTGGGACTTTGGCTCCGCCGCCGCCAACCACCGTATGTACTCACCGTGGCTGAAAAAAGACCACTGTCGGGCCGGGATGCTCGGGATGCGCGGCTCCATTGCGCCTGATGCTGGGCTCTTCAGCCGAGCAGCCAAAGAGCTCAAGGGGATCCTCCGGGACGAGGGCCTGGCGACAATGCCCCTCGCTGTGGACGTGGCCGAGTTGCCAATGGTCGAAGCGTTGCGCGCCGAAGGCTTGACCGTGATCGACGGGCAACAGATCATGCTGGACGCGCGCGAAATCAAGTCCGCGGACGAGATCGTCCTCATCAACACGGCCTGCGCCATGGTCGACGCCACCTATCAGATGATCAGCGAGATCCTCAAACCTGGTATCCGGGAGAACCAGCTGGTCGCCCAGGCGACCCGTTTACTGTACGAACTTGGCTCCGAGGACGTAGAAGGTATCAATGCCATTTCGGGTGAGCGCTGCTCGCCCCACCCGCACGTTTTCTCGGACCGGCTAATCCGGCCGGGTGACCAGGCATATTTCGACATCCTGCATAGCTTCAACGGGTACCGCACCTGCTATTACCGGACATTTGCGGTTGGGCGGGCGACGCCGGCCCAACGGGAGGCTTACAGCCGGGCTCGAGAATGGATAGACGTAGCCATTGACCTCGTCAAACCCGGCGTGAGTACGGACGTCATCGCTCAGTCGTGGCCGACGGCAGAACAATTAGGGTTCGCCGACGAGTTCGAATGCTTTGGCTTAGAATTCGGCCACGGAGTGGGCCTAAACCTGCACGAACGACCGATCATCAGCCGCCTCAACTCCCTGGACCACCCGATGGAGATCAAGGAAGGAATGGTGTTCGCGCTCGAGACCTACTGCCCCGCAACTGACGGCTACTCAGCGGCTCGGATCGAAGAGATGGTCGTGGTAACGGCCGGAGGGTGCGAAGTGATGACCCTGTTCCCCTCCGAGGACCTCCCGGTGGCCAATGCCTATTGAACCCAAATCGTTATCGAGCCCCATGTTCGCCGAGAACAATGATTTGCCGCTTTCTGGCCTGCGCGTACTGGATTTGACGCTGAACATCGCCGGCCCCTTCGCCACAATGATCCTTGGTGACCTGGGGGCCGATGTCACGAAAGTGGAGCGGCCACCTCTGGGCGACGACGCCAGACGAATGGTCCCGACAAATGGCGATGCTTCCGCGTACTTCCTGGCCATCAACCGGAACAAGCACTCTGTCATGCTCGACTTCGCGCGACGACACCTCGCGCCAGAGGTTCTGTTCTCTCATCAGCACGTCGGACGTCTTTGTGACCAACTTGCGGCGAGACAGCCTCGTCGAATTTGGCCTCACTTACGAGCGCGTGCATGAAATGGCACCTCGCGTGATTTACGCAGATATCTCGGCGTATGGAAATACCGGGCCGGATGCCGACAGGGCCGGGTACGACATGGTGCTCCAGGCGCGCAGTGGCCTTATGAGCGTCAACGGCGAAGCCGGTCGACCACCGGTGACGGGTGGGGGTGTCGATCCTCGATATGGGGGCTGGTATCTGGCTGGCCCTCGGCGTGCTCGCCGCTCTGCAAGAACGGCAACGGACGGGGCTAGGCACACAGGTCTCGACCTCGTTACTCGAAACGGGTGCGAGCTTTATGGGCTATGACGTGGCCTCGTACGGGTTGACCGGTGAGATCCCGGGCCGGCGGGGTACAGAACACCCTGCGTTCGGGCCGTACGGCGTATTTCGCTGCCGGGACGAGACCTTCCTTGCTGTCGGAGCAGGCTCGGACCAGCTCTTTGCCCGCCTTGCCACGGCCGTTAGTTGCCCGCAGTGGCTAGACGACCCCGCGCTTCAGTGACAATACGGGGAGGATCGCCAATCGGGCCGCGCTCCGGCAGGTGCTCGAACTGCGCCTCGCCGAACATACGGCCCGGGAGTGGGTTGTAACGCTCACCGGTGCCGCAGTCCCCGCAGACGAAGTGGCGGACGTCAGTAAATTGCTCCGGGACGAGCAACTCGATGCGCTTGGCTTTTGGCTGGCCACGCCCGTCGTCTCCAACACCGACGGCGGTCCAACGACGGTCAGGCTCCCCAGTTTGCCCGTGCGGGTCGGCCCCGCTCGGATGCCGCTACGGCTCCCCCCGCCGGCGCTCGGCGAGGAAGAAAAGGCTCTGGCGCCAAGCCTCCCAGTGAGCGCGGGGCCAGTCAGCGCGGGACCAGTCGAGCGCGGGCCAGCTACCTTAGCTCGAGCCCCTCCCAGGACCACCTGGGTACCGGCAAGTTTGCCGGCACCTGCGCCCCCTGCGGCGAGTACGACATTACTTCGCTTACCGCCCACTCCATGTAGGCGCGCAGACCAGCACGGAACTCCGGGTCTTCAGGTAGGCCGGCGTCATCAGCGGCTCTCACGAAGCATTCGACGAAGCGGGCACCGAGGTCTTCTTCGGCTCCCATCCCAGCGTGGATCTGGAGCATCGACGAATGCCCACCGCACAATTCCGAGTAGCGCGGAGGCCCGCCCAGGACCTCGGCCCAGTAACCGGCCAGTCGCTGGACATGCTCGGGATGACCGGGATGAGAAAACGGGTGGTTCAGTACGGGGTCACGCAGGCAGCGCTCATGGTGGGCAGCGGCAAGAGCGACGAAAGCGGGCTCGCCGCCAGCGAAATCGAACATCGACCCCCGCTCCACGTTGGGTCACCGGCTCCCTTCGATCCTCCGGGAACGTTGCTGGATGCCCGGGCGCCCGTACGGGTAATCAGCCGCGCCCGGGTCGCTGGCATCATCCAACGCCTCGGTTTCTTCCGGGCTGAGATCCAGTTCCGCCGCGGCGAGATTGTCATCGAGCTGTTGCATTGTCCGGCAGCCGAGGATCACAGAAGAAACTGTCGGCCGGTCCCGTAGCCAGCTCAACGCCACCTGGGCCATGGAACACCCTCGGGCCTTGGCAATGGCCTCTACGGCAGCAATTACGTCCCAGGTCTGTTGCTGCGTGCCGCGGCGATCGTAAGCCTCCATACCCCGCTCTGGGTTTTCGCCAAGGCGGGTGGGACCGGTCGGACGTTGCTCGCGTCCGTACTTACCCGTCAGCCAGCCTCCGCCCAGTGGCGACCACGGCAACAAACCTAGACCCTCCGCCTGGCACGCAGGGATGATCTCCCATTCGATTTCGCGTACGAGCAAGCTGTACTGAGGCTGCAGTGTTACGGGGCGGTTCAAATTGTGGGCCATTGCGACGTCGACGGTCTTTTGCAACTGCCATCCCGTGAAATTGGACAGCCCTACGTAGTTGACCTTGCCCGAATGTACGGCGTCGTCGAGGGCGCGGAGGGTTTCTTCGATCGGCGTCCAGGGGTCGTGGGCGTGGACCTGGTAGAGGTCGATGCAGTCGATCCCGAGCCGGCGCAGAGAAGCGTCGATGGCCCGGCTCAAGTGGCGACGCGAGAGGCCCAGGTCGTTGGGGCCATCGCCTGTGGGGAAGCGCCCTTTAGTGGCGATGACCACCTGATCGCGGACAGCGGCCGACTGCTTGGCCAGCCAGCGTCCGATAATCGACTCCGATTCGGTGCTGCTGTACACGTCGGCTGTGTCGACCAGGTTGCCACCCGCCTCGAGGAAGCGGTCCAGCTGGGCATGACTGCCTTTTTCATCCGTCTCTGAACCAAAAGTCATTGTGCCAAGGGCGAACGCGGAAACTGCACATCCGCTGGCACCCAATGTCCGGTAGCGCATGTCAGCTCACCCTAGTGGGTGCGGCCAGCCCTTGGCTCTGGGGCTCAGGCCCTTGGGAACTGAGGCGCCCCGGCACGGGTGCTCTCTCGCTGATGACGGCACCGGGCCCCTTCAAAGTGGCTGGGCAAAGGGGCTGGGCAAAGGGGCTGGGCAAAGTGGCTGGGCAAAGTGGGTGGGCAGGCGGAGTGCGACTGCCCCAGGCACAAGGCCGCCGGCGTCAACGGAACGCGGAGATGACTTCGGACATCTGCTCCATCGAGCCAGCGTCAAGCGGGTCCGGCAAGCGGACCATGACCTCGCGTACCCCAGCTTCGGCAAGCTCCCGGAACCGCCCTACATGGTCTGTAACGGTCCCGGCGTTCATCGCAGAAGCGAAACGGGCCGGGTCACCCCGCCGGGGCCGGAAGCGCTCCACCAGCTCGGCGACGTGAAGGTCGTTGGCTCCTACGAGCACCGATGAGAGGTGCGTTAGCTCGACCATCGACGGGTCGCGCCCTTCGGCTGCGCAGTGCGCGCTGAGCACGCCGGCCTTGCGGCGCACCGTCTCCTGATCGCCCATGACGTTGGCGGCATCGGCGTAGCGGGCGGCCAGACGAAGCGTCCGGCGTTCGCCTCCACCACCAACAATGACCGGCACATGAGCCTGGACCGGGCGGGGGTAGCACATCGCTTCAGCAACCCTCACGTACCTGCCCTCGTACGGAAGGCTACCGGGCCCCAGAGCACAGGCAGCATCCGCAAGGCGTCCTCCAGAAGCCCGTAGCGCTCAGCCGTCGAGGGGAACTCCCAGCCGAACGCGACGTGCTCCTCCCGGTACCACGCCAAACCGAGCCCGCACACAGCCCGGCCCCCGCTCACCACGTCCAGAGTCGCGATGATCTTGCCGAGATGGGCGGGGTTCCTGTAGGTGACGCCCGTGACCAGTACGCCCAGGCGGGCATGTTCCGTGCAAGCCGCGAGGTAGGCCAGGGTCGTATAGCTCTCGAGGAAATCCTCCCATGGACGGCCGATTTGGGGGATCTGTCGGAAATGGTCCATCACGTAGATCGCGTCGAAACCGGCGGACTCGGCAACGGCGCCTATCTGACGAAGGGCGTCACGGGTGGCTCTCGCTCCGCCGCTGAAACTGAACGACCCGAGGTGGAGCCCAAAACGGAGACCGGTCGGCTTCTCGACCTGCCGGCGTGCGAATTCCGGCGCATCGACGAAGGCGCGTGGAACGACGCGCAGCGGGGCCGCGGCGACGACAGCGTCAAAACCTTCAGCCGGTAGCCGCTGGCGGACGCGTCGCCAGCTTTTCAGCTGAGCGGACAGGACGTTGGCGGGTATCTGGTGGGGACGTCCCCTGTTGCGCGCCCGGCACTCCTCGGGCGAGGTGTCGAACGTGACGGCGACGCAGGGCATCCGATGCCGTTTTGCGGCTTCCAGCCACCCAAGGCGCCTGTCGTCGTCCAGACCCAGCGTGTCGATCACAGTCGTCAAGCCCCGGCCAAGGCGACGTTCGACGACCGTCCCCAGCAATGTAAACGCGTCCTCGCTGGCACTGATGTCGTCCTCGCCAGAACCGACGAGCGCACGCAGCCTGTCGCTCGAAACGATTACGGCCGGCGGGAAGTTCGCGGCGGCCCAGGTCGATTTGCCGGATGCCCCCGGCCCCACCAGGACCACGACGCAAGGGGACGGCAATTGCAGAGGATCTGGCACCGTGCAATTCTGTCCCCGCCAGTCCTGCGAGGCCCACCACCTGGAGCTCACGATGACCTCACCAGGCGCTAGTATCGAATGCATGTTCGATCTTGCCACCTGGGACGACGGCCTGGACGAGGCGCAGATGACAGTCGCGACCCACGGCCACCAACCCTTGGTGGTCATGGCTGGGGCCGGGACCGGCAAGACCCGAGCGCTCACCGCACGAGTCGCCTGCCTGCTCCAACGCGGGACACCGGCCGAGCGCATCCTCCTGTTGACTTTCACGAGACGGGCAGCAGATGAGATGCTGGCCCGGGCGACGGCCCTGGCCCGACTGGCCGGCCCGCAAAGACCACGAGGTGGGACATTCCACGCCGTGGCTCACCGTTACATTTCGGCATACGCAGAGGCTCTGGGCCTCCCCAAGGGTTTCAGCGTCCTCGACCCGGCCGAAGCCTGTGACCTCATGGATCTAATGAGAGGGAGCCATAACCTGACCGGCGGCGAGGTGCGCTTTTCCGCGCTCGGCGACCCTGGTGGAGATCTATTCACGCTGTATCAATACCGGTACGCCCGTTTCCGACGTCGTACCGCTCGAATACCCCTGGTGCCAACCGCACCTAGGCGCCATATCGGACCTTTTCCGCGCCTTTACGGTTCGCAAGCGCGAGTCCGCAATCCTGGACTTCGACGACCTGTTGCTTTACTGGCGAGCGCTACTCAACCAGGAAGGCTGGGCAAGTCGGCCACCAGACCGCTTCGATTATGTCCTTGTGGACGAGTACCAGGATGTCAACGGGCTGCAGGTCGACATCGTCCGGGGCCTCACCCTCGAGGGCCGAGGACTGGCGATCGTGGGGGACGAGGCGCAGGCAATTTATGGGTTTCGTGGTTCGGCCTCGAGCCAACTCCGCGAACTCGTGCTCTCTTACCCCGGCGCATCGACAATACGCCTCGAGCGCAATTTTCGATCCCGCCAGCCAATATTGGACGTCGCCAACGCCCTCCGCCCCGCCGGCGACGGCGCCCAGGTCTCGCTCTTCAGCGACCGTCACGACGGAAAAATACCCCGCCTGGTCCGGTGCCACGACGCACCATCAGAGGCCAGGGCCATCGCCGACTCGATCCTCGAAGCATATGAA
>CAWGNA010000007.1:0-286486 GCA_963823855.1 uncultured Acidimicrobiaceae bacterium
TCCTCCAGGCTGAACGGCTTGGTAACGTAGTCGTCGCCGCCCAGCGTGAGGCCCCGGATC
This sequence comes from uncultured Acidimicrobiaceae bacterium, assembly GCA_963823855.1. Taxonomy (GTDB): domain Bacteria; phylum Actinomycetota; class Acidimicrobiia; order Acidimicrobiales; family Palsa-688; genus Fen-671. Next base: position 61 of record CAWGNA010000007.1, read on the forward strand.
TTGTCCTCGGTGGCGTCGCGCGCGGTCAGGAAGACGACCGGGATCCGGCGCCGCCGCCGCGCAGTCGCCTGATGACGTCGAATCCGTCCATGTCCGGCAGCATCACGTCCAGGACGATGAGGTCGGGCCGGTGGCGCTGAGCGGCCTGTACCGCCTCGGTTCCGGCTGCCGCCGTGACGACGTCGAAACCCGCGTAGCGCAGGCTGGCGGACAGCAACTCGAGGATGTTGGGCTCGTCTTCGACGACGAGCAACCTGGCATCCGGTCGCTGCCGCGCTTCGGTCAGCGTGTCCATACTGTGTATTGTCACCCGCCACGCTGAGGATAACCTGAAGGCTTGCTGGAGATGGCCTCCGGCCTGCGCGATTAGCGCGCGGCGCGCCAGTAGGCGATGGCGGCGGGCCGTGAGCCGACGCCGAGCTTGGAGTAGATCCTCCGGACGTGATTCTTCACCGTCTTCTCGGCCAGGAACAGCCGAGCGGCGATCTGGCCGTTGGTCTGCCCGTCGGCGATGAGCGACATCACCTCGGCTTCTCGCGCGGACAGCCGTTGAGACTCACTGGCGCCGCCCGAATCGGCCGCGCCGGATACCTCCCTCGGTGCGTCGGCCCGGATACGTGTCCGGGCACCGTTCAGCGCGAAGCCATCACCCCCGCCCGGTCCAGGATCCTCGTAAGCGTCCATCTGACCTCCGGCTGTGGGCAGCTAAGCCGTATCGCAGCGAACCTAGCCAACACGGTTGGTAAGGCGTCAGTCCCGTGAAGGTGCAAGCAAATGTATACATACACCGACATGGGTGCCCTGGTTTTGAACTCATACCCACCTGGCCGGGGGGCATGCAGGGCTGTTACCTGATGGTGGCTACGTGGTCCCGGCGACCGAGGCGCCGGTGATGAGGTTCTTGGGCAGCGGCTTGTCGGTGGCCAGGTCGTTGAAGAACACCTTCGCCTCCGGGACGTTCCACTCCACGACCGAGCCCGCGCTGGTGTTGCCGAACCCGCCGAACGGCACCATGGTCGTCACCGGGTTCTTCAGGGCGAACGCCACCGAGGCGAGTTGCGACAGGCTGGTGCCCTGGTCGACCGTGAGCGAGGACGCGGCGCCGCTGGCCGCGGGGATCACCGCGAACGGGTTGATGAGCGTGCCCGTTGACGTCATCTTGGACAGCAGCGACTTCAGCAGGGCGCGCTGGTCCTGCTCCCGCTGCAGGTCGCCGAGCGGGAATTCGCGGGTGCGGACGAAGCTGAGCGCCTGGTCGCCGTCGAGTGTCTGGCAGCCCTTCTTGAGGTTCAGGCCCGCCTTCGGGTCCTTCATCGGGCCGGGCAGGCACAAGGTCACGCCGCCGACGTCGTTGACTACGTTGACCAGGCCGCCGAAGCCGATCCCCATGTAGTGGTCGATGCGCAGCCCGGTGACGTTCTGCACCGTCTGGATCAGCAGTTTCGGCCCGCCGAACGAGTAGGCGGCGTTGATCTTGTTGGAGCCGTGGCCGGGGATCGGCACGTATGAGTCTCGCGGGATGCTGACCAGCGTCGGACGGGTGCCGTTCGCCGGCATGTGCAGGAGCATGATCGTGTCGGTGCGGCCGCCGCTGACGTCATGCCCGAGGGCGAGCTGATCCTCCTCCGTCCTGGTCAGGCCGCCGCGGCTGTCCGACCCCGCGATCAGCCAGTTCGTGCCGGCCGAGGTGAAGCCGGCCGGCGCCAGCACGTCGACCCTGCTCAGCTTGGAGTTCAGGTCGAAGTACAGGCCCACGCTGGCCAGCGCCAGGATCACCACCAGGGTGGCCAGGATGATCAGGATGCGCTTCGGCCGCAGCCACCGCCGTCGGCCCCGCGGCCCTCGCGTCCGCGGCGGTCCGCCGTCACCGGGCCAGCTGCGCGCCGGCGGCTGGGCCGGCCACGCGGTTCCGTGCGGTCCGGCCTGCGTAGGCTCGTAGGGCGAGCCCTCGGCATCCGGGCGCGGCGTAAAGCCCGGCCGGTCCGGCCGGCCCTGATCGTCGCGGTACCACCCGTTCGGCCATTCTTCGCTCATGAAAGCTCCAGGAGGGACCCATGGCGTACGCTACGGGCCGGATCGGCACAGGCGGAACGTTCCCCGGTAAGCACGACGTCGAGCCTAATAGCAGAGCAAGGATGCTTAGTCAAGACCGGACGCCGGTTTATCTGCTCACCCCGGTCGGCCTGCGATGACCGCGGATGAACTTAGCCTGGATCAACTGCGGCGTGACCCGCTTCCGCTGCGCGGCCGGACCGCCCTGGTCACCGGGGTCAGCCGTCGCGCGGGCATCGGATACGCGGTGGCCCGCAGGCTGGCCGCGCTGGGCGCCAGCCTGTTCCTGCACAGTTACGCGCCGCACGACCGTGACCAGCCCTGGGGAGAGGATCCCGGCGGACCTGAGGCCGTGGTCCGCGGCGTGCACGACGCCGTGGCCGACGCCGACGCCCACGTTCGCTGGCTGCCACTCGACCTGGCCCTGCCCGACGCGCCCGCCGAGCTTATCGATGCGGCGGTGGCGGCGTGCGGCCACCTGGACATCCTGGTCTGCAACCACGCCCGCAGCGGCGGCGACGGCCCGCTGGGACCCTGGACGCAAAGATGCTCGACGCGCACTGGGCCGTCAACACCCGCTCCACCATCCTGCTGACCCAGGCCTTCGCCGCCCAGCACGACGGCCGTCCCGGCGGCCGGGTCATCCTCATGACCTCGGGGCAAGACCTCGGCCCGATGACCGGCGAGGTCGCCTACGCCGCGAGCAAGGGCGCGCTGGCCTCCATCACCAAGACCCTGGCCGACCAGCTTGCCGACCAGCGCATCACCCTCAACACGGTCAATCCCGGCCCGGTCGACACCGGCTACGCCCCGCCCGAGGCCCACGAGGCCGTCCGCCGTCACTTCCCGCAGCAGCACTGGGGCGTCCCCGACGACCCCGCCCGCCTGATCGCCTGGCTGGTCACCGACGAGGCGGTCTGGATCACCGGCCAGGTCATCAACAGCGAAGGCGGTTTCCGCCGCTGGGATTGATCCCGAGTCCGCTCGCCTGACGCCACCCGCCCCGGCTGACACCCCCACTGATACCCAACCCCGGGTTGACACCGTTAGTTCATCGGTATATAACGGCGGTATGAGCGGTAGGGCGATGCAGGAGGCGACGTTCCTGATCTTGACCGCGCTGGCGGACGGATCCCAGCACGGCTACGGGATCATCACCGAGGTCCGGCAGATCTCCGGGGGACGGGTCAAGCTGCGCGCCGGGACGCTGTACACGGCCCTGGACCGGCTGCGTGCCGACGGGCTGATCGGCGTCGACCGGGAAGAGATCGTGGAGGGCCGGCTGCGCCGGTACTACCGCCTGACCCCCGACGGGACGGCGGTACTGGCGGAGGAGGCGGCTCGGTTGTACGCCAACGCGACCGCCGCGCTGCGGCGGCTGAACCCGGGACTGGCCGGAGGTGTGGCATGAGCGAGCACGTAACACTCGAGCGCAGTTACCGGCGGATCCTGGCCTGGTATCCGCGGTCGTTCCGGGCCGACAGCGAGGACGAGATCCTCGCGGTGCTGCTGGCCACCGCCGAGGATGGCCAGACCCGGGTGGGTCCGGCCGAGGCATGGGATCTGGTGCGCGGTGCGCTCCGGATGCGGCTGTGGCCGGCCGCGCCCCGCCCCCGCAGCGTGCGGGTCGCGGTCAAGCTGATGCTGGCCGCGCGGCCGCCGAGCTGGCCGCCATGATCACCGTCATCTCCACCTTGGGAAGCGTGCGGGCGACCGCGGCGGCGCGAGATGTCGCGGCCATGCAGGTCGTGCATCTGCATCAGGTCACCGACATCGCCCTGGCGCCGGTGGCGATCGGGATGTGGCTGTGGCTGGCCTGGGCTAACGGCCGGGGTCAGGACTGGGCCCGGCCGCTATCCGCGGCGTGCTTCGGGCTGATTAGCTTCAGCGTCATAGCCGCGCTGTCCGAGCACGCTGCGGCGCTCGCCCCGGCCGCCATGATCGCCGCCGCGGTCGTATGGACCCTGGGTCTGAGCTCGGTAGTGCTGATCTTCACCCCGGCAGCGGGCCGGTATTACGGCCCCAGCCGGCCCAGCAGTAACCTCCATGACCGCGCACGGCCTGCAGGAAACGACCCTGCTGGTCCTGACCGCGCTGTCGCGCGGCAGCCAGCACGGGTACGGCATCATCACCGACGTCCAGCAGATCTCCGGCGGCCGGGTCACGCTCCGAGTCGGGACTTTGTACACCGCCCTGGACCGGCTGCGCGCGACGGGCCTGATCGGCGTCGACCGGGAAGAGGTCGCGGACGGCCGGCTCCGCCGCTACTACCGGCTCATCCCTGCACCCGCGATCTCCGCGGCCCGGCACCACATGGCCTCCGGACCCGACCTGCGGGCCGGTGACGCCGACCGCGAAGCGACCGCCACGGCCCTTGGTGAGCACTTCGCGCAGGGCCGCCTGACGTTCGGCGAACTCCTCGCGCGCCTCGACGCCACGTTCGCGGCTACCATGCAGAGCGAGATAGCCGAGACCACCCGGGACCTGCCGCACCTGTGACCGTTCCTAGGGAACTAGGAGGACATAGTCCTGTCTAGGCGGCGGCCCCGGACGGTCTTGGGCTGCCTGGTTGCCTGCCGTGGTCCGGTGAGGTCGTCCGGTCTTGGTGCCGGGTGGCTGCCGGGGGCCTGGTGGGGCGGCGGGTTTCCTGAGTGCGGTCTCTGGCTTGGGGGTGGTCCGGGGCCGCGCCTGGGCTTGTGCGTGCCGAAAACCTGCGCCACCTGGGCATATGCACCACAGCTCGCCGTCGGATTAGTCCCGCGTCTGGCGCCGGGCGGGCGGGGCCGGCCTGGCCGGGGTGCGATGATCTTCGGCTTGTGGGCTTGATGCTGATCTTCCTGATTGCCTCCCGTACGGTGCCGCTGCTCAGGTTGTCGCGCCGGGAGTCGTGGTGGAAGGACGCCGAGATCCTCATGCTGCGCCATCAGCTCTCGGTCGCCCTGCGCGAGCGGCCGCGGGCTCATTCGCGGCTGACGTGGCCGGACCGTGCGTGGCTGGCGCTGCTGGCCGGGACGGTGCCGATCGAGCGCCTCGCCACGATGCGGCTCATCGTCACCCCCGGCACCATCTTGCGCTGGCATCGCGACATCGTCCGCCGCCGCTGGGCGCGCCGGTCGCGCCGTGGCCGGTCCGGGCGCCCGCCGGTGCGCCGCAAGGTCCGGTCGGTGGTGCTGCGGCTGGCCCGGGACAACGAGTCATGGGGGTACCGCCGCATTCACGGCGAGCTTGCCGGGCTCGGCATCACGATGGCACCGTCGACGGTGTGGCAGATCCTCAAGAGCGCCGGGATCGACCCGGCGCCGCGCCGGGATGGGCCTGGTTGGCCCGAGTTCCTGCGATCGCAGGCACAGGGGATCCTGGCGGTTGACTTCTTCACCGCCGATCTCCTCAACGGCGCGAAGGTGTATGTCCTGGCAGTGATCGAGCATGGCACCCGCCGCGTCCGGGTCCTCGGCGCTACCGGGCACCCGGTCCAGTCGCGGGTAGTGCAGCAGGCCAGGAATCTGCTGATGGACCTGGAAGACGCCGGGACGCGGGTAAAGTTCGTGCTGCACGACCGGGACGCCAGCTTCACCGCCGCGTTCGACGCAGTGTTCCAAGCCGCTGGCGTCAGGGTGATCCGCTCGGCGGTCCAGGCGCCGCGGATGAATTCGATCATGGACCGCTGGATCGGCAGCTGCCGGCGAGAGCCGCTCGACCGGACCCTGGCCTGGAATCAGCGGCACCTGATGACCGTCCTGCGCGAGTACGAGGACTTCTGCAACACTCACCGGCCCCACCGCGCCCTCAGCCAGGCCGCGCCGCTCCGTCCGCTGCCCGACGGCATCACCGACCTGGACCATTTCCGGGTCCAGCGGTGTGACCGCGCCGGGGGCGTGATTCATGAATATCGCCTGGTGGCATAGGTTTGTCGGCACCCACCGTGCCACACCGACACTGCATCGGAGGCCCGTCGGTGAGTTCCGCATCGTCCACCATCCAGCCCTTGGAGCAGGGCAGCCCGGCCTGGCGGCGCAACGCCCGGCTGGCCCGGCTGCTGTCGTGGCTGTCGCTGGTCTACATGGCCGCCGAGGGCGCCATCGCCGTGGCCGCCGCGATCATCGCCGGGTCGGTCGCGCTGCTCGGGTTCGGCCTGGACTCGGTGATCGAGGGCCTGGCCAGCATCATTATCGTGTGGCGGTTCACCGGGACCCGCACCCTGTCGCAGACCGCCGAACGGCGGGCGCAGAAAGCCGTCGCTGTCACCTTCTTCCTGCTGGCGCCCTACATCGCCATCGACGCGATCCATTCGCTGGTCACCGCCGAGCACGCCAGGACCAGCTGGCTGGGGATCGGCCTGTCGATCGCCAGCCTGATCGTCATGCCCGCCCTCGGCTTGACTAAGAAGCGCATCGGGACCCGCCTGGACTCCCGCGCCACCATCGGCGAGGGCGTGCAGAACATTCTGTGCGCCTACCTGGCGATCGCGGTCCTGGCCGGGCTGCTCGCCAACACCTGGTTCGGGCTGTGGTGGGCCGACCCCGTCATCGCGCTCGGCATCGCCGCCCTGGCCGTCCGCGAAGGTCGCGAAGCCTGGGAAGGCGAAGACGACGACTGAACCGAGACACCCAGTCTCACCAGCCGTCCCGTTTGCTGGTCTGGCGCCGGAGTCTACGTGGTTCGCGGGGGAACCGGCGGCACGCGCGTAGCGTGCCGGGCGCGTATCACTGCCCGGGCGATCAGCGGTGTTGCGATCGCGGCGGGGAGCAGCCAGAACGCCAGGACCGGCAGGCGATCCCACAGCGGCAGGTGAGGTCCGTTGTCGACGTAGAAGGCGGTGAGCATGGCGGTGTAGCCGATGCCCATTCCGGCGATGTGACCGGTGTCGCCGGGCCGGTGGCGGCGCCGGTGCTGGTAGCCGATGGTCGTGGCGGTGAAGGCTACCGCGCCGAGGATGAACAGGTAGTAGTCCTGCCGCCAGCGCATCGCCGACAGGACGGTCGCGGTGGCGAAGAGCACGGTGATCGCCCGGTAGAACCAGCGCCCGGCCCGGATGTGCCGCGGGTTTCCCTTGCGCGCCAGGGCGGCGATCGCGCCGGTGAGCACGGCCGTCAGCCCGGCGATGACGTGCAGGGCCAGGAAGGCCAGGAAGGCGGGCGCGGTGGAGCCCACCTGATCACCCAGGATGCGGCTGGCCGTCACCATCTCCGTTGTCCCTCCATGGGCGGGTACGCTCTCACCGATATGTAGCATTGCTACCTATAAAGTCTCACCTTACCCGGCGGATTGCCTGGCCGGAAGGGTTAAAGTAGCGTTACTACCTATGCGGGCCGAGGAGCTGAAGGGTCACCTGGATGCGGTGCTGCTGGCCGCCCTGGAAGACGGCCCGCGGCACGGGTACGCGGTGATCGAGGCTCTGCGGCAGAGCACCGGCGGGCGGCTGGACCTGCCGACCGGGACCATCTACCCGGCGCTGCGGCGGCTGGAGCAGGCCGGGCTGATCACCGGGTCATGGTCGGTGGTGGGCGGCCGCCGGCGGCGGGAGTACCGGCTGACCGCGGCCGGACGCCGGGCGCTGTCGGGCAGGCGGGCCGACTGGCGGGACTTCGCGGCCACCGTCGGCGCCGCGCTGGAGGGCGGGCCATGTCCGAACCCCGCCTGATCAGCGACTACCTGGCCGTGCTGGCTGCGCAGCTGCCCGCGCCGATCGTCGAGGAGCTGGCCGGCGGGCTGGCCGAGACGTACCAGTGTTATCTGCGGCAAGACCTGGCCCCTGACCTCGCCGCCGGATCCGCGGTGGCCGAATTCGGCGACCCGCACGTCATCGTGTCCGCCTTTGCCCGCGTGAATCCCGCCCGCCGCGGCGCCCGCAGGCTGCTGCTGACCGGGCCTGTCGTCGGCGGCTGCTGGGCCACGGTCCTGATCACCGGCCGTGCCTGGGCCTGGCCCGTCCCGCTCGCGGCTCGCATCGTGCTCGGCCTGGCGCTCCTCACCGTCATCGGGCTGCTCGCCGCTGCCGCGCTGGGGACCCGCTACCGGCTGGCCGCCCGTGCGGGAATCGCAGGATGCCTCGGCGTCACCATGCTCGACACCATCATGATCACCGGCGTGATGCTCGCGATCCCGTCCATGACCTGGGTAACCACCGGGGCCATGGCGGCCAGCACCGCGCGCATCGCGCTCAGCGTGCAGACTCTGCGTCCCATCCTGACCCGATGACCCCGGGGGAATTCCGGGCGCAGAAGACGTCTGAAAGTAAAGGAACAAACCCAATTCTCCCGGGACGCCGTGCTGGCCGGATGCCCGGCACCCGGTGAAGGCGGTGGCGCGTCCAGTCCAGGGCGGTCGTCCTGAGTGGTGCGGCGGTGGTCCTGGCGGCCTTCGTCAGCTGCCTGCGGCGTCCACGACGCCGAGGAGGGTGCCGTCTGGGGTGGTGACCAGCAGGTGAGCGACGTGGTGCTCGTTCATTCGCTGGCGGGTGGCGTCGAGGTCCTCGTGGGCTCGCACGGTGGTCGGGCCGGGCTGCATCACCTCGGCAGCCGGGGCCTGCTCGCCGGCGCTGATCCGGCCGTGCAGCATCCCGACCACGGTGCGCTGCCCGGCGATGACCACGAAGCGCTCCGATCCCTGGAGCGTGCGTGCTGCAGCGCCGGCGGGGGCGTCGGGAGCGCAGGTGGGCACGTCACGCCGGACGGCGTTGAGGACCCTGCGGCTGGGCTGCCCGGCCCTGTCGGTGGGGAGACCGGCAGCGATCCAGTCGACCTTGCCGAGGGTGTAGTCGTAGACGGGCGCGAACCCGAGTTGCGTGAGCCTGGGATGCGGCTCGCGGGCTCATGTCTCAAAGGCCGTCCCAGCAATACACGATCACCGGCCGGGACCTGTCGAGTACGGCTGATGTCTCGGCGGTGAGTGACTTGAGCGGCAAGCTGATGGCGCCCGGCAGGTGCTCGTCGTCGAACTCGGCCCGGGGCAGGACCTCGACGAGTTGCGCGCCAGCTTCGACCAGACGGCGAACCTCGTCCCGGGTGATCCCCATAGCCTCCATCCTCCACCTTCCAGCCCAGGGGAAGGTCAACGGTAAATTCCCTGATGCCGGACCGGCGATGCGGCAGCGGCGGCGGGAGGTGACCGGCGGGCCAGCGTGCCAGATGTCTTGCCGGTGAACACCTGGTCGCGCCCGGCTGCGGTCAGGGTGTCGCTGCTGCGGGCCCCCGGTTCGCTGCGCTGCCTGCCGGGCGGTCGTTGCCGACGGCAGTTCCGGAGCCGGGCGCGTCGAAGCCGGCTGCAGCTCCATGGGACCCAGATGCTTGCCCGGGGGCCGGGCCGTGCGCTAGGTCTTCCCCGTTGCTGGAAGGTCGAGGGTACCGGGCGGTGCCTCGGCGGCGATGATCGAGCAGTAGCCCCGGCAGTCTGCCGGGTCCTGCGCCGCGGCGCGCGCGGCCAGCGCCGCGAGCTGGTCGCGGGTGCGCGCGAGCTCGGCCAGCCGGGCTTCGACCTCGGTCAGGCGCCGGGCGATCAGGCCGGCGACGTGGACGCACGGCGGCTGGCCGCCGTCACTGATGTCCAGCACCTGCCCGATGGCGTCGAGGGTGAGCCCGGCGGCCTGGGCGCGCCGGATGAAGGCGAGGCGCTCGAGGACGGCCGGGTCGTAGTCGCGGTAGCCTGCCGGGGTCCGGGCAGGGGGAGGGAGCAGGTGCTGGTCTTCCCAGAACCGGATCGTCTTGGCCGGCACCCCGGCCCGGCCGGCGACCTCGCCGATCCTCATCCGCGCCCCTCGACATTCCCGCCAGCTGGAAGGTTCAGCGTAGCAGGCGGATCGGCCAGCCCGCCGCCAGCGGGTCAGCGACCCGGCGGTCCCCGCGGATGAAGGAGCGCCAGCGATGACCGCAGAAACCACCACTGTCTTCCTGGATGCGATCGACGCGGCGCTCGGTGCTGGCCTGGGGCGGGCTCGGGCTGATGCTAGCTGTCCTGCTGGCCTGTGCTAGGCTGGTCGCCCGGTGGCGCCGACGGCCCTGCGCGGCGGGCTGCGCCGGCCGGGGACCCGGGAAGTCCCGGGATTCCGGGACGCTGACCAGTCCTTGACCTTCCAGTACGGTGGAACGTCTACCGTCGGGTGCAGAGGCTACGCGCGGGAGGACAGCGACGATGCGGATCACCATCCTGACGGTTCCGGACTGCCCGAACACCCCGGTCGCTGCCGAGCGGATCACGGCCGCGCTCGCCGGGCGGCCGGCATCAGTGGAGCTGGTGGAGGTCACCGGGGAAGCGGAGGCCGCACGGCTGGGAATGACCGGCTCGCCCACCATCCTGCTCGACGGCGTGGATCCCTTCGCCGCGGCCGGGGTCGTGCCGGGCCTGTCATGCCGGATCTACCGCGGCCCTGACGGCGCGGCGGCCGGGGCGCCGAGCGTGCAGGACCTGACGGCCGCGCTCTCGGCGGCCGGAGCGACCCGGGACGAGTGCTGCGGGGCGGACGTGCCCGATCCGGTCGGCCGCGGGGGGCGGGGCCGCCGCGCGCCGTCCGCGGGCGGGCTGCGGGCGGTGCACCAGGAGATCCTGCGGCACTTCGCCGCCACCGGATCGGCCCCCGGGCCGGAGACGCTCGAGGCGGCGGCCGCCCCGTACCGGCGCACCGCCGGGGAGGTGCTGGCCGAGCTGGACCGCGAGGACTTCCTCACCCTCGGTGCCGACGGGACGATCCGTGCGGCCTACCCGTTCTCCGCCACCCAGACGCCGCACCGCGTCCGGATCGCCGGCGGCGCGGAGGCGTGGTCGATGTGCGCGATCGATGCGCTGGGCATCCCGGCCATGCTCGGCCGCGACGTCGTCATCACCTCCGCGGACCCGGTGACCGGTGAGCCGGTCACCGTCACCGCCGGCCCGGAACGCACCACCGTCTGGGAGCCCCGCGGCGCGGTGGTATTCATCGGCCGCCGCAGCGGCTCCGGCCCGGCCGCCACGATCTGCTGCGACGCCCTCAACTTCTTCACCAGCACAGCCTCCGCCCGTACCTGGGCCCGTGAGCACCCCGATGTGACAGGAACGGTCGTCGGCCAGACCCAAGCTGAGGAGATCGCAAGGCAGACCTTCGGCGCCCTGCTGACCGACGGCTGACTAGCCCCAGGCCGCATCGCCACCCGGGCATGGAGGCCGCCCGCGGCAGAAGGATCCGGGCACCACCCACGCCACATAGCGCCGGTAAACCACCGCCACTTATCTGGTTCTGCCCCACATTTCGTGATGGCAACGAACCCTTCTGGGCGTTATGCGGCCTGTGTGACGGTGCTGGCTGTTCTGGCTGGTGATCGGCGTGTCGCCTAGGTAAGCGAAGGGACTCCTGGTAGATCGGCGGTTGTCGAATCCAGCCGTCCTCCCAGGAGTCCGCCGTGTCATTGTCGCAGGTCAATGGGTGTTTGTCATGCCAGCATGAGATCAGCCTGGAGCGGCTGCTGCCGCACCTGGCCGGAGTAGTCGTGGAGACCGCCGCGCTGACAGGCGGCCGGTTGTGCATCTGGGCGCGCGCCCGGGCCGGGAGCGGCGTGTGCCCGCGGTGCGGCGTGCCCTCGCAGCGGGTGCATAGCAGCTACCAGCGGCGGCTGGCCGATGCCGCCATCGGCGGCCAGCAGCCGGTGATCCGGCTGGTGGTGCGGCGGTTCTTCTGCGGCAACCCGGACTGCCCGGGCAAGACGTTCGCCGAGCAGGTCCAGGGGCTGACCTCCCGCCGTGCCCGGCGCACCCCGCCGCTGGCGCAGATGCTCACCGCGATCGCGCTGGCCCTGGCGGGCCGGGCCGGGGCCAGGCTGGCGGCGCTGCTGGGGCTCACCGCCAGCCGGTCCAGCCTGCTGCGGCTGATCATGGCGCTGCCCGGTCCCGGGCCCGGCCCGGTGACGGTGCTCGGCGTGGATGATTTCGCGTTCCGCCGTGGCCGGGACTACGGGACGGTGCTGGTCAACGTCGACACCGGTGAGCCTGTTGACCTGCTGCGGGACCGGGAAGCCGACACGCTGGCCGAATGGCTGAAGGCACATCCCGGCACCGAGGTGATCTGCCGGGACCGGGCCGGCGCCTACGCCGACGGCGCCCGCACCGGCGCGCCGCAGGCGATCCAGGTCGCCGACCGGTGGCACCTGTGGCACAACCTGGCCGAGCACGTGGAGAAGACCGTCGCCGCGCACCACCGGTGCGTCCGGGACCACTACGCCGCCCTGGAGCAGGCCGCGGCGGAGCAGGCCCCCGACCCCGGGCAGCTCGCCAGCCAGGCGACCGCCGCCCACGCCGAGAACAGGGCCCGGGTGGTGCGGGCCCGCCAGCGCTACGAGCAGGTCCAGGCGCTGAAGGCCGAGGGCAAGACCATCACCACGGTCATGCGGGAGCTGCGCCTGGCGCCCGGGACCGCCCGCCGCTACTACCGCGCGGCCAGCGTCGATGAGGTCGTGGCGGGCACCTTGACCGGGTGGCCGAGCAAGCTCGATGACCACAAGCCCTTCCTGCACCAGCGCTGGAACTCCGGGTGCACCAACATCGGCCAGCTGCACCGGGAGATCACCGCGCAGGGCTACCGCGGCAGCTACGGCACCGTCTATGCCTACCTGCGGCCCTTCAAGGGCCTGGCCGCGCCGCCCGCCGTCCCGGCGCCGCCCAAGGTCCGCCACATCACCAGCTGGATCCTGCGCGACCCCGCTTCCCTCGACGACGATGAGCAGGACAGCCTCACCAGCGTCCGGGCCCAGTGCCCGCACCTGGACGCCCTGGCCAGCCACGTCACCGAGTTCGCCAAGATCCTCACCGGCCGGCGCGGCGAGCAGCTGGACGCCTGGATCGCCCAGGCCAGCGCCGGCGACCAGCCGGACCTGCGCTCCTTCATCACCGGGCTCAAACGCGACTACCAGGCCGTCCTCAACGGCCTGACCCTGCCCTACAGCTCCGGCAAGGTCGAAGGCAACGTCAACCGGATCAAGATGCTCAAACGGCAAATGTACGGCCGCGCCCGATTCGACCTGCTCCGTAAGCGAGTCTTGCTGGCATGACCAGAGCCGAGACCATCACGAAATGTGGGGCAGAACCACTTATCTGTGAAAGTCACACAGGAAGAGCCTCGCTCTATCGGAGATAAGGGGTCATTACCTCTGATAAAGGGATCGCTGGTCCGGCGTGTCGCGGCGGCTGCTGTCGAGCCGCTGCCAGGCATTAGCGAGTGGTGCTCAGCACTGCCGCGAGCGCGTTCAAGGCCTCGGGGACGAGGGCGTAGTAGGCCCACACGCCGCGCTTGTCGCGGGTGAAGATCCCGGCGTCGACGAGGATCTTGAGGTGGTGGGAGATGGTCGGCTGGGTCAGGCCGAGCGGCTCGGTGAGGTCGCAGACGCAGGCCTCGCCGCCGTCGTGCGCGGCGACCATGGAGACCAGGCGCAGCCGGGTGGGGTCGGCCAGGGCTTTCAGCATGCGGGCGAGGCCGGCCGCCTGATCGGCGGTGATCGGCTCGCGCAGCAGCGGCGCGCAGCATATTCCGGCCAGCGGCAAGGCTGGCTGGTCCTGGATGCTGGCCGGAGGTGCTCACCTGGCCAGTGTATGCGTCAGGCATTGACAATGATCTATATTCCAGGCACAGTAGGCATCGACAGTCATCTATATCTAGGGGAGAGCGTGATGAGCGACCAGGTAACCACCGGCCTGCGCGAAAAGGTCCGGGCCCGGTACGCCGAGGCGGCCCGCGCGGTCCTGGAGCCGGAAGCCGGCGTGGCTGCCGCGTGCTGCGGCAGCTCGGCTGCGGACTCGTGCTGCGGCCCCGGGCCGGCCGCGGAGGCGGTCGGCGGTTTCAGTGAGGGGCTGTACCGGGAGGGGGAGACCGACGGGCTGCCGGAGGAGGCGGTCCTGGCCAGCCTGGGCTGCGGCAACCCGCTCGCGGTCGCGGACCTGCATGAGGGCGAGCGGGTCCTGGACCTGGGCTCCGGCGGGGGTATCGACGTGCTGCTGTCGGCGCGGCGGGTCGGCCCGTCCGGGGTCGCGTACGGGGTGGACATGACCGATGAGATGCTGACCCTGGCCCGCGCCAACGCCGCCAAGGCCGGCGCGGCGAACGTGGAGTTCGTCAAGGGCGAGATCGAGGCCCTGCCGCTGCCCGCCGCGTCGGTGGACGTGGTGATCTCCAACTGCGTGATCAACCTGTCCACCGACAAGCCCGCAGTGCTCGCGGAGATGTTCCGGGTGCTGGTTCCGGGGGGGCGGATCGGCGTCACCAACGTGGTCGCCGAGGACCACCTCACGGCCGCCGACCGCGCCGTCGCCGGCTCCTATGCCGGCTGCATCGCCGGTGCCCTGTCCCGTACCGAGTACCTCGACGGGCTCGCCGCGGCCGGGTTCACGGATGTGTCGGTCACCTTCACGCACGAGGCAGCTCCCGGCATGCACTCAGCGATCATCCGGGCCGTCAGGCCCGCCACCGGATAACCGGGGGCCGGGCACGGCCACAGGCCACCGCCTGGCGTCCTGGCCGGGACTTTCCGGTACCGGCGAGAGCCTGCCGGACCGCGGCCAGGCACATGGGGATCCGCCACAAGGTCCGCGTGCCGCGCTCACCCATGCCCGCGCCGTCCGCGGCGGCGGCGCAGGCAGGCGGCCAGGTCAGGAAACGGCCGCCAGGCGCGGTGCCAGGCGCCCGACGCGATCGGCTAGCTGGGCTAGGGCGGCGTCGAAGCTGCCCGGGTCGCCAGCTGGCACCGGGTCGGGGATGGACCAGTGCACCGCTGCGGCCTCGGCGAGTTCCTCATGAGCTAGGTCGCACACGGTGATCACGAGGTCGCCGTCTTGCCGGACCTCGCTGATGTGGCGGGGCCGCAGCCGGGGCAGCGGCAAGCGGTGGCGGCCGGCGGCGGCGATAGCGCCCGGATCGATCGCCGCCGCCGGATGCGTTCCGGCTGATACCGCCGGGAGGTTGCTGGCCTGGCGCCATAGCGCGGCGGCCAGGTGCGAGCGCGCGGAGTTGGCGGTGCACACGAACAGCACCCGCAGCGCCGCGCGGGCTGCCGGGGGGGCCAGCGAGTCCAGGGCGCCCGGGATCAGTTGCAGGTAGGTACGGCGGCGGTCGCCTTCGGACCGGCGGCGGGTAATGATCCCGGCCTGTTCCAGCGTATGCAGGTGGTGCGCCAGCAGGTTGGACGGCATGGCCAGCATGCCGGCCAGCTCGGAGGGGGATGCGTCCCCGGCCAGCAGCGTGTCGGTGATCCGCAACCGGGCCGGATCGGCCAGCGCGGCATGCAAGATGGCACGCCGCTCCAGCTCAGAGGTTCGATCAGAAGTCATTGACTCAATCTTGACTGAACTATCTTCCTCTGTCAAGATGGCCGCGTGACCAGTGCACCCGTCCTGCTGTGGCGCCGGCTGCTAGCCGAGTTCCTGGGCAGCGCGTTCCTGGCCGCGGTGGTGATCGGCTCCGGGATCGCCGCGCAGCGGCTGTCCCCGGGCCAGACCGGGCTGCAGCTCCTGGAGAACGCGGCGGCCACGGCGGCCGGGCTGTTCGCGATCATCTTGATGTTCGGCCCGGTCTCCGGCGGCCACTTCAACCCGGTGGTGTCCTTCGTCGATGCCTTCTTCGGCGGGCTGTCCTGGCGGGACGCCGGGGCGTATCTCCCGGCGCAGGTGGCCGGGTGCATCGCCGGGGCGGTGGCGGCGAACCTGATGTTCGCCCTGCCCGCGGTCACCATCTCCGCCAAGCACCGGGCCACTCCTGCGCACTTCTTGTCGGAGGTCATCGCCACGATCGGGCTGCTGCTGGTGATCTTCGCGCTGGCCCGGTCCGGGCGCAGCCGGTCCGCCCCCGCGGCGGTGGGCGCCTACATCGGCGCGGCGTACTGGTTCACCTCCTCCACCAGCTTCGCCAACCCGGCCATCACCATCGGCCGGATGTTCTCGGACACCTTCGCGGGCATCGCCCCGTCCTCGGTCCCGAGCTTCATCGCCGCGCAGATCCTCGGCGGCGTCCTGGCCGCCGGGATCATCAAGGCGCTGTACCCCGCCCTCACGCCAGCCGACGCCGCCGACATCATCTTCCCCCACAGCTCCGGGCGCGCGGCCGCCCGAGCTGGATACGACGGCGCGTTGCCGTCCGCGGACCGGCCGCCCGGCCCGGTCCAGCCCCGTTGACAGACACACCGGAGGGGAGCCTGCCATGCACCTGGTCATGATCGGCGGCAGCGACGCCGGGATCAGCGCCGCCCTGCGGGCCCGCGAACTGGACCCGGCCGCGGACGTCACGGTGGTCCTGGAGGACGCCTACCCGAACTTCTCCATCTGCGGCATCCCCTACTACCTGTCCGGCGAGGTCACCCCCTGGCGCAACCTGGCCCACCGCACCGTCGCCGACCTGGAAGCGGCCGGGATGCGGCTGCGGCTGGACACCACCGCCCGCCGTATCGACGTGCCCGGCCGCAAGCTCCTGGTCAGCTCCACCGGCGGCGGCGAGGAACTGCTCGGCTACGACAAGCTGATCGTCGGCACCGGCGCGGTGCCGGTCCGGCCCCCGATCGGCGGCCTGGCCGGTCCCGGCGCCCTGGGCCCCGATGATGGGGTGCACCTGCTGCACTCGATGGACGACACCTTCGCCGTCATGCGCACCCTGGAGCACGCCGCCCCCGCCAGCGCGGTCATCGTCGGCGCCGGGTACATCGGCCTGGAGATGGCCGACGCGCTGACCGTCCGCGGGCTTCGGGTGACCCAGATGGAACAGCTGCCCGAGGTGCTGCCCACCGTCGACCCCGAGCTCGGCGCCCTGGTGCATGCCGAACTGGCCGCCCGCGGCGTCGAGGTGCTCACCGGGACCACCGTCCAGGCCATCAGCAAGGCCTCACCCGGCGGAGCAGGGCGGCTAGAAGTCCAGGCCACCGCGGCTGATGGCACGGCGGTAACCCGTGCGGCGGACATGGTACTGGTGGTCGTCGGGGTGCGGCCCGAGACCACCCTGGCCGCCGACGCCGGAGCCACCCTCGGTGTCAGGGGCGCGATCGCCGTCGACCCCGGCATGCACACCAACCTGCCCGACGTGCTGGCCGCCGGGGACTGCGTCATCACCCACCACCGGCTGCTCGGCGTGACGTACCTGCCGCTCGGCACCACCGCGCACAAGCAGGGCCGGGTCGCCGGGGAGAACGCGCTCGGCGGGAACCGGCAGTTCGCCGGAAGCCTGGGCACCCAGGTGGTGAAGATCTTCGACCAGGCCGCCGCCCGCACCGGGCTGCGCGACCACGAAGCCCTGGCCGCGGGGTTCGACCCGGTCACCGTCGGATCCGCCGCTGATGATCACAAGGCCTACTACCCCGGCAGCCACCGCATCACCATCCGGGTCACCGGCGACCGCACCACCGGACGGCTGCTCGGCCTGCAGATGTTCGGGCACAAGCACGCCGAGATCGCCAAGCGCATCGACATCGCCGCCGCCGCCATCTTCCACGGCATGACCGTCAACGCGGTCAGCGACCTGGACCTGTCCTACACCCCGCCGCTGGGCAGCCCCTGGGACGCGGTCCAGATGGCCGCCCAGGCCTGGACCCGGGCTACCCGGCGGCACTAAGCCCCCGCTCCGGACCCTCAGCGTAGAGGAACAGCCATGTCAGGCCCCCCCGCAGAACCAGGCTCCCAGCCCCGCCGCACCACCGGCCCGGCCATCGCGGCCGCCGCGGCCATCATCGTCCTCGCCGTTGCCGCCTGCACCAGCACCAGCACGCCGGGCACCACGGGCGCCCCGGCGTCGGTGGTGGCCGCGGCCACCACCGGCCCCGGCGGCCATGCACCCACGCTCACCGGAGCCGGCTCGACGTTCGACGCGCCGTTCTTCAGCGTCGCGTTCGCCACATACCAGCAGCAGCACCCCGGCGTGACCATCAGCTACGCCGCCGTGGGCAGCAGCGCGGGGATCGCCGCGATCAGCGCCCGCCAGGTCGACTTCGGCGCCTCCGACGTGCCGATGACCGCAAGCGAGCAAGCCGCCGCCAAAGGCGGACCCATCACCCAGGTGCCCGTCGACCTGGGCGGCGAAGGCATCGCCTACAACCTCAGCCTCCCATCCGGTGCCCGGCTGCACCTGACCGGCCCGGTCCTCGCAGCCATCTACCTCGGCCAGATCAGCCACTGGAACGACCCGGCCATCACCGCGCTCAACCCCGGCCTGTCCCTGCCTCCCGCGCAGATCAACGTCGTGCACCGCTCCGACGGCAGCGGCACCACCTACATCTTCAGCAACTACCTGTCCAGCATCGACCCGGCCTGGGCCGCCAAGGTCGGCACCGGCAAGACGCTGAACTGGCCGACCGGGGAACCCGCCGAAGGCAACGGCGGAGTAGCCACCGCAGTCAACCGCACCCCGTTCTCCATCGGCTACATCGAGCAGGCCTATTCCCAGGGCCTGCTGCTGCCATTCGCCGCCATCCGCAACCAGGCCGGGAACTACGTCACCCCGTCCACCCAGACCGTCGCCGCCGACGCCGCCCAGAAACCCGCCATCACCCCCAACGACTTCTCCATCGTCAACCTGCCCGGCGCCACCAGCTACCCGATCAGCGGGTACAGCTGGGCGCTGGTCTACACCCACCAGCCCAGCCAGGCCACCGGCCAGAACCTGGTCGCCATGCTGGACTGGCTCACCCACGACGGCCAGGCCTACGCCGCCGCCAACGGCTACGTGCCCCTGCCATCACAGATCCAGCAACTCGCCCGCACCATGCTCCAGCAGATCACCGGCCCCACCGGCACGCACCTGCTGGGCTAACGACACGCTCCGAGCCAGGGAATGCCATCGGACGCTAAAGATCCCGTGCCGTAGCTCGCCCAAAGGTCATGAGTTCGGCTTGTGGCCTATCAGAGGTAATGTGACATTATCTCTGATAACACCGAGGCGTAAGTCAGTCCGCGCCTGAGATCCGTCCGGGCCGCGACGTCGTCCGCGGCCCGGACGGCGAGCGGCTCGCCTAGGTCTCCTTCGACGTTGCGCCAGACGCGGCCGAGTGCAGGCGCGGGCGTTCCCGAGGGTGACACCCGGGGTCAGGGTGGGTACCGTGCGGCCGGGTGTCCAAGGCGCACGCCGACGTGGTGCTGATCAGCAAAGACAGGCGGCTGAGCCCGCATCTGGCCGTTCGAACAAATCTTACTTCAAGGCTTTTCTCTTCTAAGTCGCCACTGACGCCGGCCTCACCGCCTCGACCGACAGCTCGAGCATGACCCTCGATTACATCCTGCAGGTCAGTTCCGACCTCACTTTCCTGGACGAGATGGCGAGCCGGTGCGGGTTTGACTGGTGGGTCGAGGGAACGACTCTCTATTTCAAAAAACCCGCCGCTGGCAACACGGTCCAAATGACGCTTGAGACACCGCAGCTTCTCTGTAAAGGCCTCGGGGCGGACGCCTGGCACCGTCGAGGTCTATGGTTGGGGACCACGACGAACAGCAAAGCCTCACCGGTACTGCCAGTACCGCCACGTTGTCAGCCAGCTCAGACCTCGCCGATGTAGTGTCGGGCCCTGACAACACGTTCAGATGGCCAACCTCGTCACAGCCGGCTTGGCCGCCAGCACCCAGGAGGAAGCGACCCAGTTGAGCCAGGCGCTCCTGGATTGGGCGGCGACCAGTTCAGTGCGGGCAGCCGGGATAGCAGACGTCGACACGAGCATCAAATTGGGTGCAACGGTACAGGTCGCTGATGCGGGGCCCCTCTCCCGGGACGTACCCGGTCACCAGGGTGGAGACACATACCGTGCTCGGCACGGCTTTTTGACTCGGTTCTGGTCGGGTGGGCGGGGCCAGACCGTGCTGGCATCGGCTGATGGCGGCTCCCGTTACGGCCCTCTGCAGGGGCCCGCTACTCATCACCCTGGCATGGTGGTAGGTGAAGTGACGAATATAAACGACCCGAAGAAAATGGGCCGGGTGAAGGTCCGTTTCCGGGGCTCGACGAGACCCAAGAGAGCTCCGGGGCAGGCTCCCTCGCCGGTGGAGGCGCCAGCCGGGGGAACGTCTTGATCCCCGAGGTAGGCGACGAAGTGTTGGTCGGCTTCGAGCACGGCGACCCGCGCCAGCCCATAATCATGGGGGGATTGTTCGGCACCAAGTCGAATATCCCCGACTGGACCGTCAAGGACGGCCAGGTGTCCGCTCGCCGGTTCACCTCACGCCTGGGGCACGTCTGGGAGCTCTCCGATGGCGATGACCCCCAAAACCAGTATTTCATGCTCCAATTAGCCGGCCAGCAGCACACTCTTAAGGTAACCAAAGAGTCCACTAATCTGGAGATCCCGGCGGGACAACCCCTCACGATAAAGGCGGGGAACACGCAAATCGCCTTTTCCGATGCTGGTGACGTCACGATAAAAGGGGCCAACATAACGGTACAAGCCGAGCAAAACCTCAAACTCTCCGGCCTTCAGGTCGACATCTCGGCAGATACCCAGCTCCAGATGCAGGGCCAGAGCCAGGCCAGCCTGAAGGGCGCTATTTTGCAACTGGAAGGCGAAGGCACCGCGGCCCTCAAGGGCGGCATAGTACAAATCAACTGAAGAAGAGGTTGCTACGATGCCACCACCCGAAAATGGCCTGGTCCCTGACCGCCCTCCGCGCCGGTCGACGAACGAGGGTGAGGGCCGGCACGGATCTCATGGATTTCCTGGCCGGTACCCCGAGGCACACGAGAGTGCCGCGCCGCTCGATGTCCCGTCGTTTGTGGGTAGAGGTTTCGCGTTCCCGATGGGAGTGGGCGCTGACGGCCACATCCAGTTGACGCGTGGCCCTGTGGACCTGGACGCGTCGTTGCGAGTCATTCTGTCGACCGCGCCGGGAGAGCGGCTTATGAGGCCACAGTTCGGCTGCGGTATATGGGACCTGGTATTCGAGCCGGTCAACTTCAACACCCTCGGGCTCATGGAGGTCGCTACCAGAGAGGCGATCGCGCAATGGGAACCCCGTGTCGAGGTAGAGGGGGTCGAGTGTGTACCGGATGCCCGGGACGCTTCCGTGGTCCATATCGAAGTCACCTACAGGGTCCGCGCCACCAACAACCGGCGCAACCTTTTCATCGTGTAATGTAATACCCGCGAGAGGAAGCGAAGAAAATTGTCGCTCAAGCCCCCAACCTCGACGATCGCACCTTCCAAGACATTGTCGACGAGACAAAGCTCCTCATCCCGAAATACTGCCCCGAGTGGACCAACCACAACCTGTCTGACCCCAGCGTCACGCTGATAGAACTTTTTGCCTGGATGAGCGAGATGCTGCTCTATCGCCTCAACCAGGTACCCGACCGTTTTTATACGAAGTTCCTCGAGTTGATGGGCGTTGCACCTTTCCCGCCCAACACGGCGCAGGCCGACCTCACATTTTGGCTTTCGACCGTTCTCGCGCAGCCCGTGACGGTAAGGGCGGGTACCCAGGTAAGGGCCCGGCAGTGGACGGTGCACCCGTGATATTCGAGACGGTCGAAGATCGTGATCGCCCCCACCCGAACTGATTGCGGCCAAGACCGGCCAGGGCGGCTCGAGCACTGAAATGCTGGCAGACGCATGGGACGACCTGCGGTTGCCGGGATCCGCGCTGCGTTGCTTCACTTCCGAGCCGGTACCTCTCCCGGGCGACGCCCTTTACCTGGGCTTCGCCGCCAGCCTGGCCGGCACTGTGCTGCGGTTCAGGGTGACTACCGCTACCCCGGCCGGCATCGGGATCTACCCGTCGAGGCCCCCGCTCGTAAGCGAGGCATGGTCAGGAGAAGCGTGGGTGACTGTACCTGCTTACTCCGATACGACGGGCGGGCTGAACCGGGATGGGGAAGTGGTCCTCCTGTTCCCGCATACGCACGAGCCCCTGGCCTTGGGGGGCACCCGCGCTTACTGGTTCAGGGTAGTGATGACCAGGCGGCGCCGGGCGAGCCCAGCTATCAGGCTTCCCCAGAGGTGCGGTCGGTGAGCGTCGATGCTCTTGGAGGGTCGACCCTGGCCGAGCACTCAGTCAGGTACGGCCCTGAAACCCTGGGTCGGTCCAACGGGCTGCCAGGCCAATCATTCCCGCTCCGCCACGCTCCGGTGCTAGCACGCCGGAGGGCGAGACCTCCAGATAGGTACCGGCACTGTGGCCCGGAACTGGGTGGAGGTCGAAGACTTCACCGGCTCGCTTCTGGGCGACCATCATTATGTCCTCGACGGCAGCTCAGGGATGGTCCATTTCAGCCACCGCGTCCGTTATGCAGACGGGACCTGGCACCAGCACGGGGCGGTGCCGCCGCCGAATGCTGAGGTTACGATGCTGGCCTACCGTCACGGCGGCGGTTCTGAGGGCAACCTGGGGTCGGGGACCTTGACGAGCCTTCGCTCCACGGTGGCATTCATCGACCGCGTGAGCAATATTGCCCCCGCCAGGGGTGGAGCGGATTCAGAGACGGTGGGCGAAGCGAAAAAACGTGCCCCGTTCAGCCTTCGCACGCGGCATCGGGCGGTCACGCCCCGCGACTACGAGCGATTGGCCACCGAAGCCTCAACAGAGGTCGCCAGGGCACGCTGCCTCGGCCCAGCGACTCCCGGCGGCCCCATCCGTTTGCTGATAGTGCCCAAGGTCCGACGGGTCCCGGAAAGTCAGCGCATCGACGATTTCGCCCTTACCGACGGGCTCGTGGCGCGAATAGCCAACTACCTCGAGCCCCGTCGCCTCCTGGGGGCGACTGTCGAGGTCACCACCCCCTACTATCAGGGCGTCACGGTGGCATGCCATCTCCGTGCAGTGCCGACTGCCAGTGACGATACGCTGACGCGGGCTCGCACCGAGGCCCTCGACCTCCTCTACGAGTGGGTGAACCCGCTCTCAGGAGGGCCAGACGGTGTGGGCTGGCCGTGGGACACGAATCTCAACGCCAGCCCGATAGCTCAGCTCTTACTCGACCGGGTCGGCGCCATCGAGAGGGTCGACGAGGTGCTCCTCTTCGAGTGCGACTTGCGCACGGGGAGGCGTTCGGCGCGGCCCGGGAGGTCGTGCGCCTCGACGATCGTTCGCTTTTCCTCTCAGCTCCCCAGCCCCTGCCGCTCCTCGAGGAAGAAGGCAGCCGCACCACGCATTTCGCCTTGCCCAGCCACAGCGTGGTGGTTGTGAAATGACAAATGAAAATGGAGCGGGCGATGAGGGGCCCCCTGATACCCCGAACGAGACCACAGGTACCCCCAACGCGGCCAAAGGTCTCCCGGTACCCGTTGCCCCCTCCCCCCTCGACGGACCTTTCCTCGACCACGACTTCCTCGACGGACCTTTCCTCGACCGGCATGGTTGCCGCCACATCCGGGCCGGCCTTTTGGCAAGGGGGCCGGCGCCCGGATTGGCTCGTCGGCCAGCTCCCCATCGGGATGCTCGACGACGATTTTTTCAACCGGTTCGTGTCCATTTTCCAGGACGAGGCCGTGACCTATCTGGACGACATCGACAACCTCGCCAACATCATCGACCCGGCTGTCGCCCCGCCATCGATGGTGCGGTTCATGGGCGCGTGGCTGGCGCTCCCCGCCATCAACCCCTCGCTCGACGAGACCTATCAGCGGCGCTTGGTCCGAGATGCCTCGAAGCTGCTCAGGTGGAGGGGTACCCAGCGGTGCTTAAAAGGAATGCTCGAGCTCATCACGGGGGGCCCGTCGAAGTCAGTGATAGCGGGGGCGTGTTCCACGAGGGTGAGGCGGGCCAACGACCTCCCGAGGTAAGCATCCGTGTGGACAGCACAGGATGGCTGCCCGAGACCACCTTTCTCGAGTTCATAAGGGACGAGGTGCCTGCGAACTGCTACGTCGGGCTCGTCATCGGCGAACGTGAAGTCTGGGCCCTGGCCACCCGAGAGGGGAGATGACCCGTTGCCGATCGATGTGATCTGTCCAACTTGCAACACTTTGGCCCATCTCGACGAGCTCGACCGCGACGCCAGTGGCTTTTGCCAGACCTGCGATTACCCCCTTTTTTGGGCCAACCGGGCGACGACAGTCGCAGTTAATAAAGACCGCCCGGGGGAAGTAGGCCTGCGCCGACTGCCGGGGACCGAAGGCCGGGCAATTCTCAAGCACATCGAGTGCCCGGTCTGCGCCGAACCCAACTTGGTGATCAATTACTTCTGCATCCGCTGCGGGTCGGATCTCCGTCCCCGGGAGCTAGCCCGGGCCCTCGTCAGACTTCCGGCCCCGCCCGAGATCGAAATTGCACCGCTGCCGCCACCGCCGGAGCGCTTCCGCGCCACGAGCACTCGACCCGTCCTTGCCCTCGCTGTCGTCATGATCGGCTTGGTGATCGCGGCGTTCGGCACTACGGTCCTCGCGCTGGCGCTGCCTCAAATCGAGCGGGACCTCCACATTGGGCTCAGTTCGATGATTTGGGTGACGATCGGCTACCTCTTGGTCATGACCGTCCTCGCCATCCAGGGAGGGCGACTGGGCGACATCTTCGGTCGCGTCCGCATGTACGAAGTTGGATCAATCACTTTCATCGCGAGTTCCACGCTGTCCGCGCTTGCTTGGGGCCGAACTTCGATTTTGGCTTTCCTGGGACTGCAAGGCATCGGGGGCGCTCTGATGGCCGCTAACAGCGGCGCGATCGTCGCCGACATCTTCCCCCTTGAGCGCCGCAACCGAGCCTACGGTTACAACGCCCTTGGCTGGGGGATCGGCGCCGTACTGGGCCTCCTCGTCAGCGCAGCGATCGTCACGTATTGGTCGTGGCGATGGGCTTTCTGGATAAATGTCCCAGTCGGGGCACTCGGAGTGGCGCTGGCATTCAAGTTCCTGAAGGACACCGGCCCGCGGCCCAAGGACCGGGTCGACTTCGTTGGCATCGTCACCCTCGCCCTCGGTCTTTTCGGGGTGCTCACGGCCATAACACGCCTGGCGACCTCGGCCCTGAGCGTCACCACGACTGGCTTGCGCCTCGGGACCTTTTCCCTGGACGCCCCGACGATGGGCTTACTAGTGGGCGGAGTGGTGATGTTAGGAGTGTTCGTCGCGGTGCAGCTCCGGAAGGACGAGCCGACGCTGGATCTGTCCTTGTTGCGGATCCCGACGGTCACTCCCACCCTGCTGGCCGCGCTGCTCCAATGCCTGGCGAACTTCGCTGTTGTGTTCTTGGTAATTATGTTCCTCCAAGGGGCTCGCAACCTGTCGCTTATTCATGCTTCGCTACTGGTGGTCCCCGGGTACTTCGTGGGGACCGCCATCGCCCCGCTGGCGGGGTGGCTCGCCGACCGCGCTGGTCCGGTCATCCCGGCCACAGCCGGTCTCGCCGCCCAGGTTGTAGCGGTGTTCGTGTACTCACGCCTGTCGCTTTCCACGGGGCTCTGGGTGGTAGTGGTCGCCAGCGTGCTGAACGGCATCGGCGCCAGCGCCTTCTGGCCTTCCAACGGGGCGGCTTTGATAATGGCCGTAAAGCCTGAGACATTCGGCGTCGCTTCCGGGGCCTACGGGCTGTCTTCAATGTCGGGCTGGTGCTCTCTTTCTCCGCGGCCATCCTGGCGGGCTCCCGCTCGGTCTGCGCGGGTTGGCATTTGCCCTGTTCACTGGGACGGCACACCTGCACGGGAGCGCCGCCGTCGCGTTCACGACCGGGTTGCGGGCGGCGTTTTACGCGTCGATGGTCGTCATGGCCGTGGCGGCAGTCTTTTCCGCGATAGGGAGCGACCGGGAGCGGCAGTTCCGCGCCCGGCCATGACCGTTATTGGTACGGCCGCGATAGCCAACTGGAGTGCCGATTTCGGTCAACGTGCCGATTTCGGTCAACGTGCCGATTTCGGTCAACGTGCCGATCTCATCAACGTGACAGTGCCCACGCTGATAGTGGCGCACGGCTGAGCACTGCAGCTGGGATTGACCGGCACCACCAACTTGTCGATCGTGGCAGGGCTAAAGCCAGGCGCAGAGAACACCAGCCTGTAGACACCGGGCTCGGCCCAACCCATTTGGCCGGTGCCAGGGTCATCCCAGATGAGCTGGCCGCCGGAGTTTACGCTGGCCCTGACACTGGCACCGGCACCGCTCTCCCGCTCCACCGAAACACTGACCCGGCTCAGGTCGCCCGGGGACGTGTCCGTAGACGTCGCCCCGGTGCGGAGCACCACTTTGCCGTTGACGGCACTGGCGAGCGGCGACAGGGCGAGATCGGCGAAGTACCCGGGCCGGCACACGCCTGAGCCCCTGCCCGTCGTCGTGGTAGAGCACGAAGGCACCGCCACGTTGTTTTCCACGAAGGGGGCGAAACCGCCCGCCGTCACCTGGAGGTCGAGGCTGGGAGAGACGATCCCCTCCCCCGCGGGAACGGCGGAGAACGTAAACGAACCGTTCGATTCCACCTGAGTAGTGAAGACACCTGTCAGCAGTGCCGGGGGGTTCGACGCCTCGTTGTAGTACTGCCACGTGGCTGTCACCGTCGCCGGGGAACAAGCCACGCCCGGCCCCGGCGTGCATGTCAATGGCACTGAGGTACCCCCAGACCGGTAGACGAGGGAGCCGCTCACCGTGACCGGGGACGGGAGCATCACGGTCTGGAACCTCGAAGTCGTGTTGGCGGGTACCGCGACTTCCGCGGCATTGGCCACCGCCCTCAACGACTGGCCATCGGAGTTGATGGCAGCGCCGAAGCAGACGTTGTATTCGCCGGCCGGCAAGCCCTGGAAGATCAGCTGCTGAGCACCTGCCTGCGTGACAGCGGAGCTGAGGACTTCTGTGATCTCGCCGTCTCTGGCGCAGTTGGACGTGGGAACGGATAGCGCATCGCCTGCGGTTGGGGCGTCGTTGGGCGCGGCTTGGCTACTGCCCGGGGGGGGTGACGTGGTGGTCGTCGAGCACGACGCCAGAGCGGTTTGCCCGCTCGAGGCCGTCGTATACGCCACCGGGGCCCCGCTACAGGTGAACGGCCCGGTGACCGTAATGCTCGACGCCACAGGGACCATTGCCCCACCCGGGCCGGGTGCCAGCGCCCCCACCTGGAGCTGCCCGTACTTGTCCATGTCGAAATTCCGTGTCTGGTTCTGGCCCTCGATCAAAGAAACAGTGCCGCTCGCGGGGCCCAGCTGTCGTAGTAAGCACACGGGTGGCCCTGGCCAGCCGCGCAAGGCGCGGCAGGGTCGGGGCTGCCCGGCGGGTGGGGACTTTCGATGATCGCCGTGTACCCGCCGTGAGGTAGGCCAAAAATAATGTACTGGCCATGCGCGCCGGCGTTGCAGCCACGCGTGGAGCCGTCCGGCCCGGTAACTGGCGCCGTAGGTGCGAGGCCAGGGTTTGACGCCTTGCCACATTTCTCACTGCTCGGGACGGGCATCAAACCTACGAATGCGCCAGGTACCAACCCTCCGTCGTTGCTTCTGACGGTGCCGGTCAGCGTGTCGAGCGGAGGCATCAGCGCCCGGGGTGCAACGGCTATCGCGTCCAGCGCTACCTCTACGATCACGGTCACCGGCTCGAAACCGGGCGCGGCGATACGGACCTTGTGGATGCCCGGGCCGAGGCCTGCGATGACGTACGACCCGTGCGGGCCGATCGCTGCGGAGGCAGATGAGAGACCTAGTACCGAAGCGGTACCCTCGGTAACCGGCTGGCCGGTCGCAACGTCGACGACGGCACCGGTTATTTGTGCTCGTGTCTCACTCGCTGGTGCTACTGGCGGCATCTGGACCGTCGGGACGGCAACGGCTCGGCCTGGAGGCACGTTCGTTTCGACAACCTCGTTGTGGTAACCGAACAAGGAAAACGTGATCAGGTAGTGCCCGGGGGCGACGTTCGAAAAATGGAACGATCCCGGTTGCGGCGTCGTAGCGGTGAGAGCTCTGTACGTGTGGCTTGCGCTGGTCATGACGACGCTCGCTCCACCGACCCCGGCGCTGTTATTTTTGACGGTGCCAGTGACCGTCGCCGAGATCTTCGACAGGTCGAAGTTCGCTATAGCTTCGCCGCTCTTCGCGACGGCGGGGCTCGCCAGGCTTACCTCCCGGCTCTGGGGGATCCACCCGTTCCCAGATGCCGTGACGGTCCACGGCCCTTCCACCGGAAGGTCCGGTATGACATATGTCCCGACTGTCCCTTGAGTGACACCGCCTCCACCGGTGAGGGTGGTGACGGACTGGACGACGGTCCCATTCGTGGCGGTGACCTTTATCCCGCCGACCGGGCCATTATCAGAAGCCACCCTTCCCACGAGGGAAGCCACGCCCGGTTGCAGGGACAGGTTGACGCCTTGTGCCCCGCCTCCCGCTTTCAGGACCACGAGCGTGGTGGAGGCACCGTAACCGGGGGCGCTGGCTTTGACGAGATAGCTGGCGGGAGTGCTGAGGCCCGAGATCGACCACGTGCCAATGGCGCCGAGCGTGATCGTGCGGGCCGTCACCTGGACTGTGCCATCGCTAACCGAAACCGTTGCCCCACCCAGAGGCCCGTCTGGCCCGCTGACCCGGC
The DNA here is from genome assembly GCA_963823855.1 of uncultured Acidimicrobiaceae bacterium. Lineage (GTDB taxonomy): Bacteria > Actinomycetota > Acidimicrobiia > Acidimicrobiales > Palsa-688 > Fen-671. The sequence continues at coordinate 28,515 of CAWGNA010000007.1, forward strand.
CGGAAATGCTGCCTGGACCGGGGACTAATTTCACGGTCAACTGGATCGGCGCTCCCGAGGCAGCAACCACATATTTCTGGGTCGCGTAGCCGGGTTTGGCAAACGTCACCAAATAGTCGGCCGGCGAAGGGAACTGCTTCGGAAACGAAAAGGAACCGTCGCCGATGGTCTCGGTCGAAGAAGAGCGCCCGAACGGTCCGGTGCCGCCGGTACCGGGTGCGGCTTGCTCGTTGACCAGCGACGCGGGTTGGACGGTGACGGTTACACCGCCTGGCACGGCGGCTGTGACCTGACCGCTGATCGAGACCATTTGTGACGGCGCAGCGGCCAGCGCCCCGCCGTTGGCGCCGCCCGATGGGGCGTTCGGTGCCGTCGTAGAAGCGGTCGACCCAGAGGTGCCGGACGTCTGGCTTCCCGGGGTGGCCCCCGCCTCTGTCGAAGCCGTCGTGGCCGCTCCCGGCGTCGTCGAAGCCGTGGCACCTCCCGTTCCCGTACTGGCCGTTCCTGTACTGGCCGTTCCTGTACTGGCCGTTCCTGTACTGGCTGGTCCGGTACTGGCTGGTCCCGTACTGGCCGTGGAGCTCTTTGTAGAGGTGATCCCAAGGCGATGCGCAGGTACCCGCAAGTGCACCGGCGGCGGTGCCTTCGGCGTAGGCGGTGTAGTGACCTTGGGGGCGTACGTGCTGGTGAGCCGGAGGACGATGAAGAGAGCCAACGCCGCCATTACCAGCACTGTCGTAACCACGGCTGCGGTCTTCAGGAGCCAAGCCGAGAGCCACGGGCGTTGGACAAAGGTGCCGCCAAGGGTAACCGGCGCGCCCCGCCCCTCGACTTTCACGCTGAAAGGCACGCGCCTGGCGAGCCCCGTCAAAGCGCGTTTGTATTCGACCTCGGCGCGGACTGTCTCCTCTGCTCCGGCCGGAAGGTGCAAGTGAGCCTCCGACCATCTGACCCGGGCGCCGACAGGACTGGTGGCAGAGAGCGCGACTTGCTGCGCCTCACGGCCGCGGTTTCGGACCGAGACGTCGAAGCGCCCGCGGAACGAGCCGAAAACCTCGGTGGGCATCGAGGCGTCCAGCAATCCCGTCTCGGCGACCCGAAGGAGAAGATCGGACGTCGACGGCCTCGCCAACAGGGTGCCGCTCTCGGGGCTCAGCAGACTGGCGCGCACCGCCGCCCGCACGTTGCTCGGCGGGTAGCCGGCCGGCACGGTCACCACGATGGTGGTTGTCAACGTCTGGCCCGGAGCGAGCGGCGTCCCCGATGCCGGCAACTCGGCCCACTCGGTGGCGAGCCCCAAAATCTCGAAGTGGAGCAAGCCGGAGGTGCTGCTGTCGTTGCGGACCGCCAGGTTGACCTGCGCCGGCTCTCCGGGCGTGACTTGCACTGGCTCGGTGCGGATCGCGAGCGCTGGCGCCCGGCTATGCCCGTAGCCATTACCGACGGACGGGCCGCCGTTGTCCTGAGCGCCGTCAGGGGCCACCTTTCACCCTTCCCCGATGAAGAGCGACGTGGTGGTGGTGGCGGGCACCAACGTGGTCGAGGTGGTGGTAGTCACCGCAGTAGTCGACGTCGTGGTCGTCGCAGCCGTGGTCGACGTGGTGGGCGCCGTCGTGGTCGACGTGGGTACCGTCGTGGTCGCGGCGCTTGTCGGGGCTGAGGTCGTGGGAGGCGGGGCGGTGGTTGGGTTCGGCGGGGAGGGTGTCGTGGCGGTGGTGCTGGTAGACGCCGTCGTACTAGTGGACGGCACAGTCGTGCTCGTGGTGGGACGCGTGGTCGTGGGGTGCGGAGTAGTCGCAGTGCTCGGTACCGACGGGGTGGTAGACGCCGTGGTCGTGCTGGCGGAGCTACGCGTGGTCGTGGTCTGCGTGGTCGTGGTCTGCGTGGTCGTGGTCTGCGTGGTCGTGGTCTGCGTGGTCGTGGTCTGCGGAGTGGTCGTTACCGGTACTGTCGTGGACCGGGCGGTTGTAGTTGGCGCCCTGGTGGTCGTGGGGGGGCTCGTCGTCGACGTGGTGGTCGTCGGCCTGGTGGACGTCGACCCGACCGTGGGCTGGGGCGCCCCGGTCGTCGGCGCCACAGCCGCCGTGGTCGACGTGGCAGTGGTGGCGACCGGGACCGTGGTCCGTGGCCCGGTGGTGCTCAGGCCGACGGTGGGAACCGTTGGCGAGGTCGGGGTGACGGCGGCCGGAGACGGCCCGGTCAATACAACCGTCGGCAATTGAGCCTGTTGGCTCGGCGCCAGCGTGACTTCGATCGTCTGGCGGCCAGGTGTGCCAGGCGGGTAAGAGAACTCCGCGATGTACTGTTCGGGTGCGTTCAGCCCGGCAAGCATGTAATAACCGGTAGGACCAGTCGTCGTGGTCAGCAGCGCTGCCGAAGGGTACTCCGCGGCCAGGTACAGGGTGACCGCAGCCCCCGCCAGAGGCAGCGTTTTTCCCTTGGACGATATGGCGACGTAACCGTCGATCGACGCCGGGCTGGCGAGAACGGCGTTGTAACGGAGCCGTTGGCCGGCCGAAACCGTAACTACTGACGAAGTGGGCTGGGCTCCGGGCCTGGTGAAACTGACGGTATAGGTACCAGGGCCCATGCCATCTATCTCGTAGTCCCCGGCCACCGGACGGTCTACGGAGGTGACCGCATAAGTGGTGCGCCCGGAGCTCACAGATATCCCAATGCCGGCGAGCGGTTTACCCTTTTGGTCGGTGACCCGTCCATAAATGTCCGCTGTCGCCAGCACCATCGTCACGTCCAGAGGGCCTGACCTGGAAGGCGCGGCCAGACGCCTGATCTCCAGACGCCGGATCTCCAGGCGCCGGATCTACAGGCGCCGGATCTCCAGGCGCCGGATCTCCGGACGCCGGATCTGATGTAGCGCCCGGGAGCAATTCGACCTCACGGCTCGCAGCGACCAGGTCTGGCCGTGAGAACGTGACTTCGTAGTTCGCAGGAGCCGGCAACCCCGTGATCTCGAATGTCCCGGCACCATGGCCCCCTTTCCCTTCGCTGAGTGTCGCCGTGGTTATCGACAACGGCCCCCCGCTGACGGTCACTCTGACACCACCCGCGGGACTGCCCCCGGCAACCACGACCTTTCCCGCGATAGTGCCGCTGCCACTGGCCAGGTCGACCGCGAGCCCTCTCAACTGCTGCGCCGCTGACAGTGAGACGCTCAGCGTCTGGCTCCCGTAACCCGGCGCGGTGACCACCACCGTATAGGTCCCCGGCGTGGGCAAGTTCCTGACGACGAAGGTACCGACCTTGCCGCTCGTGAGCGAAACCGTTGATGCAGTAACCGGGCTCCCGCCGTCCCCGCCCGTCGCGCTGATGGTGGCGCCGCCAAGAGGCCCTGCCGAGCCCGAGACCATCCCCGCCACTGACCCGTCTCCCAGCTGAAGCAGCAGGGTCACGCCCGTGTCTGCCTCTCCGCTGCCGAGGTCGACTTTCTGTGTCGCCGTAGCGTAACCGGGCTTGGTGACAACGAGCTGGTACTCAGCCGGCGACGGGACGCTGGGCAGCGTGAAATTTCCCGAAGCGTCGGTCGTTGCCGTGCTCACGACAGCCGAATTGAGCGCACCATCGGGGCTCGAAACCTCGAGGGCTACGGTGGCATCGGCCGGGGCGGGCCCGGTTACCGTCCCGGAGACGCTGGCGGGCAACCCGCCGAGACGAACGTCAACTCCAGACTTCACCTGCCCGCCGGCAAGCTCGATCGCGGTGGCGCCGTCCGCGGTAGCGCTGTCCGGGTACCAGATTTGCATGAAACCGGCACCCGTGAACTCGAGCTTGTACGACCCGGGAGTGAGGCCTAAAAACGCATAGCCGCCGTCGCCTTTCGTCGCCGTCGAAGCCAGCGGTGAACTCGTGTTCGACGAAACGAACACATCGACTGTTACACCCGCCACCGCTTGGCCCGGCGCAGACACGAGCGTGACGGTCCCCGCTACCGAGGCCGCGCCAGTGCCGCCTGAGGCTCCCGGCTGCGAATTTACGCTCGCCTGGAGAGCCTGCATGACAGCGTTGGAGTCGTTACTGGATGTCGTGCTGATGCGCGAGAGCGTCACGGCAATCACAGCAGCAAAGACGGTGGCCGCCACGAGCAGGCCTATCAGGGCAAGGTGCCCCCGAGTCAACCAAGCCTTCTGCAGGAAACTGGCGAATGCCTGGGCGGGCGGGGCCTCTGTCGGTGCGTCCCCCGAAAGAGTGACGGTGAATGGCCTCACCTTCGGGCTCCCCGTCAGCGGACGTCGCGCCGCGACACCGACGTTCACCGCCCGGCTCTCCCCTGGCACCAAGGACATTTCCGCCGGCGTAAAGGAAAAAACGACCTGAGCTTCATCGTCGCGTCCCGTCAACGCCACTGCCTGGGTGACATTGCCCGTGTTGCTCACAATGGCGGTGAGAGAGCCGTGCCGTCCTGCGCTGGTGCTCACCGGATCGAGCTTGATAGTAAGGCCCGGCGCTGGCGGGACCTCCAGATCGAGGTCGACGACGTGGACCGAATACGGTTCGGTAATCTCGCTAACTTCGACTGTTATTCGTCTCGTGCCCGCGGGCGAACCGGATGGGAAAGTTACGGCCAGTACTGCGACCCCGGTTGCATCAGGAAAAAGCGATAGCTGTTCTTTGTCCAGGCTCGTCCACTCGGTGTCCGCACCCAGGACACGCATACGGTGGCCGCTGATCAACGGTTCGGTGTTGAAGACTTGGATAGTGAACACCGACGGTTTTCCCGGGGATGAAACAGCGGTACGGGGGTTGACTTCTACCCTCACTTAGCCGTCCCCGTCCTGCCTACCCCCGAGGCGCTTGGCCTCACGCTGGCCTTCGTGCCGGTTGCTGATGTTGTTGGCGATGTTGGCGACGTTCCTGGCGCGGGTGTCGCCGCCCCGGTGCCCGAGCTCAACGCCACCAGCGCGACGTCCTCGGTGGCGCTCTGGCCTGCCTGGAGGACGACCAACGCCGTCTGGTCCGAATAACCGGCGAGGGAAAAAGTGACGGTGTAGGTGCCGGCCGCTAGCTGTATTAGTTCGTAACCCCCCGCCGGGGAAGAAGCCGTGATTGTCTGCTGCTCGAGCGCCCCGTTGGTAATGGTAACCGCCACTCCTGACACCGGGCCCCGGTGGCGGAATCGCTGACGGTACCGCGTATCTGCCCCACTGATGGCGTGAGGACGGCGTTAACACCACTGGCGCGACCATTTGACGATAGGTCCACGCCGAGCGTCTGGCTCGTGTACCCCGCCAGAGAAAAGGTGAGCGAATAATCTCCCGGGGTGGGCAAGCCGGAAATGGTATACGACCCGACGGCGCCAGCTGTCAATGTCTGAGTGGAGGCAGGTTTGGCCGTCCCTCCGACCGTCACCGTGACACCGCCAAGTGGGAGATTTCCTGACCCAACCACAGTGCCCGAGACCGTGCCCGTCCCGCCGATGAGCGACACCTGGAGGCCCGTGATCTTCTTGCCCGCCGTGAGGTCCACGGCCACACTGCGGCTAGCAAAGCCACGCTTGGAAAAAGTGAGAAGATAGGTTGCCGGCGTCGGCAGCCGCGGTAGCGAGAACTGGCCCACGCCGCCTACTGTCGGTGTGGCGGACATGAAAGTGTTGCCGTTGGCGCTGGCAGTTACGCTGACTCCCCCCAGGGCGCCGCTGCCCCCCGTGACAGTCCCCTCGATCTCGCCGAGCCCCGCGGAGAGATCGACAGTGTTGGCCACGACGGCCTGGCCCACGTCGACGTAAACGCGCTGCTCGGATTGCAAAAAGCCTTTCGCGGCAAACACCAAGCTGTACGTCGCTGGCGAAGACAATTGCTTCACGGTGTACTGGCCGGCGGCATTCGTGCGCACCGGGCGACCTTCGGGACGTTGCCCAACATCAGCCTGACTTCAACCGGCGGCGAAGGCGTTTCCCCGGTGACCACTTGTCCTGTGATCGTCGCAGGCTTACCGGTTATGCCGGCGTTTATGTTGCTCACCGTGGTCTGGGCCGCTACCTCGACCGGATGGGCCGAAGCCTCGGAGGGCGTCCCGGGGTACCAGACCGTATTGAAGCCGGGCGCAGTGAACGCGACTTTGTAACTGCCCGGAAATAGGCCGACAATCTGGTACTGCCCGTCGGGCGCCGTCGCGGCGGAGCTCGCGGTGCCAGCCTTTGACCCGAGCAGAAAGGCCTCCACCGTGATGAGGCCCACACCACCGGGCTCTTCTGGGGAGACAACTTGACCGGTGATGACCCCGCCCACGCCGAGCGGGGCGAGATCCTTGGGTTGGAAACCGGCGACCGGAGCACTCGCGGCCCCAACCGTCGAGGCACTGGGCCCACCGGTTGCGCCGGCCGCCTCCCCGCCAGTTGAGGAGCCCGGGGCGGGGTGAGTAGCAGCCGCGGCCGCAGACGTAGCCGTAACACCCGAAGTTGAGGGCGATTTCGGCGACGGCGACGAAATGGGCGCAAAAAAAGATAGCGGCGCCAACTTGGTGAGGGACTGCTGAGCCAGGATAGCGTTGATCCCGAAAGTGAAGATGACGGCCCAGAGGCCGACTACGGCGGCAAGTAGCAAGACCGTAAGCGCGCCCCTCGCGACCGTCGGCCGCTGGACATAGGTGACTCTGGCCTCGAGCGGGACCGGTCCCCCTTTGCCGCCACTCGGCTGCGCCGTCCCCGCGATCGTCACCTGCCGAGAACGCTCCGCACCGAAAACATGGCGCGGCCCGCGTACGGTGAGATTTACGTCCTCCGAAGATGCCGGGGTTATCACGGCCTTTTCCGGCGAGAAGGACAGGCGCAGCGCCCGCTCGGGATCCGATGCCCCGAGCGTCACTTCGAGCTCGGTGTTCCCGAGATTGTCCAACGACACGGAGAAATGCGAGGTCCGGTGGCCCGTCCTTGATAAGGGCGACGCGGTCAGGGCGGCGCGAGTCGAGCGGTTCGACGGCGACGACGAAATCGCAATAGGCCACTTCTCCTGCCGAAATCGCGCCCGCGCCTCGGCCTGCGCCTCGTGCCTACCGGCGGCGAAGCCCTTCGGCAGGGTGATCCCAACGACTATCGTGCCACTCGTCCCGGGGAACAGTGACAGTTCCTCAGGCGAAGTCCTAACTGAGGCGCCTGACAAGCCCGACACGAAAACCGAGACCGAGTCGATCACATCGCTCGTGTTGGACACCTCGAGCTCGACTGAAAAACTCTGCCCGGGCGAAGCGGCGATCTCGCGGTGCGAAAGCAGGGCGCGCATGTTGTCGCTCTACGGGCCCTCATTCTCGGCCTGTACGTCCCCATTGTCAGATCCCGGCGGAGACGAAGACGCCGGCCTTCCCTCCATCGTGAGCGTGCCGGAGCTGCGCCGGCGCCTGAGCAGAGCTCCCGCTTCAGCCATCTGGTCTGCTTTGCCCTCGCCAGCTTGGGCTTGGCCGGTACTCTGCCCATCTGCAGTTGAAGCACCACCGGGCGGCGCGGAGGCCTGACGGTGGGCCCGGCGCTGGGGCTGAACGCTGACCGATGTCACCGGCGGACCAGCTGGCACCCACGAGAAAATCTCGAGGGGCAAGCTGACGACTATTTGCAGACCCGGCTTGAGCCGGCCGTCGAGCGACGACCAGAACTCTCCCGGCACACGCGCCTCCTCGCTGGCAAGTGACAGCGAGAGCGACGACGTGGTGGGTAACTGGGATGGGAGAATCCTCGGCGGGGACCGAAGAATTTGCCAGGACGCAAACAAGGACCGACCCGAGCAACTGGTGCTCGTCGCGGTGTTCGGCTGCCCACGCCGTTACCAGGTAACGAAGGTCGACCACGGGGCTGCTCGGCCGGCGGGCCACCTGGCCGTTGACGGCCTGTTGCGCCAGGCCTCCCGTGGTGCGGACCGTGTTGCGCCTCACGTCCCACAAGAAGACGTTGACCGTCGGTCGTGTCACCCCCGCACCCCACGCGTGGTCGGCGCGGCAAAGGAAATATCGACCGTCGCCTCCGGAAGCGGTACCTCCCGGCGCAAAAGCCTTTCGATGGCCTCGTCGATGAAATGGATCACGCCGGTTGCCCCCGTAACTGACCTCAATGCCGCCGCACAGCTCCTTCGATTAGCCGCCTTCTCTATGTTGAGGTTGTTTTGCGGTGGTCGCTAAAGGAGCCTAGCGCGTGGAAGTGCTCTGGTTCTTGGTTGACTTGGACATATGAGCCGGCGTGCCTCGACGTCCGTAGGCCCTACTGGGCCTTCATGGGCCGTGCTGGCCGACGTCCTGCTGCGCCGGGCTGCGCTAGTAGTACGCGTCGCGTTCGATCATAGGCCTGACCCATTGGCCGGGCTCAAAGTGGACGATGAAGATCTGGAAAAGCTATTGACCGAACTCCCCGGGCTGGCCGTCGCAGACCAATCCGTTATCGCAGCAATCGAGCGCGAAACCAGGCCCGCGGTGGATGCGGCGCGAGCGCAGCTGCAGGCTGATGTTTCGAGCATTTCTGGGCCGACGCGTTTTGCCGACTTGTCCGTTTTGCCCGTTTGTCCGACCTGGAAACCGAGGTCCTCGCCCTGTCTTGCGCGATCGAGGTCGACCCTCGCCGGCAGAGGGTGGTCGGTTACCTTAACGACGACGTGGGGCAACGGAGGCTGACCCTGTTCACGCTGCAGGTGCTGTTCCCCGAGCGCCCGGGCGTAGCGCTCGCCGTCAGCCCCGGGAGCGGCCTCAGGCGGGCGGCCCTTCTGGCGCCGCTAGAGGCGGGCCCCTGGGTACGGTCAGTCTGGCACCCTCGCCCGCGCTGCTGTGGTGGCTGGCCGGCGATCTCTCGCGGGACCTGGAACTCCCGGCAGGCGTCGAGCACGTGCGGCGCCGCGCCCCCGACAAGCAGGTCCCGACTAGGTCCAGAGCTCGGGCGGCCCCCGCTGACCCTCTGCAGCAGGGCAGCCCTGCAGGCCGGGGGGACGGGGACGGCCTTTTCCTGGTACCCGGGAAGGACAAGCTGCGCCGGCGGCAGGCGGCAACGGAGAAGCTGGGCGACTTGCTGGCGTCCCCTCTTCCCGGCTCCATAGCCGCGTGGGACGCACTCGTCCGCAGGGCGACTCTCGAAGAAAGCGCGGTACTGATCGAACTCGACGGCTCGCTGCCGCCCGAGGCGTGCCAGCGCATCGAACATGCCACCCATCTCAGCTGGGCACTGGCCAGCAACGAGGAGCTCCCTCTCGACGGCCTGCCGCACGTTCCCTGGCAGGAGCTTGCCGTTGGGGACGCCCAGGCGACCAACGCCGAGTGGCAGGCCGCTATATCGGGCCTGCAGGGGGGCGATCAGCCTCCCGACGGTGCGGCCCGCAATCAAAACCTCACCGCCGAACAACTCGAACTGGTACGCCTATCCGCTCGTGGCGTGGGGGGCTTCCACGACGCGGTCAGAAGGCTGGCGGCTGGTCACATAAGTGCCCTGGCCCCGCGGATCCGCCCATCTCGCAGCTGGGAGGACCTGGTCTTGGACCCCGACCGGACGCGCGCCTTGAGAGAAGTCGTGGCCCGGTGCCGCCACAAGCGAACCGTGTTTGACGAGTGGGGCTTCTCTCCGCTGCCTTCCGGCGGGGTAGTGGCGCTTTTTTCGGGCCCTCCGGCACGGGCAAGACGCTGGCCGCTGAGATTATCGCCGGGGAGCTGTCGCTCGACATTTACAAAATCGACCTGGCGGCGCTCGTCTCCAAGTGGGTCGGCGAGACGGAGAAAAACCTGGCACAGGTTTTCTCAGCCGCAGAAGCGAGCAATGTCGCGCTGTTCTTCGACGAGGCAGATGCCATCTTCGGCAAACGTTCGGAAGTCGCGGACGCGCACGACCGCTACGCGAACATCGAGGTCGCCTACCTGCTCCAGCGTCTCGAGCGTTACGAGGGCCTGGTTGTGCTGGCTTCCAATCTGGCCAGCAATATCGACCCGGCTTTCTTGCGTCGTGTCCATGTGCGCGTGGATTTCCCGATGCCCGAAGGACCGGAGCGCAAGCGCATCTGGGAACAGAGCCTCCCGTCTACCGCTCCTCGTGGCGACCTCGATATCGGCCTCCTGGCAAACCTGTTCAAGCTGTCGGGTGGCTCCATTCGCAACGCCGCGCTAACAGCGGGCTTTATCGCAGCCGACGCTGGTACGGCCGTCACCATGGCGTGCGTCGTCGAGGCGGTGCAGAGGGAGCTGCGCAAGCTGGGCCGGCTGCTGACGCCCGGCGACTTCGGGCCATACGCCCACCTATTGGACGGCGGACCCGCCGGTAGCGTCTCTGATGCACCCTCGCGGGCGCCCGACTAGCTCCCAATCCGTCGACGACGGGTTCTCAAAGTGAGCTCGTCGGTTCGTCCCGGGGCGGCAATCGTGGCGCGCCCCCTGCTGGACCGTATGAGCCAGCTCGTGGGCCAGCAGCGCCTCGCTTGACGCGTTGGCCACGTCTGGTGCCGAGCGGCCGAGGAAGATGTCAGATCCGACCGTGAAAGCGATGGCTCCGACCTGCTCATTGAGGGCGTGCGATTCGGGGCCAGAGTGCAACTTGACACGACCGAAATCCGCTTCGAAGGCGCCTTCCATGGACCGTCGCTGGCCCGCCGGGAGAGGCCTCCCGCTATGGCGAGCGGACTTGATCACCGTTTCCGTCGCCTCGTCCAGATCCCCACCCTCTCGACCTATCACGGCGGAGCGCTTGCGCTGCACCCGGCCCAAAGCAGGTGCCGCGTGCTCTACATCCCCTTCCTCCTCGAGTGGCGCCGAGACCTGACGAGCGGCCCTGGCCGACCGCAGACGGGAGACCACTTCTGAGGCGGCTGCGTCGGCTTCGTGCTCGTAGCGGTCATCGGCGGAGCCGACCGTGAGCTTCGCCTGGCCCCTGCTCAGCAAGAACGAGGCGGTAACGCGGTTACCGGCTTTACGCTGCATTTCCATTGCGCCCGTCGCCAGTGTCGGCACGCCCTGGGCGCGCCACGCCGCCCGGGGCGAGGCCTCCGCCTTGTTTGGCTCCGGCTCTCTGGCGAGACGATCATGGCTCGAGACGTCACGGCCCATATTGTCAACAGTACGGCCCGGGACGGGGAGGGTGCAATAGCGGGCTTGACGAATCGGCGGCGCCCCCGCCCAGGGCCAATCGACCAGGCCGCCCGCATTGGGGGACAAGCTCAAAGCCGGTTTCGAAACTCCAGGCGACGTGACCGCAATCCCCTGGTCCTCATTTAGTCAAAACGAACCCGCCGCATTGGCCACGGAGCTAATAAGGTGCGAAGTTCGAGTTTCCGGCAACGCGAAAACCACCGTCTGCCGCGCCAACCTTCATGAGAAACTGCCTAAGAACGTCGAGAACGCAAAAACGCTGGCCGACCTGCCGCCCGGGGAACAACCCGATCGCACGCCATACATAGAGTTGCTTATTCACGGGGCACAAGAAGGCCACCAAGTGCTGCCGCCTGCTGAAAAGTTAGCAAAGCTCGTCCCGCGCCCGGCTACAGCCGGCCCGCGTCGACGATGCGCTGGAGAAACCGCCGAGTGGCTTGCTCTGTGGGGTCGCTGAAGATGCGATCGGGCGGTCCGGATTCGACGATGACGCCACCCTCCAGGAAGCAGACGCTGCTGGCTACTTCGCGTGCGAAGCCCATCTCGTGCGTGGCGATCAGCATTGTCATGCCTTGGTGCGCGAGTTCCCGGACGAGGTCGAGCACCTCCGCGACCAGCTCCGGGTCGAGCGCGGAGGTGACCTCGTCGAGGAGCAGTAGCCGGGGGCTCATTGCAAGCGACCGCACGATCGCGACGCGCTGCTGCTGGCCACCGGACAAACGCTCGGGGAACTCGGACGCCTTGTCCGCCAGGCCGATGCGGCTGAGCAGCTCTCGGGCGTGTTGCTCGGCCAGGCGGCGTTCGAGCCGGAGGACGCGCCGCGGCGCGAGGGTGACGTTGTCGAGCACGCTCAGGTGCGGGAAGAGGTTGAACGACTGGAACACCATTCCCGTGTGACGCCGGACGAGGTCCTCGTCGATACGCTCGTCTCCCAAGTCGTGGCCAAACAGCTCGATCGTTCCTGAGTCGACCCGCTCGAGAAGATTGCAGCAACGTAGCAGGGTCGACTTCCCAGATCCCGACGAACCGATGACGCATAACACCTCGTGAGCCGTAATCGTAAGGTCGACACCTCGCAACACCTCGAGCGCGCCGAAGGACTTGTGCACACCGACGGCGCGCAGCACCGCGGTCGCGGCACCGTCCAGGGCGCGCGTCGCGCCTCCATCCCGAGTGCTCACGCCGTTGTGCCTGCGAGCCGGCGAGACCTGTCCCTTGCCATGACGTGGTCCGTGTAGCGGGTTAGCGGCACGGTGACGGCGAGGAACAGTAGTGACGCGATCGTAAATGCCGAGTAATTGAACTCGACGCCCCCTGCGATCTGGGCGGCATGGACTGCCTCGGCGACCCCCAGCGTCGAGACGATGGCGGTGTCCTTCTGCAGAGAAGCGAAGTCGTTCAACAGCGCGGGCAAAACGTTCCGCACCGCTTGGGGGAGCACCACCCGGCGCAGCGTCGTGCGAGAGCTCAGCCCGAGACTGCGGGCGGCTTGGACCTGGGCGCGCGGGACGGACATGAGACCAGCCCGGTAGACCTCAGCGACATAGGCGGTATAGGAAAAGACGAGCACGAAGCCGGCGTACACGACAGGCGACTGGGACGAAACCTTGTCGAGGTTCAGTGACGGTACGCCGAAGCCGACCCACAGCATTACGAGGATCACCGGCACCCCCCGGGCGAAATCCGTGTACGCGATAGCTAGGGCTCGGAAGGGGAGCAACACAGGCCCCCTGGTAAGCCGAAGCGATGCGACCCCGAGCCCGAGCACCAGGACGATCGCTTCGCACACCACCGAGAGCCACAGGTTGAGCAAGAAGCCCTTACCCACCGAGAGGATGCCTTTTGCCGGGTCGCCGACGAACGCCACCCACATCTGGTGGATGTTCAGGAAGCCGTTGCGGAACGAGCTGGCAGCCGGCGAGCTAATGAGCAGCGCCAGCAGTGCCACCACCAGCAGTGTGGACACAGTGCTGGCCGCCGTACCCGAGCGGCCGCGTAGGCGGGGCCGGTGGCTCGAATAGAGCGAGACCGGCATACCGTCCGCGGCGCCTGGGCCACTTGCGCCGTAAGAGGTCCCCGGTTCCGGCAACGCCGTGGCCTCTCGAGCTTGCCGCGAGGCCCTGGGCACTTACGGCTCCAGGATAGGTACCGAATTGTAGAGGCCGAGGTACTGCTTCGAGAGCTTGGCCAGTGCGCCGTCCTTAGTCATTGCGGTCAGCGCTGAGTCGACACAGGACGCGAGCGGGTTGCCCCTGCGGAACAGCAATCCATAATGCTCCCCGGTGCTCGGGAACTGCCCCACCTGCAAGCCGTTTTTTACCTCCGAAGAAGCCATGTACTGGCCGTCCGGCGTGTCGACGATGATGGCGTCGACCTGCCTTGTCTGGAGCGCGGCCACGGCCTCGTCCAAGGTGTTGTAAATACGGGGCGTACGCGACGGGTGGATTTTGTCGTAGATGTAGGCGAGCCCGGTCGTGCCGATTTGGTCGCCGTAGAGGTAGGTCTTTAGCTGACTGGGGGAGTGCCGCTCCACGATCGGGTCGGATTTCAACGCAACGATCGACTGCGTTGTGTCGTAGTAGCTGATGGAGAAGGTCACGACCTTCGCCCGGTCCGGCGTCACGGAGATCTCGTTTACGTCGAAATCGAACGCCTTCGGCCCAGGGGCGTAGCTGGAATCAAACGGCTCGGTGACCCACTTCAGGTCCTTGCGGTCAAACCCGAGCTGTGAGCCGACCTCGTATGCGACTGCCGACTCGTAACCCTTGCCGTTCGCGGGCGTATTGCTCACGAACCAGGGGGAGTAGACGGGATCGTCGGTGGCGACAGTCAACACACCCTTCGAGTAGGTCTCATCCTTCACCGCGGCGCGGCACGATGCGAGCGACGGGTACGGGGAGGTCGACACGCCTCCTGAGATTTGCGCGTGGGCCTCGTCAGCCAGCGCGGCTCCCGTAGCCGGTACCGCTGCGCCTAAGGGTACGACGCCAACTAGGGCCAGCGCCGACAGGACGGCAGCGATGCGCAACGTTGCAGTGTGCACGAACTCTCCAAAAATAAGCTGGGGACACCTCCACCCAAGGGCACGTGCCGGTATGCGGGCGGAGAATGCTCGCAAAATCATAGTCCCCCATAAGCGACCGTAACGGGCACCTATTGGCGGTGCCGGCCTTGCCGCCGCCAGCCGCGGGCGACGATCGCTAGGGGCCGGTCGTAGGAGCGGCCCCATGGCGTCACATCCTTGGTCCGCCAGGTGTCATAGAAGACAGAAACGGACCAACCGAAAGGAGAACAAGCCACCATGGAACATCGGATGGCGAACCCAACCCTCAGCGTGCCAGGTGTCCTCGAGGCCTTACAGGCATTGGCCAAGGTAGCGAACGAAGCGTCCTCCACCGCCGGTCTGCCCGAGTCGACAGTCAACCTGGTCGACCTGCGTGCGAGCCAGATCAACGGGTGCGCAGTGTGCCTGGACATGCACAGTCGTGGTGCCAAGAAGGCCGGTGAGACCGACGAACGGCTATCCACTCTGGCGGCGTGGCGTGAGGCCCCTTATTTCACCGAAGCCGAACGGGCCGCCCTGGCGTTGACCGAAGCGGGCACCCGGATCGCCGACAAGGCCGACCCGGTACCAGACGAGGTGGTCGAGGCGGCGGCCAAGCACTACGACGAGCAAGCCCTCGCCGCCCTCGTCGTCCACATCGCCATGATCAACACCTGGAACCGCTTGAATGTCATGACCCATCAGGTAGCGGGTGAGTGGACCGCGAAGTGGGTGAGCTGACGAGCTGGCCCGGAAAGCAAGGATAGGCCGATACGCGCGTTTGCCTGGGCGGGGCGAGCGGCGCTCTCCCGGAGTTAATCGATCAGTTGGTCGGACGAGGCCACGATATGACCCGGATCTTCGGGCGGTCGGACCGAGGCGCGCTATCCGACTACGGGTCAGACTTCCTCGACGGATATTCCGGCCTGGCGGAAAGCTGTGGCTAATTCCTCATCAGCGTCGGAATCGGTGATCAGGGTATCGACGGCACAGAGGTCGCAAAT
Organism: uncultured Acidimicrobiaceae bacterium; assembly: GCA_963823855.1. Taxonomy (GTDB): domain Bacteria; phylum Actinomycetota; class Acidimicrobiia; order Acidimicrobiales; family Palsa-688; genus Fen-671. Next base: position 43,611 of record CAWGNA010000007.1, read on the forward strand.
GTGGGCAAATGTCATCCGGCCTAGTTTGGAGGCCAAGCGCGGCCCAGACGGTTCGAGCCAGTTGCGAACTGGCCGACCAAGCCGACTTTGTCGCAGAGCGATTACGGTCAAGCTGGTTTCGAAAAACATCGAGCCGCTTTCGGGTGCAAAAAGGGTTGCTTGGTGCCGATTAAGCACGTGGGAAGTGCTTAATCGGCACCAAGCCGTAGTAACGGAGCTTCTATTGAGAAAGGCCCTAAATCGCAACCCGCGATGTTGGAGCATGCACCCGCTTCGTGTAGCCAACCCGTCGGAAATGAGCCCCTCGGCAGCAGGAATCCGGCCACCCTCCCGGAGCTCAGGGGGTTCAGGGATCGAGGTCCCAGAGGAGCCTGTAGTAACGAGTGCGCACTGGATCGGCTGCGACACCGTAGGCCATCAGGAGGTCGGCTTCCCACCCGGGCCCGTAGTTCCACTCTGTGCTCCAGGTGGCTACGGCCAGGTCCGCCCAACGATCGGCGACACCCATGACACCAAGGTCGACATGGCCGGACCAGTGCCCATCATCGGAAAGCAGTGTGTTGGGGGCGCAGGCGTCGCCCTGACAGACGACCAACTTGTCCACGGGTGGCGGTACCGCCACCAGGCCGAGGGCTTGGGCAACCGTAAGTCCGCTGTGCACGGGGTGCCAGCTCCCCCCGCCCAACAGCCCCGCCGCGCCCCGGTGGCCGGCGTCCGCGACGCGCTCCTCAGCAGACCAGCTGAACGGGCAGCGATCGACTGGGAGCGAACCGTGGAACGAGCGCAGCCCTTCCCCGATCGCTCTCACCGCTGTCGCAGGGTCGGCGAGCCACCGTTCGCTTACGGCTGACTGTCCAGTGACTTGAGCTGTGACGAGCCACGCACCGGTTTCGTCCTCTCCGCTGCTGATGACTTTCGGGACGGGTGTGAACATGCCCGCCCACTCCAGCCGTTCGGCCTCTGCGGCCAGGTCTACGCTCGTCCCGGTTGGCTGCCACTTGACGAACACAGGTGCAGTGCCTCCGGTCACCTCGAAGGTGAGGCCACCCGCCGCGTTCTCCCAAACGAGTTGCACGGCGCCGCCTGCAGCCACCTGGAGCACGGCCGTTGGCGCTGCGACCTGATCGTCACGGCCGCTCGAGGGCATGGACCAGTTTCGCGCCCCGGCCGCCAGCGCGGCAGCGGCGCGGCACGCTGGCCCCTAAGGGGACGGGGACAGAACGGGCGACGAGTGCGCCGCCGCCCTTTTTGGCAGTAGCGCCCCCACCAAGGCGTCGGCGCTCGCTCGGCCGGCCCCAAGGAGCACGATGACCAAGGCGAGCGCAGCCAATGCCAGGTTGAGTTCGTAGCCCGACCCCGCGGCCCCTGACACGATGCCGTTTTTGAACGTGACTGTCACCATCGCGATGATCATGTCCCCGAACAGGCCGATAGCCGCCAACCGGCTGAGCAACCCGACACCGACGGCGATACCGCCGAAGAACTCGGTGACGCCGTTCAATACGGCGAAGAGCATCCCGGGGCGGAGGCCGTGGGCGGCAAAAAATACGGCCATCGCGTGCAGCCCGGCCTCGTGGAACGCCCCGAACAGCGTGCCAGCCCCGTGGTAGATGAAAATCCACGCCAGAGCAACCCGTACACCAGCCAGCGCACAGTCTTTCAGTACCGGCGAGCTGCGCAACTCGAGCCCGCGCCGGACGATCTCAGTCGGTATCACCGGAGGGCCTCGCTCGGCGTACAAGCGTCGGTCGGCGTAAAGCCGTCGGCCGTATGAGCGTCGGCCGTATGAGCGTCGGTCGGCCTACAACGGTCGGTCGGCGTATAACCATCGGTCTCCGAGTAGCGACGGAACGGCTGGGCGAGTTGGGCCACGACAACGCCAGTCAGACGGGACGGGCGGACGTCTTGCTCTATCGGGACCGGCCGCGTGGCGATGCCGGTCAGGACCGGCGGCCCGGGGACCGGGAACTCGGCCCGGCGGGCCAGCCAGTCCCACACGACGAGCACGAACCCGAAGTTTACATTGCCCTTTTGACCGAGGTCACGGGAGTGATGGATGCGGTGGTACGCGGGGCTGACAATGACCCGTCGGAGTGGGCCCAACCGCCAGGGGAGGTTCGCATGAGGAAGCGTCACCAGGCAGCCATAGGCGATGAGGGCGGCTCCCGGGACCGTCCCGCTGGCGCCGAGCACCAGCACGGGCAACAACGCTAGTAGGTATGTCGAATGGATGAGCGGGTGGGTCCGGAACGTCGTGAACACGCTCATGTCTTCCTGGGAGTGATGGAGAGCGTGAAGCCTCCACAGCGTGGTGAACCGGTGGTTGGCAACATGCGCGCACCAGTTCATCGCGTCGATCCCGACGAGCATGGCCAGAACGACGACAATTTGCGGGACCACTGGCAGCCGGTCCAGGACCAGGAACGAGGCGTGGTGCTGGATTTCTACGGCAAAGCCCGTCTCGACAAGGGTCAGGACCGGGATGACGACAATCCCGGAGAGCACAAAGTAAGTCGCGTCGACGATATGGGCCCGAGCGAGCACCGGCCGGCGCACTGCGGGCCAGCGCTGCTCGCAAATGAACAACACAACGACCGCGACGATGATGGCGGGGCCGATAGCACGGCCCCGCGCCGTGGCGATCGAGGACCAGAGGTCGTGGCTGGCGAGCAGGCCGCGCGCCCCGACCACGCCCAGCCAGGCCGATAGTCCGGCGATCGACAAAACGCCGGCCCACGCCACTGTGGGGGCCTGGACCTGGGCGACCGAGGCTCGCCGGAGTATCGCGACCATGATTTAGTAGGAGGCGCTGCCGCCGCTAGGAGCGGTCGTGCTCGGGCCGCTCGAGCCGGACTTGACCGGCGTCGCCTTGGGGTGGGCCGGGTTGAGTGTCCACCATTGGCCAAAAGCGTCCTTGATATTGCCGTCAATGGAACCCTTGGTATCCCGGACGAACGTATAGAGCGGTATACCTTCGTAAGTCACCTGGTGGCTACCGTTCGAGCGCATTATGACCCCCAGGTGGCTCACGCCTTTTCCGTCGGGCTTTGGCTGTCCCTTGGCCAGCAACACGGGCGGCCATGCCTCAGTGCAAGCGCCCGAACAGTTGCTCTTGTTGAGCCCGTCCTTGACAAACCGGTACACGGTCTTCCCGGTCAGGGTGGCCAGGATCGGCCCCCAGGGTGTGCTCTTTTCGATCGTGATCGTCGTCGGGGCAGCTTGCGCCATCGCCGGCGTCGTGGAAAACGCTAACGACCCCGCAGCAGTGGCGAGCGCGAGCGCGCTGCTACCCAACGTTGCGAAACGCCGGCGGGCCCGGGCGACCGGTTGTCCGTTAGTGCCTGGAAAGCTCATGATCCTCCTCGGATTGTGTGGCTACCCATGACTTTACGGACGACGGCCCAAAACGGCTCCCACCTGTCGGCCCGCCATGCACGTCGCGTTTGTGGCACCAACCCCGGCCGTACTGCATTATCCCTGGTTGGGCGGTCGTGACAGTCCTAGTGCGGTGGAACAGCCTCTTCCTGATAAGTCGCTTAACGCGGAGCGCGCTCATCCGCAGAGGCCAGCTTGGACGGCGCGTCCCGCGACGGCGCGCCCAGTGACTTGGCTGCGCTAATCATTACGTTCAGAACAATCCCATCGGCATTTTAGCCGGCGGAAGCAATACCAATTGTCGCCGGCTGAGGCGCCCTCGAGAGCGACCGCCTGCTGGCCGGGCTGGTCGTTCTGCCGGCGCCTGATCGCGACGGCTGCTCCTGAGCGGCGGCACCGTGAACTACCTCAATATCTCGGTGGGCGAATATCTCGGTGGGCGCGTTCACTGGGCCGATCAGGTTGGCATGCGTCGTGGCGCCGTTCCCCCCCGGGGCAGCCGGTCCAGCGCCGGCGGTGCCAAGGCGCCGCTGATCACAGCTTCAGCCACGTCGACGAGGCGCAGGTTGTGGTTGCGGGCGTGGACCCGTAAAGCAGAGAAGGCCTGCTCCATGTTGAGGCCTTCTCTTTCTGCCACCATCCCCTTGGCTTGTTCGATGACGACGCGGCTGTTGAGAGCGTGCTGGAGCTGTTGGTTGAGGACCTGGGCCTCGAGCGAGGCGCGGTGCTGGAGGATGGCGATGGTGGCCACATCGGCCAGGGCCTGGGCCGCTTCGACATCGGGCCCGGCCATCTCGCCTGGCTCGACGTGGAACAAGTTGAGGGCGCCGATGACCGTACCGCGCCACCGCAACGGCAGCGCCTGGACCGAGCAGAAGCCGGCCGCCAGCGTCTCAGCGGCGAACAGAGGCCAGCGGCTGGTCACCGTGGCCAGGTCGGGGTCCGCCACCGGCCGGCCGCTCAAGTAGCAGGCCAGGCACGGGCCTTCTTTGGACTGCAGCTCGAACAGTTCCAGCACCCGCATGGCCTCGCTGGAAGAGGCCATCACCCGCAGCTCGCCGTCGGGCCCGGCCAGCATGAGGCCGGCCGCCCCGACTTCGAGCACCTCGACGCAGCGGTCGGCCAGCAGGGTCAGCAGCTCTACCACGTCGAAGTCCGCTACCAGGCTGTCTGCCAGCTCCACCAGCGTCCTGGCCAGCATTGATTCTCTGGGCACCGGACCTCCAGTCACGACACCGGCTACCTCGGCCCTCCCGGGCTAGGCAAAGCGGCCCAAGCGCCCATGCTACGGCGGTTGCGGCTCGGCGTTCGCCGCCAGCTCTTGCGCCTGCCAGGTCTCACGGCCCGGGGCCTTCACCGTTACCGGTACCGAAGCGCAACGTCCTTTCCACCACGTCTCTCGCTACCTCTGTGAGGGAACGGTCGTTGGCGAAGGCGTACGCTCTTAGCCGGACCAGGGCTTGGCCGACGCTGACGTCGAGCTGGGCGGCCACCATGCCGGCGGCCTGATGGACGACGTAGTGAAAGTCGGCGCCTTCTTCGAGCTCGGCCGCAAGGGCGCCCGGCGGGGCTTCCGCCTGCAGCACGAGGACGGACCGGGCGGCAATGCCCGCCATGACAAGCGCGTCAGCGTGCTGGTCATCGCTGAGCGGCCCCGGCCGGTCACAGCAAAGGTTGAGCGCCCCGAGACGTACCGCTCCTACTTGGAGGGGGAAGCCAAAGATGCCCCGCACCCCTGCCTCGATAGCTGGCGGGGAGAACGCCGGCCATCGTGACGTGCTCGGCTTAGCCAGGTCAGGTTCGAGCACGGGCCAGTCCTGGCGGTACGCGTCCACGCACGGCCCCTCCCCGAGGGCATATTGCAACTGCTCGATGAGGTCGCTCATCTGGCCGGTGGTGCACAGCGAGCCTGCGGGCGAGTCAGACCACATCAGCATGATCCCGGCCCCGCTAACGGCGGTGACGTCAGCGCATACCTGGCACAGCCGCTTGGTCCCGAATGCGTCGTCCCCGCGACCGACAAGCAGGCCAAGGATCCGCGCTCGCCGCTGACGGGCGCTTCCGTTCATGGGCTTTCACGCACAACCACCCTGGTGATGTGATCCGGAATCTGTTTGGCCGCCAGCTGTTTAGGCCCCACGGCCCCGGCTCTCAAACCCGTGCCTTGACCGACGTACGGAGAGGACGTCTAGCCACCGGGACGGACTGAGTGGTCTCTACGTCATATCGCTGGGCTGCTGATATGAGGGCCGAAGTACCGAGCGCTTTTCGCGCTGGGCCGTCCGCTTCTCGGGGCTCGGGCCCCAGGAGGTCGTTCAAGCCGCAAGCGTCGATCAGACTCCGGACAGGGGCTGAGGGGGACCGCACCGTCAACGACGCTGACCGGTGGCGGAGGTACTCTCGGGCCCGCACGATGACCTCCAGCGTCGACGGGCCCATGACCGGTACCTCGGTCAAGTCAAGGACAAGGCCGGGGCCGTTAACGGCGATGGCGCGTGCCAGTGTCAGGCATAAAGCGCTCTCAGTTGAGGCGTCGTACTGCCCCCGCAGCCAGACGACGAGCTCTGGATTAGATCCCCCCGGGACAGGATGTCGATCAGGGACGATGAAGAACGAACGGCCGGCAGCAACCATGGCACTCTCCAACCTCAGGCGTAGAACGTTTCAAAGCGTCGCGCTACCGGGGTCTGGAGTACTGCCCCCAGCCAGCTCATGGCCGGCCCAACACGTCGGGGCTCTGGTCGTGTCCCTATCACCGTACACCTTCGTGGCGAGCCGTGCCCGATGGGAGGCGGTCCACGGACGGAAACAGCTCGAGTTGGGACCGGTTACCTTGTGTAAATGGCTCTATCTTTGGCCCGTTATCGCCTTCCGGCTCGGCGAGGGCGGCCGGCGAGGCGCTCCCTGCTCGGCCGAGGATGCTGACGGCGTCTATCGTCCGCTCACCCCCGACGAGGGCAGCGACGTCGTGACCATCACCATTGCGCACCGAGGCGACCCTGTGGGTCACCGGGAAAACACCTTGGAGGCCTTCCAAAGTGCCATCATGATGGGCGCAGCGATGATCGAGCTCGACTGCAGGCTCACCCGTGACCGTCGTGTCGTGGTGTTGCACGACAGCACGCTGATGAGGCTCTGGGCTGTGCCCAAGCCCGTGGTCGAAGTCGAGTGGGACGTTGTGCGGACCATCCGCAGTGGCGGCTACCGAATCCCTGACCTGGCGGAAGTGCTCGCGGCCGTAGAGGTCCCCATAATGGTGGACGTGCCGAGCGTCGAGGTGCTCGAGGCGTCGCTGGCCGTAGTCGAAGGAGCCCAGGCGACAGAGCGCTGCGTGTTCGCCGGCAATACCGAGGCACTACGACGGCTCCGCCAGCTGGCACCGTCGGCACGCATCGCGCTGACATGGGACCATCGACACCTCCCAGAACAAGGGCTGCTGACCGAGACACGACCAGAGTGGTTCAACCCGTACTGGCGCCTTGTCACGCCTGCCGTCGTCAAACAGATGCATGAGTCCGGGCTAGGGGTCTCGGTGTGGACGGTGGACGGGCCGGCGGACATCAGGAGGGCCCTGGACCTGGGCGTCGATGCCGTGATTTCCAACCAGGTCGCACGCCTGGTGGCGGAGGGACGCCGAACAAGGCCCCAGCGCGGCAGTGACCAGGAGCGATGACGGTCCTCGATCGAGCTGACTTGGACGCTCGGGCCGAGACGGCGTTGGAGCTGGCAAAGCTGGCCGTCGCCCTTATCACCGACCCCAGAGGCCCTACCGAGCGCGCTCTGAAAGACGGCGTCGCCGATTGGGTGACCTCGACGGACCTGGCCGTCGAGGCGCTCGTTCGTGACGTGCTTGGCCATCGTTTCCCAGACGACGCCGTAATCGGGGAGGAGATCGCCAACGTTCCCGTTCCCAACGGGCGCCCCGTCTGGTACGTCGACCCAGTAGACGGGACGACCAACTTCGTCAACGGGCTGCGCATTTGCTCGTTCAGCCTGGCCGTCGCCGACAATTCCGGCGCGGCAATAGGCGTAGTCGCCGACCCGTGGCGTAATGAGATTTTTAGCGCAGTGCGAGGGGCGGGGGCGTGTTGTGGCGACCAGCCCCTACGTTGCCGGGACGACACCGCGCTCGAAGGTGGTATCGTCCTCGTCGAGTTGCTCGGGACGCGGCTGTGGGATGGGATGATCGACGTTATGAGCGCCCTGGAGGAAAAGGCTTGCGTCACACGGGTTATTGGCTCCTGTGCCCTCTCGCTGGCGAACGTTGCCTCAGGACGGGCCGCCGGCTTGGTGCTCGGGGGCGCCAACCCTATTGACGTGGCCGCCGGCGTACTGCTCGCCCGTGAGTCGGGGGCCGTCGTGAAGGTCGGACCGGCGGTCGACCGGGTGCTCGGGCCGGCGGAACTGGGCTCCGGAGCGGCGTTATTGGCTGCGGCCCCCGGCGTACTCGCCGCATTGCTGGAAGCCGTCAGCCGGCCAACAAGGAGGCGCCACGAGCGAGGCAGTTCGAACGAAGCTGCCGCCGGGTAGACCATGGCCAGCACGGCGAAGCCCGAATCGCGAAAGTAGAAAACACCGTGGGTGCGACCTAACCGGGCCCAGAAGAGAGCCCCACCCCGCTCGGCAAAACCTGGGACCCCTCGAGCTGCGGCTTCCTCTCTCCGTCTCCAAGCGCGCCGAGGTCGTCGGTCAGCGCAACCGCAAGGTCCGTGACTACCGGCCGGTGGTCCGATGCCTTGCAGTAATAGTCAGCTTTTTCGCGTGTGGCAACTAGGTTGGTGGTGTCGAGCATGGCCACGCTGGGAGCATCTCCCGCGGCCTCCTCAGCTAAAAGCTTTCCTCTGTTATGTTCTCTACCAGGTTCCAGTGGACGCTCGGGTTTTCCTTGTTGTACATCGCAAGCAGAGGTGGCACGCCCGCCGCTAGTCCCCGTCCAGGCGATTGCCATTGTCAGTTGTTCAGGGCTGTTGCACCGCCCAGGCCGGGTCGCCACTACCGGCGTAGGTTGTGAGCGTCGCGGTCAGCAAGGCTCCGGAGGCGAGCCCCACCATGCACGTATGTGGTCTTCTGAGTTTCTTGGGACCGGTCATGGGTTCTTACACTGTTCTTTTCGGTTAGAGCGAGGCGGAGGGTGCATTAGGGTTAGGTTTTAACCACTGCCCTTGGCAAAGGCGCGGCGCAAACCGAACAACATCACAGGCTTAATGGGCGGGGACCAAGAAGTGAATGCCGACCGTTAGCCAGATGAACATTCCGTTAGCAAACGACGTGTGAAAAGGCTGGTGCGGCGCAGCTACCTATGTCGAGGCGGCTACTGTGGCGTCGTTACTACAGCTTGGGCCACCGTGGTACTGCGGTTCGAGCGGGATCAGACGCTGAGCCGCATTCGTGCTCTGGCCGCAGACTTGGAGGGTATCGTCGCCGCCTCAGTCGACGCCAACAGCGACGACGAGCACGACCCCGAGGGCGCCACGATCGCATTCGAGCGAGAGCGAACCGCCGCTCTGCGGGGCGAGGCAAAGGCGCACCTGGTCGACGTCGACCGAGCGCTGGCACGGGTGGCAACCGGGGAGTACGGCTTTTGCCGTTCCTGTCGACGCCCGATCGCAACAGAACGGCTGAGAGCGCTCCCTGTTACCGAACTATGCATAGGCTGTGCCCGAGATAGACCGCAGGCGTAGGAGGGAGAGGCCATGTCGAGTTCGCTTCCCGAGCGCCCCGAACTCGCGGACGACTTCGTGGCCGCGTCGGTCGACGGCCGCGTCCGGCAGGCTAGCGCCATTCTCGGCGCCGATCCGAGCATCGCCGGGCGCAGCCTGCTCGCCGCCACCGTGCTGGGAGACGCTGAAGCGGTACGCGAGAGGCTCGCGGTCGACCCCGCGGCGGCGGTGGCCATCGACGATGAACGTGGCTGGCCCCTTTGTTATATGCGTGGTACTCGCAGTGGCATCACATCGACGCCAGCCGGGCGGCGGGACTAGCCGACGTGGTCCGGCTCCTCCTCGACGCCGGTGCCAGCCCGCGCACTAATGATGGGGGGCGCCCGCGTTACCGTTCCGCACTGAAGGGCTCGGTCGAGGTCGACAACCACGCCATCACCGAGGTGCTGCTCGACGCCGGCGCCAACCCCGACGACGGAGAGTGCATCGGCGAAGCGGCCCGGCACGGGCATTATCGCTGCCTCGAGCTGCTCCTCTCCTACGGTGCCCGGGTGGCCGGCACCTGGGCGCTTGGAGCCGCCGTGTGGTCCGACGATCCTGTTGCCATGACGCTGCTTCTCAACGCCCTTGATCGAGACGGGCACAGGGCCAGCGCCGTCGCCCGAACAGCTACGACGACGTGAGGGAACAGCCGGGCCGGCTCAACGCCGACGCTGAAGCAGGGCGCACCAACTGACAGTGCGACCGGGAATCTTAGGCGCCTCTCCGAAGTTGACAATAGTGTACTCAAGTTTTCGGATAGAGAGGAAGTTGTGAGCGTGGCGGTGCAGGCCGATTGGCTGGAGAGGGATCTCTACGCAGTGCTGGGAGTTGCGGAGGAGGCGGACAGCAAGACGATCGGTCGCGCCTACCGCAAGCTGGCGCGCGAACTGCATCCCGACACCCACCCTGACGATCCCGACGCCACGGAGCGCTTCAAGGGCGTGACAGCCGCCTATGACGTGCTTGGCGACGAAACCAAGCGCGCCGAGTACGACGAGTTCCGACGCGCCGTAGCTGGAGCCGGCCGGCCGGATCCTGACGGGTGGACGTGGAACCCGTCGGAGCGCGGTGATTTCGGCACTGATGACGAGCAGGGGTGGACGACTTTCGACGGCTCTGCCTGGAGCACTTTCGACCCGGGCAACATCGACGACCTGCTGAGCAGGGTCATGGGCCGTTCAGGCCGCCGCCCTGCGACGACTGCGTGGCGGGGCGACGACCTTGAGGCGGTCCTCGACTTGAGCTTCGAGGATGCCGTCCGCGGCGTCACGACCGAAGTGACCCTCAACAGATCGGACGGTCCGCAGACCTTCAAGGTGCGTGTGCCCGCCGGCGTGCACGACGGCCAGAGGATACGCCTACCCAGCAAGGGTGGGCCTGGGGTGAACGGCGGGCCGGCCGGTGATCTCTACGCCGTGGTGCGCGTGGCTGCGCACCCCGTGTTCGGGCGCAACGGCCTCGACTTAACGGTCGATGCACCTATCGGCTGGCCCGAGGCCGTCCTCGGCACGGAGATCGACGTACCGACCCTGGGCGGGTCGCCCGTCCGGGTGCGGGTGCCGGCCGGTACCCCCCACGGGCGCACCCTCAGGGTCCGCGGCCGCGGGGTACGCACGGGCAAAGCTACGGGAGACCTCCTCGTCGGGATCCGCGTCACGGTCCCCAACCACATCACCGAGGACCAGCGGCAGGCCGTCCAGGCCGTCGCCGAGGCGTTCCGCGCTGCTTGATGATCAAGCCGGGCCACGGCAAAACGTACTGTTCTCTATTAGGGGAGTGCTGAGTGTCTCTATTAGGGGAGTGCTGAGTGGTACAACCCGGTAACGCCAACATTCGTGCGGCATCGACGGACCGGCCACTTCCACAGTTGTTCGACCTGTCCGGCAGGGTCGCTGTCGTCACGGGCGGGAGTGGGCTCTACGGCAAGCACATATGTCGCGCCCTCGCCGAAGCCGGCGCCCACGTGTCTCTCGCCTCTCGCAACCTCTCGGAGTGCCAACGCTACGCGGATGACCTCCGCTCGAAAGGGTTCAGCGCCACCGGACATCGGCTCGATCTCGCCAGGGAAGCGTCGGTACAAGAATTCTGCGACGAGGTGCTCGCCGAGCGCGGCCGCATCGACATCTTGGTTAATAATTCCGTCCTGCGCCAAGGGGGGGACCTGACGAGCACGACTGCGCAGGACTGGCAGTCCACCAGCAGCGTTAATTCCCTTGGTCTGTTCCTCGTGACCCGGAGCATCGGTGGGCAAATGATTGAGCAGGGATCGGGATCGATCGTGAACATCTCGTCGATCTACGGGGTCGTCGGCCCGGACTTTTCCATCTACGAGGGAACTGACATGACGATGCCGGCCTTCTACGCCTTCGACAAGGGGGGCATGATCGCGTTCACCCGCTACCTCGCCTGCCGGCTGGCAAAGCACGGCATAAGGGTCAACTGCATCAGTCCTGGGGGCCTTCGGGACCCCTCGCAGCCGCTCGCTTTCGTCCGCGCCTACGAGTCACGGGTGCCGCTAGGGCGCCTAGCGGGGCCCGAGGACATCAAGGGCGCCGTCGTATTCCTCGCGTCAGACGCTTCGTCATACGTCACTGGCACCAACCTCCTGGTCGACGGCGGTTGGACGGCGCGCTGAGCTACCGCGTCACGTCCACCCAGGTCCGCCCGGCACATGCGGCCATAACGGCCTCGGCCACCGCGACGGCGCGGATGCCGTCAGCGACCGTCACGCACGGCGCTTCAATCCTCTGGACAACGGCGAGGAAGTGCTCCAGCTGGCGGGTGAACATGGCGTCCCTCGGCTCAGCGCAATCGTAGGCACGGGCAACGCCGCGGTCAGCTGAACGCACGTCGGCTCTTCCGCGCCCGGGGTCGAGGTGAAGAGACCCTCGGTCGCCCACGAATGTGCACGAGCGGCCTCCGTTATCCTGTACGTAGTCGAGGTGAAACGTCCCCGTGGTTTCCCCTTCGAATTCGAGCACGCCGTCAACTACGTTCGGTTCCTCGAGGAGGGGGAGGTCACCCGAAGTGTGAGCGATTGCTGCTACTCGCCGTACCGGCGCGACCAGCCACTCGAGGTAGTCCCACTCGTGGCTGTAGTCGAACAGGATCCGGTACGCGGCTGGCGTCGCGAACCGATTGCGGGAGAGGCGCAGGGTCTCGTACGCACCCAGCGTGGCGTGCACCGAAACCAACTGACCGATCGCGGCATCGCAAAGTACCTCATGTGCGAGCCGCATCGGCGCACAATGGCGCAGCACGTAGCCGACGAGCACAGGGGTTCCCGTCTCGGCGACTACCTGCTCGATCTGGCGCCCCGCGGCCACAGAAGGGGCCAGTGGCTTTTCCACAAGCACCGGAGTGCCTTTCCGGCACGCGGCCGCAACCTGCTCGGCATGGAACTCATCGGGGACCGCCACGACAAGGCCGTCAAGATCGCGGTCGAGGAGCTCGTCGAACGAGTGTGCCCATGACGCGACTGGCGCCAGCTCGACCGGCAACTCCACTTCGTCGGGGACGACGTCGTATAGACAGATTTCACGAACTCCGAGGCCGGCAAGCAGACGGGCATGACGCCGGCCGATCGACCCGAGACCGCTCACCCCGACCCGGAGCGCCTCACGCAACAAATTGCTCCGGCAGCTGGAAGAACTAGAGGTTGGCAGGTCGAACACCTAATACTGGATTTTATCGGTTAAGAAGCTAAGAGAGGCAAAGGCATGCTTGTTAGTACCGCCGAAGTTCTGCACGTGCGCTACAAAATGAAACGGCCGGCCGGGCCGGCCGGGACGATGAACCATAATCGCGAATCTCTCCTTGTCAAGCTGGTTGGGGACGATGGCTTGGTCGGATGGGGCGAGACCTATTGCCTGCCGGGCACGCGAGACACCCTCGACGCACTTGTCGCCTCAGTCATCGGCCGCGACCTACTGCACGGTCCATTACGGCTCGACGTATTCCCGTTCGACGAGCCGAGTTCGGCCCCGGCGCTCGGCGCACTGGACACAGCGATCCATGATCTTGTCGGGAAGGCTCTCGGTGTACCCGTCCACCGCTTGCTCGGGGGCAAGCGCCGCGAGCGAGTCCCGGTGTACGCGTCCGGGTTCCTCTACCAGGAGAACCTGCCTCCCGCGACCACCTGGTTCGAGGAGGCCGAGCATCTGCTCGGCGAGGGCTTCCGGGCGATGAAGGTCCGAATCGGCGGACTGCCTCCGGCCGAAGAGTTGCCGCTTCTCGAGCGCCTGAGGAACGTGGTGCCCGATGACGTCTACTTGATGGCCGACGCCTGGGGTGCGTACTCACTCAGGGAAGCGCTTCAAGTTGGCCACGTGCTCGAACAGCTGGGCTTCGTCTGGTTCGAAGAGCCGTGCGCGCCCTTACACGGTTATGGCGGCTACGAGCGGTTGGCGAGCGCGCTCGAGATCCCACTGGCGGGCGGTGAGTCCGTGAGATCGACCTTCGAGATCAAAGAGCTAATCGACCGCCGGATCCTTGGAGTCCTGCAGCCGGATATCGCGATCTGCGGAGGGATGCGCACAGCGCTCTTTGCTGCGGAACTCGCTGCACTTCAGGGCGTCGAATGCTGTGCGCACACGTGGAATGGCGGGATCATGGCGGCGGCCACGCTTCATGTGCTGGCAGCCCAGAGCGGAGGGTCATCCCGGCTGGCTCCGGTCTTGGAATGCGACACTTCGGAGAACCCGTTCATGCGTGAGCTGTTGTCCGAACCTCCTGAGCTGCAAGACGGATGTTACGTGGTCCCCGATGCGCCCGGGCTCGGTGTCGAGGTCGACGAGCCCGCCGTCAGGAGTTATGCGGTGTGAACGCTGGGGAGAGGTCCAGCTGCACCCAGCGGATGACAAACGCGCAATCTTCGCGGCACCAAAACGCGACCAGAGCGCCGTTTTGTCCGGGGACAATCGTCGGGTAGCCACACTTGAGCGCGCTTAGCTCTTCCCCGAGACTTCTGTCCCGTGAGGTTCCCGATGGCGGCCCGGCCCACAAACAGACGTCCTCGTCGATCACCCACCGTTCGCCGTCTAGGGCGGCCATGCATGCCCATATCCCGCCGCCGCCGTCACGTCGGTATACGCCCAGCAGCCGACCGTCGCCCAATACGGCAATTTTCGCCGTCTGGCCGAGCATCCCAGTCGGACGCGTTACGCCGAACGTGCGGCCGTCTATGGAGGTGGAGAACGCGGTGGGGAGCGTCTGCCCGGAGTCCAGCTTGACACGCCAGCTCACAGCCATGAGCCGGCCATCAGGCAGCTCGACGAGAGATTGCTCCCAATTCGCCACTCGCTCGTCCCAACCATCGAAGACCGTAAGCGAGTCGGGCCACGAGCGACCGCGATCGTAGGAGACGAGCGCAACCGCCCTCATGCCCTTCGAAGTGTCGCCGTCCCATCCGGGCCAAGTCGATGTGGGCGCCAACCAGCGCCCATCCCGCAACTCCACGAGCTGATGGCAGACCTCGAAGGCTGGTCCCTCGAGCGGCGGCACGATCGTCTCTATCGGTGACCAGACATGACCACCGTCGACGCTTCGCGAAAGGACCAGCTCCATCGGCGTGAAACCGATGGAAGGATGGTTGATGAGGCCAGCAACGGGGTCGTCGCGGAAATGGCGGGCACCAAAGGCCGTGAGCGTGCCGTCGCGGAGCCGGCCGATTCGCAAGCTGTACGTGGAGGGTCGCCCTGAGGTCGTAGGCGGGCGGAGAGGATGTGGCTCCGACCAGGTCGCGGCATCGTCGGCTGACCAGGAGAGATAGGTGTTGTAATCGTGGCTCTCCGGGGCCTGACCAAGGTCGAAGCTGCAAAGCAGCCGGCCGTCGCTCAGCTGGAGGAGCGAGGGGTGCCAGGCGTGAACGGCACGCACCTCCGGTCGGGGGTTGCGATAGACGAGGCCGCCACGATCGTCCGCATGGGCACTCCTTGCTCAAGCCGACAGTGGTTCGGGTGGGGAGCCGAGCTCCAGTCCCGCGATCCGGCAATCCGCGACGAGCTCTTCTAGCGGCTCGTCCGATGAGGCGAGGCCCGGGACGCCGATCATGACCCGGTCCACGTTGAGCTCGTTCCAGTTCTGCAACGCCTCGGCACGAGTACTTACCGCGTCGAGCTTGGCTGGGTCGACAAAAGCCAGCTCGTCCCTATTTGCCATGCGCTGCCCGTAGGTCTGCATTTCCTTCCACCGCATCACCGGGGAGATCCCGACGGACACCGCCAGGGTGGTCGGGTTGCGCCCGATCTCCTCACACCGTTGATGCAGGACTGCGATCGCGTCCGCTGTGTCGGACGGGAGGACGTCGAGATTGATCTCGTCGCAGTAGCGGGCTGCAAGGCGGAAGGTGACGTTCGGCCCGTGACCTCCGATGAGCAGGCGAATCCTCGGTACCTGGACACAGCGGGGGTTGTTGACGATATTGCGAACACGCACGTGTTCGCCGTCGAAGGAGAAGGGGGGCTCATCCAGGGTGACCATCCGTGAGATGACTTCCAGGTGCTCTTTGAGGATCGACAGACGGGTGCCGAGAGCCGGGAACTCGTACCCGAAGGCCTCCACCTCATCCTGACGGAAGCCGGCCCCGAGGCCGAGGGTCAACCGCCCGTGGCTCACCACATCGATCGTGGATGCCATCTTGGCGGTTAGGGCCGGGTTGCGTAGCGTCGAGTTGAGAACGGTGAAGCCCAGACCGATCCGTGGCACCGCCATGGCGATCGCGGTGGTCATCGTGACGCACTCGAACAGGATCTGCTCACCTCCCCACTTGGTCTGGATGTGCTCCCCCGTCCAGACCGAGTCGAACCCCAGGCGCTCGGCAAGTCGCGCGATGTCCAGGCATCGGCTCCAGGCACTCAATGGGTCCCATCCCTCGAACTCGCCGAACCAGCCCTGGGGGAGGATGAGGCCCGCTCTCATCGCGCGTGGCGCGTCTCTGGTGGCCGCGTTCGTAGTACCCACTTGCCCTTGCTCCTCCATCCGCTCGTGACGCGGCCCGCGAGAAGCCGAGCCCCCTCCAACAGCCGGAGGACCTCTGCGGCCGCAAAGGCGTGAAGATCTGCATGAGATTCCACCGACGTGGCGGCCAGGTGCGGCGTGAGGATCACGTTGGGCAACCTACGCATCTCGTCACCGGCGTCCGGAGGCTCGTCAGCTCGAACATCCAGCGCGGCGACTCCGACCCGTCCCGATCGCAGCCCGTCCACCAAGGCGACCTCGTCGATCAAGCCACCTCTGGCGACATTTACCAGGATCACGCCATCTTGCATACGGCTGATCGCCCTGCGGTCGATCAGATGGTGCGAGGCGTCAGTGAGCGCACTGCAGAGGACGATCATCGAGCTTCGGGCCAGCAATTCGTCCAGAGGGACGAGGTGCAGGTCCTCGACTGCTGAGTGAGTGAGGTACGGGTCATAAGCGATCGTCTCTACGCCGAAAGCTTGTGCTTTCACGGCTACACGGGAGCCGATCCGTCCGGCGCCGATGATCCCGAGCGTCCGGCCGCGAAGTCGCCGAATGGCTCGGAATTCGGGCCATCCATAGACGTCCCAGTCGCCGTCGCTGGCGGCTCTGGCGAAAGGCAGGAGCCGCCTTGCAGCCGCCAAGAGGAGGGCCAGCCCATGGTCGGAGACCTCTTCGGTGCAGTAGCCGGCAACGTTCGCCACAGGGATCCCTGCCGCCTGGGCGGCATCTACGTCGAAGGTGTCGAGGCCCACACGGTACGACAGGAGGCCGGCACATCGGTCCAAGGAAGCAAGGAGCTCGGTCGGGAGCCACTCCGAAACAACAAGGATGTCGGCTACCGGGAGCAGCGAAAGGGCCTCGTCATCGGATGCGGGAACGACCAGTTCAACGCCGCGCTCGCCGAGCAGGTCTCGCTCGATCTCATAAGACCAGTCCAACGATCGGATGGGGTCGAAGACGAGCACCATGGGAGGGCGGGAGGATGAACCATCCGTTCTCTGTACACGCGCCGTCATGTCGGCAGTTATCCCGCTATGCGCTCAGTCGTGTCGGCGTCGAACAGATGGACCCGGCCCACTCGGACCTGGGCTAGAACGTTGTCGCCGACGGACAGGGGCAGATCCGGCGCCACACGCGCCACGACAGTATTTCCTCCGGCAAGCAGTTCCACGAACGTGTCCGAACCAACGGGCTCGAGCAGCTGGACCTGCGCCTTGAAGGTCATCGAGGGCTCGGTGGCGCTCGGCACTATGGACAAGTCCTCGGCGCGCACGCCCGCCAGCACGCGGCTTCCATGTGCCGTCGCGCAGCCCGATTTCCGCGGCAGTGCCAAGAGTGACGTGAAGATCAGGGGCAACGAAGTCGACCCCGCTTTCATGGCGCTCCAATGCGCCTTCGATCAGGCTCATCCTTGGCTTGCCGAGGAACGTCGCCACGTAGGTGTTTTTGGGCCGGAAGTAGACCTCGTTCTGTGTCCCGTACTGAACAAGCTTGCCCTCGTTCATAACCGCCACAAAGTCCGATAGCGTCATCGCCTCCTCCTGGTCGTGAGTCACGAAGATAGTCGTCGTACCCAGGCTCAAGTGGAGCCGCTTGATCTCGGTGCGCATGCGGGCGCGTAAGGCCGCGTCCAGATTGCTGAACGGCTCATCGAGCAGGTAGACGCTCGGCTCTTTGACCAGGGCGCGCCCGATAGCTACGCGCTGCTGCTGTCCTCCAGACAATTGGCCGGGCCTCCGCTTGAGCAAATGCTCGATCGAAAGGACCTCAGCAACCTCGAACACCCGTCGCTGGATCTCAGACTTACCGCGTCGCTGCAGTTTGAGGGAGAACGCGAGGTTGCCGAAAACGCTCATGTGGGGGTAAAGCGCATAATTCTGGAACACGATGGCCATGCCCCGCTCGTTTGGAGGGACATGTGTAATATCGCGGTCTCCCAGATAGATCGAGCCCTCATCCGGCTGGTCGAGGCCGGCAATGAGACTGAGTGTCGTGGTCTTTCCGCAGCCCGAGGGGCCGAGCAATGTCACGAACTTTCCGACGGGGAGGTCGAGGGACAACCGGTCGAGCGCTTGCACTGCGCCGTAGCGTCGCGCTACGCCGTCAAGCCGAACCGAGGCATTGTTTGTAGGAGGGCTCATCGCAGTGAGCCCCTATGTGGAGCCGGTAGACAGGACGCTGTTTGAACCGACGGGCTCGTCATCCGGAAGTGCGCCCGGCGAGATCTCGACGGCACTGTCCGATCTGGCTGAAAGCTCAGCGGCATCAAGCATCTCCTGAGTGATCAGCCCCTCTCGGCCGGACACGAGCGGGTCCCTCGCCTCGGCCACAGCCAGGACGAGGTCTGCTAGCTGACGGCCGTAGGCCTCCAGCCGCAGAGTGTTCACTGGATCGAGCGGGTCGAATTCCGGCTGCTCGTATGCCGTCGTCCATCCCTGTTCACGACCAAGAAGAACTCGTCCGTACGCATCCACCTCGATCATGCCGCGGGACCCGATGATGAGGAACTGTACCGCTGATCCCAGGCCGGGGCCCGGGATTTCAAAGCTCATGAGGACATCTGCCATAACCCCATTTGCGAACCTGAACACCGCGATCGCGCTCTGATCGGGCGGTCCCGTCTCGGTGTAACGGTTGTACTGGGCGAACGCGAGGGTCGGACGACTATCGATAAACCAGCGGAGGATATCGCAGCCGTGTGCGCCCCAGTCGGCAAAGATCTTCTGCTGCTCGGGGTCGAGTTTCCATTGGTCTTTGGTGACGGTCATATCCCACCAGGCCTCTGCGCCAGTAACGCGTACCATACGTAGCGCGCCGATGGCGCCGTCGGTGATCAGGTGCTTCGCGGCAAGCGGAGCGTTGCGGAACCGGTGCTGTGACACGACCGCCAGCCGCACGTTCGCCGCGTCACAGGCCCGGACCATAGCCTGGCATTCATCAGCGTCACGCGCCATCGGCTTTTCAACGAGAACATGCTTTCCGGCGTCAGCTGCGTCGATTGTGAGGGCTCGGTGAAAGTTGGGAGGCGTCGCAATTACGACAACGTTGACGTCTGGGCGGCCAAGGAGCGAGCCGACGTCGGGGTCGCACGGGACGCCGTAGTCGGCGGCGAGAGCCTTCGCCCTGCTGCCGCCAGCTACGGCCACCAACGCCGTAGCTGGCACATGCCTCGCGGCGACCTCGGCCCACGTGCGTCCCATAAACCCGGAGCCGACGACACCGACGCCTACAACCACACGACCATCCGGCACGCGATCATCCGGCACGCGATCATCGGGCACACGATCATCCGGCACACGATCGTCCGGTGCGCCGGTGCCGTCGAGCTCAGGGCCATTAGGCGCCAGCGAGGTAGTTGACGATGAGTTTCTGCACCGTAGCGACCGTCTTTTCGTGGCACTGGGCAGGTGTCCAGGTGCCCTTGGAGAGGTTGGTGAGAGCTTGCACGAACGGCGTGTTCCAATCGTAGGGAGCGTCCCCGGGCCACGCCAACTGGTGCCGGGACTGTTCGTTGAGAACCGCACCGAATGGGAAGCCCTTTTGTACGTCAGGTGCGCTGTTGACCGACTTACGGCTGGGGGGCAGGACGTCCCCGGCTTTGCCCAGCGCAACGAGCTTCTGAAACGGGCCCCTGTGACAAACTTGATAAAACTCAGGGCAGCGGCTTGATTTTTCCCGAACTTGTTGAGGCCAAAGCCTTCGGAGACGATCACGCTCCCGCTGGTCCCGGCCTTGATGCCCGGCATGACCGACCAGGCGACCTCTTTGTCCGTGATCGTCGACTTGTACGCCGCCTGGCCGATCTGGGCGTAATACTCGACGATATTGATCTCAGATGACCCAAGGTTCTGGTTGAACAGGTTGGCGGTATCCTGGTCGGAGGCGGCATTGCTTCCCGTCGGCCCATACCACTTGGTCTTGAACCCTCGTCCGATCGCCTCCCAGGTGAGCAGCGCGTTGTCGTTATTGAAGAGCAACTCCGACCTGTCGGAGTTGAACATCTTGCCGCCGGTCGAATTGTAGTAACAGAGCCAGAAGGGAACGCCGATCGAGTTCCACGGGACAACGCTCGCCTCACGCTTGCCGGATATGAGTTTTGGAGCGTACGCGTAGAGTTCGTCCCATGTACCGGGGATCTTGGTCGGGTCGAGCCCAGCAGCGGTCCAGTCCGCGGTGTTCCACCAAAAGAGCTCCTCGTCCGCAAAGAGAGGAGCGCAGTACAGACGGCCCGCATTGCTCAGCTGTCCGAGCGCGGCCGGGATGAAGTCGCTGGTGTCCCCCATGAGGGGGCCAAGGTCTACGTAGATCTTCTCATGGAACTGGGAGACGAAGTCAACCGAACCGAAAAGCACGTCGAAGTGCGGATCCTGGTCCACGATCATTACTGCGTAGTCCGTGGCACGCTCTGCGTAGGGGATCACGGTCGCGTTCACCTTGGCACCAGTCTGGATGCCCCACATCTTCCCAGCGACCTGCGCGGGGGTGATGTCCGTCGGGTTGCAGGCAACGTTCAGGGTTAAGCCGGAGAACCGAGCGTCAGGCTCGATGGACTCCAAAGCCGATGCGAACCATCTGGTCCCACCGAAAAGCAACGGGGCTCCCGCTGCGAGCATCGCACCCGCCTTGAGCACCGCGCGCCGGTCGATTTGTTCACCCCCGAGCCCGTTGCGCACCTCTCGCTCTTGTGTGCGGTCCTCCCCAGGTTCCGTCATGTTGGCTCCTCCTCCTCTTGTCCCGTGTTCCGGTTAGTGCAACTCGAACAAACGGTCCCTAAGTTCTACCATGCCGATAACCATGGCGGGCCGCACGACCTTCTCAGATCTTCACGTCTTCATCTAGTCTTCATACCTTCATATAGTTCTCCGTCAGCCCCGACCGGACGCGGCGATGGAAAAGGATGACCAGCACGAGCATCGGCAGCATCGCGGCGACGCCGGCGGCGGCCTGATAGGTCGCGGGAGGTGTCCCGGTCAAGCCAGGAGCCGAGTCTATGTAACCGATGCGACGCGTGACGGTCACTGCTCCCTGGTGCCCAAGCACGACCGCGAACAGGAATTCGTTCCAGGTGCTGATGATGAGGAGGATGGCCGTCGCTGCTACACCCGCCGACGCCGCAGGCAGCGTCACCCGGAACAGCGTGCCGAGCCGCGAGCACCCGTCCATGCGGGCTGACGCTTCGAGAGCTTTCGGGACGTTCTGGAATATGTTACGCAGCAGCCAGATCGCTAGAGGGAGCGAGAAGGCCACGTTCGCAACGATCAGGCCGAGCACGGTGTCGGTGAGGCCCAGGTGATTGAACAGCAGGAGCAAGGGGATGGCGAGGACGATGGCCGGGATCGTGTAGGTGAATATAAGGGCGCCCATTATCAGGTTCTTTCCGGGCAAATTCAGGCGGGCCAGAGGGTAAGCGGCGAGCGAGGCGATCAGCAATGTTGCGAACGTCGTCCCCAGAGTGACCTCCAAGGACACCTGGAAGGAGGACAGCCATGCGGAGCTGTGGAAAATGGCGCTGTAATTGCCGAGGTTGAGATGCGCGGTGAGACTGATTGGGATCGAGGTCACGGCGTTCTCCGGCTGCAGACTGGCGATAATAATCCAGAGTGTCGGAGCAGCCGACCAAGCCAGCAGCAGGAAAATGCCGGTGTGACGCATGGCGCTGCGGATGCCAGAAGGCAGCTGCGGCCGCGCTCGTCTCGCTGCCGCCGGCCCGGGCCCGGCGAGGGCTTGGGTCATGATGAGGGTGGTCCCGGCCGTCAGCGGGTCGTCTTCCTCAGCCGCCGTTGCCCGCCGGTGGGCCCGGCCTTCACCGCGTAGGTAGATCACGAGGAGGCTCGCCAGTACGATGAGCACCATCAGGAAGATAGCGAGCATCGCCGAGTAGCCCAGACTGAGATTGGTGAAAGCTGCTGTGTAGATGTAGTACGTGATCGTGGTCGTCGAAAAACCCTGGCCCACCGTTGGTGAGCTGGAACAGCAGGTCGAACACCTGTAACGAGATGATCACCTGCAGGATTGTCACGATCAACAGCGTTGGCCGGATGGCGGGCATGGTGATGGCCCTGAACGCCTGCCATGTCGTTGCACCGTCCATCCGGGCGGCTCGGTACAGCGCTTGGGGGACAGCGCGGAGAGCAGCCAACAGGATAAGAGCCAGCAGGGGCACGGAGCGCCATGCGGTGGCGAAGATGGCGATAGTCAGGGCGGGACCGGGTGATTGTAGCCACGGGACTGGCCCCTGTGCTAGGCCCAGACCGTGGGCGATGTCGGTGGCAATTCCGTAGGTTGGCTGGAAGATAAAACGCCAGAAGAAGCCAGTGACGATGGGCGCGATAGCCCACGGCAGTATCACGATTACTGCGATTATGGCCTCAAAACGTGACCGGCGGTTCATGAGCAACGCGGTGCCCAGGGCGAGCGGCACCGTGAGCGCCGTCGAAGCGGCCGCGAACAGTACGGTCCGCAATATCGATGAGCGGAAGAACGGGTCGTTCAACATCAGTCCGATGTTGTGAAGGCCGATGAAGCGGCTAGGGAGGTCCTCGAGGAGGTTGATGCGCCACAGGCTCATCACGAATACCGCCACGATGGGCGGGAAAACGACAACAGCGACCAGGATGGCTGCCGGTACGAAGAGCAACAGCGCGAACCGGCGTTCTCCCATGCGGTCCACGCGCCGGGACAAACGCCCCAAGAAGGGCACCTTTGGTCGGGTTACCGGCAGGTCCCCCACATCCAGGGTCATAAAGCCTCCATCTTGGAGCACGACGCGTCGTCGGGCCGGCCGGTCCCGTCGTTCCATGCTGTTCGTTCCACCCGGCGGGGATCTCGCGTCAACGCTGGATGATACCAACCGTCAGAACGGCCCCTCCAATAGTTGACATGTCTTTTCTGGGGCTGCTACATTTCCGCGCTCTTGGTGGTCTGTCTTATCTGCAACTACAGCTGGCCCGGTGACGCGCGGTCGGGAGCGGCGGTCCTATGGTGAACACAGCCGAAGTCTTCCTCGAGCGGCCCATGCCGAGGGGTAGTGCCGACCTCCCTGCCGCAGGTGTGGTCGTCCCCATGGTTACCCCCCTGTTGCCCGATGGTAGTCCCGATCTCGAATCGCTCGACAGGTTGATCGCACACCTGCTTGCCGCCGGCGTCGTCGGGTTGCTCGTGCTCGGGTCCACCGGTGAAAACAGCGCACTGAGCGCGGCACAACGGGTGGTCGTCGCTCAACGAGCGATCTCGACCGTGAGCGGTCGGGCGCACGTGATGATCGGGGTGCCTTCGCTCGGCACGCGCGATGCCGTGACAGATGCACGTCGCTGCGCTGCGCTGGGCGCTGACTCGTTGCTGCAATCCGCGCCCTTCGGCTTCCAGCTCTCCCAGAGGGAGCTGGCCGACCATCTACGGCTTGTTGCCTCGAGCGTAGACATCCCCTTGGTCGCCTACAATGTCCCCTCTCGCGTCCAGGTAGTCCTCGAGCCGGCTCTGCTGGCTCAGCTTGCGTCCGAACGAGTCATAAGAGGCGTGAAGGACTCCTCAGGCGACCTCCCCAAGGCCCGTGTCTTCTGCGAACTGACCCGAGACATCCCCGACTTCTACCGGTACACGGGGACCGAACAGAGCATCGACTCAGCGCTGCTCGGGGGATTTCACGCAACGATGCCTGGGCTCGCTAACGTCTTCCCGGACTTCCACGTCGAGCTGGCCCGGCGTGCTGCGAGCGGCGACTGGGCCGGTGCAGCAGCCGTCCAGGGGTCGATCGTGAAACTGCTGGAACTCTACGATGGCCATGTGGGCGGAAGCCAGCTTCACGGCCCATTTTTTTGCCGTCGTCAAAGAGGCTCTCGTTCAGCAGGGGATCATTTCGCATAACACCTCGGCCGCTCCATTTAGCCAAGCAGACGAAAAGGTGCGGCGGCATGTGACCGCCGCGCTGGACCGGGCGCGGGAGATGCAGCTCTGAGGACGTTGGTACCGGCAGCGATCGAACGAGCCCCAGGCGTGAGTGCCCCCGAGCTATAGCTGCAGCTGGCATGAGTGAAGAGGTATGAAAGTCCTGCAACTCGGAGCGGGCTCGATGGGTACCAGGCGCATGAGGGACCTGTCCGCCTTCCCGGATCTGGACATCCGTCTGTGCGATCGTCGCCCCGATCGCCAACGCATGGCTGCGGAGCGCTTCGGCGTGTCGCTCGCTGCATCAGCAGAGGACGGCTTCGCCTGGGATCCGGACGTGGTCATCGTGTCCACACCACCGGACGAGCACGCCACGTTCGTTGACCTCTCGCTAAAACATGGCAAGCACTTCTTCTCGGAAGCGGACATTTGGCCATTCGATTACCGCCGTGTCGAGCAAGTGGAAAAGGAGAAGCGGATAGTAGCTGCTCCTTCCTGTACCCTCTACTTCAGTTCGATCGTGCGCGAGGTCCGGCGCGTGGTCCGCGAAGAACTCGGTCCTGTTCACGCGTTTGGGTACTTCCTGTCGGTCGACGGGCCGCGCTGGCACCCAGGCGAAGGCGACGAGTACTACGCACGTCATCGCTCTACGGCCCCCGCACGCGAGATGGTCGCGTTCGAGCTCATTGCACTCGACTACATCTTCGGTGTGCCCACTCATGTCGCTGGCTACGTGTCACGTCGGGGAGCGCTCGAGATGCAGTCAGAAGATACGTGGTCGTTGCAGATGCAACTCGAGTCCGGAGCGGTTGGTCAACTTACGGTCGCCATGGCATGCCCACAGACGGCGCGCAGAGGCTGGGCGGCCGGCGATCATGGTTACATCACCTTCGACTTGAGTGGAGGTTCGGTTGAGCGGGCATTGCCAGGGAGAGCGACGGAGACACGGATAATCTGCGACTGGGCGGCGGAGTTGGAAAGTGTCTATGCCGAGGAGATCGCGACATTCGTCGCTGCCGTTCAAGGCGACTGCTCCTGGCCCTATTCCTACCGGAAGAGCAGCTTGGTCTGTGGGTCGTTGGCGGCTGCTGAGCTAAGCGCGCTGACGGGCCGGATCGAGCCGGTCAGCCCCGACCGGTTACCGGCCGAGCTTCCTGACGCGTACGCCTTGGGACACCCTTGAGGATTGGAGCAGCACTTGCTTCAGGTCAGTCGTGTGAAGCCTTGGCTGGCGACAGGCCCGAGTAACTGTGCCTCGACTGAGCCGTCCTGCTGAGCCTTTGCGAGCAGGGGGAACACCTCCGCTAGAGCCTCGACGTAGAAGTCGACGTGGCGGCCCTCGTGCGCATAGGAGGGGTAGAAAGACTTGCCGGCGAGAACACCACGCTGCAGCATCAGTTGTGTGAACAGCGTTGCCGTGGCCGGCCCGTCCTCGGTGAAGCTGAGATGGCTGAGCGGAGGGATACCGCTGACCTCCACAGGTATGCCCGCCGCGAGAGCCGCATCTTTCCAGCCCTCCTGGACGCGAGCACCCGTCTCGGCGAGACGGTTCCCGACCTCGAGAGAGCGGTGCTTGCGCAACGTAGCGAGGGCCGCCACCGGGCCGACTCGTTCGGTCCAGTACGAGCTGCTGACGAACGACCGCTGAGCCTCTCCCATGACCGCACCGATGCCGATCACGGCCGCCATCGGAAAGCCGTTCCCCAGGGCCTTGGCGAAGACCGCCACGTCGGGGTGCACTCCGTACCTAAGGTGCACACCCCCAGTGTTCAGTCGCAGGCCAGAAGTCACCTCGTCGAACACAAGGACGGCGCCGGCACCCTCGGCGGTGTCCCGCACGCCTGCAAGGAAGCCCGGAGCAGGTTCGTGGCCGCGCACCGGCTCCATGACGATCGCAGCCAGGTCGTTACCATGCATGTCCACGATCGCCTGCAGGTCGTCCAGCCGGTTGTACCGGAACGGGAGTGCCGTGCCCCGCAACTCGCGCGGGACCCCGAGTGGAGAAAGGCCGGGGAGGAGGTGGCCGTCAAGTGCGTCCTGCTCTGCCAGGTTGGCGGCGAGGTACCAGTCATGCCAACCGTGATAGCCGCAGAAAGCGACGACGCTGCGGCCCGTCGCGGCGCGAGCGAGACGAACGGCGACCGCCAGCGCCTCGCCACCGGTGCGCGCGTAGCGAACCATCTCCGCCCACGGGTGAAGCTCGCAGAGGAGATCGGCGAGCTCGAGATCCTCGGCACAATTGAGCGTGGACATGGAGCCTTTGGCGATCACGTCGACCACTGCCGCGTTGATGTCGTCGTCGGCGTACCCGAGCACGCACGTCCCAATGCCGGTCGTGCTCATGTCCAGATATTCACGGCCATCCAGAGCCCAGACCGTCACCCCTTTGGCCCGCGAATAGAAGCGCGGCCATTGGCCCGGGGCGAACAGCTCGGGTCGCTTCGAAAGGAGCTGGGTACCGCCCGGGATTCGCGCCAACACGCGTCGCTCCAGGTCGGTGTTGCCGGCTTCAGACATTTCCTGGTCCCTCCGGGTCCTCTATCGCCAGTCGTCAGGCTAGGCCAAACCGTCCGTGGCTCGGTCATAGCTGCGACCGCTCCGCGACGTGAGCAGAACTGGGGCCGCTCTAGCGGCGCCCCAGGGCAACAATACCCGCACGCTTCAAGGGAGATTTCGATCGTGCAGTGCGAGCTGTCGACATCCGCACGTCTAAATACGTGGAGGGGGCCGGGGTTTCATGCTGATTTGGTCCGTTGCCGGTTGCGGTCCATCGGCGGTGGCGCTGTTGTTGGGTGTTTTGTCGGTGGGATGACGCTGCCGCGAGTGCCTCGACGATCGCAGATCGTGAAGTAGACAACGGAGGTGCCGATGAGGATGGCCCCGATACTGGTGGTGGCGGTGGGCTTCTCGCCCAGGAAAAGGACGGCGCTCAAGAGGCCGAAGGCCGGGATGAAGTTCAGGACCACGGCGGCCCATCCTGCGTCGACTCGAGTGATCACCGCGTTGTAGAGGAGGAAACTCATGGCGAAGCCGCCGGCTCCCACTCCGACTGCTGCCACCCAGTACCCGGGTGGTAGCGCCACAAGCGGGTGTCCGCTACCGGTTGACCATTTCAGTATGACGATCGGCAAGGACAGAACCGATGCCGCCGAGAATTGCCATGTCGTGAGCGACAGCGTGTCGGAGCCGTCGTCGAAGCGTTTGGCCACGATGGTGTAGAGGCTGGCGCACAGTATGCCGCCGGCGACGTACAGGTCACCGATGCTGGCCGAGTGGCTATGCCCGGCGCCGGCCAGCACTGCTAGCCCGCTGAGGGCCAGCACAACCGCCAGGATGACGGGGCGGGTGACGGTCTCGCCGAGCAGGATGGCGGCCAGGACGACCACGAGCGCCGGCTCGAGCCCGGAGAGGATGGACCCGTCGACGGCGCTGGTCCGCGACAGTCCGCTGGTGTCGCCCAGGTAGGCCAGCGCCGGCTCGAGCAGTCCGAGCAGGACTGGGAGCCGCCACGTTTGCGGTGGCCGGTAGCCACGGACCAGGAGGACCGCCCACAGGGCCCCGGTGGCGGCGGTGAGCTCTATGCTGAGCAAGGTGGTCGGGTCGAAGCCGCGCAGGGCGTATTTCGTCCCGGTGACGGCTCCGCCCCATAGGGCGGCGGCCGCCACGAGCGCCAGTAGCGGACGGCGATGGAGGGCCTGCACGTTTCGGCATGCTCTCGTCAGTGGACCATGACGTTACGGAATTGCCACGGGTCGGTGTCGTCGATGTCGTCGGGGAACAGCGGCGACCGTGCCGAGAGAGGCGTCCAGTCGGTGAAGTGCCCTTCTACCGGGCCGAGGTAGGGCCGCTGGACCTCGAGGCAGCGCCGAAAATCCATATCGTCGGCTTCGACGATGCCGGCTTCGGGATGCTCGATCGCCCACACCATGGCGGCCAGTACTGCGGATGTGACCTGCAGACCGGTGGCGTTTTGGTATGGGGCGAGGGACCGGGTCTCCTCGATCGAGAGCCGTGACCCGTACCAGTAGGCGTTCGCTTGGTGCCCGTAGAGAAGGACGCCGAGCTCGTCGACGCCGTCCACGATCTCTGTTTCATCAAGAAGGTGATGTTGCTGCGGTAGCTTTCCCCCCGCTCCCTAGCAGCTCGTGCCAGGAAAGTATGGCGTCGTCGGCCGGATGGTAGGCATAGTGGCACGTCGGGCGGTATTTGACGGTGGCGCCGTCACGAACGGTGAAGTAGTCGGCGATCGAGATGGACTCGTTGTGGGTCACGCACAGGCCGTACTGGGGGCCGGCGGTCGGGCACCAGGTTCGGACTCGGGTATCGGCGCCGGGTCGGGCCAGGAAGATGGAGGGCGCGTCGGGGTCGGCGTGGTGGCAGGCTGAGGGTGGCAGCCATCGTTCGTGGGTGCCCCATCCGATCTCGGAGGGCTGCAGCCCTTCGGAGATGAACCCGTCGACCGACCAGGTATTGACGAAGGTGCCTATGGGCTTGGGCCGGCAGCTGCGCTGGGTGTCGCGTTCCGCGATGTGGATCCCGGTCACCCCGCTGGCTCGCATCAGCTCCGCCCATTCGGCGCGGCTGGTTGGCTCCGAATGGTGGAGTCCGACCTTGACGGCGACGTCGAGCAGCGCCTGCTTGACGAACCAGGACACCATCCCGGGGTTGGCGCCGCATGCCGACACCGCTGTCGGCCCGTCCGGGTGGGCGGCTCGCTCGGCCAGGAGGGTCTGGCGTAGTGCGTAGTTGGTGCGGGCCTCGAGCGGGGCGGCGGGGTCGTCGTAGAAGCCGGGCCAAGGTTCGATCACGGTGTCGACGTAGAGCGCGTCGAGTTGGCGACAGAGCGAGAGGATCGCCACCGATGAGGTGTCGACGGAGAGGTTGACACAAAACGGCTGGCCTTGATCGCTGCGTAGCAGTGGAGTGAGCAGATCCCGGTAGTTGTCTGCGGTTACCGCTGTGGTGAGCTTGCGTACGCCGAGTTGGTCGAGCAGTGCGTCGTTGTCGGTGTCGGGTGCTACCACCACTATGTCCGCTGGTTCGACGTCGAAGTGCCGGAGGATCAATGGGAGGGCGCCTCGGCCGATCGAGCCGAAGCCGATCATGACCACGGGGCCGGCCAGGCGCCCGTAAGTCGGGTACTCGTTCATAGCGTCACCACCGTTTCGTTGTCAGCGGACACGAAGAAGGTGCGCAGCGGGTCGAAGCCGTTGAACCACACCGACGAGTAGGAGGAGGTGTAGGCGCCGGTTGACATCAGATGGATCCGGTCACCGATCCGCAGATCAGATGGAAGCTGGTAGCCGGACCTGTCGTAGAGGACGTCGGCGCTGTCACACGATGGGCCGGCCAGCACTACCGGTCCCAGCGGGCCGTTCTTGCCCGGCGTCCTGATGCGGTACCGGATCGCCTCTTCGAGCGTCTCGGTAAGCCCGTTGAACATGCCGATATCCAGATAGACCCAGCGTCGCTCGTCATCGGCGGAGCGGCGGGAGATCAGCACGACCTCCGTCTCGATCAGTCCGGCTTCGCCGACCAAGTAGCGTCCGGGTTCGATCAGGATCTCTCCGGAGAAAGAACGGCCCAGGTGCGTGTCCAGCGAATGCTGGATCGCTTCGCCGTACGCGGCGATATCGGCGACGGGGTCGTGGTACCGGCACGGCAGCCCGCCCCCCAGGTTGACGCCGGCGGCCTCGAAGCCCTCCTCCGCCATCTGCCCATACAGCGAGGCCGACCGTCGCCAGCGGTTGTTCCCACGCCGTGATATCCCGCTGCTGGGATCCGACGTGGAATGACACGCCAAAGCCGAGCCCGGCGTACGCCGCCTTGTG
The DNA here is from genome assembly GCA_963823855.1 of uncultured Acidimicrobiaceae bacterium. GTDB lineage: Bacteria > Actinomycetota > Acidimicrobiia > Acidimicrobiales > Palsa-688 > Fen-671. Next base: position 73,366 of record CAWGNA010000007.1, read on the forward strand.
TAGCAGCGACAGCGCATCGTCTGGGCTGCACCCGAACTTCCGGGACAGCGGCCAGTCGGCCCCTCTCCCGTCGGTACTGATCCGCACATACACCGTGCTGCCCGGTGCTTGACGAATCACCTTGTCGAGCTCGGCCTCGGCATCCACGGTGAAGGTCGTGACCCCGCAGCGAGCGGCGTAGGCGATGTCTTTCTCTTTCTTTATCGTGTTGCCGAACGCCAGGCGCGCCGGGTCGATACCGAGCTTGAGGCACCGTTCGATCTCGCCCGGGCTGGCCACATCAAAGCTGGACCCGACGTCGGCCAGCCGTTGGAGCACCTCTGGCGCCGGATTGGCCTTCACCGCGAAAAGGACCCGAGAGGCGGGCAGAACGTCGATCAGCCGCAGGTAGCGAGCCTCGATCAGATCCAGGTCGACGACAAGAAACGGCGTGGGCAGACCCGGGTTATCCTGTAGGAACCGACCGATCGCCTCCGTGGTCCCGGTTGAGTCCAACCGACTGTGAACATCCGTTGCGCTCATACGACCGCGGCCCTTTCCACATTTATCGCGCTAACCTCGAGCGCCACTCAACACTGCGACTTCGCGGAGAGCCTCTCGACACTCGGCGAGCCAGGATCGGATGGCGTGGCCCGACCGAGGCCTTCGCCACGGTCCATCTTCAGACGATTTTGCGGCCGCCAGAAATACATTTTTCGACCGCCTGAGGAAGTGCTCGGTTTGGGCATTGCGCCGGGAACTCGGCGACAGTTTGTGCCAGCCGACCTAGCGTGTGGGGGCTTACGACGAGGGCGTCGCGTCCGTGGGTGAACGACCCGCAGAAGTTGGCCTCACGTTCCCTGTTGAAGCCCGAACCGGCTGGAACGGCGGGCAGTATGGAGAAGCGGCATTACGAGAGGCCCACAATGCCCGGCACCAGCCAGAGGCCGGGCCAGCTTCGAGGTAACGCTGCTCCTTCGCGGCTCTAACCGTAGTGGCCGAGGTCGTCGATCTTGGTTATCTCCTGGCCGTTCAACTCGAAACCGTACAGGTCGAAGTTCTCCTCCATCCTCTCACGACGCACAGACTTCGGGATGACGACGAACCCGTGCTCCAGGTGCCAGCGCAACACCACTTGAGCTGCTGTCACCCCGTGTGCTTCTGCGACCTCAACCAACACCGGTGAGCTGAGCCGGCTTCTCTTCAGGGCGCTGTACCCCTCGAGGACGACGCCGCGTTCGGCGAGCTCGGCGACACGGCGGGCGTCGTAAAGTGACGGGCTCCAGGGTATCTGGTTGACCGCTGGGGTAACGCCCGTGGCCTCTATCAGTTCGTCGATTTGGGCAGTGCTGTAATTACTTACACCGATGGCTGCGGCCTTGCCTTCGTCCGCGACTTCGACGAAGGCTTTCCACGTGTCTGGCCGGGCCTCACCGTTCGGCGGCCAGTGGACGAGCCATAAGTCGACGTACTCGGTTCCGAGGTCTCGCAGACTTGCCTCAATCGTCTCTCGTTCGTGCCCAGCGTTCTGGGGCGGGCATTTTGTCGTGATAAATATCTCTCGCCGTTCAATACCACTATCCCGTACTGCCGCTCCGACCTCTGCTTCGTTGGAGTAACCGGTGGCCGTATCGATGTGGCGATAGCCGACCTCAAGCGCGGTCCGCACCACCTGGCGGGCGTCTCGGCCGTCGACCTGAAATGTCCCGAAGCCGAGGAGCGGCATTTCGCCGCCGCCCCGGAGTTCCACAGCTCGGCCGTCGTCTTTAGGCATGTGCTCGACTCTAGCGGCCGGCCGAGCATCATCTCGGGCCGAGGCCCTCGGCCACTACCGGTGACGACGACTACCTTCGCGGTCAAGGGCTCACTACGGGTCACCTATTCGGGCAGGTCATAAGGCGCCCTATCGAGATCTTCGGCTACTGGTTCATCCCGTACTCCGGGCCCGGCCTCGTCGTCGCTGCCGGGGGGAGGCCGGACGAGCAATATGATCGATGACAAGATGCTGGTATTCCAATTACCTACCAACTCCCACGCCCTTGCTATACCGATCAACAAGGAGGCGATGAGGATGTAGCCGATGTTTGCCAGGGCAGATGTGTCGTGGACGTCGGTCAGGAGGACGATCCCGAACGCGAGCTCGAACCCGAACACCAAAAACAGGAGTGTCACCAAAACTGATTGGTCCGACCCTAGATCTCGTCGGGACAGCGCATTGAACGTCCGCCTAATGCCGGCGGCAGTAAATAGGAGCCCCGTCACACCAAGGACGAGGGCAGGAAAGCCAACGTTGGTCCCTGGTACGAGCCCGAAGAGCGTCACGGTGAGCGCGTTGATGAAGGCTAAAAATGATGCGGCCGCCCTGAACTGGCGGACCACTGTTGGACGCGACCCGGAGCCGCTTCCCGAAACCGATAGAGCGACGAACAATAAGCCGATCAAGGTCGCGGCGGATGTGGCTATGACGACAAACAGGCTGCTATAACTTCCGGTTGCCATAGCGTCCACGCTACAGATACAGCTTCCGGCCGATAACTGAACAACTGAAGCTCCCGACGCGGCGCGAGAGGTTGTCGGGGCTGATTGCTACCGGTTTCAAGGATGACCTCTCTCCGGGCCGATCCGTTGGTACTAACGCCCGTCGGAGGTGACACCCTGGTGTTCTATTCCTCGCCCGAGAACCGTTCCCAGGCCGATTGGCGTGTCATGCCCAGCGCTTCGCCTACGCGTGCCCAGCTGATACCTCGCGCTCTGAGCGCGGCGACGTGGTGAGCAACGGCGCGGTCCACATTTTCGTGAGCAGCGTGGGCCCTGACCATCTCGGCGAGTAGCTCGTCGTCTGACAGGCTCTCCCAGACTTTCAGCGTTGGGGGGTCATCCCCGCTCGTCCTACGTGCGACTGCATCGCGAGCTCCTTTTAGATCGAGTTCCTCCGCGATGATCTGGGTGCAAAGGTCCACACATTCATCGCAGATGTAAACGCCTGGCCCGGCGACCAGGCGGACAACCTTGTCTTGGCTTTTGCCGCAAAATGAGCACCTCAAGGCCTCCGCGGCGGCGGTACGTGCCACGCGTCTCCTCCTCATCACCACGAGTCAGGATAAGCCTGACGATATCGTCAGGGTAAGCCTGACGCACGGCAAAGTCAAGCCTTCCCGCCTACCCCCCAGGACCTGGAGCCTACTGACGCGACGCTGAGCTCGTAGCACGCGGCGCACGATCACGCGAATATCCGTTGCGACCAACGGCTGCCACATCCCTACTATTCGGGCAATGGGACGCTCCCCTGCTGTTGCGCCGTCCTCGCGGCGAGGTCGGTAGCGGATCCGCTTGTTCGCTCACTGGCCACAGGCCATGTCTCGTCGAGCCCTCCTGAAGACGATCCCACACTGACTGGCCGTCCCGGTGCACCTATGGAAGGGAAAGCCCGGTGAGGGCTACCCGTGGCCGTGGTCCGTCTGTCGCTGGCTTGACGGCGAGGACGCTGCCTATAGGCACCTCGGCCACGATAAGGCCGCCGTACGATTGGCTGGCGGCGATCCCCCCTCGGATTAGCACAAATGCCCGCCCGCCCAGTCGGAATTAGTGCCTGCCCAACCAGCCGGTGGGTTGTCGACAACTGATGTCACGAGTGCTGCGCCGATTGGGGTGAGCCAGCGGTGAAACCGGTCTGATGACCTTATGACAGGACGAGAGCCCCGGCGTGGAGGTCAGCCAGCCGTGAAGTATGCCCGGGCCGGGTGACCCAAGCAGCCCTGAACGTCCTGGACAGTACATCGCACGTGACGCACAGGCGGTGCGGCGTTTCTAAAAAAATGGCATCGAAACGCAATGTGGACGAGTTGAGCCACCCGCCGCTGCCCGCCAAAGGTACACCGTTGTCGTCGGCGGCCTCGCTTTCAGTGACCGCCCAGGTGCCCGGCAAGAAGCGAGCCCCGAGCTGAGCTCCTGCCTCGCATAGCGTGACCTGCCACCCCGCCTCGTCACGTTGCACATCGATGCCCTGCAACGACGGTTGCTCGGCGCACATTCCTCCTTCGGGAGTGAAGCGCGCACCCGTCCCAATGTCCTCATCACTGCTGGGCCCCGCATGGGAACGAATGGTAGGCAAAGCCAGGCCCTCAAGCCGCTCCCGCAACCGGTCGCCGGCCACCGTGTCAGCCACGGGGCCGGGCCGAAAGGCCGGAATTAAGTAGTCCCACACGGCGATCAGGACGGTTTGCATGTCGGGGCGCCCGGGGCTTTGGGTCTGGCCGGTCATGGCCACGACAGCGTCTTGTTCGGGCAGCACGAGGCAGAACTGGCCATAAGCCCCGTCGCCGCGGTAGCCGTGCCGGGAGACCCACACCTGGTAGCCATAACCCCGAGCACCGTCCGTGCTCTCCCCGGTAGGGAGCACGTCCCAGTCCGGGTTGCCTCTCCGAGTGGGTACCTGGGCCCGGGTGGCTTCTGCCACCCAAGAGCGCGACAGCAGCTGCTCACCCTGCCACTGCCCACCCTGCAGGTACAGCTGGCCCAAAAGCGCGACGGTGCGTGTCGTGGCGTATAGGCCGCTGTAGCCGATGTCGCGTCCTGCGGGGGACTGGAGCCAGCTCACCTCGTCTGCGCCCAATTTGTCGAGTACGCGCCTTCGCAAATAGCGAGTAAGCGTCTCCCCGGTGACACGCTGGACGATGGCGGCCAGCGTGTAGGTGGCCGGCTGGTTATAAGCAAAAACGGTGCCGGGCTCGTGCTCGGGCGGCACCAGCAAAAAAGCCAGCACGGGGTCCTCGGGCCCATTGTTGAATACCCGGCCGGCGGTGTCCTGGCTGTGCCCGGACGCCATAGACGCCACGTGGCGCACCCGCATCGACTGGGCGCGGCGGCCCGTGAGCTTTTGTCGGAACTCGGGGAAGTAGTTCACCACGGGGTCATCGAGCCTCAAAAGTCCGTCAGCGACCGCCAAACCAGCCGCAGTGCCGACGAAGGTCTTACTGAGGGAGTAAAGCAAGTGAGGTCGTGGGGAGGTGTACGGGGACCACCACCCCGCCGCCACCTCGTAGCCGTGCCTCAGGACCACGAGGCTGTGAGGCTCTACATTAGGTTCCCCCTCCATCGCATCGAGGAAGGCGTGGACACCCTCGGCGGTCACCCCCTGGGCCGCTGGCGTGCTACGTGCCAAGCCCACAGCGGCCAAACTATCCGGCCCTTAGCCTGGTTGGCAACGAACTCATCGCGCCGCTTTTACCAGGCGCTCAGGGGCCGGGTCCTTGCCCATCATTGATGGCTCGACAAGCCGCATTAGGGACGCTGGCACCCGACGTCATAGTCCATCCCAGTACGATCGGTCACAGGGGGGTCACAGGGTGTTGATACGACCGGTCCGGTTGTAGCTACCAAGAACTGCTCGGACCTGACGAGACGCACGACCTTGTCGGAGTCGTTGCGCATACTGTCCAAGGCATAAGCGACTTCTTGCGCCCGATGGCGAGGCGATCCGTCAGCGAGCGTGTGGACCTCGGCCCGTCGCACAAGAGGACCGGGGTCGTCGGCCATTTCTAGGGCCCGGTCCCAGGCTTGGGGAAATCTGCCCGAACGTGGCAGGGGCAGAGGTTGGCCACGGCTATCTTGCGGGCCTTGGGGTCTGGGTCACGGCTCAGTTGGATCAGCCCGACGACCTCGTCAGCTGTACGGCTCGTGTCAGATTGACCTGGGACACCCAGCCAGTGCGGGCCCTAACACTAACGTTTCAGACGAGCGCGATGTTGAAGCCGTCGCTCGGGAGTGAGTCGACGGGCCCGCTAGCCCCGCACGCTGCTCGGTAAGCAGTAGTACTCGCCGAGCTCCGTGCCGCCGGCCGGCTCGAGCCCGCCACCCGAGCAGTGCTCCCGCACCCAGAGCAGCCTCGGGTCGCGAGGGAAGAAGCGCCCGGGGATGAAGACGAGCGAGACACGCCCAGAGGCGACCAGGTGCTCCAGAGCGGCGAGCGACGGCGCAGGGTTTTCACCGGTGTAGCCGCCGATGGGGAGGTACTCCTCCCCCGTGACCATGATCCACGGCGCAGCGAGCGCGGTGCTGTAGACGGCAGAGACGATGCCGTTTTCGTCGCTCGTTACAGTCAGTTCTCGACGCTGGAAGCTCTCTGGTCCCTTGGTCGTGTACCGGGTTACGGCGGCGCGCTGGAATGGCGTCGAGAACGCGCCCAGACCCTGCGCTACGACGAGACCGGTGGTGGCCGCTGGGAGGACGAGCAAGGACACACCGGCGAGCCCGAGACCGAGCCACCTCCAGGGCGCAGCCAACGTAGCGAAGATCCCGGCCAGCGCCACAAAGGAACCGAGGACGACGAGCCACCACCAATGACCCGCCGAGGACGCGACGAGCAGTACGCGCGTAGCCAGCGCAGGCTGCCACCAGGCCAGCAAGGGCGAGGCGGTTGGGTCGCCGAGCGATGCCGTCCCAGACGGCGGAAAACCCGATCCCACATAGGGCAGCGATCGCCGGCACGAGGGCTACGAGGTAGTAAGAGTTGATGTAGCGGCCCGAGCTGAAGAACGCGGCTAGCACGACGAGCCAGCCGCCCCACAGCAATACCGCCGCTCGTTGGCGATCACCTCGGGGGGCGCGTCTGCGCTCGACCAGGACCCCAAGGGCGATCACGAGCGCCAGCGCCAGCAACCAGCCGCCGTCACGGCCGAGCGCACCGACGAAGAGCTTGTCGGGGGAAGGCCTGGAGGGTCGTGGTCTCAGGGTTCGACGAGTTCAAGGCGCGAAAGAACGGGGAGTTGCTGGAAACGATCGTGCCAGCCCCTAGGTGCAGCCCGATGCGGCTCACGCCGTTGTAGACGAAGACCTGTGAGAAGACCGAGTCGTTCGTAGTGCCGTCCACATAGGGACGGCGGTTGGCCGGGATGGCGGCGACCACGCTCATCCAGCTGAGCGAGACGACAACAGCGATCGCGCCGGCCGCGAACACGTGACCGGCCCGGCGACCAAGGCAGGGTGGGGCGGCCACCAGGTAGGCGAGGAACAGCGGAGGCAAGACCAGCCATGCCTGGACCATCTTCACCTGGAAGGCGAGGCCTACAAGCACTCCGGCTAGGAGGAGAAGCCGAGGGCGGCCGTCAGTGACCGCCGCGGTCGTGGCGTCCGCCGCCAGCGCGAGAAGCAGGACAAGGATTGGGTCGGCAACGTTCCCCCGCATCGCCAGTGTGGCAGCAGGGCTCGCCGCGAAGACCGCCGCAGCCACGATGCCGGCCTTCGCGCCGCCAAGCCGGCGGACGGCCCGATAGAGCACGAGCACGGTGAGGACGCCGGCGAGAACCTGGGGAAGGGCAACGACCCAGTAGTGGAAGCCGAGAAAGCGGACGAACAGTGCCTGCACCCAGAAGGCGCCGGGAAGCTTGTCGAGGGTCACTGTGCCGGCCGGGTCCACCGCGCCGAAGGCGAAGTCACGCCAGCTCGAGCCCATGCTTCTCACCGCCGCGCCGTAGAAGGGCTCGAGCGCAAAGTTCCCGATGCCCCAGCTGTAGGAGAGGCCAGCGAGCGTGGCGACGACGAGGAGCGCGAGGCGTGCCCAGTCCGGCTGGTCCTTCGGAGACCGCCAGAGCAACCAGGGACGACGTGTCGGCGACGCGAGCCGCCGACCTGCGGCAGCGGTCGTGGCCAGCGACATCACACCTCCCCGGTGCCGGGCACCGTCAGCCTTGGGATGATCAGGCGCGCGACCAAACGTAATGCGCCCGGCGCTCATATGGTCCGCAGTGCAGTCAAACGACGAGGCTGCTGACGGCCGACTGCTCACGCCCGTGCGTGGCCAGCGTGGGCTCCCCGATGATGAAGGCGGTAGCGGTCGACCTTCGAACTCCCGTACCGCGACTTGCCGGTCATCTCCAGACAAGCAGTTGCGGATTATGAAACTGCGGCTGCCGGCCTCCAAAGCGCATCCCCGTTTGGGGAGGTCCCGGGCCCGCAGACAAGCCGTCACCCCTGTCAGCGGTCGAAGACCGACCAGCAGAATCTCGTTTCGCAACCGCTGGTCCTCTAGGACGAGTTCCCGAATCGCATCCGGGACTTGTTCGCGCTGCCAACGGCACTCGAGCCTGGCGGCGCTCTCACCCTCCCGTCCCGGGGCCGCCGCACGCGCGGCCTTGATTGCGTAGGCCGCAGCACCAAGCTCGTGTGCGGCGACATGCGCCACCACTGCGGCCTGGCCGGCAGCATATGCGGCGTGCCGGGCGGCTCCGCTCATTTCTCTGGCCGCAGCCATGGCATGGCCACCCGCCGCCCGGGATTGAGACATCTTGATCTCACCGTACGCCCATGCCCGGATCTGCTGGATCGCCTCGCGGGGCCGCGGGTCCGAGGGCTGCACCGACTCGAAGAGGTGCAGAACGTGCTCCGCGCACGCGGCAGCCCACAAAGCCAGGAGCCGATGGTCGGAGTCAGTAAGCGTCCCGCCGCGACGGATGGTGATGAAGCGGGGGTCGCGATCTCTGGGGAGGATCATGGTGCTGGAGTAAGTCATTTGCGCAGTAGATGGCGTCGCCAGGCAAAACTGCTCTCCGCTCTGAACGAGGCCTAGCCACCGAGCCGGAGCATCGACGAGCTAGTACCGGAAGTTGTGACCATAAGACCGTCGGTGCTCTCGCTCTTTTGCAAAGCGTTCGATACCAGCCACGATATGCGCTCGTGAGAGATGTGCCTCCTCCATGACCTCCTCGACCGTGCCACCAGTGCGCCAACGCGAGTCCCAGTCGGGCACCAGGGAGTATTCTCTCCCGAGAGGGTTTGAGCACCAACCGCTCATGAAGCGCCATGACCCGTTCGTAATCACCATGGCGTCCCATCGGTCCTTCTCTGACAGCACGCGGTCACGCCAGCGCTGATCCTGTCGGTCAAAGAGCTGCGGGCTAACCGCCGCTACTACCTTTACGTTTATCCCGGCCGAATCGAGGACCGGCAGCGCCTCTATCACATTGGCCGTGGTGACGGTGCCCCGCACCACGACAGTGCCATGTGGCTCGAGCCCTGGGCGGTAGTCCCGGATCAGGTAAGCGCCCCGGGCCGCTTCGAAGTGGGAGTCCATTCCCAAGGCGCTACGGTCGGGTATTTGGACTGCCGGCCGAGTCAGGTGCAGCGCCACTATGGGTACGTCGAGCGAAAGCGCAGCAGCGAGGGTTACGGGGACCTCGTTGTACTCCCAGGGATGAAGATCGATGACATGGCCATCCGGCATGAGCTGGGTCATCCCGGGCTCGTAGATACCAAAATGGGTTCGCGAGTCCTCCGCCGTCTCGGGGCCGGAGTGGCCCGCAACGTACAGCAGCTTCCCGACCTTCAGCTCGCAGTCTTGCGAAAGTTGACTGAACAACCTGAGCGCACCGTACTTCAGGTACGTGAAGGAGCCGTACGTAGAACAGGCCCCCCACAACCCATTGAAGTCGCGGAACGGGTCGTCCGCCAGGTTCACCGTCGTGAGGCCTGCCATAATGCCTGCATTAGCGAACTCGGTTATCTCCTGAGGGAGCACGGTACCAGAGGGGTTTCGGTCCTTCTCGTACCACCCCCAGCCCTCGAGATCGCCGAAGCCATCTCCGAAGCCTGCGATGCCGGTAGATTCGGCCAAGTCTGCCGAACAAACAATGAACAGCGGCCGGCCGAAACGGGCACGAGCATAGCTGTTGACGTACGCTCCCCAGGCACTTAGAGCCGCACGGTTGGGGGCCTTTTCGCCTGGCTTCTTCCAAAGCGCAACCGGGTACTTGCGAGGCTCGGCGATTTCCTCACTCGCCATTATCTCTTTGGGTAGCGCGGGGCCCAGATCAAACCCTTCCACGCTGTTTGGCACAAGTGAGGCAATCTCGAGCAAGCGGTCCGACACTGCAGTGGTGACGTCCCTATCTTCATATAGGAGGCCTAGGGCGATATTGAAGTTTCGTCTTGCCTGCACCTCCCGGTCGGCGATATCTGATGGTGCCGCCTGGCCAAAGCCGTCATACCTGACGCCGTACTTCTCCATGAATTTCTCACGGACTTGCCAGAATTCTGGAGAGTTAATGGGCCAGGGAGTCCCGTGGGAGCTGGCACCTGACTTACCATAGCCGCGCCCCTTCTCGGTGCGGAACCAAGCCGCGACGGGCACCCCACTTTCGTTGGCTCCGCGCGCGGCATCCAACACCACCCGCGTAACCGGGCCCATCTCATGCCGTCTTCCGTCCCGACGACGCGCCAACCGTATGGTTTGAACCAATCCTCGGGAGCCCCGTTCACCACGGACGAATTGGGGCGCTTGTCGATGCCGAAGTCGTTCCAGTCGATCAAGAAGACGAGGTTCGAAAGCCCGAGGCCCCACGCTGAGTTCTTGGCCTCGTGGCTAACTCCAGTGGTGAGACCGCCCTCTCCCTCGACGCAGAAGACCTTCACCTCGCCACACCCCGCCCACTTCAGTGCCAGCGCTTCGCCCACCGCTGGCGCTATCCCATGCCCCGATGGCCCGGTGTTGTACTTCAGGAAGAGCGACTTCCCTTGCATCTCGGCATGGCCCGGCAAACCGCCCCTCCGGCGCAGCAGCAATAGGTCCTCCCAGGACAGCGCCCACCGCCCTTGCTCCGGGAACTCAAACCACGCGTCGCCCCCGAAGCTCAGCCGCGCTCGCATGGTTTCGTTAAACACAGCTAGGACGGAGTAAACCACAGGGACGGTATGCCCCGCGGAGAGGACGAACCGGTCCTGGAACGGGCGCCAAGGTCTCAGGAGATCCCACCGCATCGCTCCAGACAGGAGCGTGGCAACGAGAATGTGGACCTTGGAGCGCGACCCTCCGGGGTGACCACTTTGACGATAGTTGAGGGACAGGTCGATCATTTCGTCGACGATGTCCTTGACCACCTCCCATTCATTGAACAGACCGGCGGCGTGAGCGAAGAGCTCGTCTACGCTCGATCCGGTGGGGAGCGTCTGGGGCCCGGCAAGAGCGGATGGATCTGAGACGGGGCGGGCGGCGACTCTGTGGGAAGTGTCCATGCTATTTCTGCCTCAATTTCATATTAGTGCGCTGGCTCGTCGGTTTATCATCATGGCCTTGGCTTCGCCCGTCACGAAAACAAGAAGGGAAGAGGTTCAGCATTAATAAGGGGTGGTCGATTCCACGACGGGCCCGGACGGCGCAGTAACAACCTCCCGGCCAGCACCCCACCCGAGCAGGTCGCGCATCGCACTCCCCTGCTTCGTCCAATAATCATGAAGTACCTGCACGTCATGGCCGACGCAAAAGTGCCGGACCCCCAGCTCCATGTACCGCTGTGCGGCTCCCGAGTCACGAATTTCAGCTCGAGGATGGACACCTCGCTTGATAGCAGATTGGATAACGTATTTCTCGGTCTCCCAGATGAGGTCTGCATCCACTTTTCGGGAAAGCCCCATGCTCATCGCGTAGTCTGCGGGCCCAAACTGGACCATATCCACACCTTTTACGGCCAAAATCGCGTCGAGGTTCTCAACTGCTGCCTTCTTTTCGATCATCAGGACTACAACACTATCGACGAGGGCCTGTATCCAGAGCTCCGAACCACCATATAAGACCGTGCGGGCATCACGCCTCATCCCGACCCCGTGTAAGCCATCGTGGTCGGGGTGCTCAGGTCGCACTGACCGAACGCACCGTATTGCGTCCTCGGGTGTTCGCACGTCCGCGAAGAGTACGTTCTGGATCCCGGACCCGATTGCTCGCATAGCTAAATGGCCACGTGTATCTTGCTCGACCTTGATCATCGCCGTGAAGTTCGGGTAAAGCTCGGCAACTCGGCCGAGGTTGTCCAAGTCGTGCATTGTCCACGGCGCGTACTCGGCAACAAACTCTACATAATCCCAAGCCCCGGTTTGCCCGACAATCTCAGTTATGGTAGGCCAAGTAGATAACACGTGAGTACCTAAGCTTGGCGCCCCGTCGTTGAGCAGCTCCCGCAAACGGTTCTTTCGCAGAGGATATTCTTGAATCACAGTCCCTTCCTAACATAGAGAGAAACACTGAAATGCCGAAGCGGCGGTAATGCTCTTCCTCCGCTCAGTAATCGTTTAAGCGCAGCGATACTAGCTAGTGGGCCCGATAATAGTCAACTTGCTTGCCAATGGGCAAAGCATTCAGTCGCCCTCGATAGGCACGGCCTTGTGACAAGCGCTCAAAGATAAATTACGGCTCTGATCAGCCCCCGGAACTAGACCGGACGATCTTGACCCTTCCCGATTAGCTACATGGCGCCAGCAAGCTCGGGTTGCCGAACGGCTCCGACGGCCAGCAGCCACTTACACTCCACCACGGTGTCGAACCATGCCGAGAGCGGCGCGACGGTCGGGCGTAGGCAAAGGGCCACCGGCACGCTGACCGGTCCCTGGTCCAGGACCAGGGCACGAACCTGGGAAAGACCACCGGTCAGCTGAGCCGAGCGCCCAGGCCACCGAGATTGATCTCGGGCCGATAAGCACAAGTCGAAACCGGCCGCCCGGGTGGAGCGTGAGGCAGGACAGTGGGGAATCGTTCCGAAGCGTCGCGCGCCGCCCCTCGTTGGCGATGCCGCCCCCCTCGAATCCCGCCTCGTTGGTCCTGATCGTGCTGGCGCTCACCACCGCTGTGGCAGCGGAGTTGTACACCCCTCCGCCGTCCTGGCCAGCGGTATCGTCAACCACCGTCACTCCGCGCAGCGTCAACGACCCCCCGCTCTCGTCGGCCAACCCTCCGCCGTAGCCGTCTGCGGTTTTGTGGCCAACGCTGGCGTCCTCGACAGTGAGGGTGCCGGTGTTGAGGACCCCACCGCCGTCGCCACTCGAGTTACCGGCGACCACACTCACGGCGCGCAGCGTCACCGGAGCCGCGGACACGAGCACAACTGGGCCACCGCCGGAGATCACGGTCGCGCCCTCCCCGGTACCCGCCACAGTCAGCGGCTTGGCGATCACGATGCCGCCCGCGAACGTGCCCGGCCCCACAAGGATCCTGTCGCCTGCGGTAGCGGCGTCGATCGCCTGTTGGATCTGGGTGTAGGCACACCCCTGCGCACAAACCGTGAGGGTCGCCGCGCCCGCGGCCACGCCAGACACCGCGATCAATCCTGCACCCACCAGCACCGCCGCCGCACCCTTACCCAGCCTTTGACGCCGTAGCCGGCCTGCACCTCTGAACAACGGACGCGGTTCGGAGGAGAGAGGACATCTCTTCATCATCGATGCTCATTCTTGTTCGGGCGGGCACGCGCATACCGCATGTGGGAGGTGGGTGCGGCGCGTGAACCGGTGTTACGTTCCAAGCCCTGCCAGCGATCGTAAGGAAAGGCCGGCCTGCCAACTACCCTTCATTTCTGTTTGCTTGACCCTCGAATTAGGACCAAAAGTTCTGCGTCGTCTGGTCCCAAACGGCGGATGTCCATGCCAGATCGTAAGCCGGCGCCGCCAACACCCTCGCCAGGTTAGGGCTTGTTTTTCACGTCTAGCACGCCTACCCCTTGACAGACCGAGCCATGAGGAACAGTGGGACTCGCTGCCATTTTTCATAGCCGGGGGCACCCTTTGCTGGTCGCGGCTCTCGCACCGCCTCGACCTTTAGCGCCGCCTGCTCCAGGGCCAGTGCGTAATCCTGCAGGGAGTAGGTCCACCCCCGGAACCGCATCTTTAGGCCACCCCGCTCGACGCTGTCGTCCACCCGCCGACTGGAGAAGTAGTCGTCGCGGACGATGAACGAAGTCCCGGGGCCGTCGTCAGCGAACCGGCCGACATCGGTCATCGGATGGCTGACACAGAAACAGAAATACCCTCCAGTCCTGAGCACTCGGCCCGTCTCGCTAACTGTACCGGCCATGTCGGCGACGACTTGGAGCGAGTTGTACGCCACTGCGAGGTCGCAGCTCCCGTCAACGAGAGGCAGCGCGGCGCCGTCAGCGCGAACGAAGCCAACCCTCCCGACGTCCCGACGGGCGTAGAGGAGGAGGGTTTGCGAGGTGTCGACCCCAACCACCCGATGGCCGCGTGCGGTGAGGTCGCGACTGACGCGGCCCTCACCACAGCCGATGTCGACAGTGCGCCCTTCTGGAGAAGGTACGAGCTCGTCAAAGAAAAAGTCCCGGTAGTACCAGTAGGCGTCGTGCCCAGGCGTCCGTGCCCAGCGCAACCAGTCCTCGGCGTCGGGCTCCCACTCTGCGTCCGGGCACATGCGGCCAACTTAGGCTGTCCAATCACCTCAGTCCTCAGCTGTTCAGGAGGAGCAACGACCTGAGATCCCTCGTGACCAACCATTAGGTCACGTCCTGGTCACGCAGGGACGAATAACCGCCTTTCCTTGGAAAATGATGGCTCGTAATGAAACCCTGGTCCGGGCCCCACCGGCGCCCGACGGCGAGACGCAGATGCGACGACAACCTCTCTTGAGTAAAAGAGCAAATGCCTCACCAGTTGACCTGATACTCACCAAGGCGCGCTCCAGTGCCTTCTTGGCATACGCGGGGTCTGGCCTGCGTACCCAAGGACTGTCGGAGCTGCGTGCGTACAAGGTACAAGTGTGGGCGGCACCTGCTATTAGTAATCTTGACCGCTAGGGAGAAACGGAGAAAGTTAGCGGTGAACAACGCCTTTAGGAAGCCGTTCCGAGTCTTACACTGCTCACAATTTGTGTGATTGACGTGTGGTTATTGCCATAGCAAGAGGCGGAGCAGCCGGCGAGGACCAGCCAGAGCCTGCTGCCCTTCCCGTATGCCAATTCGTAGAAGCCGGTACTGCCGGCTGGTGAGACAACCATTATCCGTCCTCCTCAACCGCGAGCAAAGTCGTCTCGGGACGGTCAGCCTGAGCGGGTCGCGAGCCTCCACTCTTGCCAGTGGGCCACAGGCCGGAACCCCATGTCGTCGTTGATGGTCAGCATAGGGGCGTTCACGCCTGCGTTCCAGGTCTCCATCAGCTGTAGGTCGGGTCTCTCTTTAACGAGTCGTAAAGCGTTGGTCGCCTTGATCCAGCGCCCGAGGCCCACGTTGCGGTGGGTGGTTTCCACGCCGGTGTCCCCCTGGACGGCCAGCCACGGGCGGTAGGAGGAGCCGCCCAACTCTGTGTAGCCGACCAATCGACCTGAAGGGCGGTGGAAGGCACAGACCGTCCAACCCCAGCCTCCTGCACGAAGGTGGGCCTCTTCGCTGGCACGTACCTGCTGCTCGGTAGTGAACACGTCCTCGGCACCTTCTGCTCTGGGAGCGGTGTTCATGACCGAGATCACCTGGGTGAACTGTGTCAGCCACTCCTCCGGACAAAGCCCGTCGAAGCACACCAGCTCGTAACCCAGGGCACGCTCAGCCGCCCTGGCCACCCATCGCTCGAGCAGTGCAGTGCCCAGGTCCTTCAGGTCAAGCCTGTTCTGGCGAATAACAAGCCCGGCGGTGGCGCCGCTCGCCGAGGCGAAGCTCATCCCACCCACGTGGGACAAGGCCACGAAGGAGTCGAGCCGGCTTCTGCCCTCCTCGAACGCCCGCTGACTGACTGCCATGAGTAGGGCAGTCCCGATGCCGTGTCGTCGACGGTCGGCCCGGACGACGAGATATTTGACCCACCCGTGTAAGGCATGGCCGCGCTGGTCGTCCAACACGATGTGGGCGGCGCCGACCAGTTCGCCGTCCTCGGTTGCTGTCGCTATGAGCACTCGGCGATGCTCAGGGGTCTCGGTGACCTCCGCGGCAAGCTGGGAAGGGGGGAAATCTGGCTCGTCGGGAATGACCTCGCGCCAGAAACCGCTCAGAAGGTTCGCTACTCCCACCAGGTCGATGTCTGCTGCCGTCTCCGACCACTCCACCCAAACCACGGGTACGGTCTATATCACGTCGCTGCGGGCGGAGAGTCAAATTGCGGCCGTGAACTCCCCGGCGGGCCGCCGATGACCCCAATACCTCATGGAACCTCAGTTGACGGAAAGCCACCGTCCTCAAACGTTCGCGGTATGGGCGAGGCACACTGGGTCTTGATGAAGCCTGAGTAGGTCCTCGGCATGCTCCGGCCTGATCGGTTCCAGCCGGAGCCGGGCCGTCAGGCAGACGCCGTCAGCTTAAGACATCGGTCCCGGTATCGGGCTCAGGCCAGAGCGGCGGCCAGCTCGTCCCAGCGTCGCTCGAGATGGCCCAACACCCGACGGTAATGCTCCGCGTGCCCCTCGGCTTTCATCTTTACCCGCACCGGGTCGCAGGCGGTGGCGCCGTCCTCGACCCATGTGACGCTGGCCTCGACCCGGGAGCGGACGGCGGCTAGGACCCCCGAACGGTCCTCCAACCCGTAACTGTCGCAGGCCAGGCGGAGCCTGGCCGGCTGGTCGATGGGCCCGGCTAGTCCGGGTTGGGGACCTTCACGGAGGTCCAAGGGGCACCACATGAGGACGAACCAGGCCAGGTCGTACAGGCGCGAACCGGCCCGGGCGAAGTCCCAGTCGATGATCCCGACCAGCTGGCCGTCCCACCACACCGCGTTAGAGGCCCAGTCGGAGTGACAGATGACCTCGGGGGGCCCGGCATCGCCCGGGTGGTCTCGCCAGGCCGCCCCGGCAGGCGCGACGAAAGCGACGCTCAAGTCGTGGTACCGCCGCAGGAGGCGAGCGGCGTCGGTCATGGTGTGGAACCATACGTCCTCGGCCACCGGGGTCATCACAGTGTCGCCATCAATGAAACTTAGGACCTCGCGGCCTTGAGCATCCATGCCAGGGCACGGGGAGCGGCCTCGAACCGGGACCCGGCAAGATAGCTCAGCAGGGCGTGCACGGCCGGCGTCCATGCTCCCGCGGAGCGATGGACGGTGCCGCCGACGCGAACGACCTTGGCTACGTTCCCACCGGCGAGCACCTCCTCCTCGGGAAAGCTCATCGGCTTCGGGATGCCCGGCCAGGCCGCCGTGCCCAGCGGGCGCTCGACCAGGTCTTCCCCTGCCACGACCCGACAGTACCCGGACGGCCCGGCTGACAGAAAAGGATTTTGATCGGTGCCCGGCTACCGCGACCAGGCGGAGCTCATGGTTATGCCGTCATCATTGTGTCGGAGGCCTCAGATTTGACCAGTCCTGCGAAGGCCCGGAGGCGAAGAAGCGCATGAGCTCCAGCAGGACCGGAACCGGGCGCTCGGCCCAAGACAGATCGCTCACAGCGCCCCTCGGCATTAGCAGCAGGGCGAGCTGGAGGTGCCGACGGACTATTCGAGCTTTGAAGGCGAGGGTCGGTCCTCCGTAGCTCTCGAGCATGGCCGGCACGACCCCCATGGGTACTCCGGCGAAGTCATAGGCAGGGTCATCGACCCGGGCATCACCCCAGTCGATCAGGGCCAGATAGTCACCACCATCGTCGACCAGGACGTTGGCTGCCTGGATGTCGCCGTGAACGAGCGTCTTTTCTTGACCATCGACATGAGCACCAAGCGCCGTCAACCAATCCGTGAGCCAGTCGTGGTCCCAGGGGCTGATCCAGCCCTCGGCCAGTCGGACGTCCAGCAAGGCCTCGGGCGTGGCCACCGGTAACGGCGCGTCCAGGTCCAGCGTGGAAGGGACCTTCAGGTGATGGAGCCTGCGGAGGTCCCGGCCCAGCTCTCTCCAGGCCCGTGGTGAGCTGGGGACCACTCCGGGCTCCTGCTCGAGACGATGACCGTCGACCCTCTCGTAGACCACGTAGGGAGCGGACAGCAGTGACCGACTGGTGTCATAACGGACCAGCCGGGGAGTCCTCAGCCCGGCGGCCACGGCCAGGGGGACCACGGCTGCCTCACGGGCCAGGGTGCGCTCGAAGCCGAGCGCGGCGCGCGGGACCCGCAGGACAAGGCCCTTGCCTAGGGCGTAGATGGCATTGCTGATACCGACGTTGGGCAGGGCCTCACGTCCTGGGGCTGCAGCCCAAAGCTGGCGGCGACGGCGCCCAGGGAGCCGGCAGGGAGTTGGTGGTGAGGAGGAAGCTCGAAAGCCATGCTCACCTGCCCCCCCTCGGCCCCGCCGGGGCTTTGTGCTCCGGCAGGTCGGGGAATTGCGCCCTGCGGGGGCCGAAGTCGATCGGGTCGGTGCCGTGGAGCGGGCCCAGCCACAAGGAGAACTGGTGCAGCCCGGACAGGATCGCGGAGCGCCGGACGCGGTCCCGGTGGCCCTCCGTCAGATCCCTCACTTCCGCTGAGCCCGGCGATGTAGCAGCGGCACTGCTTACGCCGGCCCACCAATTCCCCCTCGGTATGAGCTGCTCAGCTCGGAGGCGCGATGCCCTGATCGTGTGGGCACGCGAAAGCGGTGGGCTGATCATTGAGGACGATTATGACGGCGAGTTCGCTTCGACCGTGAGCCACTCGGCGCTATGCAAGGCCGATCCCCTGAAGACGTCGTCTATGTCGGGACAGCGAGCAAGTCGCTGGCCCCTGGGTTGCGCCTCGCCTGGGCCGTCGTGCCACCCCGCTTCCTCGAGGTGTTCCTGGGCGCCCGGCGTTGGCACCGTACCGTCTCGTCGCTCGACCAGAGAGTGTTGGCGGAGCTCCTCGACGACGGCAGCTTCGCGGGTAATGCGGCGACCCGGGCTCAGTAGGACCAGTTGGCAGAGCCGTTTGGCCGTCGGCCGCGGCCAGGGACCTGCGCTACGACCCTCGACCGAAATCGAGAACTGGCCGAGCGCCGTCACCTGTACGCAGTACTCGTACGGCCCGGTTGGTGACCCGGGTGGCACAGGCCAATTGTGCCAAGTTCGCGCTGAGGACGCCCTTGGAACAGGCAGATTTATGTTGCGCCCGCAGCGGTCCCAGGTCTCAGAGCCGAAATATCACGAAGTCACGGTGGTGCGCACCGAGTGGCCGGAGCCGTCGAACCCCGCACGACCAGCTCCGGCTCGAACAGCAACCTCTCAGCGGTGGCCACAGTCCCGTCGATCTGACTGGCCAGCAGCTTTACCGCGGCGCGGCCCATCGACTCGATGGGTTGGCGGATGGTCGTAAGCGGAGGATCGGTGCACATCATGAGCGTAGAGTCGTCATAACCTACGATGGAAACATCCTCGGGGACACGCAGCCCGAGCCTGCGGACAGCCCGGATGGCTCCCAGGGCCAAGGGGTCGCTCGCGGAAATAATCCCCGTTATACCCCGGCTTACCAGGCGAGCTCCCGCGGCGTGACCAGCTTCGAGGGAGAATGGGACGTGCTCGACGCGGGACGGGGCACCTGCGGTACGCGCTCGGCGGATGAGCGTCTCGAACGCCTCGAGACGGAGCCGGCTCGGCATGTGGTCCTCGGGACCGAGGATCATCCCTACCTCTTCATGACCCAGGGTTTGAAGGTGGTTGAACGCCTGCTCAGTGGCTACGGCGTCATCCGTCGACACCTGGGCGAAGACCAGGTCGTCACTGGAGGCGTTGACCAGGACCACCGGCAACGCCCGGTCGCGCAGCAGCTGGTAGTGCACGTGGGATGAGTCGGCCTCGGCGAAGTTGCCGCCGGCGAAGATCACGCCCGAAGCATGCTGGTCCAGCAGCATGTTGACGTAGTCAGCTTCCGACAGGCCGTTCGGACCGCTGGCGCACAGCACCGGCGTGAAGCTCAGTTGGGCCAGCGCACCGCCGACCACCTCGGCCAAGGCGGGGAAGATGGGGTTCCCCAGCTCGGGGAGGACCAGGCCGACCAGCCTGGCGCGGCTACCCCGCAATTTGGTGGGACGTTCGTAACCGAGGACGTCGAGCGCCGTGAGAACTGCGGTGCGGGTAGCAGCGGAAACGCCAGGGCGGCCATTGAGGACGCGACTGACCGTTGCTTCGCTTACCCCTACCTTTTCTGCAACCTCTGTGAGCCGGTGCACCATCGCCTCGCAAGTTTATGCCAGACTCTGTTGCGCTCCGCAATGCGCCGATGGAATTTCTCGACAAGTAGTGACATCCCCCGGCTGTGTCGCCTAGGTGACGAAGTGGGGGGAAGCGACGGGGGCCGGCTGGAGTCACTCGTGACGTGGCCCTCGGTGCGATCCCTGCCTCGCGCCGGGCGGGCCCTCAGTGCCTGCTGACCGTTTGGTGATCGGCGATAACGATTCGACGGTCGTGAGCTGCAGCGATCCGATGCTGGCGACCGTGCGCCAGTCGCTCCAGGCTATCGCGAACGCGCCACCATGCTGACGCCCGCCCACCAGGGCTCAGAGGGGCGAGCAAGCTGGTATGACCGCGTGCGTGCTCGCGCCGGTCACATTGCGCTGCGCATAGGCCTCAAACGGGGCTCGAGCGCCTTCAGCTTTAGACAACCATGACTGTGGAGTCTTGCGGTCGCACAGTCATGAAAATGCGGATTGATGTTTGTGTCTTGCATTCGTTTGTCGACTATGTCATTCTTGGCGCGATGCTGCACACGGATGCGACAGAGCTGGCTGCCGAGCTACCCGGCTCTGAGCGTGCGGCCGAAAGCCCCTGGTGGCGTGATGCGGTCGTGTACCAGGTGTACATTCGGAGCTTTGCTGACGCCAACGGCGACGGCACGGGCGATCTGGCGGGAGTCCGGGCCCACCTGCCATATCTGGCCGCGCTCGGCGTCGATGCGCTTTGGTTCAACCCGTGGTACCCGTCGCCGCTGGCCGACGCCGGCTACGACATCGTTGACTACCGCTCGATTGACCCCGCTTTCGGGACCCTCTGGGAAGCGGAGCAGCTGATCGCCGAGGCTCGCTCTCTTGGGATCCGCACGATCGTCGACATCGTTCCGAACCACGTCTCAAGCCAGCACCCGTGGTTCAGGGAGGCGCTGGCTGCGCCCGCTGGATCCGCCCCTCGTCAGCGCTTCTGGTTTCGGCCCGGCAAGGGCGCCAAGGGCGAGCTGCCGCCGAATGAGTGGCAGTCGATCTTCGGCGGCTCGGCTTGGACGCGCGTCGCCGACGGCGAGTGGTACCTGCATCTGTTTGCCCCAGAGCAGCCCGATCTCAATTGGGAGCGTCCGGAGGTCTGGGAGGAGCACGAGGACATCCTGCGCTTCTGGTTTGACCGCGGCGTCGCCGGCGTGCGCATTGACTCGGCGGCTCTGCTGCTCAAGGATCCCGAGCTCCCGGAGGAGCTGCCGGACGCCGCCCCCGGCGAGCATCCGTTCACCGACCGCAACGAGTTGCACGACGTGTACCGAAGCTGGCGCGCGGTCGCCGACAGCTATGCGGAGCCGCGTCTGCTCGTCGGCGAGGTCTGGCTGCCCGACGCCGAGCGACTTGCGCGTTATCTGCGCCCCGACGAACTCCACACTGCGTTCAACTTTGACTTCCTAGCGTGCCCGTGGGAACCCGGTCCGATGCGGACCTCGATTGAGTCGGCTCTCGCCTCACACTCATCTGTCGATGCGCCCGCCACCTGGGTGCTCTCGAATCACGATGTGACACGTTCGGTCACGCGCTACGGGCGTGCCGACACCGGCTTCGCGTTTGGGACCAAGCGCGCAGGGACGCCCACGGACCTTCTTCGCGGCGAGCGCCGCGCTCGTGCTGCCGCGCTCCTCGCGATGGCGCTGCCTGGCTCGATGTACATCTACCAGGGCGAAGAGCTCGGGCTGCCGGAGGCGGAGAATATCCCACCCGAGAAGCGCCAGGATCCGATGTGGCTCCGCTCCGGAGGCGTCGATCCCGGCCGCGACGGCTGCCGAGTCGCGCTCCCATGGTCCGGTACGAAGCCGCCATACGGCTTCAGCCCGAACCAGAACGTGCGGCTTTGGCTTGATCATCAGCCCGATGACTGGGCGCCGCTTTCGGTCGAGGCCCAGACCGCGGACCCGGGTTCGATGCTCAGCCTCTACCGAGCGGGGCTGCGTACCCGCCGCCAGGCGCCGTGGGGTGTCGAGGGCCAACTCAGCTGGCTGGACTATGGCGATGACGTCATCGCTTTCACGCGGGGAGAGGGCTTCCTCTGCATCGTCAACTTCGGCTCTCAGCCGCTTGAACTCCCCGCGGGCGCAGAGGTCCTCATGGGGAGTTCAGAGCTTGTCGGCGACACGTTGTCGCAGGACACCACGGTCTGGCTTATCCAGACCACAGACCGGGCTGCGTTCGACCCGGAGCAGACTCGGACGCAACACAGTTCCTAGTGAGGGAAGGGAGAAGGTAATGAGGTTCAAAACCAGGGCTAGGACGTCCATCCGCATGGGTGGTGCGGTCGTCGCCGGCGCAAGCTTGGTGGCTGCTGTTGCTGCCAGTTCGATTTCAACGGCCGCCGCGAGCGTGCCGACAGTCAAGATCAGCGTCGCTTCGTTGATCCCGGGCAGCACCGCGGCTGCGACGGCGGCGTTCAATAGTCAGGTCCAGCAGTTCGAGAAGGCCAACCCGGGCATCCAGGTCACGTCGGTTCAGTACCAGTGGCTCGGTTCGACGTTCGCGGCGAAGTTGGCGGCGGGGACGCTGCCGACCGTGTTCACCGTCCCGTTCACCGACGGTCGTGCGCTCGGCGACAATGGGCAGCTCGCCGATTTGACGAAGTACGCCAAGGCGCTACCGTACTTCAACAAGTTCAACCCGGCGGTCATCGCCGAAGGCATCGACGCCAAGGGTCAGGTCATCGCCATCCCAACGGCGTCCTACGCCCAGGCACTGAGCTACAACCGCCACCTCTTCAGCGAGGCGGGGCTCAACCCGAACGACCCGCCCACGACCTGGGCGGAGCTCGAGGCTGACGCGAAGCAGATCTCCGAGAAGACGGGCATGGCCGGTTACGCGGAGATGGGAGCGAACGACAACACCGCCGGCTGGATCCTGACCACGCTCGATTACGCCCTTGGTGGCCGCATGGAGACTGGCATCGGCTCCAAGGCGAAGGCAACGTTTGACAACCCGCAGGCGGTTCAGGCGCTGAACATGCTGAACACGATGCGCTGGCAGGACAACTCGATGGGCTCGGACTTCGGCTGGGGTTGGAGTGACATCAACCAGGCGTTCGCAGCCGGTCAGGTCGGCATGTTCATCAGCGGCTCTGACGTATACACCAACATGGTGCAGTCCTACAACATCAACCCGCTCATCTACGGCCTGGCGCCGATCCCGCTGGCGAACAACAAGAACGCCGGCGTCCTCGGTGGCGGCACGCTCGCTGCGGTCAGCCCCAAGTCGACACCGGCGCAGGTTGCCGCGGCGGTGAAATGGATTGACTATTACTACATCCAGCGGTACGTCAACCAGCAGCAGGCGATCCGTTATTCCAAGACGCAGGCCGCCGACGGGCAGCCGGTCGGCACGCCGGAGGTCCCGATCTTCAACCAGAAGCAGGAGAACCTCTACGACAGATGGATCTTGCCCTTCGTCAACGTCCCGCTCAGCCAAATGGCGCCCTTCACCACGGCCATCTTCAACGAGCAGATAATCCCCGAGCCGGAGGCGGCCACCCAGGCCGTGTACGGCGACCTTGATTCGGCGGTCGAGGCTGTCTTGACTCAGCAGGGCTCGAACCCGTCCAGCCTGCTCGCTGGGGCCAACTCCGTTGGCCAGAGGTCAATTCAGCAAGGATCGTAAGAGCCTTGGCTGATCGGGCCCGGGTGGTCACGTTGGTATAGCGTGACCACCCGGGCCCCTGGCTGCAGGCCCAGACGACACGATGTCGACCACGATCAGCCCCATTACACCGAACTTCGAGCAGACCGAGCCCGCGCTCGCAAAACGGGCTCCGTCTGTGGCGGCGGGCCGCGGGTACTTTCGGCGTAGGCTACTGACCTGGATCCGGCGCGGCGGGATATCCAGGCTGTTGTTCCTGCTGCCAATGCTGATCGTGTTCGGTGCCTTCTCGTGGTACCCGATCGTGCGCCTCGTGCTGATGTCGTTCCAGCACACGAACTTGGTGCTGCCGCCGACTTGGGTCGGGTTGCAGAACTTCAGTGAGGTGATCCACGATCCGTTGTTCCCGATCGCAGTCAGGAACACCGCCGAATTCGCGGGGCTGGCGCTCATCTTTGGTTATCCGATCCCGCTGGTGGCCGCCGTGCTGATCAGCGAAGTCCGCAAGCGCCGCGGTCTTTATAGCGTGCTGGCGTACCTGCCGGTTGTGATCCCGCCGGTAGTCGCGGTGCTGCTTTGGAAATTTTTTTACGACGCCGGGCCGACCGGCGTCTTCAACACGATGCTGCACTGGATCGGGATCGGGCCGCAGCCGTGGATCCAGTCCGAGCGGTGGGCGATGCCATCACTGGTGCTGGAGTCGACCTGGGCGAATGCGGGCGGCACCGTGATCATCTATCTCGCTGCGTTGACGGGCGTGAACTCGGAGCTCTACGAGGCGGCCTCGACCGACGGCGCCGGGCTCTGGAAGAAGATCTGGCACGTCACCCTGCCGCAGATGCGGACCATCCTGCTCGTCACGATGATCTTGCAGATCATTGGTACCGCGCAGGTCTTCCTGGAGCCGTACCTGTTCACCTCGGGCGGCCCGGACAACGCCACGATTACGGTCCTGCTGCTGATCTACAACTACGCGTTCGGCAACTCGCTCGGCGGCAGCTACGGAGAGGCCGCTGCGCTCAGTTTGATGCTGGTCGCGTTCTTGGCGATCTTCTCGCTGATCTACCTCCGCGCCACCCGCTCCTGGAGCAGCTCATGACCGCCCTGCAATCACGGCGCAAGCGTGACCAACGGCCTCAGGAGACCCCGCGTGGCATCGTGTCGAATACCGACTGGAACCGGCGCAGCGTCAAGTACGGGCTCAAAACGGCGCACGCAATGCTGCTTGTCCTGCTCGTCGTCGTTGGGCTCGGCCCGATCCTGTGGCTCGCCAAAGCCGCAATCACGCCTACCCAGGACACGCTCATTCAGCCGATGTCGGTCTTCCCGCACGGTTTCGCTTGGAGCAACCTTTCGGATGCGTGGACGCAGGTCGATATCGGGCTCTATCTGTGGAACACGATCGTCATCGCTTTCGGTTCATTGATTTGTCAGATCGTCGTCGCCAGCACCGGGGCATACGCGCTTTCGGTACTCCGGCCCAAGTGGGGCGGCCTGATCACGGCCGCGCTGCTGACGACGCTGTTCGTTCCTTCGGTGGTCCTGCTGGTGCCGCTTTACATAGAGATCGTGCACCCACCCCTGATCGGCGGCACGTATGTGAACAATTACGGGGCGATCTGGCTGCCCGAGGCCGCGGCCGCGTTCAACGTGCTTCTGATGAAGCGCTTCTTTGACAGGATCCCGCGCGAGATACTCGAGGCTGCACGCATGGACGGTTGCGGTCCGTTTCGGCTGTTCGTATCGATCGTGCTGCCGATGTCAAAGCCGATTCTCGGCGTTG
This sequence comes from uncultured Acidimicrobiaceae bacterium, assembly GCA_963823855.1. Classification (GTDB taxonomy): domain Bacteria; phylum Actinomycetota; class Acidimicrobiia; order Acidimicrobiales; family Palsa-688; genus Fen-671. Next base: position 98,555 of record CAWGNA010000007.1, read on the forward strand.
TGTCTATATTTGCGGTGCTCGCCTCGTGGAAGGACTTCCTCTGGCCCCTGCTCGTCCTCACGGACCCGAGCAAGCAACCACTATCGGTTCGCCTGCCGACGATACAGGGTCAGACGGAACTCGGGGTGTTCCTCGCCGCGATGCTGATCGCCTGTCTCGTCCCGATCATAGGATTCCTGTTCCTCCAACGCTGGTTCCTGCGCGGGACCGGGCTCAGCGGAGCATTGAAGGGGTGATCAGGGGCGCTCCCTGTTTTGACGGCATGTGAAAGGTCTACGCGACGTCTTGATCCTGGGCGTAGAGCGATGGCGAAACGGACGCGACTTGCTTCTACGAGCCACAAACGGCCTGGGTTGCTTGCGGGGTATTTTCGCGGTGGATGACGTAGCAATCGTGGTAAAAACCGTCGGCGGTGGCGCGGCGGCCTTCTGAAAGGAGTGACTCGATGGCAATGCTGATCGACGAACAACTCGACCGGTTCCGGCGAGACGGGTACCTCGTCTACGGCCCGCTTCTCGACCACGCGGTGGTGGACGAAGTTGGCGAGCGGATCGACGCGCTCGCGACCGGCGCGGCCCCGGCCGGCAAGAGCGCCGAGATCCGACTCGAACCGGGGGCCGAGGCACTCGAAGGCGTTGCGGAGCGGGACAAAGCCTGGCAGCTCCTGAACGTCGCGAGGGCGGATGAAGTGATCCGCGACGTCGCCGAACTGCCGGAGCTGGTGGGCTTGATCCGTCAGCTCCTCCAGACACCCCATGCAAGCTTGCTCCAGGACCAGGTGCTGATGAAACCGGCCTTCCACGGCTCGAAGGTCTCCTGGCATCAGGACAGCGGCTACTGGAAGAACATCGAGCCTTGGATCAACCCGCCAGCGATCGTGACCTGTTGGGTCGCGATCGACAACGTCACCGAGGACAACGGTTGTGTGCGGATGGTCCCCGGCTCGCACAAGCACGGGGTCCTCGAGCACCGACGCGGCGGAGATAGCTTCCTGCACGTGCAAGGCGTCGACCTCGACGCCGCCCAACCCATCGTGCTCCCACGCGGCGGGGTTAGCTTCCATCACAGCTGCACCGTCCACGGCAGCGCGCCGAACCGCTCGCCGAACCGCCGGCGGGGCTTGGCCCTCACCTATGTCCGTGACGACGCTCGACGACTGGACCAACCGTGATGTCTTTGTTTGGCGATCGGTAGCGTCCGCGAGATGGACGCACGATGGAATCGTCAACGTGACCGATCCAGGAGGAAACGGACAGCGCGTGTGGTCGATAGCCGTACGCCCGAGCAAACCACGCACCTCGCCGAGGGCCTGGCCGCCATGGCAGGCCTTCACTGCCGATTCTCGCTGGCCTGCGTCAGTGGCATCCAGTTCGACAACCAGGGCTTGATTTCGAAATTCTTTGGCGAGATCGTTCATAGGGCCGACGGTTCTGGCGCCGAGCACGACCTTGTCACCCTGCCGGCATTGTTGACCACGACGTCGAGGCCCCCGAGATCGGCCTGGGCGAGTGCAACGGCCGCTTCGGCAGCACCGGGATCGGTGACATCAAGAGGCGCCGTGCGGAACCGCCCGCGGTGCTCGTCCGATGGCTGTTTGATGTCTTCCGGATGGCGGGCCGTGGCAAGCACCGCGTCACCGCTCTCCAAGACGGCGGTCACGAGTTCAGCGCCGAAGCCACGCGATGACCCGGTGATCAGCCAGACCTTCCGTCCCTCCTTCACGGCTGGCATGCGTTCTTTTGGTGTGCGCCCAGCAGGGCCGCTGTGCCATCCGGGGCCACGTACGTTCGTCGTTCAGACCACCGCATACGCCATCCTCCGCGCGCTAAACCATCTAGTTGGATTGCGTGACCATCCAAGCACGGTCCCTGCTCCTTGTCAATCCAACCAGTTGGTTGTAGTATCCTGGGCATGCCGTGGGACTCACAGGACACGAGGCGGCGCCTGCTGGAGGCCGCAATCATGGAGTTCAGCGCGTACGGCATCGCTGGCGCACGGGTAGACCGGATCGCTTCCGCGGCCAAGGCCAACAAACAGGCCATCTACGCCTACTTCGGCAGCAAAGACGCCCTGTTCGCTGCGGCTTTCGAGGACCGCATCCGAGACTTCCATGCTTCGGTGCTCTTTGATGAGTACGACTTGGCCGAGTACGGCGGAAGAATGTTCGACAAGTTCGAGGACGCTCCCGAGACGCTGCGCCTGGTCCTTTGGTACCAGGTCGAGCGGGTAGCTGGACCACCGCTCGAAGTGATCCTGGACTCGAACGAGGACAAAGTCGGACGAATCGTGGCCGCCCAGCAGGAGGGAAAGGTAACTAAGACGTACCCGGCTGTTGCGCTGCTCTCTTTCGCCCGCTCAACCGCCCTGATGTGGCATACCCAGATACCCGAGCTCGCAGCGCTGTTCCCATCCGATCGGCCCGACCGGCGAGACATGGTCGTCCGCGTGATTCGGCAGGTCCTTGAACAATAGGAGTGAGGAGCGCGGGGGCAACGAGCCGCCGAAGGCACCACGACGCCCGCCTATTGCCGCTCTCGGCGCAGTTGCATTGATAGCTGTATTGGTTTCCTCAGACTTCTACGCAAGTAAGTTCTGGCTCGGCCATCCTGTGACGATGGCGATCCTCGCCTCTCTTACCGTCGTCTTGGTATCAGTCACGGTGATCGAGGTCGTCCTCAACCGGCGGTCTGAACGCAGATGGCGGTTGCTCGCCCAGTACGCCGCTCCTGGAGTTGGCCGAGGCCGCACGCGGAGCGTGGGGTGTGCTGCTTGGTGTCGTCTACGAAGGAAACAGCGGCAGCGACGATACGGCTGACCCCTCCCAAGTCATCGAGGTTCTCGATTCGCCAGCACGGGCGCCGGTATTGAAGCGCAAGATTGACACGATCCTGACTGACCCGCTCCGGCGGGATGAGCTCCAGGAATCGCTCGAACAAATCCTTGCCACCTCCCGCGAGCTCATCAGTCGATGGGGAGCCGTCTTGACCGGCTCCACCAGTTTCTCCGAACTATTCGATCGTCACGTCGAAATGATCGGACGTATCCACGGACTGTGGTACTTCCTGGCCTATGGCAGACGAAGGGGGAGCCGGTTTCGGTCCCCCGGAGGCAGCCACCGCGACGATTGGTTCGTCGACAACCTCCTATCGATGACTCGCATCGCGATTCGCCTCGAGAATGAAACCTGGGCGATTGCGCTACGCGTCGTGCCACCGGACTGGTGGGACATGCGAACGGATGAACTGGCCGCGCCAGCACACGCCGCTAAGCCATGACCGATGGGATCGAACTCCACCAGCCAACCAAATCAGAGTGCCTACCACGGCACGAAAAGGTGTTACCTCCCCGTCGTAATCTTAGCCGAACTCGAGATCACCCGCCCAAGCCGCACAACGGCGTTTTGTGGCTTGAATGATATGTGCGTCCGATCCTGGGTTTTTTACAAGCGGAATTTGCTCGAATCAAAGTAGCGATATCCGTCTAATTGTTGTTGATGGGGTGTCCACCAAGGTCTTACGGCCAAGCCCCAAGGTCGAGAGGTCCGATGGGCTGGCTCAATATCCGTCTGCCGGCCAGAACTGGCTTGGCTTCCGAACGAGGTGCGAACACGTCGGGCTTTCTCGTGGCGTGGCTGAGGCGCCGCTGTTGTCAATCGCGCTGAACGCCAACACGAAAGCGACGAGGCCCAGGCCCTGGCGTCTCCCCCAAGCGCCGCCGAACTGCTCAAGCTCGTGTACGGGGTGATCCGCTCCGCCCAAACCGGCCTCGAAGGACGTGAGCGACGGTCGCTCTAGTCGCCGCTCTCTGCAGCCGGCCGCCGTTGACGCTTGCAGCGCTGCAGATGCCGGACCTAACTGAGACCTTCGGGTTCCCGACCCGACGCTACCTTCGCCCGTCGTCGTTATGTTGAGTTCTTATTCCTCTCGCGACGAGCCAGCGGGGCTGGAGAGGTGGCCGATGGCATGTCGGCCAAGACGGTGAGCCATTGCTGCATGAGTGCATTTTCGGCCTGGGCTAACGGGGTCTCTTGGCCAGCGAGCTTGATTTTCAAGGTGGCGGCGACCGTTGGCAGCGACAGATCATCGCCCTTTACTCGGTGCCCCTCAGACGTCGAACTTCGGTCGTCGGGAATCGTCGTAGCGCTGATCACAGCCTCTCGCAGATGAAGCAGAAAGGCGTCGCTGCCGTACTGGTCGCGGTCGGTTATCAACGACATCGCGGCACCTGTCACTGCGGCCATGATCATTCGGGTTGCGGTCTCCGGCGAGACGCGGAGCTGGCCGCGCCCCGCGCCGAGTTCCAGTCGCTCGTGCAACATCTCGTAGGCCTCCTTGGCCGCCACGCTCCGCGGAGCAACCGTCGGCGATCACATCAAGGTCAGCGCCAAGCGCGTGGGCGAGAATAGGGCTGGTCGGCATGATGGTCGAGGTTTGGTGTCGGGCACCAAAAGATTGGGATTTTTGTAGTAGTATACTACTACAACATGATGACAGTTCCTGAAGCGGCCGCTAAGGCGGGCCGCGACCCGGAGACGATCAGAAGGTGGATCCGCTCGGGGAAACTCCGGGCCAGCAAGGTCGGGATGCAACACATGATCGAAGAATCAGACCTTGCCGACGTCCTGGGACCAAGTTCACTCCCTGTACCGCAGCAGTGGAAAAAGTTCAGCTCGGGTCGCCCGCAGCCGGACTGGGTGGGAGCGCTAGCGCGCTCGCGGGCCGGGCACTGAGTGCTCGTCGTCGACGCTACCGTAGCCTTGGCCGCCGCGGGCAGCGACAACGGCTTGGATTACTTCGACGACGAGCTCGTTGCGCCGCCACTTATGTGGTCCGAGTCGCGCTCGGTGCTCCACGAAATGGCTTGGCGCGGCGAGATTGACCCCGAAGACGCCATGGCGACGCGCGTGCGCCTGGAGCGAAGTCAGAATCCGCCGACGAGACCCAGCCAAGCTGGGGGCCGAGGCCTGGGACCTCGCCAACCAGCTCGGGTGGGCTAAAACCTACGATGCCGAGTACGTAGCCCTTGCTGGGATGCTCAAATGCAGGCTCGTTACTCTGGATGCAAGGCTGCGCCGGGGTGCCGCCCGGCTTGGTTACGTCGTCGGGCCAGACGAACTCTGACTTCACAGCGTCGCGCCCACGCGCTTGTGAACTGCCTTGAGGGTGCCCCCGACGGCTTGTCCTTTCGGCGCCGCAGTGCTCGCGTCTCGACCGCAGATTGGTGCCGTCAGTAAGCCCCGTCGTCCCCTACATGGATCGGTTGCTGAGGGCATCCTGAGTCCCCTGCGTTGAGCTCCTTGGCTGGCCGTGCGCTTACCGCCTTCGGCTGATCGGCGGGACGTGTCTTTCGGTTAGCTGGTGGTGGCCTTGATTGCGTCCGTATGAGGTCGGCTACGTCGTTGGGGTGAGAGAGCATTACCAGGTGGGAAGAGTCGATCTCGATGGTGGTTATTCCGGCCAGTTGGTAGCCGAACCGTTCGACGTCGGGGTTGATGGTGTGGTCGTTGATGGAGACTGATCCCCGGGCCGGCTTGGTTTTCCAGGCCGCGACTGAGGCCGGCTCGCCGAACGCGGCGACGGCCAGGGGCCGCTGCGACACGGCGAGCACCTTCGCCAACTCCTGGTCGACATCGCCGGCGAAGATTCGCGGGAACTTGGCGACGTCGACGCTGACATCGGTGCCGGTATGGTCGGGCCCCTCGATCGGGAAGGTGGTGTAGACGAGGGCCGCCGCGAGCGGCGAGTCAGCGAAGCGTCCTTGCAGCTGGCCGAGGCTTTCGCCTTCCCCCAGGGCGTAAGCGGATAGGTATACCAGGGCTTTGACATTGTCTTCGACCCCGGCGACCGTTATGACGGCGCCGCCGTAGGAGTGCCCGACCAGGATGACCGGGCCGTCGATCTGGCGGATAACCGACGCCACGTAGGCGGGCCGCCGGCGAGGCTGCGCATGGGCACCGCTGGGCGACGACGGGCAGGCCGCCGGCCAGCAGTTCGGGGACGACCCGGGCGAAACTGGACGCGTCGGCGAACGCGCCGTGGACGAGGACGATGGTGGGCTGGGTTTCGGTCATGAGGGTGCTCCGTTTCTGTGAGGGAACCTGACTTGCCAGACGGCCGGGGTTATTGCCCCACGACAGCCTTGGTGTGGGCGGGTGTAGCCGCGGGGTAGGCGCTCGAGATAGTCCTCGTGAGTCACTGGTTATCGCTGTTTTCGGGCGAGTTGCGTTGGGCATCGACGTACGCGTGTATGAGGCCGTCGTAACGATGGGCACTTGGTCGGCCAACTCGTCGGCTTCTATCTGTTTGGCGAGGTGGGCCCGTAACGGTTGCTCCCAGACGGTCCGGCCCACTGCGAAGCCGGCGTACCCAGGCTCGGCGGCGGCCACGCGCAGCCAGTGCTCGACCCAGGCGACCGGCGCGTCGTGTCCGAGAACGATGCAACTTGCCGGGCGGTCGCGGTCTGCGGCCACCGTCGCCAATACCTGTTTGGCCCCGGCAGTGGTGTCGTAGCCTTCGAGTTTCCAGATGCTCGGGTGCACGCCGCCGTCCTGCAGCTGGGCGATCGCTGTCGCGGTGAGGCCGGGACGAATGTCGCGGTCGTAGGCGTCGGGCCCGCCGCCATCGGCTATTTGGTCCGACGTTGGGGGGACGAGCAGCTCGAACAGCCAGCGGCGCTCCTCTCGAGCCGCCCAGTCGGACACCGCGTTCAGGCGCGACAGCTAGGTGTCGCGCACCGCGACAGAGTCGTCGGGGTTATAGCGGACCCGGACCTTGAAGAAGTCAGGGTCGAAGGCGGCGACGTGCTCGGCGAAGCGGTCGCCGTACTCCAGCTCGAAGACCCGCACCCCGCTCTTCTCGATCGCATGGCGAGGACGACGCCGTCCCGCCGGGCCGCCTTGGTCACCGGGGAGCCGAATCGTGTTGGCAATCGTCCCTCCCACTGTCGAGTGTGGAGAGGGAGCAATGTGATCCGACAGGAGAGTCTTCATGAATACGTCTGCCATTACGGCCGCGCTGCCGGCACAGGACGTGAGCCGAGCCAACTCTTACGCCCGACGGGTCAAGGGATTCGGGTGCCGCGCCATCCGCATCGACGGCCACGACTTGGGAGAGATCGAGAAAGCCTTCGTCGATGCCGCCGGCGCTGACCCGCCGACGGTGGTCCTGGCCCGTACCCAAAGGGCCGCGGGTTCAGCGAGGTCGAAGACGCTGAAGGCTGGCACGGAAGGCTCCTCTCGGCCGAGATGGCCCGAGCGGGCCATCGTCGAACTCGGCGGCGAACTCCACGTCACGGTCAGCGGGCCGCTGCCAAGCAGCGGATCCGTCCGGCCCGTCCCAACAGCGAGGTGAAGCTGCCCCGCTACCAACTGGGCGCCAAGGTGGCCACCCGGCTGGCATATGGCCAATCGTTGGCCGCGCTTGGGACCCGTTCTAACGTCGTTGCCCTCGAGGTCGGCGCCGACGGCCCTTCACAGATGGCCCTCGAAGACCTGGCGATGATGCGGGCCATGCACGGGCCCATGGTCCTCTACCCGAGCGACGCTACTAGCACCGCCTATCTGGTGCAGCAGATGGCCGAACGCAGCGGCATCGTCTACATGCGGACCACTCGCGGTCCGTACCCGGTGCTCTACTCGCCCGACGAGGAGTTCCCGATCGGCGGCGCCAAAGTCGTGCGGTCCAGCCCCGACGACCAAGTGACGCTGGTGGGTGCCGGCGTGACGTTACACAGCTGTCTGGATGCGGCCGACCAGCTCAGCCGGGAGGGTACCCATGCCCGTGTAATCGACCTGTACTCGGTGAAGCCGATCGACACGGCCACTCTCGTGGCCGCTGCTTCTGCTACTGAGGCCCGGATGGTCGTTGTCGAGGACCACTACCCACAAGGCGGCCTCGGGGCGCGGTGCTCAAGGCCCTCAACGACGCAGGTCACCCTGTGCGCTTCGTCCACCTTGCCGTCAGCGGCCTGCCCGGGTCGGGGACGGCCAGGAGCTTATGGAGGCGGCCGGGATCTCCTCTGGTCATGTGGCCCAGGCCGCCCTTGAAATCCTCGGGGCCTGAAACTGTCGCCTAGCTTTGGGCCAGCGACCATGCACACGGGGCGTTGAGCGTCCTGCAAGTGCACCCGCGTATGTCTTCGGCGCGGCTCGCTGTCGGTCTTTCGTCCATGCTCGGTCCGCTAACCCGATAGTCACCGTGCCAGAGCAGGTGCGCTTCATCAACCTAGTTCCGAGCAACCGGAACCGTCGCATTCTTCGGATAACCCTGACCGAGACGTGCCTCGCGGTCCTGGCGTTCCTTCGAGCTTGCGATGCAGCAGGGGACGAGCTTGAGCAGTCATGATCCGCGGCTTCGAGCTCGCCGACGTGCGGTCGCTCCGGGCAGCTATGAACGGGCGCAAGAAACCTGGACCCCCTAGGCCCAGGAGCTTCACTTGTCGGCCACAGCAGGCCGACCCGGGGCCAGCAGCGGACGTCCCGGTGGCTCACTCCGGTCTGGGTCAGAGAGTACCAACGCGACGTCCTTGAACGCTCCGTCCCTCCCTGCTGGCGTGCCTGTTGACGCAGCTTGGCAAAATGGGAGACGTGGGCGTGATGTTCGCGAGAACGCTTGTCCCTACACCGCCGGTGTTCGACCCGATCCCGTTTGCTCAATTCGCGCTTATGGCGGTCCGTCCGTGGCGCAGCGACTTGATGACCTCGTCGAGCGTGCTTGGCGCGCTTGCCCCCTCCTCATTACGGATGATGGCGGCGTAGATCTCGGAGGCGGCTTTGTGGAACCCGTCCGGAAGGTCGGCGTCACGAAACGTCCTGGCGATCTCTTCCATCTCCGCCCGCCAGCGCCACCCCCTGGTGACCGCCTGCTGTGCGGCCGAAAGGGAGCGGTCCTTTAGTTCGGGCATGGAACCTTCCCACTCAGCGAGGAGCGCGCCCGTTTCCCCGAGCGCCTCAGCGAGGGCCCGAATGTTGAGGAGGAGGGCGGTCGTCCCCTTGGTCCACGCTGCGAAGCACATCTTGAGTGCCGAAGCAGCAGTCAGGTCATCCGAAAGCACGCGGGCGTCTACTGCGGTCCCGGAGAAGAGCTGGAAGATTTCGGGCTATCGGGCCCCGACAGGTAGAGGCGGGTGCCGCGTGAGCCGACGGTGGGCGGGACGCCGATGATTCCACCGTCCACGTAGTTACCGCCGCCTGCCTCGACCAGCGCCGCCACCTCGCGAGCCGTCGCCGGAGCAATAGCGTTGGCATCAAGGTAAACGCCCTGAAAGCCTGACACCTGCCGCGGAAGATCACGTGCGGCCTCGGGGGGGCAGATGGAGATGATGAGCTCACATCCGTCTCGGATGGCTTCGACCGAGCCGACATCGGTGAGCCCGGCCGCGGACGCCCGACGGGCGGACGCCGGGCTTCGGCCCGAGGACGCCCACCACACCGGATGCTCGCCGGCAAGGACACCGCCGACTGCGGCCCCCATCTCGCCGGGATGAAGTAAACCGATCGAACGGAGGTGCATCATCCCTCCACTCCTAGGAAAGCGCGGCCAGGACACTCGCACGGTAAGAATCCCAAGCCCGGCCCATCACGAAGCCTACGACGAGTTCGGCCGGTAGTCTCCGAGACCTGCACGTCGAGCTCAGACGGCGGCCAGCACCGGCTCGCGCTCCCTCGTCCAGGACCGCGACCAGCGCCGCGGGCCGACTTCCGACGAGGTCTTCAAGGCCGAGGGCACACCAGTCACGTTTGCTTGGCCGTTGCCCCTCCTACGGCCCGATCGGACCCACCAAGCCCAAATCCGGGCCCGTTCGGCTTCCCGAAGTTCAACAATGGCGGTGCCCGGCTGGAGTTGACCCCCTGCCTTTACGCCCGGTGCTGGGTGACAGCTGAGGGACCGAGTATGTTGTTCGACCTGGCCACCGAGGACTTCTCGCTGGGGAAGGTGGGGGTCGCCCGCAGCCTGCACGCTGTCGGCCAAGAAAAGGTGTCGGCATGACCGGCCCGGCTATGGAATTCAGTGCCGAGCTCGAGGAGCTCCGGCGGCGGCCCGGGGAGCACACGCTCGGTTTCCGGGGCCACTTCTCCACCAGAAACCGCCGAGACTCCACCACCCTACGGTGCTTATGCCAAGCCCGTCAGGACCGGCGCGACAGGCGGCTCGTCACCGCCCTCGGTTACCCACACGGGACCCACGTGGACGGGCACGACGAGCACCAAGACTTGGCAGCGACCGGAAGGAGCACCCGATGATCCAGCCTCGGGTCCGCAAGCGAGATGGCAGGCGTGTATATGACGTCCGGCTGCGTGACCACGACGGCAGGGAGTACTCGAAGACTTTTCTTATCAAGCGGGAGGCGGATGAGTTCGAGGCGGCCGAGCGGACCGACCGTAGCGGTGGGGAGTGGATCGGCCCGCGTCTACCTCAGTGCCCGGTTGAGCGAGCTCGCTGATCACCGGCTCGCCTCGAACCCAGCCAAGCGGCCGAGGACGTTCGACCGTGACAGAGAGATCGTCGGGGCGGCCGCGGCGGCGTTGGGCCCTTTGCGCCGTGTCGTCTCGGTGACCCGGACCGACGTGCAGCGCCTGGTCGACATTTGGCGAGCCGAGCTCGCCCCCTCGACGGTCCGGCGCATGTACTCGGCGGTGCGCGCCATGTTCAACTACGCGGAAGCGGCGGAACTGATCGCCCGGAGCCCTTGTCGTCATATCCGGCTACCGGCCGCTGAGTTGGTGGACCGCCCGGCCCTCGAGGTCGAGCAGCTGGCCGCGGTGGCTGACGGGCTCGGCGACCACGGGCCCATGGTCTGGCTCGGAGCTGTGCTCGGACTGCGCTGGGGTGAGGTAGCGGCGCTCACGGTGGACAGCTTCGACTTCCTGCACGGGTCGATCGCCGTGACCAGCAGCTGGGCCGGGACCGCAAGCTGTCGGACCCGAAGTCCCTGGCGGGACGTCGTAGGTTGGCCGCTCCCGCGTGGCTGCTCGACGAGGTCGCCGCCCTGCTCGCCTCCCGGGGGTTGACCGCGGCCGACCGGCACCGCTCTGGTGTTCGCGAACCTGTCGGGCGGGCCGTTGAACTACTCGGCGTGGCGGCAGGGCACGATGGAGCGGAAGCGTGCGCCGCGGCTGGCGTTCCCGGGCTGCGCTTCCACGATCTGCGCTCGGTGGCGGCGTCGGCGCATGGTGGCTGCCGGTGTTGACGTGAAGACGGCCCAGCGGCGGTTGGGGCACGCCAATGTCACGCTGACGCTCCAGGTATATGCCCGGGCGACTGCCGAGGCGGACCGGCCGGGCCGCCGAACTCGTGGGGGAGCGGTTCCGTCCGTGGGATGAACGCGGGATGGTTCGCTGATCCTGGCGAAAAACCGAGCACCCCCAACGGGATTCGAACCCGTGCCGCCGCCTTGAAAGGGCGGTGTCCTAGGCCGCTAGACGATGGGGGCTGGGCGTACAGATACTAGGCGCTGCCGGCGCCTTGGCAGAACTGAGCGACTGCCCGGGAACGTGGGCACCTGCTACTTCCTGTCGATGACTGGCCCCGGAGTCCCGCCGTCTGGCCGGAGATCCCATTCAGTGCCTGCGGGTGTGTCCCTCACCTCGATACCCAGGGACTCGAGGCGGTCCCGGATGCGGTCCCCGTCTGCGAAGCGGCGGCTCTGGCGGGCCTCGGCCCGCTCCTGGAGGAGAGCTTCGACCCACGGCGCCAACACATCGCGGGGGTTGCGGAGGCCCGGTGCCGCCAGTTCGCCAAGGCGGACAACCATGCGCCGGAGCGCGGCCCGGGCCCGGTCGACCTCGTCTGATTGGAACGTGTCGGCCGACCAGGCGTGCAGCGTCTCTTCGAGGTCCAGGACCGCCGTGGTCGCGGCTTCGGCGTCCCGATCAGATATGGCAGTGTCGAAAACGGCGCTAAGACGGTGCACTTCGGCCAGCAGCGGGCTGTGGTCATCGCTTGTCGACGCCACACGGGATGGACCGGTGTTACCGGCAACTGCACTCCCTTGGTGAGCTGGGCCTGAGGGGGCCGCGCTCGAAACCGAGCCGGCCCGACCAGACGGCTCCAGCCGGATAAGGTCAGCGATCGCGAGCGTCCGGCCAGAAGGGATGGTGGCGGAGCTCCCGTGGTGGCGCACCGTAACCACGCCGAGGCCGGTGACGGTGGCAGTCTCGGCGTCGAGGTCAAAGATGCAAGCGGTGTGCTCGTCTACGCCGAGGACCCATCCCTCCGGAGGCAACTGGTCCTCCATTGCGCGCAGGCGCTCTTCTCCGAGGTAGCAGTACCGGGTGTCGTGCGTACCGCCCTCGGCATTGTCGAAATGCGGTATGACCGCCACGGTCAACCCGAAGTGGGACAGTAAGTCGAGCCCATCGGCCCACACGGGATCCGCCCCAACTTTGTAGATTTCGTACACGGGGACCGTCCATCGCCCCAGGGTCAGCGCGGCCGCCGATGAAAATACCAAGCACCCCCCAAAAAGGAGCTTCTCGCCCAACAAACGCGGCAGAACGGTCGGCCGCCATTGGCGTAAGGCATACGTCGGGCTCCCAGGGCCGGCGAATACCCAATTAGCCTCGGAAACTCGGGCCAGCGCGGATTCGAAGGCCACGGCCCCGGCCGATTCGGCCCGCACAATGGACGCGATCTCCACCCGGCGGTGGACACTTTCCTGAAAATAGGAGACAGCTCGAGCCGAGATCTCGCGCTCATTGGTCTGGAACCCATATGGGGTGTCCAGCAACACAGCAGGGACGTCTCCTGGCCCCAGGCGCTCGAACAGCTGGCGGTGGACCTTCACCATTGTAGGAGTCGTCTCACCCGACCCCATAATCGCCAACAAGCGCACTGCTCGGGTCATCGCGACCGCGCCGTCATCTGGCCCGCCTTCCCCCTTCTTTAGCCCGATACGTCTGGCCCGGCGCTCTCAGGCTTAATGGCAACAGCTACGCGATGCTGTGCGATCATGTCGCGCTCGAATTCGGCCCAATCCGGGTGCTCGCCAGCGATCTGGATATAAGCGAGGCGTAACAAGTCCATGGCGGCCGGCATCTGGATGACGCTTGCGGTCCCGTCAACCTGGGCCCATTTCCCGAAGAAGGTGTCGCTTATGGCGCAAATAGAAACATTTGGGTCTCGTACAATGTTACGGACCTTTATTGCACCTGTCCGGGTCGAGATCAAGATAAGGCCGTCATTTCCAACCGCCTGGACGACCGGAGACATTTGGGGACGGCCGTCACGACGGCGGGTGGCGAGGACAGCCCTATGGTTTTGGCTGAAATGCTCGAGCGCGTCAGAAAGTTCCATTAGTTTTCTCCAGCCAGGACATCGATTACGAGGGACTGCAATGCGGTTAACGCGTGGTACAGGCGATGGGGCGGATCCTCAGGCTCGTTTTCAACCTCGTCTTCAGTAATGTCGAGGAGAGTACCAAGCCACAATCGGATGTCGTTGAGGGCCCGCAGCCAGGCTTCTAGCTCTTCCTCCGAAAGCTCTGTAGCGTCGGCGGTCTGGGCGAGGGTTTCCAGAGCCGACGATCTTCTCTCGTCGAGCTCGGCGCAACGAGCCGACGGTACTCCTCGTTCGCACTGGCATCATTTTCGTATGCCGGCGGGAAGAGGCGCTTGAACGCAGCATCTTTTGGGTTCGCGTCTATCGCGCTGCGCAATTGCATAGGCAGTACGCGGAAGACCTCACGGTCCTCGGCACTGAGACTGACCACAAACGCCCCCCGGCGAGTACGCCGGACGGGTGGGCGCCACCGAGGGGGGTTCAGCTGTCCCGCTCCATCGTCGCCCACAGCCCGTGTTCGTGGAGCCTGAAAACATCGAGCTCCGACTTCTCGCGCGGCCCGCTGGCGACTACCGCCTTACCTTTTGTGTGGACATCCATCATTAGCCTCTGCGCCTTCTCCTTGCTGTACCCGAACAGCTTCTGGAATACAAACGCCACATAGCTCATGAGGTTGATCGGGTCGTTCCACACGATGACTTTCCACGGCCTGGCCAGGTCCGTCACCTCAGAGACCTCGGGCTCCTTTACCCCGACAGGGGCATCAATAGCCATCACCTACCTCCGCTAAATCTTGGCCAAGTCGGGAGCTGGCTCGCGCTCCTTGACTACAGTTTGCACGGCGCGGGTTGGTTCGCGTTGATAAAGCCCGAGGTTGAACGCCACCATGGCGAGCACGACGGCGGTGGCTCCCGCGATATGGATCCCGACGAGCAGCACCGGGTCACCGGTCAAGTACTGGCTGTAGCCGACCGCAGCCTGAGAAACGAGGACTGCGAGGAGCACCTCTCCCCGTCGGAGGACCGCGGGCGCAACGCGCGCCCGGTACATCAACCACAGAGTCGCCACAGTAAGTGCTAGTAGGAGTTCCACCGAGGTGCCATGAAGTTGCGCGACGGCGTGGAGCGAAAACCCAAAACGGGGGACCCCAGGGGCGCCGGCATGAGGGCCCGTCGAGGTGACAACCGTGCCTAGTGCCACCACTACTGCTGTGAGGGCCAACATACAGCGGCTCGCCAGGACGTGGCCCGGCTGCACAAGCCGCCTGGCCGGAGCTGGACGAGCCCTGCCGGCGGGTAGCCCGTCCGTGTCGTCTGGCTGGCGCGCCATGTGGTAGAGGACGGCCGCGTTGACGAGCAGGACCATCGCGAGCAGGAAATGAGCCATGACGAACTGGGGGGCCAGCTTGTGGAGTACCGTTTCCCCACCCAGCACCACCTCGGCGACGATACCCGCCATGAGCCCGCACGACAGGGCGATGAGGTCGCGCCGGCGGGGGCGACGCCGCCACACGGCGAGGACGACGAGAGCGATACCCACTGTGATCGCCACGTTGACCAGACGGTTCCCGAACTCGACCCACGCGTGGAACTGCAACGGGGCCACGACACTCGTCGAGGTGCAGGCCGGCCAGTCGCTGCAACCAAGGCCGGAGCCCGTCAGGCGGACCGTACCGCCGCTCACCACGCCCACAGCCAACGCAATGACCGAAAGGGCAGCGCTTTGCCGGCAGAACCTCGGGCTCGCTGACAACGACCATCCACGCCGCAGGGCGTCTTCCAAACGAAACATCAAACGACGATGCTAGGGCTGGGGGCCGGTGGCGTCTACCAGCAAGCTTTGCCCGCCAAACGCGCACGCCGTAACCTCGCTGGAGTGGCCAGCAACGCCAGCGCCATTTCGGTCCCCGATGCTCCTCTTGCGCCGAGCGCTCTCGCTCGTATTGGGGCATTTGTGGCGCTCACGAAACCCCGCATAATCGAACTGCTCCTCATCACGACGGTCCCCACCATGGTGCTGGCCGGAGGGGCATGGCCGCCACTTCGGCTGTTGGTCGCGACACTGGTTGGCGGGGCACTATCCGCTGGCGGCGCCAACGCAGCCAACATGTACCTCGACCGTGACATCGACGCGTTGATGAAGCGGACCTCGCGCCGGCCTCTCGTGACAGGCATGGTGAGCGCTCCTGTAGCCCTCCTGTTCGCTGCCAGTCTCGAGGCGACCGCCTTCTTGGTCTTGTGGTTCGCGGTGAACCCACTCTCAGCGGTGTTGGCGCTGTCAGCAGCAATCTTCTATGTGTTCGTTTACACGGCGGTCCTGAAGCGCATGTCGCCTCAGAACATCGTTATCGGCGGAGCGGCTGGCGCTGTGCCTGTCCTGGTGGGCTGGACGGCGGTCCGGGGCTCGTTGAGTTGGGCTCCCCTGGTGCTGTTCGCGTTGGTGTTCTTCTGGACGCCACCGCACTTTTGGGCACTCGCGATCCGGTACCGGGACGACTACGCGAACGCACACGTACCGATGATGCCGGTGGTGGAGAGCTTCGAACGAACTGCCTGGCAGATTTTCGCCTACTCCCTGGCGACGGTTGCCACATCGGCCGTTTTCGGGGTTGTCGCCGAAATGCACTGGCTCTATTGGCTGGTCGCTGTGCTCGGGGGTGCAGTCTTTGTAGGGTTATGCGCGCGGTTGCTGGTGGTGAGGACAGCTTCGGCGGCGATGAAGGTTTTCCACTGGTCCATCAGTTACTTGAGCCTGGTCTTTGTGGCAATGGCGTTGGACGTCTTGGTCCACTAGGGGTGCTCGAGAGCTAGACGAACCTGGTCAGCACGCTATGGACGGGACCCTCGGTGCCCGTGCCAATGCAGACCGTGGTGGAAGCGGCATTTGAAGGCACTGTTCGCTGCGCAGGGGTCCCTTTCCCGGTGCATTTTTGGTACTTCGACGCGATCGCGGGCCGGTCAAGGCAGCCGAACGCGACGAGTTCACGATTTCGTGCCCAGAACGGGTGGCGGGTGGCGGCAGGCGGGTGGCGGCAGGGGGGTGGCGGTAGGCAGGTGGCGGTAGGCAGGTGGCGGCAGGCAGGTGCCGGCCCCCAATCGAACGAGCATGCCTAGCCCCGGCCCGGCAGGCAACCGTCTTTTCGGACGCCAGCTGTTAGCTTCGAGCGGGTGATCGACGTACGCCGGCTCCGTGTGGAGCTCGAAGCCACTAAGGCTGCACTGGCGCGCAAGGGCGTCCCAGGCACCGACGTGGAACGAGCGGCCACACTCGATGCGCGGCACCGCCAGCTCGGCAGCCAAGCCGAGGAACAGCGCGCCCGCATAAAGACGCTGTCCAGACACGTCGGCGCCGCCATGCGGGACGGCGAAACGGTCAAGGCTGAGGTTCTTCGAGAAGAGAGCCGGGCGCTCGGCGAAGAACTGACCACGGTCGAAAGGGAAGCTTCAAGAGTCGAAGCCGAGCTGCGCGACGCCATGCTGCGCCTGCCCAACCTGCCGGCGGAGGAGGCACCCGACGGGGACTCGGAGGCTGACAACGTCGTAGTCCGCACCGTTGGGTACGACCCGTCTCGGTACGGGCCGCACCAACGGGTCCCTCACTGGGACATCGGTGCCGCACTTCGGATCCTCGACCTGGAACGAGGGGCCAAGATCTCTGGGTCGATGTTCCCTCTTTTTCAGGGAGAGGGAGCGACGCTGGTGCGGGCTCTGTGCCAGCTGGCGCTCGACCGCAACTCCGACGCGTTCACGGAGGTACGACCACCAAGCCTCGTGCGCACCCCGGCGATGGAAGCGGTCGGCCAGCTGCCCAAGTTCGCGGACGACGCCTACCACCTCGAGCGCGACGACCTGTGGGCGGTGCCAACCGCCGAGGTACCTCTCACCTACATGCGGGCCAACGAGATCCTGACCGAAGACGAGCTCCCCGTGCGTCTTATGGCCTATACCCCCTGTTATCGTCGTGAGGCCGGAGCGGCTGGCCGTGATACGAGGGGGTTGCTGCGGGTACACGAGTTCGACAAAGTGGAGATCCTTGCGGTTTGCGTGGCCGCGGACGCCCCCGCGCTCCACGAGGAACTGATCGAGCGGGCTACCGGCTCGATCGCAGCTCTGGGCCTGCCGTACCGGGTAGTCGACATCTGTACGGGTGACCTCGGGCAGTCGCAGGCCCGCCAGTACGACATCGAGATCTACGCCCCGGGCTGCGATATGTGGCTCGAGGCCTCGTCGGTCTCCTGGTTCAGCGATTACCAGGCCCGGCGGGCGTCCATTCGTTACCGGCCCACGTCGGGGGCCCGACCCAGATTTGCGACACGCTGAACGGGTCCGCGCTCGCGGTACCCAGGGTTTGGGCTGCCCTGGTGGAGACCTGCCGCCAGCCGGACGGTTCGGTCGAATTACCGTCCTGCCTGCACCCGTATTTCCGGGGAAATACTTCGATCACTGGTAGCGTGGCGAGGTAGGACGACGAGACGACGAAAGGGTGGCCCCTTTTGATCGAAGTCCACAACCTGACCAAACGATTCGGGCAGAAGCTTGCCGTCAATGACCTGAGCTTCCAGGTCCAGCCCGGCATGGTGACGGGGTTCCTCGGGCCTAACGGGGCCGGCAAAACGACGACACTGCGCTTGATCCTCGGGTTGGCTCGGCCGGAAAAGGGCACTGCGACCATCAACGGCTCCCCCTACCAGCGGCTGCGATCACCCATGCGAGAGGTGGGAGCCTTACTCGACGCGAAGGCTTACCATCCGGGTCGGAAGGCGCGTAACCACCTCCTGGCGTTGGCCCAGGCAGGCCGGATACCGCGCCGGCGTGTCGACGAGGTGCTCGACGTCGTCGGCTTGACTGACGTTGCCGGCAGGAAAGCCGGCACCTTTTCACTCGGTATGGCCCAGCGCCTCGGGATAGCGGGGGCGCTGCTCGGCGACCCCGGGGTCCTCCTTTTCGACGAACCCGTCAACGGCCTCGACCCGGAGGGGATCCTCTGGGTGCGCACTCTGATGCAGTCGCTGGCGGCTCAGGGCCGCACCGTGTTCGTCTCGAGCCACCTCATGAGCGAGATGGCTGTCACCGCCTCGCACGTGATCGTCATCGGAAGGGGCCACCTGATCGTCGACTCAGGCGTTGAGGACCTTCTAAAGAGGAGCGCTGGTTCGTTCGTCAGGCTCCGCACCCCCAACAGCGAGCTCGTGACATCACGTTTGGTGGCCGCCGGCGCCACGGTGCAACCCGACGGCGACGGGGCTCTGATGATAACCGGGCTCGAACCATCGGCGATCGGTGACATAACTTTTCAGGCCGGTGTACCAGTACACGAGCTATCCCCTCAAGAGGCCTCGCTCGAAGAGGCGTTTATGGAGCTGACGCGCGATGACGTGGAGTTCCATGCACAGCGAGCAGGAGCAAGTCAGTGACCCAGACAGCTGTAGCACCCCTGCCGGTGGCCGACCTGCCATCCGGGCCGTCCCGGCCGCCCGGGTTCCCGGACACGGTCCGCTCCGAATGGACCAAGATGCGAACGCTTCGGTCGACACCGATAACGCTCGCGGTAACTGCTTTGCTCGTGATCGGGCTGTCAGCGCTCATCACGTTGGCAGTCGTCTCCAACCCTGGGCACTCCGGCAACGACGCCCGCCGCCACCCCCTGACCATCATCCAGGCGGGATGGGGCTTGGGCCTGCTGGCCTTCGAAGTACTAGGGGTGCTGGTCGTGACCAACGAGTACTCGAGCGGGCTTATCGCTGAAACTTTTCTAGCGACGCCGAGAAGGCTCCGGGTCCTCCTGGCGAAGGTGGTCGTCTTTGTGGTCCTGGTTTTCTTCGTCGCCGAAGTGATGAGCTTTGTCAACTTCTTCGTCGGGCGTGCCGTGATCTCCGCCTATCCACCCTTCCCCAACCTCGCGCTCACGGACCACAACGTGCTGCGGGCAGTCATCGGGGAAGGGATCGACGCCGCGCTCGTAGGCCTGATCGGACTGGCGATCGGCGCGATCCTCCGCCACACCGCGGGTGCGATAACCGCCAGCGTCGCGGTCCTGTTCGTCCTGCCCCTGGTACTCATGGCTCTCCCGACTTCCTGGGAACAGCCCGTCGAGGAGTACTGGCCCACCGAGGCGGGTTCCCAACTGGAGGAGGTCACCCGGCAGGCTCACGCCCTCACTGCCTGGTGGGGTACCGGCGACCTGGCCCTTTTCGTACTCGTCCTTCTTTTTGGGGCCGGTTTTGCCTTGGTGAAGCGGGATGCCTGACCGCCGCCCCACGGACCGCAGCATTTAGCAGCCTGCACCGTCTAGTGCCGACGTGGCCCGTAACCTTTTGGCGTGCCCAATTGTCCCGCCAGCCCCCGCAATAGCGGCGTAGCGTGCGCCGTTCCGGTTTCCGGCACTGAACCCGCGACTGCGTCGCGGTCCGCACTTCCGGGCCCCGTAGGGACGGTGGCACCCAGGTGAGCGGGGTCGGGGTCTGGCTAGCCCGCCATGGCCAAACAGAGTGGAGCGCGACAGGCAGGCACACGAGCTGGACCGAGCTCCCCCTGACCACAGGCGGAGAACAAGAGGCACTGGCTGTCGGCTACCTCCTGCGCACTCAGCGTTTCGACCTCGTGCTATCGAGCCCTCGTGTACGTGCCCTGCGCACGGCTGAGCTGGCGGGTTTCGAGCCGCAGATCCACGACGACCTCGTCGAGTGGGACTACGGGGATCTCGAGGGGCTAACGACAGACCAGATCCAGGCCAGGTACCCGGGCTGGAGCCTCTGGAGCGGCCCGTGGCCTCGAGGCGAGACGCCTGACCACGTGGCCAAGCGCGCAGACAAAGTGATCACGCGAGTTCTTGGCCTCCCCCCAGGTGCCAAGGCGCTGCTGTTCTCTCACGGGCACCTGCTCAGAGTCCTGGCGGCTCGTTGGCTCCGCCAGCCACCGAGCGCGGGAAAGCTCCTCCGCCTCGTCACAGGTACCGTCAGCGTGCTCGGGTGGGAGCACGGCGACCCGGTGATCGAGCATTGGAGCGTCCCGCCTTACGATGCCGTCGGCGACGGCTTGGTGCCAACATGACGGACATGGGCGCACCGGGCTCGGGGGAGGGAGACTTCACGTGGCCGAGCGCCCCCGCTGGCTCTCCGGGATGGGAGGGAAGGACGCCTCCGGTGCCCTCGCCGCGTCCCGGTCCAAACGTTCCCAATGGCCCCGTTGGCCCTGACCGCCCCAAAGGCCCAAACGCGGAGGCACCCCAGAGCCCGGGCCCGGGCGGCGGCGACATGCGGGCGCTCGGGCCCAATACCCGTTGTTACGAACACCCGGACCGGTTAGCTGGAGCCGTTTGCCGCTCTTGCAATAGGCCCATCTGTGCCGACTGCATGGTGCAAGCGCCCGTCGGATGGCACTGCCATCAGTGCGTCCGACGCAATGCTCGGACATCGCCGGTGGTGCGCTACCAGCCGGGCACAGTCACGCTCCCGGGGCTCCTCCAAACCCCGGTCACACTGGCACTGATCATCATTTGCGTGATCCTCTATATAGCCAGCACGGCGTACCCCAACCTGCTCAACGACACGGCCGAGTGGGGGATCCTGGTCAAAAACGGGGAACAATACCGGCTTTTCACCGCGATCTTCTTCCACGTCGATTTCCTCCATATCACGCTCAACATGATCTCGCTGCTCGTCATAGGGCGATTGGTTGAGCCGGCGTTGGGCAAGGCGCGCTATTTGGCTTTATTCCTGGTGTCGGGCTTAGGGGGCTCGGTGGCGGCGTACCTTTTCGCCAACCCCCAAACAGCTTCAGTAGGCGCCTCAGGAGCTATTTTTGGCCTCTTCGGCGCGTATTTTGTCATAGCCCGTCGAGCTGCGGCCAACACGTCCGGGATCCTCGTGCTGATCGGGGTCAACATCGCCTACAGCTTCATCGTGCCCGGCATCAGCTGGCAGGCCCACCTTGGCGGCCTCGCCACAGGGGTGGTCGTGGCCGCCGGCTATGGCCTCGGTCGCGGGAGGCGACAGGAGCTGTTCATGGACGTAGCCACTGTTGTAGTCGTCTGCGCAGTTCTAGGCGTGCTCCTCCTCCTGCCCCCCGGCGTGGTCAATGCCGGTTGAGCCCGTAGCTCGCCGGGTGGTTTTGCCGCATACCGACGTGGGTAGCGTCAGGCCTATGCACCCCGTCCCAGGAACACCGTGCCCGCGCAAGCCCAGGTTTGGAATTACACCGATGCCGGTATAACTCAATCGTGCTCATTCTGCTCGTACTGCTGCTGGTTCTGCTGTTTGCTGGGCTGGGGTTCGCTTTGCACTTTCTTTGGATTTTTGCCCTACTTTTCTTGATCTTTTGGCTGGCCGGAGTGGCGCTGGGCCGAGGGGAGAGCGCAGGGAACCACCGCTTTTATAAGTGGTAAACCCTACGTTCAGGTTCGTCCGCCCCGCAACAAGAGCGTCTGCTGTTCGTCTCCTGTAGCCTTCCCCGTGGGTTGTACGCAGTCCTCGGCCGCGCCCTCGAGTTTGCGGTCGGCTGCGGCACTGTCCCAACTGGAGTGAAGCCGTTAGCCACGTTTCGTCCGGCGCATCGCTGATCACGCTGAGGCAGGCCGGTTACCGGTTTGAGCCGCTCACCTGCGAGGTCACGGCCCCGTTGCTGACTACCGACAAAAAGGAGGCGACCTTGATGAAGGACGCCCAGATCGTCGAGCTTCTCCTGCAAGCGTTAGAAACCGAGACCGGCGGCACCGAGATCTATAAAACGGCGGTCAAGTGTGCCACGAACGAGGACCTGAAAGAGGAGTTCAACAAGTACCTCGACCAGACCCGCCACCACGTCGAGGTTGTCGAGGCACTGCTGACGGAGTTCGGCCTTGACCCCAAGGCCGCCAGCCCGGGCCCTGACGTAGTTCCCCACATTGCCAGCTCGCTTGTCGTCGCCATGGAGACAGCGCTAGCCAAAGGACCGCCCGAAGCCGCTCAGGTCGTAGCGGCCGAGTGCGTGACCTTGGCAGAAACCAAGGACTATCTGAACTGGGAACTGGTCGGCGAAATTGCCGGGAAGATGAAGGGTGAACGGGCTAAGGCGCTCAAGGCCGCGTTTGAAGAGCAAGAAGAGGACAATGACGAGCGCTCGCGCCACAGCGCTGGTCGTGCCCCGGCAACTGGGGGGCCTCATTGAGCTCGCGGTCAACGATGTGGGTAAGCCGACGAGCTTTCGGTTCGGGCCTTCAGAGGACCAGTTCACGTTCTTGCCGGTT
This sequence comes from uncultured Acidimicrobiaceae bacterium, assembly GCA_963823855.1. Lineage (GTDB taxonomy): Bacteria > Actinomycetota > Acidimicrobiia > Acidimicrobiales > Palsa-688 > Fen-671. The sequence continues at coordinate 121,054 of CAWGNA010000007.1, forward strand.
GCCATCGGCTGCCTCGAGCCGTTCGTAGCCGCGACTTAGCGCTCTAATTAAATTCATCGACCTGCAATGTGCCTGGTCGCAGGGGGCTCCTGCCGGACCGTAACCTGGGTGATCATGCCCAGCCACGAGACTCTTTCAGAGCGCGGGCTAACCATGTGGGAGGGCTACCAGAGCCCCGGGTGTTGGGACGAGCTCCTTCTCGATGGGCATCCGCGCCACGCCTGTGAAGGGGTGGTGCGCTACTTGATGTCCCTGGGGGGCGAACTCACCGGGCGACAGGAGGCGGCGGAACTGGCTATCCGCTCCATGGGCATCACCTTTACCGTTTACACCGAAGCAACCAACATCGACCAGGCCTGGCCCTTCGACGTCATTCCGCGCGTGATATCAACCCAGGAATGGGGACGAATCTCGCGCGGGCTCGTCCAGCGGCTCACCGCCCTCAACCTTTTCATCGACGACGTCTACGGCGCCGCCCGCATCGTGGCTGATGGTGTATTCCCGGCCGAGGTGCTGTCCTCGTCGTTGAACTTCCGCCCTGAGTGCCGGGGGGCCGAGCCACGCCACGGTGTATGGGCTCACATTTGCGGCAGCGACCTCGTCAGGGACGCTGACGGGACACTATACGTGCTCGAGGACAACCTGCGGGTGCCGTCGGGCGTCTCGTACATGCTCGAAAACCGGCTGGTAACCAAGCGGGTCTTCGCCGACTTGTTCCGCGATCTCGACATCCAACCAGTCGACGACTACTCCAACAAACTGGCAGGCCTCCTCGCCGGTCTTTCGCCACGCCCGGGCGAGTCGCCTGTAATCGTGGTACTGACACCGGGGATCTTCAACTCGGCCTACTTCGAGCACGCCTTCCTGGCTCAGCAGATGGGTGCCCACCTGGTGGAGGGCAAGGACCTATTCGTCGACGGCGACGACTGTGTGTATATGCGCACCATCGGTGGGCTCGTACGCGTCGACGTCATCTACCGTAGGGTCGACGACCTTTTCCTGGACCCCGAAGTGTTCAGGCCCGATTCCACTGTCGGCGTGCCGGGGCTCATGCGCGCCTGGCGGGCCGGCAACGTCGCGCTCGCCAACGCGCCCGGGGCAGGAGTGGCCGACGACAAGGTCGTCTATGCTTACGTGCCGGCGCTGATCCGTTACTATCTCGACGAGGACCCCGCTATCCCCAATGTCCTGACCTGGCTGTGCCACCATGACGGTGATCGCCGCCACGTGCTCGCCCATCTCGACGAGATGGTGGTGAAGCCGGCCAACGAGTCCGGCGGTTATGGCGTCTTCGTCGGTTCGTCAGCGACTCAGGCCGCCAAGCAAGAGATCCGGCGGCGGGTCGAGGCCAGTCCTCGCGACTACATCGCCCAGCCGATAGTGCGTCTTTCCACCTCGCCCACCCTGTGTGACGGCCAGGTCGTGCCACGGCACCTCGACCTGCGACCTTTCATACTGTCGGGCCCAGAGCCCTACGTCACGCAGGGCGGCCTTACCCGGGTCGCGTTGAAACAGGGATCTCTTGTCGTCAACAGCTCCCAAGGCGGGGGCAGCAAAGACACCTGGGTCATAGACCCGACCGTCGTGCCGGCACAGGGTCAGTCCCAGTCGTGACCCGGGAGGCCACGATGCTACTATCGCGGGTCGCCGAGTCGGTCTACTGGGCGGGCCGGTACCTCGAGCGGGCTGAAGCCACGGCTCGGTTGGTGCATGTGCACACCGAGCTTTTCCTGGACTTGCCGAAGGCAGCTGGAGCCGGTTGGACGCCGCTGTTGGCAGTCACCGGGAGCGGTCAGGCTTTCCGCCACTGCCACACCGGGGCCAGCGAGGAGGAAGTCGTCGAATTCCTCGCTGTCAGCGCCGAACACCAGGGGTCGATCCTCGCCTCCATCGCCCAGGCCCACGCCAACTTACGGGTGACTCAAGCAGTCCTACCCAGCGAGGCCTGGGGGGTGCTGAACCAGCTCCACTCATGGGTGGCGCAGACGCGCCACGAGGCCGTAGACCGAAGTACCCGCCTATCGTGGGCCGCCCAGTTGATCCGCCAATGCCAGCTGTTCTCGGGTTTGCTCGAAGGCACCATGAGCCACGACGACACGTACGCCTTCCTCCAGATCGGCCGTGGCCTGGAGCGGGCGGACATGACGACCCGGGTCCTCGACGTCCAGGCTGGTACCCTCGTCGGCCACAGCGACGGCGTCAGCCCGTACGCCGACTTGATGTGGATGGGCGTCCTGCGTTCGCTCGGCGCCCACCAGATGTTCCGGCGCATCGCCGGGCCTATGGTGTCCGGCCCTATCGCGTTGCGCTTCCTCCTGAGGGACCCGCAGTTCCCTCGCTCAGTCGAGCGCTGCCTCATCGAGATCTCACGCTCCTTGCTGGAGCTGTGCCGGCACAACGAACCCATGGCGGGCTGTGCTGACGTCCAGCAGCTGCTCGAACGGGCCGACCTCGAGCCACTGGGGGAGGGCCCAGCGTCGGCCGCAGCACTCCACGACTACGCGGACCGCCTGCAGGACGGTCTGGGCAGGTTGCATCAACTGCTCGTCACCACGTACTTCCAAATGGAGCCCTCGCGGTCGGCCGTGCTCCTGCCCCTGCCTGTATGAGCATCAGGCCTGTATGAGCATCAGGGTCGCCCTGGAGCACCGCACGTCGTACCGCTTCGACCGGGCGGTAAGGCTTTCGCCCCACGTCGTCCGCCTCCGGCCGGCTCCCCATTGTCGCACCCCGGTTTTGTCCTACTCGCTGACGGTTACGCCCAGCAACCACTTCATCAACTGGCAGCAGGACCCATTCGGGAACCAGTTGGCCCGTCTGGTGTTCCCCGAGCCGGCCCGCGAGCTCACCGTCACTGTCGACCTGGTCGCTGACCTCGTGGTTGTCAACCCGTTCGATTTCTTTGTCGAGGAGTCAGCGGCGCGCTACCCATTTAGCTATGACGCGGCACTGGCCCGGGAGCTGGCGGCGTACCTGCCTGGTGGCTCTGACGACGAACCCAGCCCTCTGCTTGATCAGTGGCTCCAGGACTGGTCCGACGGCCCGGCCGCGCCTGGCCCTGAGGGCCAGGCCATTGTCGACTTCCTCGTGGCGCTGAACCAGCTTGTCTTCCGCTCGGTCGCCTACACCACCCGCATGGAGCCCGGCGTGCAAACCCCGGACGAAACACTCGAGAAAGAGCTCGGGTCGTGCCGTGACAGCGCCTGGCTGCTGGTGCAGAGCCTCCGCCGGCTCGGCTTCGCCGCCCGGTTCGTGTCGGGTTACCTGGTGCAGCTTCGCCCTGACGATGTGCCCCTGGACGGCCCGCCGGGACCGCTCGCCGATTTCACCGATCTCCACGCCTGGGCGGAGGCCTACTTGCCAGGGGCGGGCTGGGTCGGTCTCGACCCCACCTCGGGCCTCCTGGCCGGCGAGGGCCACCTTCCCCTCGTCTGCTCACCGCACCCGTCGTCCGCGGCTCCGATCTCAGGGGCCATCGAACCGTGCGAGGTCACCCTCGACTGCTCCAACACTATCCGTCGGCTCCTTGGGCCGCCCCGCGTCACCCTGCCCTACTCCGATGAGCAGTGGAGGCGGATCGATACCCTCGGCCATGAGGTCGACAAGGCATTGGCGATCGGCGACGTGCGCCTCACCCTCGGGGGGGAGCCCACCTTCGTGGCGACCGACGACATGGAAGACGCGCAATGGACCACGGCGGCAGACGGCGTAGAAAAGAGGGCCCGGGGGGAGGCACTCGCCCGGCGCCTTCTCGAGCGTTTCGCGCCGGGCGGCCTCCTCCATCACGGCCAGGGTAAGTGGTACCCAGGCGAGCCTCTACCCCGGTGGCAGATTGCCGTGCTCTGGAGGGCTGACGGGGTGCCGCTGTGGCACGACCCGTCCCTACTCGCCGAAATTGTCCGCACCGGTCCGTCAGCGAAGGGCCCAGATGGGCGTGATGCCCCCGGCACTACTGACGCTCCCACGAGCACTGACGCTGCCACGCTTGCTGGCGCCATCGGCAACTCCCTCGGCCTTCCTGACGGGTGCTGCATCCCGGGCTACGAAGACCCTCTGCACCGTCTCCTGGTCGAGGCTCGCCTACCCGCTGGGGAGCCCCCGGCCATCGACGTCGCCCCCACAGACGGGTCGCTCGCCTCGAGCGACGCTCGCCTGGCCACCGTTGCCGCTCTCGACCACGACGGCCGGGGTGACCCTGTCGGCTGGGTGATCCCCCTGCACCCCGTGCACAGCGCTGAGCAAAGCTCCGGGCTGGGTGACCATCCGGGCTGGGTGACGACCCACTGGACATTGCGCCGAGGGCACCTGGCCCTCGTTCCCGGCGACTCGCCAATGGGCCTGCGGCTTCCGCTCGAGGCCCTGACGTGGCGGCCGGCACCGCCAGACGACCCCGAGAGCTCGCCGTTCGACGAGCTGCCGGCGCTCCCCGGCCGGAAGTCACGGCGACGCCCCAAAGCAAAAGAGGTCAAGCCCGAAGAGGTACCGCGCGGCGCTCTGTGCGTTGAGGTGAGGCAGGGCACGATTTTCGTTTTCCTACCGCCGGTCCAACGGCTCGAGCATTTCGTCGACCTCGTAGAGGTGGTCGAAGGCTCCGCCACCAAACTCGGCTTGCCGGTCGTCCTCGAGGGCTACCTGCCGCCGACCGACCGGCGGCTCGTCAGGCTACTCGTCACGCCGGACCCGGGGGTGCTCGAGGTCAACGTGCACCCGGCCTCGTCATGGCAGGAGCTCGTGGAGATCACCATGGGCGTCCACTCCGATGCCCGCGCCACCCGGCTCGGCACAGAGACGTTCCACCTGGACGGGGCCCATGCCGGTACCGGTGGCGGGGACCACCTGACCTTGGGCGGCCCGACACCAGCCGATAGCCCGCTCCTGCGCCGGCCGGACCTGCTCCGCAGCCTCATCACCTACTGGCAGCACCATCCGTCCCTTTCCTACGTCTTCTCTGGCCGGTTCATCGGTCCTACCAGCCAGGCTCCTCGTGTCGACGAGGCCCGGCACGAGAGCCTCTACGAGCTGGAGATCGCCTTCGCCGAGATCGAGCGGTTGACCGTTGCCACCGGCGAGGCCGCCCCGCCCTGGCTCGTGGACCGGCTGTTCCGGCATCTGCTCGTCGATATAACGGGCAGCACCCATCGGGCCGAGCTTTGCATCGACAAGCTGTTCAGCCCCGATTCGGAACGGGGTCGTCTTGGGCTGCTCGAACTGCGTGGCTTCGAGATGCCGCCGCACCCCCGCATGGCGCTCGTGCAAGCGCTGCTGGTCCGCGCCCTCGTCGCCCGTTTCTGGGCCGAGCCTTATTCTGGACGGCTCGTCCGTTGGGGCACGGAGCTCCACGACCGGTTCCTCCTGCCTTGGTATGCAACCGCCGATATTGCTGAGGTGGTTGACGACCTCGCCGAGCACGGTTTCGGTTTCGAAAGGAGCTGGCTAGCGCCGTTCCTCGAGTTCCGTTTCCCCCACATCGGCGCTGTCGACGTGGCCGGGGTTACCCTTGAGCTGCGCGCCGCCATCGAGCCATGGTCGGTACTCGGAGAAGAGGTAACCTCCACCGGCACTGCTCGCTACGTCGACTCGTCCCTCGAGAGGCTCCAAGTGAGCGTCGACGGGCTCACCGCCGACCGCCACGTCGTGACCTGCAACGGCGTGCTCGTCCCGCTGCACTCGACGGGCTCACCGGGGGCATACGTCGCCGGTGTGCGCTACCGAGCCTGGAAACCGCCTTCTGGCCTGCACCCCACCATCGATGTCCACGCCCCGCTCGTCTTCGATCTTGTCGACCTTTGGAACGGGCGCTCACTCGGGGGCTGCACGTACCACGTCAGCCACCCCGGGGGACGGGCCTACGACCGTTTCCCGGTCAATGCAAACGAGGCGGAGGCACGACGGGCCAGTCGGTTTACCGCCGGGGGCCACACCCCTGGGCCCATCGATGCCACCGTGCTCCTCGGGGTCAACGGCCCGGCTGGTGGCGTCGGTGCCGAGAACGTGGATTACCCTCTGACCCTGGATCTGCGGCGCGCCACGGTTGTTCACAACTACCCCGCCTCCCAGCGAGCCGACAACGCCGCCCGAGGGCCAGCCTCCTCATGACGCCGGCCAACTCATGACGCCGGCCAGCTCATGACGCCGGCCAGCTCATGACGCCAGCCACCTCATGACGCCAGCCACCTCATGACGATCGCCCCGCCGACGGACCTCCTCGCCTCCTACCGTCAAGTGCCGGGCGTGTACGACGAAATGCTTACCGCCGAAGGACGGGTCCGCGAGCACTGGGCCCACGCGGGGCACGTGATTGGCAATCTGGGCCTCGACGAGCTCTTATACCGTCGCTCCGAAGCACGCCGCCTGCTCGACGACGACGGCGTCACCTACAACGTCTACGGCCACGACGATCCCACAGACGCCCCCGCCCCATCCGTTGCCCCTTGGGCCCTCGACCCGGTCCCCGTGCTACTGGCCAGCGACGAGTGGGCCGGCGTCGAGATCGGCGTAATCCAGCGGGCCGAATTGTTCAACCTGGTCCTCAGCGATCTCTACGGCCCCCGCCAGCTGCTGCGCCGAGGTTTGCTGCCCCCCGAGCTCGTCCTTGGCCACAGCGGCTTCCTCCGCCAGTGCGACCAGATTCCGCGTGCCCGGAAGCCAGCAGCTTTTCAGCATTGCGGTCGACCTCGGCCGCGACGCCTCGGGCCGCTGCACCGTGCTGGCCGACCGCACCCAGGCGCCGTCGGGGGCGGGCTACGCCCTCGAGAACCGCGTCGTCGTGTCCCGGGTGTTCCCGAGCCTGTACCGCGACTCCCAAGTCCACCGGCTCGCTCCCTTCTTCCGAACACTGCGGGCCTCGCTCCAAGGCGTCGCGCCCCCCGACGCTGACGATCCCCGAATCGTGTTGCTCAGCCCCGGCCCGTGGAGCGAGACCGCCTTCGAGCACGCTTACCTGGCTTCCCACCTCGGCTACCCGCTGGTCGAGGGGGCCGACTTGACCGTGCGCGACGGCCGGGTGTGGATGCGCTCGCTTCGTCGGCTCGAGCGTGTCGACGTCATCCTGCGTCGGACCGACGCCTGGTTCTGCGACCCGCTCGAGCTGCGTCCGGACTCCAAGCTCGGGGTGCCGGGCTTAGTCGAGGTGGCACGCCTCGGCGGAGTGTCCATCGTCAACACCCTCGGCAGTGGGGTACTCGAGAACCCGGGCCTGCTACCCTACCTTCCCCGGTTGGCCGAGCACTTCCTCGGCGAGCCCCTCCTGTTGCCGTCGGTCCCCACCTGGTGGTGCGGCGACGAGGAAAGTCGTCGACACGTGCTCGCCCACCTAGACCGCCTGGTGATCAAGCCGATCGCCCGGCGGGCCGGCCCTACGGCGGTGTTCCCCTGGGAGCTCAGCCACGACGGCCGGGACGAGCTGCGGCTCCGGATCGAAGCGCGACCCGCCGACTGGGTGGGCCAAGAGACCGTCGAGCTGGCCTCGGTGCCGACGCTCACCCCGACCGGTCTCGAGGCTCGCCAAACGGTCTTGAGAGCCTTTGCGGTGGCCCGCCAGGACTCCTATGCGGCTATGCCCGGAGGCTTGACCCGAGTAGCGAGCGCTGGAGGCATCTCGGGGGGCGCCACCGAAGGCGCGCGTAGCGCCCGGATTTCCAACCAGGCGGGCGCCATCAGCAAGGACACCTGGGTACTGGCCTCCGAACCGGAGAAGCTTTCCGGGTTCTGGTTGGTGCCCGGCCCGCCGGTGGCCGCCATCGACCCGGCGGCGTCGATGTCGTCGCGAGCCGCCGAGAACCTGTTCTGGATGGGCCGCTACGCCGAGCGCGCCGAGGCTATGGCCCGTCTCGTGCGGGCGGCGCACGACCGGCGCAATGACTTCCAGCGGGGCGCCAACCCCGCCGGCACCGAATGCCTCCAGGTGCTTCTCTCTGCCCTCACGAGGGTGAGTTCCACTTACCCGGGCTTCGTGGGGGAGGGGGCCGGCGAGCGGCTCGAAGCCCCCGGTGACGAACTTTTCGCCTTAGTGATCGACGAGAAACGCCCGGGCACCCTGGCCCACGCCGTGCAGCACCTTCTGGGTGCGGCCCAGACGGTGCGCGACCAACTGTCGGCCGACACCTGGATGGCGGTGGGCACTCTCGAGCGCGAGATCCAAGAGCTGCGCACGTCCGACCCCGACCACCTCATGGTCGTACAACACACCCTGGGCCGGATCGTGCAGGCACTGCTCGCCATTTCGGGCCTCTTCGGCGAGGGCATGGAGCGAGACCCCGGTTGGCGGTTCATGGACGCGGGCCGACGCATTGAACGCGGCCAGCAGCTGGCTGCGTTCCTCCGAGCGACCGTCACGATCGAGCGCAACACCGCCACCGACAGCTTGCTCCTCGAGTCGGTGCTCATCGCCGCTGAGAGCATCATCACGTACCGTCGCCGGTACCGGTCGCAGGCCCAGCTCGAAACGCTTCTCGACCTCCTTTTGATCGACGCCGACAACCCCCGGTCCCTCGCTTACCAACTCGACCAGCTCGCCGTCGACGTGCGCCTCATACCGCGCCTTGACAACGGCCTCCGCCTGAGCGAACCCGAGCGGTTGGTACTGGAGGCTTCCACCGCCTTGCGCCTGGCCGATACCGCGCTGCTCGCCCGGTCTCGTGAGGACGGCACTCGCCCCGAGCTCGACGGCGTCCTCAGCCTGGTCCTGGAGCTGCTCTACCGCACGGCCGACGCCATCGACAGGGGCCACTTCGTCCACCTCCTGCCCCAGCTCGCCCTGTCCGACTCGTGATCTACAGAGTTGTCCACCGCACGGAGTACCGCTACGACTCGGAGGTGTCCTCGAGTTACGGTGAGGTGTACCTGCTACCCCGCGACGTCCCTGGCCAGGTGTGCCGGTCCTCCGAGGTGGTGATCGAGCCCGAGGCCCACGATTACCGGCAGCGGAATGACTTCTACGGGAACCGCGTCGCCTATTTCGCCATACTCGAGCCGCACACCCGGCTCACGGTCACCGCCGAGAGCACGGTGGAGGTCAACGGGCCCGTCTCGGTCCCCCTGCCGGTCGACCAGGGCTGGGAAATGGTGCGCGACCGTCTTCACGCCGACCGGTCCGCGGACGCCTATGACGCCCGGGGCTTCCTGCTCGACTCGCCCAAGGTCGTAGTAACGCCGGCCGTGGCTGCCTACGCCGCGCCCACGTTCCCGACCGGGCGGCCGCTCACTGAAGCTCTAACCGAACTCGACTCGCGCATCCACGCCGACTTCGCCTACGAGCCGGGCGCGACTTCGGTGCGCACCACGCTCACCGAGCTGCTCGAGTGCCGTAAGGGGGTCTGCCAGGACTTCGCCCACCTGGCTGTGGGCTGCCTGCGTTCGCTCGGGCTCGCCGGGCGCTACGTGAGTGGCTACCTCAATACAGCGCCCCCGCCGGGACAAGCCCGCCTCGTTGGCGCCGACGTGTCCCACGCCTGGGCTTCGGTGTTCGTGCCCGACGCGGGTTGGGTAGGTATCGACCCAACCAACGACCGCTTCGTCTCCGATCGCTATGTCACCAACGCTTACGGACGCGATTTCGGTGACGTGTCGCCGCTCAAAGGAGTCATCTATACAGAGAGCACCAGGAACGAGATGCACGTCTCGGTCGACGTGCTGCCGCTCGATAGGTCGGGCTGATGCGGCTTAGGGTGGGCTGCGAGTTCGATTACGAATCGGCTGGCCCCACGCCCACGATTTGGCAGGTGAGGCCGCGCGCCGAGCCGGCACAAAGCCTGGCTTTCGAGTCGTGGGGCACATCGCCGGAGCTGCCGTGGACCTCGTACGGCGACGCTTATGGCAACGTCTGCGATCGCCTGACTCTGCCCAAAGGGCGGACGGTCCTGCGCTACGACGCCCACGTCGAGGTGCCCGGGCTCCTGGATGAGGCCAACCCGGGGGCGCGTCAGGTCCCCGTCGAGTTATTACCCGACGACACGATGGTGTTCCTACTGCCGAGCCGTTTCTGCTTGTCCGATGTGCTGCGGGACCAGGCTTGGGAACTCTTCGGCGCCACCGAGCCGGGCTGGCCCAGGGTGGTGGCTGTTTGCGACTGGGCGCCACGAGAACGTCCAGTTCCAACTGGGGAGCAGCAACCCGCTGACCTCGGCGCTCGACGTGTGGCAGAACCGCACCGGCGTCTGTCGCGACTTCGCTCACCTCGGGCTTACTTTGTGCCGGAGCCTCAATATCCCGGCCCGGTATGTCTTCGGGTACCTGCCCGATGTCGGCGTCCCCCCTCCCGACGGGCCCATGGACTTCTGTGCTTGGTTCGAGGCCTACCTTGAGGACCGCTGGTGGACCTTTGACCCCCGCAACAACGTACCCCGCGCCGGCCGAGTGGTCATCGGCCGAGGTCGGGACGCTCTGGATGTCGCCATGGTCACGACATATGGGGCGCCGGTCCTGCGCACGATGACCGTGTGGGCCGACCAGACCGGCGATTAATCGTCGACAGAAACTGTTTACATATCAGCGGGTTCGCGGCAACGGGTCACCCACCAGCATGTAGACGGCCCGGGCCCCACCGATCTGCGTAACCAGCACCACTTTCCCGGCCGGCTCAGCGCGGTTCTTTGGGCGGCCGGCTCCCACCCCGTAAAACCGGCTCTCCGGCCAAGCCACTCCCGAGCCAAGCCCAAGCCCTAGGGAACAGTTGGGGAACAAGGGCCTCCTAAGCATGTCATGTCGGCGAATAGCCGAACTCGAAAATAGGAGCCCAAATTGAAAAAGCCTCAAATGAGAAAAGGAGCTGCGGCGGCGGGACTGGCCGCAGCAGCAGCGGCAGTGCTCGTCCCGTTGACGATTGTCCAGGTCACCACGGCCGGGGCCGCCAACGCAAAGAGCCGGCAAGAACAGGGTGCAGGAGCGGTCACGATCCAGTCGTGGGTGTACATTGTGCCGAGCGAGAACGACCTAGCTGGGACCTTGTGGGCCTGCACCAAGATAACGGGGGCCATCTCCGACGAGAGCGGCGGCCCGACCTGGGACAGTGATACAGCTTACGCCGCGCCCACCCAACTTACCGGTAGTGCCGCAGTTACGGCCGCCAGCCACGAATGCGCCGACAAGGTGCCGGCGGGCGGTTTTGTCCACGTGCCACCACCGGAGCCGGGCGAGTACCCGTATGCCAACTACACGGCTACGCCAAACGCTAGCCCCAGCCAAGAGACGGGGCTCACACCCCTCTACAGCGTGCAGACATTTTCTGGGCAAAAGGGCGACATCTTCATGACCATCGCGGCGTCCTACAACTTCACTGACAGCCCGATCAAGGTTGACAGCGTGGAAGTGCAGCCATTTACGACTGCTCCCTCGGCGACCTGGGTGATCACCGGTGGCACCGGCGCCTACTCCGGCCTGGAGGGCAGTGGCACCTGGTACGGCGATGCCGCGATGGTCCCTTGGGTTTACCGCCCATCTACTGGAAAAGTCTGGTGGGCCACCAGCAACACTGGCGGTAACTAAGCGGAGATGAAGGTGTTTGCGAGCGAGGAAAAGGGGCTGCGCTGAGGCCAGCCCCTTTCCCGGGGGCCTGGCCGTCGAGGCGGCCCTGGCGGAGCTCACAAAGCTGCCGATGGGCTCACCCCAGGCGGTGCGGCTGCGATCCGGCGCGGAAAAGGTGATGGGCCACAGTGGCTCCCTCACCAGGTCACCTAATCGTTCGAGGAACAAGGTTACCAAACAGCTATCAACTATCTATGCACCTTTTGTGACAGTGCGAATGCTCTGCTAAACACCCTCCCGTGGTTCCCTTGGCTCACTGGCACCACTGCTTCAGAGCTGAGCGGGTCAGAGGCCCCCCCCCCCCCCGCCTTCCACGCGGTGGCTCGGTTCAGATCGTTCGCTTGTGCGAATGCAGAAATACTTCTTCATCCCCTTCTCAATATATCCTCATTGTGGTAGAACATGCTCTATGGAAGCTGGCAGCCGGGACGGCGTATACAGCATCGGGGCTGTTGCCAAGATGCTGGGCATCCCGGCCCAGACCCTTCGCAGCTGGGAAGACCGCTACGGCGAGGTCGTCCCGGGACGAAGCGCAGGCGGTCAGCGCCTCTACAGCCGAGACCAAGTTGACCAGCTGCGCTTCGTCCTCGACGAGGTCGAGCGCGGGATGCAGCCTGGTGATGCACACCGCCTGCTGAAACAACGAAGACTGTCCCCGGCCGGACCGAGGCCGGGCCACGACGCACTACCCAGCATCCTGGTCGCCGAGCGAGACCCTTTCTCGGCTGATCTCTGGGAGTACTTCTTGCGGACCGAGGGCTATGCCGTCCGAGTGGCGTTACATGCTGAAGAGGCTCTCGAGCTCCTCGACCGAGAACCGGCGCGTCTCGCGGTGATCGACCTTTTGATCTCAGGGGGTGCCGGACCTGAGCTTTGTCGCTTCGTCCGAGAGCACCTGGACATCCCCGTAGTAGCGGTGTCGGTCCTTGACTCCCCTGACCAGGCCCTCGAGTCGGGGGCCGACGCTTTCCTACCTAAGCCCCTTGACCATCTGCGGTTTATCTCGACCGTGCGAGATCTTCTCGGAACCAGTTCGTACCTGCGTAGTCGGGTGAGAGCCAAATGAACGACCGGCTCCCGAGCGGCTCGCCCCGGCTTGATCTCGTCCTCGGCGGTGGCCTGCCTGTCGATGCCATCAACTTGATCATCGGCCGGCCCGGCACCGGTAAGACCATCCTTGCTCAGCAATACTTGTTCCGGAACGCCACAAAAGAGCGGCCGGCTCTGTACCTGTCTACGGTCTCCGAGCCGCTTGACAAGATCCTCCGCTATGGCCAGTCACTTTCGTTTTTCGACCGAGCGGCGGTCGGGTCGAGGGTCATGTATGAGGACCTCGGCCAGACGTTGGACAAGGACGGCCTGCCCGGCGTCGTGGCCCAGTTGACGCAATGGCTGCGCGAACGCAGACCCGCCCTCATGGTCATCGACAGTTTCAAGGCCCTCCGGGCGTACGCGACCGACGACGGGACATTTCGCCGTTTCCTCCACGAGGTGGCGGGCTATCTGTCGGCTATGCCGATCACGTCGTTTTGGGTTGGTGAGTACGCCGGAGCCGAAACAGCCGAAGCTCCCGAGTTCGCGGTCGCGGACGCGATCGTTTCGCTGGGTGCCGACCGCGCTGGTGAGCGCGAGACCCGAGTGCTCCAGGTTTTGAAACTTCGCGGTAGCAGCTCGGTCTCGGGCAAGCACGCTTATCGTCTCTCACCCGACGGCGTCGACGTCTTCCCTCGCCTCGCAGACCCAATGGATGTCGACGGGTACGAACCGACATTCGACCGGACGAGCTCGGGTATCCAGCTGCTTGACGACATGTTGTCCGAGGGTTTTTGGCGCGGCACGTCGACACTTATTGCCGGCCCGGCCGGTTCAGGAAAGACACTCCTCGCTCTGCACTTCAGCTTTTCCGGTGCCAAGCTTGGCGAGCGGTGCGTTTTTGCCACCTTCCAGGAGAACCCCGTGCAGTTAGAAAGAGTGCTCCGTGGGTTTTGTTGGTCCCTAAAGGAACAAGGGATCGAACTGATGTACCGGTCGCCAGTCGACCTCTATTTGGACGAATGGGTTTATGACCTATTGGCCACGATCGAACATAGTGGGGCAACGCGAGTCGTCATCGACAGCCTCGGGGACCTCCGGGCAGCCTGTGGGGACGAACTGCGTTTCCGGGAGTTCATGTACTCGCTGCTCCAGCGCTGTGCCCGCTGGAACGTCAGCGTGATGATGACCCAGGAAGTCCCGGAGTTGTTCGGTTTGACGTCCCTGTCCGAGCACGGGATTTCCCACCTCTCCGATAATGTTGTGCTCCTCCAGTTCCTTCGTGGAGATTCGGAGATCAAGCGCTCGATCGCGGTCCTGAAGACTCGTGGCAGTGCACATGACCCGCGAATGCGCCAATTTGAGATCACTTCGGACGGTTTCGCTCTCGGCGATGCCTTCTTGGCCGAGCAGAGCTTCCTCTAGGGCATGACACAAAAAACTGCCGATCGGAGGCATCGGCATGATCGGGACGATTGGAGTCGTGATGACATATGGCGCAGATAGCCAGACGAAGACGACGACTTTCGATTACCGCTCGCCTCGCCATCGTCCAGGAAGTGGCTACGCGCCTTGCCGATAGCCACGGGGTCACTGAGGTAGTAGAGTCCACCCGCTGGTCCCTGGACGACGGGCTCGGCGCTGCGGCCCTGGTAGTCAATGTCGTCAATAGCGACGGCAATGGGCTGGAGACGCTGTACGACGCGGGGACCTTAGAGCGTACCCACGACCTCCTCCAGGGCTTTGTGCCGTTTGACGGTGGGCCGGCCAAAACCGTCCTGGCCAGCGGCGAACCGGTTTACTGGTCGACGTTGGCTGAGCGCGACCGTGATTACCCCAACTACGCGGGCTTCCCGAGTTCGTGCCAGTCCTGGGCCATCCTCCCGCTCACTGTCCATGGGATGACCTTCGGGGTGCTGTCGGTTGGTTGGGCCGACGCTCGGCGATTTGGGAAAGAAGACTCGGCTCTTCTGCTTTTAATCGCCCACCAGTGCGCCATTGCAGTCGACAGGGCGCGCCTGGAGGAGATCGAACGAAGCGAGCGGGAGACCCTCGAGCTGATGAGCGAAGGCACTCGCGTCATGGTGAGCGAGCTCGACCCTGCCAGCGTCGTACGTAAGCTTGTGCTCCTTGCCGTCCCACGCCTGGCGCCGTGGTGCGCCGTCTATGTGGCCGAACGGACGACCTTGCGGAGAGTGGCGATCGAGATCGCCGAGGACGCCGACCTCGCCGAGGAGCTGCGCGACCTTGAGGCCGTCGGTGTCGGCTCTGACAGCCCGCTGAGCCTCTGCTACCGAACTGGCAAAGCCCAAGTCGTACCCCGGGTGACTGAAAACGAGGTTCACCAGATCTACGGCGAGGCGCTAAGCGAACGGGTCCTCGCGACCCAGGCCGATTGGACCGCCCTCGTTGTGCCCATCAAGGCGGGCGGCCAAGTCATCGGGGTTATGAGCCTCGTCTCCAACACCTGGGGTGGCGCGCCGCCCTCTGGGGCCTGGCACTCGGCGGAAGGGCTCGCGGGTCGCGCTGGCGTGGCCCTTAGGAACGCCCGCCGTTACGACCTCGAGCGTTCTACCGCCGTCCTCCTCAGCGAAGCGGTCCTGCCTCGCGAGCTCCCCCAGGTTTCAGGCTATGAGGTAGCAAGTCGGTACATACCCGCCGAAGGGCGGGTCGCCGGCGACTGGTTCGACGTCGCCCGACTACCTTCTGGCCAATTTGTGGTGGGCATTGGTGATGTGGGTGGCCACGGGATCAATGCTGCGTCGTTGATGGCGCAGCTGCGCAACGCCGCCCGCGGCTTGGCGATCGGCGGCGCCGGGCCAGAGGATATCATCCGCGGGTTGGCGGAGCTCACCCTTATGGACGACGCGCACGGCTTTGCGACTGCACTCTACGGGTCGCTGGACCCCGATGAGGGAAGCTTCTTTTGGTCGTCGGCTGGCCACATCCCGCCTCTCCTCTTCGGCTCAGGGTTCGCGTCCTGGCTTGCCTTCGCCGAGCACCCTCCTCTCGGGGCGCAATTAGTCAACGAGCCCCGGGCCCGTCGCCATCAAATTGCGCCGGCCGAGGGGCTCCTCCTCTTGACCGACGGAGTCGTCGAGCGGCGCGGAGGCGACATCGCAGAAGGGCTTGAACAGCTCAGAACTTTCGTCGTCGAGCACGCCGCACGCGGCACCCAATTTCTTGCTAATTCGGTCGTGACCGAGTTTTGCAGTGCGCCCCAAGACGACTGCTGCATCGTAGTGCTCAGACGCGTTTGACGTTCAAGCAGTCAAGCGTGTGAGTAAGCCAAGCCGGACGGCACAGCAATTTTCAGTCTCATCACGGCCGCAATCGACCGCGGCGGCGCCGTCGGGCCCCAACATGCTACGGGCGCATGACCGGGAGACAAGAAGCCACCCGCGTGAATATGGCAGAGAGGTTGAACCACTCGCGCCACGGGAGCCGGGTACTCGAGCGACTACCGGCTCCCGGGATTGCCCTAAACGCCGCCGGCGGGTCACCAACCCCGGGCCCGCCGCGGTTGACGCTTTAGGAGGCTGCGACCAGGGGGCCGATGACTTCGACGACCTCCCCGATGACCTGGTCGATTTGCTGGCAAGCGTTGACGATCGAGTTTATGGTGGCCTGGAGATCCATGTTGGCGTTGGCGTCCCAGTGCCACGAGTACCCCGGGACAATTTTCGACCAGTTCTTAGAGATGATTTCGTTGGTGGCCGACTGGTCCCAGTTGTAGCTCGACTCCGAGCCGACCGTGCCCTGTGCCGTGAAACCGTAGCCCACTCCCGTCCTGTCACGCACAACTACGGCCACGCTCACGTCGTAACTGAAAAGACCGCTCAAGGGGTTGCTCGACGAAAAAGAACCTTTGAATTCGCACGCCCCCGTGGAAGTCAGGGTCGAGCGCGACATTCCCGTTCAGGCCGTCAAGGTTGGGGTAGAAGGTGAGCGAGACGGGCGCCGGGGGGAAGGAGATCGGCAGCGGGGCGAAGTACGGGATGTAGCCGACATTGCCGTCCACTTTCTGCCGGGTGGGAGGCGCAGTCCCCCAAGGCGCGGACTCCAACCAAAGCGTGCCGTCGCTGCTGAGGACATAACCTTGCTCCTCGCCCAGCATCTGGAACCCGTACACGTTGGCGTCGACCTCCTTTTGCATGACGTCCGCGATGAGCCCGCCCCTCGGGTAGACGATCTCGTACATCCTCCCCTGGTGGGTCGTGGCGAACAACTGGCCACCCGAGAGGATCTGGAACGTGGCCGTGTCGGCCAGGACCTGTTGACGGCTTCCCGCCGCCATCGGCCAAGGGCCGTTGTCGAGGTACATGGCTTCCGAGTTCGTCTGTACCACAACGTGGGTGCTGTCTATGACCTGGAAAGCGGTGACGTCGGTGTCCACCAGGGCACGGCGGATCGGGTTGCGGGTACCGAAGGGCGCGGGTTCGTTCCAGAGGTTCCCGTTGTTGCCGAGCACGAACACGTCGGTGGAGCTGTTCGACTGGAAGTCGGCGACGTTGCCGTCGACCCACTGGCGCGCCGGCGGGACGCTCTTGCCCCAAGGCCCGTTCTCGTACCACAGGTTACCGTCTGCTCCGAGGACCAGGCACTGGTGGTCGTCCAGAGGCTCGAAGGCGACGACGTTTCCATCAACTTGCTGCCGGGCCGGAGGCACGTGGCCAAACGGCCCGGTCTCGAACCACAGCTTGCCGTCGTGACCGAGCACGTAGACTTCGCTGGCGCTGATGGGCCGAAACGCGGCCACATCGCCGTCGATCTGGGCCCTGGCTGGGGGGCTGGCGCCCCAGGGGCCCTTCTCGAACCACAGGTTCCCGTCGCGGCCGAGTACGATAACCTCGGTCGCTGACAGGCCGAGGAAACTGTTCCTTTGGCGTGTCGAATAAAGTTGCATCACTTTTCCTTTCGCTGGTCGGGTGTTGTGGTAAAAGGGGCAGCCGGCGCTGGAGGCCAACCGCCTCAGGTTTGGTCCGCTCGGCCCGAGACTGTTCCCCGGGCTAGTTGAAGGCACGAGGCCTGCTTCTGGTTGTACAGCCACGGCCGTTTGCCGCTAGTGGTAAGTATGAGCGACGCTGACGGCGATGTCGTCCGCCGCGAGAGCGGTCTTGCCGCCAGTCCGCGTACTCCTCGAGGACTACCTGAAGATGACGATCTCCGCATTCGCATTGAGCGTATTGCCGATGTCGGCCACCTTCAGCGTCCCGCTATAGCCGAGGAACGAGCCTGTCCCGCTAACAATAGGGATAGAGAAGTTCCCCTCGCCGCCCGGGCCCTTGGCAATCAACATCGAGTTGCCTATGGCAACTTCCCCATTGCAGGTCGGGTTGCCGCTGGCGGAAAAAGTGCACACAAAATGGTCGCTGGCGCCCAACACGTTGGAGTGGTGAGCCAGGGTCCCCGAGTAATCAAAGTCGGTGAACTCGATCTGGCTGCCGGGCGCCGGCCCGGATTGGGTCGGGAGGGTTGCCACTTTGCCGTCTGGCGCGGTATATACAAGGCTCGAGTTCTTCTCATAGAACAAAACATGTTCTGCGCTTATAGCCGGTTGAGCGGCGGCCACGCCGCTGCTCATTGACGTTGCCAGCGCGGCGAGCACCGCGGCTTTCGCAATGAAACTGTGCATTTCGTTCCCTTCCCTGTCGTCGGCAGTGCGCCGGTGTGCCACTGTCTCCAGATCGCAGCTTCTCAATACGAGGCCGAACGGGGAAGTGACGGAGTTCCCGCCTCGACCGGGAGATCCTCCCGGGACGACCAGGAACATCCTCCCTTCCCGCGTCCGGTGGCTAGCTGGCATGATTAGGGACAGTGCAGACGGTCGTCGCCGCTAAGGGCCCCGCGCTGGGAACCGGCACGCCTCGTCGTTGGCGCCGTTCCGTCCCTCTGGTCATCCTGGCTGCCACAGAGGCGGTCATCGGGCTGGCCGTGTTCCGGCTGGCGACAACCGGGCTCTCGCTAGGGCAATTGCTGCTGTCCTATGGCATCACCAATGCCTGGCTAGGGGCCAGCTTCGCGCCATTTGGGGCCTACGTTGCGTACAAGCGCCCCGAGGTGACAATCGGTTGGCTCTTTGCCGCCTTTGGCGTCCTTTACGGAGTCTCCGCTTACGGGATCGCCATGATGACTCGGGTTCTGTTGGGCGGACGCGAGGCCCACCTGAGCGTCGGTGTTGTTTTGGTGAGCAACACGTGGACGATCGCCGTCGCTGTCTGCTTCCCCCTTATTCTCCTGTTGTTCCCGGACGGCCGTCTCGCTACGCCAAGCTGGCGCTGGTTGGTGGCTCTTTTCCTGGCCGATGGGGTCATCTGGATGGCGACCTGGACGCTCAAGGAAACCGCGCCCCTAGACCGTATTGGCCCTTCATGGGCCAATTTCATTTCGCGGACCGAGACCGTGACAAATTTCGGCCTACTGGCCGTGTTCATAATCTGCGTGGTGGCCCTAACTCACCGTTGGCGCCGCTCTGCTGGCCGGGTGCATGACCAGCTCCTCTGGCTCTTGGCCGGGTCCATCATCGCGGTTGGTCTATTCCTCCCCACTGCCTGGGGAGTCACGAGCTACTGGGCGACGTCGATGCTCGTCGGAGTCCCCCTGTTTTGCGTGGCTTGCACGATCGCGCTGGTCCGTTACCGACTGTTCGATATCGACCTCGTGGTCAACCGCTCACTTGTCTATCTCGCGCTGTCCGGTGGCTTGCTCGCCATCTACCTGGGCGTCGTGGAGCTGGCCCGGACCACGGTCGGCCACGGCGCCCAGCTCGGGGGTTCGCTGGTGGCGGCGGCCCTGGTGGCGGCCGTGTTCGTCCCTTGCCGGGCCATAGTGCAACGGTTGGTGGACAGGTTCATGTTCGGCACCCGCGGCGACGCGGCGCAGACACTTTCCACTCTGACTGCGAGCCTGGAGAGCTCCGTGGACGACGAGTTATCGACGGCTCTCCAGGCGCTGCGCCAGTCGCTGCGCCTCCCCCACCTGGCCGTCGTGGTCGAGGAGCGAGTTATTGGCACGATCGACCCCGGCTCAGCGCCGGAAGCTTTCCCGCTTCGTTACCGCAGCCAGCCAGTCGGGGATCTGTTGGTGTGGGCCAGACGAGGCCAACGGCAACTCGACTCGAGCGACAGGGCGGCGCTCCGCGTCGTAGCTGGCCCCCTAGCAAGCGCAGTTCATTCCGTACAGCTAAATGACCAGCTCCAGGAGTCGCGGGAGGAACTTCTGGCGGCGCGGGACCTCGAACGGCGCCGTCTGCATCGGGACCTCCACGACGGCCTGGGCCCGCCCTGACAGCGGTGGCGCTGAAGGCGGACGCGGCCGGCAACATCGTCGCAAACGATCCGGGCCGCGCCCGGGAGTTGCTCGACCAGATCGGCAGCGAGGCGCGTGCGGCGGTGGGAGATGTCCGGCGCATCGCCCACGGGCTGCGCCCCCCCACTCTGGACAAGTACGGCCTGCTGGCGGCCGTTTCGTTCGAGGCAACCCGGTTCACCAGCCGGTTGGACGGGCACCCGCTGGTGGTTTCCGTCGATCTCCCGACCACGCTCCCACCTCTCGCTGACGACGTCGTGGTAACCGCTTACCGGATAACGACTGAGGCGCTCACCAACGTGGCTCGCCACTCCAATGCCTCGAGCGTGCGCGTTGTGATCCGGGTCGACGAAACTTTGAGGCTCGAGATCGCCGACGACGGCACGTCATCGAGCGCCAGCTGGCCAGCGGGGTTCGGGATGGAAAGCATGGCGACGCGAGCGGCCGACTGCGGCGGCTCGCTCACCGCGGGGCCGACACCCGAGGGGGGACGGGTCGTCGCCACCTTCCCGGTGGCTCGAGTTGGGGCGAGCGTTTGACCACCATCCTGATTGTCGACGACCATCCAGTGGTCAGGGAAGGGCTTTCCAGCCTGATCGAAACCGTCGACGGTATGGCCGTTATCGCTCAGTCGTCCAACGGCCCCGACGCGGTGTCCAAAGCGTCGGTTTACCGGCCCGATGTGGTCCTCATGGACCTGAACATGCCTGACGGCTCCGGGATCGAGGCTACCCGGGCCATCGCACAACAATGCCCGGAATGCAAGGTGCTCGTTCTCACCATGTCAGAAGACAGCGAATCGATTGCTGAGGCAATGCGCGCCGGCGCACGCGGTTACCTGCTAAAAGGCGTTAGTCAACACGAGATCATCCGGGCCATCGATACCGTTGCCAGTGGCGGTGCGTTGTTTTCCGCCGTTATTGCTGACCATGTACTAGGCCAGCTTCACGAACCCAAACCGGCCACTGCAGCTCTGGTCCGCACTTTGCCCGAACTCACGGGCCGGGAACGAGAGATTTTGGTGTTGCTGGCAAAGGGGGCCCGCAATCACTCCATCGCCACAACACTAGGAATTAGCACAAAGACGGTGGCCAACCATCTTTCAATGATCTTTACCAAGCTCAACGTAGAAGACCGAGCCCACGCCATGATCCTCGCACGCGAGGCCGGGCTCGGCCCCCCGGACTAAACAGCGTCGGGTACGGGCCGACGGCCAGGCCAATGGTCCCGCTGTCGTGGCCATGGTCGCACGCGCTGCATGAGCCGGAGCGAAGTCGGGTCGGGCCGCTGCAAGCCCTCCAGGGCAAGCACGGTCGGGCCGCTCTCCATGAGGCGGGCCCACCCGTCACCCAATGTTCGACCGAGCGCACGAGCACGTCGTCGACGGCGGCCTGTTCATCTTCGATGTCAACCCGACCGAGTGACCTGCCTGCCCGTGAGCGCGTTGTACGCTCGAAGCTCGTGATGCCCTGGCGACCTCTCCCTGATCTACCCCGTCTCTCTGTGCCTCGCGAAGCTGGTGGCCTGACCGGTGCTGGTCACGTCACCGACCTCCCCGTTCGGAGAACGGTTTCCAGGGCAAAAACCAGGGCAAGGATGGCCGTCGGAGGTCTTTCGAGGGTAAAATAGCAGCTCAGGGGGCGTAGGTCAGTGGAAGACCGGCAGACTTTTAATCTGCGCGCCGGGAGTTCGATCCTCCCCGCCCCCACGCTCTGCTCACCAGGGCAGCAATCTATGGTGACAACAGACTTCAAGGGCCCGGCCAGGCTCAAGCACCACCTCGACGGCGACCCGGTACCCGTGAGGGCATTGACCCTATGGGATGTGAAGGCCTTGGGCGCACTCGCCTCAGGACGTCATGACCGGATCGGCGGAGATGGGCAGCCAGCTGGCCGCCGAGCTCCACGGGCGACGACGGTCGACCAGGACGAGGTCATGGCCCGAGCGGACGACGAGCGGTGCGTCCCGCTTAGGCTGGATATCAGGTGATCGTCTCGGAGGTCTTCGGGCCGACTGTCCAGGGGGAAGGCCCCTCGGCCGGCCGGCGGGCGGGGTTTGTCCGCCTTGGTCGCTGCGACCTGCATTGCTCGTGGTGCGACACGCCTTATACCTGGGACTGGAGCGGCCGCAACGGGGTCATATATGACCCGAAAAAGGAGCTTCACGACATCCCCATCGCCGAGATAGTCCGCTTGGTCGAAGCATTTGGGGTCCGGCTCGTGGTCATTACCGGCGGGGAGCCCTTTGTCCAACCCCACGCCCTGGCCGAGCTCGTCGAGAAGCTCTATGGCGTCGGCCTCGATATCGAGGTCGAGACCAACGGGCGCCACGCCCCCAGCCCCGAAGTGGTGAAGTACGTCAAGGCTTTCAATGTCTCGCCCAAGTTGCCGAACTCGGGCCAGCCCCTGGAGCTCACCTGGGTCCCGCAGGCGATCACCGCCTTCCGGGACACTCACAAAGCCTGCTTCAAGTTCGTTTGCTGCGACATCTTCGACGTCGAGCGCGTCGCCGAGATTCTGCGAGGAGCTTGATCTCCCTCCCGTTGACGTCTGGATAATGCCCGAGGGCCAGGATCCCCATGCCGTAGGCCGTCATCTCCGCGAGATTGCCGAGATGGCGATCGGGTCGGGGTTCAATATCACCGGGAGGCTGCATGTCGACATCTGGGGTGGCGTTAGAGCCCATTGACGGCGAGATTGCCCGCCAGGCGGTAGCGGCGCTGGTCGTCATCGAGCTCGGCAGGAGGCTCAGGCTGACGGCCGCAACCGCGAGCGCGGCCGGGCGAGAATGAACGCATGAAAGGCCACCTCGTCACGCTGGACGGCAAAGAACTGGACCTCAGCAAAGAGGAGGTCGAGAAACTGCTCCGAACATCTCAGCCGTTCTGGCTCGACCTCAGGGCCACGGACGAAGACAGCCCGGAATACGCCCTGCTCCGGGATTCGTTCCGGTTCCATCCCCTCGCCCTCGAGGACGCCGAGCACTTCGGGCAGCGCGCCAAGCTCGACTCCTACGACGATTTTGCTTTGCTCGTCGTGTTCGGGCCGGGCAACTCGGACCACCTGGTCGAGGTCCACTGTTTCTGCGCCCAAAACTACCTGGTGACGGTGCACCGCCGAGCGTGCCCGGCCATCACCGATGTCAGAGATCGGCTGAAAATGGCGACGACGCCACTGTCCAGTCAAGTGATGATCCTTTACCGGGTAGTGGACATGTTGGTCGACGGGTACTTCCCGGTTCTCGCCGCCCTCGACGACAAGATCGACGAACTCGAGGACGAGATCCTCCAGGCGCCGACCGATGAACAGCTCGGCCAGCTCTTCGATATGAAACGCTCTTTGATAGTCCTGCGCAAGGTCGTCAGCCCTGAGCGCGACGTGTTCGCCACGCTGGTCAGCAGTGCTGACGTGATCCCCGGCATGACACTGGAGTACGAGAGGTACTTCCGTGACGTTTACGACCACCTGATCAGGGTGAGCGACCTCGTGGACAGCTACCGCGACCTGTTGAGCGGTGCCCTCGACACCCACCTCTCGACGGTGTCGAACCGGTTGAACATCGTCATGAAACAACTTACGATTATCGCCACTGTCTTCTTGCCGCTGAGCTTCCTCACCGGGTTCTTCGGGCAGAACTTCGGCTGGA
Source organism: uncultured Acidimicrobiaceae bacterium (assembly GCA_963823855.1). Lineage (GTDB taxonomy): Bacteria > Actinomycetota > Acidimicrobiia > Acidimicrobiales > Palsa-688 > Fen-671. The sequence continues at coordinate 144,559 of CAWGNA010000007.1, forward strand.
TGATCGACCGTATTACGACCCTCCCGGCTTTCCTGGCAGTCGGTGTCGGCTCTCAGATAGCGGTCGCCACTGCGTTGCTGATCATGTTCCGCCGACGCGGTTGGCTCTCGGCCGAAGGAACCGTGCCCTCCGCTGTCCCTGCCAAGCGCGTCCGCCGGATGTCGCACGTGCGCTGGTTAGCGCTGCACCCCATAAAGTCAGCGGGAGGAGCTGCGGGCCCGAACTCGCCAGCCCCCACCTTGCCAGCCCCCACCTTGCCAGCCCGGAACTCGGCGGGCCCAACATCACAGGAGCAGAAGGTGGGGCCGATGCGAGCTAGCGGCCGACCCGCTCTTACCGGCCGGTTTGTCGGCCGCCAAGGCACGACGAACGCGTCATTTGGGCCGCTTCAACTTCCCCGGCGTTGGCCATCACCAGCGGCCATCACCAGCGGCCATCACCAGCGGCCATCACCAGCGGCCATCACCAGCGGCCATCACCAGCGGACAGCTCTCCGACCGAAGGCTCGGGCCTTCTCGCACCCCCTATTAGAGCGGGCCGTTGCCGTGTTTGCGACGGACCAGGCGCTCTCGCTTGGTCTGCAATGTCTGAAGACAGCGCGACAGCACCTGGCGCGTATCGGCCGGGTCGATCACGAGATCCACGTAACCGCGCTCGGCTGCGATGTACGGGTTTAGGAACCGCTCACGGTACTCCTCGGCCAGTCGGCCCCTGGTCACGTCGTCCTCGCGGCGGTGCACGATGCGGACCGCGGCCTCTGCGCCCAGAACGGCCAGCTCGGCGGTCGGCCAAGCAATGCACACGTCGTTGCCCATGGCCTTGGAGTCCATGACTATGTACGCCCCCCCGTACGCCTTCCGGACGACCAGGCAGACCCGGGGTACGGTGGCTTCGGCATAGGCAAATACCAGTTCGGCGCCGTGGCGGATCATTCCCCGCCATTCGAGGTCTCTGCCGGGCATGAACCCCGGGGTGTCGACGATCGTCAGCAACGGCAAGTTGAACGAGTCGCACAACTCAACAAAACGGGCGCCTTTCTGCGATGCCGCGATGTCCAGGGTGCCGGCCATGGCCTGAGGCTGGTTGGCCAGGACCCCGACCGGCTGTCCGGCCACGCGGACAAAAGCGGTTACGAACTGAGGGGCCCAATCCGCCCGGAGCTCGAACGTCTCGCCGTCATCGGCGATCGCCCCGATCACGCTCCGTACGTCATAGCTGCCGGTGGCGCTCACAGGGACTATGTCGCGGAGCTCAGGCGTCGAACGACTGTCCGGGTCAGTGCACAGCGTCACCGGAGGAAGCTCGTCGCAATGCGCGGGCAGGAAGCTCAGCAGCTGGCTAGCGGCCGCGGTCGCCGCGGCCGAGTCGGGAGCCACGATCGTGGCCAGGCCCGAGCGCGCGGCGTGCACGGAAGCGCCGCCCAGCTCGACGGGCCGAACTGGGACCCCCGTCACCTCCGCCACGGCCGCCGGTCCCGAAACGTAAGCCAGCGCCCGCGACGTCATCATCACCGCGTCCACCATCCCCAGAAGTAGCGCTGGGCCCGAAAGCAGCGGTCCATCTACGATCGCGATCACCGGGACCACGCCGGAGCAACTGGCAAAGGCGCGCGCCACGCGGCCCCACCCGTCCAACGCCTCCACTCCTCCACTGAGGTCAGGGCCGGATGAGAAAAGCGACGTGACCAGTGGCAGCCGACGCTCCCAAGCGAGCTCCGCGGCCCGCGCCAGCGCGGCGGCTCCTTCCCCGCTCAGTGCCTTGTCCCGCTCGGAGTGCTGGACTTCCGCCCTTACCACAGGCGACCCGCCTGGGTACAACGGGCCCGCGTGGACGAAAACCTCATTTGATGTTTCCGTCCTACCGGGGTATGCCGCTGAGGCTGTCGCCTCTGCCTCTCCAACCGCGACTGCCAAGGCGGTCCCAGTCCTTCGCCCGGAGCTCCGGTCGTCGCCCGGCTGACCAGGACCGGCAAATCCACGGCCGGGGGCTGCGGCGGGGCGACCCCTCACAGTCCTGTAGACGGCTCGAAGTCAGCCGCGCCCTCGGGCTCATCGACCCCACGGGCCATCAAAAAGCCACGCGCTCTCTCGGCGAGGGGGTACCGGTTGACGAGCTGCCAGAAGGCCTTCCCGTGCCCGCTCACATGTAGGTGCGCAAGCTCGTGCACCAGGACATAGTCCAAGACCCAGCCAGGCTCCTTCGCCAACCGCGAAGAGATCCGGATCGCCCCGTCGTTCGGGGTGCAGCTTCCCCACCGAAAGTTTTGGTTGTCAACCCAGCGGGTACTTTTGGGGACCGCCAACCCAAACCGGCCCGCGAGTGCGCGAGCCCGCTCGTGCACGTCAATACTGGCCGACTGCTGGCGGCGCCCGATGCGGCGCAGCATCTCGTTGACCCAGCGCTCCTCTTCGGCCCTGCTCATGGTGGCTGGCACGCTCACCCGCACCAGGTCTCCTATTTGCCTGGCCTGGACCGTCTTGTGCCGGCGCCGGCTCCGAACTACCTCGACCTTCATCACGGGGAAAGAGGCTATGCGTAGCCAGTGACTGTCTTTTCGACCTCTTCAGCGCCGAGGGCCAGGAGGTCAACGCGAGAAACGGGGACCAGTTCCAGGTCCGGGGGATCCCCGTGCGCCTCGAGCCACCATCCGCTCAGATTGGAGTGACGCCTGCCTTCCCACACACCGAGCGCCAGCTCGAGGGCGACGACAACACCAGCGTGCGCTACGACGACCGCCTCGTCGGCCTGCCGACAGGCAAGGCGATAAATGGCGCTCACCGAACGATCTATGAAGTCCGAGCCGGTTTCTCCTCCCGGCACCGCACCCAGTTCCCCCGCCCTCCTGGCCTCGTACTCCCGGGGCCAGCGCGCTGCGATCTGTTCGCTCGTCAGCCCGTTCCAATCACCGACGTCCTGTTCACGCAGGTCCCGGTCGATGACCAGTGGCTGTCCGTAGCCGAGTTCGAGGGCGATCAGCTCAGCGGTGCGGCGCGCCCGCGCCAGGTCCGAGCACGCCATGAGCGACGGCGTGAGACCATTGGCCGCGAGCGCTTGGCCGGCCAGCCAGGCCTGTTCGGCACCAAATTCGGATAGAGGCGGAATCTGACCAGCCTTGCCAGCGACCGGCTGCGTTCCAGATCGACTGTGCGTGGCGAATGACGAGAAGACGGCCCACCCCGACATTTTGACAGACGGGGGCTCCCGGTACCCTGCTTAGGGTGACCGGGGGGGCTCGCGACGCCGAAGCTGAGGGGCCCCGAGCGGTGGAGGTGCCGGCCGCGCCGGTGCTGGGGCTGGACGGAGCGGCGGGGGCAGAAGTGACGGTGTTGTTCTTCGCGGGCGCCAGGGAAGCCACTGGTACGCGCCGCGCCGCGTTCCGGGCGCCCTCCGTCGCGCTGCTGATCGAGCAGCTCAGATCGGCTTATGGCCCCGAACTGGAGGCTCTTCTCCCGACTTGTGCGATCTGGGTGAACGGGTCGGCGGCCGCGCCGGACGCCACGTTCCACGACGGGGACGAGGTGGCGGTACTGCCACCGGTCTCGGGCGGCTGCGGTAACCCGAGAGAAACCTGGCCCCCGGATGAAAGGTGAGCCTCCCTAGACGAAAAGTGGGCAAGCTAGGAAAACAGAGCTGCAGATCAAGGCCGGTGGAGACCATCGGCGTGCGGCGACGCTCGTCTCCGCAGTCTCTTATTGAGCGTTTTTTTTTCGAAATCGCTAGCCTCGGCTGTCAATGGCGCCATTCACCCTTGACGAGGCCCTGGAACCTGGTTACCTCTCCGACCTGGAGCACCTCTCGCTTACGGAACTGCGAGGCAAGCGGGACGCGTGCGCTGAACTGGAGACCGACCTGTCTTATCTTCGACGCCTCGCTCAGGCCCGGGTGGACCTCATCATGGCTGAGGTTGAGCGGCGGGACAGAGGGGGTTCCGGACCAGGCACAGAAGCTCTCGTCGAGCAATTGCCACAGATCCTGGGCGACCACATCCGGGGCCAAGGCGCAGGACGATTGCTCTCGATCTTCGCGCCCGCCGAGGGGGCGCAGACCGACCTGGCGGCGCGAGTCGAGGTGCTCCTCCCGTCGGAGAAGCTGGGTTCGTTGGGGAACATGAGCTCGTCCGACCTGAGCGAGCTGCTCGCGAGCCTTTCGAGCCTCGAGCGCGGTGTTTCTGCGGAACGACGCGCTCTGCACGACATCTTGGACCGCCTCCAGGAAGAGCTGATCCGGCGTTACCGCAGCGGCGAGGCCAACGTCGACACCCTTTTGCGCTGAGCGCGCGGCCTTGGCGCATCACCAGTACTCCCAGGACCGAAAAGATGGAAACCGTGGCCTTCGCGAATTCTGAGCGGACGGGCGGCTGGGCTACGATTGGCACTGCCGTAGCCCGAGGGAGGCCTGGCATTTCGTTCGGGGAAGTGCGAAGTACCTGGGCCCGCGGGCTGCGGCCCTAGGACCGCTGCTCGGCTCGCCCTATCGTTGGCCATCGTGAGAGAACTGCTGGTAGTGGGCGGGGGCAAGATGGGTGAGGCCCTGGTCACCGGGCTGCTCGAGGCCGGCTGGACGCGCCCGTCCGATGTCGCGGTCGTCGAGGTGTCGCCTTCCAGGCGGGCGGAGCTCACATCGGAAGGTGGCCTGGTCAGCCGGTTCGACGGGCTGGAGGTGCTCGGGGCGCCCGATGGCCAACTTCCCCCCGCGAAGGGTGCCGTCGTGGCGGTCAAGCCCGGCGACGTTGAAGCCGCTTGCCGCAGCCTCGAGAGCTCGGGAGCCCGTCGGCTGCTTTCGATCGCGGCGGGCGTCAGGTTGGCTGACCTCGAGATGTGGTGCCAGGAGGGATGCGCCGTGATCAGGGCCATGCCCAATATGCCGGCCCTAGTACGAGCCGGGGCCACCGCCATCGCCGGCGGCTCCCAAGCTGGAGACGAGGACGTCCAATGGGCCGCGACGATCATGAGCTCGGTTGGGCTCGTAGTGACGGTGCCAGAGCACTTGCTCGACGCTGTCACCGGGCTGTCCGGGTCAGGACCGGCATACGTGTTCGTCCTGGTTGAGGCTTTGATCGAGGCGGGTGTCCTCGTCGGCCTGCCCCGCTCGGTGGCGCGTGACCTGGTAGCTCAGACACTGCTCGGGTCGGCTCGTCTGCTCTCGGGCTCCGGGCAAAGCGCCGAGGAACTTCGGGCCGCAGTGACGTCGCCGGGAGGCACGACGGCCGCAGGTCTCCGACAGCTCGAGGCCGGCGGGGTGCGTTCGGCGGTGATCGAGGCGGTTGCCGCCGCCACAGCGCGCAGCATGGAGCTCGGCTCGAAGAAGTGAGGGGGGCGGCGGCCTGCGGCGTCGCGGTGTCGGGTGGGCCGCCTATCGCGCTCCAGTGAGTATTTTGGCCGCCACTTTGCGCGCCCCCGTCCGCTTGACGAGCCGCTCCTGCCACGCAAGGACTTGTGGGCGACGTGATTAGTGGTCGCATGGCTCTCGAGCACGGGTTGTAAGGGGCCTTCCGGGTGCCAAAACGGTTTCCCGGTGCTCATTTGGTGCGATCTGGCCTCGAAATCGCGACGGAGTCGGCCAACCGCACCGAAAAGGACCGAGCCAGACAAGGACCGTGCCCGACAAAGACCGTGCCCGACAAAGACCGTGCCCGACAAAGACCGTGCCCGACAAGACCGCCGACAAGGAGCGAGCCGACAAGGAGCGAGCCGGCAAGGACCGAGCCGGCAAGGACCGAGCCGAAAAGGACCGAAAGGACCGAAAGGACCGAGACCAGGCGAAATGCCACCATCGGCGTCGCCGTGCCGTCACCAAACTGGTCACACCAGAGCCGGGTGCACGAGAGCGCGTCTTTCGCCTACCCTCGTACTTGGAGAAGGGTTAAAATGGCCAAGTCGAATAACGACGCCCGGTCCAGGACGCGCTACGTCACAGTGGCTGAAGTGGCGGGTCTGCTCCGGGTTTCCAACATGACGGTCTACCGCCTGGTGCAATCAGGGCAACTGCCGGCGGTACGGGTCGGCCGGTCGTACCGGATACGCGAAGAGGATGTGGACCGCTACCTTGTGGCCCAGTACACCGCGGCGGGTTAATCAGGTCTCGCAGCCAGCCGGGTAACCGGCCGACGCGCGATTGCCACGGTGGAGAAGAGCCCAGGGCCATTGGTGGTCAGCCTCCTGAGCGACTTCGGGCTGGCGGACGGTTTTGTCGGCGCGCTCCACAGTGTCCTGAGAGCGCGGCTGCCAGACGTGCCAATAGTCGACCTGACCCACGAGGTGAGGCCGCAAGACGTGAGAGCAGGCAGTCTGGCCTTAGCGTGGGCAGCTCCCTACCTTGCGCCCGGGGTGGTCGTGGCCGTGGTCGACCCCGGTGTCGGGACCGACAGGCGCGCCCTGGCGGCACGGGCCAGAGAAGGTGGCGTCACATTCCTGGGGCCAGACAACGGGCTGCTCGTCCCGGCCCTCGAAGCTCTGGGCGGCCCGACGCAGGTTGTCGAACTCGAGCGGACCGCCGACCTGCTGTGGACCTACCGGATGTCTGGCGCCGGGCCCACATTCGCGGGCCGGGACCTCTTCGCCCCCGCCGCTGCGTACCTGGCCGCCCGCGGTGAGTTCGAGGCGCTCGGCCGTCCAGTAGCTGGCGAGGCCTTGGTGCGCCTTCCGGCTCCTCTGTTTTCCGAACACGCCGACGGTTCAGTAGAGGCCGAAGTCACGTGGGTGGACCGCTACGGGAACGTGCAGATCGCCGCCAGTTCAACGGCCTTGTCCCAGCTCGGCGGCCTGGGCGCCGTCTTCGACATAGACCTCGATCGCGGGCAGGGCGCGTCGGGCGCAAAAAGCGTGGCAGGAGCCCCCGGTGGCTCGGCGCCACGATGGCGGGCCAGGGTCGTCCACACGTACGCCGACTTGGCCCGAGGGGAGCTCGGGGCGCTTGTGGACTCCTACGGGTCGGTGGCTCTCTGCTTCAACGGCGCCAGCGCCGCCGGTCACCTGGGCGTCGAAGAGCAGGACATCGCCTGGCTCCGACCGTCTGCGACCGTCCTATAAAAACTCCCGTGCTGGGTTCACCCTCGCCTCGCCGTACGATTGTGCCGATGCCAGCCGCGCCGCCTGGGCCTCGTCCGCTCCCTGAAGCGACCGTAAGACGCCTACCGCTCTACTTGCGCTCTCTCGTCGATGCAATCGGCGAGCACCAGCTCGTGCTGTCCTCAGAGGAGCTCGCCGCCCACGCCGGCGTAAACGCCGCTCAGGTCCGCAAAGACCTTTCCCACCTCGGCTCTTACGGGACCGCGGGGTCGGCTACGACACCGAGCTGCTCCGCCAGCAGATCAACCGCCAGCTCGGGCTCACCCACGAATACAACGTCGCTATCGTCGGGGCGGGCAACCTGGGCCAGGCGTTGGGACACTACCGTGGCTTCTCAGAGCGCGGGTTCAACGTCGTCGCCGCATTCGACACAGACCCGGACAAAGTCGGCCGGCAACTCGGCGCCGTGGTCGTATACCCGATCTCGGATCTCCCCCACGTCGTACGTGAGAAGGACATCACGATGGCGCTCATCACTGCTCCGGCACACGCGGCGCAAGACATCGCTGACAGACTGGTGGCGGCCGGTGTCACCTCTGTGCTCAACTTCGCACCTGCCGTGCTCAACGTGGCGCCGCACGTATCGGTCCGCAAGGTCGACCTGGCGGTCGAGCTGCAAATACTCGGTTACTACGAGCACCTTCGCAACGACCGCCTCAGCCACCCCAAAGTGGCTTCCGCCAACTGAGACCACTGAAGGCAGAACCAACTGAAAACAACCGAAAGCAGAAGAGCCAGCTGTGCCCGTTGACGCCAGGGTCTACCCGGTGGCCCTAATATTGAAAGACAGGCGCTGCCTGGTCGTGGGAGGCGGGCAAGTGGCAGAACACAAGGCCACGGGGTTGCTCGCTTGCGAGGCAGAGGTCCACGTGGTCGCCAAGGAGGTCCTGCCCCCTATGCGCGCTCTGGCTCGCACTGCCAGCCTCGCCAGCATCGAGGAACGGCCCTATGAGCACGGCGAAGTAGCCGGTTACCGGCTCGTCGTAGCCGCCACGGGCGACGCCCAGGTGAACAAGGCCATCTACGAGGACGCCGAGGCGGCAGGCGTCTGGGCCAACTCTGCCGACGACCCTGCTTCTTGCTCTTTCATCTTGCCAGCGGTCGCCCGGCAGGGGCCGATCGCGGTCGCGATATCGACGTCCGGCTACAGCCCGGCCCTGGCGTCGTGGCTGAAGGCTCACGTGGTCGAGCACATGGGCCCGGAGGTGGCAGAGCTCGCCGAACTACTGGCCGACGTCCGTGCCCAGCTGAAGCAGGAGGGCAAGAGCACCGAAGACGTCGACTGGCGGCGCAGCCTGGATTGGGACATGCTCGACTTGATCCGCTCAGGTCGTCGAGCTGAAGCAAAGGAGCGCCTCGAGGCGTGTCTGTTGCCGTAGTCGGGATGAACCACCGGACAGTGCCCCTCGAGGCGCTGGAGCCAATGATCGTGCCGCCAACCGACCTGCCCAAGGCGCTGGCAGACCTGTCGTCGCGACCTCACCTGGACGAAGTCGTCGTGGTGTCCACCTGCATGCGCACGGAGGTGTACGCCCTGGTCAACCGTTTCCATGGCGCCATGGCGGATATCCGGGAGTTCCTGGCGACGTGGAGCGGCAGGCCACCCGAGGACTTTTCCGACCACCTCTATTCTTACTTCGAAGAGGCCGCAGTGAACCACCTCTTCAGAGTTTCCTCCGGCCTCGACTCCGCATCGCTCGGGGAGCCGGAGGTGCTGGGTCAGGTGCGACAAGCCTGGGAGGTGGCTCGCAACGAGGGTGCGTCTGGACCGGTGCTAGGTGCAGCCTTCCGCCATGCCCTCCAGGTCGGAAAGCGTGCCCGCGCTGAAACCAGCATCTCACGCGGCACTACCTCGCTTTCCTACGCCGCCGTCGAGTTGGCCGCCTCCACTCTGGGCAGCCTTGAAGGCAAGCAGGCGCTCGTGATCGGCCTGGGCGAGGTGGGCGAGAACACGGCCCGGGCGTTTGCGAGTGTGCCGGGCACGCTCCCCGTGACGGTGGCCAATAGGACCAGGGGCAAGGCCAACCAGGTTGCAGAGTCAGTGGGCGGAAAGGCGGTGCCATGGTATGAGCTGGCCACCGCTTTGGTCCGCGCAGACGTCGTCGCGTGTTGCACCGCAGGTGACGGGGCCCTGATCGGGAAGGTTGAAGTTGAAGAGGTGCTCGCCTCCGGGCTGACGCGGCCCGTGCTCCTGATAGATCTGGCGGTCCCTCGGAACGTAGACCCTGCCGTAGCGAGCCTGCCCGGGGTCACCCTGCTCAACATGGACGACATAAGCGATTTCGTCAGGTCCAAAGTGGACGGGCGACGGGCGGAAGTGCCGGCGGTGGAGCGGATCGTCGCCGAAGAGGTGGACCGTTACGGTGCCTCGCTCGCGTCGCGATCGGTAGCACCGCTCGTCAGCTCCCTCCACGAGCGGGCGGAAGAAATAAGGCGGGCAGAACTCTCACGCATCGAAAGCAGGCTCAGCGAGCTGGGCTCATCAGAACGTGAAGCCCTCGAGGTCATGACAAAACGGGTCGTCGCCAAGCTCCTGCACGCGCCAACCGTGAACTTGAAGGCCGCTGCCGGCACGGCCAAGGGTGAGGTGCTTGCAGATGCATTCCGGGACCTGTTCGACCTAGACACCTGAAGTGCGCCTGCGGCTCGCGACCCGGGGTAGCCCGCTGGCGCTGTGGCAGGCAGACCATGTCGCCTCGCTGCTGAGGGCCGCGCACCTCGGGCTTTTGGTCGAGCTGGTGCCGATCACCACCACCGGCGACCGCCGCACCGACGTACCCGTTTGGGAAATGGGCGGCCGGGGCGTGTTCGTGCGCGAGGTGCAATCAGCGGTACTGTCCGGCACGGCCGACGCGGCAGTGCACTCTGCCAAGGACCTCCAACCGGTGCCTGCGGCCGGCCTCTGCCTGGCGGCCGTGCCTCCTCGCGGGGACCCGAGGGACGCCCTCGTCGGAAGCGACCTCGCCGGGTTGGCGCACGGGGCTTTAGTGGCGACGGGCAGCCAGCGCCGCCGGGCCCAACTGGCCTGGTTGCGCCCGGACCTTTGTTTCCAGAGCCTGAGAGGCAACATCTCCACGCGTCTTTCGAAGGTCCCCCCTGGGGGAGCGATAGTTGTGGCGCAGGCTGCGCTTTCTCGACTGGGGCTGGCTCCGGAGCCGATGGAGACCCTGAGCACTGAGGTGATGCTCCCTCAGGTCGCGCAGGGCGCCCTCGGCGTCGAGTGCCGCGTTGACGACGCCATGTCCCTCGAACTTCTCGCCCCGCTCAATGACCTGGCCTCGCGGCGCGCTGTCGACGCTGAAAGATCCTTCCTGGCGACAATAGGCGGGGCGTGCGACCTCCCGGTGGCAGCCCACGCCACACATACTGTCGTTGGCGCCCTCCTGCTTGATGGCCTCCTCGCTGCTCCCGACGGCAGCGTCCTGGTCCGCCGGAGCTCCTTGGCCGGGGCGCAGGACGTGGAGCCAGTCGCTCTAGGTCGAGAGGTAGCCACAATGGTGCTCGACAGCGGCGGGCGGGGCCTGCTCGAAGCGCGTGCCGACGAGCGGTGAGCCCAGCCAGCGGCACACCGACCGGCCCGATGACAGGACCGACGCCAGGACCGATGACAGGAGCGGCGACAGGAGTGGCGACGGGAACCGCGCAGACAGGACCGGCGGCAGGAGCGGCGGCAGTACTGGGGGCGGCGCCCGGGCAGGGCATGGTCTTCCTGGTGGGTGCCGGTCCGGGCGACCCGGGCCTCCTCACGCTACGGGGGGCAGAGGTGCTGCGGCGGGCCGACGTCGTGGTCTTTGACCGTCTGACCTCTCCGAGCCTGCTTTCGCATGCTCCTGCTTCGGCTGAGAGAGTCGACGCCGGCAAGCAACCCGACGACCGGGGTGACCAGGAGGCGATCAACCAGTTGCTCATCGACCGCGCCAGGCAAGGCCTGGGGGTCGTGAGGTTGAAAGGGGGTGACCCGTTCGTTTTTGGGCGGGGCGGCGAAGAGGCGTTGGCTCTGCAAGCGGCGGGCGTGCCGTTCGAGGTCGTCCCGGGTGTCACATCGGCGGTGGCCGCAGCCGCCTACGCGGGTGTACCGGTCACTCATCGCGGCCTTGTCACCGCCTTCACCGTCGTGGCGGGCCACTCCCGCTCCGTCGATTCCGCTCAGGCCGACGGAGGGACCAACTGGGAGGCGTTGGCCGCAGCCGGCGGGACGATCGTGGTCTTGATGGGGGCGGCGCACCGGCGACGCATAGCTGAGCGGCTAATCGCTGGCGGACTCCCCCCCCGCACTCCGGTGACCGCCGTCCAGCGAGCGACGGGGCCCACGCAGGCGACGGTCCGTACGACTCTCGAAAGGCTCGGCGAAGAGGCGTTGGCACCTCCCGTGACGATCGTTATAGGCGAGGTGGCGGCCATGGACCTCGGCTGGTTCGAGAAGCGGCCGTTGTTCGGCAAGACGGTCGTGGTTACGCGGGCGGCCCACCAGAGCTCCAGCCTGAGCGAGCGCCTCCGGGAGCTGGGCGCAGGGGTCCTCGAGGTCCCGGCCATAGCGGTGGCGTCGGCTGCCGATCGGGGAGCATCCTTGGGCTCAGGTCTGGCCCGGTTGAAAGCCGGCGCCTACGCATGGGTCGTTTTCACCTCGGCCAACGCGGTGCAACGCTTCTTCGAACACGTGCCCGACACCCGCGCGCTCGGCCCCGTCCTGGTTGCCGCCGTAGGTGCGACGACCGCCGAAGAGCTGTGCGCTTTCAGGGTGGTCGCAGACCTCGTGCCTGAGGAATACACGAGCGAGGGTCTCCTGAGCTCCTTCCCGGCCCCGCCTCCGCCGTCTTCAGTAACTTCTGCTTCGGTACCTTCTCCCTCGGCACTACCACCTCAGAGGCCAGGCTCCCGGGCGGTGCTCCTGCCCCAGGCCGCAGGCGCCCGGCCCGAACTTCGACTGGGGCTGGCCGAGCTCGGCTGGTCAGTTGAAGCGGTCGAGGCGTACCGGACTGTGCCGGCATTGATACTGCCGGATCTCCTTGATGCGGCGGGCCGGGCAGACGTGATTTGTTTCGCATCTCCCTCGGCGGTGACGAGCTACCTCGACCAGGCCCGGCGCGCTGGCGCAGTTGTGCCGGCAGTCGTAGCCTGCATTGGCCCCGTAACATCAGCTACGGCTCGAGCTCAGGGCCTGGAAGTAGCCGCGGAAGCCTCGGAGCACACCCTCGAAGGTCTGGTTAGCGCGCTTGTCGCGGTACTGAGCTGAGGTCCCCGATCGGCGCAAGGTCAACACCTGACCTCTTCATTCGTCTGAAGCAGGCGGCAGCCAGGGACCGGTAACACGCTCGCAGGCCCCGGCGCGGGAAGTGGCCGGTAGCGTGGTGCGCATGGGTTTCCCTGTGACAAGGATGCGCCGGCTGCGCCGCTCCGGTGTGCTTCGGGAGATGGTGGCGGAAACAAGCGTCGGCGTGAAAGACCTCGTCGCACCGCTTTTCGTGCGCGAGGGCATCGACGCCCCGAGACCGATTTCCTCCCTCCCCGGCGTGGTCCAGCACACCGTGGAGTCTCTGGTGAAGGAAGCTCGGCGCCTGTGCGGCCTCGGTGTTCCTGGGTTGGTGCTGTTCGGCGTCCCGTCAGAGAAAGACCCCGAGGGGAGCCAGGCCTGGGCACCCGACGGGATCGTCCAGGTGGGGCTGGCGTCGCTCCGCCAAGAGCTCGGGGCGGATATGGTCCTGATCGCCGACCTGTGCCTGGACGAGTACACCGACCACGGGCATTGCGGCGTCCTCGATGCCCGTGGCGGCGTCGCCAACGACGCGACGCTCGAGCTTTACGGCCGGGTGGCCCTAGCCCAAGCCGCGGCGGGCGCGGACCTGGTAGCCCCGTCGGGGATGATGGACGGCCAGGTGGCCGCCATTCGCGACGCCCTGGACGCCGACGGGTACGACGATGTCGGCATCCTGGCGTACTCGGCCAAGTTTGCGTCTGCACTCTACGGACCTTTCCGGGACGCGGTGGACGTCACGATCGCTGGCGGCGGAGACCGGCGCGGCTACCAGCAAGACCCCCGCAACACCAGAGAAGCACTTCGTGAGGTCGAGCTCGACGTGGCCGAGGGTGCGGATATGGTGATGGTAAAACCCGCGCTCCACTACCTCGACGTCATCTCCGAAGTCCGGCGGGCGGTGAAGGTGCCGGTGGCGGCGTACCACGTGAGCGGGGAGTACGCGATGGTTAAAGCGGCTGCCGAGCGTGGTTGGGTCGACGGCCCGGCGGTAGCCCTCGAGCAACTCGGCGCCATCAAGCGCGCTGGTGCTGACCTGGTCCTCACGTACTTCGCCGGCGAAGTCGCCGAGCTGCTGGGGGGCTGAATGAGTATGGCCCACGACGACGGTACGAACCTTTCGGCCGCGTCCGGCGCGAACGTGTCCAATCAGGGCCTGTTCGAGCGCGCCTGCCGGGTTGCCCCCGGTGGTGTCAACTCGCCTGTCCGGGCGTTCAAGGCAGTCGGAGGCATCCCGTACTTCGTGGCACGGGGCGAAGGCGCCTACGTCACCGACGTCGAAGGCACCACATACATCGACTACGTCCAGTCTTACGGCGCCTCCATCCTGGGCCACGCCCATCCCAAGGTCGTCGAGGCGATCCGCCAGGCCGCCGGCGAGGGCACCACCTTTGGGGCGCCGACCTACCGAGAAGTTCTCCTCGGGGAGGAGATCTGCGCCAGGGTACCTGGCTGTGACGAGGTCAGGCTCGTGAGCAGCGGTACCGAAGCCGCCATGTCAGCAGTGCGGCTGGCCCGAGGGGCCACGGGGCGTGACCGGGTGGTCCTGTTCGCCGGTTGCTACCACGGTCACAGTGACGCGCTACTTGCGGGCGGCGGGAGCGGGGTGGCGACGCTCGGCTTACCCGCCTCCGCGGGCGTGCCAAGGAGCGCCGTAGCCGAGACGCTCGTCGCCCCCTATAACGTCGTCCCCGAGATCGGGCCCGATGTCGCGGCGGTGATCGTCGAACCCGTGGCCGCCAACATGGGTCTGGTCCCGCCCGCCCCGGGGTTCCTCGAAGGCCTCCGCGAGGCGTGCACACGCGCCGGTGCGCTGCTCGTTTTCGACGAAGTCATCACAGGGTTCCGGGTATCTAGAGGCGGCGCTTCCTCGTTGTCCGGAGTCGTCCCGGACCTGTGGTGCTTCGGGAAGGTGGTCGGTGGAGGGCTCCCCTTGGCCGCTTTCGGCGGGAGGCGCGACGTCATGGACCAGCTCGCTCCCCTCGGCCCCGTCTACCAGGCCGGGACGCTGTCGGGTAACCCGGTGGCGACTGCGGCGGGACTGGCCGCCCTTTCACTCCTCGATGACGTCGCGTACAAGGAGCTTTCAGCCTTCGCTGGGCGCCTGGGGGCAGGATTGGCGGCGACTGCTCAGGAGGTCGGCCTGCAAGTACAGATCCCCGTGGCCGGACCGCTCCTGGCGATCTTCTTCGGCGAGAGCCCTGTCTTGGACTACGACGGCGCACGAGCTTCGGCCGCTACTGGCCTCTACGCACCGGTCATGCGGGGGTTGCTCGCCCAGGGTATAGCTTTGGCGCCCGGCCCTTACGAGGTCCTCTTCCCGAGCCTTGCCCATGGCTCAATAGAACTCGACCGCACTGTGGACGCCTTTGCCCGGGTCGCTAAGGCTGTCACCACTGTCGCGGCTACCGGCTGAGGGCGCTGCCCCCCAGCCCGAACCCGCCCGTCGGAGCCCTGAGACCGCTACGCTCAACCTGAGGTCGCCGCCTAATGCCGCTTTCCGACCTCAGACCGAGGCCGTCCTCTTGGCGGTGAGGCTGTCCTTCCCCGCCTTCAGGCTGTCTTTGCCCTTGGCCAAGCCAACCAGGGCCTTGTAGGCAGCCTCGGCCGGGCCCGTCTCGTCGGGACGGAGCATGTTCGACATGATGCGCAGCAACCATTCCATGAGAGGACGGCTGTACATCCCTGTCACCGTGCAAGCCCGCATAACTTGCGGGTTGCCTATCGCTCTGACGAAGGCTCGGCCGACGCGGTAATACAAGCCGTACTCCGCTTCCAGGCGCTCCTCGTAGGTACGCAAAGCGCCAGGATCGCCACTCGAAAGAGCCAGGTGCAAGACGTCCGCGGCAAGACGGCCCGTCTCGTACCCGTACGCAATTCCCTCTCCGTTGAACGGGTTGATCAAGCCGCCGGCGTCGCCCACCACGAGGTGCGTTGGGCCAGACCTGGGCCCTACGGAGAGCCCCATGGGCAGTCGTCCCCCGGTGGGAGGGCCGAGGCAGGTTTCGGGCCTGATCCCCCAAGATGCCGGGGCTTGATTGCAGAACGCCTCCAGCATCTCGGTCGTGTTGACGCCTTTCCAGTGGGAGGAGGTGGTGAGGAGGCCCACCCCGACATTGATACGGCCATCACCCAGGGGAAAAATCCACCCGTAACCGGGCATGGCCTTGCCCGCTTCGTCCCTCAGGTCGAGCCACGAGTCGATCCAGGGTTCATCGTGTCGCGGGGAAGTCCAATACCCCCGCAACGCCATGCCCAGGGGGTAGGTACGGTCCCGCTGGTTGCCGAGCGCCCAACCAAAGCGCGAGTTCGCCCCGTCGGCCACCACTACGTAACGCGCCGTGACCTGGCCGCTCCGGCCTCCCTGCCCCTTCGCCGAGACGCGAGCGCCACGGATGGATTCGCCGTCCCGGACCGGCTCGACGGCTTCTGTGCGTTCCCAAAGTGCGGCGCCGGCCTTAGCAGCCTGACCGGCGACCATGCCGTCGAGGTCCTTGCGCGTCACGACGTACCCGTAAGGGGGGACGCCCTTGAGCGGCGGCCAAAGCATTTCGAGGGTGCGGCCGAAGCCATGCGAACGAAGGCCCCTGAAGCGATGCCACGCAGGAAGCTCGGCGGCCAGGCCCATGTCCTCCAATTGGCGCACTGACCGGGGGGTTAGGCCATCGCCGCAGGTCTTCTCCCTCGGGAACGACTTGCGCTCCAGCACTACGACGTCATGGCCCGCCTTCGCCAGCCAGTACGCACAAGACGAGCCCGACGGACCGGCGCCGATCACGAGAACGTCGCAATGGTGCTCGCCAGCTGGAATAGTGCCGTCTGGAAGGTTGGCTGTCATCTGCTCCCGAGGATGCTAGCCGGCTGGCCGGGGTTGGCGAATCGGCACGAGCAATTCGGGCTTCTGTCGGGTGGAGTACGCGCAGCGGAGCGGGGGCACGGAGCCGTTGGTGGGTCAGCGGTCCCAGTGTGTGATCAGTCCCAAATGTGTGAGCAGTTGGGTGCGAGCGCTAGCCTGAGCCGGTGATGGACCAGTACCTGCCCGTCCTGTTGATACTTGTGTTGGCGCTGGTGTTCGCCATCGGCTCGTTCATGGGGTCGCGGATGCTCGGGCCAACACGGGGCTCGACCCGGCCAAGCGGGGGCCGTACGAGTCGGGCATCGCTCCCAAGTGGGAGCCGTCGCCCCGCTTCCACGTGCGGTTCTACCTGATCGCAATGATCTTCGTCATTTTCGACATCGAGGTCGTGTTCCTCTACCCGTTCGCCGTCATCTTCCACCAGCTCTACAAGTTCGGGTTCATAGAGATCGCCACCTTTGCGGCGGTGGTGTTCGTAGCCTTCGCCTACCTTGTCTCCCAGGGCGGCCTCAATTGGGGCCCTGGCAGGCGGTTCGGCAGTCGCGCCGGCGCTCCGGTCTCCCGCACCCTGAACGCGACGATCCGCCGGGTCAGCCGGCCCGGGGCCCGGCCCAGCGCGCCTACTCCGGCAGTGTGGCGTCCTCTTCAGCCGACAGGAGCGGCGGCGTCACTGGCCGCACGACCACGGGCGAGCCCGTTGCCACCGGTAAGGGAAGGCAGTAATGGGCCTCGAGGACCTGAACCACAATTTCCTCACGGGGGCCCTCGAAGACGTTGTCAAATGGGCACGGGCGTCGAGCTCTTGGGGCGCCAACTTCGGCCTAGCTTGCTGCGCCATAGAAATGATGGCCACAGGAGCGGCGAACTTCGACCTGGCTCGTTTCGGTATGGAGGTGTTCCGCGCCTCGCCTCGCCAAGCCGACCTGATGATCGTCGCCGGCCGCGTCAGCCAGAAGATGGCGCCGGTCCTGCGTCAGGTATACGACCAGATGATGGAACCCAAATGGGTCATCTCGATGGGTGTATGCGCCTCGACCGGCGGGATGTTCAACAATTACGCGATCGTCCAGGGTGTCGACCAGGTCGTCCCCGTCGACGTTTACACACCGGGATGTCCCCCGGGCCCTGAGACGTTGATCCATTCGATCCTCACCCTGCACGAGCAGATCCGTCGCGGAGAGATAACCCGTCGGCGCGCCGGAACTGGCGCCGGCGCCGGGATCCACCTGGAGGAGGTACGCCCGCTTCAGATCGCTAACTCGGCCGAGAGTGGGCAGGCGGTACGTAGGTGAGCGGAGCGGAGGCAAGCTCGCCTGAAGTGGACAGCTCCTTGCACGGCTGTCCCGTCACTGAAACCTTCGGCCAACGGGTAGTCCATACGGACCGCGCCCGGTACCTGGCGCTAATGGAGGGTCTCTATAGGGACGGCTTCGAGGTGTGCATTGGCGTGACTGGTGTCGACTACCTGACCCACCCGGGCCGCGCCCTGCCTGGGGACATAGAGGCGGAACGCTTCGAGGTCGTGGTGGAGCTGATGTCGCTTTCTGCCAGACAGCGGCTGAGAGTGCGCTGCCAGGTGCCCGGCGACGACCCGGTCTTGCCCAGTCTGTTCGACCTTTGGCCGGGCAGCGAGGCCCACGAACGGGAGACCTTCGACATGTTCGGGATCCGTTTCAGCGACCATCCCGACCTGACCCGGATCCTCATGCCCGAAGACTGGGAGGGCCACCCCCTGCGCAAAGACTACGCCGCCGGGCAGGTCCCGGTGCAGTTCAAGGAGGCGCCGAAGTGAGCCAGTCCTCGGCGACAGGCAAACCTACGACCACAAGCGACGCGGCGGTCGCCCTCGACGAACTGTTGAAGTCAAAGACATCCGAGGGTGCGCAGGAAATGCTCGCTCGCCGGCAGACCACCATCAAGGAGTTGCGCTCTGAGGTAGGCGGAGTCCTCCGCTTGCCTGAAGGCGTATCGATCGACACCGAGGACTTCAACTACGAGACACCCGACGACGAGTCGATGATCTTGAACCTCGGGCCATCCCATCCGTCCACGCACGGCGTGCTCCGGGTGATGGTGGAAATTCGCGGCGAACAGGTCGTACGCACCAAACCAGTGATCGGCTACCTGCACACGGGGATGGAAAAGACGGGCGAGGAGCTCATGTACCACCAGGGGGCCACGAATGTGACCCGCATGGACTACCTCGCTCCATTGTTCAATGAGTTGGCCTACTCGCTCTCTGTAGAGAAACTGGCCGGGTTACAAATCCCCGAGCGCGCCACGTGGATAAGGATGTTGATGTGCGAGCTAAACCGCATATCTTCACATCTTCTGTGGGTGGCGACGAACGGAGCTGACCTCGGCGCCCTCAACATGCTGGTCTACGGCTGGAGAGATCGCGAACTGGTGCTGGCCTTTTTCGAAAAAGTAACTGGCCTGCGCATGAACCACAACTACATCCGCCCCGGCGGGGTCGCGGCCGACCTGCCCGACGGTTGGCGCGACGATGCGACGGCAATATGCGATGTCGTGCTGCGGCGGATGGACGAGTACGACAATCTCCTTACCGGTCAACCCGTGCTGCAAAACCGGATGGACGGGGTGGGGCCACTGGATGCGCCCACGGCGGTTGGGCTCGGGCTGACCGGCCCTCTTCTGCGCTCGACCGGCGTCGCTTACGACGTCCGGCGGGATTTCCCCTACCTGTTTTATGAGGACGTCAAATTCGACGTAATTGTCGGCACGGCCGGAGATTGCTGGGACCGTTTTGCGATCCGGTGCAACGAGATCCGTGAATCCGTACGAATTGTCCGCCAGGTGGTCGACGCGATGCCGAACGGGGACTACCGCGTCCAGGACAAGAAGTTCACCCCTCCGCCCCGCAACCGTATCAACGAGTCGATGGAGGCGCTCATCCATCACTTCAAGCTCTTCACCGAAGGCTTCCGGGTGGCTCCGGGGGACGCTTATGTCCCCGTCGAATCGCCTCGTGGGGAGCTGGGGTGCTACATCGTTTCCGACGGGACATCCAGGCCATACCGGATCCACGTTCGGACTCCCTCGTTCGCGAACCTGCAGGGACTGGCGCCAATGGCGCGCGGGGCGTTCATCCCCGACGTCATCGCCTGTGTCTCAACCATCGACCCGGTGATCGGGGACGTCGACCGTTGAGCCAATCGCGCCAATTCCAGGATTGGGCCCGGAGCGGCCGTCTCGGCAAAGATCAATAGCGTGGCCCGGCTCAACCAGGACAACCTCGTGCGAGCGCGAAACCTGATCGACCTGTACCCGCAGAAGCGGTCAGCACTTATACCGGCCCTGCATATCCTTCAGGAGCAGGACGGCTACTTGAGCCCCGACGGGATCGAGCATGTCGCCGAACTAGTCGAGCTGACCCCGGCCGAGGTAAGGGGTACGGCCAGCTTTTACGACATGTTCCACTTGGAGCCGATCGGCCGGTACCTCGTGGCGGTGTGCACCAACATCGCCTGCATGCTCGCCGGCGCCTACGAGCTTCTCGAGCACATCGAGGACCGCCTCGGCATTTCTCCGGGAGGCACCACTCCGGACCAGTCCTTCACGCTGGAGGATGCGGAGTGCCTTGCGCTTTGTGGCAACGCGCCGTGCTTGACGATCAACTGGCGCTATTTCGGGGATATGACACCTGCGCTGTGGGACAAGCTCGCCGCAGACCTCGTCGCTGGACGGCTCGGTACAGAAGTGCCACCCCACGGCACGCTCTGCAGAGTACCGCGCTCGGTCGCGCTCCCCGCCGCGACCGCTGGCACCACCATTAGCACGACTACCGGCACGTCTGCTGGCGGGGGTACTGACGGAGGGCCGGCTCCTGCAGCCCCACCAGCCCGACCTGGCAAGCGGTCTGGTCGGCAAGCGGCCCCACCCGTGACCGCCGCCACGACGAGCCAGAGCAGTCAAGTCGTCCAGCTCGCTACGTCCCGGACGACCGGCGCCGTGGTGAGCACGCTCAACCCGGGTGGCGGGCCGGAGGGGGCTCCGGAGGCGTGAGTGAAAGCGGGGGCATCACGGGAGGTGGCGGCGGGGACCCCAAGTTCGGGCCAGAATCCTGACATCGCGTTTCGGACTGGACCAGAGCTGGACGCTGCAGACGTACCTGGCGAACAGTGGCTACGACGGCCTCCGCAAAGCGCTCGCCATGACTCCCGAGGAGATCCATCAGTCAACCTTGGGCTCGAGCATTCTCGGCCGGGGAGGAGCCGGCTTTGATGCTGGCCGCAAATGGGGGATGATCCGCAAGGCCCAGCCTGTGTACCTCGTCGTTAATGGGGATGAAAGCGAGCCCGCCACCTTCAAGGACCATGCCCTCATGGAGGGGGACCCCCACCAGCTCATCGAGGGCGTGGTTATCTGCGCCTACGCCGTCGGCGCCGCACAGGTGTTCATTTTCGTACGGGGTGAAATGGCATTAGCCCGCGAGCGCGTCCAGGCCGCTCTCAACGAGGCTTACGGGTACGGTGCAGTAGGGCCCAACATCCTGGGTTCTTCGTTCTCCGTCGACATTGTGGTCCATCCGGGTGCCGGGGCGTACATAGCCGGAGACGAGACCGGTATGCTCGAGAGCCTCGAGGGCAAGCGGGCGTGGCCGCGTATAAAGCCGCCCAATTATCCGGCAGCTACCGGGCTTTACGGGGCTCCAACAGTCGTAAACAACGTCGAGACCCTTTCCAACTTGCCGTGGATCATGCGCAATGGCCACGACGCCTTTTCTGCTCTCGGCGAGGGACCTTCGCGGGGGACCAAGGTAGTGTCGCTGTCTGGGCACGTGCGCCGGCCGGGGAACTATGAGATGGAGTTCGCCAAGGTGAGCTTCCGTGACCTCATTTACGACCCCCACCTCGGCGGCGGCATCAGGTATGACCGGGAGCTCAAGGCTTTCATCCCCGGAGGAGCCTCGTCTCCGTGGTTTGGCCCCCAGCACCTCGACATTGCCCTGGCCAACGAGAAGATCGCGGCGGCAGGGTCGATGGCAGGTTCGGGGTCGATCACAGTGATGGACGAGACAACCTGCGTCGTGCGTGCCGCCTGGCGGATTTCCCGCTTTTTTCATCGGGAATCTTGCGGGCAGTGCACGCCCTGCCGCGAGGGTTCGGGTTGGATCGAGAAGATCATGCGTCGCATCGAGGACGGCCGAGGTCGGGAAGCCGATCTCGACTTGCTCATGGATGTCTGTGACAACATCTCGCCTGGCGTGCACTGGCCCCCGCAACAGACGACGATCTGCCCGCTTGGCCCATCGATCCCGAGCTCAGTAGCTTCGGGCATCAGAATGTTCCGCGACGAGTTCCTGGACCACATACGGGAGGGCCAGTGCCCGTTCCCGCCCGACCGGCTGCGAGCGAGCCCGGCATATGCCTGACCCGGCGTCCCCGCCTGACCCGGTGGCACCAGCGGCGCCCAGCGGCTCCAGCAGCGCAGCCGTGAGCACCCCGTCCGAGCCAGAAGGTGTCGGTTTCACCCTCGACGGCCGGCAACTCCGGGCCAAGAAGGGTGAGCTGATCATCGCCGCTGCCGAGCGGGCCGGGACATACATTCCGCGGTTTTGTTACCACCCCCGGATGAAGCCTGTCGGGATGTGCCGCATGTGCCTGGTCGAGATAATAGGCCCCCGCGGTTCCGCTCTTTCGCCCGCCTGTTACTTACCAGTCACAGAAGGCATGCAGGTAGTGTCCGACAGCCCGAAGGTAAAGAAGGCACAGGACGGCGTACTCGAGTTCCTGCTGATAAACCATCCGCTGGATTGCCCTGTATGCGACAAAGGCGGAGAGTGCCCTCTGCAAGACCAGACGATCGCGTACCGGCCGGGCGAGACGCGCTTTGTCGAAGAAAAGCGGCATTGGGACAAGCCGACACCCCTTTCTTCGCTAGTGCTAATCGACCGGGAACGCTGCATCCAGTGCGCCCGGTGCACCCGTTTTGCCGAGGAGGTGGCCGGCGACCCGGCCATCGACTTCGCCTCGAGGAGCGATTCGAGTGAGGTGGCGGTGTACCCGGGCCAGCCTTTTGTGTCGAACTTCAGCGGCAACGTCGTGCAAATATGCCCGGTAGGGGCTCTGTTGGCCAAGCCGTACCGCTTCAAGGCGCGTCCCTGGGACCTCGAACAGGTCGAGACCACATGCACATTCTGCGCCGTTGGCTGCCGGGTGGCGGCGCAGTCAAGCTCGGACCAGGTAGTGCGTTTCCTGGGGGTAGACAGCGACCCGGTCAACTGGGGCTGGCTCTGCGACAAAGGGCGCTTCTGCTTCGAAGCTCTCAACAGTCCCGACCGGCTGGCCCATCCCCTGTTGCGCAAGGCCGGTGGTGGCGCCCCCGTCAGCAAGAACGGCGGTTCGCCGGACGGCTTGGTACAGGCGAGCTGGTCCGAAGCGTTCGCAGAAATTGTCAGCCGTCTAGCCGACGTGCGCGGGGACAGGATCGGCATTATCGGAGGCGCTCGCCTACCAAACGAAGACGCCTATGCGTGGGCCAAGTTGGCACGCACGGTGCTGCGGACCGACAACGTCGACGCGCAACTAGGCGACGGGCTACCCGCCGAACTCGTGGCGAGCTTGCCGAGGGCGACGATCGACCAGGCATGTGCGGCCCCGCTGGTGCTCACGATGGCACCGGACATCAAAGAGGAGCTGCCCGTCCTGTACCTGAGGCTCCGCCATGCGGCCGTCGAGGACGGGGTGCAGGTAATCGAATTGAGCTCGGTCCCGACGGGGCTGTCTTCGGTGGCGTCCCAACGCTTGCGCTATCGCCCGGGAGACCTCGTCGCTCTGGCCAGGTCCCTATCCGGCGGAACGCCTGTGACCGAAGCTGTTGGCGGGGTGCCAGCGGAGGTGGCCGAACGTGCTCGCGCCGCGATAGCGGCGGCGGCTTCGACTGGCAACCCGGCCCCGCGCATCGTGGTGATTATCGGGAGGCCTTCGCTGGCCGAACTCGCCGAGGACGTGGCCGAGGCCGCACTGCAACTCGCCCGTTTGCCCGGGGTAGCTTTCCTACCGGCGCTGCGCCGTGCCAACGTCCACGGAGCAATCGACCTGGGGCTGGCCCCAGGCTTGCTGCCCGGTAGGACCAGCCTCGAAGCAGGCAGAGAATGGTATGAGCGCAAATGGGAGGCTCCGCTCCCTCGGGAAAATGGGCTCGGCACGCTAGGGATGCTCAAACGGGCCGCCAACGGCCAGATGGACGTCCTGTTCCTTCTCGGTGCCGACCCGATCGCGGACTGCCCGGACAAGGACCTGGCTGTTCGCGGCCTAAAGCGAGCCCGTTTCGTCGTGGCGGTAGATGCATTTTCTACCGCCAGTACCGCCCGTGCTGACGTGGTCCTGCCCGCCGCCATCTATACCGAACGGCGAGGAAGCTTTACCAATATCGAGGGTCGCATCACCTGGCTGGGACAAAAGGTGACGGCGCCGGGCAGCGCCCGCCCGGACTGGATGATCGCCGTCGAGCTTGCTTCGCGCCTCGGAGGCAACCTCGGAGTTACGTCGCTGGCCGAGTTGTGGGCTGAAATAGAAGTGGTTTCGCCTCTCCACCAGGGCGTATCGCAGGCCCTCCTCGTCTCCCGACAGGCCCGCAACGGAGTAGTGGTCCCGCTCGAGCTTGAGACCGCCCGGCCCGAGCCCGAGGTCCCCTCCCCGCTGGACCCCATGGCGGACCCCGGCATCGCGTCAGCCGAGATCCATCCGGTCCCAGCAGTCCGCCGTTCGGTCCGTGGGGTAGGAGTTGGCCGAGGTAACGCCCCGGGGACCGGCGAAGAGGATCTCCAGGCAGTGGAACTGAGCCCGCTCAACCCGCCACCCAGGCTGCAACCAAGGGCTCCAGCCACTGCTCCGGTCCCGACGCCGGCCAAAGGGGAAGGGCCCAACGAACAGTCGTCGCAGGCGCCCCTTCGCCTCGTGGCGACCAGGCCGATGTGGGACGGCGGAGCCTTTGTCCAGCATTCCCCGTCGGTTGCATCGTTGTACCCGCCTCTCGAGCTGAGAGCTAACCCCGACGACCTGGGTCGGCTGGGGGTGGCCCACGCCAGCCGAGTGCGGGTAAGCGCAAAGGGTAAACAGGCGAGCGTGGTCGTTACAGCCATTGGCGACTCGCGTGTCCCGATGGGGACGGTGGTGCTGCCCTTCAACCTTCCGGGCGACGGGGCAGGCCTCCTGATCGATGCATCTGCAGCAGTCACGGAAATCAGCGTGGAGAAGTTGGAGGGGTGATGCTCGCCGCCGCGTCCTACGAGGGAGACCCACTTTTTTCCCACGGGCTCACCTGGCAGGTCTGGGTGATCCTGCTGGTGAAGGTCATCGTGGTCTTCGTCCTCCTCATGATCTCAGTGCTGTTCATGGTGATGTACGAGCGCAAGGCAATCGCCCGCCTTGGCAACCGCTGGGGGCCGAACCGGGCGGGCCCCAACGGCTGGCTGCAATCGCTCGCCGACGGCGTCAAGCTGTTCTTCAAAGAGACGCTCCTTCCTGCTACAGCGGACAAGTTCGTATATAAAGCCGCGCCGGTAATAGCGCTCGTACCGGCATTTGTGGCCTTTTCGATCGTGCCGGTAGGCGGGACGATCACCATCGGCGGTTACACGACTCTGCTGCAGCTCGCTAACCCACCGTGGGGCATACTGCTCTTGCTGATGTGCTCGAGCGTCAGTGTTTACGGCGTCATGCTGGCAGGCTGGTCCTCGGGAGGCAAGTACCCCCTGATGGGAGCGGTGCGCTCGAGCGCCCAGATGGTCTCGTACGAGGCCGCTCTCGGGCTGACCATCGCGACGGTCGTGCTCGTGAGCGGGTCCCTCCTCACGACAGTCATCGTCGCCGAGCAACACGGCGTCTTCCTGTACCACTGGAACATTTTCCGCACGTTCGGCGCTCCGGCCGCCATTTTCTTCATCGCGATCACCGCAGAGATGACGCGTCCTCCCTTCGACCTCGTCGAAGCGGAAGAAGAGCTGTCCGGCGGGTTCAACCTCGAGTACTCCTCCATAGGGTTCGCCCTTTTTTACCTGGCCGAATACATGGCCGTCGTGACCAATTCGGCCTTCTTCACGACCCTTTTCCTGGGTGGCCCCGACGGCCCTCGCATCGCCGGCCACTCGATCGGCCCGTTCTGGTTCGCGTTGAAGGTATTGATCCTGCTCTACATCTACATCTGGATACGGGCCACCCTGCCCCGGCTGCGCTACGACCAGCTCATGGACCTCGGCTGGAAACGCTTGATCCCTGCCTCCTTGGCACTGCTACTGATCGTGGCCGGGGCGCGGATCAACGCAATATGGGGCCTGGGGGCCTTGGTGGGGAGCTGCCTCGCCTTCCTCCTTCTGAGCCGGGCCATAGACGTCGGCCGGTCCTTAGACGAGGAGGGCGGGATGGTATCCGAGTTGGAGGCGCCGTGAGCTTCCTCGGGCAGAACCGGTTTGTATCGTTTTTCAAGGGTTTCTTGGTTACGGGCAAGCAGCCGGGCAAACCGAAGGTCACCACCCAGTACCCGGAACAAAAGCGGCCGAAACCCGAACGCCTCCATGGGCGGCACGTGCTAAGCCGCTATGAGGATGGCATGGAAAAATGCATCGGGTGCGAACTCTGCGCGGGCGTGTGCCCGGCACACTGCATATATGTGCGGGGGGCCGACAACCCGCCGGACGCGCCAGTTTCCCCCGGTGAGCGCTACGGGTTCGTGTACGAGATCAACTTCTTGCGCTGCATCCATTGTGACCTTTGCGTCGAGGCCTGCCCGACCGAGGCCATAACAGAGTCGAAGCTCTTCGAGTTCTCTTTCACGAACCGTGACGATGCCATCTACACCAAAGCCGAGCTGCTAGTGGATGACTCGGGCAGACCCAAGCAGCTTCCCTGGGAGGATTGGAAACCGGGTGATGACCGCAACACCTCGGGCTGGGTGCGAGCGACTTCGCCATCGGGCCGAGCTGACCTGGAGGGGACGCCCCTATGGTCAGGCGAGCTGGGCTACGGCGTGCGCCCGCCCCAGGCCGGCCAATCAGACCCGCAGGCCGCTGACGTCCCAGCCGATTTCGATATTTCTTTGCGTGAGTCGAACGCGGGCGAGGTGAAAGGTGTCGGGGTCAGCACCGTCCGACCGGTGAGGCGGCCCGGTTCGAGCACGCCTCAGCCGGGCACGCCCAGTTCTAGCCAGCCCAGCCCCAGCCAACCAGGTCCCCGGTGACACCGCTCGCCGTCACCCATCTCGCGAGCGCCTCGGCCTGGGCCGTCTACGCCGTCGGTGGCGGCCTGGCGGTCGTGGGTGCGGCCGGCGTAGTGCTGCTCCGGAACCCGGTCCATTGCGCTCTCGGCCTCGTCACCACGATCTTCGGTATAGCTTTGCTTTTCATCGACCAGGGTGCCGATTTCCTTTCGGCCGTCCAGATAATCGTGTACGGCGGCGCCATCGTGATCCTGTTCCTGTTTGTGATCATGCTGCTCGGCGTCGACCGAAAAGATGCCCCGGAACAGAACAAGGTGCGCGCCTTGTCCCCTGTCGCCGCAGTAATCGGCGTGCTGGTCCTGGTTGAACTTCTGGTGCTCGCGCACGTACGGTTTTGGGCGACTGGGGCCAAGTCCACCACGGCGGCGCTAAACGGGCCAGGTACCAACGTCCAAAAGCTGGGCCAGAGCATATTCGCCGGATACTTGCTCCCATTCGAAATGACTTCCGTGCTGCTCGTGATCGCGGTCGTAGCAGCGGTGGTGCTCATCCGCCGCAGTGGGCCTGGGGGCCAGGCCGGCCAGGGTTCTCAACGCAGGGCGCAGGGCGCGCCGGTGGAACCGGCGCGCCGTCCGGCCCCACCTCGGCAGCTCGCCCCCGCACACCTGTTACCCAGGAAGGCAGGCGATCAGGAACGAGCGGGCCATGACCGTACCCGGTCCCTGGTACCTCGTCCTCGCAGCGTGCCTGTTCGGTATTGGCGCCGCCGGGTTGCTGGTCCGGCGCAACATCCTCGTCATGTACATGTGCATCGAGTTGATGCTGAACTCCGTCAACCTGACCTTCGTGACTTTCTCCCGCATGTTGAACGACCTCGGTGGTCAGGACGCCGTATTCTTCGTTCTCGTGGTCGCAGCCGCAGAAGTGGTCGTCGGCCTCGGCATAATCGTGGCCATCTACCGCCGACGCACGGGTGCAACCGCCGATGACGTCAGTTCGTTGAAGGGCTGAAGCGCGATGGTCAATGCCGGTTACGCCATAATCGCCCTTCCTCTGCTCGGCTTCATCATCAACCTCATTTGGGGACGGCGCCTGGGAGAGCCTGTCGCTGGCTGGGTAGGGACGGCGGCGGCAGCCGGTTCGTTCGTAGCCACGATCATCGTGTGGGTGTACATGCTCGGTAAGCCGTCTACTTACCGGGTCTTCAACTTGAACATCTTCACCTGGTTCCCCGTAGCGGGGCTGCACGTCAATGCGGCCCTGCTGTTGGACCCGCTTTCCATCACGATGGCCCTGTTCGTAACCGGCGTCTCGACCGCGATCCACCTGTACTCCATCGGGTACATGCACCGCGACCCGGGCTTCGACAGGTTCTTCGTGTACCTGAACCTGTTCCTTTTCTCGATGATCGTGCTGGTGTTGGCGAACAATTTCCTGTTCAACTTCCTCGGATGGGAAGGCGTGGGTTTTTGCTCCTACGGCTTGGTGGGCTTCTGGTTCCAGAGAGACATCGCGGCCGTGGCAGCCAAGAAGGCTTTCATCACGAACCGCGTGGGCGACGTCGGGTTCCTGCTCGCCATGCTCTTCATTTTCTTCCACTTCAGTTCCCTGAACTACTCGAACGTCCTCGGCACGCTGGTCAACGGGCAAGCAACCGGGCTGCTGGCGGCAAAGCCGGGGGCGATAAGCGCCACGACGGCCACGGCCATAACGATGCTGTTGTTTTTGGGCGCTGTTGGGAAGTCCGCCCAGATCCCTCTTTACATCTGGTTGCCCGACGCCATGGAAGGCCCGACGCCCATCTCGGCCCTGATCCATGCCGCCACGATGGTTACCGCAGGGGTCTACTTAATGGCCCGGGTGGCACCGATGCTCCACTACGCTCCCAGCACTTCGCTGGTCATAGCGTGCTTCGGGGCAGGGACGCTGTTCCTGGCGGCCACCATCGCGTGTGCTCAGGACGACATAAAAAAGGTGCTCGCCTACTCAACGATCTCACAGCTCGGGTACATGTTCCTGGCTGTCGGGGCAGGCGATTACGTCGCCGGCATTTTCCACATGCTGACGCATGCGTTCTTCAAGGCGCTCCTTTTCCTGGCAGCGGGCGCGGTCATCCATTCCATGGCCGACAACCAGGACATGAAACAGATGGGAGGACTGCGCAAGTACCTACCTCTTACGGCGATTACGTTCGCGATCGGCTGGCTCTCGATCTCTGACATACCACCCCTGTCCGGGTTCTGGTCCAAGGACGCGGTCCTGCAGGGCGCCTACCAGTACAACAAGGCGCTGTGGGCCATTGGAGTGCTTACGGCCGGTCTGACCGCTTATTACATGAGCCGCCAGTTCTCGCTTGTATTCAGAGGCGAGGCCCGCTGGGAAGAAGCCCGCCCGGCGAGCGTTGGGGCAGTGGGCGACGCTGCGGTGGCAGAGGCCGGCGGCGCTCACACTGACGCGAGGCACACTGACGCGAGGCTCACTGACGATTGGCACACTGACGATTGGGACGCTGACGAGCACCACGGGGAAGCCGCTGGCGGGTTGCCGGCGCCCCCGCACCCACTGACACGTCCTCGTGACTCCTCATGGCTCATGTCAGCCCCGCTCGTGGTACTTGCCATCGCGACTGTGCTTGGTGGTGGCATCGACTTCCCGGCCTGGAACTTCGATTACTTGTCACGTTTCCTGGCTCCGCTGTTCCCCACGGCCGAAGTGATAACTACCAGCACCGGCACCAAATGGGTGCTCGCCATAGTCACGCTCGTGGTGGCGCTGATCGGCCTCGGGTTCGGCCTGCGGACGTGGGAAACCGCCGAACACCCGGCCCTCGAGCCCAACTTCTTGCGCCGGGCCTGGTACTTCGACGATATCGTCTCCGACGCCGTGTCAGGCCCCCTGGCGCGGGCAGCTACAGTACTTGCCGATGTCATGGACCGCGAAGTCATCGATGGTTTCGTGAACTCGGTAGGCGGCGTCCTGGCAGCCAGCGGGAGGCAGTTGCGCAAACTGCAGAACGGCTATTTGCGCAGTTATGTCCTTGGCATTGGCGTCGGCGTGGTCATAATCCTGGCCTATCTGACCTTCCGGATCGGGAGCTGAGAATGAGCAGCTTCCCCTTCCTCGAGGTGATCGTCTTCCTCCCCCTCGGTGCCGCCTTGGCAGTGGCCCTATTGCCAAAGTCCATGGCGAACAATGCTGCCAAGCCACTCGCGGTCGGCGCCGCTGTCGTCGAGCTGGGGTTTGTGATCTGGATGGTGGTGGCGTTCAAAACCGGCGACGCGAACGCCGGTTTTCAGTTCACGACGGACGAATCGTGGTTCAAGGTCCTGAACATTTCGTGGTACCTCGGGGTCGACGGCATATCGCTTTTCCTCGTGGCGATGACGGCCCTATTGTTCCCGATCGCCATGGCCAGCCCACCAATGGGACGCTCGCCGCGCGCCTATCTGGGCTGGATGCTGTTGCTGGAGGCGGCCTGTATCGCCACGTTCCTTACCCTGGACGCTTTCCTGTTCTTCGTGGCCTTCGAGCTCACCCTGGTCCCCGGCTACTTCGTGATCATCAACGGGAATGGCCCCCGCCGAGGTTACGCGGCTACCAAGTTCTTCTTGTACACGTTTGCCGGGTCGGCCTTCCTTCTGGTCGGGATCCTGGCTACCTATCTACTGGTAGGCGGGCACGAGCCGGTGGGGACGGCCGACTCGTTCAATATCGTGCCGCTCGCCAGAGGCGCGATGCATTTGCCACTGAGAGACCAGGAACTGCTCCTTTTGTCTTTCGGGGTGGCGTTCGCGGTGAAGATGCCGCTCATCCCGTTCCATACGTGGATGCCCGACGCTTACACGCAGGCCCCCACGGGGGGGTCGATGGTCTTGGCCGGGATCCTGTTCAAGCTGGGTGCGTACGGCATACTGCGTTGGGGGATATTCCTTTTCCCCAAAGCGGCCGTCCACCTGGCGCCGGTAGCGCTGACACTTGCGGCCATCGGCATAATCTGGGGCTCGGTCGTGGCGGCCGTACAGCGGGACTTCAAGCGGTTGATCGCTTACGGCACAATCGCGGGCGTCGGGTTCATAGTGATCGGGCTGTTCGGTTTTACGACTCAGGGCATCACCGGCGGGATAATCGAGATGGTGAACCATGGCCTTTCGACTGGGGCGCTGTTCCTGCTCGTCGGCATGGTCTTCGAACGTAGGCGCAGTTACAGCTTCTCGGAACTGGGGGGTCTCCAGAGCGCGGCCCCGGTCCTCGGCTGGGTGTTCCTGGCCGCCATCATGAGCGATATCGGCCTTCCCGGGCTGAACGGTTTTATCGGTGAGCTTCTCGTGGTCCTGGGCACGTTCCTCACCCACCGCTGGTGGGCGGTCGTGGCCGCAACCGGCATCGTCTTCCTTGCCATTTACCTGCTATGGGCTTACCAGCGCGTCTTTCATGGGCCGGCGCGTGCGATCAACGCCGGGATCCGCGACATGACCTGGGCCGAAAGGTTCGCCGTAGCGCCGCTGCTGGCCGGCATGATCTTCATCGGTGTCTATCCCCAGCCCTTACTGGACCGCATACAGCCGTCCGTCAATCACTTAATAGCGCACATACAGTACGCCGACCCGAGTTTTAAGATCCCGGCCCAAGGCGTCGGCCACGGGGTCTATGCCGTGCCTCCCAACCAGGTTGTCAACGTGCCGTTGAGTGGCGCCAAGGTGTCGTCACCGCCGACCAGCCGAGGCGGCCGATGAACGGGGCAGCCTACCTGGCGGCCGGACGACTTCTGGATGCGGCGTCGGGTTGCACCATCACCAACCTCGGCCACGTTACCGGGCTTTGCACCGCCAAAGGTTCCATATCGATCGAGGTCAGTTACAAGTCGATCATGCCCCTGCTGCTGCTGTTCGGCGGTGCCCTCGTTGTACTGGTCGTCACTGCGGTGCTCCCGAAGCGGCGCTACCCGGGGTTATGGGCTGGTCTCACCATGCTTGCCGGCGTGGCCACGATCGTAGATGGCCTGGTGCAGTGGGAGAACCTTAACAAGACCTCCAATGTGACGGTCACCCTCGCCAACCAGATCATCTACGACAAGTTCAGCGCCTTCTTCGCCATTCTGTTCGGTTCGACCACGGTCCTTGGTGCCATGATCTCCGACAGCTACCTGGTCCGGGAAAACCTGGACGGCCCGGAACCGTACGTGCTGATGATGACCTGTTCTGCCGGCGCCGTCCTCATGGCGCAAGCGGCCGGGCTGATAAGTCTTTTCCTGGGCCTGGAAATCCTGTCGATCTCGCTGTACACGCTGACCGGCTACCATCACCGGCGGTCCGCTTCGGGCGAGGCTGCCCTCAAGTACTTCATCCTCGGCTCGTTTTCGTCTGCGATCTTCATCTACGGGGCCGCACTCGTGTACGGGGCGACAGGGTCGACGCAGTACCTGCAGATCTTCCAGTTCCTCACCGGCAACGTGCTGCTTCATGACGGGGTCCTGCTGGCTGGCATGGGGCTTTTGATCGTCGGTCTCGGCTTCAAGGTCGCCACGGTCCCGTTCCACTTCTGGGCGCCCGACGTTTACCAGGGGGCACCGACACCTTTTGTCGGCTACATGGCCGGAGTAGCCAAGGCCGCTGGCTTTGCCGGGCTGGTCCGCGTCCTCATGCTGGCGTTCCCGACTGAAGTGGCCAACTGGCGCCCGATCATCTGGGTGCTTGCGACCGCCTCGGTGTTGTTCGGCTCCGTGCTGGCTTTGGTGCAGGTTGACCTGAAACGCTTCTTGGCCTACTCGTCGATCAGCCAGGCTGGTTATGTACTGATCGGTCTCCAGGACGGCTCCGCAAACGGGGTTTCGGCAGTTTGTTTTTACGTCTTCACGTACGCGTTCATGGTGATCGGCACATTCGCCATCATCGGCATCCTGCAGGGCAGAGGAGAAGCGCGCAACGACCTAGGTTCCGTGAGGGGCTTGGCAGCGCGCAGCCCGTGGCTGGCTGCGGCTATGCTCGTTTTGTTGCTGGGCCAGGCGGGGATCCCACTTACCAGTGGGTTCCTGGCCAAGTGGGTTGTTATCGAGGCCGTTGTTTCCAAAGGTCAATACGGGCTCGGCTTGATCGGTATGCTCGGCGCCGCTATCGCTGCGTTTGCCTACTTGCGGGTAGCTCTGCTGATGTATGTTTCGCCAGAAGAGGGTCAACAAGGTGTGCCTGCACCTGGCGAGGACCTCGACGCGGAGCTCCAAACGTCGGACCTGCGGGACGTTGTGACCGGGGGGCTGGTCGGCCGGGACACTGCCCTGGCGCTCCGTGCCCCCCCAACCACCAAGCTGCGGATGCCTCCAATGACGGTTACTGCGATCGCTATTTGCGTCGCGTTCACCATCTTCGCCGGCATTTCGACGCCCGTGCTATCGATGGCGCAATCTATTTCCCTTCCCTGGTAGAGCCCGACGCTCGCGCTCCTCACACGTAGCTAAGACCACGACCGCCCCGCGCCCGGGAGAGCCGAGGTCGCGCCAGCCCACCTATCCTGACGCTATGGAGCAGGCCGGCAGCGGAAAGCAGGAGCCTGCCCCGGATGAGCGGGTGGGTGGCACTTGTTGGACATGGCACCGCGGCCCGACTGGAGGTCCGGCTGTAGTGTTCGACCTCGACGGTGTACTGGCCGACGCGGCCGCACGCCAGCACTTCCTCAAAGGCCCCAGGCCTGACTGGGAATCTTTTTTCTCTGCCTCGGGCGAGGACCCCCTCAGAGACGAAGTAGCCGCCCTCCTTGGGCTGCTTTCGCCCGAACTGACCATCGTGCTGCTTACCGCCCGGCCCGCCCGCACCGGTACCATCACCGTCGATTGGTTGACCCGTTACGAACTGCGCTGGGACCTGCTGGTCATGCGGTGCGACGGCGACCGGCGGTCGGCGCAAAGTTTCAAACAGGAAGCGGTGCGACAGCTCCAGGGGCGAGGCCTCGACTTGAAGCTGTGCGTCGAGGACGACCTCCGGAACGTCGAGATGTTCCGAGCCGAGGGCCTAACCGCCCTTTACATCCACTCGGGGTACTACGAGTGAGCTCTTGACCGGCGCTCAGCCTACTTTCAGCTGGGGTATGTACCTTAGGCCCTAAGAGGTGTGAACATGAACCGCAACAACTTGAAGACGGTCGTTCTCTTGGCCTTGCTCGGAGCTCTGTGCCTTGGCATCGGAGCCTTTTGGGGCCAGCAGGGCCTGATCATCGGGCTCGTGATCGGGCTGGTCTTCGTCGGGGCGTCGTACTGGTTCTCCGACAGGGTAGCGATCAAGGCTGCTCGGGCTGTGCCCGTCTCGGAAGCCCAGATGCCCCAGTACTACGAGATCGTGCGAGATCTCACGAACAGGGCCGGGCTGCCGATGCCGCGCCTTTATGTCTCGCCCGCAGCTCAGCCGAACGCTTTTGCCACCGGGCGAAACCCCCGGCATGCTGCCGTCTGCGTCACCCAAGGCATCCTTCAGATTTGCACGTGGTCGGAGCTTCGGGGGGTGCTGGCCCACGAGATCAGCCACGTCCGCAACCACGACATCCTGATCTCGTCTGTGGCAGCGTCGATTGCGCTGGGCATTACTTTCCTCGCCCGCATGGCTGCGTGGAGCGGGCTGTTCTTCGGAGGCGCCGCGGGAGGAGGCCGGCAAAACCAGGACGATAACATCTTCGCCCTGTTGGCCATGGTGATCCTGGCTCCTCTGGCGGCGGCGATGTTGAAGCTAGCGCTGTCCAGGAGCCGAGAGTACGAGGCCGACCGGGACGGTGCCCGCCTTATCGGCGATGGTGAGCCCCTGGCCGCGGCGTTGGCCAAACTCGACGCGGCTTCGAGACAAATCCCGATGCAGGTACCCCGAGAGGTCGCCTCCATGTACATCGTCAACCCGCTGGCAGGGCGGCGGATCAGCTTTGCCAATTGGTTCAGCGACCACCCCCCGACGCCGAAGCGGATCGAGCGGCTCCGTACCAAAGAGTGGGCTCAGAGGTTTTAGGGCGCCAGTTTTAGGGCGCAGTTTTAGGGCGTCAACAGAAGGGGCGGGTGCTCGTCAGTCCCTGAAGTTCTCGAACTGCAGCGGGATCCCGAAGTCGTGCTCCTTCAACGCTCCGATAGCGACCTGGAGCTCGTCACGTTTTTTTGACGGACGCGCACCTGGTCGCCTTGCCCCGACGAGCTCACGCCCTTCGGGGCGTTTTCCTTGATGAACCTGTTGATAGCGCGAGCCTGGTCCGCTCCAATCCCAGCCTTCAAAGTGACCACCTGGCGGACAGTACTCTTCGCAGCCTCCTCGACCTTGCCGTAGTCGAGCGCCTTCAGCGATATCTGCCGCCTGACGAGCTTCTCCTCCAGCACTTGGAGAACCGCCTTCAGACGGTCCTCGGTGGATGACCGCAGGGTCAGCTCTTGGCCGACCAAATCGATGCTGGACGCCGTGCCCCTGAAGTCGAAGCGGGTCACCAACTCCCGTGCCGCCTGGTCCACGGCGTTGCGTACCTCCTGCATGTCGACCTGCGAGACGACGTCAAACGTAGGCATGCCCAACACGCTAGCCTTACACTCCTTGAGGGGCTCACATCCCCTCGCGGGTCGGTGCCCGAGTGGACAATGGGAGCAGACTGTAAATCTGCCGGCTGTAGCCTACGGGGGTTCAAATCCCTCCCGGCCCACCTAGTTTGACCAGCGGAAATGTGCGGAGCAGGGCTGATACCATCCGTATAGTTCTCTCGTCAGTGCAACAGTTGTGCAACATTGTGCAACTGAGGCGCCGAGAGGATGCTGATACAGGGCACAGTGGTCGAGTGCACACCTGGTCGGTGGCTGATCAGGGCTTTCGCGGGTCGCGGCAGTGACGGAAAGATCGGCCACGTCAACCGGACAGTGCGAGGCAGCAAGCGTGAGGCCCAGCGGGCGCTCGCCCAGCTGGTAGCCGACCTCTTGAGCGGCCAGGTGGTCCACGGGCAGCCGATGACGCTGGCGCAACTGGTGGAGCGCTGGCTCGACGACCTCGCGCCTCAGCGGACGCCGCGAACGGTCCTTGAGTACCGCAGAGTGGCGGAGCATGACATCCTTCCCGCACTCGGGACGAAGCGCACCGACAAGCTCACGGCGCGGGACATCGACGTCTACTACCGCTCCTTGCTGGGCCGCGGCTTGTCGCCGGCGTCGGTGCGGCGCCACCATGCCCTGCTGCACGCGTCGCTAGGGCGGGCGGTCAAGTGGGGTTTGGTCGGCACGAACCCAGCCGATAGAACCAGCCCACCGGCCACCAGGCAGGCACAGGTAGAGGCTCCAGCCGTGGACGACGTGATCCGGCTCATTCAAGGGCGATGCCGTTCTGGCGATAGCGATGGCGCTGGCTGCCGTCACCGGAATCCGCCGCGGGGAACTGTGTGCGCTCAGGTGGAGCGACATCGACTCGGAGCAGGGCACCGTTCGGGTTCGCCGGTCCCTGACGACCCGAGGCGACCAACGGTGAGAAGGCGACACCAAGACCCACCAGCACCGCGACATCGCCTTGGACCCGGCCACGGTGGCGCTACTGCTGGAACGTCGGGCGCAGCAAAAGCAGTACGCCCAAGAGATCGGGATGGAGCTAGTGGCCGACGCGTACGTACTCTCGACCCACGCCGATGGCTCACAGCCGTGCCTGCCTGACAGCCTCGGGCGAGCCTACTGGCGCCTGGCTCACGAGATCGGCGTCCACACCCGGTTCCACGACCTTCGTCACTTCGTTGCCGCGCAGGCCATCGCCGCCGGCATCGACGTTCGCACCGTCGCCGGCCGGCTCGGGCACGCGGACCCGGCGATAACGCTGCGGGTCTACTCGCACGTGCTGGCAGAGGGCGACAGAGCGGCGGCTGCGCTATTGGGCGGGCTCGTGCTGGGGCCCAGGGATCCTCGAACGGCCGCCAGCCCGGCGGGCTTCGAGCGGGAAGAACAGGAGCTGGGTCGGTCGCATCTCCTCCGGCGCACGCTCCGAAGGACCTAACTGACGTGCCGGCGAGCTCTCCAGGTTGGCAACGTGTTCGCCGAAAGCCATGAGACCTCGGCGCCAAGCCCGCCGGAGGCAGTCGTCGGCCGGCCGAGGCTTCATTGCGAAGGCGACGAGAGAGGGACGCCGGCCAGTCCCGATCAGCAGCGAACGCGCCGGCCGTGGCAGCGCATAGAGCCAGCCCGCATGCCTTGCCATCCTCGCCCGCCGCGCCCGCAGGTAGGCAGACGGGTTGGACGGTGTAGGCGAGCCGGGCCAGCAGCTCACGAGGACGAGCAACTCGACGGTCATTTCCACCAGCGCCATGCGCGTGCTTGTCGGCAGTTCGACGCCGACCACGTCCTGTGCCAGGTCGGCGAGCTGCTCGCTGAGGCCCACCAGTCATCGGTCAGCGTCTCCCGCCCGGCAGCGGCGGGCCTCGGCGTTTTGCTCGTCACCATGAACCCATTGTCTCCACCGACCTCACTGGCGGCCTCACACGAGACCTCACATCGAACCTCACTCCGGCTTTTCTTGACCGAAGTTCCTGGGAAATGCTGCCAGTGGCGCCGTCCCACCCTCGCCGTGGACGGCACCCCGGAGTCTGACCAGGCTAACCATCCAGCGCCGCCCGAGCTGAAACGCCCCCGGCAGCTCACCCCGGCGGGCCAGGTCGTAAGCCAGGTCTTTCGATATGCCGAGCAGCTCGGCCACCTGGGGGATCGAGACGACATGAGGGTCACCGCCAAGCCGCCTGCTCGTCTGTCGCTGATTTGTCAATGCCTGCACCTCCGTCGCTAAACCCACCGACACAAAAACGACGGCTACGGGCACCGACAACCACCACTCCCGATGGCGGCTCCTCGGTGCGACCGGACCGCCAGTGCCCGCACAGTGCCGATCCGGTATTCGGGTGAGCATCCTTGACAAGATGAACGCCGCACAATACGACCAGTTATTTGCTGTGCGTGCCTAGGTGTGCATGGGCGAGCGCGTCGCCTAAATCGAGGGGCCTCGACGGATCTCCCTGGGCGTGGCAGGCAACGTACCTCAGCAGAGAGGCGTCGCTGACCTGGGGAGCGTATCCTGGCCTCCCGGGTCGAGGCTGCCCTGGGGAGGGGGGCACAGGCAATTGATGAGGTAGGCAAAATAGACGCGATGGCACCACTAGCAATCGTTAGCTGGATTCGCTGGACAGGCCGTTGCCACCGCCGGTGAGCCCGGCCCTGGTTCGGCTCTAATGGTGGTCCACCCGGTCCCGCAGCTTCGCGAGCTGGCTGACTTCCACCATCAAGGGCTCCTCAGCCGTGAGGAGTACCAGCAGCACGATTCCAACGTCCTGGGCCATACACCGGCCCTCAGCACTTCATGCAGCCGTGGCGGTGATCGCCCGCCACCCAGGGCCCGCCCCGACAGGTTCGATTGGTGGTGTCGGTCCGCCCATCGAGGAGCTATCGTGTTCCCGCTCTTCGAAAAACCAAACCCCTATGGAGGTATGAACGATGCTCGCCACGTTCGGGACCGGGCAGGTGTTTTGGTCCATGTTGTGGTTTTTCCTCTTTTTCATCTGGATATGGCTGCTGATCGTCGTGTTCAGCGACATTTTCCGCAGCCACGACCTCTCCGGTTGGGCGAAGGCGCTGTGGACGATATTCGTCATCTTCCTCCCCTACCTCGGGGTCTTCGTGTACCTGATCGCCCGCGGTGGGAAGATGCAAGGACGTGCTGTCCAGCGCTCTCAGGACCAATACCCGCCGCTCAGCCAGTACGTCCAGAGCGCGAAGTCTAGGGGCGCGGCGGACGAGATCGCGCAGCTGGTCGACCTCCGGAACAAGGGCGTTATCAGTGACGAAGAGTTCCAGCAAGCCAAGGCCAAGGCGTTGGCGTGAAGAGCGGGCGCGAGGTTAAGGCCAGTGGCGAAGGCCAAACCGTCGGGGATTTGAGAGGCTAGCCCGCGACCGCGCCGGCCTTGGCCGCCACGTCGGGCTGACCGGGAGCCGCCCTCCTTACGCTCTCGAAGCCGCCGTAGTGGTGGCGGCCAATGGGTTCGGACGAAACGGTAGGGCTCAGCCCGGCCGAAGCCTCCGCCCGCCTGGCGCGGTACGGCGAGAACAAGAACACCAGCGAAAAACCGCCTTACATATGGGAGGTGGCCTCGGCGCAGCTGCGCGACCCGATGAACATGATGTTGGTCGCTGTGACGGTGGTCAGCCTGGTCATCGCAGGTCGAGGCGGGCGACATTGCCCGCCGACGGCAGGATCATCCGGTCTGCCACTCTGGAAACGCAGGAGACAGCCCTGACAGGTGAGAGCGCGCCTATCCCCAAAGACAACATCATGGCCATCTCGACCATCCCGACCGGGTTGCCCACCTTTGTACCGGCGATGTTGTCCTATCCTCTGACGATTGCACGACGCCCAGCGCTACGACGCCATCTGTGAAGAGCCGGTTCGGCGTCTCGACCCGAGGTGCAGCCGCGCTTTTCGCCATCGAGCACGCGATCCTCAGCGGGGACGCGTAATCGCAAACTCAGGCCGCGGCGCGTTAGTCCGAGACCCGGCCCCAGCGCGGATCGACGATCGCCGACGTCGGGCGCGGGTAGCGTCGGCGCCGTGAACACTGGCGGCGGGCGCAGCCCCGCTCGGGTGCGCCTGGCCGAGCTGGTGGCAGCCCTCTCGCTCGGGATCGACCTCGGCTTTGGCCAACCCATGGAGCACGTGCTGCGCCAATGTATGATCGCCCTGCGCTTGGCGGAGTGCGCCGGCCTGGACGAGACCGAGCGGTCGGTCGTCTATTACACCGCTCTTCTGGTCAACGTGGGCTGCCACTCCGACGCCCACGAACAAGCCAAATGGTTCGGCGACGACATCGCCATGAAATCCACCAAATACGACCACGAGATCGGCAGTGTCGGTGGGGTGTTGGCCATGCTGCGAATGGTTGGTAGCGGCAACCCGCCCCTTCACCGGTTCCGTGTCGGCCTGGAATTCGCGGTGTCTGGGCACCGCGATCTCAACGGCATGATCGCCCAACACTCCGCTATGGCCCGCAAGCTGGCCGAGCAACTAGGACTGTCGACCGCCGTGCATGAGGCGGTCGGCGCGGCATATGAGCAATGGGACGGCAAAGGCTGGCCGGGCAACCTGAAGGGGACCGACATCCCCATCGCCTCGAGGTTGGCCCAGATAGGCGAGTTCACCGAGGTTGCTCACCGCATCGGCGGAGTCGGCCCGGCCGTGGCCCTGGCCGGAAAGCGGGCCGGGTCTCAGTTCGATCCCGATCTGGCCGCAACCTTCTGCTCGCACGGCGAGACCATCCTGGACGGGCTCGACGCCGGCGAGACCTGGCAGGCGGTGATCGCGGCCGAGCCGTCACTAGGAGTGTGCCTGGACGAACCGGAATTCGATAAGGCCCTGATGGCCATCGCCGACTTCGTGGACCTGAAATCGCCGTACACCCTGGGCCACGCCCGCGTGGTGTCGGAGCTGGCCGCGGCGGCGGGAGCCACCGTCAGGCTGGACCACTCTGATGTCAGAGCGCTTAGACGGGCCGGGACTGTCCATGGTCTCGGTCGGCTGGGTGTGTCCAATGCCATCTGGGACAAGCGTGGCCCGCTCGGGGCAGGCGAGTGGGAACGGATCCGTATGCACCCGTACCTCACCGAACGAATGCTGCACCAGTCAGCCGCGCTCGCACCCATCGGGGCGGTCGCGGTGCAGTTGCGCGAGCGCCTGGACGGATCCGGCTATCCCCGGGGTCAGTCAGGCGCATCGATCCCGATGACCGCCCGGGTCCTGAGTGCCGCCGATGCTTACCAGTCGATGTGTGAGCCCCGCCCGTACCGACCGGCGTTGGAGCCGGGCACCGCCGCCAGGCAGCTACGGGCCGAGGTCAGAGACGGCAGGATGGACGGTGACGCGGTGGAGTCGGTGCTGGGGGCGGCTGGCCACCGTGTGGCACGACGGCGGGAAGGACCGGCCGGGTTGACCGGCCGGGAAGTAGACGTGCTCCGGCTGGTGTCGCGGGGGCTGTCGAGCAAGGAGATCGCCGCCCGGTTGGTCATCTCGTCCAAGACGGCCCGCAACCACATCGAGCACATCTACGTGAAGATCGGAGTGTCGAACCGTGCCGCGGCCAGCCTCTTCGCCGTCCAGCACGGCTTGCTGCCCAACCAGCCCGCGCCCAACTAGACCGCGAAGATGGGGCAATCGCCCCACGACCCTTGCCTGGCTCATCTTTATCGTGGAACTCACTAGCGCGAGTTAACGAAAGTGGGCTCAGATGGGTATTCGCCGCAAGCTCCTTGCCGCCACCTACGACTCCCAGATGCGAAACGTCGAGCGGGCGGGACTGACAGAAATGCGCCGGTCGCTGCTGGCCCAGGCATCCGGACGGGTGCTGGAAGTGGGCGGCGGCACCGGCGCCAACCTGGCTCACTATGGCCCGGCCGTCGCCTCGCTGACGGTCACCGAGCCGGACGTGTCGATGATCAAACGCCTGGAGCGTCGCGCCCGCGTCGAAGCGCCCGGTACCAGGGTGCTTCGGGCGCCGGCTGAGGACCTGCCCTTCGAGGACGGTACGTTCGACGTGGTCGTCTCTACGCTGGTGCTGTGCGGCGTCGACGATCAACCTCGCGCCGTACGGGAGATCCGTCGGGTCTTACGTTCGGATGGGCGGCTGCTGTTCCTCGAGCACCTCCGTTCGAGCGACGCCAAGGTGGCCACGACCCAGGACCGCCTCAACTGGTTGAACCGCCTGGTCGTTTGCTGCGACTGCAACCGGCCCACTCTTGGCACCATCACCGACGCCGGCTTTGAGGTCAAGATGCTCGAGCACACGTCCCTGCCTAAGGCGCCCCCATTCGTCAGGCCGACGATCCTGGGGACCGCCACCGCCCCGAAGGGCAGAAACTACCTGGCCCAAGAGCAAAACGGCGCGACGCCCGCCGTCGATCTGGGTGCCAACGGGTAGGGGGGCACCGAACCGTGCGCGAGATCCACGACCGTGCCAGCGCCCAACTCGAAGCAAACGCCAAGGCGGTCTTCGAGCTGATAACCGACATCGAGCGTCTTCCAGAATGGAACGCGGCCATCGAGAAAGTGCTGACGACGCTCCAGGACCTAAGCCCCGGCGCCGAATGGGCGGTACAAATGCACCCGGACCAGTACTTGGCTCTTGCCCAG
Source organism: uncultured Acidimicrobiaceae bacterium (assembly GCA_963823855.1). Classification (GTDB taxonomy): domain Bacteria; phylum Actinomycetota; class Acidimicrobiia; order Acidimicrobiales; family Palsa-688; genus Fen-671. The sequence continues at coordinate 186,052 of CAWGNA010000007.1, forward strand.
CGAAGGCGGCTCGACCTGGTCGAGGTGCAACAGTTCGGGGCCGCAGTTGGTGTTGTACCGGATCTTCTTCATATTGACTCCGTCTGGAAGTAGTGACCTTGGTTGAGATCGTCGATGAGCCGAGCGTGTGCCGAGTGCCAGCCGAGCAGGTTCTGAGTGAACTCGCTCGACGTGGGGTTATCAGCCGAGACGGCTGAGGCGAGGTGGCCGAAGTAGTCGGCTACATCCTCTGGCGAGATGCTTACAGCCGGCACGTCCAGATGGCGGCCGATGGTCTCGGCGATCTCGCGGTACGGAACCCCCTCGTCGGCAACGACGTGCAGCCGCGAACCTGCCGGTGCGGCCTCGATCGTAAGGTGGTATACACGTCCCGCGTCGAGCGTGTGAACAGCGGGCCAACGGTTCGATCCCTCACCCACGTAGCCGGCCCGGCCCTTTTGGCGAGCAATGCCGATCAGGGCCGGGATGTACCCGCGGTGGTCGAGCGAGCTGTGCACGGTGGGCGGAAGGCGCACGACCGACGACCGGACGCCGCGTTCGGCGAGGGCGAGCACTGCCTTCTCCGCCTCGGCCCCCGAACCGACGGTGACAGCGTCGGACTCAGTCGCTGTCCCCAGGACACCGCTGAACACGAGCATCAACGTCGCCGAGGTGGCGACCATCGGCTTGCCGGTCCCGGCGAGCGCCCCGCCCAACGCCTCAATGGCATCCATGTGGGCTTCCATCGCTGCTCCAAAGTCCCCGGATGCCACCTGCTCGTGCTTGAAGGCCAGGTGGATGACCCCGTCTGATGCCGCGGCGGCGTCTCGCAGGGTGTCGAGATCGTCCAGGCCGCCGCGGTGCACCTCGGCCCCGAGGGCCTGCACTGCGGCAGCGGACACATCGGAGCGGGCAAGGCCGACGACCTCGTGCCCGGCGCCGAGAAGCTCGGGAATGACGGCGGAGGCGATGTGACCCGACGCTCCGGTAACAAACACCTGCATGTTGGTGTCCCTTCCGGTAGTACCGGGAGCGGAGTTCCGCTTCCGTTTAAACGCGGATCTCGCCGAACTGATCGCCGTTATAAGCGACGGGTTCCGACCGCCACCCGCGAGCTGAACGACGAGGGCGCTAAAGCCTCTTTCAGTGACTGCCGAGGTGAGGCGACCGACTTCCTGTTCATCGAGCGCCCAATCCGCAATGAGGAGCCCGATGAGCCCTTGGGTTGGTCAGCGCGGACCTCCCGGGGCGAATATGGACGCCTTTCTGGCTTGCTCGGCTCGGTCTCTCGCGAGTGAGGCGCCGCAGCCTCGATGTGCTCGGGCGGGGGGAGGTGCTCGGCCACCTGAACAGTCCAGCAGTTACGTGGCACGCTCACCCCGGAATTACGCCGAGCACCACTTCGACGAGGTGGTCGGCGAGGACGGTCCCGCCCAGTACTTCGTGACCGAGCCTTCACGACCGAAGACGCGGCTCGGCTAAACCTCGGCGATAGCAGGCAAAGTGAGCAGGGTAGGGACAACCAGGACGATCTCGTCAGCGGCGGGCTTGCCGCACTGGGTGTGAGATGCCCAGGAACGTCTTTGCTCCATTAACTCCGCTCCAGCTCACCTCGTCCAGCCATGATGGCCTGTTCTCAAGCCAGCGTTTGCGGCTCAGTCGGAGGCGGTGCGACTCGACCGCCTCCCGGGCTCCCGGGCCCCCGAGAAGCTCGATCCCATCACCCTCATAGCCAAGACGCGCCGATAGCCGGCGGGACCGCTCGTTTCCCTCGACGAACCCACTGGTCGCCCACTCTGCACCGAAGTAGTTGAAAGATAACTCAAGGACCATTGCTCTCATGCGCGTGCCAACGCCCGCGCCTTGGACATGCCTCGCCAAGTACGAACCAGTGTGGACCTCGCGTAGGACCGGGAACTCTCTACTGTGAACGGCTTGACTTCCAACCACCCTGCCGTCGACGAGCACTGCGAAAGCGAGGTCCCACTTTTCGGCCGCTGTGGTCGACCGTCGGCCCCAGTGGTACCTCAGGAAGTTCGCGAGACGTTCTTCGAGAGTCGCTCCCCGGCCCAGCAGTAGACGAGGCATGAAATGCTCGTTTCCTGCTTCGACGACGCCATCTTCGACGACTCGCGCCAACGCCAAAACGTCATCGTCGGTCGCCTCCCGCAGCAGCAGATCCCGATGGACGGCGGAGAGGCCAAACAAGGGCCACGCTCGCTCCAACCCGAGGTCCCGGTGCTCCTCCATCCATCAAGTGTTCTCGCCGAACCACGAGCAAACAAGTGAATTATTCTGCCAGGCCGGCACACAAGCATCTGGACGGAGTTGGCATGAGCCCAGCGACGCCACCCACGCCGACACGGTCCTGAGCGAGACAGCACAGGACGGGTACAACCTTGTCGTCGACATAGGCACAACCTGGTCAGCGTTGAAAGCCGGCCCATGGGCCGAGCTCGTCGTGACTTCACCAGGCCTGCGAGCAACCCTCGAACGTGCACGTGAAGATGATCACCTGTGACAACCCCGAGTGCGTGACGAACCCCGGACCTGTTGATCCTCGAGCAGCCTGGGAGTACTAGCTGCGAGAGTGCGTGCGACCATGCTGTTGACAGGCGTCGGCTAGCCTGGCCTCGGGATTAGCCGCAACCAGTGCGTATGAATACAAGCAGACAACCAGGCAACGAGTGGCCGATCGTATTTGTAAGGGTGGAGAGTCCCCTATGCCTGGTCGACCCTCGCTCGGGGCGACCTTGAGAAGAAAATCGTTGTTGGACGTACATTTTCTTGTCCACATCGTCTCTAGACACTAAAACGTCGAAATCTCGCGGCGCATGGATTGTCGGTGAATTCATGGCATCCGGCTCCTTCAGTTGCGGGATCACAAGACCAGACCGCTAGCCCGAAGGGATGAGTCAAACTATGCCAGCAGCCGACGGCGCGTGACTGTCGAATCCGCCCAGTGGTCGTTGCTCTCAGTGCTGGTCTCGGTGCATGACCTCCACCGGTCGGTCGCGTTCTACCGCGACGTGCTCGGCCTGCGCGAGATCACCCGCGGGGGCCAGGTGGCAGTGCTCCAAGGTGAACACCCGACCTTCACCATTCTTTTGCGCGAGGTGCGAGGGGAGGCCTATCGCTACGGACAGCAGGCGCTCGGGGCGCGCGCCGTTAGTTTCAAGGTGGGGTCACAGGCCGAACTGGACGGGGTGGCGACGCGCCTGCAGGCGGCGGAGGCGCTGGTGGCCCGGGGGCCGCTAGACCGCTCTGAGCCCAAGGAGGTCGTCACGGGCCGCGACCCCGACGGGCTGCCTCTGCTCTTCATCGCCGACGAGGCCGGCGAACCGCTCCCCGCTGACCACTACCTCCACGTTGCGCTCCGCATGCACGGCGTCGACGTCTAGACCGGGGGCGACGGCGCAGACCCAGGGCGAAGCGGCGATCTCGGGCAGCCTCACCGTTGACCTGGTCTCGGCGCCAGTTCGCCGCCGCCACCATTTACCACTTCTTTTTCATCCAGGTAACAATTGGGTTGGTCTTTTGGTGCCAATTGTCTAGACCGCGGCGGTAACTGGTGCGCTGATAATGCTGGCGGTGTCAGCCTGGCAGGTCCGGAAAGGGTGCTCGACCTGGGTCGTGATTGCCTTGGGCGCCTTGGTCTTGGTGTAGGGCGTCTTTGGGATAATTGATGGGTTCCTTATGGTCCGCTGCGGGCGCAGGCAACTCTCGGCGAGCGAGACGCCGGCGGCCGGCAGTGGTTCGACGGCAGAATCACACGAGGTCCCGGCTTTGAGCTACTAGGGGCGAGCAAGGCTGAAAGGTTTGCCAATGGGAACTGTTGAGTAGTCTTGACCGACAGCTTGTTGGCCGAAGACCTAGCTCGCCTTCCGCTCGCCCCTGTTCAGCTCTTTTGCACTGCCCACAGCCAGCAACCGTAGCGGTGCCTGTAAACACCTCCGTGCGCGAGCAGAACCTGGCGTATGCGGTCAGTCAGCTGGTCCAATTGCTCCGGCGGGAGAAGACGGTGGTCCGATTGCGTCCGCAAGAGCGCCACCCAAGCATCTGCCGTATAGTCCATTACCCAAGGGTACGACCGTCGCACAGGCTCACCGAAAGACAACCCGGGTGGCATTTCTTCGTCATTGGCCCCGCCCTTCGACCCGATACCAGCCTTAGCGGTGATGTGTGGAGCAAGCTCAGCGTAGATTTCGTTTATTTGCTCCGTGAGCCCCGCGGTGCCGCCGGTCCCAGAAAAAGAGTCGTAATCTACGCCCGGCCCAGCAGCGTCGCCCGAACGGTTCCACCAAAGGGCGAGCCATCCCCCGGTGCTGAGCAGGGAGTGAACCTTGTGCAGCCGGACGGCTGGGTCCAGCCAGTGCCAGGCCTGAGCACAGCACGCCAAACCGAAGCCGTCAGCACCGTCGGGAGGCTGCCACGTCTCGAAATCGTTCACCTGGATTTGCCAGTTCGGGTAAGCCGCCAAATTGCGCCTCGCCACTTCGGCCATGGCCGGATCGGCTTCGACACCAACCCCGCTCAGCCCTCGGGCGGCCAGCAGCATGGTGGCTTTGCCCGTCCCGCAGCCAATGTCAAGGGCCCGAGCTGAGGCACCAGCCATTCCCACGACATCGTCGACGAGCGCAGCCGGGTAGCTCGGACGCGCTCGGTCGTAGAGATCCGGATCCTCGCCGAAAACTAAACGCTGTTCCCGCACTCACTGGAATTTAGCTGATTGAACGCTGGAGAACGCCCGAGGACCAGGTCATGCCGCCCGTTTAGCCGCGTGAAGCGGGGGCTTCGCCGAGTTGAGGACCAGGGCCCTCGTTTGGTGGCCCGGATAGGTAGAGGTCGCGGAGGACGCCGATCTCGGCGCCGTGATGGATCTGCTCGTCAAGCATGTGGAGAAGGAACCCCAAGCGGCTCGAGTCGTGGAAGTCGCCAGCGACTGGGCCAAGAGCAAGAGCCAGGTCTGCGTCGGTCACGCGCTCGAGCAGTGTCGCCCACCAGTCAGCCGCGCCCTCGAGCCTTGTGAGCGCGAGCGCGGCTGTGGGGGCAGGCGACACATCACCAATCACGGAGCGCGGTACTCCCAACCATTCGGCGTTTCGAGGGCTGCCGTAGCAGTGCGTCAGGTGCCACATTCGCCACACGATCGTCGTCATGCGCCAACCCCCGAGGTGAGAGGGCCATCCGCTTCCCAAACGCTGCTGTCGCGAGGCCGGATGGACCAGCAATGAGGCGAGGGTTCCCAAAGGTACTCATCGTCCGTAAGCCCATCTAGACGCCGTCTGGTGCGGTCGAAAACGTAGCGGCTGAGCTCGCGCAGATCAGCGTTCATCCGGCGCGAACCTCCCTGTGCGTGAGGTCGATTGGCCGAGCGGGTCGGTCTAGTCTGCCAGGTTGTGGAACCAGGACTGAGACGCTTCTGGCTGGAGTTCGACTTGCGTTCAGCTCGGGCCGGGACGGCGCCAGGCGCCGAGGGGGGTGCAGGTCAGCCGGCCATGTGGGCCTTGGTCAGGCGTGGTGTGGGGGTCACCGGCAACGACCTCGACGAATGCTTCGACGTGGTACAGAAGAGGATCTTCGGCAAGGCCGCAATGCCGGCAGTCCTGAAGGTAGTTCAGGACATCGATGTGTCCACCCTCGACCAAGATCGGGTGTTGCCGAATATTGAGCCACCGATCTGGCGCGGGATCTGGTTTCCTCCCGGATTTGCCGAGTCTCCTATGACCTGACGTCTGGTTGGGGGAGGAGTTGGGGGAGCAGGGCGCAACAAATCTGCGGATTGGGGCTTGACCTTGACGTCGCGTCAAGGACTGACAATGCCCCCATGACCAACACCAGCCCAAGCCAGAACACGAGCACGGAGGCTACGCGCGCAACTCACGGCGGCGGCACGCCGGTGGAGACCCAGGCTCTCGCTGTCGAGGTCACAGGGCTCCGCAAGTCCTTCGGGGACAACCAAGTACTCGACGGCATTGACCTCTTCGTCGCAGAAGGCACCGTTTTTGCCCTCCTCGGGCCGAACGGGTCAGGTAAGACGACAACCGTCCAGATCCTGACCACGCTGCTCGCAGCCGATGGAGGCTCGGTCAGAGTGGCCGGGCACGACGTGTCCAGCCGGCCCGATGCGGTGCGCCGGGCCATTGGAGTAACCGGGCAGTTCTCGGCCGTTGACGATGTCCTGACCGGCCGCGAGAACCTCCAATTGATGGCCGACTTGGCCCATTTGGGCCGGCGCCAAGCGGCCCTCCGCACTTCAGAGATGCTCGACCGCTTCGACCTGGCCGCGTCCGCCGACAGAATGGCCTTCACCTATTCGGGGGGCATGCGCCGCCGGCTCGACCTGGCGATGACGCTCATCGGTGAGCCGCGGATCATCTTCTTGGACGAGCCGACCGCCGGCCTCGACCCGAGGAGCCGCCTCACGATGTGGGAGGTAGTTCGGGAACTGACCGCTCAGGGCGTCACCATCTTTCTCACCACCCAGTACCTCGAGGAGGCCGACCGCCTCGCCACCCGAGTCGCCGTCCTCGACCATGCCCGCGTAGTCGCAGAAGGCACCCCCAACCAGCTCAAGCAGCTCGTGCCGGGTGGCCACATCGAGCTTCGTTTCGCCGGCTCACATTCTCTCGAGGAAGCCGCCGAGGCGTTCACAGGACTGAGGAGCGAGATCGACCCCGGCTCGTTCTCGATCCGCATACCCACTGACGGCGGCGTGCCCTCGTTGCGTGCCCTCCTCGCCGAGATCGAAGAGCGAGGCGTGCCTGTCGACGCCATTTCGGTCGAGACAGCCGACCTTGATGATGTGTTCTTCTCCCTCACGGGCCGGCCGAGAAGTCCCGAACCCACCACTGAAACCACCGCTGACACCCACCACGACTGACACCCACCACCACTGACACCGTGCGAAAGGAGCATCAATGAGCGCCACCGGTACTTACGCCCTGCAGGACTCGGCAACTATGCTGCGCCGAGACTTCCGCCATTCGCTACGTCGCCCTTCGATCACGATCGCCGGGATGGCGGTGCCAATCGTCTTCTTGCTGTTGTTCGTAGGAGTTTTCGGGAACACCCTCCGGGCCGGACTGTTTGCTATCAGGCAGGGAGCCGGAAGTTATACCGACTACCTGACCCCCGGGATCATCGTCATGACGGCAGGTGCCGCCGCTGCAGCCACTGCGATCAACGTCTGTACAGACATGAGGGAGGGGATTATCGCCCGGTTCCGGACCATGGGCATAGCCCGGGGCTCTGTACTCACTGGACAGGTTTTGGGCAGCCTGACCCGGACTCTAGTCAGTGCGACGGCGGTGACTGCGGTGGCCGTAGGACTGGGTTTCCGGCCATCTGCCAACTGGGTCGAGTGGCTCGCCGCTTTAGGCCTCTTCATCCTGCTGACGCTGGCATTGACGTGGTTGGCCATGGGCTTCGGACTGGTGGCTAAGACCCCTGCGGGCGCAAACAGTCTCTCGCTCATCCCCGAGTTCCTGCCTTTCGTCTCGAGCGCATTCGTCCCAACGGCCTCTATGCCCCCGGGCGTACGCTGGTTCGCAGAGCACCAGCCGTTCACACCGGTGATCGAAACGCTCCGGGGCTTGCTCACGGGAGCCCCGATCGGTCATAACGCGGCGGTAGCAGTCGCCTGGTGCGTGGCGATCGCCGTGGTCGGCCACGCCTGGGCCCGCTCTCGTTACAACCGGCTCCCGACCCGTTGACCACGTCCTGTCCCCGTGCCACCGTGATCGTGGTGGGACATCGAACAGGACATCAAAAAGGACAGGGAGCCTGATGACGGTCCCGAAGCTCACCATCGGCCAGCTGGCGGCTCATGTCAGGGCCACACCCCGGGCCATCCGTTTTTACCACACGCTGGGCCTGCTCCCAGAGCCCGCCCGTGACGGTTCGGGTTACCGGAGGTACGACGCTAAGGCAGTGGTGGACCTGATCAGGATCAAGATCCTGGCGGATGCCGGCGTCCCACTGGCCCGGATAGGTGACCTGCTCCGGGCCACACCGACCGAGTTCTCAGGCGCTGTGGCATCGATCGACGACGGGCTGAGAGAAAAGATCAAGGAAATGGAGGCGCATCGTCGTCGGCTTGCCGAACTCACCCAGGGAGAGCGGCTCTTTCTCCCCGATGAGATCGTCGAGATCCTCGATGAACTGCGAGCCATGGGCGTCAGCGAGCGAACGGTGACAATCGAGCGTGACGGCTGGATCCTGGCCATGGCCATCTCGCCTGGTCCGGCGCACAAATGGGTCAAACAAAAGCGGGCCGCACTAACGGATGCCGCGTTCAGGGCTCTCTACGTCGAATGCGACAGGGCGTTCGACTGGGGCCCTGACGACCCCCGCCTGGCTCAATTGGCCGCCCGGATGGCTATCTGGGCAGCCAATGACGTTGATCGCGCCTCGTCTGCCGCTCCCGACCCCTCCGGGCAGGAAGCAGTTGAGATCTCGGTTATCGCGCAGCTCATGTCCTCCGATATCGAGGCGGCTTCCGCGTCCTGGGAGCGTCTCCGGCGTATGGTCCCGGGCCAGGGGTCTTCGTGAGGAGACTGAGCGGGCTCTGGAGGCGCAACTCCAGTCCAGCCACACCCTCGAGTTTTCCTCAAGCCCTCTCGAGCAAACCACCGATTTTTTGAGCTTTCGGCCGGGAAACCACAAATTCTGCACCGCTGAGGAAATATTGACGGAAGGTGAGGCGGAATGGTCAGGGGGAATGGTCAACGCCGGGTTTGCCGCGCCTTGAGCCGGACAGACGCCTCCCCTTTGGTTTCACCACTTATAAAAGCGGTGGTTCCCTGCACTTTCACCTCGACCTAGCGCCACTCCAGCCAGCCAGAAGACGAGAAAGATCACGGCCAGGATCCAAAGAAAGTGGACGGCGAACCCAAGCCCAGCAAACAGCAGTACTAGCAATAGCACAAGTAGAATAAGCACGGCTGAGCTATACCATCAATGAGGCTGATTTCAAACCTCAATGTGCCAAAGAGAGTTGAACCGAGCAAATCTCCCACGGATTAGCATAGCCATGATGGTCAGTACGGACGCCATCGTGACCGTGTGTTTTATCAATTCTTGGCCAGAGGATGGCGGCAACAAGCGCGATTCGTGAGTCAGTGGACTTGACCGGAACGCACTAGTTGGCCTACAGGTAACTTCAGGAGGGCGTTCTCGACGACCTCGCTGAGCGCAGGATGAACCCAGTACTGACCCCGGGCCAGATCGGCGGCTCGCTGGCCGTGCGCGACCGCTTGGACCAGCGGGGCGATAAGCAGCGAGGCCTGGTACCCAAGGATGTGCGCACCAAGGAGTGTTCCCGTCTCGGGGTCGGCGTAGAGCTTACAGATGCCGCCCTCGCCCTGGATGGCCCACCCATAGGCGACGTCGGCGTACTCCTCGGTGGCCTCGACGAATGGTCTACCTGCCAGATCCTGAGACCGGGCACCGACCGAGGCGATCTGCGGGTCGCTGAACACCGCCGAGGGCACCCAGTCGTGCGGGAGCGGACGCAGCTCGTCCGGGTGAGCCAGGTTGTGAGCAATCGTGCGGGCTTCGGCGTTGGCCACGTGCTTGAGCTCGAACGGCGAGCTGCAGTCCCCGAGAGCCCAGATACCTGGCGCCGCCCGCCCGAAATCGTCGACCCGGATGTGCCCATCATCGCGGAGAGAAACCCCGGCCAGATCCACGCCGAGATCGTCGGTGTTAGGTTGGCGGCCCGCAGCCACCAACAACAGCTCTCCGACGACCCGCGTGCCGTCCTCGAGGATTACCGCGACTCCACCCTCCTCCATCCGCACATCGGTCACCGCGGCACCGAGGTGGACGTCCCACCGAGCTGAAGCTTGCGCCGTGAACCGCTTGGCGATGTCGGCATCGACCATCTCCACCAAAGTGGCCGCCATCGCAACGATGTGGATCTCAACCCCAAAGCTCGAGAACACGTGCGCCAGCTCGACCGCGATATACCCCCCGCCGAGAATGACCATGCTGGCCGGCAGGGCGTCGAGATGCGTGATGGTGTCCGAGGTGTGGAACCTAACCCTCGACTCCGCCACCGCCGCCGGGACCGACGGGCGGCCACCGGTGGCGATCACGACCTGTTCCGCGTGGATGCGGGTCTGATCATTGATCATCAACTCGTGCGGGGCCGCAAAGCGCGCCCGGCCCTCGAACACGGTGAGGTTCGCCGACTCCTCCCGCTTCTTACGGCCTGCAAGCGAGAATCTTGTGCACCCGAGTCATGACCCGGTCGCGGATCGCAGTCCAGTCGACCTCCTCGAGTGTCGCCGCCAGGCCGAATTCCGAGGCCCGACGGACCTGCATCGCCACGTCAGCGGTGTAGACGAGCATCTTGGTGGGGATACACCCCCGATTGAGGCAGGTCCCCCCGAACGCCCCGGCCTCGATGAGCGCCACCTTGCCCCCACTCCTGTCATGAGGGATCACCACGTTGCCGGATCCGGAGCCAATGACCGCGAGCGCGAACTGTTCCACCGCGAGAGCCTACGGGTCAGCTTGGCCAGAACTCAGCCACGCTGCTGGAGACCGCCGGGCCCACCATGTCGACGTGGGGGCGTTCCGAGTTCATATCAAGAGAGGCCAGTTCATATCAAGAGAGGGTCGTAGCGTGCACTCCATGCCGCCGCATATCGGGTCCGCACTGTTCGTCGTGGTTGCCAACCGCCTACCCCTCGACCGCGTCACCGCTCCGGACGGCTCGGTGGATTGGCGGCCTAGCCCAGGGGGGCTGGTCACCGCGTTGGAGCCGGTCATGGAGGGCAACCAGGGCACCTGGGTGGGCTGGCCAGGGGTGCCGGACGAAAAACTGGGCCCGTTCGACGCCGCCGGCATGCACCTCGTGCCCGTGACGCTCACCGCCGAGGAGGTAAGCGACTACTACGAGGGCTTTTCCAACGCTACCCTGTGGCCCCTGTACCACGACTTGACCGCGGTCCCTCAGTTCGAGCGCCGCTGGTGGGAGGCCTACCGGGAGGTAAACCGCCGGTTCGCGGACGTGGTGGCTGAAGCGGCGGGGGAAAGGGCGGTGGTGTGGGTCCACGACTACCAGCTCCAACTCGTGCCCGGCCTGCTCCGGGCCCGGCGACCGGACCTGCGGATCGGGTTTTTCAACCACATACCGTTCCCCGGTTACGAGATCTACTCTCAGCTCCCCTGGCGGCGCCACGTCCTCGAGGGTTTGCTCGGTGCCGACCTGCTCGGCTTTCAGCGCCGTGACGATGCCAGCAACTTCCTCCGGGCGTGCAGAAGGTTGACCGGGGCGCGCACCCGCGGGTCGGTCATCGAACTCCCATCCGAGGCTGAGGGCCGGGGCGGGGCGCGACAGCTGCGCGCCGGGGCTTTTCCTATCTCCATCGACACCGCCGGCCTGGAGGCGTTGGCCCGCCGGGACGACATCCAGGCCCGGGCCCGGGAGCTGCGGACCGAGCTCGGTGACCCCCAGGTGGTGCTGCTAGGGGTGGACCGCCTGGACTACACCAAGGGCATCGTGCACCGGCTGCGAGCCTACGGTGAGCTCCTCGACGAAGGCGGGCTCGACCCCAGGAATGCCGTGTTGGTCCAGGTGGCCAGCCCCAGCCGGGAGCGGGTCGAGGAGTACCAGCGCCTGCGCGACGAAGTCGAGGGCATTGTGGGCCGGATCAACGGCGACCATTCTTCGGTGGGCAAAACCGCCATCCGCTACCTGCACCAGTCCTTTTCCAAAGAAGAGATGGCGGCGCTGTACCTGGCCGCCGACGTCCTGCTCGTCACACCGCTGCGAGACGGCATGAACCTGGTCGCGAAGGAATACGTGGCCTGCCATTTCGACCTGCGAGGAGCACTGGTCCTGTCCGAGTTCACCGGTGCCGCCGACGAGCTGCGGCACGCATTTCTCATCAACCCGTACGACATCGACGGGACCAAGGCCACCATCCTGAAGGCTGTCCGGGTGTCACCCAAAGACGCGGCTCGGCGCATGCAGTCCCTGCGCCGCCGGGTCATCGAATTCGACGTCTACCACTGGGCGAACACATTCCTCGGCGCTCTCGACATGGTCACCGAGGTGCCTGCGCTTGAACCCTCGTGAACCGTCAGGCACACAACCCGACACCTATATTGCCCAAGGAAGGACTTCATGTCTGTCTGGTCCGCTGCAACGGCTCGAGCCCTCGCCGAACAGCTCCGTCCGCTGACGAGCGATCCGGCGCACGCCGCCGTGCTGTGCGATATTGACGGGACGCTCGCGCCGATCGTCGAGCGGCCATCCGAGGCCCGGGTACCCGAGGATGTGTCCCGCCTGCTCGGCACCCTCAGCCGTCGCTACGCCTGCGTGGCCTGCGTCTCTGGCCGGCCAGCTCTGCAGGCGCGGCGGCTGGTCGGGCAACGCGGCATTGCGTATGCGGGCCTACACGGCACCGAACTACTTTTCCCGGACCAAGAACAGCCGCGCCTGATCGCCCCGTTCGAGAGCTGGCCGGCTGTGGTACGGGGTTTCACCGCCGCGCATATGAACGAGCTGCAGGCGCTCGGGGTCCGGATCGAAGACAAAGGCCCGATTGCGGCGTTCCATTGGCGCGGCCTGCCGGACGAAGAGCCGGCGGTGGCGCACCTCCGGCGCGTCGCTAATGACGCGAAGGAGGCCGGGTTGAACGCTCGTTGGGGTCGCAAGGTGCTTGAAGTGTGGCCGCCCGTGCCCATCGGCAAGGGACGGGCGGTGTTCGAGCTGATCGGAGCGAGCCGGGCGCGGGCAGCGCTGTACGGCGGCGACGACGCCACCGACCTTGACGCATTCGATGAGCTCGACGCGCTGGTCGCCGGCGACCGCCTCGACACAGCGGTGCGGGTGGGAGTGCGCTCCGATGAGGGGCCGCGTGACATCGTTACCCGCGCAGATGTTGTGGTCCACGGCGTGCAGGGATTCAGGGGAGTCCTCGAGCGACTGCTTGGATAGCCCGCTCAAACGCTTCCCACTCAGTCAGTAGCTGGTCCAATCCCGCGCGAACCAGCGCTGGATGCGACTCGACCCGAACTTCGACTTGTCGGCTGCGTAGTCCGGAGAGGGCCCATCGAACTCTCCGGAGGGCCGTTCGCCGCTCCGGAACGTCACGTCGACGCGGCCGACCTGGTCGTGGCCGAACTCGACGTAGCAGATGCCGCGACCGTCGTAGGTGCCGGATGCTCGACGGCCACGATGCTGGGCGACGATCTCGTCGGCGACGACGACGGCTTGCCCTTCCGCGAACACGCCGGCTTTCGGGGTGCCGACGCTGGTTACGTCGCCGACGGCGTACACGTTGGGGAAGGTCGTCTCGAGCGTCAACGGGTTGACGGGGATCCAGCCGTCGACGCATAGCTCCGACCCCAGCACGACTGCCGGCGCCCGATGTACCGGTACGCCGAGGAACAAGTCATAGCGCAGCTCTTCCTGGTTGTCGAGCACGGCCACCCTCCGGGCCGGGTCGAGGGCGCGAACCGATCGCTCTGGATGCCAGTCGATCCCCCGCTCGGCGAACGCCGCGAGCAGTGCCGCGGATGCCGCGGGCGACGGCGGGACGGGAACACCGAACGGCATGACGAGCGCCACCTCGGAGCCTTCCGCCAGGCCGCGCTCGGTGAGGATAGTCGTGCATCATCAACGCCGTCTCGCTCGGCGCCGGTGGGCATTTAAACGGCGTCGACGTCACGCCGATGATCACGCGGCCGCCGCCGAAGCCAGCCAGGACATCGCGCGCCGCGAACGCGCCCTCCAACGTGTAGAACTCGTGACCTCCTTCGATGAGACCGGGCGTGGCGGCGGGATCCAGATCGGCTCCGAGGGCGACGACCAAGACGTCTGCTTCCCAAGACCCGGCCTCGGTCCCGACCCGTCGGGCCGTAGGGTCAATCGAGCTCACCACCGTCTGGACGAACCGTACACCGGGCTTGACGATGTGACGGTAGGGGTGGCGCACAGCCTTGGGGACCGTGCGCCCGAACATCACATCGAGCTTGGAGAAGCCGAGCACGAAGGCATCAGCCTGGTCGATCAGCACGACCTCGACCTCGTCACCGAGCTCCTCTGATAGCCGGGTCGTCAACTCCAAGCCGCCGAAACCGGCGCCCAACACCACGACTCGCATCACAGGCTCCTCTCTAAGCCGTTCGTACCTAATCCGTCGCAAAAGAACTTATCGATTCGACCTCTTAGGTGCCCTGCTAGCGTCGGGTCGTCGGATGGCCGGGTATGGCGCGAGGTAGGTGACCACGATGAACGACGCGAGCGAGGTTCGTCGCTTGGAGGAAGCTGATGATCGCGGGATCCCGTGGCGGCGGTGGGGCCCCTACCTCAGCGACCGCCAGTGGGGCACGGTTCGCGAGGACTACAGCGAGCGCGGTGACGCTTGGAGCTACTTCACTCATGACCAGGCTCGGTCGCGCGCTTACCGGTGGGGAGAAGACGGTATCGCCGGTGTAAGCGACGACCGCCAACAGCTCTGCCTGTCCCTGGCGCTGTGGAACGGCGCTGACCCGATCCTGAAAGAGCGGTTCTTTGGCCTCACCAATGCGGAGGGCAATCACGGCGAGGACGTGAAGGAGTATTACTTCCACGTCGACAACACTCCGACTCACTCCTACATGCACCTGCTCTACAAATATCCTCAGGCGGCCTACCCTTACGACGACCTGGTGAGCACCAACAGACAGCGGTCGCGCTACGACCTCGAGTACGAGCTGCTCGACACGGGCGTGTTCGCCGATAACCGTTACTTCGATGTGGACGTGGAGTACGCCAAGGCCGGCCCAGAAGACCTCATCGCCGTGGTCACTGTGTCCAACCGGGGGCCGGTCGACGCCCATCTCGACGTCCTGGCCAGCATCTGGTTCCGCAACACCTGGACGACCGGGCAGGTGCCAGAGGTCCCGGTACTGGCGGCGGAGGGCCCGGGCCGCATCGTGGCCCAGAATTCGGATCTCGGCCAGCGCGTGCTATGGGTCGACCCCGGCGCAGAGTGCTTGTTCACCAACAACGAGACCAACGCCATGAGGCTCTTTGGAGGCGAGAACAGCACGCCGTATGTAAAAGACGGGATCAACGACTACGTGGTGGCGGGGCGCCTCGACGCGGTCAACCCGGCCCGCACCGGCACCAAGGCGGCGGCACGTCACCGCCTGATGGTGCCCGCCGGCGGCTCGAGCACGGTGCGCTGGCGGCTACGGCCGGTCGACGCCGAGCCGGTGGCCGGCGGCGAACTTGGCCCGGACCTCGATGCTGTCCTGGCCCGGCGACGGGCCGAAGCCGACGAGTTCTATCAAGCGATCACCCCGCCGGCTCTCGACCCGGACAGCGCCATGATCATGCGGCGCGCCCTGGCCGGGATGCTGTGGAGCAAGCAGTTCTACTACTTCGACCTCGACCGGTGGCTGAGGGAGCACGAGGCCCACCCGTTGCGCTCCCCCCAACGCGATGACGTCCGCAACCAGCAGTGGTTCCACATGCAGAACGGGCACGTCCTGTCGATGCCGGACTGCTGGGAGTACCCGTGGTACGCGGCGTGGGACCTGGCTTTCCATTGCGTACCGCTGAGCATGGTCGACCCCGCCTTCACCCGGGACCAGATAGACCTCATGCTCAGTGACGTCTACCTCCACCCGAGCGGGCAGATCCCCGCCTACGAATGGAACTTCGGCGACGTCAACCCTCCGGTGCACGCGTGGGCGACCTTGTTTGCGTACGCGGCCGGGCGGGGCCGCGTTCAGCGCACCACACTGACTTCCTGCGCGACGCGTTCAAGAAGCTGCTGTTGAATTTCTCGTGGTGGCTAAACCGAAAAGACCCGGCTGGCCACAACCTGTTCGAGGGTGGCTTTTTAGGCCTGGACAACATTGGGGTGTTCGACCGCAGCGCCCCCCTGCCGACGGGGGGCCGCCTGGAGCAGGCGGACGGCACGGCCTGGATGGCGTTGTTCAGCCAGAACATGCTCGAACTGGCCCTGATCCTGGCCAGCGTCGACCCGAGTTACGAAGACCTGGCCCTGCGGTTCGTACAGCATTTCTTCTGGATCGCCGGCGCCATGGACAAGGTCGGTCAGACAGACGACGAAATGTGGGATGACGAGGACGGCTTTTACTACGACGTGCTCCGCCTACCCGACGGGTCGGCTACGCGCCTGCGGGTCCGTTCGATGGTGGGGTTGATCCCCTTGTGCGCCGTCTCGATCATCTCCCGTGACGTCGTCGAGCGTTTCCCGAGCCTGGCGGCCCGGGCACGAGAGCATTACGAGCGCAACGCGGACTTGCTGAGCGGTGTCGCCAACCCGCTCGTTCCCGGGGTGGACGGCCGGCTCATGCTGTCGGTCCTCGATGAAGCGAAGCTCCGTCGAGTCCTGGCCCGAATGCTCGACGAGGAACGCTTCTTCAGCCCGCACGGGATCCGGTCGCTGTCGCGCTACCATTTGAAGGAACCGTTCGTCTTCACCGTGCACGGCCAAGAGTTCCGGGTCGGGTACCTGCCCGCCGAGTCCGATACCGCCATGTTCGGCGGCAATTCTAATTGGCGGGGCCCGGTGTGGTTCCCCATAAACCTGCTGATAATCCGGGCCCTGCTCAACTATTACCTGTATTACGGGGACGACTTCACCATCGAGTGCCCCACCGGTTCTGGGCACCAGATGACGCTCTACGAGGTAGCCAAAGAGATATCCGACCGTTTGATCGCTACTTTCCGGCGCGATGGGACCGGCCGGCGTCCGGTCTACGGCGGTATGACGACTTTCCAGGACGACCCACACTGGCGGGACCTGTTGATGTTCCACGAGTACTTCCACGGCGACAATGGTGCCGGTTTGGGCGCCAGCCACCAGACCGGCTGGACGGGCACAGTCGCCCGCTTGGTCCAGCTGTTCGGCTCGGTTGGGCCGGCCGAGATGCTCCACGGGCCGGTCCGTCCCCTCGCCCAACCATACGAGCCAGCCAAGACGCCTCCTCACACTCGAGCCCCCGGCCCACCAGCGACAGTGCCCTGACGTAAGGGACCTCCGTCGACGGATCCGTCCTTCAGGGCCACAGCGGCGGTACCGAGCACGGTTGCGTTCACGACCACGGGCAGTGACCGGTGCGTCTCTGTGAACGTACCTCAGCATCAGGACGCCAATCAGGGCCCCCACGACGATGGAGACCAGGACGCCCGACCGGCGCCGGACGGCGGACGCCTTGAGCGACCGAGTAGCTATGCCACTGACCAGGCTGATGAACGTGCCGATTGCGGCAGTGGTGGAGATGCTGGGCACATGTAGGCACCGGATGGCGTTCATTTGAGCGCCCATGGCGGGGAGTCCCTGGCAGGGACCGCCTCAGCCAGAGGCCACGACTTTGGGGGTGACCTCCACTGCCGACTAACGGCCGAGACTGGGATCATCTGGACCTCCGTACCGTCACCCACCGTCACCCACAACCGCGTCCAACTTTCCGTGGCGGTGGCCGGCCTGGCCCCCGGAGGTGGCCTGGAAAGTACTGACGGGGGTACTGGTCATGCGTACCTCTGCAAGCCGCCGGCGGCGAGCTCACGGCGCGGTTTGGGCAGAGTTGGTGCTTGCGAGGGTGTACTGGCTGACCCGCACCTCGACCCGCTCGGTCCCGCGTTGAGCCAAGACGCCCGACACCGCATCTCGGAGCCTCCGGCGCTGCACGCCCGTCAGGTAAGCGATGTGCGCGTACGACAGCTGCCAGTCGAGGTAGCGGTCCGTGGTGACCGTGACGGTGCGCTGGTCAATCCATGCATCCACCACAGTCATGGCTCCGACGCGCTCGACCTCGTCCCGGCCCTCTGCAAAAAGTGCGTCTTCCACCGACAACTGCGGTGCTCCGTCTCTTACGAGGTGGGGGTTCAGCTCTTTGTACACCTCGTTTAGGGCCGAGGTGAGCCCGAGGTCGGCAAGTGCGGGGAACCCCCATGTGTTGATGAGCAAACCCGAAGCAGTCAGCAAGGTTGCCGCCAGAGGGTAGGCCACGGCAGGCTCGAGCCAGTGCCAAGCGTCGCTGCTCCAGATGAAATCGAACGGCCCCTCGCTCGCCTCAAGCGACTCGAACGTACGCTCCCAGACCTGCAAGCGCCCGGACGCTACCTCGGTGGCGAGGTTGTCACGGAGCCTGGCGGCCATCGGAGGCGAAGGTTCGAGGGCGACTGTCGGGCCGAGCCGGGCCAGTGCGGTGGTCAACTGGCCCGTCCCGGCGCCGACCTCGAGCTGGCGGCGCGGCGCCTCGGACCTCAGCCGTCGCAAGACCGCCTCAACGTAGCTCGCCGGAGCGGTCGGCCGGCCGCGGTCATAAAACTCCACTAGGTCGCCAAAAACGAACCTTGCCGAGCGGTCGGTGTTAGCCCGCACGCAAACGAGTCTGGCCGCCCCACCCCCTAGCATGCAGCAACAGGCGGCCGACGAGCCTTGGTCGGCCTACGCGGCGGACGTGATCGAGAGCTGGGCTGACGACCCGTTCACTCAGCCCCTCGACGAGCAGTCGGTACGTGAGTGGAAGTTCAACCACTCGGATGGCCGTACGTTCGTTGCCTTCCGGTCGGCACGTGGCTTGAATGGTGGAATGGCAGGCGAGGTAGAGCCTCCCCGGGTGTGGGCCGTCGCCGGCAGCTACTTTGAGGCGTGCAATTGTGAGGCCGTCTGTCCGTGCCGGAATGTCGGCGAGCGCTCCGGCGGACGATCCACCTATGGCATCTGTCAGTTCGCGTTGTCCTGGCAGATCAGCCAGGGCCGCGCCGACAGGCTGCGGCTTGATGACCTCAGCGTGGTCATGGCCGGCTGGTATGACGACGACGAACCCCGTTCACCTTGGCGCGTCAGCCTGTACCTCGATGAGCGGGCCGGCCACGAGCAGCACGCCGCGCTGGCTGCGATCTTCCTTGGCCGGGCGGGCGGCACCACGTTGCGCAATTTCGCGGCCGCCATCGGTACGGTCCACGCTGTTCGGCGTGCCCGCATTGAGCTGTCTCACGTGGCCCGGCGCTGGTCCATCCGCGCGGACACCTGCCTCACTGTGCATGCCGAAACGCTGGTGGAGGCGCCCGCCCCGGTGGCCTGCGGCATACCTGGTTTGGACCGGCCAGGCCAGGAGGTCATCGCCGGCACGTTTCGTGTCGATGACGCCCCGCTGAGTTGGGAGCTGCACGGGCGGTGCGGCTTTGCCACCGACTTCGCCTACAGCTCCGATGGCTGATCAGGCGCGCACCGGACCGGGGCGGATGCCGGTGCCTCTGTGATGGTGTCGCGGGCGGGGTTGCTGGCTGATCGGCCATCGGGTCACCTGAAAGTGCTGCTCGCCGGGCGCGTCCCTTTGCAAAGGGGGCTTGCATATCAGCGTTCGTGGTGCTAGAAGCCGAAGCGTATGTGGCCGTCCGCCCGGCGGACGGAACCTGCGTGAGGGAGGGTGATGTGAGCTTTTCTGTTGAGGGGGACTATTTCGAGGTGTGCAACTGCGAGGTCAGTTGCAACTGCGTCTGGCTGGGGGCGGCCACCCACGATAACTGCGACGTGTTGTTGGCGTGGCATGTCACCACCGGCAACAAGGACGGTGTGGACCTGTCCGGTCTGAGCGCTGTAATGGCTGTGCGTTCGCCGAAGCGGATGACCGATGGCGGCTGGAAGGTCGCGCTGTACCTGGACGACCGTGCCTCCGCAGAGCAGTCGGAAGCCCTCGGTGCGGTTTTCTCCGGGGGTGCTGGTGGCCACCTGGCCGGATTGGGCCCGCTGATCGGCGAAGTCGCCGGGGTGCAGCCGGCGGCGATCACGTTCGAGAAGTCGGACGGCTCGCTGCACGTTGAGGTCTCGGGTGCTCTGTCGATGAGCAGCGACCAGGTGGTGGGGATGGATGGCCAGCGGCCTGCCGTGATCACGAACGCCCCATTCGGCGCTGTCACCCAGCCGGTCCGGCAGGCAAGGGCGAAAGACGTGAGCTATCACGGCCACTGGAGCGCCGATTTCTCGGGTACCAACAGCTTCGTCACCGATTTCCGCTACGAAAGCTGACGGGGGGTGCATGGTGGCTGACCATCCCGGTCCGGCTTCGGTCATGCGGCCGGTGGAGGCCCTGCCGCCGCGTCAGCTCGCTGTGCCGTGGATCGCGGTCACCGCGCTGGCGGCTGTGGCCTGGGCGGTCACCGTCATGCTGGCCCGGGACATGGGCACCGGGCCCGGGACCATGGGCCTGGCGCTGCTGCCCTTCCTCGGGCTGTGGGTGGTGATGATGGCCGCGATGATGCTGCCATCGGTGGCCCCGGTCGCGATCCTGTGGACCCGTTTGATCACCGGTGCCTCGGCCGGCTCCGGGCGTGCCGTGCGGATGGCCTCGTTCTTGACCGGTTACCTGCTGGCCTGGGCTGCGGTCGGGGCCGTCGCCTTCGCGGCTCTGGCCGGAACTGGGCGGCTGATCACGGCATCCCCGACGGCGGTGAAGTGGCTGGGGGCCGCGATCTTCGTCACCGCAGGCATGTACCAGCTCACTCCCTGGAAGGACTGGTGCCTGCGCCGATGCCGCTCACCTATAGGCGCGCTGATGTACTACCTCGGCTTCAAGGGCCACAGCCGTGACCTCCGCGTCGGCCTCCATCACGGGGCGACGTGCGCCGGGTGCTGCTGGGGCCTGATGATCGTGCTGATCGCTGTCGGGGTGATGAACGTGGCAGTCATGGCGGCGCTGGCGGTCGTCATCCTCGTTGAGAAGCTCTGGCGCCACGGTAAGCCGTTCGGCCAGGCCGTGGGCGTGCTGCTGGTGGCCGTCGGGGGGCTGGCCATCTGGTTCCCGTGGCTGCTCCCGGGCCTTCATGTCTCCGGTATGCCGATGATGTAGGACCGGGCGCATGACCCGCGATAAACCTCCCGGGCCGGGTGCGGCCAGGCCTGCGTTGCGACCTATCCACCCCGGTGGTACCGCACGGAGACGGGAACCTGGGTTGCTGTTGCCGCATCGCCTTCAAAGGAGGAAGCCATGAGCTACGCGCGACAGATGCTGGACACCTACCCTCGCACGTTCGACGTCGACGCCGGCGTGCTAGGCGCTGCCATCGACGCGCTCAGCGACTGCGCCCAGGCCTGCACCGCCGACAACGCCGCTGACCTGGGCGAGCAGAACGTGACCGAGATGGTCAAGTGCATCCGCCTGTGCCTGGACTGCGCCGATATCTGCACCGCGACCGTGGGGGTCACCAGCCGCCAGACGGAGCCTCACGCCAGCGTCACCCGGCCGCTGCTGGAGGCCTGCGTGGCCATCTGCAAGAGCTGCGGCGATGAGTGCGAGCGGCACGCCGCGATGCACGAGCACTGCCGGGTCTGCGGCGAGGCCTGCCGACGCTGCGAGCAGGCGTGCCGGGGGCTCCTGGACGCGATGGAATAAAGGACCGGCGGAGCTGCCTGGACGCCACGTCCAGCGCCCTGTGGCATTTTGCGCGCAGAATGATCCACCGGGTCGAACCGACAGCAAAGCAGCGCTGACCGCCAAACCTCGTAGATCGACCGGACGACGTGGTCTGGGCGCGATCGCCCCCGTCCCGACCGACCAACTGGAGATACGGACCGACGTCGCTTGCCGTATCCGCTACAGGGGCCAATTCAGCTTGCGCCAGAACAGAAAACACGTACATCTTGTTCAGACCAAGACCGGCGTTCTGTCCTTCCTCACGCGAAAGCGCTGATACTGCTGGGATTTCCGGTATCGCCGACTCGGGGCGCTTGGGCAGACGGTGGGTGTTCGCCCTGTCGTCGATGTTCTCTGCGCGCGGCGGCGGGCCGGCCCCGGACCCCATGAAGCCCGCTCAGCGGGGTGGCGGACCTCCTGCATCGTGCCGTTCCTGGGCCAACATGGCACGCAGTGCCTCATCGAGTCTCACAGAGCCAGGCGCAAGAGTTCCTAGCCGGCAAGTACGGTGCCGTCGAGGAGCTGCGACCTCTCGAAGGAGGGTTCTGGTCTTCCGCCTACTCCTTCTGTCACGCGGGCCGTGAGCTGGTCCTCCGCTTCGGGGCCAACAAGGACTGGTTCGAGGCCGACAAGGCCGCCATGGTTTTCGCCTCCCCGGAGCTGCCTGTGCCCAAGGTCGTCGAAATCGGCGACGCTTTCGACGGCGCGTACGCCATCTCGGTCCGCTATCACGGCATCAACCTCGAAGATCTTCGTCCTGACCAGTCAGATGCCACCGGCCCAATGCTGGCGTCACTGCTGGCCGCGTTATTCAAGGTGCCGAAAAGCCCGGACCTGCCGGTGGGCTGGCACTGGCAGCCCCGACGTAACGACCTCACCTGGCGCGGTTGGCTGTCGGAGCGGCTCGTCGAAGACCAGCGCCAGGGGGTCCCTGGCTGGAGGGCAGCCCTCGCCGCGCAAAGCGAAGTCGACCCCGTCTACCGGGCCAGCGAAGCACGCGTCCACGACCTGATCGAAGCCTGCCCCGAGAGACGCGACCTGGTCCACGGGGACCTGCTCCACGCCAACGTGCTGGTGGCCGCAGACGCCAGCCGTCCGAACGCCGTCTTCTCCTGGAAGTGCTCATTGCGCGGTGACTTCCTGTTCGACACGGCATGGTGCACGTTTTGCTCTGCCATCTGGTACCCGGGGATCGCAGCCGCCGAGCCATGGGACCGCGTCCGCCGGGAACCCTCGATCCGAGACGACGCCGATGCCTGGGTCGACGCTTCCGAGCGGCACCACTGCTACGAGCTGCACATCGGGCTCACGGCCTCGGCCCGGAACGTTTGGGTGGGGGATCCCGAAGTAGTACAGCAGATCACCACCCACCTGGCCGTGGTCCTCGAACGAGGACCGCTCCCAGTTGCTACATAAAGCTTGACCCGGCCGACGCGCTCGGCGACCGAGCGGCACCAGACCGATTAGCCGACCTTCTGATCGATCCCGCCGAAGAGGCTTCGCGGGGTAAACGCGGGATGGAAGGCGTCTGAGCGCGACCTCATCCCTTCTGACCTGGTCGGGAAGGGGGTGTCTGGGAAGGGGGTGTCTCGGAAGGGGGTGTCTGGGAAGGGGGGATTTGAACCCCCGGCCTCAGCGTCCCGAACGCTACTTGGGGGGTCTGCGGCGAATCAGGTCGGACCACTTTGGCTGGTCAGGCCGTCGACCGATTCGCTAGGGACGGGCGTGGATTACTGCGGACGCGGGATGGACGCGGGATGAACCGCCGACCCTGCCGGGACCTGGCGTGGAAGAAAACGAAGCTCATGAGCAAGGATGTCCACGTGCCGTCCGGCGTTTCGGCAAGGCGAGGCAGCGTGTGGTGCGCGTCGACCCCAACTCGGCGTGAGTATGCGTAAAGGGCCCCCATGCCTGAAGGGGACTCGGAGGGCGGGCGTCATCGATGGTCCAAAGGTCGAACTCTTCGGTTCTAACAGTAGGCGGGCCGAGAGCAGCGGCGAACATCTGGGCGACAATGCGCACCGCGGGGCGGCAAGGTCGACGAGGACGGCGTTTACGCCGTGGCGAGCGACGAAAGCGCTGGTTTCGCTGATAATTTCCTTGAGCGCCGGCGGTGCGGGGTACCCGGCCAAGCCGTCTTCAGCGACCAAAAACTCCTGTAGGGCCGGGGGCTTGAGTAACGGCGAGAATAGAGTGGACCGGGACTCGGCGCCGGGACGCGGCCGTAGACTCCGAGCAGCCGGAAAGAGAAGCGAGCGACCGCTTGCCAGAGGTACGCCTGGTCCTCAGGAGCAACGGGGTAGGGGTAGGCCAGGACGATCGGGTTCTCAGTGGGAAGAGCCTTGGTCACACCTGCGGGTAACGTCATTACTGCCTGGGTGGGGTAAGGCCACGTCGGCAGCCAGGTGAGAACGAGCACCAGGGCAACTACCGTGAAGGCGCAGGCAGTGGTCAACGCCGGCGAATGTTGGCGAGGCGGCGCGCCAAGCGGGCAACGGCTGCGCGCCCGCAGGCCATCTAGCCCAAAGGCGATGACGGCTGCGACGCAGGCGCCGGTGGTAAAGGCAAAACGAATTGGCAGAATGTTGTCAATCGCGGGGAAGTGGGCCAGTAGGTCAAATGGCAGAGGAAGGTTACCGCCGCGTCTGTCGACCACGAGGTAGCGGCCCAGGGACAGCACTCCTGAGACCACTGCAAGTGCGGCTGCAAGTCGGACGCGCTGTGACGTTTGCTGGTGCCAGACGAGGAAGACCAGTATGGCGAGCACGGCAACACCGATGTAGGCCCCGTTCTCGACACCCGTGGGGGCACTCAGTGCCGTCCCCACGGAGCGCAGGACTGGCGCCACAGCCTGGCGAGGGCTGGGGGCCACGAAGTCGAGCGCGTCTGCATACCACGGGTTGTTTATGGGCCATGCGGGCCCGACGTAGTGGGCAGGGCCGCTAACCTGGTACCAAAACGGGTAGGCGAGGGCCGCTCCTGTGAGGATCAACGTAGCGCCGAGGGCCGAGGCCGCGGCTGGCCAAGCGGCTCGGATTGCACCGGGAGTTCTCGCTAGGCAATAGCCCGCCACGATCGCTATTCCGGCGACGCAGATAAGCATTGTGATAGCGAGGATTTCCGACGAGATGAAGTATTGCGCGGTGATGAGCGCGGCCAGAACTGACCCCCAACGCAAAGGGTGGCGAGGTCGGGTCAAGACTTGAGCGACCACGGCGACAATCAGCGGGGGAAGGGGGACGAAGACGAGGTTGAGGTGGACAAGGCCCTGAGCAACCATGTAGGGCGAGAAGCCGTACGCAAGCCCTCCAAGAGCCGCTGCTGGCGCCCATACCCGCCAGTGGCATAGGACTGCGTACGCAGAGGCGGCAGACAAGGGCATGGCGGCGACCATGAACAACGTCGCGCTCGCAACCGGGCCGACCACAACCGTCACCGGCAAGGCAACCAGCCCTAGCAGAGGAATGGCAGGGGCTTGGGCAAGGTTGAAGCCGAACGGCACGTTGACTGTGTTGGTGAACAAGGGGTTGTGACCGGTGGTGACAGCATGCGCGGCCCATGCGAAGAACCACACCGTCTGCACCGGGTCCCCGTCTGCTTGATCGAAGAGGCGATCAGTGGTGCCCGGCAGCATTGGCCAAAAGGCGGTGACGCCGATTGTCAGGTAGCAGGCGACCACGAGGACCGTGAATAGTGCACGGCGGCGTTGAATGGACCATTCGAGGGACCGCCGAAAGCGGGTGCCCTTTACTTGTTGTACCAACACAACTCGTTGAGCTGAGTCAGGCCTACTGGCAACCTGGCCGTTATTCGTGGACGAACCGCCGTTCACCTAATTGCACCACGCATCACTCGGACCTGGTTGGTGAAACCGAACGTCTTTTACAAAGCTACGTCTCGCCGCCTTCTCCTGACTGTCGCCGTCAGGCGCAAGGCAATTGCCACAGCCGAGCCCCTTCGACGCCGAGCTCGTCGTCTCCACGAGCGCGGTCCAAGCGGTGGAGGTCCTCGTGCTCGTCGCTGTAGAGCAGCCCGCCGGTACCGTCCCACCGGATGTGGCGCGCCGCGCCGCGGACCAACGCATTGAGGTTCGCGTACTGCAGCATCTGCTCAACGCGGCCATCGACATCCCCGGTCACCGACATCACGAGATCCGGATCGGTCCGGCTCGTCCGCGAAAAGACCGAGCTCAAAGGGCCTCAATATAACGATTACGACGACTTGCGGGAAGGCCAGGAAGGGATGCGACAATGGGGTAGCAGCACGGGGACGCAGGAGCAGCGCTCCGCAACATGCACTCCCATGGGGAGGGTCTTGGAGACCTTCTCGCCAAGGGGCGCCTCCACGACAAGCACCTGGCAGTCAGTACCTCGAAGAGCGCGTTGTACGGGATCTTGAGGGAGAGGGCGACGAATTTGCGACCCTCGCTCTGCGTTGCCCCGTAATTGGCCAATCGCGCTGCCTTGGTCGCGGCCTCTTGCACGCCTGATAAGGCCGCCAGTAAAGGCTCGGCCGACGAAGTGGTCACTCGTGCCCAAGGAACATTCCTAAACTTCCGGACAGCGGCAAGCCGCCTGCCCAACCTGTGACTTTCTTGACAAGTTACCAGGGAGAGCCCAGAGGTTATGCGCGCCCCTCCAGTGCGACGAGGGGCGAGCTAAGTCATTAGGACATTCTCGACTTCCGCCCAGCCGCAGACCGTGTAACTCACATGTGAATCCCTCCACAAAGAGGGCGAAGGGCCGCAGATCGACGTAGGCCCACCCCGAATTACGTTGATGTGGTCCAATAGGCGTTGGCCCTAGGACCGACGGGCGGTGCCGCCTTATCCTTCCCCGGAGGATGCATGGCCAGGCGCCCATTTCCGATCGAATTGACATCATGTCTGCCGTGGGGAGCCGCCGGCCCGTACCACGAGAGCCCCATTCTCCCTTAGACGGGGCTTTCGTCATCAGCCGCCGCTGCCCCGCACGGGCAGTACGGCCGCCCAGCACGTGATCGCCCGGCATGCCGGAGCCAGAATCTCTGGTCCAAGGCTTCGGTCAGCGGCTCGCAATTCCACCTGGGCCGTCCTTTGCGGCGTCACTGGCCAGTAGTTCGACGGTTCGAGTTTCTGATCGAGGGCACGAATGAAGTTGTCGGCGACAACATAGACGTGGGAAGAGGCCCTCGCCCGGCTCATCGCGACGTACCCCAACTCCCGGCCACCTCCGTCGGCAAAGAGGTGTGATGTGTCGAACGTGGCCCCCTGGCTGCGGTGGACCGTCGTCGCGTAGCCGTGGGCGAGGCGGTCGGGGCCGGTCTCCTCCGGGCCCAGGGTGTGAGTATTCCCGTCGTCCACGCTGACCGTGAGCGCCCCTGCGCCGGGGTCAACGGCTATGACCTGACCGCGCTGCGACGTGACCAGCTGGCCGTGCGCTGAGGGGGCGAGAGTGACGACCCGGTCGCCAGCCTGGTAGACGTTGCCGCCCACGCGCAGTTCCGGCCCGGACAGTCGGCCTGCCTGCGCCATGGCCGCCCGGGCGCGGGAGTTGAGGGCGGCGACGTTTGCCCGTCGCCAGGCCAGCATCGCCGTTTCCCTCCCTTTAGCAACGTCTTTTGCCCAATCGGCGGCCATCTGGTCGAGCACCTCTTCGCGGTTCGGTGCGACCTTGACGTGCTGGTGCTGGGCGTACCAGTTGATGGCTTGGTCAACGTCCCCCGCCCGCAGCTCGGCGAGGACGGCGCGCTCATCGGGGTCGGCCTGGCGGACGTTGTCGGTCAGGACGTGCACTCCGCCCCGGTGACGAGAAATGAGCGCTTCGAGGCTGCCGCCGGGCCCGACGGCCCCGATCTGGCGGTGGTCGCCAATGATGACCAGCTTCGAGCCAGCCGCCTCGGTGGCGACCAGCAGCCGGAGCATGGCGGGATCATCGGTGTCGACATAAGTCGCAGACAACCACGGTTTGGCGGTCTAACTTGAGCTTGCCATGGTCGAGCCTCCACAACAGCGAGGCAATGGTGCGGGGTTCGTCGATGCCCGCCTCGGTCCCTAAAGTGCGAGCAGCCTGGCCCGAAATCGCCGTCCCGTTGCGCGCCGAACAGAGCCGATCCAGCGCCGGAGCCTATCGGGAGAGGTCGCGATGAGTATCGAACCCAGACGTCGCAAGCGCGACGGTCGGATCGTCTACGACGTCCGCCTTCGTGACCCGGATGGTCGGGAATACAGCCGGACCTTCCCGACGAAGAAGGCTGCCGAAGCGTACGAGGCCAAGGAGCGCGTCGACCGCAACCGGGGAGCTTGGGTCGATCCACGCAAGGCAGACACCCCGCTTGGTGAACTTGCGAAGGCATGGCTCCAGAGCAACCCCGGCAAAACCGAAAGCTGCGCGACAAAGGACGAGGGGATCGTGCGCAACCACATCAACCCGATCCTTGGAGCCCGGCCTGTCGGGTCGATCAACCGCCGTGACGTGCAGAGTCTTGTGGCTGGGTGGTCACACGAGCGGGGCCAGAACGGTCAGTCGCCAATTCGACGTTCTGCGAGCGATCTTCAACTACGCGGTAGACAGCGATGTCCTTGGCAGATCCCCGTGCCGCGGCATCAGGCTTCCGAAACCATCCGTCGCCCGTCGGAGGGTGCTAACACCAACGCAGTTGACTGACCTGGCCCACGCGCTCGACGAGGCTTATGCACCGATGGTTTACGTAGGAGCCATGCTCGGGTTGCGGTGGGGCGAGTGCGCTGGCCTGAGGGTCGGTGACCTCGACCTCTTGACCCGGACGGTCACCGTGATCGGCCAGCGGACCAGGGGTCGAGGAGGGCGCATGATCGAGGGCGCACCGAAGTCACAGGCGGGGCGCCGCACGCTCTCGATGCCCCAACCGCTGGTGGACATGCTGGCCGCCCACCTGAGAGTTCGGCGACTAACTGCCGCCGACGCCGACCAGTACGTCTTCGTCGGCTCTCGAGGTCGTCCCTTGCAGTACAGCGCCTTCCGGCAGCGGGTGTGGATTCCAGCTTGCCGAGCCATCGAGCTTCCCGACCTCGGTTTCCACGACTTGAGACGGACCAACGCCCCCGCCATGGTGCGCATGGGGGTGGATGTCAAGACGGCACAGGCCCGGCTCGGGCATTCCGACCCCCGTCTTACGCTGGGCATCTATGCACAGGCAACCACCGACGGGGACCGGGCGGCGGCAGACCGATTAGCCGACCTGCTGCTCGATCCCTCCGAGGAGGCTTCGCGGGATAAACGCGGGATGGAAGGTGCGTGAGCGCGACCACACGCCCTCTGACCTGGTCGGGAAGGGGGGATTTGAACCCCCGGCCTCAGCGTCCCGAACGCTGCGCGCTAACCAAGCTGCGCTACTTCCCGTTACCGCTACCCAATGGTAACCCAACCTTGCAGCCGGAGGCAGCCCGAGGAGGACCTACACCGGTTGTACGTCCGCCGGCACAGGGACGAACGTAGTGTCGTAGTACCTCTCGCCTGCCAGCAGGGCCTGCACGGCAGCACGGACCCGGAGCGGGTCAAGTGGCTTCAGCAGCCAACCCGCGACCCCGGTCCGTTTGGCGAGGAAGGTGTCGGCCCGCCTGTCCAGCAGGACCAGCACGGGCATGGGCTTGTCTAGCCGTCCAGCCGCTGCCTCGAGAGTCAGTTGCATAGCTATCGCCAGGCCGCCCATCGAACCGATCTGCAAGTCTGTGACGACGAGATCGGCGATGCGCTCCTGAACAGCAGGCAGCACCACGCGGCCCGATCGGGCCCATCGGATTGTCGTGCCCGGCTCCTCGACAGCCGAGCAGACGTCGTCGAATACAGCGCGCGAGTCAGTAGCGATGAGCAGGTCAGGCACAATCCGAGGCTAGCCCGCCAACACAACGGGTAGCATCTTCCAAACGTTATGCGGGAGCGTGTCAGGAGGTTGTGTGCTCAATATCGAGCAGGAACAGACGGCTGAGGGCTACACCATTTGCCGTCCTATTGGCGAGCTCGACGCCTTCACCGTGAGCCAGTTCCGTCAGGCTCTTGCCGAGCTGGCCTCCAAGCCCCGCCTGATAATCGACATGAGCGGCGTCCCCTTTGTGGACTCGGCAGGCCTCGGTGCCCTGATAGGCGGGATCCGCAGGGCACGCGAGCTGGGCGGTGACGTTGTCGTCAGTTGCAACCGCCCGAGCCTGGTCCGTACGTTGAGGACCACTGGGTTCGACCGCATCGTCACGATGACCGAGACCGTCGACGAAGCCAAGGCCGCTTTCGACAAGCCCCGCGAGGCGGGGACGACGGTCGAGAGCTAGCCCTCAACCCGAACGCGTCGGCGGGAGCTCAAATCCGCCGGTCTCGGGGAACAAGCCCAAGGTCAGATTGCCAGCGGTGGTGGGTGAGCAACACCACTTTGGGGTAGCTCGGCCCGCGAATGCTGCCTGGGTGCAGGGCGGGCTGTCC
Organism: uncultured Acidimicrobiaceae bacterium; assembly: GCA_963823855.1. Lineage (GTDB taxonomy): Bacteria > Actinomycetota > Acidimicrobiia > Acidimicrobiales > Palsa-688 > Fen-671. The sequence goes on from CAWGNA010000007.1 coordinate 215,859, forward strand.
CCTGGCTGTTGCAGATCGGTCGACACACCAGGAAGTACCGGCGGGCCGCCACGGCGCCATACGTAACGTACGCTGACGAACACATGACGTGGTATTGACCTCATTCATATCGTCCGCAAGATGAACTTGTTCGATACCGTGGCGCCCCTTTTGGGTGCATAAGAGGGTTTCGGTTGCGATTTCGTGTCATTTTGTCGGCGAAAACGCGACGGAAAGAGCGCAACACGCCGAGAAAGACCACATGGTGAGCCGTCCCCCACTCACATCAAAACTAACCGTGGTTATCCACTCACCCACAGCGTCAACTGGTTGCCCGTCGCAGCCGCCGACGGGCACAGACAGCAGTTGGCGGAACCGGGGCGAACTGGTGCTCCCACGCGCCGGACGTTGCACACACAGAACGTGGGGTACTCACCACGTTCTGTGCCGGTGACGGCGCACCCTGCCCGACCCCGCGACACGGCGACCCGGGGGCACGGCGACCCGGGGGCCCGGCGGCCCGGCGACGGCACACTCGGTCCCGCTCGCATACGGCGCACCCCGCTCCGGCCGGCATCAAGATGTGTCCTCACTCCCCAAATGGTCGGCCACCTGGCTTAGAGAGCGCAGGTCGCTGACTTCGCCGGCGAGGAACGGAACTCGTAACACCGTCGCCCCCGGCAGCGCAGAAGACACCCGCGCCAGTTGCTCCTCCTCTTGTCCAGCCACCATGTCGAGCTGCTCGAGATTGGTAACGAGTGGCTCCAGCGGGGTGCCAGCCAGGGCGGCCGCGGAAGCTGGTGAAACCTGCACGTAGCGGGGGGAACAGCGATTGACAACCACGGTGGTCGCTTCGGCGCCCGAACGGGCCAACTCCGAGGCCAGGTACAGAGCTTCCTCGACCGTGTCGCGCCGGGGAGAACAGACGAGTATGAAGGACGTCTGCTTGGAGCGGAGCAGAGCGTCAGCGTGGTCAGCCCTCGCCCTGAAACCCTCCTCCATACCTTCGAACTGCGTGAAGAACTGGATGACCTCAGCCACGACCTGCCCGCCGGCTACCTTGGCGATCGTCCGCATCACCAGCTGTGCGCCCAACTCGAGCGCCCGCAACCCGGCCCTGGTCGGCGTCATAAGGAGCCGGAAGATCCGGTTGTCCAGCAACCTTTCCAGGTGCTTCGGCGCCTCCAGGAAATCGAGGGCATGTTGGGCGGGCGGGGTGTCCACCACGATCAAGTCGAACGCCCCGCTCTCTTGCAGCTCGTAGAGCTTCTCAACGGCCATGTACTCCTGTGTGCCCGACATGGCAGCGGAAATGTTCCTGTACACGGGGTTGGCCAGGATCGTGTCGGCCTGGTCGGGGTTCGTGGCGTACCTGCCGACGAGGTCGTCGAACGTGCCCTGCGCATCGAGCATCACCGCCCACAACTCGCCCGGCCATTGTTCGTCACCGTCGGCCGGGAGCACTAGGTGAGGCTCGTTGCCGAGGCCCGTAACGCCGAGCGCGTCCGCCAGGCGGCGAGCCGGGTCGATGGTGACCACACACGCACGTGAGCCGGCACGAGCGCCGCGCAACGCCAGCGCGGCGGCGGTGGTCGTCTTGCCGACCCCGCCTGGCCCGACGCATACAACGACGTTCGCACCTGGCCCGGGTTGCGTCTCGGCTGGCGCACCGTCTTGTGGCTCAGCTTCAACCTCGCCTGGTGCCTCCTCTGCTGGCCCGGCTTGAGCCTCGCCTTCAGCCTCGGCTCGTGCCTCCGCTTCGGCCTGCGCCCCCTGTTCCAGGGCGGCTTGCGCCTCGGTCTCTGCCTCTGCTCGCGCCCTTACCTCGGCTTTTGCACCCTCCCCTAGTGCGGCTGGCGCCTCGGCCTCTGCCTCGGCTTGCGCCTCCTCTTGTGGCCCGTCATGGCTCATTGCGTCGTGGGTACCAGCCCCGCCAGAGCATCCTCGAAAGAACCGGTGAGGTACTCGAGCTCGTCCGGGCCCAACTCGGAGCTGAAGCAAAAGGGCAGTTCCAGCCGATCGAGGGGCAGTTCGCCCGCCAGCCTGACAACCTGGGCCGCCTGCGACTCCTGGCGCAGGGCGCGCACCCGTCCGGCAGTGGACAAGCTCTCCAGCTCCTCTGGGCTCAGCTGTACCCCGGCTGCGTGTGCAAGCTCCCCCAGGTCTTCGGGCTCGGTCGCCGCAGGCAATGAGAGGACCGGCAGCCTGGCGTTGACGACGACAGCGCACAGGGTGGTACCGGCCTTTTCCTCCAGGAGCTTGGCGGTTTCGACGGTTTCGCTGACCGGGGTCTCCTCGGGGGTAGTCACCAGGAGGACCTGGCACCGCGCCGGGTCGGACAACATCGCCACAACCTCTTCGGCCTGGGCACGCACCGGGCCACCGCCGGTCGCATCAAGCAGGCCGTAGGGGCTCTGGAGAAAACGGACCGCATGGCCAGCGGCTGGCGCGTCCAAGACGATGAAGTCGGGTGCGTCCGGCTGCCCGGCAGCGGCCGCTCTTTCCATTTGCTTGACCTTGCCCAGGACGAGCATGTCCGGCATGCCTGGTACGGCGGTCGCCACGACGTCCAGTGCGCCGCTACCTGCTAGCCGGCGCGAGAGGCGACGCATCCCGTGCAAGTGCAAGTACTCGATCAGGGCAGTGTCCGGACGTATTGCCCTCGCCTTTACTTCTCCGCCTTCCGGGCTGGCGTAGAGCACTATCGGGTCGTACTCGAGCGCCTCGTCACGCCCGAACAACCGGGATAGGTGGGCCGATTCGGGCTCGTTCTGCGAACCCGGGGCGCCGATCTGAACCACCATGGCCCGCAGACCTTGTCTAGCTGCCAGGTTCGCTATGACCGCGCTGACAGTGGTCTTGCCGACCCCGCCTTTTCCCGTGACTACCAGGGCCCTAGTCCGGGAAAAGAATGTAAGTGGGCCCAAACCCTGCTCCTGTAGGAAAGGTGGCAACGCGACAGCCGAAGGATAGCGCTCGACGAAAAGCTACTTGGCGCGAAGGCGCATGCGGCTCACCCCCGGCTCGGGCCGGATCAGATTACGTCCAGATGCGACGCCTGGACCAGGTGAGCAGCGGCGGCTCAACCTCAGCTGACGCAGGCGAGCTCGTCTGCCGCTGCCCGCTGAGGTGCTGGTAGTGGACGAGTCCACTTTCTCCGTCGTAGGGGAACATTCCCTATTGTCAGACCTCCCTGCTCAGGACTACCTTCGGCATAGAGAGACGACAATGACAGCGCTACATTCACCTGAGGGTTGGCAGGCCGGGGCAGCCTGTCGAGGCCAGTCGGCCGCAGTCTTTTTTGCGCCCACCCACTTCGAACGCAAAGAAGCCAGGGCGGCGCGAGAAAGAAAGGCCAAGGCCGTGTGTGCCACTTGCCCCGTCCGCAAGGAGTGCCTCAGTTACGCGTTGCGCATCCGAGAGCCTCACGGTATTTGGGGCGGCCTGAGCGAGCTCGAGCGCCGCTCTATCACCGGGTGACGAGGACATCTCGACGCATGTTCGACAAACTGATCGTCGAACTGCTGCGCACGTCATCGCGGGCCGCGCCGCACTAGGTGCGGTCGGGCACACCGGGCTTGGTGTTGGGGGCCGCTTCCGAAGCAGCGCGTAGCGTGTCCATGGCCTTGGCATTGGGCAACCGCGTCCCGGACCGCTCCAAACTCAACTGAGCGGGCGCCTTCTTCAACGAACCCCGCGTGCTGCGACGAGCCCTCCCACGGGGCTCTCGCCGACCCAGCCGACAACCGCCACCAATAACCACGATACGAGGGGCCAGAGAAGCAGCACGACCAGAGCACCGAAAACCGCCCCCCCGGCCACGGCCGAAGGGTAGTCAGCACCAACGTAGACGTCCGCAAAGGCCAGCAAGATGGCGGACAGGAAGGCCAGGCCGGCCAGACGCCACCGACGCGCCAGCATTAGGCCGCAAACGACGGCCCCCGCTATTGCGGCGTGAGCACTCGGCGTACCGTACCCTTGCACCCGGGGCACGAGCACCTCGACGCCCGACAGCACGTTGTAGGGCCTCAGTCGAGCCACGAGCCGGACGAGTACCTGGTTGAGCCCGAGGACGGCCAATGCTCCGAGGCAGGCCCACATGACGGCCGCCATGTGCTCTGGCTGGCGGCGGGCGCTCCACCAACCAACGACCACGAGCAGGGCCAGGAACAGCAGTCCGGCTCCGACAGGGACCACGAGCCGGTCGTAGTAACCGGTCATGAAACTGTGCGCCCAGGTCGTGGTCTTTGCGAACCTGTTTACGTCTAGGTACCAGCGCCTGTCCAGGGCCAACCTCCCCCCGTAGCCCACCGAGCCTAATGCCATATACCGCTGATTACCGCACTAAAACCCGCTCGGATCTCGATCAGGCCGATCAAGCCGAATTGCCCCGTTCTCGAAGGTACACCTCCTTAATTGAGCCTCACGGAAGGGTTTTTACCTTGTCTTGCATCAGAACCCACAGCGCTTCAAGGTCCGCCCATTCAGTGGTCTCGGCACCCACTGAAACGCGGACCATCCAGCGGCCCTCGAGTTGCGCCGGCGTCACGTGGGCCAGGCCCGAGGAGTTAACGGCCTCGCACCAAGCCAGGGTGTGCTTATCGAGCGCCTCGCCAGACAATTCCGCCGGCGTGTGCACGACACACACGGTTTGCAGCTTGACAGGCGTGAGGACGGTCCAACCAGGCTCGGGTTGGACCAGAGCGGCAAAGCGCTGAGCGTTGGCCAGGTCCCGGCGCATGCGAGAGCGGATGGCCTCGGCGCCTTCAAGGCGAAGCAGCGCCCAGAGCTTGAGCGCCCTGAAACGACGCCCGAGCGGCAGGCCCCAGTCGCGGTATTGCACTACCGAGCCGTCCAGCGACGAGCGCAGAAAGCTGGGATTTGTGGACATAACCGACACCAGCAATTCGGGCTGCCGGACGTAGAAAAGAGAGGTCTCCAGGACCGACCCCAACCATTTGTGAGGGTTCCAGCTCAGCGAGTCGGCGGCTTCGATCCCGTCGAACAAACCGCGGCACTCCGGCAAGAGCATCGCCGAGCCCGCCATAGCTGCGTCGACGTGCACAAAAGCGCCGTAGCGGGCAGCGATTTCGCACACATCGACGAGGGGGTCAAAAGCGGTCGTGGCCGTGGTCCCCGCCGTGGCCACGACGGCGGCCGGTCGACGTCCGGCAGCCGCGTCGTGAGCCATCGAGGCCGCAAGGGCACTGACATCCATTTCCCGGCCCGGCTGTTTGGGCGGGATGAGCCTCAGGTTCTCGGCGCCGTAGCCAGCCAGGAGTGCCGCCTTTGTAACAGCGGAGTGCGCATCGGTCGAGCAATAAGCAGTGAGCGGGTGGTCCTCGGCTTGCAAGCCGCCCCGCCGCTGAGAACCATCGGTAGCTCTCTCACGGGCAACCAGGAGCGCTACGAGTGACGCAGTGGAAGCCCCATCGTAGATCGTCCCGCTCCAGGCCGTCGAGAGCCCGCAGAGCTGCCGGGCCGAGTCGCAGACGACTTGTTCGAGCTCGGTTAGAGCCGGCGCAGATTGCCACGTGATGCCGAGCGCTCCGATGCCGGCAGCAACTATGTCCCCGAGCACCGAGGAAAGCGACGCGTTCGAAGGGAACCAGGCGAAGTTCCGGGGGTGCTGCGTGTGGGTGAGTCCCGGGACGATTATGCGGTCCAGGTCGGCGATGAGTGCGTCGAGCGCCTCGGGTGCCTCCGGAGGGACGGGCGGCAGTGCCGCCACCACTTCGCCCGGTGCGACCTCAGCCCGGACCGGCATGTCAGCGACCTTCAGACGGTAATCCGCCACCCAATCGACGAGTTCATGGGCGGCTCGGCGGAATTCTTCGGCGCCCACCCCGAGAGTTTGTCACGCCCAACTCGCGAGGCGCACCGCGACGACCAGGCGAATGAACGTCACGTGAGTGAACGTGCCGCCCGCGACCCGGGGGCTCCGGTCCCGTGGTTGTGCCGCCTTCGCCGCGCCTTTCGCCAGGCGCTTAGACTCCGTCAGGCGCTTAGACTCCGTCAGGGATTGACAACCCCGGTGGGAGGCATCGTGGGCGATTTCGACTATGACCTGCTTGTGATCGGGTGCGGTCCTGGCGGGCAGAAAGCGGCTATCGCGGCGGCCAAGCTAGGCCGGCAGGCTGCTGTGATCGAAAAGCGCGACGTGGTCGGCGGAGTATGCGTCAACACCGGGACCATCCCGTCGAAATCGCTCCGCGAAGCTGTGCTGTACCTGACCGGCCTTTCACAGCGCGAACTCTATGGGCAGAGCTACCGCGTAAAAGAAAACATCACCATGGAGGACCTGTCGCGGCGTACACACCATGTCGTAGGACGCGAAATCGAAGTAGTCCGCGACCAGCTGTCGCGCAACCGGGTCGAGCTCCTCCAGGGAACGGGCCAGTTTGTAGACCGACATACGGTTTCTGTTCGGTCCGGGTCAAGCGACCGGCGGCTCAGCGCCGACAACGTGATCATCGCCGCGGGCACGCGGCCGGCCCGGCCAGCGACTGTGGCATTCGACGACGTGCACATCTTCGACTCCGACGGCATCCTGGGGCTCCGCGAGATCCCCCGGACGCTCGTCGTCGTCGGGGCCGGCGTCATCGGCATCGAGTACGCCTCGATTTTTGCCGCCCTCGGCACCAAAGTAACGGTGATCGAACAGCGCGACCGGATGCTCGAGTTTTGTGACGAGGAGATCGTGGAAGCGCTGCAGTTCCACCTTCGCAGCCTGGCGGTGACTTTCCGGTTCCGGGAGACGGTTGAGGCCGTGGAACCGCATCACAGAGGGACAGTTACAACCCTGGCGAGCGGCAAGGTGGTGGCCGCCGACGTCGTGATGTACTCGGCGGGGCGGCAAGGGGCAACCGAAGGTCTAGGTGTGGAGGACATCGGGATCACGCCGGACAAGCGCGGCCGCATAAAGGTGGACGAGCATTTCCAGACCAACTTGCGCCACGTCTATGCCGTTGGGGACGTGATCGGCTTCCCGGCCCTTGCGTCCACCTCGATGGAGCAGGGACGTTTGGCGGCCTACCACGCCTTCGGGGAACCTACTGCCTCAGCCCGAGGGGCGATGCCGATAGGCATTTACACGATCCCCGAAGTGAGCTACGTAGGCAGTACCGAGGCGGAGTTGACGGGCGCGTCTGTCCCATACGAGGTCGGCGTTTCCCGTTACCGAGAACTGGCGCGCGGCCAGATCTGCGGTGACTCGTTCGGCATGCTCAAGCTCTTGGTGTCGCCGTCTGACCGGAAGGTCCTCGGCGTTCACTTGTTCGGGACGGGCGCTACCGAGATCGTGCACATCGGCCAGGCAGTAATGGGCTGCGGCGGGACGGTCGACTACCTGACCGACGCCGTGTTCAACTACCCGACCCTGGCAGAGGCGTACAAAGTCGCTGCGCTCGACGTCACCAACAAGCTACGCGTCGTCGAGCGCCTGCGTCACTGAGGGTCAGTGACCTGTTGGCTAGCGCTCTGATATCCATCGAAACTCATCGAATTTGCCCGAGTGCGTCGCGGGGCCAGCGCCGGCCCCAGTAGAGCGCCGGCCCTCCACCAAATACACGTCAGCGTTGGGGAGGCTCCCCCAACACCCCCAAACCCTCGGTCAGAGTTACCAAGGCATTAGCTACTTGCCGCCCACAGCCCGGCGCGTGACCTGCCCACCTCGCAAAGACCGAGGTCCAACCCGGTGGGCGAGGGGGGACTTGAACCCCCACGTCCTTGCGGACACAGGAACCTGAATCCTGCGCGTCTGCCAAATTCCGCCACTCGCCCGGGTGGCCTACCAAGGGTACATGAACGAAGCTTCCAGCTGCCCCCTCCGAGGTAGAATAGGTCGAGGGCCCCTGGGCCTAGGGCCGCCCTGTCCAATGTCGCCTGGGCCCCTGGCAGCAGGCAGGTCCCCCGAATCTATGTCTGGGTTCAGTGAGGGTACTATGCGGCCGACAATGGGGTTACAGAGCTTCGAGCGCCGACTGGAGAGGTTTGTCGAGGGAGCTTTTGCGCGGGTTTTCCGCAGCGGCCTACAGCCTGTAGAGATAGGTAGGCGCCTCACGCGGGAGATGGACCTGCGGCGCACGGTCGCCCCGAAAGGGGTCCTGGCCCCCAATAACTTCCGGGTCCTGTTGCCCCAGGCTGACCGTACCCGGTTCGCGCCCATCGAGGATGAACTCGTCAAAGAGCTCGAAGAGGTCGCCAAGGACCATGCCAAGACGGAGGGTTACACGTTCCTCGGGCCGGTGAGCGTCAAGATAGAGACAGATGACTCACTACGACCTGGGACGCTGCTCGTGGCCGGGGACATGGCCCCCGGGCAGGGCATACCGACCCTGACCCTGCCAGACGGGCGACGCGTGCTCCTCGACCAGGACAAAGTTACCCTCGGCCGGCTACCCGAATGCGAGATCGCAGTAGCCGACCCAAACGTAAGCCGCCGCCACGCCGAAGTCCGCCGCGGCGGAGATAGTTCCTGGCAGGTCGCCGATCTCGGCAGTACCAACGGGACAAAGGTCAACGGCACCGTGATCAATGGGCCTCGGGCCCTCGACGACGGGGACGAGATCACAGTCGGCTCGACCACTGTTCGTTTCGAGGCGAGCGGGGGGACGTAGGTGGCCGATCCGGCCCTACGGTTCCTCGAGTACGTGTTCCTGGCGCTGCTCTACCTCTTTTTCCTAAGGGTGCTGCGCGCCGTCTGGGTCGAGCTGCGCGAACCCCGCCTCGTCCCGGCGGCGCCCAATCTCGGGAACGGCTCGGCCCACGTCTCCAGTAACGGGGCACGAAAGGGGCGCGGTGGCCCCCACCAGTTGACCGTCGTAAGCCCGGACGAGGAAAAGGGACGGGCGTTCCCCCTCACAGACGAGCTCACCATCGGCCGATCGCCGCGCTGCAACGTCCCCTTGGCGTCGGACGGGTTCGTGTCGCAGCTCCATGCCCGCTTGTTCCGCAGGGGGGAAGAGTACTGGGTGGAGGACCTGGGGTCGACTAACGGCACCCTCATGAACGGTCGCGCTCTGGCCGGAGCCGCCCCGCTACGAAAGGGTGACCTGATCCAGGTGGGTCAAACCGTGCTGGAGCTCCGGAAGTGACCAGGCTCGTAGTCGGGTCCGCCACCGACGTCGGGCTGGTCCGGTCCAATAACCAGGACCAGTTACTGGTGACCCCGGGGCTCTACGCCGTCGCTGACGGCATGGGCGGGCACGCCGCCGGCGAGGTCGCCTCCTTGACAGCGATCAAGGCTCTGGACGCGGCCTTCGAGGCGAGCGACGAGCGCACCGCCAACTCTCTCGGCAGCGCCGCCCGAGCGGCTAACACTGCCGTCTGGGAGCAGGCCAGGACCAACCGCGGGATGCTCGGGATGGGGACGACGTTGGTTGCGCTCGCCGTTGTCGAAAGAGACGAAGGCACGAGTGGCCTGGCCGTCGCTCATATCGGCGACTCGCGGCTGTACCTGTACCGTGACAAGGCTCTTAAGCAGGTGACAGTGGACCACAGCCTGGTCCAGGAGTTGATAGACGAAGGCCAGATCAGCGAGGCCCAAGCCGCGGTCCATCCTCAACGGCACGTCCTTACCCGCGCCCTTGGCGTAGAGCCGGCCGTCGACGTCGACCTGATGGACATCTCCCCGATGGACGATGACCGGTACCTGCTCTGCAGCGACGGGTTACCGCGCGAAGTGCCCGACGAAGACATCGCCGATGTCCTGGACCGCTTCGACGACCCCAGCGAAGCAGCGCGCGAACTGGTCGCCGTTGGCCAACTCGAGAGGCGGGAGCGACAACGTCACCGTCGTTGTCGTCGACGTCCTCGCCAACGAGAACAGCCCAGACGCGATGATCATCCTGCCTGCTCCTACCGCTTCGGGCACCGAGCAAATCGAGGACACCGCGACGATCGAGCCGGTAGCCACCGACGACGGCGGCGGGCCCGTGGCAGAGCCGCTGGAGCGCAGTCGCGAAGAGGTCAGCTCGGGGTTGCCGGGGGCATCGGGGTCGTCGGGGTCGTCGAGGTCGTCGGCCCTTTTCCCAGGTGGGTTACCTTGCGGGTGGTTGGCTTCGTCGTGGCATTGAGCCTCGTCCTGGGCGGTGCCGTCGCGTCCGTGGCCTGGTACGCGCGTTCGGCTTACTTCGTGACCATCATGCACGGGCACATCGCCATTCTTCAGGGTCGGCCTGGAGGCGTCCTGTGGTTCCAGCCGACTCTGACCCACTTGACCATTTACTCGGCCGCATCGGTGCTCCCTTACGACCTGCAGTCGCTTAAGTCGGGCCAGCTGGAGCCGTCGCTAGGCCAAGCCGACCAGTACGTGAAGAACCTCGTAGCCGCTAAGGAAGAGGCCGAGCTGGCCGATCAGCCGCCGCCTCGGGGAGCACCGACTTCAACTTCAACCAAAAGCACTCCCACCACCACAAGCAGTCCCACTACGACGGGCGGCTCTGGGCGAGCCGGGACCACGAGCCCCGCCACGGCTCATGGCGGGGCCACAACCTCCGGAGTGCCACGGAGCCATACCCCGACAAGCACCGGGACCGCACCATCAGGCACCGGGACCGCACCATCTGGCACCGGCAAGGTACCGGGTACTCGCACGGCCACCACCAGCCGGCCGGTCGGCACCAGGACGGTCACCACAAGCCCGACTGTGCCTTCCGGTACTGGCACATCTGGCACTGGCACATCTGGCACTGGCACATCTGGCACTGGCACATCTGGCACTGGCACATCTGGCACTGGCACATCTGGCACTGGCACATCTGGCAAGCGGAAAGCAGCTACCTCGACGCCGGGTTCTGGCGCGCCCACCGTCGGGTCTCACGGTCAAGCCCACTGTCAAGCCTGCTGTTAAGCCCGTTGTCACGAGCCTGGCGCCCACGACCGCCCGGCCAGCTACTACCCACCCCTCCCATCCAAGCCGTTCAGCTACCACGGGCCGGCAAGCACCGGTCAGCGGTACCGCAAAGGTCGTGCCGCCAACGGCCGTTAAAACGAGTGCCGGCCCATGAGCGTGCCAATGAGCGCCACAGCTTGGCAGCAACCTGCTCGCCGGCGGAGCGAGCTCGGGATGATCACCCTCGTGCTCGTGTTGACGGGGGGGCTCTATACGCTCTCCAGCCTCGGCACAGCGGGTTCACTGCCGACTGACATAATCCCGTTCCTCGGATTGGTCTTTGCCCTCATGCTCGTGGCCCACCTGAGCCTGCGACGGCTAGCACCGCAAGCCGACCCCGTCCTGTTGCCGCTGGCCGCTCTCCTAAACGGGGCGGGCTATGTGTTCATCGCCGAGCTCAACAGCGCAGAGGCCTCCGCTCAGGCCACTTGGACAGCCGTTGCGGTCGTAGCTTTCATAGCGACCCTGGCAGTTTTCCCGCGGGCCGTGAACCTCGAGCGGTACCGCTACTCGTTCGCCTTCGTCGGCGTCGTACTACTGGTACTGCCTCTCGTGCCCCACATAGGCCAAGACATCAACGGTGCTCGCCTCTGGGTCCACCTCGGCCCGCTGAACTTTCAGCCAGAAGAGTTCGCCAAGCTGGCGCTCGCAATTTTCTTCGCCTCCGTGCTCGCAGAACGAGCCGATCTCCTGGCTACTGGCACCCGCAGGATCGGCCGCTGGCTTGTGCTCGAACCGAAGTACCTGGCTCCGCTCCTCGGCGCCTGGTGCGTGTCCTTGCTCGTCCTGCTGGCCGAGAACGACCTCGGGTCATCGTTCTTGTTCTTTACGCTCTTTGTCGGCCTGCTGTGGGTAGCCACAGGGAAGTGGGCCTACCTGGCCATCGGCGCAGGTTTGTTCACTGCCGGGGCCTGGGTTGCCCTCGACTTCGTCCACCACGCGCAAACTCGCGTCCAGGCATGGCTGGACCCGTGGGCGCATTTTGCCACGTCCGGCTACCAGATAATCGAGGGCTGGTTCGCACTGGCCGCCGGAGGCTTATGGGGCCTGGGGCCAGGCCAGGGAAACCCCGGCGTCATCCCGGAGGCCTCAACAGACTTCATTTTCGCTTCCATCGGCGAAGAAATTGGCCTCGTGGGGGTAACCGCATTACTTATCACCTACCTATTGATGATGGGGTCCGGCCTCCGCATCGCGTTGCGGTCCCAGCGGTCCTTCAGCAAGCTCCTGGCAACCGGCTTCTCAATGTTGCTGATCGTCCAGGTCTTCGTCGTAGTTGGGGGGATTACGAGGATCATCCCTATCACGGGTATCACCCTTCCTTTTGTTTCTTATGGAGGCTCGTCCCTGGTTTCCAACTACATACTGCTCGCTATCCTCCTCCGCATTTCCGACGACAATGCGATAGAGCAAGCCGTGGCTGAAGAAGCATTGTCTGGGGTGACATTACAGCCCGTCGTCCCGCCGAACAATTGGCCCGTTGACACTGGTCCTGTCCACACCGGGCCAGTTCCCAGCGGGCCAGTTCCCAGCGGGCCAGTTCACAGCGGGCCAGTCCACAGCGGGCCAGTCAGACCATGAAGGGTGTCAACGAGCGTGTCCGTCTCGTCGGCGTCGGTGCTGTCGCCCTAGTTGTCGTCCTTTTTGCGATGCTCAACTACCTCCAGATCTTCCACGCAAATGCCCTCGACAACAACCTGCATAACACGCGCGGTATCATCTCGGAGTACGAGCAACCGCGTGGCGCGATCCTCTCTGCTGACGGAGTTACCCTTGCGCAATCTGTGCCTAGCAAAGACCAGTACAAGTACCAGCGGGTGTACCCAACGGGTGCGCTCTTTGGCCAGATAACAGGTTATTTTTCCCTTACTTACGGCACAGACGGGCTCGAGCGCCAATACAACTCCGCTTTGACAGAGGCAGACACCCCTATAACGCTGCCTGCGAACCTAGGACAGGTTAAGAAGTTTTTTACGACCCAGCCGACGCCTGACAACCTGCAAATAACAGTGCTGTCCAAACTCCAGCAAGTAGCCGCTACGGCACTGGCGGGACGCGACGGTGCAGTCGTAGCGCTCAACCCGAAGACGGGCGCCATTTTGGCTATGTACGCGAATCCCAGCTACAACCCCAACCCCTTGTCCAGTCACAACGAGCCCGCTGAGCAGAACGCATGGGAAGCTCTACAGACCGATCCAGGAGACCCGCTCCTTTCCGCCGCGTACCGTCAACGCTTCTTCCCCGGTTCGACGTTCAAGATCGTAACGGCGGCTGCGGTGTACGACCACAAGCCTGCTGCCGCGGACCAAGCCCTGCCGGTGGCATCAGGCTTCGTCCTGCCTGATACGGAGGGCCAGGTGCTCCACAACTTCGGCGGGGAATCGTGCGGCGGCAATCTCCTGGAGTTGTTCACTGTCTCCTGCGACACCGGCTTTGCACAGCTCGGGCTCGCCGTCGGGCCGACGAACTTGGCCAACGAGGCGACCGCGTTCGGATGGGACACGGCCCCGCCCCTCGACCTGCCCGGCGTGGCGCAGTCGTACTTTCCACCCGCCTCGTCCTTCGACCAAAACCTGGCCGCCCTGGCGAAGTCGGCCATAGGCCAGGAGAGCGTCCAGGCGACCCCGCTCACGATCGCTCTCGACGCCGGGGCGGTCGCCGATGGCGGGGTGATCATGACCCCGCACTTGTTGGAGAAGGTGACCAATTCCCAGGGCCAGACGGTACAGACGTACAAGCCGAAGCCGTGGCTCACGGCCACTTCCCCAGGCACCGCCAAGAAACTCACCAACCTGATGCTCTCCGTCGTCAACAGCCCGAACGGGACGGGCGTCGCGGCCCAGATCCCGGGCGTGCAGGTGGCGGGCAAAACCGGGACCGCTCAGACGGGTGGGCCGACCATCGAGACGTGGTTCGCCGCTTTCGCCCCGGTGCCTGACCCCGACATCGCGGTGGCTGTTCTGGTCGAGAATCAGCCAAACGCAGACGAGTTCCAGGGCGGCACCGTGGCCGCGCCCATCGCTCGGGCCGTGATCCAGGCCTACCTCCAACCAGGGGACAAAACGGCGCCATGATCAGGGGGACCACAGCCGCCGCGCCATTACCGACCATACCTGCCAGCCCTAGGCTATGGCCGAAATGACGTCACCTGAGGTCTTCAGCGAGCGCTACGAGCTGGTACGCCACATCGCCGCGGCGGCATGGCCCAGGTTTATCTGGCTCAGGACTTGCTCCTGGTGAGGCCAGTGGCCATCAAGGTGCTGTTCCCCGAGTTGTCTTCCGACCCTTCCTTCGTCGAGCGGTTCCGTCGTGAGGCTCAGGCGGCAGCCAACCTCTCCCACGCCAACATCGTCTCGATCTACGACTGGGGCCAGGGCGAGCATACGTACTTCATCGTCATGGAGTACATCGACGGCCAGACTCTTTCGGCGCTGATCCGTCAGGGCGCCTTACCGCCGCAGAGTGCCGCGTCGATAGGCGCGGACGTCGCAAGTGCTCTCCACTTTGCCCATCGCAGAGGCGTGATCCATCGCGACGTCAAGCCAGGCAATGTCCTGATCGACCACAACGGCCAGGTCAAGGTGGCCGACTTCGGCATCGCCAGGGCGGTTAGCAATGCAAGCGAGGGCTTGACCCAGACGGGCGCTGTCATGGGAACGGCAACGTACTTTTCACCCGAGCAGGCTCAAGGCCAGCCAGTCGACGCCCGCAGCGATGTGTACTCGCTCGGGGTTGTGCTCTACGAAATGGTGGTCGGCCGGGCGCCTTTTTCTGGCGACAGCCCCGTTGCCATCGCCTACAAGCACGTCAGGGAGTACCCGGCCCTGCCTTCCAGCCTGAACCCTTCGATACCTGCCGACTTCGACGCCATCGTCATGACCGCAATGGCAAAGGACCCCGAGGACAGGTACCAGAGCGCGGCTGAGTTAAGAGACGACCTGGCCCGCTTCCACCAGGGGCAACCGGTGGCAGCGAACCCTCCGGCGAGCGGGACGCCCTCCACCAGGGGTATCGCTGGCCCACCCCCTCCTTATTTCTCCCCTTACGAGCAGACTTCCGCCGGTCCGGGGACCCGGGTGTTCGACCAGCCTGAACCGGCGTTAGCGGCGGCGGCCAAAGAGACCCCGACCCGCTCGCGGACCGGCTGGTGGGCGACCCTTTTCGCAGTCCTCCTGGGCGTGCTCGGCGTCCTCGTGTTCTTCATCGGGCAAAACGCCGGCTGGTGGGGCACCCCGGCAGCCATCAAGGTGCCCTACGTGAAGAGCGACGCGGTCGCTCAAGCCCAACAGATACTGAAAGCGGACGGGTTCAAGTATGTGGTCATCCAGGACGGCCACAGCGCTCTGATGCCGAGCGGGCAAGTCCTGGGCACTTCTCCTGGCGCCGGGTCGAATGTCCCGCCCAACAATCCGGTCACGCTAAACGTGAGCAGCGGCCCGCCGCTCGTGGTCGTACCGACCAACCTCGTCCACCAGCTCTGCGGCAACGCGGCCACGACATTGAACTCGAAAGACTTCAAGGTGAAGAGCGTCCCGGTCCACAGCGACGCGGTCGAATCGGGCCTCGTCATCTCCACTGACCCTCCCGGCGGCCAGAAGGACCAGCAAGGGAACACAATCAAGGTGTACTGCTCAACCGGGGCTCAGCAAACGGTTGTGCCTGACCTGCAGGGCCTGGACGCCGCTCAGGCGGGCGCCACATTGCAGGCCGCACACCTCGAGGTCGGCAATTTGGTGACGGTGGCGAGCGCCACCGTCAAACAGGGACTGGTCGCTTACAGCGCGCCGCCAGGGGGCAACTCAGAACCCTGGGGAGCCGTAGTGACCCTGTACGTTTCGGGTGGCCCGGAGATGGCGACAATACCCACAGACCTGGTCGGGGAGACCAAGCAACAGGCCCAAAGTGACCTGACCGCGGTAGGGCTCACCTCGTCGGCCAAGTTCCAGCCGGTGACCAACCCAGCCGAGGACGGCTACGTGGTATCAACCGACCCGAAACCCGGGGTATCGGTCCGCCAAAGCTCCAACGTGACCCTTTTCGTGGGTGAGTACACAGGGCCCACGACGACCACCACGTTGCCGACTACAACGACGTCCACCACCATGCCGGCAACAACGACAACGGCTGCCACCACTACAACGACCACCGCCCGGACCACTACGAGCACTGCAGCACCGGCCACCACCACCACTGCCCCGGTCACGACCGTGCCGGTGCCCACAACCACCGCGCCCCCGAACTCGACGACCGTACCGGTGTCGGCCACAACTGTCCCGCCAACTTCGACGACTGTCCCGGTGCCGACAACAGCGAAACCGCCGACCGGTTCAAACCCGGTGCCCTCCACTGTCCCGGGTGGCCTAGGCCTGTAGCAGACGTGCCGGGCGTACAACCCCTGGCCGGATGAGGGCGGGGCGGATTAGAACCGGGCTCAGACGAAGGCCTGAACGGGCCCGTGGAGGCCTGGATTTGAAGAACAGGCCGCTCGCCTCGTGCCCGTTGGCCCTACGGCCGGACGCCCGCCGAGATGGGGCCGGGCGGCAAATCGGTCAGCGCCTCGGGAAGCCCACACGACGCCAGCCAATTGGCCAGCAGTCGGTGACCGCCGTCTGTCAGGACAGATTCGGGATGGAACTGCACCCCGTCAACCGAAAGGTGTTTGTGCCTTATGGCCATCACAGTCCCGTCTTCGGACCAGGCGCTTACCTCGAGCTCTTCCCCGAGAGAGCTGCGTTCGACCACGAGAGAGTGGTAACGGGTGGCTGTCACGGGTTGAGGGAGGCCTGCGAAAAGCCCGCGGCCGTCATGAGAAATCTGCGAAGTCTTGCCGTGGAGCAACTCAGCGGCTCGCACGACGTTGGCCCCGAAGGCGTAACCGATGCTCTGATGGCCCAAGCAAACACCCAAGATGGGCACGCGACCGGCGAAGGACCGGACCAGCTCCACGCTGATGCCCGCGGCTTCGGGCCTCCCTGGCCCTGGTGAGATCACGATCCCGCAAACATCGAGGTCGGCGACCTCGTCAAGGCTCAGGGAATCATTGCGTCGCACTACCGGTTGCGCTCCTAGCTGGCCCAGGTACTGGACCAGGTTGTAAACGAATGAGTCGTAGTTGTCCACGACGAGGACGGCGTTCATTACCTTCGAAAGGCTAGCGGCGCTGCAATCGAGCGGGCCGGGTTATTGCCGCCGAGAGGTTTGCCTGTCCGTCACATATCCTTTAGATATGCCCCGACGCACAAAAGAGGCCCCGGGGCGGGTGACGCCTAAAGCGGACGCCCGCCGGCAAGGTGCGAACACGCCTTCCGTGAGCGGTCGCTACACGGCGCCGCTCCCGATGGAGTACCGGCACAGCTCCTGGTGGGTGCCTGCCTTCATGCTCACGTTCTTCGGCTGCGGCATTTTGATGATCGTGCTGAACTACATCAGCCTGTTGCCCGGCGCCCCCTCAAACTGGTACTTGCTCGGAGGGCTCGGGCTCATCGTTTGCGGGTTCGCCATCTCGACTCAGTACCGGTAACCCCCGGTGCAGCGCGCACCGACCCCCGCAGGTCACCCCTCCCGTCAGGTCGAACGGCCCGCGCTGTCTTTTAACCAGCCAGCTTGGCGCAGCCAGCCCACGAGCCCTTGACCGTGGCCGACCCGGCATGGTTCTTACCTGCGGTCATCGTCCCGGTGACTGAGCCTGAAGCACCATTCGAGTTGGTCTTGACGCTTCCAGCATCAGTAAGCCAGGAGTATTTGGCGTTCGTCTCCAGTGTGACCGCCCCTGGGGGCGTCCCAGCGCTCCCGCCCGCCAACGAGTAGGTGCGACCGAACTTCTCCACATCGACTTGGAGGACGAGGTTCGTGATGGTCTCGGTCTTGCCGCCGATTTTCAGCTTGGCGTTATCCCATTGGATTATGTCTGTGCCGGCCTGGGTCGGGGAAATCTGGCACCCCGCGATGATCTGACCTGGCGGCAGGAACGCCACTACTTTCAACGTCCCCGAGACCTCGCCGGTGAAAGTAAACGTCCCAGAGGAACCTTTAGACGAAGCAACAGCAGCGGGGTTGCCACTGGTACCTACGATCGCAATCGCACTGACCAGCAAGATGGCCGCGGCCGGCCAGCCACGGCGAAAACCACAGCGGTTTGGATTTCTCGGCAACCTCGCTAGACCTCCTCTGGTTGGTGCGAAAACCAAAACCCCAGCCTCGCTACAGCCATCGACCCCAGCCTCGCTACAGCCATCGACCCCAGCCTCGCTACAGCCATCGACCCCAGCCTCGCTACAGCCATCGACCATTGTCAAGGCCGGCACCTGGGCGCACCTGAGTAGCTTGACGCTAACTTGGGCGAGATGGCGTCCGAGGGGTTCGGGTCCTGGCACCACCTGGCCGGGCGCTTCTTCGGGGCCTTGTCGCCGGCTGGCCCTCCCGCCAAAGATGAAGCCTGGGCCGAGGAACGTTGCTCGAGGGCGAACAAGCCCTATGGGCGCGCATGTCGGGGCCTGACCGTCGTCACGCCGTTGGCGTCGCCCGGGAGACTATCCGGTTGCTTGACGACGACGCCCCGCCAAGGGAGGTCGTTGCTGCTGCTCTCCTCCACGACGTAGGCAAGGTCGAGTCCTCCTTCGGGACCTTCGCCCGGGTGGGGGTCACGCTGGCGGCTATGACCGCCGGCCGTAAGCGCTTGGTCGGATGGGCGGGGCAATCGCCAGAACAAACCGGGCCATCGGTGCGGGCCCGAGTCGGCATGTACCTGGCTCATGACCGGGTCGGCGCCGACTTGCTAGAGCGCGCTGGCAGCCACCAGCTGACAGTTACCTGGGCGAGAGAGCACCACATGCCATCGACCCGCTGGACGGTGGACAGCAGGGTGGGCGGCGCGCTCAAAGCTGCCGACGGGGATTAGCCTGACGGCCCCAGCCCTCGGCGTACGCAGCCCTGGCCTAGTCGGTTCCTGGCCCTACTCAATTCCGACCGACGGGCCACCCGTTGGCTCAGGCGCCGTCTCGGTCGCTTCGCTGCTGAAACTCTGGCTCTGCCTCGGAAGGCTGGCCTCGGGGTCGCCGACCGGAGCCGTAGCTGCTTTGTAGGACCGGTAACGGTGGACCAAGAACACGACCACGGCAACCACCGCCACAGCACCAAGAAGGTAACCGGCATCACTGAAGCCGTGCATAACCGACTGCCACCGGGTACCGAGCCCGTAGCCAATCAGTGCCATGGCCGAGTCCCAAATCAGGCTGCCGGCCAACGTGAGCAGCCCGAACCGGACAATTGGCACCTCAGCGGTACCCGCGGGCAGGGCGACAAAATTGCGTACAACAGGCAACAACCTGCTACCGAACACACCCCAACGGCCGTGCCGCTGGTACCAGCCTTCAGCCTTGTCGAGGTCCCTGTTGGTCAACAACAAGTAGCGCCCGTAGCGGTCCACGAAGGCTCTCCCTCCGGTGCGGCCGACGATCCAGGCGATGTAAGCACCCACCACTTCTCCGGACACCCCCGCGGCTATGACACCTGGAAGGCTCAACTTTCCCTGCGCCGCGAGGACGCCACCGAAGCCCAGGGTAAGTTCGGACGAGGTCGGTACGCAGCACGACTGCAGCACTGAAAGCAAGAAGATGGCGATGTACCCGGACGACTCCACGAAGTTCGTTGGGTTAAAAAGTGCAAGCAGCAATATCAGCTCCTAGTTCTGCCAGGGACATGGCTCCCCTGGACGCGTCGTGCTGCACGGCACTGCGCTGGCAGTTTCGCATCATCAAGTATCAAAAGCTCTAAAGATGGTACGAGGGCCCTGGTGCGCCGAGAATACTTCGCTCATCATGCCCCCTCGTCAGCCCGGAGAGACGTAACCCGACAGCGGGGCACCGTCGGGGTGGACATCGGCGACGTACTCGTCGGACCGAACTTCGACAGTGCTGAACGCGTTTGTGTCGCCGTCGCCGTTGACGGCTGTGGGGCCGCGGTCACCTGGCTGGTAGCCGATGACGATGGCGACATGAGCGGCTACCAAGGTCGTCGTGTCCAACCCGTAAACCGCTACGTCACCAGGCTGGGGGACATAGCCCGACGCCGTGGAGTGCCACGTCCCTTTGTCGACGCCCCATTCGTAAAAACTCGCCGCAGATGAGTTGAGGTCGCCGTTGATGTACTCATAGGTGACAGGAACTCCTGCCTGCTTCCATACCCAAGCGGCAAAGTCTGCGCACCATTCCTCGTCGAGGTTGGCATTGCCACAGTCGTCCGCCCCTGATGACCAATAGGCGCTGAACTTGTTGCAGTAGGTCGACGCGGGATCGGTTTTGTAGCCGATCTGGCTTTCGGCGATAGAGACGATGCGCGCCCTCAGAGGGGGTAGCGACGCCACGTCCGGGACGCGGACCGCCTCGCCGTTAGCGGCCCGGACGACCGTTCCGCCGGGTGACCGCGTCGCCAGAATGGTCCCGACCACCGCTGCTCCCAGGGCGGCAAAGGCGAGCATGGCGTAGGCAAGGGCCCGACGCCGTCGTTTTTCGGGCGGCGGCACCTGCCGCCGGGGATCTTCCGGCAACGGCGCCTGCACGACGCCATCCACAGATCGTCTCGGGACGCGGCGCCGGACGTCGTCTTCGCTTCTCCGGACCGGATCCCGACGGCGAAAATCGACGAGCACCCCGTTGTTACCTCGTCTCTAGTTGAGTCACGCCGAGCCCCGTGTGACTTGCCCGTGTGACTTGGTTGCCACAGTACGAGTGGCACACGCCCGAGTTCTGGCGGCCACCACCGCCTTCACCGAGCCCTTTGAGGGGCGACCTCATTGAAGCCAGCTGGTTCCCCACCAACTGCATGGTACGGACGCCGCCTTACAGTTGCATGAAACCTAGCTGAAACCGGGCGTCACCAAACAGACCGGGCCCTCCTGGTCGGCGATCGGGGCCCTCGAGGGCCAATTGCCCAGGGACAAGTTAATTACTGGAAAGTTACAGGTATGTGACACTCCCCAGCTTGTCCACAACTGTGAATTGTCAAACCCGTTCAAGCACACACGCCGTAGCGACGCCGCCGTCGCCTGCGACACAGACCAGGGCCGACGTCCGGCCCGCCCACCAGCCCTGCAACCGCGGTCCCAAACAGTCCAGCCCCGACGGCCCCGAGTGGGGCTGTGGTGGCCAGTGCGCCCCCATCGCAATTGACTGTTCCCGCTTCGACGTTGATCGCCGCCAGCCACGCGAGCACAGCGGCGGCGCTGCTCTCGTGGACTTCGTAACGGTCAATCTCGTGGGCACCGAGGTGGGCGCGCTCGAGGGCTTCCCGAGTGGCCGGGACGGTGGCCACCGGCCACACCGCGGGTTCGGCACCGGTGACTGCAAATGACACAAATCGGGCTATTGGGGTCAAGCCCAGCGAAGCGGCTCGTTCGGGGCTGGCTATCAGCACAACAGCCGCTCCGTCTCCCTCGGCCGCGATGTTTGCGGCCGTAACGACGCCACCCTCGACATACGCCGGGGGAAGACGAGCTACATCAGCGCGCCGGAGGGCACGCGTGACGGCCTCGTCTCTCGCTAATTTTCCTTGAGGAGGAGCTTCGATGGTCAGCAAGTAGGCCGGGCGTTTGCGTTGTGCGCGCGCCGCCCTGTCATGGCTGGCAAGTGCCCACGCGTCAAGTTCTGAACGAGCCAACGACCACCGTCGAGCCACTTCCTCGGCCGCCAGCCCCGGAGGGAGCAGGCCTGCTTCACCCTTGTACCTCTGTTGCAGTCGCTGGCCGTACGGTTTTCCTACTTCCGGTACCGCCACGCTGGCCCCCAGGGGTACTGCCGTCATAAGTTCCACACCCCCCGCGACCACGAGATCTTGCGCACCAGACATGACTGCTTGGGCCGCCCAGTGGACGGCTTGAGACGAGGATGCCGCCTGGCGGTCTACCGTAGCGCCCGGGATATCTTCCGGCCATCCAGCTGCAAGGGTTGCCCGGCGAGCGATGTTCCAGGCCTGCGACCCCACCGGAGTCGTGCAACCGAGCACGACATCGTCAACGACTGAGCCATCGATCCCGTTCCTGGCGACAAGCCGGGACAGGACCTCTGCGGCCAGGTCGACAGGGTGCCATCCCGACAGCGCACCCCCTCGGAGCCCGTACGGAGTCCGCACCGCATCGACTATGAACGCAGGTCGGGCGAGGTTGAAGTCTCGGCGCCATCGTTGCTGACCCACTCCCGGTCCGGGCGAGACCGTCATTTAGCCGCCGGCGTCGCTATTGGTTGAAGCCAGAGTGACGCCGTTTGGGCCCCGGATTTAATCGCACAGGCTTGGGGTCAGCGACGGCCAACTGCCATATTGGCGTCGCACCGTCGAGCCCTCGGGCTTAGGCCCCGCCTCAGGAAAACTTGCGCGCTCGAAGATCAAGTAACGGAGGTCACAACAAGAAAGAATGACGTCGAGCGCGCGAGTAGTCGTTCTGCGGTCCCTTAGACGGGTCACAGCACTGAAATCACGGCCACCAGGTTGAACAGCCCGTGGGCGATCATCCCGGCTCCCAGCCGTCCAGTGAGCTTCGCCGTGTACCCCAAGACGACGCCCACGAGGAACATAGCCAGCACTACTGAGATGTTGCCCAGCGCCGAGCCTGCTTCTCCCGTATGGGCCAGACCGAAGAACACCGCCTGCAGCCACACCGCGCCGTGCGGGCCGAACCGGGCCTGCAGCGCCGTACGCAAGAAGCCGCGGAAGAAGAGCTCTTCGAAAAACGGCGCCCCCAGCGCAACTATCAGCGACACGACCACAACACCGGCTTCGTGGCCCTTCTGCTGGGTGAGGATCTGGTCATTCGTGCCTGCGAACTTGGTCCCCGAGAAGACCTCGAGGACGAGGCCGGATGCCAGCAGAGCGGCGACCCAAGCGCAGATCCCCCAGACAGGGTCCATTCGCTTGAAGGCGAGGCCATAGTCCCGGCGCAAACTGCCTGTCCCGTAGCGGCGCGAGACGAGGACCACCGTCGCCAGCATCGCGGTCCACAGGCCGGCCTCGCCCAGCAAGTCGGCAAGAGCGCTAGTCGAACTACCGGTAACGGCTTGGCCAATGGCGGCCCCGATGCCGCCCAGGACTATGCCTACGAGCCCCCCAACGGCACCCCACCATGCTGCGTGGGCGGGTAGCACCGGCTGGTCCTTGGCGCCGGTGCCTGGTCCGCGGGCGCCCCGGCCGACACCGGTCGAACCGTTGCGCCCACTGGTCTGGTCAGGAGGTTGGGTCTGGTCAGCAAGTTGGGAGGGAGCGGGCCAGGGCATCGTCGTCCACTGGTCCGAACCCCACTGTTGGACCTCCCGCGCCGATTGGCTGTCCGGCGGCCTTGCCGGCGGCTCCGAACCATCTCGCGGTCCCCAGCCGGGCGGGCTTTGTGTGACCATCACATACGAAAGTACTGTGTCTGGCCTGCCTACGGGCGCCAAAGGGCTACTTGTCCGCTGAGCCCTACCCGTCCCGTTGGGTTTTAGCCCCTTGGGTTTTGGCCCGCTTGGCTTCGACCGCCCCTGTATTTCCAGCTAGTTCCTGAGACTGGGCATTTCCTGAGACTGGGCATTTCCTGAGACTGGGCTTCCTGAGGCTGGGCTTCCTGAGGGCGGTACCTGACGCCGCCAGCAAAAGCCTGCTGTCGCTGGGCACACTTGGTCCCCTACGCTATGTGAGAACGCCGTAGGCTGTTCGGCTGACGCGACCACACGATCGTCCTGGGCGAAGTGGGCCACCTGGTGGCCGCCCTGGAGACGGACTGGGACAGCGGCGCCGTGTTTTCTGCGTAAGAGATCTTCCCGAGGAGGCAACAAGTTGAAACGTCCTTTCCAACCTCACAAACGACGCCGTGCAAGAAGGCATGGGTTCCGCCATCGCATGGCGACCAGATCGGGGCGGGCTGTACTCAAAGCGCGCCGCCTGAAGGGCCGGCATCGCCTGGCAGTTTGACGTGGTGAACCATGAAGCGGTTGGCCCTCGAGGGGCTTCGGCGCGCGAAATCGGTCCGATCAGGGCCGCTGACAGTGTCCTGGCTCCACGATCCGTCAGCACAGCCTCCCGCCTTGGTCTTCGCCATCGGCAAGAAGGTCGGCAATGCCGTCGTGCGCAACCGCCTTCGCCGGCGTCTCCGGGAGGCGGCGCGGGGGCTGGAGGTACTACCCCCCGGTCTGTAC
Organism: uncultured Acidimicrobiaceae bacterium; assembly: GCA_963823855.1. Classification (GTDB taxonomy): domain Bacteria; phylum Actinomycetota; class Acidimicrobiia; order Acidimicrobiales; family Palsa-688; genus Fen-671. The sequence goes on from CAWGNA010000007.1 coordinate 239,889, forward strand.
CTCATCCGCGTAAAGCCCGCTGCGACTGCGATGAGTTTCCAGCAGATGGGCATCGATTTATCCAGGGCGGTGACGTCCCTCACGGAGAAGACGACGGCGCAAAAAAAGCTAACCTCGGAATGGGACCGCCCCACACAGGAGGGGCCGTGACTGTAGCAAGCGCTCCCGATGCCACGCGCTCGGTAGTAACGAAATCGCTAAGGGCTCTGATCCATGCGTACCAAGCTGCGACCTCCAACCGCAGCCCGGCGTGCCGCTTCGTGCCCTCATGTTCTGAATACGCGCTCGAGGCTTTGCAAGTCTTTGGTGCGCGGCGCGGTGTCCCGCTGGCCGTGCGTCGATTGGTCAGGTGCCGCCCAGGTGGGCCGTTTGGTTTTGACCCAGTGCCGGGGGACACGCTCTTGCTTCCCGGCGACGAGGGACGCGCGATGAACTCCCTCAGCCAGCTCGTCGGCTGGATCCTGGCCGGCTTTTACTCGTTGGTCCCGAACTTCGGGATCGCGATCATCCTGCTCGGCCTGACGTTCATGATCCTCGTCGTCCCCCTCACGCTCAAGTCGACACGCTCCATGTTGGCCATGCAGCGGCTGCAGCCGAAGATGAAGCAGCTGCAGCAGCAGCACAAGAACGACAGGATGGCGCTGAACCAGGCCCTCACCGAGCTTTACAAGGAAGAGGGAGTGAGCCCCTTCGGGAGTTGCATCCCAACCTTGCTGCCTCTTCCGCTGTTCTACGTCCTCTACCGAGTAATCATCGGTCTTGGAGCCAAGGGCCTCTCCGGGTGCAAGGGGAATGCATGCCATGCCATGCCTCTCTACATAAACCCGGGCACCCAGATGTACAAAGCCCTCGTGGCCAGCGCCAATCCCGGCGAGGGCGCGCAAATGCACGCGTTCGGCATCAACCTCAGCGTCAGTGCCTGGAGCGCTCTCACAAAGAGCCTCGGTCTGTGGGAGGTCTTCGGGAGCCTGTTGTTGCTGCTGATCATGATCGGCGCCAACTACTACCAGCAGGTCCAGATCACGAACCTGAACCCTATGGTCCGCCGGAACCAGCAGATGAACTCACAGATGCAGATGATGCGGTTCTTCCCCATCATCTTCGGCCTGATCTGCATCCGGCTACCTTCTGGCCTCGTTCTTTACTATGCGGTCTCGGCCCTCTTCCGAGTCGGCCAGCAGTGGACGATGTACCAATACGACCCGAAGGTAAAGGCCCTTGTCGCTCGCGACGATCGGGACATCGAGGTCATGGAAGAGCGCCTCGAAGAGGCGGACCGCCCGCGACCGAAAGGTCAACAGTCCCCACCCCGGTCTCAACAATCCAAATCACCCCCCAAGGTGCTCCCCCCCGGCGATGCCATCGCCCCGAGCGATGGGAAGACGGTCAGCGATGGGAAAACGGTCAGTGACGGGAAGGCAGCCAGCAACGGCAAGCCAGTCAGCGACGGCAAAACGAATGGTCAAGGACCTAGTCGAAGCACTACTCCGCAATCATCGAGCCAAAGAAGCCGCAACCGGAAGCGCAAGGGGCGATAGTTAGTGGAGTGGGTTGAGACGACCGGTCGTACGGTTGCGGAGGCCAAGAAGTCCGCTTTGGAGCAGCTCGGGGTAGCGGAGTCCGACGCCGAATTCCAGGTGGTCTCCGAACCGAAGATCGGGTTGTTCGGGCGCTTGAAGGAGGAGGCGCGCGTACGTGCCAGGGTCCAGCCCCGCTACCCGCGTCAAAAGGCGAGCGGAGAGAGCGGAGGCGCAACCGCGGACCGGCCAACCCGGAGCACAATCCCCAAGCCGCCAACTCGACGCTCCCGCCCGGCGATGGCGACGATGGCCTGAACAATGCTAACCAGCCCGCCGATGGGCCTGGAAAGACCGGGGACGACGCCTCGTTGGGGGCGAGCCAGCCTGGTGGTGGCCGCCGGCGCCGGCAAGCGGGCGTGCCCGCCGCCAAACCGGGTCGCGAAGGCGCTAGCTTCAGCGAAGTGAAGACCGCATCTATGGAAGAACAGGTGCAGCTAGCGGAGGAGTTCTTGCAAGGGCTCCTTGTCGAGCTCGGGTCTACCGCGACTGTCAGCTCCCATGACCTCGCCGATGGCGTGGTAGAGCTCGAGATCGACGGCGACAACCTCGGCACGCTGATCGGGCCCAAGGGGCGACGCTGCTTGCTTTGCAAGAGCTGACACGCACTGTTCTGCAACACCGCGTCGGCCCGTCCGAATGCCGGGTTGTCGTTGACGTCAACGGGTACAGAAAGCGCAGGCAAGAGGCTCTTACCCGGTTCGTTCAAGAGGTAGCAGCCGAAGTTCGAGCCAGCAACGCGAGGCGTGCTCTCGAGCCCATGCCTCCGGCAGACCGGAAGGTAGTCCACGACGCCGTCAATGATGTCGAAGGCGTGACGACGATATCGGAGGGCGAAGAGCCTTACCGCCGAGTTGTGCTCGTCCCGCTCGATGGAGACCCTGAGGAGACTCCTGCTGATGGCAGCCGGGAGCAGTCCGAGAGTATAGGTTCCTGAGGGGGAGCAAATCTGGGGCCCGGCATGCTCGTGCACGGGCAACCTCCTCAGGTAGGTGACGCTGCTTCAGGTTTGTGACGATGCAAGCGATGCCTGGCACCGAGCTCACTGACAAAAGCGCCACACAACTGGACGCGCTTCTTACCGATGCCCGCAGGCTCGGGTTCCTAGGGCCAGGTCCAATCTCTGACCAGGTCGCCCGAAGCCTCGCGTTCGGGGCCGTTTCTAAGTCCGGGGAGGGGGCTAGGGCCAGAGCCATCTCCGGGACCGGAGCGGGTTCTGGGACCGCGGCGGCTTTGGCGGCCGATGCCATTTCTGAACCTGGCGCCATTTCTGAGCCTGGAGGCGTCCGGGCGTCGGGCGGCGCTCCCGTCGAAGCCCCAGGTCAGCTGGCTGTCGACCTTGGGACCGGTGGCGGTCTTCCCGGCCTGGTTCTAGCCCTGCTGTGGCCACACAGCAGATGGCTATTTGTAGAGAGCAACCAGCGCAAGACTGCCTGGCTTCAGGACGCTCTGAACTTCCTCGGCCTCGAGAAGCGCGTCCTTTTGGTATGCGACCGAGCGGAACGCGTGGGTCGGAGCCGATGGCGTCAACAGGCAGCTATCGTCACAGCCCGAAGCTTTGGCCCACCAGGTCCAACCGCTGAATGTGCGGCTCCACTACTAAGAAACGGAGGCCAGCTATTGGTCGCCGATCCTCCCGGCGCCCCTCCTGAACGTTGGCCCGCAGCCGGCCTCGCCCAACTCGGGCTACAACTGGACGCAAGCGAGGTCATCACAACAACGGCTGGGCCTGTGTCTATAAGCCGGCTCGTGGCCGTGTCGGATTGCGGCGACCAGTACCCTAGACGGGTGGGGGTGCCCTTCAAACGGCCTCTATTCTGAAGCAGCCGTCATCCATCCCTACTTGAGCCTTCCTAAAGGCGGAACGTTTCACGTGGTACCATACGGTGAAACACCTTGAGGGGGGGCTTTGGTCGAGGTTTCGAGCATGAGACTCGTTCAAGGTCGGCCTCGATTGAAGGAGAGACGGCTGCTCACAGACTTCGACAAGGGTGTGATGGTCGGGCTACTGATCGGTGAAGGCCACTTCGGCGGAGACGGCCGCCAACCGCAAATAACGCTGCGAATGCACGTCCGCCACGAGTCTCTTTTCCAATGGATCGAGGAGACCTTTCCCGGCGGCAAGCTATACGGGCCCTACAACCACGACGGGCGCCAATACCTCCAGTGGATGGCGCGCGGAAGTTACCTGCGCGATGTCCTGATCCCTGAACTTGACGATCAACTGACCGCCGTGTTGGACGCACATACCCTCCAGCGGTACGAACAAATGAAGGCGCGCTACCATCGCCGGCTCGGGCTCCCTCCCCCTGATGAACCAAGCAGGCGGCCCGGCGAAACAACGACTCATGAGCAAGAACCGCAGGGCAGCCAGCGCGCTCCCCAAGTCGGACGGGCGAGCTTGAACCCAGAAGACGTCTTCGAGCGTCTCCGGCGGGGGCGCCCCGCGTGAACCTCATCCTCTAGTGGTGCTTGCTGTTACCCTCAAGGCGAGACAGGATGAATAACGCGATGACAAACCACGGAGAGCAGAGCGCGGCAGCAGACAGCCGCCTGGATCCTGCTCCAGCCGCCGAGACAGAGAGCCTCACAGGCGAGCCAGGGAGCATCAGCAGTCAGGCACCGAACCCGCCCGAGTCGGCATACCTCGGTCACTTGAGGGACGCGGGCCAGGACCTGGAGACCACGCACAACCTGGCCGGGCCGGTCGGCGATAGGCTACCTCTCCCTCGTGTCCTCGCAATTGCCAACCAAAAAGGGGGCGTCGGCAAGACAACGACCGCCGTAAACCTCGGAGCGGCGCTTGCTGAGCTTGGGTACAGAGTGCTCGTCGTCGACCTCGACCCTCAGGGCAACGCCACAACCGGGCTCGGTGTGAATGCTCGCAACCTGGAAAGCTCCATTTACGACGTCATATTGCATGACGTGCCGATCGAAGACTGCATCGAGCCCACCAACCTCCGGAACCTTTTCCTGGTGCCCGCCACCATCGACCTGGCCGGTGCGGAGATCGAGCTCGTGCCAGCCTTTAGTAGGGAACTACGCCTAAAGCGAGCCATCGGCAACGTGCTGGACGACTTTGACTTCCTGCTGATCGACTGCCCTCCATCCCTGGGTCTGCTTACGGTGAACGCTCTCGCTGCCGCGCACGAAGTGGCTGTGCCGATCCAGTGCGAGTACTACGCCCTGGAGGGACTGGGCCAATTGTTGAACAACATCGAGCGGGTCAGGGCAAACCTCAACCCTGCTCTCAGCGTGACCACCATCATCATGACTATGTTCGACGCCAGGACACGACTCGCCGAACAGGTCGTAGACGAGGTGCGGCGCCATTTTGGGGACCGGGTATGCCGCAGCGTGGTCCCCCGCTCAGTCCGTCTATCAGAGGCCCCTTCGTTTGGGCAGCCGATAATCGTTTTCGACCCGACATCAAGAGGCGCGATCGCCTATCGGGAACTAGCCAAGGAGGTGAGCGGTGGTGCGCCGCAGCGGGTTGGGTAGGGGCCTCGGCGCGCTTATCCCCACCGACACATCGCGAGACCGGGGAGCGCTGGCGGACCTATCGGTATCGGCCGTCCAACCTAACCCACGTCAACCGCGAGCACACTTCCACGAGGCCGGGCTCGCGGCGCTCGTTGCCTCTGTACGTGAAGTAGGGATTCTGCAACCCGTCCTCGTTCGACAGACAGGGGACAATGAATACGAGCTGATCGCCGGAGAGAGGCGCTGGCGAGCGGCACGACGCGCTGGATTGGCGACTATTCCGGCCATAATCCGTACTGCTACCGACAGCGAGAGCCTGCAGCAGGCGCTCATCGAGAACCTGAACCGGGAAGAACTCAACCCGCTCGAGGAGGCGGCCGGCTACCAGCAGCTGATAGAAGATTTCGACTTGACCCACGAACAGTTGTCGGCCCGGGTTGGCAAGAGCCGCGTGGCTATAACAAACGCCCTCCGGCTCTTCCAGTTACCTCCGACTGTGCAACGTTTCGTCGCAGAGGGCCAGCTCAGCGCAGGACACGCGAGGGCGCTGCTCGGTACCCCGGACCGGGCATTCCTAGAAGCACTCGCCCGGCGGGCCGCTAGCGAACAACTGTCTGTCCGGGCCGTGGAAGAAGCTGTCCGAGAGCGCAACCAACTGTCGGAGCCGGGCGAAACCCCACGGTTACGCCGGGACTCGAGCACGTTGCGGCCTCCCGGGATCCTTGAACTCGAGGAACTGCTAGCCGACCATCTGAGCACCAAGGTGAGGGTTGACATGGGGGCTAGCCGGGGGCGAGTCGTCATCGAGTTCGCGACCCTCGAGGATCTCGAACGCATCTACAAGACGATGACCGAGCCAACTCAACGCTGACGCTGACCCGGTACCTTAGGTGCGAGCCACCTCGACCTCATCCACAGATGTGAAAATCTTGTGGATTGTCGGCAGCAGCCCGCGCCAAACGGTCAGGCTACTTGAGGTGCTTGCTTAGCTCCTGAACGAGCTGAGCTTTACCCTTCGCCCCCACCAGGCGCAGCTCGGGAACTCCCTCTTTGAACAGTATGAGGGTTGGGACGCTCATGACCTCGAACCGGCGCACAATCTCCAGGTTGTCATCGACGTTTACCTTCACGACCCTCAAACGGCCCTGATTTTCTTCGGCGATCTCGTCCAGTACCGGCTCGATCAATTTGCACGGTCCACACCATTCCGCCCAAAAGTCCACCAGGACAGGCTCGGAGGCCGCTCCGACCTCTTCGTCGAAAGTCGCATCGGTAAGTGCACTAGTCAACTGTGACATGTTGTTGTCGGTCACCTTTCGTAGCCCGAACAGGTCCCTCAAATGGGCTGGAAGCTTTCACTACAACCCCACTCGGGCGTTACGCATTCCGCACCTTACGTGGGGCCCCGCAATCAAGTCGTCGTTGGTACCCCCGACCAGGGCCCGCAGAGCCCCATGCGGCCCGGGCACTTTGCGGTGCGCCGGCCATCGAATGAGGCGTGGCATGGGCCCGGCAATGGCCCCCGGCAATGGGCGCCCCCGGCAATGAGGCCCGGCTAGGCCGTCTTGTGGTCCTCCAACCAACGCTCCGTGTCGATGGCAGCCATGCACCCCGTCCCCGCGGCCGTGACCGCCTGGCGGTACCGATGGTCCGCCGCGTCGCCAGCCGCGAATACCCCATCAACGCTGGTTGCCGTCGTGCCGTCACGGGTCAGCACGTAGCCAGCGTCGTCCAGGTCCAGCTGGCCGCGTAAAACGTCGGTGTTGGGCGCGTGCCCGATCGCCACGAACGCGCCCGTAACATCCAACACCTCCTCGTCACCCGTCCGGACGTCGCGGAGAAGCAAGCCTTCGACCTTGGTCTCGCCGATGACGTCGGCTACCACCTTGTGCCAGGCAAACCGGATCTTCGGGTTGGCCCTGGCCCGGTCTTGCATGATCTTGGACGCCCGCAGTTCGCCCCGCCTATGAACAATGGTCACGGTGTCTGCAAACTTTGTCAGGAAGATCGCTTCCTCGAGCGCGGAGTCACCGCCGCCGACTACGGCCAGGTTGTGACCCCGGAAAAAGAACCCATCACACGTGGCGCAGGTCGAGACCCCATATCCGAGCAGACGACGCTCCGCAGGCAGGCCCAGCATCAGCGAACGGGCTCCCATAGCCACGATGACGGTCTTTGCATCGACCTGGAGCTCTTCACCGCTGGAGGAGTCCCGGTACCACACTGTCTGCGGGCCACCGTCCTGCAGCTTTACTCGCGTAGCCTTAGCGGTGACCAGTTCCGCACCAAAGCGAACTGCCTGAGCCCTCATCTGGCCCATCAGGACAGGACCAACGATGCCTTCCGGGAAGCCGGGGTAGTTTTCGACATCGGTCGTCAGCATGAGCTGTCCGCCCGGCTGATCGCCTGTCGAGGAAGGTTCACCCTCTAACACCAGAGGCCGCAGGTTAGCCCGGGCGCTGTAAAGCGCTGCGGTCAAACCGGCTGGCCCCGAGCCCACTACCACGACTTCTCTTGTCTCGTTCTCCATACCTCTACTCCTCCTACGAACTTCGTAAACTCATACGACCTCTCGCCTATTCCTGGCCCGCGACCTCTCGTCTCCACCGGGCCGTATGTGACGAAGCTGCACTAGGCCTGTGTCCGCCCGCTACGTTTCCAGGCCAGCAACAATAGGCCGGCAATGAAGAACAGACCCCCAAACACAACGTACCCCAGCCAAATCCGACGCCCGAGCGGTTCAATTGGGACATAAACATCCCAGATCCGCACCAGACCTATGATCGCGAACACGAGCGCAGCAACCAGCGCGACAAGGATCACGATGCCGTAAACCAGGGCGCGTAACGCAGTGAGTGCCCGGACCGTGGTCATTGCCTTGAGCCACGCCACTCCGTCGATCACGTAGCCGCTCAGCTCGTCGGCCCAGGTGGCGACTTGAGTCTTGGCTGGAGGGGCCTGAGGCCCTCCGTTTAGCCCGCTTTGGTCACCAGAACTGCTTGTGGGCAGGGGCGGGGTTGAGAGGTCCTCGCTATCGACCATGCGGGCAGATTAGCCGGGCCTGGCCTACCTGCACAGGCCTTGGCCTGGGAAGGCCGCTGAGCACAGAGTGGTTACTCCTCCGGCCGCGGCACTGAGCTCAGCGGACCGTCAGTTCCTCGACCTGAGCCTGGTTGGTCGGGCCCGGGTCAGTCATCCAAAACAGCACCCAGCTGGCCTTCCGGCCACCCAGGGAGAACGCGGCATTCCCGGAGAGCCCGGACATTGATGCGGTCGCACGGCCCCAATCGCTAAGGCCCTGTGCGAAGGTGTCACTCGTAAAGGTCTCCGCGCTCCAACCCTGCATCGTCGTGCTAACTACCAGCTCATGGACGACATGCGGGGACGACAGCTGCAGCGCCAGGCCAAACCCGCCGTACCCACCAAACCTCGGGGAGAGGTAAACCGAGCTCTCCCACGAGCTAGCCGGGTTGCCGTCTATAACGTTGGCCAGTTCGTTCAGATTGTCGTTTGGCAGGTTCCCGTTCTGGGTCAGCTCGTGGACCGACAGGACCGCGACCTCGGGGTAATTGCCCGCCTGGGCCGACAGCGTCGACCCGGTGTGGTTGGAACCTGAGGAGGCCTGGTCGGGCGGGCCATCGGTGCGGAGAAGGGCGGCCACCGCCAGCCCGCCAGCCACGAGAAGGCCCGCGACCACTACCCCCGCGACACGCCTGCGCCTGCGCCGCAGGTCCTTCCCATGCTGCTTGCCCTGAGCCTTCCTCGACTTCGCCTTGCGGTTTCGCGAGGATGGGGCTTCCCGGGTACCTTCCTCGGCTGGACCTGTCTCCAGGCCGGTCGCAGTCTGGCCTGCGCCGACGGTAGCGACGGCACCTAGCGTGGGCGCATGACTGGCCTGGCCCGCCCCGCTACCATCGGCGGGCCGAAGCCCCAGGTCGCCACCGCTCAGTCCCCGAGGGGACGGGGTGCGCGCCGGGGCCATCTCGGAGCCGATGTACAGGTAAGCCCCGGGCTCGATCTGAGCCTGGCTACCGAGGCTCTTCCGTATAGACGTCAACGCTCCGCCGAGGACCAGAGCCGAGGGCACGCGCCGGTCGGGATCTTTCACGAGCAGGGCGTCGACGAGGTCCACCAGCCCGGGTGGTAAACCTGGTCGCAGCTCGTCCAGGCGCGGGGCCGGCTGCTGGACGTGCGCCAGTGCAGTCGCCATGTCGGTCGTGGCCTTGAACGGTGGTTCACCGGCCAGCATTTCGAACAAAACAACGCCAACCGAGTAGAGGTCCGCCCTGGCGTCGGGCTCCCGGCCCTGGACCTGTTCGGGAGCCAGGTACTTGGGTGTCCCCAGGACCGTCCCGCTCGCCGTCAGGTCTCCTCCTGCGGCTGCAGCGGCCTTGGCGATGCCAAAATCTGCCACCTTTACGCGCACCATGCCCCCACCCTCGTCGCGAAGCAGAACATTCGCCGGCTTGATGTCACGGTGCACCAGCCCCTGGGCGTGTGCATAGGCCAGGGCATCAGCGACCTGAGCAATGATCGCAACCGTCACATCGGGCGAAAGGGGGCAGGCGCGAGCCATGAGGTCTCGCAAAGTCTCACCGGGCACGAGCTCCATGACGATGAAGGCCGTGCTCGGCTGCCCAGGCCAAGACATCTCCAGGCTTGCGTTGTCCTCCCGGGACCACCCTCCGGCCAGCGACTGCCCAGTGGTTGCACCCAACTCGCCGAGCAGCGCCACACCCGCATCAAAGGTCGCTACGATCCCGGGGTGCACGAGGCGTGCGGCAGTCACCGCCTCACGTCTGAAGCGCTCCCTCAGATGTGGGTCAGCAGCGAGGTGTGCCAGCAGCATCTTGACCGCGACGGGCCGGCTCAGTACCTCATCGCGGCCCTCCCAAACTTCGGCCATCCCCCCTTTGGCCAACGGCCGTACAAGGTGGTACCGCCCTGCCAAAGCCCGTGGCACACCGGGCGCTACACCTGCCACGCTCAACTACGCTACCGCTCTGACAGCGGTCAGGGCCTCATAGGGCCCCAGTTGCCCCGGCGGTTGGTGGTGTTCACCTGTTTTTCTTTACATGGAGCCAAACCGGTACCCATCGTCTCTTCACTCAGGCTCTTGGTCACTTAGGCTCTTGGTTCTCACTCGGGCTCACGGACCCACGCCAAGCCGATCGCACCTGGTCCGGCGTGGGTACCGATAACCGGGCCGATGTCACCGACCAGGCGGGGACGGCTGGAACCCACGTCCTCTACCAGCTCGAGGAAACCGGCGAAGTCTGTGGCGTCCGCGTTCAGCACCGCTAATCGTTCGAGCGGACCAGCGGAACGGACCTTGTCGACCAGGTACCGCAGGGACTTCGCCCGGGTACGCTGCCTGGACTCCTGCTCCACGACACCGTCGCGTACCTGGATCACAGGTTTGATGGACAAGACGGTCCCCAGAGCGGCCGCGGCGCCGCCGATGCGACCGCCCTTGCGGAGGTTTTCGAGCGTATCGATCGCACCAAAAACAGAAAGCCGCTCTCGAGCTGAAACTGCTGCTGCGACCACATCGGCCATCCCGGCTCCCGCGTCGGCCGCTTCCGCCGCCGCCAGGACTACCAGCCCCTCGCCAAGAGTGACGCTGTAGGAGTCGACGACCTCTATGGGAAAGCCCGTCTCCAGAGTGCGAGCAGCCTGAGCGGCAGCCTCATGCGTAGCCGAAAGCCTTGAAGAAAGAGTGATGCATACGACCCCATCGGCTCCCGCAGCCTCCAGAGCCTGGAACGCAGAGCTGAAGGAGCCAGGCGAGGGGGCTGCTGTCTCGGGGAGCTGCTCGGACGCCGCGCAGCGCGACCAAAAGTCCTTGACGCTCAGCTCCTCCCGGTCCAACAGCTCGGTGGCCCCGAAACGGATATGCAACGGCACGAGCAATATGCCGAGGTCATCCACCAGCTCCGCGGGGAGGTCGCAAGCAGTGTCGCTCACTATCCGTACTGTCACTTGGCTCCCCGACCTCATCTAATTGCTTGAAGGACTTGACACTCAGTGCAGGTGGCGGGCCGCCGGAATATGTCCCCGTTCGCTGGCACTTCAGCGTACCAGCGCACGGTACCGCTCGCGCAGGGCGCTCAACTCTTTTATCCCTATAGCCCGGGCCACGGCCAGGAAGACCCCGGCCCCTGCGAAGACAATGAGCACGAGGCGGGCTGCCGAAGTTTTTATCGAATGTCCTTCGGGGACGACCTGCAGGAGCCCGGCCACTGCCGCTGCCATAATGCCGGTTGCAACCGCAGTTCGGAATAGCCAGCGAGGCAACAAGGAGACAGGAGCGCTCTTGCTGAGCCGGCCCCACGCTATCGGCAGTACGAGCGTGTAAGCGCCGATCCATGCCGCCGCCAGGCCTCGGGCTCCCCAAACGGGGTAGAGAACCAATGCCATCACCACCGTAAGCGCATTTTCGGCTACGTAAAGCCAGAACATCGAACGGGTGTCTTGCTTGGATTGGAACGCCCTCATCATCAAGAGATATGCACTGAACCCCGGGAGGCCGAGAGCAAAAATAGCCAGAAGCGAGCCGGTAAGAGCTGCAGAACTGGCGCTCAGGTGCCCGTGAGCAAGGACTAGGAGGACAGCGGGACGTGCGAGCAGGGCGTACCCCACCCCCGCAGGCAACAGGAGCACGAGCGTAATTCGCATTGCGTAGCTCACCCTGTTGGCAAAGCCGTTCCTGTCCCCGTTCGTCCACAACTCTGCCAGGTCCGGCGCGACTGCATAGGATATCGAAACAGCAATGATCGCGTACGGTAACTGCATGAACGTGTACGCGTACATAAATGCAGAAAGGTTGCCGCCTTTCGAGTTGGCCAATATCGAAACGAGCGTAAATGATACCTGGTTCGCTACAACCGCCCCGACGGTCCAGCCTGATAACCGCGCGATTGTTTTCAATGCCGGGTGCGTCGGTCGCCAACGCGGTCGCAAAGGGATGTCGGCGCGGAACAATGCCGGGAGCTGTGCGAGTAATTGAACGAGGTAACCCGCCGTCGTCCCGAGCCCTACAACAAGGACAGCAGTCCTGTCTGCTTGGTACGCACTTAATGAATTATCCCCGACCAGCTGGCCGGCGACGACCAGAGCACCGATGGTAACAAGGTTCGCCAGAGCGGGGCTAAACGCCACTGAGGCGAACCGCCGGCGGGCGTTCAACAAAGCGGTAGTTATCGTGATGAGGCCGATGAACAGCAGCTGTGGCGTGAATAGCCTCAACCAGGTGGTCGCGAGAGCTCGCTCGTCAGCGACACCCGGCCCGCTGGCCAGGGATAAGAAGAAGCGGATTATCTCGGGGGCAATGAGCCAAAAGATCCCGGTGGCCACAAGTAGGAAAACCGTCAGAAAAGTGATCACCGATGGGACCGTTTCATCGTCACGCCGGCCGGCGCGCCGCGTGAGAGACTGCATCAGGACCGGTAGCAACGTGGCCGAAAGGACGCCGCCCAGCAGCAGGTCATAGACGGTGTTCGGGATCGTGTTGGCCTGGTTGTAGGCGTCTGCCAACCTCGCCTGTCCAAGCACCCAGCCCACCGCGAGGACCCGGGCAAAACCTGTGACCCTGGAAAGGCTGGTCCCGGCGGCCATGACAGCGGCGTTACGTGTTGACGAGGGCGCCCGCGGTTCCTGCAGCCCTGGAGCCGGCAATGGGCGTGGGGCCGCCGCGGCGGTACCGCTTGAGGGGGTAGCCGGCCCGGGGGGGACGCGGGCCGGGGGGGCGCAAGGGGCCGGGAGCACGGTCAAGGTCTCCCCCAGCCGCACGGCCGAGACGGGCAGGGCGGACCGATGGTTGTCCCCGACGTCCAGGTCACGTGGCCCGGACCGAGCATCGGGAGGAGCAACGGGAGGGAGCACGATCTCAGCGAGCCCGGTGTTAGGGAGCACGGTGTTAGGGAGGACGGTGTTAGGGAGGACGGTGTTAGGGAGGACGGTGTTAGGGAGGACGGTCGCGGGCAGCGCTGGCAATTGAGCCAGCGGAACCGGCGTACGCGGCGGTTGGAGCAGTGGCAGGACTGGCACAGGGCCCGTCAAGGGATCTCGCGAGCCATCTGCGTCTGGACGAAGCCGGGCCAGCGGGGGGCTATCGGCCGTCAGATCGTTCTTCTCCGGCGAGCCCTCGACGCCGGTAGTTTGATCGCGGCCTTCGGGCGGGCTTTCGACGCGCTGATCCCCACCTGCCGCCTTCGGGCGGTCTGCAGCAGCACTCAATGCGACGGCCGTCCGGCGGCCGTGCCTTGGGGGCCTGCCGGACCAGCACCAACCGACGAGCTGGTGCCCGCCTCGTCATCCGGCCGCGGCATCAGGCGATCGGCTCTCCGGCCATGGCGGGCGTTGCGAACCCACCAAATGGCGAGGAAAAGGCCCGCGACCACGATGAGCACGTACCCGATGTCAGAAATGGCCGTAGACCGAACAGTGTCTGTCGCAGTTTTCAACACCCTGGTACCGGAGGGCGTTTCGACTTGCAGCGACAACGGGAACGCTCCGGGCGCACGTACGACCACCGGGACTCGCAAAATTGTTGTCGGGCCACTGAGCGTCAACTGACAGTCCTCGGAGACAGAGGGCACGCGGCCACCGCCTGCATGGACGGGGACGCAGGAGCCTTCGCTGAAGTTCGCTTGCACGAAGCTCAGCTGTTCGCTCGTGAGCACGAGCAGGACCTTTACCGGTGAACTGGCAGCCGAAACGACTGTCAGGGGTAAGCGCCCCTGACGCGAAGTGAGCGTGATGGACACGGGCGGAGGGAGGCGGACCTTTCCCAGGGCCGAGCGCGCCCCGCTCAGGACGCCTGCGATCATCGCGGTCCGCTGCGTCGGGCTGAACGCAGATGACAAGGAAACGAACAGTCGTTGGCTCAAGCCATTTACAAGCGGCGCGCCCGCGCCGTAGACCTCACCTGCGGCCGCGACGTCGCCAAAAGCCTCCTGAAGCTGGTCCACCCCGCCCAGGGCGCCCGCCTTACCCGCCTGGCCCTCCAGCTCGCGCACCATTGGGCCCCCCTCTGCCGACGGCGCGAGCGGTACGTCGTTGAACAAGCGCTGGAGGACAACGGCTCTCAAGAGCGGGTCGCCGTAGAGCCCACCGAGCAACACTGACAAGAAGACCGGGCCAACGGCTACGCGCAGTGGAGGCATGACCACTACTCCGCGCACATCGTTCGGTGTTTCCATGTCGATCATCGCCAGCTCAGCCAGGACCTGGTTTGCCACCAGGACCGCCTGACCTGGCGCCGTTGCATCCCCTAATCGTTGCGACAGCTCGGGGTCAGCTCCCACGACCTCAATGTTCGGCCCTCCCAGCGAAAGCTTCGAAGGCAGTGCGAAAGTGAACTTCTGGTCGGCTAACGGAAGGGCAGACAGGTCGCCTTCCGGCACGGCTATCTGTGTGGCTCCCAGTTGAGTGAGCACCGAGACACTGTCGGGGTCGATGTTGCTACGGAAAGCCCATGTGGAGGGCGCCGGCCAATAACCGAGGATGCGGCCGAGGTCGGCGGCGCCCGACGACAGTTCCTCACGCAAATCATTGATAAGACTGGATCCGACCAGCCCCGGCAGGTCGATTGGGAGCGCGGATGCCGGGAGCAGTTCGTCGCCGGATGCAAGCGCCTGGCGGAGGTCGTCGACCGCCGCCTTGTCCGCCGAAGCCCCCTTCGAGAGCGACTCGATCGTCGCGACATCGGCCTGGAGCGTGACGGGGACGTGCCACCGGGCCAGGTCGCTCGCGTCTCCGTCGATCCTTCCCGCTTCCCCTGAAGCGAGCGCGCCGGGGGTACCGAGCGGGCTGATGGCGACTTTCGCCCCGAGGGGGACGACGAGCGAGACGTTGAGGCGGTGGTAAGCGCTCGCGTCCTGTGCCGCGTAGACGATGAACGTCGTCAACGGATGGCCCCTCGGCACGCCGGCCTCCTCGAGGAACGCCTGCACCGGGTACACGCCCGTGGCCGGAAGCTGCAAGCCACCGCTTGGTTGGTCGACTGGCACGTTCAGGTCGACGCCACCACTGGGGTCGTCCTTCAGGTCGCTCAGCGGGATAGGCCCCCCGCCTGCCTCGTAGTACAGACCATAAAACTCGCCGGCGAGAGCAGCTTGGAACTGTGAGCGAGTCGTCAGCTCGCTGTAAACGTTCACCTCCAACATCTCCGCCGCGGGGGCGCTGCCAGTGATCTTCAGGCGCAGCTGGAACTGTCCTGGACCGGGACCGAGCCAAGGAGTCTGGGAAAGTAGCTCCAAGCTGTCAGGGCCCCTTGTTACAGCAGGCCCATGAGCAGCAGTCGACTTAGCCACCGGGTGGTACAACAACTGGGTTGCCTCTGCAGCGGTCGAGGCGCTCCAGGAAGACCAGGCTCCCACCAGGCTGGGCACGAGCAGGGCCAGGACGACGACCGAACGGCCGAGGCCTGGATGCCGGTGATCGCCGTAGTGCCGGTGATCGCCGTAGCGGGCCTTTTGTCTGCAGTCGGCCAAGCGAGGGTGGCCGGCGAAGCGAGGGTGGTGGGCTGAGGGAGCGCGGTGGTCCTGGCCCTGGCCAACGTGGTGGTCCTGGCCCTGGCCAACGTGGTGGTCCTGGCCCTGAGGAGCGTGATTGTCCCGGAGAGCTTGGTGGTCCTGGCGGCTTTGGTCGAGCCCTGTACCCCGTCGGCCAAGGCGGGGCCAAAGTTTCATCCAAGCACGTCTACTTACATCCCCGGGCCGCATGAGCTCATCCACTCGCAGGCATTCGCACCGCAGTTTGCAGGCCGGCCGAAAGGACCGAGAGCCCCGCTGGGTCGTCCCTGAACCCGGCTTTTCGGTACAGGGCCAGAGCGGTGTCGTTACCGACCTGGGTGTTGACGGCTATATCCCGGGCCCCGAGTTCGCGCAACCAGTGGACACCGTCTAGGAGCAACCGCTTGCCTAGGCCATGGCCCTGCGACTCGGGGAGCACAGCCAGGCGCTGTACAAACCCCCGGCCGCCCGATGCCCCACAGATGGCATAGCCAACGACTTTGTGCCTCACACCCAGAACAACCCGCAAGCGGTGCTGCTGGGTTGCTCCAAGCGCCTCTTTCAACCCGGCGCGGTCCAAGCGCCAAAACGGTGCGAACGAAGCCGCGTCGACGTCGAGCACTCCGCGCCGCCGTACCGCACCAGCCCGTCGCACCGGTGGCCCTGGCGGTATTGGAGGGACCGGGGCACTGGCCTCCAGGACGAGGAGGTGCAGATGCTCATGAACACAGAAGCCCGCCTCCAGGAAACCGCGTTGTTCGGCGGGCGAGAGCGCGCCCGTGACAACTGATTGGAACCCTTGACCTGCCAGCACCTGCAAGCAGCGGCGGACGAAATCGGCTGAGAGCGTGGCGCCATCAGGTACGGGCACCAGGAACGCGACCGAACCGTCAGCACGCCAGGGGCCTGTCCGGGCGGATTCTTTACCCCAGCGGATAATGTTGCCTAAAGAGGGCATTCGTCAGTGATGGCGAGGGCTCAGGCGCCCGTCGTGGCGGTACGAGCCTACTCTCCCGGCCGAGCCTCGCTGGACATCGCGCAAAGCAGGCGCGTCCGCCTACACCGGTTGCGTGCGAGCACACACAGTTTGGCCTCAGGCTGGGCTCGACAGCTGCCGATACCATGGCAGTGATCGACTTACCTGCGGTCCTCCGCCACGCCGCCGAACAAGGCGCTTCAGATTTGCACATCAAGGTTGGCTCCGCTCCCCGGGCGCGGGTGAACGGCGACCTCCGCGTGACGCCCTTCCCCGTCGTCAAGCCCGAAGATTGCGACGAGCTCGTCCGGGTTGTGCTTCCTCCGGACCGGCTAGAAGAGTTCAAGTCGACAGGCGAAGCGGACTTCTCGCTGTCCGTGAGTGGCGTAGGACGGTTCCGTTGCAACGCCTTCCGGCAACGAGGTGCTTCTGGCCTGGTCCTACGCCGGGTCCTTCCAAGCCCTCTCTCAGCGGCTGATCTCGGGTTGCCGCCAGTCGTCACGCGCCTGGCCGAAGAACAACGGGGGCTCGTCCTCGTGACCGGCCCGACGGGGTCCGGCAAGACGACCACGCTCGCGGCCATGGTCGACCACATAAACACGGAACGAGCAGCAAACATTGTCACGATCGAAGACCCGATCGAGGTCCTGCACCGCGACAAGACGTCGATCATCAGCCAGAGAGAAATAGGTACCGATACGAGGGACTGGTCCCAGGCCCTGCGAAGGGTGCTACGCCAGGACCCCGACGTCATCCTGATCGGAGAGATGCGGGACGCCGAAACCGTCCAGGCCGGGCTGTCCGCAGGTGAGACTGGTCACCTCGTCCTGTCCAGCCTTCACACCACCAACGCCACGGAGACGATAAACCGCATCGTTGACTTCTTCCCGCCGTTCCAGCAGGGTCAGGTCCGTATAAGCCTGGCGGCCGTGCTTCGCGGGGTCGTCAGCCAGCGCCTCGTACCACGCGCCGACGGGGTGGGGCGGGTGGCTGCCATCGAAGCCATGGTGATGACGGGGCGTATCTCGGACCGGATCCTCGACCCTCACGGTGGTTCGGGGGAGAGCATCGAGGACGTCATCGCCGATGGCGAGTACCACGGGATGATCACGTTCGACCAGAGCCTCTTCAACCTGTTCAAAGAGGGCGAGATCTCACTACGGGCCGCTCTGACGGCCGCTACCAACCCACACGACTTTCGGGTGGCGCTCCAGACCGCAGGCCTGTTGCCATCCGTATGAGCCGAATGTGGCATTTCAGCCCGATATTGCCATTTGAGCCTGACGTGCCATTTGAGCTCAACGGGGCTGTACAGGGCCTATTTGGGGGTGCCGGGAGGCCTGTATTAGGCGCCCAAGGTCTCACGGGATCTCTAGGCTCGCGCCTGTGGTACCCGAAAGGCTAAGACCCGTCCTCGACGAGGCTAACGAAGTAGCACGTCTATTCGAGGCCGCGGGCGCTCGGCTCTACCTTGTCGGGGGGGTAGTCCGCGACGCTTTGTTGGGTCAGCTGAGCCCCGACAGCGATCTGGATTTCACGACGGACGCCCTGCCAGCGTTGACAGAGGAGATCCTGACGCGCTGGGCCGACACGATCTGGGCCCAGGGCAAACGCTTTGGCACGATCGGCGCGGTCAAAGGCGGGCGTCGCATCGAGGTGACCACCCACCGGGCTGATTCCTACGAACCGAGCTCGCGACATCCCGAAGTTGCCTTCTCCACCGCCCTCGAGGCCGACCTGGCCAGGCGCGATTTCACTGTCAACGCTATGGCATTGTCCTTGCCTGACCTGGAACTATTCGACCCGTTCAACGGTGTGTCAGACCTCGCGGCGAGGAAACTCAAGACGCCGCTGCCAGCAGAGCTGTCGTTCTCAGACGACCCGTTACGGATGTTGCGGGCGGCCCGTTTCATCGCCGGTTACGGGCTACAGCCGGGGCCGGAGCTGTTAGAGGCGGTAAGCCGCTTGCGCAGCCGGCTCGACATCGTCTCCGACGAGCGGGTCCGTGACGAGCTGGACAAGCTCCTGGTGGTGACGGATCCCTCCGATGGCTTGTGGTTCCTGGTCAATACGGGTCTGGCTGAGGAGTTCCTCCCAGAGCTTCCCGCTTTGGCGCTCGAGCAGGACCCCGTCCACCGCCACAAGGACGTGCTCGCGCACACGATCGCGGTCGTGCAACGGGCTCGCCCCGGTCGCATTGTGCGTCTCGCCGCCCTCTTCCACGACATCGGCAAACCGAAGACCCGCTCGTTCGGGCCTGGCGGCGCGGTGAGCTTCCACCACCACGAGCTCGTCGGCGCCCGAATGACGCGTGACCGGATGCGGGCTCTTCGGTACCCTGTGGACGACATCGAACGGGTGAGCAAGCTGGTCGAGCTGCACCTGAGGTTCCACACCTACGCGATGGGATGGACCGACAGCGCTGTGCGTCGGTACGTCCGCGATGCCGGTGACCTCCTCGAGGACCTCAACGAGCTGACCCGCGCCGACTGCACGACCCGCAACCCGGCCCGGGCGCTGGCCCTATCCCGCCGCATGGACGAACTGGAAATCCGCATGGCGGAACTTCGCGAAAAGGAAGAGCTCGCCGCTATCCGACCGGACCTCGACGGCCGGGAGGTTATGGAACATCTGGGCCTTCCCCCGGGCCCACTCGTCGGGCGAGCGCTCGGGTACCTGCTCGAGCAGCGCCTGGAGGAAGGCCCCATTCGCGGGAAGAGGCCCTTCGGCAGCTGGACGAGTGGTGGGCCAACCAGCCCGAATCAGTGGCCTCCGGCCCTCACTAGTCCGCCTGCGGCGGCCACGGTTCGCCTGGCCGCGGGCGATGCGGCCGGGGACGGCGCAATACACGTCACGCAGCGGCCGGGCGATGTCGTTTGGTGGCCCCGGCGAACCGGCCGCCGAAGGGGCCGGGCACCGGCGATCCGGCCACGGGCCCGGCGATCCGGCGAGCCAGCGAGCCAGCGACGGTGCCAATAGGCGGGGCGAGCGCCGCCCGCGGGGCGGAGAGGACCCGGCCCGAGATAAGAGGGCACGGCGATGGCAGGATCGGTCGGCGCCGCCCACTGTCAGCGGCCGATCAGTTGCGATCTGCCACAGTTTAGTGGGAATGGCTCACTGTCGTGCTCTTTCTCGGTGCACTGACCCATTCCCGTCGCGATAGTGGCCAAAAAACGACGCCAAATCGCGACAAAGTACATTTCGTGCACCGAGAAAGACGGTCCCCAACCCATCAAAGCGGGTAGGTGACGCTGCACAACACCACAAAAGACCACGCGCTACGTCGGTAGCACCGCGTTCGGTAAAAAAGGAACCCGTTACCGCGCCCCAAGCGAAATTGACGGGCTGGGCCACCCCGAACGAGGCTACTTCACGAACCTGCACCAGCCGCGAAGTCGTCCACCATTTGACGGGCGACATCGTCGTGGTACTGCACCGGTGGCGACTTCATGAAATAGGCGGAGGGCCCGTGCAACGGCCCACCAATACCGCGATCGAGCGCCAGTTTGGCACACCGGACAGCATCAATGACCACACCTGCCGAATTGGGGGAGTCCCAGACCTCCATCTTCAGTTCGATGTTGAGGGGCACGTCACCGAAATTCCGGCCTTCCAGCCGGATATACGCCCATTTCCGGTCGTCAAGCCAGCTGACGTGATCGGAAGGACCGACGTGCACATCCTGTGACGATATTCCGCGCTCTATCTGGCTGGTGACAGACTGGGTCTTGGAGACCTTCTTCGACTCCAGGCGCTCCCTTTCCAGCATGTTCTTGAAGTCCATGTTGCCGCCGAAGTTCAACTGGTAGGTGCGGTCGAGGACCAGGCCGCGGTCCTCGAAAAGGCGAGCCAAGACCCGGTGGGCAATGGTTGCGCCGAGTTGGCTCTTGATGTCGTCACCTATAATTGGGACACCGGCCTCAGTGAACTTGCGTGCCCAGGCAGGGTCGCTCGCTATGAAAACAGGTATGGCATTTACGAAGGCAACCTTGGCGTTGAGGCAGGCCTGCGCATAGAACTTCTGGGCGTCCTCCGAACCGACCGGGAGATATGACACAAGGACGTCTGCGCGGGCCTCGGCTAATGCCGTCGCCACATCGACCACCGGAGCCGGAGATTCCTCCACGACTTCCCGGTAATACTTCCCGAGCCCGTCTTGGGTCGGCCCTCGCAAAACCTTGACGCCGAGCTCCCCGACGTTCGCAAAGCGAACCGTATTGTTCTGGCCTGCCCAGATCGCTTTGCCAAGGTCTTCGCCCACCTTTGTGGCGTCCACATCGAAAGCGGCAACGACCTCTATATCACCGACGTGGTAGCCCCCCAATTCAACGTGCATAAGTCCAGGGACATTGTCAGCGCGGCTCGCGTTACGGTAATACTCGAGGCCCTGAATGAGGGAACTCGCGCAATTACCTACGCCTGCTATCGCCAAACGCATTTTTGCCATTAGGTACGGTCCTCCACGGGTGCGGGGTTGTCAATTTCTGTAGGCCTCGGTGCTACCCCGGCTGGGGCAGCTCGCTGGAGCTGCGATGCGCTGGCCAGAGGGACAAGCCGAATGCTCTCCGCGGTGGCTCTCGGAGGCGTCACGACGATTTGGGACGGCGCTTCTCGGGCTGGCACTGCTTCGGACGACGCTATTTGGGCTGGAACTGGCTGGGCTGGAACTGGCTGGGCTGGCGAGGCTGCCGACACGGTCTCCGCTTTCCCTGCGCTACCGGCTCGCTCCTCCCGGATCAGATCATCGAGCCAGGACACATCCCGAGAAAGTGCATCCTGCTGCCGCTCAGCCAGGATCCGCATGTAGCGGTCGTCTCTCCTGGCCCGTACGCGGGCCGCCGCTTGCGCCAGCCTGGCACCAAGTACGGCCCGACGCTGCTCGAGCAGCCCGAGGCGCCCCTCCGGTGGCAGGTAACGAGCGAAGGCGAGCCGCAGGTTGAAAGAACGTTCGTCCTCACCGCTGCCCTGACTGTCCGCCAAAAGCTCCTCGAAGACCTGGGCTCCGAGCGAAGTGATCCCGTAGACCTTGCGGCGCCTGCCCACCCGGCGTTCGCTGGTCGCGAGGGTCGCTGGCTCAGTACTAGGTGACGCCTGGCCTTTGTCGGTCGAAACTACGCGCACCGCCCCGGCGGCTTCTAACCTGGCCAGGGCCGGGTAAAGCGACCCGAACGACACGGCGCTCGAAACGCCGAACACGTCCGAAAGTCGCTTCTTCAGCTCATAGCCGTGCATGTCCTGCTCCTTCAGCAAGCCGAGCACTGCCATTTCCAGCACCAACACAGACTAGCGCCTCGATGTATCGGATCGTTACATCGCGCCGCGATTGACTACTCAGCCCTATAAGACCTGCCTGGACGGGTAACCTGATTGCTCGTGGTGGCTGTATGGCAATGAGTTTCCTTCCGGGGCTCGCACCCAGCGGTGCTTCGCCCGTACAGGTGCTCGGCAACGTGGACTACCGGCTGGCCCGAAACGTCGTTGTCAGCGAGTACCGCAAGGGCAATCTCTCGCGGCCTCGACATATGCGACGCGCACCCAGAACTCGTAAGGGCGGCCATTGACGCCGGCGAGGACTCTGAGGAGGACTGCCCTATCTGTGAGGGTGTCAAGGTGAGGCTGGTCTCCTACGTGTTCGGCCACAGGTTGCCCCCCTCCGGCCGCTGTGTGGCATCCAAGAAAGAGCTGGCCAAGCTGGCGCGACCCGGCAAGGACCTGGCCTGCTACGTCGTCGAGGTCTGTCCCAATTGTTTTTGGAACCATTTGGCTCAGGCCTTCGCGCTCGACGGGCAAAGTCACGAGCTAACAGAACGGGGCCTGACGAAACAGGGATAGCGCCAGGGGGCGTTAGCATCAAAACGGGTGGCCGGAAGCCAGAGGGCACTGGACCGCCGAGGAGATAAAAATGAGCTCGTCAAAGGTGCAGGCGTCGTCGCCCACGCCCGATCTTCCGTCGAGGCGACTGGGTGTACCGGCTATTCGTGACCATAAAGGCAGTGGTGAGCCCCTCGTCATGGTGACGGCGTACGATGCGCCCACCGCCCGAGCTGCTGCCGCCGCAGGAGTCGACCTCATACTTGTTGGCGACTCGCTCGGCATGGTCGTGCTCGGCTACGAGGACACCCTCCAGGTGACCATGGAAGACATGATCAGTCATACGGCCGCAGTAGCGAGGGCGAAACCGCCCCAGCTCGTGGTGGCCGACATGCCCTGGACTAGTTACCACCGCGGCACAAGCGAGGCTGTGGCCAACGCGGCCCGCCTAGTGCTTGCAGGTGCTGGCGCCGTCAAGCTCGAGGGCGGTGCCAAACGCCTGGAAGTCATACGCGCCATCCTGGATGCCGAGATCCCGGTGATGGGCCACCTGGGGCTGACCCCGCAGTCAGTTCACGCCATGGGCGGTTTCCGAGTGCAGGGTCGCCGGGCTGATGAGGCGAAGCTGCTGGTCGAAGACGCCATCGCGATTTCCGAAGCCGGGTGTTTCGCCATCGTGCTGGAGGGCGTTCCGGCAGGGCTTGCAGCCGAGGTCACCGGAGCCGTCCGGGTGCCTACCATCGGCATTGGTGCAGGGCGGTCCTGCGACGGACAGGTCCTCGTGTTCCACGACATCGTTGGCCTCGGTGGCACACGCGTCCCCCGGTTCGCCCGCCGCTACACGGACCTGGAAACCCTGGCCGGACAGGCGGTGGCTCAATGGGCTGCTGATGTGAGAGGTGGGCTCTTCCCTTCTGCCAGCGAGACGTACCTATAGAGCCAGCCAGGAGCGCCGGCGTACACGCATAACGGTCACTGCCCCGTGGCACCCTGGTCGCGATGCACAATCGCGAGCGTCAGCTACCATGGCTTTCGCAAAACTCTTTCGCAAAACTGAGCAGTGCCACTTGGGCCAACCTCGGGCCGGCAGCGGCCGTCGGAAATCCCGGCGCCGGACGTCCCGGCGTCCGTCATCCGGGCGCCGAACACCTGGCCGCTGAACGTACTGGTGCTACGACCAGTCCACCAGACGGCAACCCGGCCAAGGTAAGCTCCAGCGGCACTAGCCCTGCTCCGGACAAGCCGGAGCCCAGGCACCTGGCAGGACCCAGCGTGCCTGGCCCATAGGGAAAGGTAGGTGAGCCGCTCATGCGGCCCTATGAAGTCATGGTTATCTTCGACGCCAGCCTCGAGGACGACGCCGTCCGGGCACTGGTCAGCCGCTTCACCCAGCAGCTAACAACCGCGGGTGCCAAGTCGGTCACAACAGACATCTGGGGTAAACGTCGCCTGGCGTACCCGGTCCGCCACCGTAACGAGGGCTACTACGTGGTGATCGACGCCAACGCCGAACCAGCTGCCGTATCTGAGCTAGACCGGGCTCTCACCCTCACCGACGAAGTCTTACGACACAAGGTGATGAGGCTCCCCGAACGTACTGCTGGTCGCTCTCGCCCGAAAACGACACAGGGACCCACTACCGCAGTGAGCGCCAACACGATGAGCGCGAACACGAACGGAGCATGAGAAATGGCACAAGACAACTCGGTAAGCGTCGTCGGCAACCTCACTCGAGAGCCCGAGCTGCGCTTTACGCCCAGCGGTCAGGCGACAGCTACCTTCGGCATAGCCGTCAACCGGAACTGGACGGACCGCCAGAGCCAGGAGAGGCGCGAATCGACCTCGTTTTTCGACGTGGTCTGCTGGGGGACGCTCGCAGAGAACGCTGCCACCTCCCTGACACGGGGGACCCGCGTCGTGGTCACGGGGCGCCTCGACCAACGATCATGGGAGACTCAGGAGGGAGAGCGTCGCTCCAAGGTGGAGATCACCGCAGAAGAGATCGCACCCAGCTTGCGATGGGCGACCGTGCATGTGACGAAGAATGAGCGACGCAGCCCCGAGAGCACCAACGGGGACCCTCATGCCGCTCATGAGCCTGCTTACCAGCGACCCGTCGCAGACACAGGTTCGGCCGGCTACGCAGCCGGGCACGAAGATGAGGAGCCGTTCTAACCCCGATGGCACGCTCGAACGATCGCGACCGCAACCCGAAGAGAGCCCCGAAGGAGGCCCGCCCTCGCGGAAAGCGCAAGGTGTGTGTGTTCTGCAAAGAACACGCCGAATGGGTGGACTACAAGGACGTGAGCCTCCTCCGCAGGTTCATGAGTGAACGAGGGAAGATCCGTTCCCGCCGCGTGACTGGCAACTGCACTCAGCATCAGCGTGACGTGCAGGTAGCCATCAAGACGGCGCGCGAACTCGCCCTCCTGCCTTACGTGCAACGAACAGCGAGCGAGCGGGGGCCGGGCCGACCCCGACCTGTCGCGGACAGGGAGGATACAGTCGAGCTCGAAGGCGTCGGGAGCACTGATGAGGCTCTGCCCTACGACCTCGACGGCGACGGCCGCCGGGAGCTCGAGGAGCTGGAGACGTGATGCGTATCGTCCTGCGTTCCGATGTCCCTAACCTCGGAAAGAGGGGGGACATCTGTGACGTCGCCGACGGTTACGCCCGCAACTTCCTGCTCCCGAAAGGCCACGCGATCCCGGCTAACTCCGGGATCGCCCAGCAAGCTGCGACCATGCGCAAGGCCAGGGAGACAAAGGATGCTCACGACCGCCAGGTCGCTGAGGGCGTGGCGCGCAGCCTTGTCCAGCTGGTGATCCGTGTCCCCATGCGCGCCGGCGCCGAGGGGAGACTGTTCGGGTCGGTAACGACGGCCAATATCGCAGACGCGATCTCCGAACAAGCCAGCGTGGACATCGACCGTCACAGGATCCAGCTCGAAGAGCCGATCAAAACGCTGGGTACACACGAAGTGCCCGTGAGGCTGCACTCCGAAGTCGAGTTCCCGGTGACGGTCGAGGTAGTCCGAAGTTAATTAGGCGAGGGGCAGGACCGGTAACTCCGTTGCCTGCCCCTGCCAAACCCTAAACGCCGGCCAAAACCCTAAACCCGCGCCATGTTGGCGAACCGCGTGAAGTGGTCGAGAAAAGCCAGCTGGGTAGTACCGGTGGGGCCGTTACGGTGTTTGGCTATTATTATCTCCGCCGTCCCTCTGTCAGCAGATTCTTTGTTGTAGACCTCGTCCCGGTAAATGAAAAGCACCACGTCGGCGTCTTGCTCGAGGCTGCCTGATTCGCGTAAGTCGGCCAGTGCTGGGCGCTTGTCCGCACGTGCCTCGAGCCCGCGGGAAAGCTGAGACAGTGCAACGACCGGGACCGCGAGTTCTCGCGCCAGGATCTTCGAGCCCGCGGCTTATCTCTGAAACCTCAACCTGACGGTTTTCGGCAGGGCCGTGCCCGGACATCAGCTGTAGATAGTCGACAACTATCAGGCCAAGTCCCTCCCTGCTCTTCAGCCGTCGAGCTTTAGCCCGTATCTCCATCACCGTGAGGTTCGCGTTGTCGTCGATGAAGAGTGGTGCCTCGCCGAGCTTGCCTATGGCCTGGACGATCTTCGGCCAGTCAGACTCATGTAGCTTGCCGTTGCGCATGCGAGAAGAGTCGACGCGCGCTTCAGAGCACAACAACCTCTGGGTTAGCTCGAGGTGGCTCATTTCGAGAGAAAACAGTAGGACTGGCAACCTTCTTTCGATAGCGGCATGAGCGGCCAACCCCAGTGCGAACGAAGTTTTCCCCATCGAAGGGCGCGCTCCCACGATCACAAGCGAGCTTGGTTGCAACCCCGATAATCGATCGTCCAAATCTGCATAGCCCGTTGGCAAGCCCGTGATCGAGTCCCCACGGTTGTAGAGCGCTTCGAGATGGTCGAGGCTCACCGCCAACAGCTCCCGCAACGGTTTTAGGGAATCTGTCACCCGGTGCTCGACAACTTCAAACACCATCGCCTCGGCTCTGTCCATTGCAACCGTGACATCTTCCGGCAGCGAGTAACCCATCTCGGCGATCTCACCTGCGACGCTGATCAATCGCCGGAGGAGCGCATGCTCCTCTACGATCCGCGCATACCGAGCTGCGTTGGCGATTGCCGGCGTGTTCGCTTGTAGAGCGACCAGGTTGCCGGGGCCACCGGCGGCATCCAACAGGTCCGCCCGGTTGAGCTCATCGGCCACAGTGACCGGGTCTGCTGGCTCACCTTGCGCGTAAAGCGAGCAAACTGCCTCGAAAATGTGGCCGTGCGCAGGCCGGTAGAAGTCTTCGGCCCTACAGCGCTCTACCGCTGAAGCAATGGCGTCGCGGGACAAAAGCATGGCTCCCAGCAGGGACTCCTCCGCCGGGAGGTCGTGTGGTGGCACTCGCTCCGACCGCTTGGCGGACTGACCCCGCTCGCGAAGATCAGTAATCGCTTGAGCCACCGCCCCACCCTTATCCCCGGGCCCTGTGGGTCGCTAGATGGGAAAACTTGTTCATTTCCCGTGGATTGCCACGTCGAACCTGGGGACCACACGGCCAGACAAGTCGCACAGCCCCTAGTATAGCGAACTCCTGTTCGATCCGGCGAGGGCACATCATCCGGCCCGTACTCGGCGAGGCGCGAGGTGCTAGCCTCAACCCCCTACACCCCCTCGGCAGTCGCGGAAGACTAGAGGCAACCCAGTTTGAGAGACCGGCCCCTTCCCCCAGGCTTTGGACCAACCGCTGATAGCGGGAGCGCCCAAGGTTTGGTTCGATCTCACAACTTGTAAGAGAATTGTGGGCAAGATGAACATAACGGCCGTGACTGGAAGATGACCAACCTCGCTGAGTTGTGGGCAACCTGCTCGGCCAGCCTGCGCAAGCAGGTACCGGAGCCAACCTGGAACGCTTGGCTGGCACCCCTGGTCCTGCTCGAAGCGTCAGGCTCCAGATTTGTCATCGCAGCGCCGAACTCTTTGGTGCGTGAACGCGTAACTACACGTTTCCAAACTTTGATCGAAGAAGCACTAGCGGATGCAACCAGCAATGTGCCTACGCACGTCGAAATCGTCGTTAAGGCACCGCCACCGGACGTTCTGTTTACCATGGGAGAGGGCCCCGGGCGTGAAGACGTAGGTGTTGACCCATCTGAGCCGGACGGACGACAACCTGGCCTCCAGGCCAACCCCGAACAGTTGGGGTTGGGCCAGGGACGCTTATCACCTGGCCTCTCTCGGGGCAACGCCCGGGCCCAGACAATGCTGTATTCGCGTTATACATTTGAAGCTTTTGTCATTGGCGCGTCAAATCGCTTCGCGCACGCGGCGGCGCAACGGGTGGCTGAAGAGCCGGCCAAGGCATACAACCCCCTCTTCATTTATGGCGCCTCAGGCCTGGGCAAAACGCACATACTGCACGCGATCGGCAATTACGACAACCAGATCTTCCCCGGCCTAGGCGTTTGCTACGTATCTACCGAGACATTCCTCAACGAGTTCATTGACGCAATACGCACAAAAGGCCAAACTGCGTTCAAACGTCGGTACCGCGCCTACGACGTCCTTCTCGTCGACGATATCCAGCTCCTCGAGGGCAAGAAAGAAACACAAGAAGAGTTCTTCTACACTTTCAACTCCTTCTATGAAGCTGAGAAGCAGATCGTGATCTCCTCTGACCGGCATCCGAGGTCGATCGCTACGCTCGAGGACCGGCTCCGCAGCCGTTTCGAGTCTGGGCTGATCACAGATATCCAGCCTCCGGAGCTAGAGACGCGCCTGGCGATCTTGCGAAAAAAGTCCGAGGGCGAAAAGGTGCAGATCCCAGAAGACGTCCTAGAGCTGATCGCAACGAACGTCAAGGACAACATACGCGAGCTCGAAGGAGCACTCATAAGGCTCTCCGCTTACGCGAGCATCCACAACGTCCCCATCACGCCCCAGCTGGCCGAGAAGGTGCTGTCCGACGTGATCGACAACACACCCCGCTCTGTGACCCCCGATGAAATCCTGGAGGCAACGGCCAAAGCTTTCGACCTCTCAATCGAACAAATTTGCGGGCCTAGCCGGCGGCGACCACTTGTAGCCGCCAGGCAAACGGCGATGTACCTGTTCCGGGAGCTCACCGACTACAGCTACCCGGCTATCGCCAGCGAGTTCGGCGGTCGTGACCACACCACGGTCATGCACGCTCAGAGGAAGGTAGCGAAGCTGATGAGCGAAAGGCGCCAGGTATACGAGCAGGTCACCGAGCTCATTCATAAGATCAGGTCGGGCGACTAGGTCCGGTGCCGCGCTTCTATGGAGAACTTGTGCCGGGACCTTGTAACTCTTGGGGACGCGTGGGGACCGTCAACAACCGACAGGTGACAGTTGTCACTGTTACGCTCGTGCTGTCCACACCGGGACAGAGCTGTCAGCCCCGCCTACCAGCCAACGGGCCAAACTATCCACAATCCACAACACCTACTGCTACAGCTCTTAAGGTTTAAAAGGTTTTAGTAGAGGGGCAGGTGCACAGTGAAACTGCGATGCGAGCGTGATCATCTCCTCGAGGCGTTGACAACAGCCGGCCGGGCCGGCGCCGGCAGGTCTAGTGCCTCCGCGGTCCTCCCCGGTATAAGGCTCAACCTCGTGGGCGAGCGCTTAGAGGTCACGGGGACCGACCAGGATTTGACAATTTCGACAGAGGTATCGGTCGCCGGGCTTGGTGACGGCACTGTGGTGGCACCGGGTCGGTTGCTGACCGACATCGTGCGCGCCTTGGAACCCGGAGCCGTCCTCGTGCAGGGTGACGAGGAAGAGCTCCAGGTATCCGCAGGTCGTTCGCAGTTCACGCTGCGGCCCTACCGAGCCGGGGATTTCCCCCACCTCCCAACCTCGGGCGGCGAGAGCGTCTCATTGTCGACGACGGGGCTGGCCGAGGCGCTTCGCCAAGTCGTGAGAGCAGCGTCCTCTGAAGACACACGGCCCGTACTAACGGGAGTCCTGGTGGCGGCGGAGTCGGAAGGCCTACGTCTGGTGGCGACCGATTCTTACCGGTTGGCTGTGAAAGACCTACCTGGAGCCAAGGACGTCCTGTCTGAGGGCCAGAAGGTGCTCGTGCCATCCCGCGCCTTGGCCGAGCTACAGAGGCTCTTGGGGGGCGAAGGACAGGCAGTGGAACTTCGCCTTGGTACCCACGATGTGAGGTTTGCTGTCGGACAGGTAAAGCTCACGACCAGGCTCATCGAGGGGGAGTTCCCGCCTTATCGTCAGCTCATACCGCTCAACTACCCCAACCGGCTCGTGATCAGCCGGGAAGCGTTCCTCGATGCCATCAGGCGGGTAAGGCTTGTTGCTCGCGATGCGACGACGCCGGTAAGGATCTCGTTGCGATCCGACACCGTGCAGCTGAGCGTCGTAACCAACGACTGGGGCCAGGCTGTTGAAGAGGTGGACGCTAAGTACGAAGGTGCAGAGATGGCGATCGCCTTCAACCCCCAGTACCTGGCCGAGGGAGTTGAAGCTGTGACAGGCGACGAAGTGGTCCTGGAGTCGATCGACGCGCTGAAACCCGCTACGCTGAAGCCGACGGACAAAACGGATTATGTGTACTTGTTGATGCCCGTACGCGTCGCGTAGGGAAATCTTTGTCGCTACCCTAAGCCGTTGTCGCTGTGTATGTAGAGCAAGTAAGCATCAGTAATTATCGCAACTATGTATCGGCAGAAATACAGCTAGCTCCCAATGGGATAACTCTGCTTCAGGGCGATAATGGCTCCGGTAAGACCAACCTGCTGGAAGCGATTGCTTATTTCTCCACGCTTCGAAGTTTTCGAGGGGCACCGAAGAGCTCTTTAGTGCGCGACGGTGCTGAGCAGGCGGTACTTCGTACAACAGCCAATCGTGGAGGCCGTAATGTCCTTGTGGAGGCCGAGGTCAATGTCGATGGCAAGGACAAGGTCAGGTTGAACCGCCAGTCTTTACGGCGTCATGAAGATTTGTTGGGCGCCGTACTGGTGACGATATTTTCTCCGGAAGACATCGAGGTTGTGAAAGGAAGCCCGCAATCGAGACGCGATTACCTCGATGACCTGCTCGTGGCGTTGCACCCCAAACATGCGGCCGCTCGTAGTGAACTGGAACGTGTTTTGAAACAACGCAACGCGCTGCTGCGCTCGGCCAACGGTTCACTGCGTGGCAGCATGGCCAGCACGTTGGACATCTGGGATATGAAACTCGCTACCGCCGGCGAGGTCGTCGCCGAGGCGCGTGAGTCCCTGATGTCGTCGCTCCAGGACGAGACCGACCGGGCGTACCGGCAATTGAGTGCGGGCAGCAGCGGCACGCGCCCCGGTGGTGTCGGCCTACGTTATGAGCGCAGCTGGAAGGGCCCATTGCACTCGGCGCTGCATGACGCAAGGGTGGAAGACGCTCGGCGCGGCACGACAAGTGTCGGGCCGCAACGCGACGACCTCCAGCTGTCGGTCCAAGGCTTGGCGGCTCGCACGCAGGCTTCACAGGGAGAGCAGAGGAGCCTGGCTCTGTCGCTCCGTCTGGGTGGTCATTTCCTGGTCACCGCGGGTCAGGGCACCAGCCCCGTGCTGTTGCTTGACGACGTCTTCTCGGAACTTGACCCGGGGCGGAGCGAGGCATTGGCGTCATGCCTTCCCGCAGGACAAACCGTGCTGACCGCGGCGGGCCCGTGCCGGCCGCCTTGCCCGTGGCACAGTTCGGGCGTGTCTCTGCAGGCGTCATTTACCCAGGTGAGATCGCAACGTGATGGTTTGGGTGTTCCCGGCCCGGGCGGAACGGCCGGAAGGGCTCTGTTGCGGCCTCGCAGTGAGGGCACAAGGGGCCGAGCCCGTCACCGGCGGCCAGTAACTTGGGCAACGTGGGTTTCGACGGCCGAGCGCGGAGAGGCACCGGGAACAGGCAGCCAGGCCAAGCCGGAGGGGACCCGATGCGGGTGGCTGCGTCTCTGCCGGATGTGGCGCGACTGATAGGTGCTGAGGGTGCTGTCGAGCTGGCCGCGCTGCGTGGCAGCTGGGTGGAAATCGCGGGCCCACAGGTAGCTGCCCACGCTCGGCCCACGGCCCTCGAGCATGGCGTGCTCACCCTGGCCACGGACCATCATGCATGGGCCGCTCAGCTGCGCCTTCTCTCCGGTGAACTGCTTCGGTGCCTGCAGGTCCCCTGTCCCTTTGTCAAGGCTATTGCTGTCCAGGTCAGCCCGAGAGAAGGGCAGCGCTGGTAGAATGGTTACCAGGCCATCGGGTCGGTGACGAGCGTTTACAACCCGGCCAACCCTGGAACCCGTCTAGCGCGGCGGTCCTGAAACCGCGCCCCATTCAAACCCGGAACGAGAAGCAAAGGCAGAGCATGACCAAGGTCGAGCAGGATCAGTTGGGCCGCTTCGACGGTAGGTACACCGCGAAGGATATGGCCGTACTGGAGGGCTTGGAGCCCGTCCGTAAGCGCCCGGGCATGTTCATCGGGTCCACCGGGCCGTCGGGCCTGCACCACCTTGTCTGGGAGCTCGTTGACAACTCTGTCGACGAGGCCATGGCGGGCTTTTGTGACCGGATCGATGTCGCCCTCCTGGCCGATGGCGGCTGTAGCGTGGTCGACAACGGGCGTGGCATCCCCACAGACATCAACCCCCAGTACAAGCTGTCGGGAGTCGAGATCGCCCTCACGAGGTTGCACGGTGGGGGCAAGTTCGGGGGCGCTGGGTACAAGGTTTCCGGAGGCCTCCACGGCGTAGGCGTGTCCGTGGTCAATGCATTGTCACGGCGGCTCATCGTCATAGTGGACCTGAACGGCCAACGGCACCGGATGGAGTTCGTCGACGGCGGAAAACCGGTAGGAAACTTGGAAGTCGTCGGCCCCTCCCCGCGTGGCAGGCGGGGCACTTCTGTCACCTTCTGGCCGGATCCATCTATTTTCGAAGAAGTGAATTTCAGGGCACAAACTGTGCTCGAGCGGCTTCAGATGTACGCCTTTTTGAACGCTGGAGTCGAGATCACCTTCCGCGACGAGCGCGAGGGCGGGGCTGCCCCGATGAGTTATTGCTATAAGGGCGGCATCATAGATTTCGTAAAGCACCTCAACGCGACCAAAGACCCTCTATTCAAAAGAGTGGCCTACTTCAAAGTGGCCGAGCAAGATGGCGAGGTCGAAGTCGCGCTCCAATGGAATACCGGCTATAACGAGGGCCTCCATGGGTTTGCCAATGGTGTCGCCACGATCGAGGGTGGCGCGCATGTCGAGGGGCTCAAAAAAGCCCTGACCAATGCCGTCAACAAGTACGCTCGCGCCCGGGGCCTGCTAAAGGAAAAAGACGAGAACCTCCTGGGTGAGGACATCCGGGAAGGGATGTGCGCCATTGTCTCGGTCAAGCTCCTGGACCCGCAGTTCGAGGGCCAGACTAAGGCCAAGCTCGGGAACACATCTATGCGGTCGCTTGTAGAGCGAGCTACCAACGAGAAGTTGGCTGAATGGCTCGAGGAGAACCCGACCGAGGGCCGCCTGATCGTGGCCAAAGCCATACAGGCGTCGCGAGCACGCGTGGCAGCGCGAGACGCTCGTGAAGCCACCCGGCGGAAGTCACCCCTGGAAGGCGCCGGGATGCCCGGGAAGCTCACCGACTGCCGCACCCGGGACGCGCGCGAGGCCGAGCTGTTTATCGTCGAGGGTGACTCCGCGGGTGGGTCCGCAGTACGTGCGAGAGACCCGGAAAACCAGGCCATCCTGCCGATCCGAGGGAAGATCCTCAACGTAGAGCGCGCCCGGATCGACAAGATGTTGAAGAACAACGAGATCCAGGCGCTGGTGGCTGCCATCGGCGCCGGTGTGGGCGAGGACTTCGACGTGAGCAAGATCCGCTACGACAAGGTGATAATCCTCGCCGACGCTGATGTTGACGGAAGCCACATAAGGACGCTGTTGCTTACCTTTTTCTTCAGGCAAATGAAC
This sequence comes from uncultured Acidimicrobiaceae bacterium, assembly GCA_963823855.1. GTDB lineage: Bacteria > Actinomycetota > Acidimicrobiia > Acidimicrobiales > Palsa-688 > Fen-671. Next base: position 273,228 of record CAWGNA010000007.1, read on the forward strand.
CCCCTGGTCGAGGAGGGCCACGTCTATTGTGCGCAGCCTCCCCTGTTCTCCACCACGGTAGGCAAGCAAAAGATCTACTTGAAAGATGAAGCGGCACGACAGCGCTTCCTGGTGGAGCGCGCCGGGCACAAAGCTGAGTTCAACCGTCTGAAAGGGCTCGGCGAAATGGATTGGCACGAGCTCGGCGGCACCACAATGAGCCGAAGCCAGCGCACGCTCCTGAAGGTTGAGATCGAACAAGCCGCCATAGCGGACGAGGCTTGCAGCGTTTTGATGGGCGACGACGTCGAGCAGCGCAAGCAGTTCATTATCGACAACGCCGGCGAAATCCGGTTCCTGGACATCTAAATGGCTGACGTACTATTGCCCGGAGGGGCAGGGGACGACGGCGGCGACGGGACGCAAACCGGGGTCCAGCCGGTCGAGATAAACGTGGAGATGGAGCGCTCCTTCCTGGAGTACGCCATGTCCGTCATCGTCCAACGTGCACTGCCAGACGCGCGCGATGGCCTCAAGCCCGTCCACCGCCGGATCCTCTACACGATGCACATCCAGAACTACCGGCCGGACAGGCCGCACGTGAAGTGTGCAAAAGTGACGGGCGAAACGATGGCCAAGTTCCACCCGCACGGGGATCTGGCCATCTATGACGCGCTGGTAAGGATGGCGCAGCCCTTTAGCTTGCGGGACCCTCTGGTTGACTTCCACGGCAACTACGGCTCACCGGATTTCCCCCCTGCCGCCTCCCGTTATACAGAGTGCCGCCTGTCGCCGTTGGCACTCCACATGCTGGAGAGCATCGACGAAGAGACCGTCGACATGGGCCGGAACTACCTCAACGAGGACGACGAGCCGCTCGTACTGCCTTCCCGTTTCCCCAACCTCCTTGTCAACGGGAGCCAAGGGATCGCGGTGGGAATGGCCACCAACATACCTCCCCACAATCTCGGTGAAGTTATCGAGGCGACGACTCACCTGATCGACAATCCCGATGCGACCATTGAAGACCTGATGCGGTTCATTAAGGGCCCGGACTTTCCCACCGGCGGGCTCATTCTCGGCCGCCAGGGGATCATCGATGCTTATCGCACAGGTCGCGGTTCGATACGAATGCGGGCGCGGGCGACGATAGAAGAGACGCGTACCGGCTCTCAGATCGTCGTCACCGAACTGCCTTATCAGGCCAGCCCGCGCGCTATCCAGGAGCGCATTGCCGAGCTCGTAAATAGTCGCGAGCTCGAAGGTATCCGCGACATACAAGACCTCTCGGCTGGCGACGACACGAAAATTGTCATCCCCCTGAAGCGGGACGCCAACGCCAATGTAGTGCTCAACAACCTGTACAAGTTGACGCCGCTCCAGACCAGTTTCGGCGTCAATATGGTCGCCCTCGTAAATGGTGGGCCCAGGACGCTCAACTTGAAGTCGGCGCTAGAGGCGTACGTAGCCCACCAGCTCGACGTCGTCACCCGTCGGTCCGAGTACCGCCTGCGCCGGGCGAGGGCACGGGCTCACATCGTTGAGGGGCTTTTGAAAGCCCTCGACATGATCGATGCCATCATCAATGCCATACGAGCGTCCGAGAGCCGGGGCGAGGCCCGCGACAGGCTCATGGCAGGGCCATTCGAGTTCAGCGACGTCCAGGCCGAACACATACTCGACATGCAGCTCTCCCGGCTGACCCGGTTGGGCCGCGCCGACCTCGAAGAGGAGATGGCCAAGCTGCGCCAGACGATCGCCGACCTCGAGGCCATCCTCGGCGACCAGGCCATGCTCAACGGGGTCGTAAAGACGGAGCTGGGCGAGATCAAGGCGCGCTTTAGCACGCCTCGCGTGGCTATCGTCACGGTGGACCCGGGCGACATGGCGCCCGAGGATCTCATCGAAGACGGTGAGCTCGTCATAACGATGACACGGGCGGGCTATGTCAAGGCGGTGGCGGCCTCTACTTACAGGACCCAGGGGCGCGGGACGCGTGGGATGCGCGGCACCAACCTGCGGGAAGCCGACATCGTGTCCAAGGTGATCCATACCACGGCTCACGCCTACCTGTTGTTCTTCTCCAACCTGGGCCGGGTCTACCGTCTGCGGGCCTATGAGGTACCGCTTCAGGAGCGGACTGCCCGGGGCACGGCCATCGTCAACCTGCTGCCGCTCGCACCAGGGGAGCGCATCCAGGCGCTGATCGACACCCGGGAGTTCCATTCGGACAAGTACTTGTTCTTCGCGAGCAAGCAGGGTCACGTGAAGAAGACGGCCTTTGCCGAGTATGACAAGAGCCGCCGTGACGGCTTGATCGCCCTCAATTTGCGGGAGGGTGATGAACTGGTGGCCGTGATCGTTACCACCGGGCAGGACGACATCTTCATGGTGAGCCGGGCCGGGATGACGATCAGGTTCTCCGAGGCCGACGTGCGGGCCATGGGACGCGACGCTGCGGGCGTCCGCGGGATGGCTATGCGCGCCGGCGACGAGGTCGTGGCTGCCGACATCGCGCGTGACGACACCAGCATCCTCATGGTCACCAGTGCCGGTTACGGCAAGCGGACCCAGCTGTACCAGTTCCATCGGCAAAACCGGGGCGGACTAGGGGTACGGGGGATACGGCTCACTACCAAACGCGGTGGGGTGGTGTCAGCATTTACGGTCGGGCTGGACGATGAGAATCCTCGTCATTTCCTCGTCCGGGGTCGTGGTCCGGCTGGCGGCGCGAGAGATTTCCAGTCAGGGCAGAGACGCGACGGGGGTACGGGTGGTGAGCATTGACTCGGGCCAAGAGGTCGCTTCAGTGGCCCCGGTGCTCGCTGTTGAGGAAGACTGATGCCATTGAGGAACATTGATGGCTGACCCTGCCCCCCGCCAGGGCAACGGCAGACCCCCGCCGAAGGCACCGCCACCAGCGGAAACGCGCCCGCCCGCAACCAGCGCCTGGGGTCAACCCGAGCCAAGCCCGGCTCGTTACACGAGGGCTCCCGGCTCGCCATACGACGCGCCAGGCCAACAGGGCTTACCGTCCCAGACGAGGGGCGACCCCCGCTCCGCGCCGTCTCGCTCCACCGCTCAAGGCACGGTCGCCAGAGCGCCAGCTCCCGGAGGTGCGGGAGGGGCAGGGCGTGCCCCGGCGCCAGGCACGCTGCCGAGAACTCCGGCCGGGACCCTATCTAGAGCAGCGGCCATCGATGCGGTAGCCAGGGCTCCAGTCCCGGGGACGACAAGAGCGCCAGCGCCGGGAGGGGCCGCTCGTGGGCCTGCGCCCGGAGGCGGGGGGCCGTATGCGGTTGCCCCCGCCCAGGCTCCTGGGGCCCAACGGCCACGGCCCCCAGCCGGGCCTATGCCCGCAGGTCGCCCCGTGCCAGTGGCGGTCCCTGGCCCAACCACCAGCAACCGCAAAGCGCGCGTCGTCCGCGACGTCCACAACCGACGGCTGGTACGGCGGTTGGACGTGTTGAGCGTGTTCAAGGTCTCGCTTGTGTTCTACATCTGTGTCTTCGGGGTGATGCTGATCGCCGGCACGGCCCTGTGGAACGTTGCTGCCGCCCTGGGCCTCATCAGTACCGTCGAGAGGAACGTCAGGTCCCTCTTCGCACTGACGTCGTTCCAGCTCCGGCCGTTCACGGCATTGGTGTGGGGGTCGGCGATAGCCGGGTCGGTTTGCTTCCTGGGCGCCCTGTTCAACGTCTTCGCCGCGGTCGTGTACAACCTGATCAGCGACGTTGTCGGCGGTCTCCAGATCGTCGTCCTCGACGACGAAGACGCCTAGGGTCAGCGTGTAATCTTGTGGGTCACCCGGCGGGGTCACCGTTAGGGGCTATAGCTCAGCCGGTTAGAGCGCAGCACTGATAATGCTGAGGTCGGTGGTTCGATTCCACCTAGCCCCACAAAATCCCTGGTAGAAGGCCACTTTTCTTCCAAATTGGGCGCAGCAGAGTCGTGCTGAGATCGGTGGTTCGGTTCCACCTAGCCCCACCAGCGGAGAGGGCATACCAGCAGGTCAATTGCCATTTCAGTGTGGGCTGACCGTTACCTTTGATAACCGTTGTCACCTCTAACCACCGCCCGGTGTGGCACGCTTGTGGCACGCCGGGCACCTGTGGTGTTGGGACGTTGATGGCCTCGGGATGGGCCACGCTGTGGTCACGACCCTGAACAGGTCGACTGAGCGCTCCCCGTCGCAAGGAAAGGGCGGCAGCGGGGGCGCCTCGGTAGCCACGACGACCAGGCGCGACATAACGATGCTCCTATGTCTGTCAAGGGGTTATTTAAGACTTTTCCGTCCGGGCTGTGCCACTCCAGACCGACGACTGAGCTGAGGTCGCGGCCTAGGCGCGCGCCCGCAGAAATGGGCCTCATCCCGGGCCTGACCTCGGTGCCAACCAGCTCGAGACAGGGCGGTCGTGGGCGGGCCGGGCAAGTAGTACCCCTTGCTCCGAAGTCGTCTGTCCCGACCACGATGGCGACGCGGTGGACGAGACCCCCAACTGAAGTTCCGTTCCGGGTTGGCGCTGACAGCTGGGCCTGGGCAGGACAGGGACGGGCCACTTGGGAGGGCAAGCTCTTACTAGGCGACAAAAGCTCAGCCGCATGCGCGGGTTTTGGCACACGGCGGCGGGCCAGGCAGATCGTTCTGAGGGCAACCCCGAGGGTGCCAGCCGATTATGGGGCCATGCCCGCCGCCGCGGCGGCTTTAGGCCCGGGGCAGGTAGCGGTAGAGCTCGCGGGCGACGTAGCGCTTTAGCACCCGGACGACCTCGAGCTTGCTGCGCCCCTCGGCCACACGGCGCTCCACGTAAGCCCGGGTGGCTTTGTCGGCCGACATCCGCGCCATGACTATGACCCACAAAGCCGAATTAGCCTGGCGGTCACCGCCGCGGTCGAGGCGCACACGGGTCACCTTGCCAGATGACGCCTGGATGGGCGCCACCCCGCACAGGTGCGCCCAGGCGGCTTCGGAGCGGATTCGACCGGGGTTGTCGCCGGCGGTGACGAGCAAGGTGGCGGCGGTGTCGACCCCCACGCCGAGGCGGCCGAGCAGCTCCGGGGCAGTTTTTTCCACCAGGCGTTCGAGCATCTCGTCCAGTCCCTCTTTCTCGGCGTCGAGGGCGAGCGCCCGCCGGCCCAGCATGGACAGGGCCGTCCGGGTGGCAAAGCCCACCTGGTCGGTGCTCTGGCGAGGCCGGAGCGCCGCCGCCATGGTGGCGATGTCCTGGCGGGAGGCCCCCTTTAGTTGCTCGCGCAGGTCCTCGGGGGCGGTGACGACGAGGTTGCGGATCTGGTTGAGGGCCTGGATCTTGGCTGAGCGGGCGGACCGTTTGGCCACGACAAGGGCTCTTATCGCTTCCACGTTGCCGTCTTTGGTCTTGCCTGCGCCCTGGGCGCGCCCCGAAAGGGCGGCCCGGGACGCCTCGATGGCGTCGGCAGGGTCGGACTTGCCCGTACGCCGGCGGGACTGGCGGTTGGGCCGGTCGACCTCTACCACTTCGACGCCCGAAGCCCTCAGGTGGCGGGCGAGGCCGGTCCCGTAGGAGCTCGTGCCCTCTATGCCCACCCGGGCCACCGCGCCAAAGCCCTGCAGCCAGGCCAATAGTTCCCCGTGCCCCGAGACCGTGGTCGGGAACTGGGCCACCCCGAGCAAGCCGCCCAGAGCGTCCACAGCGGCAGCCACGTTCAGGTCCAAATGAGTGTCCACGCCGCCGGTCACAGCCCGCGCCGGATCTACGATCGTCATAGCCATCCCTTTCTCTCATTTGTCTAAGGGGTGGCACGCGCTGCACCAGGTGTGCGGCGCCGGTGCGATCGCCCTGTTGGCGCAGGGCGGTCCGCCGCACCCGAGCACGGCTCGTACCACTGGAAATCCTGGTGCCGGCCGGCAGATCGTTATAAAGACAGGCTGACCGTCAGCCGATTATCGAGCCAGGCCGGCTACCAGGTTGAGACTGACCGTAGTCCAGACCACTTTGCGGATGGTGGATCCCTTAGAAAGTCTCCTTTTAACACTCCCTGCGGTTATGGACTGGCTTCGAGTGAGCGGGGGCTAGGAAATGGCGATATTATGAGCGTTCTGGCTAGCGAGTGTTATGTAGTGCTGTTCTGTGTGTAGAAAACCCCGTAGTACGCTTGGGAAATCAGACGTGGCAAACGCGATAACCGTCGTGATACGCGCCGCTCGTTGACGCTGGCATGGCGAGGACCTCAGCCGCACCGTGACGAATGCTCTGCGCCAAGTTTCGCCTGTCGCCGGCCAGTTCCGGATTACCCGACGGCTCTCGAATGCCGGCGCCGACAGCGGCGCCCGCCAGTCGTCAGAAGCAGGACGCCGAGGAGTTTGCTGGCCGGGGCCGAGCGCGAACACCGTTGGCGAGGACGCCGCGGCGACCCGACGCGCTGGCAACTCAACCTCCCACAGCACCGGCCGGGAGGTACTTCTGGCACGCCGCGAACGCCGACTGGAACGCGGGTGAGTTCGGGTTGATGCCCGAGCCGCTTTGGATGAAGGTGTTGCTTTGGCTGCTCGGTTCGGGGAAGTTGGCCACTCCGTGGGTACGCATGCACCCCGCGAATTTCAGCACGGCCTCGGTGTACGATGCGCTCGGCGAGCCATTGCCATTGTTGGCGCCTTGTGGCAGGAGGCTCCGGCACGACCGCATGGCCGACTGGAACTGCGGCGAGTTAGGGTTGACCCCTTTGGGCACCAAGAGCTCGATCCCTTTGGGCGACGTGGAGATGGCTGAGTCGGGGAAGTTCGTAACCCCGTAGGAGCGCATGCAGGCAGCGAAGGCCAACACGCTCGCTTGGGCGGAGTTGGCCCCACCAACCCGGGTGGTGCTCGGCAGGGCCGCCGGGCCGTCAGTCGTCCTGGTTGTTGAGCCAGTATGGGCGACGGCGCTCGGCGAGCTCCCGCACGCGGCCAACAGCACGGTCATGGCCCCGACGGCCCACACGATACGGAGCGTCCGGGGCCGGCGGCGCTTGGGCGCGCTCCTGGCTGATGGCCCGTCCTCGTCCCAAGGCTTCGCTTCTTTCGGGTCGCGCCGAGCTCCGCTCGAACGCCTGGGCTAACATGATTGCGTTCTTAATCATGATAGCGTTGATCAACGAAAGGTGGTAGCGGTGCCGGAACGGCGTAAGGCGGGCAAGCTGACCATTCGGACGAGGCCGAAGCGGCACGCTCTAAGTTCCCGGAGCTCCCGTTCCCGCCGCCGCCCGGCAAGAGGGTGGTCGTTTGGCTGCAGGACGAAGACCCTTCGGGCCGCGAGTACGAAGACCTCATGCTCCGACGCGTGCCGAGCGTCGTCGCACACCACTTCCGGGGGGCAGCGGGGCGCGCTCTTAACGCACGCGCAGTACCTCTCGGCTCTGGTAGCCCTACACGATGCACTTCGCCAGCGTGCGGACGGAGGAGACACAGATGCGGCGGCGACGCTCGACCAACTGGGGCTGCGCACAGTGTCGATCTGACGGCGCCTCTGCTCGGTCCTACTCAGGGATGGCGCTACCGATACGACAGCGGACGTTCTTAGACACACTCGGGTCGCGACCCGGGACTCCCGGGCCCAAATGGCGTTGGAAGGGGCTCTGCGGGAGGCGGCAGAGGCACAAACTCAGTTCTGTGGCCGAGGACCAGCCGCGGTTCCGAACTGGGTTGTGCGGCTCCGTAATGGATAATCGGTACTTTGTTGGGCACTACGCGCACTGAGCGACGCGCAATACAGATTCGGCATCGATTGACCGACTCGGCGGCCCGCCAGCTGCTGGCTGGCCTCAGCCGCCGCGCCAGGTTGGACCGCCCGGTTCGCCCGCACATGCTGCGCCATGGGACCGGGACCGAGTTGGCCGAGGCAGGAGTCGCGATCGATGTGGTGCAAGAGATCCTCGGCCACCGGTCGATCGAGTCGACCCGGGTGTACGTGCATCCGAGCCAGCGCGGTTGCGCGACGCGGTCGAGCGGATGGAACAGCGCTCCGGCTCCCGGGCCCGACCTGACCAAGGAGAAAGATGATGACCAGGTCAGCGCGGGCGGCCACGCGACCGACTTAAATCCCGATGTAAGGGCGTCCGATTTGGTGTCGTTGGTCGACTGGGTGGAGTTACGACGACGGGGGTGGGCCCTGAGAGTGAGGTGTTCGAACCGGGTAGCGACGACCCTGTTTCGGCTCAGCTCGCTCGCGACGGTGAACTGCGACCAGGTCGTACATCATCCGGGCACGGGCCTGTGCTTTCGCTCAAGCCCCCCTGTTTGGCTTGAGTTCTGAGCGCGGGGCATCACGTCTAACGGGCGACGTGGTCGTCGCCGCCACGGGCGGCTAAAAGCCATGCAGGCCCTCACTCGGTCGGCGTCTGTCGGTGCCTTACTGCTTCACGTACGGCGCGCAAGATTTCGTCGGAGAGCGTGTCGTCGTCGATGGCGCGCGCCAGGGCGAGCGATCCGACGAGCGTGCTGACAGCGAGGACGGCCTGGCGTCGTCCGTCGTCGCCGTCGCCGAGCATGCCCTCGACGCTGCCGATGTACCGCTCGACGAGGGCGTCGTAGCCGCGCCGGACGTGATCGTTCCCGCGGTCGACGTCGCCGGCCAACGCTGCGACGGGGCAGCCCGTAGCGGGGTCGTCGCGGTGCTCTGTTGAGAGGTACCAATCGACCCAGGCGGCCAGCGGGTCCCGCTCGTCGCGGGCGTACTTGTCGAGCGTTCGTCCCGCGTACGCAAAGGCATTGTCGGCGGCTTCGGCGACTAGGTCTTCTCGCGACCCGAAGTGCTTGTAGAAGCCGCCGTGGGTGAGGCCTGCCTCCCGCATGACCTCGGCGACGCCGGGCCCGTCGATCCCTTCCTCACGGATCGAGCTGACCGCGATCTCGACGATCCGCTGGTGCGTCCTTGCCTTCTCTTCAGCCGACTGTCTCATTGACATGGATGATACCAATCATCTAAGATAGATGGTGCCCGTCATCTAAACGGTGAGCTTTCAGGTCGCTACCTGGAGGAAGGAGGTCCAAGAGCCATGTCCTCGGTCCTGATTACCGGCGCTTCCAAGGGGATCGGCCGGGCCACCGCTGCCGAGCTCGCTCGGCGCGGCCACCGGGTGATCGCCACCGCACCGGACCCGAGCACGCTCGCCGGCCTGGCCGTGGACCAGCGGCTCGCGCTGGACGTCACCAACCCCGACAGCGTCACCTCGGCGGTCGGGGAGGCCGGAGAGGTCGACGTCCTGGTCTCCAACGCCGGGGCGATCTTCGTCGCCGCCGTGGAGGCGACACCGCCCGAGGCACTGGCGCGGCTGCTGGACATCAACACGATCGGTGCCCTGCGGGTGGCGCAGGCGGTCCTGCCAGGGATGCGCGCCCGGGCCGCGGACAGCTGCTGTTCATGTCCAGCATCGTCGGGCGCATCGCGCCGCCGCGCCAGGCGGCCTACGCCGCCACCAAATGGGCCCTGGAGGCGCTGGTCGAGGCCCTCGCGATCGAGGCGGGCCCGCTGGGGATCGAGGCCGCGCTGCTCGAACCGAGCTCGGTCAGCTCCGGAGCGCTCGACCACGTCACCACCTACACCCTGCCCGACGATCCCTATACCCCCCTGCCCGGCCGCGGCAGTGCGCCCGCCAGCCAGATGACGCCGGAAGAGGTCGCGGCCGGGATCGCCGACGCGGCAGAGGCGCCGCAGCTGCCCCTGCGCATCCCCATCGGCCGGGCCGCCGCCGAATCCTGGCCGCACGCCGGGCCGCACCCGACGACCGCCCGTTCATCCCCGGTGCAGCCGTTGCCGTCCGGTCGTGAACGGCAAGTAAGGAGGCTTCTCAGGCGACCTTCGACACGGCTTGCGGGGTGGTGGCTGTTGCCGTCGCCACATAATGGGGCAGGACACCTGTACGCCTGGAAGAGATTCATGAACCGGTTGCTTCAATCAAGCGGTTGAGCAGGACGACCAAAGCAGAGCGCGAAATGAGCCCTTGCTCTTCCATCGCCTTGAGCACGACCATGGCTGACACGGCACTAGCTCAGCCGGTCAGAGGCGCTCGGCAACTGACACCGATCTCCGATATAGCCGGCCAGCCAGGTCCACGCCGGTGTCCATTCCGCTGGCGTCGCGGGTGCAGAAATCGCGTTGTCCCGTGAATGCGCCGCTGGTGAGGACATACTCGTCGTTGTCTCCGGGGAGCAGGCCCCAGCGCAAAGGGCTTGTAGTCCGGGGGCATCTCTTTGTATGCGGCGCGGGCTTCTGGCTTCATCCGGACCTCCAGGCTTAGCCCCGACCCATTTGTCTACCTGACGGTTAGGTCCATGGCGTCGGTCTCGTAGCTGGCGACGAGCTGGTCGGCGTAGACGTCGTCGTAGGGGACCGGCTCTGGATCTCGATCGATCAGGCCGAGGTATTCCTCGAGTGCCCAGCGGACGATCGCCTGGTTGCAAGCGATTCCTTCGGGGCCGGCGTTGCACAGCGACGCCACCGCGAAGTCCCGATCCGGCATGAGGAGCAGCTCGGCGACTCGGCCGTCTTGTGCCAGACGAACGGCTTGGGGTCTTGGTTCCAGACATCTACCCAAGCTTTGATATCAGCGGACAGTTCTTTCACGCTGCGATGAGCTGAACGCTGGAGTTTTTTGGTGGTCAGAGCGGAAAACCACCGTTCCACCATGTTCATCCACGAGCCGTAGGTCGGTGTGAAATGTAGGTGGAAGCGACGGTGGCGCAAGAGCCAGTTCTTCACTTTGGGGGCCTTATGGGCCGAAAGGTTGTCCAAAATGATGTGAACGTCGAGGCCCTTGGGTACGTTGCGGTCGATAAGGCCTAAAAAGGCAACAAAGTCCTCGCTGGTGTGCTTGGCCCTGATGTCGGTGAGCACGGTCCCGGTGGCCATGTCTAAGGCGGCAAAAAGGTCGCGGGTCCCGTTGCGTTGGTAGTCGTGGGTGGCCCGGGCCGGGGTGGTGGGGAGCAAGGGCAGGGTGGGAGCAGTGCGGTTCAACGCCTGGATCTGGGGCTTTTCGTCTACCGCGAACACCGCTGCCGCCACCGGGGGGCTCATGTACAGCCCGACCAGGTCGCGGACCTTCTCGACCAAGTCAGGGTCAGGAGAGACCTTGAAACTGTCCTCCCGCCACGGTTTGAGCCCGAACGCCTTCCAGATCTCGGCCACCGTGTCGTGGCTGATACCGTGCTTTTTGGCCAGGCCCCGGGTGGACCAGTGGGTGGCGTCGGGCGGGGCGGACTCCAATGTGTCGACCAGGACCGCCTCGATCACGTCGTCGCCGACAGTGCGGGCCGCGCCCGGCCGAGGGGCGTCGCTGAGCCCCTCCAGGCGATCTGCAGCAAAGCGGTGCCGCCACTTGGACACCGTGACCGGGTGCACCTTCAGCTCAGCAGCGACCTCGGTATCAGTACGCCCTTCGGCCGAGGCCAGCACGATCCGCGAGCGCAGCGCCAGCACCTGGGCTGAGCTGGGGCGCCGCGCCCAGCGCTGCAGTGTTTCGCGCTCGTTGTCGGTGAGGGTTACCCGCGTTGTGGGGCGGCCAAAGCGTGCCATGCAGGACTCCTTCTGTCCGGTTCTACCTGGCAAAACGCGCCCCGGAAGGATTAATTCCCCCTTCGATTACTTTCTTTGCGCTTCAACCCGACAGGACACTAGCCGTTGGTTGAGCCCCGTGCCCAACGGAAGGGACGCCATAACGATCTATAGGACGTAAAGAGGGTCGCAAAAGGGATGGCACGCAAGGGCAAGAGGAATACAGAGCAGTGAGAGCGAAGTCGCGGGTTCAAATCGGTGGCGAAAATCCCTTGAGGACGTTCAGCCCTCATCTTTTGGGCTCTGAACTGCACTGATAGCGGTTCGTGCCCAGGTGTCCTCGGCCCGATTTACAGCGTTAGCTACTACCGAGTCCGTCACGGTGCCGGTCGACGCCGTGCTCTGGCTGGACGACGAAAGTGGGGCCTGACCTGGGTCGACGTAATAACCGGCGCTGGCGCCGGCCGAAGGGAACGATCCGGGTGGAAGACCGGTCGGCGCCGAGCGGTACCGCAATTCGGGCTGGTCGTCGGCTCAAATCGGTGTCGATAAGTACGACCGGATCTTCGGGGTCACCGACCCGAAGGGAGGCCCATTAGTTCCCGGACGTCACTGCGCTTTGTCCTGATAGTCCTGGTCCCGCCCGGTGATGGGACCGGAGCAGTTTGGCCTCCGGCCCAGCAGTTGCGGGGTGAAGATGCTCAATGCGTCAGCCCGGATAGTTCCCAGCCTCAAGGTCTTCGAGCAGGCTCGGATGGGTGGGCTTCCAGCCGAACCTGTCTCGCGTCCGTGCACTCGACGATGGCTGGTCGGTGGCGAAGATGTGGCCGAGGAACCCGAAGTTCTCCGCTGGGACGGCCTCGACGGGCAGGTCGAGCTGGCGGCCGATGACTTCGGCGATGGAGCGCATGCTGTCGCCCTCGTCAGCGACGGCGTGGGCCACCGTGCCGGGAGCTGCTTGTTCGAGGACCAGCCGGAAGAGCCGGGCGGCGTCGAGGCGGTGCACGGCTGGCCAGCGTTGGGTGCCGTCGCCGACATAACCGGAGACCCCGGTGCGCCGGGCGCTATCAATGAGCGCCGAGGCGAACCCACAGCGCCCACCTGCGGCATGGACCGACCGGGGCAGACGGACGACGGCGGTACGGACGCCCCGCTCGGCCAGGTCGACGACGGCTTGCGCATTGCGACCACGGCCGCCAACGGGCCCGTCGGTGGGGAAGGCGTCCGCCTCGGTCGAGGTGCGTCCGGGCAGGGCGGGCGTGCCCGATGCGATGACCAGTGGCTTGCCGCTTCCTCGAGGGCGGCGCCGAAGGTCTCGACAGCGCGGGTCTCCCTCGCCACCGACTTCTCGAAGTTGTTGAAGTCGGCGCCGAAGGCGAGGTGGACCACCCCGTCGGACTGAGACGGCGCCGGCGCGCAGGCTCTCGGGGTCGTTGAGATCGCCGGGGAGCACCGAGGCTCCGGCAGCGGTAAGGGCTTGCGCCGAAGCGTCGGATCGGGCCAGGCCGAGGACCTCGTGGCCCGCGGCCATGAGTTCGGGGACGAGCACCGAACCGATCCCTCCGGTGGCGCCGGTAACGAAAACACGCATATCTAACCCTCCTCGAGAGATGAGCCGCCTGCCGGCGGCCCGGGTGATAGGACTCTTATCCCGTCACTGTAGCAAAGTGACGGGACCAGAGTCGCATCACTGTCTATGATGGGTGGATGGCCCGATGGGAACCGGACGCACGCGAGCGGCTGGTACGCGCTGCGCTGGACCTGTTCGCCGAG
>CAWGNA010000008.1:0-650976 GCA_963823855.1 uncultured Acidimicrobiaceae bacterium
CAAGCGCACCGGCCACCTGCTCGGCCGCGTCCCGCTGATCGGCCAGGGCACCGCCGTGGTCGACGACCGCCACCCGGGCGGTGTTCCAGGTGTGGGTGGGCTGACGGGAACGGGACTGGCCGGTGTAGCCCCGGTAGGCGTCCAAGGCGGCGCTGCCGAGCAGGTGGCAGGCTTCCCAGGTGCCGCCCTGCGCCCCGTCGACCGTGCGCGCCCAGGCGTGCGAAAGGTTGGGGGAACCGTCCTTACGGGTGCCCTGCACGAACGCCGCCGGCAGGCTCATAGCCTCCCCGCTGCCGTCGAGGCCTACAGTGAGGCCGTCGGTGTTGACACCGGTGACCGTGGCGGTGGTGCCATTGACGAGCGGCGTCCCCGAGGGGCCGCAGCGGGCGTGGAGGAGCACCCTGTCCCCGGCCTGGTACTCCCGCTCGGACGTCCACCCGGGGCCGGCTATGGCCGGGCCGGTGAGCGTCCCGGTGGCGGCGAGCCTGGCGCGGACCCGGTCGGCGAGGTCCTCGGCGTCAGTGTGCGAGACGACCAGTGCGGCGACCTGCTCGGCGCCGTAGCGCCCGATGTCGGTGCATACGGCGTCGGCCATCGTGGCGCGGGTCTCGCCAGGACTGGCAAGCTGGTGCTCCCAGCCGTGCTCGGTACGCAACTGTTGGGATGCAGTAGCCTCGCCTCGGCGGAGCAGGCCCAGCGCCTCCTGGTCGGCCGCGTCGAGCTGGCGGCGGTTGACCGTGAGGCGCGCCGAAGGGACAAGGCCCTCGTGGGCCAGCCGCTCGATGTGGTCGGCGACCCCGCCGGCGCCGACGGGCTGGGACTGGCGGGGGTCGCCCAGCACCCATACCGACCCGCCCGGGCAGGCGTCGACGGCGGCCAGGACGGCTTCGATTTCATGGGTCGGGGTCTGGGAGACCTCGTCCAGGACGACGACGGTGCCCGCCGCCAACGGCCCGTGGGCCAGGTCGAGCCGCAATCGGGCGATCGTCCTCGCGTCCAGGCCGGCCCCGGCCAGCTCGGTCACCGCCTTGGCCGTCGTCGCTACGGCCATGACCGGGTGCCCGTCGGCTGCCGCGGCCTGGGCGGCGGCGTGGAGCATGGTGGTCTTCCCGTACCCGGCCGGGGCGAGCACCGCCCGCAGTCCGCCGCCCTCCCCCGCCAGCACCTTGACCGCCGCCGCCTGGTCCTCCCCCAGCGCGGGAGCGGCGGCGAGAGCCGCTTCCAGGACGACACCTTTGACAGCGGGGACGTGGCGGCCAGCCAGCGCGCCCATGAGGGCGAGCGTGCGGTCTTCCATATCCCGGTGGGCGGCGGTCGACCACTGCGCCGGCCGGCGCCGGCCCTCCTCCACATCGGGCGTCAGGCGCACCACCATGCCCGAGGCGAGGAACCGCTCGGCCATCGTGACGACCTCCGCCACACTGAGCCGGCCACCGGAAATAGCGCAGATGTACTCGACCACGTCGGCTTGGGTGAAGCGGGCCGACCGTGAGCACAGCCCGCCCTCTGGGTCGACCAGAGTGGCAGCGACTTCCTCCCACGTCGGCGCGTCCAGCGGCGGCTCCTTCCAGCACACCGCCCCCTCCAGCTCCGTACCAGTCACGAGGCCGACCGCGACGGCCTCCTCCCGCCACCGGCCCTGGAGGAGCGTCGGCGTGAGCGAGCGGTCCTTGGCCGTCCTGGTGGCGAGCGAGGCCTCGTCGTCGGCCCGCATGCGGAGCGCCGGGGACTCGTAAAGCGCACCCTTGGCCTCCAGCTCGGCTTCGATCTGGGCACTGCGCTTGGAGAACGCTCGCAGCTGCTCACGACTGAGGCCAATGATCTCCCGGGTGTTGTGACGGTCAGGGCCCCAGACAACCCCTAGCCGAAGGGACAAGGACCGCTGCAGGTGGTCCTGGTACACAGACCCGGCCGCCCGGCACCAGTCGAACAGCGGGCCGGCGTCCAAAGCCACGTAGCGGCCGTCGGTTTTCCGCCGCACAAGGTTCGGGACGAGACAGTGGCTATGGAGCTGGGGGTCGCCTTCCCGGCTCGTACGGTGGGTGAACGCCGCCACCGCTCAACCTTCGGTGGCCACCCGCCGCCGTACGCCACCGGCTTGTACCCGGGCCACGGCGGCCCGTTCCTCCAGGAACGCCAGCGCCTCGGCGACGGCCTCCCGGTGAGCGGCGGCCACCACCTCGGCCAGCGGATCGGTGGCGAAGGCCCACAGCAGCGAGATGCTCTTCGGTGCCGAAAAGGTCATATCGAAAGCCCGCACCAAGCGTTGCCGGTTCCCCGCCAACAGCTCGGCACCGCTCACCGGGTCGCGTCCCTCGACCAGCGCCCGCAACTGCTCCGCCTCGACTACCCCCGACAACCGGAGCTCTTCTGCCCATTTCCCGGCCCACACCCCAGGTGACTCCCCCACCCCGGCGTAGTACTCGTCGATGCTCAACGCCACCGACGAGATCAGGTATTCGGCATCGGTCAACGCCGTCAAGGTCAACATCCGCCACCACCAGCCCAACCCAGCACCACAGCCCCAGCCCTCAGCTCCTCACCAACCCCGCCAGCATCACACCCACTACTACCAATCCCGTCACCACCACCGATCCCGTTCCCCGACCAGCCCTCCAGCACCAGGCCACGATCAGAGCCCCCACTTGCATCACTCCCGCCGACGCCACCCCCAGCGCAGCCACCACCAAACCGCCCAGCACCAATCCGCTCACCAACCAACGCGCACCACCGACCCATCCACCCACGAGGCCGCTCGACCACCAGCGTCCCCACCATCAGCTTCCCGAACACCGGACCACCCGCCCCCAAGGCGCTCCCACAACTACCCCCAACGAGACGCACAGACACTTGCCACCCCTCCGGGGAGGCAAACCTGGTGGCCCTCACGCGATCCCCTCGTCCAAGTCGAGCGTCGTCTGGCCCTTGCACTGGGGGACCGAGTTCGTCAGCGAAGTACGGGACGTCTGGATGCGATTGGGCTCGGGCTCCGCCGTGTAGCCCATGCTCGAAAAATCCTTGTTTGGTGGGCACATGTGCGGCCCATCCATTCGGGGATACACCGCTCTCGGCAGGACCGCCAATGGCGAGACCACAAATGACGAGACCGTACCTGGGTGATCCGCGCTTGGTGAAATGACAGTCAGGCCGGGAATTGTCTCAATCACATAGACCGAGAGTCCAAAGCGACCCGCTGGGCCCTCTCCCGCTCCAGCACCAGAAAGCCGCGCTCACGCAGGATGCGCAGTGCTCGGGCAGCGGTCCCCGGGTCGACTCCGAGTCGCTCGGCGACCTGGCGGGCCGAGGTGCGGGCCACGAGCCTGCCGTCCTCCGGTACTGCATCAAGGGCGACGTCCTCCAAGATCACCCACGCCAATGGCCGTAACGCACGCCTGAGCGAACGGCTGGCGGCCGACATCACCACCACGGTGTCGTCCGGGCGATCGTCTGAGGACACTGGACAGCCGCCTCAGCCCATTAGCCCGATCTTGTCGCGCTCCTCGCTGCCGATGGCGGCCAGGCGTTCCAGCGCGGCACGCGGGACCAGGATGCACCGCCCCATGCGCACCGCCGGCAACCCGGCCTGTCCTTCGGTCGCTAGCCACGCATTTGCCAGCTCGTAGGCCGCGGATTTCGAGATCCCGAGGATCATCGCGGCCTCCGGCACCCGGACAAAGGCCCGTTCTCCGCTCTTCAAGACATCACCTCCGGAATATTGGGTCACAACGGAGGGATTATAACATGGTGGAGTGGCTGTGAGATGTGCGCTCACGGCTTGGACGCAATGGTACGCTCTAGGCATGGTCGGACGTAAATGGACACCGGCGGACGCCAAAACGCAGTCGAACCCCGACAGCCACACTGGGCAGGCCGACCTCAACGAGGTCGTCGCGTACAACTTCCGCGTCGCCCGTGAACTACGCGGCTGGACTCAGGAGGAAACTGCTGAGGCGCTCGAGCTGCTCCTCGGCCAACGGCTTCCTCAAGCCAGCATCTCCGCCATCGAGCGCGTCTACGAAGGTGACCGCCGCCGCGAGTTCGACGCCCAAGAGATCCTGGCCTTCGCTTTGGCCTTCGACCTGCCGCTTATATGGTTCTTCCTCCCACCGCCCGTGGACCACCGCACACTGCACCGAACGACCAACATCGTGAGCGAGCTATACGGGATCGTCTTCGGCGAAGAAGGCCAACTCGGGCCGGTTTACGATCGGCTCCGCCAACTCGGCATCGACGAGCCCAGTGAGGCGGCTCGCACGGTAGAGATACTCACGGGGCAGCCGAGCCCTGCTCGCCAGGCCAGTTACCGCGAGCGACGCAAGCAAATGCTCCTCGCCCTCCTCGACCACTATGGCGACCGCGTTGACCAATCTGCCGAAGAGATGGGTGCGTTCTTCGACCACCTCCGCCAGGTGGGAGTCCGCGGCCTAGTCGCCGAGCAACTTAACGACGCGGGCTATCTCCGTCGGCAAGAAGAGCCGAAGACCGCCAAAAAACCAGCCCGAGAGCTCATGGCTGACGTCATCCGGCGCGCTGATGGGACGAAGCGCTAATGCGGCCGGAGGACCTCCGCCTGACGCGCCATGCCCTTGAGCACATGGCCGCCGGGGCATCGCACTCGAGGAGGTCGCCCAAGCCCTGGAAGAGCCCGAAACCACCTATCCTTTTCTGCGCCGAGACGACCGCCTGACCGCTCTCGGCACCACCAAGCCAGGTCGCCGTCTCAAAATTGATTTTACGAGAGCAGAGCCGCACGTCACTATCACCGTCGCCGATCGAGACAAGGAAGAATAGGCTGGCACGGTGATCCTCAGGTACGACACGGAGGCAGACGCGACCTACGTAAACCTTCAACAGGCTGATGTTGCCCACACTGTCGAGGTAATCGATTCGTTCGTGTGGGTAGACGTCGACCAGAACGATCTCCCGGTCGGGATCGAATTTATGGATGCGCCAGCCCGCATCGACGAACCCGCGCTAGCTCGCATCGCCGAGAGGTTCCCCACCACCGACATCGCCAGCATCAAGTCCGCCCTTGCTGGCCATACCCTCCGTCCCGCCGTCTAGACCGAGCCACAGCGGCCTCAGCCATCGTCTCGATTCTGTGCTCCGAGCTCTAACGCAGCTATCGCCTTGCGTTTGCGACGTCCGTCCGTCGTAACCGGAGCCGAAGAGTGGGCACGCTGTTGCCCAGGATGTCGGCCACGGTTCGGTTCGACTCGCCAGTGTTCAGCATCGCCGTAGCTGCGAAGTGGCGAAAATGGCCAGGGTCAATGGCGAAGATCCTCAAGCGATCCCAGTTCCAGTGCTGCGATCGCCTTTCGCTTTCCGACGTCGGTGCGGCCGTCGTAGTGCAGCCGGAGGGTGGACTCGCTGTTGCCGAGGATGTCAGCGACCGTGCGGTACGACTCGCCAGCATCAAGCATCGCCGTGGCCGCGTAGTGTCGGAGGTGCTGCAGGTTCACCGCCGACCACCCACGCGCGGCAGCCCAACGGTTGCTTAGAGCGTCGGGCCGCATCGGTACCTTCCCGTCGATCCCTGCCGGGAACACAAACTCCGAATTGTCGGGTTCGTAGCCGAGGAGTTCCCGGCGCCGATCGGCCTGCCGTCGCAGAGCCTCGAGTGCCGTCGCGGTCAGTGGCACGTCGCGCCAATCTGACCGTTTCGTCGGCCGGTAGACCACGCCGATGCCCGGCCCCCCGTCAGAGATCGCTGCTCCTATGTGGACCTCTTGGGCGTCGAAATTGATGTCGGCCCACCGGATGGCGAGCAGCTCGCCCTTGCGCACACCACTGCTCGCCAGAACGATCGCTGCGTCAGTGATTTCCGCATCCCGCCTGGCCGATGCCGCCAGCAACTCGAGGACCTCCCTCCCTGTGGGAGCGAACGGCTTCGATCGCACAGTCCTGGGTCGAGCCGCGTCCTTCGACGGGTTCGCATCGATCAGCCCTCGCTTCCGAGCCAGTTCCAGGGCACGGGTGAGCACAGTGGCACATCTCCGCACCCAGGCCGGGCCTTTGCCCTCCGCACGCATTGCTGCGTATAGCGCCTCAATGTCGCTCCAGGTCAATCTCGACAACCGGATGTCCCCAAAAGTTCGGCCGTCAGCCAGCACGGTTGACCGCATCCGTCTTGCGGCACAACGTGTTGTCACGGCAGTGGTCGGTGCCAGCTCCACCAGCTCGCTGTCCACGGCCTGGAGATATAGCTGGAACGCTGCAGCGACGGACCGGGCGTTGGTCCCTCCCCTCGGCAGACGCTTCTCGTGGTCGGCGACACGTAGGCGTGCAAGAGCGACCTCCGCATCCTCCCGGGTGCCATGCACGTACCTGGATACCCGGCGCCGTCTCCCGGTGACTGGGTCGCGGGCGACTTCGACATCCACCCGCCAGACCCCATCGCGTACCGCGAACACGCCCCCGCTCCCTCTACGCCTCAGCCGCCGGTCCGATGTCAAGGCCCTCGCCATCACGCTTTCGACTCCAGCCACGCCGCCACCGCTCGACGAATCTCTTCGGCCACGGAGACTCCCTCAGCCGCGGCTCGCCGTCGAAGCGCACCGGCTAGGTCTGGCGGTACGCGAACGCCAAAGGCTTCTCCAGCGGGCGGACCACCGGCACGCAGATCGGCCAGGACCTGCTCCGCCTCCCACCGGGTCCGTCGGACAGTCCGGGAGAGGCGGCGTCGAGGTTCGCCGGGAGCCGTTGGCAGCTCGACGTCAACCCGCCATCGGCCCTGGTCGATCTGTGTCAAGCCGCCCGCGCCCCGAGGCCTTCGAGTTGTCATTCCATCACCTGCCCTCGTGGTAGCGCACACTCCACCAGCAGTGATGGTATAGCTACTTGGTATAGCTAATCGAGGACTTCGGAGGCTTACCCAGCCATCAATACTCTCCGACCTGCACTTTCTTGGAGCGGACGACGGGATTCGAACCCGCGACCCTCACCTTGGCAAGGTGATGCTCTACCAACTGAGCCACGTCCGCGTTTGCGTTTAACACACTAACGCCCCAGGAGCGGGCGGCGCTTGGTCTGCTAGGGCAGTCAGGACGCCGGCACCTCTGCGGGACTTAGCCGGTAGTGGGTGGGGTAGCCGGTGGCGCGGGAGGCTGCGCCGCGAGCGTGACCGTCGTCGTGGCGGACTTGCCGTCGCGGGTGTAGCCGACCTTCACCTTGTCGCCTGGCTTCTTGGTGATGCCGATACTCACGAGCTCGTCAGTGCTAGTGACGGACTGGCCGTCAAGTTCAGTGATGATGTCACCCACCCGAAGGCCGGCGGCGGCGGACGGGCCGCCGGGGTCGATACGGGTAATGAGGAGCCCTTCGGCCACCCCGTGGACCACGCTAGCGTCGGGCGACAGAGGCACAGCTGTCAAGCCAAAGTAAGCATGGGTGACGTGCCCGGTCTGGATGATCTCGTTCGCTTCGGCAGAAGCCAGGTCGATGGGGATGGCGAAGTTAAGGCCGACGCTCCCCCCGCTCACCTCGCCGGACGACGAAGGTACGCCTGCGCCCGCTGAGGGCATCCCGATGAGCTGGCCTGAGCAGTTGACCAGGGCGCCGCCGCTGTTGCCGGGGTTGATCGACGCGTCCGTCTGAAGGGCATCGATGAGGAGCGCCGTCTCAACACCCTCACCAGGTACCGCAACAGTGCGGTCGAGGGCGCTGACGATCCCGCTCGTGACCGTGCTGGACAGCCCGAGCGGCGCCCCCAGGGCGACGACGGTCTGGCCGACCACCACGTTGCTCGACTGGCCCAACGTCATGACGCGTAGGTTGCTCTGGTTGTCCACCTTGATGACGGCGACGTCTGTCAGCGGGTCACGCCCGGTGATCGTCGCTGGCGCCGTCTTCCCGTCACTGAACAGGACTGATACCGAGCCGCCGTCAGCCGCCAGGGCGACGACATGGTTGTTGGTCAAGATGTAACCATCGGAACGGATAATCGACCCCGACCCCGTCCCGCCCTTGGCGCCCTTCTTGGCGCTTATCGTGACCACAGATGGCAGGTCCTCGTCGGCGATGCTCGGTATCGAGCATGACCGCGAGTTCGCAGACGCTCCCGTAGCCGCCGAGGCCGTGCCCGACGAGGTGTGAAGGTAGTAGCCCACAAAGCCGCCTACGAGCCCACCTATCACCGCCACGATGGCGAACACGCCTATCTTTTCCCAGGGGATTCTGTGGTGGCTGCCACCCGACCCCGGAGCCGAGGGGGCCGGCGTCGAAGGTGGAGGAGTCGAAACTGGAGGTGTAGTGGAACTCATGGCCGCTCCCCGCTTGTCCTCTTGGATTGTGGACCGCATCCTAGCTATGCCCCCAAGCACCCGCTCTGCTGTATTCAAAGCCACTCAGATTTCACCCGGTTAGGGTGGTATAGCCAGCTGGATTTGCCGTAGCGTGACTCGTGTTCGCCGCGCCGTACCAGGTGCTGCGCACTGACCCTAGGAGGTCTTTGATGGGGAAAAACCTCAGCACAACGGTTGCCGTTTACGGTGACCAGGGCGCTGCCGAGAAGGATTGGGACGCAATCGAAGTGTCGGCAAAATCCGGAGGCATCGACTTGGCCGACGCTGCTCTAGTCCATCGGGAACCTGACGGGAACATCACCACGCTGCGCCGTCAGTCTCACCACGGGTGGGGCAAGGGTGTTATCGCCGGGGCCATGGTCGGCCTGATCTTCCCGCCTTCATTGGTCGGGAGTGCTGTTGTCGGCGCTGCCGGCGGCGGCATTGTCGCCCGCCTCAGTCGCAAAGTAGACCGCGGCGACATCAAGGACCTGGGTGAAGTCATGGACACCGGGGACATCGACATGGTGATCGTCACAGACACGGACTCGGTGAAGACGTTGGTCGACCTGCTCGAAGGCGCAACCAAGACGTTGACCAAAGACAGCGCCACCGCCGAAGAAGTTCGCGAGGCCATGAACGCGGCGGGCACTCCCAGCTCCTGAGCCCCGTAGCCCGTCCAGGGCTTACATCGGCACTTGCTCGCGCCCGCAACCAGGCGCTGGGCGGAAGAACCCCCTCCCCGGGCGGCGGCGCCCCGGGGAGCCTCAGTTGAGCGCGAAAGGCTTGTTCCGTAGTACGCTCACGGGCCGCAGCAGCCGGGCCCAGCGAGGTCGTACCGCGCCACTAAACCTGAAGCGAGGCCTAAGTGTGGCTTGCAGGCCTGCTCACCGGGAGCACGCACTCACTCGGCTCACCCTTAACGTTGGCCTCGATGACCTGGACCACCGCGCTCGACTTGGGGCAGGACCCCTCTGTAACTGAGCCCGGCACCAGCACCGCGACCACCCTTACCGAGGCGCTCGGGGCCGCGCAGTTCACCGGGGTGGGCGAGTAAACGGGGACCGACGCGGTCCCCCCGTCACGGGCCAAACATTGGCCCTTGAGCGCCTGCGCAGCCGCAATGTCCGCCCTGCTGGCCGTCGTTGCCGGTCGCGTGGCTTGCCACACTGCAATAGCCACGATGAACGCGACTATAACGAGGGGCACCAGCCTGTAGGGCGAGCGCATCGGTGGCCGCGTCGACATGGCATCGGCCGGCGCTCGGGGCCGCCCGGCTTGCTCCGGGACGGTGACCGTTCCCGGCCCACTCCCCCACCGGCCAATCCCCCGGCGGGTGGAGCGGCCCAACCCGGCGGCAGCGGCGGCGCATCTGACCCGGGCGACCAAGCCACCCAGCGCCCCAGGCCGTCGTTGAACCAGGAGGTGCGGCCTTTTTGTGACCGCCTCCAGCGCACACCCCGGTGGACGACTTCCCGGTCCGTCGAACTGTCGACCCCGCTCCCCCTGGCCGGGCCCGTGGTCATTTCAACAGCTTGGACAGCCGCCGGTCGGCCAGCACCCTGCCGCCGGTCTGGCACTCGGGGCAGTACTGGAAGCTCTTGTTGGCCAGGAACACCTCTCTGACCGTCCCTCCGCACCGCGGGCAGGCTTGCCCCGCCCGCCCGTGAACGGACATACCGGCGCGCTTGGCGTCTTTCAGCTCCTTGGCCGCCTGGCCGAGGCTGCGTTCCACGGCCTCCCGGAGCACTCCCGTCAGCGCCTCGTAGAGCCGCTTCGTCTCGTCGTCGTTCAGTCGGTTGGCCGGCTTGAAGGGGGACAACTTGGCTGCCCACAGGATTTCGTCCGAGTAGGCGTTGCCAACGCCGGCGAGCACCGACTGGTCTGCCAGCACGCTCTTCAACTGACCTGAGCTCTTGGCCAAGAGGGTGGCCAGTGAGGCCACGTCGAAACCCGGGGTCAGTGGGTCAGGGCCGAGCGTCGCCACCCATTCTATGGAGGCGGGGTCGGTCACCAGCCACAAGGCCAACCGTTTCTCCGTACCCTGCTCGGTGAGGTCGAAGCCAGCCCCGTTTGACAACCCGACCCGCAGAGCGAGCGGGCCCTTCCCGGGCCGAGCGTGCGCCGGGGGCACTGGCTCTCGCCAATGCAGCCACCCGGCCCTGGCCAGGTGCGCCACCAGCCAGTAACCGGACGTGTCGATGCAGAGGTACTTCCCGCGACGCTCCGCGCCAGCAACGGTACGGCCCAGCAGCGCCTCGATCGGGGGTTCGTAGGTCTTCAGGGCCGAGAACGACCCGAGCTCGGCTCGCTCGATGGACGCGCCACCAGCTCGCTCTGTGACAAACAGAGCGAGGGCCTCGACTTCAGGTAGTTCGGGCACAGCGCGTAACCCCCCTACCGGCCGCTGTGACCGAAGCCGCCCGCGCCGCGCTGGGATCCGGGCAGTTCGTCGACGGGCACGAACTCAGCCTGCGCGACCGCCTTTATCACCAGCTGGGCGACCCGGTCGCCACGACGGACTTCGTACGGGGCGACGGGGTCTGTATTGACCAGGAGGACCCTCAGCTCGTCACGGTAGCCGGCGTCAATGAGGCCCGGGGCGTTCAGCACCGTGACCCCGTGCCGTAGGGCCAGGCCGCTACGGGGCTGTACGAAGCCGGCATAGCCCTCCGGGATAGCCACGGCGACGCCGGTGGGCACGAGCGCCCGCCCTCCACCCGGAGCGATAGTGACGTCCGTGCGCGCCCGGAGGTCGGCCCCTGCGTCGCCTCTGTGGGCATAGTCGGGCAAAGGGAGATCTGCATCGAGCTGGCGAACTTCTATAGTGACAACGTCCTGGCCGACCACATCGAACACGCTACTAGCGCGGCCCCAGGGTACCTTCGCCCGGCCCGTAGCGAGAGCCAGGGGCTGCCTTTGGCGGCGGGGTTGGGGACCGACGACCTACCAGGGGACCGGCGCCGCTCCGGGAGCACCCGGTTTGGTCTGGTTGATCACGGTACGCCCCCTTCTGACGTGCCGTATCGTCACCGTTCTCGCCCTTTTTTGGCCTCCGGAGGGACCGGTTAGAGCAAGGGCCCCGCGGCGCCATATAGAGTCCGCACGTGCTGGTATGGATGGACCTGGAGATGACGGGCCTCGACCCAAAGCGCGACGCCATCGTCGAGATAGCCACGCTGATAACTGACGACGAGCTCGAGACGATCGCCGAAGGGCCTGACCTGGTGATTGCCGCCCCGCCGGGAACGTTGGACGCGATGGACGACGTGGTGCGCCAGATGCACGCCCGTAGCGGTCTGCTAGACGCAATCGCGACCTCGACGGTGACTCTCGAGCAGGCTGCCACCGACACGCTGGCGTTTGTCCGCGAGCACGTACCCGAAGCAAAGAAGGTGCCACTCTGCGGCAACTCTATCGGCACGGACAGGCGCTTTTTGGCTGCGTACATGCCCGAGATCGAGGACTATCTCCACTACCGCTCGATCGACGTGTCGACTATAAAAGAGCTGGCCAGGAGGTGGTACCCCGAAGCCTTCGCCCGGGCGCCAAAGAAGTCGGGAGCCCACCGCGCCCTTGACGACATCAAGGAAAGCGTCGAAGAGCTGAAGTACTGGCGGGGCGCGATCTTTCGCGAAAGATCTTCTTCCGTTCCCCCTCCCTGACGTGGCACCATGGTTTTAATAACCGGTTCGGCAACAGACCGGTGCAACGGAGGTGGAGATGACCCGAGCGATGGACACTCCGTTCTTCGAGGATGCGCAGGGGCGTAGGCGGCAAACCAGTCGCACGACGAGGCACGCAGTCCGGAGCCATCTGCACGTCGCCCAGCTCGATGAGGAATCCCTCGACAACGCTGTCCTGCCCATCGTGCCCCACGATGTCGGGCGCAAATCGTCGCCAAAGCCAAAAGCGGCGCCTGCACACCCGACCCGCGCTGGGTTCAAGGTATGGAAGACGTCTTTTTGGAAGCGGAGGCGCAGGTTGTGGGCGGAGCGTAACGCCGCAGCCAAAGCTATTGCTAACGACGAGTAACGAAGTAGCCAAGTAGCTAAACGGTCGGAGGAGGGCTAAGGGCTCGACTGGGACGGGGGCGGGGGACGCGGCTGGCGCGCTCGAGCCTGGAGCCCGACCCGGACCAGCCACTACTCGTCTCTCGTTGCCCGGGCCATACGGGCGACGCTGGCACCCGAAGAGGGCCTGCGGATGGCCGAGGGAGCACGGGTTGGGCTAATTGCCGTTGGTGGCGGTAGGTTCGAGACCATGGGATACCGCATACTTGGGCGCACCGGTGTAGAGGTGAGCCCGCTCTGCTTGGGCGCGATGATGTTCGGCGCCTGGGGTAATACTGACCACGAAGAATGCTTGCGCATAATTCAGCACGCCGTCGACGGAGGCATCAATTTCATAGACACCGCCGATGTTTACTCCGCCGGTGAATCGGAGGAAATAGTTGGCGAGTTCCTGGAAAAATTTGGTCCAGGCCGCCGCCAGGAAATTGTGCTGGCCACGAAATTCCACGGCCGTATGGGCGAGGGGCCTAACCGGGAAGGAAACTCCCGGCGCTGGATAATTGCCGAGTGCGAGGCCAGCCTGCGCCGGCTGCGCACTGATTACATAGACCTCTACCAGATCCACCGTCCCAGCCCCGGCACCGACATCGACGACACTCTTTCGGCCTTGAGCGACCTGGTGCACGCCGGGAAGATCCGGTATTTCGGGTGCTCGACGTTCCCGGCGTGGATGATCGTCGAAGCCCACTGGGTCTCCGAGCGTCGGGGCCGGGAACGGCTGTCGACCGAACAGCCCCCCTATTCGGTACTTGTCCGCGGCATAGAGGACGACCTCCTCCAGGTGTGCCGGGAATATGGCATGGGCGTGCTTCCCTGGAGCCCGCTGGCAGGAGGGTGGCTTTCGGGGAGTTTCGGCACCGGGAAGGAGAACACGAGCCGACGGGCGGCGCGCCTACCTGCCCGCTACGACATGGCCGACCCGGCCAACGCGACCAAGCTGGCCGCGGTCGACCAGCTCGCCGAGCTGGCGGACAAGGCCGGCTACAGCCTCCCGGAGCTGGCCGTCGCATTTGTCCTGGCCCATCCGGCCGTAACTTCGGCAATAATCGGGCCTCGCACGATGGAACAGTTGACCAGCCTCGAAAAGGCGGGCGAGATCAGCCTGGACAGCGCCATCCTGGACCGCATCGACGAGATCGTCCCGCCCGGGCAAGACCTCAACGCCATAGACCACGGCTGGGTGCCACCGTGGGTTAGCGAGCCCAACCTGCGGCGCCGCTGAGTGCCTGCGCAGCTGCAATTTCCCCGGCGCTGAGCGACCACCGGCTAACTACCACAGGCCCTATAACCTCGTCCGCATGATCTACCCAGACGTCAAGTCCCTCGCCCAAGGTAAAAACTTCGCTGCGTTTACCACCCTCCTACCGGGTGGCCAGCCGATGACCCACGTCATGTGGGTCGACGCGGACGACACGCACATCCTGATCAACAGTGAGATGGGCCGCCAAAAGGTCCGCAATGTGACCAAAGACCCCCGCGTGACAGTAACGATTATCGACGCGGCGAACCCTTATCATTACGCCGAAGTACGAGGGACGGTAGTGGAGCAGGTCAGGCCCGAGGGCACGCCACATTGACGAGCTGAGCGAGAAGTACCAGGGTCAGCCCTACCCGGCCAACATGATCAAGACCGAGCGGGTCTTGTTGCTGATCGCGCCGGAGCGCCAACGCGTCAACGGCTAACAGCGCCCCGGCGTCACCCTGTGCCTATACAAGGAGAACTGGCCAGCACGAGAAATCCAAACGCGACGCCTTGAGCCGTCGCTGGAGCGATCTCGCTGACTGGTCAGTCTCCCTTGTAGGATCGCCGTGTGGGCGCGCTCGGCTTTGGGGTCGACATCGGCGGCTCCGGGATCAAGGGCGCAGTCGTAGACCTCGATGTGGGACAGCTGGCCACCGAACGCTACAAGGTCCTCACCCCCCAGCCGTCGACGCCCGGGGCGGTCGCTGACGTAGTGGCCGAAATCGTGGGACAGTTCGGGTGGCAAGGCCCGATTGGCTGCACGTTCCCCGCCGTCGTGCAAGGCGGTGTCGCAAAAACGGCAGCCAACGTCGACTCGAGCTGGATAGGTACGAACATCGAATCCGTCGTGGGCTCCACCACGGGTCTGCCTGTCATCGCGGTGAACGACGCCGACGCGGCCGGCATTGCAGAGACCAAGTGGGGAGCGGCCAGGGATGTGCAAGGCCTGGTGATCGTGGTGACGCTCGGGACCGGCATTGGCACGGCCCTTTTTTACAACGGGATGCTGATACCCAACAGCGAGCTCGGGCACATCGAGCTCGACGGCGAAGACTACGAACTGAAGGCCTCAGCTGGAGCCCGCGAGCGCGACGCCCTCTCCTGGGACAAGTGGGCCAAACGCTTGCAGCGCTACTTTTCGGCGCTCGAGGCGCTGTTGCGGCCGGACCTGTTTATAGTGGGCGGCGGTGTGAGCCGGAGGCCGGACAAGTTCCTACCCTTCATAGCGCTGGATACCCGGATAGTCCCAGCCTTGCTCCAAAACGAAGCCGGCATAGCCGGGGCCGCGCACCTGGCGTCCCAGGCCGCTTAGAGGCAAGAAAAACAACCTGCGCAAACGAGAAGACGTGAAGGCAGGTGTCGTGCGGGCGCCTAATCCCGTCCGGAAAAGCGCGTCCGGCGCCTACGAAAGAGCGGGGATTTCGCCAGGCCCAAGGTCGTCCCGGTTGAACCCGACCAGGAAGCCTTCTCCGCCTAACTCTTCTATGTCCCCGTCGGTTTCGTCCACTACTTCATCCTGGTCCGCGAACTGGGTGTGGTAGAGGTCGGCGTAGAGGCCGCCGTTGTCCAGCAGCTCTGCGTGGCGGCCTCTCTCGACGACCTGGCCGCCTTCTATGACCAGGATCTGGTCGGCCTCGCGCACCGTAGAGAGGCGGTGCGCGATCACGAGCGACGTCCGCCCGGCCAGGACCTTCTTGAGCGCCCGCTGGACGGCGGCCTCGGACTCCGAGTCGAGGTGCGCCGTGGCCTCGTCCAGTACCACGAAATCCGGAGCCTTGAGCAGCAGGCGGGCTATGGCAACGCGTTGCTTTTCGCCGCCGGATAGGCGGTACCCGCGGTCCCCTACCAGCGTGTCGAGCCCGTCCGGGAGAGCCGTCACCATGTCGAGGATCTGCGCGTCACGAAGGGCGTTGAAAAGCTGCTCTTCGGTCGCCTCGGGCCGGGCATAAAGCAAGTTGGCCCGCAAAGTGTCGTGGAAAAGGTGGGCCTCCTGCGTAACTACACCTATCGCCTCTTGGAGCGAGCTCAACGTGACATCCCGGACGTCGACGCCGTTGATCTTCACTGCGCCGGAGGTCACGTCGTAAAGGCGAGCGGAAAGGTGGCTGATGGTCGTCTTGCCCGCACCAGACGGCCCTACCAGGGCCACGAGCTGGCCTGGTTCGGCGACAAATGAGACGTCGAAGAGGATCTGCTGGCCACCTGAGCGTTCGAGGACCGCAACGGATTCCAGAGACGCGAGCGAAACCTCCTCTGGACGTGGGTAGCTGAAGTTGACGCCGTCAAATGCAATCTCGGTAGGCCCGTGCTCAACGGTGCTGGCGTCGGGCTTGTCGTCGATCATGGGCGGCAGGTCGAGGACTTCGAACACGCGGTCAAAAGACACCAGCGCAGTCAACACGTCGACCTGCACATTGGAAAGCGATGTCAGCGGCCCGTACAAGCGGGCCAGGTACTGAGTCATGGCGACGAGGGTCCCCACCGTGAGAGCCCCCTGGGTCACGAGGACGCCTCCGAAGCCATAGACGAGAGCCGTGGCGAGAGATGCCGTAAGTATGAGGCCGGTAAAGAAGACCCGGCCGTACATGGAGGTTGTCACGCCGATATCGCGCACGCGCCCCGTCCTCTGCCGGAACACATCAGCTTCGTACTGCGGTCTCCCGAAAATCTTGACGAGGAGCGCACCGGCGACATTGAAGCGCTCGCTCATCATGGCGTTCATATCGGCGTTGAGGTTGTAGGCCTCGCGGGTAAGGCCGGCGAGACGCTTGCCCACCCAGCGGGCCGGGAAGATAAATATCGGCAACATGAGCAGGGCGAGCGCGGTGATCTTCCAGCTCAGGATGAACATGGCGACAAGGGTCACACCTACAGTGACCATGTTGCCTATGACCGAGTTGAAAGTGTCAGTGAACGCCTGCTGGGCGCCCAGCACGTCGTTGTTGAGCCGGGATATTAGAGCGCCGGTCTGGGTCCGGGTGAAAAAAGCGATCGGCATGCGCTGGATGTGGTTGAACACCTTGTTACGCATGTCGAAGATCAGGCCCTCGCCCACTCTTGACGAGATCCAGCGTTCCCAGAGCCCGAGCGCGGCATCGAAGATGAAAAGGCCGGCCATCGCTACGGCCAGCTCGACCACGACAGTGGAGTTTTTCGCCCCAACCAGCTCGTTGATGATCGCCCTGGTAAGTAGTGGGTTCAGCGCGCCCACGAGCGCGTCGATGACGATCAGCACCAGGAACAGCACCAACGCCGCGGTGTACGGTTTGGCAAAGCCAAGGACCCGGCGCACAATCCCTTTAGGGAGCTTGTGGCTCTTGATCTTGTCGTCCTGGCGCATGGACCGCATCAAGCCGTAACCGACCCTGGCGCCGCCGCCCATACCCATCATGTGTCCCACTTTGTCACACGCGGCGTCGAGAGCGGCAGCGTTTGCGGTGAGACGATGACTTCATGTGGGTGCAGCCAGACGTGGAAGCGTTGGGGCGGTGAGGGGTCGCCCGACCGCTGGGTGGAGCGCGGTCACGGCCGCTAGCGGTTGCGAGCGGTTGCCAGCGGTTTGGAGCGGTTTGGCAGTCGTTGCCAGCGGTTTGGTCGTCGAGCCTGAACGAACTCCCCTAACGCCACACGCTGAGTGGTCATCCCCACACGAGACGCGCTCAAAGGCGGGACCGAAACTGAGCCCAGCACCTTGCAAGCCTTCCGCGCCGGCCGTTCTGGGCGTCATTTCCCGTTCCCGGTTGCAGAACGGCCCCCGATCGTGCCGATTTCGCGACCAAAAGGCGTCCGCGCACCCGGAACGGTCGAAAAAGCTCCTCGCCTCAGCCCGGCTCGGGAAGGCTGTTCGCTGCGATGACCTGGCGGTACCAGTTGTAGCTCTCCTTCGGCAGTCGCTGGCCGGTCGGGTAGTCGACCCAAACGAGCCCGAAGCGCATGGAGAAGCCCATAGCCCACTCAAAGTTGTCGAGGAGGCTCCACACAAAGTACCCCCGGAGGTCAACGCCCTGGTCGATGGCGTCTTTAGCGGCCCTGATGTGGTCATGCAGGTAACGGATCCGGCCTGAGTCGCGCACTGCGCCGTCCGGTGGCACGTAGTCGTGCTGCGCCGCCCCGCTCTCTGTCACGTAGATCGGCACCGAGGTGTACTCGTCTCGCACCCGGACCAGCACGTCGGTGAGACCTCCGGGGTCGACCTCCCAGCCCGTAGCCGTGCGCGCCAGCTCGGGCCGGCCGACTATGACCGCCCGGAACGGGTCAGGCGGATCCTCGGCGCCTTGGGGGCCGACGCAGTAGCCTGCCGTCCGCGCTTCCGCCAGCCGTCCCGGGTCGACGACCACGTCGGTGCGGTAGTAGTTCACCCCGAGGAAATCGAGCGGTTGGCTGATAGCCGCGAGGTCGCCCGGTCCGACGACGTCAAAGCCCGGCGTATACCGGGCGAAGAGCTCTACGACGTCCTCGGGGTACGCTCCCTTGAACAGCGGGCCCAGGTACATCCGGTTGAGGGCGCCATCGGCCCTCCTCGCCGCCGCCTCATCGAGCTCGTGAGAGCTGCCCGGGATATGCGGGCCCAGGTTGAGAGTTATCCCAACGGGGGCTTTGGTCGCCGAGCGCAGGACCTCGTTACCTCGCGCGTGGGCCAGCAGCAGATGATGAGTGGCTAACACCGAGAGGCCGACGTGCTTCCGGCCAGGGGCGTGCACACCGACGCCATAACCGAGCCAGGCCGAGCACCAGGGCTCGTTGAGAGTGATCCACATCCCCACGTCGTCAGAAAGAGCTTCCACGACCATGGCGGCGTAATCAGCGAACCGCTCCGCCGTGTCACGGGCAGTCCAACCACCCACGTCCTCGAGGGCCTGGGGCAGGTCCCAGTGGTAAAGGGTGGCGACGGGCACCGTCCCCTGCTGCCTCAGTCCGGCCGCGAGGCGGCGGTAAAAATCGAGGCCGGCTGCGTTGGCTGACCCCTTGCCCTCTGGCTGGACACGTGGCCAGGCCACTGAGAACCGGTAGGCGCGCAACCCGAGCTGCTTGATCAGTTCGAGGTCCTCCGCGGTCCGCCTGTAGTGCTGGCAGGTAACGTCGCCGGTGTCGCCGTTCAGCGTACGCCCGGGGCTGTGGGAGAAGGTGTCCCAGATCGATTGGCCCCGACCACCCTCGCTAACTGCTCCCTCGACCTGGTAAGCGGCGGTGGCTGCTCCCCAGAGAAAGCCCTCAGGAAAGCTTCTGTCCATCGTCACGCGCTCCTTCTCGACCCCTGCAGGACGGGTCATTCTTTGGTTTAAGCCCTGAACTGTATACCAGGGTCACCTACCGTACCAGCCTGTGAGCAGCCCTTTCGGAGGGCGACTACTCTCGCCGCTGGGCGCGCATAGGACCACGCGCACCGCGTTGTCGCCATGCATGTCCCCCGCTGATGAAGTCGCCTAACTCGTCGTATTCAGCGTCCTCTCATCGTCTGATGAAAAATGCTGGGTTAAATGGAAGTGCGCGGTCGGGACCTGAAATGGCCTCCCCGGCAACCTGACCCACGGGAGTACGACGAACCATGGCTGAAGACCCAGAAAGCACGGACGGCGCCGGCCAGCCGGACGAAGAGCCGGCATTTCCAACCGCCCCAGAGTGGGCTGACAAGGCGCCCGGCGAGGACAACGGGCCCAACTCAGTCAGTCGGCCCCCAGAGGACGGGCTACGAGGGTGGGGTCAGAGCCCTGTCAACGAGCAATGGGCCAACGGGCAATGGGCCAGTGGTGAATGGGCTAGTGGTCAGGGTGGCACTGCTGAGAGTTCTGAGCAGTTGGGCGCCGCCGGCGGACCATGGGTCTCCGGGACGGCACCCAACGGCGCTGAGAACGGGTGGGGCCACGCCGTTCGCGCCCAAGCCGGACAGGCCGGGTCGGGTCAGGCCGGGTCGGGGCAGGCCGGGTCGGGGCAGGCCGGGTCGGGACAGGCCGGGTCGGGACAGGCCGGGTCGGGACAGTACGGCCCTCCAGAATGGCGCGACCAGGTCGCCGCTTTGCCGCCCTGGGGAGAAGACGGGACTGCAGCTTGGGCCACCCACAACGGGGACGCCGTCGCGCCCGGCGTCGTCTCCGACGACTGGGGTAACCCTCCAACTCTGCACTCGGGCGACGCCTGGGGCACTCCTGTCGATAGCCAAAGCAAAGGAGGCGCCTGGCATCACGACAACGGCCAAGGCCGGGGGCGGCACCCGCGCAAATACCCGCCGGTGGCCTGGGGGGTGCTGGCTGCGGCGGTACTGCTCGCCGGCGGAGCCGGAGCGGCCATCGCTCTCGCTGTCACCAACGGCGGCACCTCGGGTTCACCCTCGTCAAGGGCGGCCGCACCTTCGTCAGGCCAGCCCGGGAGCGTTCAGGGCCTGAATGTCCACTCGGTTGCCGCCGGCGTCGACCCGGCCACGGTCGACATTACGGCCGCGGGTTCGAACGGCCAGGACGAGGGTACGGGGATGGTTGTCACATCTTCAGGAGCCGTCCTTACCAATAACCATGTGATAGACGGCTCCACCCAGTTGAGCGTGCAGATAGATGGTTCGGGCAAAACCTACCCCGCGACGGTGGTCGGCACCGACGCCACCGATGACGTCGCCTTGCTGCAAATGCAGGGTGGCGCCGACTTCAGGACCGTCTCTCTCGGGGACTCGAACGCGATCGCGGTGGGCGACCCGGTGGTCGCCATCGGGAACGCCCTGGGGCTCTCAGGTCCAGAGACCGTAACGAACGGGATCATTTCCGCCACCGGGCGCTCCGTCACCGTGGGGGACCCGAGCACGGGCCTAACCGAGAGCCTGAACGGGCTGTTCCAAACGTCTGCGCCTATCAACCCCGGCAACTCCGGTGGCCCACTCGTTGATGCGGCCGGCAAAGTGATCGGCATGAACACGGCGCAGGAGTCCAGTACCGGTTCTGGCCAATCGGCCTCCAACGTCGGTTTTGCTATACCAATCAACACCGCGATGGCGATTGCCCGCCAAATCCAGGCCGGAGATGCGAGCACAACGGTCCAGATCGGCCCTCACGCGATCATGGGGGTTGAGGTCACCACCATTGCTTGCGCCGAGGGTAAGGACGGCTGCAGCAGTCTTGGCAGCTCGTCGCCGTTTTCAGTTCTTCCCTTTATCGGAAGTTCGGGCTACACCGCCCCGGTCAAACAGGGGGCAGTCGTATCCGGCGTCGAGCAGGGCGACCCGGCCGAGGCAGCTGGGATGGCGTCCGGCGACGTCATCACATCGATCGACGGCACGGTCATCAGCTCTCCAACCGCCCTCACCGGGCAGATGAACCTTCAGAAGGTCGGTGGCAGGGTGACCGTGGACTGGGTCGACCCGAAAGGCCGGCACCGCTCAGCCACCCTCAGCCTGGTGCAGGGGCCAAACGGCTAGCCGGAAGAGCTCGGCCCGTGAAAAGAGCCACGCGGTAGCCGGCCAGCCGGGCGACCTGCCCGCACGACCCAGGGCAGGGCCTCCCGCCCTGAACGACCCGTGACCGAGGACGCCGGAGGTGCGTCACTGCGTTACGGCAATCCCTGGGCTGACCCGCCCGAGGTGCGGGACCCGCTGCGCCGCCTGCGGGGCCACCTCGTAATGCCTGTAACGGTGTGGCTGGCGGGGGCCGGGGACGAAAAGTGGGACAAGACCGGCGGCGCCCGGGCCGGCGCCGTGGACGAGACCGGGGCCAGGACCGTGGAGCCGGCCGCCGCGGGCCCGGCTGTGGCCGGGAGCGGGGAGGAACCTGCCACTTGCAAGGCCGATGGAGCACTTGCCGTCGGGTTGACGGTCTCCTCGACGTTTTTGACCCAGGGCGAACCGGCTATGCTCGCCGGCCTGGTCAACACCGCTTCTGAGCTAGCGGACGCTCTGGCCGAAAGCCCTTCGGGCCGGTTCGTGGTGCACGTGCTGGGAGCGGCGCATCGGCGGCTGGCGCAACATTTCGCCGGTGAGCTCCCAGCGCCGGCCGAACTGCTCGTTACCTCGCTTTCAGCCCATGGGCCGGTGCTCGAGGCCGTGCCCGATCGGATCTACTGTCGTCTGACAGCCAGCAAGCCATTCGGCTGGTCCCTACTCGTCGAGGCCGAGGTCGAACGAACCGAGGCAGGAGAGGCGGGTAAGGGCCTGGCCTGGTACCACGGGGCATTCCACGTCCTCGAGAGGTAGAAGGAAGGGCTCCAACGCCAGTACGGTTGCCGCTACGTCGCGCTCAGCTCGCCTGGCGGGCCCTCATGCCGTCGCACATAGCACGGGAATGCGTGACAGCCGCCTCCTCGAGTGCCCTCAGCATCGTACGGACCGGAGCATGCCCCATAAGCGCCGGCCGGCTCGCGGCCCAGACGTGACGGAGCGGTTCGTTGTCTTTCCGCAGGCGCCGAACGACAACGGCCTCGTGTAGCACACCCAATCCAAGAGTCGGGATCAACGCTACCCCGAGCCCGGCAGCCACAAATCCCTGGGCCGGCCAGTACTCGTCAGTCTCGACGGTGCCGTGTGGCTCGAAACCGGCTCGACTGAAGGCGATAGACGCCGGCGCCTGACAGCACCCGACGCCGCACATAGTCTGCACCCAGTTTTCATTGGCCAGTTCGGCGAGGTCGATGACACGTCGAGCGGCCAGGCGGTGGCCCCTGGGCAGGACGATCCGGTACGGGTCGTCGAGGAGGTGCACCCAGGTCAGCCCGTCGGCAGGGGCATCACCGCGCTCGAAATCCTCAATTGTCACAACGACTTCGGCGTCTCCCTGTCGGAGCGACGGCAAAGCGTTGTCGCGCTCCGCCACCCGGAGGGCAACCTCCAGGTGAGGCATCTCCCGCCGGACCGTGGCCAGCGCGGGTGGTATGAGGGCTGCACCTGCCGTCGGGAAGGACACAACCCGGAGGGACCCCAGGTTGCCCGTCTGCAGAGCCAGGATCGCCGCCTCCGCCTCAGCCACTTTGGCCAGCAGGGCCCGGGCGTGATCTGCGAGTAGGCGCCCCGCCTCTGTCGGGCGGACGCCTCGGCCGGCCCTCTCCAACAAGACGGCGCCCGTCTCCTTCTCGAGGGCGGCCACGTGCTGGCTCACCGCGGACGGCGTGTAGCCGACCTGGTCGGCAGCCGCAGTCACGGAGCCAGTGTCAACGACCGCCTGCAAGGCCCGTAAACGGCGCAAGTCCATCGAGGACGATCTTACAGCTTCGCTAAAACCTCTTTCAGAACAATTTGGCAATGCTTCACGCTCGACGTGTGCAGAGTGGAGGCATGGGTCATTTATCCCCGTTGCTCAACGAAAAACTCGCCGGCTACCATGCTGCCGACCTTCGCGCCGATGCCAACCTCCACCGACAGTTGCGTGAGGCTCGTGACCGGCGAGCCGCTGACCCGCATGGATTTGGCCCCGCTCATGACGGGCCGCGTTGGCTTGGACCACACCGGTTTGGGCTAGACCGGATGTGGCGCTGCCGGGAACGGCTCGCCTGGGCTCTCGTCGGGGCCGGTTTCAGCCTCCTCGCCCGCCACCACGGTCGGTCCCGGCGAGGTGCCGTCGTCCCGATGCGAGGTCGAGGCACGACTGGCCCGCAAATCCTGAATGGCCCGCAAATCTTGACTGGCCCGCAAATCTTCACCGGCCCGCAAATCTTGACTGGACAACCGAGTGGCTGTGGGTGCGATGGCAAATGATTAAAGTGGTAGTCGACCTTGGCCTCGTAGCCCTGACCATTGGTGGGTTGCTGCATCTGGCCCGGCGTGTCATTTACTTACCGAAGTTCACGCCACCCGCCACCCACGACGACGCATGGGCTTCGGTGGCGTTGGCATATTCGGGCCCAGTGGACGGCTTGCTCCCGATAGGGGTCGTGCGCGTCCAGAACCCTGCTGCTGCAGCGGTAATCGTTTCGGTTTCAGTGAGCGAAGACCGGGCCGTTTTTAGGCGACGTTCGCCACTTCTGGGCGCTGGCCCTCCGCTGTCTGTGCGCGTTTTGCGGGTCGGGCGCCGCCTCCGCGCTCCGAAAGAGTCAATCCTCGGCGCCGTGAGCGGAGGGGCAACCGGTTTGTGGGAGCTGCCTCTCGGCGAGGCCGGGTCATGGCCGGTAGTCAGAGTGCGCGTCGATCAGACCGCGCTTCGCTCCAGGCTTTTCATCTGGAGACTGGGCCGCGCCAGCACCGCACCAGGTGGCCAGCCGGTTATCTCGGCCACCGCATAAAGGCTGCAAAAAGAAGGCCGCTGGGAGAGCTTGCTGCCTCCCCGGCACTTATGAGCCCGGGAGAATGCTTTTAGCTGTCCTGGAGCACGAAACGCTGAACTGCCTTGGCAAAACCCTCGTTTTCATTGGTATCGGTAACCCGGCGGGCCGCTCGCTGCACCTGCTTGTCGGCATTGCCCATGGCGATGCTCAGGCCGGAATGAGCGAACATCAAGACGTCATTGGGCATGTCACCGATCGTCGCGACCTCATCTGTCGACAGGTGGTAGTGCTCAATCAGGTATTTCACCACGAAGCCTTTGTTGGCTTGAGGGTGGGTGACGTCGAGGTAATAGGGCTGGGAGGCCGCCGCGCTGACATGGTCGCCGAACTTGTCGTGGGCGGCCGCAGACGCCTTCGCCACCGCCTCGTGGTCGTCGCTCACCCCGACGATCTTGACGACGCCGTCGGTCAGTCCGTCCAGGCTGGTCATCAGCTTGGGTTGGAACTTGACAGTCCATGCCTCACGGTCGACATGAGGGCCTTTCAGGTCGGGGACAAACCAATCTGCGCCCCGGTAAATCCACACGGTCAACTTGAAGGACGTCATCAGGTCGGAAATAGGGACCACGAGGTCGCTCGGGATGACCCGTTGCTCTATTACTGCCATATTGCGGTCGACGAGCAAACCTCCGTTGAAAGCGGCAATAGGTGTTTGCAGGTCGAGGGGCTCGATGAGCATTGCCATCCCACGTGGGGGCCGTCCGCTCGTTATGGCGAAAAGGATGCCGGCTTTGCCCAAAGCGTGAACAGCGTCGATAGCTTGGTCAGTTAGGACCTTGTCCTGGGTGACTAGCGTGCCGTCCACATCGGCCAGCATCAACCTGATCGGGGAAGGGGTCACGGCGCGATTTCACTCCTTGTCGTAGGCTGGTTTGGCAACCTTGCAGCCGGCCTGACGCCAACCTCTTCGAGGTGGGCCAACAAGTCGGCGGGGTCCTGGTACACACGGTAGGCGCCGGCGGCTTGCAGCTCCTCGGGGCCATAGCCGCCAGAGAGGAGCCCGATGCCGAGGGCGCCGGCACGCTGGGCCGCCAGTAGGTCCCAAACGCTGTCGCCCACCACGAAAGTCTCCGTCGGTTTGACCCCGAGCATCGACGCTGCCGCCAGGAACAGGTCCGGGTCAGGTTTAGCCCTCTCGACCAGGTCCCTGGTCACGACCGGTACGGTGGCGGGGAGGTCGAGCAACCCGAGCCCTGTGGCTGCGACGCTGTGCTTGCCGCTCGTGGCAATCGCGAAGGGCACCAGGTTGGCATGGAGCACAGCGAGCAAGTCTCGGGCACCCGGTAGCGGCACCACGCTCTTGGCCCGGTCCAGGTAGATCTCCTGGTGCAAGGAAGAAAGCTTCGCCAGGGTGGCCTCGTCGAAGGTGAGCCCCGTCTCCCTCTGTAGCGCGTTCAAGAACAGCCCGCCGCTCATGCCAATCCGCCGGTGGATCCTCCATACAGAAAGCGGGATCCCGCACACAGTCAACGCTTCTTGCCAAGCGATCACGTGCTGGTAGACGGAGTCGACAAGCGTGCCATCGAGGTCGAAAAGGAAGGCGGGGGTTGCGACGCTGAACCGGCCGCCCTCCGGAGCGCCTGACATGGCCCAACCCTAGCTGCCCCCCAGTGACCTGGTCGAAAATGGTGAACTGGTCGAAAAATGGTGACCTGGTAGAAAATGGCCGTCGCCCAGAAGGTGCGCCGAGCGCCCGCCGACCTGCCCACAGCGCTAGGCCGCCAGCTGGCTAGCCGCGCCTGGCGGTCGCTTACGCCGGTCAAGCATGGGCGTCAACAGATGGGCGTCAACAGCATGGGCGTCAGACAGCATGGGCGTCGACAGCATGGGCGTCCACAGCATGGGCTGCTGTCTGTCAGCCTGCGCCCTTGAACTGTTGCCGCAAATAGGCGTCGAAAACCCGGCTGCCAAGCAGGCGCCGTGTGTGGACCAGCATCTTGGCCGCCGGCGTGATGACGTAACGAGCCCGGGGTTTTTCGGCCACAACAGCCTGTTCGATGACTTGCGCCACAGTTTCGGGCGGAGCGGATAACCACCGGGAGCGGTAAGTGTTGCTCATCTGCTCGTCGACCAGCGTGTTGAGGGCCGCGTATGGCCCTGTCGGCGTGGCCGACCCGGCCAGGGCCTGGGCAGCAGTCTCCCCAAAACCCGTACGTATTATCCCCGGCTCGATTAGGACCGTCTTTATGCCAAAGGGCTCAACTTCGAAGCGCAATGCGTCTGTAATAGCCTCTACCGCGTACTTGCTGGCGTGGTAATAGCCGCCCGCGGGGAAAACAAACCGACCCCCCATCGAACCGACGTTGACAATGCGGCCTTGCCCGGCTTTGCGCATAGCAGGCAGTACCAGCTGGGTCATGAGAGCGAGCCCGAACACGTTGGTCTCGAACTCGCGCCGGACACGGCCCAGGTCCGTCTCCTCGATGGTCCCGTACTCTCCGTAGCCGGCGTTGTTGATGAGGACACCCACCCGGCCGAACTCTGCCTCGATTGCCGAAACTGCAGCCACCATGGAGGTCTCATCGGTGACATCAAGGCGCAGGGTACGTGCCCCTAGTCGAGCGAGGTCGGTCACGGAGGCTGGTTCGCGTGCAGTGGCAAAAACTGTGAGCTCTGGGCGGCGTGCCAGCCGCAATGCGGTGGCGTGCCCGATCCCCGAGGACGTCCCGGTGATCAATACCGAAGTGGTCACGCGTTCCACCCTTCCCGGCGGTGCGCGCCCAGCGCGGTGGTGGCGGTCACGACCACGAGCAGTCCAATGACGAGGGCGAGCGCGGCCGGGACACCCGAATGAATGACCAACAGGGCGCCGGCTATGGCCCCGGCCAACATTGTGACCACGGCCAGGGTGCGGCGAGCCAAAACGACCGGGCCGCCGGCCCGGATGTCAGCAGCTATGCCGGTAAGAGTCATGGTTAACACCGTAGTTGTCAGATCCGGTACTGCGAGCCGGCGCACGGCCGAGTTTTGCAGCCCGAGTGCGGTAGCACTGACGGCGACAATAACGTCCCTTGTCGCGCTGCTGAAAGGCGTGGCCACGGCAAGCGAAATGCAAAAAGCCACGACGAACAAGACAACTTCGACCACCGCCACGTTCCTCAATAACAAGCCGCCCGTCCCCCCGAGCCGGTCCATCGTCAAACCCCCTACCAGGGCGCCTAAAAGGAACCCCGCCAGGGCAATAAGCGAGGCGGACAGAGAAAACCCGGGAGCGCCGACGATACCAAGCCCGACGAACACCACGTTCCCCGTCATGTTGGCGACGAAGACGCGTCCAAGCCCGAGGATGCTCACGGCGTCGACGACGCCTGAGACGACGGTTAGCCCCAAAAGCAAGACAGGCAGGGGGCCATGCTTGGGGTCAGCGACCAGTCCCAGCCAAAGCGCCTTTGCCCCCGTTGCCCGCTTGGCTGGCCCCTGGGGCCCGGCTTCGTTGTCCATGGTGGTCCTTTCTGGTCGAAGCAAGTCACCGACCAATGTCCCAAGTTAGGTGTGTGGCATGTGGGGCCAACGGCTGTCGCACAGAGTTGCCGGGGTTAGTGGGGCACGACCAAAAAGGCGCTATCTGGGTGCATAATTGGAACTCGCGGTGCGGGTGAGGGCAGGGATCCGCCCGCGATCGCGACGAGGTACCCTTGCTGCACCCGGAACGGGGGTTTTAGCCGAACGCTGGGCTGCACGTTGCCCAGCCCCAGGCTGCACGTTGCCCAGCCCCAAGCCAGTCAGCCGCAAGCCAGTCAGCCGCAAGCCAGTCAGCCCCAGCTGGTGAGCCGTGAACCCACTCCCAGCGCAACGTGCTCGGCTGCAGGCTCGCTCCGTAGGTGCGCTAAGTGCTGCCCTTCTTGACCGGCCAGGTGCCGTCAAAGCGCACTGCCTGGCTCACCACCAGGCCTACCTTCGGTGCCCGGTCGACTTTTTTGGCCGCTAGCCACGTTCGCCAGCCATGACCCTGGTCAGGGGGGCCCGGGGGCGTCCTGGCCCGTACGTGCACTAACTCCATCCGACGCTCCAGGCCAGGAATGTGCGGATCGGGCCGGTTCGCGCGCGCATGGAAAGTGGTGCCCTCCGCCAAAGAGTAGATGCCCTGGCCGCCCACTTTGGCGGTCAGCCGCAGCCCGACGGGCGGTTCGCCGGGATCCCCGGTGCCGCAACACACGATGATGCTCAACTGCGCCGGCGTCTTGCGGGCGAACGAGGGATCGAGGTAGTAGAGCGCGGCCTTGTTCACCTCGAGCCGACGCCCATGCCTTATCACCTGATCGGCGATGGCGGCCGCCTCGGGCATCGCATTTGTGCTGACAATGTCCACGTATACGGTTTTTACGTTTGGTGCCAAAGCGGCGGCAGCGACCGCGTTCCAGGACTCCCGGGCCAGCAGGGTGGGCCCCTTGGCCATCGGTACGGGGCCCGCGGCGAACGAGGTCGTCAATACAGTGGCCGCGATGAGCCCCACGATTGGCAAGGCCAGGCGGCCCTCGCCTTGCGACGGCGCCAGCCTGGCCAGCACGGGTACCCGGCCGCGCCCGACCGCAGCCACCAGGGGCGCCAGCGTGACCCAAACCGCGATCCAGGCGGGGATCACCAGGGCGCCGGACCAGGCCACGAGATAGGGGTAGAGAGGACCGTAAACGAGGCCGATAGACCACAAAGCCACCACCATGGCGACAAGTGAAGCGGAGGCCAGGGCGAGGGCCGGGAGTTGCCTGTACTTCAGTGCAAGGTAGCCCGCCCCCACCATGCCGGCGACGTAGAGCAGGTACCAAGGGTGGTCCAGGGCCGAGTGGGCCACTAGCCACGTCGGGTTGGAGTCTTTCGTTGCTGGGAGTTCGTTGAGCCGGAGTGGGAAGAAGCCGAAGACCGTGTTCGCAGCTCTCAGGGACTGTTGCCAGGTGCGATGGCTGTGGTGGGTCGTGAGGAACCGGTAGACCTGCACCAGGTTGCCCGGACGGGTGGAAAGTTGCTGGATCGCCGGCGCCAGCCACAACACTCCGACGACGATGGCCAGAGTGGCGGCCGGGCGGCGCCAGTGACCGGTCGACCAGCCCCAACCAGTGCCCTCAGAGCGGTCCTCGCTGACACCGTGGTGACCGCTCGAACGAGCCAGAATTACAGCCCGCAGCGTCCACCTGAGGAACGGTGCCGCCAGCACGAGCACGACAACGAGTAACGCCGTGCTGATGTCTGTCTGGAGGAGGAAAGACCCGCAGACGACAGTGGCGATAACCGGCCCCCAGGGGTCAGGACTGGTGACCACGTCTGCGACCAGCAGCACAAGGAGGGCTACGGGCAGGGCGACCGCGTACGGCGCCCAGATAATGCCGAAACGAGATGGCCCATAGGACCATTCGTAACCCAAGAGCACTAACGCGGCCCACCAGACGGTGAGCCCAGGGCGGAGCCGGTTTGCCACCACGACTATCCCGACCGCAGCCGCGATCTGGAGGGCGTAGGAACCGAGCACCACGGCTACAGGGGAGCCGCCGCCGACCCATCGGAACACGCCCAGGACCAGCAACCACAAAGAGCCAGGATGGTGCCAGCCGTACCGGTCGTAAACGCCAAGGAGGTTACGGCCGAGGACGCTGTTGCGAGCCTCGATGTCGATAAGTGCCTGATCACCCCAGAACCAGAGGCTGGACCGGACGGCCAGGAGGTGCAGCGCCTCGCCCAGTATCGGAGCGCAGCCCACGAGGGCCGGGATAGCGACCCCGATTATCTTGCGTCTAGACAACGGGCCGCTCCCACAAGGGCCAAAGCAAAAAGCTCGGCGCACTTCCGAGCCAGCGAACGTTGCAGATTATATGCGACCAGGTCAGGGCGGCCCACGATCGCCAATGGCAAGGGCTCCCCGCGGAGGAAAGGCAGCTTGGGCCATGGCGCTGGGGCCGGCCGGTCCTGTTTGAGCCAAGCCGGGAGGATACCGCCCACGCGGCGTCGGCCTGCTCCCGCGTCCCGTCACAGGTTATTTGCGCAACCAGGTTGGTTGGATAGGAACGGCGCCCTTCGGGACCGAGACGTTGATCGCCTCTCCCCAGTTGCCGAAGACGATCGTTGTGGTGTCCTGGACCACCTTCACGGGCAGCGGCGTCGCCGTTGCACTCACGAAAATGGTCTCGTGCAACGGCGGTCCGCCCTCGAAGGGCTCGGTTATACCCTTATAGCCGGGGTAACGGCGCCCGGCGATCGTAGCCGCCGGAACTGCGGTGACATCGCGGGCCATCTGCATCTGTGCCATCGTCGTAGCCATCGTCAACCCCGATACCGTCGAGGTATAGGCGGAGCTGGACGGGCTCAGGGAGATCCATTTGTCGGCCTCACTGCCGGCCGCCGCCTGTGTCAATCCCTCTGCGTACAGACCGCCGGGGGTGCCAGTCATATAGCCGGTGCCGTTCACCAGCTCGATGGCGAGGTAGGCGACGTTCTTTCCTTGTGACCAGGTGATCAACTGCGACCCTGCCGCTTGTCCGGCCTGGGTGATGACCGTGTTGTCGATCCCCTTGGTCGTGACCGACGAGGCCCAACGAACTGACGACTGATGTTGGCCGGCGCTCAGAGCGGCACTCACGGCCTGCGCGGGAGATGGACCAGCACCAGCGGGAGCCGCTGCGGCAACGCCACCGGCCGCAAACGTCGCCACGACAGCTATGCCCGACATGAGGGCCCTGGCGACGTCCAAACCAGCCTCCTACATCAAACTGGGCCTCACGTATACGAGCTGGCCCCACGGGCCTGAAGCCTATATTAGTGCCCGGGAAAACAAGCCTCAGGAAGAGACATCGAGGCGGCGGGTGCCAGCGCCGCTCGTTTTCATAGCCAGCTCAACACTATTCGGCCCGCCAGCACCCGTCGCCTCCATCTGTCTGCGAAGCTCGTTTGTTCCCGAGGGCTTACGAG
This sequence comes from uncultured Acidimicrobiaceae bacterium, assembly GCA_963823855.1. Taxonomy (GTDB): domain Bacteria; phylum Actinomycetota; class Acidimicrobiia; order Acidimicrobiales; family Palsa-688; genus Fen-671. The sequence goes on from CAWGNA010000008.1 coordinate 30,723, forward strand.
CAGCCGCTCGTTGTCCCGCAGGATGGGCACGCAAAGCAGCTGCCGGCCCGCTGCATCTGCACGCCGCACTGGTAGCAGTAAGGAGCGTCGCTTGCCGCCGGCCTCCCGAGGTCGAGCTCGCGGCCCGAGGATGAACCCGGCATTGTCCGCGACGCCGAGGGGGTCGACCGCGTCGGCCCCGAAGTCCGCGGCGGCCGCCCATCGCGCCACTCGACATGTTCGACATCTTCTGCCTCGATGCCCTCTGGGCGGATCGGCTGGTCGACTGTCACCGCTTCCTCGACCCCGGGAAGCGTCGGCTGCATGCGCTCGCTGACCGTAAGGATGCCGAGGTCTATGCGCTCGGTCGGGGCCATGTACTCGACCGCCAGCCGCCGGAATATGTAGTCGACCAGAGAAGCGGCGAAGCGCAGGTCCGGGTCATCGGTCATACCGGCGGGCTCGAAACGCATATTGGTGAAATGGCGGACGAAAGTAGCCAACGGCACTCCATGCTGAAGGCCCATGCTCACCGAGATCGCAAAGGCGTCCATAATCCCGGCCAGGGTCGACCCCTGCTTCGAAACGCTTATGAACACTTCGCCGGGACGTCCGTCAGGGAACTCGCCGACGGTCACATAACCTTCGCAATCGGCGACACGGAAAGAGAACGTCGAAGACTTGCGCTTTCTCGGCATGTGCTCGTGGACAGGCTTTTTCACCACCACCGTCTGGAGCTGGAGGGCCTTCTCCAGCTCAGCGACCTTCATCGCCAGCTCGGCATCGTGGGCCTCGGCCTCGGATTCCCGACCTGTGGTTGCCCCAGTCGTGGGCGCCCCAGTGTTCGCGGCGACAGCCGTCAACTTCGTCGTCGCCAGGGGCTGGCCGACCTTACAATTGTCCCGGTAGATCGCAATGGCTTTGATGCCCATTTGCCACGCTTCGATATGGAGTTGCTCGACTTCTTCTACGGTGACCTCTTCGGGCATGTTGACCGTTTTCGAGATCGACCCCGAAATGAACGGCTGTACCGCTCCCAGCATCTGCACATGGCCTCGGTAGTGAATCGTATTGTCCCCCATTGAGCATGCAAAAACGGCCAGGTGGGCCGGGAGGACATGCGGCGCACCGAGTATCGACTTGTGCTGGTCGATATAGGCCGCTATATCGGCGATCTCTTGGTCGGAATAACCAAGTTTGACCAGGGCACGCGGCACCGTTTGGTTGACGATCGACATCGTCCCGCCGCCGACCAACTTTTTGGTTTTCACCAAGCCGAGGTCGGGCTCCACGCCGGTGGTGTCGCAGTCCATGAGCAGGCCGATCGTGCCCGTGGGTGCCAGCACCGTCGCCTGGGAGTTGCGTACCCCGTAGCGTTCGGCGGTCTCGACCGCGTCATCCCAGGCCTCCTGGGCGGCAGACAGCAGATCCATAGGGACCAGCTCTTCGTCGATCTTGGCCACCTCGGCCCTGTGCATCCGCAGCACTTCGAGCATAGGGCCCTGGTTTTTGTGATAGCCAGCGAACGGTCCCATCCTGGCCGCGGTGCGAGCTGACACGGTGTAGGCGTGACCGGTCATAAGAGCCGATATAGCCCCCGCCCAGGCTCGGCCGGCGTCGGAGTCATAGGGCAGGCCCTGAGCCATGAGCAACGCCCCCAGGTTGGCGTAACCGAGCCCCAGCTGGCGGAAGCGCCGGGACGTGTCCCCTATCGATTTGGTCGGGTAATCAGCGTTCCCGACGAGTACCTCTTGACCCGTGAAAACCACCTCGACCGCAGCCTTAAAACCCTCGACATCGAAACTGCCGTCATCATTCAGAAAAGTTAGCAAATTCAGGCTGGCGAGATTGCAGGCTGAATTATCGAGGTGCACATATTCGCTACACGGGTTACTCCCATTTATTCTCCCGGTATTTGGGGCCGTGTGCCATTTATTTATGGTTGTATCGAATTGCATCCCCGGGTCAGCGCATTCCCAGGATGCCTTGGCGATCTGGCGGAACAGATCCCTGGCTTTCATGGTTTCCAGTACTGCGCCCGTCGTGATGGCGCGCAACTCCCAATCCTTGTCGTCGAGGACCGCCTGCATAAACTCGTCAGTGACCCGGACCGAGTTGTTTGCGTTCTGGTACTGGATCGAATAACTGTCCTTCCCATCGAGGTCCATGTCGAAGCCGGCATCTCGAAGAGCCCTGGCTTTTCGCTCTTCGATTGCCTTGCACCAAATGAAATCCTCGATGTCGGGGTGGTCAGCGTTGAGGATGACCATCTTGGCGGCCCGACGGGTCTTGCCCCCGGACTTGATCGTGCCGGCAGACGAGTCCGCCCCGCGCATAAAGCTCACCGGGCCCGAGGCCGTGCCCCCGCCGCGCAGCCCCTCCTTGGAGGACCGGATCCTCGAGAGGTTGATACCTGCTCCCGACCCGCCTTTGAAAATCTTGCCTTCCTCGACGTACCAGTTGAGGATCGAGTCCATCGCGTCGTCGACAGAGAGGATGAAGCACGCGCTGGCCTGCTGCGGGACGCCGGGTACGCCGATGTTGAACCATACCGGTGAGTTGAACGCCGCCCGCTGATGGATGATAAGCCACTTCAGCTCCGCCTCGAACGTCTCTGCCTCTGCCCTGTCGGCGAAGTACCCGTCCATTTTGCCCCACTCCGCGATCGCCCGGGCCACCCTGTCCGCCACTTGTTTGAGCGACCACTCCCGCTCCGGTGTGCCAAGCGTGCCCCGGAAGTACTTCTGCGCCAGGATGTTCGTGGCGTTGACACTCCAGTTGCTGGGTACTTCGACACCGAACTGCTCGAACGCCACGGCACCCGTGGCCCAGTTGGTGATACGAGCGTCCCGGCGCTCCCAGGTCACCGTGTCATAGGGATCGGTCCCCGGGCTGGTGAAGTGGCGGCGGAGGCCGATACCTGTGCGATCAGTCGCAATTGCCATCGTTTAGGGTCCCTTCCATACGGAGGCTCGACTTGGGTGGGCCGCCCATCCCAAAACGGGCGGCTAGTTGGCTGACGGCCCGCTTTCGCAGACCGGGTGCGAGGGCCGACGACCACAACCTGTTGTGGTCATACGGCCCGACTCCCGCTTTCGCACACAAGATAAGGGAATACTACAGCATAGTACTTACAAGCTTGTCAATACTCGGACCGCTCACAGTGGCCCCACCGTAGAAGCTCCCGCTTGTGTGCCGAAAGATGTAAAGGCTGTGGAATGTCATGGGTACGACGAGAGGCCCCGGGTAGAGCGCGTCGCCCACTTAGGATCGCGGGCATGCCTCGACCTGGCGTACCTTTCTGCCGACGAGAGCGTTGGGCGCTCTGCGACCTCTTGAGCGACCTCGGCCCCGACGTCCCGACGCTCTGCGCCGGGTGGACGTCCGCTGACCTGGCTGCGCACCTCTACGTGCGCGACCGGCGTCTCGACGCCATGCCCGGCAACGTCATAAAGGTGCCGCCGTTCGCGGGATGGACGAGGCGAGTACAGCACAACGCCCGCGACATGCTGAGGTGGGAGGCACTACTCGCCCGGGTCAGGTCCGGCCCCCCTACCCTCGTGAAGCCCTTCGACCGGCTTGTCAACACGATCGAGTTTTTCGTCCACCACGAGGACGTGCGAAGGGCACAACCCGGGTGGACGGCCCGGGCGCTGGCGCCTAACGACGACGGAGCCCTCTGGCGTCAGCTCGCCTCGATGAGGTTTGGTTACGTGTTGTCGAGCAGGGTTTTACGCCGTGCCCCGGCCGCGGCACGCCTCGAGGCGCCAGGGCGGGAACCCATCCTCCTGACCAAGAGCGGCCAGGGCACGGTCGTCAGGGGCCCGGTAGGTGAGGTGACCCTCTGGCTGTCCGGGCGCAAGGAGGTCGCGCAGGTCGACGTGGCATCTCAGTAGCTGAGAGGGGTTAGAGCAACACCGCCCCGGTCGGAAGGCCCCCGGTCCGCCTGGCGCCCGCCCGGGCAGCCCGGGCGCGGACTGGCCCCGCAACCTCGGGGCTCATCGGCCCAGACGCGCTGGCCGTGGGCTCGACCGCTCCGACCGTCCTGGCCGGTCCGGCCTGTGGAGGAGCCAGTACCGCGGCATGGACGGCTGCTCTCCCGAGCCCTGGCGGCGTCCCCACCCGGGTGACGATCTCCACCCACCGGCTGTCAGCGATGCGCGCCAGAGCCGACAGCTGTCGGCGTTCCCTGGTCCTGAACGGGCGGCCATCGCGGCCCAGTACTACAACAAGCGACGCCACAGACAGGTCGGCCCACGCGACATCTGCCGGGCTGGCAGCTCCGCCATCCCTGCCCGCCACCGACGAGCGCGCCCCCTTGACGAACGCGAAAACCCAGGCATCGGGCGGCATTGCCCCGACCGAGTTGAGGGGCCGCGGGGCAGTCGGGTCGACGACCGCGGCCCAATCCGCCTCGAAATCTCTAGCCGCGTGCGAGACCAGGGCTCTCAGCAGGTCACTCGGGTCGCCTCGTTCGACTAGATAGGCGGCCGTCTCGAGGGCATCCAGGCGCGGGTCTACTGGAAAGCCAGGCACCTCGCGCACATCTTCGACATCCACGCCGTCGACCTGGTTGACTTCGCTGACCATCAGGTCGACGAGCCCGGGGTGGGGCAACTCGACGACGAGTTCATCGATCGCTCGGCCCGCACCTCGTTCGAGGATGTCGACCCCGACCAGGTCACCGCGCACCGCCCCGATCCGGCTGGCAACGGCGCCCAGCGCGCCCGGCCTGTCGGGAAGCCGAATCCGCACGACATAACTCGCCATACGTCCACATTACGTTGTCAAAGTGAACGGCACGTTTCCGTATACGCACCGAAGGGTTAATCTGTAATGCGGCTAAAGCCTCCCCAAATGGCAGGAACGCAAGCACAGGTGAGGTCCACATAACGCCCTCCACGAACCCGCTAACCCACCTTGGCCCGCTAACCCACCTGGGCCCTCTAACCCAGCTTGGCCAGTTAACCCAGCTGGGCCAGTTAACCCAGCTTGATCAGCGCCGCGCCGGAGGTTCCGGACCGCTTGGGAGATGCGCTTTTCGTTCTCGACCAGAGCGAAACGAACGAAGCCCTCCCCGCCGGCCCCGAAACCAACTCCAGGTGAGGTAGCGACGTTGGCATCCGTCACCAGGTACTTGGCGAACTCGAGCGAGCCCATTTCCTGGTACGGCTCTGGTACCGGCGCCCACACGAACATGGTGCCGACCGGTTTGGACACCGTCCACCCGATCCGGTTGAGCCCGTCGACCAGGGAATCTCGGCGGGACTCATAAATGGCGTTCACAGTCTTGGGATAGTCGGGGGCCTCGTTTAGAGCCACGATGGACGCGATCTGGATCGGCTGAAACGTCCCGTAATCGAGGTAGCTCTTGAGCTTTGTCAGTGCCCCCACTACTTCGGCATTACCCACCGCGAAGGCGACTCTCCACCCTGCCATCGAGAAGCTCTTGGTCAGCGTGTACAGCTCGACGGCGACCTCTTTGCCACCGGGGACTTGCAGGACCGAGGGCGGCTCGAACCCGTCGAAAAACGTGTCGGAATATGCGAAGTCGTGCACAAGCACGACTTCTTTTGACCGTGCGAAATCAACGATCCGTTGCATCCAGGCCAGGTCGACGCACTCCGTCGTCGGGTTGTGAGGGAAAGAGAAAACGATCACTTTCGGCCGCGGCCACGCCTCTTCCCACGCTGCTTCCAGGTTGGCGAAGAAATCCTGACCGGGCCCAGCCGCACCTGGCGCACGTCGGCTCCAGCGAACAGGGGGGCGTAAATGTGGATCGGGTACGACGGCGAAGGCACCAGCGCTGTGTCGCCGGGGCCCAGGAGCACCCACATCAGGTGCGACAGGCCCTCTTTGGCCCCGATCGTGAACACAACTTCTGTTTCCGGGTCCAGTTCGACATCAAAGCGACGCTTGTAGAGGTTGGAGACGGCCAGCCGGAGGTTGGGGAGCCCACGTGAGGACGAGTACCGGTGGTTCCGCGGGTTGCGGGCCGCCTCCGCCAGCTTCTCGACGGCCACCGGCGGGCTCGGGATGTCAGGGTTACCGAAGCCCAGGTCGATGACATCCTCGCCGGCCCGCCGCGCTTCGTCGCGCAACTGGTTGATGGCGGCGAACACATAAGGCGGCAGCCCATTTATGCGTCGGAACTCCACTGTGCCTCCTAGCAGGCCCCTCCCTCGGTAGGCGCCCGTCGATCGTCCCTTAAGGCTAGCGGGCAAGCAGCGGAGGCTGGGCCCGGATAGATCCCCACCGTGGGGGGCGGGGCACTACCACCGGCCGGCCGCACGCTCGGCTGCGAGCAACCCGGCGCCTACCGCGCCGGCCCGCTCCCCGAAATGGGCAGGGACAATTTCTACCAGACGTGCCCCGGGGGCCTCGGCGAGATCGGCAAAGGCGCGCCGGACCGGTCCCATTACGACGCGTTCGGCCTCGATAAGGCCCCCGCCCAGGACGATGACCGAAGGGTCGACGGCGTTGGCCAGGTTGGCCAGCCCGAGAGCGAGCCACCAGGCAAAGCTAGTCATGACTTCGAGAGCCTCAGGCTCGCCTTCGAGCGCCGCGGCGGTGACGTGCTCACCCCGCACCGCCTCGGGGTCACCCCCGGCCAGCCGGACCACGGCACGCAGCCTCCCGGCCTGGGCTGCTCCTCGGGCCAGCGTCCCGAGGCCGTTCCCTGACGCAAAGCGTTCCCAGCAGCCCCGCTTGCCGCACGGGCACGGAGGGCCGTAGGGGTCGACGACCATATGACCGATCTCCCCGGCGAAACCGTGTGCGCCGCCGACGAGCTGACCGTTCATCACGTAGCCGCCCCCGATACCGGTGCCTAACGTAACCATGACGACGTCGTCGTGCCCTCGTGCCGCCCCGAGGGAATGCTCGGCCCAGCACGCCGCAGTGGCGTCGTTGGACACGATGGTGGTAGCCCCCTCGGGCCGACGCCGGGCGAGCTCGGAGCGCAGGTCAACGCCATCGACGCAATGGAGGTGAGGGCAAAACTGGGGCACGCCCTGGCTGTCGACCATCCCCGGGCAGCCGACGCCGAGCGGCAGGGTTGGCGCCGCCACATTTTGGAAGACTCGGCTGGCCACAGTCAGGACCACTTCGACGATCTCTTCTGCCGAATGAGGAGTCGGGAGCCTGTCGACGGCCTCGACCTCGCCGGCGCCGCTCAACCGGATGGCCAGCACCTTGGAGCCCCCGATGTCGACGCCGACACAGGGTGCGCCGACGGCGGGATGTGCCGGCGACCCGGATGTTCCAGTGTTGCGCAAGGCCACAATCGTAGGGGCGAGCCATCGATCGATGCCCCATCAGCCAGTCCGGGCCGGTCAGGCCCAGTCGATCAGACCGGGCCGGTCAGTACCGGGCCGGTCAGTACCGGGCCGGTCAGGACAGTGCGTCAAGCGCGGGCGGAAGGCGGCAGGGGCGCTTGCTGGGCTCGCGTGGCCAGCTCCGGGCCACTGTCGAGCGCGAACCTGCCTGGAGCTGCGGTGCAGCGGTGCGGTCGTGCGCTGGTGCAATGGTGCAGGGTTGCGACAGCCCCAAACAGCCCCTTCTGGGCGCACTTGACCGAACTTGTCGCGAAAAAGTGCCTACTTTTCTACGTTTTCGCGACGAAATAGGAAAAGCGCACCGAGAAACGGCCCATTTTCCCTGCTGCCCACCCCGAAGCGAGCTCACCAGCCCGCGGTCACCAGGCACCAGGCACCAGGTCACCAGGCACCAGGCACCAGTCACCGGTCAGCAGGCACCAACGAGGTTTACCCGTCAACTCGGCTCCCCCCTTAGCCTCAGTCCAAGGTGGCGAACCGGTGTAGGGCCACGGCAGTTGCCGCGGCGACGTTGAGGGAGTCGACACCGGGCACCATTGGCACCCGCACACGCCGGCACCCCGCCAGCACCCCGGAGCTGAGGCCCCGGCCTTCCGCCCCGACGACGAGGGCGACGCGGGACCCGTGGAGCTGGCGCGACACAACCTCGATCCGCTCGGCCCCGGGTGCGGGGGTGAGGCCGAGCAACTCGAAGCCGGCCTCGTTGACCAGCTGCAGCGAGGCGGGCCAGGGCTCGAGGCGGCTGAACGGCACCTTCAGCACATGCCCGAGCGAGACCCGGACGCTGCGACGATAAAGCGGGTCGGAGCACGTTGGGTCGAGAAGGACGGCCCCGACCCCGAAGGCGGCCGCGTTGCGGAAGATGGCGCCCAGGTTTTCCTGGTCGTTCACCCCCTCGATCACCGTCAACAGAGGCGAGGCAATCTGCGCCAGGAGGTCGCGAGGCGTGACGGCGGGCAGCCTGCCGGCAATACCGAGCAGGCCACGGTGCACATCGAAGCCCGTGACGCCGACCATCACGTCCTCATCAGCGACGTACACCGGGAGACCGACAGGCAAGTTCAGGTCGTCCAGAGCCCCGAGCCGGTGCCGCAAAGCCAGGACTGAACGCAAAGGGAAACGCGAAGCCAGCACCGCCTGCAGCGCCAGCTTGCCTTCAGCGACGAAGACGCCTTCTGCCAGTTCTGCGCTGCGTCGGAGAGCCGAGTCTTTCAGGTCACGGTAAAGCGCCAGGCGCTCATCCGTCGGGTCAGAGATCTCGTGGAGCGCATAGCCTGGGGCCGGCTCCTCGGCCCCGCCGGCTGGTTGGGCTCCGGGGAGGTCCGTGAGCGCAGGGTCAGCTCTCGGCTCGCTCTTTTAGTTCCTTCAGGGCCGTGTGAGCGATCCGGCCTTCGGCGCGCCGTTTCACGAACACGGGTAGCGGGACTTTCAAGTCGACGACGAGGTTGTACGTGACGTCAGCGGAGCCATCGTCGCTGGGGTAGATTTCGTAGCTCCCGTCGAGCCGGCGAGTAACGTCTCCGTTGACCTGCTCCCATGAGAGCCGCGATGGGGCGCCGCTGTAGTCATAACGCAACGTGTACGAGGTGCTGCGCCCAAAAGCTGCGGCTCGGAACGTGACCTTCGCCGGCCGACCGTCATCATCGCGTTCGTCGATGGAGACAGCCTTGATCTCGGCTGCCCACTCCGGGTAACGCTGGAAGTCGGTCAGGACCTCGTAGCAGTGAGCAGGGTTGGCCCGGATGACCGTCCTCTCGCTGACCCGCTCCTCCACTGGCTCACCTCCTAGAACACGACCTTACTGCCCGCTGGAACTACAACCAGGAAAGACAAACGGCGGCCTCGATGCCGTCATTATGCCCTCCGTAAGTCCTGACGGTGCCCGGGTGGTCCCATCCGCCTCTGGTTCCCGGTTCACGGGGGTGGTCCCTCATGGGCACCTAGTCAGTGTTCCCATTTCCCCCCGTGGGGTGCTTCAAGCGGTGCCAGGCCGCCCTCCCGGGGTGACGTCCCTCGTTGCTCAGCGGGTTGTGCCCCGTCTCGCTCACGGGTGGGATCAAGGCCGTCTGGCTGTCGAGGGAGGTCGCCGGCTCAGCCGCGCCGGTCCCAGCCCGAGCTGCAGTCCCCCCACTCTGGTCATCTGAAGCCGCGCCGGCTGTTGTCAAACGAGCCTCGGCTGGGCGCTCGGTCGGGGTTCGAGCAGTGGGCCCGGTGCTGATCGCGGCCAGACCGTCGATGGCGTCGCCGAGCTTGGACGCCAGCGCGTCATAGGAAAGCTCCTCCTCAGCGCGGCGCCGGCCCGCTTCCCCCATGCGCCGAGCGAGCTCCGGGTTGCCCAGCAACTTTGTCAAGGCCTCGGAAATCTCAGCCACCTGAGCGGCCCGCTGCCGTCCGTTGCTCGGTCCGTCATCGGGGGCGCCAAGCTTCGCTACGATGCCGGTTTCGCCGTCTCGCACGGCCTCTCCGGCCCCGCCGCTGTCAATTGTTATGCAAGGGATCCCTGCCGCTGCGGCCTCGACGAGCACAACTCCAAAACCCTCCTGCTCCAGGCCCCACCACCGTGACCGACAGCACAAGGCGAACACGTCAGCACACGCGTAGAAATCGGGCAGGTCTGAGTCCTCCACCCGGCCCAGGAACTCGACCCGGACGCTGGCCCGAGAGGCCAGCCGCTCGAGACGGTGACGGTCCCGTCCCCCGCCCGCGATTGCGACCGACAGGCCCGGGAAGTCGCGCGAGATCATCGAGGCCGCTTCTATCAGGGTGTCCATCCCCTTTCGAGGTACCAGTCTGCTGACGCTGGCAATGAGGGGACCGATAACCGGGAGTTTGAGGCGCGCCCTGGCGGCGGCTCGTTCGATGTGAGGCAGCGGCTTAAAACGGTCAGTGTCCACACCAGGGGGGATTTGTACCGACGGAGGAAAGACGAGACCGTGGCCACTGCGCTGGTCGCCCTTGGGCTCGTGGAAGGCTCTCCTGGCTTCGGCCTCCGGATAGCCGCCCGCGGCAACGACCAGCGATGCGCTTTTCAGGACCCGTTCCAGCAGCTGCCGGCTGACCGGGAGGCGCCCCGGGACCGTCACCTCAGCCCCGTGGAGGACCACGGCGTAAGGAAGCCCGAGCGACGGCCCGATCAAGCCGAGCGGAAGTGCCGGGTCGATCACGACGGCTTTAGCCCCCCTGCTCTCCGCTACCTGCTTGACCCGGTGCACGAGGTGCGGTTGGGGCAACAAGACAGGCTCTTTGGCTCTTATGACCTCGAACTTCTGCTCTCGGTCCCACCACGCCGCGCCCGTGTGTGAAGCCGTGAACACCGTGACGTCGTCGGGCGGCAGGCGGCGCCATAGTTCCCACAGGTACGACTGGATCCCGCCGACTTTGGGCGGGAAGTCGTTAGTGAGAAGGATGTGGCGCATCAATAGCCATGTTTAGCCCGCGCCAGCGCGAGAAACGGTGAGCCCCTCGGCCCATATGGACAACTTTGGCGACGTGCCCGCCGCCACACCGCCGCGTCCTCAACGCCGGGACGTCGGTCCCGCCTCTCAGGTTATTGTCGCCGAGCCGCGACATCGAGGCGTGGTCAGGTCGACGCGCTGGATCTGGGCGCCACGGTTACGGCCGACTGGCGAGCCAGTTCTTCCCGGACGAGCGGCGACGGGTCGGCACCTAGACCTGGCCGGTCGGCTATGAGGTCCCGACGACCCAGGCGTAGCGCCGCCCAAACCGCATGAGCGCGCAGCATTTCGTCTGGCTCGTCGAGGTACCTCGCTAGCGTCGCCTCGACCTCGGGATGCCAACCATCTGCGACGTTTGCCAGGGCTATGAGCGCGTTGCGGCGGAGGTAACGGGGGTCTCGTTGAGGTATGTACCACCGGCCGTAATTGGCCAGCAGCGACACGCCGTCTTCAGAGAGCATCGCGAGCAGGTCGACCTCGCCTTGTCCACCGCTCGTGGGAGCTGTTCGCCCGTAGTCGCCTGACGACATCTTGGCCGGCAGCCGGTTGGCAGGGCAAACATCCTGGCAATCGTCGCAGCCGTAGATGCGGTCGCCCAGGCTAACCCTGTACTCGACCGGGAATACACCCGTGGCCTGTAATAGCCAGGCCAAGCACTTGCGGGCGTCAAGCACGCCCGGAGCCACGAGGGCCCCCGTCGGGCAGGAGCTCAAGCACCGCCGGCACGAGCCGCAGCCGTCAGCCACGGGCTCATCTGGGGGCAGCGGAGCATTGGTCACCACCGAACCGAGAAGGAACCAGGAACCCTGGCCGGGCATCAAGATGTTGCTGTTTTTCCCGAACCACCCCAGACCGGCTCGCTCCGCCGCGGCCCGGTCGACAAGGCCGTTGTCGTCGGCCACGACGTGCGCCCGCCAACCGGCTTCCTGCAATACCTGGGCGAGATAGCCCAGCGCCGTCCTGAGGTCCGCGTAGTGGTCCCGGCTGGCATACCGCGCTACTCGTCCCTTCGGTCGACTGCCCGAGGGCTTGGTCGCCCTGTCGGCCCCGCCGTATGGCCAAGCGCCGACGACCAGCGCCGCGGCACCAGCGAGAATGCGGCCCGGGTCAGTCGATCGCGCCGGGTTGCGGTAGGTGAACTGCATATCACCCGAGAGGCCCGCTGCCTTGCGCTCCACGAGGATCCGCCTCGTCGCTTCCATCGGGGTAGCCGGAGCTACCCCTACGGCGGCCAGGCCGGCTTCCTCGCCGCACCGTCGCAGCTCTCCGACCAGCCGTGTCAGCCCGTGGCCCGGTTCTAAGACCTCTGGCACATGCTCCAGCTTGGCCCCGCTTCGGCCTCGGCCGCGACAATCCGCAACCAGGACGATGACGATCCGGCACGACTGTCCGGCAGGACCATCAGGCACGACTGTCCGGCAGGACTGTCCGGGACGCTCCCTTGTCAGCCCGAGGTGGCGGCTCTCTGTCGACGCAAATGATGACGGATCGGCGGCACGAGCCCGCTCCGCCCGAGCATCCCGAGGGCGCGCTCCTCGGTGGCGTCGAACACAACTGCGTCTTCAGGCGCCCGGTCACATATGAACGTCACCACGCAGTCGCTGCACGCTTCGGTCCCCTGCATGATGCAGCCGTCGCAATCGATGGTCAGCGTTGTCATACCCGTCAGGTTGTCACGAGCCAGTGACCAAAATGCCGTGCGCCGCTACTGCCCCCCTAGTGGCGGAGCGCCAATTGGCCGAGCACCAGCGTAAAGAGCCAACGAGCCGGCTGCGATAGCGTGACCCAGATGACCGGCGAGCGCGGGACCGGGCCCGCCTCGGTGGCAGCAGCAGCGAGAGCGCGGTTCGTCGACCTCGTCGGAGCTGAGCCCGACGGCCTTTGGGCCGCTCCCGGGAGGGTGAACCTGATCGGCGAGCACACCGACTACAACTCCGGCCTGGCGTTGCCGTTCGCCATCGACCGCGCCACAGTTGTCGCTGTAAGGCGCCGGGCCGACGGTCTCTTGCGGGTCTACACGAGCACTCTCGACAAACAAGCGACCGCCGTGCTGCACGACCTGGGTTCATGGGAGCCGGCCAGCTTCGCCCCCTGGGCCCGGTACCCCCTCGGCGTCATCTGGTCCATGGCCCGGTCCGGTATCGACATCCCCGGGCTCGACGTCGTGATCGCGTCGGACGTACCCCTGGGCAGCGGGCTTTCCTCCAGCGCAGCTCTGACAGTGGCACTGGCGGTCGCGGTCGACGACCTCTCCGGCTCGAGGCTCGCCCCGGTAGAGATGGCCAGGGTCGCCCAGAACGCTGAGTCCGCGTTCGCCGGAGCTCCGACCGGCCTGCTCGACCAGCTCGCCGCGCTGGAGGGCCAGGCGGGCGCGGCCGTGCTCATCGACTTCTGTTCCCTCGAGACCGAACTGGTAGCCCTTAATGCCGGGCCCGTGGTTGTCATCAATACGCGAGTGGAACGCGCAAATGCCGGGGGTGCTTACGCCGACAGGAGGAACGCATGTGAGCGGGCGGCAGAAAGGCTCGGCGTTGCGACCTTGCGCGAGGCGGAGCTTCCACAGGTCGAGGCCGAGCTCGACGGCGAGCTGCGGCGGCGCGCCCGCCACGTCGTAACCGAAAACGCTCGCGTCCGGGAAACAGCGGTGCGCCTGCGTGAGCAACTTCCGGTGGGCGAATTACTTGTCAGCTCGCATATCTCGCTGCGTGACGACTATGACGTCTCTTGCCCGCAGCTCGACCTCGCTGTCGAGACCGCACTTGTCGTCGGGGCCGAGGGGGCCAGGCTTACGGGGGCTGGACTGGGTGGCTGTGCCATCTCCCTTGGGGCGCAGGTGGACGATCTGGAGAGGGAGATGTCAAGAGCTTTCCGGGCGGCTGGCTTCGAACAGCCCGAAGTCTTCGAAGTGGCGCCTGCACAGGGAGCCGGCCGGCTGGAGTGAGATCCGGGTGAGGCCGCCGGGCCGGACCAAAAACGGCGTGCGCTGAGCGCGCCGGCGGTACGGTTGCCCACGTGGTTACAGCCTTCGTGTTGATTGATGCCGAGCCCGCCCGCGTGGCCGAGCTGGCCGAAGAAGTGGCAGGCGTCGACGGGGTCGCAGAAGCGTATTCCGTCGCTGGCCAAGCCGACATTGTGGCCGTTGTCCGGGTTCGCCAGATCGAAGACCTCGCCGAAGTTGTTACGAGGCGCCTGCACTCCCTAGCCGGTGTCGCAGACACGCGCACGCTGGTGGCGTTCCAGTCGTACAGCCGGAAAGACCTCGACGAGATCTGGGAACTGGGCACGGACTGATCGCCCCGGGCAGCGGACGGCCTGCCGAAGACCATACGATAGTTGTAGTGGACGATCTGCTGTTGGTCTTTGTCGTGCTCCTTGTCGTCCCGGCCATGTTGCTGATGTCCGGCGGGGTTTGGGCTGGCACCTCGATCCGGCGAGCAAACAAGGTCGCGCCCGGACGGTCCGTCGGATCGGCACCGCTGCGTTGGCTCTGGAGCCCGGGTGAGGCAGCCACGCTCCACCGTCGCCTGCGGGCGGCATGCCAATTGGCGGGCTCAGTGGTCCCTGAAGAGGAAAAGGGCCGTCGGTGGTCGGGGCGAAGGCGCCGGCCGCCGAGCGACGCGATCACGCTCCTGGCCCGAGAAGTCGTCGAGGAGGCCGTCCAACTAGACCGAGAGCTGGTTTCGACCAGCTGGTTAGCAAGAGGGATGCCAAAAACGCAGGCTCTCACGGTCCTGGGGTATCGCGTCAGGACAGTCGAAGACGCAGCCCGCCGTGTCCACGAGTTGGCGGCGAGGCGTACTCGCATTGCGCTTACCGGTGGCCCGACGGGTCTGAGCCTCGACGAACGCATAACCGCAATGGAGGCAGCCTTCCACGAGCTGACTCCACGCCCACCAGCTCTCTAACGCCGACCTCTGTCTGAACGCCAGTAAATCCGCGGGGTACTCCCCAGGGGACCAGGTGCCACGACCTAGACCTGGCCCTAGCCTGTCGCGGCCGCCTCGGAGCAGGACACCTCGACAAGGCCCTCCAGGCAGGAACGCGCCCGGCCACTGTCCACAGACTCCCCGGCTCGTAGTAGGCCTTCCTCGAGGTCGCTCACCTCCCCAACCACGACGAGGGCAGCTGCAGCGTTGAGCAAGGCGATGTCTCTCTGTGGCCCGGGCGCGCCACCAAGCACACCTTTCGCCGCCCGGGCGTTCACCTCGGGATCGCCGCCCTTCAAGTCGGCCGGGCCCGCCGGCGCCAAACCGAGCGCGGCGGGGTCGACAACGAAGTTACGGGTGCGACCCTCGGCGGCGCGCCACTCGACCACCCTCGACGGGGCGGCAGTGGACAACTCGTCCAGGCCATCGTCGCCGTGGACAACCCAGGCCCGCTCTGCCCCGGCCGCTCCCAATACAGAAGCTAGGCGTTCGGCCACGCGTCCGTCACCCACCCCGACGAGCTGGTAGCGTACCCGGCCCGGGTTCGCCAGCGGCCCGAGCAGGTTGAACGCGGTGGGGACACCCAGCTCCCGACGCGTCGGGATCACGTGACGCATGGCCGGGTGGTACCGGGGCGCGAAACAGAACCCGATCCCGACCTCTTCGATGCAGCGTGCTACCGAAGCAGGCGGGAGGGTGATCTCGACCCCGAGCGCTTCGAGCACGTCCGCCGAGCCAGTGCGCGACGAAGCGGCGCGCCCGCCATGTTTACAAACTGGCACGCCCGCGCCCGCCACGATCAGAGCGGCGATGGTCGACACGTTGATGGTGCCCGCCTGGTCGCCGCCAGTGCCACAAGTGTCGACGAGCCTGCAGGCCAGTTGGGCCGGCACCGGCACGGTCTCGGCGACTTCGAGCATGGCCTCCAACATGCCGGTCAGTTCCTCGGAAGTCTCGCCCTTGCAGCGCAAACCAAAGATGAACGCCGCTATCTGCGAAGGCGTCGCCGCGCCAACCAGGATCTCCCGGAGCGCGGCCGCGGCCGCAGCCGAGCCGAGGTCCTGGTTGGCCGATAGACGGCCCAACACCGCGGGCCAACCGCCGATCTCAGCCAACAGGAGCCGATGTGGCCCCTGGGCTCTGCTAGCTATGGAATCGTCACCTTTCTCGGCGTGTGGCACGCCCCAACGGTACTAAGCGGTGGGGGACCAACACCCAGTGTTTATGTCGCCCAGTGTTGATGGCGCCCGGGCCAGTGGCTAAGGTCCTGCACGACTATCCAGCGGGCTTTCACCGGAGGGGGCGACCAATCAGCATCCTCGTCATTGACGTAGGCAGTAGCGCCGTGCGCGCCAGCGTCGTCCGGCCGGACGGCAGCCTCGAGGCCGCCCGCCAATTGGCTATCAGCCCCGAGCACCCGATGCCAGGATTGGTCGAGCTCGACGGTGCTGCGCTCGCCAGGGCAGCGCTAGAAGTCGCTCGCGCTTGCCTGGATGAGGTGGGCCGGGTGGAGGGTGTGGGGGTCACCAACCAGCGCGGCACAACCGTCGTATGGGACGCGGTAACCAGCGAGCCCGTCGGCCCGGCCCTCAGCTGGCAAGACCTCCGGACCGCCGGGACATGCCTCGAACTGCAGGCTGAAGGCTTGCGGTTGGCGCCCAACGAGTCCGCCACCAAGCTGGCGTGGCTCCTTGACACCTACGACCCCGAGCGCAGCCGCGACCTGCGCTTCGGGACCCTGGACACGTGGGTAACGTGGCACCTCAGCAACGGGCGGGCGCACGTTACGGACCCCAGCAACGCCGGCGTCAGCGGGCTCCTCCCCAGCGAGGAGGTGTTGGCCGGGAAGTCGGGCCTGGCCTGGGACTCGTCCCGCCTGGTCAGGTTCCGGGTGCCAGAAGCCTGCATGCCTGAGCTCGTGGCCTCCTCCGCGGTCGTGACCGAGGCCAGCGCGCTCCCGGGCGCCCCGCCCGTTTGCGCGCTCGTCGGGGACCAGCAAGCTTCGCTCATAGGCCAGGGTTGCGTACGTACTGGTGACGCGAAGGCAACGTTCGGGACGGGAGCGTTCCTAGATGTCAATGTCGGCGACGCCCCGCCTCCCTTCGGAGCGTTCGGAAAGAGCGGCGACCACGGCTGCTTCCCCATCGTTGCCTGGGAACGCAAAGGCACCCTGACATGGGGGGTCGAGGCGATCATGCTTTCGGCGGGTTCTGCTCTCTCCTGGCTCGTGGACGACGTCGGACTACTGTCCAGCCCAGCCGAGTCGGCGCAGGTGGCCGGTCGTTGCGCTGACACGGGCGACGTTTTCTTCGTACCGGCGCTTATTGGTCTCGGCACTCCGAACTGGGATTTCGGGGCCCGCTCGCTCTTCATAGGCATGACCGCAGGCACCGGACGTCCAGAACTAGTAAGAGCGGTGCTGCGAGGGATCGCTCAACGCGGCGCTGACCTGCTCGAGTCAGCCGAGGCAGACGCAGCCCTGCAGGTGGCGAGCCTCCGGGCCGACGGCGGCATGACGGCCAACCCCGTCTTCGTCCAGGAACTGGCGGATGCTTGCCAGCGCCCCGTAGAAACATCTGCCGCTCTGGAGGCAACCTCTCTCGGAGCGGGCTTCCTGGCTGGTCTGGCGGTTGGCGTCTGGTCCACGTACGACGAGGTGAGAGCGCTCGTCACGCCTCGCTCTATCGTCGAGCCCGCAGCACCCGACCGCCGGGCTCGGTGGAAAGACGCCGTGTCCCGGGCGGAGCGATGGATCCCGGAGCTGTCGGCCCTCAGGTTCTGACGGTTACCCAGCGTTTGACCGGGCCCACTGATGACCCGCCGGGGCGTCGAAAATTGGTACTTCACCAATGCCTTTTGTTTTCCGGAGCTAATTGTCCAGGCCCCGCTGGGGCGCTTCGTCCGGTACGGCCGAGGCGCGCGCCACCGAGAGAGCCGCGTCTAACTGACGGTCAGCGCGCACAGCCTTGCGCTCTTCTTCCCGGGCCCACTCTACAAAGAGCAACGCGATGACGAGAACAGCGAATACCTCGGCCAACCCAAGCAGGACATTTCCACCGGCCTGAGTATCTGCCAACGTGTTGGCGGCCGGGTACAGGGGCTGTGCCACATTGGCAATAGCCAGTCCGAGGGCCAGGTTGAAGGGGACCAAAAGGAAGGCGAGCACAAATCGCATCCCGAAGCCTAGGCGTCGGGGCAGCCTGTCCTGGCCAACGATAAGGACCCAGAGCTCCAGCACCACAAGGACGAACAACAGGTGCAAAAAGGTAAGAAATACAGGGTGCCGCTCTGAAATCGCATAGAGCGGCGTCAGGAAATAGGCGAAGGTCAAAACCGCGGCCAGCCCAAAGCACACTAATGGTTGCGTAACAGCGCGAGCCCATCCGCTTTGGAGCACCTTCAGCAAAGAGTTGGCGGTGTTCCGGGACGACGACTGCACAGCAAGTGTGATCGGAGCCCCCAAGGCCAGCAACGGAGGAGCGATATTTGTGAGCAGGAACACTTGCACGATGTGGGCCGTGAAGTTCGACCCCTCGTAATGAGCGATCCCTCCCTCGGTGGCATAAGCGATAACCAGGATCCCGACCACGAAGCACGCGGTCCGCACGGGTGACCAGCTGCGGCCCCTCGAACGGAGGCGGCCAGTGCTGCTCACGTACCACGCCAAAACCCCGAGCTGGAGTGCCAGTGCAACAAAGGAGACCCAATGTACCTGCCAGGTGAACAGCAGGACGCTCGCCTGTGGATCTGGTGACTTTACCGGCATCCAGCTGAGAGCCTACAGCGACTTTGAGGAAGGCTCCCCCGGTGCCCGGTCGGGCTCCGGCTTACGGCGCGCCGAGCGCTCCCCGGGCACCTCGTTGGGCTCAGGCGCAACGGGCACGGGCTCAACGGGCTCAGGGCGAGCCTCCCGCTTGGGGCGGACCAGGGTGGCCCAGACCGTGGCCGCCGGGCCGGGCGGGGCGTCGGCGCCAAGCGCCAGCTGAGCCATCACCCGTTGGGTCACTTGGCGCTCCATGTAAAAAGCGAGCAGCGGCACCAAACCCGAGCAAACCATACCGAGCAGTTGGGACGTGCGGAAACGGGCCCGTGCGGCGAGGTCCAAGCAGGCCATGAGGTAAACGATGTAGAAAATGCCGTGGATGGGCCCGACAATCTGCACGACGGCCGTCCAGGGCCATTTGTTGTCACCCACCAACTGGAGCGGGATGCCTACGAAACACAAGATAGCGAGCCCGGTACCGACGATCAGGGCCATAACCCGGTAACGAGCGAGTGCCCCGGCCGTTCCCCCCAAACGTCTTGACCGCGCAGACAAACCGTTCACTAGACCGTGTCAGTCCGCTCGGTGCTCGCCCTCGTCTCGGCCCGGGCCGTGGCGTCGTGACCGGGACGGGGGGTACCACGGGAAGCCGCTCCCCGCCGGACGGCAAGTTCAACTCCCCGCTGCCCCGGCCCATCCACATCATCGAGGGCTGCCAGCGTGCCCTCCGGGAGGCCGCGAGGGTTACCCCAAGTCTTGCGCCCGCCCCGGTCGGCGAGCGCCCGCAAGTACTCGTTGTAAGTCCTGAGTTCGGGGCTCTCCAGCGCTTTGTCCCACACGAGGGGTTGTGACGGGACCTCGTCGTCGCGATGGAGGAAGGAACGGCGCTCACGCCGAGGATCCTCGTACTCGGTTTCGAGACGCACGTCGTGGATCAATTGCCACCACGCAACGCCCCCGAGGATGGCGAAGATCGGCCACTCGACCGAGTAGAAGTAGCTGAGCAGGTTCCCGCTCAGCGCCCGGTGGACTTGCCACCAACCGGCCAGGAGGCAGGCCGGTACGACCGTAATGAGAAGGAAGTGCAGCACGAAGGCCCGCCCGGACAGCCATCGCTTGCGCACACCGCCATCCTACTTCTGCCCCTGCGAGACGAGCGCAGGCGGGTGGTGAACGGTGCCAGCGGCGCGGGCCTCGCGAGGCTCGGCGGCGCGCCGGGCGGGCGCCGGTCAGCTGGACTTGACCGCCGTCAACAGCTTGGTGAGCGATTCCTTGGCGTCCCCAAAAAGCAGAATCGTCTTCGGGTCGTACAGCAGGGCGTTGTCCACGCCCGAGAAGCCCGGTCGCATGCTGCGCTTCAAGAAGATGACGTTGGCCGCGCTGTCGACGTTCAAGATCGGCATGCCGTAGATCGGGCTGGTCGGGTCTTCCCTGGCCGCGGGGTTCACGACGTCGTTGGCACCAACCACGAGCACCACATCCGTGCTCGGGAACTCGTCATTTGCCTGGTCCATCTCCTTCAGGTCCTCATAAGGAGCGTCGGCATCGGCGAGCAAGACGTTCATGTGACCGGGCATCCGGCCCGCCACCGGGTGGATCGCGTACGACACTTCGACGCCACGCGCCTCCAGAGCGCGTGCCAACTCGACCGCCACATGCTGGGCCTGGGCAACCGCCAGGCCGTAACCTGGCACGATAACGACCTTGCGTGAATAGGCGAGGAGCGTGGCGATATCTGTGGCGTCACCGCTACGGACGGTACGCCCCTCGACCTGAACGCCCCCTTCGGCGCTGCCGGCAGGGGCGGCACCAAACCCTCCGAGCACGATATTGGGGAGCGACCGGCCCATGGCGTCGCTCATCATTTTCGTCAGTAACGCTCCAGAGGCACCGACGAGTGTGCCGGCAATTATGAGGATGACGTTATCGAGGACAAAACCGTCAGCGGCCACAGCCAAACCGGTGAAGCTATTGAGCAAAGAAATGAGGACCGGGGTGTCGGCGCCACCCACCGGCAGGACAATTCCGGCCCCGAGCGCCAGAGACAAGACGGCAAGTAGTGTGATGGCCACCAGGTGCGGCGTAACAACCACAATGACCCCGAGCGTCACCACTGCCAGCCCGATGAGCCCGTTCACGATCTGCTGGCCCGGGTAAACGACGGGCCGGCCAGTCATCAGTTCCTGCAGCTTTGCAAACGCCAACATGCTGCCCGCGAACGAGACACAGCCCACGACCAGCGCGAATACGATCGGGACTCCTTTTTGAGCGGGCACTCCGGAAGGCAGGTCGTGAAGGTACTCGGCCAGCGAGATAACCGCCGCTGCCAAACCGCCCACCCCGTTGAAGATCGCCACCATTTGCGGCATCGCCGTCATTGGCACTTTGCGCGCCGTTGGGACCGCAACGAGCGCGCCAAGACCCATGCCCGCGCCTATTACCCAATCATGGCCTGGGTCCTGTGCAAGAAACGTAAAAACAATCGCCAGGACCATGCCCGCGACGCCGACCAGGTTGCCATAGCGAGCAGTGCGAGGCGAACTCAGCGCCTTGAGGGCCAGTATGAAGCAAACGGCAGATAGCAGGTATACCGCCGTCAACGCGTTGGCGCTGATGTGGACGGCTGCTGTCATGAGCCAGTGTCGCTTTTGGTCCCGTCTTCGGGGCCAGGGGCCTTTCTTTGCTGTCGGCTCTTGAACATGTCGAGCATCCGGTCGGTGACGACTACGCCTCCCACGATGTTCAAAGTGGCCAGGAACACGGCTACGAAAGCGAGTGCCAGCTGGACCGCCCCCTGGGCCTGTGAGGCGATAATCATGGCCCCGACCAGGATGATCCCGTGGATGGCGTTGCTTCCCGACATGAGCGGGGTATGGAGAATGCTCGGGACTTTGGATATGATCTCGACGCCCAAAAACGCGGCCAGGACGAAAATGACGAGCAGGTCGATGGCGTCGAAGATCATGCTGAAGACTCCTCGAGCTCGATACGGGTGGGTTCGTGGTGGACCAGGCCCGATACAGTGACTGCGCTCTTGTCCACAATCTCGTCTTTGAAATCGGGGGCCAGGTTCCCGTCCTTCACGATCAGGCGCACGAATGAGCTCACGTTGCGCGAATACAGGCTGCTGGCGTGGGTAGGCATTGTGGAAGCCAGCTCCCCGGCAGCGATTATGTGGACGCCATTCCATACCACTTCCTGGCCGTCCTCGGTCAGCTCACAGTTACCTCCACTGGCCGCCGCCAGGTCGACGATAACCGAGCCCGGGCGCATCCCCCTTACCATGGCCGCGCTAACCAGCACCGGGGCCCGCCGTCCTGGAACAGCTGCGGTAGTGATGACGACATCTGAGGCGGCGATGTGCGCCCCCATCAGCTCTTGCTGACGGGCCAGGAATTCCTCTGATTGGGCGGCTGCGTAACCACCGGCACCTTCTTGGGCTTCCAGGGCGAGGTCGAGGAACCTGGCGCCAAGGCTCTTTACTTCTTCTTGGGCCGCCGGCCTGACATCGTGAGCGCTTACGACGGCTCCGAGCCGCCGGGCGGTCGCAATTGCCTGTAGACCGGCGACCCCCGTGCCGATTACCAGCACGCGTGCCGGTGGGACTGTCCCGGCCGCCGTCATAAGGAGCGGGAAAAACTTGGTGAGCCTGTTAGCCGCGATCAATACCGCCCGGTAGCCCGCCACCGTCGCCTGTGATGAAAGTGCGTCCATCTCCTGCGCCCTGCTTATCCGGGGCACGAGCTCAAAACTGAAGGCTGTGATCTTGCGGCTCGCCAAGCGTTGGACGAGGTCGAGCCGTGCCCATGGCGCGAGGAAACTGAGCAGACATGTCCCCTCCCGCAGCTCGTCCACTTCGCCCAGCGTCGGCGGCTGCACCTTCGCCACCAGATCTGCGCCATAGAACAGCTCTCCCGCGCCATCGACGAGTTTCGCCCCAGCCTCTTCGTAATCCTTGTCCGCGTAAAGAGCCAGCTCCCCCGCACCACTCTGGACAAAGGTCTCGACGCCGGCTCCGGCAAGGCGCGCCAAATCGCCTGGCACGAGCGCAACACGCTGCTCCCCGGGCGTAAGTTCTCTCGGTATTGCCAGCTTCATGGGCCTCCGTCCAAAGAGGAGACCCTACACCAGCTCACTGACAGCTCGTCATTTGGCAACTGAAAGGGGCACAGCGACCTCAGACCACTTAAAATCTCTACCGGCCCTAAAGTCTTGCAAAAGGCAAGGAGCTCCGCCAGTCAGTGAGCGCTGGTGCGTCGCTGCGGTCTAGCGGCGACGGGCACCTCTCGCATGTGCCGCCTCATATGCAGTCCGCACTTCACCGGGGATACGCCCGCGGTCGCCTACCGCATACCCCTGCGCACGAGCCCATTCACGAATCTCCGCCTGCGACTCGCCTCGGGACGCCGCGGCCGGACGAGCGGAACGTGGTGCCCGGCCAGTGGATGCAGCTCGCCGACGCCCCCGGCCTCCTCTACCCGCCGAATGGCCTGCATTGGCGAAACCCTCCAAAGCTCCCCGTACCTCATCCAGGTGGTTCTCGCAAAGGTCGAGAGTGTAAGTCTTGCCGCCATAGCTGAATGAGACTGAATCAGAGGCGCTTACGCCTCCGTCTTCAAGGTCGCAAGTTACAACAACTTGCGTGATACGGGCCACTGGCAATCCCCTTTCGGCTGCTCGCCGCGAACCTTCGTCGCGGTATCAATACTTCATGATAGTTCATTCGCGCACCAAATGACAATTCTTGCAACCTCGTGCGCGCCGACTTCGGAACTATAGGCGGCAACTGCAACTGGTGCCACGACAACCGACCTTCGTCAGTTGCCACATGCAATCGTCGATTTACCGTCGGGCTTCTTGCCGGGCTAACCGCCCGATGGTTCCTGGAGGCGGCACTTGCGCAACGACAGCAGCCTTCGCCTGGTTGCCACATACAATGCGAGTTTTACCCGAAGCGCTTGTCGCCGGGGCATCCGGGCGAAGCTTCCAGGAGGAAGCACCGCAGTTCTTCGAGAACTCCCGCTCCCGCTCCGGGCCGTTCTCGAAGAACGTTACAGAGAGGTTTCGCAAAACTACTGAACTCAACAAGCCGGCACTTCCCCCCACCAACTTGCCGCCGCGCCAGGCCCGCTGCGTTTTACACCAACACCCGCCCTCTCCGGTCTTCGGAGTAGTTTTGCAACCTCTGGCAGTGCTGCCTCCAGGAACCTCCGCCCGGTTGCCTTCGGCAAAGCGGCGTGTCCGGAACTCGGGCAACCGGACGAAGGTTGCCTGTCGTGGCAATAAGTGCTTCCTCCAGGAACCTCCGCCCGGTTGCCTTCGGCAAAGCGGCGTGCGGAGTGCCCGGGAACTCGGGCAACCGACAAACCGGTCCTCCCGAGAAACCGGTCCTCCCGACAAAAGGTGTTGTGCCCATCAGCCGGTCCGCCAACCGGCGTGTCGCGTCTGTGGCACTCGGCAACCAGGCGAAGGTTGCCGGTCGTAGCAATAGCGCTGCCTCCAGGAACCTCCGCCCGGTTGACCTAACAAAGGGCCTTCTACCCGTCCAGCGCGCTCCGCCAACCGGACGAAGGTTGCCTGCCGTGGCAATAAGTGGGCGCTGCGGGCCTCGATCCCGCGACCTTCGCCTTGTAAGGGCGGCGCTCTTCCAACTGAGCTAAGCGCCCGAGCCACACATGTTAGTGCTCGGGCGCTTCGAACGACCTACCGCTCCCAGGGACTGATAGTCCTCGCGAATGTAACCGGCCCTTGTAACTGGGCCATATGACCACTAAGCCGTCTTTCGGTGCTCGCCGTTGTAGGGAAGGCAACGCAGGCCTTCCCCGCTGGAGCCCGTCTGCAAAGTGGGTTCGCTCGGGGCTGCGGCTATGACTTTGGGAGGACGACCCCGTTTACGCTTCCGCGGGATCACCTGACCGTCTGCAAACAACTGCCCACCCCACACGCCCACAGGCTCGCGTCTTGCCAACGCGCCCCGCAGGCATGGGACAATGAAAGTGCAAGTGCTGCAGATGGCCTTTGCGAGATCAATGTCGGGGATCTCCTCGGAGAAGAAAAGAGCCGTAAGCGTCCCTGAGCCGTCGCGGCATGCAGCGTCTTCCCAACTAACCGTCGTTGACTGTTCTATCTCGTCTTCGTTCTCGGCCCAGCTGTAGGCGAACATCCTGCGTTCCTTTCCATCTCGACCCGTCTCGTGAAGCACCATCGCTCGTTGCCAGACAAACAAAGAGGCCGCCGGGTAGTCCCCGGCGGCCTCTGGGCCAATCCTGCGAGTGATCGTCTCAACTCTGTAATCGCTCGCTCTGGCTCATCGGCCGCCCGGGGCGGTACCAACCGGACGTAAAAAACGCCTCCGGCATGGCGCAAATATTGCAATTGGCCTTGTGCTGGACAGCCCAGGCCGTTGCTGGCGCCTTGGAGGCCTTATGAAGGCGCGGTCCGGTCAGTCCTGCTACTTGCTTGCTGCTCATAGCGCCTGACCTCCTTTGGAGCGCGTCATCCCGGATGTGTTCGTTACCCGCAACCATGGCAGCACATCGTGCGCCCGAAGTCAACTCAATTTCGGTGGGTGCTCCGCAGTGAGCTGAGCCGGGCCCCGGGGCCTCGCCGGCCCGTTTTGGCCGTACCCCTGTAGCGTTGTGTGGATGGCTGTGATCGACGTGGCTGGTTACGTTGCCGAACTGAAGGACCATGCCGTAGACCATGGCTTCCATGTACACGATGAGCGTCACTTCGTAGAGACATACTCGCTCCGCCAGGCCTGGGAAGTCGACTTGCACCCCGAGGAGGCCTGTAACGGCCCCCTCGACCTGCACCTTGCCCTGGAGGTGGACCCACGCGTGCTGCTGTCGTTCGAAGATGCCGTCGTCGAGCTGCCAGAAGGCGCCGACCCTCCAGACGACTACCACTTCCCCTTAACGTTCACTTGGGCATTGCCGCCGTTACCTCATGGCCCGGACTTGCTCCATCTAGCTATCGACCTGGCGGGGATCGGTGGTGTCGAACTCCCTCTGGAGACTTCGGCCATCGACAGCTACCCATCTGCCACGGACGCCGCTGAGCGGCGGCTGACCGTGATCGCTCGGCAGAAGGTTTCCCTGGCGCGCGTGCTCGCCGGAGAGGAGCTCCTTTGCGACAGCTTCGACCGCGCCCTGGCTGTGAGCCACTACCTACTGGAGTCAGCGCCGGCGTGGATGAGCCAGGACTAGTAAACACTGGCCCAATCCAGGCTGGGTACTTACGCCCATTTAGGGAGCCCAGCCTTGGTCATCTGCGGTCCTGGCCATTGAGACTGACGTTCTCCCTGCTTACGGTACTCACAACCGGCAAGGACGCCGGTGCTGAAGGAGGAGGGGTCAACGCCGGCCGGCCGGCGTTTGGCCCCCCTGTCCGGTAGAGGGAGGCAATTGGTGAAACACGGGACACCCCTGAGGGCGAGGCGCATAGCAGCGCCAGTGCTCGCAGCCATCGCCACCATGACCTGGGTCGCGCTCTCTGGCACGGGGGTAGCGGCAGCTTCAGGCGCGCCTCCTCAGCAGTCGGGCACAGTCAAGGTCGGCGCCACCATAACCGGCTCGGGCGTCGACCCGTCGGTCGAATGCACGTGGGCCCTCCCAGACAACGACCACGCTGGCGGCGGCGAGTCTCAAGAGTTCTCGGACGCCGTCGGGGCCAATATCGGACCGAGCACCGGAGGCCTGTCTTACACCAACTCTACCCAGCCGTCGCACGGCAACGGCTCGTCGGGATTCAGCCCCAATGCCCCCTCATACGGGGGTTCGCCCAATTCCGGGCAGTCATTCGTGTACGGCCAGGACGACAACCCCACTCTTTACCCGGCTACGCCCCCGTGCAACGTGAACGGCAACAGCCCGCCGACGGTGACGATGGCAGCGGGCTCGCAGGCCAACCCGACCGCCACCGATGTTTCGGTGCTGCCGAACGCCTTTGATAACCCCGCTCCGAGACGTCTCGAGCTGTGGGCCGCAACCAACGGCGCGAGTTCAGCGACCTTCAATGTCTTTTACCCGAACGGTTCCCTGGATACCCAGGTCGGGGGGGTCGGGGTCACCAATTGCCAGTCCTACAATTCGCCCGGTTCCCTGCTCGCGAACATGTTCGCGGCGGCCGGCCCTGACAGCGTCAAACGGGACGAACCAGGTGAGTATGGCAGCCATCACCAACTCAGACGGGACGGGCCTGGTCGACCTGTGCAACGAGGGCAATCAGAGCTTGTGGCACCAGGCTGTCACGATCAGCAACGACGACCCGAACGGCACCTATACCGTCGAGACCATCGCTGCCAGCTCGTCTGACGGGCAGGCCGTGAGCTGGTCGAGCTTCTACGTGATCCCGTTCTTCGACCTCGAGATCGACTTCAATTCCCTCGGCTTCTCCAACAACGGCCATAGCCAGTACGTGGTCAACGGCGCCACGACGTGGGCGCCGCCGAGCAGCGCTCAACCCACCGTGACAAACGGCGGCAACTCGGGCGAGCAGATCGGAGTCGCTTTCAGCGACCTCGTGTACACACCTCGCCACGGCAACCCCGTGAACATCTCACAGTTCGAGGCCAACCTCGGCTACAACGCCAGCAACATGCTGCCGAAGCCGATCGGCAACATCGCTGCTTCTAATACTCCGACGTACCTGGGCAGCACGGGTGCCAATACACCAGGTGTCGGGCCCAGATCGTCTGCCCCAACGACGCGGCCCAGCTGGACTTGACCGCTGACCCCCCGAGCGGCGCTCCTGCGGGCACGTACACGGGCACGATGGTGGTGTGGGCACAAAGCGAAGTGGAGTCTGGCTCGGGCAACCAGGGCTGCGTCACTGACAACGGTGCCCCCTACGTCGTGAGCACGTCCAGTGGCAAGGCATTCAAGAACTTGACAGACAAGGACCAGTGGCCTTTGGTCAGGTCCTGACAACCTGGCCGCTCCGGCCTAGGTTCGCTGCGCACTGGCGAGCCGCCCAGCAGGACCAGCGAAGGGGGCCCGGCGGGGCCCCCTTCTGGCGCGAACGCCTCCTGGCGCGATCGTCTCCTGGCACGATCGTCTGGCTTTTCATCAATTTTGACGTTGTGAGGCCAACTCTCCTGGGCCAGCCTGGGTGACTGTGAGCAACAGGCGGCTCGGGCGCCTTGTCGGCGGGATTTTTGCCAGCCTGGCGCTCGTGGCTGGCCCTGCCACGGTAGCGGCGGCGAGCACGCCCGGTGCATCGTCGGTCGGCGTCTACCCCACCACTGTCGTCTTCCAGCAGGCCCTTCGCGGCGGTCAGTTCGTCGACACGATCGGGATCATCAACGGCACCCCTCAGGGCCAGTTTTTCGACTTCGGCCTGGGAGGGACGGCGGCGCCCTGGCTGAAAGTGGTTTCTGCGTCCGACCATACGACGGCGATAACCAGGCTCTGGGTACCGAGCGGGGCCACTCCTGCCCAAGCTGTCCTCGAGGTGCAGGTGCCGAAGACCTTGGCCAACGGGACCTACAAAGGAGAGGTCACGGTCTCAATGGCCCCTCAGAAGGTGCGCCAGGGACAAACGTCGGTCGGGCTAGCTGCATCCATCGCTGTCGCCGTGGACGTCACCGGCACCCAGGTTGTGGCTGGCGCTCTGACAAACGCGTACTTGCCGTACCCCAAGATCGAGGTGGGCGAACCGCTCCGGGTCTTCGCAGTCGTAAAAAATGCGGGCAACGTGACTGAGCAGCCCAAGTTCCTCCTCGATGTCACGAAGTCCCAAGGCAAGACCGCTCAGTACACGTGGCAGGGCACAACGGGCTCGGCGATGCTCCCGGGCCAGACTCTGACTTACCAGTTGACGTGGCCGGGCTCGTCGACCTACACCCAGACATTCGGCCCCTATGTCGCCAAGCTGAGCGCCAATTTCAACAGCACGACTGTCGGTTCGTCGACCCTGCCTTTCCAGCTCGTCCCTTACGGCTCGCTCCGCCGAGGCGGCAAGTTGCTGAGCCTCCAGCTGGCCAACCGCCCCCGCCTCGGGTACGCGGCAGAGGTGAAGGCATCTGTCCAGAGCACCGGCGAAGTGCAGCAGGAGACCAACTTCGTAGGCTCGCTGTACCGCAATGGGCAGTTGTTCGAGCCCGTCAAATCTCCGGTGCCTATCCTGCTGCTGCCCGCCTCGAGCGGGGTGATCACGATCCCGGTCTCCTTGCCGAAAGACGGTTTGTACAAGTTGACCGGCGCGGCCAACTTTGGCGGCTACCAGACTGCCGCGAAGACGCTGACGTTCCGGATCGGCCCGCCGCCCGTCCCCTGGTTCCGTTACAGCTTGATCGCTGCTGGCGCGGTGGTCCTGGTCGCACTGTTCCTCTTCTTCGAGTTCCGGCGCCGGCGCAGGCCTGTCAAGCCCATTGGCAAGCACATACCGCCTCGCTACGAGCACAAACCAGCCCACTCACAAACCCTGCATGTGCCACCACGGTCGACGGTTGGAAGCTCGCAAACCAGCTCACGGACGCGGCCGAACTGAATGGTGGCGGGAGACAAAGAAGTGAGGTACGCGAGTTCGACTAACTACGCGGCGGCGAGGGTGACCAGGTGATCAGCCCCGGCCCGTCGCTGATCTCAGAAGCGCTGGTGGCGCAGCGACCGACGCAGAGCCTGCTCGACCCATCTCTCAAGACCATCCTGGATGACTTGAGCGAGGGTGTACTGGTAGTGGACGTCGCTGGACATCGCGTCTACTCCAACGACTCTCTCAACGAGCTGGTCGGAGGCAACGCCTGCTTACCGCTGGGGACACCGGAACCTCCTTCCTATGTGCCTTTGGACCAGCGCCAGCGTTACATCCTGGCCCTGAAGGGCACATCTTCATTGCTTACGATGGAGGGCTCCGGCGCAGCATCGACCTGGTTAGAGCTGTCCACTGCTCAGCAGACGCGAGTACGCACACGCGTGACCATCAGCGCTTTCACCGGCCCGCGGGACTGGCGCTTTGCGGTCTGGCTGCTCAACCCGGAGGTGGCCCAGCCAGTAGCGAGGACGCCAGCCAGCCCGGCCGTCTTCTCTGACGGGGCGCTCGGGCCTGACGCCTATTTTGGCTCGGCCACGCTCTCCGCCGTCGAGACGCTCACACGGCGAGAAAAGGATGTGCTCCAGCTCCTGCTGGATGGCCGCCGGGTCTCTTCGATCGCCCACGCGCTTTACCTGAGCCCTCAGACCGTGCGCAACCACTTGAAAGCTATTTTCCGGAAGTTGGGGGCACACAGTCAGGCCGAGTTGCTGGACAGCCTGAGGCTCGCGGCGCAAGAGCCCCGTGCACCTCGCTCATCACTAGACGCGCCGAGGTCATCGCTCCCCGGCCTCAGCTGAGGAGGTACTGGGAATGCTCGCCAGGGAGGCGCCCCGCAGCCGCGAGGATGGGGCTCTCAACCAAAGGGAGGACATAGGAGCTCACGTCGCGCATTTTGCGTCCTCGTCGGTGCTGCTTGTCGAAGAAGACCCCATCGTTCGCGACCACATACTAAAGGCCGTCAGAGGAGCGACCCCGGCACAGGCGTTTGCCAACCTCGACGCCCTCGACGGTGCGGTGATACATCCCGGCCGGCCAGTCCTTTTGGTGCTGGGCCCCTCTCAGGCCACCCCGGATGTCCTCGATCGGGTAGGCGCCCTTCTCAAGGCCACAGAAGGGGCTGGTGCCCTCCTCGTTGTCGAGCACTCGTCCACGGCCTTGATGCGCATCGCACTCCGCTCGGGAGTAAACGACGCCATCGAGCTGTCACAGATCGCGGCCCAGCTGCCTGACGCCCTGGACGAGCTCGCCCTCCGGCTCGAAGACGAGCTGGCGGCTCCTCCTGCCAAACATGCCGCGGGCCGGAACGCGCACCGGCGAGCCTTCGTAACTACCGTGTTCTCCCCGAAGGGGGGCGTCGGCAAGTCAGTGACCGCGGTGAACCTGGCTACCGCACTGGCGCGGACGTCTGGCGAGCCAGTTGTAGTCCTGGACCTCGACCTCCAGTTCGGCGACGTGGCGGTAATGCTGAGGTTGCAGCCCGTGCATACCTTCACCGACGCCGTTTCGGCCGGCGAGGACCTGGACGAGACCCTCCTGCGGAGCTTCTTGGCCCGCCACGACAAGAGCGGGGTCTCGGTCCTGGCCGCCCCTACCTCGCCTTCCGAAGCCGACCGGGTGGACTCGGCCGCCATGCTCCGCGTACTGGACATACTGCGGGGTATGTTCGCTCATGTCGTCGTCGATACCCCGCCTCATTTGAGCGAGGTTGTCCTTCAGGCGGTGGCGGAAAGCGACCTGGTCTGTTTCGTGGTCGAAATGGACGTCCCTTCGGTGAAAAATGCCCGGCTCGGGCTGCAGGCCTTCGAGCTTTTGCAGCTGCCATTGGCCAAGGTGGTCCTCCTATTGAACCGGGCGAACTCCAAGGTCCATTTGAAGCCCGACGATATTGAGAGGTTCCTCGAGATGAAGGTGGATATCGCCTTGCCGTCTGATGCAGCTGTGCCGCAATCGGTCAACCAGGGGGTCCCCGCCCTGCTGGAGTACCCCCGCTCTCAGTACGCGGCTCAGATCGACCAGTTGGCCGGGCTCGTACTGGCACGGTCCGAAGAGGCGAGCTCATCTGTGGCGGTGGCAAAGAGATGACCCCTGACGATGGCAACAACAGCAACGGCAACGGATCCGACAGGAGCGGCCTCGATGGCCTGAACAGCTTGGCGTCAGGGAACGGGCAGACGAACGGCGCCAACCCTCCGAAAGCGACAAACGACAAATCCAGCCCACCGCCGCCGCCAAAACCGCTGGGCAACCCGGGCCTTTACGGCCGGCTCCGATCCGGCTCTGTCAACCTCGACCCGAGAGCTGAGGTGCTGGAGTCCGTACGTGAACGCGTCCACCGCCGCGTTATTTCCGAGCTCGGCCCGGTCTTCTACAACAACGCGGTCGAACAGCGAGAGCTCCGGTCACGTGTCGAACGCATCGTCCAGGCTGCGCTGCGCAACGAAAAGACGCCCATGTCAGCCGCCGAGCTCCAGCAGGTAGCTCAAAGCGTTGCCGACGACGTCCTCGGGTACGGCCCGATCGAACGGCTGCTGCACGACCCGACTGTATCGGAGATCATGGTCAATGGCCCCGACCAGGTTTACATCGAGCGCAATGGCAAGATCATCCCGACGCGTGTTTCGTTCCTGGACGAGGCTCATCTGCGTCACGTGACGGGCCGCATCGTGGCAGAGGTCGGCCGCCACATCGACGAGTCCTCGCCAATGGTAGATGCCCGGCTTCTCGACGGTTCGCGCGTCAACGCTATCTACCCGCCGCTGGCGGTGGGTGGGCCATTTCTGACCATCCGGAAGTTTGCCACCGACCCCTACACGCTCGATGACCTGGTTGGGTTCGGGACATTGACGCCCAGCGTGGCCGCATTACTGCAGGCCTGCGTCGAGGGTAGGGCGAACATCCTGGTATCAGGCGGCGCGAGCACCGGCAAAACTACGTTGCTCAACGTCCTCTCGTCTTTCATCCCCTCGGACGAACGCATAATCACGATCGAAGACGCAAAGGAGCTCCAGCTCCGCCAGCGCCATGTGGTCTCGCTCGAGGCGCGCCCTCCGAATACCGAGGGAAAGGGCGAGGTCTCGATCAGGGACCTGCTCCGCAACGCCCTGCGAATGCGCCCAGACCGGATCATCATCGGAGAGTGCCGCTCCGGCGAAGCGCTGGACATGCTGCAGGCCATGAACACCGGCCACGACGGCTCTATCACAACCGTGCACGCGAACAGCCCCCGGGACGCCCTTTCGCAGCGTCGAGACCATGACATTGATGTCGGGCTTCGACCTTCCCGTGCGCGCTGTACGTGAGCAGCTGTCGTCTGCTCTCGACGTTATCGTGCACCTCGCCCGGTTGAAAGATGGGACCCGGCGGGTCACCCAGGTGACCGAGGTGGGGCACATGGAGACCGATGTGATCCTTCTCCAGGACATATTCGTGTTCGACTACCGTATGGGCACAGACACCATGGGCCGGTCCCAGGGCCAAATAAAGGCAACAGGGCTGAGGCCACACCTCACCGAGAGGCTGGCCGACAGGGGGGTCAAGGTCGACCCGACGATATTCGACCCTGAGCTGGACCAGCGCCCGTCTGCTGGCCGCCATAGCTTTACGGACCCGGTGGTCTGGCCGAGATAATGGTAGCTTCCGGCGGGTTCGGGCATCAGAATCTCGGTCCATCTAGATCGCCTGCGCAACCCGTCGGGCGCCGCCCTCCTGGCGGCGATAATCCTGCTGCTGGTTGTTCTGTTCGGGCTGAGGCGGCGTCGCCAGCGCAACCTGGCCGCGGCCCGGGACCGCAACGCGGCTACCACGTCAGGATCGGGGGCCAGGGGTCGGCGGTCAGGCACTGGCATCGAAGAGGCTCGGAAGTCGTTGCGGACGCGGGCGACCGAGTTCGTTCGACGCCACCGCCGCCCCGACCTGGCCCAGATCCTGGAGCCCTACCGTCTCATCCCGCTGTCCACACGGCGAGGCTCGGATGATGACGTGTGGGCCTTGCTGACGCTACCTGTCTTAAAACGTTTCTCGCTGACGCTGGAAGCATTTGCAGCGCGAAACCGTCCGGGGCGGTGGTTGGCCAGCATGCTCGAGAGGTCAGGCGCACGGACGCGCCTCGGCGAGCTCCTCGTGATCTGGCTGATCGGAGGGGTTGCCTTTCTGGCGCTGGGGTGGGTACTGGCCGGTCTCATAGGTGCGCTACTAGTCCTGATCCTGCTTCTGGTCATACCACCGGCGGCGCTCCAGGGCGCTATTGACCACCGGGCCCGGCTCTTCGCCACCCAGCTGCCGGACGTTCTCAAGCTCACGGCCAGCTCCTTGCGAGCCGGGTTCTCCCTCCTCCAGGGCCTCGAAGCAGTCACCAAACAGCTACGCGAACCGTCTTCGGGAGAGATGCAGAGAGTGCTGGCAGAAGCCCGCCTCGGCCGCCCGGTGGAGGACGCGCTCGAGGCCGCCGCGGCCCGGATACGCAACCGTGACTTCACAGAAAGCGTGGCCGCAGTGCGCATCCAGCAGGAGGCCGGGGGAAACCTGGCCAGCCTGTTCGACACACTGGCCGAGACCATGGTGTCGCGCGTACGGCTGCGCCGTGAGGTGCGCACGCTGACCGCAGAAGGGCGGCTTTCCGCTTACATCCTGGGCGGGCTCCCACTCATCCTCGGTCTTTTCATATTCGCCGTCAACCGGCCCTACATGGAGTCGTTGTTCCAGACATTTGCCGGCAAGGTGATGCTCGTGGGAGCTCTCATCTTGCAGGTCGTGGGCTTCTACTGGATGTACCGGATCGTCTCGATCGAGACCTGACGTGTCCACGTACCTCCCCCTGCTGATCTTCGTCGCCGCCGTCGTCGTTTTGGCCGCCGGCAGCGTCATAATTTGGCTCCAGCGCTCTCCCCGCCGGGCCGCGCTGTTGACGCTCAGGCTCGCAATCGCTCCCCCGAGAACCGCCGCGCCGCCGAGGCCGGGAACTGCCCCTGCAGCCCCGGCTCGCCCCGACCGCTCTCCGGAAGAAACTCCTGCCCTCAAATTGGCCGAGGACGCGGCCATAGCCGCCGTAGCCCGAATCAGCGCGTCGGCTGAGCCCCCCCGCCTACTCTGCCAGCGTGAGGCGTCGCCTCAGGTTGGCTGGCAAGGACCGCCAGACAGACGCCGACCGCTTCCTGGCCTTGCGCGTTCTTTCTCTCGCTCTGGTGGTCCCGGTCTTCCTCCTGATCTCCTCCTCTGCTTTTCCCGGTGTTTACCGGTTGCTCGCCTTCCTTCTCTTTGCCTCGCTCCTGGGTCTCGGCCCTGAGGCGTACCTGAACCGAGAAGTAACCGACCGCCAGGAGAAGATCCGCCGAGACCTCCCCACGCTGGTAGAGCTCTTGATGATCAGCGTCGAGGCCGGTCTTGGCTTCGACCAGGCCCTCGCCAGGTCAGTCAGCTCGGTGCCCGGCCCCCTGAGCGAGGAGTTCTCCCGCTATCTCGGCGAGGTCCGGATGGGCTCTGACCACAGACAAGCCCTCGAGGCGATCGATTACCGCACAGACGTCGACGAACTGCGTTCGTTCCTGATGGCCCTGATCCAGGCCGAGACATTCGGCGTCCCTATCGGCCCCATACTCCGCTCCCAGGCCAGCGAGGTCCGGATCGCCCAGCGCCAGCACGTCCAGGAGTTGGCTCAGAAGGCGCCCGTAAAGATGCTCTTCCCGATGGTATTCTGCGTGCTGCCTGCCCTCTTCGTCGTGATCATCGGGCCGGCCGCGATCCAAATCTACGACCAACTCCACAACATATGACCTCGAGACGATTGAACCCCCAGCCACTGCGCGAGCGGCCGCGGGCGATCGTCCGAGCGTGTGGCCCGGCCGGCGGCACCGCGACGAAGCCGGCGCCACGCTGGTTGAGTTCGCACTGATCCTTCCTGTCTTTGCGGTCATGCTTTTCGGGATGATCCAGTTCGGGTTGGCCTTCACGGGCTGGGACCAGTTGCGCAACGCGGTCCAAAACTCCGCTCGCTCGGTCGCTTCGGGCGGGGCAGTCTGCTCGGGGGCCTTATCGGTGGCGGATTGCGAGAGCGCGATTTCGACCAACATCGGCACGTCCGTCGGCACCAACGGCTTACCGACCGTAGCTCTTTATTACAATCTTAAATCCGACTAAGGGCGCAACCAGGTATTTGTGTGCGCTTCAGTACAAGTCGCCAACATTACGGGCTTTTTCCGTACAATGGCGCTCTCATCTGTTAGCGGGTTTGCCATCACACAAACTACCAATCCGGTACTTCAGAATAATCCGCAGAACTGCCCCGCTCCGATCCAGCATGTAGCGATACCTCAGACGGCTGGCTGCACCTATAACGGGAGCCCGGCGAAGCTCCGGTGCCCGAGCCTGACATGGCTCGACGGGTATTACATATGGGAGGGCAGTTGGCTAGAAATTCCCGACGGTATCTCCGAGTCCAGTGCCTTTTACTCGAATAGGGCACCGGCCGGGGCCTGGACGTGCGGAGCAGTAACCTCAGGCTCCTGTACTGAACTGACTACCAACGTCTCGGGCATTTCGAACTACCTCAACCCAAACGCAGTCCCGGCTGACGGGGCGCTACGCACGGTTGGTTAGGACCAGACGTGACCGGGTGCCGTGTTGTGCGCACTGACCAACCCATGCGAGCGACTCCCCGAAGGGTCTTTCGGCCTCGACGGGGCCCAAGTGCCGGGCGCCAAAACGGGGATGACGGAGTCATCCTGGTGTTTTGGGCTCTGTCCCTGACGGCACTGTTCGGCTTTCTAGCCCTCGCTCTTGGCATCGGGAACCTGTTGCAGTCAACCAATAACGTGCAAAATGCTGCGGACGCCGCCGCGATGTCAGGGGCACAGGTTATAGGCGCACTCAATCCTTCCCCCGCGATTGAGACTGTGCCGATACCCAAGTACGCTGCTTGCCTGGTGGTCGGGCCGGGAGACGACCAGTTACTCGGGTGCAGTACTCTCGACTGGCTCCACCAATATGAAATATTCCAGGGCACAGGCTGGCTCCAGATAGTCGCCAATAACCCGCAGGCGGGGGAGATTTCGGAGCTAGATGCTTTTTGGGATGGAGCCGGAAATGGACCGTGGACCTGCTCCAAAATAACCAAGCACGGCTACTGCAGGCAACTCACCACCAACGTGCCGCCGTTACCTTTGCAGGACAATGCTCTGAGCACGCCGAGCGCCATCCAGGCAGCAACGCAATCAACGACAACCGCAGCGGAGCAAGCGACCTTGCACGCTCAAGCACTGGTGGAAAATGGTTACGGGATCAACCCCGTTTGGACCGGCTGCCCCGCAGCTCCACCCCCCGGGTTCTCCTTTGCAGACCCGGGGGTGACTTGCATCGCGTACTGCGTCCCCGCCCCCGGGGTGTCCTGCGGAGGCAGTGACAACGCCACGTTCTGGGTCATGGTGCTAGTCCCCGCGCCCCCGTCGATCCTGGGAAGCTACGACGTAACCTGCACGGGCCGGGCGGCCTGGGCCAACACGTCTGGCATCGCCCCGGAGGCGCCGGCCCCTTCAGGCAGCTGCAGCTAGGAGGCTGCCGGCGGTCTAACAACGATGGTGGTCTAAGGAAGGACCACTGAGCGGGTGCCAGGCTTTGGGGCCCACGCGAACACCCAGATACCGGAGCCTTGCTCTAACAGGGTGGCGTGGAGGTCCTCTCGCACATAACCGATGGCGTTTCGCGTTTCCTGGGGTACGCCCTCGGCCGTGCCCTGGACAGGCGCAAGCACGAACACGACCCGCTGCCCGGTCACCGGGTACGTCTCGGGCGTGCCATATGCCCAATAATCGAATGCGACCCGGTCTGCTGAGAAGCGGCCGACTACACCCTGGGAGGCGACGACCTCTCCGCCGGGAGAAATCTGTCGTTGCGCCTCCGTGAGCTCGCGGGCTGCCGCCGGGCTCACCCGGTCAACATACGACGGGATGTGACCGAAGTACAGAGCGCCGACGCACGCAGCCAGTGCCAGCGTACACGCGCCTAAAAGGGGCACTGTCTTTTGGGATAATGTGCCCATTCCGGCGAGACGGTCCCACACCAGCGCAAACCCGACCACGAGGAACAGGACAGCAGGCCAGCTCTGGAAGGATTGCGCGAAATGGATGAAGTTAACGTTCGCGTTGAACGCGCTCGGGAGGAGGATCAAGAGCGCGGGGAACAACGCCCAACGAGAGAGCAAGCCGATGATCCCTGCCGAGGCCACATACCCACCGACATACCCGGCGTGCGAGCCGAACATGCGGAGCGCGGCGACTGGGTCCGTAACGAAGCCGGCAAGGGCCGTCAACAGGCCCAGGTGGCCCGTCGTGTGACCAGACAGGTAGCCGTACATCGTGCTGAGCTGCAGGCCCCCGAAGAGCATCCCTCCGAGCATTGACGCCATCGCCAGCCACCCGAAGCCAGCCAGGGCAACGCCCACGGCGACAGGGCGCGACCTGTCCCGGCTCAATAAGGCCGCCAGACCGATAGCGACGACCAGCAGTGAGCCCGCGGCGGCACAGGAGACTAGCGTCAAAGGCACCCAGGCGATAAGCCAACGGTAGCGACCAGCCCACAGGTCACGGGCAGCCAACAGAGCAAACAAGACGGCGAAGGGCTCGAAGTGGAAGTCAAACCCGATCGTGAACCAGCTCCAGGGAGTGATCACGAGAAGAGCGGTCAGCAATCCGAGCAACCAAGCGCCGTTGTAACGGGTCTGCTTGCTTTTCGTGATGATTTCCTTGGCCCAGACGATCACGACGAGCTCGCCAGCCACCACCGCAACATCTTGTAGGCACAACAGGGTCAAGGTGTGCGGGTAGACCCAGTAAAACAGGGCCAACGGCCACATCAGCAGCTCCAAGTCATCACGCCAGAAGGAAAAACCCCAAAAACTGATAGTCGGGTTCAGATGACCGTGAGCGATAGCTGTCCAGGCCTGCGAGTAGTCCGCGAAATCGTTGGTCAGGTTGAAACGGTTGTACTGAAGGATGCTCAAGACGAACATCCCGATCAGCTGAAGGCCTAGCAGGCACAGAGATGCTCTCCAGACCGTACGCATTGATCGTTCGGTCGTGCGGACCAGTTGAGCCGATGATGTAATCCCGTCGTCACGAGCGACCTCAGCCGATGTCGTCGCAGCTAGCACTTGAGCCCCTCAACTAGCCAGAGCATCAGCGCGTTCGGGCGCGGCGAGGCCGCCCGACGATGGCTTTTCTATAAGGTCAATCTGGAGGTGTCGTTGCTCCCCCAGACGTTCGATCAGCCATCCGACCGTGGCGACGATGAGCACGGCATTGCGCACACCCGCCGTCGCGGTCGCCAGGTAAAAACCTGGCCCCCAGATATGGGCTTCCGTGTACAGCAACGGGTAAACGACCGATGTTAGCGCCGCCGCAGCGACCCATCCGCGCCTTAGTGGCCAGTAAGCCCAGAACGGGATCAGCCAGATGATGTACTGAGCAGCAAAGGCCTTGTCAGTCAAAACGGCAATGGTCAGGATACAAAGGCTCATCGCCTCCAGCGAGAGACGGTCCCGCCAACCGAGCGTCCAGACCGCGAGCATCCCCACGCCCATAAGCAGAGTGACGAATATCGCGATGATCACGTGGCCACCGCCAACGATCTCGACGGAACTGAACCTCGATACCCAGTGCACGTGGAAGGGGTCGGCTAAGAGGCTGAGGCTCCCGGCCAGGCTGGTGAGCTCGAACCCGCGGCGCAACTCGTACCGCAACGGCGAGATGAGGCTGCTGCCAGAGGATGCGACCAGCTCGGCCACCGTGACCATCGCCAGCGGGACGATCGCGACCCATAGGCGTTTGATCGGCCATTTCCCGGTCCGCCTACGTTCGACGATCAAGAACCCGGGCAACAGCAGGAATGGGAAAAGCTTCAGCAAGCCACCCAATACGGCCCAGGCCCAGGCCCGTCCCCACTTGCCCCGACGAGCCCCTTCAACAGCCAGGAAGGCGGTCAGGGCCGGGAAGATGTCATACCGGGCGAAAACGACCGCTACAACCGACAGCAGCAAGTACAGGCCGACCCGCAAAGACCAGTCCGGGTAAGCACTGAGGCCGTCGCTGCACAACAGCAAAGCGACGACCCCGCCGATGGCAAGAAGCGCGAACCCGACGACGTACGGGACAGGCAACGCCAGCGGTACTACAAAAATGGCCAGCGAAGCGGCCGGGTACTCCTTGGGGAGCGAGTGGAACAGAGGGGACGCAAGAGCTGCTCGGGCGTAATGCTCGTACAACCTTACGTCGCCGGCGCGAAACACCATGGCCACCACAAAGCCTGAAGCGGCGAGCGCCAGGATCATCAACCGCGCCCCCTGCCAACGACGGGCAACCCTTGACAGCCGAGACGACGGCCGTGCGGTCAACACGTGGCACCCTTCGACACAACCGTAAGGGAAAAAACCAGCTGTCCGGTGTCCTGCGGCTTGGCGCTGTCCGAGACG
Source organism: uncultured Acidimicrobiaceae bacterium (assembly GCA_963823855.1). Classification (GTDB taxonomy): domain Bacteria; phylum Actinomycetota; class Acidimicrobiia; order Acidimicrobiales; family Palsa-688; genus Fen-671. The sequence goes on from CAWGNA010000008.1 coordinate 70,175, forward strand.
ACTATGGCGATCCCGTTGTAGGTGCCCATGTCCTGAGCGCAGTTGGTGGGCTGGATGACCACCTCTTGATTATTGCTGTCCAGGCTCATAAAAGGAGGAGCGCCGGTCAAGGCGTATGAGTACGGGGGGGTCCCTCCAGTGGCCCAAAAGTGGATAACTTGCTGGCCGTTTACGGGTATGTCGTCGGAACAGCCTGAAGCCCCGTCAGTGCACCACGCTGGCGACCCGCTCGAGGCTGAGCCACCCGGAGCCCCCGGAGATCCTGAGACCCCGAGCGCCACGTGGTTGGCCGCATGCGCGGGCGAGGAAGCTGCCTGTCCGAGGTACAACAAGCTCCCGACCGCAGCCATAGCCACGAGGGTGACCAAAAGGACGTACTCGAGGAGGCTGACGCCGTCCTCAGGGTAGCGGCGCCACCTCTGCCGGGTCCAGGGTCGCGGGGCCAACCTCCACCTCACTGCGACCTCTACGAGGTGGGACCAAGCGAGTAAGGCACAGGCGTGATACCGGGACCGACCGGAGTTTTGATTTGCGTCACAAATACTTGCCGTTGGTGTCGTTTTAGCAAGTCCAAGCCGCAGGGGGAATTTGCGTGGCCTGCACTGAAAGCGTTGATCTGCGTCATGTGGGCGGCCGTTATCGGCAGTCCATGGTCCGTTTGGCGGCGGGTAGAAGGACATCCCGTCGAGCCACCCGTACGCACTCGCACCGTAGCAGAGGCCGGACAAGGTGGTGCCGTTTGCATCTGACGCCGCATCTAACGCCAGGTGTAGGCACTACAGTGGCTGAAACAGAGGTGGGGCGGTTGTGGTTGTCGAAGGCGGGTCGGTCGTCACGGCTACAGAAATCTTGTTGACGGTGTGGCTCACGGACGAGCCCAGGTAAACCAGGGCGCCGGCCGCCACCACAGCCACCAACGACAAAACGAGGGCGTACTCGACCAGGCTGCCGCCCAAATCATTACCCGGGCCCCTTCCCCCCATTGCGGCCAGGGCGGCGTTTTACCACCCCTCCACCCTCTGACCGCACATATCGTCGGTGCCTCATCACTGACCGCATCGGCATACCCGCACGGGAGCCCGCCCCGTGCGACGCCCTTATGAGTTTGTGCTGTTTACGCTGTTGGCGACCTGATTGAGCGTATTGCTCACGCTGTGGCCCAAGAACACGAGGGCTGTGATGGCGACAACAGCGATCAACGCCAGCAACAACGCATATTCGACCAAGCTGGCACCGATATCGTCCTTACCGGAGAACCTTTGGCGCATCCAGTGGAGGACCATTGCAGGCCAGCTCATCATCTCGTTCAGCATGGAACTTTCTATCCCTCGCTTTTGAGACAGGGCCGCCGGTGTGACAAAGCCCCGTTCCCGCTATACCGCAGGTTCGTACCAGTCTTCACTGAAGGTGGCAGGAGTTCTATAGGCCAATTGGCTCATTTCACCCCTCAGGACCTACCGCTGCCAGCGGATCTGCTTTACGCTAGCCCTTCGGGCGGGCACTAGAAGATGGGCTAGATTCAGTGACGCTGAGTGAGATTTCCGCACCGGAACGGAGTGGCGAGACGACTGACGGCGCAGCCGTGCAGGTCGTGCCCGCTCCCGCACCACCGGCGTCGGGCTTCCTTCGCTTCCACCCCGCGCTCATAGTGGTAGTTGGTGCCTGCGCAGTCTTGGTCCGCGACCAGATGCGTTCCGGGCTGGCGGGCGACGTCTTTTACCAGGTCGCCGCCGGGCAATGGATGCTGGCCCACCATGCGGTGATCCGTCACGACGTTTTTTCCTATACGGTTGCCGGCCGGCCGTGGCTCGCTGATGAGTGGGGCTTCGAGGTACTGCTGGCCTGGCTGGTCAACCATATCGGGGCGGTGTCCTACTGGTTGGTCTCTGCGGGAGCTTGCGTGGCCGCGCTGCTGGCCGGTGTGGCCCGTTGGAGAAGGCTTGGTTCCGGCTGGTTGTGGGTGGCTACCCTGTCAGTCCTGGCTGCCGCCGGGCTCTATATAGGGCTCATGCCCCGTCCCCAGGACCTGAGCTACTTGTACTTTTCGTTGCTGCTCTTGTTCCTCACGCTGGCGCGCCAACGTACCGTGTGGCTCGTCGCGGTGCCTCCCTTGCTGCTCATCTGGGCCAATACGCACGGCAGTTTTCTGTTCGGGCTCGGTGTGGTTGCCCTGGAGGTCGTGTGGGCATTTCTCCCGCCCCTCAAGGGCCGGGTGCGGGTGTCGTCACCCCTCCCCCGGAAAGCGGCCGCACTGACATTGCTCGTCGGGTGCGCCGCCGTCCTCGTCAACCCGCACGGGTTCGAGCTCCTCAAGTACTCCTACCAGGTCAGCACCAATAATCAGCTCAACACGCTGATCTCGGAGTGGCAGACGCCCAACTTCCACTCGCTGTTCTTGTTGGCCGTGATCATCGGTCCCGTCCTGTTCTTCGTCGGGCTCCTGGCCTTCTCGGACACGTCTTTCGCGCTGGAGGACCTCGCCGTAGCGGGGATCCTGTTCGTCTCAACGCTCCACGCCATGCGCTTCGCGCCGTATTTTGCGTTGGCAATCTGCGGCCTGCTCGCCCGCTGGGCCCCGGTACGCACCGAGACCATCCGCCCGACGTTGGTTTCTCTACCTCTGGCGGTGGTGCTCGCGGCGGCCCTTCTCGTAGGCCCTCACGTACCTGCCGGGGCGCCGGCCCGGGCCGGGTCGCTCGGGAACCCCGTCGCAGCCACCAATTTCCTCGAACACCAGACGGGCCGGGTGTTCACGACCTACTGGTGGAGCGATTACCTGATCTACAAGCACATCCCGGTTTTCGTCGATGGACGTACGGACCTTTACTTCGGGACCGACATCCTCAGTACCTACGAGAACGTATCGCAGTTGACCGTCGACCCCGACAACGTGTTCCGCCAGTGGGACGTCCGCTGGGTGATGTGGCAAAAGGGCGCCGCCGTAACCGTTTTCCTCACCCACGACCATCAGTGGAAAGTTGCCTACCGAGCTGGCGACGCCGTCGTTTTCCGGCACGTCGGGCCCTGGTAACGGCTGCCTTTTTTCCAACAGGCCTCGACACATCGAGCCTGGCCCAGCGCCAGCGACGACCAACCAGCGCTTAGCCGATGCGCACGATGCCCAGCCTCACCGCCTTGGCTACCGCCTCGGTACGGCTGGTGGCGCCGAGCTTGGAGTAGATGTGGGCCAGGTGGTTCTTGGCCGTCTTGGCGCTGATGTACAGCTTCTTGGCCAGGTCGGTGGTCGAAGAGCCATTGGCCAGCACCTGGAGCACTTCGACCTCGCGTCGAGTCAGGCCGTGATTAGTCGTCACCTTCTTGCTTGTCTGGATGTAGGACTTGAGCGCACCGTTGCCGGGCTCTCCTCGGCCTTGCACAACCGAGGTGACAGTCGAGACCATCTCCGCCGTGCTGCAATCCTTCAACAGGTAGCCGACCGCCCCCGCCGCGAATGCCTCCCGGACCGTCTGCTCGTCAGCAAACATGGTGAGAATTATCACTGGCAGTTCGGGCATGTACTCCTTCAGCTGCCGCGTGGCAAGCAACCCGTCCTGGCCTGGCAAGGACAAATCCATCAGGACAACATTGGGATGGCTCTCTCGTGCTGCCGCCAGCACCTGAAGCCCGTCTCCCACTTCCGCTACCACGTCTAGCCCGGCCGCTTCGAGGGATCGCCGCAGGCCCTCGCGAAGCACTGTGTGGTCGTCCACCAGCATCGTCTGTACAGCGCTCATATAATCACCCCACCGCTCGAGGTAACGGGTTGGCCCAAGTGAAGCCTCACTTTCGTGCCTTGTCCAGGCGGAGACACTATCCCGAACTTGGCCCCGATCGCGTCAGCCCGCTCCCGCATACCAAGGATCCCGAACGCGTCGCTTCGTAGTGGCGCGTTGGCGGCCAAGCCTCTTCCGTCGTCTGCAACTTCGAGCTCTGCCTCGACGTGGTCGCAATGCCAACGTACGTAAATATGATGCGCCCCCGAATGGCGTTCGGCATTATTGATTGCTTCTTGTGCTATTCGGGCCACCTCCCGTTCGGTCACTGGGGGCAGGCTGCTGTCGCCGTCAGCATCCAACTCGGTGGCTATCCCGGAGCGCTCTTCGACGCGGGCCAGCAACCCGGCCAGGAGATCTGAAAGTTGACCCTCCTCGCCCACTTCGGCCCGAAGGTCCGAGAGCTTGCTGCGGACCTCGCGGGTCGCCCTGCGCACTTCGCCCGCCAAGCCCTCGAGCTCCGCCGCCATTTCCTGAGCCCCCTCGGATCCCGTTCCGGGCTGCGCCAACCCGTTCGACTCAATCGCCAAGCGGTCAAGGGACAGGGCCACAAATGCCAACGACTGCCCCAACCGGTCGTGCATCTCGCGGGCGATCCTGCCTCGTTCCTCCTCGGCCCCAAGTGTCCTCAACCTGTGGAACCAGCGCGCATTGTCTATTGCTAGCCCAGCATGGCGGGCGACACTCGCGACCAATTCTGCGTCAGCCTCTGAAAACGGCTCTGAATTCGACACTCTCTCTGCGGCCAGTAGCCCGAGAAAGGTGTCCCTGGCCCACAGAGGGACATAAAGACCGGACACGGCCCCCGCGGCGACACCCTCCCTGGCAGCCAGCTGGGTGCGCAACACAGGTCCCAGCGAACCCATGGCCGCGTTCATCGCCTCTGGCAAGTCGCCGCGGTGCATCGTCGATGGGAGGGCGACCCCTTCTGCCACCGTTACTTCCAATAGCCCTCCCTCCGCAGTTGGGTCTGCGAGAAAAAGGGCCACCGCGTCCGGGTGCAAGAGACCGCGCAGCCGCGTGACCGTGTTCGCCACTGCAGCCTTCAAGCTCAGAGATGCCGGCTGGGAGGCGGCTCTAGTGTGCAGCTCCAATAGCAGGTGATTGACTTCGACGAGGTTGCGCAACCGCCTGAGCTCGCCCGCCTCTTCCCTCATCCCGAGGCGCAAGAGCCAGTCGCTGTACGAGGCCAGCATGGCCAAGGCCCCGAGCACGGCCGCCCGCTCGATGCCCTGGGAGGCGACGGTGTGGCTCAGCGCCCCCGTCAAACCGGCGATGGCGAGCCCCAGGATCGACCCGACGCAGGCCAGGGCCAGGGCTGACGCCGGGACGCGGAGACCAGCGAGGAAAACAGCCGCCCCCAAACTGATGATGAATGGCGATTCGACGGTCCCGGTGAACAACACAACAACGACGCAGAGGACGACCTCACCACAGACCTCTACCAAAACGGTCGACCTCGAAGACGGTGCTCGACCAGACAGAAGCGATGCGTCCACCCTCACGGGCCATATAGTCCGCAGGACCGCATAAAGGGCCAGGACGGCTCCCGCTATGATCTCGCGTTTTGTGGGAGAGCCGGCAAACATGAGCATCGCCAGCAAGGAAACGCACAACGCCGCCCAGCGAATGGCAATGACTAACTCTGTGAGCCCCCAAGGAAAAGTCCGCTTCGAGGGTTTCACCTGAGCCCCCTTACGCGGTAGCTCGTTCGCCGGCGTGGACAATGAGCGGGCCGTCTGTTTCGACGCTCCTCACACCTGGCCACCCGCTGCGGTACGCGAGCACGACAGCAGCTAACTGTGAGCTAACGCCGAGCTTGGTAAGGATCGAGCGAATTTGGCTCCGCACTGTCGGCATCGCAACAAATGAGTGCTTGCAAATATCCCGCGCAGTGTCTCCGCGCATCAACGCCGACAGGACTTCCTGTTCTCTCGGGGTGAGCAAGTCAAAGTCTCGAGGCTGTCTCGCCATATCTGGGATCGTTCCTTCTTTGGAGCCTCATGGCCCTCGCGAAATACATCGATCTCGGCGATGGCCCCTGTACTGTGCCCGGCCGGTTTCGTTCCCACTACTAGCCCAGCGACCGGTTGTGGGCTAAATGTCAGTCCGTTTAAGCACCCTCTAAAACCTGCAAACCTCCGTTACGGGGCCGGCCGCACGAACACCCCAGGGTGCTCTGCAGAGGCCCGTCGAACCTTTGTCCTGTCTCCTCAGAGTCTGCCGAGGCCGACTCGGCGTAGTGACGCTATGCGCCTTGAAGCCCCCTTGTCCCTGGGGACCTCCCTAAACCTTGGGCCGTCTCAGATGGCCCACCGAAGGGTGTGTTATAGCCCATTTCAGGGTGGCCCTTCTGGGGCCACCTCGAACCAGCACGCCACGACCCATTATCGTGCGGGTTGGGTAGCCCAGGATCGGCACGATTTGAGCTAGCCCATAGTAGCACGGGGACAGCCTGGGGTACGGGGGCACAGTTGGCCCATGGGCCTACTCGTTCTTGCCGTCGCTAAACCGTATGGCGTCAGCGACACGCCTGCCCCCCAACCGGGTCGTCTGTCCGCCGGCGCACGGTCGCGCCCGCCACCAGAGCGTCGAGGCTTCTCGGGCCAACGGCTGGTCCAGGTGCTCTACGAAGCTGAGGGCTTCCCGTGAGCGGCCCGCCAGGGCTAGGCCCACAGCTTGGCCGACCATGCCGTACCCCGGGCCTAATCCCGGGCGGGACCACCTTGCAGCGCTTCCTCGGTTCATCCGGCCAGGCGGACGGCTCCTTGGCCACTGCTGTCGCGCCTGGCCCGTCCCCCGTTACCAGCAAAGCCTCGACAAGGGCAAAGAGCTGCGGCCGGCGAGCTGGGCCTGGCAGTGTGGGTCCGAGCGCCATGTTGAACCCGGTGACGGCCCGCTGAGTACGGCCGGCGGCCGGGGCGGCGACGATCAGCGCCGTGCGACATCCACGTCGCCTCGCTGACCGACCCGCTCACCGTGCTTGTCACTGCGCCTCCACTAAAAGGGCCCACTTGGCCAGCCCGCCACCACTCGTCGCACTAGCCCAATTGGGCCCAATCCGGCCAATAGCCTGCCAGTCCAAAACTGGTCAGGGAGGAGCCGTCTATATGGTTCAGACCGGCCTTCTTGAAAGTCCGTTTCGTTCCGCGCTTATTGTGGTGGATCCCCCACGTGTAGCGTCGAAACGGCTGCGCAATTTGCCGGGTATGCGACGAGCGGTTCGCTCCCCGCGAAAGCGCTTCGCTGCCCTGGCTGGGGACCGGTCCCACGTGCCCACCACGACTGAGCGCCGGGTGTGACCGTTGTCGTAGAACTCGGTGTGACCACTGTCATAGAACGGGGGGTACTAATTGACGAGATAAGCGCGGCGACACGGCGGCGACCGGTAGAACTCGGCAGCCTCAGGTCTTTTTTTTAGTTTTCCGGAACCACGCTCAAGCCAACGATCGAAAGTGACCGTTTTTATTTGAACGGGTGCTCCAGTGGTCCAGCGCACTACGCGAGCGCTGACCCGCTCGTCGAGCGGCCCAGCACCTCGCCGTTACGCAGTACGGAAACGGGCCCGTCCTCGCTGACCGCGATGACCGTGGCTGAGGGGTCGTCATAGCTGTAGCGAAGGCCCGAAGTGTGACGGGTCCCCCCCAGGGCTCCCACCGCGTTCTCCGCATCCCTACTCGGTACGAGCCGAACCCCGAGCCGGCGGAGAACGCCCCCAGCGTCGAACACAGCCGCGCCGTCGACCTGGGCCAGGGCGTGACGTATAGGTGCCAGGTGAGAGGCGGTACGGATATGAAGCGGAGGCGGCTTCGGGAGGGGCTCCTCCACCGCGGGGCCAGGTTCGTCGTCTGGACGGTGCACCAAGAGGGCTCCGATGCCCATCGACCCGAGGTCGTGGACGGCGAACTCCAGCATGGCCTCGAGCACGTCTCGGCGGCCGCTCGGCTCGAGGGCGATGACCGTCTCGACCCAGGTCGAAACAGGCGGTTCGTGATGCCAGGAAAGGCCCTCCCAGCGCAACACGCCGAAACTGCCCACCACCCGGACAGAACCCGATGGGTGCCGCTGGACAATGGTCGCGTCGAGCACGCTCCCCAGCACGACGAGATCCCGCTCAGAACCGGCAGGACGGTCGAACAGCAGCCACTCGTCGCGGTCTCCGTCAGTGTTGCGCAGCAACCAACTCGATAGCCCGTCGGCGAAACGCCGGGAAGCAACGAGGGGCTCGTGGCCCACCGGTACTCTCACGATATTGAGCTGCGTACCGGGGCCCAGCTAGCCGGGTTGGTCCGGGGCCGCAGGATCGTGCCGCTGCTGGCGACACGCCGCTCGTGCACAGGGGGACGAAGGGCGTGGTCGACTTCGTCGAGCAACATGGCCCGAAGCGACCGGTTCCCGCCGGACGGCAGGCCGCCTTCCTCCAGTTCTTCAGCCAGGCGGCGAATCCGCCTGGGCCGAGGTCCACCATGAAGATGAACCCTACGTCGCGCCAAACCACGGACTAGGCGAATGGCAACAGGTGGGCTCGTCCTGACCGGTCACCCTCGGGCGATGGGCCCACCGAAGACCCGGCCAACCACAGGCTCACAGAAGGGGCGCAGCCTCCACGAACCGGGTATTTTCGGGCCCTCGCTCAGAAAACGCCGCGCACCAGGCCGCCATCGACAGCGATGGTCTGGCCGGTGAGATAAGCGGCGGCATCCGAGCACAGGAAAGCGACCAAATTCCCGACGTCAGGGGGTTCGCCGACTCGCCCGAGTGGGATTTCTTTGGCCAAGTTGACCCGGATGAGGTCGTCGATAGGTACGCCGACGGGACCGGACCGCGTTGTGAAGCCCTCACGCAAGCGGTCCGTTAATATACGGCCCGGCAGTACCGTGTTCACCGTGACCTGGTCAGGGCCCAGTTCATCGGCGAGCGTTTTGGCCAGGCCTACCACCGCTCCACGCAAACTGTTGGAGAGGACTAGGCCCTGTATTGGTTGGCGGACCGATGTCGAGGCGACGTTGACGACCCGGCCGTGACCACTCGTGCGCAAAAGGGGAAGGCAAGCCCGGACCATGCGGACGACGTTTAGCAACAGCAGCTCAAAGGCCGACTGCCAGGCGTCGTCGTCGAAGTCACCGAAAGTGCCGCCAGGTGGCCCGCCGCTGTTATTGACCAAGATATCCAGCCCGCCAAAACGGTCCCGGGCCACTTCTACCAGTTGCGGGGCAGCTTCTGACTGAGATACGTCTGCAGCCACCGCCACGACGTCGCCGCCGTGCGCCGCGGTGATCTCGGCCGCGGCCGTTTCGATGGCCTCCTTCTTACGAGAGGAGATGACCAGATGGGCGCCTTCGGCAGCGAGAGCATCGGCGATCGCTCGCCCCAGGCCTCGACTGGCCGCGTTGACCAGGGCGACACGCCCTCTCAGGTTGAGATCCATAGAAGTGACCCCCACGTCCGTTGAGACGCTATCAGAGGGGACAATCTTGCGCTAACATGCGCTTTTTTGAGCCCAGGGTGGGTGGATGTCAATTGCGGGAGGACGACAGGTGACCCCGGTACCGTCGGTAGCAAATATGGTCCTCCACGAATTGGGCAACGCCGGCGCCGAGACTGTGTTCGGTCTCCCCGGAGCACACAACCTTGCCTTCTGGCGGGGCGCACCCGGCTTGCGAACGCCCCGCTTGGTCAATGTCCGCCATGAGCAGACCGCCGTCTACGCGGCCGACGGGTGGGCGCGAGCGTCCGGTCGTTTGGGCGCAGCGGTTGTTACGACCGGGCCCGGGGCGGCCAACACCATGGCCGCATTTGGGGAAGCGGCCGCGTCGGGATCTCCATTGGTGCTCATTGCCAGCGAGGTACCCCTTCGCTTGACAGACATGCGTATGCGACGGACTCTGCACCAATCCCGGGACCAGGCCGGGATGTTCGGTCCTTTGGCGAAGGCGATATTCAAGCCACGGTCACCTCAAGAGGTCGCCCAGGATATCGGCAGGGCAATGGCGGCCGCTCTGAGCGCGCCGCGCGGCCCGGTATATATGGACGTCCCGACGGACGTCTTGAGCGCGCCGGCCGTCCCTGTTTCCTGCCCTCCTCAATTGACGGCCGGTTTCGTGGATGAAAAGGCTCTCGACCAAGCGGCCCGTTTGATCAATTCCGCTGGGCCTATTGCCATCTGGGCCGGCGGAGGCGTCGTCGCCGCTCGAGCGTCGGCACAATTGGCCTCATTGGCATCACATCTCCAGGCGCCAGTATTTACCACGTTCAGTTCTCGCGGGGTGCTGGGGCCGGCGGACCCTTGCAGTGTCGGCCTACCCCCGCACGAGCCCGAGGTCGAGGACCTTTTAGCGAGCGCCGACGTGCTCCTTGGTATTGGGACAGATTTTGACGGGATGATGACCAAGAACGCCAAGCTACGTCTCCCCCGCACCATCATCGACATCAACGTCGACCTGGAGCGGACCAGCTTTGGCTATGAAGGCGTGTGGCCCGTGCTGGGGGACGCCAAAGTCGCCATCGAAACGCTGTTACGGCTCACAAAGCCCCGGGATAATGGGCTAATTACCGGGTTGCAGCAACTAAAGCAGCGAGTATGGGCCCGGTTGTGTTCGAGATCCTCGCACGCGCGAAGCCTGCACCTTCGTGGGTTCGGTAGAGCGCACTGCCGCCGGCGTCGCCGTTGTCGTCAACGACATGACAATCCCCAGCTATTGGCTCGAGAATTACTACCAACCACAGAGCGAACGGTCCATTCAGTACCCCATGGGGTGGGGGACGCTCGGCTATGCGCTGCCCGCTTCGGTGGGTGCTGCATTTTCAGGCGAGCGGCCCGTGCTGGCGGTTTGCGGCGACGGCGGCTTCATGTTCGCGCTCGGCGAGCTAGCCACGATCGTTGAACACGGATTGGCAATAACCGTGCTGGTGGTGAATGACGGAGGGTACGGCATGTTGCGTTACGACCAGCGAGCACCGAACCAGGGGCTGCCAGGAGTGGACCTGCCAGGTGTGGACCTCGTCACGCCGGATTTCACCCAGGTCGCGGCTGCTTTCGGGATCTCCGCTGAGCACCTAGACGACGTCGGGGCCCCGCTCGAAAAAGCTCTTGCCCGCGCCCTGGCGAAGAAGGGACCGCACCTGGTGGTCTGCGACGCCTCGCTGTTCCCACCCAAGACAACGACTCCACGATGGGACGAATAGGGTCACAACTTGTCGTCCGAGGTCCCGACGCAAGCTCTCATGATGGCTTTCCGGCCGTGCAAGCGGCGGTAGCGCCCTTCAGTTCAGCTGTGTTTCAGGACGGGATCCCGGGCGGGCCGAGGATCTCGATGCCGTGTTCTGCAGCGATGGCGGCCAGGCGTTCAACGTCTGGCGGCTCACTGGGGGGTGGCGGGAGGGTCAGGGCCTGCGCTGGCTCCGAGCATGAGCGCATAAAGCTCTCAAACCCGGCGGGTTCTGTGACCAGCAAGAAACGGGCTCCCTCGGGGGAGGACACGGTGAATGTGTGCGGGGTACCTTGGGGACCAAAGACAAAGGATCCTGCCGGGGCGCGGATCACCTGCCCATCGACCCAGATGGTCAATTCGCCTTCAAGCACGTAGAACCATTCGTTCTCGCGGTGGTGCACGTGAAGCGGCGAGCCGGAGTGTTGGGGGCCTAAGTGCTGTATTACCGCGACTCGACCTCCGGTGCTCTCGGCGTTGGCTTTAATGGTGGCGAGGAAGCCCAGGAACCAGATGGCTTCGCCTTCGTCGGGTTGTAATGCGATGGGGGTCTGTGCGGGTACGTTGTCGTCACTCACGTTGGTGTCTCTTTCGTTTTGATCAGTGCGGGATGGCCGTTGGTGTGGCGTTGTCGTGGGCGAGATGGCGTTATGGCGTCAAATTTCGACCGTCGATGGCCCTGCTTCGGCGATCGAGGCACCGGCTTCGGCAATCGCTTTGAGTCGCTCGAGGGTGTGGCGCATGGCGTCGTGCAGCTCGCGGTGGCGGTTGGTCGGCACGTCGACGATCCGGGCCCAGGCGGGGATCCACCTCACTTCGTAGGACTCGGTGACACGCGTACCGCCCTCGACGGGCTCGAAACGGTAGCGCCACACGGTGGATTCGCGCCCGCCCTCCTCGGTGACGAAGGCGAACTCCCCGCCGGGATCAGCGGTGAGCACCCGTCCGTGACGCGACCAGCGCAACAGGTGGAACGGCCCGCCCCGGTTGTGGCCGACGAACCTGGCTCCTTCGCCCGCGATGGCTGTTTTGTCCTCCCAATCGACGCGCTCGCACTCAGGGCTCCACTCGCCCATGCGGGGCAGGTCGGCGACCAGGTCGTACAGATGATCTGGGCTGGTGTTGATGACGATCTGGCGGCTGTCCTGCGTCAGCCACCACCTTCCGTTCTTTACGGCCATCGGCTTCTTCCTCTCACGCGGCCACCTTTCAACGCAAGGCTATAGCCATTAGCTAAAGCTGTCAAGTCATGAATATGCTATGCTGAGAAGCATGAGGAGCGACGAGGCCAACGCACCGGTACGAGCGGGAGAAGACGCCTCCCGGCCCCCCGACCGGCGAGCCCGACGCCACCAGGAGACCATCGAGGAGATCCTCGACATCGCAGAGGATGTGATGACAGAGGAAGGCGTCAACGGGCTCAGCCTGGCCGCAGTTGCGCGCCGCCTCGGTGTCCAGCCCCCCTCCCTCTACAAGTACTTCCCCTCGCTCATGGCCGTCTACGACGCCCTGTTCCTGCGTGGGCAGCTCCGACATCTCGCTGTCATGCGCCAGGCGATGGTCGACGCCGCGCCAGGACTGGACGCGTTGACCTCCGCTCTTGAGGCGAGTGGGCGGTGGGCGCTCGCCAACCGGGCACTTGCCCAGCTCCTGTTCTGGCGGCCCGTCCCGAGCTTCGAGCCCTCCGCCGAAGCATTCGCCCCCAGCGTCGAGATGGTCGCTCTCGAGCGCACCGCCATGGCCGACGCGGTCGCCGCCGGAGAGCTCGGCCCCGACGCCGATTCCGATGAGGCTGTCTACCTTGTTTCCACCCTCATCGTCGGCGTGCTCAGTCAGGCGATGTCAAACGAACCTGGCCTCGAGTGGGGTCAAGGTCGCTTCACCCCCACCTTCCCCAAACTCATGAAGCTGCTCGTCGCCGTTTATCCTTCCACGCGACCGACTTCGCGATAGGCCCTCAGTTACGCACGGGACTCGGTGATCGTCCACCGACCAGAAATAGGCGCTGACCAGCTCCCTTTTGGTGGTGTGAGCTGGGTGGTGTGGTGGTGTGGGCTCGGTGGGGATCGAACCCACGACCGAGGGATTATGAGTCTTCGAGTGTTGCACAGCCAACCTGTCGACGAGAGTGTCGAACAGCTACACCTGGCTCACGTTGCCCGAGCTCACCTGACGGGAGAACGCCCCCGGCAGGAACCTTTCCGCGAAACTAGCCCACGACGGCGGTCACGCCGAAAGGCACGGCTCGGCTGATCGATGACCGACCGTCGACAGAGCTGCGCAGCTCGAGCAGCAACGAGAACGACGAGCCACTCGGTCAACAGGCCGTCGAGCCGACTGGGAACGGCGAGGTGTCGACGGGCCCGTCTGTCAACATCGAAACGGCGGAGGCAATGAGCGCCGTGACGGTCGAGGTCTCGACGCCGACGAGTGCGATCGCCGCCGCTCGATCGAGGGCAGCAATCCGGCTACGGGCCGCCGTGGCGATGTTCTGAGCGACGCGGGCGCGTCGCGGAGCCGCTGTAGGCCAGCTCGTACTGCCGGAGGGCGCTGTACTCTCTCGGAGACTCGACGTGCCGCTGCCCGTAGCCCGAGCAGGCCGAGGTGACTCTTGACGCTAGCCGCCGCCCGGCCGCCACGGGCAGACCGCGATCGCTCGGCGGTAGGCGCCTTCGTGGTCGGCCGACACGTCCGCTGGTGTCCGTAGGCCAGTAGCGCCGGCGAGATGACCGCCGGCGATGCAACCGGGTCGAGGTCACGCCCCCTGGCGCCGTCTAGACCCGCCTTATGGGTGGCGGCCGCCCCCGACGACGCCGACGCCAGCGTCGAGGCCCGCTGCGAGCTGGATGGCCACGTACAGACCGGGCTCGCTCGGGCCAATTCGCCGAGACGAGGAGGATTTAATTCCTTTTTTTTTGATAGTTATGTGATGTGTTTTTTTGTAGTTTTTTTCTTTGTTGTTAGTAGTAAAAAGTTAGAGTTAAGTGATCTGTGAAAAAAAAAACGTTAAATATAAAAAGAGAGAATATTTAAGCATTTTGTAAATGTATAATAACATTAGAATTGAGTTGTAGAAGTTATGCGTAAGCGAAGCTGTTATTGAAATAAGAAGTTAGAAGTGATTACAGAGAATCGACAGCAAAAGCTTAATTGGTGACGTCTTACGGATATACACTCAATGCGCGCGATTTTCGACTGTAATAGCGATACCATGCTACTGAGCAGCTCCTTAGCAACGAAATAGCGACAGCGAACACGCTATACTTGGATTTGTACTCTAGCTGGCGTAAGAGAACTCAACTTCGTACAAAATCTTTTCGCCGAATTAAACTTGTGCTCTTAGAACGTGGCGCTCAAGCTCTGTCGTCGAAAACGAATTCGCAGCTTAATCTATGCAAAGAACTATGATACCAACTCGAAAAACTACGTCTGTATCTGTCTGAGCTTGTAACGACGCCTAGTACTAATGACTACGCACTTCTTTTGCAATTTTCTTTGCTGCGACATTCTGTGCACCCGAAGTTCGCTGACGATTCTCCACCCGCCTTGTGTAGTTCGGCGGTCATTACATATGTTGGCCGTCGAGAACTAAAAACAAGACATATCTCTAATTCCGCTAAAATCGAATAACAGATCATTGTTAGTTTTACTATAACTACAACAGTACGTCCTGACGCTCAGAAGCGCTAACACGTTCACCGACTGAAAATCGACACACATATCTCGCCCAAACTCGAACGGCGCACTGAGAGCAAAATCTCGCACGCCGAACTCAAAAAAAAAAAAAAAAAAAAAAAAAAAAAAAAAAAAAAAAAAAAAAAAAAAAAAAAAAAAAAAAAAAAAAAAAAAAAAAAAAAAAAAAAAAAAAAAAAAAAAAAAAAAAAAAAAAAAAAAAAAAAAAAAAAAAAAAAAAAAAAAAAAAAAAAAAAAAAAAAAAAAAAAAAAAAAAAAAAAAAAAAAAAAAAAAAAAAAAAAAAAAAAAAAAAAAAAAAAAAAAAAAAAAAAAAAAAAAAAAAAAAAAAAAAAAAAAAAAAAAAAAAAAAAAAAAAAAAAAAAAAAAAAAAAAAAAAAAAAAAAAAAAAAAAAAAAAAAAAAAAAAAAAAAAAAAAAAAAAAACAACACACAAAAAACAACACACACACAACACACACACACCACACACACACCCCACACACACCCCCCACACACCCCCCACACACCCCCCACACACCCCCCCACCCCCCCCACCCCCCCCCCCCCCCCCCCCCCCCACCCCCCCCCCCCCCCCCCCCCCCCCCCCCCCCCCCCCCCCCCCCCAAAAAAAAAAAAAAAAAAAAAAAAAAAAAAAAAAAAAAAAAAAAAAAAAAAAAAAAAAAAAAAAAAAAAAAAAAAAAAAAAAAAAAAAAAAAAAAAAAAAAAAAAAAAAAAAAAAAAAAAAAAAAAAAAAAAAAAAAAAAAAAAAAAAAAAAAAAAAAAAAAAAAAAAAAAAAAAAAAAAAAAAAAAAAAAAAAAAAAAAAAAAAAAAAAAAAAAAAAAAAAAAAAAAAAAAAAAAAAAAAAAAAAAAAAAAAAAAAAAAAAAAAAAAAAAAAAAAACCGGTGGCGAGGTTGATAGTGCTATTGGCGACGTTGAGCTAGAACTGGTAAGCGTCCAGGCTGCGAAACTCACCGGGATCTACGGCTCGGTCTCGGCTAGCTGGATCAAGGCTAAGAGCTGGCACGGGCCTCAGAGTTCTATGACCGTGATCTCTGGCTACGGTCTAGCCTACCTCGAGGATGCGCCGCACCGTGGCTATGGCTAGCCGCCAAACGAGTCTCTCAACGACACGGCCAGCGCCGGCTGTCTCAGGCCAACCAGCTGAGCGCTCGAACGAGACGGAACTCGGAGCTGTAGTAAAGCGCAAGCCTTTCGGCGTTGCGCAGTCAGACAGCGGCACTCCTCGCCAGAGACCTCGGCGCTCTAGTCGCCGAGGTCCTCCAGGTCGAGCAATAAAGCCAACCAGCGGCTGGCAGGCCTTGGCTAGGGCAACGGCTATGTCGCTGACCTAGACCAGCCTGCTGCCTACGAAGTCATCTGGAACAAGACCAGTCTACGTTGCAATAAAGCAGCCACCGTCGGCGAAACAGGCGGCGGCAGGTTGCCGCTGCCTCGACAACACGGTCACGAAAACGTGACCGGGACGAGTCGACACGGCGAGGACGAGGCGGGTTAGTAGTTCACTCGGTCTCGACGACAGGCGCTAGCGATGTCCACGCCGAAAATCTCGGCTGTAGTCGGGAAACCGCGCAACTAGGCGATGCGGTCCACCAGGGTGCGCAGGGTCCCGCTCGGACAACGATAGGCAGACCAGTCGAGCTCCACGATCTGCGACAGAGGACAGGGCGACTCGACCGTGCAGGCGAACAAGACGGCGACGATCGACTGCGCCCGGCGTTGATGGCGGTGATGGCGACTGGCGACGGTGTTGATGGCAGTGATGGCGCCTCGACTGTGCGACAGGGCGTTGACCAGCTCGGCGAGGGTGGCGCTCGAGGGCAGCCGGTCTCGACACGTAGCGATAGCCGGCAGGCCGGTACCGCCGCTCACGCAGCCAGTTCTCGATATCGAGCGCCCGCAGCCGAAACAGCCTGCGGCAGCGCCTTAGCCTGAGCGCCCGACGACGACGGGCTACGGCTGGCTCACAGCTGCGCGAGCTCTCCGAGCAGCGCAGGAGCCCTGAATCAGCCCAGCGAGCTGAAATCTCGGCTGCCGAGGCCGGCGAGGCGCACGAGAGCCCGGAGCTAGCTGCCGTCCTGTAAAGTATCTGAGCAGCCACTGCATCCTCCCGCGCCGATCTCCGCCGGCGGCAGAGACCCGGCCTGACGACTCCAGCTACTGCTAGGAGATCTGTGAGGGGTAAAACTCTGAAACTGAAATAAGTCTGGCGGTGGCCAGAGGCGGCTGGGTGCGGGTGGACGGCCTCGACGGGCTGTACACCCTGTACGTCTGCTACGGCTACAAGACCAACGCCGCTGGCGGGATCGTCGACTATGCGACCAACTCGGCTGGCGAGGTCGTCCGGGGCGGCAGGTTGGCGGCCACCAGGTTGTGCTGATGATCAACGACACAACCTCGAATGTCGACGTGGCCACCTGGCGGTCGGTGCGATCGCTCGGCTGGAGACGGTGGCCAACCTGCCGAGGTCAAGCAGGCGATCGTGGACCGAATGCTCACGTTGAGGCTGATGTCGAGATAGGGGTCGGCCGGCCCGAGGCGTTCGAACGCCTCCAGGCCCGCTACACCCGCCGGGCGCTGAAGCTGCCGCACGAAAGGCCAGCGGTACCCCGACAGCTCCTACCAGCGGGTGGCGGACGCTTATCACGCAGCGGTCATGCTCCTCGACGTTGCGGACGCACCCGGTCACTCATGCGTCTGCCGGGTAGCCTCGGCGATGCCACGCAGGGCGTCGTAGCGCCACGTCGCCGCCAGGCCTCGCCCCCAGTCTCGGCGCCGCGCGAGCCGGTGCGGCGCCGAGCGCCCCGGGCAGACATCGGGCCCCCCACGGGCCCCGTCGGCGGCTGAGCGGCCAGGCGAGGCGAGCTCTGCGGCCGGGGCGACGTCGACCTCGGTACCGGTGCTCAGTGTGCGGCAAACGATCACAACGGTCGACCACCGGCCTGTCCTCGGCGACGTCAAGTCAGGCAAGAGCCGGCGAGCGGTCGACGTCGACCCGGTCACTGTCGCCGCTCTGCGCCGGCACCGCACCGCTCAGCTCGAGCTCCAGCTGCTCGCCGGGCCGGGCTGGAAGGACACCGGCCGCTCACCATGCCCGACGGTCGTGCTGGAACCCTGACACCATACCCAGGCCGTCGAGAGGCTAATACAGCTCGGGCCCCTCGCTCACGCCCACGGGCTCGGCACTCCCAGCAGCCACCTGCTCGCCGCCGGCGTGAACGCCAAGACCGTCAGTGCCGGCTCGGATGCGTGGTGGCGTCACGTTGGACCGGTACTCACACTGATGGGCGGCGAGCAGGCAGCGGCAGCGGCGGGTACGGACTGGTGACAGCGCCGGAGAGAAGGACAGCGAAAGTGACAACGACAACGCGGGGGGGGGGGTGGTGGGTGGGCTCGGTGGGGATCGAACCCACGACCGAGGGATTATGAGTCCCCTGCTCTGACCGCTGAGCTACGAGCCCTGACGTGCTAACTTACCTGGCAGAGCCTTCCTACACGCGTCCTTGCCCTAGAATTGCCCTAGAATCGTGCTCGCGTACAAGGAGGGAGGCGTGAGCACGCAGCAGGGCACCGCAGCCAGTCGGCAGAAGGGTACGGGCTCGATACGGGAACGATCGCCGGGTCACTATGAGCTACGAGTCTACGTGCCCGCGACCAAGCGGCAGGTCGTGCGCACTTACGTGGCGCCGCGCGCCGAGAAGGGCGCTGGCATCCGCGCCGCACACGCTGAGCTGGCAAAGCTCGTCGCCGAAGTCGCTCAAGGAAAGCATGGTGGAAACGAAGCAAAAGCTGAGGGTGACGGCGCGACCCTCTCCTACCTGCTCGACCAATGGCTCGCACAGTGCGCTTCTCTCGGGCGCTCGCCAACCACGTTGCACGGCTACAAGGCGAAAGCTGGGCGGATAAAGTGTGCACGCATCGCTAGCAAGGCCGTAGCGAAGCTGACGACGCGCGATGTAGATCTCTTCTACGCCCAGCTGCGGGCCGAGGGCATGACGCCGGCAACCCTCATACACCATCACCGGGTACTCCGAGCGGCGCTCAACCAGGCGGAGCGATGGGGCTGGATCGTTCGCAACCCAGCTAAGTACGCCACAGTGGCAAGCTCGGCAGCACCGGAGTTGCACATTCCTACGCCCGAGCAGGCTCAGGCGCTCGTGCTGAGGGCCGCTACAACCCTCTCCCCTGACCTTGCCCCCGTACTCCTGTTCCTCATGCTTACCGGGCTGCGTCGCGGCGAAGCGTGCGGCCTGCAGTGGCGGGACCTTGACTGGTCCGGCGGGCGCGTCACGGTGAGGCGTTCTGTCTGGCAGGTGAGATCGGACTGGGGAGTGAAGGACCCAAAGACCCACCAAGTGCGTCCAGTTGCCCTTGACGAGAACGCCTTAGGGCTCCTGCGAGCACGGCGCGAGGCGGCCGAGGCCGATGCTGCCGCTGCTGGCGTGGCTCTGGCCGACGATGCCTACATCTGGTCGACACGCGCCGACGGGAGCGTCCCGCGAACGCCCAACAGTCTCACGCGGGCGTTCCACCGGCTGTGCCGGGTGGTGGAAGCCGAGACCAAAGCTGCGGGCAAGTCCGGTTACTACCGCTACCGGCTGCATGACCTTCGGCACTTCAGTGCAACCGAACTGATCGGTGCTGGCGTCGATCCTCGGACCGTCGCTGGCCGCCTCGGGCACGCAGACCCGAGCGTCACCTTGCGGGTTTACGCGCACGCGCTTGAGGAGCGCGACCGGGATGCGGCCGAGTTGCTGGGCCGACGGCTCGGCCTGCCATCCGCGAGGCGGGAGGGCGCTCCCCAGCACCCAGCGTGATCCCTACGATGCGAAGGTAGATTTGGCTTGTCTGTAGTTGGCTCTTCAGATAACGATGCCCGTCTCCGCGGGTGGGGCCGGTCGTTGTATTGAGCCACGTACTCGGCCAGTACCTGCTCGAGATGACGGCGCCCGAAGACAAGGACCCGGTTGAGGCACTCTCGGGGGGCGCTGCCCACAAACCTTTCGCCGATCGCGTTCGCGCAAAGAGACCGGACGGGTGTTTTGACGGTCCTAGTGCCCTCCGTGCGGAGTTCCCTGGTCTCGCAAGAACACGACGGCGGCCCAAGGAGCACCGGGTAGTCATGAGCGCCGGCGCCAGCAACGTTCTTTGGCGCAAGGGTGCGCTGGCGCATACACGGTCGGTCGTTGCTGGGAGTTGGAACTCACTGCAATGCTAAAAACACCGCCGCCGACATTAGGGGCGGGCGGTGGGCGGGCTAGCCCTCCTGCAGCTGTTCCAGCTCGGCGACCTTCGCCTCCTCGAGGCGCTCATTTACCCGATTACGGGCAGCCAGCCACTCCAGCCAGGCTTCGGAATAGTCCATTTGGTCGTCCGGCAGCTCGCCCACCAGGGCCACGCGCCCCGCAGCAGCGCTGAACTGGTCGTCCGGAACATAGGGCTCCAGTTGTGACATTGGGGTTCCTCCTGTCGTAGCTAGGTAGCGTGCGGGTCCCCGAAGGACCCCAAGGCCCGCATTTACTTATTCTCAGCGAGTACCGTCCGCACGTCAAGGTGCAGCTCCGAGGTCACTCTCGTTACGGCCCGGCTGCCCGTACCATCGACGGCAGCCACGAGGCCCCCGCCCCCATACCTGGGCGACAGAGGCCTGGGCCGGGGCAGCGATGCGGGACACGTTGGCCGCGGAGTACGAGCTCCAGCGCGAAGTGACGGCGCGCCTCGGGCACACGACCGCCATCGTGGCGCTCTGTACCAACACGCCACCCATTATCGGGACCAGGCCATCGCCGACAAGATGGGGAGCTGATCGAGCGCGGGGCCGCCTCAGCCTGAAATGTGCTCGGGCTTTGGCGCGGTCGCGGAAGCCGTGGCATCGCTGGAGGGGGTTACCTGAGTACTACCGCGCCGCTCGGCTTGAACTTACCCTCGTGGCCTCTTGAGGAGCACGGCAGTCCTCCCATCGGCCAAGGGGATCATCCCGACTGCCTCCCAGCCCCGCGTGCCTTCCTCGTTGAGGGCGTGGACTGCGGGCGAGGAGCCGGGCGCGTGGGTGGGCGCCTCGAAGCTGGGGAGCTCCAAGATCAGGTACTCCCAGGTTGTCATGCTCGCGCTGGTCCGCGAGTGCTGTCGACGAGCACCTCCAGGACCTCTCCAATTGTCCGTTCTCGCCCAAGGCTTTCTGGTAGCGGGAGGTGGGACTGGATCTGGTAGCGGTTGCGACGGCCGTCAGTGTCTTTGTCCTTCACGACGTAGCCGGCCGCGGCCAGGTCGGTGACGATGGCGTAGGCGCTGCGCTCGGTGATCCCCACCGTCATGGCGATGTCGCGCAAGCGGCCCCGGGGTCGTGGGCGATACAGACCAGCGCCCGGGCATGGTTGGTGAGGAAGCTCCACTCTTTCATCACCCGTCATCTTAGCAAGAAAATTCCAGAAATATGTTGCTAGTACCTGTGGACTAGAGTACGGTGATGGTTAGACGTCCGAGGTGAAGACGGTCACAGACCGCCAGCTGTTCGAGCGTCGACCAAAGGATGCGCCCATGTTGATGCCATTCCAACCGTACCGCGACCTGGACCGCCGACCCGAGGAGATGTCCAGCCAACGGACGGGCCGCCCCGTCCCCGTCGATGCCTACCGTCGAGGCGACGAGCTGAAGGTCGAGTTCGACCTCCCCGGCGCCGACCCCGGCTCGATCGAGCTGACCGTCGAGAACGGCCTCCTAAACGTCAAGGCGACGCGCACCGCGTTCTGGGACAAGACTGATGAGGTACAAGTGGAGGAGCGCCCCTACGGCCAGTTCGGCCGGCAACTGTTCCTCGGCAAGAGCCTGGACCTTGAACACATCGGCGCCATCTACCACGACGGAGTGCTAACGGTCACCATCCCCGTGGCCGAGCAGGCCAAACCCCACAAGATCGAGGTCACCCACGTAGGAAGCGTGGCCCAGGCCGTCGAGGCGGCGTCGACCGCCATCAGAGCGGAGGGCGAAGTGTCGCACGACTCGCCCTTACTGGTTGGCCCACCTGGCTGAAACGGGCCCGGGAGGGGACCGCAAAAAGTGGTCACCGCTCGGGCCCACACCGACCGTCATCAGTACCAGTCCCTCGACTAGACCGGCCCAATGCCCAGGCGGCGCCAAAGCGCACGCCTGAGACGAGGCGGTCCCCCCCGTGAGAGCGGAACCGGGACGATGACGGGCCACACAAAGAAGCGCTAAAGGCCAAAAGGGCGACTCTTCAGGGTCGCCCTTTTGTCTAGGCGAGCTTCCAACACCGGAGTTCTAAAGGTCGTCCCGAGCCCGGGGCACCTGCAGCCATGCTCGTGCCTCAACAACAGCTTTACCCACAAAAGAGCGCCGAGATTTGGCGCAAAAAAAGGACAACCAACGAACAACTCCATTGCACTACTCGACGACCCATCGAGCTCACTACCCCACACCCGCTGCAATGGCTGGCGCGCTCCAAGATCATGGCGGTCGTTTGACAGCCATGCGGGTCTGGCTCAGGGCCGTGTGGATCCAAGCCGGCGGGCTATCGACCCCGTCGCTCGCGCCCTGACCCATCTCGTGGTCGAACCGAAGCACGGCCGGAAAAAGGGCCGTCTGGTACCGGTAAACCTCGCCGTCCCAACGACCGACGGAGTCGCACTGGCGTGCACCACCGCTGAGTTCGAGGAGCTTGACGAAGCAGCAGAGACCCAGTTCATCCCGGGCGGGAGTGGCCAATTTCGCTGCGGGCGAGACCAAATGGTGTCGTGGCCCTACTACGGGCTGGGTGCAGGGGGGACGGTGGTGCCCGGTCCCCAAGTGATCGCCAATGGCCATGTGCCAATTAGGCGAAGTAGGAGGTGCGCCGGGAGGAGCACGTACCGAGGAACAGCTCACCGCCCGCCGATGGTCATCTCGACCCAGTTGACGCTGGGCCCCCGACGCTACCGGCTCGTGCACCGAGCGGCCCCTCGGCCAGAGGTCGCCGCCATAGCTGAGCGGCCACCACGCCTCGAAAGCACCACCCCGTAAGTGGCAATCGCGCCAGACCTGCCTACCAGGGGCAGTGACGGTCGCACTGTGCCGTAATCGTGATCGTTATGCAGCTACGCGGTGGTCTAACTACCGCTCCCGGCAAGCTCAGTACAAGTCCGACGCTGAGGCGAGGGGCCCATCTCTCTGCTCACATCTTCAAGCAGGGACCAGCCATGACAACAACCGACAAAGCCAAGAACGCCACCCAGCAGGCCAACGGAAGACTGAAGGAGTCGGTCGGCGACCTCAGCGGCAACGGCGACCTCAGCGGCAACGACGACCTCCGGGCCGAGGGCCAGGCCGACCAAACTGAAGGCGCCCTCAAGCAGGCCGGCGAGAAGGTCACAGATGCGTTTACCGAGTGACGCGTCTCAGGCTGAGAAGTACCGGGACCAAGGTCGAGACGGGTGGTGCGAAAGGCCAAAGCTCGTTCGACAATGGGACAAGGCCCTCATAGACAAGAAAGAAGTACGAATATGATCATCCTGCTGGCACTGTTAGTTGTCTTGCTCTTCGTGGGAATTGGGTTTGCTGTGCATTTATTGTGGATTGCCGCAGTCATTTTCTTTTTCATCTGGCTCGTCGGCTTCGCCCTAGGACGCGGGGAGAGCGCGGGCAGGCACCACTTCTACCGTTGGTGAGCTGCTGATAAGGTTCGTGGGCCCTCTTCGACAGCTGTAACTAACTCCTGTCACGGAGCGGCCGGCCAGGCCGCCCGCTCCTGCTTTGTGCCCTGGCGTGCTCCGCTCATGACAGCTGCTTTCCCCGTCCCTGCCTACGCCATCGCCTCCACTCACGATCCCAAGAGGGACCAACGGTGCCAACAACGACAAAGCAAAGAACATCACCCAAAAGCGAAAGGGAAAGCTAACAGGCCCCCCCGTGCAGGTCTTGACATCCTTCCCTCGCTCGACCGAGGAGGTACCATGCCGCTCGTCCCAGAAAACATCACGACCGAAGGGCCCGACGGCCGCCAAGACGTGCACAACAGCGGCGTCGATACTCAGCTGGCGGCGGCCCGCCTATGCGGCCAGACTGACCTGCGCACCGGGAGGATGTGCACCAAGCCGGCTCGTCACGACGGGACGTGCGAGTTCCTTCCGAAAGACGCCGCACGGGCCGTCGCGCGGATGATCCCTAACCGGGCGCTGCGGACAGGGGTTCGTGACGACAGTCTCTGAATTCTGTGGCATGCCGTTCGCCATCTTCAGCCCGGCCTAGCGGAGGAGTAGCTCCGCCTTTCGGCCTCCAACCGCGCCGTAACCATAGCGGACCTCCTACAGGGGCACCAAGGCACTGTTCGTCCTCCGCCACCTCCAGCACCCCGAACTGCGCAAACGGGTCGGAGGCCAGCTCAACAAGAGCGAGTCCCTCCAAGGCCTGCGCCTCAGCTTGGTCGTCAAGTGTGTGGCCGCCTTCAACGCCGGGCTGCTCGGCCAGGCCATCGATCGGCTCCGCGACGCCGGGTTCGACATCGCCGACGACGACGTCGCCCATCTGGGGCCGACGATGATCGAGCACCTCAACACGTACCAGCTTCCAGCAGCTCGGCGAAAGTGGCCAGTTCGGTGTCGAGCTCAGTGCCCAACTGGTCCAGGCGGGCCTGCGCTGCGCTGGGGCGCTCGGCGGCGGCGCAGTACTCGGTGCGCAGGCCCGCCCAGGTTGACTTGTCGAGCAGGTAGCTCGCGGGGTCGGCCCAGCGCCGAGAACCGTCCATCCACACCTCGCCCGAGCGCAAACCCGTCGTGCAGGCGTCACAACAGCGCCAGCTCCCAAAGCGGCGCGACACTTTGTCCTCGGTCCCCAGCACAAAGGGGAGCCACGTCTTGGGCACGAACGGCAACGGCGCGCCTGGCGGCACCTTTCGGCGCCCGGCGCGGTTCAGCTCCCGCAGGACCTTGTAGGCGCTCGGGGCACTGGACGGCGCCGGGTATCGGGCGGTTGCCGAACTCTGAACCCCACGATCGCAGCCTGCCGCTCAACGGCACCGACAACGCCCGGTCTCTCAGACAAATGGGACCAGCGGGGCGAGTTGAGCCTCGGTCGGTTCCGAACAGCAAAACCACGGCTCGGTGAGGCGGGCTCGCTCGCCCCGAGGACCGACGGAAGCGGCCCCCCGGGCGGGGCGCTCCGGTGCGTTGGGTGCGTACGAACGGACCAGTGCGTCGACCTGATCAAAGGTCCGCTCCGGGCCATCGCCGACTAACGCCTCGACCAGGCCTGCCATCTCCACCTGGAGTTGGTCGACGACCGGGTCGGGGTGGGCCAGGCCCAACCCAGGCGGGCCGGGTCGTAGGCGCCCAGGTACGGGGCCAGGGCGGGCTCGGCCAAGAGCAGCGAACCACTGGGCACGAGGAGGCGCACGCTGTACTGCACCGGGTCGACGTTGGCGACGAGGTCGTGGGCTACCACGAAGTCGACCAGGCCCACCAGGTCGTCCACAGTCGTCCACGGCGTGAACGGCAACCACGACGGCCGGATCTCGATGGCGTGCGAGCGTAGGGCGGTCACTGCTTCGGACATGTCGGCCACCGTGTGGCCCTTGGCCAGGATGCCCAAGATGGGGTCGCTGACCGACTCGAAGGCGCTGACCACGAACGCACACCCGGCCTCGGCTAGCTCGGGGAGAACCTCGGGGTAACGGAGGAGGTGCTCGACCTTGATGGTGGCATCAAAGGTCAGGTCCGGGTGGCGGTCATGCAACCCGGCCATGACCCGGCGGGCATGGCGCGGTGCGTTGAGGAAGTCGGGGTCGGCGAAACTGATATGGCGCGCCCCGGCCGTCACCAACTGGTCGACGTCGGCCAGGACGGCGTCTTCGGCCACCGGACGAACTCGCCCGTCGTAGACGACCGGCACCGGGCAATGCCGGCAGCGGTGCGAGCAGCCTCGGCTGGCGGCCACCGAACCGACGGGCCGTAGCTCGCCGGCGACGGCCAGGTGGGTGTACCGGCCCAACTCGGGGAGCAAGCTACGGTCGGGCACCCGGGGCTCAAAACGGCCCAGTTGGACGGCGGGCCCAGGGTCGCCGCCACTGGCCCAGGCCACTACCCCGGCCTCGAACTCCCCGGCGATGACGGCGTCGCCCGGCGACGTCACCGTCAGCCCCCTCGCTGTCCCGGCATACAGGCCGAAGAAGCACAGGGGCAGGCCGGGCCGCCGGGCGCGCACGGTGCCGGCCACCCGGAGGGCCAGGCGCATGGCGGTGTGCATGGGCACCGACAGGGCGGCCCCTTCGGCCCAGTCGATGTCTTCGGCCGAGAGCGTGCCCACCGCCATGTCGGCACAGCGCACCTGGTGGCCCGCGGCGAACAGGGCGGCGGTAGTGGTCGCCACGGACAACGGTTGGTGGCCCAGCTCGTAGGTGGACACCACCAGGACCTTCACCGGCCGAGCCTACGCCAAACGCCGGCGGGCCCTGCCCGCTTACCTGTGCCGCCCCAATTAGGCGGGACGGACGACGACGTCGAGGGCCGCCTCGGCCCGGCGCAGGGCGAGCTCGACACCCGCCGGCATCGGGCCTCGGGCGAAGACGAACCCCAGGTAGCGGTCACCCTCGGGCAAAGGGACCACCGGCCGACCGACGGGGATACTGATCTCAAGGCCGACCACCCCGTCGACGGCCAGGGCCTCGGTCTGACCGGACACCTTCTCGAGCACCCCCGCGGCCCGGATGGGCAGCATCATCACACCCGAGGCCCGGGCCTCCCGCCCCAGCCCGTCGAGCCCTGCGCCGACGGCGTGGCGCACGATGACCTCCTCCAGGCTCACCCCGGCCCCGAAACGCAACGCCCGGGAGCACAGGCCGCCGATGGAACGGGCCGCCACCTCGATGACCACGGGCCGGCCATCGGCGCCGACGCGCAGTTCGGCGTGCACCGGCCCTTCCCGCAACCCCAGGGCGGCCGCTGCCGCCGTCACTGTGGCGGCTAGCCAGGCCTGGACCAGTGCCGGCTGGCGGGAGGGGGTGACATAGATCGTCTCCTCGAAGAACGGGCCGTCGAGCGGGTCGGGCTTGTCGAAAACGGCCAACACCTGGAGGGCCCCGGTCACCAGGAGGCCCTCGACGGCGACTTCGGGCCCGGCCACGAAGCCCTCGACCAGGACCGGCTCTAGGGGCCCGACAATGGCCCGGACGCGGTCGACGGCCGCCACAGCCTGGATGTCGTCATCTACCCGGATGACCCCTTGGCTGCCTGAACGCGACAGCGGCTTGACTACGCACGGGTAGCCGACCTGGGACGCAGCGACGGCCACGCTCTGGCCGGGGGCGACGACCCGGTAGTCCGGTTGGGCCACCGCAGCAGCGCCCAGACGGGCCCGCATGGCGGCCTTGTCGCGGGTGGCGGCCACGGCATCGACGGGGTTGTGGGCCAGCCCCAAACGGGCCGAGGCGGCTGCCGCTACGGCCACAGCCTGGTCGTCGACGGCCAGCACGGCGTCGAGGGGCAGACGCTCATGGAGGGCAACAATGACCTTTACCGCGGCATCGACCTCGTCCAGGGGGACGACGACGGCCCGGTCGCCCATGGGGTCGGCCAGGGCCTGGCGCCGCTCGGAACCGACGACGACGTCGACGCCGAGGTGTTCGGCGGCGGCCAGGAAATCCTTGGCCCGGTAGGTCTCGGTGGGCAGGAGGAGGAGAACGCGGGGCACCACCCTAGGATGGGCCCAAACGACAGGGATGTGACAGGCACAAATGACTGACGACGGTCCCACCGAGGCACCGGTCCTGACCCTGACGGACAAGGCTCTGGCCAAGGTGCTGGAGCTGCGTGCCGACGAGGGCAATGCAGCGTCCCTGGCCCTATGGGTCGAGGTGAGCGGGACCAGTGGCGGCGCCTACAACTACGACATGTACTTCCAGGCGGCCAGCGATGCCGGTCACGACGCCTGGACCGGGGTGCAGGAAGGGCTGACCATCGTGGTGCCGGCTGCCAGCGCCCCGAAAATGGTCGGCTCGGTGCTCGACCTCAACTGGGACCTCATGGCCGGCGGGATGAGCATCCGCAACCCGAACCGCCCCGCGGCGTCCCCGGCTAGCCCGGCCATGAGCGGTCCCCCTCCGGACCTGAGCGGGGACGTGGCCCAGCGGGTCATCCAGGTGCTCGACGCCCAGGTCAACCCGTCTATCGCCGCTCATGGAGGTCGCGCTGACCTCGTCGCGGTGGAAGATGGGGCCGCCTACTTGCGCCTGGTCGGCGGCTGCGCCGGCTGCGGGATGGCCGCCGTGACCCTCAGCCAGGGCATCGAGGTAGCCATCAAGGGCTCGGTGCCTGAGATCGTCCGCATCATCGACGTGACCGATCACGCCTCGGGAACCAACCCGTACTACGAGGCGGCCAAAAAGTAACCGCCGTTCAGCTCAAGGCCCGGGACCCTACGGGGCCCCCACGTGCCTTACCGGGGGCCGGTGAGCCCGTCATTGTGCTGCCGGGGCCCGGCTCGAGGCGCTGGTGACGATCCGGGAGCGAACAGCAAAGGGGTAGGCTCGAGCTGCAGGATCCCCAAAGAGAGGGCATGGATGACTTGCACCTCGAGCGGCGCGGCGGTTAGCGGGCAAGGCGGCCCTGGCTTGTCCAAGGTGCCCCGGGTGTGGCGCCCCGCAGCCGCTGAGGAGGCGGTCAGTATTGATTGAGCGCTTCACCGACCGAGCGCGACGGGTATTGGTGCTGGCCCAGGAAGAGGCGCGCCTCCTGAACCACAACTTCATCGGCACCGAGCACATCTTGGCCGGCCTCATCCACGAGGGCGAGGGTGTGGCGGCCAAGGCGCTCGAGTCGCTCGGGGTCAGCCTCGAGGCGGCGCGCGAAAAGGTCGCGGAGATTACCGGGCGGGGAGGGACGTCCACGACCGGTCCAGCCCCCTTCACCCCCCGGGCCAAGAAGGTGCTCGAGCTCTCACTGCGTGAAGCTCTCGGGCTCGGCCACAACTACATAGGTACCGAGCACATGCTCCTGGGCCTGGTCAGGGAACCCGAAGGCGTCGGGGCGCAAGTACTGGTCAGCTTGGGTGCCGACCTCTCCCGGGTGCGCCAGCAGGTGATCCAGCTGCTGTCCGGTCACGAGGCCACCGGCCCGGACAAGCCGGCCGCGGGGACGACCTCGAAGGGGCCGGAGGTGGCGGCCGGCAGTGCGGTACTTGACCAGTTCGGGCGCAACCTCACCCAGCTGGCAAGGGAGCGCAAGCTCGACCCGCTGATCGGGCGCGAGCGCGAGGTCGAGCGCGTCATGCAGGTGCTCTCTCGGCGCACCAAGAACAACCCGGTCCTGATCGGAGAGCCGGGAGTGGGCAAGACCGCCATCGTTGAGGGGCTCTCACAACGCATCGTCTCTGGTGAGGTGCCCGAGACCCTGCGCGGCAAGCAGCTCTATACCCTCGACCTCGGCGCCCTCGTGGCCGGGTCGCGTTACAGGGGTGATTTCGAAGGGCGCCTGAAGAAGGTGCTGACGGAGATCCGCACCCGCGGCGACATCATATTGTTCATCGACGAGCTGCACACCCTCGTCGGGGCGGGCGCCGCGGAAGGGGCGATCGACGCGGCCTCGATCCTGAAGCCGTTGCTAGCTCGCGGTGAGCTGCAGACGATCGGCGCCACCACCCTCGACGAATACCGCAAGCACCTGGAGAAAGACGCCGCCCTGGCGCGCCGGTTCCAGCCGGTAAAGGTGGAGGAGCCGTCGCTCGCCCACACGATCGAGATCCTCAAAGGGCTGCGGGACAGCTACGAGGCCCACCACGGCGTCACCATCACCGACCAGGCCGTCGTGACGGCCGCAAACCTGGCTGACCGCTACATTGCGGACCGCTACCTGCCGGACAAGGCGATCGACCTTATCGACGAAGCCGGGGCCCGGCTACGCATCCGCCGCATGAGCAGTCCTCCCGATTACAAAGCCATCGAGGACGAGATAGCCAAAGCGAGCAAGGACAAGGAGCTCGCCATCGAGAAGCAGGACTTCGAGCAAGCCAAGCGCCTCCGCCAGAAGGAGGAGGAGCTCCTTAGGCGCAAAGCGACCAAGCAGCAGGAGTGGCGGGCCGACGGGGTCGACCTCTTCGACGTGGTCGACGAGGAAGTCATCGCCGAGGTGCTGGCCAACTGGACGGGCATCCCGGTCCACAGGCTCACTGAGGAGGAGACCTCCAAGCTCTTGCGCATGGAGGAGGAGCTGCACAAGCGCATCATCGGCCAGGACGACGCCCTGAAGGCCGTCTCGCAGGCGATTAGGCGCACACGGGCCGGCTTGAAGGACCCGAAGCGCCCGAGCGGGTCGTTCATCTTCCTCGGGCCCTCGGGTGTGGGCAAGACCGAGACGGCCAAGGCCCTGGCCCAGTTCCTCTTCGGCGAAGAGTCGGCTCTGGTCCAGCTCGACATGTCGGAGTACATGGAGAAGCACACCGTGAGCCGGCTCACGGGTTCACCTCCTGGGTACGTCGGCTACGAGGAGGGGGGCCAGTTGACTGAGGCGGTCAGGCGCAAACCCTTCTCGGTGGTGCTCTTCGACGAGATCGAAAAGGCCCATCCCGACGTGTCCAACGCCCTGTTGCAGGTCCTCGAGGACGGCCGGCTCACCGATGCCCAGGGCCGCACCGTCGACTTCAAGAACACGGTCATCATCATGACCTCCAACCTGGGCACCGCCGACCTGCGCAAGGCGTCGGTCGGGTTCGCCAAGACCGACGAGGCCCTCACCCACGAAAGGATGAGGACAAAGGTCAACGAGGCCCTGAAGCAGCACTTCCGGCCCGAGTTCCTCAACCGCATCGATGACGTGATCGTGTTCCACGAGCTCTCCAAGGACGAGGTCACGGTGATCATCGACATGATGCTCCAGCGGGTCCGTGGCCAGCTTGAGGCTCGGGGCCTGAGCATTGAGCTCACCAGAGCAGCCAAGTACCTGCTGGTTGAGAGAGGCTACGACCCGATGATGGGTGCCCGCCCGCTTCGGCGTGCGCTCCAGCGGATGGTCGAGGACCCCCTCTCGGAGAGGATCCTCTGGAAGGAGTTCCGGGCCGGCGACACCATCATCGTGGACGCCGATCACGGTGAGGTCACCTTCCGGGTCATGGAGCACTTCGAGCCGCCGCCAGTCGAGCTGGCCGGCGCCGGCGCCAGCGACTAGCGCACCCCCGGGCTACCTCGGGGTAATGGCTCTTGGGCGCTGGGCCTTGGCTTTAGCTTTGGCGGTGCTGGGCGGTGCCGTCCTGCTTGGGTGCGTGCGGTACCAACTTCGAGGTCAAGGTCAACGTAGAGCGGTCTGGCCAGGGTTAGGGGGCCTTGGTACATCGCTACCCGTACCTGAGCACCAGAAGACGACCAAGACGAGGCCTGAGCGTGACTTTTCGTCCCGATGGCCTCACGGGCCGTACCTAAGCCGATGGGCCGATGGGCCGAGGAGCCACCTACGTCGAGGTTGCCGACAAAAGGGCGACCCTGTGGGTCGCCTTTTTGCCATTTAGCGCTTCTTTTGGTGACCCGTCATCATCCCCGGTCCCTCTCGCACGGGTGGGGACCGGCTCGTCTCAAGCTGCGCCTTGGCTCAGCCTGGGCATTGGGCCGGTTCTAGTCGAGGGAACTGGGTACTGGTGACAGTCGGTGTGGGCCTGAAGGGGTAACCACTTTTTGCGGTCCCCTCCCGGGCCCGTTTCAGCCCGGTGGGCCAACCTGCATGGGCGAACTCTGTATCGGCACTCCGCCCTCCTCTCCGATCATGTTGTGGGACCTGGTCCTTCTGTAGGACGTTCACGCCTCCCGGCCCGATGGGGCAGGGACGAACCGGCGGGGTTACCCCCGAGGGTGGCCCCTGCCCGAGCCATGACCGCGGGGCGGTGGAGAGGCGGGTTGCCTGATGTCCCAGGACCCGCCACCAGCCCTTCGACGAAGCGACACCCGAGAAGGGCTCGCCGGGCCGGGTTGGGAGGCGGGTGCTCAGACGGTGGTAAAGGCGGCCTCGAGGGCCTGCGCCACGCATCCTACGTGGGTGACCTCGATCTTGTGGGGTTTGGCCTGCGCGGCCAGGGGGATGGTGACCGTGAGCACACCGTCGTGATAGATGGTGCTGATGTGGTCACGGTCCAGGCTTTCGCCGAGGAACAGTTGGCGGCCGAAATGGCTCAAACCGCATCAACATGGTTGCAGTCTTCGTTGGCGCTCGAACAGCTGGCGGTCTGTGACCGCCGTGCCTCGGACGTCTAGATCGAGTACGGCGGCCTTGTCCGGACGCTGTTCATCCTGCGCTACCTGGCCAACGCCGACATGCAACGCCGCGTCCACCGCCAGCTCAACAAGGGCGAGAGCCTGCATGCGCTGCGGCGACGGCTCTTCTACGCCAACGAGGGCCGGGCCCGGCGTCGCCACCTTGAGGACCGAACAGGCCCAATGCCTCACCCTCGTCACCAACGCACTCGTGCTGTTCAACACGATCTACTTGCAGGACAGCCTTGCCGCACTGCGATGCGACGGCTTCTCCCACCTCGGTGACGATCACGTCGCCCGCCTATCGCCAGCGCTGCTCGACCACGTCAATGTCTGTGGATCCCTCACCTTCGACGTTGAGCACGAGCTCGGGCGGGCCGGCCACCGGCCGCTCCGCCAGCCTCATGCCATTCGGTCATGACGGGAGAAGGCTCTTCACTTAGGGCACGCGAGGCCGCACGGCCCGGCTGGTATCGGGAATCCGCTAAGAACGGAAATTTCGCCGCTACTCAGGCAACCCCGATAGGGCCTGTTACGAGGATCGGTGCAGGATCCTGACCGCACACCGACCATCGCCTTGAAGCGCCAGCGACGGGTGCGGCCGCATCGACGACAACGATGAGCTCACGCCCCGGGAGTGGCTCGATTTGAGCGCCGAGGAGGGCGGCTATGACCAGCCGTGGGCTTATCCCGCCCCCGCGCCGAGCTGCGCGCCGCTCGCCTCAACCAAACCGAACTCGCTCAGCGGTGCGGCGATCACCGGCCTCGCGTCAAGAACGACCCGGCTCATCTCGAGCTGACCACCCTGGCCGGGCGGTGCAGGCATTTGCGGCGACGGACGATCTCCAGCCGTGTGGTGACCATAAACCGGTGAGCAGCTCGCGGGGGTCCCGGTCGGTCGACGGGTGGCGGAGTTTGGACATGGCCCGGACCTCGATCTGGCGGATCCGCTCCCGGGTCAGGCTGAAATGCTCCCCGACCTCGTCGAGGGTACGGGGCTCGCCCCGGTCGAGCCCGAAACGCAGCCGCAGGATCTCCCGTTCCCGCTCGTCGAGGGCGATGAGCATCTTGTTGACCTCGCCGCACAGCAGAGCGGCGGCGGCGGCGTCGAACGGGGAGACCGCGGAGCGGTCCTCCACCACGTCGCCCAGCTCGGCGTCGCCGTCTTCGCGCAAGCGGCTCGGAGAGCGACAAGGGCTCAGCCGCGTGGCGGAGGATCACGGTGACCTTCTCCTCCTCCACCTCCAGGTCGGCAGCCAGCTCGGCGACGGTCGGGCGCCGGCCCAGCTGCCCTTCGAGACGGCCCCGGGCCTTGGTCACCTGGGTGAGCAGCTCACCGGCCTGAACCGGGAGCCGCACGGTGCGGCCGCTGTTGGCGATCCCGCGGCTGATGGCCTGGCGGATCCACCAGGTGGCGTAGGTGGAGAACTTGAACCCCTTGCGCCAGTCGAACTTCTCGACGGCGTGCATCAGGCCCAGGTTGCCTTCCTGGACCAGGTCCAGGAGGGGCAGCCCGGCGGCCTGGTACTTCTTAGCGATGGACACCACCAGGCGCAGGTTGGCCTTGACGAACGTCTCGGCCGCCTCGTCGCCGTCGCGGACCAGGCGACGCAGCTCGCGCTCGCGGGCGCGGTCACCCCTTCGGCTCCGGCGAGCTCGACCCGGGCCTCGCTGCCGGCCTCGACGGCCTGGGCCAAACGGGCCTCGTCGTCCTTGGTGAGCAGCGCATACTTTCCGATGTCGTTCAGGTAGAGGCGGACCAGGTCCTCCTCGGGCTGCGCGGCCTGCTTGTTGGGCACTCGTCCTCGTCTCTCGATGTACCCGGACAGATCTTTCTGGCCAGTGCCGTCGGTCCGGGTCAAGGACCGCCAACGGCGCACGTCAGGCATCTCAGAATACCCCCTGATCAACCCCAAATCCTGAAGTGGGGTGCCGCATTGCTTGCGACTGTTTGGCGATGACCGCCTATACGGGGATGACCGGAATACGCCGGAAACCCGCCACGGGATCGTTGGCGGGTGAGGGGGGTACCTTGGCCGTACCCCCTTCCGGGCTGCAAAGCACTCGGCGAAGAAAGGGGCGTCACACGGGGCGAATCCCTGGGTGGAGCTGCTGGCGGACGAGGAGTTGCGCGCCGCAAGTGCGGACGATGTTCCTCGTAGGCTCCGAGTCTTCGCTTTGCTCGGGGGTGTAGCTCAAGTGGTCAGCGACCGGCCCTGAGATACTTTGATCCTGACCGGGGCGGATTGGTCACCAAGGCAAGGCGGGAAATGCGAGTGCGAATCCCGTCACCTCCACGTACGCCTAGGACATGCTGACCCATCGGTGACCCTGAGGATCTACAGCCACGCCCTGGAGGCAAGGGACCGAGAGGCAGCTGGACTGCTAGGCAACACCGTTTGGGCGCCAAGCCACTCAAGCAGCTGAGGCCGGCTGACGATCCAGCGCCGACCAAGCTGTAGGGCCTCCGGCATCTCGCCGCCGCGGCAGAGGTGGTAGTCGAGGTCCTTCGAGATGCCCAGGAGCTCTGCCGGTTCCACGCCACGCTCAGAACGACGGTCTTTATTAGTGCTTATCTCCGCTTGAAGTGGGATTGGCCGCTCTGGGGGATCGTCAAATCCGCCGCCCTCGCCATTGGTCCGGAATGCGTGGTCCTGGATATGCCATGCTTGGCGGCGGTATGAGACGCCCGGTTCCGGTTGAGGCGACCCTTTCGCCGGGGGCCCTGGGGTGACGAGCGAGGCGGTGGCCAGCACGGTCAGTCAGGCTCTGCTGGGCGAAGGTCTTCGCTGGGACGCTCGCCGCGGTGAGCTGTTAGCCGTGGACATCCTGGCCGGGCGGGTTTACCGCGGTCGGGTCGACGAGACCGGTGGTCTCAGCCTGCTTCGCCAATACCAGGTGCCCGGCACCGTTGGCGCCATCGTGCCCGTACACGGCGACGACGGGTGGCTGCTGGCCGCCGGACGCGACTTCGTCCAACTGTCGCCGGATGGTTCGCTAAGCCCCGTCACGCGGGTCGCCCCGGCCGGGACGCGGATGAACGATGGCGCCTGCGATCCGCAGGGCCGGTTCTGGGCCGGCACGCTAGCCGACGACTTCCGGGCCGGGGGCGGATCGCTCTACCGGCTCGATGGCGATGGTCGCACGGAGTTGATGCTCGGGGATCTGACGATCTCCAACGGGCTCGGCTGGAGCCCCGACGGGGCCACCATGTACCTCGCCGACAGCGGCCCGCGTGTCGTCCACGCCTTCAGTTTCGACGCCGACGGGGGCACGATCTCCGATGGCCGGGTGCTGGTCACGGTCAGTGCAGAAGTTGGGGCACCGGATGGCTTGACCGTCGACGCCGACGGTGACCTATGGGTCGCCATCTACGGGGGCGGACGCGTCCAGCGCTATTCCCCCGACGGTGTGCTGAGGGAGACCCTGCTCGTCCCGGCTATGCAGAGCACATCGTGCGCCTTTGCCGGCCCGGGGCTGAACCGTCTTTACGTCACCACCGCCACCGAAGGCTGGAGCGACGACGAGCGTCGCGCCCAGCCCGAGGCCGGGCTCGTGTACCGGTTCGAGACCGACGCAACCGGGCGGCCGGCTGAGCCGTTCCGGCCCGACCCAACCTGGTGGGCCAAGGTGACGGCCAAGCCCTGAGACGGAAGCATCCCCCGAGATGCTCCATTGCGGGGTTGGACGACTTCCTTCACATTTGGACGTCAGACATCAATAGTCAGGGTCTTGAAACGTCGGCTCGCGGTCCTGGTTGAACGCGCCGATGCCCTCCACGCGGTCGGGATGCACCGCCGAGCGCCAATGCTCCTCCATCATCACCGCAATGGCTTGCTCGATCGGCTGACCCTGGCCTAGCCGGACCGCCCGCTTCACCGCCTGTACAGCGGTCGGCGAATTTCCGGCGATCTGCTCAGCAATGTGGTGGGCGGCGGGCATGAGATCGGCGGGGGTGTGGAGTTCGTTGACCATGCCGAGCCGGTACGCCTCCTGGGCGCTGATCGGTTGGCCCGTCATCAGCATCTGTAGCGCCTTGCCGGGCGGGAGCAGGCGCGGCAGAAGGGCCGGCGAGCCCCCGCCGGCGGCGAGACCGACCATCGCCTCCGGCTGCCCGAAGGTCGCGTTATCCGAGGCGATGATGAAGTCGGTGCTCTGGGCGATCTCACACCCGCCCCCGTAGGCGATGCCGTTGACGGCGGCGAAGATCGGCTTTCGGAGCTGGCGCAGCGTGTACAGCGTGCGGTCGAAGTCTTGGCGCTGACGCAGCCAGTCTTGCTTGGACATGTCCTTGCGTTGGCGCAGGTCGCTGCCGACCGAGAACGCTCGGCCCCCGGCTCCGGTGAGGATGACCACCCGGACCGCCGGGCGGACGGCGATCCCTTCGAGGATCTCGGTCAACCTCGCCCCCATCCCGGTCGTGATGGCGTTGTCGGCGTGCGGCCGGTTGAAAGTTATGACGGCGACCCTCCCGCCGGGTTCGTATTCGACGAGCACGGGGTCGTCCGGCTCGTCCACCCCGGATACGGGTGGCCCGAAGTCGAGTGCCTTCCAGCGGTCGGTCCGTGATGGGCTCGTGGCCACGTCGTGGCTCCTTCCTGGTTCGGGCCCGGTCAAGTGTCCAGCTCGGCGAGCCATCTCAGTGCTCGCAGGCCCGGCGCAAAGCAGTACTCGCCGCCGCGCGTTACGACGAATGGGGGCAGGTCTTGAAGCCGCCGACGGATTGGCTGCCACGGGATGGTGAACGTACCGGGCTCATCATTTTGCCCGACGAGTGGGTCGTCCTCTGTAGGGGCGCCGATAAAGATGCCGTCGTTCAGCCATTGAGTTTTTACGAATTCGAACTGGCGCCCTATATGCGAGCCGACGAATGCGAACACGATGCCGCGGTCGGCGCCATCGTCTTCGAGCACCCCCTCGGGCAGGAGAGGGCCGTAGCTCGTGCCGCGTCGGATCATGCGGTGTAGGTGGACGTTTACGCTCCCTTCGTGGTCGAGCGAGTCTCGAGGGTTGGCCCGTCGGGCGTGCGCGCCCGCAGGGCACCTGAACCCTCGCGGGTCGTCGCCGTAGAGGAAGGCGTTGTTGCGGGCGGGATCGGCGGCCAGCTCGGGATCGTCTCGCTCGGGACACAGCGCGAGTGGCGCCCCGCTCTGCCAGCGGCCGACGATCTTGGCCCCGAGTAACGCCTCTTCTTCGCGGTCTCTGGCTTTGGTGCGAAGGTACTGGCGGTAGGCGGCGACACGTGTGTGAAGCTTGCGAAAGACCATGTAAGTACCGTTGCGGCCGAGGACCTCTGGGGTCGGCATGGGTGGGAGGGCCCCGGTTTCGTCGGGGTAACCGAGGATGAACTCGCCCGCCTTTATGGGACGCTCATGTGGGTTCGACCCCGGGCCCCGGTCGACTCTACGGCCGGCTGGCCGATCCCGTCCTTGAACCCGAACGAAGTGCGGCCCGTCGGGAGCTGGTAGCAGTCCTGGCGCCAGATGGCCTCCACTCCGGGTAGCTCCTGGTGCGCCCGGCGGGCCCGCTCGAGCATCGCCTCCAACCGTTGAGAGTCGCGTGACAAAGCGGCTACGGCAACGTGAACTTCCGAGGTCCCGAGCGGCTTTTCCCAGTTGTGCGGGGCGCTTTCCCCGCGGTCCCCCAACTCCGTGGCGCGCGCCGCCATCCCTTGGCGGAACTCGGGGGCGAAGCTGTTAAGCGACTCCTGTGGTACGCCTAAGGCCTCGAGGCCCCGATAGGTGAACGCAACGGAAACCGAGGCGTTCTCGGTCGGGTTGGCAGACGAGCTGGCGGAGGCGATAGCGGGCAACAATCGGCGGACGAGCTCGCGCCCCGCCGTTCGCTCGTCGATGCGAAAGAGGAGGTAGGTGCCGACGTAGGGGGACGGTCGTTGCTGGAGCACCCCGCGCTGGATGTCGTCGAGCTCAAGGCTGACGTTTGCCGCGCCGTTCATTACTCGATCGCTACCCCTTGGCCCGGGGGCGCAGGCGGGTCCGGGTTCGGAGGGGCCAAATAGGGGAACGTGCGCCCGGCGGGGCACGTCGCCTGGTCCACGCCATCGCGGATGGTAGGGCCGTTGCCTGCGTTGACCAGCAACGTGAAGATGTTGTCCATCACGTCATCGTTCAGCGCCCGCCCACCACATGTCTCATGAACCTGGCCACGCTGCGCGGCCCGTTCGATCTCAAGGAACGACCCCTGCTCGGCATAAGGTTTCGTCACGTCGACCACAAGGTAGTCCGCAAGCAACAGTTCGGTCAGCGGGTGCGCCCCGCTGTCGTCCGTCGGCCAGTCGACCTTGCCGTCGAGGCGGTCCCAGAAGGCCAGGTTTGCGTTCAGCCTGGCCCGGTACGCCCCCTGATAATCCGGCCTGAGGTGGAAGCTGTCCTCCGTGTTGTAGAGGTCACGGATTTCGAGGTCACGGTTGGTGCGGTCGAACTGCTTTGGCGACAGCATCATGTTGTGCACCTCGGGTCGACCGGCGCGCTCGAGCCGGACACTGAGCTTGCCGCGGGTCAGTGTCTCAGCGACTACGCCGAACAGGTCCGCGCCGCCGAGTAGCCGGGCACAGTCGACTTCGACGACGAGGCCGAGCACGTTCTTTCCATCGAGGAAGATCGAGCCCGGGTCGGTGAACTCCAGTGTTCCTGTAGCGATCGTCTTCAATGCGGCCGGCGCATCCATGATGAACGGGTCCCATCGCACACCGGCGAAGGCGCGAACACCGGGCCCTGCACCGCCACGCTCGTCGTTCACCCGGAACGTGACCGTCTCGCCCGTTGGCACCGAGCACGTCCCGTCCTGCTCCCCCACTTCCCCCGGCGGTCCGTCGATGGGCTCCGAAAATACACAGTCGAATACGAGCTCCTGACCACCCACGACGAAAGGGACTGCAAGGGAGTGAGCATTAAACGTGAGCGGGCGCAACCGGAACCTGTAGATCAGGCCCTCGGAGAATATCGCCGATGGCGGCGCCAGCGGGAGTGTGTTCACTACCAGCACAAGCCATCCCGGCCGCTCAGGGCTCGGGAAGGCGTAGACGTCGGTGATGTCCGCGATGGGCAGCGCCTCCGCTCGCGGCCCAGAGAGGTGGTGTGACATGGTATTAGCTCGCCCGGCTCGTAGGTCCGCAGACCTAGGCGTCGCCCGCCTCGTCGAGCAACGGCTTGAGCGCCGGGTGCTGAAGCGCCTCGGCCGCGTCCGGGTTGTCCAGCACTCGCTGGAAGGCGTCGTTTACGCGCAGCGCCCTTCTGATCTGCTTGACCGTACCGGGATAGTTCCGGGCATAGGCGGCCGTCGTCTCCTGGGCCGCCGAAATGAACGACTTCAGCGCCGCCAGGTCGGGCAGGCCGTCGTACCCCTCAACGTGCTGGAAGGTGGCGTCGAAGAGCTGGAGCGTCGGCCCGGTATTGAAGAAGTCGACCATGTACGCGTCCCAGGCACCATCGAAACTGGTCGCGAACAACAGACGCGTGTCGTCGTCGAACAGCGCGAAACGGGCCTCGTGGATCGACGTGATCGGCATCTTGTAGTCGCCTGGCAGGTAGCCAGGCGTGCTCTGCAGCTTCTCGAGCGCCTCGCGCAGGTCGGGGGCGTGGCCCGGCTTTATACGGAAGAAAAGCGTGAACTCGGTGGCCGTTCCGGCGCTTCGACCGGGTCGAGAGGGCTCTGTTGCGGGAGTTGCCAAGGCCATGCTCCTGTGGTCAGTTGGTTGTTGGGTATGCCGATATGGCAGCAGATGTGTGCGGGTGAAGAGCAAGTTTCAAGTGACGCCGACCTCCTGGGCGGTGACAAGGTGATCGACCACCCAACTTCCGTCGTGGTCAAGATCGATCGCGGCACTGACGGCAGCCCGCCCTGGCTCCAAGCCTTGCCGAGCGCAACGCCGCGATAACCCCGGCGGGCCCCGGGCCGATTACCACGACGTCGAGCGACTTGGGTGACGATCCAGCGATTGGCTTACCATAGGCGACCGCTCGGCCGTCCTCATACAGTTGGGATGATTTGGTTTGCGGACGCCGGGCGTGACATTGGGGGACATGGACGCCTTACGGGTCATCCCAACCCACCCGGTTCGGTGCGAGTTTGGGCGCTGGAGCTAGGTCGCAAGTCATCCCAAGTCCACCCGCCCCAGGGTGGGTCGTCCCCGCCCTAGGTGGAGACATAATCAGAGGTGCTGCCCCTATCCCAGGGGCAGCCGGCGGCGAGAGCCGCCACTTGGTTAGGAGCCACTCGCATGAGCGACAAGCAGGTTGTACTGGCGACCTTCCCCGACGAGGCGGCCGCTGATGCGGCGGTCGCGTCGCTGAAGTCCTGGGACAAGGCAAACGACGACATCAAGCTGAACGCGATCGGCGTCCTCGTCCTCGACAAGAAGGGCAAGGTCAAGACCCACAAGCTCGGCCGGCGCAGCGTCGGCAAGGGCGCTGGGATCGGTGTCATTTTGGCGGTCTTCGTCCCGCCCAGCCTGCTCGCCGGGGCCATCGGTGGCGGCGTCCTCGGTGCCCTCCATCGCAAGGGCCTCGGCCTTGAGGCGAAGGACCGCGACCGGCTGGCCGCTGAGCTGGCCGACGGCAAGGCGGCTGTCGGTGTCCTCGTGGCCGGTGATAAGGCGCAGGATGTGTCCGGGAAGCTCACCGAGCTCGGAGGGCAAACCGAGGTGCACACCGTGAGCGACGAAGACGTCGCCCAAGCCGACGAGGTAGCCGCGGAAATGGCGGCTGCAGAGGCCGATTGGGACCGTGAGCACAGCGCCTGGATGCGGACCGAAGAGTTCCAGGACGCCGGCCAGTTCGTGATCCGAGCAGAGCTTCCCGGTATCGACCCGAGCAAGGATGTCGAAGTGAGCCTCACCCGCGACACGCTGCACATCCGGGCTGAACGCCACGAAGAGCCCGAGACGACCGAGAAGCCCGGCTACCGCAGTGAGTTCCGATACGGCTCGTTCGCCCGGGAGTTCGTCCTGCCCGAGGGTGTCAGCGAGGAGGACATCAAAGCCAGCTACCGCAACGGCATCCTGGAGGTTCGCGCCGCCGTCCCTGAGGGGGGCATCAAGACCTCGTCGAAGATCATCCAGGTCATGACGGCCTGACGGACGGGGGTGTTCAGTAGAGGCCGGTGCCCGGCGGTAGACCGGCCCGGTCGGCATACGCCATGCCCTGGGGCACGAGGATCGCCGCCAGCACGACCCGGCGACGACGTCCAGCCGCAATATCCCCCTTGGTGGGTGCGGGCCACGTGGTAGCCGGGGCCGATCGCTCCACCCACGACAACCTTCCGGGCAGGCTTGGGGTTCGTCCCTCGCCCTAGGGCGGTCAAGCGGCGAACGTACAATGCGGGCACAATGGAGGGAGACCCAACGGAGCAGAGGACGCTGATAACGTGACGGTTGACGACCCCTCCCGCTCCCGGTCGTCGTCGGGCCCCGTGGCCGCACCGACGGCGCGGGCCTCGATCCGCCAACGGGCCCTGGTCGGCGTCGCCCTCCTGGCCGTGGCCCTCCTGGTGGTCGCCGTCATTGTCTTCCTCGTACACAACGCCGGGTACGTTGCCATGGCCGCGGCCAGCGTCGTGTTGGCCGTGGCCGGCGCCTGGTGGGCCGTGGCCGAGCGCCAGCCGCGGCGGACGGTGGGGGCCGTGGCCGTCGTGGTGGGTGGGGCGGGCCTCGTGGCCGCCCTGCTGCTGGCCGGCGACGGCGTCAGCCAGACCGTGCTCCGCACGGCCGTGGTAGCTGCGCTCGTAACCGTCTGCGTCGCCTCGGCCCGAGCGGCCCTGGTCGAGAGCTTTCGGCCGATGACGCCAGCGG
Organism: uncultured Acidimicrobiaceae bacterium; assembly: GCA_963823855.1. GTDB lineage: Bacteria > Actinomycetota > Acidimicrobiia > Acidimicrobiales > Palsa-688 > Fen-671. Next base: position 111,871 of record CAWGNA010000008.1, read on the forward strand.
TCGGACCGGCACCGTCGCACCCGGTGCTCCTCTGCAACCCGTGGTCGGGGGGCGGCAAGGTGGACCGCTTCGGGCTGGTCGACCTGGCCGCCTCGCTCGGAGTCGAGACGGTGATGCTCGACCGTGGGCTCGACCTCGAGGAGCTGGCCCGGGACGCGGTCCGCCGGGGGGCGGACTGTATGGGCATGGCCGGGGGGGACGGCTCGCAGGCCCTGGTGGCCTCGATCGCAGTCGAGCACGGTATCCCGTTCGTTTGTGTCTCGGCCGGCACCAGGAACCACTTCGCGCTCGATCTCGGGCTCGACCGTGAGGACCCGCGGACCGGGGTGGCCTCCTTCCGCGAGGGAGAGGACCGCTGGGTGGACTACGCCACCGTGAACGACCGGTTCTTCGTGAACAACGTGTCCCTCGGCGTCTACGCCACGATCGTCCAGCAGGAGGGCTACCGAGAGGCCAAGGCCGAGACCTCGAAGCGGCTGCTGCCCGAGATGCTGGCCCGCACCGCCGAGCCGTTCGACCTGCAGCTCACCACGCCGGACGGCACCGAGGTCGACGGGCCGTTCCTGTTGATGGTCTCCAACAATCCCTATGTCCTCGGGGCCTCGCTCGAGGTGTCCCAGCGGCGCCGGCTCGACACCGGTCAGCTCGGGGTGTTCGCCGTGACGGCCCGGACCGGAGCCGAAGCGGCACAGGTCGTCACCCTGGCCCTAGCCGGGCAGAGCGCCCGCAGCGGCCACGCCTACCAGTTCACGACACCTGAGCTCGAGGTGCGTTCCCAGTCCGGCACAGCGTACGTGGGCATCGACGGCGAGGCGCTCGAGCTGCCGACGCCTCTGCGTTTCCGGGCCTACCCGCGGGGGCTCCACCTCCGGGTGCCGCCGGGCAACCTGGCGGCGGCGGCACGGCGTCGAGCCCACGAGGTCCACCTGCGCGACCTGGCGGCCATCGCGCGGGGTCGGCAGGCCACGTGACCGGCCCGATGACGACGCCGGCGCCGGCGCCCTTAGAACGCAGCAGCGGGCCTCTCCACGACCTGGCCGCGGTCGACAAGGCCGTTTACGGGGCGGTGGCGGGGCTGGACACCCCCTCGCTCGACCGAGGCCTCCGCCTGCTCACGACCGCCGCCAACGGGTCGGGCCTGTGGCTTGCGATCGCCGGCACCATGGCCACCCTCGGCGGTCAGCGGGGCCGCCGGGCGGCCGTCAGGGGCTTGGCCTCCATCGCCGTCACGTCGGCGGCGGTCAACCAGGGCCTCAAAGCGCTCCACCGGCGCTCCCGTCCCGATCGGGGCGAGTGGGCCGCCGGCCGGCACGTGCCGATGCCCGGGTCGTCGTCGTTCCCTTCGGGCCACTCTGCGTCGGGGTTCGCTTTCGCCAGCGCTGTCAGCGTCGAATACCCGCTCCTGGCCCTACCACTACGGGGACTGGCCGCGGCGGTGGCGTACTCGCGCGTCCACACCGGCGTGCACTACCCCGGCGACGCGATCGCCGGCGCCCTGGTGGGCGCGGCCGCCGGACAATCCGTTGCCCGTGCGTTGGACCGGCGACAGCGCCGGCGGCTCGATGCGGCCGGCGGCCTATCCGTGGGCTGAACCGGTGCGCGGCTACCTGGCCGAGTGCCGCACTGCCCTCGTCGAGGAGCGCTCTTGGCCCGGGCTCCTTCGGAGGGTCGTTCTCGTGGTCGCTGCGTGGGCAGCCCTCACGGTCATCCTGATCCTCGCCGGCGAGGCCGTTGTCCACTCGCCGGCAGTCGACCACTTCGACCGGCATGTCACGGCCGTCGTCCTCGCCCACCGCGCTCCGGCCCTCGACGGCGCCATGAAGGCGGTCACATGGATCGGCTCGTGGGTGGCCCTGGTCGTCACCGGCCTCGTGCTCATCGTCCTGACGGCACGGCGCCGCCTGGCGGTCCTGGCCCTGCCGCTCGCCGTCGTCGCCTGGGCGGGGGAGTCGGGCGGAGTGAGCTTGGCCAAGCACGTCGTCGGGCGGGGCCGGCCCCCAGAAACGCTGTGGTTGGTGAGTGCCCATGGCTGGTCCTGGCCCTCGGGGCACGCGGCGACGGCGGTTCTCATCTACACCATCTGGGCGATCCTGATCACCAGCGTCGTTCGAGGAGGAGGGTGGCGGGCCGTTATATGGGCCGCGGCGGCGCTGGCCGTGGCAGCCGTTGGGTTCTCCCGGGTCGAACTCGGCGTCCACTGGACAACCGATGTCCTGGCCAGCCTGGTTTTCGTCAGTGCCTGGCTTGTCACCATGGCCGTCTTGACACCGCGGCTTAGAGTTCCAGGCGGCGTTCAACATTCTCTTCGTGCTGCGACGGTCGATAGGAGCTCGGTCCCGTGAGCTCCGTCGCCCCGCGGCTGTCCCCACACCTCACACGGGTGGCCTCACTGTCGTTTTCCCGTATTCAGGCTCTTAGCCTTCGGGGACGCACAACAGCAAGGAACCCATGCCGTGTTAGCGCGTCGCTGTGACAGGCACCCCGGGGGGTGGCGGCGGCAACCCGGCTGGGCCCATCAAGGCGAAGACCCTGTCGGTGCCTGGAAGGAGCAGCAGGCCATCGCCGACCGACGGCGTCGGGAAGTGGTTTACGTACCCGCCGAAGGGGATAGAGACGACTTCTTCGCCGCTGGCCGGGTTGAGCCCGTGCACGGCGTTGTCGCCTCCGATCGTCCACACCAGTCCATCGGCGATGATCGGTCCGCCGGCGGCGCCGTCGTTGTCGGTCCACAGCTGTTTCAGGTATGGGGCCTTGGTCGAGACCTTGACCGCCGTTACGCCGTTCGGGCACGGCACGTAGACGACAGAGCCCTCAACCGCCCGCCCTCCGTCGGGATCGCCGGTGCACATCGAAAGCGACGCGACCTCGCCTTCCTCACCGCCGAGATGTCCCTGACGCAACAAATAGGCGATGTCCGTCTTGCCGACCTCGAACACGAAACCGTCGACAAGCATGGGGTCCCCGGTTCCGAGGTCGAGGTCGTCGGCGCTGAGCGTCTGCCAGTCCTTGGGGTAGAAGATCGACTCGAGGTGCATGGTCGGCGACAGCTCAAGCACCGCGTCGCTGTCGTCGTACGCCTGGGCGGCGCCGAGGTCGTAGCCGTCGGCGCTCCCCACGTACACGTTCCCATGAGGGTCGACGACAGGAGAGCTGCCGCCCATCCACACCGCTCCCCGGTCCTGGCCGCTACCGATCTGGAAATAGTGAAGCGGTCCCCCCGTCTCGGGGATCGCGACGACGTAGCCGTGGGCAGGACCGTTGGGGCCGGGACAGTCGCCGGCGTTCTGACCATAGGCGATGACCACGAAACCGTCGTCGAGCGCCAACCCTGGCCGCTGCAGCTGCGCGAGCTGGTCCTCGCCGGCGTTCGGCATCGCCGGCTCATCCAGCTCGACCTTGCCGGTGAACAGGTCGAGCCCGAAAAGACGGTGCGACGCTTCCACACCACCAGAGGCAGGCGGGCCGCTTATCAGCGTGTCGGCGTCGACGAAGATCTCGTGGCGCGCCAAGTCGATCACCGGGGTACCTGTAATGCCGACCTCGGGCGAGATGTCGCCGCAGGGCAGGTCACCGGATGGCACAGCGGTCGCCAGGTGGCGTGACCACAGGATGTGCCCGTTGTTGGCGGCCATCACGTACACGGTGTCGTTCTCGGTCGCGGCGACGACGCGGCCGTCGGCGATGAGCGGCTCGCCGTACAGCTGGCCGTCAAGGATCGGCGACGTCCAGGCCCGCCGCGACGGCAACAGCGTGGTGTGCGCCGCGACGACTCCTGTCGCCTCAGCATTCCCGTGGTACGTGGTCCAGTTGGAGCCGAAAGGGGAGGCCAGAGGCACGGCCGTCGACCTCGTCGTCCCGGCGGTCGCGGTGCTAAAGCAGCCGAGCGTCGCGGCCGCAAGGGCCGCCCCCACGGCGAGAGGTGCCACCAGGTGCATCCGGGCTCCATGCCGCGCACCGCGGCTAGCCGAGCGCTTAGTTCTCACCACGGAACGCCAATACCCGCCACGGTTAAACGAGGGTACCCGGATTGGCGCAATTCTTGAAGGCAGGGACGAGGCGGGCTGGGATGCTGCGTACTTTGCCAAGCGTCCCCAAATAGCAGATCGGATCAGATAAGTCCCCGGCTGGCCCATCGGGCATAGTTGGCCAGTGGCCACGCCCGGCGACAGTGCTCCAGATGTAGGGCCAGCCTTGCCGGCTGATTACGACAGTGACCCAGGCCGTTTCGCGTCCAACCAGGCCGCCACAGTTGCCTTCTCGCGACGCGGGGACGTTCACCCCGCCGTCGCCAGGCGACTGGCCGACGCCGGCTGCGAGCTCGTTCTGGACGTAGGTGGCGGCAACGGCGTCCTCGCTCGGGAGCTGGCCAAGGTCGGGGTTCGCACCGTGACCGCCGACCGCGCCAGATATGTCGCAGAGGCGCCGCCACCCATGCTGCGCTCCGACGCCCTGATGCTCCCGTTCCGCGAAGGCAGCTTCTCGGGTACCTCGGCACTGTGGGTGCTCTACCATCTCGCCAACCCACAGTCCGCGCTGGCCGAGCTACGGCGCTGCCTGCGGCCGGGCGGGTTGGCGGTGGTCAGCGCCCCGAGCCGCTACAACGACCCCGAGCTCAGCTCGGTCCTTCCTCGCTGGGGCCAACCGCTCAGCTTCGATGCCGAGAACGGCCCCGCGCAGGTGGCAGCGGTGTTCGGGGAAGTGGATGTCGAGGCCTGGGACGAGCCGATGGTGTCGCTCTGGGCCCAGCAGATGTTGCGCTTTTCCTCCGCGGGCGGGGGCTGTCCGAGGGCCATGCCCGCGCTGCGGCGGGACGCTTCGAGATTCCTTTGACAGTGACGAAACGAGGGATGCTCGCTTGGGCACGAAAATGAAGCCTTGGCTCGCGCATCACTCAAGGGCACGGCGCGGGCGGATGTCCAATGAACTCATACCACTTACGGTGGCAAAAATTCGCAGGCAAGATTCGTTTGTCGTGGCCGCCCCGTGCCCGTCATCTCCACACCAAAATGCCCCTGTAAACAGGACTTTTTGTTGCCTTGATGATCGCATATCCCCCACGGAACCTCACGGATCGTAGCGGAGAGCGTGATGGCCCCGCTCGACAAGGGCAGGAAGTCCTGCCCTTGTTTGCCTACTGGCCCTTGAAGATCGCGAACGCCGCTCCGTCCAGGTCGGCAAAGACGGCGAAACGCCCAGTCCCCGGGATGTCGCTGCACCCCACGAGGACATTCGCGCCCAGGTCGCACGCCTTGGCGGCGTCGGCATCGACGTCGTCCGAGCCGAAGTAAACGAGCCAGGCGTCAGGGGCATCAGGTGGTATGTCCGGGCGCCGGGGCATCACCCCCGCGATCGTGCGCCCGGCCACCTGTGCCTCGGCGTAGTTGTCAAATCCACCCCATCCCCAGCCGAACACGTCTGAGTAGAAGGCCTTCGACTTGGCCATGTCGGACGTACCGAGCTCGTTCCAGACGAACGCACCCGCTTCGTTGACGAGCTGAGCACCTAAATGATCGCCGGGTTGCCAGGCCGCGATGACAGCACCGGTCGTGTCCCTGAAAATAGCCATCCGCCCCGCGCTCATAACGTCCATTGGGGAGACGACGATAGTGCCGCCCGCCGCCTCGGCCTTCTTGGCCACCGAGTCGAGGTCGTCGACGTTGATATACGTCGTCCACCAAGATGGCGGGGGGGCCTGGCCAGGGCTTATCGCCGCTACCTGCTTGCCGCCCTTGGAGACGATCGTGTAGTGGCCCGCTTCCTCCCCCATGTCCTGCCCTTCCCACCCAAACAGCTGCTCGTAGAAGCGCAGAGTGACCTTTGGGTCAGGTGTCCCGATATCGACCCATGACGGGACCCCGTGCTCATAACGCGTCATTTCAGGCATGACCCCTCCTCGGCTAACGGTCTCCTGCGTGCACTCTTACCCCTACCGCAACACGCGGTCAAGGTGCGTGACTGGAATTCAGGTGTTCCTGCCGGCTTTGCGTCAAGTGGCAGCGTAAACAACAACGGTATCCACGTCACTGCGTTCCTCAGCCTCCCCTCGAGCCAGCGAGCCGAACACGACGGCACAGGGCGGCCGCGCCGGCTGGGCACTGACGAGAACCGGGACACGGGCCCAAACCAACCCTCGCCCTCAGGTGCGAACGGCGCCGACGGTTGGTCGTACAGGTAGAGCGGGTGGCCGGCGTGGGTCACTTGGTAACCGATGCCGGGACGGTTCACCGTGCCGAGGAGCTTCTGGTTCACGCCCGTCGTTATCGGCGGTTAAGACGCTCTTGTCGCCCATTCTCCATAAGACGTTAGTTTTTGTGCTTGGCGGTGGACGCGGCCGGTTCTGACCGCCGGTTCTGACGGCCGGTCCTGACGGCCCGGTTGGATTTCGTCTGGTATAACCGGGCATGTAACCAACCGCCTGGCAGTCTGTGCATGCGGGACATGCAGTAGCCTCCAGGACCGCCGTTCCAAAACGGAGGACGCGCTCTGTACGGCAGGGCGCCCCTCTAGTGAGCGCGGGCCTGATGTGCGCGCAGCGGTCTGAACGAGGCCCGGATCTCGGTCGCGAACAGTTCGGGTTCTTCCCAGGCGGCGAAGTGGCCGCCCTTGCCGACCTCGTTGAAGTAGGTGAGGTTGGGGTACGCCTTCTCGACCCAGCTGCGGGGGGCCCGGAAATCTCGCCCGGGAACGTTGTGAAACCGACGGGGAGCTTGACCTCCGCAGGGGCCTGGCCGGCCGCAAGGGCTGCGGCTCGTCCGCCTTCCCAGTACGACCGGGCCGCCGAAGCCCCGGTGCCCGTCAGCCAGTACAGCGTTATGTTGTCGAGGATATGGTCCCTGGTGAGGTTGCCTACCGGCTGCTTGTCGAGGAAGGCGCGGGAGATCTTGTAATAGCTGTCCGTGTCGTGGTCGAGCATCCAGGCCGCGAGGGCGACCGGTGAGTCCAGCAGGGCGTAGCCGATCGTCTGCGGCCGCGTAGCCTGCTCCAGGAAATAGCCGAAACCGCTCGTCCTGAATGTGCCGAGCGCGTCCGCGGCGGCGCGTTCCTCCTCGGATCCCGTCGGCTCGGTGCCACCGCCGAGCGCCGGCACGAGGAGGTTCATGTGGATGCCGACCAGCCCCTCGGGCGCCTGCCGGCCCATGGCGTCGGTGACGGCGGCGCCTTGGTCGCCGCCCTGAGCTACGTAGCGCGTGTAGCCGAGGCGGTGCATGAGCGCAGCCCACGCCTGCGCGACGCGGCCGGAGTGCCAGCCGATCTCGGCCGGCTGGGCGGAGAAGCCGTACCCAGGGATGGACGGCAGCACGAGGTGGAACGCGTCCTCCGGGCGTCCGCCGTGGGCGCCCGGGTCGGTAAGCGGGTCGACAGCCTCGAGCATCTCGATGACCGAGCCGGGCCATCCGTGGGTCATGATGAGCGGCAATGCGTCCGCGTGCTGCGATTTCACATGGATGAAGTGGACGTCCACCCCGTCGATCTCGGTTTTGAACTGCGGCAGCGCGTTTAATCTCGCCTCACACCGGCGCCAGTCGTAATCGGTCTCCCAGTAGCGGACGAGCTCCTGGTTCGTCGCCAACTGCACGCCCTGCGACCGGTCTGCGACCAGCTCCTGGGACGGCCAGCGGGTCGAGGCGAGGTGGCGGTGCAACTCGGTGAGCGCCTCTTCCGGGACATCCACACGGAACGGACGGACGGAACTGTCGGTCGGTTGTTCGACAGCGGTCATGTTGCCTTCTCCTCTGTTCGGAACCGGGGAAGTCGTAGACCGGGCGACACGAGCGAGCGTAGTGACCAACCGGGCCCGGCACGGTCAGCGCTTCCGGGACGCCGCCCACACTAGCCCGCACGAAGAGGGCGCCACGAGGGTCGAAGTGCTCGCCGGGAATGCCAAGCGACGTTGTAACCCTTCGAGCCTTGGCTCATCGGACTGAGTTCACGAAGGCGCCCTGCTGGGCTTCCTCGCAGCCCAGGAGCGCCACAGGTGTAGCGACGAGGTCCAGTTTGGGGCTCTCCGGCAGTCAGCTCGCGGGGGGGCCTCGTCGTGCTGGGCTGCCGCCTCGTCAGCCAGCGCCAGTTCGCCGGCCAAGAGCGGTGCGGCAGCACTCGACCCCCCACCGCGCTCCCAGTCGAAAGTGGAGCAGTCGAAAGTTCAGTACACCGAGACGGGGAATAGAAGTCCGAAAGGCGGGCTTGGGCGCCATCGGTCGCGTCGACGAGGATGCACGAGGAGCCGGTGTCCCCGGCTGCGGAGACGAAACTGATTCCGTTCGCCGCCATCACCATCAACAGGTGCTCGGCGAGGGCATAGAAGCCAGGGTCCTGGGAGTAGGGTGTGCTGCCGTCCAGCTCGCACAGGCCATCGCTGGACGAGACCACCGTTGGGGCCGGCCCGTTGAAGTGGCCTAACTCCCCCTCAAGCAAGCCACCACTTAGTCTCCGCTACCACCTAGTCTCCGCTGTCGCCTCACACGACAGTCTTCATCGTGGTCAAACCGAACCAGTCGATGAACACCTTATGGCCCACCTTCGGCACTCATCGCGCGTCCGATAAATGACGCCGCCATTTAGTACTCGCGGGCATCATTCGCAAGCTTCAGGAGACCGCTCGTGCAGGGAGGCGCCGGCTTTTGTTCGTTGATGAAGCAAAGCTCTTGTGAATGCGATCACGCTGTAGCTAGCCCAGTTGTAACTGTCGGGAAGTCCCACAATGAGTCTTGGCGAAGACCGCCATCGTGAGCGGTCTCCGTCAGGCCAGCGGCTTAGCCGAGCCGACCTCATAAACAGCGATATCGAAGTCCACCGACACCTGCGAACCCTCGTCCGCCCCGGCGTGACGACGCCGCTCGGCGGCAGCACGGAGGTGAGCCGTGAGATCCTCTTGAGTCTCCCAGCGCTCAGACAAGATCACCCGGTCGGCCTCGATTGGGTCAGCGGCGATCACGTACTCCAGGTTGCCGGGCTCGGCCCGTGAAATTCGCATCGACTCCCCCCGCTGGGCAAGGAACCGCTCGCGCAGCGCGGCGTCAACCCGGCCCGTCCCTTGCACAATGACCATCACTGCCCCAATTCCTCCTAAAAGTAGTTCGACAGAGGCCTCACACACCATATGCGAACCCGGGACCTTGGCCGTGCCGACTTCGAGCTGCGCATCGAGTCCGTGCCGCTACGCCGAGCTACCGAGGCACCACCGGGCCACCCGGCCGGGTTGCCCCTGGGGGCTTGGGCAACAATTCGAGGCTCTGACCTCGCGAAGTAGCAGCAGCACCGCGCCGGCCGAGGTGGCGTCTCTCTCGGGAGCGTGACCGCCTGACCTGATACGAAAATTCCGCCGACGATCTAGGCCAACTGCCCTGTGGCGGTTTCGGGGCCTCGAGTGCCTGTCCCGAACGTCCGGGGCCTGACCGCTTGAGTCGCTAACGTGGTGCGTGTTGCACGTATCCGCAATCGATTGGAGGGGGCATGACTTTATCTCGACGTGAGTTTCTCGCCGCCGCGGGAACGGCTGCGGCCGCGGGTGCCGGCATCGTGCTTTCAGGCTCAGCCGGAGCCACGCCGCGTATAACGCATATCCGGGAGCGCGGGCTAGCCGCGGCGACCTTGACAATGTGGACGAACCATCCGGAATGGGTGCAGCAGGTCACTTCCCTGGTCGGCGAGTTCCAGCACCAGCACCCGACGATAACGGTCCAGGTGACGGCCAAGCCAGGACCGGCCTACCCGACCCTTGTCACCTCCGCTTTGGCGGCGAGCAGCGCACCGAACATATTCGGGCTGTCGGCAGGTCAGACGTACATCACCGTGGCCAAGGCCGGGCACCTGCACGACCTCACCGGGAAGATCGACATCAATGCGCTCCTGCCCTCGGCGACGAGCGCAATGTACATCGGCAACAAATACTATGCCCTGCCCTTGCTGGGGGAGTACACGACCGGCATCTTTTACTGGAAGCCGATCTTCGCTCAGTTCAAGCTCGGCATCCCGACTACCTGGCAGGAGTTCACTAAGGCATGCCAGACGATACAAAGCAGGGGCAGCGTTCCGGCCCTCGGGATGCCTTCTCAGGACGGCATTCTCTCGAGCTTCATGTGGACCCAGCTGATGACCTCCGTGCGCGGTCCCGCCGGGGTGACCGCTGTCGCCGAAGGCAAGGCCAAGCTAACGGACCCTGACTATCTCCTCGCCACCAAATACTTCCAGAGCCTTGTTCCCTATCTGGCGCCGGGGTTCGCCTCGACCGCCTATGTGATCGGGAAGGCCGACTTCGCCGAGAAAAAAGCGGCGATGATCCTCGGCGGGTCCGCCGACTACACCGGCTACAAGAACATCAATCCCAACGTGGACGCCGGGTTCTTTGCCGTCCCGCACCCCGAGGGCATGGGCGTGCCCGTAGTCAACAGCGGTGTCGACTTCATGTACGGCCTCAATTCCGACGTGACCGATCCCGCTCAGGTTGCCGCCGCACTGGCGTTTTTCAACTTCTTCCTGACGCCGAAGATCGGTACCCAGGTGGCCGAGACCATAGAGCTGCCCGACACCAAAGGCGCCCACACGAACGTGCCCATCCAGGAAGACATCATCCAGGCATCGACGAACGACGCGCCCGAGTGGTTCCAGTTCCCGCAGCTCACGAACATGTGGAGCTACTCGTTGGACCACATCTCGGACCTGCTGTTAGGGAGCGTGACACCCGAGAAGTTCGCCGCCGCCTGTCAGGCGCAGATCACGTGAGGTCGGGTTTCGGCGCCGCTGACGAGCTGACGTAGGAAGTGGGCAAACCCGAACTCCCCACGGCGATGCGCTCGACCTCCCCATCCAGCCCGCTGGCACCGTCGCTGCCACCCCGGACGTGCTGAGCCTTTCCCTCTGTCAGCTGTCCCGGTAACGGCTCGCTAGTTCGGGGCGTTGCGCCAAGGTCCCAGCGTAGACGGTGTGTTCCTCCATTTATTCGTCCATTTTTGTGACGGTCATGACCGCGCCGTTGCCATTTACAGGCCATGCCGGCTCAGCTTCGTTATTAGCCCTGGGGAAGACCGTCGAGTAGTCCGTTGGTGACAAGCTCGATGACGTCGTCGTCAGTGGCGACGCCCGAAGCGACGATCTCGCACGAGGCACCCAGGTCCTTCGTGTCGTCGTGCGGGTGCCGGGTCACGTTGGCTCTCCCGAAGGTCGGCGGCTGCTCGAGCGGTAATCACCTGATGCACCAATGCTCCCGGACGCCCGCAGGACCGGCCAGGGCCTGCGTGATCGAGGTAGCACAATGATATTCTGCACTCAGCGCATCTGGCAGAGCAGTTCTCGGAACAGGCGAGCCGACCATCGGCTCGTACCAGGGCCGGGCCGCCGAGCCAGATCGAATCTGCAACATCAGTTCGCCCCGTCCCGGTTGGCGTCGTTGTCGAGCCACGTTCCGACGACCAGCGACATGAACGAAGGTTGGGGTCGGAAGCCGAGCGAGGCGTAGAACTGCTCTGCGTCGTCAGTTTTGAGACCGATGTGCTGGCCTGGGACGTGGTCAGCCAGGAGCCGCACCATGGACGAGCCAATCCCCTGACGCCGGTAGGCGACATAGTCCAGACGTCTACCAGGTACGCCTTACAGACTCTGTCGGACAACAGGCGAGCCGCTCAAAACCGTCTTTACCGAGCTGCTCTCGAGAACCCACCCCGGTTCAATGAGCTCCTGTGCGCCGTGTTGGAGCAAGTGAGATAGGTCGTCCTCGTTTCTTTTACAGAGAAATTTAGGCTATTAGGTTCCCCCTAGACACCCTATTACTGCGGCCGCTATTGTTGCCCGCCCTCTCGCTGTAACACGCGGCGATAGGCGCGCGCTCAGGGGAGTGGCCAATAAATAATGCGCCCTCGGGTTACGGAGAGGTTCGCCGGGTTATTCTCCACCCGAACTTCCCCAAAGTAGGGGGACCTGCGGGTAGTCCCGTGAGTGCCGGTTCGGTCGCGGTCCAATGGTGGGGCAGCGTTGGTGATGAAATATTTCGTGATTCCGCTTTCACCGAGCGGCGGTATGGGGCACTAGGAACCCGGATCAGGTGGTCACGGCCTCGGGCGTTCCTTGGTCCCATCGTTCAGAAGACGGATCATCTCGGTGATTCGTTGGGCCCGGACCTCCGGCCGACGCTTGGTCCCATCGATCCACCGGAGGTAGCTGTTTCGGTAGAACTGAGCAAGCGAGTCGAAGAACGCCCCAGCCGCGGGGTCCGCCTCGAGTGCCGCAAGTACATCTGGAGCCAGGTCGCTGCGCTGGGGGCCCTCTGGCGAGATGACGACCTCGACGGCGTCGCCAGGGCCGACCGGGCAGTCCCGGAGCCGGGCGGGACTGAGCGAGAAGCTCCACCCCGCGTCATCCTGGGTAATGGTGACCCGCACCCGCATGCCGGCAATGGTCCCGTTGACGTGATGCTGACGTTTGGCTCCCCAAGCTTCGTCCGGGTCGAATGGGACAGGTACGCGAGCTTTGTTCCCCGGCAGCGGTCCGAGGGTGGTCGTGTATGCCCGGGTGCGATCGACCGACGACACGGGCACGAGTCTCGCGCACGCGCCGGACGCAAACTCGATCGCTCCCAGAACGCACCAGGAACGGCCTACGAGCGAGCGAGTACTCCTCAGGCTTGGTTGGTCCGGCAGGATTTAGGGCCCCGTGACGTGCATGTGCAAAACCTGCCAGCCGTCCCCCGCTAGCGCGGCGACGCCCTTATCCCGTCGTCGCCTCCCGATACGGGCGGAAGAACTCGCGCAGCTCCTCTGCGTAGAGCTCGGGCTCCTCGAATGGCGCAAAGTGCCCGCCACGCGTGGGTTCGGTCACGCGTACGACGTTCGCCGTGCGCTCGAGCCACTCCCGAGGCGGGCGGACGATGTCGCCCGGGAATAGCGAGAAGCCGGACGGCACCTCGACCCGGCGGGCTAGCTGCGCGGGCGGGATCGCGGCGTTGGCCCGGTACATGCGCATCGACGAGCCGATCGTCTCCGTCAGCCAGTAGATCGTGATGTTCGTGAGGATTTCGTCTTTCGTGAACCGTCTCTCGATGTCGCCGCCGCAGTCGCTCCACGCTCGGAGCTTCTCGACGATCCACGCCGCAAGCCCGACTGGCGAGTCGGTGAGCCCAAAGGCGGCCGTCTGGGGCTTGGTGCGGTGCATGGCGGCATATGCACCCTCGGCCACGCCCCAGGCCGCCGCACGCTGCAGCCAGGCGCGCTCCTCTGACGTGAGGTCAGCCGGGTCGCCGGGGAGGACAGGCACGCCAGCGTCGGTGCGATGGACGGCGACGACCCGGTCGGGGTGGTCGAGCCCGAGGTATCGGCTGACGTGGCTGCCGATGTCCCCGCCCGCCGCGCCGAAACGCTCGTAGCCGAGGACGCCCATTAGCTCGGCCCACAGGCCGGCGACCGCGATGGAGTCGAGGGCCGGGCCGATGGGGCGGTCGGAGTAGCCGTAACCCGGCATGTCCGGTACGACCACGTCGAACGCGTCGGCGGGGTCGGCGGCGTGCGCGCCAGGGTCGGCGAGAAGCGGGATGACCTTCGTGTAGCGCCAGAACGAGTCGGGCCAGCCGTGGCTCAGGACCAGCGGCAGGACGGGCCCGGCAGGCGTGGCCGCCCGGACGTGCACGAAGTGGATCCAGAGGCCGCCGATCGGGACGCGAAAGCGGGAGGACCGGGCGAGCTCCGCCTCCTGCACCGGCCAGTCGAACCCGTCATTCCAGTAGGCCGCGAGCTCCCGGAGGTAGACCAGGTCGGTCCCGAGCGACCACCCGGCGTCCTCGGGCGTGTCCGGCCAGCGCGTGGCACTCAACCGCGCCCGCAGGTCCTCAAGCGAAGCGCGGGTGGTGTGCGGGGCGAACGGTTCGGGGCGGGGTGGGACATCGGGCATGGGACGCACCCTATAGATGGCAGTTCTGGCGCCGGTTGTCGGACCTTACGTCGCTTACTCTGCGGACCGGGCCCGACGAAGCTGCGCAGGCAAAATCGGCTTTCAACGATCACGCGCCGACCCGAAGACGGAAGCGCGACTTGGTTTGCCTGCGCCACTATGGATGTCCCCGCGGAGCGTGCCGACCGAGAGGCCGATCTTTACTCCCTGAGCTTCATCTTGCTGCCGCGCTCAGCGGCGTCTCACCGGTCGCCTTCGCCCACTGCCATGTGTCGGTGTACTGCTGGAACTTGACAATCTTCCCGTCTGCGATGTCCCAGACGTGAGTCACCTGTACGTCGAGGTCCTTTCCTGTCGCCTGGACCATTCCTTTGTAGCGGCCTTCCATCACGACCGTGGGGCCGAACTCGAGGATCCGGGCGATCTCGATGCGGAAGGTGTCACCGAAGGTCGCCGGTATGCGGGCGAAGACGCCCTCGAGAACGGCCTCGGGCCCCACGAACGGCCCACCAGGCCAAAACGTGTGATGTTCAGCCTCGTTCCAGTCGATCTTCGGATCCACGGCGGCCAGTACGGTTGGCACGTCCCCGCGGGAGAACGCTTCGTAAACACCCCTCATGAACTCAGCGTTATCGGCCATGTCCGGCCCCTTTCACTCGATGGCGGTGATCACTCCTTGCGAGCGGGCCACGCTGGAGTCTCGCGCACCATCGCTTTCGACGCGGTGGAAGTGAAGAGCGCGGCTTGGAACCCCGGCTCGGATGGGGTGGCCCTGCGAGGATCTGCCCGCGGTCTCTGAGGATCTGGCCGCCCATATAATACAGCAGGCCAGAGCTAGTTTCGGCTCTGGGAGATGGCCCCTCCAACGGCTCCGGGGGAGAGACTCGAACTCTCGCCCGCGGCGTCCAGTTTTATGCCTCTGAGCAGCACTTTTGGCCGGGCCGAAGTGCCCCGCGACTCGCGTAGGACCGCGTCGGGTCACGAATATGCCCGCCGCAGCCTTGCTAAATGACCTTTATGCGCGCTCCGAGGCCGAGGTCCAGTAAAAGCGGAAACGCTGCCATTTCATTGGAAATTCCGCTTTCCGTGACAAACGCTAAGAGTGGGCTGAGCTGCCGGCTAAATCCCCTCACTTCAAGTTCTGCGTTCAGAATCCTTAGTCGACCGGGCGGGCCCGCTCACGGAGCCACGCAGCCAGCCAGCTCTCGTCAACCTCGTGCGCGGCGACCGCCAGCATGGCCGCCTCGGATTGGTCTACATCGGAGGGATCGGGGGTCCCAGACAAGCCCATTAAGATCGAGGAACAGTACAAGTGACGCCCGGCCGGCGCGCTTGTTGCCGTCGATGAGAGGGTGGTTCCACGCCAGGCGACAAGTAAGCACTGCGGCCTTGACGAGAATGTCCGGGTAGAGGTCCTCGCCCCGAAAACTGCCGCAGGGGCATGCAGAGCCGAGTCGGCGAGTTCCACACGGCTCGCCTTGGCCAATGTCGGAGCATTGGTGCCAGTCACCTACTCCGCCAGCCAGACGTACTCGGCGAGACTAGATCCCCGTCGATCTGCTTGGAGTCCCCGGCAAAATCAATTGTTTCGCAGGTGGTCCATATTGGGTGATCTGTTCGTCTTTGCGGAAAGGCATCTGCTCGCCGGGCGTGTTCTCAAGCAGGCGCAGCTTGGATGTTCAAAGGGCGGGTGGTCGAGGACCGCCTATGTGCATTATTCGGGCCATCACTAGGACTCCTCTAATGCCCGGGTGACTCGGGCCATGAGCCAGGTCATAACCGGCGGCGTGACGGCGTTGCCGGCGAGGCGAACCTGGTCCTTCTTGGTGAGCCTCGACGGTGTGTAACCCTCTGGAAAAGCCATTGGCGGCAGAGTTTTCGTGCGCCTCCAACGTCCGGAAACCGCAGTCGGCCATCACCTGCCGGGGCGTTTGTAGGCCGCAGTCGTCGTGGGCCCGGACGGGCTCCCAGACTGACCGCCGAGATGGCCCAGCACGCATAGAGGACCTCACCCAGCATTGGCCGGCGAGGCGCCCCCGTTAGGCGGAGGGCACGCCGAGGCCCCGCACATCGGGCCGCTTTGCACCGAGATGTTGCCCGGCGGGCCCGCCCCGCTGACCCACCACGACGGCGCGTGGATCTTCTTGCCGCACAGGTTGTTGGCCCGCTTGAAGAACGGGCTGTTCGGGTCGACGCCGGTGCCGTTGAAGTTCGTTGTGCCCCCCCCGCCCGGGTCGGGGTAGTTCGGGACGCCGTTCGCCCGCATGCAGTGGGAGAACTGGACCAGCGCGGCCTGGTCCGGAGGAGCCAGGTCCGTCGCCCCGGCCCGCAGGGCGGCGGAGGCGGCGGCGAGGTACTGGTTGCAGGGAGCGGTGCCGTTGTGGACGGCGTTGGAGAGCGACTCGGCGCGGCCCGGGATAAAGATGTTGATCCCCCCATGGGAGTCGATGGTCGGGTCGGGCTGGTCCGGGTCGCCGTGGCTGCGCATGCAGTTGGCCCACTCGATGAGCGACTGGGCCGCGTTGTCCTTCGGCAGGGTGGTCGCGGGCGTCCCGCTGTGGGTGGCATTGGTGGTCGTCGAGACGTTCGCGACAGATGGGGGCCCGGTCCGGTCCCCCCGCACGCGGCCAGCCCAATGGCGACGGCTATGACGAGAACGGCGAGCCCGCCGGCACGGCGGTACCGCGCTGTAATTTCGCTCCGTTTCGCTCGTTGCCTCATTCACGCTCTCCGGTCGAAGCGGCAGTAGGACTAGTTGTACGAAACGGAGGTTCACACCGAGGTAACAACTGTGACCTGGATGACGGCCGTTAAGCCCGTACATCTCAGCTGCTGAGCGTCCACGAAGTACGAGGCCCCACCACCGACGTCGATCACCGCTGCGTGCTTTGGGATGTCCAAGCGATGGACCAGCTCGGTCGACACGGTGGCGACAGGTTGGAACCACCTCACCCCCCGGACGCCCCGGACCGTGTAGGCCGAGTACCAGTGGCCTTCAGCGTCACTTGGGAGCGGCTCTGGCGCACCCATCGTCCGAGGCTCGAGGCTACCGCCGGCTCGGCTCATGTCCTCGTGCGGCTCCCTAGTACATGTAGCTCGTCGCTCTCAGCCCTCTGGCTAAGAAGTTCTCCAGGTGCGGCATCTGGGACCCCGCCTCTTCGACCAGCCTGTCGATCGGCCGGTTCAGGTCGCACGCAGCCCAAGCACATTCGAGAGCGTTGAGCTGACCGGTCGTTCCGTGGCAGGCGCGCGAGCGAGAGCACTGGGCCTTTCGCTGGTCCAGGTCCGTCTCCGACATCGCCCTTGACTTTGTACGTAGGTACAGGGTTTACCCTCAACTACATGCGAAGTTCAGAAGTGGCAGCGGAAGCCGGGGTCAATGTCCAGACGCTCCGCTACTACGAGCGGATAGGCCTCCTCGACGAGCCCGCGCGGCAGGCTTCGGGCTACCGGTCCTACGGGCCGGAGGCGGTGCGGGTAGTGCGGTTCGTAAAGCGTGCCCAGTGCCTCGGCTTCAGCCTGGAGGAGGTCGAGTCGCTCCTCGAGCTCGCCGGCGGCGGCCCGGCCAGCTGCGACACCGCTCGGGCCATGGCAAAGGAGAAGGTCACCCAGCTTGAGGCCAAGGTGGCCGCCCTTGTTGCCATGCGTGAGTCCCTCCTCCGCTTGGTCGCCACCTGCGGCCGGCCGCGCCGGGACCGAGAATGCCCGCTGCTGCACGCCCTCGAGGACGCACCAGGAGAGATCTGTCCAGCTAAGTTGGCGAGGGGCTGGCCATGAGCTGCGTGCCCGCCACTGCCGGCCCAGCAGCCGAACGCGCTGCCCGCAGGGCCAAGGTCCAGATCCTCAAGGTGCCCGGCTGCCCGAACGCGGCCCAGGTTCGTGCCCTCGTGGAGGAGGTCCTGGCCGGCGCGGGCGTCCGGGCCGACATCGAGGAGCTGGAAGGTCCCTACCCCTCCCCTTCGGTACTGGTTGACGGCGTCGACGTGACCGGTTGCCCGGCCGGCACCCGAGCGTCGTGCCGGCTCGATCTGCCGAGCCGAGAACAGGTCCTTATGGCACTGGACGCGCCTCGTGACAACGCCCAAGGAGGTCTCGATGAGGACTACGACTGACGGTGCCCGGCCCAACATGAGCGCTGGCGTCGCCCCGCCCCGGGGCGGCCGCGCCCTCTGTGGATGGTCGCCGCCATCGCTGCCAGCCGACACCAAGGCCAAAAGGCTCGTCGACCGCGTGTTCGTCGGCGCTCGGCCCGAACTCGTCGCCCTCGCCCTCGTCGTGGCCCTCTTGAACGTCGCCCCCCACCTACCGCTCAGGGCGGCACTTGCGCTCGACGGCTTGGCCGCCCTGGCGGCCGGGGGTTGGTGCTCGCTCAACTTCTGGCGCTGCCGCCATGCACACTGCCTGGTGACGGGGACGGGCTGGGTGGGCTTCGGGCTGTTCTGCTTGGCCGAGGCCGGGGTCGGCCACAGCCTGATCGGCGGCTACGAGCAACCTGTCTTCCTCGGCATCCTCGCCGTGGCCGTGGCCTTCGAAGCCGGCTGGTACTGCGCCCACGGCACCAATGCCGTGACCGTGGCCCGCTCACGATCGGCGAAAGGGCCGATGCTCTAAGGAAATGGCGAGGTCTTCCTGCGCCGGCCCTCCCGGCGCGGAGGGCAGGGCCGATCGGCCGCGGAGCGCCCCGTTCCTTGACCGGAGGGGAGGGCACCGGCTTTATGCTGCCCTCTACGACCCCTTGACGGCGCCGTTGGAGAAGGCGGTGCTGGGCGGCCACCGCTCCGCCTTCATCGCCGGGCTGAGTGGGCTCGTGCTCGACCTGGGCGCCGGCACCGGTGCCAACCTCGCCCATTTCCCCAGCCCACGCGAGGTTGTGGCGGCCGAGCCGGGCCCGTGGATGCGCCAACGCCTGGCGGCCAAACCGCCCGTTGCTCGGTCCCGGTCGAGGTAAGAGGCGACGCCGCTGAGGCGCTTGGCTTCGAAGACGCCACCTTCGACGCGGTCGTTTGCACTTGCGTGCTCTGCAGCGTCCGGGACGTCCCGGCCGCCCTCTCAGAAGTGCGGCGTGTCCTGCGCCCCGGTGGCTTACCTGCCGTGCTCGAACATGTGAGGGCCGAAGACGGCTTCGCCAAGTGGCAGCGCCGCCTCGAGCCAATCTGGTCCCGGCTCAACCCTGGCTGCCATACAGACCGAGACATTTCCAGTGCAATTGGCGATGCCGGCTTCGTCTTCGTGTCGGCCGAGACCTTCGACCCGATGCCGTGCTGGGCGCTCGCCCGGCCCTCGCCGAAGGCGGTCTCAGTGCCGGCGGCAGGAGAAAATAGGCCTTGACTTTGTACCGCAGTACCGGGTTTACCCTCGGGGTATGGACGAGCGAGAGTTCAAACAGGTACTGGATGGCGTTACCGGGGAACTAGGCCGGCGCCAGCGTGCCCTGTCGGAACCACAACTGCGGCTGCACCAAATGGTCGTGCGCCATTTCGCCGACACCGCACAGGCGCCTTCGCCGGCGGAGCTTCGGTCCTGGGCGGACGAGCTGGGCATAGGACTGGACGGTGCCCTCGCCGAACTGGCTGCGCTCGACCTCATCGAGTGCGACGCCGACCGGGCGCCTCGTCCACGGCGCGTACCCCATTACGGGCCATGCGGCCGGCTACCAGGCCCAGATCGCAGGAGGGGCCACAGTCGAGTCCTATTGTGCGCTCGACTCGCTCGGGATCTCGGCGATGCTCGGGCGCGACGTCACGGTGACGTCTACCGACCCGCAGACCTCCGAGCCCGTCCGCGTCGAAGTCCGAGGGCTGGAGGTCAACTGGTACCCGAGCGATGCAGTCGTCACGATGCCTTCCCGTTTCGCCGCAGGGGGCCAGGCCGCCCAGGTTTGTTGCCCGACGGTCAACTTCTTCGCCCGGCCTGCCAGCGCCCTCGCTTACCAGCTTGAACATGGCCTCGAATTGATGGTCCTGACCATGGGCCAAGCTGTCCAGCTCGCCGCGTCGGCCTTTGGCCCGCTGCTCCAGCCCGCAACAGGACCATCGCCATCTTCGTCGTGAGGCCGCCTGCACGTGCGTCTTTTCGGGTGCGCCGCCGTTTCTGTAAGGCCGCTTCAGGTCGCCACGACAAGAGAAGTTCGGCCCAAGTGCCAGCACGGTCCTCCTCGGTCCGACAAGGGGCCAACCGGCGGGCGTACTACCTGGAGTTGTCAGCGTCGTCGGCTCTCCGCTTTTCGTCTGGGGTAAGCCCAATGCGATGCCAGCGCCCCGGCGTAACCCAGCGGAACAGGGCCAGGCCAGGCCGTTGGCACCAACATGAGCCTTCGCAGGCGCAGCGGAGACGCGGCCCGCCGAGCCCTGCAGCTTCGGCCGCCCAGGTACCGACGGCCAGGAGCACGTAGGCCGCGACGGCAGTCAGCAGCATCTTGCGCATGTGCCCAATCGTACGGCCGCCACAGGCGAGACTGTACGGTCACGCGCTCCCGCTTTGCTCGGACGACGTCAAGCGGCGCTACCCGTTTTGAGCGACCGCCGATGTGCCTCCGGCACGGTCTCACGGTCCTAATGGTCCCGCCCCTCCTGCCTCCGAATGCGTTGACCGCCGCCTCGATGTCGAGCTACTGGAGCCCGTACACACCCTCAGGTCCGATGGACCGGGACCTGCAACACGACGCAGAAGTCCTCGAATCATCGCCGTAGGGCGTCGAGCGGTCCGGCCTATCTGGCGACGAAATTACCAACTCGGCCACCGCGTCGGGGCTTCGGACAGCCAGCGACGCAGTGGAGCGACCTCCTGATCGAAGCGATGTCGGATACATAGCCTCCGCGTCAACGAACCTATCGGCCACTGACTTCATCATGTCAGACAAGCTCGCCGCTCATAACCCCAGACCCTGGCTTCCCTCGCTCAGGGGACGAACCGACGTTGGGCAAGCGCGGGATCGGCAGGGATTCCTGCCGTAGACAAACCAGGTTTAGACCCTTGTCCACATAATGTTCGAAGGTACAAGGATAATCGGGTCGCTCGTTATGTCCCGGCTCACCGAGTGGATTCGCCGAGACTAAGCGATCCCGAGCCGTCTCGATATGGATGGATACTCGTTTGTAAGTCGGGCACTTTCCATTTGTACATATCGGGACATTATGAAGCACCCCGGTCGCGTGCACTCTCAACTCGAGCCGCCGCGTCGGCTCTTCAGACGACTTGTAGCTGAGAGGAGGGGCAAAAACCGACGCCGGGTGGCGGGCTGGAAGGACTCCCATAGTGGTTGCTGACCCGTGCTCAGCCGTCACTGCGCGAGACGTGGCGTCATCCGCGCCGACGCTCACCCCTGGAAACAGCGACGGACGGGTCGTTGCTTCAAAAGTTTGCGTCATTCGCGCCCGTCTTCACGCGCCGAGCTAGCAAATGAAGCTAACGACAGTGCCGGTGCCCGTGTGGCCCGGGTCATTGGAATACCCGGGGTTTGTCTTGACGACGACGATGTGGACGATGTTCCCCGAAATGTTTGCCCCTGACTTCGTGACTGAACTGGACACAAGAACGGCCAAGTACTGGGGTAATGGCCCGGGAGGCGGACCGGAACTGTTCCCCGGGTCGCTGGTCCAGGAACCTCCGCAAGCAGGCCGGCTCGAGCTCGTCTCGTTGGCGAAGCCCTTGAACGAACTCGGCGCCGGTCCCTTGCTAGGGACATTGGCCTTGGCCCATTTGGCGCTCCAAAAGGTTACGTTGCTGCCCGCGGCGTCCTCTGTGTCAGCTATGACGAAAGCCGCAATGGATGTGCAGGCGCTAGCCCCCGCTGGGCTCGTAGTGCCGGACGGGCAGGTAGTGCACGAAGACGCTCCCCCAGTGCTGTAGGTGCCCATGGTGCACTCGGTTTGCGAGGTGCTGCCCGGGTTGGCGACGAAATTGCCCGGGCTGGCTTCGGTGCACGAGACAGCGCCCGCGACCGAGCTGTAGGTGCCCATAGTGCACTCGGTTTGCGAGGTGCTGCCCGGGTTGGCGACGAAATTGCCCGGGCTGGCTTCGGTGCACGAGACAGCGCCCGCGACCGAGCTGTAGGTGCCCATAGTGCACTCGGTTTGCGAGGTGCTGCCCGGGTTGGCGACGAAATTGCCCGGGCTAGCTTCCGTGCACGAGACAGCGCCCGCGACCGAGCTGTAGGTGCCCATAGTGCACTCGGTTTGCGAGGTGCTGCCCGGGTTGGCGACGAAATTGCCCGGGGAAGCTTCCGTGCACGAGACAGCGCCCGCGACCGAGCTGTAGGTGCCCATAGTGCACTCGGTTTGCGAGGTGCTGCCCGGGTTGGCGACGAAATTGCCCGGGCTAGCTTCCGTGCACGAGACAGCGCCCGCGACCGAGCTGTAGGTGCCCATAGTGCACTCGGTTTGCGAGGTGCTGCCCGGGTTGGCGACGAAATTGCCCGGGCTAGCTTCCGTGCACGAGACAGCGCCCGCGACCGAGCTGTAGGTGCCCATAGTGCACTCGGTTTGCGAGGTGCTGCCCGGGTTGGCGACGAAATTGCCCGGGCTAGCTTCCGTGCACGAGACAGCGCCCGCGACCGAGCTGTAGGTGCCCATAGTGCACTCGGTTTGCGAGGTGCTGCCCGGGTTGGCGACGAAATTGCCCGGGCTGGCTTCCGTGCACGAGACAGCGCCCGCGACCGAGCTGTAGGTGCCCATAGTGCACTCGGTTTGCGAGGTGCTGCCCGGGTTGGCGACGAAATTGCCCGGGGAAGCAAGCGTGCACGGTGCATCCCCGTTATCGCCAAAGGAGCCAGCAGAGCACTGCATGGCCCCGCGCCCTGCCACGACGCGGATGCGTTTGTTAAAGGCGTCAGCGATCACCAGGTTGCCTGAACCGTCTACGGCCACGCCGGCGGGGCCAGCGAGCTGGGCCGAGGTGGCGGGGCCGCCGTCACCTGAGTAGCCACCAATGCCGTTGCCAGCCACCGCGTAGATGTCGCCCGCGGTCATGGCGACCCCGTAAAACGTGCCGCTGTTCTCGGCCACGACGAGTACGCGGTTGTTGTCGGTGTCGGCGATCACCAGGTTGCCCGAACCGTCCACGGCCACGCCCGAGGGGTAATTGAGCTCGGCCGAGGTGGCGGGGCCGCCGTCCCCCGAGGAGCCACCAGTGCCGATGCCAGCCACGGTGTAGATGTCGCCCGCGGTCATGGCGACTCCGTAAAACGTGCCGGTGCTGTCGGCCACGACGCGTACGCGGTTGTTGTCGGCGTCGGCGATCACGAGGTTGCCTGAACTGTCAACGGCCACGCCCTGGGGGTAATTGAGCTCGGCCGAGGTGGCGGGGCCGCCGTCACCTGACTGGCCACCCGTCCCGTTGCCAGCCACCGTGTAGATGTCGCCCGCGGTCATGGCGATCCCGTAAAACGTGCCGGTGCTGTCGGCCACGACGCGTACGCGCCAGTTCAGGGCGTCGGCGATCACCAGGTTGCCCGAACCGTCAACGGCCACGCCAGCGGGGTCAAAGAGCTCGGCCGACGTGGCAGGGCCGCCGTCACCTGAGTAGTCACCGGTGCCGTTGCCAGCCACCGTGTAGATGTCGCCCGCGGTCATGGCGACCCCGTAAAACGTGCCGCTGTTCTCGGCCACGACGCGCACGCGGTTGTTCGCGGCGTCGGCGATCACCAGGTTGCCCGAACCGTCAACGGCCACGCCGGAGGGGAAATTGAGCTGGGCCGAGCTGGCGAGGCCGCCGTCACCCGAGTAGCCACCAGTACAGACGGCGGCCTGGCCGGCCACCGTGTACATGTCGCCCGCGGTCATGGCGACCCCGTAAAAGGTGCCGCTATCTTCGGCCACGATGCCTACGCGGTTGTTGTCGGCGTCGGCGATCACCAGGTTGGCGGAGCTGTCCACGGCCACGCCCAAGGGGAAATTGAGATCGGCCGACGTGGCGAGGCTGCCGTCGCCCGCGCAGCCACCACTGCCGTTGCCCGCGACGGTGGAGATGTCGCCTGGCGTCGCCGCACCTGCCGGCATGACATCTGAAGCGATGGCTCCACCAGCTGTAACAAAGACGAGCGCAGCGCCAACGAAGGCCCTCACGCATAACAAGACTGGGAGTTGATGGCCGGCAATGGGTCGGCGCCACCGCCCTTTGATTGCTGGCTCTCGTGCGCCAGGCGCGAGATGTTGCGACAGATGAGAGCGTCCCGTCATTGATGCCTCCCAATTTTTAGAGGAGTTAACAGAACCGGCACATGCGCCTGGCACGTGCCGGTTGCCCTAGCGCCAGAGCGTCGCTGCCCAAGAAGGCCCAAAGACCGCAGCGGTATGCCCGTGCGGGCGCGAGCCGGGGCGGTCCCATAAGCTGTATTGAAACCGCCATCGTCCATCGACGCCCCTCTGGTCAAACTGGCCGGTGGTCTCGCCCTGCGATATACGCCTCACCGGTTGTTTGAGCGGACGAATCGGAACCGGATAGATCGCCCGTTCCTACCTTCCGTTTGAGCGGCCTGTCAAGGGTCGTCGAACAAAACCCGTTCACGAATGCGCAACGCGTGGCGGTTCGAACGCGGATCGTGGCGGTCCGAGCGCTGAAGCGGCGAATACGTTTCATGCGAACCAGGGGCCTAAGGACTGGGGCCCTCAGTAGTGCGGAGAGCGCGCACTGCCCGGCCTGGTCCCATACTCGGAACGCCGAGAGGGCCGGTGTGGGTGACCCAGCGGCGGCTCGAAAGCCGGCAGAATTCAGGCGCGCACGACCTGGCAGAGGCTCTAGCAGGCACGGGCCGGTTGACTACCATCACCCAGATCACAGGGAATACTGCGTCCAAGCCGAGGCCTTCTCACAAACGTTGCGGTGCGCCAGTTAATCGGCGATCTCGGGCCTCCGAGTTCGGGGGAGCGATGGATCGCACCGGCATCCAGATCGTGCAGCCCTGTGGCGATACGAAATGCATCGACGGTCACACGTATATCGAGCGTTCTGAGTGATCTCGGCTAGATAGGCGTTTCGCTGTCGGGGGCTACTGCTGACTCGACTTGGGCGCTGCCAAAGATGAACCAGCGGGTTGCTGCGAGGTGTGCAGCCCAGCCCTCCTTCGCAAGGAGAAGCTCCAGCTCGTCCGGTTCGTACATGACCTTGACGACCCGGTACTCCTTCCCGTCGGACAACCGACGCAGGTGAAGATCAGGACCGTACTGCACGACATAAGGATCATTTGAAGGCATCGTCGGGGCAGGATCGTCGCGGTTGTCGACGAAGAACACCCGGCCGCCAGGAGCCAGGCACGATCGGACCAGATCCCAAAACGTCGTGAATCTCGAGCGGGGGACGTGAGACAACCAGAACGAGAAGAAGACCACGTCAAAGACCCGGTCGGGCGCCCACGAGAACAAGTCCGCGATGACATAATCGACATCCGGCCTCCCCACCCGCTGGCGGTTCAGCTCCAGGGTCTCGAACGAGGCGTCGACGACAGCTAACCGACCGGCGGTTCTCGAGAGGCGCTGCGTCCACCAGCCCGTGCCGCCGGCGAGCTCCAAGACATCCCCGGTCGCGCCGAAGGCCTGCAGGGCCTTGTCGATCACAGCGACCTGACGATCCCACTCGGCTGCCATCTCCTCGCCTCGGTCGTAACGGCCGCGTCTCTGCCACCACTCGTCGTACTCGGGAGCCCGCGCCCTATAGAACGCTCGTTGCTCGGTTAGCAGGTCGTCGTCGTTCACCGGGCCAGACTCCCAATCGTCCTTAGTCGATCGCTCCCAACCAGTTCTATCTCGGGCTCACCGTTACCAGGGAGGGCGACGGGCTCGGCCAGGGATCCGCAGTGAGTCCCTGTAGTGGCGCCATAACGAGAGCGCATCTCGTCACGGTGTCAAGCGAGAACGGCGCTCCGAATCGGTGATCTCGGATATTCCTGTCTCAAACAAACCAGGTTTGGCCATGTGTCCACATATGTTCGGAGATGGAAGGAAACTCCGTTTATCCAAGCGTCGAGCTCTGGCTCGCCGACCGTCGAAAGGCGGGGCTCGGCCCGAAGATGCTTCGTGAGTGCCTCAGCGTTCTGTCGCTCGTACTGGGCTTCGCCGTTAAGTCCAAGACCCTCAGCCACGACCCATCGGCGGGCCATGAAATCAAGGTCCGGCGGCGCAAAGTCCGGGAAGGCGATGGCGTCCTGACGATGGAGCAGATCCACCACCTCGTCGCCAACGTCTGAGACCCTTACAAGCCCGCGGTCTGGTTACTCGTGTTCGCCGGCTTGCGGCCGGCTGAGCTGTGCGGTCTGCGGGTACGCAGCAATGACTTCGTACGCAACAGCGTAAGCGTGAGGGCCACTCTCATGCCCGTCCACGGTTACGGAGGGGAGCCGTGGCGGATGGTCGAGGGGCCGCCCAAGACCGATGCCGGCGACCGCACCGTGCCCATCCCGGCGGGGCTGTGCGACGACCTCTCCGGCATGCTGACGGCCAGAGTGATCGTGACCGGAGCAGCTGGTTGTTCCAGACCCGCCAGCGCCGGCCACCCCACCGCGACCACTTCAGGGGGCAGGTCATCCTGCCCGCCCTGCGGGCCGCCGGTCTACCTGAGACCATCCGGACTTATGACCTGAGGCACAGCCATGCCAGTCTCCTGATCGACCTCGGCGCCAACCCGCTCGCTGTGGCCCAACGGATGGGCCATAGCGACGCCGCCTTCACTCTGCGTGTCTATGGGCACCTGTTCGAGGGCGTCCAGGCGAAGCTGTCGGAGCAGCTGGACGCGCTCCGCATAAAAACCGCTAATACTCCCCAAATGGGCGTCGTTGTAAATCTCGACACGCGCTGTGATTTGACCCAAACAGGACTCGCGTGACCCGGATAGGACTCGCGTCACCGGCCATCTACGGTCACGAACGGCTAACTTTGGTCAGGTGTTACCGCTGGTCAGAGGGCACATTCACCCTCTGAGCCGCTCCCCTCCAACAGCTCCGGGGGAGAGACTCGAACTCTCAACCTAGTGGTTAACAGCCACCCGCTCTGCCGGTTGAGCTACCCCGGAAACTCCGGCCACGCTAGCACCTGGACGGGTCGGCCCACCCGCAAACGGGCTCGGCGCTCTCCGAGGCAGCCCGTGCCCTGCGTGAGCTAACCGTAAGCCACCGGCGCCGAGGGCATTGTCCACAGGGATGGGACGGAGGGCGCGAAGGCAGGGCATCAATGGCAGGTATCGAGGGCGGGAATGCTGCCACGCTGCAGCCGGGCCCAAATAGCACTCAGGGGTCCCATTAGGTGCGTCAGGGTGTCCTCGGTGCCTGAGCAGCGCTTTCGACGCGCCGGAGCGCGACGAAGTAGCAATCTTGCACCCGAAAAGGACATCTGCACCTCGAACGGCCGCCAACAGGACGGGAAACAACGTCGATATAGCGCCTCATGTTCCAGAGCTCATCCGCTCGGCAGCCAAAACGGCGCGCTACAGAACGCCCTCGATAACCAGACGATGGCCGTTGGGGACAGGCCGAGTTAGTTGCCGAGGTAGTCCCTCAGCCGCCCACTCCGCAGCGGTTGGCGCAACTTGGCCAGGCTCTTCGACTCGATCTGGCGGACCCGCTCCCGGGTCACGCCGAACTCCTTGCCCACCTCTTCGAGTGTCCGGGCCTGACCGTCGTCGAGCCCGAAGCGCAAACGCACCACCTTGCGTTCTCTCTCGGAAAGGTCAGCGAGCACGGCACGGACCGCCTCGGAGAGCATCGCGCGGGCGGCAGCATCGCTCGGCGCCAGGACGCCGTCGTCCTCGAGGACGTCGGACAGGTTGAAGTCGTCCTCGCCGAGGGGTTGGTCCAGGGAGACCGTGTCCTGGCTGATCCGCAAGATGTCTCGCACGCGCGCCACGCTCATCTCGGCCCGCTTGGCTACTTCGCCGGTGGTGGGCTCACGTCCGGCCTCCTGAAGCAGAGAGCGCTGTGCCCGCACGACGGCGTTGATGTTGTCGACCATGTGCACCGGGATGCGGATGGTCCTCGCCTGATCGGCGATGGCACGACTGATCGCCTGGCGGATCCACCATGTGGCATAGGTCGAGAACTTGAAACCCTTGGTGTAGTCGAACTTCTCCGCTGCCCGCATGAGCCCCAGGTTGCCCTCCTGGATGAGGTCCAGGAACGACATCCCCCGGTTGCGGTACCACTTCGCCACCGAAACGACCAGCCTGAGGTTGGCCTCGACCAGGATCTGCCTGGCGACCAAGCCTTCCGCCCGCAGGCGTTCATCTATGTCACGCTGTTTCTCCGGCGAACGCTCTGTGCTGCCGTTCGAAGAGCTTGGGGCATTTGGGGCATTCGGGGCGTTTGGGGAACTTGGAGCATTTGAGGAACTCGGAGCATTTGAGGAACTCGGAGCATTTGAGGAACTCGACGCACTTGGAATACTTGAAGCAATTGGGACCGAGCCGTTGGGATGGGGCTCGGGACCGTCGAGCCCGTCTAGCCGCACGCTGGCAGCAATGCCCCTTTCGACGCAGCGGGCGAGGGCGACCTCTTGCTCTGCTGAGAGCAGTCTGACTTTGCCGATTTCCTTCAAATAGGCCCGGACAGAGTCCGAGCTGCCGGAACCAGCGACCCCAATGTCGAGCTTCAGCCCCGCGACCAGAACTCTCCTTCCGCGCCGGAAGGGATCACGGGACTTCTTCCCCAAGAAACCGTTTAGAGCCTTGGCGTCAGCCTCGTCGAGATCCAGGTTCTCCGGCGGGCCAGCCACAGGGGCCGCCTCGCGGCCCGGGACGTTTCCCGGCTCGACAGCATCATGTCCCTTGGCCTTGCTCGACGCGACCCCGTTCGCGGCTCCCCAGCGGGATTCCCGCAATACCTCGGCCGCCAGTTTGTCCAGGCCCTCGTCCGAAAGCATCTCGCCGGACTCTCGCCAATCAATGCCTTCGGCCGTTACCCGCCCGATGACAGCCGCGATCAGTTCGGGGGTCAGCTCGACCCCTTCGAGCACCTCCATCAAGTCGTCGGGCGTCAGGTAACCCCGCTCGCGGCCCAACACCAAAAGGGCCATGAAATGGGGTGTCGCCTCGCCTGAACGTGTGAAGGGCGCTCTCAACAGTGCTCCGAAGCCTCCCTTTTTACGTTACTGGGTTGGGGTACATGCTAGGGCTTCCCAACAGCAAACCTAGTAACGCCCTTTCCGCCTCAGCTAGGCGTCCCTCAAAGTTGGGCCCCGGTTCGACAGAGCGGAGCGCTTCGAGCGCGAGGCGCAAGCTCCCGGAGCGCTGAGAAAGTTCGCCGTGGCTCAGCGATGGCGTCGCGCTCCTGGCCTCTCTGCGCAGCTCCGCCAAGGCCCGAGCCGCAGCCTCCTCGACAAGGCGCCGTACGACATCGTCAGGGTCCTCGACGCTATCTTCTACCCCCAATTGCCCCAGCAGGTCGGCCACCTCGGGGGGCGCGGCCTCGATAGCCTCGTGGAACGTCATCGCGGTAGCCAGCTCCTCAAAAGCAGCCTTGGCGAGATCGGAGCTGAAGAGTGAAACGTCGACCCGGCTCCCTACTTCTTTCGGGTGGTGGACCACGAGGCGCAGTACCTCAAGCTCTGGCCGTGGCACCGATGGGACGTGACGTTTGGCTGCAGGCACGGCGCTGGGAGCCGGAGATGAGTGAGCCGATGCCCTGGTCGCGCTGTGGCTCAGAGCCCGCAGCTGCTCTGGGCTGAGGTGGCAACGATCGGAGACTTGCATGAGGTATTGGTCCCTGACGAGGGTGTCGGGATGCTCGGATATCAAAGCCACGCTGGCCTCGGCGGCCCGAGCTCGTCCCTCGGGGTTGCGCAGGTCAGCGGCAGCGAAGAGCCGCTCGAGCCGGAAACCGAGGTACGGCCTGGCGTTGGCCACAGCTTCTCTGAGGGCAAGTGGGTCCTCCTTTGCCATGTCAGCCGGGTCCGACCCAGCAGGTAAGGCCACCACTGAGATATCCGCCTCGAAACGCTTCTCCCAGTCGTAAAAACGCTCAGCCGCGCCCCGTCCAGCCGAGTCAGCGTCGTAGGCGAGAATGATGCGACGGGAGAACCCGGTGAGCAGCCGCACGTGGCCTTCGGCGAGCGCCGTGCCGCAGGTAGCTACGGCCCAGGTGACCCCGGCCTGGTGCAGCCCGATCACATCGGTATAGCCCTCACAGACCACGACCTGACCGCGTTCGACGATCGAGCCTTTGGCCCAGTTAAGGCCATAAAGAACCTTGCTCTTGTCATAGAGGGGGGTCGCCTGGGTGTTCTTGTACTTAGGCCCGTCGACGCCTGGCAGTATGCGCCCGCCCAGGCCGACGGGCCGTCCCGCCACATCGAAGATAGGGAACAGCACCCTCTGGCGGAACGAGTCGTTCAACCGCCCCGCCTGGTTGCGGTAGGCGAGGCCGGCACCAAGGAGCATCTCTTCGGTCACGCCCACCCCCCGCACGAGCGTGTCCCACCCTGCTGGCGCCCAGCCCAGCCGGAAGTGCTTGACCATTTGGCTGTCGTAGCCACGGCTCCTCAAGTACCGACGCGCCGGGGCCGCGTCGGGGGCACCCAAGAGTCGTTCGTGGTACCAGTCGACGGCCTGCTCAAGGGATTTTGCCAACTCGGTACCCCGTTTGCCGCCAGGACTACCGCGCTCCTCGCGGTCGTAGCGCAACTGGATGCCGGCCCGACCAGCCAGAGCCTCGACCGCCGTCACGAAGTCGAGGTGCTCTGTCTCCCGCAGGAACGAGATGGCGTCGCCTCGGGCCTGACAACCAAAGCAGTAGTAGAGCCCGAGCTCTCCGTTGACGGAGAAAGAACCTGTCTTTTCGGCATGGAACGGGCAAATACCAGACCATCTGGTCCCGACCCTGCGGAGGGCGACGTGCTCGGAAACGAGGGCTATCAGGTCAGTAGCACCTCTTACACGTTCCACGTCCTCGTTAACGATGCCCACACAGAAAGACTAAGGCGGGTCGCAGGCCTCAGGCGACCACGTCTTACCAGGCAATGCGCGATTCGACCGCATCCACCAGGCGGTCGATCGGCACTCGCTCCTGGATGGTCGAGTCACGGTCCCGTATTGTCACAGCCTTGTCCTCGAGCGAGGCGAAGTCGATCGTCACGCAAAGCGGTGTGCCGATCTCGTCCTGGCGGCGGTACCGACGACCAATGGAGCGTGTGTCGTCGTAGTCGCACATAGCCACAGGCTGGAGGATCTGGAGGACTTCCTGGGAAAGCGGCATCAGCGTGTCCTTTTTCGACAGCGGCAGCACGGCAACTTGATAGGGAGCTATCCGCGGGTGCAGCCGCAGCACCGTCCGCTCTTCTCCGCCTACTTCGTCGGTCGTGTAACCGGCGATCAAGAAGGCCATCATCGTGCGGGCAACGCCTGCGGCCGGCTCGATGACGTACGGGACGTAGCGTTCGCCGGTCGAAGCGTCGAAGTATTCGAGGGTCTCGCCGCTCGCATTTGCGTGCGCTTTCAAGTCGTAATCCGTGCGGTTGGCAATGCCCTCGAGTTCGCCCCAACCCCACGGGAAGGCGAACTCCACGTCAGCGGTGCCCGCCGAGTAATGCGACAGCTCTTCTTTTGAATGGGGACGCAGGCGGAGCATGTCGCGTGGGATACCGAAACGGACATACCAATCTAGACGTTCGTTGCACCAATACTCGAACCACCTCTGGGCTTCGTCAGGCGGTACGTAGTACTCGAGCTCCATTTGGTCGAACTCCCTTGTCCGGAAAACAAAGTTGCCCGTTGTGATCTCGTTGCGGAAGGCCTTCCCGATCTGCGCTGTCCCGAAAGGCGGTTTCAAGTGCTCGGTTTGGAGTACGTTCGCGAAATTGACAAAGTGGCCCTGGGCTGTCTCCGGGCGTAGGTACGCCACTGCCCCTTCGTCCTCAACTGGGCCCACGAACGTTTTGAACATCAGGTTAAACGGCCGGGCTTCGGTGAAATTCGTGCCGCCACAGTTGGGGCACTGTCGGGCGCCGTCCTCGGTCGTCGGGAGATGGTCTGCCCGCCAGCGTTGCTTGCAAGTGCGGCAGTCGACGAGCGGGTCGGCGAAGTTTTTGAGGTGACCCGACGCCTCCCATATCTTCGGGCTGGATAGCACGGCCGCGTCCAGGCCGACTACTTCTCTGCGCAGCTGCACCATCTGGCGCCACCACGCGTCTTTGACATTGCGCACCATCAAAACGCCAAGCGGGCCATAGTCATAGGTGGAGCGAAACCCGCCGTAGATTTCGGCAGAAGGGAACACAAAACCACGCGCCTTGCACAGACGCACCAGCTCTTCCATCGAAACTGACATGTACAGAGGCTACTGGGCCCGTCGCCGGGTCGTCGCGAGCAGCGGTCCGACTACGTTGGCCGGCCCGATGGTTCGGTCCAATAGATCGCCTCAGTACGTCGCCTCGAGCATATGGAGCGTTCGCAACCGCCTTTCCAGGTGGTTCTCGATCGAGACCGTTGCGAGATGGGCGACTTCGCCTGTCGTCGCGCTGGCCGGCATTTCGAGCACCCTCGCCAATTGTCCACCGAGGATCCAGCCCAGGAGCTCGAGCGCGGCCGGGCTGAGCGGCAGGCCCCGCCGGCACCCTCGGCACAACGTTCCTCCTTCAGCGATATCGAACGCAACGAGAGGCATTGCGGGCGGGCCTGAACCACAGCTGGCACAGGCCGAGAGGATAGGACCGGCGCCGTCGAGGGAGAGCAACTTCCAGTAGAACGCCGCCACCACCAGTGGCCCGGAACGCCCGGACAGGGTGCGCAGTGCTCCCACCAGCATGCGGTACAGGGGATCCGAAGGTTCCCGCTCCTGGGCCACCTGCTCGGTGGCCTCAGCCATGGCCATAGCCTGGGTGAGCCGAGTGAGATCTTCGTGGAGCGGGCGCCACGGCTCAATCATCTCGGCCTGAGACACGATGTCGAGTTCACGCCCCTCATAGAGCAGCAGCTCCACGTGGCTCAGCGGCTCGAGGCGCCCGCCCAGGCGGCTCTTGGTGCGGCGGACCCCCTTGGCCACCGCCCGCACCTTGCCGTGGCCGGACGTGAGAAAGACCACGATCCGGTCAGCCTCACCGAGCTTGTAGGTCCGCAACACGACCCCTCGGTCGCGGTATAGCGACATGGTTGTAACTATCTTCGCACGTCGGGCCGCGCCACTGCCTGCGAAAAAGCTTCCCGAAGAGAGAAGGGGGCGATCGACGCCTTTTGGCCGGATGGCGCTCGTGCGGCTGCGAGCTTGTTTTCCCGGGCGCCTACGAGGGCAAGCCGTCCTGGTCCCGCAGCTCCCCGGCGCGGCCGAACCGGCGCTCGCGTTGCTGGTACTCGCGCACAGCCTCACGCAGGTGCTCACGGCGGAAGTCCGGCCAGAGGACATCCATGAACACGAGCTCGCTGTAGGCGATCTCCCACAGCAAAAAATTGGAGATGCGGTACTCGCCCGAGGTCCTTATAAATAGGTCGGGATCAGGCATTGCGGGTAGGTAGAGGTGCCGTCGGACCGCGCTTTCGCTGACCTCAGACGGTTTCACGCCCTCAGCGACCATGGACCTCACCGCGTCCACGATCTCGGCCCGCCCGCCGTAGTTGAAAGCGACAGTCAGTGTGGTGCCCGTGTTGCGCCTGGTCAGCTCCATCGCCTCGTCCATGCGCCGACCGACCCACTTGGGCACGCGCCAGTCGCGCCTCCCCACAAAACGAATGCGGACACCCATAGCGTGCAGCTCGTCACGCCGCCGGGTCAGCAGGTCGTCTGCGATGACGCTGAGGAGAAAGCGGACCTCGTCGTGCGGCCTGCGCCAGTTCTCTGTCGAAAAGGCGTACACGGTGAACCACTCGAGGCCGAGCTCGACGGCCCCCTTCGTGGCGTCCAACAGGGCTTCCTCCCCCGCGCGGTGGCCCTCGGTGCGCGCCAAACCTCGCCTCGTCGCCCAACGGCCATTGCCGTCCATGACGCATGCGACGTGGCGGGGCATCCGCTTTGGGTCGAGCTCATCCAGCTCCACTGCACGAAAAGCTACCCGCGTCTCACTGACAGCGGCGTTAAGCCCTGGCAGCGCCGGTCGGCACCGTCAGAGGGAGCGGTCTTCTATCTCCCACGTATGGTCGAGGACGTGCCAGATAAGACGCCTGGCTGCGTACCTTGGTGGCCACGCCGACGGACGAGACGAACCCTGTCCTCCCGTGCGGTACCACTCGAGTATTGCCTGCCGGTTGGCCTGCACCACCTCACGGTCGCCCGGCGCTGGTACTGGCAACGAGAGGCCTATCTTCCGGGCGTACATCTGTTCGGCCGCCGCGACGTGAGCAAGTATTGCGTCCCGGTCCCGGCCTCCACCACGCGGCCCCTTGCGTAGGGCTTCGGGTGCGCCGGCCACGACCTCATCAAGGCCAGCCCAGCTGGCAGCCAGAAGCGCTGCGCTGCGCTCGGCCTCGGCCCGCCCCCAATCGGTGTCGTCGGCGTCGAGGACGGTCGTCGGCGTGCCGAAGTCTGCACCCCCAGAGCGCGTGGGCACCCTGTGCACCACTGACCATTCATGTCCCTTGGCCAGGGGGAACTTGACCTTGGCCCGGGCCGCTACGGCCGCATAGCGGGCGACGTGGTCGCTGAGGGCTGCAAGGGCACTTTCCTCGTCCTTGGAAGCGCGCGCCAAGCCCGGCCAGTCCAAGCTGCAGGCGAACAGCCGACGCGAACCCAGCTCCAGGTAAACGGGGCTAGGGCTGCTCACTTCACCGTCTCATCGTGTCATCGTCTCGAGGCTCCGCGGCCTGGTGATCAGTGTTCGTAGGCGCCGCCCCGCCCTGGCTCTGCGCCACGCTCGCGCCGATCACTACCCGGGCTATGCGCCGTCCATTGACTTTTTCCGCCACGAGCCGATGACCGTTGTAGTCGGCGACTTCGCCCTCGTCCGGCACATGCCCAAGGAGGTGGTAGAGAAGCCCTCCGACCGTGTCCCAGTCTCCCTGGGGCAGGTCGTAGCCAGTCAGCTCGTTTACTTCGTCGATGGACATGCTCCCGTCCACTTCGAGCTGGCCGTCGTCGCGGGGTTCGACCCGCGGCCGTTCGACGTCGAACTCGTCGGAAATCTCCCCGACCAGCTCCTCCAGGACGTCCTCCAGCGTGATCAACCCCGCCGTCCCCCCGTACTCGTCGATCACGATCGCTAGGTGCTGCTTGCCGGCCTGCATTTCGCGCATTACCTCGGCAACGCGTTTGCTCTCAGGGACAAATTGCGCCTGTCGCATGAAACCAGTAACGGCTTCTTGCGCCCGCCCATCGCGCTCGGCCCGCATCAGGTCCTTCACGTATACCACGCCCACGATGTCGTCGATCCCGTTGCCATATACCGGGACCCGGCTGAACCCGGCCGCAGAGGCAATATCTGCCGCGACGCCGAGCGTGGCGTCCGCACTAACCGTGACCATATCTGGTCGCGGGACCATAACCTCCCTGGCCACCGTGTCCCCAAAATCGATGATCGAATAGATCAGCTTTCGCTCCTCCCGTTCGATCACCTCCTCATCGGCAGCCGTGTCCGCCATGGCGAGCAGCTCTTCCTCGGTCACATAAGGGCCGTCCTTCAGACCCTTGCCTGGGAGGACGAGGTTCGCGGCCCATATGAGAGCAATAGTGGCCCAACGCAACGGCGGGAACTGCACCACCGCCAAGAGGAACGGGGCTACCAGGAGCGCGGCCCGCTCGGTGTGTTGGACTGCCCAGATCTTGGGTGCCAGCTCCGCAAAAACAAATATCACCACGATTTCGAACGCGGTTGCGACCACTACGCCCAGAGGCCCGACCACCTCGTTGGCCACAACGCCGATGATCGTGGCAGCGACCAACGTGCAAATCTGCAGGGCAAAAAGAATGACCGGGATGTTCCGTTCGGCATGCTCAACCAAACGGAGCAGGGAAAGCGACCCGCGTCGGCCCTCTTCGACCATAGCGGTGGCCTTCACTTTCGAAGTCCGCGTGATCGCAGTCTCAGAAAGCGCAAAAACCGCCGACAGCAGGATCAGGACAACGGCGCCGGCAACTAACCCCGCCTCCGCCGATGAAAAGCTGGATGCGGCCAGCATTGCCTTAGTCAGCCCCGGCGGCACCGTCTGCCCGGGGGCCTTCGGCGTGGCCGTCGACATTCGAGGAGCTATCGCCAGCGCCCAGAACAGAATTTCGCACCTGCTCCGGCGCGGAGCCGTCTTTAGCCGGTCCAGATGGCTCGGTCCCGGCCGGCTTTGCCCGCCAGGCTTCGGGACGGATCTCCGCGTAGTGGCGAGCAAGCAGCTCGCGCTCCTTCGACTCCATTTCTTCTGCTTCTTCGGCGTCCTCGTGGTCCATGCCCATCAAGTGCAAAAGGCCATGAACGACCAGCAACGCCACCTCGTCGTCGTAGTTGCCCGCATGCTCAGGAGCGTTGCGGAACGCCACCGCCGGGCATATGACGATGTCCCCGAGCAACACAGGCATATCTTCTGGCTCAGAGAGCATCCCCGGACCTGTCCCCCCGGAATCAGGGGAGCGACCGCTCTCGATCGGCTCTTCGTCAATCGGGAAGGCCAGTACGTCAGTCGGTCCGTCCTTATCCAGGAACCTGCTGTTCAGCTCGGCAATGGATCTTTCGTCCACAAAAAGCACGGACAGTTCGGCGTCCCCCGCCAGCCCTTCTTCCCCGAGCACGGCTTCGGCCAGGCGCACCCAGCGCAAAGTGTCCACGGGGTGGTCGCTTTGCTCGTCCGCGGCAAAAACCTCGACCGTCACGGTCTCATCACCGGAACTGGTCCTCGTGGCGGAGGAGGGCTTTGTTGGCGACGTTGTTCGCGGACTTGTTAGTCGACTCGTACGCGTCGTACGCAGTGACGATGTCGGCCACGATCCGGTGGCGGACTACGTCCCGGCTGGTCAATCGGACGAACGCAATACCTTCGATCCCATTCAAAACCTGGTCCAGCTCAGCCAGCCCGGACCGGCCGCCCGGCAGGTCGACCTGGGTTATATCCCCGTTGACGACCACTTTGGACCCGAAGCCTATCCTCGTGAGGAACATCTTCAACTGCTCCGGAGTGGCGTTTTGGGCTTCGTCCAGGATTATGAAGCTCCTGTTCAAAGTGCGGCCACGCATATAGGCGAGAGGAGCTACCTCGACGGTCCCGTTGTCCAATAACCGGCGCGCTCCTTCGGTCCCCAGCATGTCGTAAAGGGCGTCGTAGAGCGGGCGCAGGTACGGGTCTATCTTTGCCATCAAGTCGCCCGGAAGGAACCCGAGCCGTTCACCGGCTTCGACAGCAGGGCGCGTCATTATTATGCGTTCTACAGACTTGGCCTGCAGGGCCTGAACAGCCAGAGCGACGGCGAGATAGCTCTTCCCCGTGCCGGCAGGCCCGATGCCAAAGGTCACGATGTTGGCCCCTATTGCGTCGACATAACGCTTTTGCCCACTGGACTTCGGCCGTACGGACCTGCCCCGCGCGGAACGAAGGACTTCGGCGGTAAGGACTTCCGAGGGGCGTTCGTCAGCCTGCAGGATGTCTATTGTGCGGCCGACAACTTGAGGGTCGACGACCTGGCCATGCTCGAGCAACAGCGTCAATTCTTCGACCAGACGGGCTACGAGCGCGGCGTCGTCGCCTTCGATGTTGAACTCGTTGCCCCTGGCGATGATGCGAACCCCGCCAAAGGCCTCCTGGACAGAACGCAAGTTCTCGTTTAGGGGGCCAACGAGGCCCGCCATGAGATGGTTAGGGACTGTGACTGTTACGG
This sequence comes from uncultured Acidimicrobiaceae bacterium, assembly GCA_963823855.1. Classification (GTDB taxonomy): domain Bacteria; phylum Actinomycetota; class Acidimicrobiia; order Acidimicrobiales; family Palsa-688; genus Fen-671. The sequence goes on from CAWGNA010000008.1 coordinate 149,438, forward strand.
ACACGTGTGTGTCCCCAGCGTAGCGTCAGGAAGGCCTTCAGGACTGGTTTCCTGCATGGGGAACAGATGTTCCGCGGACAGGGACGACCCCACGCAAGTTGGGGAGGGCGCAGGTCAGTTCGCCCGAACAGGCCTCCGTCGAGGGCGGCTCACCGGCCATGACCCAGCAAACAGGGCAGGCGTCTTCCACCCCCCGAGCTCGACGGGCCACCTCCGGGGCGGCCTCACCGCACATCTCCACCGTCCGCGACCTCCGGGTCGTGGTCTGGGCGATAGTCAACGTGCTCTGGGTCAGGGTTGCCCTCTTCGCCGTGATGGGCCCGGCCTGGCTGACCACCTCGGGGGTCGGGGTACAGATGCTCCAGAGTGCCAGGCACGATACGTGCCCGCTCGATGAACGCATCCACCTCCTGAGCCTGTAAGCGGATCACCCGGCCCATCTTGTAGGCGGGCAGCTGCCCCTCGTCGATGAAGCGGTACAGAGTGCGCAACGTCACGCCAAGGCGCGAGCAGGCTTCCGGTGTGCCGATCCATTTAATGGGTTCTGCTGTTATCAGGCCATCCTACCGGGCATAGGCCCCGGTTGTTTCTCAGCATTTTTCACAGATTTCTTTCACAGCTGGTCAGCGCTCCAGGGGCGCAAATCAACGCGTAATGCCAACGGCGCCCAGTCACCCGCGAGGCTCTGGTCAGCTCGCGTCGCAGCCGGCGCCGCTTCGGTCGCAGCCATGTAGTGGAGGTCGTTGGTCGGAGCGCTGAAGCACCCAGTGGCCTGGAGGTCGACCAGCCAGGCGGCGTAATCCTCGTCGACCTTCAGGGAAGCAGCGGTGGCGTGACTGAGCTCAGCCATGAGCAACCGCCCATCGGGGATCGCGGAGATCGACAACCTGTCCACCCGAGTACCATCCAACACTGAAACCCGCAGCTCAATGGCCCTGTTCAGGTCGCCGATCAGCGTCTGGCGGCGGGCGGACCCGGGGGTGACGTTCCCGCACGACCCGGCTACGGCTGCAGCGACGAGGTCGTGCGCACTGACGCTCGTGGCCAGGAGCCTGGCAAAGGTGGCCTCCCCAACGGAAGCGTGAGGGACGTTCGATTGGTGCGATCCTGTCCGCGTGTTCTCGAGCGCGTAGACGACCGCGGCCAAAGCGGCGACGACGGCTACCGCTGCCAGTGCCAACATCGCTTTGCCTTTACGGTGCCGCTTCCGGCCTGCTCCGTCGCGCCGCAAAGCGTCTCCCTGCTCGGTCGGCCCGGAACCCTCGGGACCGGCCCCCCCGGGACCGGAACCCTCGGGACCGGAACCCTCGGGACCGGAACCCTCGGGACCGGCACCCCCGGGACCGGCACCCCCGGGCCAGGCACCTTCGAGCTGGACGGGGTCGACAGTGGCGCCGTCGACGGTGGCGCCGTCGACAGTGGCACCCGCGATAGTGACGGCACCTCCATAGATGGGTGCGGCTACCGGGGGGCCAAGGCGAAGCGTCGGCGGGCCCTGTAGGTGGGGGTCGAGGGGCGATTGAGCCGGAAGCCCGAGCTGCCTGGCGCTGTGGCCGTACGGGCCCCGGCCGTCCACCGGCGGTAGGTCTCGTAATGACGGCGCCACGGGCTTACGCGTGACGGGAAGTCGCAAAGCGCCCCGAGCGGGCGAGGCCTCGTCGGAAGGAGCGGATCGGTCAGCAGCAGCAAGCGGTTCCGAAGCCGCCCACCGGAGAGCGGCTGTGCGCTGGAGCGGGCCGGGGGGCATCGTCGGCAGGTCCTCGGCAGGCTCGTAGGTGTGCACGCCTTCGCCCTTGTCGGGGCTGCGCTCCTGGTCGGGACTATCTGGGCCGGCCTCGGCGAGACTGTCTGGGCCGGCCCCGACGGGGCCCCGCCGTACAGGCGAGGTGGGACTGTGCCCAGGCTCCCCCGCGTCGACGCCCTCTGACAAGAAAAACCTCTCCCTTTAGTAGATAAGCCTAACCGCCACCTCGTTCGCGAGCAGGCGACCCCTGGGCGTCAAGACGGCCCTGGCGCCGTCTTCAGAAAGCTCGACCAGCCCGTGGTCGTAAAGCTCATCCGGCGCAGCGGACGATGTTACTCCCCGTGACGTCCGAAGACTGAGCATGAGGGCTTCCCATCTGCGCTGGCCGACCCCAAGATCCTCGCCGGCAGCCTCGACGTCGCCCCGCTCTTCAACCAGCCGGCAGAAGCGCTCAGGCGTGCGCACGTTCCACCAGCGCCGAGCGGTGCCGTTTGGCCGGACGAGGTGTGAGTGGGCGGCGCAGCCAATCCCGATGTACTCGCCCTGGGACCAGTAGAGGAGGTTGTGAGCGCATTGGGCACCCGGAGCCGCCCAGTTCGAGATCTCGTACCACTCGAAGCCGGCGTCGGCGAGCACCTGTACGGCGAGCACATACTTCTCGGCCTGGTCCTCGTCGTTCGGGTGGCGAGACGACTGGGCGGCCAATGGGGTGCCAGGCTCCACGGTCAGGGCATACGCGCTTACATGAGCAGGTGCCGGCTCGAGTGACAGCGCTCCTTCCAGCGACGTTTGCCAGTCAGCAACGGTCTCGCCAGCGGCCCCGAAGATAAGGTCGACATTGAACGCGCCTGCGTAGCCGGCCTCGCCTGCCAGCTGGGCCGCCTGCGTCACGGCGCGGAGGTCGTGCTGCCTCCCTAGAGCCGTCAGGACGTGCGGCACCATCGACTGCACACCAAAGGACAACCTGGTCACTCCGCCCGCTCGGTAGGCGCCGAGCTTGGCGGCCGAAACGGCCTCCGGGTTGCACTCGACGGTAACCTCTGCGTCGTCAGCGACCCCAGGGCCTTCGCGCAGCGCCTCCAGGATGCCGAGCAGGAGGTCAGCAGGCAGGAGGGAGGGTGTCCCGCCACCAAAAAACACAGAGGTCGCCGGGCCACGAGGGCTGGTCGAGTTCGCGACACGGTGCACCTGCACCCGGCAAGCAGCGACGTACCGGTCCCAAAGCTGCTCGCGGTCCGTCCAGGTGGCGAACGCGCAGTAGTCGCAGCGGCGCTGGCAAAAAGGGATGTGCACGTAGATCCCGAACGGCGCGGCGCTCCCCTCACCCGCGACGACGAGGTGGTCGCTCTCGCCCAGGTCCGGTATCGGCCGTGTCGTAATGCTCAAGGGCGTAGCATACGTGACTCGTGCTGGTGCTTATCTTCCCCGGCCAGGGATTTCAGCGTTCGGGCATGGGGGCGCCGTGGCGTGACCACCCGTCCTGGCACCTAGTGCCTCAACTAGGCGAGGTCGTGGGCCGCAATATCGCCGAGCTGCTCCTGGGCACCGACAACGACACGCTCCGGGCCACGCGCAACGCCCAGCTAGCGACCTACGCCCTCAGCCTCGTGGTCCTGGACGCCGCCCTGGCAGGACCACTCAGCCATCTCAAAACGCGCCAGCCGAGCGATGACGCCGTCGCTGCAGTCGCGGGTCATAGCCTCGGCGAGTACACCGCCCTGGTCGCCGCTGGAGCGCTCGAGGCCGGGGTGGGCGCCAGGCTCGTGCAAGCCAGAGGTGAGGCGATGCAAGCGGCCGCCGAGGCGAAGCCGGGGACCATGGCAGCCATACTGGGCCTCGACCTGGTTGGCGTCGCTGAGGCCTGCAAAGAAGCCAACGAGGCGTGGGTCGCGAACGACAACACCCCCGGCCAGGTCGTCGTGGCCGGGACGCCAACTGGGATAGAGGAGGCGAGTAGTGCCGCGCTCAAGCGGGGGGCCAAACGAGTCGTCTCCCTGCAGGTCGGCGGCGCTTTCCATTCCCCCCTCATGGAACCGGCTCAGGCCGTCCTGGACGCGGCCCTGGCCGGCGTGAGGTTCGCGCCGTCCACCTGCCCGGTGGTGGCCAACGTCGACTCCCGACCGCACTCGGATGGTTTCGGGGCGCTCCTGTCGGCTCAACTGTGCTCACAAGTCCGGTGGCGGGAGTCGCTGTTGACGCTGGCTGGCATGGGCGCAACGCTGTTCGTCGAGCTCGGGCCGGGGACAGAGTTGTCGGGCATGGTACGACGCACTGTCCCGGACGCCTCGCGAGCGAACGTCGCCGCACCCGAGGATCTCGACGCTCTGTCCGCAGCTCTGTCGAGCACCAAACAGGGCTGAAACAGGTAGTTATCAGGTAGGCGCCCGGTAGTTGCCAGCAGTTCCCAGAACCGTGGGCCTTGTTACAACGATGAGAGTTGGGATTCGGCCGCTTTCGGTGTACTGAGGGCCGCGAGCACAGGCGACGGCGCTCTATTTTTCGCCTACCGCCGCCCTTCCGGGTGCAGCGAGCGGACCTTGTCGCGAAACGGGCACGCTTTCTGCTTCGGATCGCATCGAATTACCCGTTGTGCACCGAGGTAGCTCGTCGGCCCTCGTCTTTTGGGCTCCAGCAAGGGCTCACGACCACCCTGAGCGCGTCGTCAACTCCCTGCAGGCGGCCCTCGTTGTCAAAGCGGCCCGAACTCCAACCTGGCCTGGGGTCGTCTGTCTGTATAGACCCCCGCCGGGACTTCATCTCCCAGGGCTCCAACCCACCTTGGGCCGCTCCGTCCTGCCCGTCTAGCTCGCCCGGGCCTTTACCCCGCCCGGGCCAACCCCACTTGGGCTGCCGGGCCTTCCCACGCCCGCCTACCCCCACAGCCGCGGCGAGCGGCGGCGCGAGCTCATCAAGCAGTCGAGCCCCGCAACCACTCTCGCCACTTCGCCAGGTTCGCCTTGACTTCGGTGTGAGACAGCCGGACCACCTCGTCAGTTACCCTTCCGACGATCTGACGCTGGCGGTCATAGTCCTCGGCTACCCCGGCAAAGAGAGGACGGCGGAAAGCGACGAGGTCCTCCGGGGCGCCCTCCATGTAACCCCACAGCGTGAAAGCCCAGTCCATGTCGTAAATAACCGGCGAGCGGTGGAAGAACGACGACCGCCGCGTGCCGCAGCCAAAACACCCGACGACCACGTCGGTGAGGTGCTCGCCTTCGCTCAGGACAGCTCGCTCGCCCACCCTGTGGGCAAGTTTGAGCCCGAAGCCCAGATCGGACCCTGTCGCCCCGAAGCTCCCTCCTTCTGGTTGGCGCAACGAGAGGATCTCGGCCGGGCGGTCCTGCTCCCAAGAGCCAGGCACCTGCAGACGGCTGGAAGGCCTGATCCTGTCGCTGGAGATGATCGGGACGTAGTCGGGTTGGGCCACAGGCTGAGGTTAGTGCTCCCTGGCGCCGGCGTGGAGCAGCCCGAACACGATCGAGTCCGAAAGTGCTTGCCACGACGCCTCGATGACGTTTTCCGACACGCCGATCGTGGTCCATGTGCGATCGCCGTCCGTCGAGTCGATCAACACCCGGGTTACGGCGGCCGTCCCTGTAGAAGAGTCGAGAACACGCACTTTGTAATCGGTTAAATGGATCCGCGCCAGCGCGGGGTGGCGAGGGCCGAGCGCTTTGCGCAGGGCCGCGTCCAGAGCATTTACCGGCCCGTTACCTTCGGCGACGTCCATAATTCGCTCATCGCCGACGAACAACTTAATCCTCGCCTCGGTCAGAAATGTCCCGTCCTCCCGAAGGTCGGTCACCACTCGGTTCGATTCGAGCCGGAAAAAAGATTGCTTCCAACCTGTCGCCGCCCTCATCAGTAGTTCGAGCGACCCGTCTGCGACCTCGAAGTGGTAGCCAGCGTGCTCGAGCTCCTTCAGCCGTTCAACGACGAATGCCACCTCGTCGTCGCTCAGTTCGATGCCCATCTGTCCTGCTTTCAACGCGACGGTCGAGCGTCCGGACATCTCCGAGAGCACGAACCGCGTCATGTTGCCAACGGCCTCCGGGTCGACGTGAGAGTACGCGCTGGGGGCACGGGCGATCGCGCTCGTGTGGATACCAGCCTTATGGGCGAAAGCGGACAAGCCGACAAAGGGCTGGTGCGGGTTCGGCGACATGTTGACGATTTCGGCAATGTGGCGTGCCACCGGAGTGATCAGAGCCAAACGCTCGCGACCTATCGTCTCGACGCCTAACTTCAAGCTGAGATCAGCGATGACGGTCGTAAGGTCGGCGTTGCCCGTGCGCTCGCCGTACCCGTTGATGCACCCCTGGACATGGTCCGCTCCCTGGCCGACAGCAACCAGCGAATTGGCTACGGCACAGCCAGAGTCGTTGTGGAAATGGACCCCGAGGCGACCAGAGGCAATCTGGCGCGCCTCGGCTACGACCCTCTCCACCTGATGGGGCAGCATCCCGCCATTCGTGTCGCACAGCACCGGAGAAGCTCCACATTCTTCGACCACGCGTAGGAAATCGCTCGAAAACCTGGGATCCTCGAGGTAGCCGTCGAAGAAATGTTCAGCGTCTACCAGGACAGTTTTCCCATTATTACGCAGGAACGTGACCGAGTCGGCCACCATGTCGAGCGCTTCGGTGGTGGTCGTGCGCAGCGTTTCGGTGACGTGCCAGGGCGAAGACTTCGCGACCAGGCAGACGTAGCCGGTACCGGCCCCGACCAGGTCAGCCATGACGGGATCCGTTTCGGCCCGTCCGCCCGCTTTTCTAGTAGCGCCGAATGCCACCAGTTTGGCGTTCGCCAGGACAATTTCTCCGCGCTCCGCTCGAGCGAAAAACTCGCGGTCTTTCGGGTTGGCGCCCGGCCAGCCACCTTCTATGTACTGGACGCCCAGCAAGTCGAGCTGCTCGGCTACCCGGATCTTGTCGTTAACGGTGAGAGAAAGGCCCTCTGCTTGGCTCCCGTCGCGAAGGGTGGTATCGAAAATCTCAACTCTGCTGGGTAGCCCGCCTGGGGCCTCAACCCCAGGCTCTACCTCATTTGGCATGCTCCACCCAGCGCCTGTAACGGTCGACCTCACCGCGCACGGCCGCCTTGTAGACGTCCTGTATCTTTCTCGTGACGGCGCCGGGGGTCCCATCGCCGACGACCCTGTCGTCCACCGAACAGATCGGGACAACCTCGGCCGCGGTCCCGGTCAGGAACGCTTCGTCGGCGGTGTACAGGTCAGAACGCAACATGTTCGCGTGCTCCACCTCAACCCCGAGATCCTGGGCGATCGTGAGCACCGAGTCCTGGGTGATCCCCTCGAGGGCGCCCGCAGAGACCGGGGGGGTGGTAATGCGGTCATCACGCACCACAAAGACGTTTTCTCCGGTGCACTCGCTCACATAACCTTGCGGGGAAAGCAGGACGGCCTCGTCATAGCCAGCCTTGAGCGCCTCGACTTTGGCCATCGAGGAATTGATGTACATGCCTGTACCCTTGGCCGCCGGTGGCATGGCGTTGGGGTCGTGTCGCTGCCAGGAGCTCACCTTTACGCGCACGCCCTTTTCGATCCCATCTTCGCCGAGATAGGCCCCCCAGGGCCAGACGGCGATCGCTACGCGCACCGCGCACGGAAGCGGGTTGAGGCCCATTTCCCCATAACCTAGATAGACAATTGGCCTTATGTAGCACTCCGGGAGCTTATTGGCCGCGATGGTCCCTTTGACCGCGTCGACGATCTGTTCTCGGCTGAAGGGGATATCGATCATGAATATTTTGGCGGAGTTAAAAAGCCGAGTGATGTGGTCCGTGAGGCGGAACACGCCCGGGCCCTCGGATGTGGCATAGGCCCGGATCCCCTCAAAGACCCCGAGGCCATAATGCAGCGTATGCGTCAGGATGTGAACATTGGCATCGTCCCACTTGACAAGCTCGCCATCCATCCAAATGAATTCGGTCTTCGTAATGGGCACGGCGTGCTCACACCCTTTCCGATATTTCGTCGCCAAATTGGTTCGTACTGATCTGGCCGGTAGGGTGGAAGCTCTGCACGGCCTTGTTTATTCGCGCCGCCTGGTCGGCTAGGCCCAGGTACTCGAGCATCATCGCCACCGAAATGATCGCCGCGGTGGGGTCCGCCTTGCCGGTGCCGACAATGTCAGGGGCGCTCCCGTGCACCGGTTCGAACATGGAGGGGCCGGTCCGGGCCGGGTTCAGGTTCGCAGAGGCAGCCCGGCCAATGCCTCCCGCGACAGCTCCGGCCAGGTCCGTGAGGATATCGCCAAAAAGGTTGTCGGTGACGATCACGTCGTAACGCTCGGGCGAGCCCACCATGTACATGCAGGCGGCGTCGACGTGGTTGTAAGCCGTCTGGACGTCGGGGTGTTCAGCGGAAACTTCATCGAAGACCCGCTGCCAGAGGTCGCCCGCAAAAGTCAACACGTTGGTCTTGTGGACGAGCGTCAGGTGGCGGCGCCTCGTCTCCGCCAACTCGAAGGCGAACCTCACGCAGCGTTCGACACCGAAACGGGTATTGACCGAGCCTTGCGTGGCGACCTCGACGGCTGTCCCTTTCCGTAAGAACCCCCCCTCGCCCGCGTAAATACCCTCTGTGTTCTCGCGGACTACAGAGAAATCGATGGGGACACCAGCGCCGACGCTGGCCTGCGCCTGGAAAGGCCGCAGGTTGATATACAGGTCGAGCGCGAAACGCAACCGCAACAGCAGGCCCCGCTCGAGCACGCCCGGGGGGACCTCAGGTGACCCGACCGCCCCGAGCAGGATAGCGTCGAAGCCCCTCAGCTCCTCGAGGACTTCGTCAGTCAATACTTCACCGGTTGCCAGATAGTGCCTGGCGCCGAGGTCATAACTGACCGTGTCGAGTTCGGCACCTGCCGCCCGGGCGACTTTGAGGCCTTCGCCGATCACTTCGGGCCCGATGCCGTCCCCCGAGATAACGGCAACTCGCGGGACAGATGGGCGCTGCGAGAATGGGACTGCGCTCAAGTTAGGGCTCTCCTCCTTGTAATGACGAAATTGTCTTCAATATGAAAACGACCGCCCCGACGGGACGGTCGCAACGACGCACACCCACCTTGGGGCGCGTCAAAAGGAAATTACGATGACAGCTTTGGCGTAGCGGAAGCGGCGTGGCAGATTCATAGGCCTTCCTAGTATCTCACCCCGGAGACCTGTCAGTCAACACGATTGCCCGACGGGCGAGCGGTCCGCGCACCGCCCCGCAGGCCCGCTCCGAGCCGCTATCCAACAGCGCGCTGCGCTGGTACCCTGCGAAGATGGCCTCCACAAAGTTGTCGCCTGCGACTTACGATCGGCTCCAGGCCGAACTAGAGGACTTAAAGACCCGGGGCCGGGTCGAGATAGCTCGCCACATCGAGGCGGCCCGGGCCCTCGGTGACCTGTCGGAAAACGGCGACTACCACGCGGCAAAGGATTCGCAAGGCAAGATGGAGGCGCGTATCCGTCAGCTGCAGGCGATGCTGAACGACGCCGAGGTGGTGGAGGGCGGCGGCCCGGCAGACGAGGTCGCGACGGGCGTCACTGTGCGGCTCCGGTACGTGGGCGATGACGAAGTAGAACGCTATCTAATCGGCTCGATCGAAGAGCGCGAGGCGGGTACCGCGGTCATCTCTCCAGGCTCCCCCCTCGGCCAAGCGTTGATGGGTAAGCGAGCCGGGGCCACTGTCACCTACGAGGCCCCGAGCGGGCAGCTAGCGGTTGAAATAGTCTCGGTCGGCGACTCGGTCGGCGACTGACCGGGCCCACGGGGCGCTCGGCCACCAAGAGTGCCCGAGGCTGCCACTCTTCGTCTGCATTAGCCTGATTTCACCACTCTGAACGCCCGCCGGTGGACAGCCGGGCGAATACCGAGCCGCGTTTTCTCAACTTTGTGAGCAGCTCGCGCCCAAGACGGATCAGCAGCTATGAGGGGCACGAACGTCCTTGACCGGCCCTGGTGAGCGTACAGGCGCCGCACCGGGACGGCGCCTACGCGTGCGAAGGGCTGGCAACGGCCCCACTGCTGGTCCGGCCCGGGGATTGAGATCGCGCGGCGAGCGCCGCAGGTTTGCCGGCCGGAGCCGGCGCACTGGACGCGTTGGCGAAGGGCGGGCCAACCGCTCGGGACTTCCTGAGCTTTCGGAGCTGAGGGCGGCCACGCGACCGCTCGAAGCCCAGTTGGGGACGCATCGAGCACCCGACGAGATGCTGCCGCTGACGAGAGCCCTAGTCGATCGCGCTCTGATCGCGCCCAACCTGCATGATGACCCTGCGGGTGGCGGTCGACGACGCGGGCAACGGCTGTGCCAGCCTGCAGCGGCTTGTCGACGTGCGCCCTGAGATGGTAAAGCTCGACCGGGAGCTCACCGCTCAGGCGGGCCAAGCCGGCGCGGAGGGACAACTGTCAGTTTCCCCTAGCATCTATCGGATGACTTCCGGCTCGGCCAGCTACCTCGAAGCCGTTCGCGAGAGCCTCGTCATCTTCGACGGTGCGACGGGCACCAATCTGCAGGGGCTCGACCTCGGCCCGGACGATTTCGGTGGGCCAGCCTACGAGGGTTGCAATGAAATCCTCTGTGTGACGAAGCCTCACCTGGTAGCCGACCTGCACCGCTCGTTCTTCGACGTCGGCTGCCAGGTCGCCGAAACCAACAGCTTCGGTTCGCTGCCATGGGTGCTCGCTGAGTACGGGATCGAGGCTCGCGCCCGCGAACTCGCCGAAGCCGCAGCTGTTATCGCTCGAGACGCCGCTGACAGCTACGGGGACAGCCGGTGGGTGGCGGGCTCGCTCGGCCCCGGGACCAAGATCGCGTCGCTCGGCCAAATTTCCTTCACCGACATGCGCGACGGCTACCAGGAGGCGGCATCAGGCCTCTTATCCGGCGGGGTAGACGTCCTGGTCATCGAAACGGTGCAGGATTTGCTCCAGGCCAAAGCAGCGATCATCGGTAGTCGGCGGGCCATGGCGGAGGCCGGACGCGAAGTGCCCATCCAGGTGCACGTCACCGTCGAGACAACGGGCCGGATGCTGATGGGAAGCGAGATTGGTGCCGCCCTCACTACTCTCGACGCCATGCGCCCCGATGTCATCGGGCTCAATTGTGCGACTGGCCCTGAAGAGATGGGCGAGCACTTGCGCTATCTGAGCGCGCACAGCCGCATCCCCGTCGCATGCCTGCCGAACGCTGGCCTGCCCTCCGTCGTCCAAGGCAAAATGCACTACGACCTGACCCCGGACCAGCTGGCCGAATACCACCGTCGCTTCGCCACCGAGCTGGGTGTGACCATACTCGGAGGCTGTTGCGGGACCACTCCTGCTCACCTGAAGGCCGTAATAGACGTGTTGCGCGGTGCGACGCCCGCCAGACGGGACCCGGTGTGGGAGCCGGGCTGTGCCTCTCTTTACACGCACGTCCCCTACGACCAGGCCCCCTCTGTCCTGAATATCGGCGAGCGCACTAACGCCAATGGTTCCAAGCGGTTCAGGGAAGCAATGCTCGCCAAAGACTGGGACAGCTGCACGACCATGGCGAAGGAGGCGGTCCGATCGGGCAGTCATGCCCTCGACGTATGCGTGGATTACACGGGGGCGGACGGCGTCGCGGACATGACGGAAATTGCCAGCCGCTTTTCCACTCAGTCGACACTTCCGTTGATGCTCGACTCCACCGAGGCGCCCGTCGTAGAACGAGGGCTCCAGCACATCGCCGGCAAACCCATTATCAATTCGGTCAACCTCGAAGAAGGCTATGGCGAGGGCACTCGCCTCGATAGTTTCCTATCACTGGCACGCGATTACGGCGCTGCGGTCGTTTGCACCTGCATCGATACAGAAGGCCAGGCTCGCACGGCAGAGTGGAAACTGCGGGCCGCCCGGGCGATCTACGCACAGGCAGTTGACCGTTACGGTTTACGCCCAGAAGACCTGTTCTTCGACGCCCTGGTGCTGCCGGTGAGTACCGGGATGGAAGAGAGCCGGCCCGACGGGGCCGAGACGATAGAGGGGATAAAGCTCATCAAGGCGGCCCTGCCCGGGGTACGGACGGTCCTCGGCGTTTCGAACATCTCGTTCGGCCTGGCCCCGGTGGCCCGTCAGGCCCTCAATTCGGTGTTCTTGCACGAGTGCCAGCTCGCCGGGCTGGATGCCGCGATTGTCAACTCCGCTCGAATACTGCCTCTCGACCGCTTTTCTCCCGAGACGGTGAAGGTCTGCCTCGACCTCGTGTACAACCGCCGCGACCCGACGCGTGGTTACGACCCCCTGGCAGAATTACTTCGTCTTTTCGAAGGGGCCAGCTCTGAAGCGCTGGCAAAAGAGGACACGAGCGGTTGGCCGGTCGAGCGTCGCCTCGAGCACCGTGTGGTCGACGGTTCCCGTGAAGGTCTCGAAGGCGAACTGGATGAGGCTCTCGGCAACGGTCTGGCAGCGTTGGACATAGTCAACGGGCCGTTGATGGCCGGGATGAAGACCGTTGGTGAGCTTTTCGGCTCGGGCCGCATGCAGCTGCCGTTCGTACTTCAGTCTGCCGAGGTCATGAAGGGAGCAGTTGCATACCTGGAGCCCCATATGACCAGGATCGACCAACGAGGCCGGGGCAAGATCATACTCGCCACCGTGAAGGGCGATGTCCACGACATCGGCAAGAACCTCGTAGACATAATCCTCACTAACAATGGGTACGAAGTGCACAACCTCGGCACGAAAGTGCCGATTGCAGAAATGATCAGCAAAGCCGAAGAGGTTAACGCTGACGTCATCGGCATGTCGGGTTTACTGGTGAAATCGACCCTCATAATGCGCGACAACTTGCGCGAGCTGAACGACCGGGGCCTCGACCACTACCCGGTGATGCTGGGTGGGGCCGCCCTAACTCGTACTTATGTCGAGAGGGACTTGAGGGCGGACTACAAGGGGCGCCTGTTCTACGGGAAGGACGCTTTCGAGGGGCTACGGACGATGGACAGGTTGATGGAGCTGGCCAGGTCGGGGGAGGATGACCCGGCCTTCGGGCGCGCCCCGGGCGGCCGGGCCGGTGTGCCCTCGCGCCGCACCTCGGGCGCGATTGCCTCTGGTTCGCGGCAGGGCGTCAGACGGCCACCGCGCGCCCCGTCAGTGGTCGTCGACAACCCAGTGCCCGTCCCGCCCTTCACAGGTACGCGGGTCGAACGGGGGGTGGCGCTCGGGGAGATCGCCCGGTACTTGAACGAGACTTCGCTGTTCCGCAACCAGTGGGGCTACCGCCCGTTGGCGGGCGAGAACGATGCCGAGTTCAAATTGCGAGTACGGGCGGTCCTCCGTGAGAAGCTCGAGGCAGCGCGCCAGGCCGACGTGCTGCGCCCGGCAGTCGTCTACGGCTATTTCCCAGCGAACTCGGAAGGTGACGACCTCATTATCTGGGCCGACGAAGGACGCTCGAGGGAGCTCACCCGCTTCAGTTTTCCCCGGCAGGACGAGAGCCCGTGGCTGTGCATCGCTGACTTTTTCCGGGCCGCCGACTCGGGCGAGGAGGACTACGCCGCATTCCACATCGTGTCCATGGGCGCGGCTGCATCCGAGGAAACGTCCAAATTGTTCGGCACGGACCGCTACGGCGATTACCTGCACCTGCACGGCCTATCGGTCGAGATGACCGAGGCGCTCGCCGAGTACTGGCACTGGCGCATCCGCCAGGAGTGGGGCTTCGCGAGCGAGGATGGTGCCGCGTTGCAGGGGTTGTTCCGCCAGCAATACCGCGGAGGACGTTACTCCTGGGGCTACCCCGCCTGCCCGGACCTGGAAGACAACGCCCGCTGCGCCTGGCTGCTGGGGGCGGAACGGATCGGGGTCGAGTGCTCGGAAGAAACCTCCTGGCAGTTCCACCCCGAACAAACGACGGCAGCCATAATCTGCCACCACCCCCAAGCCAAGTACTTTATAGTCCGACGTCCGGCAGGTAACCCGAGCCAAGCGTCGTGACGGACAGCTCCTCAAAACCGGGAGTCGACCACCCGCGACCGTTGGGCCCGATTACTAACGATTCGTAGCCCTCTAGGGTCTCGAGCCAGGACGGCGCGTCGGCACCCATGGCTATGGCCGCTGTTGCGTACGCATCTGCCACCGTGAGGTCTGGCCCGACGACCGTAGCCGAGACGAGCTCGGCCGCCGGCCCACCCGTGAACGGGTCGATAACATGCGGCCCGCGCTCATATGTCCCAGAGGTGGCGACAGCTCCCTCTTCGAGCGACAGGACAGCGCAATAAGCGTCCGGCTTGAGGGGGTGGCGGATGGCGACTTGCCATGGCTTCCCGGAGCCGGGCGGGCGACGGAGCCGAATGTCTCCCCCTCCGTCAACGGCGTGGTGCGGAAGACCTGCGGCACAGAGCAGGGTGGACACCTCCTCTATGGACCAGCCCTTCACCACCCCGCTCGGGTCGAAATGGCCAGAAGCCCAGGCATCGAAAAAACCAGCTGTTTCCTGGTTAAAGCGGTGGCACAGTGCTATTACCTGACGAAGCTCATCGGAAGAGGCCCCTAGTTGGACGTCGCCCCGGTCGAACCGGCAAACCTCGCTCGCCGGCTTGTAAGTGCTGAAGGTCTCGTCGACCCAGCGCAACCAGGCGACCGAGCGGTCCAAGGCCACGTCGACTTCCTGGCGCGGGGCGGGCGTGCACACGTCGAAAGTAACGACAGTCCCCATCACCGCTACCTGGCGGACCACCCCGCACCTAGCGATCATCCTCGGCTAGCTACCCCCGGTGGCCGTGTTTACCACCAAACCCAGTAGCGTGCTCGGCCGCTCGACCCCGTGGCCATGTTCGGGTAACCCGCTGGTGGACCGACCTCTGGGGAACCCGACGTCGGATTGCCGGCCCCGGGCCGGGCTCGGCCGAGAACGCCCCGACGCACCAAGAAAGCTCGAAGCTCGTCCCCGCAGGGCGGTCTGCCGGCTCGAACGCCACCCAACGTGAGATTCCGGCCTCGGATGGTAGCTAGATACCAGAGCGCTCTCCTCGGCAACCGTTCGCGCTGCTCCCCGAGAGGGGCGCCGGTCCCGCCGGGGGCAGAGGCCGCTTTGCCCGCCTGGGCCTCCAAAACCGGCGGAGGCGGATTTCGCTTTGCCCCGAGCTGGGGCCCCGACCGAAGCGGGGCCCCTGCCGGTCACTTGCCAGCCTTGGACAGAGCTGACTGCAGCGATTGAGCGAATGCGTCGCTCGTAAACGTTGCCCCAGAAACGACATTGAAATTGAGGCCTTGCGCAGCCAGGGCCTCTTGCTCGAGAATAGGCACGGCGTAGGAATTGATCGTCTGGGAACGTCCATCGATCGCACCGTTCTGAGGAACTGTGACGTTAACGATCCTGCCACTCTGGAGCGTGGCGGCCACGACTATGTCGCCGTAAATGTACTGGACGTCCTGGCCGTCAAAAGTCTGCCTCGTCGTCGTTGTGGCTGGCGGGCTCGTTGTCGTTGTGGCTGGCGGGCTCGTGGTCGTAGGCGACCCGCTGCTCGGGCCATCGCTCGAAGGGGTCGTTGCCGGGGGGGACGTCGTTGGCGGGACTGTCGTCGCGGCTGCACCGGGTTGGCCGCTGCCCAACTGTACCTTTTGCAGGTTTATCGGACCGCTCGACTTATAGCTCAAAAGCGCGACGAGACCGACGATAGTCCCGGCGGTGGCGACCAAGGCGCGGCGCATCGTGCAGGCTCCCTCCTAAAACTCGAAGGACTCGGTATGGATCTGGCGTCCAGGCACGCCCAGGTCTTCGAGGGACGCCTTGACCATTTCGGTAAAGCCGGCGGGCCCGCAAACGTACACGTCTCTTTGGCGGACGTCACTGACAATGAGGCGCAGATGGGCTGGCGTCAAGTACTCCGGGTGCTTTTCCCTGAGACCGACGAGGTAAAAGATCTTCGCATTCCGCCTGACAGCGATCTGGTCGATCTCATGGCGCAAACCAAGCTCGTCGGGAGTGCTGGCCCGGTAAATCAGCGCAACGTCGCCCCCGCGGGCCGTAAACGACTCGAAAAGAGCTCGCAAAGGGGTTATACCCACGCCGGCGCCGATCAGTAAGACTTTCCGGCGCCGGCGCCGGTGCCGGGTAAAAGTGCCGTACGGGCCCTCCAGCATTACCTTTGTCCCCGGGCGGAGCCTGGCCAAGCCGGCGCTGTGGTCTCCGAGGGCTTTGGCCGTAAGGCGCAGCCAGCGCCCGTTGGGCGCGGCGGAAAGGCTGAATGGGTGCGCCTGCCACCAGCCTTCGCGAGTCAGGAACCGCCACAAGAAAAACTGGCCCGCCTCGACATCCAAGTCTTCCAGTCGTCGACCCGACACGTACACCGACGTGAGGCCGGCCCCTTCGCTGACGGTCCCGACCACCACAAAACGGTGGCGCGCCATATCGACGATGGGTTTGACCAGGCGGTACCCAACGACGAGGGCGGCAACGCTGCCGTACAAAGCGATCCAGATGGCCCGGTTCAAGGGATGGGTAGCGAAGTCTGCCCCGGTCGAGAACTGGTGAGCAAACGATAGGGCGAGGGCGATGTACGTGTACAGGTGTACGAAGTACCAAGTCTGGTAGCTCACCCGGCGCCGCACCGCTCTTGCGGACAAAGTGCCGACTAGCACGAGGAGGGCGAGGCCCACTGTGGCGGCGAGCATGTCCGGGTAGGACAAGATGACGGAATTCGTCTCGCTGACGATACCCACGTGTGAGGTAATCGCGTAACCCCAGATGGTCAGGAGCGCATGGGCGACCAGTAGACAGATGGCGTACTCTCCGTTGCGCCGATGCCAGACGGCCAGGCGGTCCATCCCGATCGCCCTGTCGAGCCACGGGACACGGCCCATGAGCAGCACCTCGATCACGACCAAGTACGTCCCTACGAGCCCGGTGACGCGTCCGGCTGCCGTCAGCCATGGCCCCGCCCCGTGCACGCTGGCCGGGGTGGTGTCGTGCCACCACATGTATATGACGCCAAGAGCACCAAGCGCCACGAGAGCCGCCACGAGGCCCTCCTTCGCGGACTGGCTCAGGCGCAGGCCGCGCAGCCTCGGGTAGTCCGCCGCAGCAACGCTCCGGGCCGAGGCTTCGGTGCTCATAGGTCGATTATCCGGCAGCTACCTGACAACAATATGAGCGGAATGTACGCATACCCTTAGGCACGAAGGCCTGACCAGGGAGAACAGACCGGCCCAAAGAGGACCGGAGACCTTATTCGAACACCGGTGGCGCGGCTCTACGAGCGGCACGGGAACCGGGATCGCTGAGCGTCGGGCACCGGTTAGAAATGCTGCTGGTCGGGCGGGGGCAAGCGACGCTGCCCGCGCGGTCAGGCTTCAACGACAGTCAGGGAGTGCTCCGCCACATTAAGGGGCCGAGGCCCCCTCGCCGTCGCAGCGACGATGTCCTCTATGCGGACGCCGTACCGGCCAGGGACGTAAATGCCCGGTTCGACCGAGAAGACGTGCCCCGCGGTCACCGGAGTCGAGTTCCCGGAGACCATATAAGGATCTTCATGCTCTTCCAAGCCGATGCCGTGCCCTGTGCGGTGTACGAAATATTGACCGTAACCCGCCTCGGTGATGACGCGACGGGCGGCCCAGTCGACGCCGCTGCACAGCTCGCCGACCTGCGCAGACAGCACTCCGGCGGCCTGTGCCTGAGCGACCACACCGTATATCTTCGTCAACTCCTTTGATGGCGGCCCGGTGAAAACGGTGCGTGTCATGTCCGAGCAATAACCATCGAGAGACCCGCCGAAGTCGCACACGACCGGTTCGCCCTTACCGATGGTGCGCTCCGAAGGTTCGTGGTGAGGGCTGGCCGAATTCGGGCCGGAAGCGACGATGGCGAAGCCAACTCGCTCATGGCCAGCCTCCAGGAGCAGCCGCGTGATCTCCGCGGAAACCTCCCGCTCGGTGCGGCCCGCCAGAACGATACTGCCCCCAAGCAGGGCGTCCGCCACTCGATCTGCCGCAGACGCCGCTTTGGCTAGTGCCTCGACCTCGGCCGCGTCCTTGATCGCCCTCAGAGGGGCCATCACTTCGGAAGCGGTTTTCCACGTTGCCCCCGGCAGCTGTTGCTGCAACCTGAGGACGAACGTTGCCCACGCCCTGTCGCTGATTGCTACAACAGGTGAGCCCGAGCTCCAGCGGCTTACCAGTGAAGCCACGAGGGCCACCGGATCTTCTGTTTCGGCCCAGGGTTGGATCCCAAATACCTCGGGGACCGGCTTTACCCTGGGTGCTTCGAGCTCGGGCACGAAGAGGACCGGCCTCTCTTCCGCGCCGGCGGGCGGGACAACCAGCATCGTCAGCCGCTCGAGCGGCATGGCCACATAACCAGTAAGCCACGGTAAATCTGCCCCGAGAGAAAGTAGGACCACATCCACGCCGGCGAGGGCCATGGCTTCGTGGGCCCGCTTCATGCGAGCTCCAAAGAGAGCGGCCCTGTCGGAAGCGTTTGCCGCGTTCACGCCGCACCACCAGACGCAGCGCCAGCAGGCCCCCCCGCGGGAACCGCACCAGCACCCGCGCCGGCACGGGCGCCCAAAGCGACCCCGTGGCTGACCTCATCAGCGGCCTGGCGAGCGTGATAGCTCGATCTCGTAAGGGGTGACGCGACAACCTGCGGGATGCCGAGGCTGCGACCCGCATCGGCGATCCTGGCAAAATCTTCGGGCGGCCACCACCGCGCTACCGGGAGGTGAGAGGCGCTCGGGCGCAGGTACTGCCCGATAGTCACGATGGACACGCCGATCGCCTGCAGGTCGGCAAGAACGCCGACCACTTCTTGCTCGGTCTCTCCCAGACCGAGCATCAGGCCAGACTTAGTGGTCAGACCGGCCTCCCGCGCCCGGGCCAACACGGCGAGGCTCCCGCGTACGAGGCGGAGGGTCGTACCGCCCTTTGCAGGCGAGGGACAGTCTCGATGTTGTGGTTGAGGACGTCAGGACGTCGTTCGAAAATGGTCCCGAGAGCGGCGGGGTCACCCTTGCAGTCCGAGATCAAGACTTCGACAGCAGTGGAAGGGCAGTAGTCGCGGATTGCATCGATCGTCGCCGCGAAACCGGATGCTCCTCCGTCTTCGAGGTCATCGCGAGCCACGCAAGTAACGACGGCGTGCGCCAGCCCGAGGCGGGCGACGGCCTCAGCCACCCTTTCGGGTTCGCCTGGGTCCAACGGGAGAGGCTTGGCGGTGTTCACCTGACAGAACCCGCAGGCACGCGTACAACGGTCCCCGTTGATCATGAAGGTGGCCGTACCGTCCGCCCAACACTCGAAGATGTTGGGACATCCCGCCTCTTCGCAAACGGTAACGAGGCCGAGCCCGCGCACGGTTTTGCGCAATGAGCGGAACTCGGTTCCCATGTGAGCGTTGGCTCGTAACCACCCCGGCTTACGAGCCCCGAGGGGAAGGCTTTCGGCTGGGCCCACTCCCGCTTGGGCCAGCTTGCCCAGCCTGCCGACGAGGCGGACCGGCTCGCCGGGAGGGGGCGCACCCGGCCGAGCCGCCTCAGTCTGAGCAGGCGCACGGGGCGGAGCTG
This sequence comes from uncultured Acidimicrobiaceae bacterium, assembly GCA_963823855.1. Classification (GTDB taxonomy): domain Bacteria; phylum Actinomycetota; class Acidimicrobiia; order Acidimicrobiales; family Palsa-688; genus Fen-671. The sequence continues at coordinate 168,717 of CAWGNA010000008.1, forward strand.
CCCTGTCCGGTCCAGAGCCAACCGGCCGAGCTGCCTCGGCCCGAACCGGCGCCACAGCCGCGCCCAGCGGAGCGCCCGAGCCGCCCAGACCACCCGGGCGCCCTGGACCGCCGACGTCTTGGCGTTCAACGGGCCGCCCAACGCCCCAGCGCTCGGTGGCCACGGCAAAGACCATCTCGACGGCCTCGGCCATGTTGACGTGGGCACCTTCGGCCTCGAGGGAGGTGACGCCTTTTCCAGCAATCCCGCAGGGCACGATGTGGCTGAACATCTCGAGGTCCGGGTTTACATTGAGAGCGAAACCGTGCATGGTGCGGCGCCGGCTATGCCGGGCCCCGATGGCGCAGATCTTGCGGGGACGTGGCCCTTCTGGTTGAGCCCAAACACCCGGGTAACCGTCCAGCCGTCCCACGTCCTCCAACCCGAGCCTGGCCACAGCGTCGATAACGAGTTGCTCGATCTCGTGGACGTACCGGGGCGTGGCGGACGGCCCGCTCGGCACGGAAAGGACCGGGTAGCCCACCAGTTGGCCCGGGCCGTGGTAGGTGATATCGCCACCCCGGTCGACCCACAACAGCTCGGCGCCTACGCCGGCGGGGTCGACCAGCATGTGCTCCGCTTTGGCCCGGATACCGGCGGTATAGACGTGGGGGTGTTCGAGCAGCAGCAGGAAGTCGTCAGCGAGGGGGCCAGCCGCCCACAAAGCGCGTTGCAACGCATGAGCATCCCTGTACGCAACCCGGCTGCCCAGCCAACGCAGTCGTAGTGTTCGCCCCGGTGAGAGCAACTCCAGCATCTCTTGAGTTTCCGGCTTTCAGAGCTCGGTGGCCCAGTCGCGGGTCTGGAGGACCTCCCGCACCTTGGCCATGAAGGCGGCGGCGTAGGCGCCGTCGACAGCTCGATGGTCCCATGACAGGACGAGGTTGCCAACGGGGTGCACGGCTATACCATCGGAGCCGTCGGGCAGCTCAACCACAACGGGCCGCTTTTTCACCCCGTCCGTCGACAAGATCGCCACCTGCGGCTGGTTGATCACCGGCACGGTGATCAGGGTCCCGAAGCCCCCCGCGTTCGTGAGCGTGAAGGTCCCGCCTGATATGTCGTCCATCGTGAGGCGCTTAGAGCGAGCCCTGGAGGCCAGGCCAGATATCTCACGGGCCAGAGCTACCAGCCGCCTGTCCTCCGCACGGTGCACCACAGGTACAAGAAGGCCTTCGAAGTCGAGGTCGACGGCGACCCCGAGGTTGACCTCACCGTGGACTATGAGCTGGTCGTCACCTACCGACGAGTTGAGGTACGGCCACTCTTCGAGCGCGTCGACGACGGCCCTGGCAATAAAGGGAAGGTAGGTCAAGCTGAAACCCTCGGCCGCCTTGAACCTCTCCCTCTCGGCCAGCCGCACACGTTCGACCCCGGAATAGTCGACCTCGACAGCGACCATCGTGTGAGCAGACGTCTGCTTCGAGCGGACCATGTGTTCCGCTGTGCGCCGCCGGATGTTCGTAAACGGGACCACGGTGTCCCCCTCACCCGGCACCGGTATTTGACCGCTCGGCGCGGCGCTGGACGTGGGCGCGGCGGACCTCGCGGGGCCCACCGGGGCCGTCGACCTCTGAGGAGTAGGCGCAGGTGCCGCCGGGGCTTCCTCCAGCACTGCAGCGTCCGCCGGGGCACCACCCCCGTTCGAGCCCTGTCGCTCTATCGTCGCTAACACGTCGTCGCGAGTTATCCTTCCGCCCGCGCCGGAGCCGACTATCTCGGAAGGGTCGAGGTTGTGCTCTGCGATCAGCCGGCGCACGACAGGGGACAAGAGCTTGCCTGGGCCACCCTGGGAGGGTGCGCTCGGAGGACGCTGGTCGGCGGGACGCGACCCTGGCCGGGAAGAACCCCCCGTAGGTGGCTTGGCCGGCGCTTGCGCGGCCTGGCCACCAGGCCGGCGACCGGCGGCGCCCGCTTCCACGGTGGCAGGTTCACCCGGCCCGCCGTCGGCGTCTGTACCCGTTTCTTCGAACGAGGCGTCCTCGGCTACCCCGCTCAACGGTTCCTCGATCTCGTCTGCCCCCGATTTACCATTCGCGGGCAAGCCAGGAGAGCCTGCCGAGCCTGGCGCTGCGCCCTGGCCCGTCGCGGTCGGAGTGCCACTGTGGGAGGCAGATGAGGTCGCGCCCGGCTGGCCAATAACCGCTAGCTTCGTGCCGACCGAGACCGTTTCACCCTCTGGTACGAGGACCTCCGTGACGGTGCCGCTCACAGGGGAGGGAACTTCCGAGTCGACCTTGTCCGTCGAGACCTCGAACAGGACCTCGTCTTCGGCAATCGCGTCGCCAACCCGCTTGTGCCATTTCGTGATGGTGCCCTCGGTGACGGTTTCACCGAGCTGGGGCATCGTGATGTCAGCCAACGTGAAGACCTCTTCCTGCTAGGGCGAGAACCGTCTCGCCGAATACCTCAGACAGTGATGGGTGGGGTTGTACGAAATGGGCCACTTCGTCGGCCGTGGCCTCCCAGTTGACAGCCATGTACCCCTGGCCGAGCTGCTCGGTGGCCCAGGGCCCGACCATGTGCACCCCGAGAAGCCGGCCGGCCGTGCCATCGGGCAGCTTTTCCGCAATGACCTTCACTAGGCCCTCGGGCTCCCCCACGATCAGCGCCCGCCCGTTGCCCGAGTACGAGTCCTTTTTGGTCACTACCTCGAAGCCGGCATCGTGGGCGGCGTCTTCCGAATACCCCGCGAACGCCACCTCAGGGAACGTATAAACGCACCACGGCACCCTGTCGTAGTCCAGCGGTACCACGGGCCTGCCGAGTACCTGGTCGATGACGAGCATCGCTTCGGCGAAACCCACGTGGGCGAGGCCCGGAGTGGCGACCAGGTCACCGACCGCCCACACGGACGCCTCACTGGTCTGCATGAGCTCGTCCACCTTCACGAAGCCGCGCTCGTCGACTTCGACATTACAGCCTGGCGCGATGAGCCCCTGGCTGCACGGCCGGCGCCCGACAGAGACAACAACCGTCGCGACCTCGAGTCCGGTGCGCCACGGTCCGCCACCATCTGGTCCGCCACCATCTGGCCCGCCACCATCTGGTCCGCTAGTAGCAAACTGTACGGTCGTGGACCGGCCGTCTGGGCTCGGGGTATGGCCTTGCACCCGGACGCCCGTGCGGATCGCGATCCCACGACGGGTGAACGACCTGACCACGACGTCTGCAACGTCTTTGTCGACACCCAGCAGGATCCGGGGGAGCACTTCCAGGATCGTTACCCGGACACCCATGTCCGAGAGCATGGACGCAAACTCACAACCGATTGGCCCTCCGCCTATTACAGCCACCGATTCGGGCAGGTGCTCCAGGTCGAGCACTTCGTCGCTCGTCATCACCAGGCGGCCGTCGACCTCAAAACCCGGGATCGTGCGGGGCACCGAACCAGTGGCCAGGATGACAGCCGGCGCCTCGAGTTCGGTCGTGGTGCCATCATGGCCTTCCACCCGGGCCCTGCGACCCGGCTGCAACTGGCCCGTTCCGGCAAAGGTGACCACTTTGCGGCGCTTCAGCAACCCCTGCAGACCCTTGTGGAGCTGGTCGATCACCGTGCGCTTACGTAGCTGAGTAGTCGGGAAGTCCACGGTCCAGCCGTCCACCCCGATGCCGTACTGCTTGGCTCCCTTGACCGTTCGGTAGACGGCCGCCGTTTCCAGCAGCTCCTTCGCCGGGATGCAACCGCGATGCAGGCAGGTGCCGCCCACTTTTTCTTTTTCGACCAGGGCTATTCGCAAACCCGCCAGACCGCCGTACAGGGCGGCCGCATAGCCACCCGGCCCTCCCCCGATGACTACGACATCAAACGACTCGGCCGTAGAGACCACCACCTTTCACATCTTCAGATTACGCTGCTGCTCCTGGCTCTAGCCCAACCGGCGTGGCTCAGCTCACCTGACCGAGGGGACTGCTTCCGACAGACCGATCACAGACAGACCGACGACAGCGACTGTGCGCACGGTGCAATGCTCGACGGAATGCGCGGGCCGGCAGTGGTACCAAGACATCGGGCGGCTCTCCGCGCCGCCGCCGTGAGCGTGGCCGTGTCGTTGAGCCTCGTCCCCGCCGTGGTGTCAACATCAATGTCGGCGACAGGGGCAACGGCGTCGGCGTCGGCGTTGGTGGAGCCGGCCGGGCATCCCAAGACGAGCATCACGGCCAAGACGCGCCAGCCAGAAGTCGTGACGTCGGTGTACACGCTGGCCCAACTCGCCAGTTACATCGGTGGCAGCGCGGTCCGCGTGGTCGACATCGCGCCTCCGGGCGCTCAACCCCAGGGCCTCGCACTTACGGCGGCGGGACGCCAGGCCCTCGAGCAAGCCACCCTGGTGATAGACGTCGGCGACGGCTACCAGCCTCAGGTCGAGGCCGCTGCAGCGTCCGCCCGCCGGCATCTTGCGGTCCTGCCGGGTGTCTCTAAGCAGGCCAAACCCTATGAGTTCTGGCTCGACCCGTACCTCATGAGCAAAGCCGCCGTCCTCATTGCGAAAAGCTTGACGGCGGCGGACGCCGCCGGACGCACCGAGTTCGACAATGGGTCCCGCAATTTCCAGTCAGTGGCGACCTCCATCGAAGACGACCTCGACACCGCGTTTACGTCCTGCCAGCACGACGAGTTCGTGACCTCCGACGGCGCCTTCCAGCGGTTCGCAAGCAGGTTCGATCTCGTCGACGTGTCGGTTGACGCAACAGGTGTGAGGAAAACGACGGCCCTCGTGCGACAAAACTCGATCTCAGCTGTCTTCAGCGAGGTTGGCGTACCGCCCAACCAGCTCCAGGAGGTGGCCAAGTCGGCCGGCGTCACCGTGCAGAGCCTGGACCCGATGGAAGTGGCCCCCTTCCCCGGCGGGCCCGCCCCGCTCAGCTACTTTGCGGCGACGGAGTACAACTTGACGACGCTCGAGAGCCCGCTTGCTTGCGACACCAGCGACAATTCGTTTTGAGCCTACGCCCCTCGAGCCGTGGCAGGCTCCGTGACGGCTCGGGGCGATAGGCTGCGCCGGCGCTAAGGCACCGGATGAAGACATGAAGATCAGCCTCGACCAGCCCATCGCCGTGAGCGCCGAGGAGGCGCAGGCGGCCTACCTCGACCCGGCGTTTTACACGAGCCTCGGGGAGCTCTCGGGGATATCGGCGCCCGAGGTTCGCTCCTTTTCCCAGACCCCCGACCACGGCCGCATCGAGCTCGGTTACCGCTTCTCCGGCCAGCTCAGCGGGCCGGCCACGAAGATCCTCGACACCAACAAACTGACGTGGTCGCAGGTCACTGACGTCGACCTGGCAGCTCGCCGTAGCGAGGTGCGAATGGTGCCTGACAACTACCAGGGCCTGCTTTCCTTCGCGGGTTGGTACGACCTGCGGACGGTGAGCGACCATGAGTGCAGCCAGCATTTCGAAGGCGACTTGATCATCCACCTGCCCATTCTCGGTCCGCTCGCCGAACGCGCCCTCGGAGGAAGCATCCGCCAGAACATGGCCGAGACGGCGCACCTCATCGAGCGGTACGTGGCCGCAAAGGACGAGAGCGCCGGGGGCGGAACGGGTGCCGGGGGCGCAACGGGTGCCGCGGAAGTCCCAGAGACAGCAGGCGAATGGGCTCCCGGGGCTACCGGGGCTGGCCAGACTGAGCCCAGCGAGCTAAAGCCCGATGACAGCCGGGCGTGAGCAGCTCAGCGCCACGCTCGCTTCCGAAGTGGCGGGTTGGCCCGGTAAAGGTGCCGCCGGAGTCGTCGACGGTGGGAGGGCGCCGCAGCGGCCAGTCCTAGCTGCGACGGCCGGGCCCATCGACGAGCCCTTCGAGTGGGCCTCGGTGACGAAGCTTCTCGTCGCGATGGCAAGCCTCGTCGCGTTCGAGGAGGGGACAGTGGACCTGGAGGACGCCTCCGGTCCGCCGGGGGCAACTGTCGCCCACCTTTTGGCCCATGCATCTGGTCTGCCATTCGAGGGAGACAACCCCATCGCGCCTCCGGGAAGACGACGCATCTATTCCAACACGGGCATCGAACTGGTAGCAGCTCACGTCGAAACCGCTGCCGGGATGCCCTTCGGTGAGTACCTGACGGCGGGCGTGCTCGGCCCCCTCGGTATGTCCGGGACCTTTGTGGAAGGCTCGCCCGCGCACGGCGCCCGGGGACCATTGGCCGACCTGGTGTTGCTCGCCGGCGAACTTCTTTCTCCAACCCTGGTCAGCCCTCAGACCCTCAAAATGGCCACGTCTGTCGCCTGGCCTGGCTTGGCCGGGGTCCTCCCCGGTTTCGGGCGCCAAAACCCGTGCGATTGGGGGCTTGGGCCGGAGATCCGGGCTGAGAAGTCCCCGCACTGGACTGGCCGTAGGAACTCACCCCGGACCTTCGGTCATTTTGGCCAGTCGGGTTCTTTTGTCTGGGTGGACCCCGAGGCCCGCCTCGGCCTTGCGGCGCTCGGCTCCACGGCCTTTGGTCAGTGGGCGACAAAGGCCTGGCCAGCTCTCTCTGACGCCGTCCTGGCTGCCGCCAAAACCGACAGGGACCGGGACAGGAATGGCCCGCTCGGCTGACTAATTCGTCACCCAAGTTTTTCGCCTGGGCCCTGACGCTCGAACCCGTTACGCGCTGGCGCGTTTACGGCCTCGCCCCGCGGTCTCCGTATCATCTTTCTCTTGTTTTTGCGGGCCACGAGAACCGTCTTTGGCGCGCGCCAGGCTTGCCTCGAGCGCGGCCATGAGGTCTACGACGGGAGCAGGCCGCTCAGGCTCTTCGGCTACCGCAATTTCGTTGCCCTCAGCCTTAGCCTCGATCAATGCCATGACTTTGTCCCTGTAATCGTCCTTGAACTTTTCAGGCTCCCATTCGGCAGACAGAGAACTCACGAGCTGGCGGGCCATGCTGAGCTCCCGCTCGGAAGGCCGGGTGTCGCTCGTAGTTTTGACCTCGAGGTCCGAGGTCCCGACAACCTCGTCAGCGAACAACATCGTGGACAACACCAGTGCCCCGTCGCGCGGCCTCAAGGCCGCCAGGTATTGCTTGGTCCGGAGTACAAAACGACCGATACCTACCTTTCCGGTACCGGTCATTGCCTCGACCAGCAGCGCATAAGGCCGCTCTGCCGCCCCGTCGGGGACCAAATAGTAGTTGTGCTCGAAGAAAAGGGGGTCTATCTCGGCCAGGTCCACAAATTCCTCGATATCGATGCTGCGGCTGGCCTCGGGTGCGAGCGATTCGATCTCTCCGGGCTCAATTATGACGTACTGCCCGCGGTGGATCTCGTAGCCCTTCACGATCTCGGAGTAATCCACTTCCTGGTTCTCGATCGAGCAGAACCTCTTTTGGTTTATGCGACCGCCGTCTGTGGCGTGCAGCTGGTGAAACCGCACGTCCTTTGGCGCAGTGGCAGTGACCAGCTTCACCGGCACGTTGACCAGCCCAAAACTGATCGAGCCGCTCCATATGGACCTAGGCATGGGACCATTCTGCCCCGAGCGCCGGCCTCTGAAGCATGCTCCGTGTCGCGAGTTGGCACAGGGGCGTAGCATCTCGTCGGTGCCCACCGTGCCCGAAGCAGCCGAGAAGGTGGCCGAACTGCTCATGGGCCGTGCGAGCGAGGTATCCGACCCGAGCGGGAGCGACCTCGACTTCTTTCCCACGATCGAGCTGCGCTCGCTCGAAAGGTTGCCACCCCCGGATGACTGTTGGGCGGTCGACGGCGGCCAAGCGCTAGTAGCGGACGCCCGCTCCTTACAGGTCGCTACTACCCGCGCCGCGTGGGCTCGCTGGCAGAACGGGGAATGCACTCTCGAAGACGACGGCACCTTCGCCGTCCACATCCTGGTCGGCAGCGGCGGCGGCACTGAGGGCAGGCGCTCCCTGTCCGAGATGGGCGCGCCAGTAGCTCCTGAAGCCCCCGTCGACCTCAATGTCCTGCGTGACTGGTCGGAGTGGCGCCTGGTGGCCCGTTCAGTGGAAGAAGCCGATCCGGGGGCGGTCGTGCTGGTGGACGGAGACCTGCAGCCGGACTGGAGGATCCCTGCCCGCTGGCTCACCGACCTGCTCGTCAGAGCTCACGAGCGGTCAGTCACCCTCGTCGGCGTGACCAAGCACAGCTCGCTCGCCAGGGGCGGGGCGCCTCTGGTGGGCCAACTGGAACTGGAAGCGGGAGGCACCCTAGGGCCACGTGCGTGCTGGTGGGCGCCGGTTGCTGTCCGCAGGCCCGAGGTTGGGCCCGGTTTGTTGGTGGTCGTCGCCCGGCTCGACCCTGATGCCAGGTTCGCCTTCCGGATAGACGTCCCCGCCGATGCCGACACGCCCCTGCTCCTGGGCCGACTTTGCGGCCTTTCCGACGACGCCGGCTTCCCGGGTTACCCGTACCCCCTGTCTGTCGCCGACCGCCTGGCTGCGTGCCCCGGCTGGGCTCGCCGCGAGATCCGCGACGAGCTGGAAAGGGCCCTCGACCTCGCTGGCCTCCCGGAGGAAGTGAAGGAGCGGGCGTTTACCGACCGCCACGCCCTGATGGAACGGAATTGACCGACAAACTGAACCCCTTTCCGGCCCGGCTCACAGGCCCGGTCCTGTGCGGGTTCGGGTTCAACCCGTGATGGTCCCCCCGGCAGAGGCACTGTGGAGCGCCACATCCCGCCAGGTGCAGCCTGGCCTGACGAGGCCGACCGGGCCAGGCCGGGAAGCGGGCCAGTTTGGCATCGACCGTAACTGCGATGCTTGAGGACATGGACGGCGATAATGGCGCGGGGGCTCTCTCCGGCCACACCAGGGGGCGGCTGTTCGGGCGCAACGTGCTCGAGGCCCTGTTCAGGGCGGCGCCGGAGGAGGACCTGTTCCTCGGGGAGCTGTTGGTGGGCGTAGACGAGGCAACCGGAAGGCGTTACTTGTTCAGGGTCGTCGACGTCAGTTACGGGACTGAGCACAGGGAGCCTGGCTGGGCTGAGCGAGTAGCGGGCACCCTCCTGGCAGACGACGCAAGAGGCGACACGGGCGCTCACCCTGTACATGAGCAAGCCAAAAGGACCTTCCGGCTGGCGGAATGCCGGTGCCTTGGGTACCTGGCCCCCCCAAGCAGCCCGACCGGCCCCAGGACGGTGTTCAGAAAGCCGAAGAGCCTGGCGACCCAGTTCTCTCGGGTCGTGTCCCCCACCCCGGAAGACTTCGCTTTCCTGGCCAGGCGAATGGGCGACGTCCCGATAGGGCGCCTCCGCAGCGGTGAGAGCGTCGTGGACTTCCCGGTCGGGATCCCGGGACGCAGCCTGGCCAGCCACGTCGGGATTTTTGCGACGACGGGAATGGGCAAGTCCAACCTCCTGCGAGTGCTCGCAGCCGGAGTAATGGCAGCCAACGGCCGTTACGGGCTCTTGCTCATCGACCCGCACGGCGAGCACCGTTCGGAGCTGGGGCGCCACCCCTGGGCTGCCACTGCCCTGCGGACCTACGCCGATCGCCGGCTCCCCAACACCTCGACGCTCCGGATCAGCCTGGCAGAGCTTTCGGTCGACGACCTGCGGACCGCCTACGAGTGGAGCCGACCCCAGGAGGAGGCGCTGCACGAGCTGGAGCGGCATTACTCCGCTGCTCTACCTCGCGCGGCCCGGGCCTGGGGCCGGGGCCGGGTGCCGGTGAACGTCCGGGAGCCGGCCCCACACCGGGGTCATCCCGCAAGGGACGCGAGGGCCTGGCCTGGCTGACCGAGTTCGCCCAGGTTGAAGACCTGCCCGGCTTCCGGGACGTCGAACTCTCGGCCAGGGTGGCCCTCAGCACCCTCCAGGTAGTCCACCGCCGGGCCCGGCGCATCGTGGATCTCCCGTGCATCTCGTCAGATCCCGCCGTTTCGGTAGGGCGGCGCATCCTCGACGAATTGCTGGAGGGCAAGGTGGTGCTGGTCGACGTGAGCGGGTTGGGAGGCACCGAAGAGGTGCTCGTAGCGTCCTACCTCACTCGCCGGGTGCTGGAGGAATGGCAGGGCGTGTTCCTCGGCGACCCGGAGCGTCACAAGCAGCTCCCGACGGTTGCGGTCGCCCTGGAAGAAGCGCAGAGAGTGCTGGCCGCGAACAAGGACCGAGAATCGAATGTTTTCCCTCGGGTGGCAAGAGAGGGCCGGAAGTTCGGAGTCGGCTTGCTGGCCGTCACGCAACAACCGAAATTGCTGGACGACGAATTGCTGAGCCAGTTCAATACCTTTTTCGTGCTGGGCCTGGCGGACGAGAAGGACCGCAATATATTGCGCTCTTCCGCCAAACAGGATCTCTCGGCTCTGGGGCCAGAAATTCAGACGTTGATGCCGGGCGAGTGCCTCCTCGTAAACCTGGAAGCGCCCTTTGCAGTGCCGGCGCTCGCCTACTTGTACGAAGAGGTCGCTCGTTCGGCGCCGCCGCCGCCGACGCCCCGTCCTGTGGCCGCCCCGAACGTGTCGGCGCTGGTGGACTGACGGGCCGGGAGACCAGGTGGGCCCGCCGGGCCACGTGGTTGTGGCCTCGCCGGGGCGCCCGGCGAACCGGGCTGCCGGCTACCGGCTACCGGCTTCCGGCTGCCGGGTACGGCGGGCCACCTTCTTGACCTCGACGAGTGGCTCAGGTAGTGCAACATGTGGTATCGGGCCGAGAAAATTCGGCTTCTCGGTGCTCCAGCCAGATGCCGTTGCGCTTTTGGGCCAAAAAGGGCCGGAAATCGCGACTGATCCGACCAACGACACCCAGCAGCGGCCTAGAGAGCAGAAAGGGGGTGCGGGACCGGAGAGGAGCCGGACGGGGGCCCGAGACCAGACGGAGAGCTGGGGGACGGGCTCCGAGACGGTCCGAGAGTTCCGACGCCGCTCAGGTTCGCACCGGCTGCCGGCTAAAACCTCAGATTTCTCCTGCATTGACGGCAAAATCGGGGTATTCGTGCGGTTTCTCGGTGCATTTAGTGGTTATCGTCGCGATTTCGTGTAAACAAAGGTGAAAAAGCGCAACGAAGTACAGAACATCCGCCCAGAAAGGCGTCCGGGTGCGTCCAGTCAGGCCTGGAACACGCCAACAGGCCGCCTCCACCGACGCTAAGTGACCTCCCCTCCCTCGGCGGGGCCTTCTTGAGGGTGGGTCTAGACGCCCGGCCCTGTCGCCCTGACGTCCTCGGAGAAATCGCCCGCCGCGTGGCGAAAACGCTGCAGCACGTCAACCAATTGCCTAAGGTCTTCCGGGGTCATACCCGGCTGCGCAAACACTCCTTCGTTTAAGCTCTGCGTTGCCCGCATAGCCAATTCTCGGCCCACTGGCAGGATCTCGGCCAGCGTGGTGCGCCGGTCGCTCGAATGCGGTACCCGTTTTATGAGGCCTTGTTCCTCCAGGCGGTCCACTGCGTTGGTCACACTGGTCGGGTGGACCTGGAGGCGGGCGCCGATCTTGTTGAGCGGCAGAGAGCCGCGCCGGGAGAACAGCAGCAACATGAGGACTTCATAGCGGGCGAACGTCAACCCGAGCGGTCGGAGCACGGAATCGATCCTGCCGAGGAACAGCTGCTGTGCCCGGACCACCGAAGTGATCGCGGCCATACCATCCCCGGCCTCCTCCCAGCCGTGCGCACACCACTGGCGACGGGCCTCGGTGATCGGGTCAAAGTTGAGTATGGGGGACATCATCTCCAAACGGACAGAAGACCGCTCTCCCTGGAGACTAGCCGGCGCGACTCGTAGCAGGGGGTTTGCTGCTCACCCGGAGACTGCATGGCCCCGGCTCGACGAGGGCAAGACGAGGGCGAAGGCAGCCCGGCCCTGGCCATCGGGGGCGCTAACCGATCGTGGCCATCGGCGAACTACTGTCGCTACAGAGACGATTCAGTCCCCGGCCCGCAATGTGGGCTGCCCATCTTCACAGGAGAGCCCAGATTGGTCGAGCCAGCTCGCAGCGGCCGTTCGGCACCGGCGCGCGAGGCTGGCGGCGCTCAAGTTGGCGGCGCTCAAGTTGGCGGCGATCATGCGGGCGGGGATCATGCCGGCGCCCAGCCGGCTGTCGCCCAGCCGGCTGTCGCCCAGCAGGCTGTCGCCCAGCAGGCCCTCGCCCAGCAGGCTGTCGCCCAGCAGCCTGTCGCCCAGCAGCCTGTCGCCTCCAGGACCACGGGCCCTCAGACCGGTCGGCGTCAGACTCGTCCCCCTCAGACTGGTCCCCCTCAGACTGGCGGTCCTCAGCTGGGCGCGCTTGACGCAGTGGGTCATCCGAGAGCTCCAGGCACCCCAGGGCTCGCACCGGGGACCCGGGGGAGTTTCCCCGTCCGTGCGGAAGACGCCTTGTTCCTTTACGCAGACACCCCGCAGACGCCCCAACAAGTAGGAGCGGTGGCGCTCCTGGGGGAACCGCCGCTCAGCCTGGCCGACCTTCGCTCCGGCGTGACCGAGAGGTTGAACGTCATCCCCGATCTGCGTCGGCGCCTCGTGCTGGCGAGTAATGAATGGCGGCGGCCGCAATGGGTCGTAGACAACCTCGTGGATGTGGACCGTCGCGTTCAACAAGTGACGCTCGAGGATGCGGGTTGCGAGACGCTCGAGGAGCTCGTGTCGCAATTCTTCTCGGATCCGCTCGACCCCTTTGACTCACCGTGGGAAATGCTCCTGGTTCGAGGATTGCCGAGCGCACCGCTCCTTTTCGAAGGTCCGTCAATGAAGCCCGTCGGGCAGCACGCAAGCGCCGTTGTAGTGAAAATTCATCACTCACTCGGGGACAGTTTCACTTTGATCGGCGCTCTTGGGGCCCTGCTCGACCAGGACGGAGGCGGCCCTGGCCGAGAGTTGAGGCTAAATTCCGGTCGACTGGCGTGGGCATGTTCAGTCTCGGAACCTGCCGCTTCCCGAGCAACAGCGAGCCTTTTTCGTTTGAAGGTCAGACGCCTCTACCGGGTGCTTGGCGGCCTCGCCGGAATGGTCTGTTCCGGTCCACCGCCCTGGCGCCTTGGTGCTCGGGGAACGCCGGCAGCAGGAAGAGTTGAAGCGATCCAGCCACAGAACGCCGAAGCTACCGGATCCCGTGGGCACGGCTGGCGGTCGCTGCCGTTCTCAGCCCCGCCCGCTCCCGGACGACTTACAGGCACACCCGCCCCCGAACTCTCGGAGCCGCACGGTCCCCGGGTGCGACCAGGGACAACGGGCCTCACAGTGCCTGCTCAAGTTGCCAGCCAGGGCCCGGACCGCCACTGCCCAGACCGTCAAAACCCAGACCGTCAAAACCCGGACCGGCATTACCCAGACCGCCATTGCCCAGACCGTAGGTTCGTAGGTTTTTCGCTCCAGGCCCGGGCGGTCACGATCGCTGCCCGCCGGCTGCGCACGAACGTGCCCGACCTCCTCCTCGCTCTGATCGCTGAAGCGACGTGCAATTTGCGGGGTGCTTCGGCAGCTCCTGGCGTGCGAACCAGCGAGCACATGAGAGTGATGGTGCCTCACACGGTGCGGTTCCTCCAGACCTCCGCCAGACCGGGGGGTCAATCTCGAAGGAGCGGGTCGCTTCCGGCCGCGAACCGGACTGCCGGCGTTCTACTGGACCTTCCGGTCCGTCCCATGGCGTTCGAAGACCGTGTCGCGGCCGTGCGAGGGATACATGGCCGCTGCTTACGCAGAGGTGACGCGGAAGCCGCGGCCTTCGTTTTACGCGCAATGAACATTTTGCCGGCGTGGCTACAGCGCCGCTGCACCCGGGCTGTCTACTCCGGCCAGTTGCTTGGCGTAATCGTCTCCGTTTTCCCCGGAGTGCGGCGCAAATGCCGGTTGTTCGGCACACCCGTAGAGCAGATGTACCCGGTGCTGGCCTTGGCTGACGGGACCGACATCGCCATCGGCGCCATGACGTGGGGCGCTTCGATCTCGGTCGGCCTCCTCGGGGTATGCAGGCCGGACTTCGACCCGGGGCTTCTTGCTCTGGAGATCGAGAAGTTGTTTTACCAGTGGTCGACCTCCCGCCTCGGCGCCTCGTTTACTGCCACTGCGTAGATTGGGGCATAAAGGGCCGCCGGTCCTGCGGAGCCGCAGCTCATCTAGCTCGGCGCCCGTCCGTCCCCCTCGCACCGGCGCTCCGTCGCTCCGGCGCTGCCTGCCAGGCGGGCTACGTGCGCGCCAATCGCGTTTCGGCCAGCTCGCCTCGCGACGGGAGGTTCCACGTGTTGGTCAGTCCCCCATGGTGTACTGGTCCCATGAAGGTTGCAGCTCTCGGCGATGCGCATCTCGGCCGCTCTTATTTGCCCTACACGGTCGAAGGCGGCGTCAACCAGCGCGAATGGGACTTCGAGAGGTCTTTTGAAGCAGCAATAGACCTAGCGCTGGCGGAGCAACCCGATCTCGTTATTTGGCTGGGCGACATCTTCGACCACCCGGCCCCGCACTACCGCTCGTTCCGGGTCGCCCAGCGCGCCTTGTCAGCGATCCGGCAGCACGGTGTCCCCGCAGTCGTAATAAGCGGCAACCACGACACTCCTCGCCTGGCGGGACGAGGCAGCCCGTACAGCGCCCTGGCCGACACGTTCCCTGAGGTGCACTTCGCGCATCGGCTCTCCTATGAGCGTTTTGAGCTGAGTACCCCAGGTGGGGGCATCGTGGTACACGCCGTGCCGCAAATGCTCAGCGTGGAGGCAACGCTCGACGCTTTGGAAGAGGCCAATAAAGCCCGCAGCACCGACCAGACCAATTTGCTCATCACCCATCCCCGCATCCGGCAAGTGGAGCCCCGTCACGCGGACATCAATGAGATCGAGATCGACCTCGCGACCCTGCAGTCCGACCTGGTGCTGCTCGGGCACTACCATTTCCATGCCGAGGTCGCGAGCGGGATTTGGTATGCAGGTTCCACGGATACCTTCAGTTTCGCCGACGACCCCGACAAGCCCAAAGGCATCGTCGTCCTCGATACCGCAACCGGCCGGTGCCGGCACGTAGCCCTCGGCGGTCAGCGGCCCCTGGTCACACTCGAAAACGTCTACGCGCTCGGGCTCTCCCCTGCCGAGCTGTCGGAGCAGGTCCTGGCGAGGGCGTCGACAGTGCCCGAGAGAGCGGTCGCACGTCTTTACCTGGAGGGTGTCGACCCTGAGGGATACCGTCTGCTCGATCGCCAGCAAATCCGGGAGGCCGCTTCGGCTGCGCTTGACCTGCGGTTGGAGCCACAGTTCCAGGACGTCACCGTCCCCGCTGAACTCCCTCGCGTCGAGACCCTCGGCGGTCAGTGGGACTCGTGGCTCTCGCACCAGGACTTGACAGGCCTCGACCGCGAAAAGGTCCGCCAGCTCGGCCATCATTACCTCCAAGAAGCCATCGAGTCTGCGGGCTAGGCCAGGCAGGCACAGCTCATGTTGATCGACCGCATATACCTGCGCAATTACCGTGTGTTCGAAGACGAGCTCGAGCTGGCCCTACCGCCGGGGCTCGTCGGAGTTTACGGACCTAACGGCGCTGGAAAGTCCACCCTTCTCGAGTCCATCCTGTGGGCGCTTTGGGGTAAAGCCCGCACGACGAAAGAGGAGATCCCTTCTGCGGGCGCCCACGGGGAGTGCGTAGCCGAAGTCACATTCGAGCACGAAGGCCACATCTACCTGGTGCGTCGCACGATCACCGGGGCCAACTCCAGCGTGCGGGCCGAAACGCACTGTGACGGGCTAGCCACCGTCGAAGGAGTGAGGGACACGGGCCGGTACATGCACTCGGTCCTCGGCATGGACGATGCCGCGTTCCGAGCCTCGGTGTTCGCCGAACAAAAGCAACTCGCCGCCTTCTCCAGCCAAAGCCCCGCCGAGCGCCGCAAGCTCGTGTTGGCCTTGCTCGGCGTCACTCCGCTTGATGTCGCCCGTGACAAGCTGCGAGCCGACGCTCGGCTAACGAGCGACCAGCACGGCCGGCTCCGGGGGATGCTGCCAGACCTCGACGAGGCCCGTATCTCAGCGGCGGACATGCAGGCTAGCGCGGACGCCCTGGAGACCGTGGCCGCCGAAGAGGAAAGAGCAGCGCTCGCGGCGCGCCAGGTGTTCCTGACGTCCAAAGAGAGGTTCAACAAGCTGGACCTGGTCCGCCAGGAGCACGAGATGCTAGTCCTCGAAGGCAGGGCCGCTCGTGCGGAGGTGGAGGCCGCCAAAAAAGAGGTGGAGGCCGTCGCCGCGGAGCTGGCCGATTTGGCTGGCGCCGACGTTCAGCTCAAAGAACTCGAGCCAAAAGCTGCCTGCCTGCCTGAAAAAGAGCGACGAGCGCAGCAACTGGGTGTGCTACTGAGCACTGCCAACGAGCTCGATGGGCTCACCGACGCGCCCGGACCTCCCGCCGTGGACGAAGAGGCACTGGCGGCCGTAGAGGAGGCGGCGATGACCACGCGTGCGGACCTCGGCTCCGCCGAGGCCAGGCGGCAATCGGATGCCGGCGAGTTGGAGCGAGCCAAGCAGGCTCTTACGAAGTCCGCGTCGCTTTCCGGGGCGGAAGACTGCCCCCTCTGCGGCCAGGCCCTCGGCGATGCCTTTGCCCAAGTACAGGCGCACCGGGAAGCCGAGCTGGTGGCGGTCGAGGCGCGTCTGGCCACTTCGGCACGGGAGTTAAAGCAAGCATCAACGGCCGCTAAACAAGCGTTGGCCGCTCTCCAACGCCTGCAGGCTGAGGTGACCGCCGCCCGAAAAGCCCGAGCACAGTGGGATCAGGCCAAGGCGGCCAGACAGGTTGCCGCACAGCGGCTGGCAGTAGCGCTTGGCGCCCTCGCTGAGACTGACCGGGCGCTCGCCGCCAAATTGGGGCCGGTACCCGCTCCAACAGTGGTCTCTACTGCCCTCGAGCACTGTAGGGAAGAGGTTTCGACCTCCAAGCAAGCAGCAGAAGTAGCGAGCCGTTTGCGGGGCCGCCTGGAAAGGCGTCCGCAGGCGGAGTTGGCCCTCAATCGTGCCAGTGAGCGCGCCGTGACGGGGTCCTCCCTCGTGGAGGCCCTACGCTCGAAGGTGAAGTCGCTCGCATTCGACGCGGCCGCCTTGGCTCGGGCAAGAGAAGCCTCATCCGAAGCCGAGGCGGCGTTGGCCGCAGCCGAAACCGCCGGGCGCGACGCTCGCGTGGCCGCCACCAGGGCGGGCGCGAAGGCTGAAGCTGAGGCCAAACGCTACCTCGACGCGCAGGCGCAGCACGAACGCCTCGGTGACCTCGAGTCTGCATCGGTGCACCTCGGGCGGACAGCCGAACTTCTCAACGGTTTTCGCAACAGCGTCGTGGCATCCGTAGGGCCGCAATTGGCCGTCCAAGCAGCGGAGCTTTTCGGCGAGCTGACAGACAAGGAGTACGACCGGCTCGAAGTTGACGCCGAAACATATGGGCTACAGATCTGCGACGGAGGCATTTCATACGACCTGGAGCGCTTTTCGGGGTCCGAGGTAGATCTCGCCAACCTCGCTCTGCGGGTGGCCATCAGCGAGCACGTGAGGTTCCAATTCGGAGGCGGCGTCGGCCTCCTAGTGCTGGACGAGATTTTCGGGCCGCTAGACGAAGAACGCAAAACGCGCATGTTGCTCGCCCTCGAGCGCCTCAGAGGACGTTTTCGCCAGATCCTCGTCGTAACTCACTCGATGGAAATAAAAGAGCAATTACCAAACGCAATCGAAGTGATGAAGAGACCGGGCCGCCGGGCGGGCGCGCGGGTGCTGCCGACTTAGCGACCTAACATCGGCAGCTGGCACGCGCCCAGCCTCGTTCTCTCATCTCGACGGCCAACTCTTGGGTCACCAACTGGCGGACCGGAGAAGAAAATGTACTTGGTAGAACCATTTTCTTCTCGAGATCGCCGGCTATCACGACCAACAGGGCCCTCAGGCCGCCGCTCGTTCTCGGAACTTGGTCCTCGCAGCAGTTTGGCGGCCGTTTTGCATCGGTTCAGCACCGTTCAGCACGGCTCAGCACGGCTCAGCACGGCTCGACGCTGACCTTCCCGCCGTCGACCTCGGCCCGATGGGTAACCCTGAGACCCTCCAGCAGACGCCGGTCGTGCGTGACGATGAGGAGCGTCCCCGCGTAGGAGGCTAGAGCGGCTTCGAGTTGCTCGATCGCGGGCAGGTCGAGGTGGTTCGTCGGCTCGTCCAGGACGAGAAAGTTGACGCCTACCGCCTGGAAACGCGCCAATTGCATGCGGGTACGCTCCCCCGGAGACAGCGTGGTTGGCCGGCGCCCGACGTGATCTGGCCCGAGGCCGAACTTGGCCAGGAGGGAGCGAGCCTCGGGCACCGTCATGCCGGTCAAGTGCATGAATTCGGCCAGCAGGGAGCGACCGTCCCCAGGCGAAGGGTCAAGGACGCCCGCTCTTTCCTGGGCAAGTTCGCCGGTTACGACGCTCGGCCCCAGCGCCCTTTCCCCCGCCACGATGGGCGCCCGACCAAGGACAGCCTCGACGAGGGTCGTCTTGCCCGAGCCGTTTGGCCCGACTACGGCGAGGCGATCGCCCCATTCGACCAGTAAATCTACCGGCCCGAGGCGAAAAGAGCCTTTGGCGACGACGGCGTCAGTAAGTGAAGCGACGACGGCCCCTGCTCTCGGGGCGAGCTGGAGCGAGTACCTCAGTTCCCAGGGCTCCCATGGTTTTTCGACTTCTTCCAGGCGCTCCAGCGCTTTCTCGGTGCGCCGGGCGCGCGCCGCCAGCTGCTCGGTCCGGTTAATCCGGAAGTCGCGTTGCGCCTTGTCATTGTCCCTCGGCGCCTTCCGCTCGCGCCGAGTCCCGCTCGTAGCCCATTGCCTTTCTCTTTGTGCTCTGGAGAGCAGATCTTCTCGGGTCTGGCGAGATTTCTCGTAAGACTCTTCCCTATGCCGTGATACGGTCGCCTTTTCCTGCAAATAAGAGTCCCAACTCCCCCCGTACAAATTGGCCGTACGGGTATGTGGGTCGATCTCCAGGACCGCGTTGACAGTTCGGCTCAGGAACTCGCGGTCGTGCGAGACGACGACCAGCCCGCCGGGTAAACCGACGACCAACTTTTCGAGATGCTCGAGGCCCAGAAAATCCAGGTCGTTGGTCGGCTCGTCAAGGAGCGTGACGTCGAAGCGCGACAGCATTATGGCCGCCAACCCGACGCGCGCCGCCTCCCCGCCGGAAAGACCGGCCACGGGAGCCGCCAGCAGCTCCTGACCTGCACCCAGGTCAGCCAGGGCGCCGACTGCTCGCCCTTCAAAACCTCCGGGGTCGACGCGGTTGAAGCGTTCCAGTGCGTGGGCATAGCACGTTTGGGCGTCGTCGCTCATGTCGCCGTCGGCCAAACGCTGGACGGCCGCGTCGAGCGCCTTTTCCGCATCAGCGGTGCCCGAACGGCGCCTGAGGTACTCCTCTACGGTGTCGCCCTGCGGTCGTTCCCGCTCTTGCATCAGATAACCGACGCTGGCGCCCGGCGGGGAAATCTCGACGCTACCGCTGTCGGGTTGCTCCAGGCCCGCTAGGAGCCGCAACAACGTTGTCTTACCAACCCCGTTCGGGCCGATGACGCCGATCCGGTCCCCCGGAGCGACCACGAGCGAAATGCCGTTGAGCACAACTTGGCCGGAGCGCTCGCGGACCAGCTTGGTGGCTCTTAGGGTTGAGGCTGGTACCGAGCCAGCAGGGAGGTGGGGGCGCAACGACCTGCTCCTTCTGTTACTAAAGCCGAGGTTCCAGGACGACCGATCGCTTACGCCACGCTCACATGATATCCCTTCAGATCGATCGACCTTCCGGGTACCGCCATACCTGAGGGGGCTGGCCGCAAATCGCCTCAGGCGTGGCGCCAGGAACCGAGGAGCCGGCGTGCCACGAGGTAGAGAGTGCCTACAGCAAACCTCGTCCGCACGAGGCAAACCGACCAGGCACAGCCTATTGGCTGTCTTCGGCCTCTTCGGAAAGAATGGCGGCAAGCTCGGCAGCATTGCGCACGCCGTAATCCTGGTAACAATTGTTCATGAGCAGGTGGACTCGGGACGCTAATTGAGCGAGCCTCCGGGCACACGGGCCCCATTCTCCCAGCTCGGTTTCGCTGTACAAGTACCGAAATCGCTCTGCCGCGCTAACGTTTCGGGCGTTCCAGGTGGCGTCAGCGCGACCATGGAAACGCACGACGGCAAAGTCACTTCGCGTTGCCTCCAGTACGGTCGGGAGACCCGAGACCGGGGGGGCATCCACTACTACCAGTGCCAGCCCGAGTTCACGGAGCAGCCCGATTGTCCGTTCGCGGTCGTCTTCGGCGAACCAGCGCGGGGACCGCAGCTCCACACAGGCGAGCGTGCCTGAAAGACGTTCGGGCAAGCGCTCGAGCTCATCGCGGTTGGAGCGCTTGGGCACGAACCACGGCGGGTATTGCAAAAGCACAGCCCCCAGGTGGCCGCTGGCACCCAGCGGCTCCAGGGCATGGACAAACCGTGCCCACGCCTCCTCCAGCGCGTCGGGCGTCAGGTGGTGCGCATAGATGCGCCGCTTGCTCTGCGCATCGGGGCTGAGCGACTCCCTGAGGTCGGGCCACAATGAAGCCTGCTCGACCGGGTGACCCGTAAGCAGACCGTACGCCTTGATATCGAAGCAGAACCCCTCTGGCACCCGTTCGGCCCAGGACCGGGCCAACTCCGGCTGCAGAGGCCGGTAATAAGTCGTGTCCGCCTCAACGACCGGGAAGCGCTCCGCGTAATAACGCAGCCTCTCCCCGGCGCTCATCGAACGGCGGGGGTACCACGACGTCTCTTTTATCAGCGTCGGGTCCGTCCACGAACACGTCCCGACCGAAACCGCCGAGTTGTCGACTGGCACCGGGTGCGCTGCGGCGGTGGGCCAGAGTTCCGGGCTGGGAGCCGAAAGCAACGCTGGTTGGCCTCAGTTGCCGGCGATTACCAATATGCGCCCGCACTGCTCGCAGAATTCGAGCGTACCCGCCGCCTCATGGCGGATGCGGTCGAGTTCTACCGCCGGGAGGCTCAAATGGCACCCATCGCATCGAGCCCCAGTTAGGCGGGCCACGGCTACTCCCTCGAGGCGCGCCCTCAGGCGGTCGTAGACGTCGAGCAATTGCTTGGGGACCGCGTCCACCAGAGAAGGGCGTTGGGCTGATAGACGAGCGAGCTCAGCATCGGTCTCCGCCTCGGAGCTGGTCAAACTCTCGACCACTTGAAGCCTGCGACCCTCGAGCTCTCCGAGCTGGTCGTCCAAGGCACCGACCGCAGCATCGAATGGCTCTCGCTGTTCCATCAAGGAAAGCACTCTGTCCTCGAGCTCGGAAGCACGCTTTTTCAGGCCATCCACGTCGGCGGCTAAGGCCTGCAGTTCGCGAGAAGCCGTCACGGTCCCTCCATAGAGCCTGGCATTCACCTGCACGACCCGGTCCTCGGTCGCCCTCAGCTCCCGTTCGGCTGCTTCTTGGCGCGACGCTACCTCGTCCAGCAAGACGGCAGCCTCGGTACGAGCGGCTTGCCTTTGGCCTCTAAGGCGGTCAAGGTCTGCCAGCTCGGCTCGTTCTGGCAGATGGTCTCTCTTGTGCCGCTCCTGGTCGAGGTGGGTGTCGAGGTCCTGCAGAGCGAGGAGAGCCTCGAGTTCCGACGTGCTCACGGTCCCACTTGCGAGTATTGGCCCCGCCCCTGGCCTGGGCCGCCTCCGTGGATCTGGCCCTGTCCCGGGCCGGCCGCAGGCACCGTGCTGCTAGGCGGACTCCTAGGGGCAGCGGCCGAAGTGGGCGAAGCCGCCCCGTTGGTGCCCGCCCCCGAAGCACCGGAGGGCGTCGCGAACGCGCTGGTCGACGGCGAGTCAGGCGGGACAGCGGTGGCGAGCGTACTGGTGCCCTGGGTGGTCGAGCCGGGCGTTAGCGTGCTGGTGCCCTGCGTGGCAGTTCCGGGAGTTAGCGCACCTGGCGTGGCCGATCCGGGGGTAGGCACACCCGGGGTCGTCGCGCCCGGCCCCCCCGCGCCTGGCACGAAGGTGGAGGACGTCGTGGTGCCTGGGATCGACCCCGGTGCGGTGGTTGATGCCGGGACGCTGGTCGTGATCGTCGGGCCCGCGGTCGTGGGCACCGGGATGGTCGTTGTCACGCACGGGACGAGTGTGCCGTTCCAGACACAATCGCCCGGACCGATGCCGCCGTGGGAAGTCAAGTCATCTTCCTCGAGAGTCGGCGAGTCTATGTACTCCAGGGGAGGCATGAGGTACGGCGCTGGAGCAGGAAATGCCGCGTACGGCGTCGTACTGAGTGCGTAAGCCATCACATCGTGCCAAATCTCGGTGGGGTAATCCGCCCCATATACCTCAACTCCATCCACGTACATGGGGAGCTCGCCGTTCGGGTCGCCTATCCATACCGAAGATACCAAGCTAGGAGTTATCCCGTTGAACCACGCGTCGACACTGTTCTCGGTGGTACCGGTCTTCCCGGCGACGTCGGTGTTTGGAAGCGCGGCCGCGGTGCCTGTGCCGTACTGGACCGTCGCTCGCAATGCGAGTACGGCCTCGGCTGCCACCTGTGCGGAAAAGACGCGGCGGCCCGGCCGCTCGCCGTTATAGATGACATTCCCGCTGCGGTCGACGACGCGGTTGACAAAGCTCGGAGCGTGGTAAATACCGCCGTCGGCAACGGTGGCGTAGGCGGCCGCCATCTCTATAGGCCGCACGGTCTCCGTGCCGATCACGAGGGACGGGTTGCTCGGGTTGAGGGTCGGGTCTGACAGGCCCATGCTTTTGGCCACTTCGATGACCTTTGGCAACGAGACCTGGTGTGCGAGCCGGAGAAAGGCGCAATTGATGGAAAGCGCCGTCGCCTGGATGAGCGTCACGGGGCCATTGGGGTCACCCGGGTCGTTGTTCATGAGACGGTTCAGGTTGTAGCCGTACTGTAGAGGCACACCCGGGAACACAACCGCGCACGGGGACGCGGCAAAGATGGAGTCGTTAGGGTTGTAACCATCTTCGAGCGCTGCTATCAGGGTAAAGAGCTTGAAGCCAGAGCCGGGTTGGCGCTCGCCTTGCACGGCGTCGTCGAATTGATCGGTACCTGGCTTCGGGCCTCCCACGAGGGCCTCTACGTTGCCGTTCTTCGGGTCGATGACGGCAAACGCCGCGACGACGTGCTCGAGGCTCGACGGGATGTCAGCGACGGCCACCTGCTGCGCGTGGGACTGCAGGGAGGGCACCTCGTTGGTATAAATCTTTAGCCCGCCTGAGAAAAGAGCGGTAAAGCGCTGCGCTCTCGTTGTCCCCAAGGCCGGGTTGTCAAGCAGTTCGTCCACTACCTGCTCCACGTAGTAACCATATGACGTGTACGAGATGCCGGGGGCCTCGTTAACCGTCGTAGGCAAAGGCACTTGGTTGGCCGCGGCGGCCTGGGTCGCGGAGACCGACTTGTAGTAGACCATTCGGGAAAGGACTTCGCTGCGCCGTACGCGGGCGCCCTCAGGGTTCGTGATGGGGTCATAGCCGCTCGGCGCCTGGATCAAGCCGGCGAGCAAAGCCGCCTCCGCCAGGTCGACTTGGTCGGCGTCCTTGTTGAAGTACTCTTTTGCGGCCGCCTGGACACCGTACGCGCCGCTACCCAGGTACACCGAGTTGAGATAAGCGTCCAGAATCTGGGCCTTGGTGTACTTGTCTTCGAGGCGCTCAGCCAGGACTCCTTCACGTACTTTGCGGCCAAGCGTCCTTTGGTCGCTCAAGAAAGTGTCCTTGACCAGTTGTTGGGCGATCGTCGAACCGCCCTGGACAACCGCTCCCGCGCTTACGTCCGCCAACAGCGCCCTTATCGTCGCCTCCACATCCAGGCCGCCGTGAAGCCAAAAGCTATGGTCCTCGGTGTCGAGAACGGCATTCACGAGGATCGGGGAGATCCGCGACAACTTCACGGGCTGGCGGTACAGAGAAGACCGCAACGTGGCGATGACTGAGCCGTTGGCTCCATAGATCACTGACGGCACACGGGCGTTTGTCACGAGGTTGGGCGTGGGTTGCTCTTTCGCCGACGCGAGGTCATGGTACAAACGGCCCCCCGAATACGCGACCACACCGACAAGAGCGGCCACTAGCGCCCCCGCGGCTGCGAGTACCACGACGACGCCCACTAGTGAACGCCCAACTCGTGCCATTCCCGAAGCTAGCTTAGCCGTTCGGGCCTGCTAGTCCACTGTGACCGGCCCATGCACGCAAACCGACTGCGAACACCGGTGCAGTCCCCGTGATCCCGAGGGGCCGGGGGCCTCCGCGACAAGCGGGCAGATAAACAGCTGGCCCGGCTAAGCTCCACTGCCAGGTCAAGACATGCGAGCATTTGTCTGCCGGCGTTGCCGCGAGCTGGTGCCTTTCGAGAGCCAAGAGTGCAGGCGGTGCGGGGCGCTACTGGGTTTTGACCCGTTCTCGGCCAGCCTGGAGCCACTGCAGCCCGCCGGCCCGGGGCTCGTCCGCTTCGACCTCGATGGCACCGTGCGCGGCATCAGCGGGGACGACCGCTGGGCGCGCTGCGCCCGGTCAGCAGTCGCTGACTGCAATTGGTTGGTCCCGCTCGTCGGCGCAGGCAAGCCGTGCATATCGTGCCGCCTCACCCTCAACTTGCCACCCAAAGGGGACGAGGAATACCGCGATGCTTATTCGAAAGCGGAGATGGCAAAAAGGCGTCTGGTCTTCCAGTTGCGCCAGCTCGACCTTCCATTGATCGGACGTGACGAAGACCCCGAGCAGGGGCTCGCCTTCGAGCTATTAGCCAGCGACCGGCACGTCGTGACCGGCCACGAAAATGGAGTTGTCACGATCGACCTAAACGAGACTGACGACGCTTTTCGCGAGCAAACACGAGCTCAGTTCGGCGAGCCGTACCGGACTTTGTTGGGGCATTTCCGTCACGAGGTCGGTCACTATTACTGGGCCAGGCTCATCGCCGAAGGGTACCGGGGCGACAGGCGTCGGGGCGACAGGCGTCGGGACGACAGCCGTCGGGGCGACAGCCGTCGCGAGGGCGTCCGCGGGGGCGGACCTGGTCTTGGTGGTTATTGGCTCGACGAGGCCCGCACCGTTTTCGGAGATGACCGCGTGGACTACGAGGCTGCTCGCGAGGCCCATTACGCAAAAGGGCCCGGGGCCGACTGGGGCGAAAACCACGTCAGTGCCTATGCCGCAATGCACCCACTCGAAGACTGGGCCGAGACCTTTGCACATTACCTGCACATTTGGGACGCCGTCCAAACAGCCGCCTCCTTCGGCGTCCTCGTAGTCGGGCCGGTAGACGACCGCACGGGCCGTCGGGACCCAGCCAAGGCGAGCGCGCCCAGTGAGGACACTGCCTTCCTCGAGGGCTTCGACGCCGTTATCGCCGACTGGCTACCCCTCACGCTCGCAATGAATGCCCTCAATCGCTCGCTCGGCAAAGACGACCTCTATCCCTTCGAGCTGCCGCCAGGGGTAATAGCGAAGTTGGCCTTCGTGCATAAGGTTATAACGAGTGCCCAGTAGGTGCAGGTTGCCCGTCGCCTGCCGAGGGCGGTAGGGTCACATGTCGAGCAGGCGGCGGGCCGCTAGTTCGACCTGCTCCGACTGAGGCAGCGTGGCCCGCTCGAGCCCGGGTTCGTAGGCTACGTGAGTATCGGCGGCCCCAAGTCTTGTTACGGGCGCGTCCAGGTCACCAAAACAGTGCTCACCCGCCCACGCCGCCACTTCGGCGCCGAAGCCGCATGTCAGGTGGTCCTCGGAAACCACGAGCAGCCGTCCGGTACGGGCCACGGACTCGGCCACCAGCTCTTTGTCCCAGGGCGCGATCGAGCGGAGGTCGATGACTTCTACGCTCGCGCCTCCAATGGCAGACGCGGCTTGGAGTGAACGTTCGACGGTGGCGCCATATGTCGCAATTGTCAGGTGATGGCCCGCTCGAGCGACCCGGCCTCTGCCGAACGGGAGCCGGAAACCTGGCGCCGGGAAGGGCCTCTCCGTGTACCGCTGGCGCAAAAGGTGCTTGTGCTCCAGGAAGAGAACAGGGTCTTCGCTGGCCAGCGCAGTCCGGAGAAGGCCGACCGCGTCGACCGCCCGCGAGGGCATTACTACAACGAGGCCCGGTATATGGGCGAAGATCGAGACCCCCGACTGAGAATGCCAGTTCGCGCCTCCGGTCAGGTACCCCCCTATAGGTGCCCGCAACACCATTGGGCAGTACCACTCGCCCGCAGATCGCCAGCGCACGGTGGCCGCTTCGCTCTTTATTTGCTGCATCGCGGTCCAGATGTAGTCGAAGAACTGCACCTCCGGCACCGGCCTCAGGCCTCGTACTCCCTGGCCGATGGCGCGCCCGACGATGTTGGCTTCCGCCAACGGCGTGTTGTAACAGCGGTCACTGCCGAATTCGCGCTGAAGCCCGAGCGTCGTGCCGAATACTCCGCCCTTGCCTTCGAGCTCGCCAAGCAGGTCTTCCGGGGCGTCGGCAACATCTTCTCCAAAGACCCTGACCCGGGGGTCCCGAGACATGCCTTCGCGCAGTGCCAGCCGCACTGCTTCGCCCAGCGCGACCACTGGCCCGGCCGCGGTCTCTTCGTCCCCAACGGCCGCCTCGTCCGAGCACTCTTCGGGTCTCACCACAGGCAGTTGGAGCAAGTTGTTACCAATCGTGGCGGGATCAGGACGTGGGGCGCGAAGCGCTTCCTTGGCTGCCTGTGCCACCAAGCTGTGGGCCTCTTCCCGCATCTCACCGATCTCACCATCGGAAAGCACGTGCCCCTCGACAAGGGCTCGCTCCATGACCGCGATGGGGTCGTTCCAGGCTTCGTCGTCGAGCTCGTGTTGAGGACGGTATTTGCTCTGGTTGTCTGCGGACGAATGTGAGTAAGGGCGAGTCACGGTGGCGTGGACAAGCGCTGGGCCCTCTCCGTGACGTAGAGCGGCTATCACCCCGGGCGCCTTCTTCCTGACCTCGAAATAATCACGTCCGTCCATCCGGTGTACAGAAAGACCGGGGAAGCCCCGTACCATTTCCGAGATCGGCGCCGGGGCCTGCTGCGAAGCCGGCACCGATATCGCGTAACCGTTGTCAGCGATGAGGTACAGGACCGGAAGCCGGAGCGAGCACGCAGTATTGAGGCTTTCCCAGAACTCTCCTTCGGATGTCGCGCCCTCCCCCATGGACACGTAAGTGATCTCGTCGTCGTGTGCAGCGCACCCGGCCAGCGGCTCTCGGTCTCGGCCCGATATGTAGCGGCCTGCCTCAGCACAGCCAACCGCCGGTAGGCACTGAGAACCGGTCGGGCTCGACTGCGTAACAATATTGAGCCGGCGCGACCCAAAGTGGCAGGGCATCTGACGGCCACCTGACGCGGGATCCGTCGCCGCCCCTACTGTCTGGAGGAGCAATTCGGTCGGGGTTATCCCGAGCGCCAGTACGAGGGTCCTGTCCCGGTAATAGGGAAAGAACCAGTCGTACCCGGGTCGTAAGGACCTGGCAAAGCCGAGGCACAATCCTTCATGGCCTGCGCTAGAAATATGGAAAAACCCGCGGCTTTGTTTTTGGAGAGTTATCTCCCGATCATCCAGGAAACGCGAGACGAGAGCAAAATGGTAATCGGCTAACAGCTCTGCGACCGCTACCCCGCGATATTTTGTCCCTCGTACGGGCCGAGCCCCCGAGCTGGCGCCATTTGCTCGTCGAGCGACAAGGTTAGCGCCTAGGGCCTGCGCCGGTCCCTCAACCGACGGGCGCCAGAACCTAACTGAAGATGTGCCTTTGACGGGGGTCAACTGGGGAGCGCCATCATTGCCGGGAACGCTCCTAACCATACTCTGACAATCGTAGTGCGGCGCGTTGCTAATGCGAAATTAGAGAACCTGAGAACTTCCGAAATACTCTGCCGCTAAATATTATGGTTTCCGACTGATGAACCCTGGAGCAGAAGGCACAACTGATCCGTCGGGGCACCTCTCAACTACTTCAAGGGCGCCATACCATCAAGGCGAGCGCGACAAAAAACAGCACATCGCAGCATGCCGCCCCACGGGCAGCCAGCGTCCTTGCTCGGGCAAAACGGATATGCTCGGCATCCCGGCTGGCCGGCGACGAGCCCAACGTTCTCGGTCGCAAGATCATGGAGCGCACCTGGTAAAGGGCGGGTAAGACGAGGCTGGCCGCTACCAGGGTGGCGGACAACCACACGAGCAGGCCCCGAGCACCCAGGCCTGGTCGAGGCCGCCGCCGTTGGGATCGGCAGCCAGAGCCCCCAGACCGAGGAATGGCACGACCACCAGGGCACGCCACAATTGGGCTGGCTTTCGGAAGTAACGTCGCAGCTCTTCGAGTTCGGCGTCCTCTTCGGCGACTGCGGTAGACGTTGCTCGTCCGGCCTGGAGCTCGAGAGCAGGCTGGCTGCTGGCTCCCGAAGCCCCCTTGGTCATGTGCGGTGCCCCGGTCAACACGGGACTGGGTACCTCGACGCCCTCATGGGATGCCTGGTCAGCTTCGGGTGGCCGGTCGGCTTCGGGTGGCCGGTCGGCTTCGGGTGGCCGGTCGGCTTCGGGTGGCCGGTCGGCTTCGGGTGGCCGGTCAGCATCGGGTGGCCGGTCGTCGTCGGCCGATAGCCCGGCTTCTCCTGGCACGCCACCTGCAGGTGGGACGTACGGCTGGGACGGCAGGTAGGCACGGGCGGCGTACGTCCCGGCGAAGCCAATGCTCCCGAAACCCACCAGCGCGGCCACCGCGTGCGTAAAAACGAGACCGTAAAAAAGGGCGTTCCGCCAAGTGCTTACGGTAGCGACCAGCAGGTGGTCTCCCGGTACCACTATCAAATCCGGGACCACCATCAAGTATGGTCCCCCCGAACAGCACCCGTCATGCGGTCGATCCCTAGCCTTGCCATCATTTGTACATGAGAGCCCGGTCGCTCACGCTTGTGACGGCCCTTTTGCTGCTTGCAGCCTGCGGTGGCTCAGCCCCGCAAGCCGGCACAGCCAGAACGGCGCCCGGGACTAGGTCGGCGCAAACGGCTACAACCAGGACCACCCTGCAGGCCATTACTACCACGGGGACCGTGGCGACTACCACCGCGGGGACGCCCGCCGCTACGACCGGGCCTGCCGCTTCTTCCCGGCCCAAGACCGTGGTCGCCGCCCCTTCGACCACCGCGGGGACGCCCGCCGCTACGACCGGGCCTGCCGCTTCTTCCCGGCCCAAGACCGTGGTCGCCGCCCCTTCGACCACCGCGGGGACGCCCGCCGCTACGACCGGGCCTGCCGCTTCGTCCCGGCCCAAGACCGTGGTCGCCGCCCCTTCGACCACCGCGGGGACGCCCGCCGCTACGACCGGGCCTGCCGCTTCTTCCCGGCCCAAGACCACTTCTTCCCGGCCCAAGATCGTCGCCGCCCCTTCGACCACCTGGGCGCCCCCCTCGCCCGCACCGACGCCGTCCGACTCGGGCTGGGCACTCCTGGACGCGTGGGTTGGCCAGAACAGGACCGCTGCCCTCGCCGACGCGACCCCTTCTGCGGTCGCCTCCCTGTTTTCCTACAGCTATCCGCCCGGGGGCGTAGAGTACCGGGGCTGCAGCAGCCCCCCCAGCAACACCGCTTCCAGCTGTGTGTACAGAGACGGCAACGACCTGCTGTCGCTAACGGTCAGTCTCTTTCCCCGCGGATGGGCAGTCACGGCTGCGGTTTTGGAGAACTGAGTGTTCCACAAGACCTCCAAGGCTGGCAGAATAGGTCGCCATGGCGTTACAAGGTACTTTTGACGTGATTGACTTCAGCGCCGTGCTCGAGATCCTGGCCTCGCGGAGGATGACCGGCCGGTTGCACGTACGCAGCCGATCCTTTGCGGCCAACCTTTTCTTTGCAGACGGCCAGATTGTGGGTGCCGACCAGTCCGAGCACCAGGCGGCGGCGGTGGCTGGTGACGTGACCCAGCGTGCCCAGGAAATATGTTTCGAACTGCTCGACTCAGACAGAGGCAACTTCGAGTTCCACCCTGGCAAGCCGACCGCCGTGCTAGGTGGGACCGTAATCACGGTGGCGCAGGCATTGGACAATGCTCGCCAGCGGCTCACGGAGTGGCAGGAGATCCAGGAGGTCATCCCATCGCTCGACGTACAGCCGCACCTCGTTACCGAGCTCGACCCGGGCCAGGTGACCCTGGACAGGGAACAGTGGCGGGTCCTTACGGCTGTCGACGGCCGCAGGAACTTGCGGTCCATCGGCAGGACGCTCAACATGAGCGACTTCGAAGTCTGCCGGGCGATGCGGGAACTGCTCTCCGCCAAGGTGATCGAGTTCGACTTGAGGCCGGCAGGAATGGCGACGATAAGCGAGATCGAGGTCCCCGCCACCGAACAGGTGACCATCAACGGGAAGCGGGCGACGCGACTGCGCCCGGAGCGAGCCCACACTAAGAGCGGCCTATCGAGCCAGGAGGACACGACGTCGGGCGCCCAGACGATCGTGATCTCCCCGAGCAAGCCCCGCAGCGAAGTGAAACCAGTCGAGCTCGTCGAGGTAATCGACGAGCCTGAGGACAGCGAGGCAGGGACAGGCTCGAGCTGACCGAGCCCGGAACTGTGGCCGGCGCGTCTAGCTATCGGTTCGCGCCGCGCCCGCCGGTTTCGCCAGCCCGGTTTGCCAGCCCGGTTTGCCAGCCCGGTTTGCCAGCCCGGTTTGCCAGCCCGGTTGAGCCGCCTTCGCCTCCTCGCCTCTGTCCACGTGTTTTTCCCAGGCGCTAAGGTAGCCACGCACTGAGGGGAACCTGGCAGAGGGAGGGAGAGCAGGGCCAGATGGCTTTGTCCGTGGTTAGCACCGCCCACTCACCGGCCCGGGGAGAGCGCGGCCGACGCCGCATCGTGGCTGGCCCACGCACTCGGGCCCGCGCCTGATATGGCTGGTACCGAAATCCGGCCGGCCGACAGCTTGCTGGCCAAACGGGTCTTTGTCGACACGCCTTTCCGTTTGCACGGCCACGACCCTAACTGGGCCCCTCCTCTGCGCCTGAGCGTCTATGACCGCATCTCTCGTCGTCACCCCGCCAGCCAGCACCAAAAGTGGGCACTGTGGACTGCCCACCAGGACGGTAAGGTCGTCGGCCGCATCGGTGCGTGCGTGGACTCCCTGTTCAACGAGCGCCAGGGCGAGGCTTGGGCTTGGGTTGGCTTCTTCGATTCTGTCAACGACGAAGACGTGGCGGGGTCGATGTTCGACGTGGCCCTCGACTGGTCTCGCAGGCAGGGTGCCGAGCTGGCGGTCGGACCGGCCAACTTCACTACCAATGACGAGCTAGGCCTCCTGGTGGAAGGCTTCGACACTCCGGCGACACTTCTGACACTGCAAAACCCCCCGTACTACGAGCCTCTGTGGCTGGGTGCCGGTTGGGAGCAGGTCATGGACCTGTACGGCTATTGGTTCGAACGGCTGTCAACGGGGTTGTCAGAGCGACAGCGCAAGACGCTGGAGCGTCTCCGGGAGCGTTCCAAGGTTTACGTCCGCGATATGAACATGAAGGACTACGACGCCGAGGTGGGCCGGTTCTTCGAGATCTACAACTCCATCTGGCAGCACAACTGGGGCTTCGTCCCGATGCCCGAAGCAGAGATCCGACACCTCGCTAAGCAGATCAAACAGATCATCAACCCGCGCTGGATTTTCGCCCTCGAGCGCGATGGCGTCCCGGTGGCCGTTTGCCTCACACTGCCCGATGCAAACCAGTTGATGATGAAGGCCCGCAGCGGAAGGCTCTTCCCCAGCGGATGGGTGCCGTTGCTGTTCGGGGGCAAGAAACTGACACAGGTCCGCGTCCTTGCCCTCGGTGTTCGTCAGGATGTCCAGAACCTGGGGCTCGGCCCGTTGCTCTACGGGGAGATCGTGAGCCGCCTTGCGGCAGACGGCGTCGACACTGCCGAGGGCTCTTGGACGCTGGCCTCCAACGACCGGATCAACAAACAGCTCGTGGACATGGGCGGCCGGCGCTACAAAGTATGGAGGCTCTACAAGAAGTCCCTGTAATCCTTTCCAGACCTAGAGACCCTTAGGCCCATGGACCTGCGGACCGGTACGCGGCCAACGCTCTAGCGTGTCCCGTACCTGCTACAACTGCCGGTTCTGCGGGGAAGCGCGCCAATCGCGCCCCATCGCCGCGGCCAGCACTTGGGCCGACGTCTTCCCTGGTCGCCACCCTAGGAGCCGTTCGGCCTTGGCAATGGATAGCGCTAGCGGACCTCCGATCAGGACGGCACGGTCGGCGCCAAAGGGCGCGACGCCCAACCGCTTCCCGAGCTCCGAAACCCTCAGGAGCGCGGATCGTGGCAGCTTCACCTGACGGCTCCTGGCCAATCCCGCGACGTCGGCCGCAGTCAACCAGTCTGCCGTGGCCAGGTTGACCACCTCGCCTGTCACCACGTCTCCGGCCAGCAGCGTCCTTCCCGTGGCCAACAAGCCGTCTACTGCCTCGGACTCGTCGAGCCACTGCACCGCCTGGGATGCCCCGGCTACGGAAGGAACCGCCAGACGGTAGCCACGGACAGCCCGCGCCACTCTGGCATCGGCGTGAGGACCGAGCACAGCCGCCATTCGGACGGTGGCCCAGCGGTCCGCCTCCATCGCACACACCTGTTCAGCCAGGAGCTTGTGGAGCGCGTAAGGGCACTCAGGGTTCGGCCGCGCTTCGTGGGACTCGTCCAGCGGCAACGGGTTGTCGGGCCAAGCGCCATACACGGAAGCAGATGATGCTAGGACGACCGCCCCCGGCCGGCCCAGCAATACGTTGCGCGTGCCCCCGACGTTGCTGCCGTACATCTCCTCGAGGCCCGCTGCGCCAGCGCCTTGCCACACTTGAGCGGCAAGGTGGTAGAGCAAGTCGACGCCCTGCAGAGCGTCCCGCGCTGCGGGTTCTCGCAGGTCGGCACACGTATGGGCCAACCGAGGCCGAGTTGCGCTTCGGCTACCCGACAGCGGCAGAGGCCGACGCGCCACTGAACGGACCTCGCTGACGTTCGGGTCATCGAGGAGACGGTGTAGCAACAGGCCCCCGATGTGCCCTGTCGCACCCGTGAGGCCAACGACGAGGCCCAGCCCCTCACGAGACCGGACTGGTTGCTCCCGGCTCCCTCAGTTGCAGCAACGTGAGGAACCGCTCCCGCTCCTCGTCGACGATCCCCTCGCTGGTGATTTCTGCAAAAGTAGCGATCGCCCGGTCGACGTGCTCCTCAGTGTGGGTAGCCATGACCGAAGTGCGGAGCATCGGCCGCTGTACGGCAGGCGGGAGCGAACAGTTCGTATAGACGCCACGGTCCAGCAGCGCTCGCCACAGCAGCCCGGTACCCACCAGGTCGTCGACGTGCACGGGCACTATGGAACTCTGAGTCTTGCCCCCGACGTTGTAGCCAAGCTCGGCCAGCCCGGTGCGCAAGCGGTCTGCCAGGCTGAGGGCAGCGTCGCGACGCCAGTCTTCCTGGCGGGCGATCTTGGCGGCGGCCAGGGCAGCCCCGAGGGAGGCTGGCACATTGGACGCGGTGAAAAGTAAGGGGCGGCAAAAAAGCCGCAGGAAGCCAATGACATCGGGCGGGCCCGCAATGAAGCCGCCGCAACTAGCCAGCGATTTGGAAAACGTACCCATGACCAGATCAGGCCGCACCCCCGTAGCAGCGGCGGTGCCGGCACCGTGTGGGCCCACCACGCCCAGGGCGTGCGCTTCGTCGACCAGCAACCGGGCGCCATAGTCGTCGCACAGCGCCTTGATCTCGGGCAGAGGGGCCCAATCGCCCTCCATTGAATAAATGCCGTCCACGGCCACCAGCACTCCGCCTGACTCTGGCTGTGACCGCCACGAGTTCAGGCCGCGCTTCAGGCTGTTCGGGCGGTTGTGGAAGAAAGCCCGGAGCACGCCGTCGGCCAGGCGGGCGCCGTCTACCAGCGAAGCGTGCGCGGCCGAATCGCAAAAAACAGCATCACCGTCTCGCACCAAGGTAGAGATCAGCCCGAGGTTGGCTGTATAGCCCGTCGTGAACACGAGCGCTTGTTCCATCCCGACCCAGTCCGCCAACAGCTCTTCGAGTTCGGTATGCAGGGGCAGGGTCCCGTTCAGGAGGCGGCTGCCCGTGACGCCCGTACCGTACTTGGCCACGGCGTCAATGGCGCCCTTTTTCACCCTTGGGTCCGTCGTCAGGCCCAGGTAGTTGTTGGAACCGAGCATGATGACCTCGGACCCCGCATACGTGATGGTCGGGCCGATCTCGCTCGACAGTTCACGGTAGAACGGGTTGAGCCCGAGCTCCTCCGCCGCCCGGTAGTCGTCGAGCTTGGAACTTGAGCACTTGGAAAAGATGTCAGCCGAGCGGATCGGCGGCGCCTCGGCGCCGTCCATGCCGTTGCTCAATTGCCGTTACCCCAGCGCAGGCTTTCGACCCGTTTTTCCCAAGCTTCATGGCGGTTGCGGGCGTCCTGTATGAACGGAGACCAGCTGATTGCTTTAATCAGGCCGCGGTTGACCTGGTCCGCCGGGGGGCGAAGGGGACGTAGGACATCGCAAAACAGCACGACCCGGACTCCGTCCGTACCGTTCCAAGCCTCGTGGGTATAGCCGTCGTCGAACAACAGGCTCTTACCTTGCTCCCAATGAGCCTCCTCGCCGCCTACCCGTATACCTGACGCCGCGGTTGGCTCCGGGACCTTGAGCGCCAGGTGGTACCGCAGCACTCCCCGCCACGGGCCTCGGTGAGGCGGTATGTGCTTGCCCGGCGAGAGGATGGAGAAGAACCCGGTCACCAGGCCGGGGATGCTGTCGAGCAGGGCGGCGGTCTTCGGGCAGCGCCGGCAGTTGGCCTCTGAGCGGAACCCGTACCCTAAGAAGAAGAAGGTCTTCCAGCCGTCATCATTGCTGATCGATGCCTGGTCTATGGAGATGTCCTGGAAATTGGGCAGCTGTTCGCGGTAACTCAGGACCTCGTCGAGCTCGGACCGCACTACGGGCACCATTTCTTCCATGCGCTCGACCCAGTCGAAGGTCTGCGTGGGCAGGAACGGGGTCGTCGGCACCATGGAGTGCTGCAGCACCCAGCGCTCAGTACCGCGCAGGATCCGCGCGCCCGCCTCTGTAGCTACCGTGACCGCCTTGTCGCGCCACACGACTGGCTTCGAACCGACGGGCTTGGACGACGTCGACATACAAGCGCAGGTTATCCCGCCGCCCACCCCGCCGGGGCGGATCGACGGCTACCTACCACTTGGGTACGTAGGCACCCCTGCCCATTGCCGCGCTCTCCTCCCAGTCCATGTCCTCGTCAACCCCACCGGTTATCTCGGTGACCCAGGGGAGGCGGTCCTTCAGGATGCGCTCTACGCCGGCCTGCAACGTGGACGCACTAATGGCGCACGAGCTGCAGGCACCTTGCAGCTGGAGCTCGACCAGGCCTTCCTCGACGTCGACGCTAACCAGCACCAGGTCACCGCCGTCCTGCTGGATCACCGGACGGACCATCTCTATGAGGTCCGTCAACTGCTCGAGGCGCTCGGCCTTTTCTTCATCGCTCAGCATTTGTTCTCTCCCAGGCCATGATGGCAGAACGGTGGTCCTAGTGGCCGGGTTTGGTGACGATAAGGCACGTCCGAAGTGGTCGCCGTGCGGCGCCGGCCCTAGTGCGCCGCGGAGGCCCGGCGCCAGCGCAGGTATGCCTCCATAAAGGGGTCAAGGTCGCCGTCGAGCACCGCCACGACGTTGCCGGTCTCGTAGTCGGTGCGGAGATCCTTGACCAGCTGGAACGGCGCCAGGACGTAGCTGCGGATCTGCGAGCCCCATCCAACCTGCGCCTTGGGACCGGCCATCGCCGACAACTCAGCAACCCGCTCTTCGCGCGCCCGTTCGGCCAGCCTGGCGGCCAGGATCTGCATGGCCCGGGCTTTGTTCTGGTGCTGTGAGCGCTCGTTCTGGCAGGAGACGACTACCCCGGTCGGGAGGTGGGTGATCCTGACTGCCGAGTCGGTCACGTTAACGTGCTGGCCGCCCGCGCTGGAGCTGCGGTACGTGTCGATGCGCAGGTCCTTCTCGTCGATTTCCACCTCGTCGCTCAGGTTCTCGAGGAACGGCACCACGGTTACCACGGCGAAGCTCGTATGACGCCTGTGCTGGGCGTCAAAGGGCGACATGCGTACGAGGCGGTGCACCCCGCGCTCAGAGGACATGAGGCCAAAGGCGTAGCGGCCTTTGATTATGAACGTCGCTGAAAGTATCCCCGCTTCCTGGCCCGGGGTTATGTCATCGATCTCCATCGAGAAGCCGCGACGCTCAACCCAACGCTGGTACATCCGTAACAGCATCTCCGCCCAATCCTGGGCGTCGGTACCGCCGTCCTTGGCGTGGACCTCGCAGACGGCGTCGCCCTCGTCGTGCTCGCCGGTGAAAAGCGACCGTAACTCGAGGTGGCCGAAGTCGCTGGCGAGGCCAGAAACCATCGACTCGAGTTCACCGGCGATGCTGTCGTCGCCCTCCTCACGAGCCAACTCGTGCAGGATTTCTGCGTCGGAGAGCCGGGACTCGAGCGAATCAATAAAGTCGACGTCCTCCTTGAGGGAGGCGTACTCGCGGGTTGCGGCTTGTGCTCTTTCCGGGTCGTCCCACAGGTCCTGGCGGCCCAGCTCCGGCTCGAGGTCCGCCAGGCGTTTGCGGCTCGTCTCGACGTCAAGGTAATGACAGGCCTCGTCGAGCCGGCGCCGGAGGGCCCGCAGGTCCTCAGTAAAATCCCGCATAAAGTTCTGGCTTATCTCCCGTGGCAGAACTTGTACTTCCTGCCGCTCCCACAGGGGCAGGGGTCGTTGCGGCCCACCCGGTCGAACTCGGAGTTCTGCGCAGCTGAACCGGCCGGAGCGTAAGCCGTCCTCGCGGCAGCGGGGATGCCCGATGGCGCCTGGCGCGCCCCGGCTGCGCCTCCGTTACCCATGGCCGCGGCTTCCTCTGCCGAAGCGAAGACAACTTCTTCGCCCGGCGCCGGGCCTGCCGCCAGGGCTCCAGCAATAGCCTGGCTCCCCAGCACCGGGCCCTCCGGGGCGGTGTACTGCGCACCTGACAACCCCGGGTCGAGGGCGGGACGGGGCAGTACCTGCACCTGGGAGTGCATCACGTACTTGACGTACTCGTCGTCGATGCTCGACATCATCTGGCCGAACATCTCATAACCGTCGCGCTGCCACTCGACGAGGGGGTCACGCTGGCCTAAGGCACGCAGCTGGATCCCTTCCCTCAGGTAGTCCATCTCCGAAAGGTGCTCTCGCCAGCGCTGGTCGATGAGCTGGAGCATGATCTCGCGTTCCAGCTGGCGCATCGTCTCCTCGGGCTGGCCCTCAGCACCCCCGGGCATCGACTGCTCGCGCTTTTCGTAATACTCGACGGCTTCGCCCACGACCGCTTCATAAACGGCATCGGTACTGTGCACCTCTTTTAAGGTGTCAATGCTCTGTTGCGTGGGGAAATAGAGGCGCGTCTCGGTCAGCAAGCCGTCAAGGTCCCATTCCTCGTGGAAGTCCGATGGGCAATGGGCCCGGATAATCGAGTCGATCGCGGACGTGATCACATCGAGCGTGCGTTGGCGCAGATCCTCGCCTTCCATTACCTGGATACGCCGAGCGTAAATCACCTTGCGCTGCTCGTTCATGACTTCGTCGTACTTGAGCACGTCCTTGCGGATCTCGCCGTTGCGGATCTCGACATTGTGCTGAGCTCGCTCGATGGCCCGGGTGACCATGCGGTTTTCGATCGGTAAGTCTTCGGGGAAGCGGCCCATCGCCCACTGCAGCAGACCCTGTGCGAACAGACGCATCAGCTCGTCCTCGAGCGAGAGATAGAACCGGCTCTCGCCGGGGTCACCCTGGCGGCCGCTACGGCCCCGGAGCTGGTCGTCGACGCGGCGGGCCTCGTGACGTTCGGAGCCGATGACGTAGAGACCACCCAGATCGCGCACCTGGTTACCCTCAGCGGCACATTGTTCCTTGTGCTTGGCCAGGAGTTGGTCGTAGCGGGCCAGGCCTTCGTCTGACGTGGGCTCTAACCCCTCCCCCAACAGCGCTTCGAGGGCCAGGCCCTCAGGGTTGCCGCCGAGCAATATGTCGACGCCGCGGCCTGCCA
This sequence comes from uncultured Acidimicrobiaceae bacterium, assembly GCA_963823855.1. Taxonomy (GTDB): domain Bacteria; phylum Actinomycetota; class Acidimicrobiia; order Acidimicrobiales; family Palsa-688; genus Fen-671. Next base: position 206,726 of record CAWGNA010000008.1, read on the forward strand.
TGTTGGTCGCAACGGTGACGGCCTGGAGCCGGCCCGCCTGAGCGATGATCGTCGCCTCTTTGGCGTGCGCTTTGGCGTTGAGGACCTGGTGCGGGATGCCTTGCTTCGCGAACATCTTCGACAGCACTTCTGATTTCTCTACGGAGGCAGTACCTACCAGGACTGGCTGGCCCCTTTCGTAACGCTCCGACACGTCGTCAACGACCGCAGAGAACTTCCCTTTTTCTGACCGGTAAATCAAGTCGGGGTAGTCGGCGCGGACCATCGGCAAGTTGGTCGGGATCGGCACGACCTGGATTTTGTACGTCGTGCCAAATTCTCCGGCCTCTGTAAGTGCGGTGCCCGTCATCCCGGCCAATTTGTCGTACAACCGGAAGTAGTTCTGCAGGGTGACCGTCGCCCAGGTGTGGTTCTCCTCTTTGATCGGCACCCGTTCTTTTGCTTCGACCGCCTGGTGAAGGCCGTCGGACCAACGCCGGCCCTCCAGGATGCGGCCGGTGAACTCGTCGACGATCTTCACTTCCCCATCTGCAACCAGGTAGTCCTTGTCCCGTCTGTACAGCTCCTTGGCCTGCAGCGCCTTGGTGAGCTGATGGACGAGGTTCGAGGTCGCGAGGTCGTAGAGGTTGTCGATGCCGAGCAGGGCTTCGACCTTTTCGATGCCCTCCTCTGTGGGGGCGATCGTCCGTTTTTCCTCGTCGACCTCGTAGTCCTGTTCCCGGACCAGGCTGCGCGCCACGCCGGCGAACTGGTAGTACAAGCGGGCCGATTCGCTGGAGGGGCCCGAGATGATCAGCGGGGTCCTGGCCTCGTCGATGAGGATCGAGTCGACCTCGTCGACGATGGCGAAATGATGCCCTCGCTGGACCATGTGGTCCAGGTTCCTGGCCATGTTGTCGCGCAGGTAGTCGAAGCCAAGCTCAGTGTTGGTCCCGTAGGTGACGTCACAGTTGTAGGCGTCCTTCTTGTCCTGCCATTCAGGCATCTCAGGGGACACCCGGCCCACCGTGAGGCCGAGGAACCGGTGAAGCTGGCCCATCCAGGCGGCGTCACGGCCGGTGAGGTAGTCGTTGACCGTCACAACGTGGACGCCATTGCCCTCGAGGGCGTTGAGGTACACGGGCAGGGTCGAGACCAGGGTTTTGCCTTCACCGGTCTTCATCTCGGCGATCCAACCGAAATGCAGGGCCGCACCGCCCATGAGCTGGACGTCGAAGTGGCGCTGGCCGATCGTGCGCTTGCCCCCCTCCCGCACGACAGCAAAAGCCTCGGTAAGGAGGTCGTTCAGGTCCTCGCCGTTGGCAAGCCTCTCCCTGAACTCGACCGTCTTGTGGGCCAGCTCCTCGTCGGAGAGAGCTTCGAGCTCTGGCTCCAGAGCATTGATATCAGGCACAAGGGACTGAAGAGCCCGCAGCTTCTTGCCCTCGCCCATCCTTAGGAACTTGGTGAGAACGCTCATTTCGCCCTCCAAGGTACCAGCAGGCACCGCGACATGGGCCCTCGCGCACCCCTCGTATAACAGGTTCCTATAACAGGTTAAGCCAACACCGGCCAACCGGTTGGGCCGCCACCTGCGATGCAGGGCCGCCCAAGGAAACGGCCCCGCCTCGCAGGCACTCGTCCCGTCAGCAGGTTCCTCAGGGGCCAACGCTGGGACGTGACGAGGAGGACCAGGTGTAGGTGCAGGAGCAGGGACGAGCCCTGTGGCACAAGTTCTCCGCTGAAGCCATCAGCGTGGGATGCTCGCGGGAGGGGCTAGTCGCCGCGGAGGTGGGCCGTTCCCGCAGGGCGGGACATCTCAGTGGTGCTGGTCCCCCGCTGCTACCCCGCTACTCGTGTTCGCGGGGGTCGAGGAGGTGCTTGCGCCACGCGTACGTGACGGCCTCCATCCGCGAGTGGAGGTGGAGCTTCTCGAGGATGTTACGCACGTGGTTTTTCACGGTGTTCTCCGAGATGAACAGGGCACCGGCTATGTCCTTGTTGCTCTTGGAGTGTGCCATCAGGCGGAGGACCTGCATCTCCCTCTCGGTCAGCCCTGGAGGAGGCAGTTCGTCACGCTCCGAGGCTCGCCTGGCGAGCTCCCTGAACTCGGCGATCAGTTTGGAGGTCATCGATGGCGAGATGACTCCGTGGCGCTGCACTATGGCTCGCACGGTCTGGGCGATCTCCTCGATGGCGATCTCTTTCAGCAGGTAGCCGTTCGCCCCCGCCTTGACCGATTCGTAAAGGTCCTCTTCCTCGTCGCTCACCGTCAGCATCAGCACCTCTGTCTCAGGGTGGGCCTGACGGATATGACGAGCTGCCTCGATGCCAGAAAGACGGGGCATGCGTACGTCCATCAGCACCACGTCAGGCGAAAGCTCCTCCGCCTTCGCCACGGCCTCCTCGCCGTCGGCCGCCTCGCCCACGACCTCTATGTCGTCGCTGGCTGACAACACGACGGACAAGCCTTTGCGGAACAGTGCCTGGTCGTCGGCCACAAGGACCCGGATGGGCCAGGGCCCCGGGCCGCCCGCTCGTTCGCCGGAAAGGTTCATGTCAATGTTGGGATCGGAGAAGGCAGCCCGCCGGCTTGCTGGTCATCACAGGAACATACCCAGGTTCTTCGCACATGAGGCCTCGGCGGCTGACCTGGTCTTTGCCCCCACACTCGCCTGCTGCGCCGGTCAGCGGACCGGTGCCGGCGGCTAGACGCCCAACGTCACCAGCACTCCGCTTGTCGCCGTCTCTACCCCGGGCCGACAGCCGGCCCGCCGGCAGGCAGGGCTTACTCCTAAGCCGCACCATGCTCGGCAACCACGGGTTGCCTTACGTGGGTCGTTTTGCCTGCGGCTGGCGTCGACTTGCAACCACAGACCCGCCGAGGCCTCGCTCACAAGGCTACTGGTTCCTGAGCCCTCGAGCCCACTCGCCTCGAGCCCAGCCGCCTCGAGGTAGGTCGTCTGAAGCTAGATGATGCGCCCGGCCAGCTGTCGCTTCAGCCACATGAGGACGTCCACTGGCCCCGGGTCGATCCCGGCATCGGCTGCCACCCAGAGTGAGACGTAGTCCCCGAAGTAGATGAGGTCGAATAGCTGCGCGAGGTCTCCCTCTCCCTGGGCGCGGACCTCGATTATCGTCGACAGCCACGGTCGGGCCACTTCGGCGGTGATCTCGAAGCGGCGGCCGAGCTGGGGGTGCTCACTGTCGTGCCTCAGCATCACCAGGCTCATCAGAGCGCTTACGTCCTTAGAGCTTTCGGCCCAGCCGCAAATCTCGTTGTGACAGAGCTCCGGTTGCATGTTGTAGAACGCCAGCCGCTTGGCGTTCTCGTTCACCTGCGTCTTCCATCGCTGCGCGGCCGCGGCGCCCACAGGCCCCCCGGCGTGAATGAGCGGGATACTGGCGCCGATCCGACGGGCTACTTCGGCGGGTTCAGAACGGGTGCCTCCGCTGACAAACAGGTCCCGTCTGTACCGCAGCTGCTCTACGGCCCGCTCCATCCAGAGCTCGGCCCCAGGCAAGAAGCCCATGCGCCACAGAACTCCCAGCAAAGGCACGGCCATGGATCCCAGCGCCGCCCGGGGCCAGACGATGTCCGGGACGTGCACGAGAGGGGCCTGCCAAGCCTCGGCCAAGCGCTCTAGCTCCCCCCCATTGGTGACGACTACCATCTTCGCCCCGGCCAAGGCAGCGTCGGACGCGGCTTCGATCGTTTCCTCAGTACCGCCGGAACAGGAAACGGCAAACACGAGAGACGTCTCGTCGACAAAATGAGGGCATTCGTAGCCCTTCACTACGGTGACCGGCACAGGCAGAAGTGGAGAGGCCACGGCGTTGAGGACGTCCCCGGCAATCCCGCTGCCGCCCATACCGACGACGACGACGCTTTCGATGTCCTCTCGTCTGGGGAGGCCCGAAATGGTGCCAACGTCTCGAAAGGCCTGCTCCACTTGCTCGGGAAAGGACTCCGCGAGGCCGAACATCCCGTCGCTGTCAACCACGGCCACTTAGGGCTCCTGTCCGGTCGTTGGCTCGAAATTAAGCTTGATGCCCTCGGCACCCGCTTTGGCCATCAACCTGTTGTGCTCGGTGTCGCCAACGTCCTGTGCATCCTCGATGAGCATGTCAGGGATGCCGTCGTTTATGGAGTAGCGGCGCCGTAACCGAGGATTGTAAAGCGCCGACTCGTCTGGGAAGTACAGTAATGGCCCTTTATCCTGCGGGCAGGCAAGGATCTCGAGCAACATAGGGTCGAGCGCCATGGTTAGGATTGCCCCCTTATCAGCAACAGCACTTCGTCGGCGTGCGCGTCGCAGCTGGCCCGGTCTGGAGCCTCGACATTGAGCCGCACCAGGGGCTCGGTGTTGGACGGCCGGACGTTGAACCACCAATCGCCGAAGTCGACCGTCAGACCGTCCAGACGGGTCTGGCTGGCCTCGGGCTGCTCGCTCGCAAAGTAGTCGGCGACGTTCTCGACGACAGCCTGCGGGTCCTTCACTTCGGTATTTATCTCGCCTGAGAGCGAATAGCGGTCAAAAGGCTGGCGCAACTCGGAAAGCGGGACGCCTGCTTTGGATATTACTTCGAGCACCACAAGTGCCGCTATCGAACCGGAATCAGCTCGGTAATTGTCACGGAAATAGTAATGGCCTGAATGCTCCCCACCGAAAACAGCCCCCGATTCGGCCATCACGCCCTTTATGAACGAATGGCCGACCCTTGTAACCACCGGAACCCCTCCGTTTTCACGTATCACTTCGGGCACGGCCTTCGAACAAATGAGGTTGTACAGCACGACCGAGCCCGGGTACTTTTCCAGCATCGATTTGGCCACTATCGCGGTCGTGGTCGAGCCGCTTACGGGTTCGGCTTTGTCGTCGACGACGAAGCACCGGTCAGCGTCGCCGTCGAAGGCCAGGCCGACGTCAGCGCCAGTTTCGAGGACTCTCTTGCGCAGGTCCGCCAAGTTGGCCGGCTGTATGGGGTCGGCGGGGTGGTTCGGGAAACTTCCGTCCAGTTCCCCGTACAGCACCTCCAGGTCAAAGGGCAGACCCTGGAAGACCGCGGGGACCACCAACCCTCCCATCCCGTTGGCTGTGTCAGCCACGACGCGCAAAGGCCTCAAAGCAGCCCGGTCGACGAAACTGCGGACCTTTTCGGCGTAGTCCGCCAACACGTCACGGTGACTTATCGTGCCCCGTTCGTTGGGGGGGACGGTCGGCACGTCGCCTGTTTCGACCATCCGGCGGATCTCCACCAGACCGGATTCCGACCCTACGGGCTTCGCCCCCTGCAGGCACAGTTTTATCCCGTTGTACTGGGCCGGGTTGTGCGACGCGGTGAACATGGCCCCGGGGGCGTCGAGCGCACCAGTGGCATAAAAAAGCTCATCGGTGGAGACGAGACCGAGCAGTACGACGTCTGATCCAGCCGCGGTAACACCGTCCGAGAACGCCGCTACGAGCTCTACGCCTGACGGGCGCATGTCCATGCCGACGAGGATCGTCGGGCTCTTGGCAAAGGCCGCGAAAGCACCACCCACCTGGCGCGCCAGCTCAGCATTGAGCTGCTCGGGCACAAGCGCCCGGATGTCGTATGCCTTGAAGATCTGGTCGAGTGAGGTCATGTTCGCGATTTCCAAGGACAAGCTAACAAATCGGGCGTGGACGCTTCACGTTCCCCACTTCACTGGGCCCCCTTCACTGGGCCCCACTTCACGGGGCCTACTTCGCTGGGCCTGTCGCACCCGGCGCCATCGCGGCAAGACCTCACACCTCAGGTCTCAGACGGGCCGATCGTCCCCCGCGTGCTCGGCACCAGCAGGCTCCGGCCCGTCCCGCCCCTCCTCGCCCAGAGAAGACTGCGGGGCGTGAGCCGGCTCCTCACCCGGGGGGTCAAGCGCTGCGCCGCCTACCGTCGGCCCGTTCCCCGTACCCGGATCTGTGGGGTCCATGGACTCGGCACTGTCGGCCGCCTCTGCGCCGTCCAGCGTCTCTACGCCGTCAGGGGCCTCTGCGTCGTCTTGGGCCTCCGAACTGGTCGGAGCCTCTGCACTGGTCGGAGCCTCTGCACTGGTCGGAGCCTCTGCACTGGTCGGAGCCTCTGCACTGGTCGGGGTCTCCGCGCCGTCGGGGGCCTCCGCGCCGTCGGGGGCCTCTGCGCCGTCGGGGGCCTCCGCGCCGTCGGGGGCCTCCGCACTGGTCGGGGCCTCCGCGCCGTCGGGGGCCTCTGCGCCGTCGGGGGGTAGTTCGGGCAACCAATCCGACGGGCCCGGCCAGGGTGGGTCGGGCCTTTCGGGGCCCCGGACATGTCCCCAGACTCCCTTAACCGTCCCGATAACCGCCGCCTCTCGCGGCGCCCAGCCCTCCCTCTGGCCGAGCGCCGGCCGGCGCACCGCGACTACCCGGGCCACAGGCCGTCTGATCAGCATGAACAGCCCGATCAACCCGAGCAGAGCCAGGCCCCAGCCTTCGTAGTCGACGGGGGTGTAGCCATACGACAGGCTGACGTGGTGGGAGGTGGGCACCACCACCATGAGGTTCGGGCTCACCCGGTAGACGCCCTTCGCACCGGAAACCTGCCAGTTGGGGAAGTAAGAAATTGCCACCACAACCGGGATGCCCGTACGTGAAACATTGAAGCTGATCGAAGCGTTGTGCTCCACGACATCGGTCACCTTGGTCGCCCGTTCGGTCTTTACGGGCACGTTGGTAGTACCGTACGGGACGCGGCCCAGTTGGACGGCCCGCTCGCGGCCAGGTAAACGTCCCAGGCGCTCGGGTCGTCGTACCAGTTGGTCATTACGTGGAGGTACTTGGGTTGGCTCGAATTGTTGAGCCCCTGCATGACAACGGGCTGATGGGCGAGGGCATAGACCCGCGGGGAGCTCTCGACCAGGTACAGCTTCCAATACTGCGACACGGTGCCGGTCGGGCCGTTGCCCCCACTGCCGGTGTAGCTGATATTAAATGGCCCGAACTTGGCTATCAGCTTCAACGACGGGTCAGCCGCGGCCTGCTTTTGGAGCTTCGAGTTGAGGGCCATGTAGTACCTCACCCCGAGCATCTGCAAATGATGTACTCCCAGCTCGACGTTGGGTGCGCTCGCGTACGGTAACCCGACCATTGGGTCCGAAGGCTGCAGCGATAGCTCCGACTGGTTTATGAAATGGAACGGGGTGGTGGCGGAGGCCTCATAATAAAGGCCCTCCATCGACCCGATACAACCGTTTGTCCAATAAGGAAGGACCGTGAGGGCGTCGGGAGTGCCGTAGTCGTTCATTTCCGACTGGTACTCCCACATAACACTCCCGCATCCATAGGTTTTGGAGGCCTTCTCCAGTTGGGCCACGATTTGCTGGTATTCCGGCCACCGGCTCTTGGCGCACGAGGCGGGACAGCCGGACTGGTAGCCGCTGTAGTTCCAGCTGACCCATCCCGGGATGAAAGACTCGCTCCTCTGCGGTATCCCGAGGAAGACGTAGTTCCCGTTTGCGGCGGCGTGCTCTCCGGGCAAGATCCGCAGCGGGAAACCGACCCAGACAAGGGCCAGCACCAGCACGAGCAGCGGGGCGGGCAACAACGCGGCACGCAAAGTTACCGAGAAGCTCGTCGTGCGCTCCGCCATTATTGCGTAGAGCTCGGCTATGGCCAGCCCGCCGAGCAAGTAGAGCGTCAAGAACCAGAAGGGCAGCACCCGGGCGTTCCACAGGATGCTCTGGGGCATGAAGCGAAAGGCGAGAGCGGCCAGGACCGCCATAACGGCCACAAACTCCCCAATCCGGCGCCGACGTGCTATGGAGAGTGCGGCGCCGATACCGGCCAGGATGAACAGCCACGTGTCGCTGGCCGGGAACAGCGTTGTCAGGTACGTCGTGATCCGCTGGTAGCCCATGTTGGTCACGTAGGGGAACCGCACCTCGAAGGGGAACGCCCACCACGCCGCCAGCAGCCCCCCAACAATAATCGTAGGTAGCGCCCACCGCAGCGCCCCCAGCCAGTCACGGTTCCGCGACGCGTACATCACGACCAGCACCACTGCTCCGACACCAGCGAACAATGCCGGGTCTATGTGTGACATGAAGGCGCAGGCGAATATGACCGCAGCCCAAGCCCGGTACCGCCCCGTCTGCAGGCCGCGGATCACGATGCCGAAGAAGACGAGAGAGAACCAAAGGCCCCAGGCGAACGCGTACTCACCCGCCAGAGTGGAGGCGATGTTGCCCCCGTAGATGGTGAACTCGGTCCCGAACATATAGGGCAAGGTGGCGGCAGCCAGCACAGCTGGCACCGGGAACGGCGCCCTGGCGATACGGCCCATCAACCAACCCGCTACGGGCATGAGGATCATGGGTGCCGCCGTCACGAGTTTGAAGGCGATGTTGTACGGGATCACCTGGGCCAACCCGACGATCGTGTAAATCGGCAGTGGGAAATAGAACGTGACCGCGGGGAAGCCGTCCCAGTTGGACGAGGTCCAGCCGGTCAAGCGGAAATTGGACAAGAGCTGATGTTGTGCCACCCAGGGCAGCAGCACGTGAGCACCGGTATCGCCACCAGAGATGGTCGTGTTGCGGAAGAGGTTGGAGGGCTCGAACTGGACGAATGTGAAAACCACGGCCGCCACCACGACCACGAAAGTGACGAACGGTTCTGGCTGGAACATCCTCCGGGCCCACGGGCGGAGCCAAGTGCCCACCTTGTCGAGGGCCTCGTACCCGCTTCTCCTCGGGTAGACGATGGTTTCCTCGTCGTGGGACGACGAGGACCCGTTGCCGGACTCTCCACGACCCGGGTGACCGATGCCCGAGGGCGCCGTGTCAGGACGCCCAGGGCTAGCGACGCGTTCCGCCTCGCCCTCGTCCGTCCCGTGAACCTGGCCCTGCTCGGTGCCTTCAAGCAGCGGCGAGCCCGGCCCCTCGTCTGTGTTGGCCACTGGTAGCCATTGTTACTTGCGCGCCGGTGCTCTGGACGACACCCCTTCCGGCCAGGCGCTAAGCCGCAGTTGGTCGCCGAGACGTACGCTATGCCCGTCCTTGACGCCCCGAGAACTCAGTTGCCGGCTGGCCCCGAGAACTCAGTTGCCGGCTGGCCCCGAGAACTAAGTTGCCGGCTCGCCCCGAGAACTCAGTTGGCGGTAACGAGGTCAAGGACACCGGGCAGCGAGAGGTTGCCTTCCCGTGTCTCCCACCAGCGCAAATCGCACGACGAGCAGCTGTTCAACGCCACTCGCTTGCCGCTCATAACCATCCCGATAACGACCAGTTCCCTGGTCTCGCAATTGGGGCACATCATCTTGTACAGGCTCCCTTGTCTCGTCTCAGCCGTCGTCGCCCGCCCGCGATCAAGCATTTAAAGGCTCGGTGGGGGGCTGCTAAGAAGCTGATAAGAACATCGGCACGTCCCGCGCCGGCCCTTAGTGCAACCATTGTCACGTTCAGCAGCGGCTCGGCAACGCCGAAACAACGCGACCGAACAGGAGCAACGCGGCACTCGCCACTTGCTAGCCCGCCGAGCGGCGTAGAATTACTGCACTATGAGCCGGCAACCCGGTGATATGAAGCCGCGTCAGTCGGACCGCCAAAACGGTGGGTCACCCACGGGTGGTCCTGATCGTTCATGGCGTTGGGTGCTTATGGTCCTGATCGCCGTGGTGGCGTTGGCGGTACTGGTTTCGAACGTGATGTCAGCCACGTCGCCTCCGACGGTGAAGTACAGCCAGTTCCTCACCGAGCTGAAGTCCGGCCAGGTCAACAGCGCCCAGGTGAACGCCAACACCGGCGAGATCCAGTTCCAGACGTCCAACGGCTCTGTTTACGAGACGCAGGGCCCGGCGCCGCTACAGGACCCCAACCAGGTAGCGATGCTGGAGCAGTACCTCAACGGGAAGGACCTGTCGTTTACGACGCCCGGCACCAACTGGCTCGTAAGCCTGCTGCCCGACATCGTGCTAGGGGCGTTTTTCATCATCCTGATCCTGTGGATGGCAAGACGGGCCCAGGGCCAGATGGGCGGGATAATGTCCATCGGCCGGAGCAGGGCCAAGGTCTACACGACCGAGCGGCCTCGCACAACCTTTGCCGATGTGGCGGGTTATGACGGCGTGAAGATGGAGATACGAGAAGTAGTCGACTTTTTGCGTTCGTCGGCCCGTTTCAAAGAGATCGGCGCCAAAATCCCGAAAGGCGTATTGCTGGTGGGACCGCCCGGTACCGGCAAGACGCTGCTGGCTAGGGCCGTCGCCGGCGAAGCCGGGGTCCCTTTCATGTCCGTGACCGGCTCGGACTTCATGGAAATGTTCGTCGGCGTCGGGGCTTCCAGGGTGCGTGACCTGTTCCAGAGCGCCCGCAAGCAGGCACCGGCGATCATTTTCATCGACGAGATCGACTCCATCGGCCGGAAGCGCGGAGCAGGCCTGGGCGGCGGGCACGATGAAAGAGAGCAGACCCTCAACCAGATGCTGGCGGAGATGGACGGCTTCGAAGCGACAGAGGGCATCGTGATGATGGCGGCTACCAACCGGCCCGACATCCTGGACCCGGCGTTGCTGCGGCCGGGCCGTTTCGACCGCCAGATCGTCGTCCCTCTTCCCGACCTCGACGAGCGGTTGCCGATCTTGAAGGTCCACTGCAAAGACAAGCGCATCGGACCGGACGTAGACCTCACGGTGGTGGCACGCGGTACTCCCGGCATGAGCGGTGCGGACTTGGCCAACCTGGTCAACGAGTCGGCCCTTCACGCCGTCCGCCGGGGCGCCTCGTCAATAGCGATGACGGACTTCGACGCCGCCCGCGACCGGGTGCTCATGGGCCAACGGCGCGAGTCGACGGTGCTGTCCGAAAAGGAGAAGTTGGCCACCGCGTACCACGAGGGTGGTCATGCAGTCCTGGCCTATGTGCTGCCGGACGCCGACCCCGTCCACAAAGTGACAATCCTCCCAACAGGCATGGCTCTGGGTGTCACCCAGCAATTACCGATCGAAGAGCGTCACACCTACTGGCGGGAGTACATCGAGGACTCCCTGTGCGTCATGATGGGCGGCCGATGCGCCGAGGAGCTCATTTTCGGCACCCTTTCGACCGGCGGTTCGAACGACCTCCAGCGAGCGACCGAGATGGCCCGCAAGATGGTGCGGGAGTTCGGCATGTCCGAGCGCGTTGGGCCGATGGCCTGGGGTAGCGGGGGTGAGGTGTTCCTTGGCGAGGACCTGATGCACTCCCGGGACTACAGCGACGTCACGTCGCGGGTGATAGACGAGGAGGTCGAGCGGATCCTGCGCGACCAGGAGGCCCGGGCCATTCTGCTGCTGCGCGAGCACCAGCGTGGACTGGCCGCAGTGGCCCAGGCCCTCATCGCCCGTGAGACGGTCGACGGTGGCGAGGTGTCCCGCCTCGTTGACCAGGCTTATGGGCGGCCTGTCCACGACCAGCTGAGCGTGCCGAGCTTTGCCACCGCCCTGACTAACGGGCACGGCGACCCGGAGGCTTTCCCGGGCGAGACGCCCGCCAGCGGCGTGGGAGGTCCCACCACTATCCAGTCCGTCAGGACCACGGACCTACCTGTGCCGGGCGAGGGGCTCTAAGCCGAGCTACTAGGCCGCCTGTAGGCCTCTGGGCTTCCTAGACCTCTCTAGGGCGAGCTAAGCGGTACGGCCGGCGACAGGTTGATCCCTGTCGTCTTCCGGTACGCCCACGAGTCCTCCTCCACCAGGACGGGCTGCGAGCTCTTCACGACAAGCGCGTCGCGGGCTGTGCTCGCAGGCAGCTCGGCCCCGGCGCGACTGCCGGCGGCGACATGGATGACCGTTGTGCCAGCAGCTGTGGCCAGCCCTTCACCGGCGAGCGCCTCAACTCCGACCACAGCGGCCGTGCGGCCCGGGTTGGCGACTTCGAGCCAGACCTGGCCCCGGTGCTTGGTGGGCGCCATTGCAGATGTGCCTGCTGCCAACCAGGTAGTGGACGTTTGAGCCTGGCCGAGCAGCACAGCGAGGCCACGGTCGGCTGATGGGGCAGAGGCGACGACCGATCGTTCGGCCACCACAGGGACCCGGTTGGTGCTCACCAGGTGAACGGCGTAGGCAACACCCGGGAGGGACCAGGGCTCGCCGTTGGTGCTGACGGTGGCGGTGCCATATGGGCCGACAGTGAGCTGTGATGAACTCCCCGCTGAGTTGCCCGCCCCTTGCGCCACCAGGCTCAACGAGAGCCGGGCCGGACTAGGTCCGGGGTCGTAAACCACGTAGCTCTCGTAGAACCCGGCCCCGTCGGAGCCTTCCGGCCACCACGCGGACGTGGTGCGCTTCGTGGCCCCGAGGCCCAAGGTCACCCCGGGGACACGCGCGGCGGGGTTGAGGCCGCTACTGGGCCCCGTGCCGCCACTGGGCCCGATGAACGTGGCTCCTTTGGGTGGCCGGGTCACGAGCTCAGTTTGGAAGGCGACGATCCTGCCCGTCCGCGCGTTCACGGTCACAGCAATGTGGTCGCGGATGCGCAGATGGCTCCCGAGGTTGAGGACGGTCAGGCCGTCAGCCGGGACGACGACACCCTCGAACGCATTCGGATCCTCCTGGCCTTGATCGGTCGTAAACGAGAGGTCGGCTATGGCGTCCACGGGGTACGGGTTGAGCAGCGAAATGTGGTCTGACGCGTTGCGCAAGGTCGCTCCGTCGACGAAATACCAGCGCGTCGACGCCGACGACGCACATGGCTGGCTGGCCGAACCCTCTGGGGTGTCAACGACCTGGTTAACGCTCGCCATGCCGCCGTAGAGGGTGACGATGGCCCCGACCCAGGCGGTCGCCGCCTGGCCGTGCAGGCCAGGGAACCGTTCGACGAGCGTGGTCGTACCACCTGCCGGCACCGAGACCGTCATCTTGGTGCCATACCCGCTCGGGGACACGAGTTGGACGGTTCCGGCTACAGCCTGGCCTTTGGCGTTGTCGAAGACGAGTTCTCCCGACGCAACACTTCCGGGCGCTCCGGTAGCCCCAGCGCAAAACCAGGACGTAGAGAGCGCCATCGAGGGGGTCACATCCGAAGACTGCACCGCGGCCTGCGCCTGGGAGGTGTGGCTGATGCCGCGGCTACCTACGGCGACCCCCGCGACCACCACTGCGGCCAAAGCGACCACGACGGGAAGACGCCGCGCATCAGCCAACGGGCTGCTCCTCCCAAACGTCGGTCCAGTCGATCTCTGACACGCCGGAGCCCGGCGCGCTCGAAGTCGACGCTGGCCATGGTCAACTGGGCCCCCAGTCTCCTCCGCATCCAGATGAAAGCCGCCGTCAGGGCGAGCGCCCACACCACCACCATGAGAATGTCAGCGGAGCGCTGCGCGGGGGACCCAGCGTCGCTCAGCACCACTGCGCCCGTGGTGGGCGGGAGGGCCGAGTAGCTGGCCCAGCCGAGCGCAGTGCGGCTCGCGACCGCACGCCCGTCGGCTTGCAAGCGCCATGACCCGCTCGGAACCGAGGCGTACACCTGGACCGCCGGCGAACGCGGAGCGACGTCGAAACTGAACCGGTTGGAAGTGCCCACGTGGACAGGTTCATCGGGGGACACGGACAGCCTTTGGAGCCTGACCGACATCGGCCATATCTGGGGATTGGCAATCAAGTTGACGTTGGCCTTCACCTCCGCGAACAGGGGGACCCACGAGGCGTTCGCAAAGACCGCGTAGGAAGGGTCGGTCCCAACGGGCGTCAGGTCGACCTGGCGCCCCAGCGCGCTCACCACATCGGTGACGGCCCCGTTACCGGCTCCAGCGCCGAGCGGTACGACCACGTAGCGCACCGCTAGCGGGGCGAGCAAGTGACCGAGGGCCGTTGTCTCATTGTCCTCTGCGAAGCCGAGGTCCTGGGTCACCAGGGTCGCCCTCCCGGAGTCCTCCGGTCCCCACAGCTGGCTGGCGGAGGGCAAACCGTCGAGCGAAGTAGCAAAGGCGAGACCACTTGAAGATCCCTGCGCGGCCAACGGGAGCGAACCCGGGTTTCCTACCCATAGGACCCGGTAGTCGCCGTCTTGGGAACCGGCCGGGAAAGCGTACGAGGCTTCAGCAGCGGAGCCCGGCAGGCCCCATTGCCCTCCTCCTGCCCAGGACAAGAACGGCACGGCGGCCGCAACGACGGCTAGCACCCCGAACGCCGGGGCGAACTGACGCCAACCGAAGCGGTACCCAGAAAGATCCACTTCGACCGCAGCCGCTCCGACAGCAACAGAGAAAGCTAAAGCCGCCCCGGCGGGCGCCAATACGAGCTCGAGCGCCGGCATCGGGAGCCAGCCCCTCGGCCGGCCCACACCAACCCGAGACAGGTGAAAGCCACCACCCAAAGCCGTGCCGCCCATGCCATCCTCCACGAGCGGCCTATGAACAGCGGGACAGCTGCAGCGGCGAGCACCGCCCAACCTAGGGCCCCTCCGCCGTAGCTCCCCGTGTCCAGCCGGAGCACCGAGCTGACCGAAAGCGGGCCGACCGGCACCCCGGCCAACTCGAAGAACGCATCAAAGGTACGGAAGGCGGCAAAGGACCACGGCGCCAGCGCCAAGAAGGCCACACCCGACGCCATCAGGGAAGCGAACAAGAACCTGGCCCCACCCCGGCCGCGACCGGTGAGCAACGAGCCCACGAACAGGGCACAGCCAACGACAGGCACCAAGAGCAACGTCGCCGGAGCGAGCGACGTAGCCACCGCTACCAACAACCCGAGGGCGATGAACCTGGCCCAAGCGCCGCCCCAGCGCAACCGCGGGTAGGGCGCCTGGCCCCCCAGGCGGCAAAGGGCCCCGAGCAGCCAGGGTGCTGCCGCATAGCCTATGACCCCCGCCCAGTGGCCCTGAGACAAGGCGTTGTAGGCGACCGGCAGGGCCGCATAGACCACAGTTGCGGCCAACCGCCCGCGCTCGAGAGCCGAACGCCCGTGTAGCCATATAGACGCCGAACGGTCCCAGCGCCAGCGGGGCCAGCACCAGCAAGTGCACGGCCAGGTTCGCGGAACCGAACGAGACAGCGCCGATAAGACCCATGAAAAACAGGCCCGGCGGCGCGAACGACGAGGTCCCAAGGGAGCCCGGGCCTGCACCCGACCACCAATCATGCCACCACGAACCGACTCCGTCACTGACTGAGGGGAGCTGGCCCACGAGCGGAAGGGGTTGGCTGAGGTAGCTGCGAGAGCCGAAGAGCAAAAGGGCGCCGACTATAACGGCCGTCAGGGCGCCCATCCTCCAGTCAGCACGCGCCCGGATGGCGACGCCCTCCTCCGAGACGACCACCTCTCATGGGGCATTCGCCGATCAGGGGCACTTCGCCGATCGGGGGCGCTTCGCCGTTCCTGGGCACTTCGCCGTTCTGGGGCACTTCGCCGTTCTCGTGCCCGTTGTGGCCCGCTCCGGGCCGGGAGCGCGCGCCACGCCGCGGCTGCGGGCCACTTGGCCCGAGCCACTGTTAGGCCCAAAACCTGACGGGTCGGCGGCGCTGGCCACGCCGGCATCACCGCCGATGCTGGCAGGGCCAAAGAGGCTGGCAGGGCCGAAGAGGCTGGCAGGGACGGCAACCCCTGCGGCACCCGCAACCCCGGAAGCGCCAGCAGGCGGCGACGCGTCGCCGGGACGTGGGGAACCGTTGAGGTCGTAACTCGTGCCGAGCCCCGTGGCTGCCGCCGTAGACAGAGCGGGGGCAGAGGCCGGCACGGGGCCGCTGCGATGCCCGTCGCTGAGGTCGACATCTTGGCCGAAGCGGGCACCGCCGCTGTTGGGAAGGATGAGCCGGTCGCCCGGGTGGCCGCCCACGCCAGCTGGTGGCCCTTTTCGAGCCGCGGGCGTACGAGCGCACGAAGCCGGGCACTCCCCCGGCTCTGGATCTTCAACACCGTAAAGTCGCTTGTCCGCCTCAGCCTTTGCGCTCGCCGGCGACCAGCCCAGAGGCCCGCGGGCGGCTAAAGGACAGCGCAAAAGCACGCAGCGGGGCCAGGACCTCGTGGCCGGGTCTCCGGTGCAATATCGCCCACCCCGACTCGGCGAACGCGAAGAACAGGGCAACGGGCCCAACAAGCACGACGAATACCGGGCCATAGCATGTCCACAGCGCCCGGAGCCTTGTTTGCTCGCTGGCGTTGGTGGCTTGAGATTTAGCTGCCGGTGACCCTGCCCCGTACGAATGGCAGAAACCCTTCGGACCGGCCTCGAGGTGGCGAGCGCGCGCCTGAGGCGCTACTACCACGCGTGCACCCGCGAGCTGTGCCCGCCACGAGAGGTCGAGGTCCCCGCCTGGCCCGGTCGCCCCGGCGGTGAACCCGCCCAGTGCTCGCCAAAGGTCGGTACGCACCAGGACCGCGCCTGTCGGCGCCACGAAAACCTCGCGGACGGAGTCGCGCTGGCCCTGGTCGAGCTCTCCAGGTTCGACGAGCGGGTGCACGACACCCAGGTGGTCTGCTCCTAACCCAACAGACAAGAGCCGGTCCGGGGCGTCCCACAACACGAACTTCGGGCACGTCAGGCCGGCGTTGCTGCGGTACGCCTCCTCTACCAGGTGCCAGACGGCGTCCTTCTCGAGAGCGACATCGTCGTGGCACACCAGGACGTCCGCGACTCCTTCGACCATCTCGAGCGCCTGGTTAGCCGCCTCGGCGAACCCGGTCCCGGCCGGCACACGGGCAAAGTGCGCGTCGGGAAGCAAATCTGCTACCCGTTCTGCCAGGGTGGCGTCAGTCCCTACTTCGGCCACGAGGACCGACAGGTTAGGGTAGTCCTGTGCTGCGACGGAACTGAATGCTTCGTCCAGCCAGGGCCCGTGCCCCGAGGCTACGATTACGGCCACCACGGCTGGCGCGGCCGGCTCTGGACCCATTAAATGTCGTGAGCCTAGCAGGAGCCTCGCCGCTGCCAGAAGTACGCTGTGCCCATGGCTGATGTCAACCTTGCCAGAGTCGCTAAGTCGCTGGAGGGCCCGGCTTACGTCGCCGTCGGGTTCGGAGTGCTGGGTTTCCAGCGAGGACAGGTGTACAGGCGTGCCCTGCAGCGCCGCCTGGGCCGGTGGGCGGGCACAGCGAACGAGAGCGTCAGCGCGGTGACGGGGGACGTTGTCGGACGCCTTCCATCGGATGCAAAGGACCTGCTCCAGGCGGCCGGGGACTTTGCCCACGACCTCCCGCAGGAGGCCGAGGACCTCCTCAACGAGGTCGTAGCGCTGGGCCGCTTCGCGTTGAGGGTGCTGCAAGCGCCGGCCGACCGGAGGACATACCCGTAGCAGTTGGTACTTCACCGCTTGGTGCGCCGCTACCGCGCACTCCGTTAACGGGTACTGCGGTAACGGGTACTCCGGCAAACGGGTACTCCCCCTTTTGGGTGCTTGCCCCCGTCAGCTCCTGGTCGCCGTCAAATCCTGGTCGCCGTCAGCCACTGGCCGGCAGGTCCTCTGTGGCCAAGCGGGCGAGCACATCTGAGAGCGTCTGGTCCAGCGGGATCTCAGGCTGCCACCCCGTCAGGGCCCGGATCCGGCTCGGGTCACCGGTCTGAGTGGGGACGTCGGCCGGCCGAGCTCGATCGGGGTCGACCCAGACCGGCACCTTGGTACCGGCCAATTCCATCATGCGGCGGAGAAGGTCGGATATCAGCACCGCCTCGCCTCGGCATACGTTGTACACCGCTCCTGGCTCGCCATGGACGAGCAACAACCGATAAGCCCTCACGACGTCCCGGACATCGGTCATGTCCCTGCTCACTTCGAGGTTGCCCGTTGCGATCCGGTCCAGCTCGCCCCGTGCTGCCAAGACGACCTGGGAAGCCAGGTCGGGGACCACGAACCCGAGGCGCTGGCCCGGCCCAATGTGGTTAAGAGCACGGGCACGGACGACGTCCAAGCGGCGCCCCAACCATGCCTGAAGGCCCACCATTTCGGCCGCAGCCTTGCTCGCTGCGTAGGGTGTCACTGGGGCGAAGGGCTGGTGTTCGTTGATTGGCTGGTCCTCCGGGCCAACGGTCCCGTAGACCTCGGACGAGCTCACGAGCAGGACCCGCGGGCCTCGCTTTAAAGCCGTGGCGGCGGTGCAGACATTCAGCGTCCCCAGTACGTTGACGACGAATGTCCCGCTGGGGTCCTGCCAGGAACGCCCAACGCTCGATTGCGCCGCGAGATGGCAGATGGCCTCCGGCTCCACCGCCATCAGCGACGAGCGCACGTCGTCGAGATCAGTGACGTCCGTGGCCCCCGGCAGTTCTAGGACCTCGTCACCCAACTCGCTCAGGTGCGCTGTCAACCACGGCCCTACGAAGCCCCTGCTCCCGGTGACCAATACGCGCACCCAATAATCATCGCAGAACCGGCTTCACGCCTCGCAAAGGTGCCAGCGTCCTGGAGCGAGGCAATTGGGTAGCCAGGCGGGCCTTCAGTGGGCTACGTCGCCAGTTCTTCGTAAATGCGGAGCGTCTCTCGGGCCGTGCGGGCCAGGAAAACGCGGCGGCGCGACGTCGCCCGGCGCCGGCCAGCTCCGCCTGGAGCGACGGGCTCCCGAGCACTTCAGACAGCGCTTCCGCCCACGCGCCGACGTCGCCAGGCGCCACCGGCACGGCCGCATTGCCAGCGACCTCACGAATGGCAGGGATGTCCGAGGCCACGACCGGCACGCCGGCGGACATCGCCTCGAGGACGGGTAGGCCGAAGCCCTCGTGGAGGCTCGGGAAGGCGAAGACGGTGGCCGCAGCATAAAGGGCCTGCAGCTCGTGCTCAGGTACCCGCCCTAGTTGACGCAGGGAGGGCCCCAGTTCTGCCCGATCGGCCGATGAGATGAGAGCCTCGTTCTGCCAGCCGGGATAGCCAGCCAGGACGAGCGCAGCTGGTGAGCCCTTTCTGACCACCTGGACCATTGCGGCCGCCAGGGCCCCCACTCCTTTGCGGGGTTCAAGGCTGCCAACCCACAACACGTACGGGGTGTTCTGGAGGTTGTGGCGATTGAGCAGCTCCCAGACTTGTTCCGGGTCGGGCTCGATGTACGGGTGGTCGACGCCGTAAGGGACGACGCGTAGGCGTTCGGTCGGGAGCGACGTATGGGAGCGGAGCTCGTTTGCCGCCGCCTCGGTCCCCGTTATCACCCTGTCCGCTCGTCGGCCTGCGGCCTTCACGCCAAGGTTGTGGAACCACCGTCCCCGCCTGGTGAACGTCTCAGGAAAAAGCCACGGCGCGGCGTCGTGCACGCTCACAACAAGCGGTTTTCCCCGTTTGGGAGGTACGGCGAGCGAAGGCGCATGTGCGACGTCCACGTCGGGGTCACGGCTCAGCGGCGGCCAGTCGAACAGGTTCCACGCGTCGTACAGGACCGGTCTCGGCAAAGGGAGCACGGTCGGACGAGGGACCGAGCTCAGGTCGAATTCGGCCCATGCCGCTGTCACTTCTTCGTGGCTATGGCGAGCTACAACGGGCCGTACCTCTACGCCCAGCGCCGCAAGGTTGGTCACCAGCTTGGCCGTGTACCGGCCCACACCGCCGGGCGACGGCGCCAGGAGCTGCTCAACGTTGACTGCGACTCGCAAGGCTGCTCCTCCGGAGAACTACGGTCATCCCGATGACCAAGGTGGCGCCGCAGTGATCAGCGAGCCTAGTGGGCCGGGGCCGAGCAGTACCCCGACCGGAGAACCCGCGTTGGCGAAGCCACCGCGGACCGTCCTGTCGGTCCAGCCGGTGGCCGAACGTGGAGGGTCGGACCAGGCGCTGCTCCGGTTGGCGCGCCAGTTGTCCGCCGCGGGTTGGCGAGTGCACATAGCCATGCCGGCTCCCTCGCCGATGGCGTCAGAGTTCGAGGCCGCGGGGGCAATCCTGCATGTGGTGCCCATGCAGCGGATCAGTACCAGTCACGGAGCCCAGGCATGGTTGGGCTATGTCTTCGGGTGGCCCCGGAGCGTGTTCGAGCTGTGGCGGCTGACCCGGGACTTGAGAGCCGACCTCCTCCACAGCAATTCGCTGCACAGCTGGTACGGGTGGGCTGCCGCCTGGCTGGCTCGAAAGCCTCACGTCTGGCACGCCCGCGAGATGGTGGTCCAGTCGCGTCGAGCACTACAGGTCGAGCGTTTTCTGGCCCTGCATTTTGCCCGCCGCGTCATTGCGGTCTCGGCTGCTGTCGCCTCTCAGCTGCACCCGCGGAACGTAATCGTGGTCCACGAAGAACCCGACCCGGCAGAGTTCTCCCCGGCCCGGGCCGGCCGGGGACGGGCGAGCCTGGGCCTGCCCGACAAAGCCCTGCTGGTCGGCTACGTAGGGCGCATTGACACGTGGAAAGGCATCGACGTCTTGCTCGACTCCGTCCCGTCCCTCCGGCGGGCACGCGCGGGAGAGGACGTGCGGCTCGTAATTGCCGGCGGCGCCGTCGCCGGCAAAGAAGGCTACGCCCACTCCTTGAGGCTCCGGGCCGAACAGCTCGGCGCGGTGTGGCTCGGACCGTTGCCCGGTCCGAGCGCTGCTGACCTGATAGCAGATCTCGATTGCCTCGTGCTCCCGTCGACCGAGCCCGAGCCGTGGGGGCTCGTACTGGTGGAGGCACTTGCCAGCGGCACGCCGGCCGTGGCCACTGACGCGGGCGGAGCTCAGGAGATCCTCGCCGATGCCCCCCCGGACGCCGGCGTGCTAGTTCCTCCACAAGATGCCTCCTGCCTGGCCGCGGCCATTGCCGGGTTGCTGCCTGGGAAAACGAGTTCCGAAATGCGCCGGCAGAGGAGAGTGCTGCGGGCGCGCAAGCCGGCGCCGTACGCCCAAATCTTCGCCGAATTGCTCGAAAACCCGGAGTCGCGCCAGCAGAAGTCGCGCCAGCAGAAGTCGCGCCAGTAGAAGTCGTGCCAGGAGAAGTCGCGGCAGCAGTAGAGAAGGGCCCGATGTGGAATTTCGAAGCGCTTTCCACGCGTTTCAAAGGGTTTTCGAAGCCCTTTTGGGTGTACAACCAGCAACTGGGAGGCCGTTGGGCAATGGCGTCTGGGTCATGTCTCGAACGCGACAATCCAAATGAGCTGGGAAGAGCAAGTGGACGAGCCCGCGGGACGGCAAAGCCTGGCCGGGGGTAGCTAGGGAACGCCTTTTATAACCCCGGAACTAGGCGAACCGGGCTGCCGCTGGGTAGTAGCGGAACAACTTGAGCAAATTGGCCCCCGCCGTCACCAGGTGCCACTCGGCCCGGGCGGCCTCCCGGCCCCGCCGGGAGAAACGGGCAAAGCCCAAGTTGTACTTCAAGTTCCCGAAGCCAGGTTCGACGGTCCAGGAACGTTGCTTGTAAAGGTGGCGCCCTTCGGGGGTCCGCAAGGCGTGCTCCATGGCGGCCCGGGGGCTTAGCCCCTCGGGGGACGGGCCGCGGGTGGTGGCCCTATCGGCCCGGGTGAGGCGGGCTTTCTTGGTGGCTATGAGGCGGGCCGGCCCCGGGGCGGCCAGGTTGGCCTCCGAGCAGTAACCGGCGTCAGCCAGCACCACGCCGACGGGCCCGACAAGCGGCTCGGCCTGGGCCAGCCGCTCCACCATGGGCCGGAACAACGCCATGTCGTTGGGGTCACAGGACACGTCGGCGGCAACGATGACCCCGATGTAGTTGACCACGGCCTGGGCGTTGTAGGCCTGGGCCAACCGGTCGGGGTGGTCATGAGCCGGCTGTCGGGGTCGGTCACGTTGACCACGGCTTTGTTGCCGGCTTGCTCGGCTGCTTTGGCCTTGGCCCGGTTGCGGGCCACTACGCCTTGGAGGCGGGCAACTTCCTTGCCCTCAGGCAGGCGGGGCTTCATGCCCTGGGGGGCCTTGGTAGCCTGGCGGGCAGCCCATTGCTGCTGGGCGGCGGCCAGTTTTTGCTCGTAGTGCTCGGCCCGGGCCCGCCACCGTTCGGGGTGCCGGTTCGAGCGGTGCTGGGCCTCTCGGCTGGCCAGGGCGGCCATGGCCTTGTCCAGGGCGGCTTGGCGAGCAGTAGCACTGGCCAGGCCCTCGGGTAGCTCGTCGCCTCGTTGGGGCCCAAAGCGGTCGTCCTCGTCCTCGTCGAGCTCTTTGGCTTGGGCGAACATCTCGTTTATTTCTGCCTCTAGTTGAGCGCGCTGGGCCTCGAGCTGAGCCCGGTTGCGGTTGGCGTCCCGGGAGGCGTTGGCGGCCACCTTGGTGCCGTCCAGGGCCACCACCCCCACCTGGGCCAGGCCGGCCAGGGCACATAGCTCCAGCACCTGGGCAAAGAGCTTTTCGCACAAGGGGGCGTGGGCCTGGCGGAACCGGGCGATGGTGGTGTGGTCGGGGACGTTGCCGGCACATATGACCCGGAAGGCGACGTCGGTCTCGCACAGCCGCTCTATCTCGCGGCTCGAACGGACTTTGTGCGTATAGGCGTAGACCAGTAACGCCAGCAACATGTCGGGGTCGTAGCCGGTGCGCCCCTGGGCGCCTCGCCGGCGCAACTTATGGAGCTCTTTGGTGTCTAGACGCCTCACGACATCGAGCAGCCACCAGACGAAGTGGTCTTTGGGCAGCCACTCCCTAATGTCTGGCGGGAGCAGGAACTGCTGGTCCCGATCTACTGGGATATAACCCTTGGCCATAGGCAATTATCCCACTTGAGCTGCCAAAACGCGAGTAACCCAGCCTACTTTTAGCGGGTCCAACGCCCCCTTTGGGGGCCGGCGGGAGCGCGGGGTGCCCGAGCCACGACGCTCCGATTTTGCAACCTGGGGGCCAGTTTTGCCCCGAACCTGCGGCTGATCGCGACGAGTTCCCCCGGGTGCACCTAAAAAGGCGCCAATTGGGGCGAGATCGGCTCAATTGAGGCTGGACCGGCGGCAACGGGGACCAGATCTGAGCCTCCCCAGCCGACGACCTGCGCCGCCCGAACCGCCCGACAGCCCCCGGGGCGCCTGTACGCTCGCCCGGTGCCCCAGATCGCCGAATCAGGAACCATAAAGGATGTATTGATCGTCCAACCCGACCGCCATGGGGACGAGCGGGGGGTGTTCATCGAGACGTACCGGCGCAGCTGGTTCCCGCTCGGCCGTGAGATGGTCCAGGGCAACCGGGCCGAGCGCCAAGCCGGCTCGGTCGTCGGCCTGCACTACCACCTTCACCAGGCGGACTACTGGACGGTCCCGAGGGGTCGGGCGAGGGTCGTGCTGCACGACTTGCGCCAAGGTTCGCCGACGGACACGGCCACGCTTTCGATCGATGTGGACGGGGACAATGCTCTCGGGATCTTCATACCTCCCGGCGTTGCGCATGGCTTTTCGACGCTCACTGATGTCACGATCACGTACCTCGTCGACGGCTACTACAACTCGGCCGACGAGCTGGGAGTGGCGTGGGACGACCCGGCGGTGGGAGCGGACTGGGGCGTCGAGCAGCCTGTCCTCTCTGCCCGGGACCAGGCCAACCCGAGACGTGCCGACCTGGACGCAGCCTTCTTGCCGCACGCTGGTCTCCGGCGCTAACCATGGGGGGCCTCGCGTAACCGCCCTTGCTGGAGGGGTCGGCGCCGCTCGCATGTTGAGGGGTCTGGCTTCGGTCATCGGTCAGTCAGCCATAACCGCCGTGATCAACACCGGGGACGACATGGTGTTGCACGGACTGCACGTAAGCCCGGACATAGACACCGTGACATACACGCTGGCCGGGGCGTCCAACGAGGGGACGGGATGGGGACTGGCCGGCGAGTCCTGGGCGGTAATGGGAGCCTTGCAAGCCTTCGAAGAACCAGACAGGCCAGCAGGCGCCCGCTTGACGTGGTTCAACCTCGGGGACCGGGACCTGGCGACGCACCTGTTCAGGACAGGCCGACTCGCCGCTGGCGCCTCTCTGTCAGAGGTGACCGCAGAAGTCGCCCACCGCTTCGGCGTCAGGGCCGACTTGCTCCCGATGACCGACAGCCGGGTCGAAACGAGGGTCACCGTCGAGTTGGACGACGTTGAACGGAACTTCGGCGGCTTGGCGCCTGACGGGCAACAGGGAGCCGGGTGGCAGGGGGCCGACGGGGCTCTGGGACCTCACCACCCGGGACCGGGGCTGGTCGATATCGGGTTCCAGGAGTACTTCGTAGGCCTCCACCATAGCGTCGAAGTCAAGGGCATCCGCTTCGCTGGCGCCGACTTAGCCCGGCCGGGGCCAGGCGTGCTCCGTGCCATAGGCGATGCCGAGGTGGTCGTGATCTGCCCGTCTAACCCGATCGTTTCGATCGGGCCTGTGCTGGCGGTAGCGGGGATTTCAGAGGCCGTCGCCGCTCGGCGGGAGGATGTGGTAGCGGTCTCCCCCATCGTGGCCGGCAGGGCTCTCAAGGGACCGGCTGACCGCATGCTGGCCGAGCTCGGCCACGAGGTTTCCGCGTTGGGGGTGGCCCGGCTCTGGGCACCGCTCGCCGGGACGCTAGTAGTGGACGAGCAAGACGCCAACCTCGCCGACAACATCGAGGCCCAGGGGGTGCGCTGCATCGTCGGCGCGTTCGGTGATGTCAGGACCGAAAGAAGCAGCCGATCTCGCTAAAGCGGTCCTCGGTACCCGTGCTCCGTGCTAGCGCCCGGGCCAAGCGGCGGAACTCCCGGAGACCAAGTGACCCGCGCCTGGACGGCTAGCCGAAGCCGATGATCTCGGTGGTCCCTGTCAAGGGCATCCCGGAGGTATCGCCAGGCGATGAGCTGGCCGACCTCATCGTCCGCGCCGCCGCCCCCCTGGAAGACCGCGACGTCGTCGTTGTCACCCAGAAGGTGGTGTCAAAGGCCGAAGGCCGCCTCGTCCCCGTCGACCCGGCCGACCTCCAGGCCCGCAGGAACCTTGTCCTCTCCGAAAGCGCTCGTGTCCTGCGGGAACGAGACGGCCTCATCATCTCCGAGACCCGCCACGGGTTTGTGTGCGCCAACGCCGGGGTCGACCTGTCGAACGTGCCGGAGGGACAGGCCGCGCTGCTCCCCGTTGACCCGGACCGCAGCGCACGGCATATCCGCGACGCATTACGGGCCCGGACAGGGCTCGAGCTCGGAGTCATCGTGTCCGACACTTTCGGTCGGCCCTGGCGGGCTGGCCTCACGGATGTGGCGGTGGGGTGCGCCGGCATTGCGGCGGTAATCGACCTCCGAGGCACTAAGGACGCCCACGGGCGCGAACTCGCCGTGACCGAAATCTGCATCGTCGACGAAATGGCTGCCGCCGCCGAACTGGCAAAGGGGAAATCGAGCGGGATACCGGTGGTGATTGTGCGCGGAGCCGACCCGTCGTGGTTCCGTGAGTCGTCTGTGCGGGAGGAGGTGGTCCGCCCGCACGTGGAGGACCTTTTCCGCTGACGATCGGCAGTGAGGCGCCGAGAGCAGTGACGGGCGACGAGTGACCGTCGACGAGCGACCGGAGCTCAGTGGGCGACGGCCTGCTCCCGAGACCAGTCGAGCACGGCCGCCGTCCCTTTTTCGATTGTTGTCCAGGGCTTCCAACCCAGGTGGATAGCGGCTCTCCCAGGGTCCAGCGAGCTGCGCTGCAACTCGCCCGGTCGGGCCGGCCCGTAGATCGGCCCCTGCTTGACACCCGCATTGCGGGCCATGGCGCCATAAAGGTCGTTTATGCTGGTCTCGACGCCTGTTCCTATGTTGCAGAGCAGGCCGCTCCCCCGCTCTCCGGCTCTCGAAAAGGCATCGACCACGTCGTCGACGTAGACAAAGTCACGGGTCTGCTTCCCGTCGCCGAAAATCAGGCAGGGTTCACCTGAGAGCAAGCGGCCAGCGAAGATGGCGACGACACCGGCTTCGCCTCGCAAGTCCTGGCGAGGCCCGTAAACGTTGGCAAGCGCCAGCGCCGTGAACTCCAGTCCGTGCAACTCCCTGTACACGTACAGGTAGTCCCCCACCGCTTTCTTGGCCACGCCATAAGGAGAGAGAGGCCGCTGAGGCTGGGACTCCTTGATCGGAAGCTGTTCGACGTCCCCGTAGATCGTCCCTCCGCTCGACGCGAACACTACCTTGCGGGCGCCGGCTGCCCGAGCCCCCTCGAGGGCTCGCAGCGACCCGAGGACGTTGACGTCCGCGTCGAACACGGGGTCAGCCACCGAGATCCTGACATCGGCCTGGGCAGCCAGGTGAAAGACGACGTCGGGCCGGTGCCGACCCATCAGTTCCACGAGGTCCGGGGAGCGGACGTCTAGCTGATGGAAATGGAGCCGCCCCGAACTGTTGGCTCTCGCTTCCGCCAGGTTGCTCAGCGAACCTGTCGACAAATTGTCGGCTACGTCGACCGTATGACCCTCGGCCAGCAACCTATCGACAAGCGTGGAGCCGATGAAGCCGGCCCCACCGGTCACCAGCGCCCGGTAAGGATCCATCGGCCAGACGTTACTTCTTCGCAGTAGTTGGCGTTGGAGTCGTTGTCTTCGGCTCGGTCGCGGTAGTCGGGCTAACCGATGTCGTCGGAGGGACGGTCGCGCCCGGGGTAGTGGTCGTCGTATTGGCCGCGGCGGCCACCAGCGTGGTCAGCTTGGAGATGGTCGACGACGGTGGCTGGCTGACGCTGAGGGTCTGTCCCTTGGGCGGCGCTGGCAAAAACGCCATAGTGACGAGCTGGTTGTTCGCCAACAGGACACCCGAGTTGCAGTCAGGGTTACACGGGTTGGAGGTGCTCTTCTGAGTCTGGAGCACCCCGTCCGAAGCGGGCTCCTGAGGGGACGTCCACGTCATCACGTAAACGTGCCCTGGCTTGCCCTCGCAGGTTTGACCGTCTTGGTACAGGTGACCACCCGGGACCTGCAACTGCGCGGCGTTGAGAGTCATGCCGACGGCTTGGGCAAACTTGCGCAGGGTGGCGTTCTTCCCGGCTGCAGCCTTCACGGTCGGGCTGACCGAGATGATGCCGTTGATCTTGGTTGTGATGCCGTAGGGATCCTTGGTCGTTTGGATCGGGGGGAGCATCTTGCCGCAAGCATCGACGGCGTACCCCTCGTACCACGGAGGGGATTGACCGACCGTAGGAGCGACGTTGCCCTGCTCGTTGACCTTGTTGTCCCGGTATTGCGTCGAGTTGTACACGCCGACTACCCCGAGCACCACCAGTACCACCAGGCCGAGGTAGTAAGCGTATGGCGGGCGGCCGCCGTATGCCCGGCCCCCGCCGAGCCCCGCGGCGCGAGCGACTTTTTTGGAAGAGGAGGCTTTGCCCATAACGACCTGATAGGTTACCGTCCTGCGCGGCTTGGCGTGGGCCGCCCCTCATTTCCGCGCGTGGACAACGTCCCGGCCAGGCCCCGGCGGCTAACCGTGACGCCCAATCGGAGGGCCAAGCCGACTAGCACGAGGGGGAGCGCCCATCGGCGGCGACCGCTGGTGGTCCGGCAGGCAAAGC
Organism: uncultured Acidimicrobiaceae bacterium; assembly: GCA_963823855.1. GTDB lineage: Bacteria > Actinomycetota > Acidimicrobiia > Acidimicrobiales > Palsa-688 > Fen-671. The sequence continues at coordinate 233,998 of CAWGNA010000008.1, forward strand.
GCCACATCGAGACGTGGTGCGCCAATAGCATGCGGTAGGGGTGCTGGTCTGCGGAAACCCCCTGGACATGGGTTACCTGCGCGGCCGGCTCGTAGGCGACGGACCAGCCGCTGGCCCGCAGACGCCAGCAGAGGTCGACGTCCTCCATGTACATGAAATACGTCCGGTCGAAGCCGCCCACCTCGTCCCAGGCCTGACGCCGGGCGAGGAAGCAGGAGCCCGAGACCCAGTCGACCTCCCGAGTGCAGGCGTGGTCCCAGTCCACCATCCTGTAGCGGCGCGTAAACGGGTTGCCCGGCCAAAACTGGCCGACCACCCCGTGCCCGAAGGCTTGCAGTAGATCAGGGAAGCGGCGGGCCGACGGGTACAGGTCGCCGTCCGCACCAAGTACCCGTGGGCCCACGACAGCCACTTCGGGCCTCTCGTCGAGGAACTCGCGCAGCGCCGCCACTGCACCCTCTGAGACCACGACGTCAGCGTTACATATGAGCAGGTAGCCGTGGTCGACCATCGCCGCCCCAAGGTCGGCGGCGCTGCCGTAGCCGAGGTTCGCCCCAGTATCGAGCCACTTAGCCGCCGGGTAGCTCTCCGAAAGGGCCAGCTGTGACCCATCGACCGAGCCGTTGTCTGCCACCACCACTACTCCGAGCCCTTCGCGGAAGAGGCTCTCCACACAAGCCAACAGGTGGCCCCCGGCGTTGTAGTTGACGACCACACCCGCTACTTGCTCGTTCACGTGGCAAGAAGGTACTTGACCGTGCGCCCCAGCGGGTCGTGGTAGTCAGCCAGCAGCGGGGCTCCGAGCAACCGCAACGCCGCGTTGTCGAGCACCGAATTGGCTGGCCTTGGCGCGGGCCGAGGGGGCTGGAGGTCAGCGGTCTTGATGGGCACGACGCGATCGGGGTCGTGGCCGGCCGCGGCCAGCACGTCCCGAGCGAAACCGAACCACGAGGTCGCACCCTGGTTAGTCACATGAAAAACCCCCGGGCCCGCGAAACTGCCAGCTGGACCAACATCGTGGCCAGGTCGTCGGCGAAGGTCGGGCAACCCCGCTGGTCGTCCACAAAACGCAGCGGCCCGGGCTCACCCGCCAGGCGTAGCACGGTCTTCACCATGTTGGGACCGTACCGGCCGCAAATCCACGAGCTGCGCGCCACAGCCGCCCCGGGCAACAAGGAAAGCACCTCGCGTTCACCGGCCAATTTCGAACGCCCGTACACCGAAAGCGGGTTAGGATGGTCCCATTCCAGGTAAGGCGATGGAGAAGTCCCGTCGAAAACATAGTCCGTAGAAACATGGACCATGTGCGCGCCAACCAGTCGAGCCCCTTCGGCCAAGTTCCGCGGGCCGAGGGCATTTACGCTGAAGGCCCTGTCCACATTGCTTTCACAAGCGTCAACCGCCGTAAAAGCGGCCGGGTTTATTATGACCTCGGGCTCCCATTCGCCGGCTACCTGTAGCGTCCGTTCCCGGTCGGAAATGTCGAGTTCCGAATGGCCGAGGGCCAGGACGTCGTGCTGTGATGCCGCACCCAGCAATTCGGTGAGCTCGGAGCCGACCTGGCCCGAAGCACCCGTTACGAGTACCCTCACTTCTTCGGTGCCTTCAGTGGCCCCACCACCAGCGGTTATCCCGGTACCACTGGTACGTATTGGCCAACGTGCCGTCCAGGTCTCGCCCGGGTCCCCAACCGAGGGCCCGTACCTTGGACGAGTCGATGCAATAACGCCGGTCATGGCCCAGGCGGTCCGTAACGTAGTCCACCCTGTCCGGGCCTGCGCCGGCGAGAGCAAGGAGCTTGTCCGTGAGCTCTTTGTTGGTCAGCTCGTTATCTGCCCCTATGTTATAAATCTCGCCGTCCTTGCCCGAACGTAGGACCAAGTCGATCGCGGCGCAATTGTCCTCAACAAACAGCCAGTCCCTCCGGTTGAGACCGTCGCCATAAAGCGGGACATTAGCCCCGTCGAGCAAGTTGGTGACAAACAGCGGTATTACTTTCTCAGGGAATTGCCACGGCCCGAAATTGTTCGACGAGCGCGTAACCAGTACCGGCAGCCCATATGTGGTGAAGTACGACAGCGCTATAAGGTCCGACCCGGCTTTCGAGGCGGAATACGGAGAGCGCGGCTCCAGCGGGTCAGTCTCGGAGGAGGCTCCTTGCTCCACTGAACCGTACACTTCGTCGGTGGAGATATGGACAACTCGTTCCAGCCCGGACCGCCTAGCGGCGTGCATGACGAGGTTCGTCCCCACGCAATTGGTCTGCGCGAAGCTCTCCGGGCCGGCGATCGAGCGGTCGACATGGCTTTCTGCCGCGAAGTGCACCACGGCATCGTGGCCGGTCATAGCGTCCTCCAATGCTGCGAGGTCACAGATGTTGGCATGCACGAAGCGGTACCGCCGACCGTGCGCTTCTTGCACATCTCGCAAGCTTGACGTGTTGCCCGCATAGGTCAGGGCGTCGTAGACCGTGACCTCATCGGTCGTGTTGGACAACACCCAACGCACGTAATTGGAGCCGATAAACCCGGCCCCGCCTGTAACCAAGAGCTTCATGGCCCGCGAGGCTAGCGCCGCCTCCGCAACTTACGGCCTGCTTGTCGATTTGACGACACAGCCGTCCCTACCGCTGTTGATCTGCGACAACCGAGCCGAAGTAGGCTCCGGCGGCCCGAGAGCGTCGCTTCCGCAACTTACGGCCCCGCTTGTCGACGCAGCTAGACCTACGCCAACCCGTGATCATCTGCGACAACCGAGCCGAAGTAGGCTCCGGCGGCAAGAGAGCGTCGCCTCCGCAACCACCGGTCGGCCCGGGAGCGCAACCTGCCCCTACGAGAGGTCGACCAGGCAGTGGTCACCCACCATGAGCCTGGTCGCACGGGGCCGACGGGCGCTGCGCGTAACTTCGGCGCCGTAGCCGAGGAGGGAGTCTTCGATCCGGCCCGCGTCGACCACCCGGGCCGAGCCGAGGAGGACCGAGTGCTCGATCTCGGAGTGCCGAATGAAGCAACCAGGGCCGATGGCACTGAAAGGCCCAATGAAACTGTCACTCACCTCTGCCCCGGAGCCCACGACCGCCGGCCCGCGGACGTGGCTGCGCACCAGGCGAGCCCCGGCTTCGATCACAACCCGGCCGTCGACCTGGCTCTCACTGTCCACCTCTCCGTCGACCCGCCGCTCGATGCCTTCCAGGAGGAGGCGGTTGGCTTCCAGCAAGGGCGTCAGCTTCCCGGTGTCGATCCACCACCCGGCCAGCACCTCTGAGAACACTGTGTGGCCCGCGTCGATCAGCCACTGGATGGCGTCGGTGATCTCGAGCTCACCCCGCCCGGAAGGTTTTATGGACGAAACGGCCTCGTGGATTTGCCGGTTGAAAAGGTACACGCCCACCAGGGCCAGATCAGACGGCGGGACCTCAGGCTTTTCGACCAACCTGAGCACCCGGCCGGTCCCGTCGAGCTCCGCCACCCCGAAGCTCCGCGGGTCGTCCACGTGGGCCAGGAGGATATGCGCCGAGGGGAACACGGGCGCCTCGTCGCCGAGCATCGGCGTCGTAGCGCGGGAACGGTACGCTTCGAACCGGCTCACGAAGTCCCGCAGGTCCTGTTGCAACAGGTTGTCACCGAGGTACATGACGAAGTCCTCTTCACCCAGGAAGTCCCGGGCGATGAGGACCGCGTGGGCCAGTCCGAGGGGAGCGTCTTGGCGCAGGTAAGTGACCTCCAGGCCCCACGCCGAACCATCCCCGACGGCAGCTTTGATCTCAGAGGCCGTGTCACCGACGACGATCCCGACCTCTTTGATCCCCGTCGACGCGATCGCTTCCAGCCCGTAGAACAGGACTGGCTTGTTGGCGACAGGCACCAACTGCTTGGCCCGCGTATAAGTGATAGGGCGTAGCCTCGTCCCGGCTCCTCCCGAGAGCACCAACGCCTTCATTGCCTGGTTCCGTTCATTCTCCAGTGAGGCTAGACGCTGGCGTGTGCTACGTCGCCTGCGGCGACCTCGACCAAGCCGCCTGAGGTGTCTCTCACGACGAGGCGGCCGTCGTCGTCGATGGCGACCGCCCTACCGGTCAAGGGAGGCACGTCGTCCCCCAGGACTACCGTGACGTCACGTCCAATGGTGGCGTTGAGCTCCCGGTACCGACGGCTGACCAGATCCCACAGACCGTAAAGGCGGTCGAGCGCCAGCAGTGAGCGGACCAGCAGCTCCGCCCGATCGACCGGGCGGCGGGCCACCACATCCAGGCAGGTCGAAGCGTCACCTTCTGGGGCCCAGGCGACGTTGACGCCGGCCCCGACCACGACAGCCCCATCCGAAGTTGCTTCCGCCAGGACTCCAGCAAGTTTGCGGTCAGCGGCGACGATGTCGTTCGGCCACTTCAGCTGGAGCTCGGCCCCGGCAACCGCTCGCGCCGCGTCGACCACCGCCAGGGAAACTGCAGCCACGACCAGGTGGCGACGGTTGGCGGGAAGGGCTGCGTACCCCGGGCGGAGCAGGACCGAGAACAGTAGCGACTTCCCGGCCGGAGCCTCCCAGCGACGGTCGAACCGGCCCCGGCCCGCGCTCTGGTGGTCAGCGACGACCACCAGGCCCTCGGGCGCCCCTTCGAGAGCCTTCTCGAGCAGCACTGAGTTGGTGGAGGTGGTGTCGGCCAACTGACGCACATCGGCGAAGCGGGTGCCAGCGAGCAGCTTGAGGTGCTCCTCGTCGAGTGGCCAGCTATCAGACGGCCTTGTCATCTGCGGGAGACCCTGTCGACTTCCATCGCCCCAGCCTGGCAGACTGCCCCCAAATGTTGGGTGCCCAAATACCGGCAGACCAGACAAGACCTGGGACCTCGGTAAGACCTGGAGCCTCGGTACGACCAGAACCCGTGACAGACCACGGCCTCCGAGCAGACCAGGAGCTCGATGAGGCGAGCGACCCGATTAGGTCAGGAACCCGATGACAAGGGTGCTGATCGCGAACCGGGGTGAGATCGCGGTGAGAGTGGCACGTGCCTGCCGCGACCTCGGTATGGCTTCGGTGGCCGTCTACTCCGAGGCTGACCGGGGGGCTATGCACGTCAGGGCCGCCGACGAGGCCTATCTGCTGGGAGGCCCAACTGCAGCTGAGAGCTACCTTTCAGTCGACCGGCTCATAGACGTGCTCCGCCGCTCGGGTGCAGATGCCGTCCATCCCGGTTACGGCTTTTTGGCCGAGAACGCCGGGTTTGCGAGCGCAGTCGTCGAGGCCGGCGCAGTCTGGGTCGGCCCCCCGCCCGGAGCGATCAGAATTATGGGCGACAAGATCAGCAGCCGTGCGGCAGCCATCGCAGTCGGCGTCCAGCCCGTCCCCGGGACCGACAAGGCGCTGACCAGCCCGGATGAGGTGGTCACGTTCGCCAAAGCTTACGGGTGGCCAGTAGCCATCAAGGCCGCTTTCGGAGGCGGTGGCCGGGGTATGCGTGTGGTGACGATGGCCGAGGAAGCGCCGAGCGCCCTCGAGTCAGCACAGCGGGAGGCCGAGAGCAGCTTCGGGTCGCCAGACTGCTACGTGGAGAAGTACCTCACCTGGCCCCGTCACATCGAGGTGCAGGTCCTCGCCGACTCGCACGGGAACGTCGCCCATCTGGGGACGCGTGATTGCTCTGTCCAACGACGCCATCAAAAATTGGTCGAGGAGGCACCTGCCCCGGGCCTGGCGCCGGAGGTAGCGACGGCCATGGGTACTGCCGCCGTCCGGGTGGCGAACAGCTGCGGTTACCAGAACGCCGGGACGGTCGAGTTCATCTTCCAGGACGGTGACTTCTACTTCCTCGAAATGAACACCCGCTTGCAAGTGGAGCACCCCGTGACCGAATTGGTGACTGGCCTCGACATCGTGGCCCTTCAGTTCCTCGTTGCGAGCGGGCAAAAGTTGCCTTTTTCTCAAAACGATGTCCAGCTACTGGGTCACGCGATCGAAGCGCGGGTAAACGCTGAGGACCCGGGGGACGGGAGCTTTACCCCGACGTCCGGTCCCATCGACCGGTTGCGAACCGCCAGCGGCCCTTGGGTCCGCACCGACGCTGGCTACGAGACGGGCGACAGCGTCAGCCAGTACTACGACAACCTGGTCGCCAAAGTGGTGGCGTGGGGACCGGACAGGGAGAGCGCTCGCCTGCGTCTGCTGCGGGCACTTTCCGAGACTGAGGTCGAAGGGGTGCCCACCACTATCCCGGCTCACCAGAGGGTGTTGTCGCACCCCGACTTCGTGGCTGTCCGTCACTCGACGACCTGGCTCAGCCAAAGCGTCGACCTCGGAGGCATTCCGAAAGCGGCTCCCGCCGCCCAACACGACCCCTCACGCCAAGACGTCGAGGTCGAGGTGGACGGACGGCACTACCAAGTGAGCGTGTGGCTACCGACGGGTGCCGCCCACCAGCCGCCGGCGCCGGCTCTGCGTAGCGCGAGACGGTGGGACCGCCCTGTCCACCTCCCACCTGCCGAAGGCGCCCGGGAAGGTCAGGTAACCGTACCTATGCAAGGCACCGTGGTGAAAGTCCTGGTAAAGACGGGGGACAATGTCGAGGCGGGCCAAGCCGTCTGCGTCCTGGAGGCGATGAAGATGGAGAACAACATCGTGAGCCAGTTCAGCGGCACGGTCACCGAGGTCCGGGTCGAGCCCGGGAGCGCGGTCGGGACCGGCGACGTCATCGTCGTGGTCGGCGCCAGACGTGAGGAGGGTGGCGCGGTTAGCCTGCACTGGGCCCGGTGGCAATACGCCAATCCAACCCCATGTCGAGCGCCGGCGCTGAGTGCGTTAAGGCCCCAACGGCGACGTAGTCCACACCACAAGCTGCGACCGAGGCGATGTTGCCGATGTCGATGCCGCCGGACGCCTCGACCTTGGCCCCGCGCCTGCGGGCGCGCTGTACTGCCTCCGCCATGGTTTCCAGTGACATGTTGTCGACCAGGACGAGTTCGGCTTCGGCGGCCAGGGCTTCGTCTAGCTCTACCAGGTCGTCGACCTCGACTTCGAGGGTCAGGCCGCCACGGCCGCCAGCCTGGCGCCTGGCGGCCTCAACAGCCGCCTTCACGCCGCCCAGGGCGGCAATGTGGTTGTCCTTCACGAGGAGGGCCTCCGAAAGGTTCATCCGGTGGTTGGAGGCCCCGCCGCAACGCACCGCGTATTTCTCCACTGCTCTCAGGCCCGGCAAGGTCTTGCGGGTATCTCTTACGACCGCGCCGGTGCCAGTGACCGCCTCGACCATCCTGGCAGTGAGCGTCGCGACCCCAGAGAGATGCGTCAGGATGTTGAGGAGGGTGCGCTCGGCGGCGAGCAGCGTGTCGGCCGGGCCGCTGACGACGCCGACGACAGCCCCGGGGCGAACTTGGCCCCGTCGCCCATTTTCGCGCTCGCAGTCGCGGCGGCCCGGCCAGTTCCCAGATGTTCGCTCACGCTGTCGAGCGTGAGCTGCACGGCGACCAGCCCCGCTACGGTCCCGGCCTCTCGAACAACGATGGACGCGGCCGCCGGTCTCGGCCCCACTGCCGCGCCGGTAGGGTCACCGCCGGGCAAGTCCTCGGCCACCGCCCGGGTGACCATTTCCCTGAGGTCGGCCCAGGGAGGGTCGAAACTGATCAAACTGCCGCTACAGCTGCGCTCGGAGCAGGCGGGCACAAGCTCTCGGCTCCCGGGCCTTGGCCACCTACTTCAAGACTGCCAACGCCGAGCTCGCCCGAGGGCAACAGCTGCGCAACCTGGCGTACCCGCCATTCGGGGTGTTGCGCCGGGTAGTCCGTTCGCAAGTGTGCCCCCCTCGACTCGCGACGCCTTCTAGCCAGGGCGACCACGGCACGCGCCACCTGAGCCATGTTGGCTAGCTCCCACGTACTGGGGTTTGCCGCGGATGCGCCTGGCGCAGCGGCAGCCAGATAGGTCCCCAGCTGGTCCAGCCCAAGCTCGTCCCGGCCCACGCCGGCCCCGGCTTGCATAGCCAGCCGCAAAGACCGGCGGCCAAGCGGCGGCTCGCCCCGCTCAGGGGCGCCCAAACCAGCGGTTTCGTCGATCCGGACAGCCTCACGCGGCGGGACCGGCCCTCGTGTGCTCAGGATGACCTGCGCGGCACGCCTGCCCATCACGGCCCCCTCGAGCAGTGAATTGGACGCCAGCCGGTTGGCACCATGCAAACCGCTGCAGGCCACTTCGCCCACGGCCAGCAGGCCTTCGAGCGTGGTGCGACCGTCGGCGTCGGTCAACACTCCTCCCATCGTGTAATGGGTGGTGGGCGAGACGGGCACCCAGTCCTTCTCGGGAGAAATGCCGGCGGACCGGCAAGCAGCGACGAAGGTAGGGAAACGCGCCTCGATCCCCCCGACTGTTTCTCCAAGGGGCGTGGCGTCGAGGTAGCACCGGTCGGTCCCGAGCTGCGCCATGCGCGCCGCCATCGCCCTGCTGACGACGTCCCTCGGCGCCAGGTCGCCTTCCCCACCGGCGCCGTTCAGGAACTCGCCTTCGGAGTCCCGCAACCTGGCGCCCGCCCCCCGCAGGGCTTCGGATGCAAGCGGCCTCGGGTCACGGCCAAGGTCCATCCCCGTCGGGTGGAACTGCACGAACTCGAGGTCCGCCACCTGTGCCCCTGCCCGCAGGGCGGCCGCCAGGCCATCGCCGATGCAGGCTCTCGGGCTCGTAGTGACCGCCCACAGCTGGCCGTACCCACCGGTGGCCAGCACGACGGTGCCAGCGTGGATCTGCCGCAGCGCCTCGGCGCCCGAATCCCACACCACGGCACCGGTGACGGTGCCCCGGTCGGGTGACACCATCAGGTCGACCAGGAAAACCCCGGGCATCACCGCGATGTGGCGGCTGTGCGCAGCGGCCAGCAACGCTCGCGTGATCTCGGCGCCTGTCGCGTCACCCCGAGCGTGCACGACGCGGGCAAGACCGTGCCCGCCCTCTTTCGAAAGCGCCCCCGAGTCAAAACGGGCGCCGAGCTCAGTAAGCACGGCTACCGCTGCAGGGGCCTCACATGTGACGGCTTCGGCGACGTCGGGGTCACCCAACCCGACGGCAGCCCGGACTGTATCCGCCGCATGAGCGTGAGGCGTGTCGCCCGGGCCCACAGCGGCTGCGATCCCGCCCTGGGCGAGCTGGGTGCTGCCGCCGCCGCCGGTTTCTTTCGATATGACAGCCACACGCCTGCGCCCCGCGAGGGCAATAGCTGCAGATAGCCCCGCTATGCCAGACCCCACCACGAGGACGTCGAGCGCGTCCGGCCCGTCCAGTGGCCCGGGCACCTCACTCGCCCCCGCCTGGGGAACCGATCGAGATCATGCGCTGGACGGCCTGGCGGGCGCGGTTGGCGACGCTCTCCTCGATTTCTATTTCGTAAACGCCCTCCCGCAGGCAGTTCAGCAAACGGACCGGAGTAATCATTTTCATGAAGCGGCATTCGGCCCGAGGGGAAATTGCTTCGAACGTGGCTTTCGGGTTGGCATTGCGCAATTGGTGGAGGATGCCGGTCTCGGTAGCCACGAGAGCGTGGCCGTCGCCCAGGTTTTTGGCCGCCTTTACCATTCCCGAGGTCGACAGCACATGAGTGCGCTCCTCAGGAAAATCACCGGTTTCCGCCAGCCAGAGCGCGCTCGTCGTGCAACCACATTCAGGGTGAATGAAAAGCTCCGAGCGCGGGTTGGCGGCAATCTTGGTCCGTAGGTCGTTCGGCGAGATGGCGGCGTGGACGTGGCACTCCCCCATCCAGATATCCAGGTGGCGCCCGGTGCGCCTGGCCACGTGCTGGCCGAGGAACATGTCCGGGAGGAAGAGGATCTCTTGGCCTTCGGGAAGGGACTCGACTACCTCGACGGCGTTGGACGATGTACAGCAGATGTCCGATTCGGCCTTTACTGCGGCCGAAGTGTTGACATAAGCCACCACCGACCCCTGGGGGTGCTCCTCACGCCACCGCCGTACGTCGGAGGCGGTGATCGTGTCTGCGAGGGAGCAGCCGGCGCCGAGGTCAGGTAGAAGCACCGTTCGGTCGGGAGCCAAAAGCTTGGCGGACTCTGCCATGAAGTGGACGCCGCAGAACACGATCACGTCCGCTGAGCTGCGAGCCGCTAACCGTGACAGAGCGAGCGAGTCGCCGACATGGTCAGCCACGTCCTGTACCCAGGGCACCTGGTAGTTATGGGCCAGGATCACGGCATTGCGGGCATCGGCCAGCCGGCGTACTTCGCGGGCCCACTCGTCGAAGTCCCGGGCCTGGTCCAACGCACCGTCGCCGTCGGCGGTAACGTTACCCTCGGCTTCGAGGACGGCCGCGGCATCAACTGGTAAATCGACTGTGACATCAACTGAGATATCAGCCGCCACATCAGGTGTCCCAACAGCTCGCCCATCAGCTGAGGGACTTATACTCTGAATGAGCATATGGCCACTATAGCGCACCCTGGGCCCGTTACTTCAAAAGATCCTGAACACAAAGTGTCTCCGCCGTGCTGCGGCCAGAGAAGCGACGATCCGAGGCGATGCCCACGAGCGGGAAGGCAGCCATCGATATGAATGTCGGGGGCTGATGAGGCGAAGGCCAGTGTGGTAGGCCGCCATGGTCGTAATTTGTCGCTGGCGGAGCTGGGGTCGCTGCGGGTGGCTGGCGTCGCTGCCAATGGCGATGGCATCGCCGTCGCCGATCGCTCGCCGATCGCTCCCCGCCGCCCTATCCACGGTCGCCGATCACTCGAGGCGCGGTAACTGTCACTATGGGCACTTCCGCCGGCCCAGGAGCACCGCGAACCTCCCTGAACGATCGCCCCCATCCCGATTTCGGCGGCCGCCGGCACTCCAGACCCCGCGGATAGCCGCTGAGCGTGCTGTCCGCGCTCCTAAAGGTGGTAGTCACGCCCTCAGGAGCCCGTCGACCAGGGCTTCTCGGTGCTTTCGGATGAAACCGTCGCGATTCCGCCCCAGAAATGGCACTTAATCGCGACAACATTCAAAACAAACACCCGGAAGGGCCAGTTTGCCGACCTTCCCGGGCGTTCGGGCACGTTCGCCGACTTCCGCCTGACCTCGGCGGCCTTTCTGGGCGCTCAGACACGTTCGCCGGACCTTCGGTTCGCCTCGCCGGCCTTCGCGGGCGCCGACGTTGGCCGACCTTCGGCTGACCTCGGCGGCCTTTGCGGGGGCTGACGTTAGCAGGCGTTCGTCGACCTTCGCCTGGCCTCGGCCGCCTTTGCGGGCGCTGACTTAAGGAGCCGTTCGCCCACCTACGCCTGGCTTCGCCTGCTTTTCGCAACCCTCGGCGGCGATCGCCTATCGGGGATGCCCACCTGGACGCCCGAGGCGTCCGAGAACTGAGCCCTACAGCCCGCCAAGGCGGCGCAGCCCCAACCCGGGTGCTGGCCGCTCAGTCAGGACCTCACGACGGAACCTGTACAGTTCGGCCGGCCGGCCGCCCGTTCGTTGGTCCCATTCCCCCGTCGGCTCTACCAGGTTGGCCGAAGCCACCAGCCGCCGGAAGTTTTGCTTGTGGAGCACCTGACCGGCGAGCGCCTCGACTACTTGCTGCAGCCGTGACAGCGTAAAGGTCTCCGGGAGGACCTCGAACACAACGGGTCTGTACGCCAGCTTCCCCCGCAGACGTTCCAGTGCCGCCGCGGCAATGCGACGATGGTCCAGGACCAAGGGCAGGCCTAGCGCTGGGCCGCTGCCGGCATCGCCTGGCGGCATCGCCTCTTTGACGAGCTTGAGCTCGTAGACAAGCTCGTAACGGTCCAGCACCCTGACGGGGTCCCAGCGGGCGTGCCCGAAGCCGAAAGTCACTTCGGCCCGCTCCCGCCTGGTGGGCACCTCGTGTGGAGCGGCGTCCGACAACCACTCCTCGAGGGCGGGAATGATGGTCTCGTCGAGCATCCGCGGCCGCCCATAGCGCCAGTCCTCCCACGGGAACAGCTCGTAGCAGCTGCGCCAGCTCGGGTTGCGCGGGCCGTGTACCGACTGGAACCGGACCAGTGCTAAATACGCGACAACCACCTCACGACCGCCGGGAGCCCGGCCCCGGTTGCCGAAGGTGTACAGCTGCTCGAAGTACCGGACCGGGACCCCGATTTCGCTACTTACGAGCCGCCTGACCCCTTGTTCGAGGGTGCGGTCCTTGCGGTCATCGAGGTGGGTGGAAGGCAAGGCTTCCCGCCCGGCCGGCCCCTCCACCGCCAACAGGCGGGGTGTGGTCTCGTCAACCGAGATGATTACAGCGCTTAGACCGACACGGGCACTGGCGGCGCCGCTATCGGGTGGGGCAGGCACAGCTGATCGTACTCAGCTATGACGACCTCGTCCTTCGGAAGCGAGCACGCTGGGCAATTCGGGTCCCGGTTCAACTTGAAGGTCCGGAAGGTACCTTCGAGGGCGTCATACGCCAGCAGGCGGCCAATGAGCGGATCTCCGATGCCGAGCAGGACCTTTATGGCCTCTATCGCCTGGAGTGAACCGATGATGCCGGGGAGCACTCCCAGGACACCGGCCTCGGCGCAAGAGGGGGCGAGGTCCGCGGGGGGCGGCTCAGGCACCTGGCAGCGGTAGCAGGGCCCCTGATGGGGCATGTAGACGCTCGCCTGGCCCTCGAAGCGGAATATCGAGCCGTGCACAACCGGGATGTCGAGCTTCAAGGAGGCGTCGTTCACGAGGTACCGCGTCGGGAAGTTGTCGGTCCCGTCGACGATCAAGTCGTAGCCCGAAAAAATGTCGAGGATGTTGTCGGCGCCCAGGCGGACGTCGTAGGTCACCACGTTTACGTCGGGGTTGATCGCGGTGATTGCCTTCTTGGCCGAGTCGACCTTGCGTTCGCCGAGACGGTCCATGTTGTGGAGGATCTGGCGCTGCAGGTTTGAGGCGTCCACCACGTCCATGTCCACGATGCCGATCGTCCCTACCCCGGCCGCAGCCAGGTAAAGAGCCGCCGGCGACCCTAGCCCCCCCGCCCCAAGGAGCAGCACCTTCGAACGAAGCAGTTTCACCTGGCCCGCCACATCCACCTCGGGCAGCAGGAGGTGCCGCTGGTAACGGTTGCGCTGCTCGGGGGTCAGGACTGCTGGGGACTCCCAGGGCCGTCCCTCGTCCTTCCAGCGGTTGAAACCCCCTGTCATGCTCACAACATCGGCATAACCCAGCTGAGCGAGCGTTTCAGCCGCGAACACACTACGAACGCCACCCGCGCAGTAGACCACGACCGGTGCGCCACGATCGGGCACCCGCCCGGCCAGCTGCATCTCGAGGTACCCCCGCGGAATATGTACTGCCCCCTGGAGGGCGCCTTGCTCGTACTCGTCCGCCTCGCGGACGTCGAGCGCCACGGAACCCGGCTGCTTCAACATTTCGGCTGCCTGTCCTGGGGTGACTTCAGTTATCCCGGAACGGGCCTTGTTCAACAGTTCACGAAAACTAGCCATACTAAACAAAACCCTACCAGATTGGTCGGCATTCCCATTCCCGCCGGACGGGCGATTGAAGCGTACCCCGACCGGCCACGCCCTCGACCACCTGCCCTCGACCACCTGGCCCCGACCACCTGGCCTCGATAACCTGCGCCCGATACTCGGGTGCCCACGAGCTGTCCTCGACGGGCTGGCCCGGTCTAGCGCCCGGCCACTAATTTGCACGACGTTGGAACTCGACGCGGTGGTCGCCAGACGGCGTATGTGCCGAAGCTTTCTCGAGCGCCCGGTCGACCCTGAGGCACTCGAGCGGGCCTTGGCTCTCGCGACCCGCGCCCCGTCGGCCGGCAACACCCAAGGCTGGGCTTTCGTCATCCTCGAAGGCGACGAGACGGCTGCGTTCTGGCAGCACGAAGCCGAGAGCTCCTGGCTCGCTCACCCCAGCCACCCCGGCCTGCTGAACGCACCCGTCATCGTGCTGCCGCTCGCCAGCCGGCAGAGCTACGTAGATCGGTACAGCGAAGCCGACAAGGCCACCGTGGGCCCCCGGCGCGTCAGCGAATGGACGGTACCTTATTGGCTCGTGGACGGCGCCTTCGCCACCATGCTGTTGCTGCTAGGGCTAGCGCAAGAAGGCCTCGGGGCTCTCTTTTTCGCCCTGCGCAAACCGGCAGCACCCTTGCTCCAGTCACTGGGCGTGCCGGCCGAATGGGAGGCTCTAGGTGCCATCGCCCTGGGCTGGCCAAGTCCCGAAGACCAGCCTTCGACATCCGCCCGCAGGCCCCGTAAAGCCCTTGACGACGTGGTGCACCGGGGCCGCTGGGGAAGCGGGTAACGGGCCGGCGCCGATCAAGTCCCAACCAATCAAGTTTTGCGAAACAAAGAGGGGGCGGCGCCGCCTTGGGCCGGGATGATGCCAAGCGGCGCTCCAACAGCGGACGGCACTGGCGGCGATGGCGTTCACTGCCTCCTCGGCCAGCGCGATTTTGCGCGCCGCATCAAGCTCCAAGTGCCCCCTGCGCCCGAGGTCGCTCGCATGGCACTTTCCCCTGCTCCAGGCCCGCCCGACTACCGAGCGCCTTCCCAGGTCCTCAGAAACGGCCACGGCCAGCCACTCCACCCGCTGGCAACAGCTGGCAACTAGTTGCCCCCCTGACGACCCCGGTCCCGTCCCGCCCGCTGCTATGAACTGGTCTTGGGCTCGTCCTTCAGCTCACCGGAAGCGTAACGAGCGCGCAATGTCAACTTGTCGTACTTTCCAACAGAGGTTTTTGGCAGCTCGTCGACGAATGCCCAATGGTCAGGGGCCCACCAGCGCACCACCTTGGACCCTATATAGGTCCTCAGCTCGTCTACGCTCACCGAGGTGTCTCGCCGGCGGACGACCACCGCAAGCGGCCGCTCCCCCCAGCGCTCGTCAGGCACACCGACAACCGCCGCTTCCAGCACCCCCGGGTGCGCCATCAGCTCGTCCTCGAGCCGCATCGAAGAGATCCACTCCCCCCCGGACTTTATGGTGTCCTTGAGCCGGTCGGAAAGGTACAGGTACCCGTCTTCGTCCAGCGCCCCGAGATCACCCGTCCGGAGCCAACCCTCGTGGAACTGCCCGGGTTCCGCCCCGCCAAGATAGGAACCTGTGACCCATGGGCCTCGCACTTCGAGCTCGCCCACTGTCACGCCATCCCAAGGTGCGACCGTGCCGTCCGGCGCCACGATTCGCGCCTCCACCCCTGGCAAGAGCCGGCCCGCACTGAGCGGGCCTCTCCTTTCGCCTCCAGTCCCTTCGGTCCCAAACCCCTCGGCTTCGGCTCCCCCCACCAGCGCAAATGCGCAAACCGGGCTCGTCTCCGTCATCCCCCAACCCTGGGACATCTGGACGCCGTAGCGGTCCCTGAACTTCTCCATCGTCGCAGCAGGGAGAGCCGAGCCTCCCGACATCGCCACGCGGAGGGAGGAAAAATCGACGTCCTCAGGGTGCTCGTCAGCATATGCGAGTAGGGATCCCCAAATCGTCGGCACCCCCGCCGCACACGTCGGGCGGGCCTGCTTTATCAATTTGCAGACCGGGCCGCCAAGTAGCCACCGGTGCGGCATCACCAGTGTGGCCCCGGCGGTCCAGCCTGCGTACGGGATACCCCAGGCGTTCACATGGAACATTGGTACGAGCGGGAGGACTCTTTCGCTGGCTCCCAGCGCCATGACGGAACCCGTGGAAACAGACAACGTGTGCAAAAAGGACGAGCGGTGGCTGTAGGCGACTCCCCGGGGGGTGCCTGTTGTCCCGCTGGTGTAACAGATTGCAGCCGCGCTGCGCTCGTCCAGCTCCGGCCAGTCGTAGCCCGGCTCCTGGGCCGCCAGCAGGTCCTCGTAGGACAAGCACTCCACGGCGCCGTCCTGGCTGGCGGGGTGGCCCGTCTGGCCGGGGTCCATGGCGACGACCAGGTGCTCCAGGCTCGGTACTTTCGGCACCACCGCTGAGGCCAACGGCAACAAGCTGGCGTGAACGAGCAGGACCTTGTCGCCCGCCTCGACCATGATCCGCGCCAAGTCTTCCGGCCCGAGGCGCAGGTTCAGGGTGTGGAGCACTGCGCCCATGCACGGCACTGCGAAATAAGCCTCGAGGTGCTCCTGGCTGTTCCACATGAGCGTCGCAACCCGCTCGTCCCGGCCCACACCAAGGCCGGCCAGGCCTGTCGCCAGGCGCTCTATGCGCCGAGCCACTTCTGCAAAACTCACCGTTGACGTTTGCTCCCCGTCGAAGTTGACGACCTCGCTGCGGCCGTGGACCGTGGCGCCGTGGCGGAACAAGTGCGTGATGGTCAGCGGGAAATCCTGCATAGTGCTAGCGATCTCTCCAGCCGGACGGAACTCTGCCATGACACAAGCTTGCCCCAACGCCGGGGCCTGCGCCGGGTTCCTGGCCTCAGGGGTACGGCTACGGTAAGACTGAGGCCTTGGCTACTTCGCTAGCGGGCAGCCCTGCAGCGACAGGAAGGGTCACTTCTTCGAAACAGGCGGCCCCGCGCCAACCCGCCCTTCCACCCAATCGCCAGGCCCTGCTTCGGGTCGCTGGTCCATCACTCCTGGCGCTGCTGGCCTGCGCGGTGTGCTTTCTGGCGGGCTGGCGCGGCGACGACTGGGCCGCTCAGGTCTATCGCGCCGACGAGGTGGCGCGTTGGGGCCTCGTTCTCTGGGACCCCGGCTGGTACGGAGGTGTCTACCCGCTCAACTACAGCCTCCTTTACCCGCTCATGGCGGCGTACCTCGGCTTGTGGACAGTGGCGGCGGTTTCTGCGGTTGGAGCGACGTACTGCTTCGACCGGTTGGTAACCCGGGAACTTGGCAAGAGGCCCGCGGGCAGCTGGTACTTCGCGCTTTCGACAGCCGTGGAGGTCGCGATCGGACAGCTGCCAACGCTGGCAGGCGAAGCCATGGCGCTCGGGTCGGTGCTCTGCCTGGCCGGGTACCGACGCGCGGTCAACCCTCGGCACGCCGACAGCCGAGCCCCCATCACAGGGAACCCGACGCCCGCCCACCCCCCGGACGGCTGCCCGCCCTGGCTAAGGCTCTGCGCCGGGTTGCTCCTTGGCGTGATGGCCGCTCTCACGTCCCCGGTCGTGGGCGCTTTCTTGGCCTTGACGCTCGTGGCCTGGGGGGTGGCCGAAATGGGCCGCTCGAATGTGAGAACTCTCGGCGCCTTAATGCTCGCGGGCGTCCTGACCCTGGTGAGTACCGCCGCGTTGCCGCTCGTTTTCCCTGGTGCCGGTTATTTCCCGTTCGGTTTGGTCGACTTTCTCGTCGTCCTGGCCATTTGCGGCCTACTGGCCAGCCCCTTCCTCCAGGCCTCCCGCCCGGTGCGTGTGGCCGCTCTCATTTACGGGGCGGTGAGCACCGGCCTTTTCTTCTTGCCGACACAGATGGGCGACAACGACATCCGGTTCGCGGCCTACATCGGCGTGCCGCTCGTCATCTGTTACCTGCCTCGGCTCGTCAAGCGTCTGGAGGTCCTGACTGCGCCACGCCGACCACGCGGCCTCCATTCCCGGCCGGTCGGCCAGACCGGCGCCATAATCCTGGCGTCGGTACTAACGGTCGGCCTGGTCCTCTGGCACTGGTCGCCGGTCGTGGAGGCTTTCGGCGGCCCTGCGGACGGGCCTTCGAGCACGCCTGGCTTCTACAAGCCGCTCATAGACGAGATTCTACTTGTTGACGAAGGGCGAGCCCGTGCGCGTCGAAATCCCCCCTACAGTCCATCACTGGGAGTCCGCCTATGTGGCCCCCGTGTTCCCGCTTGCCCGTGGATGGGAAAGACAACTGGATATCGCGTACAACCCTCTCTTCTATGCACCGGGGCGGCTGCGCCCGACTGGCTACCGTAATTGGTTGCTGTCGAACGGCGTGTCGTTCATCGCCCTCCCCAACGCCCCGTTGGACTTCGCCGCGACAGCCGAGGCGGCGTTGCTTCGCTCGAGAGAAGTCAAAGGGTTGGAGCCGGTGTGGCACACTGGCAGCTGGCAGCTCTGGAGGGTGCTTGGCAGCGGGGGACTGGCCGGCGGGCCGGCTAGGGTCGTAAGCCTTTCGCCGCATTCGGTTAGCGTCCAGTTCGGCCGGCCCGGGTCGAGCCTGATCAAGGTGCGCTGGTCTGCCTACTGGTCCGTGCAGGGGCCGACAGGACGGTACGCATGCGCTAAGCCGGCGCCGGGTGGCTGGACATACCTCACTTCGCTATCGCCGGGAAGGGTCGAGCTCGATTTGTCTGTGCTGGCGGCCAATCATGGCAACTGTTCTCGATCGGGCGGCGTACGATCGTTGATGAACGGCTAAGTGATGCATGGCTGACAGACCCATCAGGGAACGAGGGCGGCCGCCACGTGGGTCGGAAGAGCGCGTGATCACTACCGAGCTGCCGGCGCGCAGCTCGGGCGAAGACCTGGCCCGGCAGAGGGCGGTACGCCGGCTAGGCCAACCCTTCGACAGGCGGAACCCGTTTGTTGTCGGGTTCGTCGCCACGATGGGAGTCCTCCTGGCCATCGCCGTGGCCGCGGCGATTTACTCCATCCGTGGCACCCTCGTCCTCGTGTTCCTGGCCCTTTTCATAGCGGTAGGGCTGGAGCCGGCCGTGGCGTTCTTCACCCGCCACCATATGCGCCGTTCCTTCGCGGTCCTGGTCGTCGTCCTGATTGGGACCGCGATAGTGGCCGGCTTCGTGTACTCGGCTATCTCCCCGATCGAGCGCGAGATCAACCAGCTGGTCGTACAGGTGCCCAAGTGGCGGGCGCAGATCTCTTCGGGGAAGGGCACCGTCGGGCACTTGGCCCAGCAGCTACACCTGAGCGACTACCTGGGCGGTAAGGGCGTCGGGAGCATCGCCACCGACATCGCAACTGGGGCGCTGGGAGCGGGCAAGATCGTGCTCAGCGCCGTCAGCTCGTTCCTGATCGTGCTGGTCCTCACGATCTACTTCCTGGCCGCCCTCCCGGCCATAAAGAGCTTCTCCACCCATCTTGTGCCCGAGAGCCGCCGGCGTCGCTACGAGCTACTCCTGGACGAGGTGCTCGCCGGCGTCGGGGGGTACCTGCTCGGCAACCTGTTTACTTCCCTGGTGGCCGGCGTAGGCACATTTCTCTGGTGCACCGTTTTCGGTATCCCCTACCCGATCCTGCTGGGGCTCCTGGTGGCGTTGTTCGACCTGATACCCGTCGTCGGCTCGACGATTGCAGGGGTTATCGTCAGCCTGGTGGCCTTGTCGGTCTCTTTCCCAGTGGCCGCGTCGACCGCCGCTTTCTACATCGCGTACCGGTTTGCCGAAGACTACGTCCTGGTCCCGCGCGTAATGCGCCAAGCCGTGAACGTATCCCCGGTCCTCACTGTCTTGGCCGTCGTTATCGGGGGCGCCTTTCTCGGGATAATCGGCGCCCTGGTGGCAATACCGATCGCCGCAGGCATTAAACTCGTCGTTGAGCAAACTGTCTTTCCCCGCCTTGAGAATTCCTGAGCGCGGACAAACTCAGTTGCCTTTCGAGTCCATGCTGGACCTCGCCGCCCACGGCCCGGACACTTACGTCGGGACGGGGCCTGGTTACCCATGGGGAGGGTTGTACGGCGGCCAAATAGTGGCCCAAGCGCTGCGAGCCGCGGACCTCACGGTGAAAGCCGGTTACGATCCCCATTCCCTTCATGCCTATTTCTTGCGCTTCGGCGACCCGGAAGAACCTGTCCGCTTCGAAGTGGAACGGTTGAGAGACGGCCAAACCTTCGCAGCTAGGCAAGTCGTGGCCCGCCAATCGACGGGGGCGATATTGAACATGTCGGCCTCATTCCAGGTCGAGGGCACACAGACGATGGACGTCCAGCTGGCACGTGCCCCAGACGCAGGCACTCCAGAAGAGTCCGAGGATGTCAGCTGGAGCCCTCTTTTCGAGCTTCGTGTGGTCCGGGGGCCGCGTGGTTTTGACGCTCTCCGGGGCCCGAGAGCGCTCGGGCGTCGGAAGGCTCCGCGCAAATCAGTGGCTCCGACCGCCACCGGTTCGGGGGCACCCTCGACGCGGCACAAGGCGTGCAGAGCGCTTGCAGTTGGTTCCGGGTACCGGAGGACCTCGGCCCAGAGCCTGCGGTGCACGCGGCCGCCCTGTCCTATGCGTCTGACAGCGGCCCGGCATGGGTGGTCTGGGAACTGCACAATAGTCAGTGCGCGCCCGTCGAGCCCTGGCGGCCTGTCAGCTTGGACCACGCTATGTGGTTCCACAGGCCCTTCCGGACCGACGACTGGTTACTGTTCGAGATGTCGAGTGGATCGCTGTTCAACTCGCGTGGCCTCACCCAGGGCCGCGTCTTTTCCCGGGATGGCACCCTGGTGGCCACCATCGCGCAGGAGGTATTCCTCCGCCGCCCCAAGGGCCGCCCCACCCAGGTAGCTGAGCCGTCCCCATGAGCCTTCCGCTTTGGGCCGAACTCCAGATGTTCACATGAGCCAGGTACTCAGATGAGCGAAAGACTCAGATGAGCCAAATACTCAGATGAGGTGGCCGGGACGTCCGACCCGAACAGTGGTGTTGACGTGCTTGGCAGTGTGCACGGCGGTGCTCGCCTCGTGTGGCAGCGCGAACTACATCGGCGGGTCTTCGGTCACCACCTCTGGCTCCGTCACATCAGGGACAGTGGACGTGAAGTCGGTGAAAGGGTACGGGAAAATCCTGGTGACTTCCTCGGGCGTGTCGCTGTACCTGCTCACCTCCGACCCTCCCGGCGGGAGCAACTGCATAGGCTCATGCGCCATCGTGTGGCCGCCGCTCATAGCTAACGGAAAGCTGAAAGCAGGACCGGGTGTCGACCCGTCCCTGTTGTCCACATTCGGTCGCAGTGGGGGCAGGCAGGTCCTCTACAATAAGCATGCTCTGTACACCTACGAAGAAGACACTGGCTCCGGCATGGTCACAGGTCAAGGGGTCGAAACCTACGGCGGCATCTGGTGGCTGGTGTCGCCGAGTGGGCACGCTGTTTCTGGAGGGGCTTCAGGGCCTGCTTGAGGAGGGGCCAGGAGATGGGCGCCGGCCAGGCCCTGGCGTGGCCTCGATGACTGAAGTGGGCCAGTCGAGGTTGAGGCCCGCCCATGGCTAACCTGGCAACGTGGACT
This sequence comes from uncultured Acidimicrobiaceae bacterium, assembly GCA_963823855.1. Lineage (GTDB taxonomy): Bacteria > Actinomycetota > Acidimicrobiia > Acidimicrobiales > Palsa-688 > Fen-671. The sequence continues at coordinate 255,034 of CAWGNA010000008.1, forward strand.
TTGTCGCCAACCCGGTCATGGGCATCGACGGGGCGACCGCCCCGCCCGGGCTTCGGTCCCCGGACGGTTCACCGGGCCCCGGCCCGGGCCGCATTCTCGACGAGCCAAGTGAGAGCCAGCCGGCCGCCGCTGACCCCGGCGTAGCGGCGCCGGCCGCCGCCGCCTCAAGTACGTCAGGTGCGGTCACTGTCCCACGGCGCGGCGCTCCGGACCGGTTCGCGCGCTGGGTCTTGCGCATCCAGGAACCACCGGACGGGCAGGAAGTGCACAACCTGTTCAGCGCTTCGATGGCGCTGTCTGGTACAAGGTGCTTGCTGTCCTACATCGTCCTGCCGGTATTGGCGCCGTGGCTCGGCGCTCTCCCCTTCATCGGGCCGGCTATCGGCGTGCCCGTAGGCGTTTTGGCCCTGGTATTCGACGTAAGGGCCATACGGCGGTTCTTCCAGTCCGATCACCGGTGGCGATGGGTAGCGGCCGCACTGTACTTAGCAGTGATGGCTTTGGTGGCATCGCTGATCTTCCGCGACATTTCTCACCTCGTCTGACAACCGTGGTCTCCTTTGGGGGTATCTAAGAGCCAACTTCGCGCTCAGGTCTGATAGTGGCCGCCGAAAGGCAACGCATTTTTTTTTCGGCGGCCGCTAAGGACCGGCCTTCGGATTGCCGATCAAATAGGCAAGAAGGAGATGCGATGAAGCTCATGGTGCCAGCCATCAAACCAGCAGGACCTGCCAACCGGCCACCGGACACATCCGAGCACACCTTGGAGCTCCTGGTGGCGATAGACGCCTTACTCGATGAGAGCCTGGCTGCGGCGCCATCTCGTGAGCAGGAGCGCTTGCGCCGGGCATGCATGGCAGCGCACCCGACCGCCGGCCGCTCGGCCGCTACCCTCTCCGCCGCAAACGCGTCGGCCGGCGCCAATCCGCCAGCTGCCGCGTAACCCCAATCTGGCCAACCCAACCTGGCTGACCCAATTTGGGAACGGCCTGTCCCCCCAGCCAGGCCCCGTGGCTGACGGAGGCGCTCAGCCGCCGTACCCGGGTACCGCGACGAGCCCCTTTATAGACCCGAGCTCAGTCAACACAGGAAGAGGGGCGTTGGTGTAAACGTCTACCAGGACGGCGCCGTCCTGGTAGCGGTCGAGCAAAGCTGCCGCGCTCGGGTGGTGGGCGTTGGCCGCGGCAGCTGCCACGCTCGGGTACTGCTCGACCGTGACCTGAGCGGTCGTGTCACCGCAATCACCCTGCCACCAGAACTGCTGGTCATAAGCGCCGTACAGATTGCCCAGGTTGCCGTTTTGCCAGCAACCACCCCGCACGACAAGCTCCAGGCCGGCCACGGCCGATCTTTGGCCGGCCGGCACCGGGACAGGCGGGGTGCTGTTGGGAGATGGCTGAGGGGGCGGCACCAGCGGGCCGGGGTGCCCTGAGATGTTCTCCGCTCCGACTGTAGGCGAGACCCATATGCCAGACGCGGGATGGGTCGAGGCGTTCTCTCCGCCGGCCTTCACCGAGTCGCCGCACGCGCCCAGGACGACCGCGAGTGTGGCCAAGGATGCAATTACGATAGCGGCTCGCTTGTACATAACTACACACGAGGATATTGAGGTACAACATACCTATGCCAGTCAGGCGCCTGAACCATGCCGTCCTCTATGTACGCGACGCGCAAGCCAGTGCCAACTTCTACGAGCGTGTCCTCGACTTCGAGAGGCTGCCTATGGGCTTGCCCGGGGCGGTTTTCATGCGAGCTCCGGGGTCGACCAATGACCATGACCTCGGCCTGTTTTCGATCGGCGAGGGCGCGGAATCTTCAGCGGCCGGTCGAGCCACCGTCGGGCTCTACCACCTCGCCTGGGAAGTCGAAACACTGGCTGACCTCGAGGAACTGGCGGGACGGCTCCGGGAAGCCGGCTCACTGGTCGGTGCCAGCGACCACGGGACTACCAAAAGCCTCTACGCAAAGGACCCGGACGGCCTGGAGTTCGAGGTCGCCTGGGTACTGCCGGCAGATCTGATAGACGAAACCGCCTTGGGCGCTCGCTCGAGAATCGGGCCTTTGGACCTCGAACAGGAAAAGAGCCGCTACGGAGCTTACACTCGGGGTGGCATCGGGATTTCTCAGACCTGAGCAGAGCTTCGTCAAGCGACTGCCGGGGGCGCCAGCGCGCCGAACCCGGGCAAGTTGCGGAGCACCATGAATACGACGAGGACCACTACCACCGTCATGTCCAGTACCCGACCACGTGGCGACGGCAAGTGCCAGCGCCCCGTTGCCCTACCGAGCCAGGACAACCACCCCCAGGCCGCCAAGAAGACGATGGCTGGGTACAGGGCGTTCTCGTGCAGCATCAGACCGAAGCGGAGGTGGGCCAGGGCCAGGTGGCCCGCGTCCCGCCGCAGAACGGGCAATAGAGCCCCGTCAGGGCGTGGAGCGGGCAGGGTGGCGAAAGGTGGTGCCTAAACGGGTTCGTTACGGCGACACTGCCGGCCATCAGAGCCACCGCGGCCGCAGAACCGATCGGGCGCGTCCAGGCCGGCCAGCGCCAACGTTGCCAGGTTGGGACGGTCGGGGCGGGGACGGCCACAGGCCTTAGCGGGTCGCCTTGGGGACGAGGCTGAAGCCTTGCGCCGGGACCCTGTACACGAGCGTGCCGACGATCTTGTCTGACAGGGTCTGGCGTTGGGAGTCCCAGAGGGGCATGAACCAGCCGATGAAACAGATCAGCGAGTCGACGATATGCAAGATCCACCGTACGATCGCCATCCCCGGCCCGATCGTTTGGCCGGTTTTCTTGCTGACACACCGGAGGCCGACAACCCGCATTCCTGGGGAAGTCCCAACGGTGCCGACTTGCACGGAGAACCAAATCCACATGCCGATACCCCAGACGTAACCGAGGAACACGAAGAACCCCGCTTTCGTCGCTGACGACAGAATGTCCAGGATCAGCGACGGTACAAAGATAATTAGCCAATCAAGGACGAAGCCGCCGGCCCGGGGGGCCCAATCGGCGAGCTGCGTGCCGCCCTCGTCAGAGGGTGCCCAGTTGGACTGCTGAGACCCGAACTGGCTGTACGGAGGCAGCTGCGAGCCCCCATATGGCTGACCGCCCGGTGGGCTCGCCGGCCCTGGCGGGGAGCCCCAGCCACCGCTGGGTTGTGGCCCAGGAGTCTGGGGCGGCCCCCATGGCTGTTCTCCACCAGGGGTACTCGGGTCGTAATCGCTCACGGGAGACCTTTCGTCAGGGGTTCGTCGGGTCGTCAGGGGTTCGTCGGGTCGTCAGGGGTTCGTCGGGTCGTTAGGGGTTCGTCGGGTGGTTAGGGGTTCTTCGGGTCACTAAGAGTCTGTCGGGTGACTGGGCGTTTTGCCCGGTCATTAGGGGTTTGCTCGGTAGTATGCCAGCTCAGCGCTTGCGTTGGTAGGGTTTCGCTTGCCCTGGCAGGTCGCGATGTCCCTTTGTTGCCGCAAGTTTATGAAGGCCCTGGGCACGTAGCGGCCAGAGAGACGGCCGGCGTTTGTGGTTCGTTGGCAAGAAAGGGCATGTAAATGCGTGGATTCTAGCTCCCGACGAGGGCGAGCGGCTCCCACCGCTCCCCCACCGAGGTGGCAAAGCCCCGCCATGGGCGGGCCTGGTCGAACATGACCAATTTGGCCGACCGGCTTGAAGCTGGCAATGGCGGGAGCCCTGATGAGGTGCTGGACGCGTTTACCGGATGGGTGAGCTCTCGGGGCCTCGAGCTGTACCCAGCTCAGGAAGAAGCCCTCCTCGCGGTCTTGGCCGGAGACCACGTCATTGTGGCCACCCCGACAGGATCGGGCAAGAGCATGGTCGCGCTCGGCGCTCACCTGGCCATGCTGGCCAGTGGCAGGCGTTCCTGGTACAGCGCGCCGATCAAAGCGCTCGTATCCGAGAAGTTCTTCGACCTTTGCTCGCAACTTGGGCCAGCCAACGTCGGCATGCTGACCGGCGACGCGTCCATCAACCCCAACGCGCCGGTAATCTGCTGCACCGCCGAAGTGTTGGCCAACTATGCCCTGCGTTACGGGGAAAGCGCCGCGATCGACCAGGTTGTAATGGACGAGTTCCATTTCTACGCCGACGCCGAGCGAGGTTGGGCCTGGCAAGTGCCCCTCATCGAGCTCCGGACCTCCCAGTTTATCCTGATGTCGGCGACGCTCGGCGACGTGTCGCGCTTTGTCAGGGATTTCGAACGGCGGACCGGGCGGCCTACGACCGTGGTCAGTTCGCTCGAGCGCCCGGTGCCTTTGCATTATCGCTACGCCCGTACCCTCGTGCACGACACCATAAACGAGCTAATATCGCAAGAGCTGGCACCGATTTACGCGGTACATTTCACTCAGAAAGCCGCCGTCGAGCGGGCACAGGCACTCACCAGCGCGCAGGTCGCGACCCGAGCGGAACGCGATGCTGTTGCAGCTGCAATTTCGCATGTCCGCTTTTCGACCGGTTTCGGGCACACCCTCTCGCGGCTCCTGCGCCACGGCATCGGAGTACATCACGCCGGCATGCTGCCCAAGTACCGACGTTTGGTGGAGCGCCTCTGTCAGGAAGGGCTCCTGAAAGTGGTGTGCGGTACCGACACGCTTGGCGTCGGCATAAACGTACCCATCAGGACCGTCCTCTTCATCGCGTTGTCAAAATACGACGGCACCGTAAGTCGGTTGCTGACCGCACGCGAGTTCCACCAGATGGCGGGGAGAGCAGGGCGCGCCGGTTACGACACTGCTGGCTACGTCGTCGCCCAGGCACCCGAGCACGTCAGCGAGAACGAACGTGCCGTAGCCCGCGCCGGCGACGACGCGGCAAAGCGGCGCAAGATCGTCAAAGCGAAGCCGCCGAAGGGGTTCGTAAATTGGGACGAGGGGACTTTCAACCGGCTGGTCTCGGCCCCGCCCGAACCACTTGTATCGAGCTTCAAGGTGACCCACGCGATGCTGCTGGAGGTCCTCGACCGCCCCGGCGATGGCTGCACCGCGATGAAACGGCTCCTGACAGACAACGACGACCCAAGGCCAGCGCAGCGGCGCCACATTCGAGACGCCATAGCCATGTACCGATCGATGCTGGCTGCGGGCGTGCTCGAGAAGTTGGCGACCCCCGACGAACTGGGCCGGCGTGTGCGCCTTACAGTCGAGCTTCAAAGTGACTTCGCTCTGAACCAACCGCTTTCGCTTTTTGTGCTGGAGGCGGTCCCGCGTCTCGACCAATCGTCCCCCGACTGGGAGCTCGACGTCGTCTCTGTTGTCGAGTCGACCCTGGAGGACCCCCGGACAGTGCTCTTTGCCCAGCTCGAGCGCCTTCGTACTGAGACGCTCGCCCGGCTGAAAGAAGAGGGCATGGAGTACGAGGACCGCATGGAGGTCTTGCGAGAGCTCGAGCACCCAAAGCCACTGGCCGAATTTCTGTACGACGTTTTCGACCAGTACCGCGTGCTCCACCCATGGCGTGTGACCACAATGTGTCCCCGAAATCAATTGTCCGCGATATGTACGAACGGTCGATGGGTTTTTCTGAGTACGTCGCCTACTACGGTGTCGCCCGTTCGGAGGGGCTGTTGCTGCGCTACCTTTCGGACAGCTACAAGGCGCTGCAACAAAATGTCCCGGAAGACTTGAAATCTTCGGACCTGCGAGATCTCACGGAATGGCTGGGGGAAATGGTGCGCCAGGTGGACTCTAGCCTGCTCGACGAGTGGGAAATGCTGAGCCACCCCCAAGAGATAGAGGCGGCCCTGTTCAGGGGCCAGCGCCCCGCCGTGCGGCCAGATCCGGGGGCAGAACCCCCGCCGCTCACCGCCAACACGCGGGCCTTCAGGGTCATGGTGCGCAACGCGTGTTTCCGCCGGGTGGAACTAGCCGCCAAACGCGATTGGGCCGCGCTCGGCGAGATGGACCAGGAAGTCGGCTGGGACGCGCCGCGTTGGGAGGCAGCGTTCGCTCCCTACTTTGTCGAACAAGCCACGATCGGGACGGGCCCGGACGCCCGTGGCCCCGGTCTCTGGCGGGTCAACGAGCAGGGCCGGCAGTGGCAAGCGCGCCAGGTGCTGGATGACCCGGCCGGGTACCACGAATGGGCCCTCGTTGTCGACGTAAACCTCGACGCTTCGGACCAAAGAGGTGAGCCTGTAGTCCGGCCGGTCGGAGTCGAGCGGCTCTAGCCGCCGGTCAGCTCCGAAGATGTGGCTACCCGTGCGGGGACCGGGTCGAGGGCCTCGTCGAGACGACGGGTTCGGGCAATTCTGCTCAAGGTTCTGCTCAGGGCAATTAGTGGCTCTTCCGACGGGCCCACTAATCTCGGTCCCCATGGCCATGAGACCGCTCGGGCGCGACGAGGCCCTGCAGCACCTGTTCGTCCTCGGTACGTCGGTCTTCTTGATCGTGGCACCGATCTGGCTCGTAGTGCCGCCGGCCGCCCAGTACTCGCTCATGGGCCTGGGCGCCTTTTTCGCGTTGATAGACTTCATAGTGATCGCTGCCCTCCGCATGCCCCACCCGCAGACCTCTTAGCCCAGACGGTCAGCTGGCCAGCACCTCCGAAAAAGACTTCGCGAGGAACAGAAGGAGGCGACGGGTGCCTTATGCCCGTACAGCGATTGTGCGGGCCGCCAAGGCGCAGCGCCACGGCATCCCCGGCGCCCTACTCCCTGTGAATCTTGTTCTTTCCCGGGCGCTGAGGGCCGCGCTGGCGGCAGCGGTCCTGACGGCAGGGGTCCTGACGGTCGCAAACCCGGGGCCAGGGCTCTCAGCAGCGACACTCGGCCCCGGGAGGGCCCCACTCAGTTCGGCGACCGTGCCTGTCCACCACGTCGTTGAGATCATGCTGGAAAACCACACCTTCGACAACCTTTTCGGAGGGCTTGCCGGCGCGGACGGGGTACCACCGGGTACCAGTTTCCCCAGCCCTACAGTGCCAGGCGTTCGGGTGGGCCCGCTCGTAGCCGGCCCCAACCAAGGCAACGTCGGGCCCAACCTGGACAACTCGCGCCAGGGGGAGCTGAACGAAATGGACCGCCAGAACAACGGCACGTTCAGGATGGACCGTTACACGATCGCCCCGTACGAGGGGCTGGCCTCGATCACCACCTTCGCACCGTCAGTCGACCCCAACCTGCAGTTCCTCGCCGCGCACTACGCCCTGGCCGAGGCCAACTTCCAGCCCGAGATCGCCCCCACCCTCCCCAATGTCCTGGCCGCCCTGGCCGGTACCTCCGATGGGTGGTACTCGAACAACGACCCGCCCCCTGCGGACAGGTTCCGCACGATCTTCGACCAGCTACAGGCAGCCGGGCTTTCGTGGGACATCTTCTACGGTGTCCCGCCTTCCGAGCTGGCCGGTTCCGTCTGGGACCAACTGATGCCGACGGGGCATACCGGGCAGCTGATAGGCACGGACCGGTTCATAGCGGAGGCTTCCGCCGGCACGCTGCCGGACTTCTCGTTCGTGCGGCCCGGGTACGGCTACAGCGAGGAGTCCCCCGAGGACACTTCGTTGGGCGATGCCTGGTTGGGCCAGCTTGTCCTGGCGGTGATGAGAGGCCCGGACTGGCCGTCGGCTGCTATCTTCATCACTTACGACGAAGGAGGCGGGTTCTGGGACCACGTCTCCCCGCCCCAGGTTGGTGTCGCTGGCTACGGCACGCGTACGCCCATGGTCGTCATCTCGCCGTACATCCCGCACCGGCTCATAAGCCAAACCACGACCAACCTCTCGGTGCTGTCGTTCATGCAGAAGTTATGGCACCTCGCCCCGCTGGACGCGGCCAATTCGGCCGCGCCCAGCCTGTTCAGCTACTTCCACTTCGACCACGTTCCCAGCCCGCCCGAGCTGCCGCCTGCGGCTCCTCCGGCCACCATAAACCTCCAAATAACAGGGCCGGGCTCCCTTTATTACACTGCTGCGCTCGATCAGCCGGTCACGATCACTTTGGCGGCCGAGACTTCGGGATTGACACCCGATGTCGCCCTCAACGGGCCAGTGGGACTGTCGGTGACGGCCCCCCCCGGTGCGCCCCGGGCCGTTGTCCCCCGCACTGTCCTCATGAAGGGCGGCTCGGGCTGGTTCAAAGCCCGGTTCCCGGCTACGGGCTACTGGCGCATCAAAGCCGTCGGGCCGGAGGGCTCCCCCGGTTGGGTGACCGTAGGAGTCTCCGTCAACTCGAATACGCCGTGATGTGCAGTCGCAGGGGAAGCGGACAGGTGGGCGGAGTTTCGGATCCCTCGAACCTAGGGCCCTGGCGGGGAAATACGAGCCAGCTTGCGCCCGACCTTAAGGTAATAGGCCCCGGCTGCGATGTTCGGGTCATCGCTGAGGACGGCGGAGAGGGGCTTGCGGATGTCGTCGGGGCCCAGCGTCAACTGCTCCTGGCCGTCACCATTGGCTGGCTCGACCACCAGGCGGAGGCCATTTTGCTCGGCTACCCGGCGCACCTCGCTGTTGCTGCTGGCAAAGCCGAGCGCTTTCACCACGTCGACGACAGGCAAGGAAAGGTCCGTGACTTCCGGCAGGTCCTCGACCTCCGCGAACTTGCGCCGGGAAAACTGGGCTGCGAACTCTTCCCTCGCCCTCATGGCGGCATCGACGCCGTGCAGGGCCGCCGTAACTTCCCCGGCCACTATTTTTTTCATGTCCACAGGGTGCAACGAGCCTTCGGACAAGCGGCCCCGGACCAGGGCCAGCTCTTTGTCGTCCCATTCCGAAAGGGCTTTCAGGTAAGGCTCCATGAGCCTGTCAGGAATGGACATAAGCTTGCCGAACATCTCGTGCGCGGGCGCGGTCAGGGGCACGTAGTTGCCCCTCGATTTGCTCATCTTGGCGCCGGTGCCGTCGGTGCCCTCTAGCAACGAAGTCGCCACGACGAGTTCCGGCTCCTGGCCGCAGATTTCCATGACCTTCCGGCACATCTGCATGTTGAGGTACTGGTCGAGGCCTCCTACCTCGAGGTCGCAGTGGACTTCGACCGAGTCAAGGGCCATGGCGACGGAGTAAAGTAGCTCCGCCAATGACAGGCTGTGACCCGCAGCCAAGCGGTTGCGGAAGTCTTCCCGCTGAAGCGACATCGACAGCGGCACATGCGCGGTCACCTCGATCAACCGGGGCAGGGTCACCAACCGCAACCAGTCGCCGTTATGGCGGAACTCGGCTTTTTGGAAATCGAAGAACGGCGACACTTGCCGCTGGTATGTGACGAGGTTGGCGGCGATGTCTTCGTCGGTGAGAGGGGGGCGCTCGTCGGACCGCCCGCTCGGGTCCCCGATCTTTGCGGTTACGTCGCCAACGATGAAGACGACCTGGTGGCCCATGCGTTGGAAGCGGCTGAGGACCAGCATCGGGACGGCGTGGCCCAGGTGGACTTCGGCGCCAGTGGGGTCGATGCCGAACTTCGCCACGAAGGGCCGCCCCTCGCCTCGCGCTTCGAGTATGCGGACGGCCAGGTCTTCGGAGGATGGCTGGAGCTGCTCACAGCGAGCGGCGATGAGGGCGGCCTGCTCGGTGGCGGCGAGATCGCAGAGATCCGTTCGCCGGCGCTCATAGGTCACTTCGAGCAGCTCGCGGACGACGGACGCGTCGGAGAGATCGGCGCCCACGAGCAACTCGCTCGCCCTTACGACAGAGCGGCTGAGATGGCTCATTTGGCCGGTGGTGGGTGCGGTAGTCGAGACAAGGGCATCTTGGCTGCTCAGCCTATTTACCTACCGCACCGGCCGGCAGCCGTTCCACTGGTTTTCTGCTCGCAGGGAGCCCGGTCGGGAAATCGTCCCGTCGGCCGGGCGGTTCGGTCCCGCCTGAGGGACCTGGCGCTCTCGAAGCCCAGCCTCGAGCGCGCCCGTAGTCCTGCGGTGGTCGGTGGTCCCTGTGTGGTCCTGGGTCACGCCACGGCTCGGCGGAACACCCGTGTGGCCCAGGCCAGCGCCGCCACGCAGAGTGGCACCAGGACGGCGAACGCCTGCCAGGTCGCAGGAGTGGCGAGGTCGCCGGCGGAGAGCGAACGTGATGCCACGACGAGGTAGTACAAGGGATTGAAATGGGCCAGCACGCGCAGCCAGGCGGGCCCCAGCGATATGGGCAGCAGGACCCCGGCTAATAGCAGCACGGGCAGGTTGAGCCCGGTCACGACGGAGGCATAGCTGCTGATGTCCTTGGTCACTATGGCGAGCGCAATGGAAAAAGAGGCCATCGAGACGAGTAACAAGCCCAACAGGACGGCCAGGATGCCGAGGCCTCCGTAATGCAGGTTGAAGCCGAAGGCGGCTCCTACTGCCACCAACAAGACGTCAAAGGCGTACATGGCTACCGTCCCGAACAGTACGGGCCCGAGCAGGAGCGAAAGACGGCTGGCCGGGGTAACCCGGAGGCGCTCCGTTACACCCGCTTTCATTTCGAAGATCGTGTTGAAGCCCGGCCCGGTCCCGCTCGCAAACGCCTGCAGCGCCAGGATCCCCGGCAGGAACACATCCACGGCGCGACCAGCCTCGTTCGCGGTAAGCGGCAAATGGTTGAGCAACGGCGTAAAAAGGACGAGGTACAAAACAGGCGTCGATATGCCGACGAACAACCAGACCGGGTTGCGCAACATTTGCAAGCCGTAGCGGTTGAACAAAAGGAAAGTGTCCCTTACACCTTTCACGCGGCTTCCTCCTCCGTTGTAGGTGGAGGCGAGGCGTCGCGGAGCGACCGCCCTGTTTTTGTTAGGAAGACATCGTCGAGGCTCGGCTCCGACAGGTTGATGGCTGCTATACCTACTCCCCCGGCGTCGAGTTGGCGGATCAGCTCCGGCAGGGCTTTCGTACCGTCCTCTACGTAAAGGTGCAATTGTTCGCCCTTTGCCGTTGCTTCCCGCACGAACCCCAGGTCGCTTACCACGCTCAACGCGCGCTGCAAGCCATGGTCGCTTTGGCGAAACGTGAGCACGACGCTGTCCCCCGAGACGTCCCGTTTAAGGTCCCGGGGCGCGCCATCGGCCACCACCCGGCCGTAGTCGACGATCATCACCCGGTCGCACAGGACGTCCGCCTCTTCGAGGTAGTGGGTGGTGAGAAAGATAGTCGTACCAGCGTCCCGCAGCCTGCGTACGTGCTCCCAAAGGTGGGCGCGGTTTTGCGGGTCAAGGCCGGTGCTCGGCTCGTCGAGGAACAGCACCTGGGGTTGGTGCACGATGCCGAGAGCCACGTCCAAGCGCCGTCGCTGTCCTCCCGAATAGGTCTTGGCCCGCCGGTCTGCGATGCCCGCCAGGTCCAGGACCGTGAGGACCTCCTCCACGCGGCGGGCGACCTCGACCTTGTCCCGTCCGTAAAGGCGCCCCTGCAGCACGAGATTTTCCCGCCCGGTGGCCAACTCGTCAGCACCACCCAGCTGGCTCACATATCCCGTCCGCTCCCTAACGCGTGTCGCCTCCCGGGCGACGTCCAGCCCCGCCACCCAGGCTTGCCCGGTGTCTATTGTCAATAACGTCGTCAGCATCCGTAAAGTAGTCGTCTTGCCGGCGCCATTCGGGCCCAAGAACCCACAGATTTCCCCCTTGGCGACGGCAAAATCGATACCGCGAACTGCCTCTATTTCTTTTCCGCGCACCTTGAAGCTCTTATGGAGCCCAACGGCCACGATAACGTCGTCTATTGCCATTGCCTTCCCTCCTCGCCCCGATTAAAGAAGTCCCGATCTCGGGGGTACAGTATTACGTCGTCTGGTCCCTCGTGCACGGACCGCCACCACTCGCTGCCGTCGAGCGACCCGTCGCGTATTTCGCTGGCCAGCTTTTGTACGAAGAGGAGCTCGGACCGCTTGAGAGCCAGCGAGAATTCGCCTTCAATGCGGAACAGGCGCGGCAGTGCATGTTTGTGCATCATTTCTTCGATTGCTTCGGCTTGTGCTATTTCCAGCTCCAGACGCCCAGCGCGCTCTTCGAGTAGCTCGGCCGCTTGACTAGGCGGAAGTGCTGGCAAGAACGACAGCGCCGCCTCGAAGGCCGGGTACTCCTTGACGGGAGTAGAGACCAGTTCGCTAAGCCACTCCTCCGCTTCTACCTGCCCGGCGTGAGCCAGCCGGTAGACAGTGCGTTCTGGCAGTCGCCCCTCACGCTGAGTCTCCACTGCTTCGATCAAGCCGCGCCGTTCGAGGGAGTCGACCACGGCGTAAAGCGAGCCGTAGTTCAGGCGGACGCTGTAGTGCTTCCCCCGCTGGCGCATCGTGGTGGCCGCTTCGTAAGGGTGCATCGGCCTCTCGTAGAGGCAGATGAGCAGGGCCAAGGCGAGAGGGTTCGTACGGTTCCTCGGTGCCACTCTCGGTCAGTCCTCCTCCTAGGGTACTCTGACTAAAGTACCCTGGGCGAGGGCAGGCGTCAAGAAATCGTTTTGCGACGGGCCACCATGTTGAGGCGCACGTAGTCGATGGCGCCGCCGGGCAGCACCGCCGCTACCGCTTCGGCGAACGGGTACCTTTCCGCCGGAGGCAGCGTGGCCAAGTGTTCGCGGAGGCAGACGGTCTCCAGGAACTGCGCCAGCCCCGGGCCGTCAGGGAAGGTCACCATTTCGGGGTGGGACCACGTCTCGACGTCGGTAAAACCGGCCCGTTCCAGGCGCTCAGCAGTCTGCTCGGGTGACGCGTACAGCCACGTGCCAGCACGTTCGCCTCCGAGCGCCCTCACCGCATCTATAACAGCGGCGATGTTGCCCTCGCCGCCGCACTGTGCCACGAGCTGTCCACCGGGGCGGAGCACGTCGTGGAGGTTGGCGAACAGCTTGTCGTGATCTGTGACCCAGTGGAACGTGGCGGTCGAAAGCACAGCATCGACCGGGGTAGCACCGTGGAGGTCGACCGGGCGCAGCTCCAAGAGATTCTGCTTCGACGAATGAGACCTTGTCGCCAGCAGCGGCCAGGCGGGCCCTCGCCTCAGCGAGCATGGAGGGCGAGGCGTCCAGCGCTACCACGTGGCCTCGGGGGAGCCGCTCGAGAAGCTCCTCTGTCACCCGGCCACTCCCACAGCCGGCATCGAGCACGGTCTCGTCCCCTGCGAGGTCCAGGCGCGCCATGACTGTCCGCCCCCATCGCGCTTGGGGCAGCGACAGCCGGTCGTACGACGCGCCGTCCCAATCCGCTTCGGTTCGACCTACCCCGGATTGGTCCGCTTGGGCTTGGTCCGCTTGCGCTTGGTCCGGTGGGGCTTGGTCCGGTGAGGCTTGATCTGGTTGGGCCTGGTCCATGGCCCGCGAGCCTAAAAGATAGGACGCGAACCCTGGCATTTGACGCCCGCGGTGCCCGTAGTCCCTGGCCAAACGACGTCCAGGCGAGCCAAGGGCGTACTTGGACCACTTGTTTGGCGGTATGCCCCTTTTGGCCCGTGCTTGCTGCGGAGCCCGTGGTACTCGGTGCCAAAACCGTAATTGGTTGCGCTTTTGTGCACTTACCCCCGTCAAATCGCGACCGAAAGGCCCGGGTGCACCCAGAAGGCCCCTAAATAAGGCCCCTGGGACGCCCACGGGGCAGGCCCACCACTTTGGGCGGGTGGGTGCCCCGCCCAAAGTAGGTAACTACGGCGGTCTCGGCGCTAGAGCCGGCGCCGGCGAGGTGACAGCCGCAGCCGCTGACGCGACGGTGACCGTGGCGCTGGCGCGCCCGGACTGTGGCCCCGCTCGCCCACCAGGCGGGCCGGGCGGGGCCGGGCGGGGCCGTCGGGGGAGGTCCCCCCCGGCTAGGCCCAGATGGCGGCGCCGGTGTCGGGGTCGAAGAAGTGGAGCGCGTCGGTGGCGACCCCGAAGGTGACGCGCTGGCCGGCTTTGAAGTCCGAGTGGGGCGAGATGCGGGCCACCCCTTCGGCCTTGGCCTCACCCATGTGCAAGCTGGTCAGGTCGGTCAGCTCCTCGGTCTCGGTGGCGGCCGCCGTGGTCTCTGAGCGGGCCTTGGTGGCGTCGATCAAAAAGTGCACCTGCAGCTCGTTGCCGAGCGCCTCCACCAGCTCGATGTCGGCGGTAAGGGTGGTGCCGGGCAGGGGGGCGGCCGAGCCACGCAGGGCCGGGTCGTCGAGGTCCTCGGGGCGGATGCCGATGATGACCTTGCGGTCCCGGTAGCCCCGCAGCCCGGAGCGGGAATTGACGAAGGCCTCCGAGAGCGAAAGGGACTGGGCGCCCACCTTTACCCCGTCGGCCTCGGGCGAGATGATGGCCTCGTACAGGTTCATGGCCGGGCTGCCGATGAAGGCCGCCACGAACAGGTTGTTGGGGTGCTCGTAGAGGTACTGGGGGGTGTCGCACTGCTGCAGCTCGCCCATGTGCAGCACGGCCACCCGGTCGCCCATGGTCATGGCCTCGGTCTGGTCGTGGGTCACGTAGAAGGTGGCCACGCCCACCCTCCTTTGGATGCGGGCGATCTCGGCCCGCATCTGGACGCGCATCTTGGCGTCCAGGTTGGACAGCGGCTCGTCCATCAAGAACACCGACGGCTCGCGCACGATGGCCCGGCCCATGGCCACCCTCTGGCGCTGGCCACCCGACAGCTGGGAGGGCTTGCGGTCCAGGTACTCGGTGAGGCCCAACAAGGTGGCGGCGTCTTTGACCTTGGACTTGATCTCGGACTTGGAGACCTTGCGCAGGCGGAGCGAAAAGCCGATGTTCTCGGCCACGGTCATGTGCGGGTACAGGGCGTAGCTCTGGAACACCATGGCCACGTTGCGGTCCTTCGGGGCGAGGTCGTTGACCACCCGGCCGTCCATGCGCAGCGTCCCCGAGGTGATGTCCTCCAAGCCCGCCACCATGCGCAGGGCCGTGGTCTTGCCCGACCCGGACGGGCCCACCAGCACCATCAGCTCGCCCTCGGCCACGTCGAGGTCGAGGTCCAGGACGGCCGGCTTGCCGTTGGGGTAGACCTTGGTCATCTTCTCCAGGTTTACAGTTGCCATTGTCCCTCCTGGGCGTCCTGTCCTGCGCTCTGCAGCCCCCGCAATATCGCGTTGACCAGCGAGAGTAGCCTGCCCAGCGCAGTTCCGCTAGTGATGGCGCGAAAATTACAAGGCGTCGGCGAGGACGCGCAGGCCGGGAGGCAAACCCGTTACACGCACAACGCCGTCCGCGTCGATGTGCACGGAGGTGCCGGAACCTCCAACCCGTAAGCCTTCTACGCAGCGCAAGGCGGTCGGGACACCTGGCGGGCCAACGCGGACGGTCCCTGCAGGTACGTCAGGCTGGATGCCCAGGAGGGCCGTCAGCACGAGTATGCCGGCCGCTGCTGACCAGGATTGGGGATGGCACGAGGCGGGGTAAGGGAGCGGTGCCTCGAGGCTGGAGCGCTCGTGCCCCCCGTAAAGTTCGGGGACCCTGTACCGGAATGCTTCGGCCGCACAGAGCAGGCCCTCCGTAAGCGAAGTGACCGCTCTCCGGGCGGTCACACCGGGCGTCCGCGCCAGCCCGTCGATGGCGATTGCGGTGTCGTGCGCCCAAACTGACCCGCAGTGGTAGCTCAGCGGGTTAAAGCCGCGTGACGATGCCGCCAGGGTCCTTAAGCCAAAGCCAGAGTTGAGGTCAGGGCCGTCGAGCCGGCGGGCGACCAGCTCGCACTCTTCGGAGCTCAGGATCCCTGTCCGGAGCAGGTGGCCGATGTTCGAGCTGAGCGAGTCAACCGCGGTCCCGTCGTCTTCCAGTGCGATCGCCGGGTACGGGCCTTCGTTGTCTGCCACCCAGAACCGGGCGCGGAAGCGCTCAGCCAGCTGAGCCGCGAACTCCCGCCAGCGGTCTGCACCCTTTTCACAAAAAGCGTCGAGCAGTTCGGCACCGCCCATGGCGGCTTGGTACGCGTACCCTTGAACTTCACAGAGCGCGATCGGAGCCCTGGCAATGCGCCCATCCCGGAACTGCACCGCGTCCGAGGAGTCCTTCCAGCCCTGGTTGGCGAGACCCCTCCCGGACTCGTCGACGTAGCTCACAAAACCGTCGGGACGGCAGCCGGACTCGGCGACCCAGGTCAGGCAGCGCCCCATCGGGGCCAGCAGTGGACGGACGTCGCTAGCTGACATCCCCCACTTCCAGGCGTCGTGGAGTAGGCAGACCCAGAGGGGGGTGGCGTCGACAGTGCCGTAGTAGACAGGTGGCAGCGAAGGCGGCCGACCACCGAGCCGGTCGCTGCCCCGCTCTTGGTTTTCGATCGGAGGCCGGCGGACTTCGTGGAGGATCTTCCCGGGCTGCTCGCCGGTCTGGATGTCAAAGGCTCGTCCCTGCCGGCGCGCCAGCGTGCGCAGTGTGCCGAGGGCGAGGTCGGTGCCGAGCGGTAGCAGCATCCGGGCCGCCCAGATGGAGTCGCGACCGAACAGCGTCAGGTACCAGGGAGCGCCAGCAGCAAGGAACATGTCCGTCGGGTTGGCTGGCCCGACCATCCGCAAACCGCCCAGGTCTGTCAGGCCGAGCTCGATCAGCCTGCCGAGCCGCTGGTCAACCGCCTCCACCCGCGGTACCGGTAGGGCGGCACCACCGGTGGCCTCGGCCGGCGCCGGCGCGAACACCGGGGCCGCCTGCTGGTCGTGCCGTTCCCCCGACAAGGACTCCACTGACAAGGACTCCACTAACAGCGACTCCACTGACAAGGACCGTGTCACCGCCTGGCCTGGCCCGACCGTGACGTCCCAGCCCATCGACCCCGTCGCGGGGTCGACGAACGTGGGCCCCGGCGACCCCACCACGCGCACTCTGCCCCGGCCGGGAACGTCCCAAACCAGGCCGTCCCCGCCGGCCGCGGCCTTTTGAGCTGAGGGGTGCAGGCCAGACCGCACATACGCGATCGGGGCCAGGTCGCAGCCGAGCTGCAAACCCACACGGCAGCTGACGGGAGAACGGGCGTAGGACCTCATGGTGTAGTCCTCCACCATCGCCTCCGCGGTGAGGGCACGTCGACGCCTGATGAACACCGATAGGTCAGGACCGGCATTGCCCGCTCCCATCACAGCGCCGTGGAACACGTTGGTCGGCCCCCCAACCAGGTCATAACCGAGAGGCACTGGTTCAGCGCCATCGACGGTCAGCACCAGCTCGCTAAGGGCACGGAGATCCTGTACGTAAAACCCGTCTGCCCCTCCGCTGCGTACCTGACCGTCCCGCCCCGACAACGACATGGCAGGAGCGCAAACAGCTGTCACTAGGCTGTTCAAGTACGGCTGGTGGTGCGACGTCAAGTTGGAGCTGCGCCCCTCACGGAGCACGGCTGCCTTGACTTGATCGTTCATATTTTGGATGTTACTTTGTTTTGAACGATCAACTTGGCGCATCGAGGGGCAGACGACAGCCGAGCGACAGGGCAGTGCGGCGATGGAAATATCAGTTAGTGCGGGCTTTGAAGAGCCGGGCGGAAGGTCGCCAGTGCCGTGAAGAAACGCCCGACCATCGAGATGGTCGCCGAGCGCGCTGGCGTGTCCCGCCAGACGGTGTCCAACGCGGCCAACGCCCCCCACAGGCTGCGGCCGGAGACACTGCGACGTGTCCTCGGGACGATAGACGAGATGGGGTACCGCCCCAGCCAAGCGGCGCGCACGTTGCGCACACGCTCCACCCAGGTCATTGGCTGCCGCCTTCTGCCCAGCAACTACGGGGGGACCGGCGGGGTGCTCGACCGCCTTCTTCACGCGTTATGTGACGCCGCCCGTTCCAGTGGGTACAACGTCCTGGCGTTTTCTGTAAGCACCGATGACGAAGAGATCGCTGTGTTCGATGACCTGCTGCGCCGCCACGCAGTTGATGGTTTCGTGCTCGCGAACACCCATCACGGCGACGTGCGGACAAACTGGCTGCTCGACCAAGGGGCGCCCTTCGTAGCGTTCGGTCGACCATGGGGCGTGGAACACCCCAGGCATTCGTGGGTCGACGTCGACGGGGCGCACGGGACGTCGGAAGCGGTTTTCCACCTGGCGGGACTAGGCCACACCCGGATCGGTTTCGTCGGGCTACTCGAGGGCAGCGGTGTGGGTGACGACCGCTATAAGGGCTGGCAGCGGGCCATGGACGAATTGCAGCTGCCGGTCAAAGGCCTCGTCGCCAGATTCGAGGACGGCATCGCATCTGGGAAGGCCCTGGCCGAAGAATTGTTCGGCTCTGCGCACCCTCCGACCGCCTTGGTCTGTGTGAGCGACGCGATGGCACTAGGCGCGCTGCGGGCAATCGAGGACGGGGACCGGCGCGCCGGCCGGGATGTCTCTGTGGTTGGCTTTGACGACAGCCCCGTCGCAGCCGTTATCCGGCCTCGCCTGTCGAGCTTGTGCCAACCGATCGAAGGCGTCGCCAACAAGCTGGTCGAAGTCCTCCTAGCGGAACTTTCAGGCTCCCAGAGGCGGCCGGCGCGTGAATTGCTAACACCCTGGCTCGTCGCTCGTGATAGCAGCGGGAAATGCCACGAGGCCCGCTCCTCGTCTGCCGAGCGGGCCCGCAGCTCCACCAAATCCGGGTCTACCTCTACTTGATAGCAACAGAAAGGAACAAATGAAAATGAAACGATGGAAGGTCACAGCGGGCCTTGCGTTGTCGGCGGTGATGGTAGCAGTCGCCCCGGGAACGTCCATGGCCCAGAGCGCGCCCAAACTCATAGGCAAGACAACTGGCGTAACACTCAACTTTATGATTGCATCCTCCGGGACGGCCGAGACCAACGCGGACAGAGCGGCGGCGACCGCATGGGGCAAGCTCACGGGCAACAAAGTAAACGTAATAAATTCATCCAACTTGACTTTGCAACTTACCGAGGGTTTTGCAGGCGGCTCTCCGCCAGATGTTTTCTACGGTGAGACACCACTATTCGAGAGCTTGGCCAAGAACGGTCAATTGCTGGTAAGCGGCAACCTGGTTGCCACGCCCGGCTCGTTCTTCCCATCCCTCGTCAATGCGTATACGTATAACCACACCTTCTACTGTGTGCCAAAGGACTCCTCAACGCTGGCCGTAGAGATCAATACAGCCCTGTGGCAAAAAGCGGGCCTGACAAATGCCAACCTTCCCACCACTTGGGCCAAGCTCGCCTACGATGCCAAGAAGCTAACTTCTGGTGGCGTTACCGGGCTCGTGATTTCTGACTCGCTCGATCGGCTCGGTGCGTTTATGGCGGAGGCCGGGGGTGGCTACATGAACCCCGCCCACTCCGCCTTCACTTTTAACTCTCCCCAGAACGTACAGGCGCTCACATATATCCAGGGCCTGGCCAAGGCGGGTTACCTCAAGTTCCCCGAACAAGTTGACTCTAGCTGGGGCGGCGAAGCACTTGGCACGGGCAAAGCGGCCATGACCGTCGAGGGCAACTGGGTCATAGGGGCGATGCAGTCCACGTACCCGAAGATTTCTTACGAAGTTGTCCCGATGCCAGTCGGCCCGACCGGGGCCCACGGCACGCTCGTGTTCACCAACTGCTGGGGCATCTCGGCAACCAGCAAGTACACGGCCGCCGACGTCAGCTTCGTGAAGTACCTGGCGTCGCCCGCCCAGCAGCTCCGGTTCGCCAACGCCTTCGGGGTAATGCCGTCCCGGCCGAGCATCGCCACTCAGTGGGCCGCTGAGCACAAGACGCTGATAGCAAGCGGCGCCACCGGGACCCCGAATGTGTCGGCCTTCGTCCAGGGCGACGCCTATGCTCTGCCCCAGGTGGCCACAGTGGGCTTCCCGACAGTGGAGAACGCCTTCAATTCGCAGGTGCTCGGGCTGGCCAACGGCTCGTCTAACCCCAAGCAGATGTTGCAATCCCTGCAGACAAACGCCGAAGCGCTGTTGCAGCCTTAGACCCTCGAACGCACGTGCTCGGTGCCGGTCGCACTCGCGGCCGGCACCACGGCCCTTACCGTCGTCCTGATAACTAGGGCATCTTGATAACTGGGGCATCTTGATAACTGGGGCATCTTGATAACTGGGGCATCTTGATAACGAGGGCGTTTTGATGACGAGTCATCAGGTGATAACGAGGTGACGCCTGCGACCAGCCACCATAAAAGGACCTCCCTACTGACAGGGGGCATAGCCCACGGAAACGCGGGGGAACGTGGCCGTCGATATGAGGCTCGACCGGTCACCGGTGGGCACTGAGGACCGACCAGATGGAGACGCTCCCCCAGGGACAACCCGTCGAGGGCACGACGACGGTGCGGGCACTCCCCTTCGGGGGCGGGGGCCGCTCTGACAGAGCCTTGGACGGGAGGCGGCGCAAACGTTCAGCTATTCATAGGGGTGAGAACCTCTTCGGCTGGCTCTTCGTCTCCCCATCCCTCGCCATCCTGCTCCTTTTCCTCATCCTCCCTATCCTCCTCGCGCTTTACATCAGCTTTACTAACTGGTCCGGTTTAACCGACCCCCTGAGCAGCAATGTCAAATGGGTCGGGCTGCAAAATTACCGGACCTTGCTCACTCAGCCCGGTCTTTACCAGACTGACTTCGGGACCGCGGTCCGCAATAATTTCTATTTCGTCATTTTCACAGTCCCGGTGCAGACAGCATTCGCTCTCTGGTTCGCCATCCTGGTCAACAACAAGTTCCTGCGGGCCAAGAGCTTCTACAGGACGGCGTTCTACTTCCCGTCGGTCACCAGTTCTATCGCCATCACAACGGTCTTCATTTTCTTGTTCCAGGGGACCGGCGTGGTCAACACGATCCTCGGTTGGTTCGGCATCCAGGGGCCCAACTGGCTTTACGACCAGCAGGGCGTCTTCTGGTCCGTTCTCAGCCTCTTCGGCGTAACGGGCCCACCGGGCTGGGCCAACCACATGGTCTTAGGCATCACGATCTGGGACTGGGTCGCCGGGCCGTCGGTCGGGATGTGCTTCATCATAATCCTGGTCGTGTTCACGACATCGGGCACGTTCATGCTGTTCTTCCTCGCCGCCCTCCAGGGGATAGGCGAAGACCTCGACGAGGCCAGCGAGATCGACGGTGCCACTCCCTGGCAGAGGTTCCGGCACATAACTGTCCCGATGCTGCGCCCGGCCCTGGTGCTCGTCCTGACCCTCGGGTTCATATCTACGTGGCAGGTCTTCGACCAAGTTTTTCTGACGGCGAGCAACCCCACGATGATCACACCTGCCTATTATTCCTACGAGGTCAGCTTCATGGACAGCTCCTTTGGCGTGGGAGCAGCAGTCGCCTTTTTATTGTTCAGCCTTATCGTCTTTTTGACATCGTTACAGCGGAGGTTTGTGAAAGAGGACCTGACCCAATGAGCGCCCGTGACTATCAACCCCCGTACCGACGAGCGCTCGGATATATCGTGCTGACGTTCTTTGCGTTGCTGTTCATAGGACCGTTCGTCATCACTATCGCCACCTCGTTCAAGACGGACGCCGACGCTACGTCGAACCCACTTTCCCTTATCCCCCATCCGCCCACGCTGGCAGCATGGAGAGAGATCTTCGGCATCGGCCCCGCATCTGTAACGGACTTCCCGCGGTGGTTCCTGAATAGCGCCTTTGTCGCGACTGCCATCACCATCGGACGCGTCTTCCTCGACAGCCTGGCCGGTTACTCGCTAGCGCGTCTCGGCTTTCGGGGCCGTAAGTTCGTGTTTGCGCTGGTCATCGCCACACTGGCCGTTCCCGGTGTCGTCCTGCTCATCCCGAGGTTCCTTGTCCTCAAGCAACTCGGCTTGTTCAACTCGTACCCGGGCATGATCCTGCCCATGATTGTCGACGCAACGGGGATCTTCTTGATGCGCCAGTTCTTCCTGCAGGTGCCGGTCTCGCTGGAGGAGGCCGGCCGAGTCGACGGGGCCAGCATCTGGCGGGTCTATTGGAGCATCGTGCTGCCCGTCGTTAGGCCCGGCTTGATCACCCTGACGATCCTTTCGTTCCAGGGTTCCTGGAACGAGTTCCAGTTCTTCTTGGTAGCCACGATCTCGCCGAAGTACTACACCCTCACGACCGGCCTCGCCAATATCGTAAGCGGCGGGTTGAGTGCGGGAAACCAGTTCCCTCTGAAGTTGGCTGCTTCAGCAGTGACCATCATCCCGCTGGGCATCTTGTTCTTCGTGTTGCAGAGGTACATCGTTGCCAGCCGGCTCTCGAGCGCGGTCAAAGGGTAGAGGCACACAACGGTGCAGAAGGTGTTTTAGGAACCGGCGCGCCTGGCTAGCCTGGGCGCGATGGAGTTGCTTCGTTGGGAAAACCGGCCGAGCCTGCGCCAGCCCATGCTGTTGGCGGCGTTCGAGGGGTGGAACGACGCCGGGAACGCGGCCTCAGAAGCCGCCGCTTACCTTATCCGGGCCTGGAACGGGAACACTTTCGCTGTATTCGACTCCGAACAACTGTTCGATTACACTTCGACCCGCCCCCGGGTGCGGCTCGAATCCGGTGAGACCCGGCGTCTCGAATGGCCCGCGCTTTCCCTGTCGAGCGCTTCAGTGCCTGGCGGTGACCGCGACATCATCTTCCTGTCTGGCCCGAGCCTCAGCTGCGCTGGCGCAGCCTCGCCGAAGAGGTCCGCCAGGTTTGCACCTCGGTGGGGGTCACCCGGGCCGTGCTTCTAGGAGCGCTCCTGGCCGACGTCCCTCATACTCGCCCGGTCCGGGTCACGGGCGGTGCCGGCGACCCTGAGCTGGCGGCCCTGGCAGGGGTGGAACCTTCGTACTACGAGGGCCCCACCGGCATCGTTGGCGTCGTGGCGGATTCTTTGGGACGGGCAGGCATCCCGACGGCGTCGCTCTGGGCGAGCGTGCCCCATTACGTCTCGCAAAGCTCGTCCCCCAAAGCCACGCTTGCGCTGGTCGAGCGGACCGCCCGGGTACTCGGGGCAAAGGTGGACGTTGTAGAGCTGCGCATCTCGGCCGCGGCGTACGAGCGTCAGATAAGCGAGCTGGTGGCCTCCGATGAAGACGCGGCTGCCTACGTGACCCGGCTCGAGGAACAAGACGCGGAGGCCCCTCCGGCCGAAGACAGCCCGGCTGCCAATGAGGAAGGCCCCCGGCTCGGGCCCGCTTCGGGCGAGCGGCTCGCGGCCGAGGTTGAGCGCTACCTCCGGGAGCAGCGCCGCGACTGACCCGAGCCGCAGTTCGCCGCCGTCACATTATGGGCCGCGAGTGCCTGCAAAAAGACGAACCTGAACGGTACCATGGGTGGTGGTGCCTACTTGCCCGCATGGTTTCAACCAGAGCGACTGCTTAATCTGCAAGACGCTCGGGGCTGCGCCGGCCCAGTCCAAGGCCACTAAGACCAAAGTGGCCTCCCCACTGAGCACAGCTGAGCTCTCCGCTGGCTCGAGCGCACCCTCGCTAGCCACCCTGGGGGCGCCTAACGGGCCCCGGACAAAGAGCGAGACCGCAGGGGGCCGGGCTTCTTCTGGATGGTGGTAGCGGGCATTGTGCTCGCGGGCCTGGCCATATGGGCCTTCTGGGGCGTCGTGTCGTTGGCGTTCCATGTGGCCGAGTACGCCCTGATCGCCCTCGTGGCGGGATGGGCCGGCTACAAGATCGGCCATGCCAGAGGTCGGCACAGCCGCTAGGGGATCGCCCAAAGCAACGCTGTGCCATGCATCTCGGTGCCGGTGCCCTCGGTGCCGACAGCATCGGGTAACGGCCACTTCGGTTCCGGCAGGTTCAGCTCCGGTGGCGCCACGGAAGTCTCCACCAGCGCCTTTTGTGGGCCAAGCTATTGGTCGGGGCTATTGGCCGGACCGGCCGCCATCCTCGCCTTCGAGGGAGCCAGCCGCCCCCTGGTAACCCGACTCTTCCAGTTCGAGGGCGAGTTCGGGCCCACCCGTCGCCACTATGCGCCCCGCCGTAAGGACATGGACCCGGTCAACGGGGAGCTCGGAAAGCAGGCGGTAGTAGTGCGTTATTGCCAGCACCCCGATACCAACTTCTCGCGCCAACTTGTCGACCCGTCGGGCCACAGCCCGGAGAGCATCGATGTCGAGGCCAGAGTCGATCTCGTCCAGCACCGCGATGCTCGGCCTGAGCACCGCCAGCTGGACCACCTCGTTACGCTTTCGCTCCCCGCCCGAGAGGTCGACGTTGAGAGGCCTGGCGAGAAAGCTCTCGTCAAAGCCGATCTCACGCGCCTCGGCCGCCAGCAAAGCCGGGACCTGGGCGGGGTCGCGACCTGAGGCCGAAAAGGCTTCCCCGAGGGCGGCCACCAAGCTCACCCCCGGCACCTCGATGGGGTACTGCAAGGCGAGAAAGAGCCCGGCCCGGGCGCGTTCCCAGGCTGGCATCGCGAGCAGGTCCGCCCCGTCGAGCCGGATCGTGCCCGCCGTCACCTCGTACCCCGGCCTGCCCGCAATGACGTGAGAGAGCGTGGACTTGCCTGACCCGTTCGGGCCCATCACGGCGTGGACTTCCCCACCGGCCACCCTCAAATCAACACCGCGCAATATTTCCTTGCCCCCCACCCGGGCGTGGAGGCCGCTAATTACGAGTTCGCTCACGGCACGCTCACCACTGCTTCGTCGCCTTCGACCCGGACTGAGTACACGTCAACGGGTGTGGTCGCCGGCAAACACTCAGGGCTGCCGTCTTTTAGGGAAAACGTACTGCCGTGCTTGGTGCACTCGATGCTGGGCCCAAATGGCTCGACTTCGCCATCAGACAGTGGCCACTTCTGATGACTACAGCAGTCGGCCAGGGCGTAGATATCCTCGCCCAGCCGCACGACACATATCCCGAGCGGCCCACCTTTGACGTGTGTTGGCTCCCCGTCGCGCAGATCTGAGAGCTTGACCCGTATTTCGTCGCTCATAGCCTTCACCCTTCAGCCCGCACTCGCGCCCGGGGAGCGATGGATCTGTGGCTGCCTTCCAGCAGTACCGAAGCCAGCCGCGTCAAGTTTTCGTGCAAAGGCTTCTCGCAGCCAGTTCAGGCCGCCGGCCACGGGGAAACGCCCGAGCACATCGTCCACGAACCCGAGCGCGATCAGCCGCTCGGCGACATGGGCCGGCACTCCGCGGCTTTCAAGGTAAAAGAGCTCGAGCTCATCTATCGGCCCGACAGCAGAGGCGTGCGAACATCTGACGTCGTTGTCCTCGATCTCCAGGTTCGGCACCGAGTCGGCCTGGGCACCCTCTGAAAGCACGAGATTACGGTTGGTTTGGAAGGCATTTGTCCCTTTTGCCCCCTTTTCGACCCGGATAAGCCCCGAATATACAGAATGTGCCCGGTTTGCCACCGCCCCCTTGAACAACAGATCTGAGCGCGTCCGCGGGGCGGCATGCTGCTGCACGGTCCGCAGGTCGTGCATTTGGGCGCCCGAGCCAAAAAAAGCAGCCAGAAGCTCACTGTCGCCTCCGGGGCCCTCGAGCACGGAATCGGTGCGGGCACGGGCGTAGTCGCCCCCGAGGGCAACCGTCATGGAGCGCAGGCGGGCGTCCCTTTGGAGCCTGCTCATCTGGTTGCCCAACTGCCATGCCCGCGTACCGAGGAGCTGGATGTGACCGAAGCCAAGCCGCGCTCCGCGCCGCAGCGACAACTGCGCCAGCGGGACGCTCAACAAGTCGACATCGGCAGAAGCAATTACTTCGACCACGTCCACCGAAGCGTTGTCCCCGATCTCGACCTCCAGCCGGGGGAAAATAGCCGCCCCCTCCTGGTCCAACCAATGAACAATGAGTACAGGGCTTTCGACAGTCACGTCCGGAGCGACCGTGACTCTCCATGGGACCTGGACGAAGGCGCCGTTCAGGGCTACCCAAAGGTCAGTTCTCGGCCCGGCCCGGACGGGCCCCGGCTCGGCACCGTTGCCGAGTAGCCCGCGCCCGGCCGGTGCCACTTCGAGGCCCGGTTGTGGCCGCAGCACCGCTCCTTCGCCACCGTTGTGGCTCACGACGACCGTCGTTCCCGGTCCGGTCGCCTCTACCAGCCGCCGCAGCTCCTCGGGCAGGTCTTGGACGGACAGCTCGGTCCCGGGCGGGCAAGGGACGTAGTTGTCGAGCTCGAGTTCTTCGATCCGGCTGTAGCGCCAAATTTCTTCATGCTCTCTCGGCAGCTCGGATCCCGAAAAACGCTCCCAGGACGCCTGGCGTAGCGCCCTCAGCCAAGGCGGCCCGGGCAGCGCGGCCACGGCGTCCGCGCTGAACTCAGACCTTAAAGGAACGGGCACAATGCTTAGGTAGTTTAGGGTACGTGATGGCGAATTGTTCAGACCGCTAAAGATTGGCACGCTGTGTGCGTGAGTGCCATCTCCCCAGATCGCACCTCCGGTCTCTCGGCGGGGGCCACTACGGTGGCAACCTCGTGATAGCGGAGAGGAGGCGGAAGGCCCGTTCGGAGCTAGTTCTCGTCTCGCTGATAGCGGCCGTGCTGGCTGCTGGCCCGGGTGCCCATAGCGCCGCCCCGGTCATCCCCAGAGGCCCTTCCGAAGCGGTGGTGCGGATAGTCGTGGGGTCGCGACCGCTCGGCCAGATAAATCCCCACGTCTTTGGTTCCAACCTACTGTGGCCCTACGACGCCGAGGGCGCCTTCGACCCGACTACGCACGCTTTCTACCCGGCCTTTGTTAGCGAAGTGCGCGACCTCGGAGTAACGGCGCTTCGGTACCCCGCCGGGATTACGGCCGACAGCTTCGATTGGCTGCGCGCCATCGGGACGCGGCGCCTGCCCAACGAGCCCTACGGGATGCAGGCGGCAACGCTGTCGAATATTTGCTGCCAACTGGACGCGCCCGTGCCTTCAACGGTGGGCCCGGACGAATTCGGGAGCCTGCTTGATGAGACCGGTTCTATCGGCAACGTCGTGGTGAACTTCGCCACCGGGACGGCAGACGAAGCGGCTGACTTCGTCGCTTATATGACCGCGCCTTACGGGGAAGAGCCCTCCTCGGCTCCTTCGGATCCGGGCTTTTGGGCCGCGCTCCGGGCGGCAAACGGTCACCCTGCTCCCTACAACGTCCCATATTGGGAAGTCGGCAATGAACAGGACGGCCCCGGCCAGACCGGGTGGCGCTCGGGGACACTGGTGGAAATGGGGCCTCACAAGACGCGCTGCCCGGCGGGAGACCAGCTGGTCTGTCTTTACGCCTTCGGCGGTACCACAGCCTTCTACGATCAACCCGTTGGCACCTTTGCCGACGAACTGCCATCGACCACCTATTCAACGGGCGGTGCCGACCAGTCCTTCTACGTCTATTTCCCACCCGTAGTCCCCGGTACAGAAACCGTTTACGTCAACGACCAGATTTGGCAGGAAGTCCAGAGCCTTTCGGCCGCGGGCCCTGACGACGACGTTTACGAGTTCAACGCGTCAAAAGGTGAGATAACTTTCGGCAACGGCGTGCACGGGGCTGTCCCTCCTGAAGGCGCCGTGATCAGTGCCAGCTACGAGTCCGGGCCCCACGGTGGCTTCGTCGAGTATTACAGAGCGATGAAAGCGATGGCCCCGCATGCCCAAATTTGCGAAACCGAAGAAGCGAGCACCGCCTTCCTGCAAATTATGGGCCGGACCTATCCTTACAACTGCGTCGAGCTTCACAAATACGCCAAGCCCCTGGACATCCGGTCGCCGATGAGTGTTTACGAGGAAGAACTCATGGACGCCCCGATCGTCGAAGGCGCCAGGCTAAGTACATTCCAGGGTGCAATCCGCCATTACTCGGGGAAGAACATACCGATCGTCCTCACCGAATACGGCCAATTGATAAGGCCGATGCCCGTGGCGGACCCGGCGTTCGGCCTCTCTCTCGACGAGGGCCTGTTGGTCGGCTCTCAATTGCGTCAATGGATTATCCATTATGTGCCCCTGGCAGAGAAATACCTGCTCGTATCCACGCCGTTCCTCTCCGAAAGCACGGTCGACCTGTCTATCGACCCGGTCGGCCTCAGCATCGACAGCGCCATGATCGCAGGGCCGGGCCCGTCGTTCGTAGCCGAGCCGACCGGGCAAGTGCTAGGGCTCATGCGTAACCTCGCTGGTCGAGAAAGGCTCAATTCGCACGTTCGGAACGACCCATTGATGGGGACGGCACCGATGGCAATGTCCCGGTGCTTCAGGCCATCGCAGCGTCTTCCAACGGAAAACTTGACCTGCTCGTACTCAACGTGAGCCCGCTCACTCCGGTCAATGCGGAGATTAGCCTCTGGCGTCTCTCCAGGCAGGGGGACGTCACGGCCACGGTCCTCAACGGGCCGAGCCCGACCGCATTTAATACGTCCGCGAACCCGACCACAGTCACGAGTGTTACCCGGACGGTACAGGAGACGAGCCGGCAGTTTTCGTGGATATTCCCCGCTCACTCGGTCACATTGCTCGAGATGCCAATTATCAGGCCTGGGGTTTACCCGGAGTAGAAAATAGCAGCTGAGCTGCCAGCGGCAGCGGCAATCCGGGTGAGCCACCGACCGTATCGTGGAACGCCCGCAGACCTCCCCGGCCCTCAGCCACCCAGCGCTCGCACAGCCGGTCGAGCTCCAGGGCCCCGACGAGGTACGAGGCCGCTTGAGTAGGCCACGCGCAATACCGACCCACTTCGGCACGGGCAACGGTCGGCGTCAGCGAGCTGTGTTCCATCATGTACCGGACGGCGTCATCAAAACCCATTTCCCCGCAATGCAGTGAGGTGTCCACGACGACCCGGGCGGCCCGGAGGATCCTGGCGTCTAGGTGGCTCAGCTCTTCTGGTGGGCTGGAGAAAAACCCTTGTCGGCGCATCATCGCCTCGGCGTACAAGGCCCAGCCCTCGATGAAATAAGCGGTTGTGACGACCTTGCGCAGCGGTCTAGGAGTGCGCTTGGAAAAGGTCAACTGCCAGTGGTGCCCGGGGTACGCCTCGTGGACGGCGACGGTTGGCACAGTAGACCATGAGTTGTCGGCAAGAAGCTGTTCAACCTGCTCAGGCGGCGCGCCCGAGGGAGGGAACGGGACAAAGAAATGCCCCTCGTTGCCCTCGGCGAAAGGTGGGGGCTCCTGGTAGCTCGCCACAGCGATAACGGGGCGAAGGAACTCGGGCGAGGGCTCGACTGAGCAGTGCTCTCCATCGGGAAGGGTGACCAGCTCGCGCTCAACGAGGAACGAGCGGGCCCGCCAGCACGCTTCGGTGTACGCACCTACCAGTTCCTCGGGGCTCGAGGGGTGGTCGGAGAACAAGCCGGCCACGACCCTTCGCCAGTCGGCAGCCTCATCGTCTACACGGTTGGCAAGCTCTGTCATTTCGGCGTCCAGCTCAACCCAGGCTCGCTCCCCTAACGAGTGCAGATCGCCCGCGGACATGCTGAGCAGTTCTCTCTGTCTCAAAAGAGCCGAATACCTCTCCTCGCCAATGGCAAACGAACCACTGGCACTGCCTGATAGCTCTGAGAGGCGGTCGGCGAAGCGTCGCAACGCCGCCGAAGCTTCCTCAGCCGGGCCCGCCACTTTGTCTCGCAAGCCGGGGGAGGCGATCGCGGCAGGGAGACTTTCGGTAAAGAACTCAACCCCGCCTTTAGCCGCCGCGATGCCGCGATCGAGCACAATCGGGCTGGCGAGCTCAGGGTCGAGCTGGGACCAAGCCTGGTCGAGCACGCTCGGTACCTGCTTCAGGCGCGTTATCGCCGCCTGCACGAGCTCGGCTTCGGGCCGGAGACGCTGAGTGAAAAGGGTCGACACCCCCCACAGGCAGGGATCAAGGTACGTTTCCGGGTCGCGCCTCCAGTCCTCCCACCCGGACATGATCTCCTCCCCAGCCAGGTGAGAGGCGAGCAAGGCGGCATCGACACGGTCGTCTTCACTCAGTGACGTGGTTGCTCCCGCCGGGGCGGCCGGCGCAGCCGGTCCGGCCGGCGCAGCCGGTCCGGACGGCCCGGACAGCCCGAACGGCGCAGAGCCGGCTTGATCCCCAGGTGCGGTGCTGGCGTTCGACCCAGCCCAACCCAGCTCCGCAAGCCTGCCGGCCCAGCGTCTGGCCGAACGCGCCCGCCGCTCGAATGCTTCCTCCGAGAACTCTCCGAGCTCGCCGTCGTACTCGGTGAGACCGAGCGCACTGGCCATGGTCGGCCTCTCAGCGAACGTCTCCGACAACCAGTCCGCGAACAGGGCCCCCGGAGTGGGTGAAATCTCCGACTGCGGGCCGGTCACCTGGTGCCCCCCGACAATGGGCTCGCCGACACAGGGATCGCCGATAATGGGATCGCCGACAATGGGATCGCCGACAATGGGATCGCCGACAATGGGATCGCCGGTCGCTGTCGAGACGGCTTTTCGTCGGTCATTTCGATGGGTTTGCCGCGCTGGTGGAACGGTTGGAGCGGTTGGAGCGTTCGGCGCAATCGTCACGGTCGGCGCCGGCACCGGGCTCAGAGCCGAAATCGGCGAGCAGCTCCGCCACCTCACGATCAGTGGTCTGGCTGAAGTCCTCGTACCAGGCGCCGACGGCTTGCATGTGCACCGGTCTGAAAACGCAGACTTCCACGTCCACGAGCGGTGCCAGGGAGGCAAGGGCCTCGGGCGGGGCGACAGGGACAGCAAGGACCAACCGCAGTGGATGCTGGCCGCGCGCCGCGATCAGTGCCGCCCACATGGAAGCACCGGTGGCCAAGCCATCGTCGACTACCACCACGGACCGGCCGTGCAGCGAAGTGGTCTCCGTGCTCCCCCGGTACAGCTCTAACTGGCGTGCCACCTTCGCTGCTGCTTTGGAGACCATCGTTGCGACCTGGTCGTCACGCAACCGCAAGGCTGCGATGACGTCGTGGTTCAGGACCTTCACGCCGCCCGGAGCAACTGCCCCGATGGCCAGCTCCTCCCGACCTGGCGCACCGATCTTTCCCACGGGCAGGGCCACAAGCGGGGCGCCCAGCCTGCGTGCAACCTCAGCGCCGACGGGGACGCCCCCTCTCGGCAATGCGACGACTACGGCGTTGGGCAGGTCGAGACGGGCCACCTGTTCGCCGAGCAACCTGCCGGCGTCGGCACGGTCAGCGAAGAGGCCCGCAGCCAAAGGCCTTCAGCCTCCGGGTTCTTGGTCCGTGTCCACGACCACCCGTCTGTGGTCGTTGGAGTCGTAGCGGACCGGGATGGTCCCTCCCACCTTCACGCGCGCCCGCTCCTCGGGAGTTTGGAACGCCACGCGGGTGGTTACCTCGAAACCATCGCCCTCCGTCGGTTGAACACGAAGCGTGAGCCGGCTTCGTGTCACTGGCCCTAGCGTGCGTTCGTCAACCACCGAGATGACAAGCGCCTGCGCTTGAGTGTTGAGCGGCCTGAGGTCACCAAAGGGTTGGTCTGCCTCGGATGGCTTCTGCGGCTCGGCCGCCGGTACCACTGGCGGGGAACCTTGCTGGCGTTCGCGGTTGCGCTCGCTGCGGTCTCTGACCGGACGACGCGGCGGCCGCCCGGTGGAGGATGGTGGCGAGCCGGGGTGCCCGGCCCGGGCAGGGCGAGGTTGGCTTCCCGCCGCTCCGGTGCCCTGGAACGGGCCCTGAGAATTTACAGCCAGGCTCAGCACACCAACGACCACTACCAACATGATGGCCAATGCCAGCGCGGCTCCCACAGGTAGATCTTACGGCGCCCAAGAGCCGCCGGGCCTTGCGGGGCCCTCACTCGCCCAAGGATGGCCCCCTCCCCCCGCTCGAGCCGGGCAAAGATCGTGTCCAGGCGGGGACGATGGGCTCGGACTGAAACGCCAAGCCCAGGCCCTCCCAGGGACGGGACGTCCGCAGGCGCCAGCCAGATGCCGACCGAGGTGAAACCCAGGCGTCTACCGGCGTCCGCCGAAGACCCCACCAGCGTCAGCCGACGCTGCCCTCCATTTGCAGCTCGATCAACCGGCTCCATTCGACGGCGTACTCCATCGGCAACGTGCGGGTAATCGGCTCGATGAAACCGTTGACGATCATGCTCATGGCCTGTTGCTCGGAAAGGCCGCGGCTCATCAAGTAGAAGAGCTGGTCGTCGCCGACCTTCGAGATCGTGGCCTCGTGGCCCACCTGAGCGTCGTGCTCGCCGAACTCGATGTAGGGGTAAGTGTCCGAACGGGACTTCTCGTCGAGCAGGAGCGCATCGCAACGGACGAAGCTCTTGGAGCGCTTGGCACCCTCTTCGAAACGGACCAGGCCTCGGTAAGAGGTGCGACCTGCGTCTTTCGATATCGACTTGGAGATGATCGTCGACGTTGTCTCGGGTGCGGCGTGGACCATCTTGGCGCCTGCGTCCTGGTGCTGGCCAGCGCCGGCGTACGCCACTGAGAGCACCTCGCCCGATGCTTTTGGCCCCATGAGGTAGACCGCTGGGTACTTCATGGTCAGCCGGGAGCCGATGTTCCCGTCGATCCACTCCATGTGGGCCTCGGCCTCAGCCCGGGCTCGCTTGGTGACCAGGTTGTACACGTTGTTTGACCAGTTTTGGATGGTCGTGTACGTCACCCGGCTCCCCTCTTTACAGACGATCTCCACGACGGCGGAGTGAAGGGAGTCGGTCGTGTAGACCGGTGCCGAGCAGCCCTCGATGTAATGGACCTGGGCGCCCTCGTCTGCGATTATCAGCGTCCGCTCGAACTGGCCCATGTTTTCCGCATTGATCCGGAAGTAGGCCTGGAGCGGCATCTCCACCTTGACGCCGGGCGGCACGTAGATAAACGACCCACCCGACCATACGGCCGAGTTGAGGGCGGCGAACTTGTTGTCGTTGAGCGGGATTATCTGGCCGAAGTACTGCTTGACGATCTCCGGGTACTCCCGCAACGCCGTGTCCATGTCACAGAACAGCACGCCCTGACTAGCCAGTTCGTCGCGGTTGCGGTGGTAGACGACCTCGCTCTCGTACTGAGCAGTCACGCCGGCGAGGTACTTCCGCTCGGCCTCCGGGATACCCAGCTTGTCGTAGGTGGCCTTCACCGAATCCGGCAGCTGGTCCCAGGCGCTGACCTGCCTGTCGATGGGCTTGATGTAGTAGAAGATGTTGTTGAAGTCGATCCCTGAGAGGTCGCCGCCCCAGGTGGGCATCGGCCGGCGTTCGAAATAGCGCAGCGCCTTCAGGCGGCGCTGGGTCATCCACTCGGGCTCGCCTTTCATCCAGGACATCTCCCGCACGATGTCCTCGTTGAGACCCTTCTTGGGTTTGAAGACGTAAAAGTCCTCGACATCGCTCCAGCCCAGCTGGTAGCGGCCGAGGTCAAGTTCTTGGGCGACAGTAGCCATCCAGCTTCCCTCCATAGGGGATTTCTCCTACGTCGATAGTAACAACCGTGCTGTCATAGGCGGCAGTGCCAGAGAGCCCGGGCCGACTGGCGCGCCCATGATGACTAGGTGAGCGCCGGCCCGTCCTGGCCCGGGCACCTGCCGCTTCCGCAAAAGAGGGCAAGCGCGCTGTACCGACGCTTAAGTCGCCGTGCCGGGCCGGGCCGGCGCTAGGACCGGGGCGGGCTGGCGCCCGGGGCGGCGCGGCCGGTTCCTTGGCCCCCTGTCACATCGAGGGGATGCAAATATCACTGATCACGCCGATCCGACCGCCAACGGTGTCTGGAACACCGTTGTCGCACCCTCATCGGCCACATTTATCGGGCTTTCTGGGTGTACAGGACGCATCTCGTTGCGATTTCGTGCTCATCTGGGCGCGAAAACGCGGCCCCCGGTTACACGTGATGCACCAAGAAGACCGGCGTTTGGCTGGCTTCGGCTGGCCATCCACCTATTTCGCCGAGTCGCAGTCACTTTTCGAAGCGGCCGGGCCACTACAAGCGAGCAAGCAAACACCGCTCAGGTCAGAGCAGCGCCCTTTCTGACATCCTGCGGGGCCCCCTTCGGCTCTGTGGGCTCCTTTGGGCGCGTGGGCAACCCCTCTCGGCGGCGGACGCCTCGCCCGTTGGCTCACGAGCCGGACTCAGTAGCGACCGGCTTCAGGCTTGGCTCCCGCTCCGGCTCAGGCTCGCGCTCCGGCTCCAGGCCCGGCGCCGGCTCCCCCTCCGGCACCGGGACCGGCTCGCCCGGCCCCGGTGTCGCCCTCGTCGTCCACGGAAAGAGCTCGCTCGCCATCTCCCTGGCGGCGGCCATCACCGCCGGATCCTCGGGGTCACCGACCATGACGGCGAGCAGACGCTCACGTCCGGCGTTGTCCACAGCGGACGATACAGTCGCACCCACGGCGGACGCGTCCTTGCCCACCAGCACCACTGGTTCCCCGCCAGCTACCACCCGCGCCGCCTCGCTGGGGTCGCCAATCACTTTGGCGGTCACTCTTGCGTCTCGCGATCCCACTAACTAAGAACTACGTGCCACAGTTGTTTTCACAGCCTATTCGCTCCCGATGCCATGGTCCTCCCCCACTCACAACAGCCGCCCACCGCGCCCCGCCACCCAGACGCCCATGTTGCCCACGGCGACACGAGGCCTGACGACTGGCAGTGGCTTGCCAATCGGGACGACCCCGACGTAGCGGCCTACCTCGAGGCAGAGAACGCTTACACGGACGCAGTCCTTGAGCCTACGTTCCCGCTCCAGGAGCGTCTGTTCGAACAGATCCGCAGCCGTATCGCCGAGACCGACATCTCAACACCGATGTTCCATCGCGGTTGGTGGTACTGGTCGCGGCTCGTGGCGGGCCAGCAATACCCAGTCCACTGCCGACGGGCTGACCCGAACAAAGCGCTGTCCGCCTCTGAAGTCCTTGCCGCGGCCCGAGCCGCTCTACCCGGCGCCGGCGTGGCAGGAGACGGCACACCGGCACCCACGGGTGATGCCCCCGTCGTGGAAGTCGTGCGACCGCAACTGGGTGAGGTGGTCCTCGATGAGAACAAGCTGGCCGGTACGTCAGATTACTTTTCCCTGGGCGTGTTCGACGTCCGTCCCGACCAGGAACTGCTGGCTTACGCGGTCGACTATGACGGCTCCGAGCGCTATACATTGCGTTTTCGTGACCTCGGCTCGGGAGACAACCTGGCGGACGTGGTCGAAGATGTTTATTACGGTTCGGCGTGGTCCGGTAGCGGCATGTGCTTTTACTACGTCCGCCCCGACAAAGCTATGCGCCCGTGGCAAGTATGGCGGCACTTCCTCGGCACTCCAGCTTCGCGCGACCAACTGGTTTTCCAGGAAGACGACGAGCGCTTTTTTGTATCGGTGAGCCTGACGAGGAGCAATTGTTTCGTCCTGGTCAAGAGCGAGTCGAAGATGTCGAGCGAGGTCTGGTACCTAAGGGCAGACAAAGACCGGAGCCATCTTTCCGTCGTGTTGCCGAGGCGGGACGCGGTCGAGTACGACGTCGATCACGCCATCCACCCTCAGGACGGGGATGTGTGGCTGGTGCGTGTCAACCGAAGCCCGGACGGTGAAAAACTCGACAATTTCGCGGTCTTC
Organism: uncultured Acidimicrobiaceae bacterium; assembly: GCA_963823855.1. Taxonomy (GTDB): domain Bacteria; phylum Actinomycetota; class Acidimicrobiia; order Acidimicrobiales; family Palsa-688; genus Fen-671. Next base: position 290,239 of record CAWGNA010000008.1, read on the forward strand.
CAGTTGCCCGTGGGGCGAAACGACCCGGCCGCGCTCCGGCCTTTCCTCCCCTACCGCCCCTCTGTCAAGGTCGAGTCCGTCGACGCCTTCGCTCGATATGCTCTCGTCCTCGAGCGCTCGGACGGTCTGGAGCAGTTGAGGGCATTACGCCTCTCCGACGGTGACGAGCACGTCGTTACCCAGCCTGAGCCTGCTTACAAATTGAGTGCCGAGCCCCATCTCGATTGGGAGACCGATGCGGCCCGTTTTGGCTATAGCTCGCTGGTGCAACCGCCCTCGAGCGTCGACTACGACATGGAGACCAGGGAGCGGCTAACGGTCAAACGCGCCACCGTTGGGGGCGGCTACCACGCCGGGGACTACCGCAGCCGGCGGCTATGGGCGGAGGCGCCCGACGGCACCAAGGTACCGATCTCGGTGGTATGCCGGCGAGATCAGCCCCTCGATGGTTCGGCCCCCTGCTTGCTTTATGGTTACGGGAGTTATGAACACTCAATAGATCCTGCTTTTTCGTACAGCAGGCTCAATTTGCTTGAACGCGGCTTCGTTTTCGCCATCGCCCACGTGCGGGGCGGAGGCGAGCTGGGCCGGCCCTGGTACGAACAAGGCCGCCTGATGCACAAGAAAAATACCTTCACCGACTTCATCGCGTGCGCAGAACTGCTCGTGGCCGAGGGATGGACTTCGGGCCACCGCCTCGTCATACGCGGCGGTAGCGCCGGCGGGCTGCTCATGGGCGCAGTCACCAACATGCGCCCAGACCTTTTCAGAGCTGTCGTCGCAGAGGTCCCATTCGTCGACGTGGTAACCACGATGAGCGACGAAAGCCTCCCCCTTACGGTCACGGAATGGGAGGAGTGGGGTAACCCGCGTGACGACCCCGACGCTTACGAGTACATGAAGTCGTACTCTCCGTACGATAATGTCCACCCGTCGGCCTACCCGTCGATGTACGTGACCGCGGGCCTCAACGACCCCCGGGTCGGCTACTGGGAGCCGGCCAAATGGGTGGCCAAGCTGCGGGTGACCAAGACCGACGACAATACGTTGTTATTGCGCACCGAGATGGGCGCGGGCCACCAAGGACCGTCCGGGCGTTACGACGCCTGGCGGGACGAGGCGCGTGTACATGCTTTCATACTGGCTTCGGTGAGCGAGGGAACCTGAGGGATCCTGAGGGAGTGAGGCCGTTCAGACGGGATAACCGCCTGAACGCCGAGACCGCCCGGCCAGGGTGCCCTCGGGGCTAGCTCGTAGCTGTCACGGTCCCCGGGCGGATGTCCACGACTCGCGACGGCGGCTCAGGCGCGGCCGACGGGCCCTTTAATGGCTTCGAGGATCACGGCTGTTATCTCGTCGCCAATGAGCTCGTCGCGCTCCAATAGGGCGTCACAAAGCGCTCTTACGACGTCCTTTCGCGCGGCGAGCACCTCGTGGGCGCCAGCGCGCGCCGACTCGAGCAATTTCTCGACCGATTGGCGATAGGAAGTGTCGGCGAGCACTTTGGCGACGATACCGGGCTCGCCCCGCAGGGCTTCGAGCGATACCAGGCTGCCGGCCATGCCGTACGAACCCACCATCTGAGCGGCCAGTCTGGTGGCTCCGGCCAGATCACCCGCCGGGCCGGTACTGGCTTCTCCGAAAAAGATTTCCTCGCCGACCATACCGCCCATCGCGATGCACAACAGAGCCTCGCACTCGCTGCGCGTGCGGGTAAAGCGTTCCTCGGAATCGGAGTGTGCGAGCAACCCGAGGGCCTCGCTGCGCTTGATTATCGATAGGACATCGAGATGCCGGCCGGGCGCCGCGAAGTAGGCGACCGTGGCATGGCCTGCTTCGTGGGTGGCTATGACCCGGCGCTCGAAGTCGGTATATACAACGGGTTGGGCGAGGCCAAGCTCTTCGGTCATGCGGGCCTGCTGGACATCGGCCCAGCTCATCGCGTCCCGCCCGCCACGAATAGCCCAGACCAACGCTTCGTCCAGAAGGTGCTCCAGCATGACCGGGGAGTAACCGAACGTTGAGCCGGCGATGGCGTCCCGCTTGGCCGGATCGTCGAGCTCCAGGTCGTGTGCCTTCCGCGCCAGGTAATAATCGATGATGTCTCTCCGGCCGGAGCGGCTCGGGACATCCACCCTGATCGTCTTGTCGAAGCGGCCCGGGCGCAAGAGGGCCGGGTCCAGGTCTGCAGCACGGTTAGTAGCGCCAATTACCAGGAAATTGGCGGGCGTCATGACCCGCTTACGCAAGGCACGAGACGGCGGCAACCACCGGTTGGCCGCGTCTACGAACGTGTTGAGGGCGCGCGTGGTAAGCGGCGGGACGTCGAACGACTGCAGCTGGATGAGTAGTTCGTTGACGACACCGGCGACGCCTTCACGCCCCGGGCCGCCTCCCAGGCCACCTCTGGCCGAGCCAATGGCGTCTATTTCCTCGATGAACCCGATCGCCCCGCCCTCTCGTCTGGCGTAGTTGTGCAGGGCGCGAAAAATAAGACCGTATCTTGCGGTTTGTCTGCCCGTAGTACATCGATTGGAACGCCGACGATGACACGAACAGGAACGGGACCCCTGCTTCCGCTGCCATAGCTTTGGCGATATAGGTTTTGCCCGTCCCCGGTGGGCCCTCGAACAGAACGGCCCGGCGCGGAGTACCCCCCATGCGCTCGGCGAAAGTGCGGTGGGCGAGGAAAAGGTTGAGAGTCTTTACGACTTCTTCGACAACGGCGTCCGCGCCGACAACGTCGGCCAGTGTCACCCCCAGCTCTTCGGGGCGGTACAGCACGTGCGGCGAACGACCGGCCATAAGCAGTGGGCCGGCCATAACCGCGCCAAGTAGCACGATCAGGATGAGGCCCGGCAGGTAAGGCAGGAACGAAGCCGGGATACCGGGGTGGGGCCACCGGAAATCGCCTGCCGCGGCTATGTAGTTACCCTGCAAATAACGCCAAAGTCCGGCGGTACTGCGCCCCACGACCGGGACAGCAACGACGACCAGAGCGATGAGCAGGCGGCGAAGGCGGTTCTGGCGCGCCTTCTCACGCGACGCAACGACATCTGCGTCCCGCAGGACACTAACCGACCCGAGCGCCGCCAGTTCCATCTAAACCTCCTGTCTCCGGGCTTGGCCAGGAGTCTAAGAGGGATGGCGGCAGCCCATACCGCGCCGAGACCCCTCGCGCGTATCGCGCCACACTCTGTGAGAAACGACAGCCGATCGCGGATTACCGCCTCGGTCCATGACGTAACTTGCTGGTTTCGACCTGCACTTCCACGGCGCCCCGGATTGGGTAGCGTTTGCCCTCAAATGCCCGAGATCGACCTGCGTAACGATGTCTACCGGCGCCCGCTCCAGACCGCCCTCGGACGGCTCGGCCTCGGGAGTGGATGGCTCTGCGCCGACATCGGGGCGGGCGGCGGGGACGTAACCGTTGCGCTGGCGGCGCTGGTCGGCCCGAACGGCCGGGTCTATGCAGTCGATATCGACCCGGCCCGCCGAGACGAAGTGGCGCGAGCTGCAGCCGAGGCAGGAGAGGCTCAGGTCGTCGCGATCACCCAGGCGGCAGAGGAACTCGTCCTGCCCGAGCAGGTCGACCTCGCTTTTTGCCGTTTCCTCCTCCTGCACGTCGTCGACCCGCTGGTGGTGCTCCGGCGAATGGCCTCGATCATTCGCCCGGGAGGCTGGCTGCTGGCCCAGGAACCGGTCACGTCGGCCGGCAGGGTCGCAGGTGGGGCCACGTCGATGCCTGATGCGCGGCACCCAGATATCGGTGCCCTCCTGCCCGCGCTCGTCAGATCCGCCGGTCTCGAGCTAGTGGATGCTTGGGCCGAAGCTCAGGCGGGGGCTGGGCCGCGTGGCCGAGTACCTGGAGGATCTGACCGGCGTCAGCACAGGCGACGACCCGGTGGTCTTGCCTCCCCTGGTCACAGTAATAGCCAGAAAGCCAACCGCCGCCTAGTACCGCCGCCTAGTACCGCCGCCTAGTAACGCCGCCTGGTACCGCCGCCGAGTACCGCTGGCGCGGCACCGGGCGGCGGAGGCGTAACCGTCTGGCGCTGTCTTCCTGTCTTGCGCTGTGTCGCCGGGGTTACCGGTCTGTATACGCGTCGTAACCGGGCAGCGGCGGCAGCTGGCCGGTAGCAGACGGACCTGAGCCGGCGATGGCCAAATGGTCGGCGTACCCTATAAGCGACCAGCAGGCTGCCGTCTGGGCGCGAGCCAGAGCCAGGTTGAGTGGGTGGTGAGCAAACTCCGCCCTCCACAGCTCGTTCTTGATCTGCCCAGCGAGGTGGTCTCTGGCGGTGTCGATGGCGCTCAAGTCGGCGTTCGTCGCATTGAACACGGCATCGCCCGGGCTCGAGCTTTCGACGGCGTTGGTCGAGGCCCCGAGCGTGGCCGTACCGAGCTCACCGACGCTCGAATTGAGCTGCTTATAGCAGACGCCCAACTTAGTGGCCTGGGGCGAGCTCAGGCGATCAGGCGCCGGCTGGCCCAGGATCTGGGTGATGACGCGGCCGTCCTCCGTGTAGTCGTCCTTCAACCCGGTCAGGTACATGATCGTCGGGTGGATGTCCGCTTCGTCTATCCAGGTGCCCGTGGTACCGCTCTGGGGAACGCTGACCTGTCCGCTGTTCGGCCCGGCTGAGCTGGGCCCGGCGTTCGGCGGCGACCCGTCGAGGCCGAGGTGGGCCGCCCCTGGTCCCGCGAACGCCGCCCAGTTGGTATCTATCTCGGCCGCGTAGTCGCCGTGGTCCCAGGCGAACTCGTTGGTCTGCTCTATGCAGTCTTTGCTGGAGTTCCCGGTGACGTTGCTACAGGTCGTCGACCCGGTCGACACGTAGTAGTCCGGTTTGGCGAACATGGCGAAGGTCGGTGTACGCAGCGGGTCGGCGTTCACCATGTGGAGGACCGCCTCTTCGGTCGGGTCGGCTAAATAGTTGGTAATGAGCTCGTGGGTGTTGCCCGAGTACGGGTTGTCCGCCCAGAGGCTGGCCACGTCGTGCTCGAGGCTCCTCACATCGCTCGCATCTTGGTTTTGGAGTTGCGGGTACGCCCCGTTGACGTAGAACTCGGGAGCCGTGTCAGCTTCGATACTGAACGGCGTGGACGTCCCTGTAATCTCATTGGCGAGCAGGCCGTTGACGTTGGCATCGAGCTCCCCGAAATTGCTCGTCGTGTAGTTGCAGGCGACATCCGGCGTGACCGTGCTAGCAGTGACGGTGGCGCCGTCGCACCCGGCCGGGGACGGCTGCAGAGCGCGCCCAACGTTGGCCCCGGCCTCGTGGTCGCCTTCGTCGGAACTGAACACGAAGAGGGTGTTGGCCGGCGTTATCCCTTCGGCTGCGAGCCGCTTGAAGAATGTGCCGAAAGCGGCGTTGTAGTACTCGGCCTGGGCGACGTAACAAGGGCTCCCGCTGCCAAGGGCTTCGGGGGCCTTCGCGCACTCGCTCGACAAAGCCGGGATGTCCTCGTTGCCGTGCAGGTCGGCTATATACCCGAAAACGACCTGGACCCCGGACTCGAGCATGTCCGACATGTAAGCGAGCGTCTGGGGGGCGTTGATGTTGTCGAACCCAGGGAAACCGGGGTAGTTCTTCAGGAAGGCGCCGTCGATCTCATTGCCGTCGAGGTCCACGATGTTCCCCGCGGCGTTGGTGATCTGGTACCCGTTGCGGCTGACGTCGGGCGTCCCGGCTCCCAGGACGGGGTCAATGTACTTGGCGCCAAAGAGGCCCTGGTAGCCGTGGTAGCCGCCGGGCTCATCGGGGAGCACGTCGGGGACCGCTGTACGGCTCGGGGCGGTCTGGCCGTACTTTACGGCCTGGGCGTTGGCGCACACGGGGCTTAGTCGAGTGCAATGGATCGCGAGCCCCACGTAGTCGGCCGTCTCTGGGTCCTTGAAGGTGTCGGGGTCATTGAGCAGCTGCTCGTCCTCGGGCGAGCCCACCCCGAAGACCTTTGGGATGTCCACGCTGGTGTTCTCGAGCTCCATGTCGACCGTGGACACGCCGCCCACGTTGCAACCGGCCCGGGTATACGGCACCCAGGGCGCCGGTGTGATCGTGTCGGGGGCGGGCGCAGGCGAGGTAGTGGCCGGTGGGGTCGCAGAGTACACCATGGACGGATTGGTGTCGTGGCCTGCCGTAGCGGTCAGGGCGGTGTCGAAGACCGGGCCCGTCCAGTAAGCAAAAGAGCTGGCCGGGTCCGTTGTGCCGTCTGGGTTGTAAGTGTTGTAACCGTTGGAGACCGGCATCCCCTGGCGGTCGCCGTAGAGGCCTGTGAACGTTGTCAGTAGGTCGTCAGCGGTGTGCGCGATGAGGGGCGTGTGGTTGTTGGACAGGAGCGTACCGTTTTGCTCCATGAAGTTGAGCAGGTTAGGCATCATCTCCAGGTCGGAGGGCACGTTCGGGTTGTCCCGGAAAAAGTGGACATTGTCGAAACCGATCTCCACGACGTGCGTTATCCCGTTACCCAGCTGGCAGTTCGCGGGCCGTCGCCGGCCCTGATGGGCCCCCAACACTGTTCGGGCCTCCTGTGTTGAAGCCAGTGGGCGCCGCGGTTGACGTACTCTGAGCCCCAAGGCTCAGGATTGCAGCGAAGCTGGCCGCGAGCATCGCGGACCGTTTCCATCCTCGTGCCATTTTCCCTCCCTCTCCGGTGCTGCTGAGTGCTGCTTGTTTAGACGGATGGTAGAAGCCACCGTTGAAGCGGGCGTGAAGGGTGCAGGCGACGAAGGAGAACTCTGGGTTACAGCTGAGTAAACTTTGCTGGACTGAGGGAGTTCAGCTCCGCCATCCGAGCAGCTCTGCCACGGGTGGGCAGGTCGGCTTCGATACCGCGTCTGCGGGGCTCACCAGCCCCCGGTCGGTCACGGCAGAGCCGATATCGCCGAGAGGCATGACCTCGACTGGCACGTCGCTGGCTGAGCGGGCCAGGAGCTGCTCCCAGAGCGGCCCTGGGAGCAGCGCCCCTCTCTCCACGACTGCCCATACGGGCACGCCGGGCCGTCCACCTTTGCCCCGTGACTGGTTGGAACGGCGGGCGACGAGGACCCCCTCCGGGCCGGCCGCGTGGGCACGCACGAGGACCAAATCTGCCTTCTTGGTCCGCCGGTCGACCAACTCCACGTCTTTGCGCCGGCGCAGGGCGCGCGCCACCGCAGGCACCGCGTCAGGGAGAGCGACGGTCGCCTCGGCCGGGACCGCCTTTGCGCACAGGCCCGGCGTAGGGTCGGAGGAAAGCTCGTCTGCGGCCTCCCAGATCCCTTCTATGGGCTCTGGCGCGCCCAGCGCCCGGGCGCACAACCACCAAGCTACGCCGGCGGAGGGGTAGTAGTCGATGAGGCGCCGGCATGCCTGGAGCAGGCTGGCGGGGTTCTCACTCGCCAGTTCGGCCAGGATCGCTGCTACCTCCTGGGCCGGGAACTCGTCGTCGATTTCCCAACGCCTGGCTATGTAACGCAGTTGTTCGAGGGGGTGCACGCTCATCATCTCAGGTTGTGTAGTCGGCGTTGATATGGACATAGTCGGCGGACAGGTCGCAACCCCACACAGTCGTCGAGGCTGCGCCGGTCCCCAGAGTTATCTCGATGGGCACCACGTCGGAACGCATGATGTCAGTGAGCTTCTCCAGATCCTGTTCGTCCATCTGGCGAGGGTAGACCTCGAACCCGCCGAAGCTGACCCGCACCGCCGCGGGGATGATGTCCTTTTCGTCCGAGCACTTTCCGATAGCCATGATGACCCTCCCCCAGTTTGGGTCAGCGCCGTGCACAGCGCACTTCAGCAGGGGAGAATTCGCGACCGCCTTGGCCACCCGCTTGGCCTGGGCGGCGTCCCGGGCGGCCGTAACGCTCACCTCGATGACCTTGGTGGCACCCTCTCCGTCGGCGGCCAGCTGGAACACGAGCGACCCACAGACCTTACGGAGCGCATCCTCTAGCTCATCAGCACGCACCGGGCCGGCGGCGCCGTTCGCAAGCAGCAAGACAGAGTCCGAGGTCGAAGTGTCCGTATCGATCGACAAACAGTTGAACGTACTGTCGACTACCCGTCTGAACATCGGCGCCAGTTCGTGGCGCGAGATGGCCGCATCCGTGACGACGTACCCGAGCAGGGTAGCCATGTCGGGTTCGATCATCCCGGACCCCTTGGCCACGCCGGTCACGATGGCCGCCCCGGCGGGCGCACTCGCCAGCTTTGGCACCATGTCCGTCGTCATGATGGCCCGGGCCACCGAAGCGAAGTCCGCCGTCTCAGGCATGTGGAGGCCACCCAAATGCGCCCGGAGCCGCTCCATCGGGAGGCGCCGCCCGATCACGCCCGTCGCCCCCACCAACACGTCAGTCCCCGCGCAACCGACCACGGCCGCTGCCAGTTCCGCTAGTTCAGCTGCGTCCCGTTCGCCCTCCGCTCCAGTAGCGACGTTCGCGTTCTTCGAAACCGTTACGATGGCGCGCGGCGAGCCCCTCTCGAGGTGACGGCGGCAAAGGGACACGCTCGGGCCGAGGAAGAGGGACTGAGTGAAGACGCCCTCGGCGACGCAGGGCAGACGGCTCGCTACGATGGAAAGATCCAGGCTCTCGTCTTTGATGCCGGCGTTTGCCGCATAAGTCGCAAAACCGAGCGGGGCCTTTACGGCGTCGCCGGTCGTCACCTCGATGTCATCAGGCATGATTACCCATGATCGCGCCACGAGCGACCCTTTGAGGCATGGTCTCGCCCCTCGGAGGGAAGGAGTACTTGGTGACGACAAATAGACACCCGGATGGCGTAGCCCCGGGCCCATGCTGAGGCGGCCTCAATGAGCCGGCCCAATGAGGCGCCCCCAATGAGGCGGCGCCAGTGAGGCAGACAGAGTGAACATCGTCGAGCGCGGCCTGCGGTCCGTTGACAAGTTCCAGCAAAGGCACACAGCCACGGCGTTCATCTACGGCGTCATAAAGAAATACGGCGATGACAACGCCGGCACCCTCGTCAACAGCCTCGCGTACACAGCTTTTGGCTCACTTTTCGTGCTCCTGCTGTTGTTGGTGACAATTCTGGGCCTCGTCCTGTCCAGCCACCCCGCCCTGGAAAAGCAACTGCTGGATTCCACGTTCGGCCAGATCCCGATAATCGGCAAGGACCTTCAGAACAACATCAAATCCCTCCATCGGCATAGCGCGATCAGCCTGGTGATCGCCATTGTGGGCTTGGTCTGGGGCTCGTTGGGCCTGGCCCAGAACGGGATCTATACCATGGAGCAGATCTGGAACTTACCCGGGCCCGACCGTCCCAACTACGTGAAGCGCCTGGCCCGCAGCGGTTCGTTCCTGTTGGTGCTGGCCCTCGGCCTGGCCACGAGCACGTTCCTTGCGGCTACGGTCCCTGCGGTGCACGGGGGTTCGATGCTTTTGGCAGTGGCGGGCGGAGCTGCGTCGGCAATAGTGAACTTCGGCTTGTACCTTTTCGCATTTGACGTCCTGACGCCGGCCAAGATCTCACTGCGCCGGCTGGCACCCGGTGCCGCCGTTGGAGGCATTGGTTGGACGATATTGCAGGCTCTAGGTGGCTTCGTGGTGGGGCACTACCTGAAGAACGAGAGCTCGGTTTACGGGTTGTTCGCGATCGTCCTCGGGCTATTCGCATGGATTTACCTGATAGTCGAGCTGACTGTTTACGCCGCTGAGCTGAACGTGGTGCTGGCCCGGCACCTGTGGCCACGTGGGATGGTCCAACCTCCCCTTACCGACGCGGACCGCAGGTCGCTGGCGGCCCAAGCGGTGCAAAACAGGCGCCGGCCTGAGCAGCAGGTCGAGGTCTCGTTCGACGGCGAACCAATCACAGAAGCCGACCTCCTCGGCAACGGCCGTGCCGCGAAAGCCGCCAAAGAAGGCGCTGGTGCGTCTAGGGCTTGAAGACCATCAAGTAAAGCGCGCCCAGCAGCAGTACGTTGAAAATGCCCATCCCTATCCCGACCCGCCGGTACAGACGGTCCATCTCGGCTAACTGGGGAGGCCGCGCCGGCGGGGCCATGGCGGGTGTCTGCGCCAGTTCGAGCATCGCCCGCCTGTAACGGCGCTCAGCGGGCCGCACTAGGGCGTGCAAGACAGCCAGCATGGCCACGAAAACAGCCAGCGCGGCCACGACCCAGGGCTTGCGGAAAAGATTGTGGTCACTAGTCGACGCGATAGCGGCAATGCCGAAAATGAGCACGCCATATATGAGGACCTCACCGACCTGCGAAACCTGACCATAAACCGAGAGCACGCCGGCGGCGGTAGGCGCCCCCTTCCGTCGGGCTAAATCGAGCACCCAGCCCCTGTAAATCAACGCGCCAAACCCGCCTACGGCACAGATTATGTGCAACAGTACAAATAGGTTGAACGCGACGCCGTCGGCGGGCACGACTGCCAACATCATTTTGGCAACATCATTTTGGCAACATCATTTTGGCAAGATCATTTGATAATGCCCCCGCGCGTCATGGCCTCCACATCCAGGGCGCGGTCCACCTCCTCTTCGGTCAAAAGGCCAAGCTCGAGGACGACGGTGCGCAGGTCCTTTCCTTCGGACACGGCTGTCTTAACGACCTTGGCGGCCTGTTCGTAGCCGATATAAGGGTTCAAGGCAGTGGCGATCGCGGTGGAAGAGAGAGCATAGGTACGGCAGCGCTCTTTGTCAGCTTCTAGCCCAGCAATGCAGCGGTCCGCGAAGAGCCGGCTGACGTTGGCAACCAGCCGGACGGACTCGAGCAGGTTGTGCGCGATTACGGGGAGCATCACATTGAGCTCGAAATTGCCCGCAGCCCCGCCGAAGGTGACGGAGGCGTCGTTGCCGATCACCTGAGCGACAACCTGGGAGACCGCCTCGGGGATGACCGGGTTCACTTTTCCTGGCATTATCGAGCTGCCGGGCTGGAGATCCGGTATAAGGATCTCGCCTAACCCCGCACGCGGCCCGCTACCCATCCACCGGATGTCGGTGGCGCACTTGTAAAGCGACACTGCCACCGTGCGAACCGCCCCCGACGCCTCCACCAGCGCGTCGCGGGAGCCCTGGGCCTCGAAATGGTCACGTGCCTCGGTGAGAGGCAAGCCCAGCTCGTCGACCAGTGTCTGGATGACCCCGGCAGCAAAGCCCGGTGGGGCGTTCAGGCCGGTGCCTACGGCTGTGCCGCCGAGCGGCAGCTCGCCTACGCGGGGGAGGCAGGCGGCGAGCCGTTCGTTCCCGTGCTCGACCGACGCGGCGTAACCTCCCATCTCCTGGCCCAAGGTGACAGGTGTGGCGTCCATGAGGTGAGTGCGACCCGCCTTCACAACGCCGGCAAACTGCTCTGATTTGGCCCGGAGCACGCGGGCCAGGTGAGCCAGAGCCGGCATCAGCGATGTGGATATCTCGCTCGTCGCGGCGAGGTGGATCGCTGATGGGAACATGTCGTTGGACGACTGGGACGCGTTGACATGGTCGTTGGAGTGGACGCGTTGGCCGAGCCGTTCGGAGGCCAGCGTGGCGAGGACCTCGTTCATGTTCATGTTCGTAGATGTCCCGGAACCGGTCTGGAACACGTCGACGGGGAACTCGGCGCCCCACTGGCCACTTGCCACTTCGAGGGCCACCTCAGCGATTGCTTCCCCGACTCGAGCACTGATCACGCCGAGCTTCACGTTTTCGAGCGCCGCAGCTCGTTTTAGTAGAGCCAAGGCGCGGATTAGAGAGGTCTCGACTGTTTGCCCGGACACCGGGAAGTTGTCGACGGCGCGCTGGGTCTGCGCCTGCCATTTGGCGTCTACCGGGACCAGGACTTCTCCCATGGAGTCGTGCTCGACGCGAACGGCGTTGGCTCGGCCCGGCGCTGGTCGTTCGATCTCCTCACCGGTGGTCATCTGCAGCAACCTAGCGGCGCCGTCGACTTGGCGCAGGGTGGCCCCCTTTTAGCCTCTTCGTACAGCAGCAGCAGGGTGCCAGGCCGATCGTGCAAAGCCGTCACGCCCGCCGAAGCCGAAGAAAACGGTCGCGATAATGCAGTTTTGGTAGGGCTGTTACCAGAGTTGTTAGAGTGACCTGTGAGCAAGCAGAGGGACAGGAGGAGATTGGTGAGCTGGGTCTCGTGCAAGTCTTGAGACGAGCCACCAAGTCGTCCACCTCCGCCGCCAAGGGTATGGCGGCGATCGCACTGGTGTGCGCCCTCACCGAGGCCAGCACCGTGGCGGCGCCAAGCTCGACAATGTCATCTGCTATCGCTGCGACGATCGCCGTAAGAGTGGCCTCCGCCTCGCTCAGTACCCCGTACGGGCCGGGCGTCGACCCCGCCGCCGCCAGCGCCGAAAACAGCGCCAGCGAGCGTGCTGCTGCCGACAGGGCCAAAGCGACGCAGATTTCGGCTCAACTGCAGGCGGAGGGGCTATTGCTGGCGAAGCTCGCCGAGCGAGCGGACGCTGAGTCGGTCAAATCACAGCAACTGGACCGCCAACTTCGAGCCACCCAATCCGCCTCGGCCACAGCCAGCAAGCATGTCCGGATTACGAGAGCTCTCCTGGTGGAGCAAGCGGTCGCCGCCTACACCGAAGGCGGTGCGATCTCTTACACGCCTGGGACCGTCATGGGCACGAGCCTGGCCGTGGCAGCTACTTATGCCGAGTTATTTGCGCGTGACCAACGGGTCGTCATGGCCGAGTACCAGACTGCGATAGAGCGCGACCGGGTCATCTTTTCGGACCTTCTCCACCAGCGAGCGTCGGTGCGAGCCGCGGCTCGGCAACTGGCGATGGACAGTACGGCGGCCTCCGCTCAGCAGACGGACCTAGGGAGAACGCTGGCGGGGGTGAAGGGCGACCTGGCGGAAGCGGTCGCCGAGGTCGAGACACAGCAGGTAGCCATGCAAGCTGCGCAGGAAAGAGCCTACCTGGCTAGCATCGACCAGCTCCCCTCCCAGAGGGCAGCCGCGTCGCTTGTAAGGACTGGCTCTCGGGCGTCTACCGCTGACGGAGCGGCGCCCGGGCACCGGGCCGGGAGAACCGCAGATAGCAGGGAGAGCGCGGGGGCCGTCCAGACCACCGCTGAGGGCCTGGCCAGTCGAGCCACGGGACCGGCCACAACCCCAGCGACGTCCTCCGCCCCCGCGGCAACCAGCGCGCCGACCACCGCCGCGTCGACGGCACCGAGCGGACTACCAACCGTAGGGAGCGCCTCGACGAGCGGCCCCGCGCAACCGGTGCAGAGCCCGCCATCCTCATCGGCCAGCTCGATAACGGCGTCGTCGCTCAGCTCCACGACAGACATGGCCGTCACGTCCACGACACTCTCCCCCGCAACCACTACGACCGATGTACCGGCGCCGTCGACCACGGCCTCGTCCGCCACCTCGACAACGGCGCTGCCCGCCAGTTCGACGACGACTTCGCCGCTCAGTTCAACGTCAGCCAGCTCGACCACCGTTCCTCCCGACAGCTCGTCGGGCGCTCAGCCCACAGGCTCCACGGCAGCTCTATTGCTGACATCTGTGACATCGGCCCTAGACGTGCCCCCATCGACGACCGCTTCCCCCTCAACGACCGTTTTCTCGCTCGCGTCGAGTACCAGCACTTCGGCCGCAGCCGTTACGACTCCGTTGTCCACCCAGGTGACGTCGAAGTCGTGGGCTTCGACCACAGCGGCGGCACTGGGGACGAGCCCGGGCGACGTCGGGAGCGGCACTGCCGTCACCACACTGGCCCCCACCACATCGACCACGACAGCGACAGAGGCACCGGTGCCGAACATCGAGGCCCCCGGCGCCCAGACTGCCCTGGCCTTTGCCGAATCTCAGATCGGCAAGCCGTACCAATGGGGAGGGGCCGGGCCGGCCAGGTACGACTGCTCGGGGCTCACCATGGTCGCCTGGGAGAAGGCCGGCGTCTCGATGCCGCACTCGGCGCAGGACCAGTACGACCTGACGACGCGAATACCGATCTCCGCCCTCCTGCCCGGCGACCTCGTCTTTTTCGGCACCCCGACCGACGTTTACCACGTAGGGCTTTACCTCGGGGGCGGCAGCATGGTAGACGCCCCCGAAACCGGCCAGGACGTCGGCATCCAGCCCATCTACGAGCTCAACCTCCTCGGCGGGGGCCGGATCCGCTAGGTCCCGCCAAGTCGAGAACCCCCGCCGGCCCCACCTGGAGCCGACCAAGAGCACCACAACTCTCCGCTCGCAACCCTTCCTCCTCAGCCGGAAGGTGGTCGGCATGATAGCTAGACAGGCTCTTTGGCTCGCTCCCCCACCAACTCGAAGTGCTGCTGCTGGGCGGCATTGACGGCTTCAGTATGGGCCAGCACGAAGATGCCAACGACGACCGCAGACAGGGATAACACTTCGAGGGAAGTGGCGAAGAGCCCTGAGCGAAGGGCTTCGCCGAAGGCCACGGCCCCGACCAAAACGCTGACGATGGGATCCGTCGCCGAAAGGGTCGGCAAGGATGCGTCCAGTGGGCCGGCCTGGAAGGCGCTCTGGGCCAGCACCATCCCGGCCACGCCGGCGCCGGCCAGGACGTAAGGCTGCCAGCTGGTGAACAACTCGGAGACGCCCTGGGACAGCAGGTGAGCGCAGCTCTTCGTGAGCGCTGCGCACATGCCGTACACGATCCCGCCCGCGGTCCCGTAAGCCACGGCTTTCCACCTGGGACCATTCTTGTGGCCGATCCAGACGAGCACGGCCGCCAGTGCCCCGGCGCCACATAGCAGGACCGTCCAAATGAGGCCGTTGACATTCGAATGACCCGCCTCAGGTCGGCTGACGACCAGGAACACAGCCAACCCGGACGTGACCAACAGCGCGCCGCACCAGTCCCAACCATGGAAGCGGTAAGCCGAGATCCGCGCTTTTATCGGCAGGGCGAACAGAAGTCCGACGACCAACAGCGGCTGTACGACAACAAGTGACCCCACCGAAAGAGCTACCCACTGGACCGCGTACCCGCCCGCGTCAAAACCAAGCCCTGCCACCCAGCGGGGTCGGGTCGCCAAGCGAGCGACCAAGCTCAGGCGGAGGGCCGTTTCAGCCGGCTGCCGCTCAGCCTCAGATTGCTGGAGCACCGAGGCGAGCGCATAGAACAAAGCAGCCACCAGTGCGGCTACCACTGCCACGCTGCTAACCTACCAGTACAGACGGCACAGCGGGGTGGTGTGGCGTAGCGCCAGGTGCTCAGAGGGCCGGTCCTCAGGCCGCAGACTTTCCATATCAATCGCCACCCCCACAGGGGCGCGTGGTGAAACCGGTAGGCACAGCGGGCTTAAGCCTCGCTCCAAGGCCGGCAGCAGAGGGCAGCGGGGGGTTGATCCGCAAAGAAAACAGCCGGTCAAAAGGGGTGCGACCGGAAGGGCTCGGCGCCCGGCGGTAGCTCAGCAAAGCCGAACGTAGCTCAGATTGAGTAAAAATTGAGTCTAATGTTCTAAACCATGTGTGACCGCCAAACCACGTTTGGTGATAAGTTACCCCGCGGGGCCCGGGCGGGGTATGTTCGGTCCCCCACTGTGGCTGGGCTCGCCCTGACCATCCCCTAGCTGTGGAGTTAACAGACACGGTCGCCGGCGAGCGCGGCTGACCGACGACCCGCCGCTGAGAAGATGTCCGCACCGAGCCCGCACAAGTTCATCGGTGTCGTCCCAAGCGGTGAGCTTGCTGACCGTATCGACCGCCCTCTTACGCGCTGTCTCGCCGGTGGCCAGCACTTCGCGCCGGGTCGGCTCGGCGAGCGCTTCCGCACCCATGCCGGACAACATGTCGTAGGCGGTCCGCAGGTGGGCATATCGAAGCGGGCGGTTCCTTCGGCACAGCCACTCCCCGTAGAGCAGGTGAGATCGGGCGAGCTGGGGCGACGCGGAGACGGGACAGTTGCGCGAATAGGGGATTGCGTCAGCCACGACAGGGCTGCGCTCAACAGGATGACTCCCTGACCCGAGCGTGACCCACCGGCGACGACCCGTGACTCAGCACGGTGCAGCCGTAGATCTGGCTGCCGAAGACCACCGGCTCCTGCAAGGCGGCCACTCCGCTGGTGGAGACCGGATGGTCGAGCAGGTGCAGCTGGGCACGCACGGCGCCATCGGGGACTCGTGGGTGCGCACGTCGGCGTAGAAGCCACCCGGGTCGGAGCGCAACGCGGCAAGCAGGGTCGGGTCGGTGATGGACCAAGAGTTCAGTCCAAAGTCATTACGGCTGATTAGGGTGTGAACGCTGTATGCGGTCCAGTGGCCCATCTGAGACTAATGGCTTCCAGTCCTAGAGGCCCGTGATGCTCTGCCTCCTCAGCCACGCTAGTGAGGATCGGGACGTAGCGCGCCCGCATGCCCGCGCCCTCAACAATGCAGGAGTCGAGTCTTGGATCGACGAGGCCTCGCTTACGCCAGGTCCGGAGCTTCTGGGCCAGATTATGACTGCGGTACTGGACCAATCAGATGTTGTTGTGTTTCTGGCCAGCCAAACATTTCTTTCGAAGGTTGGGTCCAGAAGGAGATCGAGACAGCCACGTGGGCGAAGTCAACCAAGGCAAGCCCCGGGTTGTAGTGCTACGCCTCGACGCCGCTCAATTACCTCCGGCTCTCCGTACAAAAAGCGGCTCTTCAGTGGGAGGGAAACCCAGACTTCGTCGCCGCCAGAACCGTTGGTGGGACCTTAACGACCGCATCCATGCCGGATCGGCTGGCATTGTATGCTGACCTGCAACGACCGTTCCCAGAACTCGCGTCGGTATTCATTACGTACCCGGTGCAGGTCGAGATGTGGTGTATTGATTTCTGGCTCCTGCGAACGCCGTCTATGACCGCTAAACAATGGTGCCTTTCCAACTACCGCGCCGCCCGCCGCGTTATACATCACGGCATCGGGATTGTGAGCTCGCGGGAGCTTGGAACGTGGGTATTCCGTCACGGCTCGCCCAATCCGTCGTTCCTTCCAACTTATATCGCACCGCCTGACATAGAGTATGAGCCGGTAGACGAGCGCTACAGAGCGGTCGTGTACCCCCTGAGATTCGCGGACTTCGACGATCTGATTATGGCCAACGGGGTTGGGACGTCTTCTTTGCGATGACAAGGCGACGTCGCCTGGGTGGGCGGTAATTGGCGGGTACCGGTCGGCGGCAGTTGCTCGATCGCTGTACCTGGCCGAGCCCATGGACAAACCTCGCCTGGGACAACCAACAGCTGCAACCAGAAGTCTGTCGCCTGAATCGGCGACCGCCGGGTCGGGCCCGGCCTCGCAGGCCATCCGAAGCAGTCTGATGCGACACCACCGTATGGCGAACACCGACACTTCTTACCCTTGCAGGATCCCTACAACCCCAGTATTGGCTTCACCCGGCGCGTAACCGACACCCTCTCCGCCTTGGACCAAGCCTGCTTGGCGCTCAACAAATAGTTGACGAGGAGCGGCTGTGGACCGCAGCGCTCCAGGAACGAGCTATGATGATGGGGTCATCGCGGGACTGATGGCAACGTGAGCGGAGCGCGATGTACCAGTGCGAAGGCTGTGACCTGAGCGGGCACGCAAAAAGAAGGGGACAGTCATATGGCTGACGATTATGCCCTGTCCAACAACGAAGTCGCGGCGGTTCGTTCGCTGCTGACATTCCAAGCCCAGCTCGCGAATGGAGCCGCGCCGGCCAACCCCGATGCCTTTTGCTCGAAAATCTCTACTTTTTTGGCGAGCTATCCCTCGGTGCAGAACGTCGAGTGTAGTCAATGGTTCCACCGGCTGTTCACCACACTTCACAAGACGACGACAATCGGCGGCCAAACCTTCCCGGTCCTACAAATGCTCTGGGACTACGCTCGGTTCTGTAACCGGGAGATTGTCCCCGGTTTCAAGGCGCCGAGCGAGGGCGGGGGCGATTACTCGAGCGACTGGACTTCTTTCTGGTACGCGTTCATAAACGGCCAAGAGGTCCTGATCGACCAGGTCGGAGGCGGCTTGGTCACCACCCCTCCACCGACGTGCCATCCGCCTAGCCCACGGATCGGCCTGGCCCCGCCTCCCGTACTGGCCTGGGCCAACGACACCCAGCAGGCGATTGGTACCTGGAAGCAAACGCCACCACCGACGCTGGTGGCAAATGACAATCACAGGTTCGAGGTTACGATTAACCTCCCTCTCTTTGGCGATACTAGACCTCATTACTTTGATACAAGCGGGGCCGACGGGCTACCATTGGCCGCCCGGCAGAGCCAGATCGTAGGCTCCTGGGACATTGGCTCACAGTTAGCCGGGCAGGTCGCGGGTGACCTAGTAGGCGCGCAGGGCAGTTCTCTGGACGCGGTCATTGAACAACAGGTCCTCACGGGGGACGATTACTATTTCGTGCTGTACCTGTTGATAGGTCTCGTCACCGGCACTTCGGCTTCCAGCGCTCGGGCCCGAAGCCTCATCTCGTCCCTGTGCGCCCCTCCTGAATACCCTAACGACGTCTTCGCCAACCAGCTCGTTTACTCGGTACTGCTTACCCTCGGGGACCCATCGGGGTCGTGGGGGATGGACAATGGACAGCTCCGGAGCGTTCTCGAGGACCTGCGGGGCCCTCTGCTAGGTAAAGACCCGGGCTCGGTCGCTCTTAGGGACAGTCTGGCAAAGCACCACAGAATACTGGTGTCGGACGCCGCCTACCCGCTGCAAGACCCGTACACCGAGACCCCCTTTCCGGAACGACAGACGGATACCCTTTTCGCTCTCGACGCCTCACGGCGACTGTTATAAACCGGTCGTTGCCCGCCGCCGGTTACCAAGCCGAGCCAACGAACCGCGACGCTCACCACTACTGAGGTAATGGGTACCTGGCGGATCCCACAGGCATCTATGGCTGGAGTAACCAGCAGTTGCAGACATACCTCTCGGCGCTCGAGAAGCGTCGTGGTGTCGCCCGACGCCACGTCGGCCACGATCAAGGCTGGTCTTATTACTCAAGGGAAGATCCTGTACTCGGACACCGCGTACCCGATGCAGGATCCCTATAGCCCGGCTGTTGGGTTCACGCAGCGACAGACCGACACGCTCTCTGCTCTCGATCAGGCCCGCGCCGCCCTCCGCCAGCCGGGGGCGACGACGGGCGGCGCAGTACGGGCGCGCCTTGCACCGGTCGCCACGACATTGTCTTCGGGCCTCGACCGCGGGGACATCCCGGCCCTCGATGACCTGGCCCGCATTCAGGGCGATGTGGGTGCGCAGCCGCTGACCAAGGCAGGGCTGACCGACTTCATGGCCCGGCTGAACACTCTCTCCTACAACGATTACGGCGCTGTGACCCATGCCGTCGTCAAGGGCTGGCTTGACCTGCTGTACGCCAACCTCATCAACCAGGCGACCAAATACGGGGTCCCGGTACACGGGCTCTATATCGGTTACAACTATGGTCTTTATCTCGTGGGCAACCGGGAGGCGTGGTACGAGATGAGCGGCCAAGCGTTCTGTAACTTTAAGGGATTGAACGCGAGTTACGGCATCCCGGCATGGACGTTGCCACCCAACTCGCCGACCTGGAACAAGGCTGTCACCGAGCTCTTCAACGGGTGGAGTACGGACAACCCGCCCACCTCCGTGATCGCGTCCAGGCCGGGCATGGGCTATGAGGACGAGATCAATTTCCAGACTGCGCTCTTCGACCCAGCCAATTGGATTGATGCCGGGAATGTCATTACCAGCTTGGCACCGCTCTGGTCCGCCCACTTACTTACAACGCCTCCGGTAGCCATTGGCTGATCGATGGCTCAGCCCGGTCCTCAGGGCCCGCAAAAGACTCGTAGTTGAGGGTGTAGGCCCGCCCCCATGCATCGACGGCGAGGCGAGCAGCGGGGACATCTGTAGTCCGGCTCAGAAAAGTGCCGTCCGGCCGGTACAAGTCCAGGCAATAGTCGTCCGGCCTAGGTGAGCTCCCCCGGGAAAGCAGTACATAAATAGTGCCGGCCGGCCCCGCCGCGAGGTCGAGGTACCGTGCGGGCCCGGTTTCCGGGTTGAGCCGCATGCACGGCGACGGCCCTGGGAAATAAGGGACCGCGTTGCCGAAGGCGTCGATGGCCTGCACGCGAGCGTTGTCTTGCTCGAGCACGAGGACGACGCCCGTCGACGTCACCGCGGCGGCGACAGGACCACCGACCGCACCGGTACCAGAGCCCGGCCCGAGGATAAATGCGGCCGTGGGCGCGTCGCCCGTCGCGAGCGCAGCGGCCGGCAGCCACAGAATTTCGACCGTGCTCTCCTCCTGCCGGCAAGCTATAACCAAACCGGCCGGGTGCACCCTGAGACTGGTGGGCAACCCGGCGAACGCTCCCCAGCTCGAAGTCTGGTCGAGGTCGAACGGCATTCCGTCGTCCAACGCCACGCCGCGAAGGTGGTACTCGCCATCGGATGCGTAGGTATCCGGGTCGAGGTAGAAGTTCCAGCCGGTGCCAGCCGGGGCTGGCCCTCCCGCCCCGAGCTGGTCGTACACCAGATAAGGCTGCACGGTGTAGAGCGCACCGGAGGACCTGAACCGCGCTTCGGGGTCGATGACGCCGACGCTTTGAAAGCAGTACTGCCCCGTGGCGTCCCCGTCTTGCCACGCGTAGCCGACGTCCCCCGACACTTCCTGGAGCGTGATGCCGACCAAAGCTCGGAACGACGCTCCCTCGGCCGGGACCAGTCCCACCGTGGTCGGCGCCGGCCCTTCTTTCCACTGGTGCACCTTGGCAACCGGGTCGTAGGTCAGCTTTCGCACGTGGCGGTACCGGGTCGAGCTGGTGATCGAAATCAAGCCTTCTCTCAACGCCAGCACAGACGGCAAGGCAACCCGGTCGGCCAGGGTAACGAACGCGGCCGGCCTCGGCCTGGCCCAGTAGCCGGCCGCTCCCGCTCATAACCGAGGCCGTCAATGACGACCGTCCTCCCGCCGGAAGGGCGGGGAATAGCACGTCGATCGGGCTGTCCGAGGCCTGCGGCACGGCCCCCCCGGCAGTCGAGAGGTGGGCGCCGCTATACGTGAGGTCGACCTGATAGCGCGCCGCCTCGTCGGGCCACATCCCATGCCGGGGATCGGGCACAATTCTGCAGGAGGCGGGAACGAGGTCGAGCCAGAAGGTGGCGGGGCAGGACAGCACCCGGGTCGACGACTGCGCCTGGAGACGCTCAACGGCCTGGGCCGCCATTTCGGTCTCGCCCCAGCCGAGTACCGGAGCGGCGTTGGCGACGGCATCAGGCCCAATGGTGTCGGCGATCGAGGCGATCAGCTTCGGCAGTTCCCCACCCAGGAGCAACGTCCCCAGGTTGGTCCCCACGGATTGCAGCAGTGTGGGCATATCGGTGGCTGGGGGGCCCTTGAAGAGGTAGCGTGCGGCGGCCATGATCTCTGCTGTCACCGTCCCGTCGGCGAGCACGTCGTCGAACCAGGCGCTGTGGGCAAGGCCCACCTTGGCCCCGTCCATGATCAGCGGCACGGCGTGGTCCAGCACGGCCGTGAGCATCACCCCTGCCCGCGTCGACCAGGAGGTTGAGATCGCCCAACCCGGTCCCACCGAACATGACTCGGGCCGCGGTGGCGGGCTCGGGGAGGGAGAAAGAAAGGCTGGTGCCCACGGCGGGTGCCGGCAGACCGGCCACCGGGCAAGTGGGTGGCAGGGTGGTCAGGTACTTGACGGTCCCGGTCTCCAGGAAGTCCTGTGCCGCCGGAGGGAGCCGCGACGTCCAGGCCGGTGGTGCGACCGGCTGGCCGGCCGCAAAGAACTCGACATATACAGAGACGTGGCGGGGATAGGTGTTTTGCACCTGAAGAGCACAGGTGTTCTTCCCTGAGTCGAAGCTGACCGACGGCATCATCACGCCGAAGCGGGAGGGGACGTCGACAATCGTCCACGACGTGTCGGCGCTCTCGAACCGCTGCCCACCCCCTGGCGGCGCGATCGGCGGTGCCGTCCTGACGAGTTGCAGAGCGGCGGCCAGCGGCTGGCGGATGACACTGCACATACCGGGCGTCAACGCCCACTGATAGAGCGTCTTGCCGTCGTTGTCGCGGGCCTCGTTGCCGTTTACGTCTGCGATCGGCACGAACTCTGCCCACGGATCTCCGCTCCCGAGCGGGTGCGCGCTGATGAACTGCCAGACATCGGCGAAGTGCGGGTTTTGCCGGCCGGCGATGAGTTCCTGGACCGGCCGCGCCCGAGATGGGTCCAGGGTCAGAAGTTCGGGATGGTTGAAGAGGACCGCTAGTGCTTGTCGGAGCGGCGGTGCGTTCGGGTCGGGTATCACGCCTGGTCTGACCGCTGGGACAGGCGCAGAAAGGCGCTGGACTGCGGGCAATCGCCGTAAGGGCTCGGGACACAGGTCGGCGGCTTCGGCGGGGACGGGGCCCGCAGCATGTGCGCCCAGGGAATGGGAGGGAACGACTGCTGGTTTTCCTGCAATGTGCGCGTGTTCGGGCAGATGGTGTACGGCCCGAAGTAGCTGCCCGACCCATCGCCGGCGCAGTTTTGCGTCCCGGTGTGGTCTTTAGGGCATAGCACCGTGGCGTTGTACGTCACGGTCCTGATCTGTAGCTGGTTGTTATCCCCGAGTTGCTCGATCCGCAGCGTCGTCCCGTAGAAGTCAAGCGTCCCATCGGCGTCCTCGGCCACGAGTAAGGTGGCGTACCCGAGCTGCAGGTTCCTCGGGTTTTCGCTGTCGTTGTCGACCTGCCACTGCTGAGGACCTGGTCCCGCGGTTATGGTGGCCTGCCAACGAAGCGAGCCTGCAACGGCGGCATTGGCGGCAAAGGCGGCCCGCAAGCGGGGCATACTGGGACGGGCCAGTATCCCCTCATTGCCGATGTCGTCGAAGCCGTG
Organism: uncultured Acidimicrobiaceae bacterium; assembly: GCA_963823855.1. Lineage (GTDB taxonomy): Bacteria > Actinomycetota > Acidimicrobiia > Acidimicrobiales > Palsa-688 > Fen-671. Next base: position 313,035 of record CAWGNA010000008.1, read on the forward strand.
CCAGGCCGTGTAATCACCTGGTGGTGTCGAGCCGTTGATCTGCCAGGCCTCGGGGTCCTCCGTTGACTCGATGACGGCTTGGCCGGAGAAGGTCACACCGCACTGCTGGAAGGCGGGACGCAGGTCGTTAAGGTTGCCGTTGTTGAAGTCGACAATATACTTCTTGATCGTTTGATCGTCGCCACTCGGGGTTATATTGACTTGGTTTTGGGCTGCCGTCAGCTCGGCCTGGATGGCCTTGTAGTCCTGGTCCGTGGTCGCGATACCGAAGAGGTATACGCCGGCAATCGCCGGGGCCACCGGGACGGCAACGGCTGCGTTAGCCAAATTGGCCCCGTTCATTTGCGTGCCTGTGAAATCGGCGCCTTGCAGGTTGGCCTGGGACAGCGTCACGTGCTGAGTGAGGTCCGCCCCCTTTAGTGTCGAGTTGACCAGGTTGGCCCCGCTGAGGTCGACGCGATAGAGCGCCTTCACGATCACGCTGCTCCCGCCAAGGTTGGCGTTCGCGAAAGTGGTGTTGTCGAGGATGGCCCCGTCGAGGTGGACGTCGCTGCCGTACAGGTACGCATACGCCGCTGAGACGCCGTACAGGTTGGCGTCGACCAGCGTGGCGCTGGGCATGTAGGCACTCGTAAGCGCGGCGGCCTGAGTCGGCGTGGAGACGATCAGGAACGTGAGATTGTCTTTGGATGTCCAGTTGAGCACCGTATACGTCGTCTGGGCGGTGCTATCCGTTATGGTCCATGACCGGTCCGCCACGACCACGGTAATGCTCGTCTGCCCTGTCGTGACCGGGTGCCCGTACTTGGTGAAGATGGCGGCCACTCCGCTCAGGTTTTGTCCTTCCAGAGCGGTAAGAAAACTCTGGTAATCACTGCTCGAGCTCTCGGGTACCCGAAAGAGCTCGGCCAGCTCGCCTAGCTGTGCCCCGGTCAGGTCCGCGCCCTTGAGCGTCACACCGACCATATCGGCGCTGTGCAAATAGACCGTGCCGGTCAACTTTGCTCCCGTGAGATTGGCCTGGCTGAGCCCGGCACTGTTCATGCTGGCGCCCGTGAAAACTGAAGCGCTGGTCGGGTCGTAAGGGTTTAGCTGGCCGAAGTCCGCCCAGCTGAGGTCGGCGTTGTCCAACACGGCGCCCGAGAAAACGGCACCGCGCAACGACGTCCGCTGGTTATTGTTGCGGCTGAAATTGGCATGGTCGAGCTTGGCGCTATCGAAGCGAGTGACGAGCCGGGCGTCCATCACGGTGAGCGGGCCCGAAGGGGCTGTGTTGCTCACGGGAAAGACCGCACCGCTCGAGCTATCTCGCACCGTCCACCATCGGTTCGGGTTATCGGTCTTGACCGAAACGCTGCCCACCACGATCGGGTGCCCGTACTTGGCGAAGATGATGCCCACGTCGGACGGGCTAGCCCGTTGCAACGCCGACAGGAACGTTGCGTAGTCGCTCGAAGTCCCGAGCACCCGGAAAACTTCAGCTGGATTTTGCACGCCGTACAGTTGCGCGTGGCTCATGTGGGCATGGCTGAACCGTGCCCCGGTCAGCGTGGCACCGGTCAAATTGCATTGGTCCAGGGTGTAGCCGCTCAGGTCCATGCCACTGAGAACAGCACAGACCGCCTCGAGGTAGGTCAAGTCAACGTCGGGGCTGAGCCCGACCAATTTGGCTCCCGTGAGGTCCAGGTACGACCACTGGTTGAGAACGGTGGAGTAGTTGAGGTTCGCTCCTCTGAACGACGTCAAGTTGGCGGGGTCGTTGGAGAACCGAGGAGGTGCACTGAACCTGCACGTAGTCACGTCGCAATCGTCGAAACGGGTGCCGTCCATCCGGGTCTGCAGGAACGACGCCGAAGCCAGCGAGGACGCTGCGGTGAAGTCCGTGCGAGTGAGCGTCGAATCGTCGAAAACCCCCTCCGTGACCTCCGCCCCGGCGAAGTTGGCGTCGGTCAGGTCGCACACCCTCTCTCCTCGCGCAAAAACGATGTTGTCGAGGGTGCCCTTGGTGAAGTTCGCCTTTTGGAGGACAACACCGTAAAAGTGGGCGTTCTTCAGTGTCCGGCCTGAAAGGTCGATGCCGCTCAGGTCCGACTCCATCACCTCCAGGAAGGTGAGATCCAAAGGCAAGCCCGGTATGGTGGCTCCCTTGAGGTCCATGTAGCTCCATACTGTCCCCAGCGTTTTATAAGGAATTTTGGCCCCGGCGAACTTGGTCAGGTTGGCCGCGTTGGAACCAAATTTGGGGTTGGCCCGAACACCGTTGTCGACAGGTCGCAACCGGAAAAGTCGGTGCCGTTGCCCATTACTGCACCGGTCAGGTTGGCTCCAGCCATGCTGACGACACCTTTGAAGCTCGTACCGGTCAGTGTGGCGCCTTGCAGTTGTGCCCCGGTCAGGTCCTTGCCGGTGAGGTCCCTGCCGCTCAGGTCGCAGCCCTGGCAGTTGTAGGGTGGTTGCCCGCTCAAGGAGCAGTCGATCGCGGGCGCGGTCGGGGTCATCTCCTCCTCGCTCACTGGTTGGGCGTGTAGCGGGCCTTGTCGAGGGCGAAGAGGGTGTCGGTCACGCGCTGGGTGAAGCCGACGCCGGGAGCGTACGGGTCCTGCATAGGATAGGAAGCGTCAGTGCGCAGGAAGCGCTGGTGTTGAGCCAGGCTGGTGCGAATGGCCTGCGAGGCCGGGTCTTGGTTGACGACCAGGGCCTCCAGGAGGGAGATCTCGGCCTGGAGCTGCGCGTTGGTCCAGGCAAAGTTGCCCATCGGGTCGTTCAGGTACATCAGTACCAGGTAAACCAACTGGTTTATGAACGTATCGTTCGGGTATTCCGGCGAGCTGGCGCTGGCGCTGACCAGTTTCTCGGCTGCCTGCTGATCGCTGGGGGTCGAAGTACCCAGGGCGATCAGCAAGTGCAGCAGGAAGAAATAGGCCTCAGATTTGAGCGACGTTGGTTTGAGGAGACCGGTAAAGGCTTGCGACTGTTCTTGCCAGACGCCAGTTCCCACCAGGTTCGTCACCAGGCTCTGCGAGTCGGTCCAGTTTTTGGGGTCGAACAGCGACTGCTCGAAGCGCACCACACTGGACGGGTCGGGGCAAGTACCGCCCCAGCCGTTCATTAGCGCAATCGTAGGCGTGCTGTGCCCGGCCGCCTTGAGGGCGTCATTGAAATTGTTGACGTCCGCGTTCAGGGCGGTGAAAAAGGTGGCCCGCACCCCCGGCGGTTTCCAAAGCCCGGTCCCACCGCCGGCAAACCAGTTCCATGGCGACGCGTCTGTTAACCCTTTGGACTCGTCCCACGTGGGCCACTTCCCACCTCTTTGCGCGTAGTCGTTCGGGAACCCCAGGTTCCCACACGGTTCGTTGGGCCACGCCGGGTCAGTGATGCAACACACGGTGAACTGGGCGTACGAATACAGGACGCAGAGGCCCGCCGCGTCGGTCCCGTAGCATGTCTTTGTTGTTTGCAGCAGAGCGGCAAAGGGCTTGTCCGTCCAGCCTTTCAGCTGTGTATTGGTGATTGGCCCGTACGGGTAAGCAAGGACGTCGACGGCGGCGAAGAAGGCCCAAAACTGGGCCTGGGCAGGCGATGTCTGGGCGGGACCAAGCGCGTTTTGCGCTTGTAACAACGTACAAAAGGTGTTCGCGTCCGCCTCGCTCAGCGTGTAATCCGGGCTGGGATCCAACACCGTTTTACCTCCGAATTTGCTATTGGCATCTGATTTGCTGGCTCACGGAGCCGGGCTCTAGGGACTGCCGGCCCCGCCGCTTGTCATCAACAACGTGGATTTGTCAGTTGGCCGGCGCCGACGGCACCCACTGGCTTACGGTCGGCTCGGGACGACCGCCTGGGCCCTGCATTTGCTCATAGTTGAGCGTGAACAACGTACGCCACTGGTCCACAGTCATATGAGCAGCGTTGACGACACCGTTGTGAACGGCTTTGTTGGGATTGAGCGGTGTCCCGTCCGGGTTGTAGATATCGAGCCGGTAATTCTCGGCCTTGGCGCCATCATTGACGTAGGACAGCACGTAGATGAAGCCTTTGGCCTCGATGGCCACGTCCAGGTACGTCACCGTGTCGGAGGGACCGTCCTTTAGGGGCATCAGAGACGTTAAGTTCCGGACCTGAAGGCCGTCGTCTTTCTTCGATGGGGCAGTGACGTCGAAACTAAGGGTATTGGTCTTGTCCATCACGACCCACTCGCTCCCGGGCGCCTTGACGAGGACCGTGGGCGTGAAGCAACGGTAGACGTCAACCTCGTTGAGCCCTTCGCCGTTCAAACGGATGTCGTAGGTCACGCCGCTGGTGATGTCCTGTAGAAGCCAAATGCCCTGGGCGGTCTGGAGGATTGCTGTATCTTTGCCCAAAGTAAGAGCGTTCTTTTGGAACTGGTCATCCACCTCCGATGTGACGGTGCCGGCATTCAGGACGGCGGCGAAGCTGGCGGCCATGCTAAACATCGGCGTCAGGAGGTAGCGGGGGTCGTAGGCCCCAGGCTTGGTGTTCGTTACTGGCACGTTCCTTTGCAGTGCCTGGAGCAATGCCGTAGAGACCGTCCCCTGGTCGAGTTGGGTGACCAGGCTGCCCGGGAGCGTGAACGAGAGCGCCCCGACGAAGCACTGCACCGGGTTGGCCTGGGTGTCGAAGGCCTGGATACGGGCATTGAGCCTCTCGAGCACCAAAATGCGCCCGTCGGCGGAAATGGTGAGACCCACCGGGCCCTGCATCAAGCCCTCGCGTAGCCCTGTGCCCGAGAACGGCAACGCCTGGGGGGCATCCTTGTCGTCCACGCCGGCCGCGGGCAGCTTTACGACAGCCATCTTGTTGTCCTGGAAGCTAATGGCGATTGCGTACCCGTTGGGGTGAATGGCGACCGCGTTGAGGTTGGCGAGGGCGAACGAACCCCAGCTCTTGGTCGACCCGTAGTCAAAGGTGGTGCCGCCGCCGTCCTGCAGGTTCACGAGGCGCAGGTGAGATACGCCTCCGCTTTTGTAGGTGCGCGTGTCGAGGAAGAAATTGTTCGGGCTGAAGGCCGGGACCGGTGCCGTGAAGACGACGATCTGGTCAACCTGTCGGCGGAGGTCGTATACCGGCGACTGTCCCGGGTAGGCGATCTGCCAGGCGGCGCTGGCCGTGACGACTTTGACCTGGGCACCGGTCCTCAGCGCGAAGCCCTCGTTCGTGAAGATCGTGGCGACGTCGGCCGGGACGGCCCCGCCATTGTCCAGCTCGGGCTGGTACTTAGCGGCGTCGAAGCGGAACAGGCCGGCCGGGCCGAACTGGTCATAAGCGAGGTAGGGCTGCACCGAGAAGCCTCGAGCGGGCTGCAGCATGCCGCTTCCCGGGTGGGCCAGCGTCGAGATGCTCTCGAAGAGGTACATGGCGCTCGACTGGTTGTCGGTGCCGTAGTCCTCGGGCAGGTTCTGGTTGCGGGCCAGGTAGCAATAGCCGAGCTTGTAAGCCACGTCGTTGATGCTGACGTCGACGAGCTGCTGCACGTCTTGGCCCGGCAGGCTGGCGATCGTCCCGGTCGGTGCCGGCTCAGTGATGTTGCTTACCGCCAGCTCATAGCTCGTCTGTCCGCCGGCCACGATCGCCTTCTTGAGGACGTCGTAGGTGACACCGGCATCGTGGTCGACCACCTGCCATTGGTCGGTGCCCGCGGTCACGATCGATGCCCCCGTGGAGAGCCGCGCTCCGTTGGACCAGAACGCATCACGCACCGGCTGGGGGACGGGGCCGGCGACAAACGAGCCCTCGAGGCTGTCGCTGATACTGAAGACGGTTTTCTCCCACACGTACGTCTTGCTCGGGCCGTCGTAGTTCAGTTTCGCTTTCTGGGCGTACGCGGTGGAGGCAGTAAGCGGGACGAGCAGCTCGATGATCGAGCCCGACTCACTCCGGGAGTCGCCGTCGGTCGGTACCGCCTCGGTCCAGCCACTGGTCCACTTCCCGCACAGCCAGCTGGAGGCAGAGTAGATGCTGGCCACGATCTGGAATTGTTGGCCCGGGGCCGAGGGGAGGGCATCGCCCGTGGCCGTCGAGTAAGTAACAACGATGGGGGCGTCTTCCTCGCCTGGCATCGGGCCGGTCTTTGTCAACGTGGTCCCGCCCTTGTACTGGACCATGACGACGTAATGGTCGCTCTCTGGCGGCCAGACCGGTTTCTGGGTGCCCGTGCCCTGCGTCGGGTCGGGGCTGACGCTCACGTTCAGCGACATGGAGCGCTTGGCTTGCAGCTCGTAGGTTGCCGGAGACAGCCCGACCTCGACGCTGGTGGCGATCATGCCGGCGATGGATGCGGCCTGGCTGGCCACCCGCAGCGCCCAACCCACGAAAGGAGCGTTCTCGGCCAGCTCCATCATCGACACGTACCCGGCGATCTTTATAGCCAGTGCTTGCAGGCCGGCTGAGAAGATTAGGCCCGCCACGAACTGGGAGGCCGCGATCAACGTTTCGTACACCCCGATGACCTGGCTGCCGACCCCGAGGAGGATACCGAACGGCCCCATCCCGAGGGCGATGAGTTTTACGACGTTCTCCATGTCGTCGAAAAACTCCATGTACCACTGGGTGGATTGCACTCCCACCGAAAGGATGCTCAGTACCGACGGGATGCCGTAGCTCACGACGCAGGTGTATATGAGGCCGACCTTGTCCACGTCCATGTCCCAGTTGCCGTTGCCGAGGCCGCCGACGAGGACGTTGGCCCCGGTGGCGGCCTGGGGGACGACGAACGAGATCGTCGTGTCAGGCGCCCAGACCGGGCCGCCAAAGAAGACGCAGCCAGCGCCGATGTGCTGCAAGTACCACTTGGTGTCGTTCGGCTCGAGCCAGTCGCGGACCGGGCCGAGCCAGGAAGGAAGCCGGTCTTGCCAGCCCGACGGGTTGCTGATGGGGTTGCCGTCGGGGTCGAGGAACTGGACGTAAGCTCCGAGGCCCCGGTTGGGCCAGTTCTTGACGTCGAACTTCAGGGTGCCGGTGGCGGGGTCGTAAGCGATGGAGTTTTCGTGCAGGTCCAGGCCGTAGTGGGAGGTCTTGTTGACAATTGTCCATGGGGCCTGAGCCGGCGCCCCAGCGCCTACAGCTTGCGGGACCGGGACAGGGCTCGGTGCTACCTTCGTGCGTTGCAGCTCCGTCAGGCCGTGCTGGGTGGACCACTGCTGGCCTTTGAGCCATGGTTGCTGCTTAACGACGATCCCCACCGCTTGTACGGTCGGCCTGAGCACGCTGTCAAGGCCGTCCGACAGCTTGTGCTGGGGGATGACGCTGACTTGTTCTCCGTTTACGGTCGTCGTCGGCCAGACGACAGGCTGGTTGTCCTTGTCTTTCAGATCTGGGTCGGGTGGCATCACGTTGCCGTTGGGGTCCATCACGTAGGTGTTCTCGTACCACGGGTCGGCGCCCTCGGCCGGGTGGGTCGAGAGGTATTGCCACAACTGTGTGAACGTCGGCTGGCGGGCGACGAGTTGCTGGCCGATGCGGTAGTGGAGGTCGGGTACGAGGGTCCCGATCTCGGGGTGCTGCATGATCATCGTGAGCGCTGTCTGGATGTAGTTGATGGTGTTCGACGCGTCGATGTGGAGCTGTTCGTCGGCGGCCGAGGTGTCGAGCTGAGTCACCCCGTAATGGGCCAGCATGGCCGGCTGGGGCTGGTCGCCATCGCGCCGCATCGCTCTGACCGCTCGCCGGACAGCCTCCCCCGGCACGTGCTGGAACACGACGGCGATCTCCTCGGACACTGCGCCCGGACGGGTGGAGGCGTAGCCGACCCAGTGGAAGCCGACTGCATCAGCCGGGAGCTCGACGTCCTCTACGAAGTGCGTAAGGCGCTGGAGCTGGTCTTCCGGCAAAGCGGCTAGGGCTAAGTTGCGCTGGGAATGCTCCCGAAGAGTGTTTGCGTCGTGCCGCCTGAGCGTCGTGCGCTGGCCCAGCGCCTTCAGTGTGAAGTCCTGGTCCGCAGGTAGGTGGCCCAGGTGACTGAGGTCGAAATGCAGGGTAACTGTTTCGGTCGGCCGCATGGCAGTTTCCTCCTCGCCATCATCCGCACGTCCCACGATCTGTGACGCGGCACACACAATAGGTGGTCAAAGCCTCGCTGACAAGCTGTGGAGGTGTCCTTTTGCTCGGGCTAGAAAGGGACGACTGTGTTCACAGGCCCGGCCCATGGGGACACCCGGCGGCGCCACCAGGGGCGCCGTCTAGGGTGCAAGCATCCACTGGGAATGCATATGCGCCCGTACTCGGTGGCGGGGGAAACTCGTGATCGTCCGACAGTTCGATTACGAGCCCGACGACCCAGAACAGCGGTACCTGGGATCGCGCCAGAATTGGGAATTAGGGTGGCTTCGGAAGTGAGCGGCACCAGGTCGCGACACAACGCCATACTCGGCGATCTCGGCAGCCATGTCCAAGAAAGGCCGACTTTCAGGCTCCAACACAGATTGTCGGGCCTTACCCCGATAATATGAGCGTCCGTTCTCGAGCGCCCCCGAGCCGAAAATTTCCCTGTTCGTACAGGCAATATACGTCCATCGGGCGGGGCCGGTACTCCGTCGTGGACGAACTTCTGCGTGCCCGTTCTGACGTGCCCTTGCTGGAGTTTCGGAGATCTCCAACGGCGAGTTCGAAGTGAGGCGACAGCGAATCTTCGCGATGACGACTGCGATCCTTTGCCAGACTAAGCGAGTGATCGGGAGCTTCAAAACGGACCGACTGGTGTTGCGTCCAATCACGGTCGATGACGTGGACCTTCTCGTCGATCTCGATAGCGACCCCGAGGTGATGCGATACCTCACCGGACGTCCTTCGACAAGGCTTGAGATCGAGACCGTCATCCGGGATCGGCTTGGCTGGCGATGGATCGCGACCGAACGGCTATCGGGCGCCTTCGTCGGATGGTTCGGTCTCGTCCCCGGTCGGGAAGACTCGTATGACATCGGCTATCGGCTCAGACGTATTTGGTGGGGACGTGGCCTCGCCTCCGAGGGCTCCAAGGCACTCATCGACGCTGCCTTCCGTGTGATGCAAGCAAGACGAGTGACCGCCCAAACCATGGCGGTGAATGTAAGGTCCCGTGCCGTCATGACCCGCTGTGGCATGCGTCATTCCCGAACGTTTCACCAAGAGTGGGATGACCCGCTGCCGGGAACAGAACACGGAGAAGTCGAGTACGAGATCACCCGAGCCGAGTGGGAGGACCGGAGTCGGTCCACGAGGCCGCCGTCAGGGTCAGACCGCGGACGCACGGAATGACGGCCTCAACCCGCGCCCCGGAACAAGCATACTCGGCATCGTTTGCCTGTTCAGGAGCCATGTCCAGGTCGCACATAATTCGCACGCCCCCGGGATGAAGCACTAACTGTTGCTCTATGTTGGGGTTGCTTGGATAACTTTCATTAAGGCGCATGGATTCGCTGAGTACCGGCAGCTGACCGGGGACAAAAAAAACCGCACAAGCTATCAGGGACGACCTGGAAAAGGGCCGCATCCCGGCCATGCCTAGGAAAGCGCGGAGCGGGGAGCACTGACAGACCCCCACGGTGCGCCTCCTGGACGACTTAGGAGTCCCTTACGAGTTCGAGGCGGCTTGAGGCAGAGCCACCTTTGCCAATTGGCCGAGGCTGTCCGCCGCTTGTTTAGCCGTCTGCGACAGTCCATGGGCATACATGTTGGTGAAGGTGCTCGGCACGGAATGGCCTAAGCGTGCCGAACCGGTCACCACGTCCACGCCCATGGCCACCATCTGCGTGGCGCACATATGCCGCAGGTCATGGAAGCGGTAGTTGAACTTCTGGTCTATGGCGCCCTTGAGGGCAGCAGCGTCCAGCTGCTGGCAGGCCCTGGCAAAGCCCCTGCTTACACTGTCAGGCGTGCGCCAGCTGTCCCCGCTCGCACGAGACGACCAGATGTACCACGAGGACGGCATGGTGAGCGCACCTTCGATCGTTGGGCCCGTCAGCAGGGGGATTCGGGCGTGCATGGCCCGGTCCATCGCTTGGTCCCATCGGGTTTGCAGCAGCGTCATGGCGAGATCGTCCAGAGGGATCATCCGCACCAGGTTGGACTTGGTCGTCCTCAGCCCTGTCTTGCCGCCCAGCTCCCAAACGCTGCGAGCGACCCTCAGGCTGTGCGTGTCCCAGTTAACGTCTTCCCAGCGCAGCCCGCACAGCTCGCCCCGCCGACAACCGGTGAGGAACGCGAACAGGGTGAGCGAACCCAGATCAGGAGAGCGTCCAGAGATGGCAGCCACGAGAGCGCCCAGCTGTTCGATGGACGGTGGCTGTATGTCTGGTTTGGGGGCCTTCGGCACGCTCGCCAGCTCGGCCACGTTCTCGCGCACCCACCGCCACTTGCGAGCCTGGCCCAGAGCGCTGCTGACCACTGCGTGGTGGTGCTTGACGGTGCGCGGCCCCTTGCCCTCGGCGGTCAGCCGTCCGTAGAGAGCATCAAGGTCGAAGGGCTCGAGAACTGTGATGGCCGTGCTCGCCACGGGATCGGCCTGGATGCGCTTGGCCATCCGCTCGTAGCCGCGGAGGGTAGTCGGCGAGAGGCCGAGGCTCTGGCGGTGCGCCAGCCATTCGTCAAGGAGCTGGCCCAGAGTGCGCTCGGACGGGGTCGCTGGTAGCTGGGCTTGCGCCTTGGCCTCAGCCTTCTGTGCCCGGATCGGCTTGGCCTTGCCGGCGCGCACGTCGGCTGTGAAGTTGGCCAGGGCCTGGTTCGCCTCCCGGTTGCCCCCTACGAAGCTCTTGTAGACCTGACGGCGCGTGGCGGGGTCGTAAACTCGGAGGCTCCAATGACGAGGCGAAACCTCCACGAGCGAGCCACTGCCGTGGCGACGGCGGGCAGGTTCGCCCGTCTTGGTAGTGGTACTCACGGCAGCTAGCCTAGCCAAATAAGTAAGAAATAAGTAAATTGGACTGACAGCTCCGGAGAGGGGGCCAAGAAACCCCAAAGAGTCCAGCTAGGGCGCGTGGTGAAATCGGTAGACACAGCGGGCTTAAACCCTGCCGCCTTTGAGCATGAGGGTTCGACCCCCTCCGCGCCCACGCCTGTTGGCCCTGGAGTTGGGGGGCGGCGCAGACCAGGACGCCCGGCTCAGCCGCGGTCGTGGAGGGTCACCTGGTAGCCGTCGGGGTCCGCGAATGTGAAAGTGCGGCCGAACGGCCCGTCGGCGGGCGCTGAGATGATCGTCGTGCCGGCGGCGGCGAGGGCGTCGTGGATATCCTGCGCGTCGGGGGCGTGCAGCCACAGCGCCATTCCCTGCCCCGGCTGTGCGATCGCGTCCAGGTCGACGCCCGGGACGACGTCGCGGACGGCGAACGCGATCGGCTTGGTGTCGAACACGACGGCGTGCGGCGGTCCTGCGTCGGAGCGCTTCAGCCCCAGGTACTGCTCGTAGAAGGCGGCGGAACGCTCCAGTTCGCGCACCTGCAGTGAAATGAAGTCGGGCCCGGTGACGGCCATGGTTCCTGCCTCCTCATTTGTATGTCAGCGGTCTGACATACCCAATATATGTCAGACTACTGACATGAGTCAAGGCGAGCCCGGGATCGAGCTGGGCACGTCGCTGGGGTACATGCTGAAGGCGGCCGCGAGCGCCCTGCACGCTGCCCTGGAGGCCGTGCTGAGGCCGCTTGGGATGACGATCACCCACTACGCCTGCCTGGAGCTGCTTGCCCAGCGACCGGGTCTGTCCAACTCCGAGCTTGCCCGCGGCGCCTTCGTCACCCGGCAGTCGATGAACGTGCTCCTGCAGGCCCTCGAACGCCAAGGGCTCGTTGTCCGCCCGGCCCAGGCACCCGTCGGCAGGGCCCTGCCGACCGAGCTGACCGCCCGCGGGCGCCGCCAGCTCAAGGTGGCCAGCGCCGCGGTTCGCCGCGTCGAGCAAGACATGCTGGCCCATCTGGATGTCAGCGAACAAGATCAGATGCGGCGCCTGCTCACTGCATGCATCGCCTCACTGACTGAACCGCCCACATCGGCGTGGTTAACATCTATGAAGCCGTAGACGCCTTTGCTGTCCCTGCCGCGGACATCCTTTACGAGGTCTACCGCGAAGAGCTGAAGAGGGAAGGCTTGTTGTGAGCGGTCATACCAAGTGGAACGAGATCAGAGACCGGCTCTATGCCGAGGGCCAACGGTCTCTACAGGTAAAGTAGAAGTGGCCATCTAACTGGGGAAACATGTCCCGACCAGCGAGCTCAGGAATATGATCCAGAGGGTTCGACCCCCTCCGCGCCCACGCCGATTTGGGTGGCTACGAGATCCCTCGATGCCGGCGTCGTCCTCGAGGTCACTGCCAAGTAGCCGCTCGGCCCTCCAGGCGAGCGACCTGTCGATTGAGGTAACGCTGTTGCTGGAGGTTCGTCGCCACCCGGGCTGCAGCTCGATAGGCGTCCAGTGCAGCGGCCGGCTCGCCGGCCTTTTCGAGAAGGTGGCCGCGGACCGCGTAGAAGCGACGATCGGTGTTGACCCGGGAGTCGGTGGCGAGACGGTCAACCAACTCGAGACCGGCTTGGGGCCCGGCGACCATGCTGACGGCGACCGCCTGGTTGAGGGCAACGACCGGGTTGTCGTCTAGCCGCAGCAAAACGCCGTATAGGGCGGCGATCTGCGGCCAGTCGGTCGCGTCGGCTCTCTCCGCCTCGTCGTGGACAGCGGCAATCGCCGCCTGTAGCTGGTAGGGACCAGCTGGCCCGCGAGGGAGGGCGGCGGTAACGAGTGAGATCCCCTCCTCGATGGCGGCTCGGTCCCACAGGCTGCGGTCCTGTTCCGCCATGGGAATGAGCGAGCCATCAGGCGCTGTGCGGGCCCGATGCCGGGCGTGGACAAGGAGCATCAGCGCCAGCAACCCGGACACCTCGCTGTCGTCGGGCAGCGCCGTGTGGAGCGCCCGGGCTAGGCGGATCGCCTCCGCTGCCAGGTCGACTCGCACCAGGGCCGTTCCCGTCGTACTGGCGTAGCCCTCGTTGAAGATCAGGTACAGCACGCGAAGGACGGCTTGCAGCCGCTCTGCCCGAGAATCGCGGGCTGGTAGAGCGAAAGGGACGCCACTGTCCTTGATCGACTGCTTCGCTCGGGTGATCCGACGGGTCACCGTCTGCTCGGACGCGAGCAGGCCGCGTGCAATCTCGGCGGCGCTGAGCCCCCCGACCGCCCGCAGCGTCAGAGCGATCTGAGAAGCTGCCGTCAGCGACGGGTGGCAGCACAGGAACAGTAGAACGAGAGTGTCGTCCGTGTCTCCCGGACGACCCTCGTCCACTTGGGGCGTGCTGCGCTCGGTCGGAGACCACCGAGCGACCGCGCCTTCCCGGCGGCGACGCGCCTGCTCAGAGCGCAGCAGGTCGGTGAGCCGGCGCGATGCGACCGTGATGAGCCAACCCGGGGGGTTGTCGGGTACCCCTTCTCGTGGCCAGTGCCGCGCGGCCGCAGTCAGCGCCTCCTGGGTGGCATCCTCCGCCAATTCGAAGTGCCCGAGCCGTCGGACCACCGCGCCCAGGACCTGCGGCGCCAAGCGGCGCAGCAGCTCCTCGGTCTCGGGCGAGGTCACCGGTGACTGCTCTTTACGCTCAGCCCTCGAAGTCTGGCTGGTGCTCGTCGATCGGTCTGACGTCCGCGTAAGCGCGTGCACGGACATGCTCGGGGCCGGGGCAGCTGGCGAAGCGGGAGGCGATCTCGGTCGCCCGGTCGAAGCTCTCGCACTCGACGACCCAGTAGCCGGCGAGCACCTCCTCGGCTTCGGCGTAGGGACCGTCGGTGACCAGCGGGGCCCCTTGTTTGAACTGGGCCCGTCGAGTGTGCACCGGAGCGCTCAGGCCTCGGGTCTCGACGAGTTCGCCGGAGTCCAGCAGTTCCTGGTTGAAGGCGCGCATGAACGCCCCCAACGCCGCCCAGTCCTCCCGCGTCCACGCGGGCGCCGACGAAGGCTGGCCGACCATCTCCTGGTACTGCGCCTGTGAAGCGAACGTCAAGATCATGTACTTCACTTGTTAGTCCCCTTTCGTTCTGAGGCACCGGACTGGTGCCTTCCCCGTATACGTCGGCGCCGATGTCGGCCAACGGACACGTCGGCATATCAATTGCTGAAGGCCTCGACGACGACCCGAGCATGCCACACCCTCACGGAGAACCTCATGAGGGAAGAGTTGATCGAAGGCGGCAATCGAGGATGGTTGCGAGGTGCCGCGGCACGGTCGTCGCGCTTGGCGGCAACCTCCGTGCCGTCCGTCCCCGAGGTCGGCGTAGGCTGACTCGCTACAGCGGGCCCGTGGGGGCGGAGACGTGGGGATATACACCGTGAAACGCGTAGCTAGAAGTGCCGTGATCTCAGTGGTTTGCCTCTTTGCCCCTCTCGTGGCCGGCGGCGGGGCAGGTGTCTCGGCCGCCGCCGCAGTCAGTTCCTCTGTAGCGATCGTGACCAAGGCGTCGGCCTTGCCGAGCGCGGCGGCCACCGGCTACCCGTTCGGGTACGTGATAGACGAAGGAGCCAAGACCAGCCTGCTCCCTCCGAACGACGACGACGTCAACCAGGCTCGTGTCATGTCTGCGCCCAAGTTGGGGCCCTTCACGATCAACCCCAGCGGATCCCCCTCGGGTTGGCCCGACGCATGCAAACTTACGAGCCTGGCCCAGCTCAAGGCATTGGAGCCTTCCATAACCGGGCTCAGGGAGAACCCGGTAGGCACCAAGGCCGAGTTGCTGGGGACAGGCGCCAGCGCCCCCCACGATACGGAATGCCAGTTCAATCTGAAGACCACCTTCCAGCCCCAGGACTACGGGAGCACTGGTTCGTACGTGACGGTCCAGTTCGAGGCCGTTGACCCCGAGGCGCCGGCGCTTTACCGTGAAGCCCTAGCCGGGCAGAAGGGCGAGGCCCATAAGTACCCAGCCCAGTACGCCGACTATCCGAACTTGAACAACGGTGTCCAGTGCTTCGACGACGGGACCGAACTGCAATGCCTCAAGGGCGACGTGAACTTCTGGGTGAGCGGCCAGAAGGTAACGGGGGGCAACTTCTTCGGCGCTGACCAAGCGGTCTGGATCGACCAGATCCAGTTACCTCTGGCTGAAGTGCTTGGCGCTGAACTGAAAATGTCCTGACCACGACCGTGCCGGGCGCCCGCACAGGCCACCAGGGGCCGGTCACCGGCCTCGGCCGGCAGCCAGGAGCGAGGTCTCGGTTACGCATGGCGTACCCGCGCAATTTGGAGCACGCCGCCCCAGTGGCGGCGCAGCGGACGGTCCGGGCGTAACGCCATCCGGCGGCGGATCTCACCGTAGAGACGTTCCCGCTGCCAAGTCTCCATAGCGATGTGCCCGGAGAACGTGTTGAGCAGCTCGATGTACCCCTCGGCGTCGTAGACCGTCTCCCAGTCGTACTGCCGGACCTCGAGTACCTCGAACAACCCGGTGGACTCGATTTCAGCTCGGTCGTCGGGGAGCGAACCAGGGCGAGGTGACGACGCACCCGACGGCAAACCCTCGCCGATTTCGTCATACACGTCTTGGATCTGCTCGAAGAAAGGGTCCCCGTCGTACGGGATGACGTGGCCCGCCGACCATAGCGCGAGGAACCCGTCGTGCTGGAGAAGGTCGGCTGCCTTTTGGTACCGAACCTCGGGGTCCAGCCAATGCCAGGCAGTGGCGGCGTACACCAGCGAGAAGCGCTCTCCTCCTGCCTGCCAGCCCTCGAAGCTTGACTCGACTACGTCCACGTCGAACTCGCGCAACGCTTTCCGAGCCCGTCCAGCCAGCGCCCGGCCCGGCTCCAAACAGGTGATCCTAAAGCCCATACGTGCCAGGGGCAGCGTCGCCTTCCCCGTCGCGCAGCCAACTTCCAGGAGGTGAGAGCCACGAGTCAGCCCGGTGACTTCGACCAGGCGCTGGTAGAGCTCAGCCGGGTACTCGGGACGGGCGCGCTGGTAGAGCTCAGCTGCCTGGTTAAAGGTTCTCCCCAGTCGTTCCCGGTCTGCACCGGTGGCCACGACATAAGTGTGCCCCAAAACGGTCGTGAGCGAGTTGGGTTTGCCCGCTGCTGCGCCCGGTTTGCCCCCCAGGCCGCCGGCCGGGAGCCCATGCGCCATGGCCCTGCGCTCCGCCAGGCCGGGAACCGCATAGGCGAGAAAAGCTCAGTGGGTCCTTCAGAGGCTTGTTGCGGCCGATGGTCTCGTCCCGGTCATTCGGTCCCGACCCAGAAGCAGCACCACGGCCGGGCAGGGTCTCGGCATCTTCGGGATACTCAGAGTGCCGGGCACCGCCAGCGGCCCTGATCCCACCATCACTTCTTGTTCGTCGAACTTCTCAGTACCCACGTAATCCGGTGGCTCCCATGGCACCGTCGGCTCTGCGGCGCTGGGTGGAAGTAGCTGGGGGCCGGTGAGTTGCCCTATGGCGTTGAACGAGGCGACCACGGCCATCGAACCTCTCGCACAGGTCACAGGAACTTTGACCACGACCATGCCTTGCGACCCGGGCATCTCTTGCGACCTGGGTTCGGTCACCGCTGCCCCTATCGAGCAGATCGTCCCGAGACGTGTCATCTCCGCGTCCCACGCGGCACGGAGGGCCTCCACAGAAACCATCGGCCGCAACTGTTCCACGAAAAGGTCCCGTACCTCCCCGAAGCGGCCCTCCTGGGCCATCTCGATCGTTGCGAGGACGCGCTCTGCGGGGCCGCCGAGTGTCACGAGGCACTGGCCCAGCCGCGGACGCGACTGGGCCGCCGATGGAACCGACCCGACGAGGTCAGCCCTTCTTGGTTTCCCAGAAGATGCGGTCGATTTCCGCGATCTGGCGGAGAAGGTCGTCGGCTACAGCCACGTCGGTCGTATGCTTCGTGTCGCCGGCCGTCTTGGTCGCCTTCCAGAAAAGATCGTGGAGCTCTGGGTACTTCTCCAGGTGCGGCGGCTTGAAATAGTCGGTCCACAGGACCCAGAGGTGGTGCTTGACCAGCTCGGCGCGCTCTTCCTTGATAAACAGGCAACGGGCCCGGAAGGCCTCGTCAGTCGAGGCGTTGTACTTCTCAATGATGGCCTTGACGGAATCAGCTTCGACCTTGGCCTGGACCGGGTCGTAGACGCCACAGGGCAGGTCGCAGTGGGCATATGCGGTCCGCGGCGAGCTCACGCGGTCTGCTAGGGCCAGCAAACGCACCAGCAAGGTCATGAAAGAGGCTCCTTTTTGCTCGGTCGGTTGTGGTAGGGGTACGTGCCGTGGGAGACGGTCAATGCACACGTTATAGCCCTGCTGTTGCTAAGCGCCCAGTTGTCGTCGCCGGCCGACTTCCCCCGTCCGACGCACAGGAGCGGTCTGAGCGTGAGGTACTGCGAGGCGGGCTGACGCGCCAGATCGGTCCCAGGCGCTTGCGCCGGCTTGGCGCCGGAGCGGCTATCGGTGGCTTGGTGATTTGGGCCTGCAAGCACGTCGACCGCGTGGAGGTGGCCGGGCTGAGCATGGCACCGACCCTTCAGCCCGGGGACCGTCTGGTCGTGTGGAGGACGACATCGGTGCGCCCTGGTGACATAGTTGCCGCTTCTGATCCCCGGCAACCGGAGCGGACCGTCTTGAAGCGCGTCATGTCGGTCCACCCAGACGGGGTGTTCCTACTGGGGGACAACCCCGGTCAAAGCACCGATAGCCGTCAGTTTGGCAACGTCCCGATAAAGTCTCTGCTGGGTAAAGCCGTGTACCGCTACGCACCACCGGCTAGGGCCGGGAGGCTGTTTTGAACGGAGGGCCCGATGCTCGATACAGAGTTCACCCAAGAAATGCGATCGGCTCATTCCGCAACGGTAGGCCAAGAAGGGGTGCGCTGCGCCGAGGCCCACGTACTGGCCTGAGATCAACCAGATCTGCTAGGTGCCGACTACCCAGTCTTTCAAAAACTGCTCGCGTCTCTCGGCCCAATCTTCCGACGTTATCGCGTAGCGTACGTGGTCCTCCCAAACGCCGTTTATCTCGAGATAACGAAGGGCCGTGCCCTCGTTGCGCAACCCGAGCTTTTCCGCAACGCGATGGCTGGCACGATTGCGGGGGATTATCGACACCTGGAGCCGGTGGAGCATCAAGTCCTCGAAAGCGAACTTCGCCACGCACACAAATGCCTCCGGCGTGTAGCCATGGCCAGCCATGGCCTGGTCGACCCAGTAACCGACATACGCATTCTGGAAAGGGCCCCGCTGGACAGACGAAATGTTGATCTCACCGGCAAAGCGGCCCCGCACAAAAACGCCAAACCCATAACCGGTCCCGAGTTCCCGCTCGCGCAGGCGCGCGATTGCAGCGAGCTGCAAAAGCCCGCTTGTCCTGAGTCGGGTCAGGTTGCCCGGGTACAGGCCGCGGCTCCCACTTGACGAGCCAGTCTCGCGACCGGGTGCGTACCTCACGCCACGCGTCGAAATCAGAGGCGGCCAAAGGGCGCAGCACCACGCGCCTCCCCCGAAGCTCGGGGTACACGGTGACATGGCCCCAGGTCACAGACCGCAATGCTACTGGGGCGTACTTGGGCCCTCGCCAAACCGGATGAGCGTGAGCACCAACCCGTCGAGGATGTCGGACTCCGAAACGAGGCAGTCTTCGAAGCCGAAATGCGTCATCAGGCTGGCCAGCACCAACGTCCCACCGACTACTACCGGGGCTCGGCCGGCCTCGATACCGGGTAGACCTGACCGTCGCGATGCGGGGAGGGCGGCCAGCTCCCGGAGCGCCCAATCCACGGCCTGCCTCGACAGCCGGTAATGGTGGACCGCCTCGTGGCCACAGGTCTCGAGGCCCTGGTCGAAACAAGCCAGAGCGGAGACCGTCCCGGCCAGGCCGATGAGGGCCACGGCTGAGCGCAACGCTGGCAGGTCGGCCTCGGCCTTCTGGTACTGCTCGCCCAGCCAGGCCCGGGCCGTACCCAGCTCGGCGGGGGTGGGGGGGTCGTGATGGAAAAATCGTTCCGTAACGCGCACGCAACCGATGTCGAGCGAGCGCCCCGCAGCCACGTCCTTCCCCACGACAAGCTCAGTCGACCCCCCTCCGATGTCCGCGACGAGCCAAGGCCCCCCATTCTCGCTCAGTTCGGCGGTGGCGCCCAGGAACGACAAAGAGGCCTCCTCTTCGCCGCTCAGTAAGGCCAGAGGGGTACCAACGAGCTCCTCGGCGGCCATGGAAAACGACGCCCGGTTGCTCGCATCGCGCAATGCAGAGGTCCCCACCATCCGTGCCGCGCGCACGTCGTACAGGTCCATTAGCTCCCGGTACTCTCTCAGGACCACAAGCGTCCGCTCGATCGCCTGGGGAAGCAACGCTCTCGAGCGGTCGACACCTTCTCCAAGGCCAGTAATGCGCATCAGCCTGACAATCGGCTCGCCCGTTGGCCGGCTCACCAGCAACCGGGTCGACAACGTCCCACAATCGACGGCCGCGAAGTTAGCCACCTGCCAGCCGCACGCCCTCGTCGGTCCCCGCTCCCGGGGAACTTGCACCGTCCCCCACGAGTTGCGCCGCCACCCAGCGGCCGACCGGGTCGTCACCGCCCACGAGGAACCAGGCGTAGTGTGCGTGCAGGCATTTGACGCCACGCCGCGTGCCCCCCACGCCACCGAATGGCCGCGGCCCGTTCCACCCGACCGGGATAGACGCATCCCTCTCGGCGGCGTACCGTTCGTGGGCGCGCTGGAGCTCTACCGGGTCGACGGCAGATGAGGCGGCTCTCACCCCGCCGGCTGCCTCCAGGCGGTCAACGGCCAGTTTGGCCCGCCTGCCAACCAGCCAATAGCGCGTTGGCATCGGGGTCCCGTCGTCAAAGACCGGGCCGTTGCGGATGACGAGCGGGCCACCGTCTTCGTCGTGCAGTACTACCTCGAACGGTCCCCGAGGTCGTCGTCCCAGGAGAGCCTTCAGTTTCTCCGCTGTAGTCAGCGCCAATGTCATTTAGATCCCGATGACAGGGAGGTCAAACGAGCGCTGTCGTTTATAGGTAATGCCAGAATTCTAGTGACGAGTACCAAGCGGGGTGCTTGGCGGGCGGGGGCGCGACCGGTGTGGGCTTGGTCCTGGCCGGGACGACCATGAACGCGTGCTGGCCGGGCTTAACCAGGCCGTAATCCTGGCGGGCGATCTGTTCGATGGTGGGCCCACCCTGGAGCGCTCGGCTCTCGGCCGCCAGCTTGGAGTCTTCGGCCTGCAATGCCTGGATGGTGCGTTCCTGCACCGCAATGTCCTGCTTCTGAGCCAGATAGGTGCGAGCCGGGAAGATGAACAGGTACATCGCCCCGCCGACGACCAGCACAGCTAACGCGATCTTGACGGCCCAGCGCATACCCGCTCCCGCTCTGTTGCTCAAGTGAGAATTGTGACCAGAGTGAACAGAGAAAATAGCTTACTGGCTGCTCTCGTGACGAGCGAGGACCGACATCAAGGCTCAGGGCTGGAGGCATGACGGCTCGGGGTGGAGGGCTCACGGGTCGGCGCTGGCAGCCTTTACTTCTTCCCACAGCTCGTCCAACGCAGGGAGGCCCAAGTGCGAGAGGTCTAACCCTCGCTCGGCCGCCAGCACCTCGACCGCCATGAACCTCCGGCGGAACTTGGCGGTGGCCTCTCGAAGAGCCGCCTCTGGGTCGACCTTGAGGTGCCGGGCCACGTTGACAACGGCGAAAAGCAGGTCCCCCAGCTCGTCGCGTACCCCATGGGCACCGGCACCGTTACCTGGCCCGCCGGTGGGACTGGCTCCGCCGCTGGCACTTGGCCCAGCGCCAGGACCGCGGTTGAGCAGCTCGACGTCACCGGCGGCTATGGCCTCTCGGAGCTCTGACAGTTCCTCGGCTATTTTCGGCAGCGCCCCGTTGACGTCGGCCCAGTCAAAGCCCGTAGATGCGGCCTTGCGCTGGATCTTGTGCGCATACAGAAGGGCCGGCAGGTTGCGGGGCACGTCGTCCATGATGCTGGCCCGCCCTCTTTCCCTCTGTTTTATCTGCTCCCAGTTGCGGCTGACCTGTTCGGGGGTCGTGGCGTCGACGTCGCCGAAGACGTGTGGGTGCCGGGTCACCAGTTTGTCGTGGACGCGCCGAGCCACGTCTCCCAGGGCGAACTGGCCCTCCTCGGCGGCCAGCACAGAGTGGAACACGACCTGGAACAAGACGTCGCCCAGCTCTTCTTCGAGGTGTTCGTAGCCGGCACCGTCCGGGCCTAGCTCCTCGATCGCCTCCAAAGCTTCGTAGGACTCCTCGAGCAAGTAGCGGGTGAGCGTCTCGTGGGTCTGCTCCCTGTCCCACGGGCACCGCTCTCGCAGCACCCGGGCCAGCTGCTCGAGACGCACGAACTCAGAGGCGAAGGGGGCGGCCAGGCGGGGTACCCAAAGACTGGTGAGGTGATCAGGGACCACGGCCCGGTCGAGGTCGGCCCAACCCACGGAGGTCACACACTCGTCCGGGAGCCCAAGGCGCTGCAAGACGGTCACTTCGACGCCGTTGCGGCCCTCGGCATCGTCGCCGGCCTCGCCGTCTTCGCTCTGCCTGCCGCCGCCCTCCCGATCGAGGGCCAGCTGATCTATCACCGAACCGAGTGCGAGCTTCACCTCGGAAAGCACCTGGAGCGAATCGCACTGGCCTACTAGCAGTGGCCCGCTGG
Source organism: uncultured Acidimicrobiaceae bacterium (assembly GCA_963823855.1). Classification (GTDB taxonomy): domain Bacteria; phylum Actinomycetota; class Acidimicrobiia; order Acidimicrobiales; family Palsa-688; genus Fen-671. Next base: position 334,641 of record CAWGNA010000008.1, read on the forward strand.
AGCCAGCCGCCTCGATCGTGAAACGGTGACCGTCGACGATCCGCACACCAGCCGCCAACGGGTCGATGCCCAGGCGCTCAAAGGCAAGATCCGCGAACGAAACCGCGGGCAAGACGACGACGTCGACACGCGGGTCCGCCCGCAGGAGTTCCACGGTACGCTCCGCGACCAGGGGCGAACCAGGTACGGCGTAGAGCACCTCGCCCTCGTGTTCGGCCGAGCCGACGAGGGCGTCGACTATGGCGGCGTAGACGTCTTCGACGCTGTCGGCTGACTCATAGAGGTAGTCGAAGCTGCGGGCCGCCGGCACGGCCTCGACCGACGGGTGCCGGGCAGTCCGCACCCACCGCACCGCGGTGTTGCTGACCGCTGTCATCGTCTCGGTCGTGATCAACCCGGGCCGGCCCGGGCCGAGACCGATCACGATTACGTTGGGCAACGGTCCTACGCTGGTCTTTTACACCACTAGGGGGACGACTGCCCCGCTGGCCAAACCTGGGGGATGTACGGCGGCGCCGGCAACGCGGTCGTCCACGTGCCGTAGCTCGGGTTGACGTCGACACTGGAGGCTTTCAGGATCCTCGTCAGGCCGGTGTCATTCGCGTCACCCTGGACTGGCCAGGTGTAGGCCGTCATGCCAGCTCCTAGGGCTACGACGTCGATCACCGCGGCAACGGCCTCGTCAAAGGGGATTGCGGTCCGAGAACGCACCTGCACCACCTGGTAGCCATAGCTCTCAGGGAGGGTCGCGGCGCTGCCCGGCTGAAGAGCATTTACCTTCGCGGCGAACGCCGGCGGCTGCTGGACCAGCTGTTCAGGCACAACACAGTAATGGGCCCCGCCCGGGACGGGCGGCTGACCACTAGTGCCGGGGGCCCCGCTCAGCTGAGCGGCCACAGCTTCAGCCTGCTTAAGGCTGGCCGTCATATCGGTGGTGCCGTTGAGCCCTGGCACCGAAACGTCCACCGTCGTCAGGCACACCTGCGACCAGAAATATGATGCGTGCGCCTTGAAGAATTGGGCAGCAGTTTTCAGGTCCGGCGTCCCCGGCTGGACGAGGGCCAGATTTGCCGCCGATTGCGACACTTCGGAGCGAAGCAGTTGCGGCAACTGTGGCCACACCTGCGGGACGGCCGCTTGCTCACTCGACCACGCCGCGGCTCGCTGCAGCTCCGATGGCGCCCGTCCGTGCTGCTGGAGGTACTGCTGGACCGCGAGCGCACTGACCATGGCCGTGAGCCGTCCAGTCGTCCACTCCAGCCCGAAATTGTCCGGCCCCGAACCGGTGCCTTCAACGGTGAAGGCCGGCACTTGCTGGCCCTGGGCAGCGTACTGGGCTGCCTGCAGCTTGCTCGCCTCATTGAAGGCGATGACATAAGCCGGGCTTCCCGCCCAGCCCTTCAGGTTTTGCGCCAACTGCGCCTCGGTGATGACGTCCCCATTGACCGACGCCGCCGGCGGCGAAGTGCTGCACGCCGACAGGGCGGTGGCCCCGAGGGTCGTCACGACTACCAGGGTTGCTATCGGTTTGGCCTTGGCGCGCCAGCTCGCCGGAAGCCTGCGACGGGCAGAAAGTGGACGTTTCACCGCCCGGAAATGTTACTCCACGCGGGGGACGGCCTGGGAAACGTCCGGCGTCGCCGGGGGCGGGACGAGCGCTCGGAGGAGCTCGACGAGCGCGAGTGCGGGGTCGACGCCCTTTTCAAGGGGCCGACCAGCTGCCCCTGGTCTTCTTTGTACACTGCCTGCGGCCACAGCCGGCCCAGCCGCACTTGCTCGCTGGCTTTCAGCGCTATGGGCGAGATCCTGGCGACGAGCTGGCCCGATGGCGTGCCGAGGCCACCGGTCACGACTGTCACATCGCGGAGGCCCAGACGAGCGCACTCGGCTCTCAGATGAGCGATCTCGAGCAACGCCTTAGCGGGTTCTGGCAGGGGGCCGTAGCGGTCCGCCCACTCAGACTCGATGTCGTCGACCTCCTCATGAGCCGCCAGGGTCGCCAACCGACGGTAGGCCTCGAGGCGGAGGTCCTCACGCTCCACGTACGTCGACGGGAGGTTGGCGGTCATAGGCACGTCGAGACGGATTTCGGCGGGCTCGCGCAGCGTCTCACCTTTGAGCTCTGCCACGGCCTCGCTCACCATCTGCACGTACAGGTCATAGCCGACAGCAGCGATGTGGCCCGACTGGTCGGCACCGAGCAGGTTGCCGGCACCACGGATTTCGAGATCCCGCATCGCGATCTTGAAACCAGAACCGAGCTCGGTGTGCTCGCCGATCGTCCTGAGGCGCTCGTAAGCCTCCTCCGACAATCTGTGGTTGGGAGGGTAAAAAAGGTAGGCGTACGCCCGCTGGCCGGCCCTTCCCACCCGGCCTCGCAACTGGTGTAGCTGGCCCAGGCCCAGCATGTCGGCCCGGTCGATGACCAGGGTATTGACCGTCGGCATGTCGATCCCGGACTCGATGATGGTGGTGCAGACGAGGACGTCGTAACGGCCTTCCCAAAAGTCGAGGACCACCCGCTCGAGCGAGCCCTCGTCCATCTGGCCGTTGGCAATCGCAACGCGAGCTTCGGGCACTAGTTCCCGGAGCCGGGCTGCCACCTTCTCGATGTCGTAGACCCGGTGGTGGACGAAAAAAACCTGGCCTTCGCGCAGAAGTTCACGACGGATGGCTTCGGCCACGGCTCGCTCGTCGTACTCGCCTACATAGGTCAGGATCGGGCGACGCTCGGATGGGGGTGTGGCAATAAGCGAAAGATCCCTTATACCGGTCAAGCTCATCTCGAGCGTGCGCGGTATCGGCGAAGCCGTCATGGTGAGCACGTCAACGTCAGTGCTCAACTTCTTGATGGTTTCCTTATGGTTGACGCCAAAACGCTGCTCCTCGTCGACGACGAGCAGCCCGAGTTCCTTGAACTTGATGTCCCCCGCCAATAATTTGTGGGTCCCAACGACGATGTCAACCGACCCGTCGGCCATACCGTCTGTGACGGCTCGCGCTTCGGCGTTAGTCAAAAAGCGCGACAGCATCTCGACCCGGACCGGGTAGTTCGCAAATCGTTCGCTGAAGGTTTGCAGGTGCTGGGACGCGAGCAGTGTCGTCGGCACGAGGACTGCTACCTGCTTGCCATCCTGAACGGCTTTGAACGCCGCCCTCATGGCGACCTCGGTTTTGCCAAAGCCCACGTCCCCGCAGACCAGGCGGTCCATCGGCATCGGCGCTTCCATGTCCAGCTTCACGTCCGCGATCGCTTTCAGCTGGTCAGGGGTTTCGTTGTAGGCAAAGGACTGTTCCATCTCTGCCTGCCAAGGCGTGTCGACGCTGAAAGCAAAGCCTTTGGAAGTAGCTCGCTTTTGGTACAGGACTACGAGCTCACGAGCTATTTCGCGCACCGCCCTACGGACGCGTGCTTTGGTCTTTTGCCATTCGCTGCCGTTCAACCGGGAAAGGGCCGGCTTTTCCCCGCCCGAGTACGGCCGTAGGGCGTCCACCTGGTCGGACGGGACGTAAAGCTTGTCTCCATCGCGGTACTCGAGCAACAAGTAGTCGCGTGCCACGTCGCCGATCGACCGCTTCACCATGCCGCCAAAGCGAGCCACACCGTGCTGGAAATGCACGACGTAGTCGCCTGTCTTCATGTCGTCGAAGAATGTCGCTACTTGCGCCGCCCGCGGGCCGCGCCGCCCGGTGGGGGCGGCGCCGGCCTGTCACGTCGCTTTCAGCCAGGACCGCCATTTGGAGCGCGGGGTATACGAAGCCCCTGTCGATGGGGGCCACAATGACCTGCATGTCACCGCCGACTTCGCTCGCTACGGGGGCAATAAAGCCCTCGTCGCGCAGTGACCTCGAAAGCCGCCCTGCGCTGGCTTCGTTTTCGGAGCACACTACGACGGTGAACTTCTTGGCTGCGGCGGCGCGGACCTGGGCCAGGAGACGTTCGGTCCCTCCCGCGACCGGGCTCCAGCCGGTCGTGTTGACCGCTGGGGTCCCAGGGCCCTCGGGTGAGGAAAGGACCATGGACACCGATGCGTCGGTACCCCTCAGCAGTCTCTCAAAAGGCAAGTACAGCCGGGGGAAATCACGGCCCTCAGCGCCCCACGTAGTCGCCAGCGCTCCGGCCAGGTCGGCCTCTTCTTCTGCGATCTCGACGGCCCGCTCACGCATCCGGCGCGGCTCTATCAGCAGCACCTTGGCCTCCTCGGGGAGCAAGTCGACCAGCACGTGCTCGTCGCCGGTGAGCCATGGCAGCCACGATTCCATCCCGTCGAAGGTGAAGCCTTCGGCCAGGCGCTCCCAAGACTCGCTCCCCCACCTCTCCGTCTCAGCCAGCGACGCGGCGCGCTGGCGCACTTCCGGAGAAGGCAGCAGCTCCCTGCACCCAAAAATAAGGACGTCGTCCAGGTCGACCATCGATCGCTGGTCGGCCACGGAAAACTGGGTCAGCCGGTCGACCTCGTCGCCCCAAAGGTCGACCCGCACCGGCGAAACAGCCGTCGACGGGAAGACGTCAAGGATCGAGCCCCGAACGGCCATTTCTCCGCGGTGCTCTACCTGGTACTCGCGCCGGTAGCCGAGGTAGGCGAGACGCTCCACCAGCTCGTCGAGGTCGGCCACCGCACCCCTGGACACCTGGACGGGCTCGGTGTCCTCGACGTGGGGGCCGAGACGCTGGAGCAACGCCCTCACGGGCGAGACGATGACCGAGGGTACGCCGGCTTCACTGGCCGTTGCCCCGTCACGGAGACGCCGCAGCCTCCACATGACCTCGAGCCGTCGGCCCATGGTTTCTGCCGCGGGGCTGACTCGTTCGAAGGGCAAGGTCTCCCAAGCCGGGAAGATGGCCACTTCACTCGGCCCGATCCATGCACCTATCTCATGGGCGAGCCGATCGGCGGTAGTCCCGCTCGGCACTGCCACCACGACCGGGTGCCGTGCCCCGCTCTGAGCGACAGCCGCCACCGCAAAGGGCTGGGCCGCCTCAGCCACGGCGACGGTGTGCTCCGCGCCTATGGCCAGCCCAGCCAGAACGGGGTCGCGGTTCACCAAAGACAGCAGCGGGGCAAGGCTCGTGCCTTTGGCCCGAGCGCGCGCGTCTGGCTGCTGCACTTGGGCTGGTGACGTCATAGCTCAACCATTAAACGGCTCATTCGCCTCCTATCATCTGCGCCCGCACCTGACGCTAGGGCTTGTCGCCGGATTGGTGGCAGGACCAGCACGTTCACCGTACAGCGACAGCACTGACCGCAGCCGCGACCTATGGCGCGATGCGGCGGCGACATGGCCCTCGGGTGGCTCCGCCCAGTCCCGCTGTTAGCGGACGAGTACGGCGCCGGGTCGTGCACCGTCGGCCTTGTGATCAATCTGTCGGGGGCCCATCTGTCACCGGCCGGGCGTTGAACTCGTTCTGCGCCGCTGCCATGCCTTCCGCCAAGACCACCTCGACCGCGTCGGCTGCCACCTCGACGGCGGCATCAAGTCGGCGTCGTTCAAGACGGCTGGGCGCCGACAGCACATGGTCTGCGCCCTGGTCCTTGCCCCCCGGAGGTTTGCCGATGCCGATCCGCACTCGCGAGAACTCGTCGGAACGCAACCAGCCCTTTATGGACCGCAGGCCATTGTGCCCGGCCAAGCCACCGCCCGCCTTGACCCGCACGACACCGAGGGGCAGGTCGAGCTCGTCGTGGACGACCACGAGCCGCGTCAGGTCTTCGACCTTGTAGCGACGGACAAGTCGGGCGACGGAACGGCCCGACTCGTTCATGAAGGTCTGGGGGAACGCCAGTGCCAGGCGCTTGCCCCCCACCTGGACTTCCGCCACGAGGGCCAGCTCTTTTCCCTGACGCAACCGCTCCCCGTAACGCTCGGCCAGCAGGGCCACCGTGTCGGCACCGACGTTGTGACGGGTCTTGGCATAACGCGGCCCGGGGTTGCCGAGCCCGACTGCCAACAGATCGGCGCCGGCGGTCCCCAAAGACTTCTGGGACCGGAACAGGCTGGCTCAGCCCTCGTCGGTTGCGGAAGTGCCGGCGGCCCCGGCCTCGCCCGCCCCCGCTGCCTCCGCTCCCCCGACGACTTGCAGTCCTTCGGCAGCCTCTGCTGCTTCTTCAGCTGCCACCTGTGCCGCCACCGTGGAAGCCGCCGCGATAACCACGGGCTCGTCAGGGTCGATATCGGTGGTTACCCCAGGCGGGAGGACCAGGTCACGCACCCTCACGAACCCACCGACTTCGAGGTCAGTGACGTCGACCGTTATCTCCTGAGGGATCTGTTCGGGCGTGGAGCGGATGCTCAGGCTACTGAGCGAGTGCTCGAGGACGCCCCTTTCGCGCTCAACGCTAACGGCCGTGCCCACCAGCACGACCGGGACCTCGGCAGTGACGACCTCGTCCCTGCGAACGACCTGGAAATCGACGTGGGCAAGGGTGTGCCGGAGCGGGTGGCGCTGGAGCTGGCGAGCCAGGACCAAGTGGTCGCTGCCACCGACATCCAGAGTAAGCACCTGGTTGAGCCCGTGGACAGTAAGGGCGGTACGCAGATCTCTGGCTACTACTGAGACGCTGAGGGGGTCCATCCCGTGCCCGTAGAGGACCGCCGGCACCCGGCCAACGTGGCGCAGCCGCCTAGAGGCGCTCGACCCAGTCGTGCGCCCGAGTTCAGCTACCAGCTTTACTTCTGCCATTGTTCGCTCCCGCTCCGCTCGTCACTACGGTACCCGGCCGGCTCTCACCAGGGGATGGGACCTTTAATGTTAGCCGCTCCCGTCTGTGCGGCGACCGCGCCTCTAGGTGTGGCCCCGCATCGGCTCCCACGCGCCCGTTGTGGCGGTCCGGGACCGGCGCCGGGCTGGGCCGGGACTGGCGCCGGCCGGTACTGGCGCCGGGCCGGTGCTGGCGGGGCCTCGACATGGGCCGGGCCGGGACTGGCGCCGGCTAACAGCGGCGCCGACCGGTGGGTACGCCCCGCGGGCGGCGGCAATGCCACCGGTCGTAGCCAGCGGACCGCCGGGCGCTGCGCCCCGAGCCGCCTGCGGCGAACAATGGGTTGGTGGTCGGCGTGGGAGGGAGGGTGGAAACGCTAAGCGCGGGGGCGGCGCCATGAGTTGTGGCCGTGAGACGGCCAGCAAGTTTCCTTAACGCATGAATTATGCCCCTCTCGGTGCACTAGAGGTTTCCGGTCGCGTTTTAGCCCGCTTTTTGTTACGAAAACGCGACGATTTACGTTTTCTACGCCCAGAAGGGCCAAAAATGACGCCCCTGACAACGCGACCCCGCTGCACCCGCGGCGAGCCAGCGCTGCCGACCGACAGGGGGTCGGCGGTCGACGATTAGCTCTGGTTATCGCCGCCGAAGATTTGAGAGACCGAACCCTCTTCGAAAACCGCTCGGATCGCGTCGGCGAACGTCTTGGCTACCGACACGCTCTCTATTTTTTCTATCTGTTTCTCAGGTGGCAATGGCACGGTGTCGGTGACAACGATACGAGAGATCAACGAGTTCTTCAGCCGGTCAATGGCCGGCTCGGAGAAGACCCCGTGCGTGGCGGCGGCCCAAACCTCCGTCGCACCCTTGTGGTGGAGGATGTTTGCTGCTTCGCAGAGCGTCCCGGCAGTGTCGATCTCGTCATCTATCAGTATGCACATCCGGCCCCGGACATGACCCATCACATCGAGGGCTTCAACTAGGCCAACTTCGTCGACATTACGCCGCTTGTAGACCGACGCCATATCGAGGTCGCCGGCAATGCGGGCCGCTTTTTCCGCCACTTTTGTTCTTCCGGTATCAGGCGAAACCATCACAAAGTCACTGTTCAAGTTGGCTCTCAGGTAGTCGACGAGAAGGTTGACAGCGGTAAGGTGGTCGACCGGACCGTCAAAAAAACCCTGGACCTGCCCGGAGTGCAGATCCACTGACATAATGCGCTCAGCACCGGCGGAGTGGAAAAAGTCCGCCACCATCCTGGCAGTTATCGGTTCGCGAGCCCTTGACTTGCGGTCTTGGCGGCCATAGCCGTAGCGCGGGCAGACCGCCGTTATCCGCTTGGCCGAACCACGCTTGGCCGCGTCGATCATTACCCACTGCTCCACGAGCAGGTCGTTCACCGACTTCCCATTCGCAGGGCTGTGAGTTTGCAAGATGAACACGTCCGCCCCGCGTACAGATTCCCCGAAACGAGCCCGGATCTCCCCGTTCGGGAAGTCCACCAGCTCGCACGGGCCTACCGGGAGCCCCAGGTTCGTCGCAATCTCTTCGGCCAGCCTCGGGTGCGAACGCCCGGTGTAGAGCTGGAGCCTATGCCTCGAGACCAGTTCCACCTGAGCCCCCTCCTTCAACGCTATAGAAGCCCATGGCCGGTCGGATGACCGAACCCGGCGATACGAATGTCCCCGGCCCCAACCACGTCCACGGGCCCACGCGAGCGTCCTCGCCCACCGTCACCCGTTCGGCGAAGGTCGCGCTGACTTGCGCTCTGGCTCCAATTACGCAGTCGACCAAATGGGTACTCGGTCCGATTTCGGCGCCCGTCGCAACTTTTGTGCTGCCTTGGAGGATCGTGCCGGGGAAAAGGGTGACGTCTTCTGCCAGTTCGACTGTCGAGTCGAGGTACGTGTGCTTCGGATCGAGCATCGTGACGCCCTGGGTCATCCACCGGTGATTTATCCGGTCCCGCAGGACAGCCTCAGCATCGGCCAGCTGAGCGCGGTCGTTGACGCCGCTTGCCTCCATCGGGTCTGATGCCACCAACGAGATCACAGGGTAACCGGCGTCGTGAAGAACGGCAATAACGTCGGTCAGGTACAGCTCACCTTGAGCGTTATCGGGGCTCAGCCGGCGCAAGGCGGGAGCCAGCACGGATCGGCGGAAGGCATAAATCGAGGTGCCCACCTCGTCGATCGTCAGCTCTTCGTCAGTGGCGTCGGCCTCCTCGACGATGCCGGCAACGCGACCGTCTCGCGAACGGACCACGCGGCCGTAGCCTGACGGGTCCGCTGGACGCGCGGTCAGTAGTGTCGCAGCCGCAGATGAGCTCCGGTGGGCCGCCACGAGAGAGGCGAGGGTGCCAGGCCGCAACAACGGGGTATCGCCGGGCAACACCACGAGGTCATCGAGGTCGCTGTCGTCGTCATGGAATGCCGTGAGGGCAACCGAAAGAGCGTCTCCCGTGCCCCGCTGCAGGGGTTGATCGACAACCTCGAGCGGCAAACCCGGGGACCTGCCTTCGGCCAGGGCCTTCGTCATCCGGGTTGAACTATGGCCCACGACGACGACTACGCGTGAGAGCTCCAGGCCCGAAAGCGCCTCGAGTACCCACAAGACCATCGGTCGCCCACACAGCCGGTGAAGGGGTTTCGGCCGAGAGCTGCGCATACGCCTTCCTTCCCCAGCCGCCAGCACCACCGCGGCCAACCTTGGCTGGTCGCTATGCCTTAGTGCACTCGAGCGGTAGGTATCTCGGTCGTAGTAGCTCACGTCCATCTTTCTAGTCGCGCCGTTAGCTCGTCACAGCCGTTATGCCCGCCGCTGGCGGGCGAAGCGAAGGCAGCTCTCCCCATCGGCACTCGCCTCAGGTCGGCGACACGGTATCGTTGGTGTGGCCCAGCCTGCAAGGCGTGCGCCGAGGGCAGCCGGGCGTCAGTCCGGGGTAGTTCAATTGGAAGAACGCCGGACTTTGGATCCGGATGCTTGCAGGTTCGAGCCCTGCCCCCGGAGCCCTCCCACCAGCGGTTTTCCCGTCGGCGGCTCCTGTAATCCTCTGTCAGGCAAAATGACGGCAACAACCGGGCAATTCGTTGTCGCCGGCTCGCTGCTCTTGAGAAGACCCGGCTCACCTGTAGAGGCCATCCCGTAAAAGGCTCCACCGGGGTCGCTAAGAGGACAACGCTGTGACGACGGGACACCACGGTGGGCGGCGCCAGCGCGTCGCGGCCTCACCACAGGTGGAAGGTGAAGAGCGTCTGTCTGGTATCACACGGTTGACCGGGATGCCTGCAGTTGCTACTGACCGACGCGGCCGTCGATACGCTCGCGGAGCAGATCTGCATGGCCGCAGTGGCGCGCGTATTCCTCGATCATGTGGACCAGGACCGAGCGGAGCGGGATCGTGGTCCCGTCCCGATTGTGGCCGAATGAGCCAAGGTCCTTGACCCCGCCGACAAACCGATCCGCGTATGCCACCTCATCACTCCAGGCTTCCCACGCTTCGGCGACCACGTCGGGATCGGGTGTAGCTCCAGTCCAGTCCCCCTCCGGGCCCGCCGCACTGTACCGCGAAGGGCGCGTCCTCGCCAGCCATGACCCTCCGAAACCAGTGCCGTTCCACTTCGGCCATGTGGCGAACGAGACCGAGGAGCGACATCGTCGACGGCGGGACCGATCGGCGAGCCAGCTGCTCCGCGTCGAGGTCGGCGCACTTCATCCTCAAGGTCAAGCGATAACAGCGCAGGTACTCCACCAAGGTGGTCCGCTCGTCCACCGGGGCAGGGCCGCCCTCCCTAGGATCGCTGGCCGGATCGAGCCACATGTCAGCAAAGACGGTCGAAGCCGTCCACCGATCCGGCAGCGACTGGGCAGGCGGGTCCGGCGCGGTCACGCTGACATTGTGGCCCCCGAGCCGAGCCTGGGCAAAAGACCCCCTCCCGTCGCGACGTACGCGGTCAGATCGTCAATTGCCCGCGTGTCGTCTGGAGGGTGAAGGGGCTTGACGACGGGCGAGCGCCTCAGGCAGAGTGTGTTCCACGGCGGCGACCGGTCGCCGAGCTGTGGGACATCCGCCCCAGCCGGGGTCCCATTGGCGAAGGGGAGTTGCCCTCTCGGTCGTCGCTGTCGCAGGCCATCTCTCCACACCGCGTCGCTGGGGGGCGAAGGTGTCAACGAGGAGGCTTGTTATGACCAAAGACGGCACTTTCAAGAAAGTTGTCCGGCGCCACGCGGAGTCGACTGGTCAGCGGTACACCGACGCGCTGACGGATCTCGAGGGCCTCGGAGCGCGGATGTCCCACGAGCCGGTGGCTGAGCGCCTGCTGGCCCATCTCCGGGACCGTTACGGCATCGACGCCGTTGCGGCGACGAAGCTGAGCGTGCACAAGACATACGTCTTCCGCATCGATAGGGACGACGGTGAGCCCTGGGTTGCCCGTGCGTTCCCGCCTGCTCGCCCGCGGGTTGGCGTCGAGGGGGACGCCGCCATCCTGGGGTTCCTGGAGCGGCAGGACTACCCCGCTGAGCGCCTGGCGGTCGAGGACGCGGTGTCTGACTTCGACGGCAGTGCGGTCCTCGTCACGAGGTTTGTCGAAGGCGTCCAGCTCCCCGATGGTGCGCCGAAGTTCGCCATGATGGGTGAGCTGCTCGGACGGCTGCATGCGCTGCCGTACGACGGATCCGCCAGCCGCCCGGGTGGAGCAAGTGGCGAGGACCCGAGCCGCGAGGGCGCCCCGCGTCAGGACCTGTTGGCCGCCCTGTCGTTCCTCGACGCAGTCGACACAAAGGTCGCGGTCGCCGAGCGCGAACGGTTTGAGCAGCTGCGCGACCAGGTGCGCTTGGCCGACGACGGCCACGGCCTTCCGGAAGGCTTGCTCCACGGAAATCTCCTCCACGCCCCCGATCACGCCGTCCTTAGCGAACAAGGGCCAGTGGCGATCAACTGGAAAGCCTCGGGGCGTGGACCGCGCCTCGCCGACTTCGCTTACCTGATTTGGGGTACAGGCTCGTGGAACCCACGTCAGCCGAACCAGGAATGGATCGACGCGGCCGTAAACGCGTACCGCCGCCACGTTGAGCCAACCAACGACGAACTCGACCGGCTCGAGGCGGTCATGTACATCCGGACTCTCTACCTCGCTTGTTTCGGCTACCGACGCGCCACCAGCAACGGCCAGACCTTCAACGAGTGGGGTTTCATCGAACCACCCGGGTACTTCAGCTCAACCGCGGCCGCAACCCGAGCCGCGTTCTTCCGGTAGGTCGTCGTGCAACAACATTCGATCGTCCCGCTCGCCGGCTCCGCGGTGCTCGCGTGAGCGCGCCCGTAGAGGTCCCAGAGGACATCGTCGCGCGGGCCGAGCGCTGTGCCTAGCGCTGCCCGAGGTCACGGTGCGCGTCGACTATTCACTAACCAGAGCGAGATCGACGGCTCAGTCGTTCGACATCCGGCGAAGGTCGTTCTGCCTGCTCGTGGCAGTGGAAGGCCCGACCGGCAAGCCCGTCCCGCTGCTCGTGTTGCGTGCCGACCCAGAAGAACTCAAGGCGTTGCTGTCTTTTGACCTTGCTGTCTTTTGACCACCCGTTCTTCGCCTCGCAGGCTGGCCGTGATCGCATCGGGGTGCTGCTCACCGACGAATCGGACTGGGAGGAGATCCGTGAGCTCGTGACCGAGAGCTACCGGGCCTTCGCGCCGAAGAAGCTCACCGCGCTACTCGACTAACAGCGCTGACCGTCGAGCCCGCATCGACCGCGGATATGGCGTTCGCGCCGAAACTGCCGAGCACCGCGTCTCGTCATGGTGCTCCGAACCAAGTAGTCAGGGCGTGCCGCAATCCCGTACCCGTGCCGTCCCCCACCCAGGCGACGTACCCGTCGGGCCGGATCAACACGGCAGTGGGAGCGGTGACAGCGCCAAGCACCGGGAGCACCCACGGGCCGACATATTCAGCATCGATCAACCGGGCTCGGTCAGCCCATGCAGTGATGTCCAAGCGGCCGGGCTCACCGAGGTTGAGCAGCACCGGCTTGGCCTCGTGCAGCAGGGTGAAGACCCGCACCGAGCCGTCGGCGGTCACAAGATCCAGATCGGGCATACGGCGTCCGAGCAGGGGGTGGCCCTCGCCGAGGTCGTAGTGAATGTCCAGCCCGGAGATGATCCCGGCCAGCCATTTGCGAGGCTCGTCCATGCTCGCCAGCTCCGACACCACCGTGGCCAGGGCCTTGATGCGCTCGTCCGGGCGCTGGAGCACGCCCTGAGCCATCGTGTACTGAAGGGCACGGGCAGCGACCGGGTGGCGCTCGTCCTGATAGGTACCCAGCAGGCTCTCCGGGGAGGTCCCCTTGACCACCTGGGCCAGCTTCCATCCCAAGTTCACCGCATCCTGGACACCGAGGCTGAGGCCCTGTCCACCCGCCGGGTAGTGCACGTGCGCCGAGTCGCCGGCGAGTAGTACTCGTCCGGCGCGGTAGGCCGCCGCCTGGCGGGTCATGTCGGTGAACCTGGATATCCAAGTGGGACTGTGGATCCCGAAGTCGGTGCCGTAGACGGCGATGAGCGCATCGCTCAGATCGCGCAGGGTGGGCTCGCTGCTCGGCCCAAGCTGTTGCTCGGTCACGACGACCCGCACCGTCCGCCCATCCTCCAACCTGTGCAGGCCATGGACGCCCTTTTCGTCATAACGGATGCCGCGCGGCGGTTCCTCGGTCACCCCGACCTCGGCGATCAGGTTGCTCCTGGTTGGATCCCACCCCGGGAACTCGATGCCAGCTGCCTTACGGATGACGCTACGTCCTCCATCGCACCCAACGAGGTACTGCGCCCGCAACGACTCGCCTTCGGACAGCTCGACATCGACGCCGGTGTCGTCCTGCGCAAGGCCTGTCACCTCAGTTCGGTAATAGATCCGTACGGGGAGCTCAGCGACCCAACCGGCCATGATCCGCTCGATCTGGTTCTGCCAGATCCCGAGCGAATACGGATAACGCGTCGGAAAGTCGCTCATGTCCAGCACAGTCGCGCCGATCATCGCCACCTGAGCCACCTGACCCTCCGCGAGGAACCGATCAGCAACCCCACGCTGGTCCAGCACCTCGATCGTGCGGGAGTGAAAACCCCCGGCCCGTGAGCCGACGAGCACGTGATCGGGACGCCGTTCGACGATCGCGACGTCGACCTTCGCCAACGCCAACTCGGCCGCCAACATCATCCCCGTCGGACCGCCTCCGGCGACCACCACCGCATGCTTGGCCATACGCCACCCCTCCTTTCCGTAGCTTCTGGTTCGGACCGGAGATTGTGCGCACCGACCAGGGCCTTGCCGCAAGCGCCCGGTAAGCGCTACATTTACGCTGGCGGGGGTTTGGGCTTGCTTCCTTTGTTCGGTACGGCACGTACAAGTCCTTTGGGCTTCGGCGCCGCAAGCGCGTCTGGCACCACGCAGCCGGCCCAGGGATATCTCCCGTGGGCCCGCTGATGGAGCGCCCCGGACCGCCGAGCCGGTGGACCACAAGGACCGAGGCTTCGCTGGCCATAGAGCTCCGCCCTGACCCGCTACCGTGGCCCTGTGAGCAGCTCGCGGGTGCCCGGTGGCGTGGTGCACGAGCTTCCAGGAGACCTGCGCGAGGCGCTGATGGCCAACCCCACGGCACTCGATGCCTGGAAGGACATAACGCCTCTGGCCCGCAACGAGTTCATCTGCTGGGTCGAAGATGCCAAGCAGGATATGACCCGGGAACGTCGGATTCGCCGCACCAAGGAGGAACTTGAGGAGGGCCAACGTCGGCCTTGCTGCTGGCCAGGGTGCAAGCACCGCGAGCGCACCGCCAAATAGCAGTCCGCTGAGTGCCCCCCTAACGCCGCGGGGTCAGCGGGACTGGACGGCGGCCGCACGGAGCGGTTCCCCCTCGGAAGGTGCGGGCTTCGATCATGTCGAGCCGCAGCGCCTCGCTTGGGGCGCTGAGAATGCCCCTCCCAACTCCCCGCTTGGTGTGTGGAGGCTGCCGCCCGGCTGGGGGTAGGACCAGGGGAACGTCAGGGTGTTCCCTGGTGGCGAGGCTCGTCCCCGCGTCGGACAATGGGTCACATGACCCGTCCCGCGAACCGCACGGCCCACCTGTCATTTCAACCCCCTCAACCCCCGGCGAAGCACGGCCGCAGGCGAGCCCTCTGTGCCACAACTGTTGCCGTTGGGCTCGGCGGGCTACTCGGTGCTGGTGCTTCGAGCGCCATCGCCGCCACCTCCGCGTCCGCCGCATCCATGCCGAGACACCCAACGGCAAACCTGCACGGCGAGGTCAACGTAACAATCTGGAGCATCGACAGCGACGGGCCGGACTTTCAGGCCATCCTGAGCGGGGCGATCGGCGACTCCGGGCCCGCCGTGACCGTCTTGCCCAATGGCAAGGTAGACCCGGAGCACACAAGCGAGATGGAGCTCGAGCTGAGGCACGGGACGTTCCGCGTGTACATAGACGGGATCGCCAGCAAGTTCCGGGCAGTCGTCCCACGAGCCAGTCTACGCGCCGACGTGCTCGGACTATTTCCGCGTCACCGGCACGGTGCCGGTCGTGGCCGGGTCAGGCACCGGTGCGTACCGCGGGGCCAGCGGGAGCTTCTCCTTGACCCTGACGGGCAACGAGGACCAAAAAGGCCCACCGTGCGGCCCGACCGGGTTTGTCAGCCAGATCCTCGTGCTGACAGGGTCGGGCGTTGTTTCGTCCTGAGGACGGGGTTGCCGTGACCTCGATTTGACACGGCCGAGCGGTATTTCACACGACCAGCAAAAGCCGACGATGGCATAAATAATCCCGGTTGCGGCACCTTAGCTGTCCGGGCGGCCCTTACCCTGCCAGAAGAAAAACGAGCCCCTCCGTCGTTTGTTCATAAACGCAAAAATTACTACGGCTGCGACGACCAAAAAAGGGACGATACCCATCCGATTGCCTCCTACTTGTGAAGTGCTCAGAAGAGGCGTCGGGCCTGCATGTAACGACCAGCGAAATAGTCGCCGTGTCCAAACGAGGCGTCGCTCCCAAGGGGAACACCAACAAGCCTACCAGGCGCGCAGCCGGTCCCGGCGGTCGCCGGTTGCCGACCAAAAGAAGCCGATGTCTGGCTGCCAGCTGCTCATTGTCGAAGGCGACGACAACCTGGGTGACGGCGCTCCGTGCGTTCGGCGTCGTAGATATACCGCCTGACGACATAGCGCTCAATGTTGTCGTCGTCGGGGTCGACCGTAACCATGCGGCAATTCTTCATCGGGGCGCCAGCTCTCCCGGGTAAATGCCCTCTGGGACGACGATTGCACGCCCACGTAATGGAGCTTCAGACGCTGGGTGGTGGAGCGGTGACTACGCTAGAGCGGCCCAGCTCCCGGCCCCTGCTGTCGACGGCCACCGCACAAAACTTGGGGCCAGTGCTGTTGACGGCTATTCCGGTCTCGAAGTCGGCCCACTCCTGATAGCCGACGGGTTGCAACCTCGACGCGGCACTCCCGGCCAGGACCGTCCACCTCTGCACCTCGGTCGCCCCGTTCCAGCTCGCATACACAATGAACCCGCCGGCCGGGTTAGCCCGGACGGCGACCATCGGAGGCTCGGAGGGCTTGCCGGTCCAGTCATACGTGAACGCTCGGTAGGACTGGACGTTGAGCGGTAACTGCCCATCCATCAACAGGGCGCCATCGGCGGCGAACTCGGAAAAGTAAGGCTGATTGCCCCACCCCACAAAGACGCTCCCGTCCGCGAGCCGCTGCACGCTGCCCTGGTTAGCGGCGATAAAGCCGGCAGGATGGACGTAGGCCTGCTTCAGGCTGACGTGCTTGGCCTTGGTGTCCACAAATAAGAGCAGGCCGCGAGACTGCTTCTCCTCTGACGGTGATGAGCCGTCGTCGAAGACCGTGAACAGGCCGTTGGCGTACGACCGCGCGTCGTGCTGCCAGTAGAAATGGCTCCCGGCGCCCATGGTGAAATCGGACCGTTTCCCGTTCAGGCGCCACAGGACTTGGCCCGTGGAGCGGTCGACTTCGTAGAGCGCGCAGGTGTTACGGGCGGAGATGAGAAGATTGCCATTTTGCAACTCCTGGACCGAGTTGATGTGGAAATAATCCACCGGCGTACCTTTTTGCCGCCCGCTGGGGAGGCCGAGGTAGCTCTCGTCCAGCGCGACGTGGCTGAGGCTGTCCCAGTCGAGCAGGACCTTGCCTGTAGTAAGGTCGATTTCCTGGGCATGGCAAGCGTAGACGGGGCCCTTGCTCGGGCCTCTCAGCGGCCTCAGGTCGGTGGTAGTCGTCTGGTACGCAGTGATCAGGGCGGTCCCAGCAGAAGTGATGACGAGCTCATGCAGGTCAGCTTGAAGCCCATCGCCGGCATGAACCGTCTTGATCGTGTTGTACTGGCTGTTTGCTATCTGCCCCACGCCGTAGCCGATGCCCGGGCCGACCTTGCCTTGCCACCAGGTGAGCGTTGGTTGGCCCTTGTAGGGCTGCATGTTGAAGTCGAACGGTGATTCAGTCGGCTTGAACCAGACCAAATGGCCAGCGCGGTCAACAATCATTAGCCCCGGCTGACCGGGGGCAGCGCCTAGATAGCCCTTGGTGGCGAGGAAGATATATTGCGGGCTGCCGTCCTGCCCCACCTCCGAGTACGTGGTTATCTTGACCACTGGCGGCCGGAGGTCCGGCCGGGTGACGAAACTATAGACATCGTCTGAAGAGGCGGCTGAAGAGACGGCTGCGGCGGGCCGCAGCGCCGTGGCCCAGGCCCCTTGAGTGCCCAGCGGGGCGGCGGACGAACGGCGGCCGGCCGGGTGGAGGCCGGTTGAACGAGCCAGACCCAGCGCCACCAACCCCCCGGCGCCGTAGATGAGCTGCCGGCGGCTAAAAGACAACTTCCCCCACTCCAGGCCCTCGATCTCGCAGTCGTGTCCCTCACTTGGTCCGCTGCGATGTTCGAACATTATTTTCTCCTACTTGTCGAGCGCGAAGCCGGCGCACTGCTGCGCGCCCACGTTCACTTCCAAACCAGGCTGGCTGCCGGCGGCTCACCGGTACTCAAGTGTTCACCAAGGTTGGCGTCGAAATCTGGAGCGACCCTTTTATGTCACGCTTATCAGCGTCTGGGCTTATCAGCGTCTGGGCCCTTGCACTCACTTCGATCTCATAGCTTTACCCGACCCAAGAAATATAGTGGGGTTGAGCCTGTAACAGTTTGGTAACACTTGTCGTGAATTGTGCCTCGTGCGACGTCATCACTCCCGGCCGACGGCACTTGTGGCCGGGGCGGGCAATTCAGCTGATCGTGACCTGGACGGTCCGGCCCAGCATCTGGCCCGAGGCATCGATGGCGTCGACGTCGAAGTAACTGGCTCCGTCTCCCACGAAATCAATGGCCGTCTCGAAACCGACCTTTGGCACGGTAATGAGCGGCAATAGTGCTGCGGGCGACGGTCCACCGTTGACCCTCCAGGCGACTACCTCGGTGGCTCCGTTCCAGCTCACCCAGGCGGTCAACCGCCCGGCGACGGCCGCAGGCCGCACCACGACGGCCATTTCGCTCTCGGGAGGGTTACCTTTCCAGTCGAACAGGAAAGTCCTGTAGCTGGCCGCCCCTTGGGGAAAGCGCCCGTCAAGGATGAGCGGGGCGCTCATCGTCTCCTCCGACGACGGGGCATAGACGCTGAAGTACGGCCGGAAGCCCCACCCCACGACGTGCCCGCCGTCGGCCAGCAGCTGGCAATTACCCTGGCTGGGGGTGTTCATCTCACCGTCGGTGTGGAGGTAGCTGTGCCTCAGCGTGGCGGTCATGGCGGCCGTGTCGAGGTCGAGCACCTTACCCGAAGCCACCTTTTCCGGGCACGGAGGGCTAGCGTCGTCAAACAGGCTGAGCCCTGAACCGTCGGCTAGTGCGCGGGCGTCATGTTGGAAACAGGACCGGCTTCCCGGCCCCATGGAGAAGTCGCTGTGCTTGCCCCCGAGCCGCCAGACGACCCGCTTGGTCTGGCGGTCCACCAAGTAGACCACGGACGTGTTCCTGGCCGAGATGAGCAGGTCTCGTTCGGGCCCCGGCCACAGGTCGATCGAGTTGATGTGGAAGTAGTCGTTGTACCCGTGGCGCGCCTGGACGTACGAGCGGCCTAAGCCGACTTCGGGGTAACTCGCCCAATCGAAGAGCACGTCGTTGGTGGCTACATCCACTTCCAGGGCGTGCCCGACGAAAACGGGGATGCCCCCGTACTGGACAGAGGTGTCGTCGTAGGCAGTGTGGAGAGCGGTACCCTCTGGCGTGATTATGAACTCGTGGAGATCACAGGGGTAGCTGCCGCCCACGACCTGGCCGATCTGTTGGTAGGTGTTGTCGGCGAGGACGTAGTGGCCTACGCCGTGGGCGTCGACCACAGCTCCCTGGAACCAGGTTAATGTCGGTTTGCCCTTGTAGATCTGGGCCCGGAAGTTGAAGGGGATCTCGTTTGGCCCCGGGAGCGGCTTGAACCAGACCAGGTCACCAGACGTGTCCAAGATCATCAGTCCCGGAGTGGCGCCCGGCGGGAATGAGCGATAGACGGTTGACGTCTGACTTCCGGGGTTGGCCGCCACCGGCGCCTTGGGCGCGCAGAAGATGTACCCCGCCTTCGACCCGAGAGCGAGGAATTCGGGCGTTGCAGCGATCCCGACAGCAACTGGGGTGAGGTCGGGTCGGCTGACGTACCTGGCGAAGTTGGGTGGTGACAGCGGCTCAGTACTAACCACAGGCGGAGCTGGCTGACCAACCGCACCGGTTAGCGAGTCGCCAGACGATATGGCCCGACGGGCCGACCGGGCCCCCAACCCAAGGCCGATACTCGTCTTGATACCGCCTGCCAGGAACACGCGCCGGTCCATCGGGCTATCCTCCGCCATTGGGCCCACCTTCCAAACTCTTTGGGACTTCCATCCGCGCACTTGCCTCGTGTATACCCGCTGATCGCTTGGTTGAGGTGTCGGGCCGGAGGGTGACAGACCAGGCGCACACAGGCAGAGCGGGCCAGATGCTCGCTCCGTAGCCAGCTGTCAGTGACCGCAGCCGCACGCTCCACCACAGCACCCGCCGGCTCGGCTGATCGGACCGGGCTGGTCCGCGCCCGCGTTCCCCGCCGCGCCCACCGACGCAAAGACCGAGAGCTTCCGGCGCACCTCCGTATGCCCACTGGGGCAGGTCACGGCGCTGTCACCGTCGCCCATCGCGCGGCGCAACTCGAAGGAGGTACAGCAGTCAGAGCACACGTATTCGTAAAGGGCCATCGGATCCGATGCTACGTGCTGGCGGAATTGCTGCGCCGCACTATTAGGCTCCCACCGGAGGCTGTCCACGCCCGCAAGTGAACTAAGCGCTTTTGGGCTCTTCCCCGACCAGGCCTCCAAGTTTCGCTTTGTCTGAAGGGTCTAGCCCTTGGCGACTGCTCCGACAGCGAAACTGGTCCGCTCCGGTTCGTTGGCCTGTAGCTCGTAAATCGAGCCGGTGCGCTCGGGAAGGGGAAGGGGGATCCGCACGGGCAAGGCCTCCATCCTGGGCACGCCACAAGGTGTGCCACGAACTTGGTGGCACTCTAGGTCCGGCCAGGTAATGCCGAGCAAGGGCCACGCGTCGCTGCGCATGTACTCGACGAGGAACAAACGGCGAGGCCGTCCGCTCGTGTTCGGAGCAGATCCGTGCAGCGTGCGGGCGTGATGGACCGTGATAGACCCCGCCGGCGCCTCAAGCGGGACACAGCTCGACGTGTCGACCAATTCGGGGGCGACCGAGCCGACGAAGAACCCGTTGACATGGTGGTCAAGCACGGGCGCCCTGTGGCTACCGGGCATCACGAGCAGGCAACCATTGTCGAGGGACATGTCGTCAATGACAACTCCAACCGCGAGGACGTCATCGTTGGTGTGCGGGTAAAAAGCCCAGTCCTGGTGCCATTCTACTGGGCTCCCCACCCCAGCCGACTTCATGTTGAGCTTCGTGGACTGGTACCGGATGTCCGGGCCCAGCAGCTGCGCGACGATGTCGAGGACGGCCGCCCCCCTCATAACCGAGTCGTAGGCTTCATTGAGCGCGGCCGGGTTTTTGATGCGCCGCACGTGCGGTCGGTCCCCGTTGTGCCCGGGTTCGAGATCGAAGACGTCACCGTTGGCCTCGACCTGGCGTGAGGCCTCGACCCAGTCGTCGGCCCCCTGTCGGAGCGCTGCGACCTGCTCGTCAGTTAACACGTCCTCGACGACGAGGTAACCGTCCCGGTCGTAGTGCTCGATATCCGTCGGGCTAAGCACCGGCTATCCCTCCCCGTCCTGCCACAATCTCTGGAGCAAGAAAAACAGCCATTGCCGCTCTGCCTGCCAGCTCAAAACGCTAGCAGACAGGCGCGGTCGCGATCCTCTGCGAACGTCGCGGGCTCCCCGGGACGGCCATGGGCCCACATCGACGAACGCGCCCCTCGACGCGGCGCTGCGAATGCGCTCCGCCTCATAGGCGCGGATCCAGGACGTACTTGACCCCCTCCCGCGCTCGCGAAGCGTTGAACGCGCGCTCCCATTGTGAAAGCGGCTGAGCCCCGCTGATGAGCGGCGACAGCTCGACTTTTTGGCCCCAGATCAGCTTCATAGCGATCTCCCACGACCGGGGTGTGCTGGCGTACCCAGAACGCACCACGATCTCGTGGAAACAGATGAGGTCAAAACGTACATTTATGTCGGCCCCGCGCAAGCCGACCAGGACAAAGGTCCCCCCGCGACGGACGTTTTCGAGGCCATAACGGACGCCCTGCTCGCTACCCGAACATTCGACCACGACGTCCAGCCTCTGCGCCCGGTCAACGCCGGCCCCGTCAACGCCGTACATTTCAACGCCGTCCATTTCAACGCCGTCCACTTCAACCGGGAAACCAAGTTCCCGGGCCACCCCCAGCCGCACGCTGTCATCGCTCGTCCCCCGCACCGTGACGGTCCCTCCGCATGCTCTCGCGACCTGCGCTGCGAGTAGGCCAATGGCCCCGGGCCCCACCACCAATACCCTGTCACCCACCTGGACGGCCGGTGGGCCCATCATCGAGTTGCAGACACAAGCCAGCGGCTCCGACAAGGTGGCGGCGGCGTCACCGAGCCCGTCTGGCACCTCGTGCAGGTTGACAGCTGGCAGCACCACCGAAGGGGCCATACCGCCATCTACATGGGTCCCGAGCGACTTGCGTTCGACGCACACGTTCGCTCGGCCGTCCCGGCAGTACCCGCATTGCCCGCACGTCGAGTAGTAGGTCTCTACCGCCACCCGTTTTTGCAACCAGTCGGTGCTCACATCCCGCCCCACGCCCACAACCACTCCACAGAATCTCGTGGCCGAGAGTTACGGGCGGGACGCTGGGGTACTCTCCGAACCAAATGTGCAGATCAGTCCCGCAAATCCCGGTGCTGGCCACCTCGAGCAACACCTCGCCTGGCCCCGGGCTTTTCCGCGGCCGAGGCCTGAGCGCGACGTGCCCTCGACCGGCCTCGAACTTCGTAACCCCCAACATCGGCTCGGCGCCCGACCTCATGGTTGACTGACCTGCCAGAAGGCCGAGAACGCCAGGCCGCGCTGTGCACAACAGCTATTTGGTGACATGAATAGCGACTTCTTCCCAGGGCCCGGTTGTCATTCTGCGCTTGGGCCTTCGTCGACTGCGATGGGGAATGGGCAAACGGTGGCCGTCCCTCCGGCAATTTGGCCCAAGATTTCTGTGCGGGCCCACTGACGCCATGCGACCACCTCGCTGCCAGGTGGCTCCGTCAGCAAGTAACCACGCCGGGCGGCTGCCGAAGCCCCTAGCACAAGCTCTTCCACCCGGCTGAAGACCACCGGGATGCCGGAGTCGACGCGCAGGTCGAGGTCGACCAGGCCGTCTCCTCTTCTCGAAGCTTCCCAGATGGCGCGCCGCGCCTGCACCCGCAAATCTGTGAGCCTTGGCCTTGTCGTCTCAGCAAGTTGGACCAATCTCCGCAGTGCTGCCTGGGCCGCGTCCCTGCGCGTGCCAATCGCACCGTCTGGCCCAGCGGCACTCCGGACCGCGGCGATGTCGGCCATCTGAAGCTCGCGGAACAGATCGTCGAAGTTGTCTTCCGACGCCTTCAGCAGCCTTAAGGCAACGCCCAAAAGCCGCACCTGCGTTGGAGGGTCGACCGGGCCGCCCGAATAACGAGCTTGGAAACCTGTCCCGCTCAGCGCCACGCCGGGATCTGTCACGCGTGGGTCGGTCAACTCCCCGTCGCCCGCGGGCGGTTCAGGACCGGACGGCACACCCACCATTCGAGTAACCTAACGCCCCCCATGCGCAAGCTCTAAGTCCCGCGTGCCCCGGCCCGTTACGCTAGGCAACGTGAGTGTGACCGAAGAGCGCCAAGCACCGGAGCGTTGGAGAGTGGAGTGGGCGGAGCTCTACACCGAGGTCGTGACATCGGGACTGTGCACGGGGTGCGCTGCTTGTATCGTGGCCTGCCCGCACGACGTGCTCGGCTACAACGTCGTCGACGGGGCCTATAAGCCCTTCCACCTGGAAGAAGAGCTTGGGCCCGGTGGCTGCAGCCATGGGTTGAAGGGCTGCACCAGCTGTACTCGCGCCTGCCCCCGTTTCAGGAACTGGGAAACTGAAGCCGACGGCTTTCTCTTCGGCCGCGCCCGGTTACCCGAAGAGCAGGCTGGCATTGCGCGGTCGTCTTTGCTGGCCCGAGCCACGGACCCCGAGCTACTGGCGGCTGGTCAAGATGGCGGTGTCGTGTCGGCGATATTGATGTGGTGCCTGGAGCACGACCGCATCGACGCCGCTCTGGTCTCGCTGTTGGAAGGCGACGGGTCGGGTTGGCGGGCTGTTCCCGGCGTAGCCAAGACGCGCGATGAGGTCCTCGCGGCCGCAGGTAGCCGGTACACGTACTCCGCCAACCCCTTGGCATACGCAGAGGCCGTCTCCGGTGGGGCCGAGCGGTTGGCTCTCGTAGGGATGGGGTGCCAGACGTCAGCTCCGGTTGTCATGAAGGCTCGCAAGGTTGGCAAGGTAGGCCGCCGCCTGACGCTCTCCATCGGCCTGATGTGCTCCAAGACCTTTGACGACCGGATCTTCGAAGAGTTCTTCGAAGCCAAGTACGGCCTGGCTAGAGCCGATATTACCAAGATCAACATCAAAGGTGTTTTCCAGATCTGGTGCCGGGACGGCTCGTACCACGAGGTCCCTCTAAAGGAGGGCCACGCCTGGACGCGCGAGGGCTGCAAGTCGTGCCCCGATTTCGCGGCCGAGCACGCCGACATTTCCACCGGCGGGATCGGCGAGATGAAGGAGTGGACGCTCACGATCGTCCGCACTGAGCTCGGCCAGGAGGTCATTGACGAGATGGTCGCAGGCGGAGCGCTCGAAGTCCGGCCCGGAGAAGACGACCCGGCCGCGCTAGCACTCATGGGCAGGCTGTCGACCTCATCCCGGCGGCGTTGGCCAATCTCGGCGGTCGCCGCACCCAGGCTCGGCGTCCCTCCCCCCAAAAGCGCTTCGACAGCCAAAAACGATTCGACGGCCAAAAACGATTCGACGGCCAAAAACGATTCGACGGCCAAAACACGATTCGACGGGCAGTACCGGGGCCCCGGCCGGGGCTGTTCAATCCTGACGGCCCGGTCAATTCGCCGGGTCGCGACCAATCCATGCCTCCCGACCTGCTAGGTTGACAATCCGCCATGGGATCGTTGATCAAAAAGCGCCGCAAGCGCATGCGTAAGAAGAAGCACAAGAAGATGCTCAAAGCCACTCGTTGGCAAAGGCGGGCCGGCAAGTAGGGCCTCAGGCCGGACGGGCCTGAGGCCCGTTGGCGTCGAACGCGCTGCAAACCCTGTTTCTCGTTGCGTTTTGGTGTGTTGCACGCGAGCCGACGCATCGGGGTACTTGTGCTGCGCCGAAGAAATGCGTCTTACGGTCGCACCGGCATTCATGTGACGGCGCGGGCGCCGCTCACGAGTGGCTCAGCCTGTCGCAACCCGCACGACCACCCGTCCGTCTCCGGGGTACGCGCCGGGGACGAACCAAGTCGAACCGCTGCCCGCCAGGACCGGCTTTTGCCCTGTCGACTCTCCGAGCTTGTCGCGCCAGGCTACCAAGCGGGGTTCGAACCTGAGAGCCCCCGGTTCGAGGTCGTTGAAATTGTCCGACACCGGCCCGCCCATATCGTCCCAGGCCTGGTAAACGGCCCCCGTCGGAACCCCGAACGGAGGTGTCAGCAACGTGTAAGCGTCGCCGGCAACCTCCTCGAACACGAGCGGCTCGACGACCTCGCCGCAGCCGCTCACCCTGGCTCGTCCTCGGCCTACCAGGCAGAAGGGGACATCCGAGCCAAGCTGGCTCGCAAGTGACTGACCCGGCGCTCCGGCAGCACCTGCCCAACGCAGCACGGCGGCAGCATCCGCCGAGCCGCCGCCCAGACCGGCGCCGGCCGGGATGCGCTTGACGAGGCGGACGCGCGCCTCCAGACCGACGAGCCCGAGGGCTCGCAGCACCAGGTTGGAAGGGCCCGTCGGGACGTGGCCGTGACCGTAGCCCACCGCGCCCGCCCCGGCGTCGATGACCTCCAGGCCCGCGCCGAACGAGAAATAAAGGGTGTCGGCAAGGTCGACGGTGACCATCTCGGCGTCGAGAAGGTGGTAGCCGTCAGGTCGCACCCCGGTGACACGCAAAGACAACGTCAGTTTGGCCCGCGCCGCCACCGTACTGTCAGCCTGTCCATTGGCCTGTCCATTGGCCTGTCCATTGGCCTGTCCATTGGCCTGTCCACTGGCGTGCCCATTGGGCTCTCGGTCGCGCTCAACGTACATCGCGTCCTGGCTTCACCGGGCCTGGCCTCACCGGGCCTGGCCACGCTGGCCCGGCATCACCGGCCCATCGGCGCGGAGCGCCCGGCCACGGCCGCGGCCAGCCGCCCCCAATCCCCCACCGACAACTGCTCCGCCCTGGCCGTTTCATCGATCCCTGCCTCTGTGAACGCACCGGCAGGTACCTCCAGTCCGGCCAGCGCTCGGCGCAGCATCTTACGACGTTGGCCGAACCCCATCCTCACGATCCTGAACAGCGCGTCGGGACTGACAACAAGTGGGTCGACAGAGGGCACCGGTCGACGACGGATCTCGATGAGCGCGGAACCGACCTTCGGCTTCGGCACAAAAACCGACGCGGGTACGGTCCCGACCAGTGCCGCCTCGGCCCAGTAAGCGACCTTGACCGAAACGGCACCGTAGGCGGGGTCTCCCGCCTGGGCCACGAGACGCAGCGCGACCTCCCGTTGGACCATCACCAGCATCCGCTCAACGGCCGGCACACCGTCGAGCAGGTCGGCGATGAGCGGCGTGGCCACGTTGTAGGGGAGGTTGGACACGAGGGCCAGCCTGTGAGCGGGCCCAACAGCCCGGGCCAATCAGCGTTCATCGCGTCAGCCTCAACCACCTCCACTTCGGCCGCCGGCGGGGCGTGCTCGACCAAGACCTGCTTCAGGACCGGGACCAGGCGTCGGTCCCGTTCGATCGCTACTACCGAGGCCCCCGTTTCTGCCAGCGCCAGCGTCAATGACCCGAGACCGGCCCCGACTTCGAGGACCCGGTCGCCCGGCCCAGTTCGGGCCAGACGAGCGATGCGTCGGACGGTATTCGGGTCCGCCACGAAGTTCTGCCCGAGGGCGCGGCTCGGGGATATCCGGTTGTCTTCGAGCAACCGGAGTACCTCGGGCCTCGAAAGGGTCACTCGTTCATAGTGGCCAATCCGGCCGAGACTGAACGGGCGGGGCTGGCCGACCTCGGCCCGGGTAGAAGGAGCAACCGCCCTGTCAGCGCTCCAGCGCGAAGACCTCTGCGGCCCCGTCCCAACTGGCCGCTTCGACCAGAGCCACGTCAACTCCTTTCGCTGCCGCCACCGCGGCACCCACGAGCGGGACGAAGGCCGGTGAGTTTTGGCGGCCCCGGTAGGGAACGGGCGCCAAGTAGGGCGAGTCCGTCTCGACCAGGAGCCGGTCCAGGGGACAGAGAACAGCGGCCTCCCTCACCTCGCCGGCGTTCTTGAAAGTGACGATCCCGCTGAAAGACAACCACGCCCCCAGCTGCAAGCAGGTTCGAGCTTCGGCCGGTCCGCCGGTGAAGCAGTGAAAGACGGTGCGGGGGGGACGCCCTCGGACCGCAGGACCGCAAACGTGTCCTCCCACGCCTCCCTGGTGTGCACGACGAGAGCCAACCCATGGGATGTCGCCAGCGCGACCTGCGCCGCAAACGCTTCTCGTTGCGCCGGGCGCGGCGAAAAGTCGTAGTGGTAGTCGAGCCCGCACTCTCCCACTCCCACCAGCTTCGGTTGTCCAGCCAGTAGAGGTTCCACGGTCCAGACGCCGCGGCTCGCTTCGTGGGGGTGGAGCCCGACTGTCGCCCACACGCCGTCATTATCGGCAGCTACACGCAACGCCGCGGCCGACTGTTCGGCATCGGTCCCGACACTGACCAGCCGGGTAACCCCGGCTGCTCGTGCTTCGACGATGGCCTCGATGCCGACGCCTTCGTAGGGGATGTGGCAGTGGCTGTCGCACCACACCGGCGCGGTCAGGCGCTGAGGCGTGGGAACAGGGGCGCCCCTCGCTCGACCGGCAGCCCTCCGGGGTACCCGCCCCACTTGCAGGCATCCGGGATCCTGGCGCCCGCAGGGGAGCCGGCCAGCCCGATCCTCCGCCAGATCTCGGTAGGCGCTCGGGTCAGTGCGGGACTGGCCAGGACGGCGACAATACGCAGCACTTCGAGGGCGTCCCCGAGCACCGCGTCGACCTCTGGCCCGGGCTCGGCCCGCCACGGCTCGGCCGCCTCGAGGGCCGCGTTGGCCGCCCTGACGAGACGCCAGGTCGCCTCCAGGGCCTCGCTCGGTGCTACCCGCTCCCACGCAGATGCCGCCGCTGTGAAAACCTCCGCTGCCAGTTCCCCGAGCGGGCTGTCTAGGCCGGCGCGGGCCCTATACCGCCACATTTCTGCTGGACGACAGCCCCCACCCGGGCCAGCAGGTTGCCGAGGTTGTTCGCCAGGTCCGAGTTGTAGCGGGCCACCATCGCCTCGTACGAAAAATCGCCGTCAGGACCGAACTGTTGGTCCCGCAGGAAGTGGTACCGGAACCCGTCGACACCGAACTCGGGCACGAGGTCGGCCGGCGAGATCTGGTTGAAGGCGGTCTTGGACATTTTTTCCCCGCCCACGAGCAAAAATCCGTGCACGGATATGCGGTGGGGTGGCTCTATGCCAGCCGCCATGCAAAGCGCCGGCCAGTAGACGCAATGGAAACGCAGAATGTCCTTGCCGATCAAGTGATGGACGGCTGGCCACCAAAATTGGAAACGGGCCGGCTCCTCTCCGTAACCGACAGCCGTCGCATAATTGATGAGCGCGTCGTACCAGACGTAAAACACGTGCCGAGTGTCCCAGGGGACCCGCACACCCCAGTCAAGGGAGGTGCGCGTCACTGAGATGTCCTGCAGGCCCCCCTTGATCAGGCCGAGGGCCTCGTTACGGCGCGGTTCTGGCAAGACCGCCAACGGGTTGTCCGAGTACCATTCCAAGAGGCGGTCGGAAAAGGCTGACAACCGGAAAAAGTAGTTCTCTTCCCTCAGCAATTCGACCGGCCTGTGGTGGACCGGGCACAGCCCGTCGACCAAGTCGCTCTCCACGTAGTACGCCTCGCAGGCCACGCAGTAAAGGCCCTCGTAGATCCCGGGGGTTATCCACCCATTGTCGTAAACGGCCTGCATCATGGCCGCGACAGCGCGGTGGTGGCGTGGCTCGGTAGTACGGATGAAATCGTCGTTGGAGATGTCGAGCAGTTCCCACGCATCTCGAAAACGGGCGCTGTACCTATCGGCCTGCTCCAGTGGAGTGAGGCCATTGGCCTCGGCCGAACGCTTTACCTTGAGCCCGTGCTCATCGGTCCCGGTCAGGAAGAACACGTCATCACCCGCCAGGCGGTGCCAGCGCGCCAGAGCATCGGCCGTGATGGTCGTGTACGCATGACCGATGTGGGGAGCGTCGTTGACGTAATAGATCGGCGTAGTGACGTAGAAGCGAGCCACCTGCCCAGGGTACCTGGGCTCTGTTCGGGCCGCCCGGCCTTAAGGTCGGGCGGCGCTGGCCTCTCCAGGGCGCGGGCCAGGCTCCGGGTGATCCTGGGGCTGGCCCCGCCTACGCCCCGGGCTACATGGTGGCCCGAGCACCAAGACGTACTCCCCGCGCGGCTTGGTAGTGCGTGCCCCTTCTGCCGCCTCGCCTGTCGTGGTGCGCCAGATCTCCTCGTGGATCTTCGTCAGCTCCCGGCACACCGATATAGGCCTCTCGGGCCCGCACGCAATCGCTATGTCGTCGAGGGCACGCTGAAGGCGGTGCGGCGATTCGAAGATCACTACCGCCCTTTCTACCTCGGCGGCGACAGCGGCCAGGCGTTCGCCGCGCTCGCGCCCCGAACGCGGCAGGAAACCTTCAAAACACCATCGGTCGGTTGAGAGCCCCGACACCACCAGGGCCGCCAGGACCGCCGATGGCCCGGGCACCGTCTCGACGGGGATCCCTTCGGCCAGGGCAGCGCGCACGAGGCGGGCGCCGGGATCGCTGACGAGCGGGGTCCCTGCGTCGGTCACGACGGCAATGGTCGCTCCGGCCTTCGCCCGGGCGATCGCGCCGGGCGTCGTGGAGGCCTCGTTGTGGCGATGGTGCGGCACGAGACGGGGCCCGGTTATGGCGGAGTGGTTGAGGAGTTTCAGGGTCCGGCGGGTGTCCTCGCAATAGATGTAATCCGATGACGCCAACGCATCCACAGCCCGAGGTGAAAGGTCCCCCAGGTTGCCGATAGGAGTAGCGACGACAACGACCCGGCCCCCAGCCGCGGACGTCGTTACCGGCGTACCCTTCGAAACCTTCGAGGCCTCAGACGTTGAAACGGATCTCGAGGACATCGCCGTCTACGACTTCGTACTCCTTGCCCTCGACCCGCAGCTTGCCGACGTCTCGAGCCGCCGCCCAGGACCCGAGCGCCAGTAGTTCGTCCCAGTGGACCACTTCAGCCCGGATGAAACCACGCTGGAGGTCGGAGTGGATGACACCGGCACATTCCGGCGCCTTGGCGCCGGCCTTGAACGTCCAGGCCCTGCTCTCCTTGTCGCCCGTGGTGAAGAACGTGCGCCGTCCCAGCAGACGGTACGCAGCTTGGGCCACCCGGGGTAGCGCGCCCTCCCCGAGACCGAGCCCCTCGAGGAGCTCGGCCCTGTCCTCGGCGGGCAGCTGGGCCGCCTCGGCCTCCAACTTGACGCTGACGCCGAGGACTTCGGCGGCACTGCCGAGCTCGTCCACGATTGGCTTGATAAGCGAGGCGTAGTCGGCCACATCGTCCTCACCGAGGTTGACCACCGCCAGGACCGGTTTGTTCGTGAGCATGAAGAAGGGCCGCAGTTGTTCGCGCTCATCGTTGTCCAGGCCCGAACGGTAAAGAGGGATGCCGTCAGCGAGGAGACGATGAGCTTTTTCCAAGACCGCAACTTGGCCGGCGAGTGACCGGTCCTGCTTGGCTGCCTTGCGCCGGCGCTCCAGTTGGGACTCAGCGCTCGCCAGGTCGGCGAGCACCAGCTCGAGCTCGAGGACGGCCAGGTCCTCGAGCGGGTCGCTCCCCCCCGGCACGTTCGGGTCCTCGAAAGCCCGCAGCACGATGCAGATGGCGTCGGCCTCGCGGATCCCGCCCAGGAACCTGTTACCGAGCCCTTCCCCGGTGGACGCCCCGGCCACCAGGCCTGCGATGTCTACGAGCTCGACTCCGGCGTGGATCACCTTCCTCGACGAGCTCATGACCGCCAGCGCGTCCAGGCGCTGGTCCGGCACCTGGGCGACCCCGGTACTTGTTTCGGTAGTCGAGAACGGATGGCTGGCCACAAGGGCCGAGCCCCCCGTCAGGGCGTTGAAGAGGCTGGACTTGCCTGCATTGGGCAGGCCGACTAGTCCGATGCGTTCCACACCGAAAGGGTACTGCCGTCTGCCCGGGATGATGCCTACTTGGTGACGATCGAGCACGTGGAAAGTGGTCAATCGGCACCAAAGAGACGAAAAGGCCACTTTTAGCACCAAGAAGCGCTCCGTACCCCACCTGGTAGCCCAAACCCGGGGGCGAGCGCGTCGTGGCCTGCCCGGGCGGCTGATGTACGCTCAATAAAATCGTGTGGAGCCCCTGATGTTCGACCACTTGTTCCTCGACACCGTCGGAGCGCTTAGAGCGGCGCTCGACCAGAGCCTTTTGGAGCGGGCCGGGCAGGACGACCGGCTCGTCTACGACCTTCTGACCGGCGACCTCGTGTGGGAGACGACGGTGAGCCTGCCCGGCGATGGGGACCCTCCCAGGGTGAGCGCCGACGTCAGCTTGGATTGGCAGACCTGGAGCCAGTCGGCGTGGCGCAGCATCAGCATGGGCGAGCAAGTGGAGGAGCCGCCGGAGATCGGTATCGAGGTTGTGTTCCGCGTGCAGCGGCTTGCGACCAGGCCGGAGCTATCCACGGTCCTGTCGGTGCTGCCCGAAGACAGCCCGGAAATAGGCGGCGACAACCTGGCGCGCTCGGCCCCCGTGGTCGAAGAGGCTTTCGAAGAAGAATCGGCGCCACCAGAAGTGGCCATAGAAGTGGCATACGAGGGCAGTTACCGCCTGCCGGCGCCGAACGCCGGGGAAAGCAAAGAGGCAAGCCTTTTCCCGGGTTGGGCTGGGCCCCGCTCGAGCGCAGTGGACGCCCTGCAATCGCGTGTCGGCGCTACACGACAAGTGAGCGCCGCCACAGAGGCCACCCTGAGTTCACTGGGAGCCTGGGTCGCTTCCACCCTCGTCCGACTGGCAGACCTGCAGCTGGATTACCTCCCGCCCGCGGAAACGGACGGCTCTTAAGCGTCCGCGCTCCCCCCGGTAGACAGCCAGTAACCCCCCCGCCTGCTGCTGCGCCCGGTTTGGCAAAAACGCACGGCGGAGCCGTAGGGTAGCCGGGTGGACGAACGACCACCGTACCGGCTACCAAGGAACGTTGTCCCCGAGCACTACTCCTTGGTGTTCCAACCAGACCTAGCGAACGCGACGTTCGACGGCGAAGCGGCCATCGACGTTCGAGTAGGGGGACCAGCTGCCGAGGTCGTGCTCAATGCGGCCGAGCTCGAGATCGAGGAGGCGTACTTCGCCCGGGACGGGCAGGAGCGGCGCCCGGCGACGGTCTCGTACGACCCGGACGAGGAGCAGGTCGCGCTGCGCTTGACCGGGCCACTGGAGGCCGGCCTGTGGAAGCTCAACTTACGTTTCTCTGGCAAGTTGAACGACCTTTTACGCGGCTTTTACCGCAGCAAGTTCAAGGGCGAAAGCGGCGAAGAGCAGTGGCTAGCCGTAACGCAGTTCGAGGCGACCGACGCGCGACGGGCTTTCCCGTGCTGGGACGAGCCTGACTTGAAAGCGAGCTTCGGGATTAGCGTCGTTGCTGACGAAAATCTAACCGTGCTTTCCAATGCGGGCGAGATTTCTTCGGAATTATTGGGGAACGGCAAACGCCGGGTGCGTTTCGCGGACACGATGAAAATGTCGACTTACCTGGTTGCCGTCGTGATAGGTCCGTTCGAGCTGACCATCCCGAGGGAAGTGGAAGGTGTGCCACTGCGCATCGGCTCGGTCCCTGGTCGCGGCGCGCTGAGAACGCTGGCGGGGGACGCAGCCGCACACTCGCTTTCTTTCCTACGCGATTACTTCTCGATCCCGTACCCCTCCGACAAGCTCGACCACGTCGGCGTGCCCGATTTTGCCGCCGGGGCCATGGAAAACCTCGGCCTCGTGACATACCGGGAAACCGCGCTATTGGTGAGCGAGGAAAGCTCAGAGGACGAGCGGGCGCGAGTCGTGTCAGCCATTGCCCACGAGACCGCGCATATGTGGTTCGGCGACCTCGTCACCATGCGTTGGTGGGAAGGCACGTGGTTGAACGAGGCTTTTGCGACGTTCATGGAAGTGCTGGCGACGGATGCCTTTGAGCCCCGGTGGGAGATTTGGACCCACTTCGGCGTGGGCCGCGCCGTCGCGCTGGCGACCGACGGCCTGCGGGCTACGCGGGCCATCGAGTACCCGGTGGGCCGGCCCGAGGAAGTTGAGGACATGTTCGACGTGATCACCTACGACAAGGGTGCGTCGGTCCTCCGCATGATCGAGCGGCACCTCGGCGACGATGCGTTCCGCCGGGGCCTCAACTTCTACCTGGAAAAGCACCGCTACTCAAACACTGATACCACCGATCTTTGGGACGCCCTCGAGGTTGCGTCCGGCCAAAACGTGGGCGCCACGATGGGGACGTGGGTCAACCAGCCCGGCCATCCCCTCGTCTCGGTCGGGCTCACCGACGACGGCGCCGGCCTCGAGATTTCGCAGCGACGTTTCCTCCTGGACGGCAGCACGTCGGAGGACCAGCGCTGGGTCGTCCCCGTCAGCCTCCGGTACGCGACTGGTGATGGGGACATCCACCGCGAACAGCTTTTGCTCGAAGGCCCGACGGCGACCGTCCCGCTAAAGGAAGAACCGAGCTGGGTGCTTGTAAACGAGAGCGCTTGGGGCGTGTACCGCGTCTTTTACAGCGACGAGTTGCGGGAGAGGATCTTCGCCTCGTTGGCGGGGCTGGACGGTAGGGAGCGCCTCAGCTTGGTGTCGGACACATGGGCCGAGACAGTCGCTGGCCTCGTGAGGCTGGAGAGCCCGCTCGCCCTCTGGTCGAGGCTCGAGAGCGACCGCGACCCCGATGTGTGGTGGGCCATCGCCGGCGGCCTCGGGCTCTTAGAGCTGGTGGCGACCGAGCAAGAGCTGGCTGCGCTGGCGCTGATGACGCAAGGCCTCGCCGGGGAGGGCTTTGCCGCCGTCGGGTGGCGGCCCGAAGAGTCCGCCGACGGCCTGGCCGCTGAGACGCCTCGCCGAGCCCGATTGCGAGCCCGGCTCGTGACCCTGCTCGGGACGTTGGGGCGAGATGACGACGTGCGCAAGGAAGCCAGGAAACGGCTCGCCGACGCTGACGCTGGCCGGGCGCCGTTGCCGGCGGACCTCGCCACGGCGGTGGCGCGGGTAGTGGCTGCCGCCGGGGGTCGTGAGGAGTGGGACGTGCTCTACTCGCATTACAAGACGGCAGCGACGCCTCAGGACGAGGTGCGCTACCTGGACGCTCTCGGCGGGTTTTCCGACCCGGACCTCCTGCGCAGGTCGGTCGAGCTGGTGTTCTCGGCTGAGGTCAGGTCACAGGATGCCCCCTACCTGCTCGGGGGCATCCTGGCCCATCGGGCCGGTTGCGCCGTCGCCTGGGAAGCCGTCGAGGAGCGCTGGGACGAAATGTTGACGCGCTGGCCGCCTAAGTCGACCCACCGCATGCTCGAGTCGTTGCCTGCTCTGGTGGCGGCCGGCGACGAAGTGGCAGAGCGGGCCTTGGATTGGCTCGGTTCCCACCCTCTGGGCAGCGGTGAGCGCCGGGTGGTGCAAGCCCGTGAACGGCTGAACATCAACCTGGCGTTCAAGCACCGTGTCGCAGACCAGCTGGGCGCGGTTCTCGTCGCCTATTCACCGGGAGCTCGTTGAGGCCAACCTTGGGCCTCCCGCAGCCGTCTCCCTGGCCCATCCAGGTCTTCGCGGTAGACGACTGTTCGGTTCAGCTCACGTGGCCGGCATCTCCGGCCGAGGACTTGAGGGTCGAGGTCGGCGCCGTTGTGGCGCATCCCGAGCCATCCCCGACCGTCGAGGTCGTCCTGGACGCCAGAGGCGTCACCGCCCCCGCCACTTCACCCTCAGAGGAGGGGCGCGCGGAGCGCTGGGCGCATCAGTACTGGGCGGGCCGGCGACGGCTCGACAGTAGGTGGCCGGCTGGCCCGGGAGCAGTCGTGTTAGAAGGCCTGGCCCCGGGGACCACATATGACGTCGTCGCGAGCGCAAGGGGCGTACCTTCGTTCCTGGCTGGACAGCGCCCGGACCCTGGTCCCGCCCGGAGGGGCGGTGCTGTGCAAGTTCGCCACCATCAGCGACTTGCATATCGGGGAGAAGAACTTCGGCGTCCGGGGGCGCATCCACGACGCAGAGGAGGCCCCGCCCTGCTCCCGGGACGGGGACAAGACCACCGAGCCCTACCCTGTTCGGGCGCTGCGTGCTGCGATCGACGAGGCCACTGCCTGGGGAGCGCAGCGTCTCGTGGTCAAAGGGGATCTGTCGAATTGGACGACGCCGGCGGAAGTACGAGACGTGGGGACGATCCTGGCGGCGAGCCCCATACCGGTAGAAGCGGTACTCGGCAACCACGACAACCAGTTCGGGGTCGATGCCCGTGCGGTGCTCGAGGCTCAGGGTGTCCTGGTCTCCTGGCGCCCACGCGCCGTCGACCTGCCCGGTCTACGGCTCGTGCTGGTCAATACGGCCAGCGGGAACCCGCACCTTCATCGGGGCGAGCTGCCTGCCAAGGCCAGCCGATGGGTAGCAGCGCTGGCCGGAGAGGCCCCCGCAGCCTGGGTCGGGCTCCACCACCCTCCGGACCGGCACCGGTTCCCGACCGTCTACCCGCCGGGGTTGCCGTTCGAAGAGGGCCGGCAGCTGATGGAGGCGCTGGTGGGGGCGAACCGTGCCACGTTCGTCAGCTGCGGGCACCGGCACCGGAACCGCCGCTACCAATACGGGCCCATCGTGATCACCGAGGTCGGCTCGACGAAGGACTACCCCGGAGTGTGGGCGGGTTACAAGGTCTACCAGTCCGGGCTGGTCCAGGTGGTCCGGAGGACGTCGCGGAAAGACGTCATAACCTGGACAGAGACAACCCGCCGCGCCATGAACGGCCAGTGGCGCCGGTGGTCCCCCGGGCAGCTCGAAGACAGGTGCCTCAAGGTGCAGTGGCCGGAAAAATGACGGGATGACGGGCCGGACCACGGCCCACGCCACGCCTGGGCTTCACGCCCAGGGGCCGCACGTCCGGCGTCACGCCTGGGCGCCGGGGGGACGGAGCCGACCGATACGCGCTTCGACGGCGTCTAAACGCCGCTGAGCCGCCTCGTGCAGCAGTTCGGCCTGTTCGTAGAGGTCGGCGGCAGCCTCTATACCGATCTCCCCGCTGCTCAAGCGGGCCGTGAGGAGCTCCAGGGCAGCCACCAGCTCTTCGAAGGTCAGGCTCTCGAGCGGGCCTCGCACGCCGCACAGCTCGGGGTTGAATGCTGCTGCCTGGCTCAACCGTCGCTCCCTTCTTGACGCTCCTGGCCCTCTCGAAGCTCGTGGCGCCCCTGGCGCTCGCGGTAGGCAGCAGTTTGATTGCCGACGTTCGTTTGGCCAGTCTCGGCCCGCCCGGTACCAGCCGGTCTGACCTGAGCAGGGAGCCCTGCCGTTGGGGGTGGCGCCTCGACACGCGCGGCGATCAGCCCCCGAGCCACATTGAGCTCGAGCAAGTCGCCGGGTTGGACCTGCTCGGGCCCTCGCACAATGACGCCGTCGAGACGCCGTACCACGGCGAAGCCGCGCTCTATAACCTGCTGAGGTGACAAAGACCGGGCGTGCCTGGCCATCGCGTCGAGACGTTGCTGCCCCGACGCCAGGCAGGAGGCCATCGGCCGGTGCCAGTCGCAGGAGACGAGCCGGCGCCTGCTGGCGCCGGCCATTTGGCCCGGGTGCGCCCAGACCAGACGATCGCCGGCGTGCCGGAGCCTGCTTTCGGCGCGTTCGACCCCCGCCTCCAGCGCCCGGCTGACCTCAACGCGCTCCAACCTCTGACGGGCCAGCCCGCCCCGGCGCGCCCCCGTGCGGCCGCCTCGATGAGGCCCTCGAGCTCACCCTCGAGCTGGTCGCGATCCGGCACTACACGGTGCGCAGCTATGGACGGGGTCCCACAGCGGAGATCTGCGACCTCGTCGCACAGAGGCCTGTCTGACTCGTGGCCGATGGCAGAAACGACGGGAACACGGCACGCGGCTACGGCCCGGCAGAGCTCTTCGTCGCTCCAGGGCAGCAAGGCGGTCGCATCTCCACCCCCGCGGGCCAGGATGACGAGTTCCACGTCCTGCTGGCGGGAAAGCCGGTCGAGAGCCTCGACGATCGCGAAGGCCGCGCCGGGACCGCTCACGGTCGTCTCCGCCACCTGGAGCGGGTAGCCGGGGAACCGTGCCGCGACCACCGATTCGATGTCCTTGCGCACCGCGGCATCAGCCCCGCACAGAACACCGATGACCTTCGGCAAGCGGGGCACCGCCCGTCTCGGTCTATCGAGAAGGCCGTCGGCTGCCAGCCTCGACCTGATTTCGGCCATCATGGCCGCTACCGCGCCTTCGCCTACAGGCGTTACTTCCTCCGCCTCGAGGACCAGCTGTCCCCTGTCGTTGCCCCATACGAGGGAGCCAACGACCAACACTCGCTCCCCGCCTACAGCCCGGCACCGGCGAGAGTGGCGGGCCGGGCAGACGACCGGCATCTGGGCGGCACGGTCCCGCAGGGTGAAAAAGGTCCAGCCGCCGCGCGACTTCTGGGGCCGGTGCACTTCACCCTCGACAGCTATGCGGCCGATACCGGCCAGCGAACGTGCGATCTCGCCTGACAGCCGGACCAGCGTTACCCGGCGGGGCTCCTCCCGAGCGGTGCGACGCCCTCGGTCACCATGCGGTGCGTCCGACGGTGGGCCGGCAGGGTCGTCGGACCAGAAAGGCAGAGTCATCTCCTCGCACCGTAGCGCTGTGCACGGCCGGAGCCTGAGGACCGCCGGCGGTCGTCGTGCCCTGAACGGCGAGGGCGCGCCCAGGACCGGAGACCAAAGCCAGCGCTCGGGCGCCTCCGTGGCATAGTCATTGGGCCTGACATAGTCAATGGGCCTGGCATACTCATCCGGCCTGGCATAGTCATTGGGCCGGGCACCATTGCCGCCAGGTCGAGAATGCGCTTATAGCCTCGTCGTTCACCGTCACCCCGCTACCAGGACCGGCGGGGACCGCAATCGTGCCGTTTGACCCGAGTTCGAGCGGCCCGGTCACGTCCGTTTTGAAGAACCTGCCCGAAGCGGACAGGTCGCCCGGCAGCGAAAAATTGGGCAGCGCGGCCAGGGCGAGGTTGGCGGCTCGGCCGATACCGGTCTCGACCATGCCGCCGCACCATACCGGCACGTCCCTTTCGGCACAGAGGTCGTGGGCCCGCACCGCTTCGATGAGACCGCCGAGGCGCCCCGCCTTGACGTTGACGACCGAGCAGGCACCGACGTCGAGAGCAGTGACCAGCGTCGCTACCGAGCCCAACGCCTCGTCCAGGCACAGCGGCGTCCGGAGCCGTCGGGACAACTCTGCGTGGCCGGTCAGGTCGTCGTCGCTGAGGGGCTGTTCGAGGCAAGCAAGCCCGTGCTGGTCGAGCCGGGCCAGGTTCTCCGCCGCCTCGACCAGGGGCAGCTGTGCGTACGCACCGTTTGCATCGGCGAAGAGGACCAGCTCGGGCCACCGGTCCCGAACGGCGCCGAGGGGCTCGTCGTCCCACCCGGGGCCGATCTTCAATTTGACCCGGAGATAGCCTGCCTCGGTGTAGCGCTCCACCTCGTCCAGCAGTTCCCCGAGCGAACGGGTTAGGCCTACCGCGGCCCCGGCCACAACGGCGGCCCTCGGCGGCTGACCGGACCTTGGCCCAAACCGGCTGAGGCCAAATAGATAGTCGGTGAGGCGTACCCCGGCGCTCCTCAGCTCGGCCTCGAGGAACGCAGCCTCGAAAGCGGCCTTGGCCATTCGGTGCCCCTTCAGTCCCCGGAGGGCCGGGACCACGGCTACCGCCCGTCCCACTCGGGCCCGCAATAGCGTCGGCACGATGTAACGCTCGGCCACCTGGGCCGCGCCGGCGGTGTACTCGTCGCTATAAGTCGGATCAGGCAAGGCAGTGCATTCACCCCACCCTTCCGTTTGGGAACGCCCCCCACTCGCGCCCTCGAAGTTCACAACAGCCCTTACGAGCAAGCTGTCGCGCTGAGAAAAACTGCCCGCCTCGCTGGCCCAAGCCTTGCGCAGGGGGAGCAGGACCCTTACCAGTTCAAATCCGACCAGCCGTCCCTGCGACTGTTCAGCCTCGAGCGCGGCCGGGGTCGGTGGAACCAACGCCACGCCCCTAGGCCCGGACTGCTTCGCCCAGCGCCCGTACCGCCAGGGTCAACAAGGAAAGGGGTGGGGCTGTCGGTTCCCCGAGTTCGTGGACAAGGCGAAGCGGTCGGGCCAATAAGGTGGAGTGCGCGGCGAGCCACCGGCGGGCTGCTGGCGCGCCCGGCTCATCGGGGTACGACCGCAGCGCCCGGATGGCCGCGTTCGCCCGGGCCTGCGCCACGTCGTCGGCAAGCATGTCGAGCTGCCAACGGTCCCAGCGATCGGCGGCCCCCTGACGGCTCAGCACCCCCTGCAGTGTCGCCACCGAGAGGCCCTCCTCGACCACGCCGTACGCGTCGAGCACTGCCGAGAGGTCACGTTCGGACGAACGGGCCACGTCGGCCATCTCACCCGACGCCGCCGCCCGGTCGAAGCGCTCGGCTCGGGACGCAACGTCGGTCGGTAGCCCCAAGGCAGCGAGCTTGTTTGCTACCAATCCAGCCCCGGGCAATCCGCGCTCTGGCAACCCGCCCTCTGGCAACACGCCCGCTGACAACCCGCCCCCTGGCGGGGAGGCCTCTTCGAGACGGGCCGCCACGGGGCGGTCGCCGGCGATGATTGGGCCAGGGCTGATCGCCCCCGGCCGGGAGAGGTACCAGCGGGCGAGCCGCTTCAACGCCGCGCCCACCTCGTCTCGCACTGCGGCTTCAGCGTCCGGAGGTATGGACCAGGCCAGGGCGTCCAGCTCGTCGAAGAACGTCCCCGCCCCGAGGACCTCACGAGCGGCCCAGTAAGCGGCGGCCGTTTCCCAAAGCTGGCGGCCCGTCTCGGCGGCGACCTCGTGGGCCCAAACCGAGCCCATTTGTTCGACCATGGCGTTGGCGACCAGAGAAGAGATCAGCTGGTGGAACAACGGGTGGTCGGGGATGAGATCGGAGAACATGTCGGCCGTGGCGGGCGGGAAATACGCAAACGCGCACGGCCACAACGCTTGGTCGGACGAGAGCGGCCCGCTCTCGATCGAACGTGCGACTTCGCTCCTGGCATAAGCGACGAGGACAGCGAGCTCCGGCCTGCTCAGCCCCGCCCCCGCTTGCCGACGTCGGGCCAGCTCCTCTTGACCAGGCAGAGCCTCGACGTCGACGTCGAGCAGTTCGGCGTGCGCCAGGTCCTTCATCAACGCCTCGTAAGCGGGCAAATCTGCGCCGCTCGAGCCGGCGGCGCGCTCCAGCGTGACAATGCTGCGCTCCACTTCTGCCAGCACGGCGCCAGCGACAGCCTCTTTGGAGCCCACCAGCATGGCCTCCCGACCCGCCACGTCCAGCCTCCCTGCGGTGAGGGCTAACCCGAGGAGGATTTTCAAGTTGACCTCCCGGTCGGACATGACGACACCCGCTGCGTTATCGATGAAGTCCGCGTTGACCCTCCCGCCACGGCGGGAGTAGCTGATGCGAGCCCGTTGTGTGACCGCGAGGTTGGCTCCCTCGGTTACCACACGCGTGCGCAACTGGTCGGCGGTCACCCTCACTTCGTCGTTCGCCCTGTCGTCGACGTCTATGTCGCTCTCACCGGGAGCCTTGACAAACGTGCCGATCCCGCCGAAGAAAATGAGGTCCACCTGAGCCGCCAGGATCTGTCTGATCAGTTCGGGCGGCGACAGCGCCCCGGGGGTCACACCCAATGAGACGCGGGCCTGGCGAGACAGCTCTACTTGCTTGGCGTGCCGCGAGTACACCCCGGCGCCTTCTGAGGCCGCGTGCAAGTCGTAGTCCTGCCAGGATGAACGCTCGAGCTGGCTGAGACGGCGCCTCTCCTCGTAGGACCGTGCGGGTTGAGGAGTGGGGTCGATGAAAATGTGGCGGTGGTCGAACGCCGCAACGAGACAAATACTGTCGCTTTGGAGCATGGCGTTGCCGAACACGTCGCCCGACATGTCGCCCACTCCGACGACTCGCAGCGGCTCGCTCTGTGCATCGATCCCGAGGGCACGAAAATGCCTTCGGACCGCCCTCCACGCTCCCCTGGCCGTTATGCCCAGGGCTTTGTGGTCATACCCGTGACTGCCTCCCGAAGCGAAGGCGTCGCCCAGCCAAAAACCTCGGTCCTCGCTTATCGAATTGGCCAGGTCAGAAAAGTGCGCCGTTCCCTTATCCGGCGCCACCACCAGGTAAGGGTCGTCGCCATCCCGGCATACAACACCCTCTGGGTGTACTGCTTCTCCCTTGACGATGTTGTCAGTAACGTCCAGCAACCCTCTGACAAAAGCGCTGTAAGCCGCCTTTCCCTGCTGTTGGCCTTCGGGCTGCTGCCCTTCTGGCTGTTGTCCTTCGGGCTGCTGTCCTTCTGGAGTGTCCTTGCCGAGGACAAAAGCCCCTTTGGCGCCGGTAGGGACGATCAGCGAGTTCTTCTTCACCTGTGCCCGCGCGAGGCCGAGCACTTCCCCCCGCACGTCGGCGTGCCTGTCACTCCAGCGGACCCCTCCCCTTGCCACCAGACCGAACCGCACGTGCAACGCCTGGGACCGCGGGGACCATACGAACGTCTCGAACAGTGGCCTCGGAGGGGGCAAAAAAGCCAGGCCGGGACTCGCCAATTTGAGCGAGATCGTGTCGTTGCCGAGGGCCCAGTTGCTGCGCACGGTGGCGTCTACGAGCGAGACGAGCTCGTGGAGCGCCTGGTCGTGCTCCAGGTCGGGCACCGTCGACAGGGCCGCGACGACCCCGGCACGCGCGTCGAGGGAAGACAAGTCGGCGCTTGGCACCAGGAGAGCTGTGAAGAGGCGAACGACCGCGTCAGCCACGGACGGGAACGCCACCAGCGCGCTCCTGATCGACTCCGCGCTCTCGGCCGACCTCGGTCCCCCCACCACCTGCCTATACGCGCTGTACGCACAAAGAAGGTTGACCTGGTGCCAGTCCAGCTCGGCTCCGAGCACCAACCGGTTGAGCGAGGTCGGCTCGGCCCGCCCACCCAGGACCGCTTCGAGGGCCTCAACCAGGCGCCGACTGGCGCGGCCAAGATCGAATGCTGTGGCCATCAGAGGGGTGCTGATGCGCAGACCGATATCGTCCACGTAGGCATCGGGCCCTTTCGGCCCCAGGGCGAAGCGCCAGGGCACGGCCTCGACGGCGACCAGGCCGAAGCTCTCGAGCACCGGCAGGAAAGACGACAGCTCCACCCTCCCGAGGCCAATACGCCTCAGCCGGAAGTCCCCGGGGGAACCTACGCGGCCTGGGCACAACACCAGGCGGTCTGCCTGCGCGAGAAGATGCTGTGCCCGGTCGCCGGCAGTGCCTGTCTGGTCGTCCCCGGTCGGCCCGGCTTCGGCCGCGGCCGAGCCTGCGCTCGACTGAGGGGTGAGCAAAGCGGACATTTGGAGCCAATCGCTTGCCGCGTCCTCGGGCGTAGTCTCCTCGACGTAACCGGGGGGAAGGCACGATAGGAACCTCTGACGTCCCTCTCGCGCCGTGCCACCCGGCCGCCCATCAGAAGCGAGCTGGCCCAGCTCGTTATCGAACGAGCTGGCCCAGGTCTCGGTCACTCCGCTCACAAGCCCCAGTATGCCTGGGGGCGGGGACGCGTACAGCGGACTGCCCGGCCAGCAGCACCACCCTGCGGCTCAACCCGTTGGCGCCGGCATTACGTCCGGGCGCTCGAGGTCTATTACGAGCAGGGAGGAGAGGCGAGCGCCTTCGCGCAAGCGGGAATTTACGCGGCGCAGCCAAGCCAGCTCCGGGCTGTCCTCGGCACTCACTGCACCGCGGAGAGACGCTGACAAGACGTAACGGAACTCGGTGAGCGGGAGATTGTCGTCATCGACGAAGTCGTGTTCGGCCAAATAGGCGGTCACCACGCCGTCGTGGACGACGAAATGGGTCAGATCGGGCGATGCGATCAGCTGCGTACCGACAAGCTCGCTGAGCTGGCTAGCGAGCCGCTCGAGCGGTTGGTCGCTGTCCAGGAATAGGTCAACAGTGCGGGACATCTGGGCCTCCTAACCAGGGGGTGGCTACTGGATAGCGGGAAACGTGGCAGGCGGCAAGGGTGGCAACCCGCGAGATTTGGCGCGAGATTTGGCGCGAGATTTGTCGCCAGATTTGGCGCGAGATTTGGCGCGAGATTTGGCGCGAGATTTGGGAGGCGGCCGCGTTGGCAGGCGCGAGATTAGGTAGGCTCGCTCGATTGGCCAGCCGACAAGATCATATCATCTCATTTAGTGAGCTTTGATGTCAACCCTGGTTCATGTTCAACTTCATCGACCGCGGCCGCCTCTTGAGTGGTGCCGGCACAGCCACCTCGAACCAGATCGTCTTGCCGACGTCCGAGTGGGACTCCACTCCCCAGGCGTTGGCGAGGCCGCGCAGGATCATCAACCCCCGCCCGCTGTAGGCGTCTGGAGGTGCCGCGGCGAAAGTGGGTAGACGCGTGTTCTGGTCAAAGACCTCGACGCGGATGCGCCGGCTGAAACGGATAACCGTCACCTCGAAGTCACTCCGAGCGTGCAGGACGGCGTTGGTGGCGAGCTCGCTCACAAGAAGCGGGAGATCCTCGATCTCGAGCCCCCAGGCATCGAGGACGGACGCTACGAACCGCCGCGCCGAAAACACTTCGCTGGCTTCGGGAGCGAACGCTCGCCAAGCCCGGTCGGAGCGGTCTCCCCCCGCCTTAGTCACGAGGTCGAGGTGCCCGTTCACATTCGCACGGCAACTCTCCTGCCTGGGTCACCCGACTCGTCTGTGCCGTCCTGTTCCTATTGTCCGGTTGGTGCAACTGTAACAACGTCTTCCCTACATCTACCCAGGTCAGGGCAGGTGCGATCACCGGCTCATCGAAGCTGCCACGAAGTGCGCGAACACCGCCACAGCAGGCGTTTTTGGCCCGACCCGAAACGGCCGTAAATCCGCAATTGAGAAGTTTGACAGCGGCCCGTGACTTCTACCAAACCAGGGGTTATGATTGAGGAGAGCACCTGCTCAGGCAACCGTCCTGGAAAGGAGAGCTAGATGGCAACGTTGAGCTCGTCCGAGGAGAGCGGTCCGCCGGACTGGTAACGGGCCAGGCGGGAGCTGGGCCACGAGCGCCCTCAGTGCGCTGCCCGGTTTTGTCTGGTCAGTCCGGCGGCACCCCCGCAAATGTCTACCTGGCAATTCGCGACCGGTTGGTTTATTCGGTCTTGAGATAGTCCCATAACACGACCATTTGGGGCGTGCCTTGTAACCCAGGGGTTAGGCTTCGGCCGACCCCTGGTTACGCGTTAAGGCTGGCCCGATCCTGCTGGCTCGGTCAAGGCAGCGGCAGCAACGACGGCGCACTGTCCGCTAACCGGGCGGCCTCCTCGTCGTCGCGGGCGGTCCCTGCGGCTTGGCGCGCAAGGTCGACCTCTCGGCGATAGTCCTCGAGTTCAGCCGTGCGGGTGGCGTCGTCCCAGCCCAGGACCGGAGCCAGGAGGTCGGCCACCGCAGGTGCTGCGCCAATACCACCATCACCTGTCTCGATCAGGAGCCGCGTCCGGCGCATGAGCACGTCCGCAATGTGGCGCGCCCCTTCGTGGGTGGCCGCGTACACGACTTCTGCCTGCAGGTAGTCACCCCCTTTGGCGAGCGGCGCTGAGAGAGCCGGACAACCTTCGATGGTCGTGAGGAGCTCGCCGGCGAGCCCACCGTAGCGACGCAACAAGTGCTCCATTTGGTTGAGAGCAAGGCCGCTTTCGCGCCCCAGGCGGTGCCTCTGGTCCCAGTAGGAGCTGTACTCCTCGGCGCCAAGGAGCGGGAGGCGGTCAGTCGTCGAGGCAGGGCCGTGGAACTGTCCCTCTGAAACGACTGCGTCCACCGCGTCAGCGGCCATGACTCTGTACGTCGTAAATTTTCCGCCCGATACGACCACCAGGCCAGGCGATGACCGGCCGATGGCGTGCTCTCGTGATACGCCGGTCGTCGCCCGTGGCTGGCCGCGGCCCCTCCCCTCCCCCGGGCCCCGGACGACCCCCGTCCCGGCCACCAACGGGCGCAGGCCGGCATAGACAGCCTGCACATCTTCCCGTTCGAGA
Source organism: uncultured Acidimicrobiaceae bacterium (assembly GCA_963823855.1). Taxonomy (GTDB): domain Bacteria; phylum Actinomycetota; class Acidimicrobiia; order Acidimicrobiales; family Palsa-688; genus Fen-671. Next base: position 379,503 of record CAWGNA010000008.1, read on the forward strand.
GGCTCGGCGACGACCGAGTTGACTTGGGCGATCAGGTAATCGACGTCAGCCGCTGTGGCGAGCGGCCGTGCCTTGCTGTAGTCCCAGTCAGTGTCGGTCGTCCCGATCAGCCACTGCTCCCCCCACGGCAGAACGAACAGCACACTGCGATCGGTCCGCGTGATGAGGCCCGTCGACAGAGCGAGCTTCACCCGCGGGACGAGGACATGAGCGCCCTTGGACGGCCTGACCTGGACGGCTCGGTGGCGACCGGCCAGAGCCTCGGTTTCCTCGGTCCAGGCCCCGGTGGCAATGACTGTGACCCGGGCGCGGACGTGCGCTTCCTCCCCGGTCTCGGCGTCGCGGACAATCGCACCAGTGACCCGCTGTCCCTCACGCGTGAAACCCACGGCCATCGCCCGGTTCACCGCTGTAGCCCCCAGTGATACCGCTGTGCGGACGACCTCCACCACGTAGCGGGCGTCATCTACCTGACCGTCGTAGTAGAGGACAGCGCCGGCCAGCCCTTCGGCGCGCAGCCCGGGGGCGACTGCGAGCGCGCGACGTCTGGACAGGTGCCGGTGCAGCGGAAGGCCTCGGCCTGTGCCGGTCGACAGGCCCAACGCGTCATAAAGAGCTATTCCGGCCCCCACGTAGGCGCGTTCGAACACGGGACGACGGAGTGGCCACAGGATGGGGACGGGGTGGACCAGGTGCGGCGCCAGACGCTGAAGCAGAAGTGCCCTTTCCCTCAGCCCCTCGTGGACCAGCCTGAAGTCCAGCATCTCGAGGTACCTGAGCCCGCCGTGCACGAGCTTGCTCGACCGGCTGGAGGTGCCTGAGGCCCAATCCTGAGCCTCCACGAGCGCAACCGACAGCCCTCGCGCTGCCGCGTCCAGCGCCGTCCCAGCCCCCGTTATCCCTCCCCCGACGACGAGCACATCGACCGCTTGGCTACCCAGACGAGCGAAATCACCTCGGCGTCGCTCAGGCGAAAGGTCATAGGGCTGCTTGGCGGGCGGCCTTGCGCTCAAAGCACGGCACCCCGGGACGCGATGGCGCTACTGATCCTGTCGATGGCGATCCCGTCGACGGCCGCCCTTTGGATAGTTGCGGTTTTGATCGTCGCGGTTTTGATCGCCGCGGTTTTGACCGTCGCCGTTTTGACCGTGGCGGTTTTGATCGTGCCGGTTTTGATGGTCGCGGGCCCGCAAACGCTCAGGTGCGCCCAAACCACCGGCGCGAGCCTACCCTTGGCTCAGCACGTCCGGTGCTGAGGTAATACAGGCGCCATTGAGAGGGTGCAAGAGATGGCAGAGTTCGTCGGCGCGATCGACCAGGGGACTAGCAGTACGCGCTTTGTCATCTTCGACCACGACGGCAATGAAAAGGCACGTCACCAGCTCGAGCACGCACAGATCCTCCCTCACCCGGGCTGGGTCGAGCACGACCCCATGGAGATCCTGGATAACACTCGCACGGTCATGAAGGTGGCTCTGTCCAACGCCGGACTGGCCCACTCGGACCTGGCGGCAATCGGGCTCGCCAATCAGCGCGAGACGACTGTCGTCTGGGACCGCACCAACGGGCTGCCGGTCATGAACGCGATCGTGTGGCAAGACACCCGGACGGACCGCATCGCTTCCGAACTGGCCCAAAGCGACGACGGCGACCTGGTACGCCGAAAGACCGGCCTCGTGCCCTCCACCTACTTCTCGGGCGGCAAGTTGCGATGGATCCTGGACAACGTCGACGGAGTTCGACAGTCGGGCCGAGAAGGGACGACGTGCTTCGGCACCATAGACACGTGGCTGTTGTGGAACCTCACCGGCGGCACCCGGGGAGGGAGGCACGCCACAGATGTCACCAACGCCAGCCGCACAATGCTGATGGACCTGCAGGAGCTCACCTGGGCAGACGAACTGCTGGCTCTTTTCGGTGTGCCCCGGGAAATGCTGCCAGAAATTCTTAGTTCCTCGGGCTATTACGGCGAGGCCCTTATCCAGGGACCGGTCCTGGGCTCAGTACCGCTCACTGCAGACCTGGGTGACCAACATGCTGCGATGGTTGGCCAGCTGTGCTTCCGCCCAGGCGAAGCGAAGAACACATATGGGACGGGCAACTTTTTGTTGCTCAACACGGGGAGCGACATCGTCGCTTCGAACAACGGGCTCCTCAGTACTGTTTGCTACCAAATGGACCGCTGTGCCCCCGTTTATGCTCTGGAAGGCTCTGTCGCAATTAGCGGCGCGGCAATTCAGTGGCTGAGGGACCAGCTCGGAGTCATCACGCAGGCAGCCGACAGCGAAACACTGGCGGCTCGCGTCAACGATAGCGGCGGCGTTTATTTCGTCCCCGCTTTCTCTGGCTTGTTCGCTCCCTATTGGCGCTCGGACGCGGCGGGACGATAGTCGGCCTGACCCGGTCGAGCACCTCGGCTCACCTGGCACGGGCAACCCTGGAGGCGATCTGCTACCAGACGAGGGACCTGGTCCTGGCTATGGAGCAGGATACGGGCACCAAGCTCGAAGTGCTGAAGGCGGACGGAGGCGTCACCTCGAACCGGCTTTGCATGCAGCTGCAGGCGGATATCCTCGGGGTGCCGGTTTCCAGGCCCGCCTACCCCGAAACGACGGCCCTCGGTGCTGCCTACGCGGCCGGTCTGGCGGTCGGGTACTGGGCTGGACAGGACGAGCTCCGCGGGAACCGGCGCGAGGACGAGCGATGGGAACCACGTTGGGACGACGAACATCGCGAGGCGGGCTACACGGAGTGGAAGCGAGCGGTGGCACGAGCCATGGACTGGGTCGAGACCAAGGGCGCGGCAAAATGATGGCGCGCGTGCAAGCGAAAGGCAGGGCCGAGTGGCGCGGATGACAAGAATAAGATTTTCAGTAAAGATGGAGCCGACCCAAATGGCGCGACCGAAGCGTCGCGTCGACCCGCCCTACTCGAAAGAAGGGGGGCAGCAATGACCAAACCTGCGTCGCCTCCGCCCGAACGTGATAAGCCAGTCCCGGTTGCCCCGCCCCCGCCCCCAAAGTGGCGTCACTGGCTTTGGGCTGGGGCAATCGTATTGTTCCTCTTGCTGTTCTTCGTTTTACCGGCTACCCGGCTCACGAAGCCGGTCAACCTGACTTACTCCCAGTTCGTGGAGCAGGTCTCGGCCGGGAAGATCAAGACGTTCACCATCAACTCCAACGGGAGCGCTTCAGGCACGCTTACGGACGGCAAGGAGTACACGACCGTCGTGCCGACCCAGCTGACCAATCCGGCCCTGCTGCCCCAACTGCAGAAGGAAGGCGTGGAAATATCGGCCAACCCGCCGGGGACGTCGTTCGGCTCGGAGGTCCTGACGTGGGTCATACTCCTGTTGCCGTTCGTATTTGTCTTTTGGCTGTGGCGCCGGCTGTCGAAAGGGGCTGCCAGCCAGTTGCAGGGTGCGCTTGGGGCCGGCAAATCGCGCGCCAAGGTCTTCGACGCGGACCGTCCCAAAACGACTTTTGCGGACGTAGCCGGTTATGAGGGTGCGAAAGCCGAGATCTCCGAGGTGGTCGAGTTCCTGAAAAATCCCGGCCGCTACAAGCGGGCTGGCGCCGTTGCCCCCAAGGGGGTCCTCATGATCGGGCCTCCCGGCACTGGCAAGACACTGCTGGCCCGGGCGGTGGCGGGAGAGGCCAGCGTGCCGTTTTTCTCGGTTAGCGGTTCTAGTTTCGTGGAGCTGTTCGTCGGCGTAGGGGCCGCACGAGTGCGGGACCTGTTTGCCGAGGCCCGCAAGCGGGCGCCATGCATCATCTTCGTGGACGAGATCGACGCCATCGGCCAGCGCAGGGGTGGAGCAGGTGCGATCGTTTCGAACGACGAACGCGAGCAGACGCTCAACCAGCTACTGGCCGAGATGGACGGGTTCGACATGACGCAGGGCATTGTGGTGCTGGGAGCGACCAACCGCCCTGAAGTCCTCGACCCGGCGTTGCTGCGCCCCGGGCGTTTCGACCGGCAGGTGACGATCCCGCTCCCCACATTGAACGAACGAGTCGCCATCCTGAAAGTGCACTGCCAGAACAAACAACTGGCTCCCGACGTCGACCTCGAGGTCGTGGCGCGCGGTACACCCGGGTTCTCCGGCGCAGACCTGGCCAACCTGGCCAACGAGGCAGCGATCGTGGCAGTGCGCAACAACCGGGACGTGATCTACGCATCGGACTTCGACGAGGCCCGCGACCGTTTGATCCTCGGCCGGCGGGAGGGCTCGAACGTGCTCCTCCCCGAGGAAAAGCACGCCGTCGCGGTACACGAAGCCGGTCACGCGCTGGTCGCAGCCCTCAGCGCGAAGGCCGACCCGGTGGCGAAAGTGACGATACTGCCCGCTGGTCAGGCTCTAGGTGTGACCGAGCAGCTCCCGTTCGTCGAACGGCACCTATACGGGGAGGACTACCTGCAGGACAGTCTCGCCGTCCGCATGGGTGGGCGGGCCGCTGAGCTGGTAGAGCTGGGGCAAGGCTCGACCGGTGCGTCCAACGACCTGGCTAGCGCCACCGACTTGGCCATCAGGATGGTGCGGGAGTTCGGCTTGTCGCCCGTGCTGGGCCCCGTCGGTTACCCCGAGGGGGGCTCGGTGTTCCTGGGGGGCGGAGGTCCCGGCCTGTCCAGTAGGCCGTTCGCTGAAGAGACCCAGGCCAAGATCGACAACGAGGTCTCCGCCTTACTCAGCAGTGCAGAAAAACGGGCCGTCGCGTTGCTCACCGCGAACCGGGCCAAACTGCGCCGTCTGGCGGAACTTCTGGTGGCCAGCGAAACCATAAACGGGTCGGAGGTCTACAGGATCGCGGGCGTCCCCGAGCCGTCAGGGATCGACGCTGGCTACACCGTGGCCCCAGAACGGGCCGCTGCGACGGGTGCCACGCCAACTAGCTAGCGCCGCCAGCGGTCCTGCCGGGGAAGGCGTCAGCTGAGAAGTTCCAGCTGACAAATTATTGCCCAACTAGGGGACCGGGCCGCCATCGCCCCGGTCCGGCCAACTCCGCGCGGACCTGAGGCGCTCAACCCAGCAGCTTGCGCGCTCCGGGCCCTTCCTCACCGAGCATGTCACCGGGGTTGGCGAGGGCGCACCGGTCTATGGACAAGCAGCCGCAGCCGATGCAGTCGCTCAGGCGGTCACGCAGGGACTCGAGTTGCGCGATCCGGTCGTCGAGGTCGCTCCGCCAGACCGCGGAGAGGCGCGCCCAGTCTTGGCGCGTCGGAGCCCGGTTCCCGGGCAACCCGTCCAGAGCCTGCTTGATGGACCGCAGGGGGATGCCCACACGCTGCGAAGCACGGATAAACGCCACCAGGCGCAGCGCATCACGCGGGTAACGGCGCTGATTTCCCGACGTGCGCCCGGCGGAAAGCAGCCCTTCTGACTCGTAGAAGCGCAAGGCGGAAACAGCTACTCCGCTCCGGGAAGCGAGCTGGCCGACGGTCAACTCCTGCGCATCTGGGGGGACCCGTGTCATGGCCTTGACCTCAAGAATACTTGAGGTCTTACGCTCGACACATGAGCACGAGCATAAGTGGAGACATGACGATGCCGACTGCCGAAACCTCGACGGTCCTCGACGAGGCCTTCCAACGGATGGCCGGGTGCGGGTTCGAACTGCCTAACGGGTTCGTCAACCACGGGGCAATGGCGTGTGAGGCCCTGGCTGCCCTCGGCTTCGAGAGCGAGATCACGACATGGGCCGAACGGTTCGCGCGCTCCGCCGGACCGGAAGTCCGGGCAGAGAAGAGCAGATCCTTCGAGTGGCGTGACGCCCTCGGCGACTACCGCCGGCTACCTGAGTGGATCGGGTTCTTCGAGGTGGCAATAGCCGGAGATGGCTGGCCGAGTGTCGTCGAGGTTTCGGCCCCCGTCTGCTCCCCGGGCTGGCGACGGCGCTTTTCCACGGTGCTATCAGGACCGGGCACGCCGCTCGCGCCGTCGCCGCCGCAGACACGGAGGCACGTCGCGAAGAGCTGGCGCGGGCCCTGGGTTATTGGGCTGCCCGGTGGCGGTCGGGGGAGCTCGCCGGGCCGCCGCCAGAAGTCGACGATGTCAGGCTGGCGATTGTCGACGCCGCCGCGGAGGGCGCTCACCATTACCTGGCGCGGCCAAACATTTTCCACCTGCATGGCGTCACGGGAGCCATGGCGGTCGACCTGCTAGCACCCCACATCCGCTCTACCGACCAGGCCGCGGGCCTGGCTCAGGTACAGGCCGAGCATGCTGCTCTCTATGCCGGGACCACGGGGACTAACGGTGAGCCCACCCCGCGAACCGCCGGTCCAACCACCGGTCCAACTACCGGTCCACCTACCGGTCCAACCGGCACCGAACTTGCCAGCACGGCGGAAGCCAGCCGCGACCCGCACCAGGTGAAGCTCGTTGAAGCGTGCCGGCGCGGGTTCGAACTGACCGGCGACCCGGTCTTTACGGCGGCGGCCGAGGTGGTGACCGGGCTCTCATGAAAGCTGTGGCCCGCTGAACGCCCCCGGTTGTCCCTATTGTCGCTCCGGGGAACCGAGCCACAGACAGGCCAGTGACGGAGATCCGGCCTGCGGAGAACTGCCGAACGACGACAACCCCGCTGACCGCGACGGTGGGCACGGCCGGGCCGATCAGCGGCGAGCTCCGAGCGTTGTTGTGGTACCGTTCTGGGCGTTCCGGGAAGCCAGGGGTGACGCCTCTATGACCGATGTGGACGAGCGCATCCAGTGCCGCTGGTGCCATGCCCAAAGCGCGACGTCGGCTCGCACCTGCGACCGGTGCGGAGCGCCGCTCGACGTCCGTGACACGGTCAGCGACTCGGGTTGGCGCGAGGCGCCCCGAGTGCGCGACCTGACCGAGTTCCACTGGGCTGCCAGTACCTGCCAGCTCGATGCTGGAGTGGTACCGGTAGTCGAGATCAACCTCGGCGGCGCTGACTCGGTCTTCTTCGAGCACCACGTGATGCTCTGGAAAGACGAGACCGTCCCGATGGCGGTCATGAGCACCCCCGGGGGGGCCAAAAGACTGCTGTCCGCGCTGCCGTTCGTCTTGAGCGTGGCCCGGGGCCCGGGGAGAGTGGCCTTTTCTCGGGACGCCCCCGGTGAGGCTGTCGTCGTGCCGATCGACCCGCCCACCGAGCTCGATGTCCGCGAGCACGCACTCCTGCTTGCCACGAGCACGCTCTCCTACTCGTTCGAGAAGTTCCCGGGCTTGCGCGCCATGCTCGCCGCCGACGCCGGCGTCTACCTAGACCGCTACGTTGCCCAGTCAGGCCCAGGCCTACTCGTGCTCCACGGCTACGGGAACGTGTTCCAGCGCACCCTCCAGGAGGGGGAGAACATCTTGATCGACCCGGGCGCCTTCCTCTACAAAGACGGGGCCGTGACAGTGGAAATGGTGAACGTCAACTTCAAGGGCAGCATGGCTGCGTCCCCTGCCCCCGGCGAGGCTGCACCAGCACCGAGCGCTCCAACCAGCCCCCAAGCCGAGGCTCCTCAACAAGGGGGGATGTTTGGCCGCGGACTGCGTGGCCTGAAGGCAGCAAGGTCGATGCTGAACGTGGGGGCTCTCACCTCGGCGGCGGAGAACCTCAAGGGAGGGGGCGGGCTCCAGGGCCTGGCGGCGGGCCTCGCCGGCGGCGGCGGGTCAGTCTTCATGCGCATGACCGGGCCGGGCAGAGTTGGTATCCAGTCAATGTTCCGACCGCACAAGTCAGAGTAAAAAGGGCCCCCAGTATGAGCGAGGTTGCCGCTCCCGCCAGCACGTACACCTGCCCGTACTGCCGGCAGACCTCGACAGGACAAGAGACGAGCTGTCCGACGTGCGGGGCGCCCGTCGATATCCAGCTGCGCACCACGGCCTCAGGGTGGACCGAGCTTCCCTCCATCGCGGACATGGCGCGCATCCAGTTCGGGCACTCCCAATGCCAGGTCGAAGGACGTTTGGTGCCGGTGGCAGAGATGAACCTCGCCGCCGGCGATGGCGTTTACTTCACCCACGACGTGCTCTTGTGGCAGGAGCCAGCCGTTCAGGTCACCGCCATGTCCTTGTCCAGGCCCTGGACGCGCCAACGATCGGGGCTACCACTGGTGATGCTCCAGGCTGCTGGCCCGGGACGGATCGCGTTTTCCCACGACAGCCCGGGGGAGCTCATCGCCCTACCGCTTCAGTCGGGAGCCGTGGTCGACGTGCGCGAGCACACCCTTCTGGTAGCCACGAGCGGCGTCGGTTACGAGTGGGTCGAGGCCGGTATCTGGTTCGTAACTACAGGTGAGCAAAAAAGTGACGCGGCCGCGGGGTCCAGCTTGCTCAAGATGGGCCTGGACCTGGCTGGCATAGCTGACGGATCCGATCGCGACCGCGACCGCGACGACCAGCCAAAGTGGCACTACCCGGTCGGTCAGTACATCGACCGTTTCCACGCGGGCGACCAGCCCGGCCTGGTTCTTGTCCAGGCAAGCGGAAATGCCTACGTGCGGGACCTGGCGGAGGGCGAATCGATCCTGATCAAGCCCCCGGCGTTGCTGTTCAAGGATCCCACGGTGGCCATGCAGCTGCACGTGGAGTACCCGGCCGCCGGTGTCAAGCTGTGGCGGACGTGGGGGAACCGCTACCTCTGGCTGCGCATGTGGGGCCCAGGGCGGGTCGGGCTGCAATCCTGCTACGAGCGCTTGGACGACCCCGGGACCGATTTCCGCGACCTCTCCCCCCATACCGATCACTTATGGACCTAGTCCGACCGGGGCCACACCAGGGTGGTGCGTGGCGGGCTCGGGAGCCTGAAACATCTCAACGTTTCCCCTGTTCCTACTGGCACAGGCACAGCCACAGGCACAGGCACTGCGAAACGCTTGTGCGCCCGTCCGACCGGCCCTGAGCGCGCGCAATCCCACCAGACCCCGGTTCCGTACTGGCCCGCTGGGTGGTTTTGTTGACGACGAGCCCGCGCGTGGTGGGATTAGAGCCGGTTCTCGCGATCAATTCCACCCAGCCCAGTTGCCGCCGCCGCTAGTGGTCTTGCTACCTGTGCCGCTGCCGCTGGAGCGACCGCGAAAAACGGTCTCACGACCGCTCTGACCGCTGGGAGCGTGTAGACGGGCGACGAGACGATGTCGTTGCCGGGCCTTCTGCCACGCAAAGCGTCGGGTGCCTACGCCAGGTGGCCATGAGAGGCCGGACTGGTGGTTGAATCGGCCGGTCCAGGTGTCAAAGGCACATCTCGGCTGCAATCCGGCACGAAAAGGACACTAAAACGCAACGAAGGCAGTTAATTGCACCGAAAAGGCGGCGCCGGGTCGAAGGCGGCGCCGGGTCGAAGGTTGCGCCAGGTCGGGGTGTCCACCGCACCCCACCGCACCGCACCCCGCCGGGCCGGGTGCCGTTTGCCGCACCGCACCTCACCTCACCGCACCGCGCCGTGCCGGGTGCTGCTCACCACGACGCTTGGTAGGCGCTGCTGAGCGACCACGCCGGCCCGACCGGGACAGGGGTCAAGACGTCATGGGGACCCCTTCCCACCGGGGGTGGCACACTTTCGCACGGAGCGTGACTTAATATCAGAACGACATGGCTGTTTATCCTCCTCCGGTTCGTGGTGGCCGCGGCGAGGCGACCATGGAGTACCCAGTGCGGCGCCCGCCCGCCCTCGACCGGCGCCGTTGGCCCCGCCGGGTGCTGATAATTGCCAACCTCGTGGTGGTGGCGTTGATAGCCCTCGGCGCCTCCGCTTATGGCTACGTCGAATGGCGCCTCGGGGCGGTCCACCGCATCGCCGTTGCGGGGCTGAAGTCGCCAGGTCAGGACGCTCAGAGCGAGCCCGCCAGCGGGGGGCCACCCCTGACAGTCTTAGCTGTAGGTAGCGACACGCGGAACCTCGGCAAAGGCTCCAGCGACATCTTTGGCGGGGCGGGCGCAGTGACTGGCCAGCGGTCGGACAGCATCATGCTGCTCCGCGTGGTGCCGGCCACGTCCAGCATCGCGCTCCTCTCGATACCGAGGGACCTGCTCGTGCCTGTGGCCGGCATGGGCGTTACCCGCATAAACGCCACTTTCGACAGCGGGCCAAACCTGCTGATCAGCACCATCGAGAGCGACCTCGGCATCGACATCAACCACTTCATGGTCGTCAACTTCTACACGTTCACCCAGATCGCTGACGCCCTGGGCGGGGTGTACCAGTACTTTCCGGCGCCCGCCAGGGACCTGTTCTCTGATCTCAGCGTCCCTAAGGCTGGTTGCGTACTGCTGAAAGGTAGCCAGGCTCTGGCCTTCGTCAGGTCCCGGGAGTACCAGTACTACGCCAATGGCTCGTGGCAGTACCAGTTCGTGCCCGAGAGCGACCTGGCCAGGATCCAGCGCCAACAGGATTTCGTGAAGTTGGCCATTAAAAAAGCAGAACAAGTGGGCCCGACCAACCCGTTGACCTTGAACAGCGTCATCGGTGGCATCACCGGCAGCCTCACGGTGGACACCACCTTTACTGATTCCCTCATGCTCAGCCTGGCCAAAGTCCTCCGGCACGCCAACGCGGCCGGCATACCCGATTGGACGTACCCGACCGCGAACTCGGTGTCAGTGGCCGGTGCTCTGGACCCTGTTCCGTCCGAGGACGAGGCGATGGTGCAACAATTCCTGCATTACGGGCTCCCTGCGGCCCAATCCCCGGCCAGCAACACTCCCGCCACCACTTCGTCGAACTCGGCGCCGGCCAGTTCGTCTCCCACCGGCCCGTCTACCATCAGTTCGTCCGGTGGGGTGTCGGGCGGCACCGCTGGCGCGGTCTCGCTCGCGTTGAAGCTGATTAGCGCCTCGAGCGCGGCCGGCCTGGAGGCAAGCGGGGCCAGCCCGCTTACCACTACACCCGCCGACCAGGTCCAAGTCGACTCTTCTTCGTACTACGACGGGGCTTACGTGCCGCCCGGCCTGCAGCCCGGCCAGGTACCACAAAAGTGCCCGGCCTAGCCGGATCCAGGCCGCTTCCTTAGGGGGCCTCTCCGGCCAGACCGGCGGTAGCGCCACCTTCCCAGTTACGATGCCGGGCCCAGTCACGGCCCAGTTACGGCCCAGTTACGATGCCGGCCAGTTACGATGCCGGCCACGATGCCGGGCCCAGTTACGATGCCGGCCAGTTACGATGCCGCCAGTTACGATGCCGGCCAGTTACGATGCCGGCCAGTTACGATGCCGGCTCAGTTACGATGCCGGGCTCAGTTACGATGCCGGGCTCAGTTACGATGCCAGGCGGCTACGGAGGTGCGGGTATGGATATCGGGATCGGTCTTCCCACGCAGGTCCCCGGCGTGGATGGCCAGACAATGTTGGACTGGGCGGTGCGAGCTGACGAAGGTGGCTTTAGCACCCTTGGCACTGTGGGCCGGCTCGTGTACCCCAACTACGACGACCTGGTCCTGTTGGCGGCCGCTGCCGCCGTCACCCAGCGGATCCGGCTTACCACCACAGTCCTGCTGGCGCCCTTGTACTCGAATGTGGCCCTGCTGGCCAAGCAAACTGCCTCGATCGACCGGCTATCGGGTGGCCGCCTTGTTCTTGGCGTCGGGACCGGCGGCCGGGATGACGACTTCACAGGCAGCGGACTGCCGACGGAGAGGCGAGGTAGACGGTTGGCCGAGCAAATCGAAGAGCTCAAGCGGATCTGGGCTGGCGAAGAGCGCGGGATGGCTGGGGCCATCGGGCCGTCTCCGGCCCAGGAGGGCGGGCCTCCAATTGTGGTAGGCGCGTTCAGCCCGGGCTCCATCCGCCGATTGGCCGGGCTAGCCGACGGGTGGATCATGGGCGGCGGCACCCCCGAAACGTTCTCCCAGCTCGCCGGGGTGGTCGACCAAGCCTGGCGGGACGCGGGCCACTCGGAGAAGCCGCGCAAGCTCTCGCTCGCCTACTTCGCGTTCGGGCGGGAAGCCGCCGAGGAAACGATCGCTACCATCAAGTACTACTACGCCTGGCTGGGCCCCTACGCCGACCAGATCGCCTCGGGGGTCGCCGTAGGCCCTGAAATGGTGAAGGCCTACGCCGCTGGCTTCGAGCAGGCCGGTTGCGACGAGCTGATCTTCACTCCCGGCTCTGCTCGTCCCGACCAGCTAACGCTGTTGGCCGAGGCAATAGCACGTCGCTAGCCTCGCTCCGGAGGGCGCCAGGTGGGGCGGCGGGGCTGTTCGACCGCCCGGCATACCGCCAGCAATAGCCCCTCTGAGCCCGGTCGCCCAACTGCCCCGAACCCGACGGGGAGCCCTTCGACGAGCCCCATCGGGGCCGTGGCGATGGGCCAGCCCGCGATCGAAGGGGCAGCGGTTATGGGAGAAGCGGCCGCGGGGTGGTCCCCGAGTACCAGGTCGCTCTTCCAAGCCGGCCCATAGGTAGGTGCGATGAGAGCGTCCAGGCCCTGGATAGCCGGCTCGAGGCAGGACCCGAGCGCCCAGGCCAGGTTGCGCTCTTTTGCCGTCGAGTACACCTCGGTGCCGCAGCCGCCCAAAGCGACCGACCGCTCGAACAGGTCATGGCCGAAGTGGACGAGCTCAGCCGAGGCGTTGCGTTTCTCGTGAGCGATGACTTCAACCAGGTCCTGCGGGCCCCCTGACCCGCGCGTCGGTAGGTAGTCCGCCATCCCATCGAAGAGCTCGCACAGCAGGACAGTCAGCTCGTCTTCCATGTCCTCGGGGGATGGGGCAGCCGCATTTACTTCCTCGACGGCCGCTCCTGCCGCTGTGAGCCGGCCGATCGTGGCGTCGAAGAGCTCGTCAGTACCAGGGTGACCGGTACGCCAAGTCCGGACAACACCTATCCGCAGTCCAGCCGGGCCCTGACGGGTGCGCTCGAGGATCCCCGTCGTAGACGAGAGGACTTCCAGCAGCAGCGCCACCTCATCGACGGTCCGACCCATCGGCCCCGGGCTGTCCTGGCTCGCGCTTATGGGGACGACCCCCGTAGTCGGAACAGAGCCCAAAGTCGGTTTTATGCCGGCGACCCCATTGAGTGACGCGGGGCACGTGATCGACCCGTCTGTTTCTGTCCCGATCGCGAGCGGGGCGAGACCGGCAGCGACTGCCGCGCCCGACCCGGAGGACGACCCACCCGCGCTGCGGTCCAAGGCCCAGGGGTTGCCAGTTAGCCCCCCTACGGCCGACCAGCCAGATGTCGAGCGGATGGACCGGATGTTCGCCCATTCCGACAGGTTGGTCGAGCCGAGGATAATGGCCCCGGCGGACCGGAGCCGGCTGACCAGGGGGGCGTCGACCGCGGGCGGGCGGCCAGCGAGACTGGTGGCTCCAGCTGTTGATGGCAGCCCAGCGACTTCGATGTTGTCCTTCACCAGGACCGGCACGCCGTGAAGGGGGCCGGCCGGCTCGGTCGTGTCAGAGGCTCGAGCCTCGTCACGAGCGGTTTCGGAGACGGCCAGAACGCTTCGCAGAGCAGTGCGCGTACCGGGAGCATCGAGCACGGAGATCCGCTCGAGGAGAACATCGACGAGCGCCTCCGCTGAGACCTTCTTGCGGCGCAGGCTAAAGACGTCTGCGTACGCGAGCTCGTCCTGCATGACACCAAACACTAGGAGAGTGACGCCGCGGCCGGGTTACCCGGGGCCAAACCGGGCCGTTGACTGGGCTGTTGGAGGGTACCAGCGGTTATTGGGTAGCCGGCACCGGGAACGAAGCGGCACACTGGGAGTGGAGGCGCCGTCGCTCGAGGCCGTAGAGGCCTGCGCGTGGTGCGCCCGTAAGTGGCGGCCGAAATCCAGAGGGCCAATTCGAGGGCCAAATCGAGGGCCAAATCGAGGGGGTGGCATGAACGACTTCGAGGGCGAATCGGCGTCGACCCGGGAGACGTTACGCTACTGCGTCGAGCTCGCCCGCCCTTATGGGCGTTTCCTGATCCCTGGCGGCGCCTTTCTCGTCCTGGCTGTCGCGATCACAGATGTCGCCAGCCCCCTCGTATTTGCGGCCGTGCTCGACCGGATCGCAACGCTCCAGAAGGGCGCCGACCTTTGGGCGCGGTTCGGCCGCCTCATCGTTATCTACGCCGTGCTCATCGTGGCCGGGCAGGTCGCGTTCCGTATGTCGGCGTGGCTCGAGTGGGAGGGTGCCCTCCGCACGTTCGCCAACGGCATCCTCCGGAGTTTCGAGCGTTTGCTCAGTCTTGGGTACCGCTGGCATATCGACCACCCGTCCGGAGAGGTCGCATCGTCGCTCAGCGCATTCTCCTGGGCCCTGGTCGACGGCATCGACAATTTGCACTGGGGCGTCCTGCGGATCGTCGTGGTCGTCATCAGTGCCATTGTCGTGCTCGCCGTAGTCGCTTGGCCGGTGTCGGCCGTGCTCATCGTGCTGACGGCAGTCTTCGTTTTCGTAGTGACCAAGCGATCTGCGGCGGTGACGGAAGCGTCCCGGAGTTTCGCTCTGGCCCACTCCCGCGCCGAAGGTACAGCTTCCGACGTGATCCGCAACGTTATGACCGTCCTGGTGGGCGCGGCCGAGGAGTCGGAATCGTCCAAGGTGGAAGATCTCCTGGCCACGACCGTCCGCGCCGACCTACAGACACGACGGGTCTTCACCGTGACTCGGGTCTGGATGGGTGGCACGGTAGGCCTTATGACGTGGGCGTCCCTGTTCGTGGGCGTCGTCCTGGCAGTGCGCGGCGACATCCGTGCCGGAGTGGTCTATCTGGTGCTCTTTTACGCATCGCAAGTGTCGGCTCAGCTCATCGAGAGCTTCATGCAGTTCCGCACCTTGTCGCGCGGGCTCGGTCGGGCGGCCAAGCTGGTGGCTCTCGTAAGCACAGCTCCCGCCGTCGTCGACGTGCCAGGCGCGACCGAATTGATCGTTACGGAGGGCGCCGTCCGGTTCGAGGCAGTCAGCTTCGCTTACCATCCGGAGCGACCTCTGCTGAAAGACTTCGACCTCGAGCTCGAGCCAGGAGAGCACATCGGGGTTGTCGGCCCCTCCGGAGGAGGAAAATCTACGATCACGCGGCTCGTGCTGCGCCTTATGGATGTCGACGCCGGAAGGATCGTCATCGACGGGCAAGACATTGCCACCTGTACCCAAGCCAGCGTCCGACGAGCCGTCTCTTACGTTGCCCAGGACCCCCAGATGCTGCACCGCACCATCGCCGAGAACATCTGGTACGGGCACCCAGGCCCGGTCAGGATGGACCTCATCCGCCGGGTGGCCAACGCCGCCCACGTCGAAGAGTTCGTCGAGGACCTACCGGAGGGTTATGAAACCGTGGTCGGCGAGCGGGGCCTTAAGTTGTCCGGCGGCCAGCGTCAGCGGGTGGCTATCGCGCAGGCCATGTTGAAGGCTGCCCCCGTGCTGATCCTCGACGAGGCCACGAGCTCGCTCGATTCAGAATCCGAACGTTACGTCCAGGAGGCGCTGTGGCGACTGATGGCCAGCTCGACCGCTCTGGTGGTCGCCCACCGGCTGTCGACCATAGCCCACCTGGACCGGATCATCGTGGTCGAGGCAGGTCAGGTCGTCGAGGTCGGGACCCACCGCGAGCTTCTGCTCGCCAGCCCTGTCGGCACGTACCGTCACCTCTGGGAGCACCAATCGGGCGGTTTCCTCAGCACCTGAGTGACCTGCGACGGTAGGTGCCTCGGAGCGACCGGGGTAGGGGTGCACCCGCCGGCGAGATGATCAGAGCCGAGATGATCAGAGCCGAGATGATTAGAGCATGGCCTGCACGACGGCGGCCAACGTGTCCTCTTCGGCCCAGTTCGTGTAAAAGTGCCGGTTGGGCTCGACCATCATGTCGTGGTACCACCACAGGAAATAAATGCCGAACGTGAAGAAGGCGACCACAATCCTGGCAACGTAGTTGTGGTTGCCCTTTACGCGGTTGGTGTCGGGATAAGGCACGGGATGACCGAGACGGCCGAATATGAGCGCAAGCTCGTATTCGGCTCCTAGCTCGGCTCGGTCGTGATTTATCAGGTCCTGGTCGAGCAAAATAAAGGCCACAACGTGCACGATGCCGCTGAAGAACAGGGACAGCAAGAGCCACACCACTGGCTCCCGGAAGTCACCGGTCATCTTCCGTAGTACCGCGAGGTGCGAAGCCGCCCGCTGGAACGAGGGCGTCAGTTCGCCTTGCAGCCCCCGGCGCCCCGCCTCTTGCCAGCCGAAGTTGACCGCGGCGTCCAGGAGCTCGAGCCGGCGTACCTTGTGGTCTCGCATGCGCCGGACCAATTGGTAAAAGACGTACAACCCATAAATTCCAAACGTCAGCACCGTCCAGCCCAATGCCGTCCAGAAGCTGAAGATGTAGTCGCTGCTCCCCCGGCTCTGCCATGCTTGGCGGAGCCGGTCAGCTGGTGAGGGGACCGGTAAGTACAGTGGCGGTGGCCCGGCGGGGCCAGCTCCGCCCGGCCCGTAAGCGGGCCCTCCGGGCCAGCTTGGTCCTGGGTCGCTCATTTGTCCTTTGCCTCCTGACCGGCCCTCTGAGAGTTGGGCTCGGCGTCCCAACACCTCTACATTCTTGCTCACGCAGGCTCGCCTTAACCGGCGTTCGGGTACAGGTTGTCAGGGGCCCCAAATGCGGCCGAGCTGGTCATTTTCGTGCCAGTGGCTAGCCGAGCCCCGCAAAAAGAAGCGCGTAAAGGACAGCGGTCAGTGACAGGCCGTCCATCATTTCACCGCCTCTGGCGATGTCTCTGACATCTGCGACGCTCAACCACTCGATGCGCTCCGACTCGCCGGGGTCGGTGGGCTCACCCACGTGGACCGCCCCGTCGCTAATGAAAAGGTTGAACCTCTGGTCTGACAAACCGTTCGTCGGCTGGTAAGCGGCCAGGGGACGCAAACCGCTTGGTCGCCACCCTGTCTCTTCGACTGTCTCGCGTACGGCCGCTTCCTCGGGGCTCTCCCCGGCCTCGACCCGGCCGGCCGGGATCTCCCAACCCCACGTATCCGTGATGAAACGGTGACGCCACAGTAGGAGCACACCGCGCTCGGCATCGTGCACCACATTGCCCGCCGCCTCAAACGGGACCCGCACCACATGGTGCTCGAAACGTTCCAAACCCGGCACCTCGACGTCCACCAGGCACAGCCGCACCCAGTCGGACTCGTAGACACTCCGCTCTCCATGGACGGTCCACCGCACCCGCCCAAGTTAGCGCCCACCTCCTTGATCCCGCGCACCTTGCTCTCGAGCGCTCACCGCACTTACATTGGTGCGTTGCGCGTGACAGACTGCGGTGGTGACATACGCCCAGGTAGCCGCTGAATTCCCCCGTCTGGCCGCTGAACTCGCGCACCTTTCCGGTGAGGACCGCGAGGCGGCAGTACGACGCCTAGTCGAGGCTGCGTTGGCAGCCACAAGTGTGGAACTAACGAGCAGGAGCGAGGGTGACTTGGAACGCCTCGTCTGGTCCCTTGACGACGTGGCCTGGAAGCTGCAGGAAGAGGCAGAACAAGGCCGGGTCTCCCAGGCTCAGTACATCTTGGCTTTTCGGAGGGCGAGGGCCGCGAGCGGCTTGTTCGACCTGCTCGCGGGCCGCTTCGGATCTGCCGTTTCCGAAGCCACGTACGCACTGGGGGCAAACGAAGATGCGGTGCTCCAGCTGGTTGGGCGGCCCAGCTGATCCTGCTCCGGCATTACTGCTTAGCGCGATGGGACGAGCACAATAACTCAAACAGAGTTGACCTCTTGGGCCAGAATTCGTACATGAGCCGTCCCGACCCGAGCATCCGGACCGTCGAGCCCTCTGACGTAGCCGCCGTGGTCGGCCTGGTCCACGAACTAGCTAGTTACGAGCGAGCCTCCAGGCAGTGCACGCTGACAGAGGCACAGTTGCTCGCCGCGCTCTTCGCAGCTCGGCCGGCCCTTTTCGGCCACGTGGCAACGGCCGACGGCGAGGTCGTCGGTTGCGCCTTGTGGTTCTTGAACTTCTCGACGTGGCGCGGGGCTCACGGTATCTATCTCGAGGACCTGTACGTGCAGCCAGCCCATCGGGGCAACGGCGTGGGGCGAGCGTTACTGCGCGAGCTAGCGCGAGAATGCCAGCGTCGCGGCTTCGAGCGGCTCGAATGGGCCGTCCTGGACTGGAACGAGCCCGCCATCAATTTCTACCGCTCTCTCGGGGCGCAGGCGCAAGACGAATGGACGACATTCCGGCTGACCGAAAAGCAGCTTTTCGCCCTCGCACAGGCCTAACCACTCCGCCTCCGGAAATCTGGCCAGCCTCAGCAAATCTGGCGCGCCGGAAGACCGGTACGCCAGTGACGCCCTCACAACAGGTGGCTTCGAGCGGGCCAGTAGTCCCTCGGCCGTCCCGAACGGGCCGCCCTCAGCCCCCTGCTCTGGGTAGGCAAATCACCCCTTAGGACTTGGAGGACTTGGAGTGGACCGCCCCCACGACGACGGGCTGCGACGTGGCACTGCTGTAGTCCATATCGCCGGTATAGCGAGCGGTTATGGGGCCGCTCGCAGCGGGTGGCGCCAGCGCCAGGAGGGTAGCTGTAGTTGCCCCGGCAATAGTCGTGACCGGTGCCGAGCCGAGGAAACTCGTCCCTCCGTCAGCCAGGAAGACGACTCTACCCCCGGGGAATTCGGCCCGTCAGGTTCGCGGCACGAGCCTGGCCGTCAGCACGACCTGATGGGAGGAGCCCGCCACCGCCCCCGCCTGGATGGTTGTCGGCGCTGGCCGGACATATTGGTACAAGCCTTGTGAGCTACTACCGATGGTCTTCGAGTCGCCCACGTAGTAGGCGCCCACGATGTCGGGGCTACTCATGCCCGAGAGCCCTGGAGTAAAACCGGCGACGCTGAGCGACGCCTTGCTCACCCCTGCAGCTGTCTTGAGCGGCGCAGCGCCGAGCACAGTGGGCTCTGTCCCACCGTTTTGGCTGTAAAAGATGACTTCTCCCGTCGGTGACGGCGCCCTCAGGACATCCGGTTTTACGAGCGCGGTGAAGGTTAGCGACCGGCCATAGCTGATCGTTGGGTAGTTGGGGCCACCGGGCACGGGCCGGGAGAGGTAGACGTCAGACTGGTCGTCGTCGGGTCGAGGGTAGCCTTGCTCGCCTGCACGAGCTGGGCGTAGGCGCCGTGGGTGTTGATGTGAGGGCACCTCAGCGAGAAGCCTCCACCCACGGCGGCACGACAGGTCAAATGAATCAGCGCCCCCGCGACATTAGAGAGGATCCCGTAGGCGATCTCCTTCGGTGGGCTCGGGAGTTTCCCCGAGGGGACATCGTGGCCGAAAACGGGGATAATGACACCACCCAACTTGACGGTGGCCGGGGAAGCCCAGAGGATGTTCGAGGTGAGCCCCAACGAGCCCCAGTTGCCGGCTCCGACGTCAACCCCGATGATCATCGTGCCGTTATTGATGAGCGCCTCGTTCCGCGACACGAGGTCGAGCTCGCTCCCGAACAGCATCTCGAAAATGCCGTCGTTATCGAAAGTGGCCCCCGGCCTTTGCACGCCAAATTCCGCGCCATAGGCGATATCCCCGCCGACGTCCACTATGCCAGTGGTGGCATTGACCATACTGCCCTTTACGAACAGCTGTGAGCCTGGCGTGACATCGATGGTGCCGCGATTTGTAAAAGTGCCACCGATCGGCAGGTTGACGGTCGAGTTGTTGTAATGGCCGATCAAAGTCCCGTCGTTGGTGAAAGTGGCGCCGGCATCGACTGTGCCGTCGACCTCGAGGGTCTGGTCTGGCGCGATGTTGCCGCTGACCGAGGCCGGATTGCCCCCGGGGACGAAGAAAGCTGATGGCCCGGTCCCGGTCAGGTGGAGGGCGCCTCCGGCAAGCGTAACGGGTTCCTGCGAGGTCGTGCCGGTGCCCTCGACAAACGACGCACCGCCCTCGATCGTAACCGTGCCGGCGTTTTCGACCGAGCCGTTATTAGCGATCGTCACCCCTTTTGAACCGGTCATCGGGGCCATGACTTGCTGGTAGGCCCCACCCATACAGTGCCGTCGTTAGTGAATGTCGACGGCCCGGCCAACCCGATTAGACACGGCCCCACGCTCGCGCCGACTGCCGCAATGGTGCCGGAGTTCTCGTTCACGACGTTGCCATCGAGGACGGTCGTACCGCTGGCGCACAGGAGTTGCCCTGCGTTGTCGAGTTGCGACCCCGACGGTACGTTCAGATTGGCTGACGCCTCGCCTACGATCACCCCGTCGTTTGTGGAAGCGCCTTTGGCGCCAACGTCGACGGTCCCGCCGTGCAACACCAGTGTGCCCGCCCCGGCCACCGTCAATGGGCCCGACAAACCGAGCGTGCTCCCGTTGAGCACGAGTACGTCCGCAGCCGCGCTCGTGCCGATGGTGAGGGTGCGCGCCGCACCCGTTGTCAGGGTCATCGTGATGGGGTTGCTTGTCGGCACCGAAATGCACACGCCCTGCGATGCGGTCGGTACCCTGCCCGTCGACCAGTTGCGCGGGACTGCCCACGAGCCGCCGGCGGGATTGGCCCACGAAACCTGGCACGAGCTGACAGTCGGTGCAGCCGCCCCGGCGGGGGCCCCGCTCCGCCAATGCCGGCGACCGCCATGGCCGCTCCTAACAGGACGGCTAAGCCATTGCGCTTGAACGTGCCGAGGTGAGGACGCCACACCCCTCGAGTGCGTCCTCCACGGCCTGAACGACTGCGAGCGTCCCCAGGCTTCATAACGGCACCTCCAGCCCTTCACTTGACCGACGAATCGTGCGTCCCACCGAGAGTAATCGGGTAGGCGTCACACCCGCGGCACAGGCTGGCCGGCGCCGGATGGACATTTCAAGGGGCCGGCCAGGCTCCCACAGCTCATCGGGCTTCGGCACGTACGGTGGACGAGGAGGCCTTCGTATCCTGCGTGGGCCTCGGAAATCGACTTCTGGAAGTGGCACAAGAGAGGAGCTCTTCAGTTGGAAATACCGTCCCGACCACGACCGACGTTTCACTTTGCCCCCGCGGCGAACTGGATGAACGACCCCAACGGGCTCGTCTTTTGGGACGGGAGGTACCATCTGTTCTACCAGCACAACCCGGCCGGCACAGTTCCGGAGAAGATGTGCTGGGGACACGCAGACAGCTCTGACCTGGTCCACTGGAGGGATCTCCCGGTCGCGCTCGAGCCCACTCCAGGTTCGGTCGACCAAGACGGTTGCTGGTCCGGCCGAGCCGTCGTCCACGACGGCGAGGTCTACCTCCTTTACACGGGGCTCAGGGACGGCCGGCAGCGCCCCTGCCTGGCCAAGGCGGTGGATGGCCGGCTTGTTTCGTTCCAAAAGTTAGGCACGAACCCTATTATTTCCGCCGAACCGCTACCCGGGTTGTTCGGGTTCCGGGACCACGCCGTGCGGCAGGTGGACGGGGAGGTACGTCAGCTGATCGGGTCCGGCTCGCCAGCGCTAGGGGGCTGCTTGCTCGAGTACCGTTCAAAGGACCTCGTGAATTGGGATTATTCCGGCGTCTTTATCTCGGCGAAGTCAGCCGGGTTCCCAGGGGGCATGTGGGAGTGCCCGGACCTGTTCCGTCTGGGCGAAAGGTGGTTCATCGTGGTCTCCGTTCTCGACCAGCGAGACCAGAGAGGCGTCATGTCCATCGCCGGATCCATCGAGGGGGGCACGTTTCTCCCGGAACTAACCGCGCGGCTCGATTTGGGCTCTCGCTGGTACGCACCTCAATCATTCGACGGACCGGACGGGCGACGCATTTCCTTCGGTTGGCTCCGGGAACGCCAAGCCGAACTGCCCGAACGGGAGCGAGGGCGGGTGGGCGTGATGTCCCTGCCGCGGGAGCTGTTCGTGGCGCCCGACGGCGCCCTCGGTATGGCACCTGCGGCCGAAATGGCATCCCTCCGGGCCGGGGTCATTCGGCGGGTAGGCGACGACGGGGGTACTGTCCGGCTCGAGCCCGGGAGAGGCCTGGACGCTTTTGAGGTAGAGGCGACCTGCGCCGGCGACGGGCCCCTACTTTTTGACCTGCTGGATGAGCACGGAGATCTCGTCGTCCAGGTCGCCGTCGGGCAAAGCAGGATCGAGATGAGCAGGTCCGTGCTCCTCCCGCTACCCCTGGGCCCGGTAACCGCCGGTGTGGTGCGCGTCTTCTACGACGGCGGGATTTGCGAAGTGTTTACCGCGACCGGGGCAGTGCGCAGCGAAATTTTCTACCAGTGCCCTCCCGTGCACCGCATTGCCATGCGCGCACAGCCGCCGAGGACGGCCAAGGTCATTGAAACGGTGCGAGCATGGGAGCTCGCCAGCATTTGGTGAAGGTGACCACGCTGTGCCGTTCGTTCGCCACAGCTGGTCGCTAAGGGAGTGCGCCAAGAGGTACGCCACCGGGCAGCGAGTAAGCTTTGCCCGGTGCGTAGCCTGAGTGCGCCTGGTGTGAGTGGCATTCGGGAAAAGCGGCCTCCGGATTTGCGGGCTCCGCGGCCGCCCAGATTGCGCGAGGTGGCCGACGAGGCCGGAGTTTCGGTCACCACAGTTTCGGTGGTACTGAGCGGGGCACCCAATTCGGGCATCCCTGAGGCCACGCAAATACGAGTCCGCGGCGCTGCGGACCGGCTGGGTTACGTACCCAACTTCTCGGCCCAGTTTCTCCGTACTAAGCGGTCCCGTACGCTCGGGTTCATTACTGACGGGATTGGTACCAGCCCATTTGCCGGCGAAATGATTGCCGGCGCGCAGTCGGCGGCCTGGAAGCGCGATTACGTGCTCCTCATAGTCGACGCCGGTGAGCGACAAGAGCTGGCCGAGTCGGCCGCCCGGGTGCTGCTGAGCCGGCACGTCGAGCGCGTAATTGTGGCCTCCTGGTACCACCGAGCGGTCAATGTACCAGCGTCGTTGCACGGCCACACCCGGGTGCTGGCCAACTGTTTCGCCAAAACCGGCGATTACGCCTCCATCGTGCCTGACGAGGTGGGTGGCGGGTACGTTGCGACTCGGCGCTTGCTCGAGCGCGAGCGAGGGCCCGTGGCGTTCATATGTCTGCGCAAAGACGTCCCCGGCGGCACCGGAAGGCTAAAAGGCTACAAGCGCGCCCTCCGCCAAGCGGGGGTCCCGTACGACGGCTCCCTGGTACTTACGACCAAGACAGCGCAGGCCCGCGAGGGGTTCGAGCTCACGACCCGCTTACTGGACGAGCGTCCTGGCACCCGTTTACTTTTCTGCGGTAACGACCGCACCGCTATGGGTGCCTTCGACGCCATCAAGCTGAGAGGGCTCAGGATCCCTGAAGACGTCGCTGTTGTCGGGTTCGATAACCAGGAGATAATCGCCGACGAACTGGTCCCTGCCCTTACGAGCGTGGCCCTGCCGCATTACGAGATGGGCGAACGAGCGGTCGAGCGCGCCCTGGAGCCTCTCCCCCAGGTCCCGACGCAGGCACCTCCACCCGAAAAAGAGCTGGCTCCGTGCAACCTCGTCGAGCGCCGGTCCGTTTGAAACTGGACCTTCGTTCTCGCCCCGGCTAGCGCTCAGTAGGCGGCTTCCATTGGCGGACGACCTAACAAGCTCTTGCTCGCCTTGGTTTGACGCATAAGGCAGCGACCGCGCCACCCGCACTCAGGCTATTTGACGCCGCATTTCCGGCGCACTTTTACTCATTGCCACATTCCCAGCCGCTTTCTTGCTGATGCTTTTCTTCAGCAACATCGACGAGCACTCGAGCTATTGGGGCACATTCCCGCGGACGTCGTCCAGTTGTGCTGAAGCACAAAAAAATTCTTGCCGCTTATTCCAGGCCAGCGTCGTGCGCGAGCAAAGCGATCTGGGTGCGGTTGGAAAGGCCGAGCTTGGTCAGGATGTGGGTGACATGAGCCTTGACGGTGGCCACGCTCATGGCGAGGTCGTCAGCAATCTCGCCGTTGGTGCTCCCGCCGGCGATAGCGAGGGCGACGTCTCGCTCTCGGGGACTGAGCTTGCCGAGGGTGGTTCGGGCCCCGTCGCGGGTGCTCCCTTCGGTCGCGGCACGGTCCATCAAGCGGCGCGTGATGCTCGGCGAGAGGATCGGGTCGCCGGCCGCAACCCGACGGACTGCTTCGGCGATCTCAACGGGCGGTGAGTCCTTCAACAGGAAACCGCTGGCACCGGCCCTAAGGGCACGCAGCACGTTCTCATCGGCGTCGAATGTTGTCAGCACGATGACCTCGGGTGGGCGCGACCTGGCGCGCGCCCAACTAGTGGCAACGATCCCGTCCACCCGCGGCATCCGCAAGTCCATGAGCACGACGTTTGGCGCATAAGCCTCGATCGCCCTAACGACCTCGTCCCCGTCACCGGCCTCACCGACAACGGCGATGCCATCGGCGCCGTCGAGCATCATTGTCAGCCCGGCCCGGACCAAGGCATCGTCGTCGACTATGAGGACGCGGACCGGCTCGCTCACGCCGGCCACGGCAGCCAGGCGTGCAGGCGGAACTCACCCGTGGGCGTCGTCTCGTGGTCCAACTCGCCACCGGCGAGGCCGACTCGCTCGGCCAGACCGATCAGGCCGGTCCCCGTCCCGGGCGCTGCGGGTCGCCCGCTGCCGTTTTCGGGGACCGGGTTAGTGATGTCTATGAGCAGCCGTTCTCCGGCTTGGCCGTCCAGCACAACATCGACGGGCTGGCCAGCCGCATGCTTGCGGGCATTTGTGAGCCCCTCCTGGACCACCCGGTAGGCGGTGCGCCCAATGGCAGGCGGTATCGCGTTGCGATCCGCCAGGTCGCCACGGAACTGCACGCTCGTACCGACGGCGCGCGACTCGTCCACCAGGCGGGGAAGGTCCGACAGTCCGGGTTGGGGCCGCTCGACAGAGCTTCCGTCTTCTTCGAGTTCGTCTTCGCGCAAAAGCGTAATGACTTGCCGGAGCTCGTCGAGGGCCTGGTGCGCACCGGCGCGGATGACCCCGGCGGCGCGAGCCAGTTGCTCGGGCGAGGCATCCGGACGGTACTCCATTGCGCCCGAGAAAGTGGCCAGCAACGACAACCGGTGGGCGAGCACGTCGTGCATCTCCCGGGCGATGCGGGCGCGCTCTAAGGCCCGCGCTTCGACCACGCGCCGGTCCTGCTCCGCCTCCGCCCGTTCGGCTCGTTCGCACAGCGAGGCAATCAGTGCTTGGCGGGCTTGGCTCAAAGCGCCCCAACCCACCAGCGCCGCATAACAGGCCACGACCAGGACGAAGTACCACACGTAAGGCAGCCCGGCAATCGGCCTCCAGGCACCCCGTACCGCGTGTGCGGTTATCCCCGCCACTGCGACCTCTACGGCCACAGCAAAACGGCGCCGCTGCGCGACGTACAGGACGGCCACGGTGGCGGCCGGGGTGGCGGCAGGCGACAGTGCCGCCAACAAGCTCAAAGCCAGCGCTCCAGGCACTGGCCAGCGGACCAAGACGGGGAGCAGGGCGCAGCTAACCACACCCACCGTGACGTCCAGTACCAGCAGCCCAGTCGCGGTCCCGGAGCTGAACTGCCCCCAAACGGTCAGCCCGGTGAGAATGCCAATGCCACATAACAGCCAGACCATGCCCACCAGACCTCGTCGCGCCCAACCGTCGGGTCGGGGCCTGGCCGTAGAGGCCGTCCAGTCCGGAGCCGCTGCCTTCATTGGTCCAAGCCTAAGACGGTGACGACCAGCGGTAACACCGACCAAAGTCGAACACTTGCGGACCTTCGTCGGAGCAAGAACCGACCCCCGGTCGATGTCGGAAACGGCCGCTCCCGGTCACGATGCAGACATGACCAGCCACCAATGGGGCCCTATCGGACCGCTCATCGGGCCGCTCATCGAGCTGGCGACCCTAGGGCCATTGACACTTCACGCGGCCTCTCTATTCACGCGAACGAACCCCCGGTACTGGCGCTTGGGCTCGGGCCGGGGGCTCGCTCGTGGTTGGGGACTTAGAAGCTAACTAACTCAGGCTCACTCAGATGTACAGGTCGAACTCGTCAATCGACCACCAGTAGGTGGTGTTGGGGCTCGCCAGTACCACCCGGACGTACTGCGCGGTCTGGGTGGGGAAGCTGACGACCTCGGGTGTCGTGGTCCCTGAACACGTGGCGACGTGGTGCCATGTGGCCCCGTCGTTTGAGACCTGGACCACGAAGTCGCGGGCGTAATCAGTCGGTGAGTTCGGGACCTCCATCAGAAGCTGGTTGAAGGTCTGCGCGGAGCCCATGTTCACCTCGAAGTACAGCCCTGGGGCCTGTTGCTGATCTGTGCTGAAACGGGTCGACAGGTTGCCGTCCAACGCGTTGGCAGGTAGGTCTGAGCCGGCGGCAGCCGAGTTGGTACTTGCCACCCAGCCCGTGCGGCTAAGAGCCGTCCCGCTGAGAGTAGCCAGGCAATTGCGGGGCACCGTTGTCGAGGTGGTGGTAGTGGGCATCGTCGTCGAAGTGGTCGACGTGGTGGTAGTCGGAGCGACGGTCGTACTGGTCGTCGAGCTGGTGGTGGTCGGGGCTACGGTCGTCGTTGTAGTCGGAGCCACCGTTGTGGTGGTCGTTGTCGGGGACGGGTGATGGCCCTTACGGATCACACAAACGACACGGCCACCGTGATGGCCACGTCCAGAGACGCGGGTACAGACGCAGTCGTCCCTGCCCTGCCGGCCAGAGTGGTTGCCCCCGTACCGAGCACAGTTGATGCCGTTGTTGGCGTTGCCCTTGTTGCCATTGCCCTGGTTGCCATTGCCCTGGTTGCCATTGCCCTGGTTGCCATTGCCCTGGTTGCCGTTGCCCTTGTTCCCGGCCCAGCTGCCGTCGGAACTGCCCGAGCCCTTGCTGCCCCCGTGGCGGTCGTAGCTCTTCTCAGTCGTCGCAGAGCTCGTGTGGCGCTGCGAGCCGGTGGCCGAAGCAGGGAGAGCAAAGGTGGTCAACGACGCGGCCAGCGTCGCGATCGTCGCCACCACAGCGAACGTGCCGTGCCAGCGCAGCCTGCCTCGGATTGGTTTGTTCATCAGTCCTCCTCCTCTAAGGCCGTACAAAGTTCGGCCCGCTCTACCTGACCTCCCCATTAGTTGTGAGCGTTCGTCGGCAAAATTGTGATCAGAATGTGATACCCAGGTGAAAGTGGCATCCTTCGCGCTGACAGAGGGCTGGTGGCCCCTACCAGCGCGCAAATCCGACCTAACGGCAGGCTCTTTCCTCTGGCTATCGCGCCATGGACGAGCGGTTGGCCATCAAGGCACCGCGGCGTACGGGAACGTCCCGTGAGCAGGACCACAGGAGGTACGCACATGGACAAACGCATGCTTGGTCGCGGTCTCGAAGTCTCGGCCATCGGCCTCGGCTGTATGGGGATGAGCCAGAGCTACGGGCCGTCTCCAGGGGACCGGCAAGAGATGATCGCCCTGATCCGCACGGCTGTGGAGCGAGGTGTCACTTTCTTCGATACGGCTGAGTCCTACGGCCCGTTCGTCAACGAGGAACTTGTCGGGGAGGCCCTGGCCCCGTTCGCGGACGAGGTGGTGATAGCCACCAAGTTCGGGCACAATTTTGACGCCGAGGGCCACAACATCGGCTTGTCCAGCCGCCCCGAGCACATCAAGCAAGTGGTCGAAGCCTCGCTCGAGCGGCTCGGGGTGGAGGTGATCGACCTTTACTACCAGCACCGCGTCGACCCGCGCGTCCCGATAGAAGACGTGGCGGGGGCGGTCAAAGGATTGGTCGAGGCGGGAAAGGTAAGGCACTTCGGAATGTCCGAAGCGGGCGCCGGGACCATCCGCCGAGCCCACGCCGTCCTGCCAGTCACGGCTGTCCAAAGCGAGTACTCGCTCTGGTACCGGGCTCCCGAGGTCGACGTGCTGCCGACCCTCGAAGACCTTGGTATCGGCTTCGTCCCTTTCAGCCCACTGGGCAAGGGCTTCCTCACCGGCACCATCGACCACGACACCGCCTTCGACAGCTCGGACATCCGCACGAAGATCCCTCGCTTCGGCACGGGAGCACGGCGGGCCAACCACGTGTTGGTGGAACTGCTGGGTGAGATTGCATCCCGCAGGGAGGTAACGACGGCTCAGATCGCGCTGTCCTGGCTGCTCGCTCAGAAGCCATGGATAGTGCCCATCCCGGGCACCCGCAGGGTCGAGCGTCTCGACGAGAACATAGGTGCATCGCGGGCCCAGCTCACCGAAGAGGACCGGCGCGACATCGAGGCCATCTCCTCGAGCATCACGGTCGAGGGAGCCAGGTACCCGGAGTACCTCGAGCGACAAACGGGCCTCTGAGGGGCCGGTCCGCGACAGCGGGGCCACGCAGGCGTCGGCTTGGCCTCGGCCGCGCCTCGAACGGCAGTGCCTCGAACAGTTAGGCGGTGACGTCCGCGCCACTGCCGAGCTCGAGGTGAAAGAGGTTCTCGCGTGGACAGGCGAATGGCTCCGGCAATCCACCCTGGCCATACGGGCCCGGCCCCGCTCGAGGTGCTGCGCGACACGATCCAACCATTTCCTACTTTTTCCGGGATTTACAACGCGGCCCTAAGGGCGCTCAATGGTCAGCTATGGCCACGCAACAACCGGCCCCGCAAAGGAAAATGCCGGACATCGCGCCGATCAGGCGCCCCCCTTGTCCTCTTGCCACAGCGGGCCCGGGATTTGCTGCCCGAGCGGAGTGCCCCACTGGTTACGGAAAACCACCTCATCGACGGGGGTGCGTTGCGCCACTGCCCACCGGCCCACCGGGTAGCCGAAGGACACGCAGCAAATGTTGACCCACCCGTTGTCCGGGGGTACACCCAACGCCGCTCGGGTTTCCTGCGGCCGGAAGGCACCCAACACCGTCGTCAACGCCGACCCGATGCCTTCTCCGCGAGCTGCGAGCATGGCACTCCACACCGCGGGAAAAATCGACCCACCTGACGACTCACCGGGCGCGAACGCGAAGAGGAGAAGGGGAGTTTCCTCAAAGTGGTCGGCCAGGTACTGGGCCGAGCGCACAATCTGTAGGGTCTGAACGCCACTTGGGGAGCCCGGCTTTGCGTGCGCCGCAGCGATGCGTTCGCGGTAGGCGGTGGCCCACAGCTCGGCCAGGCTTTCCCGGTACAGGGCCCAAGGCGGTCCTTGGTCGCCCTGTCATCGACGACCAGGAACCGCCATGCCTGCGCATTACCGCCGCTCGGGGCGCGGATGGCGGCGTCGAGGATGCGGGCTTGGACGTCTTGGGGGATAGGGTCAGGCCTAACCCGCCGCATCGCCCTGGTGGTGTAGAGAGCTTCATAGAGGTCCACAACCCCGCATGTTGCCACAATTTTCTGCCGTTCTGCCGGGGTCTACATCCTCGGCTGTAGCACGCCAGCCCGGGAGAAGTCCGTGGCCTCAGGCACTCTCTTCGCGGCTTCGCCTGCGCACGGCTACAAGGGCGATGTCGTCTCGAGGGGGTCGCGAGCCAACCAGGAGTTGCAGCACCCTGTTGCAGACAGCCTCGGGCCCTCAGTCGAAACGGCCGATCTCAGTTGTGCCAGCCCCTCGTCGATCGTCCGCCCTCGCCGCTCGACCAGGCCGTCTGTATAAAGGACCATGACCGCGCCCAAGGGGAACGGGGCTAGCACCGAAGCACGCGCCGTGCCTGGTGCCACCCCGAGCGGCGGCCCGGGCCGAACATCGACAAAGTCGGTCGCGCGACCCGGCGCTATAGCTAGCGCTGGCGGCAAGTGGCCGGCGGAACAGACTCGGAACTCTTCAAAAGGCGGTTTCGAAGTGGCGCACAGCGCGGTCACGACCGCCCCGGGTTCGAAATGAGCTAATTTTCGGTCCGTGAGAGCGAGGACCTCTTCAGGCGGCCCCCCCAGGAGGGCGTAGGCTCGCATCGCACTGCGGGTGCGGCCCATGATTATGGCTCCAGCCAGCCCATGGCCGGCCACATCACCGGTGACAAGCCACAGTTCCCCCGACGGCAAAGAGAAAACGTCGTACCAGTCACCACCAACCGCCCTTTCGGCCGGGATATAGCGGGCGGCGAGCTCCAGGTCAGGGAAACGGGGAAGCGCGCTCGGCCTCAGGCTCCGCTCGAGGAGCTCGGCCGCGTCCCGTTCGCCAGCCAAGGCGTGAGCGCGGACCGCCCCGGCCAGGCGGCCGGCGGCCAGCTCCAAAAGTTCAGCGTCTTCAGGGCTGAAACGTCTCTCGGAGACCGTGCCGACGTGGAGCACGCCGATCAACTTTCCTTCGTTGAGCAGCGGAGTACCCAGCAGGGCGCTGATGCCCATCTCCCACAGCACCGGGACAGCTACCGTGCTGGGGCCCACGTCGTTGAGGGTCAGGGTCTGCCTCAGCAGGGCGACGCGGCCGGCGAACCCTGTCCCGACCGGCACCCTTGAGCGGCGCAAAGATTCCTCGTCTATTCCGACCGCGGCCCACGCGACCAGCTCTCTCGGCCTTTCCTCGAGCACGAAAATGGCCGCCGTGTCTGTGTCGAGGACCTCCCGGATCCGCTGGAGGAGTTCAAGCAATAGGTCCCTGAACTCGAGGCGGGCCAAGCCAGCTTCAGTGAGAGCGAGAACATCCTGCAACCGGTCCTGCCTGGTTTGTACTCCGCGCCCATCAGGTGGTCCCGCCTCGTCATGTGGCACCCGACCAGGCTCCACCGGCATGACGGGAGCATAGGCGGCTTAGCCAAGAGTCGCGGGCGCTCGGGAATACTGGCGCGAGCACGGGGCGGGCGGGCGCCGGGGGAACCAGGCCACCAGGCTCCGGGTCGCGTTGGCGTCGGCCGTGGCGACGAGCGCCGTCGTGGCTCGCTCGGTGACACCCTTGGGTACACCGGGAGTGCCGGCAACGGGGCCGAGCACGAAGCTGTCGGACGCGTCTCGCCGAGACGGCAGCGAGGTTGAACCTTCCTGCGCTCGGCTAGCCCGCGAACGGCGTTCTCCGGTTGCCGCCCCTCAGCGGTCTCGCAAGCCAGAACCCAGGGCTCAGGCCTGGACTGGGCCCGGACCGGCGGCCGCAGGGGGCGACGTTTAGGGGTTTTCCCTAGGGCGCCGGGCACCCGAATTGGCCCAGAATCACGGTATGGAACCAAACATGAAGCAGCCTCGAATGCCGTCCTTGACCTTGTACCCGGACCAAAACCACGGAACCGATAGCTTCACCTCACGAGGGACATCTAACCCTAGCCCTGTGGCGCTCGGCCCGCCCCCTAACAAACGAGGACGAAAGGTGCTTTCCCGGATGGCTTTTGGGGCCGTGGCAACCATGATGCTCTGTTCGCTCCCCAATTTCGCCGCTGTTTCTATGGCCGCGTCGAAACCACTTTCTCTACAGTCTCTCGGCAAGCCCAAGATAACAGCAAGCTGCAACGGGGGTTCCTACCACGTAGCTAGTGCTGCGACGCCGATCACCACTGTCTCGGGCAAGAAATGGACAACCGGGTTTGCGTTGTGGGGGACCAATTGCGACACACGGTTCACATGGTCGGTTGGCAACAGTTTCTCCGAATTCAGGGCGACGGTGACCCTCGACATGTCGGGCTCCGGACCGGTCGCCGTGGCGTTCCAGTCCGGTAGCACGCCTCTGAAATTCACGGCCGGTAACCGCTCGGTCTCGACGTTCGTCGTGGGCCAGGGGTCGACCCAACTGAAGGTCCCAGTGCGCGGCGTCCGCCAGCTGAGTGTTGTGTTGCCGAACCGCGGCTCCGATGCGGGTATCGTCGTTGTCACCTCAAACACTTTGAGCTAATTTCGGGCGCCCGGCCCGGGGCAACGGTTGGGGTTCGACGCCCGATACCGAGCATCTTCAGCCGCCTGGGGACAGAATGTGGCTATGCGCTTCGGCTTGTGCAAGTGGACCTTCTCGGAGGCCCAAACAAACGCCGGGACTGACCCCGACCCGTGGGATGCTGCGGGACTGGCGGCAGTGGCTTTTCAAAACGACCTGGCGGCGATCGAGCTCGACGTAGAGGAGTTTGACGGAGACCGCGAGGCCGTCGAGTTGCTCGTTGCCGACATTCGCGACAAAGGCTTGGCGGTCATCCTCGACACGGGCGGGGAGGAGGCGCCCGAAGCGATTGGCCGCTTAGTCGAGCGAGCCCTGGAGGTAGCGGTCAGGGTCGGGGCCTCGGCCGTGCGCACCACGATCAGCGATTGCCTCGAGGGTGACCGGAGAAGGTACGGCTACTCCGGTTGGAAACAGCATCTCGAGGGGCTCGTCGCCCCCCTCGGCAAGGCCGCTGCGCTTGCCGAGGGCTGCGGCGTACCCGTTGGCGTCGAGAACCATCAAGATGTCTGTTCCACGGAGTTGGCATGGTTGTGCGAGAAAGTGAACAACAGCTACTTCGGCGTCGTCTTCGATTGCGGGAACGCCTTGGCCGTTGGCGAGCACCCGCAAGCCTTCGCCGCCCGGGTGGCTCCATTCCTGAAGGTTGTGCAGCTGAAGGACTACGTCGTTCACCCGTCGCCATCCGGGTGGCGTTTCGTGCGCTGCGCCCTCGGCGCTGGCGTGGTCGACTTCAAAGAGCTCATCGCCGAGATCGACCGGAACGCGCCGGGTCTTATCGGCTGCATAGAGCTCGGCGCGACATCGGCGCGGCACGTGCGGCTGCTCGAAACAGATTGGTGGGCAACCTACGAGCCTCGCCCCTGGCCGGAGATGTTGGCGGCCATCCGAGTGCTACACGCGAAGGAGGAGATACGGGACCTGGACTGGCGGACCCCCCACGAACGTGGGGAGGATGCTGTCGTGGCGGCGTCGTACGAGCTGGAGCAGCTGGCCGCGAGCGTGGCCTATCTTCGACAACTAGATGAGCACTCGGTATAGTGCCGCAGTCATAGGTTGCGGCGACATAGCCCAGGCGCACGTCGAGGGTTACCGGCTCAACCCCGAAGTCGAGGTCGTAGCGGTTGTCGACCCCGTGGCGGTTAGGTCGGGCCCATGCCCTATGAAGTTCGTTCCTCAGGCTAGGAAGTCGCCGGCTCGTGGCGCACGGTGCGGTCACAACGGGGACGCTCCGAGAGACCACCTGGATCACAAGGGTTATGGGCCGAGTTTTCCCGCAACAGTGGGACGATTTCGTGGCAGCCGTACCACTGGCCGAACACGGTGGTGACCTGGCTGCTGCCTACGCCCGTCTGCTAGCCAGCCCCGAACCAGCGGTGCGGGCCGACGCGGCCCGACGGTGGTAGCGCGTGGGAGGACACCCATGTGTCGCTCATGCCGGGCTGGGCCCACGACAACCGTTACGACGACCCCGATTTTCGAATGGTCTTCGCCACCCTGGTAACCCACTATTGGGCCCACGGGTGCTTCCTGGCCGACGAGGAGGTCCTAGCCGGCATGCACAAGATCGGTCCCATCCCGGGAGTGCTGATCCATGGCCGTTACGACATGTCCGGCCCTCTGGTCACAGCCTGGTACCTGCACCAGGCATGGCCTGGTAGCCGTCTCATCGTTTTGGACGATGCCGGCCACGGCGGCAACGGCTTCGCCGGGGAAATGGTGTCGGCGCTGGCCCAGATGCGAGCGCGCCCCTGACCACCTTTAGAGCGCGTCTCAGCCTCATTCGCCAACTCCACCTCGACCTCAGTGGGCCGCACCAGAATCGGAAACGTGCAATTTCGTGCCCGCATGGTCCCCCGAGACCCGACAGAGCCACACCGAGCATCCACACCGCTGGAGCTGTTCTACGACTTGACCTTTGTAGTGGCGGTGGCCGCCGCTGGCTCCGGCCTACAACACGGGTTGGTGGGCGGCAGGGTGGGGGCGGTGGCCATCGGGTACCCGCTCGTTTTCTTCGCCGTCTGGTGGCCGTGGGTGAACTTCAGCTGGTTCGCGTCCGCCTATGCGACCGACGACGTCCCCTACCGCCTGGCGGTCATGGTGCAAATGGCAGGCGTGCTCATCGTGGCCGTTGGTGTCTCGAAGGCGCTCACGTCCCGCGACTTCGCCGTCATGGTCACGGGTTACGTGGTGATGCGTGTCGCCCTCGTTGGGCTGTGGCTGCGCGCTGCGTCCGCGCAGCCTGCCGGGCGCGCCACGGCGCTCCGTTACGGCCTCGGGGTGGGTGCACTACAGGTCGCCTGGGTCCTCTGGCTAGTACTGGTCCCAACGGCATACGCGCTCTGGGTCTTCGTGCCGCTAGCGGTGGCCGAACTGTTGGTCCCCGTGTTCGCCGAGGCGGCGGGGCGCACAAGCTGGCACCACGCCCACATCGCGGAGCGCTACGGCCTCTTTACGATCATCGTGCTCGGCGAGACGCTCTCGGCGGGCACGATCGCGGTCGGGTCGGCGTTCGACGGGGGGGTGAACCTCGGACAGTTGGCGAGCGTGAGCGTTGGGGGACTGCTGATCGCCTTCGCGATGTGGTGGCTCTACTTCGACATGCCGCTCGAAGAGATGACCGAGGCGGCTCAGCGTGCCTTTGCGACCCACCTCTATGCCGCGTTCCGCTGGGGTTACGGGCACTACCTCGTGTTTGCTGCCGCCGCTGCAACCGGTGCAGGGATAGCGGTGGCCGTCGATCAGGTCGCCGGCCACTCGCACCTCGGGCGCGTCGGCACCGGTCTCGCCTGTACCGTGCCCGTCGCCTGCTATGTACTGGTGGTCTGGGTGCTGCACGCGCCGTTCAAGCCGTCGACGCCGCTCCGCAACTATGGGCCGCCGGCCGGTATCGCAGCGGTCCTCATCTCGACCTTTAGCCCCGAGCCCGTCCTCGTGACGGGCCTCATTCTCGCGGTACTCGTGGCGCTCAGATTGGTGGAACGGGCACATACGGCGGCGGTCGCCGGGGGCGCCGCGACCGACTGAGGCGGCGGGCCAGCTCCGGGAGCGGCAAAAATTAGTACGAGGGAGCCCTGGTTCATGAGGCGAGCGCCACTACCACGTCGATCAGCAACGAACCGCTATCGCTTTAGTAGTAGCAGGCCCTACCTCGAACGCTTGTCCCGGAGCTTCCTGGCAGTGGTCATGGTCCTCATCTGCTTTGTCGGCGCTGTCCAGGCTGCCGCTACTGTCCCAGCCCGCGCCACCTCTGCTGCACGTCCGCCGCGTTCGATGACACTTTCACCACCGACAGCGTGCTGTCGAGTTGCTGGCAAACAGGGACGTCGCTGATCTCGAACTTCGAAGGCACCGGGGGTATACCTAGCCAGAAGACTTGCGATCGGACGGGCCCATAGACGCTGAAACAGAGACATTGTCCGCAACCGCAAACAGAGAGAGAGAGACGATGGCGGGAAGGCCGGAGGGTGGACGAGGAAGCTCGCCAGGAAAGGTGCCGTCCATGGGACGTGGACCGGTTGGGAGCGGACTGAACAGCGAGAACGAGGAAGCGCACCATTGTCTTGTCTCCCATCTGGACAACCCGATGTACGTGCTTACAGTCACGAGCGATGACGGCCGCGCCGGCTGCCTCGTGGGCTTCGCCACACAATGCAGCATCCGTCCGCCGCGTTGGTACGTTGGCATCTCGAAGCTCAACCGGACGTTCGACATCGCGGCCACAGCCGACCTGGTAGTCCTCCACACGCTTGGGGCTGCCAACATCGGTTTGGCTCGGCTTTTCGGTGAACAGACAGGTGACGACGTCGACAAGTTCTCGCTTTGCCGGTGGCAAACGGGGCCAGTTGGACGCACCGTCGTGCTCACCGAATGTCCCAGGTGGTTTGTTGGCGAGGTCGTTGACCGCGTAGATCCTGGCGACCACCTCGGGCTCGTACTCGCGCCCATAGCGGCTGAGTGCAAAGACCACGGGCCCCAACTTGGCTTCCAGGCCGTCAGCGACCTCCAACCCGGCCATCCCGCGTGAGCTGGGACTACGAACGTAATTCTCACTTTTCCCCCAGCACAC
This sequence comes from uncultured Acidimicrobiaceae bacterium, assembly GCA_963823855.1. Classification (GTDB taxonomy): domain Bacteria; phylum Actinomycetota; class Acidimicrobiia; order Acidimicrobiales; family Palsa-688; genus Fen-671. The sequence continues at coordinate 415,200 of CAWGNA010000008.1, forward strand.
GGCAGGGCACACCCCGGGCTCTTGCGTCGAGCCCAGCTGTTCCTAACCCGGGAAGCCTTCTAGGCTCGACCCGGTTGGACGGACATCCACCACCGGCGCCTTGTAGTCGGAAAGGATTGTCTGGATGCCAGCACCGGAGACCATCATCAAGCGCCGATTACCAGCGCGCCTTGGCTGGCCGCACTCACGCGTGGCAAGTACTTGCAGCGGCCCTAAGAGGGTGCACGCCGACAGTGCCATCGCCGACAGTGCCATCGCCGACAGTGCCATCGCCGACAGTGCCATCGCCGACAGTGCCGACGTTGCTCACCCCACCAGGAGGAGACAAACAGCATGAAAAGACAGCGTCCTTCACTAACGTCACCGGAGCCTCGGTGGAGAAGTGCCAAACTGTTAGCCGGTTCCTTGGCGCTGGCCCTCGGGTCCTTCGGCACTTTGACGGCCGTCACCGCCCTACCTGCGTTCGCAGCGTCAATAACGTCCAGCAACTTCACGATCGGGTCGCCATCGGGAGGCGTAAACGCAGTCTCCGCCACCCCCACCAGCACGGTCCAGAGCATGGCCAGTGTGAGCTTTACGGTGACTTTCTCGGCCACGGCAGCCTTGGCGAGCGGCGCTTCAGTCGCCGTGACGCCGTCGGTATCCCTCGGGAGCGCCCCGACGAACGGCTCGCTGGTCGACTTGACGTCCTCCGGGTGCCTCCAGTCCGGGTTCAACGGCGGCGGCAGCTCTCCAACGAGCGTCACGTTCATCCTTAGCAGCACCTGCAGCATCGCCAATGGCGACAAGGTGCAAGCCAGCTTCTCGGCCACCGCGCCAGCGTCGACGGTAACTAGTTACAGCTTCGGCGTGTCGACATCCGCCAACAGCACTTTGGTTTCGTCCAACAGCATCACCAACACCTCGACACCGCCCGTACTCTCCGCCAGCGGCTCTGGTTCAGGTGCGAACGTGGTTTACACCATCACACAGTTCGGTGCTGCCAACGGGGGCCTATCCGCCCCGACCAGCTCGCTGGTCCTCACGGCCAACTGCACGTTGACCTGCACCGCGACCCCACCCACGATCGCCTGGGCAAATAGTGGCCCGGGAGGCTACTCGGTGACCTTTACACCGTCGGGTGGCACGGCAACGGCGGCCACGGTAACGAGCGCTACTGTGTCGGGGGCCAGTAACTGCTCACCAACTGGTTCGCCACCCGCCGTCACGGGTTGCGACGTGGTCACTTTGGGCCTCAGCACGTCGATCCCGACCGGGGCTACTGCGACTATCACCGGCGCAGGTACCAACCCACCAGGATCCTCCTCGAGCAGCATCACGATCGCCCCATTTGCGAGCGTAGGAGGCGCCAGTACGGGCACGCCGGAGGCTACTAACACGATAACTTTTGGCAGTTCGGTCACCAATGTGACGCTGACAGCATCGCCCTCAGTGGCTACCGCCTCCGCCACCTATACGGTCACATTTAGGGCTACGAGCGCGGTGGCTGCGGGAGGAACAATTACCCTGTCCCAACCGAACACGGGCTTTTCGGGGGTTACAGGTTGGCTGGTCACAGACATCACGGCCAACTGGCACGTCGTCGGCAATACCGCTGGGGGGGTGGGCAGTATAACCCTGACCGTGACTGGTCAAGCCATCGCGGCCGGTAACTCGCTCACGGTCACTGTTGCGGGCCTCACGAACCCGGGTTCTGGCACTTACTCCAACTTCACGGTAGCGACCTCGGTTGACACGGTGCCAGTGGCCGCTCCGCCGTTTGCCATCGGGCCGAGCGGCGCAGCCGGCGTGATCGTCACCCCCAACCCCGCCGGGGTGGGCGCCATATCGACGTACACGGTCACAAACCTGTTCGCCACGGCTGCCTTTACCGCTGGGGTCTCCACAATCGGGATTGCGGCCAACACGACCACGACCAGGCTGCCCAACAACCAGGCCAACTACACGATCACGGACATCACGACGCCGTCCGGGTCAGGGACGGCTTCGGCCGTCAGCGGATTTACGGGCAGTTCCATTACCATCACCGTCCCGAACGCCATCAACACGGGTGACCAATTCGTCCTGACCATCTCAACTGTGATCAACCCGGGCGCTGCTAGCAGCACGAACACGATGACCTTTACCGGCAACTTGACCGGGCCGTCCGCCGTGGCGCCGTTCCCGCTTGCCAACTCAACGTTCCCCAACGGAGCGCTGATCAACTTCTCTGGCTCCATCTACGTGTTCGCAGGAGGGCACGCTTTTGGGATCCCGTCGCAAGCGGTGCTCACTAAGATCCGCTCGGTCAACCACGCTGTCGTGTTGAATTCTGCTGCCGGGAGCACTTTGCCGGTCACGGCAAGTTCACGCAGCGGCACATTGATCACCACCCAGACAGTCAACGGTAACCCCACCATTTACGTCGTTGGCACGGACGGCCAGTTGCATGGCTTTTCCACTCCTAAGCAACTCTCGACCAACGGCTATGACACCCGTGTCAACGTAACGGTAAGCAACCTCGGTGGCATCACTGTTGGCAACCCTGTGGGTGTCGAAGGTTCTGCGGTGACAGCCTTTGCCACTAGTGCTGACGGGGCCATTGTCAACTCCTCGGGCACCATTTACACCTTCGCTGGTGGTCGCGCCTTCGGCATTCCTACCCAGGCCAGTCTGACCAGGATCCGGAAGACCAACAGCGCCACTGAGCTAACGGGAAGCGTCACTTCGACTCAGACCGGCGCCAGCATCGCCAGTGGGGTACTGCTCAGTCTCATTTCGACTACCACGGCCACCGTCTATGTGAGCTTTGTTGGCAACGTCTTCCCCTTCAGGACACCCACACAGCTCAAGAACGACGGCTACGGGGGTACGGCGGCTGTACCGGTCCCGAACCTCGGCGGCCTAGGGGTCGTAGCTGGTTCCTAGCCAACCGGGCCGCCTGTAAACTTCAAGGCGGGCGCGAGCATCTCAAAAGGAGGGCGGCTTTTGCGCCGCCCTCCGGCCTGCATAGTTGCCGTCGTCGCCCCGCTGATGCCTCCCTTGGCACGTTAATTTGCCCGGCGCCGCAGCACATACCCGGGCGCGAAATGGGCGCAACAACATCTTTGCACTTCCTCGCTGGGGCACTTAACACGGACTGTCCGGCTCCCGAAGTTCTGATCTCCTCGAGGGGCGGGCTTGGATATTGCTGGCAGTGGGGTCGCCGTTGTAGGAGACTTTGGGATGTGCCGGGGTCACTGGTAGCGGTCGCAAGTTGCCGGCGTTCCGCTGACGCTTGCCCCGAAGACCTATACCCAGACCCAGACGCAGGCCCGTTACAAAAGGCCCTGGCGGCTCTCGGGGTGCGCTCGGTCCTGGTCGCCTGGGATGACCCGGGTGCGAAGTGGGCGTCGTTCTCACAGGTACTGGTGAGCAGCACCTGGGACAGCGTGGACCGCTGCGGGGATTACCTGCGGTGGGTACACCAGGTCGCCGAGTTCACGAGGCTGGTGAACCCGCCGGACGTAATCGAGTGGGGGCTGGACAAGGTCCATCAAAAGGAACTGGCCGCAGCCGGGCTGCCCGTTATCCCGACCACGTGGCTCTCGCCCGGAGACAGTTGGCCCGCCCCTCCGGCGGCCCCTTTCGTCGTCAAGCCGTCGATCTCCGCTGGCGCCCGGTTGACCGCCCTGTACCGCCCCGGCGATCACGCCGCGACGAGCCATGTCTCCGCCTTGCAGGAAGCGGGCCAGACAGTGATGGTCCAGGAGCACATCCCCGCCGTCGATCATGACGGTGAAATGGACCTCGCCTATTTCAATGGGCACTTCAGTCATGCGGTGCGCAAGAAAGCAATGTTGCGGCCCGGTGAAGGCGTGCTGGAGCGACCGTGGGAGCGTATGGAGTGGACGGGCTTGGTGACCCCCGATCAGGCCCAGGTCGCCGTCGCCGACAGTGTCGTGGAGTTCCTGGTCGGGCGATTTGGGCAAGCCCCCACCTACTGCAGGGTGGACCTGGTCCGTGGGCCCGACAACAGGCCGGTGATCCTGGAAATCGAGGTCGTCGACCCTTTGTTGTCATTCACCCTGGCTCCGTCATCAGCCGACCGGTTAGCAAGGGCCCTCCTCCGCCAATAGTTGAACCCGCCTGGCCAGACAGGGTACTAATCGGCCGATTATTGACGACTGCCAGCAGAAGTTCTGGTGGCCGAGCTCGGACCATGGGGCGCTCGACGCTCCTCCGTCCTGGTAGCGACTGCGGCGGCCGGCAGGTCATGGAGGGCACTGCCCGGTCGCGCCCAGCTCATCGACCGGTTTGGCGGACCGACGGATTTGGCGTCAATATCGAGCGGGCGGGACCACCCCGGCGCTACCCCTCGAACATGGAGAACTCTTATGCAGATGCAAGGAAGGGTCGCTGTCATCAGTGGCGCTGCCTCCGGGATCGGGTTGGCCACCGCTGCACTCTTCGCCGAGTTGGGTGCCACTGTTGTCGGAGTAGATGCCGACGGGCCCGCCTCCCCGCTCTGGCGGCGCTCGGTCCTAACGTCCACGCCGTACATGCCGACATTACCGACGCCGCGGCGCCCGGGGAAGTGATCGGGCGGGCCGAGTCGTTGAACGGGCCCGATGTGCTCGTTAATAATGCCGGCATAATGCACAACGCCGACTTGCATGACCTGGCCAGCGCCGACTGGGACCGCGTTTTCTCGGTAAACGTGCGGGCGATGTTCTTGCTCTGCAAAGCAGCTCTGCGTTCTATGTTGCCGCGAGGCGGTGGCGCCATTGTCAACGTCTCATCGGTGATGGCGTTGCGCGCTGAGCCCGGCTCGGCCGCCTACAGCGCCTCGAAATCCGCGGTGCTGGCCCTGACGCGGGACATCGCCGTGAGCTACGCAGCGTCGGGAGTGCGCTGCAACGCAGTCTGTCCCGGGTGGGTCGACACAGCCATGAACGCCCAGTTCGTGGCAGAAGTCGGCCCGAAGAGGCCCGCGTCCGGGTGGCACATCAGCAACCACTTGGAAGGATGCTCAGGCCCGACGAGGTGGCAAAGGTGATCGCCTTCCTGTGTTCGCCAGACGCGTCAGGGATGACGGGCGCGTGTGTCCCCGTCGACGGCGGTATGAGCTCGTACTATTCCACCTAGTCCACCTGGGCACCACTCCACCGATCGCGTGAGGCTTGGCTCCCGTCGGTGGCTTTTGAACGGCAGAAATCCGTCACTGAGCACGCGACGTATGAGCATTTGGCGCAATAAGTGGTTTCTGCGCCACCACTCGTTCCGTGGCAGCGTTGCCACCGCCCGTACCAGGGCCCGTCCCAGTCTTCTGTGGAAGCCAGATTTCATCGGGTTCCCGAGGCGCCCCCCAACGGCGGACATTAAGCTCAGCGCAGCCAAGAGGAGGATAAAAGTGAGGCTCAACGGAAAGTATATAACGGGCGCCGCTGCGCTAGTAACTGCGATCGGTGCGATGACTTTACCCACATCTGTGGCGTCGGCTGCGACTATGGCGCCCGTGCACGGCACCGTTCAGGTCTGGGTCAACCCGAGTAATGGGGGTGGCGGCACGGTCAATCTGACTGGCGCCCTCGGGGACGCTGGCATCGCAGAACCGGCCAATTCCCTCGGTCACATCGTGCATGGGTCTCAGGGCAACAATGCGAACTACCGTCTGTTGGAGCTCACCAAGGGTTGGATCCTGGTGAACATCACCCTGTTCAACAAGGTGACCAACAATCCCAACGCTTCTCCCACTGTTTTCAACCAATCCAACTGTTCTGTTGTTTTCAGTGGGAAAGCCCCCGTCCAGTTCGTTCATGGCACCGGTGCATACGTTGGCATCACGGGGACCATCGAACTAACCTTCGTATTTGCCGGCACTGTGCCCACGACAGCAAAAGGCACATGTAACGAGAACGCGAACCCGATCGGACCTGGCGGCGGCTACAACGCCATCAACGGTTCCGGCACCGTGACCGTGCCGTAGCGTCAGGGTGATGTCGGCGAGAAGCATCGCCTTACCTCCCCGTCATGCCAATCCAGGACAAATCCGAGTCGCGGCGTGGCCCCCGTCGAGGCGGGAGGGTCATGTGCCCGCTCTCGAGCCCGTCAAGTGGCCTTCACGGGTCTATGAGGGCGGTGCGCCGGCTCCGGCACGTGCGTCGATCGCCCCGATCGTGTTGAATTGACATTTCACCGGTTGTTCTTCGATCAAATCTGTTGAGGGGTGCGGTGGCCAAGGCCGAACAGTTGCGCTGCAATTATCGAACTGGCGCCGCCGTGTTCGATGACACCTCACCATATTTTAGTTGGTCGGTGGGAGATCTGGCCCCAGGACGTTGGCCCCGTGGCCATCAGGTCCTCGTCGCAAGCAACCCGGCGCTGCTCACACCACTGTTGGCGGACTGCTGGGATAGCGGGATGGTCGACAACGGCGACTGCCACGAGGCGTACGGCGGCCGGCCGCTCCGTTCGCGAGACCGATGTTGGTGGACAGTAAGGGTCTGGGAAGGCTCCTCCGCGGCTGGGAATGCTGAGTTCTCAGAACCCTCCTCGTTTGAACTGGGCCTGCTGCCCGAGGATTGGAAGGCAGCCTGGATGGGCTTCGTCGGACAATGGTACGGCCAAAGCCTGCTGATGCGTCTGCGTATAACATTGGACGAGCGAGCCGGCATCGATATAGCCCGGGCGTACGTCGCCAGCGCCGGCTGGCACCAACTTCGCATCAATGGAGCCGCACCTGATACGCGCGTGCTCGAGCCAGCCGAGTCCGTGATCTCGAGACGTGTTATCTGTTCGTGCTATCGCGTCGAGCAACTTCTTAGACGTGGACCAAACGTCGTCGGCCTGGTCTTGGCCGGAGGATGGCAAGGGCAGCCATGTGCCCGAGCGCAACTGCACGTTGATTATCTCGACGGCTCCAGCCAAGTGTTCCTGACGGACCGACTTGACGGCGAGGGCTGGGAAGTAGCACCGGGGCCTATCGTCTCCAGCAGCCCCTATGGGGGAGAGATCTTCGACGCACGGCTCGACCGCCCCGGCTGGGACACCCCGTCCGGCGACATTGACCCGGTAGCGGGTGTAAAAGCTCAAGTGTCCCGTGACGATGCTCTCTGGTTCGAAGCCTTTGGCGCGCCGGCTTCTAGGGAACGGCGGTGGGCAAAAGCTCAGGCCGTTGACGGTCCACTGGGTACCCCGGTGTTCCCTGCCCTGCCGTCAACCGCCGCCGTGCTCGAGGCTCCTGTCGTCGCCGTACACGAGGTGACGTCGGGTTGCTACGTCGCCGACGCAGGTCACAACGGGGCGGGTTGGGTGAGGCTACGGGTCCCGGGCGCGAAACGTAGCCAACCCGTCATAATGCGCTTTGCGGAAACATGTCATGCAGACGGGCGCGTAAACCAGGACAACCTGAGAACGGCAAGGGCCAGTGACGTCTTCGTCCCAGATGGTCATCAGGAAGTGTTTGAACCTACTTTCACCTCGCACGGCTTCCGCTACGTCCAGATCGAAGGTATGGCGCGCAAACCCGCGCTCGACGACATCGTCGTGGTCAGCGTTAGGACCCCGGCGGTGGAAAGGACGACCTTTGCCGGCGATGTGCTGCTCGAGCAGATATATGCCATGGTCGTGCGGACAGAGGCTAGCAACATGTCTGGCCTCCTGACAGACTGCCCACAGCGTGACGAGCGCCAAGGTTGGCTCAACGACTTGACTGACCGCCTCGAATCAGCCGCCCTTGCCCATGAAATCGGCCCGCTGCTTTCCAAAGTGGCCGATGATATTGCCGACTCGCAGGCACTGGACGGGTCAATCCCCGACACTGTGCCGTTCCGCTGGGGATTTCGGGTAGGCGACCCTGTCTGTTTGGCGCCAGTATTGATCCCGCGACTTGTATACCGGCATTGGGGCGATGGGCGCATCATCGAACGCGGTTACCCTGTCGCCCGGGCGTGGCTGCGCTACCTGTTGAGCCAAACCGTAGACGGCGTTCTGCACTCCACTCACTACGGCGACTGGTCAGAGCCCAAGTTCATAACCGAGCCTGGGCCCCCGCCAATCACCCAGGGAGAAACCGGCCACCACGACATCGCTGGCAAGCCGAGGTTGGGCGAGGCCGTATCTCGTCGTACTCCCGGTGCGTTGGTTTCGACTGCCTGCCTCCACTGGGGGCTTTTGCAGCTCTCCGCCCTGGCCGCCTTCGTTGGTGACTCCGAAGGGCAAGCACGGTCCATAGAGGACGCGGAGCTTGTCCGGGCCAAGTTCGTCGCCGCCTTCAGGGACCGGGTTTCGGGGACTTACGGTAGCGGGAGCCAGGGCAGCCTTGCGTGCGCCTTGGCGCTTGGGCTTGTGCCAGAAGACGAGCGCCAGAGGGTAATCGAGCTGCTTGCCGACGACGTACGCCGGCGTGGTCACCTTACTACCGGGAATGTCTCGACAAAATTCCTCTTGGAGACTCTGAGCGACAACGGTGAACACGAACTCTCCTTGGCTCTAGCTCGCAGGGAGGAATACCCGAGTTGGGGGTTCATGCTACGCCACGGTGCGACGACCCTTTGGGAGCGGTGGGAACAGGCCACCGGAAGCGGGATGAACTCCCATAATCATGGCATGCTGGGCTCCGTTGGCGCCTGGTTGATAACTCGGCACGCCGGATTGCGGGTGGCGGAAGACGCGAACGGTAGCGATAAGTGGGACATTGTGGTTCCCGACGTAAATAGCGACATGAAAGCGTCAGCCGAGATGCTCACCCCGAGGGGGACCGTCATGGTCCGCTGGGAGCGACAGCGAGGCGAATTGACTGCTCATCTGCGCATACCGGCCGGGACCGTCGCTGAGGTAAAGTTGCCGGTCAAGCAGGTAACCGCAGCACCAAATAGCCTCCGTTTTGCCGCAACCACAACAGGCTCGCACGTCACAAATATTCACGGAGGAGAATGGGCGGTCACTGGTGTGTGCGCGAGACCCTGAACCGGCGCTCCGGTCGCGGGTCACGAGCCGGGCCGGCATCCCCCCGCCCCTCTCTCCGTTAGGAACGGTGACCTCCAGAGCGGCCGGGCGCAGCTGGCCCGAGCTGGTGGCGTACCGATCGGATCGACCATTGTATAGATGAATAGAGTACATAGAGTCAAAGTGAGGACGATATGACGACGTTGGGACATGCCACGGCGGTGACGGCACCGGTGACCGATCGTGACGTCGAGTTCTATAACGAACACGGGTATTGGGTTTCGCCCCCAATGGTGCCGGACGATACACTCGACGCCGCTGAGCGGGGGATGGAGCGGTTTTACGCTGGAGATGTAGACCACGTGCTCGAATGGGACCAGCGGACGGATCGTGATCAGATCCCCCTCGGGATGTACAGCCATTGGGGTTGGCGCCCAGCACATGGCGACATCATGCGTAAAAACGACTACACGTCTTTGCGGGTGAACGAGCTCGCTAGTCTGGCCCGTTCTCCTGTTATTGCCGCGTGCGCGGCCCGTCTTTCCGGTTCCCGCCAACTGAGGCTATGGCACGACCAGCTGCTGTACAAGCCGGTTGACACGGGCAACAATCCTGCGAACGTCCGGTGGCACTCTGACCTATTCCACTGGAAGACTTGCTCGAGCGAAGAAATGTTGTCCGCCTGGGTACCGTTTGCGGACGTTACGGAGAGCGATGGTGCGATGGCTGTCGTCGATGGGAGCCATCGATGGAGCGACGATGCCGGCATCGACTGGAACTATGTCCCGTTTTCCATTATTGACGACGTCCTGGCCGAGCACGAGGCTCACCTTGTCCCGATTTGTCTTAAGCGGGGCCAGGTCAGTTTCCACCATTGCAAGACCATTCACGGTAGCGGGCCGAACCACGGGAACAAGCCGCGTCGTTCTTTCGTTGTCCACTTTCAGCCCAGCGCTAACCACTATGTTGAGCGTGGGTACCATCACCCCAATGATGACCTGGTTAGACAGGGAGCAGATGGGACGCCAGACTACTCGGACCCGGAGATCTCACCTCAACTCTACCCATAAGACTGCTATTTGGCCTCCAGGTTCCGATAATAAGCAACCTGTCGCGTCGAGCCGGGCGAGGGGCAAGACGGCTCTGCCGATTGACCGTTGCGGCAACCCTTCACCCGGCTCGCCGCGACAGCTGGTACCAGGGGATCGTCACCCACTGAACCAGGTAAGTAAGCGCAAACAGCGCTATGCTCAGCAAAGCAGTCACGCCAACCGCGGCGTAGACGAGGTCCGTGCGGAACTGGTTGGCCTGCTCCGACATGAATATGCCGAGCCCCGAGCTAGCCCCGACGTACTCGGCAAAAATTGCAGCCACCACAGCATAAGTGATGGCGATACGCAGCCCGGCGAAGAAGTACGGCATCGCCCCGGGCAACCTCAGCAGGCGGAACACCCCCAATCGGCTCGCCCCCATCGAGCGCAGCAGGTTTATGGCCTCCGGCTCGGCCGAAGCAAAACCTTCGGTCAGACCCACAGTGATGGGGAAGAAAGTCACAATCGCCACCACGACGAGCTTGGGCAGCAATCCGAAGCCAAGCCAGAGGTCGACAATCGGCGCTATCGCTACCAAGGGCAGGGTCTGGGAAACAATGAGGAACGGGTAAAGGGCGCGCCGACAAGGCCTCCATAGCTCCATAACGGCCGCCAACACGAACGCGCAAACCAGCGACAGCCCAAAACCGATGAAGGTCTCCTCCAGCGTGGGGACAGTGTTGGCCCAGATCGCAGAGCGAAAATCCCAGCCCTGGCTGATGACCAGCCAGGGGGTTGGGAGGATTTGAGGGCGCACATGGGTGAGGGTTGCGAAAAGCTGCCACAGCCCGAGGGCCACCACAGCCACCAAGAGCGACGGCAGCGCCAAACTAGAGGCCCGCCGAGCCCGCGCCAAGGTAACCGGCCCAGCCGGGAAGGCCCGCAACTCGAGGCGCTGCTTGGCAGTGCCGGCCGCGCTAGAGGTAAGCATTGCTGAACCACGTGCTTATGTTGGTAGGGACCTTTGTGACCACATTACCTTTGGGGTCGCGAAGGATCCCGGCCCGGACCGCAAAGCGAGTGTACCCGTACCATTTGGTGTAGTCCTGGTAACCGAACTTCCCCTGGGGGTCGAGCCAGAACGATTTTGCCATCAGCGCGGCACTGTCATAGACGAGGGAGGGGACGCTGAAAACCCCCGGGTTGTCGTCGATCAGGATCTTGGCTGCGGCCGCGGGGTGCTGGGCCGCGTACGTAAAGCCTTTGGCTGAAGCTTGCACGAAGCGGGACGCCAGGCTGGGCTCCTTTTTCAAGAACGCGTGGCTCGAGATGAGGACGACCTCGTAGCGGTCCGGGAACCCCCAATGCTGGAAATTGAAATAGTCCATGGGCTCGCCCGCTAGCCGCGCCTGGATGACCTCCCAAGTGACGAGCGGGAAATCAAAGTTGGCATGCCCGTCATAGACCGCTTCGTACGCCGACGTGTTCAGATCCACAACATTGAAATTGGGCTTACCGTCAGGCAATTTGCCCTGGCCGCCGTCCTCGTCGATCAAGTACTCGATCGAGGCGACCTCGTCCGTGCCGCCGTCCCAGGCGAAGGTCTTGCCCACCAGGTCTCGCGGCTTGCGGATCTCTGAGCCTGGGCGGAACCCGACGACGCTAGCCATGTGCTGGAGGATGGCCATGACCGACGTGACCGGCAAACCCTCCGTCTCGTCGATAGCCACTTCGGACTCGAACGAGATACCGAAGTCAGCCTTGCCGGCGGAAACCAGCTCGTCTGGCAAGGTCGTCGTATAGGGGATGATCCGCAGCCGGATGCCAGCTTCGCGGTAATAGCCCAAAGTGTCGGCCACGTAGAAGCCGGTGTGGTCGGTGTTAGGGGTCCAGTCCAGCGCCAGGGTGACGGTGCTTAACACCGGGCCGGAGCAGCTCCAGCGCCCGCGGGAGCCAGCCCAAGGCTGGTAACCAGGGCAAGGGACAACAAACATACGCCGCGCCATCGCGCGGCACGCCAAACCTTCGTCATGTGACGGTCCCTCCGCTAGTGCTAACTAGATCAGGTTCGACAGGTGTGCTCTCAGCCCGAGGGGTATCGGGCACCCTGCGTCACTGCGTACAGGTTATACGAAAATGGCGCGTTTGCTTCAACCCGATATGGTGCGTGCCTGTGGCGCTTCCCACTCGACCGGCCAGACTGGAGCTGCGGCAACTCCACAAGTCGCATCGGGGCGACCTTGGGCCTCTCCCGGTGTTGGCCGGCATAGACCTGGTAGCGCACGAGGGCGAGTTCGTTTCTGTCATCGGCCCGAGCGGCTGCGGCAAGTCCACGCTGCTGGAGGTCACAGCCGGCTTAAGAGCCCCTGACCAGGGTGAGGTGCTCGTCGACGGGGTGCCTTCGGCGGGTGCCAAGTGCGCGTATATGCCACAGAAAGACCTGCTCTTCCCATGGCGGCGCATCATCGACAACGTGACGCTCGGCCTCGAGGTGGCGGGGGTGAGCCGTGTCGAAGCAAGAACGCGGGTGGCCCCGTTGCTGGAGATCTTTGGGCTAGCTGGCTTCGAGCGGTCGTACCCGTTCCAGCTGTCCGGAGGGATGCGCCAACGCGCCGCCCTGCTACGCACCGTCGTGCAGGACCGCAGCCTGCTGCTGCTAGACGAGCCCCTGGGCGCGCTGGACTCGCTCACACGCACCGAAGTCCAGGTGTGGTTGGAGTCGGTCTGGGAACGGTACCGCTGGACCGTTTTGCTGGTCACCCACGACATCCGTGAGGCGGTGTACTTGTCGGACACTGTCTATGTCCTCTCCGGCCGCCCCGCCCGGGTCATCGAGCGGGTTGAGGTGGGGCTCCCGAGGCCCCGGTCGGTGGGCTTGATGGCTGCACCACAGACGGCCGAGCTCGAAGGACGCTTGCTTGCGACCCTCCACGCCGGCGCGGTTCCCCACTGAAGGCTCTCTGATCTGCCCCCAACCGTCTTCTGGAGACCTCTTCGATTGCCGGCAGCTCAGCCTGTTCGGTCCGCGGAACCGTGCCGCCCGAGCTGGCCGGCCCCCGAGCGTGGCTGCAGCCGCGCCCAGAGCGTCTCACCAGGGTCTTCGCGCCCCCAGCACAAGTCCCAAACACCGAGAGTGGTAGCCGCGGCAGAGGCGCGGGTCAACTCGCGGCCACGGCAGTGTCAGTAATCAGAGATTGGACGTCGACTGGGTGGCCAGAGCGCGCCGACTTGATCGCTGCGAATAGCAAGGCGCTGCACTGCAAATTGTCAATGTAATTGGTTGACGGAGGCGCCCCTCTTAGCCAGTCACAGAAGTCCTCTGCGATGGCAGCATTGAGCCAGATGGGCCTGTCCTTCCGAAGGCTCAAGCGCTCGCGCTTCAGATATCGCCCGTCGGGCCCGCTAATGAGGACCGTTAGCTTGCGACGATCGAGCTCCAACGTCCCATGCTCACACTCAGCCCGGATGTAATCCTGCCCCCAACCATTCAGTGTGCTCGCGTTGGCCACACCTCCCTCATAGAGGCACCGCACCCCATTTAGCATCTCAACCACGATCAGGGCGGTTGAGTCGCCCGCGTATTGGCCCCAAGGTGGGTTCCACGTAGTGGCACAGACCGTCTTGGCGTCACTGGAGGAAATAGCGCGAAGGATATCAAAGTGATGAACAGAGCCCTCGACAAGCAACGGGTCCGGCATTCTGTGGCGGAAGTCGCCCCATGACCCGAAGGCGCGGTAGTTCGCGCTGAAGCGATAGACAAGGTAGTTCAGGGTGCCGTAACTGCCGCTCTGAACAGCCGACTGCAGGGACTGCTTGTCCCGGTCCCAGCGATGGCTCATCGTGACGGCCATCTTCAGTCCGGCCCGCCTGACCTGCTCGGAGATGCGGAGGCAAGCCGCAAACGAGTCGGCCAATGGTTTTTCGCACAATATGTGGTGGCCTCGGGCGATCGCGGCGTCAATCACCTCTTCGTGAGCCGCTGGCGGGACAACGACGATCACGAAATCGCAATCATTGTCGACAAGAGCGCTCTCGACAGAGGTGTAGCACCGGCTAGGCGGTAGCTGTAGCGCCTCCTCGGCAATCCGGAACCGGCTTGCGTCCACGTCAACGACCGCCACCACGGTGGCGGTGCCGCGCCTGCGCAGATGGGGTAGCACGACCCTGCACCAGTGCTCACCCATACTCCCCAGCCCCACTACGACGCACCTCAGAGGAGCAACATCGCGGGATTCAATCGTCATCGTCACCAGGTCGAGCAGAGGTTGAGGCACCCATCAAAGGCACCACGTGACCGAACGCCAGTTCGGGGCGTCGGTGCAGGTGCCCGCGCTCTCCGCCAGGTATCAGCCTGTCCTCTAGGAAAAACGCAGCAAATTCCTCGGCAACGGCCAAAACGTCGTGTTCCTCGCCAGCCCGGGTGCATACGACGTCCCCCCTCTCGACCTCGTATTCGACACCCTCGCTACGAACTCGAGCGCTTCCTTCGAAGACCAGCCAGTACTCGTCACAATCGTGGTAATGGCAGTCGAAGCGACCGTTTGGCATCACCGTGAAGACTCCGACGGCGGTGAAATCGGACCACCCGGGCCACAAACTATCGGGAGCCAATTGCCGATTTGTGCGAAACAACGGCATACCCTCCAGTGCCTCCTTCATCCTCGTGACGATCTCACTTAGCGATCGTCATCCCACGTCCAACAGGTGTACAGCACGCGCAGGGAGAAGTTCAGCAGCATCCGCCACGATGCACTCTCGCCGAACAGTTTGCTGTCGTTACAGGGCGTTTACCCTCCGTGCCGGCAGCGACGACGAGCCATCGTCAGGGATGCTATATCCGTTGACGCTGTTGACCAGGGCCGATTCTGATCTAGATCTTCTATAGTGGCGTCTACATCGACGTACCCCGGGCATTCAGCAATGAAGACTCGTGCGAACCGTCCGTGCCCGGCCTCAAATATTCGTCCAGTCTCGGCAAACGTTTCATGGGCGAGCAGACCGACTAGCGGCACCACGCGCTCGGGTCGGCGGCGAGCCTTCTCTGCCGGAGGAAGTCCATCGAGCTCCTCTTGGCTGACCCCGACAGCCAGCGCCATGCGCGTGTCGGCGATCGGGGACACCGCGTTCACCAGTATCCCATCGGGCTTACCTGCGACGGCCAGGTTCAGCGCCATTCCTATTAGGGCCGCCTTCGCGGTGCCATACGCAACGTACCCGGGCATACCGAGAGCGGCGATGGAGGTCACGAGCACCACGCGCCCGCTCGGGCTTTCCCTCAGGTACGGCCACGCGGCGTGTGTCAGATTGAACGAGCTGACAACGTGCGCCTCAAGGTGACGACGCAGATGATCGACGTCGCTATCTGCAAACTCGCTTAACTGGACGATGCCAGCGTTATTGATGACGATGTCCACACGACCGAAAGCCTTCACCGCGGCGTTTACAACAGCCTCCGCCCCATCGACCGTCGAAACGTCCGCATTGCTGTCGATAGCGGCTCCGCCCGAGCTACGAACGTAATCGGCTGCCTGCTGGGCGGGACCTGCGCTGTGGCCACTGCCCTCGACATCACCCCCACGGTCGTTGACTACAACACTCGCGCCCCGCGCAGCCAGAAACTCCGCGTAGGCTCGACCGAGGCCTCGGCCCGCACCGGAAATCACCGCAACACGTCCATCGAACCTCAGTTGTCCCATGGTCCCTTCCTTTCCGTCACACGACCACCCGAACGTCTTGCCGGGGTCTCACCGCGATATGCATGCACGTAACTTCGCGTCGCAGCCAGCACGTCCCACTACCGCGAGGAGTCCCCCCCTATTCGCCTGATTGGGAGAGACCGAACTCTCCTGGCTGGTCTTCTAGTCCCTCTTCCAGTAGCTCTAGTTCCTCGCCCCCGGCCATGAGGTTCAAGACCTCTTCCCTTGAGCGCTCTCCGCGAGCGAACTCCGCAGCCACCTCACCATGAATCAGCACAATAAACCTATCTCCGATCCTCAGCGCGTGATGGGCATTATGAGTGATGAACACGATCGCCACTCCGTCGGCCCTAGCCTGTTGCACCAGGCGAAGCACGACCGATGCCTCCTTGACACCGAGGGCCGAGGTCGGCTCGTCCAAAATCAAGACGCGCGCACCATAGTACAGGGCGCGGCTAATTCCCAGAGCCTGCCGCTCTCCACCAGAGAGCGTGCCGACGAGTTGCTTAGCGCTCACCACTCGTCGGATGCCCATCTTTTGAAGCTGCTCGAGCGCGATTTCCTGGGCGCGCCGCTTGTTCATCCGGCGCAACGGCCATCGGCCCTCAACAGGCTCATGTCCGAGCACGAAGTTCCGCGCAACGGACATCAATGGGAACGCATCAACGTCCTGGTGAACCGCCGAGATCCCGCAAGCCTGTGCGTCGCGTGGAGAATTGAACCTCACTGGGCGTCCATCCACTCGTAACTCCCCGGCAAAGGTAGAGAACACACCGCACATAATCTTGATGAGGGTCGACTTACCAGCACCGTTGTCGCCGAGTAGGCACACTACCTCCCCTCCTCCAAGATCCAGGCTTACGTTGCTCACAGCGTTGACGCTTCCAAACGACTTCGACACACCGACTAGCTCGAGAATTGGGGCGCGCCCGGAGTTCACTGTCCTCCCTTCGGCCTCACCCCGCGAAGCGCCAGCCGTCTCACGGTGTCATTGGTCAGTACCGCCACCACAAGAAGCGTGCCAATTACTACCTCCGCGTAATTCGTGTCCCATCCCGTGTAAAACAGACCAGCGTTTACGATCCCGTAAATCAGCGTGCCGATACCGACTCCGATAACGGTCCCATAACCGCCTGTTAGTAAGACGCCACCAATAACCACCACGATTGGAGCCTCGAACACATACCCCTGGCCGTTCATCGCGTCGCCTGTGTTGTATTCAATCGCCTGCAGTACACCGACAAAGGTTGCACCGAGCGCCGAACAGATGTACAGAATTATGGTTATGTACGCAGTTCGCACTCCGGCCCGCCGCGCCTTTTGGTTTTCGCCACCCGTCGCAAAGATCCAGTTCCCAAATTTCGTCTCCCCCAGGAGCCAGGCTGCGCCGACCAGGACGAGAGACCACCACAGGATCGAAATATCGAAACCGCCCACACTGCCTGCGAACACTTTTCTAACCGTCGCGCTGGACGTGATGGTAATCACGGTCGAGCCCGTGAAGTTTACTGCCATGGTCAGGTTGAGCCCAAGGACTATCAAGCTGGCCGCCAGGGTTACGATGAAGGATGGAAGCCCCGTGCGGGTGACGAGCAGGCCGTTACCAAGACCCACTATGACTGCGAACGCTACGGCGACTGCCGCAGCCAGAATGAAGGGCTCGTGGTAATGGACGTAGACGACCCCAATGATGATCCCGCCAGCCCCCACCATGGAGCCAATCGAGAGATCGAAGTTTCCTGCGATCATCAGCAAGCCAACCGGGACAGCGAGGATCCCTAGTTCCGAAGCCGTGTTCAACCAGCTCGCTGTTCCCGCCGCGGACACGAACCCGTGACCAAGGCTCAACAGGACGAAGGCTACATATATGAGCACTGCAGCTATGATCGCCCCGAACTCAGGAGCAAGGGTCAACTGCCGGAGCCGACTGTTCCCCTCAGACCTCGCAACGCCCCTCGGTGTCTGCTCAGCCGTCGCCCCCTTCATAGCGCCTTCCTTCCCGCTCCTTGTCACTGGGGATCCACTCTTCGCACTCGGAATTGCGTCAATTGGAAGACCGGCAGTGCCCGGCGTACCTTAATTGGCGAGGCCGGGCACAATGTCTTGAATTTAACTATCGCCCTACACGGGCCAATACATGTCGTTTTGGGATGCTGTCGGCGCTACCCACCGGCGTCAGCGACCATAGAGTGAAGATGCACTAACGCTTCGGTCATCAGGCACCGATTACGCCGGGGTACGTCTTGTTGACCTTGAAATAGTTGGCAATATTCGACTTGGTCACGATGAACCCGCCGGTGTCGACAGGAGCTGTGGGTCGAAGCCCGTACTTTACAAACTGAGAAAGCATCAGGATCGGGTAATAGCCTTGCAGAAACGGCTGCTGGTCTGTGGTGAACTGAATTGTCCCTGCTTGTATCCCCTGGAGTACACCGAGGTCGACGTCGAAGCTTGCCACCTTGATCGATCCAGTTTTGCCGAGCTTCTGGACTGCCGTCACGCAAGGAGGAGCCGCTTGAGCCGCGACGCTCAGAACACCGTCAATATTCTTGTGAGACGACAGATAGCCCTCAACATCTGTCGAGATGGCTGAAGGATTGGTCACGTCGGCGAGCGGAATATTTTCTACGCTCATGGTCCCGCCAGAGGCTTTGATGACGCTCTCTGCCGCTTCGCATCTTTGGAGCGGTACCGGGTTCTGGGGCGACGTATTCACGCACACCACATGAAGCATCCCGGCACTCAGGAGGGCTTTCCCGGCATTTGTGCCGCTGACAGAGGGGATCTCTCCGACAAACCCAATGGCCCCGTCGCTTAGATATGTGTTGAGGCCAGTGTTATCAACTACCACAGGAATGCCGGCTGCGGCCGCCTCCTTGATCAGCGGGTCGAAAGCCGATGGAAAGAAGTCGCCGATGGCAATTCCGGCAGGATGACGCCCGATCGTGGCCTTTATAAGGTTAGACATATCTGGCACGAAGTTCGCCAGGTTTGGTGTGGTCCCATACTGGACCTTGACTCCGAGGTCCTTTGCAGCCGCAAGCATGCCCTTGTCAAAAGCAACCGTGATCGGTTGATCGAGTGGGCCGCTGAGATAGACGAAGAAGGGTTTCGCCGCAGATTGTGCGCTGACTCTTGCGGGGCTCGCGTCCGCGCTTCCCGCCAGCGATGTCACGATAATGCCTGCGCTGCTGGCCGCAGCAAGCCACGCTGTCATCCTGCGTCTCTTGGTCGTATTGGTGGTCATGGTAGCTCCTTTGCTGTCCCGCACGTACCCGCTTGCTTTTGATTGGAAGGTCGCCTTACGACGAAGAGGCGTTCCGGTTCCCGGGTGAGCCGGGTATCGAACTATGACGCCGCTCCTCGCCGGAACTGCCCTCCTTGTCCGGAGCGCATTACGCGTGGAATCGATTCGGTTTGAGCCTCAGAGGGTGAAGTCGATCGATGGAGGTTGCGCGTCTGGGACCCGACGTACCCGTTGAACCCCCTTCGTCGGCCCTGCCTTTTGGCTGGCTCCGCCAGTTTAACTCCGTATATAGAAACATGTCAAGAAACGTTTCCAACTGCACGGGCTCTTGAGTGGCGGAGACCCGTCAACACGGCAAGCGGAATGCCGCAGCACCGGGCGCCAGAGCCTCAGCGAGTCGCGCCTCCGCCTCCTCTGAGATTCGACTGCCCTCGATCTCAACGGCATTCACGTCGTCGGCCGCGAGAACGAAGGGCCTGACGGTCGCGGCGGTCGTCAACGGCCGGTACAGGCAGCCGGTGCACATCCCGGTATAGCGCAAACGGGCGGTGCCGTCGGGAGTTAGTTCGACAAGTTCGACCCCCCCAGCATGAGCCGCCAAAACACGCTGAAGGTCTTCTAGGCGCCGGCTCAAGGTCATTTTACATCCGCCGTGGCCAGTTCCCGCTTCTTCGCCTCAACGTCAATTCCCATCATTCGCGCGAAGTTGAGCCCGAGGATCTTCTCCTTGTCGGCGCGCGTGATCTGCGGGTAACCGTACCCGGACCGCAAGTCCGCCGGTATTTCAAGCTCCAAGAAAGCTCTCAGGTACGGGGTCGGGCTACCGGACAGAGGCGCATCTGTTCCCCAGATCAACTTGTCCACATCTACCATCTGTAGGCACTTACCCATCCACTCTTGCACCCTGCGGGGCGCGATAATGGCGAAGTTGAAGATAGGTGTCAGCGCAAGGTGGACGTTCGGGAAGCGACTCGCGATCGAGATCATTTCGTCTTCGTAGGGCAGAGCCAAGTGGTGGACAAGAAACGTCATGTCCGGGAAATCCCGGGCCGGCCTCTGCAGGTCGACCGGTCGGAGAGCATCGACATCGGACTGCCCGAACGGGAACCCCTTGTGGAATTGCAATACGTTGATCCCAAGATCTCGAGCACGCTCGTACAGCGGGTATGCGAGCACTTCGTCGTCGCAGCGCCACGACCGAACCGTATGACCGTTGTAGAACTTGATAGAGACGGCCCCGAGTTCTCGCACCTGGTACTCGAGCTGCGCTAGCGCGTCATCAACTCCGCGGTAGAGCGGGTCGACTCCGCCGCAGAACAAGACTCGGTCTGGGTAAGCTCGCGCCATCGCGGCCTGCAGTTCGACTGGCGCGAAAAAGTTCTTGTACCAGTCAAACAAGGGCACGACCTGTGCCATCGCCATGTCCGTGCCGGAGTTGACGAAGATCGTTCGGTACGCGTCTTCGACTGTCGGCCTCGCGGGGTCGGGCATCCCCTCAAACGCGTCTGGGCGCGCCTTTACGGGCGCGCTCAGCATGTGGTCACGTACGTAGGTCGCCTCGGTTACATCATCACGCACATTCTCGTTCGACAGATCGTGGACATGGATCGCGCTGTCAAAAACGAAGAGGTCGCCATCGATCATTGTTGTTCTCCTTTCAACTCCGCATGCTTCATTGGCGCCACCCCGGCACCCCGGCGCCCTTGACTGCCTCGGCGCGGGTGGTCGAGCCGCGTCCCCCGGACCAAGAGCTCAGGTCGGGCGGTAATCTAAGCGCCATCGATAACGTTTCGCCCGATCACCCCTGCATCGCACGGTAGGTGCTCCATCCAATCATGTCAGCTGGCACGCACCCATCCTAGAATCGATTCGCAAAGAAAGCCAGTGTTGTGTCAGCACACAGGCAGCAGTTGTCCCGTCCCAGCGCGAAGACAACGTTCTCGGTCTT
The DNA here is from genome assembly GCA_963823855.1 of uncultured Acidimicrobiaceae bacterium. Classification (GTDB taxonomy): domain Bacteria; phylum Actinomycetota; class Acidimicrobiia; order Acidimicrobiales; family Palsa-688; genus Fen-671. Next base: position 436,029 of record CAWGNA010000008.1, read on the forward strand.
GCCGATTGCCTCCCCGCCTTAGATGCATAAGCTGGGGCTAGCAAGTACAGTGCTACCGGTGAAACCGTCTTCTAGGATCCGAGCGCCTGGGGCGACGAGCAGCGAGGACGACCACTCACAGTTGCGGCGCCCGAGCCTTCGCGACGTGGCCGATCGGGCCGGTGTCGCGCTGTCGACGGCTTCACCGCGTTCGCCGGCGCCGGTAACGTACGGCCTCGTGTCAGGGAGCGAGTTATTGCCGCAGCGCAAGAGCTCGGTTACGAGAGAAACCTTCTTGCTCAGAGCCTCCGTCGAGGATTGAGCATGTCGGTCGGGTTCGTGGTCCGTGACATATCCTACCCGTCGATGGCCGAGGTCGTGCTCGGTGCGGAGCGCGCTCTACGGGCCTCGGGTTACGCGCTTTCGATTACCAACTCAGAAGGGAAACCTGACCTCGACGCGGACTATATCCGCTACTTTCGACAGCGAGCGGTCGATGGGCTGCTACTTTCACACTCGGACGAAAATCATGCGCCTACGCTCGAGGAGTTGCGGGCACTCGCTGTACCATTCGTAGCCGTCGACAGGGAGATCCCCAAGGCTCTTGGCGGAGCCGCCGTGGTTTGCGACGACGCTCACGGCATCAAGTCAGCGGCGCGTTACCTCGTCTCCCTCGGCCATCGCCGGATCGCGCTGCTGGCCGGGGCGCACGAGCTTCGACCGGGAAGGGAAGCCGCCAAAGCGCTGGCCGAATTTTGCAGGTCCGTCCCGGATGTGAGCTCAATAATCGAGCACGGTGCCATCAGCCCGTTATTCGGAGAGGTCGCGACGTCTCGCATTATCACTTCCGCCGACCGGCCCACCGCGATCATCACCGCGGGCCACCTCATCATGCAAGGCGTGCTCACCTCCCTGAAAGCGTTCGGATTGACGGTCCCGAGCGACATTTCGGTGATCACGTTCGATGATTCGGAGTACCTAGCCTTTTTTGACCCGCCAATCACGGCACTCTCGCGCGAGCCCCTCGAACTCGGCCGCTGCGCGGGCGAACTCCTTCTCGCCCAGATCAACGGGCGAGGCAGCTCCAACATAGTCATCTCTCCTGTGCTTCGCCCGAGAGGGAGCTGCGGGCCGCCCCCGCCCGACTAGACCCCCAATCCTCCGCGCCATTGGCCAAAGACGCGCTTGCTTCAGTCGCTTGCACCAGGCGCCGGAGTTGGTTCGGTGGCGAAGACGGCGTCGTTGCCAAAATTCGGGGCTACGACCGCGAACAAGACTAGTGGCTCCGTCGAGTCATCATCTACGACGATCGTGTGCTGCTCTCCGGGGGAAACATAGACGAGGTCGCCAGGGCCCACCTGAACAGCCTCTCCTTCGACGACAACCCTGCCCGTGCCACCAACGATAAAGAAAAGTTCGTCTGAGCGCGGGTGCGCGTGGGTCCCCGCGGCCGAGCCCGGCGGGAAGCTCAGCGTCCCGCTACGAAGATTTGATTCCTCGATGACCATACGGCGGTAGCGCCCATCCGTTGTGGGGGCTAACAACTCGGGCTGATGCCAACTCTTCATGGTGTGTCACCGCTTTCTCGTGCTACGTCCCTGTACTCGAGCCAAATGCAGCTACCGGTTAGGCCCCTTTGATGCTCGGGGCGTCGTCTGCTCTCCCGCTTACCAACGGGGCGGCGATCTCGCCGCCCCGTCAGCTCAACAGATAGCTACGTCTAAAAGCCCTTCAAGCCGATCTGCTTGGCGCCCAGATCGTAGGAGTTCTGGAAGAGAGTCGCAACCTTTAGTGGCGTCATCTTACCTGCCATCATGGCGGCGATCCAGTTGGGGAAGATGCTGCTGTATGCCGCTTTCAAGTCCTGTTGGTACTGCGGCACAGAGTTGGTCTTGAAAAGGTGGAACGCCTTCACATAGACATCTGGAATGCCGGCCGGTGCGTGGGCTCCGGAGAGCAGCGGCTCCTCTTTCTGGTTGTTGATGTAGGTCTGGTAATACGGTCCGGTGATGAAGTTGATGAACTCCTTCGCCTCAGCCTCGCGCTGGCTGCTCCCCGTATTGGGCACGTAGTACCCGTCCGATGTTCCCTGCCACGACCCCACGGAGTTCGTCTGCGACAAGGTGAAGATGCCCTCGGTTGAGTTCATCTGAGCGACGGAGTACGTCGGATAGGTGCCAGCCGGGCCAACTGCAAACTCCATGGCCGCCTTGCCCGTCATCAGGGAGTCGACGCTTTGCGCCCACGTCTGCGTCAGGTCATTACTGTTGTAGCAGCCATCCTTCTGGAGCGTCAGCAGGTCTTGAAAGCCCTGGACGAACTGTGGGTCCGTGAAGTGAATAGTGTTGTTATTGATGCCTGCCATGATGTGGGAGTAATTGCCCTGCAAGTACGAATTCCACATCATGAACGGGGGGATCTGGTCGGGCCAGAGGTCGCCGAAGCCTCCGGCGATCGGGGCCACCGACGGGTCTTTTTGCTTGATCGTCTGGCACAGGCTGATCAGCTGGTTGAAATTCTGCGGAATGCTCAGATTAAGTTTGGTGAAGACAGTGCGGTTGTACGAGACGGTGTCCAGCACCGGGGTGTCGAGCATTGCCGCCCAGATCTGGCCGTCGTACCGCACCGTGTTGTCCAAGAACGACGCGGGTGTCTTTTGCACGAATGGCATGTTCGTCAGTGGCACCAGTGTCTGAGTCGGATTGAGGACTGCGACGTAGTTGCCGATGCCAAACCATTGCAGGAGGTCGGGACGCGTACCGGCGGCCCACTTGGTGAGCGTGTCGCTATAGCCAGTAATCGGCGAGAAGATGAGCGTGCTGATCTTGATGCCGGTCTTGGCCTGAAAGGCTTTTAGTATAGGGGCATTCTGAGCCTGAAGGTTGGAGCCCTCCCAGAGGACGAGTGGCTGCGTCGATCCTTGTGCCGACGCGTCTGTCGCAGCGTCGCCTACAACGAGAGGCAACGCCAACACCGACGCTCCGGCCGCGATGGCTAGACTTCTTAGCATTCCTTTCATACCGTTGTTACCTCCTTGGGTTCGGGCCAATGTGACACCCCTCCACCTACTTTCTTTGTCGTGAATCTGATGGTTGTGTGGCAGGCTCTCCGTTAGTTTTCGGTCGTAGGGTCACCTTGCCGTTGGTAAAACACTTTCTCCGCAAAGCTGTCGAGACGTCTAGCCATTCAGTGCTCCGGTCAGCAGGTTGTTTGTCAGGCGACGTTGTGCAAACGCGAAAACCACGATAAGCGGCACGCTGGTGAGGACCACGTCGGCGAAGATGAGGTTCCACGGCAGGGTAAAGCCTCCGAGCGATGCGGCTGCCTGCCCCGACGTCGACTCGGTAAATGTGTAGAGCGACGTGGTCAGCGTTTGGGTCCCGCCCATGAGGAAGAACTGGTACTGGAAGTCGTTCCAGACCGCCACGAGCAGCAAGATACCCGCCGTAAAGATGATCGGCCGCATCAGCGGGAGCACCACTCGCGCGAACACTGTCACCCAGTTCGCGCCGTCGATCCTCGCCGCCTCCTCTAGTTCGTGAGGGATGGCCCGACAGAACCCTGTAAAGAGGAAGATCACCAGGGACAGGAACAGGCCGGTGTAAACCAATATCAAGCCAAGGTAACTACCGTAGAGGTGAAGGTGTCGCAGCACGAAGATTGTTGTTACTACGCTCGGCGGCACAAAGATGCCACCGAGCAGGGCGTAGTAGGCAAGGTCGCTCCAGCGTGCCGACGACCGTGCGATGGCCCACGCTGCCATCGAGCCCAGGAGGATAACCAGGACGACCGTCGGGACGGCGACCAATACCGTGTTACGTAGCCCAGTCAGGAAGGCGCCCTGTCGGACGACAGCCAAGTAATTGCTCAGGTTGAGCCTCCCGTGCGGGAAGAAATTGAGCAAGGCCGCCTGACGCTGGCTGGCGAAGGAGTTGCCGACGACCATCCACACCGGCGTGCCGACTTCGACAAGAGCAAAAATGCCTACGAGAGTGGTAACTAGGTACCCCGGCAAGCGCGTTCGAAAGCGAGCCGCGAAACGCTGGGCACCACTTGTCGTTGTCGGTAAGATCGGTGCCACCGCCGCGCCGGTCAAGACAGGGCACCTAAATGCTGGCACCGCTGGCTCCGCCGGCGCCGAATGACCACGCAGGCTCGCTCAGGTTGGGGGCTCATCGTATTCACTTCACGTCCAAGACACGCTCGCGCCGTCGCATAACAAAGATCACGGGGATCGCGGTCACGGCGATGAGCACGAAAAGGCTCATGCTCACAGCCGTCGCCTGGCCGAGGGACCCTGCTACGTAGTTGAGCCACACGTAGACGTTGAGCACGACCGTTGCCGTGCCCGGTCCGCCTCCAGTCGACCCCATGACGATATCGAAGGCCGAGAGCGAACCAACGAACCCAAGCACGACGCTGACCGTCAACGCCGGAGCGAGCATGGGCAGCTTGATGTGGCGAAGCAACTTGAAACTTGTCGCCCCGTCGACCTTGGCTGCGCCTATGGTCTCAGGCGTGATGCCCGACAGCCCAGCGAGGAATATCGTCATGTTGAAGCCGACGAACTTCCAGGCTCCGATCAGCCCCACCGCGACGATGCTATAGCTGAAGCTCGATAGCCACGCCGTGGTCACCTTGTGGTCTAAGACGAGGCTGAGGGCCGCATTGATAGGTCCATTAGGCTCGAGCACCCCTTTGAAGGCATACCCTGTGGCCAGAGGGGCCAGGAAGACGGGGAAGAACACCAGAACTCGGATTGCTTGGTGGATCTTGGTCGGTCGCTCCAACGCCAGTGCGAGCAACAGCCCGACGACGTTCTCGACGACGACGACAATCACTGCATATTGAATGGTCACGACGATCGATTGGGAGAGGGACGGGCTCCCCTGGGTTACGAGGCTCTGGAAGTTGCTCAGACCGTCAAAGGCGATCCCTGAGTGGTAGGTACTCCAGTTCGTAAAGGCGAGGACGAACTCGAGGACGTTCGGTATCACGAAGAAGATGAAGTAGACGGCGATCGCGGGGTACAGGAAGCTAGGGGGGCGTCGCATGGCAACCACACGAGGCGCGCGACCTTTGGCGGCCTTCCGAACGAGGGGCGGCGTCACGTCGGGCGGAGGCGCGAGAGCGGGACCGCCTTGCGGCAGAATCACATTCTCCCTACCTTCCCCAGCAGCCACAGGCACAGCTGCCAATGTCCCGTCCCAATCAGTCGACTGCACGCTCTTAGGCTCCCCCCGTGTTCTGACCCTGGGAGCAGTGGTAGACCAGGATGCTACAGATGTACGCGCACCGTGTCAAGGAATCGTTTCGGAACACCCCTTGTTGCGGGCCACCGCAGGGAAGCACCAGGAAGAACCTGGCGAATCTGGGAGACGGCGCGGCAGTGAGAGTCCCAGCTCACTCCCCCATTCCGTCACTGCTGGAATCGTGACCAAAGGGCCGAAGCCGGAGCATCGAGCTCTCAGGGCGGCCGTGAGCTTGATCATAAGGCGCTCCGCGCACGTGTGCGCTCGAAACCGGTCAGGTCGACGCCTATCCGCGGGCCTGGTCGATGCCGAAGATCATGTCGGTTACCTGCAAGGACTGCCGGCGCTGGTCTCGGGGCTACCCTCACTCAGTCTCGCTGGCCACCGACGGCCCAGCGGAAAGGCGCGCTTCGAGATTGACCGGACCGGCGAGCGGCCGCCCCGCCGCCAGAAATCGCCGTACTGAGGGAGCCCGCTGTCGGCGGGCGCTCCGGCGCCGACGTTGAACGTGTCCTCGCCGGTCGTCACGACGTCGTCAGATGGACATCGGCGATCTGCACCTCTAGCTCCTCGGCAGCTCTGAGCGACCTGGTCGGCCCCTCGACGACGCCACGGGGTAGGTCCGGGGAGGCCGACCCGAGCTGGCGGCAGGGCCACGCGCCAGCCGACGCGCTGCACGAGCTCGGAGTGCCACTTGTCGATTTCGACTGCACCCCAGCTGTACAGCCTCAGGCCAGGGCCCATTTGGGTTGTTGACGCCGGAGTGCCTCCGGGCGAGGACGTTGTCCCGAAATGACCATGTGGAAGTAGGCCAGCTACTCCGAGCTCCCGACAGGATCACTTGCTCCCTGACGGAACTCGGCATACCCCTCGGCGCGCGACGTCGAATTGCAAGGCCGGTTGCAGACGACGACGGCGCTCAGGCGGTGCTCCCTCTATAATTTTATCACTGAAGAAATAGGACATACCCTTTCGCCCGTACATACGAAAGATACCCGCAGTGAGCTCTCGCTCACGAGTCGTCTGACAACTGCCGAAGAAGTTCATAGCGAACATGCGTCGGGCCGAGCTCCCGCCAAATGACGCGTGCCTAATCCGGTGGTCGAACATCAGGACGTCGCCAGGCGTAACGGCTAAGGCCACGGATGGTAGAGCGGTGGGCGCAACACCTAGATGAGAATGGCTATCCGGCAGGTTCGCAATTACTGCCGAGGCAAATGTATCGCCGAGATGATGGCTCCCCGGGATGACCCGTAGAGCCCCCGTCTCGGCGGTCAACGGTTCCAGATAGACCGCTACCTTGATGTGCTTGACGAGGGTCTTCGCCTCGTCGCCATACGGCATGTTGACCGCATCGTTATGCCAAGGCGTGTCGCCGGCAAAGTAATTGCCGTCGCCGTTGTAGTACGCGTGGTCTGGGCCGAGGATCTCCTCACGGACGCGATCCAATACTGGATGCTCGATCAGCCGGGCGAGCTCTGCGCTTGCGTTCAGGAACGCGTCGGGATATATCGTTCGCTGGCTACCATCGTGCTGTACATCCGAACGTTGTGCCCAAATGGCGTCGAACTCGCAGCTAATGGCCACAATCTCTTTCGCCAGCACCCCCGGTAGGTAGAGGAAGCCGAACGTATTAAAAAATTCGCTGTGCGGAGTCAATGTGGCCTCTCGATCTATCAAAAGCTTCAAACGAACCCGATCCGCGAACTCAATATTCTCGCTAGTGGACCTCAGAACACTGCCGCGCCGCGGTCGACGCTCAACGCCTGTCCAGTGATCTCCGAAGCGGCAGGCGACGCTAGAAAGAGGTATGTGCCAGCGATATCCTCGGGGGGGATCAAGCCGCGTCGCAGGCACATCTGTGCCGTTGCCCCTGCGATAACATTCGGTGGCGCGCCAAGGCTCGCTTCCGTAGCCATCGAGTGCGGGCAGACTGCGTTAACACTGATCCCTCGTGGCCCGAGCTCCACGGCAAGCGTCCGGACAAGCCCTATTATTGCGTGCTTCGATGCGACGTACACGCTGTAGCGTGGGCCGGCCGTTTTGGCCCAAAACGATGCTGTGAAGATGATCCTACCGCCCTCATTCATCGTCTTCGCGAACACTTGCGCCACCCAGTAAAGCCCGGCTACATTGACGTCGAGAGTACGCTGGAACAGGTGTGCGGTCTTGTCGCTGTTATCCGCAAACGGCGTCTCCACGGTCAGTGCCGCATTGTTGATCAGTACGTCCGCCGGTCCTACAACGGCGCCCAAGCGCGAAACTGCCGCTCGATCGGTAATGTCGCACAGGATCCCATCGATTGCGGCTCCCCCGTCCGCCCCCAGCGACAGCGCCGCGTCATGTATCTCGGGCACCTCGGCAACGACCGTCACGACAGCCTTCGCGGACAAGAACTCTCGAGCGAGGACATAGCCGAGCCCTGAACTCCCGCCAATAATGACCACCCGTTTGCCGGCAATGTCGAAACTGACCATCGCTAACCTTTTCGAGCCTCAGCGTGCCGACGTCGCTCGATGCGAGCCTGGTTCAGCCGTTCGCGTGCACCCGCCGACATGCGCTCCTCGTCCCAGACGATCGCGTCCGCGGCAAGTTCCACGTTGACCTCCCCCGGCCACTCCAAATCATGGAGCCTTTGTTTGATCTCGTTGGCGAAAACCCCGGTGTACACACATCCCGGGAAGGTCGGTATGAGCCGGATGAAGACGGTACCCCCGTCGACGACAACTTTGTCCACGATCCCCATCTCGACAAGTCCAATCGGGACGCCGCTGGCCGCGCTGCAAGGGTCGACGATCTCGTCGAGGATCCGTTCCACTTCGTCTTTTCGACTTTGCACAACCCAACCTCTAGCCCGGTACGGGGCTGCGGAGCCCGCTCCACGGCGGAGCCAACCCGTCGGCAATCGCTTTGGAAAACTCGTCGCCATCAATGGCAGCAATTAGGGTCTCAATGTCCAGACCGTGAAGCTGAATAAAGTTGTTCGCAAAGATATCTCGCCTCATCTCTTCAGTAATTGGCGGGTAACCCTCCCCTTTCACCAGGTCGTCGGGCATCTGGAATGCTTCGAAGGCCTCCACGAGGGGTGCCGGGTGGATAGCCGTAGCTCCTGTCCCCCACACGATCTTCTTGCTATCTCCCCATTTGAGGAGCTCTCCCATGATGCGCGCGAACCTGGCGGGTGCATGGAGCAAGAGGCCCGTCGTCGCCTCCAGATTGACGTAGATATTCGGGAACCGAGCGAGCTGGAAAGCAGTCTCCTCCACGAATGTGAAGCCGCCGTGGACGATCTCAAAGTTGAGGTCGGGGAAGTCAGCTGCCGGGGACTCGATGTCATCCGGACGGAAGGGCGCGGTTGGTGCATTCCCCATGGGAATCGACTTATGGACCGCGACGACCTTCACGCCGAGTTGTCGGCAGCGTTCGAGGAGCGGGTAAAACAGCTCCTCGTCGCTCATTGACCAGGGGTGCAGCTTACCCTCGACGAAGTCCACCGGGTAGAGCTTAACGCCATCGATCTGCCACTCTGTTACTTGCCGTTCGAGATCTTCGAGCGCCTTCGGCCCTTCAAGAGGGCTGACTGCGCCGTACATAAACATGCGATTGGGGTGGCGCATGTGGACCTCGAGCCCTACTTCTGCCGGTGACAGATCGGGCCAGAAGCCCCGGGCCGGAATGCTGTGGTACCACGCCAGGTCTGTGGGGCTTTCCAGGAACAGGGCCGACTCGAGCGCCTCAGACGGCATGCGGTGGAACCACTCCTCGCGGGTAACCCGGAACGGGTCGTCCAACACGCTGTACTGGAACGCCCAGATCCCCTCATGAATTCGCAACCCGTACTGGTAGCCAGTACTCTCGTCCGCGAGCTCGGGACGTGCGTCGAAGGCATGGGTCACTGCGTCGATCACAAGCTTACCGTTGATCATTACCCTTTTCCTCTGTGGAGGCAGGCGCCAGTACTCTCGACCCGGGCGAGAAAGAGACGAAGCGCGAGACGGAATATCCTTAAGTATGGCCGAGTTGAGCGGGGTCACAGATGACACAGCCTCAACTCTGCGCAACCAGTTGGAGAGCACAAACCGGCGTCAACCGCTGGGTGGGCCGGGGCACACCCCGTGAGGGCCGGTACGCGTAGGGCCTCAGCCGCCTGAGCGGGGCAGCGCACAAGGCGGGGCGACAAACCAGGCGCGACAAACCATCGCCCAGTTGGGTGAAACCCTCGAGGTTCTGGTCAGCGTTCACGGCCTTATACAGCGAGGGCGACCGAGCCGTCCGCCCGCAGGGGTGTCCGGGTGAACTCGTGTCCCTCCGGCCAGACCCGGAGGACCTTGGTCTCGTCGAGCTCGACCCCGAGCCCCGGAGCTTCCGGTACCGGTAAATAACCTCCCTCGCGCCTCAGGGCCCCGGGGAACGCTTCAGCGAACCGGGTCTCGTCTCTCATCGAATACTCCTGGACGACGAAGTTCGGGATCGAGACGTCGAGGTGCACAGATGCCGCCGTGAGCACCGGGCCAAGGAAGTTGTGCGTGACGACGGCCGCGTGGTAGGACTCGGCGATTGCAGCGATCTTCTTACAATGCGTAAGCCCGCCCGCCAGGCCGGGGTCCGGGCGCAGGTACTGGGAACCTCCTTGGGCCAATAGCTCGCGGAACTCCCAGATCGTGTGCATCCGCTCTCCTTCGCCGAATGCCATCTCGAGCCGCCGAGCAAGGTCCGCCTGGGAGGAAATACTGTCGATCTGGATAGGGTCCTCGACGTAGAGGGGTCGAAAAGGACGCACCGCCTCGACAAGGCTTGGGATCTGAAGAGGCGTGAGCCTCCGGAGCAGTTCGAGGATGATATCGACATCGAGCCCAACTGCTTGGCGCGCCGCTGCGACCATCTCGGTCGCTGTCTCGACCAGCCGGGGGAGCGTCATGTCCTTGTAGGTGCTCGGGATCGGGACGAACTTGATCGCAGTGAAGCCCTCTTCGACCGCCCCCAGAGCCATTTTTGCGAGCTCGTCTGGCGTCTCTGCGGGCAGGATCTGGTACAGGCGGACCCGCTCACGGCACTTGCCCCCAAGTAGCTGCCAGATCGGTGCCTGGAAATACTTACCCTTGATGTCCCACAAGGCGATGTCAACGGCACTAATTGCCGCGCTCAGTATGGAGCCCCGGAACGGGCCCATGCGGTAGAGGTGCTGCCAGTGATGTTCGATCCGGAGCGGGTCCTGGCCGACGAGATACGCTTTGAACTGCTCGACGATCGAATGGACCGCGCCGTTATAGGCCCACGCGCCTGACTGACCCAGTCCTGTTATCCCGTCATCGGTCGTGATCCGCACGTAGTGCGTATCTGCAACCAAGATCGATTCAACCTCCGCGATCCTCAACTCCCTCAATTCAGATCTCCTTCTCGTGCACGTTAAAACACTCAGACCCAGCAGTTCTCGCACTGAAGGCTTCACCGGTGGGGCCCGCAAGGCGGACCACGGGAGGTCCCTCCCCGCCCCAAGTGCCCAGGTGCGACCAAGACACCCCAACGAAGTCGAGCCCTCCCCTGCAGGTGTCGATGGGACCGCTCAGCGCCCCGTGCGGGAGGGGCCCCAACGTTGAGAGCCCGAGGCCGGCAGCCCGACCCCGGCTCGTCAACCCCTCAGAAGTCGCCCTGATCAATGTCACCTCCCGCTCCCCGACGCGGCCCAGCGCGCTCGCCTGCCGATGGAGATTAGCGTGGGACTGTGGCCCGCACGAGGAGTGGGGCAAAAATGCACTCTGACCAGGACATTCCCTGGAAGAGACCAGATTTGGACCGGTGGCTCTACGGCGCAACCTCGTCGGAGCCTGTTGGGGCCCTCACCACCGAGCAGCCCTTGAGTGGAGAACTCCAACTAGACACGGAGATTTCCGTTTAGGACCATGACGGCTGGTGACCAGGGGACACCCCTGGTCCCCGTTGCTACGGGCACGCAGCGCGCACCGCGAGCGAATTTCACGCGCCAATTCGACTCCCTATTCGGGAGGGAAGTAATTGCAAAGCGGCTGGCTGGCCACATTAGGGGGCGTTCGGTCAGAGACGCGTGCGCGGTGGCGCCAGTGACTGTTAATGACGCCGACAGCTCACGGCGCCGGGTAACTCACGCCGTACGGCTCGCCGACGGGGAGACCAACGTCAGGACAGATCGGCCCAGGCAAGTACCTTGCCGCTCGCATCGACCACCTGGGCCTCGATCAGGCGCCCAGCGGGTTGGTTCAGGCTCGCCCCCCACGCGCCTTTGCCACCGGACAGCCAAAATCGCCCAAGCAAGATGGTCCGGCCCTGGTCGACGACGACCTCACAGCGAAGCGTGCCGTGCCAGTTCGCGTCGTCCATGTACATGAAGAGCCAGGTGGGGTTGCCCGCGTAGACAATGGCCTCGCCGACCGCGTAGCGCCCCGACACCAGGGATGCCACCTGGACCGGGGCCTGGCCGGCTACGGACGGTCGTGCGTAGTCCCCACCACGGGTGCCGAGGCTCACAAGCGCCCCGAGCCCGAAAGCCAGCGCAAGCGCGCACGCTCCCATCAATCCGACGAGCTTGGGCCGCGCCAGCCAGGACCGGCGCCCTGCCGCACGGTGCTCGAGGCCGAGGCGCTCGAACACGCCGGACTCGAAACCCACAGGCGGTTCGGCTGCTGGCGCCAGATGAAGCAGCTGGTCTCCGGCCGCTGCGAGCGTTTCAACATGGGCGGAGCAAGGGGTGCAGCTGTCCAGGTGGGCCAAGGCGGCAACCCTGTCTCTGCCGCTAAGAGCCCCGAGCGCAAGCTCGCCAAGGTCATCGGTAACGGCGGCACACTCGCGAGCCGGGTTGTTGCCTGAGCCGGTTCCGAGCCCATCCCACATGTCCCCGCTCAACGCTGCCCTCGGCCAGCCAGGCGCACAAAAGTGACTCCGGCGCTTTCGTCGCCGGCGCCCATGCCGGCCACCAGTGTGTCGTCAGAGAGGGTCAAGTCTCTCATGGAGTTCCCGGGCACAAATTAAGTACGTACTCTCGGGCTAAAAGGGATTGCAGCCCTGCCGAGGGGCCCCTTGGCCCGAATAGGCCTGAAGTGTGAGATCCCGCACTATGGTCGTTCGTACCCGCCATTTGTACACCGCGTGCATCCTTTCTCGATTGGGTGCAATCTCTGGGCGAGGTCCTTACGTAAACCTTTTTGGGGCGACAAGCTATTTTCAGAGAGGCAAGAAGATGGAGACCACCCCGGTCAGAGCGATCAGCACGAGACGTTCTTTCGCCGGGAGGGAGAAGGCAAAGGCGTTCTACACCTTTGTCACGGGCTCGAATGGGAACGGTAAGGGACAGGGCTTACAATCTGTCTGGTTCGTGGCGAAGGCCTGCACCAAGGCGTCGCAACGGGGTCGGCGCAATCACTCGTTACTTATGCCCTCTTCTTCAACCAGTCGGCGCAGGTGCTCCAAACAACGTGCCCGTGTGGGGCCGATGCTTCCCACTGGCATCTCCAATAGCTTTGAAACGTTCTTGTAGCTCAGTGGGTCGTCGTTGATCAGTAGCGAGAGGAGCCTTTGGCAACGAGGATTGAGCCGCTCCCAGGCGGCGTTCAAAACGGTGCCGCGCTCTTCGGCAATTGGACGGGCGTCGGGCTCAGGCAGGTGCCTGTCGGGCATGTTCTCGATCATCTGGTCGCCGCCGGTGCCGTACTTGGAAGCCCGCTTCAACAGCTGGAGGCTTTCTCGACGAGCGGTCGTCGCCAGCCAACCCCCGACGCGTTCAGGCTGTTCGATACGGTGCAGGTTCTCCACGAGCCGCAGCCAGGTCGTTTGTTGTAGCTCGGCGACATCAGCTGCTGTCAGGCGGTAACGCCGGCCTGTGGCCGCGATCATGCCTCCAAAACGCGACACCAGTTCTTTCCACGCGTCCGGGTCGGCCTCTCTCGCCCTTTGGACCAGGGCCACTACAGAGGCGGGCTCTAAATAGGTTCTTGGCGAACCGGCCTGTGGTGCCTCGAGATCCTCGTCGTCGGCAGTCCCGAGGTTGGTCATGAGCTCGGCCTCTGCGCCTTGGCTGAGGTCTAGGTCCACTGTGAGAGCGGCCCGTTGGCCCGGGCCGAAGCTGGGCACCTCGGCCCCCAGTGCATTGTTATTTGTAGACCTTAAGACGGGGGTCGGTTTTGGGCCCGACTCAAACATCCAGACCTCGGTCTCCTCGGTCGTACGTGCACTTACACTCTGGAACACGCTGAGCGACAAGAACAGACCTCCTAAGGGCGACGCCCCGACAGAGGACGTACTGTTCTATGGCTATCGGAACAAGTCGAGGCGTTCTATAGAGGGCACCACTTATTCTTAGACGCCTTGGGGCGAAACTTTCAGAACCCTCTCAAGTTCCATCTAGCTCAGCTCCGATCTGTCGGCGTGGCGCACGGCGGCCCCAGGACCAGCGCGGTTGGTCGTGGGACAGGCCGTCGTCTATCACCACACTTGCGGGACCGAGCCTCGACCTCCTACTGAAGGGGTGACGAGCTACTTCCTGGCCCGACGTTGTGTGAGCCCTGGCACAGACAGAGCCGCCACGCGTGCCCTTTCGAGGCCATCGAGGACCAGGTCGAGCCCGAACTCGAACTCACTGCCGTAGTCGTAACCGGGCCGGAGGACGTGCTCAACGGTGAACTCAGTTAGGTGAGGGTAGTCCTCGGTCGGGAACTGCTCCATCATCGTGTGGGCCACCTGGGCGGTTTCCTCTTCGGTGTCGCCGAAGGGCAGGGTCGCCTCTGTCCAATTCGTCAGGGAGCATCGGGAGCCGCAGGGCACAAGGCCCGCCCCAAAGACCCGCCGCCCGGTCCCCGAGGCGGCCCAAACGAAGGATTAACCGTGTCTATGATCGCGAAGAGCGACGGGATGAAGAGCGCGACATCAGATCGCCGGCTCCAGGCGACCGCCGGGAGCACCCGGCTTGAGACGATGAAAACGATCGTTCAGGCCGAATACGGCGCCGCTCCCGAGGAAGTCCTCCGGCTCGCCGAGGTCGCCCGGCCCACCATCGCAGCCGACCAGGTCATGGTACGCGTACGTGCCGCCAGCGTGGACCGGGGGACCTGGCACATCATGGCAGGCCTGCCGTACCCCATGCGCGTCATGGGCTTCGGCGCGCCGGCCCAAGGCCGCCAACCCGGGCCGCAGCCTGGCTGGGACCATCGAGGCGGTCGGCCAGGATGTAGTCGACCTGAAACCAGGCTATGAGGTCTACGGCACTTGCGACGGCTCCTTCGCCGAGTACGTTCGCGCTGCAGCGTGTCCCTGCTTGCTCCCAAGCCGACACGTCTGAGGATTTCGCCGACAGTGAGAACCACTATGACGCCATCATCGACGCCGGGGGGAACCGCCGCTTGTCAGACCTCCGTCGAGCCCTGACCCGGCGCGGGAAAGCTCGTCATCGTGGGAGGCGAGACCGATGGCCGGTGGCTCGGGGGTGCCGACCGCCTCCTCCGAGCGCCGCTCCTATCGCTGTTCGTGAGCCAGAAGCTGGCGCCGCTCTCGACTTCGGAGAACACACAGGACTTGATCTCCCTTGGCGAGCTTCTCGCAACGGGGAAGATTTCCGCGGCCATCGACCGGACGTACCCACTAAGCGAGGTACCGGCGGCGGTCCGGTACGTTCAAGAGGGCAATGCGCGCGGCAAGGTCGTTATCACCGTGTGAGGCGCAACCATGCGGCCGAGCTCATCAGGCCCACGCGGGATAGGCAGCATCAAACAGCCCAGGGCGAGAGCGCCAGCAAAGCCCGACAAACCAAAGTGCAGGACCCAGATCGTAAAAATGAAAAGGCCCATTACGATCGACGGTACACCCGTCATGACATTGCTCATGAAGCGCAAATAAGGGCATCGAAGTCGAGCGTATGTCTGATTACTACCACATCCCGCTCGAGCAGATTGCCACGCTCGGCGATCAACCGAACGACGTCCTGATGTTCAAACGGAGCGGTTTGAGCATCGCCATGGGCAATGCGAGCGAAGAGGTCAAGCAGGAGGCCACATATGTGACGGCTTCCAATGAAGAGGAGGGGTTCGCGAAGGCGGTCGACGAGTTGATCCGGCCACGGGCTGTCGCCGCCCCGGCGGCACCCTTCGGCAGGTAGGCTCTGGGGTTCAGCCAAAACGCGACCAACCACACTGAGGACGGCGCCGTGTGGTGGTCTGGTCCGGGAGCGGGCGGCGACCCGCCCTAGGGGCAATGCGGCATCGGCGCCCGATTTGACGCTGAGGGGTTCGCAAATCAGGACGAGCGCCCACCCTAGCGTCCGTGGCCAGCACGACATGAGATAATGCTGCCGTGGCCAATGCCCCGGCTCGCCAAGCGGCGGGACGACGCGAACCCCGGCTCGGGGTCAACCTGCTCGGGCCGTTCGAAATAACAGTGGGCGAGCGAAGGGTCGGTCGTTGGCGTCGACCGAGCGCCAAACGGCTTTGCGAACTCGTTATGGTAAGCCCCGGTGGCCGCTTGGGCCGAGAGGTCATTAGTGACTTGCTTTTCGCCAACCTGGGGCCGGCGGCCGCCAGTAATGCGCTATCGCGTGCACTGTCCATGGCCAGGGAAGCCCTCCTTCCATTGGGCTCAGAGGCGGCTGACCTTCTGCGAGCCGACCGCGCTCGACATCTGGATCGCCCAGGACATACCTGTCGAGATCGACTTCGTCTCCCATGAAGCGGCCCTTCGGTCGGCCTTGAGCATGGGGCCCGGCCTTCGCGATGCGGCGTTATCCTTGGCGCTCACCGAGGACGGTGTCTTGCTCGAGGACGAACCCTACGCCGACTGGGCCGTCCGCCCTCGTGAGGCGCTCGAACTATTGAGGCAAAGAGCCCGTTTGGAGCTGGCGCGGGACCGTATGAGCGGCCCGGGACAAGCGCAACCTCACGCCGTGGCATCCGCCTGGGAGAACTGCCTGTCCCATGACCCGGCGTCGGAAGAGGCTGCCTCAGCGCTTATGCACATCTATGCCGCCTCGGGGCGCCAAGCGCTGGTTGCCACTACCTACGAGCGGGCGCGAGCGGCGCTCGAGGAACTGGGGCTGCGAGCGTCGCCCGCTCTCGAAAATGCCCGGCGAACCACGATTGGTATCGGCGCATCGGCCTTCGGCGCCGACGACGACAACTCAACTGCCTTCATGCGGTCGCCAGGTTCTCTAAAACATGAGCAGCGCCTCATAACTGCACTCTTCGCTGAGCTCACTCCTCCAATCGGTATCGGGCAGCGGCTGGACCCCGAGGACCTACGAGATGCTGTCGGCGGCGCGCTTGCCAGGGTGATCGCCGAGGTCGAGACTATGCGCGGGACAGTGACGTCGGTCTCGGGGGCAGGCCTCGTAGCCATGTTCGGTGCGCCGGAGGCGCACGAGGACGACCCGGAGCGAGCGGTCAGGGCCGGGTGCCGGGCGCTCTCGGCGATAGGTGGGGATTCACACGACGATGGCACGGGCCAGTTCTCACTGCGCATCGGAATCGAAACGGGGCGTGCTGTCGTTGGACCGCTGACGGCCGGCAGCGCACCCAATTACGCCGCCGTAGGAGAAGTTGTCGTGATCGCGGCGGCTTTGCAGTCGACAGCCAGGACCGGTACCGTTCTCGTGGGCCCGGCCACTCGGGCGGCGGCTGAGGATGTTTTCGAGTGGGGACCAAGCGAGGAGGTTGCGCCCAGCCCTCTCGCAAAGCCGTTGACGTGCTACTACGTAGAGCATCCTAAAGCTCGCCGCAGTGGCTATCACGGGGGACAGCGGGGCCAAGCGAGGCTGGTCGACCGCCAAGAGGAGCTGCGGGCGCTCGGCGAGGCGTTGCGGGCCGCTCTCGCAGGCAAGGGATCCGTGGTGCTTTTGGTCGGCGAGGCCGGGCTCGGTAAAACCCGGCTCGTGCAGGAGTGCCGCAAGCGCTTTACCGCCTGGGTAGGCGCCGGCACGGGCAGGTTGCCTTTGTGGTTGGAAGGTCACGGCGCTTCCTACACCTCCTCTATTCCTTACGGCCTTTACCAGCAACTTCTTTCGTCCTTGATCGGGGTCGCCCCCGAGGAAGACGAAAGTGTTGTAGATCCGGCTTTTAGAAGGGCCATGAGAGCAATCTTCGGGAAGGAGGTGGAAGACGTCGATTTCTTGGCCCACATGCTCGGTATAGGGCCCAGGCAGGGTCTCCGGGGGCTCGTCGGGCTTTCGCCTGAAGCCCTTCAGCAAGCCACGTTTGCTGCGGTGCGCGCCCTCGTCGCTCGACTGGCCGAGGCAGGCCCTACCGTCCTCGTCCTCGAGGATCTGCACTGGGCGGACCCAACTTCGCTCAGGCTCACGGAGGAATTAGCGGATATCGCAGCAGCGTCGGCACTACTTGTGTTGGCCACGAGGCGCCCAGAACTAGCCTCCGGCGAGCTGGCCTTGCAAGGCTCTCTCCGATCCAAGGGCGTGTGCCAAGTTCACCGGATTGACCTTTCACCCCTGCCTGCCGGTGACGAGAGGGAACTTGCACGCTCCCTCGTCGGCGGGACGATAGGCAGGGAAGTGATAGATGCCGTTTGCACAAACACCGAAGGCAATCCCCTCTTTTTGGAGGAACGTTTTTCCTCTCTTGTCGAAAGCGGCGCACTCTTTACGGACGAGGGGCGCTGGTCCGTTCGCCCTGCGCCCGGGGCGCCAGTCCCGGACGTGCTCGAGCGCTTGGTGCGCACCCGCATTGACCGACTGGAGGCAGGCCTCCGCAACGTAATCACAGCTGCGTCGGTGCTCGGTCGGGAGTTCGCCATTTCGTCCCTTCTGGCCGTCACCGACTTGGAGGGTAGCCTGCCCGAGGCGCTCGGGCAGCTATGCACCGCTGGACTTCTGAGCGAGGTACGGCGGGCACCGGAGCCGGTATACCGCTTCCGCCACGCACTTATCCAGGAGGCTACGTACGATGGGTTGCTGCGAAGGCAGCGTCGCGAACTCCACGCCCGCGCTGCTTGGGGCCTGGAGTCTTTAGCGGCGGACCGCCTGGTGGAGGTGGCCTCTGTCCTGGGCCACCACTACGCCACAGCCGGGGAGCACGAGCGAGCGGTACATCACCTGGCGGTCGCCGGTGACTACGCAACCTCTATCTTCGCCAACGACGAAGCGGTCGCCTGCTACGAACGAGCTCTGGCAATAATCGAAAGGCCTGGTGCCAGTACGGGCCAACGCGACGCCTCCGTAACTATGAGGGCCAAGCTGGCACAGACTTTGCAGTACACCGGCAAGTATGCGAAGGCAAGGGAGGTCCTGGCGGAGGCGCTACGTCTTTCTGCCCCGGACAACCCCCTGCAGGCCGCCCGTCTATACGCGCGAGTTGGGGGGCGTGGAAAGCTCCGACCACAAGTATGACGCCGCTCTAACGGCTTTTGACGCGGCCGAAGCGCTACTGGGGGAACACCCAGAGGACCAAGCCCAAGCCATTGTCGACCTTTGGCTGGAAATCCTGGTGGACCGCCTCGCGAGCCTCCACTATTGGCGCAACGAACCCGATCGCGCCGCTGCCGTCTTGGCCAGGGCCGCCCCCTAGTGGAGGCACGCGGGACGCTGCTGCGTAAACAGAACTTCTACATGAGCCTGGCGCTACAGCGAGCGCGCCAAAACCGGTACCGTATCGACGAGGAGATACTCACTAACGCTAGCGCCGGGGTAGCGGCAGCGCGAGAGGGCGGGGACGATCGCGAGATCGCTTGGACAGTGTTTTCTCTGGGCTTTTTCCTCCTCTGGCACGGCGACCTTGAAAAGGCTCGAGAAAAACTCGAGGAGTCGCTGCGGGTTGTCGAGCGTACGGGTGACCCGGTCCTACGAGCGCGCTGCCTTTGCTACCTCAACGTGACTGCGCTTCGGCGCCACGACGTCCAGGGTGTCCGCAACCTGTCGGGCGAGGCCCTGGCCGCGGCGGACGCAGCCGGGTACCCCGAGTACATTGCTGCCGCCAGAGCAGCCGAGGCCTGGGTGGCCTGGAAAGACGAGCGGTTCGACGAGGTCATCTGTCTGGCCGACGCCGCGCTGGAGCTATGGGAAAGGACCGTCGTTTCTTATTCCTGGTATTGGATCTGCCTCTGGCCCCTGATCTCGGTGAGGCTGCACATGGGGCAGGTGCCCCAAGCAGTTGCGGCCTGCCGCAAGCTGCTCGTCCCGCCTCAGCAGCGTTTGCCTGATGAGCTCGAGTCGCTTATCCAGTCGGCGGAGTCGGCTTGGGCCAACAGAGACGCTGCATTGTCAGCGGGGGACCTCGCCAAAGCCATCGAACTGGCTAGCCGTCTCGGGTATTGCTAGCAGGCACTTGGTGTGGGAAGCGGCCACGTTTGTCAACCGGGCGAGGTTGCAGTCAATGAACGCGAGCAGTCATTGCCGGGCCGTGACAGTCCAGCGTCAGGACCGCTGCGAGCGGGTCAGATAGACCCAATCCGAGCAGTCCTGACGACTAGCGAGTTAGTAGGCAGAACAACTGCGGCACGCTCAGCCGATGGCACTGAGGGGAGTAGTAGATCCCAGAGCAAGCGTTCCAGGCTGGTACTCGTCCCGGTTGAGCAAGGCAACGGTGCCGTCGAGGTTGTTGAGGCTGACATCGGTGTGGACCACCGTCGAACCGTTTTCCAGGATCCCTTGGCCGATGTAGGTGCCGTTGACGCTCAGGCTGACCAATGTGTTGTCCAGCGCCGTCTGGCTGGTTGTCAGCTGCACATCATTGGCGTCCACCAGTGAGCCATGGAAGACCGGGTTGACGAACCTCAAGGGCGCGTTGCGCAAGATCGGCATCGAGGGGTCGCCGAACGCGTTGTACTCGAGGGCGCTACCGCGCGGCCCATCGTCGGTGGACATGTTGGCTGCAGTCTCCGATTCCATATAACTTTTCGCCGCTACGACCAGCTGTCCGAGTTGGAGCACCGGAGCGACAGCGGAGCCTCCGAGCAGGACACGGAAGATATTGCCCTCCTCGGGGAACAGGCTGGTCCCCATGCCCTGGAGCAAGAAGCCGTCCTGGTAGATGTAGCTGATACGTGATGACCCAACGGTCCCGACAGCCTTGCCGTCCTCGAGCCAAAAGTCGGAGTAGCCGGGGACTACGCCGGGGGTGACGTAGGGCGAGGACTCTGTATTGCTGTCGAACTTCCCGCTGTCGCAGTCGCTGCTCCAGACCACCGGTAGCTCGCTGTTGCCCGGCTCGTTCAGGGAACTGATGTCCCCCTCGCCGTACCCGGGCTCATACCAGCCGCTCCCATTGGTGTACCCGTGATCGCTGTGCCAAAGAAGGAAGGCGCCTGCGTCCAGGTCGTTGCTGATGTCAGTGTCGGTGCCGTTGAAATTGATCCCTGACGGTATCGGTGCCCCTGTATCGAAGGTCTTTGGGTCTATGGTCACGCCGGGGTCATTGTTGGCTTCGTCACTGGCCACCCGCTCGAACGTCTTCCCCGCTACCGCTGCTTCCGTTCCAACAAATTCCGAGCTGCGCAGGAACGACTCCTCGTCCTGACCGGTGGGCGTGTAAGTGTAAGGGGGGTTAGCCGTGCGCCCGCAATCGTCCTGAATGTCGGGGCAGGGCTGGAAGAACTCAGCGCCGACCACGTTCTGGTAGAAAGCCGAGCCCGCTGATGGTGGGTTGTCCTCATAATTGTGGATCATGTTGAGCTCAGTCGCAGCGGCCGCGGCCGAAGGCCGGCCGTCGATGTCGGGGACCGGCACCCGGGCTATGAACAAGTCCGGGTTGTAGTCTGTGATTTTGTCCACGCCTGCGGCCAAAGAGGCGTCAACCTGGCTCGCTTGGTGGATGAACCCGTAGGGCATATCAGTGGCTACCACCTCTTCGGGGAAGTTCGGGTTGGTTGTGCCGTCGGAGGTTGTGGTCCCGAAGGAGATTCGAACGTGGGGACAACGGTGGTGTCGCCCAGCAGGAGCACGTAGGACGGAAGGGGGCGGCAGCCCGGGTTGTCGTACTGCTTGGTAATGAAGTTGCGGATTTGTTGCGGCGTGGTGCCGATGCCCCCATCGACGCTGAGCCCGGTAGTGAACACTTTCGTCAGGATGCCGTCAGCGGTGCGCTCTCCGGCGAAGGTATTGGCCGCCGATGTCAACGCCGGCGACGTGATCATCATCATTTCTTCCCCGCATACCTCGTTCGGTTGCCTGTAGGGACCGAGGTACTTCCCGATCGTGTTGTAATTGAGCAGGCTCGACTGCCAGACGGTAAGGAACGGGAGGTCGTCCGGCGTCATCAGCTGGTCGGTCCCGAACACATTCTGACTGTTCCCGCCGTAGCTCACCTGGACCTCCATGCCGGTTAGCACCCTGAGCAGTCGCTGCGCGGGTCGGTACTGACCGCCGGCCAACGCCACGCCGGCCACCACCAAGCCGTGCTCCGACTCGGTCGGCGTAGCGACAGCCAACGCCGACGGGTACTCCTGCGAGGACCTGTACCCGGTCTGGTTGATCATGAACGGAGGTGCAGGTGGCGGCAGCGGAGCGCCCCTGCTCGTGCTCGTGGTGCTGGCGGCCTGCGTGCCAGGTTGCAGGGGCCACACTTCCACCGCCGGCAATAGGTAGCTAGAGGTGTGGAGGACCTGTACAACGGCGGAGCCACCCTGCGGCAACGCGATTTCCTCGCCCATGACTGGCAATTGAGGCAACCCCACCGCCGTCCCCTCGGGCTGGTCGGCCTCCCCCTTACCAGGGGAGAACATCGACGACACGTCGCCCATCCCGGGAGAAAGGACCTGTGTGTAGGGGACGCCGTCGCCGACTTTTTCGGAGAACCGGGGGACCGGGAAGCTGACGTGGAAAGTTACCCGGGTGTTGTCCGATGAGATGACCTTGTTCAGCGGGAAGCCAGCCGGGGTCGACGGCACGCTGGTCCCACCGCACGACACTGCGTCCCCTGAGGACAGCAGCAGGGTCTGGATATCGAGCACGTCAGCCTCGAGCTGGACGGCCAGAAGTGGGGAGACGACCGGCGTTCCGGGGGTGGCGTTATCCCCGCCGGGGACGGTGCCGGTGACCAAGCCTCCACGCAACCGAGCCAAGGCGGGCAAGATGGTACATGGGTTACCCGGCTGAGCGTCTATGCGCCGGTGGGCCAGAACGGCCTGAGCTAAAAGAAGCTCTTTTCGGGCTGGTCCCCCGAGCAACTCCGTTGGGCTGTTAGCAATATCGGCCGTGAGCTTGGTGAAATCACTGTCCACACCGGGCGAGTCGTGCACTGTCACTGCGGCGCCTGCGGCGGGGAGCGTCCCGAGCCATCCCGTGCTCGCCCCCAACCCAAGCGAAAGAAGGGAGGCGGCAATGATAGGGGCGGAGAAACGTGCTATCCGCGGCCGTAAACGCGTCGGGCCCGCCCGCCTTGGACCATTGGGGGGCGGCTCCGACGTGCTCTCTTGGGTGATCCTCAACGCTGTTACCTCCTGTTAGTTGTGGAAAGCCGGGCCCATCGCGCCCACTCCTTTCCTGCGTCCAGCCTTAGACGATCCACAACAGGCTGACGTTACAGTGCTCAAGGGCTCCTCGAGCCCTGACCCCACAGGCGCACTTGGAGGTCGCTGGATGTCACCGCCAATATCGCGGGCAGGTTCTCGCTGGCGCACCCGGTAAACTCGGGATCAGCTGCAATATCATCGGGGGATAACGGGTGGCGAGGGAATACCCCAGTGCGACCGGCCGAACTTTGCTGTACGCAATGTTGTCACTGGTTTCTCCGCATTCGCCGCCAACAAGGTAGGTGCTATTGAGACAACAGGAGGCGTCGAGAAATCAGACCCATCACTGGTCTGGCGTTCGGACCACCAATTGTCATAACTGGGGCGGACGGGCCGCCCCAAATGGATTATTCACCTCCGAGGACCGCTCGCCGTTCCACTACTAGTGGCCGGGCCCATCGTCTAGGTAGCCTCGCGCTAAGAGGTAGCTTCACCACGCGGCCTCCGTCAAAAGCTCGGGTATTGCTTGAGAATGCCGTTCGACGACCTCTAGGAGGAGATATGGGTCACGACAACATCGAGTCTTCCTTCGGTCTGTTCGTTGCGGAGTTGCGAGAGGGAGACTTTATGGAGCCTCTTTTGCCACCTCGACGCCCTCAGACGATGACGGCGACGTTCCGCTCCGCCGCGGCGACTATGACGGCAGCCAGGCCCTCGCCGTCATAGAGAGGCACCGGAGGGGAGACGACGTCAAGGTGCTGCCGGCGGATGAGCGAGCGTCCCCGGTCAGGGGCCCGCGGCAGGTTGACAAACAGCATGAATGACAGCCGATGATGGCTGCGACGGCTGTTCCAGAACAAGCCGGTACACGTGGTGGCGGCCCAGGTATATTGCGCCCAGCGTCGGGTTACCGGGTACTCCTGAGCGGTCGTGTCAATCACCTCACCGCGTCGGTACCCGTAGGCGGCCAGCGCAGCGTCAGTGAGGTCGGCGAGGTGACAATCAATTGTTACAGCGATCGTCCCGGCCCAAGTGCGAGAAGGTCAGGCCGGGCGCCGTTTCTCATTTGCCGCAAAAATGCACTCACGTTTCGGCCTCATTTGGTGCTCAGCGAGGCATCGTCCATGGGAATGCCGACAACTTGGGCGACCCGGCTGAGGTCGGCATCATACGCGAGAAGCGCGGCAGCATGCCTCTGGGCGACCGAGGCGATCATGCAATCGACCATCCCTCGGGGTGTGACCCCAAGCCGACGGCACGTGCGATAAATCCGGGCCGCAGCGTCGAAGTCGGTGACCGCGTCGAAGCGGAGGAGCTCAAAACGCAACAGCAGCCGGCGCAGGTCAAGCTCCCGCCCATCGGTCCTGGCCCCCGCCAGGACCTCCATCACGATCGGTTCGGTCACGGCCAATTCGCCTTGGTCCGAAACCAGAGCGGTCAGCCTACGGTCGACGGCACTGCCCGTCCCGCGGTCGTATTCGACCCAAGCCGAGGTGTCGACCAGGATCACGTCCGCAACTGCGGGCCAGAGTCTTCAGGAACTTGGTCGATGGCCTGGGCGCCGCGCATCGCCAGAGCCTCCTCGCGCGTCATGGGTTGCCCTGCCAAGTGCCGCAGGGCCAGGTCGACCGCTTCGGTCTTGGTATGAGCACCGTAGCGGTCCATGACCGCCCGCAGGTAGGTCTCTTCGATCTCAATGTTGGTCCGTACCCGAGCCATACACGTATAATACACGTTACGTGTATTGTTTGGGTATAGCGCCTCCGAGGCAGTTGGCCACCGTCCGAGGTGAGCTCCCCGGTCGATCCGTGCATTTCCGGCTCCCAGGTCCCGTGGTCGCCCGCTCGTCCACTGGGGCCGGGAGAGCCCGTCCTGGTGCAAACAGCTGGAAATACGTCCTCGAGGGCCACGCGGACCGCTTCAGCTGCAGGACGAAGTCACAGCGCACAGGACCGAGCCTCGACCGAGAACGCTGGGCACGATGTGACCGGTCGTTCTGGAAGATTTATCGACCTCCGGCCTCTTGTGCGTCTCTGGTCCCGTGGAGGTAGGCGAGTACTGCAAGGACGCGCCGGTGACCGTCGCTCGTGGCCGGCAAGTCGAGCTTCAAAAAGATATTGCGGATATGAGAATCGACAGTCTTGGCGTTGAGGACGAGCTCCTCAGATATCGTCTGGTTCGTCTTCCCTTCGGCGACTAGGGAGAGCACATCTCGCTCGCGCTTGCTCAGCCGGTCTAGCGGCCGGGATGCCCCCGAGCGGTTGCCGACGAGGAACCCGCTCCCAGAGACTGATGCCTCGGCTGAGCGTGCTATCGCTGAACCAACGGCGAGAGCGACGGCGTGTTCGGGCAGGAGGAGCTCCCCCTCCGTTCGAACCCCGTTGAAGGGCTCGTCACCCAGTGCGTGGCGGGCAGCAGCCAACATTGCATCGACACTGGCCCGACGGTACGGCGGCAACGGCGCGCCCATCCGTTGGCGCCAGGCGTCCGCCGCCCCCGACAGGAGCGTTGCTGTCCGCGGGTCAGCCTCGGCCAGGCTGACCCGCGCCAGCTCCTCCAGGCCGGTAGCCACCAGCCAGTGCGGGCCGGCTGGCCAGCCCTGTGCTACCCCCTCACGCAACGTCGCCCGCGCCCGCTTGTAGTCGCCCCGGTCGCAGGCCACCTGCCCCGAGGTGACCAATAGTTCGACCACCCCGCCCCTTATGCCGTGCGTGCGGAACAGCGCCAGTGCCTCCGTCGTCAGCGCCTCCGCTCGCTCCAGGTCGCTGCGCATCGCTGCCGCGACAGCCAGGTTGTTGAGCGAAAAGCCTGTCCCCCAGTGCCGCCCGAGCTCCCGGCACTGTTCCAAGCTATCGGCGCAGTATGCCTCGACCATCGCGGCCCGACCCTCATCGCGCGCCACGTCGCCCAGGCCGAGCAGGGCAAACGCGGCCCCGGACCGGTCGCCCAAAGCCCTATAGAACGCCAGAGATTCATCAAACGCCGCCCGCGCCCACGCGAACTCGCCGCGCTCGCGCGCCACCATGCCAAGGCGGGAGAGGGCGAAGGCAATGGCTCCGTCGTCGTCCGCATCGCGGGCCAGTGCCAGGCTCTCCTCCGCTAACGCCAGGGCCTCCTGGTAGCGGCCCTGCCCGCGCGCCATCACCGCCCGGTGGACCAGGACCTGGGCCACGTGGCCGGGCTGCCCGAGGGCCCGGTAAAGGGTTAGCCCCTCCTCGAAACGCGCATCGGCCGGCGCGAAGTCGTCCTGGTCGTGCGCCAGCCAGGCCGCGCCCGTTAGGGCCACCGCCCGCACCTCTGGCGCCGCAGCCTGCGCCCCCTCAGCGACCAGGAAGTACTCCAGCCAGCGCCGCCCCTCGCCCAAGTGGCAGTGGCGCTGCCAGAAGGGCCAGAGCGCACCGGCCAGGCGCAGGCCCAGTGTGGTGTCGGCGCGCTCGCGCGCATAACCGAGCGCCGCCCTCAGATTGTCGTGCTCCGCCTCCAGCCGCGCCAGCCAGGCCCCCTGGTCAGGACCAGAAAGGGCTCTGGTGCCCGCCTCGGCCAGCGCAAGGTAGTAACTAGCATGCCGTCGGTAAATGGTGGTCGCTTCACCGCTCGCCTCGAGCCGTTCCAGGGCAAAGGCCCGGACCGTCTCCAGTTGTCGGAACGACAACTCGGCCTCGAGCTGGCGTTCCTCGGAGCTCGTCATGGGCGCGGAGCCCGCCGACGTTTCCCAGAGGGCGTGCGCGGGCACACTTGGTCCAGGGGCAGGCGACGTCGCGTAGGCCGGTGTCTGCGCCTCGACGACTTGCAGGAGGTGCGCTTCCACCAATGCGCTCAACGCGTCCAGCAGGGACGAGGTGGACTGGAGGGCATCGTTACTGCCATCGCGCCCCACAGGCTCGGCGGTGCACACCGCACCCACCGCCGCCAGGGTCGAGCCGCCGGCGAAGACCCCGAGCCGGCGGAACAACCTGTGGTTGTCCTCGTCCAGTAGATCGTAGGTCCAGGCGATGACGTCGCGGATCGTCCGCTGGCGCGCCGGTAGGTCGCGAGGCCCGTCAGTCAGCACCCCGAGCGCCCCGTCCATGCGCGCCAGCAAAGCGGCCGGCGACAGGACCCCCACCCGCGCCGCGGCGAGCTCTATGGCTAGCGGCAGCCCGTCCAGTCGGGAGCACAGCATGGCGACCGCCGACCCGTTCGAGACGGTGAGGGCGAACTCAGGCCGCCGTGCCCGCGCCCGCTCAACGAACAAGGTCACCGCCGGGACGCGCCCGAGGGCCTCCGGCCCAAGAACCTTCCCGGGCACCGGGACTGCCAGGGGCGACACCGGGTAGAGCTGTTCGCCCCGCAAACGCAGGGCCATCCGGCTGGTGACGACCACCTGCAGGCGCGGGCACGCTCCGCACAGCTCAGCCACCGCCCCCGCCGCCTCCCGCACCTGCTCGAAGTTGTCGAGCAGCAGCAGCAGGTGGCGGCGCTCGAGATGGCCGACAAGCGTCTCGAGCAGCGGCCGGCCTCCTTGCTCGGCCACCGCCAAGGCGTTGGCGACGTACGCCAGCACGAGCCGGGCGTCCCGTAGGGGCGCCAAGTCGACGAAGACCACCCCGTCGGCGTAGTGGCCTCGCACCGAGGCCGCAACCTGCAGCGCAAGGCTCGTTTTGCCCACGCCACCGGGCCCGGTCAGGGTGAGAAGGCGAACCTCGCCCCGCTGGAGCAGCTCCGCCACCGAGGCCTCGGCTTGCTCGCGCCCAACGAGCGATGTGGGCACAGGAGGCAAGCCCACAGGTGTAGCCAGCGGCGGGGCCGCGCCGCGGTCAGCTTCGGTGGTGACCTGCGCCAACCAGGCCGCCTGCACGGCGCCACGCTCGGCCACGTCTAATCCCAGGGCATCGACCAGTAGGTCGAGCACCCGGCGCCCGGGATGGGTACGCCCGCGCTCGATCTTGCCGATCGTTTCGACTGTCAGGCCGCTCGTGGCCGAGGCCGCCAGTGCCTCCCGTGTCAGCCCCCGCCGCTCCCGGAACGCCTGGAAGAGGTGGCCCAGGCCCGCCGCCCGTTCGTCCTGCATCGGCTCGTCGTTCCCTGGTCGCCACATCGACGCCGCTCTCGTTGCCTGCTTTTCAGTGGTCATGCTAGCACCCGTGGTCCCCACGCCGAAGGTCCCCGGCACGCCCGAAACTCGCCGTATTCCCGGGACTTGTCTGCGGTCCTGGCCTTCCAACTGAAGGCAAGGCCCCACGTCGGGGGGTGCTCGGCCAGGGAGTCGAGGCCTCCCCGGTCATAGTCACAGAAAGGCGCGGTCAGGGCTACCCCTGAAAGCAGTCCGGGGCGGCGGCAGTACAAGTTCAGGGTTAGCCCGGCTGTGCGCCAAGCCGAGCGGCGTGATGATCTCACAAAGGGACTGTTCTCCTTCGGCCGAACGCCGCTTGGGTACAGGTTTCAATCTGGGCCGTCACGGACCAAAAGGAGATCGAGATGCCGGGACATCGCAAAATGACTGGTCGCCGCACCTCAGGTGCCCGGGGGGGCGCAACCATGTCGCAACGGGCTGCACTTCTCACGATCGGGGTTGTGGGGCGCATCCGCGCCGCCGTGCGCCAATTTGCCTCCTCACTTGTCCTCGCCACACGTCGCGTGGTGGCGGTGGTGGTGGTCGTGGCTATGGTCGCGGCCGGGGCCCTGGTGGCGGTACCAGGGGTGGCCAGTGCGGCTAACGGGACCGGGCCGGCCGACTTGATCAACGACGTCGGGCTGAGCGACAACCCGCTGGCCCGAGGCCTGTACTCCGCCA
Organism: uncultured Acidimicrobiaceae bacterium; assembly: GCA_963823855.1. Classification (GTDB taxonomy): domain Bacteria; phylum Actinomycetota; class Acidimicrobiia; order Acidimicrobiales; family Palsa-688; genus Fen-671. Next base: position 464,439 of record CAWGNA010000008.1, read on the forward strand.
CCCCAGCCCAGCAAGCCTCGCTCGAGGACCTCGAGCAGCAGGCGGTGGTGAACACGCTGGCCGACCATGGCCTGCCCTCGAGCGACGCCGCCGCGGCGCAAACCTGGGGGCGTGACGACGCGGAGGGCGAGTTGTGGGCTTTGCTGACCCAGGCCATCCAGACCCCGGCGGCGGCGCGTAGCCCGGACCAGCAAAACGCGGTGGACTGGTTAAGTACGGTCGTCCAGCGCCAGGGCGTCCAGGCCGCCGACAACGCCGGCCTCGAGTACGCCAAGTGGGCCGGTCTCGGCGCCGACGCCTATCAGCAGCTCTTGGCCACCAACCCGAGCGAGGCCACCCTGCAGAACTTCCTGTCGCCCCCGCCTGCCAACTACGGCTCCGGGGAGTCGGTGAGCACGCCGGAGTCGACATCGAACGAGGGGTACTGCGTCTACGAGTCGCCAGCACCGGACCAGTCCCAGTACACCGGCAATATTTACACCCCCTGGAGCAGCAGCGCCGCTCCACAGACCTGTTTTACCCCCTGCACCAGCATCCTCGGCTGTGCGCCCCCGACCCCCAGCTACGACCAGTTCGTCCAGTGGGGGACCGCCGACACCGACGACTCAGAGTTCGACAATGCGTCGTTCGCGGCCGTGTCCAATGACGTCGCCGAGGGCCTCGGCTTCGGGGCCGCCGTGGTCGGCGCAGCAGTGACCGGCGTGGTGCTGAGCTCTACGCTGGCCGGGGCCTTGAGCGGCACTGCTCTGAGCGCCGCGCTGGCGCCGATCGCGGCTCAAACGGCTGCGGGAATAACCAGGGCAGCCGCCCAGATTTTGGCTGAAACCGGTGTTGACTTGGCCGAGAACTTGGCCGAGGTGGAAGCCGGCGTAGCGGCTGCCGATGTGGGGGGTATCGTCTCGATTGTGCTGGTGGCCATCGCCGCCGGGGTCATCGAGGGGATCAATGTCTTCAACGCCGCGGCCTTGCCCGGCCAGCTGGCCACCTTGGTCACCAACGCCCCTACCGCGGCGCCCGACCTGACCTCGATGTTGGCCGACCCGAGCCAGGCGTCGGGCCTCTACGCCCTGTTCATCGATTCCACTCTCCCCGTACCTGCTCTGCAAACCTGCGACAACAGCATCGTGATCTCCTCGATAGGGGGCCCCAACCCGGCGCCCTGCCTCAACGCCCCCGCTATCCCGGCCGCCACCAGCAGCGACCCGTCGTTCACAGTGACCGAGAAGGGGGCGACGTCGTCGAGCACCGCCAGCTCCATCAGCTGGGCCGACGCGGCGACGGCGACCGCGAACACGGCATATGTCAGCGGTGATTGGTTCGTGCAAAGCGAGACCGCCGACTCGGACGGCTCTTCGCTCACGTTCCAGACCCTGCAGATCGACTATACGGACTGGTCCGGCACCGAGCAGATCGCCTGGCTGAGCGGCAACCCGGCGGCCGGCTACACCTTCATCACCACCCCAGCCGATCCGGCCACGCCTCTGGACCCGTCGAGCTGTCTTAGCGCCGGGACCTGCGCGTCGAGCTCGGCCATCGACTTTGTGGGCACCGACGGTAACGACTACTCGGCATCGCTGGCGGGGACCGGGGTACCGCCGCTGCCCCCCGGCGCCCCGGCCTAGCGTTCGGGACCGCCACGACGGTGACGGCGTCACCGGCGGTGGCGCAGGTGGGCCAGCCGGTGACGTTCGCGGCCGACGTCAGTGGTTACTTCGGTGGTACGGGGGACTCGGTGAGCTTCGTCGACGCTGCCGGTGCCGCCGACACCACGTTGTGCACGGTCACATCGTTCTCCGGGGCCTCCGATGTCTTCGCGCCGGGCGACCTCGTACCGACAATGCTCGGAGAACAGGCGACTTGCACCGCGACCTTCACGACGACTGGGCCGCATTCGGTCTACGCCACCTTCGCCGGCAACGGCTCGGACTACGACCCCTCACAGGGCGAGATGTCTATTGACGTCACCGATTTGGGGCCTACGACCACGGCGGTGACGGCGTCACCGGCGGTACCGCAGGTGGGCCAGGCGGTGACCTATACGGCGACGGTCTCCGACCTCTACGGCTCGGACCCGGCGCCCACCGGCACGGTCAGCTTCACCGGCGGCTCGGCGCAGTGCGACGATGTCAGCTTGTCGTCCACCTCGGGGGGCCCACGGCAACGTGCTCGGTGTCGTACACCTCGACAGGGCGGGAGTCGGTCACCGCCACCTACGCCGGGGACGCAGCCACCTCGGCATCGTCGGGTTCTGTCGCGGTCGATGTGGCTCAAGGCACCCAGACGATCAGCTTCACCGCTCCGGCCCACGGCACCGCCGGCCACACCACGACCCTCTCCGCCAGCGGCGGGGCATCACCGAACGCAGTAGTCTTCTCGCTCGACCCGTCCTCGGGAGCCGGGGTCTGCACGCTGTCAGGTGAGACTCTGAGGTACACCAGAGCGGGGAACTGCGTGATCGACGCGAACCAGGCCGCCAATGACGACTATTCAGCGGCGCCGCAGGTGACCCAGACCATTGTCGTCAGATCAGCCACCACGACCACGGCGGTGACGGCGTCGCCGGCAGTGGCGCCGGTGGGCCAGACGGTGAGCTACACCGCCAGAGTCAACGATGGCTCAGGGCCGGCGCCGACCGGTACAGTCACGTTCACCGAGGGGCCGGCGACGGTGTGCGCCAACGTGGCCCTGTCGGCCACGGCCCCTTACAAGGCAGTGTGCTCGGCCTCGTACACCTCGACGGGGCGCGAATCAGTCACCGCCACCTACAACGGGGACGCAGCCACCTTGGCGTCATCGGGCTCCGCCGTGGTGGACGTCGTCCAGGGTTCCCAGACGATCAGGTTCACCGCTCCCACGACTTTCACCTACGGAGCTAGCTTCTCGCCCTCGGCGACGACCAGTTCGAGCCTGGCGGTGAGCTTCAGCATCGACGCCTCCAGCACGGCCGGCTCCTGTTCGCTGGCCCACACGAGCGGGTTGGTGAGGTTCACCGGGACAGGTACATGCGTGGTCGATGCCGACCAGGCCGGCACCGCCAACTACCTGTCGGCACCCACTGTCTCACACGCCATCACCGTCACCGCCGCCCCCCTCACGGTCACCGCCTCCAGCGCCACCGTGCGCTACGGGGCCGCCGCGCCTGCAGTCACCCCGATCTACACCGGCTTCGTGGGCGGCGACAGCGCCTCCTCGCTTACAACAGCGCCCGCCTGTTCGAGCACCGCAACACGCTCCTCCCCGGTAGGCACCCGGCCCACCAGCTGCTCTGGAGCGGTAGACGCCAACTACGCGATCTCTTATGCGGACGGGTCGGTGAGCATCAGCCCAGCACCCCTCGTCGTCACGGCTTCGGACGCCGCAATGACCGGTGGGGGCGCAGCGCCGGTCATAACGCCTAGATATACCGGCTTCGTGGACGGTGACAGCGCCAGTTCGCTTAGCACCGCCCCAATGTGTTCGACTACCGCCACCAGCTCGTCCCCGACCGGCACCTACCCCTCGAGTTGCTCGGGCGCGGCGGACGCCAACTACGACATCAGCTACATCGCCGGCACGGTCACGGTCAACCCGGCCATTGCGAGCACTCCGGCCGCTACCGCCGCCACCACCGGCACGACCACCGCTACGCCCGCACGACCACCGCTGGCACGACCACCGCTGGCACGACCACCGCTGGCACGACCACCGCTGGCACGACCACCGCTGGCACGACCACCGCTGGCACGACCACCGCTGGCACAACCACGCAAGGGAGGACGACGACCACTGGGACGGCCAATCCACCTGAGCCCACCGCCTCGAACAAGCCCAAGCTCATCAGCCTGTCACCGGCGGCTGGGCCTACGGCCGGCGGAACTACCGTGGTCATCAGAGGCGAGTGGTTCGACCACGTGGAGAGGGTCCGCTTCGGGATGCGCACCGCCCCGTTTAAGGTCGTCTCCGCCGAGGAGGTCATCGCAAGCTTGCCGGCTGGCGCCGGGACGGTGGCTGTCTCGGTGAAGACGGCAGCGGGGACCTCTCCAGGCGCCAAAGGAGACGACTTCGCCTACCTTGCCAGGAGCGACGTGCTCCAATTGTCCCCGGCGACTGGGCCAAAGCGGGTGGCACCACTGTGGTCATCCTGGGCAAGCGGTTCGTGGACGTGGAGCGGGTCCACTTCGGCCAGCACACTGCCCGCTTCAAGGTGGTCTCCGCCGAGGAGGTCATTGCCCATTCACCTCCTGGCAGCGGGACCGTGACTGTCTTAGTGACGACCGCGGGAGGGACCTCTGCCCGTATCAGGCCAGACAATTTCACCTACAGGGAAAGGAAATAGAGCCACACGACGGCTGCTCAGGAGGTGCGCGCCGTGGCCGAGGTCGGAGCCCACCGCCACCACCGTCCCGTCAGCCACCCCGGCGCACCAGGCCGCGCCGAGCATCGCACCAACCTCCGGCCGCGGCACGAGCCTGGCCGAGACGGGGACCGCAAGCCCGTGGACAGCGCCCAAGTCGCGTACCGCCGCCGCCGAGAGCAGTGTGCGCGCCTCCCGGCCCACGATGTCGTGAGGGGCGCCTACATGGTCGAGATGACCAATCGGTTCAACCCGGCGTCAAGGCGGAGCCGGCGGCTCTCGAACCGAGGATCAGCGGGGACCGGTCCCACCGTTCGTGGCTCGCTTCCCATTGGTGGAAAGCTGGCGCACGGGCCCTACGCCGCGTCCGCTACTGCGCTGACCAGTTTCGACCGATGCCTTAGTCGTTGATGGCCAAGGCGAGCCAAGACTCCTCGGCCGTTTCGAGGGCGGCTTGCGCGTCGGCCAGGTTGTGGCCCAGCGTGGCCATGTCCTTGTAATCAGACGCTGAAGCCAAAGCCTCAGTAATGCGGGTCACTTCGCCCTGTAGCCGAGCCATCTCTCTTTCTGTGTCCCGGAGGAGCCGGGCCTGCCGCGAGGGGTTCACGGGTGCTCGCCCCCGGACGCTTGGGCTGCCGGCGCCGGCGATGCTCACGGCCGTGGACCTGGCAGGAACAACGCGTGAGCTTTGCTTTTCGTTGAGCCGAGCCTGCCCCCCCACCGCCCGGTCAACCCAGCCGGCCACGCCGCCCGGGACTTCGGCAACGGCGCCCTCTGGCCCCACTTCCACCACTCGGTCCGTGACCCGCTCCAGGAACGTGCGGTCATGGCTGACGACCAACAGCGCCCCCGGCCAATCCTCTAAAAAATCTTCCAGGGCTCGCAGCGCATCCAGGTCAAGGTCGTTGGTGGGCTCGTCGAGGAATAGGACATTGGGCCGGGCCGCGGTGAGCAGCAGGATTTGCAACCGGCGTCTTTCACCTCCGGACAATGACCCTACGCGGGCGAAGGGTAGGTCGCCGTTGAAAAGGAACCGTTTCATAAGGTTAATGTCCTCGGGTGACCCCGGCGGCCGGTACGGGCCGGCAACTAGGTCCCTCACTGTGGCATCAGCGTCGAGGTCGGCCGTCAGCTGATCGTGGTACCCCACCACGACTGTTGGCCCCGTCTCGACCACGCCTTCAGTCGGTTGGATCCGCCCGGCCAGGAGCTGGAGCAGGGTCGTCTTGCCCGCACCGTTGGCGCCCACCACGCCGAGGCGCTCCCGCCGCCCGACGACCAGGTCGACGCCGGAGAGCACGGTAGGCCCGTGTTCGTAGCGGAAACCCGCTCCAATGCACTCCACGACCTTGTCTCCCAGGCGAGGGACGCCGAAGTTGCCTTGGAACTCGGCCGTCCCCGCTGCGGGGGCCGGTCGTCGCTCGATCAAACGCAAGGCCGCCTCGACCCGGGCGTGCGGCTTGCGGGACCGGGCCTGGGCGCCCCGGCGCAGCCAAGCAAGTTCCCTGCGGGCAAGGTTGCGCCGAGTTGACTCAGCTGTCGCGGCCTGAGCTTCGCGCTCGGCTCTGGCTGCCAGGTAGAGCTCGTAGCCTCCGTCGTGAAAATAAGCGTGCCCCCGGTCCAGTTCCAACACCATCGTTGTGAGCCGGTTCAACAAGTGCCGGTCGTGGGTCACCAGTACGAGGCCACCGCGGAACGAGCTCAGGTTGTCTTCCAACCACGCCGCTGCGCCCAAATCGAGGTGGTTGGTTGGCTCGTCGAGGACGAGGAGCTCGACGGGATGAGCCAGTACCCGGGCCAGCGCCACACGTTTTTTCTGGCCGCCGGAAAGGGCCCTGGTACTGGTACCCATTTGAGGGCCCAGGCCCAAGCGGCTCAGGGCGGCTTCGGCCTCCCAACCTTCGCCCACGGCGTCTCGCACCGTCCCCTCAGGCAGTTCAGGCTCCTGGTCTAAGAACCCGATCCGCGTGCCTCGCCCGCGGCGCACGACCCCGGCGTCAGGGACGTCCTTCCCGGCCAGGACCCTGAGGAGAGTGGACTTGCCTGCACCGTTCGCACCCACAACGCCCACCCGTTCACCGTCGGCAACCGTCATCGACAGCCCTTCAAAGAGCATGCGCCCCACTCGGCCGACGGCTACCTGTTCCATGTCCACGAGAACAGCCACGAGGCCATCAAGATACCCGCCGGGCCACTTGTGACAGAAGACAGGGGCGGACGCCAGAGCTAAGGGCGGACGGCTCGGAGCTGCCCGTGGCCTCTATGAGGAGGCGATCGCCGCGGCCGAGGGAGCTCGGCTCCCCCCGGTTGCTGGGGGATTCGTGGGACCGCCTCGGCTTTGTCCTCCTCCTCCAGGGAGCGCCGGTGGAGGCAGCCCCCTGTGCTGCCGCAAGTCGCTGGTCTTATCCCGGCGCACGGGCCGGCGCAAGGACGCAAACACCGCCATCTTCAAAGCTTTCCTGTTGTGCGAGCGGGATAGGGCGACTACCTGCTGGCAGCCCGGTTGACCCGTGCCCACGACGTCATGCACGCCGGCCACATAAACGAAGACGTTACCCCCGAAATGGCTTACAGGTGGAACAAGTGGGGCCCATTGGAGCAGAAGGTGCGGGACGAAAACCGAGAGTGGCTTCGCCAGTTCCTCGCCGAGTGCGAGTTCGAGCGCGCCTACACCGGATCCATCATGGCGGTCTTCAGTCTCTACCACACCTTGCGCTTGCACCTGAGTCATCCTGGTGCCAGGCACGTTGTGATTTTCGTTGTCAGCCTGCTTGCCTATGGGACCGAGCTTTGCTTAGCCGTCGCGTTCGCCCTGAGCCCCCAAGGTAGACCCTCGTGACCTGGGTGGCCCGAGTACCATGCCCGCGAGCGCGCCACGATGGTCTTCGACCTCCCTCCTCACGTCGAGTACGATCCTGCGGCGCTGGAGCTCGAGCTGTGGGGTCAAGCACATGAAGACGGCATTTAAGGACAGCACGGTCGCATCGTTATTGCGTCGGAAGGTAGGGATCTAGGGTGCATATCGGGTCAGGGGATCTTCAATTCGAGCTCGTCACCGGCTGGCAGCGGCGGCCCTCAGGATGGCCACTCGAAGACATTGCAGGGGTTTGCACCGACGTCGACGACAACGTCTACCTCTATCCGCGCGGTGACCATCCGGTGAGCACGTACTCCGAGGCCGGCAGCTTCTTGGGCACTTGGAGCGAAGGCCAGTTCAGCCCCCGCAGCCACGGTGCGTTCATGTCGCGCCACGGCGACCTGTACCTGGTCGATGACGGGCTCGGCCGCGTCGGGCGGTACTCGCTCGAGGGCAAGCTGTTGGCCACCATCGGGCCGGTAGGCGTGTTCAGCGACACCGGCCACCAAGCCGGCGTTGAGGACTCGGTGGCCCGCGGCGGGCCGCCGTACAACAGGCCCACGAATCTGTCGGTGGGCCCCAATGGTGACCTCTACGTATCGGACGGGTACGGTAACGCTCGAGTGCACCGTTTCGACCCGGCCGGCATGCTCGTGCAGTCATGGGGTGAGCCCGGTTCCAGCCCCGGCGAGTTCCGTACCCCGCACGGGCTCACCGTTCACCGCGACGGGCGCGTGTTCGTCGCCGACCGTCAGAACGACAGGATACAGGTGTTCAGCGCTGATGGCGACTACCTGGCGGAGTGGACTGACGTGCAACGGCCGCAAGACATATTCATAGACGGGGACGACCTCGTCTATGTTGCAGAGCTCAGCTGGTTCCCCGGCGAGCGGTCGCGTCGGCTTGGCGCCGTTACCGAGTTCCTCCCGGCTCGCCTGAGTATTTACGACATCGAGGGCAGCCTGCTGCTTCGCTGGGCTGACGCGGACCCGACGAAGGATGGCTACTTCACTGCTCCTCACGGGATCTGGGTCGACAGCGAGGGGTCAATTTACCTCGCCGAGGTGGCGGGTATCTGGTCGATAGCGCGCGGGTACGCACCGGCGGAAGCGAACCGGCTGCAAAAATTTGCTCGCGTATGAGCCCGCACTGATTGGAGGCACAGGCGACCGCTCGGAGGGTTTTCCGGTAGGCCGGCCACGACTGTCCCCAATCCGTAAGGGACATTCTGCAACTTGTGGCGACGCATGTCCGCCTTCGGCCAAAAGAGCCGCCCGTTATGTGGCATGAGAACCGATGACTACTCGATAACTACGTGGGCCACCCAGTCCACAGCGAGTTGGCAGGGTGGGCCGCATCCCGCGGCTGTGAGTTCATGGTCTTCGACTACGACCTGGGTACGGCAACCGCCACGTGCCAACCGGCCTGACCATACGGCTGGGTGAACGCCGTGGCCTTTGGGGCCTTGGGGTACGGCCGGGTCGTGCTGACCTCCGGCAGCGAGGACTATACGGTGAGGTTGTGGGACCCTGAATTTCGTTGGCCAAGCTAACCCAGTCGAGACTACCGTCGGTCTGGAATGGCGTGCAGAGATTCGAGAACACCACACGCCAGGTTTGTGCGGGACTAAGACCCACCCCTGTCCGATATCGGCACTCCGTCTACTGCTGGCACATCTCTCACGTCAGAACCACCGTAGTTCGTCATTTGCGCTACTGGGTGACGTTCAGGACCGAGCGGCTTCGAGCTCATGGTGGAGCGAAGTCCGGAGCACAGCCTTGTCCATCGCAGCAGTGACAATCGTCGCTCCGGCGCGCCGGTAACGCCCTGCGCCCGCGCCATCATTGCTGTGTACCCCGACGGGCATCCGGGCGGCAAGGCAACGATCAAGGATCGATGAAACAATCTCGGACATCTCCACTAGGTCATCTTCCCCTGCTTTGCCGAGCGATAACGCCAAGTCTCGAGAGCCCACGTAGATCCCGTCTATCCCCTCGAGGGCCAGTATGCCATCGAGTTGATCGAGCGCCTGGGCCGTTTCGAGCACAAGGAAACACAGGGGCGTTTCGGAGCCACCAGAGAGCCGGCCTATAGAGCGGGTCCCCACCGGGCCGTACCGGCAACTCGAAAGGACTTCGGCGGCGTGGTGAACGCCGCGGACGTTCGGTACGAACACCCCATCCGCTCCGAGGTCCAAGGGACGGCCGATGTCCGGAAAGCTGGGACTGCGCACCCGCACTAAGGGAGCGACACCGTTGGCTCGTACGGCGGCTAGCAGCCCCGGGAGCTCATGTTCGGCCGTCGGTCCGTGCTGGAGATCGACCACCACGTAGTCCGGGCCGCACGACGCCAACAGCTCTGCTGTCGCCGCTCCAGCTATCGCGCTCCATATCCCGACGACGGGCTCGCCGCGCTGGAGACGGGCCCGGATAGTCGACGCTTTGTCAATAAACACCATGGTAGTCTCCTCCGCGTCCCCAACCAGAGGGGGACTCCCTCACGGGAGATCACGAAGCAGGCGGTCATTTCCCGTGCGGGGTGATCCATCGCTCATCTGCGTATGCGGCAACATTGTTTCTCTGACCGCCGCGCCCTGACGTGTTGCCTGACTGACGCATTCCTCCATACGGAGTTTGGGGGACGTCATTGAAGGTCTGACCTTGTGGACCACACCGGTTGGAACCTGCTCGGCGAGTTCGAGTCCTGCTGTGATGTCGGCACGGAGAATGCCAAGCACCGGACCAAATTCACGGTCGGCGGCAAGGGTCGCGGCCTCGTCTATGGTGGCGAACTATGTAACTGCAGCAATCGGGCCGAACGCCCGCTGGGTACCGCGGTCAGTGGCCAGCACGTGGGTCTCGGTGCTCAACCGGGTGCGCCATGGCCTACGGGTGATCTAAGCGTGCGTTGCCTGTTGGGCGGGCTCCGTCGTGGTCACGCCCAGCTTGGTCAAGAAGCTGCGGTAGTCGGTCTGCACCCATTCCTCGGCCAGCCGGCCCTCGTCGTCGTACCTGAAGGTACCGATCACCTCCCACTCTAGGTGTTGCCCAGTGGGCTCGACTGGACCGATAGGCGAGTAGGTAAAGACCTCGGTGAAGTCACCGGCGAAAGTGGTGCGCGCCGCCAGGAAGTTGCCGTCCACGATGATCTGCTCACGGACGATTCGCAGATCGCTGAAAGCGGCGCGCAAGGACGCGAAGTAAGCGCGCAATTGATCGAAGCTCAGGTCGCCTCCGGGCCCGTGGAAAACGTAGTCCTCACTGAAATAGGCGCGGAGCGCGACATCGTCCTCACGAGCGATCGCTTCGTCGCCGATGCGGACCAGATCGCGGGCCAGCGGACTGTCAGAGATGAAGCCTGGCATTGGTGCTCCTTGATGCTAGACTAGTAATACTACTAGTATATAGTAATACTGCGTGTCAAGTAGGATGGCCCCATGACCGCGGAGATGATCGATCGACAGGAGCGACGAAAGAGCCGTACCCGGCAGGCGATCCAGAAGGCCGCGCTCGAGCTCTTTGCCGAGCGTGGCTACCGCGAGTCCACGATCAACGACATCGCCGAACGGGCTGAGGTCGCACCCAGAACCGTGACTGTGCACTTCCCCGCCAAGGAGGAGCTGCTCCTCGATGCCGAACCATTCACGCTCGACAGCATGAGCGAACGTCTGTCTGCCCGACGACCAAACGAATCTGCGCTTGAAGCACTGCGCGACTGGATGGCAACCACAATGACGGAGGTTGAGACCAACGCTTCTGAGCTGGACGGACGCTTCTGGGAACGGCGCGCCTTGCGAGCGCACATCATCAACAACGAACCCGAGCTTCGGGGCCGCAGCCGCGCCAGCTACTACCCATTCGAGCGCGCCCTCGCGGAGGCCATCGGCAAAGACATCGGCCGATCCGGCAACAGCCTGATCCCGCGCCTAGCGGCGTTGTCGGCGGTTGCCGGCTTGCGCGAACTCTACGAGAGCGATGAAGCCCAAGCGCTAGCGGCTCCGCCGAGCGCCGCCGAACTGCTCAAGCTCGTGGACAGAGTGATTCGCTTCGCCCAGGCTGGCCTCGAAAGAGGCCAGTGACCGGGCCCGTTAAGACTCACGGGGCGCTGGACGTCCGCTAATTTCGTAGGTGCGTTGTTCGCGAAGTGTGCGCAGATGAACTGCCGCCCAGGTGCGGAACGGCCGCCACATCTCAGACACGTCGGCGAGGTTGTGGTCGGGGCCGTACCGGACGGTGATCTCGTCCTCTAGCCTGCGGTCGTGCAGGGGAACGGTGTCCGGAGAGTTGGCGCCCCGGATAACGATGAGTTCGGCTGCGAACGGCCCGAGCCCTTTCACTTCTTGAACGGTGCGCACGGCGTCGTCGGGTTCCATCGAGCGCAGCGTGGCTCCGTCAAGTCGTCCGTCTAGGGCAGCATCCGCGACCGCGTGCAGATATTCGGTTTTGTGCCCGGGCAGATCGAGATCGAGGATGCGCAGCACGTCGGGAGCGGGGAATGCACCGTCATGGCCGTGGCGGCGGACGAGATCGGCTCGCAACCGTGCGGTCTGCACGATCCGTAACCGCTGGGACAGCACGGCCCACGCTGCCGCCTCGTATGGCGAATGAAACCCGCACGGACGGAGGCCGGGAAGTCGCTGTTGGGCGTCGGCTATGACGGGGTCAAGCCGAGCGATATCGGGCCAGCCGCGGGCGTCGATGTCCAGAGACAGGAACCGGCATACTTGTGCAGCTGCCTGGTCGAGGTCACCGTCACCCAGCACGGTTAGGGAGGCAGTGCAGCCCTGCTGGGTCACGTGGACTTCGGCCGGGCTCCAGTCGCCCTCGACAAGGAACACCGTCTGCAATGCATCGGGCTGCTGCGGGGTGGCCAGCTCGGCAGGCGCAAATCCCTCCCAGAACCTTCTGCTCGTCTCGAGTAACCAGGGGCCGAGCACCTCGACGACGATCTCCCGGCGCCTCATCATCTCGCCCCCCCGTTGTCAGGCTCGGTCGTGGATCGTGAGTGCATACCCGTCGGGGTCTAGGAAGGTGAACATTCGGCCGAACGGACCATCCGCCGGCGATGTCAAGATCCTGACATCGACGACTCCAAAACGCAAGCGCGGAGGTGCGCTCCCGTGGAAAAACAGATGCTCACCTCGTTCTCCCCTACCCAGGGGCGCCGCCTGTGCCGAGACCTCACCGCTTGCATCGCCGCACTCTCACCCCCGCCTCCTGGAGCAAGCTTGCGCTAAGAGCTCGCCGAGACCGTGAGCCCGTTCGCGATCAACCGAAATGAGCTCGCTCTCCGAGAGCCCATTGGCGCTGACCACCAGGTCGAGTTCCATATGGCCTGCCTGAACGGCACCTTGGCTACGGGTGGATGCCGAAGGGCCCGAGATTCCCGGAGTCAATGCGCAACGATTCAGTCAGCGTGTAGGCGTTTGTTTGGGTGTACACGTCGGCCCCGCCCAGACGGTCAACCCAGTTGGGTGTGACGGCGTCCGCAGCTTGCGACGCGACACCGTCAAGGTACCCTTGGAAAATCGCCCATGGGTTGGCCGGGTCAACGGTGGCGTAAACGCTGTCGACGTTGAATGTGGCGATCGCGTTAGCAGCTGCAGCCCTGAGTTCACCGACGTATTCCTGCTGGATCATCACATCGTCTCGGGTCCCGAGACGAGTGAGATGGCCCCCAACAAGGGTCTCGAACGGGTAGTTCAACGCTTTGGCGGGTGCCTCGATCCAGCCAAGAATGTCTTGAGACTCTGCAAGGTAAGCAAACGGCACCCAGCCAGGGAACACGATGTCTACGAGCATCAGGACCCGTTGGGACGGCAAGTACACAAAGGTATTGCCGGGCGAGTGGTTCGCCCCGTGATAGGCAAGGTCGAGCGTGTCGTCCCCGACCTTGAGTTTCATCGAGTCGACAAACGTAGTCTTCGGTACAGGCCGGTTCGGGTCGTTATCGCGCTCGAGTAAGCCTGCGACTTCCTCTTGCGCGTAAAGCGCTGCCCCCTCGTACAGCACCATGGCGCCTGTGTGGTCGGCGTGGTGATGGCTGTAGATCGCGTGCGTGACTCCCGAGTTCGTCACCCCCTTGATCGCCCGAAGGATGTTGTTGCCAATTGTCGGGGGTGCATCGACCGCGACCACGCCTTCGCCGGTCACCAGAAAGATCATCTGATAGAGACCGTCAGTCAGCCAGAACACTCGATCCTCGATTTCTTCGACGAGATAGCCCGACTTCGGAATCGCGGGGCCTTTTGCTGGTGGTGGCACCGGGGCAGTCGCGGCCAGACCGTCCAGCCCTTTGACGCTGTTCACACGCAGTGCGGCCGAGGCTGGGAGCGGTCTGAGAAACGAAGCGGCGGGTACTGTCACGGCCGCAATGCCCGCTGAGACGAGGATGCTCCGACGGGAGATCTGTGGCGCTTCCTCTTGTCCAATGATGTCTTGCCTTGAGTTGTGCATTGATCTATCCCCTTGATCTCTGGTCATCTGTTTCAGAAGGACGGAACCGAGGCGGCGACCTCGGTAACGGCCAGATACTTGCTTGCGCAGACAGTTTACATACAGTTGACTGCGCAGTCAACTACATTTGGGATGTGGCTCAGAAACTCACCGAACCCCTCAAGAGAAAGGAAGAGCGCGTGTGGAGAGACCTGGCTCGGTTCTTCGTCGTCGCGCCGCGTCTCCTCGACGAGGATCTCCAACGTGGCGCCAACATCTCCCTCAGTGACTACACCGTGCTCATGAACCTCTCGGAAGCTCCGACCGGCCGGCTTCGCCTCTCCGAACTGGCCGATCGCGCCTATCTCTCAGGAAGCCGGATGACGCGGCTGGTCGAGCAACTGGCATCTGATCAGCTCGTCCTCAAGAGCCGAAGCGAGGACGACGGACGGGGCATTGATGTCAGCATCACCGACGCGGGCCTGTCACGCCTACGCGAGGCGTACCCCATCCACCTCTCGAGTGTTCGTAACCGAATCATGAACCATGTCGGTACACAGGTCTTGGGATGCCTCGGGACGGCAATGGCGTCGATAGTCGTAGGTCTTCAGCCCGATGAGCGTGACGTGGCCGGGAAAGGAGCGCGATGACGGATGCCTTTGTGCTCGGTGGGTACGCGCTCCGGCCCGCAAGTGCGGAGGGTCGCGTTGACCCGGTCCCCGCTACCGGACGCGCAAACGGTAAATGGTCATCGAAGGATAAGTCCGCCGTCCGCGCAGAGAATTTGCCCCGTCATCGCCGCCCCGCCGTCGGACGCTAGGTAGGCGACCGCTGACGCCGTGTCTTCGGGCGTAAGGCGACGCTTGAGCGCCTGATGTTCGACCACGGCGTCGAAGTTGGAGCCCGAGTTCACGGTGCGCGAGGCGGGCGTGTCGGTGAGGCCCGGAGCTACTGCCGAGACCGCGATCCCGTCCCGCCCGAGCGCGACCGCGAGCGTGCGCATGACGCCGATGAGCGCTCCCTTGCTGGCCACGTACGGCAGCATCGCCGGGCCTGGCGGTGACCACACCGTGTCCGAGGTGACGAAGATGATCCGTCCGAAGCCCCGCTCTGCCATGCCGGGCACGAACGACTGGGCCAGCCAGAGCGCGGACTCGACGTTGACCGCGAGCACGTGCCGCCACGTCGCCGAATCAAGCTCGCCGAGCGACGCTTGGTCGAAGGCGGCCGCGGAATGGACGAACACGTCGCAGCGGCCGTACTGCTCCAGCACGGCCGCGGCCGCCTCCCGGGTGGACGACTCCGACCCGAGGTCGCACGCGATGGCCCCGGTCCGGTCGATCACTACGGCGCGATGTCCGGACTCTTCGAGCGACCGGCAAATCGCGGCGCCGATCGCCCCGGCTCCCCCGGTTACGACGGCGACGCGTCGGGGATATGGTGTGTCGTGCTCAGACAGCGGGCCCACCACCCTGCAACACCCCCTCCACTTCGAGGTTGAGGGTGTCGAATTATCTGTTCATCCTTTGATGGCACGACGGTCCTGCTTTCTGTGCACGTCGTCCGACCGTGCTTTTGTGCCGGCGGCGGGCGACGGCGGGCCGGGCGCTTCGTACGCCGTCGAGAACAGGTAGCTCGTGGCCACAGTGCGGTACGGCCGCCATTTCTCGGCGATGGCCAACACCTCGGCCTGGCTGGGGAGGTGGTCTAGCTCGTAGGCACGCTGGACGGCCTTTCGCAATGCCAGGTCACCGGGGAGGACCACGTCTTCTCGTCCGAACGCGAGGACCAGTGCACCTTGAGCGGTCCATGGGCCGATACCGGGGACGGTCGTCAATGCGGCGATGACCTCGTCGTCGGGCCGCTGGCTCAAGCTGTCGGGGTCCAACCGGCCGTCGGCAAGGCGCTCGGCCAGGTCGCGTAGGGTGGCAACTTTTCGCCACGACAGGCCAGCCTGGCGGAGGTTGTCTGGTGGCACCTCGAGCAGCTCGGCCGGCGACGGGAGGCGGCCACCGAACAGCACCTCGATGCGCCCCAGGGTGCGGCGGGTGGCGGCTACGGACAACTGTTGGCCCGCCACCTGGAACAGCAGGGCCCCGAACAGGTCCATGGCCGGGAGCTCGGCCACCCACCCTTGGGGGTCGAAGTCCGACTGGGCGTCAATGAGGCGCGCCAGCACCGGGTCGGCCTGGCGGAGCTGGGCGCGCACCCGGTCGAGCGGCGCCCCCCGCTCCGGCTCGGCCGAGCCCGGTGGCCGTCCGGCCGGTGGCGGGCCGGCTCGCTCAGGCGCCATATGCGGGGATGACCGCTCCGCTAATGGGCGCGGCCGCCTCGCTTACCAAGAAGGCGACCACTTCGGCGATCGCCTCGGGGGCGACGGCGTGGGCCAGTACCTCTTTCGGCAATGAGGCCCGTGCCCAGGCGGTGTCGAGCAACTGGGGGGCGACGCTGTTGACCCGGATCCCGAGGGGCCGCAGCTCGAGGTCGAGGATGCGGGTCAAGTGGACGAGGGCGGCCTTGCTCACCGAGTACGCCGCCATGCCGGCCGAGGGCTCGATCCCGGGGCGGGCGGCGATGTGCACGATGGCGCCTGAGCCGTTGCTCTGCATGTACGGCGCCACGGCCTGGCTAAGCCACAGGGCGGGGCCGAGGTTGACGTCGACCATCAGGTGCAACAGCTCCGGTGTGGTCGTCAACACGTCCCCGGTTTGGAACGCACCGATGGTGTTGACCAGGGCGTCGGGAGGGCCACGTCGCGGGCCACCCGTTCGACCATTGAAGCGGTAGCCTTCGGGTCGGTGGCATCGGCCAGTTGGCGGGCCATGCCGTCGGGGAGCTGTCCCAAGCCCGCCCCGTCCCGGTCGACCGCCACCACGGTGAAGCCGCGCTCGGCCAGCTTGACGGCCGTGGCCCGGCCGAGCTCGCCCGCGGCGCCGACCACGATCGCTACACGGCCCGGCGGGAGCCTGTCGTTGGTCATGCTGTGCACCTTCCTTTCTCAGACCATTGGCCTTTCTCGGCCCATTGGCCCTTCTCAGTCCATTGGCCTTTCTCAGGCCATTGGCCTTTCTCAGCCCGCTGGGCCAGGTGCCCATCGAGACGGAGGGTGGTGGCGGTGGGCCGCGTCAACGGCCCAGGTATTGCTTGGTGAAGCAAGTTAGCCTAGCGGGCATGGCCACCGGCACGCCGCTCTCCCCGGTCGAGGAAACGCTCTGGCGCGCAGTTATGCGAATCGTCAAAGTCATGCCCCGACATCTCGACAGCGACCTGACGAGAGGGGCTGGCCTGACGGCGAGCGAGTACACGACGATCATGGTCCTTTCTGAGGCCCCCAATCGCGAGTTGCGGATGGCGGACCTGGCCAACGCCACCGACTTGTCGGCGAGCCGGGTGACCCGCCTGGTGGACGACCTCCAGTCGCGTGGCCTCGTGACGAAGACGACCAGCTCGTCGGACGCACGGGGCAACGTTGCGAGGCTCACTCCTCGGGGCATGGCCAAACTGAAGTCCGCATGGCCGGTCCACCTGGCCAGCGTCCGGCACCGCTTCCTCGACAGCATCGACCCAGGGGCCGTTGAGGGAGTGGCAAAAGCCTTGGCCGAGGTGGCCGTCCACCTCGACGACACGTCTGCCGAACCCCGAGGGCGGAGTTAGGGCCTCCAGTCCCATACAAACTCTACATGTAATTGAATTTTTTTGGGGTCGAAACGCACGAGCTCGCCAGCCCGGTGCCCGATAGGTGAGGAGCACGTCATGACATCACCCGCCGCCACCGCAGGTCCCGTTCTGTCCGACTACGTGCCCGTCCCTCCGTCGTCACTGGGCCCGCCCCTGAACGAGCAGGGTTACTACGTCGGGCGAGTTGAGCGGAACCTGTTCTGGGTCACCGACGGTACCTACCAGTCGGCGTTTTTGGCGACACGAGAAGGGATTGTGCTCTTCGACGCTCCGCCGACCATCGGCCACAATCTCCGCCGTGCGGTGGACGAAATCGCCGAGGCTGAAGGCGTCCGCAACACCGTCACGCATCTCGTTTACTCCCATCACCATGCCGATCACGCCGGTGCTGCCGACCTTTTCGGCAACGACCTCGTCCGGATTGGCCACGAGGACACACGACGCCTCCTCGAGCGCGACAACGATCCGACCAGGCCTGCCCCAGAGATAACTTCCGGGACACCTACACCCTGAGGGTCGGCGGCGAACGTGTGGAGTTGGCCTTTCACGGTCCCAACCACACCCCAGACAACATCTTCATCCACTTTCCGGACCACGACGTGCTGATGCTGATCCGCACGCACCCCTACCCACCGGCCACCTGCGCCAGGCCTTCGTGTCGCGGTCGAGCCCGTAGGCTGAGACGGCCCTTACGATCTCGCGCCAAGTAAACCCCTTACAAACTTCGGGGGCGCACGAAGGCTTACTCAGCAGTGTCTTCCCGGGAATGAGCACGCGAAAGAGGGTTCTCCTTAGTACGGTTTTCAACGGGCTGAGCCTCCCGACTCAGGTCAGCGTTTGGCCCACCCTGCCGGCGGCGTAACCTCACCCAACGACCACTTCAGGGCCGAACTTCTTTTCTCGACCGTTGCCTGCGGCTCGGCCCTCACGCTTGCTGCGAAGCCTGCAACTCCTGAGTGTCAACTCCTGGGCGCTTCGCGGACGAATCGCGCACGCCCGCTAAGCAATCCTAATCCCCGCCATGCAGTTATTGCCACCTGAACTGCGTTTATTAACGGTGGAGGTGATGGGACTTGTACCCACGACTTCTACGATGCGAACGTGCGTAGCCGCCTAACGATGAAGAGCGCAGATGCTTATTTCGGCACGTCAGCTTGCGTTTTTGATTGACCGCTTATGACAGGCCGAGACCGTAAATGCACTCCGTTGTGGTGCAGGTGTGGTAGAGGCTCGGGTTGGGCCAACGTCGCCGTGCGGCGGGCGCGCAGTGATGGGGGTTGCGTTGTGGAGGCGACAAGCTCCTTGGCGGTCGCTTTGGTGCTCGGGTTGCCAATCTCGCCGTTGCAGCGAGCAACCGCTTCGCTAGCGGGCCGGACCGACAAGGCTGGTCTACCAAGGCCTCTCCCTGGACGGCGCCCCCAGCTGCCGGTATGCTACGGGTGGCGCGTTACGCCTGGTGTTACAAGCGATATTAGCGAGGACCGACCGTCCGATAACTGTCGATCGGGGTGCGGCGCGAACTTGCAGTTGTGGGTTCTGCGTAGCAGTTCTGGGCGTTCCCGAACGATCAGGCTCTTATCCCAGACCAGAGTGGGGATGCCAGCGAGCATCGGGTCTGGCGGATCATCTAGCGGAGGCGGGCGCTGAGCTGAACGCGCCGAGCGCCTCGACGATCGAGCTGGGCGAGCAGTCTTTCACCTTCACCGACGCGTTGAGCCTCCCGTGCGGGAGTTGCGTGACTGCGGCGACAGCTGTTGCAGACAGTGTTCCGTCCGGTCCAGCGTTGCCGACGGCGAAGATTGGGCTGCCGGCCTGGAGCTGGCCCGGGTTGGCGTCGGGAACTATGACGAGGGTGGCGGGTGAGGTGGTTACCGGAACCCGGGCTCCGCTGGACGTCACGAGGCTGAAGCCGGCGGTGCTCACGTCCGACACGGTTCCCTGGACGGGGACGAAGCCGCTTGGGTTTACTGCGCTGAACGGCTGTCCGACGGTGACGATGGCCGCGTCGATCGTTCCGTTGGAGCTGTAGCCCCGGACCATGACTGACGCCCCGTCGGTGATGTAGCCCAGCAGGGCCCGGACGCGCTCACGAAGGTCGATGCCGTCGTGGTCACGGTCACCATTTGGCCGCTGGCGGTCTGGATGACCAGACTGCTGCCGTCCACCTGCTTGAGGGTCCCATCGGCCTGTTCGAGCTGGCTGCACCCGCCGACTGAGGTGAGGACCATCCCGCCGTGGCGGCCGGACAGCTGCACGTGCACGGTCCCGGTCAAAATGCCTCCCCCGACGAGCAGGACGAGCGCTGCTGCCGCGCTGGCGACCACCCAGATGGCACGTTTCCACGGGCGCCCGACGTGCTGAGGGGTGCGCTGCGACCAGAGGGGCTGGGGCGCCTCCGAAGCGCCGGCTGCCAGACCTCGGACCCCGTCGGCAACAAGGTTCCACCGGCTCGCCTCGCGTTGGCAGTGTTCACAGTTGGCCAGGTGCTCCCTGGCCCGGTCGCGTACTGGCTGGCCGGCGGCGCCGGCGATCAGGTCGTCGAGGTCCAGGTGCGGGTTGTGAGTGTCGGCAGAGTCCGCGTTCATAGGTTCTGGTCCTTCTCGTGAAGTATCTGGTTCAAGGCGGTGCGCGCTGCGGCCAGGCGGCTCTTTACCGTCCCGAGCGGGACGTCCAGCACGTGGGCGACTTCGGGCAGGCTGAGCCCGGAGCCGAAGGCAAGGCCCAAGACTTCCCGGTGGGCTGGAGCGAGCTCCCGGATCGCACCCCGCACCTCAGCCAGCTCAGCCCGGTCCAGGGCCATGACGTCCGGTCCAGGACCTGAGCCCGGCTGTTCAGCCAGCAAAGTGTCATCCACGAGCCGTAGCCGGCGGGCCCGCAGCCGGTCCCGGGTCCTCCGGCGCGCCACGGCGATGACCCAGGAACGCACCGACGAGTCGCCACGAAAGGAGCCCGCCCCGCGCCAGACAGCGAGCATCGTGTCCTGCAGGATCTCCTCAGCTATCACCCGGTCACCGACCACCAGCAGGACCTGCGCCAAAACAATCCGGCCGTGCTCGCGGTAAAAGCAGGCCATCGCGTCCGCATCGCCTTGCCCGATCCTGCGCAGCAGCTCAGTATCGTCACAGGCAGGATCGCGGCTGGGGACGGAGGCGGCGGTACCGAGGTCCCGTTCCAGCTCGTTCACCTACGACTCCCCAGATCCATTCGCACATCAAGTAAGTAGCAACAAGACGCGGCGCGGATCGTTTCGCTAGCGAAATTTCTCACGAGCCGAGCGCGCCATATTAAGCAGCAATACGTTGCGGACCTGCCTTCGACTTCGGTTATAGAGCGGACGGCGAGGAGTAAGGCGAGCGCGGTCCCAAGTGCGATGAGCCTTCCGCCTGTGGAGAGCGGAGAGTAAAGCCACACCGCGGAGAGGGAGAGCGGGTTCACTTGGCACAACAACGCCGTGCCGCTCTCATATGAGTGCAACTACGTGGACTTCGCCGGGGCGTGCCGGTGCCGCCGGTTCATACCCATCTCACCCGAGGCCCCAGTTGAAACCCCGGTGGTAGAGGGGGCATCATTGGAGGCAGATGGAGCCTCGCTACCACCACACCTGGAGGGCTCACAAGCCCGTCAACGCCAGCCCCGAGCAGAAGGACCTGGGCTGGAAGGTGGTCAACGCCGCCTCGGTGGCCGTGGCCGCCATCGTGACCCAGCGCCTGCTCACCATGGCCTGGCGCCTGGTGCGCCACCAGCCCCCTCCGAGCGGACCGGCGGACCGCAAAGCTACCTGGGGCGCCGCCCTCACCTGGGCCACCTCCATGGCCGTGGGCATCGCCGTGTCCCGAGTGGTGGCCGTGCGCCTGTCCGGCAAGGTCTGGGAGGCCGCCGTGCACGAGCCGCCCCCAGAAGCGCCCTCCTAGGCCCGAGGGCCTCTGTGTGCCCCGCAAGGGCTCCTTCCCTAGCATTGCGCAGTGAACACTCCGCTCCCGCCGATAGGAGCCATGTCGGGCCCGAGGCTGCAGCCGCCGCTGTCATCGGGAGATTCAACGGCAAGACGCGCCGACTTTCAAACCCCCGAGGCATTAACTTCGGCACTTATCTGGCGCCCCAATAAAGTTGATCACGTCCTTCGTGATCCAGGCTCAGGCCCCACCGCCTCAAGGCACACAGAACAACGGTCACCGGTGGCTACAGCACCGCGCCAGATTCGGCTAGGAGTATAAGCACTACCTACATAAATAGGGGTCCACCACTGCCGAAATCGAGCCTGGTACGTCAGTCTCACCGGGTCCCGGCCTGGCTCGAGAATCGGCTGACGGTCAGCCTGTCTTGGGATTCGATCTGTCGACCGGGGCCAGGTGTTCAGTGGCACGAACTCGCTCCCACGCCTCCCACAGGACGTCGCTCCTGTGGGCACGGTCGTACAGGGCGTGGAAACGCCTACCCTTTGACTGCTTGGCCGCAGCCCATAGCCGGTTCTAGAGTTGTCGCAGTTTGGCGGCGGGCATATGCCCGCCGGGGTAATTGGGCTGGGCGGCCCCAGCCATGCCCTCGCGCTTACCTCTGCTCCCGGCGTGACCGGAAGTCGGGGCCTTTCCCTGGTCGGCGGGCCTGTGCAGCCCTCCCAGGTACTATGGCCCCGTCGGACTCCCGCTCCACTCCGTCGGACTTCACCACTGGCTTATACCGACGGTCTTTGCTGACAAGGCTGTGGAGACGGGTCTCTCCAGTCCCGAGCCCAACCCTTGCGTACGTGCCGCCCCCCGTACCCCGGAGGGGACCTGGCCAAGGGCATGTCCGGACGCCATTTAGGCCAGGTGCTGCCTTCGCCGTGACATGAGCGGCTCGGCTCCCCCGTTGTGGATTTGACGAGGCTGCAGGGCTCACGCCTGGTGGCGCTATGGCCCGCACGCTTGCTCCCTCCAAAGAGGCTCTTGACGCCCCGCTTAGCACGCCGCCTCTCGATGACGGGCCGGGGCCTGCTACCGGGCTCTCCGGCGTTTACCCGGACGGGACTCTCACCCGCTGGGCTGGTCCAGTCTTCAGGACGCAACATGGCCTGACCTTAGGCACCTCCCCAGACGTTTAGGGTGATGTTTGACAAAGTTTCGCCGTTGTCGCCCGAACAGGTGAGGCTGACGGTACTGCCGGCCGGCAACGAAGTCCAATAGCCGGTGACCGCCAGCGAGGCGATGAGAATGTTGCTGCCCACCTGGCCCTCGCCAATGAAGTGGTTCGGGAGAACTATGGGGTTCAGCTCACACCTGATAGTCCCTTGCGGGGCGCGGCCGTCGACGACGTTATTAGCGGTCACCACGCCGGTGGCAGTAGCCATCAGCTTCGAGGTGGCATTCGGGATGGTCACGCTCACAACGGTCACTGCGGTGGTGGGGGGCACCCGTCCGGCGCTGTAGTTGCTTTCCATATCCGTTGCACCCGACCCCGCCGGCCCCTGCGGCCCTTGTACCCCTTGTACCCCCGGGTCCCCTTGGGGGCCTTTTTCCCCTGGCGTCCCGGGAGGGCCAGCAGGTCCGGCAGGTCCTTGCGGCCCAACAGACCCCGCAGGTCCGGCAGGTCCTTCCGGCCCAACAGACCCCGCAGGTCCGGCAGGTCCGGCACCGCCCGTATCGCCCTTATCGCCCGCAGGTCCTTGCGGCCCAACAGACCCCGCAGGTCCGGCAGGCCCGGTAACGCCGTCAGCACCAGCAATCCCGGTTGCCCCCGCAGGTCCAGCCGGCCCAATAGCTCCGGTCGGCCCGGTAGGACCAGTCGACCCGATCGCACCCGTAGCCCCAGTAGTTCCAGCTCCGGTAGGGCCAGGAACTCCGGTTGCTCCAGTCGGCCCGGTCGGCCCAGTAACCCCGGTAGCCCCGGTAGCCCCAGTTCCAGCCGGCCCCGTAAGGCCCATCGGCCCCGTCGGCCCAGTGGCGCCAATCGTTCCGGCGGCACCCATGGGGCCGTCGTTACCGGTGGCGCCAGTAACCCCCGTGGCCCCTGCCGGGCCCATCTCGCCAGTGGCTCCAGTTGGGCCGATGGCTCCAGTGCCGCCCGTGGCGCCAGTTGGGCCGGTGCCGCCCGTTGCTCCGGGCAGCCCATCCTTGCCAATTGGGCCCGTTGCGCCGATTGCGCCTGCCGAGCCAGTGGCCCCAGGCCTGCCATCCGAGCCCGTCGGCCCTGCAGGCCCTGTGGCGCCCGTCGGACCGCTGGCGCCCGTAGCGCCGGTAGGACCGGGCGCCCCCGTTGGCCCTGTAGCCCCGACAGACCCACTCCCGCTCCCACTTCCGGTGGGCCCGGTCCGGCCCGTTGGCCCGGGAGGACCAGCCGGGCCAATTGGCCCTCCCACACCGAGGCCCGCGGGCGTGGCGACGCCGACGACGTTGTCTTCATGGATATTCAAGGCGGGCAGGGAGCCGTAGAACTGGGCGGAACCAAAGGGGAACACGCCACCGTCCCTGGCGACCAACCAGTACCCCTTCCCGTCCGGTGCAGAGGCGATCCCGACAATCGGGGAGTTGAGGTGCATATTCGTCAGGCTCCCGTAGTAGGAAACGCCCCCAAAGGCGTACACCTCGCCATCGGAATCGGTAAGCCAGTACCCACTACCAACGGGGTCGGCGGCCTTGGCGACGGCCAGGTCCGGCAGGGGCACCGCCACCGTCGGGGTACTGCCCGAGAGGAGCAACACGCCGGCGGCGGCCGTCCCGAGCATGGTCCCCCTGGCCGCCCGCTTCCAGCCTTTACGGGGCATTGCATCGTTACTCATCGCAATTTCCTCCTAACTGCTAGTGCCATGGCATTGAAACTTAGTTCCGGCGCAGCGCCGACTGTGCCACGCCGCTAACCCAACGCCTCGCTCGCCGTGTCGGGTATGCGCTGGTCACAATCGGTGATCTTGCGCCGGGCGCTTTCCTGCCCCAGCTTCCCGAACCAACCCATGGCGGCCGGCGGGAGCGGCGCTCAACTGGGAACCAGGAAAGGCCGCATGTGACCGCCGGTGAGGCACTTCGGGGCCTGGTCACCTCACCAAAACCAGAGGAAGTGCTCCACGGTACCTGGTGCCACCTATTGGCCGGCATCCCGCCAGGTGACAATTACCTCTGCTACACCGCTGAGAGAGGGCATCCAGACCCTGTCTTCAAGTGGCGGAGCCGCTGCTTACCCGGCGCACCGAAGCGCCCTTACCGATGTGGCCAAGCTCCGATCATCCGGCTTTCGTTGCCACTTGGGCATCCTCATTTATGGTGTCGGGTTGCGCATCAACGAAGGAGTACTTGCACAGTTGTGTGAGGTTCGGCCGGCATCGCCAATGGGTGGGCGGATTGAAGCGCCTCTGCTCATGATTTGGCCTTGGAACCAATTGGTCGATCACCGTCGGGTGGGGTTCACCCCAGTAAATCAGCGCTCTGGTCCAGCGGATCCGGTGTGCCATGCCTCCTGCATTTTCCGGGCCGGCAACTTCTGTTGTGATGAAGGTTTACCCACCAGCGCATGACTAGCTCAGTAATAGAACGGCTTTTGATCCCTGGGGGTAGACCGGGCTTCACCACAAGCCTCTAGAAAGCCCCCAGGAGCGGCGATAGCCTCGGGCGGCCCTTCCCCTACAGGGGTCTCTCAGAGGACACCCGCTGAAAACCCCAGTGGAACAAGGGCTCTTGAGCGGCCTTGGACAAAAGAGGAGCAAGAAGGTGCTCAGGTACTGGAGTTGAAGGACGTTCATGGCCAAAGTACGCATATATATGGGGAGCCGAAGATCGCCCGGCAGTGCTTTAGCTTCCCTTGGCCGGCTCCTTCATGGCCCGGTCGTAACCCTCGACATACCCCCCGTCCAGGCGTAGGTAGGCAGGTGGAGAAGAGCGCCTTCGAGGTCGGCGCCGGCATCATCGGACCCTCAGGAGCGCATTTCGTTGACAGGCACCGATTCGAGTACGAGGACGCGGCAATCAAACCGAAATCAGCAGCCGGTATGTCCGTGCTAGGCGGCCAAACGAGATCGTCGTTCATGTCCAGCGGCCAGCATTTCGTAAGGCGAACATCGGGGATCGGAAACGCTACCTCAATAGGGTATGGCTCTGCCCACGCACCCATGAGAACCTGAACGAGGAGCTGCCCGAAGGCGAAGGTTACCATGACGATGTTCATTTCGGGCTTCTCTGGGGTAGCTCGGTCTCCCGTGAGGAAACGGCCTCACGGGAGCAATGTTCCTTGCCTTAGCGACCTATAGTGCCCGAGGGCGGCAAGGGAATTCCTTAGTGGTTGATGGCTGGAGTAAAACTCGTGCGAGAGATATTTTGGGCAGGTGTTGTACTTCATCGGGGACGTCACGGTAGTAGGCATCGAGAGTCAGACATTTCAGCTGGCCCCACGCAGCGATTTGTCGTCGATCTCCTGATGTCAGAGTCACGGGAACACCGCGGATCAGGGGCTCCAGGATCGGTCTGGTCGAGTCCTCCAACCGTGACATCCAGGCGCCGTTGCAGTCGACACAAGTCCGTGGGAGCTTGAGGGTCGCCA
The DNA here is from genome assembly GCA_963823855.1 of uncultured Acidimicrobiaceae bacterium. Lineage (GTDB taxonomy): Bacteria > Actinomycetota > Acidimicrobiia > Acidimicrobiales > Palsa-688 > Fen-671. Next base: position 490,243 of record CAWGNA010000008.1, read on the forward strand.
AATTCCCGAACTGCTTGGTGTGCCGGACTATTGGCTGACCGGGTACCTCCGTGAGAAAATCGGTGCTGATGGAACCCACTGGCTCCAGTTCTTTGGACACCCAGCGGCTGATGATGTCCTCCTCAGCCCGGGGGCCGGCCTGATCACAGAACATGCAGCGGACCCTTTTACGACTTGTACTCACCTCATCAGCGCTTCTGTTTGTTGCCCGGTGAAACCCTCCGTGAATGGGAGTCGATGAGGGTCAGCCGGCCCCAGAGTTTTGCCTGCCCGGGCTCGGGCACGAGACGCAAAGCCTCGTCGATCCGGGTGCGCCGATCGGCTCGATCCGGGCTAGTTGCCATCAAGTTGTACTCGGGTCGGTCAGTCGCCAACCTCGGCCCGTAGCGCCGGGTCAAATCCCTGGAAAGCTCATCGTCGAACACCAGGTCGATCTTGCCAGCTCCTTCGGAGCGTGAGGCAGGTTTTACCGACCTGGTCCTCCAGGAGCCTCGGCGTGCCATCGTCGTGCCATCTTGAGCGGGCACGAGGGGTCACTAGGTCGTGAATGAGGCTTCCCAAGTCCGGGCAACAGCGCCCTTGAGCTGCTCTAATGGTGTCCAGGCTGGTGGAGGTGATGGTGGAGGTGATGGGACTTGAACCCACGACTTCTACGATGCGAACGTAGCGCTCTTCCGGGCTGAGCTACACCCCCGACGGTGACCAAGCCTAGCGTCTGGGCCGACGCGTGGATTGGGGCTAGCCGGGACCTGGTCGCCGGAGCCGAGCCAGCGTGGGAACCGACGGGAGCTAGTCGCCCCGAGCCAGTGGGCCGTACAGGACTGCCGTCGGGCGGCCGACTGGGAGGGCTTCGTCAGTGCCCAGGGCTTTTTCGGGTGCCTCTAGGGGTAGCTGGTGCACGGGGCGACAAAGATAGCGCGCCACCGCACCGGGAAAGCCTCATGGCACCGAGAAGCTCGGACCAGTGCGCACGACCCCGCCGGTCGACAGGCATAGACAGAGACCGGCAGAGCAGAGACCGGCAGAACAGCGGCAGAGACCAGCTCGGAGAGACGGCGGGAAAGCGACCGGCGGGAAAGCGACCGGCGGCATGGACCTGCCTGCCGCGTGCAAACCTGCGAACAGGCCGAAACGCGCAATACCGTCCGGTGCCCGGTCTAGGCGCCGGCCCGGGCCCCGCCCCGGCGTGCGACAGAATCGACGGTGAGGGCGACGAGCAACACGATCCCGGTGACGATGTACGTGGCTGCTGCGCCTAGGCCGATCAAGTAAATGCCGTTGTAGACGGCCGCGATCACGAGCCCGCCGAGGACTGCATGCAGAGGCTTGCCACGGCCTCCATAAAGGCTCGTGCCGCCAATGACAGCAGCAGCAATGGCATAAAGCACGTAGGTGGGGTCGATATCAGTAGCGATCGAGCCGATCTGCGAGAGGTACATGAGGCCCGCTACGCCCGCCATCAGACCCGATATACCAAAAGCGATCGTCCGTACCAGCCTGACGTCGATACCAGCCCGGCGAGCGGCTTCCGCATTGCCGCCGATGGCGTAAATGTAACGGCCGTAGCGGGTACGAGCGAGCAGAAAGCTGGTGAGGATGAACACGACCAGAAGGCAAGGAATGGACCACGGGACGCCACTGACCCGCTGGCTCCCGGTCCCGCGGTTCACGTTACATATGAGGACCAGGACGACGCCGGCTGCGGCGACCACGCCCACCTTCACGAGGGTTAATCCCATCGGCGGCGTGACGAGCCCTTGCGAGCGCCTGTGAATGTCGCGCCACACGGTGAATACCCCGAACGCGCCCACCACCACGATCATGACTATCCAGCTGGCGGCCGGGCTCAAACTGCCGCCCACAATGTCGAGCAGGACCCGGTTGGAGATCGAGATCACGCCGCCGACCGCGATCGGGAAGGTATCGAACATCCAGATCATCACGCCTTGCCACGCAATGTAGCCAGCCAGGGTCACGATGAACGACGGCAGCTTGAGGCGCGTAATGAGCACGCCCTGAAGGAGCCCGATCGCAGTGGTGGCGCCGCAACCGGCCATGATCGCCAGCCACCAGGGCAGGTTGTACGGCGGGGCGACCAGGGCAGCCATAAGTCCGGCGCCGATACCGGCGACGAACACCATGGACAAGTCGATCCCGCCGAGCAAAAGGACGAAGACCTCCCCGATCGCGAACGCGATGAAGACAACGGCCTGGTTGAACAGGTTGACGATGTTGCCGGCCGAGAGGTACAGCGAGGTCCGGATCTCGAAAACGACGACGATTACTACTAGTCCGACAACAACCGGGAGCACACCGCTGTCACCGGCCTTGACCTTCTGCCACCAGGCTTTTACATAGTCCCCAAGGTTGTTCGCCAGTATCTCCGGAGCGGCAACGACGGCAGACTCGGCCGCCGGCATCTCTTCGGGCGGTGCATCGGTTGCGACCGCACCCCTCGGGCCGGGTGCCTCGCCGCTTCCGCTACCTGCTGAGGGTTGTTGGCCAACAGCCATTGCTCAGGCCTCCTCGGCCCCGTTACCGCTGGTAGGAGCGGCTGTCGTAGCCGCGGCCGCTGCCGGCAGCGTCGCCCCGACGGTTCCCGCCAGCGTCCCGAGGGTCATGTACTCGACGACACTTTGCGCGTCGAAGTCCGCAATGGGCCCCTGCGCCACCATCTTGCCCAGCCGCAATATCGATACGCGATCTGCGACCTCGAAGACGTCGTTGAGGTTGTGCGAGACGAGCATTACGCCATAGCCTTGGTCCGCCAGTCGTCTCACCAGCTGGAGGACCTGCGCGGTCTGGGCTACGCCTAGCGCCGCCGTGGGCTCGTCGAGGATCATGAGTTGCGAGTTCCACAGCACCGCCCTGGCTACAGCCACGGACTGTCTCTGACCTCCTGACAAGGACGCGACGGGCTGGCGGATCGAACGGACCGTGGTGACGTGCAAGTCGGCCAGGGTGCGCCGCGCCGCCATCTCCATAGGCGGCTCGTTCAGCTCTCCGAATTTGGTGATCTCGCGCCCCAGGAACATGTTCTGGACGATATCGAGGTTGTCGCAGAGGGCCAGGTCCTGGTAAACGGTGGCGATACCGAGCTCAGCCGAGTCCTTGGGCGAACGTATGTGCACCGGCTGGCCCCGCCACAGGATCTCGCCGCCGTCAGGTGGGACTATGCCTGAAATTATTTTGATGGTCACGCTCTTGCCGGCGCCGTTGTCGCCGACCAGCGCGGTTACCAGGCCTGCCTCGACCGTGAGGTCAACGCCCATCAAGGCCCTGACAGGCCCGAAGTTCTTCTCTACCCCGCGCAGCTCGAGCAACGTTTGCCCTCGCTCGAGCGAAGCCTGAGGCATCTAAAATCCCTTCCCTCTCCCGGTAGCAGGACCTTTATGAGGATCGGCCGATTCCGACCTTAGTCGTTTGTCCTCGTTCGGGTTAGTGTTAGCGACATCGGCTCCTATTAGGGCCGACTTCGGCATCCCACCGGCCCCTAATGGCGTCTGGGCGATGCCCGGGTTAGGGGCCGACATTCAAGTAAGACCTTGGCTCACGCAATCCCGGCACCCGCTGTCGGCCCGCCCAAAACGAACGCTTCCTTATCGTCATTCGGGGCCCTTTGGGCCGAAAATAACGCAAGCGCCTGGGCCCTGTGAAGAGGCCCAGGCGCTTGCATGTTGGCTCAGCTTTGTAGCTCTATGGGGCTACGGGTTGACGCCAGCTGCCTTGCAAGCGGCGGCGGTTGCGTAAGGCGCGGCGCACAGCTGAGCCGGTGGCACGAACTTGTCTGAGATGACAGTCGAGTTCATGTTCTTGGCGGTAACCCATTCGGGCGTCAGCAGGACGGACGGGACGGACTTGTGCTCGGTCGAGTCAGGAGTCGTGCCGTTGACCAGAGCGGACGGCGGGGTCATGCCGGCCCGCAGGTAGACGGCCAGGGCCACGGCGGCCTGGGCCTCGAGGTAAATCGGCTTGTACACGGTGCCGCACTGGTAGCCAGTGAGGATGTTGCCAAGGCCGGTCAAAGTGGCGTCCTGGCCGGTGACCGGGAAGGTCTTGGGCCCAATGCCCTTGGACTTCAAGTAGGTGATGATGGGGGCGCCGTTCTCGTCATTGGGCATGAGCACGGCGTTGATGGTTGAGTGGGCGGTGTACTCCTGTTGGAACTCGGTCAGGGCGGTGCTCGGGGTCCAGGTGCCGGCCGGCACTTCGTTGGGCTGGAGCTTGCCCACCAGCGTCCACTTGTGCGATGAGAAGTAGGGCTGGAGCACTGCGTCGTAACCGTTGGCGAACAACGTGGCGTTGTTATCGGTGACGGCGCCGTGCATGACCAGCACGACCGGCTTGCTCACGTGTTCGGTGGCGATGCAGCTCACCAGGCCGTTGCCGAGGAGCGTGCCCACGTAGGTGTTGTTGAAGCTGTCGTAGTACGCACGGCTACCGCCGAGGGTCAGGCGGTCGTAGTCGACCACCTTCACGCCATGAGCACCGGCATACGACTCGATCTTGGCGCCCACGCCGGAGTCCAGCGGGTCCATGATGAGGACCTTGTCGCCCTTGGTGATGTCGGCCTGGGCGTCGGAGTACTCGGTGGCGTCGCTGCCGTGAGCGTTGACGACAGAGATCTGAGACGAGGTGAGGCCGGCGTCCTTCATGGCCGTGGTCAGGTACGGGGCGTCGAACTCGACGTACCGGGTCGAGGACACCGTGTCGGGCAGGATGACGCCGACGCCACCCGAACCCTTGGCCGTGATCGACTTGAGCAGCGACATGGTCGTGAAGTTGCGGTTGAAGGTGGTAGCAGAGACCGTCTGGGCGGAAGCAGGGGCGACCTGGAGGGCCATGCCCGCAAGTAGCGCCGTTATGGCAACCGACGCAGTTCCCAGCGTCTTGACTCGATTCGAAATTTCCATGTAGTTCCCCTTTTGGTACTTCCGATGAAGTGGAGCAGTTGAAGTTACGAGTCGACGACAACGAGAACTTGCGCTGTCGCCTGCCCGAACAAGGCGTCGGAGTGGTTGTCAGGTCTGCTCCGGCGAACAAAACCGTACGCCTGACGTTGTGAACGGGTTCGTGAACAGGGCCCTCTGCCGTAAATATTCCGTGAAGAAACTATCAACGATCCGTTCAACGGCTCCGCCGGCAGCTATCCCCCCTGAGAGAGCATAGAACGATCAGGCCGGGGCGCCCGGGATTGGTCTCGGCTAGCCCTTCGAGCTGCCCACGCGTTGAATGATCGGTCCCAGAAACGACCAACCCGAGACAGGCGCCGAGAATTGGCGAGGTGGCGCTCGGAGCACGCTCGCACACGGTGGCCACATTGGGGAGCCATACGATGCTTGGTGAAAGCTTGTCGCTCGACTCCATCAGAAGTGCCGAATTCTTACGCACAACGTGGGCGGGGAAACGTGCCGCGTGGCAAGTATGGCGGCGCCAACATGTCCGCGCCTGCGGGTTGAGACTTTCCCGGTGTCACAAGGGTTTCTCGTTGCGTTTTCAGCACACTCGAGTCATCACAGCGCAACCGGAACCACAAAACGCAACGGGAAAGGCTCTATTTCCGGGCAATGTAACCACACCCGTGCCACCGAATAGCGGCTTGACCACTCCTTGTGCCGGCCCGGATGCTTCCAGTCGCCGATACGGGGGTCAGGGCGGAAAGACGACAGCGACAACGGCGCCTGTTCGCTCAGCGCACCAACCGGAGCAACCGGAGCAACCACCATGAACACTCGTGTGGCCGGACGGCTCGTACGCGAGCTCGGGCGGGCGCCAGGGGAGCGGCCATGTCGGAATGGAGCTGGAACAGGCCATCAACCCGGCACGAAGCGGTAGCCGGCTCTCGGCTGGGTGATGATCAAGGGCGGGCCCCGCCGCTTTCCAGCTTGGCCCGCAAGCGCCTGATGTAAACCCGCACGTACTCGGTCTCGGTGGCATAGCCCGGGCCCCACACCCGCCGCAATAGCTGAGCGTGGGTTAACAACTTGCCCCTGTTTATGGCGAGCTCCCGCAAGAGAGCGAACTCGGTCGGGGTCAGGTGGACTACTTCGCCGCCCCGGGTCACCAGGCTCATTTCCAGGTCGATCACGAGGTCACCGACTTCTATCTTGAGCGGTGAGGCCTCGACCGGTTCGATGGGACGGGTGCGGCGCAGCGTAGCTGCGATCCTGGCGAGGAGCTCTTCGATCCCGAACGGTTTGGTCATGTAGTCGTCAGCCCCGAAATTCAGAGCCGCTACCTTGTCCTGCTGGCCCCCACGGGCCGAGACGACGATGATGCCGACTGTCGAGCGCTCTCTCATCTCCCGGCACAGCTCGAAGCCGTCTATTTCCGGCAGCATCAGGTCCAAAAGGACGATGTCAGGGCCTTCCGTCTCGAGCAGCTCCAGGGCGCGGCGGCCGTCGAGGGACACGCTGGTGTCAAACCCCCTGACCGCCAGGTTGCTGCGTACGAGGTCGACGATGTTGGGGTCGTCCTCGACCAGGAGCGCCTTAGTACGCCGGTCCATCACCCCTGCTCCGCCGGTCCTTCCGCCGACAGCTGGACGAGGAAGCAGGCGCCGACGCCTCGGTCGTCCTCGAGACTGATCAGCCCGAAGTGGGCCTGCACGATCCCACGTGCGATAGACAGTCCCAGCCCCGCCCCCGGGGAGGTGGTGTTGCCCCGCTCCCGGGGCTCGAAGATGTCGTCCCTCAGTTCGGCGGGGATGCCCACCCCGTCGTCGTAGACCCTGATGGCGACGCGGCCGGACGGCTCGAGCGAGACGTCCAGCGTCACGTGCACTCCCGGGGGGTTGTGGCGGAATGCGTTTTCGAGCAGGTTTACAAAGACCTGTTCCAGCCGGTCGTGGTCGGCCCACACTGGCCCGATGCCGGGGGGGCAGTTCACCGTGACGGCGGCGGCCCATTCGGGCGGCAAACAGGAAACGGCCGCCTCCAACACCAGCGCCAGGTCGCACCAGTCGTGCTCCAGACGCAAGAGCCCGGACTCGATGGCCGAAAAGTCCAGCAGGTCCCCGACCAGCCGGCCCATCCGCGCCGACTCGCTCGATATCCGGTTGAGGAACCGGTTCTTGGACTCGTCGTCCCAGGTCACATCCGAGGCGAGGAGGCTGCTGGCGTAGCCCCGAATGGCCGTTAGCGGTGTGCGCAACTCGTGGCTCAGCCGGGAGAAGAACTCCCGCTGCAGCTGGTGCGAACGGCGCAGGCCCTCGGCCTGTTGGCGGGCTTGCTCTGCTTCTTCACGCTCGAGTGCCAGGCGGAGCGAATTGGCCGCGTCGCCCAGCAACGCGACCGCGTCGTCCGGAGGGCCCGAAACGGCCCAACGGGCGACCAGCGCAGCCCTACCCGCGGGCACGTCGAACGACGTAGCGATCACCTGGCCCACCCGGCCCTCCTGGCCCAGCCCCTCGGGTTGAAGGCAAAGAGGGCCTTCGAGGTTGGCGAGGAACGCTCCCGATAGCGCCATGGCGGCGTCGGCGCCGTCAGTACCGCCGTCAGTACCGGGGGGTTCGGGGTAGGCCCGGTTGTCGATGTCGACAGAAACAACGCAGCGGGCTGGCGCTGCCGGCGGTTTCACCCAGAGCTCGATCTGAGCGGCCCCCAACCCCCGCTGCAACGACTCCAGCGCCTGCACCAGCCCCCGAGAAACGGGCCCGCAGCAGTGTTTCGAGTACTTCGCGGATCGTCTCGAGCACCCGGTTGCGCCCTGTCACCTCGCTGAACAGGCGATCGCGCTCGATGGCCCCGGCTGCGTAACCCGCATAGAGCGAAACAAGGTCCATCTGGTCACGGTGCGGGCGGCCAACTACGGGCTGGCACCCTGTCAACACCCCGATGAGCCCGGTGGGCCCGACCAGCGGCACCGACCAGGAGCTGCGTACGCCAGCCAACTTGCCGAGGACCGAGAACCCGCCCCACGCGGAGCTCTTGTCGATGTCCTCGTCGATCACAACGTGACCGGTGCCAGCAGCTATGCCCATCGGGCCCCCGGCGCTGCCCACGGGGACAGTGGCCAGGGCCTCCAGCAACGGACGAGGGAAGCCAGCCGCCGCGACGCAGCGCAAGCTCCTGTCCTCGAGCAGATGTATGCACAGCTGCTCGGTGCGCAGGGCCGCCCCCAGAGCCGAGATTATGAGCGGGAGGCTGGAGTTCGGTTTGGCAGAAGCGAGCTGGTCGACAAGGTTTTGCAAGCGGCTCAGCTGGTGCCTGGCGGTGGCCTCCGGCTCGTGGCCAGACATGATAGCGACGACGTCGTCTGGGTGGCTCTCAGAAGGCACCAGGTCGGCGACCACCTTGCCGTAGCGCAGCACGAGGATGCGGTCGGACAGGTTGAAGACCTGTTCGACGTCGTGAGAAACAAGGAGGATCGTCGTGCCTTCGGCTTTGACTTTTGCGATGAGGTCTTCGACTTGTCTGGTCTCGATGACGCCGAGGGAGGCCGTCGGTTCGTCCAGGACCAGCAGACGAGGGTCGCTCTGCATGGCCCTGGCGACGGCCACCAACTGCCTTTGCCCGGTGGACAACGCAGCAATTGTCGGGACATCGCTCACCTTGATCCCGTAGGAAGCGAGGATCCGACTAGTGGCGAGTTTCGCCTTGTCGTCTGATACCCACCAGCGGCCCACTTCCCGGCCGAGAAAGAGGTTGGCAGCGACATCGAGGTTGTCGCAGAAGGCACCGTCCTGCCATACAACCGACAGGCCGCTGCCGACTGCTCCGGCGTTGGAGCGGACCCGAGTGCCCGCGATCTTGACCTCTCCACTGTCAGGGACGAGGTCCCCAGCGATGCAGCGAACGATCGTCGACTTACCAGCCCCGTTGTCGCCGATCAGAGCCACGAGCTGGCCAGGCCAAACGTCGAAGTCGGCACCGTTCAGCACCGGCAAACGTCCGAAGGACACCGAAAGGCGCCGCACAGTCAACAACGGCGGCGCGACGGGACCACCCGGTCCGGACAGCTGGAGGGTGGACGCAGCCATTACCTCCAGTGTGGTCCACGTCCGGGGCCTGTGAAGATCAAGCGCCTTGATCCACAAGGGTCGCCTGCTGGCATTGACCGAGCGACGGAAAGTGAGGGAAAGGAGTTGCGAGCGGACAAGGCAGCAATGTCCGACTTGCTTCGCACAGTGGCTCGCCCTAGCTCATGCGCGCCCGACTTTAGGGCGCCCAGCGCACTACGCCGTCAGGTCTGCGGCTCGGCAGGTGCAAAGGGCGAGAACCGACCGGTCGCGCCGTCCAGGGACGCTTGGAGGCGCAACTGGAGAGCGGTTGTGGTCAGGTCGGAGCGCGTGCGCTCGAGCACGGCCCGGAGCGCATCGGCGCTCCTGCGCAAACCTCCAGTGATGGCGTCAGGGAAATCGACGACCATGACCAGCTCATAGACGCCGTCCATCGCTTGGAAGAGCACCTCGGCGCCCTCTGAACCGCCCTCCCGCAACCGGTCCAGGACGTCACGGCGCAGCTCCGAGGCGGCCTCGCACAACCCGTTGAGCCAGGGCGCTAAGCCGATGGAGAGATCCTCCCAGGTCGGCAGGCGGCCTCCCTCCACCAGGGCACGGGTGAGGGCGGCCTCGCCGTACTCTTTTTCGGCGTCCTGAAGGAAGCCGGCGTAGCGAACGGACGGGTACGCGCCCAGCGCCTCCTGGGCTTCTCGCAGCGCGCGTTCGGACTCTGCAAGGAGCGCCTCCCAGCGCGAAGGCTCCCCCCTATGGACGGCTCGCACCGCGCTGCCCGCAGCCCTGATAGCCCGTCTACACCCCGAAAGAGCCACCTCGCGAGCAGACTGCATCGACTGCAGCTCAGACGACAGCTTCTCGATTGCACTAGCCGGCAGGCGGAGGGCCTCCCCAGCGGTCACGAACGGTGGCTCAATTGGCCCGTGAGACAGCCAGGCTCGCGTAACTTTGGAAGTCCCCGTAGCTGGGTTGCTCCCAGCCGTCGCTGGTGTGCCCGTTGGTATGGCCGTTGGTGTGCCCGTTGGTGTGCGCGTTGGCCTCACCATTGGCGTGACCATTGGCCGGCACATAACTGGCCGTGCTCATTTGGGTCGAAAGCGCGGCTGTGGGGACCCCGCTCCCGGCCTGCGCCCCGACGCTCGGCCGGGCACCGCTGCGCTGCACACTGGTCGTCCTTATGAGGACGAGTACGTACACGAATAGGACTATGTCGATGACAGCCTGCAGGCCAAACGCCAGAGCAGAATGCGTCAACAACGCAACGAGAAGGCTGAGGAGGACCATGGCGAACAAAACCTCAATGACGTCACGGCGTCTGCGGCGCAGTTCCTCGCGCTTGTGGTTGCGAGCAGCCGCAGCCACCGAGACCGGGTCGCCGAATACGTCCTTCGGCGCCGGGCCCGCAAACGGCGGCGCACCCGGGCGGCGACGGTTTGCAGGAGCCACAACTGGCGCCGGCATAGCGTGCTCCAATACGCGAAGCTCGCGGCGGAATGAACCAACCGTATCCCCCAGGGCAGGACGCTTCGACCAAAGCCAGTAGATGAGCGCTACGCACCAAAGGCTCGCGATCAAAAGCTCTGGACCCATCGACGCAACTCCTCGGCTTGTCGTGTTTCATGTGAGGGTAGCCGGCACAAACGCCGGAGAGGTGGATGGTCGTCCGTTTAGCTGAATGGACCCGGGCTTGCGCCGCCTATCAAGCCGTCTATTTCCTCTTCGATCGGTAAGACCCTACCCACTTCTGTCGTTGCAGCATTCAGAAGCGGCGCGCCCTCCCTCCGCCAATGCCCGGTCCGGCCGCCGGTCTTTTCCCAAAGGGCAAGATCCCCAATCACCATCGCGCGATCGAACGATTTGCACATGTCGTAGACGGTAAGAGCCGCTACAGCGCAAGCTGTAAGGGCCTCCATTTCTACACCGGTCCTGTCAACAGTCTCGACTTGTGTCTCGACCTCGACATAATCGTCGCCGATAGTGAAATTGATTGTGACGGCACCAACCAAAAGAGGATGGCAAAGTGGAATGAGCTGAGCCGCTTGCTTGGCGGCCTGTATCCCGGCAACTCGAGAAACAGCCAGCACGTCACCCTTGCTGATGGCGTTGCTGGCTACCTTCGAAGTTGTCTCGGGCTGCATATGTACTCGGCAGCGTGCCATTGCCCGTCGGTGTGTGGCCTCCTTGGGCGTGACGTCGACCATCCGCGCACGTCCCAGGGGGTCGGTGTGAGTCAGGCCGCGTTCAGACACGAAGGCAAGTCTACGCCAAACGCTCTTCGGGGCACATTTGTAGCGCCACCGCAGCTCAGCGCGTGAGCCTTCAACCGCCGATCTGGCTCATGGTGCGGGCGGGGCGCACGAAGTTGACCCGGCCGATGGCATGGCCCGCCCACTTGCTCGCCACCTCTTCGACCATCGCAAGGGCAAGGTCGTCGTCAGTCCCCCCACTGCGCAGGACCGCACGCAGGTCGCGCTCACGCACAGCGAACAAACAGCTCCTCAACGACCCCTCCGCTGTCAAACGGACCCGGTCGCAACTCGCGCAGAAAGGCCTCGTCACGCTGGCTATTACGCCCACGTGCCCGGCCCCGTCTAGGTACCGGTAACGGTCGGCGGGCTCGGGGCCGCGCCCTACACCCGAACTGTTGGCGGCCGCCCCGGCTGCTGCCGACGCGACAGCCGGTTCAAGGGGGTAGACCGCGTTTATGTGCGCGACGATCTCGCTCGCTGGCACTACCCGCTGGGCCGACCACTCCCCCGCGCCATCGAGCGGCATGAACTCGATGAAACGGACCTCGACGCCTCGTTCCCGGCCGAAGCAGGCCAGGTCGAGCACTTCGTCGTCGTTCAGATCCCGGACCAGCACGGTGTTGACCTTCACGGGGTGCAGGCCGGCGGCCAGTGCCGCGTCCAGGCCGTTGAGGACTTCTGCCAGCATGTCCCTGCCCGTAATGGCGGCGAAACGCTCAGGGCGCAACGAGTCGCACGAAATCGTGACCCGGTGCAAACCGGCCTGCTTCAACGGCACGGCCAGGCGGTCGAGGGTAGCGCCGTTGGTGGTCATCGACAGCTCTACTGGGAGCCGGGCCAGCCGGCTCACGAGCTCGGGCAGATGAGCTCTCACCGTCGGCTCGCCGCCAGTGATGCGGACCGAACTGATGCCAAAGCGGGAGACGAAGATCCTCGCGATCCGCTCGATCTCTTCGAAGGTCAGTACCTCGGACCTGGGCAGCCAACGGATGTCCTCCCTTGGCATGCAATAAGTGCAGCGGAAGTTGCAACGATCGGTAATAGAGAGGCGCAAGTCATGGACCTGCCGGCCGAAGCCGTCCATCAGCACATCAACCACAGTGGTTACGAGGTTAGGTCGTTGCGGTAGCTAGGGTCCCCCCGTCCCAGACGTTGTACCAGGAAGTCGCGGAAAGCCGGGCCAATGTCCTCGCGTTCAAGCGCCAGCTCCACCGTGGCCTGCAAATAGTCAAGCTTGTTCCCTACATCGAAACGCCCATTGCGGAACGTCCAACCGTAAACGGGCTCCTGCTCAGCCAGGGTCTTGATGGCGTCGGTGAGCTGGATCTCCCCGCCTCGCCCGGGCTTGGTCTCCGCCAACACTTCGAATATCTTTGGACCGAATACGTACCGTCCCATGACAGCCAGGTTGGAGGGCGCTTCCTCTGGGGAGGGCTTCTCGATGAGGTCTACCACTTGTACGACGTTGCCCTCGAGGGCGTTGACGGCAGCACAGCCGTAAGAAGAGATGTCTTGCGGCGGGACCTCCTTCAGCGCAATGACGCTGTGGCCATAGCGCTCGAACACGCCGAGCATCCCACCCAGGACGCCGGCGTCGGGGTGCATGATGTCGTCGCCCAGGAGGACAACGAAGGGCAGGTCGCCAACATGCTCGGACGCCACCAGCACGGCGTGGCCGAGGCCCCGTGGCTCGCCCTGGCGGACGTAGTGGATGTCGGCCATTTCCGCGATCCGGCGCATCTCTTCCAGCTCGGCCACCTTGCCGCCCTCTGCGAGGTAGTACTCGAGTTCGAACGAACGGTCGAAGTGGTCCTCGAGGCTACGTTTGCCGCGCCCGGTGATGACGAGTATGTCTGTGATACCAACCGACACAGCCTCCTCCACCACGTACTGGATGGCCGGCTTGTCGACGAGTGGGAGCATCTCTTTTGGCTGTGCTTTACTCGCAGGAAGGAAGCGCGTGCCCAGGCCTGCGGCGGGGATGACTGCCTTGCGAACGGGCTGTGTCATGAGGGGGCCTCCCGTGGTCCATGTGGCTTACAAGGGCCGGTCGGGGGCCCAGAGATTTTGTTGCTCGGCACTGCGTGCACCTGTTCTACCATTGTGGGGGCCACTTTGGCCTGGGCGCCTTCGCCGGTGCGTTGACTTCGGCCCGTTTGCCGGCTCTGGCTGGTGCGCTCAACCTGGCCGGCCCGGGACGATGCCGCCGGACGCTGGCCGTCGCGACTCCCGGACTTCCCGCTACAATTAGCACTGTCGCCTGAAGAGTGCTAAGGAAAGGGCAAGCTTCATAAATGCCAACCTACGAGTACACCTGCAAGGCCTGCGGCGAGCATCTCGAAGTGGTCCAGTCGTTCAAGGACAGCCCCTTGACTGAGTGCGCCGCGTGCGGGGGCCAGCTGCGCAAGGTGTTCGGCAACATCGGCATCACTTTCAAAGGCAGTGGCTTCTACAAGACCGACAGCCGCTCCGACGGCCGGCGGGCCAGCGCTAAGAGCACGGAAACCAAGTCCGGGGAGGCATCCGGTACCGGGACAGGCAAGAGCGCAGAAGCGACATCCGGCTCATCGAGCTCCTCTGGCTCCTCGACGACGACATCTGAGAGCTCTTCCAAGTCCGGTTCGGATACGGGGGGAAAGAAGAGCTCACCATCGGTAGCGGCTGCGTCTTAGGTCTAAGGGCCTAGCGCTCGACGCCGAAAACCCGGGAAGGCCGAGGCGCACGACCGGAGGCTGCGCGCAGGGCCGACAAGTTTAGGACAATGGGGCCGGCCGGAGTCTCCCGGCCAGAGCCTGGCCTGCTAGCGGTCGGTTAGAACGTCCTGGCTGCCAGTTTCAGGCTCCGCTCATCGACATTTCGGCAATCGCCACCGTCATCCCCCCGGCATGGGACGGCAGCCACTCGAGGTCGTTGCCAACTGCGACCACCCCCAGCAGCATTCGCTGGATGCTCGACGCGATCGTGATCTCCCTGACCGGGTCGGCCAGCTGGCCGTCGCGCACTAACAGGCCCTCGGCCCCGACCGAGAAGTCCCCGCTCACCGCGTTCACGCCCGAATGCAGCCCGGTCACAGACTGCACCAAGACGCCCTCACCCACCTCTCCGAGTATCTGTTCGGGGCTCAAGTCCCCAGGCACCAGGTAGACAGCGCGGGTGCCGACGCCCGGCGCGCTCTTGTACCCGGCCCGGACAGCGCTTGCCGTTGATGAGGTCCCGGCGCGGCGAGCCGAAGTGCTGTCATAGAGAAAGCTCCGGAGAACACCGCCTTCGATCATGGTGTTGCGTCGGCACGCCAGACCCTCGTCGTCGAAGGCGGCGGCGCCCCACGCCGCTGGCTCTGTCGGGTCGTCCACCAGGGTGAACCCGGGCGCGGCCACCGCCTCGCCCAGCCGATCGGAGAACAACGATATGCCCTTCAGCACTCTCTCCCCGCTCAACACCGAGCCGAGCAGGCCCAGCAGTTGGGCGCTGACCCGAGGCTCGAAGACTGCTGTCAGGCGGGCAGAGCGAGGCTTCTTGGCCCCGAGCATCCTGGCGGCGCGAGTTACCGCGTCGTCAACCGCCTTGGAAGGCACCAGATCGGACGGCGACCGGCCGACGGTGTAACCATTCGCGATCTGGCTCTCCGTACCCTCGCCGGCGACGGCGAGCGCCGACAGGTAGCAGGCCGTAGAACGGTCCTCCGCCGCGACCCCGAGCGTGCTCACCAGGGCCATCTCAACCGAGGAGTCGCCCCAGTTGGCAGTTTCTACTTTGCGGACCCGGGGGTCTCGGGCGAGCACCGCCCGCTCGAGTTCGAGGGCGGCGTCCACCTTCTGCTGCGTCGGGCAGCCGGCCAGCTCCTCACGCCACAGGTCCAGGCCCGCCGGGGTGGTGCCGTCTGGTACGGGCAGGCCAACCCACGTCTCCGCGGTCGTGAACTCGGCGTTGCTCGCGCGCCTCGTCCAGGGTCTCGCTTGAGCACGTGTTCTTCGAGCGACCCGGCGTACGCAAAGCCCTGCCGCCCGCCGGACACCACCCTGACGCCGGCGCCAGCCGACGTAGCCGACGAAAGCGACTCGACTTCGCCTTCGTAAACGCGGATCTGGGTCCCAGTACCTCTTGACAGGTAGACCTCCACGTCTTCGCCCTCACGAGACCATCCGGCCACCCGGGTCGCCAAGCTCGGCCAACTCGCTCAAGCTGCCGTCCCGCCGATTGTCAGCGCCCGCACTCTCAAGGTCGGTTGGCCCATACCTACCGGGACACCCTGGCCCTGCTTGCCGCAGGTGCCCGGCCACCCCATCGAAAAGTCGTTGCCGATCACATCGATGTCTCGCAGCACCTGAGGCCCGTTACCAATGAGGTTCGCGTCCCTGATCGGTTCGGTGAGCCGGCCGTCTTCGATCAAGTAGGCCTCTGTCATACCGAACACGAAATCTCCCGTAGTGGTGTTGACCTGGCCCCCGCCGAGCTTGGCCACATAGACGCCACGCGGGGTCTGGCGGACAATTTCCTCGGGGTCCTCTTCGCCGTTCACGAGGAACGTGTTGGTCATGCGGACCATGGGCAGGTGCTTGTAGCTCTCGCGCCTGCCGTTCGTCGACATCGGCCGGCCCTCCTTGCGAGCACGCAACCAGTCCCACATGTAGTCGGTCAGGACCCCGTTCTCGATGAGGACGTTGCGTGAGGTCGGGTGGCCCTCGTCATCAATGGCCAGCGCGCCCCACTCGTGGCTCATAGTGCCGTCGTCAACCAGCGTCACCAGAGAGCTGGCCACCTCCTCACCGACGCGTCCAGTGAAGACCGACGTCGCTTTGGCGATGTGGTCGGCTTCGAGCCCGTGCCCGCAAGCTTCGTGAAAGAGCACCCCTCCGCTCCCTGACTTGATCACTACGGGCATCGTGCCAGAGGGCGCGGGCCTCGCCCGTAACTTCAAGAGGGCACGCTCCCCGGCGGAACGGGCCAGCGCTTCGACGTTTTGACGGTCGAACATCTCGAACCCCATGGTCGCCCCGACCGACTCGCCTCCGGTCTGCATGCCCGTATCACCATTGGCTACCGCGGAAACAGCGAAGCGGACCCGGACCTGGTCGTCTGCTACGAAGACCCCTTCGGAGTTCGCCACCAGCACCTGGCGACGGCCATCCCGGTAGTTGGCGTTCACTTGCCTTATGGCGCCGCCGGCGGCCCGGGCGGCGTCGTCCGCCTTGCGCAGGAGGTCCACTTTGTCGGCCTTCGCCACGCTGGCAGGCAGGATTTCGGTGGGCGAGGGGCTTGGTGTGTGAGACCTCGACAGCGCCACCTCGCGCCTGCCACCCCCTCCGCCCCGAGCGGCGGCAGATGCGGCCTCAGCGGCGGCCAACAGGCCCCGTTCGGTGAGATCGGCAGTGTGCGCAAACCCGGTCGTATTGCCCACCACGACACGGATCCCGGCCCCCCGCTCCCAGCCCGAACTGATGTCTTCGACCCGTCCGTCGTCCAGGGCAAGTACCGAGCCCCGCCTGTCCTCGGCGAACACCTCTGCGAACTCACCGCCAGTGGCCAGGGCTTGTTGTAGCGCCCGGGTGACTACGGCTTCATCAATTAGCGTGTCAGCGCCCTGGGTGACAGTCACGGCGACTCAGGCTACAGTCAATGGGCTACTGTCAATGGGCACGGTGTGGCCCCGACGTCTGGGGGTGCTCTAGCCCGGCAGGAGGTACGGTTTAGGGATGCTCCTCGAGAGGATCAACGGCCCGAGCGACCTGCGTCGGCTCGATTACGAGCAACTGACAGCGTTGGCCGCCGAAATCCGCGAGTTCATCGTGCAGGCCGTCTCCTCGGCCAACTCCGGGCATCTTGGGAGCAACCTCGGGGTCGTGGAGCTGACGCTGGCGATGCACAGGGTGTTCAGTTCGCCCCGTGACTACCTCATCTGGGACACCGGTCACCAGGCCTACGTGCACAAGATCGTGACAGGCCGGCGGGAGATGTTCACCACACTGCGCCAGGCGGAGGGCCTCTCCGGCTACCCCTCACAAGCGGAGTCCGTGCACGACTGGGTCGAGAACAGCCACGCCTCGACCGCCCTGTGCTACGCCCACGGTCTCGCCGCGGCCGTAAAACGGAGCAGCAACCCGAGCCGCCACGTGGTCGCGGTCGTCGGCGACGGCGCCCTCACCGGAGGCATGACATATGAGGGCCTCAACAATTTGGGCCACAGCGGTTCCCGGGTGATCGTGATATTGAACGACAATGGGCGTTCTTACGCACCAACTGTTTCCCGGCTCTCCGAAAGCCTCACCCGGTTGCGCCTCCACCCGGGGGTCAGCTCCGCCAGGCGGCGCCTCGAAACTGCTGTACGGGAGCTGCCACACGTCGGGAGCTTGGCGTATTCGAGCCTGCAGGGCTTCTACTCTGCGGTTAGAGAAGTCATCGAGCCGCCGGCGTTTTTCGAAACGCTGGGCGTTCGCTACGTCGGGCCCCTCGATGGTCACGATATTGCCGGGATGGAACAGGCTTTTGGTCAAGCCGCGGCGCACGACGGGCCGATAGTTGTGCACGTCCTGACCCAAAAGGGTCGAGGCTACACGCCGGCCCTGGAGGACGAGGAGAGATGTCTACACGACGCCGGTTCGTTCGACCCCGCTACCGGGCCCACTGAATCCTCCCGAGCGCTCAAGGGTTACACGCTCGCCTTTAGCGACGCAATGGTGGAAATAGGTGCGCGTCGAGAGGACGTCGTCGCACTAACCGCCGCCATGCCCGGGCCGACCGGCTTGCTCCCCTTCGAACAACGGTGGCCTGATCGCTTTTTCGACGTCGGGATCGCCGAACAGGCAGCCGTGACTTCCGCCGCCGGTATGGCGATGGGCGGGCTGAGGCCGGTCGTAGCTGTTTATTCGACTTTTTTCAGCCGGGCTTTCGACCAGGCGAACCTGGACGTCGGCCTCCACGGCCTTCCAGTTGTTTTTGCCCTCGACCGGGCCGGGATAACCGGGGACGACGGCCCGAGCCACCACGGGATCCTGGACATGGCCCTGTGCCTCAAGATCCCTGGGATGACCATTTTTGCACCCTCATCAGCACAAGAACTGAATGTCATGCTGAGCTCGGCTCTCGAACTGTCCGGCCCGGCCGTAGTGCGCTACCCCAAGACTGCCGCCCGTCAGGTGAGCCCGGACCAGGTCGGCAGCGGCCTTTCGGCCCGCCTCGTGCGCACCGGGGACGGATCCGTCTGCATCCTGGCGGTGGGCAAAATGGTCGAAGCCGCCGAGGAAGCCGCGGTCCTTCTCGCCGACGAGGGCGTCGAGCCCACCTTGTGGGACGTCCGGGTTGTACGCCCGCTCGACCCGGTCATGGTGGCTGACGCCGGAGAGCACAATTTCGTGGTAACCGTGGAAGACGGCATTCGCAATGGGGGCGCAGGCAACTTCATGGCGGACGCTATTGCCGATTTGAAGGCCAACCGCCAGAGCCCCCCGGTGCTGAGCCTGGGAGTGCCGACGGCGTACATCGCTCACGCCAAGGCAGACCGGGTACTCGGCCAGCTTGGGCTTGACGGGCCGGAATAGCGGCGTCGATATTCAAAGCCATCGAGCCTGGGCCCGAGCCTGTTGGGGCGGGGGAACTGCGAGCGGCTGATCTCGGGGTCGGGACGAGGGCCCGGACCGGGACCGGGACCGGGTTCGGGACCGCTTCGGCCGTCGAAGCTGGAATCGGCACCGCTGAGGTGCCGGGGGCGACGGTTGCGGGGCGGGAGATGCCAGCTATCGACGTGGCCGTTGCCGAGATAGAGATGGCCGGCGCCGAGATGGCCGGCGCCGAGAGGCGAGAAGAGATGGCCGAGATAGAGATGGCCGAGATAGAGATGGCCGAGATAGAGATGGCCGAGATAGAGATGGCTGGGGTTGAAATGACAGGCGCCGAGAACGGCAACGGCGGCGCCGAGAACGGCAACGGCGGCGCCGAGAACGGCAACGGCGGCGCAGGCTCGGACGAGCACCTGACTGTCGAAGTCGACACGGCCCGACTCGGCTAGGGGCGGCGGCTCGAGCCGCCGTCGTCCCGTTTTTGTCGCCTGCGATTGCAGGGTAATTGGCTTTCTTGGCGCAAAACGGTGAATTGGGTTGCTTTTCGCGCCCCTTTTGACCCGCCACTACAACGAGTTACGGCGGGCGCACCGAGAAGGCGCTGTGGACGTCGCCGGCCGGGCGGGGACCGACGCGTTTACACCGCCGCCAGGGCCGCTCGCTTCGCGCTCCCCCACGGTGCAACCCCTGTCGCTCGCGCCGGCACAGGCGCCCAGCCACTGGAAGCCTCTGGAAGCCGCTGGCCGCTATCGTGCCACCGGCTTGAGCATGCACGGCGAGATCACCTCTTGTGCTATGAAAAGGGGTGAAGTATGTTGTTGTAGCAGCAAGTGCTTGAACTTCCCCTTTTTCGACGTCAGTCACGGCCGGGAGGTCCACATGCGCCCGCAACTCTTGTTCGCCCCTGAAATCCTGCACGTCCGGCACTGGCCCGACGAGGTCATCGACCATCTTGGCTGGGATCCCCGGTCGAGCTATGTGGAGGACTACTGGCTTGGGATCCTGGGGCCGTCCACAACATGGCTTCTCCGTCGGTTGGCTGCAGGCTTCGACTACAGCCCAGAGGGCTTTGACCTCGACCTTGGTGAGACGGCTCGCTCGCTCGGGCTGGGCGACAGGAGCGGAAGGCACTCGCCGTTCATCCGTTCCATTAACCGCACCGTACAGTTCGGCCTTGCGCAGCTCTCAGGCCCGGCCGAGCTGTCAGTGCGACGTCGAGTCCCGCCACTCAACCGAGCTCAGCTGAGCCGCCTCTCGCCAGCTTTGCGGGCCCGTCACGCGGCCTGGCAGGAGGAGCAGTCGCGGCTGCCTGCGGGCGAACTGCAACTTCGCCGCGCCCGCCAACTCGCCCTGTCTCTGCTCGAACTGGGCGACGGTTACGACTCGGCAGAGCGCCAACTCCTCCGCTGGCGTTACCCTTCGGCGCTAGCGCGAGAGGCCGTGGCGTGGGCCGGAGCCCAGATGAGGTCGGGGCCGCTGGACGATCCCGGTGCTGAGACGGGCGCCGCGATGCAGGAGCGAGCTGGCGAACCCAGCACTTGCACGACCATGTGGCATGCAAAAACGTCAGCGGGAGCGGCCACGGCATAACGGCCAGCCAAGCCCCGGCATTAACGGCGACGGCTAGATGACGACCGCGCCGATTGACCCGTCGAACTAACATGACGCTCGCCAACCAACTGCACGGAGGTGGCACCACCGTTTCAGAACCCGATCGCGCCATCACAGCCCGGCCCCAAGGCAGGGTCGTCCGCTCGGCAACTGGCGTCAGCACCTGGACCTGGGAGATCGAGGGACCTCCAGGTGCTCCCGCTGTGCTTTTGCTGCACGGCTGGATGGCGACTGCGGCACTCAACTGGTACGGTTCCCTCGATTTCCTCGGTCGTTCCTTCAACGTCATAGCGCCAAATTTGCGCGGGCACGGCAGACAGGGCCGCGGTGCACCACCGTTCAGCGTCGAGGCATGTGCGGACGACCTCGCCGCGCTTATTAGCGAGCTTTCGATCGGACGAGCCATCGTGGTCGGCTATTCGATGGGTGGGGCAATCGCACAAATGCTGGCGAGGCGGCACAGGGATGCAGTACATGGTCTGGTGCTCTGCGCCACAGCAGCGTCATTCGCCAGGAGGCTGAAACTCCGCCCAGCGGTGCGCGTGGTCGGGAGGTTTAGCGCGGGCGCAGCCCGAAAATGGCCCGACGCCGCACACCACTTTTTGGACTGGCGGATCGCTCGCCACGATCGTCTGGTCGAAAAACGGCGCCAGCAGGACAACAAGCAGCTCACTGTTTCGGGCCTGGGCGGGCTTCATGCGATCGGCGACGGCCTGGCCCGGGAAGTGGTTGGCGACGAAGTCACGGCCGTCGAGCCCTCCTTTGAACGAGAAGTCATGGAAGGTAGGCCGGATTGGGCCTTCGAAGAACGGGCCATGTCTGACCTGGCGGCCTTTATCGAGGCAGGAGCAGAGCTCAATGCGTACGACAGCAGTTCGTGGTTGCCGGAGCTGGAGCTACCCGCCGCGGTCCTCGTGACCGCCCGCGATCAGGTAGTGGCACCGTGGCGCCAGGATGCTATGGCCGCGCTGATCCCCGGCGCCCGCCGTTATGTAGTCGACGCTGGGCACGACGCTGTGGTTGCACATCCTGGAGTTTTCCTTCCCGTCCTCCGCGACGCGTGCGCAGATCTCGCCAAGTTATCGTCCTGATCGCGCGCGCCCTGTGCGATTACACCCCAAATACCGAACAGAAGTGCGGGTCGCCGACGCACAAGTATTAGGCCACCGACAAGGCCCTCACTGACGGCGCGGATGGTCGTTTTGCACCGGGCACGCCTGCGGTAATTAATTGAGCGCTGAGGACACTTCGAGAGCGGCCCGGACGACCAGGGAGGCATAGCGTTGGCCGGGCGATCTCGATGTTCGCTCTATCGGGCCCGACACTGAGACAGCGGCCACTACCCGGTCATCAAGGTAGACAGGAGCGCTAACTGATGCCACGCCAAGCTCGCGCTCCTCGACGCTTTCGCACCAGCCTCTCTTCAGTGTGCCGGGGTCGCCGGCGAGCACGTGCCCGGCCGAGCCTTTGTCCATCGGCAGTGAGGCCCCCACCACCACGATCGTCCGCAGGCTATGTGGTGATTCGAGGGAAACGATGCAAACTCGTCGTTCGCCCTCAGCCACGAATACCTGCACACTTTCACCGGTGAGTTCTCGGAGCCGCTCGAGTGCGGGTGCCGCCGCTTCGGCGAGACCGCGGCGGCGCTGGCCCGCCAGCCGGCCCAGCTCTACGAGCCGCCCACCCAGCCGGTACGTGCCGTCCGGGCCCTTGTCGACGAGCCGGTACGCGGCGAGGGCCGTTGCCAGCCGGTACACGGTAGCTCGCGGGATCCCTGTAGCCGAGACCAGGCCGGCAAGGGTCAAGGGCCCCGCCGACGCCAAGCTGTCCAGCACCGAAACGGCCTTGCCTAGCGAAGCAGCGCCTTGTAGGCTGTCTCCCATAGCGAGATGATATCCCACTATGTGAGACACACTGTGTGAGACACGCAGAGACGTACTGTGCTGAAGGAGGCCCGCAATGAGCACTGCTGGCACGCCGGCCACGATGGCGGAAAAAGTCTGGCAACGCCACGTCGTCCGCGCCCAATCTGGAGAGCCTGACCTCCTGTACATAGATCTCCATTTGGTCCACGAGGTCACCTCACCGCAAGCGTTCGACGGGCTTCGGCTAGCGGGAAGAAGCGTGCGCCGCCCCGACCTGACGGTAGCCACGATGGACCACAACGTGCCGACGACAGCGCTCGACAAGCCCCTGAGCGACCCAATTTCAGCCCGCCAGATCGAAGTCCTCGCTACCAATTGTGCCGAGTTCGGCATCCGGTTGTTCCCGATGGGCGACGTCAACCAGGGCATCGTCCACATCATCGGGCCCGAACTTGGCCTTACACAGCCGGGCATGGTTGTCGTATGCGGCGACAGCCACACCTCTACCCACGGCGCTTTTGGCGCACTGGCCTTCGGTATTGGCACGAGTGAGGTGGAGCACGTGCTCGCAACTCAAACGCTCCCCCAGGCACGGCCAAAGACAATGGCCGTCACGGTCGAGGGAAAAACGCCAGCGGCAGTAACTGCCAAAGACATAGTGCTCGCCATAATCGGGCGCATCGGTACGGGCGGCGGGATCGGGCACGTGATCGAATATCGCGGTTCGGCGATCAGTTCCCTTTCCATGGAAGGACGGATGACCCTCTGTAATATGTCAATAGAGGCGGGTGCCAGGGCGGGAATGGTGGCGCCAGACGACACGACTTTTTCCTACATCGAGGGACGACAATTCGCTCCGAAGGGAAAGAAATGGGAAACTGCGCTCGATTACTGGCAGTCGCTCGTGACCGACGAGGGTGCCGTATTTGACAAACAGGTCCACATTGAAGCAGACCAGTTGGCTCCGCACGTTACCTGGGGCACAAACCCGGGGCACGTAGTCCGCCTCGACCAAGTAGTGCCCAACCCCGACAACTTCGCTGAGCCGGCTGCCCGGGAGTCTGGTCAGCGTGCCCTGACCTATATGGGCCTCAAGGCCGGCACGCCGATGAGGGAGATCAAGGTCGATACGGTTTTTATCGGATCCTGTACTAACTCGCGGATAGAGGACCTTCGCGCCGCCGCCGCAGTGCTAGAGGGGAGGACGGTGGCGGCTGGCTTGCGGGCTCTGGTCGTGCCCGGGTCCGCTCAGGTCAAAGTGCAGGCAGAGAGCGAGGGATTGGACGCTATTTTTAGCCAGGCGGGCTTCGAATGGCGGAACCCAGGGTGCTCCATGTGCCTGGCGATGAACCCTGACAAGCTCTCTCCGGGAGAGCGCTGTGCCTCTACTTCCAACCGCAATTTCGAGGGTCGCCAGGGCAGGGGCGGGAGGACCCACCTGGTCTCGCCTGCAGTTGCCGCAGCCACCGCTATCACTGGCCACCTCGCGTCTCCGGAGGACCTTCAATGAAACCAATACGGGTCATCACGGGCACGGCCGTTCCCCTGGACCGCAGCGACGTGGACACCGACCAGATCATCCCGGCCACCTGGCTGAAACGGGTGGAGCGGACGGGGTTCGGGCAGGGCTTGTTCTCTGAGTGGCGCGATGACAGGGACTTCGTGTTCAACAAGCCCCAGTATGCGGGCGCCACAATATTGGTCGCTGGTGCCAATTTCGGGATCGGCTCGTCGCGCGAGCACGCCGTCTGGGCGCTCATGGACTACGGCTTCGAAGCAGTGATTTCGCCGCGGTTCGGCGACATCTTCCGCAACAACTCCACCAAGGCCGGCCTCCTGCCGATCGAGGTGAGCCCTGAGGTTGGCGTGGCATTGTTGAAGGCGGTCACCGAGGACCCGTCCCTCGAGATAACGGTCGACCTCGAGCGGCTCCGACTGGAAGCGCCCGCGGCTGGCATCGAGGCCAACTTCCCCCTCGATGCGTTCACTCAGCACCGGCTGCTGGAGGGCCTGGACGACATCGGCCTGACCTTGCGGTCTGCCGATGCGATAGCCGAGTTCGAGGCAGGCCGGCCGTCCTGGCTCCCGACGCTAACTACCTAGCGGCCACGAGCAAGCTCTGGTCTCCGGCACCGCCATGGCAGCGAAGCTGGTATGCTGACCGACCAGCGGGGTGGAGCAGTCAGGTAGCTCGTTGGGCTCATAACCCAGAGGTCGCTGGTTCAAATCCAGCCCCCGCCACCACAAAAGCCCTGGTTAGAGCCCTCCCGCTCGGGAGGGCTTTCTCTTTTGTCCAAGCCATCCCTACCGGCATCCCTACTTTCGTCCAAAGCCACCCGCTAGCGTTGTGAGCCGTGCGGGGACCAAGCGCAAACGTCGGGAGGGAGTCTGGGAGGTCCGCGTGTACCTGGGTCCGTGACCCGGTCACGGGCAAGGAAAAGCAGCTCTCGAAGACCGTTTACGGCGGCGCCAAGGCGGCCGACGAGGTACTGCGGGACCTGATCGGGAACCGGGCGCCCCGTACGGACGGAATGGGGGTGTCGTTTGGGCAGCTCCTCGATCAGTGACTGGAAGAGTGCGAGCGGCTCGACCTGTCCCCGACAACACTCCGGGCGTACCGGTCCGAGATCGAGCAGAACATCCGCCCCGCCCTGGGCAAGATACCGCTGACCCGGCTAAGCGCCAAGCACATCGACGACCTTTACGGGGCGATGAAGGACGCCGGCAAGAGTCCTAAGACCATCCGTAACCACCACGCCATCATCTCGTCGGCGTTACACCAGGCGGCCCGGTGGGGGTGGGTGCGTACCAACGTCGCCGAGCTGGCCAAGCCGCCCCGCATCGCACAGCGCCGGGTCAAAGCTCCATCTGTGGATGCGGTCCGCGTCTGTCATACAGGCGCTGCGGAACGCGACCCGCGCCTTGCCGCCCTGTTTATGCTCGGCGCCGCTGACCGGCATGAGGCGTGGAGAGCTCTGCGCACTCAAGTGGTCCGACGTGGACTTCGAACACGCCGAGCTTGAGGTCTCCCGAGCGCTAATCCTCGTCCCCGGTGGGCTGGCCGAAAAGAGCACCAGACCGGCCGGGTGCGGCCAGTGGCCCTAGACGACGTGGGCATTGCCCTGCTCGTCGAGTACCGGGCCACGGGTCGACGAGTGGGCAGGACAGGCGGACGCAGTAATGGGCAGCGACAGCATACGTCTTTTCGCCCTACGTTGACGGATCAAAGCCCTTCCGACCAGACAACGTGACCGGCTTTTTTGTGCGGGTCCGCGACAGCCTCGGTCTACATGGCGTCCGTCTGCATGACCTTCGCCACTTCACCGCTACTCAATTGATTGGCGCAGGCGTCGACGTACGCACAGTCGCCGAACGGCTTGGGCACTCGGACGCTTCGCTGACACTGCGCGTGTACTCCCACGCCATACGGGACCGTGACCGCGCTGCAGCAGAGGTCATTGGGCGCGTCCTCAGCCCGGTTCGACGGCCATTGGTCAGTCTTGAGACCAGCCAGGTCGCGCCCTCCGTGTGATTGTCGTCGCTCCGGATCCACTTAACCCCTTGCCGCGGGATGGGTGGTATGGAAGCCCGTTCCTCGTTCGCCGCCCTGGCGGGCGCCTGTACGCACCCGGCCTGGCGACCAGGAATCCAAACCTTCGTCGTCGTTGAGCGAGCGAAGCTCTCTAGGGACAGAGGAGTCAGCTACTTGTATTCGGAAGCCTCGTCACCCGAGAGTGGAAGGAACATCAGGCGTCTCGGATTCAAGTTCGCAACCACCTCGGCCGCCTACATCTGGACGCGTTCGGTATGAGACCTCGGGCTACGCTTCATCGAACCTCAGCGCCGGTTGTACGCACGGGCCCGTCCGACTTCGCCAGTCGCAAACTCGTGGTACAGCGCGATGGGCCTGTCAACACGCACTGGGTAACGTGGCGATGGCCAGGAGCCCACTGGGAGCCCAAGGGTTGTCAGCGACGACCCCGACGAGATCATAGCACCGGAAAGTGACTGTGACCCCGCACGAAGTTGTCAGCGCGGATCGCTCACGAAGTTGTCAGCTCGGCCTTCTTCATCCCGCCTTCGGCTACAGGTGGCGATAGATGGTCGGCCGGGAGACCCCGAACTCGGCGGCGATCTCGGCTACGGTTTGGCCCGGCGCCCATCGGGCCCAGTTCTTCGCAGGTGTCATGGGCGATCTTGGCCTGGAGGGAGGTGAGCTTGGCCGCGGCCCCGTGCCCGGGCCGCGGCCAGGCCGTCACGGGTGCGCTCGGACAGGAGGTCGTGCTCGAACTCGGCAATGGCCCCGAGGAACTGGAAGAACATCCGCCCGAGGGCCGTAGAGGTCTCGATGCCCTGGTCGAGCACCACCAGGTCGCGCCCCGGCCTGAAGCTCGTCGGAAGAGCGATCAGGTGCTCAAGCGAGCGCCCGAGCCGGTCCAGCTTGGTGATGACCAACTGGTCGCCATCCCTGGCCTCGAGCAGGGCCTTGTCCAGCTCCGGCTGCCGGGCCAGCTTGCCGCTGGCCTTGTCGATGAGGACTTGGTCGCTGCGGGCGGCCACGAGGGCATCTCGCCGGGCGTCGGGTTCTGGTCGAATGTCGAAACCCGTCCGTAGCCAACCCGCATTGGCTAACTGAAGCACAAACAGAGATTGGCGTTACATAGGTCTGTACACGGGTAACGTTACACAGCTCACCTGGAAAACTCCTCGTAGAGCAGCCGCGTCCGCCAACGATCGTTTGTGAGCTGGGTCGCATCCCGGCGCTGCCCACTTGAGCCCGAACACCTATGTATATGTCCGCTAGTCCACCCTCACCCAGGTACGCGAGCACACCGAGAGCCTGGAGCGCCAATTCATGACGGCCGCGAGGCGCCGGCGCTTTTACAACCGGCAAAGCCGACGTGGAGCCTTTGAGCGGCGCGGCAGCCGAGCGGCGTTTGCCGGCTCGCCGACGGCACAACGGGAACCTTCTTCTTCAACGGTGATCATCCGTGGGTTGTCGTGCCGGGACTCCGAGAGCTCGCAATCGGCAAGGCTCAGATACGGATCACCGCCTCTAAAGCAACAATCCGTGGCGGGGGACCTCCTCGGCTCGGGCATGCAAGCCGGCGACGTGGCGGAGCTGCTCGGCATCACGGAGAGGGAGCTGCGGGCATTTCGCGGCACGACGACCGAGGGGTCGAGGAAGACGAACGGCACGGCGGACGAGGCGGAGACGCTCGGAACAGGAGCCGCGCGTCTCGCGAGCTGAGCCCTGCGCGCAGACCGGAGGCGAGGAGCTGTGGTGAACGATGCTGATGACTGCCCGAGCGTGGAGGAGCTCCTGGAGACCCTTCGCCACGTCCGGGAGGACAAAGCCCGGCGGGAGCGGGAGGAAGCGGCCGAGCCGGGCCGTCATCGACCGGCGCTACCCGCTGGAGCAGGTGGTCGAAGCAACCAAGTACGTCGAAACGAAGCAGGAAGACCGGGAACGTCGTCCTGGCCGTCAGCCGCGACGGCGGGACCTGACCACGCTGTCACTTAATGCTCGGGCAAATGACGCCGAGCGTGGCTCTCGAGTCGTCGAGGATGCCCACCGCCGTTCATCTTTACCGGCCGAGCCCGCGCTTAGATGAAGCTTTTTCCTAGAAATGTTTTGCTAGTTTTCTGCAACCAGAGTAGGCTGCTTAGCAGCAGTCGAGGCCCCGCAATTAGCCCTGACCCGGGCGGCGACGGTGAGAACCACCTTCAAGGCGTGTTTTGGTTGTGGTCGGCTGTGACCATGAACGCCAGCAACCGGCTAGCGAGCTATGACCCACGACCAGGAGGACGCAATGCCCTACGTCACTGTCGGTAAGGAGAACTCGGGACGATCGAGATGTACTACGAAGACCACGGCTCGGGGCAGCCGGTGGTGCTGATCCACGGCTACCCCCTCGACGGCCACTCGTGGGAAAAGCAGGTGCCCGTGCTGCTCGAAGCCGGCAAACGCGTCATCACCTATGACCGGCGCGGCTTCGGCCACTCCAGCCAGCCCACGACCGGCTACGACTACGACACCTTCGCCGCCGACCTGAAGGCCCTGGTCGACAAGCTCGACCTGCGGGACATGGTTCTCGCCGGCTTCTCCATGGGGACGGGCGAGGTCACCCGCTACCTCGGGACCTACGGCTCTGAGCGGGTGGCCAAGGCGGCACTTGTTCGGACCGATCCCGCCCTTCTTGCTCCAGACGACGACAACCCCAAGGGAGTGCCCCAGAGCGTCTTCGACGGGTTCAAGGAGACGATCACCAAGGACCGCTACGCCTGGTTCAAGTTCTTCTTCGACAACTTCTACAACGTCGACAAGCTCGGCGGTACCCGCATCAGCGACCAGGCCTGGAACGCCAGTTTCCAGGTGGCGGCCGGCTCGTCGGCTTATGCCACGCTGGCTTGCGTGCACACCTGGCTGACCGACTTCCGCGCCGACCTGCCCAAGATCGACGTGCCGATGCTCGTGATCCAGGGCACCGAGGACCGCATCCTGCCGATCGACGCTACCGGTCGGCGCCTCCCTGACCTGGTGAAGGACATCGAGTTCATCGAGATCGAGGGTGGGCCGCACAACGTCGGCTGGACGCATGCCGACGAGGTGAACGAGGCCCTGATCAAGTTCATCGGGTAGTGGGCCGAAGTGCTCGTCGGGCTAGCAGGGGTTGCCTGAGTAGCGGCGAAATTTCCGTTGTTTAGGAACTCCACTTAGGCTCTCAGCTGCCCACTAGCAGCCAATTTGCCTGTCCGGTAGGGTCGGCGCCAGCTCTCAAACACAGACGGCCCGGAGGCGGCCATGCCCACGAGGTTCCTGTCTGAAGCTGAGTTCGCTCAGCTGGCTGGCTTCCCCGCCGCTGTCGCCGCCGAAGACTCGTTACCTACTTCTCTCTCGAGGGGGACGACCTGCGGTGGGTGACCAGGAAGCACCAAGGTGAAGCCAACCCGCCTCGGCGTGGTGGTACAGCTGTGCGCGCTGCCGTGGGTGGGCTTCGTGCCCGACGACTTGACCGCGGCTCCAGTAGCGGTGGTGCGCAGGCTGGCTGGTCGTTTCGAGGGTCGACCCCGCTGCCCTTGCCGACTATGGAGGGTGGACGAGCGGACCCGGACCGAGCACCTGCGGGACGTGCTGGCCCGCTTGGGTTGGCGGACAGCCGAGGGCAGTGACGTCAGAGCCCTGGAAGACTTCGTTGCAGAGCGCGCCATGGACGGGTAGCCGTATTAGCGGACTAAAACCCGACGCGAATCGTTGGCGGCCGACGGCGGCAACTCGCTCGCTGGGCGGCGAGGGCACCATGGACCGCAGACGGAAGCCCTGCTCAGGCCACGATTCACGAGGGACAGCAACCGAGCGACGTCGTACGTCGCGCTCGTACGGAGAGTCAGAAAGCGCGTCAAAGTTGGCCGAGGTTGACCGCAAAGGACCGCCTTGAGCAGCGAGAACGCGCCACACCGCAAAGGACCGCCTTGAGCAGCGAGAACACGCCACACCGTCAGCCGTTAGTCCACTACACGCCTACCCCGACTTCAAAGCTAGCGCCGAGGCCTCGGCCCCGCTGTGTTCCAGTGGCTCGTCATGCGCCAAAGCACCGACACAGTCAAACCGGACGTACACGCGACCGCTTCGCCGCTGAGGCGCTAGGCCGCCGCTCAGCGACACCGATGTCGTCGAGGTGACCGTTGCCGCTGTCCGCCGGCTCGGCCGGCCGGCGCACCGGCTGGACAGGGCGATCTGGGAGGCCGGGCGCCGTGGGGCCGCCGGCACCACATCAGGCCGGTACCCGAAGGAGCCTCGGATGATCAAACCGCGTCCCAGAGGCCCCCGCAGGCGTCCTCAGCGGACGGCATCGAACGACTCTATGACCCTGCAGTTGACCTTCGATTAAATATTTATTTATTTTTGGGTTTGTGTGGTTGCTCTCGATGCGGCATTGCAGGTTCGCAACCGTTCATGTTCACCGGGTCTTTCGTGACTCGGATAATCGAGCCGGCAGCAGGTGGCAACCCCGGCATCGTGGCTGCCCCGCTGTTTGGGCGGCTCACCTGATGCTGCACCACATCGCCTTTTTCAACGCCATCTTCGCTACGACCCAGCTGCTGATAGCGGTCGGGCTGCTGGTGCCTCGTACCCGCAAGCTCGCCCTGGCCGGCTCGGTTGGCTACGCCCTGTCGGTTTGGTGGCTAGGTGAGGGTCTGGGCGGGATCTTCACCGGGGCGAGCCCACTTGCGGGCTTTCCAGGAGGAGTGGTCCTCTACGCCGTGATCGCCATCCTCCTCTGGCCGGCAACGGCCCGCGACCGTGGCGAGCTCACCGTCCCGGCGGCACGGGGCAGGTTCGGCGCGAGGGGCGCCGGTCTGTTCTGGGCGGCCCTGTGGGGCAGCTTCGCTTGTTACCTCCTGCTTCCTGCGAACCGTGGGGCCAGGGCTCTGGCTCAAATCTTCACGACCAGCGCCTCGGACGAGCCGGGCTGGCTCAGGTCGGTCGAGGGCGCGGCCGCCAACCTAATCGGCAGCCACGGCACGGTGGTCTCGGCCCTGTTGGCACTGGCGTGCGCTTTCGCGGCCCTGGGTATCTTCAAGCCCTCCGTTATGAAACCGGCGGTGCTGGTGGCGGCAGCCTTCGCCCTGGTCATCTGGGTGGCCGAGGCCTTGGGGGGCATCCTCACGGGTACGGGGACCAACCCCTGTTTCTGAATGGTCAGGCCGCCCTCGCCGGGCCCGTGGCCAATGCCGGCGTCGAAGGCGTCAGCCCCGTCACTGCCTCGTGCACGTTCACCGATGCCAACCCGGGGGCTACTTCCGCCGACTTCACCATTATCAACGGCGGCTTGACCCTCATCATCTGGGGTGACGGGACAACCACCATCGGCACGGTGAGCGGGCCGACAGGAGGCTCCTTCACGGTCACCGGCAGCCATCAGTACACCGAAGAAGGCACGTGCCCAGCGCAGGTGCAAGTCTTCGACGACGGCGGCGCCGCCACCTTCTGCAAGGGCCCGGCCATCGTGGCCGACGCCCCGCTCACTGCCGGCCCGCTCGCCTTGCCCTCGACGACTTTCCTCGGGAGCCCGACTGCGGCCACCTTCACGTTCAGCGACGCCAACCCGGGGGCTAGGACCGCCGACTACACCTCCGTCGCCAGCGGGGGCAACGGCGGCTCGGCCACCGTCAACTGGGGGACGGGACAACCAGCACCGGCACGGTGAGCGGGCCGACAGGAGGCCTCTTCACGGTCACCGGCAGCCACACCTACGCGGCCATCTGTGCCTACACCGTGACGGTGAAGGTCACCGACGACGGCGGGGCCACGACCTCGGCGACGGGCACGACGTACGCCGTCATCGCCTGCCCGGCGAGCGGCAAGGTCAACACCCGCTGGCACTACAGCGCCAACGGCTCCTCGGGCTCTTGGAGCGGGACGACGTCGACCAGCTGCACGAACGGCTCCGTCAAGATCGGCCCCCAGGCCATGGAGGGTGACCTAAAGGTGAACCCGGGCACAACGCTCAAGGCTGGGTACGACTTCACCCTCCCCGGCAACCACAACGCCTACACGGCGCTCGTGGTCAACCCGCAGGTCGTGTTCCAGGCAGACTGCGTCTCGGGCGCCCCTGCGTCGCCGGCCACGTTCAGCGTAGCGATGGCCAACCAGATGTACCAGGTCACCGACGACAGTTGGTACCCAAGCGGCGACCAGTCGAGTTCGCTCGTGTACCAGGGGTCGACCTCGGTCCCGAACGTCTGCAGCGGAGGGCAGGTGAGGCTCGACAAGGGCGGCACCTTCTCGGCGACGATCGTGCTGTACTAGGTCCGTCCTGTTACTGCCAAAGGGGGCGCGCCGGTGGGCGTGCCCCCTTTGCGCGGAATTGGCCTTGGCGCCGGTGGTAGCGCCCGACGGTTCGAAGGTCCGCTCTAACGGGGGCCCAGACACCTATAAGGACGCTCGCCTGTCTGCGGTCGGGGGCGCATGGGGTAATCGCCTGGTCGGAGAGTGGGGCGAATTGTGGGAGGCGGGTAGACGCTGGTCGTCCTCGCCGGGCATCTGGCGACGTGACAACACAGCCGGAGCGGCCCACACCAGAGCTGCCGTACCTCGAGGCAAAGTTCGCCGGGCTCACCTGCTACGGGCTGTCGGCCCAGCTGCTGGCCGAGGTTCCGCCCACCGGTCGTCCTCTGCACGGCACGGTCCTCCGCCGCCAGGTACAGGGCGTGGCCCAGCGCTTGGAGGACGAGCTGGGAGAAGAGCGCTCCAGCTTCATCGAAGGTTGCCCGGCCACCGGGGGGAGCTGCCACGCCCCGACCTGCCCTTCGTCGTCGGCCTGGACGGCGGTTATGTCCCCGGCGCGGACGACTACCTCGGGGAACCGTTTCACTTCCCTTAACTGGTCCTCAGGGTTCGCGCCCTGGCCCGTCCCCAACCCCGACGTGGTAAGTTGAGTCGCTCAGCTCAAAGTGCGGTTGGGGCTTGCGGACCGCCCGACCTTCCTCGGCGGCGCTCGACAGCCAGCGCCACACGCTTCGGCCCGTAACCTCGAGCCCACTGGCTACGCCCTCCACATGGGCGGCCGTAAGCGGGCCACGCAGGCTGACAAGGCTTGCCACAGCGCCCTCCCGGGTCTCCGGCCGTAGATGGGGCTTTCGGCGCCTCGGGATGATGCTACCTTCATATCGGCTTCCCCTTCCCGGGCCCGACGATGGCCGGTGGGTCACGGCACGCGTCCCGTCCGCCCTTAACAGGCCCTACGCCCGGCCGAGCCCTACCGACAACTTCGTCAGCGATCCGCACTGACAACTTCGTGCGGGGTCACAAGTGAGGGAGGCTCGGAGTTGTCCCGGGGGCCTGAGCTACTTACCATAATGTACGTTCTCTTTACCTTAACGGCTAAAAGCCCAGGTAAGGGACCACCTTTACGTCGTGCACATGTCGCCGACTGTGGTCACGGTCGGGTGACGCTGTCCGCTCGCTGAGCGCCGAGGAGACGGGCGAGCTGGTCGTTGAGGACCTGGTTCTCGGCTCGTAGACGGGCGATTCTCCTCGCGGTAGGCGTGGAACTGTTGGCGGTGGGACTCCACGATGGCTGACTGGTCCGGTGGCCTCTTCCGGGGCGCGGCGGGGCTCGACCAACTACAACCCCTATGGGCACAAGTCATGGCTAAACGCCGCCGCAAGTCCCTTGTGGTCTGCTGTGGTGGCTGCCATGGCCTTATACATAGGCACTCTGTCAACGCCCCCACCGGGTAGGTCATCGCAGAGCCCGTTGGTAGAAAACTCCCACGACGGGCGCGGAGGGAGGCCTTGCGGAAAAGGACCAGCCCAGACTGGCACCCGCCGCACGGTCCACCCTGCGCGTAGCGAGGACGAACGACCTTGACGTCGACGAGCGGCGGCACAGAATGCGGCGACGAGTTCCTTGTGGCTCGTAATTATGTTGATGGTGTGTCGGTCACCGTCGAGTGCCGACATGGAACAGCGTCCTGCCAACGGCTTTTCAAAATCGTGAACCGTATGCTGTTCCATGATGAATCGGAGCGCTCGGCAGCCTCCCCGGCGTTCCTCAATGGGAGTCACATGAAGTGCGACCTTAAGCATCGCCGCCGGGAAGAAGGCCGTCATTATGGCGCACTCGATAAGTGCCGAAGTAGCGGGGGAAGCTTGAAACACCTGCGCCACAAATCGGCATAAGGTTCTTGAGCCCTCCTCTTCCAGCGACCGGGGCCGTGGGCCCGAAGCCAGACGCCGAGACAGTAACCTCGGTGGTCCCACCCAAACTGTTATTGGTCTTCTTGCTGGTGCCGCGAAAGGCCCGAGGGCTCAGGCGGCGCTTGCGCGTGGAGTGTTCCCTGCTGCCCTGGCAGCTGCGTCGCAACGCGCTGCCCGTGGGGCCGGCGTCGTCCAGGTCACGCTCCCCCAGCGCTAGGAGTAGAAGTAGGGGTCCAGGACGCGGACCTCGGTGATCCGGTCGACCGGGAGCTTGTTCGCCGTGGCGCTCTGGCGGACGGCTTCGGGGCTGGGCGCGTCGTAAATGCAGTAAGTCTTGGTCTTGTCAGGCGTCACATAGGAGTGGGCCCAGGTGACACCGTAATCGAGGTTGGTCCCGACAATTTCGGCGCAAGTCTTGGCCCCCATGGCGTCCACGGGGATGTGCAGCCCTCCGGCGAAGCTGCGCTCAACGAGGTACCTCGGCATGTTGCCCTCCTAAACGGCGGTACTGCATTGGCCGCCATGCTAAAGGCGGTGTCAGTTGCCCGGCATGAGCGCCCGCTACTCAGATTGGGTTCCGGGGTTGGCCATTTTGGGACCGGTTGTTTTGGGCAAAGCCTCGGCTCCCCGGAAGATACTGACCCAGTGAGCAGCTATTTCTCCATCGCGGGGCACTTCCTGGCCGGTAGAGGGAAATCTGGCCACCGCTGAAACGCAGCCCGTCCGGGTGCCGGGCGCTGCGAGTAAGTCGCCCCGCCCGGCAGGTTCGCCGTCGTTCAGGCTTGCCAAATGGCGCTCATACGCGTTCACCACGAGCCGGAACTGGGCCCGGACGTCGGCTCTGAGCTCACCCTCGAGAGCCCTACCTGCAGCAGCCATCAAGGTGGCGAGCTCATAAGTCGGGCGGCATCACCTGGACGGCGTCCGCTGGCGGCGCTGGGCCTTCACCTCTTGGCGAGCTCGCCATCATTTACAGGGCGGGCACGGTCTGGAAGACGCCCCCGAAAGCCTGCACCCCCGCTCCGTTGATGCTGGCGGGGTATACCGGGGTGACGAGCGGCAAGGACGCGTCCTGGGCGAACAAGTACAGGGGGTGACCGTCGAACGTCACCTGGTGGGTGCCGTCAGGCCTCACGATGATCCCGAGCTGGTGTCGGTCAACTCCCGGTCCGGCCTCAGGGGACATAGAGGTGAGGACGGGCGCCCAGTACATGGCGCAGGTACCCTGGCACGCGCTCTGGTGCCATCTGTCCAGGCTAAAGGTGTAGACGGGTACGTTCACTGGGCCATCGGGGACGCCCCCGGCGCCGATCTCCTGGGAAAGGCCGGTGCTCTCGGACGCCGCCAGTACCGTGGCGGAGGTCCCGGTAGGGGCCCCGTTGTGATAGACGGGCGCGGTTTCCTGCTCAATTAGGGCCTGTCCGGGCGCGGGACGGCCTCGGCTCGGGTCGACGAGGTACCACACACCCTGGGGCACGGTCACCGGGTCGAACAGGTTTGCCCCGGCCGTCTGCCCGGGCGCGTCGTCGAAGACCATCCGGTAGAGCGGTAGGCCCCCGTAGGTCACC
This sequence comes from uncultured Acidimicrobiaceae bacterium, assembly GCA_963823855.1. GTDB lineage: Bacteria > Actinomycetota > Acidimicrobiia > Acidimicrobiales > Palsa-688 > Fen-671. Next base: position 525,752 of record CAWGNA010000008.1, read on the forward strand.
TGCTGTACCGGCATGCCGGGAAGGACGTCGGTGCGGGTCACTGTCCCGAGGAGGGTGGGGTTGACCCCGCGCCCGGCGATCGGGGCGCCGTCGGTCAGCAGCGCCGGCCACAGCACCGTGTCACAAGAAGCCGAGAAAGCATTGTTGGTGGCATCTGAGCATGCGAACGGGGCCTTGCCGGACGAGAGCGTGTGCAGCTCGTCGGTCGCGAGCACGTAGAGAGAGCAGCCCGCGTAGTCGCCCGAGCCGATGACCAGCACCCTGCCATAGGCGCTTGACGCCGCCGATACGGTGGCAGGGCCGTTCTTCGGGGCGGCCGTCACAGGGTCGTGGCAGGAAGGAGTTTGGGCGCTCACCGCCGAACTGAGCTGGGGAGCCACGATCACCAGTGCGAAACTGAGCATGGCGACAGCAGCAGGAACTGCGAGCACCCGCCTCAGCCAACCCGGAGCCGCCGCCGAGGGTGAGCCCGGCGACGTCGCTCGTAGAGATGAGCCTTCCGGTGGTGGCAGGAACCTTGGGGTTACGGCCTTTGATGATCTGCGCATAAGTAGACACCTCACATGTAGGAGTAGGGGTAGAGCACCCGTACCCGGGTAACCCGGTCGGCCGGCAGGTGGTTGCGCCCGACGGCTTTTCGGATTTCCTTTTGGGAAGGGCCTTGCAGACGCAAAATGTGCGCCTTTTGTTGTCGCTCACATAGGAGTGCAGCCAGGTGACATCCCTGCTCGGCGTTTCGTTGGCTCAGCGTGCGGCACAGTGCCGCGCCGTGGGCTGCGACCGGTATGTGCAGTCCCTCCGGGAAAGTGCGCTCAACGATGTACCGGGGCGTTTGGGGTCCTCCTAGATGACCTCCAACCTGTGAACACGAGCCACGGTACGAGCGTCTATAAGAAGGCACATGGGCAATCTCCACCCATATTGGGACGGGCGGTTACCTATCTTGGGCGTTGACGCCGGGTTTGCGGGGATCGCTGGGACATGGTGGCCAAACGTTTTTCTCTGAGGTGGTCGAAATAGTCCTGGCGGACCGTCCGCACAAAGCTAGCGGCGAACTCGTTCGCCCCGGGGTTCCAACCTGGCTGGCCGATCGGCTGGGCCACCCCGGGATATAACCCGGACCATCACGAGCCCATCCGAAAGGAACACTTCGGACTGTCGACACGACGCGCTCGACTTTCGACTATTTTAGCGGTAAAGGCGACTCGTTCCACTTGTGGAGACGGCGAGCCCGGTAACCGGCGAAATGCGGCGCCGCGAGCGCCCATAACACGCGCTCCATAATGCGGGCAGTGTGTCTGGATTACTGCTTGGAGCGCACTTCGCCGTGCTCTCGGATGATCTTGGGGTGCGTGCGCACAAAATCGGCAGGGCGCCGCTACCTTTTGAGCGGACCGGCTTGGAGCCTCACTCAACGTGGTGCGGGACCAACTCGGATAGATCCCAAGCCTGCCAGCCGTCAGTGGGCCTCAGCCGAGCAGGCCGGCGTCATCGAGGGCGGTGATGAGCTGCGTGGACGCGACGGTCGTGTAGATCGACGTGGTCCGGGGATCGGCGTGGCCCATCAGCTGGGAGATGACGCTGCCGGGGACGCCTCGCAGCGCCAAGGTGACGCCGTAGTGGTGGCGGAAGGCATGGGCCGCCGCACCGGCAGGAAGGACGACCCCGGCCCGTCCCGCCAGGCCGCGCACCAACCGGTCGAGGGCCTGGGGGGACAAGGCGCTGCCGCCAGGCCGCACGAACAGTGGATCGGTCGGCCGGGCCGGGAGAGCGCTACGGCCCTTTGCGGGCTGGGCCCGCTCTGCGAGCCACTCGTCGATGGCCTCGACGGTGCTGCGAGGCAGGGGGACGTCACGGGTCTTGTCGCCCTTCGAACGCCCGACCCTCCAGATGGGCCGCTCGGCGCGCCGGTCGAGCTCGCCGATGGTCGCCCCGCAGACCTCCTCGGCCCGGGCGCCGGTGCTGGCCAGGAACCGCACCAGCGCCGCGTCCCGGGCAGGCCAGAACATCCGCTGGCGGCCACGGGGCTCCTCGCTGGCTGCCGCCCGGATCCTCTCGACGTCGTCGTCCTCAGGGGCTCTCGGGCGGCGCTGCGGCCGTGGCGGCGCCTGGAACAGGTCGGCGTCGAGGGGGTCCGCCGCCAGGTGGCCACGGCGGTGGGCCCAGCGGGTGAACCCCCGGAGCGTCGACAGCATGCGGGCCACGGTCGCGTCCGACCAGCGGCTCTTGGCCACCGCCATCGCTTGGACGAGTACCTCTTCTGAGAGGTCGCTCAGAGCAAGCGCCGAGACGAGGGGCTCGTCGCCCGACGGTGCAAGGCCTTGGGCCTCGCCGATCGCAATGGCCCAGCGCTCCAGGTCCGAGCGTCGGGCCCGGTCCGAGTTGCCCTTCGCAGCCTGGGCGGCCGACCCCAGCGCACGCTTGGCCGTGAGCCAGTCCTCGACCAGCTCGACGACCGGGACCGGTGTAAGTGCCACTCCTCGACCTTAGTCGGGGATAACGGGCATTATCCCCGGCATTGAGCGGGCTCGGTCGGTGGAGGCGACCACTGCCTCGAGTGCCGCGGCTCTCGGATGGCATGATTTGTCCCGGTCTCCGTCCGGTGCGTCTAGGTCGGAGGCATTGTTTGGACGTATGTCGACCCTAGACGGGGACCTCGTCTTTGAGGTTTTCCCGTAGCCACGTGCGGAGTTCGTCGTTGTCCTCGTGGCCGTGGACAGTTGCGGCGTGTTGCGCGGCGGCGGCAATAACTTCGTCTTCCTGACCTGAGATGGTCAGGGTGCACCCGCTCTCGCTCGGGAAGTCCCTGCAGTCTGCGACTTTGCGGCCCATGGTCCTGCTCCCTTTTTGTGTGTTCTGGTCTTGTGGTCTGGCGTTGCTCGTTTGGTTTTGGGCCCGGCTACCCCTTGACGTAGGCCAGCTTCTCGCTGATCCTGCCATCCTGCAGTTTGAACAGGTCCACGCCGCGGACATGGCCGCCGCCCCAGTCGTAGCGCCATCGCTGGACCACCCGGTCGCCGGCGCTGAAGGTCTCCTCGGCCTCGAAACGGGACGACGGGTCCACGAATATGGCTTCCCAGGCCCGACGGATCTCGTCGTGGCCAACGTGGCGGGTACCGTCAGGGGCAGGGCCGGTGGCACCGAACACGCAGTCGCGGCTCAGGAACGACATGGCGGCGTCCAGTTCGTGAGCAGCCCAGGCCCGCCCGAAGGCCTCTACAAGATCGAGCGAGGACATGTTGTCCTAGCGGGCGTAATTGCTGGCGCCGAACCAGTCCACCACGACCACAGGTTCCTCGCCTACCACCCAGGCGTCGTGGCCGCTGGGTAGCGAGGTCACATCACCGGGCCCAGCCTCGAACTCGGTCCCGTCGTCAATACGGATCGCCAGCCGGCCCGACACGTGGTACTGGAAATTTGGGGCAGTGCAGCTGCCGGTCCCGGCGACGGGTTTGACATCGGTCGACCAGCGCCAGCCGGGCCGGAAGACCAACCGCCCGATGTCGGCGCCTCCGACTTTTAGGATCTCAACCCGGCCGTTGGGGAACTCCCTCACCTCGTCGGCTGGCCCGAACCTGTGGTGCTCAGCCTGTTGCGCCACATCGTCCCCTCCCTGGCCTACCTTGGGCGCCACCCCCGTCGAGTGGCAGGTTACATACTTCCATGACGGTCTGCGCCGGTTCCTCATATTTGACGTAAGCGAGGCAACCAGCGTGTTGGTGACAGTGTCTGCCCAGGCTGCAGCAACTGACGAGTCGGGTCGATGGGCGAGTGCTATCGCTGCTAGTACATCGTTGCCTCGGTCGATCTTCTTGGATCAGCTCAACCAGCTCGTGCCTCAGCTCCTCGACCAGACTAGATTCGTTGCCAACTCCCTCGGCCATAATGACGTGCGCCCAATGGTGGTAGGCGCCTTCGGCACAGGGTAGGCGTAAGGGGAGCACGGGGTGAACGCCCGGCAAACTAGGGTCCGACCCGGTGGGGTCGCTCCGGATAACCACCGAGATTCCACTGATGCGTGGACGACCGCGGAGATCACTGATCCGGGCTGCCCAGTCCGCTCCACCTCGGCTCGGCAACACCGAGACGGGCCGTCCAATTTTTAGCTTGACACGACGACAAATCTATCGCACCACGACACCGGGACCGGGTGGGGAATTACGTTATCGACCCTGTGGAAAATTAGCTGATCGCCAGCAAAGCCAGCACGGGCTCGCTGGTTTTCACGGATAAAAAGTAGGTCGTGCCGCTCCCGTCCGAGCCGTGGGAGAGGTAGTAGGGGTGGCGGGGTGTCTGGAAAGTGGGTGGAGGGAGCGAGCTCGAGCTGGAGCTGGCGAGTACCCGGGTGGTGTCGAAATGGCGTGACGAGCTGGAAGAGCGAGTAACTAATTCGTTTGGGTGGTCAGGAAAGCTTTGGCCAGCTAAAACACCTTCGTCCACCCCAACGCCAACGCCTCCGCCGTAAATGGGTGGGATCCCACACTGTCGCACAGCCGCTGGGCAGAGTCGCGGCCGTGACTGGGAGAGAAGAGGAACAGCTGTTGCAGTTGCGAGATGCGCTCAAGCAACTCGGCCCTGCTTTAGAGGATTTCGACAAGCGTCTCCGAGCGCTTGAAAAAGGGGCGAAGGTAGGCCGCCCGGCTTTGCCTGCGCTCAACAAGCTTCGCGCGAGCTGCGCATCGTATACCTGCCAGCTGGTAATCCCCGTCAAGGCGCTGCCGTGACGTTCTCGCGGCGGATCCCGGCGAGAACTAGCCCTCTGCCAACTTCTCAAGCGCCGCCCAATGCCGGCTACTGGCGTGTGGACGCCGGCGCGCACCCGGCAAGCCTGGGAGATCGGCAGCCCGGGTGCTACCTGGAGGGAGGCAGAAAGGCCCCATCGATTTGAGCATCCAGCAGCGCGGGCAATCACGTTGGCGCGGTTGATCGCAGAGTCCCAAGACGAGAACTCCTCGGTCTTGGCCACGAAACGCCCCTGACCCCCGGCAGCAGCACCTTGTCCTCGACCAGACGGGCCGTGGCGAGGTCGAACAGCACGCCCAGGCGTTCATTGCCGACCCACGCCCCGACATACAACCAGCGCAGGAACGCGAGGTAACCGGGCTGTGAGTCGAAGTCCCGGTACCCGTAGCGACGGCGGATCTCTTCGGCGTGCGACCGATTGGCCCGGGACTCGCCATAGCCATTCAAACAACTCAGGTCGGCCGTCCCGACCTGCGCCGCGACATAGCCGATGACCGGCGCTGGCACCGCCGTCGGATCGGCCGGGAACGTACCCAAGAAGCGGACCGTGCCAAGCTGCAGCGCGAACCCCAGCCGGTGAGCAGGGGTCACGCCGGCGCCCCACCATCGCCAGATCACCGTCGTCAAGATGAAAGAAACGATCGAGCTGCGGCGGGGACGGCTCATCAGCGAACCGGCCGTAGCGGCGAGCCTGATCGTCCGAAAGGAACTCCACGGGCATGGTCAGGCTCGCCGCACAGAGACGGCCCCGATGCCTTAGCCTCAACCGCGTCGCGGAAACCGTTCCATTACTTGTCAGATCCCCGGCGCACCCCGTCTTCATGGTGGCGTAACTGCCACATTGTGTCAAGGCACTCCGGGTGATCAGAAGCGACCGCGGTGACCAAGCTCCGCCGATGAGACGAAGGTCAAGAGAAATGATCGCCCGTGCCTTCGCCGATGAATTATTACATCAGCCACCGGATGGGTCCTCTCAACGTTGCTGAAAACCAGCTCAAGCTCGGGTTCATGGGCGACGTTCACCATCAATGACAGGAGACACCGGCTGTTGTAGATCCACGAGCCCCGTATGAGGCTGGGGTGGTAGTTAATGGACAAGGGAGTTCCTTCCTGCAGGGCGGCCAGGTGCGCCCCCCAGTTGCTGTGCCGCGCTTGTCGCTGCCACTGAGCGACCGTAAGGACGCATTTCTGACCCTGTTCCAATAGCGACCGGTAGATGGATTTGGCACGCTCGCCTGTCGCCCTGCGACCCCGAAAACACAGTTGATCTTCTTTCGCTGTGCGGTACTTCCGGTCCCGTCGGTGAGACAACGGGTCCAGAAGTTGCTGCAGGATGGCGATAGCAGCGCCACCGGCGATCTCAAAGGCAATGCCTGACAGGAAGGAGAAGTAAGATCGGTGTTGTGACGTCGTCGCGTCAGCCGCCGAAACGCGCACCGGGCTGAGGATAGTGGCCGCCGACCAGTGCCACCACCCTGCTGACGCCCCGTTTGGCGGATATTGCGCTTGCAGCGTGAAATCTGCAGTATTGCCCGCATTTGGGACGAAGACCCGAGACAGGTCAATCACGGCACTCAAAACCCACATCTGGTGCGGAGAACGTAACCGGGGTCGGTAGAACGCTTGGAGGACGCTGAGGGCCGGAGGTAGGAATGCGCTCAAATAACTGCCGTCGAGGCTAACCAGTCCGCCCGACGGTGCCAGCAAATTGACAGCCGTAGAGGCCCGGAGCCGCTGACATTCGTCAAATTCGGCAATGATATCCCCATGTCAGTGGGGAAGGGCACGATCGGTTCCGGGCCTAACCTGATACCACGCGCCCGGTAGTAATCGAGCGTGAAGACGCCCGGGAACGTTGCCCCGTTGAGGGCGGCGCGTGGCAGCCGGCACACCCGGCCATCTCCGATGTTCCCGATGGTCACGACCCATCGAGCGCCCTCGTCAATGCTCGTAAAATTCGCATTATCCATATCCTCAGTAATGATGAGCACGGAGTGGCCACCGGCCGTCCGTTCGACGATCTCGACCAGCGGGTAAATAATGCCGACGGCGCTCACATTTCACAGAGAGATTCTCGGGGACCTTGGGGTAGCCGCCGGACTGCGGGATCCAAATCACGCCAAGCACCGAGAGAAGAGCCACCACAACGATCAGGGCGGCGACAAACTCGATGTGGACCTGTTGCCAATAAGTCTGGCAATGCTGAGTGGTCCCGGCAACCTCGTCTGCTAGCTCGCCGCCTCGAGGCACGCTGCCATTGGACGGCGACTTTGATGTGGACGCCAGGCGCCGCCCCAAGCGCAGGCGCCGGGCAGCGGCGCCCCGGTTCAGCAGCCCGCGATGTCGGCAAGCTCCCGCTGTTGCCCTGCCATGTCGTCGTAGTTGCGCATGAGGTTGCTCTGTGCCTCGGCCTCTGCGTCGTTGCCTTGCGCGGCAGCGGTGATGAACGCCTGGTAGGCCTCTTCCGCCCAGCTTTCGTAGAGGGTGGCTTTATTGAGGTAGATCGTGCACTGGTTGGCCCCGATCGGGAGCGCCGAGGCGGTGCCGGTACTGACGCCCGCGCTCAGCACGAGCGCCGATCCGGACATGGCGGCCACGCCCAGGACTGCACCGGCGAGCCGCTGTCGGCGGGTGCGCTTCTGGCGTGCGGGCTTCTCGGCGTCTGCCGCTGCCGGGGTGGGGTCTTCAAGGGTCATGGTGAGCCTCCTGTTTGTGTCTGGGGCCGACGGCGCAGGTCTGGCGGCCCGGTGTCAAGAATTGGATTGCTGAGCCGTTCTGCAGATACATATATCCGATTTGCTGAGATGCACGGGGTGAGCGTCGTCGTGTCGAGCCTGCCGCTGGTCGACAGCGTCACGAACGCGGGCGCCCACCACCGCGGCTGCGGCTGCGGCTGCGGCTGCGGCTGCGGCTGCGGCTGCGGCTGCGGCTGCCAGCACAGCTACTGCCCATCCCGCTCCCGTGGGCGCATCTTCGCATAGATCCTCAGCTGATCGCGGGCTCTTAGCGGGAGCGCCGCGGCCGATGTTGATCACTTTTCTGCACCGCCGGCGGCGGGTGTTCGTTATTGCTGGGGTCTCAAACTCAAGTTCGCAGCTGGGACAAGTAATTCGCGTCATTAACCCAGCATCGCTCAGAACTGCTCTAAGGAGAGAGCATGGCTGAACGTACTTCATCGAGGGGGCCGTGCGACCTCCGCCCTTGTTCTTGGTGGACAATCAAAGGGTGAGCGCCGCAGTCAAGCTGGTCAGTCAGCTGCGCAACATCTATGTAGGAGCGGAGGACGCGGTCCGAAAGAGGATCAACCAGGCCGTTTGGGACTGCTTCGACGTCGATGACAATGGAGTGGTCGGTGCCCGCCTAACCGATCCCATGGCGGCGCTGGTCGCCGACGACGTCGTCAGAGCCTTGGGGGCCGAAAGCGAGAACCGCGACCACTGTAATGGTGCCCATGGTTCGCGCTTGACCGGTTTGGTGGAGGTGACCGGATTTGAACCGGCGACTTCTACGATGCGAACGTCTCGGTTTGCGTCCAAGGGCATCTGGGGGCGGCTCCTCCAGGCCAACTAATTGGTAGGACTGGGCGTGCAACGGTCCGCACATCACGGGCCAAGTCGCGACGTATACGCCGGCCAAATTGATGGTTCAAGCGAGGTCGTTTCTCCATGTGCACAAGTCCAGCCATAACTCATGAGGCGTCAGGGGTAGCCACTTGCGCATGTGGAGAAGTCCAATGATGACGCTTGACTGGCCCGGCGTAGTCACTTCTGCGTGTGGAGAAGTCCAATGGTGACGCTTGACTGGCCCGGCGTAGTCACTTCTCCGTGGGCGCGAGTCGCAGAATGCTCCTTGAGGATGGAAGGGGTCGACTTCGGAAGCGGTCTCCCATGAAGGTGGCTCAGCTGGAACTCGACGCTGCCGGCATAACCCCGGATTCGTCGGCCCATTCGTATGCGTGGCTGGGCATCACGCATCGCTTCGCCGGCTGTAACGAGCTCTTTCCCGACGGGCTTGTAGGTCCTTACCGCAAGCCCGCAACGGCTGATAGAGCTGCGTCTCGTGATGCCCGAGCCTGGGCGTCCCCCGGGTCCGCAAGTCGGCCGGGAGGTACATGGTGTATAAGGGCGAGCACCCGTCAAATGCGAATACCGTCCCCCGTCTCCTAGTCCCGGTGCTGGCGCCACTCCTCGTACTCGCGGGTCGCCTCGTCGTCCAATGGGTAGTACTTGCTCAACGCCCCCCCCTCGTCGAGGCGTATGCGGCTGAACAGTTCCCAGTCCTCGTGCGCGCCGGCGATACGAGCAGTTTCCTTGGCCAGCTGCGCGGGTACTACCACCGCCCCATCGCCATCAGCAACGACGAGGTCGCCCGGGAGTACGAGGACCCCCCCACAGGCCACCGGGACCATATAGGCCCAGGGCATGAGGCCCGCCTGGGTGGCGAAATGGGGAGTCACGCCGACTGCCCACACCGGGACCCCCATCTGACGGATCTTCGGCAAATCGCGGATGCAACCATCGACGACGATCCCCAACCCGCCCCGGGTGGACAAGTAGTTGGTAAGCATCTCTCCGATGCAACCGGTGTACAGGTCGCCGAAGGCCTGGATAACAAGGACATCAAAGGGCTCGACGGCATCGAGGACAGCCCACAAGGCAGTTCGTTTTTCGAAGTGCTCCTGACCCCGGGCGGCCGCCAGAATCCTCCCGTTTTGGCATGAAGGCGAGGGTCAGGGCGGTGCCCACCACCTTGGCATCAGGATCCAGCGCGCGCGGACCCCTCATGAAAGCCCTGGTCAGCCCCATCCGGTGCAGAGTGGCCGCCGCGGTAGCGGCGCTGACATCAGCAAAAGCGGCCCGGGTTTCCGCATCGACCCGGGGGTACTCGGCCCAACCACGGGTAGCGCCACGCGGCCTAACCCAGAAGCCTCGACCACGACCTCCGTGGTTTCATCTATTGCCATCGCTGTGCTCCATTCCCCTAACTCGTCGAGATCTTTTGCCAGCAACCTTCGCCCACTCCGGGCAGGAAGGCAGCCCACGACTAGCCCACGCCGTACCCCGCCAGCAATCCTCTCATCAGGTTGCGTTGTATCGCCAAGAAGAAGACGATGACCGGTGCCGCCAGGAGGAGACCCCCCAGGGCTAACTCTGGCCGCAGGATCCCGGGCGGAGAAAGCGGGCTGCTGTAAAACGCGCTCGCCAATATCGTCGCCAAGCCCGTCTGCAGATTGAGCCGGTTCTGTGAGGCGATCATGACCTGAACCAGGAAAAAATTGTTCCACTGGCTCACAAAGGCGAAGAAGGCCACCAGGCTTACCAAAGGTTTCGCGAGGGGCATGGCCACCGACCAAAAGATGCGCCACTCGCTGCCGCCATCGATGCGCCCCGCCTCGATCAACCCTGGGGGCAGGCTCGTCGAGAAGTAGACGTAGCTCAAGTAGACGCCGAACGGGAAAAACGCGCTCGGCAATATAACCGACCAGGAGGTATTGACGAGGTGCAGGAGGCTCATCTCCAGGAACAAGGGCAACACGATTGCCGCTGACGGTGTGATCAAGGCAATCAGGGTGGTGACCAGGAGAGCGCTGCGACCTACGAACGTGAACATGGCGAGGGCGTACCCCGCGGTCAACGAGATGATGAGGGCCAGGACCACGGTGACACCGACGTAAAAGATCGAGTTGACGATCCACGTGACGTAGATCCCCGAGTCGTAGTGAAGCAGGTGCTCGAGGGCGTGCCAATAGTTGGCGAAGGAACCGAACGAGATCGGAGCCGCCGAAGCTAGCTGGGCGTTGGTCTTGCTTGGCGCCAGGAAGAGCCACAACATCGGCAAGCCAAAAAAAATCAGGAGGGCTATCAGGACGAGGATTCGCACTAGCCCTAGCAACATCGGGCTGATGCTGCCGCTCCCGAACGTCCCGAGACCAGTAAGGGTGGCCCGAGGGGCTGAGCGGTGCGGTTTCGTCACCGACGCCATGATCGGCAGGGCTCCCTGACCATCTGCTAGGCCGCGGCACCGCGGGCGAAAAAGTTTGTCTTGAGTATCAACACCAGGGCCAGCACGAGCGATATGAGGAACAATTCGAACGACAAAGCGGCACTGACTCCGAACCGGCCGTACGTAAACGCGTAATAGTAACTCAGCTGGTTGATCGACCATGTGGGCCCAACGAAGCCGATGCCCGAGCCGAAAAGCAACGATGGTTCAACGAAGACCTGTGTGCCAGTAGCAAAGCTGAGGATCGCGATCAGCACCACGTAACGGCGGACCTGAGGGAACTTGATGCTCCACGCTACTCTGAGGCCTCCACAGCCATCGAGCTGCGCCGCTTCGATCACCTCCTCGGGTAATGTCCGCAGCGCACCATACATGATCACGATCCAACCACCTGCGGTTGTCGACAGCGCCATAATGGCAATAGCCAGGGCTACGAAGTTGCCCTGGATTACCTGGTTGACCGAGGTCAACCCCAAGAGCTGGTATAGCGGCCGGAACGGGCTTACGCCGGGGTCGAACATAAATAGCCACACCAGCACTGCCGCCGACCCAGCCAGTGCACCGGGGATATAGAAAATCACCCTCAGCGAGGTGGAAATGCGCCCCGGTCGCGCCTCCAACAAGAACGCGGCCACAAACACGACCACGATCAAGGTCGGGAGCCACATGACCAGGTAAAGCCCGATGTGGCTTACTGCCGGCACAAAACGGAAATCCTTGTTGCCGGTTACGTAGTTGGCTAACAGCCCGTGACCGTCGGGATCGCCCTGGGTGCTACTGAGGCTCAGGTAGAGGGCGTAACCGATCGGGAAGATACCGAAGGCAACGAGGAATACTGCGAACGGGGCTACAAACGCGTACGGCGCCGCGCGTACAGATGCCACGGGCGACCGACGTCGCCGCGGCCGTAATTTGAGCTGATCCCCTTCCAGTACCGTCACTCAAGCAGCCTCCGAATTGCGGTCGGACAGCGGGCCCATCGGCCAGGACCGTCACCGGTCCCGGCCGACGCGGCCGCCATCACCCTTCGCAGCGCCTATCGCCTCGAAGGGGAGGCGCCCACCACTAACGTCTTCACCTACGAGTTGACAACGCTATAACCGGCCGCCTCGAGCAGCTGAGTAGCCTCGCTCTGCCACCCCGACAGCTCTCCGACGAGGCTCTTCCCGTGCGCCGCCGCGGCGGTCATCGTCTCCCCGAAAGTGTCCTCGTCGTCATATCCCACGTAGTCGATACCCGGCCAGATTTTGGTGGCCATGGCGCTGAACACCTGCGCAGGATTAGAATAGAAATACTTCTCGTAACCGGCCTCTCCTGAGGCCAGCCATTTGGTCAGCGCTGGACCGTAAGCAGGGGTCGTGACCGACTGAAGCTGGAAGCCCTTTGGTGACAAGTTGGTCGTCATGTACTCCACTGCCCCGAGCGCAGCCTTCATGCAGGCTCCGGTGCAGTGCTTCGAGATCATATAAACACCCCCACCTTCGTCCCCGGTCCAATGCGTCCCGTTGGCGCTCCAGGACGGAGTTACTGCAGCGGCCCAGGTCTTAGCGGGCTCCTTGTAAGTGCCGTCGAAGATGTACGCTCCGAACCAGTCCGCAGCGGGCATCATGAGCGCCTTGTCCATTACGCTGCCGAAGCTGGCGGCAAACGGGTACACCGTTGACACCGTCTTGTTGGCGACGAGGACGTCCAGCATTTTGGCCATATTTACGCACTGCGGCGCCTTCATGTCGACGCGGACTTTCAGGTTGCCCACTAGCTGCTCGTAGGGGCATTGTGCGGGCCAGAAGTAGCCGTCGAGGCCGTAGCGGGCGTTCATGTCGCCAATAATGTAACCGGGGTGTTGCTTTGCCACCTCGACACCTAACGCCTCGTACTGTGCCCAGGTGGTCGGGACGGAATAACCCCACTTTTTCATGAGAGGCGCGTTGTACCAAAGCACGTTTTGGGCGTTGTCATTGCGTAGGCAGATCAGTCTCCCGTTTTCCGTACATACGTTGAGGACACCCTTGGGGTACCCATCGACTATTGACTTGGGCACGAGATTTGTCAGGTCGGCGGCATACTGGACATTGGGGAACTCCACCTCGGGTACTTCATTGAGCTCCCCCAAGAAAGCGATATCTGGCCACCCGCTGCCAGTGCGGTCAGACAGAATGGTCTTTTGCTGCAAGGTGACGCCATTGACCGCTCCGGTTGCTGAGCCGGAGGCCTGCACCTCAAAGGTGAACTGGACATTTGGGTGCAACTTCGAGTAAGCCTCGAACCCGGGCTGGCGGACCGTATCGGTCCAGTTGGTCAAGTTGATAACCGACGAAGCAGACGCAGATGTAGTGGCCGTCGTTACGCCGACGGCCATGCCTGCCACGAGGCACCCGGCTATGGGTGCTACCAAAAATCGATGCCTGTATTTCCCCATTTTCATTTGTTAGCTTCCCCTCCCGAATAGAACTCTGACGAGCAGAGCTATCTCATTTTGTTTGCTTAAGAAAACAGTCCGCGGTAAAGGTTTAGTGGGGGCCACGTACTAATACGTCATCGCGTGTGAAAACCAACCGCCAGTTGCCCTCAACATAGGGGAACCGCTCCGTAAGGTCCTCCCCCAGGCTGACCCCGAAGCCGGGATCGCCAGAGAGCTGCAAATGGCCGTCGATTATCTCTGGTGGGTCGGCCAGGATGTCCCATTGGAGCGGCCCCTGGTGACGACAAAGCTCGAGCACGTGCGGGTGTGGGAGAGCAGCGACCAGGTTGGCCTGGACCATGGTCAGCAGGCCATTGTGCCAGTTGTGGGGACACACCTCGATGCCATGACGGTCTGCCGCCTCGACGATCCGCCATGACTCGGTTATGCCGCTGATACCAACATCGAGCTGTGCGATGGCATAGGCCCCGGACACGATGTAAGGGTAAAACTGCTCCAAGGTCGTGAAGGACTCGCCGCCCGTGACCGGCAGGTCGAGGGCGTCGTTCAGCCGCACATAGCCTTGCATGTTTTCACGGTCGATCGGCTCTTCGAACCACGTGAAATGAAGCTCGTCCAGGCCTCGGCCAACCTCCAACGCTTCATCTTCGGAGAGGCGGCAGTTCCCGTCCAACATCAGCTCGAAGCCGTCGCCGACAGCGTGACGCACCTCGGCGAGTAGCTCTAATAGCCGCTTGGGGGTAACGTCATCCCAGCTCCATTTAGTCCCTACGCGGATCTTTGAAGCGGTAAAGCCCTGCTTCTCGTAATCGGCTACCTCCGCTACCAGGGTCTCGGGGTGGTTATGCCAGTCGTAGTTACAACCACCCGAGGCGTACAAACGAACCGACTCGAGAGCTCCTTGCGGGCGGAGTAAATCGGCTACTCGTTTTCCTTCGATCTTGCCTTTGATATCCCATAATGCAGATTCGATCCCGGCGATGGCACAGTCGTAACTCAACGAGTGGCCGTTTGGGTGCAGCCCGATACTCAGTGCCTCGAGCGGGTCGCGCCCGATCAACTCCGGCTTAATTTTCGCAACATTATCTGCGATGACGGACGGCATCCCGTAAGGCGATGGTTCGGCGATCCCCACTATGCCTTCGTCGGTCACGACCTGCACAATTGACGAGTCCGCCTTGACACAATTGAAATCGGCGCACTTCCACTGCTCGTCGAGCGAGTGCATCCGGGACAACGACAGAGCGTTGATATCGGTTATCTTCACCAGGGGTCTCCAGTCAGGATCATTTGGTCACCCGGCAGCGAGGCCACGCACAACTGATCGGTCTTGCGCCGGCAGGTACGGAGCCCGAGGTGCCCTTGAGTTGCCACGCCTCGCGGAGACGGCTCGAGGGTGACCGGACCGTGCCTGGGCCTGGGCACGCTCGTCACGGTACACCCAGCGGTGCTCACAAGCAGTGTCCCAGAGGCAGCTCACATCCGTCCCCTCCCTTTGGCCCAACCAAATGTACAGGTGGGTAGCGTCGTCGTCCAGTGCCAATTTGCGGGCGTACCCACCTGCCGCGATCCCGTCGCTACCTCTTTTGCCAGCTCAGGGGGTTCATGCGCACCAATATTCTCATGGCGCCAGTTCGGAGCCAGGCGACCTCCACCCCAAAAGCCCGGAGGCTTCCAGGTTGGACCAGACTTGCTCCGGGATGGGCTTCATGAAGCAGCTCACGTCGTCCTGCACCTCGGTCCGGGAGCGGGCCCCAACAGCAATTGTGGTCACCCTGGGATCGCGCCCTGGGTACTGGAGCGCGGCCGCTGGCAACGGTACCCCGTGAGCCATCGTTATCTCCCGTAGGGCGCGCCGGTCCAGCAGTTCAGGATTGGCCGGCTTGTAGTCGAAGTGCGTGCCGACCTCGGCGTCCGCCAGGATCCCGCTGTTGAACACCCCTCCGATGATCACCCCTACCCCACGTTCGGCGCAGGCGGGAAGCAGTGATGCGGCGGCGCGGTCGTCCAGGAGCGAGTACCGCCCTGCGACCAGCACGCAGTCGATGTCTGTTTCACGGACAAACCTTTCGAGCACTTCCGTCTGGTTCATCCCGACCCCAATGGCCCCGATGACGCCCGAGGCACGAAGTTCGTGAAGGGTTGGGTATGCCCCCTCTAGCGCTTGCAGATAGTGCTCGTCAGGATCATGTATCAGCGCTACGTCCACGCGCTCCAGGCCCAGCCGCGTGAGGCTCTCCTCCAAAGAGCGGCGGACACCATTGGCAGTAAAGTCGTAGACCGCCTCGACGGGCAGCGAGTGCGGTTGAGCCGATTGTCCGGCACCCTGTATGAGCAATCGACCAACCTTGGTGGTTAGGGTAAAAGCCTCCCGTGGCTGCGTGCGGAGGAATGCTCCCACCCGTCGCTCAGACAGACCGGCGCCGTAGACGGGGGCCGTATCGTAACCGCGAATGCCCGAGTCCCACGCTGCTTGCAGGGTCTCCAGGGCGTCGTCTTCCCCGACCGGGGCGTACAGGCCGCCGATGGGAGCGCAACCGAGTTCCAGTCGAGTTACCCACACGGAGCTGCGGCCGAGCCGAGCTCGTTCGATGAGCTGCCCGGGCACCGGCAACGCTCCCGCGCTCTGCTGTGCACTCGTCATGCCGCCCCCTTTTTGCTTGGGCCAATCCCCCTGATGCCAATTGCGACTCAATAACATCAACGCAGTCGCTGTCAACAGTCTTATCACCAGCGAGGGTCGGAGGTGCTAATGCTCAAGGGGATTGACCCGTTGTTGGGCCCAGAACTGCTCATGGCACTGGCGTCGATGGGGCACGGTGACGAGCTCGCAGTCGTCGACCGCAACTTTCCAGCGGCGTCGGTGGCGCGCCGGCTGGTCCGCCTCGATGGTGTGTCCCTTATCGAGGCGGCCGCCGCGATCTTCAGCGTGTTCCCCATCGACACCTTCGTCGACAAGCCCCTTGTCCGTATGGAAGTCGTGGGCGAACCCTCGCTGGTTACAGCCGTTCAGCAAGAGTTCCTGGGTATTGCCCAGCGCGCCGAGGGACGCGACTTACGGATGGGCTCGCTCGAACGCTTTGATTTCTATCGGCGCGCCGCGGACGCGTTCGCGATCGTGGCTACCGCGGAGCAACGGGGTTATGGCAATTTCGTGATCTCCAAGGGTGGGCTTTAGTGCGGCGAGACCTTGGCGTCAGCACTGCTCCCGGCCCTGACGTCCTAGTCGGAAGGCTCAGCTAGCCGTTGGCCGCGTCGAGAAGCTCCCTCAGCCACGCGACGGTGCCCGTTACATGTGCCCCGGCCTCGAACCCAGCGGCCCTGATGTCGCGTCGCTCGATCGCCTCGTAAATACGCCGGTGCTGCTGGCGGGCAATATCAAACTGCTGGGGCGGCAGCCAGTTGCCCTGAACGTGACGGGCGCTGTACGTCTCGGAGGACAGGCTACCGAGCAGGGAAGCAAGCACGTTGTTCCCGGACGCGTGTGCGATCAGCGCATGAAAATGCCGATCGAGCTCCAACCAGTTGTCCGACCAAGGCTCGCGCCCGAAATGATCCATGGTCCGGCGAAGCTCTGACATAGCCTCCGCGGAGATGTTCATTGCGGCCATTTCCGCCGCAGCTGATTCAAGGATGGCTCTTACCTGCATCATCTCGACAACGGAATGATCCTGCAGTAGCTGCACAACGAATGTCGTTGCCTCGAGAAGGATCTCCGGTTCGAGACTGGTGACGTAAATGCCATCTCCACGCCGTACGTCGAGCACTCGGAGCATTTCGAGGGCGCTAATGGCCTCCCGGACGGTGTTGCGGGACAGACCCATAAGCTGTGCCAGTTGGCGCTCGGCGGGCAGCCGGCTGCCTGGGCCGAGCTCACCCGAAGTGATCATCTCGGTCAAAGCTTGCAGGGCGTCTTTGCAGACGGGCTCCGTGTCCTTCCGGCTCATCGAACTAGCGTTGTCGTCGGACACCACTAAGCAACCTCTCGTTGAACACAGGGGATGCCCCTAGGCTGTCGGCCTAAAGCAGGAAAACGACATATCGTCGATGCGCGACCATGTTACAAAGGCGTTCGTGGGACCGCTTCGAAGAAGACACGTCCTCGCACAGATGGCCCTCTTGTCGAGAGGCTACCCGGAGTGGCAAGTGGTTACCGGACGCATCAGCTCGTTCACGCCTTGCGCCGGCTTCTCCCCGACCCGGAGCGGCATACGAACGTGGTTGGGCGCTGGTCGGCGGCACTCGACAGCCTCATCCACCGCTTCCACCGCTCGGCCACCGAGCTCTGCAAGTTCTGTGGCTCAACTGGACGCCAATGGCTCCAGGCAGCCCGGGCGCTCAGCTACTGCCACTCGGCGTGCGGCTTCGTCAATCAGGAACTTGGCGGTGTTGGCTAGCAGCTGGTCCGCGTCGGTTGGCCGTTGGCAGTCGTCCACACCTCAAGGATCGCGCCCACTACTGACAGTTCGTTGTGGGTGAAGGCTCGAACGGCCGTGGGCAGGCGCGGAAGCCACTATTACTGTGAGGGTCCGCGCCGCTTCGGTCCCTGACCTGCCGCGGAGCCAATGCGGTTGCTATCTCCGCGGCACGGTTGCGGCACTAGCCCGCGCCTTGTGAACTTCATCACAGGTTGGGCAGAGGACTCTCGGCTGTGCACGGCTCCTCTTACTTGAGCTGACGCCGCAAGAAAGTTGGGAACGGGCGTCCTCGAGAGACAAGGCCGCATGCATGGGCTCCGTACTTCAAAAGCTGAATGGAAACCTCTTGCGCACCAGGCGCACACGAATGTTGTCTTTACGTTTGCCATCCCTACTCGACCCCTACTTTTTGGGAATGCTTGAGCCGACGGGGCAGCTGGTCGCAGAGGTGTAACATCGTTAAAGTCCTGGCAGATGCGGATTGAAGGGTACTGGGCGTCACCCGTTGCAACCGGCTGGACGGACCGTCTCGGTCTCATAACCCAGAGGTCGCTGGTTCAAATCCAGCCCCCGCCACTAAAAAAGCCCTGGTCAAAGCGTTGCTTGGCCAGCGCTTCTTCTATGCCCCGGCTCGACTTCTAACGGGTTCTAACGAAGGCCATGACGGAGGACCTACAGGGGGCCCGCGTCAGCATCTTCAGGACCTGGGGATCGCGCGTGGCGGCCAGGTGCGTCGTCTGCGCCGCCGTCCTGATTGGGGACAGTCATGGTCGCCCCACCGCAAAGCTGACAGGAGCCTGTCCTGGCGCTTCCAACCGCCAATGGATGATGGCGGCGAGGCAGGGTGACGGTAGCCTCGGGAGTGTGTCCAGGCTCGAACGGATTACTGTTGACCCGTCGATCTGTCACGGTCAGCCGACGGTACGAGGGCTGCGCTACCCGGTCGAAAGCCTGCTGGAGCTCTTGGCTTCTGGTATGACCATCGATGAGATCATCGAGGACTATCCCGACCTTGAGCGCGACGATCTCCTGGCTGCGCTCGAGTTTGGGGCGTTGGTCTCCGGTCAACGTCGAGTGGTGCCGCTCGGCGCTGCGTGAGGTTCGTGCTCGACACGCAATTGGCGGTGAAGGCGGGCTGCTGATGACGACGGTGCCAAGCCATCCGGCTTAACGCCGCCTGTACGGAGGTCTCATAAGCGTAGGCCCACCGGACCTCGTAACCCGTCGACCCGGGTCCGCGTAGGGCTGTTGAAGGACAAGGGGTGGGCTCCCCAGTGGTCACGGAGGACGTCGATCATCAGGCGGAGCTTTGGTAAAGGCACATGGTGTATGCGATGGTACTGGCGCAGGAGATCCGCCCCAATGAACTCTGCCCGGCTAAGGGAGCGTGACCCGGTTGGCTCTACACGAAGTACAGGCCTGTAGGCATGGCCCCGTCGCTCCCCCCTCGAGCCGCCAATGGAGAGTTGAGGGGGCGAGACGGAGCAGCCGGGCTGCTTCAGCTTCGTGGTACAGCTCCGGGGTCCAGGATCGCTTCCATGCTCGATCATGGCCGTTAGTTGCCGCGGTCGAGGGCCACATTTGCTCCTCGCTCTCACCCGAAAACAGCCGCAGCAAAGGTTTTGGCGGCGTCGGCTTGTATGCCTGGCAGCAGGTGCTGGTAGCCGGAGAGCGTGAAGGCGGGGTTGGCGTGGCCCAGTCGCTCGCTCACGACTTTGAGTGGCACCCCTTCTCTTTAACAGGATCGAAGCGTGCGTATGGCGAAGGTCGTGGAGCCGAATTGAGGGAAGTGTCGATTTCGCGAGATGACGATCAAAAACTTGGCTCAGGTAGTCGGGGTTTATGGCGGACCCGTCCGGGTGGGCGAAAATAAGGTCTGCGGTTGGGCGCAAGTTGGCCAACATACGCTCTTCGATTTGACGCTTCTTCCAAGCCCGCAAAACCGCGACATCCGCCATGGCCTTGTGCAGCACGGTATGGATGCTCCGCACCGTCTTGACGCTCAGTCCCCCCGTTGTACCGTGTTGGCGACCTGATGCCAGGAGATCTGCGCAAAAGGCGTCCTGTCAAGCAGCGCGGTCGCCACGCAAGACATGCCGCCGCACGTGACTTCAGATCCTAACTATGACCTCTCCCGCCGGGGAGCGTCCTGGTCCAGCGGCGCACAGACCGTTTCAGCTAATAGCGCCTTTCTGTGCCTAAGTCGACCGAAAAAGCGGTAAGACCACCGTTCGGTTAAGACCCTGGGCCTGTCGCAGCCGGCGTCGCTCGACGGTCAGCGCCGACGGTCCGTCACAGGAACTTGGTTGGCGTTGATGGACGCGCGATCTTCATCGCTGATCCCCGCGGCGGCAAGGATGCGCTGAACGGTTGCGTTCTTCCCGGCCCCGTACTGGTAGATGTCGGACGCGGTGGCTCCGAGGCGCTTCTTCAGTTCGCCGTATTCAGTTCGGAGGTCTGCGTCGTCCCGCAAGGTGTTACGGACGGCCAGATGGTTCCCCAACGCAAGGGAACCGGCAACGACCACATAGGTATTCGTGCCGGCAAACCGCTCAGGCTCCCAGAAGGCCCAATGTTGCGGGATGCCGAGCTCTCCGCGGGGTTCGAACCCGAGCTCGATAAGAACCGAGGATGCTGCATCCACCTCGGTTGGCTCGACGACGATGTCGATATCGATCACCGGCTTCGCCGCGAGCCCGGGGACGGACGTGCTTCCGAGGTGCTCGATCGAGATAAAGGGCACCAATGCAGACTCCAACGCGGATTCGTACACGGCCCGCAGCTCCTCGAACCGATGCAGCCACGCCGGGTCGTAGTCACGCACTTCGATCACCCGAGCAACCCTAGCTGGAGTGCCGATCAGACAGAGGCATAACGTACAAGCAAAACATCATCGTCGACAGGCCATTGCCGCGCCCGAACGACGGAACTGGCTCGCCAAGGTTCCGTGAATTTAGCTGAAGATTTCCAGGATGATATCGTCGCGGTCGTTCCCACGCGGTCGTTATGTCCGCGATCACCCGAGGAATTGGAGCGGTACCTCGGACCAGACTACGAGCCGAGGCTCACTGGCTGGGCGGCGACCTGACAACGTACTACGTGACTCTGACGCTGCATAAGTCTGATATGTACAGATGAAAAAATACTGTAGTTACAAGGATAATCCGTGTATTTCGACGGGTTCGCGCGGCGGTCAGGCCCACCGATTTGCTTTATACCCGCACCGAATATTCGACCAGATTGTCGATAAGCTTCGGGCGCATTACGTGCACGCCCGCCGAACTAGTTTGTTCAGGCCAGGAATCCGAGATCGCCGAAACCGGGGCGGCATCACGTCGGCAGCCCGCTGACGATCTGTGTGCCCTTAGGAGCGGCGTTGGGTGACGCGAGGACGATCCTCAAGAGCCCATTTTCTTCCAGAGTTCCAACCATGGGAGATGAGACCCGTCAAAGGGCGGTTAGCGAAGGGAGACACGGTCCATCAGCTGCGCCGCCGTCTGACGTGCTAGATCAATCATCCAAGCTGGGTAGTCGAGCTCGACTCGATGGAGCTCAAACTCGTCCTCGTCCAACAACCTGGTCTCTCCGCTGAACGTGCGGATGACGTCGAGATCGAGATCGACCATCGTCACGACGGTCCCGTCCCAAGAGAGGGGCCCGGTGATGTCGCAGTACAGTTCAAAATCAGGGCCACCTTGTCGCTGCTCGTACCACTCGGCTGCCCAGCCGACCTCGATGGGTAGGAGCTCGACCAGGTCAGAGCGCGCCTGTTGAGCGGGCTGCCCATCCCGGTACCACCACGCACCGCGACGCATCCCGGCCCAGACGCCCCAGGAGTCCGAACCAAGGACCGACGCCACGGCTGTGTAGTGGTCGCGATCGGGCCATTTGTGGCGACGAATGGTAAGTGGCGTGCCGGGCTTGAGGTCGACCTGAGGCCCCGGTCCGTCGATGCCGCGCATGACCTCCTAACACTAAATCGAAACGCAGCGGACCTCGTGGAGGGCCTCAGCCGGCGTTGGAGGGCGATATCGCTCGCCACTCGTCCTCAAGCAGCGAGCAGACCACGGAGTCGGACCACCGCCCGCCGATCATCCGGTCGTCACGTCGTCGCCCCTCCTCACGGAAGCCGAGCCTGTCGAGCACGCGCCGGGAGGCCACGTTCTCCGGGTGGTGCGTCGCCCAGATACGGGGCATGGCGAGGCGCTCGAAGCCGACGATCAGCGCCGCCGCTTCCGACCCGATGCCGCGGTTCCAGAAGGCAGGAGCCACGCCGTAGCCGATGTTGGCGCTGCGGCGTCTTTCAGAGTCCACGCCGATACGGGTCATCCCCACCAACGAGCCGGTCTCGACTAGCTCGATCCCGAGCTGGTACTGCCGCCGTGGCGTCCCGATGGCCTCGGCGATGACCGACTCGAGCCAGAGACGCTCGGCTTCCCGGTCCGCTGGCTGCTCGACCGGCAGATAGCGGAAGAAGCACTCGTCCGAGGACGAGGCCCAGGCGTCGTCGAGGTCCGCCAGCCCAACCTCGCGAAGCCGCACGCGCTCGTCGGCGAGAACGACTGGATGGGTGCTCGGGAGAGGCTCTAACTCCGACATCCTGAAAGCCTGACGCGCCCGGCCCCTTTCGGGCGTCGCCGGCCCGTTGGGAGACATGAGCCCGTGTCTTGACAGAGCAATGCCCCACCGACCGCAAAGCGGCGCTGGGGGCAATCGCGGTCCAGAACGCGCGCCCAAACGACGGTCGGCTGCGCACGGCACGGCAGCGCGGAGCGACGGCTCTCGCCTCCGGTTCAAGGTCAATTCAGCTTGCGTCAGAACGGAAGTAATTCTCTGCGGGAAAGTCGCCGATCCCGCCGAGTTGTTCGAGTTGGGTGATCGCCTCGGAGCGCGGGAGCGACCGCAGCATCTCGGGATCGAGCCAACCGTCGAGGGCGGCCCGGGCTACCCTGCGTAACCAGGGTCGTTGGTAAGGAAGCTGTCACCAGCCGCCATTCCGCGATCCCCAATCAACGACGCCGGCTGAGCGCCTCGAGTACAGAAGCCGTCTCTCGGTACCGGACTCCGGGGATGAGGTGAACACCATCGAAGGCACCACTCTCGGCGATGGCGTTGGCCAGTTCGCACGCGAGTTCGACGCCAGCGCTCCGATCTTGCTCGATCGCGTCGAGCCAGGGCGACGGGACAACGATCTCCGGGATGTCGGCGACAAGCTTGCGGGCCATTGACGGACTGGGGAGGACCATCACGCCCGCATAGACGTTGCCGTCGAAGCGGACGGTGTCTCGCCACGCAAGAAGAGCCTCCAGGTCAAAGGACACCTGAACGAACAAGAAGTCAGCCGCCCGCTTCCAGGCCGGAAGCGCCCCGAGCCGGGTCGTGACCCCAGCCCTGAATCCACGGGCGTGGCCTTGATGCTCGTGGCTAAAGCGTCCTAGATACTCGATCATCGAGCGCACGGTGAGCTGGCCGGTTCGAGCGCCGGAGGCGGGCTCGTCGCCGTACACGAAGAGGAACTCATCAACCCCGTAGGCGGCACCGGTCAGGAGGGTCACGCTCAAAGCCAAGAGCATTGCGGTCCCGGGCATTCAGACAGGCGATCGATCGTCCGCCCATGCGGTCTACCTCGTGGGCCACGGCGACACTCGAGACGGTTGCCCGGCCTACGTGATTGTCGGGGATCAGGTAGGCGGAGGCGACCTTGCTCAGCACCCCGATCTGGTGGCGGACGTGCATGAGGTCTGGCCTGGTGGGCGGCTCGATCTCGCAAATCCACTCGAACTCCGGCGGGCTCACCTGTTCACCCTATCTGCGGTGTTTCCGGCGATCACTGAGCGCTCGGCAGGGAGGTCTCGTCGCCAGGATGTCGAGAATTTCGGTCACTTGCTCTGTCACCCGGGCGTTGAACTCGCCGGAGTCTTCCAAGCCGAGCCCGCGAACTCGGGCCTCCTCGTACGACACTCGCTCGACCCTTGCCCCCAGTTCTTCGAACGCTAGTGCGGGCAAGAGCAGTAGGGCGGTCCAGGGATCGTTGTTTCCCCCTGGCAGGACCACGACAAGATGAGCAAGCACAACCCGAGTGTTATCCAGTGCTACCGTCAACGCCATCGACTTGTTGGTCGCGCTGCGTTCGCGAGGTGCGCTCCACGGACTGGAAGCCCAGCACCGCCGCACATTAGATCGCAAGAGAGGGTTCCAACCGACCAATAACGACGGCTGAGGGTCGGTCAATTGCAGCCACTCCACTAGAAAAGTCGCTACAGAATGAGGGAATTACCTCTGGCCTGCGCTCACGACGTTTCTTCCCGGGAGGTACTTGCCACCTTGTCGAGCTCGTGGATGGTTGGACGGCCGTAGCTCTCGTTTATGGTGGCTGCGATGTCGTTCACGGTAGGCCGATAGCCGTTTAGGGTGCTCACCACCATGGTGGGGCAGCCGAAGTCGAGCGGCTCAGCCAGTTCCTGTTGCAGTCGCTTGACAAGCGTTGCCAACTTAGCCAGTCGCCGGTCTCCGCAAAGTTGACCGGAGCGCATTCGACGCTCCCACCGGGCCGGCGCGTCGGGACTGTAGCAGTGCACACTGACCAGCTCGCAATGCGGTTTGATCCGCGAGGCCATGTCGGCTTCGCTGAGCCCCCTGACGAAGGTCTGGTCGGCGACGAAGCTGATCCCCTTGGAGAGCCACAACTCCATCGTGCCGTAGAAGAGCTCGACGCCCACCACCCTGAGCTCGAACGCTCGTCGCTGTGTCCGCCAAACGCCATGGACCAGGCTGTCCTTGTTCAGATGAGGCAATGCCAGCTGGGCGCTCAAGACGGATGCCAGCGTGGTCTTTCCCGATCCGGGAGCTCCGCTGACTACTACGACCAAGGGCGCAGAGCCGGCCACGGTGCTTGACTCTAGTTCGCCTCCCCACTACGCGGCCCTGAAGCGTACAGCGAGGTTCTCACCTCGGCGGACAAAGCCGAGCGAGGCGGCGAGGGCAAGTGACGCCAGGTTCGCCTGAAGGGCGCGGTAGCGGACCACTCCGACGGTAGGCAAGTGCTCTCCCGCCATGTGCGAGACCAGTCGTCGGGCCAAACCGCTGCCTCGGAACGCGGGGTGCGTGATCACGCCGACGTCAGCGGGCACCCCTCGGTAGTCCGTCATGTTGCCGGCCACGACCATCAGGCCGTCTTGCTGGAGCCCGTAGACCCGGCCATCGGGCTCAGCAAAACCCGCCTCAGACCATTCGTCTTCTCTGCAAGCCCGGCGCAGCTCTCCCAACCCGGGGTCGGCAGGCTCAACACGGTGTCCGGCGGCGCCCTCGACGGGGCGGAAGTGAGCGGCGTCCACGAAGCCATGCCAGGAGGGGCCAAGCACCACCTGGCCCTGGGCACCGGCGATCTTTAGACAGGACTCAGTGCTGAAGACGTCCTTGAGCGAGGCGGCGGAAAGGGCCCGATGGGCAGCCGCCAGGTGCGTGGCCGGGGCGTAGACCAGTACCGAGCCACCGAGGCGGGCCATGTAGACGCCGCGGTAGCCGGACAGGCCCGGTCCTCCTGGCACGAGATGGGGCCCAGGGTCGTGCAACAGGCTGGCCGAGCATCCCAGAGCCTCGGCCCAAGCAGCGTCCACCAGACTGAGGAGCGCGTCCACGCCCCCATGCTCGTCGTTCATGCCAGCCGTCAGCTAAGGCTTGTCGGCCCGAGGTGCCTGGCTGTCGACCGCGCCGGTACGGCCGGGCCGGCTGGCAGCAAGGTCATAAACGAGGTGCGCGCCACGGGCGTTACTCGAGGTTCGGAGCGGCCGCCGACCCATGCCCATCGCGCCTATGGGTGAGGGCCCGAGCGGAGCCGGGCGTAGGTCAGGCCGTCGACCGTCCGCACCTCACGGAAACCACGACCGCGGTGCAGGCCCTCCTCTGCAACCCGGCTTGGCGTTCAGCCTCCTGGCCATTAGAGCGGCCTAAGAACCTCCGCCTATTGGTCTTCTCGCCCCATGATGGCGCTGTAGTCCAAGTTCTCATTGGCCCAGGTGATTCTCGAGTCGAGTATGCGAGCCAGGTCGTACCTGAATGGTACGAAGCCTCGGCTCCTATAGAACGCATCCGAGACGGGGTTTGCAGACGCCCAGCCGACGGAGCAGTACCGATTGCCGCGCTCCGAGGCCCATTGCAACGCAGCAGCGAGCATCGCGGTGCCAACCCCACGTGAACGCAGCTTCTCGGTGACTACGTTCAGGCCGATCGTCACCGTGTCGGGATAGGCACCGTTGGGATGGATCTCCATGAACCCAACCGGCGCTCCCGCCTCTCGCGCCACGAAGAGCTGGCGCGTGTCGTCAGCCAGGGTCTTGACCAGTTCATCCCTGATGGCATGGACCGAGAGGAAGCCAGCCTCTAGGACGGGCGAACGGGCGTGAAAGCGAGATAGCTCTATCCACAGCTCCACCATCGCCTGCGTGTCGCCTGGACCGGCGGGCTCCACCAGGCAGCCCTCGAAGTCAGGGAGGCCCGCTTCGATTGGGCGGACGCCCTTGATCTGGTCCATCCCGAAGCCCAGCTCAAAAAAGGCGCGGACCGGCTCCTCCGGGCGGGCAAGGACCCGGATTCTGATGATGGAGCTTCCCGTAACGGACCAGCCAACCGGCGGCGGCTTCGTACAGCGCCCTGTAAGTCTCTCGGCACCCCTCGGGCCGAGCGGCGTGCTGGAAGTCGTTCGCTCCGCCTCGGGAGGAGCCATCCGGTCTCGGGACACCCACAAGCAGGAAGCCGACCACGGCCCCGTCCGCAGTTGCGGCCCACCCCCTGCCGGCTCGAAGGCCCTCGCCTACGGCCTCGACGGCGCGGGAGACATCGCAGACCCTGGCGACGGGACCGGCCGATGCCGCGCCGTGGGCGTTGGCCAGTAGCACGGCCGCGGCCTCGACTCGTCGGTCGGTCAGCGCTTCGACTTTCATGTTCGGCAAGTACCGATCCCTTCGCGACCCGGCAGGCACGTTGCTAAAACGATATTGGGCCGGGCGGGAATTCACGAGTGCATGACGGCTCGTTCGGCCCGTCGTCTCGCGTTGTCGCACGCGTAGGGCCGCCCGACCTGGAAATAGAGTTCTGTGCGTCTGGTCCAGGGCTTGAATTGCACCGCTGGCACTCCCTCTGCCGGCTCGGGAACAGCCGCAGCAGACGTGCGCTGAGCCTCCCCGAACGACCGCCCGGAATCGCTCAACTTCGACGAAATTCACATTACAAGTCGCTAGCGAACGGGCCTCAACGCGGGTAGCGGTCCGTGGAGGTTCTTCCCGACTTCACCCGTGTGGCTCGGCTTGGGCAATCTGGGAACGGACGCAGAGGATGGTGAGCGTGAACGCTTGGCAGCACCCGAACCAACGGCCGCCGGCAGAGCTCCCGCGTCGAGCTGCGCCGGGCCTCGGTCTCGGACCGGGTAAGGGAGTGGGTCCGCCGGCGTGCCGGTTCTCCGGTAGTGTCCGTGCGCCGAATGCCCGGTGCGTCGAGCACGGCCGTCCACGCCGTGCGCCTGGCCGACGGCACGGCGCTGGTACTGCGCCGCTACGTGTGGGAGAAGTTCCGGCTCGAAGAACCGGGGGCACCCGCCCGGGAGGTGGAGGCCCTCGAATATGCACGCCGACACGGCCTTGTCGTGCCCGCGGTCATCGCCGCCGACCCCCATGGAGCGGACGTCGGAGACGGCATCCCGGCCCTTTTGATGGCCCGCGTCCCTGGCAGGGCACAGGCGTCACCCGACGTCCATGCTCTGGCTGCGCTTGCTGCCCAGGTGCACGCCCTGAGGGGAGCCGGGTTCGGCCACCGCTACTTCCCGTGGTGCCGGGACACCTCCACCACACCACCGCGGGGCTGTCGCCGCCCGGACAGATGGGCGCAGGCGCTCGAGCTGTGGCGGTCGGCGGAACCGGCCTACGAGGAGTGCTTCGTGCACCGGGACTTCCACCCTGGCAATGTGCTCTGGTGGAGAGGGACGGTTACCGGAGTGGTCGATTGGGCCAACGTGTGCGTCGGTCCCTCAGGCATCGACGTGACAACCTGTCGCTGGAACCTCCAGGACTGGGCGGGGGAGAAGGCGGCCACCTCCTTCCTAACCGCATACGAGGAGTTGACCGGTCAGCCTCACGACCGATACTGGGACGTCGCTTGGCTCATGGAACACGACTGGGACCTCGTCGACGACCTCGAGCGGGTCTGGGCGGCGGAGGACCGGCTGGCCCAAATCCTGCCGCGCCTTCTTGGCGTGAGGAGACACTCGTAGCAAAACCACACGGTGGCTGAACTGGTGGCAGGGCGCTGCGTCGAGACCGGTCGCCGACGTTGACGACGTCGCCTTCATTCTCAGGCCACCAGCGCGGCGAGCATCTATGTCTACCTCCTCGGGCAGTACGTCAGGATCCATGAGGCATGGTGGCAGGACAAATGCGGCAACTCAGTTAGGCCTCTGAGCAGCTTCGAGGTACTCGAGGCCAGCACCGAAAAACGAGTGTGCGTTCCCCGGAGAGTGAGCAACCTGTCAGTATGTGCACCTGCGGGCCGGGAGTACGAGACGGAATTGGCCAGTCTCGGACCGAGCAAACTGGACAACATGGACGTTGAATGTCGGCGAGCGCTTGAGTTGGTTCAACCGGGCGCGTCAGCGGCTTCGATCGAGGATCTCGGCGCACAACCGGTGGCTGACGGCTGGCATCTGGGCGGTCACCTCGAACGGCCTACGTGTGGTCCTGAAGTGCCTCACTCCTGATCGCGGACCGCCAGGTTCAGCATGGGATGCCCATTGGGCGAAGGGAGCGGAAGACCAGCGACGTTGGAACTACTGGGCCAGGGAAGGGCTCGCGTACCAACATCGGCTCGTCAAGGTCTACGAGCCAGGTGGGATCGTCGGACCAGACTCCTGGGATCCCACTACGCAGACGACCTCATTGTCCTGCTGCTTGAGCACGTCGAGGGGCTACGCGGTGAACAGTGGAGGACGGCCGATTACGCGACGGCGTCCCGATCCCTTGGTCGAGCCCAGGGGCACCTGCTGAGCGGCAAGTCCTTACGGAGCTACAGCTGGCTCAGCACGGGATTCCTGCGACAGTACAGCTCTGAGAAGCCAGTCGACTGGGGCCTGCTCGACAGCGACGAGGCCTGGCACCAGCCCTTGGTCGAGCACAACTTTCCCCCCGAACTGCGTCAAGCAGCCGTGTGGCTTCACGCCGCGCGGCATCGCCTCTACGAGATCGTCTCCGCGCTTCCGCGGGTGCTGAGCCACCTGGACTTCTGGACCAACAACCTGATCCTGCGGCCCGACGGGAGCATCGCCCTCCTCGACTGGGCGTTCGTAGGAGATGGAGCCATCGGCGAGGACGTTGGCAACCTTGTTCCTGATGCCGCGTTCGACCATTTCATCGACGCAGAGGCACTCCCGGGACTAGAGGCCGTGGTACGAGGTGCCTACCTCGAGGGCCTCGCGAACGGCTTGTGGAACGGCGACCCTCGCCTCGCTGAACTCGGGCTCTGCGCGTCGGCGGTCAAATACGACTGGCTGACACCGGCGATGCTTTTCTCGGCTTCGGCGCCGCGGCAAATGCGGTACGGGGGAACGGAAGAGATCAATGCCGACTTCCGTTTTCGCCAACGCGGTATCGCTCTTCTCGACAACGCCGAACGCGCCCGGCGAGCGGTCACGCTCGCCCAGGACGTCGCGATGTAGCTGACCCGCGGCCTCGCGTCAGTGCCGTCGGGGTCAAGAATGCTCCGAAAAGGCACGCAGAACATCACGACCAAGAGGCAGTCAGCGCGCCCTATAGACGAATAGGTACTCGTCGGCCACCGCACGACGAGGTTGCCACTGCCACACGGGATGTCCAAAATATGTGCTCGTCTTAGCGCTTCGAGTCGATCCCCGTCGAGGAGATGCCCGTTGCCGGTGGCCCGCTACGCTCGTTTCTCACGTACCGGCTCCCATGTGATGTTGATGTTCCCACGCGAGGCGCTTAGCTGATGATGAAGCGGGACGAGGTAGGGTTGGACGACGAGGCAACTGGACTGGAACGGGCCGTTTTCGGCAATATTTGTCGCGAACGGATCGACGCGTGGCCTGTTTCCCATGTCAGGGCCAGGCTGTCGGCCGAGGTGTCGGCTGTCCTTTTTCGTTCCGGCCGGGTCGGGGCAGTTTATGGCCTTCCCGTAATTGTGCGGGAGGTTTCGGCTGCGCCACCGAACTGGCACGCATGCATATCAGACGGAACTGGCGCCCAGGAGCAGGCTCACGGCCGACGAAAGGTAGCGCCAGAACAGAAACCACGTAAATATTGTTTAGAGAAAGGTCGGTATAGTGTCGTTCCCCCACGCGAAAGTGTCAATCCCACCGGCGTTTCCGATATCGCCGGCTACGATCGGCTTGTCGCGACGTGGCGGGTCTCGCCTTGGCGGTTTCCACGGCTGATTCTGTGCCCCGGGGGCTTCGGTGCTGATAGGAGTACCTCGCGTGGAACGGCACTTCGGGGGGCATGCTCCACCTTGCTGACAACACTGTCAAAGCGGGATACCTCGAATCGGTCAGAATTTGAACCTGTGACCGATGAATGAATTCGCGGGACCTGCAACGTCCAACTGTATGAAACCGCTGAGTGCGCTCGGTAGAGCAGACGCAGAGTGTGAGCGCAGAGAGAAAGAGAGGCCTGGACTATGGCCGAGGAAAGCAAGCCGGTCGAAGTGTCACGCAGGATCGAAGCACCGGCGACCCTCATCTTCAAGGTCCTGGCGAACCCGCAACGTCACGTGGATTTCGACGGATCCGACATGCTCCGGGGCGCCGTCCTCGACCGTCCCATCTCCGACGTGGGGGACACCTTCACCATGAAGATGCATCGGCGCGGAGACGACTACCTCATGCTCAACTACGTGGTGGAGTTCGAGCCAGATCGGCACATATTTTGGGAACCGGCTCCCGGAGACCCTTCTCGGGCTGAGGGTGATGATCCATCCAAAGTCGGCATCCCTGCAGGCTACCGCCGGGGCTACGTCCTCACTCCGGACGGTGACGATGCCACCGTCGTCACGGAGGTATTTGACTATGGCACCCGTGACGGAGGAGACCCGCCAATCCCTCCTACATGATGGCGGGGCGTGGATCAACGGGACCAATTCGGTGCTTGAGTCCATGACGGCCAGCCTCGAGAGGCTCGAGAAAATCAGTACCGAGTAGGGCCGCTGCCGGAGCGTATCTATGAACCGGGTCTTCAGAGCGTTCGAGTAGGCAGACCCCCTGTCCGATATCGCCGGCTTAGGGATCGAGGGGTCGGGGCTGGAGTTCAGCCTGTTGACCAGTAGAATCCGGGGTGGCCGTACGGAGGCGCACAGCGGCCATCCCTTGTCGTCGCTTAGGCCGAGCCGGCCGACGAGAAGGCCGCTTTCAGCACGCGGCTTGCATGACCTCGTGTGGGACAGTGTCGAGCCAGATCTTGGCCCGCCGGAACATCCTGAACGAGTTCGACGGCTCTACCACACCCCACGTGATGTAGACGAACCTCTTACCCGGCGTGCCGTGAATTTGCCGGCCGCGCAGATCGGCTGCCGGCGGGGAAGTCACGAGGTCACAACCGAGTTCCCAGACAGTCGAGGTGGCATCGGCGGGCACCAGTCCGAGCAGGTCCTGTTGGCCCTTGCGGCCCTGCACGGCCACGTGAATGTCGTGATGGCCGTCCGGATAGTCCGGTCCAGGCCCGCAGGTGCGGCCGGGAAGGTCGAATCCCTCGATGCGGAGCAGCACGCCCATCATCCTCGCGCTGAGACACGGGTGCGCACGGGTGTCGGGGTCACTGTTACGCGGACTGCTCGCACCCCGAATAGCTCCAGTCGCCTACCACTCCGTCGGCTTGCCCCCGAAGGTCTGGACGAGAGCGTCCCGGTATGCCGGGTACGCGGCGTGTCAGCCCCGCGGCCGAACCGGTTCTCGGGCCCCCGATGGACGGGCCCAAGGCCGACCGGGGTGTC
Source organism: uncultured Acidimicrobiaceae bacterium (assembly GCA_963823855.1). Taxonomy (GTDB): domain Bacteria; phylum Actinomycetota; class Acidimicrobiia; order Acidimicrobiales; family Palsa-688; genus Fen-671. The sequence goes on from CAWGNA010000008.1 coordinate 557,321, forward strand.
TGCGGTCTCTCGTACTTCACCTACTCGGATCGCCCTGAAGCCAGGGGCTCGGGCCTGCTGGCCGTTGGCGTCGTTGTCGTCGAGAAGGCGATGCGTTCGCCCGGCAGGCCTAGGCTTCGGAGGACGTGGTCGCGCTCCATTGGGTCTGGCGGACGCCCGACGCGCCGGTTCCGCGATGCTGTCGACCCGGAGGCTGGTGGGGGGAGCGAGTTCTGCCTTCGTACCACGGTGGCAGTCTTATGCGAGGGTGGGGCGTTCGGATCGCAACCAGGTCAGTGCCCGCCCGAGACGATCTCCAAGGCCAGCTTCCCAGTAGGCCACGAATCGGGGTCGTCCGGCTTTAACCCGAGCAAGCACACCTTCGCGGCCGCGCAAAAGGTAATCGTCAACGAGATCAAGGAGTCGAGGAGTCGAGGTGTCGGCCAGACCGTAGGTTTGGCACATGGCCCGAAGGCGTTCGCCCGGATCCCATATTGAAGGCGCTTCCACCAGGTCGGCGGGGTCGGCGAGTGGCACCCAATGCTGAGCCGCGATAGCTATATCTCGGATGGGGTCGTTTGGCCCGGCGAAGTCGAAGTCGATCAGCGCCATCGCCGTTTCGCCCTGGAACACGACGTTGCCGACAACCGGGTCGTTGTGACAAATCATCAGGGGCTCAACACCGGGAGTAGATCCGCCGTTCCAGCGAGCGTCTGGCGCAGGAACGAAAGAGTGCGCGGCTCGATGAAAGTGGCTCAACAAGCCCCCGACGCTGGCTGCTCGGTCTGCCGAAACCACCGGCCAACCCCCTGCTGGTGGCTCCGGGGGCCCGGAACGTCGCCATCGATGAACCCTAAGACCTCCTCCGTCGGCCAGCCCCTCAGCACCTCAGGCGCGCCATCAAATCCTTGAGAGCGCAGATACCGCAGGAACGAATGAACGTACGGCGAATGAGCACCGACCGGCCTGACCACACCCGCGCCCCGACGGCGCAGCCGTCCGTAGTTCTGCCCTCCCCCAGCCAAGACGTCGTCGTCCACCACCAGGGACATGCTCGCGCCCTCCGGGTCGCCGCGTCGAGAAGCTGTCACCTAATGGGCGCGGACAGCCCGCTAGGCAGGGACTGAACCGCCTACTACCGGCGGCTGGGATCTTGGCCCATAACCGAGCGGGTCGAAATAATAACCCGATGAGCCCAAGCCGGGTCGGTTATGGTCGGCGCCGTGCGCGCGCCGAGAACCCCTGATCCAGCTTCGAGTCTCTGACAGGAGGTTCTGCCGCGCATGCCCACATACGTCCCAACATTTCCAGGCGTCGCCGGCCGCGTGGCTCTCGTCACCGGAGCCAATCACGGCATCAGCGCGGCCTCGGCCCTGCTGCTCGCCACGCAGGGCGCGAAGGTCCCTAGTCACCTATCTCCGACTCCGCGACCAGCCGGATTCCGCCGTCCCTGACGCCTACGACGCCAACCGAGCCAAGCCAGCAGACGCCGTGGTCGAAAGAATCCGGACCGCCGGCGGCACGGCCGAGGCGGTCGCACGCGACCTGGGGCCCCGGAAGAAGCGGCTGGTGGCCGACTACGCAACTCCACGATCCTTATCCTCCATGGCGCGAAGGACATGGGTTTCCCGGTCCAGCTCGCACAACGACTCCATCAGGCCATACCGACGAGCAGGCTGGCGGTCGTCAGCAATGCGGCGCACTTGTGCCACTTCGAGAACCCCGAGGCATGGTCCCAGGCCCTCCACCACTTCACCACCGCGGACTGAACCTCGCGAACCGCTGCCCGAGCGGACCACCTGCCTGATTAGGTCTTCCTGACGGGGGCGTCGCACAGAGCAGGCGCCAGGACCGGTACCGACTGGCGCGTTCCGACCCACGCCAATTAGACGGTTCTTATTGCCTCCGGTCCAATTCAGCCCGCGCCAGAACGGAAACCACATACATATGGTCCCGACCAACGTCGCCGTTCTGTCTCTCCATTACGCGAAAGTGCCAATCCTGCTGGGGTTTCCGATATCGCCGACTCAGAGCGGATCGACTGGCCCGAGCCAGCAAATCCGATGAGTGTTCTGGTGCGCCGGTCCCTGTTACGAGCCACCTCCCGATGCAGGCGGCAGAATTGTGGGAGCCCTGGGAGACCGTGCCAAGGGCCGGGTCATGGGCGTCGAGCAGTGCGTCGTGGCGGCGCTGGCGCCCGGCGACCTGGCACAACCTGGCCTGTGTCGTTTGTGAGCCCGTCGACGATGGTCACCACCACCAGCCCGCACGGAGCGCCCGGGACATGTTCAGCGCTGCCCTTGGTCGCAGTGGCAGCGAGAGGTCGGCCACAGAGGCGTTCCGGGCTGGGCTCGAACAGGCGGTGGACAGAGGCTTGTAGTTGCTCAACAGTCCAGGTCCGACTGGTTCAAGGCCCACCCGGAGGTGGTCACGTACCTCAATGACCTTGCGCAGCGGGCCCGATGCGCGCTGATTGTAAATTCCCATTATAACGACTGGCATAATCGATATTGCGGGCGTGGGCGCGGAAGGGGTCGTAGTTCCCCTGCCCGTCAACGGCACGACCAGTCTCCTGCTATAGGCGGCACGTCCGACAATACCGCCGATCGCTCGGGCTGCAGGCCGGCAGGGTCGTCAGGACCGAGCGGCACAAGGACGTTTCAGGAGGTAAGCGACACAAACCTGTGGGAGAAAATCGGCCCGGTCGGAGGACCACACTCCGAGGGGACGGGGTCTCGTGGGTATTACGCGTCCTCGATGAAGTGATCCACTACGGCGCAGAAATCGACCTCTTGCGCGATCTCTACCGAGCACGCGGGGAGCGACAACGAGGGACGACGTCGCACCGGAGCGGTACCCGGCTGTCCGACGGCTCCGTCGCTCAAGGCAGCTAAGAAGAGGACGATCGGTATGGCGGTACAGGCACCTCCGCCGGTGGAACGCCTGTTGTACGTGCGGTTCCTCTGGTCCAGGACTTCCGGTTGGAGTCATTGTCATGTTGGCCGGCCCAGTTCCCAAAAGGTTCTCCACCCGGACCTGCGCTCGTCGTGCTAACTCCACCCCGGCGCGGGGAAACTTTGGGGAAACGGCTCATTCACCATGACGGAACCGGTGCACAGCCGGTCCTCCAGAGAAGAGCCGACAATGCGACACAACCAAGTTCGCCCCGATGGGGACGGCCCCAGCCATGCGGTGAACGAGCGCCATGAGCGGGAAGCCGTAAACGCGCTCGTCGTACTCCCCGCCTTCGTCCTGAGCACCTGGATTGTGAAGAGCCGCAGCACGGAGCGTGGAGGGCCGCCACCTCGTGCCCCGGGACCGGCCGCCGCCTGCTCAGGTTGGTGGGCGTGACTGTAGCCCTCACCTCGGCCACTCCCGTCGGGTCGGCCGCTCCGAGTGGCGCTCTGGCGGATAAATGGCATATCGAGCAAGGGCGGGCCATCGAAGACCCTCCGCCCGACAACCTGCTTTTCAGTGCCTCGTGCCCGTCAGCAAAGGTTTGCGTGGCGGTCGGGTACAACGGCCACGGCAATTTCCAGGGCACGTTGGTCGAGACCATGAACAAGAACCGCTGGACGGTCACGCCGAGCCCCGTCACGGCTTCGCCTTACATTGGTGACTCCCTCAACGCGGTCTCGTGCGGCTCTCCGACGTCCTGTGCGGCGGCAGGCCGGGCGACAGACGTCACGGGCACGAGAGCGCGCACCCTGGTCCTGAGGCTCAAAGGAGGCACCTGGCGGCTCAGCCCGAGCCCTAATACAACAGCGGTGTTAAACAGCCTGGCCGGCATCTCATGTGCTTCGTCTACCACGTGCGTAGCGGTGGGCGACGACGGCACCCCAAGCTTTCAGAAGACCCTGGTGGAGTCCCTCAGCAAAGGCACCTGGCGGGTCGTGCCCAGCCCGGTGGCCGACCCTCCGTACGTCGTCAATTTCCTCAACGCCGTTTCCTGCATTTCCCCCACGCACTGTGTGGCGGCCGGCTTCGCCGCCGACCCGACGGGTATGGAGTCACGCACGCTTATCGAGACCCTCAGCGGCGGAACCTGGAGAATAACGCCCAGCCCGGACACGTCGTCGCCAATGAATGAGCTTTACGGCGTCCAGTGCACTACTCCCACGTCCTGCGTCGCGGTGGGCGACGACGGCAGCATCTCCGCTCAACGGGCCCTGGTGGAAACGCTTTCCGGAGGCACCTGGAAGCTGGTTCCAAGCCCTGACACGGCACTGGGATTGAACGAGCTTTTCTATGCCTGGTGCCGCTCTCGGACGTCGTGCGGCGCGGCCGGCTACGCCATGGACCCGCAGGGCACCGAGGCTCGCACCCTAATCGAAACCCTCAGCGGAGGCGTCTGGAGGATCACCGCGAGCCCTAACACAGCGTCGCCGTTGAATGAGCTCTACGGTTATTCGTGCGCTTCACCCAGCGCCTGCTACGCCGTGGGCGTCGAGGGGACCAGCATTGCCCAGGAGGCATTGATCGAAACGAGTGCTGGCTGACCCCTGACCTCGCCTACCGGCGCCGCGGCCAGCTATCCACCGTGCGGGGTCCCGATTTGGTCGTGTCCGGCTGGGCCGGCGTCGCGTCGGTCTGGTGGCCGGTGCCCGGCGTTCGGGCGATCCAGGGCCCAGGCCATTAGGCGTAACCGAGCGAGCGCGCCAGTTGCGCCGCGCCCGTCAAGAGTTGGCCGGCGCGGTCCGAGTCGCCGGCGTCCCAGGCCTTGCACACAGCCAAGACAGCCGCCTCGAGCTCGTCGGGCAGCCGCGCCAGCTCCGGGTCGAGCAGGCGCCGTGCCGCCGCGATTGCTTGGTCGTTTTGCCCGACGGCCAGGTGCGCACCGGCTAGCGGCCAGAGAGCAAGGCAGTACGGGTGGAACTCGGGATGTGGGTGCCAGAGGTCGAGCGCCTCAGCACCAAGCGCAAGGGCTTCGTCCATCCGCTCGTCGCGCCAGGCCACCCAGGCCTGTAACGCGATCGCCGTCGCCAGGTGGTACGAGTCACCTCTCGTCGCGGCGGCAGCCCGCGCCCTCGGGAGGAGTTCGCGCACCGCCTCCACATCGCCTGCACGGAAGGAGGTGACAGCCAGCTCTACCAGGATGGCACCCTGCGCTCCGGGTGAGCCCGACCGCTCGGCGCTTTCCAGTCCCCGGCGGAGGACCCGGCGAGCCTCAAAGAAATCTCCGTGCCAGGTAAGGGCCAACCCAGGACCAACGCGGTGGAGAAGCGGAAGCGCTCGGGGCGCATGAACCCCAGGGTCCCGCGTTCTGGTCCCCAGGCGGCCTCGTCGTACCGTCGTACCTCTTCGAGGATCTGCTCGTCGACGCGGTAACGGCGCTGGTGGAAGTGCAGCAGGGCCAGCGCCCCAAAGAACCCCATGCCGACCGGGCCCCGCCTCTCGCTTCCACCAGCGGGCGAGCGTCCTCGATGAGGGCGGCGCAGCGTTCGACCTCTTTTCGCTGATAGTAAATTACGAACTTCTCGTCCACCTGCAGGGTCAGCCAGAGCTCGACCCACTCCTGGTCGTCGTCCAGCCCGGGGGCACCGGTCAACTCTTCGGCCGCGGCGAAGGCGGCCAGGGCGGAGTCGAAGTGATCTTGTTGGAACTCGACCTTGCCGAGCAGATAGTGCAATCTCGCGGCCTGTTGCGTGTCCTCGGGTCGGACAAGGGCGAGCCCGGCGAGGCCCGCCGAGCGGGCTTCTTCGAAGCGGTCGATGAACAGGAGCAAGTCGGCCAACTTTTCGCACAGCCTGGCCGCTGTCACCGCTCGCCCCCAGGGGCCAGGCGTCGGCGCCTCCTCGCTCGTCGTACGCTCTCCGCTCGCGATGGCGAGCGCTTGTCGGTACAGAGCAATGGCCTCATCGTTGGCGAAGATCTCGGTCGGCGTGGTCCCCGGCCAGCTCGAGGTAGTGGACGGCGCGGTCGTCTTCGCCGGCGGCGGCGAAGTGATGGCCGAGCACCGCGGCGACGTCGGCCACGCGCTCGGCCGCGTTCGCCTCCAGGTGCCAGGCCGCCCGAGCGTGTAGCTGGCGCCGCTGCGAGCGGAGCAAACCGTGGTACGTCGCATCCCGAATAAGGGCGTGGTGGAAGCGGTAGAGCGGTTCGGGCTGGCTGCGGGCCTCGACCAAAAGGCCGCCCGAGACCAGCTCGGAAAGGGCGGCGTCGAGCGTCCCGTCCAGCTGGCACACCGCGCTTATGTCCGAACGCTCCGCTTCTTCGCCGAGGACCGATGCGGCCACGATGGCCTCCCGGGCTGCCGGGCTTAGCCGGTCGGTGCGGGAACGGATAAGCCGCTCGAGGACCTCGGGCACGGCGTTGGCGTTTGCCGACGCCAGCCGCCAACCAGTGTCGTCGCGCTCGAGCGCGCCCGTATCGAGCAGTGACGCTAGCCGCTCCTCCAGGAACAGCGGGTTGCCGTCCACACCCCTGCAGACCGCCTCGAGTACCTCGTCATCGACAACGCCGTCCAGGAGCGCGCACGCCAGGGCGTGCTCACCATCCTTGGGTATGGGAAAAAGCTGCAACATATGAAAGGGCCGGGCCGGGTCGGCGGCCAGCTCGGCCTCCAGCTCGCCAACCCCGGGCTCGGGCTCCGGCCGCCGAGTCGCCAGCACGAGCAAGGGGCCGGAGGAAGCGAGCGTGGCCAGCTCGCCGGTCAGCCGGAGCGAAGTCGGGTCGGACCAGTGCAGGTCCTCCAGGGCGAGCACCGTCGGGCCGAGCTCGATTAGGCGAGCCAGCACCGACCTCACAGCTTGGAACGTCATGTATTGGAGCTCCGCCGGGCTCATCTGCGCCAGGGTCGCCCCGCCCGCCCCCACCGGCAAGCCCAACATGCGGGCCAGCAACGGGAGCGCCTCTGTGTCCTTCCCGAAGACGGCCCGCATGGCCGCTTCGAGCGCGGGCCGGAGGACCGTCTCACCTGCCTCCAGCGGTGCGCCGATGAAGCGCGAGAGGAGCTGTTGGTAGGCCCCGTACGGGGTGGACGACGCATAAGAGGCACAGCGGCCGTCGAGCCACAAGGGCAAGCGCCCTGACGCCGCCCCCACCCAACCCATGAAGTAGTTGCGGCACTCACCGACGAGGCGGGTCTTACCCAGCCCGGGCTCACCGGCGACCACTACAACGCCGCCCCGCCCCGACACGGTGGCCCGTACCGCCTGTGTGAGCACGGCTAACTCCGTGTCCCGCCCGACGAGAGGGGCCTTTGCCGCTAGCCGTCGCCGGCCCGATTCGGAGGCCGGTCTGGCGCGCGGTTGCACGACGTACGTCGCGGCCAGCCGCTCAGTTCCGGGGCTCAGGGGTACGTCGAGACCGGGCCCCCACTCGAAAATCCCTTCGGTGGCTCGACGCGTTGCTGCGCCCACGAGCACAGAACCCGGTCGTGCGGCCGACTGGAGGGCGGCGGCCGCCCCCACCGCCCCACCGACCGCCCTGTAGCCGCCCCCGTCCTGGCCCCCGGCGGGCCGGCCACCGACGGTCCCGTTTCGACCCCGACACGCACGGAGAAGGCAAACTGACGTCCGCGTCCTCCGGGCTGACGAAGCCCGTGATCAGCGTGGCCGGGTGCAGCGCCGACAACATTTACCAACCGCAGCGCGGCGCGAAGCCTTCAGGGTCGTCCTCGTGCGCTTGAGGAGCGCCGAAGAAAACTGACATGCCCGACCCCGAGATCGACGCTACCGTGCCCCCGAACGCCTCGACCACGCCGATCGCTTGGCCAAGGGCTCCACCAATAACCTCGCGAAGGTCCTCGGGGTCGGCCCGCAGGCTCAAGCCGACCGGGGACAGTTCGACGAAAACCACGCTCAGTAGCCTGCGCTCCTCGCCGCCGACGGTCGCCGCGGCCAGACCGACAGGCGAAACCGGACGGGTATAGGAGAGGGCGCTGTCGGCGCTGGCTCTCAGCTCGTCAAGCGCCAGCGAGGTCTTCAAACCGAGGGCCGCCAGCGCGCCACTGCAGCGCTCGTAGGTGGCGATTGCCAATGGGCGCCGGCCCTGGGCGAGGTAAAGCCGCATGAGGGCGGAAGCTGCCTCTTCATCGGACGGATCCGCTTGCAGGCAGGCCTGCCAGGCTTCCAGCACCTGTTCCGGGTGGGCACGGCCCACTCCGCGAGAGCGGTCGCGGGCCAGCTCGAGGCGTGCCTCTTGGCGCAGGTACTCGACCCGCTCGCGTACCCGGGCCGCCCACTCGGCCTCGGGCTCGTCTTCAAGCGGGACGCCTCCCGTGGATAGGGCGTCGAGCAGCGCTGAGTCCCGTCCGGAGCCCGGTGGGGCCTGGAGGGCGGCGCGCAGCGCCTGTTCGTGGGCGTCGAGGTCTACAGCAAGGTCGACATTGGGGCCGACCCAGATTTGGGCCGGGTCGGCGTTGAGCATACCGGCCGCTTGAGGCCCGAGCTCTTTCAGCGCCAACCGGGCCATGGACTGGGCTTTGTATAGCGAGCGAGCGGCGGACTCAGGTGTCAGAGATGAGAAGAGCGCTTCGCACGCCGACTCCCGGCTGATCCGGCGCCCAGGGCTGATGAGCACCAGCTGGCACAGTCGCCGAGCACTGGGCCGGGGCCACGAGCTCGTACTCCGGTCTCCCTCCCTCACGGCAAACCGGCCTAGAAGTTGGACGTTAATGGCTAATGGTCTGCCGTCTTGCTGGGCGCGCGTCGTCGCCACGCTGACCATTGTCTCACGGCAGAGCCGTCAGGTCGTGGGCTGTTCATGACCACGGCTTCTCGGCAAGCTGAGGGCTCTGATCGACAGAATGCTCCGGAGCTGCTCCAGTCCGGCAGCGGTGCGCGGCTCGTGAGATAATTCGCCATGACTGCCCGCGGGATCGTTGACGTCGAGGAAGAAAGCGTCGTCTCGGCCCAGACCTGCAACCGTCTGACGGGCACACGCTGCAGAACACATCAGGTCCTTCCGACGCCGGCTGGTCGCCACGTCGGTATGGAAAGGCCCGAATGCGGTAAGGCGCCGACCAGCTCAGGCCGGAGCGTTGTTGACGTAGGTCCCTACCGTGATGGTTGCGCCGACGACGTATTTGGTGATCTTCTGCATGAGCGCCGGATAAGTGAGACGTTGTCCACTGATAAACGGCACATTGAGGGCGTACAGCTGAAACACATAATCGTGAACCTCGCCTCCGGGCGGCGGGCACGGCCCGTCGTAGCCGACACGCGGGAAGTCGTTGGTGCCTTCGCTGTATGGGTTCTGTCCATGGCCGGCGAGCTTGCGAACTGAACCGGGAATGTTGTAGACGACCCAATGATGGAACCCGCCAGCGACGGGAGCGCTCACGTCGACGATGGCGAAAGCAAAGCTCTTCGTGCCCGCGGGGACGTTCGACCAACCAAGTGTAGGTGCGAGGTTCTTCCCACCGCATGGCGAGTAGGCACTCGTAGCTGGTAACGGCCCATAATCAGTGAAGTCCGGGCTCATTATTGTAAACGGCTGGTTCGCTGCAGCTGATGTGCCTTGCGCTGCAGCCGATGGACCGTACGGCGTCGTGCCGAATAGCACGACTACAGTCAGGACCATGCCGACGCTTGACGGCAACAGTTTATATTTCATCCGTTACCTCTCGTCTCGAGTTGTCTAGCTTTACAAACCACCTCGCTACCGTATGTGCGTATCAAACCATCGGTCAGTCATTTTGTGCTGGCTAGCGGGCCCCAGCGACTCGATTGCGGGTGGTGTCGGCCCTTGCCCGTAGTGGTTTCGATCAGCGCGTTATGTTCCGTTGCGTAACCGTCGACGCCCACCGCGTAACAGGCCTTGGGTGCAGCGCAGGCATAACCGTAAAGTTCGTTTAGCGGCGATGAAGTGTTCGGGCTGGGGGTAATCCGCCACAACCCCCGTTTGAGGGTTTCGATAAGCGTCTTTGTCGCGGTGCCAATGGAGCTGACGCCGTAACCTGCTGCTACGCAGGTGGTGGAGGACTGGCACCAGGTGTAGTAGAGCGCATTCATCGGCAACGTCGTGTTCGGGCTCGAAGCGATCCTCCAGGTACCGCCGGTGAGGGTCTCTACGAGGGTCTTCTGGGAAGCGAGGGTCCCAGCGGCCCCTACGGCAACGCACGAGATCGGAGAACTGCACGAGATGCCGTAGAGCTCGTTTAGTGGCGACACCGTGTTCGGGCTCGGCGTAATCTTCCAGCCGTCAATACTGAGGGACTCAATCAAGGTCCGCGACTGCAGGGCATTAGGCCCCGCTGCGAAGCCAGCGGCAACGCAGTCCGTGGCGGAAATGCACGAGACCCCGTTCAGGAAATCAACGGTGAACGGGGACGGAGTGGCCTGGCTGGTTGCCACCGTCCAGGTACCCCTTCTCAACGTCTCAATAAGTGTCTTTTGGGAGCTGCTGGTGCCATAATCGCCGACGGCCACGCATGCCGTCCGAGAACTGCAGGAAATGCCACGGAGGTCGTTCGACGCCGTCGTCGGGTTTGGGCTCCGGGTAACTTTCCAGTCAGCCCCCCTCGACGTCTCGATCAAGGTGCGATAAGTGTCCTGCATAGGGCCAGCCGCCCAACCGGCGGCCACGCAAGAGGACGTGGAAATGCAGGAAATAGAGTTCAGGAAGTCCACTGGGAAGGCGCCAGATGTTCCCGGGCTCGGTGTAACCCTCCAACTACCCGCTCGCAGGCTCTCGACCAGGGCCCTTTGCGCAGTGTTGTAGCCTTCGTCGCCGACGGCCACGCAGGAACCAGGCGAAGGGCATGAGACGCCGAAGAGGCCATTGTCGGGCCCGGCACTCGGGAGGGCCCCGTCCTGCATTATGTGCCAAGTCGGTGAAACTGCAGGAGCGGGAAGGGCAACGGCAGTACTCCCGGTCATGCCGGCGACCGCCACGCTCAAGGCGGCAAACCTGGTCACTCCGCTGCACAATGCCTTTCCGAAGTACGCCACGTTGTGCTCCTCGATGTTTCAGCCCTGGAAAGGGAGGAACGCTTTTGAGCACCTTGCTCTCTGGCCCCCCCGATGGCACCACGGATAACCGTTGCTTTTTCACCTCTTCGCCCGAAATCCGAGGTGTACATTTGTCGCGTGCTGCTGGGGCGAGCTCAGGAACGTGCCCGGATCGACCTCCTTCTCGCAGAGGCGGCGGCCGGCGCGGCCCGTTGCCTGGTGCTCGACGGCGAACCCGGTGTCGGGAAGACCGAGCTGTTGGCTTACGCGGCATCGGTGGCGTCGGGCTTTCGCGTCCTCAGGACGACGGGCGTCGAGTCGGAACTCGAGCTGGGCTTTGCCGGGTTGGTCGAGCTGGTCCGCCCTGTCCTCGACCTGCTGGAGGTGGTGCCACAGGGACAAATGGCGGCGCTCAAGGCCGCCCTCGGGCTGGGGCCGCCCGCCACGGCCAGCCGGCTCCTTGTCGCCGCCGGGCTATTGAGCCTGATCGCGTCTGCGGCTCAACGAGAGCCCGTTCTAGTCCTGGTCGACGACTTCCAATGGGTCGACGCGCCCTCAGCGCAAGCACTCCTTTTCGCGGCGCGGCGGCTGCGGGCAGACAGGGTCGCCGTCCTTGTCACCTATCGGAGCGGTGAGCGTCTTCCCGTCCAGACCGTGGGCCTCAGCCAGGTGCCGATAACCGGCCTCGACCACGAAGCCGCCAGCGAGCTCCTCTCGGGCCGCGCCCCGGGCCTAGCTGCGTTGGTTGTAGACGAGCTCCACTCATCAACTGCCGGCAACCCGTTGGCGATGCTCGAGATCCTGAGCCGGCTGTCGTCCCGCCAGCGAGCAGGACTCGAGGCGCTGCCGGCGCCTCTGCCGAGCGTGGGCGGCATCGAAGAAGCCTTCTACCGTCGGGTGTCGGACCTCAGCCAGGCGGCCCAACATGCCCTCGTGCTGGTGTCTGCGAGCGGTGACGCCGATCTCGCCCTGCTCGGCCCGGCCCTGGTTGAGTGCGGTTACACGGTGAGCGACCTTGGTCCCGCTGTTGAGGCCGGTTTGTTGCAGCTGGAGGGGGGCAGGGCGGCTTGGCGCCATCCCCTTGTCCGCTCGGCCGTCTACCACCGCTCCCCTGGGCCGAGCGCCGGGCCGCTCATCGCGCTGTCGCGGCCCGCCTTAGCGAGGACAGTGCGTCGTGGGCGTGGCACCAGGCCGCCGCAGCTGAGGGACCGGACGAACGCGTCGCCAGCGCGCTCGAACAGGTGGCCGCTGAAGCCTCGCAACGAGCCGGGTATGCTGCCGCCGCCGGCGCATACGAGCAGGCGGCCCGGCTCTCTAAAGGACGGCCCGAGGCTGCCAGGCGACGGTTCTTGGCCGGAGACGCCGCCTGGCTGGCGGGTGACTCACCCCGCGCTGAGCGGCTACTCGAGGAGGCGTGGGCTGATGCCGACAGCGAAAGCCTACGTGGGCGGATCCTGGCGTTACGCGGCCACAACGAGTATTGCGCCGGTGACTCGCGACAGTGCGCGGACACCCTGATGTCGGCGGCAGACCTACTGAGCGCCTCTGACCCACGACGAGCCGCTGAGGGTCTGGTTCGCGCCGCGGTGGCTCGCTGGTGGTCCAACGACGCCGACGGCATGACGACGGTAGCCGCCAAGCTACGGGAGCTAGCCGTTCTTGACCCCGGCCTCGCTCCGACCGCTGACTACGTGCAGGGAATGGCGGCGACGTACCGAGGAGAACCGGTACAGGGGACCGCACTGCTCGAGCACGCCGCTGCCGCAATGGCGGTCGACAGCCACAACTGGCCGCACATCGTCCAGGAGCAGGCCGCACTGGGATGGCTGGGAAGGACGACCGATGGCCGCACTCTTGGCGAACGCAGGGCGCGAGAACTTCGTTCCATAGGCGCCCTCGGCCTGCTGCCGGTCGTGCTCACGATTACCGCCTCCGAGGACCTGGACGATGACAGGTGGCCGGAGGCAGAGGCCGAAGCCACCGAGGCCATCGAGATGAGCGAGGAGCTAGGCCAGCCGGCGCACACGGCCGAGCACTACGGCATCCTGGCCACAGTGGCGGCCTTCCGTGGCGACGAGGAGGCATGTCGGTTCAATATCGAGATGGCTTCAGAGGTGGCCAACCGGCATGGCCGGCCGTGGGCACGGCTCATTGCGCTGCGCGCTGGTGGGCTGCTGGCCCTCGGCCAGGGTGACCTCAGCGCCGCAGCTAACGCCTTCACCGAGGTGGCGAACGTGCCCTGGGCCAGGGGGCTGCGTGGGCCCACCGTCATATCCATTCCCGACCTGGTCGAGGTACTGGTCAGGACAGGCCAGCTGAAGGGGGCGGTTCTCCGGACCGAAGAGCTCAAGCGCAGGACGCAGGGGATGAGCGACATCCGCGCCCCGGCCCTGGTGCTGCGCTGCCGTGCGCTCACGGCCTCCGGCGACGCCGCACAGGAGCTGTTCGAGGCTGCCATCAAGGCTCATGAAGGCGACCCCGACGCCTTCGTCACTGCCCGGACGCACCTGCTCTACGGCGAATGCCTGCGTCGGCAAGGTGAGCGACGGGCTGCCCGCCGCGGAACTGGCCGAGGCCCTTGCCGCCTTCGACAACTACGGCGCTGTGCCTTGGTCGGAACGCGCCCGGGCAGAGCTCAGGGCCAGCGGGATGACTCTGAGGTCGCGACCGGATGCGCACAGTTCTCTCACGCCCGCCGAACTCCGCGTTGCGCTCCTCGCGGCTGATGGTCTAAGTACCAAGGAGATTTGTGCTCAGCTCTATTTGAGCGTCAACACTGTCGAGTTCCATCTCGGTCGGGTCTATCGCAGGCTCGGCGTGCGGGGTCGCACCGAGCTCGCCCGCCGCCTCCCGGGGCGGCACGAAGTGCAACTTAGAGAAAGCGATGACGGCCCCGGCGAACTCGTCGAGGCGTGAACGCCTTAGCGTTGCAGCTATTGGCGGGGTTCGGCCTCGGGAAGGCCTCGGGGTGCACGGTGACATGAGCCGATCAGCTCTCATACCGCCCTGGCGATGGTCCTTAGCGTCACCTTCGGTCGGACCAGGGGGAAGCGGCATGTCGAGGGGTACCCGGTCCTGGTAGTCGCACCAACGGTTTTGAGCCTCGTTTTGGCATACCGAGCCGTACGCTGCAGTGTCGCGGTCGCGACCCCGAATCCTCAACACGCTGGCCAACAGGCGATGGTGCTCCTCGGCCACCTTTCCAGGGCCGCAGGCCCCGCTCCAGTGCCGCCGCTGGGCATTCAGTGCCGCGCCGCCGGTGGGACCAGCCCTTCGAGCGCCAGGGTGAGTACGCGGCTGGCGGCCGCGGCGCGCGCCGTAGCGCCGTTTGCCCTGGCCATGGCGCCTCTGGCCATGGCCACTACCAAGAAGACGTCTTCTAGCGACGTGTCCCGACGCAGAGCCCCGGCGGCCTTCGCTTCGGCCAGTGGACGCTTCATCAGCTCGGCGACGCATTCCCTGGCACGTTGGAACTGCGAGCCCACAGACGCGTCCTCCCGTGCCAGCTCGCCCAGAGCGTAGAGATCGACCACGGTTTCGACGAGGCAACGAAGCAGTACGAAGAATGCGCCAGGGTCGCCGGCACACTCCGCGGCGAGTAACGCCAGACGTTGGACATGTTCGCCGAGGAGCTCTGCGGCCAGCGCCCGGCGGTCCGGGAAGTTGCGGTAGAGCGTGGCCTGCCCCACCCCTGCACGGCGGGCCACCTCGCACATAGAAACTTCGGCCGACTCGGCGAACAACCCTCGGGCAGCATCAAGGATCGCACTGCGATTGCGTACGGCGTCCTTACGCTTCTGGCCATCAGACACCGTGACGTTCATGTGTCGAGTATTCAACCGGACAGCGCTGTCCGCAAGAGAAAGCCTGCTCATACGGTCCAAGCACGTTATCCAACAAAGGAACTGGATATGTCTGTCCATGTGCTGCTAAACCCAATGTGACCGGAGCAAGCCGCATCGGCAGGGGTGCGGCTCTGTCTGTCCAACACCAGAAGGAGACCGATGCACCGCTCGTCCCGATTGTCTGCCCCCGGGTCGACACCCCCCCGGCCATGGTGCGCCGTGGTGCTGTCGGCGTGGCGTCAACCGGCATACTGCACTGTCCTTGCCGCCGAGGGGCGTATTTGGTACCACATCGCAGAGACAGGTGAGGGACTTTGATACGTCAGGGCCCACTCGCCGGCCGGTACCCCGCGGTGGCGGCGATGGTCATGTCCGCTCTTATCCCCTACCTGGCGCTATCTGCGGCGCTCAACCCACTGACGCCGATCATCGCCAAGCAGCTGCACACCAGCCTTCAGACCATGAGCCTCAGCGCCGGTCTGGCCAACGCCGCCTATGCGGTGGGCACAGTGCTAGCGGTCCAGCTTGCCCAACATCTACCACAGCGCAGGATGATGTTCGCCTACGCGGTATTGCTGGTCATCGGATCGGTGCTCACGGCAGCCGCCCAGAATGCGGGCATGTTCATCGTGGGCCACGTGGTCCAGGGCCTTTGCACCAGCCTGCTGCTGATCGCCGCAGTTCCCCCCCTGGCCCTGGGCTATCCGCGAGACAAGCTCCGCGATACCGCCGTGATCATGAACCTGTGCATCTTCGGGGCGGTCGCCCTCGGCCCGTTCCTCGGCGGCCTACAAGCCGAAGCGAACGCCTGGCGCCCTTTGTTCTGGATCGTCGCCGGCATATCGGCCGTGGCACTGTTACTGGTCGTGCTGACCTTCGATGACGCACCGCCCGCCAACCCCGACTCGCCTCGAGACGTGAAGGCGATCGCGCTGGCCACCGTCGGCTGCGTGGCCGCCTTCTTCGGCGCCTCACAGCTCACGACCCACCGGTTCTTGGACCCTGTGGCGATAGTGCCGATGGTGGGCGGCCTGGCGACGATTGTCGTTCTCGTCGTCTACCAGTACCGCGCCAAACGGCCGCTGCTCACTATCCGCACCATGCTGACCAGCTCAATACCCGTCGCTGGCATCACCTTGGCGCTGTTTGCAGCGGCAGCGTCGGTATCCGCGACAGCGCTCACCGTCGAAGTTCTTACGGGGCACTACAGCCCGCTTCGCATAGGGGTGCTCTTCCTCCCCGAGGTCGGAGGCGCGGTGATCACAGCGATCGTGCTCGGCCTCGTCCTCCAGAGGCGCGCCATCCACTATCTCCCATTGGTCGGCATGATCGTGCTCGCTGCCGGCATAGCGGTCTTCCGTGTCGAGGTGCCGCCGAGCCAGGCGCTGACGCTAGTGGGGTCCAGCCTGACCGGGATCGGGCTCGGGGCGACGGTCGCACCGGCACTCTTCGTCGCCGGCTTTTCGTTGGCGGCCGCCAACCTGCAACGGGTGTTCGCAATTGTCGAACTCCTGCGAGCGGTCGCCGCGTTCATGGTCGCGCCGATCTTCATCTACTTCGCCTCGACGATCTCCGGCAGTCTCGACGAAGGTACCGCCATAATGCTCTTTGTCGGCCTCGGGCTCGCAATCGCCGGCGCCGCCGCCGGAGTCGCTATCTATGCGGCTAGTGGTGCGCGACCGCAGGCGCCCAACCTTGACCGTTTCCTATCTGGCACAGCGCCAGCGTGGTACTCCCCACCCCTTCTGGCCAGACTTGGCTCGGGCCGAGCCGACCGGGCTCTCGAGCCCGAAAGCGTTAACTGATATGGTGTCGGCTCAATCTGGCTCTGTGGAGCCGATCGGTCCGGTGCTGTTCGCCTACGACGGCTCCGATCTGGCGGGATTCGCGATCGCGCAGGCCGCGAGACAGCTGGAGACCGGGCGAGATGCGCTGGTGCTGTGCGTGTGGCAGCCAGTAGATGTCGGGTTCGTGCCCGTCAGCGAGCGCCATTTCGACGCGGACCAGGCCACAGAAGTACGAAAGGCCGCGGAGGAGACCGCCGAGCACGGAGCGTCGCTGGCACGCGAGGCCGGGTTCCGGGCGCAGGCGACGACCGTCCAGGCAGCCCCGACTTGGAAGGGGATCGTCGAGACCGCCGAGGAGCACCAGGCCGGCCTGATCGTGCTCGGCTCCCACCGCCATGGCGGCCTCGCCGGGCACTTTCACGGCAACGTTGCCGCGGCCGTGATCGCACGCGGGAACTTCTCCGTATTGGTGGTACATCCGCGACCCTGAACCGGGAACTCCTTTCCCTCAGTGTGTACTGAACAGCGGCGTAGACCAGTACCGCCGCTCGTGGAGGAGCGCCTGGGCCAGCATCGTCTCTGCCACCTCCCGCCACCGCTCAAGTTGATGTGACAGAAAGTTGAGAGACCGCTGTTAGATCGGCATCGTAGACCTTTCCCTATCCGGTAGCGGGCACGTAAAGGAGCCAGGGGTCATGCAGGGCTAGCAATGGCGCACACGCTGTCGGGATGAGGGATCACCAGAACCCTTTGATGAGGGACGAAAGGCTCGCACGCAGCCATCTCTGGCGTGAGAACCTCGAACAATGCGCTATAGCCACCGGCATGAGTGAATGAGGGTGGCTTTCGGAACGGGGGCAAGTGATGTCATCGCTTAATACGGCTGCATCGGTCTCGTCATTACATGATGCGGTCCACGAAATCGAACCGGTCATCCGTGCTCACGCAGAGGACGCCGAACGAGAACGTCGCCTGCCCGATGCCGTCGCAGACAGCGATGCGGGCATGCGGGCTCTACCGTCTTTGGCGTCCAACGGCCTTCGGCGGGCTCGAGGTCGACCCGATGACGGCGTTCCTGGTGGTCGAGGAAGTCTCAAGGATCGACAGCGCCGCGGGATGGAACCTTCAGCTTTCGTCCGCCATAGATGCCATTGGAGCGTGGTTCCCAGATGAAGGGGCGAAAGAGATCTACGGGCAGCCGGACGCCAGCTTGGCCGGGTCGTTCTTCCCGCCTCGCCGGGCGGTCGTTGTCGACGGTGGGTACCGTGTCACCGGCCAGACGCCATTCGTCAGCGGCGCCCACCAGGCGGGTTGGTTTCTCGGTTTGGCTCATGTCTACGACGACGACACGCAGCGGCTCGGCCCCGATGGGGCGCCGGTGACGCTGTTGACGATGTGCCCGGCGAGCAAGGCAGTAATTGTCGACAACTGGCGCACCTTGGGCATGCGCGGGACCGGCAGCCACGATGTGCTGATGACCGACGTGTTCGTGCCGTCGCGCCATACGGCGTTGCTAGCCCCGTACGAAAATCCGGGCAGTGCCTACCAAGGGCCCTTGTACAAATTCACCGTCTGGACATCGATATCGGTGTTGGCACCGCCGGCGCTGGGGATCGCACGGGCCGCCATCGACGATCTGTTGGAGCTCGCAGCGCGAAAGACGCCGGCTTACCTGGCAACGCCGCTGAGGGAGCGTACTGCGGTTCAAGCAGCGATGGGCGAGGCAGAGGCCACACTCGGCGCCGGGAGGGCGTATCTCTACGAGGCATTGCGAGAGATCTGGGACGAGGCGCTCGAAGGCCGCCTGATCGACATGCCAGGCAAGATGAAGCTGCAGCTGGCCGCGACCTACGCCGTAGCCGCGGCGGTGAAAGTTGTCGACCTCGTGCACAAGGCTGTTGGAGCAACTGGGATTCGCGAGGAGCACCGCTTCCAGCGTTACTTTCGCGACGTACATACGATCGAGCAACACGCCTATATCTCGGCGGCTCGGTACGAGTCGGCCGGCCAGTATTTTTTCGGCGTCCCGATCGAGTGGCCGTTTTACGGACTGTAGGGCGACTGACAGCACCGGTTGGAGCGAGCGCGAGAATCCAGCCTGCCGCCAGTTTTGGGCACGAACAGGATGGGCGCGGAAGAGGACCGGCGTCACCACGGTTTGCCTAGCATGGTCCTGGTACGCCCGTTCAAGTTCAGGCGCGCACCGCGGCTGGGCGCAGCAGCGCTTTCACGACGTCGGTGCGGCCCTCCATCAGCTCTCTGAAGATCTCGGCTCCTTCGCCGAGGTCGAACGAGGATGCCCAGTGGAGGTCCACCTCGCCCGCGAGCAAGACGGCGTCGCCGAAGTCCTGGCTTGAGTAGGCAAAGGATCCGACGATCCGTTTCTCCATCCGGATGAGGTCGAGCGCGTCGAACTCAGGCTCTGGCTCGTTCAAGCCGATCCATACGGCCGTGCCAGCTGGGCGAAGGCGTTCGAGCGAGGCGCGCCGCGTCACCCTGGCACCGACGGCGTCGATCACCACGTCGTACTCTCCTTCGAGCGCGGCCAGCCACATCGGCGCCAAGGCGCTCGGCGACGGCGAGCCGTTCGCTCGAGAGGTCGGTGATCGCCACCCAGGCACCGAAGTGCTTGGCAACGAGCAGCGTGGCAAGCCCGATCGTCCCGGCGCCCAGCACGCCCACCCGCGCTCCGGGCTCGGCTCCGGAGAGGCGCCAGGCATGCAGCCCGTTGGCGAGTGGCTCCACCAGCGCCCCGGTCTCGATCTCCACCGACTCGGGCAACTCGTAGAGCTGCCGCTCGGGGACGGCTACCCGCTCCGCGAAGCCGCCCTGCCGGTGGATCCCGACGACCGAGCGCTTGCGGCACACCTCGTTGCGTCCCGACAGGCAGAGGTCGCACTCCCCACAGCTGACGATCGGGTTGACGGCGACGGCGCGGCCCTTCGGGTCGCGGCCTGAGAACTCGTGCCCCATGATCAAGGGTGGTTGGCGGAACCCGGGCTGGGCGATGCCGTGCAGCTCGCTCCCGCAGATGCCACACGCTTCGACCTCGACGATCACCTCACCTTCCTTGGTCACCGGTTCGTCGACGTCCAACAGCTCGAGGGTGTTGGGTTTGGTGTACACCATCCGCGCATGAGCAGGCCTCCGGGCTCGGGGAAGGAACTTTCAATAGGTGCAGCACGATAAACGATAGAAGAGGGACCGCACGTGGGCGACCTGGACAACCAGACGCCGCGCCGACGCCACGCACTCCGAGGCGGACATTAGGCCCGAAGAACCAAGTCGAGCGTCGACCAGTCCAGTCGTCCGTTTCTGAGCCGAAGGGCAGTCGGCTCGCGGAGAACCCTGACGACGCGAAACGGCCGCTCGATCCCTCAAGCTCCGGACGGCACCGGGGCGTTCGCCGCGAGCAGCCCCTCGGCTCTCAACCGTTCCCACAGTTCGCCAGGCACCGGGCGCTTCAAGTGCTCGACGGTCTGGCGGACCTGGTCACCGTCGAGCGCGCCGAAGAGCACCGACCGCACGGCCGGATGAGCGTGCGGGAACTGAATTGCGGCGGCCGCGAGCGGGACCCCGAGGTCCTCGCAGACTCGCTCTATTCGCTTCGCCCGGTCTAGCTCGTCCTCGCCCAGGACCAGTGGGCCGGTCCCGGTGTAGGCCTTCGTCCCCGTGGCGAGGATCCCATAGCGGAATGCGGCACCGATGACCAAGCCCACCCCCGACTGCCGGCAGCGCTCGAGCTCGCTGTCGAGCGTTGTCTGCTCGAGCAGCGTGTAGGGCCCGGCGACGAGGAAGAAGTCGAGGTCGAACAGGTCGAGGAACTGCGGGATCTGCCCAGGCTTGTTCACGCCGCAGCCGATTGCCTTGATCTTGCCGTCGGCACGCAGGTCCCTGAGAGCCTGGTACCCACCGGTAATGAGCTGAGCAAGGTACGCGTCGTAGTCGGCGCCGTTAGAGAAATACCCACGGTCGAGGTCGTGGATGACCAACAGGTCGACGCGTGCCAGCCCCAGCCGCTGCAGGCTGTCCTCCCAGGCGCGCACGACGCCGTCGTACGAGTAGTCGAACTGGACCTCGAAGTCCGGGGGGTTGGTCCACGACCCGCGGTGGCGGCGCTCGTACTGTGGCGTTGTCCAAGGCCGGAGAACGCGGCCGACCTTGGTTGAGATCACGAAGTCGGCCCGGGGCTTGTCCCTCAGAAAGGTCCCGAGCCGGCGCTCGGAAAGGCCGATGCCGTACCACGGCGAGGTGTCGAAGTACCGGATCCCGGCGTCCCACGCCGCCTCAAGGGCGGCCCGAGCGGCCTCGTCGCTCACGGCCGCGGACAAGTTGCCGATCGGGGCGCAACCGAAGCCCGTCCTCGTCATCGGCAGCTCCTGCTGTCCGACGCTCACCCGTCCCGTGAAATCCACGGTCTCCCCTCTCTCGTGGCTAGCGAGACGTCCTTGGCTCGCCGGATGCCTCCGCCGCGTTTCCAGTGTTCACCGGGAACGTTACCTGTCCGCTCAGGACAGTGGAGGCGAGGCCAACTTCACATATGTGAACACGTCACCTACGGCTTGAACTCCAAGAGCCCTTCGCTATACTTCCCACGACGGCAGTGCTCTAGAGGGGGTGGCCGTTCGTGACCGATACGGGGGACGGGCCGTTGGCCCAAAAGACAGATGGTCGCAGGCTGACGCCGGGCAGACGTCGCGGGCATGGCCCTCACTGAGGCAAGCAGCGGCGGAGGCCCACAGTCGTCGGGCCTTGGGACCGCACAGGGCGCTCCGCCCGTCCTTGTTGCCGACCGCATCCGGCGCAATTTCGGAGCGGTCGTGGCGGTTGCCGACGCGACGATCCAACTGCTCGAAGGTGAGACGCTCGGGCTCGTTGGCGACAACGGAGCCGGCAAGTCGACACTCCTCAAGATCCTTGCGGGCGTGCTCGCGCCAGATGGTGGGCGCATCGTGCTCGACGGCCGCGAGATCGCGCTGAAAGGGCCCCGCGACGCTCTCCGCGCCGGCATCGAGACCGTCTACCAGGACCTCGCTCTCGTCGACACGATGAGCGCCGCGCAAAACGTCTTCCTCGGCCGCGAGGTGCTCCACCGCTCCAAGCTCCTACGCGCGTTCAACCTGGTCGACGCCCGCCAGATGCGAGAACGCTCCAGGGAGATCCTCGACAGCCTGCATGTCAAGGTCCCTTCGGTCCGTGCGAACGTAAAACAGATGTCCGGCGGGCAACGTCAAAGCCTTGCGATCGCGAGGTCCGTGCTGTGGGGTCGGCGCATTGTCATCCTCGACGAGCCGACCGCGGCGCTCGGCGTCCAGGAGTCCGCGCAGGTGCTCCAGCTCATCAGCCGCCTCAAGGAACACCGGGTGAGCGTGGTCCTCGTTACCCACAACATGCAACATCTCGTGGAGGTGGCAAGCCGGGTCACGGTGATGCGGCTCGGGCGCACGGTTGCGACGCGAACGATCAGTGAGACCACGACTGAGGAGATCGTCGGGCTGATCACCGGAGCCATTCGCCCGGACGAGGAGGGCACTACCTCCGAAAATGACCCAGTTCCATCTGGTTCGGAGATCGCACCTGCCTCTTCGAACATCGTTACGTGATCACGCTGTTCCGCAATCATCGCCATCCCAAATCATCGCCATCCAATCATCGCCATCCCAATCACCGTTACCCAGGAAGTCAAAAACACAAGGGAGGATTAGTGAGTCACACGGGACTTTTATCGGGCCGGCGCGCTGCGCTTGCCGTTCCAATCGCTGTTGGCCTTGTTTCGATCGGGAGCCTGTACACCGTGAGCGCCGCGCCAGCGAGCGCGACAGCGAGGACAGCGCAGGCCGCCTCGTTCAAGGTGTGCATGGGAACGGGAGGCCAGACGCTTAGCTGGGAGACCGGCCAAGGCCAGGTCCTGCAATCGATCGCCAAGAAGGAAGGCTGGCAGTCCGTCACCCTCAGCAACAACAATTCCGCCGCCACCGCGTTAGCGAACGTCCGGACGTTCGTCCTCGACAAGTGCAACGCCATCGTCGAATTCAACGGCCAGCCCTCTGCAAACCCCGTCATGGAGAAATTGACGAGCGCGGCGCACATTCCGACGATGACCTATGACATCGGGCAGCCGGGTTGGTACTTCGTCGGCATCGACAACTTGAAAGCCGGGATCGCCGGCGGCCAGATGCTGGGCACGATCGTGAAGCAGCGTTGGGGCTGCAACGCAGACGCCCTGATCGCCTCCGAAAGGCCCGGGGCCGGGATCGTCAACACCTATCGGACCGGCGGCATGGTAACTGGCGTGCTCGACATCTGCCCCAACCTCAAGGCCAAAGTGTCCCAGTACATCGGCAACGGGCAGATTTCCACGGCCTTGCCCGCGGCCCGAGCTCTCATCTCGGCCCACCCGTCGTGGAAGAAGATGGTGGCGGTCGGGCTGAACGACAGTGGCGTGGTCGGCACGCTTGAAGCGGCCGAGCAGCTCGGGCGGGCGCAGGAGATCCTGGGATGGGGACAGGACGGCAGCCTGATCACGGGAAATGACGTCGACCCCCATCTGCTCGGCAGCGTTGAGTACTTCCTCGAGGGGTACCCCGAGTGGGCGCTCCCGCTACTCAAGGACATCGCTGCGGGTCATGCCCCGCCCATGGCGGACACCGCCAGCAACCCGGCCGTGCAGATCCAACCGTGCCCCGTAACCCGTGCCCAGGCGGCGAAGATCCCGGGTTACAGCGCGCTGGTGGCGAAATTGCTGACCGTCGCACCAGGCACAACGGAACAAGCCCTCTTCTGCCCGGCCAAAGTGGTGCCAAGCCAGATCGCGGTGCACTGAGGGACCTGAGCACGCAGGTCGGTCGTGCAAACTACTCGAACGCTCGCTCAGCCGGACGGGGCACCTGGTCCCCGCTCGGCTGAGCACGGCGGCACACGAGACGGACTGCGGGGCGCGGTCCCCGAGAGCGTCAAGGTGGCGGTCGCCGTCTGCGCCACCTGGGCCCTGCTGATTGTCGGGACGACGGCGTACCAGACGGACTTCATCTCTCACCAAACAGTGCTCTCGGTCACCTTCACGATGGCGGTGGTGGGCGTGTTGGCCGTCGCCGAGGGCCTCGTCGTGATCAGCGGGGGGATGATCGACCTCTCGCTGCCTACCAGCCTGATCCTCGCGGCGGCCGTCGCAACGACGTTGCTCGACCGTGGCTGGAACGTCGTCCTGGTCATCTTCGTTGCCATGGCGATCGGTGGCGCGTGGGGCACGTTGAACGCAACGATCATCGTGTTCGGCAAGATCAACCCGATCATCGTCACGCTCGGCACCAACCTCGCCGGCGTGGCATTGCTGAGCATCCACATCAGCGGCTACTCCACAATCCCGCCTAGCTCCGGCCTGGCCACCTGGGGCGACGCACTCTTCCTGGGCCTGCCGAACGTCTTCTGGGTGATGGTCCTCGCGATTCTTCTGGCCGGGTACCTGCTGCCCCGGACCCGCGTCGGTACACGGGTGCTGGCGGTGGGGGGCAGTACCCAGGCCGCAAGGGTGCGGGGAATCTCCCTGCGAAAAACGCGCTTTGGGGTGTTCATCGTATCGGGGATGATCGTCGGTCTCGCCGCCATACTCTTCGCGGCGTCGACCCACTCCTTCAGCGTTTCCGACGGTACGACCTACCTGTTGCCACCAATCGCGGCGGTGATCGTGGCCGGGGTCAGTCTCGCCGGCGGGAGCGGGAACTTGTGGGTCTTGTTCGCTAGCGTTGGGCTCCTCTCTACCGTGCCGACCTCGATGGCCTTTTTCGGGCTGAGCGACCTGTGGCAGCAGGTGCCGCCTGGCCTGATCCTGGTCGCTGCCGTCTCAATCGACGGCTATCGCCGGAAGAGGGCGAGCCGATGACGCGAGCGACTTGCGCCTCCGGCCCGAGGCAGAGCCGGCCTCTGAGCTCGGAGGTCACCGCGGCGACCACCCGGAAGTGGTAAAGCTCCTCGGCGAGTTCTTCGGAGGGCCGGTGGGCAGCATCACGCTCACGTTCGTCCTCGTCTTCCTGGTGGGGCTGTTCTACGTCGGCAACGAGTTCGTCGGGAGCGGGAACTTCGCGATCCTGGCGACGTACGCCACCGTGCCGCTGGTGATCGGGACGTTCGCCGGGTTCGCCCTGCTGTCAGGCGTCGTCGACCTGAGCATCGGACCGGCCGCTGGCTTCTGTGCCGCTGTTTTCGCCTACCTCAGCATCCACCACTATGACCCCTGGGAGGCCGCCGGGGTTGCCGTGGCGACCGGCCTCGTGATCGGGGCCATCAATGCGCTCGCCGTCGTGGTTTTTCACGCCAACGCGATCGCCGCAACGATCGGCATGGCCCTGGCCGTAACAGGCCTGCAAGACGTCGTGTGCGGCCAGAACGGTTCGCTCACGATCCTTGTGAACGGCCTGTACAACTTTTGCAACAGGAGCCTCGGCCCAGCACCCCTGGTGTTCTGGCTTGCGCTGGTGCTGGTCCTCATCGCCGCCTGCATCGTAATGTTCACCCGATTGGGTAGGCATGTGCGGGCAGCAGGGGGCGATGAGGTGGCCGCCCGGCGCGCGGGCATCTCGGTCAGTCGGATTAGGTTCGGTGCGTTCCTGCTGAGCGGGCTCGGCGCGTCGCTCGGCGGCCTGCTCTACATGGGTCAGCTCGGAGGGGTGACGAACACGCTCGGGGCAGATCTCGCGTTCGAGGTCTACGCGGCGTTGATGATCGGGGGCTACTCGATTATCCGGGGTGGGGTGGGCAACCCGATCGGTGGTGCCCTCGGGGTTCTCGTTGTAGCAGGCGTGACCGATATCATCTCCCTGAAGTCGATTGACACCTACTACACCGACGTGATCGTCGGGATCTTGTTGATCGCAGCAGTTTTTCTCGACCGCGTGCGCGGTGGGGACGCCTTCGAATGACAACACGGGCAACACCTGGTCGCTACCTCCGGGGAGTGCCAAACATGAGTGCCAAATATGAGTGCTATGTGCAACTATGAGTAACCGCACGGCGAGCGGCGAGCGGGCCTCGCTTGATGCGACTGCGTTCCCACCTTTGCGAAGCGTGATCCCGATCCTCGTGACCCCCTTTGCCGAAGATGGCTCGGTCGACCTGGCCCAGTTGGATGCACAGATCGAGTTCCTGGTCGAAGCGGGGGTCAGGTGGGTGGGCTTTGGCTTCGGCAGCGAGTCACCCCGCCTGGCAGAGGAAGAGCTGGAGCAGGCCATGGCCCGTGCGGTGGCGTCGGCGGCCGGTCGTCTCGGCGTCGTCGGGAATGCCGCGATGACGAGCGTGGCGGGTGGCGTCGAAGCCGTTCGGCGCGTCTACCGAGCGGGAGCGCAGCTCTCGATGGTCCGCCCGAGCGGCCTCGAGGGCATAGGAGAAGACGAGCTGTTCGAGACGGTGGCGGCGGTAGCCGAAGGCGGCGGGCTCCCGCTCGTCGTGCAGGACGCGCCACAGAACACTGGCGTTCAGATGTCTCCCCGGTTCCTCGCCCGCCTTCTTCGTGAAGTGCCGAGAGTCGCGGCAGTCAAGGTCGAGCCTCCCGGTCCTGCGCCGAAGATGTCGCAGATCGTAGAAGAGCTATCAGGTGCGCCCGGGGTCATCATCGGCGGGTCTGGTGGTCTCGATTACCCGCACGAGCTGGAGCGGGGTGCGGTGGGTACCATGCCGGGACCGGCATACCCCGAGATGTTTCGCGCCGTCGAATCGCTGTACGCGGCGGGAGAGCGCCGCGAAGCGTTTCGCATCTTTTCTCGCGTGTTGCCGTTGATGACCATCTGCAACCGTGGCATGGAGACCTTCCTCCATGTCCAAAAGCACGTGTTGGTCCGTCGTGGCGTCCTCAGGACGACATACCTCCGCCGGCCCCACCGCCCCCTCGACGACCGGCTCTCCGCGGAAGTCGATGAGCTCCTGGATGTGCTGGCAATCCTCGAACTGCTGGATCAGTGCCGAAGCGCCGCCTACGTGTAAAGACACACTCAACTCGCCCTGCGGGCCTGAAGGAGCGAAATGAAGATCTCTGATGTCACAGTGAAGACGTTCAGGACATACGCAGACCGATGGGACGCTGGCCACGGCGAGCTCTTGCCGAAGGTCGAACTGCAGCAGACAGTGCTATCGGTCCACAGCGACGAAGGAGTCGTGGGCAACTACTTTGGCGGGGGCACCCACGGCGACGCCGAAGGCCTCAGCGTGGTCGATCAGAGCATCATCCTGGGCCGGATCAGGGATCTCCTCCTCGGCTGCGACCCCTTCGACCGCGAGATGGTCTGGAAGTGGCTCTGGGTGGCAAACGTTCCCGAGAACGTGGCGAGCGCGGTTGACAACGTGCTGTGGGACCTGGCTGGCCAGGCGACAGGGCTGCCCATCTACAAGCTGCTGGGCGGGGCACGCGCCAGGGTGAAGGCGTACGCGTCTACCTACCCCAACATCGGCAAGCCCGAGGTTTACGCCGAGCACGCCCTGCAGTGCCGCGACGAGGGTTATGTCGCCTACAAGATCCACCCCCACTACTTCTGGGACCCGGAGACCGGCCAGCCGACGCCGGGGCGGCCCTCGAACATCGGCGCAGACATCGAGACCATCCGTCTGGTGCGCGACGCGGTGGGCCCGGACTACGTCCTGATGTACGACCCCTGGGGCACCTACATGTCGCTCGAGGAGGCCGTCCGGGTCGGTCGGGAATTGGAGCGGGCCAACTACTACTGGTACGAGCACCCGATGCCCGAGTATCGCGTGGAAAGCTACGTCCGCCTCTGTCGTGAGCTGACCATACCCGTGCTGTCCCCGGAGATCGCCGCGGGAGGCGTGTTTACCCGGGCCGAGTGGATCCTGAGGGGCGCCGGGGACATGAGCCGCATTGACGTCAACCGCGGTGGCGTGACGGGGGCGCGCAAGACCGCTGTGGTGTCCGAGGCGTACGGGGTGCGCTGCGAGATCCACATGTCAGGGTTCGGCAACCTGCAGGTGCTCGGTGCCACCTCCGAGGACACCTCGGAGTACTACGAGAAGGGACTGCTCGCGCCTGGAGTCGACTATGACACTCCTCCTCCCTACCTGCGCGCCAGCTGCGACGTCATCGACGGCGAAGGCTACGTCTCGCTGCCTAGTGGACCTGGGATGGGTTACGACGTCCAGTGGGACTTCATCGAGGACAACCTCATCGAGCCCACGACGCCCCGAAGGCGGGGGTGGTAGATCGATGGCGACGGGAGCTGACCGCCTGGCATCGAAGGTGCGGCGCGAAGCCTGGGTGATGTGGCTGAAGCCGGGGAACGAGCAAATCTACAAGCAGAAGCACGACGAAATCTGGCCTGAAATGATAGAACAGATGCGCTCTCGGGGGATCAGGAACTTCTCGATCTACCGTCACGGGCTGACGCTCTTCGCCTATCTCGAACACGACGACACCCTTCCATCGCCAGGCACAGTTACATCACCTGACGAACCCGACCCGGTGACGTGGCGATGGTGGAAGATGATGGAGCCCTACATGGAATGCAACTCTGACGGCTCGCCACGTCGGGGTGAGGTCCAGGAGATGTTTCACGTCGACTGAGGTGCGGTCCCGTCCAGAAACGGAGCCACCCGGGTTGGTCATCGTCGACCCGTGACTCCAGCTCCGCGACGGTCTTCGCTAGCGCTTCGCGGATCCATCGGGCTACGGACTGGTTGAACCGGGGCGTGGGCACCGACACGGACATCGCGGCAACAACGCCCAGCTCGGGTCACAGCTTCTGGTAAACCAGCATCACGCGCCTTATTGCGCCCGGGCGATCTCATCGACGACTTCCTGGAGCAGCGGATATCGCTACCGCGTACCAAAAAAGACGCTAGCTCATTTTGACTGATAGGCGGGTAGGCCGTTCATCCATGGTCCTTCCTGGTACAGTCAGGCCGTCGTAACGAAACAGTTGTGAGCACCGTGCAAATCGCGTTGTCGAGACCAAGTGAGAGGCGGTCATCCCATGCGTTCCGACATCAAGCCCGGCGGCGTCTTCCCTGACTATTCGCTGCCCGACCACACCGGCAACGTCAAGTCGCTTAGCGAGCTCCAAGGAAGCGACCCGCTGATCCTCACGCTGGCGCGCGGCCACTACTGTCCTAAAGAGCACCAACAGCATCTCGATCTGGCCGCATTCCAACCTAAAATCGGGGTGGCATACACCCAGATCGCCACCATCGCGACCGACGACCACCACACTCTGCAGGAGTTCCGGGCCTCGGTCGGCGCCCAGTGGACCTTCCTCTCAGATCCCGGCCGGATAGTCCAGAAGGACCTCGATATCCAGGAGTACACCGACCCGGAGCACGACCCGATGATCCCGCACACACTGGTGCTCAAGCCGGGACTTGTCGTTCACAGCATCTACAACGGCTATTGGTTCTGGGGCCGCCCGTCGGTCTACGACCTCTGGCATGACCTGCGCGCCGCGTCGAGCGAGATCCGGCCGGACTGGGACCTGAGCAAGCCGGGGCTGCGTGAAGCGTGGACTGCGGGCGACTACTCGCTCTTCCACGGATGGGACAAGAAGTCCGCGGAGTCGATGCCGACATCTTATACGCAGTAGGGACAATCGTTGTCGCTGCATGGGGGGCAGGCCGGCTAGTAACGCCGGTGCCACGGCCTTCGTCGGGCAGTTTCGATGGCTGTAGGCTCGCCCGGTGCGAACACCGGTATGCGAATTGCTCGGGATTGAACAGCCGATCGTCCAGGCACCGATGTCTGCGGTTCCTCTGCTGGCGGCGGCGGTCTCGAATGCGGGCGGCCTCGGCATGCTGGCGTTGACATGGTCGGACGACGCCGGAGAGGTGGTCCGTGAGACGGCGGCGCTCACCGATCGGCCGTTTGGAGGTAACTTCATTCTCACCTCGGACCACCAGCGCCGGCTCGATCAGGCGCTCGGCACTGGTTTGCGGATCGTGTCGTTCATGTGGGGGGATCTGACCGCTTACGTCGGCCCTGTCCATGACGCCGGCGGGGTTGTTATGCGCACGGTCGGCAGTGCTGAAGAGGCGAGGCGGGCGGTCGAGAGTGGAGTGGACGTGGTCGTCGCGCAAGGCTGGGAAGCCGGAGGGCACGTCCGCGGCGCAGTGGCGACACTGCCGTTAGTGCCAGCCGTAGTGGACGCAGTGGCCCCGGTACCGGTGATTGCCGCTGGAGGCATCGGTGACGCTCGGGGAGTGGCGGCGGTACTTGCCCTGGGCGCGCAAGCCGCGTGGCTAGGTACGCGGTTCCTGATGGCCGAGGAGATGCCGGTGCACGAGGAGTACCGGCGTCGGCTGATAACCGCTGCGGAGACCGATGCGCATTGGTACGCCGACCTCTACGACGTCGGCTGGCCGCCGGGTTCTCCCCACCGTGCGTTGCACAACTCAACGGCCGAGATGTGGGAGGCCGCCGGCCAGCCCCCACCGGGACGTCGCCCACGAGAGGGTGAAGTGATTGCGTCCTTTGCTTCAGGCGAACCCATTGTTCGTTACTCCCCGGCGGCGCCGCTGGTCGGAACTACCGGCGAGATCGAGGCGCTTTCGATGTGGGCAGGACAGAGTGTTGCGCTCGCCGGCCGGGCGCAGCCAGCAGCCGAGATTGTGGCCGATCTCGTCAGCCGCTTGTAGCTGCCGCCGGAGTACGTTAGCCGGCGCAGTGAAAGCCCGAGGCTCGGCGGGGTGGTGCTCGCCGTCGCCTGACGGCCTAGTCCAGGGCACGTTCGCTGCGGCGTGCACCCCTCTTGCCGTGAACCTTCGGGCACCTGCCCGAGCGGCGTCTGCGCATGCGCCGCGTTGTCCGCGGCCGTCGCGCCTGACAGAGTCGGCGGTGTGGCGTCTCAGCGTCATCCGAATCATCGCCCTCTGGCATCTCTCCCTCGAGAATTACGGCGCACGGGGGTACCACCTCAAGTTCGCGCCTGGATCCGACGAGAGGTTGGCGCCGAAGTCTCTCGCGTGCGGTGCCTATCCGGTGCATCTTCGACCGCAGTTCATCGGCTCGACCTCTCGGATGGAAGATCAATGGTCTTGCGCCGTTACGTCTGGCCCGGGTTTCTCGCCGCAGAACCGGAGGCAGCACAACGAGAGGTCGACGCCCTGGGCTTCGCAGCGGCCCACGCCGTGCCCGTTCCGCAACTCGTCGCAGCGGATATCGACGGCTCGCATGTCGGTGACGAAATCGCTGCCGTCCTCACCACATTCGCGCCGGGAGTTCGCCCGCGCCGTCCCGGATCTGCGATCGCTCGCAGCCGTGGGAGCGTCCATCCACGCTGTCGACGCCTCGACGTTCACCCACACTTACTATCCCTGGTACGAGGACACGCTCGATGCCCCTCCAATTGGGGCCTGTGACCCCGCGCTTTGGGAGCGTGCCATCGATATCTGGCACAACGGCTACGCCCTGCCGTTTCGTCATACGCGGCTTGAGATTCGGTACGCCGAGCGTTTGTGGCCGCGCTCGTGCTCGTGCTCGTACTCGTGCTTTTCTGGGTGCATTCCGAGAAACTTGTCGCGCTAATGTGCAGATCTGCCCGACTAAACGCGACGGGAACGCCATTTGGCACCCAGAACGGCCAGAAATCCAGAGCTAAGCGACTTCTGGCCGCCGCCTGCCGCCCGCACAAACCTCCTTCTGGGCGCATTTCGGGGTTGTAGGCGTTCAAAGTCAATTCGAGGCGGTTCGGTCCGTACTGCTCCGGTCATGGGTCTTCCTCACCTTCGAACTCACGGCTGTCCAAGGTGCAGACACCGCATCGGGCTGTAATTGGGCGGCACCGACCACTTTGTGGTGCCGTCGGGGTCAGTACTCCCGACAGCCCGCGTTCGGGTTGTACCTGACCGAGCGCCACGCGCCCATCGCCGACGCCAACGGGCTGCTCGTCGTCACCCTCACTGGGCCCGGATCTGCGCCCTGACCCGGTTCGACAACAGCGTCCTCCCCCACTTCGGCCTGCCCCGCACCTTGGGCCCCGCCTGACCAACTAAGCGAAACGACGGGCAAGCCGGCGACTAAGCGCACCACTGACAGCAGGTCCTGACGCGAGACAGTCGGCGCCCCCGGCAGAGCCACGTCGGCGCTCATCGCCCCGCGTCGCAGCGTCTCTCAAGTCATAAGCAAATTATCGATGCGCCGCCGCCGCCCAGTTCCGCCCAGATCCCGTGTCTGCACCTTGGACATCCGTTGTTTCGAGGGGAAGAAGACGCGTGACCAGAGCAATACAGACCAGACCGAGGAGCGGAGCGCCGACCTGGATGCCTGCGTGGGCGGTGCTTGCGATCTGCTGCGTGGCGCAATTCATGGTCGTCCTGGACGTATCGATAGTCAACGTCGCCGTGCCGGCGATGCGCCAGAGCCTGGGCCTGTCTGTGACCGGCGAACAATGGGTCGTCAACGCCTACACTTTGACCTTCGCAGGCCTGTTGATGCTAGGCGGCCGGGCCGCTGACCTCTTCGGCCGGAGGCGCGTGTTCATGGTCGGGCTCGGCCTGTTCACGCTGTGCAGCTTGATCGGCGGCCTGGCCCAGAGCGGCGGCTGGCTAATCGCAGCCCGGGCCGCCCAGGGCGTGGGTGCTGCCATTCTCGCCCCTGCGACACTGACCCTGTTGACCACGAGGTTCGTTGTCCCCGCCGAGCGGCGCAAGGCGCTGGGGGCATGGTCCGCCACTGCAGCTAGCGGCGCTGCGATCGGAGTGCTTCTTGGCGGGGTGCTTACCGATTTGCTCGGCTGGCGCTGGGTCCTGTTCGTCAACGTCCCGATAGGTGCCCTCCTTCTCGCCGCCTCTTGGCTGGCC
The DNA here is from genome assembly GCA_963823855.1 of uncultured Acidimicrobiaceae bacterium. Lineage (GTDB taxonomy): Bacteria > Actinomycetota > Acidimicrobiia > Acidimicrobiales > Palsa-688 > Fen-671. The sequence goes on from CAWGNA010000008.1 coordinate 589,610, forward strand.
CTAACAGAGTCGAAGTCGGCCGAGGGGCGCCCCAACCTCGACCTTCCCGGAGCGGTCACGGTCACGGCCGGTTTGTCGGTGGTCGTGTACGGGATAGTCAGCACCGACACCAATTCTTGGGGCTCGGCTATGACGATCGCTGTGCTGGCGGCTGGAGCCGGCTTACTTGTCTCGTTCCTGGTTATCGAGGCCCGTTTCTCCCTCGATCCGTTGCTCCCGCTTGGCATATTCAGGTTGCGAAGCCTCTCTGTTGGTAACGCGATAGCGGTCACGGTCGGTGCGGCGCTGTTCGGCATGTTCTTCTTCCTGTCTCTGTACCTCCAGCAGGTCAATGGTTACAGCCCACTGCGCGCCGGGTTGGCCTTCCTTCCCTTGGGGTTGGCGATCATGGCCGGCGCGCTCAGCGCCTCCCGGGTGGTGGCTCGCATAGGTCCCCGTCGCCAGCTCTTGATCGGTCTGCCGGTGGCGGCCGTGGGCATGCTATGGCTGAGCCAGGCTGCGGTCGGTTCCGGGTACCTAGCGCACGTTCTCGGGCCGGCGGTGCTGGTAGGCCTCGGTCTCGGACTGTCGTTCGTCCCCATGACGATGACGGCAACAGCCGGGGTCCCCCTCCACCAAACGGGGCTGGCGTCCGGGCTTCTCAATACTTCTCGCCAGGTCGGCGGCGCGGTCGGGTTGGCTGCGATGGCAACCATCGCTGCACGCCCGGCCCACCAGCATCGGCCCGCAGTCGCCCTCAGCGCCGGGCTGACCAGCGGTTACGACCGAGCCTTCGCGGTTTCAGCGGCCATCTTGGTGGTGGGTGTGGCTCTGGCGCTCCTCCTCCCCCGCCCTACAGAGCTTGGGACCGTCCGTGCCCAAGTTCCCGACGAAGTAAGGGGCAGTCTCGTCGGCCCCCGTTAGGGCTGGGCAATCCGACTGCCCGAGTGGGCCGTATGTCCCTTCGTAGGACTTTGACCGTGGAGTTCAGAGAATTGTGAGATTAGAGCCGGGCGGGCGAGAGGCTGAACATCTGATCAGAGCTGACCACATTGACGGGTGGGCATTGGGATGTCGACCGGGGGCCCTCCCGCTGCTGCGCCAACCCAACCGACCGCTACGGCTAACGTCGATCGACAGGCGGGTGCACCTGCCGACGCGACGGGACGCAGAGCAATGACAATGAGGGGTTCCTGCAAGGAGGCCAACTTCGGTCGTGGGTGAGCTTCTCGCCATCGCGTTCCTCGGTGGGTTCATCACGGGTGTCTCTCCGTGCATCGTCCCCGTCTTGCCTGTAGTGGTGGCCGGCGGGTCGACCGGGTCGGGGAGGGCTCGGCCCTTCCTCATTATCGCCGGTCTGGTGCTGAGTTTTAGCCTCGCCGAGCTCCTCGGGACCACATTGCTGAGCGCCCTTGGGCTCCCCGAGGACCTTCTCTTCTGGTTAGGCATCAGCGTGCTGCTGGTTTTGGCCCTCGGCCTACTGGTCCCAACGATTGGTTATTGGACAGAGCGGCCCTTCAGCCGGCTCGGGACGTCGCGCCACGCCGGCTCGGGTGGTGGCTTCGTCCTCGGCCTCAGCCTCGGGCTCGTCTTCGTGCCCTGCGCGGGGCCGGTGCTAGCCGCCATCTCAGTAGCCGCCGCCAACCACCGGGTGAACGCCTCGTCGCTGTTCGTCACGCTGTTCTACGCGGCAGGAGCAGCGCTGCCCCTCTTGGTGTTCTCCGTGGCCGCGCAACGAGCCGCCACCGGATGGCAAAGACTTCGCAAGCACCTGCCGGCTGTCCGTCGCCTCGCCGGTGCGGTGCTGGCGCTCACCACGCTCGCTATCGCCGTCGGCCTGTTCGACCCGCTACAACGAGCCGTCCCCGGTTATACCTCGGCACTGGAAAATCGGGTGGAAGGAAGTTCCTCGATTTCCTCCCAGCTGCAGAAATTGAGCGGCGAGCACGCCAACAGCTACGCCAAGAAGCAGGCCGACGCCCAGCCTGTAACCGTTAAGGAACCTTCGCCAATGGGACCTTCTCCTAAGGAACCCGTGGCCGCCAGACGATCGGCGGCTTTCAAAGCGCTACCGTTGCCGGACCTTGGAGCGGCGGCGAACTTCACTGGCATCGTGTCCTGGCTCAACACGCCGGGCGGCCGACCGCTCACCTTGGCCCAATTGAAGGGGAAGGTCGTGCTGGTCGACTTCTGGACCTACTCCTGCATCAATTGCCAGCGGTCTCTTCCCCACGTCGAAGCCTGGTACAACGACTACAACAAGTATGGGTTCGTCGTGGTGGGGGTACACACGCCAGAGTTCGCCTTCGAGCACGTCCTGGCCAATGTTCGCAGCGCTGCCCGTAGCCTGGGGGTCGATTACCCGGTGGCGGTGGACAGCAACTACGGCACCTGGGACGCCTACAACAACGAGTACTGGCCCGCTGACTACCTAATTGACCCGACCGGGCAAGTGCGCGTCTACGACTACGGCGAGGGTGGCTACTCCACGATGGAGACCGATATCAGAGAGCTGCTTACGGCTAACGGTGTCGCTCATCTGCCGCCCCGGACCGACGTAGCAAACAAGACACCGACCCAGGAGATAACTCAGGAGAGCTATCTGGGGTACAGCGAGGAGCAATACGCGGCCGGAGAGAGCGTCGAGCGGGACAAGACGGTGGACTACCAAGGCCCTTTGAGCATCCCGCCCGACTCTTTTGCTTTCAACGGGGTGTGGACGGACCACAGCGAAGAAGCCACGGCAGGCGCCAAAGCGGAGATCACGCTGAACTTCACGGCCAACGACGTCTACCTCGTAATGGGCGGCACGGGCACAGTCGATGTCTCACTCAGTGGCCGCCATCTCACCAGCGTCGACGTCGAAGGGGTACCCCGCCTGTACACGCTGTTATCGGGAGCGCCGTTAGTTACCGGCGCACTACAGATGACCTTCTCGCCGGGGGTACAGGCCTATGACTTCACCTTCGGCTGACCCGAGCTAAGCCTCGGGTCGGCCGGCGACTTCAAAGTTCTCTCCGAGCAAGCGGCGCGTGACATACCGCGTGCGGAACGGGTAGCCATGCCTGACTGCGGTCATATCCCACACCTGGAGTTTCCCGAGCAGTTTTTCGCCGATTTCCTCCCGTTCCTCGCCACCTGACCTAAATCGCCCGTTGGGTTGGCGGTCAGGGTGAGGATCCCGAGAGTTCGGTTGGCGCCATAGGGGTCGGCCGCACTAGACATGACCAGAGCCGGCCAGGAACGCCTCGACGTCGGCGGCAAACTCCGCATGATGCTGAAACAGGAAACCATGGGCCGAGCCCGGGTAGATCTTCACCCGGGCTTGGGGGACCAGACCTGCGAGCAGGTACGAGTAATGAGGCAGGATCATGGGGTCGCTGTCACCGTTCGCAACGAACACCGGCACATCGATGGCGCTTAGTCTTTGCAGCAGGGAGTGATTTGGTATCCCCCACGTACAAACAGCGTCGTACTGAGCCACGCGAGTTTCCCAAGTCGTAGGGCGGTCGCGTTCTTTTTGCCTGGTGAACATGCGCTTCATCGCCTCCTCGCCGGCGTGCTGGCTCGAGGCTGATGGCGCAAAGAAAACCTGGAGGTACCCAGCTGGATTAGCCTCGGGCCCGCCCACGGCGTCGATCACCTCGGGCGCCCAACCGTGCATTCCGGCTGCACCCTTTGGAGCCGAAGACGCCAAGACTAGTCTGCGGAGAACCTCGGGCCTCATAAGGGCGACCTCTTGGGCGACAAAGCTGCCAATAGAGAAGCCGAGGAGGTCGACCTGGTCGAATTCCATCGCGCTTAAAAAACCAATCACGTCATGTGCCATCTGCTCCACGAAGTTCGGCGTCTTTCCTGAGCTACCGGCCACTCCTGCATTGTCGAACGTCACGACGTGCCGGGACGAGGCCAGAGCATCGATAAGGGCCGGGTCCCAATTGTCGAGGTTCCCCCGGAAGTGTTGGAGGAGGACCAGCGGCACAGGACCGTCGCCAGCCTCGCGGTACATATAGTCGATGCCATTCGCACCACCGACCACCTTGTTTGGGAGTTCCGAATACGTGTACGACGTAGTGATTGCCCGGCTCCTTCCGTGGTGAAGGCGTTTGTCTCAGCTCAACGGGCGGCTGGCACAGCGTTGGCTGCCTCCTCGACGAGATCCACGACGGCGTCCGGATGGGACACCATCGCTACGTGGCTCGACGGGACTTCGACAGTAGTGGCACCCATGCGCTTGGCAAACTGGACCTCGGCCTCGGGGGGGATCGCTTGATCGTTCGTGGCGACCAGGTACCAAGACGGCAGTGACTTCCACGCTGGGACACCCATCACGTCGGTGAAGGCGGGGCCCGCCAAAGCTTGTTGTACGGCGTACATTACTTTCGCCCTGACAGGGTCGACGTCAGCTGCGAAATGGTTCACGAAGTCATCTTCTGACAGCCAGCCGAAGCCTTGCTTGTCGGTGAACAGGTGCGCCAGGGCTGGCGTCACGGGCCCCTGAGACAACAGGGCGCCCAGCGATTCGCCTTCGTCAAGGCCGAAGGCTGCGATGTAGACCAAGCCGACGACGTTGGGTGCGTCTGTGCCAAGCGCGGTCATGATCTGTCCGCCGTAGGAGTGCCCAGCGACGATCGTGGGACCGTCCTGGAAGTCCAGCACCTGACGTAGCCGGGCGACATCGTCTGCCAGCGCTGTCATCGGGAACTGTGGCGCGACGACGTGATAACCGTCGGCCTGCAGGCGCTCGATAACGGCGCTCCAACTCGAGCCATCGGCCCATGCACCGTGGACGAGGACGATATTTGGTCGGTTCATTTGAGTGCTTCCTTTCTGGTTAGGGTGATGGCAGACCGGCGCTGCCGGAGAGGTGCGCCGTCGCCCATGCCGGAGGTCCTGACGGTGTCGTGAACGCGTCCAGAGCAAGAGGGCGCTGAACAGTTCAGAGGACTGCCGCCTCCGTCGGCGGCACGTCGGTGGCGAAGCAGGCGTCGAAGCCGGCGTAGTCGGTCCCGGGAGCAATTTTCAGGTAGAGGTCATGGGTCATCCTTTTCAGAGGTTGCGGGCCTAGAGCAGCGTCGCAGCTTGGCTCCGCCGGCACACGACATGATCGTGCCGTTCGTATTGACTCGTGTTGCCTCGTATTGCCTCGTATTGCCGCCCGGAGGCTCACCCGGCTCCGTTGTGGCGTCAGCCGGTTAGTCCTGGACGACCGAGATGCCCGCCTTCCGCGCTTCGTACGATGGAGCCCGTGCGAGTAATCCCTCCCCACTCGCCAAAACTGCCGCCCGGGGTGCCGCGCCTGCTTCGAGCCACGGAGAGCCGTTCCAGCCCGGTGGTCCGTGGCCGAGACGCCGAACTGACACTCTTTGGCCAGCACCTCGACCAGCTACTTTCTGGTACCGGTACGGTCGTAGTGGTCGAGGGAGGTGCCGGGATGGGCAAGAGCCGCCTTCTCGTGGAAGTGGCCGCCATGGCTCGGCGCCTGTCGATAAGGGTCGGGAGCGGGGTGGCTGACCCGGCCGACACCGTCGTCCAATTGTCTGTGTTGATGGAAGCGCTGTTCGAGGGCCCTTCGCCCATCCTCGAGCGCACGGCCCTGGGCGATACACACGCTTCGCCGGAGCAGAGATATTGGCTACTGCAGGACCTCGAGACGTTGCTCGAACGGGCCGCGCTCGATGCGCCTCTGCTGGTGTGCCTCGATGACCTGCAGTGGGCCGACAGTGGTACGTCGGCCGCGCTGCGCGCCCTGCCGGCCCGGCTGGCGACGGTCCCAATCGGCTGGGTCATCGCTGTTCGCCCTGCTCAGGGATCCCCTCAGCTCCGGAGCGCGCTGGAATGCCTCGAGAGTAACGGGGCCGCGAAGATCGTCCTTGGACCGCTGGCCCAAGCTGGGGTGGCGGAGGTGGCGGCCGACCTCCTCGGGGCGGGCCCGACAGCGAGCTGTTGAAGATGGCTGAGCGGGCGGGCGGCAGCCCGTTCCTGCTCGTCGAGCTCCTGTCGGGGCTGCGCGAAGAGGAGCTTGTGCACATCGGCTCTGGCCGCGCCGAGTTGGTCGAGTGGCGGTTACCTCGTCGCGTCAGTCAGAGCATGCGCTTGCGGTTGGAACGGATGTCCGCCTCGGCACGACAAGCAGCGACCGTGGCCGCTGCGCTCGGGCGGAGGTTTTCGCTCGACGACCTGGCCGCAATGCTCAACCTGTCACCATCAGAGTTGCTGGTGCCAGTGGACGAACTGATCCACGCCGACGTATTGACCGAATCCGATGGCACGCTCACGTTCGGTCACGACCTCACCCTCGAAGCGGTGCGAGCCAGTGTCCCTCTTTCGGTGCGCCGGTCGCTCGACCGCCAGGCCGCGTCAGTGCTGTTGGCCGGCGGAGCGCTACCTGTCGAGGTGGCTACGCAGCTCGCCGCGAGTGCCGAGCCCGGGGACGAGATCGCCATCACAACCTTGTTCAAGGCGGCGGAGGCACTCGGCGTAACCGACCCGGGCGCCGCCGCCGACTTGAGCCAGCATGCCCTTGAGCTCGCGCCCCGTAAGCAACCCTTGCGCGGCCCGCTCGTAGCTCAGACGGCGCTCTGGCTGCACGCCGCTGGCCGGGCTGAAGAGGCCAAGGAGTTCGCCGACACAGCGTTGCGCCAGGCGTTCCCGCCGGAGCAGGAAGCCGGGGTCCGACTGAGCATCGCCGGTATGTTCGCCATCTCGGCCGACGTGCGGGCCGAGTCCTGCCGCCAAGCCCTCGCCCTCCCCGCTCTCCCGGCCAACCTTCGCGCCCGGCACCTGGCGCTCCTGTTCCACAACCTCATGACTGCAGGACGTTTGGACGAAGCGCGCGCCGTGCTCGAAGAGGCGACCGTCGCGGTGCGAGGTTGCGACGACGTCCCTGGACGGTTTGTCCTCGAGCTGGCCCAGTCCGGACTCATGTATGCCGACGGGCACTTCGCAGCGGCGCTCGAACTCGTGGAGACAGCCTTGAGGACGGGCCTCGACGCCAGCGACGACACTCGGGACCACCTCTCGTACCAATGGCGCTGCGACGTACTGACCATGGTCGACCGGCTCGATGAATCGCTCCAGATGTCGAGTGAGGGTGTCGCATCGGCTCAACGCGACCGGCAGGGCTGGGCGCTGAATATCTTCGAGACTGGGCGTGGGAGGCAGCTGCTGCAGATGGGTCGCCTGGCCGACTCTGCCGCTGCTCTAGAGGAACAGCTGACTGTCGACATCGCACCCCAAATCGTGAGCGTCTTGGATGCGGCGGGGGTCGTAGCTCTTGGACGCGTGGCTCTACACATTGGCAACCCGAGCCTGACCAGGCAGGCCGGTGAAATTGCCAAGGTGATGCTCGGCCAGAGCGCCCCGAGCGTGCGCCGCCACGCGGCTTGGTTGCTCGCTTTGCAGGCCATGGCCGATGGCGACGCGGCCTCCGCTCACAGATGGCTCTGTGCTTTGGGCGAGGACCAACGTTCGTCCATCCTGCCGCTCTTTCCGATGGACGTCGCCGACGAGGCCCGGCTGGTCCACATGGCGCTGGCGGCGCAGGACGACGAGCTCGCGGGCCATGCCGCCGCTGCGGCCCAGCGTCGGGCCCTGCTCAACCCAGGTGTCCGCTCCATCGCTGCCGCGGCTGCTCACGCAACGGGCCTACTGGACCGCAGCCAACAGCGCCTGGCCGAAGCGGTTGAACTGTACGAGGGCGGCACCGCCCGCTGGCGCTCGCCTCCGCGCTGGAAGACCTGGGCGCTACCACCGTCCACGGCGGCGCCGCACACGATGGGGTCGAGTTTTTCGGCCGCGCGTTGGAGCTGTTCGCCCGGGCGGGAGCCGCCTGGGACGCCGGCAGAGTGCGGGGACGCCTCAGGGCCTTGGGGGTGCGGCGCCGCCTGGTCCCGATGCAGCGGCCGGGAAGGGGCTGGGCGGCTATGACCGACTCAGAACTCGCGGTGGCGCGCCTCGTCGCGCAAGGTTTGACCAATCGCGAGGTGGCGGAGCGTCTCTTCGTTTCCCACCACACCGTCAGCGGCCACCTGCGCCATGTCTTCGCCAAGCTGGAAGTCAACTCGCGAGTCGAGCTGACCCGACTGGCGGGGGTTCACGACTGGCGCCCCTGAGCACGCCCGGGCGCAACCTACACGACGCACGTTCGCGCGATGTGCGGGCTGAGTTTCAATGCCACTGTGAGACGGGATGGCCCGGTGCAGGCATCGCGCTCACATCAAGATCGCCCGGCTTCCGGAGTTCGTGGCCGGCTGCGAGGATTGCTTGGCCGTCGGGGCACTTTGGCTCCACCTACGGATCTGCCTCGAGTGCGGCCACGTCGGCTGTTGCGACAACTCCCCAGAGCGCCACACCACCGCCCACGCCAACGCCAGCGGTCATCCGGTCATCCGTTCGCTCGAACCGGGGGAGGAGTGGAGCTGGTGCTACATCGACCGGACAGCGATGCTCACTCCCGAGGTAGAGGGGCCGACAACAATCCCTACGTCACCTCTTGGAGGATAAGGGCCAAGCGGCCAGGCTTGGGGACCCGAACCTGCGGATTTGGGCCGGCCCGGGCGCGAGCGATCCGCGCATCGAGCGGCGGAAAATCGGGCTGGGGGGAGCCGCACGCCACCTCGCTCCCGCTCGGTTCTGTAGATATGACACAAACATGCGTTGTCGGGAGGTCCGGTCGCCGGGGACAGTGCATGTAGTACTCGACGGGTTGTGACGCTCGTCCGGAAGAGGGAGACCCAAGACCCATGCCCATGATCGACGTGTACTCGACCAGCGGGACGTTCGCAGACAAGCACACCCTGGCCAAAGATCTCGCCGCCGCCGTCATGCGGTGGGAGAAGGTCCCCGAACTCCCTCTTTTTCGTAAGAACACTGCGGCTTTCGTCCACGACCTTCCCCCTGGTTCGTTGTCCAATGTCGACGGTGACAACGACTATGTCCGGGTCCAGGTCCTTACACCGATCGGCGTCTTGGACCGGGAGAAGCAACTGGGTGTGGTCCAAGAACTGACCGACATCGTCGCCGCTGCTGCCGGCGACCCGACACTGGCCGAACGCACCTGGGTCCTGCTCACCGAATCGCCCGAGGGCGGATGGGGGATCAACGGGCACGCCAACACGGGATCCGACATCGCACAAGACGCTCGAAGCCAATTGGCTGCTCTTGCCGACAAACGTCCCGCCGGGGAGTAGTCATCTTGTTCGGCGTCATAAGCGAGTCGTGGACCGAACTGGCCTGACGAGCGCGCCGCTGGCAGCGACCGCTGGCGGCCGCGACAATGTCGTTGTGATGTACAAAGTCCTTGTGGTTTACAAAACCGGCGAACAAGTAGACGAAATAGTCGTGCGATGAGTGGCGGGCCGCGTCCCCAGGTCGACCCCTCTCCGGAAGACCCGGACCTTCGTCCCCTGCTCGGAGAATTGCAGCTGACGACTCTTCGGCGCTACGGCAACGAGCATCGCGTTGTGTACGGCGAGATCCTGTTCGCGGACGGCGACCAGACCTACGACATGATCGTCGTCCTCGAAGGCGGCGTGGAGGTCGTCGAGCACTACGGTCAACCCGATGCAGTCGTGATCATCGGCTACGGGCCGCGGGAGTTCGTCGGCGAGATGGGCCTTCTCACCGGGCAAACCGTCTACCTGAGCGCGGTCGCAACTACCGACGGCCGCGTCCTGCGAATACCTGCCGCACAGGTGAAGGTAATCATGTCCGAGGAGCCTGACTTGAGCGAACTAATCCTTCGGGCGTTCCTGTTCAGGCATGCACGGCTCACTAACCGGGGATCCGGGCCGGTCCTGGTCGGCTCGCGCTTCGACGCCGATACGCGGAGGCTCCTAGAAGTGCTCGCCCGCAACCGGCTCTCGTCGAGGTGGCTCGAACTGGAGGGCTCGCCCGAAGCAGAAGCGCTCCTCCGCCAGCTCGATGTGCCGGTGGCAGACCTGCCGATCGTGGTCCTCCCCGGCGGCGCACTGCTTCGCAACCCCACCAGCCTGGTCCTCTTCGACGCACTGGGCCTCGCCGAGGCGCCCGTGGAGGACCGGTCCGAGGTGTGTGACCTCCTCGTTGTCGGTGGAGGGCCGGCCGGGCTTGCAGCGGCTGTCTATGGGGCTTCGGAAGGGCTGTCGACCACACTCTCTGAGGACACGGCGCTTGGAGGCCAAGCCGGTACTTCGACTCGTATCGAGAACTATCTCGGCTTTCCGGCCGGGCTGTCCGGCGAAGAGCTGGCGGCTCGAGCCGTTCTGCAAGCGAAGAAGTTCGGCGTCCGCGTCAAATTGGGTGCCAGCGCCGTCGCGCTGTCATCGGCTGGCGGGCTGCACCACATCTCCTTCGACGACGGCGAGACGGTCACCTCCAACTCCGTCATTATCGCCACCGGTGCGCGCTACAACCGCCTACCCCTCGACCGGCTCTCCGATTTCGAGGGCGTCGGCGTGTACTACGCCGCCACACAGATGGAAGCGAAGGCATGCGCCGGAGGGCCCGTCGTCGTAGTGGGCGGTGGCAACTCGGCCGGACAGGCTGCGCTGTACCTGGCGCGCTCGTGTACCGATGTTCACATCGTCATCCGCGGACAATCGCTCGCGAGCTCGATGTCGCGCTACCTGATCGACGAGATCGAGCGTCATCCCGAGATCCACGTCTCGTCCCGAACGGAGGTAACAGGCCTCGTCGGCGAGCAGAAACTCGAGGGCGTGGGCCTGCGCAACAACGTCAGCCAAGAGACATCTACGCTCCCTGTCACCGGGCTGTTTGTCTTCATTGGCGCCAATCCCTGTACCGCGTGGCTCGGCGGGCAGCTCGCCGAAGACGAGCACGGGTTCCTCCTCACCGGCACAGACATCCCGGCCAACCGCCACGAGGAGGCAGACGTGATGCCGCTTGTCCTCGAAACGAGCAGGCCGGGCATCTTCTGCGTCGGCGACGTCCGCAGTCGTTCCATCAAGCGCGTCGCGGCAGCCGTGGGGGAGGGCTCCATGGCTGTGCGCCTTGTCTTCGAGCGCCTCGAAGCAGCCGGCCTTGCCATGGCCGACTCGCCAGGAGCCGACTGAACATTTGCCAGCCCTCTACCCCCCGGAGCCGTTCGCCCAGAGCCATAGGGTGGGGATAAAGGCCGCTCGGTGGGGAGAGCCGGCCACCCGACGGCGTCGAGAGCGAGCGTGGCAGCCTTCACAGGCTCTGGTCGTCGGGCTTCTCCCACACCGACACATGTGAGGTGCTCTCGCCGGTGAAGGGTGAGCGGTCCCATCCGGCCCACCGGTGGCGTAGCGACATGCCCGCCAGTTTCGCCATCAGGTCAAGCTCTGAGGGCCACACGTACCGGAACGGCGTCGTGAACTCTCGTACGCCGACCGCATCGGAGACGAAGTGATGTGACGTGGCCTGTTGGGCGACCAGGTCTGTGAAGTGGTCGTAGCCTACGTACCCGGGGGCGTGAAAAAACACTCGAGCGTCCTCGCCAGGTGGCAGCCGGCGCAGGTCGGGAACTCCAACTTCGATCACGAAGAAGCCTCCAGAGCCGAGGTGCCGCGCCGCGTTGGCGAAGCAGGCGAGTTGTTGTTCTTGGGTGACCAGGTTCCCAATCGTGTTGTACACGAGGTAAACCAGCCGAAAGTTGCCATCGACCTGGGTTGTCGCCATATCGCCGATCGTCACCTTTACGCGCTGTGCCTCGTCCTTAGAACGAAGCCGATCGGCCATAGGAATTGAGAGCTCGATGCCCGAGACTTGCACGCCGCGAGCTGCGAGCGGCAGTGCCACCCGGCCCGTACCGACCGCGAACTCGAGGGCATCGCCGCCCCTGGCGAGCTCAGCCAACACCTCCACGGTTGGACCGAGCACATCGGGGTCGAACATCGAAGCGGAACTTTCGTCATAGCGCGCCGCGACGTCTGCGCCGAAGTAGTCCCGAGGCATCTCTAAACACTTGCATCGTGGAGCCAGACAGGCCAGTGGTTTTCGAGCTCACTCGGCAGTGACACAAACGGGAGCGCCCTGGCGGTGGGCGACACGTCAAAGAGACAGCATCGCTCGGGCCCGCAATCGCCTGAGTGGCGAACCCGAAGCACACTGCGGCAAGGAATGCGGGCGGCCCGAGCTCGCCTTCACCTAACCGCGACCGGGGTATTGCTATTCGGCGGTTAGCGTGGCTTCTGCGAGCTTTTCCACTCGGTCAGGGTCGGAAATGGCGTCGATCTCGACAATCTTCGCGTCGATAACGGTGAAGGCCATGACTGTGATCGGCTGGCGGTCGAGCGTGACCACCACGCCGGGTGTCCCGTTGATCATTACGTCATGGAGTTCTGCTTCGGAACTCGCGCCCAGGCGCGCCTGGTAGGCAACGCCTTCGGCCCCACGAATTGTGAAAGACTCGTTGGGGCGGCTCGGGCCGGCGTCTGATCTGAGGACAACGTCGGGGTGGAGCAATGCGATTATGGCATCAAGGTCGCCTCGGCGCCCCGCCGAGAAGAAAGCGTCGACCACTTCCCGGTCCCCGTGAGTACCGCGGTCTCCCGATGGGGCGTGGACGCCTCTTACCCGTCGTCGCGCCCTATCAGCGAGTTGCCGCGCTGCCACCGGCGACCGGCCGACCATCGCAGCGACCTCGTCGAACGGGAGCCCGAAGAGGTCATGCAAAACCAACGCCAACCGCTCGTGCGGAGAGAGGGTGCCGAGCACCACGAGCAAGGCCAACCCGACGGAGTCGGCCAGCTCCGTCTCCCCGTCGGGAGTTGGCCCCGCCGAGGGCCTCATATCGGTGCCGACTGCTCGCACATCGTCGCTTCGAGTGCGTCGCGCTAGCAGCCTGTCCAGACATTCCCGGGCCACGACCGCTGTCAGCCAGTAAGTAAGCCTTTCCGTCTCCTTTGCGTCTGGCCGACCAAGTCTCGCACCGACCTCGCGGACCGCGCTCTCTGCCTCGACGAACGAGCCCAGCATGCGGCAGGCGACGGCTTGCAACTGTGTCTCGATCTCCGCGAAGCGCTCTGCTAGCCAGTCGGCGTCGTCCATCTGTCACATCCCCCGTTACTAGGTGTTGTTGCAGATGACCCGCAGCACAACGACGATGTGACAACCAAGCGGCAGGCAGGTTCAATCGCCGACAGGTTCAATCGCCGACAGGTTCAATCGAACGGTCAGTGGGCACCTCCAGGATCTAGCGATCCCGCCACAGACCACCGATGCCTCTCGACCTGGCTGACTCGTCGGCTCCAACGTCAGTCTCCGAATACACTCAAGTCCACGAGTTGACGCAGGCGGACCGGATCGCCCAAAGCATCGATGGCGACGATCCTGCCCCCTCGGACCGTGAAGGCCATGACTGCGAACGGCTCTCCGTTCGGGACCACGACCACGCCGGCCACACCGTTGACCAACGCGGGCCGTACGAACGGCGAAAGCCGCGAGTACGTGACCGCCTGGGAAGCCACTGCGGTGGCGCCGTTGACGATTGCAGTCACGGACGCTCGCCCCGGCCCTCCGTCGGCTCTGATCACCACGTTGGGGTCGAGAACGGCCACAAGAGCGTCGAAGTCCCCATCGCGGGCGGCCGCGAAGAACGCGTTCACCACCTTGCGTTGCCTGACGAGGTCTACATCGGGGCTAGGGGCTCCGTCCTGCACCCGCCGCCGAGCCCGGCTCGCCAGCTGGCGCACCGCTACCGGGGTGCGCCCGGCGATCGATGCGATCTGATCGAACGGCACGTCGAACATGTCGTGAAGGACAAATGCCAGGCGCTCGGCCGGCTGAAGGGTCTCCAGCACCACCATCAGGGCGAGGCCGACCGAGTCAGCAATCAGCGCTTCATGCTCAGGGTCGGTCTCGCCCTCCCTGTCGATAATGGGGTCAGGAACGTGCACCGCCAACGAGTCCTGGCGGTGTGTGTGGCGGGAGCGCAACACGTTGAGGCAGATACGCCCGACCACGGTCGTCAGCCACCCAGCCAGGTTTTCGATCTCGGTGGGGTCGGACGAGCTGAGCCTGACCCATGTTTCCTGGACGGCGTCTTCGGCTTCTGCAAGTGATCCGAGCATTCGGTAAGCGACCGCCTCCAGGCGGGCCCGTTGCGCCTCGAAGCGCTCCGTCAGGATCTGGTCAGTGCTCATATGTCACAAACTCCCCTCCTCGGGTGTCGTACCAAATGACCCGCAGCATCCCGCTGTTGTGACAACTATTACCCGGGGGCTGCTCCTAACAAGGTTGGTCCACGCCCCCCGCGCGAACCGCGGTCGTAGGTGCGACTGGCAGAGTGGGACGTCACATTGTGAGGGCCCTCGAGGAGAGAGGACCGTTGGTGGTGCCCATCTCTCGAGGCGGCATCGACGTGACAGATGCGACCAGCCTCGCCTCGCCCGGGCCTCGCCTCGCCGGGCCTACATTCGAACGGTGGCTCGACTCGCTCCCGTAGGAGCCACTCCGGGCCCTGCCGTGAGCTGGTCCGTGGAGCTGTCCCCTCGGGCCCCACCGGCCCGTTTACGATGTGGTCGTAAGGCGCGGCTGACTGCCTATGGAGGTCGGTTGCTACGCCTTTGGCCATGTTGGGTCGCGGCCTTTCTGGGTGCGCAAGAAGTACTCCGTCGCGATTTCGTGGCGCTTTTTTGGCGCTAGCGCAACGGGAACACGGCAGTGCACCGAAGAAAGGCTGTACGGTGGCCGATTTTCACTAAATCGTGACCGATCGCGCCCCATCGGCCGCTGACGGTGGCCCCTACTGCCGGCGTCGCGCCGCCATCGGCACCAGGGGGGCTGCACTGTCATCGCATTCAGGAGATCAGGAGCCGACCACTCACTTCGTTCGCCGTACGCGCGGCTACCTTCTCACCACTCCCGCTACGAGATCTATAAGTTGCAGGCTTTCACAAGCACCACGTAGCCGGGGTTCTGGCCGGGCACCCATTGACGGGCAACTAAAGGGCCACCGGCCGCGAGCCATGTAGTCGTGTCCTGCCATTCGCCCACGCCTTCGACCCATTTTCCCTTACCGACAGTCTTGACCGAAAGATGGTTGGTGGAAACGACGTAGTTGAGGTCAAAGCGGTACTCGTTCTCACCGTTGTAGCGCCGGATCGCTTCTCGCTCGGTTTGGCCCGCTGTAAGTGGAGGGACTTTGCGCGGTGCCAAACGCAGCATCTTCATATTTTTGAGGGCTCTCGCATGGTTCGCGACTTGCAGCGCGGCCATCAGTTCTGCGCTGAGGCGTACCTGCTCCGCTTGACGCCACAATTTGGCGCCCGCCAAATTCCCCTGGTATACGGCGATGCCGGCATCCACATTTGCATGCCAGTTCCACTGCTGGGCCGGGAAGCTCGACGGATCCTTCTGGGCAATGCCGACGCCCGCATACGGCGCACCGTACAAAGGTCGTAGTGGGCCTGGGTTTTGTCCGATGTCGTTGGGGACGGTAGTCGTGGCTGGCT
The DNA here is from genome assembly GCA_963823855.1 of uncultured Acidimicrobiaceae bacterium. GTDB lineage: Bacteria > Actinomycetota > Acidimicrobiia > Acidimicrobiales > Palsa-688 > Fen-671. The sequence continues at coordinate 605,008 of CAWGNA010000008.1, forward strand.
CGCGGACTTCGGGGGAAGCACGGAACTGCGTAAAGTCGCTTTCGTGGCAGAAGAGCTCGTCCTCGACGGTAGCGTTAGCGGGGTCTCGGGCGGCGACATACTCCATGATGCTCGCGATGCTCGGGTTGGTACCGGGGATGTCGATCCACTTCGGTTCGGACTGGACCGGCTCATCCACCACCCCGGGTATGTAAGCGGACGTGCTGAGCCGGGCGAACCCTCCTTCGATTGTCGAAAAGTCGCCATCCCAAGGGGCCGTGCCCTTCGTCGCCCCCGAACCGATGTCGTTGTTATAGGGGTACCACTGCCCGCATGAGGCGTCCGAGTCGTGCCCACACCTGTCCCGGTACTCGCCGCGCACACTGAGGCCCACCTAAAAATGACCACAGATACGTCACCACGGTAGCCCACGACGCTGGCCACGGCGCCCAGTTCTGGCATCGCCGGCACAGCTGTGATGGGGAGGACCGAGCCCGCGGCTGCAGAAGCTATAACCAGGTCGACAAACGTGACGTTCTGGTCTGCCGTGGCGCCGACGTTGTCGTCCGCCGTCAAGGTCCTCGCTCCCGCGCTAGCGACAGGCAGCTGCAGGCTCCACGTCCCGTCGCTTGCGATGGGTGCGCTGAAGGCGCCAATCCGCACCACCGAGGCGCCTGGGGAAGTGTCGACGCCTTTAACGGTCAGCTTGCGCCTCGTTGGCGTGCTTTCATCTGGCCGGGGCTGGGGTGAAAAGTACCGGCCATCTGTCAGGGCAATCATGGAGTTGGCGGCCGGGCTCGTAATTTTCAGGCCGGTCGCCTTGAGCGCGAGGTCCCAGGAAAGCCGGGGCGATCCAAGCCCTTTGTAGGCGATCGTGCCGGACAGCGCACGAGCCCCCGGATGGTACCTGCCAACGAACTCTACGCCGAGGTCCCACACGTTACCCGGGAGGGTAACGCCACATGCAGAAGCAGCCGCTCGATGGGTGTAAGTCATCGACATTTGGATATTGATGTCCCCCAAAGCCCGGTAACTCAGGGCGGGAGGTAGGCCAGACAGGTCGTAACTCGGGCCCAGAACCGGCCCTGGCTGGTTGACCGACGGAGAGCCGGTGCTGCCGGGGTTGAAAACGACGTCCAAACCGAGGGGTAAAGGCGTCGAGGCTGCCTGGTAAGTCCCGGTTGCGGCCGCATAGGTATGGCACCCGTTTGGCGCCGCGACCTGTGTGGCGAAGTGATAGCGAACCGAGGCAGTCTCGACTCTCAAAGGTGCCCAGAAACACTTACTCCCGCTGGTCGATGCCGCCGCGCAGTGATAGACGTCCGGGTTGTCCAGATTATAGGTTTGATATGGATTTCTTAAGCTGCCGCTGATGGCGCTACCCGTTACGGTCATTGTGACGCTCAGGCTCTCGGATCTACGGCAGCCGGCGCACCCCCCCGTGACTGTGTAAGAAAAGCCATACGAAATCGTCCCCGACAGGACGGCCGGCACAGTAGTCGCCGTGACGCTCGGCGCTTGCGCGTCGGCCGGGTACGTCGTGCCGACCAAGGTGGTTGCCAGCAAGATCAGGGAGAGGAAAACAACCAGGCCGAGCCTGACCAACCCGAGATGTCGCGGCCTGAGATGTTGCGGGAGGTTGAGGTGATGGTACATCTCCCGTCGACGATATCCACCGCCACCTCCTGGGTGAAATCCTAACCACTGATTGTGGCCGAGCTTCGCCCTCGGCCCACACCCCTGCCCCTACCCGGAATAGGTCCGGGCGAGTCTTCTCCCTGGTGAGAACTGCGGCTCACGGACGCGGCAATTGGGTCAGACGAGTACTGACCCACCAGCGATGTCGAGTGTCGCCCCACTGATCCACGACGACTGGTCAGATGCGAGAAAGAGCGCCGCCTGAGCAACGTCATCGGGTGCGCCCAGCCGCTGAATGGGATGAGCGGCACGGAGCTGCTCCTGGACTGGCAAGGGGATCAGTTGTTGGTTCCGCTCTGTCAGGATGGTCTCGGGGGCCAAGCAGTTCGCCCGCACACCGTATGGACCTGCTTGGGCGGCGAGCGCTTTAGTCATCAGCTCGATCGCGGCCTTGGCCGCGGCGTAAGCAATAGGAGACTGTGGGGTAGGCCGCCGAGCGGCGGCTGAGGACATGGTAATGATGGTGCCCCGTCCCCGTTGCTTCATGCCGGGAAGGAACGCTTTTACGGTCAGGAACGCCGATGTCAGGTTGACGTCCACGCTCTGGCGCCAATCGGCTTCGGAGAGATCCTCCAATGGCCCCGGCCTGACCGTGTTGCCCCCGGCATTGGCGACGAGAATTTCGACCGGCCCGAAACGGTTCTCAATCGCTTCCTTCATCGCGTCGATCTCCCCGTACATCGTGAGTTCTGCCACCACAGGCATGGCTCGTCCGCCCGCCTGCTGAATTGCGGCCGCTACCTTGGCCGCAGCATCCGCGTCGCGGCCATGGACGACAACGCGTGCTCCGGCCTCCGCGAAAACCCGAGCGATGGCAGCACCAATCCCCCGAGAGCTACCGGTGACCAGAGCCACCCGGTCCTGCAAGCCAGTCACTGGACCTCCTCGATAGTCGTCCGCGATAGTCGTCCGCGTCAAGCGTCGCAGATGACCCTAAGGTTAGATCTCTAATAGAAAGATGTCAAACCCTTCGAGATCTAACTATCAGTGATATGGTGGTGGTGTGGCCGCGCCGCAAAACACGCCGATCGGGCTTCAGCTCAGCCGGACTGCCCGGCTGGTCGGACGGGCCTTCGACGATGCTCTGGCCGCCGCCGGTGGGTCGCTGCCGACGTGGCTAGTGCTGCTCAACTTGAAGATCCGCACGGTCGCCCACCAGCGCGAACTGGCCCGCGCCGTCGGGATTACCGAAGCCACATTGACACATCACCTCAATGCCATGGACGATGCCGGCCTGTTGACCCGGCGACGTGACAGTGATAATCGGCGGATCCACGTCGTTGAGCTCACGCCGGACGGCGAGGCAGCGTTCCTGCGGCTGCGGGACGCCGCTATCGCCTTCGACAAGCAGCTCCGGGCCGGGATCGCGGATGCCGAGATCTCACGGCTCGCCCACGCTCTCGACCAGCTATCCCACAACGTCGGCGCCAGGCAGGACGACACCCCGTGGGCCGGCCTGGTCCAATCCCCCTCTGCTTCTCGGGCCGCTACTGACAGACCGGCCCGAAAGCGCCCTGCCTCGAGCAGAAAGGAACTACGACCATGACGACCGGTACACGTCGGCCATTGAGCCGCCAAGCGCAGGCCCGGTTTATGCGGGTCATAAACGTCCCGATGCGAGCGGTCCTCGGGCTTCCGCTCCCGACGCCTCTTGGAGGACGGCTAATGCTTGTCTTCCTGACGGGCCGCAAGACGGGGAAGACGTACCGCCAACCCGTTAGCTACGTACCCGACGGCGACACCATGCTGACCCCGGGCGGGGGCAATTGGAAACTCAACCTCGTTGAGGGCCAACCAGTCCACATCCGCCTTCGTGGCAAAGACCGCTACGCGACTGCGGAGATCATCCGCAGTCCCGAAAGCGTGGGGCCATTGCTCGAAAAGATGGCCGGGTCAAACCGAATGACAGAGCGGTTCGTCGGGATCCCCAGCGACGCCCACGGTCATTTTGACCGAGCCGGCGTCGAGATGGCGACCCAGCACGGCTTTGCCATTGTTCGTTGGCACCTGGGCAACCCGTAGTGAGCGGGCTATGGAGACGGCAACGGCATCTCATCCTCACCGATTACCCGCATGTGCCGGGAGTGCGGGCCGACCATTCGCTACGACCCCGCCCCGGTCGCCACTGGAGCACGCCGGCCCCAGATCAAAGTTGGCCCCAGATCAAAGTTGGCCCAGATCAAAGTTGGCCCAGGTAGAAGCGGGTGCCCTGGTCGTCCCTGCAAGTTGCTGTAATGCCGTAGGGCTGAGCCTCCGGGTCGGAGGAGCTGCCCCCGGCTTGCCGGACGGCACGGACAGCGGCGGCGATGTCCTCGACCACGTACATCGGGACCGCGGTCGCCTCTTCGTGGCCGCCTGATAAGCCAACCATGGGCGAGACGTCGTCGACCTGCCAGCCGTCGGCCACCCGTCCGCTCGAGAAGCTCCAGCCCAGGACCCGCCCGTAAAAGGTCCGGGTACGGGCCGAGTCGACCACCTCCATGGTCACGTAGGCCAGATCGCCCTGACTGTTCCGGCTGGCGTACGAAGCCCGCTGCGGGGCCACGCCACCGGGCGGTTCGAAAAGGGCGAAGCGTACCCCTTGGTCGTCCGTACAGCCCGACACGAGCCCGTAGGGTTCGAGATGGGGATCCTCGGCCGTTCCGCCTGCGGAACACGCCCGGGCCGTGGCGGCGACGACGTCGTCGACGGCGAAGCAGCAGAAAAGGGTGCTGCCGCCCTGTACACCCCAGAGGCCGTGATGGAGGTTAAGCCCTTCGACTTGGCGGCCCTGCGGCGCGCTTCCTGGCGTGTAGGTCCATCCGAGAACAGCCGCAAAGAAGGCCGCAGCCCGCCCGACGTCCTCCACCCATAACGAGACATAACCGATGTCGCCGTGGCGGGAGCGAGGAGCAGTGGCTGCCCCTGAGATGAGCCAACGGTGGCCAAAGGGATCCCGGACCACCCCGTTGCGCCCGTACGCGTAGTTGGCGGGGCGACGTTCGAACTTGGCGCCTGCGGCGACAGCTCGGTTGATCGTGGCGTCGACATCGGCCACCGCCAGGTGGAGTGTGACCGGCACACCCTGTCCGGGAACGGGAGCGGCCACACCGATCTCGGCGTGCTCCTCCGAAAGCATGAACGTCGCCCCTGCCAACTCGAGCTCGGCATGACCGATGCGGCCATCGGGCATGACTATCGGCTCGTGGGCCAGACGGGCACCGAACGCCTCCCCGTACCAGTCGATGGCGGTACTCGCGCCCGAGACTGCCAGGTAGGGTGTAATTTCGGCACTGGCTGTGATAGAGCCGAGCGAGTCGTCCACGATGACGTCAGGCACGATGACGTCAGGAACGATGAGGTCAGGCACGGTAACTCCTTTTGGTTGCTGGACGGCACGTTCAATCCGTGCCCGTAGGCGGGCGACAAAGACCGGGTCGGGCTCTGTCGGGGTGAGCGAGGCGCGCAACTGGTCGAATGAGTCAGGCACCAGGGGTCTCCTCGTCGGCGTAACAGCGGCGGAACGCCGCACGGGCCCGGACAAGCAGCGCCTCGGTGGCGTGGACTGAGCGGCCAAGCAGGACCGCGACCTCAGGTACCGCGAGGTCGTCGAGGTACCGCAGAGTCAGGGCCGCACGATGTTGAGCGGCTAGCTCACCGAAGGCTCGACGGACCGACAAAGCGTCGAGCTCAGCTTGCCAGGGTCCGACAACTTGGGGCGTCACGTCGGTCAACAGCCGGAAGCGGCGTTCTTCGCGCGTCTGCCTGCGCCAATGATCGACAAGTTTGTGACGGGCTACGCCGATGATCCACGGAAGGCTCCTGGGGGGTGAGTCGTCACGATTCGCCGCGTCCACAGCAGCGAGAAAGGTTTCCGCCGTCAGGTCCTCGACGAGGGCGCGCCCCTCGCACCGGGCGGACAGGTAGCCATAAACGTGCGGCAGCGCGTCATCGTAGAAAGCAAGGAAGGCCGATCGGTCGTCCCTCGCTATTGACATTCGCCCGCCCATGTCCCAATAGTCGTCTGGCGAGGCCCCTTTCCGACGCGTCACTCAGAAATTATTAGTCACGCCCTCGACCACTGGGTGCGGGCGCTGAGCGTTGAGCTTTGGGTGAGCGCGCCCTTCACTAAGTTTCCGTCAGGGTGCACACTATGGGCCGGCCGCCCACCATGGCGATCATCCGCCGTGACGGGGCTCGCCCGCTCGTAAGCAGCCCATTCGTGGAAAGCGTGGCCGTCACCAGCCGCTCTCCTGGCTCATGGTTAAGGTAGACCTGCCAGTTGGCTCCACCATCTCGAGGTTGCAGGAGAGTACTGCCAAGCAATGAACGCCAAGCGCCACCTTCGCTCTGAGGACCTAGCCAAAGCGACCGGGAGCACGATACCGGACGTCATTGGCCCCGGCCTCAGCGTCCTGTTCTGCGGCATCAACCCTGGTTTGCGCTCAGGCGCCGTCGGCCATCACTTCGCTCACCCCGGCAACCGGTTCTGGAAGGCTCTAGCCGCGTCTGGGTTCACCGAGACCGTGTTGTCTGGCGATGACGACCGGTGCCTCCTGGACTTCGGGCTCGGCGTCACCAACCTCGTGCCGTTCGCAACGCAGTCGGCCGCGGAGGTAAACCGGAGCCAGTTGCGCGACGGCGTCTTGGGCCTGTCCCGAAAGGTCCGGCGCTGGCACCCCCGAGCCGTAGCCGTGCTGGGCCTCGATGCTTACCGTAAAGGCTTCGACCGCCCTCATGCCATTGTCGGCCGCCAGCCTGAGGATCTGGACGTAGCGCAAATGTGGGTACTCCCGAACCCCAGCGGCGTTCAGGCGTTTTACCCTTTTGACCGATTGGTGACAGAGCTCCAGGCCCTTCGCGCCGCCACCAGGTGACGGACAGAGGGCGAAGGTGGCGAGGACAATTCTGTCCGCATGACGTACTCAGGCCAGTCCGCATGGCCTGCCCAGGCGCAGCCCGGGCCGCTGCGCGCCTACGACGCGGGCGCCGTCCTCAACTGCGTTTGGCTAGATGTTGCAAGGCTCAAATTGGTTGTAACGCCAGCCCGAGTGCTTCTCGAAGGTCGTCGCGGTCGGGTAACGGTGATGGGCGACCATCCCGGCGGGTGTACATGCGGCAACTGAGCCCATAAAGCTCGCCTGGTGCCGGCGGGAACAGATCAGCCCCACCGACGCGGAAGGTGGGTGAGCCAACGAACTGCCGCTCGACGGCGGTTGCATCGTCCTCAACCCAAGAGCACGTAACCAATCCCTCGTCGTAGCCCATATCTGCCAGCACTTGGTGCAGCATCGTTTGAGCGGCGCCATGTGACGGGCACTCACTCCAGCAGAGGAGCTCCACGACAGGTCCGGGGACAAGTGCCCCAGAACTCAAGTCGACCACTTGATCGTACAACCGACCGGCTTTGTCGACGCCAGCTCAAGGGCACGACCGGCAATAACATCATCGAGCGCGGCCCTAAGCCATTGGGCGTCGAGCTTTGGTTCGTCATGGTTTTCGTCCGGCGCGCCGTGGTAGACCAGGTCGCCGTCAGCGCTGATGACATACACGTCCGGAGTCACTGAGGCGCCAAAAGCTCGGGCAACGTCTTGGCTTTCGTCGTGCAGGTACGGTCCCGCAAACTCTCCGGCAGCTACCCGGGCAGCCATTGCTTCCAATGAGTCCCCCGGAGACCTGCCGGCATCGTTGGAATTAATCTGCAGGAACTGAACGTCTTTCCCCATATAGTCGCGAGCGACATCGTTCAGGCGTTCGTGCCAAGCCCGGGCGTACGGGCAATGGTTACACGTGAAGACCACAACCGCCACGCTCTGTCCGGGAACGAACTCGACCGATCGTCCGTCTGTACCCGGAAGCCCAAAACCAGGGACCTTCTCTCCAATATCAAGCGTCGCCAAGGTTATCTCCTAATTATCCGACTGGCTCGTACACCGGATGGTCAATGAGTGGCGCCAGTATACCGGGGCCTCACTTTCGCCGCGGCCCTCGCGACCGAAGGTTGGCCTGCCCGCCAGCGAGTTCTCGCCGGCATCGTTCGGAAGGCCCATCGGCGATCCGCGTTTAATGACCGGCAAGTACCTCCGAACGCACGGCCGTGGCGCGCGCTGAGGCAGTTGTCGATGCAAAGCCGCGGTTTTGCGTGCCGACGACATGCCCTGTGATCGTGGGGAGCCTCATCGTTCCCGACATAGCAGCCACATGACGGCGAAATATGGCCCCCTTGCTTGGCGCCGCCGGTCTGCGATGATGTGATCGCAGCCCCCCATATCCGCTGATATCCTCGGCTGGGCCCGCAACAACCTGCCCTCCGGGGGCAACCTCGGTCACCCTCCCGACCCGAAGGCGAGCGGGGGGTGACCGAGGCGACCGGCCCACAGGCGGGGGACGACCCGGGCGGGCCGGCTGGCCCGCGGCCCCCCACGACGACCGGCGGGGCGGCATTAACCCACTGCGGGGTGAAATCCGTTCCCCGCGATCCGTTGACAAGGAACTACATCTCGGATATGGTTCCCAATCCGGAGCACCGACGGTAGTATCGTAAGCGCCGTTCGCGCGTTGGGGCAAGGTTGGTCGAGGGAGGGTTTCGATGAAGCTGCGAGCGGTGCGTTTCAGGGTCGGCTTGGCGGCCGTAGTATGCGCTGGCGCTCTCAGTGCTCCGGCAGCCGAAGTGGCGTTGCCGAGCCGAGCCGGGGCGACGCCTGTCACGTCAACGGTCTACGTTTCGAATAGTAACACGAGCACGGTCACGTCGTACCCGACCGGTGCCAACGGTAACGTTACGCCTGCCGCGACGCTCAGCTCTCCCTCTAGCGTCAACTCCCCACAGGCGTCAGCGTTCGACTCTTCGGGTGATTTGTGGGTTGCCAATTCTGCCAACCAGACCCTGGTCGAGTTCACGCCCAGCCAGCTGGGTACGACCGGGTCGCCAGCGCCAAACGTGACCATCTCTGCGACCTCTGCAACGGGCGGCAGCCTGGACCAGCCCGACGGCTTGGCCTTCGACTCCTCGGGCGACCTCTGGGTGGCGGACTATGCCAACAACTCCGTCGTCGAGTTCACGCCGAGCCAGCTGGCCGCGAGCGGGTCCCCCACGCCCAACGTAACGTTGTCGGCGACCGGTACCAGCGTCGCTGAGCCGATCGGCCTCAACTTCGACTCCTCGGGCGACCTCTGGGTCCCGAACTTCGCGAACAGCACGGTGGTCGAGTTCACGCCGAGCCAGCTGGGCGCGAGCGGGTCCCCCACGCCGAGCGTAACGTTGTCGGCGACGGGTACCAGCCTGACAGAACCGGCCGCCGTAAGTTTCGATACCTCCGGCGACCTCTGGGTGACGAACGTGGGCAACAGCACGTTGGCCGAGTTCACGGCGAGCCAGGTCGACACGAGCGGGTCCCCCACGCCGAAGGTAACAATCTCGCCGAAGGGTACCACCCTGGATTACCCGATCAGCTTGGCCTTCGACTCTTCGAGCGATCTTTGGGTCGATGACTTCAGCAACAACACTGTGGTCGAGTTCACCTCAAGCCAGCTCGCCGCGAGCGGGTCTCCGACACCGGTTGTTGCGCTATCCGCGACAGCGGGCGGCAGTCTGGACGGCCCGGTCGGCTTGGTCTTCGACTCATCGGGTGACCTGTGGACGGAAAACTACAACGGCAATACGATCGTCGAGTTTACGGCGAGCCAGCTCTCTGCGAGCGGGTCTCCCAGTCCACAGGTCACGCTCTTCGCGACGACCAGTCTTGACCAACCTCATGGCCTAGCCTTCGACGCCTCGGGCGACCTCTGGGTAGCGAACTACCCTGACAACACCATTATCGAGTTCACACCGAGCGAAATGGTGACGGGCATCCCGACGCCTAATGTCACTATTGCCTCGACAGCAGGCAGCTTAAGCGGCCCTCTCGGACTTGCCTTCGATCCTTCGGGGGATCTATGGGTGGCAAACTTCAACCAAAATACGGTGGCCGAGTTCACTCCGAGCGAGCTCGCTACGAGCGGGTCCCCCACGCCGAACGTAACGCTTTCAGCGAACAGCAACAACAGCCTGGACCGTCCCTGGGGCTTGGCCTTTGACTCCTCTGGCAACTTCTGGGTGGCCAATGGCGACAACAGCACTGTGGTCGAGTTCACGCCGAGCCAGCTCGCTGCGACCGGCTCCCCCACGCCCAACGTGACGCTTTCAGCGAACCCTGACAACAGCCTGGACGACCCGATCGGGTTGGTCTTCGACTCCTCGGGAAATCTGTGGGTGGGCAACGCGAGCAGCAGCACGGTGGTCGAGTTCACCCCTGGCCAGCTCTCCGCCAGCGGGTCTCCCACCCCCAGCGCGACGCTTTCAGCCACGGGGAGCAGCAGCATCGATGGTCCCTTTGGGCTCGCCTTCGACTCCTCGGGGGACCTGTGGGTGGCAAATGACGACAACGACTCCGTCGTCGATTTCACGTCCAGCCAATTATCGACTGGCTCCCCCATCCCAGCTGCAACGCTGTCGGGGGCTGCCACAGGCCTGGCCGGCCCGGGGGGCATCGCAGTAGCAGCCGCCCCAGCCGCCCCGAGCGGGCTCTCAGCGACGGCGGGCGACTCCCAGGTGAGCCTCTCATGGGGGCCCGTAACGGGCGCCGGGTCGTACGAAGTATTCGACGCCACGACCCCGGGGGCTGAGGACTACTCGGGCACACCGGCGTGCACGACGAGCACCACCAGTTGCACCGTGAGCTCGCTCACCGATGGCACCGCGTACTACTTCACCGTCGAGGCCATCGGCCCCGGGGGCGCCTCAGCGCCTTCGTCTGAGGTGAGCGCCACGCCTGAGCCCCCTGCCCCCGCCGCCCCGAGCGGGCTCTCAGCGACGGCGGGCGACTCCCAGGTGAGCCTCTCATGGGGCTCGTAACGGGCGCCGGGTCGTACGAAGTATTCGACGCCACGACCCCGGGGGCTGAGGACTACTCGGGCACACCGGCGTGCACGACAAGCACCACCAGTTGCACCGTGAGCTCGCTCACTGATGGCACCGCGTACTACTTCACCGTCGAGGCCATCGGCCTCGGGGGCGCCTCAGCGCCTTCGTCTGAGGTGAGCGCCACGCCTGAGACTGCTCCTCCATCTACGACCACCACGACGACCCTTACCGCTACCACCACGACGACTACCACCACTACAACCACAACACTCCCCTCCACGACCACGACGCTCCCGCCCAGCCCCCCTCCGGTTAGCACCACCACCACCACCACTGCTGCACCGCCCCTGCCTCCTCCTACGACGATCGCCACGATTACTTCACTCACGTCCTCGGCGAACCCGTCAGCCGTAGGAGCGGCCGTCACGTACACGGCCAGGGTCAGCCCGGTCCCCAATGGAGGCAACGTAAGCTTCAAGGACAACGGCATCACCGTGACCGGATGTGGGGCCGTTGCCGTCAGCACTTTTACGGGCGAGGCCACTTGTACGGTTACGTACAGCATCGCGGGCCAGCACACGATAACCGCCGCCTACTCCGGGGACACCAGCTATGGAGCTTCGTTCTGGCCCGTTCAGCCAAGTTGTCGGACCATTCCCCAGGGCCAACATCACGTACCCCAACGGAGCGATCGTCAGTTTCGCCCGTGTGTACTACGTTTTTGCGGGCGGGCGGGCATTCCGGGTCCCCAACTCCGCACTGGCGAGGCTCCTTAGGGTCGACCATGCCAGGCTCATAGCGGCCCCCGCGGGCTCCCTCGCACCGACAAGGACGACGCCTCGCGCCGGCACGTTACTGAGCACCGAGGCGCTGGACGGAGATGCGACCATCTATGTGGTCGACCCGAGGGGCAACCTTTACGGGTTCGCCAACCCCGCCCAGTTCCGCTCTGCGGGCTTCGACTGGGCCACGGTAGTAACGGTGCCTAGCCTCCGTGCATTGAACATCTCGGCTGAAAGCGCTGGCGCAGCCGGCGTCACCGCCCTCACCACTAGCGCTGACGGTGCCATCGTCGACTCAAACGGGGTGTACTACATCTTCGCCGGCGGCAAGGCGTTCGCCTTCCAAAACCGGAGTGCGTTATCGGCTGCACGGAAAACCGACGGCGTCCGGGTCATTTCCGGGACCGTCACCGCAGCGCAAATGTCAGTCCCTATCGCTGATGGCACGCTGCTCGGGGTCTCGGGCCGCCATGGGGGCGTGTACGTCAGCTACGGGGGAGACGCCTACCCGCTCAAGTCTTTCGCCCAGCTCGTCGCAGACGGCTATGGCGGGACAGCCATAATGCCGGTGCCGGACACGGACCTCCTGAGGATCCTGTACCAATATTCGGGGTCGTGACGTCCTCAGGCGCCGCACGCGCCTAGGTGGTTGACCAGGCGCAGGTCGAGTTCCCCGTCGAACGCCACGCCGACCTCCGCATAGACCCGTTGACCAGCCTGCGTCAGCTCCGATAAGGACGAGCGGCGCTCCGCCTCGTTCGGGCCCAAGGCGGCTTCGGGCCCAGGCGGCTTCGGGCAGGGGGTCGGCGCAGGCGGGTTCGGCCAGGCGGGTTCGGGCCATTGGCCTCGATCCGATCGGCGAGTTTGCTTGCGCCTCGGGTGGTTATGTGCAACTCGGAGGCAAGTGCCGTAGACACGGTCAGGGCCAAGTTGGTTCATGATCGATATGGGCTCGAAGGCGGCCGCTGAGGTCAAGTCAGAGCCGAAGCGGCAGGCAATCGGGGCGGCGGGATGTGGGACGTGGAGTGGCGAATATGGTGTTTCTCGGTGCAGAAGGGCTTTTTCGGTGTCCCCAGAGCGCGAAACGTGGAGTAAAACGCGACGAGAAAGCAAAAGTGCACCCGGAATGCCTAGAAACCATAGCGAACCCACCATGAGGGCAAATCGCCTTTCTCGGTGTACAAACCCGTTTTGGGTGACCCTTTAGCGCTAAATGGCGGGTAAAACGCGACGGGAAAGCAAAAGTGCACCCGCAACGGTCAAATCCGAGCCCCTAATCCCTAAACCCCTAAAAAGAGCCTGGGTTTACGCCGAAGCGTACGAGTGCGACCAAGCGGGCCGGCTCGTGCCCTCGGCTCGTCAGCCGCCGGAGACCTGCCTGTCGCGACCCTCCCAGTACGGCGCTCGCAGCTTGAACTTCTGCAACTTTCCTGTGGCGGTCCGGGCCAGGGAGTCGCGGAACTCGACCGAAGTAGGGCATTTGAAATGAGCCATCCGACCCCGGACGAACTCGATGACGTCGTCCTCGCTGGCCGCGGCTGCGCCGTTGAGGACCACCAACGCCTTCACCGTCTCTCCCCACTTTGGGTCTGGCACGCCGATTACTGCCACTTCCACGATAGCCGGGTGCTGGTAGAGGCAGTCCTCGACTTCAATGGACGATACGTTCTCGCCGCCCGTGATAATGACATCCTTTATCCGGTCCGTGACCGCGACATACCCGTAATCTTCGATATTTCCACCGTCACCGGTCCTCAACCAGCCGGCGTCGATCGCTCTTGCGGTCTGGTCAGGCTGGTCCCAGTAGCCTTCGAAGACATGATTGGCGCGCGCCATGATTTCCCCGTCTTCGTCTAGTCGAATGCGCACCCCGACCGCAGGCACCCCCGCTCGAGAAAGCCGCATGGACCGCTCGAGACCACCCAGCTCGTCCCATTCGGCGGGAGTTCGGTTTACCGTCAGAAGCGGCGCTGTTTCCGTCTGCCCATAGATCTGGATGAACTCCCAACCTAGCTCGCTGGCTATCCGCTCGATTGTCCTCGACGGTGGTGGAGCGCCGGCGATGATGACCCTGACCGTCCCGGCCCCGGGCACCGGTTCACCACGACGGCGGCGAGCCGCTGCAGCGTCCAGCACGCTGGCCGCGACTGCCGGCGCCCCGCAAAAAAGCGTGACACCGTGGGCATCAACCCGGCGCAGGATTTCCTCACCGTCGACTTTGCGCAGCACGACCTGTTTACAGCCCATGGCCGTTACGGCGTAGGGCGCGCCCCAGCCGTTGCAATGGAACATCGGGAGCGTATGCAGGTATACGTCACGGTCAGTAATGGTCGTGTGCCAGCCCAGTGTGACGGCGTTGAGCCAGCAGTTGCGGTGGGTTAGCTGGACGCCCTTGGGTCGAGCCGTCGTGCCGCTGGTGTAGTTGATGCTGGCCGTGCTGGCTTCGTCTCCCACCCAATCCTGTGGGAAGCGCCCCGCAGGCGCCTCGGCGAACAATTCGGCATCGGCACGGCCGTCCAGGACGATGCGTTCCTTGGCCGTCACGCTCGCGAGCGCCTCGTCCAATTCGGGGTCGACGAGTAGCACCGACGCGCCGGAGTGGTCCACGACGTACCGGACTTCCTCGGCCACGAGCCGGAAGTTGATCGGGACGAGGACCCGTCCGAACGAGCTGACGCCGTAGAAGGATATGAGGAAACGAGCGCTGTTAGGACTGACGATGGCGACCCGCTCGCCGTGCTCGATGCCCATGTTGTCGAGCGCTATTGCCATACCCCTAGCCCGGGCCTCGAACTCCCCATAGGTGAGTTCGCCCAGGCTTGCTAGCGCGCCGGGTTCGTCAACAACCGCCGTCCTGTCCCGGTAGACCAGGGCGGCGCGGTCCAAAAAGTCACCGACTGTAAGCGGAACCTGCATTGCGAGCCCCCTCTCAGACACCGACCGCTAGGTCGCAAGCCGCTTCGTTTTCAGTACCTGCGGGCCGTTAGGTCCGTGTGACCGAGCGGCGTCCAGCCAGGCTGACGGCGCAGACCGGATATGTTCCAGCCCGTTGGCGATAGTACTCCTTCGGGCGCACCCGGGTACCGGGGAACCCCTGGGGCTGGGCCGGGCACATCGACGGGCGTGGAGGTGAATTGGCCCACAATTTTCGCCGGCCTGCCCCCGCCGGCCTGCCCCCGCCGGCCTGCCGACACTGGCCTACCGACACTGGCCTACCGACACTGGCCTGGACCGGCTAGGACAGGTATCGAGCGCCCAACCCGAGTGGGGTCGCCAGTCCCGAGCCGAGCCGGACCGTCCAGCGAACGGGCAAGTTCGCCTGAGGTTGTACCTCCAGATAGCTCTTGCTCCACGGGCCCTGGACGAGGCGGCCCGGACCTGGTCCTCCGACGGCTTCGGCGGCGTGTACAACTCCGCCGTCGCCCGCAAGCGGCGCCTACCAGCACCTTCGCGCCAGCGTCGTAAGCGGTGCGGGACAAAAACCTGACGTTGACGTTAAGTAGAGGGTAGAATAGTCGAGAGTCGATCGAGAGGGCGAAGGGACACGGTGGTGGCGGGGCCGATGGCAGCGACGGTTACTTGGTGATGAGGGTCACATGGCGATGAAGCAGAACGGTGCCGGCCCGGCAGCTTCACTTGCAGTGGACGATCGGGGCACCCACTACAAGTGGATCGCCCTTTCCAACACGACATTGGGCGTGTTGATGGTGACCATCAACCAGTCCATCTTGTTGATATCCCTTCCTGCCATCTTCAGAGGGATCAACCTCAACCCGCTGACGCCGTCGAACACGTCGTACTTCCTGTGGGTCTTCATGGGCTTCTTGCTCGTCACGGCTGTTCTCGTGGTGAGCCTCGGGCGCGTCGGGGATATGTACGGCCGGGTGCGCATGTACAACCTGGGGTTCGCTGTTTTCACGCTGTTTTCGATACTGCTGTCCATCACCTGGCTGAACGGTGTCCCCGGAGCTATTTGGATTATCGTTATGCGCGTCTTCCAGGGGGTAGGCGGGGCATTCCTTTTCGCCAACTCGAGCGCCATCCTGACGGACGCTTTTCCCGAGAACGAACGAGGGAAGGCCATGGGAATAAACGGGATCGCAGCAGTGAGCGGCGCTTTCATTGGCCTCGTCCTCGGCGGCGTGCTCGCTCCGATCGAATGGCACCTCGTCTTCCTGGTGTCGGTTCCGTTCGGGCTCTTCGGGACGGTCTGGGCCTACCTCAAGCTCCGCGATAACGGGGCGCGCGTCAAGGCGAAGATCGACTGGCTAGGGAACGCCACGTTCGCCGTCGGCCTGATAGCCCTGTTGACAGGCATCGTCTATTCCCTGCTCCCCTATGGTGGCCACCCAACGGGGTGGACGAACCCGTTCGTCCTCTTGGCCGTGTTCGGAGGGCTGGCGGTCCTGGTCTTATTCATCTTTATCGAGACCCGCGTTTCTCAGCCGATGTTCCGGCTTAGCCTGTTCCGTATCCGGGCCTTTACCGCGGGTAACGTGGCCGGATTGCTTGCTGCGCTCGGACGCGGCGGCCTGCAGTTCATGCTGATCATCTGGCTGCAGGGGATTTGGCTTCCCCAGCATGGTTACAGCTTCGCTCAAACCCCATTGTGGGCAGGCATCGCCATGGTGCCGCTCACCCTCGGTTTCCTGGTCATGGGGCCGGTTTCCGGCGTGCTATCGGACCGCCTGGGCGCCCGTGGGTTGGCGACACTAGGGCTGGCTCTGAGTGGCGCGTCCTTCCTGCTCCTCGAGTTGTTGCCGATGAACTTCGCTTACCTGTGGTTCGCGCTACTTATTTTCCTCTTCGCAGTCGGGATGGGCCTTTTCTTCTCCCCGAACCAGGCGTCGGTCATGAACAGCTTGCCCCCTGACGAGCGGGGCGCTGGTGCCGGCATGCTGAACACCTTCCAGAACTCGGCCACCGTGCTATCGATGGGCCTGTTCTTCACGATTGTTACCCTCGGGCTCGCGGCCGACCTGCCCGCACACCTGTACCACGGCCTGACTGCCGCCGGCGTCGCCCCGGGGCCCGCGAGGGAGGTCGCGGACCAACCCCCGATCGGGAGCCTGTTCTCGGCGTTCCTCGGTTTCAACCCGGTGAAGGAGCTCCTCGGCCCGACGGGAGCCCTTAGCCACCTCAGCGCCAGTCAAGCCGCTTACGTGACAGGACGGTCGTTCTTCCCGAACTTGATCGAGCAGCCCTTCGCGAACGGTCTGCACCTGGCGTTCGACTTTGCAGCCGGTGCCACGCTGATCGCGGTTGTCGCCAGCGCCATGCGCGGCAAACGCTATGTCCACAAGGTCCAGCCCGTAGCCGAAGAACTCGCCGAAGGTGCCGCCGACAGCGCAGCGGCGGCCGGGTTGCCTGAGAACGTCCCGGCCCCGTCCGAAGTAGCCCTCCGATGAGCGAGGCCGTAACCGAGGCTGCAAACGGTGCCAACGAGCTCGTGAGTATCGGGGCGGCTGCCACGCTTCTGGGGATCTCCGAGCGCTCGCTTCGTTATTACCAGCAGCTGGGCCTGATTACTCCCTGCGGTCGGACACCTGGAGGGATGCGGCGCTATTCGGAAGCTGACCTGGCGCGCGTCGCCCGCATCCGGGAACTGCAAACGCTTCTCGGGCTCAACCTCGACGAGATCTCGGTAGTGCTGCGCAACGACGACCGGACAGCGGAGATCCGGGAGGTCTATCACGATGAACGCACCGGGGCCGACGAGAGGGTCGAGCTGGCCCAGGAGTGCCTCGTGCTCCAGGAACAGCTCCGTGCCACGGTCGAGCAAAAGCGATCTGCGTTGGACAAGTTCCTGGCGGACGTGAATGCACGCATCGAGCGCATCGGGGCCGTGCTGGACGCACTCAACTCCGGCTAACCCCCAGGCGCCAGCGTCACCCGGCAGCGTCAAGCGGCCGCGTCACCCGGCAGCGTCAAGCGCCAGCGTCAGTCGCCAGCGTCAGTCGCCAGCGTCAAGTGCCAGCGTCAGTCGCCAGCGTCAAGTGCCAGCGCCAGTCGCCAGCGTCATCCGCCAGCGTCATCCGCCAGCGTCAGTCGCCAGCGTCATCCGCCAGCGTCAGTAGCCAGCCTCTCCGGCTAGCCCCGGGGGCGTCACCGTCAACCTTCGGTATCAACCGTCAGCCTCATCTGTCCCCATCATCTATTAGCCCTAACGTTCAGGGGCCGACCACCATATGATGACGGACGCGGGCTAACCGCCGGAGTCAGGCAACCAGGCCAGGCGTTGACGGTCGCACGCGACTCGCCCCCAGAAGAGCACGAGACGAAAGGCCCATGGACTATGGCAAACGACGTCGGTATGCAGTTCACCAACCTAGGACGAAGCGGCTTGAGGGTGAGCCGGTTGTGCCTCGGCACGATGAACTTCGGCCCGAGGACGCCCGAAGAGGATTCTTTCGCCATCATGGATGGGGCGCACGAGCACGGGATCAACTTCTTCGACACAGCTAACGTCTACGGTTGGGTAGCGGGCGAAGGGGTCACAGAGCAAATCATCGGGAAGTGGTTTGCGAAGGGGGGCGGACGGCGCGAACGAACGGTTCTCGCCACCAAGGTCTACGGCAATATGGGAGAGTGGCCTAATGAGTCGAGGTTGTCGGCGCTGCATATCCGCAAGGCGTGCGACGCCTCCTTGCGCCGCTTGCAGACCGACTACATCGACCTCTATCAGATGCATCACGTTGACCGGGGAACCCCTTGGGACGAGATCTGGGAGGCGATGGAGGTCTTGCGCTTCCAGGGCAAAATTCTCTACGTCGGCTCTTCGAACTTCGCGGGATGGCACATAGCCAAGGCCCAGGAAGCAGCCGCCCGGCGTAATTTCGTCGGTCTCGTATGTGAACAGTCGCTGTACAACCTCTTCGTGCGGGACATAGAGCGGGAGACCCTCCCGGCCGCGCAGGACTACGGCGTGGGAGTAATTGCATGGTCCCCGCTCCAGTCGGGCCTCCTGGGAGGGGTGATAGGGAAGGAAACCGGTTCAGGTCGCCGTTTTGCCGACGACCGCGCCAAGGACACTATGCGCGACAAACGCGAACAAGTCGAAGCCTACGAGGCTCTCTGCAAGGAGCTCGGCGAAGAACCCGCCAACGTGGCTCTAGCCTGGCTATTGACGCGTCCCGGGCTGACTGCGCCTATCATCGGCCCGCGCCACCAGGCCCAGCTGGACGTTGCACTCCGTGCCGTCCCGCTTGCGGGAGAGCTCGATGCCGAAACGCTTAGCCGATTGGACAAGCTCTTCCCGCCGTATACCCCGTCGCCCGAAGGCTACGCGTGGTGGGGGAGCCGGCGACAGTAAAGACGGCGACAGTAAAGACGGCGACAGTAAAGACGCGACGGCCACGAGCCTAAAGGGTCATTTTTCGGGCGCCTCGTACCAGCCGTAGGCGGCACGGGGCGCCGACAACGGCGCCATCGTCCGGTTGGTCGGGGCACACCACTGGACCGCGTTCGCGATGACACGGGTGACACCGTCGTGATGGTAGACCGGGTACTCCTGGTCACCAGGAGAGAAATAGAAGATCCGGCCCCGGCCGCGCACGAAGCAGCAACCGCTGCGGAACACCTCTCCGCCCGTAAAGGAGCTGATAAACACCAGCTCATCTGGTTGCGGGATATCAAAGAACTCGCCGTACATTTCCTGGCGGGGAATAATGATCGGGAGGGGCACGTCCTTGCATATGGGGTGGCCCGGGTTCACAGACCAAACGATCTCCCGGTCGTCCGCGTTGCGCCAGCGCAGCCCGCACCCCGTGCCCATAAGGGCGCGGAACACCTTTGAATAATGCGCAGAGTGCATGACCAGCAGGCCCATGCCCTGGAGCACGTTTTGCACGACCCGGGCCACGACATCGTCCGAAACCTGGTCGTGAGCGCAGTGGCCCCACCACGTGAGGACGTCGGTGTTTTCTAGCACTGACGCGTCAAGTCCGTGATCGGGTTGGTCCAGCGTCGCACACCGCACGCTGACACTATCGCCCAAGTAGTGCTCGAGCGCCGCCGCGACGACGCTGTGCATCCCGTCGGGGTATATCGCCCGGACGGGGTCGTCGCGGCGCTCGTGGATGAACTCGTTCCACACGGTCACCCTTGTAAGCGGGCGTGCGCCTTCGACACCTGTTACGGGCATTTCGGCTCTCCTTTACCTATGTGAGCGACGCTGACAACGGGGTAATAGCGCTGCGAGCACCGGGTTATTTCGCCGAAGAAGTGGCCGTGACCGCAACTGGCTCTCGTCGGGACGACGATTGGACCGCGGCGTGGGCCAGGGACAGGCTCCCGAGGTTCTCGCGGCCTGAGCTCTCCGGGGTCGTCCCATCGGAGACGGCTTTGGCGAACGCCTCGAGGGCGCCGGCGCGGTCAGTACGCTGCAAGTGCGGCAGGCCCACAGCGCGGCGGTTCGCGTCCTGGTCGTACAACCAGACCTTGTCCTGCAGTTCGGACTGGAGGTCACCCCGGCTCGTCCACCAGAGGTCACCTTTCTCGAACTCCATTAGCCATTCCCCCGCCCAAAGTGTCACTGGCCCGGGGTGGGCCCAACTGCCGCGATAATCGACTGTCAAATCGGCCCGAAGTCGATGATCGCGCTGCCCTCAGGAGGATCCCTGTACCCGGCCCAGACCGGGTTGCGTGTCCGGCAGTCGACAGAAGTCGGCTCGGTGCCGATGATGGCGCGCAAAAGATCGAAGTGGTGGATCGACATGTCGAGTAGAAGCGGTTGTGCCCAGTTGCGATGCCCCGTCGGAGGCCCCGGGCTCGGTGTTGAATGACGGCGAAAGTCGAGGTCGATATGCATGAGTTCTCCGAGGCGCGCCTCACGCATTACCCCCTGGACAGCGCGGACCGCCGGGAAGAAGCGGTAATTCTGGCTGACCATCAATGTCAGCCCCAGCTCCTCAGCCAGGTCGACTGCCTCCTGCGCCTCCTCCACCGAGGTTGCGAACGGCTTTTCCACCAAGACGTGCTTTCCCGCCTGCAGTGCAGCTTTGACAACAGCGATGTGCGAGGGGAGGTCAGTAGTCACGAGGACCGCGGCAGCCTCGAGCCGCTCGAGCGCGGCGTCCAGAGAGGTGAAGCAGCTGTCCTTGTCCACGAGGCCAAGCTTTTTGACCTCCGCAAGCGCCTTCGCCTGCGCATCGACACAACCAACCAGCTTGGCCCTGGGGACGTTCGGGAACACCCGGGTGGCCCAGTCCAGGCCCCACGATCCCATGCCGACCTGGACAACGCGGATCATCGCTTCGTCTCTTTCCACGATGAAGAAACTACCTGAGCCGTACCAGTCCTGACGAGGCTGGGCCGATCGAGCCGGAACCGGTCGTAAACGGTGCCTACATCGGCGGCGAGCTTCGCCGCCTCCGTCCCGAGCCAAGGCGCAAATTTGGCACCGTGACCGGAGCACGCCGAGCAAATAATGAGCGGTCCGCGCTGGTCGAGCACAAAATCCAGGTCTCGGGTACTTGTGTACAAGCAGGTCGCCTCGTTGAATGGCTCAGGGACCAGGCCGGGCAGCCATTGCTTTACGTACTCGACGAGGCGTGACCGTCCAGCGACGTCGATCTTGCCGTCGCGTGTGGATGCCGTCGTGACCACGCCGCGGTTGTGCTCAGCCACCTTCTGGGCGTTCCCGTCACCACCGTCGCGGCCTCCCGGGAGCCCGTAAATGGACAACTCGTCTTCGTGGATGAAGACCGGCCAGTCGACCGAGGCGTCGCGGCGCGGGAAGTGGAAAATTTGCTGCTGAGTCACGACCACGTCCGGGAACAGGGAGTTCTCACGCAAAAAATCGCTAGCCCAGGCACCCGCTGCGATCACCGCGCACCGTGCGCGCCACGCCTGCTCAGGCGATTTGACGACGACATGGTCGTCCCCCACGACCACCTCGATAGCCGGCGTGCCGTCCAGGACAACCGCCCCCTTCTGCCGGCTGGCATCTACGCACGCAACCACAGTCGTCGCCGCATCGATGACCCCTGCCTGGGGGTGGAATACGACTGGGCTTGTAAAGCGCATGCCGGGCCAGCGGGTACACGCTTCGAGCGGGCTCAGGAGCTCGTGCGGGACACCCGCCGCCGTGAGGTACTCGTCGATCAAGCGCGTACCACGCTTTGCGCCGTGGTCGACACCGCCAGTCTGACGGTACAGTTTTGCCCCCGAGTCTCTCTCGAGCTCGCTCCACAGCTCGGCCGACTCTCCGGTCAGGCGGACATAGAGCTCGTCGGGATAGGCACGCCTGAAGATCCGGGCGCTACCGTGCGAGCTACCACGGTTGTGGCCGATCGCGAACTGCTCGAGCAGCAGGACCGACAGCCCTCTCCGGCTACCTGCCCAGGCCGTGGCCGCCCCCGCCAGCCCCGCCCCGACGATGGCCACGTCGAAGTCGAGGTTTCCCGGCTCAGAACCCATGGTCCCAAGCCGTCTCCGGCCATCCGCAACCGGGCCGGGAACACATGCCCGCGCCTCCCCCAAGTACGTTCTGGGTCACAAGGGCATTGTTACAGGCGGTAACCGCTTGCTCGCCAGGTACATCGACGACCGACCAGCAAAGCAGGTCAGCAGGTCAGCAGGTCAGCAGGTCAGCAGGTCAGCAGGTCAGCAGGTCAGCAGGTCAGCATCTCACTTGTACGGGGCCCCGAGACGGACGGCCTTGTCGGGCCGAGCATCGAGAGCACCGGGTTTGGAGTGGATATTGTCCCTTGGACAGTACCTATCCACTCCAAAGCGCCACTCCAAAAGGCCATCCAAAACGGTGGCCGGTACTACTAGGCGGCGACGGGCTCGCTGTTGTTGGCTTCGGGCTGGCCGCCACTGGTGATCTCCACCCGGTGCGGCTTGGCCTGCTCGAGCACGGGGATGGTGACGGTGAGGACGCCATTGTCATAGCGCGCCTCTGTCCGATCGCCGTCAAGGGCCTCGCTGAGGCGAAGACGGCGGGTGAAGGCGCCCTGGGCCCGCTCGGAGACGAGCACCCGGTTGCCCTCGGCAACCTCGGAGCGGCGCTCCGCCTTGATCGTCATTGTCCCCCTGTCGACAGTCACATCGAGCGAAGCAGGGTCGATCCCGGGAAGATCGAGGTGCAAGACGACCTGATCGCCATCGCGGTAAGCATCCATGGGCATCCCGGGCTGCCGGGTGTAAGCGGGCTGCCGGGTGTTAGCGGTGAAAGACCGAACCGACGGCGTCAAGTCACGGAAAGGGTCGAAAAACAACATGTCCAAAGTGTCCTTTCTGGGGTTCTCCGGCTCACCGGAGGTTGTGACTTCAGCCTAACAGAAAACCTACTATAATCTCACTTAGATTTTATCTCTTCAGACGAGGCAAGAGATATGACGGTTGGGATGAAAGGCGGCTCTCAGCTAGAAAGGTCTCATGCGTGCTACGGCGGCAGGTCTGCATGGCGCGGTAGGACTACGCAGGGCCAGCGGGCTGTCCAGGGCCACGGGGCTGTTCAGGGCCACCGGGCTGTACAGGGCCATCGGGCTGTACAAGCATTGACGCCCGATCAGGCCCGAGCCCTGTTCGAGTCGGCGCGCGTTGCCCGGCTCGCTACTGCGGATGCGGCTGGTCGCCCTCATTTGGTCCCGATCGTGTTTGCCGTCGACGGCGATGTCGTCTACAGCGCCGTCGACCACAAGCCCAAACGAACGACCGCACTCCGGCGGCTTGCGAACATCGCTCAGAACCCCGCCGTTGCCGTCCTCGTCGACCATTACGACGACGCTGACTGGGACCAACTCTGGTGGGCCCGGGCGGACGGGACCGGTCGGCTGGTGAAGGGTGGCTCGGACGAGGAGCAGCGCGCAATCGAGCGACTACGTGACCGCTATGTACCCTACGCTGGCCGGCCACCCGCCGGACCGGTGCTCGCCATCGACGTGCGCCGCTGGTCAGGCTGGGCTGCGCTCGGAGCTAGTAGCTCCCCTCGGCCGCCAGCTGGTCCAATGCCATGAGGATACCCTGTGAAACGTCCGGCCTGCAGATGACAAGGTCGGGCAGCCAGGGGTTCGGCTGGTTGTAGACCAACTGAGAACCGTCGAGGCGCGACGCGTGCAGACCTGCGCTGAGGGCGACCGCGACGGGCGCAGCAGAGTCCCACTCGTATTGCCCGCCGGAGTGGATGTAGGCGTCTGCATGACCCTGGACGACAGCCATCGCTTTGGCACCGGCAGAGCCCATCGGGACCAGCTCGGCGCCCAATATGACCGCGAGGCGCTCAACCGAAGCTGGAGGACGGGTCCGGCTGACCACGAGGCGCAATGGGCCCGGCACCGCCGCGCTCGCCTCGGGGGGCTGCGCCGTGGAGAGCACCATGTCCAGGGCCGGTAACGCGACGGCGCCCACCGGGACCGTGCCGCGCAGCGACAAGCAAACGTGGACCGCCCAGTCGGACCGTCCCACCTCTCCGAACTCCCGCGTCCCGTCCAGGGGGTCAACGATCCAGACCCGGTCCCGACCCAGTCTCTCGGGGTTGTCAGCAGCCTCCTCCGACAGCAGCCCGTCGTGCGGGTAATGCTCTGCAATGGCCCGGGCCAAGAACTCGTGCGACCGTCGGTCCCCTTCGCGGCGCGCCTCATCTGCCGGCAAATCTGCGCCTATGTGTGACCGTAGTCCCAGCAGAAGGCGCCCAGCCTCCTCCGCCAGGCGGGCCGCTTCGAGGTGGTCGGCCGCCGTTACTGCCGATGGCGCACCGCCCGTACCGATCGAGGAGTTGTCCGTGTCTTCTGGCATTTCGTGTGCTACTTCTGACATCCTGGCTGGTAGTGCTGCCGGCAGGGACCTTCGCCCCGCTGGCCCGGCAGGAGCCCTGTGCTGGAACAACGATTGTAGGTGGCAACCAAACGATGGTTGCCTATCGTCACATCAGTAACCGCTGGGCGCGGTCGTCGTGGTCGTGCCATGGCTCGCCTGCGTGGACCCGCACGCGCTCGGGGCAATTGCCAGCACGACAGCAGCCACCGCTAAGCCCAAAAGTCGGGCTCTGCCCGTTAGTTTATATTTCCGTTCCCTGCTCAATTCCTTCTTCAATTCCTTCTCCACATCTGTTTCACTGGTCGTTACTTTGCGAATTCGCGAACGGCCTGGATGTGCCGATCACCTGCCCCTTCGAGTTGACGGCTTCGACCTCGAAAACGCTCGGGTGGCCCTTTACATTGACATTCGTCTCGAAGCCGGTCTTGGGGGAGCTAGCCACCACTGACAGGCTCCGGCTGTCGGTGCCGGCCAGGATCTTCCACGAGGCGACTTCTGTAGCCCCGTTCCAGCTGGCGTAAACGCTCGTCCCGCTCGAGCCGTCACGCGCCGCGCCGCTCGGCGGGTAAGTCGGCAACCCGACCCAGCTGTTCACCGTGGCCCGGTAACTCAGATCCGGTGACGGCAAGGAGGCGTCCATGAGCAGCTGGCCCGAACTCGAGTACTCAGAGAAATAGGGCTGCGAGCCCCAACCGACGAACACGTTGCCGTTGGGCAGGAGCTGGGCGTCGCCCATATATGCAGCAGAGAAGCCGTTGCTGTGGTCGTACTCCTTCACTAGCGTCACTTTGCCTGAAGCCGCATTTAGCTTGAGCTCCAGGGCCCGCGACGGGCCCGCGGGAGCCAGGTAGGTCCCGGCCCCGGTGATCTGGCAACAGTCGTCGTCGAACATGCTGATAATGGAGCCCGGGTTCAAGCGGACATCGTGCTGCCATTCGAAGGAAACGTCAGAGGGCAGTTGGAACGTCGAGTGCTTGCCGCCCAATTGCCACTCGATGCTGCCCGTCGTGGCATTGACCATGTACGCGGCCCAGGTGTTGCGCATGGACACGAGGAACTTGGAGCCGCCCGTCAGATCTATGGAGTTGACGTGGTACGCGTCCCAGGGGAACCCGTTTGGCGGCGGTTGGGTTTCCGAATCAGGCAGGGGTATATGGTCGAGCGCGTCCCACGTGTAGACCAACTTTCCAGTGGCGATGTCGTACTCCTGAACGGCCGAGTCGTCCAGCACGCCGTTCGCCGGCCCGCCGTACTTCGAGAGGTCCATCGGTATGTCCCTGTTGGCCGTGACCCAAGCGTCACCGCCGCTTATAAGGAGCTCGTGGAGAGTTATGACCCAACCGTCCTGGCCCTGCAGAGTGGCTATGACCTGGTAGTGCTGGTTGACGATGATATCTTTGCCACTTTCTGTAGCGCCGGTGTCGGAGACGACACCCTGCCACCAGGTAAGAACTGGCTCGCCCTTGTACGTCTGCGCCGTGAGGTTAGAGGCGACGACGTCCTTCGGGACGGGCTCGAACCACACGGGCTGCAGTTGGCTATTGACGATCAGCGGGCCGCTTTGGCCCACCATCGGGGACGTGGTCAAGTCGTAGAAGTTGGCCATCATGATGTACCCGGGAGCCAGCCGGGCGGTAGCCGTCGGTGTTTGTGTGTGTAGCTGAGGTGGGTGAAGGCCAGGAGCGGAGACGAAGCTGTAGGCGCCGTTCGCCGTGTACGCACCGATGGGAGCGCCCGGCCGCACGGAGCCAAAGTCGACTGCGGCAAAGCAAGCGAGGACGAGCACGACGCAGCCGGCCAGACGCCAGCGAGGAGCGGCGGGTACGGCGGCACCGGAGGGGCGGACGAAG
The DNA here is from genome assembly GCA_963823855.1 of uncultured Acidimicrobiaceae bacterium. Taxonomy (GTDB): domain Bacteria; phylum Actinomycetota; class Acidimicrobiia; order Acidimicrobiales; family Palsa-688; genus Fen-671. The sequence goes on from CAWGNA010000008.1 coordinate 630,960, forward strand.
ACAAAGGTGACGACGGCGGCCGCAACCACGAAGCCGGCCCCGATCAGGTAGGCGAGACGGAAACCATCAGTCAAGGCCTGGGGGACGCCGACGTTGCGCCCGATGGCTGCACTCGTGTAGCCGGTGGCGAGCGAGATAAGTAAAGCCAGGCCAAGGCCGCCCCCGGCTTGTCGTGACGTGTTGACGAGGCCGGAAGCCAGCCCGGCCTGAGCAGGCCCGGCGCCCTGTGTGGCAAAGATCGTGGAAGGCACAATTGACAAACCGATGCCGGCAGCCGTCAAGATGCCCGGTAGTACCACGTAGGTGAGTGCGCTGCCGCTCGAGCCGATGCGAGCGAACAACAAAAAGCCGCTCGCCATTATCACCAGGCCGCTGCCCAGCACGGCCCGGACGCCGAAGCGGCTGACGAGCTTGCCGGCGCGCGACGCGCACAGCATGATCACCAACGCCATCGGCAGGAAGGCGAAACCGGTGGCTAGGGGCGAAAGCCCCAACACCTGCTGGAGGTAGAGAGAGCTCACGTACCACATCGGGAACAGGGCCGCGCTGAAAAGCAGCACGATAATGTTGGCCAGTCTCAACGAACCCTTTATCTCGCGGAGGGGGACAAGCGGCGATGACGTAAAGCGGCTCTCGATGACACCGAAGAGCGCGAGGAGCCCGGACCCGGCCACGATAGGCACCAGTGCGTCCGGCGAGGTCCAACCGTGGACTGCCGCAGTGACCACCCCGTAAATGAGGACGAGTTGGCCCAGAGTCAGGGTGATAGCACCAGCCAGGTCGAACCTCGGCGCAGCCCCGTCCTTCCGGCGCTCGGCCACGACTCGGTACGCAACGGCCGCCGCGGCAATGCCTATCGGAGGGTTGATCAGCAACACCCAGCGCCAGCTGAGCTCCTGGGTGATGACACCACCCAGGAGCGTCCCAGCGGCACCACCGGCACCGTTCATCGCGCCCCACAACCCGATGGCGCGGTGACGTGCGGGCCCGGCGGCGAACGAGGAGGTGATGATAGCCAGTGAGGTTGCGGCCATCAGGGCCGCGCTCACGCCCTGCAGGGCTCGGGCCGTTACCAGCATCTGGTGGTCGACTGATAGGCCGCCTCCCAACGAGGTCAGCGCGAATAACAACAGCGCGACCACGAAAGTCCGCCTCTGGCCGACATAATCGGCCGCCCGCCCCCCGATCATCAAGAAGCCGGCGAAGAAGATCGCGTAAGCGTCGACCACCCACTGAAGCTGGGTAGTCGAAAAACCCAGGCTCGACTGGATAGAGGGAAGGGCGACGTTGACGATCGACAGGTCGAGGATGACCATGAACTGCGCCGCGCAGCATACGGCCAGGAGCCATCGCTTGCGCACGTCAACCGTGGCCGGGGGCGCGCCCGCTCGCTCAGCGGGACCGGCGCCGCCGACAGCAGTGGACTTCGACCCGACCTGAGCCAGGCTCACCGGCTGGCACCGACCGGCATTTCTTCCTCCCGCCATTGGTTCAAAGCGTTCATTGCCGCATCGATGATCCTCTCACCGAACTGCTTTGAGTCGTTGACGTGCGGCACGGCCACGTCGGGGACCGGCGTCTCCAGGAACTCGCACAGCGGCCCCCAACCATCTTTCGGCGACCATACAAGCAGGCGATCTGCGGGTACCGTACGAATAACCTCGTCGTTATAACGTCGCATAGCGCGGGCCATTTCTCCTGTCCCCGTGCCTTCTTCCTCGCCGGGGATCAACCCGCTTTTATCCCACATGGCTTTCATAAGCGAGATATAGGAAGCCCATTTCGGGTCGACACGGCCCCAGGCGTTCGAGAGGTCGTGGATCATCATGTCGCCATAAAAAATCCCCCATATGGTCTCGCTCATGCTGCGCTCCCAAGCCTCGCCATCGCGCACGCTGAGCAAGACTTTGGCCTCCGGGTACACGTCCATCAAGTCCCGGTAAAAGAACGCCCCCGGCCAGTCGACGGTAGCGGCAAATCCGCCGAAAATCTCGTCCCAGTCGCTTCTGCCCTCCAGCGCTTGTCGCCAGCGGGGAACGGCATCAAGGTCCCCCAACACGTTGACCATGTGGTAGCACGGAGCAAACCCGAGCATTTCCAAGGCGATCTTTTGGGTGAGGGTGGCAGTGCGGGGCAACCCGGCTCCGATGACTTTCATTTGCGTTCTCCTTGGCTCCGTGGGCACAGGCGCTATAACAATTCGCGACCTCATACTGCTTACAGGGGCTCTCGCCCGGCTGCCACGGCACAGCGGTGTTGCTCAGATAACAATTTCAGGTGGCGACCGGGCGAGTTGGCCTGTTGTGGCATTAGTTGCTCCCACCGTCGTCGGCGGGCACAGGACATTCTGCTCACAGGGCCTGATCCGCTCATTAAGGGGGTGTAACAGCTTCGTAACGGAATCTCAGCCAGAGCCGGTGGCGGGGGGGCGTCTGGTGCTTGGGACCACAGGCTTGCGACCGCTAGCCCACCGCGGCCCGGCCAACCGGCGCGCTGGCGCCACAGGCCTGGCGCCAGAGGACGACCGCGCCAGCACTGCATGACAATTGGGGCTCAGCCCGTAAAAGCCAAGTAGTCCTTCCTGGTCGAAGGCCCAGCCGTGAGGCTGCCGTTACCATTGGGCACCTGGGCCGGTTGCCCGGCGACGAAGAAACGCACCCCCCTGACCCCGGAGAACGCTGTCACGGTGAATACGATCTGAGCAACGGCGACCGTTTGGTCCTGCCCGTCCAGGTTCTCGAACGAAACCGGCAGGTCAACCGAGACGACGCCACTGCGCAACCGTTCGACCGCGAAGGGCCCCACTGCGGACGCCGGGCTCACCAGGCCACGGTCAGACTCGCGCCCTGTCGGGCCTGCCGCCAGCTGGCCCAGGATGGCCGCGATAGTGGCCGGCCACGCCACCTCCCGGTGGACGGGTACCAGCCGCTCGTTGCCCCCCTCGAGGTACATGGTCACTCGAGCGCTCACGAGGTGTGGGACCGAGGTGCTCGGTGCGGTGCCCGGCCCGAGGAGGCCGTACGGCACGGTTTTCGGGTCCAACGCCTGAGGGTCGTTCTGGGCGCCCAGGCCACAGCCGGCTAGCCCAGCCGACGCCACCCCCACCAGCGCCAGCGCGATGAGAGCCGACTTGAGCCGGCCGGCTTTCTGGTCGTTGTCGCGCCTGCAGGCGCGTCGATAGCCCCGCCTATGCGCCACGTGACGTTACCAGCGGTGCAACGGCCAGCGGGGAAAGCAGCATGGCGACGCGATGGAGACGACGGATGCGAGCGTCGCGCGCTCTGGCTACTGGGCGAACTACCCGGACCAGACGCACCCGTCGCGTCCTTCTGTAGTCGCAAAGCTGGCTCCCGCGTTCGCACCAAGAGGCAAGCGGACCACGAACCGAGCCCCCCCACCAGGGCGGTCGGTGACATCGACCCTCCCTTGATGAGCTTTCACGTGCTCAGCCACCAGCGCCAGGCCCAGGCCCGTCCCCGAGGTCCCCTCTCGTCGACCGGCGGCCGCGCCGCGGTAGAAGCGTTCGAATATTGCACTCCGCTCGGCGGGCTGGACCCCGGCCCTACATCGTCGACCGCTACCTCGGCTTCGTCCCCGCTCCGGTCGACCAGTACCCTCACGGCCCCGCCCGCGTGGGCTCTTGCATTGTCGAGCAAGTTGACCAGGACGCGTTGTAGGCGGCGTCGGTCCCCGAGTAACCAGGTCCCGCTGGCCTCAGGAGTGACGACAACGGGCACCCCGTCCCGCGTGTACGCCGCCACTGTGTTCACGACCAGGTCGTCCAGGGCGAGCTCCTCCAGGTCCAAGTTGGCCGCACCGGCGTCAAAACGAGATATTTCGAGCAAGTCCTGCACCATCGTCGAAAAGCGCCTGATCTCGGCGCTCAGGAGGTCGAGCGCCCTGCGCCCATCTGGCGGGAGCCCCGCTTCCGAAGCCTCGAGGAGTTCGACAGTGGCCTGGACGGTCGTCAGCGGGGAGCGCAGCTCGTGGCTCACGTCCGAGGCGAACCGGGCGTCACGCTTGATGCGCTCTTCCAAAGCTTCGACCATCTCGTTGAACGAGGCTGCCAGCACGGCGAGGTCCGGGTCGTCGGCCGGGGGCAGCCGTTGTCCCAGCGCCCCTCCGGAAATAGCGGCCGCTACATCGGCGATGTCACGAAGTGGTCGCAACAACCGCCCGCTGGCCCATCGGCCGACCAGGAGGCCACCAATGGTCGTCGCCACCGAGCAACTGAGGAGCACCACGGCCAGCACGTCCAGCGTGCGAGCTAGTTCGCCCAACGAATGGATCTCGAAATAGTCGGCGTGGACGGACGCCAGTGGTACCCCAACCACCACCGCCGGCTCGCCCTGGGCGACGATACGCTGTTGGGCCGGCGTGCCGTGGGCCACCATCCTGACGAGCGCCGCCGGCAAGCTGGCTGGCCTGGACGTACGGGTCGACTCTCCGACAGACACCGAGGCCGAGTACCACTCCCCCTGGTGGTACAGGAGAGCTACTGTGCCTTGCTCGTCGGTCAGCGACGACAGCGCCTCGCCGAGGTTTGCGCCCGCATAGGTCAGGTCCCGCTTCAGCACTCTGGCGTGAGCGTACGTCTCGTGGACAGCGGTCGCCTCGCGCTGGTCGAGCAGGTAGTGGTGGACGAGCGCGAACGTGGTGAGCGCCAACGCTCCCGAAAGGAACGCCGCCCCCGCGGCAAACGCCGCCATCACCCGCGGCCTCAGGCCAAAGCGGCGCCGGCGACGCCACGTTTCAGGGGCCGGCCGGCCAGGGATAGCCGGCGTCGCTTTCGGATCGGGACGACCCGGGCCCTCCTTGAGCGTCAAGATATCGGTGGTCAGCACGCCCCGATCGTTGATCTGAGCCCCTCTCATGGCGCCTTCAGCTTGTAGCCCAGGCCCCTCATCGTCAGCACCAGTTCGGGCTTGGACGGGTCCGTTTCGATCTTCGACCGGAGCCGCCCGATGTGCACATCTACCAGCCTGGTATCCCCGAAGTAGTCATAACCCCAAACCCGGTTCAGCAACTGTGGCCTGCTCATTACCCATCCGGGGTTCCCGGCCAGCTCACACAGCAGCTTGAACTCAGTCCCGGTCAGCGGGACATCCGTCCCACCCTTGCGCACAGTGCCGGCTTCGGGCTGGATCTCCACGTCCCCGAACACAAGGGCCACTCCATCGCGCGAACCGAGCTGTCCCCGTCGCATCAGGGCCCGGATCCGGGCCACAAGCTCCTTGGCGATGACCGGCTTGGTGAGGTAGTCGTCCGCCCCCGCTTCGAGGCCTGCCACGATCTCGTTGGTGGCGGTGTGCGCCGACACAATGATCACGGGCACGTCGCTCGCCCGACGCAGTTGGCGCGTCACCTCGAAGCCGTCGACGCCCGGCAACAACAGGTCGACCAGGACGACGTCAGGGGATCGTTCGCTGAAGGTCGTAAGCCCGTCTTCCCCGCTGCCTGCTTCGGACACCTCATACCCCGCCTGGCGGAGGAACATCCCGAGGGAAGCGCGGATGTTGGCGTCGTCCTCGATCAACAGGATGTGCGTAGCCACTTAGGGGGACCCCACCCGTCCGGGTGAACCAGTTACCAGCACCATCATCTCAAACAGAGGCCAGGTCGCGAGCCCGCGAACAGGACAGTTACCAAAGTGTTACGTCTCGTCGCGCTAGTTTTCAGGCTGGATGAGGGTTGATGAAGGCCAGCCGGCACAGGGATTGAGGACCTGGCCAGGGCTAGTAGGAGCCTGGTCCGGCCGGGCCCGGTCGCGTCAAGTGAGTGAGCCTGAGGCCTCCTGCGCGGAACTCGCCGCGGCTTCGACTATGGCAGCTGCCAAGTTGGAGGGGCCCAGGTACCCAATCACCCTGCCGTCGGTAACCTCTACGTCGTACGTACAAAGTGGAAGCTTCGGCGGACGACGGATTGCTTCGCCAGTGCGTACGTCGAACCTGCCATTGTGCTTGGGGCACTCGATGACGGCGCCCTCGAGGTGGCCATCGGCGAGATGCGTTTGGGCGTGGGTGCACAGCCCGTCCGTAAGAGCGAAATCGTTTTCTCCCAAACGATAAAGAGCGAAGGTATCGCCCTCGTGGTCAATGCGCCGCACCTCGCCGACGGCCAGAGAGCTCACGGGGCCGAGGTCCATGCCGGCTCGAGCTTTGGCGTGGTCGGAAGTAGCCCGGGAGATGTTCACCGGGCCTCCCTCGTCCTGCGTCATCACTCTCAGCTCCGGTGGCGCCGGCGGCGCGGCTTGCCCAGCTGCTTGGGCCTTCGGCAGGTACGGCCCGTCGGGGAAGTCAGGAACGGGAAGTTCCCAGCTCGGGTCGCGCCGTTGCTGTCGCAAAGCGTGGAAGAGCTCGCGGTAAGCCGCGAACATCGACGGCCGGGGCGAGGGCAGGTACGCCTTTATTTCCCGATGGAGGGCAGGCAGGTTGTAGTAGGGCACCGTCGGGAAAATGTGGTGCTCCACGTGGTAGTTCATGTTGAGGTAAAGGAAACGAAAAACCGGGTTGATGTACACCGTGCGGGTGTTCAGACGATGGTCGAGGACGTCCTCGCGAAGGCCCGCGTGCTGGGTTATGCCGAAGAACACGACCAACCACGCGCCGTAGAACGACGGGAGTCCTACAAACAGGAGCGGCACTATCGACCCGCTGCTCACGGCCCAGGCGACAACGCCCACCAGAATGGCGATGAAAGCCCGGGCCTCCCACTTAACCCGACGGAGATCCTCTTCGGGGACCAGCTCCCGCGTGGTCCCGTCTATCCGGCCCACGGCGTGCTGGGCCGTCACCCAGACCATCTGCGGCCCCTTGATCAGGTTGAAGTACGCCACGATCACTTTCCACCGCGGGGTCGGGCGGGGAAAACCGATCTCGGCATCGCGTCCGACGATGATGGTGTCGGAGTGGTGCCGAAAATGCGACCACCGCCACAACGTCGGTTCACGAAGGAGCATGAACGAGGCGATGTTGTAAACCACATCGTTCGCCCACTTCGTCCGGAATGCCGTGCCGTGCCCGTTCTCGTGCCACCGCGCATCCGCCGAGCCACCGTAAAGGGCGCCGAAGGCCGCAAAGGCAGGGATGGCGTACCAGGTGCCGAGACTTAGGAAGGCAGCCGTCCCGGTCGCGACCAATAGGAAGAACCACAGCGCCGTATCACCGGCCGCCCGCCAATCCGTGCGCTCCATCAAGGTCCGGAGCCGGTCCGCGTCAATAGGCGGTCGGTACCAGTCCGCGTCAGCGAGCCCAGCAGCTACGGCAGCGGCCGCCCCCGGCCCCGTGAGGCTGTAGTCCCGTGGACCGGCGCCCAGGAACTACCGCCACTGATTGGGCCGACGCTTGATCAACGCTCATCAGCGATCCTCTCGTGCTTTCTAGCAGTTCCGCTGCCCCTTGTAGTGTAGGTCTGGATGGGGGTCGGAAGTCGCCCTCCGCGCCTGGCTCGGCGCGGCCAGGGATAACCTGAGCTCGCAATCAGCCGTAGAACGGCCACTGCTCCCAGCGCTGGAGGACGGGAGCCAGAGCGTCTTCTTCGTACGACAAGTGTTCGAACAGCTGAGTGGCGAGGTTGTCGAGCGCATCTACCAGGTGCCGGCGGGCATCCTGGTCATCGGGTGACCCGAGCTCGTACGTAGCCGCTTCCACCGCATCGAGGAGGTCGGAGACCCTCCGGTGGTCGGCCTGGAGCTTGTCAACGACAGCATCGAGGTCAGGGCCTCCCTTGCGCACTGCCGGGAACAGAAGTGCGTCCTCGGCCCCGTGGTGGGCATGGACGAAACGGCAGTGGCGCAGGCAGCCGGCCCCCAGCTGAGCCAGCAGTTCTCGTGACTGGAGCGCCCAAACCTGAGAGCGGACCTCGGTCGGCGTCGCTCCTGCCGCCACGCGATTAGCGAGCTGCCGGCATGCCTCCAGGTCCTGGCGGATCAACCGGTGCACCCACTTCAGCTCCAGGAGCAGAGCGTTGCGTTCTTCGTCGACCTCGGTCACCCAGTTACTTTGACCCGCCGGGCCATGGTCAGCCAGTCCTACGCGCCGCTGGCTTAGTCGGCGGCATCGGAAAGATAGCTGAGATCCATCCTGTCGGTATGGCCCGACCATCGCAGGTCGAGTTGCCAACAGCCGGCCGTGGGAAGGTTGATGATCGAAGGGCCAGGGCCGCCTACGACCTGACGCTCGACCGGGGCTCCAGCGGGGTGAGCGCCTATTAGCCGCTGCGCGGTGATGACCAGCGACGACCCGCCAGTTGAAACCTCCGAGACCCAGAGGATCTTGTTGTTGTGCGTCTTGGGCGGTGGGGTGAGCAGAGGGTAAGCCCAGAGGAGAGCCACGATGCGACCACTGGCGCCCATTTCGTAGTGCATGCGGGGCTGCGGTGAGCTAAAACCGGCCCGCGCCCACGATGGGATGACGCCGTCGACCACGTGCGGTCGGCACGGTGCCGTCGCCAGCTTCGAGGAAACCGCTGCCGCTGTGGCAACACCACCAAGGGTCAAGGGGGCCAAGACAGCCAGAAGCCCAGCCGTTAGGGACGTCCACAGGCCCGGGAGCGGGCGGGGGCGGGTACAGCGCGGGCTGCTCCCACTGGACCATCGCGTTGCGAGCGTCATACGCGTCATAGTCATATCACGTCACCCCTGGAGCCCAGGGAAGCACCGCAGGGCGCAATTTGTCAACGCGTCTGGGCACCGCGAAGGCCCGCCCGGCCTGGCGCCGACGTGATAGGGCCAAGTTTGCCCACTGACAGAGCCGCAAAGCCGAGGGGCATAACAGGCTGGCAAGGAGCGAGTATCGGGTACGTTGCATTCTCGAATTGTTGTTCTGTCGCGTGAGCCACCCTCGCGCCATGGGCCAGGAGGAGGCCGATCGTGCTGGCGCTCGACCGCAAATGGTGGACCCTCATCGCAGTTTGTACGGCCACGTTCATGCTGCTGCTCGACATCACCGTGGTCAACGTGGCTCTGCCGGCTATCCAGCGTTCACTGCACTCGTCCTTCAGTGACCTGCAGTGGGTAGTCGACGCTTACTCGCTGACGCTGGCGGTGTTTTTGCTGACCGCCGGCGTGATCGGCGACATCCGGGGCCGGCGTGGGGTATTCGCCATCGGGCTCGCTATCTTTACGCTTTCGTCTTTGGTCTGCGGCCTGTCGTCTACCCCGTTGATGCTTACGATCGCCCGAGCCGTCCAGGGGACCGGCGGGGCCGTAATGTTCGCCACGTCGGTGGCGCTCATCGCGTCCGCCTTCCAGGGCCGTGAACGGGGGACCGCTTTCGGGATCTACGGAGCAGTCCTCGGCGGGGCCGTGGCGATCGGGCCGCTGGTGGGCGGCGTCTTGACCAGCGACGTCGGATGGCGCTGGATCTTCTTCGTCAATGTCCCCATTGGAGTTGTGGCCGTGGCCCTGACGCTCGCCAAGGTCAAGGAGTCCCGCGACCCGACCGGGCGCAGGATCGACTGGACCGGGGTAGTTTTTTTCTCGGTTTCGCTCTTTACGTTGGTCCTGGGCCTCATCAGAGGGAACGACGATGGTTGGGGCAGTACGAAGATCGTCACCCTGCTCGTCGTAAGCGCCATAACAATGGGCTTGTTCATCGTGACCGAACTGCGCGTCCAACAGCCCATGCTCGACCTGACGCTGTTCCGACGGCCGGCCATGACTGGCGTGTCGGTAGTGGCGTTCACCCTGGCGGCGTCCGTCTTCGCCCTGTTCCTGTACATCACCTTCTACATTCAGGACGGCCTTGGTTACGGTCCCCTAGCCGCCGGCCTGCGGTTCCTGCCGATTACGGTCTTGGCGTTCATCGTCGCCCCGATCGCAGGAAAGCTGACCGTCAAGGTGCAGAGCCGGTTCCCGCTCGGCATCGGGCTCCTGCTGATCACCGGTGGTCTGCTCTTTATGGGGACCACTACGCCGACGTCGAGCTGGGCTCAATTGCTGCCGGGTTTCGTGTTGTGCGGAGCCGGCATCGGGTTGGTCAACCCTGTACTGGCCTCGGCTTCAGTAGCTGTAGTGCCGGTCCAGCGCAGCGGCATGGCGTCCGGGGCCAACGCGACGTTCCGTCAGGTGGGCATCGCTACAGGTATCGCCGGCCTTGGCGCCATCTTTGCGGACCAGATCCGACAACACACGATGGCCGTGCTCAACGCCACGGTGGCAGGCCGTCAGGTTGTACGGCACGGGGGTGCAGCCCTGGGGGGCGCTTTACAGTCTGGCAGCGTGCGCGAGGTCGCCGCCGCCATAAGTAACGCACCGGCTCGGGCCACGCTGCTACACGCGTACCGCGTCGGCTTTTCGCACACCTTCAACGAGCTCATGGTGATCGGGGCGGTCATTTCCTTTGTCGGGGCTATCTTCGCCCTGACGATGGTCAGGCAACGTGACTTCGTCCACAATGTCGTCGCCGCCCGGGGCGGCAACACGACCGCTCAGCCCGGCAGCGCCCCGGGCCACGAGCACGAGCCGGGCGCCGTCGAGCCATCACCAGCTTGACCCTCGGCGTCGCCAGCCATCAGCGTCGCCAGCCATCAACGCATTCTCGTGTGGCATTAGGGGCCCGTCAAAAGCGCGCCGTCTCAACCCGGAGCGCGCTGGCGCCGCGACGCCCACGGCTCCTCGGTCGAGACGTCCTCCAACTCGTACCCGGTGGCCGTGGCGACGGACGGCGCAATGACAACGCGTAAATGAACGGTGTCTCCTGTGGTGTTGAAGGAGGCATGAACGAGGCCGGGCTCGACGTAGGCGGAATCACCCGGTCCGAGCACTGTCGAGTCCTGCCCCAGCCATTGCTCGATCTGACCGGAACTGACGGTGATCAGCTCCTCCTGGGTTGGATGACGGTGGAAGTTATGGCCGGCGCCGGGAAGGATGCTTACATCCATTACGACAGCCTGCCTGGCGCCCGTAAGGCTGGGAGTGCAGCGCCAGCCGATCACGCCCCAGTCGAAGTGCTCTTGGCGGATTTCGTCGGCTTTGATGAATGCGGCCATTAATTGTGCGGCCCCATTTGCGTGTCGATCATCTTGAATGCGCGGATGTTCTCGGTGAGAGCGGTCTCGGTGGGCAGTCGCTCCATCGACGATGCCCCGAAGAAACCGACTACTCCCGATGTCCGCTCCAGCACATATTGCGCGTCCGCCGGCCGGGAGATCGGCCCCCCGTGGCACAGGACGAAGATGTCAGGGTTTACAGCCGCAGCAGCATCGCGCGCGGCCTGGATCAGTGCCACACACTCGTCGAGGGTCTTGCTCGTCCTCGCACCAATGGAACCGCCTGCCGTCAGCCCCATATGGGGTACGAGGACGTCGGCCCCGGCTTCGGCCATCAACCGCGCCTGGTCGGCGTCGAAAACATATGGAGCCGTGAGGAGGTCGCGCTGGCGGGCCAGGCGGATGAGCTCGATTTCGAGGTCGTAACCCATGCCCGTTTCTTCGAGATTTACACGAAAATTCCCGTCGTAGAGGCCCACGGTGGGGAAATTCTGTACGCCGCTGAAGCCAATCCGCTTCAGCTCGTCCAGGAAGACCGGCATCAGCCGGAACGGGTCCGTCCCGCACACGCCCGCGAGCACCGGCGTGTCGCGGACCACCGGTAAGACCTCGCGCGCCATATCGACAACTATCTCGTTGGCGTCCCCGTACGGCAGCAGCCCGGCGAGCGACCCCCGTCCGGCCATGCGGAAACGGCCCGAATTGTAGATAATGATCAGGTCTGCGCCGCCTGCCTCTGCGCATTTGGCAGACAGGCCGGTGCCAGCACCGGTCCCGATGATCGGCTGCCCGTTCTCGACCTGAGCCCTGAGGCGCTCCATTGCCAGTGCCCTGTTCATCGTCCTCCGCTGATAAGTTCCACCAGCCGCCGCGCCATCGCTTCGGCGAACCGTTCGTCGTTTATGTCCATGTCCATCTCCCGCACTTCTACATCGCCGATCGTCTCGTGCAACCCCGACAAAAGCGCGGCGTCAGCGTCCGGGTCGTAGAACGGCTGTCCCTCGATTGCGATAGCCGACACGCCCCGCATCGGCACAAATAGGGTTTTTAGCCCCCCCGTAGCTGCCAATTTTTCCCCGAGCCGGCGGCCGAGCTCGTGGCACTCGTCCGGTGATGTCCTCATTAGCGTCACGGTCGGGTTGTGGACATACAGCCTGCGTCCCTCGAAAGCAGGCGGGACTGTGCTGCGGGGGCCAAAGTTGACCATGTCGAGCGCTCCGAGCGACACCACTTGTGGGATCCCCATTGTGCCAGCGCTCTCGAGCCGTCCCGGGCTGGCCGGCATTATCCCGCCCACGAGCTCGTCGGCGAGCTCCGTGGTCGTGATGTCGAGCACTCCGGCCAGCAGCCCTCGTCGTACGAACTCCTCCATCGCCTGGCCGCCAACGCCGGTGGCATGAAAGACGAGTACCTCGTAACCGAGACTTTCGAGGTACTGGCGCGCTCGCGTGACGCACGGCGTCGTCACGCCGAACATCGTGGCCCCGATCAGCGGCTTGTCCACGGTCACGGGCGCTCCGACCGTCACCATCCCGGCCATGGCGGCCGCGGCGTTCGACAGGATGCGGGAGGAGACCGCATTGACCCCTGAAATGTCCACCACCGAGGGCATCATCGTGACGTCGCTAGAACCCATGTACGGCCTCGTATCGCCAGATGCCACGGTCGAAACCATCAGCTTCGGCACTCCGACCGGCAGGGCTCGCATTGCGGCTGTTGCTATGGCGGTACCGCCTGACCCGCCGAGTGCCATGACCGCGTGGATCCGGCCGCTCTGGTACAGCTCCGTGATGACGACCTCGGCCCCCTTCACCATTGTGGCTACCGCGGCGCCGCGGTCACCCGCCGCAGCCAGGGCGCTGACGTCGGCACCTCCGGCCCGAGCGACTTCGTGCTGTGTGATGTCCGGCTCGATCCCGTTCGGTTGGAACACGCCTACATCGACAAGAACGGCCATTACCCCGTGGTCCCGGAGGCGGTCACGCAAGAACGCGTATTCGCGACCCTTGGTGTCAAACGTACCGAGGAGGGCGACCGTCACGCCCTCTCGCCCCTCCGGTACCTCGGTCATCTGCTCATCCTGCACGCCTCACTTTCCGCGAACGGCCTGACGACGCGTTCAAGGGGAGACGTTATGACGAATCGCTCCAGACCGGCAATCGACCAGACCGGCAATCGACCAGACCGGCAATCGACCAGACCGGCAATCGACCAGACCGGCAATCGACCAGACCGGCAATCGACCAGACCGGCAATTGAGTGGCACCGCCAGCGGCATCGTCGGTCGCTCACCCACTCACACGGGTCACTGGTGCAGTCGCTACTCAGTCGGGGCGCCCCCGCTCGTCGTGGGTTGAGGCCTGGCAGGGAGCTGGGCAAATGGCTCGAGCAGCGACCCTGGGCCGGCTCAGGACGTCCCTTGGTGCGAACAGGGGACGGGGCTGGTTGTAAGGGGGGGTCGCCGACCGGTCAGAATGACAGACCGTGACTCCCGTTCGTTCGTTGGCGATCGCCCTGGTTGTCGCGTTTGGTGCAGTCACGACGGCGCCAGCAGTGGTCGCCGCCTCCGATCAGTTTGCCCCGGGGGCGATTTCGGCCGCTTCGAGCAGGACCGGTCCCGGGACCAGCGGGGCCTATCCACGGCCGGCGCCACCAGTCCAGCCGAAGCCATGTCCACCGCCCCCAGCACGGCCGCTCCCGCCACCACCGCCGCTCGGTCCCCCGGCTGTCCGGGAGGCTTCAGTCCCACTTGTGGGACCGCCACCCAGCCGGCGGGTAGCCTTGTCGTCCCTCTCGGGCAAGGGCATATGGCTCACGCTCTGGCCGGGTTCCCGGGTGGACGCCGCTGGTGTCGTAGCGACAGCACGGTCGGCGGGGCTAAATCAGCTGTGGGTACGCACCGGGAGCAGCACGAACGGGTTTTACGGCACGACGCTCCTGGCTCAGCTAGTGCCAGCGGCGCGCGCCGCCGGCATCTCTGTGGTGGCCTGGGACTTCCCGAACCTGTCCAACCCGGCGGCCGACGCGGCCAGGGCCGGCCGGGCGTTCCGGATGGGCGCAGACGCGTTCAGTGCAGATATTGAAACTTCCTCAGAAGGTACATACCTCACGGCCCGCCGGGTCAGGTACTACTTGTCCCTCGTACGCGCCATTGCGGGTGACCGGCCCGTGATCGCCACCGTGCCGAGACCCACCAGCTACTGGTTGGCCCACTACCCCTACGCCGCTGAAGCCCCCTTCGTAGACGCCTATGCGCCGATGGTTTATTGGTCATGCACTGAACCAGGTGCAGCCGTCGACGAGGCAATCGTGGCTCTCTCCAAGATGCGCCCGGTCGCTCCCATCGGCCAGGACTACAACATGGGCCCGGAGGGGGTCCGCCTGGGCTGCCGTCGCCGCAGCAGATTTGGCGTTTCCTCGACGTTGCCCACCGCATGGGCGCCTTGGGAGCCAGCCTGTACGACCTCGAATCAGGGGGCCAGCCTCAGTGGCAGGCGCTCGCAGAATATCCCTGGGCACCGAGGGTAATGCCCGGAGCCCAGACCTGATGTGCTCGACCCTTGTACCCGAGCCCTCCTCACCCCCGTTTACCAACCCAAAGGGAGACTATGCCCCATGCCGCCGACGCCCGATGTACACCTGAGCAGCAATCACCGCGACACGCTCTCGAAGTTGTTTGAGCACCCGGTTAGCCACAACGTCGAATGGCAGGCCGTACTGTCGTTGTTGGGGGCCGTGGGCACTGTGGAACATCAGCACGACGGTGCTTACCTTGTCACGATAGGAGAAGAAACCGAGACCTTTCGCCGTCCCCGGTCCAAGGACATCGACGCTCAGGAGGTAGTAGACATACGGCGGATGCTCGCCAATGCCGGCTTCGGGCCAGAGACGAAATGATCGAGACGAAATGAGCAAGGCGAAAATCTGAAAGTTGATGACCGCGGCTCGTCGCGGTTGGGCCTAATGGCGTGGCAAACAAAGGCCATGGCCGGGTAATCACCGTTGGGCCGAACGGCGTGGCGACGGCGCCGAACTGTTGAACGGTATCGCTCAGGCCGCTACGCCGCCTGGTGGCAGACCGCCTCGACATTATTGCCATCCGGGTCGCGTACAAAGGCGCCAAAGTGGTTGGCGTGGTACTCGGGCTAGAGGCGCGGCTCGTGCAGGACTTCGGCTCCCCGGGCGAGGGCGGCGTCGAACAACCCTCGCACTCTCGGGCGATCTGGTGCCACGAAGGCGATATGAGACTCGCGGAAACCCTCGCCGTACTTTTGGCTCCTATCCAGAACTCGGGCATCGGCGGAACTCCATAGCCAATAACTCGCCGAAATCCATGACCCATCCGCCGCCCAGGGGAGCGAGCGCCGCATCGTAGAAGGCCGCTTTCGCGGCCATGTCGCGACTTTGGATCGAGAAGTGGGCTCCGACGCGACGAGGGTGGCTCGACGGACGAGCGCCACTTGCGTAAAAGTCTCGCATAAACCCTGAGCACCAGAAAAAGGCGCCAGCGACGCACTCCGGCGCCCTTTCCATTTCTTGGGGCCGCCGTTAGGCACCGCCCCAGACGTTCAGGGTCACATGTTCCAAATCTATGTTGCCACTGGCGGAACAGTTCAGGCTGACCATCTCAGTACCTGCCGGCAACGAACTCCACGAGCCTGTGACCGCCAGCGAAGCGTTGTTGACATTGCTGCCGACCTCGCCCACACCAATGGCGTTGCTTCCCGAAGCGCCGAGGTACATCTGGCACGTGACATCCACTGCCGCCGTGAGCGCGCCGACTTTGTTAGTGGTCACGACGCCGGTGGCGATAGCCATCAGCTTCGAGCCGGCGCTCACTGGGATGCTCACGCTGACAACACTCTCTGACGTGCCCGAGAGCCTCGCGTCGGGGTTGTAGCCGCTTTCCATTTCCCCGGCACCCGATGCCCCGGCGGGGCCCGTTGGCCCGGTCGGCCCATTAGCCCCTGTGGCCCCGTGATCTCCCATTGGCCCCATAGGCCCGGTAGCCCCATGACCTCCGGCCGGCCCGGTTGCGCCGGTTGCCCCGTGATCACCGGTTGGCCCCATAGGCCCCGTTTGCCCAGTAGCCCCATGATCTCCGGCCGGCCCGGTTGCGCCGGTTGCCCCGTGATCACCGGTTGGCCCCATAGGCCCCGTTTCCCCAGTAGCCCCACGATCTCCCGCTGGCCCCGTAGCCCCACGATCTCCCGCCGGCCCCGTAGCCCCATGATCTCCCGTTGGCCCCGTAGGCCCATGATCTCCCGTTGGCCCCGTAGGCCCCGTGGCGCCAGTGTGGCCTATAGACCCGGTCGGCCCCGTAGGCCCAACGGACCCCGTCCCTCCAGCCCCGGTGGGACCCGTTGGCCCTGTCGTCCCGGTATGGCCGGTAGGCCCCTGCTGGCCGTCGTGGCCCATCGGCCCGGTCGGCCCGGTGTGACCTGTAGGCCCTGTGTAGCCCGTAGCGCCGGTGTTGCCGATCGGCCCGGTAGGCCCCTGCTGGCCGGTGTGGCCGGTAGGTCCCTGTTCGCCGGTATGTCCGGTAGGCCCCTGCTGGCCGGTATGGCCGGTAGGCCCCTGTTCGCCGGTATGTCCGGTAGGCCCCTGCTGGCCGGTATGGCCGGTAGGCCCCTGTTGGCCGGTATGGCCGGCAGGCCCCTGCTGGCCGGAATGGCCGGTAGGCCCCTGCTGGCCCGTATGGCCCATCGGCCCGTCAGCTCCGATCGGCCCGGTAGTCCCCATCGGCCCCGTGGCCCCGGTCGGCCCGGTTGGCCCGGTTGGCCCAACGGACCCCGTCCCTCCGCCGGCAGGGCCGGTGGGACCGGTAGCGCCGGTAGCCGCCGGACCTGTAGCCCCCACAGACCCGCTCCCGCTCCCGCTCCCGGCGGGCCCGGTCGGGCCTGTTGGCCCGGGAGGACCAGCCGGCCCAATCGGCCCCGCCACACCGGGGCCGGGGGGCGTCGCGATGCCGGCGACGTTGTCTTCATGGATGTTCAAGGCGGGCAGGGACCCGTAGAACTTGGCAGAGCCAAAGGGGAACACGCCGCCATCCCTGGCGACCAACCAGTACCCCTTCCCGTCCGGTGCAGAGGCGATCCCCACAACCGGGGAGTTGAGGTGCATATTCGTCAGGCTCCCGTAGTAGACGGCGCTGCCAAAGGCGTACACCTCACCATCGGAATCGGTGAGCCAGTAGCCACCACCGCCGAGGTCAGCGGCCTTGGCGACGGCCCGGTCCGGCAGGGGCACCGCCACCGTCGGGGTACTGCCCGAGAGGAGCAGCACGCCGGCGGCGGCCGTCCCGAGCATGGTCCCCCTGGCCGCCCGCTTCCAGCCTTTGCGGGGCATTGCATGGTTACTCATCTAGGTTCCTCCTAACTGCTAGGGGCTCATTCGCGTCGAAACCAAGGCGTACGCAGCGTCGACAGTGCCATAGGGTACGCGAGACGACCGAAGGATGCCCGGATACCGACCCGCGGTCGAGCCCCCCGGGCACCTCTGGCGAAGACGCCCTCTGGCCCCGAGCTGCGAGGGGCGCGGGCCTTGTACGCAGCCACGGACCGCTCGGCGAGCAGTAGAAATGCTGCCAGTGCAACGGGCACCTTCGAGGATCAACGGCTAGGCGTGACCCTATCCTCCGATACCTTCATTGTCGAAGGCAGGCAATGATATTCGGCGACGTTACGGCCCACTAACCAGCGCCGGCGTGGTATCGGGCACGACGTGGGCTGGGCAGCGTGTGGTCTGGCCGCAGAACGACCGACAGCAGCGACATCTCAACTACAGGCGCCGACGCCACTCCGGAGGGCGCTAGTGAGATCGGCGGGAGTCCGCGGTCAGCCTGACTACCCACCCGGAGGACTTTGCCCACACCTGGTGGGTCCTGTCGCCCGCCTCCTCGAGGGCTTTTCGATCCAGGCGCCGTGTTCCGGTACCCACGGGGCAAAGTCCGGTTACCCGGGTGGGGTTGCGGCCAGGCCTATATTTCAGCGCTCAGCCGTCCAAGCCCCGGCGTAGTCCTGCACGGCGGGGATCGTACCGAGGTTGCTGTGACGAGAAACCACCCTAGGCGAGCGACAGAGTCGGCGAGATCGCGTGGCCTGACCTCGGGTTTGGGAGAATGACAGTGTTGTTGTTCTCCACTTCCCCGGAGGCGGTGCGGTGCTCGGACGGGTTGACCCCCAAGGTTCACTGTTAGAGTCTCGCCAATATCAGACGCCACTTGGTGACCAAGGGCTCGTTCTACGAGCGCCTGGCCGACCACGGCCACGAGGTGATAGCTGACGGGGACTTCGCCCACCTGTACGCAGAGGGAAAGGGCGCCCTTCGGTCCCCCCGTCGGTGATGCGGCGGGCCCGCTGTGCGCTACCGACGACCGCACCTCGGACGCCGAGACCTCCCGGCGCACCCGGGTGGACTCGGACTGGAAAGCGGCCATGGGCGTGGACGACTGGTTCGAGGGGATCGGGGCCACCACCTTCAGCTTGATGCGGGCGACGTGCCCATGACGCCGATGGCGCCCTGTTCCAAAAAATGCTGGAGCGGGCGGTGGAAAAGGGCATATTCAAATAGCCCTTGACGGCGGTCATCGACTCGTCCCCGGTGTATGGGGCGGGGGCGGCGGCCAGTTCCTATGAACTGGTGCGCAAGGTTATGGGACGCCTGGCCCGGGCCTGGGTGACAACCTCGACGTTGGCCTGGCCGCCAAAGTACTGGCGCTGGCGGCGGCCAAGCCCGACATCGACGGCAGGACCCTTTGGCCGGCAAAGCCCACCTGGGGATATGCTGGAACTGGCGGCCACCCTCTTGGGCAGCGCCGCCGCCAATAAGGAGCTGGCGGCTGACCCCGAAGAAGTGGAGGCAGCCGGCCTTTTGTTCGAGGTCGTGCTCCAAGACGTGGAGGCCACCAAAGAAGGGCCCGCTATTCGCCAAGGGGTGGCACCCGACCGGGTGGTCTCGCATTCTGACCCCGAGATGCGCCACGGGCGTAAGTCGGCTTCCCGGCGTTTTGACGGCCACAAGCTCGACGTCATGATCGACGAGGCCTCCGAAATGGTGCTGGGTGTGGAGGTGCGGGCCGGCAATGCTGGTGACGGGGAGGGGGCGGCCCCGCTTTTGTCCAAGGTCACCGAGGCCGAGGGCATCGAGGTGGCCACTTTGCTGGCGGACATGGCCTATTCCGACGGGGACGTACGAGAAGCGGTGGAGGAACAGGGCACCACCCTGGTGGCCAAGGTGCCCCCGACGACCAACTCCGGGCGGTTCCCCAAGACGGAGTTCAACATCGACCTGGGGGCCGGGACGTCACCTGCCCGGCCGGCCAGGCTACTTCCGACGCCCGGCGGGCCAAGGACGACAAGGGCCGCCCGGCCACCATGTTCTGTTTCGAAGCCGGAACATGCGAAATTTGCCCTTTGCGGCAGCGCTGCACCCCCGGGAAAGGCGGGCGCACCATCATGGTCGGCCGCCACCACCGTCGCATCGAGGCGGCCCGGGCCGCTCAGGCCGAGCCCGAGACCAAGGCACTACTACGGCGGCGGGCCAAAGCGGAACGCAAGATCGACCATCTCCAGGACCTCGGTATACGCAAAGCCCGTTACCGAGGCCGGCGCAAAACTCGGCTGCAACTTTGTTGGCCGCCACCGTCGCCAATTTCAAGCGCCTGGCCGTTATTGGCGTGCTCGAAAAAGTCACATCGCCGTCGCGAGGGGCCGTGCCCGAACAGGCTGCCACGACGGCTTCTGTGACGCCTGTCCAGCCCTCGTTCCCGGCTCCCGGCGCCGCGTTCTTGACGGCCGGGACGACGCCAGAGGTGCGCCGACAGCGGGCGGCAAGCCCTCAAACAGGCACTTGCTGCTCGCTCACCTAGGCCGCCACCACTTCTGTAGCTCCCGGCTGGCAACGTCGAAAGGGCGACTGTGCCCGGGGGGCGCCCTCGGCTCCGGGGACGACCTGAGCCTCTGGAAAGACAGCTGGCTGAAGACCGGCCTCGGGACGCGGAGACTGTCGGTTCAGACATCTGGGCCTA
>CAWGNA010000009.1:0-430205 GCA_963823855.1 uncultured Acidimicrobiaceae bacterium
ACCGCACCAACCGTCAATTTCGTAGGAGTGGACAACACGATCCGAAGGCGGCTGGCAGCCGAACTGCGTCCGCTTGTCCCGGAGAAAGGTTGACCGAACTCGAAACCTCCTGGCTGCTCGCCCCTTTAGCTGGGGCGATCGTAGCGGTCACGGCTACACCGTGCTCGGGGGACTGGCCGCGGTCGTCCACGACGGCCACAACGGATACCGTCCCACCCGGGGAGAGGATTTCGACATTGTCCTCCACCCTCAAAGCTGGCGGGTTGGTGGTGATGGCGTCTATCGCAAGTTTGTGCGGCGCCGCCTGGGCTGCCCCCGCCAGCAGCCTTGTCGTGAAGGCTGTTAGCTCTCTCGGGTCATAATTTACAGAACTTGTGGCCCAGACAGACGCCGGCATCGTCACGCCGAGTTTCGGGAAGTCCCTGGCAAACAGCTGGTAGGCGCTGTCGCCTACCCGGAAGTCCGAGACCGCAGACATCATTTCGGTTACCGAGGCCGAAGCCGCCCCGCCCTCCAGCAGGTTCTTGGCGGCGACAGCCATCTCGGCCGCGCCCGCTTTACGAGCTGCCAGACAAGCTTGGAGCAGGCCGGCAGCAGGTGCTACCCCCGGGGGGCGGTGTCGGCCAAGACCGCCCGGTAAGTCGACGTAGCAGCCAGCGCTATCTGCGACAGCTGGGCCGCTACCGCCGGGGACGCTCCATCCAGGGGGGTCGAACTGATCTCGGCTATTTCGAAGCCCTGAGCACTCGATTGGGCGATCGCGGGCAAGGCCTTGTCGACCCAGGCCTCGTTGTCCACCCGTGCATCGGGTTGCTTCGACTGCGCGTGCATGGCTGCGTCGAGAAGCACTACGACCAGGGTGAGTACGAGGGGGACAACGAGCCAGCGCGACCCCCGTCGGCTTCTGGTTGACCGGGGCGGCATGGCCATAACCTCTCAACGATACAAACACCTTGATCCGAGCAGACACCGGGACCGGCCCCGCAGCAGTGCCGCCGGGGCCCCACACAGGTGCACCTGACGTACGACCGTGTACGCGGTGACCGACAGTCGTTCGGGGCGGTGGGCGCCGGCGCCGGGCACTCTATGTCGACCGTAGGTGGTAGAAAGCTGGCGTCATGCGATCCGTTTTTCGACCTCCCGCTGATGTCGCGGCCGGTCTTCTGACCTTGCCATGGGGCCTCCCGCTCGAGGACTGGCAGGACGAGAGGCTGGTTGAGATCCGCCATCGCGGCACGTCACGCCACATCGTGCGCTTCGTGACCGAGCTCGGTCGCCTGTACGCCTTGAAGGAGATGAACGAGCCTCTGGCCCGTCGTGAGTACCGCCTCTTACGCCGGCTCTCGGACCTCGGCATCCCCGCTGTAGAACCCCTAGGCATCGTTGTCGACCGAGACCGGTACAACGGGATCCAGCTGGACGCAGTGCTCTGTACCTGCTTCCTCGAGTTCTCGACCACGTACCGCTCGCTATATTCGGACCCCCACCGCCTGCGCCCGACCGACCGCCTCCTCGACGCCCTGGTGGAGCTCCTCGTCCGGCTCCACCTGGCCGGGTTCTTCTGGGGGGACTGTTCCCTCTCGAACACGCTGTTCCGCCTCGATGCTGGCGCCCTGCAGGCGATCTTCGTGGACGCCGAGACGAGCGAGCTCCATCCGTCGCTCACCGACGGCCAGCGCAACTACGACGTCGAGCTGGCGAGCGAAAGGGTCG
This sequence comes from uncultured Acidimicrobiaceae bacterium, assembly GCA_963823855.1. GTDB lineage: Bacteria > Actinomycetota > Acidimicrobiia > Acidimicrobiales > Palsa-688 > Fen-671. Next base: position 1,714 of record CAWGNA010000009.1, read on the forward strand.
GCGGCGAGCTGCTCGACCTCGCCGCCGCCGGCCTGTTGCCGCCCGACGTGGAACCTGTAGAGCTGGCCGAAGAGATCCCCAGGCGGTACTGCCAGCTGTGGGACACCCTTACGGAGGACGTGATCATCCGCCCCGACGAACAGCGGTACCGCATCAGTGAGCGGCTGCGGAGGCTGAACGACCTTGGCTTCGACGCCGACGAGGTCGAGCTCGTGAGCGCAGACGAGGGCTACCGGCTCCGCATCCGGACCCGGGTCGCGGAACCAGGGCACCGTCGCCACAACCTGCGCATGCTCACCGGGCTCGATGCGCAGGAGAACCAGGCTCGCCGCCTCCTGAACGACATCGCTGCTTACCGGGGCTACCTCGAAGAAAAGGAGGGGAAGCGAGTAACGACCACGGTCGCCGCCAGCCGCTGGTTGCGTGACGTATACGACAAGGTCATGCGGCTAATGCCGCCTGAGCTGTCGACCCGCCTGTCGCCCGCCGAGGTGTTCCACGAAGTACTGGAGCACAGGTGGTTCCTCTCGGAACAAGCCGGGCGGGACGTCGGTACGACCGTGGCGGCCCGCTCGTACTTCGAAGACGTCCTCCCCAAGGTCCCGGAGCAGCTTGTGCAGGTCAACCCGGCAGATATACCGCCACGCTTTGGTGAGGACACCGGCAGTTGGCTGCTCAACGACGACCGTCCTGCTGCTAGAGGCCGGCGCTGAGCATGTCCACCACGTAACTCGTGTCCGAGAGATCAGGCAGCACGGTGTCCGCGCCGAGCGGGCCAAGTTCTTTGATGCTGTACCTACCGGTCGCCACGAGCACGCTGTGTGCCCCGGCGGCGGCTGCGCAGTCGTAATCCCGGGGAGTGTCGCCTATGACCCAGGTATCTTCAGGCGTGAGCTGAGTCCCCCTCAGGGCGGCGAGCCGGCCGAGCGCCACCGGCACGAGGTCCCTGCGGTTTTCGCTGTCGCTGCCGTAGGCGCCCGTCTCCAGGTCGAGCCATTTGTCGAGGCCGAACGCCGCCAGTTTGACGGCCGCGTTCGGGGCTATGTTCCCCGTCAGTACTGATGGGTGGAGGCGTTCGTCCCCCGCCAGTGCCACCAACAGTTCAGGCACTCCGGGGCACGCTGTCCCGTCGATCGCCAGCTGGTCCGCGGCGTCCGCCAGTTCCCGTTGAAGGTGCTCGAGGACGGCAGGCAGATGGGAAGGGTCGTCGGAATGCATGAGCGCCAGGTATTCCCGGACTATTTGAGGATCCGTCTTGCCGCTCATCCTGACGGGCCCGTCCGGTACCTCGCCCAGCACAGCCTCTATTGCCCGGTTGAACACGGTTCCACCGATAGGACCGGCACGGACCAGGGTGCCGTCAATGTCGAAAAGCAGTAGTCGACGGGGAGCCACAGCCAAGACCCTAACGAACCCAAGCCCCAACGCACTCAGACCCTAACGAACTTTGCTGCGATTAGGACCGGACCGATTGAATTGCCGGTCAGGTCCCCGGTGGTGAGAGACTGCCAGCATGCAGATCACCCCAGTCCGCATCACGGGGACAGTCGAGTGGGGATCCCTGGCAGACCACTTCGCCAAGGTGCGTGACGTGCACCTGCGTGAGTTGTTCGCGGAAGATCCGTCCGGGGCGAGCAAATGACCGTCGAGGCAGCGGATCTCCTGCTCGACTACTCCAAGAACAGGCTCACCAAAGAGACCATCCGCCTCCTTGTGGCGGTGGCTGAGCGGGCGGGCCTGCGCGAGCGCATCGAGGCAATGTTCTCGGGCGACCACATAAACGTGACCGAGGACCGTGCCGTACTACATATTGCCTTGCGCGCCCCGCGGGGACCGAGCTAGGCGATAATGGTCATAACGTCGTCCCCGAGGTGCACAAGGTCCTCGAAAAAATGGCTGCGTTTGCCGACGCCGTCCGGGGTGGGAAATGGCGGGGTTTCACTGGCAAACGGATAAAGAACATTATAAATATTGGTATCGGAGGCTCCGACCTAGGCCCGGCGATGGCATACGAAGCGTTGCTACCTTTCGCCGACCGGGCTCTCGAACTACGTTTTGTTTCCAATGTCGATGGAGCCGACATCTGGGAAGCGACGGCCGATATCGAAGCGGCGGAAACCCTTTTCGTCGTGAGCTCGAAGACGTTTACGACGCTCGAGACCATCGGCAACGCCAAGACGGCTAGGGAATGGGTATTGGCTAGCCTGGGCAACCCTGCAGCAGTCCGCAACCATTTTGTAGCGGTGTCGACTAATGCGAAAGAAGTGGCGGAGTTCGGGATCGACCCGGCCAATATGTTCGAGTTCTGGGACTGGGTCGGCGGCCGCTATTCCTATGACTCTGCGATCGGGCTGTCCCTGATGATCTCGATCGGGCCGCGGCTATTCCGGGAAATGCTGGCGGGGTTCAGGTCGATCGACGAGCATTTCCGGGAGGCACCGTTCGAACACAACCTCCCGGTGCTGCTCGGGCTGATAGGCGTCTGGTACAACGATTTCTTCGGCGCTGAGACCCAAGCCGTACTGCCGTACAGCCACTACCTCTCGAAGTTCCCCTCGTACCTTCAGCAGCTCGACATGGAAAGCAACGGCAAATCGGTGACACTGGAAGGGCAACTGGTCGACCTTTCGACCGGCCCGGTGGTTTGGGGCACGCCCGGCACGAATGGCCAACACGCCTATTATCAGTTGCTTCACCAGGGGACCCGGCTGGTGCCGGCGGACTTCATCGGCTTTGTCAAGCCGACCCGCCGCGTGGGTGACCACCACGACTTGCTAATGGCCAATTTCCTGGCCCAGACCGAGGCGCTCGCGTTCGGCAAAACGGCAGAGGAAGCACGCCAGGAGGGTATTGCCGAGAGCCTGGTCCCTCACCGTAGCTTTCCTGGTAACCGGCCTACGAACACGATCCTGGCGCCTGAGCTGAGCCCCCGGGTGCTGGGCGAGCTGGTGGCGACATACGAGAACAAGGTCCTGACCGAGGGCGTTATCTGGGGGATCAACAGTTTTGACCAATGGGGCGTCGAGCTCGGCAAGTCCCTTGCACTGCGTATAGTGCCGGAGCTGACATCCGAAGCCGAACCCGTCCTGGACCACGACAGCTCGACCAACGCGCTGATCCGCCGGTACAGGGCGGAGAGGCGGCCATGACGGCCCGAGTTGCCGGCCCCGGCAGTGGCTCTGAACCGGCGAGCGCGGCCGGTGCGGGCAACAAGCTCTACCGCGTAACGGAGGCCGCAGACGTGCTCGGTGTCAGCCCGGACACGGTGCGGCGGTGGGCCGACTCGGGCAAGCTGGCCTCGCGTCGCGATGGTGCTGGCCGGAGGGTGATCGAAGGGGCCGCGCTGGCCGAACTGGCGGCTGAGCTTGGCCACGGTCCAACTGCCGAGATCGGCCCCACAGGCGGCCATTCGGCACGCAACCGTTTCCCCGGGATCGTCACAAAGGTGACCAGAGACCTGGTGATGGCTCAGGTCGAGTTGCAGACCGGGCCGTACCGGCTGGTGTCGCTCATGAGCCGTGAAGCAGCCGACGAGCTCGGTCTGGCTCCCGGCGTTGCCGCCGTAGCATCGGTGAAGGCGACGAACGTCACCGTCGAACTGCCTGTGGGTAATCAAGCATCCTAAATTCGGCCGGACGTGCTGGGCACAGGAGGGCAGGTTTGAAAGGTGCCCGCCCTGGGGAACGTTCCGTTCATATAGCTCCTACAGGAGGCCGCGCGATACGGCAATCTCCACCGCTTCAGCTCGTGATGCCGCGCCGATCTTTCGGTAGATGGCCTTCATATGGGACTTCACCGTATTAGGCGAGACATAGATTTTGGTAGCAATGTCGCGGCCGCTCAGGTGCGACGGGAGGTACCCGAGCACTTCTCTTTCGCGAGCGGTGAGGGGCTCCACGATGCCGCTAGGCGCAGTTTGGGCCAGGTCAGGCACGACAAGCTCAACCTCGCGGACCACCTCTGCCAGGTACGGGTCCGGACGCTCAGCGGAGATGCTACGGAGCAGGGGGAGGACCTGCGTCGCTTCCTCCAGGAATGGGCGTACGTACCCGTCCCCTCGACCAGTGCCAAGGGCGCGACGCAGGTTCTCGTAGCCAGCAGCTGTATGTCCCTGTTGGATCTCAGCGCAGGCCAAAAGGACGAGCCGCCTGATCTCGTCAGCGGGGCTGACCGACTGGCCGGCGCTCAGCCGAGCGTATGCTCGGTCGGGGCGGCCCGAGCAAAGTTCGATCCGGGCCAGGGTCACCAGGGGTATCTCACCAGCTCGCACGGACCTTGCGACGAGCAAAGCCCCTTCCAGATCTCCAAGCGAGAGCCGGCAGGTGATCTCAACGTCGTCCAGCTGTCGTAGAAGGTGGTGCGGCGGCGGGTTCCGCAGCCCGAGCTGGCGGAGCCGCCCAAGGCGCATCAGCGCGTCGCTCGGACGCCCTTGGGCCACCAGCACTCGAGCCAAACTGGCCTCGACCGCCCACAGCCAAGGCGCCGCACCGTCTGACGGGCAATGCTTCAGGGCTGCATCGAGCTGGTCTCTGGCCATGTCGAGTTGGTTGTGCTCGAACAGGGCCTGTGCCAACGCCAACCTGGCATCAACGTTGGCGAGGCGGAGGCCGCCGTGGGCCCCCGCCTGCAGTGCCGCCTTCGCGAGCCGGAAAGCGTCCCCCAACCGCCCTTCGCCACAGGCGATCACCGCCAGGATGGCGGGTTGACCTGCTTCGGCTGCGGCTTGAGTCCCGAAATGAGCCGTCAACCTTGCTCTTGACTCCTCCAACTGCCCGAGCGAGGCGTGAGCTCGCGAGACGAGCGACGGCAGCCGCGCCGAAATCGAAGCGTCAACCGCAGCGAGCCAGGTGCCCACCGGGTCGGAGCTCTCTAGGGGGCGGGTGCCACTCGCCGGCCCCAGGAGCTCTTCTGCGGCCGAACAGTGCTCCAGCACAGCGGCCGCGTCACCGAGCGCTTCCGCGTGCAGAGCCCACAGGAACTCCGTTCGTCCCTCCCATTGCCGCCGGTGGTCTCCGACTTCTGCTGCTGCGGTGAGCCGCCTGAGCAGCTCAGCAGCCTCACCCGCTCTTTGGCCGCGGATCAGTGCCGCAGCCACGGTGAACGTCCGTATCGGCCCGTCTTCGACGCAGGTCCCAGACAGCTCGGGGGGAGGGCGCCGAACTATCTGCCCAGGAGCGGTCGTCCCATTCGTGGCGGGGCAGCTTGTGGCCGGGCAAATTTGGGACGGGTAGATTGTGGCCGGGCAGATTGTGGACAGGGCCATCTTCATCAGTGAAGACCAGCGGGAGTGCATGTTCGTAGGCACCCGCTTCGGCGAAGTGATAGGCGGCCGGGCGCACTTCGCCGCACCGTTCGAACCAGCATGCGGCGTCGAAATGCGCCCGTCGTTCCAACATCGGCTTTTCGAGCTGGAGGCGGCTCCGCAGCAAGTCCGCCAACAGGTGGTGGTAACGGTACCCACGTTCGGCCTGGCCCCCGTGGGTTACGAAGAGGTTGCGGTTGGCCAGGGAGGCAAGGATCGCGTCAGCGTCGGCGCGACCGCTGACAGCTCGGCACAGGTCAGGGGTGAGATAGCCCAGTACAGAAGTTTGCAGGAGGAACCTGACAATGTCTGGGGGCTGGCGCAGGAGCATCTCGTGCTCGATGTACTCGGCTACGGGACCGAAGGCCCCTGAGAAATGGCCGACGAATTCGGACGGGTCTTCCTCCGTCAGCGCCACCGCGGCCACTTGGAGGCCCGCCGCCCAGCCTTCGCATCGATGTGTCAGCGCAGCGAGTTGCTCTACGGGTAGGAACTTGCGAGCGATGAGAGCGACCAGGGCGCCGGACTCCTCGACCGTGAAACGAAGGTCGCCATCTTCGATCAACGTGGCCTGTCCGTCCCGAACGAGCCGCCGGAGGGCGAAAGCGGGCGTTCCTTGGCCGGCCAGAACGAGCCTCAGGTTCGAGGGCAGCCGTCGGGCCAGACGAGCGATGCGCTCGATGACCCCGTCATTCGTCACGAGGTGGAAGTTGTCCATGATCAGCACACGGGGAGGATCTCCCGGTGCTTGACCCAAGATCAGTTCTGTCAATTGATCGTCAGCTGCCTCAGCGCATGGGCCGATGCTGAGATCGTCGCTGGCACTGCAGCCGCCGAGGGCGCGCGCAACGCTCGACCAAAATTGCCTGGGGTCGTTGTCGGCCTCGTCCAATGAGAGCCAGGCGGCGACGCCGCTCGTGTAGCCCAGAGCCCAATCAGCGAGCAGTACGCTCTTGCCGGCGCCGGGCGGGCCCGTGAGGATCGTCAGCGGACGCTGGACCGCGACCGACAGCTGCCAGTCAAGGCGGTCTCGCCGGACCCAGTGGCGCGGCAGGTTAGGAGGGACGAACTTGGCGGAGGTGGCGCCGTCATAGTGCGGCCAGGCCTGGGCGTCCTGCAGAGCGGTCATTCCTTGTCGCCCGACCCGATGTACTGGCCCCGGGTGCCGCAGGCCCGATTGTGCACGCGTTGCACCGGGACGACTGCGAAATGCAATGGTCTGGTTGACGAGGGTTGCCCGTAGGTCGACGGGCCGTGCTGTGACCTTGTGCGCCACCAAAGCACCGCGGTGGTCGCGCCAAGTGCCGCCAGGGACAACGGCCAAATCCCTAATAGTGCCATAGCTATGTCCTCAATCTTTCGGGGGTGAAGGATTGCATGTGGGTGGAAGGGCTCGGTAAGCGGGAAGGGAAGGAGTTCTCGGGGGTGGGGTTCTTAGGGGTGAAGCTAAAAGAAGCAGCGGTTCCCTGTCGTCACCCTCGGCGGGGTGGTCGTTGGGGGGCCCGGTACCCTCACCTTGACCCAATTGACCTGATGTCGCACCGAACCCTCCGTCAGGCTTTGGGCCGATCAAGAGAGCGGTTGATCGACGGCTTTCACCTGGAGTAGTTCCAAACCCAGGTCCCGGAGCCGGTATAGGGCCCCGTGGAGGGCGGCCTGGTCAGGGAGCTGGGCGCGAAGCGTGGTGCTGCCCGCGCCCACGCTAACGTCGAAGTCTTCGAACGCCTCCATCACGGCCGGGACGGCCTCGCCGGCGAAAGTGATCTCGTAATTCCTGGGGGTCATCTAAAGGTCACGATCTGTGGGTGGCGGCGTCCGCTACACCTCCCAGGTTGCTATCGGCCGACGGCTTTGTCGTCACCCTCGCGAGGGTGAGCTAGTTTTTGTCAACACAGTCGGCCGACGCCGACCGCCCTGGTCCTATTGGCGAACAGCGGCGCCCAAGCCGCAGGAGGATGACTAAGCGTGGCGGAGGGGGCAAGCGGGGGGGGGCCATCTTCGCCACAGCTACACGAAGCTCGGTGTGAGCTCGCGGTCCGGGGCCATCAAAAGAGCGACCTCGCTGGGCCTTCTGTGACGCCTCTCACCTCGCACGGCTTTTTCGCACTTGCGTCGCAAGCGACAACGACAGGGACGTTAGAGCTGGCCCTTGTAGCGGTACAAGGCGCTCCGCACGAGGATGTCCAGATCCTGTGGCGAAGCGAGCATTTCCCGGCCGCCCCAGATCTTGAGTTCGACGGGTACGAGCGCAGTGCGCTGAAGAGCGACCAGTTCTTCGTCGGTCGGCACCAGGTCGAGGATGTCCACGATCAAATCGAAAACCACAGTGCCCCATCCCGACAAGGGCATCCGGGATTGGTTGAAATCCCGCACCCGTCGCAGCGAACTACGGTCGCTGTGGGCCAACAAATTGAGGTAACCCCAGGCGGGCGCGGCCTCGCCTCTCTCTTGGAGAGCGATGAGCACCTCACCCTGGATCAACGCCTCGGCCACTTGGACCACCGAAATATCGGCCCTCTGCTGTGGGCGGCCTGGGTTCATCCTCGCGCTCCTATCGTGGTGTCCACTGCAGCCTCGTTTAGCTTCCCGTTGTCCCGTCTTGTGCCGTCAGCCCGATGCGAACCGCCTCTTTGGTTGCCGCAGTCGCTGACCAAAAAGGCTTGCGGAAACAATGTCACGCGCGAGACGCGCTGTGCATTCAGTCGCTTTAAGATTCGTTACTGACAGCGCGCTCCGGCGTTACAGCCGCGCGCTGAGCGCAAAAATGGCATCCTCGCTTGGGTTTCTTTAGGAACGTGTATCTAGCCGAACGCCAACTCCGGTGCGGGACACCGGCTACGACGGGTGCGCTCGGGCGGCGTACCGGGGTAGGCGGGGGAGTTCAGCCGGCCGGAGCCGCCGGGCCTGCGGCGGCCTCGAGCGCCTCGAAAAGGCGAGCAGAGCAGGACGTCATCTCCGGGACGGGACATAGTCCGAGGACTGCCTCGACCAGCGCGTGAAAGGCGCGCCCGGCATCGGTGGCGGTGTCCAGGGCGGCAGGTTGGCCGCTGTCGCCACCGAGCGACACCGTGGGTTCCAGCGGGATACTGGCGAGCAGTGGGGCGCCGATCTCGTCGGCCAGGCGGCGGCCTCCACCACTTCCGAACACTTCATGACGCTCACCGTGGCTGCACGTGAACGCACTCATGTTCTCGACGACTCCGACGATGCGGAGGTAACTCTTCCTCGCCATGCTTGCAGCGCGCGCCGCCACCTTTTGCGCCGCCTGGGCAGGTGTGGTCACGACCAGGACCTCAGCGCTCGGGAGCATACGGGCCAGGCCCATCTGGATGTCGCCCGTGCCCGGCGGCATGTCGACCACCAGGTAATCGATGTCTCCCCAGGCAACCTCCTCCAGGAAGTGCTGGACGGCCCGGTTCAGCATCAACCCTCGCCACATCACGGCCTCGTCTTCGCCAGCCAGGAAACCCATAGACACCACCCGGAGCTGTCCCTCCCCGAGTTGTCGCACTAGCGGCTGGATCAGTTTGCGCCCGGGTTCCTCCGGGTCGGGGGCGGCCTCGAGCTGCCCGCTTACACCGAGCATCCGGGGTACGGAAAAGCCGGCGATGTCAGCATCGAGCACCCCGACGGTGTAGCCCTTCGCGGCCAGGCCAGCCGCCAGGTTGACAGAGATGGACGACTTGCCCACGCCGCCTTTGCCTGAGGAAACTGCCAGCACCCTGGCCCTGGGCGGGACGGTCGTCCTCGGAGCTGTCTGGCGCGCCTTCCACCGAGCCCGGGCCATCAACGCTGCTTTCTGCTCGCGCCCCATCTCGCTGGTCTCGACCTGCACCGAGCTCACACCGGGCAGAGCGCCCACCCTCCCCGTCACCTCTGCTTTGATTTGCCCTCTCAACGGACAAGAAGGTGTCGTGAGCGCGACGCGCACCATGACCACGCCGTCGGGCTTCAACTGCACGTCGTCGACCATCTTGAGCTCGACGATGTTGTCGCCGAGCTCAGGGTCTACCACGGCGCGCAAAGCTTCCCGCACCAGCGCCACATTGAGTGCAGCTTCTCCGGCGGGGTCTTGGTCCATGGGGGCTTCGCTGGCCGGGGCGAAATGCTCCACAGCAACAGCGTACGGCGATCGGTGACCGTCGAAGGGCCACTCGTCACGCTCGAAACCATCCCTCTGCGCTATGGTCATGCGCACTCGCCTTCGAGGGGCACAAATTTTCGACAGGGGGGCCCTTTCCAGGCAGGGCCGGATGCCCCGAAAGGCAGCGACCCGGTAGAGTGGCTGAAGGCCAAATTCGCAGGAGGGCTTGTGAGCACAACTTCCAGTTCGATCGAGACGTTGGTCATCACCGACGTCGCCGCAGCCAAGGTGGGCGAGTTGCTCGAGCAGGAGGGCAACCCCGACCTGTTCCTGCGCGTCGCGGTCCGGCCTGGCGGTTGTTCCGGCTTCTCGTACGAGATGTTCTTCGACACGGACCTGGCTGATGACGACTTGCAGACGACAGCTGCCAGCCTCAAGGTAGTTGTCGACCCGGCCAGCGCCACGCTGCTAATGGGGTCGACCCTCGACTATAAGGACGGCTTGCAGGGCGCCGGGTTCTCGATCAACAACCCCAATGCCACGCGTACCTGCGGCTGTGGCCAGTCCTTCAGCTAGCACGCCAAGGGCTAGCGCCAGTAAGGGCGCGGCCAGTACGGGGGCGGCCAGTACGCAGTACCCGACCGGGGTGGCGCGACGCGAATGGGGTGCCGCCCGACCACGTCACCGGCCATGAGTGCCAGGCCGGTCGCTCACTACTCACCGGTTGTCGTGGCTGGCCCATGGCTCATTGTCTCGGGCCAGGTAGGACTGAAAGACGGGTCGTTAGTAGACGGCGGAGTAGTAGCCCAGACCACTCAGGCCATTGCCAACCTGCAGGCGCTTCTGGAAGAGAACGGCGCCAAGTTGACTGACGTGGTCAAAACGACGGTCTTCATGGTCGACATCGAAAACTTTGGAGCCGTCAACGGCGCGTACGCGGCCGCCTTTGGAGAACACCGCCCCGCACGTTCAGCTATCGCTGTGGCGGGGCTACCTGTAGGTGCCCTCGTCGAGGTAGAGGCGTGGGCATTGAGGCCCGCGAGCTGAAGCCTGGGAAAGGATCAGAGCGCCCAGCGGCTCTGGCCAAACCTGTAGCCCACTGACCGTACCGTCGATATCAGGTTGGCCTGCTCCTCTCCGAGTTTGGCCCGGAGCCGACGGATGTGGACGTCGACGGTGCGGGCCCCCCCGTAGTACTCGTAGCCCCAGACTCTGGAAAGCAGCGTCTCCCGCGTGAAGACCTTGCCGGGGTGGGTGGCGAGGAACTTCAGCAGCTCGTACTCCATGAAGGTCAGCGACAGCGGCTTCCCGGTCACGGATGCCTGGTACGTCTCGAGGTTGAGGACGAGAGGCCCGTACTCCACGAGTTCTGGACGTAGCCCTCGGCCAGTCCGCCAGAACAAGTGGGCTAGGCGCGCTTCGAGCTCACGCGGGTCGCAGGGCATCGCGCAAAAGTCGTCGAAGAGGTCCTCTCGCAGCTCCAGGGCGCCGAGTTGCTGGGGTGAGAGGAGCAACAGCACTGGGGCGAATGGGACCTCCCGCTTGCGGAGGGACCTGCACAGGAGGAACGCGGCGTCGGGTTGCTCGTCGGCACAAATGACGCCTCCCGACCAGCCGTCCTCAGGCTCGGCGTCCTCGGCCTCGTCAAGCGAGCCGACCGCTTTCCATGAATAGCTCGCCAGAGAAAGAGCCTGCGCCAATGCCGGCGGCGCGGGATCTGGGAAGACCATGAGTGGTTCCACGTTTACGCACCTCCCTTGCAACCCCGATTTTAGAGCGCAGCCAGGTAGCGCCGCAGCTCAAAGGGTGTTACCTCCGCCTTGTAGGCGGCCCACTCCGCCCTCTTGTTGCGCAGGAACCACTCGAATACGTGCTCGCCAAGCGTCTCGGCCACGAGCTCCGAGGTCTCCATTGCATCTAGCGCCTCCGCCAGCGAGGCGGGCAAGGGCTTGATGCCTTCCGCCAGCCGCTCCTGCGCCGACATCTGGTAGATATTGGCCGAGGCTTCCTGCGGGAGCTCGTAATGGCCCCGGATCCCGGCCAGACCGGCCGCCAGGATGACTGCTGAAGCCAGGTAGGGGTTTGCTCCTGGATCTGGGGAGCGGTACTCGATCCGCGTCGAGTCCCTCTTGCCTTTTTTGGTGGGGGGGACCCTCACCAGGGCGGAGCGGTTGTTTTGCGCCCACGAAATATAAACCGGCGCCTCGATAAGGGGTTGGTCCTCCTGGGAAATGATCAGGCGCTTGTACGAATTGACCCATTGGTTGGTGATCGCAGTTATCTCGCGCGCATGGTGCAGGACCCCGGCAATGAACTGCCTCGCCACTTTGGACAGGTGGTACTCGTCGGAGTCGTCGTAAAAGGCGTTGGTGTCCCCGTCAAAAAGGGACATGTGAGTGTGCATACCTGAACCCTGCACGCCGCTGAGCGGCTTAGGCATGAACGTCGCCATGATCCCGTTGCGCGCCGCCATTTCTTTAACCACCACCCGGACGAGCATGACCGTGTCCGCCATCGTCATAGCGTCGGTGTAACGCAGATCGATCTCGTGCTGGCTCGGAGCGTCCTCGTGTTGGCTGTACTCGACAGGTATGCCCATTTCTTCGAGCATGAGAACTGTCTCGCGCCGAAGTGCCGTCGCCTCATTGTTACCTATCAGCTCGAAATAAGACCCCTTATCGAGCGGCACCGGTAGGCCATCAGGGGTCGAACCCTGAGCGAAGTAGAAGTACTCGAGCTCGGGGGCGACATAGAAAGAAAAACCTTGGTCACGCGCCAGGTCCAACGTCCTACGGAGGACGTGGCGCGGGTCACCTTCGAACGCGCTCCCGTCCAGGTTGTAGATGTCGCACACGACGCGCGCCACTGGCGCCTCGCCTGACAGGTAGGGGAGGAGCTGGAAGGTTTTTGGGTCCGGTACCGCCAGGACGTCACTTTCCTGGACCCGGGAGAACCCGTCGATCGCCGAACCGTCGAAGGTCATGCCTTCGTCCAGCGCGTTTTCCAACTCGGCCGGGGTGATACTGAACGCCTTTGGGGTCCCGAGCACGTCTGTAAACCAGAGCTGGACAAAACGGATCCCGCGTTCCTCGACGGTCCTCAGCACGTAGTCCTTTTGAGAGTCCATGACCTCTACTTGCCTCTCCTCACATCAGGGCCTGGGCTGGCGCGCTCGTCGCTGCCCTGCCCTCGACCACAAGTGCACAACGGGGGCTGCCAGGCAGCATGCAACGGTACCTGCTCCTCCTCAAGGCCCCGAGCCACCCAGCCATGCTCGCAAGTTCGTTCGTAGGGGGGCGCTCGTCGGCCCCAATCTTGTCCCAGGTAGCAAGTTTGCCCTCAATATGACACGATAGGTCCCGAACGGGATGTCTGCTGGCGTTGAGCGGCGGCCTTCTGCGACGTTCACACGGAGTTCACAAAGGAGCAACGTACCGGCCATATGGCTATGCCACGGTGGGCTGCCGCGGTTGTGACCGACCGACGTTGTCACCGCTGATAACACTAGAAAGGGGAACCTAACTTGGCCTTCACGAGGCGAACGCCCGAGGAGGTCCTGTCGCTGGTCCAAGATGAGGGAGTCGACATCGTCGATATCCGCTTCTGTGACTTGCCTGGGCTGATGCAGCACTTCTCCGTACCGGCCCACGAGCTGACGGAGGCCTCCTTCGAGGATGGCCACGGTTTTGACGGCTCGTCCATCCGTGGCTTCCAGGAGATCCAGGAGTCGGACATGCTCCTGGTGCCCGACCCGGACACGGCAGTCATCGACCCGTTCCGCCAGCACAAGACCTTGAACATCAATGCCTTCGTCCGCGACCCTGTCACCGGCGAGTCGTACACGCGCGACCCGCGTTATGTCGCCAAGAAGGCGGAAGACTACTTGGTCTCGACTGGCCTGGCAGACACTGCCTACTTTGGGCCTGAGGCGGAGTTCTTCATCTTCAACGACATCCGTTTCGACCAGAACGCCCACGAGGGTTACTACTACATCGATTCCGTCGAGGGCATCTGGAACACCGGTAAGGACGAAGGGCCGAACCTCGGCTTCAAACCCAGGCACAAGGAAGGGTATTTCCCCATCCCCCCGATGGACCACCTTCAGGACCTGCGCTCCGAGATGATCCTTACCCTGGAGAGGATGGGCGTCGAGATCGAAGTGCAGCACCACGAAGTGGGTACTGCGGGGCAGGCCGAGATCGACATGCGCTTCGACACCCTCTTGGCCATGGCCGACAAGCTGATGCTGTACAAGTACGTCGTAAAAAGCGTCTCCACCGACAACGGCTATACGGCCACCTTCATGCCCAAGCCTCTCTATGGCGACAATGGGTCCGGGATGCACGTCCACAGCTCACTTTGGAGCGGTGGCGAGCCGCTGTTCGCTTCCGAGCTCGGTTATGCGGGCCTTTCCGACATGGGGCGCTGGTATATCGGCGGTTTGTTGAAACACGCCCCGGCCATCCTCGCCTTCGCAGCACCCACTACCAACAGTTACAAGCGTTTGGTGCCCGGGTACGAAGCTCCCGTAAACCTCGTTTATTCCCAGCGCAACCGCTCGGCCGCGTGCCGCATCCCGCTTTATTCAAAGAGCCCTAAGGCAAAACGGGTGGAGTTCCGTTGCCCGGACCCGTCATGCAACCCCTACCTTGCGTTCTCGGCCATCCTGATGGCCGGTCTTGACGGTGTGCTCAACAAAACCGAGCCTCCTGACCCGGTAGACAAGGACCTCTACGATCTACCGCCGGAAGAACTGGCTCTCGTGCCCCAGGTGCCGAGCTCCCTTGACGAGTCGTTGGCTGCGCTCGAGGCTGACCATGAGTTCCTCCAGGCTGGCGACGTCTTCACCGACGACCTCCTGGAGACCTGGGTCTCCTACAAGCGCGAACACGAGATCGACCCGGTCCGGCTCCGCCCCCACCCCTGGGAGTTCTACCTGTACTACGATATTTAGGCGCTGACCAGGGGTTTTTGTAGCCAATCCCGCCCTTCCTGCCCGCAAGTCAACCGTCCTGTTCCTCTCGCCGGCGTTGAGGATCCCTGATCCTCGGCGCCGAGCGGGAGCAGCGGCGCCGTCCGCGTAATCGCCATTACACCGGAACAAATTGCTCATCCGTGGTCCCGCTGGCCGCTACCCAACGGCGTCACGACCGGTTCCTCGCCGCTGCCCGATAGGGCCCCGGCGTTCACGCGGTCGCGAAGGCGGCGTAACAGGCCTGCTAGCGCCGCCGTGTCGTCGTCGGTCAGCACTTCGTCCAACAGCTCGGCGACGTCGCGTTCGTGCTGCGCCCTCGCCACCGCCATACGCTCGTTACCGCAGCTCGTGAGCAAGGCGAACATGCCGCGCCGGTCGCTAGAGCAGGCCTCCCGGCGCACGAGCCCGGCCTCGTCGAGCCGGTCGAGGGCGTGGGTGAGCCCGCTTCGGGTAATGCCGGTCTGCGCAGCAAGGTCGCTCATCCGAAGCCGCCCGTCTTCGGAGCGCGAGAGGCGCAGCAGGATCTCAAAGGATTGCCCGCCCACCCCAAGCTGGTCCTCGATGCGGGGGTCGAGAAGCCTTCGCAACCCGCCCGCCGTCTCTAGCACGAGGCCGACCAGAGTCGTCCCGCTGCAGGGCTCGTCCCTGGGCGCCGGCCGCTCACGGCCCGCCTGGGGGGGCGCCGTGCTCGCTCCGTCCTCACCTCTGCGGCCATCCCCCACGGCACCATGATAGCTGCGGAAGAAATAGTTGCGAGCAAAATAATTGTGTGGTACAACTACTTGTGACGGACGACGAAAGAGGACGAGATGAAGAGGAACCGGCTTGCGTGCAAGATCTTCGGCCACAAGGTGTTCGACGACGAGGTCCTTCGCGTCAGGCCCTGGTCCCTTCCCGAGTTCGCCTCGCTCGGCTCGCACGCATTCGCCCACGACAACTGCCTGCGCTGCGGCGCCCCGCAGACCTGGGCGAGCGTGGAGGTGAGCGATGAGCAGATCCACGCGGCGCTCTCGCTGTGGCAGGGTGACCAGGAGGCGCATGTGGCTTTCGGGGCCTGTCGTATGCCTTCGTGACGGACTATTCGGTACTTGGAGATATGCCGATGACGCTGGAAGACATGGTCAGAGAAGGGTCGATGTCCGATGACGGGCGTGAGTTGCTGCGCGGGATCGCCGCTGCGGCTCGCTCCTTTCTCGCCTACGCCCTCCCCCAAAACGCCGGGAAGAGCACGCTCGTGCATGCGATGCTGGCCGAAGTGCCCTCAGATCTGCCACAGCGAACCTTCTTTGGCACAACAGAGGAGACCTCAGCACTCGCTGCTATTGACCCCCGGGGTTACCTCGTCGTCAACGAGATCGGTCATAGGGGAAAGCCCGGTTACCTGGCCCAGGACGAGGTCCGCCGGCTCTTCCAGCTGGTCGAGCAGGGCTACTTGGTCGCGTCGAGCCTCCATGCCGACTCGGTCGAGGAGGTCGTCAGGGTCCTGAGAGATAACGGAGCCTCGGAACATGCTTGCTCCGAGGTGAGTTTCCTCATCAAGATCCGCGCCCTTGGGCCCCGCACGACTCGTGGACGCGCCGGGTCATCGAGGCAATCCACGAGATCGAGGCCCGCCCATCGGAGGGATCTTCGAACATCCTCCTCTACCGATGGGATCCACAACGCGACGAGTTCGAGACGATGGCGAAGTCGCGTCTTCTGGCATGACGACGAAACGACCCCCCCCCATCTAGCGTGACGGCGCGAATGTGGGAGATTCCCAACGAGAGTTAGGGCTTCACATGCCCCAGGTGTCCTTGACTCCGAACGGGACGCCCAACAGCCGCGCAAGTCTCGGCTCCGGCGCGCCGATTAGGACCTCGGCCCCTATTATCTCGGTCGCGCCCAGCGGCGAGGCCTCGTCGCAGGCCCGCTTTCGCAGCTAGAGTGGCTGGTAGTGGTAGGTGACGAGCGGGCCGGGCTGGGCCATTCTGATTTCATCCGCGAGGTCATCGAGGAGGACCTGCGGACAGGAAAGCATGATGGCCGCGTCGTCACCCGCTTTCCGCCGGAGCCGAATGGCTTTCTACACATCGGTCACGCTAAGGCGATCTGCCTCAACTTCGGCGTGGCCGAGCAATATGGCGGCCGTTGCAACCTTCGCTTCGACGACACCAATCCGGTGACCGAAGGGGTCGCGTACGTCGATTCCATCGTGGCCGACGTCAAATGGCTCGGCTTTTCTGTCGGGGAACGGGCCTTCTACGCGTCCAATTACTTCGAGGAGATGTACAGGCTGGCCGAGGAGCTCATCGATGACGGGAAGGCTTACGTCGACCATCTAAGCGATGAGGAAATCAAGGACTATCGGGGCAGTCTCGTCGAGCCGGGTCGCCCGTCGCCGTACCGGGAACGGACGGAAAAAGAAAACCTGGCCCTGTTCCGGGCGATGCGGGCCGGGGATTTGCCAGACGGGAGCTGCGTTCTCAGGGCCAGGATCGATCTCGATGCTCCCAACATGAAGATGCGCGATCCTTTGCTCTACCGGATCCGTCACGTTCGCCACCACCGAACGGGCTACGAATGGCCGATCTACCCGATGTACGACTGGGCCCATCCCCTCTCGGACGGGATCGAGGGTGTCACCCACTCGCTATGCACCCTGGAGTTCGAAAGCAACCGCGAGCTGTACGACTGGGTCATCGACAACACACACGTCTCAGAGCGCCACGGGTTCAGTCGGCCCCACCAGTACGAGTTCGCGCGTCTCAACCTTGATTACACGGTTATGAGCAAGCGCAAGCTTCTGGCGCTCGTGGACCAGGGTTACGTTAGCGGCTGGGACGATCCACGCATGCCGACCATCGCCGCGATGCGTCGCCGAGGCATCGGCCCTGAAGCTATCCGCGCCTTTGCCGACCTGGTTGGTGTCGCCAAAGTCAATTCGACGGTCGACATCGAAAAGCTTGAGTTCTGCGTACGAGACGATCTCAACTGGACGGCGCCGCGCGTGATGGGTGTCCTCCGCCCACTCAAGGTCACCATCACCTCCTGGCCGGAAGGCAAGGTGGACGAGATGACTGGCCCATATTTTCCGCCTGACGTCGGTAAGCCAGGCGAGCGGACCATCCCCATGGAGCGGTACATCCTGATCGAACAGGATGACTTCGTCTTTGACCCGCCGGCTGGTTATCAGCGGCTTTCCCCGGGCCGGACGGTCCGTCTGCGCTACGGCCCCTGCATCACCTGCGACGAAGTTGTCTCCGAAAAGGGAGAGGCCGTCGAAGTCCGCTGCCACCACGTCCCCGGCTCGGTAGGAAAGAACCCGCTTGGTGTCAAGGTGTCGGGTGTCATCCACTGGGTGCCGGCCACTCAATCGGTGCCGGTCGAAGTTCGCCTCTACGAGCGCTTGTTCGTGAACGCGCGACCGGAGGACGGTGCCGGCGACGAGCTCAACCCCGGCTCTCTTGAGGTGGTAAGTGGCGCTCGCCTTGAGCCCAGCCTGGCCGGCGCCGAGCCGGGAAGCCGCTGGCAGTTGGAACGCGTCGGCTATTTCGCGTTCGATACGGCTGACTCGGGACC
Organism: uncultured Acidimicrobiaceae bacterium; assembly: GCA_963823855.1. Lineage (GTDB taxonomy): Bacteria > Actinomycetota > Acidimicrobiia > Acidimicrobiales > Palsa-688 > Fen-671. The sequence goes on from CAWGNA010000009.1 coordinate 19,636, forward strand.
TGGTGCCCCGGTATTGAACCGGACCGTCACGCTGCGCGACTCGTGGCAGGCCAGGACGCAGGTGCCAGCGCCGATGCCGGCTCAAAGGACATCCAGGACCAACACTCGCCCTCCGAAGAAGAGCCGCGTCGAGTACAGGGCGGAAGCTCGCGTCCGAGACCCACTGTTGGCTGACCGCTTCGCTACTTGGCCCTCGAGGTACCGGCTGGGAGAGGGCGAGGTAGATCTCTTGACAGCCGACCGCCCGACTGGTGATCTGTTCGAGGAGGCGGTCGGCAGCGGCGCCCCACCCGCCGTCACCGCCCGGTGGGTCATCAACGAACTGCCCCGCGAACTAGGCGACCGGCCCCTGGACGAGGCACAGCTAACGGGTAAGGGACTTGCCGCGCTGGTACTGGCTGTCGAGTCACGCGAGATCACCATAACGGCGGCCAAAGACATCTTTGCGGAGATGGTCCAGCGGGGCGGCGACCCACGCCAGATCATCGACGAGCGCGGTCTGGCCCAGGTCAGCGATGAGGACGCGATCGCCGCCATCGTCAACGAGGTGTTGGCCGCCAACGCAGACAAGGTGGAACTGTACCGCGCCGGCAAGACCGGCCTGTTCGGGTTCTTCGTAGGCCAAGTGCTCAGGTCATCCCACGGCAAAGCCAACCCCGAGGTTGTTCAGCGGCTGCTCGGCACCCGCCTGGGCTGAACGTTCACCGTCTCTGACAGCTCGGCCTGCCCCCAGAGTGACCATGCCGCGGGGGCGACTCACGTAGCAGCGTTCAGGTGCTGCTGCACGCGCTCCGGGACCACGGCCTTTCAGTGAGCGTGGCGGAGCCAGTCCTCGAGGCCAGCGATATGCACGGTGCACAGGGCTGCGGCGATTTCGGGGTCGTTGCGCTCTATCGCCTGGACGATAGCTAAGTGTTCCCGGAGCGTCCGTTGCTGGGCGTTCTCGTCGGTTACTCCTCGCCAAACGTGTGCCCGGTTGGTAGGACCGGAAATGGAGTCAAGGAGAGAAGCGAGAACGGGATTACCGCAATAGCTCACAACGCTCTTGTGGAACTCGAGGTCGTTGGCAACGAAGGTTTTCATGTCAGCTTCCGGCGGCACTTCCTCCAGGATTTGGTACAGGTCGTGCAGCTGCTCAGCAGTAATCCTGCGCGCCGTCATAGCGGTAGCTGTGGGCTCGAGAAGTCGGCGAACCGCAAGAAACTGGAGCACTGAGTCATCGCGGTGGAAGTCGATAATAAAGCTCACGGCTTCCAGCAGCAATTCGGGCCTTAGGCTTGTGACGTATGTACCGTCACCTTGGCGCACGTCGAGGATGCGAACTAGCGTGAGTGCCCGAACCGCTTCTCGCAAAGAGCTGCGGGAGATCCCGAGCGAACCGGCTAGCTCATCTTCTTTCGGGAGGCGGTCCCCAGGTTGCAGTTCTCCCGACATGATCATGTTCTTTATTTTCCCGATCGCTTCGGCAGAGACGGCCATGTATGTCAATTCCCTTTCAAGTTTGGGGGCACGTCCTCTATATCGTTCAGAGTACAGGCTCGGCTCGCCGAGCGAACTGCCCACGGTCGGACCGAACTTGCTCTCGCCACGTGGCTTAATAATGTTGGTGAGTGTCGACCACTAGCGCTGGCCGACGTTTGCAATCTGTATTGCAACGCAGGCGTCAGCGCCGATGGTGACCCCGTCGTGCCTTCTCGGGTGAGATGGGCACCCGATCGACTGCGGGCAGATGCTCGTCACGGAACAGTGCACACATCATATCAATGCGAGCGGTTGTCGCTCGTAACCCCGAACAGTCGTTTTGGCTGGCTAATGTAAGACAATAGGGTAACGGCCGCCGCGGTGAACGCCCCAAGCGACCCGGCGCTGGACGCCAAGGTCACCGAGGGGCCGGCGTCGACCCTTCGGAGCGGGCACGCAGCTGCTGTAATCAGCGGATGTAAACGTCGGGATGGCACGGGTGCCGGTTGACGCGCGAGTTGGTCTTGCCCACTGTAGCTCGGGTTATTCTGTCCTTGACAGTCGCCCATCAGATAGCTATCGTGGGCAAACATCAAACGTTTACTCACACTGGCTCGCTAAAGGGGGCTCCCCGAGGGGATGCTCATCTACATCCACAAGGGGAGTGCCAGTGAGCTGCTTGGTCACTTGGTCCCGCTCGGTTAAATCCCGTCCGACCGCCATTCCTCCTCATCGACGGTTGGCCAGGGAGTGGATATCGTGGCAAACATCATATGTTTATATATAGGGTGGCAGATGCTCCACCGATGCCGAAGGGGTCCTCGGGAAGTGGTCATTTACGGTTGAAGCACCTCGTGTGTTGACGGTTTGTTAAAGTCGTTCTGAGGGAGGGTGCCAATGGTCCGGCCAAGACCAGGGCAAGGGGGTCTCGTGACACAAGCCAGGGAGCTAAGTAGGTCACCACCGAACGGGCCTAACAAAGCTAAACGCGACCGGCCCTAACGCCATAGTAGCGATGCCGTGACCGGACCAGCTGATGGCCCTGGTGGGGCGGGACTACGGGAACTTGGGGCAATGTGACCGAGAGAGTAGTACGGGAACATGAGCTGGATGAAGGGCGCCCGGTACACAATGAAGCGTAACCGGCTTTTCCTTCCCATTTTCTCTTGGGCGTTCGGCCATCTGCACCTGCCGGGGTTGGCGGGAGAGGTCGCATTTGCCCGTTTTCTGCGCGATGGATCTGAAGTACGGCGAGTGGAAGTCGACCCGTGTCACAAAGCTTCAACTGTCCAGATGGGAGGCCTGCCGAAGTGGGGCCTGGCCCAGCGCCTAGCAGTGCGGCAACCGGTCGTGATATGCCCGTCATCGAATTGTTCCTGAAAATCGAACTGAACCTACCCCGAGCCGCCCCTACATATCCCTGCCACTAAAAGGTACTAAGGAGGATCCTTATGAAACGGAGTAAAGTAGCGTCGATTAAATCGTCTCACGCTCGAGGGAAGGCAACCGCCATGGTCGTGGCCGCGGCGATGGTTACCGGGTTGAGCTATGTGGCCGTCCCGGCGGCGGCAGCCAGCGCCGCTGGCCAGACCCCGGTAACCCTTACCTGGCAGATGTGGGCGGGCAGCCCGGCGGAGATCACCGCCTGGGACCATGACGCCTCCATTGTCCACTCGGAGTACCCCTGGATAACAGTGAACCTGACCTACGACCAGCCGTTCGGCAACTACTTCACGAAGTTCCCCACTGAGATTGCCAGCAACACAGAGCCGGACCTGGTCGCCATCCAAAGCTTGCGAGCGACGGGTTTCCAGGCTGGTTTCATGCCGCTCACCACGTCCGAGTTGGCGACGGATGGCTTGTCCGGCTTCTCGCTTAACCAGTACAACCAGGGCATCGTGAACGGCCTCAAGAACTCCTCGGGCCAACTGATCGCATTGCCCTATGACTTTGGGCCCCTGATGGTGTTCTACAACAAGACGGAGTTCCAGAAATACAAGGTCCCTCTGCCCACCGTCGGCTGGACCTGGTCGCAGTTCCACAAGGACGCCGCCTTGATGACGAAGAACAGCGGCGGCTCGGTCTACGGCTACATCGACGACCCATATATAGACGAGTTCCTGGCTTACGCGGTCGATAATGGCGCCAGTTACTTGAAGAACGGCCACCTGGACCTCAACACGCCGGCTATGGCTTCGCTGCTGAAGAGCTACGTAGCGCCCGTGAAGGCCGGCGAGTCCCCGTTGCCGCCCTCCAACGCGCCCGAGACCAACTGGGACTGCAGCAATGGGAGGACGGAGTAGGCGCTATGTACATTGACGGGCCGTGGGACCTCATCAACGACGTCGCGTCGGTGAAGGCGGGCATCGAGAACTTCAAGATCGGTGTAGCGCCGTTGCCGGTTGGGCCTAGCGGCAAGTCCGTGAGCATCCTCGCCGGTTCGGGGTTCGGCATCTCCAAGGACCTGTACCGGAACCACGCCGGCATGAACAAGGCGTGCTGACCTCTGACGCTGTAAAGGCCATCGAGGGGCTCACTTCGCCGACGGCCGAGCAGTTCCTTTCGTCCGAGGGACGCGCCTTTTCGGCCCGGACCGCCCAACAGAAATACTGGTTCGGCACCGTCGGGGCCCAGGGAGTGGCCAACTCCACGACGGACATGAACGCCCAGCTTCAGAACTCGGTCGCAGTAGGTCACGACGAACAAGTGGAACGGGACGACCGTCGCATTCGACAATGAGGTCGTCGGCGTCATGCAGGGGAGCATTACCCCCAGACCGCGCTGGCCTACGTAGAGGCTAACCAAGGGGTACCGGCGGCCTGAGCGGCTCCACACATCGATGACCCGACGGCTCGGGCCGGCCGGACCTACCATCCGGCCGGCCCGAGTACTGCTTTGAAGGGAGAAGAAGGACACCCATGGCAACTGTGGTCGTCCCTACACAAACGCCCACAGCCGGCTCTGTCAGTGTAGGGAGGAAGCCCCGTAGAAGCCGGAGCGACGCCCGCACAGCTTTGTTCTTCTTGCTCCCGAACGGGATCGGTTTCTTGGTCTTCACGATCGCTCCCGTCCTGGCGACGTTGGTCCTCAGCCTGTACTCCTGGCCCCTCACGGGCAAGGCGACGTTCGCGGGGCTGGAGAACTACGTCCTCCTGTTGACCAAGGACACCACTTTCCACAGCGCCATCTACAACACCCTGTACTTCGTGGCGGCGTACGTCCCGCTCAATATCGCCGTTGCCCTCGGGGTCGCAGTCTGGTTGCAAGGTTACGGGCGCGGCCGACGAATATTGAGAGTTATCTTTTTCGTCCCCGTCCTCACGCCCTTGGTCGCAGACTCTGTGGTGTGGAGCCTCTTGTACACCAATCGCAATGGCCTGATCGACTCTGTCATCCACGGCGTGTTCGGCGTACAAGGCCCGGAATGGTTATCGGACCCCAAATGGGCAATGCCGGCGATCATCTTAATGTCGGTCTGGCAGGGCTTCGGCTACAACATGCTCTTGTTCACAGCAGGTATCCATGCCGTCCCAGAGACGTACTACGACGCGGCCCGGGTGGACGGAGCATCTAAATGGCGGTCGTTCCGGAGCATCACCATACCGCTGATATCCCCTTCACTGTTCTTCGGGATCGTGTTGACCGTTATCACCTCTTTTCAGGTCTTCACCCAGGCCTACGTGCTGACAGCCGGCGGGCCGGGTACGAGCAGCACGACCCTGGTGTACTGGTTGTTCGAAAAGGGGTTCTCTGATTACGCCATGGGTTATGCATCGGCCATCGCCTGGGTCTTGTTCCTCATTGTCATCGTGCTGACCATCGTCCAACTGCGGCTACAGCGGCGCTGGGTCCACTACGAAGCATGACGGGAAGCCTCCATGATTTGCTTGTTTGGGATGTGAAATGAGCACTGTCGTAATCCGACGCTCACGGCGCCGCCGGCTCCTTTCCAAGACGGGCCTGGCCATCGCCGTCGCCCTCTTGGTATTGCCGATCGCGTGGGGGATCCTGACGGCCCTCAAGCCCGAGGCCGATGCGTTCGACAACAGCCTTAGCAGCTTCGCGCACGCGACCCAATTCGGTAACTTCGTCACGGCTTGGGACTATGGGCCCTTCGGGCGGTTTCTGTTGAACGGCCTCGTAGTAGCATGTGGCGGCGCGTTCCTGACGTTGACGACGTCGTTGCTGTCAGGCTACGCTTTCGCACGCCTGCACTTCCGGGGCCGCGAGAAGTTGTTCTTTATTTATGTGGCGACGCTGGTCATCCCCCAAGAAGTCCTGATCGTCCCTCTGTTCCTCTTGATGAGGGATCTCCACTGGGTGAACTCTTACCAAGCGTTGATCGTCCCCTGGGCGTTCAGCGCGTTCGGTGTGTTCCTGATGCGGCAGTTCTTCCGCAGCATACCCCTCGAACTGGAGGACGCCGCCAAGGTGGACGGTGCGTCCCACCCGTGGATCTTCTGGCGCGTGATGGTGCCCATGGTGCGGCCCGCAATTGGGGTGCTGGGCTTGTTTACTTTCATCGCATATTGGAACGCCTTTCTCTGGCCGCTGATAGTGATCAACAGCCGGGACCTTGCGACCGTGCCCCTAGGCCTACAGTTCTTCTTGAGCCAGCAGGGCTACCAGTGGAACCTGTTGATGGCAGGTGGGACTATATCGATCGTCCCCGGCGTGATCTTGGCGTTCGTGTTGCAGCGCTACCTTTCAGAGGGCATCTCACTAACGGGTATTGGCGGACGTTGAAACCCGGTCGGGTTACCGACGACGACGGCATCGAGCAGGTTTGGGCCTTGGCCGTAATCACGTCATGCTCGCGACTTGCTTGCGCTCGGCGCTTGAGCGGCGCAGACCGCTTACGGGCCCGCTTCGGTCAGAGTTCGGGGGCGGAGAGGGAAGGGATGTTGCGGCGGGCACGCTCCCGCGCCTCGAGCCAACGCTCCCGGTTGAGGCGGCGGCGGGGCTCAACCAAGTCGCGACGAAGGGTGAGCTGGGCCGTCGAGGCGAGATCGGGCCAGATCCCGACAGCAGTGCCGGCGAGGAACGCCGCCCCCAGGGTGGTCGCCTCGCACACCGCCGCGGGCTCCACCGGTCTGCCGGTGGCATCGGCGAGGGCCTGCAGGAAGGTGGCGTTGGCGCTCATCCCGCCGTCGACGCGCAGCACTTCTCGGTGCGCGAAACATACCTCGTCGCGATTTCGGCGCGCTTGTTTCGTGCTGGCGCAACGAGAACACGAGAGTGCACCGAGAGAGCGGAGACCGGGCCACGGTTGGTTTGGTTTGCTGCGACGCCGGACCAGCGATGCTGGGAGCAGCGAGAGCCGTGCGGCGACACGTTCCGGTGACGAGGTATAGAGCCTGAGCGCGCCCGTCAGCAGGCATGATGTTGTCAATGGCCAAAGCCCATCGGTCCGGGCCAGCTGAAGTACCGCCCGTGGTGCGACAGTTGCCACATGGTCCCGGGGTTTACAGGTTCGTGGGCGCCCGCGGCCGGTCGCTCTACGTGGGCCGTGCCGTCGACCTGCGGCGCAGGGTTGCCTCCTATTGGGGTGGTCTCGGCGACCGCTGGCACCTTCAAGGCATGGTCAATGCCGTAGAGCGTGTCCAGGCTGTCGTGTGTGCCTCGGAACACGAGGCTGCTTGGCTTGAACGCAACCTGTTGGAAGCACATAAGCCGCGCGCCAACCGTTCCTGGGGAGGCCAAGAAGTGCCGACCCTTATTGCCCTTAGCGATGCCAGCTCTGCCCCGCGCCTGAAGGCGGTGCATAACGCCCGCCCGGGCCCTGGCGGCACTTCGGCCCCTACTTGGGAGGTGACCGGGCCCGTTTAGCCGTCTCAGGGCTCCACCGTGCCTACTCTTTGGCCTATGCGGGCGATGCATTGAGTGGGTCAGAGCGGGACATGGCCCGGGCGAGGGGTGTAACCTCCCTCAGCCGCGCCGACCTTGTACAAGCCGTCTCCGCTGTGCTGGAGCGCGAGCCGGCCGCCGTGGCGCGCCTCGAGGCAGAGTTGAGAGACCACCGCGACCGTGCGGCCGAGGCGTTGGCCTTTGAGCTAGCGGGCCGTATCCAGGACGAGATCGCTGCTATCCAGTGGCTGGTGTCCCCCCAGCGTGTGACCGCGCTGGAACCACAGGAGCTCGATGTCTATGGTTGGGACGGCGGCGCTCTGGTGCATTTCGCTGTCCGTGACGGCCGGGTGTCGACTTGGCGAGAAAGCTCTGTAGATGCTCGGCACGCCGAGCCCCTGACCAGCGCCACACCCTGTCAGTGGGCCGAGTTTGCCCGAGAAAACGCCGTGCTCGCCGCACGGCTCGTCCGAGCGACGGGCCCTTGAGCCGGGCCAGACAAGTCCTGCAGCGCTGCACCCCCCACGCTCTTGTCTCGCGCCTGGAGAAAATGTCTGGGCAAATAGGACAGCACTTGTCCGGTTTCAACTGGCGACCATTGTGAGAACCACCAACTCGACCAAGAGGAGGCCCTCAATGCCAAACACTGACCGGCGACCGGCCCTTTATGCCAGTTATGAGCACGCTGCTCAGATAGTAAGCAACGTTTCAGCCGACGAGCTCGACAGTCCTACACCTTGCCCGGCCTATACGGTCTCTGACCTTGTGGACCATCTTCTCGGTGCCGCGGCCCGGGCCGCGTCTCTGGGCCGAGGCGAGCCTCAAACCTCTGATGCTTTCCCCCACGTCCAGCTAGCCGACGCAGCTCCACTACTGCTCCAGTCAGGTAACGAGGCCGCGGCAGCCTGGTCGGACGACGAGCGGCTGGCGGCCTCGGTGGCCATGCCTTGGGGAGAGACCTACACCGGTGCCGTACTGGTCGACATGTACCTGGCCGAGATGACCGCCCACACGTGGGACCTCGCCTTTGCCACCGCGCAGCTGGAGCGCCTGGATCCCGCCCTGGCCGGGCCGGCGCTCGACGGGGCCAGGACCATGATGAAGCCGGAATATCGCAATGCCATGGGCGAAGGCAACCCATTCGCCTCGGAGGTCCCCGCACCCGATGACGCCACTCCCTGGGAGTATTTGGCCGCATTTATGGGCCGCGACCCGAGTCTTGCCGCCCGGGCCTAGCCTGGCTGGGGCCGGTGCCCCTCCGTGAGCGCAACTCAGTCCGTCGAGTGGGAGCGCGACCCTAGGCTTGCCCCACGACCACGGTCCATTTGCGAGCTCTCCAGTCCTGGACGAGACCGGCCTTTACGTAGGGGTCGTTCGCTGCGAACTGCTCCACGATCGACAAATCGTCGACATTGAAGACCAGCGCGGCCCCGTCCGGTGGATCAGCGAAGGCACCGGCCAGCACCAGCTCGCCCCGCTGATGGGCCTCTCGCGCCAGCCGCAGGTGCTCCTCGCGAAAAGGTGGGCGGCGGTCGATGTAGTCGTCGACGAGGTCATACTGGAGCAAATAGTACACACCACGTTTCTATGCGATTTCTGGACGCAGCGCACAGTTCGGCCGAACGTGCTCATCACACAACGGGCGCTTTCTCGGTTGTTTTTGGTGCCTTAGAGCCGGCTTCGTGCCGACCAAAAATGACCAAGTCGGGCAGGAACCGCACGACATATGCAGCCCTCCCCGCCTCTGCCCGGACCGCTGAGCCACTGCTAAGCCATTACCCCGTCGTTCGTGCGTCTGACGCTCTGCGAGGTGTTACCAGCCGCGGCGTTGCCAAATCGTTGGCCGCGGGTTTCGCATCCGTGGGCAGACCGGCTTGGTCGGGTGGCAGCCGTTCGATCCCGGCCACCAGGTGGTCGAGGTCCGGCCACCACCGCCCGGCTGGCAACGCGGCCAGCCTGTAAGCCAGGTCAGGCCCCTGGTTGACTGTGGCGACTCGGAATGTGGCGGCGCCGGCGAGCACCCCGAGGTACCAGTGCTGGCGGTGGGGGCCCAATCTTCGGCCGAGAAAACAAGGTAGTAGTCAGGGAGCTCTATCGAACCCGCTCTCCACCTCGCTAACGTTTCGCTGGCGACGATCTCGAGCTCTCCGACCGGGCTGGTGCCCTCGAAGTAGCCGCCCCAGGCGTCGGCTAGCGAGACGAGCGGGTCGGCGTCGTGGACGAAGTAAGCGCTATGCGTACGTCTGGCCGAATCCCACGCCTCTACTGCTCGCATCATCGCCGGGGCGGAGGGATCAGGCTGGTACACAACGATGTTGGCTTTGTGGCGCAGCGGGTCGATGGCTGAGTCGTCCCCACCGACCACGCATACGACCGTGCTTGACACGCGCTGCATAACCCTCATCATGGCTCACGCCCCAGGCGACCGCAGGTAGGACCGTGATGACACGACGGCCCCGGATGAGCGCGCCAAGATTATTTAGTGATCTACTACCGCGAGGACCTGGCCCGGGCTCATCATCTCGGCTTTGGCTTCCATGCCGACGCGTGCGCGCCCGGCATCCTCCGGCTCCTTGAGCCGGTGCTGGCAGACAAGGGCGTGGTACTCGAGCTGGGATGTGGGAGCGGCCTCTTGACCCGCTACCTGGTCGAGGCCGGCCACCAAGTCATCGCCACCGATGCATCCCCGGCCATGCTCGACGCGGCCCACAGTTACGTGCCTGATGCCGAAGCGATCGAGCAACTCACGCTGCCGGACGACCCCCTGCCTCCCGCGGACGCCGTTGTGTCGATAGGCCACGTTCTTAGCTATCTTCCCGACGAACCTGCCGTCTGGCGTGGGTTGGCTGCCGCCGCTCAGGCTGTCCGGCCCGGGGGCCTCCTCGTCCTCGATATCTGCGACCTCGAGTGGGGACGGGCGCGTCAAAACGCGCCCACCATGGGCCGTGTCTCGGCCGACTGGGCCTTGATCACGGAGTTCTCGGTGCCAACACCGGCGCGCTTTGTTCGTCAGATAGCGGTCTTCACCCGCAACGACGACGGCTCCTGGCGCCGCGACGACGAGCGCCACGAAAACGTCCTGATCGATACCTCGGACATCCCTCAGGTGCTCGCTCGGTACGGCGTCGAAGCCGACGTAGGCAACTCGTTCGGCGGCGAAGAGCTTCCAGCTGGCCTGCGGACGGTGATCGGGAAACGGCCCAGGTAGTGCTAACAACGGCAGATTGACCACAAATGTGACCGCACAATTCGACAGCTAGGCTGCTTCCTCGATGGCGCGGTCGACGACCCGGCGTGCTTCAACCCACAGTCTCTTGTTGACAGGCGACGGGTCGACCCTGAAGGCGTCGGCCGCCATTGCTTCCCTGAAGAGAGCATCCTCGATCTCTTGCGCAGTCATTTCTAACCTCCTTCATTCAGATGTTCGTCCCCGGTCCTTAGATACACAGAACGAAGGGCTGAGAATCTGGGCGAAGTTCACGACCACCCATGGGCCGGGGCAGCGTGCCCCGCTCATTAGGCGGCGTCACCAGTCTTCGCGACCGGTTCGCGCATGAGGAGCCGGTAGACGCCGACGAGGTCCAGGACCCGGTGGACCTCCGGGCACACGTTGGATAACCGGGCCGTGCCTCCGAGCGCCCGTGCCAGGCGAACTGTCCCAACCACGGCGCGCAACCCAGTGGCGTCGATGAAGTTGACTCGGCTCAAATCGATGACTATCTCGGCTCCAGGTTGGAGCGAGCCGCGCACGATGTGGCGCAGCGACATGGCGCCGGCCCAATCGAGGTTGCCCAACGGCTTGCAGACGACACTCGAGGGGGGACAGGTGGTGGGTTTGATCACAGGATCCTCCTTCCTGAGAGCAGCACTGCTATGACGGTCGCGCTTCGAGCCATCGGGCACATCCCGGAAGCTCGTAGTTGAAGTTCCCGTGTTCGGTTGGATCCGGGTCGTTGCTCGGTCGTCCCCGCGTGTTGTCGGTGGGATGGCCCCGGTCCTGTAGCACGATGGTCTAAAGGGCCCCCGTGGCCCTGGTCCCAGACGCCAGGGGGCCCGGGATGGAACGTCGCCCTGCCGCACGGCGGAAGCAGCGTCGCATTCGGATTAGGCGACATTGAGCTCACCAGTGACCGTCGGTGGAGGTTGCTTGAGGCGGCACTACGTGCCTGCGATGCCGGCAACAGGGAGGTTGGCGCTCATCGCAGTCGGCATGCCTGCTGCGTGAGCATCTCCGAAGCCGTACACGTTGCCATCGGCCCCGGCCATGTAGTAGCCGCCATTGTCCGGGCGTTAGGGCGATGCCGATGACGTTGGCGACCCGGACGCCCTGGCCCGGGAGCGACCCGTAGAAGCGCACGCCTGTCCCGAACACGAAGGCGCCGCCGTCTGCGCCGACAACACGTAACCCGGTGCCTGTGGACGAGGGCAAGATCGCCATGACGTCGTGCACGTGCTTGTGGATACCCGGCAGCGAGCCGTAGAAGCGGCTCTGGCCAAAGTGAACACACCGCCGTCGGCGCCGACCAGCAAGTAGCCACCGCCCGCCAGGGGTCGCCACCATACCGACGATGTCGCTCACGTTGAGGTGGATCCCCGGGATGGAGCCAGGAACTTGGCATCCCCGAAGGTGAAGAAACCGCCGTCTGCTCCTACGAGGTAGTACCCGTCGCCATTGGTGGTGGGCGCGATGGCCACGATGTCAGAGACGTGCAGGTTGATGTCAGGCAGGTCGCCGTAGAACTTGGCGTCGCCGAATGCCGTGACGGTGCCGTCGGCGGTGACCACCCAGTACCCTCGGGCGGCCGGGGTGGGAGCGATGCCCACTACTGGCCCAGTGACGCTCGTAATGCTGGCGTCACCGAGCGCCTGGGCCCCGCCCAAGCCGAACACCCGGCCGTTCCGGGTGACAAGCCAGTAGCCCCGCGGTTGGCAGCTGTACTGTTTCGGAGTAGGCCCGCGAAGCGACCGCGTCGAAATTGTCGTACCCCGAGTAGTAGGCCTGCACCGAGACCGGCCCCGCTGAGAAGTAAGTCGTCGAGCAGGTGGCGAGCCCCGTCTGCTTGTTCACCGCGACGTCGGAGCAACCACTAATGCGCTCCCCATTGCCGAAGAAGGTGATCATCCCACCGTCGGGTACGGGGGCCACCTTGGCCACATATGTCAGACCGGTCCCGAGCGGAACCGGGTTGGCCGAAGCCGAAACCGAGACCCCGGTGTCGTACGGGAGGGAACCGTTGTCGTAGTGGTGGTCGTGGCAGGGGCAGAGCCGTTGGTGTAGAGGTTCAGCTCGTCGATCGACCACCAGTAGTTTGCTGCTGTCCCCGCGTCCAGGACCACCCTTAGGTAACGGGCCGACTGGGTGGGGAACTTCACTACCTGGGAAGCGCTAGTGCCCTCGCAGGTTGCGACCGGCGACCACGTGGAACCGTCGCTGGAGACGGCCACGTTGAACCGGCGGGCGTAATCGTTGGGAGAGTTGGGCGTCGCCATAACGACCTCGTCAAAGGTCTGTGGCGAGCCCATGTCCAACCGGAACACCATGCCCCGGGCCTGGTCCTTGTTGCTGCTGTACCGTGTGGACAGGTCGCCGTCCAGGGCCAGCGCCGGGGCGTCACTGGCCTCATAAGAGGTGTTACTACTGGCGGCCCAACCGTAGCGATTGAGTGGCGAGCCTCCGACGCTGGCGGAACAGTTGTAATTGGCTAGCGCCGTGCCAGTAGCCAAAAAAGCCCCTTTTGCGCCCTGGGCCGAAGCAATCGCGGCGGAGGGCGAGAGGAAGGCCGCTATCGTCGCCGCGCCTGCAGCAACGGCCAGGCCGCCACCGCTAAGCCAGGAGCCCCGGTTGTGCCGTCCGTAGTCCATTACTCTCCTAAATCTCGTCTGCTTATTCCAGATGAGATGTTCCCGCCAATTCGTGGCTCTCTGTGATCGTCCCGTGAGGACTGGTTGAGAAGATTGTGATCGTTCTATGAAGCTCCTGGAAGATCGAGGTTTCTGCGGTGTCGTCTGCCGGCGCATGTTAGACCTCGTGGGGCAGCGTCCGGGAGCGCCGTGGTCAACGTCTCGAGAAAGGAATTCGGGGTACCCGCCTGGTCGCCCGCCTGTCGCCCGCCGGCGAGGAAGTCCGACCTGGAGAAGAAAATGTGCTTCTCCGGAACATTTTCTTCTCGAGATCCCTTTTGCAGCCCGCAAAACTCCCGCCGACCCGAGCAGGAATGGCTTTGCCAAAAGACGCGTCCGTCGTCTTCGCCCGGACCACTCCGGCTAGTACTTCGCCCCAAACCCGAGCCGAACACCCGCGGCCGCGGTCGCCCGTGCCAGCGCGTGCCGTAAGGCCGGGATATCTGGCCCAACGGCAGTGATAAGCAAGCCCGGTCCCTCGAGCGGCATGGCGGCCCAACCGTCGCCGGCGGCGCGGAGAGACCGCCAGTGCTCGAGCCCCGCTCCGGCGGGCCCGGCCAGGAGTACAAGCCCGACGGCGCGGTTCGTGCCCATTACGGCCGGGCCACCCCATCCCGGGACCTCCTTTCCTATCTCCAGCTGATGACGCAGGAGGGCCACCCCATCAACGGTCACATCGAGGCGCAAGTCCAGCCAGCCTGGGTCTTCGCCACTCCGGCCGAGGACGACTTCTTCGGCCCAACGCACGGTCGCGCCCTCGTTCAAATGGACACGAGACCGTTGCGAGAACTGGCAGCGGGTAGAAGCGATGAGCGGCTGAAGCTGCCAGTCGAGTTGCCCGCCGGGATCGACCGTAACGTCGACCTCGAGCGACGAGCCGGTCCCGGCCCAGGCGACCGCCGAGGCAGCTGAGCGGACCGCCAAGGACGCCCCGTCTTCGACGTGCACCTCCACGGACACCCGGTCGTCGCCGACCGGGAAGGCCGCGGTCCCCACGATATAAACGGCCTCAGGGGTAGGCCGGAACGCGATAGGTGGGGCGTCCCGCACCCAGGTGAGCCGGCACCCGGTGCCGCTTGGCGCGACACGGGGAGCTCGCTCCGAGGCAAGTGGTCCCCGGTCAACAAGCGGGGCCGCCGCCCTCAGCTCTGCCCGGGCTCGCATTGCTGGACCGCCCTCAGAGACAATTACGCGGAGTAGCGGTAATTAGCCGGCCACAAGCTGGCCCTCGAGCCAGGTCGCCACCGGGCGGGCGAGCGGGTCCGCGGCCAAGCTCATAAAGACAAACGGACGGTCGCCCCGTGCGAGCTTTGTGTCGTGGTGCATGGCTTCGAGGTCGGCTCCCACCAGCGGCGCCAGGTCGGTCTTATTGATGAGCAGCAGGTCGGAGAGAGTTATCCCGGGGCCGCCTTTTCGCGGGACCTTGTCCCCGCCGGCCACGTCAATAACGAAAATCTGGGTGTGGACCAGGCCGTAGCTAAAGGTTGCCGTCAGATTGTCCCCCCCGGACTCTATAAGGACGACGTCCAGGTCGGGGTAGGCCCTCTGAAGCGACTCGACTGCTTCCAGGTTGGCTGAGATATCGTCACGGATGGCGGTGTGGGGGCAGCACCCGGTCTGGACGGCAACAACCCGCTCGGGTGGGAGCACCGCGGCGCGTAGCAGGATCTCGGCGTCTTCTGTGGTGTAGATATCGTTGGTCACTACCGCAACGGACCTATGCGGCGAGAACGACCGGCACAGAGCGGCCACCAGCGCCGTCTTACCGCTGCCCACGGGACCGCCCACCCCGACTCGAAGAGGTCTCTCAGGAAGCAAAGAGCCGTACCTCCCGGTGGGCGTGATTTTCAGCGCCTATCTCGATGAGAGGAGCTGAGTGGGCAGGTAATGCGGCGGCAACCTGTCTAATGTTGCGCACATCTCGCGCCAAGCCAGCGGCCCAAGCCGCCACCTCCTCCACCGCGGGTGCGAGCTCGATGAGCGCCCGTCCAATGGCAAATGGGTCTAGCCCGAGGAGCCGGGTAGCGGCCCAAGCGGGCCCGCTCACCGCCCCCTGGGCGGCGACCAAGGTCAGCTCCTCGGCTCGTAGTCCGACGCCTTTGCCTACCGCGCCCAACGCGACCGGGTACATCGGGCCGGCCATCAGCCGTTCTGACAGTTCGGGCGGCCAGGCCAGGTGCGGAGCGGGCCAAATGGCCAATGCCGCCCGCAGGAGGCCTCGTCCTTGCTGCATGCTCGCATTTCGCAAGGCGGGTGACGCCGTGCGCGCCACAGCTTCTGCCTGGACAGTGAAAAGCGCGTCCTCGCACGGTGCGGCGGACCAGCTGAGCGCGGCCAGTACCGCCTCGGTGCGCCCGATCGTGTTGAGCCGTCCCACCAGGAAGCTTGACAATTCGAGCCCGTGGCGGACCCGGCCTGCGGCCACGGCTTGCTCGAGGCCACCAGAGTGGGCGTACCCGCCCGCAGGGAACCGGCCGTCGGCCAGGGTCAGCAAAACACTCGACGCTTGGTTGATTACTGGGCCCCCGTATCAGAAAAGGAAGTAGCGCTGGGCCATAGGGAGTTCTGTAGCCGGCTCTTCGGTCACAAGCTCGCCATCGACCCAAACCGCGAAACTGTCCGGGTCGACTCTTATTCTTGGAAGGTACGCGTTTAGAGGCATGTCGGCCTTCTTCAACTGACGGGTATTCCTCACCGCCACAAGTTCGCGTTTCGTGCCCAGTCGCTCTGGCAACCCCGCTTCTATTGCCGCCGGGGCAACGAACGCCATTGATGAGCTCGCGGCCACGGCCGGGCTGGCGCCGAACATCGGTCGTGCCAAAACGGGTTGGGGCGTCGGGACCGAAGCGTTGGCGTCCCCCATCTGGGCCCAGGCTATGAAGCCCCCTTTTATGACCAGAGCAGGGCGGGCCCCAAAAAACGCAGGTTCATAAAGGACCAGGTCGGCGAGCTTGCCCACCTCCACCGAGCCGACCTCGCCGTCGAGGCCGTGGGCGACAGCCGGGCAGATCGTGTACTTGGCCACAAAGCGCTGGGCGCGGGCGTTGTCCGCGGGGCCGTCCCCGGGAAGAAAGCCACGCCGGCGCTTGCCGACGTGAGCCGTTTGCCAGGTGCGCAACACCACTTCACCGGCTCGGCCCATCGCCTGCGAATCCGAGCCGATCATGGAAATCGCACCGATGTCGTGGAGGATGTCTTCCGCGGCGATCGTAGAGGGCCGGATGCGGCTTTCAGCAAAGGCTAGATCCTCTGGCACCGCCGGGTTGAGATGATGGCAGACCATCAGCATGTCCAGGTGCTCGTCGATGGTGTTCACCGTGTAGGGCCGTGTCGGGTTGGTGGAGGACGGGAGGAAGTTATGCTCTCCTGCAACCCGGATTATGTCGGGAGCGTGGCCGCCGCCCGCCCCCTCAGTGTGGTACGCATGGATGGTCCTGCCACCCACTGCGGCGATGGTCGACTCGACAAAACCGGCCTCATTCAGCGTATCTGTATGGATGGCGGCCTGCACTCCGGCGGCGTCACAAACTTGCAAGCACGCCTCGATCGCGGCGGGCGTCGATCCCCAATCCTCGTGCAACTTGAAGCCGGCGGCACCGGCCCGCAGTTGCTCCCAGAGGCCCTCGGCGGAGACGGTGTTACCCTTGCCGAGCAGGGCGATATTGACAGGCCAGGGGTCTAGTGCGATGAGCATCCTGGCCAGGTTCCATGCCCCCGGAGTGACAGTGGTGGCCCGCGTCCCTTCTGCTGGCCCGGTCCCGCCGCCGATCACCGTGGTTACGCCGGTAGCGAGCGAAACCTCCAGGATCTGTGGGCAAATCAGGTGCACATGGCAGTCGATCGCCCCCGCAGTCATGATCTTGCCATTGCCGGCAATTATCTCTGTGGACGGCCCGATTACAAGTCCCGGGGTGACCCCGTCCATGGTGTCAGGATTGCCGGCCTTACCGATGGCCGCGATGCGCCCGTCGCGCACCCCGACGTCAGCCTTTATCACTCCCGTATAATCGAGGATTATGGCTCCGGTTATCACCAGGTCTGGCGCCCCCTCGGCTCTGGTGGCGCGGCCCTGCCCCATCGACTCGCGGATGACCTTACCGCCGCCGAAGACCACTTCGTCACCAGCTCTGCCGGGCCCTCCGCAAAGATCCTCGGTTATTTCGACGAAAAGATCGGTGTCGGCTAGCCGGGCCCGGTCCCCCGTCGTCGGGCCGTACAACGCGGCGTAGCGCTGGCGCGAGAGCTCAGGCACCGAGGGGCCCCCTGACGTCGCCTCGGAAGCCCGCCATATAACGAGCCCCGCCGAACGGGACGAGTTCGGCGTCCAGTGCGATCCCGGGTTCGAAGCGGACGCTCGTCCCGGCCGGCACGGCCAACCTTTTGCCCCGGGCGGCCCCCCGGTCGAAGACGAGGGCCGGGTTGACCTCCGCAAAATGAAAGTGCGAACCTACCTGTACCGGGCGATCGCCCGTGTTCTCCACGCGTAGCACCGTCAGCGGCCGGCCGGCCAGGAGGTCGACCGAGCCTTCGCCGAACACAATTTCCCCTGGTGTCACGATTGGCTCTCCCGGTGTCATTACGGGCCCGGTGTCATAACTGGCCTGCCGTCATACCGTCAGGGCACCGGCCAGTGCAGGGTCACCAATTTGGTGCCATCTGGGAAGGTAGCTTCCACCTGGACCTTGTCGATCATGTCCGCTACCCCGTCCATCAGCTGGTCACGAGACAGCACTTGCCGCCCGGCAGCCATCAGGTCGCCCACAGTGCGTCCGTCGCGGGCGCCTTCGAGCACGAAGCTCGAAAGAACGGCCACAGCCTCGGGGTAATTCAGCCTCAGGCCGCGCTCGAGCCTATCGCGTGCGACCATCGCCGCCAGCGAGACCATCAGCTTTTCGACCTCGTGTGGGCTCAGTTGCATTACGTTTGAGGGCTCTCGCTGTAAACGTGGAGTGCGGCCCACCAAAGGTTTGTGACCCGCAGTAGCGACCGGCGGCGGCTGGTACGGACCACCAGCACTTCGAGGGCACTGGTGGCCCCTCGGGTCAGACAGGCGCAACGGTGGACCACGGAGGTGATCCACGCGCTCGTTGGGTGGGCGATCGGTCCGCCGCTCATCGCGATCAAGTTACCGTACCGCATTCGCTGGGACGATGATGACTGAACGGCCGAGGCTCGCTAGCCTCGATGCAGCTCAGGCATTCGGGCCAGGGACAAGCGAGGAGGAGCAGATGGCTGACATCGACACCTTTGTAGCCGTGTACACCGACATCCTTAAGGCAGAAAACGACTGGGCAGCGGTCGAGTCCGCTGCTGAGGCCAACGAGATCAAGATCGCGGACGGCGCTCTAGTCGAGAACCGAGACGGCGAGGTCGTAACCCTGAAACGACAGGAACACCACGGCTGGGGGAAGGGTGCCATCGTGGGAGCTGTCGTGGGCATTATCTTCCCTCCCTCGATCATCGCATCCGCAGTCGTCGGTGCGGGTGGCGGTGCTCTTGTCGCACGCATGATGAGGCGCCTTGGCCGGGGCAAGGTTATGGAGCTCGGGAACACCTTTGACAGCGGGACCTGGGCGATCATTGTTGCGTACCCGACAGAGTTCAAGGATGCGGTGGCTGCCAAGCTTCAAGGAGCGAAGACCAGCTGGACGGCCGTTAGCGCCACAGAGGAGGAGGTCAAAGAGGCGGTCGAGCCTTCCCCTGAGCGCGCACCTGCAGTTCTCAGTCTAAGCGGCTCGATGCGCCATATCCTCTGGCCCCGTTCGGACGGGTACCGTAGCCGGGCTAAATAGGCACTCCCCGTTCACCGGAACGGCTCTTCAGCCCTGTTCTGGGCTGTTTCCTCCACGAGCTCGGGCTGTTCCGGGACCGCCTTTTGCAGGCCTCGTTGAAGTCCTACCCTGGCGACCACGGCGGCAACAGCCATGATCGCCGCCATGATGTAGAAGACCGTGCGGGTGGCGTAGGCAAAATCCAGGCGGACAAAGTGTGGGATCGGGCCGACGTGCCCGGCTTGGGACTCGGCGATCCTGGATGCCTGCTTGGCTGCCTGTTGTGGGGGAACACCCTGTGAGATCAGCGAGTCGGTGACGTGGGTGCGCAATTGGTCGACCAGGACGGTGCCCAGGATTGCCAGCCCGAGGCTGGCGGCATAGGTCCGGACGGTTTGCGTGATGCCGGTGGCTTCGCCATACGAAAGGTTGGATGCCCGGTTTACCGCGTCCGTGCTGGCCGGGGTGAGCATGAACCCCATCCCGGCCCCCGCGATTATCACGTAGGTGACCTGGGTTGAAAAATCGAGCTGGGTGACCTTGCTGGCCCAGAGCCCAAATCCCACCGCGGCGATAGCACAACCCGCTACCACCGGGAACTTCGCGCCCCGCCGGTCAAGGATCCGGCCCCCTATCTGCGAGGCGACGACGAAGCCGAGGAAGAAGTACAACAGGTAGAGGCCAGCCTGCTGAGCCGTCTTCCCCAAAGCAATTTGGGCGTACTCGCTGGCAAAGAAGAACAGCGGGATAAACGTCAGCATCGAGATGAACAGGACGAGGTTCTCGACCAGGAAGGCGCGAATGCGAAAAATGCGCACTTGAATGAGCGGGGCCGCGGTGCGGTACTCGACGAAGTAGAACGTCACCAAGAGCGCGACGCCGGCCGCAATAGAGATCCCGATCCACGGGTTCCCCCATCCCCAGAACGACGATTGCTGGAACCCGAATACGCTGAGCGCGACCCCGCTCGCAATGAGGGCGAGGCCCCTGAAGTCAATTGGCGCCGCTCGGTACTGAGTTACCGGCCTCGATAAAGCTATCAAGACCAGTGCGATGAGGGCGACGGGGATGTTCACCCAAAAGATCGCCCGCCACGTCCACTGGGTCAAGTAGCCGCCGAGTACGGGGCCGATGGCAGTCAGACCTCCGGCGAGACCGAAGAAAATCGCCAATGCCTTGCCTCGCTGGCGGATATCGAACGTCTGTACTACGATGGCCAGTGCAGCCGGGAACATGAGCGCTCCGCCGGCGCCCTGTATGGCGCGGAACGTTACGATCCACGCCTCAGCGGCGCTACCCGTTGGGGTCAGCCCGCACATGGCTGACGCTCCAGCGAAGATTATGACTCCCAGCACCACCATCTTCGTATGCCCAACGGTGTCTGCCAGGCGGCCCCCGAACGCGAACAACGCAGCCAGGGACAATAAGTAAGCGTTGACCGCCCACTGCACGCCCGTGCTCGACAGGTGCAGCTCCTTTTGGATTTCAGGCACTGCGATAGACACGATGGTCTGGTCGATGAAGGTCATCGCTACGGCAAAGATCATCGCCGCGAGAACGAGATTGCGAGGGCTACTACGGACCGTTCCCGGGACGCTCATCGGCCCTTTCCTTTCCAGAGTTGCGTGTCGTTTGGGCGCAAACCCCGCCCCACAGGCGTTCCCCCTGGTTCCACAGGCCAATGCTAAGAGCCAACCCCCGCCCTCTGTCAATACCCGAGCGGCACCTTGACGCCAGCGAAAGCCGCGAGATGCGGCGGAGCCTCTCCTTGCCGACTTCGAGTTCGACTTCGAGTTCGACCTCCGCGAGGAGGCGGCGATCGGCCCGGAGGCAGTTGCGGTCCGCTCCGAGCAGGTCTTTCCCACAGCCTCCGAGGGTGGGAAGCGCGGCCCGCGCCAGGGAAAGGTCGTTCGAGAGAACCTCGGCCGCCCTTCTCGGCGCGCTATTTGCAGTTCGTCGCGCCTTCGCTATATTTGCACCCCCAATTCGCCACGAGAATTCGCCTGTGCGCCCGGAATATTTGTGCGCCGGGAAGATTTTCGCACCCGGGACAGAGGTGCAGCTGCTTTCTCAGGCACCTGACAGGCGCTACGCTCGGCGAAATGCAAGGTGCTGGGATACGGCAGTTCTCAGGCGGTGTCGAGGTCCTCGACCTCCCCACGCGTGAAGAGCTTGGCCCGGATGAGCTGTTGATCGGCGTCCATGCGGCCGGCGTCGGCAATTGGGACAACTTCGCCCGCTTGGGACAGTGGGACCTCGGGCGTCGCCCGCCAATGGCGCTCGGAGTCGAGGCGGCGGGAGTGGTCCGCCGCGTCGGTTCCCCGGCCGGCGGCTTCGTGGTAGGGGACCGGGTCGTGCTGGTAAACGGGGCCGGAGGCGTGACCGGCACCCTCCTCGTCCAGCTGGCTGCCCACCTAGGCGCGGAGGTTATCGCAACGGCAGGCGCCAATAGCGCGCGGCTGGTGTCCGACGCCGGTGCCAAGGTAATCGTCGATTACCGGTCGGCAACCTGGGCCGAACAGGTGCGTGGTCATACCGCGGGGCGAGGTGTCGACGGTGCGGTCAATGCTGTTCCTGGCGGGGCGGCGGCAGTGCTCGGCCTCGTGAAGGACGGCGGCCGGCTGGCGACGATCACTTCCGACCCGCCCGATAGCACCCGGGGTGTGCAGGTGCACGAGGTGTACGTCTGGCCCGACGGTGCCCGGCTGGAGCGGCTTACGGCTTTGCTGACTGCGGGGAAGCTCCACATCTCCGTGGGCGGCGAGGTACCCTCTCGAGGCGGCGGAAGAGGCCCTCTCCTTGGTGCGACGAGGTGCCGGGGGTAACGCGGTCGTGTTAGCAGTTCGAGGCTCATGAAGGCCCGGCACGGGCCGATTGGCTAACGCCTAGGTTTTACCCAGGGGGACCTATGCACCGGGATTACGCCGTGAGCGACGAGCAGCTGAGGCGAGGGAACCACGGCTCGCTGGCTACGGAACTCGTGGACGAGTACGACCAGCACGGCTACCTCGTGTTGCCAGACCTGCTTGATGGCCACGACCTGGCCCCGGTTCGCGGTGCCATGATGGAGAAGGTCAGTCAAATTGCCGACCATCTGCTCGAGGCCGGGCTGATAGAAGATCCGCTGGAGGGCGAACCGTTCGAAACGCGGCTCGCCAGGCTGTTCGAAGGGCTGAGCGCCAATAACTTTGTTGGCTTCACTGGGCAGAGCTGGCGCGACCGTATGCCGGGCTACTTCGAGCTCATGAGCAACCCGAAGATCCTAGATGTGGTGGAAAGCCTGATCGGGCCGGAGATTTTCGCAAACCCTGTTTACAACGTGCGCCCGAAAGTCCCACGTGTTGCCGCCGGAGAAGTCCCCTGGCACCAGGACAAATCGTACTGGCCGGGGTCGACGAGCAACCCGGTCATCACCGTCTGGATCGCAGTAGTGGATGCCACGTTGACAAACGGGTGCCTCCGGGTGATCCCGCGTACGCAGCACGAGACGGTCGGCGGGTTCCATTTCGAGACGTACTCCGGTACGGCCTACCGAGAACTGGATGACGAGACGGTCAAACCGCTCAAGGACAAAGCCAGAGCACTGCCAGTGACAACCGGTACGGTCATAATCTTCAACGACCGGTTTATCCATTCCTCAGGGCCAAATACCTCTTCGCACGTTCGGTGGAGCGTGGACCTGCGCTACCAACCCGCCGACCAGGACCCGATGGCCCAGCACGGCATAGGTTTTCTGGCCAGGAGCCGGGCAAACCCGGAGCGCGTGGCCCGCCTCGAGGACTGGTGGGCCGAGCGAATGGAGGCACTTGCCACATGAGGGCGGGCAGGACGGCACAACCGGTTGGAGCCGCGTTGGCCCGAGTTCGAGGGGCGGACTGCGAGGAGTGGCACCTGGCCTGGTGCTCGGTGTCAGCCAACCCAGGGGGTGGCGCCGGCAAAATCGGACTGCACCGTTGCATCCACGCTCTTGATTATGGTGTTTTGCGCCGGTCCAAGGTTGAGGCCCAGCTCGCGATTGTACTCGAGGCTACCCCACGAAAAGTTTTGCGAGCCGATGTCCACCCGCTCGTCGGGGTACCCCGGGTCGACGTCGATCACCTTGGCGTGGATGTAGAGGTTCGCGCTGGAGGCGTAGGTCCTGACGTGTGCACCAGCGGCAACCAGCTCGTCGAAGTTGGCTCGCCAAGACGGGTCGTAAGTCATCACGACGTCAACATCTACGCCCCGCTTCGCCGCACCCTCGAGGGCATCGACGATCGTGTACTCGCTCATTTCCTCGTTCTCTACGTACAGGGTGTGCCTCGCCGAACCGATGACGCCGACGAGAGCGGGGTCAGCACCCGGGCTCCAGACGAGGTCGGCGCCCGGCGGCTCAGGGGAACTCGAGTGACCGGCAAAGTCGTTCGCGAACACCGTTTCGACGGCCGCCACATCGGCGGGGTCCCTGTCGATGACCGCAAAGTCACGGGTCGTTGTGTAGTACTGACTGGTCAGGTTGAGGGTCATGATCGCCGACACATCACGGTCGACGGTGATGGTCTTCTGGTGGGTCACGTCGTAGGACTGCGGTGCCCAATGCACCTCGACCCCGTGGGAGCTCAGGTAGCTGAAGGCGGCTGTGTTGTAGGACCTCGCCAAGTTTTGGTCGAGCACGACCCTGACCCTCACGCCGCGTTTCGCGTCGGCAGCCAATTCCGACTCGGCCCTCGGGTCGCTGAGCTCGTACATCGTCATGTCCAGTGTTCGCCTCGGGGAAGTGATCAGGCTGTAGATCGGGCCGAGGCCAGCGCCGGGCTCTGTCACGAGGCTGTACTCGAGCGGCGTGGCCGACACCGGGGCGCGGCCGAGGGGCAAAAGGACGCTGATAACCCCCACAACGCCGAGAGTGACCGACAGGACCAGCCTCGAGAGAAAAAAGGCGGCGGCCCGGTGCAGAGGACGACCGAATGCTCGTGGGGCACGCCGTGTCGTGAACCCGCGCCCAACGCTACGCCGGCGAGTGGGCCCGAACGGGACTTTTCTGCGATCCGAGGGCGCTGCTACCGAAGTGAGTGTAGTCGGGGTTGCCGCTGCGGCAGGCTCGGCCTGCGGACCTCGCGGCCACTGGGCCAAACTGTCCTCGTGAGCCCATCGACCCAGTCGTTCGTAACCGAGACAGGCGCCCTGGGTGGGCCAGCCTTGCTGGTGCACGGCGGTGCGGGTACCTTTGAGCGTCTTAGGGACGGTGCCTCGAGAGCCCGCTTAGAGAGTGGCCTTGCTTCCGCCCTCGAGGCCGGTTGGGACGTTCTCCAACGCGGAGGGGATGCGCTCCACGCGACCGTCGAGGCGGTGGCCCGCCTCGAAGACAGCGGGTTGTTCAACGCCGGGCGCGGCTCGACGCCCACCACCGAAGGCATCATTGAAACTGACGCCAGTGTTATGGACGGCGCCACCGGGGCGGCCGGGGCCGTCTGCGCGGCGACGTGGCCAGCCAACCCGGTCCGGGCGGCCCTGATCGTCGCCACTCACGGCCAAGCCGACCCGTTCTTCGACCCGAGCGTCCCTGGGGCCCCGCTCCCTGGTGTAGCGGTCGTTGCCACGCCGGGCGATGGTGGGCCGACATGGCATCCCGTGCTACTTGCCGGCGCCGGTGCGGATAGCGTCGCCAGAGCGGCGGGGCTCGTCGAGATGGCGACCGAAACTGTCCCCGTCGGTACCGAAGTCAGACCCGGTGACCTCACCAGCCCGGGCACGGTCGGTGCGGTGGCGCTCGACGGGTCCGGCCATGTGGCGGCCGCCACTTCTACGGGCGGCCGGCCAGTGAAACCACCTGGTCGGGTAGGTGACAGCTCGATAATCGGCGCCGGCACGTGGGCGGATGACGCGACGGCGGCTGTGTCGGGCACGGGCACCGGCGAGGCTTTCATCCTGGCCGGGTTCGCGCACTATGTCGACTGGGTGATGCGTGGCGGCTCGAGCCTCGACCATGCGTTGACGACCGCCCTCAAGGGCGTTTCAGCCAGAGATGGAAGCGGTGGTGCCATCGCCATCACCGCTTCGGGGCAGTTTGCTGCCATATTTGGCACACCGGCGATGGCTCGCGGCTGGAAGAGCACCAGCGAAATGGTCGTGCGCATTTGAGCCGGGAGCGGGCCATCTTCGGGGCCGCCGGGGAACGTTCCTGGAGGCACCACGAACTACCGATTATTCCATGCCCCAGACGACCTTGGTGGCATTGCCATGATGAGCCGGCGTATGCGCCCCGTCCCAAAACTCTCGCCCTCCCGGGCGGCGACTTGAGGTTAGGAGTGGCGGCATTTTCCGGTAGGCCTTTCGACTCTGCACAGTGCTCGTTCTGTTGTGTGAGTACACGTGTGAGAGGGCGAAACGGTTCAGCCTTTTGGCCCGACAGCGGCTGGAAGGATCTCGAATATCTCGGGGCGCGGATAGGAGATCCGTGGACGCTTCAGAGCGATCTCGCCGGTACCCGGGTGCGGGAGCCGGGCTGGAGGTGGGCGCGCGCCCGGCACGCGTAGCTCGGCAGTGGGCGCTAGCCCTTTTCCCTGTGCGCTACGACTATGCCGGGACGTCCCCGGCGCTACAGTACGAACCCGGGCTGTGGACCAGGTGCGGCACGCGGAGTTCGGTTTGTGATGCGGCGGGGGGAAGGAGATCCCGCTCTATTTGCCACACGAAACCCGGTTGCCCGGGATTGGCTTTCGCGTACGCCTCGAGCGCCACAGGCAGCATGCGTAGGCGCTTGTCGACCCAGGAACGGTCCCATGGGCCCTCTTCCAGGATCTGCTCGGCTGGCCTGAACTCGTAATAAAGGGTGCGGCGAAGGGCGTTGCCCAGGGTCGGCTCGGAGCCATGTACGAGCATCACGTCATGGACAAGGACATCACCTGGTCCCATCTGGACCTCCAGGGAACCGGGGACACCCCAGCCGTATTGGTCCCTCAGGTCGCAGATATCGACCTTGCTGGTCTGCGACCCGGGTACTACTCGAAGTGCTCCTTGACCCAGCAATGCGGCATCCAGGTATATGTCGACGTTGAAGATCCGATATCGACGGGGATGTGTGGCGTCCTGATGCCACTCGATCGGCGCGCCGTTGCCGGTGTCCTTGAAGACCATCGCTTCATAGGTAGGGACGAAGTTTTTCCCCGCCAAGCTCTCGGCGATGGCGAGGATTTCCGGGCTACCGAGCAGTTCTAGTGAAGCCGGTCGCTCCTTATTGTGAAGGTAGTCAACGCGGAACATGACTTTATGATCGCCTCGATCAGCAAAGCGGTAATCGTCGCCCCCTTGGCCGGCGGGCCGGGACTGTTTGCCGGTAGCGATCCAATAATCCGCGGCGCGTTGTAGGCGGGCCAACATCGCTTCTGGGATACGGTTGCGGAGGACCAAGAAACCCTGCTCGTCAAAGGCTCTGAGCTGTTCGTCCGTCAACGCGTAGTCCTGGGCCAATGTGGTCCGGCCGCTGTCACCTGACGACATTTAACGCTCACCTCCCGACTAGAACAGTTCCCGGCCTTTCAGGGTACCGAACCCGGGCCTTCACTGTCGAGGCCGGTGACCAGTGCGTAGGGGCCCACCTCGTCCAAGACGAAACCGGAGTGTTACCGGACGTCATCGTGCAGACGCCAACCGCGGCCGTGCGGTGAGGCAGGGACAGCCAGGGCCAAGATGTCTCATCGAACTCTAGAAGGGCAACAAGATGAGCGACAGCGAAACCGGAGCGGGGACGAGCGGTATGCCCACGGCTACCGGGAATGTGGCCACGGATACCCGAGACATGGTGGGGATCCACAACACGTTCAGGCGGGCGCTCGGCGACGCACCGGGCCAGATCGGGGCCGTCCGGGAGGGGGACCGGGACCGGGCCCAGCAATTGGGCGACTATCTGAGCGAGATCCTTTGGCTCCTCGAAGTGCACCACGCGGGTGAGGACGAGCTGTTGTACCCGCTCCTCGAGCAACGAGCTCCCGAGCACCTGGAGCTCTTTCGGCAGATGGGTGCCCAGCACGCCACTGTGCACACCAGCCTCGAAGCGGCCAAGACAGCCGCCAAGCAATTCGGCGCGTCGGGGTCGGTCGCAGACGGCCAGGCAGCTGCAGTTGCGTGCCAGGCACTCCTGGCGGCGACGGAGGGGCACCTCCGTGAAGAAGAGGAAATGGTGCTCCCCATCGCGGCACGCGTCATATCCCCACCTGAGTGGGGGGCAATGCCGGCTCATGCTCTGTCCCAGTATCGCGGTGACCGGATCTGGCTACCTTTTGGGCTGGCGTTCGAGTCGATGCCCGAAGACATTCAGCAAAGCCTGTTGGCCCACCTACCGCCGCCCGCGATCGCGATGTGGTCAGGAGGAGGCTCCGATGCGTTCGCGAAAGAGATGGCCCAGATAAGGCGCGGGAGCTGATTGCCGGGCCCGTCCATCGGCGGGAACGTAATCCCCTGGGGCCCGTTTACTCGCCCGGGAACACTATCCCGCACTGAGATCTGATCGAGTCCATCAGGCGCAGGGTGTCTATGGAATCATCCAGGGCCCACGTGGAGAACTGGGTTTCCCCTGAACTGACTGATCGAGCGGCGGCCGCAGCCTCGTAGTAGAGCGCCCAGTGCGCGACCCGTTCTTCGCTGAACACTAAGGGGCCCGGCCGCTCGTACCACCTCACGACGAAGTCACCAGGGGTGTAGAACGGCCCTGGTATGGTGAGGGCGCCCAGCGTGCCGCCGAGAGTTGCTTGTGTTGGCGTGTCGCTGCAGATCGTCGTGTGGACGACCGCTTCATTTCCGCGGTGGTCGCAAAGAATTGCGCAGAGCTGACCGTTTACTCCGGCTTCGTGCCATTGCCCCACCGCACTTAGGCAATCCAGGCGGCCCAATACCCACCTGGCAAAAGAAACCGGGTAGGTGCCGAGGTCGAGCAAAGGCCCACCGGCTAGTTCCTCACGCATAATGCGGTGGTCCGGGGAGAAGTGAACTCCGTGGTCGGCCATCACTGTCCGGACGTCACCGAGCACGCCATCGTCCAGAAGCTGCCGTACAACGTCGAACTTGGGCAGGAAATAGGTCCACAATGCTTCCCCGCAGAACAGGCCGGCGTCAGCAGCCAACTGCGCCATCTCGCCCGCTTGCGCCGCGTTCAAAGCCAGAGGCTTTTCGACCAGCACGTGCTTGCCTGCCTCCAGAGCCAGTCGAGCGCACGGCCAATGGGCGTTATGAACCGTAGCTATATATACGATGTCCACGTCGCGGGCGGCAACGAGATCCTCATAGGAGCCGTAGGACCGCGCCACATTGTGGACGGTTGCGAATTCCTTTGCTCGTTCAGCGTCCCGAGAACCAACCGCGACGAACTTCTGCCGGGTGCGGAGCATTACGGAGCGTACAAACCGCTCGGCGATCCATCCGGTGCCAAGGACGCCCCATCGCAAGGGAGGCGCGGCCATCGCATCCGGGGTACGGGGGGATGGGAGGCTCGTCGGGAACTCGGGCATGAGCTCAGGGTAGCTACCCCGCCCCGGGCGAGCGAGCCTACTGGGCAGGCGTCACAGCGGGACGTTCTTTATTCGCCCGGTTTGCGAAGTAAGAGATGACAAAAACGACCACCGATGCGGCCGCGCCGTACGCGACGGCCTGGAGCAGTGCTGCAGCCGGAGGCCAGTCGTTCAGGGCGAAGAACCGGCTGATCCCGGGTATCAGGAAGGCAGCCACGAATAGCGCGGCCATTGTCGCAATGAGGCCGACCTTCCAGGCCCGCAGCGGGCGCGCCTGGATGACGAGCACAGCCAGCGAGACGATCATGACACTTACGACTGCGGCTACTCGTGACTCGGCCGGGTCGGCGTTCAAGGCGCGCGCACCGGCGTAGGACAGCAGGACGGCGACCGCCGCCACCACCCCTGCCGGGATTGAAAATCGGAGTACCCGTCTCAAGAAGCCCGGCCGAAAGCGCTCCTGGCTGGGCGCAAAAGCAAGAAAGAACCCCGGGGTACCAATAGCCAGGGCGCTGATCAGCGTCAATTGGCGAGGCAGGAACGGGTATGGCCACCCGGCCACGGCGACGGCGACCGAGATGATCAACGAGTAGACGTTCTTCACGAGGAACAGCGACGCGACGCGCTCAATGTTGTGCAGGACTTGGCGGCCTTCGGCGACAACGACGGGCAGCGCCTCGAACTGGTCGTCCAAGAGCACGAGTTGAGCGACGGCTTTGGCGACCTGAGAGCCTGAGCCCATAGCGATGCCCAAGTCGGCGTCTTTCAAAGCGAGCGTGTCGTTTACACCGTCTCCGGTCATCGCGATCACATGGCCCTGGCGGCGCAACGAGTCCACGAGAGCCCGTTTTTGGTCCGGCGTAACTCGACCGAAGACCGTGTGGGAACGCACGATTTCATCGCGCTGCACTGTGTCCTCTGGCCAGTCCCGGGCATCCACGGGGTCGTCTCCTCCGGGCAACCCCACTTCTGTGGCTACGGCTCCCACGGTGGGAGCACTATCGCCTGAGACGACCCGAACAGTGACGTTCTGAGCCGCGAAGTAGGCCAGGGTGGCACGAGCATCGGGGCGCACCTGCTCGCGGAGCTCGACCGCCGCGACCAATCTCAGATCAGGCGGGAGGATGTTGCCCGTCAGAGCCTGCCTGCCGTGGGCGACCACGAGCACCCGCCTCCCGCTGGCGGCCAGCTCGTATACGACGCTGCGCACCCCGCCGGGGTCGCTGGCCGTCACCATCTCAGCGGCGCCGAGCACCCAGGTACCTTGACGGACGAAGGTTGCCCCGCTCCATTTGCGGGCCGAGTTGAACTCCACCGTCTCGACGGCGTCCCACCCCGGTTGCGGTTTGATCTCGCTCGCGCTGCGGATGGCTGTCATCGTGGCGTTGTTTTCCTGACCGTCTGCAAGCGCCCCGAGAGCGGCTTCGACCTCGGCCCGGGAGGGCAGGGGCCTACAGCCGGCTGGCCCGTCTCCGGCTGGCCCGTCTCCGGCTGGCCCGTCTCCGGCTGGCCCGTCTGCGGCTGGCCCGTCTCCGGCTGGCCCATCTCCGGCTGGCCCGTCTCCAGCCGACGTTCCCGGCGGGAGCAAGAGGGCTCCCCAAGTAACGTGCCCCTCGGTCAGGGTCCCCGTCTTGTCCGTGCAAAGCTCGTCGACACGGGCTAGCGATTCCACCGCCGGCAGCTCCTGGACCAGGACCCGGCGCCGGCTGAGGCGGACCGCGGCGGAGAAAAAAGCCAGTGTCGTCAGCAGGACCAGGCCTTCAGGGACCATCCCGACCAACCCCGCCGTAGTGGCCCTGACAGCGGCGCGCCAGTCCTGGACCTGCAATTGACGCCAAAGGAGGACCGGTCCGATCACCAGCATTAGTACTGACAGCCAGCGCAGCACCCGGTTAACCGACCCGACAAGTTCTGAGCCGCTGAGGGAGTAACGACGAGCCTCGCTGACCAGTCGGCTCGCATAGGAGTCTGCACCCACAGCCGTCACGCGCGTGACCAGGGCCCCGCTGACGAGCCACGTCCCGGACACGAGAGCGTCGCCTGGGCCTTTGGGAACGGCGTCGGCTTCGCCGCTGATCAGTGATTCATCGACCTCAGCCCGTCCGGAGGCCACCACCGAGTCTGCCCCGACCTGCTCTCCCGTCCGCAGCTCGACGACGTCGTCCAGCACGAGCTGCTCGACCGGGATCTCTGTCAGCTGGCCTTCCCGCCGGGCCCGGGCGACCGGGACGTTCATTAGCGCCAAGTTGTCGAGCGTTCGCTTGGCGCGCAGCTCCTGGACCGTCCCGACCACTGTGTTGATAACAGCGACCAGCAAGAACGCCGCGTCAGGCAACGATCCTGTGGCCAGGGTGGCGACACCCAGCGTCACCAGGATCAAGTTGAGCCAGTTGAAAGTATTGCGGGACAGTATCTCCCGGGTAGTTCGGCCGGGAGGCGTCTCTGTGGAGCCCGGCCCGCCCTGCTGTGCGCGCGCATGTGCTTCAGCGCTAGATAGACCCTCCAGGCTGACCGCGGACGTCACCTCGACGGCGGTGCCAGCTTCGTTCATAAAGGTCGATCTGCTCCCGGGCTTGGCGTGGCGCTGCCGCCCCAGGACTTCCTACCAAACCCCGGTTGTGTTCTGGCCGGCACTCGCGACCAACAACATCGTATTTACACCGGGGCGTCTGGTTTTGGTGAGCGGTACACGAGGTTGCGCAGCAGGACAGTGGCAGGTGGAAGATCGGCCACCGAAACAGTTCGTAATGCTCTGGTCAGAAGGCCACCAAGAACACCAGTTCCCGCATATATGGTGCGCTGCGCCTGGCGGGGCGCAGGGAGCGTTGACCAGGGCCGCGCCAGAGCGGTTTTTCCGCCCCCCTTATGTAGGGGGGCGGGGCTGGGTGGGTCTGCGCCTTGACGGTGGCGTCGACTGGGGCGAAGTCGAGGAGGTGTGCGAGGACGCACACCGCGCCGTGGCCCCTAAGCGGCTGGTTGCGTTGCTCGAGGTCAACCCGGCGCCAGATGTCGGTCGAGTGGCGGGCTGCTAACCCATTGTCTTGGCGCCGTCCAGCGACTCCCGGATGATATCGGCATGGCCTGCGTGTTGAGCCGTCTCGGCCTGAATGTGCAGGATGGCGCGGCGAGCAGACCACCGAGCTCCGGGCTTGAACCACGGAGCTTCGGGCAAAGGTTGCGAACTGTCGAGCGAAGGAATCGTGCCGATCAGCTGGTCGGTCCGCCGGGCGATGCGGTCGTAGCGTTCGAGGAGGACGTCGAGGGTCTCGCCTGGCATCATCTGGAACCCCGCGGCGTGCTCTTTCATGGCCGCTTCGTCAGCCTCTCCGATCGCTGCAGGCCCCTGCTCGATGAAGTTGCACCACTGTTCCTCCACGAGCGACACATGTTTGATGATGCCGCCCAGGCACAACTCGCTGGTCGTCGTCCGCTGGCTCGCTTGCTCGTCAGTTAGGTCCCGGACCGTCCAGCGGAGGAATGATCGATGAGTACCCAGCGTCTCGATCAGGTCAGCGCGTTCATCGCTCTCGTTGTCTCGTTCACCTGTCATGACAACAGCATGGCCACATAAAGCGGACATCCTGTGGCCACTTTGCGTGTCACTGCCTCGCTCCCGCCGAGACCAGCCCGTCGTCTGCCAATTTCTGCCATTCTGCTTCCCGGCTTTGCCACCCCCTCGGCCGCGGGGTCTTGGCCAACCGGGCGATCAGCCCGAGGGCGGTGGTCGAACCAACGGCACTCCCGTTGCTCTCCCACCAGCCTTGTTCGCAGACGAAGCAAAAGAACCGGCGCAGGTGTTCGCCGAAGATCCCCTCGAGCTTGTCGGTAGCTAACGGGTGAGTGCACTGCCCGGCCGTGTGTGCCTGCGCCAACGGCTGCTCTAGTTGAGCCCACTTAGGCATGCACATCACACGTACGCCGCCACTCTCCCGTTCACGGAAAAAGCTCTTCTCGCGTTTTTGCTACTACTACGGTCCTCGAGGTGGCCGTTGCTGTGTGCCGTACCGGGCAAACTGTTCACCCGAATTAGACGCGGCAGGGATCACCGTACGTACATCAACGTTTTCGAGCCGCGACCAGCGAACGGCTGACAGAGCCGAGCTCCCGGCAAATCGCTCACGACTGTGGAGGCTCCAGCGAGTCGGCATATTGGTCCCGCAGGTCAGGCCACTCCGCGCTGGCTCTGGACTACCTTTTTCGGGGCCAGTCCTCTCGTGCACAGTCGCTCTGGTTGGGCTTGCGTCCGGTTTCATCGACAAGCGAGGTGTAGGCGTCCGGCCGGCGCGTGGCCAGGAACGGGAACAGGCTCAGCCAGTCCTCCCTCTGGTCAAGGTCGAGGTCGGCTACTAGCACGGCCGGTTCGTTACGGGGCGCCTGGGCCAACTTGCGCCCGTACGGGTCCGAAATAAAGGAGGACCCGTAGAAAGTGAGCAGCTCTTCGACGCCAACGCGATTGACGGCGATCATAAATGTCCCGTTAGCGATGCCGTTGGCGATGATCACTCGCTCCCAGAGCGGCTCAGTGTCGAAGTCGGGGTGATCGGGCTCCGAACCGATGGCCGTCGGGTAGACCAGTACCGCCGCGCCAGCCAATGAGTACGCCCGGGCCACCTCGGGGAACCACTGGTCCCAACAGGTCGGGAAGCCGAACCCGGCTCCGTCGATTTCCAGGGCCCGGAACGCATCGGGCCCGGCCGGACCTCCTACGAAATAGCGGTCCTCGTAGTAGCCGGCCGTGAGCGGGATATGCAGCTTGCGAGTCCTCACGGCGAGGCTCCCATCGGGTGCCATGACAACGGCAGTATTGAATCCGAGCGCTTCACCAGGCCGCTCCTCCCAGAGGGAGGCGTGGACGTAGGCGCCGGTCTCGCGAGCCAGATCACCGGCGAAAATGGTCGTCGGCCCTCCCAGCAGCGGCTCGGGTTGTACCCCGGTGCGAGGGCCCTCAGCCGTGGTAGCGAAGTAGCGGGAGAGCGTCAGTTCCTGCAGGCACACAAGCCGGGCCCCTCGCCTGCCGCCATCCGGACCCCCTCGGCTAACGCGGCGCGGTGCTCTGCAGGGTCGGCATGCCAGCGGTGCTGTACGACGCCGACCCGGACCGGAAGCCGTTCCGTGTCGTTTACCCGGGCGAAAGAGGGGCCGGGGGACCCTTTTATCAGTTTCATGGTTGCTCCGCCCTGGCCGGGACCTGCTGGGTGATGCAATGCGGCCCGCCACCGCCGAACGCCAGGGTCAGCCCGGGAGTGCCGACGATTTGTCGGCCGGGCAGTAGCTTCGCCAAAAGGTCCAGTGCCTCATCGTCAGTGGCCGGGCTGGCCGCTCCCGCCAAGGGGACTATCGCAGCACCCTTGCAGAGGTACAGGTTCAGGTAGGAGTGGACGATGGGGCGTCCGTCCACCTCACCATAGGCCAGGGGCGAGAACTCGATTACGTCCAGACCGGCCGCGATGGCCCGCTCGCGGTTCTCGGCCATCGCCTCGTGATCGGGGTCACCGGCTGGTCGGGCTTGGAGCAGCAGCGAACCCGCGTCGTTGAAGAGGGCGATCAGGTCGATGTGGCCATCAGTGTCGCGGTCTTCGCGCAAACCTCTTCCCAGCCACACCACCTCGCGGACGCCGAGGTAATGGCGCAACGCATTTGCGATGTCGCCTTTACTCAGGTCGGGGTTGCGGTTCGGGTGAAGAAGGCACTGTTCCGTGGTCACCAACCGCCCGGCCCCGTCCACGACGACCGAACCGCCTTCGAGCACGAGAGGTGCCTGGTACGACGCGTCTCCGTACCGGGCGGCCAAAGTCGCGCCGGCAGTCTCATCGCGGTCCCACCTCGAGAACTTCCGGCCCCAGGCGTTGAACCGAAAATGAACGCCCGCCCGCCGGCCCTGGCCGTCCAGGCAAAAGATGGGGCCGTTGTCCCGCATCCACGAGTCGTCGAGCGGGATCTCGACCACTTCGACCACTCCTGCCAACGCCGACCCGGCCTCGTTGCGATCGGCCGGGCCTGCAACCACCATCGTTACGGGTTCGAAGTCGGACAGGGCATTTGCCACCGCGGCGTACTCGGCCTTCGCGGCCAGTAGTTGCGCCCCCCACAGTTCCCGTCGGCATGGCCAGGCCATAAGCGTCCGCTCATGCTCGGCCGTCTCGGGGGGCATCCGGAACCCCGCCTCTGCCGGCGTCCCGACGGCCGACGAAGCCACAACACCTGACGACGGCACAACGCCCCAGGATACCCGAGCCTGGTCTCAACGAACTGCGGTCTGCGTCGGGCCTGGCGAGGTACTTACGGCAGCCACTAATGCTTTTCCTGCCTATATCCCCTAGGACCTGCCTATGCCCTTTGCAACTGTACCCCTTAGAAAGCGCCAGTTTAGAAACGGTCTAGTCAAATGGCACGGCAAGGTCGCAGTCGGGCACACTGGCCTCTGTAAATGGGCGGTGTGGCGAGGAACGTTACCCTTACTCCAAGATCTGTGGGCCGCACTCTGTGCTCTTCGGCCCATTCGTGGAGTGATTCGAAGACCAGTTGCCACTGAGGCTGGCTGACCTGTCCGCCCGGCCCGAGGTGCACATAGGCCTCCCGATGCGCTGCCTCGGTCCGCAACTCCAACTCGGGGTTTCTCGGCTAGCTCAGCAAAATGGCGCCGATTGCTCCGCCTGGCACGACACAATAGGAGTCAGCCGGCTCCGCGCAGGGCGGGTTGGGCGGCTACACGAGGGAGAACACTAGTTGTATGTCGCCGCTGTGGACCGCAGCCTGGGTGAGCATGAATGGCGGCCGTTCGTGGAGGCCCAGGGTTTTGGGCACTTTGTAGCTCCTGGTCGCGGGCTCGATTACCCCGTCGTCGTCCCGACGCAGTTCGTGCTGGAGGGCGACCAGGTCCTTGCGCACTTCGCTGCTCCTAACCCGGTTTTCGAGGCTCTTGAAGCCGATCCGAAGGCGCTGATGTCGATCGCAGGGGATTGGGCCTTCATTCCCTCCGATTGGAAAGCGATAGGTGACGAGGACCCGGCGCTAGGTATCCCGACGACGTACTACGCGGCCGTCCAGCTAAAGGGCCGGGCGGAGGTCCGTCGGGAGCCGGCTGCGGTCGCGGCCGTTCTGCGCCGGCAGCTGGCCGTGTTGCAGCCTTCTACTTCGATCGCTGATCCCGAGATCGCCCACCTCTCGCTCCTGCGGTCGATCCGGGCAGTTGTGCTCACCGTCGATGACGTGGTCGCCAAGTTCAAGTACGGCGGCAATGTCGACGAGGCCCACAGCCGTGCGGTCGTCGAAAGGCTACTGGACCGAGGGGCCCCGGCGACCAGACGGCCGCGGGGCACACCGAGCGCCGACTAGCAGCCCGCAAGAAGTAACACCGACGCTTTCCGTCTCCTTCCCGCCGCTGAGAGCGAAGATTGTCGGAATCCGGCCGGCCTGGCTGAGTGCAGGTTGTGAGGAAACCAAACCATCATTTACGCTCCGCCCGAGGCAGCTGCAATAAAGGGCCCCGAAGCGCCGCAGGCAGCTCGCCCAGTTGCTGAAACTCTCTCATTGCCAAAAGCCCGGTACCGCCGCAGGGCACACAGGGGAGCCGGGACGGTCAAAACCGTCAGGGCCATGTCCTGAAGTCGTCTTGCTGCATGTGTGATTTGTCGCGATCGCGCGAACGGGGAGGAAACCATGAACATGAAAAAGTTGCTGAGGATGACCGGGGTTGCCGCTGCGGCATTGCTGGTCCCGTTGTCCACCTCGGCGGCAGGTGCCGCGCCGGTGCCTAACGACAACGAGTACCCAACGCACGCATACAACTGCACTGGAGGCAACGTCCCGCCAGGTACGTACAACTCGATAACCATCTCTGGTATTTGTTACATGCCGGCCGGCAACATCTTCGTCCGGGGAGGCCTGACCGTTGCGCCCGGTGCCCTGCTCGACGCAGTAACCCCGGGGGACCCCACGCCGGGTACGCCAGTGGTGCCGGCAACGGTGGTCATCGAAGGCAACGTTTTCGTCGGCAGCGGCGGCGTGCTTCTCTTCGGGTGCTCGCCCAACATCTCCTGCAGCAACCCGCCCGGTATCAGCTATGACAGCATCAGAGGGAACCTCATCGCCGTCGGGGCACAGGGAGTTGTTGTCCACTCAGCCAGCATCGGTGGCAGCTTGTATGTCTCGGGCGGCGGAGGCGGATCCGCGGCCGAAACTTGCACGAACGCGGTACCGATGGCCCCGGGGCTCGAACCGTGGTCCGAGGACCCCAATCTCAATTTCACGCCTGTTTACACCGACGCCGAGGATAATTCGATCGGCGGCAACATGAACATCAGCGGGCTCACGTCGTGCTGGCTCGGGTCGATCCGCAACCAGGTAGGTAGGAGCGCCACCTTCGTGGGCAACACGTTAGGCGACCCCGACGGATTTGAGATCGCCAACAACCTCGTCAACGGGAACATGGGTTGCTCGGGTAACGCCCCGGCAGTTCAGTTCGGTGATACCGGAGCCGCCCCGAACATAGTCGGGGGCTTCGCCAGCGGGGAGTGCGGCTTCAACGTCGTGCTGCCCAACCCGGCCTCCGAAGCCGGTGAGGGGCCAGGTACTCCCGAGCACATCTCCGTCAGCACCTGGAGCCTCAAGACTTACCGGGGGGCCCGCACCGAGACCAACGTCGCGTCGCTTCCTAACGTGGCCACTTCGTCAGGGGACACGATCGTGGCCCAACTTAACAGTTTCGCCCTGACCGGGACCGGCCTGACCGGGACGGGGACGCTGAACCCGAGCGCGCCGCCCGCTTCTACAGGCGAGGTTGTCCTGGCCACTGTCTACCCGAACGGCAGCGAGTCCTTTACCGCCTACGACACCTGCGACTCCTGCAGCTTCGACGGCCAGAGCGGTGCCACTTCGATACGTGCCTACGGGACAACATCCCGCAATGGCTTCACTACCGGTACATTCCTGATCACGTCCGGAGGACCGTTGGTCGTTGGCCCAACTGGTCCCGGGCCGAGCACGGGCGGTCTGGCCACTCTGGCCGGGTACGGGACTTTCTTCGGTTCCGGCTCGACACTGAGGATCATCGAGCACCTCCGGATCACCTGACGTCCCGGGCCCCAGCGCTCCCCGCTATCCAAGCCTGACGGCCAGGCCTTACTATCAGACCGCTTCGGGGCCAGCGAGCACCATTTCTCGCTGGCCCCACGGAGATGCGTACCATATTCTCGCGCTCGGCAAAGATCCCGCTGGTGGAGCTGACGTGCGGCTCTGGCGCCGTGGCCGTACGCTCGGGGCCGTGGTGTGGATGACGTCGTGGTGTGGATGACATCGTTCAGCTCACGCACATGACTCCGGCGGGCTCGGGCGAGGCAGGGGCCCGCGTTGGCGTCACCAACCAACCTCGAGAGAAGCCTGTGGGCGCCCCGGCCCTGGACGCCGCCAGCGCCCCTCCGGCCCTCGTTGTCGATCATCTGACGAAGCGGTTCGGCGAGCGGGTCGCCTTCGACGACGTGTCTTTTAGTGTGGCTTACGGTGAGGTCTTCGGTTTCCTCGGGCCCAACGGTGCCGGGAAGACAACCACGGTGAGGACGCTCGGGACCCTGCTCGAGCCCACGTCGGGGACGGCCGCTGTCGCCGGGATCCCTCTGCGGCCGGAGAACGGCGTCGAGATACGCGAACGCATCTCCATAATGCCCGAGTCACCAGGCCTCTACCGCCGCTTGACCGTGACCGAGAACCTGGAGTTCTTCGCCGGGCTGTACGGGTTGCGCGAATTCCGCTCGAGGATCCATCTTGCTCTAGAGGCGGTCAACCTCACGGCGCGGGCGAACGACCCCTGCGGGAGCCTCTCCAAGGGCCTCAGCCAAAGAGTGGGCTTGGCGCGCGCCTTGTTGAACGACCCGGCCGTCTTGTTCCTAGACGAACCGACCTCTGGCCTCGACCCTGTAGCGGCGCGGGAAGTCCACGACCTGATCAACGAGCTGCGCCGACGGGGCGTGACAATATTCCTGACTACGCATCGTCTCGAAGAAGCTGAACGTCTTTGTGACCGAGTCGCCATCTTGAACACCACGCTGCGGAGCATCGGCCGGCCCGACGAGTTGCGGCAAGGCTTGTTCAACGAATCACTGGTCGTAAAGACACTGGCACCCCTGAACTCACCCGACCAACTTTTCGACGGCGTCGACGGCGTGGAGGGCT
The DNA here is from genome assembly GCA_963823855.1 of uncultured Acidimicrobiaceae bacterium. Lineage (GTDB taxonomy): Bacteria > Actinomycetota > Acidimicrobiia > Acidimicrobiales > Palsa-688 > Fen-671. Next base: position 58,265 of record CAWGNA010000009.1, read on the forward strand.
GGCGCTCGGAGAGCCCGGGCGTCTACGTCCTGACGGCGCCTGACCCAAGGTCCACGGCGCCGGGACTGACAAGGGCACTCGTGGCCGCGGGGGCAGACGTCCTGTCCATCTCGGAGTCTCGCCATTCCCTGGAGGACGTATACCTCGAGCTGGTCGGGGAAGACGTGGAGGCTAGAGCTCGATGACGGTCAGCGCGGGCCGGATACGCGCCGTGCTCAGCAAGGAATTCCGGGAGTACCGGAGGAACCGGTTCATCATCTATACGATGGCGACCAGCGCGCTGATCTTTGTTGTCATCCCCGTCGTCACCATCCTGCGGAGGTTCCCGGCCAGCGTCCCGGACTCGGCCGTCAAGGCCTCAGTGAGCAGCACGTTGTTCTTGATGCTTATAATCCCCTGCATTCTTCCCGCCACGATCGCGGCGTACTCGGTGATCGGTGAGCGGGAGCAGGGCACCCTCGAACCTGTCCTTACCACTCCGGTCCGACGCGAAGAGCTGTTGCTCGGCAAGGCGCTCGCGGCCGTAATTCCCTCGGTCGTGGTCGCATACATCGTTTATGCCGTCTTTATGCTGATCGTTCGCTTTGGGGCCAGCCCCTCGGTCGTCAACGCGGTGTGGGAGTTTTCTTGGTTCTTGGCCGAGATCCTGTTCGCCCCTCTGTTGGCCACGTGGTCGGTCTGGGTCGGTACGGCTATCTCGGCCCGGTCGAGCGACGTACGCGTCGCACAGCAGTTGGGGACCCTCGCCAGCCTGCCTCCGCTCGGCCTGACATCGCTCATGACGTTCCAGGTCCTGCAACCCACTGTTGCTGTTGCCGTAGTCATCGCGCTGGTGCTGCTTGTCATCGACGTCGCGGCTTGGCGGGTGGTCTCGTCGATGTTCGACCGCGAGCGCCTCATCACCGGGGCCAAGCCCGTCAGCGAGCGGACGTCGCAACGTCTCGCATCGGCCGGAATATTTGGCCGTAGCTCGAGACGCTGACCACCTCGGCCGCCGGCCGCGCGGCGTCCAGTAACAGCTGAGGCAGGTCGCTCCCCAGCTTCCTGATCGTTTTTCGGTGGGTGCCCCCGAAGGTCTCTATCGGCTCCGGGCCCTCAGGCCCAGGTGGGAGGCTCGACGTACACTCGTACCAGCAGTTCGCCTGCCTCGCCGACCGGCTCGTCGCCGTGTTCAATTCGGTAGCGCCGGCGCTTTACGCCCCCGCGCTGGCGGCGAGCGCCTCGAAGTTCTCGTAGAGCCTCGGTTCACCCAGACGCTCCCGTTCACCCTCGGCGGCCGGCCCTACCCGGGCCCATAGGCCCGTAGCCCACCACAGATCCGCTACGAGACCCCGGTCGAGCACGCCTTGCTTTACGAGCGTGCCTATCACCTCACCGAAACTCAGCATTTTCCTGACCGCGGGCTCGTCCACGGAGGATTGCGCCGGATCGAACCCGTCGGCGAACAGGGTGTGTACTGCGTCATCGAGGCCCATCTCTGTACCCCAGCGAACAAGTTGGACCACAAGGTTGGCGTCATCGTAGGTAGCGACCATAGCGATCTCCAGTTCTCGGAAATTGGCAGTTGGCGGGAGTTGGCTGTCGGCGGAAATTTGGCCTGGATGCTAGCGCGCCGAGCCGGGTGCACCCTCGGGCCCATAAACGAGCCCGCTCGTCCGAGTGCGACGTTTCGAGGGAAAATGGTTATGTGCGTAAGGAGCTGACAGGTTCGGTGATCGGGGTGCTGGCCTCAGCTGCCCTCGGTGCCGCGATGCTGCCTGTCAGGTCGCATCTCGCGGTCGCAACCGCAGCGGTTGTGCTCGTCGTGCCTGTGGTGGCAGGCGTCGTGTGGGGAGGCCTCGTGGCCGGCCTGGTAAGCGTGGCTGCCGGCTTCCTCGTCTATGACTTCTTCTTCGTCCCTCCTTATGGCGCCCTCACGGTGGGGAGTTCACAGGACTGGGTGGCGCTGGGCGTGTACGTAGTAGTCACGGTGCTCATCGCTGGGCTCGTCACGAGCCTTGACCGGGCGCGAGAGGCCTCTCGGTCGCGCGAGGCCAACGCCCGCCACCTGCTGGACCTCTCTGAGCTGCTGCTGGTCGACAAGCCCACGGCTGAGCTCGGCGAAACGGTCGTTACATGGGCGCACGAAGCACTGGGCCTCGGAGGTGTCGCCCTCCTTCTATCGATCGAAGGCCATCTGGAAGTCGTATCTTCGTCGGGCACACCTATCAGCCCTGAAGAACTGCGACGCTTGCAACCTGAGGCTCGGTTGCCCGTCCCCCTTACCACCGGCACCTCGCATGATGCCCTCCAGATCCTGGCCTTGGCATCATCGGGGCGTCCGGTTGGGTTGCTCGTGATGCGTGATGTGCCTGCTGAGCCGACGGTGCGGGAGCTGCTCCCCATCCTGGCCAATCACCTGGCTATCGCGCTCGAACGCGCTCAGCTACGCGAGCGCATCCTGCACGCCGAGCTGCTGGAAGAGGTCGACCGTCTGCGGCGGTCACTCATCGGGGCTGTGTCCCATGACCTGCGGACGCCTCTCGCGACGATCAAAGTCGCCTCGTCGACCTTCCTCGACAGGTCCAACGACCTGTCACAAGAGGATGCCGACGAGTTGCATGGTCTAATCGACATGCAAACTGACCGGCTTACCCGGTTGGTCAATAGCCTGCTTGACATGACACGCATCCAGTCCGGGTCCCTCGAACTGCGCCGCCGGCCCTGGTCTGTGCGCGACATGGTGAACGAGGCCTTGTCCGAGCTGCGGTCCTCCTTCGCCGACCGCGGCGTGGACGTCGTCATATCGGACCAGCTCCCTCTCGTGGATGTCGACCCCCTATTGATAGAACAAGTGCTGGCCAACCTCCTGGATAACGCCAACCGCCATGGCCCCCAGGGGACGCCGATAACCGTATCGGCTACTGTGACCACCCGTAACCGGGTTAGGGTCGCGGTGAGCGATCGAGGTGCGGGGGTCCCATTGGCTGAGCGCGACGCCATTTTCGAAAAGTTCGTGCGTTTTGACACGGGCGGGCGGTCTGGCCTCGGTCTGGCAATAGCGAAGGCATTTGTAGAGGCCCATGGCGACAGGATTTGGGTAGAAGGCGCTCCCGGGGGCGGGGCCCGTTTCGTGTTTACGTTACCGCTGGTGGCGGGCCGCCAGGACGCCGCGTAGGCATGGCGCGTGTTCTCGTCGTCGACGACGACCCCGCCCTGTTGCGCGCTCTGCGTGTCAGTCTTCATCTGAAGAGCCACGAAGTGCTAACGGCTGCGACAGGCGAGCAGGGGATCTCTCAGGCCGCGGCTGCTTCACCCGACGTGATCGTCCTCGACCTCGGCCTCCCCGACATCGACGGGCTGGCAGTGTGCAGGAGGATCCGTGAATGGGACGACGTTCCGATAATCGTTCTCTCTGCGATCGGCTCAGAAGACCGCAAGGTTGCTGCCCTCGACGGGGGTGCGGACGATTACATGACCAAGCCCTTCGGTATGGCGGAGCTGGAAGCTCGCATTCGCACTGCCATCCGCCACCATAAGGCTTCGTCACAACCTTCTGCGCCGTCCACGCTCAACTTCGGCCCGCTCGAGCTCGATCTCGTGCATAACCAGGCCCGCCTGGACGGCGACACCCTCGAGCTCACTGCGAAGGAGTTCGAGCTACTGTGCTTCCTCGCCCGCCACGCCGGCAAGATCTCCACCCACCAGATGATCCTGGCTGAGGTTTGGGGCCGGGGCTATGCCAAGGAGGCGCAGTACCTGCACGCGTATGTACACCGGCTGCGCCAAAAGATCGGCCCCAATGCGAGCGTCACCATAAGAACCGCACCCGGTATCGGCTACGTCCTGGCGACCAAGGGCGCGGACCAGGGGAGCACCTGACTGGCAGCTCGACATGGCAGCTCGACATGGCAGCTCGAGATGGCAGCTCGACATGGCAGCTCGACATGGCCACCGAAATAATGGCCACCGAAAATCACGGTCACCGAAAATCACGGTCACCGAAAATCATGGCCGCGCCGAGTACGGTCGAAAGCGCGAGACGATGCGATGACAATGCGATGACGCCTGGAAAAGCCGGGACGGGGACGGGCAAGCCGCCGAGCGAAGATACTGTCGTCCCGTTCGTGACGGGTGACGGCAGGGTGGCAAATGTCGTCCACGTTGTCCGGTCGCCAATAGGGACCGACAGCCTGTCGAGGCCCACCCGGGGCCCGGTGCTTCTCGTCCATGGCGCCGGCGTCCGGGCCAACATTTTCCGCCCGCCCGTCGACGTGACGCTGGTCGATGTATTGCTGGATGACGGCTTCGATGTGTGGCTAGAAAACTGGCGGGCGAGCATCGACTTCCGGCCCAACCAGTGGACCCTCGACAAGGCAGCCGTGTTCGACCACCCCGCAGCCGTGCGTACGGTCCTGGACCACACTGGCGCAGACGATTTGCGAGCGGTCATCCACTGCCAGGGCTCGACCAGCTTTATGATGTCTGCAACGGCGGGCCTCCTGCCTGAGGTCTCCACCATCGTCTCCAACGCGGTGTCGCTCCACCCGGTCGTGCCGACGATCGCACGCTGGAAAGGCGAGTACTTTCACCGGCCCATGCATGTACTGACGAAGTACCTCGACCCACAGTGGGGCATCGAGGCGCCCGACGTCATCGCCGAGGCGGTAGTGGCCTGGGCCCGTCTGGTGCACCACGAATGTACCAATACCGTTTGCCGGGTGACCAGTTTTACATATGGGGTGGGCAAGCCCACCCTTTGGTCTCACGCCCTGCTAAACGACGCCACACACGACTGGGTAAGGGGCGAGTTCGGGCATGTCCCGCTCACCTTTTTCGATCAGATGACACGTTGCCTGAGAGCCGGCCACCTCGTCCCGGTCGACAACCTGCCCCAACTGCCGATATCTTTTGGCCTGGAGGCGCCCCGGACAGATGCCACAGTGGTCCTGCTCGCCGGCGAGCAGAACCGGTGCTTCCTCCCCGAGAGCCAGGAGCGTACATTTGACTACTTCACCGCTAAGGGGAAGGGGAACTACGCATTGCACATTGTCCCGCGCTACGGTCATCTCGACATGTTCATGGGTAAAGATGCTGTCGTCGACGTGTTCCCCATCATCCGGGACGCGCTCCGCGAGAATTGAGGCAGTTAGATGAGGATCCCCGGGCGCATACGCGCTTTGTCAGGTCGCTACTCACTCGTCGACGAGATCCCTTTCCAGTTGCCCGTCGCCTCCCACCAATCCCCCGCGCTGATGGCCGCGTTCAGTATCGACGCCAACCGGGCGGCAAGGTTGCTGCCTGGACAGCGAGCTCCACCCGTTGCGCCTACCGGGCGGACGGGGAGTGCTCATGATCACGGTTATCGATTACACGTCCACCAATATCGGCCAGTACATCGAGTTCAGCATCGCCATTGCCGCCACTCACGGTCTGCGGCCGGCCCCGGCGTTGCTGCCGCTACTTTTCCAGCGGTATTACCAAATGGGACAGTACGTGTACGACCTTCCCGTTAGTAGCGAGATCTCTGTCAAGGGGGGCAAGGGGATCTGGGGTATGCCGAAGCACCAGGCAAACCTTGACTTTCGCATCGACGCTACGTCGGTTTCCAGCCAGTACGATCTCGATGGTCAGCTCGCGATGCGTATCACTATCCAGCGGCCGGGCTGGACAGGGATCCCGGTCCGTATGGGTGCCGCCAACTTCTGCCAGTTCCGGGGCATGCTGTTCAAATCGTCGATTTACTTCCAGGGGGAGATCGGCCTGAGCGTCATGCGCAAAGGCACGGCGCAACTACTTATCGGGGACAGCCCCCGGACCGCCCCCCTGAAGGACCTCGGCATTAGCCCCCAACCACTCATGACCGCCTTCTTCCCGTCGTCCTCCGGCACCCTCGATGATCACTACGAAGGGTGGTTCCTCGCCTTCGACGAGCCTCCGGCCACGGATCCGGCCCTCGAACCTGCCAACTTCGATCCTTCCAACTTCGATCCTGCGAACTTAGATCCTGCGAACTTAGATCCTGCGAACTTAGATCCTGACGGTCTCGAAAGCGTCGTCGGCCTCGGGCTGTCACAGGCGTGGCTGCCGCCGCCGTCGTGCGACGGACGCCTAAGTGGGTCGGCGTTCTCAGACGCCGAAAGGTGACCGTCACGCCGCGATCACCGTTCGCGCCGACGGACCAGGATGATAATAACACGGTGAGGCGGTCGCTGGTCCTGGCTGGTGGGGGGATGCGGGTCGCATACCAGGCTGGAGCGCTGGCCGCGTTGGAAGAAGCGGGTTTGCGCTTTCATCACGCCGACGGGACGTCAGGGGGGACCATGAACCTCTCGATGCTTCTGTCCGGTCAGGACAGCGCCGAAATGGGAGAGCGTTGGCGCACGCTCGACCCCCGCCGTTTTTCCACGTTGTACCCGTGGCTCGACTATGTCCGAACGCCGCGCTGGCGTGGTTTAGGTAACGCGCGGGGGCTACGAGAAAAGGTGTTCCCCCATCTCGGGATAGACGTTGACCCCATTCGCCTGTCTCGCGGGATCTCCGGGACGTACAACGTCTGCAACTTCGCCGCCAAGACTGCCGAGGTGGTCGACCACACGGAGGTCGATCTCGATCTCCTGGTCGCGGCCGTCTCGCTGCCGGTGCTCATGCCAGTTGTAATGAGGTCCGGCACACCGTACACGGATGCGGTCTGGGTACGCGACAGCAACGTGCCCGAGGCCGTCCGGCGTGGTAGCGACGAGGTCTGGCTCGTCTGGTGCATAGGGAACACAGGCGTGTACCACAACGGGCTTTTCCGCCAATACGTCCACATGATCGAGACCGCCGCCAACGGGTCGCTTGGGCGCGACCTAGGTTATATAGAGGCGCGCTGGCCTGAACGCCCCGTCCGGCTGCATGTCATCAAGCCCCAGCACCCCCTTCCTCTGGACACCGCCTATTACTTCGGGCGCATCGACGCGTCGGCGCTCATCGACTTCGGCTATCAGGACGCATGCCGGTACCTCGACGACCCCAAGCCCCTGACGGCGCCCTGGGACCACAGCGTGACCGAGATGAGCGAAGCTGCCCCGAGCGCTACAGCCCGGCTCGTACTCGGAGGCCCATTCGCACTAGGCGACTACACTCCGGTGGAGGGCGCGAGGGTGGGGGCGCAAGAGGGGACGTCAGCGGCTCTCCACCTTCAGATCCAGGCTCGGAACGGGCAGATCCAGGCTCGGAACGGGCAGATCCAGGCTCGGAACGGGCAGATCCAGGCTCGGAACGGGCAGATCCAGGCCCGGAACGGGGCCCGAGGCGAGAACGCCGCCTCGTTTAGCGTCGCTGGTGATGTCAGCTTGCCTGGCCAAAGAGCCCATACCCTTATCGAGGAGGGGACGGCCGAGTTGGCTAGAGACGGCTTCAGGTTGTGCCTCGGATGGCGCAGCGGCGAGCAGGCGCGATCCTTGGTCGTGGCCCCGACCAACCAGGGTGGCGTCCTCGCCGTGACGGTCACAGCGAGGCCCGACCGGCCACCAGGTGGGACGACAGATTGGGGGCCAGGTTCGCGGCCAGTCGGGGCCGGGACCGTGGGCCTGGGTTGGCGAGAGGTTGCTCGAGCCCTCGCGAGCCTTCACGCGACCGACTGCTCCACGACCGCGGAGGCAGTGACGGCGCGGGCCAACCTGGGTCTCGACGTGCTGCGCTTCACCGGCCTTTTTTCTTCCAATGGCGCCGCAGGATTTTCTTACACGGGCGGCGCAGGACAGGGCGCCGCAGGACAAGGCGACAGCAGCCATGGCCGGTAGCGAGAAAGCGCCCGTCGAGCACTTCGACGTAGTGGTCATCGGGTCAGGCTTCGGCGCTTCTGTTGTCGCGTGCCGGCTGGCGCAGGCAGGCCGGGCCGTCCTGGTGCTCGAACGCGGTCGCAGCTACCCTCCTGGTTCTTTCCCCCGTAGCCCTCGCGCCCTGTCCCGGAACCTATGGGACCCGAGGTCAGGCCTCTACGGCATGTTCGACATCTGGGCGTTCACCGGGATTGAGTCAGTGGTCTCGAGTGGCCTGGGCGGCGGGTCCCTCATCTACGCCAACGTGCTCCTGCGAAAGGACCCGGCATGGTTCGTGGACGACTCCCCCGGTGGCCCCCCGCGCCCTTGGCCGATCTCTTACGAAGACCTCGTGCCGTACTACGAAGCAGCTGAGGGCATGCTCGGCGCACAGCGCTACCCCTTCGACGTCGCCCCCTACTCGGAGACGTCCAAGACCCAGGCCACCCTGTACGCAGCAACCGCCCTCGGCCTTGACTGGCAGCTGCCTCCACTGGCCGTGAGCTTCTCCAATCCCGGCGAACCTCCCGTGCCAGGCCAGCCGCTCATCGAGGAGCATCCCAACCTGCACGGCCTCCCGCGCCGGACTTGCCGACTGTGCGGGGAATGCGACGTCGGTTGCAACGACGGCGCCAAAAACACCCTCGACTACACCTACCTTTCGCGGGCGGCCGATGCCGGTGCCGAGATCCGCACGTTGTGCGAGGTGCGGCGGATTGAGCCCACGCCGCCCAGCGGTTTCCGGGCCCACTACGTGCGTCACGACCCGACGGCCCCACCCGGCTCGGTTCCAGCGTTGGTCGAGGTGAGCGCCGACCGGCTCGTGATCGGTGCGGGGACGTTCGGCTCGACGTACCTGCTGTTGCGCAACCGGGCTGCCTTCCCGGCGCTGGGACGCGCCCTCGGCACCCGCTTTTCGGGCAACGGCGACGTTCTCACCTTCCTCCGCAATAGCCATCGAAAAGTCGATGGTGAGCAGGTGGCCCGGGCCCTCGACCCCGAGTTCGGCCCCGTTATCACCAGCGCGATCCGCCTCCCGGACACACTGGACGGTGGTGGGCCCGTGGGGAGGGGTTTCTACGTCGAAGACGGAGGCAATCCTGACTTCCTCGACTGGGTCGTCCAGACCACGGACGCGCCGAGCCTTGGCGCTCGGGTTCTATCTTTTGCGCTGCGCCGGGCCTGGGCGCATGTCAAAGGACACCCTCGTTCCCAATTGAGCGGCGACTTCTCGCGTTTGTTCGGCGGCGGCGCGGCGTCGTCCACGTTCATGCCGGTCCTTACCATGGGCCGCGATATGCCCAATGGGGTGATGCGGCTGAGCGGTGGAGGGCTAGAGCTCGACTGGTCCACGTCAAGCTCCATGCCGTACTTCCAGCGGGTCGAAACGACCCTCAGTAACATCGCTGAAGTGCTCGGGGCCAAGCTGGCGAACACGCCGTTGTGGCTGTTCAAGCGCGTGATCACTGTCCACCCTCTTGGTGGTGTCCCGATGGGGGACAGCACCGAAGACGGCGTGGTCGATGCGTGGGGCGAAGCCTTTTCGTACCCCGGGCTCCACGTTGTCGACGGCTCCGTGATGCCGGGGCCGGTCGGTCCGAACCCATCACTCACCATTGCGGCGTTCGCGGAACGGGCGGCCGCCCACATTGTCGGGAGCGCCCCTTGACCTACTCGCTGCAATTTACCGAACGGATGGTGGGCGCGTTCGCTTTCGCCGAGAGCGACTACGACGCCGGGTACCAGGCCGGTCTGAGAGACGGCGCCGCCCTGGAGTTCCGTCTCACGATTGCCACAGACGATGTCGAAGCTCTGATTGCCGACCCCGAGCACTCGGCTGTGCCCACGGGTTACGTAGGTTGTGACTCCCTGGGTGGTCGGCGACAGGTCCTGGAGGGCACTTTTGACCTGTTCGTAGACGAGCCCAAGCGCATCCGTCACATGCTCTACCGGCTCTACTTCTCCGACTCGAGCGGCCGCCCGCTGACGCTGGCCGGTTTCAAAGACGTACAGCCTGCACCCCTCACGGCCGTTTGGCCGGAGACCTCCACGCTCTACACCCGCATTCTCAGTGGTCACGTCCCGGTGCCCGACGGCGGGTCGGAAGTCGCAGAAGGCATCGTCGGCTCCGGGATCCTGCGGATCCGTCCCATCGACTTTGCCTGGCAGCTCACCACGATGCGCGTGCGCGGCCCGACGTGGCCAGGTCGTTTCAAAGCCTTCGAGAGCTTCGGCCGGCTCTTTTTCGGCGAGCTATGGCAAGTCTTCGACCCCCTGCGTCCCAATCCCCGTCATGGCTGACATCCGCTTCGTCATCGTCTCCGACCTCCACTTCGGCGCTGAGAACAGTGTGCTCACCTCCTTGACAGAGTCCGCCCCTACGCGGCTCGCCAGCGGGTTCTCTGTCGACGAAGACGCGTCGAGCCCGCTGTTGGTGGCTCTCGTGGAAGCCGTGCGCCAGCTCACGGAGCAGCAGTCCACGCCTCCAACACTCGTCCTCGCCGGCGACATCCTCGACATGGCGCTGTCGCCCGACGAGTACTCGTCTGCAGTTTTCTCTGGATTTGCCCGTTTGGCCTTCGGCGGGACAAGCCCGGTGTTCGACCCGGTGGTTTATTACGTCCCGGGCAACCACGACCACCACCTCTGGGAAACCGCCGCGAGGCCCAGTATGTCGAGCACCTTCGCGCCGTGCCCCTCGATAGCCGGCTGGGCGCTCCCTGCCACGTCACCAGCCTCAAACCAGACGACGAGTCACCTCAGGTCAGCTCGGCCTGGTTGACGAGCCTTGTACAGCGCGAGCAGGGTGGGGCCGCAACACAGGTACGTGTCGCGTACCCGAACATGGCGTTGCTCCACCCGAGCGGAGAGCGCGCCGTGGTCATAAGCCACGGCCATTTCACAGAGTCGATCTACACCATGATGTCCCAGCTAAAGAACATGCTCTATCCCGACCAACGCCGGGACCTCAACGACGTGACCGTGTGGGAGGAGGAGAACTTTGCCTGGATCGACTTCCTCTGGTCGACGTTGGGCCGCTCTGGCCAGGTCGGCACTGACCTCGGGCTGATATACGCAGACATGGCTACGCCCGCTGACATAGACGCCCTGGCCTCCAACCTCACTGCGGCCTTGCTGAAGAAGGGAGCCGGTCCCGAGTGGTTGCACAAGGTCGAGGGCGCCGTCGTCAACGCAATCATCAAGCACGAAACGGTGAGAGACGCTCGCAGTGAACGGGGCACGACCAGCACTATCCTCTCGCCAAAGGGCCAGGCCGGGCTGCGTACCTACCTCGAAGGCCCGGTCCGCACCCAGCTCGAGGTCGAACTGGGCAACGTCCCCCAGGACGTGTCCTTCGTGTTCGGCCATACCCACAAGCCCTTTGCCGATCGCTGGCAGGTGGCTGGGTACCCGTCCCCGGTGCGGATCTTCAACACTGGAGGATGGGTGGTCGACACAGCCACACCGGCCCCGGTCCAGGGTGGAGTGGCACTCTTGGTCGATGATGAGCTCGAAGTGGTGCCGCTACAGTTGTACCGCCAAGCTGCGGGCGCTTCGCCACCACCCCAGCTGCTCACAGCGCGACGTGACGACGGCTCTCCATCCGAGTTCAGGGGCGAACTGGCGGCTCGTGTCGACCGCAATGCCGAACCCTGGACGGCAATAACGGCGGCCGCCTCTTCGCTTACTGCCCAGCGGTACAGGTTGCAGGCCATAACTACCGAGACCTACCGTTCCTCGGCCAGACCCCCCTCGGCGCGATAAGTCGGCGCGACAAGTCCGGGCGCTAGGTGAGGTCGGAAGTGCGTAAGGTTCATTTCCATGCAAAGGATCTGCTTCCATCTGCGGGTGCGCCCGGACCGGTTGGCCGAGTACAAGGACCGTCATCGCGAGGTCTGGCCGGAGATGCAGCAGGCCTTGAGGGACACGGGATGGAGGAATTATTCGCTGTTCCTGACAGATGAGGGTCTTCTCACCGGCTACCTGGAATGTGAGGATTTCGATGAGTCGGTAAAGGCCATGGGCCGCCTCGACGTGAACGATAGGTGGCAGTCGCAGATGGTCCAGTTTTTCGAGGGCGAAGGGCACGCCGACGAACAAATGCGGCCGGTCCCGCTGGTCTTCCATATCGATTAGTGCCCGAGTTAAACAACCTTGACCGAGAGAAAGGGAGTTTTTCGCAGGTACTTGGACGAGTACTTCTCGAGTGGGCCCGTATTTTATTGGGCCGGTATTTTATTGGGCCGGTACTTTTCGAGCGCCATATTGGGTTATTTACTGGCTGCCGAGGACGATGGTAAAATGGCCACCGCCCTCGGCGTGCTCGATGCCCGTACGACCAGCTCTGGCTCGAAGCGGACGGCTCGATGCTCGTGCGCCAAGCCTGCCACTTCCTCCAGGAGGAGCTCGGCGGCGACGGCTCCCAATTCGTACTTCGGCTGACGTACCGAAGTGAGGGAGGGTGACAGCATGGAGGCGAAGGCCACGTCGTCATACCCGACAACGGCCATTTCGTCCGGCACGATCACACCGGCGGCGCCCAGGCCCCGCAACACACCCAGCGCGAGCAAATCGTTGGCGCACATGACCGCGCTGGGCCGTGGCTCGAGGTCGAGGAGAACACCCACCGCGCTCTCGCCCTGCTCAATGGTCAGCGCGCCCACGACGATCTCGCGAAGCGAAGCGCGCTCACGGCGGCGGACGCGCCGAACAGAGCGCCGCGCCCCCTCCCTGCGGTCGAAACACTGGCGGATCGTCGCCGGGCCGTTGACGAAGGCGACGACCCGGTGACCGAGCTCGAACAGGTGGTCCGCCGCCAGCTCAGCGCCGCGGATGTCGTCGACCGTCGCGGAGCAAAGGCCCCGTTCGCTCCCGTCGCGGTCTAGCAGGACGGTAGGGATGCCGTGCGCCACCAGCCGCGCCGCCCCCTCCAGGTTTTGTTCGACGGGGCTGATGAGCAGCCCGTCCACACGGTGTTCTTCGAGCACCCGGAAGCAACGCTCTTCACGCTCAGCGGACTCGTCGGTCGAACAGACGATGAGGACGTAATCGCGCTCGCGCAGGACGTGCTCTGCGCCCCGGACCATCTCAGCGAAAAACGGGTTGGCGATGTCGAGGAGGACGACGCCTACCGTCCGGCTCTTGCCGACGCGCAGCTGGAGAGCAGCTGTACTACGCACGAACCCGATCGAACTGATCGCGTCGAGGACGCGCTCGCGGGTGGTCGGAGCGACGACCGACGGGTTGTTGAGCACATTCGAGACGGTGCCGAGCGAAACCTGCGCCAGGTTGGCGACGTCTCGGATTGTGACCCGTTGCTGGGCCGAGGCGCGAGCTGACCGGTCAGGGCGCACGCGCTGGCTGGCTAGCTCGGTGCGTCGCGCTGGCCGGGCGTCGCTCGGTCTCACGGCGATGCCGCGCCTACCCGGCGCGGAAAGCCTCGGTACATCCGGTGCACCTCCGTACTGTAACCCCTCGGTGCGACCCGGGGGACGAGTGCAATGTCGCTCCTTATGGACCGGCTCAGCTCGGTTAGGCGTTTTTCTCAATTCCGCGTCTTCGATTTCGAGGACCAGCCAGGTGCAAATGGCGCACCAACGGCGCCCGGACCTCAGCGTCGTGGCCGCGCCGCTTTGGCCCAGACTTAGCTCGGCGCCTTGACGACAACCACCGGGCGCGGTAGCCTACTTGAACTTTGAATCGCTTCAAACGCGTACTTGAACGCTTCAAACTCTAAGGGGGACGTGGGAAGCCTCCCAGTTCAGTACTCATACCAGGCATTGAAGGGGAACGAAATTGCACAAACTTCGGCACACCACGTTGGCGACCGTGTCGGCCACCATCACGGCTGCGTTATCCATGGCCACTTTGGCGCAGGCGGCCCCCAGCCAAGCCGCCACCCTTAAGGCAGACGCTGCTTCACCGTTCACAGTCGGCTTCGCTAACGAGGCGACCACTGCGCCCTTCCAGATCAACGTCCAAAACAGCATGAACTTGGGTGCGAAGCAGGCGGGCGACAAGCTCATATCCCTCAATAACAACTACGACGACGCCACCGCTCTTCGTAACTCACAAATCCTCGCAAATGATAAAGTCGACGTCGCCGTCGAGTTCCAGGTTGACTCCAAGATAGCCCCCGAGATTGCTCAGACCTTCAAGAAGGCTGGTATCAAGTGGACCATCTCGATCGATATTCCTCAACCTGGCGCCATATTCTTCGGTGCGAGCAACTACGCCGACGGGGAGCTGGCCGGGGAACACGCCGGTATGTACGCAAAGGCGCACGGGTGGGATCCCAAGACGACCACGGAAGTCCTGCTCAACCTCCCGGCCGCCGGGCCGATCCCCCAACTCAGGATGAACGGCATGCGCGATGGGTTAGCCAAGTTATTGCCCGGCATCCCGAGCAGCCAAATTATCCAACAATCGGCCGGCGATGGGACCACGGCAGCCGCCCAGACCGTCATGGCTAGCCTACTGCCGCGGATCCCGGCGTCAAACCACATCATCGTTTTCTCCATAAATGATGAGAGCGGGCAGGGTGGGCTGAGGGCCATCCAGGTAGCTGGTCGGGAGGCGAACACCATTGTCAGCACCCAGGGGGCGGATGCCGTTGGGCTGGGCGAGATAAAGAGTGACCCCCATTGGATCGGCGACACCGCTTATTTCCCTGAGTTCTACGGCAAGTACATTTTCCAGGTCATCTCTGACCTCCGGGCCGGCAAAGCGGTGACGCCGTACGTCTTCATGCCGCGCGTCTACCTGAGCACAGCCAATGTAGGCCAGTACTACCCCGGCAAAGATACTGTTTCGATCAAGACGCCTCCGGGAGGCGTACAGTTCAGCACCTCGCCCAAGCAATCGCTGCAGGGTTAGGGCCTGCCCACAAGCGAGCTTGGTTTCTCTCGACGCTCACAAGACGATTTGAAGGGGCCTCTTATGGGTTGGTTCGGGCCCCTTGAACTGATAGTGGCCGGAGGGGTGACGGTAGTACTCCCTGCCATCCCTCGGCCGCAGCGCTGTCTTTGGCTCCGGGATGGAAGGGGGCTACGATCGGGGGTGTGGCCGAGCTACACGGTGGCGCTGGGTCAGTGCCGGCAAACCCATCGTCACCACCGGAACCCCTCGGTCCGGTACAAGTCGAAATGCGCGGGGTACGGAAGTCGTACGTCGGCGTGGAAGTCTTGCACGGCGTGGATTTCGCCGTTGCCAAGGGTGAGGTACACGCTCTCGTGGGCGAGAACGGGGCCGGCAAGTCGACTCTTATGAAAATCCTGGCCGGCGACGTCCAGGCGGACGCTGGTACCATTGCTGTACAGGGCTCTCACGTTTCGCTCCGCTCGCCGCACGACTCCCAGCGGGCGGGCATCTCGATGATCCAGCAGGAGCTGAGTTATGTGGGGCCTCTTTCGGTCGCCGAGAACCTCGTCCTCGGGCGGCTCCCGACTCGGGGCTACGGGATCCTGGACCGCCGTGCCATGCTGGCGCACGCGCGGTCGCTTTTGAAGAGCGCGGGCCTGGACATAGACGCCACCCTGAAAATGTACTCGCTGAGCCTCATTGAAAAACAACTCGTGGAGATCCTGAAGGCCATCGACAGCAATGCTCGTGTGATCGTTATGGACGAGCCCACGTCGAGCCTGACGGACTCCGAAGTCAAGCTTCTGTTCGGTCTGATCCAGCAGCTTTGTGCCCGTGGGGTCTCGGTAATCTACATATCACATCATCTGGAGGAGGTATTTTCGATTGCTGACCGTGTGACTGTGTTGCGGGACGGGTCGCGAATATCGACGCGGCCTCTCCGTGAGGTGACTCACGATAGCCTGGTGCGAGAAATGGTCGGTGGGCTTGTCGAGGTTACGCGTCGCGAGGAACCTCCGGGGGCCAGCCCACTGGTTTGCAAGGTAACTTCTCTGAAGGTCCCAACGGGCGTCAACGGAGTGAGCTTCGAGGTACATGCAGGGGAGGTTTACGCCCTCTACGGCCTCCTGGGCGCGGGCCAGGAGCAAATAGCACGAGCGCTTTACGGTCTCGAGCCAGACTACGAGGGCAGGATCGAGATACTGGGACGCGTTGTCAACCTGCGGACTCCGCGGCGAGCGATCGCGACCGGGGTTGGTTTCGTGCCCTCGGACCGCAAACTCGAGGGCCTGGTACCGCGCCGGCCGATCCGGGACAACGTCACATACCCTTCCCTGGGCGCCGTAAGTAGGCGCGGCATCCTGCGTTTGGGCTCCGAACGCGTGCTGGTCTCCGGCGTTACCCGCCGTTTAAGTGTGAAGGGGTTGCCGATGCAACCGGTGGCATCACTGAGCGGTGGCAATCAGCAGAAGGTCGTGGTATCGCGTTGGCTGGCCCGCCCGGTGCGCCTGCTGGTGCTGATCGACCCCACGCGTGGTGTAGATGTTCGGGCCAAGGCGGAGATCCACCGCTTCATAGGGGAACTCGCTAGCGGCGGTGTGGCTGTGCTGGTCGTGTCCAGCGACCTGCCTGAAATCATGACAATTGCTGACCGCGTCGGAGTGGTCCGCCGCGGGAGCCTCACGGCCGAGTATGACGGGCGCACGACGGCGGCGGAAGAGGTATTGACGGCGGCAGCAGGAGGGATGTCAGCGTGAGGGCTACCGATGAGGTGAGTACGAGCCCGCCAGACGGTGAGCCGCCCGGTGGGGAGTTGCCAGACGGTGAGTTGGCGGCGGGCGCCGCCCCGAGGGGTCGAGAGCGGCTACGCCGTTTGAGCAGGCTTCAGGAGCTGGGCCTGGTGGTCGTGCTCGTTGTCCTGGTGGCTTACTTCAGCGGGTTTGCGCCCGGCTTCGATTCGAGCGAGAACATCAAGACGATCTTTATCTACCTCAGCGTCCTGGGAGTTCTCTCAATTGGCCAGACGTTGGTGATACTGGCCGGTGGCTTCGATCTCTCGAATGGGGCGGTGCTGGCCTTTGCCAGCGCAATCGGGGCGACGATGCTCGCGAGTGGCGGCAACCCGGTCATCGCGGTGGTAGCCACACTGGCCGTGGCACTGGGGATCGGGCTCGTTAATGGCGTGCTGATAGCTATTTTACGGGTTAACGCTTTTATTGCGACGCTAGGTACGTTCTTGATATTTTCTGGGGCCGCTTATGTGTACACGGATAGCCAAACTGTAAATTTTCCGCTCAACGAGTGGGTTGTGTTCGGTCGGGGGACCCTGGGGTTCATGCCGACGCCAGTCTTGATCCTGCTGGTCTTCTCCGTTATTGCGGTGCTCGTCCTTCGGTACACGGTGTACGGCCGCTCTTTGTACGCCATCGGCGGCAACCCGCAGGCGGCTAGGCTATCGGGCATCCCGGTCAAGCGGTACCTGGTTATTGTTTTCGGGATCTCGGGGCTTTCGGCCGGCGTGGGTGCGTTGATCCAGGCGTCCCTGGGCTCAGCAGGGAGCGCGACTTACACAGGCGAGCTAAACCTGCAATCGATCACGGCAGTCATCCTCGGGGGAGCGGCTCTAACCGGGGGAGAGGCCAGCATCGTCGGGACTCTATTGGGGGTCGTTATCACCCAAACGATCCTTGACGGGTTGACGTTGATGAACGTGTCGGAGTTTTATCAAGACGTGGTCACCGGGATCGTTCTTCTTTTGGCCGTCCTGCTCGCGAATGCTCGACAGGCTCTCTCGGGTCGGAAGCTGCGCGTCCCCAGTTGGGTGCGAGCCGGGCGGGCGCGGAGCCCAGATGAACAGGCCCCCGTGAGCGCTCCCGGATGATCCGAGGGGTGAGCAGGGTGCGCCCCGACAGATGACCAATTCGCCTCGACAGGTGAGCGATTCGATAGTTACATCTACAGTGGCGTTTTGGTCGGAGGGCAGCCAGTTGTCAGCGGTGCTGTCGCGTCCAGGGGGCGGCGGTGTTTACCCGGCCGTCATCTGGTCGCACGGTTACGGTGGTTATTCCGACGCTATCGGTGCCGCGGTGGTGGCGGGGCACCTGCCGGGCCGGGGCTTCGCGCTCTTGAGGGTAGACCATCGAGGTTGTGGACGGTCCCAACCTTCAGTTAGAGGCCCGTGCGTCCAGGGTAGTGAGAGCGTCCAGGACTTGGTCAACGCCGTCACCTATTTGGGGGCACGCGGAGATGTCGACTTCGACCATGTAGTGCTTATGGGCGAAAGCCACGGAGGTGCGGCCGCACTTTCAGCCGCAGCGTTGGACCGCCGGGTGTGCGCGGTGCTGGCTGCGGATGCCTTCAGCGACGGGGGTGCATGGCTGCAGGAAATGTGGGTGGGCGCAGGCCGGCAGCGAGAGCATGCGGCGCTGTTGCGGCGAGCACGGCTCGCCGAAGAGGCGTTGGTTTTGGGTGAGGCGCCTGAGGTCGCGCCCATTGAGCACGTCATACCCTATGCGCCGGATGACCTGGTCTTGTTCAGGTCACTCTGTGAGTCACACCCGCTGTGGAGCCGGAGAGCGTCGTTGGCGACCATCCAGGCTATCGGCCAGCTCCGACCGGCATCCCTGGGGGGACACCTGAGGGACCGCCCTGTCCGGCTCATACACGGCAGCGAGGACGGCACCGTGCCGGTACGTCACCTTGATGTCCTCCGCTCCGCCGTCGGGACAGAGGACTATCACGTTGTTAACGGGATTGGGCATGGCGTGACCTCGGCGTGCCCGGAAGTCGTAATACCTCTGATGCTCGAATGGTTAGAGCAAGTTGCCGGGAATGCGCGGAGTGCTGGTGGTGCGAATAGGAGTTAGCACCGACCTCGTGGCCACCGGGAGGCGGGACGAGAGCAAGGGTGACTGCCAGAGGCCGGGATTTTGTCAGGCCGAAATTTGTCAGGGCCGAAAGTGGTGCCTATCCTGAGCCTCATGCATTTCACGAGGTGTGATCGTTGACGGTCCGACCGGTAAACATACGGTTCGAGCACCACCCCACCGGTTTTGGGATCGGGAGGAGCGCCCCCAGGATCTCCTGGCAACTGAGCAACGACGAAAGTGTTTTCGAGCAGACCGCGTACGAGGTCGAGCTGGCGGGGGTTCGAGGCGGCGGGCCCGTGAGAGTGGAGTCAAAAGAGCAGGTACTGGTCCCCTGGCCTTTCGCTGCGCTCGGGTCGCGAGAGCGAGCGACGGTCCGGGTGCGGGTCGGGTCCGGGGGGCGCTGGTCGGACTGGAGCGAGGCCGCAGAGGTCGAGACCGGTCTGCTCGACCGACGCGACTGGACGGCCGCGTTCGTGACGCCGACAGAGGTAGGGGGGCTCGGTTCACCGGCTCCCCTCGTGCGAGGCGAGTTTGTCGTAACAGGCCCGGTGGCTCGCGCCCGGCTTTACACAACGGCGTTGGGAGCCTACGAGGCGCGGCTGAACGATCAACGCGTCGGCGACGAGATCCTGGCTCCCGGATGGACGACTTACCCGAAACGGTTGTGCTACCAGAGTTTCGACGTGACGCCGCTGCTGGTGCAGGGGACGAACTCATTTGACGCCATATTGGGCAATGGTTGGTACCGCGGGCAACTGACGTGGCTAAAACGACGCGCTGTCTACGGTGACCGGCTCGCTTACCTCGCTCAGCTCGAGATCACCTATATCGATGGGATGGTGCAACGCGTCGTTACCGACGAGTCGTGGAAGGCGGTCGCCAGCGGGGTACTAGAAGACGACCTGTATGACGGCCAGACGACGGATCTGCGGGTCGAGACGACCGGGCCGTGGGCACCGGTCGATGTCGTCGACTGGGACCTGGCCACACTTGTGGCCGCCGAAGGCCCTCCCGTCCGCCGGCTTATGACCGTGCCGGTTCGCGAGCTGACGCTGATGGACGAACGCAAATACTTGATAGATTTTGGGCAAAACCTGGTCGGGTGGGTGCGGCTGACGGCACATGCGACAGCGCCCGGTCAAGAAGTTAGCGTGCGCCACGCCGAGGTCCTGGAAAACGGTGAGCTCGGTACCCGGCCGCTCCGCGGCGCCAAGGCCACTGACCACTACATCTTGAAGGGGGCTGACAACGAAGTTCTCGAACCGGCGTTTACCTTTCACGGCTTCCGCTACGCCGAGGTCAGTGGTCTGCAGGATCTCGAGGCTGGCCAGCTCGAGGCTGTTGTGGTCGGGAATGACCTGGAAAGGACCGGTTGGTTCGAGTCGTCGAGCGCGGAGCTCAACCGGCTGCACGAAAACGTCGTTTGGGGTATGCGCGGCAATTTCTTGTCCGTGCCCACGGACTGCCCCCAACGCGACGAGCGGCTGGGCTGGACCGGCGACATCCAGGTGTTCGCCCCGACCGCTAGCTCGCTGTTCGACTGTGCCGGCTTCCTTTCGTCCTGGCTGGGCGACCTGGTGGCAGAACAGGGTAAGGACGGGAGTGTCCCGCTGGTCGTCCCCAACGTACTGCCGGGTGGCCCGGCGATCGCCGTTTGGGGCGATGCCGCGTGCGTGGTGCCCTGGGTGCTCTACGAACGCTTCGGTGACGCCGGCATCCTCCAGCGGCAGTGGGACAGCATGCGCAGCTGGGTCGACTACATCTCCGCGCATGCGGGGGACGACTTCCTCTGGAGTGGTCAGTTCCAGCTCGGGGACTGGCTCGACCCGACCGCTCCGCCGGACAACCCCGCTGCGGCTAAAGCCGACCCGGACGTAATTGCTACGGCATACTTCGCGCGTTCGGCCGAGATCCTGACTCGTTCTGCGGCTGTGCTCGGCGACGAGGCCTCCGCCAAACGTTACGGCGAACTCGCGGCCCGCGTCCGACAGGCTTTTGCGGACAATTACGCGACGCCGGCGGGGCGCGTCCTCAGTGACGCGCAAACGGTTTATGGGTTGGCAATCGCCTGGTCTCTCCTCCCAACCGCCCAACAACGGGCTGGAGCAGGACGCCGGCTGGCCGATCTCGTCCGGCTGAGTGGGCATACGATCAGCACCGGCTTTGTCGGTACGCCCCTGATACTCGACGCGCTGAGCGAGAGCGGTTACACCGATGTCGCCTACCGCCTGCTGTTCCAGGACGTCTCGCCGTCTTGGCTCTATGCAGTGTCTATGGGGGCAACGACGATTTGGGAACGGTGGGACAGCATGCTGCCAGACGGGTCGATAAATCCCGGTGAGATGACGTCGTTCAACCACTACGCCTTCGGGGCAGTGGCGGACTACCTCCACCGCACTGTGGCTGGGCTGGCACCGGGGGAGCCTGGTTACCGGTCGATCACCGTCAAACCTCAGCCCGGACGGGCTCTCACCTCCGCGAAGGCGAGGCAGGTTACCCCCTACGGGACGGCGGAGGTGGCGTGGCGGCGGGAGGCGGGGCAGTTCACTCTCGAAGTCAGCGTCCCCCAGGGCACGACGGCCAAGGTTTTCTTGCCGGGTACCGCAGTCCCCGAGACGGTCGGCCCGGGAGAGCACCAATGGAGCGCGGACGACCCCGTGACTGAGGAGCCTCCTCTTCCCCGGGCGGCGACCGTGCTCGACCTTCTTGCCCATGAGGCTGCCTGGCTCGAGTTCTCGAAGATCTTTGCCGCCTTCGCTGAGATGAGCGATGCTCATGCAGCCGTCGACCGGCTCGGGAAGTTCCCCGGCACGCCTCTTTCGGACCTCCTGGAGCTCCCGGTTGGGCCTGGCATGAGGCCTGTGCCCGAAGACACGCGCACCCAGCTCAGCTCCGTCATAGCCCGCTACACGTCCTGAGGGCCCGCTACTCGTCCTGAGGAACGGGTGGTCGGTTGCCCGAGCTGGTCGGGTGATAAGCAGTGCCGCTCGTGTGGTAAGCAGTCCCCAACTGCAGAGGGCGCGCGATGACGACGATGAACGTGACGGTACGGGTGCTCGATGGGCACCTGGCTGTAGGGCGTCAGGAGGAGGACCAGGTCCTCCTCCTCGATCGTCCCGTCCGGACGGGCGGGACGGGCCTTGGCTTCAATGGCGGCCACTTGATGCTCCTCGGTTGGGGCGCCTGCTTCAAAAGCACCCTGCTGGCAGCGGCGGAGGGCCGGAGTATCGAAGTCAGCCGCCTGGAGATCGCGGTCGCCGGGGAAACCGCTGACGCCCCCTATCGGTTCGCCGAGCTGCGAATGCGGGTCCTCCTGCAGATCTCGGGGAGCGACGAGGAACGGGACCATCTCCTCGAAATCGCCAGCCGCGGCTGTGCCGTGTCCAACACCCTCCGGCAGGGGGCCAAATTGTCCATAACGCTCGAATAGCTACACCCGGGAGGCCGGGAACTCTGCTTCGCAGCGCCCCAGGGGGCTAAGGCGGGCCTCGACGCGGTCTCGTGGCGAGACCCCGTGGGTACGGGCGCGGCGTGGAGAGCGTTCGAGGCGATAAGTTCCTGGCGCTGTGCGCCCATAGAAGAAATGGTAATTGTGGATTTCGTTGCCGGCCTTCGATCCGGAACGCGTACTCAGCTTCTACAGCAGCATCGACGAAATGCGAAATGGGCAGTCGGGTACAGATTAAATAGAGGTTCGGCACCATCACGTGGCGAAAAACCGGGTCGTGCAGACGGCAACTGGGTGGTGCGCCTCCGCTTTCTGAGGGGGGTTCTCTAGGCGACGCGTGCGGCGCACGCCCTGCTGGGACGCGTTGACAGTCCAACGGCCGCGCGCTACGTTTGAAACGCTCAAATTCGCTCGTTTCTAAATCAGTGCAGCGCCGCTGCGTGGGGATAAATGGACCGGCTCGTGAGCGGATTGGGTTTTGAAGAGGAGGACATCCCGAGAGATCTCAGGAAGGGGAGCTAGCCCATGATCTCAACGTCGAAACGCGACGTGTCACATTCGCTTGTAGGTGAGGGACAGAGGACGGTGCGCCGAAGGAGGCGCCGCTTCGCCTCCGTTGCCGTTGCCGCAATCCTTGCCGAAACGTTGGTCGTATCCGGTTCCGTCACAGCCGTGAGCGCCTCGACGGTACACTCAAACGGCGTTCCCTCTGCGTCGTCGAGCGCATTTCGAGAGGGTTTCTGGCCGTGGGGTTCCACCATCTCGCTCAACCCCTACAGCCCGGATTTCGTGCCGTTTGGCAACCTGGCGCTGTTCGGCCTGGCCGCCTTCTTCGACCACAATCGTCCCGGGGCCAACCCGTATTACCCTGAGATAGCTCAGAGCTGGACTGTCGGTAACCACCAGATCACGTTCCACCTGAAGCAGGGTGCGGTCTGGCAGGACGGCACGCCGCTTACCAGCACGGACGTGGTCAATAGCATGCTCGTGGCCGGCGCCGACTTCAACCCGGTCTGGGAGGACCTCACGGGGGTCTCGGCCCCCAACGCCTCCACGGTTGTGGTGGACCTGCAGCCCTGGGCCATTGAGCAGACTGTGCTGCTCAGGCTGTTCCAGTTCTACATCGTCCCCAGCGAGTACGCGAAATTTCTCCCGTCCAACGCCAAGCAGGACATCTTGACCTACTGGAGGCTCGACAACCCGCTCAAGCCGACCACTAAGTCGCTGGCTGCGGCCAGCAATAGCGCTCAGGGCAAGGCCATGTCCACCTATGCCACCAACCTGGCCAAGTACAACCCGAGCACCCTTGTCGGTAACGGTGCGTACAAGCTCGTCAGTGCCACAGTCAGCGGGGTCCTCTACCAGAAATCGTCTTCGTTCTGGGACGCCAACAAGATCAGCGCGCCATGGGTGGAGATCTACCCGATGGACCTCTCGACCATCTACGGCTCCAACCTGAGTGGCCGGATCGACTTCCAGCAGGCCTCGCAGTACACAGACCCTCAGGTCCAGGCGCTCAATAGTTCGGAATTCGGCCACTACGTGTTCGTTCCCTCCCCTGTACAGGAGGAGAGCCTCGTGCTGCACCTGGCGGACTACCCGCTCGGCATCCTCCAGGTCCGCCAGGCACTCGAGTACGTCATCCAACGGGGCAGGGTGACCCAGCTCGACATGGGCGGCGCGTTGGAACAGAACCCGCCGACGCCGTACCCAGACGGGATCAACGACTTCGAGTCGAGCCAATTCCTGACGCCGGCGCAGTTCAAAACGTTGAACCCGTACAACTACAACCCGGCCAAGGCCGCCTCGTTGCTGGAGAGCGTCGGTTTCAAGAAGAAGGGTGGCACCTGGTACACGCCCAAGGGCTCGCCGTTCACCTTTACCATCTCCGAGCCTTCCGCCAACTCCCAGTTCGATACTGACGGGATCGTGGTGGCGAACCAGCTCAAGGCGTTCGGCATAGATGCCTCGAGCGTGATCGTCAACCAGGCCACCTACACCGACCAGCAGTACGCGGGCGATTACATGGCCTCCGAGAACTTCATGGACTGGCAGATCGGCACGCCGATGTCGGACTTCGCAGCGACCTTCGGCTCCCAGGCCACCCCGGCGTTCAACTACCCGGTCACTTGGGACGGGAAGGGCTCGTTCAGCGGGCAAGTCACCATCGGCTACGGCCCGATTAGCAACGTCCCGGGGCTCGGTACGGTCAACATCGCCCAGGAGCTCAACAACGAGATAAACCAGGCGAAGCCGAGCACCTGGGGGCAACTCACGTACGACTGGGCCCTGCTGGTTCAACCAGAACCTGCCGTTCCTCCCGATGTACAACAACGCATTCCACGAGTCGTACGCGACCTCCCGTTACACGAACTTCCCGCCGCTGTCGGCAAAATGGCTCTGGACCAACCTGAGCGATGTCAGCCAGCCGGTCGTCTGGATGCAAAACGGGTACCTGAAGCTGAAGTAACCACAACTATCAACCAACCAAAGGAACTCCTCCTCCTAGCCGACTGGGACCTGCGTTGCCTACCGCCCCCGACGACGGGGCAGTGAGCTCCCCGGCAGTGCCGCTCGACTCTTTCGAGTCGAGCGGCTTGCTCGGGCAACCTGACGTCCTCCGGCAGCGACTGGCGGAGGAGGGGTTCTTGTTTTTTCGTAACCTCCTGGGCGCGGCGGACGTAGGCGAAGTTAGAGCCGGCGTCCTCGAGGCCGTCGGTCAAGAGGGGTGGCTCGCAACAGGGACCGAGCCCGAAGAGCGCCGGCCCGGCCCGGAAGTTGTGCGGGAAGCCGACGACCAGTGGTTCCCGGCCTACCAGAGGATCCAGAGCCTGGAAAGCTTTCACCGTCTGGCGCATCGGGAGCAGGTCGTTGACCTTGCTCGCGACCTGCTCGGCGGGCCGGTCCTCGTCCACCCGCGCAAGATCGCCCGGGTGACGTTCCCGGCCAGCGACTTCCCGACGCCGCCGCACCAGGACTTCCCGCTGATCCAGGGCACCCCCGACGTTTTGACGTTTTGGTTGCCCCTGGCCGAGTGCACGCCGCAGGACGGTGCCCTCCGGGTGCTGCGGCGGTCCCCGTCCACCGGTCTGCGGGCGCCTGAGCCCACCTTCGGCGTCGGTGGGGTCGGGGTCCCGGTGCGGCCGGACGAGGCGCAAGACTGGGCCTCCGCCTCGTACCGGCCCGGGGACGTCCTGGTGTTCCACAGCCTTACGGTGCACTGGGCGCCCCCTAATCGAGGCCAACGCTTGCGGCTCAGCTGTGATTACCGTTATCAGCTCACCAGTGACCCCGTGGTTGAAGGTTCCCTTTTGCCGCATTATTGGCCCACGATCCCGGGTTGGGACGTCCTCACCAACGGATGGTCGACCACCCGCTGGGTTATGGGGCCAGACGACCCGGCGATCTCTGAAATGCTCCCGCCGCTAGGTGACCTCGACGTCGGCCACGTCCGTCTGGTCCAAACTGGCCCATCAAGAGATCTGCACCGATCGGGAGATCCAGACGACCCGGCCTGACAAAATCGTCCAGTTGCGAAGGGAACAGCTGCTGCGCCCCGCGAGAGGCTCCAGGCGGTCAGGGGCAACACAGTTTGCCTGTGCGGGTGGCCGGGTACACCAGATCATGGCCATAAATTCGGCCGCGACTGCAATTGGGAGCGCGGCGCCAACCGGGAGGGCGGGATGCTAAGCTCTCGCATCTGCTTGACCGGGCAGGGCCGAAGTGCGGCCCCAGGCTCGAGCCAAAGGTGGTGGAGGGGTTGACTTCCTACCTAGCAAAACGGCTGGCGATGGCCCTCTTCACGATTTACGTCGTCGTTAGTTTGTCGTTCTTCATGATCCGCCTGATGCCTGGGAACGCCATGGAGTACCTCATGGCCCAGATGACCCAGGAGGGAGGGATGACCCCGGACGAGATACTGGCGAAGGTGAAGGCAATTTACGGCATTCAGCCGTCTGGGCCGTTATGGCAGCAGTACCTTCAGTACGTCGGCAACGCTTTCAAGGGGGACCTGGGCAACTCGATCGTCAACCCGGGAACGTCCGTCGTAAGCATCATCGCCGGCGCCCTCCCCTGGACCGTTTTCGCCATATCGGTCGCCCTCATCATCAGTTTCGGGCTCGGGATCGTCATTGGGACCATCATGGCAGCCTTCAAAGACGGCTGGTTCGCCAAGCTCATGACAGGAGTGAGCTCGTTCCTGTCGGCCATACCCAATTACCTCGTGGCCATCGTGCTGCTTTATTTCTTCGCCGACCAGCACGCCTGGTTCCCCCTGGACGGCGCGTACGGGGTAGGGCTCACGGAAGGGTTCAATTGGCCGTTCATATCAAGCGCCCTTGACCACGCTATTCTCCCCATAGCTACGTATGTGATCGTTTCGTGGGGGGGCTGGGCGCTGGTCATGAAAGGGAGCGTCATGACCACCCTGGGTGCAGACTATGTCCGGGCCGCCGAATCCTGGGGCCTGTCCAGCAGACGGGTCACTCAGTCGTACATCGGGCGCAATTCGATGCTGCCGATGGTGACAAACCTGGCGCTATCTGTCGGGTTCCTGTTCGGAGGAGCCGTATTCATCGAGACTTTCTTCACGTACCCCGGGATCGGCTACTACTTGATCAATGCCGTCAACTCGCGGGACTACTCGCTGATGATGGGATGCTTCATATTGATCACCGTCGCTGTCGTCTTTGCCAACTTGCTGGTCGACCTGACGTACCCGCTGGTCGACCCCAGGATCGTGAGCCCGGTGCAGAGCAAACGAAATCGGTTCGGGACCAGCGGCGTGCCCGGGGGGCGCCCGGGCCCGGTCGGCAGCTCGCTGGCGGAGCAAACCATGGTCGGGGCAGCAGCAGGGGCAGCACTAGATGCTCCAGTTACCGACGTGAGCTGACCAATGGACTTGCTCAAGAACCTCTGGCGGATCTGTAAAAGCGACAAGTCCGCTTTTGTCGGAGGCGTCGTGATCTTGATCTACCTCGGCTTCGCGATCTTCGGCCCAGTCTTCGTCCACTTGAGCGACATCCAGAACCCGGCGAACGCCTATTTGTCACCGTCGTGGACGCACCCCCTGGGCACCGACTTCCTGGGGCAGGACGTGTTGACAGAGATCGTGATCGGGACCCGGCCGGTGCTCGAAGTCGGGCTCCTGGCGGCGACTTTCGCGGTCGGGGTCGGGGTCATCGTCGGGCTGGCTACGGGCTACCTCGGAGGCTGGGTAGATATGGCGCTCATGCGGATCGCCGACGTTTTCCTCACCATACCCGGCCTTCCTCTCGTCATCGTGATCGCCAGCATCATCCGCACCAGCAGCCCGTTCGTACTCGCGGGGATCATCGCCATAACTGCCTGGGCCGCGCTGGCCCGGGCGGTCAGGTCCCAGGCGCTCAGCCTGCGCAGCGCGGACTTCATAGAGGCGGCCAAGGTCCAGGGGCTGCCACTGCACAACATGATTGCCCGGCAACTCCTGCCGAACGTAGGTCCGTACGTGGCCATCAACTTCCTGTTGACTGTGACAGGGGCTATCTACGCGGAGATCGGGCTGTTCCTTCTGGGCGTCGCTCCCGTCAGCGGGACCAATTGGGGGATCATGATCCAGCTGGCGATGGGTAACGGTGCGCTGTATACCAGCAAGAGCATGTTGTACCTCTTCTCGCCGATGGCCGCGATCGTGTTCCTGCAAGTTGCCCTCGTTTTCTTCGCCCGGGCCCTCGACCAGCTGTTCAACCCCCGGTTACGGACGCAGTCATGACCAATTCAACAGTGAGCGCTTCAGGCGACGTCTTAGGCCCCGTGATCGAACCCGTGATAGAACCCGTGATCGAAGTCGACAATCTCACCGTTAGCTTCGGACGCTTGAAGGCGGCCGAGGAAGTGAGCCTCGCGGTGCAGATGGGCGAGGTCTACGCGATAGTCGGTGAGTCAGGGTGCGGGAAGTCGACGCTCGCTTACTCACTGCTCAATGTGGTCCCGCCGCCAGGCGTCATCAGCGGGGGGGATGTCCGTGTGCGGGGCCGGAGCATCATGGATATGAGCCGGAAGGATCTGAACGAGTTGCGAGCGGTCGACGTCTCGATCGTCTTCCAGGCGGCCATGAACGCCCTGAACCCGGTGATAACTGTCGGGCGCCAGGTGGAGCACATCCTTGCGGCGCACCCTGCGGTGTTTTCCAACGAAAAGGAGGGACGGGCCTATTTCGAGCGTCTGTTGAGCTTGGTGAGACTGTCCCCCGAACGGGTTTGGAACAGCTTCGAGAGCCGGTTGTCCGGGGGGATGAAACAACGCGTGGCCATTGCCGTAGCGCTTCTGCTCAAGCCGGCCGTCCTGGTCCTGGACGAGCCGACGACGGCGCTCGACGTGTTGAACCAGCGCCTTGTGATCGATATCCTCCGCGACCTGCACGATACGCTCGGTATGACGATCATTTTCGTCACTCATGACCTGGCTCTGGTGGCGGAGCTGGCAGAGCGGGTGGCGGTGATGTACGCCGGCCGCCTCGTCGAGGTGGGTACAGTCGACGAGATCTTTTATGGGCAGCGACGGCACCCTTACGCCATGGCGCTGATCGAGGCCATCCCGAGCGTGATGGGCGACCGGGGCTTGATCAGGTCGATCCCCGGCCAAGTGCCCAGCCTCCTCGAACTGCCCCCCGGGTGCCGTTTTGCGCCTCGCTGTCCGGTGGCTCTCGACGTCTGTCGCGAGGTGGAACCGCCAATTCTCAGTGACAACCGCGCCCATTTCGTGGCTTGCCACGTAGCGAACGAGAACCTCCGGCTCGAAGGCGCGGTGGTGACACGGTGAGCCTGCTCAGCGTCGACAATGTGACGCACCGCTACCCGACCACGACAAGCGAGCTGCCGGTGCTGAACGCGGTGAGCCTCGACGTCGAGCCGAGTTCCGTGGTGGCAGTAGTGGGGGAATCGGGGTGCGGGAAGACCACCCTAGGCCGGTTGGTCGTCGGTTTGGTCAGGCCCATGGACGGCGAGGTCCGCTACGAGGGCAAGGATATTTGGGGCCTCCCCAAAAAGCAATGGGACGAATATCGTCGCTCCGTTCAGGTGATCCATCAGGATCCCTACGCCTCGCTCAACCCTGGCCTTACGGTAGAGGACACGCTGAAAGCAGGGCTGCTGTACCACCACATTGTCCGCCGGCGCGAATTGCGGGCGGAGCTCTTTCGCCTACTCGACCTCGTAGACCTCGAGCCCAGTTCCGCCTTCCTGCACCGCTACCCACACCAGCTTTCGGGAGGCCAGAGGCAGCGCCTTGTGATAGCGCGGGCAATGGGGCTCAGACCTCGTTTGGTGGTGGCCGACGAAGCAGTGAGCATGCTGGATGTGTCAATGCGGGTCTCGGTGCTCGACCTGTTGCTCTCCATGCGGTCAGAACAGCAGCTCGCCTACGTCTTCATCAGCCACGACTTCGGAGTGGTGCGGTACTTCGCTCGAACGGGCCGGATCGTCGTGATGTTCTTTGGCGTCGTCGTCGAGGAAGGTCCGTCGGAAGAAGTGATCAGCCACCCTCGGCACCCCTACACTTTTCTCCTCCTCGACGCCATCCCGGTCCCCGATCCCAGACTGGCCCACCGGCGCCGTACCGATGCCGTCAGGGAGGCCGAGGAGCGCGTCACAGGCGAGCCGTCGGCGAGCGGCTGCGTATTTTCTAACCGGTGCCCATTTGTCGAAGACAAGTGCCGCGCCGCCGCTCCACCGCTGGTCGAGCTGACACCCGGTCAGCCCCATCGGGCGGCGTGCTGGTTCCCCGACCGGGTGCCGGACCTGCAATCGCTCGTCCAAGCGGTTGTGCCGGGTGGCGTAAATCCAGAAGACGGGAACGTTCAAAAAGGAAGTGCTGATAATGCGACCAGCGGCAGTAGTCCTTCTCCAGCTTGGGCTGGTCCTGCTGGTGTTGGCCGTGCTCGTGCGGCTGCTCCCGATCCCCAATCAGGCTGACGTCGTCGGGGACGACCTGGCCCTGCTGGCGAGCGGCACCCTCGTGGCCCTGGCCCTTGTTTACTTGCGCCTGACCAAAGGGGACTGATGAGAGCTATCGTCAGCGACGACGATCGCCGTTTTTACGCGGAAAATGGTTATCTCGTGATGGAGGAGTTCCTGGACGCCTCCGAGTTGGGCGGGTGGCGGGTGGCAGTGGGCGAGGCCGTAGAGCAACGGGGTCGTCAACGGTTTTCGTTCGCGACCGACCGCGACACCGAGGTACCGGACAACCAGGAAGCCAGAGAACAACAGGCCTATTACGACAGAGTTTTTGTTCAGAGAGTGAACCTGTGGCAGACCAACGACAAGGTCCGGGGACTAATGCTCGACCCGGCGCTCGGTCGGGTGGTGACCGAAGTGTCCGGGGTCGAGGGTGTCCGTATCTGGCATGACCAAGCCCTCGTCAAAGAGCCGTACGCCAACCCCACCGCATTTCATCTGGACGTGCCCTACTGGTCGTTCACGTCGCCAGACGCCATCACGATCTGGGTCGCCCTCGACGACGCGACGCTCGAGAACGGCTGCCTTTACTACGTGCCTGGTACCCACAAAGCAAAAAAGTTCGACAACGTTGGGATCGGGCCTTCGATCGGAGCGCTGTTCGACGTCTACCCTGAGTGGCGGGACGTCTCGGCTCAGCCCTGCCCGGTGCCGGCAGGCGGCGCCTTGTTCCACAATGGGCTAACTTTCCACGGGGCCGGCGCTAACATGACACCGGGTCTCCGGCGGGCTATGACTTGCGCGTACATGCCAGACGGTTGCACGTTCAACGGCACGGCCAACGTCTTACCCCCGGACTACCTGGCGACTTTGAAAGTAGGAGATTTGCTCGATTACGAGGCTCAGAACCCGCTGGTGTACTCCCGTAGGCAGCAGGCCGCGCCACGCCCGGCTCGCCCATAAAGTCGCCGGAAGAGGAGTGTGTGAGCGAAGATTGGAGGTCCCGAGTTGGCCTCTAGTTGGCCGAAGTTGATTTCTAGTTTGCCCGAGTTCTCTAGTTTGCCCGATTTCTCTAGTTTGGAGGTCTTGTCATGACGATCAGGGTGGCTGTGGTTGGGGCGGGCAATATCGGCAAGAACCACGCCCGGTGTTACCAGGCTGACGAGCGGGCCGAGCTGGTCGCAGTTTGTGACGTCGTGCCCGATGTAGCCAAAAAAACAGGGGAATTGTTCGGAGTACCTTCGTTCGGCTCCGTGGCTGAGCTGTTGTCAGCGGACCTCGGAGTGGAGGCCGTTAGTGTCTGCACGGCAGGGGTAGAAAACGGCGGCGACCATTACGCCCCCACGATGGAGCTGCTGAGAGCCGGTATCCCGGTCCTCGGCGAAAAGCCGATCTCGAACCGGGTCGCCGAGGCCAAGGAGATGGTGGCGCTCGCCTCCGAAATGGGTATCCCTTACGGGGTAAATCTCAACCATCGTTTCACGCCGGCGGCCCGTCAGGCCAAGTCCTGGTTGGAGGAGGGCAGGATCGGTGAGGTCAACATTTGCAACATGACGATGTGGATCAATAACCCCAACGAGTCCTCGCCTCATTTTCACATGCGGGCTCTACATCCTCATTCGATTGACGTAATGCGTTATTTTTGCGGGGATGTGGAAAAAGTCCAGGCGTTTTTCAAAAAAGGGCTGGGCCGCAAAATCTGGTCCAATGTCCAGGCCAACATGCTTTTCCGGCCAGGCGCGCTCGGGCATTTGACGGGCAGCTACGATGCGGGGGGCTCGTATGGCCTCGAGACCTGCGAAGTCGTCGGCTCCGAGGGCCGCTTCGTCATTTCCAATGCGTGCGAGCGGCTGACGTTTTACCCACGCCGTTCCATTGCCACCGAGTCCTACGAGTACCTGGGTGGCATGAGGAGCTTCCAGGAGACCTTCGCCTCTCGGATCGGAGCGTGGCTCGCAGATTCTGGAAGCCAAGGTCCCACCTGCAGAGGTGGACGGTAAGGCCGCAGACGCCCTGGCGGCCCAAATGGTGATCGAAGGTTGTATCAGCTCGTTCGAAAATGGGACGGTCGTCGACATAGAGGAGGTAGCAGCGTGAAGACCGGGGTGAACAGCGTCCTTTGGGGTGGCCATCCGCTCGAGGATGCCTTTGCCGGTGCCGCCACAGCAGGCTATGACGGGATCGAGCTGGCCGCCATCCCCTCGATGGCCCAACACCTGGTATTGGACCGTTGGACGGAGCTGGTCAGCCCCATCCAGGACCTCTCCGCCCGCTATGGGTTGGCTCTGCTCGCCATGGAGCAGCCGAGCCAGGACCCTGA
The DNA here is from genome assembly GCA_963823855.1 of uncultured Acidimicrobiaceae bacterium. Classification (GTDB taxonomy): domain Bacteria; phylum Actinomycetota; class Acidimicrobiia; order Acidimicrobiales; family Palsa-688; genus Fen-671. The sequence continues at coordinate 90,481 of CAWGNA010000009.1, forward strand.
GGTGATGGAGCAAGCTTTCCTAGCGGCGCAAGCGCTCGGGATCCCCGTCGTCAACTGTGGCCCTGGGGGCAAGACCGGCGACGAGGAATCGCTACGGGCCAGCATCGAGTCGCTCACTCAACTGGCGAAGCGGGCCGAGGACCACGGTGTGACCTTGTGCGTGAAAGCTCATGTCGGAGCGGCCATTTGCGATACCCCTACCAGCTTGAGGGTGCTGGAAGCCATTGATTCGCCGGCATTTGGTCTGGACATGGACCCGAGCCATATCCATCGTGCGGGCGAGCAGGCCGAGGAGGCGCTGCAGGCAGTAGTCACCCGCGTGCGCCACGTACATATCCGGGATTGCAAAGGCCGTCAGGCATCTCCCGGCAAGCCCGAGGACCAGGCCAACGGGCGAGGCGACATCAACCTGCTGGCATACGTCCGTGTACTGCACGACGCGAACTACGAGGGGCCGGTCGAATTAGAGGTGATCGGGGCCAAGGAGTATGACCTGACTGCTTGCCAGGCCATCGCATCTGAGTCACGGGGTCACTTGCAGGCCTGCCTGCAAGCATGCGGAGAGCGGTGACCGCTATGGAAGGCCACCCAGTATGAAAGGCCAGCCTCCCAACATCCTGTTGATTGGCGTCGATTCATTGCGGGCGGACCGGCTGGGCTGTTACGGGTACCCGCGGACGATTTCCCCTCACCTCGACCGTTTTGCCGCTGAAGGCACGTTGTTCGAGCAATATTGGTCGCCTCACATCCCCACTACGCCGGGTTACGGCTCGATGCTGACCGGGAAGGACTGCTTTGGCACCGGGCTCGTCGGGCTGCGCCAGCGCGAGTTCGCCCCTGGGGTGACAACGCTGGCCGAGCTGCTCGCAGCCGCCGGCTATGACACAACGTGTGTGGGCTTCACCGGCAACGCCGCCTCCCGGGGCTTCAACCGTTATTTCGACTACAAAGCCTGGGGCAACCTCGACGAGGCGCCGCTCCGAAAAGCTGAAGGGCTCAACGACGTCACCCAGCCCGAGCTGGACAGGCTGATCGATGCCGGCGAGCCCTGGTTCGTGCTGCTACGCCACATGGACCCGCACGCCCCCTACCTTCCCCCTTCGCCGTATGACCGGTTGTTCTACTGGGGCGACGAGTGCGACCCGGCCAAAAACTCGATGGCGCCTGTGATGTCTTTCGCCCCGTTCCGCGATTTCTTCGCCTCGTGGATGCCTCCGGGCATCACCGACGCCGACTTCGTAATGGCGTCCTACGACGGTGCCATCGTGTACATGGACGCCTGCATCGGCAGGCTGCTACACCAGCTCGAAGCGAGGGGAGTTGCCGAACAAACAATCGTCGTCCTCACCGCTGACCACGGGGAGACCCTCTACGACCATGATTGTTTCTTCGACCACCACGGCATTTATGACTGCGTCCTGCACGTCCCCTGCGTCATACGTTACCCGGGACGGGTGCCGGCTGGCCGCCGGGTAACAGGGACGTGCCAGCACGCGGACTTACTGCCAACGTTGCTCGAGTTGGCCGGTATGCCCGAAGCGATCCCCGAGGACGTGACCGGTACTTCCTTATTGGACCTCGTCGCTGGCCTCGCGTCCACCCACGACCCCGAGCTCTACATCACCGAGGCAACCTGGATGCGAAAGCATGGCTGGCGCACTCCGGAGTGGAAATTGATCATGGCCCTGGAGCCCGATTTTCATTTCAAGCCGGAGGTCGAGCTCTATGACCTGAGAGCGGCCCTGCCGAAGAGGTCAACCTGGCCCACGCCCGCCCGGACGTGGTGGAAGATTTGCGCGAGCGCATGGAAGCGCATATCGCCGAACGCACCAAGGTCACCGGTCGCCCTGACCCGATCGAGGTTCTCCTTGACTGGCACGGGCAAACGGGGCATGGCGCGTTCGCGTCGAGCCAGGAGGCGTACGACACCCTGCACATCGGGGACCCCGAAGCCGGGCGGCGGTTGCAAGCGGGGCTGGCGTCGAGAGAGGCTCCCGAAAAGGCACGGGGCGGACGGAGGCCGGCCCAGGAGGGCGGACGGGGACATAGCAGGCCGGCAAAATTGGCGCCGCAATCGTCGAAAGCGGCCCAGCCGACCAAAGCCACCAAAGCGGCCACGAAAGCGGCAAAAGCTGCGGAGGCCGGGAAGGTTGCGAAGGCGGTCAAAGCAGGCAAGGCAACGAAAGCCGGAAAGGTCACGAAATCTGCGAGAGCTGCGAGGGCCTAGAGACCGTGAGGGCATTGCTGCCGTGAGGGTCTTGCTGGCGTGAGGGTATTGCTGGCGTGAGGGTCCTACTGGTAGTCGCCGACGCCCTGCGGGCAGACCACCTCGGGTGCTACGGCTACGGCCGGGCCACCAGCCCGGTACTTGACGACCTGGCTGCCCAAGGGGCTCGGTTCACTTCGTTCTTCGCTCCGAACATCCCCACCGAGCCCGCCCACACAACCATATTCTCAGGCCAACATGCGGCCCGGCACGCCGTCATGGTCCACAAAGAGCCGAGCGCGGCACCCCGCCCGGGAAGCTCGTGGCTGCCGGAGCTGCTGAAAGCCTCCGGAGCCCGGACCGTCGCGTTTGACAATCTCGCCGACTCCAAGCCTTGGTTCGGCCGGGGATGGACCGAATACCTCAACCTGCGCCAGGGAAAGTCTTATTTAACCGCCGCGGATATCAATGCCGAACTGTTGCCGTGGCTGGCTCGCAACCCCGCCGGCCCTTGGTTCGCGTTCGTTCATTACTGGGATGCCCACAGCCCCTATTTGCCTCCTGAGCCCTACCGCCGGCGCCATTACGAAGGTGACCCGAACGATGGCTCCGTAGACGGGTTGGCCCGCTGGAGGGCCGAGCCCAGCTACCCGTTCGCATATCGCTGGCAGGTCCGTCACTACGAGCCGTTCCGAGACCTTGATTTTGTACGGGGCCTGTACGACGCCGAGATCTCGTACCTCGACGACCAGTTGCAACCTGTCCTATCGCTCCTGTCGGATGGCGACGACGACTTCGTCGTGATCTTCACAGCCGACCACGGTGAGGTGATGTACGGCCGTCCTGGCTTCTTTGACCACGCCGGGCTCTACGACGACACCGTTCGCATCCCGCTGATCATGGCCGGCTCCGGAGTGCCTAAGGGGTGCGTTGTCGAAGGTATCTATCAGCACCTCGACTTGGCGCCTACGATCTTGTCACTGTTCGGGCAACCGGTCCCCGCCCCCATGACCGGGACGGACCTCGTCGAGGTGGCTGCGAACGCCCCGGGCGCGCCGGGTTACGAGGCCATCTACCTGTCGGAGGGGACCTGGGAGATCAAGTGGGGCATCCGGACGCGGGATTGGAAACTGGTAAAGGTCATAGACCCCGGCGTGCACGGGAAGGCCGACGATGAGTTATTCGACTTGAAGGCTGACCCGTCCGAATCCCTCAACGTCGCCCCGAGCCACCCAGAAGTGGTAGACCGCTTGGAATTGACGCTCAGGCGGGCCTGGGAGAGCCTTCTGGCTGGCCATCCGGACCCGCTGAGGGAGCAGACCTTCAGGGGAGTGCCAGCGCAGGAATGGTTGGACCGCGCCAAGCGTCTTACCCTCGAGGACGACGGAGCGCCTCGAAGCTCAGACGCACTGGAACACTCAGACGCACTGAAACCGCAGTAGCAGCAGAAGTACCGGGAACGAAAGGAGCAACAAGTGGTCCCGAACAGCCCGACAAAAGACATCGGACCAACAGGAAAAATCGAAGAGGTCAAACGGGAACTGCGCCAGCAGTGGGTCGAGACCCCATCGTGGGCATACGGCAACACTGGCACCCGTTTCAAGGTGTTCCGCCAGCCGGGAGCGGCCCGGGACGCCTATGAGAAGGTCGAGGATGCCGCGACGGTGCACCGTTTTACTGGCGTGGCACCCTCGGTCGCCCTCCACATCCCGTGGGACCGCGTCGATGACTACGGCAAGCTGGCCAAGCACGCGGCAGACCTGGGGATGCGCCTGGGCGCCATCAACCCCAACGTGTTCCAGGAAGACGAGTACCGCCTGGGGAGCGTTTGTAACCCCGACCCCAAGGTTCGTCGCACGGCCACTGACCATTTGCTCGAGTGCGTGGAGATCGCGGCCGAGGTCGCTTCCCCGGCTGTGAGCCTGTGGTTCGCGGACGGGACCAACTACCCCGGCCAGGACGATATCCGGGCTCGCCAGGACCGCCTGGCGGCGGCCCTGCGGGAAACCTACGAGGCGCTGCCCGACGGCATCGGCATGCTGCTCGAGTACAAGCTGTTCGAGCCTGGCTTCTACACTATGGACGTGCCCGACTGGGGCACCTCGCTGGCCCACTGCGTGGCCCTCGGCCCCAAGGCCAACGTACTGGTGGACACCGGCCACCACGCCCCGGGGACCAACATCGAGTTCATCGTGGCCTCTTTGCTCCGGCTCGGCCGCCTGGGCGGGTTCCACTTCAACAGCCGCTTCTACGCCGATGACGACCTTCTGGTGGGGGCCGCTGACCCTTACCAGCTGTTCCGTATCCTCTCCGAGGTCGTGGCGGTGGGGGCTCAGCGCCCGGGCTCGGGTGTGGCCTTCATGCTCGACCAGTGCCACAACATCGAGGACAAGGTGAGCGCCGAGATCCGCTCGGTAATGAACGTCCAGGAGGCCACCGCCAAGGCGCTCTTGGTCGACCGGGCGGCCCTCAAGGCGGCTCAAGACGAAGGCGACGTCCTCGGCGCGCACCTCGTGCTCAACGACGCCTTCAACACTGACGTACGCCCACTGCTGGCTGAGCTGAGGGAGGAGATGGGCATCGGTCCCGATCCCCTGGCCGCCTACGCCCGGTCTGGTTACGCCGAGCGCACCAGGGCCGAGCGAGCCGGGGGGGTATCGGTCGGGTGGGGCGGTTAGGCGAGTGACACCAGCCGGGCGAGCGACCCCGGAGGCGGTCCAGCAGCTGCTCGAACGGTCCCACCGTCTGGGCAGCGACCCCAAGAACACCAATTATGCCGGTGGGAATACGTCCTGCAAGACGCTCGTCGAGGATCCGGTGACAAGGGCGCCGACCGAGCTGCTCTTCGTGAAAGGGTCGGGTGGCGACCTCGGCACCCTTACCGAGGCGGGCCTTGCAGTGCTGCGTATGGACCGGTTGAAGGCGCTCGTCGGGACGTACCCGGGCCCGGCACGCGAAGACGAAATGGTCTCCGCCTTCGACTTCTGTCTTCATGGAAAAGGCGGCGCGGCGCCATCGATCGACACGCCCATGCATGCGTTCGTCGACCAGGCCCACGTCGACCACCTGCACCCTGACGCAGGGATCGCCTTCGCCACTGCGGCGGACGGTGAAGCCTTGACGTCGGCTTGCTTCGGCGAGCGGGTCGTGTGGGTCCCATGGCGTCGCCCCGGTTTCCAGCTCGGCCTGGACATCTCCGCAGTGGCCGAGCAGCACCCGGCGGCCATTGGGGTCATCCTGGGCGGCCACGGCATCACGGCTTGGGGGGCCACGAGCGAGGAGTGCGAGGCGCGCTCACTCGAGATCATCCATACTGCTCAGGCCTACATCGAGGCCAACGGGCGGCCCGATCCGCTGGGTTCTGTCGTAGCGGCGTTCGCTCCGATTCCCGAGGCTCAGCGCCTGGCCCGGGCGGCGGAGCTCTTCCCGGTCCTGCGCGGGCTCGCCAGCACGGACAGCCGCCAGGTCGGGCACTTCACCGACAGCGATGTCGTGCTCGACTTCCTAGCTCGCGAACGTCACCCCCAGCTCGCCATGAAGGGCACCTCGTGCCCCGACCACTTCCTGCGGACCAAGGTTCGACCGATGGTGCTCGACCTGGCGGCGGACGCCCCGCTCGACAACGTCGTCGCTCGCCTGCGCGAGCTGCACGAGCAGTACCGGGTTGAGTACCGCGCCTACTACGAGCGCCACGCGACGGCTGGTTCCCCCCCGATGCGAGGCGCTGACCCAGCCATCGTCCTCGTCCCCGGAGTGGGTATGTTCAGCTTCGGGCGCGATGAAGCAAACGGCGCGCATCGCCAGCGAGTTCTACGTGAACGCCATAAATGTGATCAAGGGCGCCGAGGCGATATCGAGCTACGAGCCGATCCCGGAGCGGGAGAAGTTCCGGATCGAGTACTGGGATCTCGAGGAACAGAAGCTGCGGAGGTTGCCGCCGCCCAAGCCCCTCTCGGGCCGCATTGCCCTCGTGACCGGAGCCGGGTCGGGGATCGGTGCCGCCACAGCTCGTCGTTTGGCCAAAGAGGGGGCCTGCGTGGTTGTCGCCGACCTCGACGAGCAACGCGCCGCTTCGGTCGCAAAAGAGATCGGCGGACGGGATGTGGTGTTCTCTCTCCGGATGGACGTGAGCTCGGAGGAGGACGTGGCTGCCGCGGTGAGCAGGACGGTACTGGCCTTCGGCGGCCTGGACCTCGTGGTTAACAACGCCGGGCTGTCCATTTCGAAGAGCTTGGTCGACACCAGCGTCGAGGACTGGCGGCTCCAGCATTCGGTGATGGCTGAAGGCTCCTTCCTCGTCGCTCGGGAGGGGGCCAGGGCGATGATCGCGCAGCAGATGGGCGGGGACATCATTTACATCGCCAGCAAGAACGCCGTCTTTGCCGGCCCCAACAACGTTGCCTACGGTGCGGCCAAGGCCGACCAGGAGCACCAGGTGCGCTTGCTGGCGGCCGAGCTCGGGGCACACCGGATACGAGTGAACGGGGTGAACCCCGACGCCGTCGTCCGCGGCTCGGGTATCTTCGCCGGCGGCTGGGGTGCCCAACGCGCTGCGGTTTATGGGGTGCCCGAGGAAAAGCTCGGTGAGTACTACGCCTCCCGCACCCTGCTCAAGCTGGAGGTGCTGCCTGAGCACGTGGCGGACGCCGTGTTCGTGCTTACGGGCGGCGACCTGAGCGCGCACGACCGGCCTCAATATCCCTGTTGACGCTGGCGTGGCGGCGGCCTTTCTGCGGTGAGCGCCCTTTCCGCAAGGGCGCCGGGCACGGCAGGCCCGGCAGAAGCCCAGGCCATGACAGCCCAGGCCATGACACCCCAGGCCATGACACCCCAGGCCATGAAATCATCGCGCGGCCGGGCGAGCGGTTGCTGCTGCGCTCTAAGCGTTAGGGGCCCCTGGAGTGCCCGCTCTCGCTCCTGCACCCCGTAACGGGCCCGAGCTCCACACTGCGATCGATCTGGGCGCGTCCAGCGCCCGCTTGTTTTCCGGCCGCCTCGACGCCGGCCGCCTCAAGTCTGTCCGGCTGGAGGTGCGGGAGGTCCTGCGTTTGCCGAACGGGCCAGTGCAGCTACCCGACGGCATCCACTGGGACCTCCTCGGCATCCATCACGGGATGCTCGAGGCGCTGGGACGCCTGTACCGGGAGGTCGCCGGCTCTCTCTGGGTCGGGATCGACAGCTGGGGGGTGGACTACGGGCTGATCGACGCAGACGGGCGGCTTCTCGGGCCGCCCTACCACTACAGGGACGACCGGACGAACGGCCGGCTCGAGGAGCTTGACCGCTTGGTCGGCCTCGACCGCCTGTACGAGGCGACCGGTATCCAGGAGATGAGGCTCAACACCGTCTGCCAGCTCGTCGCAGAACGCGAGAACCCGGCCTACTCCGTGGCCGCTCACCTCCTGATGGTCCCTGACCTGATCGCCTATTTGCTCACGGGCCAGCGCCGCTTCGAACGGACGGTCGCTTCGACGACCCAGCTCGTCGATTCGCGCACGGGCAAGCTGGTCGACTGGCTCCTCCCCCTCCTCGGCTTGCGTGACGACCTCTTTGCTCCGACGATCGAACCGGGAGAGCCCTACGGCCCGGTACTTCGCTCAGTGGCCGACAGCTTCGGGATGAGCAACGCTCCCTCGGTCGTGGCCGTTGCCTCTCACGACACCGCCTCGGCCGTCCTGGCTGTGCCAGCCGAGACCGAAGACTTTGCTTACGTGTCAAGCGGGACCTGGTCGCTCGTCGGCCTCGAGCTGGATGCTCCTGTGATCACAGCAGCCAGCCGGAGGGCAAACTTCTCCAACGAGCTCGGCTATGGCGGCACGGTGCGGTTCTTGACAAACGTCATGGGTTACTGGATGGTCCAGGAGTGCGAGCGGTCCTGGGGGCGCGAAGGCCGCTCGGTAATGCTTTCGGACCTCTTCGATCAAGCCGAAGCGTGCGAGCCCTTCCGCTCTGTCGTCGACACAGCCGACCCTGTTTTTGTCGTCCCGGGGGACATGCCCGGACGCATTCGAGCGGCGTGTGCCCAGAGTGGAGAGCCCGTACCCGAGAGCGACGCCGAGCTGGTCCGGTGCGTGCTGGACAGCATGGCGCTGGCGATCTGCTCCGCACTGGAGGAGGCACAACAGTGCGCAGGCAAGCGGGTTCGCGTCCTCCACGTCGTTGGCGGCGGCTCGGCCAACCGCCTGTTCCTATCGTTGCTGGCCGCTTCGGCGGAGCTCGATGTCGTCGCCGGCCCGGTCGAGGCGTCTGCCATCGGTAACCTGCTCGTGCAGCTGCATGCCGCCGGGAGGGTGGGTGAACTAGGGGAGATGCGCGGGCTCGTGGCCAGGTCGTTCCCGATGACGCGTGTCAATCCTGACCCCGCCCTGGTAAAGGCCGCCCAGATGGCCAGGTCGCGTCGCGAGCGGGCCGGGATAGGGCTCCGACTGACCGACCGAGACCAGTAGAGGCTGGCAGGGAAGTAGTGGGTAGCCGCGGGCCTATGCGTATCGCCTTGTTCGTTGCTTGTTTCAACGACGCGGTGTACCCCGAGACCGGCCGAGCGGTGGTAACCGTGCTGGAGCGCCTGGGCCACGAGGTGGTCTTCCCGGAGGAGCAGACCTGCTGCGGGCAAATGCACCTGAACGCGGGCTATCGCCGCGAAGCGTTGGTGCTCGCTCGCCGGTTCGTCAAGGTCTTCTCGCCGTACGAGACGATCGTGGCTCCCTCGGCATCTTGCGTCGGGACCGTGGTCCGCGGTTACGCCGAGCTCGCCGAAGACTGCGGCGAGACCTCGCTGGCCGAGGCCGTCCACGAAATGGCGGGGCGGGTGCACGAGTTCAGCGAGCTCCTCGTCGACGTTCTCGGGGTGACCGATGTGGGTGCCTGGTTCCCCCACCGTGTCGCGTACCACCCCACTTGCCACTCGCTGCGCGTGCTGCGCTCGGCGGACCGGCCGGTCCGCTTGCTGCACGAAGTTCGACAGCTGCAGCTTGTAACACTCTCGGCCGCCGACGAGTGCTGCGGGTTCGGGGGGATATTCGCGCTGAAAAACTCTGCCACTTCAGTCGCCATGCTCGGTGACAAGCTGGCCGCAGTACGGGCCAGTGGTGCCGAAGTCGTGTGCTCGCTCGACAACTCTTGCCTGGCGCACATCGGTGGGGGCGCATCCCGGCTCGGCTATGGCATCCGGACGATGCACCTGGCGGAGATCCTGGCCTCTACCGGTGATGTCGAGAGCGAGCAGGGCGCCAGCGTTTCCAGCCTTTTACAGGGCGAGCTGCGGTGACAGCCTCTTTTTCGAGTTCACCCCCGTTCCCCGAGGCGGCTCCAGCCTTCGTCGCCGACGCGCAGCTGCGGGCCAACCTGCGCCGGGCGACGACCACGATCCGGGGTAAGCGGGACCGCGCCGTGGCTGAGCTCCCCGACTTCGAAGCACTCCGTGATGCCGCGGCAGCGATCAAGGACGATGCGCTCGGTCGCCTGGACCGGTTGCTTGAACAGCTCGAGGCGAACGTCACCAATGCCGGCGGCACGGTACATTTCGCACGCGACGCTGCTGAAGCGAACCGGACGATAGTAGAGCTGGTCCAGCGCAGTGGCGCCCACGAGGTGGTCAAGGTCAAATCCATGACCACCGCCGAGACCGGGCTCAATGCCGCGTTGGCGGGCGTCGGCGTCGACGTAGCGGAGACCGATCTCGCCGAGCTGATCGTCCAGCTTGGCGACGACTTGCCGAGCCATATTGTCGTGCCCGCCATCCACCGCAACCGGTCCGAAGTCCGGGAGATCTTTCTCGAGCACATGGGGGAGCACGGGCTCGCCGCTCCTGCCGGTCTGACCGACGAACCTGCCGCGCTCGCGGCGGCCGCCCGAGCCCACTTGCGAGCCCGGTTCCTCCGCGCCGACGTCGCTATATCGGGCGCCAACTTCGCCATTGCGGACAGCGGCTCGCTCGCGGTCGTCGAGTCGGAAGGCAACGGTCGGATGTGCCTCACGCTCCCGAAGACGCTGATCTCACTCGTCGGCATCGACAAGGTGCTCCCGAGCTTCTGCGACCTCGAGGTGTTCCTCCAGCTGCTGGCTCGCTCGGCTACCGGAGAACGGATGAGCCCGTACACGTCCATCTGGACCGGCGTTTCCGCTGGCGATGGCCCGTCAGAGTTCCACCTTGTGCTGCTAGACAACGGGCGCAGCAAAGCCCTGGCGGACAAGGTGGGCCGCCAGGCGCTGCGCTGCATCCGGTGCGCGGCCTGCCTCAATGTTTGCCCGGTGTACGAGCGAGTGGGAGGCCATGCCTACGGTTCGGTGTACCCGGGGCCGATCGGCGCGGTGCTCACACCCCAGCTGGACGGCGTGGCGACCGATCCTGTGGCGGCGTCGCTGCCGTTCGCCTCGACGCTTTGCGGTGCCTGTTACGAAGTTTGCCCGGTCCGCATCGAGATCCCCCGGTTACTGGTGCACCTGCGAGGCCGTGTCGTCGACCGCCAGCGCGCCGAAGGGCCGAGCGGCGCCAACCTGACCATGTCAGCGGCTGGTTTCGTGCTCGCCTCCCCACGTCGGACCGCGTTGGCGGAGCGGGTCGCGGGTTCCCTCGGCAGCCGGCTCTTCCCCCGAGGCAAGATCGGCCCACTGCCGGGACCGCTCGGGCGCTGGACGGCGGCGCGAGACGCCCCCGTGCCAGCCCGCCAGTCCTTTCGCGAGTGGTGGCAGACGGAGCACGAGGCGAAGGAGCCCGTGAGCGCGCCCGCGGGCGCACCGGTTATCGGGCCGGTGAACGCACCGGCGGGGCTCGATCAGGGCATGCAGTCTTCGCGCCGGTCCCGGGGGTTCGGTCGGATGGCCGGAACGACCGGATCGACCGGAGCAACCGGATTGACCGGAGCGGTCGGAATGATTGGAGCGGCGCAGAGCGTCGGGCGCCGGCTCCTCAGCCGCTCGAAGCACGCGGCGCACGAGCCGGTAGTGGCGGCGGGACCAGAGCCAGCTCGAGATGCCCGGGCGGCGGTGCTCCAACAGGTGCGGCAGGCGCTCGCCTCCGCGCCGCTCCGGCCCGACGTCGCACGCAGTTACCGGCGCGCCGGCCAGTCCGGAGTAAGCGACCCGCTGGCTCTTTTCTGTGCGCGGGTCGGTGACTACAAGGCTGAGGTTTTTCGGGTGGAGCCAAGCGCTGTCGGTGAGGCCGTCTCCGGAGCGCTGAAGCGGGCTGGGAGTTGCCGCGTCGTCGTCCCCGCGGACCTCCCTGACGATTGGGTACCTGGCGTCCACGACGACCAGGTGCCCGACGACCAGGTGCTCATTGACGGATTGCTCGAACACCCGGGGACCGGCCCCAACGAGATCGCGGTCGAGCGTGATAGGGCAACGCTCGACGCCTCGGAGCTCGGCACTTTCGACGCAGTGGTCAGCGGCTGCGCCCTGGCCATTGCCGAGACAGGGACGATTGTGCTGGATGGGGGCGTCCGTCAAGGCCGGCGCGCCCTGTCGCTCGTCCCTGATCACCTGGTGGTAATAGTGTTCGAGGGCCAAGTGGTGGGCGGCGTACCGGACGCGGTTGCCCGTCTCGACCCCCGATCGCCCCAAACATGGATCTCGGCCCGTCGGCCACGAGCGATATCGAGCTCAACCGGGTCGAAGGAGTGCACGGGCCGCGCCGTCTTGACGTCCTGCTCGTGCCCGGGAGAAAACAAGCTTGACAGGGAGATGATGGGAGCGCCGCTGTCTTTAGCGCGCCAGTGACTTTAGCGTTAACGTCTCCGACGTAAGCAGGAGAGCTACAGGCCACCAGACCAGAGGAGCGCCCTATGAGCGACCGTTTCGCACCCACTAAAGCGGACCACTTCAGCTTTGGTCTTTGGACCGTTGGCTGGGGCGGGAAGGACCTCTTCGGCGAGCCTACGCGGCCCGTGCTCGACCCCGTCGACGCGGTCCAGCATTTGGCCGCGCTTGGGGCGTGGGGCGTCACCTTCCACGACGACGACCTGATCGCCTTCGGGAGCGACGAGCGATCCCGGGAGGCTTCGATCAAGCGGTTCCGGACTGCCCTCGACGAGACTGGGATGGTCGTGCCCATGATCACGACCAACCTCTTTTCGCAGCCAGTGTTCAAGGAAGGTGCTTTCACAGCGAACGACCGCTCAGTGAGGCGGTTCGCCTTGCGCAAGACCCTCCGCAACCTCGACCTGGCCGCCGAACTGGGGGCGGGCACCTTCGTGATGTGGGGAGGGCGGGAAGGGGCGGAATCCGACGCTGCCAAGGACGTGCGCGTGGCCCTGGACCGTTACAAAGAGGGCGTCGACCTCCTCTGTGACTACGTCCTAGAGAAGGGCTACCAGATCCGTTTCGCCATCGAGCCCAAGCCGAACGAGCCGCGTGGCGACATCCTGCTGCCCTCTATCGGGCACGCTCTTTCCTTCATTTACCGGTTGGAACATCCCGAAATGGTCGGGCTCAACCCCGAGGTGGGCCACGAGAACATGGCCTGCCTGAACATGGTCCACGGCTGTGCCCAGGCGCTGTGGGCTGGCAAGCTGTTCCATATCGACCTCAACGGGCAACACGGCCCGCGCTACGACCAGGATCTCCGCTTCGCAGCGGCAGATTTGAAAGGCGCGTTCTTCCTGGTCGACCTGCTGGAAATCGCCGGCTACGACGGGCCGCGGCATTTCGACTTCAAACCGCCTCGCGCCGAGGGTGTCGAGGGGGTGTGGGTCTCTGCTGCTGGCTGCATGCGCAACTACTTGATATTGAAGGAAAAGGCGGCCGCCTTCCGGGCCGACCCGGACGTGAAAGAAGCCATGGCTGCGGCTGGCTGGCCCTCGTTGGCCACGCCGACCATGGCGCCGGGCGAAAGTCTGGATGACCTGCTGGCGGACCGCTCCGCGTACGAGGACTTCGACCCCGTCGCCAGCGGGGAGCGCGAGGTCGGCATCGAACACCTCGACCAGCTCGCCATCGAGCACGTCCTCGGGGTGCGCTGAGCGCGGGTCGGTGCCCGGCCGCCGGGCCTCCGACACGCGGCACGCGTTGGACGGAGGCGCCGTCAGTTCTAATAGCTTGTAGAGGTCCCGGAGGGCCCGACAGTTATGCTCTGTGCCGTCTCAGCCTCGAAAGGGTAAACGTGATGAACCAAGACCAGCAGCCCGCGTCCGCCGCCCAGTCGGGCAAGGCCTACCGAATGGGGCGCATCTTCGGCCCAGACCACAAGACGGTCGTGTTGCCGCTCGACCACGGGACCATGATGGGACGGGTTCCTGGTCTCGAGGACCCGGTCAAGGCGCTCGCAAGCTTTATGTCCTACAGCTGTGACGGCTTCCTCATCGGCCCCGGCGTCGCCGCCCGCAGCGCCGCCCTCTTTGCCACCCGGGGCGCGCCCGCCAGGTTGCTTACGATCGATTCTTACTGGAACGCCGGCGGGACAGGGGTGACGGCGATGATCAGCGACGTCCACACAGCGGCGGCACTTGGCGTTGACGCCGTCAAAATCCTGATGCCCTGGAACGTCCCGGCGCCTACACGCGCGGCCATGGTCAGCATGGTTTCATCGGTGGTGGCAGCGGCCGCCCCGTTCGGTATCCCGGTCATGGCCGAGCCCATCGCCTTCGAGATGGAGCGGGTGCCCGAGGCCATCAAGGTTGAGGCCGACGGCTGCCGGGTCGCCATGGAACTGGGGGTGGACATCCTGAAGGTGGCGTACCCCGGCGATGTCGACACGCTCGCCTCGTGGCGCTCGGAGCTGCAGCTGCCGATCGTGATGCTGGGAGGGCCGCAGAGTGGTACGACCGAAGACCTGCTTTCCATGGTGGCTGACGCCGTGAAGGCCGGAGCGAACGGCATAGTAATCGGCCGGCGGGTGTGGCAGCGGCCGCCCGACGAGGCCACCGGCCTGCTCGACAAGCTCTACGCCATAGTGCACTCGACCGCAGTCTCCGTTTGACGCCCTAACGCACCGAGGCGCCAAGCCGTCGACGCCCTAAACCGTCGAGGCCAGCCGCAGCCTCCGCTGGCTCCCGCCCTTCTCAGTGGCCCTCGGGGGCGGACAAGCGCGCCGACACGGCCTCCATGGCGATCGCCAGCATCGTACAGCCGGCGTCGGGATGACCCTTGGCCCGCTCCGGGGCCCAGCTTGCTCTCCCGACCTTCGGTTCCATATCGGCGGTGGCCTCGGCGGTAGCTCTAGCGGCTCGAGCCGCGAGCTTCAGCGCCTGCTTCACTGGCACGTCATCAGAGAACGTGAGCAGCAAGCTATTACAGACCGCGTCCAGCCCGTCCACCAGCGTCCTGTCGCCCACAGATGCCTTCCCGCGGGCCTTTATCCCCTCCGTCGCCGCAACGAAAGCGCGCTGGACCGCTTCCAGGCCGCGCTGGGGACCGTCCGAGAGGGCTTTGGAGGCGCGCAGGAAACCGGTGGCAACCAGGGTCCCGCTCGTCGACGGGGCGCTCCGTGCGATCGCCGCACCGCAGCTAGAGAGCAGCTGCGCATCCCCGAGCTCAGCGCTGCTGGCCAGGACCTCCCGCAGGGCACTGGCAGCCTGCGACATCGTGATCCCGAGGTCCCCATCGCCTGCGTACCCGTCGAGGCGGTTCAGCTCCGCAGCAGAGCTCTCGACTGCTAGCGCCGCGGCGAACAGCGAAGCAATGAGCTCCTCATCCGCCACGCCCGTTACCGCTTGACTACGAAAGGTGACTCGCACGGGGCGTCCAGCAGCCTCAGGATCTCCTCGTCCAGCCGGAGGACCGAGACCGAGGCGCCTGCCATCTCCAGCGAGGTGGCGTACTCGCCCACCCACGTCCGACTCACCGACAACCCGGACGATGCTAGAGCGGCGTGGACCGAGCGGAACAAAATATAAAGCTCCTCCCTCGGCGTTGCACCCAAGCCGTTCACGAGCACCGCCACCTCGTCTCCCTGCTTGAACGGGAGGTCGTCCTGGATCCGTGCTGACAGCTGGGCCGCGATCTCCGCGGCCGGTTCGAGAGGACCACGGCGCACCCCTGGCTCACCGTGGATGCCCATCCCGATCTCCATTTCTCCGGCGGGCAAGCTGAAGGTCGGCTCACCGGCGGCTGGCACTATGCAGGGCGACAGAGCCACACCCATCGACCGCAGGCCTGCGGCCGCTCTCTCTACTACCGCCACCACGTCTTTGAGAGAACCGCCCTCTTCGGCTCGTGCTCCCGCCACCTTATAAAGAAATGCAATCCCGGCCACCCCGCGCCGGCGTTGCTCCGCGCCCGGAGGTGCTGAAGCGACGTCGTCCGCGCCCAGTACTGTGGCGGTCTCCAGGTCCTCCGCCGAGGCGAGCTCGCCGGCCAGGTCGAAGTTCATCACGTCACCCGTGTAGTTGCCGTACAGGTAGAGGACCCCCGCCCCCCCATTAACCGCCCTCGTCGCCTCCAGGATCTGTTCCGAGCTGGGTGATGCAAATACATCGCCGACCGCCACGCCGTCGGCCAGCCCAAAGCCCACATAGCCCATGAACAGGGGCAGGTGACCAGATCCCCCACCTGTGACTATGCCGACCTTCCCCTGACGGGGAGCGTCGGAACGGACGAGCACCCGCGGCGCTACCATCCGCAAGCTCTCGGGGTGGGCCAGCAGGACACCTTCGAGCATCTCGTCCACGAATGCTTTCGGGTCATTGATGATCTTTTGCATCGGCATTAGCTCCTCATTCTTACCCGCTGCTCTTCTCCAACCTGAAACCTACGTACCTGCCTGGTCCTCCCCGGCTGCGGTCGGCAATGAGGAGACTTCATCGTCGTCGACCCACGCCCGGTCCCCCGGCGGGGGGAAGGAGCCGGGGCCCGTAAAGAGCCCGGCTGCACACCCGCCGAACAGCGCCGCCCCCCTCGCGCCGCCTTCTCCCACGGCTGGCCACCTCCTTCGCGCCAGGAGCGACCGTTTTCGTTGCCGCAACCCGCCGCACTGGGCCAGCCCCCGGTAAGGACCAGCTCGTCGGCTGGCCCGGACTCCGCTGCGATCACGCCCAAGATTCTGTTCTGCCCCTGCGCTTACAAGGTCGAGAGCGGCGTTCCAGAGCGCGGGAGGGGAGGCGTCCGGGCCGAGCCCGACGATCGACGCGCTGCCGAAGGGCCGGTCGCGCTGTACGCGGAGCGGCCCGGGCGTCACCCCGGTGGCGGCTTCGTCGAAGCTCAGCAGCGCCTGGTTGCCCTTTATCCCGAGCAGGCTGAGCACAGGCCCGAGCAGGAGCCCGAGGGCCTGGCCGCCGAGGAGCGCGTACTTGTCCGGCACAGTGTGCCAGCCGACGCTGAGGCCGGCAGATACGACCTGGCCCACTTTCTTCCCGTCGAGTGGGGCCACTGTCCTGACGAACCCCTCCGCGGTCCCGCAGGAGTCGAGTAGCTGTCGCGGCGCCGTAGCACCGACGCCGGCAGCCACGCATAGATGATCATGACCAGCAGGTGCGATGGCTGCACCGCGAAGACGCTCGAGCAGCCCCCCGGGACCACTCAGCCGCCCGGCGGCGGCGTCTGACGCGCTGCCAGTAACCCTCCCGACAAGTTGGCCGGCCTGGACGACGGGCGGGAACAGATCGGTTGGTACCCGCGCCCACTCCAACCCGTCCTCCCACCAGCTCCTCCCCGCCAAAGACAAGGCGCCCATGCGGGAGGCGAGCGAAGCCTCGGACACCTGCTCGCCGCCCAGGGCGTGGACAACCCAGTCCGCGACGCTAAGTGCCCTAACCGCATGATCACCACCATGTCGCGAACGCCACGCCAGCTTGACCAAAGTGCACAAGGGGGAGGGGGGAAGGCCCGTGCGGGCGGAGAACTCGGGGCCGCCGAAAGTGCGCACCAGCTCCTCGGCCTCCGCTTGCCCGCGGGTGTCGTGCCAGACGACAGAAGGGGAAACGGGAAAGCCATCCTTTCCGAGCAGCGCCACCGTTTCCGCCATGCTCGTCACGCCAACGCCAACCACTCGGCCCGGCGTAGCTGCTCCCAGCGCGGAGCTGACCGCTTGCGCCACGGCCTCGAGGAATTCGAACGGGTCGGTTTCGGCACCAGTCGGTGTGGGGTGCCAAGGGGTCGGGACGCTTCCCCACGAGACCTCCGTTCCGTCCGGCCTGACCACCGCGGCCTTGGTCATGGTGGTGCCCACGTCGATGCCCACTAGCAGTTCGGCAGGGCCCGGCATTTCGTTTTCAGCGGCTCGGCAACGCTGTTGCGACCTGGCAGCATATGGGGGCCGCGCTCTGGCTGGACCGTCTCCTGCCAGGACGAACAGGCTGTTGAACTGGGCTTTCGCTGCCTGGCACCTGCGTGTCCGGTGCCTCAGGCCCGAACTGTGGCCTGCGTGCAGTAGGTCCGCGTGATGTACCGCAGGACCACAGGGTTGCCGTAGCGGCTGGCGATCTGGGAGACCTCGTCGGCGACGGCAGCCTGTTCATCTGCCGCGAGCGCCGCAATGTAGCTGACTGACACCACCCGGGCCACGAACTGATCAGGGTCTAACACCTGCTCCATTGTGAACTGTTCCTCGGTCAGGGGGCCGAACAGGCCGGTATCACGGAAGGCGGCTCTCCATATCCCTGTGTCCTGCGAAGGCGTCGAACGCCGGTACCGCTCCGTTAATCCGCTTAGCTCTGCCTGCACCGGTTGGCCCAGGTCCCGGTTGTTCCAGATCAGGCCCAGCCGTCCACCCGGGGTGAGCGCTCTGTGGATCTCCGCCAGCGCTTCCTCGCCCCGGAACCAGTGGAACGCCTGGCCAACCGTTACGGCATCGGCGAAGCCATCCGGGACCGGTAACTGCTCAGCCGTCCCTTCGACCACTTCGGCGGTGGGGACGACGGAGCGGAGGGTGCCCCTCATGCCGGCTACTGGCTCGACGGCGAGTACACGGGCGCCGGTCGGGAGCAGTGCGCGTGTCAGCTTGCCCGTACCGGCGGCCAGGTCGATGACCGTGGAACAACTCCCGATCCGAAGCTGTTCTGTGAGCCACGTGACGGCGCTCGGTGGGTAATCAGGCCGACCTTTTTCGTAATCGTCTGCTCTGGCGCCGAAAGCGAGCGCCTCAGGGCGGATAGCCACGGGCCAATAGTTGCGGCTGGCGGTCCGGCACTGCAAGCTGGCCCCTATGCCGCTAGTCGCAGGGGTGGACTGCTCCACGCAATCGACCAAAGTGCTGGTTGTCGACGCTGAAGATGGTCACGTGATCGCTACGGGCGCGGCGGTTCACGAGGTCGAAGGCGTGGGGGGCGCCCGGGAGACCGACCCCCGGGACTGGGAGCGTTCCGTGGCGAGCGCACTGGCCCAGACCGGGCGGGCGGGTGAAGTCGCGTCGATATCAATCGGCGGCCAACAGCATGGCCTCGTCGTGCTCGACGAGAGGGGGCGCCCGCTGCGCAAGGCGCCCCTGTGGAACGACACACGCGGCGCGCCCGACGCCCGGGACCTGGTCGAGAGCATCGGTGGGCCGGAGGCATGCGCGAAACGAGTCGGCTCCGTTCTTACGAGCTCGTTCACGGTGGCGCACTGGGCCTGGTTACGTCGGACGGAGCCCGATCTCGCCGCGGCGGCGCGCCACGTCATGTTGCCCCACGACTACCTCAACTTCCGCCTGACGGGCTCGCCTGCGACGGACCGCAGCGACGTCTCTGGGACCGGTTGGTGGAGCCCGGCGGACGAGGCATATGCGCCAGACGTGTTGGCGCTCGAAGCAGTGAGGCTCAACCCGGCGCTGTTGCCGGCAGTGATCGCGCCCGAGGGCGTAGCCGGCTCGGTAACCGGTGAAGCGGCACAGCAGTTTGGGCTTGCCCCCCGCACGAAGGTGGCGTGCGGCGCTGGCGACAACGCGGCCGCCGCCCTGGCCCTGGACTTCGGGCCTGGGGAAGCAGCTTTGTCTCTCGGCACGTCCGGGACTGTGTACGCCCCTGCCGCGGCCCCGAGCGCCGACCCAACAGGCACAGTCGCCGGTTTTGCGAGTGCTGACGGCAGGTACCTGCCATTAGCGTGCACCCTCAATGCGACCGTGGCCATCGACACGGTCAGCGACTGGCTCGGGTTGTCACGGGAAGAGGTGGAGCCGTCGGAGGGAGTGGTGTTCCTTCCGTGGTTGGGAGGAGAGCGCACCCCGAACGTCCCGACTGCCTCAGGCACACTTTCAGGGTTGCGTTACAACACCGACAAACGCGCCATCTTGCAGGCTGCGTACGAGGGCCTGGTGGCCACACTTCTGGAAGCGACGGCGTTTCTCGACCAGTGGGCGCCCCAAAGCAGCGAGGCCCCGCTGCTCCTGCTGGGCGGCGGCGCCCGTGGTCAAGCGTGGCAGCAAACCGTCCGGCGCCTCTCCGGGCGCCCGGTCCTTGTCGTCGAGTTGACCGAGCTGGTTGCGTATGGCGCGGCTGTACAGGCCAGTGCCGTCTTGACTGGAAAGCCGCTCGACGAGGTGGCGAAGAGTTGGGGTGCCCGGAGCGGAGCCCTGCTGGGACCAGTGCGGCGCGACGACGCCTTGTTGGAACGGGTGGCGTCGTGGCGCCGCGTTGTCCTCGGTTCGCTGTGAGCGCTGTTCGGGCGGTTTTGGCCTGTCATTCGACCCTGCCATTCGACCCTGCCATTCGACCCTGCCATTCGACCCTGCCAGTCGACCCTGCCAGTCGACGCCGTCAGTCGACGCTGTCAGTCGACGCTGTCAGTCGACTGGGGTCATCAACATTGCCAGGGCGTGTGCGAGCCGGGTCGTCCCTGTACTCCTTGCCCCAATACTCCTGGGCACAGTGCGGCCGACCTCGGGAAGTTCGCTCTCCAACACGACAACTTTGGTGGGCGCGTGAACGGCGGCCCGGCAGTACTGGCACTGTTCGTCCCACGTATGCACGATGGGCGCACCGCATTGTCCGCAACGCGGCATCTCGGTCTCCAGGGTCGTTTGACCGGGAGCGGGCGTCGTCCTGACCGGAAGGGAGCTGACGGCCGTCTTGTCCAGCCATACGACTTCGCAGGCTTTGCAAATCGCAGCTGTGCCCGCTGACGGCCCAGGCTTGGGCAGCATCAGGGATGAGCAGAACGGGCACCGGCCCGCGCTCACACCGGCGCCACGCAACGGCTCGGCGGTCCAAATGTGCTGGCCGACTGGTCCTGCGAGCTGACGCAATGCGGCGATCCCGATGACGACGCCAGCGCAGCAGTCGCACACGTACTGGCGAAGGCCTTCTACCTGGCCAGTCAGGAGGTGGCCTACGCAGGCCGGGCACGACAATGGACGGGTTCCCATAGAAGTTGAGTGTCGGCGCGCACCGAGGCCGACCTGAGCGCTAAGTCCTGAGGTCGTCGCACCCAGTCCGCCCGGCGGCTCAGGGTTGCCGGGCTTGTGGCGGTCGGCGGTGCTTCGGCCGGGTTTCTCTGAACCTCATTGTCCCGGCACCAGAAGCCGCCGCGACTCCGGCCTGCAGGCGTCCAAGTACCGTCGTCCAGGCAACCTCCATGAACGCCGCCTGTTCCGGCGTGTCGACGACCTGATGCACTTCGACGTGAGCGCCGCCAGCGCTGGTACTCGACGGCTGTACGCGTAGATAGCCCGTCATTTCTCCGCCCGGGACAGGGACATTGTCGTCGTCGAAGTCCCAGCGCATCACAATGAGCTCGGGAGGGCAAACGAGTTCATAGCGCCCGCGCACTCTGGTACCCCATTCCAGTGTGCAGGCGAACCGGCCGTGGTCAATCGTCACGGGGACACCAAGCCAGCGCGAGTAGACCGCCGGGTCCTCGAATGCCCTGAACGTCGTCGCCTGGTCGGTCTCGACGTTGGCAGTAGCGACGACGACCCATTTCGTGCTCGCCCCTGAGAGAGCGCGCTCGGGCACATCATCGGCGACGGTCCATTTCCCTACGTTGCCGAGGGCTCCGTTCAAGCGTTGCAGGATTTCCTGTCGGGCTCGGTAGCGCCGAAAGGTACCAGTGGCTGTCATCGTCACCAGGCCTGACCGGCGCAGCACCCCGAGGTGCTGGGAAATAGTGGGTTTGGTCAGCTCGAACGCGGCCGCAATCTCGCCTGCGGGAAGCTCCTGGTCCCAGATCAGCCGGAGAATCTCTCGCCGCACCGGCGACGTAAGTGCCTCTAGGACCCCCTGAAGCTCGGGCCCGTCGTTTCCCTCTTGCATTTAGTTAGGTAACCACCTAATTTGGTCATCGCCGAAAGGCAAATCTATCAACTGAGGAGGCCCTCGATGGCTAAGTACCTCTTGGCGTACTCGGGCGGTTCGATGCCCGACACCCCCGCTGAACAGCAAAAGGTCATGGAGCAGTGGATGGCTTGGTTCGGGGAGATCGGTAGTGCTCTCGTAGACGGCGGCAGCCCACTGGCGCCGTCGGCAACCATCAAACCGGGTGGGACCGTGACGAAGGGCGGACGCGGGGCGGTCAGCGGTTACTCCATACTTGAAGCCGGAGATGCCGAGCAGGCCACCAAAATGGCGCAGGGTTGCCCGCTCTTGAGCACCGGTGGCACCATCGAGGTGTACGAAGCCCTGCCGATGGGCTAGCTGCGATGGACCAAATCTGGCCTTCGATCCACGAGGAGCGCCATTCGCTCGCAAAAGACCTGGCTGGCCTGGGGCCATCTCAGTGGTCCACGCCATCGTTGTGCCCCGGGTGGACAGTCGAGGACGTACTTGCCCATATGACCGCCACGGCCAAAAAGTCTTCTCCCGACTTCTTCGTCGGACTGGCTTCGACAGGGTTCCGGTTCAATGCCATGACCGCAAAGGACGCCCGTCGGGAAAAGGGCAGTTCTGGCCCCGCCACCCTCGAAAATTTCAACTCCGTGCTGGACACCACGCGCCATCCACCGGGACCCCTAATGGCGATGTTAGGGGAGCAAGTTGTCCATGGTGAAGATATTCGTCGGCCCCTCGGTATCCTCCGGAAATACCCGGAGGGGTCGCTGACACGGGTGGCCGATTTCTTCAGGGGATCGAACCTTCTTCTGGGAGGCAAGAAGCGTGTTACCGGCCTAACGCTGCGGTCGACTGACGCAGACTGGTCGAGCGGCGACGGGCCGGAGGTCGAGGGCCCGATGGTCTCGCTCGTGTTGATGATCGCGGGTCGTAAGTCAGCGCTCGACGACCTTACCGGCGACGGGATAGCCCTGTTGCGCACCCGCGACTAAGGGGAGGCCCACCTATGGAGATCCCGAAGCCAACGGAGCAAGACAAGGCCTATTTTTCCAGCCTCGTGCCGCTCGACCCGCTCGTTGAAGTAAAACCGATGTTCGGCAACCTGGGCGCTTTTGTCAATGGCAATATGTTCATGGGCCTTTTTGGTGCCGACGTGGGCGTGAAATTGGACGAGGCCGGTCAGGCTGCTTTGCTCAGTGAGAAAGGCGCCGGTCCATTCGGTCCGGAGGGCCACAGCATGGCGGGCTACGTCTCGTTGCCCTCCGTCTGGCGGTCGAGCCCGGCCAAGGCTGAGGTATGGGTGGCCAAGGCCCTTGAGGGCGCGGCCGAACTTCCCCCCAAGGTAAAGGCGCCCAAGAAGAGCACGGGCGCCAAAGAGGCCGCGTCCAGGCCGAAGACCTCGTCCCGGACGTCGAAGGCGTCCCCGACAGCACGAAAAGGGGCCGGCGCAAAGTAGCGCCTGGGCGCCTTTCCGTCTACACGGGTTACAAGCTTGGGCGAGACGCTGTTCCGGCGCGGCCACAGTAGGCTGCGGGTATGTCCTTGCAAGAGAGCGTGCGCTACGAGCAGATAAGCCCGAAGGCTTACGAGCACCCGGCCGACAGAGCAGCTACGGCGGCGCTGAAGTCGATCCCGATGCTGGACAGAGTGGTCAAGACCCTGACGGACATCGGCCACGAGCGTCTTCTCCGCCAGGTCTATGCCGGAAATGCAGTGCAGATTTCAGACAGACAGGTCCCTCAGCTGTGGGCAAGGCACGTCCGAGCCGCGTCGGTCCTGGACATAGACAAGGTCCCTGATCTGTTCGTGACGCAAATGCCAATCGCCAATGCTTTCACGATCGGAGCAAAGCGCCCTATGGTCGTCATCCTGTCGGGGCTGGCCCGGGATTACACCGGGGGCGAGGTAGATGTGGTACTGGCCCACGAGATGAGCCATGTGCTTTCTGAACATTATTACTATCAAACCGCTCTGGAGTTCTTGCGTCGAATGGTTCAGAGCGCGACGGGCGCCCCGGGTTTTTTACCGGGAATCCCCTTTAAGGCCGTTTATCTCGTCATGCTCGAATGGTGGAGGAACGCCGAACTTTCCGCTGACCGGGCCAGTGCTCTGGCAGTGGGGGACCCTCTAATTACCTGCCAAATGCTGATGCGTGTTGCTGGTGGCGCGCTCGAAGGTATGAGCCTCGACGCCTTCCTCGCGCAAGCCGCAGCCTACGACGACGAAGAGGACGTTTACGCTCGGTGGTCGCGATCCTGGTACCAGTCCTCGCTGGGCCATCCTTTTGCCGTGAGAAGGGCGCGTGAGCTCATGAGCTGGGTGAACGACGGCAGCTACGACAGGGTACGGGGCGGGGCGTACACCCGTCGCGGCCAGGAGCCGCCCGCGACCAGAGAGATCAACGCGGCCGTCGCCCATTACCAGGAGCGTTTCGTAAAGATCCTCGAGGTAGCGACTGGCGGAATTGAGCGCGCCCTGGGCCAACTCGAGGACTGGCTCAGGCCATCCTCTCCAGGAGGAGCAGCCGCCGGCGCCTCGGGCGCGGGCGACCCTAACAAAGGGCCCCGGCGAAACTGACTCAGCGGTTCTAGGGGACCTAATTGCATTTGGCGGTGACGGTTTAGTGCCGTTAGGGGTTACGCCGTCACTTTCGGCGTAAAATGCAGCGCCCGCAACACTGCGGGCGAGGCTTTCTGGGTGCCTTTTTTGTAACTCGGCTGCATTAGTGCGCGAAACGTGCCCCTGATCGCGACCAAAACCAATTACTGCACCGAGATGGATGAGTTGGCAGGCGGAATTTGGGGCCCACGGTGACTTTTATCGCCATTCCCCCCGGCGCTGGCCCGCGCGGGACCGGGCTGGCCTTCTTTTGCCCTCCGGTAGCGCCGATCCGCCGCACCACCACAGCGATCGGTTCACCACTGCGCTCACTGTGCCGGCGGGACCACGATCCGTGTCGGGTCGCCGCCGCTCGGTGCCGGCGGGGCATCGTGCTCCCAGCCCACGGCCGCCTTGGCCCGCCGCCCGCCCAAGCGCCGCCCCGCCTCGGCCGCCGCGGCCGGCCCCGCCCACCCAGGCGCCGCCCGGCCTCGGCCACCGCGGCCGGCCCCGCCCGCCCAAGCGCCGCCCCACCTCGGCCACCGCCGCCCCGCCCCGCCCCGCCTCGTCCGGTCGCGCGGCCCACGCCCCGCCGGGCGTTCAGCCGCCGTCCAGCCCCGCCCGGCTCGGCGCGCTGGCCTCGCCTGGTGCTCAGCCGGCCCCGCCGCCTGACCCGCGGCTCGTCGGGGGCTGGCCCCCGCAGCCACCCGCCCGTCGGCTGGTAGCTTGCGCCCATGGACACCATGCCAATACGCCAGATCGGTTCGCTCGACGTCTCTCTGGTCGGCCTCGGCTGCAACAATTTCGGGGGCCGGCTCGACGAGCCGGCGACCGCCGTCGTGGTCCAGGCTGCCCTCGACGCGGGCATCAATTTCTTCGACACCGCCGATGTCTACGGGGGCACTCGCAGCGAGGAGTTCCTCGGCAGAGCGCTTGGGAAACGCCGCCCCGATGTCATCGTCGGCACGAAGTTCGGCATCGCTGTCGGTCCCGACAAAAAGGGCGCGGCGCCGGCATATATAAAGAGCGCTATCGAAGACAGCCTGCGCCGTCTCGGGACCGATTACGTGGACCTTTACCAGCTCCACCATCCTGACCCTGCCATACATATCGCCGACACCCTCGCCGCGTTGGGGGACCTGGTGAAGGCGGGCAAGGTGCGCGAGATCGGGTGCTCCAATTTCTCAGCGGAACAGCTCAGCGATGCAGACGCGGCAGTGGCGGATGGTGCCCCGCGCTTCGTAAGCGTCCAAAACCAGTACAACCTGCTGCACCGGGAACCGGAACTCGACGTACTTCCCGAATGCGAGCGCCTCGGGATCGCCTTCATTCCCTACTTCCCGCTCATGACCGGCGTCCTTTCGGGGAAGTACCACCGGGGCGAGCCGCCTCCTGCTGGCACCCGCATCGCTGGCATGGTGCCGGAGCGACAGCAGGAGCTGCTGTCTGGTGACTCGTTCGACGTGGTGGACGCGCTCGAGCGTTACGCCACTGATCACGGCCACACCATCCTCCAGCTGGCTATCGCCTGGCTGGCGGCCAAGCCGGCTGTCGCCTCGGTGATCGCGGGCGCGACGAAGCCCGAACAGATCTGGGCCAACGTCAAAGCGGCGGACTGGGTGCTCTCGAGCGAAGAGGTGCGAGAAGTCGACGCAATCGCTCCAATGTCAACGACCGCGGGCTAGAGGCGGGAACGGTCCGGGGTCACCAACAGGTCAATGCGGCCGCGCTGCAGCGCCGTTTCAACCCGTCGTCGGCGGGAACCGTCGAGTTCACCAGAAGGTCAACGCGGCCGCCGCGCAGAAGCGTTGCAACGCGCTCTTGTCCGCTCGAGAGCCCGTTGCACTTTTCAGTCCCGGACCGGGTCGAGTGTCGTCCGCTTCAGCACCTCGTGGAGGGGGTTGAGCATGGCTAGGCGGCCATCGTGTTCGCCTACCGTGCCCTCGGCGACCAGCTGGGCCCCGGTCTCGATACCCGGCACGTCACGGCGGGTGAAGACCAGGGTCATCGACCCGGTGCGGTCCGCGATCGTGCAGCTCAGCACCTGTGCGCCCCGCCACGGTTGTACCTCGACGGAGGTGACGCGGCCCGCGATCCTCGCCTTCTGGCGCCACTGGGCGTCGCCGATGGGGACCGCCCCTTCGACCGGCACCATCCCACCGCCCGGTTCCAGGTCCCGCCGCCGCCTTTTCTCCCATTTTTCCCGGCGCGCTCTTCGCTCTTGTTCTGTGCTCTTGCGGGTAAGCCGGCCCTTGCCGAGCTGGAAGGGCACCACCGTCGCGTTGGCATGCGGCAGGCGCCCGAGCGTGGCCGCCAACTGGTCGGCAGTACGGTCGTGCAGGATGTGGCTCCAACCCCACGAATAGATGCGTCGTGGGAGTAAGACCGAGACCTCTGTATTGCCGTCCGCCAGTGCGCTGGCCACGACATCGAGCGCCGCTCGCACGAGGCGTCGGTCGCGGCATTCCCTGATCTCCAACGGGAGCCGGCGGATCATTAGATGCTCCCAATTTTGTTTCAGGAGCTTCGCGACCTGATTGTCCAGCAGGAAATGGACGGCCCGTACCTCGTCGGGATCCAGGCTGCGGGCGTACTGGATAGCGCGAGCGGTGGCCAGGTCCAGGCGGTCTACGAACACGAGAACGACGTGGCGACGCAGGACGGGCATTTCGGAGGCTTCCAGGGCGCCCTGCTCGAGTTGTTGCGCCTCCGTGCGATATTGGCGATTGAGGCGTATGAGCACGAAGGTCAGCACCGGGAAGAGGACGACGACGGTCCATGCCCCCTGGCCGAACTTGGCGATGACGAAGATCCCCACGACGATCCCCGACAAGACGGCGGCGCCCAGGTTGATAGCCAGCTTGCGCCTCCACCCTCGGCTGCGGTGCGTCAGGTGGTACTTGCTCATGCCCGCCCCGGCCATGGTGAAACCGGTGAAAACGCCGATCGCATAAACGGCGACGAGGGCCGTGACGTTGGAGCGCGTTACGACGAGGAGGGCGACGGCAATGACGGCGAGGACGATTATCCCGTTGGAAAAGGTAAGCCGGTGCCCGCGCCTGGTGAGCTGGCGGGGTAGAAAGCGATCGCCCGCGACGAAGCTGGCCAGGAACGGAAAACCATTGAAGCTCGTGTTCCCGCCCGTGTAGAGAATGAGCAGGGTGGCAAGCTGCACTACGTAGAACAGAACGTTCCCGGCCGGCCCGAACCGAATACGGCCTGCGCCTCCTGGGCGATCACCGTCGGCGCTCCCGCAACGAACGGTGCCGCGTGGGTCCACCTGGCGAGCAAAGAAATGCCCAGCACCAACGCGCCGAGGGTGCAACTCATAAGGACGTAGACGTGCCGAGCTCGCGTACCTTCGGGCGGCTTGAACGCGCTGACCCCGTTGGAGATCGCCTCGACACCGGTTAACGAGGAACCGCCGTTGGCGAACGATCGCATTATTACAATTACGGATGCCCCCATCAGGAGCCCGCTACCGGGGTGGCCGAACGGGTAAAGGCCCTCACGGTGAATGGAGTACAGCGGCAGGTTGCCCAGCGCCTCCCGGACAAGACCGGTTATTATCACGGCTGCCATGCAGAAAATGAAGAAGTAGGTCGGGATGGCGAAGAGGCGGCCTGCTTCGCGGATCCCGCGCAGGTTGCCGTAGGCCAAGAGCACGACCACGGCCACACTGATCGGGACGTCGTAAGAGAGCAGAGCGGGGAAGGCCGAAACAAGAGCATCAGTGCCCGCCGCCGTTTGTACCGCGACGGTGACCGTGTAGTCGATCAAGAGGGCGACGGCCGCGATCTGGGCCACGTTGGGCCGAAGTTCTCCCGAGCCACTACGTACGAACCGCCAGCACGCGTGTACACCATGACGACTTGCCTGTAGGACAGCGTGACGAAGAACAGGACCAGCAGGATCGTCAAGGTGATCGGTATCAGCAGCGCGAACGCGGCAAGGCCGACGTACGGCACCAGCTCGACGAGCATTTCCTCGGTACCGTAGGCCGACGACGAAATGGCATCCGGAGTCAGGACACCCATCCCGGCGAACGTCCCGAGGCGCTCCGTGTCGAGCTGCTCGGTCACCAACGGAGAACCGAGCAAACGGTTCTTTATCCGGTAGCCCAGCGGCTCCGGCAAGTCGACAGTGACCTGCGTGGGCTGGGCCGACTGGACGCCGTCCTTTGTTATCAGTGTGCTCACGGCGCTCCGCAGGCCCGCAGGTCCACCACACACCGTGTGCTCGTCCCCGGTGACTGCCGGCGGGCCTGCGTCGGAGAGCGCCCGCCGCCTCGCTCCCCGCTAGCCAAGGGAACGTCGAAAGCCAGCGGCACTGAGGTCGGAACCGTATCTGGCATTCGCCGCTGCCTCTTCTTTGCGCACGTGGTCTTCCGGCGGTCACTCGGCGGGGCCGATCGCACCGGAACCCGCTCTCAGAGCGTAACTGGCTGCTAGCGAGTTGTGCCATCCACCCCGAGAGTGTTGCATGGTTCTGCATGCGAGTGGTGGTTGTGGGGTGCGGGAGAGTCGGTTCCGAGCTCGCCACCATGCTGTCGCGGGAAGGCAACGAGGTGTCGGTCATCGACAAGAACCCGCGGGCTCTGCAGCGCTTGGCCATGGACTGGGGTGGCAAGGGGGTAGTGGGGTTCGGTTTCGACCGGGACGCCCTCGAGGAGGCGGGGATCGACGACGCCCAGGCCCTGGCTGCGGTGACTAATGGTGACAACTCGAACATATTGACAGCTCGCATCGCCAAGGAGACGTACCTGGTCCCGAACGTGGTCGCCCGCATATACGACCCGCGCCGCGCCGTGATCTACCGGCGCCTTGGCATACCGACCGTGGCCACGGTGACCTGGACGGTAGACCAGGTCCTGCGCCGGTTGTTGCCGGAACGGACGGTGACCGAGTGGGCGAGCCCCCAGGGAGAGGTCGTCATGGTTGAACGTTCCTTGCCGGCTCCATGGGTCGGTTATCGGCTGGAGGCCCTGGAGGTCATCGGCCAGACCAGGCTCGTCGCCCTCACGCGCGCAGGCAAGTCCCTGCTCCCCAAACCGGGGGTAGTGGGCCAAGAAGGGGATGTCCTTTATCTCTCGGTAACCGAGGGCGCGCTGGAAGCGCTGGAGGAACGGCTGGAAAAGGGGCCACACCAATGAAGGTCGTGATCGCTGGGGCCGGCAATGTCGGGGCCTATTTGGCTGCTGACCTCCACGAGGCCGGCCACGAAGTCCTGCTCATAGAGATAGATCCCGCCGTCGCCGCTCGCGGGGCCGCGCTCGGGGTGCAGTGGATGGTGAGAGACGCGTGTGAGGTTTCCGCCCTCGATGCCGCCGGGCTGGCTAGCGCCGACGTGGTGGTCGCGGCGACGGGTGATGACGAGGACAACCTGGTCATTTCCCTGCTGGCCAAACAAGAGTTCGCTGTCCCGAGGGTCGTCGCTCGCGTCAACCATCCGAAGAACCATTGGCTCTTCAACCAGACCTGGGGCGTCGACGTTGCCGTTTCGACGCCCCACCTTCTAGTCGCTCTGGTTGAAGAGGCCGTTTCCGTCGGCTCGCTGGTGCGCCTCATGCAGCTCGAGTCCTCCGGGGCCCGTCTGGTGGAAGTGACATTGGCACCAGGTTCTCCGGCGGCCGGAACGGAGCTGGCGCGCCTCGGGATGCCAAAAGAGGCGACCGTCGTGGCCGTGGTCCGTAGAGCACATGTAGTGGTACCGAGGGGCGACACGGTCTTCGAGGCTGGTGACGAGGTGCTCGTCCTGGTGTCTCCTGATGCCGAAGATGCCGTGCGCTCGTTGCTCGTGGCGGGCACAGGACCAGGAGGGATGTGGCTTGGGACCTCGCCGGCGGG
Source organism: uncultured Acidimicrobiaceae bacterium (assembly GCA_963823855.1). Taxonomy (GTDB): domain Bacteria; phylum Actinomycetota; class Acidimicrobiia; order Acidimicrobiales; family Palsa-688; genus Fen-671. The sequence continues at coordinate 120,243 of CAWGNA010000009.1, forward strand.
GTCGTCCGCGGGTAGTTGAAGCCCGCTCAACCTGGTCTCAGCTGCGCTAGGCCTCCGTCGACCAGGAGCGAGGCCCCGGTGATGTAGCTGGCGTTGTCGCTCACCAAGAAGCGCACTGCATCGGCGATGTCCTGAGCCTGACCAATGCGGCCCAGTGGTAGCCGCTTCGCGAAATCATCTCTGCCATCGCGAGGGTTCATCGGCGTGTCGACTCCGCCGGCAGCGACAGCGTTGACGCGCACTCCGGCGCTCCCGACCTCAACTGCCAGTGTGCGGACGAGCATATCCAGGGCGGCTTTGGTCGCGGAGTACACAGCCTGTCCGACGAGCGGTCTCAAGACGTTCACCGACGTGATCGCCACAATCGACCCACCGAGACTTTGCCGCACCATCAGCCGGGCCGCGGCGGTAAGGCAGATAAAGCTCCCGGTGAGGTTGGTAGACACGATCCTTTCGTAGTCAGGCAGCGGCATGTCCAGCATTGAGCCCCGCCAGGTTATGCCAGCACAGTGGACGAAGAAACCCAGCTGGTCGCCACTGGCATCGAGTTCGGCCAAGACGTCCGTAACTGCCTGGGGATCGCTCACGTCCATGGTCCGCGGTAACAGCACCCACCCTTGAGTGCGGCCGTCGGCCGCTAACAGTTCGAGCTCAGCGCCGTTTATGTCCGTGGCCCAAACAGGAAGCCCATCTTCTGCCAGCGAGCACGCGATGGCCCTGCCAATCCCGCTGGCGGCTCCGGTTACGACTGCGGCCATCATCGCGGGTCGCCCCTTTGGAGGGTCACATCTGCCGCCTCAACAGCATGGCAGCGCTGGGCTGGTCGGCTTTGGCCTGTTCGGCCGCAGCCGCGGCCGCGTCCGGGGGTTGCCCATCGTCGTCATCCAAGCTGTCTGCAGTGATGCCTTCCAGGCTCCGGTAGGCGCTGAGCTCGGCGCGGACGCGTCGTTGGTACTGGTCCAGCGACACGGCGACGATGATGAGCAGGCCAATAACCGGCAGCTGCCAGAACGACGGCACGTTCATCAATACGAAGCCGTTCTCCAGCAACGTGTAAATGAGGGCTCCAACCACCGTCCCCCAGATCCTTCCTTCTCCGCCGGTCAAGGGGGTCCCGCCTATGACTACGGCCGCGATTGCCACCAGCAGGTCGTTGGCGCCGGAGGTGCTCGACGCGGTCTGGAAGTGACATGCGTTGATCATCCCGGCCAGCCCGGCCAGGGTGCCCGCCAGCCCGAAGAGCATCAGGGTGTGCCTCTTGACGTTTACGCCTGACCGTCGCACCGCTTCTCGACTGGCCCCGACCGCGTAGGTGTAACGGCCGAACCGCGTGTTCCTCGCTACCCAGGAAAGTACCAACGCAATGCCTGCGGCGATAAAAACGATATAGGGGATGTTCCACAACGCACCCGTACCGACCGTCACGGATGCCGGCGGCAGGTTTACGACCGGGACCCCGTTAGATAGCAAGTCCGCGAAACCAAGGAACGCGCCGTATGTCGCCAGGGTCACGATCAGCGAATTGATCTTCAGGTAAGCAACAAGGGTGCCGTTCAACAGGCCGCCGCCGAGGCCTACCGCGAGGGAGATCAGTGTGCCGACAATAAGGATCCCGGTGCCCCCGCTGCCGGCGGCCGTCGTGAAACCATTGCCTCCGTGGTAATTGTTCGACATGTACAGCGCGCCCGCAACGCCGCCAAGCCCAAGCATCGAGCCTACCGAGATGTCAATGGCGCCGGCGATCATGACAAAAGTCTCGCCCAACGAGAGAAGGAGAAAAACAGCCGTTGACGCCAGGATGTTTGTCAACGTCAACGCCGTCAAAAAGCCGGACGCGCCTACCGAGAAAAGGATGATCAGCAGCACGAGCACACCAAGGCTGCTGAACCGAAGGATCCACCCGATCATCATCTGACGGTGCAAGGAGACCGGTAGCACTTCGTCGGCCCGCCCCGCCCCACTCACGGGCATGACCGTTTGGCGGGTGTCAGCCATTGGTGCGCGTCTTCGTGCCGACCATGTACGACATGAGCTCCTCCTCCGACGTCTGGCGCGGGTCAACCTCCCAGACGATCCGTCCGGCCCGCATTACGACAATTTGCGTCGCCATGGTGATGATCTGAGGGATGTTGTGAGTGACCATGATGACCAACTTCCCTTGCTCCACCAGGTGCTCGATGATCCCGTTCACGGAGGCCGTCTCGCGGGGGCCGAGCGCGGCGGTGGGTTCGTCCAACAACACGACGGGGGCGTTGAAGTGGATCGCCCGTGCCAGCGCGACTGCTTGACGCTGGCCTCCAGACAGCGACCGCACCATGGCCGTCACATCCGGGATATTGATCTGCACCTGCTTCAGCGTCACCCGAGCCGATGCGGCCATGTCCCGGTGCTTGAGGATGCGCAGGCCCAGCACGCTACGGGTGAGCTCCCGCCCGAGGAAGATGTTACTGGTGACGTCCAACGTGTCGGCCAGCGCAAGCTCCTGGTAAAGAGATTCGACGCCGGCACGCTTTGCGGCAATGGGCGAGCTGAACTGGATCTTTTTATCGTTCAGCCAAATGTCGCCTTCGTCTGGGGCTATCACCCCGGAGAGGATCTTCATCAGCGTGGACTTCCCGGCGCCATTGTCGCCCACTATCCCGGTGAGGCCCTGGCGGAATGTCGTCGTGGTCGGTTTCAGAGCGCGGACCCCGCCGTATGCCTTGCCCACGTTCTCGAGGCGCATCTGATGTGCGGCTTGCGGCTCTTCGCTCGCGCCTGCCGACCCCTCCGCCGTAGCACTCATATCCGTCCCCTCCAGAACCACCAGCACACTTGCTCAGCCATGGCCTCTACTTTGCTCAGCTTTTGTCCCCTAACCCGGTGGGAGCCGCCCGGGAAGACAACTCCAGGGCGTCATCCGGCCCCTGAGAACTTCACCACCAAGAAGCCGACTCGGTCGAGGATAGCCTCCGGTCGTCCCCGAGGAGCCGATGACGCCCTTGGGCGCCCGAGAAATACCAGCTTGACGCGAAGAAGGAGGCGGCGGATGCTGTCGCCCACCCGCTCTGCAGCGGAACCAACGCGATCTTGGCTAAAAGCATCCGTCGCCTCCTTCTCACGCCTCGAGGCTAGTTTTTCGCAGGCAACAACGTTAGCTGCCCATTGAGCTAGCAGCCCCCGATGTCATGGTTTTGAAGCGTAGACCCACTTCTCGATCGCGGGCGTGTTGATGTTCGCCGGGGTGACCTCCTGCGGAGGGAGCACGTTGAGGGCCTTGATGCCTCCCATGTTGCCCTGCAGGTCGTACACGAGGTCCTGGACCGCGCCGATGCCCATGTTGTACGGGGCTTGGGCGATCAAGGCCTGGATCACGCCGGAGCGAAGCAGGGTGACTTCTTGCGGTTCGGCGTCGATAGCCACAACCTTGATCTTGCCCGCCTTGTGGGCCGCTTCGATAGCCGACCCGACGCCCTGCCCTGTGAACGAGTCGACGCCATAGATGCCGTTCAGGCTGGGATGAGCCTCCATCTCGTCAGTCGCCATGCTGTCAGCAGTAGCGCGGTCGTCCAGGTCGTACTGCTCCGGGAGGACCTTGATCTTGGGGAAGTCGGCTTTCATGGTCGAGACGAAGGAGCTACCACGTTGCTCGTCCCCGAGTGAACCGGCGACCGAGTTGATAACCGCGACCGTACCTGTCCCGTGCAATAGGTTCCCCATCGCCTTTGCGGCCAGATCCCCGAGCAGGATCTGAGAGCTCGTAAAGGCAGAGACCTTGTCCGGGTTGTTGTTGTACGTGCTGTCGGAGTTGACCAGCACGACGGGGATAGCAGCCTTCTTAGCCGCCGCGAGTATCGTAGTGAAGCCCTGATCTGCATCGGGCGAAAGTATGACACCGTTGACCTTCTTGGCCACTTCGTCGGTCATGTACGACACTTGAGTCGGCGCATCGAAGGTCGGCGGGGCCTGCTCCACCAAATGTACTCCGTACTTTTGTGCCTCGGCCAAGGCCCCCTTCCATATAGTGAGGAAAAATGGGTCGGCGTTATCGCCATTGATCAAGGCAAACGTGTCACCGGAAACACTGGTTGATGCGACTTGCGAAGCAGAGGCAGACGCAGTCGCGGCATTATCAGCCAGGACGGCGAACGGGAATACGAGGCTGCCAGCGGCTAAACTGGCAAGTATCTTGCGCATAAATTGGCTCCTTTCAAGCCTTATAAAACCGCTGAGATAGAGGCGACCTTCGTACCTTCTTACGGCTGTGCGGTACTCGGGGCTCGTAGAGCGGTCGAACGATCTCCGTTCCGCAAGATCCCCCTTTCTCAGTTTCAGTTCAGGCCGTATGTTAGCGCCTCAAAGAGCCACGTCCAGGGCACCCAATGCGGTTTGCGTGTCTCCCGTCCAGCCGGCGTCACGTGGGAGATGGCTGGTCCTGGCCGGCTCCACAAGCGAGCCTCGCCCGTCGAGCTGTTTTCTGTGGTGGTGCCGCCACTGCCAGGTACTCCGCTCCGAGCTGACTTGTACCATTGTTATCGGCGAGGGATGATGAACCAGAAGAGGACGAACGTGGTGGCGCCGAACGACGCCGGCAAGGCAGTCAAGGAGGCGTGGACAGTGCCCAGCGCGCCCTGGCCAGAGCTGCCTCGGGCCGAGTTACCCTCGAGCGAGCTAACTGCGGCCGACGTACCGTCGGCCGGCCCGCACCGCACCCTGACCGGGACCGATCTGACCGGGACCGATCTGACCGGAACCGATCTGACTGGGGCTGATCTGGCTGGGGCTGATCTGGCTGGGGCTGATCTGGCTGGGGCCGGTCCGGCTGGGGCCGGTCCGACTGGGGCCGGTCCGACTGGGACGACGCTGCCTCGGAGGGACCCGCTTGGGTCGCACGTGCCTGAGCTGCAGCTGCCCGGGCCGCAGGTCCCAGACCTGCAGCTGGCCGGGCCGCAGCTGGCCTGGCCGCAGCTGGCCGGGCCGCAGCTGGCCGGGCCAAAGGTATCCGAGCCGCAGCCGCCTGAGCCAGACGTGCCTGAGCCAGAGCTGTCCGAGCCGGGGTTCGCCGAGGTCGCGTTCCCGGAGCCGGAGCCGTCTACAGCTGACGACGGCAGGGCGGCCAGCCGTGCCACCAGGGCGGGGCGGGCTCCCGCCATCCTTCCCGAGGAGGACGACACCGAATCCGTCGTCGAGGCGGCCGGCCACTTCCGCATCTACCTGGGAGCCGTCGCCGGCGTTGGCAAGACCTACGACATGCTCAACGAGGGGAAACGTCGCCTGGAACGAGGTACCGACGTTGTTGTTTGCTTCGTCGAGGCCCACAAGCGACCGCTTACGGAGGCCCTCCTCGAGGGCTTCGAGGTTGTTCCGCGCCAGAAGGTGCAGTACAGGGGCGCCTGGTTCGAGGAGATGGACCTGGACGCGGTACTAGCTCGCCACCCGAAGGTCGCCCTGGTCGACGAGCTGGCGCACACGAACGTCCCGGGTTCTGGCCGTCACGCCAAGCGCTGGGAAGACGCCCTCGAGCTGCTCGATGCGGGCATCGACGTAATAACAACCCTCAATATCCAGCACGTCGAGAGCCTGGCTGACGCCGTCGAGCAGATGACCGGGGCGCACGTTCGCGAACGGGTGCCGGACTGGGTGGTCCGCAAAGCGGACCAGATCGAACTGGTGGACTCTTCTCCTGAGCAGCTCCGGCGACGGATGTTGCACGGCAACATCTATCCGGCCGAGAAAGTCCCTTACGCTCTCACTCACTTCTTCCAGACTGACAACCTGATCGCGCTGCGAGAATTGGCGCTGCGCTACCTCGCCGACGAGACCGAAGAAGAGCTGTTGGAGCACCTGCGCCGGCACAGCCAGAAACGCCTTTGGGAAACGCGGGAGCGTATCTTGGTCGCCGTGACGGGCGCGCCCGGTACCGACACCCTGCTTCGTCGCGCCGCCCGTATGGCGTCTCGGGCCAAAGGTGAGCTCAACGTGGTCCACATAATTTCGTCCGACGCCAAGCCCGACAAGGACAAGGCCGTTTTTGAGTCGCTGCGTAAACTGGTGAGCGACCTCGGAGCACACTGGTACGACGTAACCCATTCTGACCCCGCTCAAGCCATTACCGATTTTGCGCAGGAGCACCAGATCACCCAAATTGTGCTTGGGTCGAGCCAGAGGAGCCGTTGGCAGGAGTTGACCGGCGGTGGGCCGATCGTGCGCAAGGTCATACGCAAAGCCGGCGACCTCGGTATCGACGTCCATGTAATTGCCCGTCGTCAACTGCCCCCCGGGTTCGACCACGCCAGCCAATTGCCTGAAGAAAGCTGAGCCGGCGGGGCTGGGGCCGCATCGCCGAGGTTTGGGCGGGTAGAGACTGGCGGGCGAAACGCCCCATGCACGTTTTGTGCGGAGCCAGCTGCTCTCTGCTAGCCGCCAAGTCGGCGTTCTCGGTGCAAAACTTGGTTTTCGTCGCGATTTAGTGCATCGTTTTCGCCATTATCGCGACGAGAACCTCTCAATGCACCGAAAAGACCCAGACGGGGGCCAATTTCGAGACAAGCGACTGCCGAAGGCGTTGGCGTCGACGCGCCCCGTGACTAGGGGCCGGCGTCCGCTGGCCTTGAGCCCTAGCGATGCCCGTGGCCCACGCCAGGTACCCGGGAACTCGGAGCCAAGAGACCCGCGGAGCCAAAGAACTCTGGTTTAGGAACTCGCGGAGCTCGGGCTTATGAACTCGCGGAACTCGGAGCCAGGAACTCGGAGCCAGGAACTCGGAGCCAGGAACTCGGAGCCAGGAGGTCCTCGGAGCCGGGAGGTCCTCGGAGCCAGCAACTCGGGGAGCTCGGCCCAGGAACCCGGGGCTGCGAGCCCGAGCCGGCGGCCGGCCTCAGTCCCTCGGCCGATACCCCTCAGTTCGTCTCGCTGTACCGCTGAGTAAATGACACGATCAAGCGGGCGGCGATAATCAGCAAAAGCACCAGCACCACCAGGATGAGGGCGGCGTCGTACGAAAGGTCCACGAATGTGTTCGACGGGTAGTTGTAGAAGGACCAGACCGCGTACGTCAGGTACGGGATCGGAGAGTGCGTCAGTTGGAGGGTGGGCATGCTGTTGCTGAAACCAGCCGTGTACAGCAGCGGCGCCGTTTCGCCGATGGCGATCGCGAGCGCCACCAGCCACCCCGTTGTGATCCCGGGCAGCGCCGCCTTGATCGTGATGCGGCGCATTGCGTATATGGGGCTCATCCCCAGTGCGTCAGCGCCCTCCCGGTACGAGGTCGGCACCTGCCGCAGCGCCGACTCAGTGGCCTTGGCAATGTACGGGACCGTAAGCGCGGATAGGGCGATGAGGGCGCCAGCCAGGGAGAACTGCCAGTGAAGAGCGACAGCCAGAGCGATGAAACCTACATAACCGAGGACTATGGACGGGATGCCGGCCAGTATTTCGGAGCCGGCCTTCAACACAGAGCCCAGGCGCCCGTGGGCGTACTCGGCCAGGTACATACCCGAAGAAACGCCGACTATCCCGGCGATGATCCCGACCCCGGCCACGATCAGCAAGGTGCCGACGAGTTCGTTGGCCAGGCCCCCCCCTTCGCCGTTGCCCAAAGTGGTCAGCACGCTCCAATGCCACACAGGAACGGCCCGGCTGACCACGCCGTAAAGCAACCAGATAAGGGGGGAGACGATGGTAAGGACGGCTAACATGCACAGGCCCCAGCCGAGGTGGTTGCTGAACCGGCGGCGCCACGAAGGCTTCCCGTGCAGGTCCAGGGTTTCTGGCGATGTCTGAAGAATGATCGGTGCGCTCATTAGCTATATTCCTCGGCCCACGGGCAGAGCTGTCCCGGCCACCTTGCGCACCAACAGGCGGGCCCCGATATTAGCGAGGAGGGTTATCACAGCTAGGACGAGGGCGAACTCCGCCAGGGTCTCGACGGCGAAACCCGTACCATCAGAAAGGGCACCGTCGAGCTGGCTCACAATAGTGGCGGCGATAGTGCCCATCGGTAGGTAGAGGTTGGTAGGGACGGTCCCGAGGACCGCGCCCGAGACCATGGCGACAGCTATCGTCTCTCCGAGGGCTCTCGCCAGTCCAAGTACCGAGGCTCCTATGATGCCGGCCCGCACCCACGGGAGGCTCACCTTGGTGGCCACTTCCCAGTCGTTCATCCCCAGCGCCCGGGCCCCTCTTTCGGCAGGCCAGGCACCTGGCGCAGCAGGTCGCGAGTGGTGGCCGCGACTATAGGCACGATCATGATGGACAGGACGAGGCCGGCGGTGAGCAACCCTTCTCCCGACCCAGTGGCGCCGCGGAAGAAATCGAGCACCGGCACGTCGGGCATGATCTTGGCGATGAAGGGGGCGACGTCGCGGGCGATGATCGGACCAAAAGTGACGAAGCCCCAGAGCCCGAACACCACGCTCGGGATACCGGCTATCACCTCGAGGAAGAGCCCAACGGCGTTGGAAATCCGCCGCGGCAGTTTTTCGACCACAGCCAGGGCGGCCAAGACCGATACGGGGACAGCAACGATCAGAGCGATGGCCGAGCTTTCGAGGGTGCCGACGATCAGCGGCCACGCCCCGTAGCTGGCCCCGACGGGGTGCAGTACACCGTTCGTCCTGACCGGGTTGCTATAAGTGTTGCCCGGTCGCCACGCGGTGTGGAAAAGGAAGCCGACGCCGTTGTACTTGATGGCAGGTAGCGCCTTGACAGCGAGCACAGCGACGATTGCGCCCAGGGCGGCGAGGGGGAGCAGGGCGGCAAAGCCGGTCCACCAGCGCAGCCCATTGTCGCTTAGCTGCCTGGCCAGCGGCTGCAGCCAGGAAGGCCAACGCCCGCGCCGGCCCTCGTGCAGGGACAGCGCGGGCTCGTCAGCCGGGACAGACGGTACCTGGCCAGAAGTTGCCAAAGCCATCGCGACGGTCCGGGTTCCTTCTCTGGCTTGGTTGGGTGGTTAGCCGCTGATCTTGGCTATTTGGGCGTCCGATAAGGAGGCAACGGCCGGCGTCAACGGTTGGAAGTCAACCTGGCTCAAGAAGCTATTGGCACTGCCGGTCTTCGGGTCGACCGCCCAGTAAAGGAAGGCTCGGACCGCCGCCGCTTTCTGGCGGTTGAGCTCCTTGGGGGGGATGATGGCGTACTCGTAGTTGACGATCGGGTAGCCGCCCGGAGCGGAGTCGTAGATCATCGAGAGGGTCTCGCTGGGGGGTGTCTGCTTTTCCACTGCCTTGGCCTCGGCGGTCATGCTGGCCGCGTTCGGCAGGAAGTACTTGCCGGACTTGTTCTCCAGCATGGCTTCCCCGAGCCCGGAGGCCTGCGCCTTGCCCAGATAGCTGATGCCGATGTAGGCAATGCAGCCCGGCGTGGTAGAGCAGCCGGTCACCATGCCACCGTTGCCGGTCTCACCGAGAGCGTTGGACAGGGACGGGAAGCCGATGCTGGTGCCGTAGCCAATGTTGGCGCCCCAGCCGTGCGGGTCCGTGGCCGACAGATAAGAGCTGAACAGGAACGTGTCACCGCTCGAGTCGCTGCGGTGGAGGGCGATGATCTTGTCTGCGGGCAAGGTGACGCCCGGGTTGAGAGCCGAGATGGCGTTGTCGTTCCACATTGTTATCTTGCCCTCGAAGATCTGGGAGAGCACAGACCCGTTGAGCTTGAGGTGAGCCCCGTTGAGGCCCGGGACGTTGTAGTTGATCTGCTGTGCAGAGATGGCAAGGGCGATGTTCAGGAGGCCCGGGTGTTGCGAGATATTGGTGCCCGACAGGTAGGCGTCCGACGCACCTATGTCGACGATGCCGTCAGCGGCATCTGAGATGCCAGTGCCGGACCCGGTGCCGGAAGGCGTGACCTTCACGTTGGGGTACTGATGGTGGTACGCGGTTGACCACAATTGGAACAGCGGGTAGAGGAGCGTGCTGCCGGTCTCGAATATGTTGATGTTCCCGCGCGGCGGCGCCTCGCTGATCGCGCTGGCGGTGCGGGGGGCGGCTGATGCAGTAACGGTCGTGGCAGCTGTGGTCGTGAAGGCTGCAAACAACCCAGCGGCGACCGCTGCTCCACGTGCGGCCTTGCGGCTCGGCTTGGAACTGCTTGCACTGGACATTTTGGTGGGGATCCCTCCTGGGGTGCGATTATGAGATGCCTTTGCTTACTTTTCCGAAGAAGAGCGGCGTCACATACTCCCTTCTGTTCTTCTCAAAGGCGCGCGACTACCAAAGGCTGTTTTTTGGTTGTAGCGGGTGCGGCGTCGCCCGCTCTGAATTGCTACCCGGCGCCGTTACTCGGGCAGTTTTGTTAACCGTTTTAACCCATTCGGCCCGATACATAACGGGCTGTCTCGGGCTGCTTTGGATCTTCGAAGATTTGAGCCGTCGGGCCTGTCTCTACGAGCTTGCCTTGATAGAAGAACATTGTGCGGTCCGAGACGCGGGCCGCCTGAGCCAGGTTATGCGTAACGATAATGATCGTCAACGCGGGCACGAGGCTGCGGACGAGTTCCTCGATGTTCTCGGTGGATATAGGGTCCAACGAAGAGGTGGGCTCGTCCAGCAGCAATATGTCCGGGCCTACCGCCAGGGCCCGGCCAGACATAAAAGCTGCTGTTGCCCCCCCGAAAGCGAAAAAGGTGAGGCTCCGAGACGGTTAGCCACCGCGTCGTACAGCCCGACCTCACGCAACCGTGTCTCGACGATCGCCTTATAATGCTGCTTGCTCGCGATGCGGTGCGCCTTTACCCCCGCCAGGACGTTCTCCCCTATAGACATCGGGAACGGGTTGGGCCGCTGGAACATCATCCCGATGCGCCGCCGCAGCGTCATCAGCTGGACTCCCGGGGCATAGATGCTCGACCCCTCCAGCCGGACCTCGCCGCGGTGCCAGTGTTTGGCCACCTTGTCGTTCATGCGGTTGAGAGAGCGCAGGAAGGTGGTCTTGCCTGACCCCGTCGGGCCTATTAGCGCGGTTATGGCCCCTTTTGCGATGTCGACGTTGATCTCCGACAGGACCGTGGCAGAGCCGAACCCCAGATAAAGGTCACGCGCCTGCATTGCGGGTGGCGCATTGTCAGCGTTGACAACTGGGGACTCTTTTAAGGGAGCAGGGGAAGAACGACAGAACTCATTGCGTGGTTACGCCGCCACAATGGCGGCCAAAGGCTCCTCCACAGCCCGAGAACATTAGGACAAGTAGGTGAACGGGAGGTAAACAGAAAGCGACAAGTGGGCGATTCGGTGGTGAACTCTGTAACCTTCACCGTTCGGTTTGGTAACGATAGCCGATGCCTCTCACCGTAACAATTCGCTTAGGACCAGCCGGGTCGTCCTCTAATTTAGCCCGCAATCGCCGGATATGGACCTCGAGGCTGGTGCTTTCGAGCGGTGCCGAGGGGCCCCACAAGCGGCTCAATAATGTTGCGCGCGGCAGCACGATCCCGGCGTTCTCCATGAGGAGCCGGAGGAGCTCGAACTCCCGGAGTGGCAAGTGCAAGCGCTCGGACCTCAGGGTGACTTCGTGGCTCTCGGGGTCCAACCGCACCTCACCCACCCGGAGGGCGGGCTCGTGATGGCGTCCCTCACCGGCCCAGTGAGGTGCCCGTCGCAGCACGGCTCTGACCCTGGCCACCAGCTCGGCTGGGCGCAACGGCAGTGCCAGGTAGTCGTCTGCTCCCGACGTGAGCGCCCTGGTCACCAGGTTCTCGTCGTTCGGGCCGATCAGGAGCACAGGGAAACCCGGGTTCTCGGACCATAATTGCTCGCAGAAGGCCAACCCGTCCGCCTCGAAGCGCCCATCCACTATCGCTATGTCGGCTCGGCCGGCATGGACGGCGCCGAGAGCGTTCTCACCGTCGGTTGCCACGACCACTTCGAAACCAGCGCCTTCCAGGTCCGCCGGTATGGCGCCAGCCCCCAGAGCGTGGGCCACCATGACCGCGGTGCCCACCCTGGGGCGGGGTGCCTCGAACGCAGCCTCGGCGGCCCCTGTCTCTGTAGCCGGCGCCGGGGCCACATCTGGCACGTATACCTGCTGGTTGGTGCTGATTTCCACAGTGTCGGCCGGCGAGCTGACGAACTGTCAAACTGTCGGTGAACGGAAAGTGACGGCGGGATGAAAGGCTGTGGTCCCCCCCGTTTCACGTGGGAGTTCGCCGGACGATGCGCTAGGGGCGGGCGATCACGAACAACATCGACGCCGTGGCTGCCACCTTTCCCTGGACGCTCGCCGTGCCGTGGCCTTTTCCCGCGCTGGCGCCTACCTGGTCCAGTTCGACGGTCATTTCCAGGGGGTCGCCGGGCGCGACCTGCCGGCGGAAGCGCGCCTTGTCGATCCCCCCGAAGAGCGGCAGGCAGCCGCTAAAGCGCGTGTCGGCCAGCAACGCGATGCCTCCCAGCTGGGCCATTGCCTCCACCATGAGCACCCCGGGCAGGGTCGGGCGGCCCGGGAAATGGCCGTGGAAGAAGGGTTCCTCGCCGGTCAGCCTCCACACGCCGCTGGCACTGTGGCCCGGCTCAACCGAGGTGACTTCGTCCACGAAAAGGAACGGGGCCCGGTGGGGGAGGACCTCGTCGGGCCTCGGGAGCCTGGACCGCCCCTCTGACCCATTAGCGGAGCCGCTCAATGGCCCATCCCCAGACCGCCGTCGACGGGGATAACGGCGCCGGTGACGTACGCGGCGTCGGGCGAGGCCAGCCACCTCATGACCCCGGCCACTTCGTCGGGTCGGCCGAAACGCTTGAGCGGTACCTGAGCCAGCACGTCGGCCCGCCGGGCCTCTCCGAGCGGGGCCGTCATGTCGGTCTCGATAAAGCCAGGGGCCACCACGTTGACGGTTACGTTGCGGCCACCGACTTCTCGCGCCAGGCTGCGGGCAAAGCCGATCAGGCCAGCCTTTGACGCCGCGTAGTTGGCCTGGCCCGGGGCACCCGAGAGCGCCACGACCGAGGAAAGAAGATGATGCGGCCTTTGCGAGCTCGCATCATTTTCGGTAGCGCCCGCCGCACCACCCTGAAGGCGCCCACAAGGTTGGTGTCAAGGACGCGCCCGAAAGACTCCTCGTCCATCTGCAGCAGCAGCTTGTCGTCGTTGATCCCGGCATTGGCGACGAGCACCTCGATCGTGCCCAGTTCGTTCTCGACGACTGTCACCGCCTTGTCGACGGCGTCTGTATCGGTGACGTCGCAGGTCACGCACAAGCAGCCGTCGACCCGGTCCCCACGCGTAGTGACGGCCACCCGGTCCCCACAGTCTGCAAAGGCCGCGGCCACCGCTCGCCCGATGCCCCGGTTGCCACCAGTCACAAGCACGACCCGGCCCGGCCCCTCAGCCATCTAGACCCCCATGGCGTGGAAGCCGCCGTCGACGTGGACCATCTCGCCGGTGGTGGCCGGGAACCGGTCGGACAGGAGGGCGACGCAAGCCTTGGCGACCGCGCTCGAGTCGGTGACGCCCCAGCCGAGCGGGGCCCGCTCGTCCCAGACCTCCTCGAAACGTGAGAATCCCGGTATCGACTTGGCGGCCATCGTCTTGACCGGGCCGGCGGCCACCAGGTTGACCCGGACCTTGTACGGGCCGAGGTCCCGGGCCAGGTAGCGGGCGGTGGACTCGAGGGCGGCCTTGGCCACGCCCATCCAGTCGTAGCCGGGCCAGGCCACGGTGGCGTCGAAGTCGAGACCGACTACTGCCCCGCCTCCGGCCGCCTTGAAGAGGGGCAACAGGCCCGCGGCCAGCGACTTCAGCGAGTAGGCCGAGACCTCCAGCGCCACTCGACATCTTCCCACGGAGCGTCCAGGAAGCCCCCGCCCAGGCAGGACGGGGGCGCGAACCCGATGGAGTGGAGGAGGCCGTCGAGCCCCCCCAGCGTCCCTGCAGCTCGGCGGCCACGGTCTCGATGTGCTCGGGGACGGTGACGTCAAGCTCCAGCACGTCTGGTGGGGACGGCAGGTGCTTCGCCACCCGCCGGGTGAGCGACAGGCCCCGACCTGCGCTGGTCAAGACCACCTCAGCCCCTTCCCGCTGGGCCAGCTCAGCCACGCCGTACGCCAGCGAGTCGTCGGTGAGCACGCCTGTGACCAGGATCCGCTTGCCTTGTAGAAGTGCCGGCACCGAGCGCAACGTTACAGGGCCCCGCCCAACCCGACGCACTGACAATGTCGGCGCCCGCGGGCTGGGGAATTCCCCCGCCCACGGCCCGCTCGACTAGCCTCTGTCCCGATGGAGGGGAAGAAGATGGGTCGAGAAGAAGCGTTCAAGACTTTCCAGGACTGTGTGGCCGAGGTGCTCGACATCGAGCCGGACGAGGTCAGACCAGAAGCCCGCTGGGCGGAGGACCTGGACGCCGACAGTCTGGCGGTGGTGGAGATCACCCTCGCCCTCAACGACGCGTTCTCGATCAGGATGCCCGACGTCGACCCGAGCAGGTTGAGTACCGTCGGCCAGGCGTTCGACATCGTGGCTGGGTTGGTAGGAGTCTGAGAGCCCGGCATCCTGGTATAGCTCGGACCTACTGCTGCTCTTCGTCCTTTTCCTGCTGCTCGTAGTAGTTGCGGGCTTCCTCGACGATCTCCTCTGCCACCTGGCGTGAGCGCCACCCGCTGGTGGTTGTCTGCTTACCCGGCTCGAGCGACTTGTAGATAGCGAAGAAGTGGGCGATCTCATCGAGCTCGTGGGCGGGTAGGTCCTCCAGCTCCTGTACCCCGGCCTGGCGGGGGTCGCTGGCGGTCACGCAGAGCAGCTTGGCGTCGTCTCCGTGCTCGTCGCTCATGAGGAACACCCCCACCGGGCGGGCTCTGACGTGGCACCCGGGGAACGTCGGTTCCTCCAGCAGCACGAGGGCGTCCAGGGGGTCGCCGTCGGCCGCCAGGGTCCGGGGTACGTAGCCGTAGTCCTCGGGGTACCGGGTCGACGTGAAGAGCATTCGGTCCAGCCAGATCTGGCCCGTTTCGTGGTCAGCCTCGTACTTGTTGCGGGTGCCCTTGGGGATTTCGACCACGACCTCTACGTCCATCGCTTCATGGTAGACCTGGCGGCATGCCCTCCAGCCAGGGCCCCTCGGCCCAGGGCCCCTCGGCATCGGTCCTAGTCGTGGGGAGCCTCAACTTCGACCACGTCATCACCGTAGAGCGCCTCCCCGCCCCCGGTGAAACGGTCAGTGGCAACGGTTACCTCGCCGTCCCGGGAGGGAAAGGCCTGAACCAGGCGGTGACCGCGGCCCGCATGGGTGCATCGGTGGCCATGGTCGGCTGCGTGGGCGACGACGCCTCGGGGCGACTTCTGCTCCAGGTCCTCTCCGAGGAGCGTATTTCTGCGAAGCCATTGCGGGAGGTGCCGGCGGCACCGAGCGGGACGGCGCTCATTACCGTGGCGTCGGGAGGGATGAACACGATCGTGGTTGCGGCGGGTGCCAATGCCGAGCTGCGTCCCGAAGATGTGGACCGGGCTAGAGATCTTTTCCGCAGCGGAGTGGTTGCCCTGGCACAGCTCGAGGTCCCGCTCGAAACGGTGGCGGCCGCGTTTGTCATCGCCCGGAGTTGCGGAGCGGTGACTATCCTCAACCCCGCTCCTGCGCCCGGGCCTCTCCCGCCGAAGCTGCTCGCACTGGTCGATGTCCTCGTGCCGAACGAGACCGAGGCCCTCGCAATTAGCGGGCAGGGGAGCCCGGAGATGGCGGCCAGCTGGCTGGTCAAGCAGGGCTGTCGCTCGGTGGTGCTGACACTGGGCGAGAGAGGAGCGCTGCTCGCTCGACCCGATGTGGGAGCGGTCGTCGTCCCGAGCTACAGCGTTCGGGCAGTGGACACCACGGCAGCCGGTGACGCTTTCTGCGGGGCGCTCGCCGCGGGGCTGGCGTCGGGGGAGAGCCTTGAAGACGCCGTCAGGCGCGGCTGCGCGGCAGGGGCAATCGCAACGACGGTCATGGGGGCTCTGCCCAGTCTGCCGACGGCGGACCAGGTCAATCGCTTATTGAGACACTGAGCGGGTTCCGGTCACACCCTCGTACGACAATGTCAGGGTCGAACAAGAGGACCGAGGAGGATCTGGTGCCAGCCAAACGTCATTGGCTCTGCAGTGCCTGCGGCCAGACGACAGCCAGAGCCGACCATATGAAGAGCGGTGCGGGCGAAACACCCCTGACCTGTCGTAATTCGTGGTGTGCCGACCACGACCGGCCGATCGATGCTGTCTTCGCAGTCGCCAATTACGAGGGAGCTTTCCGGAAGGCGATCGTTGCTTACAAGTACGACCGCGACCTGCGCTGGGCACGTACCTTTGCGCTGCTGCTCTATCGCTTTTTGCGGCGGCATGCCACCTGGTTCGAGGAGTACGGGACGATTTGCCCGGTCCCGTCGTTCCTGGGCACGGACGCCCGGAGATGCTGGGGCCACGTGGAGCTCGTCTGTGCAGAGCTGGGTTGGCTCGCCAACGGTGAGTGGCCGGTTGAAAGCCTCGTCACGAAGGTGACCGAAACCGAGCCGATGAGCGGGAAGGCGCGCCCAGCTCGCCAGCAACTGGCCCAGAGTTCGCTGACGGAGGCCTTCCTGGTGGCCGATCAGGCCGCCACCGAGGGCGGCCGCATCCTCCTGGTGGACGACGTGTGTGCTTCCGGTGCGACACTTCTGACCGTAGGAAGGGCCCTGCGTCAGGCCGGCGCCAGCGAAGTGGCGGCTCTCGTCCTGGCCAGGGCGCGCTGGCACCCGCCGGCCGGCCGGGCACCCGTGGTCGGCTGCGGGGGGAGCTGCTTGACGTTCAGTCAAAGCGCCACCGCCGTAATGTCGTAGGCGTGCCTGAACCCCTCGTCGAACTAGTCATATCGGAGGTGCGCGCGGCTGTGCCGATGAGGACAGGCCAGGAGGCTGGCTTGGCCGTGCTGGCTGAGACCACCGAGCCCTTCCGTCTGCTGCACATTTACATTGGCCAGCCGGAGGCGAGAGCGATCAAAGCTGCTCAGCGCGGGGAGATCCCGGCCCGGCCCTCGACGTGGGATCTGTTCCTCTCGGCCATCTCGCTGTTTGGAGCCAGGTTGGACAAGGCAGTGATAAACGGGGTCGAAGAGTCCAGGCATTTTTTTGCGTTCCTGGAACTTCTGCAAGGCGGCGATCCCTACACGCTTCCCTGCCGGCCTTCCGACGCCATCGCGCTTGTCGCACGGGCGCCCGGTGCCGTCCTTTACGCCACAGAGGATGTATTGGTGGCTGCCGGCCGTTACTAGTGGCGCCCTACCTGTTATGGCCCCTCGTTACGGCGTACGCTTCTCTGGCAAATTGTTCAAAGTTTGGCAATGCCTGTAGAGAGCTGCCAGATCCCAATGATGGCCGTGATAGCGACTGCGATTAGCCGCTGGCGCGCCTTGACCCAGTTATTGGCGGACTGGACCACTTTTTGTGTCTGCTTGGGCCATTTTACGTTGAAGAGAAGTGGGAGCTCAATGAAGATATACGCAATCAGGGCGTAGGACACGATGAGCAGGAAGTCGACGACGACCGCGAACTTCGCCTCGTCCAGGTATTTGAGCGCAGCGAGGAACCAAACGCTCGGCAGGTCCACGACCACCCCGACGACGCAGGCGGCCCAAAACGAATCAGCCTTCCCGGCCCGCGCCGCCCATCCTGGCTGTTTTTCCTTTTCCGGTGTTTCAGGCGGGCCCTTTTTCTGGCGTCCAGGCAATTTGAGCTTGCCGGGGCCACGCAGTATTACCACAGCGCCTACAAGACAGATAGCTCCCACGGCGATGTTGACCGCGGGCGCCACGGTGTGCTGATGGGATGTCAGCACGTCAGTGCCGCCTACTATCGAGACGATGACGATGCCGGAGATAACGGTGGTGAGGAACCCGCCGGTAAGCATGCCCGCCAGGAGCACGGCCGGACGAGGGCGGGGTAACAATAGCGCCACGATGGCGAGGACGACAGGGTAAACGGCGGCGAATAAGGCGAGGCCGTAGAAACCCGTCCAGTCCATCGCGCCAAAGGCTAGCCGCCGACGCCGACCGGTTCGGCTATCCCAGTTCGGCTATGCCAGCTTTACTTCGACCGATGTCGCTTCCTCAGCCCGCCCCACCAGGACCAGCTCCGCGATGTTTTGAGCGGCGCGGAGGTCGTCCTCAACTTGGCGGAGGGCAACGACCTGGTCACCGGGCCCGGAAAACGTCACCCGTTCGACTGGCGTCCGGGGGCTCGCCTTCGCCTCCGACTTGGCGCGTCGGATCGCGCCTAGTAGCTCGACCGCGCTGATGTACACGGATAGGTCGTCACGGGGAACCGTGTCGGCTCCGGCTACTGTCTCGGCTGTCGTCGTCGGCCAGGGTGACCGGTGCACCGAACCCTCGTGCCACCACGACCAGACCTCTTCGGTGACATACGGCAGGAAGGGCGCGAATAGCCGAAGAAGTGTAGACAGGCTCACGGCGAGCGCAGTGCGGGCCGACCTTGCTCGCGCCAAGCCCATTTCGCCGTAGGCCCGGGCCTTGACGAGTTCGAGGTAATTGTCGCAGAAGTCCCAGAACCAGGCTTCAGTTCGTTCTAGAGCCCGGGCGTAGTCATAGGACTCGAAGGCGGTCGTGGAGGTGCCCACCAACGCCTCGAGGCTCCTGAGGAGGGCCGCGTCAACGGGTTCGACGGCTAGGCCCGGTTGGTTGGCCGCTTCGGCAGCGAGGCTGGCCGCTTGAGCGCTGACCGGGTCTCCGCCACCGGCGCCATCTCCGTCGTCAGGGTTCCGGTGAATTTCGGCATCACCGCTCTCGCGACCGCTTTGGCCGAGCCACAGTTTGGGGCTCAGGACGAACTTCGACGCGTTTAAGACCTTGAGCGCCAATTTGCGCCCCACTACCATCTGCGTCTCCTCGAAAGTCGTGTCAAACCCGGGCCGCCCGGAGGACGCCCAATAGCGGACACCGTCGGAACCGTGCTTCTCGAGGAGCTCCCGGGGAGTGACAACGTTGCCGCTGGACTTCCCCATTTTCTTGCGCTCGGGGTCGAGGATGAAACCCGAAATGGCCGCGTTCGCCCACGGCAGCGTCCCGTGCTCCAGGTAGGACCGGACAATCGTAGAGAACAACCAGGTCCTGATGATGTCGTGCCCCTGCGGGCGCAAGTCCATCGGAAAGATTCGTTGCCAGCGGTCTCCGGCGGCCGGATCCTCCCACCCGCCGGCGATCTGCGGCGTCAGGGACGATGTCGCCCAGGTGTCCATTACGTCCATATCGCCCCTGAAACCGTCGGGCGCACCGCGCTGGTCTGCCGAATAGCCGGCCGGGACATCGGTCATCGGGTCGATCGGCAGATCCTTTTCGGCAGGCAGGAGCAGATCCGAGTAATCCGGCTCGCCACTCTCGTCCAGGCGGTACCAGACCGGGAACGGGACCCCGAAAAAGCGTTGCCTGCTGATCAACCAGTCGCTCGTGAGGCCTTGCACCCAGTCCTCGTAGCGGGCGCGCATGAACGTCGGGTGCCACTGCAATTGTCGGCCCAGTTCCAGTAATGCATCCCGGTGAGGCATGGTCCGGATCCACCATTGACGGCTCGTTACTATCTCGAGCGGCCTGTCGCCCTTTTCGTAGAACTTGACGGCGTGCACTATGGAGCGCGCTTCGCCCATTGACTCGCCGGACTCCTGGAGTAACTCGACAACGCGCCGTTGCGCGGCGGCTATCGTTTTCCCCGCCAGCTCTGTCGCATACGTGGATGCGCCCTCCGCGGCCAAGCCGGACGGAGGGGCACCCAGCAGCCGGCCGTCGCGTCCCACTATGGCTCGCACAGGCAGGCCGAGCTCGCGCCACCACACGATGTCGGTCACGTCGCCGAAGGTGCATACCATCGCCGCGCCTGTGCCCTTGTCCGGCTGTGCCAATGGGTGGGCCATCACCGGGACCCTGGCGCCGAAAACGGGCGTCCTCACGGAGGAGCCGACCAATGCGGCGTAGCGTTCGTCGGAGGGGTGCACGACGACTGCGACACACGCCGGCAGGAGTTCAGGCCTCGTCGTATCTATGAGCAGGTCCTCGCCTGTGGTGCGATGGAAGACGAGGCTGAAGTAGGCCCCGGGACGCTCCTTTTCCACGAGCTCGGCCTGCGCAACTGCAGTACGGAAATCCACGTCCCAGAGCGTGGGCGCTTCGGCCGCATAAGCCTCACCCCGGCCCAGAGGCGCAAGAACGCCAGTTGCGATATGCGGCGGGCCCTTTCCCCGATCGTCGTGTACAGCTGGCGCCAGTCCACAGAAAGGCCGAGGTAACGCCAGAGATCTTCGAAGGCGCGCTCGTCCTCGGTGGTTAGGCGTTCGCAAAACTCGATGAAATTCGGCCGGCTTATGGCGACCGGCTGTTGCCCTTTGCCCAGTCCGCCCTCAGCTGGCGGCGCGAAGCCCGCTTCGTAAGGCAGGGAGGGGTCGCAACGTACCCCGTAGTAGTTCTGGACGCGCCTCTCGGTGGGCAGGCCGTTGTCGTCCCAACCCATCGGGTACCAGACCGAGTAGCCCCGCATCCGCTTGTAGCGGGCCACGGTGTCTGTGTGCGTATAAGAGAAAACGCTGCCGACGTGCAGCGACCCGCTCACGGTGGGAGGAGGGGTGTCTATCGAGTAGACCCGGTCGCGCGGAGCGGTCGGGTCAAAGTTATAAGTGCCGTCCTCGGCCCACCGCCTGGCCCACGTCGCCTCCAGCCCCTCTAACGTGGGCCGTTCAGGCGTGCCGCGAAGTTGTCGTGCCTCGACCGGGCCTCCCTCGGGCGCAGTTCTAATTGGCGCAATGTCGGACATGATCCCGCTACCGTACTTCCTGTGATCGCACTCTTGGACACGGCTACAGGCGAGGTAAAGCCGCTTGGTCAGCGCGATCCCGGTCGGCTCTCCATCTACCTGTGCGGCCCGACTGTTTCAGGTGTGTTCCACCTGGGCCACGGCCGCGTCACCATCGTATGGGACACGCTGCGCCGGTACCTCAGCTGGAGCGGCGTCGACGTGCGCTTCGTGTCCAACGTGACCGATATCGAGGACAAGATCATCGCTCGTGCGGCTGAGGAGCAGCGCTCGACAGAGGAGGTGGCCGCCAGGTACGAGGCTCTGTGGTGGGAGCTCATGGACGCGCTCAACGTCGAGCGGCCGGATTTCGACCCGCATGCGACGGCGTATGTCGACGGCATGGTCGAGCTCATTGACAAGCTGGTCGCCGCCGGCCACGCATATGTGGGTGGCGACGGCGTTTACTTCTCGACAGAGTCCGTCCCGGGTTACGGCCTCCTGGCCCACCAGGACCTGGGCATGCTGCGGTCTGGAGCTCGGGTCGAGGTCGATCAAGAGGCGGGCAAGCGTTCCCCGCTCGACTTCGCGGTCTGGAAGCAGTCGCGCCCCGGCGAGCCTGCTTGGCCGTCTCCCTGGGGCCCGGGGCGGCCCGGATGGCACACTGAGTGCGTAGTCATGTCGCTCGACCTCTTGGGTGAGGGCTTCGACCTCCACCTGGGTGGACTTGACCTTGCCTTCCCTCACCATGAAAACGAGCGGGCGCAGGCGGTGGCGGCCGGGAAGGCCTTCACCAGGCGCTGGGCTCACAACGGGATGGTGGTGGATGAGCGGGGCGAGAAGATGAGCAAGTCGGTAGGCAATATCAGCTCGCTCGCTGAACTGCTCCTGCACTACGACGGGAGGGCCCTGCGCATGCTGGTCCTTCAGGCCCACTACCGGTCCCCGATGAGCGTGACGGCGGAAGCTCTTGACCATGCACAGGGGGCGCTCAGCCGGCTCGACAACTTTGCCCGGGAGACCCGGGACCTGCCATCGGCCAGTCCCGATCCGGCGACATTGGCTCGGTTCAAGTGGCGCATGGACGACGACTTCGATACGCCAGGCGCCCTGGCGGTCATATTCGGGGCGGTGCGTGATGCTCGCGCCGACCCGTCGAAAGCGCCGGCGTTGGCCGCCGCCGTGCGGGAGTGCTGCGAAGTAGCGCTCGGGCTGTCCCTTCCCTCCCGGGAAGAAACCGTTGGGAAAGAGGTGGCCGATTTGGTAGCCCAGCGAGACGCGGCGCGCGCCAGGGGCGACTGGGCGGCAGCCGATTCCATTCGTTCCGAGCTCCAGGCGATGGGCTACGTGGTCGAAGACGGTCCCAACGGGACGGTCGTCCGCCGGGAGCGGTAGCCGCGGCCCCGCCAGACCAAAAGAAGAGAGCCACGCCCTTGCGGGCGTGGCTCTCTGTGACTTAGTGGCTTGCGCCGATTAGTTGATCAATGACTGCTCGACGCCCCCGGGAGAGAAGCGGCGGGGGTGGCCCCGTTGGTGGGGGTGGCCCCGTTGGTGGCGTTAGCACTGGTGGTATTGAAGATGCCTGCGAGCAGGCTCGTCAGCTCGACCGGTATGACGAACTTGGTTGACGGCGAACTTCCTATTTGTTTCAGGGTCTCGAGGTACTGCAAAGTCATAGTCGTCTTGTCCACGCTGCCGGCCACCTCGAGGATCCGGCCGAGGGCGGCGGCGAAGCCCTGGGCGCGAAGTTCGGCCGCTTGGCGCTCACCTTCGGCCTGCAAGATCGACGACTGCTTTTGACCTTCGGCAACAGTGATCGACGCTGACTTTTGCCCTTCGGCCTCTGTCACCAGCGCCCGGCGGGTCCGCTCGGCCCCCATCTGGCGAGTCATTGCCTCGAGGACGGCGGGCGGTGGCTTGATCTCCCTGACCTCGACATTGGTGACCTTGACGCCCCAGCGCTCGGTCACGTCGTCGAGCTTGGTCCGCAGCACGTCGTTCATGTGTTCCCGCTTGGACAAGACGTCGTCGAGGGTCATGTCACCGACTACCGAGCGCAGCGTGGTCGAAGCGATGTTTATGCCGGCACCCTTGAAGTCCTGTACAGCCAGGACCGTCGTAAGGGGGTCCAGCACCTTGTAAAAGATGATGAAATCGATGGCGATGGCAGCGTTGTCCTGGGTGATCGCTGTTTGATGAGGGACTTCCAGGTACTGCTCTCGCAGGTCCACCCACGAGATCCGGTCCGTGACCGGGTTGATCAGGATCAATCCGGGACCACGGGCGCCGCTAGCGCGGCCGAGCCGGAACAAGACCACCCGCTGGTACTCCCGCACGACCTTGATAGAAGTGAACGCAAGGACTAATAGCGCTACGAGCAGGATTGCGACTATAACCAGTACGGCGATCACGGCTCCTCCTTTTCTTGATTTGTCAAGCCCAGGGCATCAGACCCCAGGACGGCCCCGGCCTCCGACCACACGAGCAGTCGCAGGCCCTTTACTCGCACTACGTGGATGGGCGCACCTGCGGGCAGCGGGCCGCTCAGTGACTCCGCTGTCCAGGTCTCATTGTTGACCCGAGCTCTGCCCGTCGGGTTCAGAGGGCTCAGGGTTATGCCGGCGGCACCTACAAGGGCATCCGGGCCTCTGACCGTCAACGGGGCGTGACGGTAGGCGATGGCGGGGACCACAAGGACCACCGCCAGCGCCGCGCTCATGAACGCCAGCGCGGCGAGTACCCAGGCGGCCGCAGAGGTCCAGCCGCCCGCCGATCCTGTCAACGCCCATACTCCCGCCAGGACCAGGACGGGCAGCGGGACGAACCAGCCGTGGCCGCCGGCATGGAGCCCGAGAATGATGACTCCAACTGCTGCGACGACAAGTATCGAACCAACTATCCAGGGCAGCGCTCCACTGGCCAAGAACGACACGAGCAGCACGGCACCTATCACAAACCCCAGCGCCCCGAGCACCACGGCTAGGAAAAGCCTCCGGGCAAGGGCGACGTGGCGGAGATCCGGCGCATCGGCCGTGTTTGCCTTTTGGAGCAACGCCGAAGTCGCAGCTGAAGCTCGTTGGTTGAGCTCTCCCAGCTGGAGGTGAGACCGCAAATGGTCTTCGGTCATGCTGACGACCTCCCGTTCGTTGCAACACCCAGTCTACCGGCTAATGTCAGCCGTCCGTTATGCAGGTGGACGCGTACTGTCGCCGACGAGCAACCCAGGATCCGGGCGATCTCGTCGTCCGGTAGGTCTTCGAGGTAGCGCAGCGCGAGGACCTGGGCCTGGCGTCGCGGCAATGAACGGACCGAGCGCCAGAAGTCGGCATCAGGTGGTTCCAGCGGTGCGGACCACTTTGGGGAGCGCGCCGCCAGACGCGCCAGGGCTCGTGCCTCGGCGGCCAGGCGGCGGGCAAAGGAAACGGCCATATTGGCTACCACACGCCGGACGTAGGCGCCCGGGACGTCATAGCCCGATATACGTCCCCAGTTTCGGTGCGTCACCAGGAAGGCGTCCTGGGCCAACTCCTCGGCCACCGCCGCTCTGCCGGTGAGTGCGTACGCCAACGCCACGACGGCGTGGTACTCGCTCCTGTAGAACGCACTGAACGTGTCGCTGGAGGCGCTCGAGCCCGTGCGTCCATGGGCTTTCAGGTCCGGGCGACGAACGTCTTCAGATTGTTCGCCCGGTGCGGGTTCACCGGCCACAAGTGCGTCCGGTGCAAGTGCCTCGGGTGCAAGTACATCCTCGGCCGTCGCACCGCTCACGACCCCGATCGCGCCCCGCCGGGTACCAGCCCTGGCGGTTGGCACACTAGAGGTGGGTATCGCGACCATCATTGTCCTTAACACGAACGACTGGTCCCTTTTGTTTACGCTACTCCCGCCCTGTCGATTTCTGGTCGCGGGCGGTCTGCCACCGAGCTAGAGGCCTGCACGGCCCGTTCCGCGAACGGACCACCGGCTCGAGTCGGGGGGCCGGGCCGGTTCGGGGACCGAAGGCCGGGGCCTGGTCCGTCCTGCTGCCCACCTGACCGTGTACGGCCCGGCCAAGCCCCCCTTCTTGGTCCGGCCGGCCCGTGCCCGCCAATCCCCCGCCTGACCTGCCACGCCCGCCTGCCCGCCGCGGCCCGCCCGGAGCCGGGCCACGCCTGCCGGCCTGCCACGGCCCCGGTCGGCGCCCGGTGCCGGGCGTCCGGCCCTGCTCTGCCCGCCCGGGTGTCTCTTGTCCGGCCTGGTCTCACCACCTTGGGCGGCTGCTCGCACGCTTAGGGAGCGCGGGTGTCCTCAGCCTGCCCCGGCGTTGCGCAGTGCGTGGCCGCCCCGGTGCAGACTGCGCTCAAGCCGAGCGAGATGCGGCCCTGTCAAGCCAGATTCTGCGCCCTTCCGGGTGCATTTTTGGTTTCTCGGCTACAAATCGGCCCCACTCAGCCGTGTTTTCGCGACGAGATCGTTCCACTGCACCCGGAAAGCTGCAATCTGTCGTCCGTCGCTGCCGCCAACCTGCCTTTCGCTTCCCAACGTGAGGTATCAGCCACGGAGGATGGCTGCTCAGCCGGACTATCTCTCTGAGTGGCTGTCTTCTCGGCGAGTTCCATTCTCGACGGCTCTCGACGGCTCCGATAGGGCGGCCGACTTCATCCCCACGGCCGATGGGGCGGCCGGGCTCTGTCCCCATGGCCGACCTCGACGCCCGAGGCCCGCCCGGCTGTGGCGACCTGGCACGGCTACTAGGCCTCGGTGTGGCCGAAACCAGCGGCAGCCCGGCCCCGAGCTAGGCCAGCCAACTGATGCCGCGTCACGTCCTCACTCGGTCTTGCTGAACTCCGCGATCGCGATCGACATCATCGTGAAGCCCATCACGGCCACGATGGCCAGGGAAAGTCCGATCGGCACCACCCAGTTGCCCCACGTGATGCCCGGAGCGACCCGCTGGATGTACTCCTGGGGTATGTCGAGGTGACTGAACACGGCGTGCCGCATCGGCCCGATGATGTAGGTGAGCGGGTCGATCCTGGTCAGGACGCTGAGCCAGGAAGGGAGACCGTTGAGCGGGTAAAGCGCACCGGACAGGAAGAACAGGGGCAGGACCAGCATCTGGGTGAGCGCCATGAACGACTGGAACTGCTTGATGCGGGCGGCCATCATCACCCCGAAAGCGGTCAAGGTGAAGGACAACAGGAGCAGCTCACCGATGAGGGTGACGAACAGTACAAAGTTGTAGGGCACGTGCGCGAAGCCTGCTAGCGCCAAGAACACGAGGCCCTGCATGGTCGCGATCGTCGCCCCGCCGAGGCACTTGCCGACGACCAGGGAGGCCCGGCTTACCGGCGCTACGAGCATCTCCCGAAGGAAGCCGAACTCCCTGTCCCACACGATCGAACCGGCAGAGAAGACCGACGTGAACAGCACGGACATGGCCAGCACGCCCGGGTATATGAAGGTCTTGAAGTCCACGCCAGGCGGCAATCCGTGCCCGGCCAATGTGGACAGCCCGGTCCCGAGCACGAACAAGAACAGGAACGGCTGGATGAGCGATGTGACGGCCCGCAACCGGTCGGTGCGAAAACGGATCAGCTCCCGCTCCCAGACGATCCCGACCGCTCTCAGGTCGTGGCGGAGCCCGTGTTCGGGCAGAGCCACCCTGATCTCCGAGACCAGGGAGGCCTCGGTGCGGGCCCCTGGGGGCTTTCTGTGACCTGCGTGGCCATCCTCATCGCCTCCCTGCGCTCCAGCGCGCCGCAAACTGGCGCATCGAGTCGCTGCTTGAAGCCTCGGCGTCGCGGATCGTCGAGCCGGTGTAGGACATGAAGACGTCGTCGAGCGACGGCCGCGACACGCTCACCGATCGGATCGGGACAGACAACTCGGCGAACAACCGTGGGACGAAAACCTCCCCGGACGCGACCGAGAAGGTGACCGCTCCTTCGTGCATGGCAGCCTCGATGTCAAACCGGTCGCGCAGCGCAGCGATGGCGGCAGCGTCGTCGGCGGTCTGGATCTGGACGCGGTCTTTACCAATGCTCGCCTTCAGAGCTTGCGGGGTGTCGATGGCCACGATTTTGCCGTGATCGATAATGGCGATCCTGTCGCAATGCTCCGCCTCGTCCATGTAGTGCGTGGTGAGGAAGATGGTGATGTCCTCGCGGCTCTTCAGGTCGTTGATGTACGTCCAGATCGAAGAACGGGTTTGCGGGTCGAGGCCAACCGTCGGCTCATCAAGAAACAGCACGTGGGGCGCGTGTAGCAAGCCCCGCGCGATTTCCAGCCTGCGTTTCATACCCCCCGAAAATGTGCTGACCAAGCCGTCCTTTCGTTCCCAGAGCCCCACCATGCCCATGACCTGGCGCATCCGCGGCTCAACGGCATCCCCCGGCACCGCATAGAGAGCAGCGTGGAAGCGGAGGTTCTGTTGGGCCGTCAGGTAGTTGTCCAGCGTTGTGTCCTGGAAAACCAGTCCTATCATGCGGCGCACCTTGTCCTGCTCAGTGCTCGTGTCGTGCCCAGCGACAGTGGCTGAGCCCGAGGAGGCTTTGGCCAGAGTGCAGAGGATCTTGATCGTCGTCGTCTTGCCGGCGCCGTTCGGCCCGAGGAAGCCGAAGGTCTCGCCCCTCATCACTTCGAAGTCGATCCCCCGGACTGCTTCGAGGTCGCCGTAGCGTTTCGTCAAGCCCGCTACGGAGATAACTGGTTTACGGCTCTCACCATTATCGAGGAGGTCAAGCTGGCCGAGGTCGGCGCCAACCGAGGTCACTTCGTTAGCGTACCGACTGGTGCTAAACGCCAGGCAGGGCCGGTCCGTCCAGTTGACCGGCGACAGTGGGCCGGCGACCCGAGCAGAGGCGCCGGCTTCGCGCCCGTCGAGCCGTGCCGGCACCGGCGGCCCGAGCCCAGGAGCCCTTCTGAACAGGAGCACTAAGGTGGGGTACGAGCCCACTCCGGCCATTCATGTCACACCCGCGCTCAAAGGAGCCGAGATGACCATCGCAGTAGGTGAGCGGATCCCCGATGTACAGCTGAAGATGATCACTGAGAACGGCACCGAGACTGTCAGCACGGCGGACGTGCTCGGCAAGGGCAAGGTCGTGCTGTTCGGTGTCCCGGCAGCATTCAGCCCCACTTGTTCTGACGTCCATCTGCCCGGCTTCGTGCTACACGCCGACGAGTTGTTCGCTCGCGGCGTCGACCGTATCTTTTGCGTAGCGGTCAACGACCCCTTCGTCATGGCCGCGTGGGCACGGTCGCAGCGGGTCGGCGACAAGGTGACATTGCTGGCGGACGGCAACGGCGACTTGGCGCGCGCTATGGGCCTCGAAATAGACCTGGGTCGCGCTGGTCTAGGTACCCGGAACAAACGCTACGCGGCGGTGATCGAGGACGGGATCGTCACTCAACTGGCCCTTGAAGAGGCCACGGGGCTCGAGGTCAGCTCGGCGGAGGCGGTCCTTTCAGCGCTCTGAGCAGCCTGGACGAAGCTGCGCGAGGAGAACTGCCCGACGTCACCACCGGCGGGAGGTCACAAACTGCAGGAGGAAAGAAACCGCCCCGCGGTCAAGACCGTAATATGTCACGACGTCCCGAAGAGGCACCTGGCCAGACGTGCCTTGAACAGGCAGCGTGCCGGCTCGTCCTTATCGCCGAGGGAAGAGCCCACGAGGGAAGGGCTGCCGAGGAAAGGGCTGCCGAGGAAAGGGTGGTCGTCGGCTTCCGCCGATACGGGAGCATCGCCACCCAAAGACGAGACGTCGACTACAGAGCGTGACATTTATGTCAACATTCTGGGCCGCGTCGACACGCCGTAGCTATCGTGCGATGCTGTGGGTTCCCTTGCCCGCAAGACCGGTCGCGAGCTAAACCCCCTAGCGTGCTCTGTGGGTACTAGCGATCGGCCCTAGGACCAAGAGGCGCTAGTCGTGAACCATTTAGACCCCCCGACGACTGACGGCGAGCCCGAGCCGCAGCCCGCGCAACCGCCGCCTGAAGAACCCCCGTCCCCGAGCCCGGTCGACCGGACGCCAGGGCCGGGTTCCGCGCGCCGCGGCCCTTTTTCGGTAACTGCTGCTTCACGCGGCGCGCGAAAAGTGGGGGCGAGCTGGCCCGAGCTCCCACTGGATATCGACGGCGCCCTGGGCGAACTGCCCAGCCTGCTGGCCCGTTCGGCTAGCGGTCTCGAGTTCATCTACGAGATGTTGGAGCTGATCTCGGCCCGCTATCGGCTCCGTGACCTTGTCGTCGTGGCCGATTACCCGGACTCCCCCCAGATCTTCCGGGTAGGCCGAACGCCGCTAGTTCTCGGCCGCGGGCCACTGCCCGCCTACCTCCGCGATGCCTTGACTGGTCGTCCTGGGCTTTACTCTGAGCCCCCGGTCGTCCCCCCCTTGGCCGCTGCGTTCGTGACCAGCCTGGCGGAGCTCGCACTGCGGTTAGACGTGCTTGACCACGATGCCAGCCACGATGCGCTGACGGGCTTGCTGAACCGCCGCAGTTACGAACTGCTGCTCACCCAGGCCGTCAGCCGGGCGCGTCGGTACGGCTGGCCGTTCGCACTCGTTTTGCTCGATCTCGACAACTTCAAAGTCGTCAACGACCAATTTGGCCACGCCGCCGGGGATGACGCTCTCCGGGCGGTCGGTGCCGAACTTCGCGCCTCGCTGCGCAGTGGCGATGTCGCTGCTCGTGTCGGGGGCGACGAGTTCGCGTTGCTCGTCGTGGGCGTGGACAACGTCGCGACCCTTGCCCCGCTGTTAGGACGCCTGAACGGAGCTCTCGAGCGAGCAGTGCCGGAGACCAACGTCGGTTTCTCTGTTGGTGTGGCCTGCTTTCCTTCGGACACAGACGACCTGAGTACGCTGACCGGGTTGGCCGACTCCCGCCTATACGCGGCCAAACGGCCGCCCCAAGGCTTCTCTGCTGGCCCCAAGGCCACCGTCGGTTGAAGCAACGACGATGAACGAGGCTCTAGAGCTCGAGCTCCGGCAGCTGCCCGGCGTGTCGTTCGTGTCCTTCTCGGAAGACGAGGGCACCACTCTCATAGAGCTGATCGTCAGCCCTTCCGCTGAACACGCAAACGTCCGGCACCAAGCCGCCCGCGCCGCTGTCAACCATTTGGAAGGGCCCGCCGAGGTGCGGGTCGTAACGCCACCAGACGAAGGGCTGGCCTTGGGCCAGGGAGACCGGGTGGGCTTGCTCCTCGTAATGCCAGGTGACGGCGGCGGCGCCATCGAAGTGCAGCTGTACCGGGGAGGGCAGCGCTACGTCACCAGAGCTCTCGCCGGTGACACCGTTGCGGTTGGGCGCGCCGTCCTGGAGGCACTTCGGGGGCTCGGGGCCCAGGTGAAGTTTGACCTTGTTAGTTTTCATGCGCTGCCATCGGAATGGGGTGCCGGGGTGCTGGCAGTGCTGCGTGACGCGCGGACGGGGGAGCTCCGACGAGGAGTTGCGAGCGGCCTTGGGCCTTCAGACGCGGCGGCCCGGGCCGTCCTGCACGCCCTCAACCGTTCGCTCTGAGCATTCCATGGTTGGGCTACCGCCGATCGCCTTTGGCAGCGGCGCTCAGGGTCGCTCAGGCGCTTCTAGCCCGCTGCTGGTATTTTGCTCCTGATGAACGAAGTGTGCGTGGCTGTCTTCTTTCCTCCGGGCTAGTTCGCCCTTGCAGACGACTTGGCAGGTGAGCGCTCACGACCAGCTCCTAGCCGTGCTAGGTAGCGGTGCAGGAGCGCTCGTCCAGCACTCGCCGGTTGGTTTCGTGGTCGCCTTCGGGGCGGGGATCATCTCGTTCCTGTCGCCCTGCGTGTTGCCGCTCGTACCTGCGTACCTCTCCATGATGTCCGGGGTGGGGCTCAACTCCGTAACCGCCAGCCCCGTAACCGCCAGCCCCGTAACCGCCAGCCCCGTAACCGCCAACCCCGTCCCTGCCAGCCTCGCGAGTGCCAGTTCCGCGAGTGCCAGTTCCGCGAGTGCCCCCGTCAGCGCCGTCAGCGCCGACCGGAGGCGCCTGCTGTGGTCGACGTTGCTCTTTGTGGCCGGCTTCAGCCTTGTTTTCGCTCTCCTCGAGGCAACGGCCAGCGCCCTGTTCCGCCCGCTGCAGTCCCACAAACTTGTCCTCGGGTACGTGGCGGGCAGCTTCATCATCGCTATGGGGGTAGTTCTCGCGGTCCAACTTCCTTGGCTCCAACGAGAGCACCGTGTTGACATACGGCCGTCCAGGTTCGGTGCGTGGGCTGCTCCCGTCATGGGCATGACATTTGCCTTCGGCTGGACCCCGTGCATAACCCCGGTCCTTGCAGCGGTGCTCGGTTTGGCGTCGAGCGGCGGCACGCTCGCTCGCGGGGAGGAGATGCTGGTCGCTTATTCGCTAGGCCTCGGGGTCCCCTTTGTCCTGACGGGGCTAGCTTTCGGTCAGTTAACGGTGGCGTTGTCTTTTGCGAGGCGGCACTCACGAGGAGTGAGCCTGGTGTCGGGGCTCGTGCTTGCCGCTCTGGGTGTTCTCATCATCACAGGTGAAGTCGGCATCGTTTCTTCGTGGTCCTCGAGCGTCCTCGACCGTATCGGCCTCGGGGGGCTGACAACGGGTTGACGACGCGGCGGACGTGCCTTGACATGGGGCCGGCGACGGTCCATGCTCTTGTCGCAGTGCGCCCGAGAAAGCACCCGTCCACGGTGCAAATCCCGCTGGCCTCTCGCCGACGTGGTCCGGCGTGGCTCAAATTGACGGTCAGGGCTGCGGCTATTGGCTCGGCTATCGGTGCAATTTGCTCTGGGCTTTTCGCCGCTCCGGTCCTCGCCGGCCCTCAGCTCACTCCTGGAGACCCGTCCTCCGGCGCAGCGATCAGCGCTGCCTCGTATGCGTGTTCCGCATCCTTCGACGTCTTCAGTGCACCCCCATCGCTTCTCAGCCGATGCGGGATGGTGCCTTACCCGGTCCACATGACGGCCGGGTTGAGCGCCGGCCAGGAGAACTACAGTTACGACGTCGGAGGCGTGGAAGTTACGTACAATGTCCCGCCACCGTCTTTCGACCCGCTCACCGCGTCAGGCGAGTTGTTGGCCCACTATGGGATCCGGGCCCACCCCCGGGCGCGGCGGCGCGGTCCGCATGGGCGCACCAGATGGCGAAGTTGCATTTCGTCAGCCCACCCTCGTTCCTCGTCGTCTTGCCTTCGCAAGCCACCGCTACCACACCTGACTATTCAGACCACTGGGCGGGCTATGTGGCCTACGGGGGCCCGTTCAGGAAAGTCAGTTCTACGTGGGTCCAGCCTGCATTGGGCCCTCAGCCGGTGCCACCCGAATTCCCTTACCATCTGGGCTGGTCTAGGCGGTTACCAATCAGCTTCGCTGGCTCAAGATGGTACGGCTGAGAACACCCCCGCAATTGCAGACAACCAGGCGTGGTGGGAGCTCACCCCGAAAGGGATGGTCCCGGTACCTTTGTACGCGACAGTCGGTAGCGCCTTTACGGCGAACGTGACGTACCTCGGTGGCGCCAAGTTCGCGTTTTTCATGGAAAACGATCGGACTGGTGCGGCCTGGTCTCAGTCCGAGACGAGCAGGGACAAGGCAGACCTCACCACCGCCGAGTCGATCGCGGAGCGCCCGTGCCTGGCCCATTGCTACGGGGACAAGGCCATCTACACCAATCTCAGCAATTTCGGGACAGTCGTTTTCAAGTCGTCGCTGGCCGATGGGAAACCCCTTGGTAGTTTCGCCACCTACCAAGAGAACATGGACGACACGGGCGCTCCCTTAGGTCACAATCTGGCGGGCCCAGGGGCGTTGTCAGCCAATTCCACCGCGTTTACCATCAAGCAACAAAGCTGCGATTAAGCCGTTTGCCCTGGCTGCGGGGGCTTCCTCCGACAGAGCGTCACGGTCCGGGCCGGGGCCCACAGCTAGTTGTCCGAGCCGTTTGGCGGCTGCGCAGGGAGGCTCGCTAGCGTTAGGCCGAGGCTATGGTAAATGCACTAGCCGTTCGTCTTCGTGATGCCGTAGCCCTCGCCGGTCGTTACCCGCTTCTGGCGGGTGTTGACCTCGACGTCCGCACCGGAGAGATAATCGTGCTCAAAGGAGCGAACGGAGCTGGCAAGACGAGCCTTCTCAGGGTGGTAGCCGGCCTGGTCCCGCTGGCCGCCGGGGAGGCCACCGTGCTTGGCCTGGACCCTACCGTCGACGCTCGTGAGCTACGTCGTCACGTCGGGCTGCTCGGGCACGCCAACGGGCTGTACGACGACCTCACCGCCGAGGAGAACGTGCGCTTCACCGTTCGGGCCGGCCGCCTGCCAAAGGCAGCGGTCAGCGTCGCCCTGGCCAGGCTCGGCATCTCCGACAGGCTCCTTTCGCTGCCCGCCGGCAAGCTATCGGCCGGGCAGCGCCGCCGAGTAGCGCTGGCAGCGCTTCTAGTGCGCCAACCCCGGCTCTGGTTACTGGACGAGCCGCACGCCGGCCTGGACGCCGAACATCGGGCGTTGCTGGACGACCTGCTCCGGTCGGTTACCGTTCAAGGTGCGACCGTGCTGGTTGCGTCGCACGAGGCACGCACGAGCGAGGTACTGGCGGACCGCGTTGTGACTATGTCAGGAGGGACGGTCCTGGACGGGCTAATAGCCAACCCGACAGGCGCCGAGCCCGTGGGCGGTTCCTCTGCGCCAACGCCTACTGGTGACCAACCCGGTCTGGAGATCCCCAGTGTGGCGTGATGCGGTCGTCGTTGCGGGCAAGGATCTGAGCATCGAGCGCAGGTCGAAAGTTGCCCTCAATCAGGTAGTCCCCTACGCCCTGGTGGTCTTGCTCCTCTTCGGCTTTGCCTTCGACCAGGACCGCCCCCTGCTCGTCCAGGCTGCCCCCGGCTTGTTCTGGCTCGCAGTCTTGTTCTCGGGCCTGCTGGCCGTGCAGCGTTCGTTCTCTATCGAAGCGGCGGACGGCGCCGTCGACAAGCTGCGGATGTCAGGTCTCGAGCCGGCCGGGATCTTTCTCGGAAAGGCTTCGGCTGTGGCGCTACAGCTCGTCGTCCTGGAGGCCATGCTGGCGGTCGGGATCGTGGTCTTGTTCCACAGCAAGCTGGCCGGCGCAGGGCTACTCGTTTCAAGCGCGTTGTTGTCGACGGCTGGAGTGGCGGCGGCGGGGATCGCGTACGGGGCGTTGTCGATGGGCCTGCGCGTACGTGAGACACTCCTGCCGCTGCTGCTCGCCCCAGTTCTCGCGCCCGTCGTGCTAGCGGCAACGGAGGCCTGGCGCGCCGCCCTCGGGTTCGGTACTGGTGGCTGGCGTTGGCTCGGGCTTCTAGCTTGCTTCGCCGCCATCTACCTGGCTGGCGGAGTTCTGAGCTTTGGGACTTTGATGGAGGAAACGTGAGGTACCCAGAAGCTTCTAATTCGTCCCGGCTCACGCGAGCACTCGGTTGGTCGGCCCTAGTAGCGCTCGCGCTGACAACCTGGTGGGGGTTGTGGGTGAGCCCGCCCGACGTGGTCCAGGGCCAGTTCGTGCGGATGCTTTACGTGCACCCTGCCGTCGCCACCATGTGCTACGTCGGTTTCGGCGTGTGCGCTCTCGGGAGTATTGCGTGGTTGTGGCCGCGACTGCGCAGCCAACGCTGGGACCGCCTGGCGGTCGCTGGCGCCGAGGTGGGCGCGGTGTTTTGTTTGGCCACGCTGGTAACCGGGTCGATCTGGGGACGGGCTTCGTGGGGGGTCTGGTGGACCTGGGATGCCCGCCTGACCCTCACGGCGATCCTCTTCGCGCTCTCACTTGGGTACCTGGCGTTGCGACGGTCTATCGACAACCCGCACTCTCGAGCGGTGGCCTCTTCGATGGTCGCCCTTCTCATGGCCCTGACTGTGGTGGTCGATCACTACGCAACTTCCTGGTGGGACACGCTCCACCAGGGGACGACACTCTGGCAGCCGGACCCAACGGTGCACGGTTGGCAGTTGGCGACGATGCTCCTCTCGTTTGTCGCCTTCGGGCTCCTGTTCGCTTGGATGCTCGTCCACCGCTACCGGCTCGAAGTACTCGAGGAGCGTTACGAGCGCGAAGGCTTCTCCGCCGCGATCGAGGCCCGTCGGGCTGAAGCGCTGTCCGTGCCCACCCCCGTACCCACTCCTCGCCATCCTGTCGATGGCCCTTCTGTAGATGACCCTTCTGTCGATGAACCAGTCCCGCCCCACGTCGAGGTGCCGGCAAGGTGAGCACGAAGTGAACTACGTCATCGCTGCCTGGCTGTCCTGCGGGGCCATCCTGGGCGCGTACGCTCTCCGGACCTTCCACAGGGAACGGGCGCTGCGACGTTCACTGTTACCCAAGGGGAGGCCCAAGTGGCGGTGAGCAGCCCTCCGGGAGCCGCGGCCGGCAGTGCCGATGGTTCGTCGCGAGGCAATGGCAGCTCGGTCCGCACTGAGCCCTCAGCGACGAGCCAGGGGTTGGCGCCCCAGGTGTTGGCTGGCCCGAGGCGGAGGCGGTCGCTGGGGACTCGGAAACAGAAGATAGTCGCGGCGATAGTGATCCTGGCTGCGTTGGGGTTCCTGGTGGCACGGGGTTTGGCCAACGCCATGAACTACTACTTGACCGCTAACCAGGCAGTGGCGCAGCGAGCTCAATTGGGCGCCTCTGACTTCCGTATCCAGGGGACCGTCCTGCCCGGCGTCCACCAAGTCGGCACCGCTCTGCGGTTCTCGATCACCGCGAAGCACGTTGACGTGGACGTAGTTAGTTCTGGATCCCCGCCTCAGCTGTTCCGGGTCGGGATGCCGGTAGTCCTGGCTGGGCACTGGCAAGGAAACGTTTTTTCGAGTTCCCAGATCATGGTCCAGCACGGTTCTAGTTATGTCGAGGCCCACCCCGGCAAGTCAGGGTCAAATGTCGGAGCGAACAGCACGTGAACATCGCGCTGGGACAAAGCGCCTTGCTGCTCGGGTTGCTCGGGGCTGTCGCAGGCGCGGTGACCTTGCTCATTGGTTTGGCCCGGCAGCGAGACACGTTGTTGCGCGCTCGGCCAGAGCTACATCTGGCTCGTGGTCGCGGGCGCAGTCATTGCGACGGTGGCAATGCAAAGAGCGTTGATCACGCACGATTTCACGCTCGCCTACGTAGACAATAACGACAGTACTTTTACGCCGCTCATATACCGCATCACGGCAATGTGGTCCGATCTGGCCGGGTCGGTCCTCTTGTGGGCGCTAGTGCTCTCGGGCTACCTCGCGGCTATGTGGATCCGTTACAGGAAACGGCGCAATGACCCGTTGGTACTCTGGGCAAAAATCGTCGGTTACGTGGTGGCGGCGTTTTTCTTTGGGTTGATGCTGAGTGTTTCTAACCCCTTCGCCCGCGTTCACGGAGCGATCCCTAACCAGGGCCCGGGGCCGGACCCGCTGCTCCAGGACCGTGTCCTGGTCGCCTTCCACCCGCCGCTTTTGTACTTGGG
This sequence comes from uncultured Acidimicrobiaceae bacterium, assembly GCA_963823855.1. Lineage (GTDB taxonomy): Bacteria > Actinomycetota > Acidimicrobiia > Acidimicrobiales > Palsa-688 > Fen-671. The sequence continues at coordinate 156,351 of CAWGNA010000009.1, forward strand.
GCTCGTCGGTTTCACAGTCCCCTTTTGCCTCGCCGTTGCGAGCTTGATAACCGGCCGAACGGGTGAGGGTTGGCTCCCCGAGACCCGCCGTTGGGCGATTTTCGCTTGGGCCTGCCTCACTGCCGGCGTCGTCCTCGGAGCCTGGTGGAGCTACCAGGTGCTCGGTTGGGGAGGCTATTGGTCCTGGGATCCGGTCGAGAACTCTGCATTATTGCCCTGGCTTACAGCGACTGCCTTTTTGCACTCGGCCATGGTCCAGCAGCGGCGGGCCATGCTGCGGGTCTGGAACCTCTCACTTCTCCTCGCCACCTTCAGCCTCACCATCCTGGGGACGTTCTTCACGCGGTCGGGCGTGCTCGTCTCGGTGCACTCATTCACTGAAGACGGCGGGGTAGGCCCCGCGCTGCTCGTCTTTTTCGGCCTGGTGGTGGCCACTTCGATCGGTCTCCTCGCCTGGAGGGGCGACCAGCTGCGCACTCCTGGAGCGATCACTACCCCTGTTTCGCGAGAAGGCGCCTTTCTGGCCAATAACCTCCTTTTTGCGGTGTTTGCGTTTATCGTGCTGTTGGGCACCGTTTTCCCTCTCTTCGTCGAAGCTGTCAACGGTTCGTCCATAACGGTGGGCGGTCCGTTTTTTGACACGATGACGATGCCGATAGTGCTGTGCTTGTTGTTCCTTATGGCAGTTGCACCGGTTTTACCTTGGCGGCGGGCTTCGGGCGAGCTGCTGCGTCAGCGCCTGCTCTGGCCGGCCGCAAGCGCGGCTGGGGTCCTGGTCGCATGTGTGGCCGCCGGGGTGCGAGGTTTGTGGCCGCTGCTGGTGTTCACCTTGGCGGCGTTCGCCGGAGCTTCAGCGCTGCGTCAGCTGCTGCTTCTGATGCACCGAGGAGGGCCGCGGGGACTGCTCGGCCGGTCCGGGGGTGGGATGGTCGTCCACCTGGGGGTTGTCCTCATTGCGGTCGCCTTTGCCGCCAGCCATGCCTACGAACACCAGGCTCAGTTGACTATGACAGTCGGCAAACCCGTCAGTTTCGAGGGCCATACGCTGGTCTTCCGGGGGGTGCGGACTGTCAACGCGCCTGGGCGGAGCTCGCTCGTAGCCACCGTGGACCTGGACGGCCATGCCTATTACCCTGCTGTTGAGGAATTCGCGCTTTCCAACGATGCCGTGCCGAGCCCGGCCGTGCGCTCCACTCCGGTCGAGGACGTCTACATGACGCTGGCTAGCACGCCCACCGCAGGCAAGTCCCCAGCGGCCATCGGGGTTATCGTCGAGCCGCTCGTTCTCTGGCTCTGGATCGGCGGACTGGTGATAATCATGGGCGCGGCCCTTTCACTATGGCCGGCTGGCCAGCGTCGAGGTGGCACCGAAGAACGAGGGCTCGAAGGAGCGGCCTTGGTAGAGGAGAGAATCGAGCTGCCCGGAGACGCTGCCGCGGAGCCGGCAGATAAAGAGATCGGGGCACCAGTTTGAGCGAGTTATTGCGACAAGACCGGTCTAAAAGGCCTGCCTCCCCGGGTCAGTGCGGCTAAAGGGCGATTTGAGCGGGCGAAATGCGCAGCCACGCTGACCGGCCAGTGCGACCAATCGGAGCTGCCGATTCGCGGATTTCCCGATTTGTCGGTTTGAGGTTTTGAGCGTTCGAAGTGCGTAGCCAGGGTGAGCAGGACAACATGGGCGAGCAGCAGATAGAAGGGCAAGCCATAGGCGGCCAGCCCGCAGATGGCCAGCCCGCAGATGGCCAGCGCGCAGATGGCCAGCGCGAACAGGCCGTCGTGGGCAGGACAGGACGCCGTCGCCGGACTGTGCTCTGGGCCGCGGTAGGGATGGGCGTCGTGACCGCCGTGCTGATTGCGGTCATTGCCTCGGCCCAACCATCTTCACAGGTGACCGCCAGGAGCCCCCTTCTAGGCGATAATGCGCCTCCTATTTCTGGCCCGGGCCTCGGCGGCGGCCACTACACGCTGACCCAGTTCCGCCACCAGTGGGTCCTTGTCAATTTCATGGCTACGTGGTGCGGGCCATGTCAGCAAGAGATGCCGCAGCTCATGATGTTCGCCAAACAACACGAGGCCGCGGCTGACGCCACAGTGCTGACAGTTGTCTACGACCCGACGAACGCGGCTCAGTTGAAAGCCTTCTTGAAGGCCCGGGGAGCCCATTGGCCCGCAGTGGACGACCCGTCGGCCTCGGTTTCCTATGGAGTGACGGGCCTACCGTCGTCGTTTCTCGTCGCCCCGGACGGCATCGTTTATGCTTACGTGCCTGGAGAGGTGAAGGCTGCGGAGCTGAACAGCTGGCTTCAACAAGGCGCAGCCAAGGGCCTCGGCCGGGCTTAGGGGAGCCGGTGCCCAGGCGTTGGCGGACGTCCGCGGTGTGGGCCGTTGTGGCCATCGTGGCAGGTCTTTCTCTGGCCGTGGGCTCAGGTGCGTTCAGCGGGGGGCACGCCAAGGCGGCCACTCTTTACCAACGCACAATGCAGGTGGCGGGCCAGTACCGGTGCCCGGTATGTGCCGGCGAGTCCGTCGCCACGTCCGACGCGGCGGAGGCGGTCGAGATCCGCGGCCTCATACAAGGATGGCTGGCGGCGGGCCGGAGCCAGGTAAAGATCCGCTCCTACCTCGTCGACGATTACGGGCCTTCGATCCTGGAAAAGCCGCCCGCCTCAGGTATAGGGGTGCTCATCTGGGTTCTACCGGTGGTCTTTGGCCTACTGTCCGTCCTCGGGCTCGTGCTTGTCTTTGCCCATTGGCGACGTGCTGGTGTTGTTGGCGTCGAGCCGTACGAGCAGCGTCCCCGCCGGCTGGGGACGCGGGCCGCGTCCCCAGCCTCACCCCGGCCACCACCGGTGCCCCGGTTACCGCGGTCGCCCCCGCCACTGCTGTCGCCGCAGCTACCACCGCGGACGAGGGGTTGCTGTCCTCAGTCGGAGCCGGTGAGGCGGGGGATCAACTGGAGGCGGCTCCGAAGGGGCCGGCCCACCCACTTTTCCAGCGCATCTCGCTGGTAGCGGGCGTCGGGTTGATTGTCGCGGCCGGCGCTCTTTTCCTGGTGGACCGGTCGTCGAGCCAGCGGGCCCCTGGGGGCACGGTAACCGGGGGTGTCACTGGGGTAGACGCGGAGCTCGACCAGGCCGCGGCCCTAGCGACGACCAACCCGACGGCCGCTCTGGCGGTCTACGACGCGGTCTTGAGCAGCGACCCTAACCAGCCGGTGGCCTTGAGCGGGGAGGGTTGGATATACGCGGAGGCAGGTTTTGCAACAAAGGCCGAGGGCCTCCTTCAGAAGGCCGAGAAGGTTGACCCCAGCTACCCCCCGCCCCATCTCTACAGGGGCCTCGTGCTGCTGGAGGACGAGCGCCAGCCGGCGGCCGCTATCAAAGAACTGAAGTGGTACCTCGCGCATGGCCCAGACCCGGCCATGGCCAAGGCCGCCCAAACGGCATTGGCGCAAGCTCAAGCCAAGCTCTGATCTGCTCGGGCGGCCTAACGAAAAACCCGCTCTGCCTCCATGATTCTCTAGGTGACTACAGCCCGGCGACAGCGCCGGCGTCGGCGTCGGGCTCGCCGGCGTCTTCGGCCCTGAACCCGTGCCGTCGCCGACCAGAGGCAGATCACAGGCGCTGGCGAACAGGTCCACGGTCCTCAGCCGGGGCTCCCTCTGTTTCATCTCCTGGCCTATTTACTGCCTCGTCCATTGGCGGTGGTTGGGAACGTCATTCCACAGGAAGAGGTTCTGGCGCCGGCCCGTTCGTGCTGCAATGATCCCAATGGCCATCGTTTTCGGCCGGCGTCCAGTTCCCGCAACGACGGGCATCCGACCAGAGGAGGAGAGATGGAACTGCTCGAGTGCCAGTGGTGCCATTCCCAGAACCCGCCGGACGCGCGGTCGTGCGACCACTGTGGCGCCCCCCTGGACAGCGCGACTCCCGTTTCGGACTCGGGCTGGCGCGAGGCACCCCGCCTGCGGGACATGGCCAAGTTCCAGTTCTCCAACAGCAGTTGTCAGGTAGAGGGTCAGCTCTGCCCGGTAGCGGAGATCAACCTCAGCCCCGGCGACGGCGTGATCTTCGAGCACCGCACCATGCTGTGGAAAGACGAGAGCGTGCCCGTGGGCGCGTACCCGATGGGGGGAGGCCTGAAGAGGTCGCTGGGGGGCATGCCATTTGTGGTCACCCAGGCTGGCGGTCCCGGGCGTATCGCTTTCTCTCGTGACGCAGCCGGCGAGATCGTCACCCTGGTGTTGCACCCGAGTATGGAGGTCGACGCTCGTGAGCACTCCTTTTTGGCCGCCTCCCACTCGGTCCGCTACAGCTTCGAGCGCATCAAGGGCCTCACGAACATCCTGCATGGCGGTAGCGGGATGTACCTCGACCGCTTCGTCACCGACGGCGAGCCGGGGATCGTGCTCCTGCACGGCTACGGCAATGTCTTCGAGCGGACGCTCGGGGCCGGCGAGAAGATCCTCCTCGAGCCGGGCGGCTACCTCTACAAGGACTCGAGTGTGAACATGCAGGCGGTCGCGCTCAATGTACGCGCCGGACTGCTGCGGCAAGGAATGTACTTGGCGGAGATGACCGGCCCCGGGCGGGTGGGGATCCAATCGATGTACCACCATCACGCAAGCGGGTAAGGCATCACGCCAGCGGGTAAGGCATCACGCCAGCGGGTAAGGCATCACGCCAGCGGGTAAGGCATCCCACGCTGAAACGAAGCTTCTCAGCTTGCTTGTTTGAGCCCACCCGTCCCCGGCAGCGGGCAGGACGTAGTCGCCCTCAGGGCAACCCACGCAGTTGCAGCGCGATATAGCTGTCGACCATATCGATCGATTCGCGTTGGTTGTCGAGGAAGCTCACATGTGCGGCCCAGTTGCCGTCAGCGGTTGGGTAGGCCATGACGGCTCGACCCACTACCTGTACTGGGACGCCCAGGTCAACGGAGACCTCGACAGTGTCGCCAGTGCCGATCTGCAACGCGCCTTCCAGCTTGAGGCCGCCGTGGGACAAGTCCGCGACGGTCATCTCTTGGGCACGCCCTCGTCGCGTCGAGTGGAGCCGCCGCACCATGGCCTGCAGTTCGGCGTCCACCCTGTGCCGGCGTCGGCGCTGCACGAACATAGGGAAGTCCAGTAGCTCGAACTCGGCCCGTTGCCCGAGAGGAGCGGAGCTGAGCAGGCAGGGCCAGTGGTAGATGCCTTCGGTGCGGGGCATGAAGAGATCGAGCGTCGAGCCTGGCTCCAGTTCTCCGTCGGGCAGTTCGTCCAGGAGGTCGAGGACGAGGCTCGTCCCTCCCCTGGAGGCCACAACGGCGACGCAGGTCCCGGCCTCTGGAAGCTCCAAGCTCACGCGCATGCCGGCCTCGAGTGGGCCGGTGACCTCAGCTGGTGCCATGTCTTCCCCGTCGAGGCACAGCCCTGATACTGCTCCCTGTGAGTGCAGAGGCACAAACCCGGTCGTTCTGGCCCCAGATGCACCCCCCCGGCGCAGAACGCCCGTTCAAACTCCGGCAGATAGGCAAGTGGTGCAGGTCTCGTCTCCCATGGCCCGGGAAGATGACTCTGTGGGCCCTGTCGCCCTACCGTAGAGAGCGCTCAGCATGCCCTTTACCATGCCCCTGTCTACGGCGCAGATCACCGGGTGCTGCTGGGCGGCGTCGAAGAATGGGCACGCTTCTTTGATTAGGGTCAAGGACCGGCCTCTTGCCTCCGCGTGGGCGGCAAAGCCATGGGCGGTCAGGGCATCCGCCACAGCCCTCAATGCAGAACGGAACGACCGCTGGCCTTCGCCCACCGCCATCGAGCCGGCCAGCTTCGAGCCGTACGCGAAACCCACCTGTTCGGCCATTTCTTCTGCGTCCTCTTGGGGAAGCATTGCGAGCGCCCCGGCAAGTAGCGCCAGGAGAAGGTCCTCGCCCCGCTTGGAGCGTTCGAGCATCGGAGCCGGCCCACTGGCGCGGTACCGTTTTGACGGGCGCCCCGCACCCGAAATCTGGGACCGGGCGCTGAACACCTCGAGGTACCCGCCTGCCGCCAGCTTGTCCAGGTGGTGGCGAGCCACGTTGGGGTGGAGGGAGAATCGCTGTGCGACCTGTGATGCAGTAACCCCGGCGCTCGAGTCCCTGACGTAGAGGTAGACCTGTCGCCGGGTCGGGTCTCCGAACGCCGAGGTGACGGCTGCAACCACCGCCGAGAACTCACTCCCGTTTATGGGCCTGCTGGCAGGGGCCAGGGGCTCGGTTACAAGCTGCACCACTACAGACATCCTACCTGGGACTAGCCCGCCAAGCTCGCCCGCTGGCTTCGAACATTGGGTTCGTTGACATTGACCGGGACATGGCCAATCCCTTTGCCACTCTTTTGGGGCCGACCAGCATAACCGGGGTGAGCTCCGGCAAAGGCGGCGCCGGAGTCCTCTGTCACGGTCAATGTTGCCGTGGCGCTCGGTGTGGAAGGCCCCTCAGTCGCTGTGATGAACGCCTACATCTACGACTTTTCCGTCCCAGCCAGGCTGGGGCTCGCTGGCGGACCAGAGGCGATTGGAAGGGCTGATGGGGGGGTGACGGCCGGCTGACCCCGCCAGTTGAGTCGGGTGTGCCCGGCAGTTTGGTGTGGAGGTCGTGCCCATGCGCTTCTTGGTCCAGGACGGCCAGCCCGTTATCTGGTGAGGCCCGACGCTCCACAACGCGCTCGAGCAATTCCTGGCGGATGTGGACTGCGGCCAACCGGATTTCCTGCTCGTCGACATGCCCCGGCAGGGGCTGGCGCGGCCCACGGCGAGAAGGGAACAAAAAAAGGTGGGCTTGGGTGACGATTAGCCGCGCCAATCGTCATTATCCCGAAGCCCCGCAGTCGCGGCTTTTGGTCAGAGAACCGTGCCCACGGCGTCGATGCCACGAGGCAGCCGGTCGCGGCGCCACCCCAGCAGTTCTACGGCCATCTCGAAGGCGAACCGGTCGGTCATACCACTTACGTATGTGATAGCACGCCGAAAAGCGTCCTCAGGGCCCCGGTCACGAACGTCCGCCCCATCGCCGCCACCGCCGCTGTTGCCCGTGGCGCCATCGCTATTGCCACCGCCGCTATTTCCGGTGGCGCCACCGCTGCCCCAGCTACCGCCGCCACCACCGACACCTGAGGGTGTCGTCGCCGAGGTGGCGACAATCGTCGCCGGTACTTTTTCAGGGTTCGCAGCGAAGTACTCGACGAGGGCACTCAGCACGGCAATGACCGCGCCGCCCTGAGCAATAGAACTGGGTCGCGTGTAAATGTGTTCGTAATTGAAATCACGAAGCGTCTCCAGGACGCCCGCGTACGGTTGCCTCATCCCGATCTCGCCCGTCGAAGCAATGCAGTCAACCAGAGCTCCAATAAAACACCGCAGCTGTGAAGCGCGCGAATTGCCGGCGACCTCGGCCACCGTAGCTGGCAGAGAAGCGAGGTCGACGACCCCGACGCTGGCCGCGTCCTCCAGGTCGTGCGCGCAGTACGCGCAGCGGTCGGCCCAGCTCACTAGTGCCCCTTCGGGGGTGAGAGGGCTCGGCAACCACCAACTGTGGTGGCGGATGCCGTCGAGAGTCTCAGAGCAGAGGTTCAAGGGCGCCAGCGTCACGTCTGCGCCCCAGATCGCGTGGTTGTACCCTTCCAGCAGATAAGGGCTGAACGCCTCTTCGCTGGCGTGGCCGCCGGGGCCATGCCCACAATCGTGCCCGAGCGCGATCGCCTCGGTGAGCGCCACGTTGAGACCAACAGCTCGCGCGACGGCGGTGGCCACCTGAGCCACTTCGAGGGCGTGAGTGAGCCGGGTGCGCTGGTGGTCTCGGGGGAAGACGAAGACTTGGGTCTTGCCGGCCAGCCGACGAAAGGCGCTCGAGTGCAAAATGCGGTCGCGGTCGCGTTCGAAGCAGGTGCGCATCGGGTCGGGTCCTTCCGGCCCGGCCCGGTTGCCGGCGCCACTGGACCGGGTGGCGCCCGGAGAAAGCAATAGCTGCTCGGCGTCCTCGCGTGCCTGTCTCGGCATCAGGGTCGCGCTGACCCGTGGCTGCGGGCCCATTTCGTGAGCGACGACAACCTCGCCCGTCGGCACGGCCTCAGGGCCCGTCGAGATGACGTTATCGCCGGTCCGCACGGGCTCGGGGCCAGTCGGGATGCGTTTATCGCGCGACGCCCAGCCATCACTGCGAACAGACGTGACCGCATCCCCACCAGGCATGGCGCCACCGCGGCCCGGTGAGGCATCCTCACAGCACGGCACGGCCGTCTCGACTCTCCGCATATCGTCCACCGTAGCCAGCCGAAGTGACTGTAACGAGCCCTGTATAACATGGCTGCACTAGTCCAGCCAGACAGGAGAAGAGCAAGGTGGACGTCCGTATAGGCATAACACAGGCGCCCCGGGAGATCGAAGTCGAGCTGACCGATAGCACCAGCGCAGACGAGCTGGTGGCAAAAATCGACGCGGCCGTTGAGAAGGCGGCCGGGATGCTCTGGCTCACAGACAAGCGCGGGCGACGCATCGGTATCCCTGCAGCCAAGCTGGCCTACATAGAGCTGGACACGGCTACAGAGACCCGCCGCGTTGGCTTTGGGGCCGCCGTCTGACGAAGGCACAAACGTTGCGTGGTTGACCTGCTCGACCGCAAGCTTCTCTTCGTAACCGGGAAGGGCGGCGTGGGCAAGACGACGATCAGTGCAGCCCTCGCGCTGTTGGCATCCAGCCGGGGTAAGCGGGTACTCCTGTGCGAGATGGATGCCAAGGGCGACCTGGCCTCCAGCCTGGAGACTTCGCGCACGACTTTCGAAGAGCGGGAGGTTTTACCCAATCTGTGGGTGATGTCGATGGACGCCGAGGCGTCCCTGCGTCAGTACTTGTCGCTTCAACTGAAGCTAGGGAGAGCCGCGCACATTGGCCCGCTGGCCAGAATGTTCGATTTTGTGGCTTCAGCAGCACCGGGTGTGCGCGAGATCGTCACTGTCGGCAAGTTGTGTTGGGAGGTGCGCGAGCGGCACTACGACATCGTTGTCGTGGATGCGGTCGCCAGCGGTCACATCGTGGGTCAGTTGGCCGCGCCCCAGACGATAAACCGGCTGATCCAGGTCGGGCTGGTGCGACAACAGACGGACTGGATGCTCGAAATCCTCTCCGACGCGAAAACCTCGGGCGCTTTGGTCGTCTCGACCCCCGAGGAGATGCCGGTTACAGAGACCGTGGAGCTACTCGGGCGCCTCGAGGCCGAAACGACTGTCGGGCTGGCCGGAGTGGTTGTCAACAGGGTCCTGCCGGAACTTTTCGGTACGCGTGAAGAACAAGTGTTCGAGGCCATCTCTGGGCCGGGCTCTCGTGAATATCTCGCCGAAGCGCTGGGCGGGCCGGCCGAGCCGCTCCTCGACGCAGCCCGGCTCATGGTAAAGATGCGCCGATCCCGCACGGCTCATCTGGAGCGCTTGCGCGTCGCTCTGGGCGCAGGCCGGCGCGGGCGCCAGGATCATCCGAGCTTGTTGTATGTGCCCTATTTGTTCCTGCGTTCTTACGGTCTGCGTTCGACTCGCCAGATCGCGGATGCCCTGGCTGCGGAGCTCGAGAGTTGAGCGGGCGCAAAGACGGTCCGGTTACCATCGAGGCCCTTCTTGCCGCGAAGGAAATCGTGGTGGTCTGTGGCCCGGGCGGAGTCGGGAAGACCACTGTGGCAGCAGCGACTGCGGCCATGGCCGCCTGCCACCAGGGGGGCAAAGTGCTCGTAGTCACCGTGGACCCCGCCAGACGTCTGGCCACGGCACTGGGCTTACGCCACGGTCGCGGCGTAGAGCGGGTCCGCCCGAGCGCATTTGCGGGCGCGCGAGTCGCTCCGCGGGGCGAGCTCTGGGCCGAAATGCTCGACACGAAACAGAGCTGGGACGCTTTGGTCAGCCGTCATGCCCCCGACGCCGCCACCGCTAAGCGGATCTTGAACAACCCTCTTTACAAAGACATCTCGGGCCGTTTTGTCCAAAGCCACGACTATATAGCCGTCGAACGCCTTTACGAGCTGCACTCGGAAGGCAAGTACGATTTGATCGTCGTGGACACGCCTCCGACTCGCAACGCCGTAGATTTCCTGCTCGCACCTGAACGAATCGCAGACTTCTTCAGCTCGAGATTGTTACGCCTCTTGACCGTGCCTTACCGCAGACGTTTTGTCGATGTGGCTTCGAGGCCCTTTTACTATGTCGCCGACAGGGTCCTCGGTTCACAGTTCGTCCAGGACCTGGCCGAATTCTTTATGCTTTTCCAAACACTTTCAGACGGGTTCGTCGAAAGAGCGCAGGAGGTGCAGAGGCTCCTCGCAGACAGACGTACCACATTCATAGTTGTGAGCACTCTCGAGGATATGCCCGTCCGCGAAGCGGAAGCCTTTATGGACTTGTTACCGGTAAAGGGCTTCCATTTGGGAGGGGTGGTGCTCAACCGGGTCCTCCCCACTTACCTGTTACAAACGGACCTGGTTGAGCGAGCTAGCCGCCTGAGCTCCAAAGCAGGTGAACTGGCCCGTTCGCTGAGTTCCGGACCGGTTGAAGGCGCGGACCCCGCTTTGGTTGCAAGGGTGCTCAAGGAGGTGGGGACCAACTTCAATAACATAGGCGTTGTGGCCAAGAGGGAGGCGAGCCAGCGCTCTGAGCTGTCGCGGTTGTACGCCGTTGTCGCCAGTGCACCTCAGCTCGAAGACGACGTGCACGACCTGACAGGGGTGCTGGAGCTTGGCCGCCATATATGGTCCTGGGGAGCCTGATGCATCGCTTGTCTGGGCCGACTTACAGGAGCTGAGCCGTGGCGACTTTGACAGAACTGCTCCGCGACCGCGCCCATGTGCCAGGCCCCGCCGTAGAGCATTTGCAAAGGCTGGTCAGCACCTGGGGGACATTGTCCGACCTGTCCTTCTCGGATCTCTTGCTATTCGTCCCAGCTGCTACCGAGCACGGTGGCTTCGTCGTCGTCGGGCAGGTGAGGCCCACGACGAGTCAAACGTTGCACCTGGAGGACCTGCTCGGCCGCGAGGTCAGCGACAGCGAGCGTCCCCTGCTGGCTCGAGCGTGGGCACTCGGGAGCGTTGTCGAAGGAGAAGTGCCAGTGTCGACGCGCAACGAGCGCGCCCGCGTGGTCTGCATACCCGTTCGCTTTGGCGGTGAGGTGGTGGCGATGCTCACCCGGGAAGCCCCGCTCATCGTGGGCCGGCGGGCAGGCGAGCTCGAGCGCGTATATGTCGGTGTGTTCGACCGCCTGGCGAGGATGGTGACGGCCGGCACTTTCCCGTACCCATTCGATGAGCCTCTCTCGAGCGACACCCCCCGCGTGGGTGACGGCGTCATGACCCTCGACGCGGCGGCCCGGGTGGAATTTGCCTCTCCTAACGCGGTCAACGCCATGCACCGCCTGGGCGTAAACCGTGCCATCCTCGGGGCCACGCTCGACGAGCTCGGCGTGGAGGACTCGCCAGTGCCGGCCGCCTTCGCTGACCAGGTCCCGGTCTCGGTTGAGTTGGAGCTCGGTGACGTAGCCGTGTTCATACGCTGCCTGCCGCTGTTGGACCAAGGCAAGACGACGGGGGCGGTGGTGCTCGTTCGCGACGTGACGGATCTGCGGCGCCGGGACCGGCTCCTCATGGGCAAAGACGTCGCTATCCGCGAAGTGCACCACAGGGTGAAGAACAACCTCCAGACGATCTCTTCGTTGTTGCGGCTTCAGTCGCGCCGCCTGCCAAAGGGGGATTCCCGCCATGCGCTAGAGGAGGCCGAGCGTCGAGTGCGGAGTATTGCCGTGGTACATGAAGTCCTGTCCCGGGATACCGCCGACGAGGTCGATTTCAACGACATTCTTCCTCCGCTCATAAGAATGGCGGAGGATTTTTCCGGGATCGCTTCGCCGGTTAGAGTCACCTGGTCAGGTGATGCAGGCTCGATGGGGGCGCAGGTGGCAACTCCTCTGGCTGTGGCCCTCAACGAGCTCGTGCAAAATGCTGTCGAGCACGCTTTCGTGGTGCCGGCCAGCCCGGTGCCCGCCAGCCAGCCGTCGGCCAGCGAGGTGGCTGACGGCCAAATGACGGACGGTCCCTGCCAATCGGCCCCGACGCTGTCACGGCACAGGGCCGGCTCCGCCGAAGCAGCCGAGGACGGGGGAGTGCAGCACTTCGGTGGGGGGCACGGAGCGGAGGTGCATGTCTCTTTCAGGCGCCTAGGCGACGACCTGCAGGTCCAAGTGAGGGACAACGGGATCGGCCTGCCGGCGGGCTTTTCGATCGAGGCCACCACGAGCCTCGGTCTTTCCATTGTGCGCGGGCTGGTCAACAGCCAGCTGGGCGGCAAGATAGAGATGTACAACGACGAGGGCACCACCGTCGACTTGGTCGTACCCGTCGGCCCTCCGGAGAGCAGCGACCTGGCTCGCCTCTAGCTACATGAGCGTCCCGGGTCGCGGCGTACGCACCCGCACCTAAAGCTTCAACCGGCCCGGCGTTGCCTGGCGAGCCAGAGCTTACGGAGCTTGCGCCTTTCCTCTTCGGTCGTCCCGCCCCAAATGCCGGACTCCTGGTTCGTGGCCAAGGCGAACTCGAGACAACTGTCCCGGGCGTCGCACGTGGCACATACAGCCTTTGCGCTTATGATCTGCTCTACTGCGGGGCCGGTGCTGCCAACGGGAAAAAACAAGTCCGGGTCGGTGTCACGGCACGCCGCACTCCCCCGCCAATCCTCGATATCCCATTCGATGCTCCGCGTCCAAGTTAGGGCCACTCAGCTCTCCTCCCGGCGTGAGTCGCTAAGGGAATGACCAGTCGTGAGTCAGGCGTCCGAAAAGGGGCCATGTGTTCGCTTGTGAAATTGTTCACGTGCCAGTCCAATGGAGACAAAATGTTCAAAACTCGTGCGTAAACGCAGTATAGCCCGCCTGGTGCGCAATGCAAGGGGCTACTTTGGCTTTCGGGCAGGGCCCCAAGGACGCGGATCGCGAGGCGCCGAGGGCTTCGACAGCGCCGGCAGTTCCGGTTCCGGATCGGCATCACCGACAGGTCCGGCGGCACTGATCGCAATTGCCGCATGCTGGCTCCGCTCGCTCCGGCAACCGGTTGCCCGGGAGCCCAAGCGCTCCTTTGGCTTGGCCCGGCTGACTACGAGTCGCGAGACCAATCCGCAGTCGACGACGCCCCCAACCGCAAATCATATTTGGCTGCTCTTGAAGGCTGTCGAGCATCGGACGCCCCCCACCGCAAATCATATTTGGCTGCTCTTGAAGGCTGTCGAGCATCGGACGCCCCCCTCTCTTAGCTCAGCTCGCTTTTCGACCGTCACTTAGTGGCCCCCGGAGGCGGTGACCGGTACCACGACCGATAGCGCCTCGGCCGCCCACCGTAGTTCGATCTGCTCCGATTCGCCCACGTAGTCGCCGTCGAGCTGGTATTGAACCGGCCCGTAGCCTTTGATGGTCGCACCGTCGAGCCCGGTTACAAGCGACACCTTCCTCCGGCGGGCCGTACCAGCGCCTTGGCCGAGGGCCGTGACCAGCATGGGTATCATGGTCGCCAGCGACAAGCTCTGGAACGTGACCAAGCTGAGGGGAGTCGCCAGCGAGGTTGCGGGCGCGAGGTGTAGAGGTCGGCTCCCGAGGAACGTATAAGGGTCAGTGTTGAGGCACACGCTGAAGTAGGCGTCGTCGACCAGGGTCTCGCCGGCGCGGACTGAGAACGCCGGTTGGTGGCGCTCGTAGCCCTTTGCCCACGTCAACAGCGTTGCCAGGATAAAGAGGGCAGGGCCAAAGTAACGCTTGAGCGATGCCATCTCCTCGACACGGTGTACCACTGCCGCATCGAAACCGACGCCCGCATGGAAGAGGAAATAACGTCCGTTGAGCTCGCCTAGGCCGACCCTACGGACGGCGCCGGAGCCGGCGGCGAGCGCCGAGAGCAACTGGCTGGTGGCCTCTATGGGGTCATTGGCCATGCCGATGGTCCGGGCGAACACGTTGGTCGAGCCACCCGGTAGCACCGCCAACGCGGTAGGCGAACCTGCCAGCCCGTTCGCGGCCTCGTTCAGGGTGCCGTCGCCCCCCAGCACGACGGCGACATCGAGGCCGTCCGCGGCCGCGCCCTGGGCGAGACGGGTCGCGTGCCCTCGCCGGTTGGTTTCTTTCAATGTGACTTCGTGGTCAGCGGACAGGGCTTTATGGATAACGACGCGCGCCCGGGCCGTGACGAACGACGCAGAGGTGTTGACGATAAGGAGGAGCCGCATTAGTACCTGCGAAAAATGCAGCTTCGCGAAAGAGAAAAGTTGGTGGCGGACGCTTTTGTTCCAAGCTGTATTGATATAGCTCCGACAGCCAGTGACGATAGCATCCGCAGCCTCCTTCTCTCTATCAAGCTTGTCTTTTTACGGCGCCTAGAGCGCAGGCGCGTCCGCTGAAGAGCGGAGCTGCTCGACGCTGCGCGCCAGCAGCCGTGATACATGCATTTGAGAAATCCCGAGCCTGCTGGCGATCTCGGATTGTGTGAGCCCCTCAAAAAAACGGAGATGCACGATAAGCCGCTCTCGTGGCGACAATTGTTCCAACAATGGTGAAAGTGTGGCCCGGTTCTCTGCGTCTTCGAGCGACGGATCGTCCTGGCCGAGGACGCGCCCCGATCGTGTCACCTTCTTCACCGCCCGCTGGAGCGTCAAGCGAAGCGGAGCGGTAAGCCTGGCCGGCCTCGAGTGCCTCGAGAACCTCTTCTTCTGAGACCTTGACTTCCATCGCCAGCTCCGCGATTGTCGGTGAGCGACCAAGTTCCTGTCCCAGCGCCGGGACTACTTTTCCGAGCTGCAGATAAAGTTCCTGCATCCTCCTGGGCGCTCTGACGGACCATCCTTTGTCTCGGAAGTGCCTTTTAAGTTCTCCGACGATGGTGTAAGTGGCATACGTAGAAAACTCGATGCCCCGGTCCGGTTCAAAGCGATCGACCGCTTTTATCAGACCGAGGGACGCCACCTGGACCAGGTCGTCCAGGTTTTCGCCCCGGTTCGCGAAACGGCGGGCGAGGTATTCTGCCAAGCCGAGGTACGCCTCGACCAGCTCGTCGCGCAATCCCGGTTCGCGGCTCTCGGCGAACGCCGCAAATTGCTCTCTTAGCTCTTGACGCCGGTCCGGCTCAAGGCTCACTGCCCTTCCCCTGGTAACTTGTCGTTGTCACTGCTGTTTTTCGGCTCGCGTTTTTTCACTAACAGGAAATGCGGACCACCGGCGCCGTCACTAATCGAGTGCTCATCGACGAGGGCATCGAGGATAACCTCTGATAGTTCCGAAAGCTGAACGGGGCCGGGGGCAGTGAAATGGCCTTCTCCGTGCACCGTCAATCCTTCAGGGCTGAGGAAGAAATGGACTTCCAGGATGCCGTCTCTACCTTTGCTCCCGGTCATCCCGAAGCAGATTTCGTCGATGGCCAGCCTAAGGTCCTCAACCTGGTCGAAGGTGAAGCCGAGCCTGCTGGCGAGGCCGGCCGCCGTGACCCGTGCCAACCCCAGGAACTCCGGTTTGGCGGGCACCGCCAAACGCACCTCGTCCTCACTGCCCACTAGGAGTGGCTCCTCTCGTGCTCGCACGGATGGTCCCTCCATGCTGCCACCCTGGCCGTTCGCCAGCCCGGGAGTAGCTGCCCAGGTTAGCGGCCTTGTGCCGTTCTCGTCAGACAAGAGGCCAGGGGTACGGGAAGTCGCCCGTGGGCTCAGGGTACTTCCCGAGCCTGAAGACGGACGCGGCCCGGGTTGTCAGGGCGGCTATTTCTTCGGCCTCGAGCAGGTTGGCCAAGGTGTGAGGTACCTCCGCTCTCGCTAGCGGCTCCAGGCTGTCCAGCAGTTCGTCTTCGATGCTGTCGCCAGCGAAGTCCCAAATGACGGTGCGCAACTTTGGTTCGGCGTGGAAACAGAGGGCGTTGTCGATAGCCCATACGTGGCCGTCCTGGTCGAGCAGGCAGTGCCCACTCTTGCGGTCGGCGTTGTTGGCCACCAGGTCGAAGACCGCTATGCGCCTGAGGGCCTCGTGCTGACGAGGTTCCTCCAGGAGGGTGAAATAGTGCTCATCACCCACCGCGCTCACGCAGTACTGGAGAGAGCCGGGCCCGAGCGGGCCGTCAAGGCGCGCTGTGGTTGGCGGGACGACGTCCCACCCTAGGCACGATGACAGCTCATAAGCCGCAACTTCACGCTTCCACAGTCCTCGAGGGAAGTCCCAGAGCGGACGTTCCCCCTTGGCCGGCTTGTATATCGCCAGGATCTCCCCGACCCCGGGCTGCCTTGTGCGTACTCGACCCAGCTGACTGGGCTTTCCCTGACTGGGCTTTCCCTGACTGGGCTTTCCCTGATTGGGCTTTCCCTGATTGGGCTCGAGAACCTCCGCCCTTGGTGACCTTCGAACCGGAAGGGTGGACAGCCACGAGAAAAATCGCGTTTGAACTCCACCGGATCCGGCCTTTCACCTCGATTTCACCGCGAGAAAGGACGGCAAGCACCCTGGCAGCGTCTTCCGGTAGCCGCCAGCTTGTCACCGACGCCTCGTCCTCTATGGTCTGGCGCCCTTCACAGCGTTGGCGGGCGGTGCCCGTTGGTCTTCGGGCACGAATGGTCCTCGCTCAGCGGGTAGCCGCAGAGCGGGCACGGTGGACGTCCCCCCCGCAAGAGCCGCTTACCGTGTTCCATGATGCCGGCGGCCTGCTCGCGAGTGAGGGCGACGCGGGCTACGGCGGTTGATAAGTCCCCAACCTCGATGGCCTCCACAGGGAACCCGCCCAGGCCCACTTGGCTTTCTTCGTCGCTCGCCGGGGCATCCTCGTCGTTGCCTTCGGCACCCACCTCTTTTGCGATCAGCAGCACCCTGTCAGTGGCCCCGTCGTAGGCCAGCTGCATGGACCCTACGGCCCACTCAGCTTCCACGGGCTCTTCCAGCTCCAGGTCGCTCTCGGACGGCACCGCTGACGGGGCCGCGAGATCGGCCAGGACTTCCGTCAGCCCTCCCGCCAGGAACAGCACCTGTTCCTTTTCGAGCTTCAGAGACATGAGCTGTTCTTCCTGCCGGGCTTGCAGGTAGAAGACGCGTTTGCCCGGTGGCCCGATCGCACCCACGGTAACCCGCGTAGGGCTCTCCAGGTCGTAGGAAGCGCTCAGCGCTAGCTCCTGACCGTCGCGCCCGTTGCTGGCGCGCCAGTTGTCGGCGCGCCAGTTGTCGGCGCGCCAGTTGTCGGCGCGCCAGTTGCTGGCGCGCCAGTTGTCGGCGCGCCAGTTGTCGGCGCGCCAGTTGTCGGAGCACCGGTCGCTGGCACGCCAGTGGTTGGTGCCCCCTTCTGAGGAATGCGCCCCGAGGCTCCAGTCCAATTCACGAGCATGACGGTCGGCGATAGGTCGCTGTATGAGATGGCGCTAACCGAAGCCGGTGAGATCAGGATCCGCTGGAACATATCCAGGTGAAGGCCCAGCGCCTCGGCGACGACGGCTTTGATCGGGTCGGCGTGGGAAACGACGACAACGGTTTCCGACGGGTGCATCGAAACAAGCTCCCTTGTGGCGGCGACCATCCGGTCGTGCATCTGGCGGATCGACTCGCCTCCCGGGAAACAAAAACCGCTCGGATAGTTGACGACCCTCGACCACTCGGGCTTCTTGACGAGGTCTTTTAGCGGTTTACCGGCCCACTCGCCGGCGTTACAGTCCACCAGGTCAAGCCGCTCCACAGGGGTCATGTCCAACACCTTCGCCAGGATGGAGGCGGTCTCCCTGGTACGGGTGAGAGGTGAGTTGTAAATCGTTTTTAGAGGCGGCAGTGCTGCTCGCCACTCGAAGATGCATTGAGCAGCTTCCTCGGCCTGTCTCCGGCCTTCGTCAGAAAGGCCCGGGCCGTCTCCCGCGGCTGGTAAGTCTCGGCCCGTCGTCGGAGTCAGGCCGTGCCTGACAAGAACCAGTACGGCAGGAGGTTGAGGTTTCGAGCGAGGCGACATTTCCTGCCAAGGTAGCCCGTCACGGCCCGAAAGGGGTGCCTAGCGGGGTGGTTGGGCCAGGGTTGCAGGTAGCGCAGACGTGGGCTGGGGGCGGCCGCCGCGCCCGGGCCGGGCCGGGATCATCACACTAAACGCAGCTCCAGTCTCGCCCAACCGTCGGCCCTCGTCGTTACGCTGGCAATCCAGCTCCTAGCCTCGGCCCGGTAACGTCTCAACGTGCCTGAGGACGAGCTTGACGCTGTCTGCGGGGAGGTAGTGTCCTGCAGGCGCTGCCCTCGCCTGGTCGTGTGGAGGGAGGCTGTGGCCTTGGAGCGTCGAGCCGCCTATTCGACCGAGGAGTACTGGGGCCGTCCAGTCCCGGGCTTCGGAGACAAGGCGGCTCGTTTGGCCGTTGTGGGTCTGGCCCCGGCGGCGCACGGCGGCAACCGGACCGGACGGGTGCTCACCGGGGACCGCTCTGGTGACTGGATGTGGGCGGCTCTATGGCGGGCCGGTTTGGCAAACCAGCCTGAAAGCGTGTCGAAGGACGACGGGCTCCAGGCGAGAGGCGTTTGGGTGACAGCGGCCGTCAAGTGCGCTCCCCCTCAGAACAGGCCCACCCCGCAAGAGCGTGACACTTGCCTCCCATACCTCCAGCGGGAGCTGGACCTGTTGCCAGCGGTGCGGGCCGTTCTCGCCCTCGGCGCCTTTGGCTACGACGCGTGCAGTTGCGCCCTCGGGCTGCGCAGGCGGCCCTCTTTTGGGCACGGCGTAGAGGTCGCCCTGAGCGACGGCCGGTTCATCGTTTGCTCTTACCACCCGAGCCAGCAGAACACCTTTACGGGAAAACTCACCGCCGAGATGCTCGACACCGTCGTCCACCGTGCTTGGGAGCTGGCGTGCTTGGGAGCTGGCGGCGCTCCGAACTGTCCGAGAGAAATCGGGTGACGCCCGCGGACCAGGCTGCTACTCTTATTTCCCCCTCATTTGTCAGCCTGTCTGAGCTCGCATATCGACGATGCTTCCTTTCACAGAGCGCGGCGAAGCGCGCACCTCCGACCTCGAAGTCGAGCAAGCGGTAGTTGACGCGGCCTATGAGCACCTGGCCCGGATGAGGGTCAAGGCCGAACGTCTGCTGGCCGAGATGACCGGCGTCGACGTTGACCTTGACTGGCCCTGGCCCGCAGGGCGAAAGCGCTCAGGCCCACGACAAGGGCGCTGTGCTTTGGGCGCACGGACTCTACGGATGCGACGACGTGGTATATCGGCAGGCGGCACGTCGAGGACGAAATGGGTGAGCCGATAGTCATCGAGTGGCGTGCCCCCGTGGCGTTGCCCTTCTACCGGGCCACCTGGTCGGCGCCGATGGGCTTGGCTCGCCGGCGCCAGTTCATTGTCGATGGGCAGCAAATCCTGTCCATCGGTGACGACACTTTCGGCTCAGCAGTACCCCTGGACAGCACGATCAGGGGTCAGGAAGCACTCCTCGTCGAACTCGAAAGGGCGCGCAGCGGGGAGATGCTCGACATCGTGGCCACGATCCAGCCGGAACAGGACGAAGTGATCCGGGCGCCGGTGGAGGGAGTGCTTGCAGTACAGGGCGGCCCCGGTTCGGGCAAGACCGCTGTTGGCCTGCACAGGGCGGCTTTTCTCCTCTATGCCGACGAGGCGATGGCGAGGGCAAATATCCTCGTGGTTGGACCGAACCGTACTTTCTTGCGCTACATCGCCCAGGTGCTGCCATCGCTCGGAGAGGATGCGGTTGTCCAGACGACATTGTCCGACCTGGTGCCAGAGGTGACCCCGTCGCCTACAGCGGTGGACAGCCCTGACGCCGAACGGGTGAAGGGCGACGGCCGGATGGCCGATGTGCTGGCGCGTGCCCTAGCTCTGCGCACCCGGTACGACGAGGCCGACGTCGAGGTTACTCTTGGCTTGCGCCGGCTCGTCGTCTCCGCTGATCAAGCTAACGCGGTCGTCGATGCGGCGGCCTCCAGGCGCATCCCCTATGCAGCCGCACGGGATTCTGGTGAGGGACCTGCTCGTGCGGTTGCTCTACGAACGGTATGTCGAGCTGGCCGGTCAGCCGGCAGACGGGTCGGAGCTTGGCCGGGCTCTTCGTGGCGCTCCCGGCCTGAAGACTGCGCTCGACCGGCGCTGGCCTACTGTCGCCCCAGCCACTCTGGTCGCGGACCTCTTGAGCCGTCCCAAGTTGCTGGCGGACGCCGCCGTCGGTGTGCTGGATATGCAGGAGCAACGGTTGGTTTCCCGGCGAGGCGCCCGGTCATGGAGGTCAGCGGACGGCCCCCTCGTTGACGAGGCCAAGGAACTGATCTACGGCCAATCGCGCACGTACGGCTACGCGATCGTCGACGAGGCACAGGATTTTTCCCCGATGGAGCTGCGGATGCTGGCCAGACGTTGCCCTTCGGGGTCAATGACCCTGCTCGGGGACCTCGCTCAGGCAATAGGCCCGTGGGGTTTACGGCCTTGGGCCGACCTGGCCACGTCCGTGCTGTCGTACGGGAATGTGCGGGCATCCAGGGCTCTGCGGGCATCGGCGGATTCTGGGGGCACCGGCGGATCTGGGGGCATCGAAAGATGCGCGGGCAACCAATGATGAGCAGGGCCGCAAGGATGGGCAGGGCCGCACGGACGTGCATGTGGTCACGCTCCGCCACGGCTACCGTTCGACCGCACAGGTCCTCGACCTGGCTGCTCGCCTCCTACCTGAGGCCGCACCCGACGTCAGCCCGGTCACGGCCGTCAGGCCGGGCCGGCGGTCACCCTCGGTACGGCTGGTGGATCGCGGTGACTTGGTACCTTCTCTCATCGACGAATCTGCGTCCCTTAGTGCCGACTATAAGAGTGTCGGTGTCGTCGTACCCTTGGTGCTGCTCGACGAGGTCCTCGCCTCCGCCGCTGCCGCCCTGCCCTCCGTGGGCGAGGCGACCCGTGACGGCCTCGGCCGCCGAGTGACCGTGCTCAGCGCCGAAAACGCGAAGGGCCTGGAGTTCGATGCGGTGGTCGTCGGCGAGCCATCGATGATCGTCGCCGAACGGGCAGACCATGCCGCTGGTTTACGCCTTCTCTATGTAGCTCTTACGCGACCGACCCAGTACTTAGCGGTGGTGCACTCTGCGCCACTGCCGACGGGGTTGGCGTCAAGCGAGGCGCCAGACGAACTTCGGCCGGTCGCCACATAGAAATTTGTCTAGTCCCCGTCTGCAACCAGCGGTTGTTTGAGGCTCTCCGCCAACAGCTCCGCACCAAGACCCCTCCATGCGACGGCAGCGGCACCGACGAGAGGCGCTCTGTTGCCCAGACCGGCAGGGACGATGCGGGCACTCCTGGCGTACGACTGCTTAGCGTTCTCATGCAATGCGGCCGAAGCGGCTTGAAAGAAGGGCGCGCCGTAACCGAGAGCTACCGAGCCCGCCACGACGAACAGGTCCAGGTCGCAGAGGTTGGCTACCGACGCCAAGGCCTCTCCCACCAGCCGGCCCGTCCGATGGACCATATCCCGGCTGGCTTCGGACGGGGGTCTGCCGGTGATAGATGCAATCGCCCAACCGGAGGCCTCAGATTCGAGGCAGCCTCTTCCGCCGCACGAGCATGGCCTGCCGCCAGGCTCGACAATTATGTGGCCGACGTGGCCCGCATTGCCGGTGCGGCCCTCGACTAACCGACCGTCGAGGACCAATCCCCCACCTATCCCGGAAGAAACGACCATAGCTAAGTAGTTGCTGCTCCCCCTGGCGGCGCCCTTCCACCCTTCCGCCAGGGCCAACGCCTTGGTATCGAGCTCGAGGAAGATCGGCATGTCGTAGCGGTCCTCAAGCCGTCGCCGGAGAGGGAAGCCGCGCCACGCCGGGATGTTGAGCGGGCTCACCTCGGAGTGGTTGTGCATCGGGCCGGCACAGCCCACACCCAGGGCTAACGGCTTATTGCCATCGCTTACCAATAGCCCGTCGAGGAGGGTGGTGACCTCGAGGAAGACGCGTTCTGCATCATCGCCTGGCGGTGTGCTGCCGGTCTGGCTGCACTGTATGTCGCCCCTCCTGTTTACGAGTGCTACCTCCATTTTGGTTGCCCCGATGTCCAGTGCCACGCAAAGGGTCACGAATTTACTTTCAGCCGGAAAATGGGGCCAGTACAAATGGCCGGCGCCGCAACTCGAGCACGCGCATTTAGCTCACTTGATTGGCGACAGCCGGATGGTCAGCACCTGGAACGGTCTCAGCTGGATAAGTACCTGGTTGTCCGTCCCCACTTCGAGTTCTGCCACCTGGCGTTCCAACAGGTCCGTTACAGACGCGCTCCGCACGGGAAAGCTCGGTATCAGTGTTGTCACCGCTCTGCCACCGAGGGATTCGTAACAACGCACGACAACGTCGCCGGACCGGTCGTCCGCCGCCTTTAGGGTCTCCACCACCACGCCGTCGTTGTCCAGGGAGACCAACGGTGCCAGTTCTCTCTCACCCAGGACCAGGCGAAGCGGGAAGTTGAAGTAGTAGCCGTGCCGCACGGCGTCAGCCACGGTTGCGCCGGGGACGATGGCGTACCGGAAATTGTGTACCCCATTTTCGCCCCGTGGATCAGGGAAATCGGGGCTGCGAAGGAGCGACAGGCGGGCCAGGGTCGTCCTTCCGCCACCGGCTCTCTCCGTCGCTACCACCTCGTGGCCGTATATGCCCCCATTCACGATAGCGACCCCGTAACCGGGCTCTCCCACATGTACGAAACGGTGGGCGGCAAACTCGAAACGCGCCGCGTCCCACGAGGTGTTCGTATGAGTGGGACGCTCGAGGTGGCCGAACTGGATCTCCGAGGTCGACCTGTCGGCGTGGACATCAATGGGGAACGCAACCTTGAGAAACCGGTCGTGCTCGTGCCAGTCCACTTCAGTGGCAACTTCCAGGACCTTACTGCCCCGGGCCAACCGTAGCGTTTGGACTGCTCGGGAGGCGCCGAACAGGTACTCGACCTGGACGGCGGCTTCTTCGGGACCGCTCGCGATCACCGTGATGCTCTGAGGCGAGCCCAGGTCCTGGCGGGTGTGGCGATAAAACGGGTCGACGTCCCAGGCCGGCCACTTGTTGGGAATGTCGGGGTGGAGCTGGAGGACGATGGCGGCTGCGCCGGGGGGCACCACCTCTCGGCCTGCTTCCCGGTCCCACAAGGAGACGACGTGGCCGTCTCCGTTGAGCTTGACGGATATCAGGTCGTTCTCGAGCCCATTTTCGTCGGCCGACGCCACTCTCTCCCGACCAGGCCCGTTCGGCGCAGAGACCCTCCCGGCGGACATGGCGGCCACGCCCTGTCGCCCATGCGGCGCGGAGTTAAGGGCGATCGGGATTGTCCCGTTGCCGCACAATGCCGAGGTTGTCTTTTCGATGATGTCCTCGAGCCGAGAAGCGCTCGACGCGTAGCTGGCGACCGCTTCGTCGTTGACCATGGCGATCGATGAGCCGGGGAGGATGTCGTGGAACTGGTTGAGGAGCACATCTCGCCAGATCTCCTCCAGTTCGTCATGGGGGTACTCGCGGTAGCCGGCCACCATGGCTGCTGTTGACCACATCTCCGCTTCTCGCAAAAGGTTTTCGCAGCGACGGTTGCCTTGTTTGATCTCGACCTGGCTCGTGATCGTCCCCCGGTGCAGCTCGAGATAGAGCTCACCAGACCAGACAGGCGCATTGGGTTGATCAGCCAGCGCGGCCGCAAAGAACGTTGAAGGAGCTTCGATTGTCACCTTCGGTGACCCGTCGAGGTCGCCAAACCGGCGCGCTCTTTCCATCATCTCCCGGGTGGGGCCGCCGCCGCCGTCGCCGTAACCAAACGGGACCAGCGAGCGGTTGCCGAAGCCCCGTTCGGCGTAATTGTCCGCCGCATGGGACAGCTCAGAAGACAGCATCTGGGCGTTGTAAGTGTCGACGGGGGGGAAGTGGGTGAAAACGCGGCTGCCGTCAATGCCCTCCCACCAGAAACTGTGATGGGGGAACTTGTTCGTGTCGTTCCATGACAGCTTCTGGGTGAGGAACCACCGTGACCCCGACAGGAGGATGAGCTGAGGAAAAGCGGCGGAGTAGCCGAAGCAGTCGGGTAGCCAGACCTCTTCGGTTTCGACGCCCAGTTCGGAAAGAAAGAACCGTTTGCCGAACACGAGCTGGCGGACCAGTGACTCTGCCCCCGTCACGTTGGTGTCGGACTCCACCCACATCCCGCCGACCGGCACAACCTGGCCCTGTCCCACCTTCTCCTTCATGCGCTCATAAATCGCCGGGTAGGTGTGTTTCATCCACCACCATTGCTGAGCCTGGGAGCAGGCGAACACGAGCTCGGGGTACTGGTCGCACAACGCCACGACATTGGAAAAGGTGCGGGCGCATTTGCGGACGGTTTCCCGGACCGGCCAAAGCCACGCCGAATCAATGTGGGCGTGGCCCACGGCCGAGATCTTGTGTGCTGTCCGCGACGCCGGCGCTGTCATCACTTCCCTGAGCATCCCCCGGGCGCCCAGGGTGTCCTCGTCTGAGTCGTAGCGGTCGAGGCAGCGCTCCAGCGCCCGCAGGATCTCGTGACGACGAGGGTCAGTAATGGCCAGCTGCTCCATCACCCCGAGCAGGACCTCGACGTCCAGGGCCAGAGCCAGGGCCTCCTCGTCAACGGTAACGAGGTTGACCTGTCCCAGGACATAAAGCGGTTTCGGGCTAGCGGTGCTGACGTCGCCGAGGCCGGTGGGATGGAAGCGGTCGTCGCGGGCCCCCATGATGCTCGGCATGGCCACGGCCTCGAGAAAAGCCGTCCACGACCCCGAGGCTTTGGCCGGAGCGTCGACCGGGAGCCAATCGTTCCTCGGCGAAATCCCCTTGAGCGGCACGCCATCGCTGTTGAACGCCAGCCCCTCAGCCTGGAAACCCGGGCTCCGGCCGTTGAACCCGAGGTCGACTACAGCCTCGACCCTGGCGTCCTTCCACTCCGGCGGGACCTTGCCAGAAACCCGGAACCAGGTCGTGGACCAAGGCGGTCCC
Source organism: uncultured Acidimicrobiaceae bacterium (assembly GCA_963823855.1). GTDB lineage: Bacteria > Actinomycetota > Acidimicrobiia > Acidimicrobiales > Palsa-688 > Fen-671. The sequence continues at coordinate 181,340 of CAWGNA010000009.1, forward strand.
CAGGGTGTGCCGGGTTCGATGGGGACATAAGAGGCCGCGATCGCCTCACGTATGGCAACGGGGCCACCTGGCGAGAATGCCGAAATGTCACAAGAAATACGTTGTGCCCGGGCCCGAGGACGTAGGCGCGCGTCCAGGGCGTGCCTGGCCCGGTCTTCAGTCTTTTGGCGGTCATCGTGCACAGTTATCGCTCCCCGTCAACCTTTGACTGCGCCGGCGAAGGTGAAATTGCCTCGCAAGAACCGGCCCAGGACGATCCACAGTAGCAGCGCCGGCAACGTATAGAGGATGGAGAAAGCGGCCAATTGACCGTAGTCAACCGCTCCGTACTGCGTGAAGAACTGGTAAATGCTGACCGAAGCCGGCAGCTTGTTCGCGCTCTGGAGGAGTATGAACGGGACGAAGAAATTACCCCACTGGAAAACAAAAGTAAAAATGGTGATGACGGCTATGCCGGGCAGCATCAAGGGTGCCACTATGTACCGCAGCGACTTCAGCCAGGATGCTCCATCGACCCAGGCGGCCTGCTCGAGGTCGAGCGGGACGCCGTCCATGAACCCCTTCATGAGCCAGATGCCGAACGGCAACGAGGTTGCCACCATGAAAAGGATCACCGCCGGCACACTGTCGACAAGGTTGAACCGGGCGAACATTGCATATACGGGCACCAGGATGGCGGTGATGGGCAGGCCAGTGGAGAAGACGATGGTGTACAGGAAGACCCTGCGAAAGCGCATTTGATAACGAGAAAGCGGGTAGGCGGCGAACAGCGACACCACCACCGTTATAGCGGCGGTGCCCCCGGACAGGATCGCCGAGTTGATCAATGGTAGGAACGTCGCCTGCCAATTGAGCACCTTGGCGAAGTTGCTGAACGAAAGCTGCAATGGTGCGTTCGACCCCACAGCCGCGCCCGGCTCGAATGCGGCCAGTACGAGCCAGACGAGAGGTGCGATGAAAAAGATCGCCACGATGCCAAGGGCGGCATAAGCGGCAACTCGCGCCCCTGTGCCGCGGGGAGCGGTGAGCCGGAGGACCCGGGAAGCCCGGGCCTGTTCGACGACCAGGGTTTCGGTCATATCGTCTCCTCCACCTTGATCAGCTTCATATAGACCACCGAGAATATGGCTCCTATCAGCAGCAGCACGATGCACATGGCGGTCCCGTAGCTGATGTCGTACAGCTGGAGAGCCTGCTGGTAGATATAGATGGGAGTGGTCTGGCTGTCGTCCCCCGGCCCGCCGGCCGTCATAACGAATATGAGGGTGAAGCTGGACAAGGTCTGCAGCGTGATCAGCATCAGGTTGGTCACTATGGGCCGGCGGAGCAGGGGAAGTATCACCCGGCGGAGGAGTGAGAGCGGACTGGCCCCGTCGACTTGAGCGGCTTCGAGCAAGTCAGGAGGCAGGTCGGACATTGCCGCTGAGTACACGAGCATGGAAAAGGCGGTCCCTCGCCAGACGTTGGCGATGATGACGGCCAGCATCGGGGTCGTGTAGAGCCAGTCCTGGCCGAGCCCAAAATGGTGCAGGAAGCTGTCGAGCGTCCCGCCCTGGTACAAGTATGCGTACCAGCAAAAGGCGGCCACGATCTCGGGCATGACCCAGGCGGCGATGATGAACGTATTGAGGGTGGAAGTGACGAGCGCATTCTTACCCCGCTCGAGAAGCGCAATGAGGAAGCCGAGGGTGTTCTGACCTATTACCGCCGATCCAACAACGAAAAGTAATGTGAGCACCAGGGAGTGGATGAACACGGGGTCATTGAACATGTGGGTGAAATTGGCAAAGCCGACGAACTTCGGGTGTAGCGCCCCGACCCCCGTTAGTGCCTTGTTGGTGAACGCGATATAGATAGCCCAGATGATCGGCCCGGCAAAGAAGATCAACAGGAGCAGGAGCGCTGGCGTGAGGGGACCTAGCCATTGCCATATCGGCATCCTGTGGCGACGTTTCGTCTGCGCCTTCATCTGGACCGTTGCCATCTAAACCTCCCACAAGACCAACCGAGCCCTCCGTTCACGGAGGGCTCGGTTGTGGCTCCATGAGCACACAGTTTTACATTCGAACTGGGTCGAATTCCACGGTTCCCTGGAGCGCCCTTCGGTGGCGCTCCACCCGCCTTAAGAGGCTGGTTGGACCGCGCTCTTCCCGACGAGTGAGACGAGGTACTTGTTGTACGTCGCCACGCCCTGGGCCGGGGTGGCCTGGCCCGTCATCACTTGGCCGGTGATCACCTGGATCTCGTTCGAGAGCTTGGGGTAGGCAGTGAACGCCGGGCGGAAGTGCGTGAAGGGCACGAAGCTCGAGAACGCGGTGATCGACGCGTTGGACGCCTTGTAAGAGGGCGTAGCAGCCACGTCAGCACGGCTCGCGATCTGGCCTGCGCCGATGTCATAGAACAGCGAGTTCTGGTAGTCGAGGGCCATCGTGATGAAATTGAAGGCCATCTGCTTATTGGTGGCGTGCGAGCCGACGGACAACAGCCAGCCGCCCGACATGCTCACGGAACCCTGGCCTTGCCCGTTCTCGGTAGGCATGGCAGCCACGCCCATGACCTTGCTCCACTGCGGCCACGGTGCGACGCCACCTTTGGAGGCTGGCGCCCAGTCGCTGGACACCCAGCTGCCGTCGAGGTCGATAGCCAGCTTGCTCTGAGGAAGCAGCTGCTCAGCCACCGTAGATCCTGAGTTGGGGTTCAATGCTGCCTGCGGGCTGAGCGCAAGGTTCTGGGTATATGCCTGCTTGTACACGTTCAGCACTGATTGGAAACCAGTGCCAGCCATCTCCCACTTGTTGCTAGTCGTGTTGTATAGCGGGTTGTTGGTCCCGTAAAGGAACATCTCGAAGCCCTGCATGCTGGTGGCCTCGCCGGTGCCGACGCCGGAGTAGATGTTGATGGGCGTAACGCCAGGCTCAGCCTTCTTGACTGCCTCGGCGGCGGCGAGCACGTCGGCCCACGTCTTCGGGTGCCAGGGCACAGCTACGCCGGCCTTGGCCAGGAGCTGCTTGTTGTACCAGAGCCCACGGGTGTCAGTCCCCATGGACACGCCATAGGTATGGCCGTCGTTGCTCTTGGCGGCGGCCTTCGCAGCCGCAGAGTACTGGGACCATCCCGACCACTTGGACAGGTACGAGCCCAGCGGGGTCAGGTAACCAGCCGCCACGTCGCTGTTGACCAGGAACGTGTCCTCGTACAGGACGTCCGGTGCGGTCGAAGCCGAGCTGCTCATAAGGTCGAGCTTGGTGTAATAAGCGTTCTCGGGTGCAGCGATGGGCTCGAGGTTGACCTTCCAGCCCGGGTACTTAGCCTGGAACTCGCCCTTCGCCTTCTGCATGAGCGTATTGATAGTGATGTTCGTGCCGTAGTTCTCATAGGCAACGCTGATCGTGCCCCCTGAGCTGGCGAAAGCCGGCGAGGCGACCGCGGTCAGCGTACCCCCGCTGCTCAGCGCCATAACTGCCAGTCCTGACACGAGGAACTTTCGACGCATAGCGTCTCCTCCTTCGACCGGTGCCTCACCAGTGCTTCTGGATGCCTTCGGCCGGTCACTTCCGTCTTACTAAAATCAACCTGACTAATCAAGTCAGGTTGAGCCGATTAAACCCTCTATCCGGCGGGAGCCCAGCCCTCGCCCGCGACCCGAGGCGCTCAACGTATTTTAGCAGGTCAAAGGCCATCTAGGCATTCACGCCGCGGGTCCCTCGGCACCCGTCCGGGGCTACCGACCCTGGCCGCCACTCCCTAGCAACATTTAAGCTGGGATACTTAGAACATCTACCTGACTTACTAACCCCGCTCGCCCAGATGCTACGCTTTGTTATAACAAGCGGCTTGGATGATGTCCAAGCACCCATGTACCACTGAGCTGCACCACTGAACCGAGGCAACTCCATGTCCTGCATGCACTTAGGCGGAGGCGGGTAGGAGGCTCGCCGTGTTCAGTGGTACCAACTTGCCCAGAGTGGGTAGCTACAACGTCAACGTGGTCCTCAGCTCGGTCCAGGCATCCGAGGGCATCAGCCGGGTCGAGATCGCCAAGCAGACCGGCCTCACCGCGCAGACGGTGTCGGTCATCGTCCGCCGGCTGATCCAGCAAGGCATCATCGAGGAAGGCGGGTCGTTGCCCTCGAAGGGTGGCAAGCCCAGGACGCCGTTGCGGATCAACCCGACGGCTGCCTACGCCGTCGGCATCCACTTCGACCCGCTGGGCGTGTCCATGGTGGTGGTCGACATGACGGGCCAGGAGCTGGCGCACTCGCGCCAGGAGATCTCGCCCGGCCTCGACCCCGAAACATTGATCGGTCATGCCGCTGAGGTGGCGCTTTCGCTGTTGGCCGACCTCGGCATACCTCGGCAGCGGGTCCTCGGCGTGGGCGCGGCTTGTCCCGGGCCTATCGACCAGAGCCAGGGCCTAGTCATATCGCCTCCCCGGCGCGACCGCTGGACAAGGGTGCCCATAAAGCGCCTCCTCGAGCAACACATGGGTTTTGACGTAATTATCGACAACGACGCCAACGCGGCCACGATCGGGGAGCGTTGGTGCGGGCACGGCCGCACAACTTCGGACTTTGCCTTTTTGTATATGGGTACGGGGATCGGGGGAGGGATATTCCTCTCTAATCACATATACAGGGGCGTGTCCCTGAACGCGGGGGAGTTCGGCCACATGGTCGTCGAGCCGAACGGGACCCCGTGTTACTGCGGCAACCGCGGCTGCCTGGAGGCGATGTGCAGCCCGGCGGCCATCGTGAAGGATGTGCATGCCGAGCTGGCGGCGGGCCGAGCCAGCAAGTTGGCCCTCTTGTACCAAGAGGATCCCGCATCCGTTGACCACAACGCCATTTGCCTCGCGGCGGTCGAGTACGACGTCGTCGCTAGGCGCGTGATAAACAGGGTGGCCGAGTACCTGGCCGATTGCGCCGTTATCATCGCTAATGCTCTTGACGTTGAGCTGTTGGTGATCGGTGGGCGAGCCATTACCCACGTAGCTGAGATCTACAGGGATACGATGAGGGATTTCCTCGAGACCCGGCCCCTCGCTCGCAAAACGCACACGGTACGGGTAGCTATATCCGACATGGCCAGCGACGGTGCTGCGCTTGGTGCCGCCTCCCTCGTCCTGCACACCGCCTATGCCCCGAATACGGCCCACCTGACGACCATTGGCCAGTAGGTCATTGGCCAGTAGGTCATTGGCCAGTAGGTCATTGGCCAGTAGATCTACGCATTTTTCATCCGAACGTAAAATCGTAGGCCGAAATCCCCGGGGACATGTTGACCTGCAATAAACCGGTCGTGAAGTGGTGGCCTTTGATTATCGTGTAATTTCGGGGATAACCATGGACCTTGACGCTGGCGATCTGGCGACCGCCGAGCGATATATCGAGTGTGCCGTGGCCACCCAGTACCAAATAGACGTTGTCGGCCTGGAAACGCAACCGCAGCTCGGCCGCCGTACCGGATATCAGATCATTTGCTGTGCTAGTCCATACACCCTGTAAGGAAACGTCATTCACGGGGATCTGAGGCGCAAAAGTGTACGGCTCGGGCTTCGAAAGGACGATGTGCGAGCCAACGTACGGCCCGCTCGACAGAAACCCAAGATATGCCTCCGGGGTCGTGAGCTCCGTGGGCGTCAGGTTGGGGGTGTTGGTGCGCGGGGGCAGCCGTTCACCCCCTGCGGACAGAAGGTCGCGAATGAGGGTCTCCGTCTGGTTATAGTCGCCTTCTCCCGCTTTGATGTAGCGAAGGTGGCCGGTCTGGTCGATCAAGTACTCGGCCGGCCATTGCTGGTTACCGTAGGACAACCAGGTCGCATAGGAGTCGTCGACCGCTACCGGGTAGTTGACGCCGAAGCTGCGCACGGCGTTGCGGACGTTGCCAATGACCCGCTCGAAAGCGAATTCGGGGGTGTGGACGCCGATTACCTCCAGGCCGGAGGAGGCGTAGGTCTTGTACCAGGCCTCCAGATGTGGGATGGCTCGCTCGCAGTTGATGCACGAATATGTCCAGAAGTCGACCAACACGACCTTGCCTTTGAGCGAGGCGAGCGTTAGGGGCCGGTCGCCGGGCGTGTTGAGCCATGTGGTGATCCGGAGCAGGCGCGGGGCGGTCCCGTAGTCGGAGAGCAACCGGTCGGACGCGTCGGGCAAGCCCCGGCCCGACGAGCTGACCTGCTTGATGGAGTGCTCGCCGCTTAGTTTGTTCAGGCTCGCCGTGATCGACGAACTTCCTTCGATCCGGGAGTCGATGGCGGAGGTGTAACCAGGGAGGTCTCGCTGAAGGGGTTGCGCGACCCCAAACGCGATTACCGCCGCGCTGGCGATGATCAGGAGCCCGGCTGCTTGCCTGAGCCGGGGCGCCTTGCGGCGTAGCGAACGTGACCTGGATGCTGCTCTCCGGCTGAGGTAAACCACAAGGAGTAGCGGGATGGCCGCACCAATCGCGTAGCAAATGGTTACCGCGGCAGACTCGAACCCGATCTGGTGCGTGGCGCCGACGACCGTTATCGCCGCCAGCACTGGCCCGGCGCAGGGGACGAACACGAGGCCGAGGCTGGCCCCGAGCAATAAACCGTTGCGAGAACTGGTCACCCGGTTGGGGGACAGCCGCGCAAAGGGTCGCTCGACGAGATAGCCGAGCCGCGGGACCAGCAGGCTCGCTCCGAGGACCAAGAGCACAGCTATACCCAGGTCGCGGAGAAGATCCTGCGGGAGGTCGAGGAAGCTGAGCAGCGAACTGCCAATGAGAGTAACGACAGAGAACGTAATGACCATGCCGGCGACGATCCCGACGGGGCGCCAGCGTCCACCTCCGACCGCTCCACCGGCCGCAAGGATTGGTACGACCGGCAGCACACACGGGGACAGTCCAGTGACCACGCCGGCCAGCAGGCCGACGGCCAACAGGACTTCCATACCAAGATCTTACGCAGGTGGCCCGCAGGCTGGTTCAGCGGGCTAGGCCCTCAATTCACGAGGTAGCCGCCGGAGCGGCCGCGGTTGGTTTGGAACCCCCGGCCGTGGCGGCCGCCGCGTCAGTGGCAGAACGAGGCCGGGGCGAGAAATGGGCTCGCCCGACGTAGCTCACGACGACCGCCACAATGACCAATGGCATTACGTTGATGCCAGCCGAGCCTAGGACGAGCGTTGTGACGAGAACAGCCGTGAGAGGCAAGCCGAGCATCACGGTCATCAAGGCGCTGATCCCCATGGCAACACCCGGTACTTCCGGCAACCCGGGCAGGTGAGAGAGCGCGATACCGCCCGCGGCGCCGATGAACATACTCGGGAAAATCGGGCCGCCCCGGAAGCCGCTCAGCGATACTGAGTATGCGAGGCCCTTACAGGCGAGCAGCAGTAAGAGCGCGCCTACCGAGTAAGTGGCACTGTTTGTCACGAGCGAAGGTAGCGACGACTGGCCGGAAAACAGGACCAAGGACGAGGTCTTCCCTGTAATCTCGGCGAACAGGGCAGCCAGGCCGCCCACCAACAGGCCGGCTGCGGGCAACAGCACCGCGACCCGCTTCTCGACAAGGGGCTTGAGGAACAACGCCAGCCAGCGCACCAAACCACCGAGGAAGACCGCGGCTACACCTATGACGATCGCCCAGCCGAACTCAGCGCCGGTGGGGTGGGCAATATGGGTGAGGCCCGGGATCGACAGAGAAAAAGTACCGTTCCCGGTCCACGAATCGAACCCTATGAAGATCAACGCTCCTATCCCTGAGGCTAGAAGTCCCGGGACCAGCACCACCCCGAGCATCGGTCCGCCAAGGCCCGATGCCTCCATCAGCAAAAAGGCGCCGCTCAAAGGAGAACCGAGCAGCGTGCTAATGGCGGCGAAGCTCCCGGACGCCGCCACCACTCTGAGGCTCTGCTCGGGCAGGTCGCGCTTGGCAGCGCGCACGAAGCTGGTCGCCAACCCGCCCCCGATAGCAATGAGAGGTGCCTCAGGCCCTATCACCGCGCCAAGCGCAAGGCCAGCCAGCGCCGCCAAGATAACGCCGGGTAGCTCCGCTGTTGACGGCGGGCCGTGCATCGCAAAGCCATCGGCCGGCGAATGCCCGCCTCGGCCGGGCAGGTACTGGATCGCCAATCCTACGAGGGCACCGGCCAGGGCTACGACCGGCAGCGGCCACCAGACCGGCTCTCCGTGAAAACCCAACGCCTTTGGCAAATACGCGGGGTCAAAAATCCATTTTTGCAAATCACCGACGAGCACCAAGAACCAATAGGCCGCCGCCGAGACGAGCACGCCCAGAATGCCGACGATGACCAGAAGGGCAAGATAGTTCCTGGACCGAAGCAGGGCCACAACATCGGTGGGTGAGGGCGGAGTGTTAGACATGATCGGACCGACGGCGACTGGCGACTAGGCCTATCAGGAGGCGACGACTGGCGGGGCCCGCCGAGCGGTGATGGCGACCGCAGTGGTCATCCGAGGCGCTCGGCCAGGTTTGTCGACTCGTAGGCGAGATGGACATGGCCGTCCTTGTCAACCGTCACCCGGTTGTCGGGCATCGGCAGGTCCTCGGTCGTCAGCCACCAGTCGACTGAGTGTTCGCCTACATCGTCCACGCTCCACCCCGGTGCGAGCAGGGTGAGCTTGAGTTCCTCGCCCTTCGTGGCCCCGCCATTAGATTTACCGATCATTTGTATGTTGCCGAGTGGCCGCTGCCTGCCATCACCGGCGGAATAGAAGTCATTTATACCGTACACATTTATACCGTACAATTTGGTAGCACCGCCGACAAAGTAGTGCACCTGTGCTGGAACTGCTTCCCCGCGCTGTCGTACCAGGTATCGGGTGAAATGTGCTTCCCGGTGACGAAGACCGCTTCGGGGTCCCAATTGTCCATCTCCCGCGGAAGGAAGTCGCCCCGCTCCAATAGCAGGATGCGCTTGCCTGAAGGCGCGAGTGTGTGGGCCAGCGTGCCGCCGCCGGCACCGGTCCCGATGATCATGACGTCATATTCGTCCGGCACGAGGACCTCCTATGAAATATTGGATACAGTTAGAGGCCGGGACTGCTGTGCATCAGGCCCGCGTCGACGAAGACCGTGGTCGCGTTCAAGTAGCTGGCTCCATCGCCAGCGAGGAACGCCACAACACTGCCGATCTCTTCGGGCTCGGCCATGCGGCCAAGCGGGATGGCGGCGTCGATGATTTTCATCTTCTCTGGGTCTTCGAGGGTCGATTTGTTGATCGGCGTGGCTACGGCGCCAGGACCGACTCCGACGACCGTGATGTCGTGCGGGCCCAGCTCGAGGCCCGCTTGGCGCGTAAGCATCCGCATGCCGCCTTTGGACAAGCAGTAAGCGGCGTTGCCGGGCATCGGCCAGTCTTCGTGCACGGAACTGATATTGATGATCCGGCCACCGCCGCCCTGGGCGATCATCTGCTTGGCTGCGATCTGGGTCCCGAAAAAGGCGCTCTTCAGGTTGATCTCCATGACCTTTTCGTACTGGGCCTCGGTCGTGTCGAGAACAGACGTCCGGGTCTCGACGCCGGCATTGTTGATCATGATGTCGAGCCGGCCCAAGTCTTTCACCGTCTGGTCGACCAACATTTGGAGGTCCGAAACTTTGCTCACGTCGGCGTCGACACCGATCGCCTGGTCACCAAGGGCGACGATCAGCCTTTCGAGATCTTCGGTCGCCTGTTCATTGGCAACATAGTCGATACATACGTTGGCCCCGGCGCCGGCCAAAGCAAGGGTTATTGCCTTCCCGATGCCGGAGTTGCCGCCGGTTACGATAGCGACCTTTCCTTTAAGCGTCATCGTCCTCTCCTGTTCTTTGGGGTTGACTGCTGCGCTCTCGCGGCGGCAGGTGCACTCCTAAGACGAATCATAAGCCGCCTGTCGGGCGCCATGCCTACCCGATGTGGGGGATTTGGACGGGGGGCCAACCAGCGATAGGTTTGCCGGCGGTGGCATTCCGTGAGCGCGGTTGATCAACGGCTGTTAAGGTGGGGACGGCCAGCCAGGATCTACCTGGCCACAACGGTCGTACTCGGCGCCGCGAAGGCCTTCCTGCTCGTATTCCAGGCCTTTTTGCTGGCCACGATCATCGCTGGGGCTTTCGTGGGCGGCAAGGATCTGGCTCAGCTGGCGGTGCCGATGGAGTTCCTGCTGGCCGTGTTCCTGCTCCGTTCATTGGTGGCGTGGGCCCAGGAGTTGGCGGCCGACAGGTCCTCAGCCAGGGTGAAATCGATGTTGAGGGCTTCCCTGGTGAGGAGGGTGGCTGCTCTAGGGCCGGACGGACAGGTGGTCGGTCGCGCCGGGGACCTGGCTACCCTGGCCGTGCGGGGGATCGACGCACTGGACGGGTATTACGCCCGCTACGTGCCGCAGGTAGTCCTGGCTCTCATAGTCCCGACCAGTGTCCTTGTCGCGGTGTTGACAGTCGACTGGGTATCCGCAGCCATCATGTTCGTGACGCTGCCATTGGTCCCCGTGTTCATGGCCCTCGTCGGGATGGAGACCCAGGCCCGGACCGACCGTCAATTGCGGTCCTTGCAGTTGCTCGCAGGGCACTTCCTCGACGTCGTAACCGGGCTGACCACCCTGAAGATCTTTGGCCGCTCGCGGGCCAGCTGAGTACCATCCGCAAAGTAGCGGACAGCTACCGCCAGAGAATGATGGCGACTTTGCGAGTGACGTTCCTTTCGTCTTTGGTGCTCGAGTTATTGTCCAGCGTTTCGGTGGCCCTGGTCGCGGTCGCGATTGGCCTACGCCTTCTGAACGGCCATCTCAGCCTGCGCACCTCGCTTTTTGTCCTGGTGCTCGCGCCCGAAGCTTACCTCCCCCTACGCCAGCTGGCGGCCGAGTACCACGCCAGCGCCGAGGGGGTGGGTGCGGCCCAGCAGGTTTTCGACGTACTGGACCAACCGCTGGCCCCGCGCCGCGCCCGGTCGGACGTACCCGACCCGGCCCAAACCGGTCTACTCGTCAAATCTGTCAGCTACACCTACCCGGGGCGCGAACTACCGGCGCTAGACGGCGCAACATTGGAAGTACGCCCGGGAGAGCTGGTCGCGTTGACCGGTCCGAGCGGGTGCGGTAAGTCGACGCTATTGGCGGTGCTGCTCGGATTTGTACGGCCCGACACCGGGAGGGTGGTCGTCGGCGACGTCGACCTCGATGACCTCGACCCTGACGAATGGCGAAAGCGGGTCGCCTGGGTGCCGCAGCGCCCGCACCTTTTCGCGGCCACGATTGCCGACAATATCCGCCTTGGGCGGTCGGCTGCCACGGCCGTGGAAATCCGAAGCGCCCTAGACGCGGCGGGCCTCAGCGCCCTCGTAGCCCGCCTGCCCCAGGGCGTTGAGACCATGCTGGGCGAGCGCGGCGCGGGGCTATCGGCCGGAGAACGACAGCGCGTCGCCCTCGCTCGCGCCTTCCTCCGCGACGTACCATTGTTGCTGCTGGACGAGCCCACGGCCAACCTCGACGGCGATACCGAGGCGGGTGTGCTCGAAGCGATCGGAAGGCTGGCTCGTGGTCGGACAGCCTTGATGGTGGCCCACCGCCCTAGCCTTATGGCCCTGGCCGACCGAGTCGTGGACATGTCCATGGCTGAGGTGCTATCTGTGGCCGAGGTGCCTGTCGGTGGCTGAGGTCACAGCATGAGGCGCCACGACGAGTTCGGTGCGGCCGGCGGCGGGCCGGGCCAGCGGGATGCCCCGCTTTGGCGGACGCTGCAACTAGTCCGCACCGTTTGGCGCCGGCTCGGAGCAACGACTTTGCTCAGTGCGGCGTCCTTAGGTTCTGGCGTAGCCCTCTTGGCAACTTCGGCGTGGCTAATTTCCAGAGCAGCACAGCACCCCTCGGTTGTGGCGCTCGGAGTAGCGATCGTAGGCGTGCAGTTCTTCTCCTTATCGCGCGCTCTGTTCCGCTACAAGGAACGGCTTGTTGGCCACGAGGCCGCGCTGCGCGCCCTGGCTGAGCTGCGGGCCAAGGTATACCAACACTTGGAAGTCTTGGCGCCCGGAGGCTTACCGGCGTTCAGGCGGGGAGACCTGCTGGCTCGCCTAGTGGGCGACGTGGACGCCGTCCAGGACCTCATGCTCCGGGTGCTCCCTCCTTTCGGAGTAGCGCTTGTCCTGGGCATCCCGACGGTCGCCTTTGTATGGTATTTCCTCCCATCCGCGGCGATGGTCCTGGCGGTGGCGCTATTACTCGGCACGGTGCTGGTCCCCTGGTACACGCTGCGAATGGCCCGCCGGCGTGAATCGCGCCAAGCCGTTGTGCGCGGAGAGCTCAGCACCCACGTCGTGGACTTGGTGGAGGGCGCTCCTGAGCTGGTGGCGTTCGGTGCGATCGATGCTCAACTAGCCCGGGTTTCAGCGGCCGACGCCGAGCTCACGCGTATTGCCTCTGCCACCTCTCGCACTGCGGGAGCCGGTTCAGGCCTGACCACCCTATTGACCGGTCTGGCGGTGTGGGGAATTCTGCTCGCTGGCGTCCCTTCCGTCCACTCGGGGAAGCTTCAGGGCCCCTTGCTCGCGGTTGTAGCGCTCCTACCGTTAGCGGCCTTCGAAATGGTGACCGGCTTGCCGGCCGCCGCTCAGTGCCTCGAGCGTGTGCGCCGTAGCGCGGACAGGATATTCGAAGTTTTCGACTCCCGCCCAGTGGTCGTTGACCCTCTGGTTCCCGACCCCGTGGCTCCTGCCGGTCATCGGCTCCTGTTACGCGGCTTGGGCGTCCGCTACGACCCGTCGGGGCCGTGGGTGTTGGACGGGGTCGACCTTGACCTCTCTCCTGGGCGGCGCGTCGGGGTCATCGGCCCGAGCGGGGCAGGAAAGTCGACGTTGGCGGCGGTGCTCCTGCGGTTCTTGCCGTACGAATCGGGGTCGGTGACGCTCGACGGTGTAGAACTGTCGGCTTTAGCAGGTGAGGACGTCCGTCGCGTCGTCGGTTTAGCTGCCCAAGACACCCACGTATTCGAGACGACTCTGCGGGAGAACGTTCTCCTGGCGCGACGCGATGCGCCAGAAGCCGCCCTACAACAGGCCTTCCAACGTGCCAAGCTTTGGGACTGGGTGGAGGAGCTGCCTGCCGGCCTCGACACAAAGGTCGGTCGGCACGGTGCCGGCATGTCTGGTGGTCAACGGCAACGCCTGGGGATCGCTCGCGTCGTCCTCGCTGGCTTCCCGGTCCTGGTCCTTGACGAGCCCGGGGAGCACCTGGATATCCCGACCGCCGATGCGTTGACGGCTGACCTGGTCGAGCTCACCCGGGGCCAGACAACGGTGATGATCACTCATCGGTTGGTCGGACTTGAAACCATGGACGAGATCGTCGTCCTGGACGCCGGCCACGTCGTCGAGCGTGGCACACACGCTCAGTTGATCGCGGCCAACGGCATTTACGCCAGGCAATGGCAACGCGAATGCCTCGTCGGTACCGGGCCCAGTGCGGAAAGGTTAGGTCTGTCATGCTAACCGTCGACCTGTCCCGGGCACAGTTCGCGTCAACGACCGTCTATCACTTCCTGTTCGTGCCAATAACAATCGGGCTGAGCTTCTTTGTCGCCATTTTGCAGACCATCTGGCATCGTTCCGGTGACCCGCAGGTGCGCCGTCTAACTCGCTTTTTCGGCACCCTCCTTCTTATAAATGTAGCTATCGGCGTGGTCACCGGGCTCGTGCAGGAATTCGAGTTCGGGATGAACTGGTCGGCCTGGTCGAGATTCGTGGGGGACGTCTTCGGAGCCCCGTTGGCCATGGAGGGACTGGCGGCGTTTTTCCTCGAGTCCACGTTCCTCGGGCTCTGGGTGTTTGGCTGGGACCGGCTTCCCAAACGTGTGCACCTCGCCTGCATCTGGCTGGTGGCCGTGGGCAGCGCGCTCTCCGCGGCTTTCATAATGGCGGCCAACTCGTGGATGCAGCACCCGGTCGGTTACACGATCAACTCCAAGACTGGACGGGCGCAACTCAACAATATCGCCGCGCTGTTCACGAACCCGGTTTTTCTCTGGGGCTACGCCCACATCCTGCTGGCTTCCTCCGTAACAGGGTCGCTCGTAATGTTGGCGGTGTCTGCCTGGCATCTCCGCAAAGGAAGTTCGGTGGACGCGTTCGGGCACACAGCCAAGGTTTCCCTGGTAGTCCTGCTGCCCGCGGTCATCCTGGCTATGTTTGTCGGCAGCGAGCTCGGGGTCATCGAAGCAAGGTACCAGCCGATGAAGATCGCAGCGGCCGAGGCGCAGTGGACAACGTGCCAGCCATGTTCGTTTTCTATGTTCCAGGTCGGTGGTGGAAAGGATGACGAGACCCCCACCCAGATTATCGAGATCCCCCACCTGCTGTCTCTTCTCGCCACCAATACCTGGAACGGGCAGGTCGAGGGTTTAAACGAGGTCAACGCCCAGTACCAGAAGCAGTACGGCCCCGGTAATTACGTGCCCAACGTCTTTATCCAGTACTGGTCGATGCGGGTGATGGCGTATGTAGCGGCGCTGGTCCTGCTACTCGCCCTGTGGGGGGCCTGGGCGGTGTGGCGTCACCGGTTGGAACGCGCCCGCTGGTTCCTGTTTTTTGCTACTTGGTTCGCGATCGCACCATTCCTGATGAACACTGCGGGCTGGTTGCTGACCGAGAACGGACGCCAGCCGTGGATCGTCCAGGGCCTCATGTTGACAAAGAACGGCGTATCAACGCTCAGCTCGGGCTGGGTCATCACTACATTGACCGTGTTCGTCCTGGTATACGGGATCTTCGGTGTGGTTGATGGAGTGCTCATGGTCCGCTATGGACGTCGGCAGTTGTCTGAAGCCGAGGAGGGCGAGCCGGCTGCGGCCGGCCCGGACGGGACCGTCCCCACGCCCGACGAGATCCCGGTCCTGACCTACTAGGAGGACAAGATGGGACTGCAGGTTCTCTGGTTCATCGTCATAGCCTTCTTCTGGACCGGCTTTTTCATCCTGGAAGGTTTCGACCTCGGCGTCGGTGCGCTGCATATGGTGGTCGGTAAGACCGACATCGAGCGGCGCGTCGCCATAAACAGCATCGGCCCGTTTTGGGACGGCAACGAGGTCTGGCTCATCGTGGCCGGGGCCAGCATGTTCGCCGCCTTTCCCCTTTGGTACGCCAGCATGTTCTCGGCGATGTACCTCGCAGTGATGCTGGTCATCCTGGCCCTTATCATCCGGGGCGTCTCCTTCGAGTACCGGGGAAAGCTCACGAGCCCACGCTGGCGAGCGACCTGGGACTGGACGCTGACCATAGGGAGCATCCTGCTCCCGCTGCTCCTTGGCATCGCGCTCGGCGACCTGCTCCATGGTTTGCCTATCAATAAAGAGGGCAACTACACGGGTTCGTTCGTTGACCTGCTGACGCCGTACGGCATTTGGACAGGGGTCACTCTGCTGGCGCTGACGCTCGCCCATGGCGCCATCTACTTGAGCTTGCGGACCACGGGAGCGGTGCAGGAGCGTGCCCATCGCCTGGCGCAGCCTTTCGCGTGGGTGGCAGCACTCTTCGTCTTGGGCTTTTTCATCTGGACCCATGTCCTGTCTAATCGGGGAGTGCTCCCGAACCCCATCCAGATCCTGGCGTTCCTATTAGCGGTGGGAGCAGCGTGGGCGGTCCGCGATGGGTACAGCGGGTGGGCCTTCGCCGCGACCGCTGCGACGATCGCGGCGACAATTGGTTCGCTCTTCGTGTCCCTGTACCCCAACGTGATGGTGTCGAGCACCAATTCGGCTTACAACCTCACGGTGTCCAACGCCTCCTCGAGCAACTACGCCCTGACCGTGATGACGGTCGTCGCAGCCATCTTTACCCCGCTGGTCCTCGCCTATCAGGCTTGGAGCTACTACGTTTTCCGGGCACGGGTCAAAGGGCCCGCAGGTAGTGGGCCCCTGCGACGGGGACAGCGCCGGCCGGCGTCGTACTAGCGCCCGAGAAAAAACAAGCCTGACGGCAGTTCGCCCGATATGGGCAAGGAGCAGACCATGAAACAACCTGGCCGGCGGGGAGAGTTCCAACGGCTCTCGACGCCGCGTTCGGCCGTAGTTGCTGGCATAGCGTTCACGGTGCTGTTTGCGGCCAGCATAGTTTTGCTCCGGACGGCCCTGCCCCGAGGGGGGCTCTCCCCGACGGCATGGGCCCGTGACGATGGAGGCAGGATCGGAGCAGCCCTGGCCCTCATGCCGTTCGCCGGCATCGCTTTCCTCTGGTTTATCGGGGTCGTCCGTGATTTGTTGGGTGAGTATGAAGACCGTTTTTTTTCGACCGTCTTTTTTGGCAGCGGCATCTTGTTCCTCGCCATGGTGTTCGTATCCTGTGCAGTGGCGGGCGCCACCCTGGCTGCGGCCAAGCTCTCCGGGAACGAAAAATCCCTAGCGGAGATCGTGTACTTCGGTCGAGTGGTGATGCTTCAGGTCAGCAACATCTACGCCTTGCGAATGGCCGGCGTCTTCATGATCTCGCTCGGCACGATCTGGTGGCGCACGGGCTTGATGCCGCGGTGGCTGGCCATCCTGTCATACCTCGTCGCGCTGACGCTCTTGGTCGTGATCACGCTTAGTTTGTGGTTAGTTTTGCTTTTCCCGGCGTGGGTGCTGGTTGTGAGCCTCTACATTCTTGGGCGTAACCGGCGCAGGCCTGTCGGACTGCTAGCGCCAAGCGTCCAGTCGTAACAGGGTTCGTTCAAGCCTGGTACGCCGGCACCACCCAGCTTGCGACCGGGCGCACACGACGTAACCCGGTCAGTCTCACGGTGTCAACCCGCCATGTCCGGTCGTCGCGTTGTTGACGACGGGACAGCGCGTTCGTGGGGCGGTCGTTGTTGACGGGCGACAACGAGGGCGAGGAACCCCATCACCACCACTGCGGCGGCGGCTATGCGAAAAACGGTGGAGAGCGACACCAACCGCTGGAGGGCGCCGGCTCCGAACGCCGCCAGCCCGTAACCGACCTGGTAAGCGGCGATCAGCCATCCGGCTGCAAGTTCGACGATGCTAGGGAAGGTCGATTCGCCATATCCGATCGTCATAGGGAAGAAACCCGAGCACGCTAATCCGCCGAACACGAAGACCGCGATGCCGGCTCCTGCGTTCTTGGCCAGCGGGGCGATCAGGAGTGCGGCGGCGATTGCCCAGGGCAACACGACGTAGATGTAGGTCGAACGTACCCGGGTCGACGCTATCGCAATGGCCAGACGGCCAAGGGTCACTGCGGCCCAGAACACTGCCAGCGCGTTCTGGGCCGATGTCGCCGCTACCCCCTTGTCGACTAGCAGCGTCGTACCCCAGTTACCGAACATCGTTTCGCCGATGCCGTATATCACGAGCGCGAGCGCGAATATCCAGAAAAGGGTAGGAATCGTGGCCCGACCTGCCTTGGCCTCAGGTGACTGGCCTTCTATCGCTGCGGCTCCCGGGATTCTCATGGGCTGCGGCACAGTAACTACTATCAGGACAATCAGCCCCGCGGCGGCTAACAGAGGCAGGTACCACCACTGCCCGATCTTCGTGAAAAGGGCTATGAGGAAGGGGGAGAGGGCGGTGCCCAGCCCGAGTAGCACGTTGAGCGCCGTGAGGGCGACGTCACGGCGCTCGGGCATGAAGGCGCCGGCATAGGTACTTATCGAGCCCAGCGTGAGGCCGAAGCCAAGGCCGAGCGCTCCCGTCGCCACTAATAGAGCCGGGTACGCGACCGCGTCTGTCTTTATGGGGACCGTCGCCGCCAGCAAGCCCATCGCCAAGGTGTCGGAGAGGAGGCCAACGAGCAAGACCCCCTTCAACGGGAACCGGCGCGCCAACTTCGGCAGCGCCAACGAGCTGGCGATGGCCAGAACGACCTGGGGGACGAACATTAAGCCGTACTGGGACCTGGACAGGTCGTAACCGCTCTTAGACGTGAGGATCGTCGCCGCGGCTGGGAAAGCCACCAGGCTAAGGCCCTGGAAAAGCCCGATCACGTAGACGGTCACGACTTCGGCCCGCCCGGCGTGCACCGGCACCTGGCCCGAGCTCATGGCCGGCCTTCGAGGTTGGCCCGGGCGCCCGTGCTTGTTATGAGGCGTAAGACGCAGTCGCCCTTATCCAAAGCCTTATCGAATTGGGGCCAGTCGTCGACACCGGCGGACATGGTGGTTCCTCCCGACAGGCGCTTGTGCAATTAGACATAGCCAAGAGCTACAACTGAATGCTACCCGGGATGGCCCGGGCATACGCTGGAGGCAGAGAGCATACCCTGGAGGCAATGAGCGAAAACAAGCCCGTGAACCTCGACGGTGTGCTCGCAGACATCAGGGAGCATTGGTCCCCGCGCACGATTGCTGTCGTCAACGACTACGACGCCCGGGTGGTGAAGGTGCGGGGCGAGTTCACCCGGCACACGCATCCCGGCACCGACGAGTTTTTCCTTGTCCTGTCGGGAAGGTTGACCATCCGGATGGACCACGGCGATGTGGTGCTCTCCAAAGGAGACGTCTATGTCGTCCCCGCGGCAGTGCTCACCAACCTTGTTCCGAGGTCGAGACCACCTTGTTGTTGTTCGAGCCGAGCGACACCATCAATACTGGCGATTCGCCGAGCTCGCTAACTGCGAGCGGGGCACTGGCCTGACGAGCCCACCTAAAACGGTGCTGCACGCCGTGACCCTCTACTACGTCGAGGCGTGCTTCATGGGCACTCAAGATGGTCGCCAGCACACCCAGCTCGGGATGCTGCGCTTGGTGCGGATCGTGTAGAACCTCGCACACCTGGGGTCACGCCAGCCGGCGCCGGACGTGTTTGACCGGGCACCGCCGCACGTCGTTACCTCGATGCCCGACTAGTCACGTCCTCTTGGTGTGCGGGGCCGGCCGGCATCTCTGAGGGCACCCAGTCGCGGGTGACGCCAGCCTGGTCTGGTCGATCCGTAGGCGGGTCGTGACTGCGACTCCGAGAGGAGACTGTAGGGTCAGGACATGACCCATACGGACCCGCCCTCCGGCCGGACTCGGCTGTACCGCTTCTCTCGGCCCGGAGGCATCGAGATCGAGACCCGTGAGCTGAATGGCGACGATGCCGCGGAGATCTACGCCCGCGAGTTGTCCAAATCGCAAGTGGTCCCGGTCATCATCGAGCGGCACGACCACGTTGACTGGGAGTACGTTACCGAGGCCGATGAGCGGCCCTGACTGCGCCGTGTCGCGGATATGACGTGAAGATAGCGATAGACGCGTCGAACATGCGTCTATCGCTCAACGGGAGGCGGACCAGTTCCCTCGGCATTTCTGCGGCAAAGCCACCTGCGGACCGTGAGTAGGATTTGGTAGCGATGCGCCGCCCACCGGCGACGATATCGCGGCTGATCTTAACGGTTTGGGCCCCCCGACGCATTCGCAGTGCCCAGTCCCCGGCAGGCTCAAGCGGACTGAGGACGGCGGCCCAGCATAAGTGGTGCATAATGGGGCTTATGCAAGACCCAGGTTACCGAGATCCTGTGGTTGAAG
The DNA here is from genome assembly GCA_963823855.1 of uncultured Acidimicrobiaceae bacterium. Taxonomy (GTDB): domain Bacteria; phylum Actinomycetota; class Acidimicrobiia; order Acidimicrobiales; family Palsa-688; genus Fen-671. Next base: position 200,795 of record CAWGNA010000009.1, read on the forward strand.
CGCTTTCGATAGACGTGCGCTAGAGCACCAATTTGGGAGACAGTTTACCTTCGCAAGATCATTTTCGAGGAGGCCGGAGCCCCTTCGGAAGGGGGAGGCTGTGGACCACAATCAGTTCCTATGTAGCCCTGGTTAGGCTTGTGTAAAGCACCCCCAGAGGTCCGACATTTTTCTGGGATGGATCGTTTTGTAGCATAGATGAGGAGGAAAAGCGGGGCGTTCGGGCACGTAACCGGCAGGTTCGGCGGCAGTTATCGACACCGATTTGAACCAACGACCACTCAGAATGGCGAAAAAGGACCGAACCCATGGGCACGAACAACAACAAATGGACCGCTGCGGATCTACCCAATCTGTCTGGACGAACGGTGGTGGTCACTGGAGCGTCGAATGGGCTCGGTGCGATCACTCCTCGAGAGCTGGCCGGGGCCGGGGTGCCCTACCTCGAGGCTTACGAGGGGTACCCGCTCGGTGCTAAATCTCTCTCGGAGGAAGAGTCTTATTTGGAGACGCTGTGGGAGCAGGGAGCTGCCTACAACATTCAGTCCGCAGGCTGGGGCAACGAGTCTTGGGCGAAGGCCCCGGCGTCGTAAACCGTCGGCCACCACGAAGCAGCTCGAGTGGGACCTTGTGACGGACCAGCTCAAGTTCCAGGGGGCAGCCCAGTGGGTTTGCTCCTCCGCTGGGCTCCGCGGTCTCGTCTGGTGCTGACCGCGTAAATCGGTCCCAGTTCATTGGGAAAGCAGCTAAGGTCAGTCTCTCATCGGCATCAACGTGTCGTCCGCAGGAAACCGTGGGTCGTCGCTTCGGCGCCTCTCGGATCTCCTGCTCAGCATCGGCCGGCGCTGGTGGGCGATTTTCCGGCTCATCCCCACCGCAGGACCTGCGCTCGTGACGCTAGTTATTACTCTCAATCTGCTGCTTGGACTGTTGCCAATCGGTTTCGTAATCGGCACGAGCGCCGTGATTTCTCGCGTCGAGTCCGGCGCCGGCGCCCATCAGGGTGGCCTGTGGGCACCAGTGGTCCCAGCGCTGGCGCTAGCAGGCTCCGCCCTTGTGGTCCAGAACCTCCTGACGCCCTTCCGGGCGGTGGTCGGTGAGCTCGTGATGCGCAGGATCGACGGGCAATGCATCCGGCAATTGATCCGGTCCTCTCTGCTCGAGGCTTCGATGTCCGCCCTCGAGGAGCCAGAGGTGTTGTCGAGCCTTAACGACGCACGGTCGGGCCTGACCCAGGGCTGGCAGACGCCGGGCTCGGCGGTGGTCGGTCTGCTGGCGCTGGTCACGCGCTATACCCAGATGCTCGCCGTCGTCGTCGTCGTCGCCGTCGTGCTCGGCCCGGGGGCGGGTGCTGCCCTGGCCGCCTCGGTATACCTTGCCCGAGTTGGGTGGAGGTACGCGCTGACTGGGTTCGTGCTGTTCTCCGAGACCCAGGGCGGCCCGCGGCGGAGCATGGGCTACATGTGCGATACCGGCACTAGCCCCGCCCTGGGCAAGGAGATGCGGGTCCTTGGCATGCTCGGGTGGTTTAAGGAGCGCACGGAGGCCGACTGCAGGTCCTACTACGTGCCCATCTGGCAAGAGCGGGCGCGCCTTTGCGTCGGCCCGTTCGTGGTCTACGCGGTCGTATTGGTCACGGGGATCGAGCGCGGTGCTCCTCATGCTCCAGCACACGATGAGCAATAACTCCCTTTCCGTGTTCCAGCTTTCCTTGACATTGCAATGTATATTTCTCGCCATTGGGTTCGCCGCCTTCTTCCCCGAGGCGGACATCCCCACTCAGTTCGGGATGCAGACCAACGACGCGATCAGAACCCTCGACCGACGTTTCACGCAGGATGCCGCGCAGGCGGTCTCGGGAAACCGGGACGCCGCGGGTGCGCCGCGCTCGTCGATCCGCTTCGACCAGGTACGATTTGGCTACCCGGGGTCCGACAGGAGTGTCCTCGACGGGCTGGACCTCGAGCTACGGGCCGGCGAGTCGACCGCCATCGTTGGCCTCAATGGCGCCGGGAAGACGACGCTCGTCAAGCTGCTGAGCCGGCTTTACGAACCCGACGAAGGCACAATCCTCGTCGACGACGTCGATCTGACAGATTACGACCGAGCGAGCTGGCAGCACCGGCTGGCGGTGATAGTCCAGAGCTACGTTCGCTATGAGCTCGATGCTCGGACCAATGTGGTTCTTGGCGCGCCGGACCGGATGGACGATGATTCGGCCTTTCAACGCGCGGTCGGGCGTGCCGGCGCCGCTGAGATCATCGATAGCTTGCCGGCAAAGGAAAAGACCACGCTCTCGAGCCGGTACCGGGGTGGCGTCGACCTCTCGGGTGGGCAGTGGCAACGGATCGCGCTGGCCCGGGCCCTGTTTGCGGTCGAGGCCGGAGCGAGCGTCCTCGTGCTCGACGAGCCGACGGCGCAGCTCGACTTGCGTGCCGAAGTCGCCTTTTTCGACAGCTTCCTCGAGCTGACGCGCGGTCTCACGACGGTGGTTATCTCGCACCGCTTCTCAACGGTCCGCCGCGCCGACCGCATCGTCGTGCTCGACGGAGGACGAGTCGTCGAGGATGGCTCGCACCACGACCTCATCGCCGTCGGCGGCCGCTACGCGGAGCTGTTTGCCCTACAGTCGAGCCGGTTTGCCCTCGGGCTACCAGAGGACGACCCCAGTCAGATCGGACCGGAGGGCGCGCTGTGAAGATGTTCAAGGCGGCGCGGTTCCTGTTCGGGCTGGGCCTGCGGCTCGACCGCAAGAGACTGATTGCTGCGACCCTGCTCATGCTGGTCAGCTACGGCGCCGCCCCGCTCGCGGCGCTCTCGATCGCCGCTTTCGCTGACGACCTGATCGCCCAACGGGCACAGCGCGCGATGATCCTCGCGCCCGTGATCGCCTTGCTGCTCATCGGACAGGCGATGGGCCATCACTTCTCGAACCTCTCCTACCGCAGGGTCGCGGAGGAGATGAACAACCGGCTCCACGTCGAGCTAATCGAGACCGTAAGCGGACCGCCGGGAATTGAGCATTTCGACGACCCGGTCTTCTCCGACACGTTGGAGATCGTGCGTGGATCGATCTTCGTCGTATCGCAAGCCCTCGAGTCAATGCTCGAGCTCTCGTGCCTCCTGGTGCAGATCGCCATAACGATCGCTATTCTCGTCCACCTCGACCCCTGGCTCGTTTTGCTCCCCGCCTTTGCCGTCCCACCGGTACTGCTTGGCGACCGCGCCCAAACCGTGCTCGAGACCAGTCGCGATGGCTGCGCCGAGCAGGTTCGCCTCAACCGGCATCTAGTCGAGATGGCGACGTCGCCCGAGGCCGTGATGGAGATGCGGCTGTTTGGCACCGCGGGCGAGATAACCAGGCGCCAGAAGGCCATCTGGGACGAGATAACGCGCGAGATGACCCAAGGTCAGGCGGCCAGCGCGGTCCGTCGTTCTCTCGGGCAGCTTGTCTTCACCGTCGGGTACCTCGGCGCTATCTTGCTCGTCGTCCGCCAAGCGCTAACTAGTGGCGGGCCCGTTGGCAGTCTGATCCTCGTCATCACCCTGGCGGTCCAGGTGAACGCCCAAATCTCAGGTGCGATCGGCCAGTTGACGGGGCTTCAGGCGGCGGGCAGGACCGTCGATCGCGTCGCGCTCTTACGCCGGGGCTCCGAAGAGCGTGCTGCCGTAACCACGGACCGGCGGGCAGTCGGCGAGGTCTCAGCCCGCATCGACCGTAACATTGTCTTCGACGACGTCTGCTTCTCATATCCCGGTGCCTCGGCGCCGGCACTTGACCACGTCTCGCTCGAGGTGCCGGCGGGGAGCACTCTCGCTCTCGTTGGTGAGAATGGAGCGGGCAAATCCACGCTGGTCAAGCTCTTGTGCGGCCTGTACACCCCGACTTCTGGCCGGATCCTTGTTGACGGAGTCGACCTCGCCGACCTAACGCTCGAACAATGGCGGAAGCGGGTTGCCGCGCTCTTCCAGGACTTCTGCCGGTTGGAGTTCGTCACGCGAGAGAGCGTCGGGCTTGGCGAGATCGAGCTGATAGAAGACGACGTAGCTGTTGGTCGTGCCCTTTCGGCCGCCCATGCACAGCGGGTGGTGAGCTCGGTGCGCGGGGGGCTCGAGGGCGTCGTCGGGCAGAAGTACAAGCCGGGCACCGAGCTTTCGGGAGGGCAGTGGCAGCTCCTCGCTTTGGCGCGCTGCCTAATGCGGGAGCGGCCGCTGCTCCTCGTGCTCGACGAACCGGCCGCCGCCCTCGACGCTGCTGCCGAGCACGCCCTATTCGAACGCTACGCCTCGTCGGCACGCGTTGTCGCTCGAGACGTCGGGAGCGTGACGGTGCTGATCTCACACCGTTTCTCGACGGTGCTCATGGCAGACACGATCGCTGTCCTGGAGCACGGCCGGATCGTAGAGCACGGCTCTCACGCGCAACTAATGGCGGGCCAGGGGCTCTACGCGGAGCTGTTCGGCATGCAAGCCCGCGCCTACCGCTGAGGGGTACCGGACGCCTGGAGCAGTGCCAGACGCTGCGGGCCGAACCGAGAGCCCCCGACGGGTACAAGTCAGTACGGCGTGCACGTTGACCGGCACTGGTTGGTCTGGTTGGTTGGTTGGTTGGTGCCCCCGGCGGGAATCGAACCCACGCACCCGGCTCCGGAGGCCGGCGCTCTATCCCCTGAGCTACGAGGGCGTGGTGACAGCATAGTGCCGTCGCCGACTGGGCCACCTGGGCAACCAGCCCGGGCAATCGCAGGCTCGGGGGCAGCGAAGTGGCGCACCAGGGGCCAGGTGCCGGGCCCCTGTTCGGTGCCGAGGTCCCCCGGTGGCGCGCGCCACTATGCGGGCCGCGGGCATCGGGCCGCCCAACGTCAGGGCGTGCCCGGGTTTTCTGGCCGCGACCGCTCCTTCAGCCTGCCACCATGGGTGGGAATGATCCCTGACCCTGTTTCGAGCCCCGTTGCGGGCCCGGCAGCGTTGGCCCAGACCAACGGCCGTCGCCTGAACGGAGCCCTGGGCGCGCATGGCGCGCTACCGAAGTACCTGTTGCCGGACACCGCCGAGATAGCTCCCGGTGGCCGGCTCTTGGTTGGGGGCCTGGACATCCTGGACGTCGTGAACGAAGTCGGGACGCCGGTGTTCATCTACGACGAGGAGCACTTGCGCCGGCGCTGTAGAGAGGCTCGCCAGGCTTTCGGCCCGCGGACGGCATACGCCTCCAAGGCGTTCCTGTGTAAAGCGATGGCAAAGCTCGCTTGTGAAGAGGGCTTATGCGTTGACGTCTCGACTGGCGGGGAACTCGCGGTTGCCCTGGCAGCCGGAGTACCGGGTGATCGCCTGGTGCTTCACGGGAACAACAAGTCCGAAGCCGAGCTCGAGGCTGGGCTGATCGCCCGTGTCGGGAGGATCGTGGTCGATTCGTTCGACGAGGTCGACCGTTTGGCGCGGCTGCTCGGGCCGCCCACCGCTGGAGAGGCGCTGCTGCCAAGTGTCCTGGTGCGCGTCACCCCCGGGATCGAAGCTCACACGCACGAGTACGTGATGACGGGCCAGGACGACTCGAAGTTCGGTTTCGGGCTTGCTTCAGGTGCGGCCGCCGAGGCAGTGAGGCGCCTCCGGCACCCTTCGAGCGGCGTGAGGTTGGTCGGGGTGCACGCTCATATTGGCTCGCAGATTTTCGCTCTCGAGAGTTACGAGCGGGCCCTGGCTGCGCTAGGACCGTTCGTCTCGGATCTCGGTCTCGAGGAGCTCTGCATTGGCGGTGGCCTCGGTGTGCCCTATGTGAGCGGCGAGACCGCTCCCTCCATAACCGACTGGGCGGAAACCTTGCACCGCGCCGCCCGAGCTGCCGGCATTCCCGCTGAAGTCGTACTTTCAGCCGAGCCGGGCCGCGCCATCGTGGCGGCGGCGGCGCTCACGTGCTACACGGTGGGCACGATCAAGGAACTCCCAGGCTTGCGCACGTACCTCAGCGTCGATGGTGGGATGAGCGACAACCCCCGGCCCGTCCTGTACGGCTCGGGCTATGAGGCGTTCCTGCCGAGGGAGGTCGCTGCGTCCCGGCCGCGTGTCGTCACCATTGTCGGCAAGCACTGCGAGTCCGGCGACGTCATCGTGCGCGATGCGAACGTCCCCCACGACGTCGAGGTGGGGGACATCCTGGCCACGCCCGTTACAGGCGCCTACGGCCACTCGATGGCATCGAACTACAACAAGGTCCCCCGCCCACCGGTCGTGTTCGTGAGGGATGGGCACTGGCGCTTGGTGGTGCGCCGGGAGACCTACGAGGACCTTCTGGCGCTCGACGCGTAAATAACTCCGCCCAGCTGCCCTCGGCCGAAGGGCGTTGGGTGGTTTTTCAATCATCGCTGGCGGGCCGAGTGGACTTACGCGCGCTTTTCGACATCAAGCCCACCCAACGGCCGCGCACGTCGGCGCGAGCCCTTCGGATCAATCGACCGTGCCGCCCCGGCCAGGCCGCCCCGGCCCAGCCGCCCCGGGAGCGGCGTATAACCGGCTCGCTCCCTGCTTGGCTAGCCTGCGCAGTCATGGGTGCAATCGAGACCCCGTCCCGGCCTGGGCGGGCGCAGGCCACTGAGCCGCTTGGCTACGGCAGGCCGGGTACCGGCCCTGACCCGCATCCCGACCCCGATGACAGCGCCGACAGTGCCGGTACCCTCGGCCGCCCTACGGTCCGTGTCGGCCTTCTCGGCTGCGGCAACGTGGGCGCATCGGTGGCCCGTTTCCTGCTCACTGACGCCAAACGGATAGCGGACCGCACCGGGATCCATCTCGAATTGGCCAAGGTGGCGGTACGTTCAGCCACAAAGGAGCGCGACGTACCGGGCGTCGAACTCCTCCTCACCACCGACCCCGTAAGTATCGTCGCCGACCCGTCTATAGACGTCGTAGTCGAAGTCATGGGCGGGATTTCGCCTACGCGTGACCTCCTGCTGCAGGCCCTGAGAAGTGGCAAGCCGGTTGTCAGCGCCAACAAAGAGCTGCTGGCCAACCACGGCGGCGAGCTGTGGGACGCAGCCGCCGCCGCCGGGGTGGACCTGCTCTTCGAGGCCTCCGTGGCCGGTGGCATACCGCTCATCAGGGCTCTCCGGGAGTCGCTGGCCGGCGAGCGGATCCACCGCGTGATGGGGATAGTCAACGGCACGACGAACTACATCCTGAGCCGGATGTCAGTCGCTGGAGCGAGCTACCAGGAAGCCCTGGCCGAGGCCCAGAGCCTCGGCTACGCGGAACGGGACCCCACGGCCGACGTGGAAGGCTTCGACGCCGCCGCCAAGGCGGCCATCCTGGCGAACGTTGCCTTTGGAGCCAAGGTCGTGGCCGGCGACGTTTACCGCGAAGGGATCTCGGGCCTCAACATGCTGGACTTCGAGGCCGCCAAGCGGCTCGGGTTCGAGATCAAGCTCCTGGCGGTGGTCGAGTCCGGCCCGGACGGCGTCCTGGGCGTGCGCGTCCACCCCGCCATGGTCCCCCAGGACCACCCGCTCGCCTCGGTGCGCGACTCTTTCAACGCGGTATTTGTGGAGGGCGCTGCTGTCGGCCAGTTGATGCTGCTCGGGAAAGGTGCCGGCGGGCCTCCTACGGCCAGCGCCGTAATGGGTGACCTCGTCGACGCGGCCCACAACCTGACCGTCAAGGGGGCAGCGCGAAAGATGGAACTCCACCCGGTAGTCATCAGCCCGATCGACGACTTGCGCTGCGCGTACTACTTGAGCCTGTTCGTTGTCGACCGACCTGGCGTCCTCGCCGCAATCTCAGGCGTGCTGGGGCGCCATGGCGTGTCCGTTCGCTCAATGGAACAGGATGCGCCCGAGCCAGAGGGCAGCATCCCGGGCGGCCCGAGCTATGAGCCTGAAGTGGGCGAGGCACACCTCGTGTTCGTCACCCACCCCGCATACGAGCGGAATATGCAGGCCTGCTTGCACGAGCTGCGCGGGCTCGACGTAGTGCGGCGCATCGGGGGTCTGGTCCGAGTGGTAGGCCCTTGAGCCCGGCAGGCGCCTGGCGGGGGGTGATCGAGGAGTACCGCGAGCACCTCCCGGTGAGCGGGGCCACTCCTGTCGTGACCCTGCTGGAGGGGAGTACTCCTCTGCTGCAGGCGCCGCGGCTCTCGGAGCGTCTGCGGGCACAGGTATGGCTAAAGCTGGAGGGCGCCAACCCAACGGGGTCATTCAAGGACCGAGGCATGACCGTGGCGATCTCCAAAGCTGTCGAGGACGGCGCCAAGGCTGTCGTCTGCGGGTCGACCGGGAATACGTCAGCGTCTGCGGCCGCGTACGCGGCTCGGGCCGGCATTACTTGCGTGGTCCTGATCCCCGACGGTTACATTGCTTTAGGGAAGCTGGCTCAGGCGCTGGTGCACGGCGCAAGAGTCGTCCAGGTAAGAGGAAATTTCGACCGCGCGCTGGCGCTCGTGCGCGAGCTGGCGGAAACGGAGCCTGTCACGGTCGTGAACTCCATAAATCCGTACCGGATCGAAGGGCAGAAAACCGGGGCGTTCGAGATTGTCGACGTCTTGGGTGCAGCGCCCGACGTCCATTGCATGCCGGTGGGCAATGCGGGCAACATCACGGCGTATTGGAAGGGCTACCGTGAGTACCAGGATGCTGGCAGGGCGAAAACCTTGCCGAGGATGTTCGGCTTTCAGGCGGCGGGTGCTGCCCCCATCGTGCTCGGCCACCCGGTGGAAAAGCCCGAAACAATAGCGACCGCGATCAGGATCGGCAACCCCGCGTCGTGGTACGGGGCTAGCGCTGCCGCGTCAGAATCAGGGGGCCTGATAGACGCTGTCGAGGATGCCGCGATACTGGAGGCCTACAGGTTCTTGGCCCGCGAGGAATCCGTTTTCTGCGAGCCTGCTTCGGCGGCGTCGGTCGCGGGCCTGCTGAAGGTGGGAGCACCACCGGGTTGTACTGTGGTGTGTACACTGACAGGCCACGGCTTGAAGGACCCCGACGTCGCCATCGGCCAGATCGCAGTGCCGAGAGCGGTCGACGCCGACCTGGTGGCCGTGCGGGAGGAGCTGGCGCTTTAGGGTTCCTGGCGCGATGCTCACACAGGCGGTATTATGGTTGTTGCCCGGTTCGGTGGTACACCCGAGCAGGGACCTCATCCGGAGCGGGACCTCCCGGACGTTTACCAGTGGTCCAAAGCCCGCAATGTAGGCGGCACGGACCAGGCTCAAGGGGAGCCATTACCAGGACGTCATTAGGTGCTCCGGCCGTGTTGACACTATTCGTACACACTCACACCACCACAGAGGTACTCCATGAGCGACCTGCAGCTCGAGCGCTCCGTGCTTGAAGCAAAAGAACGGGACGAGCTCTTCGCCATCGCCCTGGCCCTGGGAACTTCCCCCGCGGCACGCACCAAGAAAGCTGACCTGGTATCGCACATACTCCAGGTCACCGGCGTTGACGGGGAGGCGCCACCACCCGTAGCGGAGAAGCCGCGCCGGTCCCGTTCGACGCGCTCGGCACCGACGGTGCAGGACAACCCTGCCCCCAATGCTGGCTCGAGTGCCGCCCCAAGTGCCCCAAGTGACGACAATCAGCAGCTCGAACTGGTGAGCAGCAATGGCAACGGCGCCCAGGCGGTGGCGACCGAGGAGCTCGACAAGGCAAGCGATGACAATGCTGCTGACGGAGGCACCGAGGTCGTGGCACCGCCGTCGGAGCCCGACAGCGCCAACGACGTCCAGGTCGGGGACTCCTCGCAGGGCTCCCAGCGGACCGAGCCCGGGCGGCAGCGCCACGATCTAGATCCGGCCCTCGGCAACAGCCGGCGCCGGCGCCGGCGCAGCCGCGAGAAAGCTCCGCGTGGCAGCGAGCGGGAATTCAGTGCACAGGCTCCCGAAGTGCCTTACACGGGTGAACTAGTGCCCTGCTCAGGTCTTTTGGACCTGCGAGAGGAGGGCTACGGTTTCCTTCGGGCTAGCGGGTACCTGGCGAGCTCGTCTGACGTGTACGTTTCGATCACTCAGGTACGGCGTTACGGTCTGCGCAAAGGCGACCTCATAGAGGGAGCATTCCGGCCGGCGGCGAACAACGAGAAATACCCAGCGCTGGTGAAGGTGGACTCGGTCGCCGGGATGCTCCCTGACGAGGCTCGCACCAGGCCGAAGTTCGAGAACCTTACTCCGCTTTTCCCCGACGAAAAGCTGAGCCTCGAAGTCCCGGGTGACCCCGCCAACGTGACGGCGCGGATCGTGGATCTGGTTTCTCCTATCGGCAAGGGCCAGCGCGGCCTTATCGTCTCTCCTCCCAAAGCGGGCAAGACCACGATCCTCAAGCAGATCGCCCACTCGATCGAGGCTAACAACCCGGAGGTCCACCTGATTATCCTGCTGGTGGACGAGCGGCCGGAGGAAGTTACCGACTGGCGCCGATCGGTCAAAGGTGAGGTTATCGCTTCGACGTTCGACCGTCCGTCCGACGAGCACACACAGGTGGCCGAGCTCGCTATCGAGCGGGCCAAGCGGCTGCTCGAGGCTGGTCGCGACGTGGTGATCGTGCTCGACGGAATTACCCGTCTGGCCAGGGCCTACAACCTCGCCCAGCCGGCGACAGGGCGCATCATGTCGGGCGGCATAGACACCGGCGCCCTGTACCCCCCGAAGAAGTTCTTCGGGAGCGCCCGCAACATCGAGGAAGGTGGCTCGCTCACGATCCTGGCCACGGCCCTGGTCGAGACCGGCAGCCGTATGGACGAGGTTATTTTCGAGGAGTTCAAGGGTACGGGCAACATGGAGCTGCGGTTGGACCGCAAGCTGGCGGAGCGCCGCATCTACCCTGCGCTCGACGTGAACGCCTCCTCTACCCGTCACGAAGAGTTGCTGTTCGACCGCCAGCAGCTCCAGCAGGTCTGGAAGTTGCGTCGGGTGCTGAACGCACTGGCGACCGACGGCAACGCGGCCGCGGGCCTGGAATTATTGGTCGACAAGATCCGTTCTACTCGGAGCAACGACCAGTTCCTGGCTGACATAGCTAAGACGCCAGCGATTTGACCTGGAGAACACGATGAAAGCTGATACGCATCCCGAATATGTCACGGCAAAGGTGACGTGCTCTTGTGGCAACACCTTCACGACTCGCTCGACCAAGGACGAGCTGCATACAGAGCTGTGCAACGAATGCCACCCGTTCTTTACGGGCAAGCAGAAGCTCGTCGACACTGGTGGCCGGGTCGAGCGCTTTGAGCGCCGGTACGGGCGCCGGGCCGAGAGGTCAGGCGCGGCCCGATAAGGATCTGCCCGATAAGGATCTGCCCAATAAGGATCCGGCCAATAAGGATGTGGTCGGTGAGAATTGGCGGACAAAGGTCTGAGCAATAAGTGTTCGAGCACCTGGACGAGCTCGTCGTCGAGTACGAAAACGTTCTTGAACAGCTTTCGGACCCGGCTGTAATAGCGGACCAGCGGAGGTTGCGCGTTATCTCGCGCCGCCATCACCAGCTGGAACCGATTGTGGCGGCGTACACCTCGTACAGGGACACAAATGCTGACCTGGCAGTGGCGCGAGAGATGCTTTCGAGCGCCGAAGACGACGACCGCGAACTACTGGGCGAGGAGATCGAGGCGGCGGAGCAGCGTTTGACGGCGCGAGAGGAAGAGCTAAAAATTCTCTTGCTGCCGACAGACCCGAACGACGGGCGCAACGTCATCGTCGAAATCCGGGGCGCTGAAGGTGGCGAGGAAGCCAACCTGTTCGCACGTGACCTTTACGAGATGTACTTGCGCTACGCAGAGCGCTCCGGGCTCAAGGCCGAGGTTCTCTCCACCGACCTCTCGCCAATGGGTGGCTTCAACGAAGTGACTCTGATCGTGAAGGGGGCGGATGCGTGGGCCCGTCTCAAACACGAGGGTGGGCCCATCGCGTACAGCGGGTCCCCATCACGGAGTCCCAGGGCCGTGTTCACACTTCCTCGGCGACGGTGACCGTTCTGCCAGAAGCACGAGAACTCGAAGTACAGATTGAGGAAAAGGACATCCGGGTCGACGTTTACCGTTCGACAGGGCCGGGAGGCCAGTCCGTGAACACTACCGATTCGGCTGTTCGCATTACTCACCTCCCGACGGGGATGGTGGTGGCGATGCAGGACGAAAAGAGCCAGATCCAGAACCGGGCCAAAGCGATGCAGGTCTTGCGGGCGCGCCTGTTGAAGGCCGAGCAGGACCGCCAGTCCGCCGAGTTGTCAAAGGCCAGGCGGAGCCAGGTTGGTGGCGGCGGTCGTTCCGAGAAGATCAGGACTTACAACTACAAGGAGAACCGGGTCACCGACCACCGCATCGGCCTCACGCTTTACAAGCTCGACAAAGTGCTTATGGGTGAGCTAGACGACATAGTCGACGCCCTGCTCGCCGACGAGCGCGCCCGCCAGCTCGGTGGAGCCGGCGCTGCCTGACGGTGCCGCCCCAATTGCGGGCACCAGTTCAGGCGCCAGGCCGCGTCTGGTGTGGCGCAGCTTGTACGACCAGGGCCTGACGCGCCTCGGCGACGACAAAGTGGTCCGGTGGTTCGTGGAGGACGCTTCTGGGGGTGATTGGCCAGCCGTGCTGGATGAGCCCGTTGGCGCCCGGGCAGGGCAGGTGTTCCTTTCCATGCTGGGCCGACGAGAATCAGGCGAACCCGTCCAATACGTCCTCGGTCATTGGTCGTTCCGGAAGCTGGACCTCATGGTCGACCGACGGGTCCTCATACCGCGGCCCGAAACCGAAGTCGTCGTCGATGTCGCGCTGGCGGAGTTGTCCCGGCTCGAAGCAGTGTCCCCCTTGGTTGTAGACCTGGGGACCGGGTCGGGCGCAATTGCGCTGTCGATCGCCACTGAGTGCGGAGGGGTTGAAGCGTGGGCAACTGATGTTTCCGAGGACGCCCTGGCCGTCGCCTCAGCCAACCTGGCTGGGCTCGGCGTGCAGGCCGTTGGTCGTGTCCAGCTGGCGAGGGGCCGCTGGTGGAGGGCCCTTCCTGCCGATCTCCGGGGCGCCGTCGACCTCGCCGTGGCTAACCCTCCCTACGTCGCTGAGACCGACCTAGCGGGTTTGCCCCCCGAGGTATCCAGCTGGGAACCCTATGACGCATTGATCGCCGGTCCGAGCGGCCTGGAAGCCCTGGAGGATATCGTCAAGGAGGCCCCGGGTTGGCTGGCAGACAGCTCGGCGCTGGTTTTGGAGATCTCCCCCGAGCAGGCTGCCTCGGTGAGGGAGATGGCCCTCGGCGCAGGCTTTAGCGAAGTGCAGGTCCGTCCCGACCTCACCGGTCGAGACCGGGCTCTGGTCGCCCGAAAGGCCCCGACCCCCCACAGGGGTGGTTGAAGTGCCAGCCGATAGCCCGCTGAGCTCGTTTTCTCCCTGAGTTGCTTTTCAGCGGTCGCTAACTAGGCTGCGTCGCTGATGGCGTCAGCAGTCATCCCTGCTTATGGCGACCGACCTCCCGCGGAGGCTATCGCCCTCGCGGTAAAGGCTCTCGCCGGTGGGGACATAATCGGGTTACCGACGGACACTGTCTACGGGTTGGCGGCCGACCCTTTCCACACGGGGGCTTCGGACAGGCTCTTCCGGCTCAAGGGCAGGCCGAGGAGCGTAGAACTACCGGTCCTCGTCAGTACCGAAGACCAGGCCCTGTCACTCTGCACTGCCGTACCGCAGGCGGCCAGGCGGTTGATGAAACGCTACTGGCCCGGGCCAATTACCCTTGTCCTCCCTCGCCGCCCAGACCTCCAGGCGGACCTTGGTGAGGAAGACGCGACTATCGGCATCCGGTGCCCAGCTCACCCCGTGCCGCTGGCCATTTGCGAGCAAATTGGCCCAATCGCAACCACCAGTGCCAACCGCCACCGGGAGGCTGCGCTTACCACGGCCCAGGAGGTGGCCGAGTCGCTCGGGCCCGAGCTCGTCCTTGTGCTGGACGCAGGCACCTGTGACGGCGTTCCCTCCACTGTCGTCGATTGCACGGGAGAGCAGCCCAAGGTCCTTCGCGAGGGCCGGCTCTCGGAGGAGGACGTCGCCGCCGCAGTCGAGTGAGCGGCACGTTCAGGCGCTGCGCGTCAAAGAGCAGGTAGGCTCTCCTTGGTGCAAGCCGACAAAGAACTGTTCGCCATAATTGAGGCGGAGAAGGAGCGGCAGAACACCACCCTCCAGCTCATCGCCTCGGAGAACTTCACTTCGCCAGCAGTTCTCGCGGCCACCGGTTCGGTCCTCACTAACAAGTACTCCGAAGGCTATCCGGGTAAGCGCTATTACGGCGGTAATTCAGTGGTCGACCGCGCGGAAGACCTGGCGCGACGTCGTGCCTGTGAGTTGTTCGGGGCCGAGCACGCGAATGTACAGCCGCACTCGGGCGCCAATGCCAACCTGGCCGCGTACTTAGCCGTCCTGGAGCCCGGGGACACGGTGCTCGGGATGCGGCTCGACCAGGGAGGGCACCTTACGCACGGGTCGCCGGTCAATGTGAGCGGCCAGTGGTACCACTTCGTTAGCTACGGAGTGAGCGAGAGCGATGAGCGTATCGATCTCGACGCCCTGGCAGATATGGCCGAACGCAATCGCCCGAAGCTGATCGTGGCCGGCGCGACCGCTTACTCGCGGGTCATCGAACCCGCACCTCTTCGCTCCATCGCCGACTCGGTGGGCGCGCTGCTCCTTTTTGACGCAGCTCACATCGCTGGGCTAATCGCTGGCGGCGTTCATCCCAACCCCGTCCCATTTTCGGACATTGTCACGTTCACCACCCACAAGACCCTTCGCGGGCCTCGTGGTGGTTGCATCGTCTGCACAGAAGCCTTTGGGAGCGCCATAGACAAAGCTGTGTTCCCGGGCCTCCAGGGCGGCCCGCTGGAGCACGTCATTGCCGCGAAGGCCGTGGCGTTCTACGAGGCCTCACAGCCAGAGTTTGCCGAGTACGCAGCTCAGATCGTTCGCAACGCGCGTGCCCTGGCCGCGGCCCTCGCGTCCGAGGGGTTCCGCATCGTCTCTGGCGGGACCGACAACCATCTGATGCTGGTGGACCTGAGGACGTTCGACGCTAACCTCACCGGCAAGGCCGCTCAAGAGGCTCTTGACAGGGCGGGGATCACGCTCAACCGGAACCAAATCCCCGGAGACCCGAGGTCGCCGTTCGTGACGAGTGGTCTTCGGGTCGGGACGGCTGCGGTTACGACCACGGGGATGAGAGAGCCGGAAATGGCTGAGATCGCTCACCTCGTGCGCCGTGTGCTGACAGCTCCTGACGACGATCACGAGAGAAG
Source organism: uncultured Acidimicrobiaceae bacterium (assembly GCA_963823855.1). Classification (GTDB taxonomy): domain Bacteria; phylum Actinomycetota; class Acidimicrobiia; order Acidimicrobiales; family Palsa-688; genus Fen-671. The sequence goes on from CAWGNA010000009.1 coordinate 216,047, forward strand.
GGCAGTGCGCGAGGAGGTGGCGATCCTTTGCTCCAAATTCACGCCCTACCCGTGACCCGGTGACAACGCGCCAATGAGAAGCGCCAGTGACTAAGCGCCAGTGACTAAGCGCCAATGACTACGCGATTGACACCCGGGGAACCGCCCCTACCCGGCGGAGCACGCTTTTGATCCGCTTCCGCGAGTACATCATCGTCTTTGCGGTGGCGGCGATAGCCACGTGGCTCGCGACTTTTGTCGTCCGGGCCTTCGCCAAGCGTCATTCGCTCCTGGTGATGCCCGATGAACGACGGGTCCATGAGCGGCCCACGCCCACAGCCGGTGGGGCGGCGATGTACTTCGGGATGCTGGTGGCAATTGCGACCGCCTCCCAGATGCCCGCCTTTGCCCCTGTTTTCAAGGGCAGCTCGGCGCCCATCGGGGTCGTTTTCGCGGCCACAATCATCTTCGGGGTCGGTATGGCTGACGACGTACGGGAAATGTCGCCCCCGGCCAAGCTCGCTGGCCAGGTCCTCGCCGGGACGGTCCTGTATTTCTTCGGTGTCGACATGCTGTTCTTCCATGTCCCGCTGGCTCAGACGACGGTGGTGTTGAGCCCGGATCTCGCAGTGCTGACGACGGTCCTGTGGGTGGCTGTTATGGCGAACTCGGTCAATTTCATTGACGGGCTGGACGGGTTGGCCACGGGCATAGTTGCGATCGGGGCGGGGGCTTTTTTTGTTTACTCTCACCAGTTAGGTGTGGTTGGCAACATCCAGGCCAGCAACGCCGGTCCCCTTATTGCGATAGTGGCTGTCGGGTTGGCCGTTGGCTTTCTGCCTCATAATTTCTACCCGGCCAAGATCTTCATGGGCGACGGGGGCGCGATGCTCCTCGGCGTGTTAGTCGCCGCTTCGACGCTGTCTGTAGTGGGGCAGGACCCATATGAGTTCAGTGGGCGCACGTACTTTTTCTTCGCTCCAATCCTGATCCCGTTCTTCATCCTGGGTATCCCGTTATTGGACACAGCGTTCGCCGTAGTGCGGCGCGCCGGGCAGCGGACGAGCCCGGCGGTGGCCGACCTCAACCATCTCCATCATCGGCTCATGAGATTGGGCCACGGCCACCGCCACGCTGTCATCATCTTGTGGGCGTGGACCGCGCTGCTATCAGGCATCGTGCTGTGGCCCGGCGTGACGAACTCGCACAACGAGATACCCCCCATAGCCGTGGGCGCTTCATTGATCCTGCTCTATACCCTGTTCGCGCCGCGCGGGCGTATGGCACTTGCCAACGCTGACAATAACGGTCACGACCCCGGCCACGGGAACGGTCGTAGCAACGGCAGTGCTGGCCGCAATGGAGCCAAATCCCCGGCGACAGCGTCTAATGCTCAGGCCAATCTCTCCACCAGCGGGGGAGGCGCGACCAGCGCAGTCGCAAGGAGCAGCGTGGCTGAAATTGCAAGCGCGGCAGGGACGACCACCCTCGAGGGTCTTTCGGTGACGGAGCCCGCTTTGGTGCCCGGGCCCGGGAGCCCGCGCAACGGTAACGGCAATGGCATTACCAGGGTGCCCCAAGGAAAGGAGCAGACGACCCCGCCCCGGGGCCAACCCGCTCTCCGGGTGCCCAAACCGCCCAGTTAGTGCTACCGGAGCTTGACTTGGCTACGACGTCGCAGATGTGACGAAGCAGGTGCAGCGTTTATGCCCGCATCCCCGCTGAGGGGGCCGCAGCATGCGGAGTTGTGGAGTTGCAGTGTTACAGACGTGTTTCGTACCCTTATCAGTGCCCGCAGATGGACGATTTGTACTACGAGAAGGCAGTGGTGAATGCCACACCAAGGTCGAAAACAGGGTTGTGACCTGCAGCTTCACCGCGCCACCGCCACCTGCCCAGCCCCCGCGTTCCTCGAAGCCTTTCCGGGGCTCCTGTTCGTCACCGATGAGGTCCCGCTGAGATGTGCGGCCGCCGTGCTTGGCCGCCCGGCCGACCATGAGCGACCTGCGGCCGGACGACCCGGACAACCAGGGCAAGGAGCCCCTCACGCCGGGCCGGAGAGTTACCCCGGGCCGATGGCCTATGCGGGTCTCGGGATGCTCAACGCGATCTGCCTGGTCCTCGGAGGCGGTCTCGGCTGGTTGCTCGACCATGTCCTCGGCACACTGCCGATCTTTTTGCTGTTGGGGCTCCTGGGTGGAGCAGCTTTGGGCGTGCTCGGCACTCGAGCCGAGTTGCGTCGGTACGGCCGACAAGGATGACAGACGCCGCTTTGAGAGGGTCGAGTTTGGTACGGCCGGGCTTTGCAGGACGAGAGTCCACAGGACCAGGGTTCGCCGGGGCGCGGTCGGCCGGTCCACCGTCGGCCGGTCCAAAGTCGACCGGTCCAAAGTCGACCGGTTCACCGGCGGCCGGGCCAAAATCGACCGGCGTGCGGTCTACGGGGGTAGCCCACTGATGCTCGCGGATTTCCCGGTCTTGTATGTCGACGTGATTGTGCGCCGCACGCTTGGTTCGTGCATTGTGCTCGGGGTCGTGGCGGTACTCGCGTCGATCGTGCTGGGCCAGCCCCTGGCAGGGGTGGGAATAGTCCTAGGACTGGCCGGCGCCACTGTCAACCACAGGCTGTTCCAGGTGTCGACGGTGCGGTATAGCAGTACCGAGGGCCATATGGACCGCAAGCCGTACGCGGGCAGTGTCGCAGCCCGGCTCGGCGGTATTACTGTTGTGGCCTTTGCCCTCCTTTACTTTGTACGACCCATGGGGTTCGGGATGGTCGCGGGCCTCGTCGCCTTTCAGGTGTTGTTGATGGCTAACGCGCTCGGGGCCCTTTGGCGCTACCAGCGGTTGCAGCTGGCCGGGTTGGCTCCCACCGACGCAGGCAAGCCAGGCCAGGTTGGGAGCCCACCGCCAAGCAACGACGGCCCAGATGGGAACGGCCCAGATAGGAACGGCCCAGATAGGAACGGCCCAGATAGGAAGGGCATTGTGCCGTCGAGCGACGGCGAAGGTGACGTCCATGCTTAGTGCCCACTTGCTCGCCGTGCCCCCGATCCCGGTGGGCGATCACGTTCGTGGCAAAGTCGGTGGGCTCACATTCAACCTCGACACCATCTGGTCGTCGGTCCTCGCCTCAGCAGCGGTCCTGTTACTCGGTTGGCTTGTCCGCCGTAAGGTCACCTCATCGGTGCCCAACAAGGCCCAGCTGCTTTGGGAGGTGGTAGTCGGCTGGGTCTCGGGCCAGGTCTTGAGTGGCATGGGGCCTCGCTACCGCAATGTCATCCCGCTCGCCGTCTCGCTTTTTTTCCTGGTGCTGTTTGCAAACTGGATAGAGCTCCTACCCGGCTTGTTCCACAACACCGATTGGCTGCCGTCCCCGAGCGCCGACGTCAACCTCACTTACGCTCTGGGAGCGACGGTTTTCGTGGTGACAAACGTTGCGAGCGTCCAGGCCCGCGGGTTCGGGGGATATGTGGGGGCCTTTGTCGCCAAGCCGCGCTGGCTGGCCCCGATCCGCGTCCTCGAAGAGCTGATGAAGCCGGTCACGTTGTCGTTGCGGCTCTTCGGCAACATCTTTTCCGGCAGCATTATGATCGCCTTGCTCCTGGCGATCCCGATCTATTTTTTCCCTGCAACGATCATCTTCAGTGTCGCCTGGAAACTGTTCGACATGGCCATCGGCGTCATCCAGGCGTTCATTTTCGCTTTGCTGACGATTCTTTATTACCAGTTCGCAGTGGCCGACGAGGGCCATGGGCCCCGCGAATTCACAGACGTGATAGGAGAGCAAATACATGGCAGCGAGCATTGAGAAGTCGGTTGAGCTGGCCGGCGCTTTCATCGGCGGCGGACTGGCGCTGGGGGGCGGTGCCATTGGCGCCGCCGTCGGCGACGGCCTGGCCGGTAGCCAGACCATCGCCGGGATCGCCCGCCAACCGGAAGTACAGGGGCGCCTCTACTCGACGATGTTCCTCATCGTCGGCCTCGTAGAGGCCATGTACTTCATCAACCTCGCCTTTACGGCGCTGTTCGTCTTCGTGCTCGCCACCGGCTAGCACCCGCAGAGAGGTAGCAGAGAGGTAAGTGACGGTGCTTGTTGCCACTTCCAATTTCCTGGTCCCCAACTGGACCTTCGTCATTGAGCTGGTGATTTTCTTATTGGTCCTCGCCATTTTGGCGAAGTACATCCTCCCACCGGTCAACCGCGCCATGGAGGCTCGTCAGAAGCAGATCGAGCAGAACATCGGCGATGCAGAAGAGGCCAAACAGAGAGCGCGTCAGCTGCAGGAGCAGCAACAACAGACGCTCGAGCAGGGACGCGCTCGAGGCGCGCGCTCTGAAGGACGAGGCCGCCAAGATCGGCGAGCAGTTGCGTGAAGAGCTTCGCAAGCAGGGTGAGGAGGAGTACCGTCGTTTGGTGGAGCGGGCGACTGTCGATATCGACGCCTCGGCGCGTCGCGCCGCCGAGGAGCTGCGGGCACAGGTGGCGGGGCTTGTCATGGTCGTTGCCGAAAGAGTCCTCGGTGAGGGCATAACGATTGCTGGCCAGGAGCAACTGGTCGACCGGGCGATCACCGAGATCGAGCGGCAGGCTGCGGCCGACGGCGGGGGCTCGCCAGGGCTCGTCTCCGGACAACCAAGCTCGGAAGAATCGGTCTCGGAAGGGACTGTGGCGACGAAGGCCGGCGGGTAGTGCGCCATTTGCAGGGAGAGTGGTCGCAACCTGGTCTCGTCCCGTTGCGTGGACAGCAACAGGTGGGCCACTGTGCGCGTGGCCTGTATGTGAGTCGCCAGTATGTGAGTCGCCAGTATGTGAGTCGCCAGTATGTGAGTCGCCAGTATGTGAGTCGCCAGTATGTGAGTCGCCAGTATGTGAGTGGCCGGTATGTGAGTGGGCGGTACTAGGAGTGCGTGAGCGGGTGCGGGGCTATGCGGATGCGGTCCTGGAGACCTCGCCCGCCAACGTGGCTGCCATCGCGACTGAAATTCAGGGCTTCTCCGAATTGCTGGCCGCCAACCCGGATTTGGACTGGGCGCTGACCAGCCCGGCGGCGCCTGCACCCGCCCGACGGGCGATACTGCAGGAGCTGCTGTCCGGCAAAGTTTCTGCACCCGTCCTCGAGCTGCTGAGTTTCGCGTTGCAAAACGGGGGCGCCGACGATTTCGTCGAGGACGTCGACACCCTTGGCGTGGCAGCCAAGGCCAAGCAGGACGGGATGGTCCTTTTGGACGAAGGCCCCCTCGGCCGCCTCGCCGCAACGGAGCGTCTCGAAGGTTACGCTGCCGCGGTTCTCGCTCCTGTTCAGGGGGAGCGCCGGCTGGGCGACATAGAGGACGAGCTGTTCCGGTTCATGAGGATCGTCGAGGGCAACGACCAGCTTCGGGTGGCTCTGACCACATCCGAGCTGTCCTCTGATGTCCGCGCCTTGATCATCCGCGATCTCCTGGCCAAGCAGGCCCGGCCCGAGTCCGACAGGATGGCGTCGTACGCGACCCGTATGGGCCGGCCGCGTGACTTTCCCCTTCTGCTGGACGCGCTCGTCGAGATGGTCGCGAACGAGACCAACCGACGGGTGGCTGATGTCCGCTCCGCGATCGAGCTGACGACGGCCCAGCGGGCGAGCCTCGCCGCGGCCCTGTCGAAGTTCACGGGTCGTGCCGTCGACGTCAGGGTCACGCCCGAACCGCAGCTGCTCGGAGGTTTTGTGGCCACTATCGGCGACGTCGTTATCGACACGAGCTTGCGGCGCCGACTGGAGCAGGCCAGCGAGCTGCTGAGCCAGGCCGCCCCGCCAGCACTTGGGGGTGCCTCGCCCGGGCCAGGGTCGGCTACGACCGGTACACAGCCCGGGAGCCCGCCGGCAGGGCCAGGGGGAGCGTAACAATGAAACGGCCAGTGTCCCCGGGCCGGGCCGCAAAGCTGGGTTGAGGGCCGCGTTGAGAGAAAGAGAGTTTTTCCAAGATGGCTGAGCTGAGCATCAATGCTGCCGAGATCGCCGAGGTCCTGCGGCGCAACCTGGAGGGTTTTACTCCCGGCGTCACGGCCGAAGAGGTGGGGCGCATCCGGGACATCGGCGACGGCATCGCCAATATAACCGGGCTTCCGAACGTGGCCGTGAACGAGATCCTCGAACTCGAAGGGGGGATCAAGGCGCTCGCCCTCAACCTGGAAGAGGACTTCATCGGGGCCGTGGTCTTGGGCGAGGTGACCGGGCTAGAGGAGGGCCAGCTCGTGCGGGCGACCGGGACCATCCTTTCGGTCCCTGTCGGGGACGGCCTATTGGGGCGTGTCGTCGACCCTCTGGGCAGGCCGATTGACGGCCTCGGCCCCCTGGGCCCGACCGAGGAAAGGCGGATGGAGATCCAGGCGCCGGGCATCGTGTCGCGCCAGCCCGTGAAGCAGCCCTTACAGACCGGGATCAAGGCCATAGACGCTATGACCCCGGTCGGGAGGGGCCAGCGCGAGCTGATAATCGGAGACCGCAAGACCGGCAAGACGACAGTTGCCATCGATACGGTCATCAATCAGCGCGGCCAGGGCGTCAAGTGCATCTATGTGGCGATTGGCCAAAAGGGCTCCACCGTGGCCCAAACGGTTGACACACTCCGGGCCCACGGCGCGATGGAGTACACGGTCGTAGTCAACTCGGCTGCTTCTGACCCTGCCCCCTTCAAGTACCTGGCGCCCTACGCGGGCTGTGCAATGGGCCAGCACTGGATGGAGCACAGCGAGGACGCTCTGATCATTTACGACGACCTCTCCAAACAGGCGGAGGCGTACCGGACGCTCTCCCTGTTGCTGAGGCGGCCACCAGGGCGCGAGGCCTATCCCGGCGACGTCTTCTACCTGCACAGTCGCCTCCTCGAACGAGCCGCGAAACTCTCGGACGCACTCGGCGGCGGCTCACTCACTGCTTTGCCGATCGTCGAGACCAAAGCGGGCGATATTTCCGCTTACATCCCGACCAACGTAATCTCGATCACCGACGGCCAGATTTACCTGGAGACCGACCTCTTCTACGCCGGTATCCGGCCCGCCATCAATGTCGGGCAGTCGGTCTCTCGTGTCGGTGGCGCAGCTCAGATCAAGGCCATGAAGACCGTGTCCGGGAGCTTGAAAATCGACCTGGCTCAATATCGGGAGTTGCAGGCGTTCGCCACGTTCGGCTCCGAACTGGACCGGGTGTCACGCAACCAGCTCGACCGGGGGGCGAGGTTGACCGAACTGCTGAAGCAACCCCAGAACTCGCCCCTACCAGTCGAGGAGCAGGTGGTCGAGATCTACTCCGGTACGAATGGTTTCCTCGACGACCTGGCCGTTGAGGACGTCAGTGACTTCGAGTCCGCGTTGCTCCAGTACCTGCGCGCTGACAAGCCCGAGCTCCTCGACTACGTCCGCACCAAGAAGGAGATGCCGCCGACGGACGCCCTTGACGCCGCGATCCGTGAGGTGAAGAAGGGCTTCGCCACGGCCAAGCCCGCACAGGTCAAAATCGAACCAGCCAAGGCAGCCGGGAAAGAACAAGGCGCCGCGTCCGAAGAGAGCGAGCCGGAAGCCGCCGCGAGCAGTGCCGCCGGGCCTGGAGGGTCAGAAGCCGGCTCGGGAGGAGGTTCGTAGCAAGGTGCCTGCCGGCCAAGAGCGCGTCCTCCGGCGCCGCATCCGGAGTATCGAATCGACCCAGAAGATCACGCGGGCGTTGGAGCTTATCGCCGGTTCTCGTATCGTGCGCGCCCAGCAGGCCATTACCGCCGCAAGGCCGTATACCGAGCGGATGGAAGACGTTATCGCGGAAGTGGCCGCGACGCCGGAAGCAAAGGACCACTGGATTTTCGCGGGAGGGGGCGCCGGATCTCTTGTCGTCGTGCTCGGGGCCGACCGCGGTTTGGCCGGGTCGTTCAATACCTCCGTGCACCGTGCCGCCGACGAGCTGATCCGGGAGCTGGCGAGCACAGGCCCGGCGCCCGAGGTGATCGGGGTGGGTCGCAAGGTCAGAGGTTATTTTCATTTTCGCGGGCGGCAACTGGCGGAGAGCATAGAAAACATCACTGACCGTCCCCGCTTCGAAGATGCGCAGCGGGTGGTGGCCGCGATCACGCATCAGCTCGAAGACGGCAATATTGGCCAGATTTACCTTGTCCACACCCGTTTTTTGAGTGCGGGTTCCCAGCGCGTCGAGACGCGGCGTCTGGTGCCGTTGGAGCTCCCCGGGCGCGAAGGCGGCTCAACGACAGTCTTCGAGTTCGAACCCGAACCCGCCGAGATATTGGACCGCCTGTTGCCGCGATGGCTCGAGGCAGAGGTGTACTTGGCGCTCCTTGAATCTGCCGCTTCTTTTCACTTGTCCCAACAAAGAGCTATGAAGGCGGCCACGGACAATGCGGACGACCTGATCAAGACCCTTCGGCGCCAGATGAACCGGGCCCGGCAGGACTCGATCACGACCGAGATCATGGAAATAGTCGGCGGCGCCGAGGCCCAGCGTCAAGAGGGCTTCGGCGACGAGATCCTGGCGCACCCCGATATATATGTTTTCCCGCAGGCAAGTTGAATGGAGCGAACGTGAGCAGTACGAGTACCACGGGCACGACGGGCACCGGCACGACGGCTACCGGCACGAGCCCTTCTGAGGCCCCGCCTACTAGGGACGGACGGGTTGTCGCGATCACCGGGCCAGTCGTCGACGTAGAGTTCCCGCCCAACGCCTTGCCGGACATCAACTACGCCGTTGAAATGGAGATCGAGCTCGAGGGCGAGCGCACCAAGGTCATGGCGGAGGTGGCGCTCCAGATCGGCGAGGGTAGGGTCAGGTGCATTTGCTTGAAATCGACGGACGGCCTCAGACGGGGGACGCCCGTGCGGAACCTCGGTCACGGCATAACTGTCCCGGTCGGCGACGAAGTGTTGGGCCATGTCTTCAATGTCGTGGGTGACGTGCTCGACTCCGACCCGCTCGGCAAGGTCGAGGAACGATGGGAGATCCACCGCCCGCCGCCGGATTTTGACACCTTGGAGCCGAAGTCGCAGATGTTCGAGACCGGGATCAAGGTCATCGACCTGTTGGAACCATTTGTACAGGGCGGCAAGATCGGCCTGTTTGGTGGGGCGGGTGTCGGCAAGACAGTGCTGATCCTCGAAATGATCCACCGGGTGGCCGAGCAACACGGTGGTGTTTCTATTTTCGGAGGCGTAGGGGAACGCACCCGTGAGGGCAACGACCTGTGGCTAGAGATGAAAGAGTCAGGGGTCCTCAAGCGGGCCGCGCTGGTGTACGGGCAGATGGACGAGCCTCCAGGTGTGCGGCTACGGGTAGGCTTGTCCGCCCTGACGATGGCCGAATACTTCCGGGACGTCCGTAACCAGGATGTGCTGCTGTTCATCGACAACATCTTCCGCTTCGTCCAGGCTGGCTCCGAGGTGTCGACCTTGCTCGGGCGGATGCCATCGGCGGTGGGTTACCAGCCGACCCTGGCCGACGAGATGGGCGAGCTGCAAGAACGGATCACCTCCACCCGGGGGCACTCGATCACCAGCGTGCAAGCCGTGTACGTGCCCGCTGACGACTACACCGACCCGGCTCCCTTCACCACGTTCACCCACCTGGACGCCACCACACAGTTGGCTCGTGAGATAGCCGCTATCGGCATCTACCCGGCCGTCGACCCGCTCGCTTCTACGTCCAACATCCTGTCGGCAGAGGTGGTGGGAGACAGGCATTACGGCGTGGCCCGCAGGGTGCAGCAAGTGCTCCAGCGCAACCGGGAGCTGCAGGACATCATTGCCATCCTCGGTATGGACGAACTGTCGGAGGAGGACCGCACCACCGTGCTCCGGGCGCGCGAGAATCCAGCGGTTCTTGTCCCAGCCACTGTTTGTGGCCCAAGTCTTCACGGGGATAGAGGGTGTGTACACGCCGGTGTCGGAGACGGTCGAATCCTTCGAAGCTCTTGTCAACGGCGATCTCGACCACCTCCCTGAGCAGGCCTTCTTGAATGTCGGCGGCGCAGAGAGCGCCATGGCCAAGGCTCGCGAGCTCGAAAAACAGGCCTGAGGCCGACCAATGGCAACGACTCAAGTCGACCTTGTAACGCCGACTGGCACGCTGTACTCGGGCCAGGCGGAGATGGTCGTCTGTCGCACCGAGGGCGGCGATATCGCGTTCCTCGCCAATCACATGCCGTACCTCGGCGCGCTCGCGCTCGATCCCAACCCGCTTCGGATCGTCCACCCCGAAGGAGCGTCAGCTGGTGACGAGCTGCGCTACGAGGTGGCTGGCGGCTTTGTCGAGGTGAGCAACAACCGGGTCATCATCCTCTGCGACTCGGCCGAGCCCGCCTAGCAGCGAGGGCCTCGTCGCCCGCCCGGCGAACTCGCCTTTTCGGTGCGCCAGTGTGTTCCAGTCGCAGTTTTGCGCCTCTACGAGCACGATTTCGCGACCGGGTCACAAATTGCCACCCAGAAACAGCACGACTCAGCCACAATCAGCGCCAGCCCGCCCACAATTAGTCATAACTGCCGCGGCCGGAACGCTTATTGTGTTCAGCGTGGCGCCCAACGCGCGCCGTCGCCCAGACGACCAAACCCGAGCGGCAGGCAGGTAGCCCGTGAGCCCCCGACGGCGGCTTGGTGTAGCCCTGTTGCTGGATCCTCCCTGGTCACTCGAGGTGCAGGGGCTGCGCCGGGCGCTGGGGGACAGCTCTCTCGGCTCCGTGGCTCCTCATCTGACGCTCGTCCCGCCCATCAACGTTCGGTCAAGCGACTTGGCCAGTGCCCTTGACACCGTGCGGAAGGCCGCCGCCGTTCAGGCCGGTCCTTTCTCGCTCCACCTTGGTCCCGCGGCGACGTTTGTCCCCACGAACCCTGTCGTGTACCTAGCGGTGGGAGGCGCGGGTATGGCCCCCCTTCGCGCCCTGCGAGAAGCTGTTTTAGCAGGGCCGCTGTTGCGTCCAGACCGTTGGCCCTGGGTGCCGCACGTGACCCTGGCGGACCAGGCCCCGCACGAGCAAGCCGAGGCTGCACTGGTCGCCCTGCGCCACTACGAGTCGGAAGTGACCCTTGACAGGGTTGTCATCATGGAGGAGCGGGCGCGGTGTTGGCATCCTCTAGCCGATGCCTGCTTCGGCCGGCCTGCCGTCGTCGGCCGGGGAGGCCTCGAGCTCGAAATAACCGAGGGGCGACTGTTACGGCCCGATGCCCTCGAGATCGTGATGAGCGCTGATGGGATGAGCACCGGCGGGTTGAGCGCTAGCGGGTTGAGCGTCGGCGGGTTGAGCGCCGGCGGGTTGAATCGAGGCGGGGCGGATGGTGAGGGTGGTACCGGTGCAGCCGCTGACGGGGAAGGGCGGGGGGCGGTCCGACATGATCTCGTCGCCGGTCTTCCGCCTCATCAAACTGCGCCGAGTATCGTCCTCACCGGGCGACGGCAAGGCCAGGTAACCGGTGTTGCGGTCGCCTGGCATGATGGCCTCGTCGGCGCCGGGGCGCAAGTGTGCGTTTTCGTCGACCTCAGTGCGCGGGGCCAAGGAGTCGGGCGAGCCCTTCTCGTCGCTCTAGAGTCCAGTGCCCGCCGCCGGGGTTGGGAGATCGAACAGGTGCGTGGGTATGGGCCACCGGGGTTCTTTACGGCCTCGAGCGCGTGGATCCGTGACGTCCATCCGGTCGTGGAGCTACAGGCTCAGCACCTGCCCGCATGAGATTTGCCTTAATTCCCTGTTTACCCTGGTACCGGCGCGGCCCCGGCTCAGGGTAGCCGCTCGCGGCGCCTGTAGTGTTATGGCGTTGGCGACTGAAGTTACGCCGCAGCCACCCCTGCTCGAGCAGGGCCAGCGCGCCCCTGTCTGGCGGCGCCCCGAGGTCAGTTTGCCACGGGGGCGTTTGGCGCGCATTGGCGTCTGGCTCGCCTGCCTCGTGGTGGTGGCCGGCGTCGTCGGCAGGTTCCTGGCGCCGGGAGGCCTGTGGCTCGACGAATCACTCTCAGTAAATATTTCGAGCCTGGCGCTGCAGCAACTGCCGGGGGCGCTGGTACAGGACGGTTCGCCGCCCCTTTACTACTTGCTGCTCCACTACTGGATGATGGCGGCCGGCCAGAGCGACTTCGCCGTCCGAGCGCTTTCAGGGATCATCTCGACCGCCACCCTCCCGTTCCTGTGGGCCGCCGGCAACAGGGTGGGCGGGCGGCGCGCTGCCTGGGCTGCGTTGTTGCTTGGCGCCAGCTCCCCCTGGGCGATCTATTACGCCACCGATACCCGCATGTACTCGCTCATGGCGCTCGAGGCCATCGTGTGGTTCCTGGCCATACGTAGGGCGTTAGAGGTGCCCGACCGGGGGCGGCTTATCGCCGTCGGGGTGATGACGGCGGCCTTGATGTACACCCATTATTGGGATCTTTACCTCGTCGGGGTCGGGGGGGCATGGGCCTTGTGGAGGTCGTGGGTAGAGCGCAGGACCGGTCATCACGCGCCGTACAGCTCCCCCGGGGCGACCAGCAAAGTGCTGTGGGCCATGGTCGCCGGGGTGGTGGTGTGGCTGCCTTGGTCCCCCGTGTTCTTGTTCCAGGTCCTGCACACTGGGACCCCCTGGGCGAGCCCCCCCGACCCTTCGGTCTTGCTGTCGGTCTTCGGCTATTTCGCGGGTGCTGGGCCGTGGGCCGAGCTGCTCACCTTCGTGTTGTTCGTCCTGGCCGGCCTGGCTATCTTCGCCCGCTCCGGCCCAAGCTCCTCGAGCGTGGTGCTCGAGGCCCGTCCGCAGCCCCGGGCCAGGTTTGTCGCCCTCTTGGTGGCAGGACCGCTGGCTGTGGCTGTGGCGGTGGGCATGGTGACGGGCGCCGCATTCGACGACCGCTATATAGCCGTTGTCTTCCCACTTTTCGTGGTCTTATGCGCGCTAGGAGTGACGACATTTGGCTCCCGCACGGTCGTTTCAGGGGCCCTTGCCGTCGCCTGTGTTGGGGGCCTGCTCTCTGCCCAAGGACAGAACTCCCAACCGCGCACCCAGGCGGTTCAGGTCGCTGCCGTTCTGAACGCGCAGGCGCAGCCCGGTGACGTCGTTGTTTATTGCCCGGACCAGCTGGGGCCGGCTGTAGACCGTCTCCTCAAAGTCCCTGGCGTCACCCAACTGACCTACCCCCGGATGATAGGCCCGGCCCGGGTGGACTGGGTTGACTATGTATCGACCATCCAGCACACCGATGTTGGCACTTTCGCCCAGGAGATCTCCGAGCGGCTCAGCCCCAGCAGCACGTTGTGGCTGATATGGCGCAACGGGTACCAGGGCTTCGGCACGAGCTGCGGCAACCTGGCCAGCTGGCTCGAGATGTTGCGACCTGGAGGGGAGACAGTCATCACGGCGGACTCCAGCTACTACGAGTATGAGAACCTCGTGAAGTTCCCCAGCTGAGGCGTCCTCTTCGAGGCCCCGTCTGGCTCTACTGCTGGAGAAGCGGCAGAATGAGTGGTCGGCACGGCAAATGGCCTCGAAGGTCTTTGTCCTAAACCTCGCAGGAGCAGATCTGTGCCTTCCGAAGCCAGTTTTCCGACGTCCGACCTCCCCGAGGCGTCGGCGCGCTCCGCGGACCGGCCTGGTGGCCTTCCTGACGGTGACGCGCTCGACGTCGTCATCATCGGAGCGGCCCGGCCGGGCTGACAGCTGCCCATGAGCTGGCCCGGAGGGGTAAGACGTGCACGGTACTGGAGGCCGACGACATAGTCGGGGGGATCTCGCGGACGGTGGAGCGGGACGGTTGGCGCTTCGACATCGGGGGGCACCGGTTCTTTACGAAGGTAAAAGCGGTGGAGGAATTCTGGCACGAGATCCTGCCAGGCGAGGAGTTCATGCTAAGGCCTCGCATGAGCCGCATCTATTATCAGGGCAAGTATTACGACTACCCTCTGAAGCCTCTAAATGCCCTCCGCAACCTCGGGCCCGTTGAGTCCCTGCGTTGCGTCGCCTCCTATGCATGGGCGCGCGTTCACCCGCCGCCAGATCAGAACACGTTCGAGGGCTGGGTAGCCGCTCGCTTTGGCTGGCGCCTTTACGAGCATTTTTTCAAGACGTACACAGAGAAAGTCTGGGGTTACCCGGGGTCCCAACTGCAGGCCGACTGGGCCGCTCAGCGGATCAAGGACCTCAACCTTTTGAAGGCGATCTCGAACGCTTTGTTCCCCAAAAAAGGCCAACGCGAGATAACAACTCTGATCGACCAGTTCGAATACCCGCGCCTCGGTCCCGGCATGATGTGGGAACATTGCTGCGAGAAGGTGGAAGCAGCCGGTTCCAAGGTGTTCATGAGAGCCCGTGTAACCCGGATCCGCTGCGTCGGCGGCAAGGCGGTCGCCGTCGAAACAACCACTGACGGCGCCGTAACCGAGCACCGTTCGAGCGCGGTCATATCGTCGATGCCACTTTCCGAACTCGTGCGAGCGATCGAACCTCCGCCGCCCGCCGAGGTGCTGGCTGCAGCCGACGACCTGCATTACCGGGACCACATGACGATCGCGCTCGTGGTGCCGGAATCCGCCGGTTTCCCGGACAACTGGGTTTATGTGCACGACCCCGGTGTGAAGATGGGGAGGATCCAAAACTTCGGCCGGTGGTCCCCGTACATGGTCAAAGACGGATCTGGGTGCCTCGGGCTCGAGTACTTCGTATTCGAGGGCGACGAAATGTGGTCCCTCCCCGATGACGAACTTGTCGAGTTCGGCAAGCGCGAGATTGGCCGGCTAGGCCTCGTCGACCCTCGCGCTGTGGAAGCCGGGTATGTGGTGAGGATGCCCAAGGCTTACCCCTACTACGATGCAGACTACAAGCGCAATGTCGAGACGCTGCGCAAGTGGCTGGAGGTCAATGTGCCCAACCTCCACCCGGTGGGACGCAATGGCATGCACCGCTATAACAACCAGGACCACTCGATGTACACCGCTATGTTGACGGTCGAGAACATCATGGGCGCCGCCCATGACGTATGGTCAGTCAATGTGGAAGAGGAGTACCACGAGCAGATGAAGCCCGCAGATGGTCAGGGGACCATAGGTGAGCGCTCGGGGCGAGCTGCACCGGTGCTGCCTAAACGGAACAGGTCAGGTCATCAGTGAGCACGAAGGTCTGGTACTGCGTCAATTGTGGCTATGAAGTCACCGGCCGAGGCCGGTGCCATAGCTGTGGTGAGCGATTGACCGCTTCCTCGCTGCCGGAGCTGGAATCGGGCCCCGATGACGACGAAGTCGGGTACCGGCTAGACCTGTGGGACGACCAGACGAGGGCACGGTTGATCGAGGCGCTCATTCGAGCCGGCGTGTTGCACCGCTTCGAGGAGGAAGAGCTCGTCATCCTGGCCGTTGACGAGGCCGAAGTCGACCGACTGGTGGCCCGGGTGACCGGCACCGGTCCCTCAGCCGACGACGACGAGGACGAAGAAGACGAGGAGGGAGGGGACAGTGCCCTTCCCGAGGGTAGCGAGGAGGCTTCTCGTTACCTTTATGACGCGGCCAAACGGCTCCGGGACGACCCGACGGACATGCTGGCGGACGCCGCGTTGAGCGAGGCTTCTGTGGCCGTGTTCGCGGTGGATTACCTGCCCGAGCTGGACGAGGGCCACTTGGCGGCCGTCGGCAGGGTGACCCGTCGGCTGCTCGGGGCGCTTGGTGCCGACGAAGCGCTCGACGACGAGATCCGCCATCAGGCCGAAGTGCTGTGCCGGCTGATAGCTCCGAGCGCCGGTGAGGCGCAAGCGAAGGCTGAAGAAGAGCGGGCGTTGGCGCGCTTGGAGGTCGGGGCCAGTGAAAAAGGCCGCATTGTCTCGTTACCACAGTCAGAGGTGACTCCCGCCGGCGAGATGGGAGTGGGCAACCTCCTGGCCGGTTCCAACGGCGCAGTGCCAGTAACGCCTGACGCGGTGGGGCCCGACGGGGCTCGCTCAGAGGAGGGCGGGATAGATGCCCCGTCGCGCTTCTTCGACCAAGACAGGGTCGCGGCGGGCACGGACGACCAGGACGAACCCGGACCGGGCGCCCAGAGCAAGGACGAGGGCGGCTTCGAGGACCAATTTGACGAGGGGGCCGACGAAGAGGAGGCCGAAGACGAAGACGAAGGGCCCGCTGAACTGGTCTACGAGCTGGGCGAGTGGCTGCCTGAACAGCGGGTGGAGCTTTCGATGCTCCTGGAATCGGCTGGGATCGCTTACAACTGGGACGGAGTCGACGTCACCGTGGCCGAAGAGCACGAGGACGAGGTCGACGGCCTGTTCGAACAAGTCCACGGAGCGGTCGACGAGGACGATGAAGCCCGTTACCACTCCATTGAGGAGCTGTTCGGCGCAGTCGACCGTCTTGCCAACGACCCCGCGGACGAGGAGCGACGGCGGGCACTACTGGAGGCGGTAGGCGTAGTGGAGCTGCCCACGCCAGTCGGTGTCGACGACTCCTACTGGTGGCGGGTGAGAAGCCAGGGTCATGCCCTGGTGGCCGCCATGGAGCATGGTTCCCGCAACGACGAGGTATCCCGCGAGGCAGCGCTGCTCGCCGAAATGCTTCACGAGATGGTATAACCCGTTGTCGCTTGTAAGAGCGGCCCGAACCCAGTGCCCAAAACTCGCGACGAGCGTGCCGCCTCCGAAGTAGGCCTCGACGGCCACAAGGGAGGATCCGGGCGCCGGGCCCCGCAGGGAAAGTGACAGCATGGGGCGTGTTGCTTGCCCCCGGAGCCAGTGCGAGCAGCGACCAGAGTGCTCTGGTAGCGATCGACAAGGCCGTTAGTGATTTAGGCGGGCGTGCCCGGCGGATGGACTTCCCGTACCGGCTGGCTGGGCGGCGTGCCCCTGATAAGGCCGAGGTGCTCGTGGCAGCCGTGATGAAAGAGGCGGCCTCTTTCACAAGCGAGCTGGGCCTGCCACTCAACCGGCTCTTTGCGGGGGGCCGTTCCATGGGCGGGCGCATCTGCTCGATGGCGGTAGCAGAGGGCTTGAGCGCAGCGGGGCTCGTGCTCGTGAGCTACCCGCTACACCCGCCCTCCCGACCCGAGCGCTCCCGGACGGAGCATTTCGGAGCGCTGGACCTGCCCTGTTTGTTCGTCTCCGGCACCCGGGACGCTTTCGCTAGCCCAGCGGAACTAGAGGCTGCCGTCACGCTGGTGCCCGGGCCGGTGACGCTCGAGTGGGTCGAGGGGGGTGACCACGGGTTGCGGCGGCGAGATGACCAGGTGGCGGGAATAGTGGCGGGGTGGCTGGGGGAGAGGTTCAGTTCGTTTCCAACTACCCCCGCTCCTGCAAGCTAGCTAGCTATTTTAACTATTTAGCTAAATAGCAGGAGCCGGCATCCAATAACGTCCCCGACGGTCGAGGGCGTAGGTCCAAAGATCACCCGACGAGGTACGGGCGCCGCAGCTCAACGCATGGCATGCGAGTGCAGCCACGGGTCACGCCACCGGGCGTGCCCCGCCAGCAACCTGTCTGCGCCGGCCGGGCCCAGGATCCTTGGGCGTACGGTTCCACGGGGGGAGGCGCATCCAGTAGTGTTTGCACTATGCGCCACGTCTCCTCGACGCTATCTTCCCGGGTGAACAGGCTGGGGTCACCTTTGAGGGCGTCGCCAAGAAGCCGCTCGTAAGGCTCCGGCAGGTCCCCGAGCTCCTCTGAGAAGATCAACGACAAGTCGACTGTGCGGAGTGCTTGGGCACCCGGCCGCTTCGCTTGCACGACGAGGTCAGCGCCGGGGTTAGGGTCGATCCGCATTATGAACTCGTCGGGATGGGGCGAGACATTGAGGTCGAACGCGATACGGGGCGGCCGCTTGAACACGATCCTGATCTCTGTTGCACCCGCAGCCAGGGCTTTCCCGGCCCTGATGAAGAACGGCACGCCTGACCAACGCCAGTTGTCGATCTCGAGCCGGAGCGCCGCGTAGGTTTCGGTCTGCGACCCGGGGCTGACCCCTGGCACCGACAGGTACCCGTCGTACTGGCCCCTGACGTAGTGCTTCGGGTCGGCCGAGGGTATGGATCTGAAGACCTCCACCCGCTTGTCCCGCAAACCGTCCGCGTCGGCCGTAACGGGCGGCTCCGACGCGAACAACCCGATGAGCTGCAACAGGTGGTTTTGCACGACATCGCGCAGCGCCCCTACCGGGTCGTAAAAGCTGCCGCGGTCCTCTACGCCGAAGTCTTCGGCCATGGTGATCTGGACGCACTCGATGCGGTCCCGGTTCCAGAGGGGCTCGAAAATCGAGTTGGCAAAGCGCAAGTACAGGATGTCCATGGAAGGCTCCTTGCCGAGGAAGTGGTCGATGCGCAGGATCTGCGGCTCGTCCAGGAGTTTCCGGAGCTCCGCGTTCAAGGCGCGCGCCGAGGCCAAGTCGTGGCCAAAAGGTTTCTCGATCACCACCCGGGCGTGCGAGGTGAGGTTGGCGGCGGCCAGGCCTTCCACTACCCGCCCGAACAGCGAGGGAGGGACCTCGAGGTAGAAAACAGGGCTGTGCCGTCCCTCCATGGCTCTGGCCAGCCGGTCGTATGTCTTCGGGTCGTCGAAGTCCCCGACGACGATCGAGAGCCGTTCAGCGAGGCGCTCGAACACCGTCTCGTCGACCCGTTCGCCGGTGTCTTCTATGGAGTGGCGGGCGTTGTCCCGGAGGGTTGCGGCTGACCAGTCGCTGCGTGCCACCCCGATTATCGGGCAGTTCAATTGATGGCGCCGCTCCAGGCGGTAAAGAGCCCGGAAAGTCATCTTCTTGGCCAGGTCGCCCGTGATCCCGAAGATCACAAGGACATCGGCAGGTGTATTCGCTTCGCCAGTCATGGCATTCCCTTCCTTCGGTTACGCCCCGTCATCGGCCAAATCTCGGTGGGCCAAATCTCGGTGGGCCAGATCGCGGTGGGCCAGATCTCCGTGGGCCAGATCGCGGTTGGGGGATCGGCACCGCGCTCTCGTCTTGCCTATGGTCCAACGCTGTACCGTTAGTGCCTGCGATGAAGTCAAGCTCTTCACTCGACCTCGGGAGCCGCTGACCATGAGCACCAGAGACGAAAAACAGGTCGCCGCCGAGGCGGCCGCAGAGTTGGTGGAAACAGGCATGACCGTCGGGCTCGGGACCGGTTCGACGGTGGCGTTCCTTCTTCCCGCTTTGGCCCGCCGGGCACTCAGAATCCGATGTGTCGCCACCTCGCCACGAACGGATACCGCGGCGCGTGAGCTTGGCCTCGACGTGGAGACATTCGCGAACGTCGACCGGTTCGACATGACTATCGACGGGGCAGACCAGATCGCCCCGGACGGCTGGCTGGTGAAAGGAGGCGGCGCGGCGCACACTCGTGAGAAGATCGTGGCCGCGGCGGCCGACCGTTTCGTCGTGATCGCGGATTCGTCGAAGCCCGTGGATGCTCTGCACAGTCCAATCCCCCTCGAGCTCCTGGCCTTTGGTCTCCGGGCCACCATGCGGCGCGTGGCGCCCGTCACGTTGCGCGACGTCCCGCTGAGCCCTGACGGCGGCGTGATCGCGGACTACGAGGGACCGGTAGACGACCCCGCCACCTTGGCGGTCCAGCTCTCTTCGACGCCTGGCGTAGTAGACCACGGCCTGTTCCCCCCCGACCTGGTGGCTATCGTCCTGGTAGCTCGAGGCACGTCGGTCGAGCGCACTGACATCCCGCACTCCCCTCGTGGGCTGGGCCCGGCAGTGCGCAGACCGGCGCAGAGCACCCGGGCACCTGAAGCGGCCGCATCCTGTTGACCTCGACCGGCGCGACCGACCCCGCGGCCCAACTGACCGGCACTCGCCGTCTGCGATGAGGCAACTCGCCGCCAAAAGCGCGTTCTGGAGAAGAAAATGGTGCTCGGAGAGCAATTATCTTCTCCAGAACCCCAGCGTCCTCCTGGCAGTGCGGCCCCCTCAGGTCGCCGCGCTGTTACACGGTCCTCCCGATCAGACGGCCGGCCGATCGTACGTCCGGCCCAGCGTACGGCCGCCGTGTTAGGCAGCCGCGCTGTCACACATGACAAGTGATGCTCCCGCTTCGACGCGACCTGCGGGGATGCTGGTGTCCCCCGCCAGGAGCTTGGCCAGCGGTACCTTCTTGTCGGCACCTGTGATCAACCACAAGATCTCGGTTCGCCCGCCCGAGTGCCGGGTAGGTAAGTGTCATCCTGACCCTTCCCTGGTAAGGCTGGGTTAAGGCGACCAGGCGATCGGTCACCGAAAGGACCGGGTCGTCTGGGACGAGCGAAGCGGTGTGGCCGTCGGGGCCGAGACCCAAGTGCATGAGGTCGAAATGCTCCGGCAGCGAGGCCCCGTACGCCGCCGCCGCAGCCTCGAGGTCGCTTTCGTTGACCGGCATGGCGCGTACTTGAGCAGGGGCCGACCCGAGCGCCTTTCTCAGGTGGGCCAAGTTGCGGTCCGGGTCGTCGTCGGGAGCGACGCGCTCGTCTACTTGGTAGATGATGACGTGGTCCCATGGGACACTCTCCGATGCGAGCTCGGCGAACATCTCCCAGGGCGTGTGGCCGCCGCTGACCGCGAAGATGAAACTGCCTCTGGCCGCCACCGCGTCCCGGGCACGGGCGGCAACGAACTCCGCCCCAGCCCGGGCCACGGCGTCGGGGTCAGCCAGCGCTTCGAGCTCATGGTGCATGAGCGCCCCCTCTGTCAATTTGCCCGCTCGTGGCCCCAACCCCGGGCTCCTCCCCCGAGCGGGGGCCCGACCCCGCCGGGGGCCGTCACTTTGCCCGCCCGCCCACCCCGGGCTCCTCCCCCAGCGGGGGCCCAACCCCGCCGGGGGCCGTCACTTTGCCCGCCCGGGGCCCCAACCCCGGGCTCCTCCCCCGAGCGGGGGCCCCAACCCCGCCGGGGGCCGTCACTTTGCCCGCCCGGGGCCCGAAGCCGCGCGTTTAGCCTCATTGTTTCTTTTCGGCGTGCCCGCCGAACTCACTGCGCATGGCGGAGAGCACCTTGTCGGTGAACTCGCCGAGGCCGCGGGACTCGAAACGTTCGAAGAGCGAGGCCGTGATGACCGGAGCGGGGACACCTTCGTCTATCGCGGCCACCACGGTCCAGCGGCCCTCCCCCGAGTCCGAGACGCGCCCGGTGAAGTCGTCGAGGTTAGGCGAGCGTGCGAACGCGTCGGCAGTGAGGTCGACGAGCCACGACCCGACCACCGAGCCCCGTCGCCACACCTCGGCGACCTCGCCGACGTCGATGTCGTACATGTAAGCGTCCGGGTCCCGCAGCGGTGTGGTCTCGGCGTCTACGACCTGGTTGCCCTTGCCCGCATTGGCGTGCTTGATGATGGAGAGGCCTTCGCCGATCGAGGCCATCATCCCGTACTCCACCCCGTTGTGGACCATTTTCACAAAGTGGCCCGCTCCGTTCGGACCGCAGTGCAGGTACCCGTCAGGAGCGGTACCGCTGCGCTGGCCCCGGCTCGGGGTCGGAGGCGCGCTAGCCTCGCCAGGAGCGATCGTCTTCCAGACGGGGTCGAGCCGGTTGACGACGTCGGTTTCCCCTCCGATCATCAGGCAGTAGCCCCGCTCGAGGCCCCAAACCCCACCGCTCGTCCCACAGTCGAGGTAGTGGATCCCTTTTGGCGTGAGCGCCTTGGCCCGCGTGATGTCGTCGCGGTAATAGGAATTGCCCCCGTCGATCACCGCGTCTTCAGGGTCGAGGAGCGGGACAATGCGGTCAAGGGTCGAGTCCACGATGGCGGCCGGCAGCATAAGCCAGATGGCGCGGGGCTTTTGCAGCTTGGTCACGAAGTCCTCGAGCGAGCTCGAACCCGTCGCTCCTTCGCCGGCGAGCTGGTTTACCACCTGAGCATTCACGTCGTACACGACGCAGCGGTGCCCGTCGCGGATTAGCCGCCGCACGAGGTTCGCCCCCATTCGGCCGAGCCCGACCATGCCGAGCTGCATTGGTTTGTCAGTTGCCATTTTTCTTCCTCCTAAGCTTTCAATGACCTGTAACGCCGGATGAGCGTGTTGGTCGACGAGTCGTGTTCGAGTTCCGCCTCTTTCGCGCTCTCGAGCTCCGGGATGATCGCCACTGCAAGTACCTTGCCCAGTTCGACGCCCCACTGGTCAAACGAGTCGATATCCCAGATCGTCCCCTGCGTGAACACGCTGTGCTCGTAGAGAGCGACGAGCGCCCCAAGGATGTGCGGGGTCAGCTTCTCCGCCAGGAGAACGTTGGTGGGCCGGTTGCCCTGCATGACCCGGTGCGGCACCACCGCTTCGGCCGTCCCTTCCGCCCGTACCTCGGCCTCGGTCTTGCCGAAGGCGAGCGCCTGAGCTTGCGCGAAGACGTTGGACGACAAGATGTCGTGGTGATCGCCGAGGGGATTGAGGCCTTTGCCGAACCCGATCAAGTCGACCGGGATGAGCCTCGTGCCCTGGTGGATGAGCTGGTAGAAACTGTGCTGGCCGTTGGTGCCAGGTTCGCCCCAGTAAACCGGTCCCGTGTCGTAGTCGACGACCTTGCCGTCCAGGTTGACATGCTTGCCGTTCGATTCCATTGTGAGTTGCTGTAGGTAGGCGGGGAAACGCTTCAGGTACTGGTCGTACGGCATCACGCCGATCGACTGCGCCCCGAAGAAGTTCACGTACCACACGGCCAGCATGCCCATCAGTACCGGTAAGTTCTGCTCGAGCGGCGCCGTGCGGAAGTGCTCGTCCATCTCGTGAAATCCCGCCAGCATCTCACCGAACTGCTCCGGCCCGAGTGCCACCATCGTCGAGAGCCCGATGGCCGAGTCCATCGAGTAACGGCCGCCGACCCAGTCCCAGAAGACGAACATGTTGGCCGGGTCGATTCCGAACTCCTTCACCCGTTGGGCGTTCGTCGAGACCGCCACGAAGTGCTTGGCGATCGCTGCGGGGTCGCCGAGCTGCGCCAGCGCCCAATCGCGAGCCGAGGTGGCGTTGGTCAGCGTTTCGAGGGTCCCAAAGGTCTTGGACGACACGATGAACAGGGTTTCGTCAGCCGACAGGTCCCTCGTGGCCTCGACGAAGTCGGTCGCGTCGACGTTAGAGATAAAACGGAACGTGAGGTCACGGCGCGTGTAGTAGCGCAGCGCCTCATAGGCCATAACGGGCCCGAGGTCCGAGCCGCCGATGCCGATGTTGATGATGTTGCGGATGGGTTTGCCCGTGTGGCCCTTCCACTCTCCTGACCGGATCTTGTTGGCGAAAACTGCCATCTGGTCGAGGACGCGGTGCACCTCGGCGACGACGTCAACTCCGTCGACGACGAGTGATGTCCCCTTGGGCATGCGCAAGGCCACGTGCAACACCGAACGGCCCTCGGAGACGTTGATCTTCTCACCGGCGAACATGGCGTCGCGGTGCCGCTGGAGCCCCGACTGCTCGGCCAGTTCGACCAGGAGGCTCATGGTCTCGACGGTGATGCGGTTCTTCGAGTAGTCCAGGTAGAGGCCGGCTGCCTCGGCGCAGAACCGCTCGCCCCGGGTGAGGTCCTCAGCGAACAGCTCGCGCAAGTGGCGGCCCTCTATTTGGGAGTGGTGCTTTGTTAGCGCTTCGAACGCCGGGAGCTCCCGCAGCGGTAGTTTCGGCACTTCGTGTTCTCCTCTCTCGAGACGACGGGGACCCGGCCTCAGGCCACCGAGGCAGCCTGCGCCTTGATCCGGTCTATGAGCTCGTTCCAGGCAGTGACGAACGATTTCGCGCCGTCGCTCTGCAGTTTGGCTGCGAGCAGGCCAGTGTCGACACCCGCGTCGGCGAAACTCTTCAGCAACTCGTCGACGTTGCCACCGTCAGCCGGCAACGCTTCGTCCACGGCGCCGTGGTCGTAGAAAGCCTCCAGGGTGTCGTCAGGCATGGTGTTCACCGTGAACGGCGCGGCCAGCCCATGCACGTACAGAGTGTCGGAGGCGTTCGGGTCTTTGGTCTTGGTGCTGGCCCACAAGAGCCTCTGCATCCTCGCGCCCGCGTTTTCCAGCCGCTGAAAGCGGTCCGAGCTCATGAGGGCACGGTAGGCGCGGTAGACGTCGAGCCCGATGGCCAACCCGAGCTGGTCTACCAGGTCCGTCGGTACCTCCTTCGCCACCGCCACGTCCCAACGCGACATGAAGACTGAAGCCACCGATCCGACGGCGGGGTCGAGGCCATCGGCAATGCGCCGCTCGACCCCTTTCAGGTAGGCCTCCGCGGCGGCGACGTACTGCTCGGCCGAGAACAGGAGCGTAACGTTCACGGGCACGCCCGCGGCGATCGCCTCGGTGATGGCGGGCAGCCCCTCGGGGGTCCCGGGGATCTTGATGAACAGGTTGCGCCGTCCAGCCCGGTCGTGAAGGGACTTCGCTGCCTCCACAGTTTGGGTCGTGTTGTACGCGAGCAGGGGGGACACCTCGAGCGATACCCACCCGTCGACTCCGTCCGTACGCTCGTGGATCGGCAGGAACAGGTCTGCCGCCCGGCGCAGGTCCTCTATCGCAAGCTCGAAGAACAGCTCCTCGTCGGAGAGGCCGTGGCCGGCCTTCTCCCGGATGGCGTCGTCGTAGTCTCCCGAGCTGATGGCCTTGTCGAAAATGGATGGGTTAGACGTCAGCCCCGTCACGGAGTACGAGTTGATGTACCTCTGGATGGTGCCGTCGTCGAGCAGGGAGCGAGTTATGTTGTCGAGCCACAGGCTCTGGCCTCGCTCGTGGAGGATCTCGGTGGCCTTCACACGTTGTCCTTTCTATACGCGCTGCCCCTGAACCTTGGGGGCAGGTCTCAACGGTCAGTCTCAGCTGTCTTTGGTCCCGTTTACGCCTGACGAGCTGCCGCCACTCGCTCGCGTGCCTGATAGGACGAAACGGTCCCGGTTGGGCCAGATCGGGTCGCTCGGGTCGAGGCGCAAGAAGCGCTGCCAAAGTGTGTAAGCCACCGGGGCCACCCCCATGGGCATCCCGAGGTGGCCGGAGCTCGCTTTCTCGACCGCGTCCATGGACAACGTCCTGATCGTGTTGATCCGGAGGGTGTCCAAGTCCGGTGCCATCGTTGTGCTCACTGCGCCTCCCGAAGTGGAATGGGCGAACCGGTCTGGCAAATGGATCTGTCAACGGAATCTGACAAATAGGGAAATTTGCAATTCACCTCTGGCAAATCAGGTCTCTAAGTGGGACGTCGCCAGATTGGCCCCACCACGTGGGATATGCCCAAACTTCGATTCGCAAATCTGACCTGCTCACCAAAATTTGACCTGTTCAGCGACACGGAGTCGGCCGGACAACCAAACAAAGTCGGAAGGAGCCCGAAGGCTTTACGTCTTGGTCGCGAACTGGGCACCCGATGCGAACATGGCTGCACCGACGATCCCGGCATCGTTCAACAGTTGCGCCGGCACGACGGGGGTGTGGAGCTCGATCTTCGGGAGGAACTTTTGGGCGCTGGCGCTGACGCCGCCCCCGATGATGATGAGCTGAGGCCACATGATGTGCTGTACCAGCTCCAGATATTCTTGAAGGCGGTGGGCGTACGCCTTCCACGACAGCTCGTCGTGGTCTCGGACCGACTCGGCCGCCCAGTCCTCGGCCTCGCCGTGGTGGAGCGGCAGGTGCCCCAGCTCTGTGTTGGGTACCAGCTTGCCGTCTACCAAGACGGCGCTACCGATCCCTGTCCCCAGCGTTATGACGATGATCACGCCGTCTTCGCTTCGTCCGGCACCGAAACGTACTTCGGCCATCCCGGCCGCGTCCGCGTCGTTGACCACAGCAACGAGCCGTCCCGTTGCCCTCGAGAAGAGGTCCACGGCATCAATGCCGATCCACCCCTGGTCGATGTTCGACGCCGTCTCGACGGTCCCGCCCCGGACCACCGCCGGAAGGGTCAGGCCGACCGGGCCGGTCCCATCGACCTGGTCCAGGACTTCGCGGACGACTCCCGCGACTGCCCCGGGCGTAGCCGGGTGCGGTGTGTTCAAACGCACGCGCCGGCTAGCCAACTTTCCCTCAGAGAGATCGACGAGCGCCCCCTTTATCCCGGTCCCGCCGATGTCGACACCGACCAGAGTCCCCGGTTCCGGCTCCGTCACCATTGCTTCGCCCCTCTGCTCGGTCGGCTAAGTCTGTTGCACCACGGGTCCCACCGGTGACACTGTCCTTCCACCTCACGCTACTGAAGCCCAGACATCACCGGCAAAATGCGCTGCCCCGCCAGAGCTCGACAGGGCGCCTCTCGGACCCAAAGCGCCGCTCGTCGGTCTCGCCTCCTATGCGCCGCCTCTGATTGGCGCCGCCTCTGATTGGCGCCGCCTCAGATTGGCGCCGCCTCAGATTGGCATTGCCAAAATGTCTACTGCCAGGCAGACCCGATGCGGCTCACGTAGTCCGGGGGATTTCACCTGGGCAATAAGCGGCTGGGCACTATGTGCTGGGCTCGGCGACCAGTGCTCGGCGACCAGTGCTCGGCGACCAGTGCTCGGCGACCAGTGCTCGGCGACCAGTGCTCGGCGACCAGTGCTCGGCGACCAGTGCTCGGCGACCAGTGCTCGGCGACCGGTGCTCGGCGACCAGTGCTCGGCGACCAGTGCTCGGCGACCAGTGCTCGGCGACCGGGCTGCGCCCCGCCCAGCTCACCTTCTGGGTGCCGTTTGCGGACCTCGTTGCGTTCTGGGGCCCATCTTGGCCCGATCTGCAGCCGAAGTACCGCAGGTGCGCCCGGAACCGACCCCGCTTCTCCCTTTCTGCTGGCTCCTGACGCCCCGACGACACGGGCCCCTGACGACGCTGGGCACCTGACGACGCCGGGCCCGACGTGCCGACGCCGCGCGCTGGACGCGCGGGGCCCTGACGTGCCGCGCGCCTGACGCGCCGGGGCCACGCGCCGGGCCGACGCCGGGCCTCGACGCGCCGGGGCCCTGACGCGCCGGGCCCCGCACGCCGCGCCCCTGACGCGCCGCGCGCCTGACGCGCCTGACACGCCGGGCCCACGCGCCCTGACGCGCCGGGCCTCGGACGCCCTGCGTCCTTTCCCGTGCGGGGCCTATCTCGAGAACCCGCTCGGCCGTCAATAACCGGCGGTGCGCAGTGCCACCGTCGCGACCTCGCGGAGCCGCCGGGCTGCCTCCCACGGCCGTTCTGTGTCGAAAATCGCCGAGCCAGCCACGAGCACCCGGGCGCCGGCGAGGACGACAGTTGGTGCAGTCTCTTCGTCGATCCCACCGTCTACCTCGAGCTCGGCCCCGAGGACGCGCTGGTCGAGCTCCTCGCGAACACGAGTGATCTTGGGGACCACGTCTGCAATGAAACCCTGGCCGCCAAAGCCAGGATGAACGGTCATGCACAGTATGAGGTCGGCCTGGTCCAGGAACGGCTCGACCGCTTCGTAGGGCGTCTCCGGGTTGAGGGCGAGCCCGGCGCGGAGGCCCAGCCGGCGGGCTTCGGCGAGCAGGCTCTTCGTGTCCCCGACCTCTACGTGTACCGTGCACCCATCGGCACCGGCTTTCCGGAAGGGTTCGAGGAAGTCACCTGGGTTGGTCATCATCAGGTGGCAGTCGAAGAACAGACCGGTACGTACCCGGAGGGCCTCGACCACCGGAGGGCCGATCGTCAGGTTGGGCACGAAATGGGCGTCCATAATGTCGACGTGCAGCCAGTCGGCGTCCTGGGCGACTGCTCCGACCGACGCCGCCAGGTTCGCAAAATCGGCTGAGAGAATGGAAGGGGCGATCTTCAGCACGACGACCGATCATATGCCCCCGGTCCGATGGCCCGCGGATGAAGCTGGTGCCTCCGCAAGCCGGGCCTCGCCGGGGCGCTGTGATCCCGTAAGTATAGCTAAATAGCCAACTAGCTAAGTAGACGCAGGTGACTTCGGCATACCCAGCGCCGGAGGAGCTCCTCTGGCTGCTGGTGTCAGTTCCTCAAGGGCGATCCCTGCCGTTTCAGGGTAAGCCACAATTAGCAGGACCACGAGCAAGAGCGGGCCAACGGCGAGTACGCCCAACGCCGGCGCCAACGTCCCGATACTTGCAGCAAGCGACCCGGCGGCCAGCAGCCCGCAAACGCCGCCAATGGCAGAGGAGGCTGCTACCAGGCCTGCAGAGCGCGCCCGCGTCGATGTGGCGAAGAGCTCAGCTCCGTAGACGCCGAGCACGGGCGCGGTGGCGTAAAGGAAGAACTGGCCGGCTGTGGCCGCGCACCACATGAGCCAACCGTGCTCTAGGTACGACCAGATAATGGTGACAGTTGCCCCGGCAACACAAACGACAGCGACCGGCCGGCGGCCGTGCGTGTCCGCCAGGCGTCCTCCGACCAACACCCCGATCGCTCCGATGGTCCCGGCCACCTGCTGGAGGACAGAAATGCTGATGGCGCTGTAATGCCGCTCCTGGCGCAGGAACTGAGTTTGGAACTGGGAAGCCGGTGCGGCGAAGACCGCAAACAGGACAGCGCCGGCGCACACGAGCGCCAGGCGAGCACCCGGTGTGTTCAATCTGGCGAGAGCGATTCGCGTCCGGCGCAGCCGGGACGCGCCCAGTTGCGGGCCGCCCAGTTCCTGCCCGCCCAGTTGCGGCCCGCCCGGTTGCGGCCGGCCCGGTTGCGGCCGGCCCGGTTGCGGCCGGCCCAGTTGCGGCCCGGCCCGAGTTGCGGCCCGCCCAGTTGCGGCACAGTGCTGTCCCTTGTCGTCCGGCATGCATCTTCATCACCGGGCCCGGTCGCAACCACGACGTCTGGTACGGCTGGCCCCGGGGCCGGTACGACCTCTGGCCGGCTCAGGCGCGGCGGTGGCGTCGGCCCCTCTCCGCCGGCTGCCAGCCCGCCCCCCGCGTCCACCGGTGCGGTGGTCGCGCTCGCTACCCAACGGCGGCTCTCAGGTAGCTGCTGGGCGCTGACCACGACGATAGGCAAGGTCAACAGGCTCAACCAGTACAGCCATCGCCAGCCGCCAGGGCCTGTCCCGGCCAGAGGGAGCAGCAGGAGCGGGCCGCCACCTCCGAACCCCGCCGCCATGCCCAGCACTCCGACGGCCCAGGCCCGGCATCCCGCCGGCACCTCTTCGACCGCGACCACGACGGCGGCGATGCCAGCGGCGGCTACAAGAGCTCCGGCACCGACCTGCGTGACCGTGAGCCATGTCACCGACGGCGCAAAGGCTCCCAGCTCGCTCAAGACCGCGGCCCCCCCAGTCGACCACAGCACGACCGAACGCCGGCCTCTTCGGTCGGCCAGCACCAGGGCGAGAAGAGCGGGCAGGGCTGAGAGCTCGACGGAAGCGAACACCACCCCCTGGCCGAACGTGCCGACGTGCATCTCGCTCGCCGCGTACGTAAGCGTCTCGGGGAGCAGGGCAGCCAGGAACCCCTGGACGCTCACCAGTGCCGCCAAGGTCGCCATCACTACCGCGGGGCGCCTGGCCAGCCGTTGCGGCGGCGCCCACCAGGGGAACCGTTTCTTTGTCCGGCCGTCTCGGGCTCCGCCACCGAGCCACAAGCGCAGTGGCAGTACCAGTAGCCACGACCACCAGGGCAGGCCGACCTTCAGCTCGACCACTTGTCGAACTCCGTACCGGCCGTCCTCCAGCGCCTTGATCTGGACGGTGCGGCGGTAGAAAGCGAGGGGCCCTCCGCCTGACGAAAGGTCGTGCGCGCTCCGTCGTCGCTCAGGTTCTCGCCCGTTTCGAGCACGACGCCATCGCGGGGCGAGAGGACCGCAGCCCTGCCAGCGGCGTCCATGACCCGCTCACTGACCCTGGTCACGCCCGCTACCTCAGCTGCTCAGTGCGTCAGGGGCTCCGAAAGACGCCAGCCGCGGCGAACACGCCCAGCCGCCCCGAAAGACAACAACTGCTCGAAAAGAGGCCAGTTGCTCCGAAAGACCCAGTTGCTACTACAAAGCCAGCTGCTCCGGCGGCCACAGGCTTCAGGCTGACCCTGGGCAGGCAGAGCGTCCGGCCGTGGCTACTCCGGCCGGGCCACATCGTCTGCCGGTACGGGCTCTCGAGCGGCCACAGGCGCATGTGCCCAACCAGGGCCAAACGAACGGAACAGCTCGGCATAAGCGGCCGTGGCGTCGACGAGCTGATTGATGTCGACCCACTCGTCGATGCTGTGGGCCTGAGCGATGTCGCCAGGACCGCAGACCACGGCAGGGATGCCACCCTGGTTGCGGAGGAACCTGGCGTCAGTGGTAAACGTCATGCCGATCGTTGCCGGGACAACGCCCCTGACACGCAAGACGCAGTTCTTCACGAGTTCGGCGAACGGGTTCTCAGGGCTCATTTCGCTGCCCTCGCCGTAATCGTCTATTTCTATCTGGTAGTCGATCCCCCCCAGCCCGGCGGCGTCTATGCGCTGCCTCAGACTGGCAACGGCTTTGTCGAGGCTCGTACCCGGCAGCAGACGCCGGTCGAAGCCGACCCGAGCCTCTTCGGCGACTATATTGACGGCGCTGCCCCCGTGGAGAGTGCCGATGTTCGCTGTCGGTGCCCCCAGCAAGGGGTGCTGGACTTCGCCGTAGTCGGCGGCGTGGAGTGCGAGCACCATCTGGGCCGCATGCTCGATGGCAGATACGCCCTCCCTCGGCCGGCTGCCGTGACCAGGGCGACCTTTTATGAGGATCTCACCTTGCAGGAGACCCCGCTCGGCGACCGAGACGGCGAGAGAGGTCGGTTCTGGCACGATGCAGGCGTCACCGTGTAGGAGGCCTTTTTCCATGAGGGTCCGGGTCCCCAGGGCTCCTCCCCGCTCTTCGTCAGCCACGAACTGGAAGACGATGTCGCATGACCGCTCGTAGCCAGCTGCGTTCAGGGTGTCCAGTGCGCAGATCGCGGCGGCGACTCCGCCTTTCATATCGGCACCGCCGCGCCCGTACAGGCGGCCGTCCTTGGCTATCGGGTCGAAGGGGTCGTGCTCCCAGCCTGCGGCCAAAGCGGGGACCACGTCGGTATGTCCGTTCACGATCAGCGTCGGTCGTTGTGAGGCCACAGCCTCCTGGCCCCTGGCTGCGTCTTTCTCTCGAGTTGGCTTTCTCCCTCGAGCTGGCGCCAGGGGGAGGCAGCCGGGCTATCAGCGAGACCCGCCCGGGTGCGGGCTCGACTTCTTCCCAGGACGGGCTCCAATCGCGTAACGCGTCGCGCAGGATATCGCTGACCGCCACCTCGTTCCCCGGGGGGTTGGAGGTATCCACCGCAACTAGCGCCCGCGTCAGCTCCACCAGCCTGTCCCGGTCGACGTGCTCCTTCACGGGTACGCCGACCGCGCCCAGGCGACCAAACCCATTTCGGCTGGTACGGGTAGGTCGGAGTGTGAGGGGACGACCCGGACGATGAAGCCGTGGCGTCCGGCAACGTCGCAAACAAAGCTGCCGCCCCAGGTGCTGGCGGCCCCGTTCGGGCTGTGGCCCTTCCGGTCCATCTTGACTACCTGCCAGTCCACCAAGTCGTCGCTGGCAGTCACCGGCCCGTGCAGGAGCTCCACAGAGACCTCGCTCGGGCCGAGCTCGCCGAGGCAGACCTCGGCGGTGGCGTGCATCGTGGTCCCCAGGTCCGTTACCAGTGCAGTCGAGTCGATGTCGACGCCAGCGACTGCCACCTCACCCCAGGCCGCCGTGACTCGCCGTTTCCAGGCAGCCAGATCTTTGGCCTTCGAGAAGTTACGGGCGTTCAAGGCGTCGGCCCTCTTGGCCATCGGTTCGTACTCCTGGCGTACGTAGTCCCGGACCATCCGTGAGGCTTGCACTCTCGGCCCGAGGGAGCTCAGCGAGTCTTTGGTGCGGGCCACCCACTGGCGGGGGAAGCGGTCGGCACCCCGGTCGTAGTACAACGGCACTACCTGGCGCTCGAGTATTTCGAACAGGCTGTTGGCCTCCACCTCGTCCCGGCGTTGCACGTCGACGTACGACTCGGCGGACGCGATCTGCCAGCCGTTCTTGCCGTCGAACATCTCGTCCCACCACCCGTCCAGGACCGAACAGTTGAGCCCACCGTTGAGCGCCGCCTTCTGCCCGCTGGTGCCGCTCGCTTCCATAGGCCGGCGCGGGTTGTTAACCCACACGTCACAGCCCTGCAGAAGGGTGCGGGCTACAGCGATGTCGTAGTCCTCGATGAACGCGATCCGGTGGCGGACGGAAGGCTCGTGTGCAAACTGGACCATCTCGCGGATCATTTCTTTCCCGAGGTCATCAGCCGGGTGGGCTTTGCCAGCGAACACGAATTGAGCCGGCCGCTTGGGGTCGAGGAGCAGCGCCCTGAAACGCTCTGGTTGAGACAGGAGCAACGTCGCCCGTTTGTACGACGCGAAACGACGAGCGAAACCGATGATTAGGAGGGTCGGGTCGAGAGCCTCGTCAGCCCAGGCGGCGTCGATAGGGGAGACGCCCTTTTCGAGCAGGGACGACTTGACCCGCGACCGGACGAAGTCAACGAGCGCCTCTCGCCCTTGTTCGCGTGCCCGCCACAGCTCGTCGTCGCGAGCTTCGCCAATCCGCGCCCAATCAGCTGGCCCGGCATCCTCCCAGGACGGGTTGATGTACTTGGTGAACAGGTCGTTCATCGCAGACGACACCCACGTCCGGCCGTGTACCCCGTTCGTGACCGACCCGATCGGCACCTCCTCGACCGGTACAGACGGGTAAAGCTGCTGGAACATGAGCCGGCTCGTATGCCCGTGCAGCCTCGAAACACCGTTGGACATGCCCGCTAACCGCAGGCCCATGTCGGCCATGTTGAACGGGGCATTGGGGGCCTCCCCGGGCGCGTGCCCCAGCGCCATGAGGTCCTCTACGCCGACACCGACGTCGTGCGCCCAGCCCGAGAAGTACTTGTCTATGAGCTCGGCCGGGAACCTGTCTATCCCGGCGGGCACGGGCGTGTGAGTCGTGAAAAGTGTGCCTGCCCGCGTCGCCTCAACGGCCTCGGGGAAAGAGAGGCCGTGGTTGGTCACGAGCTGACGGATCCTTTCCAGCCCGAGGAAGCCGGCGTGCCCCTCGTTGGAATGGAATATCTGCGGCTGCTCGTCCAACGCCTCGAGGGCCCTCACACCGCCGATCCCGAGAAGTATCTCCTGGCGGAGGCGGTGTTCTGTCGCGCCTCCGTAGAGGCGGTCAGTTACCGAGCGCAGATCGTCCGAGTTTTCTTCGACGTTCGCGTCGAGCAAGTACAGCTTCACCCGCCCGACGTAGGCGACCCAGATCTGAGCGATCAGGGCCTGGCCGGCAAGTTCGACCGTGATCCGCGTCCCGTCAATCGTCGTTAGGGCCATGGCATGGGGGTCCATCACGGGGTAACGCTCTTCTTGCCAGCCGTCGGCGTTGAGGCGTTGGCGGAAGTACCCCTCGCGGTAAAGGAGGCCGACACCGACCATGGGCACCCCGAGGCTGCTCGCCGCTTTCAAATGGTCTCCGGCCAGGATCCCGAGCCCGCCCGCATACTGGGGTAGCGCCTCGGCGATGCCGAACTCGGGCGAAAAATAGGCCACCTTGACCAGGGCCGAACGGCCACGGTTCTGGAACCAGCGGTGGACACTCATGTAGCGGCGGAGGTCGGCGTGGATCTCGCCGAGGAACGACATGAAGGCGTTGTCCTTGGCGAGGGCTTCGAGACGCTCCCGCGCCACCAGGGACAGCACTTGCACCGGGTCGTGCTGAGTGAGCTCCCACAAGTGGGGGTCGACCCACCGGAAGACGTCCCGAGTCCTGTCGTCCCAGGACCATCTCAGGTTGAACGCCATCTCTTGGAGCGGGGCTAGCTGCTCCGGTAAACGGGCCCTGACTGTGAAGCTCCTAAAGGCTTTCATCTTCGGCCAAGGTAGCAAGACGACACCGTTGAGGTTATATGCGGTCCTTTGGCTATCCGCGGAGCGCCCTATAGCGTGGGGCCGTGACGACTGAGCGGGCGCAAACGGCCAGGAAGCGCGGCACACGGTCCTCCGTCCCGGCCTCCCCGGGCCCGCCCGCACCGGCTGGCGGTAGTGCAGTACAAACCCGGTTGACCCGCATCGTCGTGCAGGACGTGCGCCCTTCAACGCCGCATGGTTATCCGGCCAAGGCAGTCGTTGGGCAACCCGCCCCGGTCACCGCCAACATATTCAAGGACGGTCACGACATCCTCGCGGCGAGGGCAGTGCTCCGGCGGGACGGACAGGTCGTAGACGCCTGTGCCCTGGCCAGCACAGGCAACGACGAGTGGTCTGGCGCTGTCGCTCCTCGAGAGATCGGCGCCCACGAGCTCGTGGTCGAAGCGTGGACGGACCGGTACGCTACCTGGGCTCACAAGGCGGCCATCAAGCTAGGCGCAGCGCAGGACCTGAGCGCCGAGGTCGCCGAGGTCATATTGCTGGTCTCCGGCTTGGTGCAAGACGGCAAAGCGCCAGCGGCCGGTCGAGAGGGGGCTGGGCCAGATAACGGCGGGCCAGATAACGGCGGGCCAGATAACGGCGGGCCAGATAACGGCAGGCCGGACATCGGCAGGCCGGACATCGGCAGGCCGGACATCGGCAGGCCGGACATCGGCAGGCCAGATAGGGGCCGGCCAGAGGCCAGTGGGCCAGATGGGAGCGGGACAGCCGGCAGTGGGCCAGATGGGAGCGGGACAGCCGGCAGTGGGCCAGATGGGAGTGGGACAGCCGGCAGTGGGCCGGATGGGGACAGTTTGGCACAGGCGTTGGCGGTGCTGCTCGACGTCGACGCTGATGACGCCAGCCGCGTCCAGGCCGCCTTGTCTCCTCTAGTGGCCCTCGCTCTGGCGGGGGACAGCTTGGCTATCGACACGACGGTCTCCGCGCCCCTACCGATCTGGGTCGACCGGGAGCGGGCGGCGGTGGGGGCCTGGTACGAACTATTCCCCCGCAGTTTCGGGGGCCTCCGGGCCACGGCGCCCCAGGTCCAGCGGGTCGCTGAGATGGGCTTCGACGTCCTCTACCTGCCCCCGGTGCACCCGATAGGGCATAGCTTCCGCAAGGGAAAAAATAATTCCCTGACCCCGGAAGCGGGGGATCCAGGGAGCCCCTGGGCGACAGGCTCGGAAGAAGGTGGGCACACGGCGGTCCACCCTGAGCTCGGGGATTTGGATGACTTCGCGTACCTGGTGCAGGCCGTCCGCGAGCATGGCATGGAAGTGGCGCTCGATTATGCATTGAACTTCTCCCCCGACCATCCCTGGGTACGTGAGCACCCCGAATGGTTCCACCACCGCCCTGACGGAACGATCGCCTACGCAGAAAACCCTCCGAAAAAGTACCAAGATGTATACCCGCTCAATTTCTGGCCGAACGCCGAAGCCGACCGGGTTGCTTTGTGGGAGGCATGCAAGGGGATAATCGATTTTTGGACCGAGCGGGGTGTGAGGATCTTCCGGGTCGACAACCCACACACCAAACCGTTTGCTTTCTGGGAGTGGCTCATCAGCTCTTTGAGGGTTGAACAGCCGGACATCGTGTTGCTGGCGGAAGCCTTCACCCGCCCCAAGATCATGAGCCGGTTGGCCGAGATCGGGTTTACCCAGAGCTATACATACTTCACTTGGCGCTTGTCTCAGTACGGGCCCGAAGGCATCCGCACTTACGTCGAAGAACTCGCTCACGGCCCCCTCGCCGACTTTATGCGGCCAAACTTTTGGCCCAATACCCCGGACATACTCTCTGGGCCGTTGCGGGAAGGCCCGCCGTCAGCGTTCGCACTGCGCTTCGTGCTGGCAGCGACTCTTACGCCGTGCTACGGCGTCTACAGCGGGTACGAACTGTGCGAGAACGCGCCCGCCTCGCCTGACAACGAGGAATACCTGAACTCTGAGAAGTACGAGATCAAGCACCGGAACTTCGCGCGGCCCGGGTCTCTCGCCCCCTTGTTCCGCGACATCAACGCCATCCGGCGGCGCCACCCCGCTTTCTCCCGCCTGCGCACTGTGTTCTTCCACGCCTCTGACAACCCGAACGTGGTCGTGTACTCGAAAGCGGTGGAGGACTGGAGCGACGTTGTGCTCGTTGTCGTCACCCTTGACCCGTACGCGACGCAGGAGTCGACGCTCCATCTGGACCTCGCCGCCCTCGACGTCAGCCCAGACCACCCGTTCGAGGTATACGACGAACTTTCCGGCGAGACGTACACATGGGGCGCGCACCCTTACGTGAAGATGGAACCGTGGTGGCGCGTCGCGCACGTGTTCGAGGTGCGAAAGCATTCCTGAAATGAGCAAAGGGGGATCGTTGTCACGGGTGAGGCCAGTCTCTGGCACCGCGAGCCAGGATGTCAGCTGGTACCAGCGGGCCGTTTTTTACGAGATCCTCGTGCGCGGCTTTTTCGACAAGAACGATGACGGCACCGGTGACATACCTGGCCTCGTCGAAAAGCTGGACTATATCCAGTGGCTCGGCGTGGACTGCATATGGCTGCTGCCTTTTTACCAGTCCCCCTTGCGCGACGGCGGCTACGACATCTCGGACTACTGGACGGTGCTGCCTGAGTACGGGCAAGTGGCTGACGTGGCCCAACTGGTCGACGAAGCCCACCGTCGCGGGATGCGCGTAATTGCCGACCTGGTCATAAACCACACGAGCGACCAGCACCCCTGGTTCCGCGAGTCCCGCCAAGACCGGACCAACCCGAAGGCCGACTGGTACGTGTGGAGCGACGACGACCAGCGCTACCCGGAGGCCCGGGTTATTTTCGTCGACACCGAGAAGTCCAACTGGGCCTGGGAACCCGCCCGGGGCCAGTACTACTGGCACCGTTTTTTCTCCCACCAGCCGGACCTCAACTACGACAACCCCGAGGTTGCGGACACCATGCTCGACGTGGTCCGGTACTGGCTCGACGTCGGCCTGGACGGCTTCCGCCTCGATGCGGTCCCCTATCTTTTCGAGCGCGAGGGCACCGACTGCGAGAACCTGCCCGAGACCCACGATTACCTGAAGCGGCTCCGTAAGGAAATGGACTCCCTTTACCCGGGCAAAGTTCTCCTGGCAGAAGCCAACCAATGGCCCGAAGACGTCGTCCAGTACTTTGGTGACGGCGACGAGTGCCATATGTGCTTCCATTTCCCGCTCATGCCGCGGATGTTTATGTCGGTCCGCAGGGAGCAGCGGTACCCGATCACGGAGATCCTGGCGCGGACACCCGCTGTCCCCGAGGGGTGCAGCTGGGGGATTTTCCTCCGCAACCACGACGAGTTGACGCTCGAAATGGTGACCGACGAAGAGCGCGACTACATGTACTCCGAGTACGCCAAAGACCCTCGCATGAAGCGCAATATCGGGATCGGTCGCAGGCTGGCCCCGCTCGTCGACAATGACCGTCGCGTCGCCGAGCTGCTCCACTCGCTGCTGTTCAGCCTGCCAGGTTCACCCGTGCTCTATTACGGGGATGAGATAGGTATGGGCGACAACATTTACCTGGGCGACCGTGACGGGGTGCGCACGCCCATGCAGTGGGCGCCCGACCGCAACGCCGGCTTCTCTCGGGCCGACTTCGCCCAGCTGTACCTGCCTCCGTTGATGGACCCGGTCTACGGCTTCCAGGCCGTGAACGTCGAGGCCGAGATGCGCAACCCGAGCTCGCAGTTGCACTGGATGCGCAGGATGCTCGAGGTGCGTCGCCAGCACCCAGTGTTTGGTACAGGGAGCATGGAAGTGGTCTCGACGGACAACCCGTCTGCGCTCGCGTACGTGCGGGCACCGTTTGGGGACGCTGACGGCAACCCGGCCCAGACCCCCGGCCACGAACACTCCTCAGCGTCAGACGACATCGTCTTGTGCGTCAGCAACCTCTCCCGTTTTGCCCAGCCGGCACAGTTACCGCTGCAACGTTGGGAGGGCATGACGCCGATAGAACTGTTGGGGCGGACACCGTTCCCCCCGATTGGCGAGCTGCCGTACTTCATCACGCTCCCGCCGTACGGCTTCTACTGGTTCGGGCTGGTCGCCGGAGCACCCACCGCTAGTGGAGATTGATCATGGACCAGGACCCGTTGCAACCTTGGGCCCCCCCACTCGAGTTGCTGCGCCACATAGGCCCGTACCTCGCCCGGCGACGTTGGTACGCCGGCGACGGCTCACCGGCCCATACCCACATCGTCGAGTCGGCCTGTCTCGCTGAGCTGCCAGGCTCGTCCCGGCTTCTCTGGGCCATAGTTGATGCGGGGGGTGCCCACTACCAGCTCCTGATCGCCGAGCGGACCGCTCTCGACAGCGCTGAGCACCTGAGAGGCCACGAGGACGCGTTGATCGCCAATGTCGGCGACCGGGTCTACTACGGCGCCACTCCGGACAGCGAAATGGCGGTGGCGTTGTTGCGGGTTGCCAGCGGCGGCCAGGAGAGAGCGGAGCGGGCGCGGCCTCTTAGCGCAGAGCAGTCGAACACTTCCCTCGTGTACGACGACCGGTTGATCTTGAAACTGTTCCGACGGTTGTCGATTGGCCCAAACCCGGACGTCGAGGTGACCGAAGCTCTGGCGCAGACAGGGTTCAGCCACATCGCGCTCCCGCTCGTCCGCTGGCGCCACAAGGGCCGGGATCTGGCCTTCGGCCAGCAGTACCTCGCCGGGGGGAGCGACGGCTGGTCCCTCGCCCTCACCTCCCTCCGGGATCTCTACGGCGACGCCGGTCCCGAACACTCTTCGGACCCGGGGCAGTCTGGTGGCGATTTTGCGGCAGAGGCGGCTCGCCTGGGCCAGATGACCGCTGACATGCACCTGGCCATGGCCGAAGCGTTTGGCACCGCCGCGAGCGCCCTCGCGGACGACTGGCACCTGCTCATCTATTCGATAGAGGCGCGCCTCGGCCGGCTCGGGCCCGAGTTGGCCGGTTCCGCAAAGCCGCTGGTCGAACGGCTTGCTGACGTACGGGGTCCGGCCCCGCCGCACGGGTGCACGGCGATTACCACCTGGGCCAGGTGATGAGGACCGACAGCGGTTGGTACGTCCTCGACTTCGAGGGTGAGCCAGACAGGCCCCTCGAAGAGCGCCAACGCCCGACGTCGGTCCTAAAAGACGTGGCGGGCATGCTGCGGTCCCTCCAGTACGCGTCCCACTTCGCACTGCGCGAACGGCTCGATGGCGACGCCGCTGGCCTGGGACCGCTGGCACAGGCCTGGGAGTACCGCAACAGCGCCGCCTTCCTGCAGGGGTACTACGACACGAAAGGCATCGAGGACCTGTTGCCGTCCGACCCCGAAGACCGTGAGGCTGTTCGCCTGGCGTTCGTGCTGGACAAGGCGTTGTACGAGCTGGGCTACGAGGAGGCCTACCGGCCGGACTGGGTGCCGATCCCTCTTACCGCTCTGCGTCGATTGGTAGCCGCCCCAATAGAAGAGCTCCTGGTCAGCCGCGTCGAGCCGTCCGCGACAGGCACTGAGGACGAGGTAAGCGGCGCAGAGAAGCGCTCTCCCGGGTATGAAGGCTAGCTTCGGGGAGTTCACCGCTCCGGTCAAGGAGGGTATGAGCAAGTCATGACAACCTCTACAGCGCGAGGTTCTGCTGTCGGCAAAAAGGCACCAGACAAGAACAAGAAGCACACTGGGGACGGGCACGAACCTGGTCTCGACCGCCATGAGGTCGAGTTCTTGTTGCGAGGCCGCCACCACGACCCGCACTCAGTGCTAGGCCGGCACGGCAGCATTGTGAGGGCGTTCCGCCCCGGCGCGAGCGAGATGTACCTGCTCGTTACCGGTCCTGGCCCGGAGCGGCCGGTCCTGGAGCGGGTACAGATGCGCCAGGTCGACCAGGGTGGGCTATGGGAAGGCGACCTGGACCGGAGCGCCGCAGGCTACAGGATCGAGGTGGTATATGGAGCTACGGGTGCACCCGGCTTCGTGTTCGACGACCCCTACCGGTTGTGGCCCACGCTTGGCGACCTCGATCTGCACCTGTTCAACGAGGGCCGCCACCGGCGCCTGTGGGAAGTGCTAGGCGCGCATCCGCGCACCCACGAGGGCGTCGTCGGGGTGGCCTTCGCAGTTTGGGCGCCGAACGCCAAAGCCGTAAGAGTGGTAGGAGACTGGAACTTTTGGGACGGCCGTCTGCACCCGATGCGCGCCCTCGGGAACTCGGGTGTGTGGGAGCTCTTCATACCTGGGGCACAACCCGGAGCACGCTACAAGTACGAGATCATTTCGGCGGCGGAACGTCTGATCCTGAAGGCCGACCCGTTCGCATTTGCCACGGAAGTACCTCCCGGTACCGCTTCGGTGATAGCGGGGCCCCGGCTCATCTCTGGGGAGACGGGCCCTGGATGGAAAGACGGGCAGCGGGCGACCTTCTCGCCAAGCCGATGTCGATATACGAGGTTCACCTGGGCTCTTGGCGCTGGACGGACGACGGCGCGGGAGGGAGCCGGCCGCTATCGTACCTGGAGCTGGCGGAGCAACTTCCTCAGTACGTCGCCGAAATGGGCTTTACGCACGTGGAGTTCCTGCCTGTAGCCGAGCACCCCTTCGGAGGATCCTGGGGCTACCAGGTGAGCGCGTACTACGCGCCTACGGCTCGCTTTGGCACGCCGGACGATTTCAGGTCGCTTGTTGACGCGTTGCACCGCCACGACATCGGCGTGATCGTCGATTGGGTACCGGCCCATTTCCCGCGGGACGAGTTCGCACTGGCGCGCTTTGACGGGACTGCCCTTTACGAGCACTCCGGGCCTATGGGTGCTCACCCCGATTGGGGGACCCTCGTGTTCAACTTGGGCCGTCTCGAGGTACGCGATTTTCTGATAGCCAACGCCCTTTTTTGGGCCGACCTGTACCACGTGGACGCGCTCAGGGTCGATGCCGTCGCTTCTATGCTCTATCTCGATTACTCGAGGAAAGCCGGTGAGTGGGTGCCGAACGAGTTTGGCGGGAACGAGAACCTCGAAGCCGTCTCGTTCCTGAAAGAGCTCAACGAGACGATGTTTTCCGCCTGCCCCGGGACAACCACCATCGCCGAAGAATCAACCGCGTGGCCGGGCGTCTCCCGGCCTACTTACCTGGGCGGCCTTGGCTTTGGCTTCAAGTGGAACCTGGGCTGGATGCATGACACCTTGGGGTACTTCGAAACGGACCCGGTTTTCCGCCGCTACCACCAGAACGACCTCACTTTCGGGCTCCTTTATGCCTGGCACGAAAACTTCATCCTCCCCCTGTCACACGACGAGGTCGTCCACGGCAAGCGTTCCATGTTGACCAAAATGCCCGGCGACCGCTGGCAACAGCTTGCCAACCTGCGGGCTCTTTATGCCTGGATGTGGGCTCATCCCGGCAAGAAGTTGCTATTTATGGGGAGCGAAATGGGGCAGGAGAGGGAGTGGGACAACGACAGACCTCTCGACTGGTGGATGCTCGACCAGTGGGCGGACCACGAGAAATTGCGCCGTCTCTTAGCGGACGTCAACCGGCTGTACCGAGCCCAACCGGCGTTCTGGGAACAGGACTTCAACCCCACCGGTTTCCACTGGATCGACGCCACCGATGCCGACCACAACGTACTGTCATTTTGGCGCTCGCGTAAGCCCAGCGCCACCACAGGGGACTCGGCGCACCCAGAGGTTGAGCCCTCCTGGCCCAGTGTCCCCGCGAGCGACGTCGTAGCCTGTATAGCGAACTTCTCGCCTCAGCCTCAGGCCGGCTACCGTATCGGTCTACCCAGGCCAGGCCGGTGGCTCGAGCTGCTCAACACCGATGCCACTGAGTGGGGAGGCGGCGGGCTCGGGAACCTGGGCGAAGTTTGGGCGGAGGACGTCGGTTGGCACGGTCTGTCAGCGTCGGCCGAAATTGTCCTGCCCCCGTTGGCCGTATTGTGGCTGGCCCCCGCCCCGCCCTCGACCTGATTGGCCTCGACCTGATTGGCCTCGACCTGATTGGCTTCGACCCAATTGGCCTCGACCAATTGTCCCCAAATTGACCAAGCTAATTGTCCACAAGACTGGGTCAGCCCAGAGCCATT
The DNA here is from genome assembly GCA_963823855.1 of uncultured Acidimicrobiaceae bacterium. Lineage (GTDB taxonomy): Bacteria > Actinomycetota > Acidimicrobiia > Acidimicrobiales > Palsa-688 > Fen-671. Next base: position 257,842 of record CAWGNA010000009.1, read on the forward strand.
GCCGACCGTCCCTTGCGAGTGGGCCAAGTGAACGGTCCAAATGCGGGGCCAGATGACTGGGCCGAGTGGGTAGGGCTACCCAACAGTCGTGGATATTAGGGCCCGGATCACACTGCTAATGACCCCAAGATCCTCCGCTATGGCCCTAACCTTTAGGCCGTGAGCAGAAACGCAGCGCGGCGACCGGCCCGCCACGCCGGTTTCGGCACGACCGGGACAGTTGTCCTGGTGGCCGCCAGCCTCGTTTTCGGGGCGGTTCTGGCCGTAGCGGTCATCGAGGGAGTGGCGCTGAGCCATCGCAATAACGCTGCTACGCCCCCGAGCACGCAGGCGCCGACGACTCCAACAGCGCGACCCACGACAACGGCACGACCTACCACGACGCAGCGCGTAACCACGACCACGAGCCGAGCGGAGGCCCTGGCCCAACTGTCGTCCCGGGTCCACCTTTCTCCTGCCAATGGGTCGATCAAAGCTCCGCTCAACAGCGTCGTCACCGTGCACGCGACCGGCGCGGAGCTGAAGACCGTGCAGGTATCCGTGACCCCCGCGCCACCCGCGGTCCCCGGTGGCCACGCGCTGGCCGGCGCTCTCAGCGCTACCAAGGGGGTGTGGCACTCGACAGGCATGCTGTACCCGAACACCACGTACACCGTGAACTACGTAGTGGCGGGCACAGTTGGTTCGGCGAGTGGCCTGGTGGCCCACGGGTCGAAGACGTTCAGAACTGCTCCTCCCGCCCAAACTGTTAATGCGACCGTCTTCCCGACGCCAGGCATCTCGGTGGGGATCGGCCAGCCGATCATCCTCGTGTTCACGCAGCCCGTCGACACATACGCCGCGCAGCAAGCTGTCCTGTCTCATATACATATCGCCATGAGCAAGCCCGTCCCGGGGGGCTGGCACTGGTTCAGCTCCGTGGAGCTGCACTTCCGGCCGACTTCTTATTGGCCGGTTGGCGACGGGGTACAGGTCTCGGCCAACCTCAACGACTGGGATATCGGAGGGGGCGCCTGGGGAGGCGGCACCCTTTCGAGCTCGTTCATTGTCGGCGAGAGCCGCATTTCTACGGTCAACCTTGCCACTCACGAGATGACGGTCACCGAGAACGGCAAGGTGGTTTACACCTTCCCGATCAGCGCCGGCTCCACGCGAGACCCGACCATGGACGGCACGCATATCGTCATGGACCGGGAATCGGAGGTCGATATGGACTCAGCCACCGTCGGCATCCCCAAGGGCACGCCCGGCGCTTACAACCTCAAGGTCTACTGGGATGTGCACATCTCTGACAGTGGCGAGTACGTGCATGCCGCTCCGTGGAGCCTGTCCGCTCAGGGTTTTGAAAACGTCTCCCACGGCTGCGTCAACTTGAGCCCAGCACGCGCCCTTTCGTTTTTCCATTTCAGCAGAGTCGGCGACATCGTCCAGGTCGTGGGCGGCCCGAGACCTCCGGTCATGGGCGACCATGGTGTCATGGACTGGTCCTTCGGCACCGGTGTTGTCACCTGGACACCCGCGAAAGTCACGCCACTGACAACGTCGGTAACGACTGTCCCGACTACGACCACGCCCCCGCCCGCGGGTGCGCCCACCTAAACGGTGGCGGTCGCGCGGGTGGTGGCCTACCTCGACCACGCCGCTACTACGCCCGTTTGCGTCGAGGCCTCCCATGCCATGGAGCCTTGGCTCTCCGGCCGGTTCGGTAACCCCTCTGGGTCTCACTCAGTGGCGAGATCGGCTCGCCAAGCGATCGACGAGGCACGTGATACGGTTGCGAGCTGTCTCGGGACCAGCCCCGGTGACGTTGTCTTCACGGGCAGCGGGACCGAGGCGGCCAATCTCGCCGTACTCGGCCGTGTGCGCGCCTTTCCTGGCCCGGTAGTCGTCAGTGCGATAGAGCACCACGCCGTGTTGCACGCCGCGGAAGCTGCGGGCCGCTCGCTCGGCGTGCCCGTCCGCGTGGTAGGCGTAACGAGCGATGGCGTGGTGGACCTGAACGCGCTGTCGGCGGCATTGGACCGGGACGTCAGCATCGTGTCGGTGCAGCTCGTCAACAACGAGGTGGGGACCGTCCAGCCCGTGGCGGAAGTGGTGCGACTGGTGCGGCGGAGGGCGCCTGGCGCTGTCGTCCACACCGACGCCGTGCAGGCCGTTCCCTGGTTCGACGTGGCCCGGTTGGCCGGCGGGGCGGACATGGTCAGCATCAGTGCTCACAAGTTCGGCGGGCCTCAGGGGGTGGGCGCGCTCGCCCTTCGCCGGCCCGTCAAGCTCGAGCCGCTCATCTACGGGGGCCCCAGGAGAGGGAACGCCGCGCCGGCACCCACAACGTCGCCGGGATCGTGGGTATGGCTGCGGCACTACGAGCGACGGATTGTCACAGGGCGGCTGCCGGGGAGCGGGTGCGCGCCCTTCGCGACAGCCTCGCAGGGGGCCTGCTGGCGCGCGTTGCCGGGGCGCACCAAACAGCCCCCGGGCAAGACAAGGCCCCCGGCCATTGCCACTTGGTCATCGATGGGGTCGAGAGCGAGGCGCTGCTCGTCGTGCTCGATGGCTATGGGGTGGCGGCTTCTGCTGGCTCTGCGTGTGCCAGCGGCGCGATAGGCCCGAGCCACGTCCTTACCGCCATGGGCTACTCGCACCAGGAGGCCCTCGGAGCCCTGCGATTGACGCTCGGCTACGACTCGACGGGAGCCGATGTACAGCTGGCCCTCGACGCCGTACCCGCCGCGGTCACGCGCCTTGTTGGCCCGGCCGGCCAAGTTCGCCCTTACGACGGACCGGTGGCCGCACCAGTCCTGTAATGCTTCCAGTCTTGTAATGATGTTGTTATGCGTGTCCTGGTCGCCATGTCCGGCGGAGTTGATTCATCGGTCGCGGCGGCCCTTATGGTGCGCGACGGCCACGAAGTTGTAGGGGCCACCATGAAGCTCTGGGGAGGCTATTCGGACTCCGGGTGCTGCTCGGTGGCGGACGTAGAAGATGCCCGCCGTGTCGCCCAACAGGTCGGGATCGCGCACCACGTGTTCAATTTCACGGCAGAGTTCGATCGCGACGTCGTCGGTCCTTACGTGGCCGGTCATGCGCAGGCGACCACGCCTAACCCCTGCATCGCCTGCAACAAGCACCTCAAGTTCGGGAGGTTCCTGGACCGGGCCCGTGCTGGGCTTCGATGCGATCGTCACTGGGCACCACGCCCGGATTACGGCCAGGGCGGGTACGTGGCAGTTGCGACGGGGCCGTGACGTTGCCAAAGACCAGTCTTACGTGCTCTACATGCTGCGCCAGGAAGACCTTGCCCACCTGCGGTTGCCTATCGGCGAGCTGACCAAACCCGAAGTGCGTTCGTTAGCGGCCGAGCTAGGACTGCGTACGGCGGCGAAGGCGGACAGCCAGGATGTTTGTTTCATTTCCAAAGGTTCGGGTCGAGAGGGCTTCCTCACAGAGCGCATCCCTGTCCGCGCCGGGCGGCTGGTCACGACCAGCGGTGACGACCTGGGAACGGTGGACGCTCTCGAACTGGTCACGATCGGGCAGCGTCGAGGCCTCGGCCTGCAACCGAAGACGCGCCCCGAACGGCGCTACGTGGTGGATGTCGACCTGGCCGCGGGTACAGCGACCGTCGGTGGTTTGGCCGATCTCCTCGTCGACCAAGTAGAGATAGCCGACCTGTGCTGGGCCCGTGTGCCTCCACCGTCCGGAGCGGCGGTCGAGGTACAGCTGAGCGCCCACGGTCTGCCGCTCAAGGCTCGCTGGGACGGTCTCCGCCGGCCCGAAGACCCTGCCGGAGACCCTGGGCCCGGAGGGGTGCTCGTCTTCGAAGAGCCAACCCGGCGCGTCGCCCCCGGCCAGGCGGTGGTCCTGTACGACCCCGCTGAGGGAGGAGAGGTCGTTGTCGGCGGGGGCACCGCGCTTTGAGCTGAGCCCTCCCCCTCGTATTTGGGCGCTCGTATTTGGGCGCTCGTATTTGGGCGCTCGTATTTGGGCCGCCTTTTCGTCGACAGGCCCCAGGGCGGCCGGGTGAACTCGTCCCTGGCCGTCGGTAGCCTTGGGACGATGGCTGACGACAAGCCTCCCGTGAATAGGCCTCCCGTGGGTAGGCCCCCCGTGGGTAGGCCCCCCGTGGATAGGCCCCCCGTGGATCGGCCCGCCGTGAATGGGCTCGCCAAGAGGGTAGAGGAGCTCAGGGAGCTCATCGCGCACCACAACCGCCGTTACTTCGAGCTCGACGACCCCGAGATAAGCGACGCCGAGTTCGACGAGCTGGTCCGGGACCTGGCGGGCATCGAGCGGGACCATCCGGAGCTCGTCACTGAGGAGTCACCCACTCAGCAGGTCGGTGGGGCACCTGTTGGCTTGTTTACCGAGGTGCGGCACCGGACGCCGATGATGTCGCTCGACAAAACGGCGAGCTACGAGGAGCTGCTCGCCTGGGGCAAGCGGATGGAGCGCTATATATCAGGCGAGGTGGCCTTCAACTGCGAGCTCAAGATCGATGGGCTGGCAATGTCGTTGCTATACGAGGGAGGACGCCTAACCAGGGCGGCCACCAGGGGCAACGGCGAGGTGGGCGAGGACGTGACGCCAAACGTGGCGACGATAGCGGCCGTGCCGAAGGAGCTGGGACCGGGCGCGCCGGAAGTGGCTGAAGTGCGCGGTGAGATATATATGACCGTCCGAGCATTCGAGCAGCTCAACCGCCGTCAAGCCGAAGCTGAGGGTCGCACTTTCATCAACCCCCGCAATGCCGCCGCTGGCTCGCTGCGCCAGAAAGACCCGGAGGTGACGGCGACCAGAGAACTGTCGTTCACGGGGTACCAGCTGGGAGAGGTCGTAGGCGGGCCGCGCTTCAGGTCCCACCACGAGACTCTCGACTGGATGAAGGAGCTGGGTTTCCCGGTCAGCCCTTACGTGCAGACCCTGGACAGCCTGGAGGAAGTCGACCGGTATTGCCAGAAGTGGCTCGAGGGGCGGCACAGCATCGATTTCGAGATCGACGGCGTGGTCGTGAAGGTGGACGACCTGGCCCAACGACGTGAGCTCGGAGCTACGTCCCACGCTCCCCGCTGGGCGATCGCGTACAAGTTCCCGCCCGAGGAAAAGACCACCCTCTTGAAAGACATCATGGTGTCCATTGGCCGTACTGGTAAAGCGACGCCGTTCGCAGTCCTGGAGCCAGTCGTGGTCGGTGGGGCGCGAGTCAGCCTGGCCACCCTCCACAATGAGGACCAAGTGCGGGCGAAGGACGTCCGCCCGGGGGACACGGTGGTCGTGCGGCGGGCCGGCGACGTCATACCCGAGGTACGCGGTCCCGTACTGCCCCTTCGTCCAAAAGACGTGGAGCCCTGGCACTTCCCGTCGACTTGTCCGATCTGTAGTACACCGCTCCAACGTCTTGAAGGCGAGGCCGACACCTACTGCATAAACGTCGAATGCCCTGGCCAGCAAGTGCAGCGCATATCCCATTTCGCGTCGCGGGGAGCCATGGACATCGAGGGTCTCGGCGAGCGCACGGTGTCGCTTTTCTGCCGGGAAGGCCTGCTCGCCGACGTGGCCGACATTTATTCGCTCGATTTCGAACGGGTACAGGGCTTCGAGGGTTTCGGGGCGCTTTCGGTCGCCAACTTGGCCGGTGCCATAAGTGCCTCGAAGTCCAGGCCTTTGGCCAACTTGCTGGTTGGGCTGTCGATCCGGCACCTCGGCACGAACGGTAGCCAGCTACTGGCCCGCGCCCTGGGCCACCTGGACAGGATCATGGAGGCGCCGGAGGAAGAGATTGCCGCCATCGAAGGCATTGGCCCGGTCATCGCCGCCAGCATCAAGCGGTTCTTCTCCCTCTCTCGCAACCGGGAGGTCGTCGATCGCCTCAGGGACGCTGGGCTCAATTTCGAGGCGCCCAGTGCCCCGGCTACCGCCCAGACTCTCGTTGGCATGTCGGTCGTGGTGACCGGCACGCTGCACCGTTGGTCGCGCGAAGACGCCGAGGCCGCAATCAAGTCCCGCGGAGGCAAAGCGCCCGGCAGCGTCTCCCAGAAAACGACTGCCGTGGTGGTCGGGGCCGAACCTGGCGGGGCGAAGCTTTCCAGGGCAGCCGACCTCGGGATCCCGCTCCTCGACGAGGACGGCTTCGACCGGCTCCTCGAGACTGGCCAGCTAGCCTGAAAGCAAGCCCGGGGCCGGTCTGACGGCGACCCGTAACAGCCATCGTTGCGACGCAGCTCGCTTCCAGCCGGCCGCGCAACCGGGGGACCCCGCCCGGCCCCAATCCGGCGGCGCAGTTGGGGCCCAGCGGCGCCGCTCTGCGCTTTCTCGTTGCGCTGCGGGCACCTCTCGGTGCGCTTCAGGGCCTGGATGGTGGCGCGATCGCGCCCAAGTACTCTAGTTGCACCCGAAAGCGCCATCTCGTCGTGGGGACCGGCCACTTCCGCCTCAGGAAGCGCGGGTGCGTAGCGGTGAGGCCCAATGGGCGACCGCCGGGAACCGCTGCCGCGAGTCGCTACTGGTGGCGTACCCGGTCCAGCTGGCGCCGGTCCTTTTTGGTCGGCCGGCCCGTCCCCCTGTCACGTTCGAAAGACGGCCCGAGAGCCTCCTTGGGCGGCGGCGGGGGACTGTGGTCGATGTAGCAGGCCGTGGCGACGGCGGCTCCACCGCGCTTCTCGATGATCGAGGTCACTTCGAGGATGTGCTCCAGCCCGTGCGAATAGGCTTCGACCGTGTCGCCCGGCTTCACCGTGGTCGCGGGTTTCGCTCCGACCCGGTTGACCTTGACGTGCCCGGCGCGGCAGGCATCCGTCGCCGCGGTGCGGGTCTTGTAAATGCGCACGGCCCAGAGCCACTTGTCGACGCGCGCCGTCGCCGGGCCTCCCCGGTGGTTGGGCGGCAGCTCACCGCTCATCCGCTGATGTCCCGCATCCGCCACACCGCTCACTCCGTTACTCCGTTATCCCGTTACTCCGTTATCTCCTGCAACCGGGTCGCTACCCGCAAAGCCTCTTGGCCGGGGAAGGCCAGCCCCTGCTGGTCCGTCTGGCCCTGAGACGGGTCATCCGTACCAGAGCCGGGAGCGCGCGCCGGGGCGGCTCCCGGCCATATGCCGCTTTGTGGGTTGAGCAGCTTGCTCAAGTCCCCGTCCACCTTGATCCGGCCGCCGAGGAATGCTTGTAGCACGGCCTGGACATCCCCCTGCACGAACAACGAACGGGCGGTGTCGTAATCAAGCGAGACCGTTACGTCCGGGCCCTCTATGTGGCCCGTACCGATGTCGATGCGCCCCGACGAAGTGTCGACGTGGGCGTCGAGCGTGGCCGCAGAGAACGGAGCTTCGGTGACAATGAGGTTGAGCCGGACACCGCCACCGCTGGGCGCGGCGGGAACGACGCCACTCGTTTCGGCCTCGGCGTAGATCCGGTGCGCTTCGTCGACCCACTCATCGCTCAAGAAAGGATATTTCGGCATGCTCGTCGTCTGTCCTCCGACCGTCTTGGACCCGGGGGCTCCGCCCGCTCATCAATGTGCTCTTTGAAGGTAGCGCCTCCGGGGCCGCCGCGCTGCCCTTGGCCCATGCTCGCCAGGCCGCAGTCCTACCCCCTCATACGGTCGGCTCGTGCCCGTCCTATGCCCCTGCCGTCGAGATGTCCGCTGGTGCCCGGGCCTGTCGGCCCCCCCGCGCCGCCCGCCTGAGCACAGAACAGGTCGCTATCGGTGCCGGTTGAGCGCGACCACGCTGCACTCGAGGCCCAAAGCTGCTCGGGCCCGGCATCTCCTACGATGACCGAGTGGCCCAGCCCATCTCCAAGCAAGACGTCGCTCACGTGGCCCGCCTGGCCCGTCTCGGTCTGACCGAGGAGGAGCTGGAGCGCTACACGACCCAGCTCGCAGCGGTGCTCGAGCACGCCGCCGACATCGCTACGCTCGATATCTCAGGGGTGCCGCCGACGGCGCACCCGTTCCCACTCGCTAACGTTTTTCGCGAAGACGTCCCCCGGCCCTGCCTGCCAAGGGACGAGGTCCTCTCCCAAGCGCCCGAAGTGGAGGACAACCGCTTCCGGATCCCGCGCATTATGGGGGAGGCCCCATGAAGGCCACGGGCCCGGCCGGGGCTCCCTCGTCGATCGAGCTGGCCGCTGGGGTCCGCCAGGGCCGCATTTCGGCTACGGCCGTACTCGAGGACCACCTGGCCCGTATAGCTGAAAACGAACCGCAGGTCCATTCCTTCAACTTCGTCATGGAGTCAGAAGCGCGTGTGCGGGCGGCTGAAATCGACCGTTTGGTGGCCAGCGGAGGGGACCCTGGACCTCTCGCCGGGGTGCCAGTCGCTTTGAAGGACCTGCTCTGTACCCGGGGCGTGCTCACGACGTGCTCGTCGCGCATCCTGGCCAACTGGATCCCCCCTTACGACGCCACTGTCGTGCAAAGGCTTTCGGGTGCTGGGGCCGTGTTGATCGGGAAGACGAACATGGACGAGTTCGCCATGGGCTCGTCGACCGAGCACTCTGCCTTTGGCCCCACCCGCAACCCGCACGACTTGAGCCGGGTCCCTGGTGGTTCTTCGGGCGGGAGCGCAGCGGCGGTGGCGGCGGGCTTTGCCCCCCTGGCCCTCGGTAGCGACACAGGCGGCTCGATACGACAGCCGGCCGCCCTCTGCGGGGTAGTAGGCGCGAAGCCTACCTACGGGTTGGTCTCCCGCTACGGGCTCGTGGCGTTTGCGAGCTCGCTTGACCAGATAGGCCCTTTGCCAACACCGTTGCCGATGCGGCCCTCCTGTTGGACACGATCTCCGGTCATGACGAGATGGACTCGACCAGCCTGCCTGGCGACCACCCGCCCGCGTCCGCCAACCTCGGCCGTGGGGTTGAGGGCCTTCGGGTCGGGGTTATAGCCGAGATGGTGAGGGCTAATGGCATCGCCGCTGACGTGGCTGGGCGCGTCAACCAAGCGGCCGAAGCCCTTTCCGCCGCCGGTGCGAAGGTTGAGGAAATAAGCGTGCCGGCTGTCCGCTATGGTCTTTCTGCTTATTACATGATCGCTCCTGCTGAGGCCTCCTCCAATCTCGCTCGCTATGACGGCGTCCGCTACGGGCTCCGGGTACCTGGCAGAGATATCACCGAAATGTACATGGCGACCCGGGCGGCTGGTTTTGGGGCGGAGGTAAAACGTCGCATAATGCTCGGGACGTATGCGTTGTCGGCTGGTTATTACGACGCTTATTATGGCAAGGCGCAGAAAGTGCGGACCCTTATAATCCGGGATTTCGAACAAGCATACCGGTCGTTCGATGTACTACTTTCCCCGACGGCGCCGACCACAGCCTTTCAATTGGGTGCAAAGACTTCTGACCCCCTAGCCATGTACCTGAGCGACGTTTGTACTATCCCGTCCAACCTGGCCGGCCATCCCGCCATCAGCGTGCCGTTCGGCACTGGAGATGACGGGCTTCCCGTTGGGGTGCAGGTCCTGGCACCGGCGCTGGGTGAGGCGGTGATGTTCCAGGTGGCGCAAATGCTGGAGGAGGCCGCAGCCGGTAGAGCCCGTCGAGCGGAGAAAGCGGATAAAGCAGGTACAGGAGGCCAAAAGTGAGCCAACAGAGTGTGCTGGACGGTTGGGAGACCGTTATCGGCCTGGAGGCCCACTGTGAGCTGCGGACCGAGACTAAGCTTTTCTGCGGGTGCCGCAACGCCTTCGGCGACGAGCCCAACACCAATGTGTGCCCGATCTGCCTCGGGCTGCCCGGGTCATTGCCGGTGCTCAACCGGCGGGCGGTCGAATACGCGATCCGGATCGGTACGGCTCTTTCCTGCACGGTGCAGCCCTCGTTGTTCCACCGTAAAAATTACTTCTATCCGGATATGCCCAAGGACTACCAGATAAGCCAGTACGACGTGCCGATTAACGTGGACGGCTGCTTGGAGCTCCCGGGCGGCACCAAGATAGGCATAGTCCGGGCGCACATGGAGGAAGACACCGGCAAGACCACCCACATAGGCGGGGGGGGCCGGATCCACGAAGCCGCCCACTCCCTGGTGGACTACAACCGCGCCGGGGTACCGCTCGTAGAAATAGTTTCTGCTCCCGATATGCGCAGCGCCGAGGAGGCGCGTGAGTACGTCGAAGAGCTCCGAGCAATACTGGTGGCCACCGGCGTCTCCGACGGGAAAATGGAAGAAGGCTCGTTACGAGTCGACTGTAACGTTTCTGTCCGGCCGGATGGCTCGGCCACTTACGGCACGCGCTGCGAAATAAAGAACCTGAACTCCCTGCGCAGCCTCACCCATGCCATAACCTACGAGGCGGCGCGGCAAGTAGAGCTGCTCCTCCACGGTGAGTCGGTCGCCCAGGAGACGAGGCACTGGGACGAGGCGGACGGCCGTACCCACTCAATGCGTTCCAAGGAAGAGGCTTACGACTACCGCTATTTTCCGGAGCCCGACCTCGTGACGCTCGATCCCGGCCCAGCGTGGGCCGATGCCGTGAAGGCCTCTATGCCGACGCTGCCGGCGGAGAGGCGGGCGCGGGTCGCGACGGCAGCCGGTGTCCCGCCGTCATCAGAGGCAGTGGGAACAGTTGTGCGTTTGGGGTTGGACGGCCTGGTCTCGGCCGCCGTCGCGGCGAGCGTGGGCCCGGGCCTTGCTCTGCGCAGGGCCGCCAACGAGGTCGCTGGAGAACTGTCCGACAGCTCTGAACGCGAGATCGACCCCGCCGCCTTCGTGCGCCTGCTAGCGCTAGAGGAGCGGGGTGAGCTCACCTCGGCGCAGGCACGAACTGTGCTCAAGGTTCTCGTAGCCGACGGAGGTGACCCGGTTGTCATCGCCGCCAACCTCGGCTTCAAGGCACTGGCACCCGACGCCCTCGAGGCTGTCGTGGACGCGGTTATAGCCGCAAACCAGCGCGAGTGGCAGCGCTATGCAGGCGGTGACGACAAACTGACGGGGTTTTTCATAGGGAAGGTGAAGGCAGAAACTGGTGGGAACGCCGACTTGCGCGTCGCTACGCAACTGCTCCGCCAGCGCCGAGCCGCCGAGCCGGTCTAACGCCGGCAGCCGACGGCTTGCGCCCTTCTAGCCGCGCCCGCCACCTGTCCGGGCCGCATCAGCCGCCACACGAAGAACGGGCACACGAAGAACGGGCACACGAAGAACGGGCCCAAGAAGAATTGGCCCGGTTCAACCGGCCGGATGGTAAGGGAGCACCCGGTAACTCAGATCGCCAGCCAGGTTCGTCACCCTGGCTACCACCTTGCGCTCGACGCCGGCGACGTGTGCAAAGCACTGGAAGGTGTGGCCGACAGGGGCCACGAGGAGCGACGGGATGGCGCAAGCCACGTGGACTGGCTGCCCGAAGGTACCCGAGAGGCTCTTTCCGATCTCGGTTTGGGCGGTGGCGGCCACAACTACCGCGCTCGTCGGGTGCACCTCGACGTGGCCCCGGGGGCTCCTCACTGTGCCAACGACCTCGAGGTGTTGGCCGTCGAGGGTCGCCTCACAAGTGAACGTCGAGCCCACGCGGGCCGGGACCGAGTGCGGGCAGCGGACGGGCGGCGGGGCGATGCCGTAGCTGCTCCCCAGGTCCGAGGCGATCTTGGCTTCGACGCTGGCGGCGGACAGCGTGCTGCGAGCACTGATCGAGCAACCCGCCAAACCGACGGCTGCCGCAAACGCGGCCACGCCTATGAGGCCGGGTAGCCTTGCGAACCTCATTAATGTAGCCATATGCCAACCGACATGAAACCGCGCAGCCACGAAGTCACCGACGGCCCCGAGCGGGCCCCGGCCCGGGCCATGCTGCGGGCTATCGGCATGACCGACGCCGACTGGGACAAACCGCAAGTCGGTGTGGCTTCTTCTTGGAACGAGGTGACTCCCTGCAACCTGTCGCTCGACCGTCTGGCCAAGCGGGCCAAGCAAGGAGTACGTGACGCCGGCGGGTTCCCGCTCGAGTTCATGACCATCGCGGTTTCGGACGGTATCTCAATGGGCACGGAAGGAATGCGAGCTTCCCTCGTCAGCCGGGAGATCATCGCCGATTCGGTGGAGGCCATGATGCACGCCGAACGCTTCGATGCCTTGGTGACGTTGGCTGGTTGTGACAAGTCCCTCCCGGGCATGCTGATGGCCGCGGCGCGCCTCAACTTGCCTGCGGTCTTCCTGTACGGAGGGACCATCATGCCAGGACGGGGCCCCCACGGGGAGGCAATCGACATTGTGAGCGTCTTCGAAGCGGTCGGTGCCAGGGCGGCGGGGAAGCTCACGGACGAGGAGCTGTCCCTTATCGAGCACCACGCGTGCCCGACGGAGGGCAGCTGCGCCGGCATGTTCACAGCGAACACCATGGCGTCTGCGGCCGAAGCGCTTGGCATGGCGTTGCCCGGGAGCTCCAGCGCCCCGGCCGTCGACCCGCGCCGCGACGAGTACGCCCACAACTCCGGCCGAGCGGTGGTAAAGCTGCTCGAAGCGGGCATACGTCCTCGGCAGATCATGACCAAGCAGGCCTTCGAAAACGCTATAGCCGTTGTGATGGCGCTGGGCGGCTCGACTAATGCAGTGCTCCATCTGCTCGCTATAGCTCACGAGGCGCAGGTCGAGCTGTCCCTGGAGGATTTCGACAGGATCGGCAAAAGGGTGCCGCACCTGGCCGACATGAAACCGAACGGCCGTTTTCACATGGTCGACCTCGATCGCATCGGAGGCGTGCCGGTGGTGATGAAATCGCTCCTCGATGCCGGGCTGCTCCACGGCGATTGCCTGACGATCACGGGCCGAAGCGTGGTCGAGAACATGGCGTCGCCCCAACCCGCCGCGCCCGATGGCCAGGTCGTCCGGGTCTGGTCGAACCCGGTCCACGCTGACGGGGGCATCGCCATACTGAGAGGTTCGTTGGCGCCCTTGGGGGCCGTCGTGAAGGTCGCGGGCCTCGACTTCGACCGCTTCGAGGGGACCGCACGGGTTTTCGACGGTGAGCAAGCAGCCCTGGAGGCGATCCTCGCCGGCTCGGTCACGCCGGGCACTGTCGTCGTGATCCGCTACGAGGGGCCCAAGGGCGGGCCGGGGATGCGCGAGATGCTGGCCGTCACCGGGGCCATGACGGGCGCCGGTCGCGGCGCGGATTGCGCCCTGGTCACCGACGGCCGCTTCAGCGGCGGTACCCGCGGCCTATGCGTTGGGCACGTAGCGCCCGAAGCGGTAGACGGCGGCCCGATCGGCCTCGTAGCTGACGGCGACCGGGTCATCTTCGATGTGGCAGCTCGCCGGATCGACCTGGACGTGGGCTCCCAGGAGCTATCGGCCAGGCAAGCAAACTGGAAGCTACCCGAACCCCGCTACCGTCACGGCGTGCTGGCCAAATACGCGTGGCTCGTTACAGGCGCCGAAAAAGGGGCAGTCACCGAGCCGTGAACCCAAATGTGAGCCCCGGGCGGCTCCCTCTTTAGCCGTTGTGCCCGATCTCGGCGGCGTAGGCCTCGTGCGGGACCAGCAACGAGGGGTCGATGACCCCTCCCTCGGCCCACTCGTACCGTCCTGCCAGCACCTTCTGGGCCGCCTTGTAGTTGGCCACGTCGTCGTTGGCCCATAGCTCGGAAAAGAGCCGGTCCACCCGGCGACGCGAAGCGCTACAGAACAACTGGGCCAGCTCGACCGCTGCCTCTCCTTCTGGAGCGCCCGCGTCCAGGAGCATCTTCGCCCGGGAGCACGACGCAGTCATCGCATACAGCTCGGCCCCGATGTCGACCAGCCGCCCGAGAAAGCCTTGCTTCTTCTCCAGCCCCGCCTGCCAGCGGGACATCCCGTAGAAAGTGGACCTGGCCAGTCGGCGGCACGACCGTTCCACGAACCGCAAGTACGGCGCGAGAGCCTCTCCCATCTCGCTGTACGCGCCGGGCCGCTGCCCCTCCCCGAAGGCCAGCTGGGGCAGCCATTTGGCGTAGAAGCTGGCCGCCCCCCTGGCGCTCTTCGCCTTCTCGGGCCCGGTCGCCTTCGGGTCCACAAGCGCTCCCGCCACCGAGAGGTGTTGGTCCACGGCCTCCCTTGCTATCAGGAGCTTCATGATCTCGGTCGAACCCTCGAAAATGCGAGCGATACGGAGGTCTCGCAGGACCTGTTCGGCCGGTACCGGCCGCTCGCCGCGGGCCTGCAAGGACTCAGCTGTTTCGTAACCGCGGCCACCGCGGATCTGTACCATTTCATCGGCGACGAGCCACGCCATCTCCGAACAGAAGAGCTTCGCCAGCGCCGCCTCCAGACGGATGTCGTTACGCTCCTCGTCGGCCAGCATGCTCGACAGTTCGACGACTGCGTCCATGGCGAAAGTCCCCGCGGCGATGAAGGCCAATTTGTGGGCGACGGCCTCGTGCTTGCCTATCGGTGCACCCCATTGCACGCGTTCGTTCGACCACTCCCGGGAGTACTTGAGGGAAAGCTTGCCTGATGCCGCGCAAGTCCCCGGCAGCGAAAGCCGGCCGGTGTTGAGCGTCGTCAGAGCCACCTTGAGGCCCCGCCCGATGGGGCCGAGAACGTTCTCTGCGGGCACGCGAACGTTTTCGAAGCTGATCAGACCGTTCTCGATGCCGCGCAGGCCCATAAAGCTGTTGCGCCTGAGAATGGTCACCCCCGGAGAATGAGCTTCGAGGACGAAGGCCGTTATCCCGCCCCGCACGCCCTGTGCTGGCGGGACGACCGCCATGACGACCAGGAGGCTGGCGACGGTCCCGTTCGTAGCCCACAACTTGGTGCCGTTTATGAGGTACGCGCTCCCGTCGTCGACCGGCGTCGCGGAGGTGGTCATGCGGGCGGGATCGCTGCCGACGTCGGGTTCGGTCAAGAGAAAGGCGCTCACTTCGTCCCGGGCGAGGCGGGGGAGGAACCGCTGCTTCTGTTCGTCAGAGCCGAAGAGCTTGAGCGGCTGAGGCGCCCCGATCGACTGGTGAGCCGAGAGCAACGTGCTTATGGCTGGGCTTACCGTGGTCGCCAGTTCGAGGGCCTTGATGTAATAGAGGTTGCTGAGCCCGAGGCCCCCGTACTTCTCGTCGATCTTCATCCCGAGCGCACCGAGCTCGAACAGGCCCTTCATAACCTGGTCCGGGATCCTGGCGTCGCGCTCGATCTCGAGGGGGTCGACGTGCGTGCGGAGGAAACTGTCGAACTTCGCCAGGAACTCTTCGCCTTTGTCCACCTGCTCGGGTGTGGGGCGCGGGTGGGGATGGACCAGTTCGAGCCGTAGCCGTCCGAGGAAGAGCTCCTTGGCAAAGCTGGGCTTCGCCCAGTCCTGCTCCCTCGCCGCCTCGGCTACCTGACGGGCCTCTTCGCCGCTCACGTTCCGGGGGGTGGCTTCTGCGTCGTTGGTAGTCATCGACTTAAAGCTTCCCACGTCGCTAGGTTCTTTGCCATGACTAGGGGCTCCGAACAGGGAACCGGTGCACGGCCTCCGGCGGCGGGGGTCAAAGCCGTCCTGTTCGACCTGGGCGGGGTGTTCCTCGACTGGGATCCCCGTCACCTGTACCGGAAGCTCTTCGGTGACGATGTCGAGGCGATGGAGGACTTCCTAACCAACATCTGTACGCCCGACTGGCACGCCCAACAAGACCTCGGCAAGGGCATAGCAGAATCGTGCGAAGAACTGTCGGCCAGGTACCCGGACCATGCCGACCTGATCTCTGCCTGGGCTGAGCGGAACGAGGAGATGGTAAAAGGCGTGATCGACGGGACCGTGCGGATCCTGGCGGAACTCGTAGAGACGGGCATCGAGCGATATGCGCTGACGAACATGGAACGCGAAAGCTGGGAACGCCGGTTCCAGCGCTACGAGTTCCTCCAGTGGTTCGACGGCTACTTTGTCTCCTCCCTGGAGGGGGTCATGAAGCCTGACCCCCGCTATTTCGAGCTGGCGCTCGAGCGTTTCGGTTTGGCGCCGGAGGAGGCGTTCTTCGCTGATGACAAGCTGCCGAACGTCGAAGCAGCGGGGGCGCTGGGGGTGCAGGCGGTCCTTTTCCGAGAGCCCGCCGGACTGCGGGAGGAGTTGGTTGCCAGGGGCGTGCTGGTCTAGCCCTTGGTGGTGACCTCTTGAGGCGACCTGTGCTCGTCCAGTCTTTGCTCGTCCGGAGGAGGGAGGCGCCCCCCCGTCCGCTCGATCGCGTCGACAACCCGGCTCAGAATTTCGTCCAGGATAGCGGGGGTGGTGGCAAAATTCAGGCGGGCGAACCCCGCACCCCCAGGTCCGAACGCTGGCCCATCGGACAGCTTCACCCTTGCCTCTGCGACCAGCTTGCGGGCGGGGTTGTCGCCGAGGCCGGCGGCGCGGAAGTCGAGCCACGACAGGTAAGTCGCTTCCGGGAGGAGCCCCTTCACTCCGGCCGTGCCCCCGGCCCCCTCCAGCCACCTCCCGAGCAACTCCCGGTTCGCCCGCAGGCGTTGAAGGCACCGCTCCAGCCAGGCATCGCCGGCGGGGCCCCACGACGCCAGGGTGGTGGCGACAGCGGCGACACTGACCCGCCCGGCTATATGAGAGGGCAGCTGCGAAAGCTGGTGCTGGACCACGGGGGCGCCCACATGAGCGACCGCGGAGCACATTCCGCCGAGGTTGTAGGCCTTGCTGGCCGAATAGAGGGTGATGGTCCGCTGCTCCAGCTCCTTAGACAACGAAGCGAACGGGACGTGCGTCCTGTCCACCAACGTCAGGTCGGCGTGGATTTCGTCGGAGATCACCAGCAGGTCGTTGTTTTGAGCCAGCTCCCCCAGGCGAGCCAGCTCCTGAAGGGAAAGCACGCGGCCGGTGGGGTTGTGCGGGTTCACGAGGAAGAGCACCTTCGCCTGGCTGGCCATGGTTTCCGCCTGGCCCAGGTCGAACTCCCACCCTGCTCCAGTTGCAACGGCTGGCACAGGGAGGAGGCGACGGCCCGTCCCCTCGATCGTTTCGACGAACGGTGGGTACGAAGGTGTGAGCAGGAGTACCCCGTCGCCGGGAGCGGTCGCGAGGTACAGGACGAGTTCAGCTGCCTGGACCAGGTCTGTGAAAACCCGTACCCGCCCTGTCGTCGGGGCCCAGCCGTACCGGGCCGCCATGCGAGCGGCCCATGTTTCCTCGAGGAGGGTGGCATCGTTGCCCGCCGGGTACCCGAGGTCACCGCCGGCAGCTAGGCGCTCGAGGGCGTCGACCACGGGGCGCGCCAGAGGGAAGTCCATGTCTGCTACCCATGCCGGGAGCACGCCGTCACCAGCTCTGGCCCACTTTGCGCCGGGCTTGGAACGGAGCCAGGCCAGGTCCAGGTCGTCGAAACCGTCGTCTATCGGTGAGGGTGGGAGTTTGGCTGGGAAATGTGCCACCGTGGCATCGTAGTGGTCCCACCGTCCCGGCCGTCTGTGTGCCCTCGAGCCCGGGATGTAGGGGCGACAGGGTTGCAAGGTGGCAGGTCCTGTGGCATTATTGGCGTGTGGCAGTCGCACTGTTGGGCACGGCTATACCCGGTGCTGCTGTCGGCGCGGTCGATTCTGGCCTCGTCGTAGTAATTACCTGACGCGCGTGTGTCAAAACGTGTGCGTCAAACGACCTCCCTTTCGGGAGGTCGTTTTGTTTTGCGGTCCACACCGATGACAGCGAGGCGAAAATGCAATTGACCGGGGCGCAAGCCCTAATAAAGAGCCTGGAGATGGAGCACACGGAGGTCATTTTCGGCCTTCCGGGCGGTGCGATCCTACCGGCTTATGACCCTCTGCTCGACTCGCCGATCCGCCACGTGCTCGTACGCCACGAACAAGGTGCCGGGCACATGGCCCAAGGTTACTCGCAGGTTGCGGGCCGTCCCGGAGTGGTAATGGTTACGAGCGGGCCGGGCGCAACAAATCTGGTGACCCCTCTATGTGACGCCTACATGGACTCTGTGCCGATGGTTGCTATTACGGGGCAGGTAAGCCGGGCCGTCATCGGGACCGATTCGTTCCAGGAAGCCGACACCGTCGGGATTACCCGTTCGGTAACCAAGCACAACGAGCTTGTGATGCGCCCCGAGGACATAGCCCTGGCGGTCCGGCAAGCCTTTTTGCTGGCCACGACCGGGCGGCCGGGGCCGGTGTTACTCGACGTCCCCAAGGACATACTTCAGGCCAGCACTGAATGGTACTGGCCAGACGACCAAGAGGTCAGCGCTTCCCTCCCGGGTTATAAGCCGAAAACTAAGGGTCACCCCCGGATGGTGCGCGAAGCAGTAAGGCTCATCACTGCTTCGGCCCGCCCTGTCATTTATGCCGGCGAGGGGGCCTATTGAAGGCTCGAGCGTGCGAGGCGTTGCGAGAATTGGCCGAGCTGACAAATGCTCCGGTCGTGACCACCCTCATGGCCCGAGGTGTGTTCCCCGATAGCCACCCGCTGTGCCTCGGCATGCCGGGGATGCACGGTAATTACACCGCGATAATGGCGATGCAGGAAGCCGATCTCCTCATTGCCCTCGGGACCCGTTTCGACGACCGGGTTACGGGAGAGGTCGGCTCGTTCGCCCCCGACGCCAAAATCATCCACGTGGACATAGACCCCGCTGAGCTCGGGAAAATCCGCCGCCCCGAGGTGCCGATTGTAGGCGACGCCCGGCTCGTGACCGAAGAACTCGTTCGAGTCCTGATAGCGAGCGGTGAGCCACAGCCGGACCGTTCTGCCTGGTGGGCGCAATTGAGGGAATGCCAAGCCCGTTTCCCCCTTGTTCTACGATCCCCAGGCCGAGGGCGAACTGCTGAAGCCACAGGCCGTCATCGAGGCGATCAGGGACGCCAGCCCGGAGGACACTACGGTGGTGGCCGGGGTCGGCCAGCACCAGATGTGGGCCAGCCAGTACTGGCGCTTCAATTACCCGTACACCTGGGTGAACTCCGGAGGGCTGGGCACCATGGGTTTCGCGGTGCCTGCTGCTATAGGGGCCAAAGTAGGCCGTCCCGACCGCACAGTATGGGCTATCGACGGCGACGGTTGTTTCCAGATGACAGCACAGGAGCTCGTGACGGCGTCGAGCGAACGGATACCCGATAAAGGTGGCCATCTTGAACAACGCCTATCTGGGGATGGTCCGCCAGTGGCAGGAGATGTTCTACCAGGAGCGTTACTCTGAGGTTTACCTGTCGCCCGACCTGCCAGATTATGTGAAATGGGCCGAGGCCATGGGTTGTGTTGGTTTCCGGGTCGAGCATGCCGCCGACGTCGCCCCGGTAATAGACAAAGCCAATGCCATAGATGACCGTCCAGTAGTCATCGACTTCCGCACAGACACCCAGGAAAAGGTCTTCCCGATGGTCCCGGCCGGGCAGTCCAATAGTGACGTGATCGTCCACCCGTCGCTGCGCCCCGGTGGCGAAAAGGTGGTGCAGTGATGTCCCTTGCGACCTCGGCCAGTACCTGGGCGTCTGGGAGCGGGCACGTCCGGCACCAGACTATTTCCATAATTGTCGAGAACCGTACCGGGGTGCTGGCGCGGATTTCGGCCCTTTTTGCCCGCCGGGGTTTCAACATAATTTCACTCGCGGTTGCGCCTTCAGACGACGAAGCCTTCAGCCGGATCACGATCGTCGTGGACCTCGAGGAAATCTCGGTCGAGCAACTCACCAAGCAGCTCTTCAAACTGGTCAACGTCGTCAAGATCACCGAGATGACGCCGGGTGAAGCCATCGAACGCGAACTGGTCCTGCTATCGTGCGGTGTGCCCCGCCCGGCGGCCCGGGCCGTCGCGGGGCGAGGTCGGGGACCTGGTACGCATCTTCGGGGGGACCGTAGTGGACGTGGGCCAAGAGGCGCTACGGTGATGCTGGCCGGCCAACCCGCCGATGCTGGACGATTTCGAGGAGCTGCTAAGGCCTTACGGGATCATCGATATCCAACGAACAGGCCGGGTGGCGTTGCCAAAGCTGGAGCGGCCCCCGGTCCGCCGAGCCACCAGCCGCCACTAGAGGGACGGGCCAGGCGGCGTTCGCCTGGATGCCACATAAGATCGTTACTTATGGAACGGTGGTTTGTGCTACGCCAACCCACCTCGAGATTAACTGAAAGGCACATCAAATGGCCAATATTTACTATGAGAATGACGCCGACCCGTCCGTCATCACGTCCCGGAAAGTCGCGATCATCGGCTACGGTTCCCAGGGCCATGCCCATGCCCTCAATTTGCGGGACTCCGGGGTCGATGTCAGGGTCGGGCCTGCGGGCCGGTTCCGGGTCGCGAGCCAAGGCAGAAGCCGCGGGCTTACGGGTGACCGACTCGGCCACTGGCTGCTTCAGAGGCGGACGTCGATAATGGTGCTGGCCCCGGACACGGCCCAGCAGGCCATCTACATAGAGTCCGTGCAGGCCAACCTGAAGCCGGGGGATGTGCTGATGTTCGCCCACGGTTTCAACATCCGTTACGGGCTGATAGACCCACCGCCCGGGATCGACGTTGTGATGGTGGCGCCCAAGGGCCCGGGGCACTTGGTGAGGCGGACGTACGAAGGGCGGCGGTGGCGTCCCGAGCCTTCTCGCGGTCGAGCGCGACCCTAGCGGTAAAGGCAAGGCGCTCGGGCTCTCCTACGCCTGGGCTATCGGAGCTACACGTGCCGGTGTCCTGGACACAACTTTCAAGGAAGAGACCGAGACGGACCTGTTCGGTGAACAGGTGGTCCTCTGCGGCGGCCTTACGTCTCTCATCAAGGCCGGTTTCGAGACACTGGTCGCGGCGGGTTATCAACCCGAGTCGGCGTATTTCGAATGCCTGCACGAAGTGAAGTTGATCGTGGACCTGATCTATGAGCACGGCATTACGGGTATGCGCTATTCGATTTCGACCACGGCTGAGTACGGCGACATGACCGCGGCCCCCGGGTCATAAACGACGCCGTCCGGGAGGAGATGAAAAAGATCCTGGCCGACATCCAGTCCGGGGCCTTTGCCTCCGAGTGGGTAGAGGAGAACCGCAACGGGCTCCCCAATTACCACCGGCTCCAGAAAGAAGGAGCTGAGCATCCGATCGAAAAAGTCGGCGCAGAGCTGCGGGCTATGATGCCTTTCCTGTCTTCGGGTGGGCCGCGGCCCCAGGACGTTTCGGGAGGCTGACAGGCGGAGAGGGCGAGGAGCCAGCCAGTGCCGGACCACGACGGCGGCGGCCAGTCGGACTACGACGTGCCTTGGGACTACGACGTAATTGTCGTCGGCTCTGGTTTCGGCGGCTCGGTCGCCGCGCTGCGCCTGTCCGAAAAAGGGTACCGGGTCGCGGTCCTCGAGGCCGGCCGGCGCTTCGACGCCACAACGTTGCCCCGGAACTCCTGGGACCTGCGCCGGTTCTTGTGGGCTCCGTTGTTTGGTTGTTTCGGGATCCAGCGAGTCCATTTCCTCCGAGACGTCCTGGTGCTAGCCGGTGCCGGGGTCGGCGGCGGCTCGCTCAACTATGCCAACACCCTGTACGAGCCGCCCCCGGCCTTTTACGATGACCCCCAGTGGCCCGGCGGGCAAGACTGGCAGACCGAATTGGCTCCTTATTATGACCAGGCCAAGCGGATGCTCGGGGTTGTCGACAATCCTTTCTCGACGCCGGCGGACGACGCCATGCGCCAGGTCGCTGTCGATATGGGGGCCGGCGAGACGTTCCGGTTGGCACCGGTCGGTGTGTTCTTCGGGCCGACTGGTACGACTCCCGGCACGTCGTTTGCCGACCCCTACTTCGGCGGGGCAGGACCACCCGGCGCGCCTGCCTCCAGTGCGGCGAATGTATGACCGGCTGCCGGCACGGGGCCAAGAACACCCTCCTCACTAATTACCTGCAGCTGGCGGAGCGGGCCGGAGCCGTCGTGGTACCGCTGACGACGGTCAGTTCGGTGGATCCCCGGTCTGATGGCAGCTGGCGCGTCAGCACGGTCAGAACGGGCTGGGCTGGTTCGGTGCCTCTTTCGCCCTGGCGGCGGCGCGTTTTTACGGCTGGACAGGTCGTCTTGGCGGCCGGAGCGTTCGGCACCCAGCGGCTCCTCCACACGATGGCCCTCGGGGGCAGGTTGCCCCGGCTCTCGTTCAGGCTAGGTGAACTGACGCGCACCAATTCCGAGTCCCTGCTGGGCGCCATCGTGCCATACGGTGCCCCGGGACCGGATTTCACCCGGGGCGTGGCCATTACCTCGTCGTTTTATCCCGAGGCGAGCACACACGTGGAGCCGGTCAGGTACGGGCGCGGTTCCAACCTGATGGGGCTGTTCGGGACCGCTCTCGTCGAGAGGGACGGGGAGGACGGCGAGGGACGTCCCGGCTGGGTGCGTTTTCTCTCCGCGGCCGCCCGCGACCCCACGGCGTTTGTCCGCTCGCTCGACCTGCGGGCTTGGTCCGAACGAACTGTGATAGCTCTTGTCATGCAGGCCCGTGACAATTCGTTGACAATATCGGCCTCAACGGGGCTTTTCGGCTCCGCCAGGTTGAAGAGCCGGCAGGGCCATGGCGTACCGAACCCGACATGGTTGCCTGTCGGCCACGAGGTCGTACGCAGGTTGGCCGGAAAGATCGGTGGCAGGCCGGCGGGCACGTGGGGAGAAATATTCGGGATGCCGATGACAGCGCATTTCCTCGGCGGTTGTGTGATGGGTGCCTCAGCCGCCGAAGGTGTTATAGATCCCTGGCACCGCGTTTACGGTTACCCGGCTTTGCACGTCGTGGACGGTTCGGCACTGCCCGCAAACCCAGGGGTCAACCCGGCTCTCACAATCACAGCCCTGGCGGAACGCGCGATTTCCTACTGGCCGAACAATGGCGAGGCAGATGCGAGGCCTCCGCAGGACAGTTCTCTGGCCGCCGGCGCGGCTGCCGTCCGTTGTGTCCCGGCCCGGTGGCCTGTGGTACCCGCTGGCGCGCCCGGAGAACTCCGCCTCGCCTGAAATTGGTTGCCTGTACGCCAGGCGTCACGACTGGCGTCTTTGGATGGCCGACGCCGGAGGCTACGACCGGCTGAGCACGATCTTGCCGAACTTGTGCCCACTTTCGAAGCGTTCATAAGCCTCGTCCGCTGCTTCGAACGGGTACGTCGCCGTGATGATGACTTTGATGTGCCCGGAGCTGAGCAGCGGGAGGACGTGATGTTCGATCTGGCGAGCGAGGAAGGCCTTTTCCTCAGGAGCCCGGCTGCGCAACGTAGAGCCCCGCATTGTGGCTCTCCTGTGCATGAGCGTGCCCAGGTCAACCGTGGTCTTGCTGCCGGCCCCGATACCAATGACCATGATCCGCCCTTGTGGCGCGAGCGAGGCGAGGTCGTCCGGCAGGTTCGGCCCCCCGACCAGTTCGAGTACAACGTCATAGGGGCCGTGAGAAGACGCTTCGTCCGGCGCCACGCAGGTGGCTCCGAGCGCACCTACGCGTTCGTGGAGCCGGGCGTCACGCACGCTGGCGACGACGCTCGCACCGCACGCCACAGCTAACTGGACCGCAGCCGTCCCCACCCCGCCCGCTGCGCCGGTCACCAGCACGCGCTCCCCCACGCTCAATCCGGCCTGGTTGAAAAGGGCGTCGTACGCCGTGGAGTAGACCTCCGGGAACCCGCCCGCTTCGGAGAGAGGGCAAGCCTCTGGCACTGGCATCACCACCCGCTCGTTGAACAGAGCCAACTCGGCCTGTCCTGTGCCGGCCAGAAGTCCCATTACGCGGTCGCCCGGCCTGAACCTCTCGACGGCGTGCCCCGTGGCCTCGACCGTGCCAGCACATTCCAAGCCCGGCTGGTCGATGGGGATCCCCTGAGGGGGAGGGTACCGACCGGCCTTTTGCAGGATGTCGGCACCGTTCAGCCCGGCCGCTGCTACGCGGACCAGGAGATCGTGAGGGCTGAGCTCGGGGTCGGGGCGATCTGCCCAGCTAACTGCACCGTCTGAGAACACGACTGCTTTCATGAGCTATGACGTTAGAAGGCGCGGCGGCGAGGTAGCGCTCTTCCTGGTTGGCCGCCCTAACCCGTCCGCCCTAACCCGTCCGCCCTAACCCGTCCGCGCCGCAATTGGCTTGCGTGTGCAGTAAGGCGTGACCGGTGTGCAATGAGCTTTGCGCAGGAGCTTGGTTGGCGTAACGATTTTGGGAGGGGTCGGCAGCGTATGTGGCGGCAGGTGGTCCGTCGCGGGCTCAGCGCTGGTCGGAATAGCAAAGCCCTCGTTCAACAAGTCGACTGCGCTCTGGGTTGGGTTGTAGCCGTTCATGACCACGGCCAGCATCGTGCGTCCCCCTCGTGTAGCCGCGCCAATGATGCACACCCCGGCCCTATCAGTAAACCCGGTCTTTACCCCTATCGCTCCCGGGTAGGTGACGAGGAACGCGAAGTTCATGCTGGGCAACCAGTGCACGACCCCTTTAGGGTCGACGAACCTATAGTTCCGTTCCCTAACGATCTTCGCCAGTTGCGGCGTGTACAACAAATCGCGAGCCGCGATCGCGAGGTCGCGGGCGCTGACGAGGTTGCCGCCATCAAAACCCTCCGTCCCGTCCAACCCGGCCGGGTCGTGGAAAACAGGGTCGTCGGCCATCCCGATTTGCTGCGCCGAACGTTCCATCACGCCAGAGAACGCAGATAGGGAACCGCTCACACGCTGAGCTATCGCGTAAGCAGCGTCGTTGGCGGAAAGTACCAATAAGGACTGTAGCACCTCGGTTAGAGGCCAAGCGACGCCCACTTCCATTCCGACCTTGTTCGGGTAGACATTCTCGGAAACCACGGTGCCGGGGACACTCGCGTCGGACGGCAGGTACCTGACAGCTATCAGGGCCGTCAGGATTTTGGTCAGGCTCGCGGGCGGCAGGCGCATCCTTTCGTTATGGCCGAGCAGGACGTTGCCGGTGTTGACGTCGACGAGCACGTACGACTTGGAGGAGGGCAGCCCCGGGTATGTTGATGGCCGAGCCGTGGGCGGCGGGCCCGTGTTGTGCGGTGCGGTGCTCGGTGGCGTGCTGCTGTGCGGTGTGCTGCTGTCCGGTGTACTGGTAGGTGGGGTGCTCTTGTGAGATGTAGCCGGAGGTGAGCCCCCAGGTGCTGTTCGGTAGGGCGGAACCGCACCCTTCGGGGCCACGGTCTTGTGGCCCTTGTTGGCGGCACCGATTTTCGAGGACGTGATGTTCGCCAAAACGCCAGCTGACGAGGTTGTGCCGGTCTCACGCCGCGCCCGAACATGGGCCCTGCGGCCGCCCCTGCCGCCGCAGCACCCGGGGGCGCGGCCCGGGTGGCGATTGCGGCCACAAGTACTACAACGGTGAAAGCGGCTGCCGCGTACAAGCCCACCTGGCGGTGCAACGACGGCCTACCCGGTGCCGACGAGTACCGAGATCGGTGAAGTCTTCGCCGGCCCGTCCGGCGCGGGCGCAGGCCACGACCACCTGAGGGCGAGTAGCTGTTGAAGCCGATCGCTTGAGGTTAGTGGAACCGAGTGTAAGCAGGCGCGGACACTCCCAGCCCTAGCCCGGTGCCGGCGGCCGTATTTGGCGGGTATATTTGGCGGCCATATTTGGCGGCCATATTTGGCGGCCGTATCTGGCTGGCCGTATTTGGAGTGCGGGCGGCACACTGTGTGCGCGACCATGGGCCGATGGCTCCTTCACGGCGAGTTTCGGCTCGCATTGCCTCTGTTTCTGAGTCCGCTACGCTGGCCATTGACGCCAAGGCGAAGGCCTTGCGAGCTGCAGGCGAGGATGTCGTAGGGTTTGGCGCGGGCGAGCCCGACTTCGCGACGCCAGCCCACATCGTCGAGGCGGCCGTCGAAGCCTGCCGCGACCCGAAGAACCACCACTACACCCCAGCCGCCGGGCTGCCCGAGCTGAGGGAGGCCGTTGCGGCGAAGACCGCGCGCGACACCGGGTACTCTGTCAAGGCGTCGCAGGTGCTGGTCACCAACGGTGGCAAGCAAGCCGTCGAGGAGGCCTTTGCCACCCTGCTGGACGACGGCGATGAGGTGCTCATGCCGGCGCCGTACTGGACCACTTATCCGGAGTCTGTTCAGCTGGCGGGTGGGGTACCCGTCGAAATACCCACCACTCCCGAGAGTGGCTACAAGGTGTCAGTGCCCCAGCTGGAAGCGGCGCTGACTCCCCGGACCAAAGTGCTCCTGTTCGTGTCACCTTCCAACCCAACCGGCGCTGTCTACAACGAGGAGGAGATCGCGTCCATAGGTGCGTGGGCCGATGAACGTGGGCTCTGGGTGCTAACCGACGAAATCTACGAGCACCTCGTATACGGGTCAGCTCGTATGTTCTCGATGCCGGTGTTGGTGCCCAGCCTGGCCGACCGCTGCGTTGTAGTCAACGGGGTGGCCAAGACGTATGCCATGACAGGATGGCGCGTCGGTTGGTTGATCGGCCCGGCCGACGTCGTCAGTGCGGCTGGTAACCTCCAGAGCCACTCGACCTCGAACGTTTGCAATGTCGCTCAGCGAGCTGCCCTGGCGGCTGTTACCGGGCCCCTAAACGACGTCGAATACATGCGGGAGGTTTACGACCGCCGCAGGCGCGCCATCGTCGCCGCCTTGTCCGAGCTTCCCGACGTGTTGTGCCCAGAGCCCGAGGGGGCCTTTTACGCCTTCCCGAGTTTCGCCGGAGCCCTCGGGAGGCCGCTCGGCCGTAGTGGTCGGGCCCCGGCGACCACGTTGGAACTGGCCGAAATCGTGCTGGAAGAAGCGAAGGTGGCGTTTGTCCCCGGCGAAGCCTTCGGGGCCGCTGGTTGCGGGCGCTTTTCCTACGCCCTCGCCGACGAGGACCTGGCCGAAGGCATGGCCCGCCTCACGAAGTTTTTCGGCCAGTAAATTGTAACAGGTGGCTTTCTGGCCGTAACGGGTTCCCGTCGCGATCGTGGCGCGAAACTCGGGCATTATCGCGACAAAGTCAGGCTGCAGCACCGAGAAGGCCCAGGACCAGGAAGACCCAGGACCAGGAAGGCCCAGGACCAAGGTGGCCCGGCACCGAGGTGGCCCAGTGTAGGGGCTGTCCGTTTTGGCAAAACTAATTTATCGGGTCGTGGCCAGCACCTCGCGGACGATCTCCTCAGTAGTCCCAGGGTGCAGGAAAATGAGGCGCCCGACCATTTCCCCCTCCCATTTCGTCGGGGTTATAAACGCGACCTGGTCGTCCAGCAACTGCGCCGTCCAGCGAGAATAATCAGCTTCGTCCCAACCAGGACGGCGGAACAGCACCACCGACAGCTCTGGCTCACGGAGCAGTTCGAGGTGGGGTGCTTCTGCGATCAGTTTTGCCGCGACTCGGGCGGTAGACAGGGCAGCATCAACCGCGGCCGAGTACGCGTCGATCCCGTTTGTAACCAGGGAGTACCAGAGGGGCAGGCCCCGTGCCCGTCTGGTCAGGTGGTAGGCGTAGTCACTCGGGTTCCACCCTTCCCCGGGCTCGGTCTGGATCGGGTCGAGGTAGGCCGCGTGCTGAGCGTGTACCTCCTTGGCCAGCGCGGGCTGCCGGTACAGCAGCGCGGCGCAGTCGAAGGGAGCAAATAGCCATTTGTGAGGGTCTACGACAAACGAATCGGCGAGCTCCGACCCGGCAAAAGCCGACGTGACCTCTGGGGACTTCGATAAGAGAGCAGCGCCACCGTATGCCGCGTCGATATGGAGCCACAGGTCCCGCCGCTCCGCCACCTCGGCGACGCCAGCGAGGTCGTCCACGATCCCAGCGTTGGTCGTCCCAGCGGTAGCCACCACTGCTACGACATCGGAAGGATCGGGGTCGGCCTGCAGGGCTGCTTCGAGGGCCTCTCCCGTCAGGCGGTGGCCCCGGTTCGGGACGAGCAGCTCTCCGGCTCCTATGATCTGCAACGCTTTGCCGACAGAGGAATGGGCTTCTTCCCCTATCGCAACCCGGATCTTTTCCCCACCGAGCCGGGCGCGCCCCTGCTCGCGGGCCACCACCAGCGCTGACAGGTTGGCGGCCGAGCCTCCCGATACGAAGCACCCTCCTGATCCCTCGGGCATCCCGGCCATTTCAGCCAGGAAACTGAGTGCCTGGTTCTCCGCCAGCACCACACCGGCCGACTCGAGCCAGGAGGTCCCCTGGAGACAAGATGCCGAGACGACCATGTCGAAAAGAAGCGATGCCTTGGTCGGGGCCGCGGGGACAAAGGCCAAAAATCGTGGGCTATCGCACGAGATGACCGATGTGACGACCTGTTCTGTGAATATCGACAATATTTCTACGGGGTCTCTGCCGCCTGGCGTGAGCATCCCAGCCAAGGCGGCGTCGAGGACCGGTTGTGGGACCGGGTGGTCGAGTGGGACGGGGTCCAGGGACAACCTCTGGCGGCAGTAACTGAAAACCACCTCCGCCATGGCTTCGTCGTAAACGAACATGGAGTTTTTGGCCATGCTTTTAGGCACGCTTTTTAGAGATGGTTTTAGGCATTATACTTAGGAACTGGTTTTGGCACACATCTCGGCGCAGGGCTACCGCCCAGCGCTCATGCCGGACGAGCCAGGAGATCCACGTGGCCCTTTTCCAGCTGGCTCGCCAACGAGAGGATCCCCTCGTCATCGAGCGCACCATCGTGGCCGATAACCGACACGCGGTAGCCGAAGGCGCGCAGCATCGCCAGGTAGTTGGCAGCATTTCCCCAGGGCGAGCAGTCAAGCGCCATCGGGTAAAACTCGCTTATCAGCAACGGCCGTCTCCGGGAGATCGTTTTCGTCGCGCCCCGTAGAACGAGGGGCTCGGCCCCCTCTACGTCGATCTTTATGACGTCGACCCGGCTTGTCCCGAGGTCGTTCAAGAGTTCGTCGAGCGCATAGGTTGCGACGACGAAGCTTGCTTCCATGGTCTTAGGGGGCGGTCCGTCAATCGGGATGACCCTGCCGTTACTGCCGTCTGTCTCGAGGGCGGCCACTCCTGCGCGTTCAGCCAGTGCCACTGGTAGTACATCAATATTGTCGAAGCCGTTGTCTTTGACGCTCTCGCGCAGCAGGGCAACGTTGCGAGGATTTGGTTCCACCGCAATGACCCGGCCGTCGGGCCCGACGATCGAAGCGCCCAGAAGGCTGAACCAGCCGAAGTTCGCCCCGATGTCGACGAAGGTCGCACCGCGGCGCAGAACTCTGCGCAAGGTTGCAGAAACCTCGGGCTCGTACTCGCCCGTCCTCGCCACAGTGTGGCCCACGGCGTAGTCGCTCGGGTCGACGTGGATCCGGAAACCGTGGTGGGCCTGCACGACCTCACTGGCTGCAGGCTCCCCTTTGGTGCGCTTGTCGTGTGCCCGTGCGAATTCCACGCTACCCAGGAACTCGTCGACCAGCTCGTCGACCGTGACATGCCCCTTGTTCAGGCGTTCCCGGTGGTGGACGAGACCCTCAGGGTCTGGTTTGCGCCGTAGCAGCAATCGGTAGCAGGCCAGCACGTCCCCGAAACTGGCCTGAGGTCTAGCCTCCGGGCTCGCACTCGAGCTCAAACCCGGGACCGCACCGTTTCTCTCACTCCCCGGCCTGTCAGCATGCTGTCTTGGGGACGGATCCCCGGGGCCACTTCGCGCCCGCCGTGATGCCCACCCCGCGGCGACGGTGTCCAGCGCTCGGTCCATGGCCAGATAAGATCGCAGGAGGGCTCTGCTGGCCGTTTTGAGGAGCTGGTCGGACGCGGCTGAGGTGCCGTTGGACATTGGTTCGGAGCGGCTAGCAGGCACCGCCGGCTATGCTACCGCCCGGTATGGCCAGCATTGAGGGACACTCGGAACAGCTCGACGAAGAAATGCCCTGGGATACGATGAAACGGCGCATCGCCTTTGTCCCGCCCCGTTTTGGCGCCGACATAGTCGGTGGAGCCGAGGCCGTAGTGCGTGATATCGCGCTGGGCATGGTTGAGCGTAACTGGGAAGTGGAAGTACTGACGACGTGCGCGGTCAACCCGTATACGTGGGCCAATGAACTACCAGAGGGCGCAAATACCGAAGGCGGTCTGCTCGTGCGCCGCTTCCAAAACGTGTTGGCTACGTCCGCCAGCAAGGAGCACTGGGTCCACGGGCAAATTTACTACGGCCACGTCACGACTCTTGATGATCAGGTGACCTGGTTGAGCGCTCTTTTTCGAACGCCGGGGCTGTTCGAGACGCTTTTGAAAGAGGGCCCAGTTTCGACGCCGTCGTCTTTGCTCCGTACCTTTTCTGGAGCACTACTGTGTGCATGCCAATCGTGGCCGAGCGTGCTGTCGTCATGCCCTGCCTGCACGACGAGCTGTACGCCTACGTCGACGTTATGCGCCACGTGCTTTCTTTGCCTGGGTCCGTGTGGTTCCTGTCAGGACCAGAGCACGACCTGGCTCACCGCCTCGGCCCTGTCACTCCTCACCACAGCGTGATTGGTTCAGGAATGGACGTACCGAAGAGCTACAACCCCGACGAGTTCCGCGACGAGTACGGCATAGATGGCCCGTTCATCCTGTACCTCGGCCGGCGCGAGAACGACAAAGGCTGGCCGTGGCTCGTAGACATGTTTGCGGCTACAAAGACGCGCGTGAAACTGTTGACTGCCGGAGCCGGCGACGCTGATGTCGCCCCGCGTTTACGGGGGCGTGTC
Organism: uncultured Acidimicrobiaceae bacterium; assembly: GCA_963823855.1. Classification (GTDB taxonomy): domain Bacteria; phylum Actinomycetota; class Acidimicrobiia; order Acidimicrobiales; family Palsa-688; genus Fen-671. The sequence continues at coordinate 288,333 of CAWGNA010000009.1, forward strand.
ATCGACGTCGGTTATTTGAGCACCGAGCAGCGCAATAACGCCATGGCCGCTGCGCTCGCGTACGTTCAGCCGAGCCTCATGGAGAGCTACTCCCGCACCTGTATGGAATCCTGGCTGGCCGGACGCCCGGTGCTGGTGCGGGCGGGGAGCGCTGTCGTCGAATGGCACTGTTCGCGCTCGGGTGGAGGACGCGCTTTCAGCAACTCTCACGAGCTTGGCGAACATTTGGCGACTTTCCTGTCTGCCCCTGGGGCCGCCGACGAGATCGGCGAACGGGGGCGGTCATACGTTATGAACAACTACCAGTGGCCTCAGGTGCTTGACCGGATCGAAGCAGACCTGACTTCGCTCAGCCGGCTCCGGGCTTAGTCGTCTTCGCTGCCCAGCTAGGTACGCCCGCGCCCTCGGCAGACTGCCCAGCCCAGCGCTCCCACACCGCCTCAGGCTTCACGGCCCATCGGCGTGAAAATCTGGCGCGGCTAGCCAGAGCCCACGGCAGCAAGCGGGTGATGCCGGCTCGCACCCCGCCATCGGGGCCATTTTCGACCCTGTCCCGAAGGGCTGTGACGACGGTCCGGGTAGGGCCGTTGCGCACCATCGTCAGTGTGCGGTTCCGCTCCGACATGACGCGCACCCAAGGCTCGTGTTCCCCCCCTGAACTGGCCGAGCGGCGGTGCTCGACGGTCGCCGTCGGGTCATAAAGCACTTGCTTGCCTCGCAGGTTGGCCCGCCAGCACCAATCAATGTCTTCGTAGTAGGCAAAGAACTTGTCGGCGAACGGGCCGAGCTCGCGCCACGTATCCCTGTGCATCACGAACGCGCTCCCGGAAATGCCGAACCGTGCGGTCACTTCGTCGAACCGACCGTCGTCAGGAGTGTCGGCGCCTATGTCCCCGGCGTACCCTCTCAGGTCCAGGAACGTGCCGGCGCTGTTCACCAGTCGCACTACGGGACCGGGCGGAGCGGGCTCCCCGTCTACAAGGACCTCGTCGCCGCCGCTACCCTCTGGCAAAGGCACGTACCATTGACGCGGCCCTGCCGTCCAGCGCCATCGGTCACGGCGTATGTTCCGCTCCACCCTGTGGAGGCCGGGGCCGCGGCCGTCTCGATCAGCTCGGTGCCGTTTACCGTTACGGACCGGATCTGGCGCCCCAGGGGGCGCTCGTCGCCCGGCGCAAACCACTCAGGGTCGGCGAAACGGATCTCCCGGAACCGGGACGAAAGCAACAATTTCGGGCCGACCGCCGCGACGGACTTTTCGCTAAGAGCTGCCGCCGCCGACGAGATCCAGCCGGCACCGGCCACCGCGTCGTCGTTTAGCAGTGCGATCGCTTCGCCTCGACAAGCTCTGACGCCGGCGTTTACGGCCGGGGCGAAGCCTTGATTTACCGGGGAGCGCAATACCCTGACGCCGGCTTCCATTCCGATCTGGGAGGCAGAAGTGCCCTCCGACCCATTGTCGAGGAGGACCACCTCGTCGGCCTGGCTCGTCACAGATGCCAGGCACCGGGCCAGCCAGTCGCCCGGCCGATAAGAGACGACGACAACGCTGGTCCTCACCTGAGTGCCTGCCAGGAACCGATGGCGCCCGGCTCAGGCCGGGGCTGATCCCATTCTCGACCGACATACCGCCTTGACCTGCGCTTTCGTGACCCAACGGGCGTCGACCGCGACTCTTTCATCGCTCAGGTGGTCCGCCGGAGCCCGCTAACCGGGCGCCCGGCTTCCGCCGCGACCTGGCGCGCCGTCTCGTCCCAACTCGTGTCCCCCCCGGCCAACAGGACCGTTATCCCTGGGCTTTCGAACTCGGAAAGCGCGGCTTGTTCGGAGCCAACGTGCTCCCGGTCGAGGAGGGCCACCGCGCGACCACGCCAATCGGAAGCGAGCCGTTCCATGACGTCCATATCCCGTTCATCCGCCCCCGAGATCCAACTGACGACGGCGTCGTAGCCGCCTCGCCAGCGGTCCAGCCTGGTCAGAGCGCTATAAGGAAGTGGCCTCTCGGAGGTGTCGGCGGTCTGGGCGGTTTTTGCCGATTGGGACGACCGTGACGACCCGGACGGCTCGGACGGCCCTGAGGACGGCTCCGTGTGACCAGTCGCGGTGCTGCCAGTCCCGGTGTCACCAGTGTCGGCGGGGCGCTCGAAGATGTCGGAGAGCGAATACGGCGCCAGGGCGTCGGCCAGTTCCGGCGGCACCCCGACCAGCGCCAAGCACGGGCGGCGCCGCCAGCCGGGACGGAACGTGGTAGCCCGGCGCAACAGTTCCTCGAACACCTCGGCCGCTTTGTCCGCAACAGAGTCCCACTTCGGGGCTGGCTGGCTTGCCAGTGCCAGCAACCGGGCGCGGAAGGACTTGTCGGTCAGGCCCCGGGTCACCGCTTCTTCGATGGCCCCGGGGTCGGTCGGCTGAAAACGCGCCTCTCGCGGAAGGATTTCCCGGAGCGAAGAGTTGTCGCCTGCAATGGTCGGCGCGCCACATGCCATCGACTCGACAACGGGTAAGCCGTACCCCTCGTAGAGCGATGGGAAAACCGCCAGCTGGGCCGACTGGTACAGGCTGACCAGTACTTCCTCGGCCACGAAGCCCGGAATGAGCAGGCGTTTGTCCACCCCCAACTGCTTGGCCATCACCAGGTAGTGGTTCCGCGTGAGCGGCGGCGCGTCGCAGACGATCACAAGCTGGTGGCGCCGAACGAGGTCCTTTGGCAAGGACGCATATGCCCGGAGGAGGTTGTCGACGTTTTTGCGGGGATTGAAGGCACCGTTGTAGACGATGAAACCCTTTCGAAGACCTGCGACCCCCTGTTTTGCCACCTTGAACGCCTCGCTGCGCGAATCAGGACGACGAAATTCCGGTGCCGTCCCGCTACCGATCACCGAGACGCGCCTTTCTGGTACACCGAGCAGCCCGATCGTGTCGGCCTTCGCCGACTCGGACAACGTGAAAACCGCATCGGCCGCTCTGACCACCTCGCGACAGCACCGCCAGCGTCTCCGCAAACCCGGGTCTTCCAGGTACCAGCCTGGGAAGACATCGGGGATGAGGTCGTACAACGTCACCGCCATCAGGAGGCGGTTGGAAAGGGCCTCGCGTGGCCAGTACACCCGTACCGGTACCTCCGGCTCGAACACCGAGCTCAAGTGGACAACGGACGCCTCTGACCAGTCGGGCGCCGACGTCAACCATTCGTCCAGGCCTTCAGCTCCTTCGGGCGGGCCGAGCTCAGGATGGATGACAATCGAGTTCACCAGTTCCGGGTGCCGCTGAACCAGCGCTCGAGCGAGCTCAGTGCTGTAGCGGGCGATCCCCCGGCCTTTGTAGCTCGGGCTCTGAGCGGCTACGAGGTCCAGGATGACCCCGTGCCGGCTCGTCCGGGGCCGGCTCATCCTGGGCACGCTCGCAGCCGGCACTCTGGCATCGGGCACTCTGGCATCGGGCACTCTGGCATCGGGCACTCTGGCATCGGGCCGGCGCGCATCGACCGTCCCGGCCTTGGCCCTGTCGTGGCCGGAACTGCGCCCGCCCGCGGGTCTCTGTCACCGTTACGAGCAAACAGGAGCTTCCTGGCACACGGACGGTCCCTGGCAGACAGAAGGCTCCTGGGCTTGTCCCCGCAGAAGCCCGGGAGCCCTTGCACTACACTCGCTGGCCCCTGAAAAGACGGCCTGGGCGCAGGTTGTCCTGACGCACGCACCTGCGACCCGAAGCTGACCACGGTGCCAGAGCCTACCGTCGGGGGTCACCCGGCTGGTATGTTCGCGGCGTGGCGGTTTGCGATCTGGTTGTTGTTGGTAGCTACCCGCCGATGCCCGGCCCAGCGACTGCGGCCACGATCGCGGCCGTGAGAAGAGGGTGGGACGCGGGCACCAGCGTCCAAGTGGTTTCCTACCGGACGGGGGCGGCACCCATTGCCGTGCCCGTGGCCGGGACAGTCGCGGGGTGGCGCCTCGAGCAGGTTCGCCGGCACTTCGGCGGCCCCGCCCAGATTGCCCTCGGCCTGCAGAAGGGGGTGCCGTTTTCCGACCCGCGGCCAGCCCAACAGATCGCCACCGCTCTCGGCCTGGCGGCGGCGTTGCGCCGTTTTGAACGGGTGACGCTGTTGGTTGGCGAGGATCCGGAGGTGCCGCCCGTATGCCTGCAGGTTCTCGCCCAAGTAGCCGACCACGTCAGCGTGGCTACTCCTGCGATGGCCCGTCGCCTTGTCGAGCGCTACAAGTTGCGGCCCACCAAAGTGGCCGTCGAGGATGTCGAGCCTTACCCGAGGCTTGCCTACGGGGTCGACGTGGACGCCACGGGGCTCTACGCGCCTGGTGCTGAGGCCGGTCTTACCCTCGTGACGCTCCCGACGACAACGCTGGCAGACCGGGCGCGCGCCCGCGTCCGGTCGCGCGGGTCAGTGCTGGCCCAGCGGCTGAGGGGTCACTGAACGGCGCTCCGCCACCGGGGGCGCGCTTCACTTTGGCCTCAAAAGTAGGCAGACTAGCGAAGCTCCGAACCTCTGCCGTTCCTGGCTGGTCGCTCGGGTCTTGCGAAAGGTGGTCTGTTGCCGAAGGTCCTGAGCCCGCGGGCGCTGCGTCCAGGGCTTGCCGGCGTCAGCATATTGGCAGGGCTTGTCCTGTTTGCTGCGCCGGCGCCGGCTGGAGCCACGCCTTTCACTGTGGCGACAGAGCAGCTCGTGGTGCAGTTGGGCCAGACCCGTGAGACGGACCCGGCATCAGTCCTGGTAGGGCTCCCGGGCCCGGTGCCCGAGCTGTTGCCCGGTCAGCGCTGGTCGACTGACCTGCCTACGGTCGAAGCGGCAGACGTGGAGGCCGTGCTGTCCAAGACGCCCGGGGTCAACTACGTTTCGCCTGTACAGGAGGTCGAGGCAGCGGGATTGGTCGCACCGGACAACCCTTGTTACAACGAGACGTGTGGCCCGACCAAGCCAGTCACAGTGGAGAACCCGTTTGCCGGTGCCGGCGCCACGATTGTCCATCCCAACGGTCAGTCCGACCTTTGGGCAGTGCACGCTTCGCAGGCGTGGGGCATCACGACCGGGAGCGCGGGCGTCCTCGTTGCTGTCCTTGACACCGGGGTCGACCCGAACCAACCTCAGCTCAAGGGCAAGGTGACAGTCGGGCCCGACGTGTGCCTTGACGACCGCCCTCTTTGCGCCTCGCCGTACGACAACAACGGGCACGGCACGTTCGTGACCGGGATCATCGCGGCTGCCGACAACGACGGCATAGGCATCGCCTCTTTGGGATGGGACACCAAGGTGATCGACATCAAGGTGCTCGACGACTCGGGGGCGGGCAACAGCATGGACGAGGCGACGGGGATCTATGACGCCGTCGCGGCTGGTGCCAGAGTGATCAACCTGTCCCTGCAGAACCAACCGTGCAACGAGAACCCGAGCGATTGCGGGCCCAACCAGGACGAAGAAGACGCGGTCGAATACGCGATCGCGCACGGAGTCGTGGTGGTGGCCGCGGCTGGGAACGACTCCCCGCACCCTTCGAACGAACCCGTCTACCCGGCGTCGTACCCTGGCGTGCTGTCGGTCGCTGCCAGCACCGACCAGGGTGCCGTAGATCCGGTCAACGGTGGTCCCTACCTGGATTTCTCTGAGTACGGAGATGCCGCCAATATCGCAGCACCGGGGATCAACGTCCTGTCTACCTGGGACGACGGCAATTATGCGGTGGACAGCGGTACGTCGATGGCTGCTCCGCATGTGTCAGCTGCGGCGGCTCTCGTGATGGCGGCCGACCCGGGGCTCTCGGGCCCGCAAGTGGCCACGCTGTTACGCCAGACCACTTCCCCGCTCACGCAAGGTGGCGACCTCATCGACGGAGGGCTCCTGAACGCGGGGGCAGCCGTGAAGGCGGCCGCATCACGGGATCTCCCGGCCGCGCTGGACGGGTACCAGCTTGTCGGCTCGGACGGCGGCGTTTACAGCTCAGGTGTGGCGGCGTCAAGGGGCTCGACTGCGGGCGATCACGTCACCCACCCCATCGTCGGTGGTGCCGAACGTACTGACGGGCTTGGTTACTGGCTCGTCACGAGCAACGGCACTGTCTTCGCGTTCGGGGACGCTACCTCTTACGGCTCGGCGACCAAGATCCAGCTCGGTCACCCCATTGTGGGCATGACTGCCAGTCCTGACGGCAAGGGCTATTGGATCCTCGCGAATGATGGAGGCATCTTCGCCTTCGGCGACGCCAAGTATTACGGCTCCATGGCCAATGCGAACCTAGCCGACCCGATCGTGGGAATGGCCTCCACCCCTGACGGCAAGGGTTATTGGTTGGTGGCCAGTAACGGCGCGGTCTTCGTGTTCGGAGATGCTCACTTCTACGGGCCTACCGGCAAGATCCGCTTTACCCACCCAATAGTCGGGATGGCCGCCACGCCGGACGGGAAAGGTTACTGGCTGGCTGGTAATGACGGTGGCGTCTTTGCTTTCGGCGACGCCACTTTCTTCGGCTCCGAAGCCGGCAAGTCCCAGGCTCACCCGATCGTCGGGATTGCTCCGGGCCCGTACGGGACCGGTTACTGGCTCGCCGGTGCTGCTGGGCAAGTCTTCGCGTTTGGGTCCGCCCCTTACGAGGTCCCGTCCAGCACAAAAGTCCCGTCTGCGCCGATCGTTACTATTCTTTCTTAGGGCCCCTCTTGTTCAAACGAGCCGCCTCCTCTCTGAGAGGCCTCTCCCGGAGCCGAGAGCGCTTCCTAATCGGGCCTGGGCTCCACCCAAATTTGTCCTTGGTAGGGCCGATCAGATTATGATTGGCGTGACTGGGCGGGGACGGGGCTTTAACCTGCCAGGAGAGCCATTGTTGCGCAAAATGCACAGGTCGCGCGCCAGTCGCAATATAACTGTCGCCGGGCTGGGCGCCGCCCTCATTGTATCTATATTGCCGTCGGGCGCTTGGTCACAGGCGGGGGTGCGGGGCGAGGGCGCAGCGGGGGCCAACGACGTTCCGGCATCGACTGTCAATATCTCTGGTTTCGGGTTCGGCCACGGCCTAGGGATGGGCCAATGGGGGGCCTACGGCTATGCGTCGGTGTACCACTGGGACTATAAAAAAATCCTGGCGCATTATTACGGCGGCACAACCCTCGGGACGCTACCTTCTCCCGAGCCCCCGGTTAGGGCCCATCTGGTAGAACTCGACGGGCACAGCACGATTGCGTCCGCCCTGAGCGGAGGCCGCCTCGTGGCTAGCTGGGGTGGCAATGCTACTTTCGCGGCGGCAGCTCTAGATGTGAGTCGTTCAGGTGGCGGCGAAGCCATATTCTCCGGCCCGGTTGCGCTGGCCCGTGGAGCAAGGTGGCCACCACATCGGGCCCAGTCACGATCGCCAGCGCCGAAGTTGGCGCCTCCGGCGTCGCCGGCATGGGCACTGCTGCACGTGCTGACCGCATTACTACGACCCCGAGCGCCGTTGGTGCGGGCTCAGCCACACGTGTCGACGCCGGTACCGCCAGGAGTGGTAGCTCCGGTGCGAGCGGCGCCACCCGCTCTACTACAACTGCCGGTGCCATCAGCTCCGTCACGACCCCCAGCGTCACGCGCTCCGTCACAACCCCTGGCGCCAGCCACTCCGCCCCAACTCCCGGCGCGACCGGTTCTTCCAGTGCGGCTCCGGTGGTCCCGGCCGGCATTGCTGTTTCAGAGCTGCAGGCGTGCCTTCCAGGGGTTGGCCTACGGACGTACCGGGGCGATCTGGTCGCCCAGCCGGACGGCCAGACGCAGGACGTGTTGCCCCTGGAGGCCTATCTCGAAGGCGTGGTACCGGCCGAATCGCCCCCGAGCTGGATGGGCACAGGAGGCGAGGCGGCGCTCCAGGCTCTCGCAGTTGCAGCCCGGAGCGTAGCGGTGGCCCTCGTCTCCACGGAGGGCGCGATTTGCGATACCACCCAGTGCCAAGTGTACGAAGGAGTGCCCAACCAGTACGGCATGACCGCCGAGAGTGCGGTGACCTCGACGTCCGGCCAGGTGCTGTACTGCGGCGCCAGCAGTACGTGTGGGGCTGCGGGCAGCATCGCCGTAGCGGAGTACTCGTCATCAACGGGGGGTTACACCGCAGGCGGCCCGTTCCCCCCAGTCCCTGACCTGGGTGACTCTGTTGCCTCTAACCCGGTGCATGCGTGGACGGTGAGGGTCCCGCTCGACCAGGTCCAGTCAACCTTTCCCTCGATCGGCGAACTTCGGCATGTCACCGTAACGAAGCGTAACGGTCTCGGACAGATCGGCGGACGGGTGGAAGAGCTCGAGCTTATTGGCAACCAGGGTTCAGTGAGCCTGACCGGTAACCAGTTCGCCGCGGACTTTGACCTTTACAGTGACTGGTTCGCCGTACGGGCTGTCCCGCCCGTAACGGTGCCGACGTCGCAAGCCGGCACCACCACCTCGACGACGCCGACGTCAAGTACGAGTGGGACCAGCAGCACCAGCACTACGACTTCCGGCACTTCGGTCACGTCAGGCACATCAGGCAGCTCAGCCGCGGGAAGCCGGTCATCAGGCACCAAGCCGGGCGCGCACTCGGGCCCGTCCGACGGCACGCGCGGTCTGGCGATAGGCAGTGGGTACTGGGTCGTCAACTCGGAGGGTGCCGTGGCGGCCTTTGGTCAGGTGCCGTTTTACGGGACGGCTGCTGGCACCACATTGCAGGGCATCGTTACCGCGATGGCGGCCACACCGGACGACAAGGGCTATTGGTTGGCGGGCAGCAACGGTGGCGTGCTCGCGTTCGGCGACGCCAGCTGGTACGGATCTGCTAGCAAACTCCGCCTGGCAAAGCACGTCGTGGGTATCGTCCCTGCGCCCGGCGGAAGGGGTTACTGGCTAGTGGCGAGGGACGGCGGGATTTTCGCCTACGGCGATGCCCATTTTTACGGTTCCGTTAGCAAGTACCGCGTGAAACAGCCCATCGTAGCCATCGCCACCACCCCGGATGGCCACGGGTACTGGCTCGTTTCGAGCGACGGTGGGATATTTGCTTTCGGCAACGCCCGCTTTTACGGCTCTGCCGGGGACCTCAAGTTGAACAAGCCTATTGTGGGCATCATCGCGAGCGCCGACGGGCGCGGTTACTCTCTGATCGCCAAGGACGGGGGCGTCTTCGCCTACGGCGATGCCCGCTTCGTGGGCTCCTTGCCTGGCGACCACATTGCTGCAAATGTCGTCGGAGTCAGCCCTGCCTACAAAGGCCGCGGCTACTACGTTCTGACCGCTCGCGGCAAGGTGTACACGTTCGGCAATGGCGCCGCGCCGCGATCCCCAGCGCGCGCGACCTACACCGTGCCGGGCGCGGCCGTCGCCATCGTCGGGAACCGCCTGCCAGAGTAGGCAGCGGTTGGGATGAGCAGCGCCTGGCGCCGTCCGGGCGGGTCTTTGCTTACCGGGAGAGTTGTTGCTCGACGCTGGCGATGTCGGCGTCCACCATCATGCGCACCAAGCTTTCGAAGCTGACCTCTGGTTTCCAGCCGAGCACCTCATGAGCGCTGGTGGCGTCGCCGATAAGCAGGTCTACTTCTGCGGGGCGGAAATAACGGTCCTCCACCCGGACGTGACGTTCCCAGTCGAGGCCCGCCCGCTCGAACGCGATCTCGCAGAATTCCCGGACCGAATGCGTCTCACCGGTCGCAATTACGTGGTCGCGCGGCGTTGGTTGTTGCAGCATCATCCACATCGCCCGTACATAGTCGGGCGCGTAACCCCAGTCCCGCTGTGACTCAAGGTTCCCGAGGGCGACATGGTCAGCGAGGCCGAACTTGATGCGTGCCGCGGCGTTGGTCACCTTTCGGGTCACGAACTCCAAGCCACGACGGGGGCTCTCGTGGTTGAAAAGGATCCCCGAGCTGGCGTGCAGCTGGTAGCTCTCCCGGTAATTGACCGTTGCCCAGTGGCCGTACACTTTGGCCACGCCGTACGGGCTGCGCGGGTAGAACGGGGTCCGCTCGCTCTGAGGGACCTCAACGACCTTGCCGAACATCTCCGAACTGCTGGCCTGATAGAAGCGTATGGACGGGTCCAGCATCACGATGGCGTCGAGAAGACGAGTCACCCCGAGGGCTGTCACTTCGCCCGTGAGTACCGGCTGCGCCCACGAGGTCATTACAAAAGACTGGGCAGCCAGGTTGTAGACCTCGGAGGGTTTGTGGTCCCGGAGCACCCTTATAAGGGACGACTCGTCGAGCAGGTCAGCCGACACGAGGGTGATCTTGTCGACGATGTGTGCTATCCGTTCGAAGGTCACGGTGCTGCTCCGTCGGTGAGCGCCCACCACGTCGTAGCCCTTCGAAAGCAGTAGCTCGGCCAGGTACGAGCCGTCTTGTCCTGTGATTCCTGTGATCAGGGCTGTCGGCATGCACCCCAGCATTGCCGTCTCACGGCTCCAGCAGCAAGCCCGACCCCGGCCACCGGGGCCGAGGACACCCCAACGCGGCTAGGGAAGGCCAAAGCGGCTATGGCAGACCAAAGTGGCTGGCAGGGAGGCACCCGTTCCGACCACGGGGGCTAGGGCCCACTACTCGGTGATCGAGGCCCTTCGAGTTCCCGGACGGCCTGGTCAACGCTTGTAAAGAGGCGGTTTGTGCCGATCAGGTTGAGGAGGCCGGCGCGGTTGAGGTCGCGGTGCACCAGCTGGGAGGCGCGAGCGATGGCTACCCGGATGCCCTCCTGCTCGAATTGCCCTATCAGCTCACCCAGCGCCCTGGCCCCCGTGTAGTCGATATCCGGGACGCCATTGCCGTCCAGGACTACCGTATGCACCGGTTGCGACGCAGACGCGACTAGCGAGGTCAGCCGGTCGACCACATGAGTGGCGTTGCCGTACCAGAGGGGCGCGTACAGGAGGTAGACAAGTACGCCCGGGACCTGCTCAGTGGGCCGCCCGATGTCTGTCGGGATCCAGTGGTCCGTGCCCGGTTCTCTGCCGAGTACGGCATCGCGTGGGCGTGCAGCCAGCCGGGTCCGCTGGGCCAGCGCCAGCAGTGCCGCGGCCACAACGCCTTGCTCTATACCCACGAAGACCACGATGGCCAGGGTTATAAGGGCGAGAACGAACTCAAATGCACCGAAGCGGTAGACCGAACGCAGATCGCCGAAGTGGAACAGCCTCGATGCAACGTACATGAGTACTGCCCCGAGGGCCGCTTCAGGGAGGTCCTTCAGGAGGCTCGAAGCGAAAGCCAGGACAATCACGATCGCGCCGACAGCCACCAGGCCAGATACTTGAGACCTCCCGCCTGCGGAACCTACGACCGCCGTCCGAGGGGGGCTCGCGTCGACAGCGAAGGCGCCCGATAGACCGGCGAGGAGGCTCCCGGCTCCGACAGCCGCTAGGTCTACGTTGAAGTCTTCCGGCTTGAACTGCTCTTTGGTACCACCGACACCGCTACCCGGGCTGGAGCGCACGGTCGCCGAAATCTGCACTATGCACAGAAATCCCACCGTGAGCGCGGTCGCAATCAGCTTGCTGAGCTGTTGGAAGCTCGCTTGAGGCAAACCGAGATGAGGGAACGACGCCTGCACCGGGCCGAGCACCTGAACGCCGTGGCTGGTCAGGTTGGCCTGGGCGACGAGTGCCGTTGAGCCCACGACGCCGATCAAGGCCCCCGGGATCCGGTGGTCGACCTTCGCGGCTATGACAATGATGCCCAACACCGCGATCGCGATCCCGAATGCCCACGGGTTGAAGTCCCCCAGTTGCTGGAAGAAGGTCTTGACCCTCCCAATGGTTGTTGTGCCGCCACCAGGGAGGCCTAGGACAGTTGGCAATTGTTTGACGAAAATCTCGACTCCGATCCCGGCCAGAAGCCCAGTCACAACGGGCAGGGGGAAAAAGTCCGCTATCCACCCGAGCCTGAAGACCCCCGCAATTACCAACAGCACGCCGACCATCAACGCCGTCGCGCTCACCAAATGCGTATAAGTGGGCGATCCGGCCACGGCGAGCGTCGCTACCCCGGCGGCAAAAACTGGAGCAATCGTAGAGTCTGCCCCAACCGACATAATGGGGTGCCGACCGAATAACGCGAACAAGATCGACCCCGCTACGAAGGCGTAAAACCCCGTTACTGCCGCCATATTGGCGAGGTGCGCAGTGGCGACTTGTTCGGGGATGGCAATCGCAACGAGAGTCAGCCCGGCGACCGCGTCCGCCGTCAGCCACGAAACCTTGTAGCCGCGCAACGTGGGCAATACGGGCAGCGTTCTCGCACGTCTTGCCCCGTCCTGGTGCGTCGTGCCCTGCTTGCCCGTGCTTGGGCCCCAGTGGCGCGACCAGTGGCGCAACCAGTGGCGCGACCGGTGGCGCGACCAGTGGCACGGCCCCCAGAGCCCGGATCGCCCGTGCCCGGGTTCCCACTGGCCGGGGTAGCAGAGCCCGGGGTCGCAGAGCCCGGTTCGCCGGTGCCCGGATTTCCAGTGGCCCGCTTGCTGCTGCCCGGTGGGCCCGTCTTCGGCTGTTCCGCTGTCGTGTTTACCCCTGTCCTGTTGCCCCTTTGTCGTCCTTCTCGGCCGGTTTGGGCGGGCCCTACAAGCGTTGCCCCATGCGTTGGCGGGGCTCCATCTTCAGCTCTCGGCCAAAAGGGCCCCGGCTCCGCGCACCGGGCCGTGGGCCAGGTCGGCCAACGCGGCGTCAGCGTCACTCAGAGGGTAGGGGGTAGTGGTCACTTCCAGCCCGATCTGGGCGGCCACCTCGACGAACTCGCGCCCGTCCTCCCGGGTGTTGACGGTGACGCTGCTGAGATCCGTACGGCATACGCCACGTTCGTCTGCTCGGACCAGCACCTGTCCCGGCCCCGGTACCGGCACTGTGCGGTCGACCTCGACGAGCGGGTGCTCGTCCACAGGGCAGGCGTCCCGACCGCCGACGGCTTCATTTGCACCACTGAGATGCCCGGCACATTACCGAATCTCCAAGCCCCGTCTGAGCAACTTCCAAGGTTGGCCCGGTGGGCTGTCGTGGTACGAGCCCGTACGAAGCCACGTATGAAGAAAGGAACGAATGATGAAACTAAGGAACCCGCTCGTCACCCTGGCATTGGCCGGCGGTGCCTTCGGCCTCAGCATGGGCGCCGGGCTGGCCGTAGCCAGCGCGACGACCCACAGCAGCCCAACCACGACGGCGCCCTCGTCCAGTTCGTCGAGCCCGTCGTCCGGTTCGCGGTCGAGCCCGTCGAGCCCGTCGACCGGTCAATCCTCCGGAGGTACTTCGTCGCACCCGTGTCCGAACATGGGCAGCTCCTCAGGAGCTTCCGGTTCGAGCAGCGGTACGACAGCGGGTTGACGACCGGCCGATAAGCGGCGGGGAGCCCTGGTTGGTGCCGAAAGCCGCCCCCGTGGAGCCGCGCCGGCACCGGGCTCCGGCCGGCGCGAGCGCAGGAAAGGAGCACCGGAGCACCGAGGGAGCGGGCCGGTTTCGGCTCTAACGAGGGACTTCAGAAGACATCCCATTACCGCAACCCGGCGGGGAGCCGGGCGGTCGACATTGTCGCATCGTGGCGGCCTGCTCGGCAACGCCGGGAACTGCGTCCAGTGGTGGCACGAGCCCGGCAGCGGATCTCGAACAGGTGACGGCCTCCGCTCACCGGGCGCCGCCTCGACCTCGCCGGGAACTGCGTTCAATGGTGACAGAGCCCGCCTGCCAAACTCGAACAGGTCGCCGGCCCCCGCTCACCGGGCGCCGCCTCGAACTCGCCGGTCTGGAGCAGAAAAGTGTTGTGAAAGAGCGATTTTCTACCACATATGCGTTGTCATACCGGGTGCCCCCGAGCTTCTGGGCGCGTTTTCAGCAATTCGTCGCGATCTGGGGCCGAAAGTGAGCCGGATTGCAGCCTGGAAACCCGCGATACACCGAGAAGGGTGGTCTGGCCGTGGAAAGCACGGGCCGCCGCCGCTCACAGCAGCTGCCCGCTCGCACCGAGCGCGAGCCGGAGGCAACGACCGCTGGCTCCGAACGACCGCCGCTCGCGAAACCTGAGCGCTTCGCTTCGCTCCGCAGGGCTCAAAGAGCCTCCGACCCGGCCGGGAGCGCCCACTGGCCACACCCAAGGAACGCGCCGGTCATTTCGCGGTGGGCCCCGCCGGCACGGCGAGGATGGCGCCGGCCAGAGAGGTCGGAAGGCGCCCGCGCAGGGCCCCACCAGCAGCACAGAACGGCGCCGGCCACCCCGCACAGAGCGCGGGCCCCCACTGGTCACCGACTCTTTCTAGTCTCCCGAGCGCCCAACTAGTCTTGTGCGGTCCGCCACCCCAAAACTGGACAACTTGCCAAGGAGAGCCAGTGGACCTGTTCGAGTACCAGGGCAAGCAGTACTTCGCCCGTTATGGCATCCCCGTGTCGCCGGGCGGGGTCGCGGTTACGGTCGCCGAGGCGGTAGAGGTGGCCGAAAGTCTTGGGTACCCCGTTGTCGTTAAGGCCCAAGTGCAGGTAGGGGGCCGAGGCAAGGCCGGCGGGATCAAGCTCGCCGCCAACGTAGAGCAAGCCCGTGCCTACGCCGAGGCCATCTTGGGCATGGACATCAGGGGCCACGTCGTCCGCCGCCTCTGGGTTGAGCACGCCTCGGACATCGCCAAGGAGTACTACGCCAGCTTCACCCTCGACCGGGGGGCCAAAGCGCACCTGGCGATGGTCTCGGCCCGGGGTGGAGTGGAGATCGAACAGGTCGCTGAGGAGGACCCGGGTGCTATTGCCCGGCTCCATGTTGACCCCTACGAGGGCTTCAGCGAGGGGCAGGCCCGCCAACTGGTTGAACAAGCCGGCATCGACGACGAAGCGAAGGATGGGGCCCAGGCAGTCCTGCTCAGCCTCTACCGTTGCTTCGTCGAGGGCGATGCCGACCTGGTCGAGGTCAACCCCCTCATCCTCACAACTGATGGGAGGGTCCACGCCCTCGATGCGAAAGTGACGCTGGACGACAATGCGGCCTTCCGGCACCCCGAATGGGCTGAGTTCGCTGGCACCGCCGACCTCGACGAACGTGAGCGCCACGCCCATAAGCTCGGGCTGCAATACGTTGGCCTGGAGGGCTTCGTGGGCATAATCGCAAACGGCGCCGGCCTCGCGATGAGCACATGTGACGTCGTCAACCAGGTGGGTGGCCGCCCAGCCAATTTCCTGGACATAGGCGGCGGCGCCAGTGCGGAGGTTATGGCCAATGCCCTCGAAGTGATCAATTCAGACGCCAATGTGCGTTCGATCTTCGTCAATATTTTTGGCGGCATCACTCGTGGGGAAGAGGTGGCGAACGGGATTGTCACGGCTCTCGGTCGGGTCGACATAAAGGTGCCGATGGTCATACGCCTGGACGGCACTAACGCGGAACAAGGAAGGGAAATATTGCGCACCGTCGAGTCTGACATGGTGATCACTTCTCCCAGCATGATGGGCGCGGCGCGCCTCGCGGTCGAGCTTTCAGGTAGTGCCAAATGAGCATATTTGTCGACGAGACCACGAAGGTCGTGGTCCATGGCTTGACCGGTGGCCAGGCCCGGTTCCACGGGCTTCGCAACCGTGACTACGGGACAAAAGTCGTCGCGGGTGTGAACCCCGCAAAGGGCGGGCAGGACGTAGAAGGTATCCCTGTCTTCGCCAGCGCGGCTGAGGCCAAAGCTGCCACTGGTGCCGACGCCAGTTTCGTTGCCGTACCCGCCAAGGTCGCGCCGGCTTCGATCCTCGAAGCGGCCGCCGCGGGAATGGAAATTATCGTCTGCATCACCGAAGGCATACCGGCACAGGACGAGGCCGCGTGTTTATAGCGAGATCCAGCACCTGTACCCCTCTTCCCGTCTGATCGGGCCGAACTGCCCGGGTGTCATAAGCCCGGGAAAGTGCAATATCGGCATTACCGCCGGCGAGATCGCATTAGCAGGCGGGCCGGTCGGCATCGTGAGCCGGAGTGGCACTCTTACCTACCAGGCTCTATACGAGCTCAAACAAATGGGTATCGGTGTGACGACGTGTGTCGGGATCGGGGGTGACCCGGTCCCGGGCACGACCTTTGTCGATTGTCTCCGGGCCTTCGAGGCGGACCCAGAGACAAAAGCCGTAATGCTGATCGGCGAGATCGGCGGCACCGAAGAGGAGAGCGCAGCCTCCTATATTGCCGAGCACCTGGACAAACCAGTCGTGTCGTACATCGCGGGAGTAACTGCTCCCCCGGGCCGGAGAATGGGCCATGCTGGCGCCATAATCTCCGGCAGCAAGGGAACCGCTCAGGCCAAGATGGACGCCCTCGCGGCGGCAGGTGCCAAGGTGGCCCAGAACCCGACCGAGGCCGGCGAGCTCATGGCCGAGGTGGTACGAGCGCTGTAGGCCCGTACCCTTTCGACCACCCCCCTTCGACCCGTACCCTTAGGCTGTCCGTCGACTAGCGATGTCAAAGCGCCCGGCCAAGTTAGGAGAAGCTCAGCGTGAGGCCCTGGGACGGGCACTCACAGGTGCCGTTCGAGGCGAGGTCCGCTTCGACAGCACGACGCGCGCCGCCTTTGCGAGTGACTCCTCTAACTACAGGCAGGTACCCTTTGGGGTCGTCTTTCCGCTCGACCAGGCCGACGTCCAGGCCACGGCCAGGGTGGCGGCAGAGGCCGGGGCTGCGCTGCTGGCCCGGGGCGCAGGCACCAGCCTCGCCGGTCAGGGCTGCAACGAGGCAGTCGTGGTGGACATGTCCAAGTACATGGACCGGATTTTGGAGATCGACCCCGAACGGCGTCTGGCCAGGGTCGAACCTGGAGTTGTCCTCGACGACCTGCGCCGTGCCGCCGAGCGCTTCGGGCTTACTTTTGGGCCGGACCCCGCCACTCATGCCTGGTGCACGCTGGGCGGCATGATTGGCAACAACTCTTGTGGGACGCACGGCCTGTACGCCGGAAAGACATCCGACAACGTCGAAAGCCTGAGGATCGTGGTCGCGGGCGGGGAGGAGCTGGCAGTCGGAGCCTATGGGCCGGACGCTCTCGGGCCGGCCGTGGACGGCGGCGGCCGGCTCAGCCAGTTGCTGGCCGGCCTGCAGGACCTTGACCGCCGCTACGGGGCTGCCGTGAAGGAGCGGTTCCCCGAGATCCCCCGGCGTGTAAGCGGGTTCAATCTGGACCAGTTGGCTCCCGAACGCGGCTTTCAGGTGGCTCGCTCGCTCGTCGGTACGGAGTCGACGTGCGCTTTCACGACCGAAGCGACCCTCAGGCTCGTGACGAGCCCACGTGAGCGGTTCCTCGTCGCACTTGGCTACCCCGACATCTATATGGCTGCGGAGGCAGTGCCAGAGCTGCTGGCGCACCCATTGCTCGCCCTCGAGGGCTTCGACCGGACGCTTGTAGACCAGATGGAGGTCCACGGCCTCAACACGGCGGGCGTGGCGTTGCTCCCGGAGGGCAACGGCTGGCTCATTGCCGAGCTCGGCGGCGATAGCCCCGAAGAGGCCGCATCGCGTGCTTCCGACGTCGTCGCTTCCCTTCCCGCCGGGGTTACCTCCTTGCAGGTCGCCGATCACGCCGTCCAGAGCCGCCTCTGGGCCGTGAGGGAATCGGGCCTGGGGGCCACGGCGATACGCGTTGACGGCCACCACAATTACGAGGGCTGGGAGGATGGAGCCGTCCCTCCGGCCAGGCTCGCTGAATACCTGCGGCGCATCACGGCACTGTGGGCGGAATACGGTTATTCGGGCGCTTGGTATGGTCATTTTGGGCAAGGTTGCGTCCACACTCGCAACAATTTCGATTTGCGCAGCGCCGCCGGGCTCCGCAGGTACCGCTCATATGTAACCGAGGCGGCCCGCGTCGTCGTATCGCTCGGGGGGTCTCTCTCGGGCGAGCACGGCGACGGCCAAAGCCGGGGCGAGCTGCTGGAGACCATGTTCGGGCGCGAGCTCGTGCAGGCCTTCGGCGAGTTCAAGGACCTCTGGGACCCGGATGGCCTGATGAACCCCGGCAAGGTCGTCGACCCTTACCCGCTCGATTCGAACATCCGTTACTTCACGCTGAACGAACCAGTCACGTTGCGGCCCACCGGTTATGCGTTCAACCAGGACTCTGGTTCGCTGATGCAGGCGGCGTTGCGTTGTGTAGGCGTGGGGCGGTGCCGCCGGGACGACGCGGCCACGATGTGCCCTTCCTATCGGGTGACGCGTGACGAGGTGCACTCGACACGAGGACGGGCCAGGGTGCTGAGCGAGATGTTCCAGGGCGACGTTTCTCCGGCGAGCTGGCGCAATGAGGAGGTGCGAGAGGCCCTCGACCTGTGCCTCTCTTGCAAGGCGTGCGCATCGGACTGCCCGACGCACGTCGACATGGCGACATACAAGTCGGAGTTCTACTCGCACTATTACCGGGGCCGCCCACGTCCTACATCCATGTACGCGATGGGATTGCTCCCTTGGGCGACGCGCGCCGCTAACCGGGTCCCGGGGGGGTCGCGCACAGTGAACGCATTACTACGCTCCTCCTATCTGAGCCCGGCCCTTAAAAGAATGGCAGGTGTCACCACCGAGCGCCCAGCGCCGTTCCTGGCTCCGGGAGGAGGCCTGCGCCGCTGGGCCGGTCGCGACTTCCCTGCGGCGCTAGACCGGCCTCCTGCTGAAACATCTGTCGTCGTATGGCCCGATACTTTCACCGATGCATTCAACCCGAGGACCGGCCACGACACGATCACGGCCCTCCAGGCGCTCGGCGAGAGGGTCGCCGTACCGTCGCGATGGGCGTGTTGTGGGCGCACGCTGTACGACTTCGGGATGCTCGACCTCGCCAAACGCACGCTACGCAACCTGCTGGCAGTCCTGGCCCCCTGGGCCACGGCCAGCATCCCAGTGGTTGTCCCCGAACCGAGCTGCCTGGCGGCTTTTCGTGACGAGTTGCCGGCTCTCCTTCCCGGCGACCCCCGGGCGGCGCGCTTGGCCTCACTGGCTCGCAGCCCGGCCGAACACATCATGACAACAGGTCTGATTGACAGGTTCCCGGTGACGGGCCCTGGTGAGGCTGGGCGAGCTGTGCTGCACCCGCATTGCCATCAGCGTTCGGTGCTGGGCACCTCGGCCGACGAGGCTTTCCTCCGTGCCCTCGGCTACCGTGCCGAGGTAGTCGACGCCGGTTGCTGCGGGCTAGCGGGTTCGTTCGGGTTCAACGCCCACCACGAAGAGGTGTCGCGCCGGATCGGAGAGGACCTCTGGCTGCCCAAACTGCGGGCGATGTTGCGCGGCGACGCCGGCGCAGGAACAGGGGGAGAGAACAGTGCCCAGGACCAGAGCGGAGCGCGCACCTACCTGGTCGTTGACGGTTTTAGCTGTCACACCCAGCTCGAACACCTGGCCCCCGACCTGCTCCGGCACGTGACTTCGGTCCCGGCCCTAGCGCGCTGGCACGCGCAAAAGTCCCTAGCCTGAACGGCCCTACCCTGAACGGCCCTACCCTGAACGGTCCTACTCTCCACCGCCCTACTCTCAACGGTCCTACTCTCCACCGCCCTACTCTCAACGGGCCTACTCTCGACGGGCCTACTCTCAACGGGCCTACTCTCAACGGGCCTACTCTCAACGGGCCTACTCTCAACGGGATGGTGACTGCGCAGCCCGGCCTGCGAGTGCGGCTTTGCAGCGCGGGCGACGTAGTGGCACTGCGCCAGGCCGTTCTCCGGCCGCATCAAACCGTCGACGAGGTCCGCTCGGAAACGGACGGGCACGCCAGCCCGGCCCACTTCTGTGCGGAGGTCGAGGCCGGCAGGGTTGTATGCGTGGCGTCTGTATGGGCAGAACCACCGCCCTGGCAGCCGGACGCCCCGGACAGCTGGCGGCTTCGCGGGATGGCTACGGGCCCGAGTGGCGCGGCCGGGGCGCCGGGTCAGCCGTAGTGGAGGCCGTAATCGCCCATGTTGCCGAGGCGGGAGGGGGCGTGTTGTGGTGCAGCGCGAGACTCGGAGCCGTCCGGTTTTACGAGCGGGCCGGCATGGTGACGAGGGGAGACCAATGGGAAGAACCCTTTATCGGCCCGCATATAGCGATGTATATGATGGTCCCTGGGCCCGTCGAGATAGCTGAAGACTCCGAATAGCCAAATGACCGAGCGGTAACGGAGTGCCGGCCACAGTTTCTCCCGGCGGGAGCCTTGCTCCAGCCAGGTTCTGCGAGCCAATGCTGGCTGAGGCCGCCCCTCCGGGGACAGCTCTCACAAAGGTGCTTCTAACAGGCCCGCCCGGAGAATGGTTGTTGGAACCGAAATTGGACGGGCTGCGGTGCATTGCGGTCCGTAACGGGCGCGAAATCTCATTGTTCTCTCGAAACCACCTTCCTTTCACGGCCCGTTTTCCCACAATTGTCCACGCGGTGGCGTCGCTCCCGGCCACCAATTTCGTCCTCGACGGTGAGGTGGTTGGGATCGTCGACGGAAGGCCGAATTTCGGCGCGTTGCAGGGTGATTTTGGAGCCTTACAGGCCGATTTTGGAGCTTTACAAGCCAGGTTTGGAGCTTTACAAGCCAAGTTTGGCGCCTTACAAGAAGGTGAGGCGCCAACTATAGAGTATTGGGTCTTCGACTTGCCGTGGCTTTTGGGTCAGGACCTCCGCCACCTCCCTATAGAGGAACGCAAGGATCTTCTCACCCAGGCCGTCCCCACGGGTGGCCCCATAAGGTTGGTCCCGGCTCTGGAAGGAGAAGCGCGTCAGCTTTTTGAACAAGCCTGCGAGCAAGGCTGGGAGGGGATGGTTGCCAAACGGTCTGGGTCGGTTTACCGAGAGGGGCGCTCCGCCGAGTGGCGCAAGCTCAAGTGCACCCGCCGCCAAGAAATGGTTATCGGGGGTTTCACTGAGCCACGCGGGACGCGGGACGGTTTCGGAGCGTTGTTGCTCGGCTACTGGGAACAGGATGAACTCGTTTACGCCGGCAAAGTGGGGACGGGCTTCACCGACGCGACTCTCAGAGGGTTGTTGCGAGCGCTGCTCAAGTTAGAGAGGCCTTCCAGCCCCTTCGCCAGTCCGGTCACGGAAAGGGCGGCTCACTGGGTCGAGCCTTCGCTCGTCGCCGAGGTGTCCTTCAGCAACTGGACGCGAGACGGTCGGTTACGCCACCCGAGCTTCCTCGGCCTACGCCAGGACAAGGCCAGCCGGGACGTCGTGCGGGAAGAGAGCGGCCCGAGACCCTCCGGCCTGTGAGCGCGGAGGCGACCTGGGCGCCGTCGCCATGTCGGTCCACGATCGCTGACCAAGGGGGAAGAGCCCAGCTCAGAGGCTCAGACCCGGCTTCGGGGGCCGAGTCAGCCGTCGCGCCGACGCTGCGGCCTGGCGCTCCGGCCTGGCGCTCCGGCCTGGCGCCAGGCCTGGTACCATGCTCAAGTCATGCCGAAGGAGGTGAAGAACACTGTCGAACACCAACACCAACTCTAAAGAGCAGGCCATCCTGCTGGAGGGCACGGTCACCGAGTCCCTCAAGAACGCGACATTCCGCGTCAAGACCGACAACGGCCACGAAGTCCTCGCCCATAATTCAGGGAAGATGCGGATGCACCGGATCCGCGTGCTGCCGGGCGACCGCGTCCAGGTAGAGATCAGCCCGTACGACCTCAAGCGGGGCCGCATTACTTATAGGTTCAAATAGCAGCAATCGAGTGCACTGGCGGGCACATCGTGACGATGTTGGGCGCGAATAGTTTTCGAATGGGACCGGCTCATGGTTAGTTCACAAAGGGGATCGGGACTAGCCGGCTGAAAATACGCAAAATAGCGGTGAACCGGCGAACTGGGAACACTGTGGCCCAGTTACCCGGCCCAGTTACCCGGCTCAGTTGTTTGGGCCCGGTACCGGCGCTCCTGCAGGTTACGTACTCTCGAGCCTACAGCAACCTCTGCTGCGGTCCCCACGCGACGAAAACAGGGTCGTTGCCCACGAGCTGCCAGTCGCCCTCAGGGGTCCGCTCCCCCGAAGCCACGCACACCTGCACAAGTGCGCCGAGGCGCTCCGCAGCCTCTACTGCTGCAGCCAGAGAAGCCGCGGTCGTCACCACCCTTCCGCCGCTGGCCACGTGCCTGAGGCAGGCTTCCAAGACGGCGCTGTCGCCTCCCTGCAAAAAAACCCGGTCGGGCCGTGGGAGCCCTGCAAGGCCTTCGGGCGCGTGGAGGTTGTGGACCTTGATCGTGACAGCGTGCTTGTTCGCGTTCGCACGAGCCTGTGTGGCAGCTCGGGGGTCCTCCTCGATGGCATGGACTTCCAGGGCGGGCGCTAACAGTGCGGCTTCGATGGCCACGCTTGCGCCACCGGCTCCCACCTCCCAGAACACACCTATCAAGGGCAGGTCGAGCTTCGAAAGCACGACGGCTCGCACCTCAGGCTTGTTCACCATCTCGTCTTTGTGCAGGAACGCGCTGGCGTCTCTCCCGAAGCTGGTCCCACTCAGCCACGACCGGCTCTCCGGGCTCCACAAAGCGCTCGGAGCGCGGTGGGTGTCCAGCGCCTCGTCCGGCAGGAGCAGGACCACTGATATGGGGTCCCAGGTGCCCTTGGCCAGCTGGCGAGCGTCGGTCAGTGTCACTTGTTCACGAGGTGTCCCGATCCGACTGCAAACCACGATGGTGAGGGGTTCGCCCGGCACGGCGGTGGCGCGACGGGTGCCCGGACGTGCGGTAGTTTCGTTGGCTCGTGCGCTGGCCGCCCACGCTTCCAGAAGTACGTAGCCGACGCGTTCGGGCGGGGCGTCTGGCCCCGAAAGCACTGCAACTTTGTGCCCGCTCGAGGTGGCTCGATGAGCCGCCATCAATGCGTCGCCTGGGTTGCGGCCCTGCGCTGAGACGACGACTGCGTCGTCCCATGGCAGGCCCACGCGTGCAAACGCGAGGCTGACCAAGGAGGGTGCTGGGTGCACTTCGAGGCTCCCTGGCCCGAAACGCTCCGAGAGGGCGCGTCCGATGCCGAAGAAGCCCGGGTCACCCTGGGCTAGTACGCAGACACGCCGACCGCTGGCCACTATGTCGGCCGTGCGGTCGAGGGCCGCCGCGAGACTGGTCCCTGTGGGGCCGAGCGCAAGAACTGGGCTTCCAGGCGGCACCAGTTCGAGGTACCGCGGTGCACCCACGTACAGGTCAGCTTCAGGCAGTGGAGCGCTTGGCGGCATCCCGACCACGAGGATCGGCGCGGGTGACTCCGTAGGCTCCGGCGCGGTCGGCGGGGGAAAAGTGCCCGGCGCTGCTTTCAGGACCATTGTCCTCGCCGTTCTAGCACTTCCTTCAGACTGCTCGGCCGGTCAGTCATGATGCCGTCCACGCCGAGGTCCAGCAAGCGTTCCATCTCAGCCGGCTCATCGATCGTCCACACGTGTACAGCCATGCCCGCGTTGTGGCACACCCGCACGAAAGCAGCGTCGACTATGGGTATGCCCCGGCGCTGCACCGGTACCTGTGCCGCCACGGCGACCGAGCGGACCCGAAAGGTAAGCACCTTGGCGGCAACGAGACGCGCCACGGTCCAGCGCCCTGCGCCTGTGGCCAGGGCGGGCCCGAGAGCGGCTCGTACTCTGGACGACCGTCGGCCCGAAAAGTCTGCTACCAGCACCCTGTCCACTGAAGCTGTTCGCCTTAGGGCTTCGACGACCGGCGCGATCGCTTCGGGTGTCTTCACATCTATGTTCCACCGGACCTCGGACCACGCGCTCAGCAGTTCTTCCAGTAGTGGGATCTCTCGGCCGTCTCCGAGCCGGGTGGCGCGCACCTGGCCCAGCTCATCTTGTCCAGGACGCCAGGCTGCTGGGTCACGCGGTCGAGCGTAGGGTCGTGAAGCGCAACGGCCACGCCATCGGCCGTGGCTCTCACGTCGGTCTCAATGTAGCGGTAACCCAGTGCGACCGCGTGCTCGAACGCGGCCCAACTGTTCTCGGGGGCCTCAGCCGACCCGCCTCGGTGCGCGAAGGCCAGAGGGCCGGGGTGCTCCAGGAAGGCAAAATTGGTGGCCACTGGCCACATAAGGATATGGGCTACCAGCACCCTTATACGAACGGCGTAGAAGAAGCGTGAAAATAGGTGCTCCGGCGGGGTACGGTTTGGGCCGTGGGTCGCATGGACATTTCTTTGGCCCGCCTGGTCCCTGGGCCGGGCGCGAACGGGTGGCTCGCTCGACTGCCAGGTGCAGTGGTCTGGGTGCCGGCAAGCGGTCAAGATGCCGGAGACCTGATCTCCGCCTGTTTGGCGGCGGTCAGCCCTACCGATCTGCTCGGACGGGTAGGTTCTCGCCTGGCGGACCCGCAGGCTGCGACCTGGCCGCCCTTCGCGATCGTCGCGGCCCGGGGCCTCGAGCTGGTCGCGGTCGTCCATGGCCCGGTAGAGCTGGTAGCGGACCAAGATGGCGAGCAAAAGAGGCTGTACGGTGGCGAGGACGTCGGGTCATGGCTCAACCGGCTCTTGAAAGATGCCAGGTCGTTGCGAGCCGGGACGGTCGGCGACGACGAGGGTTTGGCCGATTTGCGCGAGGGCGTCATCAGGGCAAGTGGTTTCGTCCTGGCGCCACCAGGGCTTTCGACCGCCCTACGGCAGACGTCTTACCAGCGGGAGGAGCCAGTGCGAGGGGCCTATGTCCAGGAGGCCCGTGCCCAGGAGGCCCGTGCCCAGGAGGCCCGAGCCCCAGAAGCCCGAGCCCCAGAAGCCCGCGCCGAGGAGGTCCGCGTCGAGGAGGTCCGCGTCCAGGACCTTCACGTGCATGAGGCGGACAGCCCCACGGTTCTCGACCACGCCAGCCTCGGGCCTGAGCACGACCTCACGGTCGCTGACCAGGGCGCGCTCGACACAGGTTTCGTGGCTACCGACGGAGACGTCATCTCGACCGCGCCAGGGCAGGTGGTGGCCTCTCAGGAAGTCCCCGTCCTCGGCGTTTGTTGCCCCCGCGACCATCTCAACGACCCGCGAGACGACTTCTGCCGGGTTTGCGGGCTCCCTTTGGTGCCAGGAGCGCCCGAGACCGAGGGGCCCAGGCCCCCCCTCGGGAGGCTGACCTGGGACAACGGTGAAGTGCACGAGCTCCTCGGCGCCGTACTTGTCGGCCGTGACGTGGGCTTTGATGGAGCCGTTATTTCGGGGGAGCTGGCGGCCCTGGTACCCGGCGGTCAAAACGACAGCATGTCGCGTGTCCACGCCGAACTACGCCCGAGCGGCTGGGACGTAGTCGTCATCGACCGTGGCTCCACCAACGGCACCTTCATCTGGGACGAGCCGAGCAAGGCCTGGCAACGACTTCCTCCAGACGAACCGCACGTAGTGAGGCCCGGGTCGGTCCTGGCATTCGGAGAACGTACGGCAACGTTCGAGGCCGTCCCCGTCACTGCCAGCTAACCGGGTGCGATCCCGGAGAGAGCCCCGTGGCCCGGCCGGCCCACCTAGATGCGGCTCGGAGGGGCATGAGCGGGATAAATGGGGCGGGATCGCGCGATTACGTCGGCTTTTGGGTGCGATTGGGCTATCTCGGTGCGTGGTGAGACCGTTTCGATGCGTTTTCGGTACCTAGGTCCAGTGCGAGCGCCGAGCAGACCCGAAAACGGGAGCCACCCAGGCAATGGCGTCACGGATTGTAGTGGCGACGCCACCAAGGGTAGGAATCTTTTACGGACAGGGCGTGACCGGTCGTCGCCCTGGTTGGCGGCCCGCTGGACGGGTGCCATGCAGGCGATACTGAAGCTTCCCTGAATTTGACCGGCACGCGTCCCTGCCGCGTCCTAGGGTGCTGTCTATGGCTGACAAGGAGCACTTCGCCGAGCAGGCGATGGTTTATATGAGCTCCCTCTACAGTGCGGCCCTGCGCATGACCCGCAACCCTGCTGATGCAGAAGACCTGGTCCAGGAGACGTACTTGAAGGCCTACCGGGCCTTCGGCTCCTTCCAGGAAGGCACCAACTTGAAGTCGTGGCTCTACAAGATCCTGACCAACACCTACATCAACTCGTACAGGTCGAAGCGCCGGCGCCCGACTGAGACCGAGCTCGACGACGTAGAGGACCTCTACCTTTACCACCGCCTAGGCGGGCTCGAAGCTGTCACCGCCAGCCGCAGTGCGGAAGACCTGGTCCTCGACCACCTCACAGAAGCCGAGGTCAAAGAGGCGGTGGAGTCGCTGCCCGAGTCGTTCCGGCTGGCAGTCCTGCTAGCGGACGTCGAGGGTTTCTCGTACAAAGAGATCGCCGAGATCCTGGACGTCCCCATTGGTACCGTGATGAGCCGGTTGCACAGGGGAAGAAGGGCGCTCCAAAAGGCGTTGCATAGTTTTGCTGAGGAGAGGCGACTGTCAAGCCCGGCAGACGTCTCGAGCTAGGCGCAGAACGCACGAGCAGCGAGAAGACAATGGAACTTGATGAACCGTCGTCGGGGCGCTCCTCGAGCGGCCCCGCCGAAGAGTACGAGGTCACCGTCTACGAGGAGCGGACGTTTTACGAGCCGTGCCAGGAAGCCATCGCTACGCTCTACACCTTCCTGGACGGCGAGCTCACCGCAGACAGGCGGGCGCGCATACAACGTCACCTGGACGAGTGCTCGCCTTGTTTCGGTGCGTTCGGGTTCGAGGCCGAACTGAAGACGCTAATAGCTCTTAAGTGCCGGGACGAAGTCCCTGATACTCTGCGGCGGCGAGTAGCCGACGCCCTTCGAGCGGAGGACGTGCCATCTTGAATGGCACCGACAGCTTTGGGGTATACGCGCGTGAGTCCGGGAACGAACAGTCTTTAGGAAGCGTTAGCAGGAGAGATGAGCGAACGATCACTGGGAGGGCACATGCTGAGTGGCGGCGAGAGGCCGTCCAAGGCATTTGGTCGGGACCGTACCTGCCGCCAGGCCGGGTGCAGTACGAAACTATCAATGTACAACAACGGGAAATACTGTTTCCAGCACGAGCCGATGGCTGTGCCGCGTACCCGGGGCAAGAAGATCGCTTAGCCTCGCTGGCGCGTATTGGCTGCTCTCGTGCCCGCCGAGGGTTCGAGTTGTCTCAGAGGGGTACGAGAGCGTTAAGGATGCCTTCTGCATGAGCCAGATCGGACAGTCTTCGGAAGAGCCAATCTCGTGGGAGCTGGCAGAGCGTGTCGCAACCCGCATCGCCGCCCGTCAGCCGTGGTTGCCGTCGGGCCGCGTAACAGTCCTCGAAGAGGAGTTCGCCGAGCTAACGGCTGAGGCAGAAGGGCTGGTGGCTGAGGAGACCGGCCTTCATTCTCTCGTCGGGCCAGCGCGAGCTCGAGTTACGGACCGCCCCGGCTGGGTTAGCGCGAATGTTGCTTCGTTCCAGCGATTGTTACGCCCGCTGACGAAGAAGCTCGAAGAGGTCATGGCCAAACCCGCGCCGATGCTGGGGCCCGTGCCGATGCGGGTACCCGCTCAGCTGAGCCGCAACATAAGCGGTGTGCAGCTCGGCCTGCTCCTCGGCTGGATGTCTACCCGGGTGCTGGGCCAGTACGACCAGCTCCTGATAGAGGACGAGCAGCCCGAGGACCAGGACATAGTCTACTACGTGGGCCACAACGTGATCGAGCTCGAAGACCGCTACGGCTTCCAGCCTCACCAGTTCCGGCTGTGGATTGCTCTGCACGAGGTTACGCACCGTGCACAGTTCACCGGGGTGCCCTGGCTGCGACCATACTTTTTGAGCCTGGTCGGCACCTTGCTCGAAGGCGTGGATCCCGACCCGAGGCGCCTGATCGACGCGCTTAAAGGGCGGCGACTGAGGCGCGTGATGGCAATAACCCTCTTGACGATGGCGGCCTTGTGGCCCTCCTGGCCTCGCCCGAACAGCGCGTCGCGCTCGACCGCATCGGTGGCCTCATGAGCTTGCTAGAGGGCCACGGCGACATTGTTATGAACAGGGCGGCGCAGGGACGCGTGGCCCAGGCACCGCGGTTCGCGCGCGTGCTACAGCAACGCAGGCAAAGGTCCGGAGCGGCCAAGCTGGTGAGCTCCTTGGTAGGCCTCGATGCCAAGCTCAAGCAGTACGAACTAGGGGAGCGGTTCGTCGAAGCAGTGGAGAAAGCCGGTGGTCGGGAGCTCTTCGAGAGGGTTTGGCAAGGATCTGAATGGTTGCCCACCATGGGGGACATCCGCGACCCCTCTCGGTGGATAGAGCGAGCCGAGGGCCTCGGCCAGACAGCCTGACCAAGCGGAGAGCTCCTGGATGAGGAGCAGCCTGGAGTGGCCCGCGAACTTGGAGGACCTGTTAGGGCGGACGTCGTTCCCGGTCAAAGAGGCAGCGGTCAGTTGCGCGGTGTCCGGGGGGCCGGACTCGATGGCGATGTTGGCTCTGGCTGTTGCTGCGGGCTGCAGGCCGCACGCGATTTATATAGACCACGGTCTGCGCCCGGGAGGCGAGAAGGAAGCGGCTGTCGTAAAAGCTGGCGCCGAGGCGCTGGGGGCGACGTTCGAACCTGTCTCAGTTGTCGTCACGCCCGGGCCCGATCTCGAAGAGCGCGCTCGACAAGCCCGCTATGGAGCACTCCCCGAGGGCTCGATGGTGGGGCACACCGCTGACGACCAAGCCGAGACGTTGCTACTCAACTTGCTACGGGGGGCTGGGTTGGACGGGCTCAGCGGCATGCGAGCTGTCGCCGCAGGCCCCCGGCGCGTGCAGCGGCCGATACTGGCTCTGAGACGGGCGGAAACGAGGTCCCTCGTCACTGCGCTCGGGTTTGAGGTTGTAAACGATCCTTCGAACTTCGAGGCTCGCTTTCGGCGCAACCGGGTGCGCCATGAGGTAGTGCCGCTGCTGTCCGACGTGGCCGGGCGTGACCCTGTCCCCATCCTGGCCCGCACGGCGGCTCTTCTGAGCGAGGACGCCCAGTTCCTCGACCTGCTGGCCCGCGACCTCGACCCGACTGACGCTCGCGCCCTGGTCCGGGCGCCCTTGCCGTTGGCGAAAAGAGCTCTGCGCACTTGGCTTCGAGAAAAAGAAGGTCCCGAGCGCCACCCGCCGTCTGCGCGAGAGCTCGAGCGAGCCTGGGAAGTCGTGACCGGGCGAGCGATCGCCTGCGAGCTGGCGGGGGGCCGGCGCCTCAGCCGTACCGCCGGACGGCTTAGGATCGAGGCGGGATGAGCTCACAACACCAGGATTCTCTCGAACCGAGTTACTGACGCGGCGGGCGTCGGCGAAGCCCTGGGGGCGGTCGAATTAGCATCGGGGAACGGGTCCGAGCTGGGGGAGGTCGTCGTCTCCGAGGACCAGATCCGTGACCGGATAAAGGAGCTCGGTGCCAGGATAAGTGAGGATTACGCGGAACGGCCGCCCCTTCTCGTTGGCGTGCTCAAGGGCGCGTTCGTCTTCATGAGCGACCTGGCCCGGGCGATCAGCCTGCCGGTCGAGTTCGACTTCATGGCCGTTGCCTCCTATGGGAGCAGTACGCGTACGAGCGGAGTAGTCCGGATAGTGAAGGACCTCGACAGCGACCTCGCGGGCAGGCATGTGCTGCTGGTGGAGGACATCGTCGACTCCGGGTTGACGCTCGCCTTTCTCATGCGCAACCTGGCAGCTCGCAACCCGGCGAGCCTTTCGGTGTGCGCGCTGCTCGTAAAGGACCTGGAGCTTACGGTCCCCCAGCTCGAGTACGTCGGCTTCCGCATACCGCGGGACTTTGTCGTTGGCTATGGGCTCGACATTGGTGAGCGCTACCGCAACCTCCCGGCCGTGTACCGCTATAACGGGCCACCTGAGGCGGACGTCGGCACCTGGCCGCTGTCGGCCCGAGGGCCCACGACTACCTGAGGCCAATCTCAACTTGAGGGCCGGTCACCTGAGGGCCGGTCCCTTGAGGGCCGGTCACTTGAGGGCCGGTCACTTGAGGGCCGGTCACCTGAGGGCCGGTCACCTGAGGGCCGGTCACCTGAGGGCCGGTCACCTGAGGGCCGGTCACTTGAGGGGCGGTACCTTCAGCAGGCACTAAGGTGACGTGGGTGCAAATCCCGGGCCAAGATATTTCGCTGCGCGACCAGTCCTCTGACGGCAAGGATGCGGCGGTGGACGGGCACGTGCCGGCGGGCCGGGTGGACCAGGACCGCATCGCAGCCGCAGTCCGAGAGATCCTGATCGCAGTAGGGGAAAACCCAGACCGGGAAGGCCTCAGGGCTACGCCAGCTCGGGTCGCCCGCATGTACGCCGAGGTCTTCTCGGGGCTTCAGGAGGACCCTGGCCGGCACCTTTCTTCCACGTTCGAGGCTGACCACGACGAATTGGTGCTCGTCCGCGACATTTCCATTTACAGCGTTTGTGAGCACCACCTCTTGCCGTGGTTGGGTAAGGCCCATGTGGCGTACATCCCGGGCGAGGACGGGCGGATCACGGGGCTCTCGAAGCTGGTGCGGCTGGTCGAAGGCTATGCCCGGCGCCCACAGGTGCAGGAAAGGCTCACCGCCCAGGTGGCGGACACCCTTGTCCGGGTGCTGGCTCCCAGGGGCGTGCTGGTCGTCGTCGAAGCCGAGCACCTGTGCATGTCGATGAGGGGTGTCCGGAAGCCGGGTGCCGTCACTGTTACCTCAGCTGTACGTGGGCACTTCCTGACCTCCCCAGCAGCGCGGGCCGAGGTTCTTGGCTTCGTTCAGCGCCAGAGTGGCCCTAGCTGCCGGCGAGGAGGGCCGCCCGGCTCGACGGTCTGGCCAGGTCCGAACAACCGGTTTCGCCAGCGCCCAGCCCAGAACCCTCCGTCGGCAAGGGCCTGCCCCGGAGTACCTTGTCCTGAGTGCCTAGTCCGAAGAACCTAATCCTGACCCGGAGCGAGCGGCCACTGCGTGACGCGTAGCAGCGTTGTCTTATTGCTTGACCGCCCGCCCACCGGCGCAGCCAGGTTTGTGAAGGGCGCACTATAAGCTGGCGCGTTGCGATGACGCTTGTGATGGGCGTGCTCAACGTGACGCCGGATTCTTTTTATGACGGTGGGCGTTGGGCAGACCAGGAGGCGGCTATCGCACGAGGGTGCGAAATGGTGGAAGAGGGGGCGGACGTCGTGGATGTTGGAGGTGAGTCAAGCCGGCCTGGTGCATCGACAGTGCCCGACGGCGAGGAGATGCGCCGCGTGGTCCCGGTCGTGAGCGAACTGGCCAGACGGCTGGAGGGGCGCGCCAGGGTTTCGGTCGATACCCGCAAGCGAGCGGTGGCTGAGGCCGCGTTGCAAGCGGGCGCCACTATCGTCAACGACGTTTCGG
Organism: uncultured Acidimicrobiaceae bacterium; assembly: GCA_963823855.1. Taxonomy (GTDB): domain Bacteria; phylum Actinomycetota; class Acidimicrobiia; order Acidimicrobiales; family Palsa-688; genus Fen-671. The sequence goes on from CAWGNA010000009.1 coordinate 319,452, forward strand.
CGTCGTTATGGCCGGTGGTGGCCGAGGCGGGGGCGGGCTGGGTGGCCATGCACATGCGTGGCGACTCCTCGAACATGATGTCGTTTGCGACCTACGGGGACGTAGTTGCAGAGGTGAAAGCGTTTCTCGTAGAGAGAGCCGAGCGTGCCGCCGAGGGCGGCGTCGGCGAGATTTGGGTTGACCCCGGCATCGGGTTCGCCAAGACGACCTCGCAAAACCTGACGGTCCTGGCCCGCCTGGCTGAACTCGTCGCCGCCGGCTGGCCGGTGGCAGTCGGGTTGTCGCGTAAGCGCTTCACGGGGGTCGTGAGCGGGGCCAGCGAGGCTCAACCGGCCCCGGCTGAGGAGCGGCTCGCTGCTTCACTTGCAGGCGCCGTTTGGGCCATGGAGCAAGGGGTCGCTATGGTCCGGGCCCACGACGTGAAAGCGACCGTTGATGCGGCAAGGCTGGTTGGTGTCAAGTGACTGCTTCTACGAACATGAGGGGTAAATGGGCGGCCGGGATCAAGCCCAGGTTCTTCACATGGGTAATAAAGGACAAGCTCGCTGTGTGTGAGCGTCCTGGTGGCTACGCTCGCAACCACCGGAAGGTGCGCCGCCGGGAAGAGATCCTGTGGCTCAAGTGCCAAGGGTTTACGCGGGTTGTCTCACTTCTGGCTTCCCCGCACAACCTGTACGCCTACGACGAAGAGGAGCTGGCGTGGTCGCACATCCCTTTTGCGGCAAATGACGACCCGGCCCTGGTATTACCAGACCTCTACGGGCAGTTGCGCTCCTGGCTCCACGAAGACGAGCGAGTTCTGGTGCACCAGGAGGAGATCAACGACAGGCTGATGGGCGTGGTGGCGGGCTACCTTTACTGGTGTGGCCTGGTCCCGGAGGGAGCCCAGGCGGTGGCGGTCGCCGAGAGGCTCTTCGGTCGCCAGATGGGACCAGAGGGTCGCGAGCTGGTGGCTATGGCGCCAGCGTTCCCGAAGCCTGGCCCGGCAGTCCGCACGGCTGGTGCCTGACCCTTCAGAGGAGCCCGCAGAGGGCTCGTCCAAACGGCTGCGCGGGTGGCACGACAGCATAGAGCTGCGTGGCTTGCGGTTTGTCGGCGCCCATGGCGCGCTCCCGGAGGAAGCCCTCCGACCCCAGCCTTTCGAGGTGGACCTCGAGCTGCTGGCGGACCTACGCGAGGCGGGCCACAGCGACGAGCTGGCAGCGACGATCGACTACGGAGCGCTCTGTCAAGCCGTGAAGGCCGTTGTCGAAGGGCCCCACGCCAACTTGTTGGAGCACCTCGCCCAACAAGTCGCCGACCGCGCCCTGACAATAGGGGGTAAGCGTGCCGTGGGCGTAGTGGTTACCGTCCGCAAGCTCCGACCACCCGTGCCGGTCGAGCTGACGTCTGCTGCAGTGCGGATCTGCCGCCCGTGAGCGGCGTCCCTGTTTCGCCCACCCGTCCCGTCTTTGCTAGCACGGGTCGAGAGAGCACCGGTCGAAACAGCACCGGTCGAAACAGCACCGGTGGAAACAGCACCGGTGGAAACAGTACCGGTCCAATTGGAGCGTCCGACCGTGGATCGGGTGGCGAGCCGGCTCCAGGGGCTAACGGCCTCTCGCAGTTGGAAAATCGGAGGGCTTTCATCGCTCTCGGTTCAAACCTGGGTGACCGCTGGGCGTACCTTCGGACCGGTCTCGGTCACTTGCCTGATCTGGTTGCCGTCTCACCGGTGTACGAAACAGCGCCGGTCGGCGGGCCTCCAGGACAGGACTGGTACCTCAACGCCGTCGCCGAGCTATGGACTGCGGCGACACCCTTGGACCTGCTCAACGTGGCCAGGCGGGCCGAAGCGGCGGCTGGGCGGGAACGAGCCCAGCGATGGGGGGCACGGGCTCTCGACATCGACGTCTTGCTTGTCGGCGGCCTCACGGTTGACCTCCCGGACCTCCAGGTCCCGCACCCAAGGATGTGGGAGCGGGGTTTTGTGCTGGTCCCGCTGGCGGACCTGGCGCCAGAGATCGTCGGCACGCGCCTCACTGATGACATGAGGGCTGGTGTCAACCTGGCGGGTAACCTCCAATTGGACGGCGCCTGGTCCCTCGGCCCGAAGTGATAATCACCGAAGAACCAAAAGAGCTGAGCTCCTTTTTGGACCGCTCGCGGCAGGCTGGGAAACGAGTTGGCGTCCATATGACCATGGGCGCGCTCCACGGGGGCCATCGATCCAATATCCGGCGAGCGGCAATCGAATGCGACGTGGTGGCGGTGACCATCTTCGTGAACCCGCTCCAGTTCGGGCCGGGGGAGGATTTCGAGTCTTATCCCCGGGACCTCGCCCGGGACTGCGCGCAGGCGGAGGAGGCTGGAGCCGACATTGTGCTGGCTCCGCCCACGGCAGCCATCTTCCCTGAGGAACCGCTTGTTACCGTGCGCGTCAAACGCCTAGCCGATGTCCTCGAAGGCGCTCGGCGCCCGGGCCACTTCGACGGAGTGGCGACCGTGGTGACCAAGCTCCTCTCGATCTGCGGGCCTTGCGGCGCCTATTTCGGGGAAAAGGATTATCAGCAGCTGGTAATCGTGCGCCGTCTCGTCACCGATCTGTCCCTGCCCGTGCTAGTGGTGGGGTGCCCGACGGTGCGCGAGCCTGACGGCCTCGCCCTCTCGAGCCGCAACGACTATCTGAGCCCCGAAGAACGGATTGCCGCCAGGGCCCTTTATTGGTCGCTGCTGGCGGGCAAGCGCGACATCGAGGAGCATGACGTGACAAAAGTCGCGGACGTCCAGGGGGCGATGGTGGATGTGGCCGGTCGCGAAAAACTGTTCCAGCTGGACTACGCGGCTGTGGTGAGCCCATCCGAGCTGACGGTTCCCTCGGAGATATCTGGTGAAGTCAGGCTGTTGATTGCCGGCCGTATCGGCAAGGCCCGGTTGATAGACAACGTCGCTGCGAATGCGATGGAGGCCTGAACGTTGCTCTTGGCCATCGACGTCGGAAATACCCAGATCGTGGTGGGGTTGTTCGACGATAATGGCTCGGTGGGCACCGGTGAGCTGGCACATCACTGGCGAGTGGCGACGCACCCCGTGTACACGGCTGACGAGTTCGCTCTGCAGCTGTCACAACTACTCGGGCTGGACGGCCTGAGCTTTTCCGCGGTTACAGGGGCGGTCGTCTCGTGCGTGGTCCCACCCCTCCAGGTCGCGTTGCGCCAGATGACCAGCAAACGGTTGGCCGTGCCGTCGGTGTTCGTGGAGCCGGGTATCCGCACGGGTATGCCGGTGCTTGTTGACAACCCTAAGGAGGTCGGGGCTGACCGCATCGCCGACGCAGTGGCGGCGTTCGAACGTTACGGTGGCCCGACGATAGTAGTGGACTTCGGGACGGCGACGAACTTCGAGGTAGTCTCCGAAAAAGGCGAGTACCTCGGCGGTGTCCTGTTCCCGGGGGTCGAAGTGTCCCTCGATGCCCTCACATCGAGGGCCGCCCTGCTGCCCCGGGTGGATATGTCGCGGCCGAGGAGCGTCCTCGGTAAGAGCACGGTGGAGCAGCTGCAGTCAGGTATCTACTATGGTTTCGCCGCCCTGGTCGAAGGGGTCTGCGCCAAGCTGAAGGACGAAGTAGGCCCGGCCACCGTGGTGGCTACCGGAGGACTGGCGTCGATCGTCCTGCCCGCCACGAAGGTCATAGACCATCACGAACCCTGGCTTACCCTGTACGGCCTACGCACCATTTATCACCGGAACCGCACCAGTGACTGAGGCACTGCCTTACCGGTTCGAAGTCACGGGGGGCGCGGGCGAGCTGCAACAGCGCTTTGCCCCGTTGCCGTCTGACGAGGGCTCCGGGGAGGTGGTCACGGTGGCGGGACGGGTAATGCTGCGGCGGGAGATGGGCAAGTTGACATTCATCACGCTGACGGACTGGACCGGCTCGGTGCAGTTATTCGCTGGAGCGCAATGGACTGCACGGTTCGCCGAGCTCAACAAGCTAAGCCTGGGGGACTGGATCGGAGCCACCGGGGAGGTGGTCCGGACCCGGACAGGCGAACTTTCGGTACGAGTGCAGGACTGGCTGCTCCTGGCCGAAGCGCGCCGGCCTTTTCCCGATAAATGGCGTGGCATAACGGATATAGACACGCGGTACCGCCAGCGCTACGCTGACCTGTGGGCCAACGAACGCTCCCGGGAGATCCTCCTGGCGCGAAGCCGGGTCGTCTCGGTGATACGCCGTTTCCTGGAAGACAGGGGTTTTGTCGAAGTGGAAACTCCCGTTTTCCATACTCTCCCGGGCGGTGCGACAGCAAAACCATTTGTAACCCACCACAACGCGCTCGATATGGACCTTTTCTTGCGCATCGCACTCGAACTTCACTTGAAGCGCCTGGTTGTGGGCGGAATGGAGAAGGTTTTCGAGATCGGGAGAGTATTCCGCAACGAGGGCCTTTCTCCCCGCCACAACCCGGAGTTCACAATGCTCGAGCTCTACCAGGCCTACGCCGACTACCACGACATGATGGACTTGACTGAGCAAATCGTCTATCAGGCCGCCAGGGAAGTGGCCGGGAGCGCCCGGCTGCAGTACGGGGAAGAGAGCTCGATTTTTCACCCACGTGGAGGAGAGCCACGCTGCTCGAGCTGGTGGCCGAGCACACGGGCGAAGAGCTGACCCTCGCGATGCCTTTGGAAGAGCTCCGCCGACGGGCGCGGGCGGTTGGCGCAGACGTCGAGCCGTCATGGGGTGCAGGAAAGCTCGTGTTCGAGATCTACGAAAAAACGACCGAACCCAACCTCTGGGGGCCAGTCTTCGTCCTTGATTACCCGAAGGAGGTCTCTCCTTTGGCACGCGACCATCGCAGCGCCCCCGGGTTGGTCGAGCGGTTCGAAGCAGTGGCCGCAGGCCGAGAGCTGTGCAATGCCTTTTCCGAGCTCACCGACCCCGATGAACAGCGAGCCAACTTTGAGGCGCAAGCCCAGGCGCGCGCCTCGGGCGACGACGAGGCGATGCCCGTCGACGAGGACTACTTGCGGGCCCTGGAGTACGGGCTCCCCCCGACTGGAGGCCTCGGTCTCGGCATCGACCGCCTCGTCATGCTCCTGACGGGTTCGGAGGCGATCCGGGACGTCATTGCGTTCCCGACTTTGCGGCGGGAGGCGGATTGAAAGGCCGAGCTAAGAGCCGTCGACTGGGCATAGGCATCGTACCCTGTGCCGGTGAAGCAGGGGTGGAAGGCAGCGGGCTGGTCGGCCGGGCACTAGGCCCTTCAGCAAGACGCTGGTGCCAGTGCGGCTTGGACGGGCTAGTTGGCGGGCACCACGAGGTCGTCGATAAGCCTGTGAGCAAGAACGCTGAGAGCCTCGCGGACCGGTGTTACCGCTTTGCGAGCGCCGTTGCTCCCCGCCACCGAAGGGGGCGGCATCTCCTGTAACGCCTGGGCCGCCAAATCGGCCCAGCGTCGGCCTTCTGCAATCGACTCGCGCATCGCTCCGGTCGAAAGGATCATGTCCCTGGCCTTTTCCAGCTCGGGGACACCGAGCGGGTGCCCGATAAGTTCCGACAACTCCGGGCCAACCTCTGGGTCAGCGAGGGCGCGGATAACCGGGAGCGTGTAGGTGCCTTCGAGCATGTCGTGCCCGGCCGGCTTGCCCAGCTCCTCTTCCGTGCACAACAGGTCGCGTACGTCATCCCAGATTTGGAATGCCATGCCGAAGTCGTGGCCGAAAGTCGTGAGGGAGTCGACCTCGGCCGGCGAGGCGCCGGCCACGATGCCGCCAATGCGCGTAGAGGCCGAAAGCAACGAGGCGGTCTTGCACGAAATGGCTTCGAGGTACGCAGCCTCGGGGCGACCGGACGAGAAGGCGTACTGCAGTTGAGTCATCTCGCCCTGGCAGAGCCGGCCAATGGCATGGGCGAGGACCCTTACCACCTCCGTCCCGAGCCCGGCGGCAATCTCGGAACCCCTCGCCAATAGGAAATCGCCAGCCAGGATCGCCACCAGGTTGCCCCAGCGGGCGTTCGCACTTTGCACTCCGCGCCGCGAGCTCGCCTCGTCGATTACGTCATCGTGGTACAGCGACCCCATGTGCACGAGCTCGACAGACACTGCGCCTTGGACGACGTTGTCGACAGCACCCGAGCCCGTAGCCGCCGCGGCTGCCAGGCAAAGCGCAGGTCGCAGCCGTTTACCTCCGGCGTCTACAAGGTGCGCAGCGACCTCGGTCAACAACGGGTCGGGGGACGCTACCGCCTGGCGCAGCTCGGCATCGACCCGGGCAAGGCTTTTGTCGAGCCCGGGAAGGTACAACAGCTCCCAGACGTTCATTACAAGACGATATGTCAATACGAGCGTGGATTGCGAAGCGAACCGAGGTTGAGCCGAACTGTTGTATCAACCCGTACGTCTAGTTCATCAGGGAATTGGCCTCTTGGGTGGCTGCCCAGATGGCGAAGGCTGTAGGTACACTGGAGATAGCAGGAGCCCGGAAGAAAGGGTATGGATGACTTGCACAGCGAGCTGCGCAGTGGCGACAGGGCGCAATGGTGCCCGCCCGTCCCTGGCGCGGAGGATCCGACCTGCTGAGATTGCTGAGGAGGATGGCAGCGTTGTTTGAGCGCTTTACCGACCGAGCCCGAAGAGTGCTGGTGTTGGCCCAAGAAGAGGCGCGCCTGTTTAACCACAACTTCATCGGGACCGAGCACATCTTGCTCGGCCTGATCCACGAGGGCGAGGGAGTGGCGGCAAAGGCGCTCGAGTCGCTGGGCATCAGCCTGGAGGCAGTTCGCGAAAAGGTGGAGGAGACGATCGGGCCGGCTGGGACATCCACGACCGGGTCGCCGCCATTTACCCCGCGAGCGAAGAAGGTGTTGGAGCTGTCGCTGCGGGAGGCCTTGCAGCTAGGCCACAATTACATCGGCACCGAGCACATGTTGCTGGGCCTCGTCCGTGAGGGTGAAGGCGTAGCGGCCCAGGTCCTGGTCAGCCTGGGAGCTGACCTGGCCAGAGTCCGTCAGCAAGTGATCCAGCTCCTTTCCGGTTACCAGGCCAGTGGGCCTGAGAAGGCCACCGCGGGGACAGCGCCCAGCGCGCAGGACGTCCCGGCGGGCAGCCCGGTTTTGGACCAGTTCGGTCGCAACCTGACCCAACTGGCCAGAGAACGCAAGCTCGACCCTGTTATCGGGCGCGAGCGCGAAATCGAGCGTGTAATGCAGGTGCTGTCCCGGCGTACCAAAAACAACCCTGTTCTCATCGGCGAGCCGGGTGTTGGCAAGACGGCGATCGTCGAAGGTCTTTCTCAACGCATAGTCGCTGGGGAGGTTCCCGAGACCTTGCGCGGCAAGCAGCTCTACACCCTTGACCTCGGTGCCCTTGTCGCCGGGTCCCGCTACCGCGGCGATTTTGAGGAGCGGCTCAAGAAGGTACTAAAAGAGATCCGCACCCGGGGTGACATCATCCTGTTTATCGACGAGCTCCACACGCTCGTCGGAGCAGGCGCGGCCGAGGGGGCCATCGACGCCGCTTCGATCCTGAAGCCGATGCTCGCTCGGGGCGAACTGCAGACCATCGGTGCCACAACCCTCGATGAGTACCGGAAGCACCTGGAGAAGGATGCTGCGCTCGAACGACGCTTCCAGCCGATCAAGGTGGAGGAGCCTTCCCTGGCTCACACCATCGAGATCCTGAAAGGTTTGCGAGACCGCTACGAGGCTCACCACGGTGTGACCATTACTGACCAGGCCGTTGTCACGGCAGCAAACCTGGCCGACCGCTATATCGCGGACCGCTACTTGCCGGACAAGGCCATCGACCTCATCGACGAGGCCGGGAGCCGGTTGCGTATCCGCCGGATGTCTACTCCTCCCGATTACAAAGCGATCGAAGACGAGATCGCCAAGGCGAGGAAAGACAAGGAACTCGCCATTGAGAAGCAGAACTTCGAGCAGGCGAAGAAGCTGCGCGAAAAAGAGGAAGAGCTCCTCCAGCGCAAGGCGGCCAAGGAGCAGGAGTGGCGGGCCGAGGGTGTCGACCTCTTCGACGTCGTCGACGAAGAGGTAATCGCCGAAGTGCTCGCCAACTGGACGGGTATACCCGTCTACAAGCTGACGGAAGAAGAGACGTCCAAGCTGCTCCGGATGGAAGAGGAGCTTCACAAGCGGATCATCGGGCAAAACGATGCCCTGAAGGCTGTGTCGCAAGCGATACGGCGGACCAGGGCCGGGTTGAAGGACCCCAAGCGCCCGAGTGGCTCGTTCATCTTCCTCGGGCCCTCCGGTGTCGGCAAGACCGAAACAGCGAAGGCGCTGGCGGAGTTCTTGTTCGGTGATGAGGGCGCTCTGGTCCAGCTCGACATGTCCGAGTACATGGAGAAGCACACGGTGAGCCGGTTGGTCGGTTCTCCGCCGGGGTACGTGGGCTACGAGGAGGGCGGCCAGCTAACTGAAGCAGTGCGGCGCAAGCCGTTCTCAGTGGTTCTTTTCGACGAGATCGAAAAGGCGCACCCCGACGTCTTCAACGCCTTGCTCCAGATCCTGGAGGACGGGCGCCTGACGGACGCTCAGGGCCGCACGGTCGACTTCAAGAACACGGTCATCATCATGACGTCCAACCTCGGCACTGCCGACCTCCGCAAAGCGTCGGTCGGTTTCGCCAAGGCCGACGAGGCCGTGACGCACGAAAAGATGAAGTCCAAGGTCAACGATGCGCTGAAGCAGCACTTCCGGCCCGAGTTCCTGAACCGCATCGACGAGGTGATCGTCTTCCACGAGCTGAGCAGGGACGAGGTCACCGAGATCGTGGACCTGATGATGCGCCGGGTGCGCGATCAGCTCGAGTCGCAAGGTCTGAGCGTCGAGCTGACCAGAGCGGCGAAGTACCTCGTCGTCGAACGGGGCTACGACGCCATGATGGGTGCCAGGCCGTTGCGCCGAGCACTGCAGCGCTTTGTCGAAGACCCGCTGTCGGAGAAGATCCTCTGGAAGGAGTTCCGCGCCGGCGACACCATCATCGTCGATGTCGAGAACGGCGACATCACCTTCAGGGCCATGGAGCAAGTCGAGCCGCCGCCGGTGGAGCTGGCCGGCGCCGGCAGCCCTGATTAGGGCTGCGCCAGGTCGCAGAAGTAGCAGCAGCAGCTTGCATCGAAGGCCGTCGTTGCCGACGGCCTTCGCCGCGCTTGCAGTTCTTGCGCTGATTGCGGCTGCGGCGCTCAGCGGCTGTGGGACCACCGTCAACTTGCGCGTCGATGTTGACCGCCATGGCGCTGGTTCGGTCACGCTGTTGGTGAGCTTTCCGAAGACGACTGCGGCCCAAATAGTGGACTTGAAAGCCGGCTTTCCGGTGTCCGATCTTCGGGCCGCCGGGTGGGTCGTTGTCGGGCCGAGAGGCGGCCCGGCGGGGAGCACGGTGGTCAGCGCCAGCCACAGTTTTGCCGATCTCTCCCAAGTGCCGGCGCTGGTGGCCGATGTGGCCGGGAGCGGTACGGAGAGCCAGCGGCCCTTCCGGCTGGAGGTCAGCGAGCAGCCCAGTTTCCTGCAGAACCGTTTCGTCGCGACGGGCGCCGTCGACCTGATGTGTTCGCTGTCCTGTTTCGACGATCCCCAGCTGGCCAAGAACGTGGGCTACGCCCTGGGCTTGGCGCCCGCTGAGGTGCGCCAGCTGATTGGGGATGACCCGGCCAAAGAGATCGCTTTTCGCATGGAGGTCCTGCTGCCGGGCAAGGTAACGTCTTCTAACGCCAGCCGGCGCTCGACCGACGGCAGCCTCATCTGGCTACCGGTACTTGGGAACGCGACCTCCCTCCAGGCTTCCAGCAAGAAGGTGGACGTAGCCCGGGTCCGGGCTCTCTACATAGCGGTCAATGCCGGTGCTCTGGTCGTGCTCACTACCGCTGGTTATCTGCTCTGGCGTCGCCGGCGCAGACCGCGCAACAGGTTGGCCGCCCTTTCCGTTCCTCGCGGCCAATCTCGCGTGCCGTCTGTCTGGCGGTAAGGCGACCGGGTCACCGGGACTTTTGGCTCGGCGGCCCCGAGCGGCTGGTCCAGTCGCCGGCGCCGAGCGACTGGCCGCCCCGCCGATCCCGAGTGCCCTCGGCCCAGGCTGTTCCCGGCCGTCCGCGGCCCCGGCCGTCCGCGGCCCCGGCCGTCCGCGGCCCCGGCTGTCCCCGGCCCCGGCCGTCCGCGGCCCCGGCTGTCCCCGGCCCCGGCTGTCCCCGGCCCCGGCTGTCCCCGGCCCCGGCTGTCCCCGGCCCCGGCTGTCCCCGGCCCCAGCTGTCCCCGGCCCCGGCTGTCCCCGGGCGTCATCCCTCCGCGGCCGAACCCCGTCTCGTCTCCCGGTCCGGCCGGTCTCCGTTCTCACGCGTTCCATTTGCGTCCCGGGCGCCCCCCGCCGGCAGGCGTCCTGCGTTCTCGTCCCCCGCCGTCCCACATCTTCTCGCTCAGTGGCTGTTTCGCCATTTTTAGCGTTGTGCGGGTGCCATCAGTGGTCGTACTGATGCTTTAAGCGTGGGTGGAAGCCATGTCTGAGGTCTTTTGGGTGCACAGCACCCTTCTGGTTGCGCCAGGATGCATGAGTACGCGTGAAATCGCGACAAAGTCCGGTTTTTGCACCGGGAACGGCGCTGGGCGCGCGCGTCGCAACCGACCGGGAGCCCTCCATTGACGCCGCGCCGGCGCGTTGGTGCTTCCGGGGTCAGCAAAGCGTCGCTGCCTCGTCGAGCCGTGCCCTCCGGCGCTAGTCCTTCCACCGGGAACCGTGATGGCAGCGCTCGTCGTAGCCGGCGGGAAGGCCCTGGTCGAGCTGTGCCCCCCTTGCCCCCCGGCGCTCGTCCTTTGCTATCAGGAACGGTCCTGGCAGCACTTGTCACAGTCGACGGGGACGCCCTCGCCGAGCTGTATCTCCCTCCGGGGCGCTCGTCTTTTGCTATCCGGCCTCCGAGCCAGGAGTTCTCGTCACTGGGTGTTACTAACGTACGGCAGCAATGAACAAGGTCGCCACGGTACACCGTTGCCAGGGTTGCGGTGCTTCCCACGCTCGCTGGGTGGGCCGGTGCACCGCCTGCGGGGAGTGGAACTCGTTGCACGAAGAGGTGGTGGCCAGTGACTGGCCCGGTCGCAATGGGTTGGCGGCCTCAGTCTCAGGCCCGAGCTCGGGCTTCGGCGGCCGCGGCGGTGTGGCCCCTCCGGTCCCCGTTGCGCTGGCCGAGGTAGACCTGGGCTCCCAGAGGCCGATGTCGACCGGGATCGGCGAACTTGACAGGGTTCTTGCCGGCGGCTTCTTTCCGGGCTCGGCGACACTGGTTGGAGGGGAGCCGGGTACCGGGAAGTCGACGTTGCTGCTCCAGGCGCTGACCTCGATGGGAGCTCTGGGCCGGCGTTGCCTGCTTGTAGCGGCTGAGGAGTCTGCCAGCCAGGTGCGACGCCGGGCCATGCGGCTAGGCGCCGACGTGCCAGGCGTCTTCGTGGTCGAAGCTACAGAGCTGCCCGCGATCGAACAGGCTTTTGCCTCTCTCGCCCCAGAGATAGTCGTGGTGGACTCGGTTCAGGCAGTAGGTGACCCGACGTCGGGCTCGCCGCCAGGCTCGATCGCTCAAGTCCGAGGGTGCGCTCAGAGCTTGGTGGCCCAGACGAAGGCACTGGGTGCCGCCCTCGTGCTCGTCGGCCACGTGACGAAAGAAGGTGTGCTGGCCGGGCCCGAACCCTCGAGCATCTTGTCGACACCGTTCTCAGTTTCGAAGGCGATCGCTACCTGGCGCTGCGGGCGTTGCGGGCCGTCAAGCACCGTTTCGGCCCGACTGGCGAGACCGGGTTGTTCGAGATGACGGAGAGCGGTTTGAACGGTGTCCCGGACCCGAGCAGCCTCTTCCTCGGCGACCGGGTCGAGGGGGCACCCGGGTCCGCCGTCACCGTACCCATCGAGGGCCACAGACCTCTCCTCGTCGAAGTCCAAGCGTTGGTCGGGCGCGCTTCACCTGTCCCGCGGCGCTTTGTGACAGGTCTCGACCCAGGTCGGGTAGGCTTTCTTGTCGCTGTCCTGGACAGGAGGGCGGGGGTCCCGGTGGCGGAGAGCGATGTCTACGTTTCTGTGGCTGGCGGCGCTCGCGCTTGCGAACCGGCTGCAGACCTCGCGGTTTGCCTGGCGCTGGCGTCCTCGCTTTCCGGGGTACCTGTGCCCTCGGACATGGTGACTATCGGTGAGGTTGGCCTGGGCGGCGAGGTACGCCGGGCGAGCGGCATGCGCAAGCGCCTGGCCGAAGCGAGACGGCTCGGTTTTCGCGACGCGCTCGTGCCTGGGACTGCAGGACGCCGGGCAGAGCAGGGGCGAGCCGGCGCACCAGGGCCTGAGGTTGGGCCGAAGCCAGAGGTTTCGCTCCGCGAGCTCTCGGCCGCAACTCTGGGTGAAGCCCTCTCTGTCGCTTTCGGGGACCGCTTGTCGGGACGAGCACTACGTAGCCCGCGGGGTGCAGGAGTTTCTCGTTCGCAGCCACTTCCTGATCGGTTAGCATCAGCGGGTGCCGGACAGGTTGAGCGCGGCGATGATAGAGGCGCTGGGGTCGATAGCCCCGGGCCGGCCGTTGCGTGAAGGACTGGACCGGATCCTCCAGGCCAACATGGGCGCCCTGATAGTCGTCGGTGACGGGCCCGAGGTGCTGTCTATTTGCTCTGGAGGTTTCCTGCTGGACGCCGAGTTCAGTCCTCAGCGGCTCTCGGAGCTGGCGAAGATGGACGGCGCCATCATCCTCGCGCCTGACGCGAGCCGCATCGCTCGAGCAAATGTCCACCTAGTACCAAACCCGGCCGTAGCCACCTCGGAGACGGGGACCCGGCACCGCACAGCAGAGCGCGTCGCACGTTCGATAGACGTCCCGGTCATCACGGTGTCGGAGGACCGCTCGGTAATTTCGATTTATCGGGGTGAGCAGCAACGCCCTCTGGTCCCCGTCGAGCGCCTTCTGGCCCGGGCCAACCAGGCTCTCGAGACTCTCGAGGGCTACCGCGACCGGCTGGACGTCGTGACCAATGCCCTTTCTGCCCTGGAGGTGGAGGACATGGTCACTGTGAGGGACGTCGTCACAGTGCTGCAACGTACCGAGATGGTGCGCCGTATTGCCGAAGAGGTCGATGGCTACAGCATCGAGCTCGGAACTGACAGCCGGCTCGTACGGCTGCAGCTGGAGGAGATGTTGGCTGGCGTCGAAGAGGAACGCCGGCAGATCTTGCGTGACTACCTGCCGCCCGACCCGTCCTGGGGTGTCAGCGATGCACTCGCCGCTCTTAGCCACCTGAGTACGGACCGGCTACTCGACTTGTCCCGGGTGGCGAGCGTTCTACGGATCGGGGAACAGAGCTCGGACCTCGAGAGCCCGCTGCGGCCTTACGGGTACCGGCTCCTGTCCAAGATCCCTCGGCTGCCCGACCACGTGGTACGCAACATCGTTGACCGCTATGGCGGTCTCCAGCAGATACTTCGCGCCCGGGTTGAAGACCTGGACACGGTGGAGGGGATCGAAGTGGCCGGAGCCCATTTTGTGAAGGAAGGCCTTGCTCGCCTGGCCGAGACAAGCATCCTCGACCGCCTGGGCTGAGATCTCCCCCGTGGCGACAGGGCCAAAGTAGCCGGCGTTGCGCTAACGAGCCCGGTCGGCCAGCCGCTCCCGGTTCCGGACCACGTAGCGCCTATCGTTTTGTTCCAGCCATCCGAGACGGACGAATGCCGCGATGGCCTTGTTGACTCGCTCCCGCGACGCCCCTACGAGCCCCGCCAACTCCTCCTGTGTAATCGGGAGGATGAACTCGTCAGCCTCGCCCGACAGTTCGAGCAACCGTTTGGCGGTACGCCCCGTCACGTCGAGGAGCATCGCGTCCGCGATGGCGTCGTCAGCGGCTCGTAGCCTCCGGGCGAAGAGCCCCACGACGTCCCAGAGGAGCACCGGACGCCCCTCGAGCTCGGCCCGGACAACGCCGAAAGGCACCCGCACCAGTTCGGAACGCTCCAACGCTCGCGCTGAGGCCGACCTCGGCTCTTCGTCGAACAACGGCATCTCTCCGAAAATGTCGCCTGGTTCGATCAACGCCACCAGGGATTCTCGCCCGTCAAGGGAACGCTTGACGATCGCTACCCGCCCGGCCTGCACGACGAAAAGCTCGTCGGCGTGGTCGCCCTCCTCGAAGATCTTGTCGTTGCGCTCCAACCGGACGGTCGAGGCCTTCACGGCTACCCGTGCCAACGCCTCTTCCCCGAGGGAAGCGAACAGCTCCGAACGCGCCAGCGCTGAAACGTCCTCCATTGAGGCCAAACGTTAGTGCCAACGCGCTCCGTGAAGCCGAGCCCGGGCTCGGCCAGGCACGGATAGGGCCGAGGGCAGCCCCTCTCAGGGCAAAGCCGGCGGCAAGAGCCAGCCGAGACAGACTTCGTGGCCTTGATGGCGTGCTCTGCTCCGATCTCTCCCTGTTTTGGGTGAAGTGCCCGAAATTGCCCTGCGGTGGAAGGAGCCCCCGAAATGACCTACCCTGGGAGTAGGGCAAGTGCTCGGCTAGGAGCTTGGGAGACGCATGCCGTTTGACGTCGGGGACAAAGTGGTCTACCCCCACCACGGGGCAGCAGTCGTCGAGAGGAGGGAAGTTCGCGCCGATTTCGGTGAGCAGCGAGAGTACCTTGTCTTGCGTCTTGCCTACGGCGATCTAACGCTGAAGGTGCCGGTCGACTCGACGGCGGACGTGGGCATCCGGGAGGTCATAAACGACGAGGAAGTCGAGGAGGTCTTTGCCGTCCTGCGGAAAAAGGACGTGCGAATGCCGACCAACTGGTCTCGCCGCTACAAGAACCACGTCGAAAAACTGAAGTCCGGCGACATCTACCAGGTGGCTGAGGTCGTGCGTAACCTTTCGAACCGCGACAAGGACAAGGGCTTGTCAGCTGGCGAGAAGCGGATGCTCAACCGTGCCCGGCAGATCCTCGTCTCCGAGCTCACCTTCGCCATCGGTGTCTCCGAGGCCGAGGCCGAACAAAAGCTCGACGAAGCGCTGCCCTAGTGCCCAACGGCCCGGCTGAGGCCGAGCCCCCCGGCGGGGTGGGTGCTTGGGCCGTGGTCGTAGCCGGCGGAAGTGGTGCGCGTTTCGGTGGCTACAAGCAGTTCATGATGCTGGCCGGTCGCGAGGTCGTCGAGTGGTCCCTCGAAGCGGCCCGTCGAGCTTGCGACGGGGTAGTTCTGGTGGTGCCACCTGAGGCACTGGACAAGTACGCTGACCGAGCTTCTTTCGTCGTTGCCGGAGGGCCGACACGAGCGGAATCTGTACGAGCCGGTCTCAAAGCCGTCCCTCCGGAGACCCACGTCGTGGTCGTCCACGACGCGGCCCGGCCACTGTCCAGCACCCGCACGTGGGCAGCCGTCATCGCCGCGGTCCAGCAGGGCGCGGAGGCAGCCGTTCCATGCGTCCCGGTATCGGATACGATCAAACAGCGCCAGGCGGACGGTCGGCTCGTGACCCTCGAACGAGCCCGGTTGCTGGCTGTGCAGACGCCTCAGGCGTTCCTTGCCGCCGCACTGCGGGCGGCGCATGCGGACGGTGGGGAGGCAACTGACGACGCTGCTCTCGTCGAAGCGATCGGCGGGACAGTCGTCAGCGTCGTCGGCGAGGAAACCAACATCAAGGTGACGAACCGCCATGACCTGGCCCTCGTCGAGACGCTCATGTCTGCCCAGGTCCCGGTCGGCGGGATGCCGTGAAGCTCCGGGTCGGGCAGGGTTTCGACATCCACCCGTTCAGCGACGACCCCCAACGGGCCCTCTTGCTCGGCGGGGTGCGGGTCGAAGGCAGAGGTTTGAAGGGGCACAGCGACGGAGACGTAGTCAGTCACGCCATCGCTGATGCCTTGCTTGGAGCTACGTGCCTCGGGGACCTCGGGACGCTGTTCCCAGACACCGACCCGTCTCTGAGCGGCGCGGATAGCGCCGTGCTCTTAGCGCGAGTTGTCCAGAAAATCTCCTGCGACTGGCGGCCGGTGAATGTCGACTGCACCGTGATCGCGGAGGCGCCGCGGCTGGCTGAGTACCGGGAGCCAATGGAGAAGAGGTTGTCGGGGCTGGTTGGCGCGCCGGTCTCCGTCAAGGCCAAGCGTGGCGAGGGATTGGGTGCCCTGGGTCGGCAGGAAGGCATGGCTTGTCTGGCAGTCGCCCTCGTCGAGGAAAGATGAGAGACGACCGTCATTTTCACGCGCTCGGCGCTGAACAGGTCGAAGGCCATCATGCCGTCCACGAGCTCCTCGCGGCGGGACGGCGCCGCACGCGGCGCATATGGGTGGCGGAGGCGGACGTCGCCAACGGGCCGGTCGAGCGCATAGCCCGACTGGCCCGTGAGCGGGGAGTACCGGTCCAGGCGAGGCCGCTAGAAGTGATCCTGGAGGTGGCCCAAACGACCGCGCCCCAGGGCGTGATCGCCTGGGCCGATCCCGTCGTCGCCGCTGCTCTGGAAGACTTGTTCGATATCTCCGAGGGCAGGCCCCCGTTCATCCTCGTCCTGGACGGCGTAACTGACCCGGGGAACTTCGGGTCCCTTTTGCGCAGCGCTGCGTGTGCCGGTGTAGGAGGTGTGGTCGTCGGCAAGCACCGGTCCGCCGCGCTAACCCCTCTCGCGGTCAAGGCCGCCGCAGGCGCCGTCGAACACGTTCCCATCTCAGCCGTCGGGGGGGTCCCAGCAGCTCTCCAGCGTCTCAGCCGAGCAGGGATTCTGGTTGGTCGGTCTCGACCCCGCCGGCAATGACAACCTTTGGTCCGCAAACCTGCTTGACGGACCGGTAGCCCTGGTGCTCGGTTCGGAAGGAACGGGCTTGTCCCACCTCACAAAACAGCGATGCGACTTGCTGGCCCGCATACCTCAAGTGGGCCCGTTGGGCTCGCTAAACGTCGCTTCGGCTGCCGCGGTGGCTTGTTTCGAGGTGGCCCGCCGGCGAGCCGGAGCCCTGTATTAGCTTCCGGCAGTGAACTCCAGAGCTGGGACCGGCCGACCGTTCGGGCGTGCAACCAACCGGCCGCTTGGCGGCTGCTACCTCGTCGTCTCCTCCGGCGCGGGCGGTATCGAAGCCTCCTCTTCGCCTTCTGGGTACAAGAACTGGAACAGGAACGCCGCCAACGCACCGCCAATGAGCGGGGCAACGATGAAGACCCACAGCTGGGTGAGTGCCGCGCCGCCGACGAATATGGCCGGGCCGATGCTGCGGGCCGGATTGACCGAGGTCCCATCAATGGGGATGCCGATGATGTGGATGAGCGTCAAGCAGAGGCCGATGACGAGCCCAGCTACCAGGGCGTTGCTGGCCCGTCTCGTCACTGCCAGGATCACGAAGACAAAGACAAGGGTAAGGATTATCTCCGCGAAAAAGGCGCCCGCCCAGTTGGCAAGGATAAACGATTGCTTTCCGTAACCGTCCGCGCCGAGGCCCTGTATACCGATCCGGTAGATGGGCGAAGAAGAGAAAATTCCGAAAAGCACGGCGGCCCCTGCAATGCCACCAAGGACCTGGGCGACCCAATAGGCGACGGCTTCAACCGGAGTTATCTTTCGAGCGGCCAAGAAACCCATCGTGATCGCAGGGTTGATATGGCAGCCTGAAATGGAACCCAGCGCATAGACCAGGACCATGACTACAAGCCCGAACGCGAGCGCGGTGGCGACTATCCCGGCTGACCGGCTCATCCCGGCCATCTTGAACCCGAAGCTCAACGTCGCAGTTCCGGCACCGAAAAACACAAGCAACAGGGTGCCGAGGAACTCAGCGAACAGCGCCCTTGGTTTCACGGCCGCTCCCTTCCGCAAGCTGGCTCATTCAATTGGCTAGTACGAGCAGGATCATAGCCTCGGGCATCCCTCAAACAAAGGATGCCGCCGATCGGCGCCGGGACCAACCGGCCCCGGGCAGGCAGAAAGGACCGGTCGCCGACGCGGGCTCGTCTCGACGAACAGCAATGACCAGGCGTCCATAACCGGCTCGCCTTGGCGCGCCCCACTGCCCGTGGCTCAATTGTTTGGCTGAGGCGGCCTACGAGGGCGAGCCGGCGCAGGCGACCGCAGGAGGCCACGTAGCGCGTCTTCGAGGTAGTTGTCAGTGAAGGCGTAGCCCCCTGCCTCGAGCACCGCTGGCTGTACACGGGCGCTGGTAAAAAGCAGGGCCTGTGCCAGTTCGGTACCCAGTAGCAGCTCCGGTCCGAAGCGCGGCACTGGCAGCGCTGCAGGCCGGGACAGCACTGAGGCCAGGATCCTGGTGAACTCGCGGTTTGTGGTGGGGTTGGGCGCTGTCAGGTTGACCGGCCCTGCCTGGTCGTGCTCCAACATCCACCCCAGGGCGCCAACTTCGTCGTCGAGGCTGATCCAGCTCCACCATTGGGACCCCGGGCCGAAGCGGCCCCCAAGGCCGAACCGGAACAGGGGCAACAGCTTCGGCAGGGCACCGCCGGCCAGCGACAGGACCAGGCCGGTCCGCGCCAACGCTACCCGGATGCCCGCGTCGGCGGCGGGAGCAGCCGCAGCCTCCCATCGTTGGCATACCTTCGCCAAAAAGTCAGAGCCGGGCCCGTCCTGTTCAGTGACTTTGGCGTCCCCCCGGTCGCCATAGAACCCAACGGCCGAGGCGCTCACCAGGACCCGCGGAGGATGTTCCAGGTGGGCGAGTGTACGTGCAAGGAGAGCAGTGCCCTGCGTTCGGCTCTCCAGCACCACCTGTTTGCGCGCCGCCGTCCAACGACGGTCGCCGACACCCGCGCCGGCGAGGTTCACGACTGCGTCGAGGCCCTCCAGGCCACCGTCATCGATCGTCCCGGCTCCCGGATCCCAGCGCAACGCGTTTTCACCGGGGGCCACGGCCCGGCGGACTATTCGGGTCACCTCGTGGCCGCCGACCTCGAGCCTGGTAGCCAGCGCCGACCCGATCAGCCCGCTCGAGCCCGTCATAGCCACGCGCACAGTAATCAGCCTAACTCGCGCCACGGCTCGGGTCTCATGCCACTGCAGTTGCCGCGGCGAGCAGGCCCTGCCATTCCATCGAGCACCCCGTACGCTGTTGGATGCAGCATTTTTGAGATCGGTGGACATGATCGTCCAAATTTACAAATGGCAAATTGCATACGGTCACTAAAGAGAACCCAAGTGCGGGCACACATATATGCCCATCGCGCCACGTTTGTGGGGCGCCTATCCGGACCGCGCTGAGCAGGCGTCCGGCCCGTTTGCTCAGCGCTCAAAATGCCAACCAAGCTCGCCGTTACAACAGCGGCCCCGGGTAGGCAGCCTCGGCTTTGTCCCCCAATTTGCTTACCTGCTGGCGCACCAGGAGCAGCACTATAATCACCACCGCGACCGCCGTCAGCCCAAGGGCGATGTCCAATACCCCGGAAAGGCGCTTAATGGTGTTCGCGGCCTTGTATGACACGGCCGTGTAGATCCCGGACCAGACGATGGCCCCGGCGATGGAAGCGGCCAGGAACTTTAGCCATTTCATATGCAATGTGCCGGCCAGGAAGGCGACGTACGTGCGTAGGATCGAGATAAACCGGCCAAGGAACACGACTTTGGCCCCCTGGCGGTCCAAAACGTACCGGCCTACTTTCAACTTTCGCTCGTCGAGGCGCACCTTGTTACCGTAACGGCGGGCTAGAGCAAAACCACCCTTTGCACCGATCCAATAACCGACGATACTTCCGAGGATGGCAGCCAATGCCGCCACGGCGAAAATCCCCCAGGGGTTCAGCTTGTGAGTCGCGCCCGCGTAAGCCCCAGCAGCGATGACGGCCGTCTCCCCCGGTATGGGAACACCGAGGCTTTCAACCGCCACGAAGACGAAGACCGCCCAATACCCATAGTTGTGGATCAGGTGGGTGGTGTTCATGCCGAACTGGAGCCTACTGTTCCGTCTCGTCCCCAGAAGTGTCCCCCAGGGGGCGTCAGTACGAAGGGTAAGTTCTAGGCATGGGTACCTCTGCTAGCCGGGGTTCTGGTGTTGACGGGGGCCCTGGTGTTGGTGGGGATGGTGGCGGGCCCGGCTCGGGGCCCTCGTTTCGGGCCGAGGTACGATCCTGGAGGCGGTCCTCGAGGCTGGCCTGCGGGTCACCGTGGTCGTGACCGACCGCGCGTGCCAGGCGCTGGAGGTGGCCAGGGCCGCCGGGGTACCCTCGGAGCTGGTCCAGCGGGACAACTTCGGGCCGAGCTTCGACCGCACCGGCTACACCCTCCGGGTGCTGGAGGTCTTGCAGCGGTACGAGATCGACGTCGTCGCGATGGCCGGTTTTGGGACCGTGCTATCCCCGGAGATGTTCGCCGCTTTCCCGGGCCGGGTCCTCAACACTCACCCGGCGTTACTACCCGCCTTCAAAGGCTGGCACCCTGTGCGCGACGCCCTGGTTGCAGGGGTGAAGGTGACGGGGACGACGGTCCACGTGGCGACAGAGTCCGTCGACGACGGCCCGGTCCTCGCCCAGGAAGAGGTACCAGTCCTGCCCGGCGACACGGAGGGAGACTCTTCACGAACGTATCAAATCTGTAGAGCGCCGGCTCTACCCGGCCACGATCATAAACTTTATGGCCCAACTAGCAAAACAGCAGGCGAGTTCTAGGAGGTATTTCTTGAAAGCGCTCATATCTGTTTACGATAAAACAGGTCTTGACGAATTCGCGAGGGGCTTGGCCGGTACTGGCTACGAGCTCGTTGCGAGCGGGAAAACTGCCGCGGCGCTCGGCGAGGCTGGAGTGCCCCATACTACCGTCGAGGCTGTCACGGGCTCGCCGGAAATGTTAGGTGGCCGGGTAAAAACGCTCCATCCTCGGCTGCATGGCGCCATTCTGGCTGACCTCGGCAACACCGAACACATTGCGGACCTCGCGGAACACGGGATCGACCCGATAGGACTGGTGGTGTGCAACCTTTACCCGTTTAGGGCGGAGCCGTCGGTCGAGATGATCGACATAGGCGGGGTGGCCCTATTGCGCGCCGCCGCCAAAAACTGGGCCCGGGTAGGCGTTGTCGTAGACCCGGCAGATTACCCCATTGTCCTCGAAACCCTGCAACAGCGGGGCGACCTCGACGAACAGTTGCGCCTCCGGCTGGCACGAAAAGCCTTCGCGCACACCGCCACCTATGACGGCGCCATCGTCAGCTGGTTCGACGAGCAAATGGCTGAGAGAAGCGCAGTTCCTGAGGGAACTACGAGCGATCTGGCCACGACCTCAGTCGGCAGGTCCCCGACGGGCCCATCTCTCCCGCCGACACTCCACCTCTCCCTCGAGCTCGCTCAGCCACTTCGTTACGGGGAGAACCCGCATCAGCGGGGGCGCGCTACCGCAGTACCGGCGAAGCCAACTGGTGGGACCGGGTCGTCCAGCATGGCGGTATGGAATTGTCCTACC
Organism: uncultured Acidimicrobiaceae bacterium; assembly: GCA_963823855.1. Taxonomy (GTDB): domain Bacteria; phylum Actinomycetota; class Acidimicrobiia; order Acidimicrobiales; family Palsa-688; genus Fen-671. Next base: position 340,819 of record CAWGNA010000009.1, read on the forward strand.
TGAACCTTTATGATGCGGACGCGGCGTGGGGCCTCGTACACGACATTTCTGATCTCGGCCCTGCGGCCGCGGTGGTGGTGAAGCACGCCAACCCGTGTGGCGCGGCGCTCTCCGACGATTTGCTGCAGGCCTACGAAAAGGCGTTCGAATGCGACCCGATGTCCGCCTTTGGGGGTATTGTCGCTCTTTCCGCTCCCGTAAATGAGCAACTCGCGACGACGATGGTGGCAAATGCCAAAGCCGATGTTGTAATAGCGCCGGCATACAGCGACGCGGCCCTGGCGCTTTTTGCGACCAAGCGCAAGAGCATGCGGGTGCTTGCGGCTCCCGCTCCCGGCTCCGACCGATGGCACGTGCGCCAGATCAGCGGCAGCTGGCTCGTCCAGAGCCCGTACCGGCTCGTCAGCCCACCTGACGAATGGGAGGTCGTAACGGCTGTCAAGCCCAGCGACGAAAATTGGCGCGACCTTCAGCTTTCCTGGCGGGTCTGTGCCGCGGTCAAGTCCAACGCGATCGTGCTCGCCGCCAACGGTATGGCCGTAGGTATCGGCGGAGGCCAACAAAACCGCGTCTCACCCGGAGAGCTCGCCGTGGCGCGTGCCGCCGGGAGAGCGGCGGGTGGGGCTGGCGCGAGCGACGCTTATTTTCCCTTTAGGGACGGCCTTGATGTGGTGGTTGCTTCCGGCGTGAGCTGCGTGGTCCAGCCCGGTGGATCGGTGCGCGACCCGGAAGTAATTGCGGCGGCTGACGAGCACGGGATCGCTATGGTTTTTACCCATGAACGGCAGTTCAGGCATTAAGGGTGGGCACTACGGGGTGATGGTCAAGTGACTGCGATAGTGATGTCCGGAGCGCCGGTGGCGGATGCTGTGCTGGCGGAAGTTGGCGAGCTGGTGGCGAAGCTGGCCGCCGATGGGAAGGCTGTCGGGCTCGGGACGATCCTGGTGGGTGACGACCCCGCCAGTGTCCACTACGTCGCCAGGAAGCACGACGCTTGTGAGAAGTACGGGATCGGTTCGGTGGACCTGCGGGTACCGGCCAGCGCCACCCAGGAAGATCTGCTCGCCGCCGTCGATCAGCTGAACAACGATGCCAGCATCGATGGGTTCCTGATCCAGAACCCGGTGCCACCGGGGTTCGACTACGCCGAGGCCCTGACCCGCCTCGACCCGGCCAAAGACGTTGACGGGCTTCACCCGGTCAACCTTGGTTACCTTGCGCTTGGCGAACCCGGTCACCCGAGGCCCGGTACGCCGCTTGGGATCAAGGCCATGCTGGCTCATTACGGAGTACCGGTGGAAGGTCGCGCCGTAGTCATCGTGGGCCGCGGGCCAACGCTCGGACGGCCCCTCGCCCTCCTGCTGTCCTTGAAGAGCGCGGCGCCAACGCGGCGGTCACGGTCGTACACACGGGGGTAATGGATTGGCCGGAGTACACCCGTCGCGCCGACATCGTTGTCGGCGCGGCCGGTGTCCCAAACATGATCACGCCCGACGTCGTCGCCCCCGGTTCGTGCGTGATCGGCGGCGGGATGACGTGGGAGGGCCGCAAGGCGCTCTCCGATGTGGACGAACGTTGCGCAGAGGTGGCCGCCTGGGTCACTCCCCGCCTGGGTGGCGTGGGCGTCACGACGGTTGCCATGCTCTTGCGGAGCACGGTGGCAGCGGCGGAGGCGTCGTTCGCAGCTCGAGGCTCTGGCTTATCCTGAGGGGTCATGTCGAAGGTTTCCGACCTGCTCTCGGACGGCCGCACGTACTCGTTCGAGTTCTTCCCGCCCAAGACCGATGCCGAACAGGCCCGGTTGGTCAAGACGCTGCTGGAACTTCAGCCTCTGCGACCCTCCTTTGTCTCGGTGACGTACCGGGGCGGCCCATCATCGCGTCAGCGGACGACCGACATCGTCGTATCGATGCTGCGCTTGACCACGCTCAACCCGATGGCGCACCTGACGTGCGCGGGCCACAGTCGCCTCGAACTAGCCGACATCCTGGTCAGCTTCAGGAAGGCCGGCGTCGAAAACCTGATGGCGCTGGCCGGTGACCCTCCCAGCGACCCATCCGTACCGCCCGGTGAGCTCGACTATGCACTGGAGCTAGTCGAGCTGGCCCGCGCCATCGGTGGCTTCTGCATTGGTGTCGCCGCCCACCCGACGGGTCACCCCCGGTCGCCCAACATGGCCAGCGACCGCCGGTACCTGGCCGGGAAGTTGCGGGTCGCCGATTTTGCCGTTACGCAGTTCTTTTTTGAACCGGCAGACTATTTTTCCCTGGTCGCGGACGTGGAGGCCGAGGGCCTTGACAAACCGGTGCTGCCCGGCATCCTGCCCGTCACGAGCCTGTCATCATTGCCCCGCATCGCGGAGATGGGTTGCGCCGTCCCGGGCTGGTTGGCCGAGCGGCTGGAGGCTGTGGGTGCACGCGGCGGCCCGGGTGACGTGGCCAAGGCGGGGGTGGAAGCAGCCACCGAGCTGTGCGCTGAATTGCTGGACAAGGGGGCCCCGGGCCTCCACTTCTACACTCTCAACCGCTCCGAGGCGACAAAGCAGATCCATGCCAACCTCGGCCTTCAGGACAGTCGGTGACTGCCGAGTTGAGCGGCCCGTTCCGCGAGCGCCATTAGCCCCGGCGGCGCAGTTCGGGCCGCCCAGTCGATCGGGCTGCCCAGGCAGTCCGGCCGCCACCGTCGATCGCGCCCAGGCAATTACTGCTACTTGCCCGGCTCAAGTGGGGGAGCCGGGTGGGTCACTTGACGCCGGTCCGGGCGCTGGGTGGATTTATGGTCGATTTTCGCGGCTCTAACTCCACCCGTCGGCTGCCTCCCGTCAACAACTGCTGTTTGCCGGCCGTGCTGGGAGGGGGTCGGGCGGGTTCGTTGACGGCTGCGGCCTTCGCCCGATAACCGCGCCAGCCAGCGCCCGCCCGCACCAGGCTGGCCTCAGCGAACGAGAGCGAGCCGCTGGTTCGTAATCCGGACCGCGTCCGGGTTGTCGTCGACCAGGAGGTAACGCCGGCCCAGCTGCTTAGCGGCCACGCCAGTCGTCCCGCTCCCGCAGAAAAAGTCGGCGACCAGGTCCCCGGGGTTGCTGGACGCCCTGATTACCCGTTCCAGCAACTTCAACGGCTTCTGCGTTGGGTACCCGGTCCGTTCTGAGCCGTTGGTAGGCACGATCGTGAGCCACCACGTATCCGTGGGGAGTTTGCCGAGAGCAGCTTTTTCCGGGGGGACCAGGCCCGGGGCCATGTAGGGGATGCGGTCGATGTCTTCGGTGTTGAACGTCCAGCTGGCCGATTTCGCGTACCAGAGGATGTTGTCGTGCTTTCTCGGCCAGCGGTCCCGGGCGCGCCCTCCGTAGTCGTACGCCCAGATGACTTCGTTGAGGAACCGCTCGGGCCCGAACAGCTCGTCAAGCAGCAAGCGCCCGTAGTGTGCCGCGTGGAAGTCGAGGTGCAGGTAAAGCGATCCGGCCGGCCGCAGGGCGCGGTGGATTTCGGCCAGGCGGGCGTACATGAAACCGAGGTACTCATCGAGGGCCAGGTTGTCGCGGTAACGGTGCGACGAGACCACCTCGAAGGCGTACTGGCGGCCGGCGAAACCGTTGCGCGCCTTTTCCCCGCGCCTGTCTTGATGGCGTCGAGCCGCCGGACTTGGTTTGTGCCGAACGGCGGGTCGATGTAGACGAGGTCAAGGCACGAGTCGGGGAGGTCGCGCAGGACATCGAGGTTGTCCGCCAGGAAGACTCCCTCGGTCATGGGCAAACAATAAGACTGTGGCGGTCACGGAACGGGGACCGCCACAGTCGCCCGCCAGCAAAAGGGGCGAGCAGCGGAAAGAACAAGCGCCGAGAAGAACTGGCGCCGAGAAGAACTGGCGCCGAGAAGAACTGGCGCAGAGAAGAACTGGCTGCCGGGGTGCCGCCTTGGCCTGTCCCCGGCTCATCTCACGCTCCGGCGGCACCGGGAACCGTGCCACTCGGCCCCGCTCGGCCCCGCTCGGCCCTCGGGCAGTGCGCATCCCCGAGGCCCGTTGTTCGTCAATCTTGGCGCTGACGTAGGCTGGCGGGCCATGCCCAACAAGATCACAATGGGCCCCGGAGGCAAGCTCAGGGTCCCTGACGAGCCCATCATCCCCTTCATCGAAGGGGACGGCACCGGCGTAGACATATGGCCGGCAGCCCGGACCGTCATCGACGCTGCTGTCGCTAACCATGGCAAGAAGATCGCCTGGACCGAAGTCCTCGCAGGCGAAAAGGCCTTCAAGGAGACAGGCAGCTGGCTGCCCGACGAGACGTTGACCGCGTTCCGCGAGCACCTGATCGGGATCAAGCGCCCGTTAACCACGCCTGTGGGCGGCGGTTTCCGTTCTCTCAACGTGGCGCTGCGACAGCTCCTCGACCTGTACGTGTGCTTGCGGCCTGTTCGCTGGTTCAGCGGCGTCCCTTCGCCCGTCAAGCACCCCGAGCTCGTGGACATGGTGATCTTCAGAGAAAACACTGAGGACATATACGCCGGGCTCGAGGTCGAAGAGGGCACCGCAGAAGCCAAGCGCCTTATCGAGCTCCTCCACGACGAGTTCGGGTGGCAAATCCGCCCCGATTCCGGGCTCGGGATCAAGCCTATTTCCATCTACGGGAGCAAGCGTCTGGTCAGGGCCGCGCTGCAGTACGCGGTTGAGCATGGGCGCAAGTCGGTGACGCTCGTCCACAAGGGGAATATCCAGAAGTTCACTGAAGGTGCCTTCCGCAAGTGGGGTTACGAGGTCGCCGCCGAAGAGTTCGCCGATGTAGCGGTCAGTTGGGAAGACTCCGGAGGCAAGCCCGGCGACAAGATCCTCGTCAAGGACAACATCGCCGATATCACCCTGCAGCAGGTACTCACCCGCCCTGGCGACTTCGATGTTATTGCCACGACGAACTTGAACGGTGATTACCTCTCAGACGCGATCGCAGCACAGGTCGGAGGGATCGGGATCGCTCCTGGGGCCAACATCAATTACGTGACCGGGCACGGGATCTTCGAGGCGACACACGGCACTGCGCCGAAGTACGCCGGTCAGGACAAAGTCAACCCGGGATCCGTGCTGCTCTCAGGGGTCCTCATGCTCGAGCACCTCGGTTGGCAGCGACCGGCCGATGACATCGTGAAGGCCATGGAGTCGACTATCGCCGACGGGATCGTCACATACGACTTCGCCAGGCAGATGGACAACGCCACTGAGGTCAAGACCTCGGAGTTTGCCAGCGCCATCATCGATCGGCTCGACTGAGGTAAGAGTGGCGAGCACGAGCATTAACGCAGGCGCCGGCCGCGGCACGGCCGGGACCAAGACCCCCGTTCGGGTGGCCGTCACAGGTGCCGCCGGCCAGATCGGCTACAGCCTCCTGTTCAGGATCGCCTCCGGGTCGATGCTCGGCCCTGACCAGCCGGTCGCGCTCCAGTTGCTTGAGATCCCCGAAGCTCTCGGCGCGTTGCAGGGCGTGGCTATGGAGCTCGAGGACTGCGCTCTCCCGCTTCTCAGCAGCCTGACCATGAGCTCGGGCCAGAGGAAGCGTTCGGTGACGCACAAATCGCGCTGCTCGTCGGCGCCCGGCCGCGTAGCAAGGGCATGGAGCGCAGCGATCTGCTCCAAGCCAACGGTGCCATATTCAGTGCCCAGGGCAAGGCGCTGGCCGCCAGCGCCAGCCGGGAGGTACGGGTGCTCGTGGTTGGCAACCCCGCCAACACGAACTGCCTTATCGCCGGCTACAACGCCAGCCAGGGCCGCGGCGCTTTGCCCCTGCAGCACTTCTCGGCGATGATGCGCCTCGACCACAATCGAGCTGTTGGTCAGATCGCCGCTCGCGCCGGCGTGCCGGTCAGTGGGGTCACGAAGGTTGCGATCTGGGGCAACCATTCGGCCACGCAGTACCCCGACATTTTCCACGCCAAGGTCGACGGCAGGCCCGCATTGGATGCAGTGGGGGGTCTGGACTGGGTCGAGAAGGACCTGGTCCCCACCGTCCAGCAGCGCGGCGCGGCAATAATCGAGGCCCGTGGTGCCTCGAGCGCAGCGTCCGCGGCCAACGCCGCTCTTGATGCCGTCAGGGACTGGGTGCTGGGTACACGGGACGGCGACTGGACGTCGATGGGGGTCTTATCTGATGGGTCTTACGGCGCACCGGAAGGGGTTTACTGCTCCTTCCCCGTTACCGCGGGCGCCAACGACTATCGCCTCGTGGAGGGCCTCGAACTCAACGAGTTTTCGCGTCAGCGGGTAGACCGGAGCTTTGCAGAACTCGTCGAGGAGCGTGACAGCGTGCTCAGCCTCGGGCTCCTGCCGTAAGCCTGAGGCCGCGCTCACAGCAGGGTCAGCGGGTAAGTGCTGGCGGGAGCACGAGCCCGCGCCGGTGCAAGTAGGAAAGCCTCTGCTCTACGGCGGCTCGCCAAGTCGTCAAATCGGTGTCGAAGTGGGCTCTGTCACCATCCTCGTATGCGTGCTCTAGCTCGTCGAAGGCAGTGTCTTCGGCGTCGAGCAGGGCGCGGTACTTGGCGAGGAAATGATCGTCCACGACATCGCAGAGCATCAGGTCGTACCTCCGGGTGGCCAGGAAGGGTCTTTTGCTTAGGACTACCACTATCCCCCTTCCGGCGGCCAAGATCAACTCTTTGGGCGCCTTTCTTCAGAAGTCTCCACGTTCGAGCTGGCCCTGCCGTTTGCGGCCGGGCGGCGAGCACCTCAAAACGATTTAGGCGGGGGGACCTTGCTCCAGGCGGCAGGCTGTCAGGGCCAGGTTAGAGCTGTCCCCGTCGGCCTGCGCCGCTTGGTCGACGGCTTGTTTGCGGTCGACATTGGCCGCCAATTGGGCTGGTTTCGGCAAGGGCCGGGGCACCATGCGGCCATCCACGTGTTGGGCCCGACCAATGATGTCCGCATAGCGACGCTGGTCCGCGGTATAGGTCGTCCACGCCTGGAGCCACTCCTCCACTGGGCCCTCGATCCCTCTGTACGCGGGGATAGCCGCCAGGCGCTGGCGCAGGAAGTCAACCTGTAGCGCCGCGGCCAAGATGCTCGGACCGTCGACGCCGGCCGCTAGGACAGGCCGGTACTTCGGCAACGTAGTCGCGCACTCCTTGTTGGCCTGGCTGGTGAAGCTCGCCTCCGCGGCTTGGTCCAGCAACTGCAGGCTGCCCTTGGTCTCGTACGGTGACATCACCGCGACACTGGACACGACCACTGCGGCCGCGACCATGACGAGCGCAGCGAGGAGGATCAAGGGGCGACGCGCCGGCCCTAGCTTTGCGGACGGCTGCGGCCGGGGGCCCGTGACGGCCCGGCGGGGCGCCCGCCGCCGCGGTGCCAGCTTTGTTCGGCGTGCCTCGGCCGGCGGGCCAGGAACCACTCCCGTCCCCAGGCCGTGCTCGTGACCGGTTGTCGCAGCTCGTGGGGGTGGACTGGCCCCTCTATGGACCGGTCGACCTCTTCGTCGTTTAGCTCGAAGGGGTCATGCCCGGCCGTCCACGCCGGCTGGGCACGAGCCCGTCCCGTCCATCTCTTGCCGTCCCAGTAACGCAACGACCGCGGGTCGTCGGGGTTGCGGTACCAACCGGGCCTTGTAGGCAAATAGCGAGCCATTGGTTATTACTCAAAATGTCGTGGTTGCCCGGACGGGTGGCGGGAGCAGGTCCAGCCCCCCGATAGTGGACTGCCTAGAGGAGAGTGCTGCCATATCGCCTGACAAGCGTGCCTGCCCTCTGGACAAAGCCTCGAGCGCCGAGATCCGGCCTGAAGCCAAGCCTGCCATTGTGGCGTAGTCGCTGGCCAGCTTGACCTGCGCGGGCCAGAAGCCTGGCTCGTGCGACAAGATCCTCGCTCGGTCGCCGTCCACCACCAACTGGTAACGTACCTCGCCTTCCGGCGTCCCGCTAACGACAACATCGACGACGAGCTCAGGCTCGCCAGCACGCAGAAGCTCGCCGACATCCTGGCCGACATGCTGGGCATCTCCGACACGTGGGGGTTCTACCCCAAGTGCAGCCCGCAGGCCCGGTTGGAGCTCGACAGCAACGTCGGGCCGAGCCTGCTCGGCCAACGCCGAGCGCAGCTCTCCGGCTTCCCCACTTGCTCTGTCGAGCTCGTCAAACCACTCTCTCGACAGGAAACGTGCCACCTCACAGATCTACCAGCTGCGGGGCTTAGATGGCGGGTCGCCTTAGTCGTACGCTTGGTACCTGTGACTGTGTTCACTGGCGCGCTCACTAGCGCGTTTACTGGCGCGTTTACTGGCGCGTTTACTGGCGCGTCTACTGGCGCGTTTACTGGCAAGTTCGTTGGCACGTTCGCTGGGTCGCCCGCCCTCCTGCTCCCCGCCCACTGGTTGGCCGCTTCCAGTAGCCAGAGCTCTATCCCGCCGCTTCACATAACCACTGTGCAAGCGATAATTCTCGGCCTGCTCCAGGGCGTGACGGAGTTGTTCCCGATCTCGAGCCTCGGGCACACAGTCCTGTACCCGTCCCTATTCGGGTGGCATGCCCTGGTTGTCTCCCAGTCCCAGCCAGAGTCCCACTGGCTCGGCTTCGTGGTCATGCTCCACGTGGGCAGTGCGCTCGGCATTCTGGTCTTTTTCTGGCGCGACTGGGTGCTGATCATCCGGGCCTGGCTGAGGACTCTTGCCCGGCGCCGGGTCGAGACGCCGACCGAGAAGCTCTCCTGGTTGATCATCCTGTCGAGCATCCCTGCCGGCCTGGTGGGCTTGGCGTTCGAGCACGAGCTGCGCGTCCTTCTCGCCAAGCCGGAGCTGGCCGCCATATTCCTCATGGTGAACGGCCTGGTCCTCTTCGGCGGCGAATTCGCCAGGCGCCGGGTGCTGGCCCGCGGCGCGCGTCAGGTGAAAGACCCTATCCAGCTGCCCGGCTTGCTTGCCACGGCCGGGACCGGCCCTAGCGTCGCCACGCCAGTCGCACCGAGTACCTCCGGGGCGCCCATTGCGCCCAGCACACCAGGGCCGTCCGCTACAGGGAGCGATACCCCGGCACAGGCTGGCAGCAAGCCGGGGCACACGGCCGTAGTCAGCGAAGCGGGCGAGTCGCAAGGCATGGCCGAGCTCACTTACCCTGATGCCCTCGTAATTGGCATCGCACAGTCAAGCGCGCTGATCGCCGGGATCAGCCGCGACGGGGTGTGCATGAGTGCCGGCTTGGCTCGGGGCCTATCTCACGAGACTGCAGCTCGCTTTGCGTTCCTGCTGGCTACGCCCGTCATCCTGGCCGCCGGTCTGTTCAAGCTCCCCGATTTCCTGGGCGCACCTGGTGCGGGCATCCGCGTACCCGCCTTGGTCGGCATGGCCTGTGCCGCCGTCGGCGCGCTCGTGTCAGTCCGCTGGCTCGTGCGCTGGTTCCGGACTGGGACGCTGGTCCCCTTCGCCATCTACTGCCTGGCGTTCGGCTTCGCGATGACGATCTACTTCAGGGTTACATAGCCCTTCCAGTGCCTGCGGCCGTCTCGCGCCCCAGCACGCTGTCGTAGCGGTTCGCGACAGACTTCGTCTGGTCGCCCCACCGGAGTTCGAGCCGCACCTCGAGCGGCCACGTCGACACGGCCGGCGAGGTACCCCCGGTGTCAGCCTGGAGCGCCCCCAGCCGGGGCAACCTGGTCGTTAGCGTCCCGACGAACGAACACGAGCCTCCGGGCACGTCGCCTCCGAACAGCCAGGTCCGCCCGCCCCCGGGCCAGACGAGCTTGGCTTCCACGATTGCTCCCGGCAACGCCTGGCTGAGGTCGTTCACCACGTGGACGTCAAGAGATATCTTGCTCCCCGGGTTGTAGCGGGGCGCGGGCCACTCCGCTGTCACGAGGACCGGGGAGCACGCGTCTCGCAGAGCGGCAAAGGCTGCTTTTGGCACACGCTCGTGGTCGAGGAGGGACCAGCTGACGGCCGGCTGCGCGTCGTTGAGGCAGAACACGGCGAACCCCCCGGTCGGGCGGAACTGGAGCCGGCGGAGCGTTTCCACTTGTGATCGCACGAGCCGGGCCTGGTAAGCCTGCGTGGCATCGCGCCATGCCTCGAAGCTCGAGTACTGAGACGGCGGCACGAGATCGTCGAAAATCTCCTTCTGCATGCAACAGTGCTCTGCCAGGTGGTCCCAATCCAGCTCGGGCCAGCGTTCGGGCTGCATGAAGGCAGCAGTGCACGGCACGGCTTGTGCGCCGAGTTCCCCCACGAACCGGCCCGCTGCCGGCCACGCCGCTATGGCGCGGCGCAGGGTGGACCATCGGCCGTGGTACCAGCCGAAGTAAAGATGGCTATCTGTGCCCCAAAGGGGGTGAGGGAGTACGCCCGAGTGGGCGAGGACGGGGCGGGAGGGGTCGGCTCGTTCGAGCGCCCGCTTGACGCTGTTGTCCAGGACTGATTTGTTCCAGCTGGGCAGCGTCTGCGCTACTGCCGACCGGACGACCCGCGCTGGCCCAGGGGCGCGCCCGGCTTTCAGCTCATGCGAGAACGGCTCGTCATGGCCGCACCAGACGGCGATCGACGGATGGTGCCCGAGCAGGTCGACCGCCGCTGCCGCCTGGCGCACCGCCTGGTGCCGGACTCCCGTGTAGCCGCGGTGCAGGGGCATGTCCTGCCAGAGCAGCACACCGAGGCGGTCCGCGGCGTCGTACAGCTCCGGGCGGCCGATGTGCGCGTGCACGCGGAGGAAATTGAGGCCTGCGTCCCGGGCCAGCTCTACGTCCCGGGCAACCTCGCTCGGGCTGGCGTAAGCAATGTCCCTCCGCGTCGGTGCCAGGTTGGCGCCCTTCAGGAAGATGCGCTCGCCGTTCACGGACCAGACCAGGTTCTCCTCCCGCACTTGGCGGAGGCCCGTGCGCAGGGACTTCGCGCAACTCTGCTCACCTCCTGCCTCGACGCTCACGCAAATGTCGTAGAGGGGCTGGTCACCGAGCCCGGCCGGCCACCACAGGTCTGGTTGCGTAACCGCCAGCTGCCAGCGGACGCTGTTGGCCCCGACGGCCAGGGGCTGCTGCTTTTCTACGGCGGCTGCTATTTCGCCTCCGCCCGAGCGGCGCACCTGCGTGGCGAGTGTGACAGTCAGAGCCTCAGCGCTGTCGATCCCGGCAGACAACTCGACCACAGCTGTTTTCGGGCCCGCTTCAATGCACGTTGCCCGCAATGACGACATCTGGACGGGCCCGCTCACTTCTATCTTCACCGGCGCCCAGATGCCTCCGGGGTTGTACGCCGGGTCGATGCAGTCCCAACGTCCGAACACCCCCGTGAGTGCCCGGTTGGCGGCCCGTCTGGCGGGCCGGTCGCATACCACCTCGAGGGCGAGCATGTGGTCGGGACGTGCCCCGAGCGCAGACGTAACGTCGAAAGCGTGAGGGAAAAAATAGCCCTCGGTGTCCCCCAGGTACGACCCGTCCAACCAAACGTCGGATTGGTAGAAAATCCCGTCGAAGACGAGCCAGGCCCGTTGACCCCCGCCGGGCGTCTCCATCGTGAAGCGATGCCGGTAAAACACCGGCCCGTCCGAAGAGGCGAAACCAGGCTCGCTCTGCCAATGCCCCGGGACCGACAGCCGTTGCCAGTGGGCGTCGTCCAACTCAGGACGTGGGAAGCTGCGGCGCAGGTCGTCGGCGGCTTCAGTGGCCAGCCAGTAGCCATTCAGGTCCATCAGGCCCAGGCCCATTAGGCAGGGCCGCTGGGCCGGGCCCATCAGGCCAGGCCGATCAGGCCAGATCCGCACGGGCGTCGCTTCTCCATGCCCGAAACGTAGCGCCACGAACGGAGGTTCGCGAAACTGCCCGCCCGGAAGCGTGCCTCGTCGTGCTGGGTTTGGGCTGCTGATCGCGTTGTGGCGCGATCTGCCGCTCCCCGCCTCTGAGCACAAGGGTTCGCGGGGGCAGGCCCCAAGTGCGTAGGCCGATAACTGCCTGGCCAAAAACAAGCCCTCCGTGTCTCTGTCACCGCTTGTTTTTTCCCGGGCGTTAAGTAGCGGCGTCGGCAAAGGTACGGTTTGTCAATGGCACCGCCCTCTTCGGCCCGCCCCTCGACCCTGGCGGAACTGCGCGCTTCAGGTTGGCGCTCGCGGCCCGTCAAAGACGAGGTCAGGACTAACGTCGCCCGTTGCGTTGCCGCCGGTCAACCCGTTGTGGAAGGCCTGGTCGGCTACGACAGCACGGTCCTGCCTGCCCTGGAAAACGCGCTCCTGGCAGGTCACGACATCATTTTCCTCGGTGAACGAGGCCAGGCCAAGACGAGGCTCATGCGCAGCCTCGTCGGCCTTCTCGACGAGTGGCTCCCGATCGTCGCCGGCTCCGAGATCCTGGACGACCCATACCACCCCGTCTCGCGGTACGGGCGCGAGCTGGTCGCCGCCCGGGGTGAAGACTCCCCTATCGAGTGGGTGGGCCGTGACCAGCGCTTCGGCGAGAAGCTGGCGACGCCCGACACCTCGATCGCCGACCTTATCGGCGAGGTCGACCCTGTCAAGGTCGCCGAAGGACGTTACCTGTCGGACGAGCTGACTTTGCACTACGGGTTGGTACCACGTACCAACAGGGGCATCTTTGCCATCAACGAGCTGCCTGACCTGGCGGAGCGGATCCAGGTCGGCCTCCTCAACGTCCTCGAGGAGCGCGACGTGCAGATCCGTGGGTACAAGATCCGGCTACCGCTCGACGTAATGCTCGTGGCCTCGGCGAACCCCGAGGACTACACCAGCCGCGGCCGGATCATCACCCCGCTGAAGGACCGTTTCGGCGCACAGATCCGCACCCACTACCCGCTCGATAACGAGACCGAGGTAGAGGTGATCATTCAAGAAGCGCGTCTGGCCGAGCTCGAGAGCGTAAAGGTCGACGTCCCGTCGTACATGGCCGACGTGGTCGCCAACATTTCTCAACTGGCCCGGCGCAGCCCGGCGGTCAACCAGCGTTCCGGCGTTTCGGTGCGCCTCGGCGTGGCCAACTACGAGACTCTGGTCGCGGCGGCAGCCCGGAGGGGACTTCGGCTCGGTGAAGCCGAAGCGGCGCCTCGTGTGAGCGACCTGGCGGCCCTGGTTTCGTCCACGACGGGCAAGGTCGAACTGGACTCGCTGGACGATGGGGACGAGGACATCGTCGGACGCATCACCCGTCAGGCGGTGCTGAGCGTCTTTCGGGACACCGTGGACCCAGCCGAACTGTCTACAGCAGTCGCAGAGCTCAATGACGGCTCGACGATAGAAGTTGGTGACGATCTGCCTTCATCTTCATATGTAGAGGCGCTTCGCCGGCACCCAGCGCTGCGGGCCCCGGCGGGGAAGCTGGCCGGTTCCGAAAGCGCGGTGGCGCTCGCTGCTGCCACCGAGCTGATCCTGGAAGGGCTCCACCTCTCCAAGCGTCTCAACAAGTACCCGAACGGCCGCGGCGCTACGTACTCGGCGCGCCGCTCGTGAGAACCGGCGCTTAGCTCACTTATGCCAAGGGCGACCTACTCTCGCTGGGACGGGACCCAGGACGTCGGTGACCTCTCCGGCGACGACGTCTTGCGGCGTCTGATGGACGACCTACTGGAGCATGGCGACCCTGACCAGGCGTTGCGCAGGCTCATGCAGCAGGGCTACAGGGACACCGGAGGACGCGACATAGCCGGCCTCCGGGAATTGCTCGACCGGGTGCGCAGCCGGCGGGCGCAACTCACCCGGGACGCCTTTTCAGAGCTGCAGTCGACAATTTCGAACATCTCGCCCGAGGTTCTCCGCCGTGCTCGGGAGATGCTGTCCGAGCTCAACAACCTGGTGGAGCGACGCAACGCGGGCGAGGACGTACAGCCCGACTTCGAGCAGTTCATGAGCCGGTACAGCGACCTGGTCCCGGGGAACCCTGCCAACCTGGACGATCTGCTGGAGAGCCTGGCCCGTCAGCTGGCGGCCGCTCGCGAGCTGCTCGAATCCCTCACCCCAGAACAGAGGGCGAAACTGGCAGAGCTCTCCGAGGCGCTCCTGGAAGACGACCTCGACCTGCGGATGGAGCTGGAGAAGCTGGCGGCCAGCTTGGCCAGCGCCTCGCAGGGCAGCGAACTTTTCGTCCTGCCGTTGGGCCTCGGGCCGGCCAGCTCGCTCGCCGGCCAGTTGTCAGACCTGGGCGGCCTAGAGCAGCTGTTGGGCGGCGCACCCAGCCCGGGTGCGCTCGCTGAAGTGGACATCGAGCGCGCCCGAGAGCTGCTCGGAGAAGAAGATGCTCGTTCGTTGGAGGCTTTGGGCCACCTGGCTCGTCAGATGCGAGACTCAGGGTTGGTCGAGCAAAAGGAAGGACGGCTTCGGCTGACTCCGCGCGGCCTGCGCCGCCTCGGGGACCAAGCGCTGTCGGATCTCTATACGAGGCTCGCGCAGTACCGCGCCGGCCAGCACCCCGTGGGTACCCCAGGCGCCGGGCACGAACGGGCGGGGGAGACCAAGGCCTACGAATGGGGCGATGCTTTCAACCTCTCGATAGAGCGGACCGTACGCAACGCTCTGGGCCGGCGAGGCCCAGGTACCCCGATCGAGCTCTCACCTGTCGACTTCGAAGTCGAGCGGACGGAGGCACTTTCCCGGTCCGCCACCGTGATAATGCTCGACCTATCACTTTCGATGCCCATGCGGGGCAATTTCTTGGCCGCCAAGAAAATGGCGATCGCGCTTCACGCCCTGATATCGAGCCGGTTCCCGTCCGATTACCTGGGGATCGTCGGCTTTTCGCGCTACGCCCGCGAAGTAGCTTTCAGAGAGCTCCCCGAGGTGTCGTGGGATTACGATTGGGGCACCAATATCCAGCACGGGCTCGAGCTTTCTCGGAAGCTGTTGTCTCGCCAGCGGGGTACGAGGCAAGTGATAATGGTGACAGACGGGGAACCGACGGCGCACTGGCCGCCAGGGGCACCGGAGCCCGTGTTCGCTTACCCGCCGACAAGGGAGACGGTCGACGCGACGCTTGTCGAAGTCGCCCGCTGCACGCGCGAGGGGATACGGATCAATACTTTTGCGCTCGATGCCACCGGGCACTTGCGCAAGTTCATCGAGAAAATCTCGCGCCTCAACCGGGGTAAAGCGTTCTTCACGTCGCCGGACACGCTAGGCGATTACGTGCTGACGGACTTTCTCGAATCCCGGCGCGTTTCGCGGCGCCGGGGCCACCGGCTCGGCTGACACGACCGCCGGGCTTTGGCCCGGTAACACGGCCGAAACACTGGCGTGATAACCAATAAGGTGTATAGGCGACCTGTTCCGATCCTACGCGTCGGGCCGGCGTGGGACGAGATGTTCAACGCTGAGGCCCGCGCCGGTTCGCTGTGCCCACGTCCTCACTACCTCCCTCTCCACGACGTGCTCGGCACCCTTTCGACGGAGGACTACCGGGCACGCTGCGTAGCGCGCGATCGGAGCTTTCGCGATCAGGGCATTACTTTCTCGCTGTCGGGGGAGGAACGGCCCTTTCCCCTCGACCTCGTCCCGAGGGTTATCCCGTCAGAGGAGTGGCAGGTCATCGAGGCGGGCGTCGCGCAGCGGGTGCGAGCCCTGGAGGCGTTCTTGGCCGATATTTACGGACCGGGGGAGGTTCTGGCTGACGGTGTGCTGCCGCGCCGGCTCGTCCTTTCTTCGACGCATTTCCATCGCGAAGCGGCCAACCTCTCTCCTCCGAACGGTGTACGGCTCCAGGTCGGGGGATCGACCTGGTCCGTGACGCCGCCGGCCGTTACCGTGTGCTGGAAGACAACCTGCGCACTCCGTCGGGAATCTCCTACCTGATCGAGAACCGGCGCGCCATGACCTTCGTGTTCCCGGAGCTGTTCGCCAGCTACAGGGCCCGAGCGGTGGCCGACTACCCGGCGTACCTGCTGGCGGCCCTGCGAGCAGCCGCCCCGCGGCACGCTGGCCCTAGTCCGACCGTCGTCGTGCTCACCCCGGGCGTCCACAACTCCGCGTACTTCGAGCACTCCTTCCTGGCCCGCCAAATGGGCGTGGCGTTGGTCGAAGGGCGGGACCTCGTCTGCCGGGCGGGCGTTGTTTACATGCGTACGACGTCGGGCGAGGAAAGAGTCGACGTCGTTTACCCGGGGTCAATCGTCTGCTGCCTGGAAGCCGCCTGGGAGAACGCCCGTGGCGCCCGAGAGGCTGTCTCGTCCGAGATGTGGGAATGCTTGAACGCGACGCATGAGGCTCTCCCTCGCTCCGCCGACACGGCCACAGGCCAGATGCCGCACGGCTTCTTCGGCTGGGTGAAAGAGCGGGCTGCCATCCTGGCTGGCCTATCGGAGTCGACGATGAGCCGGGACGAAAGTTGGCGTTTCCTGGTGCTCGGGCGCAACCTGGAGCGTGTCGACATGACCGCCCGCCTGCTGTCCGCTCGTTACGGCGAGAGCTGGGGCCAGATGGGATGGGTTACGGCGCTGCGGTCGTGCTCGGCCTACGAGGCGTACGTGCGCACGTACCAGAGGGCCGTCGACGGCTCCTCGGCAGCCGAGTTCCTGGTCCTTGACCGCCTGTTCTCCCGCTCCGTTTATTTCTCACTCCGGACGGCGGAGAACTGCCTCGCCGAGCTCGACCCCAGGGCAGGCCGAGTCGGGGTCGACGACGCAGCCCGGCGTCACCTGGGCCAAGCGCGTGCCGAGCTCGAGTTCACCTCCGTAGCCGACCTGCTGAGGGACTTGCCAAGCCGTCTGTCCAATGTGCAAAGGCGCTGCTCGGACGGCGGCGCGGCCATTTCCGAGCGCTATTTCAGGCAAGCGGCGATCGTCGAGTGGAGCGCATGACCTGGCGCCTGGACATCAGCCACGTCACCCGGTACCAATACGATCGGCCGGTAGTCGCTTCCTACAACGAGGCCCGCATGACGCCGCTCTCCATCCCGGGCCAGCTCGTTATCGACGCTCAGATCGCCGTCCGCCCGACGGTCGAGCTGTTTTGGTACTGGGACTACTGGGGCTCGCTAGTGCATTGTTTTGACCTGCACGACCCACACTCGTCCCTCGTGGTGGCGGCAAGGGCCATGGTCGAGACAGGCGTGCCAGAAGTAGGCGTGCCAGAAGTAGGCGTGCCAGAAGTAGGCGTGCCAAAAGTAGGCCCGCACGGAGTTACGGGAGGAAACGGGCTCGTGGTGACCAGTCCGAGTCGTGACAGCCGGGGCTAGTTCGAGCGGGTCGAGCGCTATGGACGCGTCAAGGCACCTGAGCCTGGCGGTGCTGCGGGCTATGGGGATCCCGGCTCGCTACGATTCGGGCTATTTCCACCCCGACGCGTCGGGTGCGATCGGCGTAAAAGTCCTGGGCGAGAGCCACGCCTGGATCGAGACCTGGACCGGCGAGTGGAGGGGGTACGACCCGACCAACCTGCTCCCAGTGGGGGAACGACATGCTGTCGTCGCCCGCGGGCGCGACTACGCCGACGTGGCCCCTCTGCGGGGCATTTATAATGGGCCGCCCGGCTCGTCCAGCGAAGTCACAGTCGAGCTCACCCGCCGCGCCTGAGGCGACGCCTAACGGAAGCCCATGCGGGCGCACCTGGTGCCTGGTGCACCTCGTAGACACGGTGTGAGGCCATGCATCTGAGGGGTGCCCGGCCGTCAGCGGACTGGCCTCGCGCCCTGAAACTGAAAATCTCCTCTTGCACAATTCGCCGCTATGAGCGAAGATAACACCAATGTAGTTACGGGCTCCGTAGTTACATAGGTGCTACCCAGGTGCCTAATCCTAAAGGCAGTAGCGGCTGGGGGCACCTCTTCCCCGACCTGACCGTGAGCGACGAGACCATGAGCGAGGTGAGCCGCCGGTGACTGATATGGTGCGGTTTTTGCGCCTACCGGCTGATGCGACCGGGCTTCGCTTGGACGTGCAACCGCCAACGTGGCAGCGTTCCGCCAACTGCTTGGGGGTGGACCCGGACCTTTTCTTCCCTGAAAGGGGCGGGTCTACTCGCGAAGCAAAGGAGGTCTGCCGCGGTTGCGTCGTCCGTGAAGACTGTCTGCAGTACGCCCTCGAAAACGGCGAGAAGTTCGGGATCTGGGGTGGCCTTTCCGAAAGAGAGCGCCGCCGGCTCCGCCGTCGTCGTAATGGGGCGCCCTACCGAATTAGCCAAGCCTCCTGAGGACAATCGGTCCGCACAGCCTTCCCCCGGCGAGGCCCGCCTCAACAGCGAAGTTGGGGCGGCCTCGTCGTTATGTGCGTCATTGACCTGTTTGGGCGCACTTTAAAATCTGAGCTTCGAGAGTCCTGTTGGGCCCGAGATCAAGTTGTCCCCAACGTTTTGCCGGGATGCTCGAGAGCACGGCTTGCGGCACCAGCCCGACCAGTTCAGCCCCGGCGATCGTGGCCATTGTCGCCGCTGTGTCCCATATCTGAGCGGGGCCGACAACGAGGGGCCGGAGAAGGTTGCACGACACCTGGACTTTGTCGCCGAGGGCAAAAGCAAGGGCCCGGACCACAGGGGAGCGCAACGCGGCGGCCACGGCTTTGGCCTTCGCGAGATCACAGTTGGCCAACCAGAGGTTGTAGGCGACCATCAGCGGCCTGCACCCCACCGCGACCGCGCCGGCGGTGGGATGCGGTACCTGGGGGCCGAGGTCCGGTTGCAAGCTGACCCATGCTTTCCGACGTAGTTCAGGCAGTGACCGCTCCGGGCCGTAAAGGAAAACGGGCAATCCAAGCTCGACGGAAGCCCACGCCGCAAATTTGTCCCTCGCTGTCATGGCGCGCTTATAACCCCCGCTGCCTTCGGTGTCCGTGAGGGGCCATCCCTCAAGGGCAATCCAAGGGACGACGTCGAGCACACCAATGCGAGGGTGCGCACCCGAATGCCGCCGGAGGTCAAGGAGGCTGACCGATGAGCGGGCGAGTTCGCGTACGGCCGCCTCGACTGCTTCATCACCGTCAGCCAGGGTGAACACGCTGCGATGGTGGTCGCAGTCGCTGTGGACGTCCAGGAGGCACCGTCCTGCTGCGCTGGCTAGCGCCAGGACGGTCTCCTCGTCGCACCCCTCGCTCACATTGACAACGCACTCGAGGGCCTTTCTAAGTTCGGGGGCGTCCTGCGGGCTGCCGTTCACATCGGTAGGATAGGACTCGTCTCTTAGTGCACCGGAGGGGTGCTGTGTTCTCAACAATTTTTTCTGGATCAAACGACCTGATCGTCATCGTCATTGCTGTCGTGGTTCTCTTCGGAGGGACCCAGTTGCCGAAGCTGGCGCGCAACGCCGGCCAGGCGATGAAGGAGTTCCGAAAGGGCCACACCGATGAGGCCGGCGATAGCGCCACGGCTACTGGCGCCGGCCAGATAGCAGCTACCCAGTCGGCAGCGCCTGTAGTCCCGGCCGTCCCGGTCGTCACGATGGCCCCGGTTCAGCCGCCGGCGTTGGCCCAGGGCCAACCAGGTCAGACGACAGCTGCGCCTGTGCCGGGTGAAGAGCGCATTACGATGACCCGAGCCCAACTTGACGCGATTCTGGCTGACAATGAAGCCCGGGCCAACGCTGCAAACAGCGACGGCTCAGACGCACCGAGCTGAAACCCGGCGTCGGCGAAAATCCCTCGAAGAGAGCAGTTCTTTTTGAAGTAATCCAAAACGGCGAAGCGCCCGCCACAAAGGGCGCGTCGCCGGCCACGAGGGGCGCTACAGGTCTTACTTCTCTGCGGAGACGCCTTGGCGTGTTGATGCCGCCACGGACTGTGAGACTGTGCTGCTGTTAGGGCGGGCGGGCAGGCCACGACGGGTGCGAGCGATGCGGCGCCGTTCGCGTTCCGAAGCGCCTCCCCAGACGCCGTGTTCGATATGGTTTTCCAGCGCGTACTCTAGGCACGGCGACTTCACGGGGCACTCGGCGCAATATCGACGAGCTACCTCGACCCCGACGCCGTCGCTCGGGAAAAATACCTCGGGAGGCAAGTCCCGGCACCGACCCTGCACCATCCAGGAAGTTTCCAAATTGACCTCCATAGCCCACGGATCACACGCTGTGAACCGTAATTACGTCTCTGGCCTGTCTATGGTTCCCGGTCGTGCCTGAAGTCAAAGTCAGAGTGCGAGGAAGCGTTACAACAACACTTCACCTTCTCTACTTCACGGCAATGGCCAGTGTCAAGGCAGGCTCACGAACAGATCTCAGGGTACCGGCACCGTTCTTGGTACAACTTGACAATAACCTGAGGGTTGGGTGAACATAGACAGGCAATGAGCGCCTACCGAAGCCTCCTCCTTCTCACCTAGGCGAGCACCGAACCGGTGCTCGCCAAGACCTCCTGTGCCTGACGGCCAGGAGGTTTTTTGTTCCCCAGCCACAGAAAGGCCCAGATGACCCGCCAGCCGACGACCACCACAAGAATGCCCTTCGAGAAGTACAACGCCACGTTGCCGCTGGTCCTCTCCGACCGGACGTGGCCGTCGAGGCAGCTCGATGCTGCACCCCGTTGGTGCAGCGTCGACCTTCGCGATGGCAACCAGGCGCTCATCGACCCGATGGACCCCGCCCGCAAGTTGGCCCTTTTCGAGGCCCTCATCGGGATCGGGATCAAGGAAATCGAAGTCGGTTTTCCTTCGGCATCGGCGCCGGACTACGAGTTTGTCCGACACATCATCGAAGAAGACTTGATACCGGAGGACGTGACGGTACAGGTGCTCGTCCAGTGCCGTCAAGAACTGATCGAGCGGACATTCGAGGCCATCTCCGGGGCGCCCAAAGCGATCGTACATTTCTACAACTCGACCTCCGAACTGCAGCGGCGCGTCGTTTTCCGCCAGGCTCGTGAAGGCATAGTGCAAATAGCGACCAGCGCGGCGCGGCTCTGCAAGAAGCTGGAGCACACCGTGAACGGGACCGAACTGCGCTACGAGTACTCGCCCGAAAGCTTCACAGGGACCGAACCCGAGTTTGCTCTGGAGATTTCCAAAGCAGTGGCCGACGTCATCGAGCCCAGCAAGGATGCGCCATTGGTACTCAATTTGCCATCGACAGTGGAAATGTACACACCCAACGTGTTCGCTGACGTAATCGAGTGGTTTGGCCGCCAGCTCAGTCCACGCAACTCCATTATCCTATCCGTACACCCCCACAACGACCGCGGGACCGCGGTGGCGGCGGCTGAGCTCGCAATGCTGGCTGGTGCCGACCGGCTGGAAGGTACGCTTTTCGGCAACGGTGAAAGGACGGGCAACCTCGACCTTGTCACAGTGGCGTTAAACCTGTTCTCTCAGGGCGTCGACCCGCAACTGGACTTTCATGACATCGAGGCCCTCCGCCGGGTGGCTGAGCATGCCACTCGCATGCCCGTCCACCCCCGTCACCCGTACGTCGGCGACCTCGTCTACACCGCTTTTTCAGGTTCGCACCAGGACGCGATCAAAAAGGGCATGGACGCGCTCCCTGTACCCTACGAGAGCTGGGAGGTGCCGTACCTGCCGATCGACCCCAAGCACACTGGCCGGACCTACGAGGCGATCATCCGCGTCAACAGCCAGTCGGGCAAAGGCGGTGTCGCGTATCTGATGGAGGCCGAGCACGGGCTCGACCTTCCTCGTTCCCTTCAGGTCGAGTTCTCCAAGAGGGTACAGGCCGTGACCGAAGCGAGTGGCACCGAGATCAAGCCTTCCGAGATGTGGGAGGTTTTCGAGAAAACGTACCTGGCCGAGGACGCCGGTTTGCGCCTTGTGGGGGCCGAAGTAACGACCGAAAGGGCCACAGACGAGCACATCACGCACGTGACCGCGCAGTTGCTGGTCGATGGGGAGCACCGGAGCGTGGTTGGCCGCGGCAACGGCCCGATAGACGCTCTCGTCAACGGGTTGGCAACGGTCGAGATAGGCCTGGCCGTGCTCGACTACCACCAGCACGCCCTGACGGCCGGCAGCGGCGCTTCTTCGGTGGCCTACGTAGAAGCCGAATCGTTGGGCCAGGTGGCCTGGGGAGTGGGGATGGACTCGAGCATCCTCGACGCTTCGTTGCAGGCCGTTGTAAGCGCCGCCAACCGCCTGCGCACGCTGCCTGGGTAGGGCGCGTTCGCGGGGTCACGGCCGATCAGTGGATTTTCGGCGGGACCACCTCGGTAAGCTCAGGGCATGTCCATGCAGCAACCGGAGGTCAGCGGCCCGCCTCGTGGCCACGTTCGGGTCGTGTACCTCGGCCCCGTCGCACCCCACTGGAGGGTTGATTCAGACTTCGGGGACCGCAATTTGATCGAGGAGCTCCGACAACGGATCCTCGCTCGCTTGTTGCTGCTGCCACCCCATGACCCTCAGTTCCGCCGCAACCGCGAGCGTATCGTCCGAGATGCTGAGCGTGAGAATGTCCTGCTCGAGTGGGACCTCGGCGTGCCCGAAGACGAGGAGGGCGATTTCATGGGCGCGGTCGAGAGCTAGTGCTGGCATCTTTCCTCGCGAAGCGGATTTTTTTCGGGGGCGCTACGAGCAAGGAGCGTCTGAGCCGTCCCGGAGCCGGCTACCTCGAGGCACTAGCGTGACGCCTGTGCCGCTCGGCCGCGAGACCATCGTGCCCAGCCCCACGGTAGGCAACGGCGTGGCCACGTTCACCCGCCCCCCGGTAGGGCGAGGCCCAGATGAGGGCGATCCAGATGAGGCTGACTCCGATCACGTACGGCCAGATCAAGTGCGGCCAGATCAAGTACGGCCAGATCAAGTACGGCCAGATCAAGTACGGCCAGAGAGCCCGGCAAGGGCGGGTGAGTACTCATCGGGCCGGGTTGGTCGGGCCTCGGTAACTGCCGACCGAACCTACATCAACCGCGAGCTTTCCTGGCTTGAGTTCAACCGACGAGTGCTAGCCCTGGCGGAGTCGGAGGAACAGCCTCTCCTGGAACGGGCCAAGTTCCTCGCTATATTCTCGAGCAACCTCGACGAGTTCTTTCAGGTCCGCGTCGCTGGCCTCAAAGACCAGCTGGCCGCGGGTATCTCCGGGACTGCACCGGACGGTTTGCCCGTCGCCGATCAGTTGAAGGCGATCCGGGCCGAGGTCGAAAAGCAGGTCGCCGATCGCTCACGCGTCTGCAACGAGGTGCTGGTACCGCAACTGGCAGCCCACGGGACCCGTTTGGTGCCCTGGGCCTCACTCGG
Organism: uncultured Acidimicrobiaceae bacterium; assembly: GCA_963823855.1. Taxonomy (GTDB): domain Bacteria; phylum Actinomycetota; class Acidimicrobiia; order Acidimicrobiales; family Palsa-688; genus Fen-671. Next base: position 363,867 of record CAWGNA010000009.1, read on the forward strand.
GCCATCTGAAATGGTGTACGCCGAGTCAGTTTTCGAGGCGCAGATGTTCCCTGTGCTCACCCCCCTCGGTGTGGACCCTGGCCACCCGTTCCCGTACATTTCCAACCTCTCGCTCAATCTCGCTGTCATGGTCCGCGACCCCCAGCGGGGCGACCGCCGCTTCGCGCGCGTCAAGATACCCCCGCTCCTGCCCGGGTTCCTGGTGCTCCCAGACGGGGACAGCTTTGTCCCTGTCGAGCAGGTCATAGCAGCGTTCCTCGGCGAGCTCTTCCCAGGCATGGAGATCGTGAGCTGCCACGCTTTCCGGGTGATCCGCAATGCTGACCTGACGCTCGCAGAGGAAGAGGCGGACGACTTGCTCGAGGCCGTCGAGATGGAGCTTCGGCGCCGGCGTTTTGGGCGGGCCGTGTGCCTGCAGATCGAGTCCAGTTTCAGCCCTGAAGTTCGTGACCTGCTTATCCGGGAACTCGACCTGCGCGCCGAGGACGTCTACGAGATGGACGGCTTGCTGGACTATGCCGGGCTGTGGGCTATCCATGCCCTCGATCGGCCCGAGCTGAAGGACGAACCGTTTTCTCCGGTCACCCCGGCGCGGCTGACGGCCCCAGACGACGGCACTGTCGACATATTCGCCGCCATCGCGAGCGAAGACATTTTTGTGCACCATCCTTATGAAAGCTTCGCCATGTCCACCGAGGCGCTCATCAAGCAGGCGGCGCGCGACCCCGGTGTACTCGCGATAAAACAAACCCTGTACAGGACATCGGGTGACAGCCCCGTCGTCAAAGCCCTGATACGCGCGGCCGAGCGCGGCAAGCAGGTGGCAGCTCTCGTCGAGCTGAAGGCGCGAGGTGACGAAGCCGCCAATATCGGGTGGGCGAGGGCACTCGAACAGGCAGGCGTGCACGTCGTATACGGCCTGATCGGTCTCAAGACGCATGCCAAAACAGCCCTCATCGTGCGCGAGGAGAGCGACGGGATCCGGCGTTATTGCCACATCGGCACCGGCAATTACAACTCGTCGACGGCTCGCCTTTATGAAGACATCGGCCTTTTGACGGCTTCCCCGGCACTCGGCGAGGACCTGGGTGACCTTTTCAATTTCCTCACGGGCTACAGCCGCCAGTCGACTTACCGGCAGTTGATAGTCGCGCCTAACGCGTTGCGTTCGAGGATAATCGAGCTGATCGAAACTGAGAGCTCCTACGGTACTGCCGGGCGGATCGTATGGAAATTGAACAACCTTGTCGACCGCAAGGTCATCGACGCTTTATACGACGCCTCCCAGTCCGGGACACAAATCGACTTGATCATACGAGCGCAGTGCTGCTTGCACCCTGGCGTCCCCGGGCTGTCCGAGACCATCCGGGTCCGTTCGCTGGTTGGGCGTTACCTCGAGCACTCGCGCATTTATTACTTCAGCGGGGGGGCCAACGCCACGCCCGTGGCCCGATGGGGCCAGGAGCGCGGCACGTCTAACCTGACAGAGATCGGTGCCCGACCGGACGGTGGTACCTCGCTTATCAACGCCTTCCTGCCGGACCGCATTGACGCCCCGGACGGCTGGCCGAGCCTGCCAGAGGGGGGCCGCTACCTGATGGGGTCAGCGGACATGATGGAGCGCAATCTTGACAGGCGGGTGGAAGCGCTGGTGGATATCTCGTCCCCCGAAATCCAGCGCCGGTTGCGGGAGATCCTCGAGGTCGAGCTGGCTGACGACGAACTGGCCTGGGAACTGGCGCCAGATGCCAGCTGGCACAAGCTGCCCGACAAGAAACATTTCAACGCCCAGCGCCACTTCCAGGAGTTGGCTGTGGCCCGCAGCAAGCGGCGCGGCAAAACCGAAAGGCTGGCCTCGATCGAGTGACCGGCTCGGGGCTCTCGAAAGGCCCGGCCAGTGGGACAGGTCCACCGCCACGAGGCAAGGACGAGGCCGCGGGCGCGCGAGCTCCGCAGTCACGAGTACGTGCGGCGGGCGGGGTGGTCTGGCGTCGCGTTCCTTCGGGGATCGACGTCGTGCTCGTTCACCGACCCGCCTACGACGATTGGGCTCTTCCGAAGGGGAAGGCCGAAGGCGACGAAACCGATGAGCAGACGGCTCTCCGCGAGGTCCGCGAAGAAACAGGTCTTACGTGCCGGCTCGGCCCAGAGCTGTCGAGTACGACCTACGCCGACGGCGAGGGTCGCGCCAAGGTCGTCCGGTACTGGGCCATGACGGTGGTCCCGGGGACATTCGATGTGGCGGGCGGGAAACTAGCCCCCGAGCCAAAAGCCCGCCGCGAGATCGACGACCTGTATTGGGCCCCCGTTCAGGACGCCCGCCATCGCTTGACGTACCCTCGCGACGTGGTCGTGCTCGACGGGTTCTGGGATGACGTTGTGAGCGCTAGTGCCTCAAATCCCAGTGCCTCAAATCCCAGTGCCTCAAATCCCAGTGCCTCAAATGCTCGGCGGCAACAGGTCGACGAGGTTTTGGAAGGCAAACCACAGCGGGACAAGGCAAACTAGGGCGCCCGCGGCCAACAACGCGACCTTCTCGTAGCGGCGACGGTGGGCGGCGGCCACTCGCGTCACAACCCACACGAACAGTGCGAGCACCGCCCAGCCCACAGTGGCGGCCCATGTCGCCCCAGTAGCCGTCTCCTCCCCATTGTCGAGCGGGGAGGCACCCACGGTGGGGGTATCGGAGCCGGTTTGCCCGTCCGGCGCTGAGTTGACGGCTGCCCCTGGCCCAGATTGTTCGCCAGATTGTCTGCCGATCTGTTTGCCGGTCTCGCTCGTCCGGGCCAGGGGCGCGACTGCCCGTGACCGGGTGGATGCGGCGGGCGCCGGCGCTCGATGTGGGGCCGACGCCGGGACGCCAAACGGGTTCTGCTGTTCGGTTTTAACGACGGGTAGTCGGCCGGGCACCAATGTTCCTCGCCCGAGGCGCTCCAGGAGCACGGCCCTCACAACAAGGCGCGAGATAGCTTCGAAGCGCGGGTTGCACGTTGTCAGGGTGAGATCGGCCTGGCTGGTCCGGGCCAGCACCCCGGTGTCAGTCGGTACGACCACCCACAAGTGCTTGACCTCGTAAACCCAGGTAATGCCGGACGTGTCGGTCAAGTAAACGAGGTCGCCGGGGACCACCTCGTTCAGCCGGAAGAACGGCGCCCCGAAGGTCGTCCTGTGACCCACGATCGCCACATTTCCGAACTGGCCAGGCAACGGCGTCCCGGGATAATGCCCCGGCCCCATTTGCAGGTTCGCATCGCTAACGCCCTGCACGACATATCGGCTCACTCCGATGGCGGGTATGACCAGGTGGTCCACGGCGCCTCCGGGAGGTGGCACCGGTACGGGCATACCACGAAGGACCGGGCGTCGAGGCACTGCGGTCGTCGCGCCAGTTTTGAGGCCGTCACGCGACGCTGGCCTGGACGTTACAGTTCCAACGTATGTGCCACGCGCTGTAGAAGGGGTCGTTGTACTAACAGCGTTGTCGCCGGCCGTCGCCGCGCGCGCGACCTCGGACGCGAACTCGCGTCCGAGCCTGGCCTGGCTGCGCTGCTCGCTCAAATTGGTCCCTACGAGGTCGTACGCAACGAAGAGCAGTACGACCAGGCCCACGGTGACGAAGGCCGCACCCGTCTCCACCAGCCAGGTCCGGCCGGTGCCCAGGTGCAGCCGACCTCTTGCGGGCTCGCGCACAATGCCACGGTAAGGCCAATTAACTCGGTAGTCACAGCGGGTTTTCCACGGCCCAGGATGATGAGGGTTTTTGCTGCTGCCACCGGGCGAGGTGAGCCTCTTGTCGAGCTCTCGCGGGTCGCATGCGACCCTCAGCGGGCCGGTTTCCTCTTATCCCGTGCCGTTCTGCAAGACTTAAGGAGTGCCGCTGTTGTTGGTCCGCCATGCCCACGCCAATGCCCGTAAAGAGTGGTCGGGTGACGACCGCTTGCGGCCGTTGTCAGTCCACGGGCGCAGGCAGGCGGCGCGCCTGATCGATGTCGCCGGAAACTTTGGGCGACCGACACGCGTACTGTCGAGCCCGTACTTGCGGTGCCTGCAGACAATGGAGCCGCTCGCCGGCGTCAACCATGTTGCAGTGGAGCCCAGCGAGGACCTGTCCGAGGGTCAGAGCTCAGCCGCAGTTACCCTTGTCAGGGCGTTAGCAGGCGACAACGTTGCGCTTTGTACCCACGGTGACGTGATCGCAGAGATCCTCGTCACCCTCGCCGACGAAGATCGGCTGGACCTCGGCCCCAACCCACGCCAAGCCAAAGGCTCCATTTGGGTGCTCAAGGGTCAAGATGGTCTTTTCACCTCAGCCCAGTATTTCCCTCCCGCGGTGGTGGAGTCAGTTTGAGTTGGGGAGGCAACCAGATTGAACGATGGCGAGGACCTCGATGTCCTAGCGCTGGTGGCACATGCTGTCGACAAAGCCAACCAGGGTCTTGTGGTGTGCGACCAGGAAGGGCGAGTGGTGCTGCGCAACGCCCCTGCCCGGGAGCTGGTCAACGCCAGAGACGGTGACTTGTTGGCAGAAAAGGCAATCGAAGCGGCTCTCGGTCGCGCTCTTTTGGGCTCGTTCCACGAGGAGATCCTCGACCTGTACTCGCCGACGAGGCACACTCTCGAGATCAGGGCCTACCCCATAGGAGATGGCGTCCCTCCGGCTGGCGCAGTCGCCCTGGTGGACGACGTCTCTGAACTCCGCCGTCTGGAGGCCGTACGCCGTGACTTCGTGGCCAACCTGAGCCACGAGCTGAAGACACCCCTCGGGGCGCTCAGCTTGCTGGCCGAGACCCTCGACGGCGAAGAGGACCCCGAGGTTGTCGCCCGCTTGATCTCGCGAGTCGGCGCGGAGGCGACGCGCTTCGCCCGGATAGTGGACGACCTGCTCGACCTCTCCCGTATCGAAGGCGGGGGCACGGGGCTCATGGGCCAGGTCGCTTTCTCGCCGGTCATCGACGAGGCCGTCTCCGGTCTCCACGAGCCGGCGGCGGCGCGCGGGATCAGGCTCGAGGTCAGCCCCGTCGCCCCTGATCTGTACGTAATGGCGAACCGGCGCGACCTGGTGTCGGCTGTTTCCAACCTTGTCGACAACGCCATCAAGTACTCCGAGCCGGGTGGCGCCGTGTACGTCGAGTCGACGCGGAGCGGGGACAATGTCTGCGTCTCGGTGCGCGACGAAGGTATCGGCATCCCGAGGCGGGACCGGGAGCGGATTTTCGAACGCTTCTACCGAGTGGACCGGGCACGGTCGCGCTGGACTGGTGGGACCGGGCTCGGTTTGGCTATCGTCCGGAACGTGGCTGCTTATCACGGCGGCGACGTTTCGGTGGATTCCGTCGAGGGGGAAGGTTCTACGTTCAGATTGTGCCTGCCCCTCGTCAACCAGGAGCGCGCCCGTGGCTGAGCAGGTGACGGTCCTGCTGGTAGAAGACGAGCCATCATTCGTCGAGGCGTTGGTCGTGGGGCTCAAACGGGAAGGCTTCCGGGTGGACGTGGCCTACGACGGTGCCGAAGCCCTGGACAAGTTCGCCTCGGTCCAGCCGGATCTGGTGTTGCTGGACGTGATGTTGCCTCGCGTTTCCGGTATCGATGTTTGCCGCAGCATCCGCGCTGGGGGCGCTCGCACACCGATCATCATGGTCACAGCCAAGACGAGCGAGATCGACACAGTGGTTGGGCTAGAGGTCGGAGCCGACGACTACGTCAGCAAGCCGTACCGGCTGCGTGAACTCGTGGCCCGGATGCGAGCCGTGCTGCGCCGGACGCCACCTGCCCAGGAGGTGCCCGAAGGCGGTGAAGTGCTCCAGGCTGGCGACCTTCGCCTCGATCCGGAGCGCCACGAGGTCTACCTGCACGGTCAGGAGGTCGTCCTCCCCCTGAAGGAGTTCGAACTGCTCGAGTTGCTCATGACCAACGCCGGGCGGGTCCTCACTCGCGAGACCTTGATCGACCGGGTGTGGGGCCCCACTACGTCGGTGACACGAAGACCCTCGACGTACACGTGAAGCGCCTCCGGGCGCGGATCGAGGACGATCCTGCGCACCCACAACGGATCACGACGATCCGCGGCCTCGGCTATAAGCTCGAAGTGGGCCGGACAGGAGCTGACTGACGCCGCTTGCCCGTTCCCTGAGCGAGGGTTTGGCAGCGATCGGCGACGGCGTGGCGTCCCGGGGGTTCGTTGCCTCCTTCGGTGCCCGCACTGGGCGCGAGGGTAGGCGCATGCGGAACGAGGCTCTTGGCTTGGACGGGAGGATGTCGTCGTCGTGAGGGTTCGCTGCAGCGTTTTCATTCGTTTCGGACGGGCTACGAGAAGCGGCTTCGTTCGAGATCTTGGCGGTTGCGATGTTGGCGGTTGCGATGTTGGCGGTTGCAGGCGCTGAAGCGGTAGTTGCCCGGCGGCCAGAGGCTGGGCCGCCAAGTCCTGGGCCGCCAAGTCCTGGGCCGCCAGGTCCTGGGCCGCCAGGTCCTGGGCCGCCAAGTCCTGGGCCGCCAAGTCCTCGGCCGGGCGCCGACTTTAGGGGGCCGACGGCTGCGGCGCTCCCGGGTATCGCGCCGGCTGCTGCCCTGCTGCTGGCCACCGGGGCGAGCAGAGACGAGGTAGGTGAAGGGCTTGCTTTGGCCACCGGCCCCGAGCGTCCGACCAGAGGCGCGGCCCCCGGTTCTGTAGAGGGCGGCGTGGACGGAGCGGTCGCCAGGACAGCCGAATGGCTCGCGAGAGAAGCGAGGATGTTGCCGGCCTGCGTCTTGCCGAGCGCCGGAGCGGATGCCGCCAACTGTGCTAGATCGGGCGGTCCGGTCTCAGTAGCACCGCCGGGGTCTAGAAGAGCCGCCCAAAGCGGTTTCGGGGGCAAGGCAGCCTTGGGGGGCCCGAGCTTTGGGGAGCCGCCGGGCCTGGCTCGAGCCGAGCGTCGGGTTGGCTGGCGAGCGGCGGTGCGCCGACGTCGGCTGACCCCTCCCGCCGTGGCTGAAATTCTGGCATATACGGTCCCTCGGCTCGTCCGAGGCAACACTTGAGCGGGGCGCGCCGGCTTGCACCACGCAGCGGCTGTACTCTCTCCAGGTGAGGGCCACACGGCCGCAGAGGACCGACGAGACCCCGGCCTCCAGCGGCGGGTTCGCGGACCACGTGCCCGCAGTGGTGCGGCAGCTGGCCCTATACCCCTACACGCTCTACCCGGCGGGTCATGTTGACCAGCCAGAAGGCCCTACGGAACCCTCAGCCTTCTCGCGCTTGGCCGTTGTCCAGGGCCTGTCTTCCGCCGGGGACGCGATGGTGGCGGTGGCGCTGGCCGGGTCCATTTTCTTCAATGTCTCGACGAGAGCCGCCGAATCGAAGGTGGCCCTCTCCCTGGCACTCACGGTCGCCCCGTTTGCCATCGTGGGGCCATTGCTCGGTGCGCTGGTCGAGCGGGGCCGGGGGAGCAGGAGGGTAATTCTGGCCGGGTCCGCCGCCGGCCGCGCCATCTGCTGCTTCTTCATGGCCTTCTGGGTGCACTCTCTTTTGTTGTTCCCGGTCGCTTTTTTCACGCTCGTGTTTTCGAAGCTGTACCTGGTCACGAAGGCTGCCGTCGTGCCCGGGACCGTCGACCGGCCGGAGCAGCTGGTAACGGCCAATTCGAAGTTGTCTGTGGGGGGGTCGGTCGCCGGGATGTTTGCTGGGCTCATTGGCGTCGGCGTGCTCGATTTGTTCGGTGCGTCAGGATTGCTCCGCAGCGCGATCGTGGTGTACCTCATAGCAACCTGGGCGGCGACCCGTTTGCGCAGCGCCCGCCTAGCGCCGCAACCGTCTCCGGTTGACCCGGGCGTCTCCGGCCGTTCGGAGCCTTCCCGCCCTCCAGGCGCTACTGCCCCTCCCGTCGCTTCCTCTACGCCAGCTTTGGAACCTCCCCCGGCCTTGGGCCTGCCGCCCGGCGGTCTGCAACTCGCCGCTGTGGCTACAGGAGGCCTGCGTGCCGCCACTGGCTTTGTCCTGTTCCTGCTCGTCTTCACGTTTAGGCGCGATTCGGCCGCTCTAATCTGGTACGGGTTGGCTCTTGGTGCCAGCCAGATCGGCAACGTCGTAGGTGCGCTCCTCGCCCCGAAGTTGCGACGGCTCGGCCCGGAGGAGTGGATGCTGACCGCGTCGTCAGTGGTAGTGGGCGCGAGTGCGCTTTGTGCAGGGATCATCGATTGGGGCCGGGAGTGGGGTGTTGCCGTCGCCCTCGCGGCTGGGATCGGCCTGGCTGCGGCATCGGGCAAGCTGGCGTTCGACTCGATGGTCCAGCGAGATGTGCCCTCCAGAGTGCGGGGGAGGTCGTTCGCTCGCTTCGAGAGCGCCTTCCAGCTGGCGTGGGCGTTGGGCAGCCTGGTCGCAGTCCTGGTGCCCATGAGCCTCTCTGCTGGCTTCATCGTTATCGGAGGTGTGGGTTTGCTCGGTGCGCTGGCGTTTGCCGGCGGCTCGGTCAAGGCTCGCCGCGGGACCCTGCCGTCGTGGTGGCCGGGCGCTGCTCCTCGCCCGAAGCCACGGGTTCACAACGAGCCGACTGACGGCATATAAAGCAACGGTTGGTCACGATCGGGGAAGGACCGGAACCGTCGGCGCGGTGGCACCTGAGAGGCCAGCCCACACGCGGGGGTAACAGGCGCCGACCGCTCTTTCTCGGTGCGTCAGGGGGTTCCAGTCGTGTTTTCGCTCCTCCTCAGCCACGGTTTCGCGACGAGGTGACAAATTGACACCCGGAAAGGGCCCATTGCGACGAGAACGCACACACCCGAGCCCGCCTCCAATTCCCGGCCCACCCCTGACAGGCCCACCCCTGACAGCGTTCGGCCACAAGTCGCCCAGGACCGGTCACAATCACGGCGGTCACAATCACGGCGGTGACAATCACGGCGGTCACAATCACGGCGGTCACAATCACGGGGGACGAAGGACTAATCGCAGCGCTCGAAGTCGTGCTTTCCCGTTGAGAACTCCCTATCCGACTTTCGAGCGCGCAAGTTCCCTAAGGCCAGGCCTAACGGACGTGCGGAACGGCGAGATGAAGTACCCGGCTCCTGTTGCCGGCGTACTAGTCGGGCAGCTCGATCCGAGCTAACCAAAGGCCCGGCGCGTCCACCTCCGCGGGCGTGGGGAGAGCCGAAGCGCTGGTCCATAGGCGCGACAGGCCTTCTTCCCCCGCCCGTTCGACGACCCCGCTCACAAACGCATGGCCCCTGTCGACGGTCGCTTGGTCCACCTCTACGCCGAGCAATTTGCCCAGGACCCGCTGGCCCGGGCCGTCTTCGAGCCGCCGGCGCCGGAAGGCCTCGGTTATGAGCGGGTAGGAGCCGACCAGTCGCTGTCCGACTTTGTCGATGATGAAGTCCGTGTAACCGGCCAGGGCGGCCAGGAAGGCCCGGAAGGGCACGAGCAGTCGCTTCTGCTCGTCGCTCTGGATGTCGCTCAGGAGGGCTTCGGGATCACCGAGCGACTGTTGGAACGACATCAGGTCGTTGGGGTCCAGGCTGCCAAGGCGCTGCTCGATGAAGTCCGTCTCCATGTGGAAGGCGCTGGCATAAGCGAGCAGGTGCTCCTCCAGGGCCTGGCCGACATGAGGACGGCTGAGTACAGCGTGGTGCACTACGTCTCGCAGGCAGACGTACATGCGTACGTCGTCGGCGGCGAGGTCCCATTCTTTGGCAAAACCGTCGATGACCTCGGGGACGGCCATCAACTGGTCCGTGGTGGGGGCCGGCATCGGCATGTCGTACTGGCCCATGGCCCTACTGGCGAGATGGCCGACCATGGTACCGGCTTGGGCTCCGAGGACCAAGGGGCCGACCACCTGGGGCAGATTGCCGAGTAACTGGTCCATCGGGTTGTCCTGGCCTGGCTCAGTGGGCTCCCCGCCTTGGTTGGTCGCTTCAAAACTCGGGCTGAGCGATTGGGCCAACCGCAATAGCACTGACTTCCAGGACTCCAGAGTTGTCGATGCCCACTCGGCTTTCGTCACGCAGCGCAGCTCGAGCCACCCCCGGCGAGACGTCGGCAGGCTCGTGGCCTCAGCGACGTGCATGTCGGCGACTCGGAGCAGCTCCTCCATGCGCACACGCGCCAACGGGTCAGGATTGGCCTCGGAACGCCCCTCGGTCGCCGTGAACACAGCTAGCTGGCGAGCGATCTCCCAGTTGAGCGGACCTTGCGTCGTGAGGAGCCGGGCCAAGTTGCGCAGCAGATCTCCCAACGGCCCACCGCCAGAAAACGGCATCGGGTCGCTCACGAACGCGCCTTCAATGAGCGGCGCCCTCGGACCGGTTGCTGAGCAAGGCCCGGTCGCCCGGAGGCCGCGCCCCCTGACCGGCGGGCCGCCGGACGGGGATTTGATGCCATCCCAACAGGTTACCGGCCATCTCTCTGTGAGCGCCCACCCCGTTGTTGCGTTTTGCTCGGGTTTTGGCTAACTCGGGTCTTGCTCACCCGGCATATCAGAACCTGTCTCGGTTGTGCCCCCCCGCTGACCAAGGGGCTGGCCAACGGCCTGAGCAACGTCCTGACCAACGGGATGCGAGCGGCATCCAAGGCGATACCCCTTCAGTGGCGCTAACCTTGACCGGCATCAGCACGGTCGTCGTTACGGGGGCAGCCGGGAACCTGGGCCGGAGAGTAACGTCTTACCTGGCCGGGCGCCCGATCGTAGAGCGGGTATTGGCCGTGGACCTGGTACCTATGCCCGCCACAGCGCCGGAGGTCGAGGTCCACGCCTTTGATCTGTCGTTGCCAGGGGCAGCGGACGAGCTTGCTGCCCTCGGCAAGCAAGCCGACGCTGTGGTGCACCTGGCGTGGCAACCGGAGGGGAAGGACAACCTCACGGTGCTCCGTCACGTCCTCGACGCCACCGAGGCGATCGAACCCGCTCAGTTCGTTCATCTCTCTAGCGGGACGGTGTACGGGGCATGGCCCGACAACGCGGTCCCCCTGACTGAAGAGACCGCCCCCCGGCCAAATCCGAAACTCGCTTATGCAGTAGAAAAAAGAGCGGCCGAGGTAGTGGTCGAGCGATGGGCCGAGGACCACCCCGAGGTCGCGGTGGCCTTGCTGCGGCCGGCCTGCACCGTTGGGTCAGAAGAGCACCCCCTGTACCAGGCCTTGGGCGCCAGCAAGCGGCCGCCCCTCGGTGCCGAGGGTCGCTTAGTCCAGTACCTGCACGTCGACGACCTGGCGAATGCCGTTTTGCATACGCTCGAACAGGGCCTGGCCGGCACTTACAACGTTGCGTCCGACGGCGGGATCCAGGAGGAAGTCGCCGGCGCCCTTGCCGGGCGGTCAGCTGCGCTCCCCTTACCTGCTCCCGTGCGGGCGGCAGTTTCGGCGTGGCGCTGGCGTCTCTGGCGCCAGGGTGCACCGCCAGGGGCACGGCCCTATGCAGAGAACACCTGGGTTATCGCCGGGGACAAGCTAAGGTCGGCTGGCTGGCAGCCGGAGTACAGCTCCGAGCAAGCCCTCGTCGTGAGCGATGAGCGGGCCCACTGGGACGACCTGCCACCGGGCCGGTTGGTCTCCGCCACGCTCACCGCGGCCGCGGTGATGGTGGTCGCCGCTGGCGCGGGCAGCGCCGCGTGGTGGCGTCACCGGCGCTAGCTAGCGCACCGCCGGTGCGGCGGCTATATCAACTCGTCAACTCGGGTTCGCGACCACCGGCTCAGTGCCCAAAGTGACGTGGGCTTGGCGGGGCTGGCCGCGGCTGAGCCAATTGATGTCGACCACCTCACCGGGCTTCGCCAGCGCCATATAGGCCAGGAAGGCCCCTACGGAGGACACGTACTCCGTGCGGCCATCGATAGAGGTGATCACGTCGTTGTCAGCGATCCCAAGCTTCGCCGCCGGGCTGCCCGATGCAACGCTTTCGACTTCGACCGCTCCGGGGACCTTCAGGCCTTGGGCTCCGGGCGCCGAGATATCGGACTCCTGGAGCACCCCGAGCCAGGCGTGAGAGATCGGCTGGCCGTCCTTGATAATGGCCGTGACGTCCGGGATCGCCGTGTCGATCGGGGTTATGTATGTGAGCCCCGCCCTCGCCGATTGGCCGGATCCCTGATTGATGATGCCTATCAGGTTCCCCGAACTGTCCACGATCGCACCCCCGTAGGCCGACGAATCAACCGACAGGTCAGCTACCAGCATCGAGAACATGGCGTTCGATGCTCCGTTGACCGGCGACAGATAGCTGGTTGCGTCGTCCAAGTAACCCGTTGCGAAGTCGGAACCGTTGGTCCCGGCGGCGATGGCGGGGGACCCGACCGAATAGACCTCCTGGCCGGTCTGGATATTTGCGACACTCCCGAGGTTGGCTGTGCCCACCGCGGGGTACCGTCCCGTCCTGACGCACAGGTCGACGCGGACAAGGGCGATGCCTGCCGAAGGGTCTGTCCCTACCAGGTGCCCGGTGTCCACTTCCCCCCAGTACGACTCAACCTGAATGGGGGTGTTGGCGCTCGCCCCGGAGAAAAGACCGCCGTCTGTAAGCAGGTAGCAGGCGGGACCGTTCGAGTAAACGACTACGCCTGACCCGGTTTCCACGCCTGAGTCGCTGCTCCAGGTCAGGCCGACTACAGCCGGCTCCACTGAATCCAGGATCGCGGTGGCATCAGGAGGGCCACTCACAGTGGTTGATGTTACCGGTGTGGTCGACGCCGGTTTGACGGTCACCACAGGGCTCGGACGGTCGACTGCTCCTGCGGCCACAAGCACAAGTGCGCAGACCAACGCGGCGACCACGCCCGACGTAGCGCCGACGAACCAGACCCGCGCGTTGGCGCCGCGAAGCCAGCTACCGAAGCTGACGGCCGGAGGCCGTTGCACTGGTGGCGGGTTGGCGCGGACCTCCGACGGGTGCCTCCAGAGGCGATCGTCGGGCGGGAGCCATGGTGTGCCGGGGCCTTCATCGTCCTCGTCGCCGGGACCATGAGGCGGGTCTTCTAGAGGATCCATCCTGAATGCGAGGTTACTGAGCCTCTCGGCCCGGCTGACATCGGCTCCGTGAGCATGGCGTCCCGTCGGGGCGCTCCGGGACGAGGCCGAGTGCTCAGCGAGCCGCCCTTTCGACTTTCCCGCTCGGGACCTAGGATTGGCGAGTGCTGTTGCCTCCTGCAGGAGACGACTGGGTAACCCTGTCCACCGAGCCCCTCCCGCTCGGCCACCTCGCGACGTGGCCAATTATCCCGGGTTGTGGTGCGGTGGTCGTCTTTGCCGGGACCGTGCGCGACCACGCCGACGGCCGGCCGGGAGTCATCTCCCTGGACTATGAGGCATACACTGAGGCGGCCCAGCGGACAATGACGGCCATCGCTGAAGAGTTGCGGACGCGGTGGCCGGAGACAGGCAGGGTTGCGATGTTGCACCGCACCGGGTTGCTCGAGCCGACCGATGTTTCAGTCGTGGTGTCGGTTTCCGCCCCGCACCGGCCCGAAGCCTTCGACGCCGCTCGCTTTGGCATCGATACGATAAAGGACAGGGCCCCGATCTGGAAACGCGAAACCTGGGAGGGCGGGAGCGCTTGGGGACTTGACGCTCACCGTATTGATGCACCAGGGCTAGGGGCGGCAACAGATTTGAGCGGGAGCGAGCACATGATCCAGCTGAGAAGTTGAAAGCCGATGGGCCAGCAATTGTTGATGGCCGCGGCCAAACCAACCCATACGTCCGTGCAGTGGTCGACCCTGGCGTGGATCGTGGGGGCCGCCGTGGCAGCGGCCGTGATCATCACAATAATTGTGTTCGTTTCTCGCCGGCCCAAATCCATGGAGCACGGTATCGAGGAGTTCTCCCGGTCGCTTCAGGCCGTTGCGCCAAACCACCGTTCCGGGTCCCGGGCTATCCCGGGCCAATCCCGGTCGAGCTCAGCCAAGGCACAAGAAGAGCGCCCCGTGCGGGCTACTAGAGGGGAGACCTGAGCTGTCTAGGGATCTCGCGATCGACCTGGGGACCGCCAACACGCTTGTTTACGCAAAGGGACGCGGCATAGTCCTGAACGAGCCGACCGTAATAGCTCTCGACAGCCGGACGAACGCTGTGCTCAACATGGGCCGAGAAGCGTGGCAGATGATCGGGAGGACGCCAGGTTACATAGTGGCTGTCAGGCCGCTGCGCAAGGGTGCGATAACGGATTTCGACATCACCCAACGGATGATAGAGCTTTTGCTGAAGCGGGCCGGGATCTCCCGATTTGGCCGTCCAAGGGTGCTTATATGTGTCCCGTCGGCCATCACGGCCGTCGAACGCCGAGCAGTGGAGGAAGCAGCCCGAGCCGCGGGGGCCAACAGCGTCAGCCTTATCGAGCAGCCGACGGCGGCGGCCATTGGCGCCGGTCTCCCGATCCATGAACCCCTGGGCAACATGGTCTGTGACATTGGGGGCGGGACGACTGAGACGGCCGTGATCTCGCTCGGTGGCGTCGTGGCTCTGGAGGCCATCCGGGTGGGCAGCTTCGACATCGACGCCACGATCCAGGCCTATGTGCGCCGGGAGTACGGCATCGCGATTGGAGAGCGCACAGCCGAAGAGATCAAGATGGCGATCGGCTCGGCTTGGCCCATGGACGACGTTGTTAAGGCTGAGGTCCGGGGCCGTGACCTGATGAGCGGCCTGCCCAAGACAGTGATCCTCGCCCCCGAGGAGGTCCGGGAAGCTATCGAGGAGCAAGTCGGTTCGGTTGTCGACGCCGTCCTTCGTTGCCTAGGGTCTGCCCCTCCTGAACTTTCACAGGACCTGTTGAGCCAGGGCCTCAACCTGGTCGGTGGGGGCAGCATGTTGAAGGGCCTCGACCGGCGGCTCTCGGAGGAAACCGGCTTGCCGGTCCACCTGGTCGACGCGCCCCTCGAGTGCGTGGTCATGGGGGCCGGCAAGTGCATCGAGAACTTCGACGCCGTGCGCGACCTTCTGATGACCTGAACGCCGCGGTTTTGGGGACCGTTGGAACAGGTCCTGGCCAAGAACCAGGGTCGTCCAGTTCCCACGTTGTTCTCCCGCTAACCCACCAGTTCCTAGGCCGGCCGCGGCCTCTGGCCCACGAGGTCTTCGGCCGCTTGGCGCACTTGCCAGTCGGGGTCCACGGTCGCTCGCGCCAGAGCGGTACCAACCTCAGGCCCATCGAAGGCGGCCAGCGCCACGACGGCCCGTCGTCTTATCGCGGGCTTGTCTTTGAGAGCCGCTATCACTGCCGGCAATCCCGCGTCGCAACCGAGTGACCCTAAGGCGGCTACTGCGGCCTCCCTGCAAAGGGGTTCAGTGTGGCCAGTCGCCGTCAGGGCGAGGGCGCTCACCACCTCTGCGGCCGGCGGGGCGGCTTCCTCGGGTTGGTACAGCTCTCCCAACGCGTAGCACGCGGCCTCCACGACCATCGGCGCGACATCATCGAGCGCACGGGTCAACTGCAGTTCCACGCCGCCTGTACCGAAGCCGCCTGTATACATGCGGGCGATAACGTCGCATGCCCGCCGGCGGACCTCTGGAGCCGCGTCTCCCAGGGCGGCTGAAACCTCTTCCGGCTCCAATGCCCCTATTCTGGCAAGAGCGCCAAGTGCGCTCGCCCGCACTTCGTGGGCAGGGTGGACAAGGGCCACGCGAGCGGTCAGCTCATCGCGGATGTGCCCGGCGACGACAACCGCTCGCCTCCGGGCGGCGTTGTTTTCGGTCCGCTCAGGAACTGGTACCTACTGTGTGCAGGAGGGCTTGGACGATGAACCAGACACCGACAGCCAGCCCTGCTGCGAGCGCGGCCCCGACGAACACGCTGATCAGGACCAGTACGAGCCCTGAACGGAGCCGGAGCCATGGCGCCACCGAAACGCGCAGCCTCGGGCCGACGAAGACCTCCCGGGACCGGAGCCGCCGGTCCGCAGCGCTCACTTCAGCCACCGGGACGTGTACAGGTGCTTTTCGTCCCGAGCGAGCTCGCCCCTGTCGGGGCCGCCCGGGGCACGGGGGGTCGGACCGCAAGCCTGGCGACTCCCCGGGGAGGCACCGGAGATGAGCGGCATCCAGCCGACTGTACCGGGATTGGAGCCGCCCGACGAAAGCAACTTGAACACCCGCCGGTCGCGGTGGCCGGTGTGGCTGGTACTCGCCGTCGTGCTGGGGGCCGCGATTGTCGGGATCCCCATAGGGGTTGCGACGCACGAGGCGAGCGGGTACTTCGTGTTCTCGCCGGGTACGGCGCCCGTGATCACCCTGAGCGACAGTTGCAAGCCGGCGGGTGGAGAGCTGGCCCTCCCCGACGGTGCGCCCTGCGTGCGCCTGGTCCTGCCAGAGGGAAAGAGCCACCCCGTAGACGGTGAGCTGTTGATGGTGGACGTACAGGTAGCCCAGGCTGGCCCTCTTGACTGGGCCGAGTACCAGCTGGGCCTGCTGGGCAACTCACGGCAGATGGTCCCGATAGCAGCGTACACGGGGACCACGCCCACTTCGGAGCTCGGGTGCCAGGACACCCAGGAGATGGTCTCAGCCGATCAGGATGCGGCGCTTGCCGCTTTGAGCGTGTTGCGCTACAAGGTTGACGAGAAACCTCTCGGCGTGCAGATCGACACCGTCTACACGGGTACCCCCGCGTGGCAGGCGGGCCTCAAGTGCAACGACGTGATTACGGCTGTCAACAGCAAGCC
Organism: uncultured Acidimicrobiaceae bacterium; assembly: GCA_963823855.1. Classification (GTDB taxonomy): domain Bacteria; phylum Actinomycetota; class Acidimicrobiia; order Acidimicrobiales; family Palsa-688; genus Fen-671. Next base: position 380,484 of record CAWGNA010000009.1, read on the forward strand.
CATCCACACGGCCGGGCAGTTGACGACTGCCCTCCAGACCCTCCGGCCTGGGAACCTCGTCTCCCTGACCGAACGCCCTGCCGGTGGCGGCATCTCCAAGGAGGTCAAGGTGCGGCTGAGCTCGCCTTCCGCGAGCGCGCTGGCTGAGGGATTTACTGGCCGAGCTTACCTCGGCCTGGAGGTCGAGACCAAGGTGAAACCGGTGCTCCCGTTCCCTGTATCTGTTGATGCCGGTGCTATTGGCGGGCCGTCTGCGGGTCTGGCCTTTACGCTGGGGATCCTGGACGCGCTCTCGAACGGGAGGTTGACCGGAGGTCACAAGGTCGCCGCCACTGGCACTATCGACCCTCACGGGGACGTTGGCCAGGTAGGCGGGGTCCAGGAAAAAACGGTGGCTGTCGAGAAGGCGGGTGCGCAGGTGTTCTTCGTGCCACAAGCGGAGTATGTTGACGCCAAGAGCGTAGCCGGGGGCAACCTCCGTGTCGTCCCTGTAAGCACGCTCGGACAAGTGCTGGAGACCCTTCAACAGCACTACGGGGGCGACTTATCGGGTGTAAACGGCGTCACCAAAGCTTAACTCGCGGTTGGCCCTAACCTCGGCATCGTTGTCATAGCTGGCTTCGTGCACAGCGAAAACCACCTCTCGTGGCTCGACAACTGGCCATGTTTCCGTATGCGCTTAATGTCGCGCTATAAGCGTTTAATGCCCCGGCGCGACGGGGTGACGCGAGGGTGTTAGCAATTCGGAGCTGCGCAGCCTAGGCTATTGTGCGATGCCTACCGACCGTATCCAGGGCCATCGTTTTGATATGGCGGACATGTCTGCCGATCTCATCGCTGGGCGCCGTTTCGCTCAAACTTGGCGAGGCTATGAGGCGGAGGAAGTAAAGGAGTTCCTCGCTCAAGTTGCAGATCAAGTGCGGGCATTCCGCGAACGTCTCGAGACCGAAATTGCCGCACGACGAGACGCTGAGCAACGAGCGCTTCACCCGCAGATCGACGAAGCCACGCTGATGTCTGCAGTAGGTGAGCAAACCGCGGCGATCTTGCGCAGTGCCCGGAGCGCTGCAGGGGAGATAACCGCAAAGGCAGAGGCTAACGCGGAGAACCTGCTCGGCGTGGCCGAAAACAAGGCCGCCGATCTTGTCGAAGAAGGCGAGGCCCTGCTCGCGAGCCGGACCGCGGAGGCAGAAAGCGCGGCCAATGAAATTTGGACGCGGGCGCTCGCCGAAGTAGAGGATCTACGTAACACTGCCCAACAGGACGCCGAGGCGATGGCTCAGGAAGGGGCGCAGAGATATCAGGAAGTGATCGAGGCGGCCGAAGGTGTGCGGGAAAAAATCCTTACGGACCTGGCTCGGCGGCGCAGGCTGGCTACGGTCCAGATCGAGCAGCTACGAGCGGGACGCGAGCGGCTACTTGATGCCTACCTTGTCGTACGTCGCACCCTTGACGAGGTCACCGACGAGCTGCAGCGCGTCGACGCCGAAGCGCGGGGGGCTGCCATCGCAGTGGGACGAGCAGAGCGCAACGAGGTGACCGGGGAGATCGCGGACATTCGACGCGAAGAGCTCTGGGACCCGGTCGCCGTGTTCGGGGGTGCCGATCCCCTGGCCGTGACGAGCGGTCATCGTACAGGCGAAGTGGCGTCGGTCGTTCTGGCGCCCAAGGTGACTCAAGTAGCGAGCACGGGTACGGCGGCTGTTGCTGGACTTCCGGCCGGCGAGGTAGGTGACAAGCAGCGTGGCGAGAACGACGAAAGGGAGATCACCGGCCCCGTAAGGATGCCGGCTCCGCTCAGCACGGAAGGCCCTGCCCCGGTTCGGGCGTCTGGCGAGCAACCTCCTGCCGCAGACAACGGCGCTGCTCTGGCCGACACCGCCCCGCCAGACACCGCCTTGCCAGACACCGCCTTGCCAGACACCGCCTTGCCGGACACCGCCGTAGCAGATACCGCCGTGGCCGACGCGGTCCTCGATGAGCCGGTCCTCGATGAGCCGGTCCTCGATGACACCGAGGCCGACGCCAGCGCAGCAGAGAACGTCGAGCTAGTCGAACCAGATGAGGCCGCGATAGATGAGGCCGCGATAGATGAGGCCGCGATAGATGAGGCTGCGATAGATGAGGTCGGGACAGATGAGGTCGCGACAGACCAGGCCGCAAGCGACGTCCAGATAACCAACGGCGCGGCATTGGACGACAGCGCGGCAACAGACGACAGCGCGATGGACGACGGTACGACGATCATTTCGGAGCCTGACGGCATAGAGAGTGTCCGCATCCTCCGGCCGAGCCCCGAGCCAACGCTGGCGAAGGACGCTCCGGCGCCCGGCGGCGAAGCGCCAGTGACGAGCACTTCCGGTCTCGAGGGCGCCCAAGAGCGGGATGTTGACGGGCTCTTTGCGCGCATTCGGGCGGACCGTGAGCAAGCGACCATGGTGGCCAGGAAGGCCCTCTCTGGCGACGAGGGTGCGCAGGGCCCTGCCGCCGGGGCGGAGACTGATGTAGCCGTGACGGGGAGCGGCAAAGGACAAGCTTCGAGCGGCAGAAAGCAGAAACCACAGGTGCAGCCCGCGGACGGAGAGGTGGCGGGCGAAGCCATTTCAGAGGCTGCCCCTGCTGCGACCAGCGAAACGGAAGTGCTGGCCGCGACCTCAAACGGTGATGCCCCAAATCGTGATGCAGCCGCCGTGGAGAGGTTCTTCGAGCTCCGTAACGAGATGGCCGGCGACCTCGGTTCTTCGCTGGCAAGAAAGCTCAAAAGAGCGCTCCAGGACCAGCAGAACTCCCTCCTCGACCAGTTGCGCAAGAGAGGGGCCACCCCCGCGAACGTCCTCCCGAGCGAAGACCCGGACCGGTTCGTCGAGGCGGGCCGCCCCCTGCTGGCGCGTGCAGTGCGCTCAGGAGCGGAACTGGCCGCCGTCCTGTGCGGCGATGAGGCGGTACGTTTCGACGCCAACGTCGACGGGGTAGACGATTTGGCCGAAGAACTCGGAAAGGCCATTGCTGGCCCTTGCACCAGCGCCTCGAACTAGCTGTCAATTCCGCCGGGGATGACCCGTCAGAAGTCGCCAACGCGCTCGGTGCTGCGTACCGCGAGTGGAAGACGCAGCGGATCGACGGCGCAGCCCACGACGAAGTGGCAGCCGCCTTCTCGAGGGGCGTATACGTCGCCTTCCCGGGGGGAACGCTATTGCGTTGGGTAGTGGACCCGACCGAGGGCCCCTGCCCCGACTGTGAAGACAATGCGCTCGCCGGTGACCAGGCGAAGGGGCAAGTTTGGCCGACCGGCCAGCTGCACCCGCCGGCACACCCCGGGTGCCGATGTGCCCTGGCTCCAGCCAGCCTGGGCGACATCACTTCTCTGTCTGCGGTCCCCTCCGCAGAGCCCTCGGGCGGGACCTCGGCTAACTGAGCTGCCCGCCGGGGCCGCTCCCTCGCCGGGCGGGTCCCCAGGTAGGCTCCGGGGTGCTCATGCGCGCATCGTCCGACATACCCCGGCGCTTTTCGATAGCCAATCGCCGCACCCGCTGGGTGATCGTAGCCGCCGTCGTCGCGTTGATACTGCTGATAGTTTTCGCCCAGCACGCCGCTTCCCTCTACACAGATTTCCTGTGGTTCCAGTCGCTCGGCTTCAGTTCCGTTTGGGCCAAGACGATCACCGTCGAGCTGGGGCTTGGTGCCACCTTCACCGTGATTTTCTTCGCTTTGTTGTGGGGCAACCTGTGGCTGGCCGACCGCCTCGCCCCTCTTTCTCCGGCTCCAGCAGGCGACGAGCTGGTCACGCGCTGGCAAGAACTGCTGGCGCCCCACATGCAGTGGATCAGATTCGGCGTCGCTGGTGCCCTCGCGCTGATCGGGGGCATCAGCGCGCACAGCCAGTGGGACAACTGGTTACTTTTTTCGAACGCGGCGCCGTTCTCATCCTCGTCGGGGCCCTGGGACGGTGTCGACCCGCTGAACCACTTGAACGACGGGTTCTACGTATTCCGGCTGCCTTTTTTGAGCTGGCTCGCCGGCTGGGCCTTCTCCGCTCTCGTCGTGACGCTTCTTCTATGTTTGGTCGCGCACTACCTGAACGGCGGGATCCGGCCGCACTCAGCAGTTCAGCGGGTCAGCCCACACGTGAAGGCGCACCTGTCAGTGCTGCTCGCTGCCCTTGCTTTGGTCCAGGGGGCAAATTATTACCTCGAACGCCTGTCCCTTGTCCTGTCTACGAAGTATGTGGTGGACGGCGCTACCTACACTGACGTGCACGCGGTCAGACCGGCTTTGCTCCTCCTCATAGCCATATCCGTCATCGCGGCCGGGCTCTTCCTTTACAACGTGCGGCAGCAGGGCTGGCTTTTGCCAGTCGTTGCCGTGGCTCTCTGGGCACTTGTCTGGGTGCTGGTCGCCAACGTCTACCCGGCCCTCGTCCAAGCGCTTGTGGTGAACCCGGCCGAGAACGTGAAAGAGGCGCCTTATATCTCCCGCAACATCGCCGCCACCACATCTGCCTACGGGCTGCAGAACGTCGGCATCCAGACGTTCCAGGGCAACGCCGCGCTCACTTCCTCTGAGGTGAGCGGGAAGGCCTCCCAAGCAGTGGTCAACCAGCAGAGCTTGGCCAACGTGCGCCTGTTGGACCCGACCGTGATGGGATCCACTTTCACCAAGGAACAGGGTTTTCGCGGCTACTACAACATGAGCGGGCCAAGCACTGACCGGTACGCCCTCCCGGACGGCCAGGAGGACAAGAGCGTGGAGACACAGGTCCTGATCTCGGCTCGAGAGCTCAACCCGGGCGGCGTAGCCGGGAGCTGGGTAAACCAACACCTGCAGTACACCCACGGGTTCGGGGCGGTCATCGCGCCCGCCAACCAAGCCGGCGTTGACTCGTCTAACGGCTACCCTAATTTCATCCTGGGCGGGCTACCGCCGGACGGCCAACCCTCCCTCGGTGCCGAACCGCGGATTTATTTCGACACGAGTGGCCAGTCGGCCAGCGGGTACATAATCGCCAACTCTGCCCAGGCTGAGCTCGACTACGAGGATCCCAACACGGGGAACCAAATTTCCAACCACTACACCGGCAGCGGCGGTGTCCAGATCGGGGGGTTCTTCCGCCGTACCGCGTTCGCGGTCAGCTTTGGCGATTACAATATTTTGATCTCAGGCCAGGTGACGCCTCAGTCACGGGTCATGTACTTCCGGAACGTCGTGCAGCGGGTTGAAAAAGCGGCACCATTTCTTTCGTACGACGGCGACCCTTACCCGGTAGTCATCAACGGGGGCCTGTACTGGGTGATCGACGCTTACACGACCACCGACAATTTTCCATACGCCGAGCAGGCAAATACGTCTCGGCTCCCGTCGGGGAGCGGGCTGTCGAACCAATCGTTCAACTACGTGCGCAACTCTGTGAAGGCCGTCGTCAACGCGTATACGGGCGCCACATCGTTCTTTGTGCAGGACCCCTCCGACCCGATAATCCAGACCTATGAGAACACGTTCCCGAAACTCTTCACACCCATGAGCAAAGCGAACTCGGTCATCCCCGGGATAACGAGCCACTGGAGGTACCCAGAGGACATTTTCACGGTGCAGACCAACATGTACCAGAACTATCACCAGCAAAACCAGGCGGTCTTCTACACAAAGGCACAGGCCTGGAGCATTGCCCAGAACCCGGCGTCGGGCGAGGTTGCCGCGGCAACAACGACATTGCCCGCCTTGCCCGGGGTCGTGGCCCCCCCGACGACCCCTCAACCGAGCCAAAGCGTCATGCCCAATTACGAGCTGATGGCGCTTCCCGGCCAGACCCAGCAGAGTTTCGTGCTAGTGCAGCCGTTCGTACCGTCTTCCAATGGTGACAAGCAAAACCTCACCGCGTTCATGACTGCTTCGTCCGACCCTGACGACTACGGTCAGCTCACCGCCTTCACGATCCCGGCCGGCCAGACCGTGGACGGCCCGTATCTCGTCTCCACGGCAGTCCAGACGAACAGTTCTATTTCCCAGGAGATAACTCTCCTCAGCCAACGAGGCTCCAAAGTGGTGCTCGGTAACGTCGTCATCACGCCGATCGGCCAATCGTTGCTCTATATCCAGCCTCTTTATGTCGAGCAGGAACAAAACGGCGTCCCCCGGCTGAACGACGTGGTCGTGGTCTATGACGGTACGGCTTACCATTCGGGTTCGGGGGACCCATCGCTCGTCGCTGCTCTGTGCCAGGTCACCAATCCCGATGGAGGGCGGCCCTTTAGCAGTTATTGCTCGGGCACGACCCCGACGACGCCGCCACTTGTGACCCTCCCTCCTTCAAACCAGGGGGGCGCCAGCACAACCAGACCACGACGCCCACGACCACAACGCCAACATCCGGGGCCAGCACCACCACCCTCCCCTCGAGCACCACCACCACGATCCCGTCGGCGACGACCACGGTGGTATTGCCGACGCCGCATGGCAGTCTCGCTCATGACCTGGCCGGGGCACAGCTTGACTTTGCCGACGCCAAGGATGCATTGAGGCAGGGTGACCTGGCGACCTACCAGCAAGACATCGCCGCAGGCGAGGCCCTGGTAGCACAGGCAGCCAAGCTGGCCCCAACGCCGCCGACGACCGCTGGCAAGACGACGACCACCACTGGCAAGGTGACCACTGCCAAGACGACCACTGCCAGGACGACGAGGCCTGCGGCCCACAAGACGTAAGACGACCACTGGCATGGCGACCACTGCCAGGACGACGAGGCCTGCGGCCCACAAGACGTAATTAGAAACGCCCCTGGCCGTTGCCGGCCAGGGGCGTTGGTTGTGGGTGGAGCCCCCCTACCTGGAGGGGCCGGGTATTGGCGTCGACCTGGAGGAACGCTTACCTCGGTGACAGATGGAGGATGACTACCTCGTCGGTGCCACTACCGGCGTTGTTGTTGGTGCCCGAAGGCTGGCCGGATTCGTACGGGTTGGCCTGGGTGGGCCAGCCGACGAAGTACTGCGAGCTGTACTCGAACCAGTCTGAAGCCGTCGTCGTCGGGATCACGGGCAGGTTGTTGGCGACGTACCTCTCCAGAGGGACGAGGTCAGCTGTCTGTTCCGACAGGGTGGAGGCCCCTGCCAGCTTGACGAGGTCAGCGTCGAGGCTCGAGTCGGCCACGCGCTCGAAATCGCCCGTGGCGTTGTTGCCGCTAGCGAGCGAACTGTTGAGCCAGTAGTCGTAGCCGTTGTACGGCGTGACCCCGCCGTTGCCCCAGTGCATGGTGAGCTGGAAGTCCCCGGTGGAGACATCCTGGTTCCACGCGCTGACAGCCAAGCCGTCGAATGTGGCGTTGATACCGGCTGCCTTCAGTTCCTGAGCCACGATCGTGTCGTCGTCGGCGTAGTCAGTGTAGGCCGCCGGGTCAATGACCGAGAGCGACACTTCCTGGCCGTTCTTGTAGAAGTAGCCACCCTTCAGGGTGTAGCCGGCCTTCTCCAGGATCGAGCGGGCGGCCTTAGCGTCGGCGGTCGCTGAGTTGAGCATCGACTTGACCGGCGCAGACCAAGCGGCGTACGTCGGAAGCGTCAGGCCGGTCGCGTTGAGCACCGGCTCCTCGAGACCGGCCTCGCCTTCGGAGGCGATGAGCGTGCGGTCAATAGCCGCGCTGATCGCCTGACGGACGGCCAGTTGGTTGGTGGGCCACTTGTTCAAGTTGGGGTAGAGGGCATTGGTGCTGCCCGCTGCCTCCCAGTAATGGTGGTACGCAGGCGCCTTGCTCACGAAGTTCTTCTGCAGGCCGGGGATGAAGTTGCCTGTCCAGTCGATCTGGCCGGCGAACAGAGCCGTGAGCGCCCCTGTGTTCGACGTGTAGACCGGGAACTCAACTTCGGATATCTTCGGCTGGTCCTTTTGCCAGAAGTACGGGTTGGACCTGAGCGTGAAGCCCTCCGGGGTGAATGTGCTGAGCACGTACGGGCCGGTACCGACCGGGTTGGCGTCGGTGTAAATAGCAGGGTTCCCGACGCTGCTCCAGATGTGCTCGGGCAGGATCGGGACGCCAGCGATCTGCTGAAGGTTGGTGTACTGGGAGGTCGGGAACGTCAGAGTCACAGTGTTACCGGAGCTGCTGACGCTCGAGATGTCCAGCCCAGCGAGGTTGATCGCCGCGTTCTTCTTGACCAGGTTGTAACTGAACGCGACGTCCTTGGGCGTCATCGCCACGCCGTCGTCCCACTTCACGCCAGAACGGATCGTGAAGGTGACTGACTTGCCACCGTCGCCCCAGGCCCATTTGGTGGCGAGCCAGGGGTAGTCGACCGAGGGCTCGGCCAGGTCGAACTGGATCAGGGGTTCGTAGATAAGACCGGTGGCGCCCATCCCAAACGGCGCGGCAGTCAGGGTGAACGGGTTGAAGTCCTGGGTTATTGCGGTCTCGGGCGAGCTCTCCATTATCAATGGGCGTGAGCTCGCAGACGCTGAAGCGGCCGTGGCGAGCGGGACCGCAGTGAGCAGCCCCGCACTAACAAGGCCGGCAGTCGCAGCTGCTAGCGCTTTTCTGTTAAACAATGTCTTTCCTTTCAATTTACCCCTCCTGGAACAAATTGTCTTTTTCAACCGGGTATTTTCTTGTCGAAGGTTTCCCTCGCAGAATGTGAGGCCCCCTTGGGGACCGGGAAAAAAACACACTCGACAGAGAGAAGGCAGCGGCGGATGCTGTCGTTGCTCGCTTTGGCAGGCATTTCGTCACCATCCGGGCCGATGGCATCCGTCGCCGCCTTCTCTCTTTTGCGAAGCTTGTTTTTTCGCAGGCACTAGGCACCGCGGAAGGACTACTCGCGCGCTTTAAGGTATCCCTCTCGTGGCTGTATTTTGTCTTAGCCTTTTAGAGCGCAGGTTTTCTTGAGGCGGGCCTAGCTCCTCACGCGCCATCACCCCCTTTGCCCTGGGCGAGTAGGTGTGGCGCAGCAACATCCAGGCGCCAACAAGAAGCTGCCCGGGACGAAGAGATCCGCATCATCGGCGGGTCCTCGCGGCGGCAACGGTCTTCGGCAAATGGGCACCTGGGATTGAACGGGCACGCCCCGCTTACGCGAACAGCGGTTTCTACGTTGCGAGCGCTTCTCTTACCTCCGCTGCGCAAGATGCTCCCGATGTTGTCGGGGTCAGGGGCTGAGGCGACTAGTAGCTGCGTGTAAGGGTGTGCCGGTTCCTGGGTTACTTGCTCGGCTGGACCTCGTTCGACGATCTCTCCTGCATACATGACGAGGATCTCGTCAGAGAAATAGCGGGCGGACGCGATGTCATGGGTTATGTAAAGAAGGGCAAGGTGGAACCGCTCGCGAAGGTCGTTGAGCAGGTTGAGCATTTCGAGGCGGATCGAGACATCGAGCATTGACACCGGTTCGTCAGCCAGGAGCACGCTCGGCCGAGCGGCGAGCGCACGGGCAAACGAGACTCTCTGGCGTTGGCCACCCGAGAGCTCGTGGGGGTATTTGGCCAAGAACTGCTCCGCCGGTGTGAGGTGGACCTGCCCCATCACGGCCACGAGCTCGGCGTGAACCTCGTCACGGGTCTTTTTGTGCTGGTGTAGTTTCACCGGCCGCTCGAGGTGGTACCGCACGGTGTGGACGGGGTTCAACGAGGAAAAAGGGTCCTGGAAGACGAGTTGGACGTCGGCCTTGTACCGACGGAACTCACTCCTGTGTGCCAGCTCGACGGGCTGGCCGTTCAGGCGGACCGACCCCGACGTGAGCGTCTCCTGGCCCGCCAGGAGCTTGGCCACGGTGGACTTCCCCGAACCACTTTCGCCTACGAGAGCGACCACGGCGCCGCGGTAGAGGTTGAAACTGACATCGTTAACAGCGGCGAACACCTCGCGCCGCCCGAGCCTGAAGTCCTTGTGGAGAGATATAGCCTCCATCGTCAGCGGACCGCGCTCCGCGGCGGGCGACTCAACGCCATCAACAACAGTGGTCTGGGTAGGACCGGTTATTCTCGAGGCGGTCATGGCGCGTTCAGGGCATCGGGTCGCGACGTGACCAGGACTTCGCCGTTAGTGCGGGGTACCGGCACCGGCGTCGTAGGGAGCACGAACGGGCACGCCGTGACGTGATCAGGATCGGGAGAGGTTGAGACCTTTGCCAGGCTCATATCTATATCCAGGCAGGCCTCGGTCCCGTAGGGGCATCGCGGCAGGAACGGGCAGCCCGGCGGCAGGTTGCGGAGGTCGGGCGGTGTGCCGGGTATCCCGGCCAGCTGGCGGCGGGGGCCTCGTAGCGAGGGAAAGGAATTGAGCAGGCCCTTCGTATAAGGGTGGGCCGGCTCGTGATGAATTTCCTCGGCGGTGCCGATTTCTACCAGTTTGCCCGCGTACATCACGGCAACGCGGTCGGCCAGCTCGAGCAGTAAGGATAGGTCGTGGGTAATGAAGAGGACGGCGAACGAGAGGGTTTCTTTGAGCTCGACTATCTGAGCCAGGATGTCCCGCTGTACTACTACGTCCAGAGCCGTAGTGGGCTCGTCCATAATCACGATCTCTGGATCAGTGGCCAGGGCCATAGCGATCATGACCCGTTGCCGCATGCCCCCCGACAGCTCATAGGGGTAACTCTTCAGGCGGTCCCGCGGGATCGACACAAAGTCGAGCAACGAAGAGGCCCTTTCGACCGCCTCCTCCTTGCTCAGCCGCAGGTGCGCCTCAATGACGTCGACTATCTGGTCGCGTACGTTCAGGACCGGGTTTAGCGCGTTCATCGCGCTCTGGAAAACGATCGCTATCTCGCGCCAGCGCAAGGCCCTGAGCTCATCGGGCTTCCTGTCCAGGATCTCAACCCCTGAACCGAAGCGCCGTCCCCTGTAACGGACGCTCCCACCCGTAATGAGCGCCGGCGGGCGCAGAAGCCGGCACGAACCGTAGGCAAGAGTGGACTTGCCCGAACCGCTCTCACCGGCGAGACCGACTACTTCGCCGGCATTGAGGACAAGGTTGACCCGGTCGACAGCGCGGACGTCTCCACCAGGTGTCCGGTAAACCACCGAAAAGTCAGAGATCTCCAGGACCGGGGCCCGATCGCCGCCGGGTCGGCCGGCCGTGCCATCCCCGCCCAGGCCCATCTCGGTGCCGGGCGCAGCCGTCGTAGTCAACGCGTCCTCCCCGCGACCTCCGTGGGCCCCTCGGTCAGGGTCTCACGCGAGAACGAATGCAAAAAGCTCGCCACTCTGCTGGGGCGCCGCTCGTCGTGCCCGAGCACCGGCGTCGGGTCGGTTTGTCCCCACCACCGGCCCCCGACCTTGATCATGCCGCTCGCGCTACGCAGGCGGGGGTTGCCGAGCTCGTCGATCCCGAAGTTCATCAAGACGAGACCCGTGCCGATCAGGGCGACCACCAGCCCCGGCGGCACGAACCACCACCAGGCCCCGAGCGTCAAGGCTTGGGCGCTCCAGGACCAGTAGAGCATGGTGCCGAGGCTCCAGGCGCTGAGGTCGGCCAAGCCGATGAAAGCGAGCGCGACCGATGCCCCGATCGCGTAAAGGACGGTGTTGACAAAGTTCGCCGCTATCAGGCTCACCTCGTTGGGCATGATCTCGAACACAATGATGTGCCAGCTCCGCTCCCCGGTCTCACGGGCGGCCGCCACGAAGTCGCGATTTCGTAACGCGAGCGTCTGCGCACGGATCACACGGGCCCCCCACGGCCAACCGAGGAGGCTGAGGACGAGCACCGTCGCTGTCTGGCCCTTTTGGGGAAGGTACCCGAGCAGAACCACGAGCAAGGGCAGCGCGGGGAGCACGAGAAAGACGTTCGTGAGCAGCGAAAGGACCTCGTCCCAAACTCCGCCCAGGAACGCGGCCGAGATCCCGACGACTACGGCAATTGCCGTCGCCACCAGGCCCACGATGACCGCCAGCTCGAGGGTCGCGCGAACGGCGGTCAATAGTTGCGATAGCACGTCCTGGCCGTTTTGAGTGGTCCCGAGGAGGTGAGCAGCGCTTGGCGCGTTGAGCGACAGGTTCGGCGAAGGGTTCTGGTAAGAGGGGTCGTAGGGGGCGAGGGAAGGGCCGATTATCGCTATAAGGATGAAGAAGCCCAAAAGGACGGCCCCGACTTTGGCCTTTGTAGGTAGACGCCGCCAGATCCCGGCCCGCTCACGTTTTTCGCGGACGAGGGACGGGCTGGTACTTACCGGCGGGAGCGTTGCCATCAAGTATTCCTCGCTCGAGCGCGGGGGTCGATAGCGACGTAAATGATGTCGACGATGAGGTTGGCGAACAGGACGGCGAAGGAGATGACGAGGAAGATCGCTTGCATCAGCGGGTAGTCGTTGGACGTCACGGCGTTTAGGAGCAGCAGGCCAACACCCGGATAAGAAAAAACGATCTCCATCACGATCGCGCCGGAGACGACAAACCCGAGGGCATTGGCAAAGCCGGACAACTGAGGAAGGATGGCGTTGCGGGCCGCGTAGGTAAGTACGACGCGCCTGTGCGGCAGACCCTTGGCCTGCGCGGCCAGGACGTAGTCCTCCCCGTTAGTCGTGATCATCACATTGCGCATTGTCAACATCCACCCGGCCACGTTGGTGATTATCAGCGTGAAGGCGGGTAGGAGCGAGTGGTATACAGCGCTACCTATGAAGGGCAAGTTCCACCCCGGTACGTCCCCCTCCGCGTAACCCTGTCCCAGCGGGAACACTTTGACGCGGAGAGCCAAGAGCTCGATCAGGATGAGGGCCAGGAAAAAATAAGGGACCGCTTGTAGGAAGGTCAGCCCGGGCAAAACCCGGTCGAGCCAACCGCCACTACGCCAACCAGCGAGGATGCCGAGGCCCGTCCCAATAATGAAGGCGATTATTGTCGCGGTACCCACGAGGGTGACTGTCCACGGGACCGTTTCTGCAAGCAAGGTCGAAACTTTGGCGGGGTACTCGGAGACGTCGGTACCGAAGTTGAAGTGCAGAACGTCGCCCAGGTACGTCCAGTACTGGTGCAGCAGCGAGCCAGGGTGGCCCACCCCGAGCATGGCTTCGAGCGCCTTGTAGGCCGATGGTTCCAGGTTCGGGAACTTCGACATGATGTCCTCGACCGCGTTGCCGGGCATGAGGCGCGGGATAAAAAAGTTGATCGTTAACGCGACCCAAGCGGCAACCGCGTAAAAGGCCAGGCGGCGGACGATGAACCGCATAGGTACCTTTTACCACCTACCAGGCGCGCCCATCATCGTGACCGCGCTCCTTTCATTAGTGCCCGGCTCATTAGTGCTCCGGAAAACACAAGCTTGACAGAGAAAAGGCGGCGGCGGGGGCCATCCTTGCTCGCAATGAGAGGCCTTGCTCGAAGTGAGAGGGCCTTGCTGGCAGTGAGAGGCCCTGCTCGCAGTGAAAGGCCCTGCTCGAAGTGAGAGGACCAGCGGCACTACGCGGCCCAAAGGCATCCGTCGTCATACTCTTCTCTGATCGCGCCACTCGTGTTTTTGCCGGCGCTCTAGGCGCTTCTGGTCCCTTCCCAACTTAACCGACCCCTTCGTGGCGTGCTCGATGAGCGCTGGAGCCTACCTTGCGACTGGTCCGAGGTCACGCCGGGCCGATGGGCCGAGGACCGACCTGTCGCAGCCCAGGAGGCTGGAAGGGGCTCGCGAAAGAAGGTCTGGCCGGGGACCGGTCCACCACAAACAGTGAGCAGGGTGCCGCGAACAGCAGTTTGTTACTTTCTTTAAGGCATCAATAAGGAAATATCTCAAGGCGGAGCCTTTACCTGCCCGAGGCCAGGGATCTAACGTCGGCGCAGGTCGGCGCGGGAGGGGATGCTCCTTTCGCCGCCACGGTGGCGCGGCGCCGGCCGTGAGCTCAAATGACCGCAAAAAGGAGGGAGCCAAATGCCTGACGCCAGTATGCCGCGGCCTTTCCCCGGGTCTGAGCGAGGCCGTCGGCCTCGCTCGTTTCGCTACCCGTCCATCTTGTTGGCGGCGGCGTTCGTCACCGCCGGCTTGACATCCATCTCGGGCCCCGCCAGTACGGCCGTCGCGGGCCCGTCCCCGCCGGCGGCCGCGTCGCTCTGCCCCGGCGCCAACGTCGCCATCTTCGGGCCCAACGTCTGCATTTTCAACGCCGCGATGCCACAGGCCACTATCCAGGCTGACCTCAACGCCATTTCGAGCCAGCAGGTCTTCAACCAGTTCGGTCCCCAACGGTACGCGATCTTCTTCGCGCCGGGGACTTACGGGTCGACGGCCGACCCGCTCGTGTTCCAGGTCGGCTTTTACACCGAGGTGGCGGGGCTAGGGGCCATGCCCCAAGACACCGTGGTCAACGGCCTTGTCCTGGTGTTCAACCAGTGCGCCGCCGGATCCTGCCTCGGGCTCGACAACTTCTGGCGTTCGATGTCGAACTTGACGATCAACGTGACGATCCCGAGCTCCCCGCCTGCTTATGCCCCTCCGACGGGGGAAAACGCGAGCTGCAACAACACGGCTGAGTTCTGGGCGGTCTCGCAGGCTGCTCCTATCAGGCGCGTCATAATCGACAACGGCTCCACCGGCGGGAAACCAGCCAACAACGGGAACCTGGTATTGCAGGACTACTGCGGGACGGGCTTCGTCAGCGGCGGCTACATCGCTGATAGCGAGGTGACCGGCGCTGTCGACTTTTACGGCCAGCAGCAGTACGTGGTCCGGAACAGCAACATCGGCAGCTCGTCGAACAGCGTCTGGAACATGGTTTTCTCTGGTGTGAACGGGGCGCCGGCCACGGACTTCGGGCCGAGTGTGGCGCCAAGCGCGTGGTTTCAAGGGATCACGACGCCACCCCAGTACACGACGTTGACTGCGAGCGCGGTCACAGAAGAGGAACCGTTCCTCTACTCCGGCTCCAGCGGCTACTACAGCGTCTTCGTACCAGCCGTCCAGCACAATTCGATCGGCCCATCTTGGGCCAGCGGCTCTGAGGCCGGCAGCTCCGTACCGCTCCGTAGCTTCTTCATAGCCAGCCCGAGCACACCCACGTCCCGGATCAACAGGTCGTTGGCCAGTGGCAAGGATCTCATCCTGGCTCCGGGGGTCTACGACCTCGACAGGCCTATCGTGGTCACCCATCCTGGCACTGTGGTCCTGGGCCTCGGATTTGCGACCCTGGTCCCCCAGGATGGCAACGCGGCCATGATCGTCACCCCGAATAGCGGCGTCAAGCTCTCGGGCCTCATCTTCGACGCCGGACCGGTCAACTCGCCGGTGCTGCTGACGGTTGGCACACGAGCCCATGGCTTCGGTGGCTTCGGGGGCACGAACGACCCCGACGTCATTGAAGACGTCTTTTTCCGGGTTGGCGGGGCCGAGACGACCCCGGTCGGCGCCACCGTTTGTTTCAGCGACAACGCCAGCAACTCGATAATCGACGACATGTGGGTGTGGCACGCGGACCACGGCCAGGACCCGAGCGACATCGGCTGGACCGTTAACACTGGCGACACCGGCGTGCTCGTCACTGGCGACAACGTCACCGCGTACGGGCTCGCAGTCGAGCACTTCCAGAAGAACGAGGTGGTCTGGAGTGGCCAGGGTGGCACCGATGTCTTCTTCCAGAACGAGAACCCTTACGACCCGCCCAGCCAGTCCGCCTGGATGGCAACCCCTACCCAGGATGGCTACCCCGCGTTCCTTGTCACCCCCAACGTCAAGACCTTCCAGGGGTACGGGATGGGCTCTTACTCGTTCTTCAACATCGCTGGCCTGAACCCGCAGGTCTTCTCGTCAGAAGCGTTCGAAGCGCCGGGCAGGCCCGGGGTCCAGTTCCACGACCTCTTTACGATCTTCTTGAACGCGAGCGGGGGCTATGGGGGCATCCTTTCGGTGGTCAACGGGACGGGTGGTGAAACGACCAGCATCGACCCTGACTATCCTCAGGACGTCGCTAGTTACCCGTGACCGGTCACGGGCGTGACCGGCTACAGGCGAGCTAAACTGGTGAGGTAGTCCCGGTGCAAGCGGTCCACGCCCGGGCCCGCTCAGTCCCGGCCCCCTGCTCAAACATGGCAAGACCGCCATAATGGCGCTATCATCCGGTCGGCGGCCAGCTCATGGTGCCGACCGGACCGACCCCGGGTGCCTGGATGCCATTGTCTTCCCACAACTCGAGCAAACGGTTTGCTCGACTGGTCGCGGAGTCTCGCGGTGCCCGCTTCCTGTTTGCGCTTGGCGTCACGATAGCGATCTCTCCGGCGCCCGGGGCCTCAGCCAGCACCACGCTGCCGACTTTGCCGCGGTCGGTGACTACTACGACGGCCGGCACGACCAGCACCACCACCGCCACGACGGGGCTCTCGCCCGTCACCACGACTACCAGCGCCCCTGTGGCGACGCCGTCCACGAGCACCACCACGACCACCACGACTGCACCCACGTCCAGCACCACGACGACCAGCACGACCGGCACGACCGGCGTGCCGGAGCCCCCGAGTACGGCCGCTTCGTCGACGACGGGCACGGGTGTGCCTCCGACCACAATGCCGGTCAGCTCCTCCAGCTCCAGCACCACTACGACCACGGTGCCAGTGTCACCCCCCGGAGCGTTGCCCTCCAACGCGCCGAGCACCTCAATGGCGACCGTGCCGCCCTCCACGCCGTCGACCACGTCGGCTCCATCGTCGACCTCGTCGACCTCGTCGACCTCGTCGACCACCTCGACGCCCGAGACCTCCCTGGCCCCGGTGACGTCGACAACCTCGAGCACCTTGCCGGTTTCGACTACAACCTCGACGGCTTCCAGCGTTCCTACGACTTCGCGGACCCCCACCGTTTCCAAGAGTTTCGCCACTACCACGTCTTCTACGACGCCCGCCATGCCGGAAACTGCTACAACTCCCGTTACGGCCGACATCTCTAAGACCTCTGGCACCGCTAGAACGTCTACCACTTCAACGGTCCCGGACAAGTCGAGTTCCACTTCTCGAACCCGCTCGACTACTTCTACAACGTCTACCTCCTCTACAAGCCCGACAACTTCTACGGTTTCTACGGTTCCTACCGCGTCTACGAGTTCTACAACCTCGACCACGCTGCCCCCGTCGTCAACGTCCACCTCGCGCCTGTCGCCGACAACTGTCCCGGACCGCCACCATGGCACGCCGCCAACTACCCGCCAATCTCCTCCTGGCATGGTGGCCACGCCGCTCGTGTCGGCCCCGAGCCGGGCGAAGGCCGGTGAGGTGTTGCCGCTTAGCGGGCAGGGGTTCAGCCCTGGCACCTCGGTGAAGATCGTTTTCGACGACCCCAAGGACGTGGTGGTCGGTGCGGTCGTGGCGCAGGCGAACGGCGACTTCCACACCTCTGTCGTTGTCCCTCGCGCACAGCCGGGCCAGGACAAGTTCCAAGTGGTGGGGACCTCGTCTTCGGGGCGGCCTGCCTCCCTGGCGGCACCGGTGCTGGTGCTCGCCGATGTGACGCGCCCGGCTAATCGCGGCGACCCGCAACTGGCTAAGGCAGTGCTCATCAGCCTTTCGATCGCCCTTCCGTTAGCGACGTGGCTCGTCCTCCAGATGCTCGGTTGGCGTAATCGCCGGCTTGGCCAGCACGGCAACCGGGGCTGAGTACCACCCCCCAGCCGACGGAGACGGCACCAGGGACCGGCGCCCGGCTAAGGGTGCATAGAGCGCACAAGACCGCTCAGCGTTCAACGCTGACGCCAGTATGGAGGCCTCAGTGCGGAGCATCTGTTGTGCTGAAGCTCGACTGGGCTCAGACCGGACTGGGCTAAGCGGCTGGCGGTGGCTGGGTTATGGCGATGTGGGCCGCTTGTACGTCATGCGGGTAAGTGCGCAGTGCAAGAAGCAATATCGCCGCCGCCGTGACCAACGACCCGAGCATTACTAAAAACGAGCTCTGTAGCCCGGCCCGGCCGCCACCTGAGAGATGGTCGCCTGCGAACCCGAAGGCAAAGGGGCCCATTGTGTCACCCACCTGGCGCAGAACTCCCTGGACACCCTCCGATCTTCCCCACAGTCCCGACGGGATGACCTGCAGCCGGCCCGCGCTGAGGGGAGGGGTCGCCGCGGCGAGGCCAAAAGCACCGGCCATCATCAACGGAAGCCCGATCAAATATGACTGGATGAGGATGGCCGGGACGAAAGCGGCGGCCGCGCCGAAAAGCGCCACCGTGGCCACGAGGACTCTCCCGGAGGCATACCGAGCCTCCAGGCGGTCGCCCAGCCGCCCCGAGACCAGTACTCCGGCCAGGCCGCCCGTGCCGACCAGTAGGAACATAGCCGTAGATACCGCCTGGCTGACCTTGTACTGCTCGCTTGCGTACTCGACGCCAAAAGTCCGTAGGCCAGCAAAATAAAAGTACGTGCAGGCGCCAGAAACAATAAAGATGACATTTGTCGGTACCGAAAGCACGTACCTCACGGTGCGGGCCAGGCTCAGTTGGCGCCAGCTTTCCACTACTTTCTCGCTGGGTTGTTCGCCCGAGCTACTCACCGTACGCCCCCTGGCCGGTTCCGGCAGGCGCCGCAGGTAGAAGGCCAAGACGAAGGCGGGTGGCGCGAGTACTGCGAAAGAGGCGCGCCAGTTGACCGACGCCAGCTCACCGGCGACCCCAAACCCGACTCCCGCACCGATCAGTTCGCCCGCCAGGACGGCTGCGTAGGACCGGCCGCGCCCGCTCTCGTGGAAACTGTCACCCAGGAGGGAGGCCACCGCTGGCCCGGCCAGACCGCTAAGAGCCCCCAGAGCAAGACGCGTGACGAACAGGAACGCAAAAGACGGAGCCAGCGATGACAGCGCCGAAACCACGCCCATCAAGACCGCGGACAGGGCCAGCAACCTGGTACGACCGGAGCGGTCGACGAGGATCCCGAGGGGCACTGTGGCTAAGGCTGCGGCTGCGGTGGACGCGCCGGCGAGCACCCCTATAGCCGTGTTGCTGACGCCGAACGCCTGGCGCACTTCCGGTGCTACGGCACCGATGGTGGCAGCGTTCCCGGATGCCAGCGCCAGCGTGGCAGCCAGGAGCACAAGGGTTCGCAGCTCGTCACGACTGTAACGCTGGCCGAGTAGCCACGTGACGCGCGAGCGGCCAACGCTAGCGTTTGGCATCCACGGAGGTCTTACACGATCGGTCGGGCGGCATCTTCCGTCCAGGTGGTCCTACGAAGACCCTACGTCCCGGCCTGCACCGGTGCATGGCGTCATGCATGGAGGTACGCGATCATGGGCGGGTGGGAGTGCGAGAAGACTGTCGGCACTACGTCCAACGCAGTACATCGGGGGGCGAACTGCTCCGGCGTTGTCGCCTTGGCGCAGCTGACGAAATGCCCTTCGCCTGCCCCGACGGGTGCGTCTTTTTCGAACAGAGGGTGTTGTCGACGGCCGGGTGGGCGCAGGAGGCCGACAAGCCGATGTCGAACACGGCCTGGGGGCTGGCTCGCCTGCCTCCGCCAACCACGGCTAAAGGCGGACCGTCGAACAAAGGGGGCAAAAACAAAAAGAACCGTCGCAAGCCGCGATAACAAGCTGCGGCGGCTCAGCTCTCGACCGGCCCGCCCAGCCAGTCGACCCTGATGCCCTGCGAGGTCAGCCAGCCGACAGCGGAGTCCAACGCCTCGCGGTCCCCGGACAGCTCGCAGACTATCCACCCGGTGTTGTCTTCTACGTTGGCTCGCCTGATGTTGGCAATGACGCCGTAATCGAGCGCCAGCTTGGCGATCACCGGCTCCCCGACTTGGTCTTCCGGGAACGTGAGCCGCGCCCGCACGGAGGTCTCGCTCATGCCCGCACCTCCTGGACCGCGGTCTGGCTGTGGGCAATATCCCCGAGAGCCGCGTTCAGGTTGCCCGAGCGAAGACCCTCGAGGTCGAGCGTGACATACCGGTAGCCTGCGGCGCGAATTGCACCGACTACTTCTTCCCGCCGGTCGAGTGCGCGGGAAAGGTCGGTCAGAGGTAGCTCGACGCGGGCGAGGTCGCCGTAGTGGCGCACTCTCATCTCCTGAAAGCCGAGCGCCTTCAGCGCCGCCTCAGCCTCCGACACCTTGTTCAAGGTGCCCAGGCTCACGGGGGACCCATATGGCACACGTGATGCAAGGCACGCCGCGGCCGGCTTGTCCCAGGTCCGTAAGCCCAATGAGCGTGAGATCTCCCTCACGTCCGCCTTCGTGAAGCCTGCGTCGACCAACGGGAAGACCGCTCCGGCGTCCCGGGCGGCGGCTTGGCCAGGCCGGTAGTCTCCCAGGTCGTCCACGTTGACGCCAAGCGCTACGCGGGCTCCACTGCCTGCAGCCCCCCCGAACGACGCCGCAATGGGGTTGACGCAGCGCATCAGCTCGTCCTTGCAGTGCCAGCACCGGTCGGCTCCGTTCGCCACGTAATCGGGCCGGTCGCCCTCGTGCGAGCTGACTTCTCGGTAGTTAAGGCCCCACTCGCGAGCCAAGGCCCTGCAGTCGGCCAGCTCCGACGGCGCCAATGAAGCCGATACGGCTGTCGCTGCAAGCGCGCCCTCTGGGCCGAGCTCAGAGTTGGCCACCCAGGCGAGCAATGCAGAGTCGGCTCCGCCGCTGAAGGCCACGACGACCGGGGCCAGTTGCCGAAGATGCTGACGGAGCGCAGCGAGGTCACCCATTTGCTGAACCGCTTTCTGGTTTTGTCGCGCTCACTGCGGCATGCCACAAAGGTTGAGAACGTCCTCTACCGGCGCGACGACCCCAGTATAAAACGGCCCGAATTCCGCGTACTTGGCCGAAACCTCGTCGAAACGCATTTTGTGGACGCACTGTTTTAAGTCATCCGGAGCACTGGCAAAAAGGGTTACCCCCCATTCGAAGTCGTCCAGCCCAGTCGAACCGGTCACGAGCTGGAGCACCCTCCCGGCGAACCCGCGTCCAGTGGCACCATGCTCGCGCATGAGGGTCAACCGGGTGTCGTAGTCGAGGCTGTACCAGTTGTCATCGCCCTCGCGCCGCTTGGACATGGGGTAAAAACAGATCGCCCTCTTTCCTTCCGGAGGCAACTGGGGATGAAGGCGGGCATCCAGGCGCTCTGCCGGCATTCCCCGCGCGTACTCCGATACCTCTGTCAGCGACACGTAGGACGCCTCCAGGTCGAGGCCAGCCTGCTCCAGGGCACTCTGCGTGCGGCGGAGGGCCACCAGGTCGGGGCTGATCATCATGAAACCCACGTCCGCCTTATGTCCGAGCACGGCGAAACAGACGACCTGCTGGCCGGACTCTTCCGCATTCTTTACCGCACGGGTCACGGCTTCGGCGTCGGTGCGAGGCGTCAGCTTGCAGAACAGGTGAAGTACTCCCCAGCCCTCGTCGGGCACCAAAGGCACGATCATCGACGGCCATGCTATAGCCCCCTCGGTTGGCGCCGGCCCGGTCACCGCCCGGTCACCGCCCGGGTCATCGGCACCGGCACCCGCCTCGTCACTGGGCACGGCGCCGGCCGCCGGCGCGGGCTCTGGTCCCGGTCATCGGCGCCGGTCATCGGCGCGGGCTCTGGTCTCGGTCATCGGCGCCGGCATCGGCACCGGCCTGATCATCACTGGCGGCGGGGAAACCCGACGCGCCACCGCCCTCGAGTCGGAGCTTCGCCACTCTTAGCAGTCCCGTCTCCACCCTCAGCGCAATTCTGGGTCACCGGCTCGGCCTTCTGGGTGGAGCCCGGCTACCTCGTCGCGCCAGCGTGCCGTACGGCGCCCTGGATCGCGACGAAGTCCAAAATATGCACCCGGAAAGCCGTGGGCCAGTGGAAAGAGGCCCAGATGAGGCGGCCCACCGCCACGGCGGTACCGTTGGCCGAGCGTAGCGACGACCCGTCAGGGTCATACCGGGCACCATTTGCTCGATTCCTCTGCTTAGCTACCGCTCTGGCGTCCGCGGGCCACAAACCCACTCACCGGCATGGGCACTCACCAGCGCGGGGCCGAAAAATAGCGAAAACTGCGACAAATACTGCGACAAATGTGGAGAGGGTGCCCCCTAAGGAGCACCCTCTCGAAAGATAACCAGCGGTGGGCTGGGCGCTTGGCCCAGATCCGTGGACGCGCTCTGCTTAGAAGTCGTCCATCCCTCCGCCCGGGGCGCCGGCGCCGACAGGCTGCTTTTCCTCTGGCTTGTCAACGATCACGGCCTCGGTGGTCAGGAACAGGCCCACGATCGAGGCTGCGTTCTGGAGGGCAGAACGGGTGACCTTGACGGCGTCGATGACGCCGGCCTTGAACATGTCCTCGTACTTGCCGGTAGCGGCGTTGAGGCCCTCGTTGACCGGCAGGTGGCGGACCTTGTCGACGACTACGCCGCCTTCCAGGCCAGCATTTACCGCGATCTGCTTGAGCGGCTCCTCGACGGCACGAGCAACTATCCGGGCACCCACGGCCTCGTCAGTGTCCAGCTTCTCGGCCCGGTCCAGTATGGCCGCCTGCGAACGGAGCAGCGCTACGCCGCCGCCAGGGACAACACCCTCTTCAATGGCTGCTTTGGTCGTTGAGACAGCGTCCTCGATGCGGTGCTTCTTCTCCTTCAGCTCGACCTCGGTGGCAGCACCCACCTTGATGACGGCTACGCCGCCGGCCAACTTGGCCAGCCGCTCCTGGAGCTTCTCACGGTCGTAGTCCGAATCGGTGTTCTCGATCTCGGTCTTGATCTGGCTGATGCGGCCCTTGATGTCTGATTCGCTGCCCGCACCTTCTACAACCGTTGTCTCGTCCTTGGTCACGACCACCTTGCGGGCTTTTCCGAGCAGGTCGATGGTGGCGTTCTCGAGCTTTAGCCCGACCTCTTCGGAGATGACCTGGCCGCCCGTCAGGATCGCCATGTCCTGCAGCATCGCCTTCCGGCGTTCCCCGAACCCTGGGGCCTTAACGGCCACGCTCTTGAACGTGCCCCGGATCTTGTTGACTATGAGGGTCGCCAGCGCCTCGCCTTCCAGGTCTTCGGCTATGACAACGAGCGGTCGCCCGGCCTGGATCACCTTCTCGAGCAGCGGGAGAAGGTCCCGCACGGCGGAGATCTTGGCGCCGTAAAGCAGGATGTAGGGGTCCTCGAGGACCGCTTCCATCCGCTCCGGGTCAGTCACGAAGTGGGCGGAGATGTAGCCCTTGTCGAAGCGCATGCCCTCGACGAGCTCCAGGTCCATGCCGAAGGTCTGCGACTCCTCGACGGTGACTACACCGTCCTTACCAACCTTGTCTATGGCTTCCGAGATCAGTTCGCCGATCTCGGGGTCGGCGGCGGAAATGCCTGCGACCTGGGCGATCTGGCCCTTGGTCTCGGTCTCTTTGGCCAGGTCCTTGAGGCTTCCAACCGAGGCCTCAACGGCCGCCTCGATGCCCCGGCGCAGCGACATCGGGTTGGCGCCTGCGGCGACGTTACGCAGCCCTTCGCGGACCATCGCCCAGGCCAGGACGGTCGCGGTCGTGGTACCGTCACCCGCCACATCGTCGGTCTTCTTGGCCACCTCTTTCACCAGCTCGGCGCCGACCCGCTCGTAGGGGTCCTCGAGCTCGATCTCCTTGGCGATGGAGACCCCGTCATTGGTGATGGTGGGCGCACCCCACTTCTTCTCGAGCACCACGTTGCGGCCCTTGGGGCCCAGCGTGACGCGTACAGCGTCTGCTAGCTGGTTCATCCCCTTCTCGAGGGCCCGGCGGGCTTGTTCATCAAAAGCAATCAGCTTGGGCATCGTTTCTTGGCTCCTCCGTTGGGCCGACCAGTTCGGTCTTCCATTAGCACTCACACACGTCGAGTGCTAACAGTACAGCGCAACGGGGCGTTCGCGCGCAAACTGCGCCGCGATCAGCGACGAAACGGTCGGCTATCCGCCGGCTACAGCAGGCACAACAGATACCACGGCTCCTGTGGGGACGGGCGTGTCAAGGCCTTCCAGGAACCGGATGTCTTCCTCGCCGACGAAGACGTTCACAAATCTCCGCAGGTTGCCAGAGTCGTCGAAGAGACGTTCGGCAAAACCCGGGTGAACGGCGTCGAGACCCTTAAGTGCATCGCCGACGGTCGCGCCGTCAACCTGGACCTCGCCGGCTCCACCGGCCAACGGCCGGAGCTGGGTGGGGATGCGGACTCTAACGCTCATCTCGGGGTGCTCCAGATCGTTGCCAAGGGGATTATTACGGGGACGGCCAAAAGGTGGGCCGGTGTGCCAGCCAATGCGTCGGCCGATGGATCGGCCGACGCGTCGAACGGGGTCACTGCCAGTCTGCCAGGTTGACTGCCGCCTGGAAGGACTCGAAGTCTGGCGCGATTGTCACGGTGGGGCCGCACTCACCGGCCACGGCATCCAGGGTCTTCAAGCCGTTGCCCGTGATAAATGCCACTACCCGCTCCTTGCTCTTCACAACGCCGGCAGCAGCCAACTTGGCCAGGACGGCAATCGTGGTGCCACCGGCTGTCTCGGCGAAAATGCCTTCGGTGCGAGCGAGCAGACGGATGCCGTCCACGATCTCCTTATCGGACACCGCAGCTATGGCCCCCCCGGAACGACGTACTTCATCGAGCGCGTAAGTGCCGTCAGCGGGGTTGCCAATGGCCAGCGATTTGGCGATGCCGCTTGGCTTGACTGGCCGTATGAAATCGGCCCCCGACTCAAAGGCCGCTGCCACAGGAGCGCAGCCCTCGGCCTGCGCCCCCGATATGCGGACGCTGGGCTCTTCGTCGAGCAAGCCAACTTTGTACAGTTCCCGGAACCCCTTGGCGACCTTCGTCAGCTGGCTGCCAGAAGCGATAGGCACCACGACGTGGTCGGGCGCCGTCCATCCGAGTTGTTCGGCCACCTCGAAGGCCAGTGTCTTGGAGCCCTCGGCGTAGTAGCTGCGGACGTTGACGTTGACGAACGCCCACGTCGGGTGCTCGCTCGCCAACTCGGCACATAGTCGGTTCACATCATCGTAGTTGCCGGTCACCGCGACCAGGACGCCGCCGAAAACCGCGGTTGTGACGACTTTGGGCGTCTCCAGGTCGGCCGGGATGCACACTACCGAGCGCATCCCGGCGCGAGCGGCGTGGGCCGCCACAGAGTTCGCCAGGTTGCCCGTAGAGGCGCAAGCCGCCACTTTGAAGCCGAGCTCGCGCGCCCTCGTGAGAGCTACGGACACGACCCGGTCCTTGAACGAGCCGGTCGGGTTGACGGTGTCGTTCTTGAGCCAGAGCTCCGAGAGCCCCAGCTCAGCACCTAAACGGTCCGCCCGCAGCAGGGGGGTAAGCCCGGCGCCGAGGTCGACAGCTCCCTGAGCGCTCGCCGGGAGCAGGTCGGCATACCGCCAGATGGTCTTGGGGCCTGCCGCAATGCGCTGGCGCGAAATGGTGGCGGCTATGGCCTCGTAGTCGTAGACCACTTCCAGTGGCCCGAAACACCACTCGCAGACGTGCAATGCTTCCGCCGGGTAGGTGCGGCCACACTCACGGCAGCGAAGACCTTCTACGAAGGGCCCTTCTTTCAACAGCTCGTGCCTCCCTCATCGTCTCGGGCATTGGCACCATGTGCCGGCTGCATGTAGGGCAGTCCGTCCCACTGGTTGCCGCGGCGTCACTGGGCCCGTCCCTCGGCCGCTCCTGATGATGAGCACCATGATACGTGCCGGTTGGAGCTCTCCGCCAGCCACTTAGCCGCCCGAGAGGCTCAGAGGGGGCCGGCTGAGGCGGCGCGTCGAGCCGGCGGTAGGGGACCAGTGCTAACTCAGGCCCAAGAGCTTCATGAGCCCCGCTCTCGCGCCAACCTCCCGAGTACGACTTCGGTGATGCAGGCGGCGGGGCTGGAAAAGGCCCGTTTGGCCCCGAAGCGCTTGACCAACGAAACGAACGGGACAGGTGAGCCCGCCTCCCCGTCACCCGCTACTATGAGCACGGGGACGCCGGCGAGGCCGGCGAGGCCGGCTACGCCCCCAACCGCCTTGCCGGCGAAGCTCTGCTTGTCGAGGTAACCTTCCCCGGTCACTACCAGGTCGGCCGCAGCGATCCGGTCGGCCAACGAAAGCTTGTCGGCGACCAGGTCAAAACCCGGCACAAGCTTCGCTCCGATGGCGGCCAAGCCTCCACCCAGACCACCTGCCGCGCCGCTCCGCGGCATATCTCTCACGTCGATGCCGAATCGCTCCTGGTACAACTGGGCCACCCTTTCGAGGCGCCGTTTCAGTAACTCGACCTGTGCGGGTGTAGCTCCCTTTTGGGGCGCAAAGATTGCCGCTGCATCGAGGAACTTCGTCTCGACATCACTGGCAGCCAGCAGTTCCGCGTTTGGCACCCGACCACTAGGCGCGAGCGCTTCTACGGCTCCCAGGCCGCCGTCTGTCGTGGCCGACCCGCCCATTCCGATCAGGACCTGACGGGCCCCGGCACACGTTGCGATAGCTACGAGCTGGCCCAGCCCGGTGCTGCTGGCATGTACGGGGTCGTTGTGCTTGGCCCGCCGATCACACCGAGCCCTATCGCCAACGCCGACTCCAGCACGGCGATAGTGGTGCCAGGGCTGTCGGGGTCGCGCCCAAGGATCCACGGCACCTGTAGCTCTCGGCCCAACGGCCCGTTCACGCGCGCCGTTTGCAGGTTGCCAATCCCGGCGAAGACGTCGAGGAACCCTTCGCCCCCATCAGACACCGGTGAGACATCGCAATCCCAGCCCGCCGCTGTGGCCGCACTGGCTACCGCTTCGGCAGCCTCACGCGCAGAAAGCGTGCCGCGGTACTTATCCGGAGCGGCGACCAAGCGGGGCACCTACTCATGATGGCTTCAAACTCTGGCACCGAGCCACCTGGCACCAAGCCACCTGGCACCAAATCGGCCCGGCACCAAGGAACCTGGCACCTGGCACCTGCCCTAGGAAAGCGGGGGGCGACGGCGCACGTACACATAGCTAGGCCCGTCGTCGCTCGGGTCGCCCGAGGCAACGATGCCGGCCCACGTGCGCTCGAAGCCAGCCTTCTCCAGGGCTCGCCATGACCTTTGGTTTGCTTGTTGGACGGCTACCACCACCTGCGAGGTGCCGGGGTAGCTGGGCCAGGTCTGCTCGACGAACTCGTTGATCATAAAGGGCCCAAACCCCTGGCCGGTCATTGTTTCCTCACCGATCAGGTAGTCGATCCCGGCTGCGTCAACGTGCTCCCCAGCAGGCGCGAGGGACTTCTCCCATTCGGGGTTGTCGTCGAATAAGTACCACTGTGCGAAGCCGACCGGTTGCCCGTCCTGCTCGACTATGAACAGCTCTGTTGGGTCCAGGCCGTCGACACCGGGGCCATAGTGCTGTTCGATCGAGGGGGGGTCGTACGCCTCACGCCACCACGGCTCGACGTGAGGACGAGCAAACCAATCTGACAGCAACGCGAAGTCCTCGCGCTGCAGCCGGCGAAAGCTGACCTGCACGTGAGCGATGCTATCGATTGCCCGCTGTTGTGCTATTTCCGGTGGAGACGGGCCGCAACCTCAACCACGGCAGGTCCTCTCGAGCGGCGACGCCACCACGCGCAGTCCGACCGGGCGACGGTAGCGCCGGAAATGCTTGGGTAGGGCCGACCAGAAGCTGGTCGAACGGCGAGCCCGCGGCGGTACATGGTGCCTACCCAGGGCCGATCGGCGGATGTCCTCTTCGCGAGCCTGGGCTAGCACTCGAAGTGAGTATGGGTTGGTCATGAACACATCGTCCCCGGCGATTAGGACAGTTCCGGTCCTAAATGCCGGACAGAACTCGGAATGTGCAGACAGAATTCGGAATGTGATCGATACTGCTGGACGGCTGCTGAAGCTGCTTGGTTTATTGCAACGCAGGCCCTCGTGGAGCGGTCGCGAACTGGCTGAGCGTCTGGGAGTAGACCCACGGACGGTACGCCGCGACGTCGGGCGTATCCGCGAGCTCGGCTACTCGGTAGATAGCACCACCGGGCCCGATGGAGGCTACCGTCTCGGCGTCGGCACCGACATGCCGCCGCTTCTGCTCGACGAGGACGAGGCGATGGCAGTCGCCGTACTGCTGGGTGTCTCGGCGGGGGTAGCCGTGCCAGGCATCGAGCGGGCCACCCTGGCCACCCTGGCGAGGGTCGACAGGCTGCTGCCGCCGAGGCTGCAGCGCCAAGTAAAGGCGTTGCGTGCGGCAACCGTGCCGCTGATGGGACCGGTTGAGGCCGTCCCCGCCGCTCAATTGGCCAGCTTTGCACAGGCGTGCGAGTCTCACGAACTCGTGTCTTTCGGCTACAGCTCGCGCGAAGGCAAGAGCACTATGCGGCGCGTGGAGCCTCACCGCCTGGTTGCCACTGACCGCCGGTGGTACCTGGTCGCGTTCGACCTCGACCGGCAGGACTGGCGGACGTTCCGGGTGGACAGGGCCAAACAGGTGCGACGTACTGGTCACACTTTCGCCCCGAGGCCGCTCACCGATCCACGCAAACTTGTCAGCCAAGCGATCAGCGCGGCTGGTTACCGCTACCGCGCCACGGTCAAGTTCGAGGCCTCGGTCGAGGATGTCTCGAAGCGGGTCTCCCCAAGTGTGGGTTCGGTGGCGGAAAGCGACGGCCATACCACGCTCGAGATTGGCGTCGACGACGCCGTGTGGCTAACCGGCTACTTGATCGGCCTGGGGCTCCCGTTCGAGGTCGAGGGCCCACCCGAACTGCGAGCCGGGGTCGTGGCCATCTCTGAGAGGGTGGCCCGGGCCCACTGCTCCGTCTGACCGCGCGTGTCGCTCGGCGCTTTTAACTGCACCCACGGTACTCGCTGGCCAAATGGGGGATCGCCCTCGGGGACGCTGTCCCGGGTGACCTCGCGGCGGCAGCGCTTGGGCGGCGGCAGCGCTTGGGCGGCGGCAGCGCTTGGGCGGCGGCAGCGCTTGGGCGGCGGCAGCGCTTGGGCGGCGGCAGCGCTTGGGCGGCGGCAGCGCTTGGGCGGCGGCAGCGCTTGGGCGGCGGCAGCGCTTGGGCGGCGGCAGCGCTTGGGCGGCGGCAGCGCTTGGGCGGCGGCAGCGCTTGGGCTCGGGCCTGACTAGCCGGCGTAGTTGGTCGGTACCTGGCCGGAAATATCCTCGCCGACGAGGACGATGATGTCGGCCTGATGCAGCGCGGCGGGTGGGATCGCCGTGGAGTTGGTCGCGTTCGGGTGGACAACGGCAGCCGGCCCGACGCCGACGATCCCGGCTATCTGGTAGGCGTTGGTGCTCTTCGCCGTCCCGTTCGCGATGAATATCTGCGCGAGCTTGTTGGTGTTGGTGGCGGCATTTTCAGGAGCCAAGGTGTCGTAGCTGTGCGCTGCCAGTTTTTTCTGGAAGTAAAGCGCTGCGTGCGGCGTGGTCCAGCCGTTTAGCACCAGAACGGTCACAGAGGAGGGAGCGACCGTTGTCGTCGTTGTCGACGAGGTGGCCACGGTCGTCGAAGTCGTGCTCGACGAAGTTGTTGCCGAGGTGCCCTGAGTGGTGGAAGTAGTAACACCCGCGGCGGGAGTCGTCTGGGGCGGGGAGGCTGTGCTCTTGGGGGTGCCCATGCGGGCCAGGACGACGACAGCGATCGCAATAGCTACCACCACTACGAGGACAGCACGGAGTGGCTGAGAGGCCCCGCGCCCTCGTGGCGGCGGAGAAGCACCTGGTGGCCCCGGCGGCCCCGGGTCGTTAGGCGGTCCTATCGGGCTCTGGGAACTCACCTGTCTCGCCTCACGCTGGCCGGCGACACGCCCATCATTGCGCAGCGCCGCCGGTCCTTCGCACGCCTAATCCGGCGCACGACCAGGGGGTCATAGGCCTCAGCATCTTTGTTCGTGACCAGCTCACCGAGCAGCTGGTTGTAGCGCGAGAGAGACATCCGAAGGCGGGACTTGACAATCTCTGTCTTGCTGCGTCCTTCGAGCCACCAGCTTCGTTCGATATCAAGGACCACGCGGTCACGTTCACCAAGTGCCATCCGGCCAACCCTGCCACCTGAGAGGGACGCGATCAAGGAACCTTACACCCGGCCAGGCAGGACAAGCAGTTGGCGCTGGCCAAAGGGCGTGGCGAGGCCGTTGCGTATCGTGCATGCTCTTAGCGGATCAGACTGTGGCTCCCGCCCGGGTAGCTCAACGGCAGAGCACCTGCCTTGTAATCAGGCGATATGAGTTCGACTCTCTTCCCGGGCTCAGCATTTGAGCAGGGAGAACGCGCCCCAGATACTTTGCCGCGGGGCGCGTTTAGAAGGCTTGCTGCTAACAGGGTGCTAACAAACCTAAGCGCGGCGGGGTCCGAAGATGTACTCCGCAGTACGGTCTGCTGCCTCTTGGTCCACCTGGGGTCGTACCTGCGTATAGAGGTCGGCCGTGATCGCAAGGGACGCATGGCCAAGGCGCTCTTGCATGACCTTGAGAGCCCCACGCCTGCCTCTAGCCCGGCGGTCGCATATGAATGCCGCAGGTGCGTGGAAACGGATCAGTGGGAGCCCTGCTCGCTGCGACCTGGAACATCTTGCTGAAGCGCTGGGGATGGTACCCGTGCCCGTCTTCCTCGGACGAGACACCAGGCCGGTGTCGTTCCACGCCGTTCCCCACCCCAGCCGCTCCTCGGCCTGTCGGCGCCGGTGTGCTCGCAGGGCAGCAACCGTGCCCGCATCGAGCCCGATCGTACGAGCCGATGATTTCGACTTCGGTGTCCCATCGAGGACCACGTAGTTGACCACAACCCAAGTCACCGCGACCCGGAGCCTTTTGGCCTCAAGGTCAAGGTCGGCCCAGCGCAGGCCGGCGATTTCGCCACGGCGGAGGCCGGTGCTCATGGCCAGCACCCACAGAGCAACGAGCCTGTCATCGGCAACGCTCGCTGCGAAAGTGCGGAGTTGAGTCGCGTCCCATGTGTCCTTGTCCTTCTTCGCCGGCTGTGGTGGACTGGCCACGGTAGCGGGATTGCGCTGGAGCCTGCCCCAACGCATAGCGTCAGTGAGGGCTCTGGAGATCGTTCGGTGGACGGCATGGACCGTGGTGGTCGACAGCACCGTGCCGTCCCGCTTGGTCGTAGTGAGCAATTCGCCGTAGAGCCGGTTTAGGGCCGGCGCATCGAGGCGAATGAGGGGGGTCCCGCCAATCCGGGGGATAATGTGCGTGCCGGCAAGGCCCCGGTAGAAGGCTGCCGTCGTGGCCTTGAGCGAGCCGCCTGCAACAGCAGAATCAAGGCTTGGGAGCCAGTCGTCGTTGAGATACTGGGCGACCGTTTGCTTGGTCGGTCTGGCGTAGGTGCCAACGTCGACTTGGGAGACGATCTCCTTCAGCGCTGCCTCGGCTTCCCGCTTCGTGGCGTAGCCCGCCTTCCAGACCTGCTTGGTGAGACCCGAGGCCGGGTCGGGTGCCCGGTATACGATGCTGTAGCCGGATCCGCGCTTGACGATCGAGCCCCTCATTTCTGCTCTCGCTTGCTGATTGCGCTGGCTCTGGTGGGGCGGCGCACTGGCTCGTTGTTGCCGCCAACAACTTCGGGACCATAGGCCGGTCGGCGGCGAGCTGTTGAGGACGAGAGGGAGCCAGGCCGCTTGCGAACAAGGGAGCGATACAGCTCGGTCAGCAAGTCCTTGGCCTTTGCGTCCAACCGGGGTTCGGAATCGATCGCCGCCAAGACGGAAGGCTCAGGCTGAACATTCACCGGGAGGTACCCAAGCAGACGAGACAGGCTGCCTGCGGGTAGTGCGAGCAGCCGCTCGATCCGAAAGACCTCCTCGGGCGGGGCGGGCAGCATGCCCCTCTCCCAGGAACCGACTGCGTGCCAGCTCTTGTCGAGGGCGGCAGCCAGACGGGCCTGCGTGGGAAAGCCGCTCCCTTGGCGGTGGCGGCGCAACGCCGCGGCGAACTCGGCATACTGCGGCTTGGGCTCGTGGTCGAGTCGCTTCTGGTCAAGTCGCTTCTGGTTGACGTGCTTGTCGGGGCTGGGCCGGTCAATTGTTCGTGCGGCCATGTGCTGGCTCCTTGGCTGGGCGGTGTCTTGCCGGTCGCAGGCATACTACACGAGGATGCCAAGCATCATTTTAGGGGACAACTCATGTTCCCGACACATCTTGGGGGGCCGCGCTCCGTTCGCTGCTGGAACTAGGCGAGCTCTGAATGGGGCCCACCTGGCCGTTGTGGGCGCCAAGCCTGACGGGGTAACAAGTTACGGACTGTCCCGACCTCTCAAAGGTCTTTTCACGACCGCTGAACGCGTTACAACCTTGGTTTCCCCACATTGCGCTAGGATGCCAAGCATCAACTAACCAAGCAAGTCGACCCGGGTACGAAAACGCCTCAATGGTGAGCACCTTCCAACGTGACCAGTAATGGGCTGGCTAGGGGTCTCCCACCTCCCCCGGACCGGCCGGCTTGCGCCGCAATGCGATATTCAGGAGGACGAGTTGGAGTGCAGAGTGGTTAATGTGGCCCGAGCGCAGGTGACCACGGGGCCAGATGCATCGGCCCGACAGCAAGCCTGCTACTTTTGGGGACGTAGCGGTGGCGTTGCCGCCAGGCTCATCATGCCCTTGGGGAAGTGCCTTGTTTCCTGCTACGAGCTGGTCGTGCTACGGACTCGCAGCTCCTTGTTCGATCTCCCCTCGGGGAACCACCCCGGCCCCCTCTCATGATGGTCGAGAGCACTGGCGACCTAGCTGAGGCATGGAAAGCCATCCTCACCAAGCCGACAGTGAATGTCGAGGTCGCCTGCCGCGCATTAGAATCTCAGCCTGTGGAGTGGTTACCAGGCGATAAAGCGGGGCGACTTTCCAACGCCGACCCTCCGCGTGGGTCACCGGATTTAGTACCCACCGCCCCCCTGCGAAAAGCCTTAGGGATTGAGCAGAAGTCAGCATGACCGGGGACCTTTGGGCACTCGCTTCACCGGGTGTTAACAATTCGTTAGCAGCACCCCCGAACATGGCCACTGAACAGCAGCACAACGGCACGCACTTGATGTGCTAGTCAAGCGTCCCAGCCGTTCAAAACGTGTTCCAAGTCGTGCTCTCGTCGTCAGCGGCATAGGTCATCTGATCGGGTACTGGCCAAAAACGTCTCTCCCCTCAGCAAGCGCCGCTTGCCCATTTGCGGCGCCTTTACTGGAGCAAGTTCATGACTGGGGCGGGTTATACCCCGTCGTCCCACGAATCCGTCTGCGAGGGCGCTGTGGTGCCCGCCGCTCCCGTAACCTCCCCGGTCACTGCTCCTGACAAGTCGCGAAAGTTCTCGCGTTGTGAAGCTGAGGGCTCTTTGGTCGGCGTCGACTGGTTATCTCTAAGTTTCGCGGTAGGGGCATTCGAACGTCAGGAGGAGTCCTGGTCGTCTTTCGGGTTGAGGTCCCCCGGCAAACCGGAGGAGGTTCGGAACCGGGTAGTTACTGAGAAGGTCGAGGGTGCTCACGTGCGCCTGGCTGTCTTCGAGGTGAACGCGACTCGCCAGGCACGGGGCAAGGTGGAGTTCAATCCTGCTCGGGTCCTCGACCCAGACGGCTGGAGCCTTGCATCCCCCGCAGAGGTGGGTGAGGCGCTGTCTTTGGTGCTTCCAGTGCTGCATGATTACATAACACCTGCAACGGACTTAGACCGGTGGGGTCTGTGTTGCGTAACGTAGCCCGTGATTTTCAGAATGTGACGCATGGATCGCAACTGGTTGGTGGTCTTGCTTCGGTTCCTCGGCCCTGGGCTCGTCTAAATCGCATGTACTTTGACTCGTCGAAGAACGGTGTGCAGACTTCGATGGTTGGAATCGAGCGCCGTGTGTTGTGCGCCTCTACGATAAGCACGCCGAATCAGAGGGAAGGGCACCCCGGGATACTTGGCGCTGGGAAGCAGAATGCCGGAGAGGCTGGCTACATAAGTATGGCAACATGAAGGTCCTCTCTGATTTGGGCACGTCAAGTTGTATAGCCTTGGCTTATAATCGCTGGGAGTGGTCTGGTATGGGTATTGAGGTCTGCTCTAGCGCCGCGGTTTATGATCGTGTGCGTGAGTCCGGTTTGTCACCACGTGAGCAGCATGGCATTTTGGCGTTCCTGGTCGCCCAAGCGGCCGGTGTCGTTCCCTTCACGGGAAGCGCCACGCTCGCTAAGTATCGCCGTCTACAACGTGACTTGGGTCTTTCTTTGAACCCGGAAGAGCCTCAAGGGGTCGTCCAGGGTAGGTGTCTTGACTGGGAGACGGGCACCGAGGTCTGTCGTGTCATAGAGACCCCCGCCCTGAGTACCACAATGTCGGTGTGACCTGGGGACTTCCAACTTGAGTGGTAGTAGCGATCAAACCTGGCCGCGTCCCCACGCTTCTTTGCCACTGATGCCACGGCGCTCGGCGAGGTGCGCCGTCCATGACTCATTGGCCGATTCAGGCGGCGGTAGGAGCACTCCAGACCGCATACCTCTGGATGGCCCGATAGCCAACGCATCCTGCCATTTACTCTGGAATCCGATGAGCCATATCGAGGCGCAGTGCTCTCGACTAGCGTGTGCGACCCGCTGAGGCGACTTCAACGAAGACTGCCCAGTTGCGAATCCCGCCGCCGATAAATGCGGGCAATACCCGACACAGCGCCAGTGGCCGCATTGGCTATGGCCGACCCGGCCAGGATGGGTGGATGGACGCCGACCCCTGTCATCCGCAGCGGTCTCTGTTACTCTCGGGGCGTGGCCGTCCACCCAGCACGCACAATCGATGGCTCAATGGGCGTTCCGGGGCGGCGGGAGGGTTACTTGGGAACGCGGCATCCACAACTTTGTGGCAGACCCTGACCATCACGCGCAAAGCTCGGACCATGGGAAACAGTGGAGACGTAGCGGAGGTCCAAGAGCGCCTTCTTGAACGACTGCACGGCCTGTATCTGACAGGGCACGACGTCTTCGATGTCTGCCTTGCGGCTGACTACTGCTTGACCCACTCGGGGTGGGTCCCTTCCGGTCCATGTCAGACATGTACTTGAGGCTGGAGCCCTGCTCACATATGCCCGGCCCCTTTACCGATCAAGGCACGGCCGCATCAGCCGTTCCACTGATCTTGAGGACGAGCTGAGAGACTTTCACGACGATATTCGCAGGCGACGGAACAAGGTCTACGCCCGCACTGAGGTCACGGAAATTCGAAACGTGATCGACTTCGCGACACCATCGAAGCTCGACTCTAGTTCGCGAGCCCCATGGGAGGCAGGAGTCCAAGAAACTTGGCAGGACCTGACATCTAAGGGGTCTGGAGTCATTGCTGGAGTTGGCCCGTCACCACTACGACCGACCACGATCCCAGATGAGCGCCATCGTGGACAGGCTCAAGGAGGGCTGAACTCGGCATCCAGCGGAAACCTGGGGTGCCGGTCAGCAGTAGCTACTTTTCTCACCGTGTAAGGCCAGTTCAAGGTGTTTCCGGGAACTCGCCGGAGCATCTCACGTCCGTGTGTGGCCGTAATGTGGTTTGGCGATGCACCGGCGGGTCGCTACCGCTACATCCCGCCAACGAGCCCCCTGAGGTCGACTCCCGCTCCAACACGGTCACGTGGCAGAGGCGGGACGGCGAATGGCTCATCCGCCCGCCCAAGTTCATCGACTACGCGTGGATCGCCCCCAATTCCATGTCTCCCAGCTTTATAGTGTTCCGGCACTACTGCGAAGGGGAACTGAACGTCAACCTGGGCGAAAAGCCCGCTACTAAGGACGCCGTTCTGATGTGCAAGAAGGTCTTTGTCAAGCCTCCTAAGGCTGCCGACGAGATGACAGACGACCAGCTTGACGTGTTCGTGGACGGGCTTGTGCGGACGTTCAACGACCAGCAGGCGGCCAAACAGGCGACGCAGCCGAAGTCCTAAAGCATGCCATCCCGGATAGAGCAGCATGAAGCGTTTTCCATCAACAGCACGGGTTTGACCCGGCCTGGCTTGAGGAACTGAATGAGTTTTCGGAGCAGGCAGCAAGCACAGCCCGAGACATGGGAGGCCATGATGCCAGAGCAGCGGCAAGTCAGTCTAGGAAGCGGCAATCTCCCGCCTCTAGAAATCAGTCGAGTCCCGCAAAGGGTGCCGGGGACACGCGTAACGCCCTTCTCAGGAAGGATTCGTTTCTCACCCACAAAGCGCCTAACCGCTCCCAGCTCACCACGTTAGGCAAATATTGGTAAGTGGTTGGTAATACCGAGAGCGGAATGTCGATAGCGGCCTACGTTCCGGCACCGTACGAACGCCGAGTCAGGGAAGGACCGAAGCCGTACGCTGGCTTCTGCGTTTTTCGCGACCAGCCGCCTGGCACCCGCTCAGTGGCCTCCACGGCCAAGGCGATCAGCAAGAGCGCCAAGCTGGCCTACCACTGGTCTGCTACCCACGACTGGTTGGCCCGAGCGGCCGCGTGGGACCGCGAGCAGGACCGCATAGCGCTCCAGGCGCGCAAGGACGAGATCGAGCGGATCAACCGCATGCACATCAACATCGCCGAGCAGATGCTCCAAAGCGTCGAGCAGTGCTTGCCCGCTGCGGCCGCTCAGTTGGCCCGTAGCCCTCACGCCGCTCGCGCAATGGGTACAGACTGCCACCAAATCCAGCGGGACGCTGCGGGCGTCTCAGAGCCTGACAGGCGTATGGTCTTGGCCGGCGACCCGGACGCCCCCGTGCAGCACGAGGTCTCAGACCTCATGGCCAACCTGCCGCCCGAGCTGATCCTCGAAGCGCGGGACCTGGCGATCAAGGTGGCCATGGCGAAGGCCAGGGCGGCTGCCCGCGTTCGGGGGCCTACTGCACTGCCGCGGGGCAACTTCGAGGGATGAACGGTCTCGGCAGCGGCTGTTCGAGCCCGCGACGAGCAGCCATCCCGGGGTGCAGTAGCCAAATGAGTGGAGCGAACCTCGTCTTGTGTCAGCCCTGCACGGAACCTTCACGGCGTCGCAAAAATCGGTCGGGTCCCTGTACAACAACCCCCGGCCGATAAACGCGGACCCCCCGGTGTCGCCTGGCTGCGCAGAATTGTTGTCCTCGACTAAGGACCTGTCGTCGTGGTCGCGGGCACAGTCGTGGTGACCGAGGGGACTGAGGTAGCTGCTTCGGGGCGGTAGTGGCGCCGATGTCGCAACAGGAAGGGAGGTGAGTGGCCCCCTTATCAGGACAAAGTCCACTACCTGGTCGCGCTAGCTGTCACGTCGCACTTATCGGGCCAGTTTCAACATCAGCCCGCCAGTCGTTGCGCCGCGAGCTGAGCAGATTGAATGCTCAGCGCCTGGCCAGAGCCGGGCCCGTTATAGTGACCGAAACCACAATCGGACCACGTGAGAACACCACGACGTGGGCCAAGAGGCTCTTAGGAATCCCAAGCTGGGGATAGGGCAGTTGCGTATAGGCCAGCCCCTGTGCCCCGGCCACCTCGGGAACGGCGAAGTGCGTAACCGTCCCGGGCTCTGCTCCCAGGTTGGCATTTTGTACCGACCAGGCTCAGAATCGGCGGCATGGGAGGCCGAATTGAACACGTAGACACCACCGCCATAACCGTTAGTGGTGTTCCTGGCCGCGCCCACGTACCCCCTGACAAACCCCAGGGTCGCCAGCTCGGCTACGTCCTGTGGTCCCTCGGACAGCCCTTTTGCCGCGTACTGCTGGAGGTTGAACGGCCCGCAGTACGAGCAGGCATAACCATTCAGCCCAGCCGGAGCCGGGAGCACCAGCGTTGCCAGGTTGGCGGGGACAACGACGCTCGTAGGGGGCTTCGTGGAACCCAAGGCCGAAGTCGTCGTCGGGGGCTCTCCGGACAACGGTCGCCGTCGCAGTGGAAGATCCGACTTGGACAGTCCACTTCCAAGACGCAGCTCCGTCTCCCACGGATTCCATCGAAATGCTGCCGCCGTCAATGCAGTGGTGCGGTCCCGGCTGCGTAATGTGTTCGGCGAGTCGCAGGCTTTGTGGGCTTACGGCCACCAATGCGAGCACACCGCTACAGTTGAGTTGAGGGTAGACGACCGTGCCGACGTTCGCAGCGCTTATGGTAGCGATGTGCATGGACACGTCGTAGGGGATAATGGCCGGCACTTGAGTGACCGGGCCGCTCCAGTCGCCAAGCCAGGCGGCGCTCTCCGGCAGCGACCGCTGGAATATGCTGGTGCGAGTGCGGGGTAGTATAGCCGTCGTAGAACCAGGGCCACCGGCAACAGTCCTGCTGTAGTAAAGGAGTTCGCCAGCGCCTCGGGTGCCAGAGCTTGGTTGGTGGTAGAGCTGAGCCCGTAGACGTTAGTCCAGGTGATAGTAGAAGTGGTGCCAGTCTTGGCGATCTGGAAGGTCATCAGCGAACCGGTGGTGCTGATGCTCCATCTCCACCCCCCACCAAGTGGAAAGGTCACTGGTACCTTGCAACGGCACACGGTCGGCCTGTAAGGCGGCCAGGTAAAGGCCCCTGGTGCTACTGAGCAGTCCTGTCAGGTACGCCTCGACGACCTGGCCGATTTCAATCGTGCGGCCGACCCTGGTGGACGAACTGGGCTCAGGGAGCGATGGTCCAGATGATGAGGAGCCCAGCACCGTGCTGCACCTGGTCGGCGGCAACGGCTCGCAGGGTGAAAAGGGGGACACCTGATGCCGGCACGACGGCGGTCCCCGGTGCCTTGGCTAGCATTGGCGCTCTGCCACGCTGTAGGGGTCGTTGGCACTGGTGGCCGTGAAATCGTTCACAGGCTGGGCGTAAGCCGTGAGCGAGACAGAACCAAGCAACACGCCTGCTGTCGATGAAGGGACAGAAGCGTCGGCAAACTCAACTACCGATTTGGCCGACGTCGCCTTGACGATGATCTGCTTGGCGACCCAG
This sequence comes from uncultured Acidimicrobiaceae bacterium, assembly GCA_963823855.1. Classification (GTDB taxonomy): domain Bacteria; phylum Actinomycetota; class Acidimicrobiia; order Acidimicrobiales; family Palsa-688; genus Fen-671. The sequence continues at coordinate 419,142 of CAWGNA010000009.1, forward strand.
CCCATGGCGGTTGGAGTATAAGTACTTGAGGTCATAAAGGTTGGCGCGCTGACGAGTGCACCATCCCACAGGACGTGCATCGTCTTTATTGCGGCGCCGAAATACGCGTTCCCGGACATTTCCCAGCGCAGCACATATAGGCCGGGAGTCGTATCGACCGTCTGAGAGACAGAGCCCGGCGCCTGCCCGGAGAGGTTGACAGAATAACTGCAGCCGGGGGAGGGCTGCCAGTAATTGCTAAAAACGTCATCGACGCTGTTCCCACCAACAGACCAGCCAGGGATCTTCGTTGGCCCTGCTGGCCGAACACGGCGAACCCGCTAGTCACGCTGGGCGCCGCGAGGCAGCCATTGTTGATGAGGTTGGCGGTCGCGCTAACAGTTGTAGCCGCGAACGCCGTTGCCGGCACGCTGCCCACGGCTAACACAGCCGCGACAGACGCAGCCGCCACGGCCGCGCCGCGCAAAACGCCTCGTGCTCGACGCCGCCCACGGGAAAGCGCCCAGGTTGTGGTCCTCAAATGCTGGCTGCTCAATGCCATCCCAAGCCTCCGGTCAACGTCTACGCACCATCCCGGTGCGCCCGTGTGGGTACGCCTGAGGTGGGTGCTACCTGGAGGCGTTGTCAGGTCCGACCGGCAGGCACAACTGACAAGCCTTCGACCAAGCCAGACCCAAGTCGTGCCCTGCCCAGTCCTCTATGGCGCTCGCAGCAGACCAGGCGACGGTAACACTTCGCCGGTTCGGGAGCAACCCGTAAGAGTCCGGAACGCTCAAAAGTCCCGCTCTCGGCGCGTCTCCGGCCACGACCAGTGGCGACGGCGGTTCGGAACAGCCTTCACCGCTGAGAAGGCTCTTTGGCACCGGCCGCCCACCATGTAGCGTGCGACCGAGTTTCAGTGCGCCGGGAGCTTAGATGGCACGGTTCTGGTAAGGCGCTAAGAATTCACTATGCTCGAGCTCGTGGCGCAACGACTGATGGGCTGATGTTGAAAAGCCCAATGGGAGTGAAATGAAACCTGGGAGTGGAGTTTGTCCTCCTAGGGGTCCACTCGCCTCCCTCCGTACTGCAACATCGGCGCCAAATACTGCCCCGAAGCAGTCACCTCGTCCGCTCGGTCACCACGACCGTGCCCGCCGCGACGACAGTTCGCTGGTCGAGGAGAACAATTCTACCCAGCGAGGCGACAGCTAGGGACCGAGTTTCTGAGAACCGGCCAGCAAAACTCAAAGGACCCGAGGGCCACGGCCGCAACGATGATCACGGGTGGCCCATTGGCAAGACCAGACGTTTTCGGTGAGGAAATCGGACCAGTACCCTCATGCTCCACTACGATCTTGGTATTGACGCCTTGGGCCTTGGCCAGCCGTCGCCCACGTTGGACGCCTGCTCGACCAAGACCGAGATATTGGCGAGACGCGCCCAAGGAGCGGGTTCGCCGGCAACGGGTTTAGGGGTAGGCGTCAGACCCGGCTGCGTGTCGCTAGGCACGGCGGCCGTAGCTCCGCCGGGCACCGTGTACAGCTTTTAGCCGTGGAGGGCGAGGCGACTACTGCTACTACTGCTACTATCCTGCGGCCGATAGCCAAAGTGGGCACAGCGAGGTCGCCGCGGCCGATTGCCTGGTAGCCACTCCATCTGCTCACAGGCGCGGGGGCGACCACGATGTCGAGACTGACGGTCGGCCTTGTAACGATGGCGTTCCATATTTCGGCGAGGTCGCCGGGCTTGGTGGCCACCAGGAGCACCGCCTCTCGTCGCCAAATTTGGCTCGTCTGCCGGCAGCTTGCCTCTGCGTGCCATCGATCCTATAGCAGCATGGCCCACCCGCACGGCCAGACGGCCACGGTGGGGGGCGATCATGGGAATGGACACGGCGAGCACCTCTTCGCTTGGCTACGGCAAGCAGATCACTGTTGGCCCCTTTCGGTGTACCCTGGCGAGTGCCGGGATCACCTGCGTCGTGATCACCTCCGGCACCGGCTTCATGATCAACGCTAGCCGGTCGTCAGGAGCATCCGTAGAGAGCATTTTGGTGGATTTCGCAGGCCCGTTACGAGCGCTGGCAGCCCGGTCCGCGCGACCTCGGCTCGCCGCTCGTGCCGCCGTCTTCTCCGCAGTTTTGGCGCCGTTGCTCAGGAAACCCCTAATAGAGCGCACACCAGGAGGCTGAGGTCTGGGGTTGGGTCGTGCCGGCTACGGCAGGTCGAAGGGGTTGCACCTCATAAAGCGCTCACAGCCGCACCGTACCCCTGTCGTCGCTCCTCGCAAAGCTGGCCGTACAGGTACACCCTTGGCCCGACCTGACGGCACTGGCCAGAGACGTGAACTTGGGCGTAAGAGAGATGGTGGCAAGCAACCGCTCACACCGTTGGCGCGGGAACGTTGGAACCCAGCCGGTCCAGGCGGCTCCGCTCACTGGACGCTGCGAAGCTTGAGGGCTTTTATGCAGAGCTTCTGCCCGCGGGAAAGAAGAAAGAGGAAAGAAGAGCGCTCTGGCGAGCCCCCCGCACGACTCAATTCCAGGACGGTGCGCTCAATTCACGTCACGATCACCGCGTCCCTCAAGTTCGCAGTGCGCCCGCAGCTCATCGCCCCGCCTCCCAGGCGGTGGAGTCCTCCAGCTACCCGCAGGGATTTTTCGGCTCTTACGGGACGGCGATGTAATACGCTCGCGGAGGGCTAGCTCAGTGGCCGCCTTAGGCAACTGGGCTACGTCACGTCCGAAGTTCCCAAGGGCCGAGCTGTGCCTGCCGGTCGACCTGATTACAGGTCACATCGACATCAGGGGCACGCAACGCTGCGTATCCAGGATGCGTCAGAGATTGATCCGAGGTCCGGGCAATGTCATTGAGTTCTCATTCAAGGCGTGCCACTCAAGTCCGGCCCCTTAGGGACGCGGAGCGAAGAGTCCTATTAGAGGTCTATGAAGAGACAGGGCTTCGGGTCCGAACGCTCGTAGCCGGAGCAAATAGCTCTGCGTGTGGTCCTCGGGCTCTATCGTTCGGCGAGAGCAGCCCCGAGGGGTTGAGGGGCGGGAATCCATGACGCTGCGCCAACCTTACCTCCCGTCGACGTGGCCTCGGGATTGCGGTCCTCACCTGCGTATCGTTTATAGGCGCCGTGTCATCGGTAGCGCCGCCCGTCCTGCAACAGCGTCATCCCTCTCCCAGCTTGCATCTCACGCCGCCTTGCTCGGGAAGTCTCCTGCCGCGCAAGCACTAAACGGGCGCGGTCGAGATTTCGGTTACCATCCGTCCGTCGCCACGCTTACGAACACGCTCAAGACCACAGGCCCTCCAGAATCGGCCGACGTAACAATCGACGGTTTCGACCGGGTGGTCCCTATGGAGAGGACGTGACGATGGTATTTCGCGCCGATGCGAAGTTCTGTAGCAGCGCCACATGTGAGTACAAACTCGTAGCCATATCTGGCACGCTTTATGGGCAGCAGAACGAGTATTCAAACCAAAGGTGTTCGTTCCCCATAACGCCAAGCATCGCTCAGTACTTTGTCCAAGGAGGAGATGTTTCACCAGGCTCTTACGACTCGTTCCTTGTCACGACTTGATCCTCAACTACCCCGGATACAGCTCGCTGGATTTTCCAGACTACGAAATCTGGAATGCCGGGGAAACTTGCGTGACTCACTTCGGGGCTGGGACAGAACCTGGTGCCGCGATATGGGTACCTGGTTCGAAGTCCTCCGTGTGGAAGCTGGGAGCCAACGAAGGTAGTGCGGATATCACCTGGAATTATGCTGTCTCCAACACCGCGCCGGCGTACGAGTTGGGCGTGTACACGAACTTTAGCAGCTACGTTTCGATGACTGCCAAGCAGGCGATAACGTTCGGGCATGCGTTCTTTGAACTGATCGATAGGAAGGCTGAGACCGATTATGTCGTTGGCTTTTATCCTAAGGAAAAGATAACTAACTGACCCAGTCTCCAGCATACTCAAAAACGACATTAGAACTCCATGGACCTGGCGAATCCGCTATGCGCTTACCAAGGCTCAGTATGATGCCGCGTATCAGGTGTGGCAAAACGAGTCCGCAGCCGAGAGTTCCAAAAATCCACCCAAGGATTATGACTTGTTCTCCACCAATTGTACTTGGTTCGCCGCCGAGGTCGCCCGTAAGGCTGGGCAGATCATGCCAGACTACACAGACGGTTTGGATTATCCCGACCCTAGAGTCTTGCGCAACTCGCTTGAAGCGAGCGGCAATGGGTCGCTGCTCGACGGAGGGACGGTGTCTATGAGCGCCTAACCGGGAACGCGGCCTCCGCGGGACTGGAACGGGCGCTCTCCTGCACGAGGCTATTTTTCCGGTGAGGAGGACGACGCTGATCTCCTGTCTGACTGCCGGAAGTCGTTTCGGTCGTCATGTCAGTGCTCGGCGGCGCAATGACGACCAACCTTCGGCGGGAGTGGCGGTCGGTCGTCGCCGAAGACCTCTTGCGACTCATCGTCTGCTTGCGTGGACGCTACGCTCATCTGGAGGCGGCCGATGACCCTGGACCGCGCCGGCGCACGTTGACGCCTTGTAAGGATAGTCTCGCAGATATTCAGTGAGGTCGCCAGACATAGTGGCCATCAGGAGCGACACCTCGCGTCCCGGACCTATGCCATCGGCTGGCAGATTGCCTGTCCGTGCCATTTGACCGTACGGGCAGCCAGCTCACACGACGGCGAGATGACCGCAGCGGCGGCCATCATGAACAAGACTAAGTCTGTGGCGCCGAGAACCCTTAGCCGAAAAGAGGTTGGCGAGGTGGTTGAGTGCATACGGCAACTGCTCGCCGACCCCGACGCCCGCCTGACTGAGCCCACACGGCACCGTTGGCAGGGTGCCCTGACGGCCTTCGAAGCCGTGCTCGGGAGCCCTCCAGCCTCGTCGAGGATCCTGAGTTGTAAACGCAGGACCGAGCGTTTACAATTTGAGGCATGCGAGTCGTGGGCTACACACGAGTATCGACACAAGAACAAGCGACGGAGGGAATGTCCCTGGAGGCGCAGGAGTCTCGTGTCCGAGCGTGGGCTGAGGTGACCGGTGCCGAGGTCATCGACATTGTCAGAGACGAAGGCGTGTCAGGCACGAAGCTCCTGGCCGAGCGTCCTGCTGGTCAGCGCATCGCCAAGTTGATCGAAGCCCGCAAGCCCGGGGTGGACGCGGTGGTGGTGGTCCGGATGGACCGGTTGGGCCGTGACGCGGCAGAGCAACTTGCTTTGCTCAAGCGATTCCGGGCTGGCAAGGTGGGGCTGGTCGCTATTGCTCAGCAGATAGACCTCGCAACTCCCCACCGGCGGGCCATGGCGCAAATCGGCGCCGTTTCGCGGAGCTGGAGCGGTCGCTAATCGCCGAACGCACGACCGAGGCGCTTATGGAACTGCGCCAGCAAGGGCTGTTTGGAACCATGCACCCTCGGCTGGGATGCCGTCGAGGGCCGCCTACTGGCCAACCCGGCGGAGCAAGCACCCTTGCACGCATCCGCGAATTGCGGCGGCCGGCGTGAGTTACCACAAGGTGGCGGCCATGCTCGACGCCGAGGGGTGGCCGACGAAGCTCGGCGGCCCATGGCAGGCTGCGAGCGTCCGCTCGGTCCTTCTCACGGCAGCGCAGTTGGAGAGCACCGCCATGGCCATGTCAACTCCGTTCTTGACACCGGCACAGCCGCGTCAAGTGGGGCTTGACCTTGGTCCTGATTCTCGCCCACCGAACCTCCGCATCGGCCTTTGGGGCCCCGTAGACGAAAAATCGCCGCGTCACGATGGCAACGCCGACGCTCGCCCGTCCACGTGTCGGCGGAGTCCTTCACTACCCTCTGATACGTGAAGGAGACCGACATCCATCCCCGACACCAGCGTGGTTCGGGGTTGGCTTGTTACTTGGGCAGCGCCCCAGGTTGTGTCTAAGTTCGAGACATGACACTGGGGCCTCAGTTATCCAAGGAGGTACGAGAGGACCTTCGACGGGAGATTCTTGACGGAGGCAACGTAGCCACACATCATCGATTCGCCGCAACGATGGAGGCACTTCTCTCAAATATCGCAAGCTGGATTGCAATTGACTCGTGGCTGGGAGGCGGGCAGGTCGCCGACATCAATGAGACCACCCACGTCGGTGCGGCCTTCGATGAGTTCCGAGCGGTCGCGGCTGTCACCTGCATGTGCGCCGAACTGGCTGACGCCGCTGTGACCATGTCTGCCAAGGGTCGGTCCTACGCTGTGGCAGCAGTGCTACGGCAGGTCATCGAGTGCGAGTACCTTTTGGCGCACTTTGCCATAGATCTAGAACAGGCCCGCAATTGGTGGATCAGCACCCCCGCCCAGATACGCAAAGAGTTCGAAACGAAGACGATGCGTAAGGCCGGCGACTTCTCGGACACCGAATACTGGATGCATTGCGATGCTGGCGGCCACCCTAACCCCAAGGGTGCCTTTTACGTCGAATGGCTCGATCCCGGTCGCCGGACATGGCCTGTCGCGGCACGGAGGAGTTGTCGATTGATTTGGGACTCCATCTGCACCGTACCTGGAACGCCATCGACCGCCTTTTGGCCAAGCACCATGCTCGCTACAAAGAGGTCCGGGCGGCGGAGCGTGAAAAGGCTGAGCGGGCCTGGACGGAGTGGGGCGTCGACCCTGTGGCCGAGGGCCTGACAGCCTTGGGACAGGCGACTGTACAACTACCGCTGGACAGCTAAATAACAATGACGGAATCATGGGCCGGTGACCCTGCAAGAGTTGAACGACAAGACCTGCCGGGACCGCGCTCGCTATGCCAGGGGAGCCCGTCGCTCACTCCAGCGGAAGTTCGGAATGATCTACGCTGGTGCGGATAACAGCCTGGGTTGCCGACCACAGGTAGGGCACTCGCTGGAAACAGTGGACGCGTATGCCTTGGAACTGATGAGGATGGAACACCCAGGGTTCACCCCGGAACTTGCCTAGCCCGCTCCTTAGGCGGAACACACGTTCGCTATACTGAAAATGTCCGGGTTTCCCAGTTCGACTAGAGGCTCTCCGATCTAGCAGGCCAGTACCTAGACGAAAGCAGGACCCTGTTGCCCTCAATCTCGTGGCTAGTTGTGGAGCTTGGGTGCCAAACGGCCGGCGAATCTGCGCTGACGACGATTGCCGCCACCCTCCTCGCCCGGGTGGCCAAGTGTGCAAGGCGATACAAGGGGCAACGGCTCCGACGGAGAGGAGACAACTGGCGAGCGGCTAAGTTGCGAGGTTGTACGACCGCATACCGGGTGCGGCCGTCCTCGACGCCGTTGGTGCGGAACGAGCCTATGTGGTGGGGCACTCGTGGGGCGGCCATCCGGCCATGCACTTTGCGGCTCGGTACCAGGAGCGTGTCCTCGGCATGGTGGCCGTTGACCCGCTCGGCGCCGTGCCCAACGGAAGGGGCGGCCGACCCTGGGTAGGATTCGGAACGAGCGCACTCCCCCCGACCAGGCTGCTCGGAATGCTGAGATCGACTGGCTGGCCGAAGACGGCAGAGCATCGGCGGAGGACATCTTGGAGGACTTGGCGATCCTGTGATTTGGGTACTTCGACCGCCCGGAGAAGCCCCACCCATGACCGCTATCTCGATCTCGCCCGACTGCTTCTCCCAGACCCAGGCCCTGGATCGCAGAGCACTTCGAGCGACGCACCCTCGAAGGTTCCCTGCCCGCTGTCCCGGTGCCGACCGTGTTTTTACTGGGGGGCGACAGCTCCATCCCGCCTCAGATGGGTGGCATCAGCGGCCCTCATCTCCGGCCCACTGCATAGTGGAAGAGGACTGTGGCCACTTCGTGTGGCTGGAGCGCCCGGGCTCGGTGCGACGCGCAATAGAGACAATCGCGTAGGTAGCGGTCTATGATTTCGGCTCTGAGGTTGAAAGCTGCACGGCCTCGGTCGGGGCTGGGGATGGTTCGTCCGGACCGTCCCCAGCGGCCCTGGCCACGCCGCTCACGTCGGGATTCGTGGCCCAGGAATGCGACAGTGCTAACCGCGATACGACGAAGGAGAACACGAAGCACACCGGCGCGCTGACCAAATGCCGTCACTGGAGGCAACTACCCTCGGTCAAGAGGTTATGGCTTGCCTGACCACAAGTTCGCCTGGACAAATCTTTCGCAACAACTCCTGAAGGGACTGGCGCGCTATCTCGGTTTGAACCGTGCCGACCCCACGATTGCGTTGCAGGGGAAGTATGGCGCTCGACCGATGGAGGACTTCGTTCGCGATGCCAGGCCGGTCCTCGAAGACAAGTGGCTCGCCCAGGACCATGAGTCGCTCACTGCGGTCGTCGAGGACTTGTGGCGCCGTAACAGAGATGGCTACAGACTCCCCTCGACCCGACAGCAGCGCCTTGACTGGCTTTCGTCCCGCAATACCACAGCCCGGCTGTGCGCAGTCATGCTGGAACAGTTCCTCGCCACTGGCGAGCGCACTGCCCAAGGCGACGCCGTGTCCTCCAACAAGCCAGACGTTACGGCGCGGACACTCGGGCACCAGATCTTTGAGATCGAGGGGCTCCAGGTCCGGTTGGTCCCAAGGAGCGGTGCCTGGCCCTTGGTGATGTCGGGTGGCGACTATCCCTTCGAGCGTGCAGCTCGGGACAACTGGAACGTAGCCCGTTGGCGCGAGCGGTGTTTCGAGCCCAACTACCCTGACTTCGATGTCGAGGTCCTGGACACTGAAGGGCGGGCAGTCCACGGGCGGACATTGCTTTCAACGGTCCGTGCCACATACGACCAAAACGGGCCAGCCTCCGGTTCAAAGGTGCCGATTGAGGAGAAACTTGTTACCGAACGGGGTCCGTCCCCGGCGCAAGCCAGTGCGAGGGCCGAGGCAAGCAGCCACCCGACGCGCTCTTTGCCTCCTGCCGGGCAGCAAACGAAGCTGGCCGAGCCAGCAAGCATTGCCGCCGATGGCGAGACCCCTAACGGGCAGCAGCGCAGGTCGGAGCCTGCCAAGCAGGCCAGCGTCTCTGCGACGGCGGAGCCATTTGGTTTCGAGCACAGCTCAGGGCAGCACCTCCAGGCACCGAGACAACGCGGGAGCACTATGAACGAGGCCAATATCAAGAACCACGCCGCCTTCATCTGGTCGGTGGCCGACCTGCTCCGCGGCGACTACAAGCAGTCCGAGTACGGCAAGGTCATCCTGCCGCTGACCGTGATCCGCCGCCTGGACTGCGTGCTGGAGCCGACCAAGCCGCGGTGCTCGACAGGCACGAGCAGCTGCAGGGCCAGGATCGAGAACATCGAGCCGGTCCTGCAGGCGGTCGCCGGGCGAGCAGTTCTACAACACCAGCCCGCTCGACTTCACGCAAGCTGCTCGACGACCCGGCCACGATCGCCGGCAACCTGCGAGCTCTACATCGGCGGCTTCTCCGCGGCGGCCCGGGACGTCATCGACAAGTTCGACTTCGACGTCCAGATCGACCGGCTGCGACAGGGCCAACCTGCTCTACCAGGTGATCGGCAAGTTCGCCGACATCGACCTGCACCCCGACGTCGGTCTCGAACATCGAGATGGGCTACCTCTACGAGGAGCTGATCCGGCGGTTCTCGGAGCTGTCCAACGAGACCGCCGGCGAGCACTTCACCCCCCGCGAGGTCATCCGGCTGATGGTCAACCTGCTGTTCATCGAGGACGACGACGATCCTGACCAAGCCCGGCATCGTCAAGACGCTCTTCGACCCGGCCTGCGGGACCGGCGGCATGCTGTCGGTCGCCGAGGACCACCTGCGCGCCCTGAACCCGCAGGCCCGGCTGGAGGTCTTCGGCCAGGAACTGAACGCCGAGACCTACGCCATCTGCCGCTCCGACATGATGCTCAAGGGCCAGGACGCCTCCCACATCGTGTACGGCAACTCGTTCTCCGAGGACGGCCACGAGGGCCGAGCGCTTCGACTACCTGCTCGCCAATCCGCCGTTCGGGGTGGAGTGGAAGAAGGTCGAGGACGAGGTCCGCGACGAGGCACGAGAAGCAGGGCTTCGACGGCCGGTTCGGCGCCGGGCTGCCGCGCATCAACGACGGCTCGCTTCCTGTTCCTCCAGCACATGATCTCCAAGATGAAGCCGGCTCGAGGAGGGCGGCATCGCGGCTGGCGATCGTCTTCAACGGCTCGCCGCTGTTCACCGGCGCCGCCGGCTCGGGCGAGTCGCGAGATCCGCCGCTGGATCATCGAGAACGACTGGCTGGAGGCCGTCGTCGCGCTGCCCGACCAGCTCTTCTACAACACCGGCATCTCCACCTACTTCTGGATCGTCACCAACCGCAAGGCGCCCGAGCGGCGGGGCAAGGTCCAGCTCGTCGACGCCCGCGAGTACTTCGTCAAGATGCGCAAGTCGCCTCGGCGAGAAGCGCAAGGAGATCAGCGCCGAGCAGATCGAGGAGATCACCCGGCTGTACGGCGAGTTCACCGAGGGCGAGAAGGTCAAGATCTTCCCCAACGAGGCGTTCGGCTTCCTGCGGATCACCGTCGAGCGGCCACTGCGGCTGCGGTGGGAGGTCACGCCCGAGACCATCGAGCAGCTGGCCGAGACCAAGCAGTGGGCGAAGCTCGACGAGGTCGAGCAGGCCGACCTGATAGGCCGCCTCGACGGCCTTGGTGGGCACGCGACCACGACCGAGCAGGCGCCATGGCCAAGAAGCTCGGACCGGTCCCCAAGGCCATCGAGAAGGCGCTCTGGGACGTCCTGGCGTGTCAGCTGACCCCGAGGCGCCCGTCATCACCGACCGAAGGGCGAGCCGGAGCCGGACCCGGACCTGCGGGACAACGAGAACGTGCCTCTGCCCGGCGATCCCGGTCACGTGGGTAGAGGACCCAGACGACCGGCTGGCCAGCCTCGAGTACCGGACCGCCGTCGAGGACTACATGGCCGCCGAGGTCTGCCCTACGTGCCAGACGCCTGGGTGGACCACGACAAGACCAAGATCGGCTACGAGATCCCGCTGACCCGCCACTTCTACAAGTACGTGCCGCCACGGCCGCTGGCCGAGATCGACGCCGAGATCAAGGCGCTGGAGGCGGAGATCCAGGAGCTGCTCGGCGAGGT
>CAWGNA010000010.1:0-84229 GCA_963823855.1 uncultured Acidimicrobiaceae bacterium
CCCCAACTCGCTCCTCTCAAACGGCTACGAGCACCCAAGGAGCGTATAACGTTCGCGCCGTCACACTCGGACGAAGTCGGCGCACCGTCGAGGCCAAATGCCTCGGAGGCTGTACGGTGGCTGGGCGGTGGCTGACCCGTACTACTCAAGTGGAACGGACCTCAAGGCCAAGAACGAGCTGGCCGCCAGCGAGGGACCAGATGTGCCAGCTTGGGTACTAGGCCACTTGGACCTGAGTTCTGTGACCACGGCACTCGATGTTGGCGCCGGCTGGGGCCGCTTCGGCCGGCCACTGTTGGAACGAGCCGAGGGCCTGCGGTACCTGGTTAGTGCCGATATCTCACCGGGGATGCTCGGCACGTGCCGTTTGACGCTGGCGGACGTGCGGAGAACCGCCTTCTTCGTTGCCTGCGACGTTCGCCGGCTGCCGTTCCCACCTGGTTCCTTCGATGTGGTCATGGCCAACCACATGCTCTACGAGCTGGCAGAACCGGCTGTTGCCGCCGACGAGCTGGCCAGGGTGCTAAGGCGAAGGGGCACGCTCGTCGCCACCAGCTACTCCGACCAGGTGCGCGTACACCTGGTCGAGTTCCACCGGGCCGCCCTAGCCGAGCTGGGCGTACACCGGCCTCCGGAGCCGCCCACTTCCTTCTCCCTCGACAACGGTGAACGGGTGCTTTCCGAGGCTTTCGATCACGTCGCCGTCGACACGCTCGAAGACGTTCGCCGGCTCGATCCCGACCGCCTGACCGAGACCTACCTCCGCAGCGGTCGCTACCTATCCGCCCTCCGCGATGATGCACTTTCGTTATCAGCGCGAGAAAGGCTGGCACAGACCTTCTACGCCCAGGCCTGCACCGTGGCGGAGCGAGAGGGCCAGCTCATCGCCCGGACGGTGTGGGCTGTTTTCGTCGCCCGAGGGCCCAGGTCGTGATGACGCCAGCGCGCGCTCGCCCGGCGATGCGGCTGGGAACAGAGCGGTCCGCTCTTATTGGCCAGGGATGGGTGAGCACGACGCGGGAAGAAAGCTCGTCCTGTCGAGCAGGCCACCCCGAAGTTCGTGTCATAAAGACGTTTTGTGCCCGCGTCTCGGCGATCTGTAACGCGAAAACTCCGGGGTCGGTATTCAGAAGTCCTTGGTGAAGTAGACGAGGGTCCAGGACCATTCCGGTCGGCTCTCGTCCGACCTCTCGGTACTCGAGCCGCGGTAGAAGGCGACCGCTTCAGGCTGGTTCGTCGCCGTGTCTAGGTGCACCCCGACGAAGCCCATGTCCTGGGTGCGTTTCTCCAACTCGAACACCAGGGCCCGGCCGATGCCAAGTCGTCGCCTGGCCGGGTGCACCCGCACCCGGAGCATCTCGGCCCTGCGTCAGGACGGGCCGGAAGCCGCCCATGCCGACAATGGCGTCATCCTGTCCGACGACGATGAAGTCGCCGCCGGCTTGGACGAAGTTGGCCTCGACGTCGGCCAGGTCCGGGAAGGCGGAGGGCGGGCCGTCGGGGATGGGCAAGTGGATCGGCTGGGTCTGGTCAGCGGTGCGGCCGATGTTCGGGATGTCGTTCAACGCCCATAGCCGAGGCGTGTCCTCCCTGCGAGCTCGACGGGTCGTCGCCACAGAACCACCATGGCCGTGGTTGCCCATCTGGTGCAACCCGCAACTCCCGCAGACTTATGGGGAGTATGTCTCCCGATCGGGGTGGTGGTCGGTGACAGGGGCATGTGCGGTGGCGTGGCCCACGCGACCATCGACGGGTGAGCGACTTCCCGTCCCAGGTCTTAGAGAACTGGGACATCCCTGAGCACCACTCGGCGAGGGTGCCTCAGTTGGGGGCGATGAACGAGACCTGGCTGTTGGAATGGCCCGGAGAACGGGCCGTGCTGCGCAGGCACCGCCGGTCAGTCCGAGCGGAGGTCGAGTTCGAACACCGCGTCCTGGCTCACGCACGCTCTGGGGGCGTGCCTTGCCCAGCAGTCATCCCGACCGGCCGAGGCGGTTCCTTGGTCGAAGACGATGGCCGGTTCTACAGCCTCTACACCTGGGCGCCTGGTTCGCAGGTGCCCCGGGGCCAGCTCGACGCTGAGCACGCCCAGTCGATGGGGACGATGCTCGCCCTCACGCACCTGGTGCTCGCTGATATGGTGGGCGGCCCAGAGGCCCACGACCCGATCGTCCCGTTGGAGCAAACGCTCGGACGAATTGAGGAGCTGATCAGGGTGGCACAGGCCCGCCCTGACCGGTCCCGGCTCGGCTGGGCCATAGACGACTTGAACGCACGCTCCCGGTGGTTGACTGCTACCCGGCCAAGCCCGCCGCTCCAAACCACCGCGGCGTCTCAGGTGATCCATGGGGACTACCAAGATGCCAACCTGTTCTTCGGAGCTGGCCAGGTCAGCTGCGTGATCGACTGGGACAAAGCCAGGCGGGAGGTGCTAGCGAGAGAGATCGTCAGGGCTATGGACTACGCCCTTGGGCTGGAGCGCTTGATTTGCCAGCCGTTCCTTTACGCCTACCGGGCCGTTATTCCCGTTTCGCCGGACCAGCTCGACGAGGCCGCCGAGTGGTTTTCCTACCAAGAGGCAAGCCACAGTCTTTGGCCGATCGAGCAGCTCTTGCTGCACAACAATGACCGCGTTCAAGGCGGGCCAGACCACAAACCGTTCAAGGCTTTTTCGCAACGTTGGGCAACGGCCGCGCTCACTTGACCGCTGATGTCAGCAGTCCGACGGCATTGTGGTTGCGGATGGTTCTCGAAAAAGGGAGTGCCAACCGACCCGAGCGCCGTGCTCGGCGACCTAATCGCCCGCTTGTTCTGAGGTGATGTAGTCGGCGGTGCGGGTGGTCGGCTGTAAAGGGTCGTCCGGTCGTGGGACTGGCGCCGGTGGCTGACGCAAACCCGCTCGCGTCGAAGGCCACATCCGGTGAGCACCGGTCGCCTGGTGCGCTGCAACCGATGGACTTCTGGGTGGGCGTCGTGCCACCGTCGGCGTTCGAGTGTTCGAGGTTCGAGGGGTCGACAGCCCGGGCTCCACGTTGACGCTCACGTTGCTGATCGTCTACAGTTTTCAGCCGTGGTCAGGTTGTCATACCACCGCCACCCATTGCTGCTCTGGGCGTGCAAGGGGGGCCCGCATTCGACGGCGTGGTTGCACTCGAGCCGTGCTGCCGCGTAATAGAGTGGCTAAGGGGGCGTCGGACGCAGCTTGCGGCGGGCTGGAGCCCACAAATGAACCGGGTAATAATTCACACCCGAGGCCGTTGTCGTCTGCGAGATCAAGCGTCGCCGGGGACCACTCGAAGTACCCGACCTTGCACAAGACCTCGGTTGGTATCCAAGCGGTCGAAGCCATCCGCTCGCTCATCCGTTCGGGAGAGTTGAGACCGGGAGAGGCGCTGCCCCCTGAACGCGAACTGGCGACATCGCTCGGTATCAGCCGACCGTCGCTGCGCGAAGCGATCCGGGCATTGAGCACCATGAACCTCGTCGAAAAACGTCACGGTGGCGGGACATTCGTAACATCGCTCGACCCACGGCTGCTGGCCGAGCCGATCAATTTCCTGCTCCAGGTCGACCCGATGGCCTTCGAGCACCTATTCGAGGTGCGGCTCGTCCTGGAGGTTGCCGCGGCGCGGATCGGCGCCACCCGCATGACGCCGGACCGGATCGACCGTTTGGGCCAACTAACGGCGGACGCCCAGCGCGCGCTGGGCCAGCCATCGCGGTACCTCCAGTACGACTTCGACATCCATACCGCCATCGTCGAAGCTACTGACAACCCCATCTACCTGAGCCTGTACCACAGCATCGCCGACCTCTCTATCGAGAGCCGGAAGCGCACGGCGAGATCTCAGGCGACTCGCCAACGGGCGCACGAGGACCACGTCGCGATTGTGGCGGCGTTCCGGGCGAGGGATCCTGGTGCGGCCGCTGAAGCAATGGAGGAACACCTCAACCGGATGTGGGGCGCCTTGGACGCAGTCGGCGCGGGAACCCGAGCACGGCCCTCTGTAAGTCGGCTGGATGGGCACCGACGGCAAGAGATATACCGTCGGGAACCAACGTCCCGTCGACAAGAGATGTAGGGGCATTGGGTCGGGGCCAGCGGTGAGCACTGGTGGCGAGGGCCGGGCAGAGACGGGCCAGAGGCGTGGCGGTACCCTATGGGTCAAATGGCGCGGGCTCAGGTAGAAGGGAGGAACATCGATGTCACTCGGTCGGTTCGTTTGGCATCGGCTTCTCCACACGATTGTGACCCTCTACATCGCGGCCACCGTGATCTTCTTCATGGCCCACGCCATACCCGGGAGCGTCGCCCGGCTCGAGCTGGGCGACAGCCCGTTCACGGGAGCGGCCCTGAAGAGCATCGAGGCCTCCCTTGGCCTGAACACGTCGATCTGGCAGCAATACGTGACATTTATCGGCCGGGCGTCACGCGGCAGTTTCGGCATCTCCTTTTACACCGACCAAGCGGTGACGACGATGATCAGAACGGCTGCGCCGTCGACTGTCCAGCTTGCTATCGCCGCCCTGTTCATCGGGGTCATCATCGGCCTACCGACGGGCATAATTGCTGGTCTACGCGTCGGGCGCCCGGTCGACCGGCTGGTGATGTCGACGGCGATATTAGGCGTCGCCATCCCTTACTACTGGCTCGCCATCATGCTTATCTTCCTTTTCGCCGTCCGGCTCAAGATCCTTCCCGCCATTGGCACTGGGAGCCCCAAAGCGTTGATCCTTCCAGCTATTGCGCTGGGCTGGGGTCTCGCCGGGTTGCTCGCCCGCGTTACACGCTCGGGGATCGCCAAGGTCCAGCACGAACCCTATTTGGTGGCAGCCCGGGTACGCGGGATCCCGTCCAAGCGGATATTCAGCCGGTACATTACCCGCAGCACGGCCGCACCTGTCATCTCCGTCCTGGCTCTCCAGGTCGGCGTTGTTATCAGCGGCGCAGCGCTCGTCGAAACGATCTTCAGCCGCAACGGGCTCGGGAGCATCCTGGTGACCGCCATCAACGATAAGGACATGCCGGTCATCGAGGGCGTTGTTCTATTGATTGTTGCCGTCTACCTGGTGGTCAACCTTATTGCCGATGTTTTGATTAGAGTCATAGACCCGCGGATCCTCGCCAATGAAGCGCAGGCGCAGGGAAGAACGGCCCGGGTATGACCGGTGGAGTAGTGCCGGCCCCACCTGCTCAACCGGGAGGCGCCCCGACGGGCCCGGTACTTTCCGGCCACAACGTGGGGGTGACGTTCCGCCGCTCGGGCCGAAGCGACGTGGTGGCCGTAAAGGACTGTTCGGTCGACGTCCACGTCGGGGAAACAGTCGCCCTTGTGGGTGAGACGGGCTCAGGCAAGACAACCCTCGCCCTGGCACTTATGGGTGCGCTCGTCCACGTCCCGGGCGCGCATGTCACGGGCGATATCAGGGTTCTCGGTGTCCCGGTCGCTGGTGTAGGCGCGAAAGAGCTTTCGGCATTGCAGGCGAAAACCGTCGGCGTGGTGTTCCAAGAGCCAGGCAGCTCCCTGCACCCGTTGCGCCGTATCGGTGCCCAGACAGTCGAAGTGCTGCAACTCGTGCTGGGGATGAGCAAGCCTGACGCCGTCCAGCGCTCGCTCGACCTGATCAGCTCCGCGGGCCTACCGGACCCGTCATGGCAGTTCGGCGCCCGGGTCGGCCAGCTGAGCGGGGGGATGCAACAGCGGGCAGCGATCGCGCTGGCTCTCGCCTGCGATCCACGAGTGCTCGTCGCGGACGAGCCGACCACTGCCCTCGACGTGAGCGTTCAGGCCCAAATTCTCGAGCTGCTCAGTGAGAAGGTGGGCAACCGGTCGATCGGGATGGTGCTGGTCACCCACGACCTGGGAGTCGTATCAGGCCTGGCCGACCGGATCTGCGTGATGTACGCAGGTCGAATTGTCGAAACAGGCACGGCCGCCGAAGTCCTCGGTTCGCCTCAGCACCCTTATACGCGCCAGCTCGTGAGCTGCTCGCGCCTGACCACACTCTCGGATGGTCAGGCCGTCACGTCGGGACCAACGACTGCACCGCGGCCCGGAGCCTCTGCGGGTTGCCGCTTTGCCACGCGATGCGCCTTTGTTTCGGAACAATGCCTGGCACAAGAACCTCCTTTGGCGGGGGTAGGCGACCGACGTGTCGCATGCTGGAACCGCGTCGAGATCGAGACCTTGGCCAGGGCCGTAGCGGGCACTATGGCCGGGGAGGACGGTGAAGGCTCCCCGCACTCGGTACTGGCGGCCGTGGAAAACGCTGCTGGGGAGGCGGATAGTAGTGCGCACGATGGGCGGCCGAACATGCCGGAAGGCGACGCGCCACCGGCTGGGACCGGGAGCAGCAGAGCGCCAGACGGGCTCGAGCGGAATCCGAGGCACGACGAGCGCGGAGAAGGATCACCGGTACCGGCCCCGAAGGTACTTTTGAGCGCTGACGACTTAGCGGTTGAGTTCCGGGGTCACGGCTTCCGCAACCGGGACGTAGCTTCGGTCGTGCGGGGTCTCTCGTTCCAGCTGGCAGCAGCAGAGATCATCGGCATCGTGGGCGAAAGTGGGAGCGGTAAGTCGACGCTCGCCCGGGCCTTGATCGGCTTTGCCCCGATAAAACAAGGCGATGTTTACTTCCATGGTGAAAGCCTGCGATCGATGCGAGAGCCAGCACGGCGGCAAATGCGAGCCAAAGTCCAGCTAATGGTGCAGAACTCGACGAGTGCGTTCGACCCCCGCATGACGATTTCCGCCACCCTGGTCGAGACGATCAAGGTACATCGCGGGCTACGGGGCGGGCAGGCCGCGCCGCAGCGGGCGGACTGCTGGCCAAGGTGGGGCTGCCCGCCCAAATTGGCGGGCGGTTGCCGCGCGAGCTGAGCGGGGGACAACGGCAGCGAGTTGGGCTCGCACGAGCCCTCGCCACCGAACCCGAGGTACTGATCGCCGATGAGCCGACCGCCTCCCTGGACCTGGTGTCCCGTCTTCAGGTCCTGCAGCTTCTCAGGTCACTACAGCAGGAGACCGGACTCGGCGCGCTTTTCATCAGCCACGATATCGGCGCGGTGTCCCTCGTCTGTGATGAGGTGGCCGTCATGTACCTCGGGAAAATCGTCGAACGCGGTCCGGTCCGGTCCGTTCTGGACCAGCCCAAGCACCCGTACACCGAGGCTTTGTTGGCCGCCGTCCCCAATATCGACGCATATCAGCGGCGCGGCGAGGGCTTCTCTGCGGTCGCCGGTGAGGTCCCGAGTGTTCGAGCGGTCCCGCAAGGTTGCGCCTTTCACCCAAGGTGCCCCTACGCGGTGGACCGCTGCCGTAGGGAGGTCCCCGACGAAGAAGTCGTTGGTGACCACCACCTGGCTGCCTGCTGGCGTGTGCATGAGATCGAACTGGGCTCGAGGCCACTGGCCGTCCGCGGCGAAGTGGAGCAGCCTGCTGTCCCCGGACGATAAAGAACAGAAGGGATAAATAGGACGATAACTGGACAGAAGAGAGCGAAGGAAGCACGTAGGAACACAAAACGAGGGCACGACAAGAAATGTCACTGTCGAGTGAGAAGAGAGCACTATGGAGATAATGGTCGGCCAGCTAAGTGAACTTGATGAGGAGACGGCCGCGTTCGCTCGTCAGCTCGGCATTCGGGCCGTTCAGCTCAACACGCCGACACTCGACGACAGCAACGGTTACTGGACGTACGAGTCAGTGGCGGCGCTGAAGTCGCAATGCGCCGACTATGGGCTGACGTTGATTGCGCTGGAGAACGTCCCGCAGCAGTTCATGGAGTCGATCAGGCTAGCCGGCCCTGACCAGGAGCGTCAGCTCGAACTTTACCGCCAGACGATCACCAACGTCGGCAAGGCGGGAGTGGCTGTGCTCGGGTTCCACTTTATGCCGACGGGTGTCTGGAGGACCGAGGACGCACTGGGCCGAGGCGGGGCCAAGGTGACAGCGTTTGACCTAACTCTGATCGACCAGGGCAATCGCACTCGAGGTCCCCAGGGCAAGACCGGGCCCGAGGTTTCGGTTACCGAGGACGAGTTGTGGGAGAATTTCACTACCTTTTAAGGGCTGTGCTCCCGACCGCCGAGGCGTGTGGGGTTCGTTTGGCCCTTCACCCCGATGACCCGCCCGTTAAAGCACTCGGCCCGACGGCCCGGATCTTCTACTCGGTTGATAATTTGGTCCGCGCCTCTGAGATTGCGGGTGGGTCACCGGCTTTCGGCTTCGACCTGTGCCTGGGGACGGTGTCAGAAATGGAGGGAGGTGCAGCCGCTGTCCACGACGCTATCGAGCGCTTTGGGCCCGTTGGGGCCATCTGCTACATCCATTTCCGCCAGGTCCAGGGGACTGTTCCCACATTCCAGGAGTGCTTCCTGGGGGAGGGCAACTATTCGCCCCGTGAGGTTATCGATTTGTTGCGGCGCGTTGGGTATGACGGTTACCTCCTCGATGACCACGTCCCGAAGGTGGCAGGCGACACTGCGTGGGGGCACCGCGCCCGGGCGCACGCGATCGGGTACATGCAGGGGCTCCTGCAAGAGTCACCGGCGACGGTCTCTTAAAGCGAGCGATGTCCTGATGAGAAATGGGCCCATGAGCCTTCGACATAACGGGACCAACGCCCGTGCGTAACCGGATGGCGTGGGCCGTATCCCTCATCCCGCTGCTTGCCCTTTTTGTGTGCGCGGTATTCGCTCCGTTTGTCGCACCGACGTCTCCTACCAAGATCTCCGAGGCGTTCATGAGCCCGCCGTCGCTCAGCCACTGGTTCGGGACGGACAACCTGGGTCGCGACGAGTTGAGCCGGATCGTTTGGGGATCTCGGTATACGTTGATGTCGGGATTGGTTGCCTGTCTTCTGGCCGCCTCCGTGGGCTCAGTCCTGGGTGCCCTGTCCGTCTTCAGCGGCAGGGTCACCAGCACGGCGATCATGCGGCTCACGGACGTGGGGCTCGCTTTTCCTGCCCTCATGCTCGGCTTCGTGGTCATCGACGTCCTCGGCAGCGGCTTCTGGGCGGTCTCGATCACGGTTGGCGTTGCGCTTACTCCCGTGTTCGTCCGGTTGGTGGCCACGGCGAGCGAGGAGTGTGCCCAGGCTGACTACATGTTCGTGGCTCACATTCTGGGTTTCTCTCGCATGAGGCGCTTGTTCCGCCACCTCGTACCCAACGTCGCACCACTCATTCTCGTGCTGGCGACAAGTGCCTTCGGCTGGGCCATCCTCATCGTGTCGGGCCTCGACTACCTGGGCCTGGGCGTCCAGCTCCCCGCTCCGTCCTGGGGCGGGGACCTGAGCGTGGGAGAACAGTTCCTGACCCAGGCATGGTGGCTCAGCGTGGCACCGGGCGTGGCCATCACGATTACCGTGCTGTGTACGAACTACCTGGGCGACTTAATTGGCGAACACCTGGGTGCCGGCGGCGTGCGAGCAGAGGTGCGTGAAAAGCTCCAAGCTTCAATGACTGGAGGGGCTGAACTGGCCGGGACAGAATTGAGCGGGGCGCAGTTGAGCGAGCCAGAATTAGCCTCTGGCTACGAGATTTATCAACCCAACTAACAACGACCAGCGAAAGCGAGGAACAAAGTGGGGAAGAACAAAATGGGGAGCAGCGATGACAATCATCAGCACGAAGGCCGGGGCGACGATAGCTCGCAAGAGTTAGCGCCCACTGGCCCGCCCAGCCGGCGTGATGTCCTGCGCATGGGGGCCGTTGGCGCCGGTGTCGCACTGGTACCCGGTTTGCGGAGCATGCTGCGGGCACCGGCCCGCAGGTTCGTCCTGCAGCCCGAGCGTTCCGTCCCGGCAGCTTCGGGCGGCATATTGAGTGTCGGTCAATTCGCGGAACCCTCGAACCTTGACCCGACCGCAAATGATGATATGCCCGGTTTGCTCACTTATCGAGGGGTCTTCGATACCCTATTCATCATGGTGCCGGCGCTGGCCGGCACCAAGGCTGTCCCGAGTCTCGCGGAAGGGTACGACGTCAACAGTTCGGCGACGCAGTACACCCTGACATTGAAACGTGGCGTCACCTTCCATGACGGGACCCCGTTCAACGCCGCCGCGCTGAAGTCGTACTTTGACCGGGTCAATAACGTAACAGCGGCGCCGAAGGCTACGACGCAACGTGCGCTCCTCGGGCCGTACAAGTCGTCTACCGTGAAAAGCGACTACGAGCTCGTTGTCGAGTTCCCTTCGCCGAACGCCCCCTTCATCACCAATCTGTGCCTCGAGAACTTCTCGATCCCTTCGCCGACGGCGGTGGCCAAGTACGGTGCTGCCGTAGCCCAGCACCCTATCGGTACCGGGCCGTTCATGTTCCAGTCGTACACGCCGAACCAGTCGGTCGTACTCACGAGGAACCCCAAGTACACGTGGGGACCTCACATCGGGAACCTCCGAGGTCCGGCGGAGCTAGACGGCGTGACCTGGCGAATTATTACCAATCTGAGCACCCAGCAGGCGGCACTACAGTCGGGTGAGATCCAGGTGGCCGAGAACCTGGAAACGTCACAACTCGTGTCGCTCGGAAGTTCGTTCAACGTCTATAACCCGGTAGGCGGTGGTTCTCCATGGGGGTTCGACCTGAATATGACGAACCCCCCAACCGACGAGCTAGCCGTTCGTCAAGCGATCTTGTTTGGGACCAACAAGGCCGAGATTATCAAGATCGCCTTTAACAATGTGTACCCTGCCGCTAATGGCATTTTGACCTCTACGATGTTGGGTTACGACCCGACAAATCTGTACCCGTATGAGCCAGGGAAGGCCAACCACCTGCTAGAGAGTGCCGGCTGGAAGATGGGGTCCAACGGTACACGGTCTCGAGACGGGAAGGAACTTGCGATTGCCGTGCTCATCCCGTCGAACTATGGCTACGACACGACGGCAGAATTGCTAGCTGCGCAGTGGCAAACTGTGGGTATCAAGGCAACGATCACCGCCAAACCGGTGCCCTATGTGTTCACCCTGTTCGGCACGAATGTAGCCAACATGACCGCCTTCTTCTATTTCGGGGCGGATCCTTCCGTGCTAAAGATTTTCTGGGGGGGCACCGAACCGAGGGGCAACAACACCGCCGGTTATAACTCGAAGCAGACCGACGACTTGTTCTTGTCTGGGCTGGCGGCTCAAGGCGCGGCACGGGCAGCGATCTATCGCGAGATCAACCACCAGATCATGTCGGCTGCTGCCTACCTCCCGATTCACCAGGAGGTGTGGAGTTATGCCGCGGCAAAGTCGGTATCCGGTTTGCAATTCACGATTGCTGACAACCCGATCTTTACCGGGACGCGTATTTCCTAACATCTCGAACACGAGTAGCGCCCAGGGAGCGTTGCTGCTCCCTGGGCGTTCAACTGCAGGCTGCTCCCTGGGCGTTCAACTGCAGGCCTTCCTCTTGTCTTCTCGGGCGAACGTTGCCCCAACCCTTACTCCTCTGGCCCCGACAAGAGCAGCCTGAGCGAGCCGGTTGGCACCAAGGTCCCCTTTGAAGAGCGTGGGCGCACCCGGTCCTCGTTGGGCGAGTGGCTCCCGAAGTGCATGGACCCAAGTGGTTCTCCGGGATGGGTCGCTTGACATTGGTCGGTTTTCGGTGGTCCATCCGACCCCCTTCGGGGCCAAAAGTGCTCGTTAAAGCTTCAGGGACAAGCTGGTGCGCCCATTGGCGCTTGTCCCGGACGGTGTCAGGTGCCTCGTCGTCAAGCCAAGACATGACTTGCCTCCAAGGAATCCCCCCTGTCGCTACGGAGCTTGTTCTCAAAGTCAGCGACGGTCCTTACGGATAGTCGGATTACTCGCGCCGGCGGACAGCCCGCCTTTATCGACTATAGGAGGGCACCTTCATGTTGCTCGGGGTGGCTAGGTTCAATGTCGCCCTCGCCCTCGCCCTTCTGGTGACGTGGTTAGTCGTGCGTACGCGATTACGTCGAGAGAACCTGGAGTTGTGGAAGGTGCTGGGCTACCAGACTTCGGCCAACCGGCGTTCGGAGTACTACCGGGACTTGGCCTTCACCCACCAGGCGGCCAAGGAGATCCGCGTCTTCGGCCTCGGTGGGTGGCTGCGCGATGGGTTCGAGGCTCATTGGCGCTCGGCCATGAGCGCAGTATGGACGGCCCGGCGCAGCCGGCGGGCGCCGCTCGTGGCCCTGTTTGCCGTCGTGGTGGCCGTGAACGTCGTGGTGGTGGTCCTGGTGGTCCGAGCCGCAGAGGCGGGGCACCTAGGGATCGCCAGGCTGACGTTGGCGCTGCAGGGCGCGGTGGGGGCGGCCGTGATGGGGAACGGGGGGACCGACGACGTACTGGTGGACTGGGGGGCGGCAACTGTCCCGGCGCTGGCACGCTTAGAGCAGGCGCTGGCCCCATTGGCACCGGGGGCGGGCCGGCCGCCACTGGGCCCGCCGGGCCCAGCTCTAGTCGAACCGCCACCCTGGGATGGGCTCCGCCTGGAAAAAGTGGCCTTCCTCTACCCGGGGCAAGTAGCTGGGACGTTGGAGTCAGTTGACCTGGAGCTGCGGCCGGGGCGCTCTTTGGCTCTCGTAGGGGCAAACGGGGCTGGGAAAACGACCATTATCAAACTCATCTGCCGCTTGATCGAGCCGGGTTCGGGAACGGTCCTTTTAGGCGGGGTCGACCTGGCCCGCGTTGACCCTGTCGCCTGGCGGCGGCAAGTGGCAGTGGTGTTCCAGGACTTCGTCCATTACCAGCCAGCATCGAGGACAACGTGTGCTTCGGGGCAGTCCATCGCGCCCGGGACCAGCGAGTACTGGAAGAGGTCGCCGATCTAGCCGGGGTGGACCGCTTCGTTACCGGCCTCAGCGATGGTTGGGCCACCGAGCTGAGCCGAGAGGTCACGGGCGGGACGAAGCTGTCAGGCGGGCAGTGGCAATCAGTGGCGTTGGCCCGCGCCCTTTACGCGCTGCGCTCCGGGGCGAAGGTCCTGGTCCTGGACGAGCCGACGGCCAACCTTGACGCCCGGGCTGAGGCCAATTTCTACGACCGCTTCCTGGAGATAACCCGAGGGGTGACCACCATCTTGGTGTCACACCGGTTCTCCACCGTCCGCAAGGCCGACGAGATTTGCGTGCTCCAAAACGGCCGGGTCAGCGAGCGGGGTTCCCACCAACAGCTCTTGGCGGCTGGCGGGCAGTACGCCACGATGTTCGCCCTGCAGGCTGAGGCTTACCGAGATGCTGTCGAGGGTTGAGCTAGCTCCCCGGCTGCGCCTCGTCCTGAGGGCGGCGTGGGAGACTTCCCGGCCAGGTCCTGGCCCTGGCGGTCATGACGGGACAGCTCACGAACCCTTATCGCACGCCCCTTCCCTCTGATGCCGACGTTTACGCCGGCTTCGTGGACGCGAACGGCAAGATCGTGGGTGGTGCGCAGGACCTCGCCGAGGCGCAAGTCGAGCCGGGCGCAACCGTATCGTTCAGCTTCTCGGGGTACCCGCCGCCTCAGATCGTGAGCGCTAAAGCGTCCGAAGACCTGTGCGAATGGGTGTCGGCGTCCGTGGAGGGAGAAGCGTGCCCTCTAAAGCTTCCGCCGGTGGAGATAAGCCAGGTACCGGGTTATTGAGCCGTCGTCCTAACTTAATCGCTGCCCAGGCGATGTTACGGTCGGCAGGTAAGCGAAAAAGAGAGGGAGCGGCGGACCTTCACTCGTTTCAACAACAGTCACAATGTGTGCGGCCGGCACATCGGTCATAATGCATGGCTCTCTAATTCCAAAGCTTGCGCCCCCGGAGCACTTCGGACCACGTGGTTCCAAGGATTTGGGCAAAAAACCCACGACTGGGGCGAACACGGGGAGCCCGACAAGAACAGCGGGTCCTAAGGGCCTGGCCAGACAAGCGAGGAACCTTGGTAAATGGCGTCTACATATATAGCGTTGATTATGCTGTTGGGGTCGACGCGCCGCTTGCTGAGGTTGTACTCGAGCAGTAACTTGTACTCGTGTTGCCACTCCCCCTTTTCCTCGTAGCCGACGCCGTGGCCGGCCAACAACGTGGTGTCGACGTCGCCCGACTCGACCTCCCACCGCTGGAGGTTTTGGTGCACGTCGTAGCTAGCCTGGAACTTGGCAGCGTCATCGACGCAAGTCTTCGCGTTAGAGAGGCAGTCATGGAACGCCTCGAAGGTGGCGCGTAAGAAGTCCTCGGCTGCCCCTGGATGGGCTGAAGCCCAGGCCCGGTTGACGTCGAAAATGTTGAAGGCGCCCGCAAATCCGAAGTTGTCAGGGTCCCACTGGCGCACCTTGTAGCCGTCGTCTTTCAGCTCGACGGGCTCGTTCGACTTGTACGCGGTTAGGGCTTGCAGTTGGCCCCGGGGCAGGATGGTCGGGTCATAGCCAACATCGACTTCTTTCAACGATGCCAGGTCCACGCCCGCCTTTTTGAGCATGGCGGTTATATCCGGGGGCATGGCCCCCTTGTAGCCGATCGTCTTGCCGTCCAGTTGGCGGAGGTTGGTGACCGAGGGCATGGTGAGCAGGGTGTCAATAGTCGTGTTGCCGTAGGTGGCGATGGCATCGACGGGGATACTGGGCGTGCCGGCCACGTCATCGATGGCGTCGTAGGCGCTGTCCAGTTCAGTAATGGTCGCCCGGCCGGCGGCTACTAGTTGGCCCGATGAAGTCGGGTCCCCATTGCCACGTACCAGTTTCACCTTGAGGCACATGGCGCCGTAAAAGCCATGGGCTTCAGCCGCGATGGGGTCCAAGATCCCGACCGAGGCCTCCCACCCGAACCCCGTCAAGTAGGTGACAGTGCCCGCTGCCTCGTTGGCGGCACAGCGGGACTTGCTGACAAGCGGACCAGGCGGCGGCGCCGCCCAGGCGCCGGGGCTATCACCCGACCCCAACAGCCCCGCGGTCATACTGACGATGACAGCGATCTTTTGCCAGGACACCTTTCGTGGGTCTTCGCATAGATGCCCGGAACAATACCGGGTCCGAGCGTGAGGCTGGCCGTCCAGCGGGCACTGACACTGGCCTGCCGTGTACCGCAGCTCGCAGTAGCGACAGGGCCTAGTGTCTGTCTGGTTGTGCACCTTCCTGCTCATGCGACGTTGCCCACCGATGCACTGGAAGCCATAGCCGTCGAGTTGGGCGAGCCGGTAAACAGTGTCCGCCTCATGCCCGACGCCGGGATCTTCAACGCTGTCTACCTCGTCGGCACTCGCTTCGTGCTGCGTGTCCCACGGGACCACCCGGCCCATTTCGAAGCGCTAGAGCGGGAGGCAACGGTCGTCCCGGTCGCCCGGTCGGTTGGCGTGCGCACTCCGGCGTTGGTCCGCTACGACACCAGCCGGCGCCGGCTCCCAGTTCCTTACGTAGTGTACGAACGGGTGGAGGGGTCGCCCCTGGAGCCCGCCCCCGGCGACATCTCCGAGCCTCGCTCGGTCTGGCGCGACCTCGGCCGCGATCTGGCCTTGCTCCACCAGCACGCCTCCACTGCAGCCGGGTCGAGCCGGCTCCCACAGGCTGAAGAGCTGCCCGACCCGGGGGCATTGGTCGCCCGCCGAGTGGAGGAAGGATGGCTCACACCCTGGGATAGGCGGTGGTTGCTCGCTTGGCTAGAAGCGCTCTCAGGGACCGCCACTGAGGTGGGCAAGTGCGTCAGGCATGGGGACGTCCAGGCCAGCAACGTCATGGTCAACGGCCACGGGGCCTACGCGGCGCTGATCGACTGGGGTAGCGCGTGCTGGGACGACCCGGCCCACGACTTCGCCGGTGTACCGCTGAGCGTGGTCCCCTCTATGCTCGCCGGCTACCGGGACGCCGGTGGCAACGAGCCCCACATTGAGGCCCGGATCGTCCGCCGCCACATCCAGCTGGCGCTATTCATGTTGCCCCGCGGCGCCGTGCTCGGCCGATCTTGGGCCGAGCGACCCGTCCCCATGCTGTTGGAAACGGTGAAGTTCTTCGCCGACGCGCCTCCCGGCTGGGGTGATCTGAAGCCACGCTCTTAGACTCGGGATAGCAATTCTCCTGGCCCTCAGATTTGCCGGGGGCCCGAGAAGCATCGAGCCTCCGTTGCGGCCGACATACGGGACGCGTCCGGACCTCACAGCTGCTTTCATCCGAGCTACGGAGTGCTGCTACTTCTGGCTAGTGATAGTGGGTTGCCCATCTGCTCCCACGAGCAGGATGTCCACACCCTCCTCAACCGTGGGTGGCTCGAAGATAGTAGAGAAGTGTCGCACACCAGCTTCGTCAATTTTGTGCGAAAAGGGGTCGCCGTCAGACGCCCTAGAGAGCACCCGCGCAACCGCTGTCTCGACCGGGACGTCTAGATGGTGCAGTAAAACGTTGTAGCCCAAGCTCGTGGCTCGGCTTGCCCACCGCGCACGCCGCTCCCGGCTCCATTGGTCCCAGTCGGGCACGACGTCGTGGCCGAGTGCGAGCACTTGGACGGCAACGTCCCAGATCAGATCTTGACAAGGCTTAAGACGGGCAACGTACCGGGGGTCGTCGTGGCGCAGGCCATAGAGGCGCAGCATCCACTCGTCCAGGGTGAACCTGACCCCACCCACGTCAGTCGCCAGCTGCTTGGCGTATGTCGTCTTGCCTGCTCCCAGCAAGCCACATAACAAGTGCACACGAGGTCCTTGGTCGGGCATGCTTTCATTTTGCGACGAGAGTGGCCTCTCCGCTAGTGACCCCGACGCGTACGGCAGCGCTATCTAGTCTTTCGCCCATACCTTTTGTGGCGCCACAACGATCTCGACCCAAACTGGCAAGTAAGGCGTTAGTAGTGGAGGGCTAGCATTCATCGGCACGCCCTGCGCGCTTTCTCCAAATTGGAATTGACCCGAGCAAGTGGACACATCATCCTGGCTGAAGGCCGGATGAAAGAGTATCACCATGGCTCGGCCACCGAGGTACCCGGAGCAGTTCCGTACGGAAGCAGTCCAAATGGCGTTGGCCACTGAGGTGTCTCAGCACGGTGTTCAGCTTTTGAAGGGCCGGGATTCCTCGTCCGAGACTTCCTCCGAGGGGTGCGGCTCGTCCGGATCGACGCAAGGCAAACTGGTCCCCGCCCGATTGCCCCAGCAAGAGCACTAGATGCCTGCTGTCTCGAGCCATCGCTTCTCGATGGCCACGTGTAGCCGTCGACTTACACAATCATGCGCGTCGAGCCAATTGCCCGAACCTCGGCTTCAAGTAGCAGGATCTCTTAGTTGATTGAGCGCGCTGCCTTACTGTCGGGCACCGTTGGAGCTGGCAAGTCGACTGTCGGCGAGAAGCTCGCCGAACTGCTCAAAGACCGAGACGAACCGCACGCCTTCATCGATCTCGACCGTCTTTCGGAGCTTTGGCCGGCGCCAGAAGACGACCTGTTCAACGGACGACTGGTCCTTGCCAACCTCGCGGCGATAACGCGGAACTTCGCTGCGGCAGGGGCGCGAACTCTCGTGATAAGCGGGGTAGTCGAGACGGCGAAGGGCATCGATAAATATCGCATGGCCATCGGGTGCCCACTAACCGTCGTCCGGATCACGGCGTCGCCTGAATCAATTGCCGACCGGCTGAAAAAACGTCACGACTACTGGGACGCCGACGGCCTCGCTTGGCACCTCGATCGGGCGCCGGAACTCGCAGCTGCACTCGACGCCTCCGGGCTCGATTCCATTGTCATCTCAAACGACGGCCATCCGCACGAGGCCGCTGCAGTCTTGCTCGCCAGGCTGGGCTGGTTCGAAACGCCGTAGTGCCCCAGACCGGTGCCGGGTCAGGCGTTTGCCGCGGGGGGATATGCGCAAGACGTGCGTCGTGGCGACAGCACCAATGTTGGACTGCCTGAATGGCCCCCTCCGCCGTACGCGGACATCATGGTCGAGGATGATCGAGGACGAGGTCCGCCTGCGCCCCGTCGAGGAGAGCGACCTGGCGTTCCTAGAGCGGATCGACAAAGAACCACCTCTCAGCGAGCCCTTCGAGTGGACCGGCTTCCGCAGTCCTGGCAACCGCCGCCTGCGGTGGGAGAAAGACGGGTACCTGGGCGACGGCGACTCGCTGCTTGTAGTTTCGTTGCCTGACGGTACTCCTGCCGGCATAGTCCTGTGGAAACGAGCAGGGGGCACCGCTTCTCTCGGTGGGTGTTTCGAGATCGAGATCCTGTTGATTCCCGACCATCGAGGGCGAGGCCTGGGTGGCGTTGCGCAGGCCCTGCTCGCCGATCACCTCTTCACGACCACCTTGGCCAACCGGCTTGAAGCTCTCACCGAGGTTGACAACGTCGCCGAGCGAAGCGCTCTGTAGCGGGCAGGGTTTGGGAAAGAGGGCACACTGCGAGGTCGCGCTTTCATCCGTGGTGGCTGGCGCGATGCGGTCATCTACTCAAGGCTGCGAAGTGACCCTCCACCGTCGGAGCGCCCCTAAGCGCACCGACGTGGGCTACTCCCCTACCCTAGGAACGGCTCCCCGACCTTTTTGTGCAAGCGACCTCGGCTGCATCGCCTGGAACAACTCAACTGCGACCCGCAGTCTCAGGACTGGCGGCTGGAGAGCCTGCGATGTACACCGAGCAGGCGCCCATGTACCCAAGCGTCAGCTAGCCCGGGGCGTGCGTTGCGCTTCGATTGCCACCGGCCCGTTCCTTTGTCCAGTCGCATTCGTTGGCTTTTCGGGCCTCTTCGCGCCCAAGCTCTGGACGTCCCTCTTCGAGATGCCGAGCAGTTCGGTCACCCTGTCCAAGCTCCATTCCGGAGCCGACGAGGTTCTTTACAGCCTCGGCCTGGGTGCGCTGAGCTTCGGCTTGGGCGTGCTCCCAGGCGGCCGTTGTCTCGGCAAGCCGTGCGCCGGCCCCTGAGAACAAACGGGCCGCGGCCGTACGGGTCGCTAGGCGCTCCTTAGTGGCCGCCGCCTCCTGGGCAGCGAGCTCCCGGAGCCGCCGTATGGTCGGGTCGTCACGAACGCGTGCTACGGCTTGGGACGTGGGGCGATTAGTCATAGTTAGCTCCTGTCGAGACATTCGTACCTGAGTACGCAGAGTAACCAATTGTTGTATGTATTTCAAGTACTAGCTGGTATTAGCTTTTGTGGGAGCAAGATATGCGATCAGTACAACTGATCGCGGTGGATGCTTGCCCTGGGGGGCGGCGCATGCCACGCTGGGACGGTGGGAGATGTGCCGGGGACGGTGCGCCCGGCCGGGGAGCCGGGCGGGGACGGGGGGCGTGACGAACCTGTCTTGGGTAACGCCGGGGGCCACCGCGACGGCGCGTCCCGGAGGCCGGTTACGGCGTCGGCCGGGTGGGCGCCAGCGCGTAGTCGGTGTGCGCCTGTCCCCGGAGGAAGAGGCTTGGATCGTGCCCCGGGCGGCGGCCGAGGGCCTGTCGGTACAACGGTTCTTGGTCGAGTCGGCGATGCCCGAAGGCCGTCCCTCCCTCCTAGCCCGGCGCGCCCTCTGCCGCGAGTTCTTGGCGGTGGCGAGAGACCTTCACGGGGCCTGTGTGAACTTGAACCAGCTGACACACATTGCGCATGTGAGGCGCGATGGTCCCGAGTGGGGCCGACGAGATCATGGCCGAAGTGCGAGCCGGAGGTAGGCGCATTGTCGAACTGGCGGCGCTCCTCAGCGCCCGTGGAGGGGGCTCCCCCGGGGGAGACGGGAGCGCGAGGCACGAGGGGGCGGAGGCGTGAAGCTCGAGGGGGTGGAGGCGTGATCGCGAAGGTGACGCGGGGCCAGCAGCCCTCGGGCGCGGTGCGCTACTTGTTCGGGCCTGGGAGGTACAACGAGCACGAGGACCCTCATGTCGTAGCGGCCTCGGCGTCGCTCCGGGTGGAGGCGGGCCTGCGGCCGACCAAGCCCGAACTGGAGGGGCTGGCGGCGGCTATGGACTTCCCTGCCGTGTTGTTCGGCACGGAGGTCCCCGGCGGCGCCTGCTGGCACCTGTCGCTCTCCACCAAGGCCGGGACGGACCGCGAGTTGTCGGACGCAGAGTGGGCCGAGGTGGCGAAAGAGGCGATGAGCCGGCTCGGTTTTGAGGCCTCCGGGCATCAGGCGGCGTGCCGCTGGGTGGCGGTCCGTCACGGCCGCTCCAGCGCCGGCAACGACCACGTCCACGTCGTCGTGGACCTCGTGCGCGAGGACGGGAAGGTCGCCTCGCACCGGCCAACGACTTCAAGCGGCTCTCCCGCTCTCTGCGCCGACATGGAGCGCCGCTACGGGCTCACGGTGCGTCGAAGGCCGCGCCCAGAAGGCGGCCATGCCCGGGCTCACCCGGGCCGAGGCGGAGAAGGCGCGCCGCACCGGACGGGCCGAAGCGGAACGGGCCGAGCTGGCCCGGGTGGTGCGCGCTGCGGCTACCGTCGCCGGCAGCGAAGCCGAGTTCGTGCGGTTCCTCCGGGACGCCGGGCTGGCGGCCCGGCCCCGTTACGACCGCGTCGGCGGGCATCGCGTGGTCGGCTACGCGGTGGCCGAGGAGCCCTCCGACGGAGGGGTGGCGGTCTTCTTCGGTGGGGGGAAGCTGGCCAGGGACCTCTCGCTCCCGGCCCTACGGGACCGCTGGCGCGCCGGCGAGGCCGAGAGCCAGGAGGCCGCCGCCGAGTGGGCTGGCGGAGCCCCGGCGACGGCGTACACGAAGCCCCTCGGGCCGGTAGGCACCTCACCTACCGCTGGGCCGAGGCCTCAGAGCGTTGGGGCAAGTCGGCGCTCCGGGAAGAGCACCGGGTGTCAACCCGGCGGTCCCCGGCCCGGTGGAGAGAAGCGACGGAAGGCCTGGGCGAAGTGGTGCGCGAGCTGGGCGCCGTCCCCGCCGAGGACGTGACCACCTGGCGAGCGGTCGCCTCCGACGCGGCGGGGGCGCTGGCAGTCTTATCGGGGCGCTTGGAGCGCATTCCCGGGCCACTGGCCCACGCCTCGGGCCTGCTCGCCCGATCGGCCCAAGGGCCTCGGCAAAGGCCAGCGAAAGCTCGCTGCGTCCCGCGCGGCACCATCAAGTCGGTGGCCGCCCTCATGGCCCAAGCGGACCTGGACGAGGACACGCCGGCCGCCTGGAGGCTTCTCTTGGCCGAGATGCTCCGGCTGGCCCAGGCGGTCCACGACGCCCACTTGGCGCGCTCGGAATCCGAGCAGGCTGGCCGCCTCGCCGACGAGGCACGGAAGGCCCTGGAGAACGTGAGGGCGCGCCTCGGCTCGCTGGAAGCGCTCCGGGCCGAGCTCCTCGCGGTAGTCGAGCCTGCCCAGGAGGAAGCCGGGCGCGGACAGGAGGCGGCTGCGAGGAGTCGGCGCCGACGGGCGGGCAAAGGTGCGCTGCGGCCAGAGCAGTTCGCTAGGACGACAACGGGGCGGGCACCGCCGAAACGGTCCTCGGAAGTGGGGAGGTGAGCGTGGCAGAAGCGGTGCTGGGACGAACGCTCTGTGCTCCCTGCTGGCCCCCTGGTTGGCGCAGGCTGACAACGAGAGACGTAGGCATGGCTTTTGGCCTGCTTGACGTTATCGACTGGAGCAGGGTCGAAAGTCCACGCCTTATCGTTGATATGCACGCCTTGGGATCGCAGTCATATCCCCAGTAGATGTAAGGGGACGCATTCGGGCCAATCGGGCTTGACCTCTGTCGTCACCGACCCGTCCGCGGACCGTCTTGGCCTGTCTCGGCTTGGAGGAGCTCGGAGCGAAGCACTCGGATCTCGTCAATGAGCTCGCGGATCACTCTTGCCCGCATGGTCTTCTCGCCCCCGAACCCTTCACCGTTGTAAAGCAAAGCGAGCCTCTCCTCGGTCAGCCCGCTCGGGTGCGCCATAACTAGAACATACGTTCGTCGACGCCATGCGTCAAGCCCTCGTTGCGGTAGGTCGCCAGTCATGGGCAGGGTGCAGGGCAGGACAGCGTCTGTCTTTCCCAAGAGCACTCTCCCACGCCGCGGCAGGCGGCTGGGGACAGGCTCTACGCGCTTCCGTCGGATATCGGGCACGAGCGCGTGGTCGACTCGGGCCGGGATCAGCGACACTGGTGGGCGACATGACCGCTCCCTTCCGGCCCATGCTGCCCACCGCAGTACCGGCGCCCCCGGCGGCCGAGGGCTGGGTGCACGAGAGCAAGCTGGACGGGTACCGCTGCCTCGCCCAGGTGACGCCCTCTCGGGCCCGGCTGTGGTCTCGGGCCGGCACCGAATGGACCGACAGGCTCCCTGAGTTGGCCGGCCTCACCGCGCTCGGCAACGTCGTCCTGGACGGCGAAGTCGTCGTAGTGACGCCCGACGGACGGGCAGATTTTGAACTGCTGGGAGCCCGCATCCACGGGCCCCGTTACGGCCCACACTCTCAACCGGTCAGTTTCTACGTCTTCGACATCCTCCAATTTGGCGACCAAGACCTGCGCGACCAACCCTGGGCCGCCCGCCGGCAGATCCTTGACGACCTGGAAGTTGCGGCTGGCTCCGAGGGAGCGGCCCGGCCCACCGTCTGGGTCGCCGACGGCGCCGCTATGTACGAAGCGACCAGAGCCGTCCAAGCGGAAGGGACCGTCTCAAAGCGGGCGAGCTCGGCTTACCGGCCCGGCCGCTCCCGCCAGTGGCTCAAGGCCAAGCACAAAGTGGAACAAAAGCTGCAGGTGGCCGGGTGGCGGCCGTCGACACCGGCCCGGCCCGGCGGCCTGATCCTGGCCGAGCACGGCGGACCCATCGGGGTGGGAGCCCTGGCGATGCCAGAGGGCCAGCGCGTCGCTCTTATCGACCTGTTGCAACGGTACGGACGGCACCACCCCACCGGCGTCGTCACGATCCCGGAAGACCGTATCCAAGCCACTGTGCACTACACCGCCCGTACTCCCACCCACGGCCACTTGCGGGAAGCCTTCGTGGTTGGGGTCGAGCCCATCGGCTCAGACGGCATTGACGGCCCGCCCCCGAGAGACCCCTCGTGTGTCCCAGCAATGTTGCCCGGGGCCCCGAGCGTTGCGGCTAAAACCTGACCAGGGAATTGACACAGGTACAAGATGGAGCACTAACTGTTGCTGTATGTTTGGGTTGCTTGGATAACTCTTCGCTAAGGCCCATGGGCACGAAGAAGGCTAACGATGGCTAACCAAGTGCCCGATCCTCCCTACACCCCTGGTTTCGGACGACGTCCGCCGGTAGTCGCAGGCCGCGATGCTCCACTGGCTCAGGCCAGTCCGTTACCAAACTTCTCAGTAGCGGACAACCGGCGCTGGCGCGACCAGGGTACCCAGGAGTGGCAGGAGACGACTACGTACCTCGACGTCGTCGCTTGGGGCACGCTCGGCGAGCATGTGGCTCGCTCACTCCACAAGGGCGACCGGGTCACCGTGACTGGTCGGCTTGACCAGCGCAGCTGGGAGAGCGGTGAGGGCGAACGCCGCTCAAAGCTGGAGTTGGCCGCCAGCGACGTGGCCGCTAGCTTGCGCTGGGCCACTGTAGCTGTCACGAAGCTGGACAAACCCGATCCGACCGACCATGACGATGGCAGCTGATCCACTATTTCGCGGGCACTGGCTGGTTAGATGCGTTAGCTGGGTCCGAGGCCTTGGACCTGGTGTGCGCCGCTGGGATGGCCACCACCCATTCAGCGTGCAATTGTTCGCTGGCACGGCTGGGAGTGCCCACGGGAGGAGCCGAGGATCACCCGGGCGCGCGCAAAGGCTGGGCTGGTCTCAGCGAGAACCGAACTTGTGGCCCAGAACCAAGGCGCCTGGGCTCGTCTGCCCTCAAAAGCGCGACTACTTGGCAGCCTTGGCCACCCTGAGCGGCGGGCTCGATGACGCTGGCGGAGAGGCGAGTCTGCTCGCCGTGGCTCGCCATATGCTTGTCCACAAGCACTGGCTCTCGGATGCCGCTCCCCCACCTACTCGGCCGTCTCCCCGTCAACAACGCACAGCTTGGCCAGATCCGGCACTAGCAATGGCACCTCGACGAATTCGCGTATACAAAGGCCCGTGTGCGCTCGGCGTCGCCAGCCGCCTGGCCGGCCCAGCAGTTCGCCCTTTCGGGACGCGCAGCTGTCTCGCCCGGTGACGCGCCGAGCTCCTGGCCCGTCGCCTCCGCTGAGAGTCAGGGCCACCGCGTCCATGCTGACCAGCACCCGCGTAGGACACGAACTTGTTAGAAGAGCTAAAAATACCTAACCACCTGAAATACCTCATCACAGGGGCTAACGTAAGTCATACAGGCCCAATGGTCGAAGGAGGCTAATCATAACTAACCCTCCAAACCTGTTCAAGCCCGATGGGCGCCTTTGATGAACTGGTCCTGCGCGTCCGCCCTTGGTCAGAAGACGCCGTCGAGAAGATGGGCTTTGACGCCCGCTCGCCTTATGTGGAGGACTTGTGGCTGGGGATCTTGGACCCGTCCACCGTGTGGTTGCTCCGGCGCCTTTCGCACCCGACATCAACGGGGGTGGCCCTGTGGCACAGATGTTAAGCGACGACTGGCGGGCGGCGGCCGAACGCCGGGCTAAACCTGATGCGCCGCAATCGCACACTCCAGTTATCCCTGGAGAAGGCGGGGCTGTTACTAGGGACAGGGAGACAGAAAATGAGATGTCGTCCCAGAACCGCGGCCAACGCACGCCTGGTCTCGTCGTGCGGCTAGGAGAGAGTGGTCTCGAAGTGCCGCTTGTTGTTGGCCCTGGTGAATGGAAGCAGATTGTCGGCGACCCGCGGTCAACGCATAGCATTAGGCTGGATTGCGAAGCCGGCAGACTCCCTACTTTGCCGCGCAATGGTGGCTCCGGTTCGCATCATCGAATTGTCGTAGCCAAGGCTCTCGATGAATTGGGCGTCGCGTACCAGGTTGTGTCTACCACCATTTGATCGTGGCGCGGTCGGAGTTTCGAGCTCGCCGTCTGAGCAACCTGCGGGCGGGTGCCCTTGAGTCGACTTTGTGTCAAACGGAGTCCTGGGACCCCCCGGAGGGCGGCTAGGCACAATCTTGGGTTCCCAGAGCCCCCCACACGTGAACTTCTCGGATGCCTGAGTCGGTCCTGGCTCGATGATCCGACGCGGGCACACTTCTCAAGCGACGAACCCAATGATCTGCGACACCTCACGCCCGTCGACGTGATCTTCATTTTCAGACGTCTGGCTCCCAATAAGTTACCGGGGGGAATCCCCTTTCCTGCCACCAACACCGACAAGGACTCGGCGCAGTCGCCTGCATTCACCGCCCGGCGGCGCCCGCTCACCGATGCGACAGGAGCCCAAGCTCAGTTCCACGACGGCTCGCCGTGGCTGGCGTTGGGCTGGTCCCGGCAATCATGGACGTTGCCATCGGGGTCGACCACGTCGGCTCGACGTCCGTGCCCGGCCTCGCCGCTAAGCCGATCATCGACGTGGACATTGTGGTGGCGACCGAAGGAGATGTCGCAATTGTCATCGAGCGGCTCGATGGCATAGGTTACCGATGGAGAGGGGATCTGGGCGTTTTGGGCCGTGAGGCGTTCGCCGCTCCGAGCCACGTCGACCTCCCCACTCATCATTTATACGTGGTGGTGAAAGACAACCGAGCTCACATGGACCACTGGTTGCTCAGGGATCTCCTGCGAAGTGACCGCCAAGCCCGAGATGGCTATTCGGCGCTCAAGCGCCAAAATGTCGAGCTGGCGCAGGGCGATATGGACGTCTACCTGGCGCGTAAAGCGGGGTTTGTCGCCGGTCTGCTCAAGCGAGCAAGGGGTGTCCGGCCGACCTCAGACCATTTGGTGAGACCTTCGGGTGTCGAACCCGAAGGTCGGCGCTTCAGCGACAGCAGTCCGAGTTTCTGGGGACTCCAAGGACCGTTCGGGAATATTGAGTAGTGCATTGCCTGGGCGGCTGCGTATGCACAGGCTGACTACCAGCACTTTCGCGGCTGCCGAGGTCCGGGCGGCTCCAGAACCGACCGAACCCCCGCCACCACTGAAACGCTGATCGGCGCGTCTCGTGCATAGGGCATGGGCGCTTGACCAGCGGTTTCGCGTTCGGCCCGAGGTCGAAAATCCGGGTTTATCGGGGCTTTTTCTCGGGACCTGCTCACCGTCGCCCTATGCAGCCATGTGCAGGGGTGCGCCCCGCACGCGTCGCGTACGCTGGGCAGTTTCGCGTCGAGTCATCGTTCGAGGTGCGGTGGACAGGCTGCGCAGGGCATGCCCCATGCAGCTGCACTACTCAGCTCTGGAGGTCGTTACGGTCCCTGCTCGGACTGTCGGCGGAGCCATTCCTGCTATCCGACGGGACGAGGTTGAGCCCGTGCCTCAACGCGGTGGAGACTCTCTACCTGGGAGCCCAGAGCGACCGGACCCATCTATCTGCGGGTCACCTGAACCGGCATGGCTGGCTTGAGCGCTTCTTGGCCCCGTTGCTCCTCCTGCAATAGCGCAGCGATGTCCCGCAGGTTCTCCCAGATCATGATGCCTTGCTCCCAGGGCGCCGCATGCGTCCCCGTGCATCGGTGCCCCTCTAATACCCGCAGCCCGCTCACCTCGTCCAAGGCGGCCTGGAGCCTCTCCCTTTGGTTCATCGGCACGAGTTGGTCCTCGGTGCTTTGATCCAGCACAACGAGCCGTGGCGCTTTGCCGTCACGCACCCGGTCGGCAATGTCGGCCGGATCGAAGCATGCCGGGCTCGCTGCGGACCACGTGCCTTCGTCTGCGCCAAACGCGGTGGACAGCAGCATCTCGTATTCGTCGCGGAGGTGAATGTGGGATGCGCCAAGTCCATTAACCAAAGCGGGAAGGTCATAGAGACCGTTGAGTCCGAGAAGTGCGGCCGGGGCGGGCGGCTCGGGGACGTTCTCAAGCCCATAGTGCTGCGGGGGCTGGAGGATGCATTGAAACGCGAGGGGTGGCACCACAGCTGTGGCCCGAGAGGATGTAGGACTGATCGGTGAGGTCGAAGGACCGGAGAAGGTCTAAGCCGCGGAGAACGTCGCTCACGTGTTGGGGGTGTACGGCCTCACGGGCGGGATCCAAATGGTGGTCTTTGATGGTGTCGTAGGCGAGTGTGGCCCGCGTGGGGAACTGGGAGATCGTGTAGTTGATTGAAGCGACGGCGAGAAGGGGGGCTGATCCGTCACTGGCGGTGAAGGCGTGGGCGACGGCGGGTTCGATCGACGAAGACGTGAGTTGCGGGTCACGCCAGGCACCGCCATGGATGTGTACGTGGTATCGAGGGAGGAGGGGCCGAGGGTCAGAACTCGGGAGAAACGTAGCCGACGTGCCGATGAGATCCGATGTTTCTGCCGTGTGGGGCAGATAGATGCTCAGGTTCTGGAGCCGGTTGGCATGCGGGAAGTAGGGGACGTCTTTGGCGACAACCACGGAGACGGGATGGCCGAGCCGGGGGCTTCTGACCTCGGCGAGCTGCCATTCCACGTGCTGGTCTGATTGTGTGCTCATTTGGTTCGGTTCCTCTGTTTGAGTTGTGATGTTGGCTCGGCCCGGCGCGAGTAGCAGCGGGTTGGGATTACACCTCCGCTCGTCGCCACCGAGCGTTCACGCCAATTTCGGTGAGCGTTCTGGCTCCCATCTTGGTAACCGAGATATCCCAGTCGCGCCGGTCAATCTGGAAATCGGACTTGAGGTCGATGGTGTCGGCCTGAGCTTCCGCGACAGTCGCCACGATCTCGAGAGGACGAGAATGCCCGCGGCACGACAAAGGAACCGTCCAATCTGACTGTCGCGTTCCCCATGGGCATCGCCCCCTGGAGAACGAAAAGGAATGTCGGATGTAGTTCCGACCCGAACCAGACTGGGGACCTTAGATGTTGGTCGAGTTTCTTGTTGCCGGTGTCTATCGACGACGCGTCGATCACCAGCGTTCCTTC
Source organism: uncultured Acidimicrobiaceae bacterium (assembly GCA_963823855.1). Taxonomy (GTDB): domain Bacteria; phylum Actinomycetota; class Acidimicrobiia; order Acidimicrobiales; family Palsa-688; genus Fen-671. The sequence continues at coordinate 27,765 of CAWGNA010000010.1, forward strand.
CACCCCGGTCTCGGCCACCCGGGCTGTGCCTTCGACTGCCTTGAAACTTCCCTTGATCTTTAGGAGTCCCCAAAACGACCTCGTCCGGAACTCGATCGTGGTTCCGCTCACGTCCAAAGTCCACACGGCGGCTTCAGCAAGTACTTCACTGGCCCGGTCACCTCTGTCGGTACTGGTCATGGCATCCTCCTCTCGATAGAGGTACTCGGTTTGTCGGGGTCTCAAACCGGTCATCGCATTGCTGGACGTGGGCCCGGAGCGGGCGGCTATACGGTGGCGATGCTCGGGTCACCACCCCCGGTACGAACAACTGGCGATCAAGCGTGGGGCGCAGTGGATGCGCGATCAGCCTCACCTTGGCTCACTGCGTCAGACTGGGAAGGTCTCTCCGGAGAAAGGAGAGAGATCGAGCCACAAGTATTGGTACGTACGGCTCTTGAACACCCATCCATTGGCCGAGCGCCGTAGGTGATCAGACCACACGCCGGTATTTCTGTAGTAGCTCTCACCGGGCCCGCGGGCGGCCTCATAACACATGCAGCGAGTTCTGGCGTCGTCGCCGTTGATCTCGATGGAGCCCGGCAGTGCAAATTGCGCGAAGTAGTCCCTCTCGTCCCGAAGAGTGCGGAACATCGACACGATGTCCCCTATCCCCTTGGCGCGCCTCTCGAAGGGCTGGCTCTCGGTGCCTCCGATGACCCATTCGGCGTCGTCCGCCCACAACGTTCGAAATCCGCCGTAATCGGCGCTGGTAGCGGCATCGGCGAAGCGGGCGGTCGCGTCGCGAATAGCGGCCTCGTCTAGCAGGCGAATAAGTAAAGCTGCGTTGTCCGTGGTTGTCATACCTCCGATCATCTGCCCCCTTTGTGCTGAGGGCCAGGGAGGGCGTGACGGTAGGAATGGCGTTACCACCCTCGGCACATGAGTGACGTGAGACAATGATCGTTGTGACCACCCACGCGAAGGAGCTTGGTGCGACCCTGCGCATTTGGCGTGATCGGCTCTCCCCGGCAGCGGCAGGCTTGCCAAGTGGGCACGCGTGCCGGGCGCTCGGTCTGCGCCGGGAGGAGCTGGCTGAACTCAGTGGGATTTCGGTCGACTACGTCGTGCGGCTGGAGCAGGGACGGTCCACCACCCCCTCGGCGCAAGTGGTTGCCGCACTCGCCCGCGCTCTGCACCTGACGAACGAGGAACGAGATCATCTTTATCGGCTGGCGGGGCTTGCTCCTCCGATCGACGGTGAGATCTCTGACCACATCCCGCCCGGCGTCCATCGCGTGCTCAACCGGCTTGGCGACGTTGCCGTTGCAGTCTTCGCCGCGGATTGGCAGCTGATCTGGTGGAACCGTGGCTGGGCCGCGCTCCTCGGCGACCCCTCGCCAACGCCGCCGGCACTGCGCAACTTCGCTCGGGACAGCTTCCCGATCAATGGCGAGGATCCACTCCTGTCCCAATGGCCTGTGACCGTGCTCGGTCCCGACACCGTCGAAGCCGCCATCGTGTCTGACTTGCGCGGTGCCACTGGACGTTTTCCCAACAGCAGGCGCCTGGCCGATCTGATTGAGGTACTCACAACGGGCAACGAACGCTTCGCCGAGCTGTGGGTCTCCGGCGTAGTTAGTGCGCATCGAGAAGCCCGCAAAGCCATCGAACACCCTTCAGTCGGGCAGATCACAGTGGATTGCGACGTCATGACCGACGGCGACGCAGAGCTGAAGATCGTGATCCTGACAGCAACCCTCGACACCCAGGACGAGACCAAGCTGCGATTGGCATTCCTGTCCGATGTCCCCGACACCCGGTCGTGGCTGCGGCAAGCGACTCACCCGTAGGGCTGGCTTTCGCTCGCAATTTCAGCGTAGTGGCCCCATTAGGTTGATACTCTTGGTATTGACGAGTACCAAGGTGACTACGGCGGCGACGATGAGGACGAGCGCACCTGTCAGGAATGCTGCGTCGTAGCCGCGTACTAGCCCCGTCGCCGCTGAAGTCAGACCGTGAGTGGCGATGTAGCTGCTGGTCGTTGACACCGCGATCGTATTGAGAAGAGCAACTCCGATCGAGCCTCCGACTTGCTGGCTGGTGTTGACCATGGCGCTGGCCACTCCCGAATCGTTACGAGTAGTCCCAACCAGAGCGGTTCCCGCCACAGGGACGAAGACCAGACCCATGCCTACACTCAAAGCCACTTCGCCGGGAAAGATGTGCGGCCAGTACCCCGCGTGAGAGCTGAGCTGAGTAAACCAGATCATGCCGCCGGAGGCCATGACGAACCCGCCAGCCATCACCAGGCGAGGAGCAAGGCGAGACAGGAGGAAACTGGCCAAGGCGGCGCCGATCACAACTCCGAGCGAAAACGGCAAGAACGCGAACCCTGTGTGAAGCGGGCTGTAGTCGAGAGTCGATTCGCCCTGCAGGTAGTAGGTCAGAAACAGGGAGGCCCCGAAGAGTGCGACACCAATGAGCGCGGACGCAAGGAACGCGCCGCGCCGATTTCGTTCGGTGATGACCCTGAGTGGCAGGAGGGGGAAACGGCTTCTCCGTTCGATAAGTAGAAAACTTGCGAGCAGCAATCCCGAAAGCGCAAGGAGACCGACGGTTGAGCTTGAGCCCCAGCCATCGGTGCTGGCTTTCGTAAGCCCGTACACAAGACATACGATTCCGAGCGTTGAGGTGATCGCACCGGGAACGTCGTACCCTCCACGGTGGCGGGAAGGCGCTTCTGAGACCAGGAGACGGCTAGCGGCAAACGCTGTGATGAGGGCAATCGGAACATTGACAAGAAGGCACCAGCGCCACGATGCGAACTGGGTGAGCACCCCGCCGGCGATGAGGCCAATGGCAAGTCCGCCGCCGCCGATGCCGCCGTAGACACCGAAGGCTCTTGCCCTTTCCTTGGGGTCAGTGAAGGTCTTACTCAGAAGGGCCAAGGCCGCTGGTGCCATGAGGGCCGCGAAGGCACCCTGGACTGCTCGTGCGGTAAAGAGCACGGCAGAGTTGGGGGCCAAACCGGCCAGTGCCGAGGCACCTGCGAAACCAAGTTGCCCGAGAACGAGCACGCCTGAGGGTCCCGCGTAGTCAGAGATGCGCCCACCCAGGAGGAGAAGTCCACCGAAGGAGAGGGTGTAAGAAGTGACGACCCATTGACGACTGTCGTTGGAGATGTGCAGCGCCGCTTGTGCGTGAGGAAGGGCGATATTGACGATTGAAGCGTCGACCACGATCATGAGTTGGGTGGCCGCTATCACGGCCAGGATCAGCCATCGCTTCTGGTTGGGCTCGGCTGCACCCGCCTCACCGCGTGACGCTGTTTCGACACGGTGGGTCCGGATAGCCGCCCGGTTCAGATCGCTCGCGTCCTGGTCCATTTGCCAACGGTATCGAGACCATGCCTCAATCGCATACACTCTTGCCAATGACGCAAGAAGTAGATCTGGAAGACGTAGTACGCAGCCGGATCAGGGGGCTGAGAACGGCTCGAGGGTGGTCCCTCGATGACCTCGCTCGTCACTGTCACCTGAGCCCTTCTAACTTGAGCCGTATCGAGACTGGCCACAGACGGATTGCTCTCGATCAACTGCTCCCGATCGCGCGAGCGCTAGGGACGACGCTCGATCAACTGTTGGAATCGGTGGATGACGACGACATCGTCATCCGGCCCCAACGCGATGTCGTGCGCGGGATGACCACTTGGCTGTTAACCCCCCGCGAACGAGGTCCCCACGGGGTGACCGTTGCCAAGATTCGCGTCGCCAAACCAACGCCTCGAACCGAGAACAAAGTGCTTCGCGTGCATCCCGGAAGAGAATGGTTCACCGTGCTCTCGGGGACAGTCAGTTTGCAACTGGGCGAACGGACCATCCTCGTGAAGGCAGGTCAAGCAGCGGAGTTCTCGACCATGACGCCTCACGCCTTCGGCGCGCATGGCGGTCCAGTTGAGGTCCTCTGCATCTTCGACCATGACGGCGAGAAGGCACACCTGCGTTCCACCACATCCTGAGGTCCTTCCGGCTAACCAGAAACGTGAGCGAGCCTAAGGCACTGTCCATAGATGCGAGACCTCAATCCCAAATGGATGGGCTTTGCCTTGGCCGCCAGACGAATCTGTAGCCCCGGACAGAAGGATGGGCACAGTCCGATTCGGAACGCTGGATGTTCTGCTAATGCTCCTATCGCTGCCTGGCAAAGCGTCTCGGCTTGAGTTCCGACGGGACACAACCCAGAATTAATGCGAGATGGACGCTAGGAGTCGTCTTGCGTCTTTGGCAAGACTGCATGCCTGAACAGCATCATGGCCTTACAGTGGCCTAATGGAGCACGCACACGCTGGTCAAGCCGGTAACGCCCTCAGAAGTTCGCCCGGGGGGTCCCTCGCTGAGATGTTGGACCTTGACGCGGAGATCACGCGGTCCTACCGGGACGAGGTCATGGTGTGGATTGAGAACGCCATCTCCGCGGACGTTCGCCGTATCGTCGACTTAGGGGCAGGAACGGGCACTGGGACGTTCGCGCTGGCGGAGCGATTCGACCATGCCGAGGTCATTGCTGTCGACGCCTCAGATGAGATGCTGGAACAAATTCGTACGAAGGCAGTGGACTGCGGGATTTCCGATCGAATCAAAGTTGTCCAGGCCGACCTCGACAACGAATGGCCACCAACCGGCCTCGTTGACCTTACGTGGGCATCAATGTTTATGCACCATCTCGCCGACGTCGACGGCGCTCTCCAACGTATTCACACTGCCACCAGCGCGGGTGGACTAACCGTCATCGCTGAATTCACCGATCCGCTGCGCTTCCTGCCTGATGACCTTGGGTTCGGCGAACCTGGCTTAGAACGCCGCTGTATCGAGATATTCAAAAGGGAACGATCTCGCTCTCTGCCCGCCTTCGGCCTTGAATGGGGTCGACGGCTGGAGAGAGCCGGATTCTCAGCGGTCGAGGAGCGCGTGTTTCAGCTTGAAGGAGATGACGCGGACCCCGACCACCTGGCACGATACGCGAGGCTCTGGCTTGAACGCACCAGTTCGGCAGCCGCCCCAGACCTATCGCCCGACGATCACTCGGTGTTGAAGGAACTTCTCGCAAGCAGGGGACCACATTCGCTCGAGAAGCGTAGTGATCTGCAGATGCGCGGCTCACGCGTAGTTGTGCGAGCAGCAAAGTGGTGAAGGCTCAGGAGAACAGAGTGACCGCCGAGCCAACCGCAAAGAACACAACTAGCCTCGCTCGCGCTCCCATGACGGGCCTTCGGGTCGCTCTCGCGGCAGAAGCCGTCGTCATGTTCGTCAAGATTTTCGGGAGCGGTGATACTGCCCGATTGACGCCAGATGCGATAATCGCAATTGACGCCTGTCGAGCCACCATTGCCGCCGGTATCTGGGTCACGTCCTCTGCAAGACGGTTCGGTGCAACCGGCCTTGATCGAGATTTCGCTCCGAATGTCCCGGTCTCTTCTTACTATCGACCGCTTCGGGAATCGACGGCGTGCCATTGAGCTCTCGTCGTAGTCAACAACGCAAGACGAATCGGCCCGAGAAGGCCGCCGACAAAGACCGTCAAATGTTCAAGGTCTACTCATTATCAGGCAGATACCGGGAGAGAATGTTATGAACCTACTCGTGCTTGGCGCTACCGGCGCTACCGGCGCGCTTGTTGTCGGACAAGCGGTTTCAGCAGGCAATAACGTCACTGCCCTCGTTCGTTCACCGGACAAGGTCAGTACCAAACATCCGAACCTCAAGATCATCACCGGCCAGGCCACCAAAGCCGCCGATGTCACGAGCGCCATAGTCGGCGCCAACGCGGTAATTAGTACGCTCGGAGCCCCCAAGGGCACAGTAATGGCTGATGCGGTGCGCGCCATTGTGGTCGCGTGCGAGAGCCACGATGTTCAACGGATCGTGGTGCTTTCGACGTTCGCGCTAGAACGTGACCGGTTGACAGCCTTCACGAAGGTGTTGAGTGGGATCACGATGCGGGCGGCCCTCAAAGACAGATCAATCGCAGAAGACATCCTGCGCAACAGCGGTCGCGATTGGGTCATTGCCCACGCCGCCAGACTGACGAACAAGGCCGCAAGCGGCCAGGCGGAAGAACTCCCCGAAGGTACGCAACTTTCCATGTCGCGGACCATTTCCAGAGCCGACCTTGCCGCGTGGCTGCTTGAGGCCGCTACCTCCGGTAGCGGGGGCGTCCGGCGGGAGGTTCTTCTAGTTGGCTAGTTGGCGACCTCTCCGGTTCAGCGGATAGCCCTCACCGCAAGCAGATCCTGTCTTAGTGGCTGGCGAAAATGCACGCGTCCAGCGCCAGCCCGGGGGCGACATCACGTGAGTAAGCGTGCGCCGCGACCCAACTCGCGATTGACCCGTGTGGCAGCAGATGGCATCCGAGCCGCGAGCCCCACCACGAGAAACTTTATCGAAGGGAAGGAGATTCACTTATGACCGGCGCTCCTGCCGCTCTAACGAAGTGGACGAAGTGCCACCAGGTTGCCGGATCCACGCTGCGGTCGAGCCTTTGGGTACCGCTGAGTCTCAATCTTCTAGTCCGCGCGTCGAGCCCCGGGCTTGCACCACTGTCGAGCAAGGGTCCTCACTCTCTAGATCCCCAGGTTCATCGATGGCGACTCGAAACTACGACTTGGGCCAGTGCGATGAGTTCTGATACGTCTGAGAGGTGGCGAGCCCACCGACTTGTCCAACTCCTCAGTGGACGTTGGACTCTCGCTGTGCTCGCTGAACTCGCTGGCGGTGGACGCCGCTATCAGGACCTCGACGAGACTCTTGACGGCGTCTCCCATAAGGTGCTTACGGAGACGCTCCGAAGAGCCGAACGAGACGGCCTCGTCGTTCGTCACCTCGACCCCGGCCGCGTCGAAACCGCCACGTTGTATCAACTGACGGCACTCGCCCACTCGCTCGCCGAACCTTTGGCTGTGCTCGAACGCTGGGTCGACAGCAACTGGCCCAAGGTTGAGACATCCCGGCAGCACTGGAACCAGCGCAGACACTAATCGCTTGCATCGATGTATTCCATCCTGCTCGAACCGGGACAGGAGTGCCACGACTCGACTTTCTCCCCTTAGTTGGCGACCCGGTACCGGCGGGCACCTATTGGTAACTCAGGGCTCGTTGAAGTGCCGTTTTACGTGGTGTATTGCTGGGGATCAATGGAGATAGGGCCGTGAGTCTCGTCCGCTGAAGTCCTTGCGGCCCTACCGCTCTGGCTACAACTTCAGCCCGCGAGCGGTGCAGACCATGGACGGCGTGTGGGACGCAGCGTCACCGGAGCAGTGGCAGGCCGCCCGCTTCGCGGCCGCCGAGCGTGCGATGCGGCGCGTCGGGGTGGCTCTTACGGCCGATCAGATCGCGGAGGCCCGGTCGCTGCTCGATCCGGTAGTCGAATGTGCTGACTACGCCGGCAAGCCACTGGCGGCCGCCAACGTGTCGGTCGCGCTTCCGACCGATACGCTCCTCGCCCTGTGGCAGCAGATCACGGTGGTGCGCGAGTGGCGAGGCGACGCGCATTTCATGGTGCTCGCCAGCAACGGTATCGGGCCGTGCGAATGCAACGTTATGCACACCGCCACGGGGCGCTTGCCTGAGGGCATCATTCGGGTGACACGTGAGTGGAACGATGAAGAGTGGGTCGCGGCGATAGCACTCCTCGCTGCGCGCGGCTGGCTCAACGCTGACGGCACGGTGACCGAGGGAGGTATTGCGGCGCGCGATCAGATCGAGGTCGAAACCGATGAACAATGCGTCGCGCTGTGGGCGCCGATCGGCAACGGGGTGCATCGTCTCGCTTCGCTGATCGCGCCGATCAACGATGCCTTCACGGCAGCAGGGATATACGGGCAACTTCGCTGATCGCAACGCGACCTGCTTGGATTAGTGACTTAGCAGGAACGAAGGAGGTGGTGGCATTGGACATCGAGTTCCTCGCGACCGTGGCCGTGATCGCTCCTGATCCGATCAACAGCCGCAACCTGTATGTCGACGCGCTGGGCCTCCCGCTGCAGGGCGAGGGTGACGGGTATTACCACAGCGAACAGATCACCGGCTGTAAGTCGTTCGGGATCTGGCCGCTCTCGCAGGCCGCTCAGGCGTGCTTCGGCACCGATCAGTGGCCCGCTGAGCGGCCGATACCGCAGGTCAGCATCGAGTTCGACGTTGCTGCTGCTACTGCAGTCGACCCGGCGGCACGGGAGCTCGAGCAGGCTGGCTATTCGCTACTGCATGGAGCTCGTGAGGAGCCATGGGGTCAGACGGTCGCTCGGCTGCAGTCACCCGAGGGCGCGATCATCGGCATCTCCTACGCGCCCGTGTTGCACGACTGATTCCAAGCCCGCGAACCCAGCAGTCAGGTCATCAAGAGTCGGCCGAAGCCGCCTAGAGGCCGTGACGACGCTCTCAAGCCCGCAGTTGTGGCTGCATAGTCCTCCGTATGAATCGGTCGCTGGATCCCATCAACGGCCATAGACACCGGAATCGGTTGGTCAGCGCGCTCGTAGAGCGTCGAGCGCGGCATCGATCCCCGCGGTCAAGCGCTCAGTGTCTGGCAGCCCGCGAGACACCAACGCCGAGCCTTGGAAGAGGAGGAGCAGTAGCTGCGCTTGTGCGCCGGGTGTGGAACTTGTGGTGATCTCACCGGTGGCTTGGCCGCGGGTGAGTGCTGAGGTCAGAACCTCGATGATGCCGTCGTAGGCAGCGGCCGTGAGCTCCTGCGCCGCGTCGTCACCGGGGACGAGTTCGGCGACGGTGTTGCCGACGAGACAGCCTCGTCGTCCCTGGGGGTGCTGGGGGGCACCGGTCAGGGTTGACGGTTCGACGAGCATCCGGCGCAACGCCGGCAGGATCGGGTCCGCTCGGAGCATCATCTCGAGTCGTTCGCGATTCTCGCGGGCGTAGAGGGCAACCGCTTGTAGGTACAGGCCGCGCTTGTCACCGAAGGCCGCATAGATGCTGCCCCGCTGAAGGCCCAGCTCGTCGACCAGATCCTGTACCGAGGTCGCGCCATAACCCCGCGACCAGAACACGTCGCGGGCACGAGCTAGAGCCTGCTGGGTGTCGAAGGCGCGAGGTCGGCCCGTGCGAACCATCCTGGACACTCTACGAGTTCTTGACTGAACATTCAATAAATCGTAGAGTGAAGTTCTGGAACGACTGCATGGAAGTCGGAGTCAACCGAACTTGGAGGTAGCTGCCATGCGCCTGTTTGTAACCGGAGCATCGGGCTTCATCGGCTCGGCCGTCGTTGCCGAACTCCAGGGCGCTGGCCACGAGGTGATCGGATTGGCGCGCTCCGAAACGTCGGCCGATCGCCTTGTGGCGTTGAAAGCCCAGGTCCAGCCGGGGTCGTTGGCCGATCTAGATAGCCTGCGTGCGGCAGCAGCCCTGTCCGATGGAGTCATCCATTTGGCCTACCGTCACGGTGACCCCCCTGATGAAGCGGCGGACACCGATCGCAGGGTCATCGAGGCGCTCGGTGACGTTCTCGCCGGGTCCGATCGACCGCTGGTGGTTACCTCGGGCACTCTCGTGCTCCCGGCCGGACGCGTCGGCGTCGAGACCGACCCGCCGGATCCGTCCGCGCCCGGCGCGGCCCGGGTGGTGGGCGAGCGTACGGCGCTGGCGCTTGCCGACCACGGCGTACGCACATCGGTGGTGCGGCTCGCGCCCTCGGTCCATGAGCGAGTGAAGCGCGGCTTTGCTGGCGCGCTCGTCGATATCGCCGCCCGATCCGGTTTCTCTGGTTACCTGGGTGACGGGTCGCAACGTTGGCCGGCGTTGCACCGCCGAGACGCGGCCACGCTGTTTCGATTCGTGGTGGAAGACGCGCCGGCGGGGTCGGTCCTGCACGGTGTCGGCGAAGAGGGCGTACCGCTCCGGGCCATCGCAGAAATAATCGGCCGCAAGCTCGGCGTGCCCGTCAGGCCGGTTCCCTGCGAAAAGGCCGGGGGACATTTTGGCTGGCTTGCCACCATCGTCGGTACCGACGCCCCGGCGTCCAGTGCGGCCACCCGTTCGTTGCTGGCCTGGGAACCGCACCACCCCGGCCTGCTGGAAGATCTTGTGCACGGCGAGTTCTTCGAGGCGGTGACGCGATGAGCTCCTCACCCCCACTCAGCGCCAGGACACGACAGAGGCCGTCGCCCCGCGGCGGCTGCGAACCGTGGACCTGCTCATCCTGTCGATCGGCACGTTCACCCTGGCGTCGACGGTTTCGTGCTCGCTGGCCTGCTGCCCCAGGTCGCCGTCTCCCTGCACGTCTCGGTCAGCACTGCTGGACAGCTCACCACCCTGTTCGCACTGGTCTACGCCCTCGGCTCCCCCATCATCGCGGCCGCTGCCGGCAACTGGGACCGCCGAGCCCTCCTGGCGACCGGCATGACCGTCTTCCTAGTCGGCATCATCGTGCAAGCCACCGGGCCGGACTTCGCCGTCGTCGCCTGCGGCCGAGTGCTTGCCGCCCTCGGAGCAGCCGGGTACCAGGCAACGGCGTACAGCACGGCTGGCATCCTCTCTGACGACGAGCACCGAGCCCGATCGCTGGCCGTCGTGGCTGGCGGCAGCTCGGTCGCCATCGTCGCAGGTCTCCCGTTCGGCATCCTGGTCGGCCAGACCTGGGGCTGGCGCAGCGCCATGTGGGTCCTGGTCGTTCTCGCGGCACTGTCCATTCTGGCCGTCCGGCTCTTGCCCCCGGCGCACGCGCCGCGGATGAGCCTGCGCCAACGTGGCAAGGCGCTTACCGACCGGCGCGTGCTGGGCATCCTGGCCGGCACGGTCACCGTGCTCACCCCGGGGTTCATGATCATCGCCTACCTGCCCGCGATCATGCGTACCTCGGGTACGTGGATCGTGGTCGCGGTGCTCGCCTACGGCATCGGTCAGGTCACCGGAACGGTCTTAGTGCCGCGACTCATCCGCCGCCGAAGTGCCCGAACGGCCCTGCTGCTCGGCGCCTGCGGTGTCACCGTCGTCACCACGGTCCTCACCTTCACCCGTACCGTCCCGGTCGCCGGCACCGTGACGATGGCCGCGCTCGGTCTTGCTATCGGCCTAAGCGTCGTCCCCCAACAACACCGGCTTTTCGCAACCGTGCCCAAGCTCGCCCCGGTCGCTGTCGGCCTCAACGGTTCCGCCATCTACATAGGCAGCGCGCTCGGAGCAGCTCTCGGCGGCGTCGCTCTCTCCGTCGGCGGAATCATTGCGACCACCATCACTGCTGCAACCATCGGGCTACTCGCCGTCCTAATCGCTACTAGAGCTGTCCGCAACGCTTGAGGTCGGGAGCGCCGTTATCAGGCAAGACGAGAACCCGAGGGTCCGCCGAAGACGAGAGAATCTCGGGACTCGGACGCTAAAGCGGCGGGATTGAGTAGTGCAACCGCCTGGGCGGCTGCATAGTGCAGGCTGGTGACCAGCAGTAATGTCGGGTTTGGAGCCCGAAGGTGCGTGATGGTTGTGAACCCCCGCCATCATCTGAACCAACGACCACTCGCTTCAAACTCGACGACGGGCGGGAGACGGCCTCAGGGTGGCGATCAGCTGATGGTCCTGCCCATGCCCCATAATCCCATTGAATACCGGTCCCCGAAGGCCGAGCTGCAACCGATTGAAACGCCGGGTAAAGGGGGCACCCGAAGCCCGAGAACGGTCGCCGCTGCGTACTTTCTCAAGCGCTCTCGAATGTCCGGATCGGAGCGGCCTCGAAGTGGTGGGAGCAGTCGATATCGCCCCGTATCGGTCACCCCGACCGCGGCCGGGACCTAACCGGATGGCGCCACTCTGTGTGATCGTCACCCCGCTGGTTCGAAGTAGTCGCAAGCGCCAGATACCGCACGGTCAAATGGCACTCTCGGCCCGAACCGCAACCCGCGCCCCAGCTGTGCGCCGACCCCTGGAGCGTCACAAGCGAGTTGTGGGGGGCTTGGGACATCAAGCAGCGGGAGGTCGCCCCTCGCGGCACTTTACGGTTAGGGTCACGCGACCGCTCTTCGGGGTATAGAATTTGGCCGCAAGGTTTGCGCGCTCCGGAATTGATTTGCCTTCAGCTATTTGCCGCGAGGTAGGCAGTTGGGAACAGGTCTGCTATATCCCGCTCTGGGTGTCGCCAAACGACGAATCGGCACCTTGTTGGGTTGGCCGCGACCGCCGGGGGGGACAAAGTATCTTGCCTGCCCCTACCTTGCGCTCGCGGTGTTAGGCGGGCTGCGGGGCAACACGACTGACGGCCGTCAGATGTCCCGCTTCAGTTCTTGTGGGCGATGCCTTCGTAGGTGTGCGCTCGATCTGGTCGATGAGGTAACGCGATATCGAGACTCAGGTCCGAGTCAGCCCTGGTAGGCAAGGTCGGCGGCAGTCAGACCTTCGAGAGCCATCCCGTAGGGCACTCCTTCGGCAATGCGACGGACTAGCCGCTGGTTGAGGGTCTGCTTCTGATACCGGCGGTACAGTGCCGGCTTGGCGGCGAGGTTGGTGGCAATCTCGATACCCCGGGGCAGGGCCTCGTCATGGGGTAGGACCTCCACGACAACACCCCACTCCATGGCGGTAGCAGCGTCGATGTTCTCGCCGCTCCAGAGCAGCCACTTGGTCCGCGCCATACCGGCGACCTCTTCCCAAACAACCTGGAGACCGTCGCCGGCCGCGATCCCAAATGTCGGGTGCGGCAGGTCGCCGTAGGTGGCTCGTTCTGACGCGATATGGATGTCGGTCAGGAGGAGGTACTCAGAATGGACAGTGGCGGGCCCGTTGGCTACGCCGACGACTGGGAACGGCAGACACGGGAACCGTTCGAGGATCTTGATTCCTTGCGAACGGGTCCTTTCGAACTGAACAGGCTTGGTCATGTCACCCAAGCTCGGTCCGTCAATCTGGTCCATGAATACGTCGTCGGTGCCGGTAAGGATCATCGCTCGGTTGTCCTCGTCGGCGGCGATCTCCTCCAGGGCGAAGGGCAGGTCTTCATGGGTCTGGCCGGTGAAGACGATCGGTCCGCCGTTGGTGTGGAACCGCATGGTCAAGACGCCATTATCGTCGCGGGAGAACGCCAGGTTCTCGTAGCGGTCGAAGTAGCTGGGATTGGTCATGGCTCGCATTTTCCTTTCTCTTCCGCGCCGCCGGTCGGCGCTGGCCGGTCTCCCAGCCCTACGCTGCGTGCGGGTGGGGCCTTTCGGGGTGAGTGTGGGGGTGCCGGTGAGGATGTGCGTGGTGGTGGCCCCCGCCGACGATTCCTTTGCCCGAAGCGTCGGCCCCGGCCCCCGGGCCATCGGCCGCTGTCGAGGCCGCGGGGTCGCCGGCGCGCAACGGGACGGCCGAGTAAGGACCCTCGTGGGCCACGACCGGGCGGATATCGCCTGCCAACTCGGGGTAGCTCTCCTCGAGACGGCGGCGTTGCTCCCACTGTCGCTGGAGATTGGTGACGTATTCGGGGTTGCCGCCGTAGGTGCCCTTCCAGGTCTGGGGCATCTTGGATTGCGATAGGCCGGCGTCGGCCCGCCCAGCCAGAGCGAAGCTTGTTACCGCCTTGCGGGTTTCAGCTCCGCAGGCTGGGCACGCCGGTGCGGGCGCACCGAGAGGGGCCAGCACTTCGACCGTTCCGCCGCAATCGCAGCGGTACTTGTAGATGGGCATCGTCCTACGTCCTCCGATCGACGGCCTGGTAATTACTGACGCTTGATCAGACGTAGGACTCGGGGGCGACCCGTAGCTTCTTCATCTGATCGGAGTCGTGACCGAACACCAACGTGGCGTTGGTCTCCTCTGCCAGCCTTCGGATCTTCGCGACCGACGGGTACCAGGCGGTGAGATCGTTGATCAGGAATCCCGGGGTGGCGGGTGGCCCATAGGTGTCGCCCATGAACACCGCGTCGGACGTGAAGATCATGGTCCCCGTTTCGGGGAGGTCGACGCGCATGGCCAACGTGCCGGGGGTGTGGCCGGGCACCTGGATCAGGGTGACACCGGGAAGCAGCTCGGCATCGCCGTCGACGTTTTCCCACTTCAACTTGTCGTAGTCGGCCTTCAGGTGACCACCGGTGAACACTCCGTCGAAGCCAAAGGCGAAATCGTGCTCGTTCTTTGAACAGACCATCTTGGCGTCGGTACCGCCGAACAGTTGCGCGTTGCCGGCATGGTCGAAGTGGAGGTGGGACAGCACCACATAGTCGATGTCGCTCAGCTCCAGCCCCTGCTCGTGAAGGCGGGCGTCGAAGTACTCGTCCTCACCAACCTGGTCGTAGGGGAAGAATTCCTGCAGACCCATCGGCGTCCAACGGGTCTCCCAGTCGCGCGGACAGCTGGTGTCCCACAACAAGCGACCCTCAGGCGTCTCCACCAGCACGCAGTGGGTCGAGGCGCGGTACCACTCAGGCGGACGCTCCTTCTCCGCCCGAGACCGGATGGTGCGGCCCGGCTCGAGCACAAGCCACGTGAGGTCGCAGCTCATGGCTCCGCAATCGAGAATTTTGACGGTCGTTCCGGACGTAGTCATCTTGTGCTTCCCTTCCTTCCTTCGAGCAGTGTCCACACCACCAACCGACATCACCCGTCGCTACTCCTTCGGTGTGATGGCCCACATCTCATCGAACGCGATGGCGTCATAGAAAGCCGACGCCTCAACGACTAGCCCTTGATCCAACGTGAAAATCCAGGCGTACGTGTTCTCGTAATGAGTCCCCACCACCGTCGTTCCGCCGCCATCCCAAATGACGATCACTGTCGGGCCGTCGGCGTAGACCGCCCGAATCTTCGTAGGCCGCATCGGATCAGAGTCAATGAACCGTTTGTTGAGAGGTCCGAGTACCCTCGTCGCAAAGTCCGCAGCGCTTTCGTAGAGCCCAGACGCAGCGGACCTGCCGAACACCTCCCATGTCATGTCGGGTGCGAAAATCCGGCCAACATTGCCGGTTCCGTTCATCCAATCTTCGAACGCCTGTTTGACGATCATCGACGGGCTATCGGCCATTTGTCCTCTCCTTTGTCAATGCAGTTGGCACATTTCAGTGCTTGGCGATCGGCGCGCATTCCCGCACCTGGGTTGGGACGGCTAAGGGCCATCCCCCTTTGCAACCGGCTCAGAATCCGGTGATGCCCTGCGGGGTGTTGTACGGGATGGCCGCGCTCGTAACCTCTTCCAGCCAACCGTCGGGCTGAATCGCGTAGCCGATAAGCTGCGAGGCGTTGGGATACATCTGATAGAGGTAGGCACCGTCCGGCGACATCCACATGTCGTTAGGACTCGACCCGACAATCCCCCCAACTCCTCTGAAGGTCCCGTCGCCCGCGGGCTTTTCACACGCCGGGTCCTTAGCAATTGACAGGATGTTCCCTTCGAGCCGCCAACTCGTCACGTAGCCATAACCGGTCATCGTCGCGAACACAAGTGAATCGTCGGGAGTTATTGCCATCCAGCACAGCTCGGATGGCCGACCAATACTGGTGTCGGCGCGCACGATCGGTCCTGTTGCAACCTCGCCTGAAGAGCCGAGTGTGGCCAGAGACAGACCATCAGCAGTGGCGTATCCAATGAGAAACATGTCCGCACGGTTATGCAGGAAGAGCGGACACCACGGCGAACTCGCTCCCGCGTCTTGGAACAGAGGTTCACCCAGCGCGCCGGCCTCGTCGATTGGGAAAACAGCCAAGCCATCAGGATCGGGCGCATTGGCAGCGATGGCGTGCGGTTGACCATTTCTCGTCACCCAAAGAATGGGGCTGCCATCCGGGTTCGTAGCGGGGAGCTCATCCATCGAGCAACCGACCAAGAGGAACTTCTCGTCCGGTGAGACGGTAAGCATCGTCGTGACACGGCCCGGCTTGTCGGCGGGCACAGCCGAGTACCGCTCGGAACGAAGGCTTAGGTAGCCGTCCGAGTCGACCGAGAACAACCGAATTTGGGCAGGTCCGAAAGTATGCAACACGTACAGCGTCCTCGTCGAGGGCGCGTACTCCAAGGATTTCGCAGTCCCACTTTTCCCCGTAGCCGGGTTACCTGTTCGCTTGACATCTAGCAGCGTCAGCTTTCCGTTCTCAGCTACGTCGAAGCTGGAGACCGAGTTGTCACCCCCGTTCACCGCAAATAGCAGGCGCTTATCTGGCGTCATGAGAACGCTGTTGGCCCCCTCGACGATGAGACCGGGGGGAGTCGCCCGATAGTTGAAGAGGCCGGAACCCGCTCCTCCCGTCAGCACCCGATCGGCTTCGGTCAGCGACCCATCGCTTGCCCGCAGAAAGTGGATGACAGCGTTGTGGATGGCACTCGTCTGGACATATACATGGCCGCTCTGTGCTTCTTTTGACATTTGATGCCCTTTCTTCCAATGGGTCTGGGGCGGCTTACGGTCGGGCGGCCTCGAGGGCTTCCCGGCAGGCATGGATTCATCGTCGTGCCGTTGGCCCCTTGTCGAATCCGCCAGTTGCACAGTGCGAGTGGCTAGTTGCACTGCGTGTGTGGCCGAGAGTGGCTGGCAGCGACTCGATGAGCCCCCGCCGGCCCCAGCGCAAGGTGGAACGAGTCGTCATACTTTTGCGGTGTCTATGCCCCTGGCGAGTACGAGATTGTCGTCCAGAGCATCGTGAGAAACTTGGCAAAACGATCGAGGGTCGAGACGACCCGGCTGGAGCACGATGTCGATGTCTCGGGGCGGGCCACCCGGCCGGAACCCCGGTTGCGACCTAGCGTTGGCGCGGTGCAGCAGCCAACGGCATCCTCGATCCGCCGGCACGGCGACCGCCTCATCGGCCGCGACCCGGAGCGGGGTGTGCTGGACCGGCTCCTCGACGATGTCCGCGGGGGTGCCAGCCGGGCACTGGTGGTGTACGGCGAGGCCGGTATGGGCAAGACAGCGCTGCTCGAGTACTTGGCGGGGCGGGCGTCCGACTGCCGTGTGGTGAGCGTGGCGGCGGCCCAGGCCGAGATGGAGTTCGGGTTCGCTGCCTTGCACCAGTTGTGCGTACCTGTGCTGGACCACCTCGACGCGGTACCAGAGCCCCAACGTAAGGCGCTGCAGGTCACATTCGGGTTGGGCGCAGGCCCGGTGCCGGAACGGTTCCTGGTGGGCCTGGCCGTGCTGAGCCTCCTGGCGGAGGCGGCGGCGCATCGGCCACTGTTGTGCCTGATTGACGACGAACAGTGGCTGGACCAGGCCTCGGCGCAGGTGTTGGCCTTCGTGGCGCGCCGCCTGGGGACGGAGTCGGTCGGGTTAGTGTTTGGGGCTCGTACCCCGAGCGCTGAGCTGGCAGGGTTGCCAGAGCTGTCGGTCGGGGGCCTGGCGGACGGCGACGCCAGGCTGTTGCTGGGCTCAGTGCTCACCGGGCCGGTTGACGCGCGGATACGCGACCGGATCGTCACCGAGGCGGGCGGCAACCCGCTGGCACTGTTAGAGCTTCCACGGGGCCTGACCGCGGCAGAACTGGCGGGCGGGTTCGGAATGCCGGGGGTGTCCGCGCTACCGGGCAGCGTCGAGGAGAGCTTCCGACGCCGGGCCGAAGCGCTACCACCCGACGCCCGGCGCCTACTGCTGGTGGCCGCTGCCGAACATCTCGGTGACCCGGTGCTTGTGTGGCGGGCCGCCGCCCTATTGGGGATCGGCGCTGCAGCGGCGCGGCCGGCCGCCGATGCCGGCCTGGCCGAGATCGGTGGCCGGGTGCGGTTCCGACACCCGCTGGTGCGCTCGGCCATCTACCGCGCCGCGTCGGTCCAGGAGCGACAACAGGTGCACGGCGCCTTGGCCGAGGCCACCGATCCGCAGACCGACCCAGACCACCGCGCCTGGCACCTGGGCCAGGCTGCCCCCGGGCCCGACGAGGCCGTCGCTTCCGAGCTTGAGCGCTCGGCTGGCCGGGCGCAAACACGCGCCGGCCTGGCCGCTGGCGCCGCGTTCCTCGAGCGGGCCGCGACGCTTACGCCCGATCCCGAAAGACGGTCGAGGCGGGCACTGGCTGCCGCCCAAGCATCGCTACACGCCGGTGCACCCGACCGGGCAATCGCCCTACTTAATGTCGCGGAAGCCGGCCCAGTCGACCCGGTTCAACGAGCAGAGCTTGACTTACTCCGCGCCCAGGTCTCCTTCACCATGACGCGCGGCGGCGACTCAGTCTCGCAGCTCCTCAACGCGGCCAGGCGGCTGGAGCCTGTCAACCCTCAACTGGCGCGTGAGACGTACTTAGACGCCCTGATGGCAGCAATGTTCGCCGGTCATCTCGCTGCAGGAGATGGCCTGACGGAAGCCGCCCAAGCGGCGCGAGCGGCGCAGATGCCACACGACCAGCTCCCATCCGACCTTCTCCTCCACGGCTTGGCCGTGCGGTTCACGGACGGCTATACGGCGGCGATGCCGCTACTGAAACGGGCTGTGGCCGCGTTCAACCAACGTGAAATCCCCCCCGAACAGCTGCGATGGCTTTGGCTCGCTCACATCGTTGCCGGCAATCTCTGGGATGAGCACACCTTGGACACGATCCACGACGTCGACATGGTCCGAGACTCTGGCGCGCTGGCAACGCTTCCTTTGGCGCTGGCAACGCGTATGGGCGCTCACGTTCTCATGGGCGACCTACCAGCCGCGGCCGTCATGCTCGACGCGGCGAATGCCGTTACGGAGTCGACCGGCATCCCCTCCGCCCCTTATGGCGCATTGTTGCTTGCCGCGTGGCAAGGCCGCGAGTCCGAAGTGGTGGCGTTAGTGCAAGCATCCACTGCGGAAGCGCTCAGTCGTCGCGAAGGGTTTGGGCTCATCATCACTGGATTCGCCGAGGCGATGCTCGGCAACAGTCTCCGCCGGTACGGGGAAGCTGCCAGAGCGGCTGAGATCGCGCGAGGCTATCCAGCTGCAATGGGCGTAGAGCCTTGGGGTGTGCTCGTTGAACTGGTCGAGGGCGCCACTCGAAGTGGGCAATCCGCGCGCGCAAGCGATGCTTTTCGGGAACTGGCCGTCACGACGCAAGCCTCCGGGTCGGATTGGGCCTTGGGCATTGAAGCCAGGAGTCATGCATTGCTAACCGTTGGCGCCGATGCAGAGGCCGCCTACAAAGAGGCGATCGACCGGCTCGACAGGACGAAGATCCGCGGTGAGCTCGCCCGTGCACATCTCCTGTACGGCGAATGGCTGCGACGCGAGAAGCGGCGCGCCGAGGCGCGAAACCGACTTCGCGTGGCTCACGACATGTTTGCCCAAATGGGGATGGAGGCCTTTGCGGCGCGCGCGGCCAGCGAACTCCGGGCCACCGGAGAGACAGTACGCAAGCGCAGCCCCGCGACCCTCCGTGAGTTGACCGCCCAGGAGACCCAGGTCGCCCGGCTGGCCAGCGAGGGGCTGTCCAACCCCGAAATCGGCGCCCGCCTGTTCATCAGCTCGCGCACTGTCCAATATCATTTGAGCAAGGTCTTCACCAAAATGAACCTCACCTCGCGCAACCAGCTGTCGCGTGCGCTGGACGGCGGACGTAAGGGGCTCAATCCTCCGGAGTCGAGTTCCTAGGGCTGTGACCGCGGTCCTGGTGACCAGCGCCAACGGAGCCAACGGTGACGGGTACGGAGCCATCCTCGGTTTCTCTGCTGACGGTTCGTTGATCGGACCATTCAGCCAGGATCGCCGGATAACCGACCCTCGTGGTATCAGTCACGACCAGACCGGTGAGCTCGTGTACGCCAACAGCGGTGACGACCGGGCGCTTGCACTTGATCGGCGCGGCGAAGTTGCTCTCGACTCGGGGAGGATCGACGACCTCGACCCAGGCGGAGCAGTATTCGGGCCGGACGGCCGCTACTACGTCGGGCTACGCCGACGCCGGACGATCCTTGCCCTCCCAGCTCGTCTCGACCGCACAGGAGAAGCGATTCTTCCTGACGGGATCGTTCCCTTTCCTCGGGGTTTCGGCTTCGGACCCGACGGTGATCTCTATCTGGCCTCAGGCGTGGGTCCCTCAGGTGAGGGCGAGAACACGATCGCCGTGTTCAACCACGGAGGAGCCCTGCGCACGCCCCATCTCGTCGACGACCCTGAGCTGAGCCCCCTCGATCTTGTCCTCGCTCCCAACGGCAATATCGTGGTCAGCAGCGAGTGGCCCTTCGGAGCACAGCACGCGACTTCCAGCGTCCGCGAATACGAACGCTCTACCGGGGCGTTGGCCCGCGTGCTTGCGCCTGACCCCGCCATCGGTTTCGCGAGGCCGCGCGGACTGCGGTTCGGATCCGACGGACGTCTCTATTGCGTCGGGCAGGATCACGTTATTGCCTTCGATTTCTTCACAGGGACCTGCCTCGGCGTCGCCGCGCGACTCCCGAGACTCAATGGCCAGGCTCTTGTTCTATGGGATAGGGAGACCTTAAGCTCACAGGCCACTTCCTCTTCGATTTCGCTCTCGGCATCGACACTCAGATCCGCTGGGCCGAAGTAGACCAAGATCGAAGTCCTTGATCCCTTCAGCCGGCTCGAATCCGTGCCGGAGGTTCCAAACGGTCTGCCCGACCCCCGCCTGCTCCCAGGTGCCACCCCGGAAGAACCGGGTCAACGCTCACAGCGAGAGCTGCCTGAGCGACCGCGTTCTGCTTCAACGCTTCATCGAGGTACTGGACCTGGCGGTGCAGCGGCGCTGCCTCGGGGCGCTCAGTGGTCACGACCGAATCATGGCCGAGCCCCGCAATGCCAACAACTCCAACATCGGGTCAGCGCTAGAGATCCGAGCGCCGGTTGACGCTGCCTCGCCCCAAACGCTCGACTTCGGTATCCCTAAATCGCGAGGCCACACTGCCACCCAACGCCGGATAGGTGGGGCACCCGAAGCCCGACGGTGGTGTCGCTGCGTACTTTCCCAAGCGTCGATCGAGTGTGCAGTTCGGACCGGCACCCAGGCACTCGGACCAATCGAGCCATGCGATATCGCCCCATACCGCTCAGTCGCGCCGAGTCAGCGTCCCTAGTCGGCAACCACCGAGCGTGGCAGCGAGCCAGGGTAGGACGCCACGTTCGAGGCGAGAGACCGCCGAGGAGCTGGGGCCAACGAGGCGGCACGGCTGGCCAAAGAACCCTGCCAATCAATTATCACGGAGCGCTGCCGATTGATCACCAAATAGCGACGCCGGTAACAACAGTGTTAGGAAACGTCGGACGGCTGGCGCCAGCTGCTCGGGCCGGAGGCCGGGCAGGACGATGACGGTCGGCCAGCTTTCCGTCAGGTCGGCCGCCAATAGAGCGAAGCTGAAGCTTTCCATGTCCGGCAGTTCCTCCGGCCCGTTAGCCGTCGTCTGCCCCATAGGACTGGCTAGGCCGAGCTTCGTCCACAGGTCGGGCAGCGGTCGCGCCTCGGTCGCGTCGGCTCGGACGAGCTGTCCCGAGTTCATCCAAAGGTCCCAGACAAGTCGCAAACCGTCGACAGGGTCGTTCACGTCGAAGCGGGCACGCCAGTAGGTTCCAGCGATACTTGTGTGAGAGACGACAAGCTCGCCCGCGAAGAACGGGTCGAACGCTCTGTCCGGGATCTGGTCCACCAGTGGCCAGTAGTCCTCGGCCCTCCTGTTGGGGTTGTTCGTTGTGAGTTGCCTCACGAGCGCGGCGCGCAAGAAGCTCATGACCAGCTCGTGCTCCGCTGGCGTCGTGAGCTCCAGGCCTAGGCGGACTTCGACACCCTCGCCCTCTGGGAACCCGCGGTGGCGTAGCCGGATACCTGCTTCGTCGAGCCTGGTGGCTCCACGATCCAGCACGGGCCTCACTGGTACCACGCGCTCGCTCTCGGCAGCGACAACGCCGGCAACCAGGTGAACAATGCTGACAAGGTTCGACTTACCAGACCCGTTAGGGCCGATGACGACCGTCGTATCGCCCGTGGCCAAAGAGAACCCCCGCCCGCTGGTTCCGCCAGCGAACGAAAGTATTCCGGTTGCCCCAATCCGGGTAACCCTCAAGTCCTAACCCCCCGGGCCGATGAAAGTGACAAACGTGTCGGGGTCACTAGTGGCCGTGGACCAGAGCAGTACGAACCGCTGCGGCACACTGGTGTTGAGCGGATGACCTGGTGTGAAACCTGCAAAGTCGGCACTTTGGTGCCCACGCCAGCTGAGAAGGTCGTCTCGGATGCTTCACTTGCACCGGCCGATAGCGAAGCCAGCCTGGACGGGTGCCAGACCCAGAGGTCGCAGCCAGCCTTGGCCCAGTCTTCAAGCCCATCGAGCCGTTTGACCCGGCAGCCCCCAAAGCGTTCTCCCAGTAGGACGGCTCCGGTGGCAGTCCCGGTCTACAGGGGTGCGAGGGGCGAGTTCGTGGGCAACAGCCGACTTCCCCGACCCGGGCTTGCCGGTGACGAGGAAGGCGGCCATAGGGCATTGTCTCAACTTGCACGAAGTTAGCTGCGGGACCGCGCGTCCACGAAGGCGGGCAAATCACTCTCGACTCCGTCGGTTGCAGCAGGCCGCCATTGCTAGCGCTGGCCCGCACCCTCCTGTGGCTTGCCGCACCTTGCCCTAGTTCTTGCCCTAGAACTCGGGGCGATTCCCCTTCCGCCTGGTTCCGTTTGCTCGAGAGCGCAGCCCATCTGACCTGCGAAAAGTTCCGGTTACTTCCCCGTTGTTACGGTGGCTCCCCCAGTCAGAAGCCATTTTGAGTCCATCGTGTCTGCCATTCCACCACGCGCCCGAGCTGGGGTTTTACCCTGCACTAACCCTCCGCAGGCCCCCACCCACGGCCCTTGCTCCAAACTGAGCACTCCGAGCCGTGGGGAGGCAGCCATGCCACAGCTGGGCAGCATCCGGAAGAAAGGCATCGGATCGACCAGGGAGCGTTCGGCGGGTCATTACGAGTTCTGATACTACGACAAGACGACCAAGCGTTAGGCCGTTGGGACCTTCGTGGCGGCGCGTCGGGAGGGCGACGCTGGCACCCGGGCCGCACGCGCCGCGCTGGTCGGGCTCGTCGCCGACCTTGAGGCTGGCCGGTACACCTACGCCCGCAATGCCAACCCGAGCCAGCGCCCGACCCTGAGCCCCAATCGGGCGCCAGGAAGGTGGAGATCTGCTGGACGAGTGGCTTGCGCATTGCGGATCGGTCGGGCGTGCCTATTCGACACGGCACGGTCGGGGCATCCGCGCCGAGAGCTTCAAGGCTGGAATCGGGAATTTGCCCCGGTCGGCTCTTGGTGCGCGCGACGTGGACCAGCTCTACCCTCACTGGCGCGCCAAGGGGACGACCCAAGCCAGCGTGGTCCATCACTACCGTGTGCGACGCGCTGCCCTGCCAGGCTAGGCAGTGGGTAGCCCGAAATGTTGCACTGATTGCCACGGCCACCATGACCGCTCCGCCCGAACTTCACGTACCAAGCAACCAAACAGAGAATAGCGATCCCTAACTCCGGTCGACGAGCGCCAGGTGCCGGGACCATTCTGTCTGTTCTGATCAGGCATCAGCGATCTGGGAGCAGGTCGGGGTGGGGAACAGCTCGCAAGTCGAGCCCGTCGATACCTTCGAAATCGGACGGGTTGACGGTGTAGAGGGGAAGGCCGTTAGAAATCGCGATAGCGGCGATCATGGCGACGTAGGCACGAGCTTGGACCTTCCGGCCCGCCCCTCGTAGAGATGCGGCAACACGGCCAAAAGCCCGGGCCGCTTCTGCGTCGAAGGGCAGCGGGTCGAAGTCGGCTTCAGCCTGTTGAAGGTGCGCCTGGCGGGCGGCACGTTCGTTGCTGTCGGTGGCCACCAGCGGGCCGACTGAAAGTTCGGCAAGCGTAACAGCGGTGATCGAGGGCTCGGCTGGCAAGTCGGACGCGCTCAGACGGCCCAGCAGGATGACGGTAGAGGTGTCGAGCACCCCCCGCTCAACACTGGAGGCATTCACAGCCGAGCATCAACTGCTCCATCGAGATCCTGGCGGAGCTTGGTCGAGTCGATTGTTGGTAGCTTGGACCAGCGCTCGATGAGAGTACGAGCCGGGGCGGGCGGTTGACCGAGGGGTCGCAACTCGGCGACACCGTGTCCATCGCGGGTGATCGTGAGCGTCTCACCCCGGACAACCCGCTCAATGACCTCTCCGCCGTGGTTACGCAGAATCTCGGATCGATACCTCATCCACAAGACCATTGTATCACGCGTGAGACATCGGCCTTCCAACCCAAAGGGACAAGACGTTCCCAGCTGGGCCGCTCAGAGGAGCCGGTCGGGGCCTACGACGGCGTGGTGTGCCGTTTCGGGGGGCGACGCCGAGCCGGGGTGCACGAGCTAATGGCCAGGGCGCTGATCAACAAGGGCCTCGCGCTCGGCGAATTCGGCCGGTGGGGAAGAGACAGTCGGGCCCTGCGACCAGGTGGTCTCCCCGTTCGGGGACGACAGCGAGCCTGCTCGAGAGCGGTTGGCTGCTGCGCAGACCATGACCGCATCCATTGAACCATCGCGATGTGCAACCTCCGACTCACGGCAACAGGGCAAAGAGGTTTTGCGCCTAGCCAGCCTCCCAGGGAAAGAGTTGTGAACGTGCGCCGACTTCCGCGACTGGCCCACCAGGCAGTCGAACACTCGCTAACGAAAAACTGGCTGAACTGGCGAGGCCCGGGGTTCAAGCACCGGCCACGAGCACGCTGTTCGCACTGTACCTTTCTCTGAAGAGTTTCGGGTATAAAGCTCCAGACGTGGCGCCGCCCCGCCCCAAGTCGACATCGCCCAATACTGATGGGGTTGTATCTCCAGCCGCCGAAGCGCGTCTGTAGCGGCAGGAGGTTTATACCATGCCAAGGGACTCAACTGAGGGATCTGGCGCTGCCGCCGCCCTGTCTCGAGCCGGGCCTGAACCGGAATCATCACGCGTCTTCACCCGAGTATTTTCGGCCGCGGAAGCTCATCGTCCCTCAAGCGGTCCAACGGTGCTTACGCAGCGACGAAGTCCCGGCCACGGTCATCTCGCTGACTTCGGTCGGGGTGGACGGGAAATACGCTCGTCTGAATGCTGTACGGCTGATTGCATAGGTCCAGGACGGGAAAGCAGACATAGCAACCATACTGATTTCCTCGTGGACCGGTGACGTAATCGCGCGCCGGTCGCGGGTGCCGCGGTGGGATATGTGCAGGGTCAGGGCAACCCTTGTTGTAATTACTGAAGTTGCCTACTTGCACCACCACTGCACTCCCCCCGGCACGGCGGACACCTTGAATTCGCAAGACAACCGCTGGGGCATGGCCGCCACCTTCATCCTGAGGCCCATGCTGTAACAAAATTCGAGTAATTGGACGGTCGCTACAGCCCTGTCGCGCCCCCATAAACGCGGCCGCGTGATTGCGTACGCATTCCGTGCTAAGGACGCACGCGCAAAACTCGCGCAATTCTCCCCAAGGCTTTGGCACAAACGGCAGCCAACTCCACCGGCCCGGTAATTCGGCAAAACCATTACTGGCCGATCAACTTATGCGCACAAGTCCTTCACATTGTGGGTTCACGATCGGATTGCAGCCATCGACACCACTCAGGCGTCACGGCTCAGATGCAGGCCATCACCACGACCCAGAAAGGAATGGATATGCACGCGCAAAAACTACACGAGGCCACCGGAGCACAAAGCATCCCGGACCATCCCGTGAATAGCACGGACGCTAACCCCATGTGTGAGCGTCAAACACGTTTTACAAAAGCTCTCAACGTCCTGAAGAGGGCCGTTCCAGCAGCCGTTTTGCCGGTACTGGTGGCAGGCGCGTTCAGCGTCACAATACCGGCAGTTCCTGCATACGCTTCGGCGACCACGCTCACGCTTGCCGCGTACCCGCAGAATTCGACCGGAGTACCAATGGTCGCCGAAGCGATCACAAACCACGTGCTGACAGGGACGCCCAACGCAATCAACATGTTCGTCAATGGCGCGCTGGTGCGGGAGTGCAAGTCGCGCGAATGCGCAACGGACCTGGACGTGCTCCCCGGCCAGACTGCCTTAGTGACCGCAGACGTCGGCCCTCGTGGGACCGTGCCGTACACGTCCAGTGCCATTGTTTCAGCGACAACGACGGTTGTCGTGGTCCATCACATCATCACCTGCCACGGGACTACCTGCATGTAGTCCACGGCGTTGCAGTATTCGGGCATGCGAAAACGCGAGCCTGGTCAGGCATGCCTCTCCGTTTGCCGGGCCTGGCTACGAAGGGCATATCATGAGCCGCCCCAACGAGCGTGAAGTGCTCGCTGGGGCGGCTTCATCGCCACAAGCGATCGTCCCAGTTCCCAACCGGGCGGCCAGCCCTGGTGAGGACGAGACGACTGGCCTCAACCGGCAGATCGCCAAGAATGCTGCTCATGTTTCAGACATTTTGTCATTGAGTGTGCGGACTAAGCGCCTGGCCGAAGTCATCAGCGCCCTTTTGCGCTGAGGCTGGGAAGGCGCCGTGGCGAGTTTCATGACCTCCTTAGACAAGACCCGGCCTCCCAATAAGGTGCCGTACCAGTAAAGTTCCCGTCACTAATAGGTGGGGACGGCGAACTGATCCTTGAGCGTGTCAGGAATGCGGGTTGGCGGTGAACTTGTTTACAACCTCACCCGCTGCCTGGTCAGCTCGTCAAGCTGCCTGCCGCTCCAGTGAGAGCAACGGGGCGACCTGGTACGAGCGAGGCGGCGCGACTATAAGGGCCTGGCAAACGTTGGACTTCGATCTTTGGCGTCAGCGGCGGGTCGTGTCCCCCGGCTCGACGTTCTGCATCTCGGCTGCCTCTTAAGTATGCACTTTCAAGACACATGCGACAATGGATGCAGCGACAGCTGGATTCGATTGGCGTGCTCGCGTGATCGTCTGGCGAAGAACTGGGAGGAACGAAATGGTTGAGCAGGAGCCGGTGACCGTGCTGAGCGCTTTCAGCAGCCCGAATGCGGTACCGACCGAGTGGTCCCGGGCGCGTGCGGAGTTGGCTGGCGCCGCAGTGTATTGGTTGTCGACTGTTCGACCCGACGGACGCCCGCACGTCACGCCGCTGTTGGGAGTCTGGCTGGACGGAGCTTTATATTTCTGCACTGGTCATAACGAGCGCAAGGCAAAGAACCTCTCGACGAATCATCATTGCGTCCTCACGACCGGGCATAGCACCCTCGACGGTCTCGACCTCGTGCTGGAAGGAACGGCCGAGAGATTGACCGACCTCGTTGAACTCGGACGCGTCGCCGACACCTACGAGTCGAAGTACGGACCGCACTTCGCGGCACCCAACGGAACTTGGTCTGGCCTCGGTGACTCCATCCGTCGAGCGGAAGTCCTCGTCTATCGAGTCTCCCCTGAGACAGGCTTCGGGTTTGGCAAAGGCGAACAGTTCAGCCAAACGCGTTGGGGGTTCTCCTAACCCCCGTACCCGTAATTCCAGGTGGGCCACGCCCCGAGCCGAACTGCCGGTGAGCGTCCCGATCCGCCTCGCCTTAGGCCCGGGCCACCGGGGCCACTGGGCGAAGCTCGACCTTGCCCCGCCAGGCGGCCGGGATCTGGGCTGCCCAGGCGACCGCTTCGTCGAGGTCGGCCGTTTCCAGCACGAAGTACCCGCCAAGGACCTCCTTGGCCTCGGCGTAGGGGCCGTCGGTCAGCATCACGTCGCCTCCTTTGCCCCCCGGCACGGTGATGGTGGTCGACGTCGTCACCGGGTGCAGCTTCTCACCGCCGCGCATGACGCCCGCGTCGGTCGCCCGGCGGGCGAACGCGGTGTACTCGGCGGAGAGCTCGCTCTCTGGAGGTACGTCCCAGTACCGGTCTCGGTCGTAGTACAACAGGGCCACGTACAGGGCCATCTCGTCTCCTCCCCCTAGGTGGGTGCCGTTGTCGGTCTCTGCTGGTCAGACGTCCACCGCCAGGACGGCCCGCCGGTCGGCATCGGTCTCGTTACTCATGGGTCTCCTCGTTCGTCTCCTACAGGTGGCGCTCGCCACCGTGTAATGGACGCACGACGTCGCCCTGAAAGGACACCTCCCCTCCCCCCCCCCCGCCGCCAGGTGCACTGTGCTGCCCAAGGCGCGCCGTACTGAGAGGATCTCCCCCGCCAGTTCGCAGCCGTCCGGACCGGTCGGCCAACCGTTCTCGCAGATCGGGATCGGCACCTTTGACCTGTTACCGGCGATCGGCCGCCACCTGCCCGGAAGCTGTACAACAACCAGGTCCAAACGACGCCAACGCGGTTGCCTGCTGACGACTTGGCGACGTGCGGCGCCCAGCGGGCGACAGATCGGCCAATCAACACGCCCAGATTGTTCAGGCCGCACCGAGGCCCTCCTCGACTAAAGCCTTCATTGCGACATTGCGGCCGGGTTCGCGCTTGAGGAGATTGCTAAAGCACATGAGCTGGTAGAAGCGGGCTCGTTTGGTCGCGTCCTGGTTGAGATCGTGTAGAGGGGCTCGACGGAGACTTGCTGATCACCACCCTCTGATTCGTCGGGTCGTTCGATGAGCTTGCCGTTCTTGAATACCGCGCCCGGCTACGACGAGGAGCTGGCGAGGAAATTCCACGACAACGCCGTGAGGTCCCTTCCGGAGGAGCGCGTGGCCGAGCTCGCGGCCCGAACGCTCGCCCTTCTCAGGCTCAGAGCGTCGAGGTTCTCACCGCGCTGCTGGCCTCGGCGGGGGAACGCTGAGGTCGAGACAGTTACCGCTCCCGGACTTCGTAGGTCAGGTGGGTCACCCGGTGCGTCGGCTCGGCGCGGACCGGCTCCAGGGCCACGCGGCCCGTGTCGACGCCGTCGAACAGGCGGGTCCCGGAGCCGAACAGCACGGGTGAGAGCGCGATCGTGAACTCGTCGATCAGGCCGGCGTTCACGTACTCCAGGATCGTTGCGCCGCCGCCCGCGATGCGGACGTCCCGGTCGCCGGCGGCCTCGCGGGCCTGGTCGAGAGCGGCCTCGACGCCATCGTTGACGAAGTGGAAGGTGGTCCCGCCCGGCCGCTCCCAGGAGTCACGCTTCTCGTGCGTCACGACGAAGACCGGCGTGTGGAACGGCGCCTCCGCCGGCCACGCCTGCTCGCCGAGGTCGAACATGCGCTTGCCCATCACGCTAGCGCCGGTGCGCTCGAACGTCTCCTGCATGATGTCGTTGTCGCGCCCTTCCTCGCCGCCCTCGCCGAGGTTCAGGTTCTCCCGGAAGAACCGCTGCGGGAATACCCACTGCTGCAGTTCCATCCACTGCGCCATCCAGCGCTGCACATCCGGGTCGTCCATGCGCTCCTCGGGCGCGATGAACCCGTCCAGCGACATCGTCACGCTGAAGAACACCTTCCCGGCCATCAGTCCTCAACTCCCTTCCGAACGATCTCGGTGATGTAGGCAGCCAGGTTGCTCAGACGCTCCTCGTCCCGTCGCGCCCATCAGCTACTCCTCCTGCCTTGCCTGCTTGAGGTCCTGCACGTACTCGTCCAGCCGGTCGAAGCTCTCGTCCCAGAACCGCTCGAACCCGCCGGTCCACTAGTGACCCGGTCGCATCTCTGCCCCGAACCTGACAGCCACGTATCGATGATGAGGGTCGGCGGCTCGACCTCCAAATAGGTCCCACGAAACGAGCACTCGGTCCCGTCTTCCGTCACGAAGCATGTGGTACATATTCCGTTATCGGCATGTATCAAGCCTCAGGATCGCACAAGCCACTGGTTGTCCGCTTCTGCGATCAAGCGGTAAACCTTCGTTTGCGCCGCTAGTCGAGGGGCTTCTCGCTCGGGGGCCAGCACGCTGTGCCTCCTCGGCGGGCGCCCGCTGAGGCGCCGCGCCACCTTGAGCGCCGCGCGCACACCGGCGCGAGTGCGATCCGCGCGAGGGTGAGGCCGCTGAGCGCGAGTAACTCCGGATAGTCGCCGTACCCGTTGAAGCGGAACACGACGTGGTCTGTGCCCGCGGGCACGTCGACGGCTACGAGGGCCGGGGCGACCATTCGGACCGGTCGCGGCCGGCCGTTGACGGTTGCCGTCCACCCGGGATCGTAGGAGGCGCTGAGCACCGCGACTCCGGGACCGCGCACCCGCACCGTCGCTGCGGCCTCGCCGTCGTCGAGGTCGGCGTGCTCCGCGAGGACCGCGCCGGAGGGCTGGCTTCGCACCATCGCGGGTCGGCCACGCCCCCACCGCCGGCCCGTACCAGACGCGGAGATATGCGCCCTCGTCGGCGAGCCCGGACCGAAGTAGCGCAACGCTGCGGGCGCCCACGTTCGTCCGGTTCGCCGAGATCTCGCCGACGGTTCGACCGGCCTCCCGCATCGTCGCCGCCAATGCTCTTGCCTCAGTGCTCATGTCCTCTAGTTGCGATCCTGGCCTGAAGCTGTGACATCGCCCGTCATGCCGCTCGTCACCGCCCCGACCCGCCTTGCCTCTCCCACATGGCGCTGTGGAGGAGGCCAACTTTGCGTGCAGCGGCACGCAAATATCGACCGGTCGGGCGTTACCTATTTCCTAAGTGAAACCGACCCACTACGACGGCCTTCGCGTCCATTGACGTGGTGGGGATTTGAGGTGTGACCCCCGGTGACGGTCACCCTGCCGGGCCGAGCTCGCCGGTGGTCGCGTCATCATTGTCCAAGCCGCATAGGGATATTCTGCGCTCCGCCTGCCCCAACGACTATCTTGCCCCAACGACCGGCATATAGCAGCACCGGTGCAACCCCTATGCATCGGCGCTGATCAACCGTGACGCGCTTCACGACGCTACTATCTCGATCTCGGCGGAGATGACGACAGGGAGGTTGAGCGGCAAGGCGGCGGCGCCGATGGCAGTGCGGGCATGGGTCCCGGCGTCGGCTCCGTAGAGGTCGAGCAGGAGCTTCGAGGCGGGGTTGATGACCGAGGTGGTCCCCGCGTACCCAGGCTCGGCATTGATATGGCCGTTGACCACGAGCCAGGCGGCGACCCGGTCGAGGTCCCCCAGTGCGGCCTTGACGCTGGAGAGCACAGCAAGGACGGCAAGTTCGGCCGAGTGCTGGGCGTCTTCGAGACTCACATCGCTTGGGACCTTGCCGAAGGGACCGGAGGGTGACCCGTCGAGCCTGAGGGCGCCGTGGCCGGCGATGAAGGCTCGATTGCCTCGGACGCGGCCCAGGCGAAGGGGATCTCCACGCCGGTCGGGAAAGTCGCCGCCGCGGGGAGCACAAGCCCAAGTTCCTCTAGTCGCCGCTCGACCTCCACGCCTCTAGTCTGCATGACGCGGAGATCGGCTTCGGCGCTTTTCGCGCTCGGCGAGTTTCGAGTGGATAGGCTTCCGCAGTCCTGGCAAGCGCGGCCGTCGGTGGGAGCAGGACGGGTACTTGGGCGACGGCGACTCGCTGCTCGTAGTTTCGTTGCCTGACGCACTTTCGCCGCGGCGCTCAACCATACCAAAAAGTGTGGTGGGTAAACCGAAACAACGGTCTCGCAGCTCACTTCTAGGTCGAAGGCACTGTAACCCCTGCCCGGGGATCTAGCTGTAGGCAACCTTGCCCGTGCCAGTGATGCTGCCCCAAAATGCGAGCGGCTGGCTGTTGTTGCTCATAATGCACTGGCCCTTCTTTGGGCCAGTCGTGTACCGGCCGCCAACACCGGCAAAGGACTCGGTGACGTGGACCGTGCCCGCAATGCCTGCGTACATGCCGGTGCCGTTGAAGATGGTGACAGGGCCCGAGCCGCCGAACTCGACCGAGCAGGTTGTGTTGTTAACCATTGTCGGAGGTGCGTTATTCGTCTTCTGGTTTAGCGCGACAGAGTTGATCTCGAAGCCACCGTGTTTCAGCGCGATCTTGACGTAGTCACCGTTGTTGTCGACTTTGCCGTTCTTGTCGATCGTCGTGGCGGTGCCGTAATCCCCGATCGCTCCGGTGATAACGATCGGGCCGACGGGGCCGTTACCGGGTGTCGCCCAGATCTCGATCGTTCCACCTGCCGGAGTTGTGGGTGCTGCCGCTGCGGGGACCGCAACCGTGCCCGCGGCCACGACGACGGCAAAAACGGCAGCCGTACCTGATTTGAACCACATGTAAAACCTCCCAAGACTTGATTGAGGGGCGAGGATATTCAAGGCACATGGCCCAGTCAAGGCGCCCACCGCTCTAGGCGTCGCGTTGGAGGAAGCACCTAGGACGCCACCACGGGTCCTGGTTTACGGGTGCGCTTAGCTCCTAGCGTCTTGGCGTACAGCACCCGTAGCACCTGCCCGGGCCGCGCAAGCGAGGAGCAGCCGTCTGCGGGGACCGTAAAACGTGCAGTCCACAGGCGCTCTGTGCTCAGCCGCTGGATTCGTCCCCTGCCGTGTGATTGCGACTGTCGTGCTGTGGACCGAGGCCTCAAGACCTGGCGAAGGACGCCAGAGTTAGCGGTCTCGAGGTCGGAGACGACATCGTTTGAGAGCGCGTTCAGCCTTACGCAGGCGCGTAACCGGCCGTTTTTTTGGGTTTTGAGACGAACCCTGCCTGCCACTGGTCGCGGTCGGGCGTGCGCAGAGCGATGGCACGGCTCTTGGCCTTGTAGACCGCCTATTCGGAAGTTCCCCCAGGACTGACATCCCGACGGCGCCGGCCGGCGTCGAGTACAAGGCACCTCAGCGAGGAATAAGAGGCTCCGTCCCTGGGCTAGAGCCCCACAACGAACCGGCTACTCGACAGTTGGGCAGCCACATTGCACGACATGACAACAGCGTGTGCCCGACGAGCCTTAGGACCATGTCGCTGCCACCCGTCATGCTCCTTGGTGAACAACGAATTTTGAAGGAAGCGATTGACCGAGTGCTGGGATAAACAAGCCCCGCTGTCTACTCACTTCAAGAGCCACGCACCCCGCATGTCCGCCGAGCACTAAATGCCGCCACCGTTGGATATTGCGGCCTTTGCTGGCAGTTTGCGGGGGACTTCTTACAACAGGGGCCTGTTGCGCGCCGCCGTCGAACTTGCACCAGCTGAGGTCAGCGTAGAGATCTTGGACCTCATGGCAGTTCCTCTGTTCAACCAGGACTTCGAAGGGGACGGTCTCCCGGCGACCGTGGCCAATTTACGCGAGCGGGTGAGAGACGCTGACGGTCTGCTCATCGCCACTCCTGAGTACAACCACACGATCCCTGGAGTGCTGGGCAATGCGATTGATTGGCTGTCACGACGGGCCCCGACCAGCCCGCTCCGCGATAAGCCAATTGCGATCATGGGTGCGGCCCGTGGCGGCGGCTCGGTCCGAGCACAGGCAGCACTCCGCGTCCCGTTGGTCCACGCGCGCGCCGCCGTCCTGGACGGACCTGTGGTCGCGCTCTATAACATCGATGAACTGGCGACCGAGACCGGGGACCTTGTCGACCCAGAGGCGAGACAGGGCGTAGCGAGGTTGGTCAGCGCTCTCGCCACGGCGGTGCGGGCGACACGTCCATGAGGACGACACGATAGTCGTCGACGCCGAGCCCCCTCGGTTTCTCCTTTTGGGTAGCCAGACGCGCCAGCCTGGTGCGGTCGCTACCGGCGCCCGCCAGAAAAGAGGCCTCGATTGCGCCCACTCACGACATAGACGAGCCCGGCGGAGATGGCCAGCTCGAACACGATGCTGATAGCGCCGAGGCCGAGGAGGCCACCTAGTAGCCCGCCCAGCAGTGCGCCAATCAAACCAACGCCCAACGTTGCGCCGAAGCCGATCCGGTTCGGGCCGGGCACAATAAGACGACCCAGTCCACCAATGACAAGCCCCACGATGAGAAGGCTGAGGATATAGCCGATGATGCTCACGAATTGGTCCTCCTTCCGAGGATCCCTGCCTTTCACTGTTCCCGCCAGACCTGTGATAAGGCTAAGCAAGTGATGAAATAGGCCTAAAGAGAGCTACAGGAGGAACCTGCCCAAGAGGTAGCAATCTTCAACCAACAACACGACGGTGACCGACCCTAACGTCCGGTCCGGAACGCCCCTGCGCCGACCCCGCGGCGGCGCAACTCGGCGGCCAGTTCCGTCGCCTCAGCAGGGTCGTCCATAAAGCAAAGGACGCGCTGGCCGTCCCGCGTGGTCTCGACCACGGCGAACTGGCTGCGAGAGCGCACGGCGGACAAGTTCACACCACGGAGTTCCGGGAGCTCAGCTGGCACACTTTGACCGTACCCGGAGCCGTCGTGACCTAACCCGAAAACTGCGCCCGCCAAACATCAGCACGTCACCGTAAGCCTTGCCGGTGGCCACCTTGTCGCCGACGGCCTAAGCCGGCCGCGCAGTACCGTCGCGGCCGGCTGGACCGGCTCTGCTACCAGCTTTGCCTGGTCAGGGAACGGCCCACACGATTCCGGGGTCGCTGTCGCGGGCGCGGAACCCGTCGGGCCCTCGTGTGCCGGATGCGGGTGTGCCCGAACCGGGTGCGCCGTTGTCGTGGAACGCGCCG
The DNA here is from genome assembly GCA_963823855.1 of uncultured Acidimicrobiaceae bacterium. Taxonomy (GTDB): domain Bacteria; phylum Actinomycetota; class Acidimicrobiia; order Acidimicrobiales; family Palsa-688; genus Fen-671. The sequence goes on from CAWGNA010000010.1 coordinate 62,047, forward strand.
GACCGTGCGTTTCGGTTCAGGCAGGCGGCTGATCCGTGCGGCCAGGATGGCGGCGGGCAGAGCCAGGGCTGGGAACGCCAGCCGCCACGGTACGGCGGCCAACTCACCGAAAAGCACGAACCCGACGCCAGCTCCGATCAGCTCCCCGCTGGTGATTAGCCCGTAAATGCGGCCACGGTCGGCGGCGGGCCACACGTCGCCGAGCAGCGAGGCGGTGGTGGGGCCGGCCACAGCCAGCTACGCCCAGGAGGACCTCGGTGGCCACTAGCATGGGGAAAGAGGTGGCGAACGCGCTAAGGACCATCGCCGCGGCCCACAAAGCCCCGCTCCGGCCAGGAGCCGGATACGGTTGACCCGGTCGGCCAGGACCCCGGCCGGCAAGGTGGCGAGTGCGCCCACCCCGGTGGCAACCGAAGCAAGGGCGCCGAGTTCCACGTTGGACAAGCCCAAGGCGTGATTCAGCTGGGTGGCGGCAGCAATACCGATGGTGGCAATGTCGGCGTCTCTCAGTCCGTATACCGCAGCGAAGATCACCACCCGGTGATGCGCGGCCCTGCTGACCCAGCGTCCCGGCTCACGACCACACGTGGCCGGAGAGGGCGGCCGCCGAGGCTGCGACGAGCGTTCCCATCACGGCACCACCATTCTCTCCGTCCGCTGATCGAAGCTTGGCACCCGGCAGAGTGATGGCAACCACCTGGCCTCCCATGCTTGACAGCGTCGTGCAGAACTACCTGGGGACGGCGGCCCGGGCCCCGACGCTCCGTACGCAGAGCGCGCCCTCGAGCCGTGTGCGGCTGCAGGTATCTAGGGGTCTAGTTGAGGCTTACACCAAACCTGAGGTTGAGGTTGAGGCCACCTAGAGGCTTGCGTGGGGCCGATCACGGGATCTCAACCCACCGACGGTCAACTATTAGACCCTTTGGCCCATTTCGAGCCATACCTTCACGGCGCGATCATCACCTGTGTGGGACAACCAGCGGCATGGCTCGGGCCCGACGATGCCCCGGAGCCGCCTGGTCATTTCGGTCCCGCGGCGCGGTGCCCGGGGTTGGAAGTGGAGCCGGATTGGGATGGGCTCGGTCCCGTCCACGAGCTGTGGACGGCGCTCCGGGGAGGCGCAGCCAACGCCGCCGCCCCACGACCGCGGCCAGACGACCTAGGCGCACGGATGGCCATGACTGAAGAGCACCAGGCCACGGGCAGCCACGCAGGGCGCATGCCAGCGCAGTGGCACGCGGCCTCATTCAAGCCTGTGCCCCGTTCAGTGAGAGAGGCTCGACAATTCGTCGGCTCCCTACTCGAGGACCCTTTTCTTCGGGAGACAAGCGAGTTGCTTGTCTCTGAACTGACGACAAACGCCTTGCAGCACGCGGTTGGCGAGTTCGAAGTCAGGGTGCGCGCGGAACCCCGCGTCCGGGTGGAGGTCTGTGACCGTAGCAGCTTGCCGCCCATCCCCAAGGACTTGGCACCGAGCGATGAGAGTGGACGAGGGCTCCATATCGTCACGCGGCTGGCCACTTCGTGGGGGACCCGCGAGCTGCCCGAGGGCAAGGTCGTTTGGTTCGAACTCTGACCTTAGAGTTCCCGGGCCCGAGCTTGGCCAAGGCCCACCGGGCCGACCAAAGGGCCGGCGCGGCCACGCAGCGGGATCGTCCTCTTAGGTACGGCTGTCAACACCCTCCAGTGTGGGCCCTGGGGCGCAGCAGCCCAGCTTCGTTGGTTTCAGTCCCGTGGGGCCCCGGCATCCCGCCCGCCTCCCAGCGCAGCCCAAGGCGCGCTCCGAGAAGTTGAAACCACTCTCCCAGAGACGCGCATCATCATAGAGAAGCCGACCCGCGCTGCAGCTGCGTAACCAACTGCATGGAGAGCCGAACTCATGAATCAAGACGACGTCGAGCAACTCTCGTTTCCCAGCACGACAGACAGGCGCGGCCCGGCCCGCGCCCACCCAAGTAAGCGTCTCGCCGGTTGCCAAGAAAGAGCAAGCAGTGGACATCACCCTCATAACTGAAGGCACTTACCCCCACCATCTGGGTGGCGTGAGCGTGTGGTGCGACCAGCTGATAAGAGAGGTCTCCGAACATCACTTCAACCTTCTAGCCATCAGTTGCACTGGTGAGGAGAGGGATGTGTGGGAGATGCCCGCCAATGTCTCCCGTGTTGAGACGGTCCCATTGTGGGCGCCTACGCCTCGTCGAGCTCTGGGACGTTCATCTCGTAACGAGTTCCGGGTAGTGCTGGAACGCTTCTTTAGAAGCCTGTCCGTTGACAACAACGACGACAGTTTTGTCACTTCTCTGCAGGGGCTCGCGGAGTTCGCTCAGGCTGGCCTGCTAACGGCCGCTATGTCGTCCGAAGACGCGGTTGACACGCTGATGGCGGTGTCCCCGGTGTGCAGCGAAAGGCCCGGCCGGGCTGCGGCCCGTCTGAGCGTTGCCGACGCAGTCGACGTCCTTTTGTCCTTGGAGCACTCTCTTCGTCCCCTCGGACCGCTGCCGCCCCGTGCGGACCTGTGCCACTCAACCGCCAATGGTCTCGGGGTGCTCCCGGCGCTAGCAGCGAAATGGGCTTGGGGCACGCCGTTCTTGCTTACTGAGCACGGCGTGTACCTGCGCGAGTTTTACCTTTGGAACAAACCCGGCCTGCTCAGCCAGCCTGCCAGGGCGATCTCGCTCCGTTTTCTCAAGCTGCTCGTCGAGACGGCATATAAGAGCGCTGACATTGTCGCTCCCGTGTGCAGGTACAACCGCCTTTGGGAAATTGCCAATGGCACGCCTTCCGGGAGGATCCGTCCGGTGTACAACGGCGTCGACCCAAAGGTGTTCCGGCCCGCCACGGAGGAACCCGACGTCCCGACCCTGGTCTTCGTGGGGCGGATTGACCCGCTAAAGGACGTCGAGACCCTGCTGCGCGCTTTCGCCGAGGTGCGAAGGGCCATTCCCGAGTGCAGGCTCCGGGTCTTCGGCCCGACGCCCGATGGAGCCGAGGACTACATGGCCAAGTGCGCCGCTCTTTCTGCGGAACTGGGCCTAGACGATGGTAGCGCCACGTTTGAGGGCAAGATTTGCCCACCCGCACCGGCCTACCACGCCGGCCACGTCGTATTGCTGACAAGCATTTCCGAAGGCCTCCCATTTGTCGTCCTCGAGGCGATGGCGTCGGCACGCCCGGTAGTGGCCACCGATGTAGGCGGTGTGCCTGAGGCTATTGGCGACGCCGGGATCCTGGTGCCACCAAGGGACCCTTCTGCAATCGCTGCCGCCTGCCTACGGCTCCTGCGACACCCGAGCGAGCGACGGCCCTCGGTGCCGCGGCGAGGAGCCGTGTCCTCCAGCACTTTACGACCGAGCGTTGCTTTAGGGCGTACCGCGACCTGTACGGGCAACTTACAGGGGACCAGAAAGAAATTATCAGGCTTCCCGGTCCCGACGTACTCGCTCCGGAAGCCGAAGAAGTTATCGAGCTCGCCGCCTTCGCCCTCGAAAACGGCACGGCACCGCTTCTCGAACCCGAAGTGCTCGTATGAAGGCCCAAGGACGTTTTCCAAGCTCGGTTGCCCGGAGGAGCTCGCAAAGTGGCCGCTTCGAACGCCAACCGGGCCCCACTGACAGCGGGCGAACAGACAAGGTTGTCCTCCCGGAAGCCTTCGCCCTGGTCGCCGCGGAAAACCCGTCTTCGCTTCTCGATGTGATCGGCGCAGCCGTGCACCCCCTCGAGATCGCGGCCTCATTGGAGACCTGCGGCGTCAGCAATACGGTCGTCCGCGAACGTTTCGGCCACAAAGACGTCTTCGGCCTCGCCGAGCACTTTTATCATGCGGTCCCGTTCCGCCCTGCCTCGGTGACCGGCCAGCTCAAACCTCGACCCGGCGGCTTGCCCGACCTGCGCCGCGGCATTATCTTCGCCACGCCCACATTGATGCTGGCGGGAGCTGCAATCGCTTTTCATTCCTGGCTCCCCACCTGGACAATACCTCTGGCCCTCGTTTGTGGATGGGGTTTCAGCCAGTCTGTCGCCGATGTCGGCCTGGCTCGAGAGGCGAGCGGAGCTCCCCCCGGTACGACAGTTGTCTGGGCGATGCTCGCCGCATTGTCGTGCTGTGCACTCCTTGGTCTCGGGTGCCAGGCCTTGCTGGGTGGGAGCTATTTCGGAATACTCTTCGCCGCGGCTGCATCCGCCTTCATGAGCGCGGCGGCCGAGTTGGTGGTGAAGTCCAAAGAACGACTAATCGGCCTTTTGCTCGTCCCCGGGGCCGTCGGGGCCCTAGCCTTTATAACGCGGGAGCCGTTCAGCCTCCCGGTTTGGGTGGCAGTCGCGCTGGCGGCCGCAAGCGTCACCGGGACGGTTCTCGCAGCGCTGTGGCGTGTACCCGACCGTTGGTGGCAAGAGCCGCCTGTCGCGCGGATGGAATTCCCGACCGCTATGTACTACTTGGCCAACGGTTGTTGTTATGGGGCTTTCGTGACGCTTTTCATCGTGCTCGAACCCGAAAAGAGAGGTCCGTTCAGCTGGCCCGGGGCGGCCGCTTACCCTTTGGTACTTTCCCTTGGGGTAATGGAATGGCAGCTTCGCTCGCTCAGGGCTCGGCTCAGGGACGCGTCGCAAGACAGTTTCTCATTCGCTCATTTCGCCAAAACGGTTCGGAGGAAGCTGGCCCGCTCGAGCCTCTCGTGCCTGGCGGTCGTGGCTCTTTTGACTGCGGGCTTACAGGTACTGGCCGAGGCGCGAGGTGTTGCTCTACCAGCTTCACTGCTGGCAGCAGCGAGTTGTCTGGCTTTAGCCTTCTTCCTGGCGTTGGTGATTGCTTCTTGCGGCCGGAGGGACCTGGTCCTGCGCGCCTGGCTAGTCGGTCTTGGCGCTTATGGGGCCTTGGGGGCCTCCGCCGGGCTCTTCGGCACGCATTGGGTCTTTCACGATGATCGCTTGGCTTTCTGCGCCGCTGTATCGATCACGGCCGCGGCTCTGGTCGTGGCGGCCCGGCGCGTCGTGCTCAACCCGGTCTTCCACAGATGAACCCACAGATGAAGGTTGTCGTAACTCCAGAAGGCGATAACGCACCGCCAAAGGCCTTGTTCTCGCCAGCATGACTCACGGGTCGTAGCGCTTCGACCACTAAATGTGGCCCGAGCACCTTGCTCTCGCCGGATGACTCACATACCGTGCTGCCTGGACCACGCAGTGTAACCCCAACGCCTTGCGTCCGCCGCATCACGGACGGTCGGCACCGCTTTACGACAGCATCTCAGTGCGCCGTGATCGTAAGGACTTGGCGAGCGGTACCGAAGGGGTTGTTGGCGGTGATCGTTACCCGGTGGGCCCCCACAGCGGCGGCCTTTGGTCGGCCCGAGATGCGGGCCGACCCCGGACCGGTTGGCAACCACGACAGGCCGTCTGGCAACGCCGTGTGGGTCAGGCGGGGCCGTGGGTAGCCGCCAGTGCGCACTGTAAGCGAAAAGGTGACCCCGTCGACGGCTCTTATCGAGCGAGGGACCGCAATCGTCGGCGCCGCGGCTACTGTAATTGTAAGGACTTGCCTGGAACTGCCGCCCTTGTTGGAAGCCCTAAGCGACACTCTCGTCAACCCCGCGGCCGCGGCATTGGGTTTCCCGGAAATAACGGCCCCGCCGTGCCCGCTCTCGGCCCAGCGCAGACCTCGTGGCAACGCCGAATGGGACAGGCTGGCGGCCGGGTAACCAGATGTCGCAACCCTGAACTTCAAGGCGTGGCCGGCCACTACCGTCACGCTGGGGCCGCTGGTGAACGCCGGCGGGTGGACGGGCGCAGCAATGGGTGCGGTGGTGGTAGTCGTCGCTGGAACACCCCCGTGGCCCCAGCACGACCATGCGATTGTGCCGTCGAGGTTGACGTCGGTGTGCATCGTCGCCATCGGGAACGCCAGGGCGCTCTGACAGGTGCTGGCCTCCGATAGGGCCTGGTACTCCACGTTGAGGACCGGTTTGCCGGCCTCGACGAACGGTTCCAGCTGGGAGCATTCCTGGTATTGCCAGCACTGCTCGTTCACCGTGCCGTCGGCCAGTGGCTCCACGTCCGTTATGAAGGCGTCCCCGTTGACCCCGTTCTTCAAGAACCAGGCCAACCCCAGCGCGTGGAGATTATTTGCGACTTCGGTATCAAATCTCACCTCGTCCGGCAAAGTCAGAGGGAAACCGGTGTTGTCGGTGTACGAGTCGTCGATGTCTGTCTCAACCCCGTCGAAACCCTCGGCCTTGCACTGCCGGAACCGCGCTTCCAGTATTGGCTCGAGCGCCGACCACTGGCGGATGTCCACGTAACGCTCGTCCGGGTAGCCCCCCATACTGTTGCCGAGGACGCTCGCCGGGTACTTGCTTGCATCGGGGCGGTAGTTCTCCCACGCGCCGGTCTCCAGGTAGCAAATAGCGTGGCCGCCGCTGGCATGGATCCGAGAGACGAGCTCGGTCACCTGCGCCTCGATACCCTGTTCAGCCCCGTCGTAGTCGATGTCGTAAACCTGCACCGGGCCGATGTTGGTCGGGACCGCCACCGGCCACTCCAGGTCGTACTGCCACGAGCTGAGCGGGCCCGGATGCCACCAGCTCGCCGCCGGGCTGACCCTCGACCCAACCCCCGCCAGCATCGTCAGCCAGACCGCGACGAGCACGACGGCCGCGGCCAACCGGCGTCGCGTCATTTGGGCATCCCCACATTTGGCCACCAGCCCATGCGGATATCAAGTCACCGCGATGGCCAGGACCTGGGTGACAGGGCGGACCGGGGTGGCCGTTACGCGCTGACGACGAGAAGTAGGGGTAGCCAGCCCGGCTGGCGGCAGCCCGGCTTAGCAGCAGCCCGGCTGGCGACAACGCGGCGTGGTCCCAGGCCAGGGTAACGCTGGTCGAAGCGGAAAGTTCACCCGCCTGTTACCTTCGTGAGGCTAGCCAGGTCAAAGCTTAGAAGACCAAGGAGGTCGGCACAGTTGCCCGCGTTCGTTTTTCCAGGACAAGGATCCCAGCGACCGGGCATGGGACGTGCCTGGCGCGACCATCCGTCCTGGGATGTCGTACAGGACGCGTCCGGCGTCGTCGGTCGGGATGTCGAGAGCCTGCTTCTCGACGCCAGCGCCGACGAGCTCGCCGAGACTCGGAACGCTCAGCTGGCCACCTTCGTCCTGGGCCTCGTCGTCCTGGACGCTGTCGAACGGCTCGGTGTCGAGCCGACCGCATGCGCCGGGCACAGCCTCGGGGAGTACACGGCCCTGGTCGCTGCTGGGGCCATCGGGTTTGAAGAAGCCGTTCGGCTCGTGGCCGAACGAGGCGAAGCCATGCAGGAGGCTTCCGAGGAGAACCCTGGCATCATGCTCGCGTTGACGGGCATAGACGACGAGCGGGCCCGCATCGCATGCGAGCGTGCCGAAGGTGACGTGTGGCTGGCCAACGCCAACGCGCCCGGCGAATGCGTCATTGCGGGCCGAGACGCCGATGCGTACCGGGCTGCCGATGTGGCAAGAGAGCTGGGTGCCAGCGCCGTGACAGAGATAGCCGTAGGGGGTGCTTTCCATACGCCGCTTATGGCACCGGCTCAGCCCAGGCTGCGAAAAGCCCTGGAAATTACTACCTTCTTCCCGTTGGCCGTGCCCGTGGTAGCCAACGTAGACGCGCTGCCCCACGCAGGCGGCACTGAGTGGCCCGCGCTCTTGTTGGCCCAGCTGCGCAGCCCTGTCCGCTGGCGTCAGAGCGTCCTGTCGCTGGCAGAGATCACGCGAACAGGTGAGCCGGACGGTGACAACCTGTTCTGCGAGCTCGGGCCGGGTGGCCCCTTTCCGCTCTGGTGAGTGCGACCGCGCCAGAGGTCACAACGGTCCCGATCACCGTCCCCGACGACCTGGACACCCTTGTTGCCACCCTGACCGGTGAGGCGTCGCTCCACACCGGGGTCGAAGGTCACCAGGGCGAGCGGCTGTATGTTTCAGAGCGGCTCGTGATCAGCCCCTGTGCCGGGATATTCGAGCTTTCGTCTGCGCGGGGCGCTCCCAGCGCGGCCGCCATCCAGCCAAGCCGCGCCTGGCGCCACGCTCCATGTCGCTGGCTCGCCCGTTCAAATCGGGGATTTGCTCGGGTTGGTTTCCGGTACCGAAGTGCGCAGCCCATTTGCGGGCGAATTGATGGGGTTATTGGCGCACCCCGGCGAGCGCGTCCAGGCCGGGCAACCAATTGCGTGGCTGCGAGCCAACCAGGTTTCCTGAGATGACTGGTGCGGCGTTGAGAGCAGGCGCAATCTGGCGGGTCAAAATAACCGGTGCAACCGAGACGGTACCGGCGCGCGCTGCCTCCGCGACTACTGCACCTGCGGCAACGTTCCGCCCGGGAAAAAGCAAGCTCAATAGAGAAGGAGGCGGCGAATGCTACGGTCGGTAATTAGAGCCGTGGTGCCAATGCTATCGAAGCCAAACCCATCCGCCGCCTCCTCCTCTCTCCGCGAAGCTTGCTTTTTCGCAGGCAAAAAGGAGCGCCTCAATGCATACTGAGCACGGTTGTGCGATAACCGGCTGGGCCAGCACTTTGCCGAGCACAATTGTCACCAACCAGGACATCATGACGTTGTTCGACACGACTGATGAATGGATAGTTGAGCGGACCGGCATCCGGAAACGCCGCGCCGCGGACGGCCCGTTTGTCACTGACAAGCCCACCGGCTCCCCCGTGAACGGCATGGGCACGACTGCGACGCTGGCGGCGGAGGCCGGCAAGGGCGCGCTCGAGATGGCCGGGCTCAGTGGCGCGGATGTCGACCTCCTGATCCTGTGCACCACTACCGCGGACCAAATGGTCCCTGCCACATCGTCCCCCTTGGCAAATGCCCTGTCCATAAAGGGAGGGGGGATGGACATAAACGCGGCCTGCGCCGGCTTCACCTACGGCCTGGTTACGGCGGCCGGCTTCATCGCCACGGGCGCCGAGCGCGTGCTCCTGATAGGTTCGGAGACACTGACGCGGATCACCAACTGGGCGGACCGCTCCAACGCTTTCCTTTTCGGGGACGGCGCCGGTGCTGTCGTCATAGAGGCGGTCCCGGGCGAACCAGCCTTGCTCGGCTGGGATATAGGCGTGGACGGTTCTCTACAACCTCTTTTTTACTCTGACCATGGCGGCCCGGGTATGAAGATGAGGGGCCAAGAGGTTTTTCGTAAAGCAGTGCGGGTAACTGTCGACTCCGCCACCAAGAGCATGGAGCGGGGCAAAGTAACCGCGGACGACATCGCGCTCTTCGTCCCCCACCAAGCCAACATGCGGATAATGGACGCGGTGGCAGAACGGCTCGGCCTACCAATGGAGCGGGTCGCGACGGTCATCGACTGGACCGGCAATACCTCGTCAGCATCCATACCGATCGCCCTTTCTGAGGCGGCCAACTCAGGCCGTCTGAGAGAAGGGGATCTTGTCCTGTTCGCCGGCTTCGGAGCCGGCATGACATGGGCTTCGGCAGTGTGGCGCTGGGGGGCCAGCCCCGCACGTTGAGTTAGCCACGGGCCGGCACCGCCGGACTACTAGATTTAGCCAATCCCGATCGCGAGCACATGGAGACAGACATGGGAGAACAGATAGCCAACGAAGAGTCCTTCGACCTCTTCAAACAGTGCGCCGTCGAGGTCCTGCAGGTCGAGCCCTCGAAGATAGTCCCTGAGGCCCGCTTTGCCGACGACCTCGATGCTGACAGCCTGGATCTCGTGGAGCTCGTCATGGCCCTCGAGGAGCGTTTCGGCATCGACGTGCCCGAGTCTGAGCTGGAGGGGGTACAGACGGTGGGCCAGGCTTACGAGCTGGTGACCTCCAAGCTCTGATGCTCGCTGTTACAGCCGCCCCCGACGGCACCGCAGCAGTGCCAGGAAGGCGAGTGGTGGTGACTGGCCTAGGGGTGGTGACGTCTTGTGGCATCGGCGTCGAGGCATTTTGGGCAGGCCTGCTCTCCAACCCGTCGGTCGGCCGAGCCAGGCCCGTCGGAGACCTCGACGTAAGCCACCTTTTCGGGCCAAAGAGCTCCGTCGTGCGGACCGCTTTGTCCAGCTGGCCGCTGCAGCTGCGGACCAGGCGGTCAGCGACGCAGGCGGGATCGAGACCCTGAGAGGTGACCCAGACCGGGCGGGGACAGTAATAGGGACCGGCGTCGGCGGCCTGGACACAATCTGCGAACAACACCAGGTGCTCCTGGAAAAAGGGGCAGACCGGGTCAGCCCCTTCCTCGTCCCGATGATCATGTGCAATCGCGCCGCGGCCGACATTTCCATGCGCTACGGGCTGCGCGGCCCCTGTGAGTCCACCGTCACAGCCTGCGCGGCGGGGGCACAGAGCATCGCCAGCGCAGGCCGCTCGATCGCCATGGGCCGCTGCGACGTGATGTTGGGCGGCGGCACCGAGGCACCCTTGTCCCCCCTCGGCATCGCCGGTTTCGCGAATATGACTGCTCTGTCCCGCTCTGGAGTCTCAATGCCATTCGACGTGGCCCGTGACGGCTTCGTCATTGGTGAGGGTGCAGGTGTGCTCGTCCTCGAGGAGCGGGCGCGGGCTCTAGCACGTGGAGCGTACATCTATGCAGAGCTCGCCGGCGCTGCTAGCACGGCCGACGCCCACCATATGACTGCCCCCTCGCCCGACGGTAGCGGTGCGGCTCGGTGCATGGAGCTGGCGATGGCCGACGCCATGCTCTCACCGGCGGACGTGGCGCACGTCAACACTCACGGCACCTCGACGCCCCCGGGCGACGCTGCCGAGGCAGAGGCGATATTCAAAGTCTTCGGCGCCCCCGGGCCCCCCGCCACCTCTATCAAGGGCGTCGTCGGCCACACACTGGCAGCTGCTGGCGCGATCGAGGCAGTCGCGGTTGCTCTCAGCATCAGGTACCGGCAGATCCCTCCCACCATCGGTACAAATAACCTGGACCCCGCGTTCCATCTCGACCTGGTCACAGGGCGGCCCAGAAACTGGGAGCCGGGGCCGGTCGTGTCAAACTCGTTTGGCTTCGGCGGGCACAATGGCTGCCTCGTGCTGGTACCTGGGTAGGGCCCTGTCAGCCCCGGCCGGGCCCACAGACAGCACCCCTACGTAGGCGCCTTGTGGTGCGTTCGGCCCGGGGTCGAGAAGGGGCGGCTCGGCCCGCACGGCGGTCTCTACCCTGCAAGGGCCTTCAGGAGGTTGTCCGCGGTGGCCGCCGGCGCCACCTTGTACCAGACCTGCTGCAGCTCCCCGTCCTCCCCGACGAGGAAGGCCGAGCGCTCGATCCCCATGTACTCCCGCCCGTACATACTCCGCTTGACCCAGACACCGTACTTCTCGGCAACGGCGTGGTCCGCGTCGGACAGCAACGGGAAACCGAGGCCATATTTCTTATCGAAGGCCGCCTGGCGCTTCGGCGGGTCGGGGCTGATCCCGATCACTGCCGTGGTGCCGATGGAGCCAAGTGTGTCCCGTAACGAGCACGCCTGTGTGGTGCAACCCGGGGTGTCGGCTTTTGGGTAAAAGTAGACCAGCACTCGGCGGCCCCTGAACTTTGCCAGGTCCACTTCATCGCCCGACTGGTCGGGCAAGGAAAACGCCGGTGCGGTGTCGCCCGCTTGGAGCCGCTCGCTCATGGCGTCAAAGCATACGTTCTTTCTCCGAGCGAGCGCACCGTACCAGCCCAATCCGGCTAGGCCGCCCAAGCCGGCTAGCGTCAGCAGAGATCAGCTCATGAGCGCAGCCGAACACGCATTCCCCCCTGGGCCACCTGCCTCGAGCACTGGTGGGCCAATCGGGCCCAGTACCCAATAGCCCTTCGATGTCGCCGGGCAGCCCGGCCGACCTCGCCATGGGTGCGTTCAGCGACGCCGCTCCGTGGGACCTTACGGGCAAACCTCTCCCCTGGCGCACCGGGATCGAACAGCTGCGGGCGGAGACGGGGGACCGGGTCCCGAAGTTGCTACGCAAGCGCCGGCTGCCGCCCGGCCGGCGGGTCCTCGTGACGACCCTGACTCTGGGGCGGGCCATCCTTACCTGGCGCATCGTGGACAAGCGCAGAGCGGACCGCTTGGGCCGCCGGGAGATATCACGGGCTGGCCTTTCCCGGCGGCTCCGAAAGGCGTTCGAACGTCTTGGGCCGACGTATATCAAGCTCGGCCAGATCCTTTCCTCCGGCGAGGGCGTGTTCCCCCCGGAGCTCGTGGGTGAGTTCCGGCTGCTCCGGGACCACGTCCCGCCCGAACCGTTCGAGATGGTCCGCAAAGTTGTCGAGGCCGACCTCGGCCGACCCCTTGGAGAAGTGTTCGAGCACTTCGGGACCGCACCGATCGCGGCGGCTTCGATTGCCCAGGTACATGCGGCTCGGCTCCGCAGCGGCGAGGATGTCGTCGTGAAGGTCCAGCGATCGCAAGTTAACCGTCTAGTTACGCGTGACATCGCTGCCATGAGCTGGCTGGCGCCCCATCTCATCGGGCGCATCCCGGTGGCCGCGCTCGCCAACCCTCCAGCTCTAGTTGAGCTTTTTGCCGAGACGATCGTTGAGGAGCTCGACTTCCGGCTCGAAGCCGACAACATGCTCGATATAGCCCGGGTCTTGGCTGAGACGGACCAACGCGCAGTAGTGGTGCCGCGACCGCACCCCGTGCTCGTGACTCGCCGGGTTCTCGTCATGGAGCGCCTCGACGGCTTTTGCTGGGACGACGTGGAGGGTATGCGTCAAGCGGGTATCGACACGTCCGCCGTCGTGCGCGCCCTCCTTATCGCCTTCCTGGAGGGGGCCACCCTGTTCGGGGTTTTCCACGGGGACCTGCACGGCGGGAACCTGTTCGTGCAGCCGGACGGACGGGTGGCCCTTCTCGACTACGGGATCACGGGCCGCCTCGACGAAGTGCGCCGGGTGGCTTTCCTACGATTGCTGATGGGCGGCACCCTGAACGACGAACGCTTGCAACTCGCCGCGCTACGGGACATGGGCGCCGTCCCGCCCGACACTGATCTGGACGCCCTCGCAATCGACCTCGGGTTAGACAAACCCGTTGTCGACCCAACGACGCTGGCGCCCGAGGCCCTGCTCGCAGAGGTGCGGGACCTGACAAAGAGGTTGCTCGAGTACGGGGCCAAGTTCCCGAAAATACTCATGCTCTTTGTAAAGGACTTGCTTTTCATAGATGGCTCGCTGGCCACTCTGGCCCCCGACGTCGACTTGTTCGGCGAGGTGACTGAAATAGCAACCTATTTCACCAACCGCTACGGCGAGCGGATCGCGCACGACATAGGTATTGACCCCAGGGAACACCAGATCGACATGGGTGGGGTTCGGGCCGCGGTGGGCGTCGGCGAGGATGTCGAGAGCCTTACGTACCGGGACCTGCAGGCGAGGAGGGAGGTGATCCGCCGGCGCATGGAGGATCACCACAAGCGCAGCGAGGCCCCGCGGGGGCGGTTTGGCCGGCGGCGGCGCCCCCCTTCCGACAAGGCTCAGCCGACCGCCCAGCCGTGAGGCCCTCCAGAGGGGCGCTCCCGTCCTGACGCCCTGGGCCCGTTGAGCCGCTCACCTGGTCGAGCCCGCCGGTCTGCTGCCCGCCTTCCCTAACCGACCGGCTTCTCGAGACGGGGCCGGGCCCTCAGGCGGCTCCAGGCAGTCAGTTCCGGCCTCCGCGGGAAGACGCGAAGCTGCTGCTTGGCTGCCGCACAAAATCGGGGCCCAACCAACCGGGGAAGTTGTCCCGGACGCTGCGAGTGGCGGCGAACCCGGGTTCCCTGCTCCAACCGGTACCCTGGTTAGAGAGCTCGGGCGAACGCCCGCTCGCCGGCACCCCACAAAAGACGAGCAGAATGCAGACGCGCTGACATACGCAACGTGGCCATCATCGCCCACGTAGACCACGGTAAGACGACACTGGTAGACGCCATGCTCCGCCAGTCAGGGGTTTTTCGCGCCAACGAGGAGCTTGTCGAGCGAGTCATGGACTCGACTGACCTCGAACGGGAAAAAGGCATCACGATCCTGGCCAAGAACACCGCGGTCCGTTATGGGGGGATCACGGTCAACATCGTCGACACGCCGGGGCACGCCGACTTCGGGGGAGAAGTGGAGCGGGCCCTGACGATGGTCGACGGGGTCCTCCTGCTCGTTGACGCCAGTGAAGGCCCCCTCCCCCAGACCCGCTTTGTCCTGCGCAAGGCGCTCGAGGCCGATCTCCCGGTGCTGGCCGTGGTCAACAAAGTCGACCGCTCCGACGCCCGCCCGGCAGAGGTACTCGACGCCATCTATGACCTTTTCATCGACCTCGGGGCAAACGAGTCCCAGATCGAGTTCCCGGTCATCTACTGCGACGCCCGTTCTGGGCTGGCAGCGATGTCGGCCGAAGAGGTGGCCGACGCACCTGGCCTCAAGGTGCTTTTCGAGCTGCTTGTGGACCGCATCCCGGCCCCCGAGTACACCGAGGGCCACCCCTTTCAGGCGCTTGTCGCCAACCTCGACGCATCTCCCTATGTTGGCCGGCTAGCCGTCTGTCGCGTCCATCAGGGCTGGGTGCACAAGGGCGACACCGTTGCCTGGTGCAAGCAAGGTGAAAACGGCTCCCCTCAAAAAGCCCGTATCGCAGAGCTTTACATGACGGACGCGCTCCAACGAGTGGACGCCGGGCCCGGTGGCGCCGGCACGGCGACATAATCGCCATTGCTGGCATCCCGGAGATAATGATCGGCGACACCCTTGCGGACGTAACGGACCCGCGGCCCTTGCCCGGCGTCACTGTGGACGAGCCAGCCATTTCCATGACGATCGGTGTCAACACTTCCCCACTGGCGGGCCAAGAGGGGAGCAAGCTCACCGCCCGCTTGCTCAAAAGCCGTCTCGACGCCGAACTAGTCGGCAACGTTTCGGTCCGAGTAATGCCGACGAGCGCGACCTGATACGTGGGAAGTACAAGGGCGAGGTGAGCTTGCCCTTGCAGTACTTGTCGAGCTGATGCGCCGGGAGGGCTTCGAATTGACGGTCGGCAAGCCCCAGGTGCTCACGAAGTTCATCGATGGCAAGGTGCACGAGCCGGTGGAGCGAGTTTCGCTCGACATCCCGGAGGAACACCTCGGTACCGTGACGCAATTGCTCGCAGCCCGAAAAGGCCGGATGGAGCACGTGGTTTCACACGGGAGCGGGTGGACAAGGACAGACTGGCTCGTCCCCTCCAGAGCGCTGATCGGGCTTCGCTCCCAGCTGCTGACCGAGACCAGAGGAACTGCCCAACTGCACCACGTCCTCGAGGGATGGGCGCCGTGGTTCGGCGAAATCCGTACTCGGCAGAACGGTTCTCTCGTCGCCGACCGGAGCGGGAAGACCGCCACTTATGCGCTGTTGAACCTCCAGGAGCGCGGGACGCTCTTCATCGGCCCTGGCGCCCCTGTGTACGAGGGCATGGTAATAGGCGAGAACGCCCGCCGGGAAGACATGGACGTCAACCCGACAAAAGAGCGCAAACTCACGAACATGCGCTCTTCGACCGCCGAAGAACTGGTGCGCCTCTCTCCTCCGACCCTTTTGTCGCTCGAACAGGCTCTCGAGTTCCTGCGCGAAGACGAATGCGCTGAAGTGACGCCCGTCTCAGTGCGGCTCCGAAAGGTAGTTCTGCCTCAAGCGGACCGCGCCAGACACCGAGCAAAGGCACGTGACCAGGAGCCGGCGTCCGCAACAAGCTGACCAGTGCTGGTTTGCTGGTATAGGGCCGGAATTGGGCAAAGCGGACAAGAATGAGCCAAACGGCCCAAGGGTTTCGCCGTATATGCCCAAGGGCCGCAGCCGGAGCCCTTTTGGCTGAGACCCTGGGATAGTCCAGTACCTGCTGGGCCCCGCTGCTTGGTGAAGACAGGTGGGGCCGGATGTCCCGGAGCCAACAATGAGCCAAACGGCCTAAGGGTTTTTCCTGGTCGGATGTCTCATTCGCGTGCGCCGAGGTCGGGTGGCCACGCTCCCCGCACGTGGGCCGTAACTACAGAAATTCTTGTACGTGATGGCTGCTTCGGTCACTCTCTCTAAGTGACGCTCAGACTCCGACGTCAGTTGAGTGCTACATACCCGACCAGACGATCGGTGGACCCATGGTGTTGCCCACGACAACCGAAGAAGCGGAGATCGACGCACACAACGGGTTAGTCGCGAATAGCGCCACGCCCTTCGCCACGTCGAACCTCTTGGCGTCCGTCGAAGAACGGTCCGTGCCGGCACTGCTACGTTGCGTGGTCAAAGCCCAATATGCGGGGCACGCGCTGCAAAGTCCGGGGTGTTGCTGGCGGCCGCTATTACCCGTCGTCAGGCCCGGGACATGGATATAACCCTGATAACTGAAGGCACCTATCCCCACTACCCAGGTGGGGTGAGCGTGTGGTGCGACCAGCTCGTACGGGAATTCCCCGAGCACCAGTACCACGTCTTTGCCCTCAGCGCCACGGGCACCGAGAAATGCACCTGGGAACTGCCGGCCAACGTGGCCGGCCTAGACGTGGTCGCCCTGTGGGGCTCGACGCCGCGGCTGCGGGCGGGCCGTACTATGCGGGCCCAATTTCGCCCTGTGCTCGAGCGTTTCTTCCGGAGCCTGGCCATCGAGAACGACGGGGCCGGTTTTGTCCCCTCGCTGCAAGAACTGGGCGAGCTGGCCCAGGCCGGCCAGCTGAGCGCGGGGATGTCGAGCCCAGACGCCGTGGGCCAATTGCTGGCCGAGGACCCCGTTTGCAGCGAGCGCCCGGGCGGCGGGGACCATGGCCCGCTCAGTGTGGCCGACGCCGTCGACGTCATGATGTTGTTGGAGCACTTCTTGCGCCCCTTGGGCCCGGCCTCGGCCTACCGACCTGTGCCACTCGGTCGCCAACGGCCTCGGGGCGCTGCCCGCCCTGGCCGCCAAATGGTCCCGGGGCACCCCGTTCGTGCTCACCGAGCACGGCCTGTACCTGCGGGAGCGCTACTTGTCCTACCGGCCCGGCACGCTCAGCCAGCCGGCCCGGGCCATCGTGCTGCGGTTCTTCCGGCTGCTGGTCGAAGCGGCGTACGAATGTGCCGACATCGTGGCGCCCGGTAGTGCGTACAACAGCCTGTGGGAACTGGCCCACGGCACGCCGTCGGGCCGCATCCGCCCGGCGTGCAATGGCGTCGACCCCGACGCCTTCCCCATCGCCACCGCCGACCCCGATGTCCCCACGCTGGCCTGGATCGGACGGGTCGACCCCCTAAAAGACGTCGAAACGCTGCTACGGGCCTTCGCCGAAGTGCGCCAGTCGGTACCCAACTGCCGGCTGCGGTTGTTCGGGCCCACCTCAAAAGGCCGCGAGGACTACAAGGCCAGCTGCGTCGAGCTCATCGAGGAACTCGGCCTAGAGGGCGCCGCCACATTTGAAGGGCGGGTGGGCTCGGTCGTCGAGGCCTACCACGCCGGCCACGTCATCGTGCTGACCAGCATCTCTGAGGGCCTGCCCTACACGGTGCTCGAGGCCATGGCGTGCGGGCGCCCGGTCGTAGCCACCGACGTCGGCGGTGTGGGGGAAGCAGTTGGCGACGCCGGGCTCCTCGTGCCGCCCCGGAACCCGTCCGCGGTCGCGGCGGCCTGCGTGCGCTTGCTCAACGATGGGGACGAAAGGCGGGCGCTCGGTGAAGCGGCCCGAGAGCGGGTCCAACGGCTCTTCACGGCTAAAAAATCGTTCCAGACGTACCGCAATGTTTACGATCAGCTGGGCTCGCACCAATTGAGACAGCCTAGAGCGTTCCGGCTGCCAGCCTGCGGCACAACGCGCAGCGCATATGAGCCGCGTCATTTGCGCCCAGGAGTGCGCTCGTGAGCGTCACCGAGTACGGCCGGCACTTCCTGAGGGCTGTGGCGGAGGCGCCGCGGTCCGCGGCCCACCCCGCCAAACGGGACAAACTTGGGCCGGCTGAGGCCGCGCTGGCCACGATGGCCGAGGAGGTCCCCTCCTCTTTGTTCGGCGTCGTTGAGTCTGCCGTCGACCCTCTGGAGATCGCCGCCTCGCTCGAGACGTGCGGCCTGAGCAACGCGGTCGTCCGAGATCGCCTCGGGTGGAAAGACGTCTTCACCTTGGCTGAGCAACTTTATACAGAAGTCCAGCTGCGGGCGGCTCCGGCTTCGGACCTGCGGCCGGTGCGCATGGGGAACATTTCGGATCTCGGTCGCGGGCTCGTTTTCGCCGCTCCCACGCTCATGTTCGCGGGCGCCACCGTTGCCTTACGTTCTTGGCTTTCCTGGTGGATGCTGCCACTGTCGCTCGCATGCGGGTGGGCCTTTAGTCAAGTCGTCTCCTACGTGGGCTTTTCGCGAAAAGAGCAGCCGGAGACCACCGGGTCCCCCGTCTTGTGGGCCGTACTGGCGGCGCCGGCCTTTTGCGTGGCCTTCGGCCTCGCGGGCGACGCGATCCTCGGAGGAAAGTTCTACGGCGTCCTATTTGCCGCCACCGGTTGCGCTTTTATGGCGGCCGCGGCCGAACTGATCGTGCACCGCGAGGAATTCTTGATCGCGGTGACGTTACTCCCGGGAGCCATCGGGTCGGTGATATTCATCACTCGAGTACCATTCGCACTACCGACCAGCGTGGCCCTGGCCCTCGTGGCGACCAGCGTCGTCGCGACTGTAGCCGTAGCCCTGCGCCACCTACCCGCTCGATGGTGGCGTGTCCCTCCCCTGGACCGGGGAGACGCGCCAATGACAGCGCGATATTTCGGTCTCGGTATTTTCTCGGGATTGCTGGTCTCCATCTTTATAGTGCTCGAACCGGCACAGGGCGGGGCACACGGTTGGCCGGGTGTTTCGGCCTACCCCTTAGTCCTCTCCCTCGGAGTTATGGAATGGCAATTGCATTCACTACGGGCAGGCGCACGCGATGCCTTGGTCGCTTCCCACACGCTCGGCGATTTCGCCAGAGCGTCGCGGCGAAAGCTGGCGGTCGCTACGCTTTCCTATTTTGCGGTACTGGCTGTCCTGACCGGTTCGGTACAGGGCCTGGCGTACAGCCACGGCGTCCACACGAATTGGGCGCTCCTGCTCGCCGGCACAGCCTTAGCTTTAGCATTTTTCCTCGCTCTTGTTGTGGGCGCTTGCGGCCGGATCGACGTGGTGCTGCGAGCGTGGTTGCCGGGCCTTGTCATATACGGCGCCTGGGGGGTCGCCGAAAGGGTTACCCAGCCGAGGTGGGCTCTATATGACGCACGGCTCGCGTTTTGCGTTGCCGCTGTTGTCTCGCTGGTCGCCATGGCAGGCGCGGCCGTGCGGGTTGTCGCAAACCCGGTCTGCCATGGATAACCGCTGCCTAGGAGGTAGTAATGCCTGATCTCGTGGCCGTCACCGGTGCTGACGGTTTTATCGGCTCACATCTGGTCGAGGCCCTGGCCCGGGCCGGGCACCGGGTACGGGCCATGGCCGTGTACAACTCCATGGGGAGCTGGGGTTGGCTCGACACTTTGGGGCCAGACGTGCTGGGCTCGGTCGAAGTACAGCTGGGCGACGTCCGTGACCGGGACTCGGTGCTCACCTGATGCGTGACGCTTCGGTCGTCTACCACCTGGCCGCCCTGATCGCCATCCCCTACTCCTACCGGGCGCCCAGTTCCTACGTCGACACCAACGTCGTCGGCACTTTGAACGTGCTCGAGTCAGCCCGGGCCCTCGGGACCCCGCGGGTCGTGCACACCTCTACGAGCGAGGTTTACGGCACCGCCCAGACCGTGCCCATCGACGAGTTCCACCCGCTCCAGGCGCAGTCGCCGTACGCGGCATCAAAAGTGGGCGCTGACAAACTGGCCGAGAGTTACCACCTGAGCTTCGAGCTGCCCGTCGTGACCCTGCGCCCTTTCAACACCTACGGGCCGCGCCAGTCCTCTCGCGCCGTGATCCCGACCGTGATAGCCCAGGCTGCCTCGGGGTCGAGGACCATCGAAGTGGGGGCGCTCGCCCCCGTGCGGGACTTCAATTTCGTATCCGACACCGCCAGTGCGTTTGTATCGGTGGGGACCGCCCCCGCCGCAGACGTAGTGGGAGAGGTGGTAAATGCGGGCTCGGGCCGGGGCATCACCGTAGCCGAGCTGGTCTCGATGGTGGGCGAGGTCATGGGCGTCGAGCTCGAAGCGGTGCTCGACCCCCAGCGCCTCCGGCCCTCACGTTCGGAAGTCATGGAGCTGATCTGTGACAGCACGAAGCTCGAAAAACTAACCGGCTGGCAACCCGCTCACAGCCTTGAAGAAGGGCTCACCCTGACCGCAGCTTGGTTCAGCGACCCCGAAAACCTCCGGAGGTACAAGACAAATGTTTATGGCATCTGAGTTCGCAACGACACCAGGGCTGGCATCGGACTTCATGGGCTCGCCCTGGTCAATGCCCGCCACACCGACCTCGGGCATGGAGGCCGTCATCCTCGCCGGAGGGAAAGGGTTGAGGCTGCGCCCGTACACCACCCTCATCCCCAAGCCGCTCGTCCCCATCGGCGACGAGCACTCCGTCCTCGAGGTCGTCATGCGGCAACTGGCCGCACAGGGCTTTGCCCGGGCCACCCTCACGGTCGGGTACTTGGGCCAACTGGTCCAGGCTTATGCGGGCGACGGCTCGCAGTGGGGCATCGAGATCAACTACTTGGCCGAAGAGTCGCCCCTTGGCACCATGGGCCCGGTCCTCAGGGCTCTTGACCACCTCCCCGAGCACTTCGTCGTCGTCAACGCCGACGTGCTCACCAGCCTCGACTTTGCCGACATGCTCAACGCCCACGTCCGCAGCGGGGCCGCCCTCACCGTGGCCACCCGGAGCCAAGAACACAAGGTGGAGTTTGGCGTCCTCGACATCAGGGACAACCACATCAGAGGCTTCACTGAGAAGCCGACCATGACTTACTTGGTCAACATGGGCATTTACGCCGTGTCACGCGACGCCCTCACTCACTACACCCCCGGCCTGCCTTACGGCTTCGACGAGCTCATCTCCGACCTCATCGAGGCGGGACAGTACCCCGCCATGTACGAGTTCGACGGTCGCTGGGTGGATATCGGCCGCCCCGACGACTACGACCGGGCCAACCAGGAGTTCGACGTCCTGATCAAGGAACTCCTCCCGCGTGGCTGAAGGCCAATATGGGGCCCTCGCACCCTCGTCCTGGGGGCGGCGGGCTGGATCGGGGGCCACGTCGCCCGCCTGATCGCCAGCGATCACGAGACCGGAGAAGGCATTTTCGTCGATCGGGTAAGCGCTTACCAAAGCCGGTTCCCCAGCCTCTGGCGAGTGGGCCTGGTTCGACATCGTCGCGGAACCCGAGCAAGCGCTTGGCCACTTCCTCGAACGATTGGCCCCGTGGCCGTGGTCAACTGCATTGGCGCCACCCAGGGCAGCCCGGAAGAGATGCAACGGCTCAACGTCGGTGTGGTCCGAAAACTCGTGTCGGTAATGGCGTCGTGCTCGTCGGCGCACCTGGTCCACCTCGGGTCGGCGGCAGAGTACGGCCCCCCACAACACTGGGCCCCGGCCCGAGAAACAGACGAGGCGCGGCCGGTGGGCGACTACGCCGCCACCAAGCTGGCGGGCACCGAAGTCGTGCGCGAGGCCGCTGAGAGCGGCCGGGTCAGCGCCACCGTGCTCCGGGTGTTCAACCCCCTTGGCGCGGGTGCGCCTCCTGCGAGCCTCGTAGGCCGAGCCGTAGCATCGTTCCGCCAGGCCCAGGCCACGGGCGCTCGGCAGGTAACGCTCGGCGCCCTCGACAGCGCTCGCGATTACATAGACGTCCACGATGTGGCCCGGGCAGTGCTCTTAGCGTCACGGCGCCAGTACCGCCCTGGGCAGCCGGTGGTGCTCAACGTCGGTCGAGGCATACCCGTCTCCAGCCGCTGGCTCGTCCACCGCTTGGCGGCGATCGCCCGCTTCAACGGTGAGATCGCCGAAGAGGCCCAGGGTTCTTCCACACGCTCGGGCACGGTCCCGTGGCAGTGGGCCGACACGGCCGCTGTGCGGAACGAGCTGGGCTGGACGCCCCGCCACCTCTTGCCCGGCTCCCTCTCCCAAGCATGGTCCGCCCCGAGCGGCACCGGGCCCGCTCACCTGCACCTCGCTCACACCCAACCTGTTCGTCCCATCCCCAGCTTCATGGCTGACGAGGCGTCCTTGGGTGCCACCCGATTTGCGTGACCCTTACCGATCGTCAACACCACCACCCCGAACGGAGTCCCCAATGAAGGTGCCGAGC
>CAWGNA010000011.1:0-277823 GCA_963823855.1 uncultured Acidimicrobiaceae bacterium
ACCCTTCCTCGTAGCTTTTCTTGCGGTGATTTGCCACCGCTATTTACGCGGTCGTCCGGTCAGCACCGCGGGACACTGTCCGGGGCGATCGTGATAGCACTTGAAGAGGAGCCGCCGCACCGTTTCGAATGTTACGCACTAGCAAGGTGGAGAAGTTATCGCAGTCACGGCCAGGGGTGCCTTCCGCCGCGCCCCATCGGTCCTCGGCCCTAGCCTAAATCTCTGAGCTGCCTTTGAGCGCAGCGGCGCCGACGGCCCGGCCAGGGGACGGTCTGGTCGTGGTTTCGCGGCGGCAGCCGCCACACCCCCTCCGGCACCGGCGGCACAAAGGGCCTGGACAACGACTACCGCCTTTGCGTAACGCACGAGTTATCTCCAATTATCTTTGCCCAGTAATAGGCTTTGGGGTTAGACACGGGCTCCCCGCGCGCCTCCGGCCGTTAGAGAAGGGTCGCTGAGGCGCTGGGGCGGTCGTCGCGGTCAGCAAAAAACCGCAGTCGCCACGGGAGTGCCCGTCGCGGTGATGATGTCCGCCCCGCCAACCTTGTCGATGTCCAACCGCAGAGCCCGGGCAAATTGGCCGCTGCCGTTGTCCCCCTCGAAGGTACCGCTGGCCAGGGTTGCGCCGTTGTACCCCCGGAGCTTGCAAACCGTCCTGCCGTCATACGCCGAGCCCTCGACGTTCATGAACACCCAGGACGGCTCTCCCCGGTAGACGGCCATGCTCCCTATCCGGTGGCTGAGGGCGCCCAGCACCGTCGCTATGCGCTGGAGGCCAGCCCTTCGAGAGTTCGCAGTCGCTCGGTACCTCCGCAGTCAGGTCCTCCGAGTCTGGGCGGGTGCCCGGACGGGAGGACATTTTCATCAATAGATATGCCCCGGCGTTACATAGGGCAAGGCTTGGCCGCGGCCTTAGCCGGGCCACGACAGGCCCGGCTGGCCGGCAGCGATGTGTTCACCCAGCAGTGTTCACCCAGAGGTGTTGAAATTGAAGGCGCCCAGCAGTGGGGAGGCGTGAGCGTCACGGCTGGTCAACGGTTGCAGCCCGAAGCGCTTCTCGATGAGGGCGAGGATTGACGTGGTGTCGTAGACCGAGTGGTCGACGTAGTGGCGCCGTGCGAACGGGGAGATCACGATGGCGGGCACCCTAGTGCCGTCGCCGAAGCGGTCCAGTTTGGGCGGAGGGACATGGTCCCAAAACCCGCCGTTCTCGTCGTAGGTGACGATGACCGCCGTGCTGGCCCAGTCCGAGCTGTGCATTATCTTTTCCACCAGAGCAGCCGTCTGGGCGTCGCCGTCGTACAGGTCGGTGTAGCCCGGGTGCTCGTTGTCAGCCCCGTAGGGCTTCACGAAGCTGACGGCCGGGAGCGTGCCATTGGCGACAGCGGCATCGAAGGCCGTCTCGTCCTGTAAGTGCTTGAAGCCCGGCGTCCCCGGGGCGTAATTGGCGAAGTAGGCAAACGGCTGATGGTTGAACTGGAACAGCGGCCCCGGGTGACCGGCGACAGCGGCGTCCCAGCCGCCCGAGTACCAGGCCCATGAGATCCCTTTAGCGCTCAGCCGGTCGCCGATGGTCACATTGGTCAGCGGCGGGACGAGCTGGTCCTTAGGCGTGGTGGCCGGGTGCGGGCCGACCGAGCTGTACGCCGTGTTGACCAGGTAGCCGTCGGGCGTGACCGCCCCGTTCTGGAGCACTTTGCCGTCAGGCGCCAGCTTGATGCGGACGACAGCAGGTGCGTTCGGCCACTGCGGCGCGGCCGCACCGATGAGGAAGGAGTGGTTCAGCAACGAACCGCCGTAGGCGGCGTGGAAAAAGTGGTCCAGCAGGGTGTACTGCGCGGCTAGGCGCCCGAGGGGCAGCTGGGTGGCGTCGTACCAGCCGAGCGGCAAAGCACCTGATTTGCCGTCCAGCACGAACCGGTCCATTTTGCCGCCGTCGATCTCGGCCTGCTCGGTGTAGAAGCTGGCCCCGGGGTCCGCGACCTTCCCCGTCGGCGGGACGTACTGGGCCAGCGAGAACGGTCGGTTGGGGAGGCCTGCCGGGAAGCGCGCGTCCACCGGCAGGGGCGGGGCCGGTTTGGCCACGGTTGAGTTCTCCGCTACCAAGGGGTTCGTCCCCTCGTCCCCGAGAGGGGGCGAAAGCACCTGGGGAAGAGTCGAGTAAGGCTGGCCGTTCTGGTCGATTTGAGAGGGCGCCGAATCCGCCTGGGCCAGGCCATCAGCACCCGGGAAGGTGCCATAGAGGCTGTCAAAGCTCCAGTTCTCGAGGTAAATGACGACTATGTGCTGGAGCTTGTCGAGGCCTGTGGGCGCCGCAGCGGCCTCACTGGCACCGGCAGCACCGCCAGCGAACACGGCCGTCCCTCCAGCTAACAGGACTGAGATTATGGTGGCGCGCGCGATAGCACGGCCAAAGCACTTTTTCATTTATCGCTTCTCCTTGGCTTGGACAGCGGGTGGCCACGACGCCCTGCACTAGTACGTCACGCCGTAGCTAGTTCTCGGCTCCCGACGAATCTCCACATTCCGGTACTCCGCCGGGTGCCGCGTACCTAGGCCCCCGTGTCGATCTTGTTCCTCTCCGAGGAATATGGTCGGTGGTTACACCAGCACTTCCAGGTTGCTTCAGCGGGCGCCTTCGACTGGGCCCAAGAGTCGGCAATTTATTAAGCCCTGGGGGCGCCCAAACAACAGCGCGCAGAGTGCCTAAAAGGCATTGCCCAGGCGACGGAGTTCCCGAGCGAGCGGTCGGGCCAACCGGGCAGCGTTCGGGGCGGGGGCCGGCTCGGCGGGGACGGACTGTAACCCGCCGCCTTATTGTCTAACGAGATGTTCCGTCCTCATCAGCGGCCTTCGAGGCCCGACGGTCAACAGGCCGCCCCGCCGGACGGGGCTGGCGCTTACCTGCGACTGGTTGACGCTGACGTCTACACGGACTGGCAGTCGGTCTACCGGGATAATGTCGAGCGCCTCTACCGGTTGATGTACGCCCGGGTCGGGAACCGCCCCGACGCCGAGGACCTCACCTCTGAGGTGTTCAGGACCGCCCTCGGCCCTTTGCGCTTGGCCTCATCGAAGGGGGAGGTGAGGTCGTACCTGCTGGTCACGGCGAGGACAGTCCTGGCCTCGCACTGGCGGCGCCGACTGGGCCTGCCAGTGACGTCCATAGACCCAGCGGCGGACATGCCCTACCTGGCCGAGCCGCCGGGAACGAGCGAACCTACCGACGCGCCAGAGCGGGCCGGCACCATCCTCGCCGCTCTACCGGAGCGCTACCGGCGCGTCCTCGAGCTCCGCTTCCTCGAGGCGTGTTCGATCAAGGAGGTGGCGAAAACCATGGACATCAGCGTGAGCAACGCCAAGGTCCTCCAACACCGGGCCTTGCACATGGCGGCCAAGGTCGCCCAGGACCTGGGCCGATGACCAACCGACGCCTCTCGGCCTTCATAGATGCCCTCGTCTCGGGGCGACGTCCGGGCCGCTTGTCGGCCGGCCCTGACGACGTTGAAGTCCTGCGCACGGCCATCGCCCTTCGAGCGGCGCGACCGGGCGACGCCAAACCCGACGAAGAGTTCGTGTCCGGCCTGTACGACGAGCTGGCTAGCCAAGCGAGAACGCAGCTCGCGCCCAACGTCCGTACGGTCAAGTTCGGCCGCGGGCGTGCTGCCCTCGTAGCCGTGGCGGCAAGCGTGGCGCTGGTCGCAGGGACCGCTGCCGCCACCGAGGCATTGAACCAAGGAAGACAGGCGCCGGTGGCAGTGCCGGCCCCGCACGGAGAGGTCTTGCGCACGGCGACGTTCGAGACGCCAAACCACCGGGCCGTGGGCCAGATCGTCGCCTATCGCGGCAACCCATCGTGGGTGTTCATGAACGTGGACGTGGCCGACTACGACGGCCGGATCGTTTGCATGCTGCGAAGCGTCAGCGGTTCGACCGTCGCCGCCGGCGCCTTCGAGCTCCACCACGGTGTGGGGCAGTTCTCGAGGACGCTTCGGGTTGACTTCGGCCGGCTCCGGGGGGCAAGGCTCGTCACTCCTGGCGGCTCTCTTGTCGGCTCCGCCACTTTCGCTTAATTCGTAAGCGCACTTCGGGACCACTCACGTAGCCGTAACCCGCCGGCGTATTACCTGGGTGATGGTTCGAGACGGAAAAACCACAGCGGTCCCCCACGAGCGGTGCGGACGAACGCTTGCGGCGCTGGCCCTCGGGTTTCGCGGGCCAGGAGAAGCGGCGCTGCTCGGGCATCTGGATGCTTGCGTCACCTGCAAGGCCCATTGGACGACCTGATGGCCGTGGCCGACACGTTGTCCCTCTTGGCTCCCGCGGTTGACCCCCCATCCGGGTTCGAGCAGCGCGTTTTGGAGGGTGCTCGGCGCCCTTTGCTGATTGCGCTGACGGCACAACTTCCAGCACGGCCAGGCGCTGCTTCGCGCTCAGGCCTTGCTCTTTTCTCGTCCCCTGGCTGGAAGCCGGCGAGTACGGGCACTCGGAGGTCAACATCCTCCAACGGGCCTGACAGGGCGGGAATTCGTGGGGCCGCCGCCTTAGAGGTGCCCCTATGGCCGGTCCGGGGGCCGAAGAAATAGATCAGCCAACCGACGGAGATGACCATCCAGAAACTGATAAAGCGGTATATGAGCACGGCGGCTAGGGCCACGGGGTGGCGAACGCCGGCGCCCATGAGAGTTAGAGCAAGGGCTCCTTCCACCACACCTAGCCCGCCGCGCACGACCCCCGCGCTGGCCGCGGCCGTGCCCACGGCGTAGGCGAAGAGCAGGTCCCGCCACGGTACCGCAGCACCGACGGCGACGATGCTGACGGCGAGCACGCCGGCATCCAGGGCCCCTGCGCTCAGCAGTCGGCTCTGCATGCGAGCAAAACTGGCCATCGACAATGATTCGAGGGCACCGCCAGCACGAACCAGGCCCACTCGAGGTGCTCGACCATACGGAACGAGGACGCAATGAGGTCCCGCTCGTTGACCAGGAGCCCGACCACCGTGACAGCGGCTACCACCGTCAACCCGGGCCGCCCCCGTCGCCTCCATTGTGAAGCAACCTTTTGGAAGGGCGCGTCGGCCACGGCAGGCGCTCTACCGGCGAGCACACCTCCCGAGGCGCTCCTGGTCACTGGCGCGACCGTTACTGGCCCGACCGTGCTCATCCGAGCGTGAGGAGACTTCGGGAGCCCTCGCTTCCTGGCGGCGCCTGGCCGCTCCGAGCCCGCCGTGGCATGCAATTCCGCGTCATGCACAGGGGCTCCTTCGGCGGTGGTGTTGCTAAGCGACCGTCGTCGCCGACCACCGCTCAGCACAGCTAGTAACTAAGGGAGCGAGTTACAGTCCTGCCCATCCAGCGGCGCGGCCCCGACGCGATGAGAATGTGCTTCTCGGTGGACTTGGCCACAGAGCCTCGCTGCACCAGCACAATTCAGAAATGCGCGGAACGCATCGGCGGTTGGCCACAATTTTGGCTGTCCTGTAACCCCGACCCCTATCGGTAACTACACAGACAGCCCGAGTTCGCATGTCAAAACACAAGGAGAACCAAAGTGAAGGTTCGTAAACCGATGTCAATAATCCCCCGGGCGTCCCGCTCCACTGTCGCAGGAGCACTGTTGGCCGTCGGGATGCTGGCGGGAGCAGCCACGGCGGCAACGGCATGGACTTCCGTGGGTAATGGGACCGGCAATGGGTTCATCGGCGGGTTAAGTGCCGTCTCTAAGGTGGCCTCTACGGTGCCGTCGCTCGGGACAGGAAACTCAGGGAATGGCGACGTCAACCCCTACGGGGTTGCGGTCGTACCGACCTCGACTGGCAAACTGGTGGCGGGCGACGTGCTCGTATCTAATTTCAACGACGCCTCCAACAATCAAGGGACGGGGGTGACCATTATGCAGATCTCCCCGGCTGGTACGGCCAGCGTTTTCTCGAACGTGGGGGTACAGGTCAAAGGGCCGGTCGGGTTGACCACGGCGTTATCAGTGTTCCGCAATGGGGACGTTGTCGTCGGGAGCCTGCCCACCACCAACGGGAAGTCAAAAACGGCCACGACAGGAGCTCTTTATGTGATCAACAGTACCGGGAAGGTCATAGAACCAATAAAAGGTGGCGACATCAACGGCCCCTGGGATATGACTGCCTATGACGGCGGTACATATGGGGACCTGTTCGTCACCAATGTCCTGAACGGGACCGTGGCCGGCAACGGCAAGGACGTTGCCAAGGGCACTGTCGTCCGAGTAGCGCTCGACTTTTCGGTATCGCCCCCCCGGGTCAAGCAAGAACTCATTATTGCCAGTGGCTTTGACGAAGCGACCAACACAGCCGCTCTGGTGCTCGGCCCGACCGGCGTGGGCCTGTCCGGTAACGGTGCCCTGTATCTCGCGGACACGATTACGAACCGGGTCGCGGTCATCCCCAACGCCCGTCTACGGACGACCTCCGATGGCACGGGGTCGACCGTGTCAACGGGTGAGTTCCTGAAAGCGCCGCTCGGCTTGGCTATTGCCCCCAACGGCAACATCCTCACTGTTAATGGCAACGATGGGGAAATCATAGAGACGACACCCGCTGGGCACCAGGTGAACTGGATCTTCCTCGACTCGAGTGGCTCGCCACAAGGGGCAGGGACATTGTTCGGCCTGGCAGTGCGGCCTGGCCACAAAGGCATCTACTTCGTCGACGACGCCGAGAACCAGCTCAACCTGTTCCATTGAGCCCGAGAGTTGCGCAGGAAAACCGACGCGACCGCTGACACCATCGTAGATATGAAGTTGCGAAGAAGGCGGCGGAGCCCATGGAAGGCGACGAGGAAATGGGTCGGCTCATGGAGGGTCAGATGGATACGTCCACGGAAGAAGCAGGCAGGCGTTACGTAAGCGCAGGTGGAACGCGGTGGCTCGGTCGGGCGCTCTTGGTCGATCGAGCCACCACCCGGCAGGTGACGGACGACCTGATTTGGGGGGCCGGCCGGACGAGCAGCAGCCACCAGATGAGTTGAGCCGGCGCTGGCCCGTATTGTGCTAGCAGGCTGGCGCAGAGTTCGCTCGGGATATACACCCGGGTGCGATGGACAGGCACGCAGAGAACCCCTTGATGACTCACCACAACGAAGACCAATCGAGGTCTTCCCGAACGCAACCAGGAGGTAGCCATGACCGCCACCGAAGCACACGAGCATTCGCCCTTCATCGACTACGAGAACCTGCCCGCCCCGAGGGAGGGCATTCTCGTCACCCAGTTCATCACCGTACGAAGCGTCGCTCGGTCCCGCGCGTTCTACTCCGAGGTCCTCGGCGGCCAGGTGGTGCTGGAGGAGAACCCGTGCATCGTCAAGCTCGCCAACTCATGGGTGCTCATGAACCCGGGCGGTCCGCCTACCCCCGACAAGCCCGACATCTCGGTCGTGAACTACGAGCCCGGGAACACGGTCTCCAGCTTCATGAACCTCCGCGTCGCCGACGTCCAGGCGTGTTATGAACTGTGGAGCTCAAAGGGGGCCGAGTTCGTCACGCCGCCGATCGATCGCCGGGCTGAGATCCGCTGCTACATGCGAGACCCCGACGGCTACATCATCGAAGTCGGCCAGGCCACCGGAGTGCTCCAAGGGGAGCTCGCCGAGAAGCGACCTGAAGACTTGCCCGGCTGAAGCGGCGTGATAACGAGGCGTGCCGACGGCGACCGCGGCGCACGGCTCTCGACCGTGCACCTAAAAGTTGAAATGGCCAATCGAACCGCGGACAACAGGTGGCAGTGATGCGATGTCAAGGGGTGATCGATGACTCCGCGCACCAGCGCCTCGTCTGGCAAGAAGACGGCGAAGAGGCCCAGCTGGTTTACCGCCGCACAGAGAACCACCTGTTTTTGATCCACACCGGGGTTCCCAAAGTGATCGCTGGTCGGGGCATTGCCGGCAAACTTGTCGGGGCTGCCGTCGAATGGGCCGTACGTGACAATCTGACGCTCGTACCGTGGTGCCCCTACCGCGCAAGTGGCTGCGTCAGCACAGTGCTGAGGCGGCTCACGTACAAATTGACTGGAAGTCCTTCCCCACAGCGCAAGCGCCAAGTTAGGCACAACCGCCTTCGCGCCCCCGCGCCACAGGATGACACTGGAGCGGGAGCCTGGACTAAGCCCTCGTGGGATCAAGCGTTAGTCGCTAGCGTGGTTGGCGTGCCTTCGTACTGGCCGGCGCTCCCGTACCGGGATTGGTCCGCCACCTGCGACACGCTCCACGCGCATGCGCAGGTCCTCGGCAAGCTCGCTGCCGCTCTTGCGCCGCCCGAGCCCCAGCTCCAGCACGCCGCTCTGCGCCTCAGTACGAGGGGGTGGGAGACCTTGCCACTACCCGCCCCGAATGGCTCCGGATCGCTGTCAGTGACGTTGGACCTGCACCGCCACGAGGTCGCCGTCAATCATAGCGATGGCCGAGAAAAGCGTATCCCCCTGAGCCCGAACAGGCCGGTGGCGGAGGTGACTGTGGAGGTGCTGGCAACGGTCCGTGACCTTGCTGGCCCGGTGCCATTCGACCCCCGCCCACAGGAGACGCCGTGGACGACTCCACTGGACGAGGATCACGAACACGCTACGTATGACACGGCTCAGGTGAGGGCGTACTTCGACGCTGCTACTCAGGCCGCTCTTGTGTTGGCTGAGCTGCGCGCCCCCTACCGGGGTCGCTCGACACCGGTGAACGCCTGGTGGGGAACGTTCGACCTGGCCGTGGGCCTTTTCTCCGGACGACCAGTCGATCCCCCGTCCAAGGACTTCATCATGCGCAACTCGGCCAACGCTGAGCAGATCGAGGTCGGCTGGTGGCCGGGCGATGGGCGGTACCCCCGTCCCGCTTTCTTCGCTTTTGCGTTTCCTGCCCCGGAGGGCTTCGAGAGGGCCACGCTGTCACCGCCCGACGCTCGCTGGGACACGGAACTCCGGGAATTCCTCCTCGATTGGGACGATGCTCGCGCCGCCCCCGACCCACACCGCGCCGCGCTGGACTTCGGCCAGTCTGCCATTCGCCACGCCTGCGACGTGTGTGGCTGGGATCCCGGTCTCGCGGCCAGCGCCCAGGGAGACTTGCCGCCCCTCATCTGAACCGCTCCGCGGTCAGGCCCGCGGGCCCTGCTGACCGCACGCATGCCGGCACCGTGAGGCGACGGCCCGGTCTCTGAGTGCCTTTGGCAACTTGCGGTTCGAGCTTCCCGCTTACTGATCTACCCTACTTTGGCGTGTCGGCGGGGAATGCCACCGGGTAAGGCTCGCTGAAGTCGGCGGAGCGGCTCTCTCCGGACAGCGCTTAATGACCCGCACGCTCGTGTCGCCATCGGCCAGGCGGTTCACCATGGTGGCGCCGGAACGCGGCGGCGAACGCGTAAGGGGAGGCGTAGCCGGTGCGGCCGGCTATCTGGGCGAGGTTGAGGTCGCCGGAGCGAAGGTGGTCTCGGGCGAGGGTCATTCGCCACTCAGTGAGGTACTGCATCGGCGCTTGCCCGAGAGCCTGCTGGAACGCTCGGGCGAAGGCCGCCCGGGAGAGACCGCTGAGGGCAGCGAGTTCAGTCACCGTCCACGAATGGGCGGCATCAGCGTGGATGGCGCGGAGGGCTGGGTTGAGGCGGGCGTCACTCGAGGCCTGGTACCAGCGTGGGGATTGGGGGCCCTGGCGGAACGAAGCACGTATGGCGTGGACCAGGACAATGTCGAGGAGCCGGTCGAGGACGGTCTGCTGGCCGGGTGCCGGGGTCGCTAGTTCGCGAGAGAGCAGGCCGATGGCATCGTGCAGTGGGTCATCTTCGCTGTGCGCCAGATGGAGCACAGGAGGGAGCGCTGCCACGAGCTGGCTACCCACGTCGCCAGCGAACTGGTAGGCGCCGCAGAGGAACACCGTCGCTTCAGGATCACTGGCGTGCTCGTCGTCTGAATGCTGCGCTCGGAAGTCGTCCGGGGACAGGCAGAGGGCGAGGGGACTATGGGCCACTCGGTGGTCGAGACCACCCCGGACCAGCGCTACGTCGCCGGGGGTGAGTTTGAGTGCCACTTGAGGGTCGTCGAGCCACAGCCAGGCATGACCTCGGACGACGGCGTGAACGGCAAGCTGGATGGTGCCGGGCAGGCACACACCCCAAGGGGGTCGTGCGACGGAACGAGCGAAGACGCCGCCCGACGCACGAGCGCGGGTGAGGTGTTCCTGAAGCACATCCACCTCATGAGAGTATCGCGTAGTTATTCGAGTGGATTACGCATTGATCCGCTCGTTATGGTGCGGGACGATCGTCCCATGAGCGAGACACGCAATCTGACCCTCGTGCTCGGCGGCACCGGCAAGACCGGCTCACGCGTCGCCAGCCGGTTGACCGTTCTTGGCGTCCCGGTCCGGACCGCCGCCCGCCACGGTGCCGATACTCCGTTCGACTGGGACGACCCAGAAACACATCGGAGCGCGGTCGAAGGAGCGGATCGTGTCTACCTGGTCGCACCGGTCATGCGCACGCGGTTCGCTCCACAGGTATCGGCCTTCCTTGACCTCGCAGAGGCTGTCGGAGTGCGGCACGTCACCTACCTCAGCGCCTACGGGATCGAGTTCGCTCCCGCCGAGGTCGCGCTCAGGGCGGTCGAACTGGATCTCATGGGTCGTTCCATGTTGACGCACTCGATCGTGCGGCCGGCCTGGTTCATGCAGAGCTTCAGCGAGACGTTCCTAATGCCGGTGGACGACGCCATTGTCGTGCCGACTGGGAGTGGCGGGGAGGCGTTCGTCGACGCAGAGGACATAGCGGCCGTGGCGGCGGCGACCCTCGCCGACCCAGCCTCTCACGTGGGCGCCGAGTACGCCCCGACCGGTCCGGAGGTCCTGACGGTGAGGCAGGCGGCCGACATCATCGGCAGCGTCACTGATCGACCGGTGCGACACGTCGACATCGACCGGCGCGCCTGGGTCGACAGCGTGATCGCGTCGGGGGTGCCCCCCGAGTACGGCCAGATGCTGCAAATGCTCACCGAGACCATCGCCTCCGGTCGTGGCTCACGACCCAATGACGACGTCGAGACGGTGACCGGAGCTCCGCCTACGAGCTTCACTGATTTCGCCAGAGGCACGGCCGCGACATGGCTCGGCGACCAAGCGCCATGATGGAGATAGGTGACTGGGACGACTTCGCAGCGCTCGACCCGTTCTTTCGCATTATCGAAGGGGGCCTCAACGGGCTCGCCGACGGGGACCACTTCTTCGACCTCCTCGCCGATCATGTCGTCTTCGAGTACATCATCACGGTCCCCGGTTACCCGCGGCACATCGTGGGTCGCTCCGCAGTGGCTGAGTTGTACCGACCCTATGGCGAGACCTTCGTGCTGGACCGATGTTTCGACCTGGCTGTTCATCACGACCGAGAATCCGGCATGGTCGTTCTTGAGTACGCCTCCGAAGGTCGTGCCGTCGCCACGGGGGCTGCCTACTCAAACCGCTACATCTCGGTGCTCACCGTTGTCGACCGCAAGGTCACCCGATGGCGGGACTACCTCGACCCCATCGCGGTCTTCGAAGCGATCGGGTGGCCCCCTCGCGCCTGATCGTGCAATGCCCCTCGGCCCTGAGGGGCGTTCCGGCGTTCGAACCGACGTCGCATTGCTCTGCTGAGGTCGGGGGTATCGGCGGTCTGTTTCAAGCCTCGCCCTTCGCGCTCGGTGGCGTGCCCAGTACGTCGCCGGGGAACTCCCCGAAGATCTGCCTGTACACGTCGTCACCGTAAGCAGTCGGTTCCGGCGCCCCCACTACGAGCTTGAATTGTTGCGCCTGGGTTTGCCTTGGGGCTCGGATGAAAAGGGCGTAGCCGAGACGCTTTTCATAAAGGCTTTCCGCCAAGTCGAAGAGGTGAGTAACCACGACGACCTTCACTCCGGCGCTGGCCAACGGGAGGAACACTTGGCAGGCAATGTCCGAGCCTTCCCGCTCGTTCGTCGAAGCGAAGGGCTCGTTGCACAGCAATAAGCACCCGGGCGATATATGGGAAATGGCGGTGCTCATCCTCGCCAGCTCCTCCTCCAGTTTACCGCCGGCCATAGAGTGGTCTTCGTCGCGCCTGAAATGAGTAAAGACGCGCCGGCGTACTCCAGCACTAAACGACGTCGCGGCCACGAACATGCCGCATTGCATCATGAGATGGGCCACGCCAACGCTGCGCAAGAACGTGGTCTTCCCCCCTCGGTTGGCCCCCGTCACCACGACGAGCGCCTTACCGTCGGCGCTCAAGTCGTTGCCCACGGTACGCCCCTCCAAACGAAGACTTAGGCAAGGGTCGTAGAGACCAGTCGTCCGGAAGCAGGGACTGTCGGCGGGCATTGGTACCGGAGTGCAGACCGGCTCCCCCTTTGTCGCCAATGTAGACCGAAGATTGAGGCACCCGATATAAAAAGCCAGTTCGGAGCGGAGAGAACTGAAAAAGGTAACCACGTTCTCGACAGATTGGGCGAGGGTGTTAGCCACCAGCATTATCCCTCTTGCTTTTAACTCCCCTAACGCCCTCAGGCGCTTGTCGTCGTCGTCGCGGACAGTGAAGCTGTGGCCGATCTGGCCGCGCCGGGACAGCCGCTCCCGCCGTCCCCGCGCTGGCGCCCTTTGGAGCACGTAGCCGGTTCCCTTGTTGGCGCGACCGAGCTGGGCGCCCATCCAGAGGCCGGGTTGCAGCCTGAGCTCGTCGAGATGGCCTTTGAGGAGTTTTAGATAAGCCTCGTCGAGCTCGCTCAAGACCAACGAGCGGAAGCGCACGAAAGCCGGAGAGGCCATATCAGCCCCGCGTTCGTGTGTCATGCGTCGCAAATCGACTAAATAGCCCAACAGGAGCTCCAACGTGTGTAGCGAGATGAAATGGAGGCTCTCCGGAGAAGGGGTGATCCCCCAGGACATGACCTTCTTGTGGCTTTCAACAGCCCCACTGGCCAACGAGTACAGCTGCTCAACGAACTCCGGGTGGGCGAGGCAGTCGGCAAGGGCCTCCTGGCGATAGATGATCTCGCTCGGCTTGGCCAGCGGTGAAAGCACACCTGCCTTGCTCACGGCCAGGAGGAACTTGTCGCCCCTCGCCATCGCCTCGAACAGCGTCGAAATACCGAGGTCCTCGACCAGACCATCGCTTTCGGGCAGCAGTTCGCGGTCCAGCCTGAAATCCTCGCTCGGGTGCATGAGCAGGACTTTCAGTCCGCCGCCTTTGTCCTCACCTTTCCCCGTGCGATCATCTTTGGCCACTTGTTCGCTCACGGCCCCGTACGTGAGCCCATAGCGCTCAGCAAGCGCGGCGGCGTAAGCGAGCCCGCCCGGCGGCTTGGGCAAAATTTTGTACGTGCGCAGTGCCGGGTCATCAGGGTGGACCGCGGCGACCATGCTGATCGTCGCTTCGTTGGCCGTGGCGAGCTCGTCGACAAAGGTCACGAGCACGCAGATCGAGCCCCGAGCCACTAGCTGGGCCAGGACCGCTCGGCCGAGGAGGGTCGCGTCGCGAACGGTCGTGGACGAGAAGCTCTCGTTCAGGATGACGACGCTGCACCGGGAAGCCCGTTCGATGACGCCACTGAGGTGCACGAGTTCCTCTTCAAGGTGGCTCCTGGTCGCGCCGAGCCGTTCGGCCTGGGCGAAGGAGGTGAGCACCACATCAGCGAGCACCAGGTCGGCTTCTCGGGCCGGCACCGGCAGGCCCAGGCTGGCCAAGTAGTGGAGCTGGCCGAAGGCTCGGGCGAAGGTCGTCTTGCCACCGTTGTTGGGCCCGGTGATTACCAGGACCCGGCCGTCTGAGCCAAGGTCGAAGTCGTTGGTCACGATGGCGCCCAGTGAGGGCCGTAAGGTGACCTTGGCGGCCAGGGCGAGATCGAAGGCGTCACCGGCCCGTACGGGCCCATTCGAAACAGAAAGACGCGGATAGCAGAAGGGTAGGCCGGCTTTCCGCAGGGGCTCGATGTAATCGAGATAGGCAAGGTAGAACTGAGAGTCGCGGTAGAAAGCGGAAACTGCGGTATCCACGAAGCCTTGGTAACGGCGAAAATATGCGTCCATCGCCCCGAACGGGCCAGGGTTGAGGCGGGCGACGAGCTCGAGGACCTCGGCCTCGACCTCGTTCATGTTCAGCCGGTTTGGGAGCGGGGCCGAGTGCCCAGTCGCTGCTCCTTCGCTGAACTTGGCAAAGAACGTCTCTATTTCCCTGGCGTAATCATGCTCGTCGCGCTGACCGGCAACGGTCACCGCGGTGCCGTTGATGTTCAGGGCGTACCTGACGGTGCCCATTTTGGTCACCACCTCGTCGGCCTCGTCCGCCAACGCCCTGAATTCGCCCGAGGAGCAGTAGGCAGAGAGGTACTCCGCAAACGTGCGCAGGCCGCGCGAACACGGTGAGAGCCTCGACAAAGCGGTTGCTAACGAGACAACTGCGCCACAATAGACAGAAACTGCGTCGACAAAGAGGCGCTCCTGCTGCCAGTGGCTGCTCAAGGACCGGGCCAGGGCAAGGGTGTCACGGGACTGGCGCATCCCTCGGCCAAACTCTCTCACTTCCACCCGGACAGGGGGGCGCTCCAGGTCCGCCAGTACTTCATGACGGTAGGTCACGTCATCCAGCTCGCCCAGAGGAGCGTAGAAGACAGACCCGAGGTCGAGCTGTTCGCGCCCGGCTGTGATCGCAGCAAAGATCTGGTCAAGGTTCAGGTCAACCGTGAACCTGTAGTCGGCAAGCGGTCCGGGCGGGCTGTCAGCACCGGCGGCGTAAAGGATCGACGGCCTCATCCCGACTGCAGCGGCTCAAGTTTGGTAGCAGCCATAAGCCTCCTGTCGATTGATTGGCGCCGTGCCGACCGGGCCCACAGTACAGGTCCCCCACTCGGACCGGCACCAGTGACCGTTGCCGGCACCAGCCCCACACAATCCTGGCGGCGTGCTGGCTTGGATT
The DNA here is from genome assembly GCA_963823855.1 of uncultured Acidimicrobiaceae bacterium. GTDB lineage: Bacteria > Actinomycetota > Acidimicrobiia > Acidimicrobiales > Palsa-688 > Fen-671. Next base: position 14,923 of record CAWGNA010000011.1, read on the forward strand.
TCCTGCGACGGCAAAGGCGCGAGCCACGGTTTCCTCGACCGAGGTGGTACGTCCACTGACACCGGATGGGCGCTTCGCTTGACGTTGTTGCCGTTCTTCAACAGTGAGGTCGTCTTCTTTGGTTGCTGTCGGCTACGTCGACGGGCGTAGGTGGCGGGGCGCGACTACGTCGGGACGCGTAGGCGAAGACGCGGCCACGAGCTGATGCGGCCGGTCGGGGCGGTCGGTACGTTGGGGAAATGGCTGGCGTCGACGAGCGCGCCCGGCCGGTGACGAGCCGGTGGGCCCTGCGGCCGCCCAGTTCGAAGGGAAGGATCACCCGTAGCGATCTCTTGCTGGCCGGCGTGCTGCTCGTCCTCCAGGTGGGATTGTCCGCGCTCGCCGAAGCTCATCACGGCAACCAGACCCATCTCGACGTGGCGGAGTGGCTCCTGCTCCTCGTCGGGCCGCTGGCCCTCGTCGCCTGGCGCCGCCATCCGGTCATGGTGCTGTGGATCACCTTCCTCGCCACCGTCGGGCCGGCTGCGCCGCGCTTCGGCTACCTGAGCCTGATCGTGGCCTTCTTCCTCGTCGCTACCAGCGGGCACCGCTGGGCCGCCTGGACGGTCATCGTGGTCGGCTACGTCGGGTCGCTGTGGCTCGCCCCGCTCGTCTGGGGCCAGTCGCTGGCCTCGCTCGACGGTGCGCTGAACGTCGGCGGCTGGCTGGCGGTGCTGGTCGTCGCGGCCGAGGTTGTTCGTATGCGCAGGGAACGGGTCGCCGAGACCCGCGCCGCCCGGCAGGTCGAGGAGCGTCGCCGGGCCAGCGAAGAACGCCTGCAAATGGCCCGGGACCTCCACGACGTGATCGGCCACAATATCTCGCTCATCAGCGTTCAAGCTGCCGTCGGCCTCGACCTAATCGACTCCCAGCCTGAGCAAGCGCGATCCGCGCTGGCGGCCATCAAGAGCGTCTCCAAAGATGCCCTCGGCGAGCTCCGCACCATGCTCGCCGCCCTCCGCCAAGATGGCGACGAGGCGCCCCGCTCCCCCGCCCCTGGCCTCGACCAACTCGGCGAACTGGTCGCCCTCACGCAGGCCGTCGGGCTCCACGTTGCTCTCGAGACGACCGGACCGCAGGTCGCACTCCCCGCTGCTGCCGACCTCACGGCCTACCGGATCGTTCAAGAAGCCCTCACGAACATCACCCGCCACGCCCCCGGAGCGACAGTAACGATAAGGGTCGGCTACCGACCCGACGCCGTCCTCATCGAGATCGTCGACACTGGCTGCCCGAATCCCACGGCGGTTCCGGCGGCCGATGACGCCGCCACGGTCGGCCACGGAACGGGAATCGACGGCATGCGAGAACGGGCAACGGCGCTCGGCGGTGGCCTCGAGGCCGGTCTCCGGCCCGAGGGAGGCTTCCGGGTCGCGGCCCGGCTTCCCCTGGAGGCCAGAGGGTGATCCGGGTAGCACTCGCCGACGACCAAGCCCTCGTGCGCAGCGGGTTCCGCGCCCTTCTCGAGGCCAGAGACGACCTCGACGTCGTCGGCGAAGCCGCCGATGGCAACCAGGCCGTTGCCCTGGCCAAGGCGGCCCGGCCCGATGTCGTACTGATGGACATCCGGATGCCGGGGCTCGACGGGCTCGAAGCCACGCGACAGATCACCGCTGACCCGCACCTCAGCGTGGTCCGGATCGTCATCCTCACCACCTTCGAGCTCGACGAATACCTCTTCGACGCGCTCCGCCACGGCGCCAGCGGCTTCCTCCTGAAAGACACCGAGCCGGAAGATTTGGTGACCGCCATCCGCGTTGTCGCCCGAGGCGACTCGCTGATCTCGCCAAGCATGACCCGACGCCTAGTCGTCGAGTTCGCCGCCCGAGCCAAGCAACCCCGGCCCCGGAGCGATCTCGACGTCCTCACGGACCGTGAACGCGAGGTCATGGCCCAGGTCGCCGGCGGGCTCACCAACGACGAGATCGCCCAACACCTCTACCTCAGCCCCGCCACGGTCCGCACCCACGTCAGCCGGACTATGACGAAGCTGGGTGCAAGAGACCGAACCCAGCTCGTCGTGCTCGCGTACGAAACCGGCCTCGTCCGGCCGGGCTGGCTTCCGTGAGCGATCACCAACGAAACGCCGTCCCGGGAGCCCGGTCCCGAACGGCCTCGCAATCTCGCTTGCCGAACAGAGACCAGCGGCGGCCCCGGCGTCTGGTCGAGCTTGGATAGACCACGTTTCGGCGGCGATCGGCGAGCGACCAGCTCATCGACGGCTCGGTGCAGCGGCCTGTGTGCCGCGCCCAGACGATGCAAGGAACAAACGTCGGCTGCCTGACACGGCACCGTGCCCGGTCAGGACCCGAGCGAAGGCGTCGAGGTAGCGGGCGTCACCGCCGGCACGACGCAGCAGCCAGTACTCGGCTCCCCAGAACAGGTAGGCCGCGCACGGGACGCCTGCCTGCGCCGAGTAAACCATGGCCCGGTTGTAGTTGCCGATCACGTCTTCGGGGAGGCAGCTGTACAGGCCAGCGTTGTCGGGGTTGGGGGGTACGGTGACGGCTTCCCACGGCTCGGCCTGCCCCTCGGTGATCATCATCTGACGGCGGGGACGCTCGCTCTGCCAGGCCGCCAGCTGGCGCCATCGACATTGTTGCCAGGGTCGGCCGGCGCCGTCTAGGTAGGCGCTCCACGGCCCGAGGCTGACCAGGGCGTGGCGGGGGTAGAAGTCGACCCCGACCACGTCGGCCAAGCGGTGGGCGATGGTCAAGGAGTCGCCCTGATCGCGGGTCCGCCACCACTGGGTAAGCCGCACCGGCGTAGATGTGGGGAGGAAGCCGTTGAGAACGACCCGCCGGGACGGATCTGCGGACCTCACGGCGTCGACTTCGGCACGGACGAACGAGGCGGAGAGACGCCACGAGTGCTCCATCCCGAGCGGGTCAACCGCTTCGTGCTCGACCTGCCAGGCCAGCACCGCTTCTCGGTGGCGGTACCGCTCGACGATCCGTTTGGCGAAGGTGGTACTTGCGGCGAGCAGTGACGGGTGCGTGCTGGCTGACACGATGCTGTGCTCGGGGAGCGAGGTGTCGAGCACGTGGTCGGGGACGAAGTATTCGGGGTAGCCGAAGCATTTGATCGGTCCGACGCACATAATGATCTGCTTGCCAGCCGCTTCGGCTGCGTCGACCTGCCAGTCCAGCTCGGAGGCGTCGAAGCGGCCGTGCTGTGGCTCGATGCGGTCCCAGTAGGCCGCCAGTCGTATGACGTCGAAGGGATAGTCGAGAAGCGCGCCGAGTGCCTCCGTCGGGTCGACGTTGAGGGCCTCGGCTTGGCGGGGGCGGAAGCTGACCCCGAGCATCGTCGTTCGGGCCGGTATTACCGGGAGTGTCTGCCAGCGCTCGGTGACGGGCCGTTCCCGTCGCTTGAGTCGGATTTCGGTGGCGACGCCAAGCGCGGTTCCGATGATGCCAACCGTTCCGGCTACACCGGGCACCGTTTTGCGAATACTTCTCTTCATTTTCCCTTCGTTCTCTTAGGCTGCACCATGCCGCTCCACTCGCTCCTCTCGCGATGACGTCAGGCCGGCGACCAGGGATGCCACCCGGCGGGCCGCGTCGGGCCTCGCCAGTGCCGAGGATGCTCGCCGCATGGCCCCCAAGGCGTCCGGGTCGCCCTTCAGATGGGCCACGGCGCGCACGACGTCTTCAACCCGGGGCGTGTGCGCGCCGGCGCCGACGCGTACGACCAGCTCGGTGTTGCCGCGTTCCTGCCCGGGCAAGTGCGAGGTAACCAGCAGGGCGGCGCCGCAGCAGGTGGCCTCTGCAATCGTCTGCGGACCGGCCTTGGTGACGACTAGGTCGGCGGCTCGGTACCAGTCGGCCATATTGTCCACGAACCCCTTGGCCGTCAGGCGCGGACAGCCCAGCGACGCCAGACGCTGCTCGAGCCGACGGTTGCGACCGCAGATCGCCACCACGTCGATGTCGTCGAACACCGAGGTGATGGCTGCGGCGCTCCCGGCGATCTGTCCTGACCCTTCGGCTCCGCCGGCGAGGACCACGAGGAACCGCCAGGGGTCGACGCCGAGCCGTCGTCTGAGCGCCCGCTGCTGGTGGCCGGCGAGCGGAGGAGGGCTGAACGCGCTTCCGACCGGGAGCCCGAGATCAAGGCAGCCTTGTGGTGCGATCCCGTCGAGCACACAGCGCTGCCTCACCGCCGCCGAGGGCACGACGATCCGCTGCACCGCGTTGTAGCGCCAAGTGGCGTGCGCGGTGACCAGATCGGTGACCACGGTGACCACCGGGGTCCCCTCGGCGTGGCGGTGGACGGCGCGGACCGCCGGCGCGGTGGTGAGCGGGTGGAAGGACACGACGGCGGCTGGCCGGTGTGCCGTCACGACCTCGGCCACGAACGCGTCGGCAAGGCGGAGCCACGTTTGCCGGAGCAACTCTGCCGCTAGACGCGAGTCGGAGGCGTGGTATATGCCGCCCCACGCCCACGGGGCAAACCGGACGATCGGTCCGTAGAGGCCGCCGACGCTCCGGAGCAGGCGGGGCGAGCGCCATGTCCGTATCGGGTCGTACAACGATGGGGCGAAGACGCGGGGATACTCGTCTTCGAGGGCGTCGGCGACCGCTTGAGCCGCGCTGCGGTGGCCACCCCCAGTGTCGGCGAAGAGCAGGAGAACCGGAGTTGTCATCGGTTGCGCTCCCGCCTTTCCCACCGCCATCTCCCGCCGAAGACAAAGACAGCAAACAAGGCCAGGATGACGGCCAGGTCGCCCCCTGGGCCGAAGCTGACGACCTCCCGGTAGCCGGGCGTGCCGGCGTAGAAGGCTGCTCGGGTGAGCTCGACCCCGTAACGCAACGGCATCGCCCACCCGAGGACATCAAGCCAGCGGGAGACCCCGCGGAAGGGGACGACGACGCCGCTCAGCACGTATTGGGGCACGATCAAGAACTGGAAGACCTGCATGGCCGACCGCTGGTTCGGCAGCACCGCCACGGTGGCAAGTCCGAACGACGCCCCCAACAGCGCGCACGCGATACACGAGGCGCCGATCAGCGCGAGCTGGTCGATCGTGATGGCCACGCCAAAGAAGAGAGCGGCGACCGCGATGCAGGCTCCCTGGCAGAGAGCCACGAGCGTCTCGCCCGCCACCTTGCCCGACATCAGCGCCAGACGAGACACGGGGGTGACGAACAGCTCCCGGGCGAAGTCCTGTTCGCGGTCTTCGACGAGCGAGATCATGCCCGCCGCCGCTGACTGGAACATGGTGGCTGCCAGCACACCGGTGAATGCGAGAGTAACGGTGTTCAGCCCGGAGACCCGGCCGACCGTCGGCGCTAACAAGCTTCCGAGACCGACCATCAGCACGATCGGGAACATGAGGTTCACCGCAAGTCGGAGGCGGTCGTGTTGAAGCTTGGTCACGTCACGCTGGGCGATCATCAACACCGCGGAGAGCTGATGACCGACCGATCGTGGGCGCAGGGCGGTGTCGGTCATCGGTCGGCTCGGGCCAAAAGGCGGAGGTAGGTGTCTTCGAGGGTCGGCTCGGTGACCGGCAACCTGGTGGAGCCCGGGCCGGTTTGCCGACGCTTCACTTCGGAAGGGCTGCCGAGCTCGACCACCCTGCCCCGGGCCATCACACACACCTGATCGGCGTCCTCGGCCTCTTCCAGGTAGTGGGTCGTGAGAACGACCGTCGTGCCCTGCTGTGCGCGGACGATCCCAAGGTGATCCCACAGGCTGCGCCGGGTCTCAGGATCGAGACCGGCGGTGGGCTCGTCGAGGAACAGAACCCGAGGTTGGTGCAGCAGCGCGCGGAGGATCTCCAGCTTGCGGCGCGTCCCGCCCGACAGGCGCCGTATCGGGCGGCCGAGGTGATCTCCCATGCCGAGCATCCCGGCCAGCTCGTCTACTTGCAGGCGGTAGCGGGACGGCATCAGGCGGTACGACGGACGCCAGGGGTAGAGCCCGTAGAGCACGGCGTGGAGACGGACGTTCTCCTCGCCGGTCAAGTTGAGATCGAGCGAAGAGCCCTGGAAGACGATGCCGATCTCGCGGCGCACACCCGAAGGGTCCGAACCGACATCGACGCCCCCGACCCGCGCCCAGCCCGAGGTGGGTGCGATCGTTGTCGTGAGGATCGAGACCGTCGTCGTCTTCCCCGCGCCGTTCGGACCAAGCAGGCAGAACAGCTGCCCCTCGGCGACGTCGAAGGACACGTCGTCAACCGCGTTGGCCGTCGCGCCCCGGTACCGCTTGACTAGATGCTGCACCTCGATTCCGCTCACGCCCGGTCGTTCGTGGCGGGCGGCCCGCAGGATTCCCGCAGCCCCCGGTAGCGTCGGTCAGCCCCGAACGACCGGGCGAGGCGGTCCACTCGTCGGACGACGATGGCGGCGGCACAGGGAACCCACGGGGACGCCACCTCCGCCTCGAACTCCCGCATGAACAGCGCCAGGTCGACCAGCCGAGGGAAGCGCTTGCCAGCCCGGTGCTGGTCTTGGGCCAGGGCCGCCGCCATCCGCAACAGGCCCTCCATGTCGAGGGCAGGGACCGTCTCCACCCGGACCCGGGTAGGCGCCCGCCCCCGATTGGCGAAATGGTGCACCCGTCCCGGCGGAACCGCCACCGACTGGCCCGGCCGGACCCGCAGCCGGCGCCACCCGACACGAAAATCCAGCTCACCATCGAGCACCGTGAAACACTCCTGCTGCTGCGGATGGGCGTGGCTGGAAGGCACCCGCCCGCCCGGGCCAAGCACAAGATCCCACACCAACGCGTTGGCGTCCGGGCCGCCGTCCCGACGCATGATCGTGATCCGCTCGCCGCTGAGAGGGTTCTCCACGACCTCGTGTGAACGACCGTGCTCGCCAGCAGCAGACCGCCGTGGCTCCGGTACGGCCGGGGCGGGCAGGCCGCCAATTCCGACCACATGGGCATCCATGCACCGCATCTTCGCGGGTCTGGCGGTCCCCGTCGTCAGGCGAGAAGCGGCTCTTCAACTACGGCGATCTGCGTAGACCTTGGCCACGGCGTACACCCAGCGGCGTAGTCGGAACGTCACCGACAGGCCGATGCGACCAGTGCCAGCTGCCGGTGAAGATGCAGCCGATGCGCCAGTCAGGCTCCTCGGCCAGCTCCTTGGCGTAGGCGTTCGGGTTCTTGATGTTCGGAAGCTGTACCGGCCGCCCGTACTGGCACCAGCCGACACACTCATGGCCGTCATAGACGAGGATTCTGGTGGACTGTTCCGTTGCGAACGTGGGCTTGCTTGGCGTCGCGGTTCTGGGCCGCGGTGTGGCCCTTGCCGACGCCCTCAGGGTGGAAACCCATGCACCAGCAGCCGCCCCAGACCCCGTTGTTGGCCTCCACTAGCCGGGCGAAGTCGTCCCAGGTGCCGGGAGAAAGCGGCCGAGTCATATAGGAGACGGGCGCCATGCCCCCAGTAGGTCCAGCAGAACTTCGCAGTGTCTCCGGGCTGGGCCCGGCGCTCTCGTGTTGCCCCGAGCCGTCTCGATCTGGTGCGGAACGCCGACAGTCAGAACCCGGTGGCGACAACCACAGATGAACCGTTACCCGGCGTCGAGGCAGGGAAACTGGCAACAGGGCTGGCGGCCCCAGCGACGTTGGTCAAGGTGGCACACTGAAGGCGGAGCAGGGAGTGTACGCGGTGAGTGCTGGATGAGGGCTCGACACGTGCTCGTTGTCATCACCCTCGTCGCCCTCGTCACTGGGTGCAGCAGCAGCGAGCCTCAAGCGCAAGTGGTACCGCCCGTGGTCCCAGGCATTCAACTGCCCGTGTTCGAGAAATCCTGCGCGCCGCAGCCCGGTCCTCCGTCGGTTGTGCCGATAAGGGTCGTCGGTCGCGCTGCGATCGACGCCAACGTCTGCATCGGCGGCGAAGGGCCATTCCCGTTCCTGGTGGATACCGGGGGAGCTACAACTCTCGTGGATTCGAGCCTTGCGGCGCGGCTTCACCTCGCCCTCGTTGACGGCCCTCGGGCTGTTTCGTCATTCACCTGCAAGCGGCAGATCTCGTTCGCAGCTGTTTCACGATGGTCCGTAGGCAACATGACATTGCTTCCGCAGACCGTAGAAGTTGGGACCGTGCAGTCGCCGGTCCTTCCGAACCTGGACGGTGTGCTCGGGTCGGACACACTGAGCAGCTTCGGTTCGGTCAGGATCGACTACCGCCAACAGACCCTCACCCTCGGGCCACAAAGTGCTCCCCTTCGATCAGACGTAGCGGGTGGCTCAGGGCCCCCATCGGTCTCTAGGTCATTGACAGAGGGCACATCGTTGGCCACTCCGATGCCCGTCAAGGTCGTCAGCGAAACTCTTTCCCCCCACCATCTACGACTGATCGAGGTAAGGCCCACCGTTGAGCTGTCATTCGGGAGCAACCGGTTCAAGCTTACGCTCGACACGGGCGCAGGTTCCACAAACCTTGGGCCGAGCGTCGTCAAGAAGCTCCGGTTGGCGCCGGCAGGCCGCCCCGGCGCCGCCTACGCCGGGCTTGACTGCCCCATCGTCGTCAACCACTACACGATGGGGCCCGCGATGCTCGGAAAGGTGCAGCTTCCCGAGCAGACGGTCGGCAGCAACTTCAATTCCCCCCGGCACAGTCGGGGTGATCGGTTCCGGGACCCTGATCAACTACAACCCCGTGCTCGTTGACTACACCGACGGCGAACTCTTCCTCGGCCAAGGCAAGCAGGCTCAGTCGGCCGCGTCAGAACGTCCCATCTCGAGCGAGTGACCTCGGCCGATGGGCCCACGGCCACGAGCACGGATTCGACGTCCTGGCGCGGAAGGGTGCGTTGGCTGCCGACCTAACCTGGTGTGATGGCCGAGCTGGCGTTCGACACCGCGGTCGAGATCGAGATGACCTCGCGAGCGCGGTACTGACTGGTGCGAAAGATCATCTGGACGATTTCGGTGTCGGTCGACGGCTACATGGAAGGGCCGAACCGCGAGATCGACTGGCACATGGTCGACGACGAGCTCCATCGCCACATGAACGGTTGGCTGGCCGGCGCCGGCGGCTTCCTCGAAGGTCGGGTCACGTACGAGCTGATGGCTGAGTTCTGGCCGACCGCCGACCAGGACCGGGCCGCCACGCCGACGGTCGTCGAGTTCGCGCGGATCTGGCGGGACATGCCGAAGGTCGTCTACTCGCGCACCCTGGAGCGGGCCGATTGGAACGCGACGGTCGTCGCCGATGTGGTGCCGGCCGAGGTCCTCACCCTCAAGGCACAGCCTGGTGGAGACCTCGTCCTCGGCGGCGCCGACCTGGCCTCGGAGTTCGCCCGTCACGACCTGATCGACGAGTACCGCCTCTACGTCCACCCGATGCTGATCGGGCGTGGCACCTCGATGCTCCGGCCGTCGGACGCGAAGGTCCCGTTAAGGCTGGTCGAGACGCACACTTTCGGCAACGGGGTCACAATGTTGCGGTACGAGCGGCGTCCTCCGGAGCCCGACGGCGGGTGATCCTTGTGGGCCCGCTCGTCGCACAGGCCCACATACTCTTGCGCAGTCACCCCATTAGGGCTGCCCCTATGCGAGAGCGGCCACTTCTGGTCGCTCTCGCACTGCGGTGCGGCGTAGGTCCAGGATCCAAGCTCATGCTCGTGGATTGAAATGCCTCCCGTTGCCGGGACGGCGGAAGTCAAGAGGCCGGGGTTTCGAGGACGGCCTCGAGCTCAAGGCTCACCTGGACTTTGTCGCCGACTACGACGCCGCCACCCTCCATCGGGAGGTTGATGCTCACGCCGAAGTCACTGCGGCTGATGACGGTTGTGGCCGAAAAGCCGGCGCGGTACCCGCCGTAGGGGTCCTTGGTGAAGCCGTTCAGCTCCAGCAGGAGGGTAACCGGTCGGGTCACGCCGTGGATCGTCAGCTCTCCGTCGAGGGCATACTCCTCAGCCCCGCGGGCCCACAAGCCGGTGGAGCGGAACTCGAGGGTCGGGTACTTGTCGACCTCGAGGAAGTCGGCGGAGCGGATGTGGTTGTCACGGTCGACGTTGTTGGTCTTGAAGCTGGTGGCGTCCACCACGGCGACCACTGTCGACGCCAAGGGGTCGTCGCCGGTCACGATCTGGCCACTGAACCTCTCGAACTGGCCCCGCACCTTGCTCACCATCATGTGGCGCACGGTGAGGGACACGTCGGAATGGGCGGGGTCGATGTTCCAGGTGCCGGCTACGTAGCCGGGGATCTCAGTGGCGATCAGGGTGCTCATGGCTCCTCCTTATTGTTGAACTCTCAATTACCTTGCCAGTCAAGGCCAACGTGGTTGAGTGTTCAACTATTCCCACGGCAGGGCTTACGATGGGCGGGTGGAGGGGACGCGATGGTTAAACGAGGACGAGCAGAGGACCTGGCGCTCCTTCTTGGAGGCCACCCACCTGCTGTGGGAGAGACTGGAGGCCCAGCTGCAGCGCGACGCGGGCATGCCCGTCTCCTATTACCAGGTGCTGGTCCACCTGTCGGAGGCTCCCGGACAGGCCCTGCGCATGCGCGAATTGGCCGAGTCGACCGGGTCCTCCCGGAGCCGGCTCTCCCACGCCATGGCCCGGCTGGAGGCGGCAGGGTGGGCCGAGCGGCGCTCCAGCTCGACCGACGGCCGGGGCGAGGTCGCCGTCCTCACCACCCAGGGCCTGGCGGCGCTCGAGGGAGCCGCCCCAGGCCACGTCACCGCCGTGCGTGAGGGGCTGTTCGACGCCCTGGGCCCCGGCCAGGCCCGTGAGCTCGGGCGCATCTCCCAGCAGGTCATCGAGGGCCTGCGGGCAGACGTTGGGACGCCGACGGCGAGACACCAGAGGACGCCCCGGGGTCATCAGGCTTGATAAGGGGCAGATGGGCCAAGGCCTGAGGGGAACTGCCACGGGCCTGCTCGGTTATCGAGATCCCCAGACGGCGAAGCACGGCACTGAGTACGATCCACTGGTTCGTCAGTAGGTGGCGTCGACACCGAGGAGGCCGTCATGGCAGAGTCACCGCACGCCGACCGTTTCGAGGCGTTTGCCGCGTCGTTTGTGAAGGAGCACCGTCTCCCCGGCGCGGCCGTGGGGGTCGTGACGGGCGGCGAGCTCATCTGGTCGGCCGGGGTGGGGTTCGCTGATCTGGCGTCGCACCGGCGCCCTGAAGCGTCGACCTTGTACCGCATCGCCTCGATCACCAAGACTTTAACTGGCACGGCCATCATGCAGCTGCGCGCCACCGGCCGGTTGCGGCTCGACGACCCCGTGGTCTCGTTCCTGCCCGAACTAGCCGCTGGTGGTCGGCGGGCCGGAGCGATCGAGAACGTCACGATCCGCCGGCTTCTCTCGCACGAGTCGGGGCTGCGCAGCGAACCGCCCGGGACGGACTGGGCCATCCCGCGCTACGAAGGCGACGTCAAGCGCACCCTCACCCACGTCGAGGAGATCGGCGCCGTGATCCCGCCCAACCGTCAATGGAAGTACTCGAACCTCGGCTACCAGCTCCTCGGCGAGGTCATCGCCCGGGTCAGCGGCACGCCGTACACCGACTACGTCAAGAAGAAGATCCTCCAGCCGCTCGCCATGTCCTCGACGTCTTTCGAGCCTCTCCCCAAGCGCCTCGCCACCCGGGTCGCGACCGGGTACGCCGGCCGGACCTTCTCCGACGAGCTCGAGGTCGCGCCGGCCATGCCTGCCATCTTCGCCGAGGGAGGCCTCTGGTCCTGCGTCAAGGATCTGTCGAGCTGGCTCGGCTTCCAGCTCGCCGCCTATCGCGACGCTGCCACAGGCAAGCACGCGACCGAAGCGCGGGTCCTGAGCACCGAGGACCTGAAGGAGATGCACAAGCCCCGCTATATCGTCGACGACGAGTGGACCTCGGCCTGGGGGATCTCCTGGTTCGCCGTGCGCAAGGACGACGTCATCTGGATCCAGCACTCTGGTGGGCTGCCCGGGCACCAGACAAACGTGTGCTTTGACCCGAAGAGCGGTGTTGGTGCGATCGCCCTGATCAACGGTGCCGGCGCCGCCGCCGCGCTGGCCATGGGCCTGGCGGGCATCGCTCGAGAGGCTGCGTCCGCCAGGGCGCCGGAGCTAACGCCGCCGCCGGCGATGCCGGCACGGTACCGCCCGCTGCTCGGCTCGTATCGCGGGGGCGGCATTTTCGCTGTCCTCGAGTGGCGCGATGGCAAACTCACCTTCGTGAGCTCGGAGGATCCCACCTGGAAGCCGACGCTCCTCGCCACCGGCGACGAAGACACCTTCGTGGTCGAGCCTGGGTACAGGCAGTCCGGTGAGACCGCGACCTTCGAGCGCCTACCCGACGGTCGCGTAGTCTCCGTCTACCTCACGGCCTTCACGTTGCGCCGCCAGGACGACGTCACTGCCGGAGGCTCAACTCGCTCCAAGGTGGCTTCGCCGAAAGGCACGGCGCGTCGCACTCGACCGTAGCCGTCATGGGTACAGCGAATACGAAAAGCTGAACAATTTCACGACGGTTGCGCGTCGCTCAGGCGTAGCGGAGGTCGCGAGCCAGCGCCACTGCTTCCCTGACGAGCCGGCCAGCTTCCTCGGGCTCACCGCGGTCCCAGGCCTCACAGGCCGCCTGGATGACCGATTCGAGCCCGTCCGGTAGCCACACTTGCGTGGGCTGCGCCGAGGTTATCGCCACGGTGACGACCAGTCGAGAGGTGACAGCCTGACACGGCCAGCCGCGGCCCGCTACATCTGGCCGAGGCGAACGGCCCGGCTGGTTCGTAGGTGCCGATGACGATGCCGAGATCCGTCACGGTGAGGTCGACAGGGTGCATCGTTACCGGGAGGGTGCCGTCGTTGAACAAGCGGCGACCGGAGCCGAGCACCAGCGGGAACGTCATCAGCCGGAAGCGGTCGACGAGCTCGTGCTGCAACAGCGTCTGGAGCAGTCTGCCGCTTCCCCAGATCTGCAGCTCGTCGCCGGGCCCGTCCTTCAGCGCCTGCACCGCCGCAATGACGTCGCCGGTCACGAGGCGAGCGGTGTCAGGGTGCTCGCCCCGCCACGTGGCATCGGCCTCGCTGAGCGCGTTGGACACGACGTACTTGGGCAGCGAGTTGATCGCCGTGGCAATGGGGTTGGCGGGGTCGGCCTGATCAGGCCAGTAGCCCCGGAAGATGTCGAACGTCCTGCGACCGAACAGGAACGCGCTGGCGTGGCTGTTGAGCTCGGTGACGAACACGCCGACGGCCGGGTCAGGGAACGGGGACTGCCACCCGCCGTGCGTGAAGGCGTCGCTGGGATCCTCCTCAGGTCCCCCGGGGGCCTGCATCACGCCGTCGAGGGTCAGGAACGTCTGAACGGTGAGCTTCATGTCGATAAAGACGTAGCGGTGCACTGATTCTGAGCGCGTCTCACACCGAACCGCCGCGCTGAGAATGCCGATGCGGTCGACACGGCAGCGCGCAAGGCAAAGCCACAGGTCTGCAACCTGCGAAAAACGCGGGACAGCGCAGTCAGTAGCGCCGGTGGTCACCCCGATACCGGGGCCAGGCTGAAAATTGCTCCGGGTGTTCTGGACTAATTTAATTCCTTCGCAGAAAGCGCACAATGCCCACCCATAACGACTTTTAGCACCGAAGCTCCGATTCGTCGGTCGAGGTCTATGGGAGTATTGCCGGCCACGAGGGTGGTTATAGCCGCGGTTGACCGGGATCCTCGCACGGTCCCAAAGCCGCAGCTCATGAGCTAGGCGAGACCTGGAGGGCGATGATATGCCCGTCGTAGGCGAGGAAGTACTGGAGCCCTCCGTACCCGGGCGTAACGAGAATACCCGGGGTCATTTTCGAGAACACGCTCGAAGTTGCCAGCGTAACGCCGGTAGCGGGATTGCGCCACACCACCTGTTCTGTGGAGTAGGACTTCAGCTGCTTGAAGACCTTCACCGGAATGTTAGTACCGATGAGCACTCGATCATTCGCCGGTCCCACCAGTGAAGTGAAGCTGAGGGTCCTCTGGTCCCCCGACCAAGCGACGGACAGTTTCCCGTCTATCAGGTTGACACCGGCGATCTTGCCGGCTCCGGCGTCCATCACGTAAACACGGTTGTTGGCGGGGTCCACCGAGACCATCGAAGGGATGAAGCTGTTCTTCGCGCCGCTGTCTGCAAACGGCTGGATATTCGATACCTGTGTGGAGTTGGCTTGTGACACGGCAAAGACGCTCATGGGCGTAGACGTAGGAGCGCCTCCATTTGTCATCCCGACGACGTAGTTGCCCAGGACGGCCACCGCAGACGCCGCCGTCTGGCCTGATTTGAGGTACGAGACTGGCCCCCAGCTGGGGTCCGGGGCGAAGGATCCGTCTTGGTAAGTGTAACGGTAGAGCTTGGTGGCGCCGGGCAGATAGATCTCATCATGGCCTTGATAGGTGGTAGTAGTGACCCGCCCGCCGATCATCTCGGGCAACGTGATCTGTGCCATGACACGCAACGTCGAGGGGTTTATGGCCACCATCACGGAAGGCGGGACCTGGCTCGGGTTAGGACAGTCGAGGAAAGCCGAGAAGCCCTGTTCGGTACACCCAGGTTCCCTGTTTACTGTCTTTGCAATTATGGTCCCGTCGGGTAGGGCGTCGTAACCGTTGTATGAGGTGTTCGCTGGTGTGGAGGCGCCGGTGGGAAGCGCCGTCTCCTGCAGCACGGTCCCGGTTTGGGGGTCAATTTTGGCTATGTGGTAGCCGAAGATCACGACCAGGCTCCCGTCCGCCAGGACGTTGAGGACGCCAGGATAATTCCATTCACCGGTGACGTTGGTGTTGATCAATACGGTCCGCCACACCTGGTCAAACGTCCCGGGCTGGACCCGGGCTACGAACGAGCCCGACGCGGCGGGATTGTCCCCGTAGCCGCCTCCGTAGACGAAAAGCTCGTTGGGCCCGCGATCAACGATGTTGTATGGCGTCGTGTAGATCTGCTGAGTGCTGTAAGCGTATACCGTGTTGTCGGCTGACGAGGTCGACCCTAGGAAGTGCGCGCACGCATATAGGTGCGTCCGGTTAGAGTCGTGCACCTCGAACGCCGCGATAGTCGGGTACCAAGGTCGGTTCCCCTCAGCCTGGACGCAGGACTGTTCACCAGGGACCAGGGCCGGGTCGCCCACGAGTGGCCCATTGGCCCGCGCTTCGTCCGCTGGCACAGAGGTGGTCGAAGCCACGCTCTGGCTCGGGATGGGCGAGCCGGTGCAAGCTGTCGAGACCGCGGCGACCAGGACCGACACGGCCAATAACGCAGGCACCCGCAATCTGTTTGAACGCATGTGTAATAGACCCTTCAATTGTCCTACACGGTCATCGCGCTACTTGGCCCAGGCTTCCGCGGGCGGCTCAGGTGGACATCATACGAGATCGGCAAATGCCAAGCCCTTGAGCGTCTGCAGAACGATGCCCGACATTCAACGCGGGTCGCCGAATAGCGACACCTTGCTACTTCATGATGGACTCGGACAACCTCGAATACGCTGGAGCGTGCACACCTGGTCCAGCGGAGCGATTTGCAGCAAGCCACTCAGTTCATCAAGCAAGACCCAGAGTCAGCAGACATAGCCGTTAGCGAGGACCTTCAGCATGCGTCCGACGAGATCGGCTCGTGCCGAAAGTACCCGCTCCACTTGCCTTATGTGCCCGTTTCATAGGGGCGCCGGCCTGTTCCCTAAAAGCGTGACGTCCTCGGTCAGCTAGGCGGGCTGACGTAACCAGCAAGATGTGAGTCGTCTTGATCGGCGTCGGCCAGAACTTGATCGGTCCCGCTCTCGACGACGGAGAAACCGGTCGTATCGCCGTCCCCGTTCACGACGTTCGGGCCCGCCTGGCCGGGCGTGTTGCTGGTAACGATCGCCACGTGCGCGGCCGATGGGTTGGTGCCGAGGGTGAGGCCGTAGACCGCCACGTCCCCGGGCGCCGGGACGTATTCGGCTGCTATCGTATGCCACTCGCCGTGGGCGACGCCCCACTGGTAGAAGCTCACGGCGGCGCCGTTGAGTTCTCCCGGGCTGTAGCCGTAGGTGACCTGCGCTCCGGCCTCTTGCCAGGCCCAAGCCGCGAAGTCGGCACACCACTCCTCGTCTCTCTCACCGCTTGGGCAGTCCCTCTGGCCCGCGTTCCAATAGGCGCTGTACTTGTTGCAATAGGAGCTGGAGGGGTTGGTCCTGTAGCCGACCTGGCTCTGGGCGATGGCCACGATGCGCTGGCCGAGGTTCAAGCCGGCGAGGGTTGCCTCGCTTGGTAGCGGGAAGGAGCCAATGCCCCCGAAGGCGTGAGGCAGGGTCACCGCCAGGATGGCCACGATCGCCACCACCGCTACAACAAGGCCGCTCCCGCGAGCAGGCCTGCCCTGCCGGTGCGGCTTCGCCGCCGTCGCGCTACCCATGACCGTGCATGAGGTCGACACCGAGAGATCGGCGATAGCGGGCGACTGCAAGTCCCAGCGCTTCACTCACTCCTCGGCTCCATCACGCCTCCAAGTCAAGCCAGCGTGGCGTTGCCAGCATGTATGTGGTTTTCGATACGCCGACGATATGTACCGGCGCGTAGCATCACGTGAGTGTGCGTGTGCTGATCGTCGAGGACGAGCCTTTCATGGCTGAAGCCATACGCGATGGCCTACGCCTGGAAGCGATCGCCGTCGACATCGCCGGTGACGGTGACACTGCTCTGGGACTGCTGAGCATCAACGCCTACGACATCGCCGTCCTCGACCGCGACATCCCCGGGCCCTCCGGCGACGAGATCGCCAAACATATCGTCGCCTCCGCCAGCGGCATACCTATCCTCATGCTCACCGCTGCCGACCGTCTTGAAGATAAGGCCTCTGGGTTCGAGCTCGGCGCCGACGACTACCTCACGAAGCCGTTCGAACTCCAAGAACTCGTGCTCCGGCTCAGAGCGCTCGACCGCAGGCGCGCCCACAACAGGCCACCCGTGCGCGAGATCGCAGGCCTGCGCCTGGACCCGTTCCGTCGCGAGGTCTACCGCGACGGCCGCTACGTCGCTCTCACCCGGAAGCAGTTCGCCGTGCTCGAAGTCCTAGTCGCCGCCGAAGGAGGTGTCGTCAGCGCCGAAGAGCTACTGGAACGGGCGTGGGATGAGAACGCAGACCCGTTTACCAACGCCGTACGCATCACGGTCTCGGCATTGCGCAAACGGCTCGGCGAACCCTGGGTCATCGCCACCGTGGCCGGCAGCGGGTACCGCATCAACGAGGCACCCGGCAGTTGGCGTGAGGGAGGAGACCATGAATAGAGACCCGGGTTTGACCGTTCGCCTCAAGCTCACCCTCAGCTACGCAGGGTTCGTCATGCTCGCAGGTGGCTTGCTGCTCGGCGCGGTGTGGGTGTTCCTCCTGCGGTACGTGCCGAGAGGCGAGACCGTCATCGTCCGCGACACGCACGTCTTCATATCGCCCGGGCGTGGCGCTCTCTTGCGCGATTTCGCTCCGGCCGCGGCCATCTTGGGGACGCTCTTGCTGGTGTTCGGTCTCCTTGGAGGGTGGCTTCTCGCAGGCCGGATGCTCGCCCCTCTCACTCGCATCACCGACGCCACCCGCACGGCTGCAACCGGCTCGCTCTCCCACCGAATCCGCCTACCGGGCCGCCGAGACGAATTCCGCGAGCTCGCCGACGCCTTCGACACCATGCTCGCCCGGCTCGAAGCGCACGTCGCCGAACAGCAGAGGTTCGCAGCTAACGCCTCCCACGAACTGCGCACCCCGCTGGCGATCACGCAGACGCTCCTCGACGTGGCCCGCAATGACCCGAACCGCGACAACGGCGAACTCGTCGACCGCCTCCACGTCGTCAACACCCGGGCGATCGACCTCACTGAAGCATTGCTCCTGCTCAGCCGCGCCGAGCAGCGGTCCTTCAACCGAGAGCGCCTCGACCTCTCCCTCATCGCCGAAGAAGCCACTGAAACGCTCGTCCCCCTCGCAGAAAAACGCGGCGTCACTATTGAGACCTCCGGCGAGATGACCCCCACCGTCGGCTCGGAGGCGCTCCTGTTGCAGTTGAGCACGAACCTCGTGCACAACGCGATCGTCCACAACTTGCCTGAACGCGGCTCCGTGTGGGTTACGACCAGCGTTCACCCCAAAACTGTGGTGCTCACTGTCGAGAACACCGGCGAGAAGCTCGCCCCACAGTTGGTCCCAAGGCTTGTCGAGCCGTTCCTTCGCGGCACCGAGCGCTTACGTACCGACCACGCAGGTGTAGGCCTCGGCCTGGCAATTGTCAAAAGCATCACCCAAGCACACGACGGGGCCATCACCCTCACCCCCCGCCCCGCTGGCGGGCTCTGCGTCACGGTGCAACTGCCCGCCCCGCCACCGCACACTGGCAGCTGACGATCAGGGCAATTGCCGCACGGCCGCGAGAGGAACAGCCAAGGCCTGGGGGATCAGCGGGTCAAGGGGCGTGAGTGTCACCACGCAGTAATGCCCAGAATTGGGATATATGGTCGTCTTCAGAGAAAATCTCGACAAGGGCTTGACAAGGGCGTAGTCGGCGATCGGCTCGGCCTCCCCGATCACCCTGAGGCCCGGAGGGGGCGCACAACATCGCCTCGCAGCCGGCGGAAGGGGGCACACTCTGGCTCTCCGGCTTGGATTGTCCAATGGTGTTGGCCGATCGGCTGACACAAAAGGAGACTGAAGATGTCGGCAACTCTGAAGCTGACGCATAAAGCGATCGGAGTGGAGGTCCGCCGTGGCACGTTCGATGTCGTGGTCGACGGTGAGCGTGTCGGGTCGCTCGAAATGAACGAAGCGATCGAAATACCAATCGAACCTGGACATCACACCCTGCAAGTCCGGAACGGCCGAAACTTGAGCCGCACTCTGGCCTTCGACGCGGCCGAAGGCCAGGTCGTCGCCTTCCGGTGTACCGGAAAGAGGTTCTTGCCGATCTTTCTCGTGTCGTTCGTCGTGCCACGCATGGCGCTCTCGCTCCGTCCGGAGTAGGAGGGGCTCTCAGAATCGAAAGGTTCCTAAGCCCCTCGAACATGCGACGGGCTGACCTCATCGCGAAGACGCGCGAGGATCTCGGCCACCATAGGTCAACGATCGCGCATGCCGGTCAGTCTGCACGCCGCAGAGAACTCCCGGGCGCCTGGTTTAGTACAGGTCCGAAACTACTGGTACGTCGTGGCGACAGAGGTACCATGTGGCAGGGGCGAAGCGTCGGCTAAACCCGCTGGGTCGGCTGCCCGAAGTTTGGCTCGCTCTGGCGACCGCCGTTCCAGCTCCGCCATCACCAAGGGGGCCACTTCCACCCCGTTCAGGCGGAGACCTTCGAGGTCCCCCGAGATGTCGGCGTTGTAGAACCACGCGTCAGTGATCTTGGCCCCCTCGAAGCTGATGAACTTGCCGTCTCCACGAAGCTGGCGAAGTACGGTCCGCCGATCGTCATGCCCGTGGGGGGATCTCAGTTCCCTCGGGGAGGAGCAGCGGGCCGTCATTGGTGCTAAGGGCGCGGTTGTGGCATACGACGCGCCCTCGCCGGCGGGATGAAAATACCGTCAATATGGAAATCGCTCGAAGCCTTGAGCCATATAGAGCCGAAAGACCGCACCGCGTCGATGCCCGTACTGGTAACCCTACCCACGGCTTGGTAGGCGACGTCCCGGGCCTGCGTGAGCCGGTAATGGTCAGGGTCGCGGGCGTTGATTGCTCCGTAATAGCTCACGGCAAGGTCGATGTCGGGATGGTTCATGGGTGTGCTCCTTTGGTCGGGACCGGTGCCGGTCGGGTACTACCCATGCTGCGCCCCGCCCCCTAAGGGCCAGCTCAAAAATAACTTCCGGATTTGGCTTTGATGCCAGCGGTTAGCTATTCCTGGGGGTGATCGTGTAGTTGCGTTGGGGCTGGGTGTCGTGGGGGCGGAATTGCAGTTCGGCCATGGCTTCGTCGCTGATCTTGACGCCGGTGGGGTAGTCGGTGGAGACCAGGTGGGCGTTGATCTTCAGGCCGGTTTTGGTGGTGGTGGTGCGGGCGTAGTTGAGGATGGTCTCGTAGCTGTCGAGGGGTCGGCCGGCCCAGTTCTTGCTGAGTTCGCTGAACAGCCGATGCTCGATAGGATTCCATTTCGAGGCGCCGCTGGGGTAGTGGCAGACGGTGACGGTGAGGCCGTGGCGGTCGGCAGAGGCGATGCTGGAGAGCGTGTTTCCAGGCCCGGTTGCGGTCTCCGTTACTGCCGCCGCCGTCGGCGAGGACGAGCAGTTCGCTGGCGTCGGGGTAGCGGCGCCGGCCGTGGTAGGTCCACCATTTGGCGATGTTGTCGACGGCGAAGGTGGGGGTGTCGTGGGAGGTGCCGACGAACAGGTGCCCGTGGTTGGCGGTGATGTCGTAGATGCCGTAGGGCAAGGCGATGCCTTTGGCGTCGGAGCGGAAGTCGTGGTCGTTGACCAAGGTGGGCTCTCGGCTCCAGGTGGCGCCGTTGTTCTTGAAGTTGCCGACCAGCTCCCGTTTTTTGGAGTCGATGCTCACGATTGGCCAGCCGTGGCGGGTGAAGGTGTCTCGCTGGGCGGCGATGTAGGCGAACTGGGTGTCGCGCTCGGCGCGGGTTACTGCTGAGCCCCCGGAGAGCTTCTTGTGGTTGACCCGCAGCCGGTACTCGAGGTCCTTCAATAGCTTGGCGACGGTGTTTGCGCAGACGTCGATACCCAACGTGGCCAGCTCGGCGGCGATCTTCTCGGTGGTGCGCCGGGTCCACTTGATGCCGCTGACCGGGTCGCCGGCGGTGTCGTGCTCCATCAGCTCCTGGATTCGGTCGATGACCTCGGGGGTTTTTTTTGAGCCGAAGGGCGTCCGCCGCCCGCTCGGCGTACCCGGCTCGGATCGACGTCGCCGGCCAGCAGCTCGTTGCGGCCCCGGGCCACGGTGGCCGGGTCGACGCCCAACAGCTCGGCGATCTGGGTGTCGCCGCCGTGTCCGATCTTGAGCGCCTCCAGCCCGGCGTACAGCCGGCGCTGACGTTCGTCGAGCAGGCTGTAGAACAACACAATGGCGGCCTTGAGCTCATCGGGCAGCACCCGTAGCCCGGCACCGATGCTCAGGCCAGATGGAGTGGCGTCGGCCAAGGCTCGGGCGGACAGCTGCTGACGGCGAGTGGAAGAACCAGCGGCTAGGTAGACATAGCGGCCACCGATCTCCTGGCGGGCCAGTCGCCCGGCCCGGACCAGCGACAAAAGCGGTTGTTTAGGGTCCACGTGCAATGTGGCGTCCAGCTCAGCGACGTCGTAGCCAGCTTCAGAAGCGCCGACCAGAGCCTCGACGGTTGCCACCAGCGTCCCGTACCTGGAGAAGTACACGGCCCGGAACGCCCACAGGCCCAGCTCGTCGAACCGGGCTATCTCCCCCAGGGTGTAGAAGCGGCCCCGGTGCGAGTAGCTGGAGTGGTACTCCAACTCGCCCAGCTTGCGGAACACCGTGGCGTGCGAGCCGGTGCCCAAAGCGTGCTTGAGCTCGGCCATGGTGGCGATTCTCTGTTGCCGCAGCAGGCTTTTGAGGTTCTCCGCGTGGTACTGATCCGGTCGCATTATGAGAGAGTTCCTCCTCACTAGGAGTAATCCTCTCATAACCACAGCCACCTAGTCAAACGGCTACAGGAACTCAACTCCCTAAGGAAGCCTTGCTGTACCGGCCAACCACCGCACACTCAGTCCCCGCCGGACCAATCTGCTGACGTCCCCTAGCGATAGAGATGCGCCCGAAACACCAAACTTATTGTTGAGTCGACCCTAAGGGCAGACTGGGGGGATGAGTGCCCCCGTCCTCGTCGCCGGCGCCTCGGGGTTCGTGGGCCGGCGGCTGTGCCCGGCGTTGGTGGATGCTGGTTTCGAGGTCCGAGCGATGACTCGGCGGCCCAGGGAGTACAGCGGTGCAGGAGAGGCGGTGGGGGCCGACGCTTCCGACGCGCCCTCGCTTCGAGCCGCACTGAAGCAGTGCGTAGCGGCCTACTACCTCGTGCATTCGTTGGCCACGGCCGACTTCGAGGCGAAGGATGCAGCCGCGGCAGCAGCGTTTGGTGAAGCTGCGGCGCAGGAGGGGGTGGGCCGCATCATCTATCTCGGTGGATTGGGCGCAGACGACGACAACCTGTCGGCGCACCTGCGCAGTCGACGTCGGGTGGAGGCTCTGCTGGCCGTGGCGGGTGTGCCGGTGACCACGTTGCGGGCCGGGATCATCATCGGGCACGGTGGGATCTCCTGGGAGATCACGCGGCAGCTGGTGGAGCACCTGCCGGCGATGATCGTGCCGCGGTGGGCCCGGACCAGGACACAGCCGATTGCGGTGGCGGACGTCATCCGATATCTGGTCGGCGTCCTGCAAGTGCCAGAGACGGCCGGGCGATTCTTCGACATCGGCGGCCCGGACGTTCTCGCCTATGTCGACATGCTGCGCCGGGTTGCTGCTGTGGAGGGGCGCAAGACGCTGATCGTGCCCGTGCCTTTGCTGTCGCCGTCGTTGTCTTCCCTATGGCTGTCGCTGGTCACCGACGTCGACGTGCAGACCGGACGGTCGCTGGTCGACTCGATGACTAACGAGGTTGTCGTGCGTGATGACAGCATCCGTCAGGTGGTGCGGTTCGAGCCGATGGACTTCGACTCGGCAGTGCTCGAGGCCCTCGGTGAGCGGGCGAGGGTGGCGCGCCGCTAATGTCGTCCCGGCTGGTGGCCGAAGTCCCTCGCAACAAGAGCGAGAGCGACGTGGCGTTCGCACACCGCCTACGAGTGGTCACCAGGGTCGCGGTTGCCGGCGCGGGCATGCTGGGCCTGTCGTTCTCCTCCGAGCCGGGTTCCCGGCGGTTCTACGTCCTCACCTTGGGCGTAGCGAGCACGTGGCTAGTCGGCGGGCTGTGCTCTGGGCCGCCGCCCCTGGGTTGGGTTCGCAGCGGCGAGCACCGTTTCCGGCGGACGGTGGTCGCACCGGTCGCCACGGGGGCCGCTGCCTTCGGGGCCTTCTACGGAGCCGCACTGATCGCCCGCCGGCTCCCGGTGCTGAGCGAAGCGATCACGTCCGTGCTGCGCTACGCCTCCCGGGGCTCCGACCCCCTCGTACTGCTGACGACCCTAGGCAATGGCGTCGCCGAGGAGGTGTTCTTCCGCGGCGCTTTGTTCGATGCGGTCGGCGAACGACACGCCGTCCCGGTGTCGACCGCGGTGTACATGCTGGCCACAGCCGCCACTCGCAACCCGGCGCTGGTCCTTGCTTCGGGAGCGATGGGAGCACTGTTCGGGGTACAACGGCGGGCATCGGGCGGCATTCAGGCTCCCATCGTGACCCACCTGACGTGGTCGAGCCTGATGCTGCGCTATCTCCCTCCTTTGTTCCACGATCAGGCCGTCCGAGCGGTGACACGAATAGGCTGAGCTGGCCCGAGACTGCCGACGGTCGTGGAGTCCACGGGCCGCTCGCCCGAGGGTGGTGGGCGGCGGCGCAGGATAAGGCCGTGCCACTCCGGGAGCTACTGCTCGGCAGCTGACATCAGTCGCCTCCCCCTGCCAGGCGCTCCTGGAGAACGACCGTTACCTCTTCGCCGGGATTCTTGGCGATGGCGTCCCGCAGCTCCGCCTTGATGGGCAGCTTGTGGCGGCCGTCTCCGAGCGCCATGAAGGAGCTCTGGAAGGGGTGGCCGTCGACTAAGCCCCGCACCTTGACCAGTCCTCGGGTGCCGAAGTACTCGGCCGACCCGGGCATGACCACGTAAGTCCAGCCCCCTTTTCCCGCGCTCTTCTCTAGGGTGGCCGTGAACTCCTTGTCCAGCTTCATCCTGTCTCCTTTCTCCCGAGGCTATATAGGGAAAGCGACTTCGACCACCTCCAGGCCGTTCCCCGTCCTTGTCCCGGAAGGCGCACATCGGTTTCTTGGCTCGTGGACATCCGCTCCTCCTGGCTCGGTGGCATCTTCGAGGTATAACCAGTCCGAAGGGGAGGACCCATCGCCTCCGGGCGGGAGGGGCCACACCGACGTCAAGCCGGGTCCAGGATTGCCGCGCAATACCGTCTATCTGCATCCCCACCATTTCAGTGAACGAGACTGACAAGGCCATCCCGAGCGACGGCTCTTCTTCTGTGTTTCGGCAGAGTGGCCGACACATAATCGACACGCAAGATTATCGAGGTTTCAACGGGATAATCTGCACTTGCCTCCCCTTAATGGCGCCGCAACTATGTTTCGGTGATCGCCGGCGATGGCGTCACGGGCCCGTGAAGACATTGTCATCGAACTAGCTCGATAATTCCCAGTTCTGAGCGTGCGGCGCTCGGCCGGCTGGCTCATGTGCGGAGCGCTCGCTCGACGCGTCTTTCGTTATCAACGGTGCTCGGCGGAGACACCGTGATATTCCCACACGAGCGACGCAACGGACGCCGTGGAGGAGATGATCCGCGACACGTTTCGCAGGAGTGCCTAATATAGTGCTGTTCTTTGGAGGCTCCTTCGGCGCGCCGGTCAACGATCCCTCAGCGGGCCGTGTCTGTGAGCCGGCCGGGCAGCGGATCCCACCGAAGCTTGGTCACGCTCGAGGGATTCGACCTATGGTGACAGCGGGTATGGCTCGGTTTGTCATGGGCAGACGACAGCCTCGCTACAAGAGGCGACTGACTGACAAGGACCGAACTAGTGAGGGGCAAATCCGGGGGACGCTGGCTCAATAACGACCCCTTTCGATCCGAGCCGAAGGGTTACGGGACGGGCCTTCCCAAGAAGCACGAACCTCGTCGAGGCCACGAACGAGCTGTCATCGGGCCCACGGGGCGCCGTTAGCGTCTGTGCCGCATTATTCGTTGCCTCGTTTATCCTCTCCGGCGTCTCAGACTGCGGTGGCCAGTAACCGGTCGACGTCGGGTGTGGGACGTCCGCTGCGGCGCAGCGCAGCCTGTAGTTGCTCGGCGAGAGTGCGCAGCTCCTCAGGAGCTGCGCGGGTGTGCGCGGCGAACCACAGCTCTCCTCGAGGACTGGCGAGGACCCGCCGCCAGTACGCGACAACGAACACGTTGGGCAGGCGGTAGAGCGACCGTAGGTTGGTGGGGATTTCGGCGTTCCCCGCTGACCGCAGCGCCGCGAACGCCTGCCGGGTGGCGAGCACCATCAGCCGCATCGTGGCAGCGTCGGCCGCCAATCTTGCTGCGTCGACGCCAACCCGGTACAGGGCGAACTGGAGGGGCACGATGAACGCGCTATGGCCTAGCTGCCAGTTGCCGATGTTGGCGCTGATCTTGGTGGAGAAGCCGGCTTCGCTGAGCACGTCACGAAGTTGTTGGACGCGCGACGTTGTCTCGCCGTCCGGCTCACCGACCATGGTCTTCTGCTGGCTGATAAGCACGTACCTGACCACCGGCCCGTCCTGAACACCGCCGGCCGCAGGAAATCCGAACAGGGCGCGATTGCCGAGAGCCGCCGTGAGCTCGGGCTGCCGGCCCGTCGTGTTGCCGAAGAACAACACGTCCGAGCGGTCCGTCATGGCGACCAGGGTGGGCAGCGTGCTGGCAACCTGCTCGGAACGGACGGGTACCAGGACCAAGCCATAGTGGTCGCCCACCGCCACCTCGCTCACCACGGGCACCGGCAGCACGATGCGGTCCCCGGACCCTGCGTCTAGCAAGACCAGGCCATGAGCCTGTAGGTCTGAGAGCCGGTGACCGCGAGCTAGCACGACCACCTCGTGCCCCGCTTGCAGCAGCTTGCCTGCGTACACGCTGCCGATAACGCCGGCGCCAAGTACAAGGACCCGCAATAGAGCGCTTTCCTTCTGCACGGTAACGCAGTCAACCGCGTCCAGGCATGGCAAAAGATGATATACACGGCTCGGCTAGTCCACCAATACAGCTACCCGGACATGGGCCACAAGCCGCCGGGTCATTTGTGGCTAAAACGGGTTTCTATCCCGATAGGTGAGGTGAAGATAGCGAAGATGGTGCCCGGCTCTACCTCACCAAGGACGAGGTGCCAGACCCGCCTCCAGAGGAGATCCGTGAACGGGGGTGAAGGCCTGGGCTGTTAGCCACAACACAAAGGTGGTGGACGCTTGGCGCGCCAATTACGGCGGCATTTCGGCTCGGGCCAGACCTGCCGCGCGCAGCCGGCCCAGTGCGGCCGGGGCCAAGGTGCCGCTGATCACCGCTTCCGCCACGGCGACCAGGCGCAGGTTGTGGTTGCGGGCATGGGTGCGCAAAGCGGAGAAGGCTTGCTCCATGTTGAGGCCTTCTCTTTCAGCCACCATCCCCTTGGCTTGTTCGATGACGACGCGGCTGTTGAGAGCGTGCTGAAGCTGTTGGTTTACGACCTGGGCGTCGAGCGAGGCGCGGTGCTGCAGGATGGCGATGGTGGCCACGTCGGCCAGGGCTTGGGCGGCTTCGACATCGGCCCCGGACATTTCACCTGGTCCGACCTGGAACAAGTTGAGGGCGCCGATGACGCTTCCCCGCCAGCGCAAGGGCAGGGCCTGGACGGAGCGGAAGCCGGCCGCCACCGTCTCTGCCGCGAACCGGGGCCAGCGACTGGTCACCATGGCCAGGTCCAGGTCCATCACCGGCCTGCCGCTGCGGTAACAGTCCAGGCACGGGCCTTCTTTGGACTGCAACTCGAACAGTTCCAAGACACGCATGGCCTCGCTGGAGGAGGCCATCACCCGGAGCTCGCCGTCGGGCCCGGCCAACATGAGACCGGCGGCCCCGACCTCGAGCACGTCGACGCAGCGGTCAGCCAGCAGGGTCAGCAGCTCCACCACGTCGAAGTCCGCTACGAGCGTGTCTGCCAGTTCCACCAGCGTCCTGGCCAGCAGCGCCTCTCTGGGCATCGGACCTCCAGTCACATCGGCACCGGTCACGTCGGCCCTGAAATTTGTGTTGATCTTTGTGTGGCCGGCATCGATCTTTCGGGGAGCTATCTCGGCCACCAACAAGCACAGCGAGTTTATGCGTGGGACAGACCTGGCGCTATTAAGGTTGTCCGCCCTCCTGACGGTCCCTCCGGCTGTTCCAGTTCCGCCAAACCACACGGTGGAGCGGGACAATCTCGGGGATATCACGCAAGCCGGGCACAAATGGCAGGACCAGTAACAAGATGGTCGCCGCGCCGGTCAGGTAGATGGCGATCAGGTCGACATTGGCGGAATTGTCAAAGCCGGGTACTTGGTACCAGAGGGTATAAAGCCACAGCCAGGGCTGGCCCGGGTAGCTGCCGGTCTCGTTCATGACGCCCCACTGGCTGCCCGTGAGGTGTTGGGCGGTGGCCTGTTCGGCGAAGTACTCGCCGTCTTCTAGGAACAGCAGGGGTTTGGTGAAGTTCGTGCCGTAGAAGGCCTGGTTGGCGATCAGGTTGGCGTCTAGCGCCC
The DNA here is from genome assembly GCA_963823855.1 of uncultured Acidimicrobiaceae bacterium. Classification (GTDB taxonomy): domain Bacteria; phylum Actinomycetota; class Acidimicrobiia; order Acidimicrobiales; family Palsa-688; genus Fen-671. Next base: position 42,264 of record CAWGNA010000011.1, read on the forward strand.
CGCTGCGGGCCAGGGACAGCTCGGTCGCGATCATCACGGGGACCGGCCCGTCATCGGCGGCCGGGAACGAGCGGCGTGCCATTGTGGAAGGTGACATGGCCCAGGGCCTTTAGGTAGGCGTCCTCCCATGCCGAGCGGGTGTGGGCGGGCGCCGCCAAATAAGTGCCAAGGGCACGGGCCAGGCTGGGGTCGGTCGGCGCCTCATGGCTTAAGGGGTCGAGGACGAAGTCAGTGGCCGTGTCGATGGGTACCCTGACCCCGGCCAGTTGCTGCCAGGAGATCCCGATGCCTTGGACGCTGGCAGTGCCATTGTTGTACGGCGGGCCGTACATGGCCGTCTCGCTCGTCCCGTTCAGCTCGCTGACGGCGGTGCCCATGAAATCGGCCGGGGCCAGCCTCCCCCACGTGGCCAGGCTCACCGCCGGCACGTCCGGAGAAGACAAGACGGCGGCCAATATAAAGACAACGACGGTGACGATGCCAGTGGCTATGACCGCTTCTTTTACGATGTCGTAGACGCGGGTGGGGCCGGTCCATTCGGCGCTGTCGGCCGCCGTCGCCTGGCGGCGGTCAGCCCGTCCCCGGGCTCTCGGGACGGGGAGCGGGTGGGACACCCCCCGTACCCTCACGAGCAACACGTGGGCACCGACCAGGGCGACGAGCACGACGGGGAGGAGGACGACGTGCCAGAGCAGCATCTGGCCGAAGTTCAAGCAGGTTGAAGAAGCCGCCCAGCCCGGTGGCGTTTATGGCGTCCTTCCCGCTCGTCGATATCCACTGGGAGTCGAAGTTCTGCTGGGACACGTAGCCGGTGAAGCACTCTACGACCGACGCCACGAACGCGATCACACCGGTCATCCAGGTAAGGGCCCGACGTCCCCTCCACGCCGCCATCCAGAACTTGCCCCATAAGTGGATGACAATGAACGCCATGAACATCTCTACCGACCACAGGTGCAGGCTGTTGAAGAAGTGGCCGACGGGGTTGGTGTGCCACCAGTCCGGGCCGCCGAGGGCAATGGCGAAGCCGGACCCAATGGCGATCGCAAGGGCGGCCAGGCTGGCCACACCGAAGACGTAGATCCACGACGCTACGTAGGCGGGCTGACGACCGGGTAGGAGCTTGCCCGGCGGCAACGTGCGCAGGCCGGCGCGGCGCACCGCCCCCGTCCACGTCTGGTCGGCCTCATTGGCACCGGTAGGTGAGTACGAGCTGGCCCCCCCGGCGTCGCGGGTGACAGGGGCAGCGGCCAGCGGGCGCTCAGACGCCTCATCGCGCGCGGGAAGGGCCCGGGAACGGCAGGAGCAAAGCGGCAGCAAAGATCAGCACCATCACGGCGATCAGGACCAGGTTCGCCAGCGAGACGGTGAAGACCGACCAGTGCAGGTAGCGGCCGGGGCCGTTGAGGTCGATGGCTGCCACTACCTCCCGGGTCATCGAAGTCCCAAGCGTTGCCGGCACCCTTCTGGTCCCACGGCTGGCCGTTCAAGCGGTCAGCTTTTTACGTATTTGTCGTAGCCGTTCGCGGTATCGGTCATACCATAACCTAGGAAAGCCCGTGGGGGGCTCGTTAGGGCCTAATGCCTCTTTTCCGGTCGCTTAACTGCATCTTTCTGCGGGCGGTTTGCCTAGGTGGGCTCGTGGCCGGGTTAGAAGTACTTAGGCCCTGGTGCTGGGTGTAGAGCCTGCGCCCGTTGAAACTCGGGTTGAGTATAGAGATCCACTGCTCTTTACGTCCGGGGCCCGCGATTTGATGGGGTAGCTGCGGGCGGCCAAGGCAAGAGAACCCCGGGGCCGTCGGCGTACGCTGCGCCGGCCATCGATGCCTCCAAAGACGACCGCCGGACTAATGAGGCGATCCCCATTGAATTAATGCTTAGCCCAGCCGTCACCCCGCAAGTGGGGCTCGGGCGGCATCTGGGAACCCAACGGCTCTTAGCCGGTAATCGATCGAGGGTTGGTCGACCACATCTGACGCTCCCCTGTCGCGGCCCAGGCTCGGCGTCGGCGTCACCGTGTCGGCTGAGGTGGGCGAGGTGGCGGAGCCATTACAGCATCGCGGGCCGCGGTGTCGTTCTCACCCAATTACCCTTGATTTCAGGTCGGGCGAGGGGGTGACCCATGCGTGGCCGGTTGAGCGGGGTGGTGCACTGGCGGTGCCAAGCGAGCTTCCGCCACGGCACGGCTGAGCTCGTCCCTCCGGTTAGCTGCCTGACCGTTGCCGGCCATCCGTAGCGAGAGGTAGGCGCCCGCACCTACGGGGATCGGCAACCAGAAGTTGACGAGCCGGTAGCAGATCACGGCCACGATGGCGGTCCCGCGTGTGGCGCCGAAGGCGACCAAACTGGGCACTAGCACAGCTTCGACAACTCCCAAGCCTCCCGGGGTAACGGGGATGGCGGCCAGCACGTAGGCGAGGCCGTAAGCGACGAGCAGGCCGTCGGGGTTCTCGAAATGGCCAAAGGCGACCAGGAAAACGAACAGCGACCCGGCATCGAGCAACCAGTTGGCCGCGGCCCACAGCACTGCCCGGCGCAACAGGGCGCGATCGGCGGTCATAGCAGAGACCCGCTCCGCGATCTGGTGCATGACGCGGTTGGTGGTGTCGGCAGCGCCTGGTTTCAAGAACGGCAGCCGGGCCACCACGCCGCTCACGATGAGCGCCGCTCGCTCCTGCCCCTTGGTGAGGAGGAAGACAGCCACGGCGAAAGTAGCCATCAGCAAAGCGCCCACGACGGCGGCAGTGGCATAGATGGGGTTGAACCCGTTCAACGGGACCGAAATAAGCAGGGCTATCCACAAGATGGCGTTGAGCACCAATGCCGAGCCGATCCCCTGGACCGCAAGCGCCAGGCCGGTATCGCCGCCGTTGATCCCCTCACTAGTGAGTAGGCGGTACCCGAGACCATCCCCGCCCGCCGTCCCGCCTGGCAGCACATGGCTCACAGCCAGTGTTGAGAGCTCAATCCTCCAGATCCTCGAGAAGTGGCTCGACCGGGCCGGGAGCACCGCTCTGGTCAGCTGGGCGTAGCACGCCAGGCTCGCCGCCTCGAGCACCACGCCCAGGGCAACATAACCGAGGTTTACCCGTCCCAACAGGTGTAACGAGCGGCGTACTCCGGCGACCTGGGGCAGCACCAGGTACTCGAGCACCAGGGCCAGTACGACCAGGAGAGCGCCGCGCCGAAAGGGGTGCTCACTGACCAGCCGCCGCCACATTGAAGGCGACTTAGGGGCGGGCTGCCTGCCGGTAGTGCCACGCTGGGCAGCGTCCCGTTCACGCCCCACTTGTGCGGCAGGCGCATCCTACTGAGCGCACACCCGCCAGCCCTTTGTCCTGTTGCTACCAACCCGGGCCCATCACCCCTGCTCATCGACCTCCACCGGAGGCAGGTCTCGCACCTCATCCTTGGTGAGGTTGAGCTGGACGCCGGCCGCGACGTCTTGGACGGCACTTATCGGGACGGCCACCCTCTTTTGCCCCCAGAGGTGTCCTTCGTCGAGGAGCACATGGGTTACGCAGTGGTCGCCTGGGTGGATGACCAGCCCCCGGACCCGACCGATGGCGCCGTCAGTGGCGAACACGTGCTCCCCCCGGCGCACCTCCACCTCACCCAGCGGCACTCTGTCGGTGGTGACCACTACCGGGCGGTCGGCGTCCCTCATCATGCCCATACCCCCGATCCCGTACGCCGCACCAGCGCCGAGCCCGTAATAGGGCCACGACAGCATTTGGTCTTGCTCGTAACCCGATTGCCCACTCCCGCCCGAGATGAACTGGGTCTCCTCTGCTTCATCAAGCTTTTCGAACTCAGCGGTGGTACACGCCAGCACGATCCCATCGGTCGTCGAGACGACGAGGTTTATAGGTACCAGATGGCCTTTTCCCCGGCCGTGCTTGGGTTCGACCACGAGATGGGTCAGGGCGCGAGCAACCGGGTCGATAACCACACGTCTGAGCTCCCCGCAGGGGCCGTCGCTGGAGGAGACTTCGCTCCCGATCGTGAATTCTGTCGGACCGCTCATATTGAACTACCTTCACTTTCTTCAAGGGCCAAGCTTGCAGTTCTTCGTTGCGCCGTCGCTTGGGCCAAGACAGGACCGGGCGCAGCACGTCCCCACGCCGCCTGAGCGGGAGCCACGGCCACGTCCATGACCTGAGCCGTCGTCGCCGGTAGCCGCGGGCGCGGCGGCGCCGGACGTAGCCCCTGGCGAGTAGGTCGGAGAACCGGCAAAGCGCACCCGCACTTGCTCGGCATGGGTACCGTCGATCAAGTTGGTCAGGGCTCATCTCCCGCCACCAGTCCACCGGCCCTAGCGGCTCTCTCGGCAGAACCGCCATGCCCACAGGCGCACGAGACCAGGACGCGCTCCCCGACTTTTGGGTTCTCGACGCCGCCGCCGACCTGGGGAGACGGTGCCCACCGCCTCATGGCCGATGATGCGCCCGTCCACCAAGGTCTGTAAATCGCCGTTTGGGTTGTGTAGGTCTGTCCCGCAGATGGCGGTCGTTCCCACGTCCACGATGGCCTGCAGCTTCGGCTCGGCTACGTCCTTCCATACCTTGACACCAGGGCCGTGGTAAAGGAGCGCCTTCATGGCGTGCTCCCGGGGCGGTTGCTTTGGCGGTGGCTCCTCACGGGAACCCATGCAAGCGGAGCCCTTTGCTGGCGCCAGGGTACTGGGCCGGAGCCCTGGCAAAGTGCCGGGGCGGCGGCCGGCGGGTACCGGAACCGCCAGGGTCCCGCGAGAAAAGACAGGAGGTCTCTCGTCCTCCGAATAGTTCGCCTCACCTTCTTTTTCACAGGCCTCCTCGGCTTTGCTCTAAGGCGTCACCGGGGGCCGGGGCAACAGTGGGGCGCGACAAATGCTCCTGATTTGACTCTACACGCCTTGCGAGTAATTTGGCTGCGAGAGAGACAGTTTTCCCAACGAAAGTAAGGGATAAGCATTAGGCCGCTCCCCCGTGCCAGATTTGTCCCAGCCCACGGTCCGCTCAGGTACCCGAGGGTGCGAGTGGAAAAGGCGACGGAAGGGAACCCTCATGGTGCTGAAGGGGGCCGTCGATGCGGATGGGCCCCTTGTCGCTTGGCGGTTGGGCGTGAACGAGCCCACCTTGCGCAACTGGTAGCGCACTACCTGGCCAAAAAAGCCAGGCAGCGCCGGCCCGTTGGCCGGGCCTCGCTCGTGCTGCTGAGCGAGCCCGTCCGGCTTCGAAGAGCTGGGCCTCGTCAGCCGCTCAGAACCAATAGAAGCCGTGCCTGCCTGCTCTCTCACCGCATCTTCGCCCGAGCCCGATGAGCCAGGTGACTAGGAAAATGTCCACGAAGATCGACAAAATGCCATGCGAACCCCATTGAGACGAACAGCAGGACACCCATAGTGCCAGTGGGACAAACATTTTCGCACCACGCTGCCGCGCCGAGACTAGCCAGGATCATGCTCAGCCCGAGCAACGCTTGACCAGACCGGCGGCCCAGGCATGAGCGTGTGACCTGCATGCACGACCAGTGCGTCGCTCGATCGCTGGTCGGCGTGGGCGCCTCCGTCCTGTTTTAGCCCGGTCGTGCTAGACAGGTGCGGCGCCATCGGGCCGACGACACGAAGACGCCACCGAGCCACGCTCACCCCCGAGCGCTCGAGCGGGGACGGGCTCCCGGGCAACACGACCGCGAAGGACGAGGCGCCCGACGAGGTGGCAAGCCCGTCGGGTGGGGAGGAGGAGCCCGGCTGAAAGCGGGCACAACGAACACGAACCCTCGGGAGATGCAGGGCCTCGGGGCCGGCTCAGCCGGTCGCCGACACCGACCGCGGGGGTCGTCGCACTCGTTTTGGGGGCCTTGGCGTCGTCTACGGCGACATCGGCACCAGCCCGGGCAGTAGAGCCGGCCCGGAGCCAGCAATGGCCTATCTGTGGCTGGTACGCACGCGCCAAGGATATTGACGAGGAGGGCGCGATCAAGTCTCAGCGGCGGCCGATCAGGCGCGATGCTGTCGACATGGCCGAATCCGCCGTAGCGAGCACTTGGGTGATGGTCGCGTGCGGGTTGCGCCGGCGGGCGGTTAGGGCCAGTTCGTGCACAAGTAAGCGTGCTACCGGCAGGGCAACAGCGATCAGCAGCCACCGCCGAAGCCTCCACGACAACAAAGCCCACATATCAGGCCCGGTAGGGGTTAGCGAATACCAAAGCGTCGCGCCTTCCCTGTGCGGCCATAGCTACACGTTAGATTCCTTGCGGGCGATGCGGGTATGTTGCCGCAGGAGCCATGTCGGACGAGGGCCCGGGGCTCAGCTAGTCCAGGGATCACGCTTGAAGGTAGCCGCGCAGCGCCGTCGTGTCGGCCCGCCGGCGCGCCATTCAACTCAGCGAAGGCCGCGGCCGTTCCGGCTGTTTCTATAGCGGCAATTGCTCCAAAATCGTAGCTCATGACCGTCGAGTGAGCTGCGTGGCTAATTCTCAGACATCTGTGCGCGAGCCTGCTTGGCCCGGGCGGCACCGATGGCCGTCTTTACGTCCTTTCTTTCCTCCGGCGGAGGAAGGACAGCCGGCAGGCCGAGAGACTCGATCCACAGTTCCCGGGCCAACCGGTGCTGTGGTACAGGTGCTCGTCCTCTTGGTCTTCGACCTCTTCGAACGCCGCCTTCAGCGCCTTGGCCCGTTCGCCCTTCATGTTGCCGGCGACTTCACCGATCAGCTCCCAGTTCAGATGGTCTTTGGTCTCGGCCATGGCCACACACTCGGCCGCCACGAGCTGAGCCGCTTCGGGTGGCCCTTCGGCCAGTGCTGTCTCCATGGCGACAACAAGCGAGCTGCCAATGTGGTGGACCACCTCCCGGCCTGGACTAGTGGCGTTGGGGTCGAGGCCGAGCTCGGTCAGCAGTGCCTCGACGACCTCGACGTGGTGCTGGGTCTGGTCGAGGTACTGGCTAAACTCCTCTTTCAGGTCCTCGTTCGTGGCGCACTTGATGGCAGTCATATAAACCTGGGTGCCGCCTATCTCGGTTTCCAACGCCTGTAAGAGAAGCTCGGTTATCTGGGCGTCCTTCATCAGATCGCCTCCTTTTCTGTTAGCCACCACGGGGCCCGTGATGTTCCCGCCTGCGGTACCGCCCTAAACGTTAGGGTTACGACCAACCTCTGGTGTGGTGCCCGAGGCGCCAGATAGTCGGCACTGGGGCGCGCCTCGGGCCGATGGCAAACCCGGGGCCCAAAGAAATAAGAGGATGACCCTCACAACCCCGGGAGAACATGGGCAGCGTAGCAGAAGGAAGCGGACGTGAAGTAGCGGTTTACCACCTATAAAAGCGGTGGTTCCCGGCGCTCTCGCCTCGGCCCAACGCCACTCCGGCCAGCCAAAAGACGAGGAAGATGGCGGCCAGGATCCAAAGGAAGTGCATGGCAAACCCAAGCCCGGCAAACAGCAGCACTAGTAGCAACACGAGCAAAATAATCACAAATGAGTTATACCGACATCTGGATAATTCCAAACCTGGTGGGCACCGGAAATGCCAATCCCCTAGAAGCTCTCAGCTACCTGAGACAAGGGTGTGGTTTTCTAATTTTGTAGCGTGAGCCGTCCAAGTTGACTGCGATCACCAGCGATGCAGACGTCTCGGCCATTGCTGGCGCTGCAGGCGGCAGCCGTTACACCACCCACAAGCTCGTCGATCACCTCAGCTTGGCGAACAGGTTGGCAAAGCGCACAGGAAAATGTTCTTCGGGTGAGCCGCCAGCCTTAGCCTTAATTGGGTCCTCCGTCCTCAGACGCGGCGATAGACGGCCTCGAACACAGAGTAGACGGCGAAAGAGGCTAGCCCAGCCACGCCGATGAGGAGCAGGGGCGGCCCCGCGGTGAGCCGGTCAAACGACAGCAGGGCGCCATTGAGGCTCTTTGCACGAGACGGGTTATCTCCTATTGCGGCGCTCAGAAGGTACACAGCAATAAGGACGATAAGCAGGCCCCGCGCCGCTTCCCCGACGACTCCGGTGACCTGAGCGGCTCGGAACCCCGAGCGCCCCATCCTGTCCGTTTCCAAGACCTCGGAGTAGTCGTGCAGACATCCCCAGACGACGAGGGCGGCTCCTGCTATGGCCATCCCGCTCCCAACCAAGCCGACCCAAAGCGGGCCGACCGGCCATCTGAGCATGGTGGCAACAAAGGGCTGAGGGTGGGACGAAGGGCCGCCGCTAGAATTAGCGCCAGTAGAGGAGACGGCAAGGGAGGCAGCTTGCCCGCAAAGGAAGAAGTACACCATGGCGGACGCAACAAAACCGGCTCGCTTGAAGGCGCCGGTGGCCACGCTCTCCTGCCTGTCGCCGACGCCTTGCTTTTCTCGGCTCAGCGCTAGGGCAACACGCCACAGTGCGTACCCAAGCAGCCCCACCGCGAGCAGGCCGAGCAGGGTACGCCCCGCTGAGTGCTTTCGGACGACAGTCAGCGCGCCCGAACCGCTCGCCTGGGCCGGTGAGGCGTCGGTGAGAGCGATCTCGGCCGCGATGTAGGCCAGCAACGCGTATGTCGCTGCCCGGGTGGCGAGGCCGAGCCGGGCCAAGCGCTGGAACCACGGCTTAGCCCGAGTGCGGGTCGCCTCGGTGGGGACTGAAGTTGCGGCCTCTTTGGCATGGAGGGAGAGGGGACCACTGCGCGAGACGGCGATGAGCGCGTACTTACCTTTCAGTCCTTTGAGTCACTTCGTGGCACCTGCCGCCGGCAAATCACGGCGAGACGCAGGCGTCGGCGGCACGTGCATACCTCAGGAAGCGGTAGCGGTCGCGCTGGGCAAAGCTCAAAGGCCGGATAACGAGCCAGTCGCGTCGGCCCAGGCGTCCGCGGAGCTCCTCTTCGGCTTCTTTGCGGTTACCGGCGGCATCCACAGTACGGTCGTACACCGGTCCGAAGCGGTCACGCAGGCGGGGGCGCCAGCAGCCTCGCTCGGCCATCAGTGCGGCATCGAGTAACGCCACCACAACGATAATTGCAACAACAACCACAATAATTGCCGTAGTACTCATGGCTCCCCTCTGGCTGATAAAGGCGGGCGCGTGGCCTGGCGTGTCATCCTCCTTACCCAGCCGGCGCCGCTCCGAACCCCGTCGGGACGTGGACCCCTGTAAGCGGGCAATTTCGTGCTCGCCGGGGACCGAGGAATGGGCCTCTTGGGGCCCGGTTACCGTCCAACCTTTGCGCCGGTGCTTAGGGGCTACGCGCGAGCTCTTCTGCGAAAGGCGCTAGCGGTCACCGAGGCGCAACGGGCGTACCATGTGGGTTGTAGCTGCCTTCCCGGTACCAGGAGGCGAATGCCGATGTGACTGGAGGTCCGACGCCCAGGGAGGCAAGCCTTACCAGGACGCTGGTGGAGCTCGCAGACATGCTCGTGGCGTACTTCGAGCGTGGTGGAACTGCTGACCTTGCTGGCTGACCGCTGCGTCGAAGTGCTAGAGGTCGTCGCCGCCGGTCTCATGTTGTCCGGCTCCGTCCGCGAGCTGAGGGCGATGGCCTCCTCCGGTGAGGCCATGCGCGTCTTGGTACAACCCGACTGGCAATTAGCAGGAGGCAACCAATGAACCCGATCACGCCCGGTGCACCAACGACCGCCTCGGACCTACAGGAGCTGCTGCGAGCGAGCCAGGGCAGGTGGGCCCTCGACCCGTCCGGATCTAGCGCAGAGTTCCACGCCAAGCAGTTCTGGGGCGCGATCACCGTCCACGGCCACTTCGAGCGGCTCGAGGGTGAAGGCACCGTTGCTCCCGATGGCACGGTCAGCGGCGTAATCCACCTCGACGCCGCTTCGCTCGCCACCAAGAACAACAAGCGCGACAAACACCTGCGCTCGGCTGACTTCTTCGACACCGAGCACCACCCGAACGTCACCATCACCGTCACGCACCTCAGCGTGGGCGCTGATGGGGCCCTCGCCGGCGATGTCCGCCTCGAGGCCGCCGGGTGCTCCGAACCGGTCCGCCCTGTGACCCAGGTGGTCGGGGCTGACAGCGCGTCGGTGACCCTGCGTGCCGAAGCCACTGTCGACCGGACCGAGTTCGGGATGACTTGGAGCCCGCTCGGGATGGCCGACCACCAGGCCCACGTGGTCATCACCGCCCGTTTCGTGCGATCGTGACCTCCGGGCGCGAGCAAACCGCCGGGCTCTATTCCTGCGCAGAAAACGACTAATGCGCCCCCATAACGACTCTTAGCACCGAAACTCCGATTCCACGGCTGAGGTCTATGGGGGTAATGAAGCTAAAACCTTGGGCAAGAGGGCGACTAATTGGCGTGCAGCGCTGGAGCGCCACCGCTGAACAGCTCAAGCAACTCGGTTCGAGTCACCAGCACTTCTATTCTGTTCGAACACACATTCGACCGTGTCGGGGGACCGACTCGAAACTTCGCTTCACGCCCCATCGTTCTGGACAGTGGCTGGTCAGAGCTTCTTCGCGCCGCTTGACCCTCGTCGGGCTGCGTCTTCAGGACACCCGAACGCAACGACCCAGCGATCGGCCACCACGTGGCGTCCCGAAGATTTTTAGCGAGCTCGGTGAAAATCGAGGTCCCCCAAGTTGAGATGAGTGCAGGACAGCCGCGGCCGGAAGAAGGACACCACGATCGGCTCCGATGTGACGCTCCGTAACCTGGCCAAATCAGACGGGGGTCCCGGCTCCCTGCGCCGTACGCGCCTGGGCATCGATGCCCTGCCTCGAGAACCTGAATTTGCGGCCCTCGTCTCAATTCGGGATCATCCCAGAATGCTCTGCAACATCAGGAGGATCCACTCAGGAGAAGCTGCACATCTCCGTGACATCCGCCTTCGGGCCTTGGCGGATTCCCCGCGGGCGTTCGGAGGGACCTTTGACGCCGACTCCGAACGCCCCAGCGCTTACTGGGAGGAGCTTGCAACGGCGTGGTCGGACGGGGACAGCGGGGCCGCGTTCGTACTTGAGGCCGACGGGGCGTGGGTCGGTATTGCCGCAGGTGTCCGGCGCTTTGACCAACTCGGGTTCGTAGCGGAGCCAGGCACCGTCATGTTGGGTTGGATGTGGGTGGCCCCCAAAGCGAGACGTGGCGGCCTGGGAGTGCAATTGACGGGCGAGGTGGTGGCATGGGCGGCGGACACTGGGGCACGAGAGGTCCACCTGTGGGTGACTCGCGGCAACGAAGAGGCGCTCTCGTTGTACCGGCGAGCCGGCTTTTCCCCCGTCGACGAGCACAAACCTCTTGCCTCAGACGCGAGCCATGATATTGAGCGCATGGTCCTGACCCTTGGAAGGTCGTCCCAAGTAACCGCTCGTCGTCAGCTGGAGCGCCGCCGGGAAGGGCGCTACACCGGTGATAGGACCTGTAACCCGACGGCTTCCGTCGCCTGCTTCAGCCGTCGTTACAAGCGAGACATTTTATGCGAAACCGGGCTCGGGCTCATGGCCGACGCGAGGTGGGCAGCGCCAATGGACTCCTGAACCTCAACCCGCCCAGCCCGCAGGATCCACTTCGACATCGCCCGCGGGGCGCCGCTCGCCTGCGAAGGGAACGACACGCTCGCGGAAGGCTAGCCAAATCCATGATGCGCTCCCCCTTTCTTCGCCATCTTCGAAGGGCCATCAGATCTGGCGGAAACATTTGGTGAAATTCTGCGGGCGGAGTTCCCCGACGTTCAATGATCCTGGTGGGCACCGAGCCCCTTGTGGCCCCGGCCACCCGTACGGACGCGCACCAAACGGCATATGTGGCGGCGCCGGCGACGGCCAAGCCACCGTGTGAGCACCACGCCCACCAGCCCAAGGCGTAGCCGTGATACCCGAGGGCGAGGCATACGAGCGCGAGGCCGACGGCAGCCGAGGCTCCCGAGATGGTGAGGGACGTCCGTAGCCCGAGGCGCCGCACGACGGGCCCCGGGTGGCTCCGACCTTCCTACTGGTCAGCCTGCGGGAACCCGAAGAGCCGCGCCTTATTCCCTTCGGCAGTCAGCCGGCTCAACGCACCTGACGCTTATCACGCAACCTCAGCGCATCTGGATATCGAGCCGACCGCAAAGTCGCGCCGGGATCGGGTGTTGGGAGCGTTCCGCACCTACCGGCCCGAGCCAGTCACCTAGGTGGGCCCGTCGTACCCTCGCAGCCGCTCTGTGACTGCCCACCTAATGTGACGCCAGCCGTGGCAGCGCTTGAACTTTCGGCCGCTCCCGCACGGGCAGCTCTGATTCCTCCCCACCTTCTCGACGTGAGATTGGTCAGAGGGGATCCCGCCCAGGGCCGCCTTGCGTTTGGGGCTGTTGAGCCTCAGCAGATCCCAGCCTTTGCCCAGCCGAACGTCGGGTCTGCGCTCCTGCATAGCGCGAATGTACACTGCGCCGTAATTTTTTTATCGCACATAATCGGCGGACATGCACCACCACGTTGCGGCCTTACAGGCAGGCGGCACAGGATGAGACGGTGGTTCTCAAGCGCCAGGTCATTTGCCCTAGTCGTTGTCACAGTAACCGGGCTTGCGGCAGTTACAAATACGGGCCTTCCCTCGGCGGTCGCCAGCCATCGAGCAGCACCGCCGGTCGGCATGCAGCTCGCCGAGCTGGCTGGCTCCGGCACTGTCGCCGGGGACTGGTTCGGCGCTTCCGTCGCCGTTTCGAGCAGCACGATCGTGGTCGGCGCACCGACAGCACCTCTTCTCCCCTCGGGCGTCGGGCGGGCCTACGTTTTCGCCAAGACGGCCACGGGGTGGCATCAGAGCGCCGAACTGGAAGGCCCTGACGCTCTCGGCCCGGACTGGTTCGGCGACTCGGTCGCCGTCTCGGGCAGCACAATCGTGGTCGGCGCTTTCGGGCATGCATCGGAGGCCGGCCGTGCGTACCTGTTCACACAGGACTCCAACGGCTGGCACCAGGCGGCCGAGCTGTCAGGCTCTGGCACCGTCCCTGGCGACGGCTTCGGCGTTTCGGTCGCCGTCGCGGGCAAAATAGTCGCGGTTGGCGCAGGGCTTGCCGCCTCAGAGGCGGGCCGGGTGTACGTGTTCACCAAGAAGGCCACAGGTTGGCACCAGAGCGGCCAACTGGCCGGTTACACGGCCGACAAGGACGACTTCGGCGACTCGGTCGCCGTGTCGGGGGACACTGTCGTCGTCGGCACTTTAGCTCAAGCCCCTAGCGCGGGGCGGGCGTACCTGTTTACTGGCACGGTCACGGGCTGGCACCAAACTGCCGAACTGGCGTCGGCCTCTAGTACCGCCAGCGGCAACGAATTCGGCTACTCGGTCGCCGTCTCAGGTAGTACGGTCGTGGTCGGCGCAAAAGACCAAGAATCGGGCGCTGGCCGAGCGTACCTTTTTGAGGCTTAACCTCGATATCCGCCACAAATCTTATCTGCGACAAGATTTCTGCTGGCCGAGGTCACATCCCCCGGTGGGAATTATCACGCGCAAAGCCGCTCACGGAGTTGTCAGCTCCAACTTCCGCGCGTCGCTGGCATGCCACTTTCTCCCCGCTCTGTCGCACGAACTCCGAGCACCTGATGAAGCGCTAGCCCGCCATCTTTAAAGCCATTGGCGGACGCGGCCATGTACAGCCGCCAGATCCGGGCACGAGCCTCGCCGACGAGCCCGACCGCCTCGCCCCACGAGTTCTCGAGGTTTGTGACCCAGGCCTGAAGCGTCGTCACATAGTGCTCCCGGAGTGACTCGACATCACGCATTTCGAAGCCCGCGTGTTCCATCGCACCGACAACATCAGCGACGTCGATCAGCTCGCCATCGGGGAAGACAAAGCGGTTGATGAAGCTCCGACCCTGCATCTTCGACCCGCCAGGTGTCGAGATCGCGTGGTTCAGCAAGCGACCTTGCGGTGCAAGGAGGGAATAGAGCGTCCGGAAGTACTCGTCCATGCGCTTGGCTCCGACGTGCTCGAACATTCCGATCGAGGAGATAGCATCAAAGGTTTCACCGCTTAGCTCTCGGTAGTCCGTTAGGCGAACTTCGACGAGCCCGCCGAGCCCTGACTCGACGACCCGCGCACGGGCGAACTCCGCTTGGCAAGAACTGAGCGTGATCGCCACCACATGAGCGCCGTACCTCTCTGCGGCGTACATGGCCATGGAGCCCCAGCCACAACCAACATCGAGCAGCCGAGTGGCGGGGCGTTCGTGGAGCCCGAGTTTCCTGCAGATGAGACCGTGCTTGGAGCGCTGCGCCTCCTCGAGCGGGACATCTTCTCGTTCGAAGCGCGCACAGGAGTACGTCATCGCCGGTCCGAGCACTAGGTGGTAGAAGTCATTACCGACGTCGTAGTGATGCTTGATCGCCGCCGCGTCTCGACTCGGCGAATGACGCCATCCGATGAGGCGAACCTCTTCTTCGGGTCGAGGTGGCGGGGGCCGAACCGCACCGAGGCGTACCGCTGCCCTCAGGGCACTCGCCTGTGCCCGCGCGCCGAACCGCCCTGTTCCGCCCACGGCATTGTGCAACCTCTCGAGAAGATCGAACAGACGCCCGTCGAAGTCGATGTCGCCTGTTACGAAGCTCCGCGCCATGCCCAGCTCGTCAGGTGACCAGATCAGCCGGGTCAACACACGAGCGGATCGCAGTACCACCGTCCCGGGGACGTCTTCTGGGCCGAGTGCGCTTCCGTCCCAGAACACGAATCGAACCGGGATCGCTCCGTCAAAAAGCTGTGCCAGCAGCGGTCCCACCCGTTCCGCCACCGTTGCGACCGCGTGTTGATCTCGTGGGGCGACTGCGACAACCGAGGTCCGCTGGCTCCGCGTCGGACGCTCGTCATGGTGTACAGCCATTGTTCGCCTCCTTCACAGAGGACCTGTGCGGCTCGAGCTCGCCCCATCGGAAGGCGGGTGCGTACCGAGGCCCATCTCCATAGATCATCAATATAGATACACTATGCGCTTGGGACGAGGAAACAGGGTGCTTCCGTGGTTCACGATCATCGAGCTCAGCGACGAGATGCTACAGGGACTGCGCTCTACCGCTGGTTATCGAATTGGTGAAACGAAACCCGCCAACGATGAACACGACTCGTCGCGCCCTCGTTGACGGCCAGCTCCAAGGTGGCGCTGTCCTGGGTGCAGCAGAAGCTGCTCAGAGTGGGAGACCTCCCGGTCGGCGTAAAGGACCTTGTCCCGGTCACCTTGGCCAGCAACGCCGTGTCAGTTGTCGCTCCCGGCGGGGACGCTGTTCGCCGAGGGTTATACCTTCCGCCAGTACCAGTGGCTGGGGGCGAGCCAGGTGCTGGCCATCTGGTCGCAGCTTTCGGCCGGGGCGCTGGCCACGGCGCTGGCCGCGGTGGCGGTCGCGGGGGCGGCCGCCGCTCCCGGGCTAAGGGTCGAGCTGCTGCCGGTACTGACGTTCGTCCCGGCCGGGGCGATGGTAGCGGCGGCGTTGTTCCGCCGAGCGCCGTTGCTCGGTTCTTTCATCGGGCGCCTCCTTCGGGGAGCCGAGCGCTTCCTGCCTCCTTCGGTCTCCCGTCATCTCCTTTCCGCTCAAGTTGCCCTGCGGCAGATGAACGACTTCAACCCCCCGCCGCGACTGTGGTTGGCCTGCTTCGGGGTGTCGGTACTCAACTGGGTCCTGGACTCGGTCGTCCTGGCAATGGGCCTGCTGACCGTCGGGGCGCCCGTCCCCTGGGAGGGCATCCTTATTTCCTACGCCGCCGCCCAGGTGTTGGTGGAGATACCTATAACTCCCGGCGGCCTCGGGCTAGTGGGAGGAGGGCTGGTGGAGATGCTGATCCGGTTCCACGTCCCGGCCTCACTGGCGACGGCCGGTACTCTCGTGTACCGCGCCGGCAGCTACTGGCTGTTGTTGCTAGTCGGATGGTCTGCGGCCCTGTACCTGACACTGCGCAACCGCCGAGCCACGCGCGCCGCCGCCGCAGCCACCACCCGACCAGCTTGAGGCCGGCGCTAGCGCGCCGCCGAACGCTCCTGCTGGGATCTATTGTGATCGCGCCAGTTGAGCACCAGCCGCAGGGGCGACTCGGCGTGAAGACTCCCCCTCGGCTGCGGTCGGCGTGTACATAGGGTCTCAATATAGAGATGCTATGTTATTGGGACCAAGAAACGGGGTGCTTCCATGGTTCGCGATTATCGAGCTGAGCGAGGAGCTGCTACAGGGACCGCTCTCTACGCGCTGGTCATCGAGGCGGTGAGGCGAACCCCGCGCACGATGAGCATGACCTCCCTGTCGACGCTGTCCACGTTGGACTGGGCTGGTCCGCGGCGGATCACGGAGCTGGCCGTCGTTGAGGGCGTGACGCAGCCGTCGATGACCGCGCTCGTGAAGGTGCTGGAGCGCGACGGGATGGTCGAGCGTCGAGCGGACCCTAACGATAGGCGCGTAGCACTCGTCGCAGTGACCAAGGCTGGCTCGGACGTCGTCCGCGCACGCCGACGAGCAGGCGCAGAGGCCTTCGCGCAGTTGATCGACAAGCTCTCCGACGAGGACGCCGCGACGTTGGAAGCCGCTATTCCCGCCCTCGAGCGTCTCCGAGAGATTGGCAAAGGATCCTCCCGAGCTCCAAGACCTAAGGCAGAGATCGCGCAGTGAGCGGCACGGCTACCACGCAAGTCAGGCCGTTTTAGGCAGCCCAAAGCTTTCGGGCAGTCGCCTTTGCTTTCGTCGTCCACCTCGTCCCACGAGGCGAAGAACAGGACTGTCGCGAGCGGGCATAACCGCACGTTGAGCCGAAAAGGTTAACCGAACCCATTTGGCATTGCTTAGCCTACCCGGTGAAGCCGACGCAGTCGAAATAGAAGTACCTGGGCGGGGCCTTGGTAATTCTGCTCGTACCGGCTGCACTTCATGTCGTTGAACTCTTCGTAAGCCAGGGCGAGCGTCGTCGATCCTGAGCCCGGGGCAAGCTTGGCCCCTTGCATCTGGGCCCTGACGCCGGCACCTCCGCGCCCGTCGACGAGGGCATCGGAGGCGTCTTATCGGCGCAATGGTCGCGGACCGCCGATGGCACAGACGCCGGTGGCACGACGCCGCCGCGCTCGATGCCGGCAGGGCTGGGGCCACGGGCAGCACCGTTGCCATGAGCAGCAGCGCCCGAGCACGCGCCGTGAGCCTGGGAACGGGCGCCCTAGCGCGGGCCACTTGCGGGATTGCCGCTGGCAGCGGGGCCCGGCCAACAAGAGTGGACTTTCGAAACTCATATTCCTTTCCAAGGGTTAGGCCCAGCAACCGATAAAGACAGCTGAACAAATTCGGACGTTCTTCAGGGAGTAGTACGCATCACGCGGCCAACCGGTTCGGCCGCTGATATGAACCCCGCGTGCTCAGGAGGGGCGATGAGCCCTTGGCACCTTTCAACGGGCTTGGCGGCAGGGTTACGCGCTACGGTCATCGATGGGCGTCTCCTGGTGGCCCATCCCCCCGGCGCAGCCGGTCCGTCACGCGCGTGGGGAGCTGCCCAACTACCCCCATACTTATTCGGTAGTCGCCGAGAGCCCCCGCTGTCGCCTGCCCCAACGCGGCACGCCCAAAGGCCGAGACGGCGTTACCAGGATGGCGCAGAGGCTGACGAAGTGGTCGTGACCCGCAGACTGATAAACCGGACCGGTAATGGCCCACAGTCGAACGAAGCCGCGTACCTGGTAACTGAATGGCCAGTGCCGCGACGACTGGAGCGACAAGCAGCGCCACTCTTCTGGCGACCATGGTTGTCCTCGTGATAACTGTCCGGGCCTCACTGAGGCCACCAGAGATCCAGATGCCCCACCATGACCAGACGTAAACGAACTTGCTGGGAGCAACTGC
This sequence comes from uncultured Acidimicrobiaceae bacterium, assembly GCA_963823855.1. Lineage (GTDB taxonomy): Bacteria > Actinomycetota > Acidimicrobiia > Acidimicrobiales > Palsa-688 > Fen-671. The sequence continues at coordinate 60,016 of CAWGNA010000011.1, forward strand.
ACCGAACCGTCTGCGAGGTAGGTGCATCCCGCCACCGCCGACCTGCTCTTACGGCAGACCGTGGGTGCAGTGCCGGCACCCGTTCGGCTCCTGCTTGGCCTGGCGCTCGCCGAGCGCCGAGAATACGAGGACCTGACAACCCTCCTAGCCGAGATGGCGGCCGAGAGCGGTGACCCATCCCCCGAGGATCACCACTGGGCGCGCACTGCGCTGGGGCTTGAGTAATGCCCGGAGTCACCCTTGACACCGGAGCGCTGATCGCGATCGAACGGGCAGACCGCATGATGCGGGCATTGCTCGACGAGGCCCATGCAGCCGGTCTTCCGGTCGACATCCCGGCCGGAGCCCTAGCCCAAGCATGGCGGGTCGGCCTTCGCCAAGCGAGGCTGGCTCGAACGGTCCGCCTCCCCAACGTCACCGTCCCCGCTCTCGACGAACCACGAGCCAAGGCAGCCGGCATACTATGCGAGCAACTAGGCACGAGCGATGCCATCGACGCCAGCGTCGTCCTCAACCCTCGCCAGCGCGGCCATACAGTCATCACCAGCGATCCATCCGACCTCCGGCGGCTCGACCCCACCTCCGGGTGATGGCGCTCTAAGCCATCGAAAACACATCCGCGGTGCTTCAGGACGAACGCGCACTCACACTGCTCCATTGCGAGCGAAACGAGCGCTCCACCCTGAATACAATCGTTTGTGATGAGGTCAAGATGATGGAGCTGCGTACTGCACGCACCGGTAGCCACGCGGTGGACAACGAGGAACATGAACTGCGTCTCCAGGGTGTGAAGGGCGGCGTAGCGGGTCGGGTGCGAGCGCCGTCGTGAGCAGGTCCGTGGAGAGCCCCGGTCGGTCGGCGCTGCTGGCGCTGATCGGCGACCGCTACCACAACCCGGACTACATCCGCCTCCACCTTTGGCGCCTCGCCGCCGCGGTCGGGGTCGAGCTCGACTACACCTGCAACTACGAGTGGTTTTCCTCGCGCGAAGCAACCCGCCAGCTGCTCGAGGGGCGGCAGGTCTTCGTCGTCTTCCGTGACGGTCTAATCTTCCCCGAGGGGTACGTCGGCCCCGAGGCGTACTCGTATTACAGCACCTTCCTCATGGTCGATCCGCCCTCGGGGGCGGCCGCCAGCTGGGTCACCGAGGCCTTCGGCGAGGCGGTCGAGGAATTCGTCGCCGCCGGCGGGTCGTTGCTCTCCCTGCACAACAACCTGTCGGTCTCGGCCTACAGCACGGCCTACCGCCGGGTAACCCGCGGCGTCTACGACGGGCACCCGCCCGAGCGCAACTGGACGGTGCGAGTCGTCGCGCCTGGTCACGAGCTAACCGAGGGGGTCAGCGACTTCGTGCTCACCGACGAACAGCACTTCCCCATCTACGACGGGGACCCGGGGGACGTCCTGCTAATGGGCGAGAACACCGATGGCTGCCGGTTCAGCTCCGACTCCGGCACCACGCAGGCGGCGACGACCTCGACCGTCGCCTGGGCACACACCCACGGCGCAGGGAAGGTGGTTGTAAGCACGATCGGCCACAACCTCGACGCCTTGTGGAAGCCGTCCGCGTTCCGCTTCCAGCTCAATGCCCTGCGCTGGCTGCTGGCGCCGGCCCAGGTCGGGCACGTTCCCGCCCGCTGAACAGGAGGACCGATGCACGTCGTCGAGCTCGAGGTGACCCCCGGCGAGGAAACGCGATTGCTCAGCGATTTCGCGTCGCGGTTCTGGCCGGCGATCACTGCCCAGCCGGGGTTCGTCTCCGTGCAGATATTGCGGCCGCGTGAGGGCGCGACGTGGCTCATGCTGATCGATTTCGCCAGCGACAACGAGCGCCTGGCCTGGGTGGCGACGCCCCTACACGCCCAGGTGTGGCCGCTGCTCGCCCGCTCGTGCGACGCTGCGCAGGGCGCCGACTTCGACGAGGTGGGACGGTGATCTTGCCACCGCTGCCGGCCTCGTTCGCCGACCCCGGCGAGCAGCTCCATCGTGTCGCCACCGGGTTCGGCTTCACCGAAGGGCCAGCCTGGCGCGACGAGGGCGGGTACCTCGTGTTCAGCGACATCCCAGGCGACACGCTGCACCGTTTGGACCCCGCAGGCGGCGTGAGCGTCTATCGCCGACCGAGCCGGAAGGGCAACGGCAACACCGTCGACGCAGCGGGCCGGCTGCTTACCTGCGAGCACGCGGCGAGCCGCCTCGTGCGCGAGGAGGGCGACGAGCTGGTCGTGCTCGCCGACTCCTTCGAGGGACGCGAGCTGAACAGTCCCAACGACGTCGTCGTCGCGGTCGACGGCAGCGTGTACTTCACCGACCCGATCTACGGCCGCCGTGAATACTTCGGTGTTCCCCGCCAGGCCGAGCTCGAATTTCGCGGGCTATACCGCGTCACGGCCGACGGCGAGCTCGAGCTGCTCGCCCGTGATTTCGGCCAACCGAACGGGCTGTGCTTCTCGCCCGACGGCGCTGTGCTCTACGTCAACGACACCGAGGGCCGGCACATCCGCGTCTACGCCGTCGGTGCCGACGGATCACTCTCCGGTGGGAAGGTCTTTGCCGAGCTTACCGGCGAGGAGCCCGGCGCCCCGGACGGGATGAAGGTCGATGCCGAGGGCAACGTCTGGTGCAGCGGCCCTGGGGGGATCCACGTCTTCGATATCGCCGCCCGCCTCGTCGGGGTCTTGCGCGTGCCCGAGACCGTCGGCAACTTCGCCTGGGGCGGCGCGACGCGCCACGACCTCTATATCTGCGCCACCACGTCGCTCTACCGCCTGCGCACTCGGATCGCCGGCCACCGTCCGCACTGAGCTGGCCGGCGCAAGCTATCGCGTCCGGCGGCGGGTCGGAGTGTTGCGGACAAGCGAAGAGCATTGCCATCGAGCTCGAGGACCAGCAGCGCCTCGCGCTCGCTCGGCGAAGCCTCGGTGCGCGCCGCTCTCCTCGGTGTGCTGACCCCGCGAGACGCCGCCGGTGCTGCGGCTGCGTCGATCAGCGATCAAGTGATCGACCTCGCACGAGTGACGCCTGTGATGAGGTTGTCGACGGCCATGTTGCTCATCGCATTTCTCGTCTCCTCGGTCGCCGATCCTATGTGCGGGACGATGATCGCCTTTGGTTCGTCCAGGATCAGTTCATCAACCGAAGGCGGTTCGTCTTCGAGCACGTCGAGCCCCGCGCCAGCGATCTGGCCCTCCGCGAGTGCCTTCGTGAGCGCCTTCTGGTCGACCACGCTTCCGCGCGCCGTGTTGATCAGGTAAGCCGAGGGCTTCATGATCTCGAACTCCAGGCCGCTGATCAGATGACGCGTGCTCCTATTGAGATCGACATGGAGCGATACGAAGTCAGCAACCTTCAGACCTGAGTGCACATCGGAGACACGTTCCGCGCCGTCCATTTTAGGAAGGTCACCTCGAAGGTCATAGAAGAGGACCTTCATCTTGAATGAGAGCGCGCGACGCGCCACCTCTTGCCCAATCCGGCCGAACCCGATGATGAGCAGCTTCTTGTCCCGGAGATCATGGCCGAGCGCTACTTGGCGCCAGCGACCAGGTCGGACCGCTTGAATTGCTTCCGGTATACGCCGCGTGAGCATGAGCATGAACGTCATGACCAGGTCCGCGACGGCGTCCATGAGGACCGGAGTTGTCAGGACCTCGATCTTCCTCCGTTCAGTCGACTCAAGGTCGACGTGGTCCAAGCCGACGCCGTGGTTGCTAATGACGCGGAGGCGCTTGGCACCGGCGAGGAGGGCATCATCGACAGTGATCCGGTTGCTGAGAAGAACGCCCTCAGCGTCCCTCAGCGCAAGCTCCAGGGCTGAGCGATCGCTGGGGTTCTCCACGAGGGTCACGTCGCAGCGATCCTGGATGCGGTCGAGAAGCTCTTTCGACAGAGGTCCAAGGACGACCACTGACGGACGGTTGACATTCTCCTCGGCCCTTGTCGTCATCTCTACCCTCTCGTAGGACGGCACCCGGCAATTAGGTGTGGCGTGTACGGGACTGTACCTGGTGGTGAGCGTCGAGCGAGCTGCGCCTCACACTTTCGATCGACTGGGCCCTCGAGCACCGGCCGCTCGAGAAGCACATCACACAGATGGGTACGCGCCCGAGGTGATCGAGTTCGTCAGGCGTAGCGGCTGTCGCTTCGGGTTGGCTTGGAAACGACTGCTCGGGCGCTCCCGTGTCGAAGGTCGCCTCTACACGTTCGACCATCCGCCACCAAGCCGCTGCACGTCTACGAAGTCAGACCCGTCGACGGCGACGTTCAGCTTCGCGCGAGTCTTTCTCCAAGGACAGGTCGAATTAATGAGGAGGTAGGGCCATGACTTATTCGCCACCGCTTGGCGTCAATGTGTTTCACAGCTCCAGAGAAGGCTGTGGTCGGCGAGCGGCCCCGGCCCTTCGGCCCGCCGCTGGCCTGGGACCCGACCACTTCGACGCTGATCTTCGGCGAGCGCGACGCGGTGCTGGTCGACGCGCTGACCACGGTCGCCGAGGCGACCGCGCTGGCAGACTGGGTTGCTCTACACCACCGCAACCTCACCACGATCTACATCACCCACGGCCACTTCGACCACTACTTCGGCCTGGCTGTTTTGCTGGCACGGTTCCCGCGGGCTCGGGCCATCGCCACACCGAAATCGGTGCAGCGCACCGGCGCGACGGTCAAGACTTCGGTTTCCTCAACCGCTCCGGCGGTCACCCGGGCATTATCCCACGCGACGTCCTGAAGAAGTGGGTAATCGAGAACGAGCAAACTTAGTTCGAACAGGGCTTCATCGTCCCGCCCGAACCGTTGTATGCATTTGGTGCCATCGCCTACGCCTTTGCCGAGCCACAACGCCTTCAACCCTTCAACTGTGCCGTGCTTATTTGAAACAGTGGAGACCGATGACGATTTATTGCCGCCGTCAGAGTTGTACAAGCTGGCCCCCAAATACCTGCAGTACCTGGCAAACGACAGCTCAGGTGTCAGGACATCTGTGAAGAGCCTCGTGGCACCTCATCCTGTACAACAGGGGGGCCTGAGCGAATCGGCCGCCGCGCTGGCCGTCGCCTCACCGGAGGACCAGACCATCATCGATGAACTGGCCTATGAGAAGGGGGACCGGCTGACCGCTGACCACCGAAGGAGCGACTCCCTAGCCATCGCCCTCGGCGGCCCGGCGGGTGAGGCCGTCGTAGCCAGGGTGTTCCCCAACGGGGACGGGGCTGGCCCCACCGGTCCGGGGCCGAGCACAGGCGGTTTGGCCACGCCACCGCCCGCTCTGGTTCACGTACAGCCCTTTTACAGGTGAGGGCCTCGGGGAACTCCACGCGGCCTGCACACCAGCCCCATGCCGTCTTCACCAAGCCCGAGTTGAGTCTCTTCTGTGCCTTATCCGAACGGGAGTGGGCCACCGCAGGGGCAACACCGCCTCGTGACACGCTGAGTTAGGTCTAGCAGTGAGCAATGTACAATTCGAAGGTCGCACCGCCGACATCGAGCGAAGGTGAGATCAACGGCCAAATTTTAGGAATCTCGTTGTTATTCGGGTCGAGGAGTTTTAAGGCTGCAGCGGGATAACGGAGTGGTGAGCCTTGCGAGATGGCCTGCAGTGCCCAAGAATTGGGAGGGGTGCAATGACGAGTGGTTCTGTTCATCAAGAGGCGGTTGACCAGCTGCGGGCGACGATCTCGGGTGAGACCCTGACTGCGGTCGATGCCGCCTACGACTCGGTGCGTCAGGTCCACAACGGCATGATCGATAAGCGCCCGGCCGTCATCGTCCGGTGCCAGAACACCGCCGACATCGCGGATGCCGTGAAGTTCGCAAGGGAGCACGACCTGGAGATCTCAGTCCGCGGCGGTGGCCACAACGTGGCGGGGCGGGCGGTGAGCGACGGTGGCCTCATGATCGACACGCAGACCATGAAAGGCGTTCATGTCGACCCGGCGACTCGGCGCGTGCGGGCCCAAGCTGGGCTGAGTTGGAACGAGTACAACCGGGCTACCGCGGCTTACGGCCTGGCGACGACTGGCGGTGTCGTGTCGACAACCGGCATCGCCGGCTTGACGCTCGGTGGCGGGCTTGGCTGGCTGATGGGCAAGTACGGGATGGCGGTCGACAACGTCCGTTCCGTGGAGGTCGTGGACGCCAACGGTCAGATCCACACGGCCGACGCCGACCAGAATCCCGACCTGTACTGGGCGCTGCGAGGCGGGGGCGGGAACTTCGGCGTGGCAGCGTCGTTCGAGTACGACGCCCATCCCGTGTCGATGATCTACGGCGGGCTGATCGCCTTCGACCTGCCCGACGCGCCCAAGGTGTGGGAGTTCTTCGGCGACTTCTCCGCGGAGAGCCCTGACGAGCTGGTGCTGATCATGGCGCTCGTGCACGCACCCGACGGGTCGGGGCACAAGATCGCCGCTGTCGGCATGTGCCATTGCGGCGACCCGGCCGAGGGCGAGAAGGCTGCGGCCGCCATCCGGGGGGCCGCGACCCCGCTGATGGACATGCTCGGGCCGCTCCCGTACCCCGTACAGAACACCTTGCTCGACCCGGGGTTCCCCAAAGGTGCCCGCAACTACTGGAAGTCCGCCTACTTCAAGGAGATCACTGCCGACACCGTGTCCGTCATGGTGGCGCGGTTCGCCCAGACCCCATCGGTCATGACCGGAATGGTCATCGAGCACTTCCACGGCGCTGTCACCCGCGTCCCCTCGACGGCCACCGCGTTCCCGCACCGGGAGCCGGGCTACAACCTCGTCATCCCCGGCGTATGGCCCGCCGCCAGAGACGATGCCGCCAACATCACCTGGGTCAGAGACACCTTCGAGGCGCTCGCTCCGTACACGGCCGACTCGGTCTACGTGAACTACCTGGCCGACGACGACACCGCCCGGGTGCAGGCCGCTTACGGGCCCTGCTGGGATCGGCTGCAACAGGTCAAGCGCACTTACGACCCCCAGAACGTCTTCCACCTCAACCAAAACGTGACGCCGGCATAGCCGCACGTCCACTTCGACCGGGCACTAAGGGTGCCGTCTGTTACTAGCCGGCCTCATTGGGCCCTGTTTGCAATAATCGCCGTCTGCCTCGCTATTTGGACTAGCGGCGTTACCGGTTGCGGACCGAGAGGCATTACGGTCCTTGGCAAAAGCTCTTGACCCAACTATCTGCCGAAGGATCTGCAGCTGGTTTTTGGATAGCGGACCTGTCTCTGCTGCGAGGAGGTTCGCATCGACATGGCGCACCGACCGCGCCCCGGCGATCACCGTTGACACTGCGGGATGTGAAAGGCAGTACCGCAACGTTACTTCGGGAAGGCCTTCGATGCGAACCCCTAGGTTCCGCTCCAAACGCTGGACGTGAAAGTCGGGAACCCTGCACGTACTCGGTCCCGACCGCCTTCAGGAGGCTCCTTCGTGGACCTCATGCCATCTGATGGCGGCGGTGATCGGGACGACCACAGCATGGGTACGGACGGTCGGCCACTTCCGTCGCTTTGTGATTGGCCGCCCTTGGCGGTACAGCTCGGCCAGCAGGCGGAAATGAACCCGCTGCAAGGCAAGGTCGACATCAGCTTCGGTCGGCTGGGTCTGAGCGAAACTAGGGTGAGCCTCGCGGTGGCGATCCATAACCGTTATGTCGGAATGGGTTCTTTGCCAGCAATAAGCTCCACCTGAGAGAAAGCCAAGAACGAGAGCGCCCAACACTCCAAACTGGCCGCCCTGTCACGGTCCCCTTCGCTCTACTCCATGTCGTTCGAGGGAGCGGCTGAACTAGGTGACCAGAAGTATCGCCAACTCAACCGTCCACCTCGTCTTGCGCGACTCGACCGCTGGGTCGGTCCAGAAGGCCTCGTAGCGACATGCAAATGCGTCCCCCTCCGGGACCCTCCGACGGTCGAGTACCAAGGCGTTGTCGCGTGCCCAATCCTGCAATGCTTGGTTCGCTCTACGGGCGTGGTTTTGGTACTTCATCGTCACATAACGCCCCGCGGCCATCGAACCAGGCCGGAGCCTCGGATGTTCCGTAGGCCGGGCCCAGGCGTGAAGTACCCTGCTTCGAGGTCCATCGGCCCATCCATATCGATAACGTGCAGTCGGAGAAAGCCATAGCCGACAGTTTCGATCCCGGCCTCGTTGACCACGGTGCGCGCTTCTGCGAGAAGACGGTCTCGGGCCGCCAGCATCCCGCGGAAGGGCGTTATGACGCGAATCCCCACATACGGGATTGCCGGGCGCTCCTCAACTCTTGCTGGCTCGACGATCTCCATACCTGACACCGTATACGAACAAGTCGGATCCAAGCCCGGCACATAGTGCCGGTTGCCGGAGAAGGCCTTTGAGCCTCGCGCTGCACCTCCGCTGCTGTAGGAGGCTTCAGCCCCGACGGCTGGGTTCGCGAGCCCAATCTGCCAACATGAACAAACGATAACGACAGTTGACGGATCGCCATAATTCTCTCACGCGCAATTGTCTACAGTGAAGAGACATTGAAAAGATGCGCCGGGTTATTGTGCACTACGTACATTGTTCGAGCCCGGCCTGGTGGCAACTTCACCGACAGCAGCGCCGCCACTGGTGGGCCCAGGGTGGCCCCATAACTGGCGGGACGGGGCCCCATAACTGGCGGAGGGATGATCCTATGTCGCTGGCGGAACTATGTCACAGGGGGCCCCCATGTAGCTGGCGGGCGACACGATGGGATCGCCTGGGCAGAGTGCGTTCCTTTGGGACCGACTAGACGGCCTCTCGGCCGCCGTCAGGAAACATGGTTTTCGACCCCGAGAAGTAGTGGAAAACTTGCCGGGTGCCAGGTCGCACCACGGACGCGTGGGCGGCAACGACGGCAAGCCGATGGTGGCGAGAACGGTTGACGCGGCCAAAAGGCCGCGGCGATTGCTGAAAACTGCCCGTCGGTACAGCGAGCTGCCTCTTCCGGATTACGCGCGTTCGTGCGTCTCCTCCTTAGGAGGGACGCGCCCGGCGCCAAGTTCGCCCCAGCGGGTGACGACGCGGACGCCCGTAGCCGGCACACTCGGTCACAGTAGCTAAGAAACACGCAGCGACGGCAGCTCGCCCAGCAATCTGCCCGCTGAGGGCGTTTCACTGGACAAGCACTTTCATTGGAGGTTGACACTATGGGTTGGCAAATGAACACTAAGATCCCATGGCCACAAGGCAAGACTGGTACAGCCGGTGGACCTTCCGGGTACGTCCTAGATTTCGACAAGGCACAGCACATCTTCTACACGGACACCGATAGTCAGATCGTGGAGGCTCGATATGCCGGTTCCTGGATTCTTACGCAGTCCAGCACCGATGGCAGCCTCCCACCAGGGAATGGCGTGATCTGCCCAGCTCGCCAGTTCGCACAACCGAATCTCCCTGTCAATACCGAAAGTTTCGCTTTCTACAGAGGCAGACCTGCGAACCTCTTCTGTATCCATTTCGGTCCGAAGTACCTTGGGCAGAGGGTTCTCACGCCGATGCAGGCGGCCGATGCACCTGTAATTGGGGGTCGGCCAAGCGCGTTTTTGGGACCGGCGACCGTACACTGCGTGTACCTTGGGCCGCGCGGATCGCTCCATGAAGTGCGGTCCACTGGTGGGTTCGAGTGGCAATACCATCCCATTGCCACCCCACGAAATGCATCGTCTGATCCGGTCGGTCTGGTGTTCAATGACCCGTTTGGCATCACGATTTCGAAACATTTGTTCTACGTAGATGTCGATAGCCACATCCGACACCTAAGCGGCGAGATCGAGGGAACGTGGGCAACGGGCTCCGATCCCACTCCGATCGATGAAGCCGCCTTCGATGTTAAGACTCAGCGGCCGAACGGCCCCTCGTCCCCTGGCGCAGTCGGATCGATCAGTACCTGGGTCATAAACGATGCCGGGGCACGTCCACCATTCATGTCGTCTACAGAGACCCCGCCGGCGATATTCATGAGCTCTTTGCCAGAAATGACTCGGGCGACGCGGACTCAATGCTGTGGCAGCACAGCAACCTGACGCAGTCCGCCGAAGGAGCTATGGCCTGCGCAGGCACCCCTGTTGGATACCCCTTCACTTCAGAGCAAAGTGAGCACGTGGTCTATCGAGGTTCTGATTCGAAGATCCACGAACTGTACAACGCGTTACTTTCCAATGAGGGGTGGCAATATAACGCGATGACAAATCAAATTGACGACTTGCCGGATGCAATTGGTGACCCGTACGGTTACACGTGGGAGGCGCAAGGCTCAGAACATATAGTGTTCCAGAGAAATGGTGGCCCGGTGTACGAGCTTTATTATACCCCTTGACTGGCGGCTCCGCCGTTAAGTCGATCCAGGCACCACACTCCGCGGTGAGGTTGGCCAACGTGTGCCAGCTACGCTGTTCGCCGCGATGGCGTTGTAATCGCACGGCCGCGTCTTGCTCCAACCGGTCGCGAAATAGGCGCCCCAATTCCACGGATCGTCGGGAGTCGGGAGCCGTCTCCGGGGTCGCCGCGGAAGGAAGTAGCACTCTTTTAGCTAAAGGCCTCCAGTTGGTTTCAGGGGGTGCAGACAATCAGCTGATCCTGGGCGACCTGACTTCGAAGTGGCTTCCCGGTTTCAGGCCTAGCGTGAGACCAGGACGGTGCTCGTTGGGCTCATACTCAAACGCACGTTAGATCCCCGAATCGGAGGGGGGCTCGAGTAGTTTAATCCCCCCTCCCCGAGGGCGTCATCATTACTACGGCTCCGTCCTGCGACGGCCGTCAGGGCGGCATCAATCGAGCGGGTACCGCACCTTCCCAGAGTGGACCGTAGTCATTGGTCGGCGGGCCAACGGACGCCACCGCATTAGGTGGGTAGACCACCCGTGTTGGTTCGCACTCAGGCTGCCGAGCCTACTCGTACAAAGCTCATGATCTGGGTAAGCGTGGTCCTGTTGATGTTGTAGCAGGAAGCGGCACAACCGGCGACGACTAGCCAGAGCTCATTGCGCTTTTCGTAAGTCAGTTCATCGAAGCTGGTGTTGCCGAACGTCGAGGCGACCATGAAGGCGGCGGTAAAACCGCTCAGACCGCCCTGGTATACGGAGCGGTGAGGTACAGCGGCTCGGGCGGGACGATGAATCCCTGCTCGAAAAGGGCCGCCTCGTTGGCCACCGTCCAGGCCCTTGGCACGTCGAACGAGATCAGCACCGCTCGGGCCGTCTCGCGGACGTAGGGTGCCACTCCCCCAGACGTGACGAGGGCGCCAAGGAGAGCAAGAGCAAAAAGTCCTTGCCCCGGCCCGGCGCGCCGCCAGCGTGGCCGGGCGGCCCGCCCGGATGCCGTGTTCGGGCGGGAGGAACCGCTAGTGGAGTCAAGCGAAATTCCCGATCCCCGCCGTCTCAGAGTGGCACTCAACGCTCAGCGGCCCAGTCGACAGCGAAACCGGCCTGCATCAGCTGAGTCTCACTCGCCACCAAGCCCGGCCCCGACGCGAGCCCCCCGGAACAGCAGCGAACGCGCTCCAATTCGCGCGGATCGCCCTGCGCACCGAGGTCGCGGAACCGGACGGTACTCATGGGGACTGGGTCAGTGAAGAGGCCCATGACCCTAGGGGCCTCGACGACCCATTCCAGTGAGGTCTCAGGCCCAGCATAGGGTTGGGACAAAAGGAAGCTCCGGCCAGCTGTGACGTCATGCATGGCCAGCACCCACCAGCCAGGGGACATCTTGAAGATTGAAACGGTGACGACGTCGCCCATCCTCACGGGTAGGTCGACCCTCACCGGTGCAGACGGGAGGTCTTCCCAGAAGCCATAGACCTGCGCGCGGTCTAGGCACCTGATCCCCGGCGTCGGCCCCTCCGGCAAACCCGAGCTGGTCGGCAGGTCAAAGCCGCTCTCAACTATCCCCGCTTGGAGCAGGTCGCGGTTATCGAGGCCGTCGATTCCCACCCACACTGCGGTCTCATCGAGGCAGGAACCCGACTTGAGCTGGACGGGTATGTTGAAGGTCCCTGTTACCCCGCTCAAGGCGCGTCCCGTTAGGGCGTAACCCGACCAGTTGGGCGTGAGCTTGGTACCCACCAGGACGTGGGCGGAGGCCACGTCACCGGTGGCGCCGGGCGGGTACACGTCCCCATCAGTCTCAACAGTCTTGCCGGTCCCGCCCGCGCCGGTCCCAAAGATCGTTCTCCCTTGGGAGACGACCTCGCTCCCCGGTGCCACGGTTCCTGCGCCGGGAGGAGCGGCTGAGGCTCCGGTTGGTGCGACCAACACGTAACTGGCCAAGGCGACAAGTGCACACACCGCCCAGGTCATCACGCTCCTCCCGAGCTGAGGCCGTTTTGTGGCACGAAGGCCGGAACTAGGCGCTCTGGAGGCGACGGCGTCCGCCGCCGAGGCCTCGGCTGTGATGTGGGCCACCACCCGGGCTTTTGGGGCCCATCTTACTGTTGGCCATTCTCGGTCCTTTCGCCTGGGCCACCTCGGGCCTAGGCGAACTATTAGCGGTACGGCGCCATCGAACATCCACCGCTGAGTTAGATCTCTGTCCCGCGGCCGAAAGGTTTCTCTAACACCGGGTTGGATCCTTTGGCACACTGACCAGTGCATGCTGAGAGCGTGGTCGACCGACGCCACCTGGCCCGGGCCGTCTGGGCCCAGTGCGATTGGGTGTGGCGCAGATGATGCCTCAGTCGTTTGCGCTGCCGGCCGGGACGACCACCTTCATCTCGGCCGAAGTGGACAGCTGCGCGCCGCGGCGGGAGGAGGGCCGCGACGAGGTCGACGAGACCGTGAACGGCATCGAAGCCGTTTTCGGCGCCGCGGTCGGCCGTCACGGCGCCGTCCGGCCGGTGGCAGAGCGAGAAGGGGGCTCGTTCCTGGCCGCCTTCGCGCGGGCATCGGAGGCGGTCGCCTGCGCGCTCGACATTCAGCGGGAGCTGCGAGCTAACCAGCTGTATTGCCTGCGGGCCGGGTTGCACACCGCCGAGGCACAAGGGTGCGACGAGGTCCGTACTTTCTGCCAGGCCGTAGCCCGTACCGCGGACTACGGGACCTCGGCCACGGCGGCCAGGTCCTGGTCTCCCGCTCATCTGCCGATCTGGTGACCCACCACCTCCCCCCCGGCGCCAGGCTGACCGACCTCGGGCCCCACCGCATGCATGACCTCTCGCGCCCTGTCCAGGTCTACCAGTTGTGCCACCCAGACCTCGGCGCCGACTTCCCGCCTCTCCGATCCCTCGACCGCCACCCCCACAACCTGGGGGTCCAGCTGACCAGCTTCGTCGGGCGCGAAGCGGCGCTCGCCGAGGTCGGCGGGCTGTTGGCCAACCAAGGCCTGGTAACCGTCGTCGGGTCCGGAGGATGCGGCAAGACCCGCTTGGCCCTGCAGGTGGCGGCCGACGCCCTGGGGACGCGGGTGGACCAAGCGTGGTTCGTGGACCTGTCAGGGACGGCCGACCCTGACCTCGTCCCGAGCACGGTCATGTCCGCCATGGGCATCCAAGAGGTCCCGGGCGAGCCCCACGCCGAGACGCTTACGCGGCGGCTCTTCGACCGGGACGTCCTCATTGTGCTGGACAACTGCGAGCATGTGCTTACCTCCGCCTCGGCCCTGGTTGAGTCGCTGGTGGGCAGCTGTGGGCGGCTTGCAGTGCTGGCCACCTCACGCGAGCAGCTCGGAGTGAGGGGCGAGGTGGTTTGGCGCGTGCCTTGTCTTTCTGTGCCGGAGGAGCAGGGCGCGGTCGACATCCAATCCCTCGACGCCTCCGAGGCGGTCCGGTTGTTCAGGGATCGTGCCCGCGTCGCTCGGCCGAACTTCGCCATCACCGACGACAACGCCTCGGCCGTGGCGGCCATCTGCCAGCGCCTGGACGGGATCCCCTTGGCCATCGAGCTTGCGGCTTCCCGCGCCCGTATGATGAGCACTGAGCGCATCGCGGAGGGTCTCGCCGACCGTTTCCACCTGCTCTCAGGCCGGACGCGCAGCGCCGTGCCTCGCCAGGCGACCTTGAGGGCGTCGGTGGATTGGAGCTACGAGCTGCTACAGGAGCCCGAGCGCGCCCTGCTGCGCCGGCTTTCGGTGTTCGCCGGCGGCTTGACACTGGACGCGGCGGAGAACGTCGGGGCCGCCGGGGAGGTGGGCCAATACGAAGTGCTCGAGCTCCTCTCAGCCCTGGTGGACAAGTCCCTGGCCCAGGTCAACGAAAAAGGAGACCGCTACCGCCTCCTCGAGACGATCAGGGCGTACGCAGCCGAGGAGCTGTCTGTCTCGGGCGAGGAGCACGCCGCCCGTGACCGCCACCTGGCGTTCTTCGTTGGGCTCGGCGAGCGTGCCAAAGTTGGCATGGCCACCTCGGCGATCTCGTCATGGCTTGGCGTGCTCGACATCGAGCTGGATAACCTGCGCGCCGCGCTCGACTGGAGCCTCGCCTCCGGACAGCCCGACACCGGCGCCTGCCTCTTCTGCGCCATCGTCCAGTTTCTCCATACACGTTGCCGTCGCGTCGAGGGGGTGCGCCGGTGCGAGGAGCTCCTCGGCCATAACCTCGCCCCGGTCCGCTGCGCCGAGGTCTACAGCTGCGGAGCGGGGCTGGCGCAGAACATCGACCTCGATTTAGCGCTCCGCTTCGCTCATGGCTTGGTCGACCTCGGCCGGGAGATGGGTGACGACAGAACCCTGGCCCGGGGCTTGACGCAGGTCGGCGGGGTGCAGCGGCTCGCCGAGCCGCTGGTCGCCCTGACGACACTCGAAGGAGCGCTCGCCACCTCCCGTGCTGTCGGGGACGACCACAACGTGGTGAACATCCTGAACTGGATCGCCGGCTCTAACCTCGCGCTCGGTCGCTTTTACGAGGCGCTGACCTCGGCCGAGGAGGGACTAGCGACCGCCCTACGCATCGACTGGGTCCCCGGTATCGGCTCTTTGACGCTCAAGGTGGCCCAGGTTGCGCTGGAGCTGGGCGACCTCGATCGCACCGCTGCCATGGCCGACGAGCTCGTGGGCTTGGCAGATCATCTGGGCGACCAGCAATTGACGCTGCTCTCCAACTACCTGCAGGGTGTGGTGTGGATGTACCGGGCCGAGCCGTCGGCCACCGGCGCCCTCGCCGCCGCCGCGGGCTCGCAGAGCAGACCCACGATCGTGTGAACGTCGTCAGTATCTGCTACTACCAGGGCCTCCTGGCGCTGGCCCTCGGCCAGCACGAGGAGGGATGCCGCATCCTTGAGGAGGCGATCCCGGTGGCCGATGCGTTCGCGCCGATCTACGGAGCTCGCCTCCGCAGTCTCCTCGCCGAGGTGTTAGTGCGACGAGCTGACTCGGACCGGGCCGAATTTGGCTGGACGACGCCGTGGGGCAGCCGTTGGCCGATCAGCTCGACTTGGCACGAGCGAGGTGCCGAATGGCGCGGGCGCGAGGGGATCTCGACCGCGCCCGCCAGCTTGCCGGCGAAGGCCTGGAGTCAGCGCGCCGCTGCGGTGCGCAGGTCCGCCTTGTGGACTTCATCGAGCTGCTGGCCGTGCTCGCCGCTGACAGCGAGCGCTACGTCGAGGCCGGGCGTCTTCTCGCGGCAGCCTCCAAGGAGAGAGAGCGCCTGGGCTACGTACGCTTCGCCGTAGACCAACCAGATGTCGATGTAGCGATGTCAAAGATCGAAGCGAACCTCGGAGGCCCTGGTCTGCTGGCCGCTTGGTCAGCGGGCGAGGGTCTCTCCATCGACGAGGCACTCGACTACGCCCGCCGGGGTCGAGGCCAGCGGGGCCGCCCCGACAACGGCTGGGCCAGTTTGACCCCGACGGAGCGATCGGTTGTCGAGCTGGTTGTGGAAGGTCTTACCAACGCGGAGATCGCGGGCCGTATGTTCGTGTCCACCGGCACCGTCAAGAGCCATCTGAACCACATCTACAACAAACTAGGGGTCAGCAACCGTCGCCAACTGATCGGCGCAGCCCGGCAGGTAATCTCCTGAACCAGAGACCTCCCCACATTCGTCAATCACACTCTTCGATGACTTCGCCGGCCGAGCACCCTGCACCGCTATGGGCGGAACGCAGGTGTGACCGGGCCTTGGGTACCGATATCGAGGTGCAGAAATCCTGTCGGCGCCGGACAGCCCCGATCGCTCGCACAGTGTTCCTTACCCGGTGCCCACCTTGAATGACAGTTACAGTGCAAGGCGTTTTGCTGCGATGAGATGTCTCGAAGAAGGCTTACCCACGAACCGAGACACAAAAAAGTGCTGGCGGGGACAGCCGAGTTCGACCCTGCCGCGATGTGCTCGGGCGACAGTGTGCAGTCGGTGTCCCCGGCGCCGGTGAACTTCCCATCCCGGCCCCACCATCCGGTGTCATCGCCGGCCTGAGCGGCACGGCAGGCATGGCCGACCTCAGCCGTCATTACCACGCACACGCGTCAGGCAGTACTAGCTCTCTGCCGGCCCGCAGGGGCTCAATACATCTCGCTAACCTAATCGACGCCAACCGCGAGGCCCAGGTCCCTCCCACGGTCAGGGTGCCACCGGCCGCGAGCTTCACGAGGACGCGTACGGTACCGGAGCCCGAATTGCCGACGAAGGTCACGGTGCCTTTTCCGTAGCCAAGGGGACGGCCTCCTGTCGGCGGCTGCAAGGCAAGGAGGTTACCGCCAGCGCCGAAGCTGTATGTCCCAACACCTCGGTAGGGCACGATCTACCAGCCGAGCAGGTACGCCGTCTTATCGCAGTCGTGCACGTCGAATATCTGCGCGAGCACTGTGTCCGGGTGCGCCGGGCCGGGCGGCACGGGCGGCCGACAGGACACGCCAGTCGCCTTGTTCATGTCAATGGCACGACCCACGCCCGTCCCGGGAGAACTGGTTCTCGGGCCGACGCCGCCGGTTTGGCAGAGCCCCGCACGGCGTAGCCAGCGACGACTCCAACCCCCAGAAGGAGCAGTGAGAGCGTCACGACCGCGCCGGCCAACCGTAGTTTCGCCCCGCCGGAGTGAGCGCTACCCACCTGCCATTAAGCCCGATCAGGCGAAGGACTCATAGCAGTCCGCGTAGTCCTGGTATGCAGTAACGTACTGCCCGGCGGCCAAGGCGGCGTTGGCCGCCTTCAGGTCATTGTTTGCGGCGGCCGTCACCTTCCCGCTGATCGAGGCCATGTAGTTGAGGGCGTTGGTGACGACTTCCTGGACTCCTACCGGTGTCGAGTTGAGGTAGCCGCCCTGTGAAGCCGGCGTCATGAGCATCACCGGCGGGACATAGCTCCCCCATTGGCCGAGGGCCTGCTCGATCTCGAGCGTCAAGTTGGCGTCGAACTCGCCCTGCTGGGTCGAAAAGTCGGACTGTATGGTGCTCATGACGGCCTGGTTGTCCTGCGTGATCAGTGCCGTGAGCCCATTGGCGTCTTTGTCGGTCTCGTTCAGGATCTGCGTCAGATCTGTGGAAAGGGCCGACTCGACGGAATTGCTGTCCGTGTTCAGCTGGCTCGTCACTTGCTGGCTGACGGTCGTCTCGTCCGACCCTATCGAGGAGAGCGCCCGTGGCCCCTGAGACCTGGAGCTGGTCGGAGAAGGCCGTTCCGACCAGGACGGCTCCCTGGAGGGGGGGCGTCCTGGGTGATCGTCGGGTCGCTCGCTGACGCGGCCGTCACGGGCGCGGACGAGTGCCGTTCTCCCGCCAAGCGGTCTCCAAACATCTGGTCGTCCTGGAAGAGGCCGGCTTGGTCAGCCGGCGCAAACAGGGTCGAGAGGTCCTCTACCAGGTTGAAGCCAACCGCCTGGACCAGGCCACTCGGGCCATGGCCGACCTTGCCGCGCAATGGGACCGGCGGCTCGGCGCCATCAAGCGGCTCGCCGAAGCCGCGCATGCAGAGGCAAAGAAGAAGCGGAAGCTCTAACCGCTACTAGATTGCGGCTAGTTGCGGCGCACTGCAACGAGAGAGGGGCAAGGTATGGCGAGTCCCCGACTAGTGAAGAGCCGGGTTGGCGTGCTCGGGAGTGGCGACGTTGGGCGTCGCTTGGCAGCTGGGTTCTGCAGCCGTGGCCATGACGTGATGATCGGCTCGCGCAACCCGGCCAAACCCGAGCTGTGCGAATGGCTGTCCGGCGATGGAGCCGGCATCGAAGCCGGTACCTTCGCCGCGGCCGCCGCCCACGGAGAGCTGCTCGTCCCTGGCGCTGCTGGGCAATGCCGCCGAGGAGGCGATCGCTGACGCCGGCCCCGAGAACTTTAGCGGCAAGGTTGTCATCGATGCCATGAACCCGCTCGACTTTTCCGGCGGTTTCCCGCCCAAGCTCTCGGTTACAGGCGCGGGCTCGCTCGGCGAGCGCGTCCAGCAGGCGCTTCCCGACGCCAAGGTGGTCAAGGCGTTCAAAATCATCGGCAACCCCTACTTCGTAGACCCCACCTTCAGCGAAGGCCAACCGACGATGCTGATCGCGGGGGACGACGAGGGCGCCAAGCACACGGTCGGGGACGTGCTGGCCGACTTCGGTTGGTCCGATGTGGTCGACATCGGCGGTATCGAAGGCTCGCGCGAGCTCGAGGCGATCTGCATCGTGTGGGTCAAGATCGGCGGCGCAAGGGGCTCGTGGGACCACGGGTTCAAGCTGCTCGTCGGTTAGGCAGCTCCCGGCCGTCGGGGCCATGCCTGTCCAGTTCGCTGCCGCTGGGAGCCTCACAACCGCTGCTCGTCCCAGCCGGCGGAGCGAAAGCCGCAAGGCGCGTGGAATCAGGCCGGGCGGCCGAGGCTCCCGCCGCACTGCGGGGTACGTTTCAGATTCACAGGGTCGGGAGGTTGGGATGTGGCAGGACGTAGTGCGTGGGCGTCCCGATTGTCGTCATGCCGAACCTGGCCGTGGCTACATTCCTCGCCGGCGCCGCTCGGTGAACCCGTATCGCCCGCAAATATCGTGCGCAAATAACGTTCAGAGACACCGGATATCGAGCGCGCCGAGCGAGTTGACGGCTATCGCTCCTGTTCGGTGGGGCGGATGAGGATCTCGTTGATGGCGACGGTGCGAGGCCGGGTGACGACGTAGGTGATCGCGTCCGCGATGTCCTCTGCTGCCATGGTCTGGCCGAACTGGCTCTTGATGCTCTCAAGCACCTCGGCTCTGTTATAAGAAGCGAGCTCGGTCGCTGTAGCACCTGGCTCGACCACCGGATGGGCACATAGCGCTTGGTTAGCTCTTGGCGGAGCGACTCGCTGAAGGCGCCGACGCCGCGCTTTGTCAGGCTGTAGACGCCGTTACCGCTGCGTGCGACGCGGCCTGCGACAGAGCTGATATTGACCATGTCTGCGCCGTGGCGAGGGCCGTCGTCGGCGGCGCGCAGCAGGTGGGGTGTTGCCCCGTGCGCGCAGTAAAGAAGGCCGAGGACGTTGAGTTCGACCATGCGCTGCCATTCCGACAACGGAGCGTCCACCGCTGGGCCGAGGAGCATCACGCCGGCATTGTTGACGAGGGTGTCGAGACGGCCGAGCTCGGAGACCGTGTGCTCGACAGCCTCGGTCGCCTCTTCCTGTTTCGTGGCGTCGCACTCGATGACCAGCACTGTTCCACCCGCATCACCGATCTCGTTGGCGAGCGTCTCCAGCCTGTCCTTGCGCCGGGCTGCCAGAGCTACCGCTGCTCCAGTTGCTGAGAGCTGGCGGGCGGTTGCGCTCCGATACCACTCGATGCTCCGGTGACCAGTGCAACCGTTCCCTCAAGAGTGGGCGCCATGACGGCAGTGTACTGAGGCCAGTTAGCGGCCTCACTGGCCGAGGTACCGTCATCCGCGATGCCGCTTGCTCGACGCAGAACGACGTACTGCGGACCTCCAGTAGCGATCAGACGCATCTCGAGCCCATCGGGCGCCGTGTCGGAGGGACGGCGCTGCTACAGGGGACCCTCGCCCAGATCGGCCGTGGCCCCGGGTCACCCTGCCGGTATAAGGCACTTATCGGGCGCCCCATAAACCGGAAGACGAACTGAGCGAAACTGGCTCAAATGCTCTCGCTCGGCCACTCCCCCATCGCTCGACGCCCAGGCGTCACTCCGCAAATATTGAGCGTGGCTATTCGAACATCTGTTTGGTGTCGGAGGGAGGACTTGAATAGTTAGTCCCCTCTCCACCAAGGAGGCATCTTCGGTCCAGACTTATGGCTGCCAGTCGCCTGAGGTGCACATTTGCGCTCAGCCCAGTGCACCCCGCAGCTGGGCTCATGACCGCCGGACCGCACCGGAGGAGCTCTCCTTCACCGGCGGGTCGACCCCGACATCGTGCGCAGCCAGACGCAGCCGGCCACACGATGGACGAACCGAGTGACGCTCCGCTTCGACCTCGGGGGTAGAAACGGCGGGCCAGGCGGACATGTCAACGATGAGTTGCGCGGTCATGGTCGGCACGAAACAACTTTTGGTTGGAAGCTCAGATTTCGTAGTGATAGCGGGCCTCAAGGACGACAATGTCCTCACCATCGACGAGGTAGACCAGTCGATGCTCCTCGTCGATCCGCCGCGACCAGCAGCCGGCCAGCACGTGGCGCAAGGGCTCGGGCTTGCCGATCCCAGCCACGGGATCGCGAAGCACGTCGTTAAGCAGCCGGTTCAACCGGTTTAGGGTGGCCCTGTCGGTCTTCTGCCAATAGAGATAGTCGTCCCAACCGAGCGGCGTAAAGACAAGACGCATCAAGCCAGGTCATGAGTCTCGCGCTGTCCTGACCGGGCTTGAGCCAGGCTCTCTAGGAGCCGCTGCGCGTTGGCCGGGACGCGGAGAAGCCACGCTGTCTCGGTAAGCGCCTCGTAGTCGTCACGTGACATGAGCACGGCGTCGCCGTTCTTGGAATTGATCTCGACCGGGTGGCGGTCATCGTTGACCTGTGCGATGAGCGGGAACAGGTTTTTGCGGGCCTCGGATGCCGTGATAGCCATGTCATTCCTCCCAAACTGAGTGGTACAAGATATCGTACCGGAAGGGCGGCAGACGGACTGCTGTACCCCGGCGTTCGACCCTGTGGGTGCCGGAAACGCGGTCCAGAGGGTTCAACAAGACTTTGATGCCGCGAACCTGATCCAGCGACGATCTTCTGGCCGTCTTGTTCCGGATGGCCCTCCGCCCGCTCGGCCGAGAGCCGCGGAGACAGCGCGATCTGGAGCCGCTGGTCGACCACTGCCTGCCACAGCCTGGGCGGGCTGCCCTGCGGCGCTCCTCAGTGCTCCGCTTCTCGTCCCTCTCGACCCGCGGGCCTCGTCGTAGCCGTTCTTGACGTCGTTTATCTTCGACTGCCATCGGAGGTAGTCCTCGTAGTCCATCCCGTCGATCTGCATCTGCTGCAGGATGTCCAACTGGTCTTTGACGAAGTCGTCCTGGGCGGTCATTGTCGGTGCCCTTTCGATAGGTCGCTGGCATGGGCTCTGTCCGCAGCACCTTGGAGTCGTGGTACGGTCGGTCCGCTCGGGCCGGGAGGCTACGCCATCGGGTAGCAGAATCTGCGTCACGCGGGTCCACGATTGGCGACTGCGCGACGACACACGGGCAAACACATCCGTGCCATGCTCGTCGTTTTGGCTGCGCGTCTGGGCGTCATAGACCGTGATGGCCCAGAAAAGCTGGGCTGGTACCGGCTGGGGCACCTCGAGCTTGTAGCGGTGGCTGCCCCTCGAGGCATGGGAGGCGAATTGATTACTCTCACCATCTTCCCGAAGAGCGGGCCAAGGTCACTGAACCGATAAGGCGCAATCCTTGTGTCTGCGACGGGAGTTTGTTGTCATGCAGGCTGCCGCTTAAAACACCATTCGTCAAACTGCCAGTACCTACGACGCCGGAAGTACGGCGGCTAACCGTAGAGCGCCTTGGCCAACGGCGTTGAGACACTAAAGGGCGTCGACAGGGCTGTGTTCAAGCAACCAGAGCACAATTGGACGTCAAGGTCCGTTGGCGAATAACGACCATTGGCCTTGACGGCGTGACCGAGTAGCTGCCGACGAATCGGGTCGCTTTTAGGCCACAGATCCTCGACGGTCATGTCATCCTTGACGCGGATCCACCGGTAGCTGTAGCCGTAAAAGAGCACCTTGCCGCGTGATGTCCGACCAGTTCGGGCTGGCACTGTGCCACAGCCGTCGGTCGAAGAGGCCGCAATCCCGGGCTTAGCCCACAGAGGCACAGCACCAGGCGATGGCAAATGATGACAACCGGTCGCCTCACTCTGATGTCCAAACCTCTCCAAGTTGCGCCGGCACGTGGCGGACCTCCAGCGGGTGTTGCAGGAGCTCGACTGACCCGCCCGAGCAGTTGACGTCGGCCGTTGGAGGATCACGTCAACGCGCTCACCATTGCCAGCGCGTCCGAAGAACGCCTCTGAGCGGCCTCCGGTGGTCGTCATGGGAAGTGCACCGACGCATATCGAGACGCTTCTGGGCCTCACTAGGTTGGCAAGTCCGAAGTTTCCGAGGTTTGCCTCGCACAGAGGAGCACGGAATAACAGCGGTTCTGCAAAACGCCCATAAAGGATGAGAAGAGGCGGCCCAGCCTTTCGCGTCGTGCCCTGGCGTGAGCATGCCGTTACATGCTGGCCGATCTCAGTGGCCGGCACGAGGAGGACCAGTTGTACCGGGCAATGCCAAGGACCTCGTCGCCACCCTCCGCTCCGAAGCGGGCCGCAATAAGCCGTGTCAGTGACGAGGAAGCCGAAGCGGTTTCTGATCACAGCAGCCGTATCGGGCACCGAGGTCCTCTGGCCCTGGAAAGCCTCTGATCGCACGTCAAGAGTTGGCATCCCAGGGTTTCAGCCAGGGCTACATATGTCGCGTCGTATGCAGTCACAGTGTCGCGTAGCTGGTAGGTCCTGCGCATGAAGCGCAGTGTGGGGTAGCGGTCGATGGCGAGGTCCTCAAGGTCGTCAATAGCAGCGGCAAATCTGATCGCAGAAATGGTCTTTCTCAGCCATCGTTTTCGAAGAATTGCCACGGTTTCAACATCAACGAGATCGGGCACAGCGACGTCGCCACCCGCGCGGAATTCCCTTCGAGCTCGCTTCCCATCGGGCCCGTCGTCGCCAACCACGTTGGCAAGCACCGAGGCATCGACGACCATCACCGCTGGGAGCGCTCATCGGAGAGATCCTCGGCGGCCTGCGTGAGCCCAACACGGCCTCCGCGGCGTTTCTCGATGCGGTCCAGCACCTCGTCCACGCTTGGCCGTTCCGCCAGCCGCTTCAGTTCGGCGGCGAGGTACTGCTGCAGAGACTGGCCGCGCCTCTCGGCGCGCTCTTGAAGGGTTGCGTGTACGTTGTCGGGTAGGTCGCGGACGAGAACGTTTGGCATGCTTACATTATGCTATCACTTCAGGAAGCAAAGCAAGGTCGCCAGCCCGCCCGCCTCAACACCAGCGCGGAGGCTCTGGCTCATGTCCGGTGTCCATCGCGATCACCTTTATCGCTGTGGTCGTACCGGAAAGTTGGGGCCCCGTCACCATTTTGTGCCGGTGGTTAGCGAGCTACGCGAACACTATTCAAGCTACTGGAAGCGACGAGTAAGTCGAGGTCGGTCCTTGGTTTGGCATTATGGTCCGGTGCGGGCTCTGTTCACCTTTTCGGGCGGGCGCGGGCACTTCTTCCCGACGGTGCCCTTCGCACGGGCCATGCGAGACCAGGGCCACGAGGTCTTGTACGCGTGCCAGGAAGGAATGGTCGCGGCCGTCATGTCCGAGGGTCTGGCTGCCGTGCCGAGCGGGGCCCACATTCCGCGACCCGGCTACTCGCCGGCCATTGGTCACCCTCGAGCGTAGGGGCGAGCAGCGGGCGTTAGGTAACTTCTCTGTCGACAGGGCTGCTCGGGAGCGGGCCGGCCGCCTTATGGCCCTGTCGAGGGAGTGGCAGCCGGACCTGGTCGTGGAGGACGAGGTCGATTTCGCGGGCGCGGTCGTCGCCGAGCCGCAAAGAATATTCGGGGTGCTTTCCTGCCACGGCGGTGCCCCGGCGCGTCACGGGGGTCTCGGTTAACAGCGGTTGGGGCCGTAGACCGATAGGAAGAGCGAGAATCTCTCGCTGCCATCTCGGCGTACAGGTGGCCGGCCAGGCGACGGGCCACGGCGGCCGCAGCCACGCCCCGGACGGACTTGCGGGCGTCGAGCTGGCGGAACCGCCGGCACAAGTCCGAGATCCATGGCGATCGTGTACCCCGGCGACGATGGCGACGTCTGGAGCCATCCTCAGGAGCCAGCCACCAGCCGGCGGAGATCCACCTCCTTGCGGTCCGGGCGCGCCGGCCTGGTCTGCATATGCGCCACGTTCGGGAGCGGAATGTCAGTCCCGATTCGCCGACTTCCGCGGCAAAGTTGCCACTTAACGGGCTCTCAGCGCAGTCACGAGCGAAATTGCCATGTGCTCGCTCGCCACCGGGCCGTAGCGTGCCTCGGGTGAGCAGCCCGGGCCAGGGACTTGCCCCCACCGGATTGCCGGTAGAGGACGTCATCCCGGAGCTGAGGTCTGCCCTGGGTGGAGGCGTAGCGGTGTTGATGGCCGAGGCCGGTGCCGGCAAGACGACGGTGGTTCCGCTGCGCCTGCTCGACGAGGATTGGCTGGGAGACAGAAGGATCGTCGTCCTGGAGCCTCGACGGGTGGCGGCACGAGCTGCCGCCACCCGCATGTCGGATCTGCTGGGCGAGGGCGTCGGCGGGACGGTTGGCTACGCAACGAGAGATGAACAGCGCACGGGCAAGGCCACTCGGATCGAGGTCGTAACGGAGGGGATTCTGACCCGCCGCCTGCAGTCCGACGCTTCCCTGCCGGGTGTGGGGATGGTCGTCTTCGACGAGTTCCACGAGCGGCACCTGCAGACCGACCTGGGCCTGGCCTTTACCCTCGACGCCCGCGAAGTGCTCCGCCCGGACTTGCGGGCGATGGCTATGTCGGCGACCATCGCCACCGGGCCCGTCGCAACCCTCCTCGGCGGGGCCCCCGTCGTCACCAGCGCCGGGCGTACCTTCCCCGTCGAGATCAAGTGGGCGCCCATGCCCATCGGGAGCCGTCTGGCTCGAGGCGTGGTCGGTGCGGTGCGCACGGCGCTGGCCGCCGACCCGGGGGATGTGCTCGTGTTCCTTCCGGGGGTGGGAGAGATCCGGGCCGTCACCGCCGCCCTGGGCGATCCCGACGGCGTCGAGGTCCTGCCCCTGCACGGCAGCCTCCCGGCGGCCGAACAGGATCGGGTGCTGCGGGCCGGCGCCCGCAGGAGAGTCGTCCTGGCCACGGACCTGGCGGAGACCAGCGTGACGGTAGAAGGGGTGGGAGTGGTCATCGACGCCGGTCTGGCCCGTCGTCCATCCTACGATCCGGCCAGCGGCCTGACCAGGCTCCGCACCATCGTGGCGTCGAGGGCGTCGGCGGAGCAGAGGGCGGGGCGGGCCGGCCGCCTGGGCCCCGGCGTGGCGTACCGCCTGTGGTCGCAGGCACAGCACGCCACCCGCCGCCCCTGGCCCGATCCCGAGATCGTCAGCACCGACCTGGCCGGCCTGGCCCTCGAGCTGGCCGTGTGGGGGGCGGCGCCGAGCGAACTGAAATGGCTGAACCCGCCGCCGACGGCCGCCCTGGAGATAGCGCACGAGTTGCTCGAAGAACTCGGCGCTACCGATCGCCGCCGGCCCACTGCGCTGGGCCGCCAGCTGTCCGGCCTACCCCTCCATCCCCGGCTGGGAGCGATGCTGCTCGCCGCGCCGCCGCCCGCCCGACGTACCGCCGCTCTCCTTGCCGCCCTGCTCTCCGAACGGGACATCTTCGGCCGCGACGGCTCGGGCACCACCGCCGACGTGGCCGCCCGCCTGGCCGTTCTGCGCCGTAACGGTCCGGCGCCGGCGGACGTGGACCGGGCCACCCTCGCAACCGTGCGCCGCCGGGCGGTGGAACTGGAACGGCGGGCCGGCCGCCCCGGCGATGACCAGCAGGACTTCGACCCCGGACCCCTCCTCGCCGCCGCCTACCCGGACCGTATCGCCCAGGCTCGCGGCGCCGACCGCTACCGCCTGCGCCATGGTGGCGGCGCGGTCCTGGCCGACCACGATCCCCTGACCGGGACCGCCTGGCTGGTGGCCGCCGACGTCGAAGGTGGCGAAGGCGGGCCGGGACGGGCCGACGGCCGGATCCGCCTGGCCGCCGCACTCGACCGGGACGACGTCGAGCGCGTCGGCGGGGACGCTATCCGCACCGTGGTACGCCTCCAGTGGGACGAGGCCTCCGACGATCTGCGAGCGGTCACCGAACGCACCCTCGACGCCCTGGTCCTCGACACATCTCAGGGATCCGCCCGTCCCGGCCTCGACACCACGGCCGCGCTTGTCGCCCGGGCCGTGGATACGGGGCTGGGTGTCCTCGGCTGGACGGCATCGGCCCGGGCCCTCCAGGCCCGGGCCGGCTGGGCCCGAAGCGCCCTGGGCGAAGGCTGGCCCGACGTCTCGGATCAGGCCCTGGCCGGACGAGCGAACGACTGGCTCGGTGACGCCCTGCGGAAGGCCACGGGCCGGGCCGACCTGGCCCGCATCGACCCGTCCGGCGTAATTCGCGCCGCACTGGGGTCACGGGCCCACGAGCTCGACCGCATGGTGCCGGCTACCATCGAGCTGGCCGGCGGCCGGCGGCTAGCCATCGACTACAGCGGCAACCAGCCCCGCATCTCGGCGCGCGCCCAAGACCTGTACGGCACCACCATCCACCCGACCATCGCCGGTGGGAGGGTCCCCCTCACGGTCGAGGTCCTCTCCCCCGCCGGCCGGCCCGTCCAAGTCACCGCCGACCTGCCTGCTTTCTGGCGGGGATCCTGGCAGCAGGTGCGCAAGGAGATGGCCGGCCGCTATCCCAAACACACCTGGCCCGAGAACCCCACCAACACGCAGCCGGGGCGGCGCCAACGCTGAGCGGCCCCGTACGAATCAGATGCGTTCCTCGTGCAGGTGCTCGGGCTGCCGGCCGGCATCCCTGAAGGCGGCGCGCCCCAGCAACACCCATCAGCGATGGCCCGCAGAGATGAACTTCTCGCGGTTCAAAGCCGCGGGACGAGAGGCAGCAGCGATGAAGCCAAGAGGCACCCAGTAACTCGAAATGAACCACTCGTATCCGACGGAAATGGCGCCGCCAATCAGGTGGCCGCCGAAGTCTTGTCAAGCGTGCACATGCTGAGTGGGCGCCGATGACGGTGGCTGATTCGCCGGGGTGGCACGGATGGGGCGATATCGACTGGCTCGATTGGCCCGACTGCTTCGGGGGCGCTCCGGTCCGGACATTCGAGAGAGGCTTGGGAAAGTACGCAGCGGCGACCGTTCTCGGACTTCGGGTGCCCCATCTACCCGGCGTGTTGGGACATCGCGGCCCGAGACTCGGGGAGGTTCGTGTTAGGGATTATGGGACGCCACTCAAGGTCGGGGAGGGCTTGCTGCGGTGTGGCCACCGTCGACCGGGCGCCTTGGGGTCTTTGCCTGTGCGGACGGGACCGGAGCGAGCTGGCCGATGGATATCTCTCGCAACGCACCCAGGTTGATGCACTGCCGGTCATGAAGGTCAATCACGTTACGATCGATGCATGCCGGTCGCCGTCAACGTACAGGTTGTTCGCCCCCGTAAGTTGGCCGCTGTCCGGCGTGAGGTTGCGCCGGGCGAGGTCGGCTCAGCTTGGGGACCTGCCGTGGGCCAGGTGTGGGACTTCATTCGGAACCAGCCGGGGCTGTGGACTGACGGCCACAACATCTTCATGTACCACAACTCGAAGGAGCCGGGAGCGCCTATCGTGTGCGACTTCGGCGTCGAGGTCACACGGACCTTTGACACTGTTGGCGAGGTCTACGCGACCGAAACGCCGGTGGGCGAAGCTGCCGTTGTCGTCCATCGGGGGTCCTACGATCGGATGCACGAGGCCTACCAAGCCCTCGAGGAATGGATCGCGGTGAATGGGCGGGAGTCGGCGGGGCAGGTTTGGGAGATCTATGGAGATCCGACGCCTGATCCCGCCCACACCGAGACCACCGTTGTGCACCTCCTCAAGTAAGTAGGAGTCGGCGGAAAACACCAAGACCCGGCCCCCGTCGTCCACATCGTTACAGCCCGGGATGGCTACAGGCAAGTGGCGGTAAGTGCTCATGGCGGAAGAGCCTTCGGTCGTCTCCTCTGATGCCGCCACACCTGGGGGTAGGTTTTGTACGGGCCGACGCTGCAAGCGC
This sequence comes from uncultured Acidimicrobiaceae bacterium, assembly GCA_963823855.1. Classification (GTDB taxonomy): domain Bacteria; phylum Actinomycetota; class Acidimicrobiia; order Acidimicrobiales; family Palsa-688; genus Fen-671. The sequence goes on from CAWGNA010000011.1 coordinate 88,143, forward strand.
TGAAGCCTTCACAACGGCCCCGCGGAAGGCTCCGCCAAAGCAGCAGATGCTATAGGCGTTTGGATGGCCGTCGCCCCGCCGATGAGCCCAGCCACGAGCGTGACCGCGGTCAACGTCCGTCGGTCGTGACCGCCCCCCAGGCCGGTCCTTCTTTGGAACATGCTTGGCTCCTTTCGTGGCCGCTCGTCGGCCGCGGGCCCCCGTGACCCAAGCGTGGCCCGCTGTGACTCCGGATAGAACGGCTCAGCGGCCCGTCCTCGGCCGGTCAGTTCCGGTCGGTCAGCCTGCTCGGTCAGCCCCGGCCACGAGCTCGCCCGAGGCCTCGGCCCCAAACATCCAATGCAACCCGGTACGGACCGCCTGCGCAGCCTGAGCACCTCCTCGTGGGGCCGACTTTTGGCGGGTTCACGGCTGTCAGCGGATGGTACGCAGAAGGTGTTGGGTCGGAAAGCCCACCCATGGGAGCGTGCTGGCAGTTAGGCATGAAGGCGGCACCCTGTCGCATACGCGGTTGCCGCTACACGCGAAGGGCGGAGGTCGCTTAATCGTCGATCGGTATCGTCCAGACGACTCCGTTGGCGCTACCGATAATGTTGGGTGTAAGCGAGGGAACGCACTGGCCGAGCGTCGGCTCGTTCGAGCAGCCGTCGGCCTCGAAGTCGACCGCCTCGATGTCGTAGAGGTGGCCCGATATGGGAGAAAACTCCCAGGTATCGCCTGCCGTCTCGCCACATCCGCCGTCGGACCAGCCCGGCTGTACTGTGCCCATGTCAATCCAGCCGCTGCCGCGTTGTCTGGTCCTGGACCCACATCTCGAGTGGCCGGTCCTCCGAGTAGCAGTTGTAGGCGACGACCAGCCTGACGCCGGCCGAGGTCGTCGGCGGGGGCGAAGGCGGGGGGAGCGTCTTCTTCAGCCACTCGACGTCGGGGCCGTAGGTTTGGTCATGCTCGACCAGGAAGTCGTCCGCGGCGCTGTTCCAAAGGGCGAACTCGGAGCCGTCGAGGGTGGTGCCCGTCGTCTCGCCGAGTATGTACCACTGGTAGACAGGCGTGCTTACCAGGTGAAGCGAGACGCCCCATGTCTGGTAGGCGTACTGCAGCCATCCACCACCCCAAACGCGCAAAGCGACTGCTTCGCCGTACATGGTGACCGGTCCACCCGTCGCTTGCACCTTCCACAAGGAGGTCTTGTTGGTAAAGGCGAGGTCGACGCCGCAGCCGCAATGAAAGGGGAAAACGCTGAAGGTATTTTGGCTCCAGATGAGGTTGTCGGCGGAGCCGTGTTGGCTGTTTACCAACGGCCCCGTGCCGTCGTTCGTGCTGCTCAGCCCAGACCACTGGATAACGGGTGAGTTTTCTATGACAGGAACATTAGGGTTCGGCCGAACCGTGCACTCAGTCTGGCTGTCGCCTTCACCCTGGGCGTTCAGCGCCGCGACAACGTAGCACTGCCCAGTTTGGTCGGTGTCGGTGTCGGTCCACGAGTAGACGTGGCCCGCCTGGGCCCCAGTAAGAGCTGCGACCTGATCGACGACCTGCCGGTTGCCCTGGCTGTTAAGGCGGTAGACGATGAAGCTGCCCGCGGTGACCGAGCGGTTGTACCAGGAAACCACCACGTCGGCCTGAGAGGCCTGTAACTGGCAGAGCCCTGGGGCCGCAGGGGGGCCGGGTGTGAACACGGGGGGGGCCGTGACTGGGGGAAGGGACACGGGCGGCCGCCTCGCCCCTCCGCAAGGCGTGCTCGTCGTCAGGCCGATCGGCGGGCGTACCGTCCGGTCCGCGGTTGTGGGGGTCGCCACCCCCGCTCCGGTGGCGGTCGATGAAAGAGTGCCGGCCAGGGCGGGACTGGCTAAGGAGGCAACAGCCGCAACGGCCACGGCGGCGGTGTGCACATTGGCCCTTCTTGTGAACATCCTCAGGTTCCTTTCTTTCTCCTTGGCGACGGGACGTCCCGTCATCTAGAACTTCGTGACTCCCAGCAGCGCTCCGCCACGTCGGCTATCAGCACGTCGGAGGGCTCGAGTCGCGCCCGGGCATCACCCCGAAACGTCACTGACTGCGTGAGCGGCGCCGGACCGGACGCCGGTCGCGGCTCCACCTCGATTGCCCTGCTCGAGACCGAGCGTCCCGCGCATACCACTCTGAGACACCACGATCCGCGTAATCGGCTCGGGCCAGCGATCTTCGGCTGTGCTGCATCGATCGGCTCGAGCGCACCCTCCGCGGCCACGGGAAGGATCCGAGCGGCGCGATCACCCTCTGCGCGGCGCGGGCTGACCCGGGGTCGCTCACCGGCACGAGCACGATGACGCCGACCAGGTACACCACCGGCGCGAGAAGCAGTCGCACTGCCGCGCCGGTGTCGCTGACCGCCTCCGTGAGACGGTCGAGGCGCAATAACGCACGCGCCGCGGCGACGCGCACGGCGTCGATCGACTCCGCCCGGTAGAGGTGGATGCACGTTTCGTCCTCCGGGATGAGGATCGAGCGGACGTGGTGGACGCGCGTGCCCTCGCGCCTCAGCTGATCGGCGGCCGCTCGTGCGGCCTTGGCGCAGTGTCCCGCGCCCTGCGCAGCCTCGGCCGGAAGGTAGTGTTCGCCCACGAACTCTCGCATCGACGCAAACTGTACGGGCCGCCCGGCGTCGGCAAAATAACGGAAAACCTGACTCTATTGCCTGCCGCGACCGCTCATGAGCCCCTGGCCAGCCGCTTGGCGAGCTGACTACGCGAGCGAACGCCGAGCTTGGTGTACGCTCGTGCGAGGTGGACCTCGACGGTGTTCACCGTCACGTACAGGGCCGCCGCGATCTCCTTATTGGAGAGCCCCTCTGCTGCGAGCTCGCTGACCTGGCGCTCGCTAGGCGTGAGCACGCTCCCGGTTCGCCGGCGCCCGCCGACTCGCTGGAGTTCTGACCTGGCCCGTGCGACCCAGCCGTCGGCGCCGAGCGCCCCGAACGAAACGGCGGCGCGCTCGAGCGACTCGCGGGACAAAGCCAGCGTGCCGCCCGAGACCTCGGCCACAATTGCGGACGAGAACTCCCAGGCACGGATCGAGTCGCCACGCGCCGCTCTAGCCGTGCTGACCTTCCTCACCGTCCTAACGCTGTTCTTCACACGGCGCATCCCCATGGAACAGCCAAGCGACATACCGACAACGGCAAGTGCGCGGGCGGGCCGAAAGACGACTGAGTGCGTCGCTGACCGCCGCTTAGACCGAACGATGGTATTCGGTCCTTCTGGAACGACGGCAGGAGACGGCCCGCATTGCGGCTCAAAAGTGACTTCAAGTCCGGGCCAAAGTGTCGATAGGTGGTTGGTTCCCGATAGCCAGTCGAGCTGGGAGCGGTGGATAGAGGGGTGCGCAAGCCTCTGGGAGTTCGTCGTCCGGAGCCATCGAGTTGCCTCCCGGTGCTGGTCGCGGCCGGGGCGGACCGGCAGGCCCGCTCGGCACTCGGTATTGAGCGGAGCTTTCGCCGTCGGCTCCCGCGGCCGAGAAGATCATCGGCCCGTTGGCGCTCTGCTGGGGGTCGGGAAAATTGGGTTCCCCGTGAGCGTGTATTCGGCGGGCGTACCTCAAGAGCCAAGCGGCGAGCCTGCCCATGCCTGGGGGTATGCCCAGCCCCGCCAATAGCAGGGCCACCCCGCCGATAGAGACGGAGGTCCCGACGGTGACCGTCGTCGCAGTGTGTTCCCCTGGTTACCGCGCTGCACCACCAACCCCGCCACCGGCGGGACCCGCACGGCGCGCCGGGCCGGGCGGAGGGCCGACAACAACGTCACCCCGACGCCCACCAATTTTGCTCGTTACTTCAGTACGTTCGACAGGAGGACCATGACGATCGAAAACTTCAACTAATAAGCCGCCTCCCAACAAGGACACCTGGGTGCAATGCATCGTCGGTTTTGTGGTCGATTTTTGTGCCCAAGTCGGCTGTCCTCCCACCGGGCCCGGGGGTATCGGCTTTATCAATCGTTCAAGTATTGCAGCTGTCAAGTTCCAACCTCGTCGCCCGGCGGAGGGCCAAAGTCATCAGGGGTAGTACCGACGAACCACATGCCGGGTGCACTCGCGCTTTCGCGGGGATTCCCCGCCCCGGTCCGGCTGTTCATGGCCAGGACCGGCTGCGGTCGCCGTAGCTGCAGGGAGGTGCTAGGCGAGCGGCTAGCCTGTTAGGAGCTGCGTCCTGTTTCCACCCCGTCGTCCTGATGCGGTCTCGCATAGCCGCGCTCACCGGTGTCTTCTTCCTTTCAGGCGCGGGCGACCCGGCTGCCACCGAGCGCACCGAGCGCGCTGCCATACATGAGATCGGGCCGACAGCCTTCGCTGAAGCGTTCGCAGCCGGCGGACCCGACGACCTTACGGGTGTCGACCAACTGGGCATCGTTAGTGGAGCAGACTGAACTCAGCTGGCAAGGCGAGAGCACACACACACCTGGCTTTGGGGCCGGGCGAGACGATACGGACTGCGCAGTTTGCTGAACACGCTAATTGCAGACAGAACGCTCTCCAGAACTCCGGTCGCGCGATTGACGCCATCGGCTCGCGGCCGTAGGCATCGGCCAAGTGCCTATCTAAGGTCGGGCGGCAAGTGAAAAATACATTCCGGGACAACGTTTTCGTTATTGGTAATCGCCCGCGCCTCGGGACGTTCCACAAACCGCCGTACGTTGAGGAGATATCCTCAGCGCTCGCCCGCATCGATGCCTGATCACAGGCTCGCAACAGAAGCCCTATCCTTTCGCCCGTACCGGCAGTCGGGTCAGCCGTTGAGGATGCAGACTTTTTCCTGCTCGAATTGCGCTGGGACAACTTGTGCCTGCGCCGCGGGCATTGGCTCGACGTAGGCTGGCTGGACCCGCCCCCCACGGCTATCTCCGTCCGCTCAACTCTGCCTAACGCGGAAACCGTTCCAAATGCTTGTCAGACCCCAACTTTTATCTCTGAGAGGGGGACATTCCGAGCTCTCAGGGGCCCTCCATCTGCCTTCCCGCCCTTCGCCTTCCCGCCCTTCAGAAAGCCATTATGCAACCCCCGATCAAACTACCGGTGCCGCACCGCAACATGGGCGGCTGAGAAGAATGGAGGTATTAGTCGCGAGTGGTGGGGCTGTTGCCCGGGATGGCGAAACCGCACTCGTAGGCGGCGACGACCGCTTGGGCCCGATCCTTTAGCCCGAGCTTGTTGAGGATGTGGGCTACGTGGGTCTTGACAGTCGTCTGACCCACAATGAGCGTTTCGGCGATTTCGGTGTTCGTCAGGCCGCGGGCCACAAGACGTAGAGTCTCGAGCTCACGAGATGTTAGGGCGGCCAGCGTCGATGGGATCCCTGAGCTAGCCGGCGGTCGATGGCAGAAGTTCTCAATGAGCCGACGGGTGATCTGCGGCGCGACAAGTGCGTCGCCTGCCATGACGGTGCGAACGGCTTCTGCAAGTTGACGGCGCCGGACGTCTTTCAATAGGAAGCCGCTGGCCCCTGCTTTCATTGCCTCGTACAGGTATGCGTCGCTGTCGAAGGTGGTGAGGATAAGTACGCGGGGTGGGGCCGGGTCGGCCATGAGCCGCCGGGTTGCCTCTAACCCGTCGAGGTTCGGCATGCGGATGTCCATGACCACGACATCGGGGCGCAGGCTGCGGGCCATCGCTACTGCTTCGAGGCCATCGCTAGCCTGGCCCACCACGTCGATATCGGGTTCGATGTCGAGGAGGAGAGCGAAGCTTTCCCGCACAAGGGTCTGGTCATCGGCGATCAGAACTCGGGTCATTTATCGGTTGAACCGATCGGCAGGTAGGCCCAGACCTCCCAGCCACCTTCGGGGAGCGGGCCGCAATCGAAAGAATCCGTCAAACACCGCGGCCCGCTCTCGCATCCCGATCACGCCTCGCCCCCCGTTACTGTCACCAAGGGCGGACCTCAGCCGGTTAGCGGTACCGTCGTCGACCACGCCTATTTCGAGCGCTTCGGGACAATATTTGAGCCGCACTCTGGCATGTCGGGCGCCTGCGTGCTTGAGTGTGTTGGTCAGTGCTTCCTGGATGATCCGATAGGCCGACAGGTCAAGGCCTGGGGGGAGAGGGCTCTCAGCCCCCTCGGTGCGCAACTCTACAAGCAAGCCGGCACCGGCCACCTCGTCGATTAGTGCCGGCACATCGCCGATGCCGGGCTGGGGCGTCAGAGATGTCAGTTCGTCGTCTGGGCGTAGCATGCCCACAAGCCGTCGCATCTCCCCCAGCGTTTGGCGGGCTGCCCGATCGATGTTGACCAGGCGTTCTCGCGCCGGCGCCGGCTGGCCGGCGTCCAGCAGTTCCACGGCCACGAGGCACTGCAGTATCACGAGGCTCACGCTGTGGGCGACCAGGTCGTGCAGTTCGCGGGCAATGCGCTCGCGTTCATTGGCGACGACCTGGCGGGCGTGGTCGTCCCGCCGGTGCTCTACCTCAACGGCGCGTTCTTCGAGTTCTTGAGCGTGATGCTGTCGGGCGCGGAACGCTCTGCCCGCCACCCAATCGATCACAATGATGTCCCAAAAAAGCGAGACGTCCGACCACCCCGTGACCCGGGGATCTCGCAGGTCGTGTACAGCCATGCCCGCGAGAGCCACAGCGAGGCCGACGCTGGCTGGCCAGGTGTCGCAGTTGCGGGCGACGGAATAGAGGGCGATCAGCATCGGAAGATACCAGCCGAGGCCTTCGGTAGCCCCCACCGCCAGGACCTGGATGGTGCCAGTCGCTACTACCACAGCCAGGACCGCCGTGGGGGCACGGCGTCGCCATAGCAGCGCCAGCCCGCTGATCAGAAACGCCGGTACGTTCACCCATTTCGGGCCGACGACATGAAGATTTCCCTGCGACTCCATGAAGCGCGGGGCCCACATCTCGGCCTGACCGACCAGCACTGCAACGGCCGACACCAGCACATCACTCGACGCCCACGGCCTCCTCACAGCGTGAGAATAGCTGTAGGCAGCAACCCTGTCATCGCCCCCAGGACGAGCGAGGTCGACCAGGAGACGACTGCACCGGGGTCAGGGTCAACCTGACGACGAGCCGAATCAACCGAGCGCCGATGACAACCAAAGGCGCCGCTCTTACTGTCAATCCCATGACTTCCCGCCACGGAGCAGCAGTATCTTCTGCTGAAAAGGGCCTTCCGGCCCAGCCAGCGCGAACACGATCCAGCCCTCTGGGCTCCGCCACGAGCTACGGACGACCGAATTGGGCTCGACCATCCCGTAGCGCTATCCGCCCGCGCCGCCGCGTTGGCACCAGCATGGTTCGCGATTGGGGCGGCGGCTATGCGAGCACGAGTCCGACACCCACCCGGCCCTGGGCCGCGGGCGCCGACTTCCATAAAGGAGACACCATGACGACCAGGAAGATATGGCCGGCCGCCGTCGCAGCCGTCCTACTAGTAGGGCTCACGGGCACCGCCGCGGCGGGAGCCCAAACGTCTCAAAGCATATTCGTTTACGTTCAAGGAGCCTTCGGGGGGAACCAGCCCACGGCATCAGTGGTCGTCGCCAGCGGCGCTGTCAGCGCCGTGGGTACCGATCAGTACGCACCGAGCCAGCCCGGGGACCCCGCCAACGTGGACCACGATACCTTCGTCTTCCCCCACGGCACGCTCTCCTCTATGGTGACCAAGCAAGTCGACCAAATGACGTCACTTAACGCCTGTACGGTCGCCCTAAAAATGGCCGGGACGTTCCAAATCAACGGCGGGACCGGCGCCTACCAGGGAGCGCACGGTGGCGGAACTTTCACCCAGCAAGGGATCGGCTTCGGCGCACACCTGCCGAGTGGAGCGTGCAGCCACGACCAAGGCATCTATCACATCTGGGGCACCGACCACGGGACCCTTACCATCCCGTAGCGATCGAGGGCAAGCATGAGGTCTCGCGGCTCGCTGCATCGTTCAGCCAACGACCGCAACGGCTCCAAACCCCGCCTCTCGATCAGATAAAGCTCCTCGAGACCTCCCGTCTAGTTTCCTTTGACATCCACGAGCGTCGACATCGGTCCCACGGCGGCCAGCATTACTCGGAGGGCACGAGAGCCGCTCGAAACGCCGGCTCGCCGGGATGGTTGCCTCCGCAACCGAATCAGGTGCGCTCCCATTCGGGGCGGGAGAGCACGGTCGCCGTTGGACTCGCGTGCTGACGCTGCCAGACTGCGGTCATGGATTTCGATGTTGTCTTCATCGGCATTGCCGCCAGCGACTTCACGGCGGCTCAAGCGTGTAACGCCAACGGGAAAACGCCATAACCGCACAAAAGATGTGCAAGCCGGCTTCGGCGCCCTAGTCGATGACGAGCACCTCGCCGGGCGCCCACACGCCCGGGCGCCGGCCACGGTGGTGGCCCGAGCGCCAGTCCCCCTTGACTTTGGCCACCAGGCACCTGAAGTTGCGGGCCGAGCCTGTGTAACCGCCGGCCGGGCTTCTGGCAACAAGCGTTTGGCCGATATGCGGACCGAAGTCCCGACGACCCGGGCGTCCACCACGTCGGCCACGACATCGAAATTGTGCCGGCGGGCGGTCCTGGCACTGCTGTTCTTTGAGTAGCGGGGGAGCCGCTTCAGTCGAGCGGGTGGCGCCAACGAAGCCCGGGGAAACGACCGAAGCCCCGGTCAGCCGTCACCCAGTCGTTACCAGACTCGATTGCGAGGGCGGCGTGATAAGCATCGGGGACAAGGCTCCCCTTGGCGCCGACTTTCCGGCACAGCTCCACGAAAATGCGCCAATGCCTCCCGCCCGGTGCGATAAGTACGGCGTTCGGCCGCGACATAATTGCCTCGCAAAAAGCCAATGCATCGTCGATCATGCTCGGGGGGTCGAAAACCTTGGGATGGGTGACAACGCGCAGGAACCCCGAAAGCACCACTTCGGAATAGCCAAAGGCCGAGGGGCCATGGAGGGCTCGGCTGACCCAAGAACGGTACTCTTCGTGGCGCGCTGCTTGGCGGCTGTAGGCGTAGACAAGCACGTTGACGTCGAAGAGGTCCACGCGGCTCGTGCCTTAGCCCAGGCCGTCCATTACATCGCGCAGCGCCGCCGAGTTGTCAAGGTCGATGCCGGGGAGCAACTTGCCCTCAAAAGTGGGCAACACCACCGTGATGGACCGATCAGCGTCCTCCTCACGTCGGTTCAGCGACTCCTTCAGCGCATCGTCGATGACGGAGCTCAAAGAGCCCCCTGTTTCAGCAGCAACGCGCTTGGCCTTGGCCAGCAGGGCGTCGTCGATCGACACTGTTGTCCGCATGCATCAAATCATACTATAAGCGCGTCGTGATGCGCGGCGGTCAAAGGAAGTCGCAGTCTTTGAACCCGGTTGCGTGCCAGGACACACTCTCGCATCGATACCAAAGCCCGCCACGATACCGCTCGTGCAATTTCGCTATTGAACGCAGATCGCGCAGGCAGAACCCTCACGATCGCCCCGTTACCCATCTGGAGGAGTATTTCGGCAGCTCAGAAGGGGTGTCGGAGGGGGGACTTGAATGGTTACTCACCCCTCCACGAAGGCGTCATTGTTGGCCCCGAGCTGTGGCTATCAGCGGCATGACCAGCACCTTTAGTACCTCACCCCGGGACAGACGGCCGCACGCTCGTCCCGCCTCCGGGCTGCACACCGGGCTAGTCGGTGCCTCCAGCGCGCTCGGGGCACCTCGTCCGATGATCGACCTCCGAAGTGCGTGGATCGAACGAGAGCCTCGCCCCCTCCGTTCCTCGCTGTCACAGCACCGGCAGTTGTGGGATGTCGTCCAGGCTGGCGAGGCGGTCCGTTTCCCGGCTGGCGACCAACGAGGCACGGCCGTAGCGGTCCCCGACCGCCGCTGAAGTTTTGCGGCCGCGTCGTCGATCCGTGCGCCGACATAGGGCTGCACCGGGCATGCCCTCTAGATGGAGTGATACGCGCACGCGCATGGCCCGGGGACAATCCCGCCAATGACATGGACACTCCACGCGGGGGTGCCGGTCGTGAAAGCGGCCCAAAAGGGCATGTGTGCGGGACCCCCCGCCCTGCCGCTCCGTGCGCGCCCTCTGGGACCCGCCGCGGGCGCAGCCGGGTCGACATCATCGCCGAGGCCGGTCATGGGGGCGACCGGCATTTGTAAGGGGTGATGGCCGCGGCGCTGGAGCAGAGCCACAAGACGTTCGGCAACGGTTGGAGGTGAGCGGAGGCTGTCGCCCCGCCCCCTCGAGACGAACGGCTACCGGCGAGCGGCGCTGTTTGAAAAGGACGTCATCGAGACAGCTCAGTGGGCTCGGACCCGCGGGTCCAGGAGGACATAAACGATGTCGACCACGATGTTGGCGACGACGATGAAGGCCGAGGCCAGCATGACTAGCGCGATTATTACCGGCAGGTCTTCGTTGGTCACCGAAGTGAGAGCCAGGGCGCCCAGACCGGGCAGGCCGAAGACGTTCTCGACGACGATGGCGCCCCCCAAAAGGGTGCCCAGGTCGATCCCGAACTGGGTTACCACCGGTGTGAGGGCGGAGCGAAGGCCATGGCGGTAGACAACCCTCCGCTCGCTCAGGCCTTTGGCCCGGGCGGTGCGGATGTAGTCCTCACCGAGCACATCGAGCAGCGCCCCGCGGGTGAGACGTTGATAGGTGGTGGCCGTGACCAGAGCCAGAGTTACCCACGGCAGGATCAGGTGCTGGGCCCACCCGGCGGGGTCGGAGAGCAGCCCGACGTAACCGCTCCCGGGGAACAGGTCGATCCCGGCTAAATGGAGCTGGAAGAAGAGGAAGAACAGCAGGATCAACCCGAGCAAGAACGGGGGCATGGAGTAGAAGACGAGGGCGGCGCCGGTCGCCGAGCGGTCGGCCAACGAGCGGGGGTGGCGCGCCGCCAGGACCCCGGCGCTGATGCCGATGACGAGCCAGATGATGGCGGCGCCGACGGCCACCGAGATGGTCACCGGGCCTCGGGAGGCGATCAGGGAAGACACTGGCTCCGAGCTATAGAACGAGTAACCGAGGTTCCCGTGCAACAGCCCCCACAGGAAGCCCCAGTACTGGTCGATGACAGGACGGTTGAGACCGAGGCGCCTGGCCACGTCGGCCACCGTTTCCGCCGTCGCTTGTCGGCCAGCCAGGAGGCGGGCCACGTTATGGGGCGCCACGAAGAACATCACGAACACAACGACGCTGATTACGAGCAGCACGACCAACCCCTGGAGGAGCCGTCTACCCACGAAGGCCAGCAGGTCCATTCGCCTCAGTCCTCTAGCCCCACCGTCAGAGGCGGCGCCTGCGTCCGGACGCCAAACAACGCCCCGGCCCGGGGGTCGAGGGCGTCGCGCACGGAGTCACCGAGCAGGTTGAAGGCCAGGGTGGTGACGATGAGGGCAGCGCCCGGGAAGACCAGGAACCACCAGGCCACCTGGTAGTAACCGACGGCCTGCGCCAGCATGTTCCCCCACTCGGCCGTCGGTGGGACGACACCGAGGCCGAGGAACGAAAGCGTCGCCTCGAAGGCAATGGCCGCCGGTACCAGAAGAGTGGCGTAAACGATGATCGGGGCGGCCAGGTTGGGCAGGATGTCCACCGACACGATGCGCGAGTTGCTCGCCCCGAGAGATCGAGCCGCCTCGACGAACTCCCGCTCCTTGAGGGCCAGCGTCTGGCCCCGCACCACGCGGCCCACTGGTGCCCATGAAAAGAAGGCGATGAGCAGGATCGTGACTGGCAGGCTGGGCCCGACGATGGCGACCAGGGCGATAGCGAACAACAACAGTGGGAAGGACAGGACGATGTCCATCAGCCGGGCCAGGAGGGAGTCCGTGTGGCCCCCGAAGTAGCCGGACAGGAGGCCGACCACGACGCCCAGCGGTACCGCCAGCCCGGTCGCGGCGACGCCCACCAGGAGGGAGATTCGCGCCCCGTAAGCCACCCGCACGAGCAGGTCGCGCCCGAGGTCGTCCGTACCGAAAAGGAAGGTGGCGCTCGGAGGTCGGGGCAGCCCGGCGATCGTAAGGCCGGTCCTGGGAAACTGCTGGTTTGGCCCATGTCCGACGGCCTTCGCAATTAGGGGGGCGCAGATGGCCATCAGCGTCACCAGGACGATGACCACTGCCGAGCCGATCGCTACACGGTCGTGGCGCAGCCGCTGCCACGCGAGTGCCCAGGGGCTGCGGCCTTCGATCCGTGACGCCGCCGGGAGGTCCCGCAGTTGGAGGTCCCGGTCTTGGCGCTGGTGGCCAGGACCCATGGCCGCGGTGTGCTCACCCGTCGACATGGCGACCCCCTCCGCCACGGAACGCCCGGCGGGTTGGGGCGCCGTGGCCTGAACCGCGTCGGCTTTATCCCCGAGGGGGAAGTGGCAGGCAACCTGGTGGACAGCATCGTCTTCTAACACCGTCCGGAGCGGTGGCTCTTCGACCGCGCAGCGCTCTTCCGCGAACGGGCACCGGGAGACGAAACGGCAGCCAGGCGAAGGCCCGATCGGCGATGGCGGTTCGCCTCGCAGGACGACGCGTCGGCGTTGCGCCTCAATATCAGGGTCAGGGACGGGCAACGCTGACAACAGAGCGTGGGTGTAGGGGTGGCGGGGCCGCCGGGTCACCTCTTCGCTGGGGCCGACCTCGACGATCTTCCCGAGGTACATGACGGCTATGCGGTTGCTCATGTGCTCCACGACGGCCAGGTCGTGGGCGATGAAGAGGTAGGTCAACCCCAGCCGTTGCTGCAGGTCCTTGAACAGGTTGATGATCTGGGCCTGGACCGAGACGTCCAGGGCCGAGACAGGTTCGTCGCAGACGAGGACGGAGGGCTCGGTAGCCAGCGCCCGAGCCACCCCGATGCGCTGGCGCTGCCCCCCGGAGAACTCGCCGGGGAAACGGTTGTAGTGCTCCGGGTTGAGGCCGACCAGCTCCATCAGTTGCTGCACCCGCTGGCGGCGGTCGAACTTGTCGCCTATGCGGTGGATCGCCAGCGGGTCCCGGATCACCGAGCCAACCCGCCGGCGAGCGTTGAGCGAGCCCGACGGGTCCTGGAAGATCATCTGTAGGTGCCGGCGGACGGGCCGGAGCTGGGAGTGATTGGCCCGGGTGATGTCCTGGCCCTCGAACATGATGCTGCCCTCGGTCACGTCGACCAGACGGGTGGCGCAGCGGGCCAGGGTAGACTTGCCACAACCGGACTCACCTACGAGGCCGACCGTTTCCCCCCGGCTCAGCTCGAGCGAGACGCCATCCACGGCGTGCACGAGCCCGTGGCGGTGGGCCGAGCGGCTGGGCGAGTAGTACTTCACGACGCTGTCCAGCCGGAGGATGGGCTCGCCTGGACGAGCGTCGTGGGCGGCGTCAGTCATTTCCGCCGGCTCACGGGGGTATGGGCAGACGTGATTGGTCTGGCGGTTCGGCCAGCCAGCACGCCGCCCCCTGCACGACGCCGTCGGCCCCGCCCTCGGTGAGGTCCAGGAACGGGGGCTCGTCAACCCCGCAGCGCTCCGTCGCCACCGGGCAGCGGGGGCAGAAACTGCAGCCGGACGGCAAGGAGATGAGGCTGGGTGGCTGGCCGGCGATCTGGGCCAGGCGACCCTTTCCCCGGGAGCGGGTGGGAAGCGACGCCAGCAGGCCCTTGGTATAAGGATGAGCGGGCGTGTGGTAGAGGCGACGCCGTTCGGCGTACTCCACCACTTTCCCGGCGTACATCACCGCGACATGGTCCGCCATGCCGGCCACGACACCAAGGTCGTGGGTGACCATGATCACGGCCATGGCCAGCTCGGCCTGGAGCCGCTTTATGAGCTCGATGATCTGCGCCTGCACGGTCACGTCGAGCGCCGTGGTCGGCTCGTCCGCGATCAAGAGCTTGGGCCGGAGCGCCAGCGCCATGGCGATCATTGCCCTCTGGCGCATCCCGCCCGAGTATTGGTAGGGGTACTCCTCGGCCCGCAGCTGCGGGCTCGGGATGCCGACCAAAGCCAGCTGGTCCACGGCCCGGGCCTGGGCCGCCTTCCACGAGACCGGCTCGTGAGCGTGGATGGCTTCGGCTATCTGCCAGCCCACCTTGTACAGAGGGTGGAGACTCGACATGGGATCCTGGAAAACGATGGCGATCTCAGCTCCACGCAACCGGCGGCGATCCTCCTCGCGCATCGCCAACAGGTCCTTGCCGTTGAAGAGCACCCGCCCGGATATTTGGCCGCCGCGGACCAGGCCCATAACGGTCATGCAGGCCACGCTCTTACCCGAGCCTGATTCGCCCACAATGCCGAGCGTCTTGCCGGCGTCTACGGAGAAATTTGCCCCCTGGACGGCTCGCACGACGCCGTCTGGCGTCGGGAAGCTGACGACCAGCTCACGTACTTCCAGAAGGCTCATGGCGGCTGCCGGCACCCCATCGGAGCCAATCAGACCGACCTAGGCGCAGCGGTCATGCAGACAACCAGACGTCGGTCGGGTCGCAGTTGACGTCAAACCACCGAAAGGAACAGCCGTCACCGCAGATGTATGGTACACGGGCCACTTCCGGGACGACGGGTATAGCCGGCCCCGTCGTGCTTCGTAAGCGCCCAAAGTGGCTGGGGCTTGCCCGGGTCGGCCGAATGCGGGTCGGCTTGGCCCTCGATAGTTCCTTCGGAGTCTTAGGCCTCGTTGGGAGCCACCAAGACGGTCGCGCTGAGCGGCATTTCGGTGAAGTCCATTGCCTGGATCTTCGTCTTCGCGAGGAACAGTCCTGGGCGCCTGAGAGACCGACTCAGATCGCTGTATCCACGTCGGGCTCGCTAGCTTGATCATCGGAGTGCGAAGTCCCCCGAATCCCGAGCAACCTGGCCAACCGGACCTCTGCGGTCGAGTCCAACAAGTATGGCGACTCTCCCTCCAGGTCGGCGTAACGGGATTTCAGCGACGTGGGGCTGTTCTGCGCCCGGAAGTTAAACCGAACCGGCCTCGCGGTATTCACCCTTAAGGATCAATTCGACACCGCCGGAATACTGGGAGGGCAAGGGACCGTGCTTGGAGCGACAATGAACGACCCTTTAGCCGACCGGCCCCCAGCGGCAGGCTCTTTGACGGCCTTATGAAGGGCACCAAGTTGCCTCGATGTCGCCGCCGGCCTCCCCACTCCAATAGGCCGAGGCCTGACGGGCCGCTTCACTAACGAGAGCTTGGGGTCGCTCGGCAGGTGTGACGGGATGCCGAGCACGAGCCCTTCGAGCTGATCTTCGCCGACGGCGCGCCACGAAGTCCAGGACCCGCACGAGCCGCGAGCCCAGTACCCCCACGCCGTCACCGAAGCCCTCAGCGCCGTAAGAGTGCGACCAGCACTTAGACGAGGTTGGCAATCCCGGTCGCCAATTGCCAAACTCCCAGGATACCCGCAATACCGCCTCCCAGCGCTCGTGAGTGCGCCTTCATCCAAACATCGGCGGACTTGACCATCCTCTCTACCTTGTCGGGCCAGATGATTTTGAGGATTATCGGGATTTCGACAGCTGCGTAGACAATGAGAGCGTAAGAGATCAGCAGCAGGATCTGCTCAGTGGTCGAGTACTTTCCTTCGATGAGGTCCTTAAGGGCGGCGAGGAACCAGACGCTTGGCAGGTCGAGGGCAATACCGAGCCCGAAGGCCACCAACAAGGAATCACTCGTACCGGCCCGTTCCCTCCAACTCTGGCTTTTGCCCACCGGTTTCGGCGCCTTTGGCTGTCGGCGTCGGAACAGGACGTCGCGTTCGGTGAAAATTACTGCTGCCGCGTAGAGCAGTATGACCCCGATGGCGATGTTGACTGCGGGGCTGACTGTGCGGTTGCTCGAGCCCGAAAGCGCGCTAGTACTACCGACAACCGTGATTATCACTATGCCCAACGCCATGGTAGCCGTGAAGCAACCAGCGAGGAGCGCGACAAGCAGCGCCATCGAGCGCGGGCGAGGGAGGAACAACACCACAGTGGCCAACAGAAGCGGGTAGAACGCTGCGGCGACCGCGAGAGCGTAGAAACTGGACAAGTTCACTTCAACAAACCACTGTCTCGGCCAGCCGTTGCGAAGCTGTCAGTCTGCCAGCAAGGAATCCTGCTGTGCAGTAAGCATCTGAGCCGAAGTCTCTTAGGGCTCGCTGCGGTCGGTCCCGAGGTTCACGTCCTTTGTAGTTCATCGGAACACCCTCCTAAAACGTGACGTCGGATTGGCGCTGCCGCTAACAGTCAATGCACCTCTGCTTCTCCCACTCGTGAACGGGGATCTGCTTACAGGTGAGCCTCGCGCTGCCGACCGTTACGGTCTCGTTCAGCCCCGACTTTGTTCAGGTCCTGCTTTGATGCTTGCCCTTCGTCGAAAAGCCGGACGCCGAGGCCGTCCGCAGCTAACCAAGGCCGCCCCACACAGTGAAAGACCAGGCCGAGATCGGGCTCCGAGTGGCTGTCAGCCAAACCAGCTGGCCAGGCGCCGCCGGGTCAGGGCCGCGTCCACGGCCACGGCCCATCGTCCCGGGCTCCACTTGGCCACCTCGGCGGTCGAAGCAAACTGCAGCTCCAAAGGGACCAGGATACTTGTCTGAACCTCTAAGAGCGACCCGCAGGGCAGCGTGCAATCAAGTACTTCGGCCGCCAGGTACGAGCGAGCCTGGCGCCACTGCCTGTACTTCACGACTCCGCGTAACCGGGGCGACCGTGACTCCCTGTGTAGGTCCTCTACCGTCCCGTGAGCCAAGAGGTTAGTCCAGGTCCACGCAGGGACACTCTCAGCGCGGCTCTCGATGCGCTCGACAAGGTGGCCGTTCAGGAACGCCTCGGTATCTTTCACTAGCTCGGCCCAGGCATGAGCATCCTGGCGACGCCACCTTCCCAGCTTCTTGGCCCCCAATGTCCTCCCTTGCTGCCGCGCGTCGATTCCTTCGGGCGAACGCGGCGGGTGTGCAGGGATGGCACCGTACCACCACACTGGACTGACCCCCTTTCGGGTCGAGCGATGTCTGTCGCGTTACTGAAGTGCGCAGGTGAACCATTACCGCGGTGACTTGAGGGCGTCTCATAAGGCAACCCCCGTGCTGGAACCGTCGCTCATAAGTACGTCGTGTACAGAGAGTAAGCCGTTATGCTGCCAGGCGCCTCACCCTGTCGGTATGAATCTCGGCCGGACCTAGGGCCTTCGAGATCGGCAAGCCCTTCGCGCATCGACATCGCTCCGTATCGCTTGTCGTCAGAACACGCCGCAAGCGCTGACGACCGATCGAGCCGTACCCTACTTACCCTCTTTAAGGGCACTCCTCCGCCACCCGCCTCCCAGCCTTCACCATGCTTTTTCCAATCGCAATGACAAAACCAGGTCTTCGGACGGCGGCGTAGCAGACCACGACATCCAAGTCATTTGGGAGTTCTCCGTGGGGCTAAGTGTCAGCTGAGACCCGAACAATCGGCTCGATGGGTGATAGGACCATAACGCGACAGTAATTTCCTACCCACATTCGTCCGAGATGAACTTGCCCCGTTACTCCGGCCGGCATCATTCCGATCGGGTGAGTTTCCCTGCGACGCCGTCATCGAGATGCGCGTCCATCGGACCGCCTGACCACATTCCACATGCAGAACGGGGAAGGCCGGCCCTTGAGCTGTCGAGCTGAGGGTGGAAGCCACCACTTGCCAGAACGTTGTTGCCGTGCCGGTTGGGCACTTTGCTCAGCTACGGCACCGTCTTTGTATTCCTCTTGCGGTCCGGTGTCTCTGCTTGTCATCTTCGCAAACAACATCGTGCGACCCGGTAACGGAAAGGAATGGCAGTCGTCCGCGGCAAAAACCGCGAGGGGGGCGTCTGCGACAGTGATCGAAGAGACCGTGGTGTTGGCTCGATGTCTCACCCGGCGGGGTGCCCGCGTTGCGTTACCTGGGTGCCCCACGGTGAAGTCACCGGGGGCCCTAATGGGCCACGTACGTCTCTGAGTTTAGGACCTCCTGCAGCTCCTCGGCGGTAGAGCTAGACCTAGTCAACGTCTTGGTGGCCCCCTCGAGCAGGTCGATCAGGGTCTTCACGGAATCCTCGTGGGTCAACACCACCATCGCAATTTCACCCGAGTCCATAACCTCGCCCAGGTCCTTTATGTCACCCCGGTCGAGGCTGCGATTTAGCCGAGCTACGACACCGCCGCCGGCAGCGCCCGCAACAGCGCCGCCAACGAGCGCCGGCGGGAAAAGCAGTCCAACGACCCCTCCGGCCACGGCGCCCTTGCCCCACCCGTGGTGCGACTGACGGTGCACGGTTGTGACCGTGCCGTCGGGGCCCCGCTTGACCGGGACAGCGTCGCCAAGTCGATCGAGCCGACGCGTGCGGCCGACTCAACGGCCGCCCAATCCTTCTCAGCAGCCGCCTGATCTTGGTAAGTGGCGATAGTAGTGCTTAGATTTTCTGTGCCTCCTAGAGGATCCATTTCTTGCCCAGCATGCCGCAGACCCGTCACTCTAAGACCGGCATGAGTGCCGATCATCACGCTCTCAGGGGGAGAAATGTCTGGTCCAGCTCGAATGCTCGACCGGTCGGGCCTTCCCAAATGACTGCTTCTCCGTACAGCGCTGGAAATCGCAGCGGTCACTGTTGCCCGGTGTCAGCGGGGGCAGCCATGCTGGACACCTGGTGCCAAGCTAGGACCACGCCCACCCGGCCAGGTGGCCGGTTGACAAATAATCGTCGGCTTCGTCGCTGAGTCGGCCAACAGTCGAGCTCAGCGCGCCCGACGACGCTCTCGTCGGTGCATACCGGCGGCGGAAACTGGCGACAAGGGACGGCCGAACGGGTCGATGAACAGCGCACATGGGCCGGTGGTGGCGGGCACGGTTCCGTCAAGGAGCTTGATGCTGTAGCTCAGTACGTCGCCATCGAGGTGGGGGTCCTGGATCACCACGACGGCGTCCTCAGGAACCCTGTCGCCCGGCTCCGCGAAAGAAAGGACCGCGTTCGGGGGGTTCTCAGCGAAGCTGTTGTCGCCATCTCCCCACACGTCTACGAATTGACGCGTCGACATGTGCCCGACCTCACGCTTTGGGCGGTCAGAGAAGTACAACGTCGACGGTGAGAGGCCCTCCAACTCGATGGTCTGGCCGTCGCTCGTCATCCTTGCTGCCGTCTGAACGAACAGCGCTTCCATGTCCTCGAGTTGTTGCTCGGTTACTTGGCTCATGATGTCTCCTTCTTCGGTCTCCGAGGCTCGCGGTACGTCGAACCCCGCTTCTCGGGTATCCGTTAATCGCCCACTGTGTCCCCCCCGGCGTGTGCTGTGCCTCACCCCGATTGGGCGATTCTGTACTGCGGATGCGCCACGGGCCAGGATTACGCGGCCGGGACGCGTCGAATGCCCATGAGGGTAGCGGCCGACGACAACTGTCCACGCTGGGACGAGCAAAACCAGCCACAAACTAAGACCCCGTGCCCACGGGAGATGGTCTCACGTGGCACGTGGGTTACTCTGCTATTGTCGATTGGTCGCACGGCGCCGGTGGCACCCGACTTTCATCGACTGCTTACACCTCGGGCTGGCGAATGACATTGCGTTCAGTCCTATTGAGGTGATGTCGTTGAAGCCTTGGCGAAGCTGGCTATGAGCCTCCGGCCTGTCGCCCCGCTCCTTGTTCTCGGGCTTGTGATCGCTCCGGGCAGTCAACATTTTCCAGTGAGGCGCTCCTGCTCGAAGTTGCCCGCCTCCAAGCCGGCACCAAGCCAAAGTTGCTCGCTCGCGCCGGAACGAGACGATCATGTAGTCAATCGGGGCCACTTTGTCGAAGGCTGTATCATATGTCACCACCATTCGGTTTGCTAGCGTTACGCGGCCTATACCAGCTCTCTGGGATGGCCAACACCACCGATGTAATCGGTGCATCTGTGGCGGTCGTCGCCCGTGACCGAGGGGTCAGAGTCGTCACGTCCGATCTCGATGGTTCCTGACGGCTCGATCGCCACCTCGGCGTTGTCAGGATCTGACCGATGAGGTTTTTCCTGTTCGTCGCCTGGACCTGGCTGTTGATCATCATCTTCGTCGACACTTTCAGCATCCACGAGAGGGCCGGTCTCGCCAAAGCCTTGCGGTCCCGACGCTCGGTCCAGGCGGTCGTCGAGAACCAGCATCTCACAGAGGTTGCAACATCTCGGCCAACAACCCCTCGAAGACCCCGCGAGCGGACTCTTGCCAAATGCGCTTCGGTCGGAAAAGGGTTGCTCGACCAAGGTGGTCTCCCCTGCCACCGGGCTAGCAGACCGTGAATATCGCTGCATGGGAGCGCCCCGGGGCCCTGCGCGCACGAATCACCTCAACTGGGTGAGGTGGACCGTACGTTCACCACCTTGCCTCTGCGCCTGTGCATCAAGGTTTTGGATCGTCAAGGAGGGCTCGTCGAAAACTCAAAGGCCGTTTCGGTATGCGTTATGAGGCGGTCCGTGAACAGATCCCGGCCAGGCTGAAGGAAATGGGCATAATCCCACCGGGTAACGAATTGTCCCCCTTGATGGGAACGGCGGCAGCAACCTGAGCCAATGCTCCACGTCGGCAGGCAACGAACTGGTCCTCACGGTCAGCAGCCCCGCCTTCTTCGACATCGACGGGGTGACTTTCCACGGCTCGCGCCCGATCGCTTGGGAGCGTGAAGCCCGGCGGCCCAGTGTTGGAAGAGGCAGATTACGTTTCCGGACGGCAGGGCCTAAATCGCTCCCAAAGAAATGGCCTGAGCCCTCATAGCTGTGACGCCAACTATTTTGGTTACCGTGACGTTGGCACCGCCAACGGGTGTCGCGGCGTTAGGGCTGGACCCGCCTCCGCTGAGCGCGGGCACGCGGCCGCACCCGTTGGCGCGAGCGCTCAACGGCGGCAGCGCCGTCGGCAACAGGTTGTGAGACGCAGAGCACGGCTCGGGGTCGATAATCCCGGACATCCAGGGACGCCCCGAGCCGTTGGTGACCAGGCCACATCGTATGGGATGGTGTGGCATTATTGCCTCGGTGACCTATGATCAATTCGTCTCCGATGTCGTTCAGGGCGTCGAGGGCCTTGGCGCAGCGATCATGGTCATTGGGGGGCTGCTAGCGCTCGGTGACTATGCCCTATCGATGATGCGGTCGGGAACTGGACGCGAAAGCTACCGTAGGCTCAGGCGGCGGCTAGGACAGGCGATCCTCCTCGGGCTCGAGGTTCTTATCGTCGGCGACATCGTCCGCACGATTATCGTCGATGCGACCGTCGAAAGCGTGGCCGTGCTCGGGATGATCGTCGTTATCCGGATCGTGCTCAGCTTTTCACTGGAAGTCGAGATCGACGGGACCTGGCCGTGGAACCTTTGGCGTATCAAGACGCAGAACCCCGACGCCGAGCCGCCTGGCTAAATCGGCGGTCGACAAGAGAGGAGACCTGGCCTCAAGCGGTAGCGCGGGCGCCGACCCTCCTTGGTACGCACTGGCAACTCAGTACAGGCTGGCATTTCTTGTAGTTAGACGTCGGGGCGGACGCCGGTACGCAGCATCGTCTAGCGCGGCGGTTTCACACGATCCGGGTGAAGCCAAATGGCCCGGCACCCTTTTATGATCTCCCTGTGCGGTCCGCACCGGCGAAGGTACGTCGGCTCGGCTCGCGCCCATCAGGCCGCACCAAGAGAGGCCGCGAAGGTCGGATCTCCTAAAACATACAAGAAAGGACTGAACAAATGACAATTCCATTGGCAAAACGGTTGGCTCCCGCCATCGTGGTTCTTGGCATCGCCGGGGGCAGTCTCGGCATCGCTGCCGGGCCCGCGTCGGGGTCCACTACCACGACGACAGCCCCGGTAGCTGTCAAAACGGGCAGCACTTGCACCAAATCGGAACGCAACAAGACCATAAAGATTGGCAGCACGACCTTAGTCTGCAAGCAGATAACCGTTTACCGGTGGCAGAAGAAGAGCTAGGTCCGTGACAGGGCCGGGCAACAGTAAATGCAGTTGCCGGCCAACCACCGTAAGGAACGATCATGAAGCCTTCTCACCCTAACTGGATGAAATTTCGGTCAGAAGACCTTGTGAACGTACCGGTGAAAAGCGCCGGGAGTAAGGTTCGTTCGGTCACGTAGGAGGCAGCGAACAAGCTGGGAGCAACCAATGGCCTCAACTATACCGCCGGCGTCGACTCCCCCCGTCCCGGCCAGTCCGGCGAGCGGGGGCCACCGGCAAGGCCCGTGGAGCACGGTCGGCATCTTCGCAATTGCGGCACTGATCGGCGGGGTTGTGGGCGGCTTCGTAGGCTATTTCCTCCACAGCTCTTCGGGGCCGGCATCGGCAGCGACCAGCGCAGCTGCGAACTCTGCGTCGTGCTCGATACCCAAGGTCGCCAACCAGGACTTGCCATCCGTCGTCACGATAAGTGCAAGAAGGGGCCCACAGGAGGAACGGGCTCGGGGTCGATCATCCGTTCCGACGGCTACATCCTCACCAACAACCACGTCGTCGCGCTAGCAGCCGACGGCGGTTCGGTCTCGGTGCTGTTCAACAACGAGAAGACCGCGCCCGCCACCATCGTCGGGCGCGACCCTCTGACAGATGTGGCGGTGATCAAGGTGGACGAGAGCAAACTCCCGGCTGGTCGCCGTGCCGCTTTCGCCCGATGCCAGCCTGGTGCACGGGGTTGCCGAAGGGCTCCTTGTCACACGCATCGACCCCGGCGGCCCGTCGCAAGCGGCCCGGCTGCGTGTGGGCGACATAATCACCACGCTCGACGGCCAGTCCGTGGTCAGTACTGATGAGCTCGTGTCTCTCACATTGACCCAGAAGCCAGGCGACAAGGTAAAGGTCGGTTATGTGCGAGACGGCAAGTCGGCTACGACGACGGTGACGCTCGGGGCACAGCCGACAAGCTGATCTGCCGGCGTTTGGTCCTGCCAGGGCGTCCCTTTAGTGGGGTTTGCTTGGGCCACCCGCTACAGAGGCCGGACGGCGCTGCTTCTGGGTGCGAACGTATTGCGGGCCCATCTGGTGCGATCAACAGGTATTAGTCGCCGACGTGGTCGCCGCTTCGCCGACACCAGGTAAATCGGGCCACGATGGGAAGGCAAAAAGTTGTGTGCCACCCGATCATCGCCTGTAGCGCGAAACGCTTCCAGGATGGCCAGCTTTTATGCGACAGGCTCCTCAGTCGGAACGGTTAACTATTACGAAAGCAGCCGGACCTTCGCGAGCGGGCATAGCCTGAACGGGCTTCTTGGGCCTCTCCGGGCCTCAGGCGGGCTGGGGCCGCTGCCGACAAGTCAACTCGCTGGCGCAGCGGCTCGCGTAGTTGGTACGCCGGCCGGTGTGGTGGCCGCGGGGGTGGGGCGCGGTCGAGGTGAGAAATGGGCACGTCCCACGTAAGTAACCACGACCGCCACAATGACAAGAGGCATGACGTCGGCGCCGTCGGAGCCCATGAAAATGGTTGTCAAGAGGACGGAGCTAAGCGGCATGCCGAGCATAGCGCACATCATCGCCCCCATCCCCATTCCGACGCCGGCCACCTCTGGGAGGCCGGCTGCGTGGGAGAGCAGCATACCACCGGCCGCTCCGATGAACATGCCCGGGAATACCGGGCCACCCCGAAATCCGCTCAGCGATATCCCGTACGCGAGCCCCTTGCACAGGATCAGCAGCAACAGGGTGCCAACCGAGAAAGCGGCGCTGTCTGTCACGAACGAAGGTAGTGCCGACTGCCCCGAGAACAGCACCAAGGAAGACGACTGCCCGGTCCACTCAGCAAACGCGACGGCGAGCCCTGCGATTACCAGTCCGGCCACAGGGAGCAGGGCCACGACTCGCCCCTCGATGTGAGGTTTTAGGTACAACGCCAGCCAGCGGATGACACCACCCAAAATGGTTGCTGCCACGCCAATGCCGATCGCCCATCCAAACTCAGCGCCATCGGGGTGGCCGATGGGGGGGAGGTTGGCAATGGCGAGCGACACCGTGCCGTGCCCGGTCCAGGCATCGAACCCGATAAAGGTCAGCGCCCCGACCCCCGCCGCCAGGAGGCCCGGTACCAGGACCAACCCCAGGACGGGCCCGCCGAGGCCCGACGCCTCCATCAGCAAGAAGGCACCGCTCAGGGGCGAGCCGAGCACTGTGCTGAGAGCAGCGAAACTCCCTGCCGCCGCTACTACTCCGACGCTTTGCTCAGGCAGGCCGCGCCTCGCGATGAGGCGTATGGCGCCGGCGGCCAACCCGCTCCCGAGGGCGATGAGAGGGGCCTCTGGCCCGATGACGGCACCGAGGGCGAGGCCGGCCAGGGCAGCCAAAACGATGCCCGGCAGTACTTTCGGGGTGGGCGGCCCTCCGCCGACCTGGAGCCCATCGGCTGGTGAGTGACCTCCCCTGCCGGGCAGGTACTGGATCGTGAAGCCCGCCAAGGCCCCCGCCAAGCACACCACTGGCAACGGCCACCAGAGCGGCTCGCCGTGAAACCCCAGCGATTTCAGCAAATAAGCGGGGTCGAAAACCCACTTTTGCAAATCGTCGACGAGATAGAGGAACCAGTACGCCGCCGCCGCGACCGGTACACCGAGGATGGCGACGACAACGAGCAGTACCAGGTAGTTCCGGCTACGTAACAGAGCGAGGACATCGGTACTTGATGGCGGCGTGTCAGGCATCTTTCAAGCAACCTCGTATGTGTTCGTATGGGCCGGGAGGACAAGAGACCTCCGGGACACCGTGGGGAGACAGGAACCCACTAACGGGGACGGTTGTAGTTGGCAGGAACCTCTGCTTAGTTACGTGAGGACCCCGCAGAGCAAGGGCTGAGCCGCCTCGACGTTTGTCGTCGACTAGTGACACCAATCCCGTGGAGGCATCGAAAGGTAGGTAGCAGGAAAAGTCCAGAGTGCCATCGGTCGCAACCAGGGCGGCGGTCTGCGGGCTCCCGATCGCCCCATGGTTGGCGATCGGCGGGTAACTCGTTTCGAGCGGCTTCACAATCTTGCCTCGTTGGGTTTTGGGAGGGCCTATTGCGGACCTACAACTGAAGATGGCCCGTCGAGCTGTGAAGCAGGCCGGTACGCAGGCAGCGGGCTCGGCTGGACCAGGGACCGGACCGCTGCGGGGGTGCTGAGGTCGCCGCCGACGTGCATAACGCTGAACTCTCGTTCGGGCCGGCCTCGCCCTATGAACGAACGCGTCCACTTGAGCAACGTCGTAAGCCGGTTGCCCCACCCAGTCAGGAAGGTCAGATGGACGAACGCCCACACGACCCAGCCCGGGAACCCGCTGAGGCGCACACCGTGGAAGTCCACAATTGCCCGGAACCGCCCGATGGCGGCTGCACTGCCGACGTCGCGGTAATTGAAGGGGAGCGTAGGTTCGCCTTTCAGCCTGCGCAGAATGGAGTTTGCCGCGTGCAGCCCACCTTGCATGGCCACCTCCGCCACACCAGGGAGGTTGTCGAGGGCCATCATGTCGCCCACGACGAACACTTCTGGATGTCCAGGGAGGGAGCAGTCCGGCAACACCGCAATGCGACCGGCCCGGTCAAGCTCGGCCCCCGTGGCTTTGGCCAATTCGGCGGCCAGGGGCGATGCTTCGACACCTGCAGCCCAAAGGGTGATGTACGCGGGCAACCTGTTGGTGTTCCCGGCCGCGTCCGTGTAGTCGACACCGGAGCGGTCGATGCCAACCACGCGAGCGCCCATGCGGAGCTCCACGCCGAAGTGCTCGAGCTCCTTTGCCGCCCTGGCCGAGAGCTGGTGGCCAAATGCGGCGAGCGGCTCCTTACCGCCGTCAAGCAAGATGACCCGCACAGACGATGGCTTGAAAGAGCGGAACTCACCCCGGAGGCTGCGGCACGCCAGGTCGCGGACCTGCCCGGCCAGTTCTACTCCGGTCGGGCCTGCTCCAACGATGGCGACTGTAAGCCAACGCTCCCGCTCAGCACGGTCCGTAGCCATTTCAGCCATCTCGAACGCGCCGAATATCCGCCGCCGCAACTCGAGGGCGTCGTCGATCGTCTTCATGCCGGGGGCGTACAACGCAAACTCGTCGTGGCCGAAATAGGATTGGGTGACCCCGGCGGCGACGATTAGGCTGTCGTAGGGTATTTCGACGGGCTCGACGCCGAGGATGCTCATATGCACCACACGACGGTCGAGGTCGAACCCGGTGACCTCGGCCAGTTGCACGCGGACGTTCTTGTGCTTGCGTACTATGTGCCGGATCGGGGGGGCGATCTGGCCGGCGGGCAACATACCGGTTGCCACCTGGTAAAGGAGGGGCTGGAACAAGTGGTGGTTGCGCCTGTCGACGAGGGTAATGTCGACGGGCTTCCGGCCGAGCAAGCGGACAGCTGGGAGGCCGCCAAAACCTCCGCCCACGATGACAACCCTGTGTCGGGAGGAGCCAACAGTGCTCGTGGCGCTCACCCGGGCCGCTCAGTCAGGTGCTCGCCGACCCGGGCGGGGTTGGCGAGCGCCGTCAGGGCCGAAGCCGCCGCCCCGATACTCGGGAAAACAACGGCGACCTCTCCATTGAGCGTCATCGCGCCTCCTTGTTGATTAGCGTCAACCGCTTCACTTCCGCAACCGGAAGGCAGAACCTATGGAACGAACGATAATTCCCCACGTCGTGACCACGGTTCACCCGATCGAGGTGAATCGGCCAAGAACCGGTCAGCCACACGTTTGGCGATGGTGGCTACCGTGACCTCGGGTGCCCAGCGGTTGTCGAGGTGGGAACCCTCAGCCTGGGCCTACCTGGGCACAACGAACAGTCCAGCGCGGCATCGTCAAGGCGTTGTTGCTGGTGGCCCAGGCCTGGGGGCTGGCCACGGCCATAGGGGCAGCCTCCAACACTGCGGCTGGGCTTCCTACCTTGCGTGCCAAGCACGGAATTTGTGCCAGGCACTGAAAGCGCGAGGCTCGTGCCGAGCCAGAAAAGGGCCCAGGCAGGAGTCGCTAGAGCCGGTACTCCTGTCATGCTGACCGTCGACCTGTCCCGGGCGCAGTTCGCCGCCACTACCGTCTACCACTTCTTTTTCGTGCCGGTGACGATCGGGTTGGCCTTTTTTGTGGCCATTATGCAGAGCATCTGGCACCGCTCGGGCGACCCACAGATGCGCCGTCTGACTCACTTTTTCGGCACCCTGCTCCTTATCAATGTTGCCATCGGAGTGGTAACGGGGCTTGTGCAGGAGTTCGAGTTCGGCATGAACTGGTCGGCTTATTCACGATTCGTAGGTGATGTGTTCGGCGGTCCCTCGCCATGGAAGGCCTGGCCGCCTTCTTCCTCGAGTCGACCTTCCTCGGGCTCTGGGTCTTCGGCTGGGACCGGCTCCCGAGGGGCGTCCACCTGGCTTGTATCTGGCTGGTTGCTGTCGGCAGCATGCTCTCGGCCGGGTTCATCATGGCCGCAAACTCTTGGATGCAGCACCCGGTTGGCTACACGATCAACTCGAAGACCGGGCGAGCGGAGCTCAATAACATCGGTGCGCTGTTCGCCAACCCCGTTTTCCTGTGGGGTTACGCGCACGTGCTCCTCGCTTCGGCGGTGACCGGGGCGCTGGTAATGCTGGCGGTATCTGCATGGCAAGTCCGGAAAGGGAGCTCGGTCGATGCCTTCGGGCACACGGCCAAGATTTCCCTGGTAATCCTCCTGCCTGCCACCATCCTGGCCATGTTCGTCGGCAGCGAGCTCGGGGTCGTCGAAGCCACGTACCAGCCCATGAAGATCGCGGCGGCCGAGGCCCAGTGGGACACGTGCCAGCCGTGCTCGTTCTCTCTGTTCCAAGTGGGCGGCGGGAAACTGGACGAGACACCCACCCAAATCCTCGAAATCCCCCATCTTCTTTCCCTGCTCGCCACCAACTCCTGGAACGGCCAGGTCGAAGGGCTCAACCAGGTCAACGCCCAGTACCAGAAGGAGTATGGCCCCGGCTACTACGTGCCCAACGTTTTCATCCAGTACTGGTCAATGCGCGTTATGGCCTACACTGCGGCGCTCGTCTTCCTGCTGGCGCTGTGGGGCGCATGGGCCGTGTGGCGGCACCGGCTGGAGCATGCCCGTTGGTTCCTCTTTTTCGCTACCTGGTTCGCGATCGCACCCTTTCTCATGAACACGGCGGGCTGGTTGCTCACCGAGAACGGTCGGCAGCCCTGGATCGTCCAGGGCCTCATGCTGACCAAGGATGGTGTGTCGACGTTGAGCTCGACCTGGGTCGTGATCACCTTGGTCCTGTTCGTCCTGGTATACGGCGTTTTCGGTGTTATTGACGCCGTTCTGATGGTCCGCTACGCGCGCCGGCGGCTTTCAGAGAGCGATGAAGTCGAGACTGCCGCGGCCGGTCCGGACGGGACAGTGCCCAAGTCGGACGAGACCCCGGTCTTGACCTACTAGGAGGACGGGATGGGGCTCCAAGTCTTCTGGTTCGTAGTAATCGCCTTTTTCTGGGTCGGGTTCTTCATCTTGGAAGGTTTCGACATGGGCGTAGGCGCCCTACACATGGTGGTCGGGAGGACCGACCTCGAGCGCCGGGTGGCCATAAACACCGTCGGCCCGTTCTGGGACGGTAACGAGGTGTGGCTCGTCGTCGCCGGCGCCGCCACGTTCGCTGCGTTCCCTTCTTGGTACGCCAGCATGTTCTCAGCCCTCTACCTGGCGATGATGCTGGTGATCCTGGCGCTGATAATCCGGGGCGTGTCTTTCGAATACCGGGGCAAGTTCACTAGCCAGTGGTGGCGGGCGACCTGGGACTGGGCCCTGACAATAGGGAGCATCATGCTCCCATTACTGATAGGTCTAGCGCTGGGTGACCTGCTCCATGGGCTGCCCATAAATAAAGCGGGCAACTACACCGGCTCGTTCGCCGACCTCCTGAGCCCTTATGGCATCTGGGTGGGTGTCACGCTGTTAGCATTATCGCTGGCCCACGGCTTCATTTTCCTCGGTCTGAAAACCACTGGAGCTGTGCGGCAACGGAGCGAGCGGCTGGCTCGCCCCCTCTCATGGCTCGCCCCCTCTCATGGGTAGCGGTGCTGGCAGTCATAAACAGTGGTCATTTCTGTGGGTTGCGGCCCGCCACCATCCTCAGGATGTCACCGAGGGCTCCTACGTCCCCATGGCGGCGCCGGATGATGTCGGCGACGACCCCGGTCCAGCCCGTCTGGTGGGTAGCGCCAATGCCAGCGCCATTGTCGCCGTGGAAGTACTCGTTGAACATAATGTTGTCTTTCCACGCCGGGTCGGTCTGAAGTTTTTCGTTCCCCCCGAAACAGGGCCTGCGCCCGTCTGGGCCGACAAGGAAGATCGATGTCAGGCGGTAGCGCAGGTCTTGTGCGACCTGACCGAGCGTCGCCTTTTGGCCCGAACGGGTCGGGTACTCGATCTTGAACGAGTCCCCGAAGAAGCGGTCGTAACGCCCCAGGGCCTCCACTACCAGGTAGTTGACAGGGAACCACAGCGGGCCGCGCCAGTTGGAGTTGCCGCCGAACATGGAGGTGGTGGACTCAGCCGGCTCGTAGTCGATGCTGGCCCGAAAACCTTCGACGTCGAGCTCGTAGGGGTGTTCGAGGTGATAGGCGGAGATGGCCCGCAGGCCGTACGGGGCCAGGAACTCGCGCTCATCGAAAAGCTTGGTCAATATCCTCTCTAGACGGTCGACGCCAACCACCCCGAGGAGCAGGCGGCGCTGGCCCGGTTCCCCGTGCACCAGCCCGGTGCCCGAGAGCTTGTCCAGGTCCTCCAGGCCGTGGTCGTGAAGCAGACGGGCGAACTGTTTGCCGACGACGAGGGCCTGCTGCAAGGCCTGCTCTTCGACGACGGCGCACGCCAGCATCGGGATGATGCCGACCATCGAGTGGACCTTCACCGGCACGGGCGCCCCGTCGGGGGTGACTAGCCGGTCGTAGAAGAGACCGTCGAAGTCGTCCCACAGCCCCTGAGTGTCCATCGCGTCCCGGATGGCGGCGAAGTGCTCGATGAACTTAAGGACGAGGTCTTGGGCCGGCCTGTGGCCGAGCCGGTTGAGCACAACAGCGATAGCCGCCATAGATAGGGCGTAGGTCGCCATCCACCCCGTGGCGTCCGACTGCTCGAGGGTTCCCCCGACGGGCAGGTGAGAGCGGTCGATCGGCCCGATGTTGTCCAAACCGAGGAAACCTCCCTCGAACACGTTGCTACCCGACTTGTCCTCCAGGTTGACCCACCACGTGAAGTTGACGAGGAGCTTGTCGAAGATACGGCTCAGGAAGTCGATATCACGGCCCTCGTCGATCGCGAAGACCTGGAGTGCCGCCCAAGCCTGGACGGGCGGGTTGATGTCGCCGAAGTCCCACTCGTAAGCGGCCAGGGCCCGTTGGGGTGCTGGAACCACTCCCGGCACAACAGGATCAGCTGGTACTTGGCGAACGCCGGGTCCACGTGGGCCAACGCCACGCAGTGAAAAGCCATGTCCCAAGCGGCGAACCAGGGGTACTCCCATTTGTCCGGCATCGACATAATGTCGAACGCATCGAAGGTCTGCCACTTGGAGTTGCGGCCGTAGCGCCGCGATAGCGGGGGCGCCGGCTGGGTGGGGTCCCCTTCGAGCCAGCGCTTCACGTCGTAGTAATAGAGCTGTTTGCTCCAGAGCAGGCCGGAGAAGGCCTGGCGCATCACCATCGCCTCGTCCGCCGAGGCGGCCTTGGGGGCGAGCTCAGCGTAGAACTCGTCGGCTTCGGCCCGCCGTTTGGCTATGACGTCGTCAAAGGACTTGCCCAGAGCCGCGGCCGCCTCAGGTTTGGTGCCTTTGGGGCGCATACGCAGGCGCAGTTCGGTCGTGGCCCCGGGCTGGACCGTCACCTGGTACCAAAAGGCGCACTTAGTGCCGGTGAGATCGGGGTTGACGGTCGCCTGGCCACCTACGACGTGGTCGTTGATGCCGTCCTTGGGGTACATCGGGCTCGCCGTTACGCCGTAGAGCCGGTGGTAGTTGGTCTCGTTCTCGCAAAACAGGAGCTTTGGCGCTGCGCCCCCGGGTGCGGGAGCGCCTACCAGCTCGAGCTCGCCGAGGAAAGGATGTCGGATATTGACCGAGCCGGGGCCACTCGCGGCCAGCTCGGGCTTGGGGGCGTCAAAGTCCCACGACCAGGTGTTGCGGAACCAGGCCGAAGGCAGCACATGGAGGGTCTCCGCCTCCGGTCCCATGTTGGTCACCTGGACCGACATCAAGATGTCCTGAGCGCTGTCCTTGGCGTAGTGGACCTCAACCACCCAGTACCGGTCGTCGTCGAACACGCCGGTGTCGAGCAGCTCGTACTCCATGTCCTGCTTGCCTCGCCGGCTGTTCTCCTGGCGGAGGTCCTCATATGGAAAGGCGCGCTGGGGGTAGTGGTAGCGCCAGCGGTTCCAGGCGTGGCTCGGGATGGCGTCCAGGTACCACCAATAGTCCTTCACGTCCTCGCCGTGGTTGGCCTCGGCTCCGGTCAGGCCGTACGGTCGCTCCTTCAAAATGGGGTCATGCCCGTTCCACAACGCCAGGCCCAGGCATAGCCGCTGCTCGACGTCACAGAAACCGGCCAGGCCGTCCTCGCCCCATCGATATGCTCTCGACCGGGCATGGTCGTGGGGGAAAGAGGTCCAGGCCTCCCCGTCCGCGCTGTAGTCCTCTCGCACCGTCCCCCACTGGCGCTCGCTCACGTACGGGCCCCACAGGTACCAGTCGCTCGCCTGGCGCAGCCCGTCCTCTAACTTCCCAAACCCTTTGACCCGCTCAGATTCGGCACCCATGGCGTGCTCTCCTTTTCGCTGCCTGACGACATCCAGTTAAATTGTCAGGTTATTGGCGGCGTGGCCCTCAGTAATCATCCGGATCGGGTGCTTTTCGAGCCAACGCTATTGCCCCCGGAGCGATGCGGTCGGTCTCACTAATCGCGCTCGCCGTTCAACTCCGTGACCGCCGCCACCTCTCGCTCCAGTCGACCGCCGTGGCGGAGCTCTTGGCTACCACGGCCATCAGCCTCACGTTCGACGTCGCAAACGTCGAGTGTATTTACCCCCGAACTCGGGCCGAAAAGGGGTCCGATGACATCGAGGCCGTCCATATCCTGGGCTTTTTCTACCCCGTCGCCCGGTATTCACACGGTTTAGGCGGAGCGGGGATAAAACCGCCACTCCTCTAGTTGGGTGCGCGCTCCACCTCGATTAGCCTGGAGGGCTACTCGACTAGACCCTTCAACCACTGATTTGTTGTCTTATAGGCGCGGTCGTTCGCTGCATAGCACTGGCTCATCGCCGTCCCATCGTTCCACCCGCTGGCCGACATCAAGGACGCGGTTCACCTCCGCGCCTTTGGCCGTCCTGAACCATGAGGGTACGTGGCCGGCTAGCGCCGTTCCGTCGAGCCTGTAAGGGCCGTGGTGCTGGCTCGCCCCGGGTCGCTGTTCGCTCCGGGTGCTGGGGTCAGCGGTCCCGTCGGTCTTGGCGGTCGTCCCGCCGGTCTTCGCGCCGGTCTTGCCGGCGGTCGACACCGTGGCTTACGACCGCGGCAGTGCCGACCACGGCCGCGGTACGGGCGACTGGCGCGCCGATGACCCCTACGCGAGCTGCGCGCGCTGGTCGAAGCGGCATATTATTCTCCTTCCTTCGGCACTTCTGCCTCCAGTGAGGCGAGGATGGCTTGGATGGGGATGCGCCCAGTGGCGATGAGCTGGCCGCCGGACCGGCGGGCGGCGGACGCAAACGGGGCGGCCCAGCGGTTCTCCCAGACGAGGACGCCGGCGGTAGTCCCCGGCTCCATGGCCGCGGCCAGGTGGGCCACGTCCTCTTCCGCCAGCAGTTCCGCTAGTTGAGCCTCGGCCGCCCGGAGCTCGTCGACCTCGTCGAAGTCGTCTATCTCGAGGGCTTCGATCGTGCCGGCCTCGTCCTTGCGCAAGATAAGCAGGTCGAGCACCCGGACGACCTTGGTGTCGACCAGCCGGCCGATCTCAGCCGCCATTTCGCCAGTAAAATTGGCGGTCCCGGGCGGGAACTCGACGACTAGGTAGTCCACCGGCCCCAGCTCGTTAATGTCTAGGTCAGTCATACCTTGATGTTCATACTAGCCGTCGCGTAAAGGGCCTACCCTGTTCGGGTGATCTTTCTGCCGCGTCCAGACCTGCATGGCTACAGCCGCGGCAGAGTTAGGACTGAGGCGAGGGCAAAGACCAGTAGACCGAAGGCCACGACGTTCATTGCGACGCGGGCTCCTCTGATCTTGAGGCGCTGGGCGACTGCTACAAGGAACAGGATCGTCGCGAAAAGGACCGTGTCGCGAACGTACTTGTCGGCCGTATCTCTGGCGGAAGTGCCCTCGTTGAACATGGCCGACGCCTGGTTGTTGAGCGCCGTGGCTTTTGCGAAATAGGGGTTGTGGTACTGTGGCATCATGCCTGGGCCGGCGGGAGCCTTCGGGTTCGTGAACGGGTCGGTCTTCAGCCAGGCGTTGAAAGCCGTCGCGTAGTCCGGGGTGAAGCGGCGCGCGTACTGCGACTCGAGCTGGGTGTTGTTGGCCGCGTGCGCTTGGAGCCACGCATTGAAGATCCCCACGTCTCCCGTGAGTTCCTGGCCGCCAAAGGTGGAGGCGGCGTCCGCCTGGAAACGGTGGGAGGACGCCTGGCCGTAGAGGAGGGACTGGCGGCCGTCCCACTTGGTAGCCTGGTACCCGCCCCAAGCGGTCGCCACTGCGACAACCGCCAGCACAAAGACCTCGATGACCTCCACGAACGTCTCCCAATGATCGTGGCGCTTGGTCGTCTCTTCGTGTTCTTGTTCACCGAGCTTGTGCGCGAACTCAACGTTCATGCTCTCGGGCATGGCAATCCTCCTGACCGGTAAACGCTCGAGCCGGTCTGCCCTGTCGTTGGCGCACGAGCTGACAGCCGGTAACAACGCCAAGTCGACGCGGCAGCACCAACAAATAGTTGCGAGGATTTCTAGGATCCCTTGTGCCGACTTGTCCTGAAACAACACAGCTCCCCAAAGCCTCTGCCCTCCAACGCAACGAATAGGACGTCCGCCGGCTTGCCCTGGCGTGCGGTGATCGCGACTGCTCGTCGCCCGACTCGTCGGTGGTTCGGTCCATTACCGCCGGGACGCCGTCCTGGCTCATACCTCGTATGGGCACCCGGATCCAGCTCCCAACCCTGCTAAGCGCTTACTGGAGGTTGTGCAATGAATTATCCTCGTAGGCTCGCGGCTTGTTCCTCCCCCAAGTCGGGTGGTCTCGTTAGAAGCCCGAGCAGACCGGGCCGTTTGTGGCAGCACTCTTCAGCACGACGGCCGACTATATGAGGATGGATGATGCAACGGTCATCGTTCGGCTCGGGCCAATCGATCCACCGGCAGCATCCAGACCCGTGGCCGACATTGTCGGCCCAACGGGCACTAAACCGCACCAAGGCGTCTTCGCTGTAGCCTGGGCACCAGCGGACTAGCTGGCCGACACGAACAGACGGGCCAGGTCACTGAGGTCCACTCTGGCTCGTCAGGCTCCTGGAGCAAGGTGCGCAGGTGGCACCCGGGGCCGAGTTGGCAGTGGGTGCCTTGGCCGTGAGGGTCACACCCATGGCCCGTCTCCTCTCAGCCGAGACCCCGCTCCCACATGGCCAGGATAGGCCGGGCAGGGACGGAGGCATCATACGGACTGGGTGATTGAGTTGTTCGCCCGTACGGGTGAAGATGGCAAGGTGTGTCGCCCCGCATCTAGTCATGCGACGATCGGCGGTGAGCCGCTTGCCAGGTCCGCAAGAGCTGACGCCTAAGCGTCTGCCCGACCTGGAGCCACGCCATCGGCGACGCGTCGTGCTTCAGGCCGCACTGAGAGTCGCGGCCACGTGGGTACTGCTCGTGGCGGGCTATTACTACATCCCACCGCTCGATAAGCACAGCAGCGCAGGGGAAATCATCACCCTAGGGATTGGGCTCCTACTAGTTACTGTAATCGTGTTGGACCAGGCCCGCCGCGTCCTAGGCGCGGAGCTACCGGGCTTGCGGGCAGCAGAGGCACTAGCAGTGGTCATGCCGATCTTCCTCTTGCTGTTCTCGACACTGTACCTGTCACTGTCCAATACTTCTGCCGCAATGTTCAGCCAGAAATTGGACCACTCGAGCGCCCTCTATTTCACGATTACGGTTTTCTCGACGGTCGGCTTTGGCGACATCGTCCCCGCCACCGATGCCGCCCGCCTCATCGTGAGCGCCCAGATGATAATCGACCTGGTCATTATCGGCGTGGTCGTGCGCCTTCTAGTCAACGCGGCCAAGATGGGATTAGAGCGGGCGCACCAGGCTCCCGGAGACTGAAGGACCTCTCCTCCCGCCGGGCTGGTCTCCCCGGCGGGCTGAGCAATCTCACCCTGGGCGGGTGACGACAAAGTTCTCGGAGCCCGTCAGGCTTGTGACGGGCACATACACATTGGCAGACTGGACCAGACCGAGTGACCCCCAGGACGTACGAGATCACCTTCGCCGGGGAGGCCCCACCGGCCATTGTCGAGGCTTTCGACGACTTCGAGGTCACAGTGGGCGCTGGCAACACGGTCTTGCGCGCCGAACTTCCCGACCAGGCGGCCCTTCATGGTGCTCTTGACCGCCTGGGCGCCCTCGGCCTGGAGTTGCTCCAGGTGAAGCCGGTCGGACCACCACTCCAGTGAAACCTCCTTTGAACTGATAGCAAAGCGGCAACCACCTTGCCTGGGTGAGGCCGGAAGCTGCCACCTGTGGCGTGATGAGACACGTCGTGAGTAATTGTCTCAACTTCGAGCTGCGCGGAGGTGGAACGACATGGAGAAGTGGGGCGACGTCCAAATTGACCGAGACGACATTCGAAAAGCTAGAAAGGCAAAAGCGGCCGGTTGTCAGCGCTCATGGCGGTTGCGCTCGAGCGCGTGCGGGGCCGTGCTTATCTTCGGTGCGTGCGGCGGGGCGCCGACCAGCGCCGTCGCTGCAGTTGCTGCCGACGGAGCGCCGCGCCAAGCGCCGGCGACCGCTGCAGAGGGCCCGGATTCGGGGGGCACCATCGAGCCGCAGGTCTGCGCGAGTTGCACCCCGCCGCTTATTTACTTCAAGGGCCCTGTCATGTCGACCAACGGAGCTGCGGGCCTCACCGTCACGCCCATCTGGTGGCAGCCGAGCGGGGGGCGGTACACATTCCCGGCCATTTATGAGAGCCTCCTCGACCAGTACGTCGCCGACGTGGCCGCGGCCAGCAGCACCACCGACAACATTTACTCGATCGACACCGAGTACTACGGAGTCGTCGGTGGCTTGAAAACGTACATCAGCTACAAGATCACCGCGGGGACGCCGGTGGTCGATACTGACGCCTACCCGGCCAACGGCTGCAAGCCGGCCCCGGGGTTCACTGCGTGTATCACGGACGCCCAGTTGCGCAATGAACTAAGGGGCGTCGCGAGCAGCGAGAAACTACCCACCGATTTGGCCCATTTCTACCCGGTCTTCCTCCCGCCCGGGGTCGAGACCGAGGACATCGACGGCACGAACTCGGCCAGCGCCTACTGCGGCTACCACCGGGCCTTCGGGTCGGGCTCCGACCAGACCGTGTACGGCGACCTGACGTACCCCCCTTCCAACGGCGGGTGCGACACCGGCCAGGCCCCCAACGGGAACCTCCGCGCCGACGGTGAGGTGAGCACGTTCGCCCACGAACTGAACGAGGCCATCACCGACCCGCTCAACCCTCAATACGGCTGGTTCGACGGCAAAGGCAACGAGATCGCCGACATGTGCGACGACAACTATGGGGGGGCGCTCGGTTCGACCAGCGCCACGAACCCGAGCGGTACCGAGTACAACCAGGTCATCAACGGGCACAAGTACTACACCCAGGAGCTGTTCAGCAACCTGGCCTATGCCAAGTCCGGGGTAGGCAGAGGTTGTGCCCTCAGCGAAGCGCTGGCGGAGAACCCCAAGGTGGCGGGCACCGGAGCCGGGGCCACGACCATAGGCAACGACTTCGCAGATGCGTTCCCGACCGCGTTGGCCGCCAATGGCAAAGCGACCTCGACGATCAGAGTGGCCGTTGGCGACACACACGGGTACGCGGTAGAGGGGGACCATGTGCACTTCAGCACGGGCCTCGAGTACGGGAAGGGCCTGTGCGGCAAGCTCAGCAGCCACGAAGCGGTCACAAACTACGACGGCCACGCCACGGTGACCTACACGGCGTCGAAGTTCAACGTGCAGTGCTGGGTGCTGGCCACCGAGGCCGAAGGCGGCAGGGGCGCCGAGTCCATCGTTTACCAGGGTACGACCCAAAAAAACAGCCCGAGCCTGGTGGCTAAGTTCCCGTCCTCGCTGCGCCCAGGCAGCGCGACCCGCTTCACCATGACGGCGACGAACCCCTCGCCCCATCCCTTAACCGATGCCCAGGTGAACTTCTACGTATATGCCGGGTCAGGGACCAAGAGGGACGTCAACGCCGGCCAGGTGCACCTGTCGTACTCGACCCGCGGTACGAGCGGCCATTTCACCGACGTGCGGCTGACAGGGTCGACAGGCGGCGGCAACGATATCAACGGTTACCTCGGCCCCGTAGTGGGCGCCACCATGGCGCCACATTCGTCGGAGACGATAACGTTCCATGTCGCCCTTGCCCGCAACGTCCCGGTATCGAAGACAGTCCCGCTGATAGCCTTCGAGGGTTATCTTTTCCAGGTAAATTCCGCCGCGGGCGGTGGCACGACCGTCGGCGACACGCTGGCCACGGACATCAAAGTCCCATAGATGGCGAAGCCGGGCACCCCAAGGCTGTGGCCTGATCGCCCCGGGCCCTCGGGACCATGTCCCGGCGGTTGTGGACGCACGGTTCGGCGCAGCCGAGAAAAGCCGCAGCCTGTACCCAAACGACGCGGCGCCCAGTGCGGTCTTGTCCCGTTGACCGTGTACATAGCTCACAAATTGACTACATCACTCGGCGGTCGGGCGTCGGCGGTCCGGTTCGACGTAGTTCACAGTCCCACAACGAATCTCGCAAAGGACCGGAGGTTCGGGCCCTGGGGTGCATCGGCGAACTTGACCGGCCGAATGGCACGATCGTGGCTGTAACCGACCCGACCGGAACTCGTAAGAGGCGCTTCAACGCCCCCCGGTCGTGGCTGCGTTCGGTGCGCCCGGAGAAGGGCACTCTGAGGGGCGAAATGCTGGCCGGTTTGCCGGGTGCCATCGGCAGTGTCCCCGACGGTATGGCCGCCAGCGTCCTGGTCGGCGTCAGCCCGATCTACGGCCTGTACGCCAGCGCGCTCGGCCCCGTGGGGGGCGGGCTGTTTGCCAGTACCCGCCTGATGGTTATCACCACCACCAGCGCGGCGGCCCTGGCGGCTGGTTCTGCGCTTTCGGAGGTCAACGGGACCGACCGGCCCGAGGCTCTGTTCCTGCTCACGGTCATCGCCGGCGCCGTCATGGTGGCGGCCGGCCTGTTGCACCTCGGCCGTTACACCAGGTTCGTGTCCCACTCCGTGATGATCGGTTTCCTCAGCGGGATCGGCGTCAACATCATCCTGGGCCAGATCCCGGACTTGCTCGGCGTCCCAGCGAGCGGCTCGTTCGCAGCCGAAAAGGCGGTCAATGCCTTGGCCCAGCCGAGCCAGGTCGACGTGGCGTCACTCCTTGTCGGACTGAGCGCCCTAGGCATCATCGCGGTGGTTAGCCACACTCGGTTCCGGAGCGTGGCTGCGGTGGTGGCGCTGGTAGTGCCCTCGGTCGTCGTCATCGTCGCTGGCTTGGACACCGTGGCTCGCGTCTCGTCGGCCGGCGCCATCCCTAAGGGGATCCCGTTGCCGCACCTGCCAAAGCTGAGCGAGCTGTCGCTCAGCGTCGTTACGGGCGCCTTGGCGGTAGCGGTCATCGTCTTGGTCCAGGGTGCCGGTGTAGCGGAGTCGGCCCTCAACCCTGACGGCTCGCTCCCGGACGCCAACCGGGACTTTGTCGCCCAAGGCGTGGGCAACCTGGCATCGGGGTTCTTCAGAGGGCAGCCCGTCGGCGGCTCCGTAGGCCAGACCGCTTTGAACGTGGCAGCCGGCGCCAAGACACGCTGGGCGTCGATCTGGTCGGGTCTGTGGATGATAGCGATCCTGGCGGCGTTCTCAGGCGTGGTGGCCAAGGTGGCGCTCCCCACCCTGTCTGCCGTGCTCATCTACGCCGCCTTTGGTTCACTGCGCTTCGGCGAGATGGCGACCATCTTCCGCACCGGCCGCATCTCCCAGGTGGCCATCATCACGACCTTCGCTGCCACCCTGTTCTTACCGGTAGCCACCGCCGTCGGCATTGGAGTGGCCCTCTCGCTGCTACTTCAGCTCAACCGGGAGGCGCTCGACCTTGCCGTTGTCGAAGTGGTCACCCGGCCCGACGGCCGCTTCGAGGAACGTCCAGGGCCCGCCCACGTGAGAAGCGGTTCGGTCATCGTGCTCGACGTTCACGGGAGCCTCTTTTACGCCGGGGCGCGTACGCTGCAGGCTCGGCTGCCAGACCCCGCGGGTGCCGCTCACCCCGTGGTTCTGCTGCGCCTGCGGGGCCGGACCAATCTTGGCGCCACCTCGTTCCATGTGCTGGCTGATTACGCCCAGCGGCTCGGCGCGGCCGGCGGCCGGCTCTACTTGAGCGGTCTCGACCACGAACTGGTGGCAACGCTCGACCGGACTGGACGTCTGAACGCGTCCGGACCGCTCAAAGCCTTTGAGGCAACGCCGGTTCTGGGTGAGTCGAGTGCAGCCGCCCTCTCCGACGCCAATGCGTGGCTTGCCTCCCAAGTCGACAAATGACAAGCCCTGCGGGCTAAAACCCTACGCAGACAGAGGGAAAGTCCACTCTGCGGTAATAAGACTGAGCGGTCTCAAACAGTCATCGCAACGATAAACTGGTCGAGCTTCTCAGTCACCGGCGCTCAGCCCCACCAATATCTCCACCGACTCTTAAAAGCTGAGCCGCTCTTCCAAGCTGAGCGCCCGGGCCCCCACTTTCAGCTTACGTTCCCTAGCCATCGCAACCTCCTGAGTTAGCTCATAGCTGCCTCGTCCTCAGGTTCTGTTGCGCGGGCCGCTTGAGCCGACCCTGTTTTTCTGCGCTTCCGGTGCCCACCTACTCGCAGTCGCCCACGGCTGCGTCGATGTGGAGCCGTGCGAGCTGTCCAGGCTCCTCTGGGCCAATCTGAAGGCCCGGGCCAGTATGAAGGATGTAGCGGGCGATGGCCCGACCGAGGCCACCAGGGTCGGCTTTTAGCACTGTCGGTCGGCGACTCTCTTGCCAGGTAGAGCCTGGCTCGCCAGGGAGAGTCGGGCTCGCCAGGGAGAGTCGGGCTCGCCAGGGAGAGTCGGGCTAGGAAAGCTCTCTCTCTTCAGACGAGAAGCTTGGCCTTTGCCGTTTGGAACTCTTGGTCACTGATCGCCCCCGAGGCCTTCAGGTCGGCGAGCTTGGCTAGCTGGTCGGCGCTGTTCGTGGGTGCAGCCACATCTTGGACATAGCTGCGGAATGCCTGGTCCTGTTGCTGGGCCTCTTTGGCAGCCCTGTCTTGCATTTTTCCACCACGGGCGATCAAGTAGACCAGCACCCCAAGCCACGGTACCAAGACGACGAATATCGTCCAGAGGGCCTTGGCCCAGCCACTCAAATCGTGGCTGCGAAAAATGTCGCCGAAGACGATGATCAATAACCATATCCAGGCGAAAAACAGGAAAAACCACAACATGGTCCAAAAGATATCCAATAGCGGGTAGCTGGAAGCGAGCATTGTTCGTATCTTTCTGGTCGAGGTTTGGTTTACCGTGCCAGCACTTATGAGAGCGTTGGGCCCATCAGAAGCTGATGAAACACTGGCACTACGCAATTATGAAGGGCACCAGGTGGACATTGGATCCCCCCCCTTGGGTGGTTTGACGTAGACTACAGAGCCTTGGCACGGGCGGGGTACCCACGTTTCCCTGAGCATTCTTTCGCTCAGGGACAAGAGCCGCGTGGTGATACCGAGTGGCTTTGGTCCGGGCTGGATGCCAGTCGGCTTCGAGCCCCGGACCACGGTTGGCGTTCTAGATGTATAAGTCAAGCAACCCGTCAGGGTTGTAGGCGCTTGTGGTACCAGCGGAGGCCCGTTCCTGACGGAAAGTCCTCGACCCTGCTTACGAGATGGTAGCCGTTCCGTTCGTAGAGAGATCGAGCCTGAAAGTCATAGGTGAAGTGGACGGTCTGCGAGCAACCTCGGGCTGCCGCCTCAGCCTCGGCGGCCGCGAGGAGCAGAGTCGCGAGCCCGTGACCTCGCAGGTTCGGGGCCACCCAGAGGTTTTGCAGCTCGCAGCAGTCGCCCCAGGTCCATCCGCTAATTCCGGCTACGACCCGGCCAGCATCGCGCACGAAAATCGCCAGGTCCCTTTCTTCACCGAGCCCCAAGGCGACCGACGCCTCACGACGGATATGGGCTTCGAGGACCTCGAGGTCGAGCGGATCCGGATGGTCCTCGACCTCGAACTCCGAAACGACCGGCTGGTCAGGCGCCAACAATCTGCTCGATCACCGACAAATCGTCAAAATAGGTCCGGTATGACCGGATCTTTCCGTCGCGGAAGTCGGCCACGGTTACGCCGGCTAACTGAACATGCCGTCCGGTTGCTTCCAGTTTGGCGTCTTCACCGAGGACCAATGGCCCGGTATGATCTGCGTCAATGAGCCACTCGGCGAACGCCTTGTTCCCGACTTCGTCGAGCCCCCGGCACTTGATGACGACGTTGGAGAAGGCGATATCGTGCAACGCCGCGAGATCGGCGAGCGCAGTCAGCCCGGAGACGGTCGCATACGGCGACCAACCCACAATGTCGTCGGTGAACAGGGTGCCCAGGTCGACCGGTGCGCCACTAGCCTCGGCCTCGATCGCCTTCAACAGCACATTTTTGCGCGATCCGCTCATTGCATCACCGTCCGTGTCGTCATCGATTTGTTCAATAATCTCCTTACAGTCTCCCGTGTGTTCATGACCCGAGCGCCTGGGCCTTGGCCGTAGCGAACTCTTCATCCGTTAGCGCACCAGAAGCATGCAGCTGGGCGAGGTGTTCGAGCTGGCTGGCCGGGTCGGCTGGAGGGGGCGCATACTGCGGCGGCCCTTGGTCGTAAGCGCCAGGCGCAGGCCCGGCGTCCTGGTCCTGCATCTGCCCTTTATCGTGATGATGCTCCATCATCGCTCCGGCAACGAGAGCCCGGCGTCGTGTGCGCCGCCTGAACCCCATAGGAGGCTCCTTTCCGTTAGGGCGGCCGTAGAAAGACTCGGCCCCGCTTCAATCGTTCCATGGCTCGATTACACCGTCTTCCTCCTAACTGGGTGAATCGTCGCCTCGAGCAGCGAGCGCGGCGAATTAGAAGCGGGCATCGAGTTTTCCCCATGCCAACATCCCAAGGATGCTGCCAGGTCCCCGGAAGTCGGCGCCCGAGCGCGACAACAGCGGGCAGGTTAGATTGGAGGCGTGCGGACACCGATAAAGCATTCAGCCGACCCGATGTACGCGGAGTTCGAG
The DNA here is from genome assembly GCA_963823855.1 of uncultured Acidimicrobiaceae bacterium. GTDB lineage: Bacteria > Actinomycetota > Acidimicrobiia > Acidimicrobiales > Palsa-688 > Fen-671. Next base: position 130,579 of record CAWGNA010000011.1, read on the forward strand.
GTACACCGGACCATGATCCGTGACCGCGTGCGCACCGAGGCCTTCCGGCGTGCGGTCCATTCGGTAGTGCGCCCCGGCGACATCGTCCTCGACGTCGGGGCGGGAAGCGGGGTACTGAGCTTGTTCGCGGCCCAAGCGGGAGCGGCGCGCGTCTATGCGGTGGAGCAGACGTCGGTTGCCGTCCTGGCGCGGGACCTGGCTGCTGCGAACGGCGCCGAGGCGATCGTCCAAGTGATCCAGGGCGACGTCTTGGACCTCGAGCCGCCCGAGCGCGTCGATGTGGTCGTCTCGGAGTGGCTCGGAGGTTTCGGGATCGACGAGGGGATGCTCGTCCCCGTTATCGCCGCCCGTGACCGCTGGCTCAAACCGGGCGGGACAATGATCCCGTACTCCGCCACGGCCTGGGCCGCGCTGGTGTACGACCGCTATCTCGCTGACATGGTGGATTTTCTGCGGCACAACCCGTACAGCCTCAGGCTCGATGACCTGGTCGACAAGACTGTGAACGAGATCCTCTATTCCGGCAGCTCCCGTCACCTCGCCGCGGGCGACAGGCGGTCCGAGCCGAGCCGGTTGTGGACAACGGACGCGGCCCTCGTCCCCCTAGGACGGGCGCAGGCGCCTCACGAAGCCGAGACGGTGCTGACCGTGCGTGAGAAGGGTACGGCCAACGCGCTGGCGCTTTGGTTCACCGCCGAGCTGGCGCCTGGCATCTCGCTTTCGGTAGGGCCCGGCGACCCACCAACTCACTGGGGCATGACGACGGCGCCGCTCAACTCGCCTGTAGAGCTCACGCCCGGCATGGTTGTCCGTGCCCGAGTCAGGACCACTCCGGCTCGGCCGACCGGGACGTGGACGAGCTGGGCCATCGCGCTGCCAGGCACCGATTGGGAGGAGCACGACGAGCAGACGGTCTGGGAGGAGATCGAGGACTGACGTCAATTGGGTTGACGCCGCCAAACCCGTCTCGAGTGCAGCGTTGGCCGCGACCCAGCCAGTTTAGGCCGTCATCGCCGAGCGGCGCGGCGCCCTCTTGGGTCCCACTCGCTCTGGTGGCGGTGCCTGTTCCGCAATGCGGACCTACCCATTACCTTGTGCGTTCTCCTTGGCCATTTTCTCCTGAGCGTCGGCTAGAGCACCCTTCAGCGCCTTCACATGGTGTCCCTCGGCCTCGCCGATGACCTTCTGCACCGCCCGCTTCACCGCTGGCTCGACCCTTTCCCCTGCTGAGCGCGGATAGGCCACGATCAAACCCGCCCCGCCGATAGGGATGGTCCGCTCAGCCATCTTCTCGACTTCGCTGCCGATCTTCTTGTGCAACGCCTCGCCACCGACGGCGCCGACAGCTGCCCCGATCGCCGTCGCAGCCAATAATGGAGGTGCGAACAGCCCGACGACAAACCCCACACCGCCGAGCCCGATGGCTGCTTTCTCGACCGTGTGGTCTCTCTGTTCCAAAGAGACGTTGCCTTCGAGGTCCTTGCTGACGACGACCGCACCTAGTAGGCGCGCCCCACAGCCGAGGACGGCTTCATAGTCTTCGCGTGCGGCCTCGGCCGACAGGTACCCGCCGATCAGTACGTAAGTTATCTCGTCTTCGGTCATCCTGAAGCTCTCCTAGCCTTATATCATTTTGACAAGGCGTGCGCCGCCTGGCCGTGCTGCTCGGCTGCATGCACGTCCAGTTCGTCCTGAGCCGCGAGGTGCGGGGTGATGTCGAAGACAACCTTCTTCACCGTTCCCTCGAAGGGGAAAGGCTTCTTGTCCTCGTAGACGAGGTCCACGACCCCACCGTTGTCGCGCCCGATGTCCATGCTGGCATACCCCGAGAAGCGGATCGGCACTGTGTGGTCCATGTGGCCCTTTCCCACCTGGCGGTCGTCGACGAACAAGGTCACGTCGCCGCCAGTGGCGGGTTTCGCGTTGTCGGCCGAGAACTCCATGCGCACTGTGACCTCGCCGGTGGGGAGGTCCTCCTCGGCCACCTGCTTGAAGATGAACACGCCCATCATGGAGTAGGTGTGGGTGAGCCTGCCGTCCTTGACGAATAGGGTGAAGCCCCCCAGATGGTCGGCTTCGGCAACGATCACACCGTCGGCACCCCCTTCGGGCACAACCAGATTTGCAGTGATCGAGTACGAGCGGTTGTAAATGCGCGGGATCATCCCCGGCATTACGTTCTGAACGTCACCTCGGAACTCGAAGGTCGTCTCCTGCGGGATCGGTGGCAGTATGCCGAAGAACGTCGAAAGGGCGGCCAGCAGGGGTAGCACCTTGTACCGCTCCGCGTCCTGCCAGAACAGGTCCTTGAGCTCCTGTACCTTTTCAGGATGGTCGGCGGCTATGTCCTTTGCTTGCGAGAAGTCGTCAGGTAGGTAGTAGAGCTCCGCCCGCTCGGCATCGGGGTCCCAGACTCCCGGCGCGTAAGGACCGAGGGCATCGGGAGTGAGCACCCATGGGATCCGCGCCGTCTTCATCGCCAGCCACCAGCCGTCCTTGTACATGCCTCGGTTGCCGATGGTCTCGAAGTACTGCTGGGTGCGATGTTCCGGGGCCGCAGCATCCGACAGCGACGCTGCGAACGAGGTGCCCTGCATCGGCTCCTGTTCGATCCCGTCGACAGTCTCGGGCTGCGCAATGCCCGCCACCGAAAGGACCGTCGGCCCTACGTCGATGACGTGGGTGAACTGGGAGCGCAGCCCACCGGCCTCCTGGATGCCATCCGGCCAGTGCACGACCATGGGGTTGCGGGTCCCGCCGAGGTGCGAGCCCACCTGCTTCCCCCACTGGAAGGGTGTGTTCCCGGCCCACGCCCACGCCGCGGAGTAATGGGGATCCATTATGGCGGCTCCCCATTGGTCGAGCCCGCCGTAGCGTTCGGCCAACTGGAGCTGCATCTCGTCGGTGAGTGGGATGCCGTTTTGCATCGTGAGCTCGTTGAACGACCCCGTGATCGTCCCCTCCATGCTCGCTCCGTTGTCGCCCCAGATCCAAAGGACGAGCGTATTGCCGAGTTCACCGAGCTCCTCAACGGCGTCGATGACGCGGCCGACGTTGTAGTCGGCGTTCTCCGAGTACCCGGCGTAGACCTCCATCTGACGGGCGTAGAAGGCCTTCAGGTGTTCGGGTACGTCCTCCCACGCCGGGAACGCGTCGGCGTGTGGCGTCAGCTCGGTGCCGGCGGGGATAACTCCGAGTTCCTTCTGACGGGCGAAGGTCTCTTCGCGGAGGCGGTCCCATCCCTGGTCGAACTTCCCCTTGTACTTGTCTGCCCACCCCTTCGCCACGTGGTGGGGGGCATGGCTACAGCCGGTGGAGAAGTAGAGGAAAAACGGCTTGTGGGCGTCCTGGGCGCGCACAGCATGTAGCCACTCAATGGACTTATCAGCCATCGCGTCCGGGAAGTAGTAGGGCTGTTCCGCGTTGTAGAACTCGGCAGCGGTGCCGATAACCTTCTGGTTCTCGGCCAGACAAGGGTCCCACTGGCTCGATCCGCCCCCGAGGATCCCGTAGAAGTAGTCGAAACCCCAGCCGCTCGGCCAGCGGTCGAACGGGCCAGCCGCTCCCTGCTGGCCATCTGGGGTCAGGTGCCACTTCCCAATGGCGGCGGTGCTGTACCCGTTGTCGCTGAGTACCCGAGGCAAAGGCGCGCAGTCGCGAGGAAGGATCGCCGAGTACCCCGGGAAGCCGCCGGCGAACTCACCTATAGAACCAAAGCCGACCGTGTGGTTGTTGCGCCCGGTCAGCAGCGCGGCGCGGGTCGGCGAGCACAGGGCGGTGACATGGAACCGGTTGTAGCGAAGTCCCCTTTGCGCCATGCGGGAGTAGTTCGGGGTCTGGACCGGGCCGCCGAACGTGCTCGGGTTCCCAAAACCGGCGTCATCGATGAGGACGAGCAGCACGTTCGGGGCGCCCTTTGGTGGCGTCGGATGACCGATCAGGGCCCAGTCGGGCTGCGATCCGTCGAGCGTCTTGCGGACCGTCCCTGAAAAGGGCGGCCGGCGGATAGGGAGGTGGCTTCGGTTGACGTCGTTCATGCTCGTCGTCCTCGCTATTGGCATCAGGCGGTGGCCGGTGCTGGCTGGCGGTAATCGGCCAGCAGGGCTTTGATGTCTTGGACCGAGAGGCCTGGGTAGGCGCTGTAGAACCCGATGGGCGGGTAGTTGTTCGCCACTCCCCACTGGTAGAACGCCTGGGCGTTCTTTTCGACCGGGGTGGGCGGCGCCCCGTTCACGTGGGGGAAGAGCGCATTGAAAGTGAACGCGGTCTTTTCGGCAAAGTCCTGGAAGTACTTCTCCATATCACCATCGAAAACGGTGAAGAAGCCGACGTGGTTGTGCTCAAAAGGTACAAAGTGGGCGACGTGCAGCGTCCCCACAGCGTCGGACGCTTCACGTGCCTTCTTGTCCAGCAGCGCCCCCGCCACCAGCTTCAGGACAAAGCCTTGGAGACGTGACTTGAAGGACATGTACGTGAGCAAGGTGTTCTGCGAGGTGTGGCCCGTGAAGCCGGCCGCCCGGGCGCACGCCTTGATGTCCTGGACCGACGCGTCCCCGTAGGCGAAATACGTGTCTATAGGCTCGCGGACATGGTGCTTCAGCCATTTGGTGGCCCTGTCAGGGTTATCAGCCACCGGCGTGGCTGGGGGGTCGTCCACGTACTCGAAGATGGCGTCGAACACCGGTCCGGCGCTGTCCACCAGCCGCTCAATATGCTGGTCGACCTCGCCGTCAATGTCGGAGAGGAACAGGAGCTTCTCGTCGCCCTCGACCATGAAACGGGAGAAATGCACCGTACCCAGGTCGTCCTGGGCTTTGGCCAGGTCGGGCATCAACGGGGGCAGCTCTTCGGGCAGCGCCTTGGCGTGGGCTGGGCCTTTAATCGGGAAGTCGACGACCAGGTGGCTCTGGCTCATAGCGTTCTCCTTAGCATTACGGCTCTCCCTTCAGGTCGGCGCCAGAGGATTTCGCCCATGCGCAGCGGTTCTGCCCCCGCCAAGCTAAAGCGCGCCGCCTTCGCGGGGCTCACCCATTAAGGATGAATTATGCTGGACAGCAGCACGATTGGATAGAGGGCAGCGAAGACTGCGAGACCGTAGAAGCTCGCCCAGCCGATGGCGCGAGCGCCCCATGGCCGAGGTTAGGCTCGTCTCCAACAATCGGCACGTCTGGTGGACTTTTATGCGAGAAAAACCGGAGAGACGATAAACCCACCCCGACAGAGCATTGTAGCTTGGCCTGTGGGCTGATCAAGCCAACCCGTCACCGGGCTGGCGAAGTCATTATCGGCCGTCGAAGAGTCGGTGGTGCCGATCACTCCGGCTCCAGCAAATCGAGCCCCGCGTCTGTGTCGTACCCAATGGCCAGGCCGAGGGCGGGAGCGGCTAGGACCAATTTGGCCATGCCGACCGTTGGCCCGACGGCGATGAGCACACCGACGACCTCGCCCACGCTCGCCCCCGCGGCAAGGGCGGCGTCGACGTCACTTTGGAAGCCAGAAGTATTGGCACCGAGGGCGACAGAGGCGCCAAGGCGGGCGAAGGCGCGCGTCTTAGGGTCGAGGTGGCAGCTCGCCAACTCAATCGCGCTTTCAGGCAGTTTGCCCTCTACGAGTGATTTGTCGCCTATCGCCAAGCGGCGAAGGACCTCTCGGTAGTCCAGGCGGCCCGCCTCCTCGCGTGTTCATAGCCCCTACCCCGGCGTGGCCCGAAGGGTTTTTGTCGAGTATGGTGACGGCGGCGAGCTTTGGTCATCATCCCGTTGAGGTGATTTCGCGGTAGAGACTGGTGGTCGGTCAAAGGCCGAGAATGCTCGCTCAACGGCGGCGTTGCGGGAGGAGACATCCAACTTCAAGATCGAGCGACCCGGTCTGGGTTTCAGTGGGTCACTGTCGCCACTCTTTACGGGCCCACCGGCAATTCGGGGCTCTGTGTTGACCTGGGGTACGGCCCTGACCGGAGGTTTCGGGAGAGGCGTTGAGCGCCTAAAGTAAACCGCAGGACACGGCGATCGCGACGGCCTCGTCTCGACAAGAAGCACCCAATTTTCTGTAAAGCGATTTCACGTGACTTTTGGCGGTATTGGGCGAGATATAGACCCGGGCCGCGATTTGCCGGCAGCTGAGGTGCGACGAGAGGAAGCCGAGCACCTGCCTTTCGCGCTCTGTGAGAGGTTCCAGCATCGTACTTTGCCCGCTCGCATGGGCACTGGGCGCCGCCCGCTCGGCTTGGCGGAGCAAGTGCGCTGGGTACGGGTCTCCACCTGAGGCGTATATGCCGCGAAGCAACGGCAGTACCTGTCCTCCCGGCTCCAGGAACGGCCGGACATATCCCTCCGGTCGGGCCACGTTTACGGCCCTGCACATGGCGTCATCGGCTCGGACGGCCCCCCCAAGTTGCCGCTCCGTACAGGCCAGCAAAACCAGCCGCCGTACCTCGTGCGCCAAGCTGACCGGTCTGTCCGTAGTCAGTCGAGCCAGCGCCCGGTCGGGCCTTCCTGAGGCCAGGTCGATGCGAGCCAGCGTCTGGCTCGAGATATCCCCTCGGTCCACCGATCTGGCCACCGAGAGGGCGCCTTCCAGATCGCCCAGCGAGACACGACAGCCTATCTCGACCTCGTTGATCCTTTTTACCAGGTGGCGGGGCAGAGGGTCCCGCAGCGCGACGAGACGGAGGCGCCCCAAGCGGTCCAAGGCCTCGCTCGGACGCTCCAGCGCGATCATCAATTGGACAAGGTCTACCTCGGCCGCCGACGCCCAGTGTGAAGCCTGCGCAGATGCGCAGAGCTGGACGGCAGACTGTAACAGCTCCTGGGCCTGCTCGAGCTCGTTGTGCTCGAACAAGACCTCGGCCACCGCTAAGCGGGCGTCAAATGTGGCAAACCCTTCGCCGCCCGGTTCTTCGGTTCGCTGCAACGCTGCTCTCCCGAGCCTGTAGGCCAAGCTCAATTGGCCTCGGCGGCACGCGAGCAGGGCTAGCAGAGCCGGCTCGTTAGCCTCCGCCGTTTCTAGGGAACCGAAATGGTCAACGAGGACCTCTTGTGCTTCGTCTAGCTCTCCGAGCCAAAGGTGCGCGTGAGCGGCCAGAAGAGGCGTGTAAGTGGAAACGGCCAAGTCGATGGTCTGCACCCAGTTGAGGCCGGTCGCTGGTGAACCCCCACAACCGGCGATGAGTCCCATGTTTGGCCCCAAAAACTCAAGGGTCGCCTGGGTGCGCTCGAGCACAGCCGACGCGTCGGCGACACGGTGAGCATAGAGCGCCCACAAGAACTCCGTCCGGCCGCGCCACATCTGCCTGTCTGAGCACTCAGCGAAACTGACGTTGAGCTGCTGGAGCAGTTTGGCAGCCTGGGAGACCTTTAGCCGGCCTAGTCGTGTGGCCGCCAGAAGGTACGTGTGGCTTGGATCTCTCCCATCATCGGCCTTGGGCGCGACCACTTCGTTATCCAAGAAAAATGTGTTCCAGGCCCGAGGCAGGTTAGAGAACAATAGGGAAACGGCCCGGCCGTATTCTTCGGCTTGGGCAAAATGGTCGACGGCGGAACGCAGGTCGCCAATTTGTTCGAACCACGTGGCGGCGTCGAAGTGCGCGTCGCGACCGACCGACAAACCCTCCCGTTGTAGGCGGCTTCTTAGTAAGTCCGCCATCAGATGGTGATAGCGGTATACCCCTTCGGCTGGGCCCACCGGTATAACAAAGAGGTTCTGGTCGGCGAAAGATCTTAGGATTTTGCCGGCGTCATGCCGGCCAGTTATGGCGAGGCATGACTCGCCGGTAAGACGGTCCAACACCGACGTTTGGAGCAGGAAGCTAACCAGGTCGGCAGGTTGGCACAAGAGCATTTCATGCTCTAAGTATTCTGACACCGGGTCGAAGGCACCACTGTAGCGACGGACGAAACCCGAGGGGTCCTCCTGAGCGCCAAGTTCCAGGGCAGCCAGGTGCAGTCCGGCCGCCCAACCCTCGTTTCGCTCGGTCAATATCTCCAGGTCCTCGTAGGAGATAAACCTGCCGGTGGCCGAGGCAATTAGCGCCGCGCACTCTTCGGAGGTGAACCGGAGGTCATCGTTTACGATTGAGGTCGCCTCGTCCCTTACCAGGCGCCGCCGCGCGAAGGCAGGTGTTCTCTGGCCGACGAACACCAACCGCAAGTTTGACGGAAGGTGGTCGACCAGGTGGGCGAGCGAGCTTATGACCCGTTCGTCACTAATGAGGTGAAAGTCGTCTACGACCAGGACCCTCGGCCGGTCCCAGAGGGTGTGACCCTCCAGAAGTTCGAGCCCTTGATCGCCTTCCCTTGCTGATCTGTTGGCGAACCTGGCCCCGTGTTGTGCGTGATCGGTCCCCAAGGCGGCGGCGACGCTGTCGCGGAACAGCTTGGGGTCGTTGTCGGCCGCCTCCACGTTTAGCCACGCGACCAGGCCATTGGGACGCCGTTGCGCCCAATCCACCAGGAGGCCGGTCTTACCCGCCCCTGGCGGTCCCGTCACGACCGTCAGCCGGTGCTGCAGCGCTATCGAAAGTTGCCGATCGAGGCGGTCCCGGTGAACCCAAAGGCGTGGTAGCGGAGGGGGAAGAAATTTAGCAGTTATAGCGCTGTAATCACAGCGCGCCCAATCGCACGATACGTCTATAGCAGTCATTTACAGCTGTCCTCGCCTGTTTCTGCGTGGCAGCAACCTTTTTCACGCCATCGCTGCGGTTCGTTGATGGACGCTACCCATCTCGGTAGCATCCGATCTTTACATCCGTTATTGCCGCATGGCTGACGTCAACCATGGCACCGGCGGGTCTTGTCGGCCCCACTACGTCAAGCTAATCCGGTCTATCCCAACTGGCATCACGCATAGTGCGTGATTGTGGGGCAGGTGCGGAGGCGGTCTGGCCTTTTGGGAGAGCCCTGACCTTTCCTCCCGGCTAGTCGAGACATGATCGCGAGTGGGCCAGGCCACAGGGGTGCCGGCTATTACCGGGGTCGAGCCAACGCCGGGCCAAGCGGGCGCCAACCGGCTCACCCAATGTGCGTGATGCGGGCGCCGTCGTGGGGGGCGATGATGGTTTCAGCGGAGTTACCGCGCGCGTGGAAATAGAGGGGACGATGAGCCTGGACTATAAGGACCGGCTCCGGCGGCTGGCCGTCAATGATTCAAGGTTCGCCCAGACGTTGACCGACCAGGCGGGGGCGGAGCACGACCTCGATCCCAAGACGCTGGCCCTGGTCCGAATTGCCGCGCTTGTGGCCACACACGGCCCCGTGCCGTCCTTCGGCGAACAAGCTGACGCAGCCTGGGCCGCGGGGGCCACCGGCAACGAGATAGTAGACGTGCTACTGGGCCTCGTTCCTGTCCTCGGCCTCCCCGGGGTGGTGGACGCCGCGCCCAAGTTGGCGCTGGCGCTCGGCTTTGACGTGGAGGAACCGCTGTAGCAGGAGCTGGGCTTGACGACGGCTAGCCCCCGAGCAAGCCGAGCGCGGCTGCTTTCTCCACCGCTTCTTGACGCGACGCGGCGCCCAGCTTCCTGTGTATGGAAGTGACCTGGGAGCTGACGGTGTTACGGGAGACGAACAGGCGCTCGGCGATCACCCCTAACGTCAGGTGCGTCTGCAGGTATGGGAGCAGCCGGAGCTCGGCCGGCGTCAAAGGCGAGGCGCCGGTCGGTCCGGCGGGACCGGCCGTCGCCGCCCTCCGGAACTCCTCCACCTGGTCAACCAGCACCCCTAGCGCCGGTCGCTTGACCAGGATGTCGTCGATCTCGCGCAAGAGATGGTGAGCCGTCGTTATTTCCGCGAGCGCGAAATAGACCTTGGCCAACTCGAGACGTAGCCGAACAGCGAGCCACGGGAGCACATAAGAGGCCATTGGACGAGCTCGCATCGCCCTAGCGAGCTGGCGGTCTCTTTCCTCGCGGTCCCCCATGTGTAGTGCCAACCGGGCCGACTCGACATAAGCCAGGCTGCTCACGACGTAGTCCTGGATCCGCGTCTCCTGAATTGTGGTCAACGCCAGCGCCAGGTGGTCTCTCGCTTCCTGCCACTTGTTCTGGTCCATCGCAAGCAGCCCTAGCTGGGCCTCCGAGAGGGCAACGACGGTGCCGCTGGCCAACCTGACCCCGGCGTCGGATGCCTCGGCAAAAGTGGCGTGGGCTTGCTCAGAGGCCCCTAAAAGCAAATGAGCCTCGCCCACGAGCGCGAGCGCGCTGGGGCGGGCCGAACTGCCAGCCGGCTCCAGTGAGGCCGCGAACGCGGCGTCGGCCATCATCGTCTCCGGGCCACTGGTACACATGGCGGCCCGCAACATGGCCCGGCCCGAGTCGAAAGAAGCAAAACCGCTCATGACGGGGAGGTCGAGGGAGACGCTATAGACGAATGCCGCCCATCGCTCGGCCTTCTTCGTGTCGCCGGTCAGCGCGGCCTGCCAAGCTTCCGCCAGCGCGAGCGCCGGGAACTGCTCGAGGGCCGCATCTCCGAGGGTGGACCGCCAGCGCATTACGGTCCGTAATTGCCCAGTCTCGTAGTTCCTCCTACCCATCTGCCTTATCAGTTGCGCGACGCGGGCGCTCTCGGAAGTATGCAACAACTGCTCGACGGCCAACGCAGGGGACCCCTTGGACTCGTACCAATCGGCGGCCCGCAGGTGTAACTTCTCGACCAGGTCCGCTTCGGTGCGGCGTAGTTCTCCGAGCAGGAACTCGCGGAAAAGCGCGTGATAGCGGTACCACTCGCGCCGGCGGTCTAGCGGGACGAGGAACAAGTTGGAGGCCTCGACCCGGCGCAGGTACTCAGCCGAGCCAGAGGACTGGAGGACGGCGTCGCACAGCGGCCCAGAGAGCTGTTCGAGCACCGCTGTGCGGCGCAGGAAGCGCTGGATGTCCTCGGGTTGGCGGGCCAGCGACTCGGAGTTCAGGTAGTCAGAGAAATAGCGGTCGTCGCCGGTAACGACCGCGACCTCGCCCCCTCGCTCCTTCGCCACCACCGCCGCCAGGTAGAGCCCGGCTGGCCAACCTTCGGTACGGGCGGCCATTTCGGCCGCCTGCTCGGGCGAAAGCACGACGTTCTCGCCGGAGAAGACCCGCTGCGCACCGGCTGCGTCGAGAGCCAGGTCGCCGGCCACGAGCTCCATGGCGTCGCCGGATACCCTCAACCGGGCCAAGTGAGGTTGCTCGGAGCGGCTGGCGGCCACTACTTGAGATCCCGGCGGGACCCGGGCCAGTACCAGGCCCAGCACGTCGTGACAGCCTGGGGACAACAGCTCGTGGAGGTCGTCGAGCATGAGGACGAACGGGCCCGGGCACGTGGCGAAGGCAGCAGCCAGCCGCGGTGCGGCTCGACCCAGCACCTCGGTGCCCAGAGCCTCGACTTCGGCCACGAGGTCGGGCCGGCCCGAGTCGACCCGGACGTACGCCGAGGCCAGCACGGCGATCAGGCTGGCGGGGTCGTCATCGAAACGGTCGAGGGCCACCCAGGCGATGCGGCGTTCCTCCGTACTGGCCCACTCGGCCAAGAGGGTGGACTTGCCGTAGCCAGTCGGCGCCGTGACCCCGACCACCCGGCAACCGCTCGCACGAGCGGTCTCGATGAGCTGGTGGCGGCTAATGCCCGGGCGCAGCTGGGGGGGCGTCAACTTGAGCTCGCGCAACGTCTCGCCGAGGTCGCGGCGTTTTCGGGCTGCCTCCGGCAGCCTCGGGATCACGGCCGCGTCGCGTGCGCCGCTGGGGGTCGACCCGTCCCGTCGATCGGGCGCTTCGCTCCCGCTCTCCGAGAGGTCGTTTCGTACGGCACGGACCGGTCGCAGCCCTGCCACGGCCACAACCTTACTCCGCCCAGGACCGTGCGGGTCGACCAGTCGATAACCGGGACCGGAACAACGGGGCGCCCCCGCGTCAGCCAGACGGCACCGTCACGAGGAAAGCCAAACGTTCGTCTTGTCATAGTTCAGAGTGACTCACCAAAACTGCAGCCGTGAAGCACCGAGAAATGATAGGTGGGCCTCTTGCAGTAGTCCGGGGGGCCGTGGCCGCGTCGGTATGATCTGGTGCTCGGCCTTGACGTGGAGGAACCGCTATAGCAGAGCCTGGCTTGACGACGGCTAGCCGCCGAGCAAGCCCAGCGCGGTTGCTTTCTCCACCGCTTCTCGACGCGACGAGGCATCCAGCTTCCTGTGTATGGAAGTGACCCTGTGACCTGACGGTGTTACGGGAGACGAACAGGCGCTCGGCGATCACACTCAAGGTCAGGTGCGTCTGCAGGTAAGGGAGCAGGCGAAGCTCGGCCGGCGTCAAAGGCGAGGCGCCGGTCGGTCCGGTGGGACCGGCCGTCACCGCCCGCCGGAACTCCTCCACCTGGTCAACCAGCACCCCTAGAGCCGGGCGCTTGACCAGGATGTCGTCGATCTCGCGCAAAAGATGGCGGGCGGGCGTGGGCTCGGCCATGGCCAGGTAGACCTTGGCCAGTTGAAGACGCATGCGAACAGCGAGCCACGGGGCGACATAAGTGGCCATCGGACGAGCTCGCATAGCTCGAGTGAGCTGGCCGTCTGTTTTTTTCAGGTCCCCCAGGTGCATCGCCAGGCGGGCGGCCCCGGCGTAGGCGAGGGTGCTCTCGAGGTAGTCCTGGGTTCGGCTCTCTTGAATTGTGGTCAGCGCCAATTCCAGGTGGTCCGCTGCTTCATGCCACTTACCTTGGTCCATCGCCAGCAGAGCGAGTTCAGCATTCGAGAGCGCGAACACGGTCGCCGTCTCCAAGCTGACCGCGACTTCGGAAGCTTCGACGAACGTAGTGAGGGCTTGATCAACATCACCGGCAAGCAGATGAGCTTGGGCCACCACCAAAACCGCGTCAGGGCGACCAGGACTGTGCACGGGTTCCTCCGAGACGGCGAAGACGGCGTCGCCCATCATCACGTTGGGGCCACGCGGACAGATGTAGGCCCGCAGAACAGCCCGTGCGGAGTCGAAACTACCCCAATTATGCAGAGCAGGAGGGTCGAAGGGGGCGGCCTCGAGGAACGACGCCCAGCGCTCGGCCTGTTTCGTGTCCCCGGTGAGCACGCCCTCCCAGGTGGCCCCTATGGCGAGCGCGGGGAACTGCTCGATCGTCGCATCCCCGATGGCGGAGCGCCACCGCATAACGGTCTGTTGCTGCCCCGTCTGATAATTCTTCATACCCGTCCGGGTCAGCAGGTCCACGGTCCGGGCGCGCTCGGAGGTGTGCAACAACTGCTCGATAGCCAGTTCAATGGACCCATTGGACTCGTACCAATCGGCGGCCCGCAGGTGCAACTTCTCGACCAGGTCCGCTTCGGTGCGGCGTAGTTCTCCGAGCAGGAACTCGCGGAAAAGCGCATGATAGCGGTACCACTCGCGCCGGCGGTCTAGCGGGACGAGGAACAAGTTGGAGGCCTCGACCCGGCGCAGGTACTCAGCCGAGCCAGAGGACTGGAGGACGGCGTCGCACAGCGGCCCAGAGAGCTGTTCGAGCACCGCTGTGCGGCGCAGGAAGCGCTGGATGTCCTCGGGTTGGCGGGCCAGCGACTCGGAGTTCAGGTAGTCAGAGAAATAGCGGTCGTCGCCGGTAACGACCGCGACCTCGCCCCCTCGCTCCTTCGCCACCACCGCCGCCAGGTAGAGCCCGGCTGGCCAACCTTCGGTACGGGCGGCCATTTCGGCCGCCTGCTCGGGCGAAAGCACGACGTTCTCGGCGGAGAAGACCCGCTGCGCACCGGCTGCGTCGAAAACCAGGTCGCCGGCCACGAGCTCCATGGCGTCGCCGGATACCCTCAACCGGGCCAAGTGAGGTTGCTCGGAGCGGCTGGCGGCCACTACTTGGGATCCCGGCGGGACCCGGGCCAGTACCAGGCCCAGCACGTCGTGACAGCCTGGGGACAACAGCTCGTGGAGGTCGTCGAGCATGAGGACGAACGGGCCCGGGCACGTGGCGAAGGCAGCAGCCAGCCGCGGTGCGGCTCGACCCAGCACCTCGGTGCCCAGAGCCTCGACTTCGGCCACGAGGTCGGGCCGGCCCGAGTCGACCCGGACGTACGCCGAGGCCAGCACGGCGATCAGGCTGGCGGGGTCGTCATCGAAACGGTCGAGGGCCACCCAGGCGATGCGGCGTTCCTCCGTACTGGCCCACTCGGCCAAGAGGGTGGACTTGCCGTAGCCAGTCGGCGCCGTGACCCCGACCACCCGGCAACCGCTCGCACGAGCGGTCTCGATGAGCTGGTGGCGGCTAATGCCCGGGCGCAGCTGGGGGGCGTCAACTTGAGCTCGCGCAACGTCTCGCCGAGGTCGCGGCGTTTTCGGGCTGCCTCCGGCAGCCTCGGGATCACGGCCGCGTCGCGTGCGCCGCTGGGGGTCCACCCGTCCCGTCGATCGGGCGCTTCGCTCCCGCTCTCCGAGAGGTCGTTTCGTACGACACGGAGCGGCCGCTGCGCTGCCACGGCTACAACCTTACGGCCCGGAGCGTCGTGCCAGCAGACAGTGGCAGCCGGGACCGCAAGAGCGGAGCGCCGCCCCGTCAGCCAGACGGCGTCGTCAGGAGGAGAGCCATACGTTGGTGGGGTCGCAGTTGACGTCGACCCACCAATAGCTGCAGCCATGGACTGCGGACGAATGGTAAGCGGGCCACTTAGAGTAGTCCAAGGGCACAGTTGCCGCGTCTGTCATGATCTGGCGCTCGGCTTGCGACCACAGCCGGGCCCCCACGCTGGCGCTCGGCGCTGAGAGGGCCCTGCCGATGAGGGAATCTGTGGACCTGCTGGAGTAACCACCGTAGTCGCCTGAGCCGAACCCCGGGTCCGTGAAGCCGGCCTGCAGGAAGGTGCGGCCGTTGTTTCCGAACCAGTCGGGGATGTACCTCGCCGGGGACATGTCCCAGGCATCCCGTCGGGCGGTACTGGGGTTGGTCAGGTAGCTCCCGAAGAGAGCAGCCACGGTGACGGGGAAAAGGTCGACATGGAAGCCGGCGGCGCCGAAGCTGGACTGAAGCGATTCAGCTACCCGGGGCACCGGCTCGATGTTCGAGTAGATCATCTTGACTGTGACCCCGTGCGGGTAACCGGCCTGCTTCAGTAAGGCCTTGGCCTTGGCGGGGTCGCCATTGCCGTTGTTATCTGGGAACGGGTCGTACCTGGCGATGTAACCCGTACTGCCCGGGATCACAAGTTGGTCGGCCACGGCAGCGACCTTCGGGCCCCCCTCGATCTGGACGATGGCGTTTTTGTCCACGGCGTACTCGGCCGCCTCCCGCACCAGCTTGTTGGTAAATGGGCCAGCGAACTCGTTCAGCACCATCTGGCGGGTCGTTACGTAGCCGGGGCCGACCACGAAGTTCGGGCTGTCCTCGAGGCCCGGGATGTCCTGAATGGGCGGGGGAACGAAGAACTCCATATCGCCGGTGCCGGCTTCCAGCTGTTCTTGGACGCTCTCTTCGGTGAGGCCCTCGGTAATGACCACCTTGTCCACATAGGCGTGGCGCAGCGTGTCGGTCGACTGCTTCCAGACCGGGTTGCGCTTCAAGGTGAAGCCCTTGCCAGGTGAGTACGACGTGATCTGGTAGGCGCCATCGGAGATGGTGTGCTGGCGAAAAGCGGCGCTGTCGGGCAGGTAGTTCATGTACTCGACGGGGCGGGCATCGCTGAAACCCATAGCGAGGATATTGATGAAGTCTGAGGCGGGCTCGACAAGCCTGAACACGACTGTCGAGGGGTTCGGTGCGCTCACCCCGGATAACGGGGTGCCCTGCTCGTAGTCGGCGATAGCCGAGACAGTGTCGCTGACCTTGCCAAAGCCGTCGCAGTACTTCGCCATGCCCACAATCGTGCTCTCGTAATAACCGGGGGCCCCGACCGGCGAGGCCGGGTTGCAAAGCATCTTGAACTCCCGCACGAAATCGTACGACGTGACCTGCCTTGGCGGGGCGGTGCCCCACATGACACCTTGCTTTAAGTGGATTGTATAGGTCCGCCCGCCGTCAGTTATGCCGCCGTTGGAGGCCGTAGGGATCTCAGAAGCGATGTCGGGGGCGACTGCGAGCTGGCTGGCTAACCCCGGGGACTCCGGGTACCCGAATAGCCCGCGGGCGAACATTCGCTCCAACAAGTAGCTGCCCGACGAGTAGCCACTGATCGTGTCCAGGTTTATTACGTCGTCCATCCCGAGCAAAACCAGGGTCCCGCCGTGGGCGGGGCCACCGCTGGCGATACGCGCCGCTGGCGCAGGGAGTGTTCCGGCGTCTGCGGGGATCAAGCCTTGAGCAGCTACGCACCCCAGCGCCAAGACTGCTACTGCCGTGGTGCGAGTGACTCTTCGACCGGACATCTGGTTTGACTGGACATCTGGTTGCCTCTGTCGACGCTCACAGTACTACGACTGCCTCTAGAGTTGCTCGAGCGGTGGAGCCGCAACGCGGCCCCCGACCCTGACTCCGATCGGAATCGTCGCCGGTGTCGGTAAATTGTCTTCGGTTTCTGAGCCTATGCGCTCGGGACCGAGGACAGGGGCACGAAATCTCATCGGCGGCGCTTGACGTGGTCCATGCGGCCAAGCATGCTGAGGCACTGATATATGGCTCCTCTCGCGGCTCACCATCCTGCACCTCCGCCCCGAGGACGAGCTGGGGCCGGACGGCTTCAATCGAGCGTCCGCAAGCCGGTCCTGCCCAGTCCACTCGGGCCTGGCGCGCATCGCTCGTCACCTTAAGTCGCATGGGTACGTCGGTGGCGCAAGGGGACAAGCATCATACCTGCGTGGTGCTGGGCTTCTCCTCTCAGTCAGCCACGATTAATCGGGCGAGCCCTCGGTCTCCTCTGACTCGAGTCCAAGCGTCGACCGCCACTAGGTTCACGGGTGCTACCTTCGTCGCCTACAGCCCCGTTTCTGCAGGTAGGACGCCGGTCTTCACAGCACCCACAAAGGCCCGGTAGTCGCGCTCGTTCTGGTCGGCGTAAGCCACTGAAAAGTCGGCAATGGCCCGGTCGAACGTCGTCCCGGCCCCGAGGTAGGCGGCGATGGCGTTGCGGTCGCCCGAGCGAGCGTGCGCCCGAGCCAGGGTCCAGCCGCAGATGCGGCCGTAGACGGCCAGGGTGGCCGGCGTCATGTTCGCCGGGTCGGCCGAAACCTTCCCGTCCCAGAGCTGGCGGATGTAAAAGTCGCGCTGGCGATTGTCCATGCCTATGGTCCGCAGCCAGCCCAAGAAGATGTCGCTGGCCGCCTGCATGACCCGCTGGCCCTCGACCACCCGCTGGCCCTGGTTAGAGACCCTGCTCTTCCCCGCGTAGGGCGCGAGCACCGAGTCCTGGGCCTCTTTGACCTGCAGGAAGAGCGGGTCGGTGTCCCGCCGGCCCATGAGCAACAGGACCCAGCACCGGGTCCCGACGCTGCCCACGCCTACTACTTTCCTGGCTATGTCCACGATGCGGTACTGCTCGAGCAGGTGGCGCCGGTCGGGCTGGAGGGTGCGTCGGTAGGCCCGGAACAGCTGGTGGATCTCATGCTCGTAGTGCAGGCTCTGCTCCTCGTTCAACAGATCCCGCATGGGGACGACGAGGGGCGGGTCGGGGGTGATACGGGCCTCGCCGTTGACCACCGTGGTCAACTTGGAGAACGCCTTCATGCTGTCTTTTGAGCGCGCCTTGGCCAAGTTGGCCTGCAAGTTGGGCGCCTCCTTGGGACCCACTTGGGCGCGCACCATGGCCACGAGCGCCTCGCCCTCCAGACGCGAGTACCAGACCCCGAGCTCGGTCTGCTCGGCGAGGGAGCGGATGGCTTCCCGGTATTGGCGCACGGTGGCCTCGACGGCGGCCCGACGGTCGGCGGGCTTCAGCGCACCGTCGCGCCCGGCCACCTCGATGCTGGCGGCCAGGCGCTTTACGTCCCACTCCCAGGGCCCCGGCAGGGTCTCGTCGAAGTCGTTCACGTCGAACAGCAGGGCCCGTTCGGGCGAGGCGAAGCCGCCGAAGTTGAGCAGGTGGGCGTCCCCGCAAAGCTGGGCGCGGAGCCCCGAGACCGGTGTGGCGGCCAAGTCGGCGGCCATGATCGCGGCCGCCCCTCGGTAGAAGGTGAACGGTGTGACCATCATGCGCCCGTGGCGGATAGGGACAAGTTCGGGCTCCCGGCTGGTGGCCTGCTCGGCGATGATGTCGACCGGGCTCAGCCGTCCGGGGGGCGGGTCCCAGACAGCGTGCACCGAGCGCGGCAGAGCCAGGCGGGCCGCCTTGCCCTTTGCGGCCGCCTCCTCGGCGCTCACGTGGTCCAGCCGTTTTTCCAGAGAGCGGTCGACCCTGGTGGCCGGCTCCGCGCCCTCGGCCTCGGCGAGCGCCTTGTCGTCAGCCGCCCTATCGGCGCTCTCTTGTTTCCGTGCCATTGTGGCGGTAGTCATTGTCGTTGCTCCTTCTGCCCGTTTCTTGCTTGGGGACTACAAGCGCGACCGGGTGGTCAACGCTCTAGTGGTCACGCCTCACCCTGCTGAGCGAGGAAGTCGAGCGACCGCGGGCGACCACTGGCACCCGCTCAGTGGACCACTTGGCGTCCTTCAAATTGGAGTTCGTACTGAAAAGCTCCCACCCTAACGGTCCCTCGCGCTGTTGGAAATCGGCTGAACGAAATTGACCTATAGGTAAGACAGTGGGCGCCAACGATTCTGGCAAGCGAAACCTATGCGGGCCGCCCCCGCAAATTTCCCAACACATGAGCGCTATTCGCATTTCACAGCCGGGACTGCACACGGCTCTCACCGTGTGACATTCGACCGCACCCTGCACCTGTTGGTCCCACTGGGGGATAGACCTTCCTCCTCAAAGTGCCGAGGGGCGCCGTCCGTAAGGAGCCGGCGTGATCATCCGCCGCTCCGGGTTCTTGGGCTCTGAATCTCCAGCTTAGGAAAGCTCATATAAGAACCTGTCGTCAACGAGAACATGCTGATGCGCTCAGGTTCACAATATAGAAGAGCGTTACAACCTTCCTCACCCCAATAGAGTGATTCACGCATTCGCCTGAGAACACAGATGTCGCTGTCGCAACGAGGCCGGAATTTGGTCGACCGGCGCCAGTACCAGGCAGCCCAGTACAAGGATGGCTAACGGGACGACTTCGCTTTCTGCTCAGCGCCTTGAGGGCTGAATCCACACCGCCGGAACACTCGGCAGGCGAGCGATGCGCGCCATCTCCTGGCCAGTGCGATCTCAGTGCCGTAGGTATCCCTGATCCGGTACCCGTGGCTGATCACATTTTGCAACGTTCGCGCCGTCCCGCTCGACCTTGTAGTGGAGTGGCCGATATTTTCGCTTGCTTCAATGGCCTCGCAATATTCGACATCGTTCAGAAATGGTCGCGCACCCGATGCGACCATCGCCCCCTTGACAGTCGCGATCCGGTGCCGCCGCGTTCGACCTCAATCCTGTCCTGTTCACGGTGCAGGTCCTGCACCCTCAACAGCTCGGCGCCTAACTCGTCCTCGAGCACGAGCGTGTCGCGCAAGCACCTTGGCCTCGGTCCCTGCCAGTCCGGCAAGCAGTTCCGTCAGGAAAGGCATGACAGTGCTCTATTCTGTGGTGGATTGTGGACCTTCTCCAAAGCTGGCGATAAATTTGATGGCCGTGAGGCTCGGCAGGAACAGGTAAGCAGCGGCTTTGGTCGTTACGAAGGTCGAGAGACCCGTAATCTCGACCGGCGGGCCTCCATTTGCGTGCGGTATGACGAAAATACTCTCTGCTGGGTTCTGCGTGCCGATCAGTGGATCTTTTGACTTTGGGTGAAGCCTGACGGCCCCGGCGAACTCACTGTCATTGACCCACCGTCGCAGCACGAACTCGTACTGGTTTTCGATGTTCGAGTTGATGAAATGAAAGAGCATCCCGCGCTCGATGCCATCGTCGGGCTTCGTTCGATCATACGTCGGCCCATACGGCATACCGCGACGAACCAAACGGTGGGAATTGTTGCTGCCGCCGGGCACCCCCTGGCCCTGGATTGGTTGACCTCGTGGGTTGACGCGGCGTATGTGTGCGCCGACGGGACAGCGGTTCCCCTTCGGATCTCCCGAAGCATCGGCATCCACATACTCGAAGTTGTTCAACTGTTCGGGGGGTATCCCTCCCGCAGGGCTATCCGTGTCCGGTGACAAGGCCAGAGGAACTCCGTTGCGCCATCGCCCGCACATCTTTGCGGCCAGCAGTTCGGGATCGATCTTGTCCTTGTTCGACTCCAAGAAGGCTTCAAAGCCCACGACGTCGGTCTCGACCTTCTTGAAGACGGCGAAACTGCTGTTCCGGCCGAGTTTGTGTGGCTCCGGAACGTCGTAGCTCTCAGCGTCTTCCCGCAGGACGAAGAGCCAGGGCTCGCAGGGCCGCTGGTGATCGGGCCGATATTGTTCCGGGCCGCCTCGAATGGTGGGCGTACTGATCCCGTCGGTATATCCGAAATGAACTTTGGACGTAGGCACGGGTTGGCCATTTTGCATCTCCATTAGCGCCATCCCGTCTTGGCGCCAGATTTCTCGAAAGGCGTTTCCTTCGCCAAACCAGGCACACAACTTGTCGCTGTAGCCCTTCATCGCTTCCGGGCTGATCGCGTGCAGCGTCACCAGGACGTGATCATGCCCCTTCCCAAAGCCGCCGATCCAGTTCTGGGGTGCACTTGGCCCGGTATCACCGATCAACTCCGCTCGTTGCGCGGCTCCGTCGATGAACGCACCGAATGACTTGAACGATAGCGTTGGGGCGCGTTCGTCTATCTCCAGCGCCACCAATCCGGGCCACGTGATACCGATGTTGAGGCAATAGTCTGGCTTGCGACGTGGGCCAGCTGCCGGGTCGTCTCCCGGTCCCGGCGCGAACCCTACGTGCCAGTCTTCGGCCGCGGTGATTTGTGGGGCTTCGGACTCGTCTCCGCTCACGAGCCGTCCGAGCTGTCTGCGCGCTTGTGCCGGACTTCCTACCGTCAACAAGAAATGCCGCACTATCGGCATCCTGTAACCGCGGAGAACGAACCCCTGGATGTCGGCCAGGTCGAGCGCCGGCCCTTTGACGGCCGCCGAACCGTCATAGGTCCCCTGAGGTTCATGCCCCCTTCGACCGCGCAATCGGCGAAGCAGCCCCGCTCCCTTCACCGCCGGTGCTCGTTGCGACGTGTACTCCGTGGCCAACGCCGAACTCGGGGTTGATCATGGTTCGTGGCCATGTGACACCTAGTGCTGTCCAGCGGTGGCCGGTGCTGGCTGGCGGTAATCGGCCAGCAGGGCTTTGATGTCTTGGACCGAGAGGCCTGGGTAGGCGCTGTAGAACCCGATGGGCGGGTAGTTGTTCGCCACTCCCCACTGGTAGAACGCCTGGGCGTTCTTTTCGACCGGGGTGGGCGGCGCCCCGTTCACGTGGGGGAAGAGCGCATTGAAAGTGAACGCGGTCTTTTCGGCAAAGTCCTGGAAGTACTTCTCCATATCACCATCGAAAACGGTGAAGAAGCCGACGTGGTTGTGCTCAAAAGGTACAAAGTGGGCGACGTGCAGCGTCCCCACAGCGTCGGACGCTTCACGTGCCTTCTTGTCCAGCAGCGCCCCCGCCACCAGCTTCAGGACAAAGCCTTGGAGACGTGACTTGAAGGACATGTACGTGAGCAAGGTGTTCTGCGAGGTGTGGCCCGTGAAGCCGGCCGCCCGGGCGCACGCCTTGATGTCCTGGACCGACGCGTCCCCGTAGGCGAAATACGTGTCTATAGGCTCGCGGACATGGTGCTTCAGCCATTTGGTGGCCCTGTCAGGGTTATCAGCCACCGGCGTGGCTGGGGGGTCGTCCACGTACTCGAAGATGGCGTCGAACACCGGTCCGGCGCTGTCCACCAGCCGCTCAATATGCTGGTCGACCTCGCCGTCAATGTCGGAGAGGAACAGGAGCTTCTCGTCGCCCTCGACCATGAAACGGGAGAAATGCACCGTACCCAGGTCGTCCTGGGCTTTGGCCAGGTCGGGCATCAACGGGGGCAGCTCTTCGGGCAGCGCCTTGGCGTGGGCTGGGCCTTTAATCGGGAAGTCGACGACCAGGTGGCTCTGGCTCATAGCGTTCTCCTTAGCATTACGGCTCTCCCTTCAGGTCGGCGCCAGAGGATTTCGCCCATGCGCAGCGGTTCTGCCCCCGCCAAGCTAAAGCGCGCCGCCTTCGCTGGGCTCACCCATTAAGGATGAATTGGGCACCCCGGAATGCTGGACAGGCGAGGGACCGCAGTACTCCCACCTGCGGCCGAGATTGCCGGGAAATCGCACGGCGCGAGCTGGTGCCGCTCACCACGAGTTGGCGAGTTGGGCCCCTATCAAGGATGTCCCCGTCTGGCAGCGGGGCGTCGCCTTGGCGAAGCTGAAACTTGACGCTGCCGCGATAATCCCTGCCTCTTCCGCCCTTTCCCGCACGTGGCTGGGCGTCTCGCGCCGGGTTACCGGTTGCATGAGCCCCTTCCGGACGAACCCGCCGAGCGCTACCACAAGCTCCGCAACCAGTGACGCAGCGCCGTTGGCGCATCTTATATAGCGAGGCTCGGTCATCGTCCAGTCGCCTGGCAACCTGAAGCGCTCCGTTTTGGTCGCCGACAGCGATACGGGAACGCCCTTGAGCTCATCAGCTCGAGCGAGCACGACCGAACGGCCTCGCCTATCATGCCAATTACCCGCGATTCGGGTGAAGCGAACGGCGCGGTCGAGCCCTTATTATTTTGCCTGTGTCGGGCGTGCTTATCCACCTCGTTGCTCGAGGGCGCAAGCTACACGAGCGTCAAGCCGCACAGGCCCGCGCCGAGCACGAGGCTTTCCAGGGTTATGTCCAAGAGGTCACCGCCAACGGTAATGGGAGCCTCTGATGGCGCCGAACTGCCGGCAAAGTGGGCTGTACTGCAGGAAGAGGGAGTACTCAGTGACGAGGAGTTCGCCAACCACAACGCGATGATGCTGGCTTGAGGCCGCAACGCCTGTACGTCGGCACAGCTCTGTCCCGCCCGAGGCAGACATGGGGATTTCACCGGGCCTTGTCCGGCGATAATCAGCAAAGAACAAAGCGATAGGGGCTTAGCCGATGCGTTGGCGTTGGAACCCGCTGGCACGGGTGAACAACAGTGGAGTAGTCAACGAGGCGCAAGCAGTGCTCGAGGGCGTCGCCAGGACGACCACCTACGCCGGCCGGCGGACACCGCCGGCCTGGGTGTACGTCAACCAACTGGCTCACGCCGACGCCGCGACGCTGGCCCAGCTGGCTGACCGCGGACCGGCCCTCCACCCCGCTACCTGGGACCATGCGTCCGCCGTTCTCGCTGGTGAACTGCTCACGAGGGTTGCGAGGACGGGGACCCTTGCAGATGTCCAACGAAGGCTGGTCCCGCTCGAGCTCGACCTCCTGGGCGGGGCCTACCCGCCCGCCCTGACCCCCGCCAAACTTGTGAGTTTGGTCTCCGACGCGCTGGCCGCATCAGGCCCCAGCCGGCCGGACACCTAAGCCAATCCAGGTGCTCAAACTATGACCGATAATCCGGCCCCGCTGGCAGTTGAGGCGAAAAAATCGAAGGGGCTTTGGCGCCGTGCGCTCGGGCTTGTCGTCAGCGTCGGCCTCATCGTGGTCATCTTTGTCGGTGTCATCCCGCAGTTTGCCAGCTACGCCGACGCCTGGACCGCCATCCAAAGTATGAGCACAGCGTGGCTGGTGGCCCTCATAGTCGCTGCGGCGGTCAACCAGATCTCCTACGTATGGCCGTACCAGGCAGTGCTCGTGCACCTTCGCTACCGGCACGGTTTTTTCGAGACCCAGACATCCTCGGCCATCTCGAACACGGTGCCGGCCGGGGGCGCTGTCGCCGTCGGGATGACCTTCCGCATGTTCGGGAGCTTCGGGTTCTCAAATGTCGCCGTCTCTACCGCCGTGGGGACGACCGGAGTTTGGATCTTGGCGTTCAAGCTCGGGTTGCCCATCGTGGCCGTCGTCCTCGTGGTCCTGGCTGGCCAGAGCACCGCCGGGACGGTGGGGGCCGCCCTGCTCGGCGTGCTCGTCATTGCCGTGTTCGGGCTGGTGCTGTGGCTGGTGTTCCGCAGCGATGCCAGCGCCCATCGGCTCGGGCGCGGGGGTGACAGGGCGCTGAACTGGGTGTTGCACTTCCGCCACAAGCCGGCGTCGGGCCGGCTGGAGCGGGCCGTGCTCGATTTCCGCGACCAGGCCAACCAGACGGTACACGAGCGCGGTTGGCGCCTCACCGGCACCGTGCTGGCCAGCCAGACGACCGTCTTGGTCCTCGTCTTTCTCTGTGTGCGGTCTGTCGGCATAACGGCCAGCCAGGTGAGCTTTTTGGAGGTCCTGCTCTCGATCGCCATCGCCCGCTTGGTCGGCGTCATCCCGCTTACCCCTGGTGGGCTTGGGACCATCGACGCCGCCTTCATCGGCATGTTGACCGCATTTGGCGCGAACTCGAGCCTCGCTGTTGGCCGCGGACATGATGTGGCGGGCGACCACCTACTTCCCGCCGATCTTCATTGGTCTCGTGACGTACGCGATCTGGAAGCGTGGGGTGGCCAAGGGGACGTACGCGACGAGCCCCGATGCGAAACCGTCCCCGGCCCTTGCCCAGTGAAGCCCCTAAAGGTGAGTTGCGCTCAATGTCTCGGATCATTACGGTCCCGTCTTGTCTGGCCTAGGTCCATGCATTTCGGTACAGCCTTTCCTGCCAGGACGCATGCCCACCGCTCAACGCGGTTGTGTGGCCCAGGCAAGCTGCGCTCCGGTTCAGCGGCCCAGCAGGTCGGGCTGGGTTAACCACACAAGAACACCAGGGGATCGTGGGCGCGGTTGAGCCACACCTCGGCGACGCCAGCCTTATCTAGCCCTTCTTGGTCGTCTTAACCCTTCAACTTGTGACAATTTCGCGAAAAGTATTGTGAGGGCTAGTGATTTGGGACATTTAGGCAACAGCGCCCAGGCGTGCTTGCTGCACATAGTCCGCGACAGCTCAGTCCAAGGGTGGCCAGGGCCCCGCACCCTTGCGGCGCCGATAACTGCGGGCGTTGAAGTCGCCCCAGCTCTCCCAGGCGGCGACGATGTGCTCGTCGAGGACCGACGGGGCAATGTTGCTGAGTAAAGGTGAAAGGATCCCCCCTATGAGCAGTGCCGGGTTATGCGCAGCGTTGGCCTGCCGGGCCTGGTGAGGGCGGGAGCTGGGGCCGAGCGCTGCGCATAACGCGTCGAGGACTCTGATTACCGGTTCGGCATGGTGCCGGGCCTGGATGATCGGGAGGTCGACTGTGACGGTGACTGTGTCGGCGCTGGTGTCAGGTCTGGACGCGGAGTTGAGGCGTCTGGGCTATAAGGACCCGACGTTGGTCTGGTATCGGCGGTGCTGGGCGCCGTATGGAGAGGTTCTTCGCTGCCCGTGGCGTCGAGGAATTCTCCCTGGATGTGGCGATGGCGTGGGTCGACGAGTTGTGCGGCTTTTTCGAGAAGGAGCGGTCGGGCACGCTCAAGCCGAATGATGTCGATTTGTTCAGGGTCGGCCAGACGCTCGGCGATTACGCAGTGCATGGGGCGGTGCTGCGCCGCTATAACCGGTCTGTCGACAAGCCGCCTGGGGAGGGTGCCGACACGGCCGCGCGGTTTTGACGTGGAGGAACCGCTGTAGCAGCAGCCGGGCTGGCGCCGGCTAGCCCCCGAGCAGGCGGAGCGCGGTTGCTTTCTCCACCGCTTCTCGACGCGAGGAGGCGTCCAGTTTCCTGTATATCGAAGTGACCTGTGAGTTGACCGTGTTACGGGAGACGAACAGGCGCTCGGCGATCACACTCAAGGTCAGATGCGTCTGCAGGTAAGGGAGCAGCCGCAGCTCGGCGGGGGTCAAAGGCGTGGCACTGGTCAGTGCGGAGGGACCGGCCGTCACAGCCTGCCGGAAATCCTCCACCTGGTCAACCAGCACTCCCAACGCAGGGCGCAGGACGAAGATGTCGTCGATCTCGCGCAAAAGATGGCGAGATGTCGTGGGCTCGGCCAGCGCCAGGTAGACCTTGGCCAGCTGGAGCCGGAGGCGCACGGCGAGCCACGGGAGCACGTAGGTGGCCATCGGACGACCTCCCATGGCCCGGGCGAGTTCACGCTCTGTTCTCTCCCGGTCGCCGAGGTGGACCGAAAGCCGGGCCGCCGCGACGTAGGCGAGGGTGCTCACCAAGTAGTCCTGGATCCTGACCTCGTCAATGGCGCTGAACGCCAAGTCGAGGTGGTCTGCCGCTTCCTGCCAATTGCTTCGGTCCATGGCCAGGAGGGCGAGCTCAGCCTGCGGCAGCGGCACATCGGCCGGGCGGCCCATTTGGGCCCCGGCGGCCCACGCTTCGGTGAAGCTGGCGCGAGCGGGCTCGACGGCTCCTGAAAGCAAATGAGCCTCTGCCACCATTACGATCGCATCGGAGCGACTGCGACTATCGGAGGGTTCCTCAGAGACCGCGAAGACGGCGTCGGCCATCATCACGTCAGGGCCGCAGGCACACATGGCCGCCCGCAAACCAGCCCGCGCCGAATCGAAACTAGCGTAATTGCGGACGATAGGAGGGTCGAGGGAGGCGGCGTCGAGGAAGGACGCCCAGCGCTCGGCCGTTTTCGTGTCCCCGGTGAGCACGCCGGCCCAGGCGGCCCCTATGGCGAGCGCGGGGAACTCCTCGATCGTCGCATCTCCGAGGGCGGAACGCCATCGCATTACCGTCCGTTGCCGCCCGGTCTCGTAATTTCTCATACCTACTCGGCTAAACAGGTCCACGGCCCGGGCGCGCTCGGCTGTGTGCAACAACTGCTCGACAGCCAGTTCAGGGGACCCGTTGGACTCGAACCAATCAGCCGCCCGTAAGTGCAGCTTCTCGATGAGGTCGGCCTCGGTCCGACGTAGTTGCCCGAGCAGGAACTCGCGGTACAACGCGTGGTAGCGGTACCACTCGCGCCGGCGGTCGAGCGGGACCAGGAACAGGTTGGAGGCCTCGATCCTGCGCAGGTTCTCAGCCGAGCCCGAGGACTGGAGGACGGTGTCGCACAGAGGGCCGCAGAGCTGTTCGAGCACCGCTGTCCGGCAGAGGAAGCGCTGGATGTCCTCAGGTTGGCGGGCGAGCGACTCGGAGTACAGGTAGTCCGAGAAGTAGCGGTCGTCGCCAGCCACGACCGCTGCCTCGTCGCCTCGCTCCTTCGCCACCACCGCCGCCAGGTATAGGCCGGCTGGCCACCCTTCGGTCCGTTCGGCCAGGTCGGCCGCCTGTTGAGCGGAAATCACGACGTGCTCGCCGGAGAAGATTTGCTGCGCGCCGGCTGCGTCGAAGGCCAGGTCATCGGCCACGAACTCCATGGCGTCGCCCGATACGCGCAGCCGGGCCAGGTGAGGCTGCTCAGAACGGCTGGCGGCCACGATTTGAAGATCCGGGCGGGACCCTGGCCAGCACCAGGCCCAGCACGTCGTGACAGGCGGGGGACTGCAGCTCATGAAGGTCGTCGAGCATAAGGACGAACGGCGACGGGCTCGTCCCGAACGCGGCGGCCAGGCGGGGCGCCGCCCGCCCCAGCACCCCGGCGCCAAAAGCCTCGACTTCGCCCACGAGATCGGGCCGGCCCGGGTCTATCTGCACGTACGCCGAGGCCAGCACAGCCACCAGGCTCGGGGGGTCGTCGTCGAAACGGTCGAGGGACACCCAGGCGACGCGACGTTCCTCCACCCTTGCCCACTCGGCCAAGAAGGTGGACTTTCCGTAGCCAGCCGGCGCGGTGACCCCGACTACCCGGCAGCCGCTTGCACGAGAGGTCTCGATGAGCTGTCGGCGGCTAATGCCGCCCAGGCGCAGTTGGGGCGGCGACAGCTTGAGCTCGAGCATCGCTTCGTCGAGGTCGCGGGGTTTTGGGGCTGCCTCCGACAGTTTCGTGCTCACGGCCGAGCCACGTATGCCCCCAGGTGTCGACCCGTCCCGTCGCTCGAGGGCTTCGGTCCCGTTCCCCCGGAAGTCGTTGCGCACGACACGGAGCGGTCCAAGCCCTGCCATGGCTACAACCTTATGGCCTGCAGCGCCGTGCCGGTTGACAGTGGAGAACCGGGACCGGAAGAGCGGGGCGCCGCCGGGTCAGCCAGGGCATGGTCACGAGGAGAGACCCTCGAACCCACTGGCCGCCCCGGCTGCAAACTCATTAGCACCGCCGATTGCTAGTGCCATCGCCATCGGCACCCCAGCCCGGCTCACGCCGGTTTGAGCCTGATGGCACGCTAGAGTGTAGCAGCATGCGAAGTCGCCCCTTCGCAGCCGGTCGGCGGCCACCCGACCACGAACCTACGTCTGACTAACTCCGGAGGCGAGCACGTGCTGCGTCCGAAATTGGTGCCCGCGGCGGCGATGGCCGTTGCCAGCCTCGGTTTCGCAGCGGGGCCAGGCCACGGTGCCGACCCACTCCTCCACGCCACCGCAGGATCGGGGGTCCCCGTACGCGGAGGGACCTTGACCTTCCTGGGCGAGGGGGACATCATCAACCTCGACCCCGTCAGCGCTTATTACCCGCCGAGTTACGTCCTGGAGCGCTTGTTCGCGCGCCAGCTGTTCAGTTTCCCCGACGCCGCGAACTTCGCCGATGAGCTCGCCGTTGCCCCTGACGTCGCCACTGTCATCCCGACCACCTCGAACGGCGGTATATCCGGTGGGGGCAAGACCTACACCATCCACATAAAGCAAGGCGTGATGTGGGACACCACACCGCCCAGGCAGGTCACAGCGGACGACTTCGTGCGGGAATTCAAGATGCTGTGCAACCCTGCCTCCCCCGTGGGGGCGCCCGGTTATTTCGAGACCACCATCGTGGGAATGCAGCCCTACTGCAAGGGCTTTGCCAGAATAGACGACACCGTCTCGGCCATCGACGCGTATGAACAGGGCCCCAGCTTGCCGGGCGTGAGCGCTCCCAACCCGTCGACAATCATTTTCAGGCTTCTGCGACCGACCTCGGATTTCTTGGACATCCTGGCCCTTGGCTTCGACTCCGCCCGCCCCATCGAGTACATGCAGTACCTCCCCGACAGCGCCGCCCTTCGTCAGCACACGCTCTCCGACGGTCCTTACCGGATCACCTCGTACTCACCGGGCCAAGGCTTCACCCTCGAGCGCAACCCTGCGTGGGAGCCTGCGACCGACACCCTCCGCCACGCCTACGTCGACAAGGTGGTGATAAACGAGGACCTGACGGCCGAGAGCACCCAGGAGCAGCTCGAGGCCGGGGTGGGCGACGTGGACTGGAACCTCCAACCGCCGGCCGAGGACCTGCCCGGCCTGGAAGCGAGCCCGAACCTCGTGATCGGCCCGCCGAGCGGGTACTTAGCGTCCCGCCTGTTGGTCCTCAACCAGTACGCGGGCCCTTTACCAACAAACTGGTGCGGGAGGCGCTCGAGTACGCGGTTGACAAAAACGCCATCGTGCAGATCGAGGGGGGACCAACGATCGCCACCGTGGCCACTCAGCCCATCGTGCCCGGCAGCGTGGGCTATATTCCCGGGTACAACCCGTACCCGGACGACAACGGTAGCGGCGACCCGGCCAAGGCCAGGGCTCTCCTGGAGAAGGCCGGTTACCCGCACGGCGTCACGATCAGGCTGGTCTACTCCACCACCGAACCCATGCCCCGACTGGCACAGGCGCTCCAGGCCAGCTTGAGCCTGGCCAGGTTCCACGTCGTTTTCGTCCCTGTCACCCAGGCTGAGTTTTTCGGCGGCTACCTCCAGAACCCGAGTACGGCTAGACGCGACGTCTGGGACATCGCGGCGCCAAGGTGGTACCCGGACTGGTTCGGCAACAACGGGCGCGCCGCCCTGGAACCTCTCTTCACCGACCCCGGCAACGGCTCCAACGACTACGGGGGTTACTCGAGCGAGGTAACCGACTCCCTCATCAGCCGGGCTCTGCGGGCGCCCAGCGTCACGGCCGGCGCCGGCCTGTGGTCGCAAGCCGAGCGCCACATCCTCGCCGACGCCGCTACTGTCCCCGTGGATTACCAGAAGTGGCCTATTTACCACTCCTCTGCGGTGCACGGCTGCAGTTTCTGGTGGGTCGGCGTCAACTGCGACCCCACCAACGTGTGGCTCTCGTCGTGACACTATATGCCGTGACGCTATGTGCGGTCCGGCCTTCGCGCTACGTCGGTTGCGCAGCGAGCGTCACCGTCGTCGTCTCCGACTCGCCATCCCGCACGCAACCGACCTTACCTTGTCGCCGGGTTGATTGGGCTTGACCCGGTTCGACGGACATCCACGATCGGCGCCATGCGCCCGGAAAGGATGTTCAGATGTCAATATCCGGAGACGATGACCAGGCGCCATCGCCGAGCCTTCAGCCCGGAGTTCAAAGCTGAGTGGTCGCCCTGTGCCACCAGCCGGGCAAGAACGTAACCAGCGTGGCGAGAGAACTTGGCCTGACCGAGACCGCCGTGAGGCCCTGGCTCAACCAAGCGGAAGTGGACGTCGGCCAGCGGCCCGGCGTCACCAGCGCCGAGGCCGAGGAAATAGCCAAGTTGGGCAAGCAGTTCCGCGATGTGACCGAAGAGCGCGACATCCTCGCCCGAGCCGTAAGGATCTGGGAAGTATGGCGTGTTGTCAGAAACTTCGCCCAAAGCTGTTGACTAATACTTGACTAATACATGTTCAGCATTGTTCCCGGAGACCGAACATGTTCGGGGTCCTCCGTTCGATCGCGGCCCAGAACACCGGCGGTCTCTGCAAATATGAGCAGCAGATCTGTATTGTCTCACCGGCGAAATCAGCTGACCCGATGCGGCAAGATCCGTCGATCTGCACTGCTAACAGCGTCCGAACGGCGGATATTCGGTGCCGCAGTTCTGCGTTCGCACTTGCCGGATCACCGCTTAGCAGTCGGTCCGCGAGCGCCAAGGCCACCCAGCGGCGCAGCAACGGTTACGCCCAGGACGAGGCAAAGCGTTTCGGACGGGCGTTACTAATGCCGCGGTGCTGCCCAGGGTTGCGCCGCTGTCTTAACTCCGCCGGCCGGCGGACTAAATGTCCGGATCGAGTTCGAATGGGTGGGAGCGACCCTAGGTGTCCCAGTTGGCGGAAATGTCTGAACCCCGCGTGCGTCCACCGCGGCAGCGAACCAGATAACTCCTGATCGGTCTCCTTATACCTCGGTTTCCTTCTCGTTGGGCTGCCCCTCACCGGTGGAGATGAAGTCCCGCAAGCTGCCCTTGATGTAGAAGCCCCACGCGTTTGAACAGTTGTCGAAGCACTCGAATTCGGGAACGAGACCCCGGTGGGTGAACCGGACCTCCGTCCGATCGCCTTCGGGGGAGGTGAGATCGAACGCGATGTCGGTGCCTGTCCACTCGGTCTTGTCTTCGGTGAAGTTCAGGAAGCCGTCCAATACGTGCCAGACGACTCGTTGACCAGGGACGAACTCAGTGATCTCCTGCTTGGAGTAGTGGATGTCCTGGAATCGATAGGTCCACACATCACCGAGTTTGTCCGTGCTGCCCTCGATCTCTCCTGACCACCATCCGCGGACATTGTTGATGGCGGCGAAGACTTCCTCCGGAGTTTGATCGACCGTAAAGGTTGCCGTGAAATCGTTCACGATTCTCCCCAGTTTCGATAGTTGTGAGTTTGGATCTGTGATGGGCCGGAACGACGCCGCGAGCCAGAATGCTCCAACATCAAGGTGCTTACGACGCGACGGGCTCTGCCCCGACCCACGCCGCGTATTCATGCTCGAATGCCTTGGCCGGACCGTTGCGCCAGCTCTCGGAAAGTGAGGCCGACAGAGGGTCCGGGAAGATGTCCTCCTCGCCCTGCTCCACTCCTTCGAAGATGGCTCGTGCAACCGACTCCGAAGACGCCTTCGGGATGTCGAGGCCTCGGGTCATGTCGGTGTCCGTAGGCCCGGTCAAGACGGCATGGACCCTCACACCCCGCCCGGTCAAGAGAGCACGAAGCGATTGCGTCAGGTTGAACGCGGCCGCCTTGGAAATCGCGTAGGCCGGAGTGAACGGGAACGGGGCGAAGGCCATCATGGACACGTTGTTGACGATCGCTCCCCGAGAGCGGGTCAGCAACGGTAGAAACGCCTGGGTCATGCCGTAGGTGCCGAACAGGTTGACTGCGAGGTGCTGCTCGAGGATGGACCTATCGCTCAAGTCATCGTAAAGAGCGATGCCGGCATTGTTGATGAGGTAGTCGAGCGACCCGATGCGCTCGACAGCCGCCCCGATCTGCGCCGTGTCGGTCACGTCGAGGGCAACAGGCGTGACGCGTCCGTCCGAGTGGACCCACGGTTCTCGCGTACCGGCATAGACGCGCTTCGCGTCTCGCCGCAGAGCTTCCTCTACCAGCGCTTGTCCGATGCCGCGATTGGCCCCGGTCACCAGAACTGTCTTGTGCGCGATTGTCATGACACCCTCCTCATTCGTAGAGGCACTCAGGCCCCGACGCTCGGACTTCCCGAGGCGTCAATGATGCAGACACCGCGCCGACGCGAAAGTGGGCGCGCACCGACCGCCCAGTTCGCGACTCGGTCGGTGTCGATACTGGACGACAACAACACGAGCGAAGAGAATGAGCCGAGGATGGAGCGGTGACAGCCGACCTGATCGACAGGGCACAAGAGGGGGATGGGGACGCGTACCGGGAGCTGACGGAGCCGTACCGTCGGGAGCTCCAGGTGCACTGT
The DNA here is from genome assembly GCA_963823855.1 of uncultured Acidimicrobiaceae bacterium. Lineage (GTDB taxonomy): Bacteria > Actinomycetota > Acidimicrobiia > Acidimicrobiales > Palsa-688 > Fen-671. Next base: position 163,248 of record CAWGNA010000011.1, read on the forward strand.
TACCGGATGCTCGGATCCTTCCAGGACGCCGAAGACGCCCTCCAGGACACCCTCTTGGCCGCTTGGCAGGGTATCGGTGGGTACGAGGGTCGCGCATCGCTTCGCACGTGGCTCTACCGGATCGCCACCAACCGGTGTCTCAACACACTTCGCTCAGCCAAGAGACGTCCGGCCAGGGAGTGGGGAATGCCCGAGGTTTATCCGCCCGAGCCGACGCGGCTCGGCGAGATCACATGGCTTGAGCCGTATCCCGACGCCCTTTTCGCTGGGGCGCTCGACGGGGCGCTCGGCCCGGAGGCCCGCTACGAACAAACCGAAGCCATCTCCCTGACCTTCGTGACTGCACTCCAAGCACTGCCCGCTCGCCAGCTGGCAGTGCTCATTCTGCGCGACGTGCTCGGGTACCAGGCCGACGAGGTGGGCGACATGCTTGACTCGACCGTCGATTCGGTCAACAGCGCCCTGAAGCGGGCCCGGGCCAGCCTTCGGCACCTCATGCCTCCGACGGGTGCGGATCAGCCGCCAGCCCCCGACTCGCCCACCGAACGTGCGCTCGTGGAGAGGTTCGTCGCCTCGTATGAGTCCGGCGATGTCGAGGCATTGGTCGCATTACTCACGGACGATGTCTTGATCTCGATGCCACCGGTTCCGCTCGAATTCCAAGGTCGCGGCGTCGTGGCCCGATTCTTCGCCAGCATCTTCGGCGAGGGTCGCCACGCTTATGACCTGGTGCCGGCAACGCGGGCAAACGGTCAGCCGGCATTCGGGGCTTTTCTTCGCACCTCTACCGACATCCGCCAAGGCACAAGCCTCCTCGTCCTCACGCTCACTGGCGACCGGATCTGCGCCATTACGGGCTTCGACAAGGAAATGCTTCCGATATTCGGGCTGCCGCAATCGCTCCCCAGCGGATAGCCAGGCCCCGAGTGCGCTCCACGTTAGGGACGGCCGCCGACGATGGGGCCCACTTTGCCGAGCGGGCGATTGCAGGTCCCTTTCGGTCCCGCTACGGACCTGACTGCCTGCTCAGCGCGAGCGGTTGGAATGGTTCCGTCGGGTTGTCCGCCCGAGCAACCTGCGGATCGCCCAGCCCGACGGATCTGCCGTCCGATGGCTGCCCCAAAATCCGCGAGCCGCATGACTCGTGACCCTGCCACAGCAACGCCGGGACGGGGCGCACAGAACGACGCCCGTCGACGCCGACTCGGGCAGTTGGATGGTGCGCATACTCGGCGTCTGCATTTAGTGGTCAATTTAGAGAAAGCACATAATACCCGCCCCATAACGACCTCAGAACTGGTACTGCACTCTGCGTTTTGAGTGTTCGGGGTAATGGTGCGGAAAGGATGAACGAGGCTGCGAATAACCCGGTCTAAACATTAATGGTGGCTCGTTGCGTTACATGACGGTTCGCTCTTGGCCTCGACGAGATGGGGACTTCCTGACAGAGGCCCCCTTCTCTAGTTCTTCGCCGCGATCGAATCCATCACGTAAAGCATCAGGCCGCGAAGGATACCACCGACCGGTCGAGAAGATAACTTTCATGTCATTTCATGTGTCGGAGGGGGACTTGAACCCCCACGGGATTGCTCCCACTAGCACCTCAAGCTAGTTTTGCCCGCTCCCCCGCCGGCGCCGATTTGCGCTGCCCAGCCCAGAGCGCACGGCTCATGCCGGTAAGCGACACTTCGCGACACGTTTTGCCATGTCGCTATTGCACGTTATTGCACGGCCCGTCGCCCGGCTAAGACAGCGCACAGCCTCACGAGGCGGGCGTCGTCGAGCGAGTACCACGCCCACTTCGCGCCGCGGTCGCCATGCACCAGTCCTGCGTCAGACTTTGGGGTGGTGGGAGACGGTCTTTCGGCGATGGGGCCCCATTTACGTAGAAAGCGCTGATGGGCCAGGCCGCAGCATGTCGTGGTGGACTAGGCCAGGACGAGCAAGTAGTTCCCTCATTGGGGGGCGGCATCGACCAATTTTGCGAGGATGCCACGTCTCGGCGCGACCTTGGCTAGGCGACACGTGCTTGGCCGAGATTGGCGAGGACCAGGGCGACCGTCTCCTTCGGGGAGATGTCTGAGGTCTCAATCCACAAGCCGACTCGGGGGGTCTCGTCAGCGAAGGCGGCGCACAACTCCGTAACGCTCCAATCCCCATAGCCCGTCTTCCCCCGGAGCCGTTCGCGCTCGGCAATCACTTCAGGCCGAGCGGTTAGCGCCACGAGGTAGAGAGGAGGGCGCAGCCGTTCGAGGATGTCGGATAAATCCGAGCCAATGTAAATGTCTTGCAGCACGACGGTGAAGCCTTCCCGGAGGTATTCGCCAGCGACAAGAACCGCTAGCCGCCGACGCAACTCGAGCTGTCGGACAGCCTCAGGCCCAAGGGCGGCACGATCGGGTCTCGCCCAGCAACGATCATCTTCCTGAACACGTCGCCCCGCAGGTGGACCGACCGTCGGAACTGGCGCGCCAAGAGATCGGCAACGGTCGACTTGCCAACCGCCATGACGCCCGTGAGCACCAGAGTCGAGGGCACATCGGTTTCACGTTTATATGCCATTCAGCGAGCCTCTCACGGCGCACCCTGACCTTCACGACGATAGGTCGCCCCGGGGAGCCAGCCCGTCGATCACCCCCGTAATCGGGGACAGCGGAGCCCGAGACGGGACCACCGCCAAGGTTCGCTGTCGGCGCGAAAACACCAACTCGCTGTGAATGATCTGTATTGTCATATGCGTTGTCGTGCAAGCTAAATTGGGCCCTGCTGGATGGGCGCGATATCCGTCGTCCGGATCGGCTGGCCGCCTCGCTCACCGTCCTCTCGGGGAGCCGTCGCGGCTTCGACTTTGGGCACCGCTATTGAGAAAGTGGCCGTCGTTATGGCGCGCCCGGCAAGTGCCGTTATCGGGCGCTCGATGAGTGCCGATACGTAGCGTTTCGTTTGCGACTCGAAAAGGAGTCTTGCTCACGTGTTAGGTGAGCACGCCAGTCTGGACTTTCGTCGGTTTGCGGTGAGCCACAGTGGCTGGGGGGAGCTTCCACTTCGTCAGTCAGGTAACGGTACTGCCCGCACCCACCAAAGAACCCCTCAGGATTGATAGGCAAGTAGCACCACCGACTCCTGCGACCATGCCAGCGCGAAGCAGATGTTGGTGCTCGGGCACGAGACCTCTTGAACGTTGCCAACGCCTTGCGGCAGAGCGTCCCGCTGCCAGTTCGCACCCGCGTTGGTGGTCGAAACGACGACAGCCCCCGGCCAGGACCTCGGGGGGAGGTACAAGAGGTGGGGGCCGCCCGCCGAGGCCCAGCAGTCCGAGCTGGTCGGGCACGACAAGCCGAAAACGTCGCCGGCCGGGAGGCCCTTGCCATTGGCGGTGGACCAGTGCCGGGCGCCATCGTTTGTTACGCCGACCCCCGGTGCTGAAGCGCCTGCGGGGTTTCCTATCCCCATCACCATGCAGTCCGAAACGTTGCTGCACGAGAGCAAGGCCGGCGTGCCGGGACCGGAGTAGCCAGTCCCCGACGACCACGTTCGCCCGCCATTTGTGCTGTAAGCAAGCCCGGACTGGCCTGCCAAGACACACTGGCCGCTCGGGAAGCACCGCAGCGCCGCATACGACGAACCAGCGGGCAAGCTAGAGGCAGACCAGGTCCGGCCGCTGTCGCTGGTAACGAAGCCTCCAAACAAGGTCCCAGAGGAATTAGTGGCGACGACCGAGCAAGTTGCCGCCGTCGAGCAAGAGAGGCTCACCCGGCCAAAAGAAGACGTGCCCGTCGGGTACACCGACGAGAGCCAGCGTGGAGCAGGGCGTGTCACCCACGTTTTCCCCCCATCGGCGGTTTCCATGAACAGCGGCCCCCCGCTGCTCGAGCTCCACGAAAGCACCGCGCACGTGCTGACGCTGACGCAAGTTACAGGGCTCGTCGCAGTCGAAAGGGGCGTCGGAGCGCCGGCCACGACGGCCCAGGTCCTGCCTGCGTCTCGTGTGGCCTCGAGACCACTTGGGCCGGCGGCATAGCAGGTGGTGGCGCTGGGACAGGTCAGAAAGAACCTTTGGGTGAGGCCTTGGCTCGGGGCTTCGTGCCACGAAGGGCTCAGGTCGCCGACAAGCGTCCACCTCGGCGTTGTGGCCCCACGGTTGACAGTGGGCAGGACTACCGCGAACACGACGGCAGCCGCCGCCAGGGACGCCACGACCGGGCCGAGCACCAGCTGCCGGCGTCGACGGCCCAGCCGGTGGCGTTCGATAACCGAAGTGGCGAGGTCGGCGGGTGCCACGAAGGCATGAAGCTCCTTATCTAGCGACCGGGCCAGGAGCTCTCCCTCAACGCTCGGAGTTGGCATGGTTGTCCTCACTTTCTTCTCCAGATAGGAGCTCTTTCAGCGCCTCGAGGCCCCGGCTCGTCGCAGACTTGACAGTGCCCTCGGCTATGCCCAGCGTCTTGGCCGTTTCCGAAACTGAAGCGTCGAGCAGGTAGCGGCAGGCGAGGACTTCGCGCTGGACCGCTGGGAGGTGGCTGAGCGCAGCCGAGAGCACGTACCGCCGCTCCAAGGCATCGCTGAAGGAGGCCAGTTCGTGTTGGTCCCTCGGACGGTGGGCATCGCCGAGCACTTCGGGGTGACGCGACCGTTGCCGCCAGCGTTCCCGGCAGATATTGACAAGGACGACCCGGCTGTAGGCTTGCGGCGCCGCCTCGGCTTTCTGCCAGCGGCGGAGCGTGCGGAGCAGCGCGACCTGGACTGCGTCTTCTGCCTCTTGCCTGCTCCCAAGCAGCACGAACGCTGCCCGCAGCATGGCGTCGGAGAAGTCCTTCACGAAAGCGGTGAACGCCACCTCGCGAGAAGTCCCCGCCCGGCTCACGCGAACACCCCCGCTCGTCCTCACAACTGCATAGATGCCGGCCCGGCGGTTCCGGTTCCCGTCCCGGCCATGTCTCGGGTTTGCGGCACCAACGGCGCGGCGATGAGCGGACGGCGGTTGGCACCAGTCGCGCTGCACGCGACCAGTGGATATCAGCTTGGGTTGCAGTGCAGCTGTAGGAGCAGGCGGGAGCGACGAGCTCCGGTCCGCGTGTTGACGGCGCCCCGTCATCCGGACGCTGCCCTACCGCCGAACCAGCGCGATCACGTCTATGGTCATGTGCGACGTGAGCGGGCCTTTCCGGTCCACACAGGCGTCACAGCCGAGGCCTTGGGCGGCCCTTGGGCGGCTGTCATCGCGGACGCCGTGGTCGCCGCTCGTGGTGGCCTAGAGCGCCTGCCCGCAACGGGGCCCGGCTTCGTCAGGTGTGCCTGGACCACCCCCCGTGTCGTCTGGACGGTCGCGGCGCCTGTGGTGAGCAGCTGGCCTACGGTCTCGTCACCCCAGGCCTCGACGTGGTTGAGGGCTTCGTCTGGCGCGGCTGGCAAAGTCTCGATCCCGCCGCTTGCGATCAGGGCCGCCTCGGCAAAATGCCGCTCGAATACCCTGGAATATTACCGGGACCGTCGAGCAGCCTAGCGAGCTGCTGAACCGCTACGAGGCGGTAGGGCTCGGCGGGTGATGCTCCGGCAATTGCTGCCCGGTGACCTTGACATGGTGGCGCTGATGGGGAGCTAGCGCAATCTCTCCCCGACTAGTGCCGGATAATCGGCGATTATGTGCGATTTCGTCGCACGAGTTTGCAAATGCGCCTCGGGCATGTGAACGCGCGCATTATCTCGCGCCGCATTTGTGCCGTTATCGGGTCCCGGTGCCCCATCGGACATCCAAGGACTCGACCTTTGTCTGATATCAATTGAGCGTATAAGCGACCCTCACCCCCGCGCGAAGCGCGCCGCTGCGGGGCGCCGTTGCAATCACTCGGGCTCGGGTACGAATGGCTGGGCCTCGCTGCCTTGCTGACCGTGGGTGAGCATGCGCCTGTGTGCCATTAGCGCGCTCCCAGCCATCCAGCCGGTCGGCGAGCCGGCGCCGCCGTCGACAGGTCTACCTCCCTCACTGGCCCGGACCAGGACCGCGGAAGCCTCAGCCAGCTCGCGGGCTGCGGCCGCCAACGTTGCGCCGTCCACCGTGATCGGCCCGCTCCCCCGCTCAGCGGCGGCCAGCGCGGCCCTTCGCACCACCTCGCGTAAGAACGTGGCAGTCGCACCGTCCGTTGCTTCGACGGCCTCGTGCCGCCGAGGGGCGCCTGCTCCGAGTTAGCGGTTCGGCCCCGAGGCCCAGGGGCGTGACGAGAGCGTGTTGAGAAGAACATATCGTTGACGACGGGCCCTCCGACCTCGGGGCACCATAAGGTCGCCCCGGCGTCGGCAAGCTGGGGCAGTATTAGCTACACCTGCATCGCAGACCCGAAGGCGCGCTCGAGGTTCGCCGACGACGATCCCGTCCCAGCCCCGGCCGGGAGAGTACAGCTCGGCGAGGAGCTGGGCGGCGCGAGGCCGGCGGGCCTCCGGGATGCTCCGCGACGTACCCGTATCGTGGACGACTAAGATAATCTCAGCCCGCCCAGCGACAAGGGCCTTGGCGAGCCAGACCTGCTGCCTGACCGGAGCCGAGGCCACCTACAAGTTTGAGCGTGCGATGGTTCCCCATGTGGTTAGCCCGGCGAGATCATCGCGAGTCCCTACCTGCGTCCAGATCACCTCAAAGACCTCAGCCATGAAATCGGTAGACCCGACTGGGTTTGGTGGGCTCCGCTGTCCCACTTGAGCGCCCCGAGCGTCGGTCGATGACGCGCTCAGACTGCCGCGACGGCGAGGGCGAGCCCAGCTTGGCGGATGCAGCGAAGCCGGCCGGGATCAGCCTTCCAACAGCCGGCGACGGTGGCGGCCGGCCAGCTCCCAGGGCCCACATAGAGCAACTAGAGGTGTCGCTGGCCAACAGGTTGACGCGGCCCGGGACGATCAGTCGGCGGTCAGATGATTATTGAGACGGTTGAGAAGTTTCTGCAGCGTCGCCAATTCTCGTTCGGTCAACGGGGCAAAGAAGCGGTCGCGCTCACGGGCCAGATCGTCCTGGATTGTCTGCCACCACTTTCGGCCGGCCCCCGTTGCGGCAAGCAAGCGCACCCGGGCGTCACCCGCGTGCGGTCGCGTCTGAATCCACCCTCGATCCTGAAGCTGGCGGACGATGGCTCCAGCGTTGCGTGGGTCGATCCCCATCAAGTTCGCAAGGCCACGTTGACTCGTTTCGGACTCCACCAGGACAGCCATAGCCGTGAACTGCGCCGTCGTGATGCCTTCATTCCGAAGGTATTGACTCCATTCGCGCTCTGCTCGTCGCCCGATGGTGGCCAGCAGGAAGCTCGCGTTTCGACGGAACTTGACACCCTCGGACATAGACGTATTATATGTGTATGTCGGAAAGCCAGACCGCGACCCCGCCCGCGGAGCACAACACCGTCAACCCTTTCGTCATCGTCTCGAAGGCGGCCGAGTTCATCGATTTCGTCACGCAGGTCTTCAACGGCCGGGAGTCGACGCAATTCCGCATCCCTGACCGCGACGGTTTGTTGATCCATGCCGAGGTGGTCATCGGCGACTCATCGATCCTGATCTGTGACAGGAAGCCGGACTGGCCATTCACTCCGGCATTCCTCCAGGTGTATGTCTCCGACAGCCAGGCAGTGCTCGACCGAGCAGTCACGCAGGGTGCCACCATCATCACTCCCGTCTCGACCTTCTTCAGCGGATACAGCCTCGCTCGTCTCCGCGATCCGTGGAACAACCTGTGGTGGCTCTATGCACCGGACACTGCAGATTCGGACGATCGCAGGTCCGAGTCGAGCAAATCCGATTGGCAGGACAGAGAACCCAGCCGGGTCTATACGACCATCGTGCAGGCAATGAGGGACCTTCGCGCGCCGGAGGCGGGGTAATCGCGCCGAGAAGCTCCGACGACCAGCAGGCCGACGAATGGGTGAGGGTCTGGATCGATGTCCAGCTCATGCTGGCTTTCTATCACTTCTACGGCGACCCCGACATGCTGGACGCGGTCCTCTCCCGTGCCCGGCCGGTCGTCGAAGCCCGTGGGACGCAAAACAAACGGCAGACTTTTATACCCAGCTCGGCTACTAGGGGCCGGTGCTAACAGGTTTGTCGTCGACGAACAGGCGAACGTCAGTTTGTTGCCCCTTCACACTGTAACTGTTCAGGTCGTGCGGCGGCGCATTAGCTGAGCCAACGTTTGTAGGCGGCGAACAACCGTAACGTGGTCGGGTCCGAGCGCAGGTCGATCTCTTGCAGTGCGACTTTATAGCGCCGCCCGGCGCGCCGGCAGGTAGCGAGCAGCTCACCCCGGCCGTCATCGGCGATCAGCGAGAGGACCTCGACCTCTTCGCCAATGAGGGTTCCTGGGCAAGGAAAATTGGCAACCTCGTCGAACGCAGTCTCAAATGCGGTCAGCTGTTCAGACTCGTTGTAGGCGTCTACGGTGACCTCTTCGATGAGAGCGTCAAGCGCTTGGGTGGTCGGGCGGGCTGAGCTCAACTGACCTCCTCGGTCTAACGGCCGCTGTCATTGCCAGCTTAACTTCGGCGGCGTCGTCCCTCAGTTATTGGCGCAGGCCAGGCAATGGGAGGGCCCAGGGGTCGCCGGCAAAGAACTGGACGAGCACGTCCATCCCGTCGAGCCCGTGTTTGTGGGCCGTCTGGAGGTAACTGCGTACTGCGCAGAAGGCCTTGGCGCCGGCAAAAGTCCTAAAGCAGCCGCTGACCTTTTGCTGCAGCTTGGCCATGCGTAGGTCCCGTTCAGCCTGGTTGTTGTCGAAGGGCACGGCGGGCTCGGACCAGTACCGGGTGACCTCGTGGCGCTGGTCATGGAGACGGCGCAAGAGGTTAACAGCGTCGCGGTCGGCACTACCGGGGCGGTGCCGGGCAGGAAGGGCCGAGACACCTCGGTTTATGAGTTTTGTATAACCGTAACGGTAGGTGCGGAGTTGGCCCGGGCCGAGGCCGAGTCTGCCCTCGGCGAGGACACTCTGTACTTCGTTCTTTGCCTCCACCAAGAGGTCGGCTATGTCGTCGGCCCAGCCCCGGTGGCGAGCCGAGGGGGTCAGCGAGGCCAGGTCCCGCACGAAGTGTGCGCAGCACAGAGCATGCTCGATGCCGTCTATGGACCAGTAGGGCTTCAGGCCGTCAGACACGAGCTCTCCCGAAAAGAACGGGAGCACTGCCATGTCCTTTAGGGCTTCGACGCCTCTTTTATCGTGACAGTCGAGCAGGGTGAGCAAGCTGTTGCAGGCGACGTGGAACCAGTAACGCGCCCCAGATATCCGAGCGCCCGTCTCGTCGCGTGGAGCACTTCCTCGGCCGATAACTGCGAACGCAGCTCAGCCGGGAAAAGGGCTGAGCCCGTCTGCGGCCTCGGCCGGCAGGCCTGCGAGCCAACCGGTGGACACGGGCGCCCCGCACACTTGAGCGAGCAACGATGCGGCCCTGGTCACCGGCAGGTGCTGTCCCACCATCAGATAGACAGCGGTGGCCCGTACCACGGGGCCATAACAAGCCGGTGCAGTGGCTTGTTTCGGGAATGCCGGTTTGGTGACCGTCGCGCAACCACAGCGCCGGGACTGCGCCTGGTGCTCGGTCACCTCCAGGCGCAGGGTGAGTAGGTCAAATACTTGGCGGCTTTCGCTGTCCACCACCGCGGAGACCTCCAAGTTCTGCGCACAAGCGGCGCACTTCTCGGGCACGTATACCACCGAATGGTCTGGGTTCCCCATCCGGGCCAGTGCCGTGCCCGTCGTGCCAGGTTGCTTGCCGGGACGGCGCCTCACCCGTTCGCGCAGGAACTTCTTTGCCTTTTCCCGGGCTTGGCGGCGCCTTTCAGCTCGGCTTAGGCGTTGTTCGGCCTGGGCAGCCCGCTGGCTTAGAGTGTCTGAGGAAGGAGGCTTGCCCGAGTTGGAAGAATTCCGGCTGATCTCCCTTTGAAGGCTTTCCAGCTCAGCCTCCAATAACTGGACTCTCGACATCAGAGAAGCGTTCTCCGCGTGAAGTTGCTCCACCTGCTCGGCCAGGTCCACACCACCTCAATATCACGAGACGCGCGCACAATGGTGGATGATCGCGCGCTGCGCGCGCTCTAGACGTGAATAGTTACTTCACACTTTTGCCACATTTTCGTAAAAGCAAGGCGACGGATTGCGGGACAAGCAATTGCGGCATCTGATCACTGACAAACAGGAGAACAAAATGCTGTACCAATGGCGCGACCGGTGCGCCTGCCCGCTGTGGCGAATACGGCGGTGCTCGCAACGATCGCTACCGCGGTTAGCTTCTTGGGGCCAATTACCTCGAGACCTGCCGCCGATAGCACCTCAACAACAAGCTCTAACGTCCACCACTGCGGTGCCGGGTTCCAACTGCTCCGCCACCCTAAATGGGAGCGCCCTAAACCGTCGCCTGGCGGACGGTCCGGTGAGGTAACGAAGTAGAGCGAGCCATACGTTCTAACTGCTCCCTGTCCTGATCGGAGAGCGCCAAAGGGACAACCATGTTGGAGGGCATGCCCCCATGTTACGCGTCCAGCTTATTTCAGCGACGGATGACTAGGTGAGTTTCAGTCAGCCCAGACTGCCGAGGAAGCGCAGAACGCCGAGGCATCCCTTGGGCTCGGTCCCAGAGTGCGAGCGCGAAATCGGCGATATCGGGCATCCAGTAGGCAAGCCTTTGCTGGGCGCGGCGGTGCACAGAATATCCCCGCAATGGCTAAACATTATATAGGCTCGTTCTGCATCGCGATTGTGGCGGATTTTGCCCTGTGCCTAGTGCGAATAGCCGTCGATATGGGCGGATTTCCGTGGAAACTCCACGGTTCTCGCGCCGCCCATAACGATCCATCTCGCGCTGGTGGCCGTGTATCCCTAGCTGGTGATACGACGCGAGATTCGACCTTTAGAGTGAGGCGCGGCTGCTGTGGATCGGCGGAGCCCAGGAAGCTCGAGGAATCAGGCAGAACGGATGGCCCGCCAGATCTGCGTAAACGTGGTCTCCTGTTGAGAGCCGAGTGGCCCCAAGCTTTAGCACCGCCACCCCTGCGGCCACGACGTCATCCACCATTACATCGAGGTGGATCTGCTGCGGATGGCGAGGATCAGGCCACCGAGGCGGCTGGTGCTCCAGGGCCCGCTGGAACGCGAACCCTGACGTGTGGGCATTTTCGGCCACCACCACCCAATCTGGAGACTCGTAAGTGACGGGCAGTCCAAGAAGCTCGGAGTAGAACGCCGCCAGGCCAGAGGGGTCGGGACAGTCGATCACGACGTGATGCTGGCGACCGATCATGACAGGCGACGTCTGCACGGGCATTCCATCGTGCCCACGCGACGAGACGATCCGCGCTGCCCCTGCCGGCGCCGGATTCGGCAACCGATCACGGAAGGCGTGCCCCAGAGCTGACAGCGTTCGGACTTCGGTACAGATCGTCGGACTGCGCCTCGGTCATATGCGCGTTGGTTCTGCAGCACCCTTGCGTCAAGATTTCCCAGCTTTCAACGCCAAATCGATCGATATGTAGTTTCGCCTTGCGGAACAACAACTTTTCTTGAGGGACACATAATCCAGCATTATGCATCGGCAAGGGCGTTCAGCTTCGCGGGTTAGCGCGTGCTCGTCATCCGGGGCTCCGAAAGCTCGCCCTGCCAGACAGCGGGCCCATTGAACGAGCGCTCATCGCGGTCGCCGGGCGCTTGTGGCGCTACCGGCCTGAGCTGGCGGTGGCGCGGCCCCCTGCGGCTGGCGGGTGTCGTCGTGGGTTACAGCCGCTCGTCCCAGGCGGGTTGGCCTGAGACGTGGCGAGCCCTCGGCGAGGCGCTCGGAGCAACCTTTGGGGCGGGGAGTACGCGTGGAACTGCTGACGGCCCCGTTACTATCGCCACGTGATCAGGGCCGTTGAGGAGAGCGACCTCGAAGCCTGGCGGGAACTGTGGGCGGGGTACCTCCGCTTCTACCGGGCTTCGGTGCCAGGCGAAGTGACGCTCGCCACCTTCCGCCGACTGGTGTCCGGCAATGACGGAATGGTCGGCCTGGTAGCAGAGGACGGAGGTCGGCTAGTGGCCCTGGCCAACCTCGTCTTCCATCCCTCGACCTGGTCCCCTACGGTTTACTGCTACCTGGAGGACATGTTCGTCGCGCCGACGGCGCGCGGCAGCGCGGTCGCTCTCGACCTCATCAGCGCCGTCTTCGCCGAAGCCGACCGGAAGGGTGCGACGCGGCACGTACTGGCATACCCAGGAGTTCAACGGCGCGGCGCGCTCGCTGTACGACCAGGTTGCCCACCCCACGTCCCTCGTCGTTTACGAGCGCTAGCCGTCTGGGGTCAACCAGGTAGCCCTCGGCACGGCTCTGTTGTGTGCGCCAGGACAGAAACCAACCCGTTCAGCCCGACATGGAGGTGCAAGTGCGTGTCGCCATCTACGCTGGCGCGTCGACGTGAGCTACAAGACGATCTCCTAACGGCGGCGCTGGGGCGGCTGGTCTCAGTCCTCGGTCACCCAACTATGGCGACACCGCAGCTGAGCGCGAGTACCGGCAGGTTAGCTGTCAGGGCCCCGACCCCGGAGCGGAGCTGCGAGCTGTAGCTCTTGGCAAGACACGACTAGGCCCTTGGGGGGCCGCGTCTTTGGAGGTGCGCTGCAAGCGTGCGAGTTTGTGGTCGCCGCCGACCGCTCCTAAGATATTCACCCTCATGGGTGAATATGGTGCCGACGTGCTCGACCTGGTCTTTTCTGCGGTCTCCGACCCCACGCGCCGGGAAATATTAGCCCTGCTTGCCGGTTCGGACGCCCGGGTGACGGATGTCGCTAGAGAGTTCCCGATCTCGCTCAACTCGACGTCGAAACACATTCGGGTGTTGGAGGAGGCGGGGTTGGTACGACGGAGTGTGCGCGGGCGCGAGCACATCTTGACCTTGGATGCGGCGCCCCTTGCCGAAGCGGCCGGATGGATGGCGCGTTACCAGGCCTTCTGGAATGAGCAACTCGCCTCGCTCGACGCCTTTGTCACCCGCCGGGGCAAGGCAGGGAAGCCGTCGTGACGGACGGGTACTCGGTCACCGTCCGGCGCGAGATTGCCGCACCTGCCGAAGAACTTTTCAATGCATGGCTGGACGGGCAAAGCCTGGGGACGTGGTTCCGGCCGGCCGGGGTGCGGGAGACTCGGGCCGAAACGGACCCCCGGGTGGGTGGGACGTTCCGCATCGTGATGGTCCACGACGAGTCCACCGTGTGCTCGGGCACCTATCGCGAGATCGACCGTCCTCGCCGTCTGGTGTTCACCTGGTCTTCGCCCGACACCCGGTTCCGGGACACGGCTGTGACCGTGACCTTCCGACCATCGTCGACGGGGACGGTCGTCGAGATCCATCAGACGGGGCTCCCGGACGAGCAAGCGAGGGACTCGCATTACGCAGGCTGGTCGGACATCCTGAGTGAGCTCGGGCGCATCACCCACTAAGAGAAAGGCCCATTTGGTGCCAACGTTGGAAAGGAAAGTTGGCGTCGCTGGCGGCGGAGGAGGCGCCGCCCGTAGGCGACCGTGCGTGCTGCCAATAGTGACCAGTGGTAGGTGAGGTGCGACGGCAGCCGCGCTAACCGGACGCGGTGACCGGTGGCGCCTCCTGGGCCGTGGCGGTCCAGAAGATGAACGGTATGGACATGGGTTGGGGATGAAAGGGAGACAGCACAATGACGAGTAATCGCATCGGAACGCGCGCGCAGTGGCTAACGGCGCGCGCTGAGCTGCTCGAGCGCGAGAAGGAGTTCACCCGGCTAGGGGATGCGCTGGCCCGGCAGCGTCGGGAGCTTCCTTGGGTGCCGGTCGAGAAGCAGTACATGCTCCGCACCGCAGACGGGGACACGACGCTGGCCGAGCTGTTCGACGGCCGCTCGCAGTTGGTGGTCTACCACTTCATGTTCGGCCCTCATTACGAGGGGGGATGTCCCTCCTGCTCTTCGACGGCCGACAGCTTCAACGGCGTGCTCGCCCACCTGAAGGCCTGCGACGTGACGATGATCTGTGTCTCGCGCGCGCCAATCGACAAGCTGCTCGACTATCGGGAGCGAATGGGTTGGAGCTTCAACTGGGCGTCCAGCCACGAGAGCGACTTCAACTTCGATTACGGCGTTTCGGCCGGGGAGGCGATGACGCACGTCGCAGCCGTGCCGGTGCTCAAGGCCAACGAGCTCGGGCTTCTGACGCTACTGAACGAGCAGCCGGCCGTCCGTGAGGAACTGCCGTTGGTTGCAAGCCAGAACGCCAGCGCGACCGGGACGAACCTCGACGGCTATTTCTCCGAGGGGCACGGCTTGAGCACGTTCGCTCTTGAGGGCAACACCGTCTACCACTGCTACTCCAGCTACGCCCGGGGTACGGAGTTCCTGATGGGCTACTACGCGATACTCGACCGGGCTCCGAAGGGCCGCGACGAAGGCAGCCAGCCCATGAGCTGGCTGCGCCGCCACGACGAATACGAAAGCGAGTGAATCATCGAGGCGTCCGTGCTCTTGCCCCTGTGGCGCTTCGGCAGCGTCGGGTCGCTGCCGGACGTTCGCGCCGAGCGTGCAGCTTTCTCGAGCCCGGGGGCCGCCTACGGGGCCAAGCGAAGGCCGTGCGCCTATTGGGTCTGATCGCCCCCGCCGCGGATGTCGATCTGCCCGGAGACTGACGCCTCCGGCTCACCCAGCGATGCTGCCAACGTCGAATAACGCAATGAACAAACACCGCCGGCCAACCTCAAAATGTCATGCAACGGCCCAGCTCGCAGGAGCAAAGAAGAAGTGCGGCCTAAACCAAAATGAGGAAACAGCCATGAAGGATGACGCCACGAACTTCGGCGGGCCGGCGGCCCGCGTCACCCAGGCCCCGAACCTACCCTCGGCCGTCGACCGGGCCACCTTCCAGGCCGAACTGGACAGGCTGCGGGTTCGGGAGAAGGCGCACACCCGGGAAGGGGACGCGATCGCCGCGGCACGACGGCGATTGCCCATGGTCGAGGTGGACGCCAACCTCGCGCTGGTCGGGCCAAACGGGGCGCTCACCTTGCTCGAGGCGTTCGAGGGACGCAGGCAGCTCATCGCCTACTACTTCATGTGGGACCCCGGCAGACCCGCGCCCGAGCAGTGCGAAGGCTGTACCTTCTACACCACCCACGTGGCGGAGCTGTCCTACCTCCACTCGCGCGACATCACCTACGCCACCTTGTGTCAGGGCCCCTACGACGAAAGCGCCCGCTACCGCGACTTCATGGGATGGGACATGCCTTGGTACTCCGCACAGGCTTCCATGGACGAGCTCCTTGTCGGGCGCCAGGTCGGATTGTTCCACCTCGTCTGCTACATACGCGACGGCGAGCGTGTCTTCGAGACCTACTGGACGACCCGGCGCGGTGTAGAGGCAATGGACTACAGCTACGCGCTCATGGACCTGACCGTGTACGGACGTCAGGAGAGCTGGGAGGACTCGCCCCCCGGCTGGCCACAAAGGTGCTCGAACACGCGGACTGACTCCGGCGCGCCCGATTGGCCATCCGTGTCAGTGTGGCCGGGCGGACGCCCCATCGCCCAGTGGTCGCGACTCGAAGCTGGACGCTCCGACGACCTGAGGTCGCCGGCAGCCCGAGCCTGAAGCCGCCGCCGCCCACAGGCTATGTAGGACCAATCGGACAGGAGGGCATGTTCGTGGCCATGAGCCGGTTGCGCTACCAGCTGATGGGGGCAGTAGCAAGCGGCACCACCGCTACGACGGCCGCCACGCTGGCCGCGACCCTCGGGGCCGCCGCCGCATGCTGGGTTATCGCCATCGACCAGATGCGAGGCATGGACATGGGCGTCGCCACCAGGCTCGGCTCGTTCGCCTTCTTTGCCGCTCGTGGACCGCGATGATGGTGGCGATGATGCTGCCGGGCGCGGTCCCGGCGCTGTTGCGCCGCACCCACGCCAGCGGGCGCCTGCTTACCGCGCCGCTGTTCGCCGGGTCGTACATCGCCGTCTGGGCGGTCGTAGGCGTGGCGGTGTACGCGTTGTACCGGCCCCATGGGACGGTCGCCGCTGGGGTGGTCGTGTTCGCAGCAGGCGTGTATGAGCTCACGCCCATCAAGCGGCACTTTCGCCGGCAGTGCCACGAAAAGGCACGGTCCGGATTGGTGTTCGGGCTCGACTGCGTTGGCTCGAGCGCCGGCCTGATGGCGATGCTGGTCGTGCTCGGGGTTATGAGCGTCACCTGTATGGCCGTCATCGCCGCCGTCGTGGTAGCCAAGAAGATCCTGCTCGCCAGGGCCACCATCGATGTCCCGCTCGCGCTCGCCATCGTCGGGCTCGGCATCGTGGTCCTCGCCGCCCCCTCGTCGGTCCCTGGGCTCTTGCCGACCACCGGTCACATGCCGATGATGTGAGAGAGGAGACAACCGATGACTGAACACAAGGTGGGAACACGTGAGGAATGGCTCGCAGCCCGGCTGAAGCTCCTAGAGGCCGAGAAGGCACACACACGGCGGGGCGACGAGCTGGCCAGAATGCGACAGGAACTGCCGTGGGTGCGCATCAACAAGGGGTACACCTTCGACACCGAAGGCGGCGAAGCCTCGCTCGCCGACCTGTTCCGGGGCCGTTCGCAGCTGCTCGTCTACCACTTCATGTTGGGTCCCGCCTGGGACGAAGGCTGCCCGAGCTGCTCTGGGTTGGCCGACGGCTTCGACGAGACCCACCTCCACCTCCAGAACCACGACGTCGCCTTCACCGCGGTGTCCCGAGGGCCGCTCGAGAAGCTGCTGGCCTACCGGGACCGGATGGGCTGGAGCTTCCCGTGGGCCTCGTCGGGACGGAGCGACTTCAATTACGACTTCCATGTCACGATCGACGCCTCGGTGGCGCCGGTGGAGTACAACTACCAGGACCAAGCCGAGCTCGAGGCGGCCGACGTGGCCTGGCGCGAGTGGTCCGGTGAGCAGCCCGGCATGAGCGCCTTTGCGCTGGAGGACCGCCACGTGTACCACACCTATTCCGCCTACGCCCGAGGATTGGACGCGCTCTGGGCCATGTGGCAGTTGCTCGACCGGGCACCGCTCGGCCGCAACCTGGGCGACCTGTCGTGGTTCCACCGCCACGACCAGTACGAGGCCAGCTACCGATGACGATCGCGCACATGGCCGGAGGCCAGGCTGAAGACGTCGGTCCGAGACGGCCCGGTGGTGGTCGCCCTCGAAGCGCTCAGTCGGTACCGAGAACGAGAGGAGCCCAATGGCTGAGACAGCCGCGCAGTACAACGCCAAGATAATCGATGAGTTCCGCGCCAACGGCGGACGAGTCGGCGGCATATGGGAAGAGACGCCGCTTCTGTTGCTTCACCACACCGGCGCGAATTCTGGTGTCGATCGCATTAACCCGGTCGCGTACCTGCCCGATGCGTCGCATTACTTCATCTGGGCCGCCAACGGAGGAGCGCCGAAGAACCCAGCCTGGTACCACAACCTGAAGACGCAGCCGAGCACGAGGATCGAACTCGGTAGCGAGACGATCGAAGTCGTGGCCGAGGAGGGTACTGGCGACGAGCGCGACCGGCTGTTCGCGATGGCAGCCGAGCGCTATCCGCAGCTCGCTGAACTCGCGCAGAAGATCACGCGCGTCATCCCGATCGTGGTCCTCACACCCATACCGAGCTAGTGAGGGTTTCGGGCCGCCGCCCACAGCCCATGTAGCTGGTCGGGCCGGGGTTGGCTCCGTGCGATCCCAAGCCTGACCGTGATTGCTGTTGGTAGAGTCATGCTTCTTCTGGTCCGAAACCATCCCGACTCGCAGCGTGACCATCCGCAACGTGCCGAGCTTGCGAGGTCAATCAGGGGTGTTCAACGCTCGTAGTCAGCACGGAATCGCGGATACATTCGTCCGGCCTGATGGTGCACAGTATGACGGCAACAGGCTTCAGTTGCACCTCCGAGGCACCTGCCCCGGCATCGGCGATCACGGAAGCCGTGGCCAAAGAGCTGACAGCGTTCGAGCCCGGCACAGATTGTCAGACTGCGGCTGGATAATATGGGCGTTGGCTCCGGACTACCCTTGTACCAGAATTTTCCAGCTTTTCATCGCCAAATCCATCGCCATGAGCGGATTGTCGTTGTGTCTCCAGCATTGTTCAGGTATACATAACCGACTGTGCAGGGCTCACAGAGCGTGGAAGTAGATGAGCGGTTGGCCTCGGGTCAAAGAATTACAATTGGGCGAAGACGAGGTCGTCTTCTTAGGTCACGCCACGACCCAGCGCATCGCCACTGGCCTGCTTGTTGCAGATGACGCAGTCGGATACCACTCGCCAATCATTGGTCGTCCGGAGGCCGACACGTTGGCTCGCCTTTTTCCGACCCGTAACCAGTGCCGCAATGTTGCCGGATCCCGGCGGCCGCCAGCGTGTTGCGGCGCGAGGGGCCGCCGCTCACTACGGTCGTACGGGCGCGGCACCGGGTCGGCGGTCCTCCCCTATCCGGGCACGCAGATGCGGCATTCTGGCGCCATAGTACCCGGTGACCAGAGGTGGTCGTACATCACGACGGCCAAGCTGTTATTGCGGGAAGCGTCCGCGGGCGAAGGGGCCGTGAGGATTGACGTAATAGCCGCCTTCCCCGACCTGGACGGCGTTGCTGTTTGGCTGGGAACGGAAACGGACGAGCGGAAGGGGCGCTCTCCCGCAGAAGGGCCCTTCACCTGGAAGCGGTGCGAGCGACCCTTAGTGTCAGCCGGGTTTACCCCTGAGCAGCTGCGAAGGCTGACGCCAGGCGCTCAGTCGCGAGAGACCGTCGAACGGGACTACCCAGGGAGTTGGTTCTACGTCGAGTGTCCAGCGCGGAACGCGAGCCGCGTCACTCGCAGATGCGAGGCACGCAGGCGCGTCGGTCCTTGAGGATGACCTGTGGAAAGTCTCACGCGGTCACAATTGTGACCGGGGTGTGACCTTTGGTTTCGTAGAACTGTGCTCAACACCGCTCGCTCAACACCGCTTCGAGCACGGGGAGACGCTGCCCGTGAAATCGAATGGGGAGCGCTCGGATAGCGCTGATGGTGCCGGTTGGAGCGCTCATCGGCGCAGGACGATTCGGCCGCGACGGACGACTCTGGCGATCACGGTGGTAGCCGCGATGGCTTTCGGTCTGTCGGCGTGCGGTGGAGGTTCGCCGCCAGGCGTCGCGAGCGTCGGCTCGACAACGACCACCACCCAGGCCGCGTCCTCCGCGACCGCAGGCAATGGCGGCAATGCCACCGCGAAGTACCGGGCCGCCCTCGCCTACGTCAATTGCATGCGTTCGCATGGCGTGCCGAACATGCCTGACCCGGCCGCCAATGGAACGCTGAACGTCGACTTCGCGACCGGCGGGAAGGGTGGCGCGCCTGTGTCGAGCGGCATCAACCGCAACTCCTCGCGGTACATTTGGGCCAACCAGACCTGCCGGCACCTCCTCCCGAACGGTGGTGTACCGACGCCCGCGCAGACTCAGCAGGCTCTCGCCAGGGGCGTGAAGTTCGCCCAGTGCATGCGCAGCCACGGCGTGCCGAACTACCCTGATCCGAATCCGACCAACCCCGACGTCGTGCACCTCGTCGGCGTCGACCCCAGCTCTCCTCAGTTCCAGAACGCGGCAGAAGGCGTGCCAGACCCTCGTACCAGAAAGTGGTTCCAAGTGATCCGGCCCTGCGCCCCGTTGTTACCGGCACCCGTAGTGCGATCGAACTCATACAACGTGAGCTTCCGGGGGTGGGTTCCTACCCAGCCCTTGATCAGGACGGTGATATCGAGTACCTGTACCGGGAAGGCGTGCGCGTAGAAAAGATGCGTCCAAGCCTCTCCACGCGCATCGCTAACGACCGCACCTGACCAGGCGAACTCAACGCTGGGCCGGGGGATGTATTTTCGCCCATCACCACAACCGGGTTCGGGTCGCCCAGCAGTCCCATCAGTCCGGCGTTCAGGCAGGCAGCCAAGGCTTCTTGAGTGCAGCTTCCCTGACCGTACCCGTCGGCGAACACGACGTGCCCGCCGCGGCATCCCGGCCATGCAACAGGAGGTGCGCCGCCTGCGTGTCACACCGCCTGGCGGCTTCGTCTGTCGAGGGCGCGGCGAACGGCCATAGCGGTCCTACCTTCTGCGAGCCGGACCAGTGGGCCTACCGTCACGCAAACTTTGGGCGCACGCGTGCCTCTGACCCTGTAGTTATGATCGCCTCCCGAGAAAATCCCCCCGATAAACTTGACAATCGCGTAATCGTTTCGGGAAGGCGAGCATGCTCGGGTTCCTTTGTTCATTGACACAGAACGTAGGCGTGCCTACGAATGTTATGTACGCTGGTTCTGGCTTCTCATACAAGGTAAATTGGCGGTTGCTGACATACCGCTAACCAGCGATAGGGCGCGCTCGGCTTCACGGGCGCGAGGTATCCCGCGCGCCAGTTCTGGGGGCATCCCTGTCGGCACATTGGGTTCCGAAGATGAAGCCGAGAGTGTCCCCGAACCGCCGGACATCAGCTCTATCAATACTGTTGGTCAAAGCAAGCTCGCAAACGCTTGGGTGGTTGCCGGGCCCCAGTCCCAGGCCAGGGCTTTGACAACCGTCCAACCAATGACACGATCGCGTTCGATTCCAAGGGTGTCGGCGAAGTAGTCGACCTGTCTGGCGAGTTCACCGAGGGCGATGGACGGGGCAAAGGGCCAGCTGTCCGGGTCTTCCGGTTCCCAAGCCAGATCGATACCAAGTCGGTTGACGAGCAGTTGACCCAGCTCAAAGGCGGGTTCGCCCACCAGGGGCTTGCAGTCGATGCTGAGCCATCCTCGCTGGCTTTTCAAGATGTTGCCGGGGTTGAAGTCTCCGTCTCGCCACCGACCTCGATCCTCGTGCTCGGGTGCGTCTTTAGTTTGTGGTACCAGGCCGGGTTCATCCGCTCATGGCGACGGATTAGCCGCGGCAACCCGCCCGAGAGCTCGAACTCCTCCTCCAGGCCCGAGACATCCGCGCCGGGGGCGGGCTGCCCGTACCGCTGCCTATACAGCCCGATGAGCAAGGGGTCGCTGAAGGTCTCAGGTCAGCCTGTGAGTCGATCCGCGTCAGCGAGCAGGAGGTCGCCGAACGGCTGAAGGCCGATGCTCCGGCTGTAGAGGCGCTGATGACGCGATGGATCGTTCCCCACTCCCAGATCGCGGTGGCGTCCACACCCCGTGCGGGCGGCGAGCCGCTCTGCTCTCGCTCGCAGGTCGTCGCCACTGTCGGGATTGCATCGCACGATGGTGCCGAGGTCGCAAGCTGGTTCAGCCCGCAGGCCGCCAGGATCGATGAGCTTGAATGCGCCGTCCGCCGCCTGCAGGGCGTTGAGATCGTGGACGTCCCCGTGGACGAGCACGGCGTCCCCGTCGTCGTGGCGCCGTCGACGCTCCATGCAATCGAGAGCGTCGTCGACGGTCGCCTGCGAGCACGGCCGTCCCGTCTGCTCCCACAGCCGCGGGAGCCAGTCGGCGGACCGGCGTGCCATGTCGGCACCGGTGGGAAGGTCGGCTTCAGGGCTGACCGGACGCCACAGCCGGACTGCGAGGTCGCACAGCATGTCGTGCCGGGTCAAGGGATCGGGCACGACGTCGTACAGGGCCGCCCCGAGTCGCTCGAGCAAGAGCGCGTCGCGATCGAGGTCGTCGCGCAGCAAGCGGGCAGCCATCGCCTTGAGCGAGGCGAAGCGTTGCCGCCTCGAAGCCGAGTTCCCGCCGAATGCCAGGAACACCGATCTTGAGCACATCCGCTATTCCGTCGGCGAGTGACGCCTCGACGATGAACGCAGCGTGGCCACCGCGCAGCGTGGCGCCGATCCTCAGCGACCAGTCCTCGGCTAGAGACTCCACGACCGATGGCAGCTCGTCGATCCATGCCGCATTCCCGTCAGCGACGACCTTATTTACGACCTCATCAGGGACGTCCAGCCTCACGCGGTTCTTTGTAGCTTGCGAAGCGCCCGCGCGCCGAACAATTGGCATCAGCGGTGGCGCAGGTCCGAATACGAGACAGCGTCAGAAGCGCGACGGATCCGTGCGCGGCGAGTCGTACCGAGCCGCGTCCCAGACCGCGCAGAGACAGGGGTCCGTGCGAGCAGCACCAAACGCCGGCTGCGAGACAGCACGTCGACGCCTGACCTTCCGCCCGTCTATCGGCGGGTGAACGTGAGATGGGTGACGCCGCTCGGGGAGCTGACCGACTCCACATTGAAGCGGTGCTCGAGTTGCTCGAGCCCGCTCCAGAGGCGTTCGCCGCGTCCGAGGACAATAGGCACGATCGCTATGTGGAGGTGGTCGATCAGGTCGGCGTCGAGAAACTGGCGGACGGTTGATGGTCCTCCGCCAATGCGGACGTCCAGGCCGCCGGCAGATTCTCGGGCGACCTTCAGCGCCTCGGGGGGACTGGCGTCGATGAAGTGGAACGTCGTCCCGCCCGTCATCTCGATCGAGCGTCTGGGGTGATGGGTGAGGACGAACACCGGGGTATGAAAGGGCGGGTCGTCGCCCCACCAGCCCTTCCACTCCTCGTCCTCCCACGGGCCGCGCTGGGGTCCGAACTTGTTCCGGCCCATGATCTCGGCACCGATCCCCGCGCCCCAGTTGCTGGCGAGGGCGTCGTCGATGCCGGTGCTTCCCCCTGGCCCACCCTGCATCTCCTGGAATGTGCGGGTAGGGAAGAACCATTCATGGAGCGTGGTACCGGCGTGTCCGAAGGGTGCTTCGAGACTTTGGCCCTCGCCGGTGCCGAAACCGTCGAGCGAAACCGAGAAGTTGTGGACCCGGACCCGTGACATTGCAAGTCTCCTTACGAGATGTGCCTGGCGTACGCTGGCGACTGCCACATACGTAGACGACCCGACCGCGCTCAAACTCATCGGTGATCGAGTCCCACACGTGCCCGAACCAGCCCCAACACCGAGCGGTCAGGCAAGGCCGGATCTCCTGATCGTCCCCAAACATCACGTCGGGACGTCCCGATAACCTAAGGAGGGACTGCCCCGTATCGCCGCCGGGAGCCACTTATTCCTGACCGAGGGTATTTGCTGAAGTTGCTGCACCGAGTGCGGCAACTTCATGGGTACCTTGATGCTCGTTGGGCATGACCACATGGGGGCACTTCACTTAGTGGACAGAGGTCGGACGAGGTGGTTTCGTCGGCACCGTCCACTCGTCCGCCCGTGCGTCTTAGCTTGAAGGGAGGGGGCCGAGTCTGGCGTTCCCCAGGCTGCGAGCGCGATTAGGACTGGCCGGAGCGAGCGGCCCCGCTCGGTGAGCACGTACTCGTATCGCATCGAACCTGGCGTCGGGTTGGCTGGCCGATCAGCCCACCAGAGCGGCGACGGAAGATTTGACGATCTCGCGTCGCTAGCGATCGCCTTCTTGGTCTCGGACGAGGCCACCTACGTCACCGGCGCCCATCTCGCAGTCGACGGCGGATTTTTGGCCTGATCCTGATCAGGCCGAGACTGGGCCGCCAGCGAACCGGCCAGCCACCCAGGTAGTGAAGGCCGGCGACCAGAGAGAAACTCCGATGACAGCGGATCCACGGATACCCAACAGCGGGTAGAGCGTCCCCAAACACGCGGGCGAAGCGTCTCGATAACCCGGATGACGGACTCGCCCCAAACGCCGGGACTGGGGCGCACAGAACGACGCCCGTCGACGCCGACTCGGGCAGTTGGATGGTGCGCATACTCGGCAGCATTTCTGCATTTAGTGGTCAATTTAGAGAAAGCACATAATACCCGCCCCATAACGACCTCAGAACTGGTACTGCACTCTGCGTTTTGAGTGTTCGGGTAATGGTGCGGAAGGGATGAACGAGGCTGCGAATAACCCGGTCTAAACACTAACGGTGGCTCGTTGCGTTACATGACGGCTCGCTCGTGGCCTCGACGAGATTGGGACTTCCTGACAAAGGCCACCGTTCCTTAGCTCTTGGCCGCGATCGAATCCCTGACGTAGAGCACGAGGCCGCGAACGCTAACATCGACCGGTCGAGAAGACAACTTTCATGTCATTTCATGTGTCGGAGGGGGAACTTGAAGGGTTACTCCCCTCCCCCCGGGGGGTTCATTATCGGTCCCGAGCTATGGCTACCAGCAGCGTGACCAGCACTATCAGCGCACCCACCGACGGCACTCGGCCACTCCCCGTACGACCCCAAAGCCGGACGCCCGCGCTACACCGCTTTAGTGGTCACGCCAGCGGCGAGTCGCCGGGGCGGCCCCCGCCCACGCCGTCTGTGTCCTCCGGTCCGAAATCGGGCATCAACAACCTTTCGTTCGCCGGATAGACGAACCGGCCGTCCGGTGCTGGGACAAACTCGGTCCCTTTGGCGTAATCGCGCGCCTCGAACTCGACCCGGCGCAACGCAGCCGCAGTTCTTGTTGCGTCGCCCCCTCGACGAGCTTGATCGGGACCAGCCGGCGGTGACGGCCGTGCCGTCGCTTTACGACAAGGTGGGTGATAGCGCGCTTGACGGGGTCGACAACCGCCCGCTCGAGCTCCCCGCACGCGCCGTCTGAACGGTAGACCTGTGCTCCGATCGCGTACTCCGCTGCCTCGGTCACGTCCGACCTCCCTTCCCCAGGTGGCTCATGGCGCGGCCCTCCGCCGGCGACCACATGCCATCGCCATTCTTGTTGGAGTTGCTACGACGCCTGTTGGCGGAGGTGTCGCTGCAGGTGGGCGAGGTGCCGCTGGGCGGCGCGCAGTTCGGCCTCGGCGTCGCTGAGCCCTGCCTGCTCCTCCTGGATTCGTTGCACGATCCATGACCGGGCGAGTGTCGACCCAGGGACACCGGCTGCGTCGGCGATGGACTGGAGTGCGGCGACTTCGTCGGGGTTGAGCCGGATCGAATAGACCGTCGAGCGACCCCGGTTCGGCCGGGTGACCTTGGCCCCTTCGGTTATAGGCGCGTCTCGGTTGTTCTCGGAGGCCTCGGTCTCGACCTCGATGATTTTCTTGATATCGCTCATAGTCGTTCCTCCCGGTACCGCCGGATGTCGATCTCGTTGGACTTCCAGCCGTTCACGCCGTAGGTGATTCCGGCCTCCTCGACGGTTATGACAGTGACGAGGCACCCAGCGCCGGTCGAGTTGCCGATGGTTCTCACCGAACGTCCCGATCGGCTGCTGGGATCAGGGTCGATGCGGAGAGCGTCGGGGTCTTCAAGTGCCTCGTTGGCCCATTCCACCTCGATCCATGGCGTTCTCGCATGTAGTTGGCCCGGTAGGACCAGTCCACTCCTGCCACTCAGCAAGTGTACTACGAAGTACGACACTATGCGACACCCGTTTACGATGGGCCAGCGGATTTCGTTCGGTGTTGGCTGGACCTCCCAACCCGAAGGAGGCATGCCATGACCACTCTGGATTCGAATACCCGGCTCTTGGCGTTTACGGCCGAGTCGATCGCACCTTATGAAGGCGAACTCGCCGCCTGAGCCGTTCTCGCCCGATAATCGAACGCGGGCAACGGGGTCCTGCGAATCATCGGCAAGGGCAACAAACCGGCACTGATCCCGCTGGTGGCCCGGACCGCGCGCACCATCGAGCTCGGCGTCGGCGAACGCCGAGAAGGCGGCTGAGCGTACCAAGCCTCCCTACACGAACCACGTCCCGCGCAGCACATGCGTAGGGCGCCGCGAACTCCCCGCAGTCGCGTCCCAAAGCAGCGGCGAGCGCGCGTCCCGGTTCGGCCGTGATACGGGTGCTGCGCGGGCCAGGTAACCCATGACCATCCGGGAGGGGTACCCGCGGCCTGCTGCCCCTAGCGTCCCCGCTGCGGCGCGAATCCGTGTCCATGGGGGGCGGGCAGTACCTGTGTCAGTTCTGGAGCACCTCGAGCCGGCGTATGGCACGAAAGCTTGAGTCGTCCCCACGATGGAAGTAGATCCTGCCGGTCAATGAGCCGTTCCCGTCGGCTATTGCCCAGCCGCGTCCGTGGACCTGGTCGCCCTCGTCGACACCATCCCAGGTGAAGTCCACCCGCCCGCCCTCATCGACCCGCCAGTCAATCCATCCTCTAACCGCGATGAACCGCAACTCGCCTGTCCCGTCGGCAGCGAAGTCGATGAAGGCTGGTTCGACCAGGTCCAGTGCAGCTCGGTCCCAAAGCTCCATCTCGACAATCCGCCACTGGCCCTCAGGCGCGCCCGCCGAACCCATGGCCAACACGGGCCCGTCACCGGGGAAGGAGTCGAGCGCCCCCTGCAGCACCAGGAAGGCGCCATCGAGCCGCTTACGTCGACGACGGTCCTCCTCATGGTTGGCCTCGGCCGCCACGAACCCCAACAGCTCGTCCAGGTCCTCCGCATCGATGGTCAACACCGCACCGTCGGCCGAGCCAACCATCCGGTACACCAGCCGTTCGCACTCTCTGTCCAATAGCTGCAGGTCACGTAGCGACGCTGCGACATCGTCGCCGACAACAAACGACTTGGTCAGCTCCGCGTCGCTCGCCCCAGTGTCAGACGAGCGCAGATCGAACGGTGAGTCCTCCCACCCGCCAATCACCCCTTGATCGCCGCAGCGTTCGCAGCACCATTCGATCGACCCGGGCCGGCTGTCAGGTCGCGCAACCACCATGTACCCCCGGCACGGCCGATTCCCGGGCCGACGCCGACAGGTCAGGCCTGACACCCACGCGCTGTCTGGATCGCCCGCTGTAGCCGCCCGGACTAGGTCGAACAACTGCGCAGCCATCGCCCGGGCTGGCCGTGGCGCGTCCTCTGGCATGTCGAGGAAATGACGCAAGTCCGACACGAACATCAGCCCACAAACCTATCGGGCCGCCATAGGCCGAGCATTCATCCCGAGTGTCGGCGCTGACCTCGGTGTCGGACGCCGCTGCCCAGTCTGCCCGATGCCAGGTCGGCCTGCCCCAGAACGCGGTCCGAAGGCATCCCAGTATCGCGATCCCGATATATCCCACCGAGCCGGTTCGCGGGCCGTACAGAACAACCTCGGTCGAGGGACCGGCAACGCACGCCAGATCGGCGACAACTGGAGTTGCCGATACAGGAAGCCAAACACAGCAACTGTTTTGCGTCGGTTACATGTCACCGACGCGGAGCTCTAACGTCCGTCGGCCGCAAAAAAGCCCTACAGAAGCAGGAAGATGACCGGCGTCACGCAGGGAACACCTTTCCGGTTAACATATCACCGACAAAGCTTTAACTCCTCATGCACTACATCGATGACAGCCCAATTCGCGCTCTAGTTATTTGGCAATCTGCATTTCGTTATCCATTTAGAAAAAGCACATAATACCCGCACATAACCAACGTTGAGAACTGGAGATGTGCCTGAGCTGAGAGTCCAGTTGTCCGGCCCAGGCTACGCACAGGCACTGAGGCAGCAGCTCACGCTCCGCGGACAATCAACTGCCCGCCCGTACGACGCTCGAGCCGCACGCGGGGCTACAACATTTCCCGCTCCGAGGCCGCCCGTTCACCACCCGATGAGGACCTTTCGTCGTCACTCACCTTGTCGAAGCCTTCTATTTCCAGCTCTGACACGATTATGTCGAGCCCAGTGAGCGTCCCCACCGCATCCATCACTTACGGTCATGAAGTAGCGCTTCGCGGCTCCCGCGGCCGGCCTTCCCGGGCCGGCGCTGTACGAGCAGGCAGGGTCCCGTCGCAAAGCGGACTGAGAAGTGCGCTTCTGAGCGCAGGGATTCACTGAGAGGGTCATTAGCTGTCTTAAGGGTTAGCGTTCGCCTCCGCGAACCTTCCGCCGTTCGCTTCAGACCTCACCAGCAGCCGAGCGTGCGCCGCTGGCTCAGCTGGGCCTGGGCCAGTGAGATGCCTTGCAAGACAGCACCTGCGCAGGGCCAGTAGGGTCGGCCCCGGTGAGTGATTCATCGCACCCCTTGCTCCCCGGCCCGGCCGCCGATCGCGGTGTCGAAGACTTCGATGACAGCTACGTCGGCACGCCAGCGTGGGACATCGGACGGCCCCAGTCGCTCTTCATCGCGCTTGCCGACGAGGGCGCGGTCAAGGGTCGCGTTCTGGACGCTGGCTGTGGGACGGGCGAGCACGCACTCATGGCTGCATCTCGAGGGCTGGAAGCCACCGGTATCGACGCCTCATCTAGAGCCATCGAGATGGCAAAGGGCAAGGCGATCGAGCGCGGCGTCACGGCCCGCTTCCTCGTCTGGGATGCGTTGGCATTGGCAGATCTCAACGAACAGTTCGACACCGTTATCGACAGCGGCCTCTTCCATGTGTTTGACGACCACCGGCGGGCCCGGTATGTCAACTCCCTCGCGACCGTCGTGGGCGCGGGCGGTCGGGTGCTACTTGCCTGCTTCAGCGACCGTCAGCCTGGCCTATGGGGACCGCGCCGGGTTCGAGAAGCGGAACTCCGGGATGCCTTCGCCGACGGCTGGGTGGTCGAATCCATCGAAGCGACTCAATTCCAGACGAATCTTGCTCCGGACGGCGCGAAGGCATGGTTGGCCCGTATTAGGGGACCGGGTGAGCGTGGGCGCCTGGCGGACAACGACCTCGCCTGCCCCGTAACTGTTCGTCAACACACCCCGGGCGCTCGTCCTGGCGGTTCGAGGGCACGCATAATGACGTCGGTCGCAGCATGCGCAGATGTGCCGCGTGAACCGGCGATCTGGGGATTGCTGGCCTAGATAAACCGGGTTTGGCCCTGTGCCCACATAATTGATCCACGTTGAAGCATAATCGGGTCGCTCGTTATGTGCTGGCTCGCCGCGTGAATATGCCGACGCTGAGCGAGCCCGAGCCGGTCGGGCGCGGTTGTCCCTTGTGTGACCAGCCTTCTCTAGCCATCCACATTTCGTCCTTTGGGTTGGCAACGCGACCGACCTTGGAGCTCACCGACCCTCGCGGACCCATGTGGAGCCACAGTCGATATCCCCCGGCCCGTTTGCCCGATGAGGGAGACATACGGCCCGATGGACCCGCACGCCGGCCGCGGCGAGGGCGTGTACCACCTTCTCGTATCTCGTGAAAGTCTTGGCGACGCCGGACGTCACGCGCCGCGATCCACAATGGCCACCGTGATGAGCGCCCGCAGGAGCATCAACGGTGACCATAGAGGGTGGAGGCGCCAGGCAGACCTGGACTGGGCCTAGCTAGGCCTGCCCTCTCATGGGCGAACCGACGATGAAGGCTGGCCGCCAGGGCGGCGTGGGCCGCCTTGCTGGTGGTGCATGTGCGTTTTTGGTTGGCCCTCCACAAGTAGCTCGAGCTTCGTCGGTGGAGGCTTCATCGCCGGGTGGCACAGGGTCAGCCTGCTCACCTTCGGGGTGCCCCGCCGACGCGCCCTCGGCCGCGCTCCCGGCCGACGACCCCTTCTACCGCTACCCAGTCGACCTGTCCGGCCAGGCACCTGGTACCGTGCTCAAGAGCCGGCCCATCGCGCTGGGATCCTGGCGAGTGGGCCTGGATTGGGAGCGTCACAGGTCTTGTACCGCACGACGGGGGAACTGGGCCAGCCGGCGGCCACGGTGGCGACCATCATCGAGCAGCGCGGGCGAGGAAGGTCGCGCGGCGTCGTGTCCTACCAGGACCCCTACGACGGGCTCGGGCCCCAATGCGACCCTTCTTACAACCTGCGGGCTGGGGTGGCCCCGGTCGACCGGGTGGTGACGCCCACAGTTATCGGCGAGTACGTGGCCGCCGGGTTCGCCGTCGTCGTCCCCGACTACGAACAAGAGCAGTTCGCCAACGGCGCCGGCCAGGAAGAGGGCTACGCCACCCTGGACGGCGTCCGGGCCGCCGAGCACCGCCTCGGAGCCCCCGAAGCGTCCACCCCGGTCGGGTTTGCCGGCTTCTCGGGCGGGGCCACGGCCACCGACTACGCCACCGAGCTAGCCCCTACCTATGCGCCGGAGCTCGACATCGTGGGCGCGACCGAAGGCGGCGTGGCCGTGGACTACGTGCACAACATCGACTACGTGAACGGCAGCCCGGATTGGTCAGAGGTGGTCCCCGCCGCCCTGGTGGGGCTCAGCCGGGCGTTCCGCATCGACCTCGACAAGTACCTGTCGCCGGTCGGGAAGGAGGTCACCGCTCAGGTCTCTGGTGCCTGCCTGGGCAGCGTGGCCCTCCCCCGACGGCGCTCGACGAGCTGTTCCTCCCCCAGTACCGCGACTTTTCGACGTGCCCGTGTTCAGGCACATGTTCAACCGGCTCATCATGAGCAGGACCGGAACCCCGAAAGGGCCGCTGTTGCTTGCCAATGGCAATTCTGATAGCACCGGCGACGGCGTTACCATCGCCAAAGACGTCGAGGACCTGGCGCATACCTATTGCCAACCGGGGGTCTCAGTCCAGTTCCACGAGTACCAAGGCTTGGACCATGGCCAGTCCTTCGCCCCGTTCTCAGCCGAGGCCCTCGCCTTCCTCACCGCTCGCCTGAACGGGCTGCCAGTCGCCAACGGCTGCGGTTCCATCGGGGCCGGTAACGCCCTTACTCCGTTGAAGCCATAGGCGCCCCCTCACAGTTGGAGCCGTCTCTGCCCGGCTCGTAGCGCCGACGGGACAGGCCCAAAAGCGCTGCGGCTCGGCCAGAGGACGGCGAAAGGCCTCCGCCACCCGACCTGGGCGGCCGAGGGCGTCGGCCGCATCTGCCAGCCGTGGTCGTCGAAGGCAGTCGGGGTGCTCCGGCACCCACTCGGCCATCTCTTCGTCCACGAAATCGGACCTTGGCCGTTCTGGTACCTCCGAGAGCACAGCGACGTGGCTTCGATGACGACTCGCTGCAACCCTTCAGCCCGTGAGACAACGAGGGCCGAACACACAGAGAACCGAAGCCGCAAATAACTGGCCCACCTTAGCTTGAGATGAGTTTCATGTCATCTCATGTGTGTCGGAGGAGGGACTTGAAGGGTTACTCCCCTCCCCCGCGGGGGTTCATCTTCGGTCCCGAACTCTCGCTGCCAGCAGCGTGGACCGGCACCACCAGTGCACTCACTAGGAACAGCCGGTCGTCGGTCCCCCGATGCGAACAGCAATCCTTCACCCTGGGGCCGCGTTTTGTGACCGAGGCCAAATGGACTGCACCACAACCGGTCAGGGATCCACAGACATCGGGCCCGCTTCGCCCACGGGAGGACTGGAAGAGCCCTTACCCGGCGATCGCGCTCGCGAACTGCGCCGCGTAGAGGCGCGCATAGGCACCTCCCGCACCGAGCAGCGCCTCGTGCCTACCTTGCTCGACGATCGACCCCGACTCCATCACCAAGATGAGATCGGCATCGCGGATCGTCGAGAGCCGGTGCGCGATGACAAAGCTCGTCCGACCATGGCGTAATGCAGCCATCGCGCGCTGGATGAGCACTTCGGTGCGCGTGTCGACCGAGCTCGTCGCCTCGTCGAGGATGAGGATCGCGGGTTCCGCCAGGAAGGCCCGAGCGATCGTGATGAGCTGTCGCTCCCCCGCCGACACACTTGCGCCCTCCTCATCGAGAAGGGTGTCGTAGCCATCAGGGAGCGTGCGTACGAAGTGGTCGACGTGGCTCGCTTGCGCGGCGGCGACGATCTCCTCGTGCGTCGCCCCCGGCGCGCCGTAGGCGATGTTCTCGGCGATCGTGCCACCGAAGAGCCACGTGTCTTGCAGCACCATGCCCGTCTTCGAGCGCAGCTCCTCGCGCCTGAGGCTGGCGACATCGACCCCGTCGAGGGTGATGCGTCCCTTGTCGACCTCGTAGAAGCGCATCAGGAGATTGACCAGAGTCGTCTTGCCGGCACCCGTCGGCCCGACGATCGCCACGGTCTCGCCGGGAGCGACCGCGAGTGACAGCCCCTCGATGAGCGGCTGGTCGGGGAAGTAGGAGAACGAGACGTCCTCGAACGCCACCTCGCCCCGGACGACGGGGAGCGGTCGGGCATCGGCGGCGTCAGGCTCCTGTTCGGTAGCGTCGAGGAGCGCGAAGACGCGCTCGGCGGAGGCGACGCCGGACTGGAGCATGTTGGCCATGCTCGCCACCTGGGAGATCGGCTGGCTGAACTGGCGCGAATACTGGATGAAGGCCTGCACGGCGCCGAGCGAGAGCTGACCGGAGGCGACCTGGAGGCCGCCGATGACGACGACGAAGACATAGTTGATGTTGCCGATCAAGGTCATTGCCGGCTGGATCAGCCCTGAGACGAACTGCGCCTTGAAGCTCGACTGGTAGAGCGACTCGTTGTGCTGTCTGAAGACCGCCTCCGCCTCGTGGCGGCGGCCGAAGAGCTTGACCAGCGAGTGGCCGGTGTACATTTCCTCGATATGGCCGTTCAGCTGCCCGGTCGTCCGCCACTGGTCGACGAAGCTGGGCTGGGCCCGCTTTCCGATCTTGGTGGCGACGATGACCGAGAGCGGTACGGTGACGAGCGCGATCAACGCCAGCAGCCAAGAGATGATGAACATGACAACGAGCACGCCGACGATGGTGAGGAGCGACGTGACCATCTGGCTGAGCGTCTGCTGCAGCGTCTGGGAGATGTTGTCGATGTCGTTCGTGACGCGCGAAAGGATTTCGCCGCGCGGCTGGCGGTCGAAGTAGCTGAGCGGCAGTCGAGTGAGCTTCGACTGCACCTTTCCCCTCAGCCGCGCCACCGAGCGCTGGCCCACCATCGCCGTGAGCCGCCCCTGGAAGTAGCTGGCTACGGAGGCGGCCAGGTAGACGAGGAGTACCTGCAGGAGGATCTGCCCGAGGTGGTCGAAGTCGACGCCGTGGGTGATGGGCGTCGACTGCACGAGGTTGGCTAGCGTGCCCTGACCGGACTGGCGGAGGTGGGCGACGACCGCCGACTGGCTGACCCCGGCCGGGACCTCCCGGCCGATCACCCCGGCGAAGATCACGTTCGTCGCGTCGCCGAGGAGGAGGGGCCCGAGCACCGAGAGTGCGACGCTGCTGACGCCGAGCACGAGGATCACAACGACGCAGACGCGATCGGGCGCCAGCTCGCGGAGAAGGCGAAGCGCGGAGCGCCGGAAGTCGAGCGATTTCTCGGTCGCGCCGCCACCCGTCATCCCCCGGGGGCCAAAACCCACTTGTGCACCGCGACGTTCGGGCGTGGCTCGCTCGCCGGTGCCGCGCGGTGGGGTCGTGCTCACGCGGCCTCGTCCTCGGTGAGTTGCGAGAGCACGATCTCGCGATAGGTCTCGTTGGTCGACATCAGCTCATCATGGGGGCCGACGCCGACGACGCGGCCGCTGTCAAGGACGACTATGCGGTCGGCGCTGCGGATGGTGCTCACACGCTGGGCAACGATCACCACGGCCGCGTCACTGGTCTCGGCCTGGAGCGCAGCGCGCAGTGCCGCGTCCGTGGCGTAGTCGAGTGCGGAGAACGAGTCATCGAAGCAGTAGATGCGTGGCCGGCGGACGATCGCCCGGGCAATCGCGAGCCGCTGGCGCTGACCGCCCGAGACGTTGCTCCCACCTTGCGCAATGGCTGCGTCTAGGCCGTCTGGCATCGCTTCGACGAAGCTGCGCGCCTGCGCGATCTCGAGGGCGCGCCAGAGCTGCTCATCGGTGGCATCGGGACCCCCGTAACGGAGGTTGGAGGCGACCGTTCCCGAGAATAGGTACGGCCGCTGCGGCACCACCGCGATGAGCCGGGAGATGGCGTCCTCGTCGAGCATCCGGACATCGACGCCGTCGATCGTGACAGCACCACCGGTCACGTCGAACAGACGCGGGATGAGGTTGACGAGCGTCGACTTGCCGGAGCCGGTCGAGCCGATCACCGCCGTCACCTCGCCGGGGTTGGCGACAAAGTCGACGCCCCGCAGGACGGGCTCTTCGGCACCCGGGTACCCGAACTCGACGCCTTCCAGGCGGAGGCGGCCCTCGAGCCCCTCACTCGAGACTGGCGTCGTTGGCGGCACCACCGACGGTTCGGTCCCCAGCACCTCGGCGATGCGCTCGGCGCACGCCTCGGCTCGCGGCAACATGACGAACAAAAAGGTGGCCATCATTACGGCCACCAATACCTGGACGAGGTAGCTCAAAAAGGCCGTCAGCGCGCCAACCTGCATCGAGCCGTCGTTGATGAGATGACCGCCGAACCAAAGTGTGGCGATGCTCGCCAACTGGATGACGAGGACCACGGACGGGAACATGAAGGCCATCGTCCGACCGACGCCGAGCCCGACGACGAACAAGTCGTTGTTCGCATCGCCGAAGCGCTCAACCTCCTGATCGTCGCGGACGAAGGCGCGGATAACGCGCACGCCGGTGATCTGCTCGCGCAGCACCTTGTTGATCCGGTCGATCCGGACCTGCATCGTGCGGAACTGAGGGCGCATCCGAGAGACGAGCAACATGACGATGGCGCCGAGAAGTGGCACGACCACGAGCAGGAGCGCCGAGAGCTGCACATTCTGGTTGAGTGCCGCAAGAATGCTGCCGACGCCCATGATCGGAGCAGCCACCGCGACGGTGAAGGCGAGCAGCGCCAGCATCTGCACCTGCTGGACGTCGTTCGTCGTCCGGGTGATGAGCGACGGGGTACCGAAATGACCCAGCTCGCGCCCGGAGAACGCCTGCACCCGCCCGAACAGGTGAGCCCGGAGATCCCTGCCGACGGCCATCGCCGTACGAGCGCCGAAGAAGACCGCGCCGCTCGCGCAAAGCACCTGCCCCAGCGAGACCACCAGCATTAGCCCGCCGGAACGCAGGATATAGCTGGTGTCCCCCTTCACCACGCCGTTGTCGATGATGTTGGCGTTGAGCGTCGGCAGGTATAGCGTGGCCAGCGTCGAGAAGAGCTGGAGGACGACCACTCCCGCGACCGACCTGCGGTAGGGCCTTAGATAGGTACGCAGCAGTTGGAACAGCACGTCGTGCCCCTTGTGGCAGTCAGGCTCACCATGGACCAAGATGCCCTTTGGTGAGTGGTGGTTGAGTACAGCGTACGCTAAAGGTACGATGTACGCATGTCAAATAACGCCGATTCGGCTGGCCGAGGCTCCTTTTGGAGCGGCTACGAGCTCCTCTGGGGTTTGCAGGAGCCAGTAACTAGCCGTCGGACGACGATCGACCGGCACCAGATCGTCGCCGCGGCGATCGAGATCGCCGACTGTGAGGGCCTCGGCTCAGTCACGATGCGCAGCGTCGCAGCGGCTCTCGGCACAGGGGCGATGTCGCTTTACCGCCACGTGCCGGACAAGGACGCTCTTGTCTCGCTGATGGTCGACGCCGCTATCGGAGGCCCGCCTGACGACCTCTCCGAGGACGCCCTTCCTGAAGGATGGCGGGCGCGCCTGCGCCTTGTCGCCGACCGGACGTGGGAGCTCTGCCAACGCCATCGATGGTTCCCCGAGGCGAGCATGACCCGGCCACCGATCACGCCGAGCGGCATCCGCGGCTTCGAACTGGCCCTCTCCTTCTTTGACGACTTCGAACTGGATATCGGCACCAAAGCCCACTTTGTCTCGACCGTCTATACGACCGTGGTGCACGCCGCACTCAACGCGATCATCGAACAAGACGCCCGCGCTCGCGCCGCCCTCACTGAAGCCGAGATGTTCGAGGCCGGGCGCCCCTTCGTGATGGAGGTAATCACAAGCGGGCGCTTTCCTCGGGTCTCGGCGTTCATCGTCGAAGCCCAGCACCTCGACGAGACAGCACGAATGCGCGCTGCCATCGAGCTCATCCTCGATGGCATCGCCGCCCGGCTCGATGCGCTGATCGCGCCTCATCCCCACGTTGGGACAAACCTCTGAGCCCGCGAACACGATTGAGCGGTAGCGAGTGCAGCCGTTCTCGGTCCATGCGGGTCGTCGGCTGTCGGCACACTGTGAGCCACCCTGTGCTTTCGTAACGGAGGAGCTTTGCGTAGCGTTCGGTCAGGCGCCCCACCGTTCGGCGTCGAGGCGCAGAGACTGGTAGTGGGGCAGCCGGCCGCAGCGAGGTGGCGCACCCAGTCCCTGGACACACCGAGCCGGGCCCGCCACCTCCCTCACCGTCCCAGCCCCTCGTCTGGTGACGTTGCTACCGGGCCTGGCAGGCTGGCGCCCGACGGCATCGATTAACTGGAGGGACCCGTGTCGGCTGACTTTCCCGAATGGGCCGCGGCGACGGCGGGTGTGTGGGATTCACTAGCCGACTGGTGGGATGCCGCCATCGGCAGTGGCAATGCCACCCAGGACCTGCTCGTAGAGCCGACCCAGGAGCGGCTGCTCGACCTGCGGTCGGGCCAGATCGTGCTCGACATTGCCTGCGGAGCGGGGCGCTTCACCCGTCGAATGGCTGCCCTGGGGGCCGAGATCGTCGCCTTCGACCACTCCGAGCGATTCATTGCCCGGGCCCGCCAGAACACCCCGCCTGACCTCCGGTCGCGAATTGACTACCGGGTCCTCGAGCGCGGACGACACCTCCGCTCTTCTTGCGCTTGGTGAGGCGCGCTTCGATGCCGCAGTGTGCACCATGGCCCTGATGGATATGGCGCGGATCACGCCGCTGCTCTCGGTGTTGCCGCGTCTACTAGCGATCGACGGCCGCTTCGTGTTCTCGGTCACGCATCCGGTGTTCAACTCCGGTGACGCTCACCCGATCGGCGAGCGGGTCCGTCGGGACCGTGAGTTCGCGACCGAAGTCTCAATGAAGGTGACGGATTATCTGACCCCGCGAATGCAATTCGACATCGGCGTGTCAGGTCAACCGGTCGAGCAGCATTACTTTCACCGCCCGATGAGCGTGCTCCTCAACGCGTGCTTCGATTACGGCCTGGTGTTGGATCGGCTCGAGGAGCCGGCTCTGCCGCCGAGTTCCGATCCGATCGACCAGCGGACCATTAGCTGGAGAAATATTAGCCTCCTCCCCCAGGTCTTGATCGCCAGACTCAGGCCGCGCCGCTGACCGTTGCGGCACGACGTGGCGTCATCGATGGGCTCGCCGGCGAGCGGCCCTCCGCCCGGGGACGATCAGGTCCGATCAGTTCCGGTCGAAGACACTCACCACTTCGATGTGAAAGGTGTGGGGGAACAGGTCGACGGGAGTAACGGAGCTCAGGGAGTAACCGTCGGATCGAAGCAGGGATGCGTCCCTGGCCAGGCTGGCCGCATCGCAGCTGATCAATACGACCCGGACCGCTCCCGTCCCCGTCACTACCGAGACGCCCCGGCTCCCCAGCCCAGCCCGGCTGGGGTCGGCCACGACCAGGGCCGCCTGCTCGGGGTGCCATCTGGTCACGTCGGCCCGCACTACCCGGACCCCTAGGCCGGCCAGGTTGGCCTCGGCATCGCGAACCGCTCGATCCGAACCTTCGACCGCGGTCACCGACCAGCCGCGAGCGGCCAACACGCCGGCGAAGACCCCGACCCCGCTGTACAGGTCGACGGCAACAGTAGGTTCGACGTCGCTCGCCGCGGCGACCACCAGGTCGGCCAAGGCGTCGACTCCATCAGGTCGGGACTGGAAGAATGAAGCGGCCGACACGCGCCACGTTCGCCCAGCTGCCAGCTCGTGCACCCAGTCGGACCTGACATCGCCTGGGACGTCCGCCACAATGCGGCGGGGCCGGACCGACACCAGCCGCTCCCCGGTACGGGCCACACCGGAGAAGGACCTCTTCCGCTCCCGGGTAACGACGTCCGTCCAGCAACTCGGCCAGGAGCGGGTGCACCACCAGGCAGCCCGGCACGGGTATGCCATCGTTCGAACGAGCGCGACGCAGAGCGGCCCGACCGTCCACGACGGTGGCCCGGAGCGACGTGCGGAAGTTCCAGGGCTCCAACCCGACCGTTTCCGAAAGCTCAGGGCATTCGATCCGACCGATCCGCCTGATGGTGTCGATCAGGATCTGCCGCTTGAGCTCCACCTGGGCGTCGATGCCGACGTGCTGCCACTGGCAGCCTCCGCAGCCCTCTGGGACGTGCCCACAGCGAGGTTCGAGGCGTGCCGCGGACGCCGTCACCACTCGGGTCACCCGGGCGGTCAGGTAGTGCCGGCGCTCATCCACGACCGTGGCGACCACCTCCTCGCCTGGGAGGGCACCTTCCAAGAACACCACTTGCCCCGACGGGTGGCGAGAGACCGCCAGGCCATCTGAGGCAATGGCCGCCGCGGTTAGCTGCAGCTGTTCGGCCATCTGCGGACGATAGGCGCGACGCGACGGTGTCGCCACAGCCATCGACGAGGAGCAGATTTGACTGTCAGAAGCCCCGCTTCCGCGAGAGACGGCGACACCCCCGACGGAGGTCCTTGTGCCAGGCCTGAACGTGAGCGCATCTCGTAATCTGACCATCGGGGGCGAACTCCGAGTCGACGTTATGTACTGTTTAATTTGTTACGAGAAAGCGCATAATGCGCGTCCATATCGATTTTTAGCGCCGAGACTTCGATCCGTCGATTGAGATATACGGGGAGTAATGAAGCCAAAGCCTCAAGTAAGGGGCCGATTAATTGGTGTGATGCAAAGGCTGGGGAGCATGAGCCGTAACGTTTGACAACGTTGGGACGGAGCGCCACCGCTGAAAGTTCATCACAGTCGCGGGCGCGGAGATCAGTGACATATCGCCGACGTCCCTTAGGGACACGGTCGTTGAATGTTATAGACGAGCCTTCTGGGTCACGGGTCCAGAGCGTGACTAACGGCAACGGCACCTCGTCCGGTATAAGCAGCTCGCCGAACCGGCAGCGTTCGGGCCGAGGGCTCCCTTCGGGAGTGGGCTGGCCAGCCAGGATTGTCGGGGGCCGGTGCCGCTCGCGCGTACGAGGCCGTCCGACGCGGCACGGGAGGGACCAGCCGCTAGTGCAGGCCGCTGACGCGCTGCGCCTCGATCGTTACCACCAGCCGTACTTGGTCGCGGCCCCCGTACCAGGCATAGGGGGCGCCGGTGTACTTTTGCGACAGGGCCTCGATCGAGTCCGCCCCGCCAGCAGCGGTCACATCGACTGCTGAGCCGCGTACCTGGTAGTACAGGCTCGGCGCCTCCGGGTCCGATACGGCTAGGGCGAGCCGGGGGTCGCGCTCGAGGTTCCGCGCCTTCTGCATACCCCCCACGATGTTGATCACCACATGCTCGCCGTCGGTATCGACCCAGGTCTGTGTGATCTGCGGCGAACCGTCCGGCATAGTCGTCGAGACATAGCAGACCGCGGGTTTTCGCAGCAGCACGACGAGCTGTTCGGGCAATGCCATCGGATTCTCCCTTGCCATACAGGCACATCGGGCCAGCCGAGCGTGCTCGTCCCCAACCCTAGGACGCCACGGTCAAAGAACGCGAGGGCTTGCCCGCTCAGCGACAACGGTCAGTCCGGTACAACCCGGGGTTGGGTCAAGTTGCCTCAGAGGCTGATAGTGGCGGGAAAGAGAGTGACGGATCAGGTTCCGTGGACTGAGATGAGTTTCATGCTATCTCATGTGTGTCGGAGGGGGATTTGAACCCCCGCCGTCCGGCTAAGACAGCGCACAGCCTCACGAGGCGGGCGTCGTCGAGCGAGTACCACGCCCACTTCGCGCCGCGGTCGCCATGCACCAGTCCTGCGTCAGACTTTGGGGTGGTGGGAGACGGTCTTTCGGCGATGGGGCCCCATTTACGTAGAAAGCGCTGATGGGCCAGGCCGCAGCATGTCGTGGTGGACTAGGCCAGGACGAGCAAGTAGTTCCCTCATTGGGGGGCGGCATCGACCAATTTTGCGAGGATGCCACGTCTCGGCGCGACCTTGGCTAGGCGACACGTGCTTGGCCGAGATTGGCGAGGACCAGGGCGACCGTCTCCTTCGGGGAGATGTCTGAGGTCTCAATCCACAAGCCGACTCGGGGGGTCTCGTCAGCGAAGGCGGCGCACAACTCCGTAACGCTCCAATCCCCATAGCCCGTCTTCCCCCGGAGCCGTTCGCGCTCGGCAATCACTTCAGGCCGAGCGGTTAGCGCCACGAGGTAGAGAGGAGGGCGCAGCCGTTCGAGGATGTCGGATAGATCCGAGCCAATGTAAATGTCTTGCAGCACGACGGTGAAGCCTTCCCGGAGGTATTCGCCAGCGACAAGAACCGCTAGCCGCCGACGCAACTCGAGCTGTCGGACAGCCTCAGGGCCAAGGGCGGCACGATCGGGTCTCGCCCAGCAACGATCATCTTCCTGAACACGTCGCCCCGCAGGTGGACCGACCGTCGGAACTGGCGCGCCAAGAGATCGGCAACGGTCGACTTGCCAACCGCCATGACGCCCGTGAGCACCAGAGTCGAGGGCACATCGGTTTCACGTTTATATGCCATTCAGCGAGCCTCTCACGGCGCACCCTGACCTTCACGACGATAGGTCGCCCCGGGGAGCCAGCCCGTCGATCACCCCCGTAATCGGGGACAGCGGAGCCCGAGACGGGACCACCGCCAAGGTTCGCTGTCGGCGCGAAAACACCAACTCGCTGTGAATGATCTGTATTGTCATATGCGTTGTCGTGCAAGCTAAATTGGGCCCCGCTCGATGGCGCGATATCCGTCGATCGTTATGCGGTACCCGCATCTGCTCCGTAGACCTTGACGGCACCATAATTGCCGATATGGGCGTTGTCCGTTGTTCTAACAGTTGTTATTCTGTAGGGGTTTTCTGGTCACTGTTCTGTGCTGGTGCCCACCCTCAGGTGAGCACTGTCAACCGCGGCGATAACCGTCGTTATGGCCGGATCTGCCTTGAGAGATAAGGGTTTCTCGGCGAGCACATAACATATACTCTGCGTTTGCAACGGCCAAGCCGCTGACCATGCCTAGCTGAAGGTGGTCGGCAGGCCCGGCGGCGTCGCCGGGCCAGTGCCGCCGGTGCCTGCCGGCATTGGCGAGGTCGTAGGGACTGGTGCTGTTTGTGACGCTGGGGCTGCCGTATTTGGTGTCGCGCCCCAAACCCGCTCGTGGCGGTGATGGACGCAACGACGCGGCGACCGCGGCGTCGGGCCCAGCTGATGGAGGCGATGTTGGCCGGGCGCCGCATGTGCTGGCCGCCGCCATCGAGGAGGGCCGGCGCCTGTCCTCGATGAGCGGCATCCTGGCCGACACCGTCGACGGTCTGCTGCTCTCCTGACGGCGGGGCCGGCCGGGGGCTAGCTCAGATGGCGGGCGAAGAACCGGGCCCCGTCGTCCACCTCGAACTCCGGGACGCCGGTGTGCCCGCCCAGATTGGCGTGCAGCGTCTTCTCCTTGGAGCCGAAGGCGTCGAACAGGTCTAGGGCCGACTGCCGGTCGTTCGCCTCGTCGTCCCACTGCAGCAGGACCTGCAGCGGAATTGTGACCTGCCGGGCCTCCTCGAACAGGGCGCGGGGCACGAAGCTCCCGGCAAAGAGACCGGCGGCCGCGATGCGCTGCTCGACCACCGCCAGCCGGATGCCGATGGCGATCACTCCCCCCGAGTACCCGACCGGGCCACCGATGTCGGGCAGCGAAAGGAGGGCGTCCAGGGTGGCCTGCCATTCCGGGACCGCCTTTTCCACCAGCGGGAGGACGAGCCGGTCGACGATCTCGTCGGCCGGCCGGCCGGCTGCCATCGCCCGGCGCAGGTCGGCACGGGCCTCCTCGGCGGCGGCCGAACAGGGCCGGTCACCGCTCCCGGGGAGCTCAATGGTGGCCGCGGCGAAGCCGTACTCCGAAGCGGAGTGCCGGGCCCGCCCCGCCAGCCGAGGGTACATCTTGTGCAATCCGCCGGGGTGGCCGAGCAGGATCAGCGGCGCGGGTACAGATGCTGATCCCGGCGTCCACAGGATGCCGGGGATCTCGCCGAGGGTGAATTCGCGTTCAAGGACGTCGTCGTCGAGGCGCTTTTCGGAAGTGAATTGCATGGTCGTGCCTTTCGGGAGTGCTGCTGAACGGCGCTCCCGGACGACCTATCGCCCGACCGTGACCCTAGAGGGGAGCACCCATGTCGATACTTCGTTCACGGGTACCACCTCCTCGTTCTCTCGCCCGGCCTCCGGCAAAGTTAGCAGTGGTCGCCGTGGTCCGCCAACGGGTTTTTGCGGAGGCACTACGCAGAGCGGATTGGGTCTCATCGCAGCTTCCCAAGTGGAGGGCCTTGCCAGGCGGCCGCTGGGAAACCAGCGCCCCGGAGACCGCGCCCCGTGCGTGGCAACCGGCTACGGCTGCTGCCCCGACGACTGGCGGCCTCGGCGCGCTCTGCACTGTCGCGGCGAACGGCGGTCTCGGCTCCGGCGGCACTCTCGGCGATGGCACCACGCTCACGGAAGTGGACCCTTCCACGGCGGCGCCGGTGCGGGTGGTCTCTGCCCCTGCCTACCAGTTCAACGGCCCAGATGCCATGGTGCTGAGCGGGCCGACCTCCTCGCGTGCTGAGCGAGGGCGGGGTGCCCGGCGCCCCTGTAGATGAGCCATGACAAGCGCGCCGGCACGCCCATGTTCGGCGATGTCGAGGACCGGCCCTGGTCCGAAAGTTCTGCCGGCGGTCGAGCCCTAATGGCTCGTCCGCGTGCCCGGCGATCTGGGTGCGCGTTCTGGCGCCAGCCGCCC
Organism: uncultured Acidimicrobiaceae bacterium; assembly: GCA_963823855.1. GTDB lineage: Bacteria > Actinomycetota > Acidimicrobiia > Acidimicrobiales > Palsa-688 > Fen-671. The sequence continues at coordinate 205,674 of CAWGNA010000011.1, forward strand.
CACCCGTGGGTTACTCCGAACCACGCCGGAGCCGTCGATCGGTATTCGGAATCCGCATCGGCTCCGTAGACCTTGCCGGCGCCATAAGTGCCGATATGCGCGTTGTCCCCGGCGTTAACAGTTGTTATTCTGTGCGGGTTTTCTGATGGCTTCTTCTGTGCTAGTGCCCCCGCCAGGGGAGCACAGTCAACCGCCGGAATAACCGTCGTACTGTACGCGCCGCGGCCAAGGCCGAGTACCCGGGACGGCGCTCGGGATTGGCTCTTCTGTGCGCCATGCGCCCCCCGGCCGGGAAGTGGCATGAGGACAAGGCCGACGTACTGGTCATGTATGCCCTGGTCTCTCGGCGAGAGCGGGCGCCGTGACTTCGGTGCATCCCCGATGTCGAGTATGGGCAGGACCAGATCACTTCGCTGGCTGCTTGGTCATACGCACCTCCAAGCCGATGCCCTCGGCCGTGATCTCGCAGGTCCGAAACGAGCTGTCGGCGACTAGCTGTCTGAACTGCACGACATCCGACGAAGGCACACCGTCGCCAACACACACATCGACCAGGTCACAGTGCTTCACCGACAAGACGAGGCGGAGCCTCGACCCGACTTGGCAAATGACAGCGAAGCACGGACCTAGCAGGAGTGGTCGCGAAGGACGGCCATGAAGCGACCGTCGGAGGCCAGACACCTCACAGCCCTGCAACTTGGTAAAGGGCCGTCCGTACAATTCACTTGTGCACGCAAAAGGGCCGAATCGGGGGAGCCGGTGTAGCCGCTTAGCACGCCGCTCAGCGCATCGATTTGCGTGTGCTGCGAACAAGCACTCCCCAGGTGGCGACGAGGAACACGACAACGAACGCCCCGAGGATTAGCCAGTAGGAGCCGGTGGACTGGGTCCCGGCATCGCCGTACGACGCCAGCAGCGGAGGGCCAAGTGGCGAGCCGCCTTGAGCGAGGATGCGCCGCGCCCCGAGGTCGTGACCAATGGCTTCGAAGGCCCAGCGCGATGGGATCACCACACTGAGGCCGGCGCCGGCACTCGCCATGAGGTTGACCGGGAGTATGGCACCAGAGAACAACACGGCAGGAAAGCACAACATCGGTAGGGCGAGCGTCGCCTGAGCCACGTTCCTGACCGTGGCAGAGGTGAGCAGGCCGAGGCCGAGGGCCGCGACCGCGCACAGCAGCAGGCCGACGCCTATTGAAGCATAGGTGGACAGTGGGCGACTGGGTAGGCGGTCCAAGAGACGAAGAACACCCAGCGTTGCCGTCACCACCAGGAGCAGGAACGGCACCAGGATGGTCACCTTTGACGCCACGTAGGCGCCGAGCCGCAGGCCGACGAGGCGTTCGCGGCGCAGGATGGTTCGCTCCGTGCAAATCTGGAGCAATCCGTAGGTGAGCCCGAAGAAGAAAGCGGCGAAGACGACCCAGAAGCCGATCATCACCATCGAGCTCGGGCTCGGGTCCTGGAAGTCGAACGCGCCGGGCCGGAACAGTATGGCGAACATGCCGACGACCAGCGCCGGTGACCCGACCAGGATCGCGAGTGTCAACCGGTTGCGCACGAATGTCTCGAGGGTCCGGCGGGTGAGGACACCCCATTGCGTGAGCCCCCTCGCCACTGGTCGCCTGTTCACGTCTCGGGGACCGTCCTCAGACGCCGCCATTGCAGAACCGGCCGTGCTGGCAGGGTAAGGGATGCCGTCCGGGTCGGCCAGGCGACGGTAGAGCTCGGGGACTGAGCTGACCCCAAACCGCTGGAGCGCCTCGTAGAGGGTCCCCACGAACCCCACTCGCCCACGTTGGGTCATGAACACGACGCGATCGCACCTGGCGAGGTCCTCGATCGAATGCGTGGTGAACACGACCGTCGCGGAGCGGTCGGCAAGCTGGCGCAGGTGGGCGGTCAGCTCCGCGCTGGTGACGGGGTCGAGGCCAGAGGTCGGCTCGTCGAGGAGGAAGACGTGGGGGTCGGTAAGCAGCTCGACGGCGATACTGGCCCGCTTGCGCTGCCCACCGCTGAGCGAGCCGACCCGGAGGTCGACCTGCCCGACCAGGCCCACGGCCTCGATGGCGTCACGGACAGCGTCGTCAACCTCGGCCCCGGTTGTCGAAGAGGGGAGCCGGAGGCGCGCGGAGTAACGAAGTGTACGCTGGAGGGACAGGTCGGCATGGATGATGTCCTCCTGGGGCACGAAGCCGAGCACGTTGCGGAATGTCCCCGGGTGGGTGTGCATGTCGATGCCGTCGAAACGCACCGACCCGGAGGTCGCTGGGGCGATGCCGGCGATGGCCTCCAACAGAGTTGTCTTGCCGGCGCCACTGGGACCGACGATCGCCACAAGCTCACCGGCCGAGAGCGTGAACGATACTGCGTCCAGGAGCGTCACCTGGCCCCGCCCGCGGCCGGACCCGGCGGGACAGCTCGTTGACTTCGATGCGGACGCCGCGCGTCGCGGCGCCGGGTAGGGGCGTCAGGGTGGCTTCCGCTGTTCCGTCGAGCGTTGCCATTCGGTTCTTCGTGTACGTTGCGGTCATAGTTCCTCCTTAAATGGTTGGGGTCAAGCGACGGCCGGATCGGTGGTGATCATGCGCTGGCGAGGGTGTGGTTGCGATCTCGCGAGCGGCGGCGTAGGGCCTTCGGAACGATTCGGTGCGCCACCACTCGCGGTAGGTGGTCGCGCCGAGGAGCTCGATGAGGGGTCGCGTCTGCGAGGCGTGGGCTTCTAGGGCGGCGACCTTTAGATCGAGCACGGCGTTCCGTAGGCGGGTGCTCAGGACCAGGTCGGCGGCGGCGGTGCAGGGCGGGTTGGGCTGTTCGGCCCACAACCCGATCTGGTTGTTGAGGGGCCCCATTCTCGGTGGAAGTCAGCGGTGAGGGTGGCGTACAACAGGTCGGCGTGGGACCGGGTGCTTGTCCAGGCGTCGGTGGTCCAGCGACTGACGGCCCGGTGGTCGGTGTGCCCGGTCATGCCGTCGGGCCCGAAGGTGACGATGAGATCGGGGGCGATGTGGGCGATGTGGCGGGCAATGGCTTGGGTGCCGTCCTCCCGCTCGCAGTCGCCGTCCTGGTAACCGAGCAGGTGGAGTTCGTCGACGCCGAGGGCGGCGAGGCTGTTGCGAAGTTCTGTGTGCCGCAACTTTGCGAGCCGGCGCGGTGGCCAGGTCTCCGGGTCACTGGTGCCGTGCTCGCCGAGGGTGGCCGTGATGACCACGACGCGATCGCCGCGGCGCCGGAAGGTGGCCATCAGGCCCGCGGACGTGTACGCCTCGTCGTCGGGGTGCGCCCACACGCCGAGAAGTGTGCGGCGGCTCATGGAACTGGTTCAGGTGTGAGGGCTGCGAGTGCTTCGATCTCGTCGGTCATGACGGAGCTGAGTTGCAGCAGCAGGCGGCTGATTTCAGTGTCGTGCCACTGCTGGCTGGCGATGCGATCGACGATTTCGAACAGCGGGAGGCTGAGCCGGTCGCGTTTGGTCTGGTAGTTCTCGAGCGCTTCGTCCAAAGAGCCGTCGTCGCGGAGCCCGCCGCTGACGGCACGAGCCAGGAGCTCGGCGTCGCGGAGGGCGTCGGTCAGCCCGTGGGCGCTGAGGGGATCCTTGAAGTAGCCGGCGTCGCCGACGAGCGCCCACCCGGGACCGTGGGAGCAGCGAATGTAGCCAGGTTGGCCGGGCCAGGTACGGGTGCCCGGCGGAGGCGACGCCCGGCGTAGTCGTTCGGCCAGCTGCGGTGTGCCCTCGGCGATGACGTCACTGAGGACGGCGACGCCGCCTCTGGCGATGCGTTTGGGGGAGGCGCTGGCGAACACACACGCTTTACCGTCGTTGGTGGGGATGACCCCCGAGCAGGCGTTCGGGCGGAAGTTCCACTCGTAGCCGTCGGTGTCGAGATCGGCCCAGTACCCGTACGTGGTGGCGCAGGCGTGCTGGCCCACTCTGGCGAACGCCGCGCCGGCACACTTTGCAACAGTTGAGCGGATACCGTCGGCGCCGATCACCAGCGGGGCGCCGAGCTCAACGGACCTTCCGTCCGAAGTGGTGGCGTGCACTCCAACCACCCGGCCGTGCCGTTTGATTAGGTTGGTCACCGAGGTCGAGTGGTAGGCCTCGACGCCGGCCTCGACGGCGGCGTGCACCAGGACAGGGTCGAGGAGGGTGCGACGCGGTGCGTAGAGAGCGTCGACCCCGTATGACGGTTTGATGGTGATGACGACGCTCTCGTCGCCGTAGCGGAACGTCGTTCGCGTGACCGGTGGGGTACTGGCGGCGATGATCTGGTCGAGCAGGCCCCAACGTGACAGTTGGAGCACCCCGCCGCGCATCAGTGCGTGGGTGGAGAGTGTGTCAGACCCGAGCGGGCTGTGGTCGAGGAGCAGCACTCGCAGCCCCTCCCGCGCGAGCAGCATGGCGGTGGCGGCACCGGCCGCTCGGGCGCCGACGACGATGACGTCGTGCGAGGCACCGCTGCGCAGAGTGGATGGTTGGTCGTCGGTATACATGTTGGAGTCCATTTCTGTTCGGGGACGGGGCCGGTGGCGACGGCGGTGAGTTGGCGACGCGTCCTGCAGATGTGCTGGGCGATGTAGTGGGCGTCGCGGCCGACGCCGTCGATGAAGTTCGAGTTGCGGTAGTGCTGGAAGCGCTGGCCGAGCACGTAGGCGGCGGGCACGGGCGTGACCCCCCGGTACTGGCAGATCTCACCGTGGCGGTCAAGGATGGGAAGGTCGAGCCATGGGTAGGGGCGCCGATGGCCGGTGGCCCAGACGATGGTGCTGATCCCGGTGGCGTCGAGGTCGAGTGAGTCGATGGGAGACGGGCGGTGCTGGTCGGGTTTTCCTGCCGGCCAGCACCATCTGTCTCGGGTTCAGACGGGTGATGTCCGAGCCCCGGTGATCACCCGGCGTCGATCTCGATCGCCACCGGCACGCCGTTGGTGACGACGTCGTAGACAGCCGAGCGGGCTTTGGACTGTTCGACGACCTGGCGCAGCTTGGCGGGGTCGTCGCCCTTGAGCTTGAAGCTGACCTTGATCTGCTGGTACCCGTTGCGGACTCCGTCGCCGAGGCCGAGGATGCCGAGCAGGTCGATGTCGCCCTCGACAGTGGACTCGACCTCGGTGAGGTTGACCTTGCGAGCCGCCGCGATGTTGGCGATGCCGGAGGTGAGGCAGGCGGCCAAGGCGTGCAGCACGTACTCGACCGCCGTCGGGGCGTTGTCCGCGCCGACGAGTACGACAGGATGATCGGCGTCGAAGACATGCAGGTGGGCGTGTTGCATCTCCTGCATCGCTCCGTAGAAGCCGTGAATGGTCGACTGGTTGTGGGTGCCGCTGATCCATTTGTTGGTCGCCCGGAACTGGAACTTGGCGATCTCGTTGTTGCCCTTGACGGCATCGAGGGTGGCGAAAAGGGTGTCGGTATCGACACCGTTGCGGGTCGGCGTGTCGGCGGTCGTGGACATTGATCGGTTTCTCCTTGGTGTGCGTTGCCTCGCCGGACCGGACGAGATATGACGACCGTACGGAGCGGGCCTTCCCTTGCCCTTCCCTGTCCCCCGTCGTCGAGGGAAGCTCAGAGGAAGGCGCCGGAACGACCATCGCCACTTATGACCACCCCCTCCGCGATGTCGACCCGCTCGGTGTCGACCGAGAGCGATGTTCCCTCCGCGGCTCGCAGCGGCGCCCTGGCCATGCTGCCGCTGCTGGCCTCCTACATCCCGTTCGCTCTCGTCATTGGCTCTTCCGCCGCCGACCACGGCGCAGCTTTGGCCGGATGGGCGGGCAGTTTCCTGATCTTCGGCGGCAGTGCCCACCTGGCCGCGCTCCGCACCCTCGACCAGGCCGGCCCACTGGCGGCGATCCTCACCGGACTGCTGGTCAACGCCCGCCTCCTGGTCTACAGCACGTCCCTGGCTCGTCGATGGCCCGAACAACCAGGTTGGTTCCGGGTCGTGGCCGCCGGTCTGATCATCGACCCCACCTGGGCGGCAGCCGAGCGCCATGCCGACCAGTCCACCGATCCCCGTCAACAGCGACGATATTTCCTGGCCGCCGGTCTCACCCTCGGTGCCGTATGGTCAGGCGCCATGGCCGTCGGCGCGGTTATGGGGGCTCGCCTCGACGGGCTCGATCTCCAGATCTTCATCCCGTTGTGCCTGCTCGGGCTCGTCGGCACCGGGCTTCGCGCCGCCGGTGCACGATCAGTGATGATGATGGCGGCCGCGGTGGCGCTGGCCACCGCCAGCTGGCCGGCCGGAACTGGACTGCTGGCCGCAATCGCGGCCGGGTGCGCGACCGGGGTGGCCAACGACGAGAGGAGCCGGTCATGACCTGGGTGGTGGTTCTCGCCGTTGGTGCAGGAAGCTTCGTGTTCCGGCTCGGCCCCCTACTCCTGTTCCAACGGATCTCGCTCAGCGAGCGAGCCGACCGGGTAATTCGTAACTCCGGGACGGCCGCAGTCACTGCACTGATCGTCGTGTCGACCAAGAACGGTGCCGCCGGGACGGCTGCAGTGCCGACGCTGCTGGCCATGGGAGCCGGGGTGGTCCTCGCTTCCCGCGGCGCCTCGATGCTGCGCCTAGTGGTGTGCGGCGGCGGGATCTACGCGTGTTCGCTCATGGTCATGCATTTGCTCCCACGGTGACAGGCCAGGGGACACGAGGACAGCGTCGACCCCGGCCGTAAGAGGACGCCATTGCCTGTGAACCTGTCCGGGTAGGCCGGCTGCGGTCGCGGCCGGAGGTGCCGATGTCGCTGGGCGCGCTCCAAGCACAACTGCGGGCCGCTAAGTCCTGATCGGCTTATCCGTGCGGCAGCGGGCTGCGTCGAGAGGCTGCCCGGCGCCGTCGAAGAGCGCGGCCGCCTCGGCCAGCAGCCCGTCAGCACTGGATGTGTCGCCCTCAGCGTCGGCGAGATGGGCGCGGCCCTCGAGCACGGCGGCCTGCCACGCGGTTCCCTCCCATAGGCGCGCCGACTTCTCGGCCACTTGGAGGTGGTGTCGCGCCCGGTCCAGATCGCCGACATCGGCGCAGGCGATGACCGCGGGGACAGCAAGCATGATGTTGCAGAACGGGCAGAGATCCTCGGTTCCAAGCGTGGACTCGGCCCGGTCGACGACCGCGCGGGCCGCGTCGCGGTCGGGGGCAGCGCGGATCATCGTGCCGAAGATCCGCTGCAGCAGGTGCAGGGAGATCGCAGACCAGCGAGCCAGCGGCAGGGCCAGCCGCAGCAAGCGGTTCACCTCGCCGGGGTCGCCCTTGGCCAAATGAACCTCGGCCAGACGTTGCAGGGAGGCGGCCTCCCCCGCCGCGGCACCGATGACGTGGTGTAGGTCCACGGCCTCCTCTAGCTCGCGTTGCGCGGTCTGCAGATCACCGGCCAAGAGTGCGGCTTCACCGGCGAGCGCGCCCACGAACGCCACCGCCCGGAGCACCCCCGCGCGCCGGGCGGTGTCGCGCAGGCCGTTAGCGAGCTCGATGACCTCGCAGTAAGGGGTCGGCCCGTAGAGCAGGTACTCGGCCGGACAGAGGTAGCCGTCGAAGATGACCAGGGCCAGCTCGGGGTTCTGGGAGATGCGCTGCAGCTCGACGCGCATACGGTCGAACCATTCGCCACTGGCGTGGGCGAGCAATCCCTCGAGGGCGACAAGGTCGAGCACCTGCCAGGTCTTGTCGCCGCCCAGAACGCGGCGGCGGGCCTCCTCGGTCAGAGCGCGCGCCGCGTCCATGTCGCCGGTGAAATAGGCGACCTGACTGCGAGCCAGCAGGATGTCCCCATCGGCCGGTCCGCCGTTCGGCTCGACGCCTTCTAGGGCGGCGGCCGCGGTGTCAATGTCGCCCGCGAACACCGCGGCGCGGGCCAGGCGGGCGCGGAGGAGCCGGCCCCCGTCGCTGTCGGCCAGCTCGATGGCGTGCCGGTAGGCGACCGTGGCGGAGGGGTCGCCCAGCGCGAACAGCAGGTCGGCCCGCAGCGCTAGGGCCCGGGCTCGCAGTGGGCCCTCTACGTGGGCCTGGACCCGCTCGACGAGGTCGAAAGCGTCGCGGTAGGCGCCGATGGCGGCCTCGCGCTCGGCCGCTCGGACCAGGTGCGGGCCGGCGGCGGCGGGATCGCCAGCTTCGACGAGGTGGTGGCCCACGCGAGCCGGGGACGCACCCAGGGATTCCAGACGGGCGGCGGCGTCGCGGTGGATACGGCGGCGCCGGTGGGGGGCGACATCGGCCGTGAGAGCGTCACGGACCAGGCTGTGCCGAAACTGGTAGTGCGCGCCGGTGTGTGCGATGACACCGGCGTCAAGGGCGGCGTCGAGGTGGGCGAAGGCGTCGTCGTCGGAGAGGTCGGCGAGCGAGACGAACTCGTCGGTGTCGAAGGTCGCGCCCAGCACAGCCACTCGCTGGAGGATGTCCCGGGTCTTCGGGCTGAGGGCGGCCAGCGCGACCGAGTCGGCGGACCGCTCCCAAGAGGGGGCGGTCCCTGACCGGCGGGCCAGCTCGACAATCGCGAACGGCGATCCGCCCGCCAGTTCCACGATGCGGGCCACCGTGTTGGCGTCAGCGTCGGGCTGGTGGCGGCGGGCCAGCTGCTCGGCCTGCGGGGCTGCGAGCGGGGCGAGTTCGTGGGCGACGGCACTAGCGCGCGTGGTGAGGCTGGCGCGGAACTGCTCGAACCCGTCCGTGAGCGGCATCGGCCGGTACCCGATCAACAGGGTTATGCGCTCGGTAGTGGCGCAGCGGGCCAGATAGTGGGTGAGGCGCAAGCTGGCCTCATCAGCTTCGTGAAGGTCGTCGAGCACGAGCATGGCACCGCGGTCGGCTGCGGCCAGCCGCAGCAGCTCGGCAACGGCCACGAAGAGCCGCTGGTGCCCGCCCTCGCCGCTCCAGTGCAAGTCCGCACCGGCCAGGGCCCGCTCGATCTCAGCCCGGTAGTTGTCATCGAGCCCGTCGAGCAGGGCGGGATGGCGCCGGCCGAGATCGGCGACGGCCTCCAAGATCGGCGCGTAAGCCCAGGCCGCCTTCGATAGCGGCGGCTAGCCCGCGCCCCGTCCGCCACCCCCACGACTCCGCTTCACTTCGGGCCCAAGCCAACACCGTCGACTTGCCGGCGCCGGCGGCACCGGCCAACAGCAGTGTGCGCCCGCCCTGGCCATCACCGACCGCCCCCAGCACGGAGCTGATCAAGGCGCGCTCCTCCTCCCGTCCGACAAGGTCATCCTCGGGAGTGGGAGCGCGCTCGACCGCCCCGGCGTCCAGGAGGGTGTCGCGCAGCGCCACCGCCTCCTTGCTGGGCGCCACACCCAGCTCGCCGGCCAAGGCCCGGTCGAGCCGCTCGAACTGGCGGAGCGCCCCGTGCCGGTCGCCCCGCGCCGAAAGGGCGCGCATTAGCTCGAGATGGGCCTCTTCGTCGGTCCCATCGAGCTGCACGAGTTCGTCCCAGCGGCCAAGTCGCCGCAGCAGGTCGGAGCGCAGCTGGCGGACCCGCTGTCGAGGACCGTCGGCCCACTCCTCGTAGAGGTCCTCGGGCAGTAGGTCGCCTCTGCCGCGGTCAGAGGCGGCTTGGAGCAGCGGCTTGTCTCCGGCCCGGAGGGCTTCGTCCGCGGCGGCCTCGAACAGGGCGGCGTCCACGCCGACGGACTGGTCGGGAAATAAGGCGACCGACTCGCCCCGCAGGACAATGGTGTCGTCCCCGGCGGCCTTGCGGGCGAAATGGGCGGCCTTGTGCAACCTGGGGGCGGCCTCGTCCACGCCCAAGTCAGGCCACAGCGCGTCGATCACCTGCTCCCGGTGCAGCCGTCGCCCCGGGCTCAGGGCGAGGAGCTTGACCAGCGCGGCGGCGTGACGGCGGCTCCAGGCGCTGGCCGGGACGGGCTCGCCGCCGCGGCGCACTTCGAACATTCCCAGCAACCTGATCTCGATCGTCACCGCTGACCGTCGCTCCTCCTTAGTGCTGTCGGTCACTGTGTCCCTTTACCGCTTGCCCGCGCCCATCAGCGTGCAACCGTGACGCGCAGGAACGTGGCGGGGATCGAAGTGGCATCCTTGCTCGGGCTGGCGTTCTGCTCGTTGAACAGTTCCTCCAGCTCGGCCTGCAGGTCAGCCTCGCGGCCATTGGCGGCGGCTTCGAACGCGTTCATCGTCGGCCCGTAGTACGTCCTGAACTCGGCCAGCAGCTCCGACGGCGTACCCGGGAAGTTGAAGGTGTAGGAATCCTTCTGGAATGAAATCCTCTCTTCGGGTACTCCCGCGGCCGCGAACCGCTCGATCACGTTATCCTCCAGCCCCCATGTCATCGGGCTGATGAAACCTTCCGGAGGAGGCGCCGAATAGGCGGAACTGATCTTCAAGATCTGTGCCACCAGCGTGGGGTCGTTCGGGATCCAGTTCCCCATGACGATGCGACCGCCCCGCCGCGTCACCCGGACCATCTCCTTGGCCACGTTGGCTGGCTTCGGAGCGAACATGGCCCCGAAGATGCTGACTGAGAGGTCGAAGCTCTCATCCTCGATCTCGTGCAGATCCGACGCGTCGCCTTCCTGGAACCGGCAGTTGGTCAGGCCCAGGCTCCGGGCCCGGGCGTTGCCGGCCTCGACGAGGTTGCGGGCGATGTCCACGCCGAGCACGTTGGCCCCGAGCCTGGCCGCCGGCAGGGCCGTGGTCCCGTCGCCGCACCCGAGGTCGAGGACCTCGAGCCCGTTGGTGATCTGCAGTTCCTTGACCAGCGCCTCGCCGCTGTCTCGCATGCTCTCCGCGATGCGGGTGAAGTCGCCCTTTTCCCAGAGTGCCTTGTTCGGGTTCATCTGCTGGTTCCTTTCGTAGGGGCCGGAAAGCCCTTGGGCTCACCGTGATATAGTACGATCGGTCGTACTTAGGGGATATAGTACGAACGGTCGTGCTAGTTGTCAAGGAGGAGGTTTCCATGGGGCCCGACGGACCTCCCGTGCGCAAGGCGCGCGAGGACGGGGTACGGACGCGCAAGGCCATCCTCCACCAGGCCGTGTCGCTGGCCACTGTCGAGGGCCTCGAAGGACTTAGCATCGGCGGGTTGGCCAAGGCGCTCGGCATATCCAAGAGCGGGCTGTACGCGCATTTCGGCTCCAAGCAGGAACTGCAGCTGGCCACCATCGAGGAGGCGGACCGCGTCTTTCACCTCGAAGTGATCGATCCGGCGCTGGCAGCGCCCGAAGGCCTTCCCCGATTGATCAGCGTCTGCGACTACTTCTTCGATCATCTGCAGCGACAGACGTTCCCCGGCGGCTGCTTCTTCGCCGGGGCGATCCTCGAGATGGGCACGCGCCCGGCCCGGTGAAGGAGCGGGTCGGCGCGTTCCAGCTGTCGTTCGTCGGCCTGATCCTCGGGTTCGCGCTAAAGGCACAGGAATTGGCAGAGCTCCCCGACGGCGAGGACATCACCCTGCTCGTGTTCGAGTTGAACGGCATCATCCTTGCGGCCAACGCCAGCTTCGTGATGAGCAACGACCCGGCGATGCTCGAGATGGCTCGCCGAGCCGTCCGGCGCCGCCTCGGCGTCGATGCCGAATACGCCCTCGCCGCCGACTAGCACCAACAATTCCTTCGTGTGGAGCACGCAGGGAGAAGTGCAGGGATGCCTCGCCCGCCTGCGGACCACGCGAAGCAGAGCAGCGCCGGACAGGGCCCGTGAACGATCCGTATCGGTTGCCTGGTGGCCGCTCGCCTGTAGGAGTGCGGACCACGGCGGCGACTTGAGAACGCGTCGCACAGCTGAGCTTGGTCAGGACGCGGCCGACGTGGGTGTCCCTTGTCCGCTCGGCAATGAAGAGCCGCCGGCCGATCTGGCGGTTAGTCAGCCCTTCTGCGATGAAGACGAACGGTCCAGGACCTTGTCGGTGACGATCGTGCCGCTGAACCGTTCGAAGCGGCCGCGCACTTTGCTCACGACCAGGTGGCGCACAACGAAGGACACCTCGGAGTGGACCGGGTCGATCTCCCACGTCCCGGCGACGAAGCCGGGGACCTTGATAGCGGTGACGTTAGTCGTCGCTACCTCCTGTTTTGCTTGATGGTTCGATGGTTGATGAAAAGGATCCCCACCGCGGAGCGCGACGGGGCGGCGGGTCGTCGCAGGCAAGGCGTCGGCGGACGTGGCTACTCCGGCGGGGATTGATGAGGCCCGGCTCGCCAAGGCACAAGGCAAGTGCTCCACCGAAAGTCGTGGCGCTCGTCGTGTCCAGGTTCCTTTCGCGACACAGGCGACTGCGCGACTCCCCCGTGATGATGTTTCTACCTCGAGCATCGGCTTCAACTTCTCCTGGGGTTCGGCGCGAAAGTCGGTGAGCTGGTTTACTCGAGTCAGTGCGGCGAGTTCGACCTCGACGTTCGCGGTTGATCACCTAGGTTCCGCACGTACGTCATCCATGGCACCCACACCGTGCCATCACCCGAATGGCAGAGCCGGGGCTCGGAGTCGCGCCCCCTGGTTGGATGGCCGCAGTGGACGGAAGTAGAGCCGCGTAGTCTGCTCGACGGTCGATGACCTCGTCGGTAACAGTCAGCTGCTCTGGATGGGGTTCGTCCGGGCTGGGGCGTAGCAGCCATCCGGTGATGATTGCCGCGATGACGAGAAGCCCGGCGGCCACGATGAAGGCATACGCCCAGGAGCTGGTGGTGGCGGCGGCCAGGGTCGCCGGCGTCGGGTGGAGCGGGCGCACGGCGTCGAAGCGAGCCGTCGCAACCGCGGTAAGCACCGCCAATCCGAGCGACCCGCCAATCTGCTGGCTGGCGTTGAGCAAGGCCGACGCCACCCCGGTGTCCTCCTGGGGGACCCCAGCAACCGCTGAGGATGTGAGGGACACAAAGGTCCCGCCCAGCCCGGCGCCCATAAGCACGAGCGACGGCAGGAAGTCGAGGTACCCGGTCGCGGGCAAAAGGCGCGCCAGCAGGGCCAGCCCTGCGGCCGCCAGGAGGAGCCCGGTCACCACGACCGGTCGGGTACCGACCCGACCGAGGATCCTGGAACCGACGCCAGCGCTGATAACGATCGTGGCCGTGAAAGGAAGGTACGCGACGCCGGTCTTCAGGGCCGAGTAGCGCAGGATGTCCTGCATGTAGAGAGTCAGGAAGAAGAACACGCCGAACAGCCCGGCGCCGGCGACGAGCATCCCCACGTCCGCCCCGACCAGGGCCCGGTGGCGGAACAGCCGCGGGGGGACGAGAGGATTGTGACCGCGCAGCTGCAGGACGACGAAGGCGGCCAGCAGGACGGCCGCCGCGGCCAAGACCAAGATAGTCGTCGCCGATCCCCAGCCCCACACGTTGGCCCGCACCAGGCCGAAGACCAGCACCCCCAGCCCGGCCGTGCCCGTCACGGCGCCGGGCAGGTCAAACCCGCCGGCGACGGGGTCGCGGCTCTCGCCGATCAACGGGAACGCGGCCAGGGCGGCGAATGCGGCTATGGGCAGGTTGACGAAAAATACCCACCGCCACGACAGTTGCGTCGTCAGCACCCCCCCGGCCAGCAGCCCGACGGCCCCGCCGGCGCCGGCGATGGCCGCCCACACCCCGAGGGCCCGGTTACGCTCTTCTCCCTCGGTGAAGATGACCGTCAACAGGCTGAGGGCGGCGGGGGCCATGAAAGCTGCCCCCAGTCCCTGAACGGCCCGTGAGGCCACCAACAGGCCCGAGGAGTTGGCCAGGCCACAAGCCAGGCTGGCAGCCGCGAACAGAACCACGCCCGAGACGAACACCAAGCGCCGGCCGAAGCGGTCGGCCACCCGCCCCCCTAGGAGGAGGAACCCCCCGAAGGTGAGGATATAGGCGTTGACCACCCATTGGAGATCGGCCGCAGACGAGAAGTGCAGAGCACGCTGAATCGAGGGCAAGGCCACGTTCACGATGGTGGTGTCGAGGACCACCATCAGCTGGGCTACGGACAGGACGGCCAGGGCCGCCCACTTAGGGCGAGAAACGGAGCTAGTCACGTCGGGATCCACGTCAGTCATCGGTCTCCTCATGTCCATCTCTTCGGTTCCGAACCAGTCGCAACGCCCACTGGCGTCTCCGTTGACCATGGTGACGATCGTCCACGGCGCTGGCATCTGGGAAAACCCCAGTCGTGCCAAGCGCTGCTTCGCCCGTGTGAGGAGGCTCCTTCTCTTTCTCGACCTCGGTTACCGGATTGAGCGATTGCCCGCCTCGACGAACGCCTCGGCAACCTGGTGGATAACCACCGCGGTCCGAAGCGGGACCATCTCGGTCTCGACCGCGATCTGGGCCAGGTGCTCGATGGCGCACACTCCATCACTGATCCCACCGCTGTAGCCGACCGCCACCAGAGGCTTGGTGCTGAACGCGGCGGAGAGAAAACACTGTCGATGGCGTTCTTCAGCACCCCCGGGACCAAGTGCTTGTACTTCGGGGTGATTACCAGACAAGCGTCGCCCTCTTGACCTTGCGGCTCCACTCCCGCACGATCGGCGTGGACTAGGTCGGGTCGTTGAAGTCCCAGGATAATCCCAGATGCTGGGCGACGATCGGCAGGGGCCAGTCGCGCAAATCCAGGACCTCGACGTCGAACCCCCCAGCGTGCTCATCCGCATAGTTCGTTCCGGGGAGACCAGCAGCACGCCGGGAGCGCCCAAGTTGGGTCGACGCGGGATGGCTGCTGCAGCAGCGATGCCCTCATCGGCTGAGGTCAACTGACACGTCCGAGGCCGGTGGTAGCGGGCGCTCCCGTTTGCGAGTGGTCAGGTAGAGTACCCAGCCCAGCGCGTCTACTAGCCAGAAGCTGATGAGCCGGTAGAGCAGCACAGCCGCCACCGCCTGCGGGGCGTGGACGCCGGCGGCTACAAGCGCTCCGGCCAGGGCGGCCTCCACCAGGCCCAGGCCCCCTGGGGTGATGCCGAAACTGGCGGCGCCCACCCCCACGCTCCAGGCCAGGATCAGGCCAGACCAGGGGATCGGGCTGCGAACGGCCATGATCGCCAGCGCCAGGCAGGCGATGTTGGCCACCCAGTTCGTGGTGGCCAGGCAGAACACGAAGATCCATCCCCGCGCCCTCAGACGCAACCCGACGATGCGGGCCACGCTGGCGTCGATCAATTCTCGAGGGTCGCCCTGGGGTCGCTTTATGACTCGTTGGGCCAACCGAAGACCTCGGGCGGCGACCGGCTCCAGTCGAGCTTCGGAGGCGGTCGTTGCGTAGGGCTATCAGGCACGCCAGGACTGGCACGACGATGGCCAAGCCGCCCAACGCCCCGACCGCTGCGGCGACGGCGTTCCCGGACAGGATGGCGCCGGCGGCCACAATCAGGGCGAAGGTGACGGTCGAGACCACCCCGGACATTGCCAGCACCCATCCGGCCAAACCGCGATCCGCCCCCCGGCGGGCGAAGGACCGGAACGAGAAGGCGGCGCTCATCGCGGACCCCGCGATCGGGATGGAGACCGAGATGGCGTTACTGGCATAAATGATTGTCACCATGGACGTGATCGACAGTCGGACACCGCCCACGCGCAGAAAGCGGCGCTGCTGGCGGGCCAGCGTCGCCATGGACAGAATTTCAGCGGAGATGGCCAACGGGATGAGGCTCAAATGCGCGTGGCCCAGGACGGTAAACGAATGAGCTACCGAGCGACGCTCCAGCCAGCCCAACCCGACCAGGCCGGCGAGCGTCACCGCCACTACAGCCAACGCACGAGCCCGCCGCCAGCTCCGGGCCCCTCACCCGAGGACAGGTCAGCCTCGCCCGGACGCGCCTCAGAGGTGTGATTCACCGTGGGCTCGTGCGGGCTGTTGTCCGCGGTGGCCCGCGTCATGTGAGATCTCCCCATCGGTGCAGTGACTGGCTCCTTTCTGGCCCGGCCAGGACCAGTTGTCTTCCCTATTCAGATCCTGTGGTCCCCTCCACCTGTTGGCATCTGGGAAACCCTTAGTCCCTCTGGGCCTCTCAGCGCGATGACTAGGGGTTTCCTAGATGCCGTCGCGGCCGACGGTCCAGAGAATGGTGCCGGACGAAATGCGGTACATGGGAGTTGTCACCCGAACAGAAGAAGGAGGTAAGGACAAGGAATGCGGGCGGTCACGGTGAGCCAGTTTGGGAAATCTCCGGCTGTTACGGAGATCATGACCCCGTCAGCGGGACCTGGTCAGGTCCTGATCCGACTAGTGGCGGCGGGGGTCAACCCAATGGACGCCAAGCTCGCATCTGGCGAGTGGAGGCCGGCGCCGGCCATTTTCCCGATGGTCCTCGGAGTCGACGGAGCGGGGATCGTCGAGACTGTCGGTGACGGTACGACGAGGTTCTGCCCCGGCGACCAGGTCTTCGGGCAGTTGTTCATCCCGCCGATCGGCACGTCGGGGACATATGCCGAATACGTGGCCGTCACCGCGGACGCGCCCTTGGCTCGCATCCCGGACGGGGTCGATCTCGTCGTGGCTGCGGCCGCGCCGACGGCCGGGTTGACGGGCCTGAGCCTCGTCGACCTCGTCGACCCGCTTGAGGATCAAGTTGTCTTGATTGTCGGAGCGGGCGGAGGTGTAGGCACATTCGCTACCCAGTTCGCTGTCAATGCAGGCGCCAGAGTGATCGCCAACATCGATTCCCCGGCTGAAAGCCGAATGCGATCATACGGGGTAACCGAGACGGTCGTACGCCCACAGGTGCCCGTAAAAGAGGCGGTCCGCCAGTCCCACCCTGACGGGATCGACGTTCTGATTGACCTTGTAAGCGATCCCAAAATGTTCACCTCCAACGCTGCGCTCGTCCGCCCTTATGGGACCGCCATCACCACTCGCTACGTCGCCGACCTCGAGGCGCTGCAAGCGTCGGGGATCAATGGGGTGAACTTTGCATTGCGTCCGACGAGCGAGTTGCTGGAAAGAGTCGGGGTAGCTCTCGCCGATCGCACGATCGTCGAACCGCCAATCACACGAATAGGGCTCGAGGATGTTCCAGGCATGTTTCGACCTCATGCCCGGGCTCACACAGACGGTAAGACGGTCATCGTCCTCTGACTTGGAGCCCTCCCTCGGCGGTGTGCGGTTCCGGTGGCTCTAGAACGAACCCTCTACGGTGCGTGATTTCGGGTGGAGCAAGGCGTTGGCGAGCTGAACCCGGGACCTGATCCCCAGCTTCTGGTACACCTTGGTGAGGTGGTACTCCACGGTCCCCGGACTGATGAACATTTGGGCGGCGATGTCTTGATTGGTGGCACCCTGCGCGGCGAGCTCTGAGATCCGTGACTCCTGTGGCGTCAGGTCATATCGAGTTTCGGCTGTGCGTTTGCGAAGCTTCTCCCCGGTGGCTCGCAATTCGACGCCGGCGCGCTGAGCGAAGCCGTCCATGCCGAACTCGGAGAACAGCTCTTGGGCAGTTCGCAATTGGGCGCGGGCATCACGCGGCCGGTGTTCGCGCCGCAGCCATTCCCCATAGAGG
Source organism: uncultured Acidimicrobiaceae bacterium (assembly GCA_963823855.1). Taxonomy (GTDB): domain Bacteria; phylum Actinomycetota; class Acidimicrobiia; order Acidimicrobiales; family Palsa-688; genus Fen-671. The sequence continues at coordinate 223,070 of CAWGNA010000011.1, forward strand.
AGTCGCGTGCGGGCGAGGTCGAAGCGTAATCTCGTGGGCAGAAGCCGCTCGATCGCCTCTTGGTACAGAGCTTCTGCCCCCTCCCCCTCTAAGAGCAGAGCCCGGCACCTGGCTTGAACACCAAGAGCCCAGCCTGTCCCGCTGGCGTCTGTGCTCTCGACCAGTTTCTCCAATGCCGGCTTTGCCTGCTCTGTGTTGCCTGTACGGCTCGCCGCTTCTACTAGCTCGATGGTGGCCAACCCGGCATACCAGAGGTCATTGGGGTCTTTCAGCGCCTCCACCGCCGCCCGGAATGCTTCTTCGTACTGACCAAGTCCATTGCATAGGAGGGCCGTCGCCATCGAGGCCACGGCCAGCGCCATTCCTTCGCCTCTGACCGATGAGTCCTTGGTCACCGCTTCAATGAGCTGGCGCGCCCCATGCTCGTCGCCACGGAATGCCGCGATCAAGAGTGAAGAATTGGAGAAACGCTGGTTGTCGGATGCGGCGGTTACAACCTGTACCTGATCGACGAGGTATGCCGCCTCGGCCACCTCCCCCGCAAACAGACATACCCCCGCTCGTATACTTAGCGTGATAGGTAGAACCGTCAGGGCGCCGATATGGCGGGCGAGCTGCTCTTGCCGTTTGGTTAGTACATCCCAGGTGTCGTAGTCCCAGATGTGACCGGCCGTTGTCCCAGCCACCCACGACCACCGCAGCCGCTCCTCCACACCCAGGTCGTCGGCCCGGAACGCACTCATCGCTTGCTTCAACACGGAGGTCGCGGATTTGTACCCGTCGGTAACCAGCAGAGCGAGACCCTCGAGCAAAAGCTCCGATGCCCGAGCTGGCTCATCAGATCTGGCCGCGGCGAGTGCCGCCGCCGCTACCTCGAGCGCGTTGGCTTCGCCAGCCAGGCGGCCCGCGAACAAGGCGGCGATCAGCGCATCGAGATAGGCCTCACGCGCGAGCGTTCGGTCGACTTGTTCAAGCCGAGAGGCCGCCTTGAGCATAAGGGGCGCGGCATCGTTGCCGCGGTTGCCTGCAAAGGCAATTTGACCGAGAAGTGCGTCCAGCTGGGCTCGCTGCAAGTCATCCAGGGGCCCGCGCTCGGCTACGGCAGCGAGGCCGGACGCCGACTGCAGAGCCCCGGCCAGCCGCTTAGTCTGAGCGGCGCGAAGTGCTCGTCCGGCTCGACGTGAGGGGTCAACGGTCAACGCCACCGACCGCTCCAAAAACGCGGCGGCGGCCGCGAGACCGCCACGCGCCTGAGCGCGCTGTGCCGAGGCTTCAAGTTCGGCTGCTACATCCTCATCTGGGCGAAGCGTCGCCTGGGCGCGATGCCACGCTCTGCGATCCAGGTTAAGCACCGGATCGGTCGCTTCCGCCAAGGCAAGGTGTGCTTCTCTCCTGCTCTTCGGAGTGGCCGTGTTGTAAACGGCCGACCTTACGAGTGGATGGTGGAACACGACCCCTTCCCTGAAATCGACCAGTCCGTCCTCCTCGATAGCCGCCGCCGCGTCGTCGGTAATCCCAAGGCTCCCAGCTGCGCCCCAGACGGTCGCAGGGTCTCCTGTTGGATCGGCTGCCGCGAGCAGCAAAAGCCGCCTGGAGTCCTGCGGGAGTTTGGCCAAGCGTCTCCGGTAGCTCTCTTCGATGGCACCGGCCAGGGTGACCGATACCGGCAATCCAAACCCGCCGGCAAGCTGAGAAGGCGTCAAACCTCGTGGCAGCTCGAGCAGTGCCAGTGGGTTGCCGCGCGTCTCGACCACGAGGCGGTCCAACACCCGATCGTCGAGGCGACCTGGCAGGACCGTCGCCAACAAGGTGCGGGCGTCTTGGTCCCCAAGGCCGGAAACCGCAAGCTTCGGAAGTCCGCGGACCTCGTCAGTCAGTGTGCGGGCTCCGAAGAGGAAGGCGACCGCTTCTCTCGAGATGCGCCGGGCGGCGAACGCAATCGCCTGCGCAGACGAACTATCGAGCCACTGGGCGTCGTCGACCACCCACAGAAGGGGCCGTTCCGCGCCCAAAGCGGACAAGAGACTAACCAGCGCCACCCCCACGAGCACTCGGTCCGGTGCAACCCCCCCGCGCCTGCCGAGTACCACTTCGATCGCATTGCGTTGAAGCTCAGGCAGCTGCGCTAGTTCACCCGGTCCAGGACGACAGAGCTCGAGCAAAGCTGCATACGGGAGCTCCATCTCGCTTTCGTTCCCGACGGTGCGAAACACGTCGAACCCCGTTGCCGAGCCGACGGCGTACTCGAGAAGCGCGGTCTTTCCAATACCGGGGTCACCATGTACCACGAGTGCGCCACCCTCGCCCTTACGTGTCGCTGCAAGAAACTCGTCCAGCACCTGACGCTCGTTTTTTCGGCCCAGCAGCAACGTCGACACTCCCCTAGTTGTGACGACCGCAATGCTACGGGTGTCAACATCCGTTCTCGGGCGAGCTGGTGGCGCTTGGTCGCGTCGTACTACCCCCAGCCGCTCGACATGGACGGGGCCCTGCGAGCCACCGGGGTCAGGCAGCGGTCGAGGGACGATGCTTAGACTTGCGCCGTGCCGGACTATCAGTCGATGGCGTCCTATCTCAGCACGGAACGGCTGAGGCTCGTCAATGGCCAAGTTGAACGCCCCACTGGTGGCCAGGTAAACGCCCCACCCAAGAAGGCTCCTCAGGCCGGCTTGAGCGGTCCTCCCTTCTTGCGCGCTTCACCCATCCGGAAGGACTCACTGGCTGCGACCACGAAGTAAACGCACCTTGTAGCCGGCCTCGACGGCGGCGTGACCGAGAGCGATGAGGACATGGCTCTTCCCGGTGCCGGGTGGCCCCAGCAGGCAACGGTTCTCCTTGGCCCTCACCACTCCAAGCTGGCGAGGTACTCAAGCGTGGGCCTCCCGATGCTTGATGTAGAAAAGTCAAAGTCTTCCAATCACTTTTTCACCGGGAAAGCAGGGGGCCGGCCGTTCACCTCGGTGCACCAGGCCCGGGCCGCCTCGTCGGCTCCTGCCACCTCCGCGCCAACCAGGTCTTGGGGGACGACCAAGTCAAGTTTCGCATATCCCACCAGGTTCTCTACGATCCCCTTCGACTCGGGGTCGTAACCGTTGCAAAAGTCCGGCCTAAAACCATAGGAACTGGCCAGTCGTTCCGAGCGGCATGGGTCACGGGGCCAGAGGAGCCGTTCGTGGCGTCGATATGTGCGCTGAGCACTACCAGCCGGGCGAGCGCGGACCGTCGATCTGTAGGTTTTCCATTGCAGGAATGCAACTTTCTGGAACCGCACATAAGACGGCCATCTGTGGGTGAACCGGCCCGTGGCGACAGGGCGAACCGGTGCCACGAAAGCTCAACCCAGCCGGTCGCGACAACTTCTGCACCGAGCGGTCGGCGCTCACCGCCTCGTCGTAGCCGACCGCCGAACTGACCGTAGCTGGTGCGTTGGCGCATCGTGCTCCGGGAGGTCGCTATCAAGATCTTTTAGCCCTGGCCATCGGTTTGGGCGCGTCTGGTCCTAGTTGCTCGAGGTCCAGGACCCGACCTGCTAAAGAGCGCCCGGTCAGAGCTTGACCAACCAGCCTGACGGCCAGGTGCTGCCGTTCGAGCACATAGTCGGTCGGGGACAACGCCGTCGTGATGAGATGATGGTCATGATGCCGATCTCTGGGCTCCTACATGCTTAGACGAGCCCGGTGAATACGCGCTCCTTGGCCCGGCCCACAGGCAAAGGCAATGTTCTCCGCGTTAAGCCGCACATTTGAGCGTCCCACGGGCCCACACGGTCTCGGGCGAGCGCTGGCGGCGAGTTCCGGCGTGGCTTGCGTCGTCGCCGGTTGCGTGCTGACCCTGCGCCCCTTTGCCTCATTGTCCGTATTGGTGGTAGTGGTCGCGGTGGCCGCCTTCGTCACGGCCGCGGGCGATGTTTTGACGGCCAGCGACACTGGCCGAGCGCGGGTGTGAACAAGGGCATAGGCCTCGAGATCGCTCGTGCCCTCATTGGGGAGGGGCGGGCGTCGTGGCGGCTGCTCTGACGACGAGGCCCCGAACTGAAAGCGCACGAGGGATCAGGGTCAAAACGGTCAGCCCTGGCCCCGTCGCTACCGACCTGTGGCTGGGCGCAGGTGGGGTGCCCGAAACGGTGGCTCGCGCCACTGGGACCAGCCCTGACGAGGTCAAGCAAGCGGCGCACAGTTCGGCCACGGGCCGGTTCACTCGCCCGGCCGAGGTGGCCGACCTGGTCCTGTGCCTGGCCAGCGACCGCACCGCCAATGTGACTGGTGCCGACATCACTATCGACGGCGGGCTTGTGCCGATCCAGCGAGCTGGCCAAGCTCGTGATCGCGATCGAGCGCCGCCACCTCGCCCTCCACAGCGAAAACCGTGCGCAACACGAGGCGCCTGAGGCGCGCGAGGCCGTGACGGCGTGATCAGCACCCTGGGAGGGTGTGGTTGAATCTCGAACGCATCGCGTGCGGTTGGGGACAGCCCGACTGTGTGGAGGTGCGCGATAGGGAGGGCTATGTGCCCGTTCATTTCAACCACTTGACCGAGGCGTCCGGTACGTGGTGATCGGGGCATTCGCTGCTATCGCTCAGGGAGCGCCCATTGAAGCTACCTACGACATCGACGTGACACCCCAACGCGGACCCTGAGAACCTCGAGCGACTATCCCTGGTCTTGCGCGACCTCCATGCCAGCATCCGGGTCGACGATGTCGAAGAGGGTCTGCCATTCTCGCATGACGCCAACTCGTTGTCCCGAATGGACATGCTCAACCTGACGTGCCCGGCCGGAGACTTCCACATCGTGTTCTTGCCGGCGGGGGTACCGACCGGATATGAGGATTTGGTTCCACGATCGGTGCGCATCACCGGCGACGGCCTCGTTATGCAAATCCATCGCGGTGTCCAGGGCGGCCACGATACGGACGCCCTGCCTCGCTTCAGCCCCGACCTGGTTGCCGATTACCCCTCCCGACCAGCTTTACTGCCACCCTGCAGCGTCTGCCCACCAGGTTTGGCTCGACCCCAGCTTTCAGGACCGTCGTTTTACCGTCGACGATACGACGTTCTCTGGCGAACTGGCCCGATGGCAAGCTATTGTCCCGGGCTCTGGTTGGGAGCTCCGTGGTGGTTCCTCGATGCCCCGGACGCCACCTCGAGGTTGTGGGCCGCGGTCACCGAGAGCGCCGGGCAGTCGGCCGGCTTCGTGGACGGCACTCGCGCCTACTTTTCCATCCCGGCCCGGCACGACCTGGACCCCCTGGCGCATTGCGCGTCCCTGGCCCGTCTGGTGGCCGAGCACCGCCTCGACGCAGAGGATGCCAAAGAGCTGGCCGTCGATTTCGCCTACCGTCTGCCTAAGACCGCTTTTCGCCTTGGCCGAGCGGGCCCTGCCGGCCACTGGGTGTAATCCCGTAGGGCGCGAGTGGGCTGGCGGTGCCACGCGCCCTTGGTAGCCTTGGCCTCCGGCGCGCAGCCGATGGCGTCGCGAATTGCGGTTCGCTCGCCTGAAGCGAGCGAGTCTGTACACCGGCAGTAACCCGCGCTGTCTTAGGTAAGTGCGGGCTCAGGGTAAGTGCGTAGCAAGCAGGAGAGGAGCGATTAGCCCGTGGTACGACGGCAAGAGCCGGGCCCCCGGAGGCCCACCATCGCGGACATCGCTCAAAGGGCCGGCGTCTCGAAGGTTTCAGTGTCTTATGCGCTCAATGACCGGCCCGGGGTGTCCGAACCGACCCGCCGGCGCATCCTGGCCATTGCGGAAGAGGTCGGGTGGCACCCCAACCGGGCGGCCCGAGCACTATCGGCGGCGCGCTCCGGCGCGTGCGGGTTGGCCCTGGCCAGGCCGGCCCGTACGCTGGCCTACGAACCGTTCTTCGCAGAGCTGCTCTCCGGGATTGAAGCCGAGCTGTCGGCGCGACAAGTCGCGCTCATGCTCCAGATCGTCGAGGACGTCGAGGCGGAGACCGTCGCCCTACGACGGTGGTGGGCGGAACGACGGGTCGACGGCGTCCTGCTGGTCGACCTCCGTATGGATGACCCGAGGGTGCCGCTGGTCGAGGAGCTCGGCCTGCCGGCCGTGATAGTCGGGGGTCCAGGCCCCACGGGCTCGCTTCCTTTCTTCCCCGGTGGCGACGCCAACGGTGTCTGCCAGATCGTGCAGCACCTTGTGATGCTGGGCCACCGGCGCATCGACCGTGTGGCCGGCTCCCCGGAGTTCGCCCACACGCAGCTGAGGACCGAGGTCTTCGAAGAGGCCTTGACTCGGGCCGGAGCCAGCGGGAGCGTGGTGACGACCGATTACTCGAGCTCCGCCGGGGCTGAAGCCACCCGGCAACTACTTTCTCGTTCGTCGGCCCCCACCGCGATCGTTTATGACAGCGACTTGATGGCTGTGGCCGGCCTGAGCGAAGCGCAGGAAATGGGTACCGACGTCCCGGGCGAGCTTTCGATCGCCTCCTTCGATGATTCTCTGATGTGCGGGGTCGTGCGGCCTTCGCTCACCGCTTGCGCCCGGGACGTGGTGGGTTATGGGGCACAGGCTCCGCGCGCGCTCATATCACTGGTCGAGGACGAGCCTGTCCCCGCTTACGTGGTGGAACCGCCGAGGCTTGTACTGAGAGCGAGTACGGCTCCCCCGCCCAGCGCGGCCGCCGCCCGTGCCCGCCGACGCACGCGGCGCATGGTTGCGCCTGCGGCCGAACAGAGCGGATAATAAGCCCACCTCTAGATCGACCCCTCTCCTTGTCGAAGCGATTTCACAGCCGCCGGCCTCGTTCTACGTCGACTTTTTTTAGTCCTTATTTTTTGGCCGTGGGAGGGCGGGTGGCTTGACCGGTTCACCTGGCGTGCTTATCCTGTCCAGTGCCTGGACTTAACCGGGTAAGTAGCAGATTGCATCGAGGGGGCATTTTTGGGTTGTGGGGGTGACAAACAGGCCTCAGTGGGGATTTCCACCGGGCTCGGCTGCCAGCGTCGGGCCAGCAGCCCAGGGCAGACAAGAAAAGGGCCAACGTCGCGATTCCTCGGTTTCGCGCCAGCGAACTCCGCCGCCCAGGGCTGCTCCTCGCCAAGGGCCGGGCGTCCACCCGCCCAGAACCTCCCCCAATATCCGGACTGGAGCGAAAGAGCCCGCTGGCCCGGAAGGGCTAGGTACCGGGGGCCTTTTTCGGCCAGCACACGAGACAAGGAGCAGGTACAAAATGGTCATTAGCAAGAGGAAGGCGGTTACCCGTATGGGCGCTGCCATTACCGCGGCTGCCCTTGTGGTGCCGCTCATGAGTGCCGTCGCCGCTAGCCCGGCCTCTGCCGCCAGAGCCCCGAGCATCACGAGCTTCCCGCGTGACGAGACCCTCTATACGAGTGGGACGGCTTACTCGCCGCCCAGCAACTGGAACCCCCTGGATACCGGCAGCCGCTACACGGGCACGATGGGGCTGCTTTACGAAACGCTGTTCCTCTATGACCCGGTCCATAACAAGTACCTCCCGTGGCTGGCCACCTCGGGGAGCTGGACCGGCCCCTCCACCTATACGATGCAGGTCCGCAACAACGTGAAATGGAGCGATGGCTCCTCCCTCACGGGCGCCGATGTCGCCTACTCGATCAACCTGGCTAAAGCCAACACGGCCGTCCCGTACAGCAACCTGGGCCAGTACCTCTCGGGCCCGGGTGCGGTGGCCAGCGGGAACACGGTCACGGTGCACTTCACCAGCCCTGCCCCGTACGCGGCTTGGCAGAACTACCTGTGGAACCAGCCCGTACTGCCCCAGAGCGCTTGGTCGAAGCTGTCCGCCACAGATCAGGTCACGGCCGCCAACACCAGCCCCGTCAGCAGCGGGCCGATGACACTCGTCCCGGGGGGGTACAACCAGACCGAAGCCTGCTACCAGGACAACCCGAACTGGTGGGGCAAGACGCAGTTGGGCCTGTCTTTCCACTTCAAGTACCTCTGCGACGAGGTGAACGGCTCCAACAACGTCGAGCTGTCCGCCCTTCTCAGCAACAACGTCGACTGGAGTAACAACTTCCTGCCCGGCATCAACACGCTGATGACCATCGGCGGCAACAATTTCATCCAGACGTACTACCCGTCGGCCCCGTACATGTTGTCGGCCAACACGGCGTGGCTGGAGCTCAACACTTCCAAGGCACCGATGAACAACGTCAACTTCCGCCGGGCGGTGGCTGACGCGATCAACCCGCAGAACATCGTGAGCGGCGTCTATACGGGCATCGTCCAGGCGTCCAACCCGGTCGGCCTGCTGCCCAACCTCGACAGCTTCCTCAACCAGAGCGTCGTAAACAAGTACGGCTTCGGCTACAACGTGGGCAAAGCCAAGGCCTTCCTCAAGGCCTCGGGTTACCACGGCCAGAAGCTGACCCTCGAGGTACCTGACGGCTGGACCGACTGGATGGCCGCCATCCAGATCATTTCCCAGCAGCTGAACCGCATTGGCATCAAGGTCAGCCCGATCTACCCGTCGGCCAACGCCCGCACGTCCGACCAGGCCAAGGGCACCTTTGACATGGAAATAAACAACAACGTCGGTGCTAGCTCCGACCCGTGGAGCTACTTCGACCACATCTACCAGCTTCCCATCGGCGGCGCCAGCAACGAAGAGGCCGCCGGCCTCAATATCGAGCGCTTCAACGACCCGTCCGCCTGGAAGTTGGTGGAGCAGGCCAGCACCACCCCGTCGTCCGACACCGCCGTGCTCCACGGCATATACGGCACACTCGAGAAGGATTTCCTCCAGCAACTGCCCGAGATCCCGCTGTGGTACAACGGCGCCTGGTTCCAGGGCAACGACACCTACTGGAAGGACTTCCCGTCCAGCACCACCTCCACCGACCAGAACGTGCCGGTCATGTGGTTTGGTTACCTCGGGGCCATGACCACCGTCTACGCCTTGGCCGCGCTCCGGCCGGCGAAGTTGGCCGGCTAACTACAACTTCCTGAACCAGGGGCCCACCGCGACATCGCCGGACCGGTGGGCCCGCTGGCCCTAGGTGCGACCCCGACCAGACGGACCAACCAGAGGGACCAACCAGAGGAAATAGTGACCCGTTACTTCGCCAGGAAGTTCGCCACTTACGCGCTGGCCTTCTGGTTCGGCGCGACCATCGACTGGCTCATACCACGCCTTATGCCGGGCGACCCTGTCCAGGCGTACCTGAATAAGTTCGCCACCGGGTCGGGTGGGACGGTTGCGCCGGGGCCGTGGCAACATCTGTACGCCGTGTTTGCGAAAGCCTTCGGGCTGAACGTGCCTTTGTGGGACCAGTACTTGCATTTCTGGGATGGCATCCTGCACGGCAACATGGGGGTCAGCATTTACGACTTCCCTACGCCTGTGGTCCATCTCATAAAGGACGCCCTCCCTTATACGCTGGCCCTGCTGGTCCCGGCCATCGCCCTCAGTTATGTCCTCGGGAACCGTCTGGGGGCGGCGGCCGCTCGCCGCAAGTCGCTCGACAACACGGTCCTGCCTCTTGGTTACGTCTTCCAGGCGTCCCCCTACCCCTGGTTGGCGCTGGCGATGGCGTTCTACCTGGGCGCCTACGCCCATTGGTTCCCGGTCGAAGGCGGGTTCCAGGAGACATTGCTGCCCGGCGCCAACTGGACTTTCATCTGGAGCGCCGTCCAGCACTGGTTCCTGCCGTTCCTGACTATCTTCTTGGTGAGTTTCGGCGGCTGGGCCATCGGCATGCGCAACCTGGTCATCTACGAGCTGGAGACGGACTACGCCCGGTACCTACGCTCCCTGGGTGCCTCCGAACGGTTGGTACGCAAGTACGCCTACCACAATGCGGTCCTCCCCCAGCTCTCCGGGTTGGCCCTTGCACTCGGCGTCGTGGTAGGCGGGAGCATCGTCACCGAGATCGTTTTCCAGTACCCGGGCCTTGGCCACCTCATCTACGAGGCGATCACCTATCAGGACTACTTCCTGCTGCAGGGGATTTTCCTGTTCATCATCCTCGGGGTGTGCATCGCCAACTTCGTCATCGATATCGTCTATGTGTTAGTCGACCCCCGGGTCCGAATTAGCATGCAGGGGGCGTAGTAATGAGCCTGATGAGGCCCCCCGAGGGCACCGTAGCTGAACCGGGACAAACGATCACCGCTCCCACCGGCGACCAGGTGCCGGCGGCCGTCACGGGGCCGACAACCGCTGTCAGCCCAGGTGGCGTTCCGGGACGGCGGTGGGAGTTCCTATACTTCGCACTGCGCAATAAGAAGCTGATGCTGGGCCTTTCTGTCGAGACGGTGTTCGTCCTGCTGGCTATATTTGGGCCGTACATTGCTCCCTACGGCCGGCAAGTTTGTCGCTCCGGCCCACCTGCACCCATCGTGGCAGCATTTGTTCGGGACCACTTTCTTCGGCGAGGACGTTTTTTCCCAGATGCTCTACGCGTTACGGGACAGCTACCTGGTGGGGTTCCTGGGCGCGCTGTTTGCGGGGACCGTGGGGCTCGTAGTCGGCTTCACGGCCGGGTGGCGAGGTGGGCTGATCGACGAAATCCTGCAGTTGTTCACCAACATCATCGTCATGATCCCGGCCCTGGTACTCCTGATCGTCATCGGCGCGTATTTGAAGACCCACAGCGCCTTTTTCGAAGGTATTTTCATCGGCCTGACCACCTGGCCGTGGGTGGCGAGGGCGGTGCGAGCTCAGACCTTCACGCTCAAAGAACGTGACTTCGTCGACCTGGCCCGGCTATCGGGCAAGCGCGGCGTGAGCATAGTGAGCAAAGAGATCGCGCCGAACATGGCTTCGTACCTGTTCCTGGTGTTCATCCTGCTGTTCGCCAGCTCGATGCTGATCGCGGTGAGCTACGACTTCCTGGGGCTGGGGCCGACCAACACCGTTTCACTCGGCGACATGATGAACAACGCCATGCTATGGAGCTCCCTCCAGTTGCATACGTGGTGGTGGTTCATACCCCCCGGTGCCGCCATGACGATCATGGTCGCGGCTTTACTGATTGCCAACGTGGGCCTCGACGAGGTTTTCAACCCCAAGTTGAGGGACACGTGAGCCTGAACGTCGATAATCTTCAGATCTCGTACCGGACTCTACGCGGCGATGTAAAAGCAGTCGACGGCGTCAGCTTCTCCATCGCGGACGGGGAGATCATGGGTCTGGCCGGCGAGTCAGGCTGCGGGAAGTCAACGCTGGGGAACAGCCTGATATTCATGGAAGGCCGCATGAAGCAAGTGGGCGGCCAGGTCGAACTGGACGGCAAGCGGTTGCCTATTTCGAACAACCGGGCCATGGCCGGCTACCGGCTACGCGACGTCTCGCTCATTCCTCAGTACGCTATGAGCGCGCTGAACCCGACCAGGAAGATCGGGCGCATGGCGGCCGAGCTGTTGAAGTCGCGCGGGGTGCGTTACAACACAGTGCTGCCAGAGTTCAAACGGCGCATGAACCTGGTCGGGCTACCCGAAAATGTCCTTCAGATGTACCCGTTCGAGTTGTCGGGAGGCATGCGCCAGAGAGTCACAATGGTGCTTTCCACGCTGCTCGACCCCTCGCTCCTCATTGCTGACGAAGTCACCTCCGCTCTCGACGTCTCGACACAACGTGCGGTGGGAGAGATGCTGATGGAGTTCAGGCAGCGCCGTTTCGTTAAGAGCATGATCGTCATCACCCACGACCTGTCCATCCTCGCTCAGATAGCCGACACCATCCTCGTTATGTATGCCGGCAAGCTGGCCGAGAAGGCCGATGCCGCTACCATCGTTGGTTCACCCCTCCACCCCTACACGCAGATGTTGTTGGCATCACTACCAGAGGTTGGAGTGCGCTACACCGACGCCGCCCTGATCGGGATCCCGGGCCGGCCGCCTTCTCTTCTCAACCCCCCGACGGGCTGCCGCTTCAGGGCGCGGTGCCCGTTCGCCTTCGAAAAGTGTGCCGAGGAACCCCCTTTCCTCGAACTGAAAAAGGGCCACCAGGTGGCGTGCTGGAGGGCGATGCAGGAGGTGGCTTCCGCGCCAGTGGCCCCCATGCCACTGGCGGAGCCTCAGGAAGTCAAGCAATGAGCATGCTCCAGATCGACAACGTCTCGAAGATCTATAAGTCGGGCACGTTCGGGGGCGGCCTGAACCTAGCCCTGCAGCAGGTGAGCTTCGGCATCGACCGAGGCGAGGTCGTCTCACTCATTGGCGAGAGCGGGAGTGGTAAGTCGACCCTCGGCAAAATAGTGCTCCGCTTGGCGCCACTTTCCGCCGGCCGGGTCATCTTCGAGGGCACTGATGTCGTAGGGCTGCAGAAGAAGCAACTGCGCGAGTACTACCGTCATGTGCAGGGAGTGTTCCAGGACCCGTTCAGCTCTTACAACCCGCTGTACAAGGCAGACCGGGTATTCGAGATGTTACGCCCGGCCTACTTTTCGGACCTGTCCCGCCGGGACTGGGAGGCCAAAGTGGCTTCGGCGCTCGAGGCGGTCTCGCTCAACCCCGCGGACGTGTTGAACAAGTTCCCTCATCAACTGTCCGGGGGCCAACTGCAGCGCCTTCTGGTGGCCCGTGCCCTGCTCCTGGAAGTCAAGCTGCTCATCGCTGACGAGATCATCAGCATGCTCGACGCCTCGACCCGGGTGGACGTGCTCAACATGCTGGTCGGCTTGAAAAACCGCGGGCTCGGTATCCTCTTCATCACCCATGACCTGTCACTCGGCAATTACATAAGCGACAAGACCGTGATCTTGCGCAGGGGCGTGGTACTCGAAATGGGGCTTACGCAAAAGGTGTTCGGGAACCCGCAACATCCTTATACCAAGCGCCTCCTCACAGCGGTGCCGCAGCTGCACAGGAAGTGGGAGCGCACTGAGGTCGCTGAGTTGGTCGGCGCCGCGTCCACCAATGGGCCCGCCAATGGTTTCGCCACCCATCACGTCGCCAGCATCCCTCAGATCCAGCAGGCCGGCGAAATGGAGGAAGTGGACGCCCACCTGGGTGAAAACGAGCTCGCCGCCACAGAGCGCGAGCGCTTTTCGAAGGGCTGGGCCAGTGCTGCTTTCGGCGCTCAAGGTACGTCTGATAAAGCCCTGCCGGGCCCCCGGCCGAGCCTCATGGACATGCCCGACTCCCCTTGGGGGCGTCGCGGGCCGCGGCCTAACAAGGCGCGCGCCGAGGCGTTGCTCCTCAACCAGGCCCCTCCGAAGCTGATCGAGTGCGAGGAAGGCCATTTCGTAGCCGTTGGGGACACCTACTAAGAGCGGGGTATACAAGTGACGGATATCAAGATCTTCGGTCAGCAGGAACTGCCCAACCTCCCGTGGGAGGACCGTCCCTCCGGGGCTTCGGGGCCGCTATGGCGTTACTCCGACAACCCCGTCATACGCAGGGACCTGATACCAAAGTCCAACAGCATATTCAACAGCGCCGTCGTCCCTTTCGAGGACCGTTTTGCCGGCGTCTTCCGCTGTGACGACTGGACCAGGCGTATGGAGTTGCATGTGGGCTTTTCCCCGGACGGCCTCGATTGGGAGATCGCCCACGAACCCCTCGAGTTCATTTCTGACGACCGCGAGGTCGGCAGGTTCGTTTACGGCTACGACCCGCGCGTAGTCCGTATTGACGAGCGTTACTACGTCACGTGGTGCAACTGGTACCACGGCCCGACGATCGGGTTGGCCTGGACAGACGATTTTCTGAGCTTTCATCAGAAAGAAAATGCCTACCTGCCTTTCAACCGGAACGGTGTGTTGTTCCCTCGCAAGATTGACGGCCGCTTCGCCATGCTGTCGCGGCCTTCCGACAACGGGCATACGCCATTTGGAGATATTTTCTACAGCGAGAGCCCCGACCTGTGCTTCTGGGGCAAGCACCGCCACGTCATGAGCCCGGTGACCAACACCTGGCAATCGACCAAAGTGGGTGGAGGGCCGGCCCCGATAGAGACCTCAGAAGGGTGGCTGCTCGTGTACCACGGCGTGCTCACGTCCTGCAATGGGTACGTGTACAGTGCCGGCGTGGCGCTCCTTGACCTGGACCAACCGTGGAAAATCATCGCTCGCTCGGCGCCGTACGTGTTGTCCCCCCAAACGGCTTACGAGTGCGTGGGTGACGTGCCTAACGTCGTGTTCCCGTGCGCGATGCTGTGCGACGAGGCCACCGGTCGGCTGGCCATATATTATGGCGCCGCCGACACTGTGACCGCCATGGCATTCGGTTACGTCTCGGAGCTGGTTGAGTTCGCCAAGAGCCAATCTCTGTGATCCAAAACGTTCAGCCCGCCACCGTCAAGAGCTTGGCGGAGTTCGGGGTACTGTTGGGGTCAGGGCGGACCCCGGCCGGGCAGTCTGTGAATATTGCTCCGTTGATGCTCCAGTTCTGGGGGGCCGCCTTGTTGTCCTGCGGCAAATAGGCCCTGTACTCCTCCTGGCTGGCGAACCAGTAAAAAGGTGGGCTCAGGTTGGCAAAGCCGCTCGGGAAAAACGTGGTTAGGTCCTCATGGGCTTTGTTCGTGTGCACCTCACCCGCGATCGGCGTGTCGCTCGAGTACGTCGACGCCAGCATCGTCCAGCCCGTTGGCTGCCAACCCTTGCCCCTGTCCTCCACCTGTAGGAACAGTGTGCTCTCAGGGTTGGCGGCGTCGCTCCGATGACGGAACACATACACGGTCCAGGATATGTACACCCCTTCGGGAGCAAGCGCGAACGGCTTACGGAAGCTGAACCTGACCGTCAGCCCCCCCGAGTGCGGGACCAGGCTGACCGAACCCAGTGATGGCACTGACGTAACGTGCGGGTTGCCCTGAACTGTCAAGGTCCGCTGGGGATTGGTGCAGTGAAAGGCGGCAGCACCGGCCCGGGCACTCAGAACATTGCCGGTGGTTTGGGTTGACAGCAGGTGCCCAGGGCTCACGGCCAAAAAGGTCGGGGCGGCCAAGAGCAAAGCCCATTGTCTGATCGGCTTGCTCACGCTTGGAGTCTACAGAATCGTTCCGGCCCGATAAAGCTCAAAAGAGGTTATCGGGCCGCTGAAAAAGCCCGCCACTGGACGGTGCGTTGGAGTTGTGCAGCACTCAAGCCGTCAACCGTGCGCCGGTGTCCCGGCCGCGTCGGCGGGAAGGGGCCCCACTGGGACTCTAGAGGGCTCCTTCGCCCTAGTGCACTGCCTTGACCGCACCTTGCTAACCCTCCGGCCAGACCCTATCCACCGAGGGGCGTTGTCACGGATTGCTTAGGTTGGGTGGCTAATGGTGCAGCATTGGCCCCCTTACGCTCGGAGCTATCGAGCCTGCGTTTCGTATAACTGGAGGTCATCCCATCAGGCAGGACCTAGAGGAGGCGGTTGCACAGTTTGCCATCGGCATTCTCCAAGAGGGTCCCGGCCACCGCTAGGCGGTGGCTAAGGCCTGGTCGGCCAGCCAGGTAGCGGTCGGCCCCGCCGGAGGCTCGGCGATGTCGGAGGCATCCTCATGCGGGCGGGGGAGGCCGGTGGCGAACAACTCTCGTAGCACCACGATATGCGAGCCAGCCTCCGCCGCCTGTTGGACGAAGGCACCGGCCCCTGCCCGGTTAGCCTCCGCGTCGCCCTGGACCGGATGGAACTGGACCACCGACGCCAGCACCGCACCAGCCTGCCACTGCCCTCGGGGAGCCGTCGACAATGACAGAAGGCAGGAGAGAGCGGCAATTCATCCGTGATTGTGGTACCTAGCTGATGTATACTCCATGATGTATATGGCTACCAGGACTCAGATTTATCTGACGGATGAGCAGCGGGCTCGCCTTCGAGAACGCGCTCGTGCGACTGGGGTCCCTATGTCGCAGCTGATCCGCGACGCGGTCGACTCCATGCTGTCCCAGGAAGATGACCTCGAGGCGACGTTCGGATCGTCGCCCGGCATCGGTAAGCGCATCCCCCAACGGTCCGAATGGGACGGGCGTGGCTGAACTACTCGTCGACACCGACGTTTGCATCGATCATCTCAGCGGTGTCAAGCGCCTTCCCCGCACCGGCTGGCTCGGCTATTCCGTAATTACCCGCGCCGAACTGCTTGCCGGCGCCACCAGCGAAAACGAGGCCAACGTGAGACGACTCCTCGCCGGGATGGAAGAGCTACCAGTCGATCGCCGGATAGCGGAGAGAGCGGGCCTCTTACGACGTGAACTCCCCCGGTTGCGAATGCCCGACGCCCTCATTGCGGCAACTGCCTTGGTTCGCTCGCTCACCCTTTATAGCAAAAACACCCGCGACTTCAAGCGGGTTCCAACCCTACGACTGCGCTGACGTCGAGCGGCGGTCGACGCTTTTGAGCCGACTCTGCCCCCCTGACGGCGACTAGACGAGAACGGTGAGAATAAGTGAGCGATTCGGAGTGGGTCCTGCCTACTTCAATCGCAAGCAGAGCCGCTCTTGAAATGCCCGGAGTCGCGGGTCCAACGGATACTCGTGGACGATCGGATATAGGTTTTCTAGAGCGTATTAGGCTCCAATTGGACCAGGCAGATCGGCGGTCGTTCCGGGAGACGACCAGGTCCCCCGGCCCGACGCCGCCGATCCGCCCGACCCGGTAGCGGGCGATATAACCGGGCCCCTTGGGTAGCGCAAACTCGGAGTCAGGCTGCAGGTACACCTCGCTAGCCGGTTGAGCAGATCCCAGGCCGGCGTCGCAACGTCAAGGACGACCACGAGTTGGTCGGCAAAGTCTGCCGAATCGGGGTACCCGAAAAGTCGGCCGGGTGAACATGCGCTCGAAGCCGCCAAACGGGCCAATATCGCTGATTGTGTCCGGGTGTTGATGTCGCCCTGGCCAAGCTCAATGAGGTACCTCCTCGCGCCGGGGACGCGAGCTGGGCTCTGACAAGGCTCCGGAGAGGGAATGCCCGGGGCCGCCGAGATGCTGCGCACTCACCTGAGCAGGCGACAACATGAGGCTCAGGACCGTTGGCGCGACTAGCAGGACCCCATACCCCCTCGACATGCCCTTTCCTCCTCGCTCGACCGAAGGTGATGCTGCGGACCGGCGCCCGGTGGCGGAGAGAGCCGATCGGTTCATGTCACCGTGCACTCCGATGCCTGCCCGAGCCCCAACTGGCCAACAGCCGCAACGCCACGGTGTTCACGCCTGGACGAGTTCACCGGGGCCGTCATCGCTTTCTGTAAGTTGCACTTCGTGCCGGCTCGGGAGGCGGCGGGCAAGCTCGGTGCGACCCCGCACGCCGAGCTTGCGATAGACCCGACGGAGATGGAACTCGACCGTATTGATGCTCAAATAGAGCTGAGCGCAAAGTTGGCCGCGGAGGCCTCGACGTCCGTGACCTGACTATGAGGCCCTCGGCGACCCCCGCCCAAGGCCTCGTTATGGTCAGCTCTGTTCTTCAGCCCCGTCACACGACCTGAACAGGACTGAGAGGGTCTCGCGGTATAGACAGCGACAGCAACCGGCGTGGTGGTGCGGCTCGGGAGGGTGCGCTCGCCATGCGACAAGGTTCTCGTCCTCGGGGCCGCCTGGCATTCGCTATGCAGACGTGTAAACCTGTTGCCATGTTGCGTGCCGGCGCCGTCGTCTTCCTCAGCCTCTTCATCCTCTGTCTTCTTGCCCGTAGCGTTGGCCGCCATTTGACCGGGCACGTTGGCCCGGTCCGGCGCCTTATGTCGAATCGCGCTTTGGACCGTCGTCGGGAGCGGTAGCCAGCCGCGCTGATACGCCGGGTGAGGCTCTGGGGCCACGGCCCATTGTGGCAAGTTCAAGGCGGTAGTGGGGCAGGAACGTAGAGGCGGTCACACCCCTCACAGCTCCCCGCACGTGAAAGACTATGTCGGAGCCGGAGACCTCCGCAGCCCTGGTCCCCCCACCGAGGACCTAAGATCCTGGCATGACGCCCAGCCGTGGGTCCTCTGGCCAGGGGTCTAGCGCCCAAGTCGAGAAATAACAGTTCTAATCTGGGCGCGCCTTTGCGTCAGGGCTTAGGGCAGTTCACTGGCACGTCTGATTCGCTTGACTGGCGGGTTCGCCCACGACACTTTGCACGCTGGAAGACCAGGCGCAAGGGGAAGAGCGGGATTGTCCGTCGAACCGGGGAAATCCCAATTCAGGCTCGACGAGTAAAGGGCGAGACCCTCAAGGGGACCGATGATGGCCGCAACTAGGCTGGCGCGGCAGTGACGGCCGTGGCCACAGTCGCCTCCGGGCTCAGCAAGCGGTACAGCCGGCGCCAGCCCTGGGTCCTCGACCATCTCGACCTACATTTCGAGCCAGGTACGCTGACTGTCGTCGTCGGCGCCAACGGGTGTGGCAAGTCGACCCTGCTGCGAGTGCTGGCGGGCGTGAGCCGACCTACCGAAGGTCAAATCACTCAGCGCCCGCGCCAGGTGGGCTACGTACCCGAACGCCTCCCGGCCCGGCTCCAGATGACGGGACGCGAATACCTGGCTCATATGGGCCGTCTGCGTCGTCTGGACAGCAGTTACACGGGTCTTCGCAGCGAGGAGCTCGCTGCTCGGTTGTCGTTGAACCCGGGCCTGGACGTCCCGGTCAGGTCCCTCTCAAAGGGCAACAGCCAAAAAGTGGTCCTGGCCCAGGCTTTCCTGGCTCCCGTGGGCCTCCTCCTCCTGGACGAACCTTGGAGCGGTCTCGACGCGAGCGCTTCGGAGGGGCTGCGCGAGGAAGTGAGCTCGGCTCGGAAGGAGGGGACGGCGGTCGTCGCCACGTCGCACCGCGCTGACGCTATCCCGGGCCCGGACCTTTGCCTGTTGCTGTCCGGTGGGCACCTAAGGGAACTGGTTCCTCAGGACGACTCTTGGACGAGGGCCCAGGTCGTGGTCGAGCTCGTCGCACCTCACCACTTTGCCCGAGGGGATGCTCCGCCCTCCTGGATGCCGCACGTCGAGGAGGTGCCGCTGGAAGGGGTATGGCGCGTCCGGGTGCCCGCTGGCCCGACCGTTGACCAACTGCTTGCCCATGCCCTGTCAGGTGGTTGGTCGGTTCACCGCGTCGACCCCGGCACGCCGAGCGCCACCTCTACAAAGCACAAGGAGGTCTCGTCCCCCCTCGGGGACCCCCGAAGCCCCACCAGCAAACGAAGCGCCCGAGGGCCCTCGGCCAGCTCATGACTCCGCTCGCCCGGTACTTGTGCTCGGTCGTCGTTCGCTCGCAGGGCTGGCTGGCTCCTGTTCTAGTCTTCGCAGCCCTGTGCTCGGTCGACGTGACCATCGGCGGTGCTAGCACGGGCAACTCGCTCCCGACGTTCGCCACCGACGCCGCCCTCTTGTTGCCTGTGGCCATCTGGCTCACTGTGGTTGTGGGGAACTGCGAGGATCCCGTTCAAGCAGCCATAACCGTCGCTACGGTCGGCAGCGAGACGAGGGTGCGCCTGGCCAAGCTGCTGGTCGCGTACGCCGGGTGCGTGCTGTTGTCAGTCTTGTCCGTGGTGCTCGCCTGGGCGACAACAGGTACACCCCCTCTCAGCACCACCTTGGAGGGTTTCGCGGCCCACCTGATATCCGCGGCCACCGGGGTCGGGGTTGGCGCGCTGTGCATGCGGCCGGTGCTGGACCGGCGCGCTTGGGCCGTCCTCATTGGCGTTTTCGTGACCTTGGCTGAGGTCATAGTGCCGAACTTCCCCCCCGACCGGCAGCTCCTCGTCCTCCTGGGGTCGGCACGGCACGCTCACCTGGGGAGTAGCCTGGCCCTGATCGCAGCCGAGTCGGCAGCAATCGCCGTGGTCCTTGTGAGTGCTGCCGTTCGTGTCGGCCAAGCGCGCACCTGACTCACTCGATCGGCGGCCGTGCTATCGAGAGTGGTCCAGGTCAGGAGAGCAGCCAACCAACCCACCGCGCAAGCCTGCGGAGGGGGAGGCCGAATAGGCCGGAACTCCTGTGAGACATTGACTTTCCGGCGCGTTACGTTGGCCCGTACTCAGAACGCGGAGACCCCTACGGAGAGGGATGCCACCATCGTCACCGAAACGTACGACTGTTCGCGGGCAGCGTTTTTTGGCCTCCTCGCACATATTGGCCGCAAGTTGGGCAACAACCGAGGCGAACTTATGTACGGACTTTGTGCCGACATTTGGGTTATGCCGACATCTTTAGAGAAGCCCTGATCGGCAACGTGGAGGGCGTGAAGTTGTCGGCATAATCTACGGTCTCCTCAGAGCCCCTCCAAGAACTCGAGGAGCTTGTCGGGTGGGCGGTAGCGGCCGGGCCTTTTTCCAGGTGAGCGGAGAGCGGCGAGTGCCCGCTCCTTCTGGCGCATGTCGGCAGTTGGCCGTCGAGGTCACGCTCTTGTGGCGCAGCACGGCGCCGATCTCGGGGACAGGGCCCCGCCGCGACCATCTGGCAGGCGAGGCCGTGGCGCAGCCTGTGGGCGCCGAATGGCCCCAGACCGGCACGCTTGCAGGCCGCCCGGACGACCTGGGAAATGCCCGAGGAGCTGAGGCCTTCGAGCGGGGCTTTGGCTCGCAAGAACACCTCCCGGCGAGGGCAACGGGGCCGTCCTTCGGACAAGTAAGCGGCAACCGCTTCGCCGACGTCGGCTGGGAGGGGGAGCCGGTCGAGGCGGCCGCCTTTGCCGTGCACCACGACGTCGCCGGAGCGCCAGTCAAGGTCGTCCAGCCTGATGGCCGCCACCTCGCCAGCTCGGAGCCCTAGGCGCAGCAGCAGCAACATGACGGCGTAGTCCCGCTGCCCGATAGCCGTCCCCTGGTCGCAGAAGCTCAGCAGGGCGTCGGCGTCGGAGGACGAGACCGCCTTCGGCAACGACGAGCGGCGCCGGCTTGTCATGGAGAGCGCAGCGCCCGACAGGTCTATTTCGGTGAGCCCTTCGAGGCAGCAGAAGCGCAAGAACGCCCCCAAGGACGCCACGAACATCTGCACACCGGCAACGGGTACCCTCGCCGGCTCGGCCAGGACGGCACCGGTCACGTCGTTTGCCTGCAACAAGCGGAGCTCGCTGCTAGGGACTTGCCCGGCCACAAAACGCCGGGCGCGCGACACGTAGGCGTCAGCCGTCACGGCCCTGACCCCGCGTTCTGAGACCAGGTGGTGCTGGAACCGACCCAGCACCGCTTCGGTTGGCGAGGCCACTGGTCGTGCAGGCCCTTCGTCTACTACGACGCCGGCCTCCCTGATGGCGCGAGCAACAACGCGAGGCTGAGCGACACGGACGCCCTTGCGCCGAGCCCCATGCGCCGCACGGCCATGAACTCGGCCACTGTTTGGCGGTCCAGGTCCTCCAGCCCCACACTTCGCCCCTCGAGCCACCGGCTGAAGTGTGCCAACAGGCGCAACTTGTCGACTACCGACTGCCACGTGGAGCCGCTCTTTTCCAACTTCGCCTTGTACGAAGCCGCAAAAGGCGATAAGGGGCCCCTGAAGCGGACCTCCACAACCCTGTCCTTCAGCTTGCCCATCTGTTCCTCCTTGTCTGTGGACCGAGAGACAAGGATGGGCTGGGCAGCCATGGATTATGCCGACAACTTCATCCCTTCCACGTTGCCGAACAGGGCTTCTCTAAAGATGTCGGCATAACCCAAATGTCGGCACAAAATCCGTTGTGCCGACGTCGGCATAAACGACTTTTCCGATGAATTCACCGGACCTGTGCGATCCCGAGCCCCGTCGATAGGGCGCGCTCGGCTTCACGGGCGCGAGGTATCCCGCGCGCCAGTTCTGGGGGCATCCCTGTCGGCACATTGGGTTCCGAAGATGAAGCCGAGAGTGTCCCCGAACCGCCGGACATCAGCTCTATCAATGTTGTTGGTCAAAGCAAGCTCGCAAACGCTTGGGTGGTTGCCGGGCCCCAGTCCCAGGCCAGGGCTTTGACAACCGTCCAACCAATGACACGATCGCGTTCGATTCCAAGGGTGTCGGCGAAATAGTCGACCTGTCTGGCGAGTTCACCGAGGGCGATGGACGGGGCAAAGGGCCAGCTGTCCGGGTCTTCCGGTTCCCAAGCCAGATCGATACCAAGTCGGTTGACGAGCAGTTGACCCAGCTCAAAGGCGGGTTCGCCCACCAGGGGCTTGCAGTCGATGCTGAGCCATCCTCGCTGGCTTTTCAAGATGTTGCCGGGGTTGAAGTCTCCGTGGAGGACTACCAGGTCAGGCTGTGAGCTCCCGAGCTCGTCAGCGAGGTCAATACCGAGTTGCGCCAGGTCCGGTGGGTAGTTGCGGCCCAGCCCCGGGATCCCGGCCCCCCACTCCTGGGCCAGGTCGCTCAACCGCTCGATCGGCCCGGTCCCGTCAGGTCGTCTCCACAACCGGCGGAGCAGCTCCGTTGCTACCTGGTTGCCCTCGTCTACGGGGAGGTCCCACAGCTCGTTACCCGGCTCACAGCGCTCCTCGACCAGGGCGAAGACCTCCTCGTCGGCGCGAAGAAGTCGCACGGCGCCTTGCCCGGCAAAGAAGCGAAGCCCGGCCGCCTCGGTGCGGGCCTCCCGGTGCGGCATGCCGACCTTGAGCACGGCGCGTACCCCGTCGACCTTGCCAGCTGGGGCCAGCCAGGAGACCGTCGGGCCTCGGGAGAAGGGGCCCCCAGTTGAAGACCCCAGCGCTCGGCGAGTTCCACGATTAGATCCGGGAGTTCGTTCAGCCAGCCCTCTTGTCCCTCGCGTCTGACCCGCGTGGCCAGGCCGTCCGGGATTACGGGCGGGCCTCCGGCAGAGTCGACAGGTGCCACAGCTAGAGTCTTACCGTCCGGGGTGCCCCCCTAAGGTTCGCACCATAAGCACCACAACCGACGATTCCAGCACCGGTGGCGACAACGCGAGGAACCGACGTCCTAAGCGAAGGTGTCGCCGCTATGCCGGAGCCGAACGTCGGGCAACACCTCCATGGTCCACAGTGGCGTGAACCTTCTCGGCCTTGCCGGCCCGGCCGCAGTCCGGGCTCGGCCCGGGAGGCACGACCTTGAGCCGGCGACTAAGTCGTTGTTGTGGCCGTGGTGGTCGGGGCTGTGGTCGGGGCCAACACTCGTTCCCACCCGGCCGGGAGGTGTCCGAGTACATCGCCGTCCCACGTGAAGACCAGCGGGGTCGGGAACTACGCCGTACTTGGCATTTGGGCCGACGATTTCCGCGCATGCCTGAGCGCCGGTGGCGTCTGTGGGGATGTACAAACCTTCGGCGAAAGGTGTATTCGACGAGGTATCGCGGCATACTGGTCTTCTGGCGGCGGCCTTTGCGTTTGATCGATGCTGAGGTGTAACGGTTTTGCCGCTCGTCGGCGGGTAATACCCAGATTTAGTCACCTGATTGCCCATTTTTTGGGGGTGTGGCTCAGCCTGCCGTCAGCCACTTAGGTACCCGCGAGCCTTGGAGCAGCCGTTTTCCCCTTCGGGCGAGGTACAGGCTCCGCCGGGCATGACCACGCCTCAGTTGAAATGACGGCCGTCCCAGTGCACCATAAGGCATGGCCCCAGCGGTTCCAGCAGCGTCGGTCACGAGCCAGTCTGACAGCCTCCTCGAGCGCACGAGCCAGCTGACCGTTCTCGAAGACCTTCTTGCCGCGGTCGAGCGGGATGGGCGCGGGCGGGTTGCGCTCGTGGGGGGCGAGGCGGGTGTGGGCAAGACCGCGCTCGTTCGCCTGTTCTGTGATGAGGCAGGCCGCTCTGCGAGAGCGCTGTGGGCCGCCTGTGACCCGCTGTTCACCCCCCGGCCCCTCGGCCCATTGTCCGTCATCGCCGAGGGCACCGCGGGCGAGCTCAAACAGGTGGTGAAAAGGGGGGCTACACCCTACGAAGTCGTGCTGGCCCTCGTCGGGGAACTGGGTTCCGGCCGCCCCACGCTCTTTGTGCTCGAGGACCTCCATTGGGCCGACGAGGCGACTCTCGACGTGTTGCTGCTGCTCGTCCGCAGGGTGGCGACCGTACCCACCCTGGTGGTGGGCACCTACCGAGACGACGGCCTCGAGCGCTCGCACCCCCTCCGGCGTGTGCTCGGCGAGCTGGCCACGACCCAGGGGGTGCGACGTCTGCAGCTGGGGCCGCTTTCGCCTGAGGCAGTTGACGTGATGGCGGCGCCATACGGCGTGGAGAGCAGAGAACTGTACGAGAGGACCGGGGGGAACCCGTTCTTCGTTGTCGAAGCCCTCGCCGCTAGGGCCGAGAAGATCCCGGCCACGGTGCGCGAAGCGGTGCTCGCCCGGGCGCGACCACTCAGCCCCGTGGCCAAAGAATTGCTGGATGCCGTGGCCGTGGTGCCTCAGCGGGCCGAGCTCTGGTTGGTGGAGGCCCTGGCCGGCGAGGCGATCCAGGCTCTTGACGAGTGCGTCAGCGCCGGGATGCTCGAGGCCGACCCCGCAGGAGTAGCTTTCCGCCACGAGCTTGCCCGTCTGAGCATCGAGGAGTCGGTGGGCCCGGGCGGAAGACCGCCTTGCACCGCAAGGTTTTGGCTGCCTTAGCCGACCGGCCCGGCGGCGGTCTTGACCTTTCTCGCCTGGCGCATCACGCCGAAGCAGCCGTCGACACCGATGCCGTCCTCCGGTTCGCCGCCGCCGCCGCCGAACGAGCGGGCTCGATGGGTGCTCATCGCGAGGCGGCGGCACAGTACGCACGGGTGCTCAGGTTCGGTGACGGGCTAGCGCTGGCTGCACGAGCGGAACTGCTCGATCGACGTTCTCACGAGTGTTACCTCACCGACCAGAACGACGACGCCGTCGCCGCTGCGCAGGAGGCGCTCCTGTGCCGGCGGCAGCTGGGTGACAAGTTGGGGGAAGGGACCTCCCTACGCTGGCTCTCGGAAGTCGTGTGGTGCCCAGGGCGGACGGGGGAGGCCCAGCAGGCCGCTCGTGAGGCCGTCGCTGTGCTCGAACAGCTGCCGGCCAGTGGCGAACTGGCCAAAGCGTATGCGAGGTTGGCGGGCCTGTCGACGATGATGAGTGATCGACGCCAAGCGGTCGCCTGGGCGAGACGGGCACTGCAGCTCTCGGGAGAGCTGGGCGAAGCCGAGACAGCTATACATGCTCGTCGTGTATTGGCATGGGAGGACCCTGACGGACGCATCGAAGAGGAGGAGCGGATCATCGACGATGCGGAGCGGGCCGGGCTCATCGGGCTAGCCGGCGGCGTGTTCGTCTCGGTGGTTGCTGCCGCCATCTCGGTGCGCCGCTACGACGTCGCCGCTCGCCGGTTGGTGGCGGGGATGGAGTACTGCGGCGACCACGGCCTTGAGCTGAACCGGCTCTACCTGCTCGCCTACCGGGCACGGCTGCACCTCGACCAGGGCCGGTGGGAGCAAGCGGCCGAAACCGCTAAGTCTGTGTTGCGCATCCCCCGTACTTCGATAAGGCCTCGCATTACGGCTTTGGTGGTGCTCGCCTTGGTCCGCGCGCGGCGGGGGGACCCTGGGCACCGGCCCTTGCTCAACGAGGCGTGGTCCCTCGCCGAACCGACCGGCGAACTAATTAGTCTCGGCCCAGTGGCAGCCGCCCGGGCCGAAGCCGCTTGGCTCGGGGCTGATCGCGATGGCATTGCTTCGGCGACGGAACTGGCGTTGCCCCTGGCCTCGGAGCGTTGGCCGGCGCTGGCCGACGAGCTCGGGGTGTGGCGTGGGCGCGCCGGCGTCAATACCGACGCACCCCTGCAGCCAGAAGGCATATACGGCCTACAACTGGCCGGGAAATGCGACGCGGCCTCGGCGCTGTGGACTGAGGCCGGTTGCGGTTACGAGGCCGCATTGGCGCTGTGCGACGCCGAGGACGAAGCGGCGCTGCGGCGGGCATTGGCAGACCTGCAGCGGCTCGACGCGTGGCCGGCGGTCGCCATCGTGATGCGGCGGCTACGGGAGCGGGGCGTGATCTCATTGCCGCGGGGCCCAACTTCACGACGCGCAAGAACCAGTACGGGCTGACCGGACGGGAGCTCGAAGTGCTGGCGCTGGTCAATAAGGGTTTCCAGAACAGCCAGATCGCCGATCATCTCGTCGTTTCGGTGCGTACAGTCGACCACCATGTGGAGGCGATCCTTCGCAAGCTCGGGGCGCGGACCCGTGCCGACGCGCGAGCTATGGTGACCTCGCCAGGTATCGCCGTGCCCCGCCGGTGAGCACTGGCGTGAAGTGACGGGCTGGGGGCCTCGCCACTGGCCGGGCTGTCTGGCTGGCGACCGGCCCAGTCCGGCCGAACGACGTCGGCCCAGACCTGTCGTTGCGTGCTGGGTAGCCGCCGGCCCGAGCGCCGGCGACCCCGCCTTGGCCCAGTGCCGGGGGACGACGTCATGGTCGGCGGCGATGAGCAACCACCCTGCGGGTGCGTTTGCTCCGGCTACTTTGAGTGCAAGACGTCACCATGCTCTGAACATACGGGGTTCCCGGTTGCTGCGGACAGAAACGCTTTTAGGCGGCAGTTCCGGCTCTAAGGCTGCTGACAATATGTGCAATTGTCGTGTGATTTTCGTCGTAGCAGGACGCTGAACAACCTGCGATAACCAGCCAGAGCCGGTCGCCCTTCTCGTAGGCCACTTCGTCGATGCTCGTCGAACCCCTTCGTGCGGGAACCGTGACGCGCGGCGAGCCGCTCAGGCCTCCTTGCTGGACACGATGATGAGCCTCGAGGCTTTTCACAGACATCGTAGAAGTTGGGCTGTCGTTCGCCACGTACTGGAGGTACTCGGGCGCCAGCTCGTACAACTGTGAGGGGGGCAACAAATCGACGTCAGTCTCGACTGTCACGAGTAGCCATGGCACGGACGACGGTTGAATGCGTAGTGGCTCAGCGAAGACCCGGGCGAGGCCACCAGAGCGTACAACGGTATGGGCGGGACGACAAAGCCCTGTTCGAACAACGTTTGCTCGTTGTCTGTCTCCTACGTTCTCGGGATATCGGACGCGACCTGAGCGGGTTTACACCTCACGTGCGAATCGTCCCGTCGGCTGGGGCAGCTGCTTGAGCCAGAGCGGCCAACACCGCCAGAGCCGGGAAAAGCGTCCTTGGGCTCAGGGTCATGCACAATCCCTACGTGGCAATTCTTCCCCGAACCCTTCCGCCCAAGTCGCGCGCTCAGCACTCGAGAATTTGCTTGGGGCACGGCCGCATTTCGCTGGTTGAGGAGTGCGGCTGTAGTTGGCGCACTGATCCCCACATATGGGCCGAACGTCGATCGCAACAGGTTGCCCATTGCAGATGCAGAACCTGCTGCAGATGCAGAACCTGCGCCGGTAGTGTCGGGCTTAGAAGCGGCTCTATGTCGCGTGAGCGGCATGAACGGCTTGAGTGCCGGTGGCTTTGATGCTTTGAGCCGCCTTTTCTTCAGACGCAATTTGAGCCGCGCTTGGAGCAGGCTTGTTCAAAGCTGCTGGCTCAGCCATGACCATGGGATCACTTGAAGTTTTTGGAAGCGTCGCAGAGCTGACACCAAGCGCGACGAGTGAAGCGGTGACCAATAACCGGCGCATGAATGCTCCTTTTTTTCAACGTCCCGCTCATGGGAGTAGACGGGACGGCTCGTATCTCCTTGAGGAAACGTACGAGCGCGGGCGGGCCGGCGCATCGGTAGCGGGGCCTATATCTCGCGAGAGCGTTTGCCTATTTTTGAAGGGGCGGTTACCTATTGGTTTTCTCGCTACTGAGCGGTCGCCGTTGGCGCAGACTGGGACCGGCCAACGCCCCCCGTCAATCGCTCTCGTCGTAGTCGCCGGCTTCACCGAGAAGGACCAGCAGCTGAGACGACGTCCAGGGTCGCCTGGATCTCGCCGGCCGAACCCGCGTCGACGACCTGCGCAGGATCTCCGGCTCCGCCTCGCTCGGGGACACCGGCGTGGCCTACGGCGTCGGTCCTCGGGGCCTCGCCCTGGCAAAGCTTCGGCCCGAGCCGTGAGCTCGGAGCGTTCCTAGTTGCTGTGCCTACTTGGCGGGGGACGTTCCGGAGGATGAAAGCTGAGCTGGCGTGGCCACCTGCTGTCCCACGCTAAGCGTGGCCCGGCAGGCCGACGTATTGCGAGGTGCCCGGGATCGTGAACGTCGGGGGTGGGCTCGACAGGCAACCAACCGACGCTTGGGAACCAGACCTCCGGCCAGGCGTGCGAATCGCCGCCAAAGACTTGCCAAGTATGGGCCCCGATGGGGGTGCCAGTCACGAAACCCACTGCGACCCGGCCCGGCAGCCCGGCCAGCCAGGCCAACACTGCGTAGGCCGCGGCGTCTGCTGGCAATAACCAGCATGGGTCCGGAAAAGGAACGAGACCAGCGAACCGCTACCACTTCCCTCAGGAGGACCTAGCGTGTACACGAAAGGCGGACGGCGGAAGAAGTCCTGTAACGCCAGTGCTTTTGGTACTCGTCCGCCGAAGCAGGCACCAGGGTACGCGCAAGGTGCGTGATGCTGGCGGGGATCCCCCGGGGTAACTGAAGGAACTGCGCCAGCGTAGACCGCTCTTCGGCCGTGATCGGTCTGACACGGGCCGGATCGACTGCATCACCTGGAACTTCGTGCTCTCGGTGAATACGTCTGCTGCTCCTAGCACGCCTGTGTACTTCTCGATCACGGGCGCGGCCGCGGTAGCGACGATGCCGTCCAGGCTGCCGTGGAACGCCGCCCAGACGTTCTCTCCGTACTTGTCGAAGTAGCGCGTCAGGTCGGCGCCGTCGATCGACTTCCTGGAGCTCTCGGCGATGTCCGCCATGTACTGCTGGTGCAAGGCGACGTCCTCGCGAATACCGGAGCCGGCCGAGGTGGCCGCCGATGAAGTGCTTCCACGAATACGCGAGTGCGTTCGCGGGCGCCTCGACGTAGCCGGGGGTGTCCTCGGTCAGGTTCGAGAGGTAGACGGGCGCCCAACCGGGATTGACGATGTCGATCAGCGTCAGCGTGTCGTGGTCGGGCAGGTGGATGATCATGTTGTCGGGCGTGTGGTTCGCCCCGTGCCACGCAAGCTCGATCCGCTCGCCGCCGATCTCGAGCGTGCGGCTGTCTTGGAACGTCACCTCGTTCGGCGGGGGCGGGCCGCCTTGGTCCCTCTCCTGAGTTAGCGTCAGCGAGGGGAGAAGCAAGCATCGCTCGGCAAAAAACGCAGCAAAAGCCGCCGCAGGTGGGCCTTGTTGGCAGGTGGTCAGCACTTTCAGCGCGCGTTCGAACATACGTTCGACCACGTGTCGGAGGGGGGACTTGAATAGTTACTCCCCTCTCCCCCGGGGATTCATCGTCGTCCCCGAGCTGTGGCTGTCAGCGGCGTGACCGGCACTATCAGCCCCTTACCGGCGAGAGTCGGCCGCCCCCGTACGATCCCCAAGCCAGCGTCGACCCCCTACGAACCTGGTTCGGGCTCCTCGTCGAGTTCCAACCTCAAGCCGAATGCGAGGGCGGCTGCCCCCTTGCCACCCTCGCCGGAGAGCTCGCTGAGGCCTACCCGACTGCCGCACCGAGCTCGCCCCGAGCTTCGGCCAGTCGGAAGCCTCGATCCGCGGTGGTCTACGTGCCCATGCACCAGCACGCTGACCTCCGACGATCCGCTGGCCCCGACCGACTTATCGGCGAAGCGGCGCACGCCCCTAGTGAGGCCGACAATGATGGCGGGCACCACCAGCCCGACGCCGAAAACCTTGGTCGTGGTGGTCCCAGACGCGACCACCACGGCCGCCTGGCGCTCCTTGAGCTCGACCGGCTGGGTGTCTGAGCGCCGCAGGTCACCTGGCGGAGCCTGAGCGTCCCGCCGCATGTACAGCCGAACGGCATTTGTACCGCGCCGCCTAATGCTCTACCGCGTAGGGCGGGCTGTCAGCCGCCCCTACCTGTGTGAGTGTCACCAGGTAGGGGCGTTAGGCGTTATCAACGATGGGCCGGGGTTACCTTAGGTGCGGGCGGATAGTATTGCGGTGGAGCTACGCCAGGGCACATGTCCTCGACCGCGCGCTCTGTGCCAGCCCAGCCGGCGGAAAGCAGTGGGGCCACTGGAGCCGGCAGACGTGCGGGCGGGGGCCGAAGTGCCTCGGGGGAAGGCCCCATGAAAAGGCCAGCCGAGAAGTAGGAAGCGAGCAATCCTCAATGAACACTACGACGGCGTTAGAGGTCCTCGGTGTTGGCGGCAGCGAGCTCGCACAAGACCAGTGGGAAATGGTCGACCGTGACGGGTACGTCGTTGTCCCTGAGGTCCACTCGCCGGCAATGTGCGCCGCTATGGGCCAAGAGTTCGACCGCATGGTGGCCACAGAAGGCAAACGCGGCGGCACTGAAGTCCATACGGAGGAGGGCGCCATGCGCATATCGAACACGTTCAACAAGTCCGTCGCCTTCGATGTCACCTTCCGTTGCCCACCCGTGCTCGCCGTTGCCGCGCGGCTCCTGGGCGACATAAAGATCCACGGCGCTAATTTGCGCGAGCCCGACATTGGTCATGGCAACCAGCGGCTTCACGCCGACACGCCCACCGAGGTCGGAGGCAGGTGGCGGGTCGTCAATTCGCTGCATCTCTTTGACGACATGACAGCCGAGAACGGGGCGACAAGGATCGTGCCTGGTTCGCATCTCTGGGGACCGATCAGTCAGCCGCCAGCGAATATCGACCCATCCTCAGGACCATTTCTTGACGTGAACCCGGATATTGTCCCGGAAGATCCATTAGTACCGGACCCGCGGAGAAGATCGTCGAAGCACCCGCGGGCAGCGTCGTGATCATCAACGGCCATCTCTGGCACGCGGGCACGACTCGCAGGAGCCAGGCTCGTAGACGGATGATGCACTTGAGCCTCTGCAGACGCGATGTCCCCCAGCAATTTGTGCAACGCGATTATGTCACCCCGGGACTGCTTTCGCGGTTGGGAGCGGCGGATCGTTGGTTGCTCGACGTGGGCTAGTTGGCACCCAACGCCCGGGGTCAGTACCCGCCCTCGTCTGGGCACCCGGTGGCGCTGGA
This sequence comes from uncultured Acidimicrobiaceae bacterium, assembly GCA_963823855.1. Classification (GTDB taxonomy): domain Bacteria; phylum Actinomycetota; class Acidimicrobiia; order Acidimicrobiales; family Palsa-688; genus Fen-671. The sequence goes on from CAWGNA010000011.1 coordinate 253,863, forward strand.
GGAGGGCCAGGACACTGAGCCACTCCATTGCCGGTTCAGCGCCGGTGTGTAGCTGGAGCCCGGGTCAGCTGGTTTTCTCGATGTCGGGCAGTTGCCAGCTCTTGTCGAACAGGGCCGGTTTGGGCCGTAGAATCGGGCCAGGACTTCGAAGCGCCCGTTGGGGTCGGTCGGCACCCAGTTCGGTTCCTGGTCGGTGGGCGGAGTAGGGCCGAAGTAGATATCAGCCGAGCCGTCGGTGTTCGTGTGCAGGCCGGGTGCCTGCGAGGAGCGGCCGACCCGCGCCGCTTCGCGGATAAAGGTGTGGGTGGCTCGGTTATAGACGGTCATCGACCAGTACTGGGTGACAGGCGCGTCCGTCGGGACCCGCAGTCGATGGGAGGCGTTGCCGTCGAGTGGCTCGCCGTCGGCGTCGTGGATCGACATCAGGTAGTACTGCGCCTCACCGACGTGTACGCCGCTGAAGAAGGCGAAGGTGTAGGCCAGACCGCCGTTGTCGATCGGGTACGAGTCCGGCGTGGTCCAGAAGCTCATCACGTTGCGGTGCATCTCTTCCCCGATCGGGAAGAACCAGTGCGCCCCGTCGTAGAACGGCGGCAGGACGCCGTAGTTGGCTTCGAACCAAGCCTTCGCTTCTAGTATCGCCTGTTCGAGGATCTGTTTCGTCGTTGCGTCCGGTTCGAATCGTTTGCCTCGCTCGATGCCGATCGTCTTGAGCGGGTCGATCATCGCCTTGTCCCGTTCGAGCCACGGCTCGGCCTGGATCATCGCGTTGAGCGCTTCGAAGAAGCACAGGTCGTACCGGATGGTCGAGTCGAACACGACACCGGTTGCGTCGAGGTACTTCGTCTCGGGCGGATCGTCGGCTTGAGCGAGCGGATATAGCCGGACTCGCGTGGAATACGTGATCGCTTGGGCTACGTCCGCGTCGCTGCCGCTCTTGAGCACCGAACGCAGCAGGGCGTAGCCCTGGTAGGTGTTCGATGGGGTAAAGGGGCCGCGGGATTCGGGTGTGGCCGGCCTGGCGTTACGTGCTGAGCAGTGGCCGGGTGCCGCCCCGAGACGGATCAGGCCTGGAGCGGCCCGCTGCGGAGCCGGTTGAAGCTGTCGGCGAGGTCGTGCGCCCACGGCCAGCCCGCGGCGATCCGAAGGACGTGTCGTCGCGTGGCGGACGAGGATGCCGGCTGCGTGGAGGAGCGTGTAGCGGAGCCGTTTCGGTTCCGCGGTGGCGAACTTGTCGCCGAGAGCCAGGGTGCGGGTCCAGGCGAAGAGGTCGCCGGCGATCAGGGTGAGTTCGAGCCAGGCAGTGTTGATGGCGGAACTGGCGGAGGGGAACTTGGCCAGGCCAGTGTCCTTGTGGTCACAGATCCGCCGTTCCGCCCGTCCCCGGTAGCGGGCTTCGAGGTAGGCGACGTCGGGATCGGGGTCGTCGGTCACGCCCACCTGGTAGCGATGCCCGTCCACGTCCGTCAGGGTCAGCTGGGCTCCGGGGTGGGGGTCCTCTCGGCGCACGATCATCCGCGTGCCCGCAGGCCAGTCGGACAGGTCGACCCGTCCGGTGATCTCGACGACCTCGGCGTTGTCGCGTTCGTCGGTCCGGTCCGCGGTGACCGCCGGGATCCACGCCCGTTTCGCCGCGCCTACGACAACGTTGGCGATCTCCACGGTGAGGGGATGCCCGACGATGAACCGGACTTCTCGGACCCGGCACACGTCCAAGAACCCGTGCGAACAGCCGGCACTGTCGGCCCGGACCGTGACCGGCGTGACCTTCGGGTCCACGGGAAGCTGGGCGAGGGCGGCGTCCAACACGGCGACATGATCCGCCGCGGTTCCGGATCCGGCGTTGCCGGGCCGGCAGCATCCCGGCCAGGGGTTCGCCGGTGGCGTCGAGGTAGGCAAGGAGGGGATGGAACCCGAACCCGCGTTTGTAGGTCGGCGCGGCCTGTTCCTTCTCCGAGTGCGAGGTGACCAGCGTGGCGTCGACGTCGATGACGTACTGGCCGGGATCCGCTCCAGCGGCCCACGCAGCCGCCCGGGCCTGGGCGCGGGCCGCGCGAATCCTTACCGCGACGTCGTCGTCGACCGCGTGCACAGTCCGCCACGCCGTGGCGTTCGATGCCACCGAGCCGAACAGGTCGGGCCGGTCGCGCAGCACGGCCAGGTCGGACAGGGCCTCGCCGCCATCGGCGATCATCAACGCCACGTCCACCAGCACCCGGCCCCGGTCATGGCCCCGCCGACGTTGTTTCGTCCCGGCCAGCGCGGCCGATAAGCCGGCGGTCAGGCCGACCCGGTCAGCCACATCCGCCAACAACCGGGTCCCCACATGGGAGGCCACGCCACGCCCGCCGACCGTCATCGTCACCGCTGGGCCACTGCGATTACTCTTCACCCCGGAACTGCCCTCCTGTGTCTGGCCGACTGGACCTCGCAAGCCTCAGTCAACCCCACCAGGAGGGCGTTTTCGCGGAACGCCGACCCTCAACCAAACGCGCCTACTGCAACATGCGGGCTCACGCCGGCTGATAGCAGTCGGAGGACCCCATTTCGCACACCATCTCCACCGGCGTCAGTTAGCGAAGCGCGTTCAGTTCGTCGAGGGCGCGATGGCCGCACTTGACCACCCCTGGAACGACATCGTGGCGCCCGTGACGGATGGGGACCTCGAGCATGTGGAGGATCTGTGCCGCTGCGAGCACCGCCGCCCCCTCCCAGCCGACCAGGACGAGGATTCTCGTCCACAGCCGCCTTCGGGCACCGTCCAGCGGATCCTGGAAGGTTAACCACACGAGGTTGATGAGATCAGTCGCCCGCGTGCCGCTACCTGCGTTCCCGATATCCACGACCGCCACCACCGCTCCGTCACGGACCAGGACATTGCTGGGGTTGAGATCCGTATGGACCATGTCAGGTGCCTCTCGTGGTGGTGGGACGTCGGCACACACGAGCCGCAGGCGTTCGACCAAGGCCGACACCACGGAGGAATACCCCGAGAGCCTGGCCACGGACTGGCGGAGAAGCGACTGCTCGGGCGTCTCGTTGAAATCCAGCCCGGCGACAGCCAATTGCTGACCGGTGGCGACCCGCCAGGCGTACGACCAGTGGTCGTAGGGCTCGGAGGCTTGGCCAGCCTGGAGTTCGATGATCTCCATCAGCTGCTCAACGAGGCACGGGGTCAGCTCTGGCACGGGAGCCGCGTCAACGAAGTCCATCAGATGCCATACATGAGTGGCTGTGGCCCCCACTCCGAGCCAGGCCGGGGTGGGATAGCCGCGCCTACGCATGTGCTCGACCACTCTCTGGGCTCGCAACGTCTCGTCCAGGTGGTTGGGGTGTGCCCGAGGCACTGCTTTGAGCACTGCATTTGCCCTTCCGGCCAACTGGACGCGCATGGCACCGCCATTGAGGCCTCCGGGTAGCCGACTGAGAAGAGTGACCTCTGCCCCGACCACGCTGGCCACGTCGTCCAGGACCTCGGCCGGCAGCTCTCCGGGATGGGTGCCCTGGTTCATCGGCTCGAAGGGCCGATCACCGTCTCGGATGGCTGGTCCGGCCGAGCAGTGCGGAGCCAGGCCCCAACCTGGTGACCTTCAGAGCGGTGGCCGTAGACGGGTGCAGTGCACTGCGCCATCTCTCGATGATATGAGCGACCGGCGACATCCCCGCTCCAATACCTGGGCGCGTCGTCGCTGCGCGAGTGACGCGGCCGGCAGCATCCGCGGCCGAGTCGATGCGGATCGAACGATGAACTCAAGACCTCGAGCCCGCGGCGTGAACGACATAACACCCGCGCAATGACGCGCGCTCACGAAGATCGCGTGGCGTCGCTACGGCGAGCATCGAGCGGGCTAGTCGCGACCGGCCGAGCGTCCCGATACCGCCACCATCCTCTCGTGACCTAACCGTGACCTAATAGTCCCGGCCGGGGAGGACCGGTGGGTAGCCGCGGAGGCGGTCAGGTTGTGATTTGGCGGCCTTCGCAGCCAGTGCGCCACAGTTGTCCATGGCTGCACAGGGGGCTTTGGAGGGACACCCCTCGGGGTGCAAGCTCCCGCCCGGTTGTGGCATTCTCCTCGACCCGTTTATCGAGGTCGTAGGAGTGGACCTACGAGTTCGAGCCGTGTGGGTCCGGTACTCGTCGGCCAGACGGCCAGCCAAGGGCTCGAAGTACTCGAGGTTGCCAAACAGCCCGTGTAGGAGCACGACATCCCGGCCTGCGGTACCCGAGTCCCGAGATGCGGTTTGGACTTCGTTCGTAATTAACCCATCGTTCATCGGCATCCCGCTTCCTCAAGCGCCCTTGTGCTGGCCGAATACTGCGAGTTCAGACGTCAGGTTCACAAAAATCAAACGTACTCGCCAGCTCTGGGTCTGAGCGGCGGCAGCTGATGCGAAATGCCCCAGGGGTCGTGCGGCACCCGTCAAGCCTTAAGCTCCTCATGTGCCCAACTACCCGGATGTCGAGCCCTACGAGACTGGTCTGCTGGACGTAGGTGACGGGAACCTCGTGTACTGGGAGGCCTGTGGGAAGCCCAATGGCGTACCGGCACTCATCGTGCACGGGGGCCCGGGGTCGGGGTGCTCGGCGGGAAACCGCAGGGCGTTCGACCCTGACAAGTTCCGGATCATACTCTTCGACCAGCGTAACTGCGGCCGTAGCTTGCCACATGCCAGCGACCCCGCGGCCGACATGAGCGTCAACACGAGCGAGCACCTTCTCCGGGACATGGAACAGTTACGTGAGCACCTGGGCGTGGACAAGTGGCTGCTACGCGGCGGGTCGTGGGGGGTGACACTGTCGCTGGCATACGCCGAGCGGCACCCGGACCGGGTCAGCGGGATGCTCATGCTCAGCGTGACATCGACAAGGCGGCTCGAGATCGACTGGCTGTACCGAGGGGTCGGCCGGTTCTTCCCCGAGGCCTGGGCCCGCTTCCGTGACTTCGCGGGCCTTACCGACAGCTACCGGCTACCGACCGACAACACTCCGCCTATCTCGGGCTTGCTAATGGCGTATTCGCGGATGATGGAGGACCCCGACATCGAGGTCCGGTCGCGAGCTGCTACTGAGTGGACGGCCTGGGAAGACGCGGTCATCTCCCAGGAAAGCAACGGCAGCCCGGGCGCGTACGGCAACCGGCCGGACAACGCGAAGCTTGCTTTCGTCCGTATCTGCTCGCACTACTTCGCGCACGACGGCTTCCTTGAGGACGGTGTGCTGATCCGCAGAGCCGACAAGTTGGCCGGCATCCCCGGCGTTTTGATCCATGGGCGTAACGACCTCGGGGGCGGCGCCTGTACGCCGTGGGAGCTGGCCCGCGCCTGGCCCGGCGCCGAGCTCGTGATAATCGAGGACTCCGGGCACACAGGCAGCACCACCATGACCGGCGAGATGCACGCCGCCGCCGACCGCCTTTACCAACAGATCACCTCCTCACCCGAGCCCCGCAGCGCGCAATAGTATTTGCCGCGAGTCTGTCTTGCCGTGCAGGCCAAATTGGCACGCACGAGGTTGGGTAACCGTCGTTAGGTGTTCGCTGCTACGTGCGGACTACCGAAAAAGCGCGGCACAATAACGGTTGTTCGGTTCCGTGGCGGTTCTCCCTGAGGTTACCTCGGCTAATTGGCACGTCGGTTGCGCTCCGCGAAAGGAGAGACGACCATGCTCGTGGGGACGCATTTCGGCAGCTGTTAGTCGTTGGTGCGGATACACGTCAGCCCCGCGAGCGCGTTAGCTCAGGAACCCGCGGCGCCAGAGACGACTTCGCGTGAACAACTTGCCGGGCAGCCAACGCGTGCCACTCCCCCGGTGGCGAGCGACTAGACACCGCAGGGTGAACAGTTCCTCGGTCGCACCGTTCCAGGCCGCCTCGCGCTTCTTCGCTGACTGCGTGGCAGCGGTGCCTGTGGAGCGGTACGGGACCCCTTGGTCCGACGAGTGGAGCGTCTTCGAACTAATCGGCCACGGCAACCGCGCGAACGTGCTTCTGGTTGAGTACTACGAGCGACCCGTCCCGGTAGCCAAGCCGGACTACTTCTTGCCCGAGAACGTCGCCGAGCGCGGGCGACAAGCAGCGCGGCAGCTGGGGGACGACCCCGTTGCCGCTGTACGAGCAGCCTCGGACCGAGCATTGGCAATGGCCGACTCAGCACCCGATGGCGCGATGGTCGGCAGCCCGTTTGGCGAACAGAGGCTCGCTAACTTTCTGCGTTCTCGGACATCACTGGAGCCACCCGGTTAGGTTGTTCAGCGAGGACTCCCGGGTATGGGCGGCGAGGTCTTCCTGTAGTTGGTGCACCCGCTCCTTGCCGAGATCACGAGCCCATTTCCGTCGGAGCCGGTCGAATATCTCGGCGCTCAGCTCAAGTATCTCCACGCCAAGGGCGCTCCGAGTGAGCACCCGGGAACGGCCGTCGCCGGCGTTCGGGGCTCTTTTACATAGCCGGCTTGCTCGAGGCTTCGCGTAGGTCCCCGTCGGAATAGGCCATGTCCGCCAGCAAAGTGGCGACCTCGATGCCTGCGATGGACTGCGCGCTCCCCAACAGCGGGGCCGCTCCCTCCCCGTCGCCGGCGTTACCTGCCCGTACTTCGACGCCGAGCACCATCTCGGAGGCCTCGTCGATGATGACGTCGAGCTTGTGGCCGTCAAAACGCCGGGAGGCGGACTTACGCCCGTGGCGCACCTCGGGGTCAGAGTGCGATACCACCCGGTCCGGAGCCACCCCCTGGCGTAGGGCAGGGCCGTCGGTAGTGCCCTCGATGTCTTGGAGGACGACCTGGGACAGCAGGCCGGCCGCCTCGGCCACCTCGGCGTCAGCCACCAATTCCTTATCGGCCGCCGCTCTGCCGAGCAGGGTGGCGGCCAGTTCCAACAGGTCCCCCAGGTGGTTTTTGCGGGCCGCCGGAATTGCCAGTCGATGTCGGGCTTGGCCGCTGCAAGCGCCAGCACCTCGGCGGCCAGGCCAACGTCGAGGTTGTCACCCAGGGCCCGGGCCAGGCGCCCCATAATTTTGCGCACCAGCGTCATGGGCCACCATCCGCGCCCGCATCAGGCTGAAGGTGGTGGCCCCTATCCCCTCGAACCAGTCGTCCACCCCCATGGCCGCTTTCCAGTCCCAGTCCACCCGGGTGCGCCGGGAGGTCTCGGTGTCCGAGGTGCGGTCATGGGTGGCGCACAGCATGGCCCGCACCATCACCGACGGCGGGACCGAGGGGCGCCCTTTTCCTTATGCGTACAGATGAGCCAAGTCCTCGTCAGAGATGACCTCATGGCCGTGGTCGGCGCTCGTAGAACGAGCCCTTGGTCACCAAGTGGTGCCTCACATGGCGAGTTTCTAACAGTGAACCTTGGGCGTCAACCCGTCCGAGCACCGCACCGCCTCCTGGGAAGTGGAGAACAACAACACTGTTATTCTCGCAAACCCCAGGTCAGGCCACGCGGATCCGGCAACTTGCTGCTCGCTCACCCAGATCGCGTGCTGCAGGAGTTCGTCCAGCACTATAACTGCCAGCGCCCGCACCGCGGGGTGGACCTTGAGGTACCGGTCTGCCACTTGACCGAGCACCGGTTCAAAGGCGTTGGCGACATAAAGCGAATAGAACGCCTCGGTGGGCTTGCCCACGAGTATCACGTCGCCGCCTGGTCCCTGACCCCAGTCCACAGTGCGGCCCGCGCTATGTTGAGCCGCCCGGCTTCCGGCCGCGCCTCCAAGCGTCCACGGTTCAAGGGATTCCCTTCTACCTGACAGGCCACAATGCTCACGTTTCTTCAGGACGCTCGTCGGGTACTACGAGGCAACGAGCGCCAGATTCGGCAGGCGCTGCCAAGATCAGCATGATCGCCTAAAGAGCGCCTGACCGTTCGAGACCGCTGACTGGGCGTCCAGCAGGATCACCCACCATAGTCACTACAGCGGGCCAGGCCTAGACCGAGAGACGGATTTGACACTCGCGGTGGCCTTCGTCCCACCCCTTGCGTATCGCAAACGGTAAGCGTAAGGTTAAGTTCCTACATCTGAGACATCGAAGTGCCGTGCTCGCCGCCAGTTGTGTCGGCGATAGCCGAGCGAACCCCATAGCTACTATGACGTTGAAACTGCCGATAGGCTTCAATTGTACTTCTGCTATCCAGAGAAGCTTTTGCATAATGACGCGTGGTGAGGAGCGTTCATACAATCGCGCAGGACACATCGGAGGCGCCCGGCCTGAATTATCAAACGGGCCAATCAATGATTATGTAGCTAAGTCGATTATGTAGCTAAGTCGCCCGATCTAAAGGGCGAGAAGCGAGGCCTCTCGGAAAAGCTTTTTTTCATTTTTGAGCCTAGCGAGCCGTTTCGGTCGCGATTAGCATCGTCCGCCGTGCGATTCAGTACACAATAATTCCTGATGTCCTTCGGTTCCATGCAGCTTTCAACCATCAACGGAGCAACCATTTCGGCGGTCTCATGACCCATGGCTCCTGGTTCGATTCGAAAAATTGGACGATAATGTCCGAACTGATTAACGAGGTGGGCACTTGGACGACAGCGAGGACAACTCTTCCTCAATAGTTACGGCGCCCTCCTCAGGCTCGGGGGAGGAGGCCCCCTCCGGGCTAGCCGCTGCCGAGAGCCTGGCGGGGTCGACCAAAGGTGAACAGCTCGAGCCGGTGCTCGCTGGCCTAGCGGCGACTGGTCTGAAGGAAGCGACCCTTGTTGGTGCTGCGGCGTACGCGGTCGCCCTGGTCGGTTACCTCTCTTACTACAGCCATTTGGAGGTCAGCCCTGACGCAGTGGGGATCGATTACGTTACTGTGATCATACACGGTTTTGTTGGTCTTGTTTTCTTCTTCGCCGTGTTCGCCGTCTTCCTAGTCGTAGTCGCTGCGCCCACCGAGGCAGTTCTGGCGAGGTTGCGGAGCAGGCGACGTGCCACCTACTTGGGCGTAGTCAACAGTGGCAAGGGGGACATGTCCTTCCCTGCGCCGACTGCAGCCGACCGGGAATGGTTCTTCGTCTCACTGGCTCCACCTTTGTGGGTTTCCTACATCTTTTTCCAATTCACGATGGTTGATCAGTACACCGGTACCTCTTATACCAGCTTTGCATCATGGGAGCCTTACGCCACACTTGCAGTGGTCTGGCTGGTGTGGTTGTTTGCTTGGCGCTCCTTCGCCCAGGCTTGTAAGCGCAGACCCGCCCGCTATCGCCGGTCTCTTGCGAGCGCTATCCTAATTGGTCTGATCGGCATGTTGCTAATGACGGACATGCTTGGTGACACGATGGGCTCCTTTCTGTTCAGCAATCAATACCTTCCCGGTTACTTCACGTCTGCCTTTGCCACAATCTCAGTGCGGAGCGATTGTGTCGAAGTGTTGCCGACCAATCCGCAGTCCTCCCTGAAGTTGCCACCGCTGCCGCGCTATGCCGTGTACGTGGGTCAGGCCAACGGCGTCCAAGTGCTCCTTGACGTGAAGAGCACCTATTCCATTAGCGTGCCCGAGGGGCTGGTAATACTTCGCACTGTCCCACCTTATCCCTGCGAACGAGCCGCGTGACCGTGAGCGGGGTGGACTAGATTATCCTCTGGGATCGTATGAGCCGTACTGTCGTGGGCGGTGATTTGACGTTGAAGAGGGTCATAGGCGCCTGTGGAACGGATCGACTGTCGGCTAAGGACGCGGGGTCGACGATCGTCGCTCGCATTCGCGAGGACTTCAACATGACGCCGGTGTTGGCCTTGGGCGCACTACGAGCAGATGGCGCGGCGGGTACTCAGAGAGGCACTGTGAGGTAGCGCAGTCAGGGTCGGGGAGCCAGTCACTGCTGCCCAGAGCTGGCACGCCCTATGGCGGCCTGCCTCGAGAGCCGGTACGAGACAGTCCTGTACTCCTCGACACCGTTTCCTACGACGTCGCCGACATGCGGGTCGACCTCACCCCTCGACGATGGCGGCAAAAGCACCAAGAACGAGTGGCTCGGCCTGATCGACATCGCCGGCCTCGAGCTCGAAACACTGGCCAGCGGTTTTGCCGGGGAGCCCCTCACTGACGATGCTGGCGAGTACGTTTTCGTGGCCCGCAGGCCAAGTTGGCGATACACCGCGGCGCGCTCACGACGATAAGGGCTAGATATGCGGATATGCATCCGCGCCCGACCTGTCCCGGGAACGATATGCGGCAGCGGCCTTTGAGGCCGTAGTTGTGGTCGTAGCTCCCGGCCGTCAATAAAGGCACCCGGTCGCTGGTCGGCGAGGACCGAACGGCCGAGAACCAGGCGAGAAGGACTCTCCTTGGAGGCGCGCCTCCCTGGTCGGAATACCCCAATTGCTGGAGCGGGCCCTCGTAGCATGGGGCGGCCCAACCTTGTCGTGGTCGGAGGGGGTGCCGCTGGACCTAGCCCTGCGCCTTAGCGATGGTCGGGTACCTGGATAGAATCACGACGGCACCGGACCATTTGCTGGACCTTCCGATGGCCTCTCTCCGCCGTTTCTGGTTGCCACCGAGCGCTTGTTTGTGTGGGGCGTTGAGGGCGATCGCCGTCCCTACAGGTCATCTCCGGGCAAATCCTGCTGGCCGACAACAGCTCTCGGTCACGTAGGGGGGAAGACCTTCCCGAAGCAGAGAACGGTTAGGTGGCGCAGATTGGCTTGGCCGGTTTGGAGGTAGTTCTGAGCGACGCAAAAGATTATGGTGGCAACTGGGGAAGTGGTGGCGCCTAAAAACGACTTTGGCGTAACCGAGGCTCGACGCCAGTGCCGTCAGCCCGTGCCTCGACCCGAATAGACAGACAGCTCACGAAGCGACGACCGGGTTCCTGAAAACCCTGGATCCGGGAGACTTTAGTTGACAGGTCAACGTAATCCCTTACTGACGTGCGCCGGGCTCCCGGTTTGCCGGCGCCGGTGCTGTCTCGGGCCTCAGGGCGCGCCAGCTTAGGATCGGGCTCCTAGCGGAACAGTACTGTGGCGACTGCGCCTGCCTGGTCAAGGGGGGGCGCCGGGTCAAGCTCTGTGGGGAACGACGGGTGCTGTTGCAGGCCGCTCTTTTTGGCGCCCGAGCTGGTAACGGCTGGCGACCTGGCCGGACCTTCGCTTGAGCGGCCCCGGTCCCGTCCTCCTGACGGCTTGCCTCCGAAGGGACAGGAGTTGATCTCGAGGGCTCTTCCTGCGCCACTATTGAGCTCGTGGGCCAAGCTGCCGCGGCCGATGACGATCGGGACGCTGTCCCGCCGCACCGGGGTCCCGGTCAAAGTGCTGCGGACCTATGAGGACCTCGGGCTGATTTACACGGTAGGGCGGAGCGCCGGCAACTACCGGCTCTTCGGCGACGAGGCGCTGTGGTGCGTAAGGGTCGTGGGCGGGCTGCGGTCCCTGGGCCTGACGCTGGCGGAGATCCAAACCCTGGCGGCTGTCTACCTAGCCCGGCCCGGTGAGCCGGTAGGGCCCAGGCTGGCTGTCGTGCTCGAGGCGGTGCGAGCCCGCACGCTGGCACGCATCGCCGAGCTTCACCAACTCCTCGAGCGCATAGACGAGTTCGCCGCACTGCGCGCCGACGAGCTCGCCGGGCGCGCCGACTTCAGTGCCCAGGATCCCCATACGGCGCGTCGAGGGGCTTGACTCTCCCACCGGGGGGAGGCCGTACCGTAACTCTCATGGAAGAACTCTCGGCACCAAGGGCGCCACCGATGGCACCTGCTGCCCGTCAGCACCGTGGCTAACTCCTCGGCCAAAGATGACGGAGGCCCCGGCCCGGAAACCACTGTGACGAGGGCGAGCGAGCACAGGCCCAGGGAAACCGCCTGCTGGGCGCCGGGTGCACTTTGGGGCTGGTCTCCGCCGCCACTGCCCGCCGGCACACGCTGGCAGCGTCGGGCCGACCGCTACCTACCTACCTCAGGGGTGCCGTGCCTGGCGTACATCGCCGCGATCGTCGGCCTTCTCAGCCTGGCCCCCCACCTAGCGCCACGGGGACGCCTGGGGCTCGACGCGACCGCCTTAGTGGCCGCCGGCGGCTGGTGCGCCCTCAACTTCTGGCGCTGCCGGCATGCCCACTGCCTTTCACCGGGGCCGGTTGGCTCGCCCTGGGGGCGATGGCGCTCGTGGAAGTGGGGCTCGGGCACAGCGTCATCGCTGGTTATGAGCAGCCCGTGTTCCTCGGCGTCCTTGTGGCCGGGCTCGGCTTCGAAGCGGCCTGGACGCTTTCGCGCCGTACCAATGCCATGGTCCCCCGCCGCTCATGACGGCCGTCGCGCTTCATCGGCACCGCAGTAGCTTCGCGGCGTGCGCAAGGTGCTCCTCGGGATCATGGGGCTGTACATCGCTTCGGCGCTACTTACCCGGGCTGCAGAGGCGAAGGGCGTGGGGAGGTTCCAATGCTGGTGTGAGCCCGGTTGCTGGTGCAAACGTCGGGGGCCGTCGCTATTCCGGTGGGTGACGCCACCTCGAAAGCACCACCTGGGCATGAGCCCGGCGGAAAAGCGCAGCATCGCCGGGCCCTCTTAGAGACGTCGACCGGACCACGTACGATTTCCTTATGGAAATGAGGTGCGCCGACTGTGGGTGCGTCGTCGAGCACGGGGTGCGGCTTCAGGTGTGCGACCACCAGCCTTGTTGCTGTGCCGAGCTGCCCATAGCCGACAACCGACCGGGCGAGGTCACCGTCGATGACAGCGCCTGAGGTTGCCTCCGGGGTGATCGCTGCGGTCCGCAGCGGCGATCTCGAGAAACTGCGACAGCTTGTCGAGGAATACCCCGGTCTCGCATCCTCTGGTCTAGGGGGCGCCGCCGGGGGCAGGACGCCGCTCCACGTCGTCACCGACTGGCCCGGCTTCTTCCCCAACGGGCCCGAGGCGGCCCAGCTGCTCATCGACGCAGGCGCTGATGTCGACGCCCACGGGGAGGACGAGAACGGCGAAACTCCCTTGCACTGGGCCGCGAGCAGCGACGACGCCGCCGTGGCCGCCGTCCTCATCGACGCCGGGGCGAACGTCAATATGCCCCACGGCTCCATCGGCACGCCGCTCGCGAACGCGGTCGGTTACGGCTGCTGGGACGTGGCCCGATTGCTTGTCGCTCGCGGGGCAACCGTCGACGGGCTCTGGGAAGCGGCCGCCCTCGGCCTCCTCGACCGACTGGAGGAGCTGCTGGCGGACGAGCCCATGGCCACGCCGGCGAACATCTCCCAGGCCGCCTGGCACGCCTGCGCCGGCGGCCAGCGACGGGCGGCCGAGCGGTTGCTCAACCTCGGCGCCGACCTCGACTGGGTGCCCGAGTACGCGCACGGGACGCCGCTAGACGCTGCCCGCGGCCGCGGCACCCAGCGCTCCAACCTGATCGAGTGGCTCGAGCACCGCGGCGCCCGCTCGTCGGAGCCTGAACCGGAAGGAGGAAAGAATGGTTGACCACGCAGAGCAGGTCGCCCGTCAGGCTTACGCGGGGTTCGCCGCCGGCGACACCGAGGCTGTCCTGAGCCTTGTGGCCGAGGACCTGGAGTGGACGTTCCTCGACCCGAGCGAACCCGACCCCGAGCCGGCGGTGTGCCGCGGCCGCGACCAGCTTACGTACTGGATGGGACGAGGCACCGGGTGGCAGCTCCGAGCCGAGCTCGAGGAGGTCATCGCCAATGGAGAGCGCGTCCTCGTCGTCACCCGTTCGCCTGGTATCGACGCCATCCGGGCGCGCCAGACGGGCGACTTGAACTTCCACGTACTCACAGTGCGCGACGGGAAGATCGTCGCCCTTCGCGCTTGCCGGGACCGCGACGAGGCCCTCGGGCTCGTGGCCGCCGCGGCTCCAGGGCCCGACTAGGCCTTAGCTCACAGCGGCTCGATTGAGCCGGTGTCGCATCGGACAGTCACCGCCAATGCAGATCGGGATGTATAGTTCTGCGTCAGGTCGCCCCGCGGTCGGCCTCTCGCCGCCGGAGCGCATGCTCGGCGATCCCGGGTTCCTGGCCTAGACAAACCAGGTTTAGACCCTTGTCCACACAATGTTCGAAGGTACAAGGATAATCGGGTCGCTCGTTATGTCCCGGCTCACCGAGTGGATTCGCCGAGGCTACGCGAGCCCGAGCCGTCTCGTTATGGGGACATCTCGCGCGGTCATTTAAGGCCGCAGCGAGCCGCTCAAGAAGGAGTCATCCGAGCGGCGCTACGGATGGTGGGCGACAGCGAACGTACGCTGAGCGAAATGGAGCGCTGGACGCCACCGGAGGTGCTCGCTGCGGCCAAGGCAGTGGACGGCGCCTGGCCTTTGCCATCGGGCATCGAGACGGTGCAGACCGACGACTACTCGGTGCTCTGCCGCCCAGGCCACTTGACCTCACTCACGTCAGGACGAGTGCAGGCCTGGATCAAATCGCCCCGGCGCTTCTCGGAGGTACGACCTGAGGTCGAGCACCTCGCACACGAGCGGGGGGAAGAGGAGGTGTGGTGGTGGACCGGGGACCCCAGCGGGCCGCCGTCGAGGAGGACCTGAGGTCCGTCGGTGCCCACCTGGTGGTCACCCAACTGGTCATGGCCCGCCCCCTCGGAAGGGTCGACGCCGACGCCTGGTTGGCCCGCGGTGAGCCACCGGGCGTGGAAACCACGGTCGTAGCTGATGCGGCGACATTCCGAGCGCTCACCGACGTGGAGACGACAGCATTGCGCCGGCTGCCGGCACCGCCGGAGGTCCTCTCGCAGGAATGGTCGCAGATGCAGGCCGACCTCGTGTCGTCCTCCGCCTTCGCGCTGCTGGCGAGCCTGGACGGGACGCCGGCGTCGGTCGGCCGCTGCCGTCTGTTCGGCTCGGTCCTCTGTCTTTGCGGCGCAGTGACTCTCCCAGCGTTTCGCCGGCGCGGCCTCTACAGCTCGGTCCTGGTGGCACGCTGCCAGCTCGGTCGGGCCAACGGCGCCACCCTGGCCTTGACCAAGGCTCGTCAGACCACGTCGGCACCGATCCTCGAACGGGCCGGCTTCCGCTCCTACCGGGCGGAACACTGCTGGCGCCTAAGGGTCCACAAGAGCTGAGCACTTCCGACTGAGGTACAGAACGTTCAATCTCGTGCTCGACAGTGCGGCCGAGCCACCCGAAACGCCCGGCGCATAATCGGCATCGTTCTGCATTTATTGATCAATTTAGAGAAAGCACATAATACCCGCCCATAACGAACTGAGAACCGACAGTCCACTCTCCGTTTTGAGTGTGGGGGGTAATGGCGCGGAAATGATGAGCAGGTGCGAATAACCCGGTCTAAACGCTAAGGGTGGCTCGTTGCGTTACATGACGGATCGCTCTTGGCCTCGACGAGATTGGACTTCCTGACAAAGGCCCCGTTCTCTAGCTCTTCGGCGCGATCGAATCCCTCATGTGAAGCATAAGGCCGCGAAGATACCACCGACCGGTCGAGAAGACAACTTTCATGACATTTCATGTGTCGGAGGGGGAACGCCGGGTGGCCCGGGGCATCGCAGCCCCCGGCTCCCACAGATCCGGACGTAAAAGTCTCCCTTTATCCGGCTCCTCTCACCCATCGCAGTCAAAATGCATGAGCCCACTGCCATTGGGCGAACAGGCCAGGCTGTCGCGCGATCAGCCCGTCCCACCACCGCTTGAACCGCTTGTAGGCCCGCAACCGCTTGTACTTCTTCCCAGCCCAGCGCCTCAGGTAGGTATTGACGCGCCGGAGGAGGGGGTGCATCTGCGACCGGTAAAACCGGCCGGTTGCGGTAGGGACCGCCCTTGCGAGCGGCCCCCCGCACGAATCCCAGCGTGCGGCACTGGTGAGTGGCGGGAGGGAACCTCCCCCTCCCGCTCTCGCAGGACCGGACGTGAGACTCTCGCCTCATCCGGCCCCCACAGGTCGGCTGTTGGTGTGTGGAAGCAAATACCAGTGGGCGAAGAGGCGGGGCTGGTGCTGTCGGACAGCAGCCAGCCAGGCCCCGGCCTTGGTCGGTTTGTTCCGCAGTCGTTTGAACTTCTGCATGGCCCACCGAACGAGATGCTGGTCGATGCGCAATGCAAGGGAGTACAACTGGGAGCGGTAGAACGCCCCGTAAAAGTTGATCCAGCCTCTGACCTGGGCGTTGATTGCCCTGGCGATGCCGGAGAGGTCCGCGCCGCTACGACGGTCGAGGTGCCAGGCCCTGATCTGTTGGCCTTTCGCTTTCTTCGCCTTGGCGCTCATGGCCGGCAAGAAGTTCACAAAGAACCCTCGCCTACCTTTGGCCGGGCGGCCCCGAAAGGTGTAGCCAAGGAAATCGAAGCTCACATGCTCCGAGATCCCCCGGCGGTTCGCGTCTTGGCAGTACACGATCTTCGTCTTATCGGGGTGCAGCTCGAGTCCAATCGACCCGAGCCGTTCAGCGAGGCCAGCCCACAGCACGCGGGCCTGTGCCTCGGTGTCGCAGTGGATCACCGCGTCATCCGCGTAACGCTCGAAAGGCTGGCCGGGATGCTCCCGGACCATCCACCTATCGAACGCGTAGTGCATGAAAAGGTTGGTGACCAGCGGCGAGATCGGAGAGCCCTGGGGGTCCCCTTCTCGTCGTGCGAGGGTCCCGTCCGGCATCTGCATGGGGGCTTTGAGCCACCTTTCGATGTAGAGCAGGACCCACCGCTCGTCGGTGTGGTGAGCGACCGCTTTGAGCAACAGATCATGGGGAACGCTGTCGAAAAAAGGACCGGACATCAAGGTCCAAAACCCAGTCCTGCTTCCAGCAGCGCTGCCTGCACGTGGCCACCGCGTCGAGGGCTGACTTCGCCGGGCGGTAGCCATAGGAGTCGGGGTGGAACCGTGGTTCTGCCCTCTCCCCCAGGTAAATGGCGACTACCGTTTGGGCGACCCTATCGGCCACGGTAGGTACCCCTAGCAAGCGCTTGCCTCCTCCGTGCGGTTTTGGTATCTCCACCGCCCTGACCGGGGGCGGGAAATAAGACCCCGAGGACATGCGGTTCCAGATCTTGTAGAGGTTGCCCTTCAGATCGGCCCCGAACGCCTCCAGGTCCACCCCGTCCACACCGGGAGCACCTTTGTTGGCCGCAACCTGCCTGTACGCCTCCCACACCAACTGCTTGGGGATGTCGAACGGCTTGGCTTGCGACGTTGGCATGTTCCTCCTCTTCCTCCTGGGCGCAGCCCAGTTGATCGAAGTCCCATTCCCTGATGAGCCGGCCCCTTGGCTCCACCCTCACCCCAGTAAGCAAGGGCTTCTCAGCTACTACGGGCCGGTCCGCCGGCAAGCGCTGCAACGGTACTTAGTACCTCCGGTTGCTGCCTCGGCACGCTCCCTATCCTCGGGCCGGGGGCCTGCGAGCCCATATGTACGTCCCGACGGGTGTCAGCGCTCGCCTTCTCACGTTCCGTGCAAGAGCCGCAGACCAGGCTCACGCCGCCTGCACGCCGGGCACCGCCTGGCCAGTCAACGGGCACCTGCCACGCTTGTCCCGGGAGCATTCAAAGGACCCCCGGTTTCGATGCCATCTAAAACTAACGACGCTTCAACGGCGACGCCCGGCGCAGCCGGGCGCTCTGGAACGTCTTCCTGGTCCCCACCTGACACGATCAAGTCGCGCCGTTTCCCTGACGCTCACCACGACGGTCTTCAGCCAACGCAGCTCAGGGGGGTTTGACGCCTACCCCCGTAGGTCGACGCCGGAGGGCCAACGATCCTCCATCTCTCGCACAGCACCACTTCGAGAGGGTCTCCTACATGAACACCTCCCTTTGTGTTCGTGACGCAATTGAACAGTTACTCCACGGGGCCCGGAGGGGTGATATTCGGTCCTGCATTGTGGCTGCCGGCAGCCTGACCATCCCCTAGCCCGGCAGTTAACGGGCCCGGTCGCCGGCGAGCGCGGCTGACCGACGACCAGCCGCTTAGAAGATGTCGGCAGACCGTCAGTACGAATCCACACAGGTCAACGACGACGCGACGACTAACAACTGAATGAACGGACGACGGAACAACGACGTTCTTTCGGCTCTGAAATGACTTTTCTCTAGTCAAGCGTGAGGGCACGAGCAAGGCACGCGTGGACGACGCGAACCTACCGCGGCGCCATCACCGGGAAAGCCACACGTTGGTTGGGTCGCAGTTGCCGTCGCCCCACCAGTAGATGCACCCGTGGACGGCGGACGAGTGGTACACCGCCTGGTTCTCGTACGCTAAGGGGCCAGCGGCCGCATCGGCGAGCACCTGGCGTTCGGCCTGCGACCAATGCACGGCAGCCAGCGCAACGCTCGGACTGGCAAGCGCTTTATTGATCAAGGAGTCTGTTAGAGGGCTCGAGTAACCACCAGGTCTTGCGAGTAGGGACCGGATCCGTAAAAAGCGGTTGTAAAGTGCTGCGGCCGTTGTTGCCGAGCCAGTGCACCAAGCCATCAGCGCCAGGTCCCATGCGTTGTGCTTGGCCGAGCTCGGGTTCTCGAGGTAGTTCCCGAAGAAGATCTGCCAAACGGCCGGGACCAGGTCGACGTGGAAACCGGCCATGCTGAGGTTGGCCTGGAACGACTCGGCCATGAGCGATATCGGCGAAGTGTTCGGGTAGAGCAATTTCACGGTCACGCCTCGGGGGTAACGCGCCATTTTCAACAGAGCCCTAGCTTTTGCAGGGTCCCCGTTGCCATTGTTGCCCGGGTAGGGGTTGTAGCCCGGGACGTACCCAACGTCGCCTGGCACGATGAACTGCCCTGCAACGGAGGCCAGTTTCGGGCCTTCCGTCGAGCTGGACGATGGCGTTCTTGTCGACCGCGTACTCGGCTGCTTCACGGACCAGCTTGCTGGTAAATGGCCCTGCGTACAGGTTGAGCGCCAGGAAGCGGATGTCGCTTGGAGGCCCGATAATCAAGTCAGGGCTCCCCTCCAGGCTCGGGATGTCCTGAGTGGGGGGGACCACGCCAAATTCGAGGTCGCTGGTGCCGACCTTCAACTGCTCCTGGACGTTTTCGGCCGTGAGCCCCTCTGTGATAACCATCCTGTCGACATAAGCGTGGCGAAGGGTGTCGGTCGACTGTTCCCAGGCCGGGTTGCGAGCGAACGTGAAGCCCTCGTTCGGTACGTAGGACGTGATGCGGTACGGCCCGTCAGAGAGAAGGTGCTTTCGGAATGCGGCGCTGTCGGGGATGTGCTTCATGTACTCGACCGGCCGGGCGGAGGAATAGCCCAAGGCGAGGATGTTCAAGAAGTCGGACGCCGGCTCGGTCAGTTTGAAGACGATTGTCGAGGAGTTCGGGGCGCTCACACCCGGCAGGGGCGTGGTCGCCTCATAACCGTCGATCGCCGGGACTGTGTCTTTTACATTCGCAAAACCGTTGCAATACGACGACATGCCCGCGATGGTCGTCTCGTAATAAACCGGCTCGAGGGTCGGCAACGCCGGGTTGCACAGCATTTTGAACTCCCGCACGAAGTCAAAGGACGTGACCTGCCTGGGCGGGGGTCGAACCCCACATCACTCCAGGTTTAATATGGATGGTGTAGGTACGTCCTCGGTCGCTTATGCCGCCGTTCGATGCCGTCGGGACCGCCGTCGCAACGTCAGGGACGACCGCGAGTTGGTCGGCAAAGTTCGCCGAATCGGGGTACCCGAAGAGCTGGCGGGTGAACATGCGCTCGAAGCCGCCAAACGGGCCAATATCGCTGATCGTGTCCAGGTGGCCGATGTCGCCCTGGCCAAGCTCAATGAAGGTACCTCCTCGCACCGGGGAGCGCCGAGCTGGGCTCTGACAAGGCTCCGGCGAGGGAATGCCCAGGGCCGCCGAGATGCTGGGCACTCACGTGAGCTAGGCGACAACATGAGGCTCAGGACCGGCGGCGCGACTAGCAGGACCCCATACCCCCTCGACATGCCCTTTCCTCCTCGTTCGACCGAAGGTGATGCTGCGGACCGGCGCCCGGTGGCGGGAGAGCCGATCGGCTCATGTCACCGTGCCTCCGACGCCTTTCCCGAGCCGGAACTGGCCAATAGCTGCAAACGCCCCGTCGTTCACGCCTCGACGAGTTCACCGGGGCCGTCATCGCTTTCTGTAAGTTGCACTTCGTGCCGGCTCGGGAGGCGGCGGGCAAGCTCGGTGCGACCCCGCACCCCGAGCTTGCGATAGACCCGGCCGAGATGGAACTCGACCGTATTGATGCTCAAATAGAGCTGAGCGCAAATTTCCTTGGTACTCAGGCCATCAGCCGCGAGGAGCGCAACGCGGAGTTCGGCGGGTGTGAGAGAGCTGTCCGCATGCGGTCGCGACCGCAGCGTCATCCCGCTGGCCTTTAGCTCTCCCCGAGCGCGTTCCGACCAGGGCACGGCGCCGTAGTTGTCGAAGGTAGCCAGCGCTTCTACCAGTTCGGCGCGGGCGGCCCGCCGCTCGCCTTGCCGACGCAGCCATTCGCCGTAGAGGAGGTGCGTGCGGGCGGTGACGAAGGCGTCGGGATCGCCTGAGTGAGCCTTGATCGCGGCCTGGAACAGCTCCTGTGCCTCGGCACCGGAGGCCGTGAGGGCACGGCAGCGCAGCACCAGGGCGGGGGCGCGGGTGTCGGTCATCCCGCGGGTCCGGCGTTCGAGCTCTTCGGTCCGAAGCGCCGCCTCCGTCAGCTGGCCTGTCCGGACCAAAACCTCCGCCAGGTCCGGGATGGATATGACGGTCGGCCCACGCAGCCCCCGTGCCCAGGGCACGTTTGCCACCTCAGTGAAAGCGCTACGTGCAGCGGCAAGGTCACCTTGGCCCAAGGCCAGCAGCCCGCCAGCGCGCAACGCGATGAGCTGTAGCCACGGCCGGCCATGCCGGCTGGCCACCTCTGAAGCCATCTTGATATTGAACCGACATGCCTCCTCGTCGCCACGGAAGGCGGCCACCGTGGCCAGGATGGCGTACTGCTCGGCCGTGTTCGCAGGCTGGCCGAGCTCCTCGCTCATCTCGATGGCCTCGGCGGCTTCGGCCTCAGCCTCCGGCCACCGGTCGTCGTCCAGGTCCTCGGAGGCGGTAATGGCGAGCACGACGGGCAGCCAGCCGAGGGCACCTAGGGTACGGAGTTCTCGCGCTGTGCGTTCGCCCAGAGCGCGGCCTTCGGTGGTCCTGCCCAGCCATCCCAGTGCGGCCTGCTCCTGGACGATGTACGGCCAGTTGTGGCTGTCCACCGCCATCGCCGCCGCGGCGCGCTCTAGCAGCGGGGTCCCCTCCCACGGCTCTCCTCGGAACGTGGCCGCTATCCCCTCGGCATAGTCCGCGGCCGTAGCGAGGCTCGAGTCCAGCAGGGCCAGCTCACGTAGCTTGGCGGCCACGGCGGTCATGCTCTCCGGGTTGTTGCTCAACCAGCAAGCCGTCGCGGCGCGAACCAGGCTCTCGGCGGCCCGCCGCGGGTCTGAGGCGCTCAGCAGGTCTGCCGCTGCGACCACGGTGTCCGCACAGCGTCGTGCGTCGCCGGCACCATACTCGGTGCGGCCGCGTAAGGCCAGGATCTGCCCACGGAGATTGTCGGCGCCCGCATCCGCCCACGCTTCTTCGAGTAGCCGCTCGGCTCGCGGCGAGTCGCCGGCCAACCAGGCCGCGTCTGCGGCCGAGAACCGTCGCCTGGCCGCCTCGAGCCGACCGCCAGAGAGCCGGGCCGCCTGCTCACACGCGCCGGCGGCGGCGGCATACCCGGATCGCTGGGAGGCTTCAGCGGCTACCCGATCGAGAGCGCTGGCCACCCGTTCGTCCGGGCCCGCGGCCGCGGCGGCCTGGTGCCACGCCCACGCCGCACTGTCCTCGCTCAGACAGGCCGCGATAGCGCGATGAGCGGCCCGGCGCTCGGACAGCGGGGAGCGGTGGTAGACGGCCGAGCGGACAAGCGGATGGCGCCAGGCAGCGCGACCTCTCTCCAGTTGCAACAGACCCGCGTCAACGGCGGGACCTAGGTCGCTCACCGTGTAACCGCACTCGGCTAGTGCCGGGCCGAGCACAGCGAGATCGGCGTCACCGCTCGCAGACACCAGCACGAGGGCGTGTTGGGCCGTTTCGCTGAGGTTCGACACCCGACGGTAGAAGGCCTCTTCGATGCCGCCGACGCTCGGCAAAGGCGCCGGCAGCGCCTCGAGGCCCGCTCGCTGGCTGGAGGACAGCCGGCTCACGATCTCGAGCATCGCCAACGGGTTACCGCCAGTTGATGAGTGCAGCTCGTCTACAACCAGGGCGGCCAGGCCGGGCGCGCGCTCCAAAAGCAGTTCGCTGGCGGTTCGGTGGTCGAGGCCGGTTATGGGCACCTGGCTGAGGCCCCCGGTCTGTACGGGAAGGTGCTCACCGCTCCGGTAAGAGACGAGCACCGCGACCCTGTCTGCCCGCAGCCGCCGCGCCGCGAAAAGGAGCGCCTGTGCTGAGGGCGCGTCGACCCATTGGAGGTCGTCGACCAGGACAAGAACGGGTGCGCGCTGAGCGGCAGATGCGATCAGGCTCAATAACCCGGCGGCGACAAGGAGCCGGCTGGCCGTGGCCGGAGGCCCCAGTCCCAGGGCGGCCTTGAGCGCCGCCATTTGTCCTTGTGGCACCGCCTCCAGCAGGTCGAGGACAGGGCGGACCAGCTCGACCAACCCGGCAAAGCCCAGCTCGAGTTCGGACTCGACGCCCGTCGTCGTGAGGACGCAAAAGCCCGATGCCACCGACGCCGCGTAAGCCAACAGCTCGGGTTTCCCGACACCGGGTTCGCCGTCGAGCACCAGGCAACGGGCCGTTCCCGCCGCCGCCTCTGAGAGGACAGAGTCGATCCGGGCGCGTTCGGGCGCTCGCCCCAGCAGCACGCGACAAAGGTACACCTTGGAATTCAGGCGGAGAGGTGGAAGATCAACGGTTTTCCGTGGCGCCATCGGGGGGGTCAGGGAGCAAGGTGCTCTTGGGGCTCTAATCACCTGACCGAAGGAGAAACCAGGAATGAGGAAGAAGCTCTTTTTGACACTGGGAACATCGGCCCTGTTCGGGCTCATCGCTACTCTCACGGTTCAAGCGTCGCCTGCGTCCGCGGCCAACGGTAACCGGCTCCAGGCCAGTTTCAACGAAACGACGGCGCTGGTCACCACCACCGCGCTCGCCCAGTATGGCGTCCTGCAGATCATCAATACGGGCACCGGCACTGTGCAGGGGTTCGGACCAGCCACGATGGTCCTGAGCATCACCCAGGACCACGATGTCACTCCCTGCGGGGCTGGCAGTTCTACGAACGCAGCCATCCGCCGTATCACGTTGGCCCAAGGCGTCCTCGTCGAGGAGGAACTGGCAATCGCCTGCCCGACCCCGTCCGGGGGGCTGATCATCACGGGCACCTACCAGGTCGACGGGCCATCCAGCACTGGGCTCTTTGCCGGCGCACGGGGGGAAGGTACCCTCACCGCCGACACAACGGTCAACCCACGCACCTCAAACCTGTCCGGCAAGCTATTCCTCGCCAGGCCCCCGGGCTGAAGTTCTCTGCCTGCTATGCGTGGAGTCGTGCTGCCGCCACCAACTGGTAGTCGCACCGATGTGGAATCACCTCGGGGCCGGATCGAGCGAGCCTCAAGGAAAGTCAGAGGGCTCGGCCTCCTAAC
The DNA here is from genome assembly GCA_963823855.1 of uncultured Acidimicrobiaceae bacterium. GTDB lineage: Bacteria > Actinomycetota > Acidimicrobiia > Acidimicrobiales > Palsa-688 > Fen-671. The sequence goes on from CAWGNA010000011.1 coordinate 277,372, forward strand.
GGTTCGAGCGTGACGCAGACGGGCTCTTCACCAACTTCGATGCGCCGGACGCCGGCACGGCCCCCTTTCAATACGAACAAGGGGAACCAAGGCACCCGGCCCTCGACAAACAATGCTTGGGGGGGAGGTGACTGGTTGGTACATCGACGCCAACTATGTGTACCACGGCTTCGTCTGGCAGCCCTAAGCCAGTACCTACTTGAGTTTTCTGGAGTGGCGTACGTGGCCGGCGCATGTCCGGCAATCGAAGGCCACATCCGTTGAAGCGAACTACGGCCAATAAATTCGGTCTTTGAGATTGACCTCGCCGCTCCGGCAGGGGGATTGGTCCCAGAGCCGATAATACCCACCAGGCTTGAGGCCCATTTCGGGCCTCCCGGGGTGGGGAAATTTTGGAGAACCAGCACGTCGAATATGACTACACCGGTCGACCAGGCTCTGGTCCCGCGGCT
>CAWGNA010000012.1:0-1061512 GCA_963823855.1 uncultured Acidimicrobiaceae bacterium
TTGGGGCGAGACCATGTTCCGTTTCGTGTCCGCCAGCCTGCATGGCCACGGTTTGTTCAACGCCGACCCCCATCCGGGGAACTACCTCTTCCGCCCTGATGGCACCGTCACCTTCCTCGACTTCGGCTCCGTCAAGAGGTTCAAGGCCGAACGCGCCTCGGAGATGTCCGTCCTCATGGACGCCGCCCTCGCGGGCGACGCGGCGGGCGTGCTGCAGGCCTTCATCAACATCGGGCTGCTGACCGCCCAGGACGCCCAAGGGCTGGGCCCGACCGGTTGCTCGAGTTCTACCGGGCCACTCTGCGCGACCGCAGCGACCCCCAACCGTTCACCTATACTGCCGAGTGGGCGGCGGAGACCGTGGCCCGCACTTACCAGCCTTACGGCCCTTGGTCCGACGTAACCCGACTACTGCGCATGCCCAAGGACCTCCTGTTGCTGAACCGCATCACGATCGGTCCTCATTTCCATACTCGGGCAGCTCCGCGCCACCGCCGACTGGAAGGCCATCGACTCCGAGATCCGCCATCACGCACCGCCGGCCACGGAGTTGGGTTACCGGGAAGCCGCCTGGGCCGGCCGTCGTGGCCGCACGGTTGGGCGAGCCCCGGCCATCAGGCCCACTCTCGGTGAGGCGGTCGGTTTCTAGGTTGTGGCCGCCCGCCATGGCCGGCCGGGGCCCTGCGATGGTCTTTGACCGCAAGAACCAGACCATGACCGGTAGGAAGAGTTCAAGTTGGAACTTGCCCGTAATTATGGCACTGACAGGACAGTACGCATCGAACGAACGAACCCGCGAGCCGTTTTGGACGTCCTGCGAGCCGACGGTACGGACGGCTACGACGCTGTTATCGAAGCGACAGGAGCATTGTCCGTGGCGGAAATGTGCGTGCCTTTGACAGAAGAGATGGGGGCACAGTTCTCAAATATGGTATGGCCGGCGAAGAGGGAACTCTGGCTATCCGTCCTGACGACGTATCCAAGCGCGAACTAACCATAAAGGGATTCCTTGGCGCAAACTGACTGCTTCGACCGCGCCTTATTAGCTTTACGATGCCGCAGCCTGGGTACTGACCGGGATAATCTCCAACGAGTTTGAACTAGACGAGTATGGAAGGGCGTTGTCTGTGGTAAGGGAGGACCGAGCCAGCGTGAAGGCAGCAACAGAGTGCCGAACCCGTCTCGCTGCGTCGCACTGTATCTCAGGTTGTCTCACCACGCCGGCGTTCTCCGTCGCAAGTAAGCTGTGCGGGTGAGCGCGACGGTGACCAGCGCGTTGAGGGGAGTCCGTGGAGCCCGCACGCGGGCTGTCACGGTCGCATTGGTTCACGAGGGGGCGTTCGCCCTCGGCGGCGCGGCGCGGGGTCCAACCCCCGCGACGCCAACGCTGAGGTTCGACGTGGTCACCAAGACTAGGCAGAAGTTGGACAGCATCGTCTGGACTGGCAGGCAGTTCCTCTACGTCCAGAACACCGCGAACACGGTCTGGGCCGCGCCGCCGGCAGGACACCCGCTTGCACAGTTCGCGACGATGCCAAAGCTGGTGGAGGAGACCCGCTGCGTTCTCCCCGGCTCGCAGGGGTTCCCGCCCGGCGGGATCTTTTGCCAATCGCCGGACAACAAGATCTATGAGATCAGCCCGAAACGGCGCGAGCGTGACCGTGTTCGCGACCTTCCCGCGCCGTACCCGCCTGCGTCGGACGGGGCGCTGGCATTCGATAAGGTCGGCCGCTTCGGCTACCGGCTGGTCGCGGCAACCGGGCGCTCCGGCAGCCGTGAACCTGCCGGCGGCGTGGTGTACACGATCGACTCTCACAGACAGGTCCAGCGCGTCGGCAGCTACGGCGGGCCGGGGGGGCCGACGGGCTCGTGATCGCACCGAGCGGATTCGGTTCGGTCGCCGGGGACGCGCTCCTGACGGTCGACGCGGGCGCGAGCGGCGGCGTGTTGTCGCGATCGACTCCACCGGCAGGACGCGAACGGTCGCGACCTTCCCCGAAGGTCCCAATCCGATCGCCCCGATCCCCAGCTCCCGCGGAGCACCGGGACAACTGGCGCTCCCGTTCCGGGCCTGTATGTGAGTGACGACTTGACGGGTTACACCTACCTGGCGCCGGCGACCGACCTCGCCAGATATGCGGGCGATGTGATCGTCGGCGGCGAGGCCCGCCCCACCTTCTGGATTCTCAAGCCGATGGGCGACGGTTTCCTCAAGATACCGCTGCGAGACAACCTGCCCGCCGGGACCTACAGCCTCGAGCAGGCAATCTTCGTCAGTAGCTGACAGCTCGATCTTAATTGGTGCCGCTAGGCACGCGTCGTGCCTGCACCGTTGCGAAACAGCGTGTGACCATCGGCCCGCATATTGCGCGCGAGGCGCGCGCTCGCTCACTGTCGACCGTGGCGAAAATGTCCGAGGACACACTGCGGGTTCCGACAAACTCCAAAAAAGCTTCGGGTCAACGAGCCACGATAGTCGTACACTCCGACGCGACGAATTAGTCTATAAAACGGGGAATCGGATTGCCGCCTCCGGTGAACCGCCTCAAGAAGCCGTCGCGTCCGTGAAAGGCGATGCCCCGGGGCTGTAACCCGGTGCGTATTTTCGGGGTGAGATGTCAGGGCTCGGGGAGGCAGACCGTGGTCAACGGCCGTCGTGACATTTCGCCGCGAGGGGCGACCGCCAAAAGGCGCGCCGGCCAGTCGAGCCGTCGCCGGCGGCGAGCCGCGGCCCAGATTGCGGCAGTGCTTGTGGTCGCGGGCGGGATAACTGGGTTCGTCGCAACTAGAGGTTCGTCGGTGAAGGCGGCACCTTCTTCCGTGGCCGTCGGCTCACGGGGCCCACGTTCACGCCGAGGACGGGATCATTCACATTGAGTTGCCTGAGGCGCGTGATTTCACGCTTGGGCAGGTAATGGACATCTGGGCGTGTGACGCTGACAGCGGGTCGGCTCGGCTCTTTTTCTGGAGTTATAACGGCTACGGTGAACGGCCACAGGTGGCGGGCGACCCGGCATTGATCCCGCTCACCCAGCACGCCGAGATCGTCTTGAACGTCGGTGGGCCCAGCACCGTTCCCCCGCCCATCAGCTGGACCGGAACTGGTCTGTAACCCCAACTTTATTGAGGGACTGGCGTCGGCCGATTAGGCGAATGTAGCTCGTCCGGAGGCTCGTTTCGCCAGTTGCTCTCCAGTGGCGATCGTGGCGGAGGCAATGAGGAACGAGGCTTATTAGAGCGACCGAGAGCAACCCGACGGCAACACGGTGGTTCTCAGCGTCAAGGGCGACCTGGACGCCTTGAGTGTCTCCGAGTTCCGTCAGGCAACGGCGCAGCATCGCGAGTCGCCGAGGCTCATCATTGAGTTCGGTTCCACGTACATCGGCTCGGCCGGTCTCAGCCCCCTAGTCGAGATCGTCCATCGAACACCGCAACAGAAGGAAGACGCGGCTTTCGTTTGTACGCCGCGGATTCGGGGTTGCTGACCGGCGCCGGCTTCGACCGCGTCCGTGGCTCCTGCACAGTGTTAAGGAAGCACGAACGGACCGCTCTTTCTTGTCGCGGCGGTCGTCCGCTTTGCCCTTGCGCCTGTTCTCCTTGCGTGGCCCAGCTATCTGGTTGGTCCGGTCGAATTCGCGACGAACGTCGCAATCCTCGCTTCTCTCAATGCCAGCCTCAAGATCGGGCTATTCGGGGTCAAGGAATCCCGGAGCGCGCCATTAGTGGTCGAATCGATCGTTGTCGAGGCCCTCGCGGCGCGCCGCTATTGATCTGGGTGGCCGAACCCCGTGCGTATTACAGATCGGAGACCTGAGGTAGGAATGATCGAACTTGAATGGAAAGCTGATGGTGACGCGGTAATCAAACCGACGGGCGATTTGAACTGGGTCGTGGCAACGGCACTTCGGCACGTAGTGCAGGACCTTCTGCGACTGGGGGTGAACTTCGTGATCGATCTCAGAAGTACGAGTGGTGTCGATGCCACCGGCGCAAGTGCGCTAGTAGGGACAACGTGTCCAGCGCGGGCGCTCGGCCCAAGCGTCAGTATCGTGAACCCGAGGCCATCGGTACGGCGGCAGCTAGAGCTTATGAGGATTGACCAGCTCATACTCTGCCCAAATGTCGACACCGGGGCGACGCCACCTAGTCATAGTCGATGCCCGGACCAGCCAAGGCCCCGTGGCCCCGGCGAACCCATCTACTCACATGAGTCGGGGCCAACGTCATTGGACTTGTCACCCCCCAATTGGTCATCTGAGGAGCGAGTGTCCACGTTTAGCCTCCAAGTCAATGTGGACACTGACGGGGTGCCGGCGGCCGACCTGACGGCTGAGCGCAACGTGGCGTGCTCCAAGGGGATCGGGCTGAGGCCGACCTCATCCGGGCGGGCCGACCGCACTGTGGTGCGACGCCAGCGCTAAGTCGCAAAAAAAAGGGAGACCGTGCCCCCTTTATCGGGCGCGGTCCTCGGTTCGGAAAATAGCTAGCGGGGGATCTATTTGTCGTTGGCCGACAGGCTTGACAGGACGGCTCCAGCCTTGGCGCCGTTGGCGCTCACGAGGCCGGACAGCATGTTCGTCAGCTCTACCGGGACGACGATCTTGGTGGACGGCGAGCTCCCTATTTGTTTCAACGTTTCCAGGTACTGGAGGGTCATCGTCGTCTTGTCCACGTCTCCGGCGACTTCGAGGATCCGTTTGAGGGCGGCGGCGAAACCTTGGGCACGCAGCTCGGCCGATTGGCGCTCGCCTTCGGCCTGCAAGATCGCAGACTGCTTTTCACCTTCGGCCACAGTGATGGATGCCTGCTTTTGTCCCTCGGCCTCGGTCACGAGGGCCCGACGGCCACGCTCGGCCCCCATTTGCTTAGTCATGGCTTCCAGGACGGCCGGCGGCGGCTTGATCTCTCTTACTTCCACGTTGGTCACTTTTACGCCCCAGCGTTCGGTGACGTCGTCGAGCTTCAACCGGAGCACGCTGTTCATCTGTTCGCGTCTTGGACAGGACGTCGTCGAGGGTCATGTCACCGACCACCGAACGAAGTGTGGTTGAGGCAATGTTGATGCCGGCCCCTTTGAAGTCCTTCACCGTGAGGACCGTTGTCAGCGGGTCGATGACCTTGTAGAAGATAATGAAGTCAATAGCTATGGCTGCGTTGTCCTGGGTGATCGCCGTCTGGTGAGGGATCTCCAGGTACTGTTCCCTCAAGTCGACAGATGAAATACGGTCCGTGATGGGGTTGATAACTATCAACCCGTGCCTACGTGCGCCACTGGCCCGGCCCAAACGAAACAGGACGACCCGTTGGTATTCCCGCACCACCTTGATGGAAACGGCCGCGAGTACGACTAGCGCCACGAGCACGATGCCGAGTACTGCGAGTACGACGGTCATGGCTCCTCCTTTTCTTTGTTTGTAGAACCCAGGGCTTCGTGCCCCGGAACGGCGCCGGCTTCCGACCACACCAGTAGTCCGCAGGCCATCCACTCTCACCACGTGGACGGGGGCGCCAGAAGGCAGTGGGCCGCTCAGGGACTCTGCTGTCCAGGTCTCGTTGTTGACTTTCGCTATTCCCCTCGGGGAAAGAGGGCTGAGGGTAGTGCCGCTGGCGCCAACGAGCTGTTCCGTCCCGCGACCGGGGCCGCGGGCGTGGCGGTAAGCGAGAGCGGGCAGTACGACGACGCCTGCCAGAGCCGCGTCGAGAACGCGAGAGCGGCGAGCGCCCAGGCCGTCGCTGAAGCCCAGCTCCCTGCAGACACCGTATAAGCCCACGCTCCGGCCAGGACAAGTGCGGGTATGGGGACGAACCAGCCGTGGCCGCCCGCATGGAACCCGAGTACGACCACACCCAATGCGGCCACCAAAAGGATCGTGCCCACCAGCCAGGGCGACGCACCGGTCGCGAACAGCGACACCAGCAGCACCGCACCAACCACTGTTCCGAGCGCTGCTGCCGCTGCCATCACGAAGAGGCGCCGGGCCCGGCGACGTTGTCCCGGTAGGCCGGTCGCCAGTCGAAGTACTCGTTGGCCGTTACGACGTGCAGGCGACGCAGCCGGCCCTTCTCAGGGCCGAGCTGCACATTACCCTTTCTCGGGTGGGGTGTAGGACGAGGCGACATACTGCAGGTAAATAGGGCGCCGGGTTACATACGCCGGCACTTCCCGCCAAAGGTTGGTCACGGACCGCCGTGTGGCGAGGGACGAGCTGCTTCGGTCGCGTGTCATGACAGGTTGGCGGTCCGGCACGGCTCAGGGCCATTTCGGCGTTGGTTCAGCCTCACTCAGATACTCCTCCCGGCGCTGAGCGCAACCGGCCGCAAGCAAGGGCCCGTCGGCTCGACACGCGAGGTCCCCCGGATTGCGCGCCGGGCCGTCGCTAAATGGGCAGAAAACGTGAGTAGGTCAAAAAGAGGGAGATTCCTTATCAATTGGCTTTTCGTCCATTTAATAGCGAGCCGTTCACATCCGTACCACCCGCATCGGGCGCCGGGCCTTGACACGAGCCGCGATCCTGGGGTCGGCGGCACACGCGGCCGCCCAGGCGCGGCGGTGCTCAGTATCCGCGCTTCAAGCTTGCAGTCTCCAGAAACGCGCCATCGCCGCCCCTACATCTTCATCGACCTTCGGGTTAGCGACCCGACCGCTTGCGCCAGGCCCGGCTCAGCGCTTGGCCATCTCGGCGGCCACGGGATCGGCACTCATCAGGATGAGATCTTCGAGCGGAGCACTCGGCCAGTGTTGCGTCATCCGCTCCCTCAGGGCATCCTTTGCTGCGCCCGTCAGGGTGCCGTCGGAGGAAGCGAGTTCGGTCACCGCCTTCTGGTACGTGCGTATGTACTCGGCCTGGGCGTCGAGCAGTTCGACCGTCCCCGTGGCGCCATGGCCCACGTAGAGGGTCTTCCCTACGAGGAGAGGCCGTACCCTGGCAAGCTGGTCCAACCAAGTGGCGGTTCTTGCCTCGAAGAGCCAAGGGTGGGCGTGCGAGTACGCGAAGTCTCCAACGAACGCCACGTCTCCGCTAACCCACAGCGACGCCGTTTCGCACTCCCCGGGCCCGATGTCGTGGACTTCGAAGGGGACGCCAACGACGGTGATGAAGGTACCGCCCTTCACCAGCACCGTGGCAAAGGTCGTGGTCGGTGGGTAGTCGTCGTGGTACACGGCCGTCCAGAACTCGCGCTTGGGGCCATCGATGGCCCGACTTATCCGGTCGGTGTCGGGAGTGGCATAGACCGGGACGGCGGTCAACCCCCGGATCTCGGTGGCGCCGTTCACGTGGTCGGGGTGCGGGTGGGTGTAGATGAAAGCGGCGAGAGGTCGGCCGAGCTCTTCGACCCGTGCACGCACGTGCCGAGCGTCGGAAAGCAACGTCGGGGGATCGACCACGATGATGCCATCAGGGGCGTCAATTAGATGAGTGTTGCTGAGAAGGCCTGGGCCGCTACTGGTGACGGTTGTGATGTTCATATGCCCATGATCTGCGGCGGTGGACAGAAAGGGAAGGCCTGATCCGTGGTGGTACGCGGCGGGTTTGTGGATCACGCCCCAGCGTCGCGCTCGGGCTGCCCCGTCACCGAGAACCGCCATCCCGACGGGCTCATGCCGTGAAGCCGTCGGAACTGGCGGCCGAAATGCCCGACGGTCGCGAACCCACACTGTGCCGCGATGTCGGCGATACGGGCTTCGGTCTCACCAAGCAGCAGACGAGCCTCGGTCATCCGGCGCTGGGGGATCCACTCGTCTAGCGGTCTTCCGATATTTCGGCGTACCGTCTCAGTCAGATAGCCCGAAGTCACATGCAGGGCCTCAGCCACGTCACTGAGGGCGAGAGTTTCACGGAACCGTTCGTCCACTATCTGAAGTGCATGGGTGACCAAGGGATCCGATCGGTGTGCGGTCTGCTGCAAGGACATCCGGGCGGCGCTTATGAGCAGGAGGTCCAGCGTGGCTGCCACTGCCTCCGAGTATCCGAAACTCCGATTGGCGAGCTCGGCCTCCATGTCGTAAAGCCATCCGTTGCAACGACGCATGTCACGCCCCGTTAGCTGCAGCGGTAAAGGTCGCCCGGTGGCGTCTGTGTTCTGGAACGGCACCACGAGAGGATGGCCAAGCCATGGCTGGATGACGTCAGTGGCGTTGGCCAGTCCCATTTGCTCGGGCCCGAGCAGCACCAGCCATACTGTGGCTTCGCCGACATGCCTCAGGTCGTGGGCGGTGCCAGGCGGGAACATCCATACCTGGCCCCTCCGGATCTCCTGCGTCCGTCCCGAAACGCCGTGAGAGCCCCCGTCCGGTCGAAGACAACTATCTCGAAGAACTCGTGCGCATGGGGCCCATAGCCGACAACAACGTGATGCTGATCGAGTCGCTGCACCTCGGTGCGCACGAGGGACGGTGAGCGGGGGAGGTACGGGAGCCTTGTGTTCCGGCGTCTTTTAGCCACGAGCCACGGTACCCATGCCGGGGTTACGCCGAGCGCCGTTCATGTACTAAGGCACTAAGCGCCTGGTCCCCTGATTGGTTGTTAGCCCCTGGCGCCCACTCGCTGACGGCGTCTTGAGCCGACGAGGAACTCGATGATTACGGCGTGATTCTGCGCCGCTACGACCTTCACGGCTTACAAGGCGGTCGGGGTCGGGTGTTTGCTCCTCGGCTACCTGGTCTCAATGGAACAGGTTGAGCTGGTTCTCACCGTCGTCGACGAAGTAGATGCCTTTTTTGCCGGGCTGCACCGCCAGGCCGAACAATGTCCCTGCACCTGGTGGCGAGCCGGTAGAGTCGAGGAAAATCCAGTTCACCTGCTGACCCGCCGGTGTTGTCTCTGTGATCTCGCCATCATTGCCATTGACGGTGAGGATATTGCCGTTGGGGGCAATAGCCAGGCCGAGCGGCGCTTTCAGGAACTCACCCGTTGACACGGTCGACCCAGTGCCATCGGAGGTCGTCCGTAGACGGGCGTTGGGGATGGCCGCGACCCGGTTCGCTATCGTGTCAGCGACATAGAGGGCCCGTTACTGGACAAACCCACGCCCGTCGGGCCGAGCACCAGAGCGGCGGCGTTGGTCGCTTCGTCAAAGCCACTGGCAATTACGAGTTCTTGTTTGACCCGGGGGGGAGAGACCGAAAAATCGAGGGCGACCCGGACGACGGTACCCTTGGCCACGTCCTTACCGTTGCCGGCCACCGTCCCGTGCAGGACATTGGTGACGAACAGGTCCCCCGATGTGCCGCCGTCGTAGGCGGTCATATCCCAGGGACCGTTTATGTCGCCACCAGTAATTGACTCAATGACCTTACCGGCGTTGTTGATAACATAAAGAGCTCCCGCCGTGGCCGTTTTTGACTTCCCGTTGGCGGTGGGCAAGCTCCCGACGACAACATCCCCGTTGCGGAACACGGACAACGCTGTGGTCAACCCGACCGGCCCTTTGACCTGTGCGCCCACGTTCGAGAAAACGCTGGCCTTCCCAGTCGGGGAGATCTGCATGATGGTGACGCCGGTCCCTTGGTTGTTGGCACCGTCGTTGAAATTGGATACCAGTACGTCGCCCGCTACCAGTTTGCCGGTCGAGGTCGGTACGACCGCAACCCCGTAGGGGTTGACGTCGCCGTTCCCGGGGTTCCCTTTCCCGAGTGACGGCACCGTAGAGGCCACCTTGGAGACGGCGCTCAGCCCGCCGATGAAACCGCTGCCGGTACCATTACCCACGGAAGTCGATGGCGTTGCCGCGGTGGCTGTCCCCGACAGCAACCCGGCGGCCAAGAGTGCTCCGGCGACGGCGGGGCGGGATGCCCGGGCAATTATTGACGTCGGTTTACGGACCTTCACTGTGCTTCTCCTCCTGTGTCGACATGCGAACTTGGGTTGTCTATTGCGTAGTTACGGATAAGAGCCGGGGTTACACGGCGGCCAAATTGTGCGACTCCTAATGCGGGCTGGGCCGTTGCTGGAGGTCCTGGGGCGCCCAGGCTCTTTGGCCAAGTCCGTGGCCAACCAACCCGCTAGGACGAAAGCCGTGGCTGTCCCCCGGTGCGGTCGAGCCGATGACAAAGCGGCAGATAAGAGCGTCCTTGAGCACGAAGATCCTCCTCCTCGTGCGGTGTACACAAATGAATACGGCGACGAGCTACTGGAAGGGTTCAAAGGACAAGAGAGCCAGGCGTCGCCCTCGCCTGAGGCAGTAAGCGCCCTGGAGGTTACTCGCGGCGACGCCGGGGCGGTTGAGCGTCACCGAGAAGCCACTCGCGCCGCTCCCAGGCGGTGGCGCCGGGTCGGCCAGACCGTAACCCCCGCGTTTATTTACTAGGCGTGCTAAGCGGTTTTCGGTGACGACGATCGCTTGGCAACGCCACCGCGAAGGAGCGCCTGTGGATGACGCGCAATTAACTGCCACCGCGGGCTCGGAGCGGCCAGGCGCCGCTTGGCCGCCAGGGCTCCGGCAGTCTCCTCGAGCTCGGATGGGCACGGTCGTGCCAGTAACGGCCGCGCCAGTAACGGCCGCGCCAGTAACGGTGGCGCCAGGAACCGGCAGCGCGTCGGGAGGTGCGCTCGCCGGTGGTGCGCCCGACGTGGCCGACCAGGCCTCGCAAAAGGTTGCCTCACCATGGAGGCAACGGGGACGGCTCGGGTTGACGTCGGTAGCCGCTGGGGCCGTGGTCGTGCTCCTCGTCAGAGAGCGGGACCTCATCGCGTCGTCGTTCCGGGTGGCAGCGCACCTCGAGTGGGCCTGGTTCGTGCTGGCGGTGGCACTCGAATCGTTGTCGTTGGCCAGTTTTGCTCGCATGCAGTGCCGACTGCTGAGAGCGGGCGCAAGGAGGGTACGTCTTCTCCCGGTTATGGCCACCGCATATGCCGGCAACGCCCTGTCAGCCACGTTGCCGTTGGTGGGCCCCCAGATGAGCAACGTGTTCGTCTTCCGCCGCTTCAAGCAACTGGGGGTAGACGCCACCGTCGCCGGGTGGGCCTTGGTCGTCGCCGGGGTGGTCTCCTCGTTGGCGTCAGCTCTCCTTTTCGTGGTCGGTGCCATCCTGAGCGGCAACGATGTGGTAGCCGCCACCGGCGCGGCCGGTGGGGCGGTGGGGCTTGGGTTTTTTGCGCTGGCGACAGTGGCCATCCGACGTCCAGGCGTCCTTGGGGTGGTACGCCGACCGGCGGGCTGGGTGTTACGACAGGCTTGGCGCGTGCTCGGCCGGCCCGCTCAGGACCCAGACGCCGTCCTGGGGGACCTGGTCGCCCGGCTGCGGTCACTGCGCCTTCCACGCTCGAGTTGGCTGACGGTCGTGCTGCTCGCATTTTTGAACTGGCTGGCTGATGCCGGCGTCCTCGCCGCCAGCATCGCCGCCGTCGGTGCCCCGGTGCCCTGGCGGGACCTGCTCTTCGTCTACGCCGTGGGCACGGCAGTGGCTAGCGCCGGGGTCGTGCCCGGCGGGCTCGGTGTGGTGGAAGGAGCCCTGGCTCTCACTCTCATGGGCGCTGGTCTTCGCCACCCGGTGGCCCTGGCCGCAGTGCTGATCTACCGCCTTATCAGTTTCTGGATGGTCATTTCGGTCGGTTGGCTGATCTATTTCCTGGGCCCCGGACGGGCCATCGAGGAAGCCCGAGAACGGCCCCCCCACGCCTGCCCGGGCTCCGAGGCCCGTTGGGGGACATTGACCTCAGGGCGCCCGTGCTCTTGGACTTCCAGCCGGGGAAAGTCTCCGGACCGGCGGGCGAGCGACGAGAAGAGCGCACGGCCTGAACAACAAGCGGCGCCTGGCCATGCTCGAAGTGTGCCCTCACGGCAACGAGCAGAAGGCCGGCCCGGGCGGCCTCCAAAACGCGCCCCTCGAACCCAGACGGGGGGTCGGCCTCGGGAGCCAATAGGGACAACGTGCCGGCCACGGCCACTAGGTCCTCCAGATGGGCCGCGCAGGTGACGCAAATGGCGATATGCCCGACCAGCTCGGCTTCTCCTCGCCCGCGAAGCCCCAGGGCCAGCCCGGCCAGCCTTGGCCCGGGCGGTTCGTGAGAGACCGCATTGGTTTTGCCGTTCGTGACCATCAGCTACGTAATAGGCGGGCGGGTTACACCTCTTGTGAGCGGCCGGTGAGTGCACAGTGGGGATTAAGCGAAAGTGGCGGAGCCGACGAGAGAGCCGCCAGGAGTGACGAGCCTTGCCCCCCGGAGCCGGCCGAAGTCAACCCGGAGCGTCCTCGAGAACTGCCCCACACCGTGGTGGAGCTCGAAGGCGCCGGCGGCGACGGTCGAACCGCTGTCGCTTCGCAGCATGCAAACGACCCGGCCGTCGTAGTCGGCCACGTCCACGTTCATGAACACCCACGATGGGTTGCCGCGATAGGCGACGATCTGGCCCACGGCCCGGTGGTCTGGCGTCTCGAACGTCGCCGTGCGCAAGACCTCTCCGTGCGGGGCCGGCACTGCCACCGGCGCCTGTCTTCCTTGGTTCAATGCCTCGGTGGCGGCAGCGGTCCCTGCGACCAGCGCCACGCTTGCCGCCACGGCTACGAGGGCAGCCCGCCCGCGGCCGAACTTGGCCGTACGGACGTTGGGCGCGAGCTGTGGTCTTGCTTGGCTAGCCAGCTCCTCGTACAGGCCGGACACGAACTCTTCGTCGGGTTTGGCGTCGCCCGGTCGCGCCGCTCGAAGGGCGATGGCCGTGCGCAGGACTTCAACGTCGTCAGGGCCGGCCGACAAGCGGCCCGGACGTCGCCCGGAGACGAGGGCATCTATGAAGGCCGAGAGGCGTCGGTTGGTCATCGGCCCAGGTCCTGGGCGACCTTGGCCGCCATGTGCAAGGCCCGGTGTTGGAGGACCTTGGCGTTGCTCACGCTGATGTCCATGGTTTTCGCCACCTCCTTGATCGAACACGCCTCGAGGAAGCGGAGCTCGAGGACGCGCCGGTAGCGCTCCGGTAGAGCGGCGAGGATGGTGCCGGCCCGCTCTGGCGCGTCGGTAGGTTCGCTCGTTCCCGACGGCTCGGCCAGGTAGGGCATGTCCGCCGCTGGGTCTATGGACGTCACTGGCAGGCCCAGGCGGCGCCGCCAGTGCGAGGCCAGGACTGTCCTGGCCGTGACCAGCAGGTACGACTTCACCTCCCCCTTCGATGAGGCCAGGCGCAAAGGGCCGAGGGCGGTCCTGAACACCTCGGAGGTGAGGTCCTCGGCGTCGGGGCGGTTCCCGACCCGGGCGTACATCAACCGGTAGAGGCGCTCGACATTATCCCGGTAGACCGACTCCCAGTCCGTGTAGACGTCAGCGTCAACCAGTCGCAGGTAAGCGCCAGCCCCGTCCGGCGGGGCGGCCTGTTGACCGTCGGGCCTCGAAGGCCGCTGATGAGGACGGAACATCTCGTTAGACAATAAGGAGGCGGGTTACAGTCCGTCCCCGCCGAGCCGGCCCCCGCCCCGAACGCTGCCCGGTTGGCCCGACCGCTCGCCCGTGCCGGGCCCGGCAGGGGAGCCCCCTCACCTGGTACGCCGGCGCGTTTGTCGTCAAGGCGACGGCTTGGCCCGGGACCACGGTCCGGACAGGATGAAATGATCTTTGGGCGGCCGGTAGGCGCCGATGAAGTGCCGAATAGCTTCAGGTCGGGGTAGCTACGAAGACGTCCAGCCCGCCCTGACCAGCGACGTGCCCAGGGTTGTCATCGACAGAGTTGTGCAGGAAATGGCCAATGTAGGTCAACCTTTGTGCCATTCGGGTCACTGGGGACACTCAAGGTTCCTCGGCGCCAGTCCCGGTCCGGGAAGCGGATAGGAGAACTCGACATATGAGACCGGTGGGCTACTTGAGAGGCGCCGTGGTCTTTGTCGTCAAATCTCGCCGTCCCTTCGCGTGCATCCTGTGACGCTTACGTTGCCCCGCACACCCGGCTTGTTCTTATTGCGTAACGTTGTTCCTCAGAAGCCCACACGCTGAGGGCAGAAGCCTGGCTGCCCTCAGCCGCCCCCACCGCGAACCCGTTCGCGGCCCTCGGTGCGATTGTGACCCCGAGCGGAAGCGGGCCGCCACACCGAGGGCTGTCAGCAGGTGCCCTTTTGGATAACGCCTAGAGCTGGATCGAGACTTCAAAATCGACCGGTGCCTGGGCGAGATGTACCTGAATTGTCTCGGTGCCCGCCTCAGTGCCCACCGTTAGGCTGACGACTTGTCCCGGTTTTTTAGCCTCGATCGCGTTGGACAAAGCGGTGGTCGTGGCGGTGGCCTGGCCATTGACGGCGGTAATCACGTCACCGCTCTCGATGCCGACGGTGGCGGCGGGGCTGGCGGGGTCCACGGCGGCAACAATGACCCCGTGGGTGCGGTTAGGGGTAGAGGCCACTGGCCCAAAGCCGGGCCCGGCGCCGAAGCTGACACCGCCGGCCAGCGAGCTGTCCACCACATCGACGCCCAAGAAAGCTTGCCGCCCATAGACCAACCCGGGGAGGTCCTTGTGGGCCTCGATCTGGTCGGCGATCGTCAGCACCGTTGTCGACGGGATGGCAAAGCCTAGGCTCGCCCCCGTGGTACCGGCTGAGGCTCCTGCGGTGTCCATCCCGATCACCTGGTCGGCTGCGTCAACGAGCGGGCCGCCAGAGTTGCCGGGCGCGATCGGGGCGTCAGTCTGCAGCAGCCCGTAGAGGGTCTCGGGGTTCGAGCCTGTCCCGTCTGAGGCGGTGATCGTCCGGCCTGTGGCCGAGATGATGCCTTGGGTGACGGTCGGGCTCCCACCGAGGCCAAGGGCGTTGCCGATGGCGACGACGGGGTCCCCAACAACGACCGTCGATGAGTCCCCGAACTGCACCGTCGGGAGCGCACTGAGCCCTGCGACCTTCAGCACCGCGACATCAGCAGCTGGGTCCGTGCCAATGACGCCGGCGGTATGGCTCCCGTGGCCCTGGACCACCACGGTGACCGTGTCGGCCCCTTGTACCACGTGGTTGTTGGTCACGATCAGGCCGTTCGGGCTGACGACCATCCCCGTGCCGGCCGCCGCCCCGCCGCCTTCGAGGCCGTCGAGCACGGTGTCCACGTCGACTACAGCGGGGTCAGTCGCCGCTGCCACCGCCGCCACATCGACCGTTGGGGCGCTGGTCGCTGCGCTCTCGGTCTTCGCCGTCCCGGCAGGTTGGGCACCGGCGGGGCTAATGAAGGCTGGTGTGCCGGTGATAAGCGCAACGCCGAGGGAGCTCACGAGAGCCAGTGTCGCCCCCTTGCCCCACCAGGGCCGACCGGGGCGCTGCCGCGCCGGAGTTGCTATGGCTTCTTGGTCGACCAAACTCAGTTGTTGCTCCTCTTCGCCAGTGGCGCGTCGTGCAGCGTCGTTGGCGTTCACGGACGGCGGGGCAGATGACCGATGTGCTCGGCCGATGAAGTCATTTGTGGGCTGCCGTATCGACATGTGCTTGGGGTTCCTTTCTGATGACCGGCCCGTGTTCGTCACGGGGCGATGAGCGAAACGGCCCGGGGTCTGCCGGAAAAGGCATACTGGGCCTGGACGACCTGGTCTCAACGGACCTGCAATTTGAATAGCCGAACGGGTTACGTCGGTTCTGGGCACGAGAAGCGCGCCGAGCTCGCTCGGCCAGCTAAGGCTCTCCCAGCGGTCGCTGCGTAAATGGACCTCTCTGTGGCGCGGTGAAACTATCCGCCAGGGACCGGGAACGTCTACCACGTCATCGTCGTAACCGTCCTCAACCGTGTTACGAATGAGTACCGCGACGAGTTATGTGGCGTTACAAGCGGCAAGAAACGCGTTGCCTGGGCGCCGCCTTTCGGGTACTCAGTACGCTGTTGCTGGACGATCGACAGGTTATTTAATTTGGCGACTTCTTGACGCCGTCGAAGACGGTGGTGTAACCCCCGAACACATTCCTGAGGGAGGAACAGATTGACACGGGGGCCCATACCGCGACGCCCGGCGGACAACCGGAAGGTTGAGGCTCCGTCGGGAGCCGAGGGACCAGCTACGACACCCCTCGTAGTGCACGGCGTCGTGGGCGCCCGCTGTCCAAACCAAGGACAAGCGATTATGAGAAGCGGGTTTGGCCGTGCCCTGGCCCGAGTCACGATGGTTTCAGTCCTGTTGGCCGGAGGGACGGGTGTGTTTGCTGGCGGCAGTGCCGGCGCCAGCGGCACTGCTCCGACGCGCACAGGGCTGGACAAGGTGCAGCATATTGGCCGCCGTGGCCAATGGCACCCTCCCGGCGGTGAGCTTCGTGAAGCCCTACGGTGCCGACAACGAGCACCCCGGCTACACCGACCTGTACGAGGGCGACGCCCAGACGGCCGCTCTGGTGGAAAAGGTCATGCACAGCTCGGAGTGGAAGAGCACAGCCATCATCGTCACCTACGACGAGAACGGCGGCTTTTGGGACCACGTCCCCCCGCCCAAACTAGACCGCTTCGGGGACGGCACCCGGGTGCCCGCCGTCGTGATCTCCCCGTTCGCCCGGCGCCACTACGTCGACCATACGGTCTACGACACCACCTCAATTCTCGCCTTAATCGAGCACCGTTTCGGGCTGCAATCGTTGACCAGCCGTGACGCGCACGCCTCCCCACTACTGGGCGCCTTCAACTTCAACACGGCTGGGTGAAACATTGCTGAGTGAGAACTGCTGGGTGAACACATCGCTGCCGGCCAGCCGGGCCTTTCGTGGCCCGGCTATCGCACGTCCAAGCCCGCGGCCAAGCCTCGGCCCGATGTAACCCAGGGACATATCTATGAGATGAAAAAGTCCTCCCGTCCTGGGTAGCCCAGGCGAGGAGGACCTAACTGTGGAGGCACTGAGTGACTGCAAACTCGCCACGGGCTGACGCCCGCGCACCGCCACGCTGCTCGGTGCCCACAGCCTTCGCATAGGGAAAATGGCATTCTACCGCGGGGAGCCGTCCTGGGTGTTCATGAACCTCGAGGGCTCGGCATATGACGGTAAGGCCGTTTGCAGGCTCCGGGGGCCCAACGGCACAACCCTGGTAAGCGGTGCCTTCGAAGTGGACAATGGCAGCGGCCAATTTGCCCGGGCTCTCCAGCTGGACATCGACGAGGTTGGGGGGGCGGAGATCGTCACCCTGACGGGCGCTCCCGTAGCGACCGCGTTTTTTACTGACCACCACAACCGGCGAAGTGCCTAATGACCATTCTTAGCGCCCAGAGGCCAGTGGCGTCCCAGCGTGTAGCCATAAAGCCCTATTACTCGGCAACAAATAGTTGGAGGTAAATTGTGCGCAACGCAAAGACCATAGTCGTTGTCCTGGCGCTTTGTGCGGCCGGTGCTGGAGGGGGCTTGGCGGCTGCAGCCGCGAAACCACGACCCGACGGCCCTCTCGCCCGGCTGTCGGCGCCGCTTGGCCCAAAAACAGCTGGAATTGGGCGAGAGCCGAGAGCGAATGGAGCCGCGGTGGTAGGCACGCCTGCACATGACTTGGCCGACGGCCGGGCCCACAAGGTCGTGCCGGGAACAACCCGACGGCCACCTCCAAGACATCGATGATTGTCGCCTACACGCCTACCACGGGCTTCCTCCCCAGCGACTACTGGTATTGAAACGCCCATGCCCCACGGGCCATCGGACCGACAGGGTGCGGCGTGGGCGAGCTCCAGCCCGCGCCTGAGATTCGAAACCGTGCGGCCGCTCCTCTTCAGAGCGCTGGTTTCAGCATCTCGTGCATTACCGTCGAAAGTCCTTCCAACTCCGTGGCGTAATCGGCCTACGCGACCTAGCTACCACACCGCAGGCCGGCGAGGTCCCCCAGTGCCATTTCGGTTTACCCGTCGCACAGGCCGGCACAACGATCCGGAGCGGGCCAATTGGTCATTACCATGGCCTTAGATGTCCCGAGGTGCTGACCGGACGACAGGGCAAATAGCGGGCGCAAGTTCTGCCAAGAGTTAGAGCGAAAAGTTACGCGGCGAGGCCCCGAAGGAGCGTACGGCTCGCTCGACTTCGGGGCCTCGGAACTTGAGGTTTTCAGTAGCGATAGCCTCCCGATGTCGTGGCGGTCATGGCCTGGGGCGCCTCTGCACTGCCGATGGCCTTCAGGCTCGGAGTGGCAATGAAGAAATCCTGCACCCCTTGGCCGTTGACCTGTCCAGGGCCGTCGTCAGCGAACGTATAGAGGAAATGACCGTTGTAGGCGACTTGGTGGCCATTCGCGTCCTGCACGACGGTGAGCCTGCCCGTGGCCCCTGTCTCGGTGGGTCGCGCCGCCAATAGGGGCGGCCAGAGCTGGGCAAGTTCCCCCGTCACCAACGATTTTTTGGCCGTGTCTAGCTGGTAGTAGTAAAGGGGGAGACCGCGGGCATTAACGAGGACCGTTTCTGATCTTCCGTTCACTTTCGCCGTGGCCGTGTGCAGAGTGGCCACTTTGATGGCGCTCTCGGTTCGGCTAGCCCGTTGCCCGCTGGTCAAATGGGTTACGGCTGCGTTATGTGTGGCCGCGGCGGCGGAGCCGACACCGACCGCGGAAAGGGCCACGGTACCCGTAATAATTGCAATTGTGGCGCGATGGCGAGCCATTTATTTGCACCTTTCACTGGTTTTGGATTGAGCGGGGGTTGTTGCTTTTTCATTAGCTAATACGACGGCCAGTTACAGAGGCTCCAGCCGCGGCTCGACAGGCCGGATCAGGATGCCCGACAACGTCCCAATTGGCAGCCCGCCGATCGACCGGTGCCCTGGCGTGGTCCGACGTCGCTCAGAACCCAGTGCGAGTGTAACGATCATCCCTATACATAGGCGAGATGACAACGACCCTCAGCTGCTGGCGCTCCCAGACCCGAGACCGACGCAGGCCAGGGGGCTGCACAAGGTTCTCTCCGCGTTTGCAAAAGAAGTACCGCCGCGTCCTCGAGCTCTGGTTCCTGGCCGGCCAGTCCATCGAGGAGGCGTCCCACGTCATGGCTATCAGCGTGAGCAATGCCAAGGTCATGCAGCCCCGCGCTCTGCGGGTGGTTGCTCGGCTGGCGCAGGAGGCAGGCCGATGACTAACCGCGGCGTCGAGGCCTTCGTCGACGCCATATTGGCCGACCAGCCTCCTAAGAGGTTCTCGGCCACCCCCGACGACGCCGACCTACTCCGCCTCGCCATCGAGCTCCACGTCAGCCGATCTGAGAAGATCGAGCCCGACCCCCAGTTCGTCCGGGAACTCGGCGGCCAACTGGCGGCCGCAGACCCCGGGGACGCCCGCATCCCCCTTCGCACCGGGCCGAGGCCGGCGGGTGTGAGAGGGCACCCTTGGTGCCCGGTTTACGGCCGTCTCCGGGCCGGGCTACCCGTCGACGCGTCAGCGCCATCGGTACCGCGGCCGCCGCCTTGGTCCTGGTGGCCGCTACGTTCGCCGCCGCCCATCTGGTACAGGCTCCGTCGCGAGCTCCCGTGGCGCTTCAAGGTCCCACTGCCATCGCCACGGAGCGCTCTGGCACCCTCTTGACCAGCGAAGGGCTCCCCGTGGGTCACGCTTATGCTTACAACGGGGACCCCTCCTGGGTCATGATGGACGTGGTCGCTCCAGGTTTCACGGGCGTTTACCACTGCGAGCTCCAGCTGGCGGACGGCGCCATCGTGACCGCCGGGAGCGTGGCGGTGCACAATGGGACGGGTGAATGGGCCCGGTTCGTCCGGGCCAGGGGGACCAACTGCGCCGAGCGGTGCTCGTAACCTCGACCGGCGTGACGGTGGCCACGGCCACCTTTTCCTAACCGCGCCGTAACCCCGCCCCTTTGTGATGATGCCGGCCGTCTCGGCTGGCGGGCTCTCGTCTGTGCTAACTCGTTTGGGCTTAGTCGTCGTGGGACGGCGCCCGGGCCGGTTGCCCAGGCCCTTCCCCGCCCGCCGAGGCGATGAACTCCCGGATGGGACGGGGAAGGCGGAGCCAGATCGAAGGCGACCACCAATGGTGTGTCGTTAGCACCAGCCACCCATGGGTGAGCCGGACGCGCTTGACCCTGGTATCTGGGCTTACGACCACGTGGATATAGCTGGCCACACTGGGCTCGCCTGACCCCGAGGCGGTGCCCCGGAGCCCGAATGCGCAAAGAGACAGGGCGACCTCACGGGCCGTCCCGCCCAGTTCACCGAGCAAGCAGGCGGCGTCCTCGCGGAGGGCCGCCCTTTCCGCCTGGGCCCGCATTTCTTGGGTCTTTCCTTTCTGGTGCGAAGCAGGGCCAGAGGGTCGACGCCCTGGGGCCACAACTTCTGGAAAATGGGCGCCTTTTGCCGTCGCCTCGAGGAGATATAGCGGGCCGAGTTACGAGGTGTCGGCGGTTCTGCGGGAACCCGTGATCCGAACTGGCGATAGCGGCCAGTAACTGAAGGACGTATCCATCCCCAGTAGGACAACTAGGAGGAGAGCCCCGATGATGAAGTTGCTCGATATCTCAATGGTCAAACGCGTCGCATCCCCGCGCCACAGGAAGGCCCATTTGCACCATGACCCGTGCGGAGGTGTTGGCGCTGTCCTTCCGGCTTGTTGCCGTGGGCCTGTTGAGCTGGGATGGCTGGGCCCACTTGCATTTGTGGCAGGACGGTTATCGTCATATCCCGACCATCGGGCCGCTGTTCCTGGTCGGTGCCGTCAGCGCCCTGGCTGTCGCCGCCGGCCTGTTGCTGAGGCCGAGCCGGCTGCTTGGCCTTGCGGGGGCCGGAGTGGAAATAGGCATTTTGGCCGGTTTGATCGTAAGCGTCAATTTCGGCTTGTTCGGGTTCAAGGAGTCACTGTCCGCCCCGTTTGCCGTCGAGTCAATCGTGGTGGAGACGGCGGCGGTCCTCATTTTGGTGGGCTGGGTAATGGTCGACCTGCTGACGGGCACGCGCCCAGCGACGGTCGTCAATGGTGCCGCTCAGCCGCGGCCCGAGGGTGACCGGCCCACGGCGGGACTACACGCTTCTGGTAGGAAATGACTTGCCGCCACCGGGCCCAAATCACCGAATAAATGTAACCCGAGCGGTTATTACTTCGCAGTTGGTCGAGGCAGGAACGCTGCCCCGGCGCACTGCTCGGGCAGCTTCGGCTGACCTACCCGCCCGTCGGCACTTGAACACCGCCTGCTTTCTACACAGAAAGAGAGCCATTACATGTCCATTTTCCAACCCCAGCCCAACTTCGTCACCCGGGCACGCCGGGCAGACGGGGCGTCGGCCGCCCACGCCAACGATGCCGTGCTGCGCGCCACCGGCGTCGTGTCCCTGCTGGCCATCGGCGCCGTTCATTTCCTCCAGGTCGTCCCCACAACCGAGAGCACACCCCTGTTGGGGGTCTCTTTCCTGTTCCTGATAGCGGCGTGCCTGGCCGTGGCGGCCCGCCTCGCCACCGACGGCGACCATCGCACCTGGACGGCGAGCGCCGTGGTATGTGCGGCCGCCATCGGGGGCTACATTTTCACCCGCACCTTCAGCACGCCGTTGGACAACCAAGACGCCGGCAACTGGTCGTGCATGCTCGGCCTGGCCGCCTTGTTCGTGGAGACAACCCTGTTGGGGTCCAGCGTCTACGCCGCCCTCATCCACCGAGCCCTGCAGAGAGCCGTGGACCGAGCCGGCGCCGACCTCGAGCCCGCCCGCGTCGTGCCCAGTAGTTCGGGCGTGCCCAGCAGTTCGAGCGCGGCATGACTGTCGACCTCGGGCCCACCCCAGTGCCCCGGGAGCAGACGACATGAGGGGCTGGTACCGGCACTGCTCCGACCCCGCCGCGCCAGGCAGCCCCCGGGGCCGGGCCGCCTCTTTCCCCCCGCACCGGCGGCCCCCGTGGCAGGCGTGGCTGATGGTCCCCGGGTTGTTGCTCACGCTCTCGCCGTTCCTGAGCCCGGCGCCTACCGCTGCGCCCCGGGCCTTCAGCTTCACCAATTTCGTCACCGAGGTGACCCATAACCAGGTAAAGACGGCCAGCATCGGGCCCAACGGCGAGGTCAGCGGCCGGCTGGCCACCGGCCAGGCGTACACCTCCCAGGTGCCGACCGCCATCCCCGACGCCCAGCTGGCCAGCCAGCTACTGGGCCACAAGGCCCAGGTAACCAGCACCGCCGAAGGCGTCTCCGCTTTGGGCCTCGCCTTTGGCCTCCTCCCTCTGGTGGTGTTGGTCGCTTTGTTCGTCTCGGTAGGCCGCCGGAGCGGCGCCGTTGGGGGCGGCATCACCAATATTGGACGCTCCAAGGCCCGCGTTTACGACGTCGACGACCGTCCCTCCACGCGGTTCAAAGACGTGGCCGGCTACGCCGGGGTCAAACAGGAAGTGGCCGAGGTGGTCGATTTCTTGAAGTACCCCGATAAGTACCGCCGGGCTGGGGCCGTCGGGCCCCGGGGCGTGCTGATGGTGGGCCTCCGGGCACGGGCAAGACGTTGATGGCCCGAGCCGTGGCCGGGGAGGCCGAGGCCCCGTTCCTGGCCCTGACCGGTTCGAGCTTTGTCGAGATGTTCGTCGGCGTGGGCGCCGCCCGGGTGCGCGACCTGTTCGCCGACGCCCGCAAAAAGGCCCCGGCCATCATTTTCATCGACGAGCTGGACGCCATCGGCGGCCGCCGCGGCACCGCCCTCCTCGGCGGCAACGACGAACGCGAGCACACCCTCAACCAGCTGCTGGCCGAGATGGACGGCTTCGACCCCGCCACCGGCGTCGTGGTCATGGCGGCCACCAACCGTCCCGAGAGCCTTGACCCCGCCTTGTTGCGCCCCGGGCGTTTCGACCGGACCGTAGAGGTCCCCCTCCCCAACCAGGCCGAACGCAGGGCCATCCTGGCCGAGCACACGTCGGCCAAGCAACTGGCGGCTGATGTCGACCTGGGCGTGGTCGCTCGGGGCACACCCGGGTGGGCCGGGGCCGATCTGGCCAACCTGGCCAACGAAGCCGCCATCGTGGCCGTGCGCCACGACCGGGGCACCGTGACAGCGGCCGATTTCCAAGCGGCCCGGGACCGTACCCTGCTCGGGAGGCGCGACGCGTCCAACGCCCTGCTCCCGGACGAGAAGCACGCCGTCGCCGTCCACGAGCCCGGCCATAGCCTGGTGGCCGCTCTTTGCCTCCACGCCGACCCGGTGGCCAAGGTCACGGTCCTGCCCGCGGGCCAGGCTCTCGGCGTGACCGAGCAGCTACCCATCGCTGAGCGCCACCTCTACCAGGAGAGCTATCTTTACGACTCACTGGCCGTCCGCCTGGCCGGCCGAGCGGCGGAGGTCCTCGTACTAGGCGAAGCGTCGACCGGGGCGGCCAACGACCTGGCCGGCGCCACCCAACTGGCCGCTCACATGGTGCGGGACTGGGGCATGAGCCGGGTCCTCGGTCCCGTCGGTCTTTCCAGCCCTGGCCCCGGCTATCTGGGCGTGGAAGGTGCCGGGCCCCGTCCCCACGCCGAAGAGACCCAGCGACTAATAGACCAAGAAGTCTCCCGGTTACTGCGAGAGGCTGAACAGCGGGCGACCGATCTTCTCTCCACGCACCACCGTGCCCTCGACCGCCTCATCGGCCTCCTGGAAGAAAAAGAGACGGTGGACGGCGCGGACGTGTACGCCATCGTCGACGGTGAGCGGGCGCCCGGGGGAGCGACCATGGCAGGTCCGAGCGACGTTCACAATGGCGTCCCGATGCCGGTCTGACCCCGCTGGGCTCCGAAATTCAGGTTGCCGCGTTTTCTCTGAGCCTGTTGCTGTGGTGGGAATACTGGACCAATATGCCTCGCGTCCCCGAACGCTTCCGGGCCAGCGTGCGAGGACGGCTGGTCACGTTGTCGGTCGCCGCCCGACAGTTCCTTCACGCCGGGTCGGTGTTCGGGCGGTCGTTCCAGAGTGACCGACGTATGGCTGGCCTCGCTTTGGCTCTCCGGCCCGCTTCCCCAAGTTGTTCGGCGACGCACGGAACAGCTACGGGCGCATCAGCCCGCCGAAATCTGCCGGCGCGGGGAGCAGGAGCAATGGCAGCTGCGACGCCACGCTCATCCTCGAGACGATGGAGCCCCTGCCCGCCAATGACTAGGCCCGGCTAAGAGACGACCGCGCCGCGGCGTCAAGG
This sequence comes from uncultured Acidimicrobiaceae bacterium, assembly GCA_963823855.1. Classification (GTDB taxonomy): domain Bacteria; phylum Actinomycetota; class Acidimicrobiia; order Acidimicrobiales; family Palsa-688; genus Fen-671. The sequence goes on from CAWGNA010000012.1 coordinate 23,982, forward strand.
CCGTCGAGATCGGAGTGCCACATGGAGCTCAGCATCCAGGCCGCCCTGCTCAACGTGAGTGACCTGAAACAGTCGATCGACTTCTCCCGAGACGTCTTTGATTTAGAAGTCGTCTCCGAGGCCTACCGGGTCACTGCCGTCATGGTCAGCGAGAAGAACCAGTTCACGCCAGATGTTTGGCCGGGCAACGCGTGGCCCGCGGGGCCTGGCACGCCTTCAACAGTACGCCGTCGGGCTCGCTCAGGGTATCGTAAGCCACCGTGAGTTCCTCGGTGGCGGGGGTGGATGGCTTGGAAGCGATGCGTCGATGGTTTCGCCAGCCATGAGTGAGGTCGGCGGACACGAGGACCGCAGCCGACTTCGAATCGAAGACTACGCCCTACTGGGTGACACCCACACGGCGGCGTTGGTCGGTACGAACGGTTCGATCGACTGGCTCTGTCTTCCCCGCTTTGATTCGGGAGCCTGCTTCGCCGCTCTATTGGGTGGTGAAAAGAACGGGTTCTGGCAGATCGCTCCTGCCGGCGGGCACCACCGGGTTAGTCGCCGCTACCGGGGCGAGACCCTCGTGCTCGAGACAGACTTCCACACCGCAGAGGGCATCGTTCGTGTGGTGGACTGCATGCCCCGCCGCTCTGACCACGCCAGCGTCGTCCGGGTCGTCGAGGGCATCTCGGGCCGGGTGCCGATGCGCATGGAATTGGTGGTGCGTTTCGATTACGGCTGGATCGTGCCGTGGGTGCGCATGGTCGGCGAGCACCTCCACGGCGTCGCTGGCCCCGACTTCGTGTGCTTGGCGACCCCGGTCGAGACCCGGGGGGAGAACCTCCGCACCATCGCCGAGTTCAGCGTGGGCCCCGGCGATGAAGTTCCCTTCGTGTTCTCGTGGCACTCGCAGTACTCCGACGGTGTCTGCGGTGGTAACGCAGCCGACAAAGTGGCCGAGACCGAAGCTTGGTGGAGGAGGTGGAGCGAAAGGTGCAGCTATCAGGGACCGTGGCGCGACGCGGTCGTGCGCTCACTCATTACCTTGAAGACGCTCACATACGAGCCGACGGGCGCTGTCGTCGCCGCGGCCACAACCTCGCTTCCCGAGCGACTGGGCGGCACGCGCAACTGGGATTACCGCTACTGCTGGCTGCGCGACGCCACGTTCAGCCTCGATGCTTTGATCCGAGCCGGGTACGCCGAGGAAGCCACGGCCTGGCGCGACTGGCTGCTGAGGGTCGCGGCCGGCGACCCGGACCAACTCCAGATCGTGTACGGCCCCGCAGGAGAGCGCCGGCTCGCAGAGCTCGAGCTCGATTGGTTGGATGGTTACGAAGGGTCACGCCCCGTCCGGACCGGCAACGCCGCCTCTTCACAGGACCAGCTGGACGTCTACGGCGAGGTCTTGGACGCTCTCCAGCGAGCCCGCTTTGCGGGGATGCCCTCGGACCCCTGGGCGTGGCCACTGCTGCGTGCTCTCATCGACCACGTCGAGGCCCATTGGCACGAGCCCGACGAGGGTATTTGGGAGGTGCGCTCCGGTCCACGACAGTTCACCCACTCCAAAGTCATGGCGTGGGTTTGCATCGACAGAGCCATTCTGGTCGCCGAACGCTTCGGGCGCGAGGCCCGGTCGAGCGGTGGCGAAAGCTCAGAACCGAGATCCACAACGACATCTGCCTGCGAGGGACCGACCCCGTGCGCGGCTGCTTCGTCCGGGCGTACGGCTCGAGCGAGCTCGACGCCAGCCTGCTCCTCCTCCCGATCGTGGGGTTCTTGCCCCCCGATGACCAGCGTGTCGTCCGCACAGTCGAGGCCGTACAAAGCGAGCTTTCCGACCACGGCTTGCTTCGTCGCTACCGCACCGATGACGAGGGGAATGCCGACGGTCTAGCCGGTGACGAGGGGGTTTTCCTCGCCTGCAACTTCTGGCTCGTTGACGCCCTCGCCCTCTTGGGACGCCGTGACCAGGCAGTCCGCCTCTACGAGCGCTTGCTCGCCTTGCGAAACGACGTCGGATTGCTGTCGGAAGAGTACGACCCGTCCCACAATCGCCTGGTCGGCAACTTCCCCCAGGCCTTCTCCCACGTTGGCCTGGTGAACTCCGCCTTCAACCTGGCTGCCGTAGAGGCCTCCCCTTCGTGATGACGTCACCGAAGCTCCAGCGAGAATAACCTCGCGCACCCAGCTCGACCGAGTCCTGCCCCGGCGGAACAGACGGCCCTAACCTGGCATGTTGGCACGCCACTGTGTGGTGAGCGCCTCATTTCCTCAGCTAGAGCCCGTCTCGGCCAGACGGTAACGCCGCGCCGCGCCACGCCATTGGCTGACCTAGACCGACTACTGCGGCGGATCTCGGACCGGCGGGGTGAGGGCGCAACTGGCCAGTCGCGCCCGGCACAGCCAGATGCCAGACCGTCGCTCGCGGCCTGACGATAGAAGCAACAACCGCGAGAAGCGCCGCCAGCTCGGGCACAAATTCTCACGCTCCTCGAGATTTTGGCGTCACGCCGGGTGCTAGAGAGGAAGCAGAGCCGAATGAACGATCACAGTTGCAGGTCGAGCACGATTGCCAGCTTGACCACCTCATGGCGCGGTTTCGAAAGCGCCTGGGCCGGTTGAAAAAGGGCCAGGCGTTTGCGTGGCTACCAGGCCGTCGTGTTCATCAGCCGGTTGACCTCGGGCCGATCCGGAACTGCCTGATTCTTTGTGCCGTTGAGACGGCGAAACAGCAGCGAGGCTAAGGCGCCTCGCGAAGAAAAGGACACGGTTTATGCCGAGAATCGAGGGGCACTAGCGGTGCTCGCGTTGGGCCACTTGGCGCAGCGGCCGGAATGCGGCCCGAAGTTCTTGGCAAAGGATTTGCGGCTGCTCCCAGGCGGCGAAGTGACCACCCGTGTCGAGCTCGTTGAAGTAGATGAGGTTCGGGTAGGCCCTATCGGCCCAGCTGCGTGGCGCTTGATAGCGCTCACCCGGGAATACGCTTACCGCCGCCGGGATAGAGATGTTCTTCACGCCGAAAAAGCTGAACTTGTTCTCCCAGTAAAGGCGACCAGAAGAAACCCCGGTGTTCGTTAGCCAGTACAGCGTGATGTTGTCGACGACATCGTCCCGAGTAATGGCGCCAAAAGGCTGCCCGTCTACGATGGCGTGTGAGAACTCTTCCTCACTGCGGGCGTCGTGGTCGAGCATCCAGGTCGCCAAGCCGAGGGGCGAGTCGGCCAACCCGGACAATGTTTGCGGGCGCGTTCCCATCTCGCCGGCATAGCCTCGCTGCTTGGACCCCTCCTGCAGCTGCACGTAAGCGCGTCGGTCGCCGGCTGAGAGGTCGGGTGGAGGCGGTTCGCCGGACTGGATCGCCCCTTCGACGTCCGGTGGAACTGTCCCTGGGAAGTTGGTGTGCATACCCAGCAACCCGGGAGGTGCCTGTGCCGCCATCACTTCCGTGATGAGCCCACCCCAGTCGCCCCCTTGGGCCACAAATTGGGTGTACCCGAGGCGAGTCATCAGCGTTGCCCAGGCTCGGGCAATGCGGGCAGGGCCCCAGCCGGTCGTGGTGGGCTTGCCGGAGAACCCGTAACCCGGCATCGACGGGATCACGAGATGGAAAGCGTCCGAGGCCCCGGCGCCGTGCGCGGTGGGGTTGGTCAGTGGCTCGATGATCTTCAGCTGTTCTATGACCGAGCCGGGCCAGCCGTGGGTGACGATCAGCGGCAACGCATTTTCGTGCCTTGAACGGGCGTGGATGAAATGAATGTCCAGCCCGTCGACCTCGGTCTTGAACTGCGGTAATGCGTTCAGTTTGGCCTCGCAATTGCGCCAGTCGTAACCGGTGGCCCAATAGTGCGCCAGCTTTTGGACCGTCGCTAGCTGCACACCCTGCGAATGATCGGTGACGGTCTCCTTGTCGGGCCAGCGCGTCGTCGCCACCCGCGCCCGCAAGGCTCCGAGCTCCGCTTCGGGGACTTCGACGCTAAACGGCCGGACGGGTGTGAGGTTGATCGGCCCTTCGGTGGTAACGGACATGATGGGCTCCTGGGTTCGATGGTTGACGTAGAGTTCTGTAGGGACATTCCTTTTGCCTTCCCCCTGTTAGGCATCGCATCATCTGACCATAGTGAAATGGCTCGGTTCCGGTTGCGTTTACCGTGGGCTGGTGGTCGGCCGGCTCAAGGGGCAATGCCCTGCTTCGTTCGACCTCGCAGCGATATAAAACTCGAGCGGGGCCACCGAGCGAAAGGAGCTTGCAGCCGCAACGCGTGGAGAACCGTGTCGCTGTAGGTGCATGGGGATGAGGCGAGGCGCGGATTTTGAGGGTCCTGGGGTGCGGCTGGCAATTCCCCCGGGTACGAGGGCGGCCGGGTGGACGCTAACGAGGGCGACGACGTTGGCGCTCACGAGTGCCTCGTGGCTGGTCGCCTCTGGCTCTACGCGAGCATTGACTGACGATATGCCCTACAACTGCCTATGTCCCTCTCACGACGGGCTACTGGACCGGTTGTCCTGCGGCGGTACCGGGCGATAGTGTTCCCGGGTGGCGCACGGCAGCGCCAGGCGAACTGGTCGTGGCGCTGGTGGCAGGGCTCCTAGCGAGCAGCGGTTTCTGCTCAAGCGCCAGAGCGTCAACGTCAACCAGCGCGGGCACGACCACCACGGCCTCATTACCCTCGGCGATCGCTGTTCCGTCGAGGGCAGCGACGACTAGCCACCCCTGCGGCTCGGCGGCGAAGGCTCCAACCTACGAGCACGTCGTGTGGGTCTTCTTTGAGAACCACAGCTACGGCAGCGTGATTGGTGCCTCCGACGCTCCCTACATCAACTCCTTGGCGGCGGAGTGTGGGCTGGCCACCAACTACCACAATGTCACCCACCCGAGCCTGCCCAACTACATATCGGCCACTTCTGGGCTGAGCCTGGCCAGCCTGGACCGCTTTAGCAGTGACTGCGATCCGACCGGCAACTGCACCACCAAAACCAAAAGCATCTTTGCCCAGGGCGAGTCCTGGAAGGCATACGAGGACTCCATGCTCTCCAACTGCGACCGGTCCAACGCTGGGAACTACGCTGTCCGCCACAACCCTCCGACCTATTACACCACCCTGACCGGGTGTTCCAACAATGACGTGCCTTACGCCAAGTTAGCTGCCGACTTGCATAATAGTGCCCTGCCTGCCTTCTCTTTTATCACGCCCAACCTGATCAATGACATGCACGATGGCACTCTGGCGGACGGCGACAAGTGGTTGGCCCACAACCTGCCGACAATACTTGGCAGCGCCGAATACACTAAGGGCACCACCGCCGTCTTCATCACCTGGGACGAGGGAGAAGGTGGCAGCAGTAACGATTGTGCCAGGAACACTACCGACGTGGGCTGCCACGTCACGATGCTGGTGATCAGCCCCAGCACGCCAGCAGGGGCCCGGTCGGCGAAACTCTTCAACCATTACTCGCTACTCGCCACGACCGAAGAGATACTCGGCCTGCCCAAGCTCGGCCAAGCCGCCTCCAATCCCACAATGGTCAGCGCGTTCAATCTGTGACGCGAGTGATCCTGGCTTGGTGAGCACTGGAGGAGTGGCTCTCAGGAACAGATCTACGTTTAAGTCGCTAACACATGTGCACGGGAGCCGCCTCAGGCTTATCGACGCTCTCGTTCAGAGCGGCCACTTGGCGATCAGGCGCTCGAACGAAGTCGACTCGTCTTCGTAGGGTCCTCCTAGCGCTGTTACCGCGTCGATGAACTGCTGGCGGTACCGGACGCCCGCCTCGATGTTCTCCACCGAGAGCAGGGCCTGGTACTCCACCAGCCTCTCGTGGTTCACGGTGCCGTCAGGATGCAGGAGCCGCTGAACATCGTCTACCAGTCCGAAGTCGATAGCCCACTGAGTTTCGTGACCTGGGACACACTCATCACCGAAGTCCACGAACAGTATGGAGCCGAACTCCTTCAGGGTGCTCGAAGTTCCGAGCGTCACCCGTTCTGCCGGGGATTCCGACAACTCCTCGTCGCCGTGGTAACTGAGCAGTTTTACCCGGGTCGAGGAAACCGACAGCTCGCCGAGCCCGTGATGGTGCAACACCGGGTGACGGGGATGCCCTTTCATCAGGACCACCCCTGAGATAGAGAGGTCTTGTTCGCCGCTGGAGTCCGTAGTGGGCATTTCCATACCACCATCGTCGCGCACCCTGGCCATCGCGCGAGCCGGGCAGACATCGACATCGGGAGCCGTCACGGACTTCGACCTGCGCCACATGCGCCTGACGTCGGTCTCGATGATCGAAGTCCACAGGCTGGGCCCGTCCTGTCGCATTTCGGCGCCGCTCAGCGACGAAGACCATGTCGAACCACTAAGAAAGTCGTCCTTGTGCAGTGTTTCGATTGCATCGAGGCCGGCTTGCGCGTCTCGACGCCGTAAGACCGATCTCCGAGCGCACAGCCTAGTCATGAGCCCTACTGAGGTTTTGGGCACAAAATGGCCGGTTGCACCGTCGCCTGCTACAACGCTAATGCGGTTACCTTGAGCAGGGTCATCAGCAGCGTGAAGGTAGGGACCGCCGCTGTCAGCATTTTGTTCACGGCCGAGGGACACAGCATGTCGGGCAACCTGGGACAGAACCTCGTTACATCTGACCCCTTGGCGGACCGGGTCATCGACAAGCTGGCCAACGAGATCGTCAAACGGAACATCGACAAGAGGGCCACCGCCGACTTCTGCCGGGTCGCATTGGAGGTGCGGGTGCGCCGAAACCTAACCCGGGCCACTAGGGCTGGCGCCGCCCGGTGTGCCGCTGCCGCTTGGGGACGCGCCTGGCGGCCGATGGGGTGCCGGCCCCGAGCCGGGGGGGCCGTTGGTGGGGCTGAGGTTTTGTCGCTGGGGCGCAAAGCTCCGTGGGGCCAAGGCGTCAGCACCGCGGGCAGGGCGGCGCTGAGGGGGCCGTCGTGGTGCTGCGGTGCCCGGCCCGAGGTGGCGGCGGGGGCCGGACCAGGGCGCAGGCGGGACGACCAACTTGTCAGCCAGGCGATAGGCGACGGTTTCGTAGTTGACTCGCCACCCGTGGAAATCAGGCCAGGCCTCCTCGGCGCTGCGCTCGATAGGGAAGCCGATCTCCTCGAGCATCTTCACGGCCGTCTCGAACTCGCCAAAGGTGAGGGCGATCGGTGCCTCCGGCAACGGGTCGGGGTCCAGGCGCCAGCCGAGCATCGAGCCGACCCGGTCAAGGCAGGTAAACCCCATCCGGAGGCACAACCGGGCGTTAGACGACGCCGTGGCGGGGGCCAGGGCGAGGTGCATGGCCGCACCGTCGAGCACGGCCAGGAGCGCCAGCAGCCAGGAGAACCAGGGTTCGGGTGACCGGAACATCAGCATCACCGGGTACGTGGTGTGGCTCTCCGCCACCGCCGCGGCCCACTCTTCCCAGGCCGAGTAGAGGTCGGGGAGAGTGTCGATGATCCCCACGAGCTGGTGACGAGCCAGCAGCTCGGGGCCCACGCCGGCACGCCGGCGCGGCTCTCGAGCATCGCCACCAGCGCCTCTCGCTGGCTGAACGCCCCGTACAGGGCCGGGAGGTACGCGATCTGCAGCGCCACCACGACCACCCACGTGGCGCCGGCGGCCACGTCGAGGGGGACGTTCTCGGGGCCGCCCGGGTGGACGGCGCCCACGGTGAACACCGACCCGACCGATTGGAGGAGGCCGTTGGCCAGGTTGTGGGTGGTCGACTGCAGCATGAGGCCGAACCCGACGATGAACGCCGCCCCCCAGACGAGGAGCTGGCTGACCAGGGCGGCCGGCGCGGCCGGGGCCAGGATGGCATCTTTCGCTTCGAACGAGCTCGCCAACCGGGCCAGGGCCAAGAAGGCCAGCCGGACGGCACGGTTCACCCACAGCGACACGCGGTTGAAGCCGGCCGGCCGCCGGGGCAGCACCATGGTGGCCAGGACGTTCGCCCATGTGGCCACCACCACGACCAACCCCAACACGAACAGGAACGCGTTCACGGCGCTGGTGCCGGCGCCCGGCGCTCGCCGCCAACGACAGGGCAGTCTTTACGTACGGTCACGAGGTCAGCCCGGCGGGGCCCACATGGTGGGGTTAGCGGTAGGCACCCACGCCATCCTTCCCTAAACCGGGCCGCGGCCGTCCTGTTTGTTGCGCTTTAGGCGCCAGCCTGGCCGTGCAACAACGGGCCATAGGGGCACGGCCCAAAGTGCCGGCAGGTGTTACCAACTGGTGCGGGATGTGGGATCTCAGCTGGGCAAACGCAAATTGCGGTTGGTGTGGGGAGGGGAGAAACCTAGCCCGAGGTGGTAGAGGGTCCAATCCCGTGGGGTTGAAGGTCCCCCCTTCGACACAGATCCCTACCTGCGGGATGCTCGTCTTGCTCGCTGAGCGAAAGGCGCACAGAGGGCCGATCCGCGATATGCTTCGCGTCGTGTCACCGGGCTCGCTGTCGGCGTCCGAGACCAGTGGTGGTCACACCGCTATCAGGGCTGGCGTCCCAACCATTAGCCCCGACGACAGGTGGTACGTCCTCCAATCCTTGCCTGCCAGTTGCCGTGCCGGTCGATCGCCGTGCGAGCCAAACCACAAGATCAGTATTCTCACGAATCGTTAGGGATTCAGACGCAACGCCGGCTTGGGAAGGGTTCAGGCGCCAAGACAGAAGGTGCCACTGAAGGCAACCGTTTAAGGGCTAGGAGGGTTGTCTGAGACCAACGCCGAAGGGGATATAGGGAGCAGTGGTCGCACAATGAACGTCGATCACCTCATTGCTCATTACGGCTACGTCGCCGTGTTCTGCTTCGTGGCCATCGAGAGTTTAGGTATCCCCCTGCCCGGGGAGACGGCGCTCATCACCGCCGGGATCTACGCTGGGAGCACCCATCGCCTGTCCCCTTGGCTGATCTGGCTGGTCGCCTCGGCGGGGGCGATAGTGGGCGACAATATCGGTTACTACATCGGGGACAAGGGCGGCTACCGCCTCGCACGCCGCTACGGGCCGAAAGTGCATATAGATGAGGCGAAGCTGAAGGTAGGGCGATACGCCTTCGACCGCTACGGGGGAAAGGTGGTGTTCTTCGGGCGGTTCGTTTCGGTGCTCCGGACATACGCTGCCTTCCTGGCGGGCACGAACAAGATGCATTGGAGGCATTTCTTTGTGGCCAACGCCGCGGGCGGGATCATTTGGTCGGCGATTTACACCTTCACCGCTTACTTAGCGGGCAACGCGCTTCGCCGGATATCTGGAACGATCGACCTCGCCCTCGGCGGGGTGGCGGTGGTAGCAGTCGTCACAGTATTACTAATTGTAAGACGCCAAACGAAGCGGCTTATCGATGTGGCTGAGGCTGCATACCCTGGGCCCCTCCCTGACTAAGCGAGCGTTCGCCGAGCGGCTTGGCGCCCGCCCTCTGCTCGCACGGTGTGGAGTTCTCGCGGACTACAAATACCAGGCGGCTGCCGTGGGCTGTGATCTCGATGGGATCGGCGACATCACGTGCATGGCCACTTGAGAGGCTGGGCCGCTAGCAAGCCCATAGGCTGGCCGCCCAGCCGCTGTGTGTGCGGAGGAACTTTAGGGGCTACCTGACGTACCACTCGGTCGGGTAGGGCTGCGAACTCATCTGGTTGAACGCGATCCCGGCGATTTCCTTGGTTGCGTACCAGAACGCATCGGGAGCTGAACACCGGTACTGCGTCCGCTTGCGAGAGGATCCGTCTCCGCATCGCCCTCCAGTAGTTCGAAGGCGTTGCGGAGGCCGTGCCCTCCTGGTCGAGCATGTCGAGCGTTGGGTCGTCCCAGCCGTGCTGGTTCTCGATGGCATGGGGAGCGAACCAGTATCCGTAGGCCTCGGACATCGGAGTGAGCGAGGTCCAATAGCCACCGACAGAATACGTGCCACCTAGAATTGCAGGAATCCAAGCCGAAAAACTGGGTTGCTCGGTGATATGGAGAGTCACCCCAACGGCGCTCTGGTCCTGCGCGACGGTGTCAAGGACGGGATCGCCGAGAGTTCCAAACCAGCTATCCGACAACGCCGAAATTGTGAAGCCTTTCGGATAACCAGCGGCCACAAGAAGCGCCCTAGCCTTCACAGGATCATACGGATAGTAATTACTGTAGGCCGGAACACTCCCGTCAACCGACAGAATCTCCGAGGTGGGTGCTCCATACGCGCCAAAGAGTGCCTTGAAGATCTCCCTGCGGTCGATGGCGTAGTTGAGCGCCTGCCGGACTTTTATACTCGCGAGCGGGTTCGGCTTTGCTCCATTCGGCAGCGCTGGCCCTCGGTCGAGGATTAGGAGCATGGCGGTTCCGTTGGGTGCATCTATGACGTCGAGGCCGGCGGCCTCTGCGGCGCTTGCGGTGGAGAATCGTCGGAGATCGGCCAAGGAGTAACTTCCAAGTAAACGCCGAATGAACTCTTCGCGACCAAGTCCGCGTCGCGACCAAGTCCGCGTCGCGGACAGCCGATGGGGCCCCAAGCTCGGGCACCGAGAGGGGGACGTGCCAGCGGGCGAACTGGAACAAGATGACTTGCGACTGCGTGCTTGAGAGCGTCCGCCGGGGTTCGGCGACTACTAGGACGTCCCAACCCCGGCCCTGGTCTCTCAGCCGGCGGCGCATGCGCGACGCCTCGGGGCGGCGCCCCCAGGGGAGGCTCCGACTTTTGTCGATATCGTGGTAGGCGACAACTACCCCGCCGTAGGGGGAGATCAGACCTCCGCCGTCTCCGTCATTCCGCAGCCGGCTTGACCTATGAGGGCAGGATGCCCGCGAACCTCGGCTCAGGCCGCCGTTGGGTAAGCGGTTGTATGTCCGCGGGGTTACGGATCTACCGTTGCTAGTACACCGCCGAGTGAAAGGAAAGCAGATGAGTGCACCGAGCATCTATAAGCAGTCAGTGGTTGTGCCGCTACCCTCCGACGCCGATATTCGCGCGGTGATCGGCGAGGACTACGACCCCGGCAAAACGCTCAACGTCATCAAGATGTTCGCCGGGACCGAAGAGTTTTACCCCGTTCTGATAGCCATGGTGCGAGCGATCTTCGGCACTCCCGCCATCGACGACAAGCACCGCGAAATGATCATTATCCGCGCCGCGTCAATCCTTGACGTGCCGTACGAGTGGCAGGCGAACAGGGTCATGGCATCAAACGCCGGGCTGACCGAGGCTGAGATCGAGGCCACCACGAGCGACGGGCCCGTCTCCGGGGTAGCGCCAGATTATGTGTTGATCTGCACCGCGACCGACGAATTGCTACGTACAGGGTCGCTCGCCGACGGCACGCTGAAGGCCATGCTCGACACGTTTGGCGACGTAGTAACCCGCAAGTACATCGTCACCATCGCGTGGTTCAGCATGCTGAGCCTGTTCCTGAACGGCACACGCGTTCCACTCGAGACCAGCGACAAGATCGGCAGCCGCACCAGCCCACTTGGCTCGCATTAACTGATAGCGCCGGCAGCAGCGCGTACGACCGGTTGCTCGGCGACGTCATGGCCGGGCACTGACGGTCGGCGCGCTCCTGTCCGCACAGGCAAACGTCCAACGCACAGTGATCGGGTCCCCCTCATCCCTGGAGCCGACGCTCCCCGCGGGATCTCCCCGGGCGACGGCGCTCTAACCCTCCTCGGGTCACAACAAGAACGCGTGCAAGTCGCCGTCCCAAGCCACATTCAGGAACCCGACTAAGAGGTCGCCGTCGTAGCCGCAGATCCACCCGCGACTGTGAGCTGAGAGCTGCTGCGCCCATGGCCGGAGGTCGGGTTGCCGGCCGAACGCCCAGGAATGCAGCGCGGACAGCTCGGCGTCCACCACCTCAGGCGGAGGTCGACTCAAGTCTTGCCGAACTGCGAGAATTATCGAGCGCGTTCGGCGCCGTTGGCACGCCTAACAGCAACGCATCGCATGGCGGGCAATCGACATAGCGGCGAGACTAGCGGGCATGTCTTCCCATTCGATCACTCCCGGCGAGGTCCGTGCCCTCCTTGAGTCCGACCCACCACATACCGGCAAGCTCGCGACCGTCCGCCGCGGACGGTCGTCCCCATGTCGCTCCGATCTGGTTTGTGGTGGAGCCCGACGGGTCGATCCTGTTCAACACAGGTGAGCAAACGGTCAAGGGTGCCAACCTGCGTCGAGCGGGCCAGGCGGCACTGTGCGTCGATGACGAGCGGCCACCGTTCTCCTTCGTGGTCGTGGAGGGAAGGGTGGCGCTAATCGACGACCTCGAGCAGGTGAAGGCGGCTGCTAGCCGGATTGGCGGGCGCTACATGGGGCCGGACCGGTCGGAGGAGTTCGCAGCCCGCAACGGTGTTAGGGGCGAGCTGCTCGTCCGCTTGTACCCGGACCGGGTTCGCGGAGCGGTCGACCTCGCGGAGTGAGTGTGTGACGCCTCCGTGGAACGACATAAGCCGACGGCCGGGAGCCCCTTATCGCGTCCATTTTCGTTACTGTTCGGGGGCCGGCGAAGGAAGCGTCCCATTTTCGACGATGTGGCCGTATATGGCTTCTAGTGCCTGGCTCAGTGGGGCGAGCAGCTCCTTTGGCAGGCCGCCAAAGAAGAGGTGCCGGACCAGGTCGACGTGGCCAGGGGCGGCTTCGACGATGGCTCGCTGGCCGTCGGGAGTCAACCTGACTTCAGTAGCGCGCCGGTCCGAGGCAGCGACGTCGCACTGGACCAGACCACGGCTTTGCATTCGCTTGGCGTGATGGGATACGCGGCTGCGCTCCCATCCGATCTGGGCTGCAAGGGCGCTCACCTGCATGCATGCGCCGGGTACTCCGCTCAGGGCGTTGAGGATGTCGTAGTCGGCAAGCGATAGTTCATTGTCTGCTTGCAGCTGGCGGTTCATCTCGTACCCCAACCGTTGCTGAACCCCCATGAAAGCGAGCCAGGTACGGAGTTGGCTGCGGCTCAGCCAAACGTCTGACCGTGCGCCGTCGTGTCTGCCCTTACGTGACATATCACACGCACTTTAGGTCGGAGCGCCCCTTGTCGGTGGTCACCCACATCCATACTCGCAACTCGGTAGGTCGGGGCGCTCCATCTTCAGGGGCCGCCAGCGACAAGAGGCGACGGGCTCGGCGGCACCGTTCGAGGTCCACGGGGACGGGCTCGCAAATACATGCCGCCATCGCCGGTTGACATTAGGTGACAGATCACGTAAGATAGGTGATAAGTCATGTAACGTTGCGTCCGCCCAATGGATCCGGTCTTGTCGGGGCCACGGGCCGACCTCAACTCTATGGAGGGAGCGACCATGCCCAAAGCCGTCGTACTCACGCACTACGGGCCACCAGACGTCCTCGTTTGGAGCGACGTGCCGATGCCCGAACCAGGGCCTGGTCAGGTACGCATCCGGGTCAAGGCCGCCGGGGTCAGTCCCACCGATCCGAAGATCCGGCGGGGGGACCTGAGAGCGGTCTTTCCGCTCCCCGCTCGGGCTGTGCTCGGCTTCGAGGCGGCCGGCGTGGTCGACGCACTTGGGCCTTCCGTCTCCGGGGTGCAAGTAGGCGATGAGGTCGCCAGCCTCCTGGCCGGTCTCGGCGGCTACGGCGAGTACGCCCTTGCCTCCTCGTGGACGCCCAAGCCATCGAACGTCAGGTGGAGCGACGCCGCCGCCCTGCCCGCTTCGGCGGAGGCCGCAGTGGGCGTCTTGAAGCAGCTCGGGGTCGTACGGGGCGAGACCCTCCTCGTCCTCGGCGCCGCGGGCTCGGTCGGGATGATCGCCACCCAACTTGCCGTCTCGCAGGGCGTAAAGGTCGTCGGCGCCGCGTCGGCGCCGGACCAGGGTCTTGTGCGCGACCTGGGCGGCGTCCCCGTCAGTTACGGCGCTGGCCTGGGCGACCGGGTACGCGAGCTCAGCTCATCGGTGGACGCAGTGCTCGACGCGGCCAGCACGGGCGCGCTCCAAGACGCCATCACGGTGGCCGCAGATCGGGCCAGGATTTTGACCCTCGCCGATGAGCACGCAGCCGACCTGGGCGTTTCACTCTCGGCACCAACACCGGACCGAGCACCCGAAGCGCTCCACCAGACCATGCCGCTCCTCGCGTCCGGTGCCTTGCGGCTCCGCCGCCAGCGACAGCTCCCCATGGCCGAGGCCGCAGAGGCCCATCGGCTACTCGAGCGCGGCGAAGCCCACGAGAAGCTCGTCCTCGAAGCGCCATGAACGCATTGCGGTGCGGTGACGGCCTTGGTTGTCGTTTTCAGCTCTTGGCCTTGATCCTCTCCTCGGCCATCAGGGCCTCCTGGACCTCCTCGGCGGTCGAGCTCGGCCTCGTCAGTTTGTCGGTCGCCCCCTCGAGGAGCTTGTCGAGGGTCTCGAGTGAATCCTCAGTGGTCAGTACGACGAGGGCGATCTCACCCGAAGTCATTACCTCGCCCAGGTCCTTGATGTCCCCTTTGTCCAGGCTGCGGTTGAGCCGGGCCACGATACCTCCAGAAACGCCGCCCGCCACTGCGCCAACGACGATCGACGGCGGGAACACGACGCCGACGACGGCGCCGGCGACGGCACCCTTGCCCCAACCGTGGTGGGACTGGCGGTTGACGCTGCTTACGGTGCCGTCGGTCGCCTTGGTGACCAGGGCGGCATCGGCTAGGTCGATGGAGCCGGCGCTGGCAGCCCCCTCCACCGCCGCCCAGTCCTTCTCGGCGCTGGCCTCATCGGAGTAGGAAGCGATTGTTGTGCTCAGGTTCTTCATGCTGTCCTCCCTATGAACAGTTCCGTCTGTGGCCCGACGTCCAGCCCGGTACGCATCTCCAAGAGGTCATCTGCCCGGCTGTCGGGCAGCGCAACCCACCCCACTGGAGGTTCTCCCAGCAGAGGCTCCGACGTTCGGCTGTCTGCGGAGATGTCCAACCCCTGTTCGCATGCAGGCGGTGTACAAGCCGTCCGGCCCTTCGCGACATTAAATTCCATTAGTGGGTGGCCCGGCCCCACCCCAACTGGGTGATTTTGCGTTTCCATTCAACCTCACCTCCAACCTGCACCCGGTGGCCCGGGAGCTTACATTTGGAGTGCTCAGGTATGGTCCACCCGCGTCAGTGGTGGAGGCCCTGGCGGCCGAGGGTCTCCACGGAGGTGGCGCCGGGGCGTGCCCACTGCGGCACAGGCCGGCTGGTCGGGCCCCAGGTGGCGATGCCGTCGGCGTCCGAGCGCCAGTACCAGCAGGCCTGACGGCCCTCGGGCCAGCCCTCGGGGTTGTCCTCCCACGCCTCGCCACGGCCATAGGGCGTCATGTCGAGCAGTCCGAAGGAGCCGTCGACCGGCTCGTTCCGCGCCCGGTCGTGGAGTAGGTGAGGAACACGCGGTCGCCGTCGCGCAGGAAACAGGCGATATGCCCCATTTCCCCGCCGACCGGCGCCTCGACGCCTCGTACCGAGTACCAGGGCTGGGTGTAACCCATGAACTCGACGAAGGGAGCCACTTCGTCCCACGGGCCCGAGGTCAGGAAGGCGAACGAGACGCCGCGGGCGTTGAGGTAGACGGCGTCCTTCACTTGCCAGGCCGTGACGGTGCAGCCCTCGCACTGCCCCTGGTGCGGTGCGCCGTCGTGCCACATGTGCTGGTAGACCACGAGCTCGTCGCGGCCCTGGAACAGGTCGAGGAACGGGACCGGGCCTTCGGCGCCGGTGACCTGGACCGTGCCGTCGAGCTCGACCATCGGCAACCGCCGCCGGGCCGCGGCGATGGCGTCGCCCTCATGGGTGTGCGCCTTCTCGCGGACCAGCAGCTCCTCGCGCGCCACCTGCCA
Source organism: uncultured Acidimicrobiaceae bacterium (assembly GCA_963823855.1). Lineage (GTDB taxonomy): Bacteria > Actinomycetota > Acidimicrobiia > Acidimicrobiales > Palsa-688 > Fen-671. Next base: position 39,742 of record CAWGNA010000012.1, read on the forward strand.
AGTGGCCAGGTCGACGACGGGTGGCTTGCCCGGGGAGGTTGCTGCTGCTCGTGTTGCCGGATGTGGCCGTCACGGTGTCCTCCGTTGTCTTGCCTCGTGCGATCGCGGCCTCCCTCGGGAGCCTGGGAGTTGAGACGACCCAAGGTGCCGAGGCTCATCGATCCGAGTGCCAGGTTATGGGACGACCGTCGCCAGATCTGAGTGGGTACAGCTATCTAACCAGGACGCCCTATACGGCCAAGCGCTGGCTTGAGTGTCTCCCTACCCGTACGTGGGGTGCTGGGGGAACCCGGGGGGCGAGTCCTCCCAGTCCTCCTGCCGGCCGTATGGGGTGAGGTCGAGGATGTTGTTGGAAAAGAGCAGGCGGTCCACCCCCCGAGCCGTAGTCGAGTACGTCAGATAGACGTCGTCACCGTCGCGCAGGAACACCGTGAGCCGGAAGAGGTTCCCCGCCCCCGTGTCGTCGGCAAAGCCGTTGCCGCGTGAGGAGACGAACGGTACGGTCCAGCCCATCCGGGCCTTGTACTCCTGGATCTGGTCAAGCGGCATGTTGGACACCGTTACGAACGTGACTCCTGTGTCGCGGAGGGTGCCGAGGTCGGCGACGTTTCTCGTGAAGTGGGTGCAGCCCGGACAGAACGCGTCTGGTCCGTTGTCCATGAACTGGTACACGACGAGCTGCGTCCTACCTTCGAACAGGTCGAGCAAGGTCTTCGGGCCCTCGGGAGTGTCGAACACATAGTTGTGGTCGAACCTGACCATCGGCAGGCGCCGACGCCTGGCCGCAAGTTCGTCCAGGGCCCGGGTGGCGTCTTTCTCGGCCCGGAGGAGTTCCTCACGCTCGCGTTGCCACTCCTCGTCCGAGACCACTGGCGGCCGGGCAGCTTCACCTGATGCTTCGGTCATCCGCATCTCCTTCTATCGTTGACACGGTTTAGACGAGCCGTCCCCGCGGAGTTCATCGCTAGCGAGCAGAAATCGGTCAGTAGGTTGCGTCAAGCGATAGCCCACACAGAACAGGTGCCCAGAAAACCCGTACGTTTGCTCAGATCTTCTAGTGTCGTGCCTATGCCCGGCTGTTGGCTCTTCCTGCAGAGCACCCGAAAGCGGTGATCACCGATCAGCCCGAGGTTGGTAATGTCGCGGTCACGGCGTTGTCCCCAGGAGCCCAGGCGCCTTGACCGGAGCTCCCGTTCAGATGTCCGCGACGCAAAGGGGCCAGGTCAACGAGCGGACTACATATGACATGGAGGCGAAGAAGAATGGAAGAACCGAGATTTGACGTGACGATTAGCCGCCGACGGTTCCTGGGCGGGATCGGCACCACTGCCGCTGGCGTCACGGCGATAGCGGCCCTTGGGGCACAGGTCGAGACTGGCACACGGAGCTCGCGAACCGAGGCTGCGGCCCCGGATCAGGGCAACGTCATTTTCGCCTCCAGTCATTCGTACGACTTGCCGCAGGCGGCGTCTTATATCGCCCAGCAACGAGGCAACGTACCCCTCTCATCTCGTGGGAGCCGCGCCACAACGCTGCGCTAGCGCCTCTTTGCGGTACCGTACCCCACGAGCTAGTGGACGTTTTCCCGCCAATAAGCCCGCCCGCCTTTTGGATGCCACCGATCGGCCGAGCACGCTGGCGGGAAAGCGCTCTCCTACGCTCGTTACGGAGTCAAGACAAAGCCCATCAGAGCTTCTGCATCGTACTGGCTTTGCCGGTTCATCCCATTGGTCATCGTGGCGGCGACAAATACCTCTGCGGCAAAACCAGCTGTGGGGCAGGGCCCAGTAGCTCGCTCACCGGTGGCAGTGGTGTGACGGGTGAGACGCCCGGCACGGGGCCGCTCGGCAACGGCGGCACAAGGGTAACCGCGGTAACACCTCGCACGAGCGCAAAAGAGAAATTCGCAAAACCGGCTGGCTGGGTGGCCGTGTATGCCAATGTGACAGTAGTCGAGGTATTGCCAGCATAGTGGAGCACCCCGCAAGTCGGGTCCGCTACGACCGGGGGCAGGGTATTCAGGACCGGTGGGGAGAGCGTGGCCACGCACGATTGGTTATTCACCAGGATCCTCAGTGGCAGGCTCTGTAGCCCCATTGCGTGGCCGGTGCTGTTCAAGAAGCGCAAGACGATGGTATGGAACCCGTTGCTCAAGGCGGTGCTGTCGAGCTGGTACCCGAGCGCGGGTGGCTGGAAGTCAAAAAGCTGAGCTACTGGGTGCACGGGGTAGCAGCCGGTCGAGGGGCCGACGTTAGCGGCGGCGACCGTGATCAGTAGGTTTGTAACACCGTTCCATTTGAAAACCGTCCAGCTGTCGCTTTGAACGGCACTGTCCACAAGTACCTGGTAAAAGTGGGCGCCTGCGTTGGCCGCAGACTGGTAGTTGACCATAATCGGCAGCGTCCCACCGAAGGCTGCGTTTGTTACCTGGTACGGCGAACCCGGGGGGGTGGTGGCCTTCCCGTTCACGCTGTTCACGAAGTTAGCGGGGATCAACCCAATACCCATCAATAAAGGCCCGTTTGAAAGAAAGACCGTAAACTTGGCTTCCTCGACCACAGAGTCTGAACAGATCAGCATCGCCCCGGTGAAGGGCAGGGCCACGCTGGAGGGCCGGAGCGGCACTCCGGTGAGCACCGTGTTGACCGCACCGCTCGTCGCGTTCACAGTGATGATGGAGTTTGCGGGGTCGCGTAGTGGCACGAACAGCGCGTCCTGTGCCGCGTCTGCCCACGTCAAGAAGAACGGGCTCGTCAATCCCTTGGCGAGCGTGGTGCGCGTTGCGCTGCTGAGCTGGATTTTGCTTATGCGTCCTAGGTCTGGTCCCGTGGTCTGCTCGCTGACGTAGGCGTACTGCAGGTCCGCACTCAGTACCACACCAACTGGGTGATCGAGGCCCGAGGCTACGACGGTTTTTGTACCGCTGGTCAAGTTGACCCTGGTCAGCTGCCCAGGAGACGCGAACTCGACCACGTAGGCGGAATTGTGAGCCTCGTCCAAGAACAATTGCTGAGGCGCCGTCATCCCTGAGGCTATGACGGTGGCCGCGGCCCGGTTGGCGCTACTGAGGGTCACTCGTACGAGGTCGCCGGAACGTTCGGTCACATAGGCATGAAGACCGTCAACACTGAGTTTCACGTCTTCCGGTTCGTTGTAACCGGTGCCGAGGACGGTGTAAGCCGGGACGGCGGGAGGGACACGCAGTGCCGACAACTTGCCTGCGAATTCAACGAAGATTAGCTCGTTTTGGGACAAACGGAAATCACACCCGATCGCTCCGCCAAGCCCGGTTTTGAGCTGCGTCTGGGTCGGTGGGGTCATTCAAAGTTCTCCTAGCGTGATTGCCTTCGAGGGGACCTCTGACGGCGGTGAGACCGCCGCGCTGCGCGAAGTCTAGTTCGAAAGGGGGAGCGCACTGATGGAGTTGTGGAGGAGTTTGTCGCAGGTCTCCGGCCTCGCCTGCAGGGGTTCGAAACTCGATAGCGGGGGAGGTCGACGGGGATGCCAAGTTACGCCTAGAGGACAGAAGCCGGCGGCAATCGATTCAAGCGAGGCCGTAATGCGGACTACGGTTAGTGGCATGCGCCGATGGCCATGGGATATTTATCGACGCCATTCGCCGTCTCGACGACCCCGCTCATCACGAGAGTTTGCGCGCCTGCTGCAGTGAAGTTCCGGGTGATAGCGGCGAGCTTGGCAAGGAGCCGTCGTCCATTTGAACCGGCCGTCTTCCGGCGGCGCAGGCCGGCCGCGATCCCCCACACCTGAGGTGGCCGATCCCGATCTGCGAGAACCGCTGGCCGACGGGCCCGGACGGCAGCGAACTGGCGAAGGGGATTGCGCTGAGTACTACGGCGCGCCTTGGGCGGCACAGTGCACCTGAGGGGTGTCCTTTCGGGGCGAGGTCGTGCGTCCATTACACGGGTGGCGAGGCGCTCCACCCAGAGGTGAGGAACGAGGAGACCCATGAGCCACGAGACCGATGCCGACCGGCGGGCCGTCCTGGCCACGGACGTCTGACCAGCAGAGACCGACAACGGCACCCACCTAGGGGGAGGAGACGAGATGGCCCTGTACGTGGCCCTGTTGTACTACGACCGAGACCGGTACTGGGACATACCTCCAGAGAGCGAGCTCTCCGCCGAGTACACCGCGTTCGCCCGCCGGGCGACCGACGCGGGCGTCATGCGCGGCGGTGAGAAGCTGCACCCGGTGACGACGTCGACCACCATCACCGTGCCGGGGGGCAAAGGAGGCGACGTGATGCTGACCGACGGCCCCTACGCCGAGGCCAAGGAGGTCCTCGGCGGGTACTTCGTGCTGGAAACGGCCGACCTCGACGAAGCGGTTGCCTGGGCAGCCCAGATCCCGGCCGCCTGGCGGGGCAAGGTCGAGCTTCGCCCAGTGGCCCCGGTGGCCCGGGCCTAGCTTGGAGCCGTCCGGCGTGAGCGCCACCGACCTGCTCGTCGATGTGCTGAGGACCGAAGGCCCGTGGGTGCTCGCCACCCTGGCCCGCAGCACCGGCGACTTCGCCGTCGCCGAGGATGCCCTCTCCGAGGCCACCATCGTCGCCATGCGAGCTTGGCAGCAGGACGGGGCCCCTGACAACCCGAGGGCGTGGCTGACGGTCGTCGCTCGGCGCAAAGCGCTTGATGTCTTGCGTCGCGAATCGGCCCGGCGGGCCAAGGAGAGCGAGGCGTTCGGCTGGGGGACCCAAGCCGCCGTTGATGAGCTCGAGGAGGTGACAGAGGCGATGGGACCGGATGGGACGCTACGAGACGACCTGCTGCGCCTGACCTTCACCTGCTGCCATCCGGCGCTTAGCCGCGAGGCCCAGGTCGCCTTGGCACTCCGTACCCTGGCACGCCTGGAGGTGGCAGCGATTGCCCGGGCCTTCCTGGTGCCAGAGGCCACGATGGCCAAGCGCCTGGTGCGCGCCAGAGCCAAGATCGCCACGGCGAAGATCCCCTACGCCATCCCGGCCGACGCAGAGCTCCCCGGTCGCCTGGCCGGGGTGCTGGCCGTGGTGTATTTGATCGCCACCGAGGCACACGCGCCGACCGAGGGCGAGCGGGTCACCCGAGTGGACCTGGAGGCAGAGGCCGTCCGCCTGGCCCGCCTCCTGGCCGAGCTGATGCCCGACGAACCCGAGGTGCTATCGCTACTGGCACTCTTGTTGTTCACCTCGGCCCGCACCCCAGCTCGCACGAATGGCGACGGTGGGCCCGTCACGATGGCCGACCAGGACCGCAGCCTCTGGGACGCAGCGGCAATCGGCGAGGGATCATCGTGGTTGTCCCAGGCCGTGGCCTGGTCAGGCGGAGTGGCCGGGCCCTACCAACTCCAGGCCCACCTCGCGGCCGCCCACTCCACCGCTCCAACCTGGCAGGAGACAGACTGGGACCGCATCGTCGGCCTGTACGACCTGCTGGGGACGATCACCGCGAACCCGGTGGTGGCGCTCAACCGAGCGATCGCCCTCACTGAGCGGTACGGTCCCGAACCAGGACTGGCTGCCCTCGAAGCCGTTCGCGGCCTAGAGCGCTCCCACCTCTGGCACGCTGCCCTAGCCGACGCTCTACTCCGGCTCGGTCGGCGCGGCGAGGCCGCCGGAGAACTGCAAACGGCCATTTCACTCGCGCCGACCGAACCGGAGCGGCGCCTCCTCCAAATCCGCCTGAAAACGGCGGCACCGGGATAGCCCGGATCGGGCGCGCCCACACTCTCGTTCTTGTACGAAAGCAGGCGCGAATGAAGCCGCGCCGGCGAACGCTCGACGCGCCGTTCCAATACGAGGGACGGCCGCCGGGCGTTGGGGTCCGCACCGGCGTCGACAAGCAGCCGCACGATCTCCGGGCCGTGGGGGAAGTAGCCAGGCCAGTCGGCGACCGCATGCAAGGGCGTACGAGACTTGTACCTGCCGCCCAGCGGTGCTGACGCGACGCCGGGATGCTTCGCGAGGAGTTGGCGCAGCCCCGAGATATCGCCCGAGTGGATGGCCACTACGACCGCGTTGGCGACCTCGGCCGCCGCCTGGAACACCTTGTCAAGACTATCGGCGCCCATCACGGTGCCGCGAGCTTCGGCACAACGCCGGCTCCCAGACGGGAGGTTCGTAACCCTCCTACTCTAGTAGTAGAGTTATGAACGTGCCCCGAGGTAAGCCGTCGCCAAAGTTGGCCATCACCGTTGATCCTGATGTCCACGAGCAAGTTGTTGCCGCGGCCGCCAGGGAAGGAGTGAGTGTCTCAGCATGGATGACGGCAGCGGCGCGGCGGGCGCTGCTCGTGCGTGACGGTCTGCTCGCCGTCGCGGAATGGGAACAGGAGCACGGACCGCTGACAGAGGCCGAAATGGAAGCATCTCGGGATCGAATTTCTGATGAGCTACGCCACTCGGCGAGTCGGCGCTCGGCGTGAGCGTTGTATACGACGCCGGTCTCCTCATCGCCGCCGAGCGCAGCGACCGAGATGTTTGGGCAGATCACCGAGCTCGACTTGAGATGGGCGTTGTCCCGACCACGACCGCTCCCGTGGTCGCTCAGGTGAGCCGGTCGCCTCGCCAAGTTCAGCTGCTCCGCTTGCTGCGAGGATGCGCCATCGTGGGATTCGCTCCCCATGAGGTCCATGAGGTCGGGAATCTGCTCGGTCGCGCTGGCACCTCCGATGTCGTGGATGCTCATGTCGTTCTGACCGGTGGTAGATGCGAGGCAACGGTGATCACCTCGGACCTTGAAGATCTCGAACGGCTGTCCGACAGCCTCCCCCGACCCATTGCGATCCGGAGAGTCTGAAATGCTCCGGCCAAAGTCCTCTTCACGACGGCACGCTATATCTCCACTCCGTGGTCAGCCGCACGCTAGGAGCGGCTCACGTCGGAGCCGCAAGGTGGTGGTGCGATCCGTTCCAACATGCCTGGCGACGACGGCCCTTTTTTAGGATGTGCCGGTGACCCTCTCGAGTGTCAGGAAGAAGCATCGCGCACTGGTGTGGGCTCACCCCTCGGCAGCAGGATGGACGAGCCCAAACCGATGAGCCCGATGAACGCTAAGACGAGCATGGCGACGCCGTAGGACTGCTTCGGGTCGGCGAGGCCGGAGACCAGGATTGTGCCGCCGATCGCCACGCCGAGCGTCGACCCCAGATTGGACACGCTGCGTGACAGGCCCGAAATCTCCCCTTGAAGATGTTCGGGGAAGGCGGACTGCACCACGTTGACCGAAGGGGTCAGCATGACGCCCAGCCCCAAGCCGATGAGGAACAGTCCTGGGGCGAAGTACCACGGGCCTGGGTGGCCCTTCACCAACGCCAGCAGGATGGCGATGCCCGGGATGGTGATCACAAATCCGGTCAGGATTAGGCTCCGCTGCTGGAACCGCTTGGCCAGTCGGCCGGCGGCCAGCGACGACAACAAAATGCCCAGGGTGGCGGCGGTAAAGATCACGCCCGTTTGGATGGCGTTGTAATGCCGGACGACTTGCAGGTAGGCGGACACAACGAAGGATGTGCCCATGAGCATCAGCCATTGCACGTTCTGGCTGACCAGGGCCAGGTTCGAGGTACGGTTGTGGAAAAGAGACGTGGAGATAAGGGCTTCCTTGCCGGCGCGTCCCGGCCGCGGATCCATGCGAAAAAACCGGCCAAGATGAGTGCGCCCACGACGAGGAACACCGCCATTAGCCCGACATTGGTGTCGGCTGCCATGATGCCGCCGACGAAGACGACCAGACCGGCGGCGGACAAGACCGCCCCCACCGTGTCGAAGGGGCGGTTCGGGTCCGCGGGGACCGGATCGGTGATGCTGCGGCCTAGTAGCACGATGATCACAATGATGACGGCCTGGAAGACGAAGGCGACTCGCCAGGAGATGGCGGTGGTGATCAGACCCCCAATCAACGGCCCGGTGGCAGCACCGACCCCTCCCATGCCACTGATCACCCCGAAGGCCCAGGCGCGGGACTTCATATCTGTAAACAGCAGGGTAGTGAGGATATAAACGGGCGGGATCAACAGAGCCGTGCCCACCCCCTCGAAAATAGAGTTACCGAGGATCAGGACCCCAAGCCCGGGTGATGCCGCGCTGAGCACCGCCCCCACCCCATAGATGGACAACCCCATCAGGAAGCACCGTTTGCGGCCCAGACGGTCGGTCAGCTTGCCGCAGGGGATCATGAGGGCGGCCATAACCAGTAGGAACAGCGTGATACAGACCTGCACGCCCTGGACCGTCGTGTCGAGGTCGTGGCTGATATCGGTGATCATGACGTTCATGTTCGAGCCGGCGAAGCTGCAGATGAACTGGGCCAAGGCCAGAGGAACCAGCATCCTTCGCAACACCGGTGTCGTGCTCTGTGAGTCGGGCGCGGCAGTCATGGCACGCAGTCTCGCTCAGCGTTGACCATCCTGAGATTGTGCTCGGTGAAGCTCCGTCGAAAACTTGAGATAGCAGTCCCCTCATGTTTTATTGGAGAGACTAGGTCGGGGTCGTCCCCAGAGACTGTAATCCGGCGTAGCGCCAGAAGGCTCCAGCCACTTGCCCAGTGGCCTTCGGGTACTCGAACTCCTGTGAACCTATATGGCCACGGGCGGCGTCGCGAATGCGCGGCGTACGTTAGGTAACTCCCAGTGAAAGCGAGCCTCGCTTGAGACTAAGGGATTCCTAGATGCCCTGTCGCACGATGTCGACCTTAAATGTGAGAGCCACCTCGATTGAGTAAGGAGCTCTCTATGACTGGGGTACATACTGACGACTCGGAAGGAATCGGTAGCGGGGAGTCGGTTCGCGCCGGCTTGATCGATCGCGGTCACCTGTTACTGGTTGGGGCCGGGGCCGGCCTCGGCTTGGCCGTGGCCCGCCGTTTCGCTGCCGGAGGCCACCGAGTGACTTTGGTCGCTCGGAGCACGGACCGGCTAGGCGAGCTCGCCCGCAACTTGGCTGACACCGGCGCTGAGATCAACACGATCGAAGCGGACGCGAGTGATCCTGAGGGCTTGGGTGCCCGAATGACTGAGCTCTACCGCAGGGATGGCGCGCCTGGAGTCGTCATCTACAACGCGGTCATGGGTGCGCCGGATACGCTGTTGAGCTCGACCGTGGCCCATTTGCAGGAGGCCTATACCGTCGACGTCATCGGTGCGATCGTCGTAGCACAGGTGGCCGCCCCGGCGATGAGGGCCGCGGGATTCGGCACCATCATCGTCACCGGTGGCGGGTTCGCCGATCATCCGATCCCAGCCCTCGCGACCGTCTCCCTCGGCAAAGCTGCCCTCCGGTCGGCCGCGACGATGCTCGGGGCCGATCTGGGCCAGACGGCATCCGAGTGGCAACTCTCACGATCGCCGGACAGATCGTGGCAGGGACTTCCTTTGACCCGGCGCGTATTGCCGAGCGCTACTGGGAGATCGTCCAGACAGACGGTCCCTGGCAGGCGGAATTCCGCTTCACCGGCGAGTAGGCGACATTTCGGACGATCAGTGGACGGGCCCTATGTTTGGAGCAGAGGGTCGTGCGCACATCCTTATCGTGGATGGCGGTCCGCGGGAGCCGTCATGGCAGCAGCGACTTCTGCCGGCTCGCATTGGAGGTGCGGGTGCGCCGAAACCTAACCCGGGCCACTAGGGCTGGCGCCGCCCGGTGTGCCGCTGCCGCTTGGGGACGCGGCCTGGCGGCCGATGGGGTGCCGGCCCCGAGCCGGGGGGGCCGTTGGTGGGGCTGAGGTTTTGTCGCTGGGGCGCAAAGCTCCGTGGGGCCAAGGCGTCAGCACCGCGGGCAGGGCGGCGCTGAGGGGGCCGTCGTGGTGCTGCGGTGCCCGGCCCGAGGTGGCGGCGGGGGCCGGACCAGGGCGCAGGCGGGACGACCAACTTGTCAGCCAGGCGATAGGCGACGGTTTCGTAGTTGACTCGCCACCCGTGGAAATCAGGCCAGGCCTCCTCGGCGCTGCGCTCGATAGGGAAGCCGATCTCCTCGAGCATCTTCACGGCCGTCTCGAACTCGCCAAAGGTGAGGGCGATCGGTGCCTCCGGCAACGGGTCGGGGTCCAGGCGCCAGCCGAGCATCGAGCCGACCCGGTCAAGGCAGGTAAACCCCATCCGGAGGCACAACCGGGCGTTAGACGACGCCGTGGCGGGGGCCAGGGCGAGGTGCATGGCCGCACCGTCGAGCACGGCCAGGAGCGCCAGCAGCCAGGAGAACCAGGGTTCGGGTGACCGGAACATCAGCATCACCGGGTACGTGGTGTGGCTCTCCGCCACCGCCGCGGCCCACTCTTCCCAGGCCGAGTAGAGGTCGGGGAGAGTGTCGATGATCCCCACGAGCTGGTGACGAGCCAGCAGCTCGGTGCCACGCCGGAACGCCGGCGCGGGCTCTCGAGCATCGCCACCAGCGCCTCTCGCTGGCTGAACGCCCCGTACAGGGCCGGGAGGTACGCGATCTGCAGCGCCACCACGACCACCCACGTGGCGCCGGCGGCCACGTCGAGGGGGACGTTCTCGGGGCCGCCCGGGTGGACGGCGCCCACGGTGAACACCGACCCGACCGATTGGAGGAGGCCGTTGGCCAGGTTGTGGGTGGTCGACTGCAGCATGAGGCCGAACCCGACGATGAACGCCGCCCCCCAGACGAGGAGCTGGCTGACCAGGGCGGCCGGCGCGGCCGGGGCCAGGATGGCATCTTTCGCTTCGAACGAGCTCGCCAACCGGGCCAGGGCCAAGAAGGCCAGCCGGACGGCACGGTTCACCCACAGCGACACGCGGTTGAAGCCGGCCGGCCGCCGGGGCAGCACCATGGTGGCCAGGACGTTCGCCCATGTGGCCACCACCACGACCAACCCCAACGCGAACAGGAACGCGTTCACGGCGCTGGTGCCGGCGCCCGGCGCTCGCCGCCAACGACAGGGCAGTCTTTACGTACGGTCACGAGGTCAGCCCGGCGGGGCCACATGGTGGGGTTAGCGGTAGGCACCCACGCCATCCTTCCCTAAACCGGCCGCGGCCGTCGGCCAACACCAGCTTGTTCCACGAAACGCTATGTGCCCACGTTGGTATTAGCCGGGTCGAGGACGATCTCGGTGAGGGAGTAGGCGGGCAATGTCACTGAACCGCCAAGCGTGATATGGCCTCCGGTAACCCGACTGCTGCCTTGGCCATAAAAGAGACGGGTGGCCGGCTGGCCGGTGGCATATCCGTGTGCTGACAGCACTACAGAGGCTGGCTTGGCCGGGTCGGTGTTTGCGAATAGGACCACCAACTTGCCATCAGGCCGGACGGCGGCATGGACATTGACTGTCCCCGCCGATGACGTGGCGGCAACCAGACGGGCGCCAGGGCCAGCGAGCGAAGAAACAAGCTCCATGGCGTAGTAGTCGGGGTAAGGGGTATCGACCGGAGGGGCGCAAAGATTAGAGGCGGGGAGGCAGTCATTGGTGCCGCTCGACAAGAGCCCGAGGTCGCCTACGCCGGTGCTGTCGTTCCCCTGGATGCCGCTCTGCAAGGCCCACCAGTCCACTGTTTGCGCGCCATTGGCCAGCAAGGCGGGCAGAGTCTCTGCCAGGTACAGCGCGTTTGTGAGGCTGCTTGTCTGCGGGTAGCCCTGGACCTCAGAGTTGGTTTCGCCGACCTGAATGGAAATGTGGCGTCCATCAGCGTCCTTCGTCAACAGCCGCTGCAGGGCGGCAAAATTTGGAGCGATTTCGCTGGGTGTAGCGAGGACAGCCGCGTCCGGGCCTTTGGTGAACATCGGGTACCAGTGCTCGTCAACGAAGTCAATGTAAGGGCCGAGCGTCTTTAGAACGGTCGAGTCCCAGTCGTAATACCTGGTCGAGGTGGCATCGGTCGCGATGACCGGGATCCCAATTTGAATGCCCGGGTCGGCGGCTTTCATCGCTTTGATAAAAGAGAGTGCATTGGTGGCGTACCCTTCCGCGGTCCGCTGGGAAACAGGGTGGCCGTCAGGCTCGAACGTGAAGCCTACGGCACCATCGCCGTACTCTTCCTCTCCCACTTCCCAGTAACGGACGCCATAATGCTTGTCGCGGTTGGCATAGCGCACCCAAGCCGCTGCTTCACTAGGGGTCCCCGTCCCATAATTGACGTGGACGAGCATTGTTTCATGTTGCGAACTGGCGAAGGTCGCCCATTGGTCGAAATTGTAATGGGGGGCCAATTGTTGGTAGCCGTACTTGGCGCCCAGCGGGTCCACCGCGTTTGTCCTCCAGTGGTACAGGTCGTCCATTGGCCCACCGTTGAACGCCACTTCCCTTATGCCGGCCGAGTGGACCAGGCCTGGTACGGGGGGTGTGAGCAGGCTCGCTGCCCACGGCGGCGTGTTTACGCCGAGTGCGGAGGGCCCGATCGCTGTCAGTGTCTGGTTGGCCTGCACGCTGACCAAGTAAGGTTGGTCCGGCGACGGCGTGGCGCCACTGGCTGTCCCCGCCGCGAGGCAACTGGTCACCCCCAGAAAAGCTCCCCACAGGAGTGCTCTGCTCGTATAGGGGTGTTTTTTGCCCGTTATCTCCTCCGATTGGGTGTTAGTCATAAGTTGACAGCATGACGGGGTCGGCCGACGCCCACATCGGCCGCCAGTCGGTCTCCAGCCCGACGATGGTCGGTTGTTCATCGACTTTGGTCGGTGTTCCTCGGCCCGAAGCTAGGCGTAGCCTCGCCCGTGTGACGGCGACGATGCCGGCGGTAGCGGGCTGTGCGGCCGGTCCGTCGCAGCGAGGTGCGAGAGACACCGCCCGGGACCGGGGCGCCGAGTGCCATCGCGCCGCGCTTAAAGCGAATACCGCATGAAGGAGGCCGGATGGCACGGGTACTGATCACCGGTTCGAGCGACGGGCTCGGCTTGATGGCCGCCCGGCTGCTCGTTGACGACGGCCACGCCGTCATCTTGCACGCCCGCAACGAGCGACGTGGCGACGACGCCCGTCAGGCGCTGCCGGGCGCCGAGGATGTCGTGATCGGCGATGTGGAGAGCATTGCCGGGATGCGCCAGGTGGCGGAACAGGCCAATACCCTCGGCCAATTTGACGCCGTCATCCACAACGCGGGCATCGGCTACCGCGAACCTCGCCGCATCGAGACCGTTGACGGTCTCTGTCATGTCTTCGCTGTCAATGTGCTCGCCCCCTACCTGCTGACAGCGTTGATCACGCCACCCGACCGGCTGGTGTATCTGAGTTCAGGCATGCACCGAGGCGGGCAGCCCGACCTCGACGACCTGCAGTGGGCCGCCGCGGCTGGAACGGCGCCCAGGCGTACTCCGACAGCAAGCTCTTCGACGTCGTGCTGGCCTTCGCCGTGGCCCGGCACTGGCCTGGCGGGCTGTCCAATGCCCTGGAGCCGGGTTGGGTCCCCACCAAGATGGGAGGCTCCGGCGCACCCGACGACATGAGCCTGGCGCCGGTCACCCAGGCGTGGCTGGCCGTCAGCGACAACCCCGCCGCCACGGTGACCGGAGGCTACTTCTTCCACCAACGGCCCCGGGAGGTGCACCCGGCCGCCCGCTCGGTCGATATCCAAGAAGGGTTGCTGGAGCGCTGCGCGCAGCTGACCGGGACCGCTCTCCCGCCGCCGTAGTTGCCCAGCACCGTTCCGGCGCGGCGTCGCCGGGTTTCCGGCGCGCTTGCCTGGGTCGTGAAATAGCCGGCAATTTTGTCTTTGTGGTCAATTACCCACGAGAAACGAAAGAAAAGGCGAACCTGGCTGTGCCCCCTGTCACTCCAGAACAATCGCCGTGCTCTAGCCGAATTTTGCGAAACCGGCCGGTCTTTGAGCATTTGTGGAGGTCTGGGGTGGGCTCCTCCGATATTTCCGCGTAGGGGATGTGATGGCGATCTGTCAGGCACCTGAGTAGCATTGCGGAATGTGGACGCCTTGGAGCGCGTCGACCAGATAACAAGAGCTTTCCAGGTCGGCCAGCTCGTCCGCGCCGGCGCCGTTCTGGGCATATACGATGCCCTGGACCGTGGCGCAATGGCACCCTCGCAAGTTGCCACTGAAGTGTGTGCTGATCCCCCGGCTATCCGCCGTCTGATGCGGGCACTCTCGGCTGTGGGCGTCATTTCCGAGCTGGCGGACGGGTGCTTCGTTAACACAGACCTCGGCGATCTGCTGTGCAAACGCCATCCTCGAAGCGCGAGGAGCATGGCGATCATGAGGATGGACGACCGGTTGTGGAGGGCCTGGGGGGCGCTCCCAGAGGCGGTACAGACGGGAGAGCTCGCCTATCGCTCGGTGAATGGAGGGTCATTTTGGGATGACTTCGCAGACGATCCAGTGAGAGCGAACCAGTTCAATGCCCTCATGGTGGTGCGCACGCAACGGTTCGTTACCAGCCTGATTGACAAGTTCGACTTCCGCGGGTGTCGCCACATCGTCGACGTAGGAGGCGGCAACGGAGCGGTCTTGGCGGCCGTGTTGGCGGTGGCCACCGATGCTCTTGGGACGGTCTTCGATCTTCAGAGCGGGCCGCTAGGCACCGACCGGTTCCTATCGGACAGCGGGGTAAGGGACCGTTGCGATCTCGTCGCCGGCAGCTTCTTCGACTCGGTTCCTGCCGGCGCCGACCTGTACGTTCTCCGTCAGGTCCTCCACGATTGGCCCGACGACCAGGCGGTGGAAATCCTGTCGGCTTGTCGCCGGGCTATCACCGACGCCGGTGCGCATATTCTCGTGAGCGACATCTTGCTCCCCGAACGCGCTGCCGCTGACCCCGGGGACGAGGCCCGCTTCCTCCAGGACATGAACATGTTCGTGATGCTCGGCGGCGCGGAGCGCACCGAGTCAGAGTTCCGCGCCTTACTGAGCGCGACGGGCTTCAGGGTGAAGAGTGTGCTCGCCACCCAGCCAGAGGCAACGATCGTCGCTGTCCCGGTGTAAGGGAGCGCGTGGCGTACTCGAGGCGGGTGCCCCTAGCCGACGCCCGCCGCTGGTCCGACGGAGACATGCGAAGGGATGGCGAGCAGCGCCACGACGACGCCGGCGGCTGCCACACCGGCGATGACCCCGAAACCGAGTGCGTACCCAGCGGTAAATGCCGCGGCCGAGGTGTGGCCCGTGCGCAGCAACGATTTGGCGTGGGTCAAGGCGATACTACCGGCGATCGCCACACCCAGCGCCCCACCGACTTCCTGGGACATGTTGAGCAATCCCGAGGCCAGCCCCGCCTCGCGGGGCCTCACCCCGGACAAAACAGCGATCGACACCGCCACGAAGGCCAGGCCCAGGCCAACCCCGACCAGGAGGTAGCCGGGCAGCGGGTTCGGGACAAACTGACTGTGGACAGGTATCTGGGCATAAAAGAGCATCCCGCCGGCGAGCAGCGCCATCCCGAGGGTCAGGACCAGCCGGGCCCCGAACCGGGTGGTGAGCGCTTGAGCGATGCCGGCGAAGATGACGGTCGTGCCCGCCGTGGCCAGGAGCGACGGCCTTGGCGCCTGTTCGCCCGGCCAGATCGCTCGCAAGGGGACCGAGGTTGCCGCCGAGCCGATGACATAGACGCCGCCGTGGAAATAGAGGATCACGTTCGCGACGTCCGTTCTCTGGATGGTGACCTCGACGGCGCCGACGCCGCCGATGGTCGTGGGTTTCTGATGGACATCGCCGGCCACCGGGACGTGTGCCATCACTTCGTTGAACGTCGACCGCAACGTCGCGACGTCGGCTTCGAGGTCGAGGTGGCCCTGGCGCAATGTGGCGTCCAACGCCAGTTGCTGCTGTTTGCTCATCGAGTTTCTCCAGTCTCAGCATCTGCTTTTTGAGGGGTTCCTGCGTTGCCGTGCGGCGGATGCAAGGTCGTGCCCATCGACCGGGACCGCGACTTCGCGACAGCGGCTAGGTGTCGGTGGGCCCGAACGGGTCGTCTTCGCTGCAGTGGTCCTGAGCCCGCTCATCAGCACCTCTCAAGAATGCGGCCGAGCGCCTCGGCGTTACCCCAGGGATAGTGCCGGGCACGCACCACATTGTCCGACTTCGAAGCGAATCGATCAGAAACTTCGGGGAGGAATTTGTGTTTTTGGCGCCCGCGGGTAGATTCCCGCCGTGGCCGACTTTGCCCTGCCTCTGCGTGAGGAAGACGTCGATCCTGACCCCCTCCGCCAATTTGCCGCCTGGTACGAGGACGCCGGCCGAGCCGGCTTGCGGGAGCCCGGCGCTATGGCCTTGGCGACGAGCTCGGCGGAGGGCGTGCCGTCCGCACGAATGGTGCTCCTCAAGGGGTACGACGAGCGAGGGTTCGTGTTCTACACCAACTACAGCAGCCGCAAAGGTCGTGAGCTCGAAGCCAACCCACGAGCCGCGCTGCTATTTTATTGGGACCCACTAGGACGGCAGGTCAGGATCGAAGGGCACACCGAGCGGACGTCGGCCCAGGAGTCTGCGTCTTACGCTCGCAGCCGGCCACGCGGCAGCCAGCTGAGCGCACTGGCGTCGCCGCAGAGCCAAGTCATCGAGAGTCGCAGCGAGCTCGAACACCGCGTCGCCGTCCTGGCAGCGTTGTACATGGGCGCCGAAGTCTCCGTCCCAGATGTATGGGGAGGCTTCCGCCTGTCGCCAGACAGCTTCGAGTTCTGGCAACACCGCGAGGACAGGCTTCACGACCGCTTGCTATATACCATCGGAGACGACGTTCCCTGGCGGCTACAGCGCCTAGCCCCGTAGCTGGGGCCAGGCAGTCGGAGCAATCCCGTGGAGGTTCAAGTCCGTCCTCCGACTGCCCCCGCGTCCCCAACCCCGCGCCAAGCTACGCCGCGTCCCGCTGTCGTCGACTTACCGCAAGTGAAGGCTGGCGCTACCGCCTGACCTTCACAACCGCGCACCCTGGACGAATTTTGCTGGCGCTCCCTAGCACGGGCGATGGGCGGGGCATACGTTACTGTCATGTGGCCGACTGGTCTCTCGCCGAACTGGGTTGGCCGCGAACAGGAACTCGCGATCCTTCGAGGCGGTGTCGAGGCTCTAGCCCGTGGTGAGGGAGCGGTGGTCTGGGTCGAGGGTGAGCCGGGCATCGGCAAGTCGTGCTTGGTGTCCGAGGCCTTGGCGGCAGCCAATCAGCCGGGGTTCGACGTCGCATGGGGGATTGCAGGAGTGCAAGGCGGCCTTGCGTCTTCTGAAGCAGTAGCCACGAACCTTCTTACCGTACGAGTCGATCTCGATTCCCCGTGACTCAGGTGATCCTCGGCTGAAGGCCCGCACTCGACGTGCGCCCCACACAGATGATCGAGCAAATGGGAGGCGGTCTCGAGCGGGGGCGGGCCAGCTCTCCTAGCACCCGGGGTTCCCCGGCAGGGGTTGCCGGTCCGTTCTGGCCTCAAGAGAGATTTTGGAGTGGCCTATTGGGCACGTGCCTATTGGACGGGCGGCGGTGTGCCTTGTGCGCTCTTTGCCAAGACCGAGTCCCAGTCGCACACGGTGCAGGCGTAGGCGATAACCGACCGGCCGAAGTCCAAAGCAGCAAGATAAGGGTCGGGACTAGCGATCACGTCGTCCCAATCCAATATGTACTCGCTCAGCGTTGGTTCCCAGTGCGCCGAGGGAGGGGCCAGCTTCCCTTGGGCGAAGTTGTCCGGGGCGGGCAGAGCAAACCCATAGAACGCCGCTCGCTGGTACCGTGCGTCTCCCGGCCACCAACCGACCACGATCTGCTCGGCGTTGTCCGAGTTGCGTTTTATGAAGTCGTGTGCAGGCGGGTTGGACGGCCGGCCGTTGAGGAAATGCACGGCCAGGTCGAACGAACCCCACCAGGCGTCGACCGGGCTGGAACGGCCCCGGAAAGGGCCACGCAGAGCCGCCAGGACCAGGGCGGCGCTGCTGGCGGCGGCGAGGTAGGTCGTTACCAGGGCCGGGTCGTACGTGCTGTGTTCGTCGTCTTCGTCCAGCGGGATGTCCCACTGGACCTCCTGCGGCCGGGTATTGATCGACACCGGCCCCGCGAGGCTTTCAACCGCCCCAAGGACGTCGCGGGTGACGGCACCCACCGAGCGGTTGGGGGTAAGAGGGACGCGGCGAGCGCGGCCGTCACTGTGCTCGACCACGGCCTCGTGAGTGTGGAGGTCGAGAGCGGCCACGAACGCGCCTGAGCCGTCGGGGGCCGGCAACGGGGCCGTTTCCCACCTGCGGGCCGTTAAGCGCAGGGCGGCGTGTTCCAGTTGCCACTCCTGTGGTGCCAGGGCAACGGCGAGCTTGCCAAGCACCTGGGTGTGCATGTGGAGCGTGTCGCCCGTGGCGCTCCACTCGTCGTAAGGCACAGCTGGCCAAGGGTGGGCAATGTGCGAAATTGGCCTTCGGTCATGAGATGTCATTGCGGCCCTCGAAGACTGGTTTTCCCGGGAGCGTGCCAGAGTACGCCCGAAACGAAGCGTAGTTCCTCGGCCAAATGTAGCGATCGTGTCAAACCCGCCCCAACGGGGTAGCTCGTTTCGTCTACCAGACAAGGCATACTCATCACTCGGCGGCATCGAGCTGGCTCGTGAAACAAATGACGCAATATCGTCTTGCGCGAGCGCCAGGATTTGCGACCGCACTGTCCAATAGCCGCCACACGGGCTACAGGAGGAATTAAAATACGATCCTTGGCCAGTTCAGTTACCGGTTCAACGGGCGGTCTGGTCCGGCTGACGGACTATCGGCCGGGACGGCTCGGTCTTGGGCCGCGAGGAAGGCTGCGATGGCAGCCTCGGCGTCTGCGGCGGCGGGTAGCATCGCCGGGGACTTCGGGATCGCAGGCAGCTCGCCGTCAGACTCATACTCGCTGATCACCCGGGGGTCGATGTAGGAACTGCGCGCCACCGCCGGCGTGTCTCCCAGCCAGTCTGCCACGCCACGAACGCCCGCAATGACCGTGCTCTTTCGGCTTCGCGCGGTGGGGGCCGGGGTCGCGTTCGCGAGCAGCAACGCCATCAGCACTGTGGCGTTCCAGGTGCGAAATTCTTTGGCCGTGAAGTGGCCACCGGCGCGGTTGGCGATGTAGTTGGTCACCTGGTGAGAACGAAGCGGCTCCCAAGAAAGGCCGACCTGAAACGAGAAAAGCGGGCCGAGGCCGTTGTCACTGCGGATCAGCTCGCGCACTACCGTTCGGATAGCTACGTCAGTGATGGTGATCGTCCGGCGCTTGCCTTCCTTAGCTACGTAGTCGAACGTGACACCGTCGCGTGTAATTGTTACGTCGCGCTTCTGCAAGGTAGTCGCGCCGTAGTGATGGTCCAACTCGGCGTACTTTTCCCCGCCGATGCGGAACAGGCCCAGGTCGAGCAGCCGGACCGCGCCGGCCGCGACCCGGTCATGGTCGAGCCGCCGGCCGGCAAGATCCCGCAGGGTGGCTGACCGCAGCACGGGCAGCGCGCCCGCGAAGCGGAGCATGTGCGCGAACTTCTGGGCCTCGCGCTGCTCACGCCAGACCTGGTGGTAGAGGTACTGCGTGCGGCCCCGGGTGTCGACGCCTGTCGCCTGGATGTGACCGATCGGGTCGGGCGAGATCCAGACATCTCTCCAGGCCGGCGGGATACCGAGCGCGCTGATGCGCGCTAACGCCTGGCTATCCGTGATCTCCGCACCCGAGGGCCCAACGTAGCGGAAGCCTTCGCTGGTCCGCTGGCGCGTGATCCCGGGACGGTGCGGGTCACTGCGGGTCAGCCCCGGAACTGCCGCAACCGGAGCGGGAACATCGGCGCTCAACGTGCGTCACCTCGCAAGCAGTACGGGGGCGTCAGTCGGATGCTTTCATTGAAAGTATAGTTATTTTTTATCGGTTCTTTGGAAGGTGGGCTCCACCGTTTACGCGCCCGGCCCGTTAAACACCTTTTGCCCTGTCAACCTCGAAGTGGGCGTTGGCAGCGCCCTACCCGCAGGCGTAGTCGTTATCGACGGGCACCGGGCCGGGTGTGTAAGCGTACTGGACGAGCCAGGGGGTGCCGCCGGCGAACCCGATGCCGGCAGAGGCAAGAGTGGACGGGTCGCCGGCAGTCCGCGCTCGTTGGCAGTACGACAGGGCGCCGTAATAGCCGTTGCCGAGGCTGGTCGCGCCGGCCACCCAGATGGGCACCCGCGCCGGCGGCATGTACGAGCCCGTTATCTGGCCCCACTGGTACCAAGTGCAATAGATCCCGACCGTCTTGCCGGCGCCAGTGAGAGCGTCGAGGGCTCCCTGTACAACGGCCGCGTTCGCCGGTTGTGCCGCCGCCGATGTCCCCCATCCCTCGGCTGTTTCGACGTCGAGCCACCAGATCTGAGGCTCGAGCCCCTGGGCGCGCACAAAGGTCAGGTCGGCCTGGGCGTAGTTGTAGCCCCAATTGTAAGCAGCGCACTGCTGCTTGGTGGCGGCGCAGGACGACTTCGGCCCCGACATCTCAAAGGGCGTCCGGCTGCCCGATGGCGCGGGCTGGAGGATGATATACACCGACAGCCCCTGCCCCGCCCACGCCGCTTCGGCCGCGAAACAACTGTTAAAACCGCCGATGGTCCCGTCGTTCACGCCTACTACGGCAAACGTCGGCCCGTTAGGTAGGGCTTTTGTGAATGTAGAGCCCCGTGCCTGGCACTGGGGCCAAGAGACGTCGTAACCCGTTGACCCAGGCGTGTATTGGCTGGGCAGCGGGGGCGGGGGCGGGGGCGGAGGGGGAGGAGGAGGAAGGTAAGGGGGACGTGCCGCCAGGGGCACATAGAAGAGCCCAGTGAACGAAAGGCTGCCGTCGCGCGCCACCAGGGCCAGTGCCACGGTGCGCGTCACCGGGCTCGGGTTGGCCCCAATGCGGACATGAGCCGAGAAAGTCCCGTTGTGGCAGGCGGTGGTCGGGCTGTGGGAGTACACAACGGGGAACGACTGGCGCGACAGCAGCTCTAGCTGGCAGGAGCGGGCGTTCTTCACCCTGCCCATCACGGTCACCGTGCCCCCGCTCGGGCCGAGCGTGCTCGGGGTGGCATAAGCAGACAGGACCGAGGGCGGCAGGAGCGGCGCCAACAACACGTAGAAGATCCCGGTGAACGACCGGCTGCCGTCGCGCGCCACCAAAGCCAGAGCCACGGTGCGCGTCACCGGGCTCGGGTTGGCCCCAATGCGGACATGAGCCGAGAAAGTCCCGTTGTGGCAGGCGGTGGTCGGGCTGTGGGAGTACACAACGGGGAACGACTGGCGCGACAGCAGCTCTAGCTGGCAGGAGCGGGCGTTCTTCACCCTGCCCATCACGGTCACCGTGCCCCCGCTCGGGCCGAGCGCGCTCGGGGTGGCATAAGCAGACAGGACCGAGGGCGGCAGGAGCGGCGCCAACAACACGTAGAAGATCCCGGTGAACGACCGGCTGCCGTCGCGCGCCACCAAAGCCAGAGCCACGGTGCGCTTCACGGGGGCCGGGTTGGCCCCGATGCGGACATGAGCCGAGAAAGTCCCGTTCCGGCAGGCGGTGGTCGGGCTGTGGGAGTACACAACGGGGAACGACTGGCGCGACAGCAGCTCTAGATAGCAGGAACGGGCGTTCTTCACCCTGCCCGTCACGGTCACCGTGCCCCCGCTCGGGCCGAGCGCGCTCGGGGTGGCGCGGGCAGACAGGACCTGTGGTGCAGCTGGGGTAGCCGCTACAGCCAGACCACTCCAGGTGACCACTATCGCTGCGGTCGCCACCGCCATGAGCGTCGCAGTGCGGAAGAACGTCGGATGCGGCACCCGGCGCACCCTAGGGGACAGCTTGAGGGCGATGTTAACGGTCCTGTGAAAGATGACGAAGATCGGGCCACTTCGTCCGCCCTTTATCGCCCTTTACCGCGCAGAAGATCCGGTCTGGGCGCGCTCCGTCCGTCAGTGCCAGCCAAGCTCCGGAGCGACGTCGCTCAGCACCGAATCGAGGACGTGGGCGCAGTAGTCCACACCGAGCTGATTGGGGATAGTCAGCAGCAGAGTGTCGGCGGCGGCGATGGCCTCGTCGTGAGCTAGTTGGTCGATGAGCTTCTCGGGCTCCGCGGCGTAGGTCTTGCCGAAGCGCGCCGTGCCGCCGTCGATGAACCCGACCTGGTCCTGCGAGTTGCCTTCGCGGCCGAAGTACGCGCGGTCGAGGTCGTTGACGATCGGGAAGATGCTGCGGCTGACCGAAACACGCGGCTCGCGGGCGTGGCCGGCGTCCGCCCAGGCCTTGCGGAACCGCTCGATCTGCTCGGCCTGCAGCTGATGGAACGGCACCCCGGTGTCCTCGGTAAGAAGCGTCGAGCTCATTAGGTTCATCCCTTGCTCTGCGGTCCACTCCGCGGTCTTCCGGGTGCCGGCGCCCCACCAAATCCGCTCGCGCAGCCCATCCGAGTGCGGCTCTACCCGAAGCAGCCCGGGCGGGTTAGCGAACATCGGCCGCGGGTTCGGCTCGGCGAAGCCGTCGCCCTTGAGGACCTCCAGAAAGACCCGCGTGTGCTCGCGAGCCATGTCGGCGTGGTCGGTGCCCTCAGCCGGGACGTACCCGAAGAAGCGATAGCCTTCGATCACCTGCTCGGGCGACCCACGGCTTATGCCGAGCTGCAGGCGGCCGCCCGAGATGAGATCGGCGGCACCGGCATCCTCGGCCATGTAGAGCGGGTTCTCGTAGCGCATATCGATCACGCCGGTCCCGATCTCGATCCTGCTGGTCCTGGCACCGATCGCCGCCAGCAGTGGGAACGGTGAAGAAAGCTGATTGGCGAAGTGGTGCACCCGAAAGTACGCCCCGTCCGCACCGAGCTCCTCGGCGGCGACCGCGAGGTCGATGGACTGCAGCAGGGCATCAGAGGCCGACCGCGTCTGGGACTGCGGCGAGGGCGTCCAGTGGCCAAATGACAAGAACCCGATGCGTTTCATGACTAGCCCAACACCTCGCAGGTCACTGCTCTTCCTCAACGGGCCCGTCTCGACGGCCCCCTCGACCTCACGGTGGCCTGTTTGCTGGTCTTCTCGGTGCGGTGGAGTGTTCCCGTTGCGTTTGGGCGGAAAGAAGGGCCGGTTTGACACCGAAGTAGCTGAAATGCGCCCAGAAACCCAGCAATTCCTGCAGTGAGGGCCCCAATCTGCATTTCGGCTCCCGGAGCTCGCGTTGTTGTCATAGGGATGCCTTGGGAGCAGTCGGTCGGCCCCGTCGAGGTCCCTGGCCAAGCGAGGTGCCCCGTTGAAAGCGAGGTGAGACTGGGCGGACGTCCGGGTCAGGGTAAAACTTCGAGCGCTCCCCGCCCTCCCAGGCGGTGCGGAGCTCGGGTGTGGTCAGGTCCCAGTCAGGACGAATGTCGCGCGTCGCGTCGCGAAGGTCACGACGGAGATCGTCGAACGATGGCCTGCCCCAGAACCAGTAGCCGTTGTAGATGCTGTGGATGACTTGTCCCGGCTTCAGTACGAGGGTGTGGGGGATCATCGGGTCGTGATAAGGGTCGGTGTACTCCTGGATGTCGAGGTCCTTCTGCACCTTGCGGCCGGCGTCGGAGAGAAAGGTCCACTCGGCGCCGACCGAGGCGCGGAACTCGAGGGTCTCGATGATGGTGTCGGTTGAGATCGTGACGACCTGGGTGTAGGCCACCGCGATCTTCGGGTAGTTGGCGGCGATCTCAAGGTGTTGTTGGTAATCCTTCGGGCAGTAGTGACCGCGCGACAGTACGAGGATCATTGGGTCGTTCCCCTGAAGCTCGCTCAACCTGCGCCGGGTCTCGGTGTGGTCGGTCAGCTCGTAGTCGGGGAACGTCCCGCCCGGTCTGATGTCAGCGCGCACTGCGGGCTCCTCTACGTTTCAGGGCGATAGTCAATCCGCACTCATCGTCACGATCGCGCCTAAGGGGCGCTGTCGCGCCCGTTGGAGGCCCTGGTCTATGCCCTCGACTGCGGGGATCGTTGCGCCTCGGATGACGACGGCTATGGAGGCGGCTGGAGCACTCCTCGGCTAAAGCGCTCCGGTCGCGCCAGCGTGTGGCCCTAGTGCGACGCCGGGGTCGCGCCGGTGCCACGCGTTACTCGTCTACGGCTCGGCAGAGCCGCATGGAGGCCCTTCCGTGAGCTGATCCCGAGCTTGGTGAAGACCTTTCGCAGGTGCCATTCGACGGTGCGCGAGCTAATGAATAGCTCCGCGCCGATCTCTGAGTTCGTTTGTCCGTCCCGGGCCAGTTGTGCGATGTGCTCCTCCTGAGGGGTGAGCTCATCGCGGGTGTCATCCTGACGCTTGCGCACCTTCTCGCCCGTCGCGAGCAGCTCGTGCCAGGCGCGGTCCGCGAACCCGTCTGCGCCCATCGAGGAAAACACGTCATGCGCCTCGCGCAGCTGCGGGCGGGCATCGACCCGCCTGTTCTGGCGACGAAGCCATTCGCCGTAGTTCAGCCGAGCGCGAGCTAGGTGAGCCGCCATCCGGGTTTGGCCGAGTGACTCGATGGCTTGCCGATAGAGCTCTTCGGCTGAGCCACCCTCCTCGACAAGCGCTCGAGAGCGCGCCGCGGTCCCTGTTGCCCACGCGGTGCCGCTGGCGAGGGCGTGCTCCATCAGTCTGTCTGCGGCGTCACGGGCGACATCTGGCTGGCCGAACCGCGAGGCGGCCTCGACCAGCTCGGGTAACGCCCACGATGAAGTCGCGATGTCGTCCGCACCAGCGGCCTGCTGTGCGGAATTGAGGGCCAGCTCATACTGACCAAGGCCGTTGTACAGGATCGCCGCGGCGTAGTGGGCGGCGGTGATCGCGCAGCCCTCACCCCGGGCGTGGGCGCCGCGGATCATCGCCCCGACTAGGTTCACGGCTGTCGATGCTTGGCCGCGCCACGCCGCCAGACGGAGCGGGATGTACGGCAGTGTCCCGGCTCGGACTCCCAGATCGAGCCCCTCGGCCTCGGTCACGAGCCGAGCCGCCACGGACAGCTCCCCCGTTTGGATGTGGAACCCCGCCAAGTAGTCAAGGGCATACGGGAGCGAAACGAGCGTCCCCGTCGCCCGTGCGAGGGCAGCCTGACCAGTAGCGAGCTCGAACCAGGCCTGGTCGTCCCACAACTCCATCGCCGCGAGGTTGTAAGCCACGCACAACCAGTCCAGTCGGGGCTCCGCGCCACGGTAGGCGCGGAGAGCCCTGGTCAACATCGGTGCGGCGGCGGCATAGCCGTCGGTCAAGCGGGTCGCCAGACCGAGCAGCAGTAGCTGCCTGGCCGGCGACGGTTCGGGCCTGAGTGGCGCTGATCTGGCCGCGCGGGCAACGTCGGCCACGTCGGTACCGGAGGCAAGACTGGCGGCATAGATGGCGGCCACTAGCGCCTCCAAGTACGTCTCCTGCGCCAGCTCGGGGTCGAGATGCTCGAGGCGCCGCGCCGCGCTGAGCAGCAGAGGCGGGGCGTCGCGGCCGCGTCGCAGGTCAAAGGCAATTTGGGCCTGAACCAGCTGTACCTGGGCTTGCCCAAGATCGTCGAGGGGGCCGGCGCTCGCAGTCGCTAGCAGCGACTGAGCTCGCTCGAGGTCTGCGGCCTCGAACTTCGCCCGTGCTGCCATAAGTGCCCGTGCGGCTCGATCCCCGGGGTCGGGGGTGAGCGCCACGGCCCGCTCCAAGAAGGCGGCGGCTGCGGCGATGCCACCACGGCGTTGCGCGGCGCTTGCGCACCCGAGCAACTCGCTCGCCACTTCCTCGTCGGGATCCTTGGCAGCGTGGGCTCGATGCCAGGCGCGGCGATCGGGATCTGCGTTGGGGTCGGTGGCGACTGCGAGGGCGCCGTGAACGACCCGTCGATCTGCTGCCGGCGCGGCGCGGTAGATAGCTGATCTCACGAGCGGATGACGAAACCGCACCCGTGCACCTATTTCCAGCAGCTGCCCTTCCTCCGCGGGTTCCGCCGCGGTCCGTTCGATCCCGAGGGTCTGGGCGGCACGCCACACCAGCGTCGCATCACCAACGGGATCGGCCGCCGCCAGCAGCAACAGTCGTTGCGTCGACTCAGGCAACGCGGCGGCGCGCCCGACATAGTGGTCCTCGATCTGACGTGGAAGATCTCCGGCGCTCGGAAGCGCGAAGCCGCCCGCCAGCCCAGCCGCGGAAATGCCCTTCGACAGCTCAAGCAGCGCCAGCGGGTTCCCACGCGTTTCCGCGGCTATCCGGTCACGGACACGCTCATCGAGCCGGCCCGGGATCACCGTCGCTAGGAAGGCACGCGCATCCTCCTCTGCCAGCCCTCCAACCAGCAGCTCCGGCAGGCCAACTAGCGCACGTTCGCCGCTTGGCGCGCGCACCCCGAACACGAGCGCGACCGCCTCGGCCAGCAGCCGTCGTGCCACGAACCCCAGGACCTGCCCCGAGGCGTCGTCAAGCCATTGGGCGTCATCCACGAAACACGCCAGCGGCAGCTCCTCGGCAACCTCGGACAGCAGACTGAGCGTCGCCAGGGCGACCAGGAAGCGGTCAGGCGTCTCGCCGGACGAGAGGCCGAGCGCGTTTGCCAACGCGTCCTTCTGCGGAGCCGGAAGCCGATCGAGCTGGTCGAGCATGGGAGCGCACAGCTGATGCAGCCCCGCGAACGGCAGTTCCATCTCGGCCTCCACCCCGGCGATTTGGGCGACTCGAAATCCCGAAGCCTGGCGGGCGGCGTACCGCATAAGGGCTGTCTTTCCGACCCCGGCCTCACCCCGGATGACCAGGACCGCGCTTTGCCCCTCACGCACTCTCTCCAGCAGCCGGACCAGCACCTCACGCTCGTCGGACCGGCCCCGGAACCCCGGCGGGCGTCGGCTGACCACTTCACGCCAGCGTAAACGACCGGGCGCCACAGCGACGCCAGTGGGGTCAGTGCCTGGACCAGGGGTTCACACAGGCGCGACGGGCGGCCAGAAGTGTGACCGTAAATCCTGGGAACGAACCACCCTGCCACTCAACCACGCCATAAGAGGAGCCTCGTCTCCAAGCTCGGCGAGCCGCACCGTGTTCCACCACCCGGTGATGCCCAGACGACCCGGCGCTATCCTAGATCTGAGGGCGTGATGAACACAGAGCGACAGAAGGTCGTAGTGATCACCGGAGGTTCCCAGGGGATCGGCGCCGGGCTTGTGGCGGCGTACCGAAAGCGGGGTTGGGCGGTGGTTGCCAACTCACGGTCGATTAAGCCATGCGAAGACACTGGCGTGCTCACCGTGGAGGGCGATATTTCTCAGCCAAAAACCGCCGACCTGATCATCCATGGAACACTCGAACGCTTCGGGCATGTCGACACGTTGGTCAACAATGCAGGTATTTACATCTCTAAGCCATTCACCGACTACACCGCTGAAGACTATGCGTCGGTTGTGGGCGTCAACCTAACCGGGTTCTTCAGTTTGACTCAACGGGCCATCACCGAGATGTTGAAACAAGGAGGGGGTCACGTCGTCAACGTGACGACGACGCTGGTGGATTACGCAAACTCCCGTGTGCCGTCGGTCCTGGCGTCGCTGACCAAGGGTGGTCTCGCTTCGGCCACCAGGTCACTGGCCATCGAGTACGCGTCCCGTGGCATCCGCGTCAATGCCGTATCGCTGGGCATCATCGAGACCTCGATGAACGAGGCCGAAAGCTACCAGGCGCTCGCCGCGCTGGAGCCGATCGGCCGTGTCGGCCAGGTTAGTGACGTGGTCGACGGGATCCTCTTCCTGGAATCAGCGCCGTTTGTAACTGGCGAAATCCTGCATATCGACGGTGGGCAGATCGCCGGTCACTAGGCGGCCAGGGAAGGGCTAGGCATCGACTAGGGGTTTCTACAGGCGCGACGGGCTGGCCGAGACGCGAAGCTGATTGGAGTATCGGTCGGCTGGCCCCCGGTCCGTCACCCGGGTTCAGGCCAGACCCCGACAGGAAGGGACGCTTATGCCCAAAGTCACCGTCGGCTGGGAGAACTCCGCCGATATCCAAATCCACTACGAGGACCATGGCGCGGGCCAGCCCGTCGTGCTGATCCACGGGTACCCACTCAGCGGCCGGGCCTGGGACAAGCAGGTCCCGGTCCTGCTGGAGGCCGGCCACCGGGTTATCACCTATGACCGCCGGGGGTTCGGCAAATCCAGTCAGCCGACAACTGGCTACGACTACGACACATTTGCCAATGACCTCTATAGGCTCCTGGAGACCCTGAACCTGACAGAGGTCACTCTCGTCGGTCACTCGATGGGCACCGGGGAGGTCACCCGCTACCTGAGCGCCTATGGCTCGGCCCGGGTGGCCAAGGGCGTGCTGGTGTCGCCGATCCCGCCTTTCCTTCTACAGACCAGCGATAACCCCGACGGGGTGCCGCAAAGCCTGTTCGATGGGTTCGTCCAGGCCGCGCAGTCTGACACACCGGCGTGGATGAAGGGCTTCCTGGACAACTTCTACAACATTGACAGCCTGCGCGGCACTCTCATCAGTGACGAGGCCTACCGGGCCAGCTGGAACGTCGCTGCCAGCGCCTCGGCCACCGCAGCGGTGGCCTGCATCCCGACCTGGGCAACCGACTTCCGTGCCGACCTGCCCAAGATCCAGGTACCCATGCTCGTCGTACAGGGCGACGCGGACCAGGTGTTGCCTCTGGGCAAGACGGGCAAGCGGCTCCCCGACCTGATCAACGACCTGCAGCTCGTTGTGATCGAGGGTGGCCCGCACGCCATCCCCTGGACCCACGCGGCCCAGGTGAACACGGCACTACTGGACTTCCTGCGCAGCTGACGACCGGCCCCCCACCAGCACCATCCAGCCAATCAACCCACCACCCAAGGAGAAACCATGTCGAACCACTTCAGCGCAGACAAGCTCAAGTTCCCCGGCGACGACAGGCGCCTGGATCTGACCGACGTGTTCGTGTTCGAGTCATCAGAGGGCCCCGACAAGACGGTCCTCATCATCGACTCCAACCCGACCAGCGCCCCGCCCCCCATACCGGCGCCTACGACCGGGCCGAGTTCTACCCCGACGCCGTCTACCGGGTCAATATCGACACCAACGGCGACAACAAAGCCGACATCGCCTTTACGTTCGCCTTCTCCCCGTTCGACAACGGCACCCAGACCGGGACAGCCTGGTACGCCACCGGCAGCCAGGCTCAACAGCCCGAGCCAGCCGGCGAGAAGCTCGCCGTGTCCTTCCCGGTCAGCTTCGACGGCACGCCCCGGCCTGTGTGGGCCGGTCCCATCCGGCTGTCAGCAGCGCTGCGCAGCGACCCGTTCTTCGCCGACGTCGAGGGCGCCCTGCACGGGTTCCAGTGGAGCGGCCACGACGACTTCGCCGACAACAACGTCGACTCCATCGCACTGGAGGTACCCAACGAAATGCTCGGCGCCGGCCCGGGGATCGGGGTCTGGGCTACGATCAGCCGGCGGCGCGACGGCAAGCTCGAGCAGATGGACCGGGGCGGCCACCCGACCATCAACCCGTTCATCAACCCCGACGGCGAGAAAAACCTGTACAACTCTCGCCAACCTGCCGACGACGTGGCCAACTACCTGGGGCCATGGTCCAAAATCTTGGAGAACGGCGGCTACTCGCCCGAGGAGGCCAAGGCAGCCGCCCTGCAGGTGCTGCCCGACATCCTGCGCTACGACCGCACCCAGCCCGCCACCTACCCCAACGGCCGCGTTCCCACCGACGACGTCTACAGCATGCGCTTTGCCTGGCTGAGCCACGGCAAGATCGCGCCGACGGGCCTGAAGCCGCACGACGACCTGCAAGCCTTGTTCCCCTACCTCGGCGTGCCGAACCCCCCGTACAGAGGTTCCTGATCGGAGCAGACCCGGCAGGTCCCCCTCGCGGAGGGGGGGAGTGGTATGCCTAACCACGGCCGATCGTGAGGACGATTTTTCCCCGAGTGTGACGTTGCTCAAGCATCCGGTAGGCCTGGCGCAGGTCCTCTAGAGCGAAAGTGGCAGCCACGGGTACGACGAGCTCTCCTCGCTCGATCAAAGACGCCAGCTCGCGTAAAACTGAACGGACGTCTTTGACCGTTGACATCCCGTCGTTCCGGGAGCCACGTCGGCCAGCTGCCTCTCTGTCGATGATCGTGTCGACTCGATCAGGCATCACACCCATTTGGTCTATGGCGAGATCGACATAGCCGCCGCCAAAGCAATCGATGAAGGCGTCGATCCCCCCGGTCGCAGTGGTGCGTAGCCGATCGGCAAGACCTTCGCCGTACATGACAGGGGTCACGCCCATCGACTCCAACCAGTCGGCGTTGTCTGCCCCGGCGATACCCAATACCGTCGCCCCCAACCGACGCGCCAGCTGGATGGTGATAGACCCCACTCCGCCGGCTGCGCCCGAAACGGCGACGATTTCGCCGTGCTTCAGCCCGACCGACTGTATGGTCGCCCAGGCGGTGGTGCCCGCCACATACAGCGAACCGGCCGCCTCCCACGGGACTTTCGCAGGCTTGGGCAAAACCTGGTCGGCGGGCAGGCTCACGGCCTCCGCTTGGCTCGACCGTTCATCACTCCAACCGATCACCTCATCGCCTACTGCAACATCTTCGGTTCCCTCTCCCACCTCGCTAACCACGCCAGCCAGGTCGCTGCCCTCGCCGGACGGGAAGGTAGCCGGCCAAAGGTCGTGGAGCAGACCCTTGCGGATCGACGCCTCACCCGGGTTGATAGCCGCGGCAACGACGTCCACGACAACTCGTCCCGGACCAGCCCCAGGACGAGGGACATCTACTACCTTCAGCACATCGATGTCCCCGTACTCGTCAAACCGAACCGCTCGCATCGTTCGACTAGGCATACAAGGCGCAACTCGCGCCCGTACCCCGATATTCCGGCGGCGTTTCGGCCACGCCCGGCGCGCATGCTCTCGAACATAAAAGGCTTTTCTCAGCGGCGACGCCTCCCGCGTTGGGTGATGGCCCAGCACCGCGGTCGTGCCACCTACCCGTTCTACGGGTCGGGAACTAAAACTTGCGTTGCGCAAGCTGGGTCCGTGACTTGACGTCGAGCTTGCGGAACGCCTTGTGCAGGTGGTACTCGACCGTGTTGGGGCTGATGAAAAGTTGAGCAGCGATCTCTCTGTTGGTATTTCCCTGTGCAGCGAGGCGGGCGACCTGTGACTCCTGAGGGGTGAGTTGGTCCAGCGTCTCTACAGTTCGTTTCCGAGCGCGTTCGCCGCTGGCCCGCAGCTCGACCCGGGCGCGCTCGGCAAACGCCTCCATTCCAAAGCCGGTGAACATCTCGTGAGCGATCCGCAGCTCGTTACGAGCGTCCAGGCGACGACGCTGACGTCGGAGCCACTCGCCGTAAAGTAGGTGCGCACGGGCCAGGTCGACAGCGACTCGCGTGCGCGCTAGTCGTTCGATGGCCTCGGCGTAGAGGTCATCGGAGCTCCCGTCATCGACTAGCAATGCGTGCGAGCGAGCGGCGATCCCCAGGGCCCAATCCGTCCCGCTCGCCCTGCTCCTGTCCGTCAGGCGCCGATCGGTCTCGGCGGCGAGCTCGAGGGCTCCAACTCGTACGGCTGCCTCGATCAGCTCGGGCATCGCCCAGTTCACGGAGACCAGCTCGGTATGATCGACCACCCGGCGCGCTGCCGCCAGCGCCTCTGCGTAGCGTCCAAGCCCGTTGTACAGCACGGACTCCGCCCAATCGATGAACGACAGGCCAGCCCCCTCTCCGCGCCCGATCACCTCGGCACGAGCTGTATCGAAGAACTGTCTCGTTTCGGCCTCACGGCCGCGCATTGCCACCAGCCCCACCGCGTGGTACGGAGCGAGGGGGCTTCCGGTCAGCTCCGTTGCCTCTTGGAGGGCCTCCTGGAGAGACGCCGCCAACGCCAGCTCGCCCGCGAATACGTGCATCTGGCCCCGGTGATCAAGGGCGATCGCGAGATCGCCGAGCGCTCCGGTCTCGCGGACCAGGCTGAAGGTGTAGGTCTGACAGCCGCTCCCAACCTTCGTCATCCCATAGGTGGAGTGTTGAGACGGTCGCCCCCCACATCCAGCGCAGCTGCTCAGTCTGCGACGTCGCGCCCTCGATGGCGCGCTGCGCCTGGCGCAGGATCGGCACGGCGGCGCCATAGGTGTCGCTGAGAAGGGCCACCAAACCGTCGAGCAGCAGGTCCGGTCCGCGTGGTTCCCGCGCTCGCGGTGCAGCACTCGCAGCTTCTGCTACCTCCCGGCAGCTGGCGCCCGGTCCGGCCAGCGGTCCAGCGAAGATGGCCGCCGTCAGTGCCTCCAGGTAGGTCTCGCGGGCCAGCTCAGGATCGACTTCTCGGAGCCGCTCGGCTGCTTTGAGCAGCAGTGTTGCGGCGTCGCTGCTACGCGTCGCGAGGAACGAAATCTGGCCGCGCAGCAACGCCGGCCCTGGCCTGCTCGAGCTCACTGAGGACCTCTGCCTCAGCCGTGGCGACCAAGCGTAAAGCGTCATCCAGCGCACCGGCCTGCAACTTTGCCTGGGCCGCCGCCAGTGCGCGCCCCGACCTTCGCGACTCCTCGGGGGTCAACGCCGTGGCTCGCTCCAGGAACGCCGCGGCGGCGGCGAAACCACCACGCGCTTGCGCTCGGGCTGCGGACTCCTCCAGCTCCGCGGCCACGTCCTCATCGGGCTTCGAGGCAGCCTGCGCCCGGTGCCAGGCGCGGCGGTCCGGGTCGAGCGCCGGATCGGTCGCCTCCGCAAGCGCGCGGTGTACCTCGCGCCGCTCGTGCGGGGTGGCGGCCCGGTAGACAGCCGAGCGAACCAGCGGATGACGGAACACCACCCGCGGGCTCAAGACCAACAAGTCTTCCGACTCGACTATGTCGGCAGCCTGACTCTGGGATCCCGAGCCGCTCCGCCGCCCGCCACACGAGCGCCGGATCGCCAACCGGGTCGGCCGCCGCCACGAGCAACAAGCGACGGGCATCGTTTGGAAGGCCCGCCAGCCGGCGCGTGAAGCTCTCCTCGATGCTGGCAGACAGGGGCACCGCGGCCGGCAGCCCAAACCCGCCCGCCAGCTCCGTCGGGGTTAGCCCCTTCGGCAACTCCAGCAGCGCGAGCGGGTTCCCACGCGTCTCGACAACGATCCTCTCGAGCACCGGCTCATCGAGCCGAGCGGGCAAGACCGACTCCAACAGCGCCCGCGCATCTCGATGCCGCAGAGGCGAGACGAGAAGCTCCGGCAGGCCCCTCGAGCGCGTCGTCTACCTGGCGCGTCGCGAACAGGAGCGCGATCGGCTCCGCCAACAGGCGGCGAGCCACGAACGCAAGCGCTCGCGCTGACGCCTGGTCCAGCCATTGTGCGTCATCAACAACAGCGAGGAGCGGCCGCTCCTCGGCCGCCTCGGACAACAGGCCAAGGACTGCCAATCCGACCAGGAACGGATCCGGCGCCGACCCCGTACTGAGCCCAAACGCGACGCCGAGCGCCTCTTGCTGGGGCTGAGGGAGACGGTCCAAAAGGTCGAGGAACGGGGAACACAGCTGCTGGACCGCCGCGAACGGGAGCTCCATCTCCGCTTCGACGCCAAACGTCCGGGCGACCCGGAACTCGCGCCCAGCTTCGACCGCGTACTCGAGCAGCGCGGTCTTGCCGACGCCCGCCTCTCCGTGCACGACCAACACACCGCCGCGCCCGCCGTCTAGTAACCGGTCGAGGACCTCGCGCTCGCGTTCCCGGTCGAACAACTGCCCCCTTGACGAGAACACCGGGGTCGATGCTTCGCTCATCTCGCCTACATCATGACTGAGGACGACGCCCGGGGCACGACTAAGGTTTTCCAGGATTCGAACGCCTGGCTACAGCGTTACCCTTCGCTATCGTGCGGGGCGACCGCTCGGTAGGCCGAGCTGACACGCCGACTGAGGTACCTGGCGAGGCGCGCCTGACCACCGCTGACGCGCTCAAGGACTGCGCGCCGATCCACCGGGCCGCGTTCGGTCCTACTATCAGCGAGCAGGGTTACTACGTCGGGCGAGTCGAGGGGAACCTCTACCGGGTCACGGACGGGATCTACCAGTCTGCGTTCCTGGCGACATACGACGGCGTTGTGCTGTTCGACGCACCTCCGACCATCGGTCATAACATTCAGCGGGCCGTAGATGATATCGCCGCCGCCAATGGCTTCACCAACGAGGTGACGCATCTCATCTATTCCCATCACCACGCCGATCACGCTGGCGCGTCCTCGCTTTTCGACCGCAACGTCACTCGCATCGGGCACGAGGAGACGCGGAAATTACTGCTCCGCGACGACGACCCCGCCAGGCCGGCACCAGAAGAAACCTTCCAAGACCGCCGCAGCCTCGAGATCGGAGGCGAGCGGATCGAGCTGGCCTGGCACGGCTCCAATCACTCGCCGGACAACATCTTTATCCATCTCCCCGACCACGCCGCGCTCATGCTGGTCGACATAGTCAACCCGGGATGGGCGGCGGTCTGCCAGAGCCACCTCGCAAACGACGTGCCCGGCTACATCGAGGCCGCGGATACCGCGCTCACCTACCCGTGGAAGCACTTCATCGCCGGTCATAGGGGCCGGCTCGGGACGCGCGACGACGTCGCAACGCACCGGCAGTACATGGCCGACATCGCGGACAGTTCACGGAAGGCGCTGGATACGGTCGATCCAACTCCGTACTTCGTTCAGCACGGCGAGGACACCTGGGCCGCGATAAGGAGCTATCTGGACGCGACCACGGCCGCCGCCGCGGCGCCGGTCATCGAGAAGTACACCGGGGTCCTTGATGCCGTGGACGTCTTCACTGCCGGCACCACCTTCCACGTCATGCAATCGATCCGCCTCGACCTGGGTTACGGTCCGCAGCTTCACCCCTGAGCCGGGCGATCCAGCCCCAGCCAGGACTATGGGTTTCCTAGATGCCATCTGGGCCCGGCGGTCTTCAGAATGGTTAGAGGGGAAGGCGCCAAATTCGCCAATGAACATCACGGTTCCAGGCACCCACGCGATAACACACCCCCACCGTTGGTGCTCCGAGCGCTTTAACGGTCACCAATCGGCCCCGGTTTCCGCCGCTAACAAAAGAGAAAGAAAGAACCGGTGAACCTCGTGTCAGCAGCCATCTCAGTCAACAAGCCCGGGGACAGTCGACGCTGGCTCATCCTGGGCGTGATCGCCATCGCGCAACTCATGGTGGTCCTCGATCTCACGGTGATGAACATCGCCCTGCCATCGGCGCAGCGCGCGCTGCATTTCAGCACCGTGGAACGGCAGTGGGTGGTCACCGCCTACAGCCTGGCGTTCGGTAGCCTGCTTCTCTTCGGCGGCAGGCTATCCGACATCCTCGGCCGTAAAGTGACCTTTCTCACCGGCCTGGTCGGCTTCGCCGGCGTCTCAGCGATTGGGGGCGCCTCAATCAATTTCACGATGTTGGTGACAGCGCGGGCCTGCCAGGGCGCCTTCGCCGCGATTTTGGTGCCGTCGGCGCTTTCGCTGCTGACCACCACGTTCACCGAACAGAAGGACCGCGGCAAAGCATTCGGCATCTACGGAGCGATCGCCGTAGCCGGCGGCGCTGTGGGCCTATTGCTCGGCGGCGCGCTCACCGAGTACCTGTCCTGGCGCTGGACGCTTTACGTGAACCTGATCTTCGCCGGCGTGGCTTTTGCCGGCGGGGCAATGCTACTGCAGCGGCAACCATCCCCGGCCAGGCCCAAGCTCGACATCCCCGGCGTGTTACTGGTCTCCAGCGCGGTTTTTTGCCTTGTGTACGGGTGCTCCAACGCGGCCACACACGGCTGGGAGTCGTCGTCCACGTACGGCTTGCTCGCCGTCGGAGTGGCGCTCCTGGTGGTGTTCGCGCTGTGGCAGGGCCGTGCGAGCCATCCTCTGCTGCCCCCCCGGGTCGTCCTCGACCGCAACCGCGGCGGCGCGTACCTGTCGATGTTCATCACCGGCGCCGGCTTGTTCGGCACGTTCTTTTTCTTGACCTATTACATGCAACAGACGCTCGGGTACTCACCGCTCGTCACTGGTGTCGCGTTCCTGCCAATCAGCGTTGGTTCCGCACTCACCTCCAACCTGTCGACGATCGTGCTGATGCCCAGGTTCGGGCCCAAGCCGCTGGTCGCATTCGGGATGTTGACCGCATCGGGCGCGATGGTGTGGCTGACCCAGCTGGGCCCGCACAGCGGGTACGTGGACGGCCTCCTCGGCCCGCTCATCATGGTCGCAATCGGTGTGGGCATGGTGATAGCGCCGTCGATCAACACCGGTACGTTCGGCGTGGGACCGCAGGACGCGGGCGTTGCGTCCGCGACCGTCACCGTCGGCCAGCAGCTCGGCGCGTCGGTCGGGACGTCGCTGCTCAACACGATCTTCGCCAGCGCCGTCGCGTCGTACATCGCCGCCCACCTTGCCTCCAGCCAGGTCGACCACCAGACGCTGACCGGGCTGGCGTTGGCGCACGGGTACGACACCACATTCTGGTGGACAGCCGGGATTTTCGCCGGCGGAGCGGTCATCGGAGGCGTTCTGTTCCGCCGCGGGCCGCTGGTCCAGAAGGGCACGTTGTCCCGGTCACATGGCGGAGCGACGACGGCAGCAGCCGAAGTGGGTCGAGATCACTCGAACGCTCGAGCCTGACGTTCCGAGCGCTTCCAGTCGGGTTTTTCCTGGACCATCGAGTAGATCACGGTCAGCTACGTCGGTGGGTCACCCTAACCGTGGTCAGTCGGGACATTCGTGCCGAGCCGCTCCTCCCACCATGGCACCGGCACGATCCGCAGCGCGAGTTCCAAGGTCCAACGGTCCAGTCTGGCCGGTCGACATCAGCCCGCCGTAGGGGGGCCGAGAGGTCGCGTCTCGCTCCATTTGAGGATGATCTGGCGCTCTGCGATATACCAAGTCTGGTCGATCCTGGTGAACATATCGAGGTACCGCAGCCACGCCACCATCATCATGCGGCTGCCGTCTTCGGTGTAGACGTGATGTGCGATGGTGTAGCTGTCTCCGGCCGCCCGGTCGCCCTCAATGCTGACAGTGCTTTGCCCGTTGAAGTGCATCGTCGCCTCGTACCGCTTCAAGTCATCGAACACTGGTGACAGCGCTTCTCGACCTTCGAGCACGTAGCTCGGTTCGGTGGCAGGGCCGTCCATGTAGACGGTGAAGCGGGTGTCGGTCGTGAACAACGCCTTCTGTCCTTCCGCGTCTCGAGTATCGGCGCAGTGGGCATACGCGTCGAACAGCTCGCGAATGGCCAACCGGTCCGCGGCCTCCTGTGGTGAAAGTGTCGAGTGCGGTGCCACCCCGGTTCCCTTCTCTTTGACAGGTGTATAACATTGACAGGTGTATAGAAGCAGGTATTGTGCCAGAGTGCAAGTGGCGCTGGACCAGCGGTCGACCGGGCTGAAGCAGTCCAGGATGGACGGTCTGGTTCCCCGCTCAGGGGCAGGATCCGCTGGCTGACCGCACCGATCCGCGCGTCGTGCGAACGGCCCAAGCTTGTGAAGAGGCGATCGTGGAGCTTGCCTCGGAGCAGCCCATCTCACAGGTCACAGTCGCAGACCTGGCGGAACGCGCCAAGGTGACCAGGGCAACGTTCTACAATCACTACGCCAGCCCCTTGGAGCTGCTCATCAAGGTCCTTCTCGACGACCTGGAGCGCGCCCACCGCCACGAGGAGGAAAATCGGGCTGCGGGCTGCTATTCGGCGTCGGAGATGCTGCGCCTCTCGATCGTCGACGTTGCAGATCACATGGAACGCTTCAAGCAAGTTTACCGCCAGTCCGTGCGCGACCCTGCCGATGGGGGAGTGTACGAAGCGCTAGTGCGGCACTTCACCGACTACGCAGTGGCGTTCATCGCTCGGTGCACCCACCCGGACCTTCCTGACGCCAACCATCGCGTCATCGCCCAGTTCGTCGCGCACGGGTTCGCCGGCTCCATCAAGGCGTGGCTCAGCGATAACTCGGTGACAAAAGAGGACCTGGTCGACGCCACCGTCGCGTGCGCACCGGTATGGTGGACCTGAGCGGGGGACGCCCGCGGTATGACCGCCCGTGCTGCGAACCGCTTATCTGGCCACGGGGATTTCTACCCGTCTGCTTCCTTGGGGCCGTCGAACAGCTCCCTGTACTGTCCATATCCTTCAGCCTCGAGGTCTTCATAGGGCACGAAGCGAAGAGCCGCCGAGTTGATGCAATAGCGCAGGCCTCCCTCTTCGGCAGGCCCATCGTCGAAGACATGGCCGAGGTGGCTGTCGCCATGGCTCGAGCGGACCTCGGTGCGGATCATTCCGTGACTCTGGTCCGTCTTCTCGACAACGTTGGTCGGCTCCAGAGGCACTGTGAAACTGGGCCAACCGCAACGGCTGTCGAATTTCTTCGTGGAGGCGAATAGGGGTTCTCCCGAAACGATGTCGACGTAAATACCCGCCTCCTTCTTGTCCCAGAACTCGTTGTCGAAGGCCGGTTCGGTGGCACCTTCCTGGGTCACTGCGAACTGCCGATCATCGAGCCCGGCAATTACCTTGGGGTCCTTGCGGTATTGGTCTGCCATTTCGGCCTTCCTTGTCTCGGTTGCCTGAGTTCAACATCCAATGGCGTCATCATTGCGACGCCTCGCCGCACTCTGCAAAATGAGCGGGGCCGATGATGGGGCCCGACGGTATCTGACGGGCGATCCCATGGGCCTCCCGCATCGAAACAAGTCGCCAGGGGCTCTGTCGTGTTGCGCGGGTTACGCGCCTCGCCCCCGCCGTCTTCTGCGCGGCGGGTCGCAGGTTCGAAACCTCCCGGGGGTACTCCCGGGGGCGCCGGGCGCTGTGGCGCTCACAGAAATTCCCGAGCGTTGCTCACCGGAATTCCCCAAATGAGCCTCACGGTGGAATTGTCAGCGTCACCAGGTTTAGGTCGTGGGTGGAGGTTTGTCCATCAGACCTCCAACAACCCGTGGGCATCGGCCATGAAGCGCCTTATCCCGCGCCCCGGCCAGGTCGGGCTCAAGAGGTGGCCGATGCGGGTCGGGGCGCAGGCTTCTGTGGCACCCTGGCCCCACGGCAGCAAATCGAGGGACAAAAAACGCTCGTCGTACTTGCGACCGAAGTCACCCGTGCAGTGATTGCACTAGTAGTAGGTGTTCATCGGGATGGGTGTGTAGAGACGGCGGCCGCTGAAGTGCGGGTTGAGTATCGATATCCAGTGGTCTTTCCGCCCCGGGGCCCACGACTTTATGGGGTGGCTACGAGCGGCCAGCGACAGTGAGTCCCGTGAATCAGTGATGTCGGCCCCTTCCCCAGTTACCACTACATCCCAACCTTCGTGGGTCGCCGGGTCGATGTAGTCCGCTTCGCACGCTACATGGCCGAGGGGCGCCCACGCCTGCATAACGGCTGAACCGGTTATGAAAACGACCGTATGCTCATGAACTGCGAAGTTGACGGGGAATATCTCCGGGCGCCCTTCTCCGGTCACGACCGCCACCCGGCCGTACTCAACCTCTTTCAGCAGTTCCAAGCAGTACTCTTCGTCGATTGGCTCGAGCGCAGCGTCCCACATCACAACCTCCTTTTTGGGCGGACCTACCCACCCCTTCGTGGCGCCCTTCGGCGGTCACGTTCCCAGGATGACAGGTAGGTGGCCTTGGCCGGGAGGGCCGAAAGTCACAACGAGAGCTTCCAACGGCCCCACAAGCCGACCCACCGTCACTGGGGACGGCGCTACGAGTGATCGCTCGTAGCGGCGGTTATCGGGACCCGCCATTCGAATCGCGTCCCGCCGCCGTCTGGGTTGGTCAGGTCCAGATGGCCGCCGAGCAGTTCGGCCCGGGCGCGAGCGTTCGCAATACCGCTCAGGCGATCGGGTCGCCCGACGCCGGTCCCGTTGTCGACCACCAGGATCCCCAGTTCGTCGTCCACGGTGATGTGCACTTCAGCCCGGCTGGCATGAGCATGACGAGCGGTGTTGGACAGGGCCTCTCTCAAGACAGCTTCGGCTTCGAGCTGCACCTGTAGGGCAATCTCGCGGTCGACCGCGCCGTGGAAGGAAACGCCTGGCTTGAAGCCGAGCCCTTCGGTGGCGTCCGCCACCGCATCGAGCACCCGGGCCCGCAACCCGACGCCAGGCGCTGATTCGAGGGCGAAAATCGCTTCCCTGATCTCTTTGATCGTGGCGTCGAGGTCGTCGATGGTGGACGAGACCCTGCTTGAAACCGTCTCGTTGTCGATCAGCGCGAGAGCCCCCTGGAGGCGAAGACCGGCCCCGAACAGTCGCTGGATAACGAGGTCGTGGAGGTCGCGAGCAATGCGCTCGCGGTCAGCCGAGATGAGCAAGAGGTCGCGTTGCGAACGCACAGTTGCGAGCTCGTAGGCCAGGACAGCCTGGCCTGCTAGTGACGCCAGTACTTGGTCCGTACCGGGCTCGGGTGCGGCTTCGTCGGGCTCGACGACGACAAGGGCGCCCGTCCTGGCACCTTGGCCCTTGGCGAACAAAATGGGGACGGTGGTGCTGCTCAGACCGTCACCGAGGCTCATCGTCGCGTTCTTGGTCAGGTTCTCGAGGTTGCCCACCTGGTCAGCCAAGCGGCCCAGGACGGCCGCGTCACCTGCGGTAGCCAACAGGGTGCGGAGCCCGGCTGCATCGACCACGAGGGCGGCAGCGCTGGCGCTACTGAGGTCCACGGCCCATGTGCAGACCAATGCGAGTGATGCGCCGAGCGAAGCTTCCGACAGCAAGCTCAACCGGATTTCGGCTGCCGCGGTCTGCCAGCGAGCCTGGCGCTGTAATTGGGCCTCAGCTGCCTTGCGCACCCTGATGTCGCGGACCAGCACCGAGTAGCCTGAGCCCTGCCCGCTGTCTAGGTGTGACACCGAGATGGCGACGTCGACCGGTCTGCCTTCTCGGGTCAGCCAGTGGGTGTCGCGGGGCCCGAGGTACGGCCCGCCCGGGCCGCGTCGAGCAACTCTTCTAGAGCGGGGTCGTCCGGGAAGAACTGGCTGAAATGGTGGCCAACCACATCCGCATGTGAGTACCCGAACATTTCCTCGGCGGCCTGGTTCCAGCTCGTCATCACCCCAGTTGCCATCATCGAAAAGATGCCGTCGGTCGAAGACTGCACGATGGCGGCTAGTTGAGCCTGGGCGGACTGAGCTGCCTTCCGTTCGGTTATGTCCCGGACGGCCGCCACGACCAGGGAGCCGTCGTTGTCCCCGATGGGCGCCAGGCTGATGTCGACAGGGAACTCTGAGCCATCGCGCCGGCGGGCGTACAGGTCAAGCCCGGCCCCCATCGGCCGGGCGTGCGGATCCCGGGAGAACTCCGCCTGATCGTTGCGGTGAGCGTACCGAAAGCGCTCAGGAACGAGTACCTCGATCGGTTTGCCTTCAAGCTCCTCGGCGGAGTAGCCAAAAAAGCTCTCGGTGCGGACATTGACAGCCACGATGGTGCCGTCACGGTCCACGGCCAGGGCCGCGTCTGGCATGAGAGACAGGAACGTCTCCAGCATGGCGCCCGGCTGCAGCGCCTGCTGCTGGTCAGCACCATCGGTCGACCCCATCCCCAGACCCATCACAACGCAAATCTAATCCCTTGCCTTGGGGCCCTCTGGCTGTGCTTTCGGGCCCTTTGGCCCTGCCCTGGCCTGGTTCACCTCGGCCACCATTCTTCCTATGGCTCTTAGCCTCACAGCGATGCATGAGACGGCAGTTGAGCTGGTGACGCCCACTCCTCTCAGTCCAGAACGTTGCCGCACTTTGCTCGGGGAGGCAAAAGAGGGGTACTTAGCGCTGTCGCGGGGCGCCCTCCCGATCGTTTTACCGGTGAGTTGTTCCCTCGACTGTGAGTCCGTGCTTTTAAGGGCGGGGCCGGGCTCGCTCGACCGTGTCACCGCACAACCCGGCGTTGTAGCGTTCGCGACGACGATCCTGAGCGGCGACAGGACCAGCAGGTGGGAGGTCCTGGTGCAGGGAAGAGCGGAGAACGTGCGCGACCCGGCGACAGACGTGCCTCCCCGGTTGCCCCTCATAAACAGCAGTCTGACAACAGTTTTCCGCGTCACCTTGGAACTCCTGACCGGGTGGCAGTACGGGCCAGGTTTCTAGACCAAAAAAGGAGTTACTGATGCCAACCCCTTCGTCCAGTACGCGCCCGCTGGCATGGGACGTGATATTGACCGACGGTTCGACGGCCCGGGCCCGGCCCGTTTCGCCAGATGACATTCCCGGGATAACGGCGCTGCACGGGCACCTGTCAAAAGAGACTGTGCGTTTGCGCTACTTCGGGGCTCACCCGTACCTATCTGAAGGCGAGCTCGCCCGTCTTGTCGAAAAGGAAGGCCCTGACCACGTCGCTCTGGTAGCCGAGCTAGCCGGGCAGTTGGTGGGCGTGGCGCAGTACGACCGCATCCCGGGCAGCGATGTAGCCGAGGTGGCATTCGTGGTCGATGATGAGTACCAGGGGCTGGGCATTGGCACCCTCTTGCTCGAGTACCTGGCTAGTGAAGGACGCCGCTACGGCTTGAAGCGGTTCGCGGCGGACACCTTGTTCGAGAACGCACGGATGGTGAAAGTCTTCCGGGCCGCCGGCTTTACTCAGCACTCCCAGTTAGAGGGCGGCGTCATCCGGGTGGTGATGGACATTTCCCCCACCACTGAGGCTCTCCATGCGCTCCACGAGCGCGACCGCAAGGCCACTGCCCGGTCGATGCAGCGCCTGCTGCGACCCCGCTCCGTGGCGGTGATCGGTGCCTCCCGCTCACCAGGGACACTGGGCCACGAGCTGGTCCGGAACTTGGTCACCGGCGCTTTCCAGGGCCCCGTCTACCCCGTGAACCCGACTGCGTCTCATATCGCCAGCTCCTTCCCCAGCATCGACCAGATCCCTGGGGAAGTGGACTTGGCGATCGTGGCCGTGCCGGCCTAGAAAAGCACACAATGGGCACAAGTATGGGCCTCTCAAGAGTGCAGGGGATATGGGCATTGCTGTCATCGTCCCTCGGCCCGCGGCGTCGGTCCAGCTCGCGATCGCGGGTTGAGGTCTGCAATGCGCTGTCGCTTCCTGTCGTGCGCGGGCTCCTACTTGCGTTGGCGTGGAAGGCGCTACCTCCGCCGTACCAGCCGACCACGCGGCGCGTGCTTTTCATTAGGAATCGAGGTGATGGTACTGGTCTTGAACCTAATCGTGGGGCTTCATTCAGCAGGGCTTTTGCACAGCTCGGTCGGGCCAATTCGGTCACCCACCAACGTGCCTAACGAGACCGTCGAACAAAGCCCCGGCTTATCGCGCTTAGTCGCCTTCTCCGCATCGCTCTCAGCCCTGCGGTCTTTGCCCGCTCCTCGAGCGAGTCGCGTGGACGGCCGCCTCTGTGCGCCGTGAAAAACCCATTTTCTGGAGCAGGTTGGATACATAGTTTTTTACCGTCTTCTCCGCCAGGAACATCTCGGTGCCGATCTGGCGGTTGGTCTTGCCTTCGGCAATCAGGTCCAGGATGCGACGTTCTTGGGGCGACAGCTTGGCGATGCGCTCGTCTTCCTGCTTTCCTCGGAGACGCTCCATGACACCCGCCGTGAGGGCGGGGTCGATGAGGGATTGGCCTTCGGCCACCTGCCGGACAGCAGTTACCAGCTCCGGCCCTCGGATTTGCTTAAGGAGGTACCCGCTGGCCCCGGCCAGGACGGCAGAGAAGAGGGCATCGTCATCAGCGACCGACGTAAGCATCAAACACCTGAGATCCGGCATATCGGCGCGCAGGTCGCGGCAAACCTCGATGCCGCTGGCACCGGGCAGGCGCACGTCGAGCACCGCCACGTCCGGCCGGGTTGGCGGGACCCTGGTCATGGCCTCCTCGGCGTTGGAAGCCTCCCCGACAACCTCGAAGTCCTCTTGGCCTTCGAACAGCTCACGCAGGCCACGCCGGACGATCTCGTGGTCGTCGAGCAGGAAGATTCTTAGGGGCAATGGCTCCTCCGAAGTTGCTGATCTCGAGGTTAGCTGGGGCGGGCCGCCCAGGTGTGGTACGGCGGGCTACCTCGCTCCTAGTCGAGCAAGACGGCTCGAATACAGCGAGACTCGAGCGAACCAGCAGTCGTCTGGCTTCCCGTGGCCGCCTGGTCGGCTGGCTTTGGGCGGTGGTCGGCATGTTCAGGTCGTTCGTGTCGGCAGTGCCTCTTGCGGTGGCGACATGTGCTCAATGGTTGTCTAAACCATGACCTTGTACCCTGGCCGTTCCCGTGCTGTTGGGAGATATTGGTTGCATGAGGCACTTCTGGAGGAAAAATGGGCCTGAGCCGTTCGGTCTTCAGGCGCATCGTCGGTTACGATTGCTACGGACGCCCCAGCCGAACATTCGGGGGAATTCTCCCGGCCCAGTTATGGAGGTGGTCCTCCGAGACCCGTCATGACCCCAAGATGGTCGACTTCCGCGCTTTGTAGCGGCTTTTCTTGTCGACGAGGAAACTCTGGGCCACCACGAGCATAGTCATCCCATGTATGGCAAGAGCCGTGTTTATTGTCCGCGCCGCGCTCCCGGTGTGTGCGCCCGGGCCGTTGATACGGTGTCGAAAGCAGCGCGTCTGATTGCTGATTGGCCTGGGGCGGCGAGCCATTCCCGTAGCCCGGGCCTCGATGGCAGCACAGACCGGGCTCGAACTCGAGGAACCGCCCACGCCTTGTCCCGTAGTCTGGCGCACCCATTCGGGTGGTCGGCCTGGACATCTCCCAGGCATCGCTCGGGCCACCCACGACGACGAGGCCATTACCGTTGAGTACCGACGTTGAGACCGACGCAATTGGTGCGCTCGGTCTGAAGTCGCTGTTATGCAACAACAGTTGCGAGTCATTCCGTCGAATGGAAA
This sequence comes from uncultured Acidimicrobiaceae bacterium, assembly GCA_963823855.1. Classification (GTDB taxonomy): domain Bacteria; phylum Actinomycetota; class Acidimicrobiia; order Acidimicrobiales; family Palsa-688; genus Fen-671. Next base: position 84,388 of record CAWGNA010000012.1, read on the forward strand.
CGAATTGAACCTACCCGAGGGCAGTGTAGGTGCGGTGCCCTCGCCGATTGCTGCTCGTTTGCCGTGTCGTCGATATAGGCCTGGGACTTGTTCAGGTTCTCGTAGCCCAAGATGTCCTGGATTTCGCTGGGACGACCTCGATTCGCCGGCGGCGATCGACGCAATCAGGCACCAGGATGCTCTCGTTTGCAGCGTTTTTGGGGCCTCTGGGCGGGACCTTGGGCTTGGGCACTTCGGCCATGGGGTTGTCGACCGTGAGTGGCGATCAGGAATTGACATCCCGTCGAGGTAGTGGCAAACGAGACGGTGGTCGTCTGCCCGGCGCCGAGCACGAATTGCCGCCCTACCCAAAGGCTGACTTTAGGGTGCCTACGGTGGGACGTTCGGCCCTACTGAGCGGGCATCCATGTGTCGCATCATGGCTACTAGACCAAAAAGTTACAACGAAAGGAAGCCAAAATGCGCAGGAAATCATTCGACGTAATAGTGGGTGTCGGCGGCTTGCTGCTGACCGTGGCGCTGGTGGCCGCAGGCGCTTTGCTCTTTTGGGGGTACAGCTTTGCCAACTCGAGCGTCACCAGCCAGCTGTCGGCCCAGAGGATCACCTTCCCGGCCGCGGCTGCTTTCGCCCAGGCCAAGCCGGGCACCGAGATCACCCCGGGGATGATCCCCTACCTGGAGAAGTACGCCGGCGAGCAGATGACCACAGGCGCCCAGGCTGAGGCCTACGCCAACCACTTCATCGCTGTCCACCTCCAGGAGATCGGTAAAGGCAAGACCTACTCGGAGCTGAGCGGCGCCGCATTGGCCCTGCCCAAGGGGAGCGCCGCTTACACCTCGGCCGAAGCGACGGTACAGACCGTGTTCCAGGGCACCACGCTGCGCAGCATGCTGCTCAACGCCTACGGCTGGTGGCAGATGGGCCAGATCGCCCTCTTAGCCTCCATCGTGAGCTTCGTCCTGGCCGGCATGACACTGCTCCTGTCGGGCCTCGGGCTGTGGCACTCCCGCCGGGTCCCCGCCGCGGCGGAGATCCCGAACTTCCGGACAGGCACCACCTCGGCCCAGAAGCTGGCCGCCAGCCCCTCATAGACCGACCTACAGGCCAATTCGGCCCCTGCGCACCGGAGCCCCGTCTGGGAACAACCCCAGCCGGGGCGCCGGCGCGTTTGGGCTGGATTACCCCGGAAGGTCAAGCATACGGTCGTCGGCGGTCCCCACCGGGCGAGGCACCATGTGCAAAGCCCGAGCGGGGCCGACCCCCGCAAAGGGGTACGTGATGTGGGGCACTGCGCTCGAGCCTTGGCCGCCGTACTGTCTTCTCCGGACGTGGCGCCGGTGAGCCTGGCCACGTGGGGGAGGTTGGCCCCGGCCGAATTCATGGGCGCCGCCGTGAGCGAGTTGAACGGGACGAGCGAGACAGCCATCTACGGCCCGCTCCCTGGCCCGCAGCGGGGCGCTAGACGCCAACCTGATCGCCAACCAGGCCTTCTACGGCACGAACTTCACCAAACCTCTGGTGTTCCTGGAAGACGGCGAGTACTTCGCCGAATAGACCACCACCCAACACCTCACGGGCAGCCAGTGGGGCGTCATGAACGAGACCGGCAGCTACCCGGGCCAGCCGTGGCTGTGGCTTTATACCCTCTGGTACCAAGTACCCGGCTTTGACAATTCCGCCAATGTCGACCTGATCGCCATCTACCTGACCGGCGCGGCGACCATCCTGCTCCTGGCCCTGCCATTTGTGCCCGGCTTGCGAAATATCCCCGAGATTGTCCCGCTCCACCGTGTGGTTTGGCGGAACTGGAACAGCCGGAGGGACCGTCAGGAGGGCGGACAACCTTAATAGCGCCAGGTCTGTCCCACGCATAAACTCGATGTGCTTGATGGTGACGAGCTCGCCAGGGACGAGCTCGGTCACAGCCACCCGCCAAACGTGCCCGTGCCGGCGAACCTCGCCTTCGTGGCCGATCTGGGCCCGTAGAGCGGTCATGGACAGCTCAGCCCGGCACTCGATGAAGAGACCCAGCCCGTCGCCGATCGCTACAATCCCTGCGATGGCCAGGGCCCTTCGCCTCCTCCGGTGAGCCCCGAGACCAATGCTGCAACGAGCAGACGCAGAACCAACGGGTTCCTCAGCTGACGCCGCAGCACCGCACTGGCAGAAAACGGTCTGAGAGGCAATCCCACGTGGTCCGATCCGCTCCGGGCATCGTGGTGCCTCCTTGGAAGAGAAGGCTTTGATGGCTGCTACCCAACCGCTCAAGAAGAGGAATCAGCGGCGATCGTGGCGGCTTTCGAGGCCGCATACTGCACCCGACGAGGCGCGGTATCGAGAGAGCTCGCTGAGATGTCGCGCGACTCGCGATGGCCGCTTGTTCACCGCCTTCCAAATGGGGGGACGACAGTACAAGGCGACATCCTAAATCGATCAGGTCAAAGTCAAGACTTTCGGCCCTATTTATACCTCGTACCCGGCGCGAACATGGATGTAGGTTTATTTGGAGGTTGTGGAAAATGAAAATGGTGGTTGTGTACGAGTCGATGTTCGGTGCCACGCGGGTTATCGCGGAGGCAATCGCGAGCGGCTTTACCGTGTACGATCAGACGACCGTCGTCCGCGCTAGCGAAGTCGGTGGCTCTGTCCTTTACGACGCCGACCTTGTCGTCGTGGGAGGCCCGACGCACGTTCGGAGCATGCCCAGGCCCAGCACCCGGAAAGGTGCACCGGGTTATGCCAAAAAGCATGGTGGTGACCTCGCACTCGAATCGGGCGTCGACGACGCGGCTGGCGTCCGCGAGTGGATAGGTCATCTCGGGCGGCACACCATCTTCGCTGCTGCCTTCGACACCCGTGTCAAGGGGCCGGCCGCCCTCACTGGCAGGGCCTCCAAAGCCATCAACCGAGGCTTGGCTAGTCACGGGATGTCCGTCGTGGCCCCCCCGGAGAGCTTTCTTGTCGACAAGAGCGGCAGCCTCCTGCCGGGCGAAGTGGCCCGTGCCGCTGCGTGGGGCGCCACCCTCGCTCCGGCCGTCGGGGCCGGAAGGAGCGCCGCCGTCTAAAGGTTTCTTACCCCGGTCCGGTATCCCTAGACCGATCGACGCAAACAGGGCACGGACTATGTAAAGTCCTCCATGACAGGTCGCTCATGGCCTTGACGAGGTTCGTCCTTCCTGGGCAAGCCTGTCCTGTAACCACCGCACCAGGAATGGCGGGGGGCCACCCACGGCGTGAGCGCCCCTCTGCTTCGGCCGCGGGGGGAGTGCCGACAAGCGCGGTAACCGGTACGAATCGGGTGTGTTGGCGGCGGAGCCCATTGGTGTTCTCGTTCGCGCTTGCTGGTAGAACGTCGCCGTGGCCACGTCAGGCTGCACCGCGATGCGGTCGACGGCGTCCGCGCGCTCCGACCCGGTCAAAGTGAGACAAAAGGGCGACCCTGAAAGGTCGCCCTCTTGGCCTTTTGCGCTTCTGTGTGTGGCCCGTCATCGTCCCGGTCCCGCTCTAACGGGGGGACCGCCTCGTCTCAGGCATGCGCTTTGGCGCCGCCTGAGCATTGGGCCGGTCTAGTCGAGGGACTGGTACTGATGACGGTCGGCGTGGGCCCGAGCGGTGACCACTTTGGGTGGTCCCCTCCCGGGCCCGTTTCAGCCAGGCGGGCCAACCAATATGGGCGGGCCGTTCGGCACTTCGCCCTCCGCTCTGATGGCGGTCGACGCCGCCTCGACGGCCTGCGCCACACTCCCTACGTGGGTGACCTCGATCTTGTGGGGTTTGGCCTGCTCGGCCACGGGGATAGTGACCGTAAGCACGCCGTCGTGATAGATGGCGCCAATGTGGTCAAGGTCCAGGCTCTTGCCCAGGAACAGTTGCCGGCCAAACTGGCCGTAGGCGCGCTCCTCCACTTGTATTTCATCAGTCTTGTCCCAGAACGCCGTGCGCGTCGCTTTGACGCTTAGGAGGTCGTTCTCGACGGTCAGCTCGATCGAGCCGGGGTCGGCGCCGGGCAGGTCGACCTCGACCTTCAGCTCGTCGCCTCGACGATAGGCATCGACTGCGACCGGACGGGCCCGGCGCTGGCTGACCATCTCCTCGGGTCGGCCAAGGTCGCGGTACGGTTGGAATGGCATCAACATGGGTGCATCCTTTGGTCGACGCTCGAACAGCTGGCGGTCTGTGACCGTCTTCACCTCGAACGTCTAACCATCACCATACTCTAGTTCATAGTTACTAGCAATCAATTTCTGGAATTGTCTTGGTAAGATCACGAGTGATGAAAAAGTGGAGCTTCCTCACCAACCATGCCCGGGCCCTGGTCTGCATGGCCCACGACCCCGGGCCCGCCTGCGCGACATCGCGACGACGGTGGGCATGACGGAGCGCAGCGCCTATTCCATCGTCACCGACCTGGCCGCGGCCGGCTACGTGGTCAAGGACAAAGACACTGACGGCCGTCGTAACTGCTACCAGATCCAGGCCCACCTCCCGCTACAGGAAAGCCTTGGGCGAGAACGGACAATTGCCCCGGTTTCTAAAATTGGTGAGCCCTGCGGCCACCAAGCGACCGACGGTCTGCAGACATATTGAGCGCACCCGGCGCTGTCGTCAGCCGACGCCGACGCCGGTGCCAGTGCCGGGTGAACACACCGTGTACAGCCGAGGATCCCCTTAGCAGCCCTTCGCTGCTGTCCTGATGACGTCGAGTACCACCTCGGGGTGAGACAGCATGGCAACGTGGCTGCTGGCTACCTCGGTCACCGTTGCGTTCATACGCTTGGCGGCGGCTCTCTCAAGATCGGGGTGGACGCTCTGGTCGTTCTGCGCCACGATGCTCCAGCTCGGCTTGTCCCTCCAGGCCGCCCTGGCTACCTTCGCGCCGAAGAGGGTTGCGGCTGGGGGGTTGGCGGTCGCATAGACAACCTGTTTTTCTTCTTCTGTCAGGTCCCCGGCGAAGTACTCGATGCCTTCGGGGAGCATCCAGACGCGGCCGTCCGCTACATCGATTGCCTTAAACACGTTCGTCTTCGGGAACTTGTCCTGCTCGCCCTGCAAGGTTTCATCCTCATCGGGCCCAAGCGCGGAGATGTACACGAGCCCGGCAACCCGGTCATCGTTTCCCGCTGCGGTGATGACGGCGCCGCCGTAGGAGTGGCCGACCAGGAGAATTGGGCTCGGAACCCGGGCGAACGTTCTGATGCAACAGTCGACGTCAGCCTGGAAGTCGTCGAGACCGTGCTGACTGGTGATCACCTCGTACCCGTCGCTACGAAGGGGCGGGATCAGCTTGCTAAAACACGAACCGTCGGCCCAGATGCCGTGAGCGAAGGCGATGCTTTCGACTGGGGACATAATCAGCTCCTTAGGGAGGATGTAGATGTTCATAGCCTGTGGAGACAGCAGCTCAGCTCGAGAGTTCGCACATTCACTTGAAAGATGCGCTCCGTTCGTAAAACTCTGGGCTGCATCTACAGTGTCCATCGCCAAAGAGCTACGCGACATCACCTGCGCAAGTGATTCTTCCGCTATGCGCTGTTGGAATATTGAGGCCGCCCCACGTTTGGAAAAACGCCGGTGGGCCCGCTCTTTGGAGTGCGGGGTGTCGAGGGTGCTGCCTACTGAAGGCCTTGCCCAGCGCCAACCGTGAATTGACCAGCTCCGGCTTAGGAAATTAAGGACGCGTCCGCGAAAGCACTATGTACCAGGACAACGGACGGGCTCCTGGCCACGCTCGTCTCCTTTTGTCATCTAGAGCATCGTCCCTACCATCGTCCCTGCGGGTCGCGCCGCGGCACATCACCTGCCGCGAGTGATTTCTTGTGCTTAGGTCCAGGTAGCGCCCTGTCCCCGAGGAGATGGCTCGCTCCGCCGATGTGACGCCAGCGGCAGGACAGGTGCGCCTCCCCTCGGTGCGGGCTCTGGGGGGGTGGCGTCGGGCAGCTGGCTCCCAGGCGTTCTGTCATCTTTGGTGGCGGTTGGACTCTACGCGGCGCGCAATGGTTCTCAATAGCTCGCGGCGAATAAGGCCGCTGAACGGGCGGATAAAGAACCAGTAAGCCGCGAACCACCGCCGCGTCCTCGGGCCCGTCGCGAGGATGCGTGTCTCGGTGCTCAATCGAGTGCCGGCCGGAGTGCATTCGAGGCGGAATTCCATGGCGACCTTTATCCACCCGGGTTGCGACCAGGCTCGCAGGGCCTCGGCGTCGAGATGGGGCGGGGTCAACCCTCCAAGGAGCCGCCACGCCTGGCTGAGGCCTGCGGAGATAACCACCCGCGGTCGCTCGGAGAACAGGACCGGGATAGGCGTGACGTCAAGAAAGGTCCGTACTGCTAAGGGGTGATGCTTCCTCCCGGCAAGCCGGGAAGGCATGAGGCGGACCGCCTCAAGGGCATACCCCAGGGGAAGTGCCGCCATCGTCACTCGGCACAGTTCATCCCATGCGTCGGAGGGCGGGGCCCTGACAGTACGGGAGTGGCACATCCGATACTGCGGATGGGGGACCACCTCGTCAAGAATCATTGTCGATGTACCTCACCCTTTTCAGAGCACCGCGTCCGCGGCGGCGTTGGGGGAGTCAGTGCTGACGACTCGGCTGTCAAGTGAACAACTGCGTGATTGGCGTCTGCGTGAGCTCGTTACTGGCGGCGTAGTCGACCGAGCGGCTCACCAGCGACCACCGCTCGGTTTCATCGGCGCGTACACGCTCGGCCTGCTGGGCCAGGTCCAGGGCGTCTGACCCGAGCAGCAGGCGAAGCGGCGGGTCGTCCAGCGCGGCGAGCTCGAAGATCACCCTGGCTGCCTTGGCCGGGTCACCGGGCTGTTTACCGTCGACGTCGCGCCGGTAGCCGTGGAAGCGTCCCACAGTCTGCTGGTAGTCCGGGCCCACGTCGGCGATGTGCATCGAGGAGCCGCCCCAGTCGGTCCGCAGTGCGCCGGGCTCGATGATGGTCAACCTGATGCCAAGCGGCTCGACCTCGCTGCGGAGCGCCAGCGAGAAGCCTTCTACTCCGAACTTGGCGGCCTGGTAAGGCGCCAGCCCCGGGGTGCCGCCCACACGACCGCCGACCGAAGAGACCTGCATGAAGTGCCCCGTGTGTTGTGCGCGCAGGATCGGCAGCGCGGCCTTGGTGACGTTGATCACCCCAAACAAGTTGGCCTCGATCTGGGTGCGGAACTCCTCCGTCGAGGTCTCTTCGACCGACGCGCTGTTGGCATACCCGGCGTTGTTGACGACTACGTCCAGGCGCCCGAAACTCTCAACCGCGGTCTGCACCGCGTGCTGGGCGGCAGCTTCATCGGTCACGTCCAGCGCGACAGCCCGCACGCGGTCTCCGTACCCGTCGACGAGCTCTGCCAACTGCTCGGGTCGGCGGGCCGTCGCCAACAGCGAGTCGCCGCCTTCGAGCACGACGCGGGCGAGCGCGAGGCCGAGCCCGCGGGAGCTACCAGTGATCAGCCACGTTTTAGGCATGTCGTCCTTTCGTTTGAGCCGTATGGCGCCAGTCGTCGTGCCGCCGCCAAGCGACGGAACCACAACATCAAGCATTGCGCACCGCGTTGTCTGGTCGGCCTCAGCGGGTGAGCCCACCGAGGTGTTCGGGCAGGATGGTCATCGGCCCGGCTGACGGGTCCCGTCCTGCCAGATAACGTACCGCTGTTCTCTAAATAAGTCAACACCGTTCGCTTATCTTTGCGGGTACGGGTACGCTCGGACAGTGGCGATCACACCCGGGTTCCAGCGCGCCCGCCGACCCGAGCACAAGGATGAGCGCCGGGAGGCGATCCTGGCCGCGGCTCGGGAGCTGGCAGTTGAGCGGCCCGTTCGGGAGGTCTCCCTTGGTGATATCGCCCGCCGGGTCGGGCTCGCTAAGTCCAACCTGCTGCGCTACTTCGAGTCTCGCGAGGACATCTTCTTGCATCTGCTCTTGCGCGAGTGGGAAAGCTGGCGTGTCAACCTAACCGTGCGCCTCAGATCGGGCCGGACAACGGCCAATTCGGTGGCTCGAACAATCTCCCGGACCATCACCGAACGCCCACTGTTCTGCGACCTGGTCAGCGAGATGTCCGCTGTCCTCGAGCGGAACGTCTCGGTCGGCGCCGTGCAAGCGTTCAAGTCCGAAAGCCTTGACAAGGTCGACGACCTCGGAGCCGTAGTCGCCGAAAGGATGCCTGGCCTCCAGGACGAGTACGGCCGCGAGACGATCGCGGCTGCCCTCATCATCACGGCCGGGCTGTGGCCAATCGCTAACCCAGCGCCGCACGTGACCGCGGTGTTCGCCGAGAAACCAGAACTCAACCGGGCGCATATCGACTTCGAAGAACGGCTCCAGCAACTACTTACCGCGCTGGTCACAGGCTTCCTCAACACAGAGACAGCCAAGCCGCGCAAGTCCGCAGCGACCACCAGGTCTGATGGGCGGATGGCCAAGCGGCGCTAGGCTCGCCAACACGGTGGAGAGCGAAACGTAGGAGCCGCAACCCGCATCGCCCGCCCATCGGGACCACCGGGAACGTGATTACTTTGAGTTGATCCTTCCGGCATACGTATGTATCGTCGTAATGAGGCCGTCTGAACATGTTTGTACCCGTTGCCATATGGTGGCCGTAGGGCCGTGCTAATTATGGGCAATTAGTAGTCGTATTCATGGGACCCAGAGAAACAGAGGCAACATGGCCCGGTCGTTGAAAGCAGCGCAACTCAGATCGGCTACCAGCTCCGTCGATGTCGAGGAGACGGTGGCCGCTATTATCGCAGCAGTCCGGGCGGGCGGGGACGATGCCCTCCGCGAGTGGTCACAGAAGCTCGACAATTGGTCCCCGCCGTCGTTCCGCTTGTCGGAGCAGGAGCTGGGTGAGATCGTCCGCGGGTTGCCTACGACAGTGGTTGAGGACCTGGACTATGTTCAAAAGCAGGTTTGGCATTTCGCCCGCTGCCAGCTGGACTCGTTGCACGACTTCGAGGTCGAAGTCTCGCCAGGGGTGCATCTCGGGCAGCGCAACATCCCCGTCGCAGCTGCGGGCGCGTACATACCTGGTGGGCGCTACGCGCTCACAGCATCAGCTCACATGACGATTGTCACGGCAAAAGCCGCCGGCGTGGGAAGGGTGGCGGCTTGCACCCCACCCATACGGGGCGAGCTGCCACTGGTCACTCTCGCGGCAATGCATATCGGAGGGGCGGACGAAGTTTATGTCTTGGGAGGTGTACAAGCCGTCGCCGGGCTGGCTCTCGGGACTGAGACGATCGCTCCTGTCGACCTCCTGACCGGACCAGGGAACGCTTTCGTGTCCGAGGCCAAGCGCCAGCTCTATGGCGAGGTGGGGATCGATCTCGTGGCCGGCCCCACCGAGATCCTCGTTATAGCCGACGATAAGGCCGACCCGTTCGTTGTGGCTGTGGACCTGCTCAGCCAGGCGGAGCACGGGCCAGACTCACCCGCCGTCCTCGTGACAACGTCCGAGGTCGTCGCCCGCCAGGTCCTAGCCTTTATCGACGAGCTACTCCCCACCATGCCAACTCGGGACCTCGCCGCGCCGGCTTGGCGCGACTACGGGCAGGTGATAGTGACTGACAGCCTCGAGGAAGCATATGTGGTAGCGGACAAACTGGCCTTTGAGCACGTCGAGGTACTCACAGAAGAGCCCCGCCGGGCTCTCGAAGCCCTGTCTAATTACGGGGCGCTGTTCCTGGGCGAAGGGACATGTGTGTCGTACGGGGACAAAGTGATAGGCACGAACCACGTTCTTCCCACTCGCCGGGGGTCCCGTTACACGGGTGGGCTGTGGGTGGGGAAGTTCCTGAAGACCGTCACATACCAAGAGGTAACGGATCTCGCTGCAAGCGGCAGGCTCGGCGAGCTATGCGGCCGCGTGGCCCGTGTGGAGGGCTTCGAGGGGCACGCTCGGTCTGGAGATGTCAGGGCTCACAAGAGCTCCGGCGCCCCGCTTGGGTGGGCACCGGCGGGCCGGAGCAACGATGTCTCGACGGGCCGCGCACCCGTGCGTTATGCATAGGCGATCATTTGCGGCTGGGACGCGTTGGGGGGTAACCCGGACCGGGTTTCTTGAGCGCCAGAACTCGACGGTCATCGCCCAGCTCTCGCAGTGCGTCGCGGTCAGGTGGGACCGGTAAATGCCCGGCCCCGAGCGGCACCGGTTCGACAAGGACCCCTTATCGGGGGCGGCGACAGCCTTGTTCAGTATCGGCCGACGGACGCTGGTCGCCGTGTCGGATGGCTTTTTCGAGATGCCCCGCACGTTCTTGGGTACCGTGGAGCACCCAGGCGCCGGGCACGAGGCCCTGAAGAGCGTGTACAGCCAGGCGCGCCTACCCCTCGGTTGTTTCTTCTTCCCCGGGCCGCAGAACGTGCTGGTGGACACCGGTTTCGGACCTGCCGCAGAGCCTGGTGCGATCGCGGGCGGCCGGCTGCTCGACAACCTCGCACGGGAGGGCGTTCGCCCCGAGGACGTCCACATCGTGGCGCTGACCCACCTGCACGCTGACCACGTCGGGTGGGTCGGTGATGCTACGGGAAGACCGGTTTTCCCGAACGCAAAGTTTGTGCTGGGCCTCGGCGACTGGGAGTACTTCATGTTGCGGGACGACGCCCTCAAACCGCATATCCGCGAGAGCCTTCAATGGCTCGATGGGCAAGGACGCGTGGTACTGCAAGAGGGCGAGACCGAAGTCGCCCCGGGTATCACCCGGCTGTCGGCCCCGGGCCACACGCCGGGCCACTCGCTATTTGTGGTCCATGACGGGCGGGCGCGGATGTTGCTGTTGGGGGACGCCGTTTATTGCCCTCAGCAGCTCAGCCACGCCGACTGGCAGGCCGCCTCGGACGTGGACCCTGCTCTCGCCAGGAGGACGAGGGAAGCCTTATTCCGAGATCTTGAGCTTCATGGCGGGGAGGCCGTCGGCAGCCATTTCCCCGGCCTGATAGCCGGCCGCGGCCTTGCCAGCTCGGACGTGGCCACGTAGGTTCTCTAGCCTGACGACGGTGGCAAAGCAGTCCGCGCACGATCTCGTCCGGGTCATTGTCCTGGCTGACACTCACCTCCGGACCACCTCGCCGCACGGGCGTGTTCGGCCGCGTTTGCCCGAGACGGCGTGGGAGTGCCTTCGCGGGGCCGATGCCATCTTGCATGCCGGTGACATCCTTGATGCAGGGGTCCTCGAGCTGTTGGGTGAACTTGCCCCAGTCCACGCGGTTCTGGGCAACAATGACATATCCCTGGTGGGGGTGCTGCCCATAAGCCGAGTGGTGGACTTTGGTGGCTTGCAGATCGGGATGGTCCATGACAGCGGGGCGGCGACGGGTCGGGCAGCGCGGATGCGACGCCGTTTCCCAGGCGCCGACGTGGTCGTTTTCGGTCACAGCCATACGCCGATGAACGAGGAGGGTGACCCAGGTCAGCTCCTGTTCAACCCAGGCTCGCTAACCCAGCGGCGTGCCCAACCAGTTCACACCCTGGGCGAACTTCGAATAGCCGACGGCGTGCTGGTCGGGCACCGCATCATCCCCCTGGAGAGCTCGAGTTCATAGGTCTCATTAGCCCGTAGTGCCCGGTCGGCGCTACGAGGCATTGCCGGGCTGAACGAGTACCAAAGGGCCCCGCTCATGAGTGCAAGAGTTTGACTATGTCGTGCCCACCCTGGACAGCCGCGAAAGCGAGCGTTTGCGGCGGTCAACCTTGCACCCGCTTCAGCTCTTCGCGGCTTCCTTCATCTCCTCGGCGATCTCGTCGGTGGTGGCATCTACGGTCTGTTTCACGATTTTTGTTGCTCGGGTGACGGCAGCGTCGAACGTACCTAGAAAGTCGTCCTTGTACAGCGTTTCAATTGAACCGAGATCGGCTTTCGCGCTATCGACGCTGTCGTAAACCGCGGTGAAAATGGCAAGTTCCCGTTCCTTTGCCAACGGCAAGCCTCCTTTATAAGGACTAGTAGCTCCGAGGAACTTGGAACTCAATGGATACTGATACGACCAGCTTCGCCTGACGCCCGGGAGTTTCACGAAGGGCTAGGCGTCAAGAGCGGCGCGCAATCGGGCCAGGCGCTCGCGGTCCAACGAGTACCACACCCACTTGCCCCGACGGTCGCCGTGGACAAGGCCGGCGTCCCCCAGGCACTTCAGGTGGTGCGAGATGGTGGGCTGGGACTTGCCCAGCGGCCCGATGAAGTCGCACACGCACACCTCACCCTCGGGCGCCGCGGCCAGGATGGACAGGATCCGCAGCCGGGCCGGGTCGCCCAAGGCGCTGAAACCTCGGGCCATTTCGGCCGCCTCTTCGGCATCGAGCGGGGCCACCAGCACCGACGGGCAGCACTCCACCTCGAGCACCTCGACGACTACGCCCCGTTTGGGCACGCCAGTAACCTCCCATTGACAACTGTAAATGCATCGAGAATGATGGATACATCCATTGTTGTGAATGTTAGCAGGAGGTGTAAGTGGCCCGAGTACAACTGGCACTAAACGTGTCCGACGTCGATACTGCGGTCGAGTTCTACTCCAAGCTGTTCCGCGCGGAGCCAGCCAAGCGTCAGCCTGGCTACGCCAACTTCGCCATCGCCGACCCACCGTTCAAGTTGGTCCTCATTGAGGATGCCGCGGCCCGCGGCGCCGGTACCGCCGGCGCCCTTAATCATCTGGGTGTCGAGGTCGAGACCCCCGAACAGGTGCTGGAGGCCACCCATCGCCTGGCCGACGAGGGCCTGGCCCCTGACGTCCAGGAGTCGACGACGTGCTGCTACGCCGTGCAGGACAAGGCTTGGGTGAGTGACCCCGACGGCGCCCCGTGGGAGGTATACACGGTGCTGGCCCACGCCCCGGCCGAAACCGGCCTGACCGGCGACGGCAGCTGCTGCGTCGGCACTGAAGCCAGCGAGGTTGTCTCCCTGGGTGCCGAGGCCTCTGCTGCCTGCTGCTGAGCGTAGCGGCACTGCCTCGAGCCGACCGAGGCCGTAATGGACCAAGCTCCGCTCTGGCGCCGGCTGTTCGCTGAGCTCCTCGGCTCCGCTCTCCTGGCCGCCGTCGTCATCGGCTCGGGCATCGCCGCCCGGCAGCTCTCGCCGGGCGCGGTCGGGCTGGAGCTGTTACAGAATGCAGCGGCCACTGCTGCCGGTCTGTTCGCCATCATCTTGATGTTCGGCCCCGTGTCGGGGGGCCACTTCAACCCGGTCGTCTCTTTCGTCGACGCCGCCTTCGACGGCCTCTGTTGGGGCGACGCCTGCGCCTACCTGCCGGCACAGGTGGCTGGTTGCATCGGGGGTGCGGTGATCGCCAACCTCATGTTCTCCAAGGCGGCCATCTCGATCTCGACCCATCACCGGGCCACGCCCGCTCACTTCCTGTCCGAGGTCGTGGCCACCCTCGGCCTTATCTTGGTCATCTTCGCCCTGGCCCGGAGCGGACGAGGGCGGTCCGCACCGGCGGCAGTCGGCGCCTACATCGGCGCCGGTTATTTCTTCACCAGCTCGACCAGCTTCGCCAACCCCGCCATCGCCATCGGGCGTATGTTCTCCAATACTTTCGCCGGAATCGCCCCGTCGTCGGTGCCGGCTTTCATCGGGGCTGAGGTTATCGGCGGCGCGCTCGCCTTCGTAGTCGTCAAGGTGCTCTACCCGGGGGTCACCCCCGCAGAGGCGGCCCAGGTAGTCGTGCCTCATCACGTCCTCGATGGGCGCCACCCCGGGACGCAGCCGCAGCCGGACCGGCCTTCGCCATCTCAGCCTTTACCACCCGGTGACGGACCGACCAAGAGGGAGCCAGATGCACATCATCGCCATCGGGGGTAGTGACGCCGGCATTGGCGCCGCCCTCCGGGCCTGCGAGCTCGAACCCAGCGCCGAGGTCACCGTGGTGGTGGCCGACGCGTACCCGAACTTTTCCATCTGCGGGATCCCTTATTACATTTCGGGGGAGGTCACCCACTGGCGCAATCTGGCGCACCGCAGCACCGCCGACCTGGAAGCGACGGGCATGGGCCTGCGACTGGGCACCATGGCCCGGCGCATCGACGTCCATAGCCGCAAGTTGCTTGTGACCACCAACAACGGTGACGAGGAGCTCTTGTCCTACGACGAGCTCATCGTGGGCACCGGGGCCGTCCCCGTGCGCCCGCCCATCGAAGGCCTCGTTGGCCCCGAGCCCCTGGGGGCCGACGACGGCGTCCACCTGCTGCACTCCATGGGCGACACCTTCGCGGTTGTCCACACACTGGAAGAGAGGCTTCCGGCCAGCGCTCTCATAGTGGGCGGCGGCTACATCGGCCTGGAGATGGCCGAGGCACTGGTGGCCCGGGGCCTGGCGGTGACCCAGATGGAACAGCTCCCTGAGGTCCTCCCGACCGTCGACCCCGACCTCGGCGCCCTCGTCCACGCCGAGCTAGCGGACCACGGGGTCGAGGTGCTCACCGGCACGGCGGTCCGTTCGGTCACCCGGGCGCCGGGCGGGGAGAGCGGTCGGCTGAGGGTCGAGGCCAGGACTACAGCCGGCCAGGACGTGGCCCGCGCCGTCGACATCGTCCTGGTTGTCGTGGGCGTGCGCCCGGAGACGGAGCTGGCCGCCTCGGCCGGCGCCGCTTTGGGGGTTTGTGGCGCCATCGTCGTCGACCGTCACATGCGCACCAACCTCCCGCACGTCTACGCCGCCGGTGACTGCGTGGTCACCCACCACCGTTTGCTGGGGACGACTTATCTGCCGCTCGGTACCACCGCTCATAAGCAGGGGCGCGTCGCGGGTGAAAACGCTCTGGGAGGTGACCGGGAGTTCGCCGGCAGCCTCGGCACGCAGGTGGTCAAGATCTTCGACCACGCCGTCGCCCGCACTGGCTTACGCGACCACGAGGCGGACGCCGGCGGTTACGACCCGCTCACTGTCGGGGCGCAGGCCGATGACCACAAGGCGTACTACCCCGGGAGCCACCGCATCGCGATGCGCTACACGGGCGACCGGCGCACGGGCCGTCTACTGGGGTTACAGCTCTTCAGCCACCGCCACAGCGAAGTAGCCAAGCGGGTCGACGTCGCCGCCACCGCCATTTTCAACGAGATGACCGTCGAGTCGGTAAGCGACCTCGACTTGTCCTACACCCCACCGTTCGGCAGCCCGTGGGATGCCCTGCAGGTGGGGGCCCAGGCATGGGTGAAAGCCAACATTCGAGATCCGCTGCCGGGCTAATGGGCCCGTGCCGGCATAAGGACAACGCAGCGCAGAGTCACGATGCTGCCGGTACAGCTCCGACCGGGCGTTTCGACTAAAGCCTGAAGCCCTTCTCGAGAAGATAATTGCTGTTGGAGGTACAAAATCCTCTCCAGATCGTGCCCGCACTGCGCCTCTGAGCGGTCTTATCACACTTGACGTCCGCGCCCTGTGGTGGCCAGTCGGTCTTCCGACACCCCTTCTGACCCGCCAGGCCGCACAGATCTTCGCCAACGAAGAGGCCATCGCTTTGTACCGTCATGCGTTCGCCGTCGCTGGCGGCGAGCTTCGCCCAAGCAACCCGGTCCCGGCAGCCGTCGTGTCGGCGCGTTCGGCATCGGCGGCGAGGATCTGCGAGAGGCTCGCAGACATCCTCTTGTTGGTTGACCGCTTCGATGAAGCACGCTCGACGGCCGTCGCCGGGCTCGCCAGTTTGGGACCTGAGGACTGCTTGGCGCGGGCCCGTTTACAGGTTCTCTTGAGCGTTATTGAGTACCAGTATGGGGACTTGGACGCCGCGCTTGTGGCTGGCGACGCCGCCGAGGGAGTGATCGGCGAACCTGGGCTGGAGGACGATCAGGAGTTCGTCGACCTCTGGCTGGCCCTTCAGCTCGGCCCGAGGCTCGACATCTACGGCGCCCGTGCCGATACCGAACGCTGCGACCGCCTTATCGCCAAGGCTCGCCCCCTGGTAGAAGCGAGGGCTAGCGGCCCGGCGGTCGCGTTTCTCTACAAAGCGCTGGCCCAGCAACATCTGCGTGAACGTCGCTGGCGAGTCGACGCTCAAATCGTGGACGAGTCGCGGCAAGCGGCGGGCTCAGCTTTGGCGCCGCCTCCGACGCACCTCCATCGGTTTCAATCCTTCCCATCGCCATGCGCGCCGAGCGGCTCCGGTACCTTTTCATGTACCACCTCGGTATGGCTCTGACCTGGTATGGAGACCTGCCCGAAGCGAGCGTTGCCCACGAGCAAGCGCTGGCGAGCGCCGAACGGGAGGGTTCCCCGGTAGCGCGTGCGGCCGCGCTGGGAGGACTAGCGACCACTGCGTTCAGGGGTGGTGACATCGAAAGCGTACGACGGCTGTTACCCGAGGCGCGCGCCGCTGCAGGGACCAGTCGCCCGTGCCTGGCCAATGCGATTGCCCCGAAGCCTGGCTCGCTTGGCGTGACGGACAGTCGGAAGAAGCGACCGCGCTGGCCGGCAAGGCGGTGGAGCTGTGGGAACCGCGCTCAGACTTTTACCCGTACTGCCTGGCCTTTTGGCCGCTGGCCGGCTCGCACCTAGCCCGCGGGCAGGTCGGCGAAGCGGTCCGCGCCGCGCGGCGTTTGCTCGACCCGTCGCTGGCGCGGCTTCCCGACGAGCTGGAGGCTTCAGTTCAAGCAGCTTGTGATGCCTGGGATCGGGCCGATCCGCAGCTGGCCGGCCAGCTGCTTGCGGGCGCAGTGCAGCTCGCTTGCAACCTCGGCTACGCGTGAGCACCAGGCGACTGCCACCGGCCTGTAGCCCAAAGTTCGTCTCGAGCAAGGTAAATTCCGGGCTGCCAACGCCCGTTCAACACGACGAGGTTGCCCCGCATGTTTACTGGCGGCGCCACACTCTGGCAGCCTGTCCCGCGGGATGTTAGTTGTAATGCTCTCGGAGTTTGGGAATTCGGCATCTAGCGACGCACCCAGCCTCTCAGGTTGCTAGCGTAATATGGAAAGTTTTGCCGTGCCGTTAATTGGTGGTCGCCCCTGTCTGGCGGCAGTTCCGTCTTGTCCAGGAGCGCACCTTGCCGAGGGAAAGGAGAAGCAATGGAGCACGTCGCGGTCACCACGAGCTCTGAGCGCCTGGCGGACGCTGTCCGCGACGCCAATGGCGAGGTGATCAACTTTGTTGCAGCCTGTCCAGATGAGCAATGGGCACACAAGACAGCCGAGGAGGGCTGGACGCTGTCGATGGCGGGGATGCACATTGCGACCGCACACTTTTCGATAGGAAGGATGGTTCAGCGGGCTGCTAGCGGCTTGGACATTACTGACACCCTGGAGGACTTTGAGAAGTCAAACGCCTCGGATTCTCGTTACCACAGCGACATGAGCCAGTCCGCCGTCGTGGAACGGTTGCAAATATATGGTGCGGCGCTAGAGCGCCTTGTCAGGGACCTCAGTGATGAGCAACTAAGCAGTGCGGTCAGCTTCCACGGGACGCCAATGACTGCGGCCGAGGTGGTGGAGAGCGTCGCCGTGGCGCACACCCGAGGCCACCTCGGTCACATGGCCTCCGCGTGAGCTCAGGCCTCGATCTGACCTGTCCCTGCTCGGATCAGCCTGGCGTCGACCAATCTCGAGAACGGCAAAACCGCCAGACCGAATCGTCTCTTGGCTTGTACGGTCCACCTAAACAGCAACAGCCACCGCACTGCGCCCGATGACCGGCGAATATTACGATTTGAACCGTACGAGTTTCTCGGGTTCAGGCTTTCTACGAAAATGCGCGCGTTATCACGCGCCGCATTTGTGCCGAAGTGTGCTGATCATTCCAAGAACGGGCGGGCCTCGAGATCGTCGAGGGAGATTGTGGCCTCGACGCTCGCAGGTCCACCAAGGTCCCGCGCTTCGCGCCGTCGACGCCGACCACGAAGATGTGGAGCCTCAGTCGCCCGCGAGGCTTTGGCTAACTGGTCGTCCAGTAGGCCCCCGCCACCCAACTACGCACTCCAACCACCCTGCGTTCTCCGGGGTTTGACCGACAAGCACTCAACACACCGGAAACTGACCGGAAATTTACCATAAATGTCGCGGTTTTTCCTGGTCAGGAAGAGGCCTTTCTCCGACGATACGTAGCAGTGGGGCAAGGTACCCGATGTCGTGTGCCTGCCCTGACCTGCCCACAGTATGATAGCCGCCCGAATGACCCGGCTGGCGGGCCGTACCCCAAGGAGGGCCAAAAGTGGATAAGGGCAAGCAGCAACGCATGCGCCCCGGCCAACGAAGGGCCTGGTATGCCACGGGCGAGCGGCGGGACAGCGGGCCTTCCTGGCGGCCAGGTTCCCCTGCTGACCGGACGCGGCCCTTGGCGGGCGGGTTGGTCCTGGCTCTCCTGCTGTTCAGGACGTTGAGCCTGCTGGTTTCCTCCAGGTTGAGGCGCCTGGTCTGTTGCGTGGTCTCGGTGACCATCGTGGCAGGTGCGCTGGCGGGGCTCGCACCACCGGCAGGCGCACAGGGGACAGCTGTCGTCATCGATGCCTTCGGCAACACCACTGTGTCGCACGGACCGTTCACTCGCACTGTCACGGAGCTGCCCCCGCCCGACACATCGACCACGCCAGCGGGGACGTTCTCTGTCTCCAACGCCATCGCCACGATGACGTCACAAGGCTCAGGGAACGGGCTCGGCGGGACGACCCTCACGTACACTCCCACCTCAGGCGGCTCTGTGGACATGACGAGCGGCGGGAACAACGACCAGGTCCTCGTCGACTTCTCTGAGATCGAGTGGCCGCAAGCCCAACCCGGCCAAAACTCGGTGATCATCTATTCCCAGGCGACCGACGTCAACGGCTGCAATACGTACCTCCCCTCTGACGGTATCGAGAGCTACATCGCCTTCAATGCCGCTTTCCCTTTTAGTGACTACGGCAGTTCGAGCAACAGTGCTGGCACCGGCTGCACATTCGATTGGACGGCGGTCAGTTCTTTCTCGATCACGTTTACATTTGCCCAGAGCGAGAGCCCCGGGACCCTTACGGTACAGGTCAACCGGATCTGGGCGACCCCGGCGACGGCTGCTCCGCCTTCCAACCCGGCACCTTCAGTAAGCGCCCCGGCGACTGCGGCCGGAAGCAGCACGACGCCCCTCGACTTCACCATCGCGTTCAGCTCTGATGAAGGGGCGGCACCGGTCACTTATGACCCTCCCTCTGACATCGGCCTGCGGGCTCAAGAATCTCCAGGTGTCCGGGACAGCCTTCGGGGCGGGCACCCCGAATGTAACCGTCAACGGGGGGCCATCTACTTACACCGCAGTTGTGACCGGGATGGTCCAGGACGGCAACGTCACCCTTCACGTACCGGACAGCGTCGTTCAGGACGCTTTCCTGCAGTACAACTCCGCCAGCGTGGACGACCCCACCGTCAGCTGGACCTACGCCATCGCCCCCGACTTCCAGAGCGCGGCGAGCGCGACCTTTACCGTCGGCACAGCCAGCTCGTTCACCGTGAACACGATGGGCGGGACACCCACACCCACGCCCACACCGACGCTGACGGTCCAGTCAGGGTCCTTGCCCGGTGGCCTGAGTTTCACCGATAAAGGGAACGGCACGGCCACTATCTCCGGGACGCCGGCGCTAGGAGCCGGAGGCGTCTACCAGCTCACGCTGGCGGCGACGAACATCGCGGCCACCGTCACCCAGAACTTCACTCTCACGGTCGACGAGGTCCCCTCGTTCACGTCTGCCAACGCGACCAGCTTTATAAACGGTTCACCGGGCGCCTTTATGGTAACCACTGATGGCTATCCGACCCCGACCTTGACCGAGTCCGGCACCCTCCCGCCAGGCGTCATATTCCACTCCAATGGGGACGGCACGGCCACGCTCTCCGGGACACCCACGGCGACCGGTACGTACAGCGTCGGGCTCCACGCCGCCAATGGCATCGGTACCAATGCGGCCCAGTCATTCACGCTGACGGTCACCCAAGCCCCGTCCATCACCAGCGCTTCCAGCAGCACGTTCACGGTCGGCGCGGCCGGGTCCTTCTCCGTAGCGACCACCGGGTACCCCGTCCCGACCATAAGCGAGAGTGGGGCGCTCCCTTCGGGGGTCACCTTCACCGACAAAGGCAACGGTACGGCCACGCTTTCGGGCACACCCCGGACAGGGACCGGGGGTGTCTATGACATCTCCATAACGGCGTCGAACGGCGTGACGCCAGCCGCATCGCAAGCGTTCACCCTGACGGTGGACGAGGCGAGCTCGATCACGTCGGCTTCGTCGGCAACTTTCACGGTCGGCTCCTCTGGCACTTTCACGGTGACCACGGCCCATGAGTACCCCTCACCTCCTTCCGTCTCCCTGACCGGCGGGTCTCTCCCTAGCGGGGTTACGTTCACTGAGAACAGCAACGGTACGGCGACGCTTTCCGGTACCCCTGCGCCGGGGACTGGCGGCGTCTATCACCTTTCGATCACCGCGTCCAACGGGATCAGCCCGTCCGACGTTCAGTCGTTTACACTGACCGTCGACCAAGCCCCCTCGATCACGAGTGGTGCCAGCGCCACCTTCACGGTTGGCTCTAGCGCGACGTTCTCGGTCACGGCCACCGGCTACCCCACACCCGCCTTGACCGAGGCGGGGGGGCTCCCCGATGGCGTCACCTTCGTTGACAACGGGGACGGTACCGCTACGCTATCCGGGGCCCCGGCGGCAGGCGCCGGCGGCGTTTACTCGATCCGCGTGATGGCCTCAAACGGGGTCGGCACTTCGGTGGTCCAGGCGTTTACCCTGACGGTCAACGAAGCGCCATCTATTACAACTGCGTCGGGCACCATCTTTTCGGTTGGCTCGGCCGGTTCGTTCTCGGTTGCTACCACCGGCTACCCGACCCCGGTCCTCACCGTGACCGCAGGGACGCTCCCCGATGGCGTCACGTTCGTTGACAACGGGGATGGTACGGCCACGATCTCGGGCAGCCCAGTAGCCGGCGCGGGCGGGACTTACCCGATCACGGTCACCGCGTCCAACGGCGTAGGATTGGCGGCGTCGCAGCCGTTCACCCTGACCGTGGACGAAGCCAGCGTTATAACGTCAGGCGCCTCGGTGACTATGACTGTAGGAACGGCCGGCACCTTTACGGTTACTACCGCCCACCAGTACCCCTCCCCCCCGACTATTTCCATCACCGGCGGCACTCTCCCGGCGGGCGTCACCTTCGTTGACAACGGGGACGGCACGGCCACGCTCTCAGGGACCCCTGCGGTAGGAACAGGGGGCGTCTATGACCTGTCGATCACGGCGTCGAACGGTATCGGGGCTCCTTCGGTACAGGCATTCATGCTCACGGTCGACGAGGCCACCTCGTTCGGCAGCCCCACCGGAACGGCCTTCACGGTCGGCTCGGCGGGCTCGTTCTTGTTCACAACCGCGGGTTACCCAATCCCGACCCTGACGGCGACGGCCGGCACTCTCCCGGCGGGCATCACCTTCGTCGACAACGGGGACGGCACGGCCACGCTCTCAGGGACCGCCGCGACAGGAACGGGGGGCGTGTATGACCTGTCGATCACGGCGTCGAACGGTATCGGGGCTCCTTCGTTGCAAGCCTTCGTCCTGACAGTCGACGAGGCGGCCTCGTTCAGTTCCGCCGGGCAGGTGACGTTCACCGCGGGCACCCACGGGAGCTTCGTCGTCACCACCATTGGCTTCCCGACGTTGGCCCTCACCGAGACCGGCGATCTCCCTTCGGGGGTCACCTTTGTCGACAACGGGGACGGTACAGCCACGCTTTCCGGCTCGCCAGCGACGGGGAGCGGCGGCGTCTATAACCTGTCGGTCACAGGCTCGAACGGGAGCGGTGGTCATATCGTCCAGCCCTTTACGATCACTGTCGACGAAGCTCCCGCCATCACCAGTGGCGCCGGAGCGACCTTCACGGTCGGCTCGGCCGGTTCCTTTACCGTCACGGCCACCGGTTACCCAATCCCGACCTTGACGCCGACGGCCGGCACCCTCCCCGCGGGAATTACCTTCGTCGACAACGGGGACGGCACGGCCACGCTGTCCGGGCCGCCGGCGACTGGGACGGGCGGTGTTTACCCAGTCACGCTCACTGCGTCTAACGGCGTGGGACAGGCGGCGTCGCAACCGTTTGCCCTGACCGTAGACGAGCCGACCGCTATAACGTCAGCGGCCTCGAAAACCTTCACCGTAGGAACGGCCGGCACTTTTGCCGTTAGTACCGCTCACGAGTACCCACCGCCGACCATTTCCATCACTGCTGGCACTCTCCCCGCCGGCGTGACCTTCGTCGACAACGGGGACGGCACGGCCACGCTGTCCGGGCCCCGGTGCCCGGGACCGGTGGGGTTTACCAAGTAACTATCATGGCGTCGAACGGCGTGGGACAGGCGGCGTCACAACCGTTCAGCCTCATCGTCGACGAGCGAAGCGTTATAACCTCAGGCACATCGACAACATTTACCGTCGGCGCCGCGGGCACCTTCACGGTGACGACCTCGCAGGGTTACCCCACGCAGCCTGCGATCTCCCTCACGAGCGGCACCCTCCCCGCCGGCGTGACGTTCCTTGACAACGGCGACGGTACGGCCACGCTCTCAGGAAAGCCCGGGGCTGGGACAGCTGGCGTTTACAACCTCACGATCGAGGCCTCTAATGGGGTGGGCACTCCCACCGTCGAGCCGCTCAAGCTCACGGTCGATGAGGCCCCGAGCCCGAGCACTTCGCCTTCGGCCCAAAACACCTTCTCCATCACTTCCGCCGACGGGACGACCTTCACGGTCGGCTCACGGGGGACGTTCTCGGTTACTACCACCGATGACCCGCCCGTGGCGCTGGCCGAGACCGGCGCGCTCCCCGCGGGCGTGACATTCACCGACAACGGGGACGGCACGGCCACGCTCTCAGGGAAGCCCGCGAAGGGAACCGATGGCTTGTACAACCTGTCGATCACGGCTTCGAGCATCAGCGGTCCTCCGGCGGCCCAGGCCTTCACGTTGACGGTGGACGAAGCCCCATCGATAACAAGTGCACCCAAGACGACCTTTACGGTCGGCACTGCAGGCTCGTTCACCGTTACGACGTCGTCGACCGAGCACCCCCCCGACCCTCGCCTGAGTGAGGCCGGCACCCTTCCGCCCGGGATCACCTTCAGGGACAACCACAACGGTACGGCCACCATCTCGGGCGTCGCAGCAGCAGGGATATCAAGCGTCTACAGGCTGTTTGTGAAGGCCTCCAACGGGGTCACCCCCGACGCCGCTCAGGACTTCTCGCTGACGGTGAGAGGAACGCTGGCACCGCTGCCCGGCTACTGGCTGGCGGCGGCCAATGGGGCCGTGTTCGCCTTCGGTGACGCCAAGTTCGCCGGCGCCCCCGACGCCAAGCAACTGGTGAAGCCGGTCGTGTCCATCGCCGCCACCCCCGACGGGAAGGGCTACTGGCTGGCGGCGGCCAATGGGGCCGTGTTCGCCTTCGGTGACGCCAAGTTCGCCGGCGCCCCCGACGCCAAGCAACTGGTGAAGCCGGTCGTGTCCATCGCCGCCACCCCCGACGGGAAGGGCTACTGGCTGGCGGCGGCCAATGGGGCCGTGTTCGCCTTCGGTGACGCCAAGTTCGCCGGCGCCCCCGACGCCAAGCAACTGGTGAAGCCGGTCGTGTCCATCGCCGCCACCCCCGACGGGAAGGGCTACTGGCTGGCGGCGGCCAATGGGGCCGTGTTCGCCTTCGGTGACGCCAAGTTCGCCGGCGCCCCCGACGCCAAGCAACTGGTGAAGCCGGTCGTGTCCATCGCCGCCACCCCCGACGGGAAGGGCTACTGGCTGGCGGCGGCCAATGGGGCCGTGTTCGCCTTCGGTGACGCCAAGTTCGCCGGCGCCCCCGACGCCAAGCAACTGGTGAAGCCGGTCGTGTCCATCGCCGCCACCCCCGACGGGAAGGGCTACTGGCTGGCGGCGGCCAATGGGGCCGTGTTCGCCTTCGGTGACGCCAAGTTCGCCGGCGCCCCCGACGCCAAGCAACTGGTGAAGCCGATCGTGGGGACGGCGTAGGTGTCGCCCGACGACAGGGTGGCGCGGCCATCGAGCCGGACTCGGCCCCCATCACCGCCTATCGAGGGTTTTGGGTCACATCCAGGGCCAAATTGGGAGCCATAGAACGCGTTGCGTACGGGAGTGCACAACGACGTACGCCCTTGAGCGAAGAGCCCCGAAACTACGGGACGTTCGAACACTGACGGGCCCGGCCACCAGGCGTCAAAGCGAGACGGACACTGCCACCAGGGGTTAGGGTGTGTCGACGATATCGCCTTGGAGCGAATCAAAACGGGCAATCACCGAAGTCCGGAATTTCGAGCCGCTCACCATTGTGCTTTGCCGACTCATGAGCGACGAGGCCAGGGAGCGTAAAGCGCGCCGCCGCCCATGCGTTGACAGGGGGCTGCCTTCCGGTCATGCAAGCCCGGACGAAGTCATCTACCAGGAAGGGGTGGCCGCCTTCATGACCGTTCGTCAAACCGATAAGAGAGCGGGGGAGCCTCGAGAGATCATGCACCTGCGACACGCCCGCGCTGAGCACTTCGCCGAGCTGAACGCGGGTAAACCCATCCAAGCTGTCACCGTTTTTCACGGTCCGCAGGAGCTCACTGACATCTTCGGTGTGGACTTTGGACTGCCAGAGACTAACGGTTGCGATCTGCTCAAAGCTGGCTTCCGTGCCGAAGAAACGAAAACGTGACTCCCGGATATGCGCTGGGTAGCCGACTCGGCGCATCTCGCTGGTGCGTATTGCGCCGCCATCGGCGGTACGAAAGAGCGCAATCTCGTTGCTGAACTCGTTCTCCCACTTGCTCACCGAGCGGACAAACACTCCGTCTTCATGCTGGTCGACCATGCCGATGCACGAGACCGACGTGCAGTAAGTTGGGAGGACTCCAAGGACACCACCGAGAGCATGGGTCGGGTACATCATCGGTGGGAAGCTGGCTATCGAACGCCAACTCTCTCCGCCGCTACGCTGAAAAGCCTCGTAAAAGCCGAGGTCCAGATCATGGACGTAGTCGCCCTCGGAGTACACAATCCTTCCGAATGCTCCTGAGGCGACCTTGCCTCGGCAATAGATAACTGCAGGATTATAATAGCTTGTCTCGCCCATCATGTAAATGCGCTCGCTGGAGCGTAACGCGCCGATGATCCCACCGATTTCGTCCACCGAGCTGGCCATTGGGACCGCCGAGTAGACGTGCTTTCCTGCGTTCAAAGCTTCGAGCGCAATAGGTCCATGTGTCCAACGCTGAGTGAATATCGCTACGGCGTCGACATCGGACGCGCAGAGCTCCTGACCTGACCCATAGGTCTTGGTTATCCCGTGCAGTGCAGCGAGCTCGGCGCACCGCTCGGGCACAAGGTCGGCGAGCTGGACCTCGTCCACGTTGGGGTGCGCTTGGAAAAGCGGGATGAACTTGTCTGCGAACTCGCCCGCTCCGACCACGCCAATAGTGATGCCCATTGTTGTCTCGCCCCCAACCTTAGTGCGCTGACTGCTCGACCTGACCCGGCCAGCTTCGACGGCACGCCCCGGCCTGTGTGGGCCGGTCCCATCCGGCTGTCAGCAGCGCTGCGCAGCGACCCGTTCTTCGCCGACGTCGAGGGCGCCCTGCACGGGTTCGAGTGGAGCGGCCACGACGACTTCGCCGACAACAACGCCGACTCCATCGCACTGGAGGTACCCAACGACATGCTCGGCGCCGGCGAAGCAAACAGAGGGCATGCGTGGTCCCATTTGGCGGCGGATTTGCATGCCCTCAGGTCGGCAGCGATCCTTACGCTCTCGACAGGACCACGACCACGACAAGAAGCAAGAAAAGACCACATCGCCGTGTCGATCGATGATGGCCCCACGATCGAACCGGCTGCGTCGCCTAAGGTCCGCTGGCCGAGAGCCTTTCGCGCAGAGAAAGCGTCATCGAGGAACCTTCGAAAGCCACGTGATGCTGGTCTCGGTAATAGAGCCATGGCGACGCGCCGGTGAGGAGCTTTTCTACCGCTGTCTGGAAATCAGCCATGGTGTTGTAGGCAGTCAGCCATGCGACCGAGCCGAACGAGCCTGTGAGGGAGCGGACGAACTGGGTTGGCGCGCCGATCATTTCCTCGCTCTTCTGGGCCAGCTCGATGCCGCTGGCAATTGCGGTCTCGAGGTGCCCAGCAGCACATTTAGCACTGATAATGTGCACGTACCGAGGTTGGGCCAACAGGAGGTCGCCGTAGGTTAGCCGCAATAAGGCATCGTCCGTCTGACCTTCCACAAATGCTCGGCCATCTTGGATAATTCCACGGTATTCGTGGTCATCCCGCAGCGCGCTGGCAGCTTCTTCTAGTGCCGATAGTTCACTCCACCAAGAAGTAAAGCTGACTAATCCTGCCCCGGGGGAATACAGATTTCTCCAACTGCTGACCCCGGTGCCAAATAGTTGCTCCAAGCGATCGCGCGCCCGCTCCACCCACTCCAGCCCGGTCCCGAGATCGGTCAGCCGGTTCCGGCGCACGTACAGGTACAACTCGGTCCCACCTCCACGAGACGATAGGCTCTCAGCTCTTTACCGCACGGTCCCTGATGCACGCTCGGAAAACGGCCGCTCGGGCAACACCGTCCAGTAGAGCTCCATAATGTTGCGCCGGCGGGCGTGCCTCGCCCGCCGGCGGGTCACCAGGGCGTGTCATGCCCAACTTCCCGCCACCTGCTCTCTGCATCGGCCTGGGCTGCCTCTCGGTCGTGTGCGCTGCCGACCTCGATGCCGTCGCCGGCGCCGCGGGGCGCGCGTCCGGTGTCAATAATGTTCCAGGACCAGCCGTTGCCGTCGACCTGGGGCCAGACCAGGCCGTACCACCTCTCGTCGAGCCAGGAGTGAAAGCCGGAGACCCGCTCGTTCTTTTCCCATGTTGCCATCGGCCTCCGCCCTAACGCTCGTTCGGGTCCCAGCGCACCACCAGCGGCCGGCCACATTCCCGCGTACCTCGCAGCCCGGACAGCTCAACGTCGTCGAGGAGCTGGGACTTGGGCCCGTTTATCAGGATCTTCGCGTGCCCGTTGGTGCGGTTGCCTCGCCACAGGTACCACCATGACCTCTCCACGGCAACGACGTTACTGCTGCGCCACGCAACGGGGCGGGTTTTGGCAGCACTGCGCGGCGGCCCGCGTGCCCTGAAGCCCTGGCGCTCCTGTAAGGCCCATGGACGCTCTTCGGCCATGCCGGTGCGTCGTTGGCCTATGGTCGACGCTATGGAGCTCTGGGGGGTCATCGGGTCGCCGGTCGCAGGTATGTCGGAACTGGCGGGGCAGGTCCGGCGCTGGGAGGAGGTGGGAGTGGCCGGGGTGTTCGCCACCGACCACCTGTTCTTCGACATGGAAGGCTCCCGTCGCACGGCCCGACGCCAGCCCGATCCGTACATCCTCTTAGCCGCAGCCGGCGCCGTTACAGAACGGGCCAAGCTCGGCACCATCGTCGCCAACGCCGGTCTTCAGCACCCCGCGTTGCTGCTGCGCCACTTTTCTCAGCTGGCTCGTCTATTCGGAGGTGAGCGCGTCTACGCCGGTCTCGGGGCCGGCTGGAACCGCGAGGAGTTCGAGGCCCTCGGCCTGGTTTGGGAGGCCCACGGCCAACGAATGCAGCGCCTGGAGGAGACCATGGCGCTTGGCCGCCAGCTCTTCGACGACGGCTACGGTCGTCTCCACGGCGCCCAGATCGTCGCCGACCTGCCGCTCTCACCGGATCCCGGGGTGCCGCCCCGGCTGATGCTGGGTGGTGGCAGCGCCCGGGCGTTGCAGATGGCCGGCCGTTACGCCGATCACGTCGACCTCAACTCGCCGACCGAGGCCGGGAAGGTGAGTGCCACCGTCGGCGGTGCTGTGACCGTCGTTGAGGACAATCGCAAGCGTCTCGCTGGCACGGTAGCCGGCTTGGAGGACAGCGTCAGCGTCCTGGCGGCAGCAGCCGCGGAGGCCGGACGGCCGATCCCGACCATCAGCGTGATGCTGACCCACGTGGTCAGCTGCCCGGCTGGGGAGATCGAGGAGAAAGAGCGGCGGCTGTGCGAACAGTACGGGCTGGAGCCGGTGCCGCTCGGCCAATGCCCGTTCGCCCTGGTCGGGCCGCCCGAACGGATGGTCGACTTGTTGGAGGAGCGCGCCGAGCGGCTCGGTCTGGCCTCGGTGATCCTTCCTGGCAGCAACGACGTCGAGCGTTTCGCCATCTCAGTGTTCTCCGGGGTGAAGGCCTGACGTGAGCTCCCTCCGAGACGCTGCCGGTGTCGTTACGCCGGTGCAATGGAGCCTCAGGGCCCAGGCGGCTGTCGAGCCCGTGCAGTTCGGGGCCCGTCAGCGGTCATGCCCTCCAGCCCTGCAGCCCTACATCTCTGCACCGTTCGGGCTCAAGATTGGGCGTACTTCCACCCCCCAAAGCCGCGAGTCCGGCCAGCGCAGAGCGATCTCGACGGCCCGCTCCTGGCTCTCGCAGTCGACGATGGAATAGCCCACGACGTGTTCTTTGGCCTCCGCGAACGGACCGTCGGTGACTGCCGGGATGCCGTCGCGCACCCGTGCTGTCCTTGCGGTCGACGGGTCGGCCAGGCCCTCCCCGCCGACCCATTCGCCAGAGGCGATCAACTCGTTCACGATCGAACCAGCCTCGTCCATGAGCGCTTGGCGCTCCGAGTCTTCGAGGCTGCGCCAGGTATCCGGGTTCTGGTGGATGAGCAGGATGTACTTCATGTGTTCGCTCCCTTCGTCTTGTGACGTCACTTCGACGGCGCCCCAGCGATAGGTCGGAGCCGCTCTAGGCAGATCGACAGCGGCCGGGGCGATTTTCCTCGTACCGGGTGCAGACGGCGCGTGCTGGCTCTTCTTCGCTTTCGGGTTTGGAGTCGAATAGCCACACGCCCTCGGCCCGTGGCAGCTGGGCCTCCGGCGTGGAGCTCGTTAGAGAACCCGGGCCCGCAGGAACTTGCCGATCTGCTCGGTGGCCTCGGCTGCCTCGGGGGTGCCGAGCAAGAGCTGGTAGACGTGGGGCAGGCCCTCGCCGATCTCCAGGGTGACGTCGACCCCGGCTTCGGCTGCTGCTCTGGCCAGGCGTTCGGAATCGCTGAGCAGCACGTCGGCCGTGCCTACCTGCACTAGCAGCGGCGGGAGCCCGGACAGTGAGGCGAACAGCGGCGACGCCAGAGGCGTCTTAGGGTCAGCCCCGGCCAGGTAGTCGGAGGCGAACTGACGCAGCGTGGCGGGGGTGGAGATCGGATCCTGACCGGCGCGCTCGGTCATTGAGGACCCCGAGCTGGTCAGATCCACCGTCGGGGACATGAGTGCGGCGGCCGCAGGCAATTCCTCCCCGGCGTCACGTGTGGCTACGAGCAGCGCGACGGCGAGCCCTCCGCCGGCCGAGGCGCCGGCCACTGCGATTGACCTTGCGCTCAGGTCCTGGTCGGTGCGGAGCCAGCGCCACGCGGCCAGGACGTCGTCGATGGCGGCGGGGAAGGGATGCTCGGGGGCCAGGCGATATTCAGGGAACAGCACCCGCATCCCGCTGGCCCGCCCCAGCCGGGCGGCTAGCTCGCCGTCGCTGCGGACCGACCCGAGCTCGTAACCCCCGCCGTGCAGGAAAAGGAGCACCCGGCCGGCGTCCGCTCCCGGGGCGGACAGCCAGTGGGCTGGTACCCCGCCAGCGGTCACCCCCCTCACCTGGACGTCGTCAGGCACCGGACGAAGGCGGTCCCCAGGGACGAAGGTGGCGCGGCGCTCTGCCATAGTGGGCGGAGCCTGGCTGGCACTGGCCTTCTGCCGGTCCCTGAGGGCGTCGATCATGTCCTGCATTGCCTGGCTTGGCATGTCGGCATCTCCTTTGGCATGGCTGCTTGTCAGGTCTGGAGCCTCATGCAACTTGAGCGCCAGGTCCGCCCCCAGTCGTCCTCGCGCCGCACGCGCTGAGGCGGCCGCGCTTGCTAACCAGCCTTGCTAACCAGCGTTGGTCTTCGCGTCCGGGAACACTTCGCTGAGCCGCCCGGTGTTGACGTCATAGGCGAACCCCCCCTGATCGGGACGTCCTCGGAGATCCATGGGTGCGACCTCGCCTTCTGAACCTGCTCCCTGGTGTTCTCCTCGGCGTCGGTGAAGCTGTAGAACCTGGCCGGCGCAATCGGCGCCTTCCCTGTCTCTTTGCGGAGCCGGTCCTCCATATCGCTGTCGGTGAACGTGAGCATGCCGCAGTCGAGGTGATTGATGATCATTATCTCTCGGGTGCCCAGCAACCTGGTCGAGAGAATGAGCGATCGGACCGCGTCGTCATCGATCACGGTGCCGAAGTTCCTGATCTTACCGCCTTTACCCATAGAGCACAGCGGTCCCTTTCCGACATTATGGTCGAAGGACGAAGCGGTCCGATTATCGTCGAGAGGGGAGAAACCTTGTGACAGGGACATCAGATCGTACTCCGAAAGTACGTCAGGTGTGCCGGCGTACATTGCCTGCTTTGGGGTTGACGCGATGAACATGCGTTGTTTCAACCCGCAGTTCTTCATCGCCTCCAAGGTCGGCGACGAGGCGCTGGAGCGCGACGAGGCCCGTCGTGCAAGGAAGTTCGATCACGACCTGGGTATCGTCATCGACGCGTTAAGGGTGCTCTGGGCAGCAGTTCCAGCCGACCACGTGTTCGGCGGCGATAGGCTCGCTCTTGACCGGCTCGAGGCACTGGGTCGGGAGGTAAACTCGGCCAGGGCACGTGACGAGAACGGCCACTCTGCCCTCAGCACTGCCGACGTCGACGACCTAATCAGAAAGCTACGACAGCTACGCCGCGAGGACCCGCAATCAGCGGATGACGTCTTGCGCCGCCTCGCCGAAGAGGCTGGGCCCACCACCGCTGAAACCGTGACTGGCTGAAGTCACGAAGTTCAATCCTCGTGCGCCGGAGCGGCAAGGCCTCGCAGCTGTCCCGTTGTTTCAGGGTGCCCACGGGGCGAACAGCTGCGGGTCACGTAGCCGCCAAACCCCCACGCCCTAGCCGGGTCGCCTGCGGGTCGAGCGCTTCTATGCGTCTGTAACGTTACGGACAGACTCGAGGACCACGATCCGGTCTCCAGACGTGGAGCTGTGAACCTCGAACCGAACGTTTGACAACGCATCGTCTACGCGCTCGATGCCTTGAACTGTGGCGTAACTGCCTATGTTCACATTCGTTATGACGCCATGTACTACGCCACGGTAGGTGTCCTTACCGCTGGACACGTCGATGAGCATGTCATCTCCCGACAGGCGGGCCGCAATGACCCGTACCTGGTCAGCGAGGTGCAGGTACGGGCGCCCCACCTTGCGCGCCGACACTTCCACGAGCTGGAACACAGTCTGCCTGCCGTCGGGACCGATATGGCGGGTGATTATGGCTCCGGCTGCCTGCAGCCGAGCCACGACCCGGTAGACGCTCGTACCGGTGGTATCTAGACCCTCGACCAGTTCATATTTCGTTTGGGGCTTACCGGTCATTAGGCGCTCGGCGATCCTGCGAGCGCTGGAGCCCGGCCGAAACATTGCATCGAGGTTGATGCTGCCGGCCTTAGCTCTGGCCACGGCTGTCACTGTAGTACGGAGTGCCAGGCCGACCGCGCTTTCTCGGCTCGTAGAGCCCAGTTGACGACGTCTAGCGGCAACGCGAGGCGTTCAGCTGGGATGCTCGGGGAGCCACCCGTCGTGGATGCGTACGCCGAGCTGTCGGGGTTCACGTGCCCGACTGGCGTATGGCACTGTCGCGCTGTAGTGTGACGCCACAGAGATGACGGCGGGCACCACCCGGTGGAACTCCAGAAATGCACTGGGTGTTGGGGCGCGCCGTAGTTGATTGGGTTGAGGCTCGCAAACCTGCCCGTTTCTGACGGGACCTGGCTCTGGCGCCCACGAGCCCCAGCGTGGAGGCCGCATGACAGAAGCTGAGTACTGGGAGGACGTCGACGCCGAGGGAAGGCCTATCGAGGAGGCTTTGGTCCCGACCGTTACGGTAACCCTCACTGTTTTCGAAGTGCGGGTATTGCAAATTATTCTGGAGCACCTAATTGCTGGCCAGTCCATCGACCCGGCAACGCTGGACTGCGACGCAATGGTGCACCTCGAACGACTGATGAAGCCGGAGCCACCGCGGAGCACGGGCTAACACACATGCTGCTTCCAGCAGGTCAGCTTCGAAGCGGCCGCAAGCCGCTGGGCGCCACGTGAGCTACGTCAGCCCGTGACGTGGTGAGGGTCACTGGTCCAGGGCGGTCCTGCGCGTCGGAGTGGGACTCCTGTCAAGCGAAACTGGCCGCACACGCGATAGGTCGCAAATCATCCCAAGTCCACCCGCCCCAGGGTGGGTCGTCCCCGCCCTAGGTGGAGACATAATCAGAGGTGCTGCCCCTATCCCAGGGGCAGCCGGCGGCGAGAGCCGCCACTTGGTTAGGAGCCACTCGCATGAGCGACAAGCAGGTTGTACTGGCGACCTTCCCCGACGAGGCGGCCGCTGATGCGGCGGTCGCGTCGCTGAAGTCCTGGGACAAGGCAAACGACGACATCAAGCTGAACGCGATCGGCGTCCTCGTCCTCGACAAGAAGGGCAAGGTCAAGACCCACAAGCTCGGCCGGCGCAGCGTCGGCAAGGGCGCTGGGATCGGTGTCATTTTGGCCGTCTTCGTCCCGCCCAGCCTGCTCGCCGGGGCCATCGGTGGCGGCGTCCTCGGTGCCCTCCATCGCAAGGGCCTCGGCCTTGAGGCGAAGGACCGCGACCGGCTGGCCGCTGAGCTGGCCGACGGCAAGGCGGCTGTCGGTGTCCTCGTGGCCGGTGATAAAGCGCAGGATGTGTCCGGGAAGCTCACCGAGCTCGGAGGGCAAACCGAGGTGCACACCGTGAGCGACGAAGACGTCGCCCAAGCCGACGAGGTAGCCGCGGAAATGGCGGCTGCAGAGGCCGATTGGGACCGTGAGCACGGCGCCTGGATGCGGACCGAAGAGTTCCAGGACGGCGGCCAGTTCGTGATCCGAGCAGAGATTCCCGGTATCGACCCGAGCAAGGATGTCGAAGTGAGCCTCACCCGCGACACGCTGCACATCCGGGCTGAACGCCACGAAGAGCCCGAGACGACCGAGAAGCCCGGCTACCGCAGTGAGTTCCGATACGGCTCGTTCGCCCGGGAGTTCGTCCTGCCCGAGGGTGTCAGCGAGGAGGACATCAAAGCCAGCTACCGCAACGGCATCCTGGAGGTTCGCGCCGCCGTTCCTGAGGGGGGCATGAAGACCTCGTCGAAGATCATCCAGGTCATGACGGCCTGACGGACCGGGTGGTTCAGCCAGGCATCGCTGAGGCCTGCCTGGTCCGCTGGCCTGGGCCGCGTGGGTGGACATGGGCAGGAAGGAGCCACCTGCGCCTCGCATTGGTCACCTACACAACGAATTGGGCTGCATCACCAGCAGATGCTCAAAGGTGGCTGACAGGGCCCGATCAACGGAGTTCGAACAAGAGCGCAATGAGGAAGGACAGCGATGGCTGACGTTGATATTGATGTTGATGAATTAGGTCCGGTGGATTACCTAATCGTCGAGTTCCCGCCAGGTGCTTCCCACTTTACTGGCGAGATGGCCGCAGAACTGGCCAGACTCGTCGATTCGGGGACCATCCGCCTACTCGACCTCGTGATCCTGGTGAAGGACGCCGACGGAGCCATCGAGGCTCTGGAAATAGAGGACCTTGAGGAAATCGACGAGCTCCGCACGGCAGAAACCCAACTAGCCGAGCTGCTCGCCGCAGAAGACATGACCCACCTGGCCGCGGCCATGGAACCAGGAACGACGGCCGGCGTACTCGTTTGGGAAAACAGATGGGCCGCTCCGTTCGCCGCGGCCGCCCGCCGCTCCGGCGGCCAGCTCATCGCCACCGGACGCATCCCGATCCAGGCCATCCTCGCCTCACTCGAGGCCGACGAAAAAGGAGACTGACATGCCACTCCGACCCGCACGCGCCGCCCGGCGCGGCGTCATCGGCGCCCCCGTCGCCCGCACCGCAGCGGTCGTGGGCACCGCAGCCGTCGTCGCCCATGGCGTCGACCGTCGCCACGACCGCCGTGAGGACCGACGTGACGACAGACGCGACCGGCGATGACACTAAAGCTTGCGATCCCTTTTGATCGTTTACTTGCGACCGTGCCCGTCAGCTGACCCTCGGGGCTGTGCTCACGCGGGTTCTTTTTGACCATGGGCGGCAAGGGCGTAAATGACCGACACGCATATGAAAACGTAGGTCAACGACCACACCGGGTAGAACGGCATCCACCAGATGGCACTGATGGCGCCGATGGCGCCGGCAACAATGCCGAACCAGCGGGAAAATTGTGAGCGCATCATCACCCCTAGTCCTGCTCCAAACAGCACGACGGCGACGACGATCCACACAAAACCGTAATTGCTCAGAGTTTGGCCGAAGAGGGCGCTTTTAAGGTGCGAAGGCACGGCACCGTTGTAAGACCAGGCCCAGATCGCGTCGAAGAACCTCATGGCGCCAGCCATCATCAACATGATCCCGGCAAAGATAAGCCAACCTTCACTCCTGGGGTCGTCCATTGCTAGTCCTCCTGTATCAGGGATGGTTCTGGTACCGACGTTATTGATGCCCGTGGCCCTGACCGCGAACTTAGCGCCACGCGGGAACTCGACTGGGTAAGTGGTACTCTCATGCTTGATATGGGCCGGGCACCCAAACTCAGCCCTCCTGGATTGCCGCCAACCCCGCCTCGAGGGTGGGGTAGAAGCGGTTCCCGTCGAGTGTCTTGAGGAGCCCATAGCGCTGCACCTGGTCCTGGAGACGACTGCGCATCTCTACGAACGCCATATGCGTACCCGAGCCGTTCAGCTCGCGGTCGAGTTGCTCGAGCATCTGAGCCGCGGAAACGTCGATATCGGTTACGGCCTCGCACTGCACGACCACCCACGACGGGTGGCGCTTAGCGGCGACCCGGCGAACCTGAGATCGAAAGGACGAGCAATTGGCGAAGAATAGCGGGGCCTCCCATCGGTACACGACGATCCCCGGGAGTTCGCGGGCCTGTTGGTATTCTTCCACACTGTGCCATCCTTCAAGACCCTCGACCTGGCCGAGAACCGTCCCTCTCGGTTGCCAACTCCGGCGGAAGAACAACAGGACGGCCAGGACGATGGCGACCACTATGCCCTGCAGTACCCCGAATAGGACTACTCCGACCGTCGCCGTGAGCGACAGTGCCAAGGCACTCTTCCT
Organism: uncultured Acidimicrobiaceae bacterium; assembly: GCA_963823855.1. Lineage (GTDB taxonomy): Bacteria > Actinomycetota > Acidimicrobiia > Acidimicrobiales > Palsa-688 > Fen-671. Next base: position 119,605 of record CAWGNA010000012.1, read on the forward strand.
TACGAGGTAATAGCGCCGGAGAACATCAAGGTCCATCAAAGAAAAAGCCGCCGCGATCAGGACCGCGGCCAGAGCCGACTGCGGCAGGTCCGCCAGGACGGAGTTAAGGAACAACAGGAGGAGGGCCACCACGCCGGCTCCGACGAGGGACGCGAGCTGGGACTTGGCCCCCGCTTGCTCGACAACCGCTGTGCGGGACCCACTCGTTGATACGGCAAAGCCTTGCACGAGCCCGGCGGCCAGGTTGGCCGCTCCGATCCCGATCATCTCCTGGTTCGGGTCCACCTCTTCGCCTCGACGGGCGCCGAAGCTGGCCGAGGTGGCGATGGTGTCTGCTAGCGATACGAGCGTGATGCCAATCGCGGCCACCATCAAGGGGGCTACGTCCGCCAGCTTCGTCCAGGGCAGAGACGGTGCCGGGACGCCTTTGGGCAAAACGCCGACCGTCTTTACGCCGTGCGCGCTCAGGTCGAAGACCGCCGAGACAATGGTGGCACCTGCTACTGCGACGAGGACGGCGGGGACGCGACGAGTGACCTTCGGCAAGACCAGCAGCACCGCCAGTACTCCTAGGCCGATGAGCAGAGCGGGCCAGACAGTTAGGTCCAGGCTCGTGAAAAAAGCCCGCACTTCGTTGCCGAAACCTGCTGCGTGAGTGGAAAAGCCGAACAGCTTCGGCAGTTGGCCGACGATGATGATCAAAGCGAGCCCGTTCATGTACCCGACCTGGACCTCGTTGGAGAGCAGGTCTGCGACGAACCCAAGCTTCGCCACCCCGAGGCCAATTTCGATCAGGGCGACGATCAGGGCGAGCATGCCCGCGAGCGCGATGGCTCGCGATGAGCCCCCACCGGCCAGAAGAGGCACGATGGCGGCGAAGATCATGGGCGAAACGGACGAATCCGGTCCGAGGACAAGGACTCGTGACGGGCCGAACACCGCATAGCCCACCAGGCAGCCGATCGTCGTGTAGAGGCCGGTGACGGGCGGCAAGCCGGCGAGCTCGGCGTAAGCCATGCCCTGGGGGACGAGGATGGCTGCCAGGACAACGCCGGCAACGATGTCGGGCCGTGCCCAGGCCGGTTTGTACGTCCGGGCGGTCCGGGCTCCCGGGACCCAGCGCTCCAGAAACGACCACGTCTGAGCCACGGTGGCTACGACGCCCTGGGTCTGTCGCCGTTGGCTCGACGTTGACATCCGGATAGTCGCGCTCTATTACCGGACCATCCGCAGATGACTGAGTGCAGCGTCGTAAGCCTCCTCGGCAGCGATCTTGTCGAACAACGGGCAAAGGGCCGTGCCCAGCTCGCGGTCTTACCTATCGCGGATCGTTCGAGAGGTTACCGGTGCTGAGGGCCAGAGCCATCATCCATACCGGATGATGTGCCCATCGAGCCGTTTGAACCTGCTTCATCCGGATCGGACGATGCCGCTGGCTGGTCCCGGCCTAAGAGTAGACGCCCGTGAAGGCTGCACCACTTCCCTGCCCTCGGCTTACGATGATATTGCTGTGCCCTGTTTTTGCGTGCCCCGCCGACGGATTAAGACGTGCGCCGCGCGGATGGTGCGGCCGAGCGCCGGGGTGGCCTCAAACTATGCCTGAAGGCCTGTCAGCGGTCGAGGTCGGCAGAGGGCTAGCGGAACATGCCGAGCACCTCGAAGAGGAACGTGAAAAGCGCCGCAACAGAGCTATCTCAGTGTTCGAGGCCGCGCTGTTGGCGTTGGTAGCGGTGCTGGCGGCGTACTCCGGCTGGGCGGCGGCCAAGTGGTCAACTGAGTCATCACTACTACTGGCCACGGCCAGCGCCGACCGCTCCCAGGCCAGTCAAGCCAACCTGGACGCTGTCAACTCTCTGAACTTCGACCTCACCACCTTCAACGACTGGTTCACGGCTTACGTCGCCGGGAACCAAAGAGCCATGGCCACAGCCGAGCAACGCTTCAGCCCGAATTTCCGCGCCGCGTTCAATGCATGGCAGGCTACTGGCCCGGAAACAAACCCGAACGCCCCGCCGGGGCCAACCTACATGCCGCAGTACCACCAGCCGGCCAAAGCCCGAGCGGCTGCGCTCAATGCGCAAGCTTCTGTCGACTACACCGCCGGCGAGAAGGCAGGGGCTAATTCGGACGACTATGTCCGTACCACCGTGTTCCTGGCGACCGTCCTTTTCCTCGCCGGCATCGGAAGCCATTTCGGCTACCGGGCCATCCGCTACGGCCTGGCCGCCGTAGCCTCTGCGATCCTCGTGTTCGCTATCGTGCTGCTGGCCACGGCGCCGAAGCCAACGTTTTGACCCGAAGCCATCGTTGTGACCCGGAGCTCGAGGTGGCGCACGATCTCGGCCGCTTCTTGCTGAGAGAAACGGAGGCTTGACGCGCATATTTCCACCCTCGCCCGGGTGGTCCTTAGCCACCCCATGCTAACACAAGTATTGGCTGTCACCAGTGATTTTAGGAGTAAAGCGGTCATAGGAGGGTGATCGATGCGCGCGTCCAGCTGTTTGCCGGCGGCGTTTACCCTGCGTTCGGGGCACTACGGTGCCCGCACGAGTTATGGACTTCCGCCCGGAGGGGCCGGCCGCCATGAGCGTCCTCGACACGGCCCATCGAAAATATCGCCTGGTACTCGCAATCAGCTGACAAAGTGGCATCGCGGGCTCGGCGTCGACCCAAAGCAAGGCCTGAGCGCGGACGATGTCGAACGCCGGCTCACCGAGTACGGCCCCAACGAGATACCTGCGGAACCACCGCCAAGCAAATGGGTCGTGGCCCGCGGACAGCTGACCAACCCAATGAACATCATGTTGCTCATCGTAGGCGTGGCCAGTTTCATCATCGGGCAGGTAGCGACAGGCCTGGTAGTCACCGCCCTGGTCACGTTCAACGTCATAATGGCTACGAACCAGGAGTTGAAGGCGCAGGCCAGCGTGGAGGCTTTGGCTCAGCTCCAGGTCCCTCTGGCGCGGGCCCGACGCTCCGGACGGATCGAACAGATCGAGTCAAAACTGCTTGTGCCGGGCGACGTGGTGCTTCTCGAAGCCGGAGACCTCGTCCCCGCGGATGGGCGCATCTTTACATCAGCGACCCTCGAGTTGCAAGAGGCCGCTCTCACCGGCGAGAGCGCTCCGGTGCCCAAGGACCAAGCCACCCTGCCGGCCGGTGAGATCGCCCTCGGCGACCGGACGAACTTAGTGTTCCAGAACACCGATGTGACTCGGGGTACAGCGACCTTCGTCGTTACCGCGACCGGTCAGCAAACAGAGATGGGCCGCATCGCCCAGATGGTCAGCGCCACCGAGCGAACGCGATCGCCCTTGCAGCGCGAGCTGGACGGGATGACGAAGGTCTTCGGCCTTATTGCCTGGTTGGCCGTGGCCGTGATCGCCATTTTCGGGATCGCCCGGGGCCAAACTCTGGACACAGTTCTGCTCCTGTGCATCTCAACGGCAATCTCCGCTATACCAACGGGCTTGCCAACGTTCGTACAAACAATGCTGGGGTCCGGGGCGCGGCGGCTCGCCGAGTCCAAGGCGGTCGTCAAGTCGCTTACAGACGTGGAGACCCTGGGCGGCACCACCGTCATTAACAGCGACAAGACCGGCACCCTGACGATGAACGCCATGACGGCGACCTCAATGCTCGCCGGTGGTGAGTGGTTCACGGTGGAGGGGGTGGGATACGAGAAGACAGGTGCAATTTTGGGAGTGGCAGGGCGCACCTTGCCCTACTTCGAGCGGCTGGCCTTCGGCCTCACCCTGTGCACCGACGCAACGGTAGCCGACGACGGGACCGTCATCGGCGACCCCACCGAGGCTGCCTTTGTAGTACTAGCCGCAAAGATGGGAGTGGGGGCCGAAGAGACTCGCGCCGCGCTGCCCCGGCTAGCCGAGGTGCCGTTCGACTCCGAGTACAAGTTCATGGCGACGTACCACGATCTCCCTGATTGGCTCGCTGGCGGCATGTTGGAGGGCCCACACTTTGTGACCGTCAAGGGGGCGCCCGACGTCGTCGTCGAGCGTTGTGGGCGGGCGCTGTGGCACGACGCACAGGTGCCTATAGACGAAGTCCGCGACGAGATCCTGGCGGCCAACGAACAGCTGTCCGAACGTGGTCTGCGAGTGCTGGCGTTCGCCGCCCGCGACGTCGACGACGCGAGGATGACCGCTGCCATGTCTGATCCCATGTCCGGAGTCGCTGACCTTGTATTTGTGGCCTTGGTCGGGATCATCGACCCGCTCCGCACGGAAGCCAAAGATGCCATAGGCATAGCCCTCCACGCTGGCATCGACGTTCGGATGATCACTGGCGACCACACGGTAACTGCTCGCGCTATAGCAGACCAGTTGGGGCTAGGGCCGGGTGTGATCACCGGGATGGAACTGGCGAAACTTGGCGATGAGGAGGTACTCGGGCGTCTTCCCGAGCTTCACGTCTTCGGGCGCGTGGCCCCTGAGGACAAGGTGCGACTGGCCCGGCTGATGCAGGAATCCGGTCAGGTAGTGGCGATGACAGGGGACGCGGTCAACGATGCCGCCGCACTGAAGCAGGCCGACATCGGCGTCGCCATGGGGAGCGGGTCCGAAGTGACCAAGCAGGCGGCCAAAATCGTGCTGACAGACGACAATTTCGCCACGCTCGTACGGGCCGTCGACCTCGGCCGGGACATCTACCGGCGTATCACGTCGTACGTAAAATTGCAGTTGACCATCCTGTCGTCGGTCCTGCAATTGATGCTGTACGCGACGATCCTCAACATCAACGGCGGGATTGCCCTCTTCCCGCTGCAACTCTTGTTCTGCAAGTTCTTCGTGGTAGTGACGGTTGTTGTCGGGTTCATAGTCGATGTCCCGGACCCGAGTGTAATGCAACGCCCTCCCCGCCACCCTGGTACTAAGATAGTCAACAGGCCGCAGGTGGTCCGGTGGCTGGTGAGCGGCTTTGTCGTAGCTGTTACCGCATTAGGCCTGCTGGCCTGGGGCCCGGACAAACCCAGCACCACTCTCCCGTCAATCTCGATGACGATGGCGTTCGCCTTTGTCTCACTTACCGCCGTGAACCTCGGAGTGGTAATGCGGCGCGAACGAGAAGCGCCATGGTCGTCACCGCTGTTCCCGTACTTTGGCTGGATCATCCTCGGATGGCTCCTGACTTGGGCCGCCGTGGGACTATCGCTGTTCCAGCGCTTGCTCGACACGGTGTATCTTTCTGGAGGGGAATGGCTGGTGGTAATGGGCCTCTCGGTTGTTACCCCGGTGGTTGTGGCCATCGACAAGGCCATCCAGTTGCACCGCCAGGGCAAGACCGGTGTACTTGTCCAACATGCACCATGAGCTCAATGCGGCCATCGCGGTTATCTCTGGGTGTGTGGTCGTCTGGGCGCTGGTTTCGGCTCGCCTCGAACGCTGGGACGTCACCGCCCCAATCGCGTTTGTCCTTCTGGGCCTCGTCACCGCCAACGGCCCGTTAAGTCTCGTCCAGCTCCATCTGCATTCCGCCGACATCCTTGTTTTGGCGGAAATAACCCTCGCCCTGGTGCTTTTCTCTGATGCATCGCGAGTCAATGCCAAAACGCTGCGTGCCCACGCCGAGATTCCGGCCCGGTTACTGGCTATTGGCCTGCCCCTCACCATCGTCGCCGGCGGAGCTATCGCCGCCGGGGTCTTTCGTAAGGGCGACCTCTGGGTGGCCGCCGCCATCGGCGCCATCGTGGCCCCAACCGACGCCGCCCTGGGTGCCTCGATCCTGCGAGACGAACGGATCCCGTCGGCCGTACGACGCGCCCTAAACGTCGAAAGCGGGCTGAACGACGGGATCGCTACCCCCTTCGTGAACCTGTTCTTAGCTGGCGCTCTCGCTACAGAGGCGGTTGAGAAAGCGTCTGTCGGGCACGCCGCCATCGAGCTGTTAGGTGGGGCGGCCCTCGGAACAGCGGTCGGCGCCATCGGGGCGCTCCTTCTCAACCTGTCTCGCCGCTCGGGCTGGAGCGAGGCCGGCTACGGTCCGCTGTCCGCCTTGGCGCTTGCTCTTTTCGCCTATACCGTCGCCCTGCTGGCCGGGACGAACGGCTTTGTAGCCGCGTTTGTGGCCGGGATGGCGTTCGGGACGGTTACCACAGATGCCGAGTTACAGGCCTTCGCCGAGGAAACGGGCACCCTGATGTCGCTTTTGGTCTGGTTCTTCTTCGGTGCGGTGATGATCGTCCCGGGCTTCCAGGCCGCCACTCTGCTTGACTTCGTGTTTGCTGTTTTGGCCCTGACGGTCGTGCGAATGGTGCCGGTAGCGGCGGCCCTTCTCGGCTCGGGCCTCGATAAGTCGACCGTCGCCTTTATCGGCTGGTTCGGTCCGCGCGGCTTGGCCTCGGTGGTATTTGGCCTGATCGCGGTCGACAGCCTTACGCCGCCCGACGCACACGTGGTCCTCGGGGCCGTGACAGTAACGGTTACTCTTAGCGTCCTGCTGCATGGGATTTCCGCCTCTCCGTTGGCCGGGCGGTACGGCCAGGTCGTCAGTCGATTGCCCACAAGTACGGCCCACCTCACGGCCGCGCCAGTACCCACCCGCCGCCCGGCCGGCGCTCCCCGTGCCCTCGAGGGCCACGGCGAGCGATAAGTGCCCACGTGCGGCCCGTTCCCGTGCGACAAACGGGCGGGCCCGTTCAGCACGGCCGAGGTTTCCCATGCCGACCTCTTTAGGTGACGGGCTTGTTGCACCTCCCGCCTGCCTCTCCCGCCGTCGCTCATGTACCCACCAGGCGACAGCCAACCCCAGGATGACACAAGCAGGATCCCGAACGCTATCCAGCCGGATTGTGCGTTGCTGGGTTGCTCGGTTGCCACGATCCCCCTCGTAGCTGCGATGCCGACGACGATCCGACGTTTGGTTGTCGAAGTTGTCGAGGCGGTTGTGCTAGTCGTTGTCGACGGCTCCGTAGTGGTTGTCACTGAGGTCGTTGCCGTGGTCGGCTCAGTTGTTGCCGCGGTGGTCGGGACAGTCGTGGCGGGCGGGCTCGTGGTTGGGACTGTCGTGGCGGGCGCGGCGTGGTTCGCCTGCGCGGGTGGCGGCCGTGGGTGCTGTCGAAGTGGCGGAAGCGACGCCCGCTGCGGCGACGAGCCCCACAGGCGCGCTGCGTACGCGGCCGCTGACCCGAGGTCGCCCACGAGGAGCACGGCCCCGATCGCCGTGCAGAAGGCCGCAGGCAGAGTTCGCCTTCTCGTCCGCCGACCTGTCGTCGGCCCGACGCCTAATAAGGTATATAGCTTTGCTCTCATGGAAGTCACCTACCTGGTCGATGATCAGGGGCCGAAGACTGACGCGAAGCTCGCCACAAAGGGCCGCAAAGCACATCAGCTAACTCTGTTGCGAACAAGCCGACATCTGTCACAACACCGAGCGCCTGATGGGTGCCGCGGTCCGCCAGTTTGGTCAGCACAGCCTGGTTGATGTCCACGCAAAACGTCTCGACCGGGGCGGGGAGCAGGTTGCCGGTGGCGATGGCGTGCAACGTTGACGCCAGCATGAGCGCCACTTCGACGCCCGGTAATTCGTCACGCATGGCGTCGGCGGCGGCCACGGTGTCGGTGATCACGTCGGGTAGCGGCCCGTCATCGTGTACCGACCCGCCGAGCACGAACGGAACACCGGCCCGGACACATTCGAAAAGCACGCCGCTCCTCAGCCAGCCAGCCTCCACGGCAGCCCGGATGGAACCGAAACGTCGAACGTTGTTGATAACCCGGAGATGGTTCGCGTGACGATGCTCGCTTGGCGCGTCCCCACTGAGCGGGATACCTAACGATGTGCCGAGGACCGACGACTCGATGTCGTGGGTGGCAAAACCGTTGCCGGCAAAGAGGACCTGGATCCACCCTTCTTTTACCATCGTGGCCACGGCAGGGGCCGCCCCGGTGTGTACTACCGCCGGTCCGCACACCGCTAGAACGGCGCCGTCCCGTTGGCGAGCTTTGCGGATGGTGGCGGCAAGTCGCTCGACCATCAGCCCTTTCGGCTTTTCCGATGAGACGTCCGAGCTCATGAACCCGAACTCACCGCCGCTCCAGCTCACGACGGGCCGTTCGACTCGCACTCCGCGCATCCCGACGACAACCCGGTCTCCTGCGCTGACCCGGTGCATCGGGACGGTCCAGGCCCTCGCGTTCCGGGAAGTGACCACGATGGCGCAGTCCATCTCGGGACGCTCGACAGTTACCCAGCGCCCGTCGAGCCGCACAACGGTGACAAAGTTGGTCGTCGAGTAAAAGCCTTCAGGCAGGACACCGTCCTGGTCTGCCTCGACCAGTTCGGCGTTCTCGTCGCTTTCTACGTTGACGCCATGGACTTGCAACCCTTCGAGGAGGGCGGCGAGCGCGGCCTCATCTCGGCAAGACACTTGCAAACGGATATGGCTGTGGTCGATCTCGTGGCCCCAACGTCCAGCTCCAGGATCGCATAAGAAGCCCCCGCGTCGGCGATGGCGTCGAGCACCTTGGGGAGCACCATCGAGTCCAGCAAGTGACCGTCGAGCCTTACAATTTCCTGCTGGGGCAGGGCCGCTGGTGTAGGCATCATAAGGGGCAAACCTCTAGGGCAAAAGTACACGGGTGGCGCGTCCGCTTCCAACCGAAGTCGAGCGCGACGCTGATGACAAGGATCCCCAGCAGGGGTAAAAGCAGTGGCGGGTTCGTGGACCAGCGTGGTGAAAATGAAAGTCAACAGGACGCCGACGGTGCTGACGAGGGCCAGCACCAGCAGCCAGGCACGAGCCCCGGTCTCCCTCCGGGCCTTGAGGTGGGCCACCGTCACCAGGGCGAAGACCACAAGGGCGATGAGCGCTCCCTATTGACGCGATGGCGGTGAGGTCGAACGCTAACGACAGGCCGATGGCTGCTCCACAAGTTATCAGAAGCCCGACCACGGCCGCCCGGCCACGGTACCCGAGCAGTGGAGGGAACTGGCCCGCCGCCGCCATTGCCTCCGACAGCCCTGCGGCGGGGAAGAGGCCCGCGTTGGTGGCGCCGGCTGTAGCGAACAAAGCAGCTTCACTGTCATCAGGTGGTACCCGCACTGCCGAGCACCGGCTCGGCTGCACGGCGAGTGCCGTCCCTCCCGAGGAGATCACCTTTTGCACGGTAAGCGTACCGAAAACGCCCAATGCCACTGCAACATAAATGACCGTGGCTATTCCTAACGCCAGGAACATGGAGCGAGGAAGGTCGTGGCGCGGATTGGCCAAGGAGGTGGCGGCAAAAGTTATGACGCCGAAGCCAAGGAAGGCAAAGAACGTCAGGGCCACGCTCGAGACGATATCTCGCAGCGACGGGTAGCGGGAGAAGGCCAGGAGATGTGGGTGGATGTGGGTCAGCGTCGCCACCGCGAACACGGTGAGAATACCGATCACCACGTACACCACGACCGTCTGGGCTCTGGCCACCGCTTGCGAGCCCAGAATGTTGAGGATGGTCATAGCCAAGAGGACAAGGACGGCGAAGGCCTTTATCCAAGCCGAGTCCCCCCTCGACACCACTGTCGCCGCGTAGCTCCCGAACGACACCGCCACCATCGCCGTTATGATCGCATTAGCTGCAAACAGGAGCCAGGCGATAATGCCTGTGGTGTGCCCGTCACCGAAACCCCGCGAAACGTACTCGAGCAACCCTGCCGCTGAGGGGTACCGGGCGCCAAACTTGGCGAAAGAATACCCCTGCAACATGGCGACCGCGCCCGCCGATCAGGAAAGAGAGCCAGACGGCCGCGCCCGCGACTTCTCCCGCCGCCCCCAGCAAAGCGAAGATGCCCGCTCCGACCATCGAGCCGACCCCGATGAACGCAACCTGGCGTACCGTCAGCTTCTTGGTCGCAGCACCGTTCATAGGAGAGAGGCGCTGGAAACCAGGCGGAGCCGCTTCCGGAAGGGTTTCACCGGTAAGCAGGGACCGGCTGGGGCGTGCTCATATGGCCGCGTTGGTGCATATAGACAGGTATCCCGAGCAGCAGGGCGCCGCCGGCCAGGAAGAACGGTGCCCAGTAGACCCAGAAGCTATGCCCAGCATTGCGCGAGTAAAAAATGAACAGTACGGCGAAAACCACGGACACAATAGCGATGGTCATGTCTCGAACGAACCTCGGCGTCTGGACCGTCTTGTGGTCTACCCAGCGCCACTTCGCCTGAGCTAGCGCCGAAAAACCGTATGGGATGGCGGCGGTGATACCACTCATCAGTACAAGGGTGGTGAAAACGGTCTCCCCGCTCGCCCCCAGGTAGTTGACCGCCATGGCGATCGAAGCGAGGACCGTGGAAACGATTATGCCGTAGGCCGGCACCCCCTTGGACGAGAGTTGCTTGAACCGCGCCGGGAAGAGCCCGTCGTTGGCCGCCGCCAATGGCATCTCCGCACAAATCATGGTCCACCCGTTGAGCGCTCCGAGCCCCGAGATGATAACGGCGATCGCCATTACGTCGCCAGGCCAGGAGCCCCCGAACATGGCATTCGCGGCCTCTGAGAAAGGTTGCGACGAGGCCGCCAGCGTCGAGCTGGGCAGGATGCCGAAGATCGCCACTAATGATAATATGTAGACGACGGCGGTCGCCAGCGTGCCCAATATCGTCGCTCGCGGGATATTGCGGTCAGGGTCGCGAACCTTGGCCGCGGCCACCGAAGCGGTTTCGACCCCGAGATAGCTGAACAGCGCGATGGCCATACCACCGCCGATGGCCGCAATAGCACTCTGGCCGCTGACGTTCCAGGGGTGGTAGTTGGCTGAGGATATGTAAAAGAGCCCGACCGTCGACATGAACAATAGAGCGGCAAACTTGAGGACCGTGGTCCCCACCTGCACCGAGCCCATGTTCTTTACTCCGCTCAGGTTAACCAGCGCGGGCAGCCATAGCCCCACGAGCACCAGCGCTATTGAGCCAAATGTGTTCTGGCCTTTGTTTATAAAACGCTCTACGTACAGGACCCAGCCCACGGCGATGGCGGCGTTCCCGGCCCATGCGGTGATCCAATAGGACCACGCGTTCAGGAAGCCAACGCCGTTCCCGAACGCGACCCGACTATAGGCGTACGGGCCGCCGTCGGCCGGCAGCCGCCGGGACAACGCCGCAAAAAGCAACGCAAACGCGAGCGCCCCGATGGTCGTCAGCCCCATCGACACCAACGTGATCGGGCCGTAGGAGGCCAACGAGCTCGGTAGGTTGAAGATGCCGACACCAATAATGCTCCCCATAATGAGGGCCACGGCCTGTATGGGCCTAAAACGAGTGTCTGGCGGGTTGGGGACCGATGATAGGGCCGGCGCACTGGCTTCGTCGTCGCCGTAGACAGCTCCCTGGGTCATTGTCTCGCGCCTCCTCGAGGATGGGGCCTAAGTGCAGGCACTAAACAGCGTCACGTTGGATGGGGCAGGTCATGCAGTGACCGCCGCCACGACCCTTCCCGAGCTCGAAACCGGCAATCTCGACGACTTCGACGCCCGCCTCGCGCATCTTGGCGATCGTGAAGGTGTTGCGCTCGTAGCTAACCACGACGCCTGGCTCCAACGCGACGGTGTTGTTGGCGTCGTCCCACTGCTCGCGCGCCGCCTGGTAGCTGTCACCGCCCGTCTCGATGACGCGAAGCTGCCTTATACCCAGGGCATCGCTCACGGCGGAGAGAAAATCCTTCTCGATCGTGACGTCGAAGTCGCCGGGCCGGTCGCTCGGGCGTAGGCTTATGGCCGGGAGATGGGTGACGACGCCGGGGAAAGCGGTAACAATCTCCCGGTCCAGCATCGTGAAGACGGTGTCCAGGTGCATGTGTGCCCTGTCTTTGGTCATAATTGCCGCGATCACCCGCTCCGCGGCTCCGGCCTGGAAGAGCTGGGCCGCGATGTGCTCGATCATGCGGCCAGTGGTACGTTCGCTAAACCCGATCAATACCGTCTTGTTGCCGATTGGCTGGATGTCACCGCCCTCCATCGAGGCTGCTCCGAACAAATCGAGACGGAGTGTGTCGTCGCTCCCCTCTGCCCTGCCCGGGTACCATTCCTGCCACTGCCCACGCTGGAACATCGGGTGGTAGCGGTAAATGGTAAGCAGGTTGAGCGCTTCGCGGCGACGAGCCGGCCAGAACATCGGGTTGACGGTGACACCGTCGAATATCCACGCCGAAGAGTCCCTAGTGAACAAGGTGTTCGGCAGGGGTGGCAGTACGAAGAGGTCGGGGTCCTCGTTAGCCGCCGCCAGCAATGAGACGCTCTGCCACCGCTCCCAATCCGGGTTCAGTTCGCTAATAGTCAGGCCTCCGATGAGGTGCTTGGCCAGGAGGGCGGGCGGCAGCTTTTCCAGCATCCCCCGTATTTCATCGACGATCGACCACCCCACCGTCGACTCGTTGGCCACCGCCTCGATGACCTGGACCCGAGCCTTATCACTGGCGGCCAGCGCCTCCGCCAGCAACTCGTGGACGTAAAATACCTCGACATTGTGATGGCGGAGCACCTCGACAAAGGCGTCGTGCTCTTTTTGGGCTCGCTCCACCCAGAGGACGTCGTCAAAGAGCAGCTCGTCGTGGTTAGAGGGGGTAAGCCGGCGCAGGCTCAGATCGGGTCGGTGGACTATGACCTTTCTCAGCTTCCCGACCTCTGAATAGACGCCGAGGGTACCGTTGTCTGTCATTGTCGTCTCCTTCTAGGGGTGCACGTTCGTCAGGGTAGGGCGGCCGTGCGGCCGAACACGTTGGTGCCGGCTCGCCCCTCGACAATGCGGCCGATGTCCGCCAGCGACCCGATGGCAGACCGCTCGCCAGTTGCATCGGCGAACCTGATCGCCGCCTCCACCTTGGGCCCCATCGAGCCCGTCGGAAAGGTATGGTTGCGAAGCTCGTCAGGCGTGACTTTCTCCAGCCGGCGCTGATTGGGCGTGCCCCAACCTTCGTACACGCCATCCACGTCAGTGGCCATAATGAATAGCTCGGCCTCGACTTCACGGGCCAGGAGCTCGCTGGCCAGGTCTTTGTTATTACCGCCTCAACCCCCCCGAGCGTACGATCGGCGCCCGGGACCCACGCGGTCGGGATCCCGCCTCCGCCCGCACAGATCACAATGGTGCCGTGGTCAAGCAGCCAGCGAATGGGCCGTATCTCGAAGATGCGTTTTGGCGCTGGTGAGGGGACGACACGGCGGAGCTTCGCACCGTCGCGCTTGAGTATCCACCCCTTTTCTGCGGCCAGGGCGGCGGCGGCGGCGTCGTCGTAAACTGGCCCGACAAACTTCGTCGGGTTTGCGAATGCCGGGTCGTCGCGGTCCACTTGATCATCGTCAGGATGGTGGCGAACGGTACTTCCTGGGGCACGAGGTTGCCCAGCTCCTGCTCGATCAGGTATCCGATCATCCCCTCCGTCTGCGCGTCGAGGATGTCGAGCGGGTACGGCTCAACGTCCTCATAAGCAGAGGCTTGGAGGGCGAGCAAGCCCACCTGCGGCCCGTTCCCGTGCGACAAAACGAGCTGATGGTGCTCGGCGATCGGGGCCAGAGCTAGCGCTGCTTGATGGATGTTGGCGCGTTGAGCCTCGGCCGTCATGGGCTCGCCCCGCTTCAGCAGAGCGTTCCCTCCCAGCGCAACCAGGATCCGCATGAGCGACCTCCTCAGTCCCCGAGGGTGGCAACAAGGAGCGCCTTGATGGTATGGAGGCGGTTCTCCGCCTGGTCGAACACAATGCTGGCTGGTGACTCGAAGACCTCGCCTGTCACTTCGAGGCCGTCACGCATCCCGGTGTGCTCCATTATTTCGCGTCCGACGGTCGTATTCGGGTCGTGGTACGCCGGGAGGCAGTGCATAAACTTGGCCCTCGGGTTGCCCGTCTTCTCCATCAGGGCCGTGTTCACCTGGTACGGGGCCAGGAGCTTGACCCGGTCAGTCCAGACGTCCTTGGCCTCGCCCATCGACACCCATACGTCGGTATGGACGAAGTCGACGCCCGAGACGGCCGAAGCGGGGTCGTCGGTGATAGCGACCCTCGCTCCGGTCCGAGCCGCGATCTCCATGGCGATAGTCACAACATCGCCGGGCGGCTGAAGAGCTTCCGGGCCGGCGAGGCGTACGTCGGCACCCATGAGAGCTCCCATAACCAACAGCGATCGCCCCATATTGAACCGGCAATCGCCCACAAACGCGTAGAGATCGAATCGTATGTCTTGCCGCTCGCCTCGTGCATCGTGAGGAAGTCGGCCAGCATTTGGGTGGGGTGCCACTGGTCGGTGAGACCATTGTAAACTGGGACACCCGCATATTTGGCTAATTCCTCGACGTCATCCTGATTGTTACCGCGGAACTCGATGCCGTCGTACATGCGGCCAAGCACTCGGGCCGTGTCCGCCACCGACTCCTTATGGCCCAGTTGTGAACCCGACGGGTCCAGGTAGGTGACGTGGGCCCCCTGGTCGAAGGCGGCCACTTCGAACGCCGAGCGGGTACGTGTCGAGGTCTTCTCGAAGATCAGGGCGATCTCTTTTCCTTCGAGCCGCTTCACCTCGTTGCCGGCGAACTTGGCTACCGTCAGCGCTTCCGCCAACTGCAGGAGGTACTTCAGCTCGCGGGGCTCGAAATCGATCTCCTTCAAAAAGCTTCGGTTACGAAGGTTGAACATCGTCGTACCCTTTCACGTATGTTTTGTCTCAAAGGGTCAGCTGCACTGGGCTCGGTGAGGTTGGTCCTGCCACGCCACATCACGGTCGAGGTCTCCTCGGCCCCGTTCGTCTTGGTGTCGTCGTGAGCATTGGGGGCGGTGCTAAGGACGGTTACAGGCCTGACATTATGACGGGGCTGGGTAGACGGGGACCACCCGGTGCGGGGTGGTTCCCCGTTATCGGGGTTACGCTCCGTGCGAACCCAAGGCGGCGGCCTTCATCGACTGATCGAAGCGGGCTGTGGAACTGTAGTGGCGAGCGGGGGGGGGGGATGGCGCCAACGTCCAAGGTGGTAAGCGCCGGGGTTGCCCTCTTCGGGTGGGAGCAGGCCACCGGTACCGTTCCCCCGGGGATTGTCGAGGAGCGACCGGCCATTTGAGTTGGGCGGGGTGCCATCCGCCATGATTAGGTGATGGGCCACCGCTTCAGGGAATTCGCCCGCCGGTGTTTCTGCTATTGGCGAGCCAGACCAGAGCCCCCACGACTTCAGATTAGGCCAGTGCGCTCGAGGCGGTGGAAAGCGAACCAACCCCAAATGGGTGGGAGGTAGTACGTACAGAGCCGGTAACAGATGGCGGCCGCAAAAGCGGTGGCCTCGTCAATACCGACCGCTGTCAAACCGACCATCAACGCCGCCTCGCTAATACCGATCCCTCCCGGGACCGGGATCATACTTGCGATGAACGATACGGACACGTTGACCGCGAGCAGCGTGCCCAGGGAGAGCGAGGAGCCCAGCGCAACCAGGACCAGCCCGAGCGTGCTGGCAAAGAGGACTTCCGCCGCAAGGTTCGCCAATAAGAGTTTCACCACCCTGGTGGGAGACCGGAGGCTGGCCACGGTGTCCCGGAGGTTGACCAGCGACGGCCGAATGCGGTCCAGAACTTGCTGGCGTAACCGTGGGACAGCAAGCGCCACTACTGCGGCCACGAGTACCACTAGGACGATCACGGCGATGATAAGAAGAAGATTGCCGTCCCGCTGGCTGGACGCTTGCAGGTCTGCATCGATCTCATTGAAACCGAATACCACCACCGCCACGATTATGAATATCTCCACGACTAAACCGCCCAGGTTTTCGATCAGCCCGATCGATACCGCAGATGTAGGCGGGATCCCCTGGCGCTGGAAAAACCTTACGTTCAAAGCCATCCGCGCCACGGTGCTCGGGAACACCAGGTTGATAAAGGTGACGGAGAACTGCAGCAGCACGGGCGGTCCGTAAGGGAGGTGCCTGGGACAGGCGGCTCGCGTCGACTCGGCATAGGCAAAACGGGGTAGCTGGCCCACGACCAGTGCCAGGAACAAGGTGGGAAGCGAGGCAGTCCGGAGTGCGTCGAGAACTTGGTTGATGTCAACGCCGGCCAGCGTGCTGATCAGGAAATAGGCGGCGGCAACGAGCAAACCGGCCTGTACGAGCGTGCGGGTCGAGACGCGCCGTATTGCAGCCATCTTCGGAGCTTCAATTTCGGCTTTCGCCGCCGCCCGGGCTCGCAGGTCATCCACGCCGAAGTGGGCCTTGGCCGTTGCCTCCCTTAGGCGCGGGCCGAGCGCAGCCTTTTGGAGATAAGGGACAATGGAGGCGAGGTCCGCTGAGCCGAGGCGCCTATCGGCGATGGCCAGCGCATCGTCGGTCCCCAACGCCAACGCGGACAAGGTGAGCAACTGCGCCAGGTCGATATTGCGGCGGTCCTGGTCCGTAGCAACCGAGGCGCGCGCCAGGCTGTCGATCAAAACCTGGCCTCTATCGACCCGAAAGGCTCCCGCGTGCAGGTCACCGTGGGCCAGGCCGGCAGCCCCGAGGGCAAGCACCGTATCCCACACTGCGTCGATCGTGTCGCCACGCACGCCGGCGCCCTCAGCGATAAGGGGGGCGCCTCGGCCCGTAGCACGATTATGGCGTCGTTATCGGCCGTCCGCCCTGCTCTCAGGACTTCCTGCGTGGGGACGTCGTTGCGCGTCGCCAGAAGGGTCAAAAAGCCCTCGTGCTCGACCTGCTGCAGGCGCGTAAGTGCGACACTGGCGGTGCCGCGAAACCACAATGCCCGCCAGGCTTTGGCCATGAGTTGAGCGTCCCAAGCGTCACGCCCGTAGATCTTTACGAGCAAGGGACGCCCGTCGGCGTGGGTGGCGTCGAGTAAGAACACGCCCGCTTCCTGTGACCTCGCCTCGCTCAGCGAGCCGACAGGTACACCGAGGTCGAAAAGACCCTTCCTTACCTCGGCCAGGCTGGGGCGCCCGCCACTCGAGCCGAACACGAGGTGGACCGTGACGGCCGCGCTGGCACCGCACAGGAGCCCCAGTACCACCCCACTGGGGGCAGCCACGGAAAGGATGGCGGCCGAAACAGCGCCAACGGCGATGAGCCACCATCCGAGAGCCCGGAACGGTCGCGCGATGTAGGGTGAAACGGCTGCCGTCGCGGCAACTGCCAGCGCGACGCGGGTCGAGACCGGGTCCGGCGGCGGCCCGACGGCTACGGCGGCGTCAAAAAACGAACGGGAGGGACCGCGTACGGCCGCTCCCACCACAACGACCGCCAGCCCTGAGCCGAACAGAGCCAGGATCTGGTCGCGCAGGATGTCCGTCCTGGTCCGTACCACCGATGCGACGACCAGGAACACCGCCCATCCGCTCATGAGCCAGAGCCCGGCTCGCCAGAGGATGTCGAAGAAACCCGGCAGAGAAGTGGCGAAAGCAGCCAGTTTCTGCCAGAACGCCGACGGAGGGGTGAGGGACTTGACGGCGCCGACCAGGCCCACTAGGCACAGTACCAAGAGAACGAAATCGGTCGGCCGGCGAGAACGCGGGCTTCCCCTGGGCGTCGTGAACAGCTTCACCTTCGACGGCCGTGACCACAGCGGGACGCCAGTGGCTCGCTGGTTGATCACGGCCTGGTGTCAGGGGGGTGGCGCAATGCTCGAGCTTCTCCTTTAGTGGGTGGAACGCTGGCGACGGCACTAGGTCGGTTGAGACGCTGGGGACCGGGCCTTCGACGCCACAGGTTGGCGAGGCAGCAGCAGTGCTGCCAGCAACCCCACAGCGGCAAAGGCAGCGATGGTAGCCAGCGCCAGCGCGAACAGCCGGTTACCGGTAGTGAGCGTAGACACGAGCACCGATCCTGCGATCGCCGTCCCCAGCGATGACCCGAGGTTAGAAATGCTCCGTGATAGGCCGGAGATCTCGCCCTGGTCCTTCTCCGGGAATGCCGACTGTACGACGTTGACCGAAGCCGTGAGCATGGCCCCGACACCGACGCCCATCAGGAACAGACCCGGCACGAAGGTCCAGATGCTCGACGTGGCCCGGGCGAAGAGCAGTAGTTCGATCAAGCCGACAATGGTCACTACGAACCCGAGCTGAACGAGGGTCCGTTGGGCGCGGCGTTTGGCCATGCGTTCCGCCAACACCGACGACAGGAGGATACCGAGAGTTGAGGCGGTCAGGACCAGCCCGGTGTGGATGGCGCTGAACCCCCGGACCTCTTGCAGGAACACCGAGACCACGAAGAAGCTCCCTTGCATGACCAGCCACTGCATGTTCTGGGTTACGAGGCCCAAGTTGGACAGGCGGTTATGGAACAGGCGGGTGGAAAGCAGGGGCTGTTTGCCCTTCCGCTCCCACGACCTGGCGTGCAGGTAGAACCAGGCCAGCACCAGGCAGCCGGCCAGGAGGAAGATCCACACGGGCGACACACCTCCCTTGGGGATCACGACCGTATTACCGATCTTGGCGTCGGTACGGGCGACGAACCACCCGTACGTCCGTGAGATCAATACACCGATGACGACCAGTACGAGGCCTACGGCCGAGAGCACTGTGCCGATGAAGTCGAACCCAGTCTTGTCCGCCGCCGCCTTACGCGGCACTTCAATGCGATAACCCATCGCAATGATGATGCCGACGACGATGGCCTGGGCCGCGAACGAGGCCCGCCAGCTGATGGCGCTGGTTATCAGACCGCCGATGAGCGGCCCGAGCGCGGCGCCCAGCCCCGCCGCGCCGCTTATCACACCGAAGTATTTGGCCCGCGTGGGGAGGTCTGTGAAAGCGACCGTGATGATTATGTATATAGGCGGGATCATGAGCGCCGAGCCGATGCCCTCGAGGAGTGAGTAACCGAGGATGAGGACACCGAGCAACGGGGCTGCCGCCGCGATGATCGCGCCCGCCCCGTAGACGATCAGGCCCAACATGAAGCAGAACTTCCGCCCCCAGATGTCGCTCAACTTGCTCCCGGGTATCATCAAGGCGGCCATGGTGAGCGTAAACAACGTGATCGCGGTCTGGACGCCGATGACCGTGGTATTGAGGTCCTTGGAGATGTCGCTGATGGCGACGTTCATGTTCGTACACGCATAGCTGGCGATGAACTGGCAGAGAGCGAGCGGCAGTACCAATTGCCGCGGCGTCAGCTGCTGAACGGGGATTTTCTTCATCACGCTGTACCTATCTGCCTAATTGTATATCTGCCTAATTGCACACCGTCTGTCTGCGTTGTTTTTCGGATCGAGCACCGCCTAACGATTTCAGGACGCTTGAACGCCACTGCGCTACGCAGAGAGCAGGCCTTGTTGGTGCGCCTTCCGCACTGCCTCGGCCCGCGACTTGACGCCCAGCTTGCGGTAGACCGCAATCGCTTGCGTCTTGACAGTAGTCCGCGACACGTTGAGGTCCTGGCTTATCTCCTCGAGGGTCATGTAAGTCGGCAAGTAGTGGAGCACCCGCAGCTCGGCGGGAGTTAGCCGGTCCGGCACTGGGGTAGCCGCGAAGGCCGCGTCGACAAGGTCCTGGGCCTCGGACATCTTTTCAGTCAAGACGCCAGGTTCAGCCATACGCGCCGCCTGGGTACGCGCCTGGTGCAGCAACCGGCGGGCGGCCGCGTGGTCGCTGAGCAAGACGAGGGCGCGCGTGGCCATGACCTGTGCCTCGGTAATGGTCACAGCCGGGAAGGCGCCGCCAGGTACCCCTTCGGCCACGGCGCGTGCGTGACGGTGGCCAGGCCGGATATGGCCCGAGCGGGCAAACAAAAGCGCAGAGGTGGCATCGATCGCCAATTTCGGCCCGGGGTGCGACGGTCCGGCCACCTCGAGGGCGGCCCGAGCGCGGCCGACGCAAGCGTCGGCCCCCTCCCAGTCGCCTGCGTCGATAGCCAGCCACGCCAGCTGTACCAGGCACGAGGAGGCCAGGGCGGGCATGGCGATCGCGGAGCGGTTGTACCCTTCTTGCAGAACGGCCTCGGCTTGAAGGGCTCGTTCGTGGTGACGGAGCGCAATGCCGGCGAACAAACAGGCAAAGGCTTTCCAGGGGCTCCGGCTATCGATGGCCTCGTATGCGAAGGTGGCGTCGACCAAGGCATGGGCCAGCCCCTTCTTGGCGGTAACAGCGCTCAGCAGGGCCAGTTCAGCCCGCAGCGGGGTACCGTCGGAGAGGCGGTCGTCGTCTGAGCCGGCCAGGTTGGCGGTCAGCGCTTCGGTCTCGTCGGCGTCGAGGGCAGTTAGCCAGGCGGTGGCGATGGACAGGCTAGGGCTGTCCGCCACTTGCTCCGGGGTTGGTAGCTCCAGCCAGGCGGCTAACTCATGGGTGTGGCTGTTGGTTAGATAACTTGGCGTGGCCGACCAGACGAGCCTTTCGAACCGGTCGAGGTCGCCCCCGGCGTAGGCGTGGCGGACCGCGCTGTCGCGGTCGCCGTGCCGTTCCCACCAGCGACTGGCCCGGGCGTGCAGTAGAGCGCCAACGTCATCCCCGCGGCGTCGGCATTCACCCCGGAGAAAAGCGGCAAAGAAGCGGTGGTAACGGTACCAGTCCCCGGTGTGGTCCAGTGGGACAAGGAACACGTTGGCCGTTTCGAGGGCCTTGATTATCTGGGCAGAGTCACCGCGTTGGCGGACGGCGTCGCACAAGGCTGGGCAGAGCCGCTCGAGGACCGCAGTGTCAATCAGGAAGTCGACACAGGTTGGGCTGAGCCCATCGAGTATTTCGCCCAAGTACTGGGCCACCGGCCGCTCGTCGCCATTGAACCGCCGGGCCTCCCACTCTGCGTCCCGCCGACCTCGAAGCGACCTGGCGGCCAGGGCCAGCCCGGCGGGCCAACCTTCCGCCCGCTCGACCAAGGCGGCAGTGCTCTTGGCGCTCAAGCGTAAACCGGCCGTTTCGACGAGATGGGCTCCGTCTCGCGCTTCGAGCGCGAGGTCGTGCATTCCAATTTCCAGTACCCGGTCCTCGGCCCTCAGTCGCCCGAGGCCGAGAGCAGGCCTGACTCGGCAAGCTAGGGCCAGCGTCGACCCCACCGGAAGGTGGGCCACCAGCCTTGCCAGAACGGCCAGTCCGAGCGGGCCCGCCTGCTTTTCTGCATCATCGAGAACAATTACAACAGGCGCCAAAACGGAGACGATAGCAGCCAGGTCAGTTTGAGTAGTCCCTGCGCCCCGCCGCGCCAGGGTGAGGGACGGCTGCAGGGGCCTATTGGAGATTACGTCAGCCGCAAATAGCGCCCTGGTCAAGCGGTCGGCCAACAGCTCTTGGTCGTTGTCGTCCTCAGACGGTTTCAACCACGCGAACGGCCTTTCGTCCTCCGCCGCCCATTGCCTTACCAGTGTGGTCTTGCCGTACCCCGCGGGGGCGCAGATGACAACCAGCGGTGCCTCAGACTCGATCAGCCGTTCGACCAGTGAAGCCCGGGCGATTAACGCTGCGCCGGGGCCCAGGCGACCTTCATCCGGGAAGGCGCCGCAAGGAAGCGTTGTCATGAGCGGCTGTCTCGCTCGCGCTGCTGGTGGTGTCATCAGAGTCGAAAATGGCCCGCGGCCGGGTGGGTGCACATCACCCATGAGGGGGTAGGACGCAGCCCCCCTGAGGCGAAATCGTCTGAGGTGGAGAGGTGCGCTCTGGTCTTCAGCAGTAACCTTCCCGTCGGAAGACCCTACGGACCGAGGGGTGACACAGGGATGAGCGTCGAACGCCAGCGGGTGGACGATTTCGGAAAACTCGAAGACGGCCTGCGTAGGGCGGGTGATTGGTACATATGGGGCCCCTACGTGAGCGAACGCCAGTGGGGTACGGTTCGGGAGGACTATTCGCCAGATGGAGAGGCGTGGAACTACCTGCCTCACGACCACGCTCGGTCGCGGGCCTACCGTTGGGGGGAGGACGGCCTGGCGGGGTTCTGCGACATCGAACAGAGACTATGCCTTGGGTTGGCGTTGTGGAACGGTCAGGACCCTATCCTGAAAGAGCGCATTTATGGGCTCACCGGTCAAGAGGGGAACCACGGAGAAGACGCCAAGGAGTACTGGTGGTACCTGGACGCCGTGCCCAGTCACGCGTGGAACCGGTGGCGTTACCACTATCCCCAGCGCGCCTTTCCTTACGAACAACTAAGGCAGGAGAACGCCCGGCGGGGCAAGCTCGACCTGGAGCACGAGCTGATCGACACGCACGTCTTCGACGAAGACCGTTTCTGGGTCACCGAAGTGGACTACGCCAAGGGCGATCCATTTGACATCCTCATGACAGTGCGGGTCACGAATGCTGGGCCTGAACCGGCCACTCTGCACGTGTTGCCGACGGCCTGGTTCCGTAACACGTGGTCGTGGGAGATCGAAGCGCCAAGGCCGGAGTTGAGTGCCACGGGCCGACCAGTGTCGCCGTCCGCCACCCGTTCCTGGGCGAACTGGAACTAATCGGGGGACAAGCGCCCGACGGCAGCTCTCCGAGACTGCTGTTCTGCGAGAACGAGACCAACGACGCCCGGCTTTTTGGGGAGCAGCTCTCCTGCCAATACCCCAAAGATGGCATAAATGACCACGTAGTCGCGGGGGCCGCCACCGTGAACCCCGACCGCCGCGGGACGAAGTGCGCCTTCTGGTACGTGTTGCCGCTCGGCCCTGGAGGGACAGGCGAAATCCGCCTCCGACTTAGCCCGAAGGGCCTCAACTCCGACGCCTCGGGCGCGCTCGGGCAGGCCTTTGAAAAGGTCGCGAAGCGGTGCCGGGCCGAGGCCGACGAGTTCTATGCGGAGCTGACACCGGCGGAGGCGGGCGCGGACGAAGCGATGGTCATGCGCCAGGCCTTTTCGGGGATGCTGTGGAGCAAACAGCTCTATTACTACGACGTCGCACGCTGGCTCGAGGGCGACCCGGCTCAACCGCCACCGCCGGCTTCGCGTTGGTCGGGACGGAACGCCAGGTGGCAGCACTTTGACGCCTTCGACATTATGTCGATGCCTGATAAATGGGAGTACCCCTGGTTTGCCGCCTGGGATCTCGCCTTCCACTGTGTCGCGCTGGCGCACGTCGACCCGGCGTTCGCCAAATACCAGTTGGTATTACTCTGCCGAGAGTGGTTCCAGCGTCCCGACGGGCAGCTGCCGGCTTATGAGTGGGACTTCAGCGACGTCAACCCACCCGTCCAGGCTTGGGCCGCGTTGCAGGTGTTCGCCATCGACGGCGGCCGGGATTTGGCCTTCCTCAGCCGCATCTTCGACAAGCTACTGGTCAACTTCACCTGGTGGGTGAACCAGCGCGACGAGGACTCCAATAACGTGTTCGAGGGAGGGTTCCTCGGGCTGGACAACATCGGGCCCATCGACCGCTCCCACATCCCCGCCGGAGCCAGCCTCCAGCAGTCAGACGCGACGGGATGGATGGCTGCGTACGCGCTGGCCATGGGGGCCATCGCGGCCGTCCTGAACCGCTCCGGCCAGCGACCGGGCGACGACCTGGTGCTGAAGTTCCTCGAGCACTTTGCCGCCATTCGCAAGAGCATGGAATCCACAAAGATGTGGGACGATCTGGACGGCCTGTACTACGACCGCCTGGTAACCGGGGCGGGGGCCACCATTGCCTTCAAGGTCAGGTCGATGGTCGGGGTCATCCCCACGCTGGCCGCCATTGTTATCGATGAGGGGATCGTAGGGGAGGCGGCCAGTTTGGCCAAGGGTTTCGCCCGGTTCCTCCAGGGCGAAGGGCTCGGGGACCTGGACAAGCTCAAGGGCCTTGGCGTCCTGCGGGGAGAAGCCGGGGCACAAAGACTTCTCCTCGGGGTCGTGAACATTGAGCAACTGGAGCGCATTGTCGCCAAAGTCTTCGACGAAGGCGAGTTCCTGTCGCCCTATGGGCTCCGCGCTCTCTCAGCTTTTCATCGAGACCGGCCCTACGAGCTCGACGCCCAGGGAATCAGGGCCAGCATCGACTATGAGCCGGCTGAGTCCACGACGAACATGTTCGGTGGTAATTCGAACTGGCGCGGCCCGGTCTGGTTCCCGTTGAACTACATGGTTATCGACGCCCTGGAACGTTACGACCGCTTCTTTGGTGAGGAACTGAAAGTGGAGTACCCGACGGGCTCGGGGAACCGCATTACTCTCGGCGAAGTTGCCCAGGACCTGCGCAGGCGCCTGATCTCGGTGTTCCTGGTCGGCGACGACGGCCGCAGGCCTTGCTTCGGGTACGTTGGCCCGTTCCAGACAGACCCGGCCTGGAAAGACAACCTCCTGTTCCACGAGTACTTCCACGGGGATAATGGGGCCGGGCTGGGCGCCTCGCACCAGACTGGCTGGACGGGGCTCGTGGCCGACCTGATCCGTCGGCGCTACGGCGCCGTGCCCGCACTGGGCGACGTGCTGCGCCAAATCTCGAGCACCCTGTAGCGCCCGGTCCCTCAGCCGACGTTGCGGCCCGGCGGACCTGGTCCGCGGTGTGGCTAAGCGCCTCCGCTTCGCATGACCTCTTGCACCTCCTCGACCGTTGTGCTCGGCACGATCGTTGTCTTATTGGAGCTCTTCAGCGTGTGGCACACCGCGTTCGAGGACTGGTAGGGCGAGACGACAATGATCGCCCGTGCCCCGCCCCTCAGGGTCTCGCCGAGGTCCTTGACCTTCCCGCGGTCGAGGGCGCGTCTGACGCGGGTGACCAGTGCACCGCCACCCGCACCGACAACGGCGGCGCCGACGATCGTGGGCGGGAACAAGATGCCCACAACCGCCCCGACAATGGCACCCTCACCCCAACCGTGATGAGACTGGCGATGTAATACCAGCGCTTCGCCATTGCGGTTCTCGACGAGGGCCGCATCGGCGATATTCACCTCGCCCGCCTTCGCCGCCGCCTCGAGGGCCGCCCAATCCGCCTCTGCGGCTTCGAGCGCAGGCCAGTCGATGTCGGGCCCAGGGTTCTCGCTATAAACCGCGACGATGGTGCCCAGGTTGGTCATGATCGGCTCCTCGGGTTAGGGCGGGACGATTTTCGGCGTACGCCCCGGGCCTTGACCTGGTCCTGGCTCTTCACGCCAGTGTCTTCGCCTTTGCTTGCTGGAACTCTGCTTCGCTGATCACGCCCCTGTCGCGGAGGTCCGCCAGCTTGGCGATCTGGTCTGCGGCGCTAGGCCCGTCCGTGTTGACCGCGCTCTGGACGTACTGGCGAAAGGCGGTGTCCTGGGCCTGGGCGTCCTGAACCGCGTGCCTCTCCATCTTGTTGCCGCGAGCGATCAGGTACACGAAGACACCGAGGTAAGGCAAGAAGATGACGAATATCGTCCACAACGCCTTGGCCCAGCCGGAGAGGTCCTGGCTCCGGAAGATGTCGCCGAAGACAACGATCAGTAGCCATATCCATATAAAGAAGAGAAAAAACCACAGCATGGACCAAAAGACTTGTCCGGTCCCGAACGTGGCTAGCGGCATGGGTCATACCTCCGTGACGGTTTGTTTGTTAGGCGGGGCGAGAACACGATGACGCTTCCTGGGGTGGGCCAGCACCACCCATGAGCGGGTGAAACCGGGCTGTCCCCCCTTCGGGCCGCGCTCGGCTGGATGCTCCTCCGACGACTTAGCGCCGCGGTGGGCACTGCTCTCCTCTCCCAAGGGAGTGCGGAGGGTCGGGTGCCTAAAGGTCCAGGATCTTGCCCTTTTGCTGCTCGTACTCCTCCCGGCTGACGAGGCCTCTTCGATGCAGGTCTGCGAGCTCCCTGATCTGGCTAACCGGGTCGACGACCAGTGATGCCCAACCTGGCCCGAGCTCGCGGGCGGTAGTGGGCGGCCGGTCCAACAGATCTGGCCTGTCACTACGGGAAGTGCTGTGGCCTTGCATGGTCAGCCTCCTCATCCATTACCTAGGCGTCGGTCCCCGAGCGCGGCCTCGACACGAGAGGCCGGGATGCGTTCTCCGGCCACAATCTGTCCTCCTGCGCCCTGCGCTGCCGTCGAGAGGGACTTGGCCCAGAGGTCCTCGGTGACGAGCACCACACCCGGCATGCCCGGTTTGAGCGCAAAGGACGCCAACTCGAGGTCGTGCTCACTGAGCATGCCGCCCCCTTCTATGTCCAGGTTGCGAACAGACGACAGGCTCTCGACGGCGTCCAGCTCGAGCACGGTCACCGCGCCGTCGGTCTCCCTAACCAGCACGACAAGGTCCAGGATGCGGATCTTGGCCGTCTCGACCATCTTGGCCAGGGCCGACCCGATCGCAGCCAGTGCGTCCTGGTTGGGTACAACTATGATCAGGTACTCGACCAGGTCGGTCCTGATCTCGTCCCTACCGTCTCGACGCTTCGGTTCCTCAGTAATGGCCGGTACGGCTCCTCCGTCAGGTCTCTGCCATCTGATAGTGCGTCAAAGCCGAGTAGTGCCGCACCACCCCAGAGCGTGTAGTCCGAGGTTCTTCGTACCCGAAGACACCGCCTGGACAAGATCGTCCGCCTGTCATTGGAAAGGTGTGAGGTCGCCCCTGCCCTGGCGCCAGCGTGCGGGTTTACCCACGTAGCCGGCGTCTGCGGGGACAATTGGCCACCCCGGACAGTTCGAGCCCCGTAACTACCCGGAGCGGGGTGGTCCCGCTCCACCCTCACCATTCGTAGCGTCACGCCCACTGTCGTCCTTGGTGCTACCAACACAGGCGAGACCGTTTTCGAGCCCAACCCGGGACCGTTTTGACAGAGGAAGGAGCACGATGACGACCGCCTATAACTTCGACGTGAGCATCTCGAGCGCGGTAAACGCGAGCGACGAGACGGGAGAGACCGATAGGCAGGAAACAGTCGTCCGGCCGCTCACGCCCACGGCCCTGGGCAAGATAGAGCGCTACTGGCAGGCCGCCAATTACCTCACGGTTGCGCAGATTTACCTGCTCGACAACCCGCTGCTGCGCCAGCCACTCCAACGTGAGCACATCAAGCCTCGACTGCTAGGCCATTGGGGTACGTCACCAGGGCTCAGCCTCATTTACGTTCACCTCAACCGGCTAATTAATGAGCGCGACGCCAACGTGATCTACCTAACCGGGCCGGGGCACGGCGGCCCCGCTCTGGTCGCGCTCGCTTATCTCGAAGGCACCTATTCAGAGGTCTACCCCGAGGTGGCGCCTGACGTGTCCGGGTTGCGTCACCTCTGCCGCCGTTTCTCGACTCCGGGCGGGATACCGAGCCATGTCAGTGTTCAGACGCCGGGATCGATCCACGAAGGCGGCGAGCTCGGTTATGTGCTCTCGCATGCCTTTGGCGCCGCATTCGACAACCCGGAGTTGATCGTCGCTGCGGTGGTGGGAGATGGCGAGGCGGAGTCGGGCCCGCTGGCCGGTTCGTGGAAAGGCACGAGCTTCCTCAACCCCGCCCGCGACGGTGCCGTACTGCCCATCCTGCACCTCAACGGCTACAAGATCAGCGGACCGACAGTGCTCGGCCGCGACAGCGACAATGACGTTCGCGCCCTGTTGCAGGGCAACGGCTACGAGGTCAACTTCGTGGAAGGGGACGACCCCGAGCGTGTGCACCAGGCTTTCGCCGCCACCCTCGACCGTTGCTACGAGCGTATCCGTGCTATTCAACGAGAAGCCCGTGAGCGCGGGGTGTTCGAGCGTCCGCGCTGGCCCGCCATCGTTTTGCGCACGCCAAAAGGATGGACTGGCCCGAAGGTGGTGGACGGCCAACCCGTAGAGGGGACTTTCCGCGCCCACCAGGTGCCGCTGGCCAACGTGCGTGACAACCCGGACCACTTCGCCCAGCTCGAGGAGTGGATGCGCAGCTACCGCCCCGACGAGCTATTCGACGCCAAAGGGAAGTTCGTGCCCGACCTGGCCGCTCTCGCCCCATCGGGCAACCGTCGCATGAGCGCCAACCCGCACGCCAACGGGGGCAAGGTGCTCGTCGACCTGGACATCCCGGACTTTCGCCGGTACGCCCTCGACGTCGAACGGCCCGCCAGCGAGCTGCACGAGTCCACCCGACAGCTCGGCAAGATGCTGCGCGACATATATGTCCGCAACGCCGAGGCGCGCAATTTTCGCCTTTTCTGCCCCGACGAGACGAACTCGAACCGCCTCGGCAACGTCTTCGAGGTCGAAAACCGTTGTTTCGTTGGCCGCACCCTGGGTATCGACGACCATCTGACGCCTGACGGCCGGGTTATGGAGGTGCTCAGCGAGCACCTGTGCGAAGGCTGGCTCGAAGGCTATTTGCTGACCGGGAGGCACGGGCTGTTCGCCACCTATGAGGCGTTCGCCATGGTCTCTGCGTCCATGACCGTCCAGCACACCAAGTGGCTTCAGGAGGCTACGCGCCTGCCCTGGAGGCCACCTGTGGCGTCGTTGAATATCCTGCTCACCTCGACGTGCTGGCGCAACGACCACAACGGTTTTAGCCACCAGGGCCCCGGCCTGATCGACGTGATGTTGTCCAAGCGGGGCACGGTGGCCCGCATCTACATGCCCCCGGACGCGAACTGCCTGCTTTCCGTGGCTGACCATTGCCTGCGCAGCCGGAACTACGTAAACCTCATCGTGATCGACAAGCAGCCCCAGCTGCAGTACTTCGACATGGACCGGGCCATAGAGCATTGCCGGCGTGGTGCATCGATCTTGTCCCGGGCCAGCAGCGACGGAGGCGGCCAGCCCGACGTCGTCCTGGGTGCGGCGGGCGATATCCCGATGCTCGAGACGGTGGCGGCGACGTGGTGGCTACGCCGGCTCGCCCCGGACCTCCGCGTACGCGTGGTCAACGTGGTCGACCTGATGCGGCTTTTCCCGGCCGAGTACCACCCACACGGGATGAACAACGAAGAGTTCGTCGAACTCTTCACTGCGGACAAACCGGTTGTGTTTGCCTTCCACGGCTACCAGCGGGCCATCCACGAGATCGTGCATGGGCACCCGAACGCCGACCGGGTCCATGTGCGCGGCTTCAACGAACAGGGCACCACGACGACGCCGTTCCAGATGGTCGTGCTCAACTCGATGAGCCGGTTCCACTTGGCGGCGGAGGCGATAAGGCGGGTGCCGCGCCTGAGCGACCGGGCGCCGGCACTGATCGCCGAGTGTGACGCGCATATAGAGGCATCCGTGGCATACGCGCACGAGCACCTGGAGGACCAGCCCGAAATCCGTGATTGGGTGTGGTCTGACTGAGCGGCTTCCGCATCGTCGCTCCTCGGTGTAAAACGTCGCCGGTGCACGTCAATCCCGGTGACAGACCGCGGTGCCGAGATATCAGCAGGCAATCTCCACGCAATCTCCATCCAATCTCCACATCCCCTCTGGTTAGCTAAACCCGTAACCGTTTCGCCTTGGGCGTTTGATCGACTGCTAGACGCGCGCCGAAGCTGACCAGGAGTTTTGCGGACCTAAAGAGGGAAGAGGCGGTTGTGGTGGCGTGCGTTGGCCCCTCAATCAGACCGGGGCAGGGTACGGTGGTGAGGCCCTGGTGCTCGCGAGATCACGTTGGACCTGGTCGGGCCCGAAAACTGGAGCGTCTGGCCCTAGGCCGTCCGGTTGTTCCCTGTTAGCCTTCCTGGTGCGGGGGACCGACGCCGCGGAGGTCGGCATGGTGACCGGTTGTGGGAGTGGTTGCGCTGGGAGTGGGGTGTGATCCCTATCTTCCGGGCCAAGCTGCGCCCGCCCGCGACCGCCGGCCACTACGTAGAGCGGCCCCGTCTCCTGACGTTGCTCGAGCAACTAGTCGAGGCGCCGCTCACTGTCGTCCGCGCCCCGGCGGGAACGGGCAAGACGTCACTGTTGTCGGCTTGGACGTCCACGTCGGGGACCGCCACAGCTTGGTTGTCCCTGGACGAGACAGATCGTGACCCCGTGCAATTCTGGTTGGGAGTCGTGGCGGCGCTGGAGACGGTCGTGCCCGGGTGTGGTGAGCGTTGCCGGCCCCGCTTGCAGCGCCGCAACGGCGTTGGGGAGGCGGTGGCCCAGCTGCTGGCTGACCTGGAGGACCAGCAGCCCGCGAACTCTGTCCTTGTCCTAGACGATCTACAGCTGGTGGACGAGGATGAAGCCGTGGCCGGGCCCCTGGCCCAGTTCGCGCTGCATCTGCCGACGTGGCTCCATGTGGTGCTCAGCTCCCGCAGGGAACCCAAGCTGCCATTGGGCCGGTTGCGCGCCCGGGGGCAGCTAGGTGAGCTGCATTACGCCGAGCTGAGGTTCTCCCACGACGAAGCCATCGAGTTGGTTTCCCGGATGCTGCCGTCGATGCCCACAGACCAAGTGGAGGCGCTGGCGGAGCAAGCCGACGGATGGGCGGCGAGCCTTCAGTTAGCGGCGATCGCGGGCCGTTCCCAGGGAGCGCAGCGGGGCGGCGATATGCGGGGCGTCCGGGCCAAGGTGCAAGTGCTCGACTACGTCTTCCATGAGGTGCTGGCCGCAGAGGACCCTGCGCTGGTCGAGGCCCTGATGGAGGTTTCTGTCGTCGAGCGGGTCAACCCGAGCCTCGCACTGGCCCTAACCCGACGGCGCGAAGTAGTCGACCTCCTCCTGCAGGCGGAGGCCAGGGGGCTCTTCGTCACCCGGCTCGCCCCGGAGGGATGGTTCGAGCTGCACTCGTTGGTTCGCGATGCGCTCGTCAGCGAACTATCGAGGCGGTTGCCCGACCGCCGGGCGGAGCAACATGCTCGCGCCGCACAGTGGTTCGAGGGCGAGGGCGAGGTGGCGTTCGCCCTCGAGCACTACCTTCTGGCTGGTCAACCCCGAAGCGCCTTGCGGCTTTTGGCCGCCAATGAAGCCTTGCTGTACGACAGCGGCAGGGAGACTACGATCCGGCGCGCCATCGCCGCCATCCCGGACACCGTGGTCACCGGCGACCTTGGACCTATGATCGACTACGCGTGGTGCCACCTGCTCGTCAACCGGCGCCGGTTCCTTGAACTCGTAGACGAGGCGACGTGGTGGGCTAGCTGCTCTCCAGTAGACCAGACGCTTCAAGTCCGCCTGACCATGCTCCAGTGCGTGTCCGCCCAAGTCAGCTGCGATTGGGCCGAGGCCGGGCGGCTGGCTCGTCAGATCCTGCTGGCGCTCGGTGACTCCTGGTGGCGAGACCCGCTGGGCCGTTTTGGCTGGAACGCCGTGGCCCGCGACGTGGCGCTGTCGGAGCGCTGGGACGAGACGAGCGACGAGGTACGCGAAACGGATCTCTCGTTGAAACGCGACCCGCAGCGGCGGATCGCGTTCGAGGGGACCCGCGCCCTCGGGCTCGTGCTGGCGGGGCGGCCTCTCGACGCACTTCGGGTGGCCGGTGGCGTCCGCCATGCCGCGGACGTTGGCAACATGACGATCCTGCGTACCGAGGTGGCCGCCGCCGAGGCCTTGGCCCACCGCGAGCTGGGTGACCGCCCCCGGGCGGTTACTGAGCTCGAGGAGTTGGCGACGGCGCCGGCCGAGACCATGTTCTACGTCAAGGTCCTGGCCTCAACGGCCCTGGTTGAAGCGTACCTGGACGAGGGGTCAATCGATGCCGCCCGCCGGACGTTCGACGAAGCGAGGACTCTGGTCGAGGGCGAAGCGTTGGCGATGGGGGGACGCAACTGGCTAGCGCGGGCCGGGACACGGCTGGCCCTGGCGGCGGGGGACGTTGCTGAGGCGCGGCACTGGTCGGGATTGCTCAGAGACGAGTTCTGGGCGGGAGCCAGTGTGGCCCGCGTACATCTCGCAGAAAAGGACCGAGGGGCCGCCCTCCTGGCGCTGGGCACGGCTGAACCGAGGTGCGTGCGGCACGAGGTCGTGCTGGCGTTGCTGAAGGCCCGAGCGACCGAGGACCGCCACGTCGAGGCGGTCAAGTTTGCCAGTACGGCTATTGACCTGGCGGCCAGTAACGGCATGTTGCAGACCGTCGCTTCCGAGGGCGCTGACGTCGTGGAACTGGTCGAGGCTGGTGCCTGGCGGGCCGCGCCCCATTGGATGGACAGGTTCCGGCGGGCGGTGACACCCGTTGGCACAACTCGTCTGAAAAACCCGGTCGACCTGGTCGAGCCTCTAACGGAGCGAGAACTCGACGTGGTCCGCTTTCTGCCCAGCCGGCTCACCGTCCGCGAGATCGCCGATGAGCTCTATATCTCGCAAAATACGCTGAAGTTCCACCTGAAGGTGATTTATCGCAAGCTTGGAGTCAGTTCGCGGGCTGAGGCAAGCGAAATGGCGCGCCGGATGATGGTAGCCCGTTGACTGCTGCAGGGCGCTCCCGAGGCGCAGTCGCGCCGCCTGAGGCGCGCTGTGGAGCTGACAAGTCTTGGGCCGGTCCCGTGGGCCGTACATAAGCTCGGCGACCGAGAGCGCGCGGTAGTTTGAACGCAGGCCGTCATAAACCCAGGGAGTTGGCCGAAGGGGTTGTCGGGTCGGCCCGGCTGGTCGCGTTTGGGGCTGGCACCATAGCTCCCGCAGGCGCAGTCGTCGCCGGGATGGTGGTCCTGGTGTCGTACGCCGGTTTTGCCTCTCCTCTGGTCGTACTCATCGCCTTCGGGGCCTCGCTCTGTTGTGCGAGCAGTATCGCCGAGTTTGCCCGGCGCCTCCCCTCGGCCGGCTCCCTCTACACCTTCAACAGCCGCGGCCTGGGCCCGACAGGAGGTTTTCTGACCGGCTGGATGATGGCCTTTGCCTACGCGCTCTACGTGCCGGCCGGTATCTCTTTGACCAGTACCTACCTGTCATTATTGCTCGACGACAGCTTGCACGTCGTTATCCCGAGCTGGGTGCTGTTCCTGGTCGTCCTGGGGGCCGTGAGCCTGGTTGCCTACCTCGGGATCAGGACCTCGTCGTGGCTGGACCTAGTCTTAGCCGTGGGGGAAGTGGCCGTATTCGCGGCCCTGGCCATCACCATCCTGGCCAAGGTCGGGCCGGCGCATTATTCCATCGCCGTTTTCTCTCCGGCTTCTTCACCGCACGGGAAGCTTTCCGACATCTCGTGGGGGATGATTTATGCCATCACTGCCTTTGCCGGTTATGAGGCGGCCACCACGCTCGGCGAAGAGGCCAAAGACACGCGGCGCTCCATCCCGAGAAGCATCATTGGCGTCGTAATAGCGGTGGGGATCTTCTTTCTGCTTGTAGTCGTGGCGGAGGTCTACGGTGTCGGGCGAGGAGGTATACCCGGGTTCGTCCAGCAGGACAGCCCCGTGCGTTATCTGGCCGGCCGGTACTGGTCGCCATCGTTCTACTGGACGATCGACCTGGTGGTAGTGCTCACTGGTCTTGGCTTTGTTATCGCCGGCTTCAACGTGGTGATCCGCATCCTGTTCGCCATGGGCCGCGAGCAGGCTCTTCCGAATGCGTTGGCGACACTTTCCAACCGCCGTACGCCGGTGGTTTCGATCGCGAGCGTTGCGGTCCTAGCCCTCCTCGTGGGCCTGCCGCTCACCTACGCGTACGGTGGCGGGCACACTTTTGCCTATCTTGCCGGCGCTGCCGGACTGTCGATCGTGCTCATCTACCTGGCCGTGAACATAGCCACAATCCGCGCCTTCCGGGGCGAATACCGTGAAGAGTTCCGGATATGGCGACACCTCATCGTCCCGGCTGTAGCCGCTTTGCTTCTCGTGTTCCCGTTGTGGGGGATCCTCCATCCCCGCACCCACAGGCTCGTGGACTTGTTGCCCCTGGCCTCGTTGGCGTGGCTTTGCCTCGGCTTTTTGGCCGCTGGCTTTCTCAGAGCCCGGTCACCCAGTCGCTTAGGGACGATGGGCAAGGTCTTCGCGCCGACCGAGGAGCTGCCTCAGGAGACCTGAGCGCCGGGCGTCCTGCACCCGTAGGTAGCCCCCTTCCATCAGGGAAACTGGCGCGCTCGAAGGTCAAGTAACTGAAGTCATAACAGGGAACAATGACTTCGAGCGCGCCAGTCGCCCTTCGGCGGTCCATTAGCCGAGTATTTTCGCCTTCTGAGCTTGGAACTCCGCTTCTGTGAGGATCCCTTGCGCCTTGAGATCGCCCAGCTTTTGCAGCTGGCTTAGGGCGTCCGGCTCCGCAGGCGGCGGCGCGTACTGGGGCTGGGCGTACTGGGGCTGGGCGTACTGGGGCTGGGCGTACTGGGGCTGGGCGTACTGGGGTTGGGCGGACTGCTGCTGCTCGTAGTTAGCAGCCTCCTCCTGCGTCGACCAGCGGTTGGCCTGTCGGCGGGAAACACGGTTGGACACAGCGGTGGCCGTACCGGCCACAACGGCCGTGCGGGCCACGCCTCGTAGAAGTCCGGGCATGATTTTCGTCCTCCTTTCCTCAGGCGCCCGCCGGCTCCGTCGCCTCGAGCGACGACACCAGCGTGTCGTAGGGGATGTAACCGGCCGCCACGAGGTCTGCCTCGCCGCGCCGCAAGGCGGCGACGAAGGATGTGGCCCAGCGGTTCTCGAATATAAGGATACCGGCGGACGAGCCGGGCTTGATGACCGAAGCGGCGTCAGCGAAGTCGCTTTCGTCGACGAGTCCTGACGAGACACCGTCGAACATGGCCAAATCGAACCGGCCGTTACGGTCAATGTCTGCCAGCTCTAACGCCCGTACCGAACCGTCGAGGTCCCTGGTGATGAACCTGAGATCCAGTATCCGTATTACACCCTTATCGACGAGGTCGACGAGGATGGGAAAGCCTTCGCCGGTCATTTTACCACCGGGGAACTCCACGATCAGGTAGCTGATCGGCCCCATCGCTTCTTTTTCTGTCACGTTCGACTCCTCTCTGATGCTCCTTTGGCCGGCACCGGGCCCTTTCCTCGCGCGATCACCAGCCGGTGCCGAGCCCGGTTAGCACAACGGCAGGGACCCGGCTACGGCGCAGATGCGTAGCGTGCCACTGCTGTGGTCCTGGTCCTCGGGCACGGGCCAGGCTACAGCTAGGTCGAGGGCAGAGGCTCCCATAGCTCTCATCGCATCCAGCTTGACTACGGCGACCCGTCGCAGCATCGTCCAAACCGGATGATGAGGCCGGATGAGGTGCTCGACGCCCGACGGCGCCCAGGCTCGAGGGTAGCACTAGGCGCTTGGGGGAGGGAACGGCAGTGCGGACGGGGAGCCCAACGTGGCCGGGCTTGGTCTCAAGCGTCGAGCCTATAGTGTGCTCTCAACTAAACCGCGGAAACGGAGGATCCCATGTGGGCACAGCTGATCTCCACACGCCTCAAGCCGGGAAAGGACCAGGAGCTGCCCAAGTTGTTCGACCAGATGAAGGCTACGGAGCAACCGGGCTCAGGCTTAGTCCGGTCGATGGCATTCCGGGACCAGAAAGATCCCACCCGATTATTCACACTCGTCGTTTTCGAGAGTGAGGAGAAGGCTCGAGCCCGGGAGCAGGACCCACGCCGGCAGGAAGGACTAACCGCCGCAAGGGCGACAATGGCCCAGATATTCGATGGGGCATCTGAATTCGTGGACCTCGCTGTGATCAGCGATTTCGCACCCTGAGCGTAAACTCGCGACAGCCTTAGCCTCGGGCCTGCGTTGCGACACCGGGTGTCAAGCATGGATGTTAGCGAATACTATTTCTCCCAGATCTGTGCTGGTTTGCATGAACGGCGGTCTAATTCAGTTGCGAATTTGCAGCCGTTGTTGTAGTGGGCGCAAATCGACTTTTCCCGGGTGCAGGAGCCTGGCGACCCCGGAGCGCGCATTGAGGCGTGGATCATCGGCGCCGAGGAGCGTCTGCGGACCTCCAAGGGAGAACTCGCTCCGCACCCACTGCGGGATGACGCGCTTGTAAGTCCCGCACACCAACCCGCTGAGCGCCCGACCTACGGGTAGAGCCAGGGGGTACGAGCCATAACGGACCTAAGGAGGGACCGATGTCAGATGCACTGGCCCGGCTGCGGGCCGACGTTACGCGCAACGACGTGCTGCAGGCGGTGAAGGAATATGACCGCCTGGGCGCGGAGCGGTTCTTCGCTGAGCACGGTTTCGGCCCGAGCCGGAGTTACGAGCTGGTCTGGGACAAACGCGCTTACCCCACAAGGCCATGCTGGGCACTGCTTATGAGCTGGCCACGGGGGAGCGCCTGGCGCCCGGTGACTTCGAGGGGGGCAAGGCCGGCGCGGTCACGGTGCTGCGGAACCTGGGGTTTACAGTCCGGGAAAAGGAATGACCAGCTAGCTAAAGCAGGCCCGCATGCCTCTCGTCGGGCTAGGGCGGAGCCCCGTTAGCCATATGTGAGTAACTGGAGGGCACATGGGGCCGACGAGCTACAGGGTTGGGACTGCGACTTCAACCCCATATGCGAGGACGGTCGCAGGTTCGGAGACGCGCCAGACTGTCCTGCAGCGACCTGGAGAAGAAATTGTACTTGTGAAGTACATTTCCTTCTCCAGGTCGGCTAATTGCGCCTGTTGCCAAGCCGGACCTTTACGAGCCTCGCCAG
Organism: uncultured Acidimicrobiaceae bacterium; assembly: GCA_963823855.1. GTDB lineage: Bacteria > Actinomycetota > Acidimicrobiia > Acidimicrobiales > Palsa-688 > Fen-671. The sequence goes on from CAWGNA010000012.1 coordinate 155,857, forward strand.
TGGGGGAGTGAAACCTCCTCCACTGCTAGCCGCGCCGTTTGCGACTAGCTCACGGAGTCCCGGAAGGCAATTGCCTCAGCATTGCCGGATCAGGGCAACGTCTGTCGAGGGCTGCCCCAGGTGTTGCGTTTGGGACAAGTCTGGGGTTAGAACGCCGCAGAGTGGCCGGTGATGGAAGTCACGTTGTGGAACACGTTGGAGCCCACGCCAGTCACGGAGGCAGCGCCGATCGTGAAGATGCCGTAGTAGTCGTCGTGAATGAAGTTATGGACAACCTGGATCGTTACCGGGCTGAGGTCAGCCACATAGACACCCGTGGTATTGGGGTCGGCGGCATCGGTATGCGAGTTGTTCGAGCCGATCTCGTTCCCGATGACGACGTTCCCGTTCATGTCACCGGCCCCGCCGGTGACCAAGACAAAACCAGGATGGCCGTTGCCATTGAACTGGTTGCCGCTGATCAGGTTGTTGTAGACGCCGCCGGCGGGTGTTGGGTCGGCCAGGATGACGCCGCTCCCCGACGAAGCGTCGGTGCCCGTCGGGCTGCCAAGGCCGTTGTCGTTGGAGATGTTGTTCGTCACCACGTTGTCGAAGACCCCGACGCCGGTATGGTCGGCCAGGTCGAGGCCGCACCCTCCCGGGTTGTCATTGGAGACGTTGTTGGATATCACGTTGTGGGACGTAGCCACGCCGAAGTCGTCGGAGATGTTGATCCCCACGCCGTTGTTGGTGACGAAGTTGCCGATTGCCGCCGAGTACGAGGTGCTGTTCAGGTCGATCCCCGACCCTGCGTTGCCCTCGACGACGTTGTGCGTGATCGTGACATGGTCAGCGGTCATTGGGGGGCCGCTGGCGTAACCACCCGCGGTGACGATCCCATCGGCCAGGGTGGTCGTCGGGCCCATGGGCGAGTTGACACTGGCACTGGCGTCCTCGACAGTGAGGCCCGTGACGGTGACCCACGAGGTCGTCACTCCCACTCCATAGGCATCACCGGTGGCGTTTATGATCGCCCCGGGCTTGCCCGACAACGTGAGGCTCTTGTCCACGGTGACGTTCTGGAGGTAGGTCCCAGGGCACACTACGACGGTCCCACGAACGGGCGCCGCCTCGACAGCGGCCTGGATCGAAGTGTAGGCGGCGCTGCCGCACGAGTGATCTGACGCCGCCGCAGACCCTGTTGTCGACACAAAAACCGACGCGAAGAAAGGTACTGGCGCGGCACTCGCCTGGGAGGCAGCCACCCCGGACATGGCCAGCAATGTACCCATCGACACCGATGCACCAACTCTGACAAAAACGTTTCGCACGTTTACCCTTTCGTTCGGACTTGGCGGCAAGATACGTGTGCTTAGCCCTCGAGGTCAAATCGACCACAGACAATTAGGTCGTCGGCGGTCAAAGGCGCGCTGTGCGTGCCAAGAAGGGTTCTGTGGTTGGGTCTTTTGAAGTGTGAAGTGTGAAGTGTGAGTGTGAAGTGTATGGTGCGACGCAAATGACTGTTCATCTGCCGGTCACCAAGAGCGCGGGTAAGGGGCACTACTCTGTTCGGCTTGCTCAATTACGCTAGGCCAACCAGCAGAAGTGGCGCTGCGGAGCAAGTTCTTTAGCGTGGAGCCTCCACGAGTGGTCCGCGCTGATGGTTATGGTTGGGAACACGAGGTGCGGGTGGCGCTGCCTTTCTCTTATGCATACCCGGACAAGCTCTACTAGCCACCGGATTTTCTACCTAGAGCAGAAGTAAAACGGCGACCTCCCGGGGGTCAGTTTTCTTCGGCCGGGGAACTCGAGATGACCGAAGACTGGATCTCCGGTCCCGGCACCGTGAGCTCGATGGCCCGGATGGTCGAAACCCTCAATATCCGGGGGTACCCATCGCTGCAGCTGGACACGAGGATTCTTCCCGGGGAACCTCATGACACCGTCAGCCTCACGTACTTCGCTCGGGTGCCCGGTCGGTGTCGGGGACCGGCTCGCTCGTAACCCTTTGGAGTAGGGGGCAACCCCCCGGGGAAGCTCCACTCGAGCAGCGGGAGTCAGCCGGCGTAGCGAACCTGAATGGGCCATGCCGTGGCGAACCACGGGCGCAGATGGTCGCGAAGCACTCGGTCCAGCCCGGCGTGATCCGCTCGCACCCAGGACCGGGCTTCGGCGTCCGCGGCGCCGATCGGATCGGGGTTCAAGTACACGCAGCCGATGACGGTCTCGGGTTGCCCAATGTCCAGCACAGTCCACGCGAAGTCCAAGCGGCGCTGGTGGTGGTCCCGGTGTTGCTCGAGGTCGGCCCGGTTCTCCTCAAGGGTGTACGTGCGTTTCGGCCACCCACCAGGACGGAAGCCGGGGGTCGAGTGGATGTGCTCGATGGACGAGGACCACGCCTCCAGGTCGGCCGCGTTGTGCTCCGGCCCGAGCGCAGCGAAACGGAACAGTGGATGGCTCGGCGGCTCCGGCACGGGGAAGTCCGGCGGAACGAGCGGCTGCATGTCCACCCGCCTAGTCAACCACGACTGACCACTTGGCGGGAGTGACCGTGCTGCTATGGAGCGTGCGGCGGTGAATTCAGGACGAAGGGCCCTCGTCTGGCGACGAACCCGGGCCACCCGGCTCTCCCCGACGACTGTCCGCGAAATCTCGCAACGGCGGCCCGGCGAAGTAGTACTGGGCCAGGCGCAGGACCTGCGCGTCATCCAGGTGGTCGATATCGACGCGAACGTCCGCCACCACCTTGGCGGCAACGTCCTTGCGGTGCTCCTCGACATAGGCCACCCAATGGTGAGACGCATTTGCCCTGCCCTTGCCGTGCCCCAACAACAGGATCGCGCCGGCCGGCGACAAGGCCTCGGTGAGCTCACGCCAGTACTCCGGGGTGTCGTCTTCGTAGGTGCCCTTCGGGTTGCCGGCCTGGTGGTGGACCTTGTGGCTGCGGCCGCGGGGGTCACTGGCAACGATCCGCTCAGGCCGTTGGCCCGGTGACGCGTCCGTGGGGTAGATCGTGGCCTGGCGAAAGTCGATGACCGCGACAACGCTCTTGTCCCGGATGACCTCGGTGTCGTCGGCCAAACTCAAAGTTCCCTGCCTTTGGTCTCCGGCTCCTCGATCACCGCAGGAAGGACGGCGTCACGGTGACGGCTGACGAGGCACTCTGGCTCTGAGCTTGACGACATGGGGGCTCCTCTCGTGCCGCCAATACTAAAGGACAGGACCAGGGGAACGTAATCCGCTGCGGGCGCTCGCGAAGGTGTTCGGCGTCCGCTCCTACTACGACCGCTGGGACAGCCGGGCACCGGGGCCCAGTTGAGACACCTTCACCTCAAGCGCATTTACCCGCCCGGGCTCCGTTGGTACCGGGCCGAGCGTGCACCTGTTCGAGCATGGCCACATTCCTGAGGTCGGAAGGCGGCGTCGGCTGCGAGAAACAGCACGCGACTGGGTGGCCACGGGGGAGCATGGCCTTGCGCCGTCAATTCCTATTAACTTCAACAAGTTCGCGGGCCCTGGTGACCCAGGACGCTCGCGTGCGGCGCCGCGCACGGAGCCGCTGCCAGGTGAAGACCCCCACCCCGACGGCGACGAGCCCGGGCACCGAGAACGGCCCCACCATCGGGCTGGCCCGTCTCGAAATGAGCTCCGCGCCGGCCATGACGGACGCCGCCGTGACGAGGCCGTCCACGAGCCGGTCGACAGCGTGGTCGGCGTCGTGGACCCGGAAGTCGACCCCGACCCTCCCCGTCCGGACCTGTTCCAGGATCCCCTGCAGTTCGTCGGGGAGGCCAGCGATAAAGTGCTCCCAGCTGCGGGCGGACCGTCCGACCTGCCTGGCGATCCTCCTCGGGTCGAACCGCTCCGCCATCATCTGGCTGACGTAGGGCTGCAACAGCTCGGTCACCCGTGCCTCGGTGCCGACCCCTTGGCCCAGCCCTTGGAGCCGCAGCAGGACCCGGAAAAGTAGCGCCAGGTCGGCCGGCAGCACCAGCTTGTTCTGGCGGAGGAGGTCCATCCCGCTGCTCATGATGGCGGTCATGTCGAGCTGGCCCACGCCCACCAGGAGGTAGCGGTTGAGCCAGAGCTCGATACCGGCCCGCAGCTCGGCCATGTCGACTCCCGGCGGGGGCGTGGTCATCTCCAGGACGACGTCGACCAAAGAGTCGACGTCGCGGGTGCCGATGGCGATCACCATCGACTCGAGCTGACGGCGGCGCTGGCTCGTCACGCGACCGACGTCGCCGAAGTCGAGGATCGCCAGGTGTTGCCCGTCGGGGAGCAGGAAGTTGCCTGGGTGGGGGTCGGCATGGTACAGCCCGTCGCGGAATATCATCTCCAAATACACGTTGGCGGCCCGGTGGACGAGCGTGTCGACATCCCAGCCCGTCGCCTCGACACTGGCACGGTCCGTGAGCGGAGCGCCCGAGAGCATCGCCATGGTCAACACTTTCTCCCGCGAAAGTTCCGGGTACGGCGTGGGGATCACGACGTCGTGCTCGTCGGCAAAGTTCACCCGGAACCTCTGCAGGTTGGACAGCTCTTGACGCAGGTCGATGGCGGCGTCCATCATGGTGGCGAACTCAGCCACCATGACTGTGGGGCGGAGCTGAGCGATCTCTGGGTCCTCTGATTCGAGGTAAGCGGCGACTGCCTTCATGAGTTCGATGTCTTCGCGGACCTTGACCTCGGCGCCGGCGTGCAGCACCTTGACAGCGACGGCCGTCCCATCAGCGAGCGCGGCCCGGTGAACCTGCGCCACCGATCCGGACGCGAATGGCTCGGGCTCAAAAGAGCCGAACAGTTCCGAGACCGGCTTGCCTAGCTGCGACTCCACTGTCGCCTGGCCGACGCCGGGCGGGTCGGGTGGGACTTTGGCCTGGAGCTTGCTCAGCTCGTTTGCCGTGTCTTCGCCGACAACGTCTGGACGCAGGCTCAACATCTGCCCGAACTTGATAAACGTCGTGCCCAGTTCGGTCAATGCTCCGCGCAGGCGTTCGCCGTCGGTCGCCTCCACGTCTTCGGGCGCCACCACGTGGTGGACGAAGTCTTCGACCGGCGCGATATCCGCGATGCGGCCACCGCGAGCCGCCCACGATGCTAAGCCGTGCCGGGCGAACACGCTCAGGACCTCGTTCAACCGTTTGCGGTGCTTGACGAGTGCCCCAGCAACATCGGACATATGAAAGCCCTCCACTCCTGTGCCCGGCTGTGCCCAGGATGGGCGCACGTCTGACTGCGGAGCACGGTCTCGCCGGGATGCAATTAGTTTGTCACGCAGCGCCAGCTGGCACATCAAGTAACAGCCTGATGGGCGCAGGAGGCCCGCACGGGGCCGAAGTCAGCGCCCCGGCCTTCAAGCGACTGCCGGTAGTCCACCAGCTCCAAAGCGGGGCTGGGCGGAGTTATTGACACGGGCCGCGAGTGTGGTGGCCTTATTGCCGTTTTTCGACAGTGACTCCACCAATCGGACCGGCGAGGTGACGAACTCGCTGCTGGCGCCGCTCTACGGGACGGGGCTTGGTGGACTTATCGGCCCAAGATCGGGGCGACTGGTGCGGTGGCGACGAAGCGTTCCGCAAATCTGACCTCATGGACCGTGGCCGAAAATGCGCAATCGCCCCTTCGGCACGCAAGAAAGTCAGCGACTAGCAAGGTTGTGTCCTTGTACCTTGTCCCTTTTGCTGACGCGTTGAAGATGAGGTTAAGCCCCAGATGGCGCTGGAAACCGCCGTGTTCACCGAGAACGGTGGCGGGGCGCCGGCCCGAAAACTCCGGCTGGTGCCTGAGCGCGTGCCGCGTGGGGCAAGGTACGAGGTATGGTCGCCGGGCACGGCTAGGTTGCTGACATGGACACGTGGGATGCGATTCGAGCACGGCGCAATGTCCGTGCCTATTCTGACAGGGCTATAGACGACGGCGACTTCAAGCGCATACTGGAGGCTGGTTGGCTGGCGCCTTCGGCCCACAATCGCCAGCACCGTGACTTCGTGGTTTCCGTTGACCGTAACCAGCTCGCGCAGCTGGCGGAGGTATGGGAGTGGGCCGCCCATGTGGCCGGCTCGGCCGCTACCGTAGTTGTCGTCATCCCGGCTTTGACCGAGGCTAGCGACCGGGAACTCGACCAATTCGATGCCGGGCAGGCCGTGATGGCGATGATGGTCGAGGCATCGGACCTAGGTATCGGCAGCGGGCACGCATCGGTGGCCGATCAGGCCCGGGCTCGGGCCATCCTCGGGCTGCCCCAGGACCGGGAGTGCGCCTGCATGGTGGCCTTCGGCTACCCGGCCGACCGGCCGTTGGCGCCGGTGAAGAAGCCGGACCGGCGCCCGTTCGAGGAGGTCGTCCATTGGGCTAAATGGTAGTGGCGGGCGCGTCCATCGGCCCGGGGGACCTGGGCAGTCGGCTCGGCGCCAAAGAAGTGGCCACTGCGCTGGGTTTATCGTCACCAGCCAACAGGTAATCATGGAGATAACAGGCGGATCGCGGTCAGCGACGGCGCCGCCGAATGTACAACACCGTCACTCGAGTCAGGTGAATGAACTGTTGGCGGAAAACTTCGCGAGCTGTGGCCGGAGCACCCGGGCCAGGTTAGTGCTTCGACGTAGTGCTGAGATAGAGACGGTGTGAAGCCTCAGTGGAGATTAGTGAGCTGCACGATCTTTTTGCCCTGCCCGGACGGGGATCGAGCGGACGGCGCTCGAGCGGACTGCACCGTAGCCAGGTTGTCTTTGTAGTCGAATAGTCCACCGGGGGGCGCCATGTGAGCCGAGCACTTCACGGGCGGCGACGCCTCTTGTAAAACGGCCAGGGAAGTACAGGTAGCGCACAGCGTGGCCACTTACTCGCAAATTACACTCGAAATCCCGGCCGTTGGAGCCCAAATGTTAGGGGTCTTTCATCCCTGCCAGGAGGAAGATAGCGTTCAAACGACAAAGACACGATCATCGGACTGAAAAGGCGCGGTTCGTGCCCCGCTCCCAAGAGTGTCGACACCGCTGTCGGGTTGCTAAGACAGACAGTTGCTAAGACAGACAGTTGCTAAGACAGACAGCTGCCAAGCCGCACATATGGGCTTCAAGAAGCGAGCGAGGCTGCTACCCGAGAAAAGCAGGAGCTCACCCAACGCCGATCTGGCGAAGCGAAAGGGGACAATCATGGCCTTCATTCAGATCATCGAGTACCGGACCTCCAAACCGGCCGAGATGCAAGCAGTTGCCGACGAGTGGGCGCAAGCCGCCGAGGGCAAGCGTAAGGCGAGGAGGAGAGTCCTGTGCCAGGATCGAGACCACGATGGCCGCTACGTCAATATCGTTTTCTTCGACTCTTATGAGGAGGCGATGGAGAACTCGGCCCTGCCCGAGACCGATCGGTTCTCGAAGCAACTGATGAGCTTCACTGACGGTCCGCCGACGTTCTACAACCTCGACGTCGTGGACGATCAGGAGTAATCGTCAGAGAGCGACGAGCCATTGGAGGTGCCCTGCCAGGCCCAACATTGGGCTGACCGGGCCACATTGGGGAACCGAAGTCGGCTCAAGAGGTCGTCGACGAGCGGGCCGAGCCGAAGGGCCCCGCCGAGGTCCCGTCGTCGAGACTCACTGTCATGACTACGTTCCCGGTCTTCTGTTTCGTTTCGACGTACCTGGTTGCTTCGACCACGTCCTCCAGCGGGTAGCGTCGGTCGATGACGGCGCGGTATTCCCCTGCCTCGATGAGCTGCTTGAGGAACTCGACGTCCTTCTTCGTGAACCGAGGAGGTATCGGGAACCGTACTTTCTTGTTCCCGGTCCGCGTCCACACGGAAAGGAACAGGTTCTGCAAACCGTCGGTTGCAAGGTAGACCCCGCCCTGCTTCAATGAGGCGCGACAACGGTTGAACGAAAGGTTGCCGACGGCGTCGAGGATGGCCTCGTAGGTGCGGCCGTTCTTCGTGAAGTCTTGCTGGGTGTAGTCGATGACCTCGTCGGCTCCGAGCGACCTAACGAGCTCGACGTTCTTGGTATTGCACACTGCGGTGACGTCTGCGCCGAAGTGTCGCGCCAGCTGCACTCCCGCTGTGCCGATGGACCCCGATGAGCCGTAGATGAGGATCACCTGCCCCTTTCGGAGATCGGCTGGTCTCAGGGCATTCAGCGCCAGGATCGCGCCGTCGCAGACCGCCGCCGCTTCCTCAAAGGTAACGCCCGTAGGCATGTGCGCCAATGGTGCACTTGCCCCCATACAGATGAACTCCGCATGTGCGCCGAACTTCCACGGCTTGATGCCGAAGACGTGGTCACCAACCTCGAACTCGGTGACGCTTGCGCCGACTGCCTCGACTACTCCGGCCAGGTCGCTGCCGAGGATCCTCCGCTTCGGCCGGCGCACACCGGTGACAAAACGGGAGATGAACGGCTCGCCAGCGCGAAGTGCGCAGTCTGTCCTGGTGACCGTGGTTGCCTGGACCCTGACGCGGACTTCGTCGTCATTGGGTACGGGCGGTTCGAGGTCCTCGAGCCGCAAGACCTCCGGCGGCCCATACCTATCGAAGACGACTGCTCTCATTTGGCTGCCTCCACACCTGTGACCTCGACTGCCGACTAAGACCCTCACAGCGGGCCCTGACGAGGCGAGGGGTCGTCAAGGCCGTTCTTCACCCGAGTGCGTCGACACCCCCACCGTAGCCTCGGTCCTCTACCCGGTTGCGACTCGACGGCGAGGAGGATCAGGACTCGATGGACGCGGGCCAGACGACGATCGCGGAGCTCGTGTAACGGGGCTAGCTTCTTGTGCGTGGCGCCGAACTCGAGGTACGCGTCACTTCCGCGGTCAGCGCCTGGTAGGGAAGGGCGAGGAAACGGAAGGTTGACTTTCATCTTCCACGACAGCGCTGGCTCGGCCGCCGAACGGGGAGATGCCGATCGGACGCTGCGGTCCGGGAACGTTGACGTCGTCACCCCCTAGACCCACCCGCCCCCAAGTTGCCGCTCTGCTCGGCGCGACGCTCAGCACGTCGATGTCGAGCTTGGCACAGACCACGGTGCTCGGGCTGTTGGTCTACGAGCTGACTGGCAGTGAGCTCGCTCTCGGCTTCCTCGGGCTGGCGGAGTTCGCGCCCGCGGCCCTTCTCGTGGTGGTCGCCGGGCACGTTGTCGACCGGTTCGACCGGCGGCACGTGGCCGCTCTCGGTGCCGTGTCGAACGCTGTCGTCGCCCTCGTAATGGCTTGGTACGTCCGGGATCCCCATGGCCTGTCGACTACCCCCATCTTTCTGCTGGTTATCGCCTTCGGCGCAGGACAGGCATTCCTCGCCCCGGCGCTGCGTTCCATACCGCCCACGATGGTCCCCAATGAAGGGGTGCCGTGGCTGGTCGCTCGCCGCTCGATCGCGTCGGAGGCCGCCACCATTCTCGGCCCCATCCTCGGCGGCCTGCTCTACGTCGCGGGCGTCTGGGTGGCGATGGTCGCCGTCGCCGCTCTTTCCGTCATCGGCGCGGCGGGGATCCTTGCCATACGGATCCCCGACGAAGAACGGTTACGCACGAGCGAGCTCAGCCCCGTTGGCGACGACGAGGTTGGCCACGTGCTCGAGGAGGGCATCCCCGCTTCGAGAGGGGGTCTCCACGAGGCACTCGAAGGTCTACAGTTCGTTCGCACCACGCCAGTCCTTCTTGGTGCCATCTCGCTCGACCTTTTTGCGGTGCTCTTCGGCGGAGCGGTGACGCTCCTGCCGGCCATCGCGGTGGGTCTGCATGTCGGCCCGGTCGGCCTTGGCTGGCTGAGGGCATCGGTGGGCCTAGGTGCGGGGGCGGCGACGCTTCTTATCTCGTTCCACCCGATCGAGCGCCGGGTCGGCCGCATTTTGCTGGCCGCGGTGGCCTGCTTTGGCGCGTGGACCGTCGTCCTCGGCCTCGCCCGGTCGTACGCGCTGGCCTTCGTTGCCATGTTCGCCCTGTCCGCGGCCGATGCGGTCAGCGTCTTCATCCGCTCCACTCTGGTCCCCCTGGCGACACCACCCGCGATGCGCGGCCGGGTCCTCGCGGTCGAGAACGTGTTTATAGGCGCCTCCAACCAGCTCGGTGGGTTCGAGTCCGGCGCACTCGGCCAATTGCTCGGCACCACGGGGTCGATCGTCCTTGGCGGCATCGCCACCCTGGTCGTGGCGCTCACTTGGGGCGTGCTCTTCGCCCCCCTTCGGCGGATCGATCGGTTCCCGACCCCCCCGTCTGCCGTGGCCTCAGGCGAGGAGGTACCCAAGGGCTAGCTCGGTGATCAGCGTCACGCACCTGCCACTCGGGCGGCCTGCTCGATCAACGCGCCGACCGCCTGGGCTGCGAGATGTAGACCGAGTGGCTGCCCGCCTCTTCGGCGACGGTCGACCCGGCTCGCTGTGCCATGGTCCGCTGCAATGGCGGCGGGATCATCCGGTCATCGGTCGACACCAGGTACCAGTTCGGCTTGCTGCGCCAAGCCGGCTCACTCACCTGGCCATTGAGCGCCTCGACTCCCCACGGGACCTGCGAGTCGGCCATGAACGCTGCCTCCCGCGCCGGGACATCGGCGGCGAACGAAGCCGCGAATTTCTCGCGATCGAGGAACAGGAAGCCGTAACACTTTCTCGCCCCAGGCTGCCCGGGACCGGCGGCATCGCGCCTTACGACCAAGGTGGGCTGAGCTTAACCAGTGTTGGTTTCGAGGGCACCAAGTGGCGGTCAGCACGACAGTACTTGCGCGTCAACACCTCGTTCGTGGACCAGGCGACGGAGGTCGTCGACATCACTTGTCAGCACCGCGTCGCCGTCTCGGGCAAGCAGCGCGACATGGGCGTCGACGACATCTGTTGTCTTGGTTGCCCCGCAGAGGTCGCCGGTTAGCACGTGATATCAGAGGGTTTATCCCCACCTCAGTAGTCCCGCAAGGAGCCGTGCCAGGACGGCTTGGCGAGAGCCGCCACCCCGCCAGGCCTGCGCAACGCACCCCGACGACGTGACCACACGGTCGCGGCGCCGCCGTGCCGCCTCTACCAGGGCTGCCACATACGCGGTTGCCCCGAGTTGAAGGCGATCAGCCCGCCTGTGTCGAGGACTAGGCCCACCTAGGCCGCGCCAGAGCGCCTCTTGGTCTCGTGCTGGAGCAGACGATCGGCGCGTGCAATCTCGGCCTCTGTGAGGGGGCCGAGCTCCTGCTCCCAGGTGGCGACAGCCTGACCCAGCGCTTCCAGCCGCAGCCGGTCCCGAGCGGCCTCGGCCAGCCACGCCGAGACGCTCGTCTGGGCCACGTGGGCCGAGTCCCGGATTGCCTCTCCCAACTCGAGGTCGAACGACACGCTGATCTTCTGTACACCCATATTTGGCATGGTACCAAGGGCGGTACTACCAGAGTACGAACGAAAGAAGCGGCACGACGGCCGGGTGAGTGTTCCAGTCAGGCGGCAAACCGCTACCAGACTACGGCTCGCTTCCTTAAACCTCATACGTCGAGCAGATAGCGCTGCGCTGGGTTCATACGTTGGAGCGTTTCCACTCTGAGGTATTCGCGCTGGACGGTTTGCTGGACCACTTCACGAGGGACAAACCCACCCATGATGGAGCGGCGGGGCCGATCGGTCGTGTTCTTGGTGCCTCCATGCCAGAGGTGGGCATTGAATACTACGCAACTCCCCGCCTGCCCCAACAACAGAATTTCTTCAGGATGGGGATCCGCCGGATCTGACATACAGTCGGCAGGTAAGCGCAGCCAGCGATGAGATCCGGGCACAACTCGCGTAGCCCCGTTGCGCTCAGTAAAGTCGTCCAGCATCCACACGGAATTGCAGTTCTGGTACCGGCCCGGAACGGCGGGGACGGGTGAATCGGCATGAAGGCGTTGGTGGCCTGCACCCGGCAGGGCGGCACGGGCGTTCAGTGAATTGAGCTTGAACGGCCGCCAGCCAAACACATGAGCTACTGCGGCGAGAAGCATCGGATGACCCCAGCACACATCAAACATGGAACCCTTGTCGACGAGGTTGGCGAGGCGCGCCGTTCCCGCCTCTTGGTGGACCTCAACTCCCGCCGCGTCGCCCTCGAAAGCCACGAGCTCGTCAAAACGACGGGCGAGATCGACAAGCGCGGTGCTCTGCTCCAGCAAGCCGGGGAGAAACACAAATCCTTGCTCGTCCAGTAGCCGCTCCTGCTCGACGGTAAGCAAGCCAGCCGCTACGTTTAGCGCACCAAGGGCCTCCGCCAGCTGCGAGGCGGCGGCTTCCTCCGGGAGCCTCACGTCCTCGGCGATGTCGTTTCGCACCTCATTCATTTGCCGTCCTCATTCATTTGCCGTCCTCATTCATTTGCCGTCCTCATTCATTTGCCGTCCTCATTCATTTGCCGTCCTCATTCATTTGCCGTCCTCATTCATTTGCCGTCCTCATTCATTTGCCGTCCTCATTCATTTGCCGTCCTTATTCATTGGTCGTCCCTATCCCGGTCAGGCTAATTGCTAGCCTCCACAGGATATCAGGGGACCAGCTTCGTCGGACAGCCGAGGACGACTCCTTTATGGCGGCAATTGATATGGGCCCGAGCGGTGCCGCGGACGAAGGACGACTTGTTTTATGCGGGTACGCTTAGTTGAATTGATTTCACGGCAGTACGGAGTACGTCGACCACGACGCCGGGGTTCGAGAGCATACGGACGTGGCTGCTGTCGACTATCGGGCTTTGGCGATCGTGGCCAGAGCGATCCGGGAGTTGACGCCTAACTTCTCGAAGATGTGGCGGAGGTGAGTGTTCACTGTGTGCGGTGAGATGAACAGCGCCTCAGCTATCTCACGGTTCGTCTTTCCTGCACACGCAAGCCTGGCGACCGCTGTCTCCGCGGTCGTGAGCGATCCCCAGCCGGTGTCGGGACGGTCCGGCACGAACACGCGCCGCTTTACGCCCAGTCTTCTCAGTCGGTGCCGGACCCGTGCAGCGTCCCAGCTGGCACCCGACTTATTGTTGATTGAAAGCGCACGGTCGAGTGCGGCAATACCGTCCTCGAGCAATCCTTCCTTTACCGCCAGTCTGCCCAAGTCCTCTAGGGCGGACGCGAATGCCAACGGGCGCGGCCCGTCGCCCAACAAAGCAGCTGCGGCTTTCAGGTCTGGCAGTGACCCGGTCCACAGGCCCCTGGCGTGGGCAGCTGCCCCTGCCAGAGACTGGACCAGCGGGTTACGGTGCGACCGCGTCTCGGCCAGGGCGACGGTGGTACTGGCCAACTCGTCATCTGCGCTAGCAATGCCGATCCGGACCATTTGCGGGGCGTCCTCAGCCTCCATCGGGTAACGGGGAAGAGCTGCCAACCGCTCCTCTTCCCCGAGAGCGCAAAGCGACCGATGCGCTCCGGCGGGATCTCCCTGGTACATGGCGTGCAATGCCAGGAACCAGGCGGCAAGACGCTGCACGCCGGGCGCACTGGCCTGGAGCATAACTTTGGCAATCTCGGCGACGTCGTGGGCGCCTTTGTCGTCACCCATATGGATCTTCAATTTGCCAAAGGCGACGACGTTACTGGCCACACCGGGCCGAACGATGGTCCGGGCTTCGGCGACGCTGAAGCGGCCCTCGAGGATCGCGGCCGCTTCGGCCAGTTCGCCGAGTTGCAGGAGCTGTCGCCCTCTCCACGTCTCGAACATGATAAGCGCCGAGTTCTGCCGGTCCCGCTGAGCTTTTGCTATGCCCTCACCTGCTATTTGGAAGGCCTCTTCGAACCGGTCGAGCGCGGCCAGGAACGAGGCCCTGAAGTTTTGTGCCAACCGCTGCCGGGCGTCCTCTTCGTAGGTGACAGCGCGGCCCTCCGCGATATTAAACCGGCGCTGTGCCGCGTTGATCACCTCGAGGGCTCGCTCGAAGCTCGACAGCTGATAGTGCAGGCATGACTCGGCCAACTCGAGCGCGAACCGGCTAGCGCGCGCTGCGGTGGCGTCCACGGCGCAACGGGCCTGAGGCAACAGTGCCAACGCCTCTTCCGTCCTGGCCGCAAAGACTACGTTGTAGAACAGCGAGGCCCCCAGCGACTCACGCATTTCCGCGGTGAGGTCAGGTAGCCCCAACGCGGTGCGTGCATTGTCCGCCCGCACGTCGGGAGACACATAGAACATGCCGACCACTGCCCGGCGGACCAGTGCCTCCTCCTCGGGAGGCAACGCTTGCCGCAGAGCCGTGTCGGCGAACCGCCTGGCCTCGTCCACGAGCCCCGCCGCAAAGAGGGAAACGGCCCGCCGCGAAACGAGGCGCCCTCGGAGAGGATGGTGGACCGGCGTCAGTTCCAGCGCTCGTCCGGCGAGGTCAGCCGAGCTGGCCGGGTCGGACGTCCCGAGGACTTCGGCCGCTTGCAGCAAAGTGGCTATAGCAACGTCGTCACCGGGTTCGGCGCTGGCGGCCAACTGTTGCGCCACCTCGATCGGTAGCGCGCCCCGGGAGAGGAGGACATCGGCGGCCTGGCGGTCGAGCGCCCGGCGGACCGGGGACGGTGAACTGGCCCGCACGGCTTCCCGGATCAAGTCATGCCCGAACGCCAGTCGCTCATCGCTCTCGACGAAGATATCCGCTTGAACGAGCTCTTTTACCGGCTCCAAGAGCTCGGCCAGGGCCATGCCCGTCATCTCGGTTAGGTCATCAAGGGAGAACCGCCGGCCCAAAGCCGAGGCGAGGGTCGCCACCCGGTCCGCGGCCGGGGACATGCGCAACAGGCGGGAGCGCATATTGTCACTCACCCGCCGCGGCAGGCGGTCTTCCAAGAGCTTTGCTTGGCTCGACTCGACCGCCACGATCCCGTCGTCCTGGAGGCCGCGGAAGAACTCGACCAAAAGGAAAGGATTGCCCTGTACTCGCCCCGCTTTTTCCAGCAGTTCCTCGTCTGGCTCGGCCCCGAGGACGTCTGCGGCGACTTTAGCGATCGCCTCACGCGGTAGTGGCCCCAGTCGGACCACTTCGGCTCCCGCCCCCTCCAGCTGCTCCTTGGCACTTTGTACCTGCGGGAGCCCCTGCCCCGGGCGGAACGTCATGACCCAAGCGACCGGGAGCGAGGCGAGCCGCTGCGGGAGCTGTCGCATCGCGGCGGCGCAACCGTCACCGCCCCACTGGAGGTCGTCCAGGCAGATGAGCAACGGGTCGCGGAGCGCCGCTTTCTCGATGAGCGCCTCGATGTCCTGCAGGAGCCAGAACCTCTGCTCTGGTGAGGCGTGCAGATCGCTCAACGCGGTGCGGGCCACGATGGGATCGGCGCCTTCGAAGAGCGCCTCCAGCAGAGGTTCAAGCTCGACGACGCTGCGACCCGGCTCGGCCACACCCCGCCCGACCCGGAACCCGCGCTCGGTTGCCATAGAGGCGCCCGCGTCCAGGAGCCGGGTCTTGCCCAGCCCGGCCCGCCCCTCGATGACGATAACGGAACCACCGCCGGACCGGACCTGATCGAGGCGTCGTGCGATCGTAGCCAGCTCTTCGTCGCGTCCACGCAGCGGGAGCGCGGTCCCCCCTACCATCGCACCTCCACCTCCGAGAGTTTACGTCTGTACGGCACTTGGGCCGACGTGCCCCGGTCAGCCGGTCCCGGCTAAAGGCCGGCCCTAGTTACTAATGGCTCGATCGAGGGATGTCCGGAGCGGTGAGAGGCGCGGATACTGGTTCCATAGGTGAGTGCCGTCCAGAGAGGTGGCCGGAGGTGGGCGGGGTGATGTGACGACTCTCGTAGAGTGGGCCATAAGCGCCCACGGCGGGACGGAGCGCTGGGACGAGATTTGTCGCTTCCGGGCTATGGTGTCGGTCACGGGCGCTCTAATGAGGACAAAGGGGATGCCGCAGTTAGGAGATGTTCGGATCGTCGGCGAAACCCGGGACCAGCGAGTGATGATCGCGCCCTTCCCCGACAGTGCCCATTACGCCACTTGGGAACCGCACCGCGCCACCATCGAAAAGACCGATGGCAGGGTAGTCCTGGAACGGTCCGGGCTGGTGTCTCCCTTCGACGGCCAGGAACGGGGGACAACCTGGGAGCCCTTTCAGGCCCTTCAGTACACCAGCGCGACGAGCTGGAACTGGTTCGTAAGCCCCTTCATCTTTGCTCGCCCCGACTTCGTCAACGAAGAGATTGAGCCCTGGAAAGAGAACGGCGCGCTCTGGCGCCGTTTGCGCGTCACCTACCCCGGGTCGATAGTCACGTATTGCAGGCAGCAAACCTTCTTCTTCGACGACGCCGGCCTCCTCTGGCGGGTCGACTATTCCGATGGCTTCTTGGGGGGCGAAGCGGCGGTGCAATACGTGTCGGGCTATGTCGAATACGACGGGATAATGGTCGCCACCCGACGGAGGGTATATGTGGGAAATGTGGCGGGCTCGTTAACACCTGAGGAGATCTGGATGGCGATGGACGTCGCCAATTTCTCATTCACGTAACCCTCAGCCGTCTCACGAACGTGGGCCGGCTTCGGAGATACCCAAGTACTCCGCCAGCCAGGGGCCGGTCACGCTGCCGGGGGAACGCGCTACATCTTCTGGTGCACCGGTCGCCATGATGCGTCCGCCGTCTGGGCCGCCACCCGGCCCCATATCAATTATGTGATCGGCGGCCGAGAGGAGGTCCAGGTCGTGGTCGATGACGATGATCGTGGCCCCGGCGTCGAGCAGCCGGTCGAACACGTTGACCAGAGTGGCGACGTCGAGCGGGTGCAGCCCGGTGGATGGCTCGTCGAAGACGTATAAGGCGCCGCGCTGGCTGCTGCGCAGCCGCGAGGCGATGCGCAGACGCTGTGATTCGCCCCCGGAGAGCGAGGGCGTGGGCTCGCCGAGCCGCAGGTAACCCAGGCCGACCTCCGCGATTGGCCGTAGGGCAGCGGCGACCGGGCCTTGGCTAGCGAACTGTCGCAGGGCATCGTTGACGCTCAGCGCCAGCACGTCGGCAATGGTCAGGCCGTCGACCCGGACCGCGAGACTGGCGTCGTTGAACCTGGCCCCGTGGCAGGTTGGGCACGGGACGGAGATATCAGGGAGGTACTGGACATCGAGGTCAATGTGGGCGAGGCCGCGGCACGTCGGGCACTGGCCCTCCCGGGTATTGAAAGAGAAGTGCCCGGGTTTCCAACGGCGCCGCCGGGCGTACGCGGATTCGGCAAAAATGCGGCGGATCGAGTCGAACGCTCCCGAGTAAGTGGCGGGCGTCGACCGCGAGTTCTGGCCGATCGGGGAGGCATCGATCTGGACGACCTGGCGGATCCCGCCAAGCTCTAAGCGACGGACGTGAGCCGGTTGCGCTGACCCAGCCAGCGCGGCTCGCGCCGCCGGGACAAGGCTGTCGAGGACGAGAGCGGTCTTGCCTGCCCCAGACGGCCCCGAAAGTGCCGTGAGCCGGTGCACCGGGAAGATGGCAGTGAGGTCGTGCAAGTTGTACAGGTTGGCGATGTCGATGGCGATGTATTCGGAAGGACCGGCCCGCGTCGGCCGTTCACGCACGGCCGCGGCGCCGGCCAGGAAAGGGCCCATGATCGAATGGGGGTCCGTTTGTAGCTGGTCCGGGGTGCCCTCGGCGATCACTGTGCCTCCGTTTGCGCCGGCACCAGGGCCGAGCTCGATGACCCAGTCGGCACTGCGGATGAGCTCGCGCTCGTGTTCCACAACTACGACAGAGTTACCGTTGGCCGCCAGGGCCGTGATTGTCTTCCGCAGCCCTACGACGTTGCTCGGGTGCAGCCCGACTGAGGGCTCGTCCAGTACGTACAGCATTCCTGTGGTGCTGAGCCGCACTGTCGAGGTGAGCTCGATGCGTTGCCGCTCCCCCGTGGACAGCGAGGCACCGGGCCGGTCAAGGGTCAGGTAGCCGAGCCCGACGTCGAGAAGCGGCGACAGGGCCCCGTCCAGCTCGGCGAGCAATCCGGTGGTCACCCGGCTGAGTTCGGCCGGGAGCCCGGCCGCCAAACTGGCCACGAACTCCCGCAGCTCGCGGAGGCCGAGGGCGCTGATCTCGGCAATATTGCGGCCAGCGAGCTGGGAGGTCAAGGCTTCGGGACGCAGCCGCGTGCCGTGGCACACCGAGCAGACGCGGGTCACAAGGAAACGCTGCACCAGATGACGCGAACGCTCGTTATCGCTGCGAAGCGAGCGCTCCACTGCCGCGACGGCGTTGTCGTAGTTGACGGAAAGTTGCACGGTCCGCCCGGTTCGGCCCGAACTCAGCGTCACCGGCCGACGGACCGGTTTGCCGTGCAGGACGATGTCGCGCTCGTGCTCGGTCAACGACCGGTACGGCACGTCGAGGCGGACCCCGAGCTCGCGTGCCGCGTACATCGACAGCCGTCGCCCGCCAGAGTTCCACGGCAGCACGGCGCCTTCCTCGATCGTCTTGCCCGGGTCGGGGACCAGGGTGGTGACGTCGACTTCGGAGCGTACGCCCAGGCCCTGGCAGGCTGGGCAGGCGCCATAGGAGTTGAAGGCGAAAGATTCGGCGCTCGGGTGCTCGAAATGTGCGCCGCACACGGGGCACACGATCTCCTCGGCGTACGTGGCGACCGACGGGGCCACCCGGTGGCCGTTCGGGCATAGATGCGAGCCCAGCCGCGACATGATCAGGCGGAGCACGTTGAGGACCTCCGACATGGTGCCGACCGTGCTCCGCGGCCCCGGTATAGGCGGGCGCTGGCGCAGCGCTAAGGCAGCGGGGAGGTGGTCGACCTGGTCGACGTCGGGCCGCCGCGCCTGGGTGAGCCTGCGACGGCTGTACGTGCTCAGCCCCTCCAGCAGCCGCTGCAAGCCTTCGCCGTACAGAGTGCCGATGGCTAGCGACGTCTTGCCCGACCCGGACACTCCGACCACGGCGACGGTCCGCCAGAGCGGCACGTCCACATCCACATCCTGGAGGTTGTTTTGCCGGGCGCCGCGAACGCTGATGGCCCTGGGCAGGGTCGGTGGCACGGCAAGGCCGCGAGCGGGGTTATCAACCATCCGCACTACGCACCCGAGTTGGCAGATCGTCGGTCCGGCGGGGGGCCGCTGGTGGCGTCTGGGCCCGCTCCAAGGCAGCCGAGAACAGGCAGCAGGTGGCCAAGCTAGCTCACAGAATCCCCAGAGAGGTGGCCCGTTTGACGGCGGTGGACCGGGAGGTAGCGCCGAGCTTCATGTAAGTGTGGCGAAGGTGGGTCTTAACCGTGTTGAGCGACAGGTTGAGGTCCGATGCCATGTCGGCGTAGGTAAGCCGCTGAGGGAGTTTCTCTAGAACGCGGACCTCGGCGGCGGTTAGCGGGTCCGGGAGCCTGCTCGTTTGGGGACGCGACGGCATGAGCTTACGGGCTTGTAGGCCCGCCGTGATCAGCGCCCTGAGGTTGTCCGTGGGGTACAGCGTCGAGCCTGAGACCAGGTGGTCGACAAGTGGGGGGGCGGTGTCCAAGACGGTTTGGACGAAGCCGTGGCGGTCGACAATAGCTAGAGCTTCTCGGACCAGTTGAGGCGCCTGGTATGAGGACCGCAAGATCGCCACGCTGGCCCGGAGCAGCCTCAGCTCCAGGTCGGTACGAGTCGTCGGTCCCTGGGCCGGGGCGTGGCTGAGCGCCTCGGCTGCGCCTTCGGTGTTCTCGGTACCAAGGGCGATGACCGCCGTTACTACTAGGCGACGGTCATCGGGCAGCCGCGCGGCAACGCTTAGGGCACCGCTGCGGTCGCCGAGAGCGAGACGGAAGCGGGCCTCGAGTTCGTCGGCTTGGGCTAGGAGGACCGAGTGTTCGCCCTTTAGTGCCGTCCGCGCCGCCGGCAGCGAGGCGAGCGCTTCGTCGACGTTCCCGCCGGCCACCCATATCCGGGCCGGTCCAGTTGGGCGAGATAGTCGAAAATAGGGCGACCGCCGCCCAACATCCCGAGTATGCGTTCGTTGAGGTCCGTCGCAGTACCCAAGTCCCGTCGCTCCAGGGAGAGCAAAGAGGCGGTGCGGAGGGCGCAAAAAGCGAAATAGTTGGGCTCAAGACCGAGCCGGCGGGCTGAGGCGATGGCGCCGTCGGCCAAGGTAGCCGCCTCGCTGAGCGCTCCTTCGGCCAGCGCGACCTGGCTTATGACACCGGGACAGAGCACCTCGGTCACAGCGGGAGGGCTCATCTGAGCCGAGGCGGCGGCACCGGCAAACCGGCGGGCCGTGCTGTAGTCACCCAAGTAGGTGTAGCAGTACATAGTCAGCATGTCCTGGCCGACCTGCCACTCGTCCAGGCCGTTGACGTGGGCCGCCAAGCTCCGCGCCCGGTGTTGGTGAGCCAACGATTCGTCCAGTTCACCGATGAGAGCGCAATAAAGCGAACTGACGAGCGCCAGCTTCACAGCCAGGTCGGGTTGTCGGGCCGGGTCGGCGCCAGCCTGCTGGGCGAGCACAAACGCTCGCGAACCGCGCTCGAACGCGCCTCGCACAAGCAGTTCGGTCGCCAGAGGCACCAGGATCTCGGGCGCGCCGGCGAAGACATCGGGTTGGACCTCGGCCAGGTCGAGGGCGCTGCCAAGCGTTGGGTTGGCCAAGAAATCGCGCACGACGCGGTCGCTGAGAAGCCGGAAAGCGGCGGTCGGTTCCCCGGCGTCCAGCAGGTGCCGTGCCGCCAGGCCGACCTGGCCCGAGCCGGCCAGGTAGTCCGCTGCGGTCGTGTGCATAAGGCGCTTTCGCGCCGGGTCGCGCGAGTGGAACTCGGCCTGGAGGACTTCCTTGATCAGCTGGTGGTACCGGTAGGTGCCCGAGGCGCTGTCCAGGACCGTCACGAACATATGTGCCCGGTAGACCAGTTGCAGTAGCGCGTCCGACCCCGGGCCGCACAGAGCTGTGCAGGCGGGCACCGACAGTTCGTCGAGGACTGAGGTGGCCAACATGAACCCGATGACCTCTGGCGGCTGGCGGTAGAGGACCTCGTCCAGGAAGTAGCCGGCCACGCTATGGCGGTGCAGTTCCACCCGGGCGGCGGCGCCGGCAGGGTCGGGAGAGCCCTGGACCGAGATGGCGACCATCTGCAAGCCCGCCGCCCAGCCCTCGCTGCGGCGGTGGACCGCAACCAGGTCCGGTTCGCTCAGGCGTACCCCGAAACCGGACAGGAACGCCCTGGCCTCTTCGGCCGAGAAGGACAGGTCCCGGTCGCGCAGCTCGACCAGCTCTTGGTTGGCCCGCATCCGGTGGAGCCGGATCTGGGGGTCGACACGGCTGGCCACCACCAGCTGTAGCGACGCCGGCCGGTACTCCATCAGCAGGGCTAAGGCGTCGGCTCCGGCCGTTCCGGTCAGGTGGAAGTCGTCGACCACCAGCGCCTCCACCCCATCGGCTCCCTCCAGGTCGTCCGCCAACGCGGCGACGGCATCGGCGGAGACCTCGCCGTCGAGGTTCAGGAGTTGACGGGCGTCCTCGCCGATGCTGGCCTGGCCGGTCGCCCGTCGGAGGGCTTCGATGATGGCGGCGACAAACCGGACCGGGTCGGCGTCCGCAACGTCACAGGTGAGCCAGGCAAACGGCCGCTGCGGGGTACTGGCCACCCAGTCGGCGAGGAGAGCGGTCTTGCCTGCTCCCGGCGAACCGACGACCAGGGTGAGGCGAGCCCGTTGGCCTCGCTCCAGCTCGTCGAACAGCCTCGAGCGGTGCACGAGACGGGGCCCCGCCGTAGGAACGGAGAACTTCGACGACGGGAACCGCGGGCTACGTGCAACCTTGTCTTTCCCGTCCGTCATCTTCAGTGGTCCTCTTGCAGCATCCACGCTCGTGACGGTCTCGCCCCCAGCAAGTGCTTAGTCCCGGGCGCGACGCGTACCCCGGAAACTACCTCACCGCTAGGCGGTGACGACAAGGCTGGGCCAAAGACTCGTCAGCCCCCCCGAATTGACCGAACATCTGTTACTCGGGCGCGAGGGGCCTCGGACCGGTGATCTCACAGGGAAGGGGACCTAGTTCTTCTGGGGGGACCCAAGTGAGAACGTTGTGACAAGTTTCAAGCGGCTGAACCAAGACGCGCGTTTATGACGTATTCATTGATGTTTTTGTCGATGACGGCGAGGGCGCGGCGGAGCTCGGGTGGTGCTGGTGGTTTGTCGGCATCGAGGAGGGGCCGGAGCAGTCGCCGGTCGAGCTTGGTGTAGAACGCTGCGACCCGTTGGCCCTCGGGGGTGAGGACGTAGCTGTGGGTGTGGGGGATGCGTTGGACAAGGCCATGGAGGCGGAGCCGGCGTAGGTCGTAGGTCATCTGGTGAGTGCTGTAGTGGGTGCCGAGGAGCCCGGCGACAAGCCCGCGAAGGCTGTGGTTGGTGAAGCCGGTGACGGCGTGTACGGCACAGCACAATGCGCCGGCCAGGGCCATGGCGCGTACATCTCCGAACCGGAACGCTCCGGTCCGTTGGCCCTCCCTTGCGTAGGGCTGGTGGATGCGCTCGAAGAGCGCAGAGCCGATGGCACAGCCCTGGCCGGCACGTTCGATCATAAGCAGGCGGTCGTTGACCTGGCGGGCCTTGGCCACCAGCTCGGGCATGTGCTCGAGGCGGGAGCGGACGGTCAGGTCCCACGGTTTGTTGATGACGGTCTCGATGCGCAGGGCCCTTCCTTGCTTCAGGTACTGCTTGACCCGGCTGTGCTTGTAGGCGAAGTCCATCTGGACCTCGGTCCCGGGTGAGAAGACCCGTCCCCGGAACGGCTCTTTGGTGGTAGAGCGGACTTGGCGGGCAAAGACCATGGCCACCTTGTCGGGGCGGCCGATGCCGATGTTGTCCGAAACGAGGGACTCAAAGAAGCCCCGGGCCCGGCGGGGGTCGTCGAAGACCAGGGTGCGGGAGACCTCGACTTGGCGCATGGACAGCTCCCACCAATAGCCGGCGTCACGGTCTTGAGGAGTTAAGGGGACGGGGACCTGGCTGGTCCAGCGCTCGAAGAAGGCTTGGACGTCGGCCGGGCCCAAACGGTCGCAGATGGCCTGGAGACGCTGGGGACGCTCGCACGTTGCGAAGCCGTTGGCCAGTTCTGTAAATGGGACGCAGGCTCGGCGGGCCTGGCGTTTGGCCCATTCGTGCCCGTTCAGCCACACCTTGGCCGGGTACGGGAAGTAGGTGCAAATCTTGATAAAGCCGGGCCCGAACTCGCGGTCGTGGAGGTAGAAGTAATAGCAACTGACCCGGCGCTCGGTCTTGGCCCAGTCGAACCACACCGCCTTGCCATCAGTCTTTTTCGTGGCGCTGAACACCCACTGGAACTCCTGGGCTGCAACGATGGCGACCACGCCGTAGCGCCCTGCCTTCTCGGCTGCTCCCATGTACGGCTGGACATGGTCAAGCTTGCGGTCGTCCCAACGAGTGCGGTCCGGTTTGGCCAGGTGCAGGACCGGCACTCGCTGGGCCTTGGCGAACGCGTCGACATCGCGCCGGAACCGGTTACCTATCTTTTCGATCACCGCCGGGGACGCTATGGGCTGGCCGAGGTGCCGGCAGAACTGGTTGACCTGGCCGCCGACCTGCATGTTGGGGATGTAGGCATTCAAGTAGAGGCGGTCGATGCAGGCGATGTCGAGGCTGACGTGGCCGTCGAGCACGTCGTTGATGTTCACCACGCTGGTCATCCACAGATGATGCGCGCACGAGGGCCGGCTCTGCCGGCCCGACAAGCTTGATCACCACAACGGCCCGCGCCCGGAGGGGGCCGGGGGGAGGTCCTGACCTCCTCCCGCTAAGTTAAGGTCGCAGAAAAGGCAACGAAGGCAGGACACGTTGTCCCAGAGCCGCCACCAACGCCGTCTACAAACCACGACGAGGATGTGCTTGTCAACCGAACAGAGGCGAGGATTAGTGGACGATTGGTAAGGCGTCATCGGCTAATGCTCCAACTACTATTTGAGGAATAAATGCCATCACCCCAACAGGATGAAACGGCAGCGGGGGAGGGCCGGCTTCGAGGACCGGATGGCCTCGTGGCAACATCCTCGCAGTGCGGTCCCGCGGCGAGATCACTCTGATCGGGTGAAGCGATCCCGAGCATGTTCCCACTTAAGTTGTGTTAGGCCCGCCAAAGACCGCCGTTTGCACCGGGAGAAGATATGCATTTGTTTCACCGACGTCGCGCTTATCCTTGGGGTGGTACTGGTACCGGCTGCAAGGGGCTGGCCTACGGGATATCGCTAAGCGGCTTTCGGAGTGGGCCATATTCCCGAGTAATCGACCCACTGCTAGTTTGTGAGCCGGTCTTGGTGACGGGCTACTCGGCGTTTCGTCTGGCCAGGAAACGCAGACGGGCCGTTCGGGCATCCCAGGCGTAGACCACGGCCGTCTTGGCGACAAGGTCGTGCAAAGCGCGGCGGTCCTGGTTGACCAGGATGAGGAGGAAACCGATCCCCAAAGTCAGGAAGCTCAGGGGAAATGCGAGCACGCGAAGCACGGCGTGGCGTCCGTCGAGGGGCGTCCCGTCGCTACGGACGGCGCGCAAGCCGGCCACCGCCATGCCCAAGGTCCGACCACTGGAGGCCTGAGTGTAGGCGCAGTAGATAAAGGCCCACACAGCTAAAGCGATCCCTGCCGCCACTGGGTATTCGCTGACAGTGAACTGCTTCCCGGACAAAGTGGACACGATGTATTCGACCACCTTTCCAGCGGCATCGAATAGGACCACGACAGTCAGCAAGTCAATCGCAAAGGAAACCAGGCGAGTACAGAACCCCGCGTAGTGGCCCTGCAATCCCACATCGCGGTCCGGCGCTACATAGGCGGTCACGGTGCGACGCCGTCCAGCTCGGTGACGAGCTCCGGATCGGTGACGAGGAGCGGCGGACCGCCGGGCCGTGGCTTGCCATTACGCCTGAGCAAGCGATTAGCCCACCGCTGGACGAAAAAGTCGAGACCTACGCCCTGGCTCCGGGCGACGTCCAGCACCCTACTGGCCATCCCGGCACCCGTGTGGGCGATTAGGGAACCGATCTGGGTCCGCTCTACGAGCGCGTCGAGATCGACTTGCGCCAACACCGCGTTGACATCGAGTTTGTCGACCACCTTGCCGACGTCGAGGTGGTCCATGAGAGCGTTGAGGTCGACCCGAGCCAGGACACTGTCCAGGTCGGCTCGCGCCAAGATCGTGTCAATATCGACCTTCGCGATCAGGCGGTCGATATCCACCCGGTCGAGCACGGCGTTCAGGTCGACTCGGTCGAGGATCGCCTCGATGTCCACCCGGTCGACGACCGCCTGGATGTCCACCCGGTCGACCACCTCCTGGATGTCGACCCGGTCGACCACCTCCTGGATGTCGACCCGGTCGACCACAGCCTGGATGTCGACCCGCCGGACAACGCCGTCTATATCCAGGGCGCCGACTACACCAGGCGCAACATCGTTGGCTACCGATTGTATTGCGCCCTCGACGAGCGAGCCGAGCAGCCCTTGGCGCGGCGGCGCAACAGGACCTCCCTGGCGTCTGCGCTCGGCCATGTTGCCATTATTGCATGCCATTTATCTCACCATCGCGTGCTACTTATTTCGCCCGCCGGCGGCTTGGGCTACGGTAGCGACGTGGAGCGGACGAAATGGCCGGATGAAATGGGGTCTGGGCCTCGTTTGGGACAGAGAGAGGGGTTGTGACCGAGTGAGTGATCGTTTGAGCCCAATTGAGTCGGTCATGTGGGGCGTAGGGCAGGACCCCTTTCTGCGCATGACTTTCGGCGACCTGATGGTCTTGGAACGGCCACCTGTGCACGAAGACCTGGTCGAGCGCCTCGGCACCGTGGCCGGTCAGGCACCGCGGTTGCGCCAGTACCCAGGTGCCCCGACATTGCTACGCCGGCGTCTTACCTGGGTCGATGACCCTGACTTCGATGTCCGCCGGCATGCTCGGACGATGACGCTCGCGCCGCCAGGTGAGCAGCGGCAGGTGCTGGACTTGATCGCACTCCTCGAGGCGGTCCCCTTCGAGCCAGAGCGCTCGCCGTGGGACGTCACACTGATCGACGGCCTGGCGGAAGGCGGGGCCGCTCTCTACGTCCGGGCCCATCACGTGCTCACCGACGGCATGGGGGGAATCCCGCTCATCGTCCTCCTCTTGGACGAGAGCGGCCGACCCGACGGGACGAGGACCAAGTACAGTGCACCGGGCCCAAGGATGCCCCGGCGTCACAACGGACGGCGCGCCCCGCGTCACGGTGACCATCGACTTGACGCCCGCCGTGCGTCTCCTGTCATTAGGCATCAACGCCAGCCTCCGTATCGATCCTGGTGAGCTCGTCGTCCGAGGCATCCAGCGCAGCCTCGAGGTCGCTAGCTCTGTGTCCCGACAAGCCCTGTTTACTGGGGGCGCGTTGTCGTCGCTCCCGGCAGCACGTTCGATAGGTAGCAGCTTCGAAATCATCTCAGTGCCGGGGGCACGAGCAGCTGCGCTCTCCCTGGGCGGCAGCCGTAACGACTTGCTCGTCGCTGCGGCCGCTGGTGGCCTCGGACTCTACCAGGCCCGACTGGGATATCCCTGCCCGGAAATACGTCTCGCCATGCCTACGAGCCTCCGCCAGGGCGACACCTGTGGCAATTGGTATGCGCCCATCCGGATAGAGGTCCCGACGGCGATCCAATACCCCGGGCCCCAATTCGGCGCAGTGGCCGAACGCTTAGCCCAGGCGCGCAGTGAGCCCGCCCTACGCTTGTCTAGCGCCCTCGCAGAGGCGCTCGGGAGGTTGCCGACGCAACTGCTTCTCCCTGGCATGCGCGCGCAGGCCCACACGGTCGACTTTGCGGCTACTACCATGCCTGGTTTCCGGGGAGACCGTCACGTTTGCGGAGCCCTGATCCAGCGGACATACCCGTTCGGGCCTCGGCTGGGCAGTCCCATGAACATCAGCGCCTTCGGGAACGACGGGCGCCTTGACGTGGGGATTGCCCTTGACCCCGCTGCCATCACCGAACCAGACGTCATGCTCGACTGCCTGAAGACCGCATTCGATGCGTTCACCGATAGTGTGGAGCCCTCGGCTGGCTCCCCTCCTGCGGCCCCTGGTAGCCCCACCGACGGTTGAGCGTCTTGGCTCAGGAGATGTCGTGTTTCCGCTGTATTCAAAGCTACGAGCTTTCGCGGTCAATTTCACGATGAAGGGTGGCGGACAGCCTCGGTGACAGGGTGGCGGACAGCCTCGGTGACAGCACCACCCAATCGCTCAGCATCACCATCAAGGCCTAGACCCGGCTAAGTCGTGCGCCGGTGTGTCAAACGGTGCTGTCAGCCGGCAGGAGAGGTGCGGAAGGCGCCGGTCCGCGGTCGAGGTCGAGGTCGAGGTGCGGGACGGACCTGTCGAGCCAGCGGGGGAACCACCAGTTGGCATTGCCGAGCAGTTGCATGACCGAGGGGACCAACACCATCCGGACGAGGGTGGCATCGACCAGGATGGCGACGGCCAGACCGAGGCCGAAAACGTCGAGGATGCGAAGCGGGTCACCGATGACGAAGGACCCGAAGACGCACACCATGATGGCGGCGGCGGCAGTGATGACCCGGCCGGTGGAGGCGATCCCGTCAGCGACCGCGGCGCTGTTGTCCCCGCTGCGCCGCCACTCCTCTTGGATCCGGGTAAGCAGGAAGACCTCGTAGTCCATGGACAGCCCGAAGGTGATGGTGAACATCATCAGCGGGATCCACGGGTCGATCGGGCCTGTCCGGCTCACACCGAAGACCCCCGACAGCCACCCCCACTGGTAGACGGCGACGATGGCCCCGTAGGCGGCCCCGATCGACAGCAGGTTCATCGCTGCGGCCTTTATCGGGATGGCGATAGAGCGGAACACCATCATGAGCAGCAGGAACGACACCAGGATCACGAGGCCGATCACCAACGGGAGCCGCTGGGAAAGATATGAGGACGCATCGATCCCCGCCGCGGTCTCCCCGCCGACGAAGATCTGCACGTCGGTGCCGGCCATGGCTAGAGGGATCACCGTAGCGCGGAGGTGGGTTACCAGCGAAGCCGTCGCCGCCGCTTGGGGGGCAGTAGTCGGGTAGACGATCAGGACCGCTGCGTCTCCGTCCGGGTTGAAGGTCGGCGCCTGCACCCGAGCCACGCCGGGGACGGTCGCCAGGCGGTGCTCGAACGCCGTGACCACGGCGCGGTCCTTCGCTCCGCCGGGCAACTCGGCGGCCAAGACCAGTGGGCCGTTGAACCCGGGACCGAACCCGTCGGAGATCAGGTCGTAGGCCTGGCGGGTGGTGAGGTTGGTGGGGTCGTTACCGGAGTCGGTGAACGCCAGGCGCATGGAGAACAGCGGGATGGCGAGGGTCACCAACACAACCAGCGCAATTGACCCGCACAGAACGGGCCGGCGTTGGACAGTACGGCTCCACCTCCACCAGAACCCCCGCTTGGCACCGCTCGCCGGCGACTGGAGGAGGCCGGGCACGTGGAGCCGGTCGATGGCCCGACCAGAGAAGCCGAGCATGGCCGGAAGCAAGGTCAGGGCGGCCAACATCACCGCCATCACCGCGAGGATCGTCCCCACGGCGAGACCGTCGAGGTACCCCTCGCCAATCAGGAACAGCCCGCACAGGGAGATGATGACGGTGATCCCGGCGAAGAGCACGGCCCGGCCGGCGGTGGACATGGCCCTGACCACGGCGTCCCGAGGGCCAAGGCCTTCACCGAGGCCCTGGCGGTAGCGGGTGACGATGAACAGGGCGTAGTCGATGCCGACCCCGAGCCCGATCATGGCCATCAGCTCGGGGCCGAAGCTGGGGTCGATCAGCAGATGACTGATCAGGGCGACCACTCCGTACCCGACGCCGATGCCGACCAGTGCGGTGATGATGGGCAGGCCCATCGCCACGACGGACCCGAAGGCCAGGAGCATGATGATGACCGCAGCAGTGATCCCGAACCCTTCGCTCGAACCGGGCGAAGGTGACACCACCGCGCTGATGGGCGGCCCGCCGAGCGCAACCTGCAGGTCAGGCTGCGCATAGGACTCGGCCTTGTCGATCACCCGCTGGACATCCGTCGACGAGAGCTTGGCGGTGATCGCATCGAACTGGACCGTCGCGAACGCCGTGTGCCCGTCGCTCGCCCGCACCAGCGGCGACACCGCGGTCACCGCAGGCAGCGTGCGAATCCCGCCGAGGGCCTGGTCGACCCGGCTGATCACCTCGGGAGCATCGATAGCCCCGGAGGAGCGGAACACGACTTGGGCGTTGTCGCCCGCCTCGGTCGGGAAGCGCTGGGCCAGAAGGGTCTGGGCTTGTTGGGACTGGCCGACGCCTCCGAAGTTGTTCTCGAAGCGGGAGCCGATCGTGGAGGCCACTGCGATGATCGCGATGACACCGACGACCCATCCCAGGAGAACCGCTCGTCGGTGGTCGTAGCACTTCCCCCCGATCCGGCCGAGCACGTTGGGACCGCCCGGCGCAGCTGCGTCGGTGGGATGAACGACTTCTGGCTCCGGTCTAGTGTTCATCGGCCCAAAAGGCGGTAACCGGGGTGGATCCCCGGCTGCAGGCCCTGGTTGGCAGCAACGCGCTCAAGCAGCGCTCCCAGCTGTTGGCGTTCTTGGGGGGCGAGGCCCGCACAGATGGCTTCCTCGTGCGCGGCAGCGACCCCGCTCAGCTGGCCCATGAGCCGACTGCCTTCAGCAGTGAGATGGAGGGCGTGGTTGCGGCGGTCCTGCGGGTCGCGACGACGCTCGATCAGCCCCCGCTCCTCCATGTCGTCGACCAGGTAGACCAGCCTGTTGGGGGCCATGCCGAGGCGGCCCGCGATCGCCTGTTGGCTCGAACCGGGTTCGCTGCCGACTAACCGCAGGAACCCGACCTGGGGCGGGGTCAGGTCGAGGGGCGCGACCCGCTCGGCAAACAGAGCGGAGGCATATGCCCCCAGCTGTGACAGCAGGAACGCGACAGCGTGCGCCGCCATGGCGCTGAGCTCGCCGGTGGTCCCTGGCTCCGTATCCTCGTTCGTAGACGCAGAGGCATCATGTGTTCTAGACATCATACTTAGGAAGCATAGTTCCAATTGGGATAGGGATGAGGGCACGGAGCGATAACGGAGAGTGGGTAAGGCGGCTCGCCCTCACTTCGGGCCGACCCTCTAGATCCGAGGGTCGCGCTCGTGGCCTTAAGGCACAGGGCCGTTTTCATAATGACGACGCTAACCTCGACCTGACGCCTGGCCTTTCACCGGACTACGCGACGGATCTGAAGGCGGAAATGCTGCTGACCTGCAACTGATGACTCGACCGAAATACACGGTGTGGTCTTCGGAACTTTGGCTTGCGGCACGCTTGGCGCTCGCTAGGGCTGCTCGCCCCACTCGGCATCTGAGCTTACTGGTGGTGCGGGTTCCGGCTCGGTCAAGTGCCGGACAGCCCACTCAGCAACGACAGACGCGACGATGCCGACCGCCGCCAGTACCAATGCAACACGAACTTGTTTGCTCATTGTCGAGCCCTCCATCTTCGTGGTGGCCTCTGGCGATCGCCCCTTGGCGGGTGACCACGCTCATAGCTGAGGTCCACCATAACGGACCGCGGTGACCTTACTTGACTCGAAAGCGGCCGCTAGTCGAGAAACCTTGGCTCACTCGCTGGAGGGGGCGTCACTGTCGGTATAGCGTCGAGCCTGTGTACTGCCCCTCACCGTTTTTGTAGGCACAGCATAGATAGTTCTGTCGCGCCCTCAGGACCATCTAACATTTCTGGGTGCCCTCTGACCTGGCCGTGAGAATTATGAACCGCGTCCACCGCGTGGTGCTCGGCGTCACGGACGGCCACGTGAAAGTGGGCACCAGCTGCACGTAAACCGATCTGAAGAAAACTGAAAAGAGCGGCTCGACGGTCCTGGTCTGCAAAGAAGCAACTGAGAAAATACAAGTGGGGAATCAAGACCTCAGTAACAACTACTACTGCCATGTGAGCGAGAAGGTGGAGGGCTCGGGCTCGTCTACTGAGCCCGGAGTTCTCACTATCGCCGAGGGTCACAAGACCTGCCAAGCGCGACATATGAAGCGCTCAGGTCTGGTCCAAACGCTATCCTTACTTGAGGCTACGAGTAAGGAGGCAGGTTTGTGGACACGGCGGCGAAGGTCACGTCGAAGGGGCAGGTGACGGTGCCCAAGCCCATTCGCGATGCCCTTGGGATCAAGGCGGGTGACGAGGTGGTGTTCCGCCTCGAAGGCAAGCGTGCCGTGCTGGCCCGCACTGCGGACTTCCTCGACCTGGCCGGGTCGGTCAGAGTTCCGGCGGCAAAACGCAATGTTGCCTGGGACGAAGTGCTCCGGCGCACGAGAGCAGACCGCGCCGCGGCGCGACGTTGAGCGCCTTTATAGATGCGAACGTTCTCGTCCGCCATCTCACCGGCGAGCCACCTGAGCTGGCGGTGCGCGCGACTGCCTACCTGGGCACGGAGCGAGGCCTGTTGCTCGCTGACCTTGTGGTAGCCGAGACCGTGTATGTCCTCGAGTCGTTCTATGAAACGCCGCGCGGCCAGGTCGCGGCCACTATGCGATCGCTCATCGGGTTCGGCTCGGTCGTTTGCGTCGACCCAGCCTTACTGCGTCGCGCCATCGAGGTTTACGAGACTGACCGCCTCGACTTCGCGGAGGCCTACCTCGTGGCGTGCGCTGAAAGCACGGACGTGGGCCGGATCGCGTCCTTTGACCGGTCGATCGACCGAGTGGGTACCGTTGAGCGGGTGGAGCCGCCTGCGGTCAAGTGACCAAAGGGCCACAGCGATCCTAGCCCTCGCCTACCTCGCTCCGCATCAAGTTGTGGTACAACCGTAGAACTGAGGTTGAGGTTCTATAGTGCTCTAACCTGCAGATTTCTGTTCTGACCAGTTGTTGCCAGCCTGACGCCGACCGCGGGTTTCGCCATCAACGAAGAGCCCGGAAGGAACGACATTGTCCCGTCCGAAATTGAACAGAGTCGTACTCGCTGTCCTCATCGTCGGTTTTGTGGCCGCTCAGGGGCTCAACTCTGCCAGTCCCGAAGGGCTCCGGGTTCCCAGATCAGGCCAGTCGGGTGCCGGGGGCTCGGTCAGAGGGGGGACCCTGACCCTGCTTGGGCAAAGCGACATTATCAACTTGGGCACAGTCAGTGCCGACTACCCACCAAGCAACATGTTGGAGCGGGTCAGCGCCCCAAACCCCTCAACCATCGTTTTCAGCCTGTTGGAGCCAGCCTCAGACTTCCTGAACATCCTCGCTCTGGGCTTTGGCTCCGCGCTGCCGATCGAGTACATGAAGTACCTCCCGGACAGCGCTGCGTTCCGCCATATGGCCGCGCCGCGATGGATGCCGGAATGGTTCGGCAACAACGGCCGCACCAACCTCCAGCCCCTTTTCACTGACCCGGGCCTCGGCTCGTTTGACTACGGCGGTTACTCGAGCCGGGTCACTGACTCGATCATCAGCCAGGCGCTCGCCCCACCCAGCGCCACGGTTGCCGCGGGCCTATGGTCGCAAGCACAGCGCCAGGTCCTCAACAACGCCGCCACTATCCCTGTGGACTACCAGAAGTGGCCCATCTACCATTCTTCCGCGGTGCACGGCTGCAGGTTCTGGTGGGACGACCTCAATTGCGACCCAACGAACGTCTGGCTCTCGTCGTGACAACGCGGTCCCGCCGAGCCAGGTGGTGCACTTGTTTACTTGTGCCCCTTCGCTGTGCCCCCACCGAGCTCAGTAGACGGCCCGCCTCGTCGTGACGCTTCTTCAAGCTGAAGACGCCATCCTTCGGCTGGAAGGGCTGGTGAAGTCCTACCCGGCTGGGCGCTCGACGGCTCGAAAGGGACGGGCCCGCGCCCTCGACGGTGTCTCCTTGGAACTGCGCCGAGGTGAGACCCTCGGCTTAGTCGGCGAATCCGGTTGTGGCAAGTCCACTCTGGCGCGTTGCGCCACCCGTCTCCTGGACGTGACGCAGGGGACTATTTATTTTGAGGGCCGCGATATCACCCACACCCCCCAGCGCCAGCTCCGCCCGCTCCGCCGGCGGCTGCAAATGATCTTCCAGGACCCGTCCGGGTCGCTCAATTCGCGACGCCGGGTGGGCTCGCTCATAGCCGACCCACTGGCGATCCACGATATTGGAGATCGGCGATACCGCCGTGAACGGGCCCAAGAGTTGATGGAGTTGGTGGGCCTCAACCCCGAGCACTACAACCGTTTCCCGAACGAGTTCTCGGGCGGCCAGCGCCAACGTGTAGGAGTGGCCCGTGCGCTAGCTACCGAGCCGTCTCTTCTGGTCTGCGATGAGCCGGTCTCGGCCCTCGACATCTCGGTGCAAGCTCAAATCATCAACTTGTTGAAGGACCTCCAAGAACGTTTGGGCTTGACCTACCTTTTCATCGCCCACGACCTGGCCGTCGTCCAGAACATGAGCGACCGCATCGCCGTCATGTACCTGGGAAAGATCGTCGAAACTGCTCCAAGCGAGGAGCTGGCCCAAAAACCGCGTCACCCATATACGCAAGCTCTACTTTCGGCGATACCGGTCCCCGACCCTGACGGAGAGGCGCGGCGCCAGCGGGTTATCCTGCCCGGAGAGCCTTCCGCATTACCCGCTCCTCTCCAGGGCTGTCGTTTTGTAGCTCGCTGCGCCTTTGCCACTGACCTCTGCGCGCTGAAAGCGCCGCCTCTGCGGAGCGCATTCTCTGATGGCCCTCGGCACCTTGTCGCTTGCCACTTTCCCCTTGTCGGGACGGCCGAAAAGCTCGCGAGTGAGGTGCCTCGCCGAGTGGACCGAGCCGTAGGTGCAGCAGCCGGCGGTGGCGATAACTGAGCCGGGACGTTATGGCTACCAGAGCTGAGAGTTGCTGGTGAAGCCGAGGATCGAGGGCCGAAGCTCCTCGGCGCTTGCTTGGCAGCGTATACGTCATGATCGCGTCGCTATCGCCTCGGCTGTCCTGATCATCTTGGTCGCTTTGATGGCTGTTTGTGCCCCGCTCATCGCTTTCGCCGTAGGCCACGGCCCCAACCAGACCTTCCCCAACACCGGCCTGACCAGTGCCGGGCTACCCCGTCCTCCCAGCACCACCTTCCTACTCGGGACAGATGACCTCGGCCGGGATCTATTGGTGCGAATAGCTTATGGAGCTCGAATTTCTCTGCTGGTGGGCTTTGCTGCCACAGTGTTGGCCGTGGTCCTGGGTGTCGTGGTGGGACTTATAGCCGGCTATTTCGCAGGCACCGCCGATTCTGTGCTGGCGCGGCTAATGGACGTCGTGCTTTCTTTCCCCCTGCTGTTGTTCGCGATTGCTGTGGTAGCTGTGGTTGGCCCCAGTCTCACCGTCGCCATACTGGTCATCGCCTTCTTCTCGTGGGCCCCAGTGGGCAGAATGGTGAGAGGCCAGACATTGATGCTTAAAGAGCGGGAGTTTATCGACGCGGCCCGGTCCCTCGGTGCCAGCAACGTACGCATCATGTTCGTGGACATCCTTCCCAACCTCGCCACACCCATCATCGTCTACGCAACCCTGCTGGTGCCGGCCTCGATCGCTTTGGAGGCGACTCTCTCTTTTGTCGGGCTGGGGATTTCGGCGCCGACGGCGGAGTGGGGCAACATGCTGGCCGAAGCCGTCGGTTATTACCAGGCCGCATGGTGGTTCCTCGTCTTCCCGGGCCTGGCGTTGGTCGGCACCACGGTGGCCTTCAACCTGTTGGGCGACGCCGTTCGTGATGCCCTTGACCCCGGGTACGGGGGCGTCCTTGGAGCACGGGTGCAGCGCGGTGCCGTGCCGGCGAGCACTAACGAATGACGCTTCACGTGATGAGCTTCCTGGCCAAGCGCCTCGCACAGGGGGTGGTTGTCCTTTTCGTCATTAGCCTTGTGGTCTTTGTTTCGTTCTTTGTCGCCCCCAATAACGTTGCTCGCCTTCTAGCCGGCCGGCAGGCCACGGCTCAGACGGTTGCGGATGTCGCCAGACGGCTGGGGCTCGACCGGTCGCACATGGACCAGTACGGGAGCTTTCTCTGGGGATTGCTGCACGGCAACCTGGGTTATTCGTATTACAGCTCCGAGCCGGTCGCCTCTCTCATTGCCTCTCGGGCCCCGGTGACCCTTTCACTTGTAGTTGGCGCCGCCGTCATCTGGCTGGTGATCGGCGTCGGCTCTGGGGTGCTGGCAGCGCGCCGGCCGCGGTCCGTCGCTGATCGGACGGTCACGGCCACCGCCCTGGTTTTCTACTCGATGCCGCCTTTCCTGCTCGGCTTGCTTCTTCTATATTTCCTTTTCTTCCAGTTGCACCTCGCTCAGATCGACTTCTTTCCTGGTGGCGGTTACGTCGGGCTGCTGAGCGATCCCGCTGGTTGGCGGCACTTGCTCCTTCCCTGGCTCACTCTGGCCCTCGCCATCGCCACAACATATGAGCGCCTCACCCGCGGCGCCTTGCTTGATGTCCTTAGCGCGGATTACATCCGCACGGCGCGCTCGAAAGGACTGACCGAACGCAGGGTCGTCTACGTCCATGGGATGCGGGCGGCCTTGATGCCGGTGGTCACCCAATTCGGTATCGACTTGGGCGCGCTACTCGGAGGTGCCATCGTCGTTGAGACCATTTTCGGTCTTCCCGGCCTCGGCGCCCTAGCCCTGTCCTCGGTGACCAACGATGACCTACCGGTGATAGTCGGGCTGGTGATGTTGACCTCAGCGTTCATAGTTTTAGCCAACATCGCCGTGGATGTCGTCTACGTGTTCCTCGACCCCCGGGTTCGCGTCCACTAAGGGACCGCCGAAGGACTACTTGCGCGCTCGAAGTCATTCTTTCTTGTTGTGAGCTCCCCTACTTGACCTTCGAGCGCGCAAGTTTTCCTGAGGCGGGGCCTAAGCGTAGAGGAAATGGCTCCCCGGGGAGCCCTCCGCCGTAGATTGTTAGCAATCGTCATCTTCTTCTTTGCTTCCGCCGGTGCGAGCGCAGCCTACCTAACGGTGAGCGAGATCTTCCCGATCGAGATCAGGGGCGAGGCGATCGCGGCGTTCTTCGCCATTGCCTAGATCTTTGGTGCCCTAGGTGAGCGAGCAGCAAGTGCCTGTTTGAAGGCTTGCCGCTGCGCTGTCGGCGCACCTCTGGCGTCGTCCCGGCCGTCAGAACGCGGCGCCAGGAGCCGGGAATGAGGGCTGGACAGGCGTGACAGGGGCCATCGTGGCAACCTGTTGGGGCACAGGCCCTTTCCCGGTCCTACGCAACGGCGATGTGAGCTTCTTGGAGCACGCCAATAACGGCGAGGCGCTTGAAATTGGCGACGGTGGCGGCCAACAAAGCTTGCAGCCGAGTTTTGCGCCGGCCCCGGTAACGGGCTTTGCGTATACCGAGGTCCTGGAGATGGTCGATCTTGCGTTCCACTTTGGCCCGCCGCCGTAGTAGTGCCTTGGTCTCGGGCTCGGCCTGAGCGGCCCGGGCCGCCTCGATGCGACGGTGGTGGCGGCCGACCATGATGGTGCGCCCGCCTTTCCCGGGGGTGCAGCGCTGCCGCAAAGGGCAAATTTCACAGGTGCGGGCGTCGAAATAGAACATGGTGGCCGGGCGGCCCTTGTGGTCCTTGGCCCGCCGGGCGTCGGAAGTAGTCTGGCCGGCCGGGCAGGTGACGGTCCCGGCCCCCAGGTCGATGTTGAACTCTGTCTTGGGGAACCGCCCGGAGTTGGTCGTCGGGGGCACCTTGGCCACCAGGGTCGGTGCCCTGGTCCTCCACCGCTTCTCGTACGTCCCCGTCGGAATAGGCCATGTCCGCCAGCAAAGTGGCCACCTCGATGCCCTCGGCCTCGGTGACCTTGGACAAAAGCGGGGCCGCCCCCTCCCCGTCACCAGCATTGCCGGCCCGCACCTCCACACCCAGCACCATTTCGGAGGCCTCGTCGATCATGACGTCGAGCTTGTGGCCGTCAAAACGCCGGGAAGCCGACTTACGCCCGTGGCGCATCTCGGGGTCAGAATGCGAGACCACCCGGTCGGGTGCCACCCCTTGGCGAATAGCGGGCCCTTCTTCGGTGGCCTCCACGTCTTGGAGCACGACCTGGGACAAAAGGCCGGCTGCCTCCGCCACTTCGGGGTCAGCCGCCAGCTCCTTATTGGCGGCGGCGCTGCCCAAGAGGGTGGCCGCCAGTTCCAGCAAGTCCCCCAGGTGGGCTTTGCGGGCCAAAGGGTCCTGCCAGTCGATGTCGGGCTTGGCCGCCGCCAGCGCCAGTACTTTGGCGGCCAGGCCAACGTCGAGGTTGTCACCCAGGGCCCGGGCCAGGCGTCCCATCACCTTGCGCACCAGTTCATAGGAACTGGCCACCGCCCCCGCCCCGTGCACCGGGGACGAGTCGATGACCGCCGTCAAGGGCTGTTTGAATATCCCCTTTTCCACCGCCCGCTCCAGGGTTTTTTGGAACAGGGCGCCATCGGCGTCATGGGCCACCATCCGCGCCCGCATCAAGCTGAAGGTGGTGGCCCCGATCCCCTCGAACCAGTCGTCCACGCCCATGGCCGCTTTCCAGTCCGAGTCGACCCGGGTGCGCCGGGAGGTCTCGGCGTCCGAGGTGCGGTCGTGGGTGGCGCACAGCAGGGCCCGCACCATCACCGACGGGGGGACCGAAGGGCGCCCTTTCCCCTCTGCGTACAGGTGGGCGAAGTCCCCGTCAGCTATCACCTCGTGGCCGTGGTCGGCCAGGCGCTCGTAGAACGAGCCCTTGGTCACCAAGTGGCGTCTCATATGGCGAGTTTCTAACAGTGAACCTTGGGGGTCAACCCGTCCGAGCACCGCACCGCCTCCGGGGAAGTGGAGAACAACAACACTGTCATTCTCCCAAACCCGAGGTCAGACCACGCGGATCTCGCCGACTTTCTGCTCGCTCACCTAGGCCCGATACTCTACGGGGCGCTGATCGGCAACGGTACGAACCCCACCGGGCTCACGATCGGGTACATAATCGGCGGCGTCGTCATGATCCTGGAAGGGCTCGTCGAAGTCGCCTACGGGATCAACGCCGAGGACAAGGCACTGGAAGATGTCGCCCGGACCGCTCAGCCAGGTCTCAGGGTAGCGACATAGAAGCGAAAAGCCCTTACGGGACGGGCGTGTTGTCCTGGAAATCCACGAGGGTTGACCTCCGCTAATACCGGACCTGAAGAAGCGGCGCCGTGAGGATATTGCCCAAACGGTGGTGCTAACCCCGGTGGGCCGCGCCTGATCCTTCGTCGAAATCGTCAGGGGCCGCGGCCGGCTGGTACGCCGGGAGCGGGTTCGGCTGGATGACCGTCCGCACCGCCATAGGGGTGCTGAGGTCGCCTCCGGTGTGCATCACGCTGAACTCGCGCTCGGGCCGACCTTTGCCTATGAACGAACGCGTCCACTTGAGCAACGTCGTCAGGCGGTTGCCGAACCCGGTCAGGAAGGTGAGGTGGACGAAGGCCCACACGACCCAGCCCGGGAAGCCGCTCAGGCGCAACCCGTGGAAGTTCACGACGGCCCGGAACCGCCCGACCGCGGCCGCGCTGCCGAGGTCGCGGTACTTGAACGGCAGCGGCGGCTCGCCCTTCCGGCTGCGAATGATCGTGTTGGCCGCGTGCAGGCCACCCTGCATGGCGACCTCGGCCACGCCGGGGAGGTTATTGAGCGCCATCATGTCGCCGACCACGAACACCTCGGGGTGCCCCGGCACCGAGCAGTCTGGCAGCACCGCAATGCGCCCGGCCCGGTCGACCTCGGCCCCAGTGGCCTTGGCCAGCTCGGTGGCCAGAGGGGACGCCTCGACCCCTGCGGCCCAGATGGTGGTGTAGGTCGCCAGCCGGCTGGTGTTGCCCTCGCCGTCGGCGACGTCGACGCCGGTTGCGTCAATGCCTACGACTCGGGCGCCCATGCGGAGCTCCACCCCCAGGGTCGTCAGCGTCTTGGCCACCTTTTCCGACAGCTGGTTACCGAAGGTGGCGAGCGGCTCCTTCCCGCCGTCGAGGAGGATGACCCGCGCCGAAGAAGCCTCGAAGGTACGGAACTCGCCGCGCAGGCTGCGGCACGCCAGGTCACGGACCTGGCCCGCCAGTTCGACCCCGGTAGGGCCGGCGCCGACGATAGCAATGGTGAGCCAACGCTCCTTGTCGACCGGGTCTGTCTCCAGCTCCGCCATCTCGAACGCACCGAAGATCCTCCTGCGCAGCTCGTGGGCGTCGTCGAGGGTCTTCATGCCGGGGGCGTACAACGAGAACTCGTCATGGCCGAAATAGGACTGGCTGACCCCCGCCGCCACGATCAGGCTGTCGTAGGGGACCTCGAGGGGCTCGACGCCGACGATACTGGCGCGCACGACCCGGCGGTCAAGGTCGAACCCGGTGACCTCGGCCAGTTCCACCCGGACGTTCTTGTGCTTGCGGAGCACGTGGCGTATGGCCGGCGAGATCTGGCCCGGGGGGATCATGCCCGTCGCCACCTGGTACAGGAGCGGTTGGAACAAGTGGTGGTTGCGCCGGTCTACCAAAGTCACATCGACGTCTTTGCGGGCCAGGAACCGGGCCGCCGGGAGGCCACCGAAGCCGCCACCCACGATCACCACCCGGTGCCGGGCGGCTCCGTTGGTGCTGGCCGTGCTCACGCGAGGCGCTCGCTCAGGTGCTGGCCCACCCGGCAGCACGTGCTCGCCTGGTGGGCAACGCCCGCGCCCGTCTCGATCATGATGACGTCATAGTCCTGTGGCACGGGGGTCTCCTCGAGCGTAGAGATAGTTACACGACGGATGTGCTGGCGTTCGCGGATCGTGCGGCATTTCGATGGCGGCCCCTACGGTGCTTTCTCGGCCTCGATCAGCTGAGAGACCGCCTCGATGAGAGCCAGGTGGGTGAAGGCCTGGGGGAAGTTCCCGAGGTGCTCACCGCTGTTGGTGTCGATCTCCTCGGCGTAAAGGAGCAAGGGGCTGGCGAAGGTCAGCAGTTTCTGGCACAGGTTGCGGGCTCGCACGGTCTCGCCGATCATGGCCAGAGCGGTGACCAGCCAGAAGGAGCAGATCGTAAAGGTGCCCTCCTCGCCTTCGAAGCCAGTGTCGGTGCTGTCGACCCGATAGCGCAGGACGAGGTCGTCTTGGGTCAGCTCGTCGGCGACGGCCAGGACAGTGGCCTTGACCCGGGCGTCGTCTGGAGGCAGGAAGCCCAGGATGGGGATGAGCAGGAGGGAGGCGTCGAGCTCATCGTTGGCGTAGTGCTGGCGGAACCGACCCCGGTCGTCGACCCCCTTGTCGAGGATCTCGGCTTTCATCTCGTCTGCGGCCTTTTGCCAGCGCGCGGCCCGTTCGGTGTCGCCGCGTTCTCGGGCCAGGTCGATGCCTCGGTCGGCGGCCACCCAGCACAGCACTTTCGAGGCAGTGAACTGCTGGGGGTCACCTCTGATCTCCCAGATGCCCTGGTCGGGGTCGTTCCGGTGTTCGATGGCGTCATCGACGAACCCGGCCAGGCCGTCCCACACTTGTCGGACGATCTGCTGGGCCTGGCCCTGATGCAGGTGGGTGTCGACGGCATCGAGGATCATGCCCCACACGTCGTTCTGGTGCTGGTCCCAGGCACCGTTGCCGACCCTCACGGGACGCGACCCCCGGTAGCCCGAGAGATGGTCGAGGGTGCGCTCGGTCAGGTCCCGTTCACCGCCGATGCCGTACATGATCTGGAGCTGGAAGGGTTTGTTCAGGTCACCTCCGGTCACCGCCTCGACTACGAAGCCGAAGTACTCGAGCGCCTCCCAGTTGAAACCCAGGCGGTACAGCGAGCGCAGCATGAACGCGGAATCCCTGATCCAGGTGTAGCGATAGTCCCAGTTGCGTGCCCCTCCCGGGGTCTCGGGCAGAGAGGTGGTCGACGCCGCCATGATCGCGCCCGTGGGTGCATAGCTGAGGCCCTTCAAGGTGAGCGCGCTGCGCTCGATGTAGTGGCGCCACGGATGATCGGGGAAGGTGCCGGCGCTCAACCAGTTGCGCCAGTAGTCGACGGTCGTCAGCGAGGTCACCGAACGCGTCTTCAGCAGTGGCCGGCGAGGAACCTCTCCACGACAGGGCTACGAAACCCGACTGACCTTCCTCGAGGGTGGTTCG
Source organism: uncultured Acidimicrobiaceae bacterium (assembly GCA_963823855.1). Classification (GTDB taxonomy): domain Bacteria; phylum Actinomycetota; class Acidimicrobiia; order Acidimicrobiales; family Palsa-688; genus Fen-671. Next base: position 196,794 of record CAWGNA010000012.1, read on the forward strand.
TCCGTAACAGCGCTCCCCCAGCAAGCCGAGCCCGATGCTGCTCGTCAACGTCAGTTCCGGGCCATCGTCGTGCGCACGGATCGTCATCGACCCGTAGCCCTCGCCCTTGTAGGCCCATTGACCGGTGGTCGACCCGTAGTTGAACAGGGGCAGGCAGTTGGCAATAACCTCGACCCTCCCGGCGATGCACGTGGCGACCCGGACCAGTGTCCCCGTCGCAGCCGCGTCAGTGGGGGCTCGCCGGTAGTTCGGGCGGCGCCCGCCGTCCTTCACAGGACGGATCACGAGGAAGTCCTGCACCTCCAGCCATCCCGTCGGCGTATGCCAGGTCGTCTCGAGCACCATCGTCCCAGGAAGGTACCTGCGCTGGTTGGGGACGAAGATGTTGGCGGGGCCGAAGCGGAACGAACCGGCAGCGCGGTCAAGTAAGGCGCCAAAGACGCTCGGCGAGTCGGGGCGAGGCAGGCACAGCCACTCCACTGAGCCGTCCAGCGCCACGAGGCAGCTGTCCTCGCAGTCAGACAGGAACCCATAGTCCGCGATCGGGGGAAAGTCGCTCACAACCCACTCCTTTGCTGCTGATGTTGACGGGCCGCTCACACACACCCTCCACGATCTGCGCCGTGGCGGCAAGTGGTCGATGCAAGCCTAAGCTCAGGTCGCGACGCCTGTGATCACCCGAAACGGATGACGTCTAATCCGCAGATCACGGGCCGTTCGTCGCGCCAGAACACATCCTCGTCCCCCCGCCCGCACCTCAGGTTCGGAGCGAAGGAGCTCTAGGTTATGGCCATCGGTGCTGATACCACGAAAATGGGGGCTCGCCCGGCGGGCAGTGTGGCTGCGGCGGTCCGGGGTTTCCATGCCAGCTACTTCGCGTTCGTATTGGCGACCGGCATCATCTCGACCGGCACGTTCACCCCGGGCCATCGTGGCTGTCGCGTGCCCTGCTCGTCCTGGCGTCAGCTGCGTTCGTCGTGCTCAGCGCGGCGCTGGTGCTGCAGCTGGCCTGGCACCGCTCCCGTGTCGTGGCCGATATTGCCGCACCCGAGCAAGTGTTCGGCTTTTTCGCCATCGTGGCCGCGCTCGACCTACTCGGGGTGCGCTTCGATGCCGCCGGCCATCCCATGGTCACGGCCGTCTTGGCCGTGTGGCCGCCGTCGTTTGGGTCGTGCTGACCTACGGGGTGCCAGGTAGCCTGCTGCTCGCTCGCCACCGCGCCTCGGTGCTCGGCGGCGTCAACGGCAGCTGGCGGTCACCGTGTGGTCCGCTTCTCGAGCCGTTCGGGCACACCGCAGGCCCCGTCGACGCCGACCACCGCTCAGTGACCGGCGGGACCGTACGATCCGCACCCGGGGTTGCCCCCCTGACGAAGGCGGTCGACCTTGGGAGGCCCATCGCTCTGTTCAAGTTGGGGAAGGCTCGGCTCGATTAGCTCAGTCTTTGCCGATCATGACCTCGGTGGCCTTGATCACGGCCTTGACAGAGTCGCCTTCGGCGAGCGCGAGGGCCTCGGCGGAGTCCTTGGTGATGGCTGAAACGACTTCTTGGCCTCCGGCGAGACGGACGACGACAGTCGACATCACCGCACCGTGTTCGACCCGTACGACGGTGCCGTCGAGTTGGTTCCTCGCGCTGAGCCTCATGGCTAGAGGATACCCGCCGCTCCGGGCCGGCCCGGCTCGCTACTGGCACTTACTCGCTGTCCGATCTTCTTGCGCAGCGCAACCCACATTTGTTTGCTACCTTCTCGACATGGCCTTTTTCTCCTCAACGCGAGCCCGCCTCGCCGCTCCTGTGGCCATTGCGTGCACTGCTTTTGCTGTCGTGACCCCGGGCACCACCGCACATGCCGCGTCGATCAGTACGCGAGGACCTAACGTCGCCATGGCGTCGGGGACGGTGAACGTGGCGTACGCTTCTTCGCTCCAGTACCTCGACGAGAAGGTCGTCGGCCCTGCCTTCACGAAGGCAGACGGCTACACATTCTCGGGCCGGGGCGGGGCCTCCGGCGATCTCGAGAGCGACATCGCCTCCGGCGAGATCAGCCCCAACGTGTTCGAGAGCGTCGGCGGCGACAACATCACGCCCCTCGAGCCAAAATTCACCAACTGGTACGTGCAATACGCCGGCACCTCGATCGTGGTCGCCTACAACCCCAAGAGCAAGTACGCCAGCCAGTTCGCTGCCATCGCGAGCGGCAAGCAGCCGCTGAGCAGCCTCTTCACCCTGATGGAGCAGCCGGGCTTCAAGCTCGGTCGCACCGACCCCAATATCGACCCTCAAGGTCGGGACTTCATCTACATGCTCGAGCTGGCCCAGTCCTATTATCACCTTCCCACCGGTACGGTGACGAAGATCCTCGGCGGCCCGTCCGGCTCGGCGAGTTCTCCAGAGATCTTTAGCGAGGCGTCACTCGACGCCACGCTGCAATCGGGCCAGCTGGACGCATCGAGCGCGTTCATTACCCAGGCCATCGAGTTGCATCTGCCCTACATCAAACTCCCGGCCGCCATCAACCTCGGTAGCTTCGCGGACGCCGCGCTGTACAAGAAAGCTACCGTCACGATCACCGGGGGGAAGGTCAAGAAGGGAAGCCCGCAAGTCATCGACATAACGATCCTCGGGACACCCACACCGGCCGCGGTGGCCTTCGTCCAGTACACGCTGTCAATGGCGGGCCTGGCTCAGTACAAACAAGGCGGGTTTACGTTGCTAACGCCGACCGCCTTCGGCAGCCCAGGCACCATCCCGGCCGCTATCAAGAGTGAGCTGGGCACCTGACCAAGCGGTAGCGGCGGGCGGCATCCCCTGGGCGCCGGCCGACCTCCGCCGTGAGCCCGAGCGGCCCGGCCGAGGTCGGCTGAGCGGCGCACCCTGGGCCGTCCACTCCGTGTCGGGCGTAGTGGCCCTGGCTGGCGCGGGGGTGATCTGGGTTGCCTTGCTCGGCCCCGTGATCGCCCTCGCCACGCACTTATCCGGAAGCGCCATCGTCAGCTCGCTGAGCGCACCCGGGGCGCTCGACCCCCTGGTCGTTTCAGTCACGTCCGGGGCAGTGACCCTCGCCGTTTTGCTCGTGGTCACTACACCACTGGCGTGGATGATGGCGCGCGACCGGCTCCCGTTCCCCCGCATATGGGAGGCGGGAGTTCTCTGCAGCCTCCTGCTGCCGCCGCTCGTTATTGGTCTTCTGTTGATCTTCATGGTTGGGCCGTACACAGCCATCGGCCAGCTCCTGGGCCGCGTTCACCTTTCGGCCACCAATACGTTCCTTGCTCTCGTAATCGCCGAGGTGTACGAGTCTGCGCCGTACTACGTCCTCGCCGCGCAAGCCGCTTTCAGAGGGGTCGATCGGGAGCTCGAACAGCAGGCGGGGCTGCTGGGCGATCGGCCGGTCGCGCGTCTTCCGACGGGTGACGCTGCCTCTGGCCCTACCTGGGTTAGCCACAGCTCTGGCGGTGGCCTGGGCCCGGGCCATGGGAGCCTTTGGGGCCGTGATAATCATCGCCTACCACCCGTTCGGGATACCGTTGCAGATCTATACGACTCTGCAGGAAACAGGCCTGGCCTCAGCACTACCTTTCGCTTTGGTCCTATTAGTGGTGGCACTCCCGCTGCCACTGGTGGCGTATGCCTGGAGCGCCCATGCTGGACGCCGACTTCGAGGTTGAGCGGCGCGACTTCACGGTGCGCGCTGCTCTGCAGGTAGGCCCCGGCGAACGGCTTGCGTTGTTCGGGCCGTCGGGTGCAGGCAAGACAACAATGCTCGAGGTGATAGCCGGCCTGGTCCAGCCGAGCCGCGGTCGCGTCGTGCTCCGTGGGAGGGTCCTGACATCGACGTCGCCGCCGCGTTGCGCACTGCCGCCGTGGCAGCGCCGGGTTGGCTTACTTCGCCAGGATCCAGGCCTGTTCCCCCACCTCTCGGTCAAGCAGAACCTGTCGTACGCCCCCGCCAGTGGGGGACCAGCGGAGGTCTGGGAGCTGGCCTCGCTGCTGGGGATCGGTGAGCTGCTCTCAGTGATGCCGATGCGCCTTTCGGGCGGGCAGGCCCACCGAGTTGCCCTCGGTCGCCTACTGCTCGCGCCCTGCGACGCGCTCCTGCTTGACGAGCCGTACACGGGCCTGGACGCCGCCCTCCGCCGAACGCTCGCTGACTTGGTCGTGAGCCTTGTGTCCATGCGCAACATCCCGGCGCTGCTCGTCACTCACGAGCTTGTCGAGGCGCAGGCGTTCGCTCACCGCTTGGCGGTGTTGGACCGTGGGCGCGTGCTGCAGGTTGGACCGCCCGGGGAGGTGGTCCGCCGACCAGCCTCACGACGAGTGGCCGAGCTCGTCGGTTATCGCGCCTTCGTGCCCGTCAGGGGATTATCCGCGTGGGGAGCGCCGGCTGCCGGTCCTGTGGGTGCCGGTCCTGTGGGTGCCGGTCCTGTGGGTGCCGGTCCTGTGGGTGCCAGTCCTCTTGGGGTGCCAGTCCTCGGGGTGCCAGTCCTCGGGGTGCCAGTCCTCGGGGTGATGGCAGCGGGGGAGAGGACGGCACGGAAGTAACTGGGCCTACCGCGGGCGTCCACCCGGAGCGCGTTGTTCGTGGGGCGCACCATGAGCGCGGGCTCGTGCTCGCAGGCGTCGTGACTGCCTGCCGGCCGGCGGGCGCGGGCTGGGAGGCCGACTTGTGTACGGAAGGCACTACCATCGGCTGCCGGCTGCCCGACAAGCCGGTAGACGTCGGTGACAGCTTTGTCGTCACTGCGCTCGACCCGCCTTACTTCGCGACAGACGGCGCTGCCATCGAAGCGCAATCCGTCGCGGTTGGCCCTGTCGGCTCGACGTCGGTAGGCGAACCATGAACGCTGACGACGCTTTCGCAACCAGCCCGGGACCACCACCCGATAACCGGATCGCCGACAACCTGATCGCCGACAACCTGATCGGAGCTGGGGGGGAGCCGAACGGGATGCGTCTTCGCCTGGCGCGCCAGGGCCGGGGGTTCTCGCAGCAGCAGTTAGCCAGTATGGCCGGCGTGTCCCGCCAGGCCGTCTCGGCCGTGGAGTCAGGGCTGTCGGACCCGTCCTTGCGCGTTGCCCTCGCGCTGTCGCGAGCTCTCGGGATGACCGTCGAGGAGGTGTTCGGGCCGGTCACTCCGGAGCCGCGTGTTGATGCCCTTCCGCTTGCAGTACTTGGTCGCGCCGGTACCCGCGTGTCGCTAGCGCAGGTGGGCGGTTCTTTCGTGGCCATACCACTGTCTGGCGCCGCCGCGACCAGGTCGGGGTTCCTCCCGGCCTCTGGCCTCGCGGACGAGCCGGGCTTCGACATCGACCGGCCCGGTCGCCCCATCCGGCCGCTCGGCCCGCCACGGCCAACTCTCATAATTGCCGGCTGCGACCCGGCGCTCCCGCTGCTGGAGGTCCCGCTCGGCTTGCTGGACCCGCCTGTCTCGTTTCTCTGGTGGCAGTGTGCAAGCCACGACGCACTGGACCTGGCGGCGAAGGGGCTCGTGCATGCCGCCGGGAGCCACTTACGGGACCGGTCGGGTGACTACAACGTTGGACGGGCCGAAAGCAATTCCGGCAGGGGGCCGAGGTGATCGGCTTCTGCTCGTGGCGCGAAGGCCTCGCGCTACGACCCGACGTGGCTGGCAGCACATCCGGGCTAGGGGACGTGGCCAGTGCCGGCCTACGCTTGGTGAACCGGCAGCCAGGGTCCGAGGCCCGCCTGCTCCTCGACCGGGAGCTCGCCCGGCTCGGGATCGTCCCGGGACAGCTCCACGGGTACGACACCCAAGCCACAGGTCATATACAGGTCGCATCGGCGATCGCCGCTGGACTTGCCGACGCTGGCATCGCCAGTGAACCGGCGGCGCTGGCGTTCGGTCTCGCGTTTATCCCGTTGGCGACGGAACGGTTCGACATCGTCATCCCGGCCGCCTACATCACGTCCCGCGAGGTACAAGGCTTGCTCCGCGTGCTCAGCTCCCGGTGGCTACGCGACCAGCTCGCAAGCCTGCCGGGTTACGACCCGGCACGATGCGGTGAGGTTATTGCGACTCTCGCGCCGGTTCATGAACGCCAAAAGCGGAGGCTCACCAGAGACCGGGAGCGGCGAGAACAACCCACCAACAGCCCAGATCCCAGCGCCATCCCGTCTTCCTGACGGCTGTTTAGCTGCCCTGCGTCAGACGCTGCATGTTGGCCCGCAGCCTCCAACGCGCTTGGCAGCTGACGCCGCGTTCCTTCAACGAAGCCCAGATCTGAAGGGGGCGAGGTCGGTGAGGCGAGCCCGGTCAGGCGAGCTCGGTCGGGCTCGTACGCTGCACCGCCGGAGCGAGGGGTTCGCGCTGTGGGGCCGCGGGACCGACCTGCTCGCGCTCGCCCGAGCCGGATGCAGAGCCCGAAGCACCCGTAGTCCCCCGTGAAGAGGTGCTTATGGCCTTTCGCAGCTCGAGTTGCGGGATGAGCCAGGACGCGATGAACGCGATGAGAGCGATCGGCGCCGCGATGACGAACACCGTCTGGATCGACTCCGCATACGCCGCGGCGATGCCGTGATGGACAGCCTCGGGGAGCTTGTGCAAGACCGCGGGCGAGACGCTCGCGCTCGACACCCCGGCGGGCAGTTTCGACGTGCCGAGATGCCGCACCAGGTTGCCGACGAGGACGTTGGAGAAGATGGCACCGAAGATCGCGGTCCCGAACGACCCACCGATAGAACGGAAGAACGTCGCGCCCGAGGTGGCAACACCGAGTTCAGAGTAGGGGACCGCGTTTTGCACGAGGAGCACCAGGACTTGCATCACGCAGCCGAGCCCGATGCCGAGCACGAGCATGTAGAGAGCCCCGGCGATCGCGCTCGTCCCGAGCCCCATCCGCGAGAGCAGCAGCAGCCCGACCGTTATGAGCCCGGTCCCGACGATCGGGAAGACACGGTAGCGCCCTGTGCGGCTGATGATCTGACCTGAAGCGGTCGAGAAGATGACGAGCCCTCCGAGGAGCGGCAGCAGCTGAAGCCCGGAGATCGTTGGTGACTCGCCCCGCACGATCTGGAAGAAAACCGGCAGGTAGACAAGGGCGCCGAACATGGCGAACCCGACGATGAACCCGATGACGCTCGTGACCGAGAACGTCCGGTTGGAGAACAGATGGAGCGGCAGTATCGGCTCGACGGCGCGTCGCTCGACGACAACGAAGACCCCGACCAACACGGCACCGGCCAGACCGAAGCCGATGATCGGCGCCGAGGACCAACGGTAGGTCGTACCGCCGAGGCTGGTGAAGAGCACCAGGAATGTCGTCGCGAGCACGAGCACGGTCGTCCCGAGATAGTCAATAACGTGGTGGACGCGACGCAGGTGGCCTGGGACCTGGGCCGCCACGACCGCGAGCGCCACGCCACCGATCGGGATGTTGATGTAGAAGATCCAACGCCAGGAGAGATGTTCGACGAACAGGCCGCCGAGGAGGGGGCCAATGATGCTCGCGACGCCGAACACCGCACCGAAAAGTCCCTGGTAGCGGCCGCGCTCGCGCGGCGAGACGATGTCGCCGACGATAGCCTGGGCGCCGACGAACAACCCTCCAGCACCAACGCCCTGGACGGCGCGGAACGCGATCAGCTCAATCAGCGAGTGGCTGAGCCCTGACAAGGCCGAGCCCACCAAGAAGATGATGATCGCACCCTGGAAGAAGACCTTGCGCCCGTACTGGTCGCCGAGCTTGCCCCAAAGCGGGGTCGAGACCGTCGACGCGAGCAGGTAGGCGACGACGATCCAGGCGAGGTGAGACGCACCGTGCAGGTCCGCAACGATGGTCGGAAGTGCCGTCGAAACAATCGTTTGATCGAGAGCAGCGAGGAACATCCCGAGCATCAACGCGCTGATAATGATGAGCACACGGCGGTGGCTCAGGTCTGGGACCGGTGCGCTCACGGTCGGATTACTCGCTTCAGTCATTGTCCCGTACTCACCTCACTGCCTGAGTGGGCAACATCGCAGGAAGCGTAATTCTTCCTGGTCAAGATGAAACACTGCCAACGTGGGCATGCGGGCTCCTGTTCGCACCGCAGGACCTGCCGTCGGGGGGAGACGGGGTCGACCGCGGTGCGAACAGAAATCAGGGCTGCAGCGCCAAGGGGCTCGTACACGTCCGCCAAGACCCCGCCTCCGGCTGGCCTTTCCTTCGGCACTGACATCGTACCGGGGTGCGTGACATTTGTTGTCCCAAGTGCTTCCACATGCCATCCTCCTCGGACCAGCCAGCCAGTCTCCCGATTGACAACGACAGAGAGAACCCGACGTCGAGGAGGCGTAGCCAGGGGTCTAGAGCGGCGACACCACGACGAGAGAGTTAGAAATTACGCCACCCCGGGCGGGCCGCAAGCGAGCGCTCTCGATGAGCATGTCCTCGTCCCCGCCCGCGCGTACGGCGTCCACCTATGACTCAATGAAGATGCACTCGCCGGGGCACTCCTCGGCTGCCTCGGCAACGGAGTCCTCGAGGCCGGCAAGGACGATCGCGACGCCGGCCGATCCGCCGGGTTGGCTCTTCACGTCGTCGCCCTCTTTCACGTAGGCGAGACCGTCGTCGAGCAACGTGAAGACTGCTGGCGCGATCTCCTCACAGAGCCCGTCACCGGTACACAAGTCTTGATCGATCCAGACCTTCATGCTGCTCCCTCTTTCTTGTGTTCCTCGTTAAAAGCCGAGCTGCAGCCGGGCAACGTCGGACATCCGGCTCATGTCCCAAGGTGGGTCCCAGACCAGCTCGACGTCGACTTCCTTGACGCCAGGCACCGCCTTGACCCGGGCGATGGCATCTTCCCTCAAGACGTCGCCCATCCCGCAACCCGGGGCGGTCATCGACATCTTGATCTCGACACGGTGACCTCCCTCAGGGAGTGCTTCGGCCTCGCAGGCATAGATCAGCCCAAGATCGACCACGTTGACCGGGATCTCCGGGTCAAAAACGGTCTTCAGCTGGTCGATCACCTGCGAGACATCGAACGGGCCGGTCTTCGTGATGCCCTTGTCGGCCCTGGTGTCGCTGGTCGGCTCGAGACCGAGCGCGTCTGCATCCTCGGTGCTCAACCGCGCCAGGTAGCCACCACTGGTCTGGACCGTGAAGCTACCCCCGAGGTACTGCGTGACAATGACCTCGTCTCCCCGCAACAGCGTCACGCGCCGCCCGCCGGGGATGAGCGTCGCTTCGCAGTCACGTTCAAGCGTGATCGTCCCGTGTTCCGGTCTCATCGTCCCTCACTCACTCGACGCCATCTCGTCTTTTCCTTCGAGCGCGTTGCGTAGCGCGTGCCAGACGAGCGTCGCGCACTTCACCCGCATGGGGAACCCCGAGACTCCCGAGAGCGCGGCGAGCTTGCCCAGCTCCGCCGATGGGACCTCGGCCCCGGGCTCTCCGTCAGCATCGAATGGACAAACCCGAACAGCGCCAGCGCATCCTCGCACTGCCTGCCTTTGAGAGCCGTGGTCATGAGCGAGGCGGAGGCAACCGAGATCGCGCAGCCCACGCCCTCGAAGGCGATGTCATCGATGCGATCGTCGACGAGCTTCACGTAGAGCGTGATCTGGTCGCCACAGAGCGGGTTGATGCCCTCGACGGTGCGCGTCGCGTCGGCGAGCCGGCCGAAGTTATGCGGATGGCGACTGTGGTCGATGATCACATCCTGGTAGAGCTGGCCCAGTTCACTGCTCATCGGGGCGGCAGGCCCGGGTGGAGGACGGTCGCCGGTCTCGCGCTCACGTCGCTTGCTCGTTGGTGCTAGTCGCCAGCCGGTCGGTGACCAGCGCCCCGACACGGGCCGGAGTGGCTCCAGCGGCATGAGATCGACCATCTCGCGTGCGAACGCGTACGTGAGGATGCCGCGCGCTGCTTGCTCGGGCACTCCACGCGAGCGCAGGTAGAAAAGGGCATCCTTATCGAGATGGCCCACGGCTGCGCCGTGGGCGCACTTGACGTCGTCGGTGAGGATTTCCAGGCGCGGCCGGGTATCGATCTCGCCGTCGTCAGACAGGAGCAGGTTCTTGTTCGTCTGGCGGGCATCTGTGCCGGAGGCGACCGGTCGGACGACAATGTGGCCGTTGAAAACGCCGTGCCCGTGGTCGTCCACCACGCCCTTATAGAGCTGCCGGCTGGTGCAGCGCGGTGCGTTGTGCACAACCAGGACCGGGTTGTCGTGGTGCTGGTCGCCGCGAGGCATGTAGAGGCCGTCGAGGGTGACGTCCGCTCCTTCGCCGTCTAGGTTGACCCGCACCTCGTGGCGCGCGATGTGCGCCCCGAGTGCAAACATGTGGGAGGAAAAATTGCTCTCGCGACCCTGGCGGACGTCGAGTAGCCCGAGGTGGAACGCAGAGCCGGCCTCGTCCTGGATCTTGTAGTGTGCGACGCTGGCGCCCGATTCCAGGACGACCTCGGTGACGGCGTTCGTGCAGTAGACCTCGCCGCGGAGGCCTACGTGGGTTTCGACGATCGTTACCTGGCTCCCAGGGCCCGCCAGAACGACAGATCGTGGGTACGAAATGAGCGGCGCGCCGTCGGTCTCGGACCAGAACACAAGCTCGACCGGCGCCTCGACGACAACATCGGCGGCAAGCGACACGAACGCGCCATCCTCGCTAAGAGCAGTGTTCAGAGCGGCGAAGGCGTGGTGAAACGGGGCGAATGGGTGCGAGAAAATCGGTTCGAGCCGCTCGCCCCCCTCGGTCAGCACTGATGCGACGTTTGTCACCGTTGCCCCAGTGGGCAGCCCCTCGACGCGCGAAAGCTCGGGCGCAAATCGGCCATTGACGAAGACCAGACGGGCGCCACCTAGCCCGGGGCCGAGATCGTTGATCACCGTCGGTGCGAGCTTGTGGCTCAGCCGGGGCGACGCCCGCTCGAAGGGCACCGCGAGGATCGGCTCGAGGCTCGTATAACGCCAGTCCTCGTCCTTGCGGGTCGGGAACCCGTGCGCGCCGACCCAGTCCGCTGCGGCCCGCCGCGCCCCGGTAAGCCACGCCGGACCTTCATGGCCGGTGTTTGGCTCGAGCAGGGCGAGGCCCCCCGTCGGCGAAACGGCGACACCCCCGGTACGGTTGAGACCGGTGCTCACGGCACCGCCACCACTGATGCCGAGGGCACTGATGCGGCCGGCTCCAGCGGTACCTGGTCAAAACCGACGTACCCGTGCTGCTCGAGCGCTCGCGCCAACTCCTTGTCGCCTGATCGGACGATCCGGCCCTCGGCCATGACGTGGACGCGGTCGGGGACGATGTAATCGAGAAGCCGCTGGTGATGGGTGATGACCAACATGGCTCGGTCCGGGCTCCTCGAGCGCGTTCACGCCGTTCGCCACGATCCGGAGGGCATCGATATCGAGGCCCGAATCAGTCTCGTCCAAGATGGCGAGCCTGGGCTCTAGGACCGCCATCTGGAGGATTTCGTTACGCTTCTTCTCGCCACCGGAGAACCCCTCGTTGACCGATCGGCTCATGAAGCTCCGGTCCATCTCGACGAGCTGCATCTTCTCCTTGGCGAACTCGAGGAAGTCCATCGCGTCGAGCTCGTCGAGCCCGCGCTGGCGGCGCACCGAGTTGAGCGCGGTGCGCATGAAGTAGAGGTTCCCGACGCCGGGGATCTCGACGGGGTGCTGGAACGCAAGGAAGACTCCGGCGGCGGCGCGGTCCTCGGGCAACATCGCGAGCAGGTCCTGCCCCTCGAAGAGGACTTTGCCGGTGACGTCGTAGGCCTCGTGGCCGGCTAGCACGTTCGCGAGAGTGCTCTTGCCGGACCCGTTCGGCCCCATGAGCGCTTGCACCTCGCCTGCTTTGAGCTCGAGGCTGACGCCCCGGAGGATCTCGTTTTCCCCGATCTTGGCATGGAGGTTGTCGATGGTGAGCATCAGCCAACACTTCCTTCCAGGCTTACGCTCAGGAGCCTTTGGGCCTCGACGGCGAACTCCATCGGCAACTCCTTGAACACCTCGCGACAAAAACCGTTCACGATCATCGAGACCGCGTCCTCCTCGCAGATGCCTCGCTGGCGGCAATAGAAGAGCTGGTCCTCACTGATCTTTGAGGTAGAGGCCTCGTGTTCGACCTGTGCGGTCGAGTTCTTCACCTCGACGTAGGGGAACGTGTGCGCCCCGGTGTCGCTCCCGAGCAGGAGCGAGTCGCACTGGGTGTGGTTCCTGGCTCCTTCGGCCGAGCGCATGACCTTCACGAGCCCCCTGTAAGTGTTCTGCCCGTGACCGGCAGAGATCGCCTTGGAGACGATGGTGCTGCGGGTGTTCTTGCCGATGTGGACCATTTTGGTGCCGGTGTCAGCCTGCTGACGGTTGGCGGTGAGGGCGACGGAGTAAAACTCGCCGACGGAATTGTCGCCCTGGAGGACGACGCCGGGGTACTTCCATGTGATAGCTGAACCGGTCTCGACCTGGGTCCAGGAGATCTTGGCGTCTGCTGCGCACCGGCCGCGCTTTGTCACGAAGTTGTAGACCCCGCCGCGGCCTTCGGCGTCGCCAGGGTACCAGTTCTGCACCGTCGAGTATTTGATCTGGGCGCCCTCCAGAGCGACGAGCTCGACCACCGCCGCGTGCAGCTGGTTCTCGTCCCGCATCGGTGCGGTGCAGCCCTCGAGGTAACTGACGTACGCTCCCTCTTCGGCGACAATGAGGGTCCGTTCGAACTGGCCGGTGTTAGCGGCATTGATGCGGAAGTAGGTGGACAGCTCCATCGGGCAGCGCACGCCCTTTGGGATATAACAGAACGACCCGTCTGTGAACACTGCGGAGTTGAGCGTCGCAAAAAAGTTGTCCCGGAACGGGACGACCGAGCCGAGGTACCGGCGTACAAGATCAGGATGGTCCTGGACGGCTTCGGAGAAGGAGCAGAAAATGACGCCGGCTTCGGCGAGCTTCTTCTGGAAAGTTGTGGCCACAGACACGGAGTCGACAATCGCGTCCACGGCCACACCGCCGAGACGCTCTTGCTCCTTGAGAGAGATCCCGAGCTTGTCGAACATCGCCCGCAGTTCGGGGTCGACCTCGTCGATGCTTGCCAGAGCAGCTTTGGGCTTCGGGGCTGCGTAGTAGCTGATGTCCTGGTAATCGATGGGCCCATAGCTGACGTTTTGCCATTTCGGTTCAGCGAGAGTGAGCCAGTGGCGGTACGCGCGCAGGCGCCATTCGAGCAACCACTGTGGCTCGTTTTTCTTGGACGCGATCAGAGCGATGACGTCCTCGCTCAGGCCTGGGGGGACCACATCTGTATCGAGATCGGTGACGAACCCGTACTGGTACTCCCGGCTCGCTAGCTCGGCGACGTCGCTCGGTACCCCAGTCATCGCGTGCCACTCGTTGCTGCTTGGCCCGTGAACTCGAGGCCCGTGATCTCGAGGCCCGTGATGTCGAGCCCGTGATGTGGAGGCCCGTGATGTGGAGGCCCGTGATGTCGAGGGTAGTTATGGTCGTCTCCTTGTTGCCGGCATCCGTTGACGCCGACCTGCTTGGGTTCATGATCCCCCAGGTCAATGCAATCCTACAAGTTTCACCTTGCAAAACTCACATAATATCTAGCTGCCAAGTAGGATCGTTGCTGTGGAGCGCGTGCCGGTCAGCCTGGCCGACCTATCACCGGCGCAACGGCACACTCTGGTGGCGCTGAAAAGGCGGGGCGAAGCTTCGGTTGATGACATCGCAGAAGCGATGGCGGTGACGCCGAGCGCCGCGCGCCAACATTTGGCTGCCCTGCGATCGGCTGGGCTTGTGGCCACTCGCCAACAACGAGGGCGACCCGGGAACCGCGGGCGACCGGCCGACCTCTACCACAGTACCCACGACGGCGAGACGTTGTTCTCCCAGACCACTGGTGACCTCTCGGTTGAGCTGCTCGGTTACATCGAACAGGAAGATCCCCGCCTCGTCTCCCGGGTCTTTGAGCGCCGTCAGCGGCGGCACGTCGAGCAGGTCCGAGACCAACTAGAGGGCAAGAACCTCGATGAGAAGGTGACAGCACTGGCGGAGATCCTCGACGGGGAGGGGTATATGGCCGAGGTCGACAGGCTTCCTGATGAGGTCTATCGCGTGACTCTTTGCAACTGCGCCATCTGGCCGGTGGCCTCCCTCTACGGAGCAGCCTGTTCGACGGAGCTGGAGTTCCTCCAAGCGGTGCTCCCTGAAGCTGACGTCGAACGGGTCGAGCACAAGATGGCTGGGGCGCACGTGTGCGGGTACTTGCTCGGACATCGATCAGCCAGGCAGCCGGTCCCCGCGGACCAAACCCCAAGGGAAATGACGTCGGCGTGAACGCTCGAACAAGGGCGCGCCTGCTGGGGCGAGGCCCACTCCAGTACCGGCCCCGGGCCAGGGACCATCGCCAACTCACAGTGCGTAGAGCAGGCTGCCAGTGAGCGGGTCCTGGCCGTAACTGGCACACAGCTCTGCCAGGACGTCTTCGTGGCTGAAGCCGATGTTGACGACCGTGTCGTTACCGGAGTAGTAGACGACGAGGGTGCCGTCTGCCCGACGGAGCATCCCACATGAGAACACCACATTAGGGACGTGGACGTACGCATCCTCGGGTGTGCGGCAGTCGGCGGGAGAGGGGAAGAGCACCGGGATGCTCGACATGCGCACCCGGCGGGGATCGGTGAGGTCGTGGAGCGCAACGCCCAAGACGTACGGATTGCCGTCCATCGTGGACCGGACACCGTGGAACAGGTTGAGCCAGCCGTGGGGAGTGCGCACTGGGGGTGCGCCCGGGCCAACCTTGTCAGAAAACGCGCTCGGGCCAGCGCCGGTGCGCATGATCGGCTCCTCGTCGACCTTCCAGGGACCAGTCCGAAAATCCTCGGCCTCACCGACACGGATCTGTGTGTAGTCACCGCCGACATCGCCTTGCCGGTGGTCGTTGGGGCGGAACAGCCCGATGCAGCGCCCGTCGAAGCGGTCGGGGAAAATGACCACGTTGCGCATGTCGCGATCCAGCATCGGCCCATGACGGGCGAAGCTGCGCAGGTCGTCCGTGGTCGCCAGGGCGACCCTCACTCGGTTCCTAATTCGGGCGTGGTAGGCGCTATAGGTGACAGCGATCGTCCCATCGATGGGGTTGAGCCGAGCGTCTTCGACACCTCCCGACTCCATGTCGACGATGTCCGCGATGTCGCCGGTGCTGACTGCAGGTCCGAAAGAACCCTCTGCGGTGGCTGGGACCAGCGCCGGTCGTTGGTCGACTCGCCAGTTGGTTATACCGTCACGGCTTCGGGCAACACCGAGGACGCTCATCCCGCAGCGCAAATGCGACCGGAACAGCAGTGTGGTCTCACCGTCGACTATCGCGGCACCGGCGTTGTGGACGGTAACGACCTGCAGGGCAGGGTCGCGCCACACCGAGTTCACGTCCGCCGGGGCCAGGACCGGGTTGGCGCGGTAGCGCAACACAGGGCTCGTGAGCGAAACCGACCCCTGGGCGCCCTCGAGGTCGATGGTCCGCTCCACGCTTGCCTCCACACTTTCGGGCCGGCCTCGGTGCCAATCGCCGTCGCCACGACAATATGTCCTTTGCGGATGTCCCTTCCGGGACCTCCCGCTACGAACACGATCCGTGCGGGCGGCGAGGTCGGTCATTGCGGGGAGCCGCTGTCGTTGACTAGAACAGCCGCCCCGTCGAAAAGGCCGGCCTTCAGGTCCTGTAGCGCTTGTTGTGCTTCTGCCATGGGGTACACATGGGTGGTGGCCCGGACGCGGTACCGGACTGCGAGGGCGAGGAATTCCCGGCCATTATCCCTGGTGTTGGACGTGACGCTGCGTAATTCCTTCTCATAAAACAGCTCGTTCTCATAGTTCAGCGGTGGTACGTCGCTTACATGGATCCCCGCCACGGCGAGGACTCCGCCCCGGCGAAGTGCCCGCATCGCCACTGGCACGAGGTCCCCGACTGGCGCGAAAAGGATCGCGCTGTCCAGAAGTTCCGGCGGCGAGCCGTATGCGCCCCCGGCCGAGGCAGCGCCTAGCTCGAGCGCAAGCCGTTGGGACGCCTCACCGCGGGTGAGGGCGTGGACAGTAGCACCCTGGGCCACTGCTACCTGGGCAACCAGGTGGGCGCTGTCCCCGAACCCGTACAAGCCGAGCTTGCCCCCCTTCGGCAGCGATGCGCGCAGGAGCGCCCGGTAGCCGATGATCCCGGCGCACAGCAGCGGCGCCAGCTCGGCGTCAGCGACGCCGTCCGGCAACCGGTAGGCGAACGCCGCCGGCACGGTTATGTACTCTGCGTAGCCGCCGTCGGCGTCCCAGCCGGTGTAGAGCGAGTTAGGGCAGAGGTTCTCGTTGCCACGCCGGCAGTAGGCGCAGGTCCCGTCCGTGTACCGCAGCCACGCCACACCGACCCGGTCCCCCAGGGCGTGGTCGGTAGTGCCCTCGCCCAGCGCCGCTACCCGGCCCACGACCATGTGACCAGGCGTGACGTGCTGACGGTGCACCGGCAGGTCACCTTCGCTGACGTGCAGGTCAGTGCGGCATACGCCGCAGGCCAGAACCTGGACCAGCAGTTCGCCAGGGCCTGGCGCTGGTACAGGTTTTTCCACGTACCTGAGCGGGCTGGTCTCGATCGGTCCTGGATCGCTCACTACCCACGCCTGCATCGTTTTCGAGCTGCTAACAGTCATCCCTTACCTTTTCGAGTCCCGGCAACGAGTGAAGCATTTGCAGCAACTCCCCCAAAGCATTAGTAGGCCCGAAAGGTATTAGTAGGCCGGAAAGGTACTAGTAGGTCAGCAAACCCCCGTCAACAATGACGGTCTCCCCCGTAATGTAGCTGGCCGCGTCCGAGCACAGGAACAGTACGACACCGGCGATATCGGCCGGGATGCCGCGTCGGCCGACAGGTACCTGTCGCGTCCACCATCCCGTATCGCTGTCGGCCTGACGGTCGCTCCAGCTGCGCGGGCCGACCTCGATGTCTCCCGGAGCCACCGCCACTACTCTGACCCCGCTCGGAGCTAACTCGAACGCGAGTGACCTTGTCAGCCCGACGACGCCGGCCTTCGCCGCCACGTACGCAGCGGCGTGCTGCTGTGCCGCGTAGGCACCAACTGACGCGATGTTGACGATCACTCCGGAGTTTGCCGCGCACATCCAGCGCGCCACTTCGCGGCTGCACCGAAAAACACCTTTCAGGTTTACGTCGATGATGCGGTCGAGGTGCTCGTCCCCGAACTGAACGAACTCACCGAGGGCGGGGCGGCCGGTGATACCGGCATTATTGACGAGGAAGTCGATCCGCCCGCAAGCATCTAGTGTGCGCGACACCACTCGCCGGCAGCCCTCCGCAGTGCCAAGGTCGGCGCCGATACCAAGCACTCCGGTACGCACCGCGCCCATCTTTGCCACCAGTTGATCGACCAGATCCTGGTCCTCATGACAGATTACGACCTTGGCCCCTCGCTCGTCGAACCCAGCCGAGATGGCGGCGCCTATGCCAGTGCCACCTCCAGTGACGAGGGCGACACGACCAGCGAATTCATTCTCCGGAACAGAGTGTGCGGTGATCACCGACGGCGCCTCCTATGCGGGGCAGAACTTGATCAGGCCGGGAAAGAGTTTCATGGGTGGGCTGCCTATGAACTCTGCCACAGATCGAGACGCCGGCCGCGAGTAAACCTCTTCTGGCGGGCCCGCTTACTGCAGCAGGCCCACGCTCATCATCACGGTAGGGCCCCGCCAGTGAGAAAGCGGGCCGGGTTTGTGACCGTCAGCTCTCGCAGGATGGCGGGACCGACGCCCAGGTCTTCGAGTCGGGGAAGGACCCGCTCCGCGATGTAGCAAAAGCCACCCCCGCCGTACGCTCGGTACTGCGAAATATTGAAGGCATCGTGTGAGATGAGCAACTGGCCCGTATACCCTCGCTGGCATAGTTCAAGTATCAGCCTGAGTATGCGGGATTCGTAGGCTTCCGGGCCCATCGAGCCGAGCGCCCATTGCCCGAAGTTGTCGAACTGCACGTAAGCGCCCTCATCGAGCAGCGCCAGATAATAATCGATGAGTGGCCAGCTATCGCAGTGCCCTATAGCAACCCGTTGAGCGTTGACGCCTTCTTCTTGAAGGATCTTGAGCTGCGCCAGACCTACGCCGCTAAATGATGAGTGCGTTGTAATCGACAGGTCAGTTGCTAGGTGGGCGCGCGCCGCCGCGGTGCACCCGCTCCTCCTGGGCGCTCACCCAGGAATTATTGGCACCGATCTCGCCGATCACGCCGGGACGGATTCCGGTGCCACTGGCACCGTCCCGGATTTCCGCAATGAGTGTGGTAGCGAGGTCGTCAACCGAGCGACGATCGATCAGATCCTCAGGTGGGTAGAACGGTTCCCGGTACCAGCCACAACCCATTACAACGTGGATTCCAACCCGCTCAGAAAGCCGGGCGTACCGCTCAGGATCCCTTCCTATGGCAGGAAGTGTGAGCTCGACGATCGCACCACCGCCTAGTTCTTTGAAAGCAAGCATTTCCGCAGCGAGCAGATCCTCGTCCAGGTACAGCGCGCCTTGAGCCGCACCTCGTGCCACGGCGGGGGCTTGCGGAATGTCCCAGAGGCGCGCGCTCAGGTGTTCGTGAGCCAGCACGAAGCCGAGCTCGCTAGAGGGCAGAGGTCCCAGCACAGTCTGGACAAGGCCTGACGGCGCGGTCCTCGGGGCCGAGCTAAGTTCGCTCATCTCGCTCTACAACCGGTCGCACTTCATATTCGGCCAATTGCGCTGTCCACGAGACCCTTTAGCGTGGAACTGATTTCGGTAGGGTCGATCGTCGTCAACTCGGACCGGCCAACAACCCGCTCGAGGGCGAGCGGGTCCTTGTAGCCGGCGCCGGTGGCCACAACGACGACATCGTCGTCCCGCGTGAGCGCTCCAATCTCAGCGTCGTGCAGCATGCCGGCCAACACGGTCGCGCCCGCGGGCTCGACGAGTAGGCCCTCCTCGCGCGCCATGACGGCTTGGGCCGCCCACACTGCGGCATCGTCGACTTCCACCAAGTGGCCGCCGGACGACTCAAGGGCCACGGCAACTCCGGCTGGCTCGAAAAGGAACGCGACCTGCAACCCGGATATGGTCGTCGCCACGGGCTGGTCGAGCGCCGGCTCGAGGCCGCGCAGCATTCGGGCGATCGTCGGGCAACCGGAGGGCTGGACCGCGACAAGGCGCGGAGGCCCATTCGGAAGCTCGGCAGCGATCTCCGAATATCCTCGCCATAGCGCAGCGAAGAGCCCGCCACCGCCTATGGGCGCATACACCACGGTCGCCTCCGGCGCTTCTTCCGCGATCTCGTACGCAATTGTCTTTGCGCCTTCCATAGCCTCCGGCATGTACCGGCTCGCGGTCACAAAGGGTAGGCACCCGAGCTCGACAGCGCGCCCTAGTACCTCGTCCAACGCTTCCTGGGTGGCCCTCGCGTCATGCCCAAGGCCGCGCAAAAGCACCAGGTGCGCCCCGGTAGCGGTGATTTGTAGGGCCTTTTGCGGGAGCGTGTCCGAGAGCCCGAAGATGACCAACATCCGACCGGCACGGGCCGCGTACGCCGCCATCGCCGCGCCGCCATTGCCTGATGAGGTCCCGACACATGTTGTGATCCCGCGCTCGGTCATGAGAGTCGCCGCGACAGCTGCGATCCGGTCCTTGAACGAGCCTGATGGATTGGCGGACTCGCATTTCACCCTGACCAGTGGCAACCCGAGTCGCCCAGACGTCTTTCCTTGCAAGGCGACGAGGGGCGTATCCCCCTCCCCGAGAGTGACCGCCGTCGAGGGTTCGCTGATCGGCAGGCGGTCGGCGAAGCGGAAGAGACCCCGGCCGACCGGGCCGTTGGCGCGATACCGGGCGGGGTACCTGACGACGAGTTGGCCGCGGCAAGTCGCGCACTGCACCGCGATTTCGCTTCCCTCGGTTCGCTTTCCGCATCGCTGGCACTCGAGCCAGGGCTTCAACGCAGGCACATCGGCTCGCACGACCGAGGCAGTGTTCGGGGGTCGAGAGGGCACACCCCTGGCGTGTCGACTTCGATGACTTCCGCAGCGACGTCGCCGTAGGCCGAGCGCCAGGCGTGCGCCCCTTTTGCGACGATGATGTCGAATGACGACGGGTCGAGACCGAGCGATGTGACCTGCTCGACGTGAAAGGGGGGCACGCGGCGCTCGGTCACCACAACTACGACCCCGGAAATGTCAAGCACGGCCGTCGTACCCATGTCGAAGGCCTGCCCGGTCATCCATGTGCCGCTGGTCCGGTAGCGACCGTCGCTCACCCCGATTACTGCCGCTGCGACATTGAGGGGCGGGCCATGTCGATTGTCGGTCTTACCACCGAGACGTCCTGTATAGCTCTCAGGCGTGGCAGCGACCGCGGCACGTGCGACCTCAGGGTCAGCAATGATCACCAGAGCGCTGTGACAGCCTTGCTTTATAAGTTCGGAGAGCAGCGCCGTACCATCGCCGGCGCTGCCGCCGCCGACATTGTCCGCTACGTCGGCCAGGACGACAGGACGGCGCGACGATGCCATCGCTCTCGCCACTGCGGTGGCGGGGTCATCGCGACGGAGGGTGAACAGGTCAGCGACGCTCTCAATATCGCGCGCCGTCTCGTCGAGAACGGCACGCGCGACGCGTTCGCTTCCACGCCGGTGGACAATCAAAACACTGATGCCCGCTCGCCGTACATCGCTGTACGCAAACCCGCCGGCGACGCTTATACGGTCAAGGCCGGCGGCGCGGGCTCTTTCGAACGCGCGCTGCTGAATCCCGCGCATCGGCTGGGTGTCGGTAGCTAAGGCGAGTGGGGTGGCGAGCAGGGGCAATTTGGAGACGATGGTCGAGAACCGCTCTTCAGTGCCTAGCGAGCGGGCCAGCAGCGCCGCAGCTTCATTACCCCGTTCTCTCATGTCGACGTGGGGATAAGTGTCGTAGCTGATCACGATGTCACAGCTGGAGATGAGCTCAGGCGACGGGTTGGCATGGAGGTCGAGCACGGCTGCGATCGGCGCGTACGGGTGGCGATCGCGCACTGCTCGGACGAGGCGTAGCTCGGGATCCTCAATATCCTCGGCGACCATCGCCCCGTGGAGATTGACGAGTACGCCGTCTACTTTGCCGATTGTCTCGAGACGGCGAAGGCTTTCATCAAAAATGTGTTGGCTGGCGTCGGCGGTCACGATCCCGCTTGGCCAGGCGGCGGCGGAAAGGCACATCGACAAATCTAGTTGCTCATTGTCAATGAAGCCGCCGATGACAGAACCGACCCCGGCGTTTCGCTCGCCAACGTCGTCACCGACCGCTAGCTCTAGTTGCCGGAACTGTTCAAGGGTCGTCGCCTGGGAAGCGAATGTATTGGTCTCGTGCCAGAGACCGAGCACAGCCACTGTTGGGCGAGTCATTGACGTACCCGTTGGAAGTCGCCAGACTTCACGCCGGCGTTCGGTGCCTTAGCAAAGCGGTCGAGCGTCCATTCGGGTTGAGCGTGACCCAGCATTTCACTAGATGAAACTCCCGTTCCATCGCCGCACGGTAGCACTCAGTCTGGGCGGGGTCAAGGCTCGGACTTGCAGCTTGCTGTCACTTTGCCCCTCTCGACCGGGGGGCTGGTAGACGAGCTCGAGCCCCAGTTCTTGGTAACCAACAAATGCTGGTCCCGGTCTAGAAAGGAACCTCGGAAAGGGTACCCCACCCGACGTCATGCTGCGGGAACAGTCCCTTACGCTCCGGACGGCGAGGCGCCGTTGTGGCCTGCGTAAAAGGGCTTGGCTCGGTCCTCAGGACGAAGACGGCCGGTCCTCAGACATAACCGCGCCGTTCGGCCAACTTCAAGGCGGACCAGCCCACCGGGATAGTCAACCAGAACGTCAGCAATCGGTATATGAGCACAGCCGATGCGGCCATCCCCACGGGCATCCCGAGCCCGGAAAGCCCGGCGACCAGGGCAGCCTCGAGGGCCCCTAACCCGCCCGGTACAGGGGCAATACTGGCCACCAGACTGCCGCCCAGGTAAATGGCCGCGACCTGGACGAAGGGGAGAGTGCCGCCGACGGCGTGGACGCACAAGGCGAACGCGACCACCTCAACCATGGGCCACCCAAAAGCGCCTATGACAATTAGGGAAACATGGCGCGGGCTCCTGGCCACTCCTGCCACGGTGCTGCCCGCGGAACGCAGGAAGCCCCACACCTTCTCACGAAAGAGGCGTCGGCCCGGCGGCGTGAGCGCAAATAGGGCCAGGGCGATCAGGGCACCGGCGATGACAAGGAACAACCACTCGTGGCCGCGGAGGCTGAAGTGAACCGAAGTTTTCCGGCCGGTCGCAGCCAGGAACGCGGCCGTGAGTACGATACTGGCCCCGGTGCTGAGGATCGTTTGCAGGCCCACCGACCCGGTCGCCGCCCCGGAGTCGACGCCCGTCTTTTGAAGATAGCGGAAACTGAGGGCCATACCGCCCACGCCGTTGGGTGTCACTTTGTTGAGGAAAGCGCCGCCAAACTGCACCGCGTAGGTTGGCCGGAACGGCAGCTCCGACGGGATCGCCCCCAATTGCAGCAGTGTCGAACAGCCCTGTGCTACAAAGACCGCTGGTAGCGCGGCCAGGACCCACCACCAGTCGGCATTTTCCAGGGCCCGGACAGCAGCGCCGAAGTTGGCCAGCTGCGGCAGCACCACGTAAATGACGACAAAACCGCTCAGCAGCGCGAGCAGGCGCTTCCACGTGAACCTGGAGAGTTGCTCGGGCCGAGCCGGAGGGGCCCGGTCGCAGATGCGACGGCGGCCCTCACGTCTCGGAAGAGGTCCGGCCGGCCACCTGGCCTCAATACATGCTCGGCCCGACCGGCGCCTGACTGAGCCGATCGGCCCGGTCGTAGGCTCGAGCCCTTTCCCTGGTCGCCCCGGACACCGCCAGGGGCTGAACGTACGGCGCGGCCCGCTCGAGCGCGGGCGCACCCAGCTCCGCCACCGCCGACGACACGGCGCGGTCCAGCCCGACCTGGGCCGAAAGGGAAACAAGCAGCTCCGCTACGTCGACGGCGAGCTGGCGGGCGGTGGCGCCGAGGTCGGCCACCGACAGGTCAACCAGCCAGGCCTGCTCGTTTTTGGTCACGAGGACGTTGTCGGTCCGCAAAAGCCGGTGCGCCAGCTTGTGTTTTTCGAGGGCGGCGACACTATGCCAAAGGTCGGCCAGTACCGGGCCTGAGATGGTATCAGGACCGACCGAGGACAAGCGGCTGCCGCCCACGTCGACCCAGGCCACGAGCGCCCCCCGGGGCCCTCGACCCGCCGCGACCGGATAGGCGACCACGGGGTCAGGCACGCGGCCCCGGTCTTGGCGGCCGCGACCATTGTCAGCATTTCATGCTCGGCGGCAGATTCGACCGTTGGCCCGGCCCGGTCGTCCTCCGGGTCGCGCATGAGCAACCATCGGTAGAGGCGGCTTAGCCGGTCCCGGTCCCGGTCCTCTGTTGCTAGCACCTTCACTGTGAGGGTGGCCCCCTCGGGGGTGGTGGCTATGAACAGGGCCGGGCCGGAGGTCCCGGTGGCCACCTCCTTCAGCCGGGATAGCTCGACGCCGCACTCTTGCAGAGCGGCGGCCACCTGTTGGGCATTGGGCCTGGTGGTCGGGCCACCGAACGCCAACAGGACCACGCACCCAACGCAAGCTCCCAATGCAGCCGCCACGACGGCATCGACGGGGAGGAAGCCTCCCACGGTCACCTCTAGCACGCTGCCCACTCCGACCACCCACCAAAGGACGTGCCTCCACCGTCGAGAGACTTCGGGGGCTACCACGGTGAGCATGGCGATGGCGCCTGAAAGCCAGGCCACGGGCGGGAAACTAACGGCGAACACTCCTCCTCTGCCGACCAATAGCTGGCCCCACGTAGCGGGGTGGGACGGGGCGAGGAACACGTGGGATACGAGCACGCCGGCAGCGGTCCCGGCCAGCGCAGCGAGCACCGCCCGGGCGGCAAGGCTGAACCGCCTGCCGCTCGCAAGGGCGGCGATGAACACCACCGGCACCAAGACGGCCGCGACCTGAGCTAGCGCGCTCATCCAGTCGCGCAGGGCGGCAGGCAATGTGATGATGGACTCCAGGAGGGCGCGCTCGGTAACCCGGACACTGACGTGAGCTAGCGCCGCCAGTAGTTGGGCCCCGACGAGGGCTGACAACGCCAACAAAAGTCGCAGGACGTCGCTGGCCCGACGGGCGCGGCGTGAGCCAGGGAGCGCCTCGATTGTAACGCTGTCTTGGGGCTGGTCATGAGCCTGGGCGCCGTTGGGGGCGGTGGCGTCTCCAGCCGCGGCGTCAGCCCCGAGGACGGCGGGCGTTGGCTGCGTCGTCAGCGCTTGCCCGGGCAAGGATGGCTTCCAGGACGGCATATTCGGCCTCATCGATCGCGGCGCTAGCGTACTCGATGGGGGACTCGGCATCGCCGATTTGTCGCTCGGTTCTCCTGTCGTCGTGCTCGGCCTTGCCATCTCGCACCCCCTATCCGGCCTATCCCGCATCCGGCTCATCTCGCATCCGCCCCATCTCGCACCCGGCCCATCTCGCACCCGGTCCGTCAACGAACCGGCTCTCTTCCATCATGCAACCGGCTTGTCCGAGGCCGCGCCACGCGATGACGCATTTGTTCAAACCAGTTTGCGTACCACGCCAAAATTCGGATCCCCCAGAGCCCAACGGCCCAAGGACAGCAATCGTCGGAGCTCAACCCCGCGATCACGTGATGGCGGAAAGGGCAGAGTCAACGGCACGCTTAAAGGGCCGAAACCATTCGGGCAATGAGAAGTGCGGAACATGCACGCCAGAGAAAGGACAGATAAATGCGCAAGCCGAACAATATATTGGAAAAGGACGTAGCTGACGAGCTCTCTTGGGCCCCTGGCTCGACAACAGCCAGATCGGTGTCAAAGCCGACGACGGTCAGGTCACTCTGACGGGTGCTGTGCCCACGTACGCCGAGCTGGTCGAGGCCACGGACGACGCTTGGGGAGTCAGCGGCGTGACCTCTGTGGACAACGAGCTGTTGGTTGGGGCCGTCGGTGAGACTCTGGTTGATGCCGACCTGGCAGCCCGGTGCGTGGTCGCCCTCGACGCCGACCGTTTCGTGCCCAAGGGCGCCGTCAGCGTCGACGTCCTGGACGGCTGGGTCACCCTGGGCGGGCATCTACGGCGTCATTTCCAGCGCCAGGCGGCCAAGTTCGCTGTGCAACGAGTCAGCGGGGTGCGCGGCATAACGGACAACATTGTGATCTCGAGCGACCCTATACCGAGCGACGTGGCTGCCCAGATCAGCGAGGCTTTGGCCCGCAAAGCGGTCCTCGACGACTCCGTCATCCAAGTCACCAACGACGCCAGCACCATCTATTTGGACGGGACTACCGACTCGTACGCGGCGATGCAGACGGCCGAAGATACGGCCTGGGCGGCGCCTGGGGTGACTGAGGTCATCGACCGTGTGGTTGTGGTCCCGTAGGCCAGAGACCCCTGAGGGGGCTCTCTAGGGCACTGTCAGACCCGGCTCCGCAGGTACGGCTACGGAGGCCGGTCCCGGGGCTGAACAGCTGTAAAAAGGCGTCCAGGAGGGCCCGGTCAGCGGCCCGGGATTTCGGGGCTGGGGGCGGCGACGAGATCCCGAAGGGCGGTTCGTTATGCCCGCGGGGAAAGCCTTGTTCAAGTTGGGCGTCGAGCCGCCGTGTGTTCGACGAGCTCGACGCGCGACCTGATCCTTAGCTTTTGGAACACTTTCCGCAAATGGTAGTCAACGGTGCTAGCGCTGATGAGAAGGCGTGCTGCTATTTCGCGGTTGGTGAGCCCCTCGGCCGCCAGTTCTGCGATTTGGCCCTCCTGAGGAGTCAATTTGTTGAGGGTGTCGTGTTGCTGGCGAGAGGTTTCGCGGGCCCCGGTCGCAGCGAGCTCCACGCGTGCTCGTTGGGCAAAGATCTTGGCTCCTATCGACTCGAAGATTTCCCTCGCCTTTCGCAGCTGCGTACGAGCATCATGGCCTCGTTGCTCACTCCTCAACCACTCGCCGAATAGCAAGTGGGCGCGCGCCAGGTCCGTTGGGATCTCCGCCGCCTGTAACCGGTCGATGGCTTGTTGGAAATTGACCTCAATATCTCGGTCTCGGGCCAACAGGGCGCGCGAACGGGCGAGCAGGCCGAGCGCCCAGTCTGTCCCGCTGGCGACGGCCCGCTCAGAGAGGCGGTCGAGTGCTAACTCCGCGAGGTCGGTATGGCCCGTGCGAGAGGCGGCTTCTACGAGATCCGGCAGGCTCCAGCAGCCCAGGTAGGTCAGGTCTTCTTCGTAGACCTGGAGCAAGTTGGCCTCCGCACTCTTGTAGTTGCCGAGCCCGATTTCGAGCAACCCCATCGCTGAGAGGGCGTGGGTGAGCCCGGCCCCCTGTGAACGTCCGCTCGAGTCCGCTGTCATTTGGGCTGCAGTGGCCCGGGCTTCGTTTTCTTGCCCGCTCCAGACCTGCCAAAGCAGAACGCCGGCGCCTGGCGAGCCCACCACACCAGGGTTCTGGATGGCGGTCGAGATCTCCTTCTCTTCTGCGCAGCTCATCCCGGCGGCCGCGAGTAACCCACTTTGCGACTCACACCAGGCCCGGTAGTTGAGGGCCACGGCCAGTGCGGTGAAGAGCCCGTACTCCCTTGCTCCGTGTACCCACTTGGTGACTAAAGCGGTAAAAGAGGTGTTGTCCCAGATCTCGCCGGCAGCGAGGCAACCGAGCATCATCCAACGCAACTCCTCGCCTCTCCAGGTCACTGTCATGGCTTGCGAGTTCAAGTCGAGGGCCAACTGGTCAAGTGAGCCGACTTCACGCGCCACCCGCGTTTGCCGGACCGTTATCGCATGCCACGTGTCCTCATCCCACAGCTCGGCGGCAGCCACGTGCGCCAACCATCCCCACCGGAGCCGTTCCTCGACGGGTACATCCGCGCTGGCAAAGGTGCGTGCTGCTTGGCGCAGTTTCGGCGCCGCGGCGGCGCGGCCGTCGCTGATGAGCAGCGCCAGACCCTCTAGCAAGAGGTCCAGAGCGCGGGGCTTTTCCGGTCTCGGCAGGTCCAGAGCGGCGCGGGACACCTCGGCCAGGTCCCCGCCGCCTGCCAGGCGCCCGGCGAACAGTGCTGCGCCCCACGCGCCCAGGTAGGTATCACGCGCCGTGTCGAGGTCGAACGGTTCCAGACGCTTGGCCGCTTTCAGCAGTTGAGGGGGTGCGTCGCGGCCAAGACCTGTGGCGAACGCGATTTGCCCTCGCAACAGGTCGGCTCGGGCACTGGCAAAGCCGTCCAGCGGCCCGGCCTCCGCGGCGGCGAGCAGCTCGAGGGCGCTATCGAACGCTCCGGCCTGGAGGTTGGCCAACGCGGCGGCCAACGTGCGCTCGGCGCGGAGTATTGGGTCGGGTGTCAGGAGCACCGAGCGCTCCAAGAACGCCACGGCGGCAGCTAGCCCCCCACGTGCCTGGCCCCGTCCCGCCGACCGCTCGAGTTCGGCGGCGACGTCCTCGTCAGGCCCCAGCGTGGCCTGCGCTCGGTGCCACGCCCGACGGTCGGGATAGAGCTCTGGAACGGTGGCCTCCGCCAAGGCGGCGTGCACGTCGCGCCTCTCCTGGGCCGAGGACGACTGGTAGACCGCTGAGCGCACCAGCGGGTGGCGGAAACGGACCGGGGCTCCAAACACGATCAGGCCGGCGTCTTCCATCGGTGCCGCCGCAGCGGCACTGATCCCGAGCCTCCTGGCGGCCCGCCACAACAGTACGGGGTCCCCCAGCGTTTCGGCGGCGGCTAGCAGCAGCAGGCGCCTGGCTTCGGGGGGCAGCGCCTTGGCGCGGCCCCGAAAGCTCTCCTCGATACTGGCGGAGAGGCCGAGCGCTCTGGGCAGACCGAAGCCGCCCGCCAATTGCGCGGCCGTCATCCCGCGGGGCAGCTCCAAGAGCGCCAGCGGGTTGCCGCGCGTCTCGGCGACGATTTCGTCGCGCACCCGCGGTCGTCGATAATGCATCTTCCTGGGGCTTTGGGATTGCGCTCAGCTGGGCCAAAAAGGGCGTACACAGCTGGTGTAGCGAGGCGTAGGCGAGCTCCGTCTCGGACTCGACCCCCGCCGCGCTCACCACCCGGCAGCCGCTGTCAGACGCCTTTCGGGACAGGTACCGCAGCAGCTCGGTCTTGCCTACGCCAGCTTCGCCGTGCAGCACCAAAGCACGGTTCCCCCCGCCCCGCACCGCCGCGAGGAGCTGGTCCAACAGGCGGCATTCACTATCGCGGTTGATAAGGCCCGCTGCGCTGCCAGGGACCGGTCCGGGGGGATCCAGCACATTCCGAACGATATACCGCCTTTGTGCTGCCACCGAACAGGGCGGGCGCAGGCTCAGCGGGTTTACCGACAACTACGCCGAGGCGAACCGGAGGCGGGAAGGCCGCGAAAGGCTCCCAAACAACATCTTCGGGCAGGATCGACTTGAATACCGCTTCGTCTGGCTGGTGGTCCCGAATCATCGCTACATTCCCTTTGCTCGCAGGTACAGGCGCCACGTAGACGAGCTCATCACACCTGTGGATCCCCCGGGCCATTGGCCTGGGCGGGAGGAGAGCTGACCGGGAGATCACTTAGCGCTGAACAGATCGACATGACGACGGGGGCCCGCAGATCCCGGAGCCAGCTGCAGAGCTACCCGGGCCAACTCACGGTCACCCTAAATCGTGTGACATGATCTCCAAAACACCCGTAAGTCAAGCGATAGGAACCGATGATGAAGATCCTTTGCGTGCTCTACGACGACCCGGTCGATGGCTACCCCAAGCAGTACGCCCGTGACTCGATCCCGGTAATCGGGTCCTATCCGGGCGGCCAGACGGTGCCGTCGCCGGAATCGATTGACTTCGTGCCGGGCGAGCTGCTCGGGAGCGTGTCTGGGGAACTGGGCCTGCGGCCATTCCTCGAAAGCTCAGGCCACACGCTGGTAGTCACTTCAGACAAGGACGGACCGGGCTCAGTCTTCGAGCGGGAGCTCCCCGACGCCGATGTCGTGATCTCCCAGCCCTTCTGGCCCGCCTATCTCACGGCCGAGCGGATCGCCAAAGCGAAGAAGCTGAAGATGGCGATCACCGCCGGCATCGGTTCGGACCATGTCGATCTGAGCGCCGCCGCCGAGGCCGGGGTCACCGTTGCCGAAGTGACGTATTCCAACAGCATCAGCGTCGCTGAGCACGTCGTCATGATGATCATCTCCCTTGTCCGCAACTACCTGCCGGCGCACGAGTGGGTGCTCAGGGGCGGTTGGAACATCGCCGACTGCGCGGAGCGCTCCTACGACCTCGAGGGCATGGTGGTCGGAAGTGTCGCAGCCGGACGGATCGGCGAGGCTGTGCTCAAGCGCCTCAAGCCGTTCGACGTCAAGCTGCACTACACCGACCCGCACCGGCTGCCCACCGACCGCGAGCAGGCGCTCGGTGCCGCATACCACGCGACTCCAGCCGAGATGGTCCCCCTCTGCGACGTCGTCACGATCAACGCCCCGCTCTACCCCGGGACCGAGGGCCTCTTCGATGACAAGCTCATTTCGACCATGAAGCGCGGCGCCTACATCGTCAATACGGCGCGCGCCAAGATCTGCGACCGGGACGCCATCGTCCGAGCCCTAGAAAGCGGACAACTCGCCGGGTACGCAGGTGATGTCTGGTTCCCCCAGCCCGCCCCCGCCGACCATCCCTGGCGGACGATGCCGCACCAGGGGATGACCCCTCACATTTCGGGCACGTCCCTATCCGCCCAGGCACGCTACGCCGCCGGGACGCGTGAGATCCTGGAGTGCTGGTTCGAGGGTCGCCCGATCCGGGACGAGTACCTCATAGTCCAGGGTGGCGATCTCGCGGGGGCCGGGGCGCACTCCTACAAGCTCTGAGGGCGGACGCAAAGTCGCGGCGAACGGCGTCGCTGGTGCTTCGTCGTACCAATCAGCCAGCGAGTGCCCGCGTGACTACTGTGACATCCTCCTGACCGAGACCCCGGTCCACCATCGCGGTCCACTCCGCGGCCAACGCGGCGAGCACCGGGAACCGGTCTGGTCCAACCTCTGACAACGCGAGGCGGACGTCCTTCAAGGCCAGCGCGAGCCCGAACTCTTCGGAATACTCGCCTTGAGCGATGCGGCGGAACTTTGCCGACTCCCAGGGAGACACGAGCGGGCCTCCGTCGAACGCGTCTGATGACCGAAGCGCTGTCCAACCCGAGCCGGTGAGCCAAGGCAAACGAATTTGCGACTCCTTCAGCGGTAAAGGCCAGCAGGACGTTGTTCACCAGCTTCATGCGGGAACCGTAACCCGCTGGACCGAGCCACAGTGTCCGTTGGCCGATGGCGTCGAACACGGGTGCCACTCGTGACCGGGCGTCGTCGGGACCGGATGCGAAGATCAACAACTTGCCCTCCTCGGCCGGCACTTTGCTGCCGGACACCGGGGCGTCAACGAAGTACGTTTCGGGCCGCTGCTCCTTCACCATGGTCGCGATCCGCTCCGTCCCCTCTAGACCGATGGTGCTCATCTGGGCCCACACGGCACCGGGCCGCAGCGCGGCGAGAAGGCCCTGCTCGGTAGCTATCGACACGACGGCGTCGGCGTTAGTGACCATGGTGATGACCACGTCTGCCTCCGCCGCGGCGGCTGTCACAGACGGGGCCACTTCAACGTGCTGCGCCGCGAGGTGGGCCGCTGCATCAGGTCGTCGGTCCCATACCACGAGCGGGATACCGGACCGGCTCGCGGTGCCTGCTATCGCTGCTCCCATGGTGCCCAGGCCCAGTAGGGCCAGCTTGGGTAGGTGTGATGTCATGGCTGTATCCTCCCCCCGGGGCCCGGCCGTTCTTCGTTCAGCCATCCACTCAACCAGCGACCTTCTCCGAGGTCTGGGATCTTTTTGCCTCGTACACGAAGCGGTCCGACTTGGTAGGTGCCGAAGTTCCTACGATGGTCGTCACCGTGACGGGCACGGTCCCGCTGCGCTGTGCACGTCTCGAAACAGGTCTCCGGGGCGATGCTTTGCGTCGCCTATCACCGTTGTGAGCCAGGCGTCGGCGTTTTGCTGGTCGCTGGTGGCGGTGCCCGCACCGACTGCGTTTATGGCCTGGACGAGCAGGCCCCACAACTCGGCGTCGGCGTCGGGGCGCGCCCAGCTCTCGACGGCCTCGGTATCGCCTGGCGACAACGAGTGGTCCTGGATCGTATTGGTTCCAGCCTGGCTTTCGAGGTCTTGCAAGGAAGTGATCTGGGCGGGAGTGGCCGGGTACACGCTCAATGTGGTGCTCCTTCCGGGCCCGTGGCCAGGGAAAGGGACCCGGAATATGGCCGAATTTCCCTCCAGTTCCGGCTAGTTCCGGCTAGTTCCGGGTATTTCGGGGGTGATCCCGGGGGTCCCGGTAGGACAGGTCACGGAACGCAGCCCCTGTGAACAGGCAGGGGCGCGTGTGACGTCGGTGTGACGCGGGCCCGATCGGATGACGATCGCCGGGTCATCGCTCCGGAGCCGGTCCGGGGCGAGCATTTCCCGTCCGAAAGAGGTACGTGAGTTGGCACGTCAGGACAGGTTTCGTTCGCTTGGAAAGGTTCTCGTCGCTCTGGCCCTCCTGTCACTTGGGTGGCCAGTATCTGTTGTCAGCGCGGCGCGTGTCCCGGCCGGACCACTTTGCGCTGTGTCGTGGAAGAACGCTGCCGGCGGGGACTGGTCGAACGGCAGGAACTGGTCCACCGGCGCACCGCCCACGGGCCAGCAGACGGCTTGTATAACAATTGGCTTGAGGGCGCCAGTGGTACTTAGCAGTGCCGGAACGGCCAGGGCTCTCACGGTGGGCGGCCCGATCGGGACGACGGAGCTCGAGCTGAGCGGCGCTACCCTCGCCCTGGGCAGCAACTCGACAGTTGGCCCCACCGGCGCCGTGGTCATTACGAGCCGGTTAAGCACGGTACAAGTGCAGCACCGGGCGGTACTCACCAATCACGGCGTAGTCACCATCCGGTCCCCAGGGCTTCAGCTCGAGGGCAACCTCACCAACGCTCCCAACGGCTCTTTAGAGATTGATGACTCTCTTGGGTGGAAAGGCTCCGGTTACGGCGGCAGCTTCGGTCTGGTCGGCCCCAGCAGGTTCAAGAACGAAGGTACAGTCTGGATCCAACAGAACGCGAACATCGAGGCCCCTTACAACGGGAGCTCCGGCGCCGTAATAGACAACGCCGGAGGCGTGATCGCCAACGCCGGCAATATCGCAGTGGGTACGGGCGCGACGTTCGTGGAGGGGAACGGGAAGGTCATAGGATCCGATACCGGTGACTACAACGTCGTACAAGTCAAGGGCGGGACCCTCGACCTCGTAGGCGACGGCGCCTCCACCTTTCAACTGGCCGGCTCCGCAAAGATAGCGGGGACGGTGGCGCCGGACCAGGTCCTCGTCACCTTTTCGTCGCCGGACCTTACGACGCTCGGCTCGGTGACCAACGAAGGCATAATCGCCACCCAGTACGCCAGTGCCACAATAACCGTCCCCCCTAACAGTACCCTTTATAACGCAGGCACGGTCCAGGCTGTCCATGGGAACTCCCTAATTGTCGCTGGCCGCATGGAAAACTTGGCTTCCGGTGATATCGACGTGGCGGGCGGGACGTTCGGGCTCGAGCGGAAATCTGTATTCATAAACAACGGGACTATTACGGTCACTGGGACAGGGAGTTTCGAGGCGCCCGAAGTTGGTGCCGCCGGGTCGATCTTCGATAATGCCCGAGGGAACATCACGAACGAGGGGAGCTTCCAGGTTGTGACGGGACATTCGTTGAGGGAGCCGGCGCCGAAGCCGGCGCCCCTGTCCACTCGGGAGGCGACGGGGGGTTGGCCCGCACGATATTGTGGCCCTTTATACAGGGGACCGGCACAGCTTGGCGAGCTCGTCAAAGGACTACACCCAGCAGGTCGCGCCGGACGCCACAGTAGTGCACCTCTCGGCCCGTCCCGGGACACCTTTCGGTGACCTCGCCACTCTCCGGGCCGTGGTCGTACCAGGCACGCTCGGCCCCAATCGCCAACAGGGGACGTAATCTTCCTGGGCCAGGGTGGAGGCCAGTTCCTCGGTGCCATACCCGTCTCTACCGTCCGGGGCGTCACGCAGGCAGTCCTCACGACCACGGGTTTGTTGCCCGCGGCGGACAACGTGGTCGCCCTTTACCTCGGCGACGACAACTACGTTTCGTCGAGCTCGCCGCCCGTCAATGACGACGCCTTACCCCCGCTGAAATAGGGCGAGTTCACGGCATTGCGCGCCAGCCAGATTGCCCGGGCACTCACGCGAGCGGTAGTGAGGGTTTTGTGGGTGCCCGGCCGGTCCCTTCCTTCCATACCTGCTTGGTCGTGCCCGCTTGGTCATACCCGATTGGTCATGCCCGTTTGACTGAAGGGCCCGTAAGACCCGGGAGCACACCAGGGGCTCAACGGGCGCCACGGGCGGGCTGAAGTGAGAGACTTACGAAAGTCCAGTGCCGGACAGACCGGGATCGAATAGAAGATTTTCTTGGCAGGCTTCAGGCGACTGAGGAGGTAATGCCCGTGGAATACCTGGTCACCATGACCACCCATGTCCCCGAAGGGACTTCAAACGAAGCCGTCGACGATATCCGACGGCGCGAATCGGCCCACTCGGCCGAACTGGCAGAGCAGGGACATCTTCTGCGGCTTTGGCGTCCACCGCTGCAACCGGGTGAATGGCGTTCACTCGGGCTCTTCGCCGCTGACGACGGTGACGAGCTCGAGAAAGTGCTGGCCTCCATGCCGCTACACGTCTGGCGCAAGGACGAGGTCGCGCCCCTGTCACCTCACCCCAATGACCCAGCGCTGGTTTCGAACCGGGGCTCCACCCCTCGCGGTTGGCGACCGGGAACAGAGGAAAATTCGAAGGAGTTCCTGACGGCATTTAGCATCACCGTCCCCGCGGGCACATCTGAACAAACCGTCACTGGCACTAAGGCGGCCGAGGCTCGACGAGCGCGTGAACTGGCCGAGCAGGGCCACCTCGTCCGCCTTTGGGTGCCGCCCCTCGAGCCGGGCGAATGGCGCACCCTGGGTCTGTGGCGGGCGCGGGACACCGCTGAAATGCGGGCCATTTTGGAGTCACTGCCGCTCTACGTCTGGACGGCAGTTGAGACCACCCCTCTTACCCCCCACCCGAGCGACCCGGGCATCACGAAGCCCCCGGCCCGCTGAGAATGGCCCGCAGTTCTTATTCAGTTCGGGGCTCCCAGCGGAAGCGCCGCACCGCTACAACCGCCCCGACGACACCCCAGGCCAGCAGCACCAGGAGGCGGGACCAATCGAAGGTGGCGGCGTGGGCGAACGGGCCTATAAGCGCTTGGTTGAACGGCCGAAGTGGCAACACCGAGGCGATTTTGTTGAGGACCGTCGAATGGATGGGGAAATAAGTCCCTGATAGGAAAACCAGCGGGAACAGGATGAACTGGACCACCGCTGGGGCGGCGTCGGCGTTCGTCACCATTGATGCTACCGCCACGCCCAGGGCGCAAAAACCGGCCGCCCCCAGCAGCAGAGTGACCAGGACAGCACCCCAGTGGTTCGGCAGCGGGACGCCGTAGAGGCGGCCGACCGCGACGATCAGTGCTACCACGATGATGCTGACTGCCACACAATGGGCCACGAGGCCGGCGAAGTAGGTGGACGCCGGTAGGGGGGTGGCCCGTACTCTCTTGAGGATGCCCATTTGGCGGCGGTTCGCCAGCACGATCGCCAGTTGGCTGTAACAGGCCCCTAGCACGGAGACCGCCGCGATGGTCGGGATGTAGTACTGGAGCGGGGTAAGCCCGTCGAAATAGGAGCTTGGTTTGGCGCCATTGAACACCGCGCCGAAGATGACGATAAGCACAACAGGGAACGCGAAGGTGAAAAAGGCGCTTTGGGGGTTGCGCCAAAAAGACAACTGCTCGTAGCGGACCTGGTGGGCCAACAGAGCTAACCCGCGGCGCCGCCGAGCCGGCGCGGGGGAGGGGGTCACCGATGTCGTTATGGTCATCGCTTACTCCTTCCAAACAATCTGCTTCGTTTTGCCTGGCTGTTCTTGGCTTCGGCCGTCTCGGCCTCAGCACTTGCCGCGGTGAGTTGCAAATAGACCTCTTCCAGACTTGGTCGCTGGACGACCAGGTCTGGCAGCGTTGTGCCACGATCCAGTGCCCAGCTAGTCAGCTCGTATAGCGTCGCCGTGGGGTCGTCGACTTCTACGGTCAGTAGCCTGCCCTGGGTCTTGGTCGGGGCGACCGGGAGATCGGACAGCTGAAAGCCGCCTGGCAGCGTGAAATGGACCCGAGCGCGGGCGGTGTCACGTCCCCCGATGGTGCTCGGGCTGCCCTCAGCGACGATGGTCCCCGAGGAGATCACCGCCACCCGGTCCGCCAGCTCCTGAGCTTCTTCCATGTAGTGGGTCGTGAGCAGGATGGTGGTCCCGGCGTCGCGCAGGTCGCGTACCACCTGCCAGGCCCCCTGGCGGGCGGAGGGGTCGAAACCTGTGGTGGGCTCGTCGAGGAATAGGAGCCGTGGGCTGCCGACCACACCGAGGGCCAGGTCGAGACGACGTTTCTGGCCGCCGGAGAGGTCTTTCACCTTCCTTCGCTGGTGCTCTTCGAGCCCGACCAACCCGATTACCTCCCCGACGTCGCGTGGCGCCGGGTAGTAGCCGGCGTTGCGGGCGACCGTCTCCCGCACCGTGAGGTAGGGCTCCACGGCGATGTCCTGGAGGACCAGCCCGATCTGCTCGCGTAGCTGACGCCCGCTACTGCGCGCCCCCGGGTCGAGGCCCAGCACCGAGACGTAGCCGTCGTCACGCTGACGGAACCCTTCCAGGATTTCCAGAGTGGTCGTCTTGCCGGCACCGTTCGGGCCGAGCAACGCGTAGATCTCACCGTCCGCAACTGTGAAGCTGACGCCGCTGACCGCGGTGGTCGTCCCATAGCGCTTGACCAGCCCCCGTACCTCTACGGCCCTCGCCACGTCAGGCTTCGGCGATCTGCGCGCCACTTGACACGTCTACTCTTTACCTCATCGCGCCGCTCGTGGCGATGTTCACGCGTATTATGCCCTTAAAGGTCATGGTCGAGGATGCCCCTACCGCGCTGACAGTTGTCCCTGGGCCCGCTGCTGGCACGTTCGAGCTCAAGCCCCGGCTACGAGGCGTCAGTCACCAAGTGGCGGCCTTCGTTTTCCCTGTGATGGGGCTGGTGGCCGTGCTCGCGGCTCGCTCCGGGGCCCACAAGGTGGCCCTCGGCGTTTACACCGCTGGGGTAACCGGAATGTACGCGGCGAGTGCCTGTTACCACCGCGGGAACTGGAAGCCCCCGACCAGAGCCCGGCTGCGCCGGCTGGACCATTCGATGATACTGGTGGGGATCGCCTCGACCTACACTGCGGTCGCCGTGCTCGGGCTGTCCCAGAAGACCGCGTGGGCACTTTTGGCGGCGGTGTGGCCCTGGCCATCGCCGGGGCCGTAATGCACAGCCTCTGGCTCGCTCCCCCCCACTGGCTGACTGGCATCCTCTACATCGGCGTCGGCTGGGCGGCCCTGCCCGTTCTGCCCATAATGTGGACCGAGCTCGGAGCGGTCACGACCACGTTGCTGATAGTCGGTGGGCTCATCTATTCGGTGGGAGCGTTCCTTTTTAGCGGTCGGCGGGCGGACCTCATTCCCGAGGTGTTCGGGTACCACGAGGTGTTCCATGCGCTGGTCCTGCTCGGCGGCGTCATCTTCTACGCAGCCATCATTGACTTGGCGCTGCGAGCCTGAGGTTCGCGCTCTTCGACGCCGTACCGTGTCGTGGGTCAGGTTTTGTCAATGGCGTACGGAGAGGGGCCCGGGACCATTGGGGCTAGCGTCTTTCGCCAGCGGTGCGTGTCACTGCGGCTAAATCCCGCCTCCGCCAAGAGGCCTTTTTGACAGGAGTTGTGATGCCAGTTCCGTTCCGTGGCTCGATCAACGTCGACATCCGTGACTCGGAGCCGGATTGGGCACCGTTCGAGCCGCCCAAGGCGCCGGCTGGAGCACCGAACGTCGTGTACATCGTGCTCGACGACGTGGGGTTCTCGGCCATGAGCTGCTACGGAGGGCCGATAGAGACGCCGAACATCGACCGCGTCGCCAATGCCGGGGTGCGCTACACCCAGTGGCACACTACGGCGTTGTGCTCGCCGACCCGGTCATGCCTGTTGACGGGGCGCAACCACACCCGCAACAGCATGGCCTGCATCACCGAGGCGGCCATCGGGTTCCCCAACGGCAGCGGCACGATCCCGCCGGAGAACGGGATGCTCTCGGAGATATTAGGGGAGCGGGGCTGGAATACCTACATGGTTGGCAAGTGGCACCTGTGCCCGACCGACGAGATGAACCTGGCCTCCACCCGCCGCAACTGGCCTTCGGGTCGGGGCTTCGAGCGCTGGTACGGCTTCCTGGGCGCGGAGACCAACCAGTGGTACCCCGACCTGGTCTATGACAACCACCCGGTCGACCAGCCCCGTTCGCCAGAGGAGGGCTATCACCTCACTGAGGACCTCACGGACAAGGCGCTGGAGTTCATCAAGGACGCCAAGGCTGTCGTGCCCGAGAAACCGTTCTTCTTGTACTACGCCCCCGGCGCTTGCCATGCCCCCCATCACGTCCCCAAGGAGTGGGCGGACCGGTTCAAGGGCCGTTTCGACACGGGTTACGAGGCCATGCGGGAGACGATCCTGGCCCGCCAGAAAGAGCTCGGGATCGTGCCCGTCAGCACACAGTTGCCCCCCGTCAACCCCATCGGTACCCCCGAAACCCGCCACGGCCCCGACGGCCAACCATTCCCACCGCTGGACTACACGCGCCCGTGGGGCTCGCTCAACGCCGACGAGAGACGTCTGTTCACCCGTATGGCCGAGGTGTACGCCGGTTTCCTGGCCCACGTCGACCATCACATCGGCCGGCTGCTGGATTACCTCGAGCAGAACGACTACCTGGACAACACCATGATCGTGGTTGTCTCCGACAACGGGGCGTCCGGCGAAGGCGGCGCGAATGGCTCGGTCAACGAGATGAAGTTCGCCAACGGCATCGCCGACGACCTCGCTGCCAACCTGGCCCAGATCGACGAGCTGGGTGGCCCCCTCACGTACAACCACTACCCGACGGGGTGGGCTATGGCCTTCAATACGCCGTTCAAGATGTGGAAGCGCTACGAGTTCAACGGGGGTACTGCCGACCCGTGCATCATCTCCTGGCCGGCCGGCACGAAGGCCCGAGGCGAGGTCCGCCACCAGTACCACCACGCCATCGACATAGTGCCTACCATCCTGGACGTGCTCGGCGTGGACCGGCCCGAGACCATCAAAGGTCACGTTCAGAGCCCCCTCGATGGGCTCAGCATGAGGGCGGGCATGGACGACGCTTCGAGCCCGTCTCCCCGGAAAACCCAGTTTTACGCCATGCTGGGTTCTCGGTCGATCTGGCATGAAGGATGGAAGGCCGTCACCACTCACCCGGCAATTTCCGGCTGGAGCCACTTCAACGACGACGAGTGGGAGCTCTACCATACCGACGTCGACCGCAACGAGAACCACAACCTGGCTGCTGAACACCCCGACAAGGTTCGAGAACTGGTCAATATATGGTTTTCCGAGGCGGGGGCCAACCAGGCCTTCCCCCTCGACGACCGATCGGCGCTGGAAATCATCAGCACCCCGCGCCCACAGCTCACTGCCCCTCGCAACCGTTATGTGTACCGGCCCGGGACTGCCCCTGTGCCCGAGTGGCAGGCCGTCAATATGCGGGGCCGCTCCTACGTCATCGGCGCCCTGGTCGACATCCCGGCCCCGGGAGCCGAGGGCGTGCTGTTCGCATTGGGGTCACGTTTCGGCGGCCATGCCCTTTACGTGAAGGACAATCGGCTCCACTACGTCAACAACTTCGTCGGAGCTGAGGAACAGCTGGTGGTTGGCACCGAAGACGTACCCACCGGTCACAACTTGATCCTGGCCGCCTCGTTCGAAAAGACGAGCCTGGCAGCTGACCACACCAGCGGCACCCTGTCCCTCTACCACGGGGACTACAAGGTCGGTGAAGCCCAGATCAAGACCCAGCTAGGAGCCTTCGCAATCGCTGGCTCCGGCCTCTACGTGGGGCGGCACCCCGGCGAGCCGGTCACCGATGACTACCCGGGAGAGCCCCCCTACAGCTTCACCGGCGGCAGCATCGATCGCGTCGCCGTCGACGTCAGCGGTGAACCGTTCATCGACCTCGAACGCGAGGCCCAGCTGATGATCATGCGTGAATAACGTGGACAACCTAATCCCCAGTAGACTTTCGACAGGTTTTTCCTCACGCTCGGGCACTCCACTCAACACTCGACGGCCGGGGGGCGACCGGCTCAGCGCCTGGCGTGATTGAGGTGGACGTCGAGCTTGTCTGGCGCCCATCTACATGACAGCCATACGTCCAACGCGGCTCAGCGTGGCCAGGTTCCTGGCCGGGCCGCCCAGGGATGCGATTGGCGCCCGACAGTAAACCGCAGAGGACTAGAGAAAGAGGAGCATCATGAAGGTCTGGATCGACCAAGACTTGTGCACCGGGGACGGGCTCTGTGAGGAGATCGCGCCGGCAGTCTTCACGTTGCTCGACGACGGTCTGGCTTACGTGAAAGAGGGCGACGACGTGAAGAGCACACCTGGCGGAGCGGCGGGCCTCGCAGCGGTCCCCGAGGACCTCGAGGGCGCCGTTGCCGAGGCCGCGGCCGAATGCCCTGGCGAGTGCATTTTCATTGGGTGACGAGCCAGAGGCAAACGCGGCCAGGAACGAGGGACTTGCACCCATGCAGACCAGCGGTTCGCACCACGAGCACGACGGCGCGCCAGCTACGTCGCACGGCGCCGTTCGAGGGCCCTGACAAGCTGCCGGGATCCGCCACGTTATTGCCGTGGGTAGCGGCAAAGGCGGCGTGGGCAAGTCAACAGTGGCCGTCAACCTCGCACTCGCACTCGGCCGCGTAGGCAGCGATGTTGGGCTTCTCGACGCCGATATCCTCGGCCCGAGCATCCCCGTCATGCTCGGGCTCCCCACGGACCGCCAGCCGGAGGCGACCCCCGAGGGCAAAGCGGTGCCCGCGGTCCGCCAGGGGCTCAAGGCGATGTCGATGGGGCTGCTTACAGGCGACGACAACCCATCCATTCTGCGTGGGCCGATGGTCGCCAAGTACCTGCAGATGTTCGTGAGCGGCGTCGACTGGGGCCACCTCGACTACCTGGTCCTCGACCTCCCTCCCGGGACAGGGGACACCCAGCTCACGCTGGCTCAAAACCTCCCGCTGTCTGGGGCGGTCATCGTGACGACACCGCAGGACGTGAGCCTCAAGATTGCTCGGCGAGGGCTACGGATGTTCCAGACGGTGCACGTCCCCATCCTTGGGATCATCGAGAACATGAGCACGTTCACGTGCCCGCACTGCGGCACGGGCACCGACGTGTTCGGCAGGGGCGGGGGCGAGCGGATGAGCCGCCAGATCGGTGTCCCGTTCCTCGGCGCGATACCTCTCGACGCCGACATCGTCGCCGGTGGAGATGAGGGACGCCCGATCGTCTTTGACAAGCCAGGTTCTGTGGCGGCCCAAGCTTATTTCACCGTGGCCGCCGAGCTCTCTGGGCAGCTCGAAGGTCTGGCGGCGAGCACCATAAGACCGTTCGTGTGGACCTGGGGCACAGACGAAGGCGCACCGGCGTGGGTCGAAAGCGCCATCCAGGCATCCGGTTCTCTGACCACTCCGATCGGCTTTCGCCGTAGAGACCCGAGGACGCTCTCGGTGCTCTGGGAGGACGGAAGACGCGACGACCTCGATGTGCGGGACCTCCGGCTGGCCTGCCACTGCGCCCTTTGCGTCGATGAGATCAGCGGGCGAGCGCGCTTGGACCCCAGGAGCGTCCGGGGCGACGTTGCACCCCAGGCGATCACGAGCGTGGGCAACTATGCCATCAGCGTCAACTGGAACGACGGTCACAGCACCGGGATCTACTCGTACGATTACCTTCGAGCGCTCGGCGAAAGCGGCGCCGGCATGGCAGCTGAGGATGTCTGAGGACCTCTATCTCGGTACGGGGCGTTTCGGTGCCGGGATCGCGATCCGAGCCGAACCCTCGTTGGCCGACCCGAACACGTGCAAGTTCACTGCAGACCGGGTTGTACACCGCGGCGGCCCCTTCTTCTTCGAGAGCCAAGAGCGGGCCAAGGGGTCACCGCTTGCCGAGCAGCTGTTCGACATCAGCGGCGTCGAGACAGTACTTGTGGCCGACAATGTGGTCAGCGTCTCGAAGGCCCCTGGCACAGCCTGGTCAGGACTGCGTTCGGCGATCGGGGCGGCCATCAGGGCGCAACTGCTGGCCGGTGTCCCGGCCATCCTCGAGGCCCCATCAGCCCAGACGCCGGGCGGTAGGCCCGACGCTGAGCTCCGTGCCGTAGTCCAGGGACTTTTAGACAGTGAGGTCAACCGTTCCATTTCTTCGCACGGTGGACAGATCTCCATTGTCGATATCGTCGACCAGGTGCTTTTTATATCAATGAACGGCGGCTGCCAGGGGTGCGCAGCATCGAGCACGACGCTTCGCAAGGGTTTCGAGGTCATGGTGGGCCGAATTGCGCCTGAGATCGTGCGCATCGTTGATACCACCGATCATGATGGCGGGCGCCGGCCTTTCTATCGCCGCCCTGGGTGACGGTTACATCGACCCGTGGCAAAAGCCAGCTTCAGCTCACAGCTCACCATTAATCACCCGCCCGTACGCATCCAGATATGCATCGATCATCCGGTCGCAGCCGAACCGCGTAACCGCCTCCTCCCGAACAGTGCGACGGTCGAGAGTAATCGCTCGGTCCACGGCGAGGACGGCCTCGTCTACATTGTCGACCAGGAAGCCGGTGCGAGCATTGTCCACAAGCTCCGGCATCGAACCCCGTCGTGAGGCCACTACCGGCGTACCGCAGGCCATAGCCTCGACGACGCTGAAGCCGAACGGTTCCTCGAAGTTGACGAGATGGAGGAGGGCGTAGGCCCCTCCGAGGAGGACGTTGCGGTCCTCGCCGCCCACCGGCCCGATATAGCGGACGCGACTGTCATCGAGGCGAGGCGCGATAGCAGCATCGAAGTACGCCTGGTCCTGGATGATGCCGGCCATAACAAGTGGTAGGCCGGTACGGGCGGCGACCTCAATGGCCTCGACCGCCCCTTTGTCCGGATGGATGCGACCGAAGAACAGCAAGTAACTCCCGGGGTAAGTCTGCGGGGTGAATGCGTCAGTGTCTATCCCGTGATGGATGGTGGCAAGATAATCCAGTTCGGGATGGCGGTCGGCGTCGCTGATGGCAACGTAGCTAGTGCGGGCATTGTATTTTCTGAACACAGGCAGGATGCGCGGCGAGGAGAACCCGTGGATGGTAGTGATCACCGGGGTGGGCACCAGCCCGGAATAGGTGAGTGGGAGGAAGTCGAAGCTGTTGTGAATAATGTCGAACTCGGCGGCCCGCTCAAACGCCTCGGATATGTGAAGGCATTCGGAAACCTTGGGTTCGACGTCGGTATCCTCCGAGTACCCAAGCGGGACGGCCGACACGAGGCGAGCGGCGGTAATTGAGTCGCCAGTGGCGAAAAGCGTAACGTCCGCGCCTCGCTTTACGAGGCCTTCGGTGAGCAGGGAGGCGAATTGTTCCCACGGCCCGTAGTGCCGGGGAGGAGTGCGCCAGGAGATCGGGGCCAGGACCGCAACCCGCAACGCCGCCGCTCCGCAGGTCGCGCTCATCGATCGCCGCCTCTAGGGCTCGATGACGGTCCAGCCGCGCCGTCGAAGCTCGGCAGCGAGCTGTTCGGCCGGCATGTGACGCATCAGCTGTTGCTGTGCGGACAGCTTGGCGGCTGGAACTGCGTTGAGCACAGGCGCGTCAAGCTCTTTGTCCTGTAGCTGGTCGATAAACGCCGCTGCTTCGTCTCGAGTGAACTTGCCGCCGGCCTGACGTTGGGTGAAACCCATCGGGCCACGCGCGTCGCGGAAATCGGTGTGGCCGGCGTCCTTGAGGAGGGCGAGCAGTTGCTGTACCTGTCTCGGCGATGCGGGCGGCCCTGACTGTTGACCGAACGTCACCTCGTCAATCTTGCCAATAGCTCGGCGGTACCCACAC
This sequence comes from uncultured Acidimicrobiaceae bacterium, assembly GCA_963823855.1. GTDB lineage: Bacteria > Actinomycetota > Acidimicrobiia > Acidimicrobiales > Palsa-688 > Fen-671. The sequence goes on from CAWGNA010000012.1 coordinate 240,016, forward strand.
GCGCGAAGCCTACGGCGCTGTCCGAAAACCCGTACGGCAAGACGATCGCCTGGCCGTGGGCAAGCGCGCCGCACGAATAGACCACGTTTGGGACGTACCCCTCGCGTTCGTCCTCGTCGGCGACAAGCAACGGACAGGAGAGCGTCCCGATCACGCGACGAGGGTCATCCAGGTCGAGCAGTATGGCCCCGATGTCGTATTGGTGCATCGGCCCCACTCCGTGGGTCAACACAAGCCAACCCTCGGGGGTTTCGAGCGGCGACCCGCAGTTGCCGACCTGGACCAGGTCCCAGGGTCGCGGTGGCAAAGCCAGGGTCGTGGCCTCGTCCCACTCGCTGAGGTCATCAGAGGTCGTGATGGCTAACCTCTCCCGGTCCCAGCGTGAGAGAGCCACGTACTGGCCGGCGACCTTTCTCGGGAACAACGCCATGCCTTTGTTGGTCGCGAACGGCCCCGAGAGCTGAGATACGCCGAAGGTACGGAAGTCGGTGGTCGTTAGCAGTTGCGGTGCTATCACTGCGTGGTCGAACGCCGTATAGGTGGCGAAGTATGTGACCGCTCCGCCGTCGTCCACGAAACGGACGAAACGGGCGTCTTCCATGCCCTGGGCCTCGGCCGGGCCGTGCGGCCAGAGCACGCGCTCGGAGATTTGCGCAGCAATGGGGAACTCGACTGTGTAGTTGTTTGCTGCCACCCAGTGGATCCCCGCTACGGCGTCCCTGACCGCTGCCCTGGACAGGAGGTCAGAATGCAGCGACGCAATAGCCAGCTCCAGATCGTCGGCGCCAAAACGGGCCGAGACGCTCGAGGACGAGGGCGGCGGTCTGATTGTCGCAACCCCGCTCCGCTAACTTGGCATGGAACAGGCTCTTGGCGTACGGCCCGGGCGAGTAGTGGCCATGGCCGAGGAACGTGCCCGGGTCATCTAGACGGACCTCGCCGGCCGCATCGACGGTACCGGTGCGGAACTCGATCGACGAAAGGTGGCCCTCGCCTACCGCCCGCAGGCTCATCACGAAACGAGTCTCGCCAGGGGCCAAACCGCTCTGGTCGGGGTGGGCGACCATGGATGGGTTGAACAGGGCCGCGCCTTCGAGCGACAACTCGCGCGTGAAATAGGCGCCCATGAGGAGCTTCTTGTCGGCAGGGACGTCGTCGCCGTCACCGAGACGCCGGGCGGCGAGGCGAAAGTGGCTCGACCATATGTCGTCGAGGTGGCGGTGGCGGTGGCCAAACCGTCGCCTCAGGTCAGCGAGAGTGGTCGTGACGTCGCTTTCGTCCATGGCCAGGATCCGTTCAGTGACCGACACGGCCCGCGAGTCGCCTCGGATCATCTCCTCGCCCGGGACGAACAGCACAGCCATGACCCGCTTGTGGTCGGGGAAAAGCCGAAGCGTGCTCCGCGACACCATTGGTACTGGCAGCTCGTCTGGTACTGGTCTCTCGGGTGGTACTGGCCTCTCGGGTGGTACTGGCCTCTCGCCTGGTATTGGCCGCTCGTCGACGCTCAAGGCCGGGCCCCTTCCAAACAGCATCCATGTTGAAGTGTGGAGATCAGCGCGAGCGTGGACTCAGTCCCTTGGTTGAGGTTGGGGCCGTCGGCACTGAGCCCGTCGTAGCCTCCACCGCTGTCGGGATCGAACATGGGTGTGTGTGCGTCGTTATCGCCGAGGAACCAGGCCACCGCGCTGTCGAGACCGGCCGACCAGCGTTCATCTTTGTCGTGGGCAGCGGCTCGAGCGCAGGCGTCCGCCAGCGCGGCAACCTCGATCGGCTGCTGGTCGAACTCGGGACGAGGATCCCCGGGGCCGCTCCCGCCCACCGGCGTTACGGACAGGTGCCCGTCGTTGGTCTCGTGCTCCAGCAGCCACGCCAACAGCTCGAGCCCGTCGTCAACGAGGACCTGGCGGCCCAGGGCCACGCCGGTCGCGATCATCGAGTCGGGTAGCACGGCATTGGCGTAAGAAAGGCGAGGTTCGGGCCAGGGCCATGAGCAAGAGCTGGCGCGGTCGCCAACAACCTCGACTGCGGCCGTGAGCAAGTCAATAGCAATCCGATGACCTGGACGAACGGTGAGGACCTCGTGGGCGCCCAGGGCCGCGAACGCCATGGCGCGAGGCCATGGTGAACGCTGCTGGGCGCCCCGCTCGAAATGAGCGAGGGCGGCTTGGCGCATCAAGTCGTGCGGGCTGTTGGCGGCGGCCGTACCCAACCCCCACAGGCTGCGGCCCCAACAATCATCGACGCCGTACGCGCCGCGCCATCTCCCGTCCCTATCGCGACGGTTCCGACAGTCGCCTCGCACGCCCTGGGCGCCGGCCACGAACCGTAGTGCCTTTCGGGCGAGCTCAATAACTTCGGCGCTGGGGTCAGCTTCACGGCTCGTCACTACGAGGAGGCGGGCCATATCGTCAGTGCAGTAGCCGTGCTCTTTACGAGGATCGGTATGGTCAGCGTGCTCGAAAGTGCCGTGCTCGTCGCTCATACTCGCCAGGTGCTCGAAGTTGGGCTGCGGGCAGATCAAGCGGGTACAGCCTTGGATCTGACCATGAGGCTCTCGGCCAGGTCGGCGTACTGGCTGCCTATTGCCGGCCAACTGAAACCGGGAGCGATACGGGCAGCCTCGCGAGCCATACCCTCGGCGCGACCGGGTTCGGTGAGGAAGAGGTGCAGCGCAGCGCCGAGAGCCGTGGCGTCGCCGTGGGGGACGACCATGCCAGCCCCGCTCGACAACAGTTCCACGGCGTGCGGAAAGGCCGTCGCCACGACCGGTCTCCCGGCGGCGATGGCATCGACGAGCACCCCGGAGGTGACTTGGTCACGTGAGTCGTAGGGCAGCACGACGACAGACGCGTCCTGTATCAGCGCTGTTAGTGAGGAGACGTCGCGATACGCAGGGTCGAACGTCACTGATGAAGCCACCCCCTTTGACCGTGCCCGCTGCACCAGCATGTCCCGGTAGGCCTCGCCCTCCGACGAGAGGACCTTGGGGTGCGTGCTACCTGCGACTACGTAGCGTGGAGGGGGGTACAGGTCCTTCAGGTCCACCATGGCGTCTATGACGGATTCGATACCCTTCCCCGGGCCGAGTAGCCCCCAAGTGAGCAGCAGCGGCCGGCCCGTTGGGTGGGCGCGGCGTTGGGGCCGAGGTGTGACCGCACCGTGAGGGATCATTGCCACCTTTGACGAGTCGACGTCAAAACGGCTGCACAACCGGCGCCGGGCGGTCATCGCCATGACCACTACGGCGCCGGCCTCGTGTGCGATCGCCTCCAGGACTTTTCTCTGGTGGTCAGTCGGCTCGAGCAGCACAGTGTGGGCGACAACGATGGACGGGATTGTGAGGCGATGGAGGATGTCGATGACCTCCTCGCCATCCGCCCCGCCGTACAAGCCGTAGTCGTGCTGCACGATCGCAACGTCACAGCTGTTCAGCGTTACGCTCGCCCCAGCCAACGACGCAGGTACGCCGCTGTCCATCTCGCTCAACACTCTCGGGTCGGACGACGTCGTCCCGTCTGCCAGCCGGACGACACCGACCGTGGCTCCGTTCGCTTCGAGCCCGCGGGCCAGGGCGGCGCTGAATGTCGCCAGACCGCACGGTGTTGGCGGGTAAGTGCTGAGAATGCCGAAGACGCGGCCTCGTTGACGCGTGAGACCAGGGGTGATCGGCGTTGCAGCAACGCTCACGGACGAGCTCCTCGCAGTGGCTCGGTTGAGGCGAACCTAAACGGGCGGCCGCCACCGTCCAGCCCAAGCTAGGGCTCTACCGAGAGTGTGCCCTCACCCTACCGGTTCAATGGGCCAAGCAGGCGGGACTTCTCAGGGGGTACCGAGTTGCATATCGGGGCATGCTCTCAGCGCTTCAGCGCGCGCTTACGCGGGAGCACCGTCTCCCTTGACAGTGAAGCCCGCCAGTCTCATGCCCTCGTCGAAGCTGATCCCGCTGCTGGAATTGGCCAGATTATGAAGAAGCCGGGCGAGGAGTACGTCGTCCCGACCAGCCTGATTGGATTTGGCTTCCGGCTCAGGGAGGAAGTAGCGGCCATCAGCACGGAGGACCTTGCTTGTCCATACTGGCGATCCATAGGCCAACACTTCAACACGGCAAAGCTTTGCGCCGTGCCGGAATTGCCGAATCCAGGGCTCTCCCCGAATGTTCTCAGTAAGGACCTCTCCCCAAGCGACGGTGACTGCGACATCTGGCTTGTACGTAGCGCGATAGGAATGGCCGCCCCTGCGACCGACGGCGCCAAGCTCGATGGAGTACCAGTCACTTGGCCGCGAACTTCGAACACGCCCCAGGAGGTCGTCCAGTTCCACAGGCACATCCTTTCACCTCGACGCCAGGTCAGCTCGATGCCAGGTCACCTAGATGCCAGGTCACCTCGATGTCAGGTCACTTCGGGGTAACTCGGTGCGACTCTAACTATGGAGCGCCAGGAACCAAGGACCAACCCTGCGCCGCCACTCCCCACTGACATGAGTTCGACTGGCTGCGGAAATGACCTGTTTGGCGGGGCGAGGACAAGTTTGGAAGGCGAGAGGGCGTGCAATTGTGAAATCCACCGCCCGACCTTTTTGACGGCGTGTTTCCGGAGCGTCCAGGACCAGTCATTCGAAAACTGGGAGTGGTGGCAGGTTACGCCCCAGCCGGGGTCGATGTCGGGGCCCAAGATAGCATGACCACATCGAGCTGGCTCCCTAATTCCCGACGGGGTGTGCTATTTCTTACGCCTCCGGGTATCAACATATGGGCAAGGATAAGGCTGACTAATAATCAGGGATGGCTCCAAACGTGGTCCGGTCTGAACACTCCACGAGCTGAGTGGGGCCCTGCATATCACCTCGATATCGAGCTCCCGCGATAAAACGCCGTGCCAAGCCCAGTTCGTTCGGGACCACAAGGTCCTCCGGAGCGCATTAGGCGAACGCACAATATACAATGGCGGTGCCGGGCGACCCTCAACCCGGGCACCCGGCGAGGTTGCAGCCGTGCTCACAGCGCTCCAGCAGAGCCTGGGGCTGATCTTCTGGGAACACCAGTGGTACTTCGTTGCGATCGCGGCCCAAAAGAGCCGCGTAAGCGCAACTGAAAGTCGCTGGCGCACCGAGAACGCCCGGGCTTGTGGTGATCCGGCTCGGACAGTCGTCGGGCCGTCTCGTAGCCCAGGGCCTTGTTTGCCCCAGTCACGAGAGTCAAGGTTACGGTGCCATTGTGACCCGTGCCCGGTGTACAACGCAGCTAGGTGGCCGAGAGCCCTCCCATCTCCGACTTTTCGACCGACAACCGACTGGCTGACCCGTGGGACCGACCGAGTCGTGAACTTGGCGTTCCGGGCCGCAGCCCGGCATACGGCCAATTACCGCAACCGGGACCGGACGATGTCGGCACACGCGGCGACGCTGCTTATCTGCCAGCTCATTGCCTGGTTGCTCGTGTTCTACGTGGTTACTCGCTGCTGCTGTGGCCCCTGGTCCACGCTGGCATCACGACCGCTTTTGCCATGGCCGGGCCGGCGCTGTGGGCCGTCGGCGAAGCCAACGAGCACGGGGCCGCTGAACGGGCCATCCTCGACATCGCCGCCCTGACCAGCCTCATTACAGTGGCGTTGCAGATTGCCTACCTGCCCACCCTGTACTCAGCCTGCATCCACCGGGAAACGAGGGTGGCTTTGCTGAACGCCAGGCCGGGTTGCCCGCATGGGGCCCAGAACTACTCGCCCGCACCCACTACCGGCTGGGCTCAGGCGAGCCCAACGCTGGTGCGGTTCCGCTCACCGGAGCTGCTCGCGTCCTGGCACGACGACCACTCAACAGCGAGACCTCACGGCATGTGCCAAGCAGCCCGAAGGAGCTCTGACCGGCTTGATTGGGCCAGGTGTAGGCCGAGTAGTTTCATCGTCCAGACGAAGGACTTCACTCCGACAGAGAAGGAAGACGGGGGTTGAAATGCCGTGGTTCCCGGAGTTCGCCAGCGCAGCGGAGCTGGCGCGGATGCAGGCTCGAGCGGCAGATCAAGCTGACCCGGTCGCGCAATACTTCGCAGCACTGACTGAAGGTAACGCCCATGTTCTGGAGGCTGTGTGGCCCGGCGAGGTGGTGATCCACGACCCGCGCGCAGGGGAGGTCCGAGGCCATAGACAGCTGCGGCACTTCGTCCGCCACAATCAATCCTGGTTGGCGCAGCACCATGCCCGTATCGAGACTGTGGCCTCGACCGTCGTCGACGGTCGGGCCGTGGTTGAACTGCTGGCACATTTGACCGACGACGAGCGGGAACTGGAATGGCCGGTGGCGGTCGTCGCCGAATCCCCCGACGATCGGTCGGTGGTGTTCCGGACTTACTGCAGCCAATGGCCAGTTGACGGACGACGCCATGTCAGGCCTCCCATCCTCGAGCCCGGTGACGCCCACCCTGGCGACGTCGTGGGCCGGTTCCTGGCCGCTTTTGACGCTGGTGACGCTGCAGCGGTAGTCAATACCTTCGCGCCGGACGGGTACTTTCATGAGCCCATCGGCCCGCATTACGCCCACCGCGGCATCCCCGAGCTCTCCTCGTTCTTCACTGTTTGCTTCAGCGCTGGAGGTGGCATCGGCTTGCAGCACTGTGCCGTGACGGACGACGGCGTGCGCTGCGCCCTCGAATACAACTGCGTCCGTTGGGGCAGCCGCGAGCTGCCGCCCCAAGCGGGGATCGGGATTTACGAGCGCGCCCCGGACGGGCTGCTGGTGGCGGCTCGCGTTTACGACGACGTCGAGGCGCCCGCAAATGGCCGGTGACGTACGACAGCCCCGACGCGATCGGTCATTGGGGCCGGAGGCAGCGAAAATCGCCAGACGTCTTCGAAGTGCCCTTATTGTCGCCACGGCCATGGTGGCCGCGCAGGCTGTCAGTATCGCCACCCCGGCATTCGGCGCTGGCGCCCTCGCCCCCGTCGTGAAACCTTCGCTGTCACTGTCCAGTTACGCTGCCGCGGCCTCAGATGTTAGTTACACCATCGAGTTCACCACCTCTGCAACAGGGTCTCTGGCGGCCGACGCAGGCACCATAAGCGTCATGGCGCCAACGGGGACTTTCCCGCCGGCCCCGGCATGCGCGAACGCTATTACGGTCACTGACCTCTCCACAGGTTCGTCCAACACGACCGCGAGCATGTGCTTCTCAGAAGTTGGCACCAAAGGCGATCGGTTGGTGCTCCAGTCCCCGGTGAGCATCTCCGGCAACAATCGCGTCGAGGTGGTCGTACCAGGGCTGGACAACCCGGCGGGCCTAGGGCTCCACTCCCTGAGTGTCGGGACCTCCTCCAATAGCGCCAGCACGGTCGATTTTCGCATCCTGGGCGCCGGCTCGATTGACAACCTGTCACTGTCGCGGTCCGATAACGCGCCCGGAGCGAGCCAGGTCACCTACACGGTCGGTTTCACCACTTCAGCGACAGGCGACGTCGCTGAAAATACCGGCATCATCAGTGTTGAGGCGGCGCCAGGGACTTTCCCGGCCCCCCCGGGGTGCGGCGACCCGATCGTGGTCACCGACCTGACCACGAAGGCCTCTGACCAGGCGGGTAGCTTGTGCTCGTCCGAAGTCGGCGAGCAAGGCGAGCGCTTGCTGATCTCCTCTCCAGTCACCATCGGAGGGGACAACCGCATCGAAGTCGTCGTCCCCGGGCTCGACAACCCGGCCAGAGCTGGTCCCCATACCCTGGTTGTCGGGACCTCTTCTGACCGGACGCGATCGGTGGGGTACACGACGGCTGCTCCCAGCCACGACGTTGCTGGCCTCACGTTGGCGGTGACAACCCTGGCGGCGCGGGCCAGCGAGGTCACGTACACCGTCGAGTTCACTGCTTCGGCGTCCGGTGCGTTGCCGGCCGTCTCGGGCGCGATCACAATACAAGCTGCAGTGGGGACCTTCCCATCGGCGCCTCCGTGCGGGCAGGCCGTGGCGACGGTCACTGACCTCACCACCAAGGCCTCGGGCCAGGTCGATTTGTGCGAGACGGAGCAGGCCCCAGTGAGCCAGGGTGGTGCCAAGCTCGAGCTGTTGACCCCGGTGGGCATAGGTGCGGGGCAGCGAGCCGAAATTGCCATCACCGGATTGTTCAACCCGAAGGTACCCGGCCCTGCGGTACTGGCCCTGGCCACCTCCTCCGACGGGACGGGCTCGGTGGGCTACACCATCACGGGGCATGGCATCCCCGTGGCGGCGGTGTCCGTGGCGCTGTCGACGTCGGCGGCCAGGGCGACGAGGGTGACCTACACCGTCGATTTCACGACCTCCGCCGCGGGCGGCCTGGCCGCCGATTGGGGGGAAATTGCGCTGAACGCGCCGGATGGGACGTTCCCGGCTGCTCCTCCGTGCGGAAAAGACGTCGCCACCATCACGAACTTGAGCACCAAGGCGTCGGCCGAGGACGACCTGTGCTCGGCCACGGTAAGCGATGGCGGCGCGCACTTGCAGTTGTCGACTCCAGTGGCCATCGGTGCGCGCCAGCGGGCTGAGATGGCGGTCACCGGGTTGGACAACCCGGCGTCTCCAGGTCCCGAGGCCCTTTCGCTTTCCACCTCTTCCAACAGTCCAGGTTCGGTCAAATACCACATCGTCCCGGGGACCTCGGTGGCCAACGTGACCGTCGTGTTATCGAACAAGGCGGCCGGCGCGAACGGGGTGACGTACGCCGTTGGGTTCTCTGCTCCAGCGACGGGCGCTTTGGCGGCCAGCTCGGGCGCCATAGAGCTGAGCGCGGCGCCGGGTACCTTCCTGCCGGCCGCGAAGTGCGCGGATGATGCGGCCACGGTTACCGACCTCACGACCAAGGCGTCGGCCTCTGCTAGCTCCTGCTTCGGCGCCTCCAACGTCAAGACGGGTTCGTTCGGTCTGGTCGTCCCGGTGGCGATCCGAGCCGGGGACAAGGTTGTCGTCACGGTGTCCGGCTTGGCCAACCCGGCCGATGTCGGGCCCCACAGCTTGTTGTTGACGACCTCCTCCAATGGCGTACCGGCGATTGCTTCCTTCGCCGCGGTACCCGGGGGACCGCTTGGTGGCCACGTGGGGGACACCTCCGGTAATACCGTTCGGGGCGCAGAGGTCGAAGCCTGCCAACCGCTTAGCAGCCAGTGCTACGACGCATTGAGCGGGCAAAACGGGAGTTTCAAAGAAGTTGTCCCCTACGGGAGCTACCGGCTGACCGCGTTCCCGCCGGAGGGCACTTCACTGGGGCAATTCACCGGATCTCAACTGGTGGCTATCAGCACTCGGGCGGGTACGAGCGCGGCCAACGTCACTATGCCCGTCCTCCAGCCTCTGCCCGCCGGAGTGAGCATCGCCGGCCAAGACGGAGGTGTCCCGATCTTCTACTCAGGGAGCCCTGCGCCGATGACGGTACGGGGATGCCGGCACGGGACCGGGGCGGTCGTGCTCCGGGGGACCAATACGGCGACCGGCAAAAACGTGACGTTCCTCCTGGCCCTGGCGGAATCGCCCATAGGGTCGGGCCGGTACTCGGCGCACCTCCCGCCGCTATGGCCCGTCCACGGGGATGTCTCAATTAGCTACTACATCTACTGCCCAGAAGCCATCGCTCCAACGGCGGGTCTTGCCGCCGGAGGAACGGTTGTCACGCTGAAGGGGAGCGGGTTCACTGGTGCCACAGGGGTCAAGTTCGGCACCACGCCGGCCGCGACTTTCAAGGTCCTGTCCGATTCCGTCATCGAGGCTGTCGCGCCGCCTGGTGCAGGCACTGTAACCGTCTCTGTCAGTACTCCACGGGGGCTGGTCCGCGGCGGCCCTCTCAGCCGGTACACGTATATCTCCCTCGGTTCGGTGACGCCCTCCGACGGGCCGGCCTCGGGGTCGACCGAGATCGTCATCAGGGGCCACGACCTGGGCCAGGTCAACACGCTGTGGGTGGGGGAGCGGCAGGCCACCAACCTCAAAGTGATCTCGGACGACGAAATAACGGCCCTTACCCCACCGGGGTCAGGGGACGAGCCAGTCACCATCGCCCAGATCACCTACCGTGCACCAGGCGAGGAGGTCCTAAATGGCCCCAGGCCGACCCTTTTCTTCCACTACGGCGCCCGGAGCGCGCCGGTCCAAGGCGCCGAGATCAGCGCACACCCGACCGGCAACGCAGGACCGGCGCTCTCCGTGGAAGCAACCGGACGCCGTGCGGATGGCGGAGCCGCCGCCGCGGACGAGCCCCTGAGTTTCGATCCCCTCCCGTTGAGCCCGGGTGGGGCCGAGAACCAGGGTACTCCAGCCCAGCCCAACGGGCCCGGCTGGACGGTCGACACCCCTGCGAAGGGGATCATTGCCATCAGCCTCATACTCCTGATCTACGCCATAGCAGTTACGCCAATTTCTCCGGTCCTCATAGCCGTTGCCCTTGATGGCCTAGGCGTCGCTGCCGTCGTAAAGGCGTTGTCAGACCCGAGCGGCACGGTGTCTGACACCAACGGCGGCCCGATTAAGAGGCGCGACCGCCGTGCTGGAGCAGGGCCTACCGCTGAAGGACCTTTTATGCCGGCCGTCGCGCCCAGCCCGGGGATCGAGCCGCATGTCAACCCCCAAAAGACAAGCATTAACGGACAGTTCCACTGGGATGTGGTCAGCGACTTTTACAAGGTTGTGGCGTCGGCCCCCGGTTGCCATGCGCCCGGAGACCCCGCCCAGACGACCGTGACTACCCCGGTCCTACCTGTCCCGCCGCCGCGGTTCGGCTTGGACCTGGTGCTCCAGTGCAGCCATCAAGCTCCCCCGGCGCGCCCGACCATAACGTCGCTATCCAAATATCTGGTCGGGACCAAGGGTGGCTCCCAGATCGAGGTCGTAGGGACCGGTTTCACGCCCGCGGCCAGGGTTCGTTTCGGTCCGGCGCTATCGCCGGCCGTAACTTACGTCTCACCCGACCTCCTCGACGTGATTGTCCCGCCCGGCGAGGGCCACGTTCCTGTTGTCGTAATGACGGGAGGCGGGGCAGCCGTAGCCACCGCGCCCAGCCAGTTGACCTACATGACTCACCCTACGATCAGCGGGATCAGCCCGGCGTCAGGCCCCCCGGCCGGCGGTACCCGAGTAACTGTCCATGGCGCCGGCTTAACTCGGGCCGAGCTCGTCCAGGTTGGCACCAGCTCGGCCACCAACTTTACTGTCGAGCCGGACGGGGCCCTCGAGGTGACGATCCCTCCCGGTCAGGAGGGCAACGTAGACATAACAGTGACAACTCCCGTAGGGACAAGCACATCGACGCCGCACGACCGGTTTACCTACGCCAAAACTGTTTCCCGGCCTTTGGTGAATATGAAGCACGTGGGAGGTGCTTAGTCGTCGCCGAGCGGCCGAAAAGCCCCGCAGCCGTGCCGCTTCGTCCGCTTCGAGTCCTGAGGCGGCGCACCGTGGCGACAACGCTGGCCTGAGGCCCCGCTGAGGCGCAACCCTCAGGAGTGGCGCCGCACAACGAGCCCAGATTCTGGACGCTTATCTCAACTCGGAGCCTTTGTACCGAGATCAGCTCGGGGAGGCTGTCGCCACGGCGTCCGCCCATGAGCGAGCGTCCAGGGCATCCAAAGCCGCGAGGTACGCCTCGTCCATTGCCCATTCCGCAAACTCGAGGGCGTCAACAGCATTGTCCTCAGCGCGCTCGGCGTCCTTCTCGGCCTTCTTGACGTCGCGCTCGTCGCGCTTGCGGTCGATGCGGTCCTGTAGGGCCTGGGCTTTTGCGCCGACGTCAGCTTTCATGGCCTTCCACTGGCTCTTGGCGCGCTCGTCGGCCTGGCTGGCTCTCTCGTCCGCGACCTTCTCGCGCGCCGCGGCGTCGGCTTTGGCCTTCTTGATCCGTGCCTGGATCTGCTCGCTGGACTCTTTGCGGGCATCTTCAAAAGAACTCTTCACGTCGTCGGCATGTTTTTGTAGAGCGTCAACCTGATCTGTAACACTCATTTGTGTGCTCCTTTGGTGGTATTGAGGCGAGTCACTTTGGCACAGCGGGCTGTTATCCCTTCCCCATACTGCTAAAGCGGATGGGACGCCCATTCAGCGGCTGGACCGGACGCGTGTTGTTCGGATACCCGGCATAGTTCGGGAAATGTTAAATAGCGCGGTGAAAACGTGTGACGGCGGCCGGTGAGACATGACCGCCCTCAGTCATGACGACCCAGCGCACCCCCTCGGTGCAGCCCGGGGTCGTGAGCGAGCCGCTGTAGGTGTAAAAGGAACCCACATGATAATTGCCGGTACCGGTGACGTTCCCCACTTTCGGGCCTAGGCATTATGAGGTGACCAGCTTCTTTTGTGGTCAGCTGACCGTATGCGCAGGTGACCATACGGTCAGCGGGCTGAACGCGCACATCCCTCCTTGGGGAAAACGCACGTGAGACAAAAAGTACTTGGCAGGCAAAAATCAGTACTTGCCAACCGGCACGAGCGGACGTCTACCAGTCGACCTCGCTAATGATCGCGCATGGCTTGCCTGCTGTCTAAGCTCTCCAACGCACCGGCCTTGCCATCGAGCGTAATAGCGCTGGCGAGGCAGTGTCAAGGTGTTGATCGACTGGAGGGCACCTGGCGCAGCGGCACCCGTTATCGCCAAATGGCTGGGGCCCACTCCAGGTTTGCGTCGGGGTTGCAGACCGGGGCCACCGAGGCCACACTGGCAATCGCCGTGGCCGCCGAACAAGGGGCCCGGCGGACATAGGTCCAGAAAGCGAGGTGTCAACGGTGAGCTCACTTGGCGATTTCTCCGGGCGCTCCGCGCTCGTCGTCGGCGGGACCAGCGGTATGGGGGCAGCCATCGCAGGTCACCTCCACGACCTCGGAGCTCACGTCGTGGCCGCCGGCCTACCGTCCCCCGCGGCTCCGCAGCCCGGCATCCCGGTCGAGTACCTTGATCTTTTGGACGGCAATCAGCTCGAAGCTCTTGTTGCCCGGACCGCCCAGCTTGACATCCTGGTTAATTGCGCAGGCATCATCCGCCGGGATCTCGAGTACGACCCGGATGTTTTCCGCATGGTGCTGGAGGTTAACCTCACCGGCGCTATGCGCGCTTGCGTCGCCGGGCACGACCTTCTTCAGAAGAGCTCTGGCTGCATCGTGAACATCGCTTCCATGCTCAGCTTTTTCGGCGGTCCGAGAGTCCCGGCCTACAGTTCGAGTAAGGGCGGCATCACCCAACTGACCCGGTCTCTTGCCGTGGCGTACGCGTCCGATGGGATCCGTGTAAATGCCGTGGCGCCCGGATGGATCCGCACCGATCTCACCAGTGCTCTTCAACAGGACGCCGAAGCGTCCAGACGTATCGTCGACAGGACGCCGCTCGGGCGGTGGGGTTTACCCTCCGACGTCGTAGGGGCGGTGGCCTTTCTGGCCTCACCGGCGGCCGCCTTTATAACGGGTACAGTGATCCCCGTCGACGGCGGTTATCACGCCGCTTGACAGGTGGGATAATTCTCCCGCGTCAGGTTCTATGTGCCCCTGACCTTCGAGTGACCGGAAGCAATTTCGACGGGTGCCGGCAGCCCGCGTCATACTGTTGCCTGCAAGGTCCGGCCTGCTGAGGAGGGTGCACGATGGCACAAGTGGTGTTGACTGGAGGCAGCGGGAAATTGGGGAGGGCGTGCCTGTCCGAGCTGCTCGAACACGGTTACTCTGTCACCAACGTAGACTTGGTCCGCCCCGCCGACGACCCGTGCCCGTTTGTGCGGGCTGACCTCGCCGACATGGGCCAGACCATGGAGGTCCTGCACCAGGTCGATGACCGCCATCGGGGGGTCGACGCCGTCGTCCACCTGGCTGCCGTCCCGGCGCCCGGCTTGGCCCCGGGATCAGAGCTATTCCGCAACAACACCCTCAGCACTTATAACGTCTTCGCGGCGGCAGGGCACTTCGGGATCCATAACATCGTGTCAGCCTCGAGCGAAACGGTCCTCGGCCTACCCTTCAACGTCCCTCCACCATATGTGCCCGTCGACGAGGAATACCCGCCCCAGCCCCAGTCGGCGTACGCGCTGGCTAAGGCGATGGGAGAGGAAATGGCACGCCATTTCTGCCGCTGGGAGCCCGATATGAAAATAGCCAGCCTCCGCTTCTCCAATGTCATGGTCGTCGCCGACTATGCGGCCTTTTCTTCCTTTGACGACAACCCGGCCTTGCGAAAGTGGAACCTGTGGTCCTACATCGACGCCAGGGACGCCGCTCAAGCAGTGCGCAAGGCACTGGAGGCTCCATGGAAGGGAGCAGAGGTGTTCATCATCGCCAGCCCGGACACCGTGATGAGCAGGCCCATTACTGAGCTTGTGGCGGAGTTTTACCCTGACGTCCCTTGGCGCCGAGAGGTCGGGCCGCTCGACTCGATCTTTTCAGTGGACAAGGCGCGCCGGCTCCTCGGGTACGACCCGAAGTACACCTGGAGGTCCGAAGTGACGGGAGCCCAGCGGCGTTGATGAGATACCCCAACACCCAATAAGGAGGCATCTGCGTGTCGGCGTTTGAGACTGCGCCAGTGCCCGCGACAGGAAATGATGACTTGGCCACGTCAACCAGAGCGCGCCCGTTTGCGGTCACGCTCGACTTTCCCAGCGGGACGTTGACCCCCGCGGGCGGGATGTTTGTCCGGCGGCTCAGCGACATGGCCATCCTCTACGAGGACCAGGAGGCTGTGAAGCGAGCCCTCGGAGCCGGCGATGACCCGGTGGTCTACCGGGGCCACCAAGCCGGCGTTCCCGAAAGCCCGGGGCACCTGGCCTTCATGACCACGACGATCGCCGCCGGCACAGTTGGTTCGGAGTTCTACATGACGAAGGGCCACTACCACGTGCAGGATTCGGGGGAGATGTACCTCGGCCTGTCAGGCCACGGGATAATGGTGATGGAGTCGCGGCGAAGGCGAGTTCGCGGACGAGGCCCTCTCACCGGCAGTGGCGGTTTACGTTCCGCCGGGCTGGGCCCACCGCACCGTGAACACCGGTCCCGAGCCGCTCGTTTTTCTGGCCAGCTACTTTGCCGGCGCCGGGCACGACTACGCCTCTGTCGAGCGGTCCGGGTTTTCTCGGCGGGTATACCGCGGCGCGAGCGGCCCTGAGCTCCGGCCGCCCCGCCTGGCGACCGAGACGGCGCCGCAGTAGTGACGCCCATAAACGCCGAGCTTGTCGTCGGCGCTTCTCACCTCCAGGCCGAGGCTGGCCGCGAGCCCCTTCCGGTCACCAATCCCGCCAACCAGGAGATCATTGGTTACGCGCCTATAGCCGATCCCCGCCTCGTAGACGAGGCCGTGACCCAGGCGGCTGAGGCGTTCCCTACGTGGTCGACGACCCCAGCCCCACAACGTTCGAGCCGCCTCTTCGTTATCGCATCCTGGATCAGGGCCAACCGGGACCGGTTGGCCTCGACGGGTCACCATGGAGCTCGGGGGGCACTCGCCGATGATCGTCAGCAGGGACACTCCCATGGACAGGGCGGTAGCAGACGCAGTCAGGCGGTCGTTCCGCAACGCCGGGCAGTTGTGCAATTCGGTGAACGTGTCAACGTGAACAACGTGGGCGGAGGCGAAGTGGCCTTCCCTTACAGCGGCTGGGAACAGAGCGGCCTCGGCGTCGAGCTCTCGCATCAGGGCCTGGAGGAGTACCTGAACACCAAGCACGTCAGGATCGAGACCGGGTACAGCTGAGCGTGGTTAACGAGTGCGTCGTCGCGGTCGACATCGGTACGCAGAGCACCCGGGCGGCGCTGGTGGACGTCTCGGGGGCAGTGCTGGACAGCGCCTCGTCTCCCATAGATCTCTTTGGGCCGCGTCCCGGTTGGGCCGAGCAGGACCCGGAGCAGTGGTGGGGCACGACGGTGTCCAACATCGCCGCTGTCATGGACCGGGGCCTTCACGTCGCGGTAGCAGCCGTGGGGGTAGGCGCCCAGATGCACAGTCTCGTGGCCGTCGGCAGGGACGGAGCGGTACTGGGAGGCCGGTCCGCTATCTGGAGCGACAAGCGTTGCGCCGAACAAGTGGACGATTTCCTGGCCCGGGCCGATTCCGAAGAGCTTTCACTATTGGCGGGCAACAGGCCCCTCCCCGCTTGGGCCGGCTTCAAGATGGCCTGGTTGCGACGCTACGTGCCCGAGGCCTACGCCCGGGCTCACCGGCTCCTCGTCGCCAAGGACTTCATAAACCTCCGCCTTAGCGGGGAAGCGGCCACAGATCCGTCTGAGTCGTCAGGTTCGTTCCTGTGCGATGCCTCCACGGGGCAATGGTCGGAGCGCCTGTTGGAGGCGTTGGGCGTCGACCGCGCCAAGCTGCCTGAGATCGTCGGCTCCGCCTCAGTTATCGGCAAGGTCAGCAAGGAGGTGGCTGGAGAAACAGGTTTGCCGAGCGGCACTCCCGTGGTCGCAGGCAGCGGCGACATGATGTGCCAGTTGCTGGCCTCGGGCCTTATCAGCAGCGGCGGGGTCAGCGTCGTCTCCGGGACCTCGTCCATCATCGCAACGGCCGCGGAGAGCCCCGCAGCCGACCCGAGGGTGATGAACCTGCGACTAGCGAGCGGCAACTGGGCCCGCTTCGGTATCGGGGACGCGGCCGGGGTGTCGTTCCGGTGGTTCGCCGACCATCTGGCCGACCGTCTGGGCGGCATGGCCTCAGCGGCGGGGCCGAGCGAGGTCAAAGACGTCTACGACCGGCTGACGGCTGAGGCCGCCGGCGTCCCGCCGGGATCCGAGGGTCTCCTGTTCTTCCCGTACCTGCTTGGCGAGCGCACCCTCGGCAGCCACATGTCGCGGGCTTCTTTCATTGGGGCGACCCTGGGCCACCACCGGTCCCACTTCGCCCGCGCCGTGATGGAGGGCATAACCCTGGAAGACCGCAGAGCCCTGGAATGCCTGTGCCCCGGCGGTTTCTTGGGACCGGTCCGCTGCACGGGGGGTGGTGCGACCAGTCCCCTGTGGAACCAGATCAGAGCGGACATCTTCGCCCACCCCGTGCAGACGCTGTCCACGAGCGAAGGGGGCACCCAGGGCGCTGCCATCCTGGCCGGTGTCGGAGCCGGCTGGTACACCGATGCCGTCGCCGGGGCTGAGGAGGTCGTCCGAGCGGCTGACACATGGGAACCTGGCCCTCAAGCCGTTCTGGTTTACGACGACGTCTTCCGTACTTTTTGCGCTGTCCACGACGCACTTGGCCCCGAGTGGCAACGCTGGGGCTGAAGCAGCCGAGCCCACGCGCGGCGCCCCGCGGCCTCATCGTCAAAATGGACGGTGTGGTCAACCAACGATCGGTGCCATGGCGATGCCGTTCGCCTGACAGAAACTGGCGTACTTGGAGAGCTTGGTCTCGGCCGTTTCAGTAAAGACGGTCTGGCCATCGGGCCCGATGTACTCGATCGGCCCGTGCATGGAGAACAGTGTGACGATCTCTTCGCGGCCCGTATTGACAAGCGTGTGGATATCGCCGGCCGGTTCGAAAACATAGGACCCGGGACGCGCCACCCAGTCGTGCTCCAAATACCTCCACTCTCCGCTGATGACCCAGGCCTCCACCGGCGCTACGTGCCTGTGGAGGTTTATTGTCCCTTGCCGGGTGACCCGCAGCAGGTTGGTCCAGGTCCCCAGTTCGGGGCAAATGCGCAAAGGGCGGAAGGAGACACCTTCAGCCTGAGGGACCCAGGGGATCGTACTGGGGTCCAGCATTTGATCGCCCGAAGCACGCAATTCAGTAGAGGCGAGCACCTCGTCAATATTCATGATGGTCGTTCCTTACCTTTGTCACGAGAAGTGTCGCCGATCTCCAGCAGCCTCGCCAAGTCGTACGGTTCGAACGACCTGAAAGAAGTGCCCGTGTGGGCGGTCTCAGTCACGACGTCTCGACGACCCCGTCGGTAGCGACACTGCAACCGCGGTCGCAGCGCCGAGGCGCCCGCCGGTGAGTGGGCGTCTGCCAGGACCGACCCAAAACACAGGTCCACGGGACGACAGCATACGAGGACCACAGCGCCCCGGGGGGCACGACTCCCCCGCGGCCAAAACGACCGCGGGGTAGTCGGCGTCAGCGCGACTACGCCGACGCAAGGGCGGCAGCCCTTATGGTGCCAAGACGACAAAGGAGGGCCAGTTCATCCCCGTGCCCGGACCAGCGATGGTCCGCAGAGGAGTGGGCGCCCCCGACCGGAAAAGCTGGTACCTGGCGAACTCGACTGCCGTGGGTGTGTTGAAGTTGGAGACCCACACGTCGCCAGAGCGGTCGACGGCCACCCCGTACGGGCCATACAGGGACGGGTTGGCGCCAGGGGTTGAGCTGATCGTGACGGCAGGGGTCGGGGAGCCCGACGTGGAGAGCTGGGCCCTGGTGAACTCCACCAGCTCGTTGTTGCAGGGGGTGCCGTAGCAGTCCGACCCCCCGCCGGTGACCATCCACATGTCCCCCCAGGGCGTGAAGGCAATGTTGGCGCCACCGGTCGAAGAGATCGTGACCGTCGGCGCCGGGTTGGGCGTGGCCAGCTCGTCCCGCGAGAACTCGACCACACAACCCTGAGGGCAAGTTGTAGAAAGTTGAACCGTGACCCAAAGGTCGCCGGAGGGGTCAAAGCCGTCGCCAAGCGGAGTGCCCGGGAAGTCCGAAATAGTGCTGCGCGGCGTCGGCGAGCCCGACCGGGCCAATTGCCACCTTGCGTACTCGTAGACCTTGCCCGCACTGTTGCCGACCACCCAGAGGTTGCCCGAGCGGTCGAAGGCCATTCCGTACGGGTTGTCGAGTGCGTGCGGGGCACTCGAGGGGGCCGAGATGGTCACGGCCGGCACAGGGTTGGGTGTGCCCAGCTGGGCCCGGGTGAGCTCGACGAGAGTGCCGGTGTTTACGTTGGCCGCCCATAAGTCTCCCGACGGGTCGAAGACCACCACAAAGGGGCCGTTCATGCCATTGGTGAAGCTCGCCTCGGGTGCCACGTCACCGTTGGAATTGTGCGGGTAAACCTTCAACGACCCATACGCCTCGGCACCGGTCCCGCTGACCCCCTCCCCGGCGATCGTGCCGCCCTGGGCAACGACGACGCTCCCCGGTGCGAAGGGGCTTGGGCCAAAACCAGTGGCGGAGGCTTCGGTGGGTGCGACCAGCGCAGAGCTGGCCAAGCCGAAGAGCCCACAGAGCGCGCCGGTCCTCATGACCCTCCCGACCGCAGAGCGCTTGGTCGTATGAAGGCGAGCACTGGGCGCACTGTTCGCGCTCGGAGCGGGCGACACCTGGCGGATCGAGTGCTGGGGAATCACTTTCTGTCCTCCTCTCGTAAAAGGCCAACGCCTAAAACGGCAGCCTCGTACGACGTAAGCTACGTAGCCCGCATTCCCGAAACGTTCCCGACCAGCGGGTATCCACGACGAACGGACGTGAGGCAAAGTTGCGGCAACCACTGGAGCCGATCGAGAGATGGCAGGATGTCCTCCGTGGCCTTCAGGGGGCAGCTTGGCTACGATCTTGCTTCTCACTGAGTAGAGTTAGGTTACTTGTCGACAGTTGACGACGTGCCAGCTGCTGGGGGGCTGCCAAGCAGGGAAGAAGGTGGTGGGGATGAGCGCGCTGGGTTCACTCGGTCGCGTAGAACTCGAACGGCACCTGGTCTCGGAAGAGTTCGTTGCCGATCCCTACGTGACACTGCGGCGAATGCGCGAAGAGATGCCGGTCTACTGGAGCGACTCGGTCGGCGGGTGGCTGCTAACCCGCTACGACGACGTCATGACCACTTTCAAACGCACCAAGGACTATTCCAACGAGGGACGGCTCGGGCGCGCCGCTGTCCACCTGGCAACGACAGAGAGACAGCGTCTCCAGGTGTTCGAGGAGCACTACCGCACGAAAGGTCTTCTCCATTCCGACCCGCCTGATCACACTCGCCTGCGCAAACTGACGGTGAGCGCTTTCACGCCCAGCAGGATAGATGCCATGAGGCCGCACATTGCCGAAATTACCGAGTCCTTACTGGACAAATGTGCTCGGCAGGGCGGCATGGATGTGATCAGCGATCTCGCTTCAGCGCTGCCTGTGCAGGTACTGGCCGACTTAATGGGGCTCTCCCCGAGCGAGCAACCTCTCCTGCGTCGGTGGGCCGACCAGCTCTTGGGTTTTCAGGGGGTTAACAAGCCTTCGTTAGAGGTGCTGTTGGCCGCCCAAACCGCCATCGTCGAAATCCGCGCGTTCTTGGGCAACGCTCTAGAAGAGCGCCGCAAGCAGCCGCGTGATGATTTGCTTAGCGCATTTGTTGCCTTGGAGCCGGAGACCAACGGCCTCACCGAGCCCGAGATAATCAACACCTGCCAGACCTTGCTCGTGGCCGGCCACGAGACTACGAGGTCACTCATAGGCAACGGGCTCGGCCTGTTGCTCGGCGACCGGGCACAGTGGGAGCGCTTGGTCGACCAAACCTCCCTCGTGCGCTCCGCCATCGAGGAGGTTGTCCGCTACGAGAGCCCCGTGGCGCGCCAACCCCGACTTCTCAAACATGACACCTCGCTCGGTGACGTCGAGCTTCGGGAGGGCGACATGCTATTTCAGATGCTCAACGGCGCCAACCGTGATCCCGCTCATTTCGAACATCCCGACGCCTTCAAAATCGACAGGGAGCCCAACCGGCATATCGGGTTCGGTTTTGGGACGCACTTCTGTATTGGTGCCCCGCTAGCTCGCGTCGAGGGCGAGATCGCGCTTATGGCGCTTGCCCGGCGCTTCCCCACGTTAACCCTCGCCGACCCAGTCCTTCACTGGGACACCTCAAAGGCAAACTCGCGGCTACTTTCACGATTGCCGGTCACGCTTTAGCGTCAGCGGCGCCACGATAGGGTGACGGCAAGCCACTCCAAACCGCCCCGTCAGGAGAGGGTCACGATGCTCAAGGCCGCGCTGCAGTTTGATGGGGCATGCCCATGGGGTTCGCAGCCACCGGCCTCTGAGGAACAACCCAGAAGCTGGTAACGGTTGATCGACGCCTCTGACGCGTACCCCTCCCGGGAGAGCCCCATTGGTGTTTAGCTCCCTGGTCGTGGGCAGCGTAGGCTCGCCCACGACGCGAACGGAGCCGGGACGCAAGTAGTAGGGGTGACTCGGGTAAACGGACCTCAGCCAGGCGCTACGTGGCGACCCGACGGGGGAGTGTTCTTGGGAGGCCATCGCCGGCTGCTCGGCGTGTTCGCACATCCCGACGATGAGACCTTCTGCGCCGGAGGCACGTTTGCTGGCTATGCCGCGAGGGGCGCCGAGGTAATGGTCATCTCGGCCACGCGAGGGCAGGCGGGCCAGATCCGCGACGCGGCAGTCGGCACCCGGCGCACCATTGGCGCTGTCCGCGAGGGAGAACTACGCCTTGCCTGCGGGCGCCTCGGTATTAGGCAGGTCCGCTGCCTGGACTACCTCGACGGCGCTCTGGCAGATGCGGACTTCGGGGCGCTCGTGGACGAAGTGGCAAACATTATCCGTGAGTTCCGGCCCGACGGCGTGATCACTTTCGGTCCTGACGGCGGCTACGGTCACCCCGACCACATCGCTATCAGCGCCGCGGCGACGGCGGCATGTCAACAAGTCGCCAGGACCGCGCCCCTTCCCGACCGGGCCACGGCCTCGCCGCCTGATCTAGCGCCAGCGCTTTATTACGGGTGGTTCCCGCCCGGTGATGTGCTGCTCATGGAACGCTTGGCAACTTGGCTGGTCAGCCGACCGAACCGTTTTGCCGGGACCCCGGCCTTTGCCCACGCTCTATTGCTGTTGGCAGAGGAGGCAGGCACTCTGCGCACCATCCGCGACCATGTCGAGGTTCGTTGGTACCCCCCCGGCTACTTTGTCGTCGAGCAGGGAGAGGCAGCTTACGAACTGTTCCTGGTCCTATCGGGGGCAGCCGAAGTGTGGAAAGAGAGCGCCGGCGGCCGGCGGGACCTGGTGGGGCGCCTCGGGGTGGGGGAATTTTTCGGCGAGCTAGGCATCGCTGGGCGTCGGCGTCGGAGCGCCGACGTGGTAGCGGCCGAAAGCCTCACCTGTCTCGTCCTGTCGGCGTCACGGCCGTCGAAGTTCTCGGGCCGGGGCAGCGAGGCACGCCTGGCCGGTGACCCGCCCAGTGCCGCAGTGGAGGTCTCTCCGGGGGCGAAAAGCGCCCCGGGAGACCGGGCGGTGGTGGCCTGCGATGTATCGGCACAGCTCAAGCGCAAGATCGAGGCCCTCGCCGCCTATCGCAGCCAGCTCCCGCTCGAGCCCGACATGTTCCCTGAGTTCCTGTTGCAAGAAATCTTCGGCCGCGAGTATTTCGAGGTCGTACCGACCGCCAGGGCGGAATAGCGGTCAGTAGAGAATCTCATCCAAATGTGACTGTTGTACGCGGCCAGAAAGGGCCCTACTTGGGCCGCTTTTCAGCCGGGTGAGCACGACGAGCGATGCCGCCTTGTGGCGGCTAACGATGGCGCCGTTGGGTCGACAGGGCTGAAGTCCCCCGTCCGGCGGTCCTGGAAGTATTTCACCGGTGCCGGTTCGCCGGACGCCAGGCGAGCGACGGCGGCACAAAGCCGCTCGACGTCGGCGACTGACGCGTTTATGCCGAGGCTGGCTCGCACTGCTCCCGGGATTTCTGCCCGGTTCCCCGCCCGGACCTGCGCTCGGTACCGTTCGACGTCTTCGCTCTTGAGGCCGAGCAGGCGCATGATATAAGGATGGGCACAAAAACACCCGTGGCGGACGCCGATCGCGTCTTCAGCCGAGAGCCTCGCGGCCAACAGGGAGTGGGGGATCCCGCCTACGGTGAAGGTGGCGACGGGCAGCGTATCGGTATCAGCCCCCGGGCCGAGCAGACGCACGCCGGGGATCGCAGAAAGCCCTCGGCGTAGCGCCGAAGCCAGTTGACTGTCGTGAGCGATTATGGCCTGCCATCCGATGTCCTCCAAATAGTCGATGGCAGCTCCCAGCGCGACGGCCCCGACGACGTTGGGCGAACCTGCTTCTTCTCTGTCCGGGGGCTCGGTCCATACCACATCGTCCAGTTCGACCAGGTCGACAGCCCCGCCACCGACGAGGAAAGGGTCGCCTTCGGTGAACACCTGGCGAGGCCCAATAAGCACACCGGCGCCGAAGGGGGCGTACATCTTGTGGCCACTCCACACGATGAAGTCGGGCCCGTCAGGCAGTTGCCTGTGGGGCGCCAGTTGCGCGGCGTCCACCATCACCGGGACACCACGCTCGTGGGCCGCGGCGACGACCTCCGCGACGGGCGGCATCCAACCGGTGACGTTGGAGGCACCCGTAATGGCGAGGAGCTTTGGTGCCGGTTTGGCCTCGAGGGCTTCCGTCACGGACGCGCTGGCGAACGTCCCGTCCTCCCCGCATTCGACGTAACGACAGCTGGCCGCCCGGGCCCACGGGAGCAGGTTGGCGTGGTGCTCGACCACAGTCGTTAGCACGACGTCCTGTTTTGTCAAACGCAACCGGTAGGCGAGATGGTTGATCGCTTCGGTCGTGTTGCGGCAAATAATCGCCACATCGTCGCGGTCGTTCCGGCCCGCAAAGCTCACGGCGCTCTCCCGAGCCGTTTCGTAGGCGTCGGTCGAGCGCTGTGATTTATAACCGGCGCCCCGGTGAACGCTGGAGTACCACGGCAAAAACTCCTCAACCGCACCGAGCACGGCGGGCAGCGGTGCCGTTGACGCCGCCGCGTCGCACGACAAATAAGGGCGCTCTTGGCCATCGACGCACGGCACAAGGGCCCCGTCGCCGACTAGCTGGACGGGTAAGGAAGGCGCGGACGTCGGGACGACAGTGCTCCCGTTCTCGTCCGAAGCCCGACGCCGCTCAACCACAGAGCATGTTGTCCTTCACCCTCCAAAGCAAAGCTCACCCACCATAGCGGCATGGCGGGTCATGAAGATGCTCGCGCCACCCGGCGGGACCTACAGCCAGTCGAGGCCCGGGACTGAGCGGGACGGGCCCACAAACGACGACCGGCGTACCCGGCGTCGGCCGTTACGCATCGACCCGGCTCGTTCCACGGTCACGTTCAAAACACGCCACTTCTTCGGGCTCGGCCGAGCCCGGGGCAGTTTCGAGTTCAGTGAAGGAGCGGCGCCGGCGGTTTGAACGTCGCCCCCTCGTACCCAGGCCCTAGATCGTTACGATTACGGGCACCGCATCGAACGTAGGAGGAGTGTGCCCGAGGCCCCGGCAGGCCAGCTCGAGCCGAAGGAAGCAATGCGGGCTGACTGTTCGCGCTGTTCGGCGCTGTGCTGCGTGGCGCCCTCCTTCCGAGCGTCGGCCGAGTTCGCGGCCGACAAGGCTGCCGGAGTGCCCTGCCCTCATATCGTGCGCGAACGGTCCTGCGGGATCCACGATCGCTTGCGCACCTCGGGCTACCGCGGCTGCGCCGCCTTCGACTGCTTTGGCGCTGGCCAGCATGTGACACAAGTCACCTTCGCCGGCTATCGCTGGCAGGACGACCCAGCGGGAGCTGCGACGGTCTTCGTGGTTTTTGACGTGATGCGGCGCTTGAAGGAGATGTTGTGGCACCTTGCCGATGCAGCCAGCGCTGTCGGTGAGGGCCATTGCACGACGAAGTTTGCGAGATGCGCGTTGCGCTCGACGGGCTGACCTGGCAAAACGCTGAGGAGCTCGAACACCTCGACGTACCTGCGCTGCAAGGCCGGGTTCTGAGGGTTCTCGAGCGGTCCAGCCAGGCGGTGCGTGAGGAAGTGCCGGACCGGTCCGGGCTCGAACTCGCAACGGCGGACCTGTCGGGAGCCAATCTTGCCGGCACGAACCTCCGAGGTGCCGACCTGCGTTACGCGCGGTTGTCCAACGCTGTCCTGTCGGGCGCCGACCTGTTTGGCGCGGACATGTTCGGGGCCGACGTGAGAGATGCCAACGTGCGCGGTGCGCGTCTCGGGGCGAGCCTGTTCCTCACTCAGATGCAGCTCGAGGTAACGAGCGGCGACGGGACAACAACGATCCCCTCAGGGCTGCGCCCACCGGACCACTGGGGGCAGCGAGGCAGCGAGTAACGCCGCGGGCCCTTTCCCTGGGGCACTGTGCGTCGGCCGAAGCCTGCCCTAATCCTTCGCCTTAGCCATTCGGAGAGGGGCGTACTCACAGAACGCGTCAACGAGTGTGTCTTCCCAACGAGCCTCGTGGCCGTCACTGCTAAGCCGGTAGTACAGGATCCGCCTCGTCCAGGGGGCAGTATTGCCGCCGATGTTATGGCCGAGCAGGAAGTGCGCGAGGAGCAGGTCACCCCGGCGCGCGAGCAGGGGGAGGGGAGCCGCCAGTTGGGGCGGGTTGTCGAGACTAAGGGTGTGCCCGCTCACGCTCAGCAGTGCCCGGGGGCCTCGCTCGGCGAAGAGGTGCTGGTGGACGATGTGGGAGCCGGGCCATACCCACAGGTTGCCCGAATTCGGGACAGACTCGTTGCGGAGGTAGATAGCGGCGAGCATCGTGAAGGTCCCGGGCTTGTCCTGTTCCGGCCGATGGCCGTCCAGGTGCGGGCCTCCCGGGCGGCGGCTGTAGGGCGGGATGTTGAGGGCGACCTGGATGTGGTCAAAGGCGTCGTGGAGGCGGTGCGGCGCCACGAGCTGCTCGGCCAGGGCGAGGCCCCCTGACTGGCGTAGGGCGGCGGCGGCCGCGGGGAGCTGCGCCGGGGGGAGGAAGTAGAAGTGGGCGCCGAGCGTGCCCTCCGGTGGCGGGTCGTTCTCGACTACCTGGTCGACCTCAGAGTCCGCGGCGGCCAGCCGGTCTTCGCTGACAGCCCCTGGCACGAGGACGTAGCCGTCGGTAGCGAAACGCTGCAACTGCTCAGTGGAGAGCACAGGTGGGGGATCGTAGCCAGAGGTCGAGATGGCCGCACCTGAATTTTTTCACCCGTAATTTCAACGACTAAGTGGGCAGGTTGGGGAATTCAGAGAGTGTGGGCACTGCTACCCCCGACGCGATCTCGCACCACACGGGCGGCGGCCACCATATTGGCTAGGGCTGGGCGCACCTCTTCCCAGCGGCGGGTCTTGAGCCCGCAGTCCGGGTTCACCCAGAGCCGGCCGACGGGCACCACCTCCAGGGCTGCGGTCAAGAGGTCCACCATCTCGGAGATCTCCGGGACCCGTGGTGAATGAATGTCGAACAGCCCGGGACCGACCTCGTTCGGGTACTCGAAATCTGTAAAGGCACTCAGAATGTCCATCCGGGAGCGGGAGGCCTCGATCGAGATCACGTCGGCGTCGAAGGCGGCGATCGATTCGATGATGTCGTTGAATTCCGCGTAGCACATATGGGTATGGACCTGGGTCTCGTCACGCACGCCGGAGGACGCCAACTTGAACGCAGCGACGGCCGACGCCAAGTAGTCCTTGTGCTCGGCCGCGTGGAGGGGCAGGCCTTCGCGGAAAGCCGGCTCGTCGATCTGGACCACCTTGACGCCAGCTGCCTCCAGATCGGCGACCTCGTCCCGGATGGCAAAGGCAATCTGCCGGGCGGTGACCTCGTGGGGCTGGTCGTTGCGGACGAATGACCACTGGAGAATGGTGGTCGGGCCGGTGAGCATGCCCTTCAGCGGACGCCGGGTACGCGACTGGGCGTACACCGTCCACTCCACCGTCATCGGTCGCGGGCGGCTGACGTCGCCGAAGATGATCGGCGGCTTCACACACCGCGAGCCGTAGCTCTGCACCCAGCCGTTGGCGGTTACGAGAAAGCCACTGAGCATCTCGCCGAAGTACTCAACCATGTCGTTGCGCTCGGGCTCACCGTGGACCAAGACATCCAGGTCTATCTGCTCTTGGAACGCCACTGCGTCGTCGATGTAGGCGCGCAGTCCCTCTTCGTACGCTTTGGTGTCGATTTTCCCCTGTCGGTGCTGGGCACGTAAGGCCCGGATGGCTGGGGTCTGAGGGAACGAACCAATGGTGGTGGTCGGCAGAGCCGGGAGGTTGAGGCGGGCGGCCTGGGCCTGGTGGCGGACGCTGTAAGGGGAACTTCGCTGCTCGAGGGCGGGGTTGTGCTCGGCCAACCGCTTGATCACAGTCACGTCATGGGCGCGCGGTGATGCCGTCCGGGATGCTACGACGGCGCGAGAGCCGGCGAGCTCTGCGGCGATCGCTTCACGGCCCTGGTTGAGCCCCCGTGTAAGTGTTGTGACCTCTCCCAAACGCTGGACGGCGAACGCCAGCCAGCTCCGCAGTTCGGGGTCGACCGAGGGCTCGAGGTCGAGATCGACGGGCAAGTGCATCAGCGAGCACGACGGCCCGACCAACAGGCGGTCCGAGCCCAGCGAATCGCGTAGTAGCTCCAGCCGCGTCAGCGTGGCCTCCAGGTCGGTCCGCCAGACGTTGCGCCCGTCAACGACCCCGACCGACAACGCCAGGGTGTCGGGGGCTTGCGCTACGGCCTCGTCTACCTGGTCGGGATCGGCGACGTCATCGAGGTGCAGAGCATCAATCGGGAGGCGCAGCGCCGTCATGAGGTTGTCTCCCAAACCTGCGAAGTAAGTGGCGACCAGGAGCCGAAGCGATGGCGATGCTTCCCGGAGCCGGGCGTAGGCGCGGGTGAACGCGCTGCGTTGCGCCGGGTCAAGGTCAAGGGCGAGTACTGGTTCGTCCATCTGCACCCACGACGCTCCGGCTGCGGCGGTCGCCCCGAGCAGCTCGGCGTAGACCTCGCACAACGCGGGCAGGAGGTCGAGATTAGTGCCGTTGCCCACGTGCTTTGAGAGCAGGAGGAACGACACGGGCCGAGGATGACCGGGCGAGTCGTGACGCCCATGGCTGCCGCCTGGCGGAACTCGTCTAGAGGTTTCGCAGACGAGAGCGAGAACCGTTGATCGGTCGTCAGCTCCGGCACCAGATAGTGGTAGTTCGTGTCGAACCACTTCGTCATCTCCAGTGCCGTGACGCTCTTCCCGCCGAGAATGCCCCCCTCGCCATCGCGAAGTAACGATCGAGTGGGTCGACGCGTGCGGTGGCTTGGTAGCGCTCGGGGATGGCGCCCACGAGCACGGCCGTGTCCAGGACGTGATCGTAGAGCGAGAAGTCTCCCGAAGGGATGTGGTCTATCCCGAGTTCGGCATGCGACCGCCACACGTGCTCTCGAACCTCCGCCGCCGAGGTCTGAAGGTCACCGGCCGACGATTTCCCTGCCCAGTAGGCCTCCAGGGAGGCTTTCAGTTCCCGGCGAGGACCGATCCGTGGAAATCCGAGGTTCGTTGCGTGTACGACCATTTAGCGCCTGTCTCCATTACTTGTGGACCATTTGCCTATTTGTGGACCGCTGGCCAGGTCCGTGGCCCGGTCCGTGGCTCGGTCCCCGGACCAGTGCTTGCCGTGACTCCGGAACCGAGGTCCGACGGCCTGGGTGAGGGTTGCTCCTCGGCCTCCGCTGGCACGCACCGCGTCGCCATAGAAGCGACTTGCCGAGCACCTTGACGTCGGCCAGGGCACCAGTTTACGGGCGGCCCCTCCGTTCGCCGGGGCTCTTTTGGGTGCTAACCGCTCAATGGCAGGCTGGGCCGAGAACTCGAGCCAAAACGAGCAGCGGCACCCGCCGGCGCGTCGTCGGGGCTGTCTGCGCGCGGCAGCGCAGCGAGCAGCTCCCGGCTCAAAACTCCTCGTCGAACGCGACCGCCCCGGTGACGCCGACCTGGTACGCGGACACCGTGCGCTCAAAGAAGTTAGCCAGCTCGGAGACGTCTTGTAGCTCCATGAAGCCGAACGGGTTGGAGGTCCCGAAACGTTTGGGAAGGCCGAGGCGGACGAGCCGTTGGTCAGCGACGTACTCGAGATAACGGCGTGTGTCGGCCACCGACAGGCCAGGGACTCCCTCGGCGAGTATGTCCTCGGCGAAGTCCGTCTCCGCTTCGACCGCTTCGGCCATCATGGCGGTGACCTGCTCGGCGAAGGTCGGCGTCGAACAACTCCGGTTCCTCGGCCCGGACCGTGTCGATGACATCGAAGGCAAACCTCATGTGGGCGCTCTCGTCCCGGAACACCCAGTTGGTGCCGGAGGCCAGCCCGTTGAGGAGGCCCTTGGACCGCAGGAAGTAAACATAGGCGAAGGCGGCGAAGAAGAAGAGCCCCTCGATGCACGCCGCGAAACACACGAGGTTCAACAGGAAGGCCCTGCGGTCGTCCTCCGACTCGAGACGTTCGAGCGTGGCGAGCGAGTCGATCCACCGGAAGCAGAATCGCGCCTTGGCCCGTATGGAGGGGATGTGCTCGACGGCCGCGAATGCCTCGGCGCGCTCGTTCTCGTCGGCCAGGTAAGTATCGAGCAGCGTCAGGTAGAACTGCACGTGCACTGCCTCTTCGAAAAGTTGCCGGGACAGGTAGAGCCGGGCTTCGGGCGAGTTGATGTGCTTGTACAGGTTGAGCACCAGGTTGTTGGCCACGATCGAGTCACCGGTGGCGAAGAAAGCAACCAGCCGTTTGACGAGTCGTTGCTCGGCGGGCAGGAGCGCGGCGATCGAGGTCGACTAAGTCGTCGGAGAGGTCGACCTCCTCGACGGTCCACGTGTTGCGGATGGCGGCCCGGTAACGATCGTAGAACTGCGGGTAGCGCATCGGACGGAGCGTAAGGTCGAGGCCGGGGTCGAGCAGTGCCCGTCCGTCGCGCTGGGCGCTAACTGCGCTGGCCCGCCCGGCAGGCAGCCCGCTCGCCAGGGGCCCCGGCGCCTGGGAGACCGGCGCCAGGCGACGGGGTCGCGTCTTCGATGAGCGCCATCATTCGCAAGCCTCGCAGGTGCTCGGGGTTTTCCAGGGAACAGGCCACCGCGTCGGCGTCGGCGTCGGCGTCGCGTCGTCGGTGGTGGTGGTGGTGGCGGTGGTGGTGGGCGCAGCGTGTATAGGCACCACGGGCGCTTCGGCGACTGGGACGGTAGCGGCCGCAATCCGGGTCGCCGGACGGGACCGCAGGTAGTACGTGGTCTTGAGCCCTTGTTTCCAAGCGTGCAGGTACATCGAGGAGAGTTTGCCGATGGTCGGCGCGGCTGACGAACAGGTTGAGTGACTGGCTCTGGTCGATAAAGGCGCCCCGCTCGGCGGCCATGTCGATCAGTGACCGCATGGGTATCTCCCACGCCGTACGGAAGACTGCCTTCACTTCGGCGAGGGATTTGTTCGATGTCCTGGACTGAGCCGTCTGCCGGCTTGATCCTCGTCCGGACCGCCTCGTCCCACAGCCCGAGGCGCTGCAGCTCGCGCACGAGGTACGTGTTGACCTGGAGGAACTCGCCCGAGAGCGTCTCGCGCTTGAACAGGTTGGAGACCTGAGGCTCGATGCACTCGTAGCAGCCGGCGATCGAGGCGATCGTG
Source organism: uncultured Acidimicrobiaceae bacterium (assembly GCA_963823855.1). Classification (GTDB taxonomy): domain Bacteria; phylum Actinomycetota; class Acidimicrobiia; order Acidimicrobiales; family Palsa-688; genus Fen-671. The sequence continues at coordinate 270,293 of CAWGNA010000012.1, forward strand.
GCGGTTGGGGCGACGGCGACAAGGAGCGAGTTACGCAAACCGAACCGAGCGATGCGGTCCCGCAGCGGCTGCCAGCGCTCGGCGTCGGAGGGTGCCGCACCCCACAGGTCGAACTGCAGTCGCCCGTGAGCGGCGTGCGTTTCCGCAAAGGTCTCGTGCGGGCCACTGATCTCGGCCAGCTCAGTCGAAGTCCACAGGGCGTGGAAGTAGATCTCCTCGGCGATGCGACCGAGACAGCTGGCGCGCCTCGTCGCCATCAAAGGCCAGCCCGAGCTGGAAGAAGACGTCCTGAAGGCCCATCACCCCCAGGCCCACCGGTCGCCATCGGCCGTTGGACGCTGCGGTGCGCGGCGTCGGGTAATAGTTCCGGTCGATGACCCGGTCGAGGAACGGCACGGCCACGCGGACGATCTGGCCCAGGCGAGCAAAGTCGAAAACGCCGCTACGGACGAGCCGGCCCAGGTTGATCGACCCCAGGTTGCAAACCGCCGTCTCGGCGTCCGAGCTCACTTCGATGATCTCGGTGCAGAGGTTGGAGAGGTGGACGACCGGCCCGGTCGCCGCGGCCTGGTTGCACTTTCGGTTGGCCGCGTCCTTGAAGGTCATCCAGCCGTTGCCGGTTTCAGCCAATGTGCGCAACATCCGGGCGTAGAGCTGGCGCGCCGGGACCTGGCGCACGAACCGGCCCGCCTTTTCTGCCTCGAGATAGGCCTCATCGAACGCGTCACCGTAGAGGTCACACAGTTCGGGGACTACTTTGGGGTCGAACAGGGACCAGACCCAGTCGTGCTCTACGCGTTCCATGAACAGGTCGGGGACCCAGTTGGCGAGGTTGATGTGGCGCGCCCGCCGCCCCTCGTCCCCGGTGCTGTCGCGTAGCTCGAGGAACTCCTCGATGTCTGCGTGCCAGCTCTCCAGGTAGACGCAGGCCGCTCCCTTGCGCCGGCCGCCCTGGTTGACCGCCGCCACCGACGCGTCGAGCGTCTTGAGCCACGGCACGATGCCGTTGGACAGCCCGTTGGTCCCGCGGATGAGCGAGCCCCGGGAGCGCACCCGGTGGAAGGCCACCCCGATGCCCCCGGCGTGCTTGGACAGCCGGGCCACGTCCGCGTAGCGTCTCATAGATCGAGTCGAGCTCGTCGCGTGGCGAGTCCATCAAGTAGCAGGAGGACATTTGCTGGTGCGCGGTGCCCGAGTTGAAAAGAGTCGGGCTGGAAGGGAGGTATTCGAGCCCAGACATCAACCCGTAGAGATCGGCGGCTTCCTCGGGGGAGTTGGCGAGGCCACACGCCACCCGCAACAGGAAGTACTGCGGAGTTTCGAGAACCTGACGCGGTCTCGGGATGGCGCAGTAGATAGCGGTCGTAGACCGTGCGCAGCCCGAACAACTCGAAACCCTCGTCACGCTCGATGACGACGGCGTCGTTGAGTTTCCTGGCGTAGCGGGCGACGAAGCCGGCTGTGTCCTCGCCCACGACCCCGAGGCGGTGAGCAGCTGCAACAGCCTGTGAAAAGGAGTGGATGTCCTGGTTGGCGACCTCTTTGTCGATCACCGTCGTCAGCAGCCGGGCGGCGAGGCGGGAGTAGTTGGGCTCCTCGGCCACGAGAGCCGTCGCGGTCCGGATCGACAGTGTGTCGAGCTCCTCGGTACTGGCGCCATCGCACAGCCCGCTGATCGTCCGCGTGGCTACCCTCATGGGGTCCACTCCCTCGAGCCCGGCACAGCAGCGCGAAACGGCCCGGACGATCTTGTTCACATCGACCGGCTCTAGCGACCCATCGCGTTTGCGCACCCGCATCGGGCTGGCCACCAGCTCATCGACTTCGAGCCGGGCCCTGGTTTCGGTTAGCGTCATGGCATTCCTCCCTGAACGGTGCCTCGCTGCGCGGTGCGAACACGTCGCCCGGCGCCGGACCACAACATGTGGGGCGGTCAAGCGGAGCCGGCACAAGATATACCCTAATTACACTCCCGTAACTACGCGACTGTCAATAAGCCGGATTGGGTGCTAAATGCTTCGGGTGCGCCAGCGCCCCAGAACGGCTGCACTATCGTCTGGTCGTGAGCACCGCGCCGACTAGCGACCTCAACCTCAAGCAGGTGGCCGCCTCGCTCGGGGTCCACTACATGACCGCCTACCGTTATGTGCGGACCGGTCGGCTGCCCGCTCGGCGGGTTGGGACCGGTTGGAGCGTCGATCCCGACGACCTGGCTGAGTTCGCACGCTGCCCCCGCACGTTCGGGACGTCCGTCCCAGATGAACCCGGAGCAGGTGAGACCAATCGCGGGGCAGCCTGGCGGGCTCGGTTGCGGCGCACGCTGGCCAGCGGGGACGAGACCGGCGCCTGGCGGGTGCTCGAGCAGGCTCTAGCCGCCGGGCATCCTCCCGCCGAGTGCTACCTCGACCTCCTGGTAGGCGCGATCGATGGCATCAGCGGACGCTCCTCGCCACCCGAGGCTCCTATCGCCGAGGAATACCTGGCCGTGGCCACCGCCACCCGGCTAGTAGCCCGACTGGGCGCCAGGTTCCGACGACCGGGCCGAAACCGCGGCACCGTGGTGTTCGGCGCGCCGCTCGGCGAACACCATACTCTCGCCATTTCCGTGGTGGCTGACCTCGTACGGCTCGCAGGGTTCAGCTGCCTCGAGCTCGGCGCTGACGTGCCGCCCGAAGCCTTCGCCGGCGCCGCGGCCGGCGCCTATCGTCTGATCGCCGTCGGCGTCGGTGTCACGAGGGCGAGCGACCTCGATGCCCTCAGTCGCACGGTGCACGCGGTTCACGATGTCGATGCCGCGATCCCGGTCATAGTCGGTGGCCAGGCGGCCAACCTGGCCATGGCGACTCGTACGGGAGCGAACGCGTGGGCGTGTGACGGGCGCCGGGCGGTCGAGATCATCGGCGATCTCGCGCTGGATAGACGCCGGCTCTGGCTGGTGACCACCAGGACGGACGAGGCTTCCCCATCTGCCAGCGTGGGATGATGCCGGAAGGCCAGGCACTCGTCAGCGCGTGTAGACGCTATTAGTAGCGATCCGCCGCCCAACAGGACAGCCCCACCGAAAGTGGCCCAGGCGGTGGTAGTGGCCGCCTCAGTTGCGAGCCGTGAAGACCTGGAACGCCAGCGGCGCGTCGTAACGACCGTCGCTCCGTCGCAACGGAGCCAAGTGCTGTTCGCACGCCGCACGAGCCTCGGCCAAGCGGTCGTCGGCAACCCCGAGATAGCGCAAGTACGCATCGTCGTCTACGAGGACCTCGGGCTCGACCGTCAGGGTTTGGCGATAGGGCGTCCGTTCGACGGCGGACCAACCCGCCGCGACCAGGACGCCGGCGGTGTAGCCCGGGCCCGCCAGCGTGAACGGCCCGGTGACGTTCTTGCCTGGCCCTGGCGCGACGCCGGCGGGCAGAACGGCTGTAACGACGCTCCCGCAAACCAGGGGTTGTCTGCCAGGGCCTGCCAGCACACGAACACCAGCCGTCCGCCCTGGCGCGTGTGCGCCCGGACATTGGCGAAGGCGCCCACCGACTCGTCGAAGAACATGACCCCGAACTGGCTCGTGGCCGCGTCGAACGGCCCCCCGTCGAGCGCTGCCGTCTGTACATCGGCTACCACGAAGCGGGCGTTGGGAACACCATCGGCGGCGGCGCGCTGGCGGGCCAAGGTCACCAGCGGCTTGGAAATGTCAGCTCCGACCACTTCGCCGTCCGGGACTACCTGACGGGCCGCAGCGATGGCACTGCGACCACCACCGCAGCCAACATCAAGGACCGTTTCCCCGCCCTTGAGGCGGGCGTGATCGAGGAGCGTCTCGGTCGCCGCTGCGGTCATCGGCTCCCGATGCCGCCACGCCGCTAACCGGACATCATCATTCCACTGGCGACGCTGAGCCTCGTTAGCCGCTTCGGACATCGGCGCCAAACTTACCCGAGCTTCCTAGAGGCCGTATGCCTCCAGGAGCTGGAGCCGAGATCTCACTCGTGGTAGGGAACGCGGGCACTGCGTGCCAGAGACGGTCGAGGGGCACCTCAGCGGTCACCGCAATAGTGGCCGCGTGCAGATGATCGACGACCCCGGGGCCAACGAAAGTGACGCCGAGTAGCACCTTGCGGTCCTCGTCGACGACGATCTTCGCTGTGCCGCGGTACCGATCGGCTTGCAGGGCGGCGCCGGGGACCGTGCTGATATCGCGCTCGACGGACCGCACGGTGAAGCCGTCGGCGCGCGCCTTCGACTCGCTCCGGCCCACGGCGATGATTTCCGGGTCGGTGAAGATCGTCTGCGGGGCACCGATACTGTCGGCAACGTCCCGAAGCGCCGGGTGGTCCTCGCTGAGGCCCCTGGCGCGGGCCGCGATCGCGTCACCACAAATCCTCGCCTGGTACTTGCCCATGTGGGTCAGGAGATTTTTTCCGTTGACATCGCCGACGGCATAGAGCCAGCCGTCAGCCACGCCCCGAACCCTCATGGTGGTGTCAACGTCGAGTGGCGTCCCACCGCCCAGGCCGACGGTCTCCAGTCCCAAATCGTTCACATTGGCTAACCGGCCGGCGGCGACCAGGATCTCGTCTGCCTCGAGGCGCGAACCATCGTCGACATCGATGAGCACTGAGGCGCCCTCGACTGGGCGTTCGACGTGAACGGCCGATCGGCCGAACCGCATCGATATCCCCGACTCCTCGAACGACTTCGCAAGTAGTTCGCCGGCGAAGGGCTCATGGCGGAACAGCAGCCTGTCCTCGCGCACCAGGAGGGTCACCTCCTCGGCGCCGAGCGAGCGAAGCGCCTGGGACATCTCGCAGGCCACGGGCCCGCCGCCGATCACGGCCAACCGTCTAGGCACGCGAGCCACACTTGTCGCATCTCGGTTTGTCCAGGGACGCGCCTCCTTCAGGCCGGGCACGTCCGGGATAAGCGGGTCGCTGCCCGTCGCCAGGACCACTGCTCGGCGAGCTTCCAGCGCTCGGGGCGCGCCCGCCGGGGTCGTGACGTCAACCCTCAGCGGGCTCGCCACGCGTCCCTGGCCGCGAACGAAGGTCGCCGGGTACCCCTCGAGCGAGGCTACCTCGGCGCCATCCTGGTAGTGCTCCACGAAATCGTCGCGGCGGGCCAGCACCGCCGGCGTGTCGATCGAGCCCGCCAGCTTCAACCCCGGCATGCGGCCTACGGCAGCCGCCAGCTCCATCGGCCAAAGCAGTGCCTTGCTCGGGATACATCCGTAGTAATTGCACTCACCGCCAACCAATCGCCGCTCGATCACACACGCGCTGAGACCACCCCGCACCGCCCGTGCCGCTGCAGTCAAGCCCACCGGGCCTGCGCCTATTACGATCACGTCAAAGACATCGTCATTTGCCATAGAGCCCTCCGATATTGCCGGGCCTGTCGGCCACCAACAGGCACAGGTACTTTCCCGCATCCGTGGGCCGGTCGTTCGTTGACCCTCTGGGGAGGCACTTTTCCACTCTGATCGGCCGGTTACACACTGTAAGGACGACCGGGGTCGTTGCGCCCGGTACTGTGCGATGGACTTATCGTCGCCTTCGACGCAGGGCACGTCCTGGGAAGGGCACGGCCTAGGAGTAGCCTTCGGGCTAACGCCCTTTGGTCAATCGGGAGGACCGTGGCAGCCTGCAGTCGCGCCGGCCAGAAATCGCGCTTTCAGAGTGAGGCGCGGAACCGAGTGTTCCCTGGGTGGCCGCGTGGCCAACTGGACCAGGTCTGCTTAGCCTGCCTTCTCGTCAGTGGGCCAGGCTCGTGATGGCCGTCACGACACCAAGTCGCGTCCGGACGATCGCGGTGGATTTCGACGGTACCGTCGCCAGCGACGGCCACTTTTCGGGTGCCGCCGCGGCAGCTATTGAAGAGGTACGGTCCGCCGGTTTCAAGGTGGTCCTCGTCACGGGAAGGATATTCGAGGAACTCACTCGGGTCGCCCCCGGGATCGCCGATCGGTTCGATCTGGTCGTGGCGGAAAATGGCGGCGTGGCCGTCCGCCACGATCACGTCATTCCTTTGGCCGAGCCTGTCGACGAAGGCCTGGTCCGAGAATTGACCAGCCTCGGTACAAACGTCCGCCGAGGGCACGTCATCGCCGCCCTGTCGGGGTCACAGCATCAACTCGTGGCCGCCGCCATCGAACGCCGTGGCCTCGATTGCCAGATCGTGACTAACCGGTCTGAGCTGATGGTCCTCCCGATGGGAGTCTCGAAAGCCAGCGGTCTCGAGTACGCGCTTGAAGCGCTGGGTGGGTCACCCCATACGACCTTGGCGATAGGAGACGCCGAGAACGACCTCGCAATGCTCTTGAGTTGCGAGATCGGGGCGGCGGTGGGTGGTTCGGTTGAGGTGTTGGTCCGGCACGCTGACGTCGTTGCCACGGCCAGCGACGGTGATGGCGTGGCGCAGATCCTGCGAGGCCCGATCTTGACCGGAAGCCAGCGTGTCCACCCGGCCAGGTGGCAAATAGTACTTGGTACCTACCTTACGGGGGACCAGGTACTCCTCCCGGCGTCCCAGGTCAACATTCTTGTCAGCGGGCCGAGCGGTAGCGGGAAGTCTTATGTCGCCGGTCTCCTGGCCGAGGAGCTGATCGAACTTGGTTACGACATGCTGGTGTTCGACCCCGAAGGTGACTACACCACCCTGGCCGAACTTCCCGGTGTTGTCAGTCTCGGCCAGCATGCCATTCCCGAGCCGGAGGACGTCATCGCCTTCTTGCGCCGCCGGGGAAGTCTGGTACTCGACCTGTCGGGAGAGTCGTCGCAACAGCGAGACGAGTTCATGGGCCGGTTTTCCCCCCTCTTCGCAGGGTTTCGCGAGAAAACGGGAAGGCCCGACTGGGTCCTGATCGACGAAGCCCAAATGCCCTATGGTCAAAATTCCCCGTTGAGGCCCTTCTACGATCCATCTCTGTGTGGCCATTTGCTTGTGACCTACCAGCCCTCACAGTTGGATGAGCGCGTCCTCGACAGCGTCGATATCACGTTGACACCGATGAGCGACCACTCGACCGTGATGGTTTCTAGAAAAGGCGACCCGTCGCCGGCCGTGGCCGTGACGGTCGCGCCCCGCCACCTCGGGCATCTCAGGCACCATCACAAGTACACCGCGTGGGGTGTCCCAGACGAACGGGGCTTCTGGTTCCGAGACGGAGCCGGCCCTGCTAACGGCACAGTGGCTCATAACCTCGAAGAACTCCGAGGAACACTGCCGACATGCTCGGACGACGCCCTCCGGCACCATGCCACCGGTCACGATTTCTCTCGGTGGGTCGACCTGGTGTTCGCCGACCATGACCTGGCCGCCGAAATGGGCCCCGTGGAATCAAAAATGCAGCGAGCCGCAGATTCGACTCAGCTCAGGCAAGCCAGCCGTCAACTCGAGAACGTTATCGCCGAGCATATTCGGAACGCAGAGCCCGACGACGGCTGACGCCGAGCTACGTGCAACTGTGGCTCTATGCACTGACGGGAGCAGGCGGCGGCGTCGGCTATGCCGTCTAAGGAGAGCCTGGGAGCCGGATTGATGTGTTCTCGGAGCCGTTGAGTGACTGGGTCGCGAAAAGCCGCTCATTTCGGGGCTTATTCGCGACCGAGCCCGAAAAGTGCCCCCAGAAAGCCACCCCCCCGTTACGCCATACTGTCCCCGGAGTTACTCCGAGGCCTCCGGGGCGATGAGGACAGGTCGTCGGGCGTGTGACGCCAGTCGGTGCGAGACGCTACCGAGAAAGGCGGTGCGGAGCGGCCCTCGGCCTCGTTGGCCGCAGACAATGAGGCGTGCGGAGATGCTGTCAGCGACCTCCAGGATTGCACTGGCAATGCCATCGAATGACTCCCTAGTCAATGCTGAGGCCTGGTACCCGTGCTCGTTGGCGCGGCGCGCTCCTTCCTCGGCCACCGTTGTGGCGGAGGACCGTTCTTCCTCGTTGAGATCCGACCCTCCAGTGGAAAGGCCGGCCGTGAAAGCGCCGGCGAGAGCCAAGCGGGTCGCGATCGTTTCCCAGATCGTGAGCACGACTGCGTCCGTCGGTCGTCCGATCAGGTCCCCTGCGGCTCTCATGGCGTTACGTGAGCCTTGGGAGCCGTCATAACAGAACAGTACCGGTCCTGTCGTTTTCACCTCAGCCACAGCTTAGAGTTCTCCTTGTCCAGGCGGGTTTTTTCCGTACCCTCGAGGCTGATGAGCGTAGCACTTGCGGTCTCTCCGGCTGCGCTGGGCCGGGCGCGGGCTAGTCCGTAACGGGGCGGGCCCAGTACCAATTCGGACCACATTTGGCAGGGTTGGCTAAACGTCGTAGCGGACCGCCTCGTCGTGAACCCAGCCTGAGTGGCGCATGACGGGACATACCGGCGCAGCTACGTCAAAACGGACTTGCGATCGACATTCGGTTCAAGTACGGTGACTTTGAAGCCGCCAGAAGGCCCGATTAGGGAAGTTGTAGCCAAAATTATTGGCTCCTTTTAGTCGCGGAAATTTGCTTGAAGTTGGCCCCGTTTTGATTTAGGTTCCCCAGCTATGAATGCTGCTGGGGCCGCTGCGGGGGACCATCTCGAGCTAGCTGAAGAACAGGCTCATCTCGACCGCGCCTACGTTTCTTTGCAACGCATGCGCCACCGCGCTCAGTACTTAAAGGATCTCGGCTACCTGGGTGGGAACGTCACTGAAGGCGGGGTGGAAACACACGACCGCCAACAGTGGGAGCGAGACAAACAACAGCGAATAGACCTACTCACTGACCGGCCCGGCGCCTTGTGCTTTGGGCGCATCGACCAATATTCATCGCAGCGCTGGTACATCGGTCGTCGCCATATAGAAGACGAGGACGGCGAGCCGCTGGTAGCCGACTGGCGGGCTGCGGTCGCCATCCCCTTCTACCGTGCGACTGTCGCCGACCCCATGGGGCTTGACCTGCGGAGACGGTTCCTGGTCGAGTCCCGTCACATCGTTGACATTTTCGACGAGAACCTCGCTGACCCTGGCGCGGTCGAAGCCGGCGCGTACGTCCCGGACCCTCTGCTGGCCGAAGTGGGCCGGGGCCGGACCGGGTCGATGCGCGACATCGTGGCGACCATCCAGGCCGAGCAGGACGTCATCATCCGCGCTCCGCTCGAGAGTTGCATCGTCGTCCAGGGAGGGCCCGGTACCGGCAAGACCGCGGTCGGCCTGCACCGTGCCGCCTACCTCCTTTACGAACACCGGTCTTTTTTCGAGCGAGAACGGTTGCTCATTGTCGGGCCCAACCGCATCTTCCTCCGCTATATTTCGCAAGTGTTGCCGTCCCTCGGGGAGGTCGCCTCCGCCCAGTTGACGATCGACGGCCTGGCCGGGGCCAAGTACCAGTTGTGTGGCCCTGAGCCAAACGGGTTAGGCCGCCTCAAGGGGGACCGGCTGATGGCTGAAGTCGTGCACCGGGCGGTGTTCGATAACGTGAGCGCGCCTTCTGACAATGTCGAGATCGTCACCAGCTTCGGCACTGTCAGACTGCTCGCGGCCGATGTTGCCGCGATTGTGGCCACGGTGGTGGAGCGCTCCAGGCGTTACAGCGATGGCCGCCAGCTCCTGCGCGAAAAACTAGTGGAACTGGCGTGGGTGACCCACGTCGCCAAATCGACTTCCGACGTCACACGCCAAGCACTTTTCGAAGCCGACGTCCGGTCGAGCCGCGCCCTCAAAGGCCTCCTGGACAAGACGTGGCCCACGATCACCCCGGCAGGTGTCCTGCGCCGGCTCTTCGGCAACAAACCGCTCCTTCTTCGTGCTACCGACGGGCTGATCAACCCCCAAGGGGCGACGTCTCTCGCCCGACCGGCGGCGAAGCGGGTTGACGAACAAAGATGGAGCCGTGCCGACTTGGCCCTTCTCGATGAAGCTGAGGCCCTCATCTCCGGAGTGAGACAGACCTACGGGCACATTGTCGTCGACGAAGCCCAGGACCTCTCCGCAATGGAGCTGCGCATGATCGCTCGCCGCAGCCGGCGAGGCTCCATCACTGCACTGGGAGACCTCGCTCAAACCACTTCGCCCGCCGGGCAGACCGACTGGGCGCAGGCCATATTCGACCTCGGGGCACCCGAGGCGGAGCTGGACGAGTTGACCATTGGCTACCGGGTGCCCGAGCCGATCATGACGTTTGCCAACCGCCTCCTCCCACATGCCGCTGCCGGTGTGCGCCCGCCTACCTCAGTGCGTCGCGTTGGCCAGGCTCCCAGGATCGTCCTGGTCGACCCGGTCCGACTGGTCACCGCGGCGACCGCAGAGGTTTCATCCGTCGCCTCGATCTGGCCTCTTACCGGCATAGTCACGCCAGAATCCATGCGCAAAGACGTCGGCGCCGCCCTCGAGGAGGCAGCCGTCGTGTTCGTTGACGGCGTTCACGTTGCAGCGCTGGGCGACCACATCACCCTGCTGCCTGCGGCGTCGACCAAAGGGCTCGAGTTCGACGCCGTCGTCGTCGTCGAGCCGAGCCAGATCGTCGCTGAGACCGATGGCGACCTCCGTCTTCTCTATGTTGTGCTGACAAGAGCGGTCCAACACCTGAGCATTGTCCACGCCCAACCCCTTCCCCCGGTCTTTAGCGAGCAACCGCAGGAACTGTTCACCGATTTCGACGATTTGGGCGAGCGGGCGGAGGCTGCCTTCGGCCCGACAAAGGTCGATCCCCATTAGGGCATGCACGGTGCACTTGGCCTGACGTCCAATGTCTAAACCCTTCCCGATCCCGCTGAAATGGCATCGAGGACCGACCCGGAGAAGTTTTTGTACCTCCACCAGCAATACGTGCCCTGACCACGGGACCACTGCCCCGGCGCCCAGAGGGACCCGTTCTGCCAACGGGTGGGACTGCGCTGGTTGTCGGCTACAGCGAATCGACGGCTACTCCGAGCGCAATGAAAGCCTCACCATGGCGGCCGAAGGTGCGAGACGCACGTTCGGCTCTCGAGGAGCGGGAGACTGTGCCCATGCTTGTTATTGATGCGGCGAACGTCGTTGGCTCTCGCCCGACGGGCTGGTGGAAGGACCGCTCGAAGGCCGCCAGTGAGTTTGTACGTCGCCTTCGGGCCGGCGCCGCTTCGGGGAGGCTGCCCACGCCGGTCGTGGTGGTTCTTGAAGGGAAGGCCCGCGCCGGCGTTCAAGAAGGTGTCGTCGACGGCGTAGAGGTAGTCCACGCTCGGGGGGCCGGCGACGACGCGCTCGCTGCGGTGACTGAAGGAGCCTCCGAGCCCGTTCTACTGGTTTCCGCTGACCGGGGCCTGCGAACGCGGGTAGAGCGCCTCGGCGCGCGTGTGGTCGGCCCGGATTGGATCTGGGACCGGCTCGACACCTAACAAACGTCGGCCCGCTAGGGGTGCTTCAAGCGATTTGGCGCGCGGTTTCTCGAACGGCTTTGGTTGCGATGGCAACAGATTGCCCGCGCTGCCTGGCTTGCCCGCGCTGCCTGGCTTGCTCTGCGCTGCCTGGCTTGCTCTGCGCCACCATGGGTTTCGTAGAGCACGCGAGTCGACGGTACCGGCGCCCGTTGGCTCCACTCGACTCGGCGGGACGCCCCGGCTCGCTCAACGCCTCTGATCGCCAGGACAACCGGTGAGCCACGGCACGATCGACCATCTCCATGGATAGTCGGCCGATGGCAATCCAACCCTCACCGGTGCAGGAACCGGAAGCGGAAGAAGCGGAGCGAGGACAGGTAGCCATCGTTGTTCGTTGAACACGAGCGGTGCCGCCTGAGGGCGCCGGGGAAGGATGTTACTGAGCCAATCAACTGACCGATTATCCGGGCGGTTCCCGGAATTGTGAGTTCGGGCCACGAGGGGGATGGCTTACGGTGCTTGCAAACCCCGGCATAGTCCGGGGGCGCTCCCGACTTGATTAGCGTGGCCCGCGGGGATGCTGGCTTATGCCAGGGCCTGCTCGATGAAGGTGCCGATGAGTTTCTCGAGGTGATGGCGGGTGGCGTCGGGGAGGTCGCGCAGAGGTCCTTGCCCGGTGAGGACTGCTAGCCCGTGCACGGTTGACCAAATGGGGTATTCGATGCCGTCGCGGCGGCGCGGCTGCAGCACGCCGGCATCGACCAGCTCGTCCAGGGCGGCGCGCAAATGACCGAGGGGGGTGAGCTCCTGACCCGCCGCGCCAGCGAAGGCGCTGTAGGCGTGCTGCTGGGGTAGGGCGAACGCGGTGGCGAACAGCCCGGGTTCGTCGCCCGCGAACGCCAGGTAGGCCGTGCCGATCGCGCTCAGCCGGCGGCGGGCCGCGCCGGGATCGCCGTGCTTGCCGCGCACCCGGGCGACGCCGGCGGCCATGCGCCCCGCGAGCTCGTGCATGGCCGCGCTGCTGACCGCAGCCAGAAGCTCGTCGCGATCGGCGAAGTGCCGGTAGGCGGCGTTTGGCGCCACGCCCACCATCCGGGTCGCTTCCCGGAGCACAACGGCGTCCGGGCCGCCCGCCCGTGCCAGTTCGAGCCCCGCGGCGACCAGGCCTTCGCGGACCGTGCCGCGGGGCCGCCGCCGCTGTGCCTTGTGTGCCGGGGTGGCTGGCTCGTTGGCCGTCACGACGCCAGCATACCAAATTAGTGGACAGCGTCCACTTACCTCGCTATAGTGTACAGCGTCCACTAGCCAGTGGACAGCGTCCACTATTTGATGAAGAGGCCGCTATGTCCTTCCCTGGCGGCCAACGAGAAGGAAGCCACCATGACCAAGTTGTCCGCCCTGCTCGACCGCAATGAGCAGTTCTCCCGCACCTACACCCCCACGGCCCTCGGTATACCCGCGGAGCAGGTGGTGATCGTCACCTGCCTCGACCACCGGGTCGACCCCGCGATCGTCCTCGGGCTCCAGCTCGGCGACGCTCCCGTTATCCGCAACGTCGGAGGCCGTGTTACCCAGGCCGTCATCGACGACATCGCCTATTTGGCCTTTCTCGCCGACCAGCTGTTCGGCGAGAAAGGCAACACTGCCACGCTCTTCGAAGTCGCGGTTATCCACCACACCCAGTGCGGAGCCGGCTTCCTCGCCGACGCCAGCTTCCGGCACCAGGTCGCGGAGGCGACCGGCCTGTCTGAGCCTGTGCTCGAAGCATCCGCCGTCGCCGACCCGCACGTCACGGTCAGGGAAGACGTCGAGCGCCTGCTTGCCGAAACCTCGCTGCCACCGAAGGTGAGTGTTTCCGGCCACGTGTACGACATCGCCACCGGGCACGTCACCACCATCGTTGACGCGCGCTACCCCTAGCTGCCTTCGCGCACAAAGGCCGCCCGCGGTCAAGCACTGGATCCCGCCCCTCGCCCGCGCCGACATCGGCCCGGTTGAGTAGCAGCCCACGCTCGGGCAGGTATCTGGGCACTTTCTAACCTGGGAGGCCCGTAGGCAAATTACCCTTCGTCGAAAACAAGGTGGTTGTCGTAGGCGTAAATAACTGCCGCAGCACGGTCGCGGAGGTCGAGCTTGGCGAAGAGGTGGTTGACGTGGGTCTTCACGGTGCCCTCTCCGACGAAAAGCCGCCGTGCGATCTCGGCGTTGGTAAGGCCACGTCCCATCAGGCCGAGCACCTCACGTTCCCGACTGGTGAGCCGGTCGAGGTCGCGTCGAGGGGCCGCAGGGCCGGCGGGCGCGCTGCGGTATACAGCAAGGACGCGGCTGGTCACGGCCGGGTCGAGCCACGCACCCCCTTCGGCGACGGTCCTTACCGCTCGGTGAAGCTCCTCGGCTGCGACGCCTTTCAACACAAAGCCGGTGGCCCCTGCCCTCAGCATCCCGGCCAGCGCTTCATCGTCGTCGAAGGTGGTGAGCGCCATCACCGGCGTCGAGCGTTGGCGGGCCCTCAGAGCCCGTGTTGCTTCCACCCCGTTGAGGCGTGGCATCCGTACGTCCATGAGCACGACGTCGGGGTCAAGAGCGCGGACTGCCTCGAGCACTTCGGTCCCGTCTGAGCACTCGCCTGCGACCTCGAAACCGAACTGCTCCCGCAGAATGCCACGCAGGCCGGCCCGCACCAGCTCCTGGTCATCGACGAGGAGCAAACGGATCATGGCGAGGCCGTCTTCGACACAGTCTCGAGCGGGACGCAGGCATGCACCACCCAACCCTGGCCGCCCGGGCCTGCAGTACAGCGCCCGCCCACAGCCTCTGCACGTTCCTTCATGCCGGCCAAGCCCAGGCCCGACCCTTGCCTCGGAGCCCCATCGCTCTCCACCCACAACTCGAGCTGGTAGCAACCGGCATCGAGACGCACGGAAACCGAGTCGCCAGGGGCGTGTTTGGCCGCGTTGGTGAGGGCCTCTTGCGCTATCCGGTAAACGGTTGCGCCGACCGTCGCCGGCACCCCGGAGAGATCCCCCTCCACGACCAGGGAGGCATTGGCGCCGGCTCGGCGGAGGTCGTCGACCAGCTCATAGAGCTGCCCAACATCGGGCATGGGAGCAGCGAGGGCACCACCGGGCCCGGAGCGGAGGACGCCCATAGTCACACGGACTTCGGTGAGGCTCTGGCGGGCCAGCCTCTCAGCCTCGGCTAACGCTCCCGCAGCCTCTGCTGGTTCGTTTTCGACGGCCAGGCGGGCGCTTGTGATGTGCAATAGGGACACGGTCAAGCTGTGAGCAATCACGTCGTGCAGCTCGCGGGCGATGCGGTTGCGCTCCTCAGCGCGAGAACGTTCGGCCAGGTCAGCCTGTGTGGCGCGCAACTTCTCGACGAGCACGAGCTGGTGGCGGACGAGGACGGCCACGGCGACGATCAGGATCATGGCTGCCGTCCAGGGCGCCCAACCTTGGTCCTGCGTCGTGAACAGGAACTCGCCGACGAAGAGAAGCACGCAGGCTGCGCCATAGAGGACGCCGGCCCCTGTCCCCACGACCAGGGCGCACCAGGCCCCGAGCAGTACCGTGCAGAACCACACCACGGCGGACGAGTGGCCGTTCCCGATTAAGGCGACTCCCGCGGTCGCGGCTCCGGCGTACACCAGGGGGAAACGAAGGCGGGTAACGAATAACGCGGCCGCTGCGGCCAGGCCGCCGACAGCGCCGACTGCCGGGAGGGCGAGGCCGTCCTGCCGGCTCTCGAGGATGCCTACCAACACGAAGGCCGTGAAGGTTGCCAACCCGGCCCAGCCGCAAAGGCGAGCCAGCGAAGCAGGCCCCGGGAAGGCGTCCCGTCTGGTCTCCACCCCCGTGATCGTACGTCGAACGGGCCTTATCGAGAGCCTCAACCGCAGCGCCATGGTAGCCGTCGATCGAGGCTCACAAAGACGACCGCCGCATGGCTAAGGCGGTGGCCGCCACTGCCAGCGCGGCGACAATGATCAATGACCCCGTGGCGGTGCCCACAGCCAGCCAAGGCTCGCGCACGGCGTCGGTGACCCAAGTGAGCGGCAGGTACCCCGCTATCGCCCGTACAGTCGAGCCCATCACGTGGGGCGGTGGACCTCCAGATCCGAGCAAGAACGATGGGAAGAACACGACCAGCCCCACGGCCTGAGCAGAGCGAGCCGATGGCAGGACGCTTCCCAACAAGACGCCGAGGCTGACAAAGCAAACGGCGCCAAGCGAGAACGCGGCGGCAATGCGCGCCAGGTGGTGCAGCGGCGGGAGGCCGTAAGTGACGGCCGCCACGGCCAACAGCACCACCGACCCGGCGACGATAGCTAACAGGCCAGTCACCAGTTGAGCGAAGGCGAAGGACCAGCGCGGGAAACCGGCTGCGGCAAAGCGCCGCAGCACGCCGCGCTCACGGTACGAGGCGAGGTGCACCGGCACCATGATCAGCCCCGTGGCGGCGATCGTGACTGTGAGGTACGAGGCCACGTACCAATGGGAGGGGTTGACCCAGGCGAACGCCGAAGTCGGCCGCGTCCCGAAAGCGCCGCCGATGATGAGCATCGTCACCACTGGGAAGACGAAGACGAAAGTGAGCGCGAGCGGCTCGCGGACCATCAACTTGAGCTCGGTGCGAACGAGGCGGCCAACGGCTGTGTTCATCGCAGTGCTCCCATCAGCTCGGGGAGCGCACGATCGGACGGCGGCTCGAGGGCGTCCGCCTCCAGCAGGTTGACCAAGGCGTCCTCGAGGCTCGGCATGTGAACGGACAGGTCAAGGGGCGTCCAATCTGTCTCCACCAACAAGGCCCCGACGTGAGCTATGGCACACCGGTCGCCTCGCACGGTGGCACGGCCGCGGTGCACGGACACCTCGCCCGCGCCCGGGAGGTCGCCCAGGCGACTGAGCCAATAGTCGGGCACCACTGCCGGCGGAAGGGTGAAAGAGATGACGGCGGCCCCGCCGTGCCGGTCGATCAGGTCCCTCGGTAAGCCCGCGTCGATCACCCGCCCAGCTCGCATGGCTACGACTTTGTCGCAGAGGCGCTCCGCCTCGTCGAGCTCGTGGGTCACGAGCAACACAGCAGTGCCGGTGGCCCGGAGCTGGTCGATCGCCGCCCACACGTTGCGGCGGGCTGTGGGGTCGAGTCCCTGGGTCAGCTCGTCGAGTACCACCAGGCTCGGGTGGTTGACAAGGGCGAGCACTACGAAGAGGCGTTGACGCTCGCCCCCGCTCAGCGACGCGAAAGCAGCGCGGCGCCTCTCGGCGAGGCCAAATTGCTCGAGCAGCTCGTCGCCCGCCCGACCGCTGAACAGACGCACGGCCTCCCCCACGCGCAAGCGGTCGGGCAGAGCCGAGCTCTGCAGCTGGCTGCCGAGCCGGGCCCGCACCTGCGCGACTTGGGTCACCGGGTCGAAGGACAGCACGCGCAACGTACCGCCGTCGGGCTTGCGTAAGCCTTGTACGCATTCGACCGTCGTGGTCTTGCCGGCGCCGTTCGCACCTACCAGCCCTACGATCTCACCGGCGCCGACGTCCAGGTCAATGCCGTCGACCACCGTCCGGCCGGCGTAGCTCTTGCGTAGCCCTCGCACTGTCACTACTTGGGTTTGTTCCATAAGGAAACCATGCACCCCTCGGCGACGAATTACGTCAAGCCACGGGCAGAACTTCACCTCTACCCAGGGGTAGAGCCATAGCCGTGGCAAGTCCCCATTCGACGCGCTCGTCCTTGAGCTTGGGCCTTTGCTAGACGCAGTTGACCGTCCCGTCGCCCCACGAGAATGATTGTGGCGAGCGAGGAGAACGTAATGCTCGGAGGACGGGACAAAGACAGTATTGGCAGAGAAGCGAGATGGCAGGCGTGACGAAGATCGCCATCCTCGACGACTACATCGGGGTTGCCCTGGAGTACGGCGACTGGAGCGACCTGCCCGACGATGCGGAAATTACCGTATACCGTCAGGCGATCCCGCCGGAGCGCCTAGTCGACGAGCTGTCCGACTACGGGATCATCGTCATCACCCAGCAACGGGCGCGCTTTCCCCGGGCAGTGCTCGAAGGTCTTCCCAACCTTAAGCTGATCGTTTGCAACGGCCGGACGAGCAACGTCATCGACCACAAGGCCCGCATCGAGCGGGGCATCCTGCTCTGTGGCACCGCGGGTACCGCGCCAGGCGCCTCAGGGCGCCCACTTAGCCACGGGACGCCCCGCGGCCTGCCGACGCCGTCAGAGATGGCGTGGGCGCTCATCTTCGCTGTCGCGAAGCGGACCGGCATTGAGGAGCGAGCAATTCGCGCCGGCGGCTGGCAGACCGGGTTCCCTATCGCGCTCGCCGGCAAGACCCTCGGCCTCCTCGGCGCGGGCCACCTCGGGGGCGCCATGGTCCCGGTAGCAAAGGCGTTCGGCATGGACGTCATTGCGTGGAGCCAGAACCTCACCGAGGGGCGGTGTACCGAGCTCGGCGTGACCAAGGTCGCCAAGGACGAGCTCGTGGCGTCCGCTGACGTCCTCGGAGTCTTCCTCGTGTTCTCGGAGCGCTCCCGCAACACGCTGCGGGCCGACGACCTGGCCAAGATGAAGCGGGCCGCCATCCTGGTCAACATCTCGCGCGGTCCAATCGTCGACGAGGCCGCGCTTGTCGAGGCCCTCCGGTCCGGTCATCTCGCCGGTGCCGGTCTTGATGTCTTCGACCGAGAGCCGCTCCCCGCGGACCACCCCTTCAGATCGCTCGACAACGTGGTCGTCACCCCGCACGTCGGCTACGTCACCGAGCAACTCTTTCGCACCGCGTGGCAGCGGATGGCGGAGGATGTGTCGGCATACCTTTCGGGGGTGCCGATCCGGGTGGTGACCGACCCTGCCGACTGTCCGCCGATGGCGCCGCAATAGTGCCCGCAAACCACGAGCGCAGTGCAGGCAGCGCTACTTGTCCAACACAAGACGGTGCTCATCGGGACGGCTACCTAACCCGAAGGTAGGAGGCAGTCGAGACCGAGGGTGAATGGGCCCGGGTTCAGGACATGGGCGGCGTACTTGCCTGGGTACCTGCCGCGTGCAAGGTCGTGAGGGCGCCCTTCATCGCCCGCTCAACAGCTTCCACCTAGTCCGGCACGGACGTCGACGAGTCGCAGTCCTACGTCGACGGTGGCCGCTTGGTGCCCTCCCCGTCTGAACCAGGTTGATGGCGTCGAGAAAGCGTGCGACCTCTTCACGGTCGCCTTCGAGGGGTGACCTTTATCGGCCCGCGTGGCTTCAAAATGTCATAACGGAAGTGAGTTGTTATATCGAACGTGAACATTTCCACTATGGCGTGGAAGGGATAAGTGCCCAGGTCCTGGAGCTGCGTCAATTTCGACGCCAGCGGCTCTTCCGCGGGGGTGCGAAGGTGTCCAGTGCGGCCGCCAACTCGGGCGGCGCCCCTCACCGTGGTGCCTCTCCGATAACGTCGCCGGGTGGTTCACATTGCCCGGTTTGGTGACGATTAGGCCCGGCCCAAAAGGGTACGTCGCGTCACGTTACAGCGGGATAACGGCATCCGTTAACTCCGTGTTAGTGGCTGGGGCGTACACCGAGAGCTATCGCCGAACGCACGGGAGCCAGTGGTGACGAGTACCTCCAGCCACAAAGAGCACGTTGAGCAGATGCCTCGCGGCACGCGTGAGCGACGGCCGCCGGCGGCCAAGTGGACGACGGCAGTGTTGGCCTTGGTGGGGCTAGCGGTCCTTTTGGCTGGCTGCGGCGGCTCGACCAGCCCCGGCGTCGCCGGCTCCGTGTCGAACAATGGCAACCACGCGTCGGCATCGACTACCTCGCTCAGCAGAGTGATGGCGCAGGCGGTCGCGTACGCGCGTGCTGCATGCGCAGCCACGGCGTCTCGGACTTCCCTGATCCCACCCCGAGCCAGGGCGGCGGTGTCGCGTTCCAAATCACTGGCGGCCCTGGCAGTGATCTGAACCACGAGAACCCTAGGTTTAAGGCGGCAGGCCAGGCGTGCCAGTCGCTGTTGGCGGGTGGGGGGCAGCCTGCGCCGCTGAGTGCCCAGAAGATCGCTGCGGAAGTGGAATGGGCGCGGTGCATGCGCACGCACGGCGTCCCGGGTTTCCCTGACCCTAATGCTCAGGGCGCGTTCGACAGCAGCAGGTTCGACGACACTTCGCCTGCGTTCCAAACCGCCAGCCGCGCCTGTGCGTCAGTAGAGCCGACGGGACCGGTGGCTGCTGTACCGGGGCACGGTAGCGGACCGTGAGCTCCCACCGGCCGCCGGCCACCCGTACCCGACCGACCGCTGGCCCTTTCTGCCTATTCCGTCCTGCCTATTCCGTCCTGCCTATTCCCTTGCAGTTCTTCGTGCCGACCCAGTAGCCAACTGGATGCCGGCCGAGAATGCGGCCTGAACGCGTGGGCGGATAGACGCGGTCGATATCACGCCCAGGATTTGGGCCGGCTCTGAGTGTCGTTGGAGGCTTATTTCAGGTCCGCGCCCGATGCATTAGATGGCGTAGCCGGCAGGGCCTACGGCTTCAAAGGACGGACGATGAACGTACGGCATCTCCTTGGGGCCGCTGCGTCGCTAGAACCGGCCACGAGTGGACGCGGCCGCGCTGGCAGATGAGGCCGCTCGCCTCCGTCGGTTGCGCCGGCATGCCGGGGGCCTCGTAGCAGGGCTCCTCTAGAGACCCTTCGGTTGGAGCTGGGGAGGGTTCCCGGTGGAGGGTTCGGGGTGGGGAGGCCTTGTGGCGAGGGCTAGTGGTGGCTGGTAATTTCAACTATGGGACAGAGCGTGGTCGACACGTCGTCGGGCGGCGAGGCGCCAGCAGGTTCCAGCGACGGTAAGCCGCCGCCGCGCCATCGCTATTGGCAACAAGTCCACATCGTGTTCGTCGTGGCCATGGCCGCAGTGGTAGCCGCGCTCTCCGTGCTTGGCGTGGTCTGGCTCCCGCAGGCTGGCGCCTACCCCACCGTTCCCGAGGGCCTCACTGTGAGCGTGTACGGCAACAACGTCAAGAACCAGGTGATAGAAACCCTCGAACAGACCCAGGGGGGCGGCTCGGTACTCGAGGTTGCCGAGGACGTTCCTGCTTTACTCCCTACGACGCCGGGTGAGAACTGGACCGTGATAGTCGAGGACCTAGAGGCTGGCTCAGGACGGGTATGCCAACCGCCAGGAGACCTTGACCCGAGTATCGGCGGAGCGGGCGCCAGTGGAACGCCTCCTACAACCGTCTCCTTGGGGGGAGCGTTTGGGGGTGCGGTCGATATCTTCGAAGTAGGGGGCGTAGGGATCGTATCCGGTCCTTACACGATCGTGACTGGTCGGGGCCGGGTGATGGTCTCGTTCTGCTGGGGCTCGGGTGGGCTTGACCAGCTCGCTGGCTCCTATTTGAGCGCTTTCTTGCCACCGGCCCCCAGTGATGGCTTGGACGCCCCCCCCGGGGTGCCGGCTATAAAGAGCATCTCGCGCTTCGTGCTCGTGCCGGACGGAAGCGACGCCGCCGATTACACCGTTCAGGCCGCCTATGCGCCATTGAGCACATCGTTGCTCGGAGAGCCGGCGTGGGAATGGCCGCCGTCCACGATTTTGAGCCCAATACGGGTTACGGCTTCCAATGCGACCACCTCACAACATGAGGTTTACTTCTCGTTCCTGTCGGGCATTGCCTTCGGGGTCGCAGGAGGTGCCGCAATCGCCATTCTGCAGGAACTTCTCGACCCGCTTTCCCACCGGCGTGACCGCAGGCACCGGGCACCGGGCACCGGAAGAGGCTGAGCAATGATATCCCCTCTAACATTTGTATGGTCTGCCTTTCTCTTGCCCGGGCTGGCAATGAAGGTTTAGCGGCGGGTGTGCTCGTACTGGAGCAGGTACCGCTGGGCGCCGTTGCGTTCCACCACCCATTTGGTCATTGGCCATTTGGTGATTGGCCATTTGGTGATTGGCCATTTGGTGATTGGCCATTTGGTGATTGGCCATTTGGTGATTGGCCATTTGGTGATTGGAAGACTCAAGGCCACGGGACGTTCTTGCCAGGACTCCATGAGGCCGCCGAAGCTCTGGGTGGCGTTGTGCCAGTCGAGCAGAACAGTTCGGCGTTGCTCGAGACTTGGTTGCCCCACCTTCAACACCGTGTCGAACTCGGGACGATGAGACCGACGACGGCAAATTTCTACCGGGCCCACGTCGGAAACTACGTTCTCCCCCACCTGGGGAGCGTGCGGATGCGAGCCCGCGCCATCGAAAGTGGGCCCAAGACGGACAAGCCAAGGCGTAGCATCGCCATTGCCCCGGAGGTTCTCGAAGCGCTCAAGACGACCCGTCGCCGCCAGCTCGAGGACCGGATGGCCTGGGGCCCCGCCTGGGTGGACAGTGGCGGCCTCATTCTCACTCAAGAAAACGGGGACCGGCTGCGGCCCGATGCCGTTTCGCCAGCCCTTTGCGAAGGCCGTCAACGGCGCTGGCCTTCCGCACGTCAGCTTTCATTCGCTCCGCCGCCTGCATGCGACGACGGGCCTTCGGGCCGGTGTTGACCTGCTGACGATGTCCAAGCGCCTCGGGCACAGCAGTGTCAGCGTCACCGGCAACATCTACGCCCACTTCATCGAGGAGCTTGACCACGAAGCCGCCGAGAAACGGCCGGCGTGCTATTGCCACGAGCTGGCAGCGACTGACCTATGTTTGCAAATGTGGAGGGCATTTGTCCTCCAATTGCCCTCCACATGTTGCGTCAGAGCGAGTTACGGCAGGTCACAAGCTTGTACCCTGCGAACTTGACAAAGTCCAGAATCAGAGCAACAGTCTAACCTGTGCTCAGGGAAGCAAGCTCTGGCACAGCCGACGCGCTGCGCGGGCGCGGTGTCCAGGTTACCGCTCAGCGTCTGGCTGTCTTCCGGGCGGTGTGCAGTCTGCCGCACGGCACGGCGGACGAGGTCGGAGACTTCGCACGAGCTGAGATCGGTGCGGTTTCCCGCCAGGCAGTGTACGACGCCCTGGGCATACTGGCCGACAATGGGCTCATTCGGCGCATCCAGCCGGCGCGCTCGCCGGCCCGCTACGAGGACCGGGTCGATGACAACCACCACCACGTCGTCTGTCGCACGTGCGGCCGCACGGAGGACGTCGAATGCGCGGTGGGGCACAGGCCGTGCCTGCAGGCCGCCGACGAGCACGGGTTCATCATTGACGAAGCCGAGGTCGTCTACTGGGGTTCCTGCCCCGACTGTCAGCAGGCTGGGCCGGAGCGACGAGACAAGAGAAGCGGCAAGATCAACCACACGAACAGAAAAGGAGCACCATGAGCAACGAAGACATTGGCGCTATCGACACCACGCCGCCCGAGTTAGCGCCTGCCGCGAGGTGCCCAGTGCTGAGCCACTCCCACGCTGCCACTGGTTCGATGGCGAACCAGCACTGGTGGCCGGAGATGCTGAACCTGAGGCAGCTCGGGAGGAACTCACCGTTGATCGACCCGATGGGCGAGGGGTTCGATTACGCAGCTGAGTTCAAGAACCTTGACCTCCGGGCTGTGAAGGCGGACATCGTCGAGGTGCTCACCACGTCGCAAGATTGGTGGCCGGCTGATTTCGGTCACTATGGGCCGCTTATGATCCGTATGGCGTGGCATAGCGCGGGCACGTACCGTATCCAGGATGGCCGGGGCGGCGCCGGATCGGGCACGCAGCGCTTCGCCCCTCTAATAGCTGGCCCGACAACGCCAGCCTCGACAAGGCGCGCCGGCTGCTTTGGCCCGTCAAGCAGAAGTACGGCCGGAAGCTGTCCTGGGCCGACCTGATGGTCCTCACGGGGAACTGTGCGCTGGAGTCGATGGGCTTCAAGACCTTTGGTTTCGGCGGCGGGCGCGAAGACGTGTGGGAGCCCGAAGAGGACATTTATTGGGGGCCCGAGGACACCTGGCTCGGGGACGAGCGCTACAGCGGCAATCGACTACTCGCCAATCCATTTGGCGCGGTCCAGATGGGCTTGATCTACGTGAACCCCGAAGGCCCGAACGGCAACCCTGACCCGGTCGCCGCCGCCCTGGACATCCGGGAGACGTTCTCTCGCATGGCCATGAACGATGAGGAGACGGTGGCCCTCATTGCCGGCGGGCACACTTTCGGCAAGACCCACGGTGCCGCTGATGCCACGCAGTACGTGGGTCGCGAACCCGAAGGTGCCCCTATAGAAGAACAAGGTCTGGGGTGGAAGAACACGTTCGGCACGGGCAACGGTGACGACACGATCACCAGCGGGTTGGAGGTCATCTGGACGACCAACCCCACCAAGTGGGACAACGGTTTCTTCGAGAACCTGTTTGGCTACGAGTGGGAGCTCACCAAGAGCCCTGCGGGCGCCAATCAATGGCGTCCCACCGACCGGTCTGCGGACGACACCGTGCCTGATGCCCATAACCCGTCGAAGCGCCATGCCCCGATGATGCTTACGACCGATCTCGCGCTCAGGGCGGACCCGGACTACGAGCTGATCTCGCGGCGCTACTACGAGAACCCGGAACAGTTCGCCGACGCCTTCGCCCGGGCATGGTACAAGCTCACGCATCGCGATATGGGCCGGTCTCGCGTTATCTCGGTCCGGAGGTGGCTCGAGAACAACTGATCTGGCAGGACCCGGTCCCCCCCGTCGACCACCCGCTTGTCGACGAGCAGGACATCGCCACCCTGAAGAGCAAGATCACGGCCTCCGGGCTGTCAGTTTCGCAGCTGGTCGCAACCGCCTGGGCCGCGGCGTCGACCTTCCGGGACAGCGACAAGCGCGGTGGGGCCAACGGCGCCCGCATCCGTCTCGAGCCACAGAAGGACTGGGATGTGAATAACCCGGCCCAACTGGGGAAGGTCCTGCAGGCCCTCGAGGGGATCCAGGCAGATTTCAACCGCGCCCAGACCGGTGGGAAGAAGGTTTCCCTCGCTGACCTCATTGTCCTCGCCGGGTGTGCCGCCGTCGAGCAAGCCGCCAAAAACGCCGGGCACGAGGTCCCGGTCCACTTCTCTCCGGGGCGCACAGATGCATCGCAAGACCAGACCGATACGGAAAGCTTTGCGGTGCTCGAGCCCACGGCTGATGGGTTCCGGAACTACTTCCGGGCCGGGGACAAGCGCCGTCCGGAGGAACTGCTGATCGACCGGGCGAGCCTACTGGGCTTAACTGCGCCGGAAATGACGGTCCTCGTCGGGGGACTGCGCGTCCTCAGTGCGAACGGGCACTCCCCGCATGGTGTTTTGACCCAACGGCCCGAGTCGTTGACAAACGACTTCTTCGTAAACCTGGTCGACATCGGCACTGAGTGGCGCGTGTCGTCCACCGAGCACGTGTACGAGGGGCGCGACCGCAAAACAGGTGAAGTCAAGTGGACGGGCACTGCAGTCGACCTCATCTTCGGATCCAACTCCCAACTCCGAGCGGTCGCCGAGGTCTACGCCTCTGCGGACGGGGAACGGAAGTTCGTCCAGGATTTCGCCGCTGCGTGGGTCAAGGTTATGAACCTCGACCGCTTCGACCTCCGTTGATCCTGGCGGCCCTGCTGCTCTCCTAGCGACGGCTGCCCAAGCGGGGGAACCCGGTTGGGCAGCCACCCAGGCCCGGCGGTTCGGTCGAACTCGTTGAATTCAGGCGTGCCCTCGGCCTCATTTCGCTTCGCCAAGACCCAGGTCGAAGCCCGACGATCGGACAGCGCTTCGAAATAGGACTTCGTCGAGCTCGATCCCGAAACCGGCCCCGTCTGAAAGCTCGAGACGGCCTTCGCGGACAGCATAGGCCGGCGCTGTGAGCCCAGCGGTCGTCGCCTCGTCCCATTCCACGTACCTCAGGTCGCGCACAACTCCGGCCAGATGCCCCGTCACATAGTTGCCGAGATGAAGGCCGAAGTGATGCGGAGCCGACGCCACTTGGAGCCGATCAAGCCGCTGGCCTAGGCGGAGCCAGCCACTGAAAGAGCACTGCAAGATATCGCACTGGACGACGTCCAACAGACCCATGGCGGCGAGCTTGTAACACTCTTCAGCCGAGGCACTTTCGCCGTCTGCGATCAGCACCGTTAGGCCTGATTGTTCGATCCATTCGTGAAGGGCCTCGAGGAGGACTGCGTCTTCGTGGAACGGCTCTTCCAGCCACCCGAGGTGCGAGCTCGAAGTCCTGTCCAGGAACTCTTTTGCAGTGTTGAAGGTGTAGCCATTGTTGGCGTCGGCAAGGAGCGTACAGGACGGCCCGATCGCATCCCGTACGGCCGCAACGACGGCAACGTCGCGTTCGAGGCCCACTTTTGGGGCCATCCAGCGAGCTCCCCTCCCGACCTTCACCTTGAAAGAACGGTGGCCTTGCTCGTAGTCCCGAGCCGCCTCGCTCGCCACTATTTCGGCACCCTGGCGGTGATCGTTTTCTTCGACGTCTTGGAGCAAGTCGTCGAAATAAAGGGAGGTGTCGTAGCAGGCTACGGAAGGGCGTCGATGAGAAGGGGCTGGCTCATCGCCCGCGATCAGTCGGTAGACGGGGACACCCGCAGATTTCGCAGCCAGGTCCCACAAGGCGAAGTCGAATGCCACCCAGGGCTCGTTCGTCCCGAGCTCCTCCGAAAATAGCGTTGAGATGGGCAGTCCGAGAGCCTCGCCGGCGTGGCCTTCGTCGAGACGCGCCAGGCCTATGCCTTGGGCACCACTGGAGGTGGTCAAGCGACAGAGAGGCACTTTTACCCTGGCGCCGTGCTCGGGAAGGCGGGCGTTTCGTCCCGCAAAACGGGGTCGGGCACCCTCGAGAGGCCCCGAACTCTATCCGCACAATCCGCTCTTTCCAAACGGACATGAAACTCGTAACTTCCTTTCTGCACATCGTCCTGCGACGTTTACCTCAAGCGTGTTGTGGCACTATTTGGACGCCGTTTCCCGGTCGGCGTAAGCACTTGAGCTGCACGCTCGCCGCCTTGGGCCTCTCAGTCCATGCGCTCACCGGCTCCGTAAGGGCCGAGCCACTTATATCGGCGCCGCCCATCGCCGACCCGTGAAGCTCAGACGTGACCGTGGCCCCTCATGCGGTGGCCCCCCTTGGGCCCTCGCTCGCCCCGGGTGCCGTGGCTCAAAGCGCGCACGATGTACGTGTTCACCGACACGCCCTCGCGCGCTGAGGCCTCCTCGACCCGCGCCTTGAGGTGGGCCGGCAGGCGTAAAGTGATCCGGGCATCAGCTTCGGCTTCAGTCCCACCCTCGACGTCGAGCGCCTCGACGGGCTCTGCGTCCACCACGACCAGCTGCGCGTCACTCCCGATAAGGCGGACCTCGACCCGTTGATCAGGTAAGACGGCCGCGAGCTCGACCGCCATCTGGCCGAGTACCTCCAGGAGCCGGGCCGTTAGGGGACCGTGCATGGCGACAGCCAGCTGGCGGGCGGCGGCAGCGGTCGTCTCGTTGCCGAGGGCACCAAGTGCGGCAAGGTCGGAGGCAACTCCCTCGACCACGTCAGGGATACGCACGGGACCTACGCCGCCGTCTGGGTGCCGGCGGCCAGGCTTGGTCGCGCCAGACGGTGCCCTACGCCGATCATCCGGTACCCGGCCCAAACGGACATCCGGCGCAGCCACCCACGGGGGCGTCGCTGGCTATCGAGCCGAGCGATGCCCGGTACCAGGTCGCTAGCCCCGGCCCTCCCGACGGCACCGGCACGCAGTTCAGGCGACCGGTCCTGGGCGATCATGTCTGCTGTCCAGAAAATCATTGCCTCACCTCAAAGTTCGTCGTGATGTCACTATGACATCACGACGACATCTTGTCAAGCGCTACTTAACGTCATCAAGATGTCATAGCGCCGCCAAGAGCGATGGCACGTTGTTTGTGGGAGGCCAAACGTCCGGTACGAGCTGCGCCGTCCCAGCCCCCGCTGGCCCCCCCAAAAAGGAGGTGGTTCGCTCTAGGCGTCGAACCGAGTTGTCGCGGTGGGCCGAGGTAGCCTCGTACTGTTGTCCGTCTCTAGTTGGGGGTTACCTATGTCGCAGTCAGAGAGTTTGGTTGGAAGGCACGGTCACGAGAATCTTCGTAGCGGGCGAGTGGCGACGGTCGACCGCCGACGCCACGATCGACGTACAGGACCCTTCGCGAGAGGAGAGCATCGGCTCGGTACCTGCCGGAGGCGCCGGCGACGTCGACCTCGCTGTAGCCGCCGCGGTGGAGGCATTCGACGAGTGGTCACAGAGCAGCCGGGAGGAGCGCCTCTCGGTTCTTCGACGCATTCTCAAACAGTACGAGAAGCGTGTTGACGAGCTGGCCGAGGTGGTCTCGCTCGAGATGGGTGCGCCGATCACGCTGGCTCGCGAAGCGCAGGCCCCGGTCGGTGCCCGGCACCTCGAGATGGCCATCAAGATCCTCGAGGAATTTGAGTTCGAGACCGACCAGGGCAACACCCGCCTTGTGCGCGAACCGATCGGGGTATGCGGCCTCATCACCCCGTGGAACTGGCCACTGAACCAAATACTTTCCAAGGTGGCACCGGCGATTGCCGCCGGTTGCACGATGGTGTTGAAGCCGAGCGAAGTTGCGCCGTTCAACGCTGTCCTCTTCACCGAGGTCATCGAGGACGCGGGAGTGCCTGCCGGGGTGTTCAACCTCGTTCATGGCCGTGGGCCGGAGGCGGGTGCCGCGCTGGCTTCGCACCCGAAGGTGGACCTGATGTCGTTCACGGGCTCTACGCGAGGCGGGATCTCAGTTGCGATCAACGCCGCGCCGACGGTCAAGCGGGTTAGCCAGGAGCTCGGAGGAAAATCGCCCAATATTATCCTCGAGGACGCCGACCTCGAGCAGGCCGTACGCGCCGGTGTAGCGGGTTGCTATGTGAACAGCGGCCAGTCTTGCAACGCTCTTACGCGGATGCTCGTCCCCGCGGCACGGGAGGAGGAGGCGGGCCGCCTGGCGGCCGAACAGGCCGCCACTTTCAAAACGGGCGACCCCCGCGACCCTGCCACCAGGCTTGGCCCGGTCGTCAGTGAAACTCAGTTCAATCGGGTGCAGGGTCTTATCGAGAAGGGGCTCGCCGAGGGAGCGCGAATACTCTGCGGGGGCCCAGGCCGGCCTGAAGGCCTCGAGCGGGGATGGTACGTTCGCCCGACGGTCTTTGCCGGGGTCAACAACGACATGGCCGTCGCTCGGACCGAGATTTCGGCCCGTCTTGTCGATCATCCCTTACGAGGACGAAGATCAGGCAGTCAAAATTGCCAACGACACCGAGTACGGCTTGGCCGCGGCGATCTCGTCGGGCGACCCGGCGCGCGCAAAAAGGCTCGCCGGCCGGCTACGTGCGGGCCAGGTCCGGGTCAACAACGCCTCGGCGCCGGCCGGTATCCCGTTCGGGGGCTATAAGCAGTCCGGCAACGGACGGGAACAGGGCGAGATGGGAATGCACGACTACCTCGAGACGAAGGCGATTATCGGGTTCTCCGTCTGACCCAGCGGGCCCAGGGCCGGCAGGGCAGCTGCGCAAACGTAGTCGGGGCTTTGGGTTGGAGGACCGAAATGAAGATCACCGGTATTCGGTGCACCGCTTACGAAGGGACGATGGAGCACCCGGACGCGTTTTGGGAGGAGAGGCTTATCCGCCCGGTCGACATCTATCCCCAGTTCCGAGCGGAAGGGCCGACCTTCTTACCCCGTTCGGGTGCGTCCGCGTATCGCCTTCGCTCGGCGTTTGTCCACATCGAGACCGACCGTGGCATTGTCGGCACGGGAGGGCCCATCACCGAGGAGCAGGCGTTGCTCATCCGGGCCAACATGGCCCCCCTGCTGGTCGGCCGGGATCCGCTGGCGACCGAGCAGCTGTGGGACATCCTTTACCGGTACTCGGTTCACGGCCGCAAAGGCGTGGAGATGATGGCGATCAGCGCGCTGGATTGTGCACTTTGGGATTTGAAGGGGCGGTATTTCGACGCGCCGGTGCACGTGCTGTTAGGGGGGCCGGTGCGCGATTCCATCCCTGCCTACGCGTCCGCGCTGGGGTACTCCCTGGACTTGGACAGGGCGCGCGAGCGGGCGGCAGAAATGGTCGAGCAAGGGTTTCGGGCCACCAAATGGTTCCCCCGTTATGGCCCCACCGATGGACGCGATGGCATGGCCAAAAACGTGGCCCTGGCTTCAGCCCTTCGCGAGGCGATCGGGCCCGACGTAGACCTTATGTTGGACGCCTGGATGTCGTGGGACGTCCCTTACACGTTGAACATGGCCCGCCAGCTCGAGGAAATCGCCCCTAGGTGGATCGAAGAGCCTGTGCTGCCGGACCGGCACGGCTCTTATGTCGAGATCGCGCGCCGGATCGGCAACACGATCGCCGTAGCTGGAGCCGAGCACGAGTACACCCGCTGGGGTATCCACCAGCTTATGGAAGTGCACGCCGCCGGTGTGTACCAGCCGGACACGTACTGGGCGGGTGGGATAACCGAAATGGTAAAGATCGCCGCTATTGCGAGCGTCTACGACGTGCAGTTGATCCCGCACGGCCATTCAGTACCGGCCAACGCCAACTTCAGCTTCGCGCAACCGGTGGCTCTCGTCCCGATGCTCGAGTACTTGGTCAAATGGAACATCCTGCACCAGTGGTTCCTGAAGCACCCGGTGCACCCGGTGAACGGGGTTGTTTCGCCCCCCACTCAGCCGGGCCTCGGGATGGAGCTCGACGAGGACAAGATCGAGGCGCGACATGAGCTCGGTTGAGTTTGGGGTGGAGCAACCAGGGCGATGAGAACGTCTGTCTTTCTCGGATCGCGTCGGAGAACCCCCCCTCGGTTCCGAGTCAAGGCACTGCCGTTCGGTAGCCGTTATCAAGGAGCACTGCATGCCGGCACTTGATCTGGCCCCTCAATATCTCGGGCCAAATTTTGTCTACCACGTCCCTGACTACCGGGGTGGCGGTGAAATAGCCCGCTTTCGTGGGACCGAGCCCACTGAGCACAACTCACCTGAGGACTGGGTGGGGTCGGCGACGACCCGATATCAGAACGAGGCCGAGGGCTTGACCACGTTGCCGGACGGTCGGTACCTGAGGGACGCAATCGAGAAGGACCCCGAAGGTTACCTCGGACCGCAACACGTGGCGAGGTTCGGTGCCAACCCCGGTGTTCTCATCAAATTGATCGACTCGGCAACACGTATTAAGGTCCACCTCCACCCGGACGACGACTTTGCCCGCCGCCACCTTGGGTGCGACTACGGCAAGACCGAGGCCTGGGTCGTCCTCGCTGCCGTCGAAGACGGGGCCGCATGGCTTGGTTTCAGACGCGAGGTGGGACAAGAAGAGCTTGCGCAGTGGCGCGCCGAGAAGGCGGTCGAGGAGATGTTGGCAACGCTCCACCGGATCCCTGTGCAGGCGGGGGCGGCGATCCTCGTGCCCGCCGGCGTCCCCCATGCCATCGGTCCCGGGGTCTTAGTGCTCGAACTTCAGCAGCCGACTGACTTTGGGATTGCTCTGGAACGGCGCTCTGACCGCGGCGGCGACCTCGGGCTTGGCCCTGAGGTAGCGCTGACCGCGGTGGACCGGGGCGAATGGAGCCCCGCGCGTCTCGACGCTCTCATGGGACGAGGTTTGGCTGGACCTGGGCCTGTCCTGCCTTCTCCTGCCGACCCTTTCTTTCGCGCGGAGCTGGTATCGGGCAGGGGGGAGCCACCACTGCAGCCGGGCTTTGCCGTCGTCGTCGGCGTTGCGGGGGAAGGGCGGCTGAAGGGTGATTTCTCCGGAGGCCCATTATCTGTGCGCCGCGGGAGCACCATTCTCGTGCCTTTCGGGGCCGGTGTCACAACCGTGGCTGGCAATGTCGATGTTGTGGTCTGCCGGCCGGCTGACCCGGCGACTAACCGGCCGCCTCGACCGATTGTTTAGAGCCCCCGAGGCCGCCTGTGAGGTGCCGTCCAGTACTTGGGCCTAAAAGCCGTCAAGCCCGAAAATGTTCCCAAAGGGGTCGACAAGTTGGCATATCTTGCGGCTGGCATCAACCTGGAGGGGCCCACGGTGGGGCTTGCACCCTGCACGCAGCAGCCTGCTTCGCTCGGCGTCGAGATCGCCGACAGACCAGTAAACGACCGGGCTCCCTCCTACGGGGTTTTTCTGGGTATCGGCGGGATGGAAGCCGACCTCGACACCGTCGAGCTCGAACCACCAGAACACACCGTCTTCGACGTGACGCTCAGCCCGGTTGGCGAGGTTCTCGGCCCACCAGCGGCACTGTTCGGCGGTGTCCGCCGCGAAAATCATGATGGCCCGGATCGTCAAGCTAACCTCCGTTAGTCGGTGAAGAAGGCATGCCTCTGCGCACTTCGCCAATTTTGCCTAAGCCACAGCATGGACGACGCGTCGCGTTCACGATTAGTCGAGTGGCGACCGACAACTGGGCTTGGCCTGATCTCGAGCCTTGGACATAAACGTTGCGCCCGTGCTCTCCGAGTAGGATCGCTCGGTGCGGCTCAGCCAAGAAGAGGGGCGGGTGACCGGGAGCCTCATCGAAAAGCAGCTCACGACGCCGCAGCAGTACCCCCTGACGATGAACGCCCTCGTGCTCGCCTGTAACCAGTCCTCTAATCGTGACCCCGTCTTGGAATACGACGAGCGCACGGTCGACAATGCCCTGACTTCGCTCAAGACGGCGGGGCTGGTCAGTTTCGTATACCCCTCTCACGGCCGGAGCGTCACGCGCTATCAGCAGCTCCTCGGAGAGCACCTGGCCATAACCGAGCAGCAACTGGCCTTGGTCGGCGTGCTGTTACTCCGGGCGCCAAACGGGGGGCGAGCTTCGTTCGCGGACGGAGCGTATGTGCGAGTTCGAAGGCATCGCCCAGGTCGACCAAGAGCTGGACCGCCTGAGCGAGCTGCCCGAACCGTTGGTGGCACGGTTGCCGCGGCGTCCTGGGCAGAAGGAAGAGCGCTGGGTACAACTCCTGACCGATCGCTCAGCAGGCGTGCCCACGTCGCTGCCAGGGGACGCTTTTGGTGGGGAGGCCACAACGGACCGGGTCGCGGAGGAGCCAACCGACGAGGCCGCGGAGGCGGCCCAGCTACGCACCGGGGAGGCCGACCTGTGCGCCGAGGTAGCTGCGTTGCGACGTGCAGTGGCTGAGCTCCGCGGTGAGATGGTCGAGCTGAGCGCCGGGGTGGCGGATCTCCACGACCAGCTGGAGACGCTGCGCCGAGACCTCTACGGGTGACTGGTCGGGTGCTGGCCTTCGGGCCAGCTGTCGACACCACTAGCGCCCCAGCCCTACAGTCGGGCCCGGACCACGCCGGCCCTAACAGCTCACCGAGCGATCACTGGGCATTCACTGAGCCGAACCGCTCGGAGTGATCTGGCCCGACGAGCTCAACTGGGCCGCTGCGGCGCCGAAATCTTCACCCGACAATTGGGCCACGAACTGGGCTGCAGCGTGGGAAGGGTCGAGGCGGGGCCGACAGTTGGTGCCCAGCGTCGTCGAGATGAAGGTCCCTTTAAGGAAATGACCATTCCCGTCGAGCGTGACCCTGAGGATGCCCGACAAACTCAGGTCACCCCCAGTAGCGAAGTTGCCGAAAGCCGCGAAGTTGCCCATGCTGTAGTCGATCAAGTCCCGTTTATAAAACTCTATACCGCGCAAAACATGTGGCCCGCTGGCGATCACCATGTCCGCGCCGTCGTTTATCGCTGCATGCGCGAAATCCTCCGGGTTACCCCTGTCCTCACCTACGTAGTACTCCTCCTGCCCGGTGACGTGATCAGCTTGGCTTCCCTCGGCACCGGCATGCATGTAGACGACCACTACGTCCGCCTCGCTACGCGCCTTTTCGATCAGTGCTTTGGCAGTCCCGAAGTCGAGCATATTGTTGGTGTTCGTGTAAGGCGCGAAACCTACGAAGGCCACAGTAGTGACCCCATCGTGCACGACGGCGATTTGGCCCGGTAGGCCTGTTTGTGCAATACCTGCCGCCTTCAAGGCCGCGCTCGTGTCCAGCACGCCTTGCTCGCGGAAGTCATGTGAGTGGTTATTGGCGCTATTTAGGACGGTGAACCCGTCACGGCGGAGGTATAGCGCGTATTGAGGGGGGGTGCGAAATGCGAAGCACTCGGTTGACCCGGGGACGCACTTCGACCCCGTCGAGTTGGTGAGAGTCCCTTCGAGGTTGCCGAACACTATCGGCGCTGCCAGTGCGGACTGGACCGGGGCCAGGTACGTGGCGGGATCTGGGGGCAATAACGGCGTATTGCCGAGTTCGGTATCCCGACTACCGCAATGGTGACCGGTCCGGGGACAACCGCCCTGGTCGTCGTGTGGGTTCTTGCGGCCGGCGAAGACATGTCCGCTCGTCGCACCGCCGCGACGTCCCGGCGCGGCTCGATCGGAGAGGCAGAACGTGGAGATCCGCGCGATGCGACTGCTTCGCCCACAGCAACGACTGCCCCGGTCACGACCGCCAGCACCCCGAGCCAACGGATGACGAGCACACGGGCGGGCGGGCGTCGCCGGTACGGGCGTCGCTGCTACGGGCGTCGCTGGTACTGGCGTCGCTGGTACTGGCGCCCGTGGGTACTCACCAAGGTGACGGTGACCCGGACGCGCCAGCCCAGAGTGCAACGATCATGGTGTCGTTGCCCATGCCACTGACTTTAGGGGCACGGCGCGGCGAGCCCGGTGCAGAAAGCCGCTTTGGTGGTGATAAAAGCACGTGAGAGGTGCTCAGTCGTCACCAGGTCCGGCTATCTTGGCCGCCGAGGGATGTGCAGTTGCTGGCGCTCGCTCGAGCGGCCGGGCCGTTCCCTGTCGCTCGACATAAGGACAATGCCTGCATCCCTGTTCGCAACAGGTGCCCCGGTCCCAAAGCGTGCGGGCGGTTTGGGCGAACAAGCCCGAGGTCGGGTCGATGTAGCCGGTTTCACCGAGCATCAGGGCATCGTGATGGGCTTCCATAACGGCGATATATCCCGGCTCGCGGCGAGGGTCGAACCGGTCGGGATGGGGGACCAGTCGATAGGGCGGTAGTGGGGCTGCGCTGTCTGGTCGGTCCATGGTCCGCAGCACGAGCCACCACGAGGCCAACCCGTGAGGGCACGGCTCAGCCGGGGCGACCCAGCACTCGTCAGGACAACGGCAGCCCCCATCGGACATCCACTCCTCCAGGGTGCCTGGGTCAGGCGGGGCCCAGCCGCTGTTGCGCTCGAACCATGTATGGGTTGCTCGGACTGCGTCTGCTGCGCTGCTCACCACGCGCGTGCAGGATATCGGCGAGCCCTCAACCCGCGAGCGCCTTGCACTTGCGGCTCGGCCTCAGGGACGGACCTCGTAATAAAGGTTGACGGGGTCGTCGAGGTCGTGGACTACGAAGCTGGTGAAACCAGCTTCCCGGCACATGGTCTCGGCGAGTTCGGGATTGAAGCCGAGGGTACCGAGCCCTGCCCCACCCGGTTCGGAAAGCCCCGACGACAGGCAAGCTGCGACGGACGTGCCGTACATCATGGCCAGCATCGGGTTCCGCTGGTTGTCGTTCCAGGTTGAACCAGCGCGAATGTCCTTGATGAGCCAGGTGCCATCGGCGCGGATGGCGCGCCGGATGGCGACCATGGTCTCGGCTGGCCTCGGCATGTCGTGCATGCAGTCGAGGGTCACGACGAAATCGTAGGTAGGCCGGTCTGGAAGGTCGGCGGCCCCCGCCAGGTGCACGCTCACATTGGTCAACCCGGTCTCCGACAGATGAGCCTGAGCGCGGTCGACCGTGTACCGGGACGGGTCGAAGCCCTCGAAGCTGGAGCGTGGGAATGCCGTTGCCATCGCCACCAACGCCAGTCCCGAACCGCAGCCGACGTCGGCGACGCGGGCACCGGCCTCGAGGCGCGCCGACACCCCGTCGAGGGCGGGGAGGGCCCGGGGGACCAGGGCCAGCCGCGTCCACGGGGCCAGGCTCCGCTCCGCGTCGTAAGCCGCGAATGGCCCGCGGTCGTCGAAGCTCAGGCCCTGGCCCGTTCGAAACGCGTCGGCGAGACGGTCCACCACGTCGGGCGGTGCGACACAGCCAAAGAAGGAGCCCGCAGCGAACCACAAACTTCCCTCCTCGTTGGCCAAAACCTCAGCTGCCTCCGGGCTCATCTCGAAGACCTCGCCGTCGGTCGTGTCGACGAGGCCGGCGGCCGCCTGGCATCGCAGCCATTCGAGTACCCAGCGTTCCTGCAGTTGGGCCCGAGCGGCGAGACCGGTCGCCGTGACAGGTCCGTGGCCGGCCATTGCCGCGTACAGGCCCAAGCGGTCGCCGAGATGGATCA
This sequence comes from uncultured Acidimicrobiaceae bacterium, assembly GCA_963823855.1. Taxonomy (GTDB): domain Bacteria; phylum Actinomycetota; class Acidimicrobiia; order Acidimicrobiales; family Palsa-688; genus Fen-671. Next base: position 305,850 of record CAWGNA010000012.1, read on the forward strand.
TGAGCGATACCACCTCGCCCTGCTTATAGCGCCACACGTGCAGAGCGAACGCGGCGAGCGGGTCGGCGCCCCCAGACGGCGCGTTAGTAGCGGGCGGTGACATAGCTCCCCTCTTCCAAACGGGACACTGTCCATAGTCGCATGTTTGGACCGCCTGTTATGTCGTATCGACGCGCTCAACCAAGTGGTGGGCGAGTGATGCGTTACCGGTAACGTCGAGAGCGTCGACTGAGATACGGTCGTAAAGCGCCAGGAGAATATCTGAGGCCGTCCCCCGTATGCCGACATCGCCCGTCGCGTGGGCGCGGTCGACGCTTCCATTTGGCTCGATGAACCACTCCCCGGCGACGTCTGTGCAGTGGAGGTGCACCGAGCCGGAAAGTGGCTTCGTGTCATTTACTACAAAGGGAAGTTGGACCGCCAGGAACTCGTCAATGCAGTCAGACGCTATCTCGGGACCGACCGGGTCGGGAGTGCTTTTCGAGGCGGCGCTCTGTATGTCCCATCGGTGCACAGCAGCCTCCTGTACTTGGTGGCGCCGAATGAACCCGACCGTGTGGTCCGAGTCGTCTGGTACCCAGGTCCACACCGGTACGTCGTCGGCTGTGGACTCGAGGATCCGGACCAAGCGGTCGAGTTGGGACCGGCCCCAAGTGACCTCGTCGACATACCTCTTCGGCCGAGAGGGTTTGCCCGCCTCGACCCGTTCGGGGTCGGCGGCGCGCTCTTCGATGGCCGTGGCCCAGAACCATTGCACCTCCCCGAGGTGCCATACAAGGTCGGCGACCGTCCAATCGGCGCAACACGGCACACCGAGTGAAGGATCGGCGTCGCGCGCCGTGTCGTAAAAGAGTTCACCGTCCTGGCGGATCGACCTGACGAAGTCCATCCACCAGATATAGCGCGCCTCCTTCGCTACGTTCGTCATTGGTGAGGTCCGGCCCATCAACAGCGGTTAGCCTTTGGCCGCTGAAGGGACGCCGCTACGAGGTCACGACGGTGAGGTTGACGGTGAGGTTGACGGTGCCCGGTACAGGCACAGCCGCGCCGCCGGCGTATACCCATAGGTGGCTAATAGGGCCTGCGTCTTGAACAGGTACAGCTCGCCCTGGTAGCTCACGTAGGCTGCATAGGGGCAGCCCCTGTGGGCTGGTCGAGAACGTGAGCGTCACTGTGGCTCTGGAGTGGAGGAGCGCTCCACGCTCGACGCTTGGACGGAACTTTGGGCGCTCTGTTGGCCGCGATTGTGACCGATTGTGGGCGACCCTGTCACGGGATGTGGCCAAGGTGGCGCCGGCGAATGCGCGGGTGGGCCCGTTCTCGGTGTCAATTTGTGACCTCGTCGCGAAATCGTGGTTGGAGTGGCGCGAAAACGCGACGGGAAGACGCTGACGCACCGAGAAAGACGCGGCCTGCGCTTACTGGGCACGACCGCCCGGTACGTGATCAGGTGCTCAGAGAGCAAACATGAAGCTCGGCGACGCCGGGTCTTACTTGGCGTCCCACTGGAACCAGTGGATCCCGATGGCGGCGAAGAACGCGGTGTAGCCGAAACAGGCCACAACTGAGAGGGTTTCGCGGCTGCCCCACGCCGACAGGTCGAGGACGCCGGCGAAGAGCGTCATCACCACGCCGACGGGGGTCCATTGCGAGATGGATTCCCAGGTGCTGCCGAGCACCCCGCTCTGGCCGAACAGGCCGAGGAAGACGAGGGCGATGAAGACGATGCGGGCCGCCGCGTTGACGGTGTCGGCGGATTTGACCAGGCCCACCATGGCTTGGCCCACACCGAGGAACACCGCACCACCGAGGATCGATATCAGCAGGAACAGCACGTACTGGCCCACTGAGAACGTCACGTTATGGATGGCGCTGCCGACGGCGAGGACGACGAGCGCGACGATCAGGTTTGCCACGACCTGCACGGCTAGCCGGCTGCCCATTATTGCCCACGTCGGAGCGGGGGTGACGCGCAGGCGCTGGAAGACGCCCTTTTCCCGGTCCCGTGCCACTGTCAGCGCGTACCCGAGGATCGACGTCGCTGCCAGCCCGTAAGCGGTGCACAAGCCGATAACGAACAGGGCCCCGCCGAGACGGCTGGTGCCTTGGCCCGAGTTGGTCGTTACGAGCAGCAGGAGTGGCAATGCGATGCTGATAACCAAGGAGCGGCGGTTCTTGACCAGGACCGTCGAGTCGGCGCGGAGCAACGAGGTCAGCAGGAGTTGCATGGGCGGCCTGGCTCTGGTCGAGTGGACGCTAGTCACGGACCTCGCTCCCGGTTAGCCCGATGAAGACGTCCTCGAGCGTGACGTCGCCGTGGGCGACCGCCCGCACCCGGGGGTCGTCCTTGTGTTTTTCGATCAAGTCCAGCGGCCTCTCGGTAGTAAGCAGCTTGCCGTGGTCGATGATCGCCACCCGGTCGCAGACGGCTTGGGCCTCCTCCATCGAGTGGGTCGTCAACATGATGCTGCCGCCCTTACCGCGGATTTCCTCGATCCGGCCCCACAGCTGACGCCTGGCCTGGGGGTCGAGGCCCGCCGTGGGCTCGTCCAGCAGGAGCAGCGCGGGCTCGTGGATCACAGCGATGTAAAGCGACAGTCGTTGCTGTTGGCCACCAGAGAGCTGCTTGAAGGGCTTAGCCGCCTCGCCTATCAGCCCGATAACCTCCAGCTGGCCGTCGATCTCGGTGTCGGACAGAGTAAGCCCGTAAAGGCCAGCGTAAAGCCTGACGATTTGGCGGATCGTGAGCTGGTCCTGAAAGCTCGTCGCCTGCAGCTGAACGCCCATCCTCGCCTTTGCCTCCGAGGGGTTGCGCTGGACATCAAACCCGTCCAGCAGGACCGAGCCGGCACGGGGCTTGACCAGGCCTTCAATGGAGCTGAGGGTGCTCGTCTTCCCCGCACCATTCGGCCCCAGAAGGCCAAAGATCTCACCGCGGACTACTTCGAAGCTGACGTCGTCGACAGCCTTCATAGCCCCATACGCGACGGACAGGTTGCGCACCTCCAAGATGGCGCCTGCATCGAGTGCGGGTTGACGACCGGCAGGGATGGCGACCGCCTCGGCGCCCCGCTTGGACGGCCGTAACGTCACCACCATGCCGGGCCCGACCTCGAGCACGGCGTCCGTGCCGAGGAGGTGGGCAACGTCTGTGGGCAGACGTACCTCCCCGTTGTCGGAGGGGACGATATGAACTTGGCGGCCGGAGCCGGGTTCGGCCATATTGCGATTCTACGAGCGCTCTCTCCGTTTGAACTATCTCTGGTTCTGGTCGCCCGACGGGGCCTGAGCTGAGGCCCTACCGCAGCTCGGTACGGGTCGGTGCCCTTTGCCGGCGCTCCTACGCTGGTGTGCCAGCCGCGGCCAACACCGTGGCCGCCAACCACGAAGCGCCCAAACGGGCCAGGTTCACGGTGGGCACCCGGGCCCTGTACGAGCCAACCGAATTGCAGCACCTGGCCTCCTTCGGGCCAGGATCTTAGAGCAAGCTGGCGACGGTCATTAACGTGAGCGGAGCGCGTCAGGTGACAGCGCAGTCGACGTGCGAAGCCGGCCGTCTCGACGAGTGCGGGCAGAATGTTATGAAGATGACGCGCATAGAACACCACAGTGCCATTGGGCCCGAAGATGATTGAGCCACTCGGCACAGGCGGCAGCGCCGCCGGCGAACTGCTCGAGGCTCACGACCCAGGACGACCTGCTGGCGGTGACAGGAAGACGCTAATCGTGGGTGACCGGCTCATTGATGGGCTCGGAGACCGCCCGATTGACAATCCGGTTATCGAAGTATGTGGCCAGCGCATTGGTCGGGTGTCCCAGGCGACGCACGTCGCGCCGCGCTCCTTGCCTGTGATCGATCTCCGTGGGTGCACGATACTGCCGGGGCTGATCGATGCTCACGTGCACCTCAACCTGCCCGGCGACGGCACCACCTTCGAGGAGGCGATGCGCGAACGGGATGAGGTGCTCGTAGCCAATGCGGCCTTCTCGTCGGCTGTTTCGTTGCGGGCTGGCATTACGACCCTGCGAGACACTGGAAGCCGGGGCATCACCACGTTCGGCCTCCGCCGGGCCCTTGAGCTAGGTATTGCACCCGGGCCCGGCTCCTGCTCTGCGGGCAATCGATCACGATCACAGGGGGCCACACCTGGTACTTCGGTGGGGAAGCAGACGGACCGGACGGGCTGAGGCAAAAAGTCCGCCTTCTGATCAAGCACGGCGCCGACTTCATAAAGGTGATCAGCGGAGGCGGTGGCACGCCGAACACGACGCCGTGGCTGCCATCGTTCGACGATGACGAGATGAGAAGCATCGTCGATACCGCTCACCGTCTCGGTCGCAGAGTAACAGCTCATTGCCTGTGCGCCGAAGCGACGAGGGTCGCGATCAACGCCGGCGTCGACCAGTTGGAACACGCAGGCTTCATGGTCAGCGCAGACGCGCAGCGCTTCGAACCCGGCGTCGCTGCCAAGATCGCGGCACTGGGGATCCCAGTCACGAGCACACTCGCGGTGGGGTGGTACTGCGTAGAGGAAATGACGTCAGCACAAAACCTCGGGAACGGTGGCGACGACGGGGAGATGGACCGATGGAAGCGGCTCCTCGACGACAACCTGCGTAACTTTTCTGCCATGCGTGAGTTGGGGGTTTCGTTTGTAGCTGGGACGGACGCCGGTTGGCGGTTCACCCGTTTTGATGGGCTGGCGCAGGAATTGTCCCTGATGCAAGCAGGTGGGATGACGGCCATGGAGGCCATCAAGGCGTCAACGAGCAGGAGCGCAGAGGCGCTGGGCGTCGACCAAGTGATAGGGACCATTCAACCAGGGTTGGAGGCCGACATAATCGCCGTCGAGGGCGACCCGTTGCGGAGCGGCTCGGCGCTGCGGAAGGTGCGGTTTGTTATGAGAGCGGGCGACGTTGTGGCCAGCGGTGCTTGAATTCGGTTTTCTGGGCGGCGCTCAAGAGATGGAATTTGGTGAGCTTGATAACCCAACGGACCTCGGCTCAGCCGTCGGAGCTACGAGTCGGCCGGCTGGCTTGGCCCGTCGACAGTTACACTTCGCCCGAACATAAAGGCATAGTCACCGACACTGACGGGCGTGAAGCCTTCACGGGCCAACACGGTCACGGACGGGTCGAATGGCGTTGACAAAACCTCGAGGGTACTTAGTGTTTGCGGGTGTACCACCCTTCCGACGACCGTGTCTTTCGGCAGGAATGTGCCCAGCTGGCTCAGGTCGACCTCGGAGATAAGCATGCCTCCGTGATGGGGCCTGAGGACCCGCATCTGGTCTAACACAACTTGGTCGGGTCGCGGCTCGAGGTCGCCCTTGACCGAGCCAATGTACGTCAGCACGCGCATGAGCGCGTCACAGGCCCGCTTCGTCGATGCTATGGAACTGGCCCGTCCACCTCCCAGTTCGATCGCCGTGGTATGCATGCCCTCGTTCTCCAAACAGAAGGTCAACGAGCCGGCAAAGGACTGCCCCACGTACAGCAATCGAGACCCAACGCTTCGTGCGAGCCCTTCGTCACCGTGAACGTAGACATAATCCACGGTTGGGAAGATCCCACCACAATGAAAATCAACGAAGTATTCGCATCGCGTGGAGAAGAGGTCGAAGAGCTTATGAGCCAGCTGGTGCGTGAGTAGCCCGTCAGGGTCTCCAGGAAAAACACGGTTGAGATCAACCATGTCGTTAGGTGTGCTACGAGTTCGAGACTCGAACGCCAAGGGGTTAGCACACGAAACTGCCAGTATTGTCCCGGCGAACGGCGTTTCCTTCATTAGTTCAACGAAGGCGCGGACATATTGCACGGTGTCGGTCTCGTCACCATGGATGCCGCCCGTTATCCCGATTGTCGGCCCAGGGGAAGCGCCATCGAGGCGGTGCGCGACTATAGATAGCTCGTGCCCATTGCCGAGAGTACTGACCGGGATCCGTTCGACGCTATATTGTGGGTTCGAGGTCATTGCGCACACTCTTTTCGATGGTTGGCGGCTTACACGGTGCGTAGACGGGCTGGCCCGCGGACCGTACGGGAAGGCGAGCCGGGCTCGTGATCGATCTCCTAGCGGCGGCGCGCGGTCGCGACCGGCTCCGACTGTAGCGGGGGCGCGAGGCCGGTTTAAGTACCAGTGATCACCTCAGTGTGTCAAGTCGCAATGTTTCCTGTTGATTAAAAGTGTTCTGACTTCGTGGAACATTACTGGAACGCGTCGCTGCCTGGGCCAGGGACCGGTGGCAACGACCATGTCGGACGGCCCGTCGTGCGGTCCGGTCCCGTTGCACCTGCGGGCCGGCTCGTCTTGACCCATGTCGCGGTCACGTCCATAATGGCGGTTGCCGACAAAGCTACGCGTGGTCCTGCTGGACATCGAATACGGTTGCTCGCGCAAACGAGAGGAGAGACGTCGCGTTCTGGGCTGTGAGCCGTTACGAAGCCGCAGTGGGTACCAGGAACTCGATTGTCCGCGCTACGGCACGGGCTTGAAAAGTAACCTATTCGGGGACGAGGCCGGCGTGGAGCTCGTGGGGTTGTCTAGGAAAAAAGAAGAGGTGCTGAGCCGATGAGCGATGAACTTCAGCCCTGGCAGTGGGAGGAGCCTGTTTGGCGCCGTCACGTCGGGCAAGTGCGAGCGGGCCGCCGGCTGGAAGGGGCTTGGCCGGAGAACGCTCAGGTCGCCGTGGCGATCTCATTTGACCCAGACCACGAGACGATCCCGCTGCGAGAGGGTGAGACCGGGCCCGGAAAGCTTTCTCAAGGCGAGTACGGGTCGCGAGTAGCTTCGCCGCGACTTTTGCAGATCCTCGAGCGTTACTCAGTGCCGGCGTCGTTCTTCATGCCCGCAGTCTCCGCGCTACTGCACCCCGACGAGGCGCGTATGTACGTAGCCGCCGGTCACGAGCTCGCCGCTCACGGGTGGATCCACGAGCGCAACATGCTCCTCGAACGCGCCGACGAGCTCGAGCTGATGTTGCGCAGCTTGGACACGCTGGAGAAGGTGGCGGGGACGCGTCCGGTGGGGGTGCGCACTCCGTCGTGGGACTTCTCGCCCAATACGCTCGACATCATCTCCGAAGCGGGGTTGATTTATGACTCCTCGCTCATGGCAGACGACAGCTGCTACGAACTTGTGGCCGACGGTAGACCGACGGGCATAGTCGAGCTGCCCGTGGAGTGGATCCGCGATGACGCCCCCTATTTCATGATGGAGCGCTATTCGACGTTGCGCCCGTACACACCGCCTCGCGCCGTCCTGCAGATGTGGTGCGATGAGTTCGACGGTGCCTACGAGGACGGAGGAGTCTTCCAACTGACGTTGCACCCGCATATCATCGGCCACCGCTGCCGCCTGGTCGTCCTCAGAGAGCTGCTGTCGTACATCTCGAGCAAGCCCAGGGTGTGGTTCGCTACCCACGAAGCAATTGTGCGCCACGTGAGGAGGCTGCTCGACTGATGGTAGGCCACGTCTTGGTCACTGGGGCTGTCAGTGGCATCGGACAAGCGACGGCCGCAAGCTTCGCTGCTGACGGGTGGCAAGTGACTGGCGTCGACATACGGGCCGTTCAGCTAGCCGAGACCATGGAGGCGTTACCGAGCGATCTCGGTGCAGCCTTTGCGTGCGATCTCGCAGATCGCTCCGCGCCGGAGGAAGCGATCGAAGCGGCCTGGGCAAGAGAGCCGCTGACCCACGTCGTCAACGCCGCCGGGATTTACCCGGCGACCCCGTTCCTGGAGCTGGATGGGGCGCTCTGGGACCGAGTGCAGGCGGTAAACGTACGCGCACCAATGCTGCTGACCCAAGCCTTCGCCCGACGAGTCATCGACGCTGGCCGAAGCGGGAGCGTTGTCAACATCAGCTCGGGGGCGGCGCTTCGAGCTCGTCCGGGTGCAGCTCACTATTGCACGTCGAAGGCTGCACTCGAAATGCTTACGCGGGCCTCCGCGGTGGAGCTCGGAGCAGTAGGCATCCGTGTCAACGCGGTAAGCCCCGGGTTCGTCACCGTCAACAGCGAGGCGAACCCGGTTAGCGACGAGTACGCCGACGCAGTGTCGCCAAACCTGCTCGGCCGGCGCGGGGAGCCCTCGGACATCGCAGCTGCCGTCTGCTGGCTCTGCTCTGCTGAGGCGGGTTGGGTCACTGGGGCCATATTGCGCGTCGATGGCGGCATGTCAGCGGGGACGAACCAGCTCCCGATGCACTGGAGCGGCCTTACCGGCGTCCAGTCCGGCGCTGTCGACTGAATGGAGGTCCCGGGATGACGGAAAGAGCAAGTCGGCCCTACGTTGTGGTCGGAGGCGGCGCCATTGGTGGGACGCTCGCGTTCTACTTGGCGCAAGCCGGGCACCGTGTTTCCGTGGTCGAAAGCGACGTGGGGCACCGAACTGCCATTGCCGACCACGGGTTGGTCATCGAGCGAGGCGACGAGAGCCAGAGGCAGCGTGTCGCGGCCGTCATGGCCCCCGAGGAGGCGCCCGCCGGCATGCAGCGGGTGCTCTTGGCGGTGAAGGCGAACAGTACTCCGGGCGCGGCAGCGTGGCTGGAAGATCACTTAGCAGAGGATGGCTATGTCGTCAGCATGCAGAACGGCCTGAACGAAGCAGTGCTCGTTGAGCACCTCGGCGGAGCGCGGGTCGTCGGGGCCTTCGTGGATCTCTTCGCCGACGTCGTGAGGCCTGGGACGATCCGGGACGGAGGCGTAGGCGCACTTGCCGTCGGCGAGCTCGACGGCACTATCAGCGAGCGGGTAAACGAGGTCGTGTCCGACTTGCAAGCGTGGGGAGGAGCGGTCGCGACGGACAATGTCTTGGGCTACCTTTGGTCCAAGCTGGGCTTCGGAGGGATGCTTACGGCCACAGCCTTGGCTGATGACGCCATGGGGGAACTCGTCGACCGCCATAGGCGGGGAATTCATGCCCTTGCTCGCGAAGTCTTTACGGTAGCGGGTGAGCTGGGTATTGGTCTCGAGGGGTTCGATGCCTTCGACCCGCTGGCGTACGTGCCGGGGGCCACCGAGCAGGACGCTGACGAGGCGACCAGCCGGCTCGTCAGCTGGCTGCGAACCCAGACCAAGAACCGCACGGGGGTGTGGCGCGATATCGCCGTCCGGCACCGGCCGACGGAGATCCCTGCGCACTACACACCCGTGCTCGCCCTCGCCGACGAGCACCGTGTGGCCATGCCCGTGCTGAAAGCCATGCTCGAGGAACTGGCAGAGGTCGAACGAGATCCATCGAGCATGGGCGAAGAGCGGCTCGATCGCCTAGACGCCGTCGCCAGCAGGGCGGCCGTGTGATGGACCAGGTACCAGGCTGGCCAGTTGACCTCAGCGCCCTTAGGGATTGGCTGCTAAGGAACAACGCCTCTATGGTTGACGACGTACGCGCATTTGTCGAGCTCGAGAGCCCGAGCGACAACACGCAGGCACTGGGGGATGCTGCCCGTTGGCTCGAAGAGTGGATAATCGATCGGGTCGGACCGCCGGTGTCGTGCCGGCGCGAGGGGGGCGCCGGCTACGGCGACACGCTTGTGCTCACGTGGCCGGGCTCGACGGAGGGGCGAGAGAGGGACGTTGTCGAAGTCGTGGCCCTCGGGCACTACGACACCGTTTGGCCACTTGGGACGCTCGCCGAGCTGCCATTTCGAACCGAGGGTGACGTCCTGCGCGGCCCGGGCGTATTCGACATGAAGGCCGGTATTGTCCAGTTCGCCTGGGCCGTTCGTGCGCTAAGCACACTGGGGCCCCGAGGCCGCCGATCACGATCGTGCTAAACGGCGACGAGGAGATCGGTAGCCCATCGTCGCGACGGACCATCGAGGAGGTCTCTGCGGGCGCTAGCGTCGTGCTCGTCTTTGAGCCGTCCGAGCGTGGTGCCCTGAAAACTGCCCGGAAGGGTGTCGGGTTTTTTGACCTCGCGGTGCGAGGCGTGGAAGCTCACGCTGGGCTCGACCCGAGCGCGGGAGCGAGCGCGATCACGGCGCTGGCGCATTTGGTACTCGACATCGTCGGCCTGAACGACATGGCCCGTGGGACGAGTGTCAACGTCGGGCTTATAAGCGGCGGGACCCGTAAGAACGTGGTCGCCGGGGCCGCGCTCGCCGGTATCGACGTGCGGATCGAGACCCCTGAAGAAGCGGAGCGCATCGACGAGGCCCTGGGTGATCTTGACCCGCGAGACGATCGGGTGCGTCTCGCAATGTCGGGCGGTTGGAACCGGCCCCCGATGGTCCGCACTGAGGCGACTGCGGCCCTGTTCTCGTTGGCTCGCCGCATCGGGGAGGGGATTGGGCTCGACATCGGCGAGGTCGCCGTCGGTGGTGGCAGCGACGGCAACTTCGCCGCCGCGCTCGGGCGCCCGGTGCTCGACGGGCTCGGAGCAGTCGGTGGCGGAGCGCATGCTCGCGATGAGCATGCGAGCGCGAGTGCGATGCCAGAACGTGCCGCGCTAGCCGCGGGCCTCCTGTCTGCACTTACTGAGCCTCTGGTCGCCATGCCCGACTTATTGCTGAAGACGTAAGAGGGCCGACTCGAGCATCCTGCGCTGCACCGTAACAACTTCCCCCTGCCAACAACCATAGGAAAACGCGTGACAAAGGAGAGGACCATGACTGACGAACAGGGCACAAGTAAACAGCCAGGGCCTGACGCCCCCCTCAGAGGGCAGATGGGCCGCCGCAGGTTCCTACAGGCGATGGGGGTGGTGGTGGCGGCGCCGGCGCTCGGTTCGGCGCTTGGAAGCTCGCAGGCGAGCGCCACACGGCTCGTGTCAGCGGCGAAGTCGGGAAGCGGGACGCTTGTTTACGCGATGGAGATCGCGAACATCCCGCCGCTCGACCCACAGACCGCACTGGCGGAAGGCAGCAGCCTGCAGCAGGCCGTGGAGCCGATGTTCGAGGGCCTCGTGATGGACAATTACTACACGGTTGGAGGGCAGGCGCCTTTCGGCCAGCCCCACCTCGCCGAGTCCTGGACGCTGCTCAATGGGGGGAGGACCTGGGAGTGGCACCTACGCCCAAACGTCAAGTTCCACGACGGCACTCCCTGGGACGCCGACGCCGCTATCTGGAACTTCCAACGCATGTACGAACCCAAGTCGCCCCAGTATTACCCCGAGGCGGCTGGGCTGATCGGTACGTACATGCCGGGGCCGATCCTGTCGATGAGCAAGGTCGACGACGTCACTTTCCGAATGACCTTGCCGATCTCGCGGCCGCTCAACGAGGAGCTCGGCTGGATCTGGATGGTGTCACCCACAGCCGTGGAAAAGCACGGCAATGCCGGCTTCGGGACCAACCCGGTTGGTACGGGCGGGATGAAATTTTCCAGGCTCGTTGGCGGCCAGCAATTCGAGATGGTACGTAACCCTGACTACTGGGGCAAGCCTTTCAATGTGGAGAAAATCATTGTCCGGCCGATCGCCGACGCCACCGCTCGTGCGGACGCCTTGATTACAGGTTCGATCAATATGGCCGTCGAACTAGACCCCGTCACCTTGAGCCCGCTGAAGCGCGCCGGGGACAAAATCTACATCTCCCCCCGCATCCACACGTGGGACGTCATATTCAACACCCAGACAAGCCCGTTCAAGAACAAGGTCGTGCGCCAGGCGCTTAACTACGCCATAGATCGCAACGCGATCGCGAACGACATCTTGAAAGGGACGGCGTCGCCCATGGACCAGTTCGTCAGTCCCGGCTCAAAGTGGTACGACCCTTCGATCGCTCCTTACACGTACAACCCCGACAAGGCACAGGCGATGCTGGCCTCAGCCGGTTACCCCCACGGGTTCACGAGCCACTGGCTCGCCCCGATCAACGGGTCAGGGATGCTCACGCCGGTACCGATCATGGAGATCGTGCAAGCGAACCTCAGCTCGATCGGCGTTACTATCAATTTGACTACCTACGAGTGGACCGACTATCTCTCCATTTTCTTCAAGGGTTTCCCCAAAGGCGTCGACGCCATGGCGATCTCTTATGGGCCGCAGTGGACGTACTGGTGGGGGCTGATGTTCGCACCGGAGTACCTCCCGCCGAACGGGGTGCTCAATCCCGGCCGCTACACCAATCATGCGGTCACGCCCTTGTACAACAAGGCCCTCGCTCTCGCCGGCTCTAACCCCGCCGAGAGCGCGATGTACGTGCGCCAGCTCGAGAAGATTGTGTGGGAGGACGCGCCCTGGCTGTTCGTCGTGCACGGTGACAATGTGCGGGGGACCACGCCAAACTTGCACGGGTTAGTGCCGACCGAAGGCTGGCTGTTCGGCTGGCAGCCGATCTCGATCACCTGATCGCCGAAATTGGTCCGCTATACGCTCCACCGTTTGCTGCTGCTTGTCCCAGTCCTTATCGGCGTCACGATCGTCGTGTTCGTGCTTATCCACTTGATCCCCGGTGACCCGACGATCAGCCTTCTGGGTGAGAACGCCAGCAATGCTCAGCGGGCCGCTTTGCGGCGTGCTCTTGGTCTGGACCAGGCCCTCCCGGTTCAGTACGCCAAGTGGCTGTGGCAAACGGTGCAGTTGAACCTCGGTACGTCGATCACCCAACAGCGACCGGTCCTTACGCTGGTATGGCAAGCGTTCCTCAACACACTGTTACTGGCGGGCGCGGCGGCGTTGATCGCAGCTGTCGTTGGGTCGGTGCTAGGGGTTACCGCCGCGCTGCGGCAGTCCCACCCCACCGACCGCGCTTCGATGGGAGTAGCGGCGCTCGCCACGTCGATCCCCAGTTATTGGCTGGGGCTGGTCCTGATCGTCGTATTTTCGGTCGACCTCCACCTGTTGCCCTCGGGGGGCGAGACGAGCGCAGTCAACGGCGGGGGCCCTGCAGACGTGCTCATGCACCTGGCCTTGCCGGCGATCGCCGTCGCCGCTGCGCCCGCGGGCATCATCGCCAGAAGCGTGCGAGCGAGCCTGTTGGACATCATGCGCCTTGACTTCGTTGTGGCCTTGCGGGCGTCCGGGTTGAGGGAGGTAGCGATCGTCCGTGGTCACGTCGTGCGCAATGCCTTGCCGGCGATCGTGACGGTGATGGGACTGCAAATCGGCTACCTCCTCGCCGGCGTTGCCTTTGTAGAGGTTGTCTTTGGCTGGCCGGGCATCGGGTCGCTCCTATTCGTCACCATTAGCGAACGGGATTACCCCGTGTTGCTTGGGATCGTGCTGGTGGTCTCTGTAGCCTTCGTGTTCCTCAACCTGTTGGTTGACTTACTGCACGCCGCCCTCGACCCGCGGGTGCGGGCCAGCGTGACCGGAAGGGGCGCTCAGTAGTGGTGTCGCTGGCGCCCGTCGAGCGAGATACGCGCCTCGACTGGGGTGAATTCGGGGCCCGTCGCAGCGTCGCCTACCGCTTTCGGCACGATCGGGTCGCCCTGGTGGCGTCAATCCTGCTCTTGGCGCTGATCCTGGTCTGCATCCTGGCGCCCATCACCGCCCCGGACAGCCCCTACAAGATCAACCCGGCCAACCTATTTGCGCCGCCCGGCAGCCCGGGCCACCTGCTAGGTACGGACAATGAGGGCCGGGACATGCTGAGCCGACTGATCTGGGGGGGTCGGGTCTCGCTCCTCACCGGCATTTTGCCAGTCGTAATCGGCCTGGTGTTAGGGGGCTCGATCGGGCTGGTGTCCGGCTTCAAAGGCGGAGCCGTCCGCACGACCATAATGCGCGCTACGGACGTGCTACTCGCGTTCCCGGCAGTGCTACTGGCGATCGCCATCGCCATGACCCTGGGGCCGGGGACCCGCAACGTCATCATCGCGCTCTCGGTCGTGCTCGTGCCGGCGGTGGCTCGCGTCACCGACGGCGCCAGTACCTCGGCGTGCAGCCAGGAGTACATGGAAGCGGCCAGGGCGTCGGGTGCGTCGAGCCGGGCGATCATCTTCGTCCAGCTGTGGAGAAATGCCGCGTCGCCTCCTCTGGCTTACTGCTTCAGCATCGTCGGGCCGGTAATTGTCTTCGCGGCCGGGCTCAACTACCTCGGTCTTGGTGTACAGCCGCCGACTGCTGAGTGGGGATCGATGCTTTACGGCATGCAGGCCAGCCTGTTGCTAGCGCCGACGGAGGCGATCCTCCCGGGGATCCCCATTGCGATCGTTGCTCTTTTGTTCGACCTGATCGGAAATGCCGTTCGTGACGTGCTCGACCCTCGGCTGGTGTAGATGGAGGGTGACAGCTCGGCTCCGATCCTGGTCGTCGAAGACCTCCAGACCGCCCTGACCGTCGAGGGACGCAAGCGGTTGCTCGTCGAGGGGGTCTCGTTCCAGTTACAACCGGCCCAGACTCTCGGGCTGATCGGCGAGTCCGGTTCGGGCAAGACGATGACGGCGCTCTCGATAATGCGCCTGCTGGCCCCTCCGATCGCTATCGCCGGGGGGAGCGTTCGCTACCAGGGGACCGATATAGTCGGGCTCAGCCAGTCGGCTATGGCGGACCTGCGCGGCAACCGGTTGGCGATGATTTTCCAGAACCCCCGCGAGCGGTTCGACCCAATGCTCACCATCTCCCGGCAACTTGTGGAGGTCATCTTGCGCCATCGCGTGTGCGAGAACCGCCGCTCGGCCTATGCCCGCGCCGAACAGCTCCTCGACGAGGTTCGGGTGGCCTCCCCGGAGCGCGTGATGCGCATGTACCCGAACGAGTTGAGCGGGGGGATGCTGCAACGGGCAATGATCGCCATCGCCATCGCCAGCTCGCCTGACGTGCTGATCGCAGACGAACCGACATCTTCGCTCGACGTCACCGTCCAGGCTGAGGTCCTCGATCTCCTGCTTGACCTGCAGCGCTCGCACGGGATGAGCATGCTGTTTATCACCCACGACATCGCCGTTGCCCGCGAGATGGCTCACGATGTTGCTGTGATGTACGCGGGGCAGATCGTCGAGACGGGAGCCGCGACCGAGGTGCTGCGCGCTCCTCGTCACCCGTACACCCGAGCCCTGACCACAGCGGTCACTACCCAGTCTGCGCACGGCAAAGCGACGACCGAGGCTGTGGCTGCTGCCGGGCCCGCACTGTTGGCATCCGCGGCGGCCCCGACGACTCCGGCCTTTAGCCTGATCGGGACCGGCGGTGGATGCCGCTTCGCCCCAAAGTGCCCGGAGGCCGAGCAACACGGCAAGGCCAACGTCTCCCCGCCGCTGTTCAGTGACGACAAGGGGTCGGTGCGGTGCTGGCTGTACGAAGAACAGATGGTGCTGCAATGACCACGGTCCTGCGGGCCGTCGACCTGGTCAAGCGGTACCAGGTTCGCGGCGGGGAGAGGCAACACGTCACGGCCGTCGACCAGGTGAGTGTCGAGCTGGGGCGCGGGTCCACCCTCGGGCTCGTGGGCGAGTCGGGGTCGGGCAAGACGACCCTTGGTCGGCTCCTATTGCGGCTAATCCAACCTGACGCAGGCCGCCTGGAGTTCGAGGGCCAGCGTTTCGATAACGTCAGTGGCCCGAAGCTGCGGGCGATGCGGCCGCAGCTGCAGATGGTGTTCCAGAGCCCGTACGGCAGCCTCAACCCACGCCTCAACGTCTTACAAATCGTCGAGTTCAACCTGCGGCCACTCGGCCTGGCTAGTTCCGAGCGGCGCGAGCGAGCTGCCGCGGGCTTGCTGCAAGTCGGGCTGACGCCCGCCATGTTGACGCGGTTCCCCCATGAGCTGAGCGGTGGCCAGGCTCAACGAGTCGGCATCGCCCGCGCCATCGTGAGCGGACCTAAGGTCATCGTCGCCGACGAGGTGGTTTCGGCGCTTGATGCTTCGGTGCAGGCCGAGATCCTCGGCCTCCTGCTGCAGTTGCGCGACCAGCTCCAGCTGGCGACGCTATTCATCTCCCACGATCTCAACGTCGTGCGGCGGGTGAGCGACGACATAGCCGTTATGTGGCGGGGTTGCATAGTCGAGCGCGCTCCTGCCGACGCCCTCTTTGCAGATGCCCGCCATCCCTACAGCAGGCTTCTCCTGGCCTCTAGCCCAGGACGGCTCGACGAACTGAGTGTCGCCGACCGCGAGCAATTGCGGGCGTCGTTGCGCAGCGAACTTGCTTCCCGCCGCCCCACGTCCCGCTTGGTCGAGGTAGGGCCGGGCCATCTCGTCGAAACTGCCGACCGAGCCGGGCCGAGCGCCGACGTGCCGCTGTCCTCGTCGCATGGGCCCGTCCCCGCTGACAGCCGTATGGTTGGTACCGGCACACCTGAAAGTGGCACACCTGAAAGTGGCACGGCTCGAAGTGGCACGGCGTCCGGGGCGTCCTACTCGACATCAAGAAAAGAGGTGGAATGACTGCGGAGATCACGATCGAGCTCGTCCGCCAGCTCGCCAGAGTGGCCAATCTGCACATCCCGGACGAGGATCTCGAGGACGTGCGCGACGCTCTGGCTAAATACCGCCTCGTGTTCGCGCCCGTCGAGGCCCTCGACCTGACCGACGTCGACCCCGCCTTGACGATGGACCCGAGGTGGCCAGAGGAGCCGGGTGCCAGGTGAGTGACCTTATTGAGCTCAGCTTGAGCGAGGCCTCCGAACTCCTCGCCGCTGGAAAGGTCTCTTCGGTCGAGCTCACCCAAGCGATTCTCGAGCAAATCGTTCGGACCGATCCGGTCGTGTTCGCCTACGCCACCGTGATGCCCGACGAAGCCATGCGGGCAGCAGCGCACGCCGATGCCGAGCTGTCTCGTCGCGGCGGGTGGCTGGGGCCGCTGCACGGGATCCCGGTCGGGGTAAAGGACATCATTTATGCCAGAGGGGCTCCCACCGAGGCCGGATCAGAGGCGCTGAAGGGCTTCGACCCTGACCGGGACGCGACAGTGGTCAAGCGTCTAAAGCAAGCCGGCGCAGTCGTTGTCGGCAAGACCCACACGATCGAATTCGCGTATGGGCAGAGCGTACCCCCGACTCGCAACGCCTGGAATGCCGATCACGCGCCGGGCGGCTCGAGCAGCGGCTCGGGTACCGCAGTCGCGATCCGCTCCGCCTTTGGCGCCATTGGCACCGACGGCGGCGGGTCGATCCGCAATCCCTCGAGCTTCCAGGGCATTGTCGGGCTGAAGCCGACGTGTGGGCGCGTGAGCCGCGAAGGCGTTATCCCGATGAGCGCCTCGCTTGATCATGTCGGCCCGATGGCGCGCACAGTAGAAGATTGTGCGCTGATGATGAACGTAATTGCCGGTTACGACCCGCTCGATGCCCAGAGCATTGACGTCCCCGTCCCGGATTACGCTCGCACGCTCGGCGTACCGATCCGCGGCCTTCGGCTCGGCATTGAGCGGCCCTACTTTTTCAGCAATCTCGACCCCGAGTACCGTGACGCCGTCGACGCGGCGATCGCCGAGCTCGTGGACCAAGGCGCTCTCGTGGTCGAGATCCGGATCCCCGAACTGGAGCTGGTGCACGGCGTATTTATCAACATAATTGCCACGGACACAAGCGCCTACCACAAGGCGCTTCTTCGTAAAAGACCCGACGGCTATGTCAAAAAGACACGGGTCATGTTGGAGTTCGGCGAATTGCTGTTGGGCACGGACTACCTCTTGGCCCAGCGGGCTAGACAGGTGCTGCGCCAGGCGATGCGCGAGTCCTTCGCCAAGCACCGTCTCGACGGGCTCATCACGCCGAGCGTTTCCGCGACTGCCCCGGCGATGACGACCGAGGTGTCTACGGATCTGTTTGCTTTCCCATTGCGCCAGAGCTTGGCAAACATTCTCGGCCTGCCATCTATGAACGTGCCGTGCGGGTTCGCCAGCAACGGGTTGCCAATCGGGTTCGAGGTATACGGGCGTCCTTTCGCCGAGCCGCTGGTCTTCCAGGTCGCCTCGGCCTACCAGGCCGTCACCGACTGGCATCTGCGGGTGCCGCCGCTCGCGTTAGTATGACGCGAGCGCGCTGAGCGTGTTTGTTGGGCATAAAAGGATTGGGCTGGCGGGCAACCAGCATTGGGACGCGGGCCGGCGATGGGCCGTGCCCACGAGGGCACAGGGTTTGGCGAGCCGATATCTCTGGACGCGGCTGAGCGCAGCGCCTTGAGGCAGTCCGGCACCACTGGCGCGAGCACGAAGCGGGGACCGTCCCGGCTATTCCTCCGGCAACCGAGCCTGTGCGCCTGCCATTCTTGGTGGCGCCCCTGGTGGGACGCAACCAGGCCCAGGTAACGGTGACGGACCTCTTGCAAAACGCCGGCGTCCGAATACTCACCTTGACTGGACCAGGTGGCGTAGGCAAGACGAGCCTCGCCCTGCACGTGGCGGCTTCGACGCGGGAGCGGTACCCGGACGGCGCCGTTTTCGTGTTTGCGGGGGGCTGCACGCTGGTCGCAGCGAGCGCAGTATGCGCCGCCCCCCAGGACGACGACAGCCCGGTGGACGATGACAAGCCGGTGGACGATGACAACCCGGTGGACGATGACAGGCTAACGAACGTCCGCGATGCGACTGCACCCGTGCTCGGCCCCTGTCCCGCCGTACTGGCACGCCGGCGTCGAGGTCACGTTGGCTCGCGCACGGCGGGAGCTGCGTGGCCATGAATTTGCGTCGGCCCGGGACGGAGGGGGACTTCTACTGCCGAAAGGGGCCACTGCGCTGGTCCTCGGCGCCTCGACGCTGCCCCGGGCCAGTGGCACGAACCTGACGCAATAGCCCCCGTGGGCCGGACCACCTCGAACGGCCGCCGCACATTTCGGTGGTTAACGCCTTCGGGCTGTCCGGCCGCAGGCACAACCACGCACCCGACGTGCCACCTTCAAGTGGTCGCGTGCTGATAGGCGCTCGTGTGGCGCTCGTGTGACGCCGGGACGGCAATGTTGGTCGTCCAAAGCCGGCTTCTGCTTGGCGATAAGCCGTGGGCTTCTGTTTGGGAGATGAGCCGGCTCTGTGTGGAGACAAGCCGGCATCTGTTCGGAGATAAGCCCACATCTGTTCGGAGATAAGCCCACATCTGTTCGGAGATAAGGAGGTCGAAGAGTGAAGAAGGTCCTTGCGCTGCTGCGGTCGCGGCCGCGCCAAGCGGTCGAGCGTCGACAGCAACCACGGCGCCGAGCAGCTGTGACCTGCCCGTGGTTTCAGACTCCTACGACGGGTTCAAAGTCGGCGTGCCCACCGGGTGGGACGTGTCGTCCCTCCAGGGCCTCGTTGGCGTGACGGCGAACGCCGCCGGTAGGGAAGGGGCGCTCTTGTACCCGGCATTGCTGACCCGGGGAGTCACCACGCAAAGCTTGTTTTCCTCCTTCATGACCTATGAGCAGCACCTGCTTAGCGAACAAGGGGAGGCTCTTACTTACACCGAGCGCCCGGGTGCCGTGCCCGCCGCCTGGTTTGAAGTCCGCGGAAGCGGCGCCGTACTGTCCGGCCATGCCACCGTATTGGTCTTGCCCCAGCGGACAGCTGTCACCACCCAGGTCGGTGTGGCGTTTGCGTACTGGGCGCCTCAGGCGCAACTCTCTGCGGTGGGCCCACGTTGGCCCAGATCGGGCGCTGTTACCAGCCAGAACGGGCCGATCTGTTCCAGCTCTTCAGAAATGTCGGCCCGTTCACGTTCACCATGCCATCAGGTTGGCGCGTATCGAGCTTCAGCCAAGACTACGTCCAGCTGAATGGTTTCAACGGCGGGGCAGGAGTTGACTACGAACTGTGGGGGCCGTTCGAACAGGGCGTCAACGCCACACAGCCGATTACATCTGCGGGATCCGCCATTGAATATATGTTCAATCTCTACCACATCAAAATAACCAAGGTCCTCGCGGCTTATCCGCTACCTGAGCAGGCACAGACGGCGGGAGGGTTCCAAGCGACTGAGTACATGGAGTTTGTCGGCACGCTGAACGGCAAGGCGACACACCGGTTCGTCAGTGTGGTCGCCAGCATCGATGGCGCCACTGAGTCCGGGGTCATCCGGCTCGGGCTGGCCAACCCGGACCTCTGGAACTCTATAAATGGGGGACTACTTCAAATGATGGGTTCTATCCAACACAACTTCAGTGGCGACCTTCAGGAAATCGCCCAGGTCAATCGCCAGTGGCAAGATTTCAGTGGTCAGGTAGCGGACTTCGACGACACCTTGAACAGCCAACAGCTGGTCCAGGATCCCAGCAATGGCAGCCTTTACGAGGCATCGTACTCTTCGTGGGACCCAAACGGGCCGAACGGCCTGCACATTACCTGCCCAACGGGCAACTGCTCAACCTTGTCCAGCGCCCCTGACGCCTAGCTCCCTCGGCGCCGTGGCCGCGTAAGTGACCCCGCTGGACGCTCGTCTGGTCCTTGACAACCCCGGACCACGGGACTAGCGTCCCGAAGTTAGTTCCTGCACGTTAGTTATTGATTGCTGTCGGTGGGCCGAGACCTCGTCGGAAGCAAGGCTAGGGGGTCAGCGGGTGTTCTTGCGGGTTGGTTGGAAAGTTGTGGGTGGGGCCTCGAGGCAGCCCAAAATGCGGCGATCCCGGCCGTGGGCATTTAGTCTCTACATTCGCCCAACTACAGGGCGTTTCTAGGCCCGGGTACCTTCAAGGGCGCGGGTGGAAGAGTCAGGCGCAACAAGGTCGTCATCGCCGTTCTGGTGCTACCGGCCCTGATCGTCTACACCTTTGTCCTGCCTTATCCTTTGGTGCGCACTGCCTACTACAGCGTTACGAATTACAACCTGCTGAGCCCGGCTCACTACATCGGCATGTCCAATTTTACGACGCTGTTCACGGCCGACCCGGAGTTCAGGACGGCATTATTAAACACGTTCTATCTGGTCATCGGCTGTATCATCCTGCAACTTCCAATTGCTTTCATCCTCGCCTTCTGGCTCAGCACGAGCAAGCTGCGCTATACGAAGATTTTCAGGAGCATATATTTTTTCCCGGTCGCTATCTCAGGTGTAGCGGTCGGCCTGATTTGGCAGTTCCTTTACCAGCCGAAACTGGGGATTGTGGACGAGGTCGTCCGGTTACTCGGTTTCCATAGCTTTCAGTTTGCCTGGTTGGCCAACCGGAGCGCTGCGATCTGGGCCGTTGTCATTGCTGTCTCCTGGCAGTACTTCGGCTATCACCTGCTGATCTTTACGGCGGGAATGTCAACGGTCCCCGGCTCGCTGCTTGACGCAGCGAAGGTTGATGGGGCCAACGAATTGCACCTGGTTACGCGGATCGTGGCCCCGCTGGTTAAACCCTTCATTACGGTGAGCCTTATCCTTATCACCACTAGTTCGATAACCTCGTTTCGCCAGCGTTATTGCCCTGACCGGTGGAGGCCCGGGTTATTCTTCGAGCGTCCTGTCCCTCG
Organism: uncultured Acidimicrobiaceae bacterium; assembly: GCA_963823855.1. GTDB lineage: Bacteria > Actinomycetota > Acidimicrobiia > Acidimicrobiales > Palsa-688 > Fen-671. The sequence continues at coordinate 327,101 of CAWGNA010000012.1, forward strand.
AGATGTACCAAAACGCTCTGTTTTATTCCCGCTACGGCTACGGGAGCGCAATCGCGGTAGTGCTGACGGTCATGAACATTTTGGCGGTCGATCGTGATCGGTTTCGGTATGTACCGCTCCCCCTGGAGGCGGATCCGTGCCAGTGCGTGAGCTCACCAGCATCAGCGACCGGGGGACCAGGGTACGCAGCGGCCAGTTCTCGGCAGGGCACGCAACCAACGGAGGCTGACCGCGAGCACGAATGGAGGCTTCGCCACCGGGTAAAGCCGGCGGTCATCTTAAAGTACGCCCTCCTGTGCGTACTCGTGATCGTGGTTGCCTACCCGCTTATCTGGGTGGCGCTGGCGGCGCTCAGGACGGGGGCCTCTATCGTTCTCCACCCGTTCAGCCTCCCCGAGCACCTTGCATTGGTCCAACTATTGCGGACGTACTAGTCCAGAACGGCTTCGACATCAACATATTGAACAGCCTTTGGATCTGCGTCCTGTCCACGGTCACCGTGACAATCCTTACAGCGATGGCCGCTTACCCGCTGTCACGCATGCACTGGAAGTTCCGCAAGCTTGTCATTGGCTACTTCGGTATCGGCCTTATAGTCCCTGTCTACGCTGCTCTGATACCGCTGTACATCATGCTCCGGGGTGTGGAGCGATGCTGTTGGGCCGCAGTTCGGCACTGGCGATCGTCTACTTAGCGGTCGGAATGCCCGTGTCCACGATAATCCTCATAAGCTACATGTCAAAGGTGCCGGCCGACATCGAGGAGGCGGCGGTGATGGACGGGTGCAGCCTTTTCGGCGTGTTGTGGCGGGTGATCTTGCCTGTCGCCGGTCCCGGTATCGGCGTGAGCGCGACGTTTGCGTTCATAGTTATGTGGAATGAGCTACTCTTCGCCTTGGTTTTTCTCAACGCTGCTAACCAGCTGACGATCCCGGTGGCGCTGCAGCAGTACGTCGCCCAGTACGCTACGGACTGGCCGGCGGAGCTGGCGGCCGTGACCCTCGGCGCTGGTCCCCACGCTTATTATCTATCTCGATCCTTCAGCGTCGGCTCATGGCCGGCGTCCTCGCGGCAGGGGGCATGAACTGACTGACCGTCGAACTGGAGCTGGGTTTTCTTGGCAACGACAACGCTCTGAGCCCGATGGCGCAGGAGAAACGTGAAGTGACAAACGCACAGAATGTAAAGACAAAGAGGGAGGTAACCGGAAATGCCGTATACATGTCGGCACAGAGAAAGAGAGGTATTCAGGTTGAAGAGGTTACGTACAGCAGGGACGGTGACGGCGGTCGACGATGTTGAGCCTGGGCCTGGTGTCGCCCGAGCACCGCCTACGCCAGCGACCAGAGGGCTGATGCCCAGGGGCGCTCGTTGCATGGGAGCATGACCATCGAATGGGGTGTGTCGACTGCGCCGGCTAACAAAGACCCGTTCACCGAATGGATGCTCCAGTCTATAAAGGACTTCGAAACGCCAACCCGGGTGTCGACCTTCAACGTCTCAGACAGCGTCCTGCCTGGGAACTCGTATCTGACCAAGATACAGTCAGAGATGGCAGCCGGGACGACACCGGACATCTTTGAAGGCTGGACCGAGCAACGGTTGATCCCCTTCGCCCGAGCGGGCCGGCTACTCAACTTGAGGCCGTACTTCTTGACGACGCCAGCGGTGGCTCGACAGTTCTCGAACGGAATGCTGTCGCAAGTGAGCTACAAGGGCGGGGTTTACGGCATACCGCTGGCGGCCAATACGCGAGGTTCTCTTCTATAACAAGGCGATTTTCGCCAAGTACGGGGTGAGCCGCTCCGTCGATCGTGGGCAGAGTTCTTGAATGCTGATCAACGTGTTGAAGAGCCACGGAGTAGCCCGATCGCGACTGGATACCGAAGGCAGTTCCTGGGAGGGCTCGATCATATTCACCCAGGTAGCTGAGCGCCTGGGTGGGATGCCGTTGTTTAAAGATGTGGTGCTAAACAGGACGGCCAAGTTCGACAACCCGAGCCTACGTGAAGACTGGTGATATGCTGCAGACACTGGTGAAGGACGGAGCTTTCAACAGCGACTTTTCCTCTGAGTCAGACCCCTATGCCGAGACGCTGTTCGAGTCGGGTAAGGCGGCCATGTGGGATATCGGCGACTGGGATGTGGACACCATTGTGCGCCGGTCGATGCACAGCAACCTTGGGCTGGTTCCCTTTCCCCTCGATCCTGGGGGCAAGGGTAACGGTCGCAGAAGTAGGCAACATCTTTAATACCAACACTGCTCTATCGCTGAGCCCGACCGACTCGGCCCAGACTAAAGCCGATCGCATGGGACTTCATGAAGTACTTGCTGACCACCCGGCGCCAAGCTGCGTACATACACGCTGGCCTGTTGCCCGCCACTAATCAGGCGTTGCACCGCGGCCCAGACGGTCCCGGTGGCGGCGAGTGTGCACAATGCTGCGGCGTCGTCGACCCAGCAGATGTCGGCTTGGGATGACGCACTGGGCACAGCCCTAGGGCGAAAACTTCGACGATGCCACGGCCAAGATCCTCGGCGGGTCAGAACCCGGCAAGCGCATCTGGCCGAAGTAGACCAGTACGCCAAGCAGCTGGGCTAAGACGTGGCGGCAGGCTGCGACTCAGGGTCAGTTATCGCTGCGTTGTCCGTTGGCCAGGTGTACTGCCCAGCCGGTGCATGGCGTCGGCTGGGCCTGGCGCATGGACGATGAGCGCAGATTCGAGCATGAAAGGAGAGCAAAACCAGAGTGAACCAGCGTGCCCTGAAATGGAGGTGGCGCCTCGCCTATCGCCGGCCTGGCGAGAACCGTCACAAGCTCACTGTCGAGGCGAGCGTCCCCGGCAATGTCGAGCTCGACTTGAGCCGTGCCGGCCTGTTGCCTGCGGACCTGTTCTTTGGCGAGAACATTTTGGCCGTGCGGGACTGGGAAGATGCCGAGTGGTGGTACAGCTGCATTTTGGCCTTGGGGGCCGAGGAGCTGGCCAGCTCGCCGGAGCTCGTGTTCCACGGGGTGGACGGGGATGCCGAGTACCACCTGAACGGCCGGCTCATCGGGACCTCGGCCAACTCGCTCGTCGAGCACAGCTTCGAGGTCACCGGTGCGGCCCGAGAGGGTGACAACGAGCTGGTCGTCCACCTCCGCCCCCCGCGCCCTCCGGCCGAAGCGGCCGAGCTGGTGCCGTTGTGGGCCGTACGCGAGCCGCTTCGTCAGGACAGCATCTGGGTGCGCAAGCCGGCTCATGCTTATGGCTGGGACATCATGCCCCGGGCCCTGTCAGCAGGGATCTGGCGGCCGGTCGAGCTAGTCACGCACGGGCCGGTCGAGGTGGCCAGGCTCTACCCGGTCACCGTCTCGATTCACGACGACATGGCTGAGGTCAGTTTCTATTACGAGCTGCGGGGCGAGCTGCCCGTGGGGGCCGAGCACCAGCTGGTGGTCAGCGGCCAGTGCGGTACTTCTTCGTTCCGCTTCGAGGCCAAAGTGGCGGGCCCAGTCGGGGTGGTGCGGGGCGAGGTCGCCTCCCCCCAGTTATGGTGGCCGCGAGGCTACGGCCGACCGGACCTTTACCAGTTGACGACCGAGCTGCGCCGCGACGGCCAGACCATAGCCAGCCGCCAGGACCGCACGGGCATCCGCAGCGTCGAGCTCGTACGCCAGACGGGCGCCCCCAGCCAGCGCGGCGACTTTCACTTTGTGGTCAACGGCGTCCCTGTCTACTGCCGGGGGACGAACTGGGTCCCCCTCGACGCCTTCCACAGCCGCGACGCCGCCCTGCTCAGCTCGCGCCTGGAGCTGTTGTGGCGGTCCAATTCCAATATGGTGCGCTGTTGGGGCGGCAATGTCTACGAGGGCAACGAGTTTTTCGACTGGTGCGACGAGCACGGGGTGATGGTCTGGCAGGACTTCTCGTTCGCCTGTGCTATTTACCCGCAAACGGAGGCCTTTTCCGAAGTCACCCGCCACGAAGTCCGCTCCGTGGTGCGCCGGCTACGCCACCATCCCTCGGTCGTGCTGTGGTGCGGCGACAACGAAGTCGACCAGATCGCCGTCGGCCGGGGGATCGCCCCGGGGGCCAACCTTCTTACCCGGCGCGTCGCCGCCGCCGCCGTGAGCTCCGAGGACCCGCACCGGCCCTACCTGCCGAGCTCGCCCTATATCGCCCCCGAGGAGGAGCCAGAGGCCCTGAGGACGCGTGACTTGCGCTGGCTGCCAGAGACCCATCTGTGGGGCACCCGGGACTATTACAAGAGCGCTTTTTACCGGGGCGCTTCCGCCGCGTTCGTGGGCGAGATCGGCTTTATGGGCATCCCCCCGGTGGCGTCGCTGCGCCGGTTCCTCGATGAGGACAAGCTCTGGCCCCACGAGAACCGCCAGTGGCTTGTCCATGGCACCGACCCGACCGTCGACTTCGGCTCGAGGTACTGGTGGCGGACCGCCATGACCCTGGAATGCGTCCGGACCTTCTTCGGCGAGGTCCCCGGCGACCTGGCCGACGCCATTGCTGCCTCTCAGCTCCTACAGGCCGAAGGGTTCAAGTTCGCCATCGAGTCCGGGCGGCAGGCCAAGTGGGCACGTACCGGCGTGCTGTGGTGGAACCTGGTGGATGGTTGGCCCCAAATATCAGATGCAGTCGTTGACTGGTACCTGGGCGAGAAGGTGGCCTTCGATGTAATTGCCGCTTCCCAGCGGCCGCTTGTGCTCGTCGTCGGCGAGCCGGACGGCCAGCACCTGCCACTGCTGGCCTGTAATGACACCAGGCGCGACATCACCGGCTCGTTTTTTATCATGAACGTAGAACATGAAACGAAGGTGCTCGAGGCAACGTTCCAATCCCCTGCCAACGAGACCGTCCAGGTGGGCACCATCGAGGTCCCTGCCGGCCCGTCAATGCTCCTCGTGGAATGGCAAGATGACGAGGGTGCCGCTCGTAACCACTACCTCGTAGGGGCGCCTCCCTTTGACTTCAAGACCCTTAGAAGTTGGTACGAAGACGTGCTCCGTAGGACGGTATAGGACTGCGCCCCACGTCTGTCGGAGCCCGACAAACCGAGGCTGGTCCAGTGCGAACAGCTGCTGCTCAACGTGCTCACTGCCGGGAGGATAGGGGGTACGAGCGCGGCGTGGTGCTAGCACCCGTCGGCGGGTGGGGAGGCCGAGATAGTGACCGAGGAGCCCGAGTGCCACGCCTGCTGAGGCCCTTCGGTGCACTGGAAGGTGATGGGCGAACAGCCTTCCCTCCAGCCGACGAGCAGGAGCTGTCCCCGCAGGCGCCGAACAGTTCACGAGCCCAAGGGTGCCGTTTCGCGTCCGCACCAGGCCCTTTGACTCAACTTTCAATTGATACGCGAGTGACCAAAGGAGGACCGACATGGTCGATTCACTAGGCCAACAACGGCTAACCGAAGATGATGTGAAGCTGTTCAGGGAGCGAGGGTACTTCCTGTACCGTCAACAACTGTTCTCTGGTGCCGAACTCGACAAGCTCAGTTCCAACTTTGACCAGCACAGGGCCGCAGAGGTGGAGAAAAAGGGCGACGAGTTCGACACCCCCCACTTCCAGGACCGCCGTCTGTTGGATTTCCTGCTTGCTCCTCAGGTCCTGGACCTGGTGGAGTGCGTCATTGGACCGGACATCCTATTGTGGTCGAGCCATTTCATCTCTAAGGACCCGTTAACGGGGAGGGCGACGCCGTGGCATGAGGATTCGGCGTACTGGATGGGACGGCTCGACCGGTACGACAAGATCGTCACGGTGTGGCTCGCCCTGGACGACGTGGACCGCGACAACGGTTGCATGCAAGTCATCCCTGGTTCCCACCTGTACTTTGGGTCATCCTCGTACCGGGGTGTAGACACGACTGTCAACACGTTCAAGAGCGAGATCACCGATATTGACCTGAGCCAGGCCGTACCCTTCGAGCTGCGCCGGGGCGAGTGCTCGCTTCATGACGGCAGGATCAGGCACGGCGCGGAACCGAACACGAGCAACCGCCGGCGGTTGGGCTATACCATGCGGTACCTGTCTGCCCGAGTGAAGCTCCTCCCTGAAAGGAATGTCGGGCACCGCACGTGGCTCGCTCGGGGCCGCGCTGTCGCCAATAACCAGCTCGAAAACGCATAGGCGACCAGCTCTAAAATGCATAGGCAGGAGGTAGCCAACCAGCGCGTCCACTCTCAGAGTTGGACGAGGCCTGAGCCACGGGCCCAGTTTCACACCATCAGGAGCCACCATGAGTGAAAGTGGTGCTGCCTTTGCCGCCCTCTGAAACCGCGGTCGTAGGGCCTGGCGTGACGGTAAAAGCGAATGGAGCTCCGGAAGAAGTCATCCTCGCTTTCGATGTGGGAGGGACCAAGATCGCGGCTGCCCTCGGTACGAGTTCGGGTGCGATCCTGGAGGAGGTAATCGAACCGAGCCCGGCGGGCGGGGAGTTCGCCGCCATGTGGGAGGTCATCTGTGCACTGGGCGACCGGCTTATCGCCGGCGCCCTCACCCCGGCAGCGATAGGTGTCAGCATCGGGGCCTTTTGGATGCGGATGCGGGCGTGATTTATGCCCCCCCCAACTTGCCCGGCTGGGGCAGTGTGCCCCTCCGTCGTCTCCTCGAGGAGCGCTTTGGCCTCCCAAGTTACATACAACACGATGCCAAGGCGGGGGCTCTGGCCGAGTGGCTCTTTGGTGCGGGCAAAGGTTGTCAGAACCTGGTGTTCCTGACGTTTGGCACCGGTCTCGGGGCGGGTCTCATCGTCGACGGCCGGTTACCGCGGGGGCGCGCCAATATCGGCGAGGTGGGCCACTGGCGCATGGCCCCCGAAGGGCCGACCGCTTATGGCAAGGTGGGCGCCTGGGAAGCGTTTTCCAGTGGTGCCGGCTTGCCTCGCCTGGCGCACTGGCGGTACCCCGGGCGCTGGCCCGCCGACATGGGTGCCAAGACCCTCGTAAACCTGGCCCGCGAACGCGACACTGCGGCGGGGGCCGTTATCGACGAGGCCGCGACCGTGCTCGGCCGGGGGATTTCCTACTTGGTCGACCTGCTTTCACCCGATATCGTCGTCCTCGGGAGCCTGGCAGTGCGGGCTGGTGACCTGTTCCTCCCCACCGTCCAGAGCATCGTCGACACCGAGTGCCTGACCAGCAACCTTCCCTGCCCCGTGGTGGCAGCGGCGCTGGGGGAGAGGATCGGGGCAACCGCTGCGCTGTGCGCGGCGATCTACCAGCGACGCGAACTGCCGAAATGAGCCGCCTGGATTGCCTTCCCTATCCGACGCCGGCGGTTATCAGTCTGCCAGGTTGGGCGTCCAGGACGAGCTCACCGTCACGGATGACGAACACGCCGTCGACCAGCAAGTGCCGTACACCAGACGAAGGGCGGGTGGTGTCGCTGTAAGTGGCCTGGTCCGTGACTCGGACAGGGTCGAAAACCACGAGATCCGCGTCCGCTCCAGGCTTGACCCGACCCTTGGTTCGCATTAGGGCGCAACTGGGCTCGAGAACCTGAGCAGGAAGGAGCGAGCAGCGGCGAATAGCGTCAGACAGTGGCCAGTCCTCTTCACGCCAAAGGCGCATCGCTCGCGAGAAACAGCCCGCGGAGCGAGGATGGGTAACAGCTCCCGGGGCAATAGGCCATAGAAGCGGGTCGAACTCGGCCGACGTCGGCACCAGGGGGAGAGAATCGCTGGCGACGACCGTGCCCTCGAACGTCAATGAACGGCGCAGTAAGGCAAACTCAGCCGGGTCGTCTTCGTTCATCAGGTCGATGAGCACGAAACCCGCAGGATCGATGGCCCGAAGTTCGCGCAACCTGGCTTCGTCGGCTACTCTTTCGCCGGTCGGGAGGTAAGTAATGGCCGCTGGCGTGAGGCCGCGCTCGGGAAGCCGTTCTGGTGCCAGGAAGGCTGCTCCTATCGCCGTGCCACCCGAGCCGTAGGGGTACGCCTCGGTGGTGACGCGGCCGCCGGCTCGCTGACAACGCTGGACGAGGTCGAGGACGCGGTCGATGTGGCGTCCCGACGTGCTGTTGACATGGCAGTAGTGCATGTGAGCGCCTGTTTCTGCTGCCGCCCGCACGACTTCTTCGGCTCCGTCGATCTTTGTGGTGGGCAACATCTCGACGAGGTCGCGGCAGTGCGTGAAGGTCGGTACGCCAAGCTCGGCGGTCAACCGCGCTACTTCTAAGTACTCGAGGGGGTCGACTTCGGGGGCATAGCCGAGCAGTAACCCGATACCTATCGCCCCTCGACCCAGGTCCTCCGAAAGCAGACCGAGGGCCTGTGAGACTTGTTTCGGAGTACAAGGTGCCGTCCAGGCGGCATCCCCGAGCACGGAGAATGCGCTTTGTACCCCTCCATCGGCGACGAAACCGGTCAGGACCTGCATCCGGGCTGACGCCCATGAAGCGGAGAAACCGTAATGAATGGGCGAGCCAGATGAGGCTTCGTGTGAGTAGGCGTTTTCGACGGGCCTCCGCCCCACCTCGAGGTCGAGCGCCGTAGTGACGCCGTCGTGAGCCTGCAGACGCCTCCCAGCCAGGTTTTGCGCATGGCTGTGGAGGTCGATAAAGCCTGGTGCGACCACCAGGCCGGCCACGTCGATGACAGTTCTCGCGTCGAGCTGGTCCGCCGTAACAGCACTGACGGTCCTGCCTCGGATGCCCACGTTCCTCTGGCCGTCGAGCATCGCCTCGGGATTTATTACTCTCCCCCCGGTCAGGGCGATGTCGTGAGGTGTCACGGAGTGACTTTAGCGCCGCGCAAATGCCCCCTTGTAGAGCCTTATAGAACCTATAGAGCCTTATTGAGATCGCTGACCCGGGCCCTGCTGGACGCCGGGTCAATCCTCACCGTGCCACCCCGGCGAAGCCCAGGCCCTCCATGAGCTGGCGCTGGACAAAGGCAAAGAAGGCGACAACGGGTATCACCAATATCGACAACCCGGCGAAGATGGCTCCCACAGGGCCGCTCAGATAGGCGTTCTGCAAGGTGACAAGGCCCAGTGCCGCGACCATCCTGGTTGGGCTCGTGATGTAGAGGTTGGGCCAGAAGAAGTCGTTCCAGATGTATTGGGCAGTGATGATCGCAACGGCACTAATGGCAGGCCAGGACAGGGGCACCACGACCAGGCGCAGGATCTGTAGCTCGCCCGCACCTTCTATACGAGCAGCCTCCTCCAACTCGCGAGGGATCGTCTTGAAGTGTTCGCGAAGAAGGAAAATGCCAAATACCTGGATGAGCGCAGGGATTACCAAGCTCAGGCGGGAGTTGAGCAAGCCCAGGTACTTGATCTCGACGAACTCGGGCACTGCCGCGATCTGCACAGGGAGCATCAAACCCGCCAGCAGCGCAACGAACAATACGTCTCGCCCCCAGAACTCCAGGCGGGCGAAGGCGTACGCGGCCAGTATGCTCACCAACGTCGCCCCGATCACCACGGCCACTGTGACGCCCGCGCTGTTGAGGAGTTGCAGCAGGAACGGGATCAAGTCGAACAGCTGCCGGTAGCTGGCGAGCGTGAGGTGAGTGGTGAACCACACGGGCGGCAAGTTGAACTGCATGCTGGAGGGAAGGAACGAATTGACCAGCACCCATAACTCCGGCAGCAGCATGAGGCACCCGCCCAGGACGAGGGCGGTCGATACCAGCCAGCGACGCGACCTCACCCGACGGGCGCGCCGGCCGAGGACAACCGGGCCGGCCAGAGGGACGGCCCTAGACGCGCTCATAATGCACCCAGCGGCGGGCCAGCCCTAAACCGATCATCACAAGGGTCACGAGGACCACCAGGTTGACTATCGATACAGCCGCCCCATAGCCGAGTTGGAGGTTTCTGAACGCGACCCGGTAGATGTAGACCATGATCGTGAGGGTGGCGTTGCCCGGGCCTCCATTGGTCATCACGTACGGCCACGTAAAAATCTCGAAAGCCCCGATAAATGCCGTGACCGACGCCACCAGGGTCGCGGGTGACAACATCGGGAACGTGACGTAGCGGAAGCGTTGGAACGCTCCGACCCCATCGATGGCGGCGGCCTCGTACAGCACCGCCGGAATGGTCTGCAGGCCGACCAGAAAGATGATGAAGGTGATCCCGACCGTCTGCCAGAGGTCCACACCGACGAGGCTCGGAAGCGCCCAGGTGCCGGAGGCCAGCCAGTCCGGTGGGCTCATCCCTAATCGTTCCAGGTAGTAGTTCAGCGGGCCGGTGCTGCCTGAGAGGATGTAGCTCCACATCACCGCCACGGCTCCGGCGGACATCAGAAAGGGTACGACGAAGGCGGTCCTCGCCCAGTAACGGACAACCCTGGAGCTGACGCTGGTAACGGCGATGGCGAGGGTCATCCCCACAATGATGTGGAGCGTAGTGGTCATGAGGTCGAAAATGAGGCTGTTGAACAGCGCCTGCGCCAGTTCCGGGTCGTGCGCCAGCATATGGAAGTTGGACAAGCCAGCGAACTTCGGCGGTGTCAGCAGGTCCCATTGAAAGAACGAAAAGGCGACTATCCCGGCTATTGGGACAGCTATAAACGCCAGGAAGAGCACTACGGCTGGGCTAACGAAAAGGTAAGCCTTCAAGTTGCGCCGGCGTCGGGCGCGCGGAGCAGCGGAAGGACGACCTGCCTCGTGGGCGTGCCTACCGGCCTCGCCCACGAGGCCGTCCCTCCCGTCCCTGCGCTCGCTCACTGCCCGGCGCCCCATCCGGTCAACCCGCTCAGCCCCATCGTCTGGGACTGAACCTACCCTCCTGGGGGTCGCACCGGCACTGTCCGCGAGCGGGGCCGCGTCCGGTTGCTTCATTCAGTTAGGTTCAGCTCGCCGTTGGCCTTGGCTTCGAGCTGGGCCAGCCCAGCAGACGGCGATATCGCCCCGCTCAGGATTTGTTGCCACGTTGTGTCAATGTCGGCTTCCACTGCTGAAGCGTTAGTGACACCTACAACCGGGTTGGCGTAATCGAGCGCAGCCGTGAAATACTCGGCCCCAGGCGGGAGGCTCTTCAGGAACGATTTGCTGTTCGCGATCGAAATCCGCATCGGCATCCCACCCTCTATGGGCACCGCTTCGTTGGCCTGGAAGCTCTCCGAAATCGAGTATTTTACGAACTCCCATGCCTCGTCTTTGCTCTTCGATGCATCCAGGATCGGGAAGGCGGCGAGGCCGACCGGCGAGCCCTGCTGGACTTTCTTCGGCCAAGGGACAATGGCAAGATCGCCGCCGCCCCCGTTTTCCACGTAATAGTTCCACGGCCAGATGCCGGCCCCCATCATGGCCAAGTGCCCTTGGCCAAGGGCGCTGAACTGGTTGAAAGTGCCGCCCGGGGATGGCGCCAATTTTTTCGCCACTAGGCTCCGGGCGAAGGTGCACGCCTCCACCGCCGCAGGGTTATTGATCACGCAGCGGGTCCAGCTGTTGTTGAGGACGGTGCCGCCATTTGTGAAAACCCACGGCTCGATCCCCTGGAACACATCGATAGTAAGGTTCATCCCCCAGTTTTGTGGAGGCTTTGTAAGCGCGGTCGCAGCAGAGAGAAAATCGTCCCACGTCCACGTCGGCGAAGGCTCGGGTACGTTCCCGTTCTTGAAGGTCGTCCGGTTGTACCAGATGCCCATCGTGTTGTAGCCCCACGGTACGTAGTAAGTATGGCCGTCGATCTGGGCGTGCTGGCGGAACTGGCTGAGGGTGCGCTGGTTCATGTCGGCGTAAAACGAATTGATAGTTGCCTTGTCCTGGGTGATGTAGCTGTCAAGGGGCGCCAACACGCCCTTGCTGGCGAACAGCCGAAAGCCTTCGGTGGCGAGGTTCATCGTATCGATCTCGACGCCGGCGATGAGCCGGGTCTCGATCTGTTCGAAGAAGTCGACCCACGTTGGGACATTGATGAAAAGCGGCGTGGTTGTGATGCCAGTCTGGGCCTGGAACGCCTTGAAAGCCTTCAACGCCACCGCGTTTGAGGCCGCGTTACCCAGGATCGCAACTGTGAGTTTACCCGTGCTCTGGATGTTTTTTACAAGCGAAGGCGCCGCTCGCTGCGCCCAGGAGCGCCCCTCGAGTAGCGATACTACTCCCGGCGCAGCTCCGAGGGCTACAGCAGCCTTGAGCCCACCTCCCAGCACCGATCGCCGTGAGAGCTTCTTGTCCAAGTACTTTTCCATAACTAGGTGTCCCCTCCTCGCTTTGTCCGTTGTTTATGTGCGGCGGTTACATCGCCGGTGGCAGATAGGCCGCGCTATGCTCAGCTGCCGGGCTCTCAGTGAGCAGAATGCTCGGGATTTTCAGTACTTACGATCGCAATGCTCTGGTCAGCGAGTTGACCTGGTCGGCCAAGGCACGCTGAGAAATTTCGGCGAAAGGCGCAATGTAGTCGAAAGCGTGGTAGGTCTCGGCGTAGAGGTGCACCTCGACAGAAACATCGGCCTGCAAGAGCGCCTTCGCGTACTCGAGTGCTTCGTCACGCAACGGGTCGAACTCGGCGACGGCCAGCATAGCCGGGGGAAGGCCCTCAAAGGACTCGGCCAGCGCGGGGGCTGCGTACCATGACGGGTAATCCGAATCGGCAAGATAGTAATCCCACATGACCCGGTTGCTGTCGGAGTCCCACAATGGGGTGTCCGTAAACCGTCGGGCAGACGGGGTTTGCAGGCGACAATCGAGCGTCGGGAACAGCAGGAGTTGCAATACGAGCCCCGGGCGTTTTTCGTCGCGAGCGCGGTGCGCCACGGAAGCGGCCAGCCCACCGCCGGAACTGATCCCTCCGACGGAAATCCTGTGCTCGTCTATGCCTAGACGCCCTGCATGTTCTGCCACCCAACAAACCGTTCGGTAGCAGTCGTCGACGGCGGCCGGGAAGGGGTGCTCGGGAGCCAATCGGTATTCGGGGCTGATTACAACACAATTGACTTTCGAAGCAAAGTGGACGCAGCGCGGCTCCTCGTTGTCCAGGTTGCCGAGGACGTACCCTCCTCCGTGGAAGAAGACCAGAGCTCCAACCGGAGTTACCCGACGCGCCGGAGTGTACGTTCGGACCGGAAGGTCATAGCTGCCCGAGGGGCCCCGCAGGACGTGATTTTCCACGACGACAGAGGGATCGGCTGGCAGTTCGGCGCGGGCCCGCAACTGCTCGGCGAGCCCTTCAGCTTCGACACGGCGCGCCTCGGCGATATCGTCGAAAGGGATCTTTATGTGGAAAGGTAGTACTGCAGCAAGCTCGGCGTCGTAACCATATTTCGATCTCTGGCCGGTCAGCTCTAAGTTGGACAGAGCGTGGGCCGTGTACCCGGCCTCAGGTGCCATATTGCGGAGAATAGCTTCAGCCCTCGGACGCTTTCAACCGCCGGCTGTCGACTGTTTGGCCCTGCTTACCCGCCAATTGGCGGTCGGTGTCGGGCGCCTGCGAGAGCTGCCAAAGAGCGAGCGCCATCCGGGCACGGAACGCCCCATCGGGGCTGTCCACAGGGTACCCGAGGATGGCGCCCGCATGAGCAATGCGAGCGGCTACCGAAGTGTGATGCAGGTAAAGCTCCGCGGCCGTTCTGCGGAGCGAACCGGCACGGCAGAACACGTCCAGAGTGTGGATGAGCTCGCCGCTCGGGTCATTAGCCGCGACCCTGGCGACGGCCTCGACGTCATCCAGGGCGCCCAGCTCGGAGTGAGGGAACGAAGCGAGGGCCATGAGCGGCCCAAGATCCTCGACATACGCCATGGGCGGGCGCTTGAGCCCCGGCAGGCACAATGTGAACCGAAGTGCGGATTCGCGGCGGCCCACGAGGCCGGAGCACCCGACGGGTCGACCTTGGGGCCAACACCGGCGCGCACTGACGGCGGAAGCTCCTTTGGTGGCGCCTCGGCGGTGGTAATGGCCGCGAACACGTCACCCACTTTTGCCAGCTGAACCGCGGCCCCAGTGGCGCGGATCCGTGCCGTGAAGCCCTCCAGGGCTTTCCCGACCACGTCTGGCTCGGGGCGGTCGAACACCAGCGCTATTGCGCGGATAAGGCGTGCCTCGGCCAGCCCCAGCAGCCGGGCGCACCTCGCCCGCTCTACGTCAGAGGCCTGCTCGCTCAAGAGCAGCTCGACCGCACCGAGGTCGAGTCGCGTACGACGACGACCCGTACATGCGGTCCAGGATGATCGCCGCCGCCGCCGCCATTCGCTCGGCGACGATAGCGTCGAGCGGTCCAGCCCCGCCGGCCCGCTGAAGCCACACCTGAGCGCCACTGGCGTCATCGACGTTGACTAGGGTGCTCGTCGGCGGTATTGATCCAGCGGGGACATTTTTTCCATCCGAGCTGACCGAAATGAAGACGCCCCGCAGAGGGTCGTGGACCCCTGCCGTGCACTCTGCGAGACCGGCCGCCGCCCGCGCTAGCGCCCCAATGTCTGCCCTGTGGGCAACCAGCTGGTCGAACGCGGCGATGACACGCACCGCTGCTTCCGCCTCGGCGTCAATACCTGAAAGACGACGCAAGAGACCGTGCAAATCACTACCCCCAAGTCCGAGACGCTAATCAGCACCACTGTACGGCGGCCGGAACCCGGCGGCTGCGTCCCTTTTCTCCCTCCCCCGGGCGCCTAAAGCTCGACGGTTTCCTCGACGCAGCTGACGGTGCCCCCGTCGACCCAGATGGTGCCATCTTGGCTGCGTTCTATATGGACGCGTCCGCGCCGACCGAGCATTGTCCCTTGGCTGGCGAAGTAAGGGCCTTTTGCGTGGCCCGTATCGAAGAACCACTCGGCCAGCGACGCGTTCAGGCTGCCCGTCACGGGAACCTCGACCGACGTGGACCGCTGCCGCCAGCGAAAGATGCGGAGCGGTGCGAGGGGGCGGGCTCCGATGCCAGGGGCGGCCTGGTTCGGGGTGGACGAAATTAGGGATTTTCCCTAGGGTACTCGGAGCCTTGAAGGTGGACACTAGGAGCGTGAGTACCTCGACGTCACCGGGCGTGGCTGCAGCCCAAACAGCTCGCCTGGCAGACGGTCCTGCCGCCAAGCGACACCGGGCGGTGTGCCCGACGCGCTGGGGCGGTTAGGGGTCGAGGCCGAAAGCGCCGTGCTGTGGCCTTGGGGCAACCACGGGGTAAACGCTCGCCCGCAGGGGGAGCACGACTGACCGGGCCCGGACGGGCTACCAGACGACACCTACTACAGAGACGACAACTAGAGAAAGGAAGTCCGAAATGTCCGATTTCAGGTACGAGAAAGAGTTCGGAGACATGCAGGGCCGGGACGGCGCAGAGGCAGGGACGGCCCCCGGGGCTAGTGCCGGGCAGCGCCAGCCATGGTGGCAGCAGCGACGGGGCAGGGTACTGGCCAGGGCGGTGGCGGCCGCAGCGGGCACCGGAGCTCTGGTGGCGTCTCTCGCGATCCCGGCGGCGGCGTCGGGTAGCCCGAACCCTTGGGAAGGCGCACAAGTTGGCCTCACCTACCCGGTCTACCAGCCGAAGACCGTCCTTAGTCTCTCCCAGGCGAGCTTTAAACTGCTCTCGTGTGGGACGGGTGAGGACGAGTCTGTCTTCGCCACGTACGGCACGGCTTACAGTCCCGTGAGCAACTACGGCAAAACCGTAGGGTTCTCGGTAGCCGAGGGCTACCCGTTCATCTGCGCCAACCCCGGCACCGCTAAGCAGGTTGGGGTCTGGGCGGTAGGGATCCCAAACGGGACAGTCAAAGTCCGCGTGTCTGTTTATTGCGACCCGGCGCAATTCAAGAGTTGCAATACCGCCTCAGGTGTCAAGAACGGCTACGTGCTCCAGTGGGCACAGCCGTACAAATCCACACAATTCCTGAAGAAACAAACTCAGATGTTCATCGATACGTCCCGGCTCACCCTGGCTCAGGCCTTGCACGTCGTGGCTGGCATGAGGTCCGTTTAACATTGCGGCCACGTCGTTTGTCAAAGGGAGCCGCAGTTATCGACCTCGAGTGCGGCGAGCGCCCCGGGAAGCCAGAGCTCCCCGGGGCCTCCCCGGGCGGGGCTCGCCTCGCGGTGCGGCAGAAATACGGGGCCCAGCGCTCAACCCCTTGTCCGAGCGGGCTGAGGGCTGTTGTTTCGCGTAAAGCCGCGGCGAGCATGGTAGTCGGAGCATGGTAGGCCGAGCATGGTAGGCCGAGCATGGTAAGGCCGAGCATGAGCATGGCCGTGATCACGAGCCACTGGGGCGCCCCCGAGACGTAGAGGGCAACAAACCAGGGCCCGTGAGCGCCTCCGTTGCCCGCGATTTTCTTACCGCTAAGCGCTGATCGGTACGATAATGGGGAGGCGAGGTATTGTTGTGGCCGTTGCCGCGTGTTGGCAAAGAGGTACCCATCGTGTGGCGGGGACGTCGAGTGCGGGCTTTCGTCCCGGAGTTCCTGGCGGACCACGATCTGGATCTTGACGCCGCCACCGTGGCGCGTAGCGCAACCGCTGCCGCGGATTTGGGCCACGCCGCCGCCGAGCTGAACACCCACGACTACGAGCCATTGGCTCGCATGCTCCTGCGAGCAGAAGGGGTGGCGTCATCGTTCATTGAAGGCGTGCGAGCGCCCCTCGTCGACGTAGTCCTGGCCGAACAAGACCCAGCTGCTCACCCAGGAGCCGCGGCACGGGTGGCGGCGAACCTGGCCGCGGTCAGCGAGGCGGTCGTGCCGGGGATCGTCGTAGCGGTGACAGTCGAGCAGGTGTGCCACTGGCATCGTCTGCTTATGACCGGCAGCCCTACTCCTGAGCGTTACGTCGGGCAAATCCGAGACGAGCAGGGCTGGATCGGAGGCCATGACCCAACGGACGCCCATTTGGTCACCCCACCGCCTGAGTACCTTCCTGGACTGCTTGACGACCTTGTCGTTTACACGAACCGCGACGACATCGACCCGATCGCCCAAGCGGCCGTGGCCCACGCCCAGTTCGAGGTGGTTCACCCCTTCGCGGATGGCAACGGCCGCATCGGTCGGGTCCTCGCTGCGTGGGTACTCGCCAGGAGACTGTCCCTGCTGGTGCCGCCACCCCTCAGCGTTGCTATCGCCGCCGACGTAGGGGGGTACACGGCAGGGCTCACGCTGTTCCGCCTTGGTGACCAAAACGGCTGGGTTCGTTGGTTCGCCGATACGATTCGGGGCGCGGGGCGGGCACAGTCCAGCCTGATCGCCGAGGTCGAAGCTCTGAAACGGCAATGGAGGGAGCGCCTGAGCAAACGCGCCGGCCGAGCTCTGCGCAGTGACGCCTCCGCGTGGCGGGCCCTCGAACTGCTACCCCGTTATCTGGTCCTGACCAGCCAGACGGTGGCGTCCGACCTCGGTCTGACCATCAAAGGGGCGAAGGCTGCCCTCGACCAACTGGCAGAGGCCGACATCGTCCTCGAGTACGGCACAGTGGCTCATCGTCACCGGGGCAGGCCCGCCACCATCTATGTGAGCAGCGAACTTCTGGGCTTAGCCGGATCCAATCCCTTGCGGTAGCGAACAGCTCCGCCCCGGACGCCGCCCTCCACCAGAACGATTGTCCGGGGCCTCGACTTGCCCCCCATAATTGCCAATGGCCAGCTTGGCTACCAATATTTGCTATTGACGATGGCTGTATTCGCCGATAACAATAATTATTAATGCCAACGCAAGAGCGAGAGACCATCCTTCGCATGGTGGCCGCCGGTACCATCACCGTCGAACAGGCCGCCCAACTGCTCGACGCCATTTATCCACCGCCCCAGGCGCCCCCTCGACCAGCCCCGGACCTGGGAGCGTTGCTTGGCGAGGTGGTGTCCTGGGAATTGCGGCGAAGGTTGGGTGAGAGCTTCGTCGACCCGGGCCGGCCCCGGCCACCCCGCCCCCCGCGCCCGCCCCGGCCTCATCGGGGGCCCCGTCCTGTATTTTCCGGCTCCCCGGGCCGGCCGGGGTTGACGTTCGAGAACCTGGTCGAGCTCAAGACAGAGGGTGTGCCCAAGAGCTACATCGAGCAGATGAGCGACGTGTTCCCCGACATCGGCGTAGGCGAACTGCTCGAGTGCCACGAGGGCGGCGTCGAGCCCGGTTATGCCCGCGCCATGCTGGCCATCTTCGGCGAAATCGACATTGCCCAACTGGTCGAGCTGCACGAGAGCGGTGTAGAGGCCAATTTTGCCGCCGCCCTGAGGGCCGAGTTCCCCGACCTTGAGCCGGCGTCCATAATCGAGGCGGCGGAAGAGGGTGCGGGAACAGACGACCTGGACTTTTTCCTGACGAAATGGCGTCGGGACCGGCCCGCTCCCGGGGCCGACTGCGACGTCCATGAGGGTCACGACGGTACCGATGGCGAGGGCCAAATGCAGACATGAACCGCCTCCTCACCCAGGATCCCGCGGGTGGAGGCGAACTCGTCGTGACGCGGCTTTGGTGCCCCTCGAGCGGAGTGACAATCGAGGGAGAGTTTGGCCTCGGTTGGATCGGGAAGCTCTCCCCCGATCAACTCGACTTCGTCGGGTTGCTGCTGCGCGCCCGGAACAACCTGCAACGGCTGGCAACCGAGCTGGGGGTCTCGTACAACACGGCCCGCTCTCGCCTGGACGAGATCGTCGATGGCGTGGGCGGCCACATCGACTCGGAGGAAGCGGAGCGCCAAGAACCTTCCGAGCCGGCGAGCCGGGCCTCTGATGGCCGGCTTCAGGTGTTGGAAGCCCTCGCTGCTGGCGAGATAACTCACGACGAGGCGCTGCGGTACCTGAAGCGGTAAGTCGCCGCCTCTAGTGAGCTCAGCTGAGCCACTGTTACAGGGTCAGTGCGCCGATCAGGTGCGGGCTTTGACCGACCAGATCAGGAGATCCAGGATTCGCACCTCGGTGAGCTCGTAACCGCGCCTCGCGAGCTGCTGGCGGAGCGCTCGGACCGCCGCTCGGTTGCGGTCAAGGTCGCGTTTGTAGCCGCATACGAGCCCGAGCGCGCGCTCGCCGAACGGAGCCTGGGATCCCAGATCGTCGTCTTCCAGGTACTTCTGCACGACGCTGTCGAGCATCGGGACAAGCGCCGGGCGCTTTGGGTGTAGCGCCTTCGTCATCTTCGAAAACCCGACGCCGCGAATGTCCGCGAAGGCGTCGAATAGTTGCCGCATAGGCATCCACGGAACTGCGTTCGCTGCTCGGGCCAGCGAAGCGTCAGGAGCGATCGTTTGCAAAGTTCGCTCGATCGATGGACGTCGCTCCAGGATCCGCGCCGTCTCGGCCGCCGAGATGCGGGCGCCGCCCCGGTTCGCCAGCTTCAGGTCCAACTCGCCAAATGACGCGGATCGCGAGGGCTCGGCGACGTCGAAACGCCGGTGGCCCCGTAGGAAGCCGAGCACGACCTCCAGGGGATCCTCGATGCCTATCCCGTTGATGCCTATCCCGTTGATGCCTATCCCGTTGATACCTATCCCGTTGATACCTATCCCGTTGATACCTATCCCGTTGGTGCCTGTGCCGTTGATACCTGTGCCGTTGATGCCTGGGCCGTTGATACCTGTGCTGTTCCGAAGGACTACCGGCGGGACCGGGCTCGTCACCATGTCACTCGTATACGGGTAGGGCCTCCGTTGTTCATGCGGCCTCCTGCTCGGTGGGGGCGCTAAGGCTACTGGCCCCGGGCGGGAAGTCTGGCAGGTCTGTCGAGACGGGGACGAGCAAGGGCATACCCCGAGCGGGTACAGAGAACGATGAGCCTTGTTCAGAAGCCCCACTGTTACTTTGACGAGCGACGCCGTGAACATGAGGGAGCACATGACCGTTGAAGGCGACGAGCTTCGGCCGTTCCGCGTCGAGGTCCCGGACAGCCAATTGGCCGACCTACGCGACCGGCTGGATAGGCCCGCCCGGCGCCAGAGCCGCGCGGCGGCGACCAAGGGTACGGCGTCTCGAATTCCTTCGTCTGGCGGCTGGTCGCCTACTGGCGCGAACGGTACGACTGGCGCACGTGGGAGATCCGAATCAACGAGCACCCGCAGTTCACCACCGACATTGATGGGGCCAACGTGCACTTTTTGCACGCCCGTTCGCCTGAGCCTGATCCAGTGCCGCTCGTACTCATCCATGGTTGGCCGGGTTCCGTCGCAGAGTACCTGGACGTGATGGGGCCTCTCGCCGACCCTCGCCGGTATGGCCTCAGCCCGGATATCGCCTTCGACATCGTGGTCCCTTCCTTGCCCGGCTTCGGCTGGTCGGGGCCGACGCCAGACGTGGGCTGGGGGCCGCGCCGGATCGCTCGGGCCTTGGTGGTGTTGATGCGGAGACTGGGCTACCGCACCTACGGGGCGGCCGGCAACGACTGGGGCTCTTTCATCGCTCCCGAGATGGGGCGGGCGGCGCCCGGGGACTTGGTCGGCGTCCACGTTACCCAGGTGTTCCCGGCTGGGCCGGGGAGGTACGGAACGCCTCGTACGGCCACGTCCATGCCGAGCAGCCGCAGACCCTCGCTCACGCCTTGGCTGATTCCCCGGTCGGCCTGTTGGCGTGGAACAGCCAGTGCATGGCCGACCTCGACTCCGAAGCCCTCCTCACCCACGTCATGGTCCACTGGTTGACCGGCACCGCGGGGTCGGCCCCGCGTATCTACGCTGAGGAGGACCGCCAGCAACCCCCCAGCGGGCCGACGACCATCCCGCCTGCTCTTGCCCCTCCCCTTGGACTGGCCCAGTTCCCCCATGACTGGTCGTCGGACCGCGCCCTAGCCGAGGAGCAACACGCCCGCATCCTGTCCTGGAACATCTATGACCGCGGCGGCCACTACGCCGCTCGCCAGGCGCCGGATTTACTCGTCCAGGACATACGCGCGTTCTTCACCCAGTGCCTGGCGCATCATCGTTAGCGAGCAAACGGGTCGTTCGGACGTAGCTTGTAACGCTGGGTATGGCACAACAGGGCTCCGGTGAGTTGCAGCAGCGGTCGAGCGAACTGATCGAACGCGGTGATATCGACGGGCTGACCATATTCGTCAACGAACTGGTTGTTACCGACCAATGGGCGGAACTCGACAACTTGCGTACTAGGTGTCGTCTTGCCCTGGCGCGGGGTAAGCAGCTGTGGGCTGTGGCTGCTCACATCGAGTACCGCCTCTGCCTCGAGGCTCCCGGCACCTGGGCCGCAAAAATGCTCGAGACGGGGACAGGGCGTTTTGCCTTCGGGCCTTTGCCTGAGGTCGCCGCGTCGACTCATACCTGGTCGCAACTCTCGGCGCACCTGCACGCCACCCCCGAGGCGGCGATGGCGGCTCACGAACGGGTGGTCCGGGGTGAGGACCTCACCGACGATCCGGTGGCCCCCACCTTGCCGGAGGTCCTCGACATCCCTCTCCGCCTCGAGCCCTGGGAGCCATCGTATGCGGTCGCCGCGTATCACGCCGACAGGATGGACGCCTCGCCACCGAGGATGCCACCTCTGCAGCGCGCCACTGACCACTCGGCGACGCGGTCAAGAGCGACGTCGCAGGCAGGGACAGGCTCGCGTCGCGGGACGCCAGGCCTCGGGCGGAGGCGAACCAGATGAAGTCAGCGGCGCTCTCGAGGACCTGGTCGGCACCTGGACGGCGGAGTCCAACGGCCGTGCGGAGGCGGTGTCTGTGAAGGGCAAGGCGATGGATGCCGTCTCGGCGCTCGGCGCCCGCGTAACGGAGATCGTCGACCTGGCCCCAAATGAGGCAGTGGCCATCATGGCGTGGGCCGCGGCAAACGGTGGTGCCCACGGTCGCAGGCCTGGGGCTGCCCCGGGGAGGTTCGCGGCATGGTGGGTGCTGGCCACGCTCGGAGAGCTAACCGCTCGTTGGCCGTTGCGCCCAAACGAGTTGACCGACGTCGTGCACGAGGTGCGCTGGTATGGGTGGGGTAGCGGCGATCCCGTCACCGGCTGGGCCTTGCGCCTCGCCCTGGAAGCAACTGGTGGTCCAAGGCGAGGACGGGCTTGGGCGCTATCCGCCACCGATGCGTCGTAGCGCTACATGCAGGCTCCCCGGCTCGAGCGCAGCACGACGACGCGCGCACGAGGCTCGGTGTGCCAGGACCAATCGCGCGTGAACCAATCGCGCGTGAACCAATCGCGGTGCCAGTCGAGGGGTCGCTCGCCAGGCCACCCCAAATACCGACTGATTTCGCCTGTCGCAGCCTCGTAGTCTCGCCCAAAGCGGCAGGTGTGGTACGGTCGCTCGTGTTCGGCTCGGTTGCGGGCGGTGATGGGGTGGGCGTTGAACTGAGGCTATCCAGTCGTCGGTCCCCTGCAAAGGACGAGTGCCGGCTGTGCTACGTCAGCGAGCCTGGGCGTCAGTTCGTCGGTACACCACGTGCGGCGACCGGTGCGCCCGAGCCCCTGACGACCGTTGGCAGCTGCGTACAAGGTGGGCGTCCCCATGGCTGAGCAGGTAGATGCGGCCTCCGCGGTAGGGCGCACGCCGGACGCGGACGGGGCCGCGGACAACCGCTGGTGGATCTTGGCCGTGGCTGGCTTGGCACAGCTGATGGTCGTCCTCGACGCCACCATCGTCAGCATCGCGCTGCCGTCCGCCCAGAGCGACCTAGGGTTCTCCAACGCCGACCGGCAGTGGGTGGTGACGGCCTATTCGCTGGCTTTCGGCGGGCTGCTGTTGCTGGGCGGGCGCCTGTCGGACCTCGTCGGGCGGCGCCGGATGTTCCTGATCGGCCTGGTGGGCTTCGCCGGGGCCTCGGCCTTGGGCGGAGCGGCCACCGGTTTCGCCATGTTGGTGGTCGCCCGGGCCATCCAGGGGGCCTTTGGGGCCATGTTGGCGCCCGCCGCGCTGTCCATCTTGACCACGACGTTCGTCGAGCCGTCCGAGCGAGGCAAGGCGTTCGGGGTCTACGGGGCCATCGCCGGTTCGGGCGGGGCCGTCGGCTTACTGCTCGGCGGCGTGCTGACCGAGTACTTGAACTGGCGCTGGTGTCTGTACGTTAACGTCGCCCTGGCGGTCGTGGCTCTGATCGGAGGGATGCGGCTGCTGGTCAACCAGCCTCGCAACCCCGATGTGCGCCTGGATCCTCCGGGTTCGGTCCTGGCGGTTTCGGGACTGGTGGCTTTTGTGTACGGCATGTCGGAGGCTGCCACCCACGGCTGGGGGGCGCCTGTGACCGTGATCTTGATCGTTGGTGGGGTCGTCCTGTTGGCTGGCTTCGTGCTGGTAGAACGCCGGGTCGAGCACCCCTTGTTGCCGCTACGGGTGGTGTTGGACCGCTATCGGGGGGGCTCCTACTTGGCCATCGGGCTCACGGCTATTGCCCTGTTCGGCGTTTTCTTGTTCCTGACCTATTACCTGCAGTTGACCCTCGACTACACGCCCGTGAAGACCGGAGTGGCTTTCCTCCCCCTCATAGGCATGGTCATGGTCGCCTCCACTGTGTCTACCGCCGTGCTGTTGCCCCGGGTCGGCCCTCGCCCATTGGTCCCCCTCGGGATGCTTATCGCTGCCGTCGGGGTCGCGTTGTTACGCCAGCTGGGGTTGAACACGGCCTACTCGAGCGGCATCCTGCCCGGGCTCCTCCTGGTCGGTTTGGGCCTGGGCCTCGTGTTCGGCTGTGCGATCAACACCGCCACCTTTGGCGCCCGGCCTGAAGACGCGGGGGTGGCCTCGGCCATGGTGAACACCAGCCAACAGGTGGGCGGCTCCATCGGCACGGCTCTGCTCAACAGCATCGCCGCCAGCGCTGTCAGCGCTTATTTGCTCGCCCACGGCCGCACCCCAGAGAACCTGGCGCAGGCTGCGGTACACAGCTACGTGGTGTCGTTTACGGTGGTGTTCGGCATATTTGTCTTCGCGGCCGTGGTCTCGGCGGCGGTGTTGCCGTCGGGCACTCCGAAGCCATCCGCCGCCGAAGCGTCAAGCGAAGTCGCACCGGTCCCGGCATGACTAGACGCGGTTCGGGCACATGACGGGTGATAGCACCAGCCGCCTCCCGGAACGGACGCCCGGGACTTGGCTGATCACCATTTCGGCTGCCTATGGCGCGGGAGGTAGCGTCGTAGCCCCAGCGCTCGCTGAGCGCCTGGGCGTACCGTTGATTGACCGCGTTACCGGCCCCGCCCGCCCCGGCCCGTCGGCCCATCGCGAAGGGCTGTCCGCCGAGGAAGCGGGCGCTACCCCAGTGCACCGCCTGCTCGGCTCCCTTAGCCACGCCATGCCAGCCGGGCCGACGTTGTCGCCCCCCTCTCACCGCCAGCACGACGACGAGATCCGCCATGCCGCTGAAGCAGAAGTGCTCGCCCTGGCTTCGGCCGGCAGAGGTGTCGTCCTGGGCCGGGCGGCCGCAGTTGTGCTCGGCCGCGACCGCGGGTTCCACGTCCGCCTCGACGGCCCTCCTGACCGGCGGCTGGCCCAAGGCGCCCTGGTCGAGGGCGTCAGCGTCGACGAGGCCCGGGCCCATATGCAGGCCGCCGACAAAGCCCGCACCTCCTACGTGCGCCGCCTCTACGGCGCCGACCCGACCGCCGCTTGTCACTACCACCTAGTCATCGACAGCACCTCGCTCCCGCTCGACATCGTTGTTGAGGTCATCCTCCTCACATCAGCCGCTGTCGTCGCGACCGGGCCGCAGCTGGCCACAGCGCCCCCTAGCCCTGGCTAACGCCAGCACGGTGACCTGAAGACCGCGGTGACCTACAGACCGCGGTGGATCGTGCCCAGGACCTGGTCCATCCCCCGAGTGCGGTCCACCGGCGACATGCCCCGCAGCGGCCCGCCCGTCCAGGAGCAGCGTTGCGTAGCCGTGCACGGCAGACCAGGCGCTCAGCTCCGCCGGGATCTGGGGCGCCGTGACCGGCCTTGGCGTTGCAGTCGGGCCGGTCGCCGGCGGGGAACTGCTGGAGCACTTCTGGTGGGGGAGCGTGTTCTTGGCCCTCGTGCCCGTGGCATTGATCGCAGCAGTGCTGACCGCGATTGTGGTGCCTGAGCCTCGAATTGCCGGCGCACCGCGTGTCGACCTCCCGGGCCTGCTGACCGCGGTCTGCTTTCGTCGGGATCCTTGTTTATACGATCATCGAGGCACCCCAGCGGGGATGGGCCTCTCAGTGGGCACTGGCCGGTTTTGCGGGCGCGGCGATTGCAGGCGCCCTGTTCGTCCTGGCCGAGCGCCGCACCGCGCATCCCATGCTCGACCTCTCCGTGTTCGGGTCGCCGGCCTTCTCGGCCGCCAGCGCCTCGGTGACGGTCGCGTTCTTCGCCCTGTTCGGTTTTATCTTTGTAATTACGCAGTACTTCCCTGCTGGGGACGTATTCGCCAGGAATTTCCCCGAGAAGTGCTGTACCCGGGGGACCTCCAGAAGATCCCGAATTGTCGTCCGGCTCAGGTGCTCCGCTCGTTAGCTCGTCAGCTGGTCGGCCTCTGAAGGGGATTGCTGGAAATTGGCCTGGAACTCCTCAGTTGTGTTGGTCAGCGGGAACGGCTCTTCCGGCACGGTCACGCCCAGGCGCGAACAAATTGGTCCCCACCCCTCCTCAGCGCGCCACTCCAGGAGCTGGGACGATGGGACGCGACGGCGAACGTCGTCGTTATGACGCTCGAAAGCAGTCAACATGGCGTCCCGGTCACCGAGGTCGTTGCAAAAGCGGTCACCGAGCAGGCGCTTCATCGAGACCATCCAGGGGCCGATCTCGTCATCCGTCAGTTCGAGGGCCCGGAAGATTGTGTTGCTGGCGCTGGTATACCACGCCTCGGGGCTCCGGACCGACAGGATGACCAGGGCATCGGGGTTGGATTCGAGCAGTTCTGGCCAGAAGCTGGCGCCTGGCCAGTCGACCTGCGCCACGTAACCGTCCATCAGCTGCGCCCAGTCAACCGGCCGGCCCTCGATGGCGTCTGTCCATATGGGCACCTGCTCGGGATGTGAGAAAACCTCGACCATATGGTGGCACGGGCCACCAAGAACCTTTTCAAGGGCCTCTTTCAATGAGTGGGTCCCGGTACGGCCCACGCCTGCCCCAACGACTTGCAACGACATAACCCCTCCTGGTTGACGCACGGCATCCTGTCACAAAGTCGGCACCAGGTAAAGCCGTTCCCAGCAGCCCATTTGAACTACGCATTTCTTCTCCCGATCGAGCGGGAGGCAGCTACGCGTCTGGCGTGAACCTCAGGGAAGGGTTTCATGAAACTCATGGCCGTCGTCCGACACGAAGTCAGTCCAGACTGCACCATCCCAGTAGCGGAGCTGATGGCGACCCGAGGGGTCCGTCGCCCACATGGGGGGTGGGAGAGGGGAGCGGCTCTGGTGGACGGAGGGCTCCGCCGGGGAGGAAGGCTCAGGCCCATGGGTGGTCTCTGCCGGGTTCGGGCCCGGCATTGTCAAAGTAGTGGGTGCTCCGGGAGCTGCCGCCCCGCTCTCGGCTCGGGGGCCCAACTCGCTTAGTTGCTCGCGCAGCTCTTTGGCCACCTCGGGCCCATCGCCGTTGAAGATGGCGACGGCCACTGCCAACTCGAGGCGCACGACGTCTGGTGGTATCCCCGTGTACACGATGCCAGAAGTCTTCTCGCGGTTAGACACTTGGATCGCCGTCCAGGCCTGGGTGGCGTCGTGCGCTATCCCGATCAGCTTGGAGAACATCCACTCTCGCGTGTACGTACGCCCTTGGAAGACAATACGTTGCGTCGTGAAGCTGATATCGCCCGAATCGATGATGGTGGGCGTCTCATTGCCTTGTACATAAGTACCTGCGGATTTGCCAATGCGGAACCGGATGCCATCTGTGACCGGTACCGAGAACCCAGCAGAGCGGCCCGACCAGTGCCCGTGCACGTCGAGGCTCGAACAAGCCAACACCGGTCATCGGGTAAACCAACCGTTCGCCGGGCTTCA
The DNA here is from genome assembly GCA_963823855.1 of uncultured Acidimicrobiaceae bacterium. Classification (GTDB taxonomy): domain Bacteria; phylum Actinomycetota; class Acidimicrobiia; order Acidimicrobiales; family Palsa-688; genus Fen-671. Next base: position 353,854 of record CAWGNA010000012.1, read on the forward strand.
ATACGAGCGACCAACCCGTGGGCTCTGGAGGGTCTTTCGTACCGCCTTCAGCCACAACTAGTAGGTCCACGACGGCAGCCCGAAGGTCCGCGACGGCCTGGGCCTTCGCTTCTGCCTCCCTCTGAGCCTGGCGCTTCCGTCCGAACATGGCGCCTCCGTTGCGTACCAGAGTAAATTCTTATGGTTGTAGAAGCAACAAGCGACGCCGACGCGACTTCTCCGAGCGCGCCTTTCGGCCTCCGTTGCGTTTGCCGGCGGCGGTGAGGTTGACCTCGGCTGGGGTTCATCCACCGAGTATTCGGGGAAATGTTAGTTCGGCCAGATTTACGCGATAGTTCGGCGCAAAAAGGTAAACCGTGAGGCCAACTGAGCGGATAGCCGCTTCTCGTCGCCGTAGCGACCTAGTCCAGTCGCTCCCCGGAGCAAAGAGCGAAGGCAACCGTGTTCCCTTCGGGCGCGAGCGGGCATTTCCACTTGTCGCTGTAGCAACAGGACGGGTGGTAAAGGAAGTTCAGGTCGATGACCAGGGTATCGAACATCCCTCCCAGGTCGGCGCCTTTGACGGTATCCAGGAGGTACCGGCCGCCTCCGTAGGTCGTCTTCCCCGCCGTTTGGTCGCGAACGGGCAGGAACAGCCCGCCCCCGTACTGTTGCGCCCACCACACAGTGAGGGCACCTTCGACGGGCGCGGGCACTTCGACCGTGCCTATGGCCCGCAGCGCCGTCGCCTCGTCGTTGTCGCTCTCTATCAGATGCCGCGTCTCACGGGGAAAGTAGCGCATGGGCAGTTCGAAGCGAAGCTCGGGGTTGTACGGCCAGTAGGGCAGCCCGGCCGAACGGAATGGATGGCCGATGGGCAGCGGGCTCTGGGGATGGTTGCGGAACAGGTCATCCCTTCCCGCCCGCCACGCACCGTGGCCACGCTCTGGGTCTGCCTCCTTCCGGACGGCGGCGTAGAGCTCGTGGACACTGCGCCTCCAATCAGCGAGCTCTAATTCGATGGAGTTCACGAACGGGCGCCTGGGGGACGGTCTCGGTGAGCCTCAACAGCGGTTATCGCGTCCACGTCACGGGCGATCTTCGTCATAAGAAATCCGGGACATCTTAGATGGGCCCACGACGAAAGAGTGGTGTTGCTATTCCGCCTGCAGGTCAGGGAGACAGCAAGGTCGACAGCGCCCGGCGACCAGCGGATGACACTGCATAGCTTGTCCGAAAGGACGGCTCAAATGTTGCCATCGACCCGGCAGTGCTCCCACGTTCCTTTGACAACGAGAGTGCCAGGCTGGCCGTCCGCCTGGTCGAGCACGACATCAAGCATCCCGCCGATGCCCTGCTTGCTCGTGGAATAACCGCCTGAGACGGACTGCCAAGCCAGCGGCGGCCCGCTTTCGCTGGTCGCGTTGAACGTAAAGAACGGCGGGCTCCCGTGGCTGTTCTTGAGGGTACCTGGCTTACCGTAATTTGACCCTTGCAGGTCCAACTCGAACGAGACGATCGACTTCGGTGACACGCCCTTTAGGGTCTTCACCTTTCCAAACCAGCTGAACTCGACGTCCGCTGCTGTATTAGAGGCGTCACAGCTCGTAGGGAGCGGGACGAGCGACCCCGAGACTGCGCCACTGAGCTTGAAGCTTCCGTAGTTGGTCACGGTTGCGGGCCGTACGCTGGCCAGCGCGACCGCGACCCCGGAGCTCTGAAGAAGGGAAAACGCCAACGCTACGGTCGCGCACCCGGCAATTGCGCAGGTCGCGGCCCTCCTGCCAGGGGCCGTCTCGCCTCGCCTGAGGGGACCGTTCCCAGAAACTCTCTTCGGCATCTTCGTCCCTGTCCTTTGGCCATCGTTTATTAGTAGGTCGCCCACTGAGACGGGGTAGGACCGGCGACGTTACATCCGCCTGCAGCCTGTCTCGGATGACAGCTGTCGTTGACTGCCCACGTGGTCGCAATCGTTCAATTGAGCGAGGGGAGGACCTCGTCCATGAGCAGGCGCAACGGCATCGGGTCGAGGGGATGGCCGCTCGCCAGGACGAAGTGCGAAACCCCGACGTCGAAATAGCGCCGCAACTTTGCCGCTGCCTCCGATGGGTTACCGAAGATCCAACCCCCGCGATCCGAGGGGAGTGCACGACCCTGCTCCGCATCGATACGTTGCGCCATGGCTTCCGCTTGCTCAGTCGTCGGCGCGACGGCGATAGGGGGATGAACTGACAGCTCGATTTCGTCGAGGTCGCGGCCAACCTCTTCGCAGCACCGAGCGAGCCTGGTGAGCGCGTCACGGCACCGCTCCGGTGAGCCGGACACGTTGAGCCGAGTTGCATGGCGTGCGGCGACCCGTAGCGCTCCTCGGCCGTTACCCCCGATCGTGATCGGTGGGAAAGGCGTCTGTACCGGCTTAGGCGCGCAGGGTGCGTCAGCCACCCTGTAGTAACGACCGACAAAGGTAGTGCGCTCCTGGCTCCAAAGGAGTTTTATGACCTCGACCGCTTCATCGAGGCGCGCGTACCGCTCGGTGAGGGACGGGAACGCAAGACCGTAGGCCTGGAATTCGCGCTCCGCCCAAGCCGCCCCGAGGGAGAATTCGAGCCTTCCGCCGCTCATTTGGTCAACCTGAGCGCACGCCTTGGCTAGCGTAGCCGGGTCCCGATATGTCACGCCGTTCACGAGAACGCCGATCCGGGCCCGGGTGGTCATGAGTGCCAGGGCTGAAAGGGTTGTTAGGGTTTCGAAGCAAGGCCCGTCTTCTGGCCCGAAGGGGGCAACATGTGGTCGAAGTTCCAGATGGAACCCACACCTATCTCTTCGGCTGTGTGCACCGCGTCTTGGTACTCGCCCCAGCTGGCACGGTGCCCAGGGAGTTGAACGCCTATGTGGAGGGGTCGGCCGCGTATTTCCATCTACGGTGCGCCGTCCACGCGCGCTCGGAGGCGAGGGTCGGGTGAGCCACTGGTCACGGCAGTGGGCCGGATCTTCACCGCTTCCGGTCCCCTGAGCAGCGACGGTTCAAGTAGATGGGCATTGGGCTGGCGAGTTGGGTGTGGTTCGCCAGTCTCAGACGGCCAGTCTCACACGGGTACATGTGCTACTCGACAATAGCGAACGACGGTGCCGGCGGCCTCCTCTGCCCTGAGCTGGGCCACCGGTGCGCTCCCCGTCCCCAGGCCCAGGCGTTCAGGTGGCCTGGTAGTCCGGTGACTGGGGCGACGGTTCGCTGCGGCTGAGCACGGGCGACGGGTGCGCCGCCCGCCGGTACCCCAGCTTGTAATACCCTCCTCGACAACCTCGACAAGGAGATGTGCCCGATGGCAGTCATTGCGATCCTTGAATGTCGGTTCAAACCAGAGCACGTCGAAGCGGGCGCCGACTGGTTGCGGACGGTGCTCGTGGCGACGCGTGCTTTTGACGGGTGTCTCGGGGTTGAGGTGTTCCAAGACCGTGACGACCCGGCACGGTTCCTGGCCGTTGAGCACTGGGCTTCGCTAGAGCACGACCGCGCGTACCGAGCATGGCGAGAAGGCGAAGGCCGGGTCCAGGAAGGTGCCGAGCTGTTCGCGGGCCCTCGCAATCTAATAATCGGTCCCATCAGGGACGACGTTTAGAGCGCGGGCCTCGGGGTCTGTTCGGCACAGGCGTACGTGCAACATTCCGGTAGCCCGAGCGACGATGGAGTTTGGTGGGTTCTTTCTCATGAGCCGTGGTGGCTGCATCTCGTTAATTCGGGGTTCGCCTGTGGGGTCTGGCACGGAAGACTATGACGGCGATGGGCCACGCCAAGATGCCGAGCGCCGCGCCAAGCAGCAGAGCCACGCCGAGCCAGTTGTCGAACGTAGCCTCAGGGTCGTCTAACCAAACGAAGCCCCACAGGAAGACGGCCCCGGCACACGCCCCAATAAAGACACACAGCGAGACGGTACTGCGTACGACATGCGCGAGGGCGGCACTTCGCCGTCGGGGCTGTCTCATCACGCGGGGACAGCTTAGGCTGCCGTGTCCTGCCAGTCTGGTCACTCGGGTCTGGTCGTGCACCGGCCTCTGCCCCGCCGACGAAACCGGTACTGGCCACGTCTCGGCTAGCGTGGTCCCGGGTGGACGGTGTGATGCGATGACGTCGGCACCCACCACCCCGTCGGTTTCGGGCGAGCAGGTGCGGCTCGCCACGCGTGCCACCTACCTGGTCTTCATCGGCTCTGGCGTCGCGCTCGCGAGTTGGGCTTCGCGGATACCCCAAGTGCGCGCACACTTTCACTTACAGCCCTCGGCTCTGGGTCTCGTGCTGCTTGCCATTGCCGCCGGGTCGGTGGTCTCACTGCCGCTGTCGGGGCTTGTGATAGCTCGTTTCGAGTCCCGCCGAACGGTCTCTGCCATGGCTGTGCTGCTGGCAGTCGGCCTGGCCACAGTGGCAGTTGGCTATCTGATCGGCTTGGCCGTGGTGGTGGCGGGCCTGTTCGTGCTGGGGCTGGCCAACGGTGCTTGGGACGTCGCCATGAACGTTCACGGTGCGGCTGTGGAAAGTCACCTAGATCGGTCGATCATGCCCCGGTTCCATGCTGGCTGGAGCCTCGGCTCCGTGGTGGGAGCACTGGTAGGTGTTGTCATGGTGGTCCTCGGTGTGCCCGTAACCGCGCACCTCGCCGTCGTCGCCATCCTGGTCGCAGTAGCGGTGCCGCTGGCGACGCGGCGGTTCATATCTGCCCCTCAATCCACGACAAACGCCGAAGGAGAGTTATCCAGTGCCGGCGACCCGGCCGACGGGCGACGGGGTGCGCTGGGGGCTTGGCGTGAGCCGCGGACGTTGGCGATAGGCGTATTCGTGCTTGCGTTCGCCTTTGCCGAAGGAACGGGCAACGACTGGATAAGCGTGGCCTCCATCGATGGCTACCACGTGCCCGTGGCGGTTGGGACGATCGCCTTCGCCACGTTCCTCGCCGCGATGACAGCCGGGCGCTGGTTCGCGCCGACGTTGCTCGACCGCTACGGACGGGTACGGGTGGTCCGCTGGCTGGCGGTGACGGCCAGCGCGGGTGCAGCTTTGTTCGTTTTTGGGCCAGCGGTGCCGGTTGCCTTCGCCGGCGTGCTGCTATGGGGCGCCGGGACATCAGCCGGTTTCCCGGTGGGGATGAGTGCCGGCGCAGACGACCCCAGGATGGCCGCAGGGCGCGTCAGCGTCATAGCGTCGATTGGTTATTGTGCCTTTCTGGCTGGGCCTCCGCTCATCGGTTTCTTGGGGAACCACGTCACTGTGCTGCGGGCGCTAACCGCGGTGAGTATTCTCATGGCCCTGGCGACGATGTTTGCTCCAACTGTGCGCAAACGGCCGACGTCCTCGGCCGTTTCGAGCGCCTGACAGTGAGGCAGACCACCAGAGCGCCTCCCGGTCAAAGTCACTGATGTACCTCGGTCCAGCGGTGCATATGAGAGTTGAGGGAGGAGTGGTCGCCGCTTAGACTGCTGGCCGCCTCGACCGGGCGCGACGGAAAGGATGGACAAATGCTCACGCTGATCGTTCAGTGGCAAGCCCAACCGGACAAAGGTGATGTCGTCGCCGCGGCTCTAGCCAAACATACGGCGGCCACCCGCAAGGAACCGGGTTGTGTGCAGTTCAGTACCTATCGATCATTAGGGGATCCCGACAGCTTCATTCTCTACGAGCAGTACGTGGACGAAGCCAGCCTGGAGGCTCATCGTCAGACTCCTCACTTTGAGCGCTACGTGCGCGACACGATCATTGCCCTCCTCGCGGAGCGAGAGTTCAGCCACTACGAAGAGGTAACACCCGAGCCCTGATTAGCCCGTCAAGCGAGCGAGTGTTGGCCGCAAGCTGGCCCGGGAGAGCCACGACTTGACCGAGGGTTAACGAAAAAGCCGTTTGCAATTTCCTGGTCCCCGCGCTGCAGACCGAGGCCCGTGCAGCCGAGGCCAGACCAGGCAGGGTTTGGCGGGCTTTCCCGAGCGCTCGTGCCACCAACAGCACGCGGCCCGCGTGCCACGGCGTGGAGACGGCTGCGGGAGGCCTGCTTTAGGAATTCTTTTTTGGGACAGCCATAACTTGCAGATCCCGGGGGCACAACGAAAGGCTCGCTCGTGATGACCACACCTGCGCTGTTGGCTCAGCTCGCGCCTCATTGTTGGGCAATTTTGTTGGACGATCGCCAGGATGGGCGATGCTCGTAGGAGGAGTTGGATGGTTGCAGAAAGGACTTCGGCCACGCTCGAGATCGGCTGGTCGGACCAAGCGCTCGAAGTTCGGGTCGATGTAGGTACGGATGGAGTACCACGGCTATCCCGCCTGGCTCCGCTTCCCACGGGTGACTTCGCGCTCGCCCGCCGACGGGGGCCCGTGCTGCCTGGGGAGCACCCAGGCAGTGGCTTGCCTCTCCTCGACGTGGTGGTGGCCGGGAGCGGCCGAAGATGGTCGGGCCGGCGGTACTCGGAGTCCGTTGTCGGCCACCGCATGCGCTACGTGAGCCACAAGGAAGATGAAGAGGGGCCGTGGCACCAGTTGCGAGTGGTGCTCGAGGACATGGGTACCGGTCTCGCCGGCACCGTGTCATATCAATTCCTGCGGGAGGGCGGGGTCGTGCGCGGCCGGGTGAGCCTGACTAATGGTGGGCCGTCGCCCTTGACTCTCGAGTCGGTCAGTTCTTTCCTTGGTGACGGGCTCGCCGGCCCGGGCGGCTCGCTTGAGGACGTCGAACTTCTTTGGGCAGAAAACGACTGGCTGGCCGAGGGTCGTTGGCAGGTCCGCAGCCTGCGCGACGCATTGCCCGAGGTTAACCCCGCCGAGCGCGGCTCTCTTTCGCGCGGCTCTTCGGTGGTCGATTTGGACTGACAAGCGAGGGCACTTGGTCATCGGGCACCTACTTGCCCATGGGCGCCGTCTCCAACCGCATGACCGGGCACACGTTGCTGTGGCAGATCGAACACAATGGTCCCTGGCACTGGCAGGTCGGCGAACACGCCGGGACCGGCACGGGCTCCACGTACGTATCGCTCCTGGGCCCCACTGACGCTGAGCATCATTGGCGGCTCACTCTCCAGCCGGGAGAGTCGTTCGAGACGGTGCCGGTCGCGGTGGCCCTCAGCAATGACGGGTTCGAAGGCGCTGTTGCCCGCCTCACCAGGTACCGGCGGGTACTTCGGCGGCCCCACCAAGACCACAGCCGGCTCCCGGTGATTTTCAACGACTACATGAACACGATCATGGGCGACCCCACCACTGACCGTTTGCTCCCGCTCATCAGCGCGGCCGCCCGGGCCGGAGCCGAGTACTTCTGCATCGACGCCGGGTGGTACAGCGAGCTCGGTGAGCGCTGGTGGGGCTCCGTGGGCGCCTGGGCGCCGTCGAGGACAAGGTTCCCCAACGGCATTGCCGAAGTGCTCGACCGGGTACGGGCAGAGGGGATGGTACCGGGCCTATGGCTGGAGCCCGAAGTCGTCGGGGTACACAGCCCCATCGCCGACCAGCTCCCGGTGGAGGCCTTCTTTACACGCGGAGGCAAAAGAGTGGTCGAACAAGATAGGTACCAGCTCGACTTTTCTCACCCCCGCGCCCGCGAGCACCTCGACAAGGTGGTCGACCACCTCGTGGGGGACCTTGGCGTGGGGTACCTGAAGATGGACTACAACATAAACGTCGCCCCGGGCACAGATCGGTCGGGGGCCGAAGCGGGTGTCGGTTTGCTGGCACACAATCGCGCCTTCCTCGACTGGGTGGACCGGCTTTTGGACCGCCACCCGGGCCTCACGATTGAAAACTGCTCCTCGGGTGGGATGCGTACGGACTACGCGCTGCTGTCGCGCCTGCAACTCCAGTCCACCAGCGACCAGGAGGACCTGCTCCGCTACCCCCCAATCGCGGCCGCGGCCCCGATCGCGATCGCGCCCGAGCAAGCCGCCGTGTGGGCTTACCCCCAGCCGGAATGGGACGACGAGCGGATCGCGTTTACTCTCTGCAACGCCATGCTCGGCCGTATCCACCTCTCGGGCCACCTCGACAAAATGACGCCGGCGCAGTTCGACCTCGTGGCCCAGGCACTCAAGGTCTACAAACAGGTCAGAGTTGACCTGTCTGAGGCCGTTCCGTTTTGGCCAATAGGCCTGCCGGGTTGGACCGACCCGTGGGTGGCCCTGGGGATGCGGTCGACGGCCGCTACCTATTTGGTTGTCTGGCGCCGCCACCTGGGTCCCGGTGGCACTTCGGATGAGGCCGGGCCGGATGAGATTTCACTACGGATCGGGGGTAATGCCTCGGGCTCAGCGGCCCGCGTCCTGTACCCCGTGCACGGTGGGCGCCTCGAATGGGAGGCCTCGAGCGGCGAGCTTCGAGTCCAGCTCCCAAGGACACCATCGGCTTGCCTGGTGCGGGTGGCTGCGCCCTGATGCGGGTCCACACCCCCCCGCGTTGCGATGGGCGCGATCTGGAGAAGCGTAGAGCCCCGGTTCGTCCTGGCCGACCCTCGCTTTGGGTGACCTTGAGAAGAAAATCGTTGTTGGAAGTACATTTCCTTCTCCACATCCTCTCTCGGGCACTAAAACGCGCCGGCTAGGTGGCCCGGGGCAGGCACACCCAGTGCCCCAGCCGAGTGGGGAGCTTGAAGTGACATCTATACTCATGAAATACTCTTCAATATGCCAAGCGGCAGACAACGAGCCCTTACGAACCTCCGGGAAACTGAGCGCACCCTCTTTGCCGGCCAGCTCGGGCTGGCCACAAGGCCCCAAGCACTGGGTCGAGGGATCACCGACGCCCAGATCCGCAACGCGATCACCCAGGGACGCTGGCTGCGGACGGCACCCGGCCTCTATGCCCTGGCCACGTGGCCGCCCGCGCCTACCCGGCGCCTTCTGGCCGCCTGCTTGATGACCGGCGGAGTGGCCTCTCACGCCTCCGCTGCGTGGGTCTGGGGGTTGCTCGCATACGAGCCGACGTCTGTCTCGGTCTCGTTGCCACGCGGGCAAAGGGCAAACGTCCCCACGCCGAGAGGACGTTGGCAGGGCGCTCATGGAAACCTCGATTTGTCAACCCTCGTAATCCATCAAAGCAGCGACCTTTCTCCCGGGTGCGAACCCAACCCGCACGGCGTGCTAATTGCTCTTAGCGCTACTGACCTACATCGTTGCTGGGACGTGCAGTCAGGCTAATGATTTTACCGTTCACGTCAACGTGGGTTGAACATCACGTCCTCAAAAACCGGAGTATTGACTGGTACTGGCGTTCCTCACCGTGTTCGAGCCAGATCATGGTGTTATCGGACCGTGCCGTCGTCTCGCCGCCTACCGAATGCGTCGAAGGTTCTAGACCGACCGTATAGTCGCCCGCGCAGGTTGCACCACTCAAAGAAGATTGGGAACTGATCGGGTGAGTACTCGAGCTCGAAGGCCCGGGCGATGCCCTTGTTGCTGAGCCGAACACGCACCTTCCCATCCGGGTCTGGCTCCAGCTGATGTTCGTAAACCTGTTCGATGAAGCCCGGAATGGGAGCCTCAAAGCGCAGGTTCGAGCGGCCCTGCGTCTGTGCGCTCTCACTGCTCCAGGTGGTAGCGCGGATACGTGCCTCAAACTCAGCTCCCTCGTCCAGCAAGGGCCACCCCAGGTTGCAGTGGTACAAGAACATGTGCGGCGTACGGTCAAAGCCAGTGTTCACTACGGTGTCTGTGAGGCGGATCTCGTTGCCTCCGAGGTCGGCTTCGACCCGCCGGTGGAGGACCAGGTGCTCTCCGAAAATGGCAGCCTGACGGATCTCCCCCTCAGCCCACAACACTGCTTCGTCGCCGTCCCAAGCTCGTCCGTAGCCGATTAGCCGGGCAGGTACGTTCGCTATGCGACCGTGCAGCCCGTGCCGCACTCTGGTCTTGGGCGGGTAGCGGTAGTTCGATGAGTCATAGTCGCCACCGAACAACGTGTGGTCGAGCCCGCAAGTAACGTTTAGCCCGGACATGCTCCTGAGCCAGGACAAGCCGTCCTCGTCGTTGACTTCGTGCAAACCCGGATGCCTAAAGCCGGTGGCCGAGCGCCAACCAAAGCTGTAGTCGTCGAACTCGGCCACGCCAATGTCCATGGCCCGGTCGACCAAAACCTCGAAGCGAAGGCCGCCACCCGTTCTGAACTCAATGGCGCGGATGCCACGTTCCACTCCGTCGTCTATCACGATGGCCCTGACGCCGCCAAAAACGTCAAAGTCGCCGGTACGCGCTGCGACATGCTCCCGCCCGACCTCGCGGCCATTCAGCCTCATGCCTCTTCACCTTTCCTCGTGTCGTTACCCCAGGTCGTTCCTCGATGGCTTGGCTGCAGTCATTGGGCCTTCACGGTTCGCAGCTACGACTGGGCCAATTAGGTTTGCCCGTCATTAGTTGCCCGTCATTAGTTGCCCGCCATCAGTGGGCCGTCAAGATTTGGCCGTCATTTCCCGGACGTGATGATTTGGCCGAGTACCATTGTCGTTGCTGCAGAACGTCCGCCCTGGCGACCTCAACGACCCTGCGCATAAACAGCTCGGCCTTGCGATGGTGCCCGTAAAGGATCGACCGGGCCACCCGCTCGTGATTGGGCAAGGTCTCCCGGTTGTGGGCGACCGAGTGAGTATGCAGTGGTCGGACCAGGCGCAGCGCCTCACTCACGACGTCATAGATGTAGATGAGCAGTTCGTTGCCGGAAGCCACGAAGACGGAGCGGTGAAAAGCAAGGTCAGCTTCCACAAAATCCTCTAAGTCATCCACGGTGGCCCAAAGCCTCGCCATTTGTACTGGCACTTCACGCCGGGCGCTTATATTCGCTGACTCCGCCGCCAAACGCGCCGCGCCTGGTTCGAGGGCGACGCGAAGGTCCGCCACCATCGCCAGGTCGTGTTGGCTCGTCTCGGGGTTGAGCCGCCAGTGCAGCACATCGGCGTCGAGCAGGTTCCACGAGCCCCGGGGACGCACGCGGGTCCCCGCACTCGTCCTTGTCTCCAGCAGCCCTTTCCCCGCCAGGACCTTGACCCCTTCGCGCAATGCTGAGCGACCGACACCGTACTCCTCGACCAGTTCGTTTTCAGTCGGCATCAGGGTGCCGGGGCTGATGCGCCCCCTCACGATGGCAGAACCCAGGTCATGCACTACTCGACTGTGCCGACTGCCACCCAGGTAGTTCCTACCGGTTGCGGTCACACGCCCTCCGTAGATGCTTGTGCCCATTGGACAACGTAGCAGCCACTCCAGCGGTCGTCTAGCCCTCATCGGATGAACTAGACGATAAATCTGATGAACCTCTTGACGCCTGTTGATGAGGCGTTGTAAGGTCACTTTCGCGGGGGACCGCGGTGAGGCGTGTCACCTCCGAGTAGGGAATGGCTGGCAAGTACGGAGCGGCTGGACTGGACGGCAATAAACCATAAACCGGGAATTACTGGGTAAAGTTAGGCAGCCGGGGGGCCATGTCAGGGGAACATCACAGCGGGCATCACGTGGCTGGTGGACCAAGGCACCAGTTCTACGTCGCACTGAACGGCCGAGATAGCTGGTCGGGGTCTTTGGCCGAACCCGCGGGCGACGGTGGCGACGGGCCATTCGCCACCATAGACCGGGCGCGCGACGCAGTCCGCGGCCTGAAGGGATCGGGGCAGCTCCAAGGTTCGGTGGGTGTTTGGATCCGCGGCGGGCGGTACTTCCGCACTGAGCCCTTGGTCTTCGGGCCAGAGGATTCTGCCCCCGTGACCTACGCCGGGTACCCCGGGGAAAGACCGATTATCGATGGCGGGCGCCAGATCACTGGCTGGCGGGTCGAACAACTGGGCTCGCAGGAGTGCTGGGTCACCGACCTCCCGGACGTGGCTTCAGGTCGCTGGTACTTTCGTCAGCTTTTCGTAAACGGCGAGCGTCGTAATCGTCCCCGGCTACCCAAGCATGGCCACTATCGGGTACAAGCGACCATTCCTCCCCTGGATTTTGGTACTTGGCGCTTCAACGAGGAGAACCTCTTCGACGGCACTTCGACGTTCCGCTGCCAACCTGGTGACATACGGGCCTGGAAAAACCTTGGCCACGTCGACATTGTCGCCTACCACTGGTGGACAGAAGAGCGTCTTCCTATTGCGCACTTCGACGTCACGACTAACACTGTCGTCTCTTCTCGCCAGAGCGTGTTCGCACTCCGTGATGACGCAGGGCCGCGTTACGCAGAATACTACGTGGATAACGTCTTCGAGGCGCTCAACACGCCAGGGGAATGGTACCTCGACGCTCCCACCGGCACCCTTTATTACTTGCCGCTGCCGCACGAACAGCCGGAGACGGCCGAGGTGTTCGCGTCTCAGGCTCAACAGCTGCTCATGCTCGAGGGTCATCCGGGACAGATGAAGTTCGTCGAGTTCTTGAGGTTCGAGCAACTCGGGTTCGAGCACACCGATTGGTGCCAGCCGGAGGGCTGGCACCCGTTGTTCGACCTGGAGCACTCTCCGTTCCCGCTGCAACTGGCAGGCGTCGAGTACGCTGCTGCCCCTCAGGCCGCCTCAAACGTGCCGGGCGCGCTCGTACTCAAGGGTGCGCGGTACTGCTCCATCGAAGATTGCTCCGTTGCTCACGTAGGTGGGTACGGGATCGAGATCCGGGAAGGCTGCGAAGGCAACCGGGTGGTGGGGAACGAGGTGACCGACCTCGGGGCCGGTGGTGTGAAGGTCTTTGGGTCGGGAGCGGCGGGACCTGTCGAGAACCGGACCGGCCGCACACAGGTCACAGACAACCACGTCCACGGGGGCGGCCAAGTGTTCCCGAGCGCTGTGGGCGTGTTGGTCGCCCATTCATTTGACAGCGCCGTCTCGCATAACCATATCCATGATTTCCACTACAGCGGAGTGTCATGTGGATGGGTGTGGCGGCACGGCAACAGCATCAGCAAGAACAATCGTCTGGAGTTCAACCACATCCACGACATCGGGCACGGGTTATTGAGCGATATGGGTGGTATCTACACTCTCGGTGCCCAACCGGGCACCGTTATCCGCGGCAACCTGATCCATGATGTCCACAGGCGAGCGTACGGAGGTTGGGGGATCTACCTCGACGAGGGCAGTGCTCACATCCTGGTAGAAGGCAACCTGTCGTTCGATGTGAGCAGTGAGCCGTTCCATCAGCACTTCGGACGCGAGAACGTTGTGCGCAACAATATCTTTGCCTTTGGAGGCGAGGGACAGATCGCCCTCGGGCGCAGTGAAGATCACATTTCTTTCAACTTCATCCGTAATATCGTCGTAACCGACAATCAGCCGCTGTTCGTGGGCGGCTCGCGCTGTCACCTCGATGACCGTCCCTTCGTAAGCGACATAAACCTGTTGTGGGATACCGGTGCTCGGCCGATTGTCAGTGGAGAAGGCCCTACCTATAGGCCCGAGGGGGTAGGGTTCGACAAGACTTACAGCCTCGAAGACCTGCGGTCGTTGGGCTACGATCGGCACTCAGTCGTAGCTGACCCCCAGTTTGAGGATCTAGAGAAGCGCAACTTCTCGTTGACAGCGGCGGCGCCCGCCTTTGAGCTCGGGTTCGAGGCGTTCGATTTCTTGGCGGTTGGGCCGCGCCAAGCCGACGAGCGCAGGACGATCACACCAGTAGCGGTGAATTTTTTCCCGTGAAGGGGCTGAGAGAGAGAGAGAGAGACGGTAGCCCGGGCGCAGAACGAACATCGTGTGACGGTCTAGGCCGCTGAGCAGGCTGACGTCGCTGTAATTGCACCGAGCAGAGAGGATGGCAATGTCTGAGATGACTATGAGGGAGCAGGTGCTGATCTTGCACCTGGCCAACAAGAGCCTCGACTCGCAGACAGTGGCCTGGGCATTGTACGACGGGGCCACGCCCGAAGGGGCGTTGCCATCGCGCCCGGGCGACGAGAGCGAGGCCCCGTACCGTTCGGTGGTGGCGGCGCTCCGGGCCGGCTGGAAGTTGCTCCAGATGTCCCAATCGCTGATCGTGCCGGGACGAGAGCACGGTAGCTCGGTATTGCCCTTCGAGTTCGTCCTCACGAGGGAGGTTGCGTGCCATGACTGAGACTTTGCCTGTCGACGTGGCACCCCGCGACCTGCTCGACGTGCAGGAGATGATGAAGTTCACCTGGGACGGGTTCGTTCGTCTTGACCGCGCCGTGCCTCACGAGCTGAACGAGCACGTGTTGAGTGAGCTCGACGCTTACGAGGGCAGCGGCTACAAGTACTGGGACACCTCGGCGACGATCCGTAAGGTGTTCCAACTGCCGCGCCTTTGCGGCGCGTTGCGTAGTTTGATGGGCCCCGACCCGGTCTATAACCACTCGTTCGTACACATTGTCCCTGGTAACTACGTGCAGGCACAGGACTGGCATGCCGACGCCGTTATCGATACCCGCCCCCTCAGGTTCGACGTGCTCGTGATGTACTTCCCGCAGGATACGCCCCAGGAGATGGGACCGACGCTCGTGCTGCCCGGGTCGCACCTGCGCGACATCCGTTTTGGGTCGATCGCTCATTATCGGAACATCGTGGGCCAGCAGCACCTGGCCTGCTCGGCCGGGACGGTTTTTATCGCTCACTCGGACATTTGGCACTGCGCCCAGCCGAATGCGACTGGCCGCAAGCGTTATATGTTCAAGATGCGGTTGCAACTGGCTCCCGGGCGCGAGCAGCGGGGCTGGTTCAACACCGAGGGTTACGGCAACGCAGACGTGCTCGAGGCCGTCTTTACGACGCAGCAACCCTGGTACGGCGCCGAGCACCGGGAGGTGCAGATCGAGCGGGCGAAGTTGTGGCGGTACCTCTGCGGTGATGACCGCATCGACGCGGCCCACGGGATGCTGACCCGGCTCGGGATTTAGGATCGCCCTGCGAGCCCCGCTGCAGGACATAGTTCGGTGATCTCCGGGAACATCTCCGTTCAACCGCAGAGCGCCGCGCCCGTCCCGCTGACGGATGAGGCTACCGACCCTCGGCGGGGACGCGTCACAGTACGTCAAGCACGCGGGCGGCCCTACCCACTGAGAAAGTCGCTACGGCGCCACTGGCAGCTGTACCTGATGGTGACGGTCCCGCTCGCCTTCTTGCTTGTGTTCAACTATTGGCCGCTGCTCGGCACTCAGATCGCCTTCCGCAACTACAACCCGGTCGGTGGGATGTGGGGGAGCCCCTGGGCCGGGCTCGAGTACTTCCGCCAGTGGGTCTCGAACCCGGAGTTCTGGCCGATCATCGAGAACACGCTGGTCCTTAGCGTCTATTTTCTGGCAGTCAGTATCCCCGCCACTATTGTCCTGGCCCTTGCGCTCAACGAGGTGCGGCACCGCACGTTCAAGAAGTTCGTGCAGACGATCACGTACGCGCCCTATTTCATTTCCGTGATCGTGCTGATTGGCATGATGCAGATCGTGCTGGCGCCGACCTCGAGCTTGCTGAGCGAAATGGCTCACGGTGTCGGCATCCATACCGTGCCGGACTATTTCGCCAACGCCTCGGACTTCGCGTCCCTCTATGTCTGGTCGGGGATCTGGCAGACGACGGGCTATGGAGCAATCATTTACCTCGGGGTCCTCGCCAATGTGGACCCGACGCTGTACGAGGCAGCCCGCATTGACGGTGCGTCGATCCTGCAGAAGATGCGTCACGTCGACCTCCCCGCCATCAAGCCCACCATTGTGATCCTGCTGCTGCTGTCGCTCGGCAGCATCCTCGGAGTTGGCTTTGAGAAGGTCTTCCTGATGCAGAACCCGCTAAATCTCTCCACATCTCAGGTGGTCTCTACCTACGTCTACGACGTTGGGCTGGTGCAGGACAACTTCAGCTTTGGGACGGCCGTCGGGTTGTTCAATTCGGTGATCACTTTCGCGCTTATCGTGATCGCAAACGCCATTGCCCGACGGACCACCAAGACAAGCCTCTTTTAGGACGACAGACACCCATGGCACTGATCGCTGGCGGCGCTCCTACGGGCATCCCGGTCACAGGAGCGTTGCCCGAGCCCGGCGGCCGGCCAAGCGTGGCGGTGAGGGAGTCGGGCCGAGACCGGATGATCCTGCTCGGCATCTACGCCTTCCTCACCCTTATCGCCGTGGTGATCCTGTTCCCCATCCTCTATATCGTCGCCGCTTCGTTCAGTTCGGCCACCGCTGTCATCAACAACAGGGTCTGGTTCTGGCCCGTAGGTTTCAATATTGCGTCCTACCGGGCCGTCTTCGATTACCCGGGAGTATGGGAAGCCTACCTCAACTCGGTTATTTACACCGTGTTCGGGACGGCCCTCAGTGTCACGTTGTCGGTGCTGCTCGGCTACCCGCTCTCCCGGCCGACGTTCCGCGGCAGGCGGTTCATTTCCTTCCTCGTCCTCTTCGCCTTCCTATTCAGCGGCGGTATCATCCCGCTCTACTTGGTCGTGCAGGACCTCGGGATGATCAACTCCCGGTTGTCCCAGATCATCCCCGGGGCGCTCAGCTTGTTCTCGGTAATCCTGGCCAAGTCGTTCTTCCAGACGACGATCCCAGACGCGTTGATCGAAGCAGCCGAGATCGACGGGGCGAGCGACTTTACGGTACTGCGCAAGATCGTCATACCCATGTCGAAGCCCGTGCTGGCGGTATTGGCCCTGATATTCGCCGTCGGCGTGTGGAACTCCTACTTCTACGCCCTCGTTTTCCTGAATTCGGACAACCTCTACCCCCTCCAGATGGTGCTGCGAGAAGTCCTCGTGCTGAACCAACTCTCGCCCAGCGACTTCTCGCACCTGTCCACCCAGCAGATGGAGAACTTTGAGAACGTCTCCACCCTGCTCAAGTACGCCCTCATTGTCGTAGGGAGCTTGCCGATCCTGGTTATCTACCCATTCGCGCAGAAATACTTCGTGAAGGGTTTCCGCCTGGGGTCGCTTAAGGAGTGATGCCGTTGGTGTTAGGAAGTGCCAAGTCGCGATACGGAACTGTTTTACGCAATCAAGGCTCATCAAACCCTGACAAGGAGGGGGAGTATGCGTCACAAAAATCAGTTGGCGGCGTGCATCGTCACCGGTACCGCCATGCTCACATTGGCTGCCGGAGCTGGCTCAATGGCGAGCGCCGCGCCGGCGCCGGCCGCCACCGCGAGCATCCCGCCGGTATCGATGTTCGGCCAGATGCCGGAGTCTGTGGCCAACCTCAGCACCAATACGTTCACCAAGTTCGCAGAGAATCTGACGGGCTTGACCTTCACTTTCCAGACCACGCCGGTCGCGGACGCGACGGACCTGACCACCAAGCAAGGGCTGTTGCTGGCCAGCGGCCAGTACCCGGACGTCATATGGGGCGGCTCGATCAGTAACGCCGATGCCCTCAAGTACGGCAGTGAGGGGGTCTTCGTCCCGCTGCAAAACCTTATCAAGAAGTACGCCCCGAACCTCTGGAACAACATCGAGACCATCCCAGGCTACAAGCAGGCGGTCACCGCGCCCAACGGCGACATTTACTCCCTTCCTGCCTACAACTACTGCCCGCATTGCAGTTGGACCTATGAGGACTACATAAATATCGATTACCTCAACAAGTTCGGGCTGTCGATGCCGAGGACGACGGCGGAGTTTGCCAACGTCCTCAACGTGTTCAAGCAGCATGGGCTCACGCCGCTCTCGGGTGCGATCGATACGTACGACTCAAACCCGGTCCAGTTCCTGATGAACTCGTTCATCCCCTTCGACGGTGACCTCGCCACGACCACTGACGAGAACTATGTCGATGTCTCAAACAGCGGCTCAGTGATGTTCGTGCCGACCCAGCCGCAGTGGAGGGCGGGCCTGGAGTACATCTATAGCCTCTTCAAGAACGGGGACTTCACGGCGCAGGCGCTCACCCAACAACCGTCGGCTCTGACGTCGCAGATCTCAGAGAACACTTTGGGCGTGTTCCCGAGCGGCGCCGACGAGGTGAACATACAGAACTATGGGGCATCTTCCAGCAATTACCTGGAGTGGCTGGCGATGCCTCCGCTCAAGGGCCCGGGCGCGGCCGACTACACCGCCTTCGGCGGAACGGGCATCGGCCCAGGGTTCGTTATGGCGATAACGAGCAAAGCGAGCATGGCCCAGGAGATCGGGATCATGAAGCTCTTGAACTACATGAACACCGCACAGGGATTCCTCAATTACAACTTGGGGTGCTATGTCGCTAAGCCCACTCCGGGGTCGACGGGCCTGGCTCCCGGCGCGGCGATCTTCACGATAAAAGACGAATCCGTGGCCTTCGTCACCCCAAACTTCTACCAGAACTGCAGCTGGTTCCAGTGGGGGCCGTTCTTCGACGGCACGTCGACGCGGATGCTGCAGGAGTCACCCCCGCCGTTTACACCCGACGGCTCGCAGTCTTACAACCAGCTGACCACGGAGATCGACATGGCCGGCCACCAAGCGAAGCTCCAGTACCCAAGCTCGGTGTGGGTGCCGACCGCCGACGGGGCTAGCTTCGGGACATTGCAGACGAACATCGACACCTACGTGGACCAGTGGACCGACGAGTTCATCACCGGGCAAAAGTCACTGACGTCAGACTGGAAGTCCTACGTTTCGGGCCTGGACCACCTGGGGCTGTCGTCTTACATGCGTGACGTCACGAAGATCATGGGCGCGCCTCTCAACACCGACGTCCCCCTCTACCAGAGCAGCCCGAGCGACATCAAGTTCCTGCTCTGCAAAGGCCCGGTCCCGAGCTTGACCAAGAAGTACCTGATCGAGTCCGGGGTGCCCGCCACCGATTTCAGCTGCGCCTCCTAACGAGCGGCACACTCACACGCTGACGCGACGAGCGTTGGCGTCAAACGGAACTAGACGAGCCTCCCAGTCGCCAGGCCTGGCTTCTGACATTTGCGTCGAGCCCGGGCCCGGCGACTGGTGGCGCGTCAGCGACCGTCGCCTGGGTCGTGCTGCAGGGCCGCACGTCGTCGCTCACCATGTCCATGCCTTACCCGGCAGCAGGATGATGAAGCCGGCGCTCAGCTGGACGGTGAAAGGGCTGCACGAAGGGTAGCTACCGGCTGGTCGGGACAGTTCTACCCTCGACCTCGGTGCTGGGCTCGGATGTCATGGCCATTACCTCACGGACAGCGATCGGCACTCTCGTCGTGCGCTGAGGGTTCGCGACGAAACTCGTGCGGGCTCGTTGCGCCAGTGCTGTGAGCGCACTTCTCGAGGGTGGGGCTGACCCCCAACAGGCCGACAGCAGGGGCACGGGGGTCATGGAGCTGGTGCTCGAAGCTACCGGCCGGGGTGGGACGGGGTCGCCTATTGCCAAGTCTCAGCAGGCTGGGATCATCCGTTTGATGGGGGAGTACCGCGCCAGTCTGTAGGCCGCTATTGGCTCACCGTTTTCAATCGACGGCAATACGCGATTTGCTGGTCTTTCGACGCCGTTTGGCGATCCGGCGCCGCTCCCGCTCAGATGATCCTCCCCACACGCCGTGATGGATCTGGTTTTCCAGCGCGTACTCGAGACAAGCGTGCTTCACCAGGCATTCCGCGCAATAGCGTCTAGCCACTTCCACGCCTGGCCCGTCGCTCGGGAAAAAGATCTCAGGCGCTAGATCTCGGCAGCGGGCCATCGGCATCCAGGAAGTGTCGCTCTTTTCTCCCCTTGCGTCTTGCGTCGCGTGGTGGTTGCTCATCGCGTTGCCTCCTTAGCGTAGGGGGAAGCCGCCTCGGGGCTGACGTTGGCGCCCGCTGAGGTCGAAACAGCGGCAGCGGCCTGCCGATATTGGCCGCCCACCTCTGGTGGTTGCTTCTCTTCCGCGACAAATGCCATTGGGCCGATCCTTTCCCACCCGTTGTGACTTGGCCATGATGACTTTGTGGTGGTGATGTGAAGGCGACGTAGGACCTGGTCACGCTTCAGCCGTTCACGGCTGTCCGTGGTCGCACTGCCGCGGACCGAAGCCGTCCACCGCGGTCGGCCGAATCGGTCGCTGGCTCAACCGACTAGACCCGCTCTTCCTCCGGGATCCTCCGCCCGGTTGCCATGGCAAAAGGGCGCCCTACTCTCTCGGTCTCTTGAAGTACAACATGGGCAGGCCACTGAAGGAAAGGCGAGCGGCGGTCAGCTCCCAACCGTCCTTGTCCACGACCGAAAGCACTTCCTCCTCGTCGAGCCACTCGGATAACTGTTGGTCACCGTAGAGCCAGTACTCTTCGCACTTTTCGACGATCAGGTAGTCCCAGTGGGCCATGCGAGAGAGTATGTCAGCGCGTTGTGACCGATCTGATAGGGCCCCGAGACCGACTCCGTCGGTGGCAGTGCCTAGTCGCTGTGTGGGAAGACGGGTTCATCCGGCTTGTAACAGGGAACGGTCCGCTATGCAATCAGGGAGGAAAGTGTAGATTAGTCTGCATTTTGCTCAAGACCTCGCGACGAGGGTGGGCCTGCTGTGTGTCTCCTGCACCCGAGGGCGGGCCGCCAAAGCCCCTTTCCGCTCATCGCTACACTGTGTCGCCGCACTGATCATGGCGACAGTGCGCACGGTCGCATCGACCACCAGCAACTAGGACCGCGCCCAAACTCCCTCGTCCAGCACAACACACGCCGGCTTCTCGCCGTGGCAACCGGAGCGAGTGGCTGACCATGTGCGCCCATTCTCTCGCCGTGATGCGGTCGTGTTTGGCCCGGGGGCGGCCTCACCCTTTCGGGCCGTTTAGTTGCGTTAGGTAGTCCCGTGTGTGCGAACCCACCGACCCAGAACCCACCGGCCCAGAACCCGCCGAAGCCCAGTGATGAAGTCATGGTCCCAGGCCTAGCCGGGGCGGACGGGGGCCGAGCTGGGCTGGAAATCGAGCGGTTTTCTAAAAGTTGAGCCGCTTTTCCAGGTCTACGAGATTTGCGGCCTTCTTGCGCGCCGCCCCGTTCCGGCCGAGTCAGTGGGGTTCATATCCAGGCCCACCTGGATTGGCCGCCGCCCCGGGTACGTTGGTGCGTTCTGGCCCTTCACCTGGTTGTCGCGATTTGTCACGCTGGTCATCGCGACACGGAGCGCGTCCGCTCCGATTTGTGACGGGGCCGGACATCCGGGTTGACCACAGCCTCAGCCCAGCCTGTAGTCGCCCACTCGATGGTCGTGTCACAGACCTCTTTGCGCACCTCGGCCACGCTGTCGGGAGAAGTAGCTGCTTTGTGCGGCGTCAGGACGACGCGCTCAATGTCCCGGAGGGGGCTGTCTACCGGCAACGGCTCCTCCTCAAAGACGTCCAGGCCGACACCAAGGAACTTTCCGGCCTCGAGGGCGCGCACTAATGCCGCCTCGTCGACCACTGCTCCGCGGCTCGTGTTGACAAGCACGGCATCGGGTTTCATCAACCCGAGAGCGCGGTCGCTTATAAGGTGGCGAGTGCTGGGTTGCAGGGACACATTGAGGCACACGACGTCAGACTCTCGGAGCAGCTCATCCAGGTCGACCATCGAGACACCCTCGATCGGGCTGCGCAACGGGCGGACGTCGTTCCCGAGCACTTGGCACCCGAATGCTACTCCCAGCCTGGCTATGTCGATGCCAATGTGGCCAACGCCGACCACCCCGAGGGTTTTGCCCGATAGCCGTCGCTCCGTGGAAGGGGAGCCCCGCCAACCACCCTCATGGAGAAAGGCGTTCCACTGGGGGATCCATCGGCATACTGCCAGTACGAGCCCGATGGTGTGCTCCACGACGTCGTTTTTGCAGTAGGTGGGGGCGTTGGCCACGGCGACCCCGAGCTCAGTGGCCGCCTGCACGTCGATCTGGTCGTAGCCCACACCCCAGCGAATTACTAACTCGCAGCGAGGCAAAGCCTCGAGGACTTCGCGTGTGACATCGGGGGACCATTCGAGCCAAAGGTACTCAGCGTCCTTAGCACGCTCGATCAGTTCGTAAGAATCTGCGCACGCTGCTGCGGAGAAGGTGATGCCCGCCGCCCCAAGGCGCTCTCGTTCGAACGAATAGGGAGCCGAGATCCCCCACGTACTCGGCCTGAAATACACTCGTCAATGAAAGTCCTCTCGGGTGGCCCTGCGGCGTCTCAGGTGGGTGATCTGTTGCGAGACCTGGATTGCATTGGACAATGCCCTTCAGGTCGATTGTCGGCAGCGGCACAGCCGAACATACGGTCACATAATCTACTGCCTTAGCCCCGGCCGAGTAGGCCGGGCGTGCAACAGCCGCTCCCCACAACGCCGGGCTCGTACCGGGCAGCAAGGATCTCGGCCGTTCAGGCGAAACCCATCGACAAGCCATGAGGTTTTGGCCATGGAGTAACTACAGATAGGCTCGCAGAACGCCGTGGACGCGCCCGATGGGTACGCGCTCAGTGGGGGAGCACGGTGGCGGGATGTAGCGGCGCCGTTCAGCTCAACAGAGAAGGCGGCCGAGTTCAGGGATGGATCAGGGTCCTCCCTTATAGAGCCGGGCGACTTCCGGGCCCACAATGGTTGCCATGACGTACATCGCACCACCAGCGCCCGGCATTGCGGACGCGGCCCGAGGGCCACGCGGCCCTCGGCGCAGCCGCACCGAACGCGTTGTTGCCGGCTCAGTCCGGCCCCTTGACTCGAATGGGGGGCCATCATGGTGAGCTTTTTGATCGGAGTGTTCGTGGGGGGCCTGGTTATCGGTGCGCTCGGGCGTCTCCTGGTCCCCGGGCCAACCCGATCGGTTTTTGGTGGACGCTTCTCTGCGGAGTAGGCGGGTCGCTCCTGGGCGGATTGGTCGGCCGTACCCTGTTTCATGTTGGGTTCGTGACCCTGGCACTGGAGGTGCTGGTGGCGGCGGCATTTGTGGTCCTCGTCGGCAAACGGCAGCGCGGCCACGACACTCGACGCACATAGCCGGGCCGCGAGAGGCAGTTGTCGGTTGTCCTGCGCGAACCTCGGTAAGTGCCGTACTGCGCCTGGCCCGTTGGCCACGTCTGGGCGCATGGGGTTGGAAGGTGAGCTCTTCGGCGGCCGCGGTGGTGAACGTGCCGGTGTGACCCAGGCCTTCGATGCACCGCGTGAACTGGTGTGAAAGCCTGGACCGAGCCGGAGCGGTTCACGCAGTGGTGTCGCGCCAAAGGGCTGGCGCCACCCCACGGCGCCGGGGGGCAGCACAGTGCCCTTCCGAGTTCTCGCCGGTATGGCGGTACAGCGGCCGGGCCGACGCCTCATACTGGCGGCCTTCCAGTCGCCTTCCCCTACACCGGGCCTAGTCAGCGTCGTGGTACGGGCTTGGCTCGCGGATGCCTCGGCGAGCACGGTTAGCGGTTCTTTTCGAACCCGGGGCTAGTGGGTCTTCGGTCTAAAAGGCTGCTGAAAACATTTCGGCAGGAAGAGTAAGACACGGGTTATCCGCTACCTGGTTCTTGCCAAAATGGCGGGACTGGTACTCGGCCTATAGTCGGGCCGCGACAAAATTTCTTGTCTTGTGCGCTACCCTCTGACCCGGCGCACGAACAAGAAGGGATGCCCTAATGCCAGTCCTATCGCGAGACGAAGTCGTCTCTAAAACCGCTCGAGCCTCGGCTGTCCAGTCGGGGCCCAAGAAAGTCCAGACCGATCCGGCTATCCAACGCCTGGTCCCGCTAAACGGCGGGGAGCACGTCTACCTCCGTCACCCGATCACCGGCAAGTCCCCCAAGTACCGCGTCTCATCGGAAGATTTCATAAACGCGTTGGCTGCTCTGGGTGACCAGTGGCGGCCCCAATTGCTCCTCGAACTGAAAGAACTCGGTTGGTCCGAGGCGTACGATGCCCTCGACGCTCTGTGAGCAAAGAGGCGACTGGTTTTTGTTGATGCCCGTCGACTGGCCACGGTTACCTCATGTTCTTAGCCATTGGCTGGCGCCGCCAGAGGCCCTCTCCCCGGCCCTCAGGCCACTATTGAGCGTTCGAGTTCCAACAACGAGCGGGGCGGGCCTACACCGAGCTGGGCGAAGGCCGAGCGGGCCCGGTTGACGACGGCGAGGGCTTCGCCGCGTTGGCCTTGTTCGAGCAAAGTTGACGCGGCCCGCAAGTACCGCACGTCGTCGTAAGGGGCAAATTCGATGGTGCGCTCGACGGCTCGTCTCAGCGCGTCGAGGTCACCACGACGGGCCGCCTCGGTGGCACAGAGGTCGAGAAGCTCGAGCATGACCACCTTCGCCTGTTGGCGCGGTTTTTCTGCCCAGTCGTCGTGCCTGTCATCAGGGAGCAGCTCGCCGCGGTAGCGGGCCATGGCGCCCCGTGCCACCGCCGTCGCCAGCCCGAGGTCCTTAGGGGCCAGAGCCTGTGCCCGGCGCGCTTCGGACAAGAACTCCTGGAGGTCGACCTGCAGCCCGCTGTCCAGCGCCAGCACCTCGCCCTCCCGGTACAACACGTTGCCGGCGGTGGCGCGCAAGCGGTTCAGGACAGTCCGTAACCGGTTGCGCCCGGCCGAACGCGCCACCTCGGGCCAGAGGGCTTCGATGGCCTGCTCGGCGTGGGCACGGCCACCGGAGGCGGTTACGAACTTGAGGAGCTGGGTCTCTTGTCCGGGCCGGAGCGGCACTGGGCGGCCGCCAATGGTCAGCTCGAAGCGCCCGAGCACGGCCAGCGACGTCGGGAGAGCACTCGCCCGCAGCGCCAGGGCCGCCGGCTGTTCCGTGCTGGCTGCCAAGCCGAGGAGCTGTTCGGTAACGGGGCGCTCGCGCACGAGCGGGAGGAGTGGTTGGCCCAGGCGAGCGGCTTCTTCGAACGCTTGCGCAGCGGCCACGGCTGCCACACCGTCCTGGCCGCGACGGAAGGCGGCAAACGCCCGGAGCAGACTGACTCTCCACTGTTCACGTTGGTCCAGGCGTTGTTGAGCCACTGCGAGCAGCCGTTCTTCGGCGACCTCGGGGTCCCCATGCCTCGCCTCGACCACCGCGTCGGCCAAGGCCACCAGGTGCCCCGCATCTTTGGGCTCGGCTTTCACTCGAGCCAGGTACTCATGGGCGAGGGTGGCGTGGCCGACCCGGTCCAAAAGGTCGGCAGCGTCGGCGAGGAACTCACCTGAACCGAGCTCGAGCCACGTCTTGCCGTGGAGTTCTACCTGGCGGACATGATGAAGGGCCCCTTCGGCGTCGCCGGCGTAGGAACACAGGACGGCCAGACGCCAATGGCCCTGCGCCAGTAGGAACGGGCTCTTTTTCAGCTCGGCCACGCGGAACACTTCCTCAACACTGTCCCGGCACAATTCTGCTTGGCCCAGCTCACCGGCGAGCATGCCCCGCCACAACATCACAAAGCCCCAGGCGCTAGGCCTGTCAGCTACCAGGAGAAGCGCTTCTTCTATCCGCTCCTTGGCCAGCGCAAACTGCCCGCGGGGAAAGTCGATGTGGACGCACCAGTCCACTTGTGCCCGGTCCAGGAGCTCGCAACACAGGCTGTACTTGCCAGCGTGACCCAAACGCCGAGCCACCAGGACGAGCACGCCAGGGTGGGCGTCAACAGCTTGCGGCGGCAACTGGTCGAAACGGGCGCGAAGCTCGAGCGTGTCGGTGGCGTCCTCGTCCGCCCCGGGCGTGGCCGCCAGCACCGCGGCCGCCTCATTTGCGTCACCCGAAGCAAGTAGCAGCTCGAAAGCCGGGCCCGGCTCGCCCCTGGCCCGGTATGCATGGGCCGCGTCGGCCATGGATTCCTTGCTCACAGGCGACAAGGCGGCCAGGTGCTCCCGCACCGGGCCGGCGAGGTCCCACCACCTGCCCTGTCCGGGTGTGAAGGGTATGCCGGCCCTCAAGGCCCGTTCAAAGAAGCCCTGGTCGCCGTAGACTACGCCCACGAGCTCAGGGTCCAGCAAGGGGAGGCGGGCTATCTGGGCGAGCGGCGCACGGCAGGCCGGCCCCAGAGCCACCAGCGCTTCTTCCAGGATGGCGGCTATGGCGTCAGCAGGGTGGCCGGGGCCGGCTGCTGCCTCGGCCACAACGGTCAGTGCCTCGCCTGTACGTGCCGCTCTGGCCGCGGCCAGCACAGTTGCGGCCGTCCAGCGGCCAGTGGCTCTGTCCAGCGCCTCCGCTGCCTTGGGCTCTACCACGATGCCAAACCCGGCGCGACACAGCTCCAGTGTCTCGTCGGGGCGCAGTTCGAGGTCGGCAGCCGAGAGCTGAAGGTAGTCAGCACGCCGCAACCGGCCTGTGCCCGGGGGCAGTTGCCGGGCCAGGACGATGGAGGCGTTGCTCCCCGCCCAGCAGGTTCACGAGGTGGTAAATGAGTTGCGCCGCGTCCGGCTCGACGTTGTGGGCGTCGTCGATTACAAACGCACAGCTCTCTTGGCTGAGCGCCCCCACCAGCGTGTCGAGCAGATCTACCGGGTCTTGCTTTCCCTCAGCGGCTGAAGCAGCCTCTGTGAAACCGGCCCGCCGGGCCCGTGGAGCAAGCGCGCCGCCAACAGAGGGGCACTTACCCCACCGTGCTCCAGCTGGGCCTCGATGCCGACACTACGCCACGTGTGCACGAGTTCGGCAGCCAGGACGGTCTTGCCGTAACCAGCAGCGGCCTCGATGACCACCACTTGGTACCCTTCGCTGCGGCCGGTAAGGCGGGGCCTTGGCACGTGGTGCGGCGGCAAACGGGTCATTTCAGCGTCAGCCGCGACTATACAAGTGCGCCCCCGGATTATCGGACCGCTTACGTCACTGTCTGAATTGTCCGAGTTTGGCTGTCCCCGCTATCGCCGCGCTATCGCCCCGCTCGGTCCCCGTTCCCCAGCACCGAGGGCCGTCCTCTTCGCCGGCTTCGGCCCCCGTCAGGGGTACGGCACCGTCGTTTCTCGCTGGACCAGCTTCGTGGCCAACTCGATGCTCCTGGCGTGGTCGTCGTCGCCGCGGTGCTGGGCGAGCACCAGGTGCACAGCGGTGGCGGCCATTTCGGCGAGTGGCTGGCGGACGGTAGTGAGGGGAGGCGAGGTCCACTTCGAGAGGGGAAGGTCGTCAAAGCCGATCACGCTCAACTGGTTCGGGACCCGCATGTGCTGAACGCGGGCCGCTTCGAGGACACCGAGGGCCTGGATGTCGCTGCCGGCAAAAATTGCCGTGGGGGGATCTGGCAACGAGAGCATCGCCATGGCCTCTTTGAAACCACCGTCCACGTGGAAGTCACCCCATTGCATGAGGTCGGAGTCCAAGGGCAAACCGGCGGCTTCCATCGCGGACCTGTAGCCGTCCATACGGGCCCGGCTGCAAAGCAGGTCCAGGGGACCAGAGATCATCCCGATGCGATGGTGCCCGAGTTCGATCAGGTGGCGCGTAGCCGTCAACCCTCCAGACCAGTTGGTTGCGCCCACCGTGGCCACGCTCGGGTCCGGCTCACCTCGCGGGTCGACAACAGCGAACGGCAAACCCCGGGCTCGTAACTCGGCTTTCTCGCGTTGGCCAAAGCTGGCGAGGAGCAAGATCACGCCTCTCGTCCCTCTCACCATTATGTGGTCGAGCCAGGACCTGCGGTCTACGCCGTCCGAAAGCGAAGTGAGCGCAACTCTGAGGCCCGTCTCCGCCGCGGCCGCCACCGCGCCGCGGATAATCTCCATGGCCCAGGGGCTTTCCAGCTCGGTGAAGACGAGGTCGACCAACGGGGGTGTCCCGTTGCGGTGGGAGGCACGGGGCATGTACTCCCGCTCGAGGAGCAAAGCCTGGACCCTCTGGCGTGTCGCCGCGGACACATCGGAGTTGCCGTTGAGGACCTTGGACACGGTCGAAGCCGATACACCGGCCCCCTCCGCGATCTGGGCTATGGTCACTTGCCCGCGCCGCTTCTTTTTCGGGCTCATGGCCGGGCTGGCCCTACGAGCTTGTGAGCTGCGCGCAGAGGCTGCCATGGCAAGAGCCTAGTGGCCTCCCGCCGGCGGCAGGCCTGGGGCCCGGGGCTCCGCCCGCTCCTGCGCCCGGGGACCGGTACGCGGTTTGTCTTCATCCCTTCAGGGCGCCCGTCAACCCGCCGACGATGCGGCGCTCTGCAAGCACAAAAAGGACCAGTGCCGGGACCATAGATAGCGCGGCAAATGCCAGGATGCTGGCAGTGTCCTCCGAATAAGTCGACTGGAAGGATGCCACCCCGAGCGGCAGCGTGTAGTGCTGCTCGTCGTTGAAAACGAGCAGGGGCAGCAAGTAAGCGTTCCAACTCGTGATGAAGGCCAAGATCGAGACCGTCGTGACCGCGGGCCTAGACAAGGGCAAAAGGATCTTGCGGAAGAAACTGAAGCGACTCGCGCCATCAACCACCGCGGCATCTTCGAGCTCGCCGGGGATCGAGCGGAGGAAGGGTCTCAGGATGAAAATCGTGATCGGCAGGGAGAAAGCGGCCTCGGGGATAGCCGCTCCCAACAGGTTTTCGAGCAACCCGATCTGGCGCAGCAGCAGGTACAGCGGAAGGCTGGCCACGCTGGCCGGGAACAGCAAGCCGATCATAAACGTGGCGAACACGAACTCGCGGCCTTTGAACGAGTACCTCGCCAAAGCGAAAGCAGCCATGGATCCGAGGCCGACCGCAAGAACAGTCGCAACTACGGCTATGAACAAACTGTTCCCGACGAAATGCCAAAACGAACTGGACGCCAGGATGCTTTGATAGTTGCTCACCACCCACGGGTGAGGCAGGCCTGCAGGGGCCGTGTTGATCTGGGCAGAGGTCCGGAAACCACCCAGGATCACGTACAGGATCGGGACCAGGGTCACGCCCACGACCAACAGTGCCGCAAGGTAGCTGATCGGTGTCCCGAGCGAAAGGCGAGGGCGCCGGCCGACCACGGGCGCGGTGCCGGGTGCAGCCATTTTGACGAGGGCGGCCATAAGTTACCCCACGAAGCTGGTAAGGGCCCGGCTGTGTCTCGCCGCAAGGCGAAGCGTTGGTAGACAAGGGCGAACAGGAAGCAGATCACGAAAAGGATCACAGCCACGGCGCTGCCAAACCCGAACTCGGAGCTGTCGAAACCATTGTATATGAGGTAGGTGACCATGGTGTTCGACGCATTGGCAGGCCCACCTTCAGTCATGATCCAGACGAGGTCGAACAATTGGAGAGAACCGACGACGGCGAGGAAAATCCATATCCGGATCGTGGGACCGAGAAGCGGCAATGTGATGTGGCGGACTGACTGGCGCGGTGTGGCACCGTCGAGCGCAGCTGCTTCCCGTAATTCCGGCGGTATCCCCTGAAGACCAGCCAGGAACAGGATGATCCCGAAGCCAATATATTTCCACGTGATCACAACGAACAGGGTGTAGAGGACGATGTGGAGATTGGCCAGCCATAACTGGACCAGGCCACCGAGGCCCACGGACTTCATCAGTTGGTCGATAAAACCGCCTGGTTGGAGCATCAGAAGCCAGATGACCGCTGTCGTGGCTTCCGACAGGACATAAGGCGCAAAAGTGACCAGCCGCAGGAAGGCTTGTCCGCGCAGCTTCCGGTTGAGCAGGAAGGCGAGGGAGAGGGAGAGGGGGAGCTGGATCACCACCGAGAGCCCCGCCAGGATGAGGTTGTGCTCGATGGCGCCGCGGAACACGGGGTCCGTCAACGCCACGCGGTAATTATGTAGCCCTATAAAGTCGGACAGAGGTCCGAGGCCGCTCCAGTTATAAAGGCTGTACCGGGCGGCGATCCCTATGGGGACAAGGACGAAACCCACAAATAACACCAGAGCTGGCCCAATGAGGACGACCAGCTCCAACTTCTTTCGCAAGTTACACCGACGTCTGACCGGCCGCACCATGGTGGCGCGGCCGGTCGGCACTCCTACTTCTACTGGCGAGCTTTTCCTGTCGCTCCCTTGGAGACTTACTGCGTTGCTCGCCATGCTTCGTTCTTGCAGGTTTCGCTACTGCGCCTTGGCCGCCTGAGCCACAGCCTGGATGATTGACTGGGAGTTGCCTTGGCCGGCGAAGAAGTTGGCGATGGCGCTGTCGATAGCGTTGCCAACGTTCACGGGGAAGGCGACGTCGAAGTAGGTCTGCAGATAACTGACGTTCTTGTAGTAGTCGAGAACGCCCTTCTCAGCAGCGACCGACAAAGCGGACGACGCAGCCGCGTTGACTGGTAGTCCCACGGCCGCTCCAGCAATCTGCTTCTGCACCGCAGTGCTGTCGATGTACTCGAGGAACTTGGGGCAAGCAGAGGTGGACTGCGTGCTGCACGAAAAGCCGTCGCCCCCGCCGAGGACGGTCGTCGCACTGCCGGCTCCGCCGGGGACCGTCGGGAAGGGGAACCATCCCAGTTCGTTGTTGATGCTCTTACTCGTGGTCAGAGAGTCGATGACCCCTGGGTCCCAGTCCCCTTGAAGTTCCATAGCGGCTTGGCCGTTGGCTACCATGCCGGCCGAACTGCCAGCGCCCTGCTGGGACGGCGTGGCCAAGAAACCGGCCTGGAAGGGGTTGGTCTTCATGAAGGTCTGGAGGTCGTTGCCAGCCTTGACGAAGCACTGGGCGCTCAGGTCGATGGCCTTCATGGCGCTCTTGAGCGTACTCGTCGAGCACTCACGGAGAGCGAAGTACTCCCACCAGAAGGCATCAGGCCACTTGTCCTTGCTGCCGACTGCTATAGGCGCGATGTTGTCAGCCTTCAATTTGGTGATGTCGGTCTCGAGCTGGGCCATCGTTGCGGGAGGAGAGCTGATACCTGCCTTGAGGAAGAGGTCCTTGCGGTACCAGAACCCGACTACGTGCAGGTCGTAGGGGATACCGTACTGTTTGCCGTCCACTTGCCAGCCGCTGGCTACGGAACCAATTTGTTTGATCCAGCCGGCAGTGGCCTGGGTCATGTTCATGAGCTTGCCGGAGGTGATCTCGGTCGCTTCACGGCCTCCACCCCATTGCTGGAAGATGTCGGGAGGGTTGTTCGACTGGAGGGCGAGCGGGATCTTGGTGTTTTGCAGCACTTCGTTTTGTATAGGGACATTCTGGATCGTGACGTCCGGGTTCGCGGCATGGAATGCTTTGACCGCGTTATTGAAGACGTTGAGCAACACCCCCGAGGTGGCGTTGTTCCACCAGGTGAGCGTGACTGCCTTGCTTGAGGAACTGGCAGCCTTTACCGTGGCCGCATGATGCGGCGCGGCCGCAGCCGCGGTCGCCCCTGCGCACAGAAGTGCCAGGGATGTCAACCCGGAAACGGCAAGCTTCTCGACTCTTCGAAACTTTCGCATTTGAACCTCCCCTTTGGGGTCACGATTGAGAGCTCGACCCACTGGCGAAGACGAGCAGGGTCAACCCAGGCCATAGTTTTCGGCCTCCACGCAGACCTCACCTCGTATACGGGTCGGTCCGGGCGCCGCCGCGTTGAGCCCGGGGCCGTCGAGCTACTGATTGGGGCGTCGAGCGCCGACATTCGTGGGTCGTTACGGCTCACGCTGTCTGGACCGGTCCGGTACGTCGGTCACGACCGGGCCCTTCAACCAGAGGTGACGGTCGTCGCCGTTGACCGTGACGCAGTCCGGGTTGAAACCAGCTCATAACTAGCTAATAACTAGCTGGTAATTAGTTCACTCCCAACCTGCGCCAACTGCCCAGCCGGTTCCTCGTGCTGTTTGCTGGTTCGGCCCGGGTTGTCCCGTTCTCGGTGTCACTTTCGGATTCCGTCGCGAAATCGTGCCCATAGAACGGCAAAATCGCGATGGGAAAGCCTTCGCGCTCCCAGAAACCGGACGCTGCCTCGGGTCAGGGGGCCCTTGCCAAGGGCGGGTGACTATCCGGCGCGGGATTGGTTTGGCGGCGGCGTCCGAAGTTGAAGCAACTCTGCACCCACGGCCAGCGCCTGCAGGTGTCCGTCCACCCCGGATAAACCTGAGCCCATCGTGTTGATGGCGAGATGGGTGGCGCCGGCGTGGCTCCACTTTTGGGCGGTGTCAGTAAGAGCTTGGGCCTGTTTTCCATCGAAGCCGGCGCGGCCTTCCATCCCCAGCGTCGCGGGGTCTCGCCCCACCCCTGCTGCAGCCTCGGCGACGGAAGCAATTGCGCTGTCCAGCGCTGGGCCCGGGGCCGTTTGCGGGAACCAACCGTCAGCCAGTCGCCCGATCCGGTTATAAGCGGCCGCCGACGTGCCCCCCAGCCAGAGCGGTATCGGCCGCTGGACTGGCAGCGGGAGAAGCCCCGCCCCTCTCACCCGGTCGAACCGACCTTCAAATGTGACGCTGCGCTCTGTCCAAAAACGCCGCAACAGGCCTATTTGTTCCTCCTGGCGCCGGCCCCTGGTAGTGAAATCTTGCCCAAGGGCGTCGTATTCGACGGTGTTCCACCCGATCCCCAAACCGAGGCGGAAACGCCCGCCACTCAATATGTCCACCTCTGCGGCTTGTTTGGCCAACAAGGCGGTCTGGCGCTGGGGGGAGATGATAATTCCCGTCACCAGTTCCAATTTGGTGATAGCCGCTATGTACCCGTACAGCACCAGCGGTTCGTGGAAGGTGGTGTCGATGTCGTAGGGCCCGCTCCAGCCCGTGTACACCTTGGGATCCGCGCCTAGCACGTGGTCGTAGATGAGGACGTGCCGGTAACCGAGCGCCTCAGTGGCTTCAACGTAAGTTTTGACCGTCGCAGCGTCAGTAGGTAGTTCCGTTTGCGGGTAGACAACTCCGATTTGCACGCAACCCTGTCTACTGCATGCGCTCTGTCCGAGCCAACAGAGTGTGACCGGGCCGCGCAGGGTTCGCTCGTGCCAGGAGGTGAGCCCGTCGGCTTTCGAACGTCGGGCGGGCTGCGGACTGTCGCCCTGGGTCGATTTGCTCTACGACCGCCCCATGTACGAAGCTTCTGGTGGGGTCGATAATGTCCATCGGAAAGGCCCGCGGCGTTTTGGCGCTAAGATCGGGTCACTATCCTGGCGGGTGGGCGTTCGACGCTGCTCGTCAGCTCGATGTACCGGTCTTCTTGGCCCGATTCGATAAGGGCCGCCATCGTGTCGAGCACATGGTAAGCGAGGTCGCCGCTGGCGCGATTATGCCCCGTGCCGGCCAGAGATGCCGCTAAGTCAGCTAGGCCGACCCCACGTTGGTGCACCTCGAGCCCCTCCGTCGGGATCTCTTCCCAATCAGTCGAACCGGCCGGGAAAAGGCGGACCGGTCCACCAAAAGTGTTGGGGTCGGGGACGGAAAGGCTGGCTTCGGTGCCGTGGATCTCGAGACGGGGGAGTTGTGTTTTCCACACGTCAAAGCTCGTGACGAGGGTTGCGAGCGGACCGGCCTGGAAATCTAGTACGCCGACTACGTGAGTAGGCACGTCGACCTCGAGCCGTTGTCCTTTGCGCGGTCCGGACCGGATACCACGTTCTGTGCCAGTACCTCTGGATAATCCGGCTACCCGCCTTATTGGGCCGAGCAAAGAAACGAGGGCGGTGAGGTAGTACGGCCCCATATCGAATAGCGGCCCGCCGCCGTGCTGGTAGTAAAAAGCAGGGTCCGGGTGCCAGCCTTCCGGGCCGT
Source organism: uncultured Acidimicrobiaceae bacterium (assembly GCA_963823855.1). Lineage (GTDB taxonomy): Bacteria > Actinomycetota > Acidimicrobiia > Acidimicrobiales > Palsa-688 > Fen-671. Next base: position 387,186 of record CAWGNA010000012.1, read on the forward strand.
GGCTGGTGAAGTTAGCCATGGCCGCAACCGGCACGCCGATACGGCCTTCGTCGATGGCCTCGCGGCACGTTTGCAGACCCGCTCCCAGGAAAGTGTCCGGTGCGCAACCGATAGCCAACCCCATCTCGGCCGCCAGGCGTACCAGGACCGCGCCCTGCTCACGGTCGACGCCGAGCGGCTTTTCCGAGTAGACGCTCTTTCCCCCCTCGAGGCCAGCCAGGCTGACCTCGTAGTGAGCGAGGGGCACCGTCAGGTTGCAAACGATGTCTACCTCCGGGTCGGACAGAAGCTCGCTGACCGGCATGGCTTGCAAACCGTACGTCGCAGCCGTAGCCTTCGCCCGCGTCTCGTCCAGATCGGCACAAGCCACGTACGTGTACTCGTGGTAATTGGCGCGCAGGTACGCCTCGCTGATTTTGCCGCAACCGACGAGCCCAACTCGCAGCGGCCCTTCCTGGCTTGTCATGTTTTCTAACCTCGAAGTGCAGTCTGTCGGTCACTCCCGCGACCGGCTCGTCAACAATACCCTCGGCGCACTCAGGTCCCTGGCGTCCACTCAAACAACACCGCGCCGAGCCCCGGCTCACGCGCCGCCAGCCTCGAATAGATTTCCTGAGACTGTGCCGGCCCTACGACATCGGTAACTAGGCCCCGGGTGCTCAGCTTCCCCTGGCGAAAAAGGTCGAATAGGGTCAAATAGTCTTCGTACAAGGACCAGCGCGACTGCCACGGGCCGGTATGAAGCGGGACCGTCCATTCGAGGGCCCCGATCACCCGGATGCCCCGGTGATGGACCTCGGACAGCAATCTTGTGGCATCGCCATGGAAAGGCCCGCGTGGGCTGCCGAGCAGGACGACGTCGCCCCCATCACGGCACAAACCGACCGCAACTGGCGACGCATCGGGGACACCGGTCGCCTCTACAACGACTTCGGCCCCCCCGCCAATTTCGTTTTGTACGGCCTCGGTCTCGCTGCCGGCCGTGACCACGAGGGCATTGAGCCCGACGTCGCGGGCCATCGCCACCCGGTGCGCAGCGAGGTCAAGGGCGAGGACCTGCATGCCCGCGAGCTGCAAAAGCTGTGCTGCAAAGTTCCCTACCAGGCCGAGGCCGATAACGACTGCTCTGGCGCCGAGCTCGACCGCCGATGCTTTTCGAATTGCGGTGATGGCCACCGAAGCCATCCGCGCCAGGACCATCGTATGGGCGTCGTCGTCCGCCAGCAGGGGGACGATCGGGCGCCTCGAGCCGTCTGCTACCGCGTAGCGGGCGTGACGGCAAATGACAAAGACGCGATCACCTACCGCGTAAGCCCCGGGTACTGGCGGGCCCTCAGGCACGGCCACCACTCGTCCCACGGCTCCGTACCCGGGCCGGTGTGGATAAGCGTTCCAGCTCCCGGGCGTGCGGGCCCCGGGTCGAGCCCGGTGAAGTTTGCGACTTCTGTCCCCGCGCTTACTACTGAGACCTCGGCTTCGACCAGGACCTCGGCAGGGTTCAGGGACGCGTCGTCTACTTCGGCTTCCTCAACGCGGCAGTCGTGTTCTCCCACGAAGACCAACCCCGGGCCTCTGAGGACCGTCAAACCGTGGCCTCTATTGGTGTGGTCGCCCCGTGACTCGGTCCACTTACCACTCGGGCCCGGTCGGCAAACGAACACCGGCGTGGTGGCGGGCTTCGGTGACTACCCGGGCTGGTAGGGACACCCGGGCGCCTTAGGTCGACGGTGAGCCGCACGGCAGGAACTCTAACCGACCCGCTGCCGGCGCCCTTAATGGAGTGCTGGTCCCAGAGCCCCGGCTGGCAGTGCACCGGGAAGGCCCCAGATCGGGCCGGCTGGCCCGGATGGGTGGCATCTGAGGGTGTTCGCGTCGGTCTGCCGTCGGGGTGGGCTTGCGGCCGGACATCAGTCCGGACATCAGTGTCGTCAACCCGGCACCGGCAGGGCCGCCGTCCTCACCAGGATTTGGCCCAGTTCTTCACTTGTGGCACCTTCCGCAAAGGGCGGCCGCCAACCGGTCCGCAATACGGCGCGGGCGTCCTCTTCGACAGCCTTCAGACTGGTCGGCGGCGCCTGCATCGCCATGAACGGGCCGGCCACCCGCCAGATGCTCGGGTCTACTTGGGCCGCGGCGCAGATCACGTCGGACGGTACCGCAGCCTCGATGTCGATGTCCTCGCCCCGAAGCCGGGCCAGCAGAGTGGAGTCCCAATAGACGTGGTCGTCGTACCAAGGCCGGATTTGCTCGGCGCACCAGGAGTCAAACTGCTCGGACGTGCTTGAGTAGTCGAGCCCGTGGGCGCCCAGCAGCTTCACCAGTTCAGTTGCTTGGCGCAGCCCAAGCGATACGCCCCGGCCGGCCGCCGGGTTGGTCGTGCAGACGGCATCACCCACGAAGAACACGCCGGCCGCGGTGGCGTGCCCGTCGAGTTGGCCTCGGTACGTGTTGGACAACCCGCTTCCGGCCAGGACGTCAGTGATAGGGTCGAACCCCTCGGGCCTCGTCCATGGGGCCAGCAAGGGGACGTGCCGCACCGCGGCCTCGAAGCACTCATTCTGGCGCAAGGGCGCCAGTTGATGAGCGGCCGTGGGACGGACTATCAGGGCGGAAAGCGTCCGGCCGTCTTGAGGGAAGACCATGGCCTGGTAGCCCTTGTACAAGGCGCTCATGGGCAGGGGGCTGGAAGGAGCTTCGACGCCGTCCCGGGCTCTGTACATACGGGCGGCATATGAGAACCCGCAGGCGCCCCCCTCGCCTGGCTGGCGGTATTCGTCCGCCAGCCGGCCGGCCCGTCCAGCTGCCACTATCACGATGTCCGCCTCCACTTCGGCCCCGTCGACGACGACACCGCTGACGCGGCCGCGTTGGGTGACCACCCGCTCGGCGTGGCCCGTGCGGAGCGTCAAGCCTGGTTCCTGGCCCGCTGCAGCCCACGTGACGCGCTCGAAAGTCGAGCGCCGGCACTGAAGCCCTGTCAACTCTTCGGGGAAACCCTCTGGCAGAGCGGGGATGGCCCCCGCTGCCACCAGCTCGTCCCACAGTTCGGGCACGGAACCAACGATGACCTGACGCACAATCGATCGGAAGAAATGAGGGAGGTTGAACTGCATCACCCCTCGACGCCGCCACGGGCCCGACGCGGGTGGGGGCGGGTCGCTGTCCACGACCTGCACCTGGTGGCCGCTCCTGGCCAAAGTCATCCCGCAAAAGAGGCCCACCGGCTCGCCCCGACCACGACTGTGCGCATTGCGTCCCTCCCAGGATCAGTTATGCTACACTGCTGATGTGTTGACCACACTCACAGTAACTCGAATTGGCTGAGCCTGTCAACGAATTGGCTGAGCCGGTCAAAAAGGCGTACAGCTCCCCGCTCCGCACGGCGCAGGCTCGTGCTACCCGGAAAACCATTGTCGAGGCTGCCGCAAACTTGTTCATCGAGCGCGGTTACGGGCCAACGACCGTCGACGCGATCGCTGAGGTCGCGGGGGTGAGCCGCAAGACAGTCTTTACTTCAGTGGGAGGCAAGCTCGAGGCGCTCAAGCTGGCGATCGATTGGGCCATCGTCGGCGACGACGAACCGGTCCCATTGCTCCAGCGGCGGCACGTTCAGGCCGGCCTGGTCGAGCCAGATGCGCGACGCATCTTGACCGATTATGCCAGGGACCTTCGGGAGGTCCATTCGCGGATCGCGCCACTTGACGCGGTTGTGCAGGCAGCCTCCGGCCTCGAACCGGAGCTTCGAGCCCTTGCCGAGGAAGGCCGAGCGCAACGATTGCGTGGCATGCAAGTGCTCGCCCACGTGCTGGCGGACCGGGCTTCTCTCAAGCCGCACTTGACGGCCTCGGAGGCGGCCGACATCCTGTGGGTGTTCAACGACCCGGCTTTGTACCAGCGGCTCGTGGGAGAGCGTCATTGGGCAGAAGAACGTTACGAGCAATGGCTGGCAGAGGCGCTCGCCAGCGTCCTGATCGCGGAGGGTTACAAGCCGCCGAAAAGGGGCGCAGCTTCCCCGCCACCCAAGCTCACCGCAGGGTGAGCCTGGCGGCTCTCGCCCTACCAGCCAGCGCCTAGACATGGCCAGTCCCTGCGACGTGTTACCGTGCTCGCACGCCTGGTCCGCTGACCGCTGAAGGGCTGGCGCAATTTAGCGAGGTCGCGGCTGCAATCGTGCGTGGTGCTACACGTCCCATTGTCGGGGGCTCGTCGCTGCTCGCTGCTCGGTGCTCAGTGCTCGATGGGCGGGGGCGTCGGCTCTTTCGGCATTCTCGTGTCACGATTTCGGGCGACCTCGGGCGATCTCGGTGCAACTAATGTTTCTCGTCGCGATCGCGCTCCACTTTCGCGATCATGCACCGGGTTCGCCCCAATGCACCAAGAACCGGGCCTATTGAGGCGAATGCGGCGAAATGCGGCGCAGTGCGGTGCAGCGCCGGACCACCGGGGCTGGTTGCCACCAAAGCAACTGTCTGGCGGCCGGCTATTGGCCGATAAAGGTCGTTAGCGACAAGGTATTGCCGTCGGGGTCACTAAACCAGGCGACACGATCGCCGCTCGGGGTGGTCCAGATACCGAGCTCGTCCTGCTCGAGAGCGTTGAAACGGAGAAATCGGACCCCCCGGTCAGACAAAGAGCGGACCGTTGCCGAAATGTCGGCCACCTGCCAACCGGCGATCGTAAACGATTGCGGGGCGAGATCAGCCACCGGAGTGAGCCGCAGTTGCGTCCCGTTCGCGTCGACCACCAGAGCGAACGGCGTGTCATTGACAATTCTCAACCCGAGCTCCCCCTCGTAGAAGGCACGGGCCACCGAAGCGTTGCGCACTGGTATGAAGCCGATGAACGGGGAGTTTGAAAGCACTTTCACCAACATACTAATAGCCCGCAAAAAAGCAAGGCCCACAACGAGAGTTGGGGAGCAGGCGGGCGTCAGGGCTTTACTGGCCGGGTTGTCACGGCCGCTCATGGTCGATCAAGGCCTGGACACCATCCAAGAATCCGCTCGATACCGAACATGAACTGCTCGTGCTCGTCTGCCTCGACACTGTCGGTACCCGGTTCGCTGGACCAGGCGATGCCGTACAGCAGTGGGTAAGTCTCTTCGCTGACGAGGGCTCGCAGGAGCGACCTGAAGCTGACGACCGCCTCCGCCCCGCCCGTCCTTGCCTTCCCGCCCCTCGACTCCGTCGCTGCCTTCCCGCCCGCCCCTGCCGTCCCGGGCTTCCCCCTTGTAGCGGGGTGCGCCGGCGCCTGCTCAGCCGCACGAGCCGCACGAGCCGCGTCATGGGCCATCCGGGCCTCGCTGAGGGTATAGGAACTCAAGAGCCCCAGGACCCGCAGTTTGTCGCCATCGTCGAGCCCGGTCCCGGCGAGGGTCTCGAGCCCGCGTTCGACAAAGATAAGCGAGTTGGGCCTCAGAGGCGGCGCGGCCATCGGCATATCGGTTATCCAGCGGTGACGGTCCAGCACTTCGCGTTGGACCAACGCCCACATCCGCAATCGGTCCCGCCAGCTATCGCCCTCCGCAACGAACCGTTCGGCTCCCTGGGCACTTGCGTTCCACATCAGTTGAAGAAGTTGTTCCTTGCTCTCGATGTACCGGTAAAGAGACATCGTCGTGAAACCAAGCGTGTTCGCCACCCTCGCCATGGATACCGCCTCGAGACCTTCAGCATCGGCAATGCGCATGGCGACGTCGGTGATCACCTCGACGGACAAGCCCGGCTTCGGCCCGCGCCGGCTCGACGCCCGACGGCCCCAGAGCAGGTCGAGCCCCGGTGGTAACGCTGGCGGCTCCTCGTGCGGCATTTTCCGTTCCTCTGGAAGTAGGCGCCAGGTTACCCTCTTGACAGCAACTGTGTGCGCAATATACTGTTCTGTATATGGGATACACAGTTGAAGCTCACGGCCTTTACAAGACCTTTGGGCAGCACCGGGCCCTCGACGGCGTCGACCTCGCGATCGAGCCAGGCTCGGCCTTCGCCCTAATAGGCCCGAACGGCGCGGGCAAGACGACGTTGGTAAACATCCTCACCACCTTGGTGCGCCCGGATTCGGGCTCGGCCACGGTCGCTGGCCACGACATTTTCACCGACGAGATCGGCGTCAAGCGCTCGATCAGCCTGACGGGCCAATTTACGGCCATTGACGAAAAGCTCACGGCCCGAGAGAACCTGGAGATGGTGGGCCAACTCCTGCATCTTCCGCGCCGGTTGGCAGGGGTCAGGACAAGTGAGCTGCTGAGCGCGTTCGGTCTCTGGGAGGTTCGGGACCGCCGCACCGGGACCTACTCAGGAGGTATGAAACGGCGCCTCGACCTGGCTATGGCCATGGTCAGCAGACCTGTCGTGCTGTTCCTCGACGAGCCGACCACGGGGCTCGACCCGCGTAGCCGCGAGCAGGTGTGGGGGACCGTCCGCAGCCTCGTTGATGACGGTGTCACTATCCTGCTGACGACCCAGTACCTCGAAGAGGCAGACCAGTTGGCGGATATGGTTGGCGTGCTCGACCACGGGCGGGTAGTCGCACGAGGGACGCCCGACGAGTTGAAATCGCGTGTCGGGACAGAGATTTTGCGGCTTCAGTTTGCCGACCAGGACGCCTATGGACGTGCCCTCTGCGTCCTCGATGCCATCGAGGCCGACGGGCGCCTGCGAGCCATCGAGATCGCCACGGACGGCTCGGCCCGTGATCTGTATGCGGTCCTGGACCGGCTGGAGGCGATAGGAGCGCCGGCGTGGAAAGTCTCCGTCCGCCGGCCGAGCCTCGATGAAGTTTTCTTATCCATGACCGACTCGGCGCCAGGCCGTTCTCCATCTGGAGAAGCGGCGTAATGGGCCTACGGCATACGGTCTCGGATTGTCGAGTAATGGCCCTTCGGTGTGTGCGCCGCTCATGGCGCGACCCGGAAGCGTTTTTTACCGCGCTAATGTTGCCAATTTTGCTCATGCTGCTCTTCGTCTACATCTTTGGGGGCGACCTGAACACGGGAGGCAAATACGTCAACTACGTCGTGCCTGGCCTCATCGTGCTGTGCGCCGGGTTCGGCGCGGGCACAACTGCCGTCGCCGTGGCCACTGATATGGCCAACGGCATCGTTGACCGGTTCCGGTTGTTAGCGGTCCCCGGGTCATCGGTCCTGATCGGCCACGTCGCTGCCAGCCTGGCGCGCAATTTGCTCGCCACCGTGCTGGTGGTCGGCGTCGGGATCGGGATCGGGTGGCGCCCGAACGCCTCGTACGGCCGCTGGTTGGCGGCGGTGACCATGATCGTCCTGTTCGTTCTGGCGCTCTCTTGGCTCGCCGCGAGCGTCGGCCTTCTCGCCCGTAGCACGGAGGCGGCGAACTCGTTGACGTTCGCGCTGATGTTCCTCCCTTATGTCAGCAGCGCCTTTGTGCCAGTGAGCACGATGCCAGCAGCTCTTCGGGTATTCGCCATCCACCAGCCATTTACGCCGATCGTCGAGACGATGCGGGGCCTGTGGAGCGGCCATACCTCGACAGAAGTGCCGGTCGGTCACGAAGCGTGGGTCGCTGTCGTCTATTGCGCGGCCATTCTGGTGGCATCGTTTGGCGCAGCTTCATGGCTATTTGAGCACCGACGGAGAGCGTGAGGTCTCCAGCAGGCTCAGTTATTTAGCAGGCACTTGCCACCACGACCGGCGGGTGCAGCTCATGCCCAGGCAAACCCGGCCCGGTCAGCGGGCAGGAAGGGCCGCTGCTCAGTCGAGGGCGACCTCACCCAGTTTTCCCGTCCGCACGTCGTAGACAAAGCCGCGGATGTTCTTGTGGGGCACGAACGGACTGGCTTTGATGCGCGCTGCGGTCTGTTTCACGTCGTTTTCGGCGTTCGGGAACGCTTCGAGGGCAAAGCTCGGTCGTAGGCCTGTCGCAGCGAGGATCTGGTCCTTGACTGCGTCGTCGCTAAAGGTTTCCATCCCGCAGTCCGTGTGGTGGACCAAAATGATCTCCTCGGTCCCCAACAACCGTTGCGAAATCACAAGACTGCGGATGGCATCCTCGGAGGCCACGCCCCCGGCGTTGCGGATCACGTGGGCGTCGCCCTCTTGCAGGCCAAGTGCCCTGGCTGGATCGAGGCGCGCGTCCATACATGCCAGTACCGCCACCTTTTTGGCCGGTGGCATCGGCAGGTCCCCCTTGGTGAACCCGGCTACGTAACTGGCGTTATTTGCGACCAACCCCGCAGTTGAGCTCATGCTTGGCTCCTCTCGTACCTACCTACGTGCTCCAATTACGTTAGCCACTTTTCCCCGTAGGGGGAGTTGACGGTTGGCCTCTGTCCTCGGCCGCTAAAGGGCCCGGGCGCTGAGGAGTGGCGGGACCTGACCGGTCGGAGCGGCGGGGTGCTCGCCACGGCACTGCGCCCAGAGGAAGGAGCTCTCGCCTTCGGACCAGTAGCCGCTATTCCCGTAGAGCTAGGAGTGGCAAAAGTCAGTGGACCGGCCCGCTGACGACGGGAAGGCCGGCCGCGGCCCACGCCAACATCCCCCCGGCCAGGTTGACGGCGTCAAGCCCCCATTCCCGGAGCGACTCTGTAACCGCCGCGGAACGTCCACCCGATCGGCACACAACGACGATCCGGCCGTCCCTAGGTAGTTCGGCCCGTCGCTGGCTGACCTCTCCCATCGGGATTAGCAGCGCCTCGGGTGCATGCCCGGCCTCCCATTCGACCGGCTCGCGCACATCCAACAAGACCGCCCCCGCGTGGACGAGAGCACTACCGGCGAGAGGACCGACTTGGGGGAGGGCGCCCACCGGGTGAGGGGCACGAGGCACTGCGATTGGCAGGCCGGCTCCCGCCCACGCCCCGTACCCACCGAGCAGGTCTGACACGTCAGAAAAACCGGCCGCCTCGAGAACGCTTGCTGCGACCAGAGAACGGTAACCGCTCGCGCAATAGAAGACGACCGGCGCGGTGGGGTCGAGCCCGGACAGTCGATCAGTCAGCGCGGGGAGAGGGATCGCCAGGGAACCGGGAATTGTCCCGGAGGCGGTCTCCCCCTCGCCCCGCACGTCGACGAGCTGCAACCCGGGCTCGAGCCCACGTAGCTCCGCGAGCTGGCCCATCGTGAGGCGGGAGCTGGTCGTGACCAGGTCCGGGTGGCGGGCGAACACCCGGCCCGGGTCATCTAACTGGCCGATGACATGGTCGTAACCCACTCGAGCCAGGCGTACCTTAGTCTCGACCGACGCCGACGGGTCTCCGACGAGTAGCACTTCAGCATCGGGCGGGAGTACGTCACCAGCCCACTCGGCAAAACGACCCTGGAGGCCGATGCTGACTGCCCCGCGGAGATGACCGGCGGCGAAGTCAGCCGGCTCACGGCTGTCGAGCAACACCGCCCCCGCCGTGTACCGAGCTAGCGCGTCGTCGACGTCCACCAATGGTGGCGTCTCGTCGTCGAGCAGCGCCCGCAGTTGGCGGTTGCGGGTGGCGTCGAACTCGAAATAATGCGGCCGCGCCGGCTGGCCTTCGGTCACCGACGCGACGAACTCGTCCACGGACATCGGCTGCAGTGCGTAATTGAAGCGACGCTGCTCTCCGATAGTCGAGGAGGTCTCTGAAGACAGTTGCTTGCCGCAGGAGGACCCCGCACCATGAGCCGGGTACACCCGGGTCTCGTCGGGGAGGGCCAACAGCTTGTCGTGCAACGAGCCGTACAGGAGCCGCGCCAACGCATCTGCGGAAATACCGGCCCCGCCGGACGCGAGCAGGTCGGGGCGGCCTACGTCACCGACGAACAGCGTGTCGCCAGTGAGCACTCCGTAGGGGACCTCGTCGCCGCGGTGCTCATAAACAGCGACACATATCGACTCGGGGGTGTGACCCGGAGTGGCCAGGATCTCGAGGACCACGTCTCCCAGCGACAAACTCTGCCCGTCGCTCAAGGCCTCGATTTCGAACTCGACCTCCGCACCCTGGCCGAAAGAGATGACCGCCCCCGTCCGGGCTGCAAGTTCGAGGTGCCCGCTCAAAAAATCGGCATGAACGTGCGTCTCGATGACCCGCTCGACCTCGAACCCGCGGCGGGCGGCCTCCTCCAGGTACACGTCGACATCGCGCTGGGGGTCGACTACTACGGCGCGCCCCGAAGCCTCGTCGCCAATCAGGTACGAGGCGTGGGATAAGCACGCCAGATAATGCTGGGAGAAGAACGTTTTGCCGAACCTCCTTCCTCTTCCTTGCCCGCCGCAGTCCTGAGCTGGCCGGCGCCCTGGCGCCGGGCCTGGCCTGGCGTCTGGGGGGACCTACTGCGGCTGGGGGACGATGCGGATGTAGGGCTTGGGCTCCTTCCAGTCCCCGTAAATCGTTTTCGCCTCGTCGTTGGAGACCGAGCCAGCGATAATCACGTCCTCGCCGGGGTGCCAATTGACGGGAGTGGAGACCCGGTGCTTGGAAGTTAGCTGGAGTGAGTCGATCACGCGGAGCACCTCGTCGAAGTTGCGTCCTGTCGTCATCGGGTAGACGAGGATCAGCTTCACCTTCTTGTCAGGACCTATGACGAACACGTTGCGGACGGTCTGGTTGTCGGCGGGTGTACGGGACTTGGCGTCGCCGGAGGTGCTGGCTGCCAGCATGCCATAGAGCTTGGCCACGTTAAAGTCTGCGTCCGCGATGATCGGGTAGTTGGGAGCCGTCCCCTGGGTCTCTTCGATGTCGCGCGCCCACCGTTCGTGGTCGCCAGTAGAGTCCACCGAGAGGCCGATGATCTTCACGCCCCGACGGTCGAACTCGGGCTTGATCTTGGCCATGTAACCGAGTTCCGTGGTGCACACCGGGGTGAAGTCTTTCGGGTGCGAGAACAGCACCACCCAAGAATCGCCGATCCAGTCGTGAAAGTGTATGTGACCTTCAGTTGTCTCGGCTTCGAAGTCCGGTGCTGTATCGCCAATCTGCAAACTCATGTCTGAACCTCCATGGGGACCAAAGGCTTTCAATGTACCGGGCGAGCGCGAGTGTAGGCGAGGACACCGAGGCAGGCTGGCTAGACACGCCGCCGGGTAGTCAGCCGATCAGCCGGTCGATTAGTAGAACAGCCCCGATAAGGAACATGCTGGCGCCCGAAAGCCGGCTCACGACTCGGGCGGCGCCGGGCCGGCGGTGGAGGACGGCCTTGGCGAACAACCCGATGCAAAGATAAAACGTCCCGCCGGTAACGACGAAAACGAGCCCGAGGAAACCTATTTGCCCGGCGACCGGCCAGGTCCATCTGGGGTTCGTGAACTGCGGCAGCAGAGCCAGGAAAAGCAGTAGGCCCTTGGGGTTCAGCCCACTCACCCCGGCGCCCTTGCCGATTGTTGCCCACTTCGATTGAGGGAGGCCTTCGCCCGGGCTTTCCAGTTCTGACGGCTTCAAAAACGTGGTCGCCCCGTGCCACATAAGGTAGAGGCCCCCTGCCACAGTGAGGACAACGAGGGCAGCGCGATGACCAGCGACAAAGGCCCCGACCCCGGCGGCCACGACCACGGTCATGAGTAGGTAGCCGATGACCAAGCCACTGACGGCAGGCACGACCGAGCGGCCCTTGAGGCCGACGCCGATGGTGAAGGCCCAGTCGGCTCCGGGGGCGACAATGAGCAGGAAGGCAAGCGCCCAAAAGGCGAGCACGGAACTGGCGGCCAAGGCAATTCTCCCTGTAGCGAAGTCAACTGAAGGAGAGTACTTGCGAGACGCTGAGAGATGGTCCCGAAGTTTGCCTTGCGTTGGCTGCCATGTGGAAGAATATGCTGTATCGACCCTATCGACCAGAAGATCCTTGCTCTCCTGCAACAGGATGGCCGGCTGACCGTGACGGAGTTGGCTAACCGCGTCGGCCTCAGTGTTTCTCCGTGCCACCGCCGGCTGCGCGAGCTCGAGCGCAGCCAGACGATCCGCGGGTACCGGGCCTTAGTCGACCCCGCTGCCGTCGGCCTCGGGTTCGAAGCCCTGTTGTTCGTGACCATGCGCCAGGAAGACCGCCAGACACTGATCGACTTCGAAACCGCCGTTGCCGCAGTCGAGAACGTTCTCCACGCTCAACGGCTTTTCGGCGACCCGGATTACTTATTGCGCATAGTTACGGTCGACCTGGCCGCATACCAGCGGCTCTATGACGATACGCTGGCCAACCTCCCGGGCGTCCAGCGCCTCAACTCGACGCTCGTAATGAAGACGATCGTGCAAGAACGCCCGCTGCCAGAACTCCCGCCGCCAGAACGCCCGCTGCCAGAACGCCCGGTGCCAGCATGACGCGCAGTACTGCGTGGGAAATGACAATGTGCGCGCCGCTGCGCCGCTGCTCGCTGGACCGATCGCGGGTACCGTGTGCGAATGACCGAGGTGCCGGTGGCCGCCAGCGTCGAGCAGACGCTGGCGGAGTGCTTACGTCAGGGGCTCGAGATCCGGTCCGAGCGTGAGCTCGGCGGGCGTCCTGGAAGCCATCATTACCACCTGGCGCTCCCCGGCCAGGCCGGGACCCTTGAGCTCAGTGAATGGCAGGGGAAGGTATGGTTCTCGGTGAACGAACGCCGCGATTGCGGATGGGTGTCGGAGTTCGCCCGGGCCACCGCGGCGACGATGTCCAAGCTATAGCCGCGCCACCGGCTCCGGGTGGCATACCGCTTACAGCTCCAAAATAGGTGGCAGTTCGAAGCGGGACAGCAGCCCCGTGTCCCCGAAACGGGTGACCGTAGATATCAGGCCCTCGCTCAGCGCCAGGACCAGGATCCCGTTGGCCAAAAAAACCGAAGCGGTCGGGTCCCAGATGTAATAGCCAAATGCCGGCTGGCCATTTGCCCCTGTAGCTACGAGCCTGATTGGCTCGCCCCAGAAAGTAAGCGTCCCGAGGAACTCGCCGATCGCTTGCGGGCCATGGTACTCGAATGGCTCGGGGGGCATCGCCAGCCTGGAGTCTTCGGTCAAAAGGGCCACAATTTGGTCGATATCTGAATTCTCGAACGCGTTCACAAAGCGGTTTACGAGTGCAGTCTCCTGAGACGAGCTCGGCATGGGGACGGTATCGCGTCCTCCCGGGGGCCGAAGTTCCCTCTGGCCCGCGATAGGGCGCTATTAACCGATGCTTGGCTTGTCCCGAGGATGGCGGCCACTTCGGACGCCGGGAAACCGAGGACGTCGCGGAGGACCAGCACCGCCCGTTGTTGAGCCGGTAGGCGTTGAAGCGCTGATACGAACGACAACGCGATCGACTCGCGCGTCTCGTAGCGCGCTTCTGGTCCCGGGGTGACGTCGTCGACCCACGAGTCCGGGTAGGGCTCGAGCCAGGAGGGGTCCTCCGCGGGCGACGGCCGCCCAGGCGCCGACGCCGCAAGACGTTTCGTCGTACCCGGCCGTCGGGAGCCGTCCCGGAGGTGGTTCAAACAACGGTTGGTCGCTATGCGGTATAGCCAGGCCCGCACGGAGCGGCCGTCAAAGCGGTCAATTGAGCGCCATGCTGACAACAGGGTCTCCTGGAGCACGTCCTCGGCATCTTGGAGAGAGCCGAGGATCCGGTAACAATGCACGAGGAGCTCCCGACGGTAAGGGTCGGTCGTCTCCCTGAAGGCTTCGCCGTCACCGGCCTGGGCCTGAACGAGCGCTGTCTGGGTCATCGCGGCTCGTCCCTCTCCTTTCGTTGACCGGCACAATGACCGGGCACTTCCTCCATTAACAACACCAGCGGGCCGCGAAACTCATCGCTCGTTGGGCGCTGAATTTTGGCCCTCGTCGGTGTTCCAACTCACGTCCGAAATCGCGGACGCCGCCTGGGCGGAACGGAGGTTCGAAGTGCCCTTGCTCAACGATGAAAATCAAGCCATTTACGCGTCGACCAGCGATCCCGGTAGCAGCCGCCCGACCGGTCCCGCCGTACCAGCCCCGACCGGCGTGTTGGTCCCTGATGGCCCCCGAGCGGGGGCTGCGCTTTCACCGGGCGCGCGGTGGCGAGCGTTCTCCCTGCTAGCGGTGGCGTTTTTCATGACGATCGTCGATCTCACGATTGTCAACGTCGCCCTTCCGACCATCGGTCGAAAGCTTCACTTCCCGGAGGCCGACCTGCAGTGGATCGTGACCGCCTACGGGCTCACCTTTGGCGGCGTCCTCTTGCTGGGGGGCCGGGCTGCCGACCTGCTGGGACGGCGACGCGTTCTCGTGGTCGGGTTGGCCACTTTCACGGCCGCCTCCCTGGCCTGTGCCTTGGCCCCGAACTACACCTTCATGATCATCGTTCGGGGCGTCCAGGGGCTCGGCGCGGCGATGGTGCTACCGGCTGCGCTGTCCATTGTGATGAACATGTTCACCGAGGGCGCGGAGCGCAACAAGGCGCTGGGCATCTGGGGTGGTATCGGTGCCGGCGGCGCCACAGTCGGCCTGCTTGCCGGTGGGCTGATCACTCGTTACGCGGGCTGGGAGTACATCTTCCTCCTCAATGTCCCCGTCGGCGCCGCAGTTTTGGCGCTCGTCCGAAGCGTAGTACCGGAAAGCCGGACGCAAAGCTCGGATCGGCACTACGACCCCCTCGGTGCGATAACAGTCACCGGCGGGCTCGTGGCCCTGGTTTATGCAATTTCACAGGCACCGCAAGTCGGCTGGGGTTCTGCCCAGACCGTAGCCCTGCTAGCAACAGCAGCCATCTCGCTCGGTTGCTCTGTAGTGGTAGAAGCCCGGGCGAAGTCGCCGTTGGTGCCGCTACACCTCTTCGCGTCGGGGAGCATTGGCGGGGCCAACGTCGTCGGTTTCTTGTTGGGGGCCAGTTTCTTCACCTTCATCTTCATCGGGGCCCTGTACATGCAGCAGGTGCTCGGTTACTCGGCGCTCAAGACTGGTCTTGCTTGGCTGACAGCATCGCTGACGTCGGTCGCGCTGGCGGGACTGTCCCAGATCCTCGTGACCCGGGTCTCGGCACGGGCCGTTATGGCGATCGGGATGGGCCTCATAGGAGGCGGGATCCTGTGGGCGACCCAGGTGCCCGTTCAGGGCCACTTCTGGGTGCACCTGGCCGGGCCGTTTTTCGTAGCCGGCGCGGGCACCGCCTTCGCTTTCATCCCGGTATCTATAGCGGCTCTCGCCGGAGTGGGCGAACGGGATGCGGGTGTCGCTTCGGGCCTGCTCAACACCTCCCAGCAGCTGGGCGGAGCGATCGGTGTCGCTATCGCTTCGACTGTGGCCGCAACCCATTCTCATGCCTTGGCGCAGCTCGGTGACAGCAGCGCCGCCGCCCTGACGGGCGGGTTTGCCTGGGCACTTTGGGGGTGCGGGCTGACAGCTCTGGTCGCTGTCCCGCTGAGCTTCGTCCTCATCCGGCGGCCTGAGCGCGCTCAGGCCGCGCCAACGGTTATTTCCTGAAACTCGCTTTTGCCTTAAGGAGGCTGACAAACCATGTCCGTGCACGATCTGTCCGGGACTACCGCAATTGTTACCGGGGCCAGCCGAGGCTTCGGCCGGGCCATCGCAATTTCGCTCGCTGACGCGGGTGCGACTGTCGTTGGTGTGGCGAGGAGCGAAACTGAATTGCAAAAACTACGAGACGAAATCGGTGCATCGTTCGCACCGGAGGTCGCCGACGTTACCGACCCCGCCCTGGCGGCTCGGCTCATCGCTCGGCACCAGCCGCGCACTTTGGTCCTCAACGCTGGCGCCGCCCCGCTGATGGGGCCGGTTCAAGACCAGACCTGGGAGACTTTCAGTCAGAACTGGTCGGTGGACGCGCAGCATGTGTTCCACTTCGTCCGCCAGGCCTTGCTCGCACCCCTGGCCCCGGGCGCGGCTGTCATCAGCGTGTCAAGTGGCGCGGCCCTGCGCGGCTCCCCTTTGAGCGGCGGTTATGCAGGCGCCAAGGCCACGGTCAGGTTCCTTAGTGCTTACGCAGCGACCGAATCGCGGCGGGCCTCGATGGGTATCCGTTTCGTGTCTGTTTTGCCTCAGCTCACGTCGGCTACCAGGCTCGGTTCCGCTGCCGTGGACGCCTATGCCAGGTACGAGGGCCTGACCGTCGAAAGCTATCTCGAGCGGTTCGACCCACTGCTTACGGACCGGCAAGTCGGTCAAGCGGTCGTTGCACTTGCCACCGATGATCAAAACCCCGCTCTGGCGTACTCGTTGACGGGGCGGGGGCTGAGCCCGCTCGAGTAGGGGCGCCGAGCCCGCAGGGCGGGGCTGAGCCCGCTCGAGTAGGGCCGTCGAGCCGTCCTCAGATAGCGTCTGGTCCGGAGCCGTATGCCATGGGGGTGCAAATGCCAGGAACATCCCGGTTGACGCTCGGAGCGCAGGTGGACTGCACCGAGGGCAAGTGTGGCGTCGTGCAGGCCCTCGTGGTCGAGCCCGCGGGCCGCCACGGCCCCCGGGTTACCCACCTGGTGGTCGAGCCTGAAGGCCGGATCGGGTTGGGCCGCCTCGTACCCATCGACCTGGTCGCTTCTTCGGGCACTGTCGTGGAGCTCAGTTGCGACCTCGCCGCGTTCAACTCGCTCCCGCACGCGGAGAGCACCGACGTCGTACAGGACCTGGGCGCGGGCTACGTCTTCCTGCACAGCGAAGTGTTGCTGCGCCCCGAGGTCCACGACGTGCTCCCGGAGGGGGAGACGGGTCTGCACTCGGCGACGCCGGTCCGAGCTACCGACGGCAGCATCGGCGTCGTAAGCGGGCTCCTCACCACTCCCGAAGACCACGCCGTCACTTCGCTCGTGGTCAGCGAGGGGCGGCTCCTGTGGGGCCACAAGACCGTGGCCATCCCGGTTGCGGCCGTGGCCAGCTTTGACGACGGTATCCATCTCAACCTGACGACCGCGGAAGTGGGCCAAGTAGCCGAGGGCGTACCCCACCCCTAGGTAATCCCGCCTGTCGACGTGACCGGGCGCGTCACCGGCTGGAACGGGAAGCCGGAGATCACTTGCGCCCGCACAAGTTCCCCCGGCTCTGCGACAACGTCGGTGCCCAGGTCGCCCGGCCACGGTACGACGCCCTGCCGCAAGGAACCGCGGGTGCGAATTTGAGCGAGGCCTGCTTAAGGGTTGAGAAATGACCGTCCCAAACCAAGGCTCCGTCGCTGACGCCATCGGCGTCGGGCCAACGGGAGTGACGGCCATGGGCGGAGGCGCTGCCTCCCGACCGTTCCGGGCGCAAAAAGGGAAACTTGTTGCGTTTTCGTGACAAACGACCCCCGAAAACGCAACGAGAATCAGCTGGGGCGCCGAGAAAGACATGGTTTCCCCACGATAGATATTCACTCGCGGGCTTGAGGCCACGTGCGGTGGCCGCGGGCGCGCCCCTTGCGTGCCAACCCGCGGGCTCCGGCCAGGCGGCCCAACGTGGGGCCCGCCACGGTCGTTTTGCGAACTCAGTCGTTGGCAATTCAGTCGTTTGCTAACTCACTGCGGGCGCCCTGGAGGACTGCGTCTAGCAGGCCAGGGAAGCGCCGGTCGAGGTCGGTCCGCCTGAGTGACACGAACTTCCAGGTACCGTCATGACGGGCCCTCATCACACCCGCCTCCCGGAGCACACGGAGATGGTGAGACCACGTCGACTTGGGGTGGCGCTGCCAGTGCTCCTGTCCGCGACGTTCATGTCCTTGTTCGACATCTTCGTGGTCAACGTAGCCGCGCCCAGCATCCAGCACGACCTTGGGACCTCGTCGGCGACGCTCCAGCTGCTGGTCGCCGGCTACTCGTTCAGCTACGCCGCCGGGCTCGTGACCGGGGCGCGGCTCGGGGATCTCTACGGCCACCGTCGCCTGTTCATCCTCGGGTGTACTCGCCATCACGCATCAGTTCTCGATGGTGCTCGGCATCGCCGCAGTGGGCACGCTGTTTTTCGGCCGTATAGCCAGTGAGGGTATTTTCCCGCCTATGCAGGCCGCCCTGGTGGCGGACCTGGGGTCGGTCGGGCTGGCACTGGTGATGACGCTCCTGCTGCCCCGAGCGAAGAGCTCTGCTCCGGGGATGCCCTCGGCCCGGGTCGTCGCGGAAGTGTGAGCGGCCATAGCATTGGCCTCATGGCAACGCTGTCAGGCGAATACAAAGCAAGCCCATCGGCATGGGTGCGAGACCAGGTGGCCGAGTACGAGGCGTCCGGTGGCCAGCGAGCGAACACGCTCGGGGACACCGGCCTGCCGATCATCGTGGTGACGGCTCGAGGGAACAAGAGCGGCAAGGTCCGCAAGTTCCCTGTAATGAGGGTGGAGCACAATGGCGAGTACGCGGTCGTGGCTTCCAAGGGCGGAGCGCCAGAGAACCCGTCGTGGTACTACAACCTCATTGGGCACCCCGATGAGGTGATGGTCCAGGATGGCCCCCTGCCGCGGAGCGTGACCGTCAGGCAGCTAGCCGGGAAGGAACGGGCGCAGTGGTGGGAGCGTGCCGTCGAGGCGTACCCGCCGTACGCCCAGTACCAGCAGAAAACCGAGCGAGAGATCCCGGGTTTAATCGCCACCCCGACCAGCGACAACCGGTCTTCCTGACCCTCCTGAAAGGCCCACGTCCTGCTGGTTGGAGACTGCAGTTTGAAGGCTCGGTTTGCCTTTCAAATCAGATCGCCAAAAGGGCTCGCCTGCAGCGTCGTCCACAGTGGTGATCCCAAAACTGGTGCGGTTGTCACCGTTCTTTTCTAAGTGGGCTTGCTGGTGGAAGCGTCGGCTCAGGAGAGAGCTATTAGTGCCCCGATGGTGAAACCGGCCGCGGCCATCCACAGCCACGTGGGTATCGCTCGCCACCAGCGCATCAGCGCGACGTCACGCTTCGCACCGCTGCCACCGTTTCATCCCGCCATGTACACGACGTTGCCCCGGACGGCAACGCCTATCGTCGGGAGGGGTCGAGTGGCCGGGCCATGGACGACGGCCCCGTTGACGGCGCTGAACTGGCTGCCGTGACAGGGGCAAGTTATAACACCCTTGGCGACAGTTGCTACGGTGCACCCCTGGTGGGTGCAGATGGCCGAGAAACCTTTGATCGTCCCCTCCCGCTCGCTCACCAGGACGACCTTCTCGGCGGCAAGGACCACTCCGCCCTGCGGGGGGACCGCGCTTACGGGGGCGAGGTACCGGCCTGCCGAAGCGCTCGGCCCGTACCCGTTGGCCCTTGTGGTCGAGGCCCTCGGCTTGGCCAACGTGCTGCGGCGGGCAACGACGTAGCCGGCTGCACCTGAGACCAGTACCAGCGTCAAGCCACGCAGCATAGAGCGTCGTGAGGTCACCTCGTCGAGCACGGTTAGCCCTCCTAGGTCAACGGGATGCCGTGGCGCGTGAAGAACCACAGCGCCGCTGTCAGCCAAAGACAAATAAGAAGCGTGAAGACGCTCCCGCCGAGCACTGGCAAGGTCCAGCCCGGCAAACCCCTCAGGCGCAGCCCCAGCATCTTGGCTGCGTACGCCCCGTAAAACAGGCAACCGCAGATCCCGTGCACGATCACCCGCAGGCTGTAGGTTTGGAAGCCAAGCGCCCAGATGCAGCTAAACGCAACGGGGAGGGTAATCACGAACGCGATCGACCCGCTCCAACGGTGCAGGACAGGCACCCAAGTAGGCGCGTCGGCGGCACGCGGCAGGTGGCCCCACATCCACAGCGCCGTAACCACCTGCACGATGACGAAAACCACCGCCGCCGTAGTCAGCCAAGCCTTCATTTGCAGGATCCCCGAGAAGCCCAACGTCGTCACGGGCCGTTCGGTTGGCGTATGGAGCCTTGCGTAAAGGCCAATCGACAGCGCTACCGCAGCGCCGAACAGGAGAAGCAGCACGATGCCAACCTGCTTCCTCGTGGAGACCGCATCGGTCGTGGTCGACATCTTCCCACTCCCCATCGCATCTACGCCACCGCGTGCTTCAGCCCAACGGCCTCAAGATTAGCTCCTTGACGGCACCCCCTCTTCAGCCCTCTTCGGCTCTTTCAGCCCTCTTCAGGCGCAGTCAGCGAAGTACGGGCAACTTGGCCAGGTCGGCAGCCAGCCACTGATTTTCCAGCTGTTGGACCGCACCTCCTGCGATGAGTGCGCCGAGGGCCGCGTCCACCTGCCCGGCAATCGGGCTCCCCTTGGGCATGGCGATCCCGTAGTGCTCGCCGGTCGGGATCAGCCCGACAAACGGCCCGTAATAATCGGGCGCCAGCGACTTCATCGCACCTAGAGACGGCGCGTCGTAGACCACGGCCTGACAGACGCCGCTTTGGAGGTCCAGCATCAGGGTGGGAACGTTCGCCGGCAGCAAAACGGGCTTGTACGGTGCGATGCGCGTTTTCACAACGTCGGCACCGGTCGAGCCAAGCAAGGCGCACAGCTGCAGTGAACGTAATCCAGCGAGCGATGTGGGGACCGGGCTGACGCCTTTGGCCGCCAATACGCCCTGGTCCACGGTCATGTACGGCTGGCTGAACGTCAGGTTGCGGCTACGAGCACCGGTGATGGTGATCTGAGCGACCGCTATGTCCCAGGCCTTTTTGCCGGCGGTCAACAGGTTGCTGAACGAGCTCTGGACGAACTGCACGCGCCGGAGACCCAGGCTCTTGGCGACGGCAAGGGCCAGGTCGATGTCAAAACCTTGCGCGTAGATGACGTGGGGCCCACTGGCAACCCCGGTCTCGAAGCCCTCGCTCGGGAGCGACACGCCGACGGTTAGCTGACCCGGGTATAACGTCACCGGGGTGCCGTCAACCGGTGCGCTGGCCACGGGCACCGCAACAGTCATCACGATAGCCATCAGGACGGTGACTACCGGGATCAGGACGTTGGACTGCGGCCTTTCTCATCACGAGGTCGCAATCACTTTGACCGGCATGCCGATGTACGAAAAGTCGTACAGCCACTTGGCCGTCGTCGCCATTTGCCTGACGCAGCCATGTGAGCCGGCGTAAGGCGGGACATCAGGAAAATAGTGGAATGCCACGCCCCCGTTGAACGGGACAGCCCAGAGCAACCACTCCTGGAACGGCGTTGACCACCATTTGGCGAACTTCGCATATACCTTGAAATCGCCTGCTGGCGTCGGCGTCGACGCCTTTCCCGTCGAGACGGGGATAACGCGTACGACCTGGTTGTTGTTTATTGCCAGCACGACCTGGCGGTCGAGCAAGACCTCCGCTCTCTTACCACGACCACCTCGGGTGATCGGCTGCGGCCGCGTCGCCGTCTGTAGCCGCGCCATTGTCTGCGGGCCGAGCACGCCGTCGCGGGTAAGGCCCTCCCACTTCTGGAAGGCGAGCACTGCGGTCTGGGTCTGCGGGCCGTCCTGGCCGTTCGCATCGCCCGGGAGCAGGAAGCCGAGCGACACCAGACGGCGTTGCGCTCCGAGCAGGCCTGCCACAGCCGGCCCGGGGGCCGGCGACACTGCCCGCCACACCGGGGCAACCGGCGTCTCGAGGCGCTGGAGGGTGATCGGCAACGCTGTGACGATGCCAGGGAACATCCCGAACACAGTGCCGCCATTCACGAGTAATTGGACTTTGGTAACTCCGTCGAACCCGGTGGCAGTGCGAACGAGTTGTGAGAGGCGAGCGTCAAGGCTCTGCGCGTTGTTGCCGAGCGCGAAGGGCAGGCTCAGGTCGACTGTGACCAGGCCGTTTGCGACGGTTACGGTGCGCAAATCAGTGCCGGCGGGGATATAGGTCCGATAGCCGAGCCTGTACTCTGCCGACGTCGGGCCTTTGAGCAACGCTTGGACGGCGTCCTCCGGGGTCGAACCGGACCGGGTCGCGGGGACCAGCTGCTCGCCCTGAAGGAACCACACCTTTACCGTGGATGTCGTCGGGGAAGTTGCTACCGCCCGTGACCCCTGTCCCAACGCCGGGGACAGTGCGGTCACTGAGAACCCAAGCGAAGTGATGACGGCAGTCACCACTAACACCAGAAGAGCCCTGACCCCCCTTGGCACCGATGCGGGCGCAGGCGTCTGGTCGGGGCGTTCGGTTAGCGGCAGAGCTCCGCGGCACATATGCGCCGGGTGCTCCGGCCCGGTCATAAGTAGAGCTTTCACAGCCTCCCTTTGTTCAGTGCTCCTCACTGCAGGTCACTGCAGCAGGCTGTAAGTATGCGGTCCCGCCAAGCCCGCAGGTCCGGCGATCAGGGTAGCAGCGGCGGGCCGGCATCACCAGAGCGGTAGGTGAGCAGCAGGACCCCTGACCCTGCCGTCGTCGCCGCGCTGAGGGTTAGTTTGCCCGCCTCGGGCATGGCATCAGGGAACAGGCGCTTGCCGCTCCCGAGGATGACAGGGAACACCATCAGCCGGTACTCGTCGACCAAACCGCTCGGAGTAAGAGCATGAACGAGCTGAGCGCTGCCCTCGACCAGCAAGTTGCCGCCCGGCTCGTCTTTTAGCTTCGCTATCTCGGAAATGACCTGACCGCGCAGTACCGTCGTGCTGCCCCAGGTTGCCGCATCGTCAGCAAGGGTCGAAGACACCACGTACTTATCGGATCTCGTTCATCCGTTTGCCGAAGTCATCGTGGCCCATGCTCGGCCACGCCGCCGCGAAACCCTGATATGTGACCCGTCCCAACAGAAGTGCTTCCGCGTCGAATAACTCATCGAATTTGAACTTGTCGCCTTGGTCGCCGCGATCGAAGTCGAACGTCCAGCGCGGTTCCTCCATCACGCCGTCAAGGGAAACGAACTCCGTAACGACGACTCGTCTACTCACTTGGTGCTCCTTTTGACGTCGAGGCCCGCCCGGCAGGACTCGAGATAACTAACCAGTTCCATCGGGTGGCCGAGGGCTGGTAAATGGCCGCTATCGAGCTCGTCTGGTGTGGTGCCCAGCCGTTCTTTGACCGTCCTGCGCATGAAATCGGCCGGGAAGAAGCGGTCCTCGCGGCACAGGAGGAACCGGGTCGGCACTGACGGCCAGGCCTGAAGCGGCCACGGTTGATCGAACAACGCCGCCGTTTCCTGTCGTTGCCCCTTTTCCCAGGCCCGCGCCACCACATCGGCCGGGACGTCGTGGAAGAACTCGATCATCGGGTCAAAGCCGTCATCGGTAGGCCGACCTTCCCGCTTCGCCTGCTCCAAATGAGCCTCGGCCCACCCGGTGGCGGCGAACCAGCCACTGGCTGACTCGCCCGGTTTGGGCACCATCGCGGCCACCAGTACCAGCAAGCGCACGCCAACCCGGTGGCACACGAGCGGGGCGGTGAAGCCGCCAAGCGACTGCGCCACAACGACCAGGTCATTGTGGTGGCTGCACTCGCCAATGGCGTCCACAACGACCTCCTCGTATTGGCCCCAGCCCGCGGCCTCGTCATCGCAGGGCAAGTCGGGCGCCACAACATCGTGGCCCAGTGACCTCAGCTCGGGTACGACCAGGTGCCAATACCAGGAATCGGACCCCCCCGCGCCGTGGATCAACACATATGTCGCCATCACAAGGGCCTCCTCTTGCTCTCGACGCTTGTTGTGACGTTGGGCGGGCCTGTGTTTCATCGGTCCGAGGACGGACAGGCGCGCCTCCCGACCGGCGCGCTCCCCGAGGTTTCAGTGACGAACAATCACGACCGGGCAGTTGGCGTGCGTCGCCACATATTCGCCCACTGAGCCGATGAGCAAGCCCGTGACTTCACCATGCCCTCGCGCCCCCACCACTAAAAGGCTCGCACCGACTGCGTCGGCGGTGCTTATCAGGCTCCGGGTGGCGAGGCCCTCCTCCACGTGGGTTTGGACCACCAGCCCTGGGTAGTCGTCGGCGATGGAGCGCTGCGCATCTTCGAGAACTGCCGCAGCGGGCTGCTCGGGGTCGAAGTCCTCAGGGAGAGGGACAGCCCACCCGAGCATGTTCGGCATGTGCCACGCCACGACAATGTGCAGATCCGACTTTTGCAGCAGAGCTTGGGCTGCAGCCCAACGGAGGGCATCGAGGGACGGCGGCGACCCGTCAATACCTACCACGATCGGACCAACCTTGGCTTCCGCTGTCATCAAACCTCCAGGAGTGATGTCGACCCATTTCTGATGGTGGCCACCACCGTACGCTCGGAACGAAACATAGAAGCGCTTAGGGTCTCCGGCGGGTAGGCGGGGCGCGCAGAAAGGGATAAACAGTGCTTCGCCGTTGCTGCGCCAGTGCCTCAGGTGGCGGGCGTCGGCTGGTCGTGGAACACTAGGCTGGACACCAGCGCTCAGCGCCCTACAAGCTGTTTGCGCTAGGCCACAAATCGAATTTGGGCACGCCGGTGTAGCTCAATGGACCAGAGCACCAGGCTTCGAACCTGGGGGTTGGGGGTTCGAGTCCCTTCGCCGGCACCGTACCTTTCGCCGGCACCGCACAGGCTCCTGCGTTGGAGGGTGGATCGGCCCACTCGTGGGACAGTATTACTTTTGGGCAGTATTACTCGTAGGAGAGTACGGGGTCGCCAGATGCAGAGGTTCCAGTTGCGGGGGCTCCGTTGTGGTCTTCGTCGTCGCGCCCGATCGCGTGATCAGCCAGGGATCGTGGGTCGGGTTCGCTATTCCTCGGGTCTGGATCATGCCGTTGCGCAAGATCGCCGACACCTTGTGGGTGTAAATCTCCATGCTGCCGGGAGCGTGAAAGCTGATCAGCTCACCTGTGTGAAGTGCTCCGTTCAGGGGTTGGTCGGCGACGAGCGAGCCCACGCAGACCGCCGGGCACATCGAAGGCGTCGCCATCACCAACAGGCGTCCTCCCGGTAGGCGCCAGGCCAAGGCTGCTCCCACGGCCAGGACGACCACCACCAGTGCGACCAGTGCGAAAGCTCCTTCGCCGCTGTGCCTGCTCTTTATGCTGTGCCTGCTGTGCCTGCTCTGCCTGTTTGGCTTTTCCGTCGCTGGCTGTTGCGCGGTCTGCTCGTCAGGGCCCTGCGGTAATGGGCGAGCTGAGTGAAGAGGCTCATAACATGGGCCACCGCGTAGGGGAAGTCCACCTGAGCAAACCAGATGTTGGCGGTGCTCCCGGTACCGAAGGCGACATTGGGGAGCACATGAAGGCCAGCTATTGATGTCCCAGACGTGGCGTTTTCCTCCATTGCGATCTTGACCGCCACTGCGGCGCTCGAGGTGGGTGCGGTGACCGAGCGGGAGGCGAGCCCGGGGAGAAGATAGCTCGAGCTCGGGCTCGGGCAGGCGCCGGTCCCAGCTGGGTAAATGCAGGTGTTCGTGGTGCCGACCGTTTGTTGGACGGTGACCTCGACGGTCCCGCAGACATTCGAGGCCGAGTCCTGGAGCGGCCAATAGCCACTCGGCCCAAGCTGAGAAATATCGAGCGTCAAAGCACCGGTGCTGGCGGCGGCGTTCAGAAGCGAGATTGATGCGGCCGATAGTTGCGCCGGGACGGCTACTACTCCAGCCAGTGAGCCGGTGAGGTAAGCGTTGGCCGGCCAGTAGGGACCGGCGAACCGGCGGGGCAAATGGCCGAATTGCTGGTGACACTGCCCCCGGCCCCGGTCCCGGTCGAGTAGCAGCTGGTCGAGCCCGTCGTCGCTTTGAGCTGCTCCGTTCCCGACGCGAAACTGGTGGTGGAGGCTTTGAGGGTGGCATTGAAGCCCGCCCCGCTGGCTGGAGAGGCGAAGCTCAGCAGCACCACGCACAGAATGCCCACGGTTTACGCCCTGTGGAGCGATCGGGCTCGTGACCCCGACATATGACCGCGCTTAGTGCCGAATAGGCCACCCGGGGTGCTATTCGAAGCCCGAGGACGGTCGTTCTCGGTGCGTTCGAGTTACCTCGGTATCAAATCGCGCTCGAGAACGCGCTCAAACGCAACAATGTCGCCTCAGTGCACCGAAAACCACCCGTCACCCGCATTCGATGGGCCAGACGGCGGCCCGGGGAGGGGTTTATACGAGGACTCAGGTGTCGCGCGCCAGGATGTCCGCTGCTGCCCTCATCTGCCTGGCCAGGTGCTTGCGGGCCTCTGCTTTTGAGGTTTGCCGCATCTCCTCCTTCGCTTCGCGGACAGCGCTTCGGAGCCCCTGGATCGCCTCGTGTGCCTCAGTCGTAGCGGCCTTTACCGCCTCTCGTTCAGCGCCGAGCTGTTCCAGCATGTTGGTCAGCTCGTCCCGGGCGCGCTCGGCCCGAGCTACGGTCTCCTCGAGAGGTTCGATCATGGTCCCCAGGCTACGCTTGCGGGGCCAGGCGCGGCTGCAGCGGCGCAGGCTCGAAAAAGTGGCGACAACTGTCGAGCCCGCCGATCGTGGTCGGGTAGGTGGACGCCACCTCGGCCCAACTGGCGCTGGAGGACAGCAGCCGGGCCCTGACCATCCGGTCCCGACGCCCCTCCTGGGCATGAAGGTACTCGCCGTTGTGCTCGTAGCCGAGGGCCCAGGACACGCCGAGGGAAGCGGCATTGTCCCACCAGGCACAAGTCTCGGCTCCCAGTGCGTCCAACCCGTCGAAGGCCAGGTGGAGGACCGCCGCCCTCATTTCCTTCCCCACCCCGCGGCCCCGGGCCGATCGAACGAGCCAAGACGACGTCTCGACGACCCGACGTCGCAGGAAGTCCCTGGCCTCCAGTTCCTGGACGCCCACTATGTGCGAGCCGTCGACGACAACGAAGCCAAGCCGCCAGTTGTCGACCGTCCAGGCGCCGAAGGATGACCAATACGACTGGAACAGCGCGTTCCCACGGTCGAGCCTCATATCGTCAACCCCATGTCGTGGTCGGGAAGGGTCGCGCTCGGCATCGTTCGGCACGAGGTCCGCCAACTCGGGCAGATCAGCTTCGATGGTTGGCCGCAGGACGAGCCGAGCGGTCGTCAGCCTGAGGTCGAAGAGCGGCCAAAATCGGCTGGCCATATCTTCATTCTCACGCAATACGACGGCGCCCGCGCTGCTTTGCAGCCGGTTAAGAGCGGGCCGGTGGGAAAATGCATGACGCCCCGGCCCTGGACTGTTTACCATCGTCGGGTGCAGCCCGCCCTGGTGGAGTTCGCAGTCGCCGCAACGCTTCTGATCTTGGCCCCCGGGCCGACAGCATGTTGGTCTTGCGCAACGCGCTCCGAGGGGCCCTCGAGCGGGGCTGTCGACCGCGGCGGGTACCCTAACCGGGTTGCTGAGCTGGGCGGTCGCGGCGGCGCTCGGCATTTCGGCACTCCTGGAAGCGAGCCGGATCGGCTACGACGCCCTACGCCTGGTGGGGGGTACCTACTTGATGTGGTTAGGCGTTACTTCTCTGCGGGGGCGGCGGCCCGCAGGCCGGCGCACAGGCCGCCCGGGGCGGAGGGGGACCAGGTGAAGAGCGCTCACGTGAAGCTGCGCCGCGCCTACCTGAACGGAGTGATCTCCAATGCCTGCAACCCCAAGATAGGCATCTTCTTCATTGCGTTCCTGCCCAGTGTGATGCCGACTGGCGTACCAGCGCGGCAGTTCTCTCTCGTCCTGGGCGTTTGGTTCGCTGTGGAGACCGGGCTGTGGCTAGCCGCTGTCGTTTGGATGGCTGAGCATGCGAAGCGGTGGCTCGACCGGCCCCGGTGGCAGCGACGCCTCGAGCAGGTGACCGGCGTCGTTTTGATCGGCTTCGGTATCCGGGTCGCGACCGAGAGCCGAGTTGGCTCTTGACCCGCTAAATGGCTCCGGGTGAATAGCGCGTCAACTAAAGAAGTACGACATTCCCAGGCCTTTACTCGGGTTTGCTCCCCACTTCGAGCGCCTCGAGCGGGAGGTCGCTCACCAGACCGGTGGGCTGGTCCGAGTACCAGTAGGCGACCGAAGCAATGTCGTCTCTGCGCGTGAGGTACCGGCGGTCGGGGCGCCACCCGAGGTCCTGCACCGTGACGGTGAGACCGGTGCGAAAGTCGACCGGGTCGGGTGCGTGCCAGCGGTACATCCCGAAACGGGTCTGGGACTGGTACAGCCCATCGGGGCGGACCACCTGGTGTAGCCCCAGGTAGTTCGAAGAGAACGTCGTATAGCCTTGTCCGGGCACGTCGAAGTCCCAGGCGCCGCCAAAATAATCCTCCGTGCCCGTCCCGCAAATGGTCGGGAACTCCTCGTCTTCGTCGATGAAGAACTTCACTTCGCCTTCGCCCCACCAGCCGGGGCTGTTCACCCCCACCGCCAGGTAGGTACCGACATAGGAACCGCGCCCAGTCACGCCCTCTACGATCGTGTGGACGTCACCCTTCGGTAGGGGGTTGCTCCGCCGCCAGTAGGCATGGAAATAGCCGGCCACTGTCGGGATGTCGCGGAGCGAATAGTCGAGTTGGTAGTAGAGCACGGTGTCCTCGTCGGCGAGGTTCTCGATGCTCACCCTTGCGGAGTGGCGGAACGGCATCGGGAAGTAGGAATTGAGCCCACCGTAAGGGGCCACAACGACGAGTTCTGAAGTGAGCGGCGCGTACTCGCCCCACCCTTGGCAGAAGAAATCGCCGATAGGCAAGGCGACGGCAGGCGGGGCGTCATGGTCGTCCCACGACATCCGCAAGACCATTGAGCGCCAGGCACTGGCACGAGTCGTCATCCAACAATGCTCGATAACTCCGGCGCCAGTGATCGCGGCCAGCTCGACCTCACGGCCTGCCGGTATGACCAGGCTGGGGGAGATCTTCCAGCCCACCCCGAGGTCACGTGCGGCGTGGGCACCGGTGCCCTCGTTGGCCCTTCCTCCGCCTCCGCGCTCGCCGCTCGGGTTCTCAGCGGTGATTGCCCGGCGGTCGGCGTCTCGCCTCATTGAAAGCGACAGCAGCCCATCTCCCGACCAACTCATTGTCGAAATGTCCTTTCGTCCCCTTGCCGAACCGCGTCCTTTTGCCCGAACGGCTTGTCAAAAGCGACCCGGCAGGGCACTGCTGGCAGAGCCGCGTGTTTCTCTCCCCGGACGGTCTAGCAGGGTCATGCGTTGGACGGCGAAACAAGCCGAGGGCGTTCGAACACGCGGGCCCACCTATCGCGGGCGCCGACGGGTCGGCTCCGCCTTTCGGTGACCAGCCTCGGCCGAGGGCGAAAAGTCGATTGCCAGGCGGGCGGCCACCGCCTCGAAGATAGCCATGTCGTCATAGGGGCGAGCCACTAGCATGGCCCCTTCAAGGGCGGCGATAATCATCTGGGCCGCCTGGTGGGCGGGATCGGCAAAGCCGAGAGTCCCGGCGCTGCGCCCGGATTCGAGCACCCCCACCAGCCAGGCCTCGTTTTCATCGAAGAAAGCAACTATCGCTTTTCGCATCGGACCGGGGAGGGTGTTGTACTCCGCAGCGAGCATCCCGCACAAGCACATGCGCTGGGCTGTCAGCGCGGTACGGTAAATCTGGCAGTACTCCTGGAGCTTCTCGGGCGCCGTCTTGGTCCCAGCGTCGATCGATGCCAGAGCCTCCCTGAAGCGAGAAGCGTAACGGGTGATCAGGCTTTCTCCCAGAGCAGCTTTTCCTGCAAAGTGGTAATGCAAGGCGGCCTTGGTTATCCCCAGCTCCGAAGCGATGTCTGCGTAAGAGAAACCGTTGAAACCTCGGGCCTGCACGAGGTGCTCGGCTACGTCAAGGATAGCGGCCGGGGTGCCCGGGCTGGCCTGTGAACGTGCTGGTGTCATCGGTACCTCCTCGGGCTCCGCCCCCTTGACTACTTACCTACTAGTAGGTAACACTGGTGTCACCTATGGTTACTTACTAGTAGGTAAGCCTACCGGTTTGGTAGGCGACTAGACCCGAAGGAGGACTTTCATGGCCCAGCAGACGGAGCACCGCAGCTTTGCGGCAGCTGATGAGGTGAGGCAGTTCCCGAGGGGCAGGGCGGAGATCCTGAAGATCGGCGGCGCCGAGATCGGGCGGCTTGTCTTGGAACCGGGCTGGCGCTGGTCCAATGACGTAAAACCTATCGCGGGGACTGAAAGCTGCACTGCGCCCCATTTTCAGTACCACGTCTCTGGCCGGCTCGCTATCCGGGCAGACGACGGTGCTGAGCTCGTAGCAGAGCCGGGCGACGTCACATCTTTGCCTAGCGGGCATGACGCCTGGGTGGTGGGCGACGAGCCAGTAGTTGTCGTTGACTGGTTCGGCGCCAGCAACTACGCCCGGTAGAGCGGTGCGCGTCCCCGAGGTAGTGCAGGCGTTTGGGACCGCTTGGGCGGACCATGACCTGGAAGCGGCACTGTCATTTCTGAGCGAGGACTGCGTTTTCGACGCCACCGGTCCTGCCCCCGACGGTGCCAAACACGTTGGCCCGGAGGAAATCCGTCGAGCCTGGCAGCCCATTTTCGATGACGCGTCTTCGAAGTTCGAGGTGGAAGAGACCTTTGCAGCCGGAGATCGCGTCGTCCAGCGGTGGCGCTACAGCTGGGAAGGTGGTTGGGTGCGGGGGGTCGACGTGTTCAAGGGCCGAGACGGCAAGATCACCGAGAAGCTCTCGTACGTGAAGGGGTAGCACCTGAGCTATCGGGCCGGCCCGTTCGGGAGGGCAATGATGGCACGCGTCTACGTGCCCGGCCGGCCCGATAAGTCTTACGCCCCGGGACGGCTACGAGAACGGTTCGCACCACTACTGCCTCCATGTATAGGTTAAAGCGGTGGCCGAAGGTTCTGCCGTTGAGGTAGTCGGAGATGTGGCCGCGCCTGCCGTTCTCCTCCTTCACCCCTGGTGGGGGGTTACAGCCGCGGTGCGGTGGTGGGCCGACCAGCTAGTGGCCGCGGGGAGAAGGGTTGTGCTGCCCGACCTCTACGGCGGGCGGACCGCCGAGACTATAGAAGCCGCCGAGGCCCTGGAGGCGGGGATGGACCGGGCCGCGGCCATCGGGGTTATCGAGCGGTGCGCCGATCAGCTCAGCGCTGAAGGGCGCGAATGGGCGGCTATGGGGTTTTCCATGGGTGCGTTCCTGGCCTGCCACCTGGCGGGCAGGGGAACGGCCGGCCCGCGAGAACTCGTCCTGTTTTATGGGGGCCAGCCTCCCGAGGGGGACGTGCGCACGCACCTTGTGAGCATCCACGTCGTACCGGACGACGAGTATTTCACCGAGACCGAGCTAACCGTCACCGAGGAGACTTTCCGTCAGCACGGAACGGTTGTCGACGTGTACCTCTATTACGAAAGCGCGCACTGGTTCGCCGAAAAAGGCTCGCCCGGGTATGACGAGGAGGCGACCGCCCTCGCCAGGTCACGAGTACTAGCTCAGCTGGGAAAGTGATTTTGGGCCGGGTGCCGGGCGGCCAAAAGAGTAATTGGATCTAACCCCTCGTCAGGCATCCATGTGCTGTACCCGCCAAAAGGCGAACAGGACGAGGACAGCCGCCAGGACCACGAAGATGGCCCCCTCAATGGCTTGAAAATCCCAGAACCGGCTGGCCGGTTGATAGGTGACGAGCCAGTGGTAACCATGTGCCGTCAAGCAATTGCTGAGGGCGTCCGGGCCGCGGAAGACGGCGCTGTGACATGACGCGGGCACGTAGTTGAAATCGCCATTGTTGGCTACCACGTGGCCGGCCCCGTTTGCAAGCGACCTCGAGATTACCCAGGGGTTTCCGGGCAGGCCGGCCTTTCCCAGCGGGAGGTTCGCCGTCAGCGGGGCCAAATAGTGAGGTCTCACGTACAGGAAGACCAGGCTACGCACGGCCGCGAAGCCACCGAGGACCCCGGCTGCGGCCAGCATGACCCGACCCGTCCAGGCACCGATGGCGATGCCGAGTGCGACTGCGAAAACGCTGTAAGCAATGGGTACAACGCCCTGTATGTCGAAATGGCCTGCGACGAGCCGGCCGTACAGCGCGTTCTCCGGCCCGTGCCACCACGTGACCAGGGCGGTCATCGAAGCCCCCCAGAAGAGCGCGGCGGCCAGCGCCCAGCCGACCTTCACCATCATCCAGCGCCGTCTGGTCATGCTCTGTGCCCACGCCAGGCGGTGCGTGCCTTCGTCTAATTCCTTGGCGATGAGCGGAGCGCCCCAGAAAATGCCAAGCAGCAGAGGGACGACTATCGATACGGCCGTTACAAAGTCCAGGATGAGCCCGTCTCCCTGGAACAGTCCGTCGGTCAGGTTGCTGCAGGTGCCCGTGGCTGCGCAACTGGACACCGCTGAACTGTAATCGTGCGCCATCCGGGTGCCGGTTATCAAGAGCAGGACAGCCAGGGCCACCAGAGCAGCGCCGGCAAAAAGAGCCTGGTTCCGGTGCAGTCGCCAGGTCAGGTAGTTCATTTGTCAACTCCAGGCGTGGGGCCGACCAGGCTGAGGGGCCCAGCGGAGATTGCTGCCCCGTCCCGGTCCTGGCCCATATAAGCGAGCACTATTTCTTCGAGGTCGGGTTCGAACACCTCCCAGGAGGGATCGAGGACCGGGGTCTCGGTGCGCACGAGAAGGCGGCTTTGGCGTTCTGTATGGGTGGCTTTGACCACGTCAAAGGCCCGATCGCACTCCGACAAACCCCGCCGTGGCCCCGCCAGCGCCTTGTGCGAGGAGAACAGGGCGTCCGTAGTTGCAGACAACCGTACCCGGGAGGAGGCCAGCAGGACCACGTGGTCGCAGACCTGCTCCACGTCGCGCAAAAGGTGGGACGAAAGCACCACGGTGAGCTCTTCCCCGGCTACGGCTTCAACGAGAGAACCCAGGAACTCAGCTCGCG
Source organism: uncultured Acidimicrobiaceae bacterium (assembly GCA_963823855.1). Lineage (GTDB taxonomy): Bacteria > Actinomycetota > Acidimicrobiia > Acidimicrobiales > Palsa-688 > Fen-671. Next base: position 419,644 of record CAWGNA010000012.1, read on the forward strand.
CCAGCGGGTCCAGGGCTGCCACTGGCTCGTCCAGCAGGAGGACATCGGGACGCTTGGACAGGGCCATGGCCAGGGCCACCTGTGCCCTTTGGCCGCCGGAGAGCGTGGACACGGGCCGGTCCAATGGCACTCTTAAGGCCATCAGGCGCTGCCGTGCGGTGTCGTCCTCCCACCGGGGGTTGAGGTGCTTGCCGAGGTCGAGGTGCTCGGCCACGTTCAGGCGCCGATAAAGAGGCATTTCCTGCGCCAGGTAGCCGACGCTGGCCAGGAACTCGGGCCGTTGAGCGGGCTGTCTGCCGAGGACGTAGACATCACCCTCGCTCGGGGCGGCGAAGCCGGCGATCATGCGGAGCAGGGTCGTCTTGCCGGAGCCGTTCGGGCCGAGCAGGCTCGATATAGCTCCCTGAGGGACCTCGACAGTGCAGTCCCGCAGACCCCACGTGTGCCCGTAGCGCTTGCCCAAACCGACAGTCCGGAGCGCGGGCAGCGTCTCGAGCGGGGCCGTGGCGCTCACGCGACGGTCTCCGAACGCACGGCGCGGTCGAGCGCACTGCGCAGCAGCGCTTCAATGGCCGCATCGTCCAGTCCTTCTTCTCTTGCGGTGCGGGCCCAGGCCTCGAGCGCCCGAGACAGACGCTCCTGCGTCGCGGGGGGTGGGCCGGCGGGCCGGCTGAGCACGAAGGTCCCAACCCCCTGCCTGCCCTCCACCAGGCCCCTTCCCTCCAGCTCGCGATAGGCCTTCAAAACGGTGTTCGGGTTTATCGCCACCTCCGCGACGACCTCCTTAACTGTGGGGAGCCGGTCACCGGGCCCAGGACACCCGTCCGCAGTGCCAGCTCCACCTGTTGGACGATCTGGAGGTAGGCGGGGACGCCCGAGGTCGAACTCAGCCGAAAACTGACCAGCTGCTTACTTACTTCGGTAGTCACCTAGATAACTATAGAAGGGTGCGGAATAGCTGTCAAGACAACGGGCTTCAGAAGAACGACCACCCCTGAACGTCGCTTGGCCGCCTGTCAGGCGCCCTTCCTTGGTGGCCACGCGTGGGCCGGTAGGCTCGGCATGTGCCTGAAGGTCTGTCCGCCGTCGAGGCGGGAAAAGAGCTGGCAGAGCACGCCGAAAACGAAGAAGAGGAGCGGGAGCACCGCCACAACAAGGCCATCTCGATATTCGAGGCCGGCCTGCTGGCTTTTGTAGCGGTACTCGCAGCGTATTCGGGCTGGGCCGCCGCAAAGTGGTCCACTGAGTCTTCGCTTCTCCTGGCCACCGCTAACGCAGACCGCTCGCAAGCCAACGCGGCGAGCCTGGACGCGCTCAACTCGATGAACTTCGACTTGACGACGTTCAACGACTGGTTCACCGCCTACGTTGCCGGTGACCGGTCGGCCATGGCCATCGCCGTGAGGCGGTTCAGCCCGAATTTCCACGCTGCCTTCGAGGCCTGGCTGGCCACCAATCCGGCCACAAACCCTGCTGCGCCACCCGGGCCGACATATATGCCTGAGTACCATCAGCCCGCTAAGGCCCTGGCAGCCAAGCTCAATGCCCAAGCCACGGCCGACTACTCGGAAGGGGACAAAGCTGGCGCCAACTCAGACGACTACGTCCGCACGACCGTATTCCTGGCTACTGTCCTGTTCCTGGCCGGTATCGGGAGCCACTTCGGCGACCGCGCCATACGCTACGGGCTGGCCGCTGTTGCCAGCGGGATCCTCCTTTTCGCCATCGTGCTGCTGGCCACGGCCCCGAAGCCAACGTTCTGACGTCTTTGGAGCTGGGCTCCTCCGTGCGGCCCGCCCAGGATGCTCAGCGGGCTGATGTCGATTGCTTCTGCTGTGCTGGCGTGGCCGCCAAGGAAGGGCCCGTCCTGGCCAGGGACACCACACCGACCACCATCGTGGTGAACCCGAGAGCGCCCACGGCCACTTTCCAGCTGCCGCCCTCGAAATGTTCGCCGTAAAGCCAGATACCGAGGATGACACTGACGAATGGGTTGACTATGACCATGAGTGGCTGGGAAACGGCCAGAGGCCCGAAATGCAGTGCCGCCTGAGTCAGTACCACCCCCACGAATACGGTGAGGATTAGCGCGTAGAGCGTCCAGTTCTTGAACGTTGCAACCACGCCGTTGTCTCCCAAAACGTCGGTGGCCGATTTCAAGAAGGTGGCCAGAATGGCCGCCATGATCCCCGCGGCGGAAGCGTAGAGTGCTCCTCGCTTCACCGGAGAACCACGGCTGGCCAGAAGGGTCAAGGCCACCGTGAGGCCCCCAAATGTAACGAGGGCGGGCAACCAGGCTCGTCCGGTCGGCCTCGGGTGGCCTCCTTTTGGTTCCGACATCACCAGGAACAATGCCAACCCCGCCGATGTCACCAACGCCGACACCCAGGCCGCTGGCACAACGGCTCGGTGCAACCACAGGGCCCCGATCACGAGCGAGAACACCAGCTCGGTGACCAGGATCGACTGCACCACCGATATTTTTCCCTCGTACAGGGCGACAGCCTGGAAGACGAAGCTGCCGACGATAGCGCCCACCCCGAATAGCCATAGCGGGTTGCGGACCAGGTACAGGGCCAGTCGCCAGCCCTTGTCCTTCGCGGGCGCCGCTGTACTGGCCACGTGCTGGGTGACGACATTGAGGGCGCTCGTGAAGGCGGACGCTAAGGCGAACAGAATGCTCACCACGGCCCGCGATCCTAGGCCGCCGCGACGCCTGGCCTGGAACTGGGAGTGGCGGCAAAGTGGGAGTGGTGGCAAAGTGGGGGAGTGGTGGCAGGGATGGCGCTGCATCGGACCTGCTTGCTGGCGGGTTACTTTTCTCGCTCGTAAAGAGTGATTTCTCCTCAGGTGAATTTGGTCTTGCCGACCGTTATAGTTTGGTCGAGCTCCGACTTCGTGTAGGGGCGCTCTTCACGTGCTTAGTGCGGCTGGATGCGAACGCCGTCCGTACCGTTAGGCCATAGGCAGTATTCAGGGCACCGGCGTCACCCTGATAGTATGAATTGGGCTTAGAAGCCCGTGTTTTGTCCAGCTTGTGCTGGACAAAGGCTTGCTGTCCCGGCAAGATGGCCCCCATCGACGCTGACTTCGCTGTGCTGGCTGTGGCGATATGAAACCAGGCGCGCCTGGTCCGGAGGCTGGCTGAGGTGCGACGCAGGACGGACCGGCTCCTGCCTCGGGATCGTGCGGCGCCCAATGCAGTGTTACTAGCGGCGCCCAATCCGGCATCAGAAACCGCCCCACACGGAGAGCCGCGTCTGCCGGTAGTGCTCACGCTGTTGGTGGCCATGGCCATCCCGCTGCTGATGCCAGACGAATTGATCCCGGCTTCGCGGTGGCTGGTCCCCAGCATCATCTTCGTTCTGATGGTGGCCATGCTTGTGCTCGACCGCGGCCAGATAGACCGCCGCTCGGTCCATCTCCACTGGTTGCGTCTCGGCATCCTGCTGGTCCTGGCGTTGGGGACGTTTTATGGGACGATTGAACTCACACGTGCCCTGGTGGTCGGGTCAGCCGCCATCACGAACTCGCCACAGGAACTGCTGCGTGCTGGCGGGTTGGTCTGGCTTGGCCTGCTTATTACGTTCGGTTTCCTTTATTGGGAGCTGGACCTCGGCGGACCAGGGGAGCGGGCGCACATCGAACGCGCCTTCCCGGATCTGGCCTTTCCCCAGGACCAAAACCCGTCGATTGCGCGCCCTGGCTGGTACCCGACCTTCATCGACTACCTTTATTTGGGGCTGACGAACAACCTTGCCTTCAGCCCGACCGACGTCATGCCGTTGAAACACTGGGCAAAACTGGCCATGGGCGTCCAGTCCGTAGCGGCTTTGCTCGTCCTGGGCCTGGTGATCGCGCGCGCCGTCAACATTTTCAAGTAAAAGGATATCGGTGCCACGGGTGACGGCCGCCGCTGTCGACTGCGCGGACGAGACCAAGAAAATTTCACCCTGCCAGTGTGATCATCGAGGTCGACGATAGTTATACGGTGGACCTGAGTGCGTGGTGGCACGCATTGTGAGGCGCCTATCCGTTGGGAGAGACCTATGAAAAACCTGAGCACGACCATAGCCACTTACAATGACGAGGCAGCCGCCGAAAAGGACTGGGCTGGGGTTGAGTCGGCGGCCAAGGCGGGCTCTATCGACCTGGCCGACGCCGCCCTCATCAGGCGTGCGCCCGACGAGTCAGTGGTAACACTGCACCGCCAGTCGCACCACGGATGGGGCAAGGGCGCCGTTGCCGGCGCCGTCGTCGGAGTAGTCTTCCCGCCAGCAATCATCGGGGGCGCTGTAGCGGGTGCAGCCGGTGGCGGGCTCGTAGCCCGGATGAACCGGAGCCTGAGCCGGGGCGACATCAAGGACCTGGGCGAAGTGATGGACTCGGGTGAGATCGCCATGGTGGTCCTCACCCATGAGGACTCGGTCAAAGTCTTGGTCGACGTGCTCGAGGGGGCGGAAAAGACCGTGACGAGGTCCAGCGCCACAGCCGAAGAGGTCCAGGAGGTGCTCAACTCCGAGACCTACGGACCTCGGTAGCCCTGACGCCCGGCTACCGGCGCCAGGGCTACCGGCGCCAGGGCTACCGGTGGCCGTGACCGGGTCGTGGTGCGCCTCGGAGCATGGCGGGACCAAAGGGGCGACGCTCGGCTCGTTGGCTGGTCAAACTGGTCATATGGACGGCAGCGGCAAAGGGACTGGTCCGGTCAGGGTTCGCCCGGCCACAGAGGAGGACTTGGACCTCCTCGTCGAGCAAACGTGGGCCGTTGCCGCCGAGGGACAGTGGCTAGGGGTTGAGGTCCCCTTCGACCGGTTAGCCCGGCGTGATCGGCTGGCCGCAGTGGCCTCCGGTGAGTCGTCGAGGCTGTTGGTCGCCGACGCTACGGCGGCAGGCGGTCCGCCGGCTATCGGTCACATTTCGGTCGTAATAGCCCCCTACGGGGTGGCCGAGATCGGGATGCTCCTCGCAGAAGGCTGGCGGGGCCGGGGTATCGGCCGGTCACTCCTCGATGCTGCCATCGAGTGGGCGGCAAAGGCTGGTGCCCACAAGATGGCGCTGGAACTTTGGCCTCACAACGATGCCGCTCTGCGGCTTTACCGGCGGGCGGGTTTTGTTGAGGAGGGCCGCAAGAATCCGTCACTACCGACGTCGAAACGGTGAGCTGTGGGACTCGCTGCTGATGGGCCGTCCGCTCCCGTGAGGATTGACGTCCCAGTCAGCTGAACAGACGCTGGAGCGGGACGTCCCGGAAGGCGTCAAGGTCGCAACGAGGGGTAACGAGCCCTCAATGCAGCCACAGCCTCGTGGAACGGCCCCTCGAGGTAGCTCATGTGGTCGTCCCGCCCATGATGATGGGTCACGGTGCCAGTCGGGTAGTGCCCCGCGGTCTCCTGGACATACTGGAGCCCCCCTTCCACCAGGGTCAGCATGTACCGAGCGGCTCCGTCGTCCCGGGATGCCCATTCACCGCCCGTCGTGACGTATACGGGCGAAGTGTGGGCGAAAACTGGCCGGCGCCATTCGTCCAAGTGGTTCCCGTCCGAGCCACGACAACGGGCGGCGACCCAGGAGTGGCCGGGGATACGGACGGTCTCGCTCAGGCGTAAGCGGCTCCTTGGTCCCTCGGCCTGCTCGGTCGAAGCCACGACACGGCCCTGGACGACGATCTCGAGGGACGCGAGCGGGAAGATGCTCTCGGCAGAGGCCTCGACCTGTACGGTGCCGGTCCCACTGAGCTCTACGGTGTCGCCCACCTGGTGCCCGTCCACGGTCAGCTGGAGAATAGGCCCCCGGAAAGGAACGTCCGCCCCGCCCGTACGGCGGCGCACCATGCGGCATAGGAAAACTCCTCGTCGAGACGGGCATATGTGCGGTAGAGGCCCACTGGTACCCCGCTGCTCATTTTGTCTGTGCCGCCGACGATCGGCAGTCGGTACCCCGCGTTCAGGTAGGCGTAATAGATCTCCTCGTTGAATGGGCTCCAGTTCAGTGACTCGACGGCGTCCGCTCGGCCAGTAGCGGCCAGCACGGCCGGCTCTCCGTTGGGCATCGGGAAGTGGGGGATGACCACCGTCCCCCCCTGGGCGTGGGCGCGATCGGCCCAGTCGGACATCGTGGACTCGAGCGAGCCTCCGAGCTCGCCCTCGCTCGGCCCGTCTGTGCACCACGGCATCACGGGTTCCTCGAGGCCCCAGAGTATTAAGTGGCCCAACACATGCTGACGATTTTCCTGGCCGACATAAGTGGCATAGCGTCCGTCGGCCGTGGTGCTCACGCGTCCGGTGAAGTCTTCTGTATTGGTGAACAGCGACCCCCACTGGGACTGCAGGAGGTTGACGACGGGCAAGTCCTCACCCTGCTGCTCGAGGTGCGCTCCCTGGGTGGAAAGAAAGTGCACGTGGGAGTCCCCTGAGTACCACCCCGAGGCGGTCATGTCTGTCCAACGCTCGATCTGCAGGGTCAATTCGCGCTGGCCGGGCTCAATTCGTACCCGTTGGTGCAGGGGGCTGTACTCAAACCCGCGGGCAACGTCGACAAGGACGTCGCCACGTGGGAGCCATCCCTGGCAGGTGCCGTCGATGTATGCGTAGGTGACGTCCCCAAGGCGAACGTCGCCACCCACGTCTATGTGCCACGTACCTAGGTTCGAGTTGACATGGTTGTGGTGACCATGAGGCTGGAACGGCACTCCAAGCGGGCTCCGGAAGTGGGCTCGGCAGGCGACCGGGCGTCCCGTCGCCGCGTCGAGCACCCGGACGTGGACCCAGTTGCGCCCTCCGTCGGCCAGCTGCACCCGAGCCGCGCCCCTCACGACGGGCTGTCCGGGCTCCAGCTCACCCCAGCCCAGCTGCCCGACCTCCTTGTCGTCCGCGCTGAGCCTGAGTGTCGCCGATGGGAGCGCGGCGACCTCTAAGTAGGAGCGGTGGTCACCCCGGCGGCCCCAACCAGGGACTGCTCTTTCGTCTTCTTCGGCGAGCGGCTGTACGTACGTCGCTACGCCACGGTCGACCTCGACGGCCAGGCCCGCTTGGTCACCATCCATCGTGATCACCACCGGCTGCCTGGGCACACGCACAAAGGGGTGCTCGTTGGCGGTGCTGAGGGTAATGGCGCCCACAATGAACGGTTGACCCCGTGGGGCCACCTCGATCCAAGCAAGGGGTTGATCCGGGTGTGGGTTTTCCCACGACCACAGGTAGTACTCGACGGCGAAAGCCTGGAACGACTCGCATTGACGGACGCCGGCCATAGCGAAAGGGCCTTGCAGGCGGGGCTCGAGCCCGTCGTTGCGGTCGGGTACGGCCAGGAAGGGTAGGAGCCCCCAGTGCGCGCCTATCATTTCGATTTCGAACCGCTGGCGGATCGGTACCGAGATAGTGGAGTTGCCAGAGCTGCCCAGGTGCGAACGGCTGGCCAGGTGGAAACGGTAGTCCGCAACGTGGCTCCCGGCCGCCCCCAGGTCGCTCGACGCCGTCCTGAGCTGGCGGTGAGCGAAGATCACGTAGCGGGCCAGCCGGTCGACCTCGACGCGAACAGGCTGGGTCGCGGGAGCAATGAAGCACCGGTCCGGGTCATTGGCTACCTGGAACGGGAGGCCTCGCAGCAACTGGGGGCCAAGACGTGGCTCACCTCCGCCCAGTACGGACGTCCCCGCATTGCAGAAGTGGGATAGGTCAAGCGGCTCGTAGTCGGTCATGCCGACATCTTCGCTCGGGGCGGCGGGCTATGCGAGCCGCCTCGAACCCGCTGGCGCTCAGGGCTCGACGGAAACGTTGCGGCCGTACGGCACGAGTTCTTCCCAGGTATTCCCGGGGGTGAGCGTGATCTTGGCGCCTGTCTTCTTGTCGACAAAGACGGCCGGGTGGTCGAGCAGGGGGCGTTCCCAGTGACCGAAGAAAACCGCTCCGTCGCGGAATACCCAGGCTGGACCAGTGCCTTTCAGAGCGAGGTCGTTTTCGAGCGCGCCTGTGTCGTCCTCTGGCCACGGGGTGGGGTGCTCCTCAACGAGCATGACTACCACGTTTGAAGCCGCTATCTGGGCGCCGTCGCCCTGCAGAGCGGGGCCGGTGTCCGAATAAGAGCGGTACCAGAGCCCCGTGTCGCGGTGCCAGGTCCAGGTCGTAACGTCGAGCGGCCAGCTGATACTGACCGCCGCCGCCGGCGTGCCACCTAGTACTGGCGGGCCGTAGCTGAAGATAGCCGTGGGCGGCTTTTCGGGATAATGCAGGGAGGCAGCAGCCGCGTACAGGGCAGAAGTGGACGTGACAAAGTTGTGCGGCGCCGGACGTGCCGGGTCAAACCAGTAGGCACCCCCGGCCTTGTACCCGCCCACATCACTGAGTAGTGACGTCCGCGAGTCGATCTGGCCGACCGCTGGTTGAATGCCACCAGAGTAGGCAAATAGCATCCGGCCGAGCGGTTCGAGGATCTTCGGGTCGACTAAACGGACCGAACGAACTGGTTCGATGCGCGCCGCGTTGTTGCACTGGTACACCGCTATGAACCTGGTTATGCCTCCTTCGACCGGCTGTTCGAAGACGATCTCCGCCGTGTCCAAGCCCCACTGGGGCCGGGCCACGGCCAGGTTCTCGACCTTGACTGCGATTGCGGCCCGCTGGGGGAGGTGGCCTCCGGGAGGCCTGAGGCCGGTCAACGGGCACAAGGGATCTTTGTGGACCAAAAGTGTTGCCTTACGACGGCCCGGTGTGGCGAGGGCCGATTTCCTCTTGACCGCCGGCCGCGTAGTGGTTGTGGTCGCCGTCGTTGTTGTAGTCGACGATCTCGTTGTCGTGGTCGGCCGCTTCGAGGCGCTCAGCGTGGAGTGCGCGCCGCACGCGCCGGTCACCAAGACCAACGTTGCCGTGGCAATAGCACCCAGGGCCCGCCGTCCGCCGTGTTGCACCTTCATATACGAGCGCCACCCGCACGACCTGGCATATCCCAACGCTACGCGGACGACCTGGGCTAAGTGGGTGACCCCCCTCGAGAACATGAATTTCCGGAAGCGGACCGCACACTGAGAGCGGTGATGCCCCCATTGGCGAAATGCTCACTTATCGTTACAATTGTCGCTGCAGCGATTCCTCGTCAACCGTACCCAGGATTTGCGGCGCGCTCGCTTGGCATTGGCGCCTCCGCTAGTTTTGTGAGATCGGGACCAAGTTGCCGACCTGTTGAAACGGAGGGACTGTGATCTTCATCACCGCGAAGTTCCGGGTTAAGCCGGGTGATGCCGACCGCTGGCCTGAAATAGTGCGGGACTTCACCCGGGCGACCCGCTCGGAGCCAGGCTGCCTCTGGTTCGACTGGGCACGCAGCATCGATGACCCGAGCGAGTACGTACTTGTGGAAGCGTTCCGTGATGGCGAAGCCGGCGGAGCCCATGTGAGCTCGGAGCATTTCCGAGCGGCTCAACAGACGCTCCCTGCCCATCTCGTCGAAACGCCCCGGATAATGAACATGACAATCCCGCAGGACGACTGGTCTCGGCTAGGGGAGATGGAGGTAGCCGAGAGCGGGTAGACCCCACACGAGAAATGCGGCGGCACACAGCACGTCGGATGCTGGGGGGCCGGCGCCTCGTTTTGCACCCGTTGGTCGAAATCATAGGTACGCGATGCGACAGAAAAGATAATGAGGAATACCATGGCAACACGAGATGACGAGACCGGTACCGTCGCTCAGAACGAAACCGACCGAGGCCAAGAAGTTGACCCGGCCACTCAGTCCTGGCATCAACCTCTTGTCCGTATTGGCGGCGATGAACTCAGAGCGGACACCGCTCAGTCCCCGGGCATGTTGCGCTTGGAAGCCATTTCCGGCCAGCGGGTCGGAGCTGAGCACATCTGGATGGGACGTACGCACGTTGCGGCCGGGGCCCGGTCAGCTGACCATCACCACGGTGTTTCCGAGACGGCGATCCACGTCGTTTCCGGTCGTCCTGCCTTCGTTTTCTACAACGGTGGCGGAGAAGTGCGCATCGAAACCGAACCAGGCGATTTTGTCTGGGTCCCGCCATTTACTCCGCACCGTGAGGAAAACCCGGACCCAGACCACGAAGCGGTAGTCGTGATCGCTCGTTCCACCCAGGAGGCGATCGTCGTCAACCTACCTGGTCCCCGAACGTAAAAGGCACTCCCTCAAAGGAGAACGGCGCTTTGCGCGACAGCGAGCGAGCTGCGTCGCAATACGACTCGATGGCGGCTGACTATTCCGCTGACCACCGCGGGAGCCCCCCAAACTCTTACTACGAGCGCCCGGCGACTGTAGCGTTACTGGGCAAGGTGACGGGCAAGCAGGTGCTGGAGGTTGGCTGCGGGCCGGGCCTCCTGACCGAGTGGTTGATAGACAACGGCGCCTGCGTAAAGGCGTTCGACGTGAGCCCCGAGATGGTGCGTATCGCTCGCCAACTCATTGGTGATAGGGCCCACGTTGTGGTCGCCGACCTGGAGCAGCCGCTGCGGTTTGTGGCGGAGGGCTCTATCGACGTGGTGGTGGCCTCGCTCGTGCTTCATTACGTGCGCCACTGGGCGCCGGTCCTCAAAGAGTTCAGGCGTGTCCTCAGGCCCAATGGCTACGTGGTCTTCTCCACACACCACCCGGCGTTGGACTGGCAACTCTGTTCGCCCGAAAACTACTTCGCGGTCAAGCAGGTGACTGAGACCTGGGTCAAAGGCGGCCGGCCGTACGAGGTGACGTTTTGGTACCGGCCACTCACAGCCATGACCGAAGCTATTGCGGCGGCGGGTTTCGTCATCGAACGGCTCGTCGAGCCGGAGCCGACCCCGGCGCTGGCATCCCTGGACCGAGAGGCGGACCATAGGTTGCGCACTGAGCCGGGGTTCTTGTTCTTTAAGCTCCGCGCTGTGACCTAACTAGCTGCTGTGCCAGCGCGACGGGTAGCTTCCAGCCCGGCCGCACGAAGTGGCACGTATAGCCGTTGGGATAGCGCTCGAGGTAATCCTGGTGCTCGGGCTCGGCCTCCCAGAACGGTCCTGCCGGCGAAACCTCAGTCACAGCCTTCCCGGGCCACAGCCCTGACGTGTCGACGTCGGCGATTGTGTCCTCGGCGACCCGCTTTTGGGAGTCGTCTGTGTAAAAGATGGCTGACCGGTAACTGGCGCCGACATCGTTGCCCTGGCGGTTCTTCGTTGTCGGGTCGTGGATCTGGAAGAAAAACTCGAGCAGGTCACGGTACGAGATCCGGTTGGGGTCGAAGGTGATCTCAATGGCTTCGGCATGGCTGCCATGGTGACGGTAGGTCGCATTGGGGACGTCGCCGCCCGTGTAGCCCACTCTCGTCGATACCACCCCGGGCAATTTGCGGATGAGATCCTGCATCCCCCAGAAGCAACCTCCTGCCAGGATGGCCTTTTCGTACGTGTCTGACGTCAATGTGAACCTTTCTGGTTGTCGGGCTGGTCGAACAGAGGGGACCTAGCGACCTGTTGGACCAACACCACGTAAAACAACCCGGTGAGGGGGAGTGTTCCCGGGCGAGGGGCGAGGTTGGCAAGCTATGTCCGCTGGTCAGCGTCATGCCACCAGATCTTTTTGGGGGCACCCTGCGGTCGCTGGCTAACCCCGGATCGAGGCTCCCAGTGCCTCTGGGTCGTACAACACTCGGGTGCGGACAGGGCTACCGTCGAGGAACCCGGCCGGCGTCCCCTGGGGATCCTGCTTTTCGAAGTCCCGGTCGATCGCGGCGACCCACTTTTCGTACCGTCCTTCGCGTACCCCGAGGTCATAATCGAGGCCAGTAAGGCCGGCTCGTCTACCGAGGTCAAGTAGATCGTCGACGGTGAAGCCGCCGGTGTGCTCCAGGGGTTGGGCGGCGAAGATCTCACGTCGCAACTGGTCGAACTGGCCTGCCACCGCGGCCAGGGCCAGCGCGTTGTCGGCTCGCACGGACTCCACACCGAGGAAGCACCTCATCCTGTACTCGACTGCTACGGCGCCAGCCGCGACTTCGCGCCGGAGGAGGTCTCCTGACACTTCTTCGAAGCGCCGGCAGTACGGGCATTGAGGGTCCTCGAACAAGACAAGCCGACGGCGGGCACTCTCGTTGCCCACCAACACCCCACCATCAGAGGTGTGGCCAGAGGGAACGTCTATGGCTACAGAAGGCTCCATACCGAAACTCCTGTTCATGTGAGGCGCTCACTGCAAGGGTACCCGCAGGTCCCCCCAACTGGCCCGGTCCCGGGTGGTGCTCTCGTCCGCCGTCAAGGCCGCATTTGCGTTGTTACCTCAGGTCCACGACTCTCGACGGCGCGGGGTCGTGCCCCTGCGCGAGGTAGGCGGACGCTACTCGTAAGTTGAGCTCTGTCAGTCGGCGTTGCCGATTTGCAACAAGGAGCAAGCGGCCCGATGAGGCCAGCGAGGGGGAGGCGACCAGGGCCGCGTACGCGAACCCACGAGGCGGCACGCACCGGCACCAATGTCGAGGCCCCGTTAAGAGCGACCCGATAGCTCCTCTCCGCCGCCCGCCGAGGCAGGGGTGCATCGCGACGACCGTGCCCGGTGGCAGCGATGCCCTGACTGGCTGCGCTGCTTCCACGACCAACCCACTCTCCCTGTAACCAACGATCGCCACGGCGTCTGCTCCTGCCAGAACCCCGGCCAGCCGGGCCATTGACCCTGGTTCCTCGCGAGCGGGGTGCTGGTGGCCTCGAACTGGGTGCTTGGCCACGCGATTTCTGTCGCCCCGGGGAACGTCGCTCTGCTCGTCGTCGGGGAGCTGCCAGTCAACTTCGTACAGTGAGTGGTTTATGGTCATTACCTGGTCCTCCAGAGTGATTGGACTGGTTGGTCGCATGTGCGCTCACCAATCTCGGCTCACCAATCCGGTCTCATCCCATCGGGACCAGGTGCAGCCCGGGCCGATTGCGCGTGGAGGCGGGGTGGACTTCGGTGCCACGAGATCCGTGCTCCGAAAAAGCCCGAAGGAGAACTCCGTACCGGGGGCCCGGTGGTCCGGTGCCCTTCACGCGGTCTCCACCTCGTCTGCACCCCGCTACTGCACCATTGCCCGACAATGGCTGCGGACGACGACAACGCCGGGAAAAGACTACGGGTGGAGACCTTGTATGGCACAGTTCGTAGCCTTGACCTGCACCCGTGGGGCCAGCCGGATCGGTCACATCCGTTGGTCCCGTGGGCGGCGTTACGTCGTCTCGGGCGCCCTGCCACTCGAGCCGGAAGTGGCTGGGCGCCCTAAACCCCGAGGCGGGAATTGATGGCGACCGTGATGGTCGTAGAAGACGAGTACAAGCTGCGCGAGCTCGTGCGGTCTTACCTCGAACGCGAGAACCTGGTCGTGTTTTCGACCGGCTCCGGAGCCGAGGCGCTCCAGTTCGGCCGGCGTTGCCCGCTCGACCTGGTCGTCCTTGACCTCGGCCTGCCCGACGTCCCGGGGGACGAGGTTGCTCGCGAACTGCGGGCACGTTCGGACGTCCCCATAATCATGGTCACCGCCAAGAGCGAGGAGCGTGACCGCATCGCCGGCCTCGAGCTCGGGGCCGACGACTATCTAACCAAGCCGTTCAGCCCCCGCGAGCTGGTCCTGCGGGCCCAGGCGATATTGCGGAGGGGTCGCCACCCCGGCGAGGACACGTCGGTCTCGTCCTTCGGCCAGGGTGAACTGGTCATCGACGACTACCGCCGCCAAGTGCTCTTGCGCGGAGAACAGGTCGAACTGACCCCTACCGAGTGGGGCATCTTGACCGCTCTGGCACGCGTCCCTGGCCGGGTCTACTCGCGCTACGAGCTCATCAACCTGGTAAGAGGTTACGAGTTCGAGGGGTACGAGCGAACGGTCAATTCGCATATCAAAAACATCCGCCACAAAATAGAAGTTGAGGCGGGGAAACCCCGCATCATCGAGACCGTTTTAGGCGGTGGCTACCGGCTGTGCCTCATCCGTGACCCATAACCCTTGACCTCACAAGCGTGGGCTCGTAGCCGTAGGCGGCCAGCCTTTCTCCTGACCAGCCAGCCTTTCTCCTGAGCAACCAGCCGGAGCACCCCTACTGCAACCGGAGCCGTTTGACCTCCCTTGGTTAGAGTGCCGCCCACTCGGGTGCGCGGGACGGAGGCGGGGCGATGCCAAGGATCGGGACGGTCATCAGGGATGTTTACAGGCGGCCCGGTCCTGAAGCGCTGCCGCTGCACCTCGAGCGCCTCTACGGCATTCGGGTCACAACAACGACCAGGCTCGACGCCGGAGTGTTCAAAGTGGAGCAGGACGACGGCCCCGCGTGGGTGGCCCGGCTGTGGGATTTTCGCGATACGGCAAATCCCACGCGGCGAAATCGTTGGGAACCCAGACCCTGGGGAAGGGGCCAGATCCTTTAAGTTTCGCAGGGCCGGCCAGGCGCCACCTATGGCGCGATTAGACGTGCTATGCATCTTTTCTTCCAGGTGATCCGGAGTGGAGCGAGATGTCGAATTTGCATAAAGCTCGAGGCGCGCTACGGCCTCGAACGGCTGCCATTGCTCTTTCTCGGCTCCTCGGCTCCGGAGCCGTCGTAGTCGCAGCACTCTTTTGGGGGCTGTGCAGCGCTGGGACGAGCAGCCCCGGGGACCTGGTCGTCGCCACTCGGATCGCGACCCAAGTGGTGGCCGGGGGCACGACGGAAGCGGGGCCCCTAAGCGAACCACAGGTTTGCACCGGTTGCGACCCGCCTCTGGTTTACCAAGGTGGCCCGGTCATGTCGACCCACGCCAGCGCTGGGCTGACAGTCACCCTCATTTTCTGGGAGCCGGGCGGACGGCGGTACGTCTTCCCGGTCAAGTACGAGAGCATTATCGAGGGTTACATCGCGAACGTCGCAGCAGCCAGCGGCAGCGCTGACAATGTGTACTCGCTTGGCACGGAGTACTACGAGGTCGTACACGGAGCTCAGACCCACATCACTTATGACATCCGCGCTGGAGCCACGGTCATTGATACCGACGCCTTCCCGCCCAGCGGGTGCACTCCCGGCCCAGGCTATACGGAGTGCATCTCGGACGCTCAGCTGCGGGCGGAGCTGGGGCGCATCACCACCAACCTCCGGTTGCCGACGGACCTTGCCCACTTCTACGGGGTGTTCTTCCCGCCCGGCGTGGAGACGGTGGACGTCGATGGGTCGAACTCCGCCAGCGGGTACTGCGGGTACCACCGTGCCTTTGGATCGGGCGCCAGCCAGACTGTTTACGCCGACCTGCCGTACGACCGGACCGGGTGCAACGCTGGCCAGGAACCGAACGGGGACCTCGCAGCAGACGGGGAGGTCAGCACGCTGAGCCACGAACTGATGGACGCGATCACGGGCCCTCTGAGCTCGCAGCGAGCGTGGTCCGACGGAGCAGGAGACGAGATCGCCGACATCTGCTCTCAGACGTACGGCCGAGCCCTCGGGTCGACAAGCGCCTCTGACCCGGCCGGCACGGAGTACAACCAGGTGATAAACGGCGGCCGCTACTACACCCAGCAGATGTTCTCCAACCTCGCGTACGCGAAGTTCGGTCTCGGGAAAGGCTGCACTCTCAGCCAGGCGCTGGCCGAGAACCCCAACTCGGCCTCGGCAGGCGGAGGCGGGTCTGTCGTCGCGTCGTCGTTCTTGGAAGCCTCTCCCGACGCGTTGCCGTCCGACGGCACCACCACTTCGAAGATCGTCGTGACCGTCGCCGACTCGTCCGGAGGCGGCGTCCGGGGCGACCGCGTACACTTTGCCGTCGGGCTCGAGCACGGGACCGGGCTCTGCGGCGAGCTCAGCAGCACTGAAGAGACGACGAACGGCAACGGCGAGGCGACCGTGGCCTACACGGCGTCCAAGTTCAACGTCTCTTGCTGGGTGCTCGCCACCGACGCAGCGGACGGGCGAGCGGCCGAGTCGGTCATCTACCAGGGCACCACACAAAAAGCCCGGCCCACCCTGACGGCGGCTCTCCCGGTTTCCCTTCAGGCCGGAGCGCGCCCGGCCTTGTTCACCTTGAGGTCCTCCAACCCGACCCCGCACGCCGTGGGCGGCACCCGTTTGAAGCTCGGGATCGTCGCCGGCACAGGTTCGTCGGGGAACGTCAATGCCGACCAGGTCCACCTGTCTTACTCGACGGCCGGCCCAAAGGGCATCTTCACCAAGGTCGGTCTAGTGGGCTCGACCCACGACGGCAATGTCATCGACGCCTACCTCGGGCCAAACAGGGCGCCGTGCTGGCGGGAAAATCTGCCAGGACGATCACTTTCCAGCTCGCATTGGCCTCCGACGTCCCCGGGTCGAAGGCGTCGCCGCTAGTTGCTTTTGTGGCCTACCTCACTCAGGTCAACCCCGCCTCAGGGTCCGGTTCGACTCTCGCCGAGACGTCGGCGACCGGCATCTACGTGGCCGCAGCCCCAGCCTCAAACACGATGTGGTTCGTCGTGGCGGCAATCGCGGCGCTCGTTATCCTGGTAGCGACAATTGGAACGCTTATCTGGCGCAGGCGCAAAGGTCGCCGCCAAGCACCATCAGCAGTCACGATGCCGTAAAACTTCGGCGAGCCGGCTGGCGCCGCTAGCCGAACGCCGTCTCTTTTGTCAGCCTTTGTTAGCCGGCGAGCAACCCTACGCGTCGGGCTTGTTCTACCGCGTTGGCGCGCGACGAGACTTCGAGCTTGCGGTATATGGACTGCGTCTGTGTGCGCACCGTGTTCAGCGAGACGTACAGCCGCTGACCTATTTCCTCGTGGGTCAGATGGGTCTGAAGATAGGGAAGGAGCCGCAGTTCGGCCGGGCTGAGCGAGGAAACGCCGAGCTTTCCGGCCGGCATGGTGGCGAGCTGACTGCGAAGGTTGTCCACCTGCTGGACCAGGATGCCGAGGTCCGGACGGTGCCAGAGGATCTCGTCGATCTCGCGCACTAAAGTCCGAGCCCCGGCAGGGTCGGCCATGGCCAGTAGGAGCTTGGCCAGTTCGAGCCGGAGCCTTATGGCCATGCTGGGCAGCGCCCAGCTGACTTGCGGCCGCAGCCGCATGGCGTGGGCCAGGTACTTGCGAGCCGACACCGGGTCCTGTTCATGCACCGCGACGTGGGCCGAACCGGCGAAAGTGAACGAGGCCATCGAGTTCTCCTGGCCGCTCCATTGAGCGATGCAACGCCGGGCACGCTCGAGGTCTGCAGCAGCGCTGGCCCAGTCAGCGCGAGCCATCGCCAGCAGGCTCCGTTCGGCCAGGACAAGCGCAAGCCCGGAGTCGTCGTGGGGTTCTACAGCCTCGAGCCAGCGCGCCAGGGCAATCTCGACCGCCTCGCTGTCACCGGTCAGCTGCCGGGCCCACAGAACGACCTGAAGGGCACTGCGTCGGCGAGAGCTCCCTGGAGGTTCCCCGGACTCGGCGACCTCAGCATCGGCCACCATGGCGCGCACGCCATTGGCGCACATGGCCGCCCTCAGCGTTGCTCGGGCCGTCTCGAACGAGGTAAAGCCATCAGGCGTCGGCCCGTCGAGGGAATAGCCCTCCGCGAGGCGGGCCCAGCGGACCGCCTCGAGGGGGCGGCCCGTGAAGGCATTGACGTGCGCGGCCAGCAGGGCCAGCCACGGGTAGCGCTCGATCTCCGCGTCGCTGAAGGTGCGGATCCACCGGTCAGCCGCAGCCACGCGCCCCGAGAAAAACGTCGGTAGGTACCAGCGGCCGAACAGACGCGTGGCCCGCTCGCTGTCCCCTGACGCCCGGGCGTGTTCCATCGCCCTCTCCAGCTCGCCGTGGGACTCATACGCACCGGCCCCGGGTCAACCCGGGGTGGCCTTGATCGCAGGTCACGTCGACTCGGCAGCGGCGGGCCCAGGCGCCCTGTTCGACCTCGGGGTCTTGAAGGGAGGCGACAGGATCGAAATCTCCGACTCCACTTTCCATTTATCCACCTGGGTCGTCGAAGCCAAACCGCAGTCAACGCCGAAGGCTCAGCTCCCACCGGCTCTGTGGGTGACGACGGGACCGCCGAAGCTGGCATTGGTCACGTGCGGAGGTCCTTTTGACGCAACTACCGGTCACTACATCGACAACGTCATCGTGTGGGCCCGACCACTCAGCCGTTCCGTCCCGGGGTGAGCGGGCGCTAAGTCACCCAGCCGCGACGGCGCGACCGGTTACCGGCTAGTGAGACTGCTGGCCCACATGACGCTAGGAGGTCGGACATCCGAGCCCGCCGGTTGAACTCCAGTGCCCGCTCCCGCTTTCAGGGCCTCTGGATTACGGGCGCATAGCCGCTTGTACGTCTTCGACAGACGAGCTGGGCACGGTCGTCGTCGTATTGGAGCCCTTTAGGGTGTTACATATTGCATTGGTTGACTGAAAAGGGGAGACCACGATAACCGCCATCTTCCCTTTGTCGAGGGTTTCGCCCAGCGTTTTTACTTTCTCCCGCCCGAGGGCGCGCGTCATGCCGGCGACGAGCGCGCCGCCGCCGGCACCCACTGCCGCGGTGGCAATGAGCGAGGGCGGGAAGAGCACGCCGACCACGGCGCCGACCACGGCGCCTTTTCCCCAGCCATGATGGGAATGACGCTGGACAATTACGGCTTCACCGTTACGGTTCTCGACCAGGGCAGCGTCGGCGATCGTTACCTCTTTGGCCTCAATTGCCGCCTCCAGAGCCTTCCAGTCAGCCTCCGCCGGCTCAGCATCTTCGTAAACAGCGACGGTGGTGTCGAGGTTCGTCATTCCAAGAGGCTACCATTCGGGGCAGGTCAGGCACCCGGGCAGGTCAGTCGTCCGGGGCAGGTCACGCGCCCGGGCCAGGACGGGCGAGCTGGAGTAACAAATGTGCTTCTGACAACACTTTTTTCCCGGTCCGGCCGTCCTCGACCCCCAGCTAGCCGCGGGCGGCACTCCCGTCTCAGTTGCTTCGGACACGAGCCAGCAAGTAGAGGATCTCGAGGTAAAGCCAAACGACGGTGGCGAGGAGGCCCCACGCTGCGTACCACTCCATGAAGCTTGGGGCGCCGCGGCTGATCCCATCGTCTATGACTGCGAAGTCTATGAACAGGTTGAGAGCGGCGACGATGCATATCACGACGCTGATCGCGATACCGGCCGGAGTGGGGTTAGTCCAGAACAGCAAGTTGACCCCGATGATGCTCAGGATCCACCCGGTCAGGTACAGCAGGCCGATCCCCAGGGTGGCCGCGACCACCACGAGGACGAAGCGGCGGGATACCTTCACTACGCCCGTCGCGTAGAGGACGTAGCAAACGAGGACTACTGCCAGGGTGGCTAACAGCGCCTGCGCCACGATGCCGTCGTACGCGCTGTCATAAACACGAGAAATGCCCCCTACCCACAGCCCCATCAGCACGGAGTAGACGAGACCGCCGATCGGTGCGAGCCGCGGCCTGGCGATGCCGAGGAACGTCAGGGCGATGAGCAGGAAGTACCACAGGAGCCAGGAAGGCCCAGAACTCGCGACTATGACCCTGGCGGCCTGGTCCCAACCAAGGACTGCGAAACCACACGTCACAACGAAAAGGAAGAGGCCTTTGACCACGGTCCCGGCTGCCGTCATGCGACGAGCGGCGGGCCGGCCGGCGTCCAACTTGGCGATGGCCTCATCCGAGAAGGCTTGCTCGCTGACCATCTGCTGTGCCAAGAGGATCTCCTTATTAGGGTGCCCACATAGCGGGCGTGCTCAGGCACAGAGCGTACGCGACGCGACACCGGGTCAGGCTGGATGTCATTTCCGCGCCGGGAGGTGCAATGGGATTGTAAAGGAACGCAAGCCAGCCCAGGCCACAGCCTCAATCGGGGTCAACTAGTGGCCACACCAACCTCACTGCGACCTGGCGCTACTACGTAAAGGTCGGCTCGGAGCGCCAGCGTCGGGCTACGGTTGCAATCGACAAGGTCCTCGGTGGCCGAAATAGCGCTTCGGACGCTTTTGCTCCCAAAATGCATTGACAAAAGGGCTGGCGGTCGTAGCGTAAACCTCAGTCGTCGGCTTCGGCGGCGCCCGCCCGCCCCGGGCCGGGTTGGGTGCGAGACCAGCGTTCGGCCCGGGATGGGTTTCTCGTGGCCCCCACCCGCCCCAGCTTGTTGAAGAGCACCCCGGCGTCGGCAAATTGCTTGTAATACGTCACCGGCATGCCTTCTTGGGCGGCCGTTTAGTAGTTGCCGGCGGTGCCGACCTCGATGTAGCAAATGGCCCTAAAGCCCATGTTGTGCAAGGTCTTTACCGTCGAGGCGGGGTTTAGGATGCCGTCGATGTCGTAGACGGTCGGGTTCGTGGCGGGGGGATTGGTGCCGTCCCAAGCGGTGACCCCGGTACCCATTTGGGTGGCGTTGCTCGTATTGAGCGTGCCGGTCAGGAGCCACTGCCACTCGAACAGCTGCGGGGGCTTCCACAGGAGTGGGGGCGCCGGCACCGTGGTCGTCGTGGCGGGCGGGACCGTGGTCGGCGGGACCGTGGTGGACGTCGGGACTGTCGTCGTCGAACTCGGGGGGGTCGTCGTGGTCGGGCAGGCGACGTCTAAGGCGCCAGCGCCGAGGTTGGTCGCCGGGGTCACTGACCAGTCGGCACCGCCGCCGGGGCAGACCTCGTAGTTGTTCCCGGCGGCGAGGGTCTGGGGAGTCGGCGCAGCGGCGTCGGTCTTGGTGCTGCCGAGGCCGACGACGAGTCCGAAGACTAGGGCGACCAGGGCGTAAAAGGGCTTACGGAGTGGCATGGTTGTGGAGGAGTCGCGGCGTGGCGCGCCAGCATCGGCCGGTTGGCCCATTGGGAGGTCCCCTTTGTGTTTTCGTCGCCGGCGGGGATCCCCTCGCACCCCTCCCCCCGCTCAGGGAAGGTGAGATTTGTCGGCTGGTCTCCCTCAGTGTTATCACCAAGACGCACAGTGACGCAAGAGGGAACGCGGGGTGATTGACTTCTGCGAGACGGCTGTCAGAGTGGCGGGGCTGGCCCCCGCTGTGGCGAGCGTAAGCGCAGGTCAACGGGGCCTAAATGTTGGCTGGGCCTCTCGAGCCGTGGTAGTTCACTCTTCCGAACCGAGGTAGCTCCATACGGCCGGGAAGTGCCCGGTCCCGATCTTTCGGCACACCTTTTGGGCGGCCATGCTCACGGCCTCGGTGAAAGTGGGATAGGCGAACTGCATCTCGGCCAGCTGCTCGACACTCATGCCTGCACTCATCGCGGTGGCGACGACCTGGACCGTTTCAGCCGAATAATCGCCGAGCACGTGTGCCCCCAGGATCTTGTGGCTGCTACGGTCGGCGATCAACTTGCAAAAACCGTCCGGCCGCCCGTCCGCCACAGGCCTGAGCAGGTCGTCGTAGCGGGCGATACCTACCGCGATGTCGTACTCGCCCGCGGCATCCTTCTCGGTCAACCCGACGGCGCCGTACTCTGGGTCGGTAAAGCTGCCACTCGGGACGACGTCGTAGGAGACCTGGCGGTAGGGGCCGCGGACCGCGTTCCAGGCCGCTGTTCGGCCCTCGAGCCGGGCGCTCTGGACCAGCTTGGAGCGGCCGTTGACATCACCCGCCGCGAAGATGTGGTCCACGTTGGTACGCAAGTAACCATCGACCGGGACGGCGTGGCGGTCGTGGATGACCCCGGCCGCACCGAGGTCCATGGTTTCGACGCTTGCCGGCCACCCGACGGCGGCGAACACGGCATCAGTGTGCTCGCGCTCGAGGACGCCACCACGAGTGAAACTGATCACGAGCTGGCTGCCGCTTCGTTCCACAGCCCCCACCCTCGCTCCGGTACGGACGTCCATGCCTCTCGACTCGAAGGCTTCCTGAAGCCCCACTGATACGTTGGCATCCGCAGCGGGGAGGATCACTGGGGCCGTTTCCAGGAGCAGGACACTGACCCCGAAATCGGCAAAGATCGAAGCCATCTGGCAACCCGTGTCGGCCGCCCCTATAACGGCAACCTGTCCCGGGAGCGCTTTGAGGCCGCGGATATCGTTATAGGTCAGCGCCAGTTCGCCACCCGGGATCGGCAGTAAAGCGGCATGCCCGCCTACGGCCAGGACAATTCGGTCTGCAGTCCAGGTGCGCCCGTCGTCGGATTGGAGCGTGTGCGGGCCTGTGAACGACACGTGGCCCAGCTGCTCGACAAGGTCCATCCCGCTTTGGCGGATATGGCCGGCAATGTCCTTCTTGTCGTGCGCGTACCGGGCTACGCCGGCGCTGTTGGCCAGGACTGCCTCGAGGTTGGGCACTGGCGCAGGCCCCTGGAGGCCAAAACGTTCCCACGAAGACCAGTCCCGGACCAGTCGGGCCGCCCGGGCCAGCGTGCGGACCGGGGCCGGCCCCCGGTTGAGGCTGGTACCGCCGATTTGCTCGGCCTCCAGGACCGTAACGTCTGCACCTAGTTCGCGAGCCTGAACGGCTGCGGACAGGCCCGCCGGGCCACCTCCGACTACCAGGACTGCGACGTCAGTCATTGGTTGAACTCCATCACAACCTTGATGTCGTCAGGCTCCCGCTCCAGGCCCTGTGCGGCGTGGTCCGGCGACACGCGCCGGGTTATCAACTGCTCGAGCCACGAGCGCTCGGCGGTGGCTAGCACCTTGGAGGCATGATAGTAGTGGCGTCGGTTGGCATTCACGGTGCCAAACATGACCAGGTTCTTCAGTACTGCCTGCGTCGCCAAGCCGGCCGCCGACGAGGTGCCCGAGGCATGCGGGTCACCGACCCCGGTCAGGCAGACAATGCCACCAGGAGAGGCTGACTCTGCCGATTGACGGACAAGATCCGGCACACCAGTGCACTCGACGACAATGTCCGGGCTCACCCCGATGTCTGCGATCGCCCCGGTGTGGTACGTGGCACCAAGCTCCCTCACGAGGGCCGGTTTTGGCCCTCCGGTGGCCCGGTCGAGAACGTGTACCTGGCCACCGTGCTGTACCCCGATGAGCGCGGCCAGGAGCCCGATCGGCCCAGCGCCGACTACAAGGACTGCGCTTGGATCCCAGAACGTCCGCCGCCCTATAGCCGCAATTTGCTCCCAAGCCTTGGCCACCACTGTCGTCGGCTCCAGGAGCACACCGAGGATCCCCAGGTCCTTGTCCACCCTGACCGCGTAATCGGGCTCGATGCGCCACTGCTCGGACATGAAGCCGTCGGCCTGTTTTATGCCCCGTTCGGTGTAGCCGCCATTGGAGCACATGTCCCATTCACCGACAGCGCAGTTGGGGCAGGGTAGGGGGTCCGGTCGCCGCACGATCCCGACGACGTGGTCCCCGGCGGCGAAGCCACTCGGCCCGGGGTCTACCACGCGTCCCAGGGACTCGTGGCCGAGCACCAGCCGTTCCCGCCCGGGAGAGGCCCAACCATAGGATCCACTGGCTATTTCCGCGTCGGTGCCGCAGATGCCAACTGCGATAGTTTCGACTAATACCGTACCCAGGGCGGGGTCCGGTGGGTCAATATCTTCTAGCCTCACCGACCCGGGGGTGCCGGGCCTAACTGTAACTGCACGCATAAAAGCCTCCCGATGTCGACTAGCCCTAATGTCGAGCAAGCAACAGTACCAAAACCGCTATGCCACAGCGCTTTTGTGATGCCCACGACCGCCATTCTGACCTGCCAAACCGGTCAGGAATTGGCCCGCCGTTCACCGGGAGTTCAATAAGCGGAATTGGATTGGCCCGCACAAGCAGGGTGCCGGGGAGAGGCGCCCCTATCTCGGTGCGGGCCAAAATCTCCTTCCAGTGCTCAAAACGGCGTTGGGATGTACCGTAAGGCGAGGTGTGGGTCCACATAGCCGCCCGGCCGCTGTCGTTTGGGCAACGTTGTGGAGCGGGGCGGGGGTGGTTTGTATGGGACCTGGCTCAGCAGGTGGCTGATCACGTTGAGCCGGCCGCGCATTTTGTCGTCAGTGTGCGCGACCCACCACGGGGCCCACGCAGTATCGGTGGCGGCGAACATCGCGTCCCTTGCTCTCGAGTAGTCGTACCATCGGCTATAGGACTTCAAGTCCATATCGGTCAGCTTCCAGTATTTTCGGGGGTCGTTGATGCGGCTTTCGAGTCGCCGCGTCTGCTCGTCAGCACTGACCTCGAGCCAGTACTTCAGCAGTAGGATGCCCGAATCTACGATGGCTTTTTCGACAGCAGGCACTTGCTCGAGAAAGCGAGCGGTTTCCTGAGGGGTGCAGAACCCCATCACAGGCTCAACGCCCGCCCGGTTGTACCAACTACGGTCGAAGATCACGACCTCCCCCGCGGCGGGAAGATGGGGGATGTACCGCTGGATGTACATCTGCGACTTCTCGCGATCGGTGGGAGCTGACAGCGCAACTACGCGGAACACACGCGGGCTCACCCGTTCGGTGATGCGCTTGATGGTGCCCCCCTTACCGGCGGTGTCCCGGCCCTCGAACACTACGCATAGCTTCGCTCCCGTCGATTTGACCCACTCTTGCAAGGCAACCAGCTCACCGTGGAGGATCCTCATCTCCCCCTCGTACTCCTTGCGCTTCATCGCGGGCGGTGAGGTCGCGTTCGCGTCCGCAGGGCTTGGGGCCGTCGCCTCTACCTCCCCGTCGCGCCGCTTGTCTTCGTCCCTCTTTTTCCCAGGCATATTGTCAGTTACCTCTCTGACCGGTCATGGTCTGACCGGTCATGGTCTGTCCGGTCATGGTCCCGGCACTGTCACGGGGTTGGTCCGGGCGGTCCGGCGGACGACCCACTTTCCGATCTCCCACCCGAGGAGCAACACCACGGCACTACAAAGCGCGATGCCACCCTGCTGGCCGGTCAGAGGGGTAGTCCCGAGGAGCCGCCTCAGGAAATCAGCCTGGGTTATGAGGAATGCCCCTGCGAGCTCGGCGAGGGCGATGGTGTTCATCCTTGAACTATTGAACGTGTCGTGGGTAAAGACCGTCTCGGTCTCGCTGCGGGCTTCGAAGGCCGCCACTATGAGCATCAGCGTGAAGCCGACGAGAGCGATCGACCGGCCGGCCGCCACGCTGCCGAAGTGGTCCTTGCCCACCGCGATCAACACCAGGTTGGCGATGGCGACGTACAGGCCCACGAGGCCGCATGTGACCATCACCCCAGTCGTGAGGATGGATTCGCCGCGGGGCCGGGGGTGGCGGTTCATCAGACCGGGCGTTTCCTGGTCGAAGCCGAGGGCCACCCCGAACGGGGCGTTTACAAGGAAGTTGACCCATAAGATCTGTGCGGGCGTAAAGGGCTGTCCGGCGGCGAGGTTGAACAAGGTGGCCCCGAGGAAGGTAAGGACGAAGGCCACCAACTCGAGCAGCACAAAACGGATGTACTTGTTGAGGTTGTCGTAGAGCTTGCGGCCCTGCTCCACCGCGTACACGATCGTGGCGAAATTGTCGTCGGACAGGATCATGCGGCCGGCGTTCTTGGCTACTTCGGTGCCACTCCCCATAGCCACGCCGATATCGGCCGCCTTGATGGCAGGCGCATCGTTTACGCCGTCGCCCGTCATGGCCACGACGTCGCCCTTTTTCTTTAGCGTCTCGGCCAGCATCACTTTGTGCTCGGGTGCGACCCGGCCCACGACGCCGATGTTGTCGATCCGGTCGAGGCGTTCCTGCTCCGACAGAGCCGCGAATTCTGCGCCGAGGATGGCTTCGCCGGGTATGTCGAGCTGCTTGGCAATGGCGGCGCCAGTGACGACGTCATCGCCGGTCACCATGCGCACCCGGATGTGAGCCTCGCGCGCGCTGGCGATCGCCGCCTTGGACTCCTCCCGCGGCGGGTCGACCATGCCGACCAAGCTCGACATCTCGAGGTCGTGGACCAGGGCGAGCAGGTCCCCGTTGGGGTCGAAGCTCGCCGCGTCGAGGTCGCGAAAGGCGCCGGCCATTACTCGTAGGCCGGCCTCACCCATGCGCTGCACCTGCTGATCGGCCCGCTGCTCGGAGCGCGTCGTCCCAGGGAATGCTCTTACCGTTGGACAGCGCGGTCGCCGCCCGGGCCATGACTGCAGGCGCCGCTCCCTTTACGAAGCAACGCACGATTTCTTGGCCCGATGCGTCCTTGGCCTCGTTGAAGGTGGCCATCAGCTTGTAGCCAGGGTCGAAGGGCAGAGTCGCCAGGCGGGGCAGGTCGTCGCGAGTGGCGTCGATGTATATCCCAGCTTTGTGCGCTAACACGAGCAGGGCGCCCTCGGTCGGGTCGCCCACAACCTTGCCGTCGACGAGCTTCGCATCGCTCGCCACGACGTAAGGTAGGACCGCCGCGTCGAGGGTGTCCGTGTCGCCAGCCGCGTGGGTGATCGTCCCTTCCAGGCTGTAGCCGCTGCCCGTGATGGCATAGCGGTCGGATGGGGTCACCAGCTCCACCGCTGTCATCTGGTTCATCGTGAGCGTCCCGGTCTTGTCGGAGTTGATCGCTGACGTGAACCCGAGCGTCTCGACAGACGGCAGGTCCTTGACGATCGCTTTCTTCTTAGCGAGCTCGACACTGCCGAGAGAAAGGACGACCTGGACTACCATCGGCAAGGCTAGCGGGATCGCCGCGATCGCAAGTGCGACGGCCGTGTCGAACAGCACCTTCCACGACTGCCCCCTGCTGGCGCCGAGGATGAACATCACGATCATCGTGAACGCGGCGGCAGCGACGATCCACAGCGTCAGCGTGTTCATCTGCTTGGTAAGGGGGGTCTCTTCCTTCGCCGTGGCGGAGAGCATGTGCGCGATCTTCCCGACCTCCGTCGCGCTCCCTGTAGCAGTGATGACGACCACACCGCTCCCGTGCGTGACGGGGGTGTGCATGAACGCCATGTTCGACTGCTCTCCTGGCCCCACGTCTGCATCGCTCAGGGTGGAGGCGTCCTTCGCCGCGGGGACACTCTCGCCAGTCAACGCGGATTCGTCGATTTCCAGCGCGCTCGAAGACACGATCCGGCCGTCCGCCGGCACCTCGTCACCCGCCGCAATCAAAATGATATCCCCGACGACCAGCTGTTCAGCCGGGATCTCTGACTCAGCGCCGTCGCGCCGCACACGCGCCGTGGCCTTCATCATCGACTGGAGCGCGTTCATGGCGCTCTCGGCCTTGCCTTCCTGGCGTAGACCAATAAGGGCGTTGAAAAGCGTGATCACGATCAGGACGATGCCTGTGGTCCACTGTTTGATCACCAGGGAGACAATGGCGGCCCCGACCAGGATGATCTGCATGTAGCTCTTGTACTCGGCGAGAAAGCGGTGCAGCCGCGACGGCGGTTGCTCCACCGGGAGCGCGTTCGGGCCGTCCCGGGTCAGCCTCTGAGCGGCCTCACCAGCAGAAAGGCCCGAGGAGACGACAACCCCGAGCCCGTTCACGACCTGCGCCGGCTCGCGCGCGTACCAGTGCTCGTCGACGGGCGCTGACCCTGTGCGGGTTACCTCCGTAGTAGCCATCACGATTCCCTTCCGCAGGCGGCAGAGCTGTCTGGCGCCATAAACCCCGTGTACTTCAGGATCCTGCTCAGGACTATAATGAACGGAGGGTTAACGAGGAGCCTAAACCGCATCCGGCCCTGCCATTTCCCTGGCCTCGGCAATGAGGGCGGAGAGTGTGCGCTCGTGGTGGCCGATCGGGTCGAAGTTCTCCGGCGCGAGCCACCTCTCGAACCCGTCCCGGACGGCTGGCCAATCCTGGTCGGTGATCGAGTACCACGCCGTGTCGCGGTTGCGTCCCTTCACGACCATGTGCTGGCGGAATAGGCCTTCGAACGTGAACCCGAACCGCAGGGCAGCGCGACGGGAAGCTGCGTTCAACGAATTGCACTTCCATTCGAGCCGCCGGTAGCCCAGGTCGTTAAACACATGCCGAGCCAGCAGGTAGATCGCCTCGGTCGCAGCGGTCGTCCGCTGGAGGCTCGGGCCGAACCAGATATTCCCGATTTCGACGACTCCGAAGTTGGGTTCGACCCGGAGGTACGAAGCCATCCCCACAGGGCGCTCTGGGCGGAGCCGGACAAGTGTGAAATACAGGGGGTCGAGCGACATGGTTGCTCCCTCGAGCATTTCCCGCAATTCTTGCGCGCTCGAATACGGTCCGGCGAACAGGTATGTCCAGATCGCAACATCGCCGTCGGGCGGGTGCGATTGGAGGTACAGCGGTCCGGCGTCGGCGCCCGGGTCAACCGGGCGGAGCACGATGTAGGACCCCCGTAAGACGGTTGGCTGTGGGCTGGCGACGGGGCTCCATCTGAGCGGCGCGCCGACCGGCGGATCTTCGGACCTCATGGGCCAAAACATAGCCCGTCTAAACGGGATGTTTAGCCACAAGGCAGAGGATAGTGTTTAGTTGCGCGTTGGGACCGTCCGGTGCCGGTGCCACCCTGGCGAACTGGGGGCCATGCTGGTTGCCAATCGCGGTTTGCGGGGGGACGAAGGGTGGGCGTAAGGATTCGTCGCCCGGCAGGGCCTGTACGTAAGCTAAGCCGTTGTGGGCGTCGGAGCAACTGCGTTCTACGTCCTGATGGCTGCCAACGTGGAGCAAGGGCTCATCGCGATGACGGGTGACGAGTGAAGGGTGTTGGTGTCGCCGTCAGCGTCGGCCAGCACCGGCCCGAGCGTCACGGGGGTCTGCGTGAGCCAGATAAAATGCCGCTGTTTCAAAGAGAGGTGACTAATGGAGAGCAATCAGGGTGTCGCGTATATCGGCCCCGGTAAGGTCGAGTTGCAGGGGATCGATTTCCCGGTGCTCGCGCTCGGGCCCGCCGCTGTGACCATGGCGTGGTACTGAAGGTCGTCAGCACGAATATTTGCGGTTCCGACCAGCACATGGTGAGGGGCCGGACGACAGCGCCCGCTGGCCTGGTACTCGGCCACGAGATCACAGGAGAGGTCGTCGAAGCGGGCCGGGACGTGGAGTTCGTGAAGGTTGGCGACCTGGTCTCGGTCCCGTTCAACATCGCGTGCGGCCGCTGCCGCAACTGCAAGGAGGGAAAGACGGGCATCTGCCTCAACGTGAACCCGGCTCGTCCCGGCGCCGCCTACGGTTATGTCGACATGGGCGGCTGGGTGGGGGGGCAGGCTGAGTTCGTGATGGTCCCCTACGCCGACTTCAACCTCCTGCGTTTTCCTGACAAAGACCAGGCGATGGCAAAGATCCGGGATCTCACGTGCCTTTCCGACATATTTCCGACCGGTTTCCACGGGGCCGTCACGGCTGGAGTTGGCCCGGGCTCTATCGTCTACGTCGCTGGCGGGGGCCCCGTGGGGCTGGCCTGCGCGGCCTCTTGTCACCTTCTGGGCGCAGCGGTCGTTATCGTGGGCGACCGGATCCCCGAGCGCCTCGCCCAGGCCCGGAGCTTCGGCTGCGAGACGGTAGACATATCCGCAGCGCCTATAGCCGACCAGATCGAGGAGATAGTCGGCCAACCGGAGGTCGACTCGGCAGTTGACTGTGTAGGTTTCGAAGCTCGGGGGCATGGGGACGCGGCGGACCACGAAGTCCCCGCCGCCGTTCTCAACTCGCTGATGGAGGTGACCCGTGCCGGCGGCGCCATCGGGATCCCCGGCCTCTACGTAACCGGGGACCCCGGCGCCATTGACGATGCCGCCAAGGTGGGCAGCCTGAGTATCCGCATCGGCCTCGGTTGGGCCAAATCGCACGTGTTCACGACCGGGCAGTGCCCTGTGATGCGGTACAACCGTCAGCTAATGACCGCCATCCTGTACGACAAAGTACAGATCGCCAAGGCAGTCAACGTCGAAGTCATCCCGCTTACCGAGGCTCCCCGGGGTTACCGGGATTTCGACCAGGGCGCGGCCAAGAAATTCGTCCTCGACCCTCACGGCCTTGTCGCCGCTACCCTCTGAGGCCTGGCCATGTTCATAAAGCTCGGAGACAGCGGCCGCAGCTACGAGTGGCTCGAGGATTGGGCCGATGTGCCCGCCCCCGAGGAGGCCAAGGCCGGTTGGGCCCATCACGGCCTGGCCATCACCCGCTCTGGCGAGATTGTCGGGTTCCACCCGGACCGCTCGGAAGTCGTGATTTTCGACCGGACCGGTCATCTCACCCGGTCGTGGCCCGTCGCACTGAAGGAAGGTCACGGGATCACGCTCGTAGAGGACGATGGCCAGGAACGCCTCTGGTTGGCAGACCCCGGGTCGAAGATGCGAAAGGCTCCTGACAGTTCGTACCAGCGGGACATGTCACCTGCCCAAGGTCAGGTTGTGCAGTTCGGCCTCGACGGTGCCGAGGTCGCGAGCCTGCCCCGCCCGTCGCACAGCGCCTACGACAAAGGCAACTTCGCCCCGACTTCGGTTGCTGTTGATGAAACGCGGTACGGCGGGAACGGCGACGTCTGGGTGGCCGACGGCTATGGCGAAAGCCTCGTTCACCGTTACAGCCCGGACGGGAGGTACCTGAGCTCCTTGAGCGGGGAGGAGGGCCCGGCCGGGAGGTTCAATTGCCCGCACGGGGTGTTCATCGACCGTCGCCGGGCCACTCCGGAGCTCTGGGTGGCCGATCGAGGTAATGCGCGCGTTCAGGTGTACGACACCGAGGGCCACTGGTTGCGGACCGTAGGCGACGGGTTTTTGAGCAGCCCGAGCGCCTTCGCTACGGATGGCGCGAACATCGTCGTCGGCGAGCTTTACGCCCGTCTGGCCGTGGTCGACGAGGACGATCGCCTGGTTGGATATCTGGGCCAGGACACTGAGGCGCGCGAGCAGCCCGGGTGGCCGAACGGCCTCGGGCCGACGAGCACCCGGTGCGCAACCCGCACCTCCATCCAGGACGGTTCAACAGCCCGCACGGTCTCGCGGCTGATGCAGACGGAAATTACTACGTGGCCGAGTGGTTGATCGGGGGGCGCATGATCAAACTTGACCAGGCACACTGAGCGGCTGGAACACCGTCACCGCCACCGTCGCCGGGGGCTGCCCCGGGGTGCGGCAGTGGCCGGCCAGGTGGGCCGGCCAAGTGGGCGGGCCACGTGGGCCGGCCGGTGGGGACCGGCGTTTTAGAGCGGCCTAGCTGGAGCGGCCTGACCAGAGCGACCAGTGGGGAGCTACCAGTGGGGAGCTACCGGGCCCGTTGGTCCTCCGAAAGGGGCCGCCACCCCGTCCCGGATAAGCGGCCTCGAACACAGAGCCGGTAACCTTCGGTTGCATGCGGGTCGCACGACGGAAGGTAGCGGGCGCGTGGGCCGAAGGCCCCTATGTCCGCTTGACTGCGTTCCGCCGCAATGGGCTCCGCGAGATAGCGGTACTGCTCTGGCGAGGTCCCGCCGGCCAAGTGCTCATGTACGCGAGATATTCGAACCTTCAGGAGCTCGCCGGCCGGCCGGGCGTGGTGGTGGTCAACGAGGGCGACTTTCAAGATAACAGGCTCCCCGGTGAGCTTCGCGCTTGGCACTGCCAGTACGGCAAGAACCACCTGGAAATACATTGTGATTCGCGGCTCAGCCCGGGTGAACACCCTTTTGATGCCCTTCGCCGTGGCGAAGCTCGATATTTCGAAACTGAACTGGCTGGTACCGACTTTGCCGAGATTGAGGACTTCCTGGCTAACAAGGGTGAGCAATAGGCTCGGTTTTTCAGTTAGTCGAGCCTATTGATCGACTACGGATCCGTCGCTACCCAGGCGCGTGTCGAGCAAACGGGCGCGGTACGGTCGGCGCTCGGCTGCGTCCGGCGCCAGCTCGATACCGATCCCCGGTCGGTCCGGGATCAGCAGCGAGCCCCCCTCCCGAGTGGGCGCGGCGTCGACAATCTCGCGCTTATCGGACGACCCCTCGTCGTGAGGGTACTCCTGCAGGGAGAAATTGGGGATGCAGGCCGCGAGCTGAAGGCACGCGGCAGTGCTGACCGGGCTCAGGGGGTTGTGGGGGACGACGCCGACCCCAAATGCCTCGGCCAGCCCGGCGATTTTCTTCGTTTGAGTGAGCCCGCCCGCGAGGCAGACGTCTGGCCGGACGTATTGGACCGCACCGCGCGTCAGCAGCATCGCGAATTCCTCCAGCGTGTGGATGCGCTCGCCCGTAGCGATGGGGACGCTGACCTGTCGCGCTACCGCGGCCATGCTGTCAAAGTTATCGGGGCGCACGGGGTCTTCATAAAACATCGGGTGGTACGGTTCGATCCCGTTCCCGAGCACGATGGCCTCGGCCGGGCTCAAGCGGCGGTGGACCTCTATGCAGAGGTCGACCGCCTCCCCGACCGCCTCCCGGTATTGACGTACCCGGTCGATGGCAGCCCGCATCTTTCCGACGTGGGTCTCGAAATAGGGGATGTCGTGGGGTTCGTCGAGGAAAGGCGTGAGGTGCCCGACCGCGGTAAATCCATCGCCTTTGGCACGTCGGCAGCCGTCGACGAGCTCCTCGGTCGTCGACCCGAACACGTGCACATAACAACGCGCCCGGTCGCGGCAAGCCCCGCCCAGCAGTTGATAGGCCGGTACACCGAAGTGCTTCCCGGCAATATCCCACAGCGCGATGTCAATGGCGCTGATGGCACCCATTATCGCTGCGCCGCGGAAGTGGCTCCAACGGTACATGTACTGCCAGTGGTGCTCGATCCGGAGCGGGTCCTCACCGATGAGGTACAGGGCAAATTTCTCCACCGCCTTCTCCGAGGACTCGAGGTACCCCCACGCACCCGATTCGCCCAGTCCGGTGATGCCGGCGTCGGTATGCACCTGGACGAACAGGAATCGGTCGACGAACACGGTTTGGATCTCTGTGATCTTCACTCTGGCTCCTTGCTTGACGGTTGCTCCTTGCTCGACCCGGCCCGATGATTGGCCCGGGCTCGATGATCGATCGCGGGCCGGCTCTCAAGTGGGGGCAACGAACTGATCGTAGCGACACGGCCGAGGGGAGACGAGCCGACTGCGTGACGGCCTTGACAGTTGAGGCGGCCCGGAGGTAAACAGTCGTCTCGGGCGCCACAGCCCACATATACAAGTCCATATTCGGGATCCCTTTTGAGAATTGGTGCCATTTATGAAGATCACCGACGTAAAGACGTTCCTGGTCCGCGACGAAGAGAGACCCGGGCGGAACTACAGTTTTGTCAAGGTCTACACCGACGAAGGCTTAACCGGGCTCGGAGAGGCGGGTATTTCAGGCAAGGAATTGGCGCTTCAGGGCTTGGTGGAGACGTACCGGCCCATTCTGGTGGGGATGGACCCCTCACGTATCGAGCACATATGGCAGACATTGTGGCGTGGGCAGTTCTTTCGGGGCGGTCACGTCCACTCAGCCACCGTGGCAGCGATCGACCTGGCGTTGTGGGACCTCCGCGGCAAAGCGCTCGGGGTGCCGGTCTACGATCTGCTGGGAGGTCGTACGCGCGAGTACGCGAGGTGCTATTGCCACGTCGACCCCAGCGGGGCCAGCGGCGGCCCCAGGGCCGGCATCGACGAGATGGTCGAACGCGCCCAGTCCCGGGTGGCGGAGGGTTGGCGCTTCGTCCGCTTCTCGGTTGGAGAGGGTTTACAGCAGGCCCAGGGGGGAAGGTTCGAGCAGACCGCAGCGCTGCGATGGACGGTTGACGCCTTTGGGACGTTGCGTGACGCGCTCGGGCCTGAGGTCGAGATCTGCCTCGACTTCCACCAACGGACCACGCCTCCCTACGCGGTGCAGTTGTCGCGTGAGCTGGTACCGTTCAGGCCGTTCTTCGTGGAGGACCCATTTCGGGCGGAGAACGCGTCCCAGTTTGCCTTACTACGGTCGCAGGCTCCCGTCCCGATCGCGACGGGGGAGCAGCTGGCCAGCAAATGGGATTTCCGTGAGCTCATCGAGCAGGACCTGATGGATTATTGCCGCGTCGACCTGTGCATCTGCGGCGGCCTGAGCGAAGCGCGCAAGGTGGCGGGCTGGTGCGAGGCCCATTACATCGAGCAGGTGCCGCACAACCCCCTCGGGCCCGTGTCGACCGCTGCGTGCCTGCACTTCGACCTGTCGACACCCCTGTTCGCCGTCCAGGAGCTTACGTGGCGACCGGGCGTGCTAGGGGAGGTCGTGCAGACTGATATGCGTCTCGAGGGAGGCAACCTGTACAGCGGCGGCTCTCCCGGGCTGGGCGTGGAGCTCGACGAGGCGGCGGCTGAGAGACCTGCCTTTGAAGTCCCCGGCCTACGTATCCTTCATCGCGAGGACGGTTCCGTCTCGGACTGGTGACTAGTGCCCACGCTGGCCGTCCTGCGCGCTAGCCGGTCGACGCTCAATCCACCGGTGCCCGCAGCCCTTTGTCCCATTTCTCCTCGATCCCTCCGTACCGCCACACGGCGAGAGCGACCGCCCACGTAAGCACGAATACACCCACGATGACAAAACCGGCTTTGTTGATGTTGAAGTTTTGCATGAACGACCAGAAACCGCCGCTCAAATGGCCATCCTGGGCGAGCAGACCGAGGGTCTCGACGCCTCCGATGAACAACGCTACAAATACCGAGAGTGCTGTGATCGTGAGGTTGTAATAGACCTTTCGGACTGGTTTGGAAAAGGCCCAGTCATAGGCAAAGTTCATGAAGCAGCCGTCCATAGCGTCGAAAAGGCTCATACCTGCGGCGAATAGCACGGGTAGCGACAAGATGGCGTAAAAAGGAAGCCCCCCAACCACGGCAGTGCCCGCTAGCACGAGTAGGGCAACCTCGGTTGCGGTGTCGAAACCGAGACCGAACAAGAACCCAATGGGGTACATCTTCCAGGGAGCGTCAACCCGGCGGGACAGCGGGCCCAGGATACGCATCATCAGCCCACGCGAATTGAGTTGGCGCTCGAGCCCGGCCTCGTCAAAGGCACCGTCTCTCATGTCGCGGAAGATCTTGAGGATGCCCGCCAAGATGACGACGTTGATGGCCGCTATCACGAATAAGAAGAACGCCGAAACCAACGTACCAACGATGTTTGTCGTGTACTGAAAGCTGGAATTCGCGTGATTGACCTGGTTGTCTAGCCCCCGGATGCCGAAGTTGAGAACCAGAGCCAAGGCGAAGACGACAGTTGAGTGCCCTAAAGAGAAGAAAAGGCCAACGGTGAGCGGGCGCTGGCCGTCATTCAACAGCTTGCGGGTTGTGTTGTCGATAGCCGAAATGTGGTCGGCGTCAAAGGCGTGACGCATGCCGAGGGTGTAGGCAAGTAGCCCAGTCCCAAAGCCGAAGACTTCGGTCTTGTTGATGTGGTAATGGCCCCCGGATGCGAGTGCCAGCATGGCCCATCCAACGAGGTTGAGCCCGACGACAGTCACGGTCATCGCCCCGACCTTCGCCCACTCTGCGGGGCTGAGCACCTGGCGCGTTCGCTGTAGCCTCCCCACTGCGCGAGGTATGGGCGGAGCATCCTGTGACGTCAACAGCAGGCCTCCGCGGGCGTGACGACAGTCGACCTTATAGGGACAACGATGCCCAACACCCTACTGCTACTGCGAGCTGGCCGCAATAGTGAGGGACCCCAACCTATCATTTTCGAGGCCTCTGGGCTGCTCATACGCGTGCGACTAGTCGAACGTCGTCGACCGCGGGCGCGGCGTTGGTCGGAGTGGTCGGCTGCGCCCCCTAAACGCCCATTTCCGCCTGGAGGGTGCCACTCTTGACGGCGGTCATGAACTCCGTGTAGTCCCGTTCGTTTTGGTCCGCGTAGTCAACGGCGAACTCGGTGACGGCCCGGTCGAATTGGGGGCCGGTCCCAAGATAGGAGGCGATGGCTATCCGGTCGCCCGACTTAGCGTGGGTGCGGGCGAGCGTCCACCCGCAAATGCGGCCGTACAGAGCGAGCGTGGTCGCCGTTAGGACCGCGGGGTCCACCGAGACCTTCCCGTCCCACATTTGGCGGACATAAAAATCGCGCTGTTGGCCGTCGAGGCCGACGGTGCGCAGCCAGCCCAGGAAAATGTCACTGGCCGCCTGCATTATCCGCTGGCCTTCAACCACTCGCTGTCCCTGGTTGGAGACCTTGCTCTTGCCGGCAAACCGCGCCAGCACCGAGTCCTGGGCCTCTTTTACCTGCAGCAAGACGGGGTCAGCCTCGTTGCGGCCCATCAGTAGGAGGACCCAGCACCGCGTCCCGACGCTCCCGACGCCGACGACCTTTCGGGCGATGTCTACCATCCGGTACTGCTCGAGCAGGTGCCTCCGGTCCGCCTGCAGCGACCGACGGTAGAGGCGGAACAGCTGGTGGAGCTCGGCTTCGAAGTGCGGGTGCGCCTCGGCGTCCACGAGGTCTCGCATGGGGACTATCAGCGGTGGGTCGGCGATGATGCGGGGCTGGCCGTCGACGGTCTTCGTCAGTTTGGAGAACGCCTTCATGCTGTCTTTGGACCGGGCCTTCGTCAGGCTGGCCTCCAGGTTGGGCGCGCCCTTGGGACCTAGCTCCGCACGGGCCATCTCCAGGAGCGTGTTGCCGTCCAGACGGGAGTACCAGAGGCCGAGCTCGCTCCGCCCCGCAAACTCGACCATGGCCATACGGTAGGCGCGGACGGTGGCCTCCACGGCAGCCCTCCGATCGGGTGGCCTCAAGCGGCTGTCACGCCCCGCGACCTCCATACTGGCGGCCAAGCGCTTCACATCCCACTCCCATGGCCCTGGCAACGTCTCGTCGAAGTCGTTCACATCGAACAGGAGAGCCCGTTCCGGCGACGCGAACCCGCCGAAGTTCAGCAGGTGGGCGTCGCCGCAGCACTGGACACGCAGCCCGGACACTGGGGTGGTAGCTAGGTCGGCAGCCATTATCGCTGCCGCTCCTCTGTAGAAGGTGAAGGGGGAGACCATCATGCGGCCATGCCGGATCGGGATGAGGTCTGGCTCCCGGCTGGTCGCCTGTTCGAGAATGATGTCGACCGGGCTCCTTCGTTGCGCGGGCGGTTCCCAGGCGGAGTGGGCCGAACGCGGGACGGCGAGACGGAGGGCTCTTCCCTTGCTTGTCGCCTCCTGTGCGGTGACGTGCGTGACCCGGATCTCGGGTGAGCGATCGGCCGGCGGGGCGGCATCGACCGCTGAAGGTTCGCTCCCGTCCTCATCTTTGGCGCGGACTTTGGGGCCAGGCCGGGCCTTTGGTGCCACAGTGGCGGTGGCCATCTTGTTGCTCCTCCCATGCTTCTTGCGGGTACGACGAGCGCACCACCATCTTTCTTTGCGTCAGCCGCTCAGGCACACCAACCTGCATCAGGCCGGCCAGCGACCAGTCGCTGCGGTCCTTCGCAACACGTCCCGAGTTTGCTGCACATGGCTCCCCTCGGTCACGAGGGAACGTTCATGCGTGCAGTGAACACTAACGCCAGTCCGTTTCGGCGCGCGTCATTTGGTCGGGCTGATCCGGCCACGAACGGGGTGCGTGACCGGCGTCACATACTGCGTCACATACTGCGTTACCTATTGCGCTACCTACTGGGCTACGTATTGGGAGGTCGCCTCGTCGAGAGGCGCAGGGACGTCCAGCTACCGTCGGAAGACCAGCCGCCGTCGACGGGCAGAGCTACGCCATTTATGTAACCGCTCCTGGAAGGGTCGGCCAGGAACACGATGGCGCTGGCTACATCCTCGGGGGTGGCGAACCGGGACATCGGGACTTGGTTGATGATGTCGGCGTCCGTGTAGGCGCCACCGGCCTGGTCCTCGTGGTCCATTTCGGTTTTTATCCACCCAGGGCATACGGCGTTTACCCTTACTCCCCGGCCTCCCCACTCCGCAGCCAGAGTCGAAGTGAGACCGATCAGGCCGTGCTTGGACGCGTTGTAGGCCACGCGGTGCGACACCCCCCGGATCCCGGCGACAGATGCCACGTTGACGATAGACCCCGAGCCCGCGGACAGCATTAGCGCGCCAATCTCGCGGCACAACAAGAACGGCCCCATCAGGTTGACGTCCATTACGCGCTGCCAGGAGGCTGTCGAGGTGCTCTCCGCCGCGGCGATCAACGAAATACCCGCGTTGTTGACCAGGGCGTCGACCCGACCGAAGCGTTGGACCACCCCGGTGGCCAGGGCAACCACGTCCGCCTCGACCGACACGTCGGTGCTCGACGACCACGCAGTCGCGCCCCGCCCGCCCACGTCCGCGGCGGTCGCTCCTGTGCCCGCCACGTCCACCAGAGCCAGGTCGTAACCCTCGTCGGCGAGCTTCCCGGCAACGGTGCGGCCCAGGCCTCGTGCCGCACCGGTCACCACGGCCACGCGCCTTTGTTGGTCCATGACGAAGCTGTCTACCAAGGCTTCGCCAACCGCACGAATACGAACGGCTGGGCGCGCTCTGGGAGCAGGCATTCGGGGGACGAAGAGGTCATTCCCGAGCGGTATCGGCCCCGGGGTAGCTTCTTTGCTGTGAGTGGCTCGAGTTCGTCACAATCGGGGCGGTAGGAATGGCACGGCGACCGACGTCCCGGGAGGACCGGCCCAGAACCCCGCGTCGTCTGGCGGAGTTGAACGTACGCGAACGGCGTCGAGGCATGGCGCGGACCACGCTCGTGGTAGCGATCGCGTGGGTGCTACTTATCGGCGTCTACTATGCGGTGCCGAAAGGGAAAGACTCGGCGACCGACGACGGCGTGCGGCTTTTCATTGGTCTCGTCTTGGTCGCGGTGGTCGTGGGCTGGCAGGCCAGCCACATCGCCCGCGCCGAATTGCCCGAACTTCGCGCCGCCCAGGCCCTGGGCGTGATCTTGCCCCTCTTTCTGGTCGTGTTCGCCTCCATCTATTTGTCTATGTCGGATACGTCCCGGATCAGCTTCAGCCAGCCGCTCGACCACACTCGCGCCCTTTACTTCACGATCACGGTCTTCTCTACCGTCGGGTTCGGCGACATCACCCCCAAGACCGACACGTCCCGGATAATCGTGAGCCTTCAGATGCTGCTCGACCTCGTGATCATCGGCGCGGTGGCACGAATCCTTATCAACGCAGCGAAGACCACCCTGGCCCGGACCCAGGAAGGCTCTTCGAGCTCGCCGCCCTGATGATAGCCCGCCCTTGGCGGGGAGCTGGCCGGCAAGCGGACCTGACCGGGCGGACCTGATCGGGCGGACCTGATCGGGCGGACCTGATCGGGCGGGCCTGATCGGGCGGACCTGATCGGGCGGACCTGATCGGGCGGACCTGATCGGGCGGAACAGTCAGGGAACCCTAAAATACGACCCGCCGGCCGTCGGTTTTTGTGCGCTGGCGCGTCAGGGGAGCAGTGAAGAATGTCCCGTAAAGGGGGCCGGCCGGACCGATGAGTTCCAGCCCTGGGCACCGTCGTCCATTTAGGGTGCAAAACGGCGAATTGGTGTCGATTAACCACGTAACAGGTGGTTAATCGACACCAAGCGGCCGAAAACGACCTGTTCTGCTCCCAGTAGCCCACTGCTGGCTGGTCA
Source organism: uncultured Acidimicrobiaceae bacterium (assembly GCA_963823855.1). Lineage (GTDB taxonomy): Bacteria > Actinomycetota > Acidimicrobiia > Acidimicrobiales > Palsa-688 > Fen-671. Next base: position 458,881 of record CAWGNA010000012.1, read on the forward strand.
TTTACCAGCCTCAACGCTTGTCAGTACTACGTTCGGGGCGTCGGTGGAGCTCCGGCGTCGGGGCGCAGGTCAGGAAATGGCGGACCAGGCGGTGTACACGGCGAGGACCAGAAGGACGGCAGCGGTGACTTTTCGGATAGTGGAGATGCGGACAAGCCGCATCAATGTCTGCCCGCCGGCAACAGCTATAGCGGCCACCGCCCACAGCGCCAGTACCGAGCCCAGCCCGACGTAGAGCGGCGCGTCGTACCTGGCGGCCAGGTTGGCGGTGAGGATCTGGGTCAGGTCGCCCCACTCGGCGAGGAAGATGACCACGAGGGCCGTGAGCACGACGCCGTGCTTTGATCGCTGGCGAGGCGCGCGCTCGTCCCCGGTCTTTGTCCCTTCTCGCCAGGCATAGGCCGCACCGAAGAGGAACAACCCGGCGACGACGGCATCGACGGACCGCCCGGGGAGCACTTTGAACAGGGCGACCCCGATGGTGACCGCTATAGCCACATGGGCGACAAAGGCGCCCGCAGCGCCCAGCCATACCTGGCGGGGCCGCCCTCTTGTCGCCATGACCAGGTTCGCGAACATGGTCTTGTCGGGCAGTTCCCCGAGGAAGATCACGGCGAAACAAATAAGGGCGACGCGGGGGCCACTCGCTCAGTCCTTCCCGCCGGGCGAAGGGTGGACCACCCGCCCGACCACGTCAACATGGCACGAACGGAAGGTCTCGCCCACCCGTTTGCACGGGCCCGGGGACCGGGCGCTCATCGCGCCAGCGTGTCGATCTCCCGGCTAGGGGCTACTCCCCAACCAGCGACCATTCTAGCCGTTGGCCCTCGGTTAGTGGCCGCGCCCGGGGAGTGGTCGACATGAGGTGACGACGCGTGGGAGGTCGAATGAACCGCTTCGTCAGCGGCGCGGCGGCGAGCCCGTGACCCGGGAACCCCGGGCGCCAGGGGTACAGGCCCGAACCCGGAGAAGACTGCCGGCCGCCGCGACTCGCTCAGGTGCGACAGACTCGGCCATGAGACCACTGCTGCTCTACGTCGACGCCGTGACGGTGCCTGTGCCGGATCTCGACACAGGCATGGCCTTTTACCGCAACGTCCTCGGCCACCAGCTCCTTTGGCGCAACGACGCCATCGGGTCGGCCGCCTTGAGCACACCCGGGTCGGCCACCGAAATTGTGCTCACGACGCAGCTGAACTATGAGCCCGACTGGAAGGTGGCTTCGGCTGACGCCGCCGCCGAGGTGTTCCGAGCGCGTGGCGGGAGGGTCGTGATGGAACCGCAGGAAATCCCCATCGGCCGGGTGGCCGTGGTCGAGGACCCTTTCGGCAACCGGCTCGTGGTCCTCGATTCGACGAAGGGCACCTACAAAACAGATGAATCTCATGCCGTCATCGGTGTCTCCAAAGAGACACCCCGCGAATGACGGCGTTGGCACCGAACCAGTGGTGAGCGGCCGATGAGTTTTGTCCCGGGGGGCAGTCTCATTCGCGCAGTCTCATTCGCGCGGTCCCATTCCAATCGAAAGGAGGCACCGTGCCCAACCCGATTACTCCGCCTAGGTTGCGCCCGCTGCTCACTGGCCTCGTGTTCCCCGAGTCGCCTCGTTGGCACGACGGCCGGCTCTGGCTGGCGGACTGGGGAGCCGAAGAAGTTATAGCTGTCAACATGGAGGGCAAGAGCGAGGTCGTGGCCGAGGTGGCCTCCTTCCCGTTCTCGATCGATTGGCTCCCCGACGGACGCCTGCTCGCCGTCTCGGCTCGTGAGCGGCGGCTCCTGCGCCAGGAAACGGACGGCTCTTTCGCGGCCCACTCCGAACTCGGCACCCTCTCCAGGTGGCCGTGGAACGAGATCGTTGTCGATGGCCGGGGAAATATCTACCTGAACAACATCGGGTTCGACTTCCCGGGCGGGGACTTCGCGCCGGGCACCATCGCGCTGGTAGCCCCCGACGGCACCGCGCGGCAAGTAGCCGACGGAGTGGCCTTCCCAAATGGCATGGCAATAACTGCGGACAACTCCACGCTGATAATCGCCGAGTCGTACGGCAAGAGGCTTACCGCCTTTGACATCGCCAGTGACGGGACGCTGTCCAACAGACGAGTTTGGGCCGAGCTGGGCGACGGCGTACCGGACGGCATTTGCATCGACGCCGAGGGAGCGGTCTGGTACGCAGACGTGCCCAACCAGAACTGCGTCCGCGTCCGGGAAGGCGGCGAGGTGCTGGAGACCGTCCGGCTCGACCGGGGCTGCTTCGCGTGCATGCTCGGAGGGCCACTGGGCAGGACTTTGTTCATCGTCGCCAACCACTGGGGCGGGACGGCGGCCGCCGCTCTCTCCGAACGTGCCCGGGCAGGACAAGTCGTGGCCGTCGAGGCGCCGGCACCTGCAGCTGGTTGGCCCTGAGAGGCCAACACGCCGACAGTACCCATCCCAGGGGCCCCGGGCCTCGAGCCTGTCCCCGTAGGTAATGCTGGGTCTCGTTGGACAGTGCTAGCCCTGGGCATAGCAGCCGCACGCCATGAGACATAGGTTGTCAGGATGGTCCCTGACACCCTTGGCGGCTACTTGCGGCTCCCCTCGATCGCAGGGGATGTGATCGTTTTCGTCACTGACGACGACATGTGGTCTGTGCCGGCGGCAGGCGGGCAGGCCCGACGGCTCACCGCCGACCTGCTCGGGATCGGGCGGCCCGTCTTGTCCGGGGACGGCCGGTTCGTGGCCTTCACCAGCGAGGCTCAGGGCCAGCCAGACCTTTATGTTGTGCCCGCGGCCGGTGGCGTCGCCCGCCGGCTGACCTGGCTCGGCGCGGCGGGGGCAAAGCTGATGAGGCTGGACTCGCCGACGAAGGTCCTCGCCTGGGACCGGGGCGGCCGGATCGTGTTCGCCAGTGACGCCGGCCAACCTTTCTCGGGCCTGAGCATGGCTTATGCGATCTCGAACGAAGGCGACCAGCCCGCTGTGCCCCTTCGGTACGGCCCGGTGCGCGATGCGTCGTACGGCGCTGGTGGCGGTGTTGTCATCGGTCGCAACACCGCCGACCCGGCGCTGTGGAAGCGCTACCGGGGTGGGAGGGCCGGCTCCATTTGGGTCGACCCCGTCGGGGACGGCGCATTCAAGCCGCTGCTGCGGCCCGAGGAGATCGGCGGGAACCTCGCTTCGCCCATGTGGGTGGGAGACCGGATCTTTTTCTTGTCCGACCACGAGGGGATCGGCAACCTCTACTCCTGCTCTCTGTCCGGTTCTGACGTGACGCGCCATACAGACCACGCGGAGCACTACGCCCGGTTGGCGGCGACCGACGGTACGACGATCGTCTACCAGGTCGCAGGACGGTTGTGGACCTACGACCCGGCCACCGACCGGTCGAGAGAAGTGCCGATCGAGGTCGGTAGCCCGAGAGGACAGCGCCAACCCCGGTTCGTCCCTGCGGACCGGTACCTCGGTGACTACCAACTCGACAAAACGGGCAAGCGGGTGGTCCTCGACACCCGGGGCAAGCTGTTCAGCTTCGCCCCTTTCGATGGCCCCGTACTCCAGCTTGGCCTGAGCCAGGGAGCGCGCTACCGCTTGGCCAGCTTCCTCGGGGACGGGGCCGAAGTGGTTACCGTCAGCGATGGGAGCGGTAAGGAAACGATCGAGATCCATCGCACGCCCGGTCCTACCGACGCCAGCCCTGGCAATGTCAGCAGGGCCAATGTCAGCAGGGCCAATGTCAGCAGGGCCAATGTCAGCAGGGCCAATGTCAGCAGGGCCAATGTCAGCAGGGCCAATGTCAGCAGTGACAGTCGCGGCAGCGCAGCTCGTCAAGTCCTGGACGTCCGCGAGCTCGGGAGGGTCGTCGAAATGGTGCCCTCGCCCGACGGGACGGACCTGGCAGTTACGAACCACCAGCACCAGCTGCTGCTGATCTCAGTGGAGAGCGGCCAGTCACGGGTGCTCGACGAGTCCGCCTTCGGCCGACCGCTGGGGCCGACCTGGTCGCCGGACGGCAAGTGGATCGCTTACAGCTTTCCGGCCAGGGGGAAAACCTCGCAGATCAAGCTGGCCGACCTGAGCGGCGACCGAACGGTCGAATTGACCGAAGCCCTTTTCCGCGACATCTGCCCGTCTTTCGACCCGACCGGCAAATACCTCTACTTCCTCTCCTGGAGGACCTTTGACCCGGTATATGACAGCCTGTTCTTCGACCTCGGCTTCCCCCGTGGCGCCCGGCCCTACCTGGTCACGCTGCAGGCTGATGTGCCGTCGCCGTTCGTGGTGCGACCTGAGCCAGCTCCAGAGCAGAATGACGACGGCGAGCGGGCCAACGGTGCATCGGCGGCTGGCACCGCTGCAAATCCGTCGGCAGACCCAACAGTCGCTCCTGCGGTCCGGGTCGACGTCGAAGGTATCCAGGGCCGAGTCCTCGAGGTGCCCGTCCCCGAAGCCCGTTACGAAATGCTCGTCGCTTTGAAGGACAAGGTCCTGCTGTTGTCGAGGCCTATTGAGGGGGCGCTCGGGCATTACTGGGCTGCCACCTCGGCTCCCCCGAACGGGGACCTCGAGTGGTACGACCTCGTGGAGGACCGGCGCGAGACGCTCGCCACGGAGGTGGCCAGTCTGGCCATCAGCGGCGACCGGGAGCGTCTTGCGTACACCACGGCGGGCGGCGAGGGCCACCGCCTGCGCGTGGTGGCGTCCTCGACCAAGCCCGACAAGGAGCATGAAAACGACCCGCCTGGTCGATTGAGCGGCTTCGTTGACCTCGATCGGGCCCGGGTGCTGGTGGACCCCGGAGCAGAGTGGGCCCAGATGGTCAGAGAGGCGTGGCGCCTCCAGCCGGACCACTTCTGGACGGCCGACCTCTCCGGCGTGGACTGGCAACGGGCGCCTCGACCGGTACTTACCGCTCGTCGAGCAGGTCTCTACCAGGACCGAACTATCCGATCTCATTTGGGAGCTCCAGGGGGAGCTGGGGACGTCGCACTGTTATGAGTTTGGAGGCGAGTACCGGGACCCGCCCGACTGGGGTCAGGCCCATCTCGGGGCTGACTTCGAGCGAGACTCCTCGGGACGATGGGCCGTCACCAGGATTGTCCCCGGCAGCAGCTGGCACCCAGATGAGGCGTCGCCGCTGCTCACGCCGGGAGCCGACCTCGGGGTAGGCACGGTCGTGCTGGCCGTCAACGGCCAGCCAGTCGACCCCGCCGGCGGGCTGGCGCACCTGTTGGCCAACCAGGCGGGCCAACCGGTGCAGCTCACTGTGGCCAGCCCGGGGCGGGCCGGGCCGGGAGGAACTGAGGAGCCTATAAGGACGATTGTTGTACCCACATTGGCTGACGACCGCCCTCTCCGCTACCGGGAGTGGGTCGCCGGCAACCGGAGGCGTGTCCGCGAGGCGACAGCCGGGCGGGTCGGCTACCTTCATGTCCCGGACATGATGGCTTTGGGGTGGTCCGAGTTCCACCGTTCCTACCAGGTCGAGGTCGAGCGGGATGCACTGGTCATAGACGCTCGGTTCAACGGCGGTGGTCATACCTCAGGCCTGGTGCTCGAAAAATTGGCGAGGCACCGCATTGGCTGGGAGATGCCTCGCCGGGGCGCTCCCATCCCTTATCCAGACGAAGCACCTCGGGGGCCACTGGTCCTGCTCACCAACGAGTTGGCGGGGTCGGACGGGGACATTTTCACCCAGGGCTTCAAGCTTCTCGGCCTGGGCCCGGTCGTCGGGACCCGCACCTGGGGAGGCGTCATCGGGATCGACGTAACGCTGGCCCTGGTCGACGGGAGCATCACCACGCAACCGGAGTTCGCGTTTTGGTTCGATGACGTGGGCTGGGGAGTGGAGAACCACGGCGCTGAACCTGACGAAGAGGTAGACATCACGCCGCAGGACTATGCCGCCGGGCGGGACCCTCAGCTCGAGCGCGCCATCGAGCTCGTCCTGGGAGCGCTCGCCAGCCTCCAACCCGCCGCGACCGAATTCGACAAGCGTCCCATCAAGCATCTCCCGACGCTGCCTGCCCGGAACTCGCCTGCCCGGAACTCGCCTGTCCGGAAGTCGCCAGCCCTAAAATCGCCAGCCCGAAAATCGCCAGCCCGTTGATGCACTGGTTCTTGACCCTCAGTCCTCGACAGGCCCAGATGACAGGAGCGCTGGTCACCCTCTAGCCGTCGCCCAAGCCGATGTGGATGGCCCCTAGCCGGCGACAATGGCGAATCGAGGAGCCACCCCCACCAGCCGTTCAGGAAAGTGGGGGAGAGCCCTGCGAGCGGCCCACTCCACATCTCGCAGCCTTTCGACCCACGCTGAGCCCCAAGAGGACGCTTCGACCAACGACACAAGCTGCTCAGGGCCCGCTCCGCCAGCCAAGGGGAAGTGGGCGCGGAGCGTCTCCCCGTACTCTGCGTGATGGTCCGGGTGGCCGCGTCTGGCTCGCCTGAGCGCGTCGTGCCCGTTTCGCCTCAACCGCTCTGCCAGCCCGCCCGCGTTTCCCCACAGGCTCTCGAGAAGGAGCAGCCGGCCGGATGGGGCGGAACGGTGCCACGCTTCCAGGGCACCCCGGGGGTCCGGAAGGGTCCACAAAAGATGGCGCTCGACGATCCCGTCGTAACCTCCTGGAGGCGAACCGGACGCGTTGGCCTCCACTGTGTGGATCGAAAGACTGGCTCTAGCGGCCTTGTCTCGCAACTGTCCCAACATCCCGGGCGACAGGTCGAGGGCGCTCACCTCGTAGCCCTGCCTGGCCAGGATGATGGAGAGGAACCCTGTGCCGGCCCCGACATCGAGCACTCTTGCGGGCGGGGCCGGAAGGAAGCGTCGCAACGCGGCGGCCCAGACGGCCAGTTCTAGCGCGGTCGTCGGGTTGTGACCGGCGGAGTGGTCGTATGTGGCCGCGTCGAGGTCCCAATAAGTGCGGACCTGGTCGCTGATGGTCTCGATGTCAGCGTTCACTTTGTCGAGTAGCCGTCCGCCCCGACGGTGACCTCTGCGACCTGGGAAATGTCGGTGAGTTGGCGCGCCCGCCCTTCCAGGTCGAGCACCAGCGACGCCTCGGAGTACCAGGATGGGATAACCGCATTGCCCCAGAAGTCACGCCGTCGGGGGTCGTGGACGCTCCATCGGTAGGTCTCGTGGTCAGGGTCGCCGGTGAAGTAGTCGCTCGTATAGATCTCGACGCGGTGGCCGTCAGGGTCGCGGAGATAAACGTAGAACGCGTTGGAAACTCCGTGACGACCGGGGCCACGCTCGATGAAGGACTCTTCGTGACGCGAGCCCAGGATGTCGCACAGGCGCAAGATCTGGTTCGCCTCGTGCGAGAAGAAACCGAGGTGGTGCAGCCTCGGTCCCGCTCCTCCCGTGAACGCCACGTCATGCACCGTCTGTTTGCGGTACATCCAGGCCGCGTACATCGTCGTATCGTCTTCGATCGTCTCGGAGCACCCGAAACCAAGTGCGGAGTAGTACTCGAACGCGGCAGGCACGTCGGGCACGACGATGTTGAAGTGGTCGAGACGGGCCGGCTCCGCCCCATGGCGCAGGTCGTAGCGCTGCACCAAGCGCTCAGGCTTGGCGACGTCGAAGAAGAACTCGAGTGTGAACCCCAGTGGGTCTTCCACCCTCACTGCTTCACCGACGCCGCGAGTCGCCGCTCGCGGCCGCCGTTCGGTGTTGCACCCCAGCGCAGCGTAGAAAGCCTCGGCGACATCGAGGTCCTCAGGTCGCCTGACCCGGAACGCCAACGCCACGAGGGCGGGCAGCGGTCCCTCCCGCAACACGAGGTTGTGGTGTGTCAGCTCGTCGTAGCCGCGGAGGTAGAGCGTCTGTTTGTCCTCCGCGGTTACGGCGAAGCCGAGAGTGTCGACCCAGAACCGGCGCGAGGTGGCCAAGTCGGACACGACCAGCTCGGCGTAGGCCGACCGGACGATGTCGGGAGGTCCCAAAGGTGTCGGTGTGTAGTCCATAGGCGCAAGTTGGTCGGTTGGGGACCGGGGTCGGTTGGCGATTGCCGGGGGATTGGGGTGGGTGGGGCCGGTGGGTTAGCCGGCGCTTCCCCACACCTCCTCGGCGGTTTCGACTACTAGCCGCAGTTTGGCGATCTCCTGGTCCTGTGTCAGCGCATTGCCCTCGAGGGTGGACGAGAACCCGCACTGCGGCGACAGGCAGACCTGGTCGAGGTCTATGAAGCGGCTGGCTTCCTCCAGGCGGCGCTTCAACTGGTCCTTGTTTTCGAGGTCACCCTTTTTCGTCGTCACCAGGCCGAGCACCACTTGCTTACCCTTCGGCACGAGCCGTAACGGCTCGAACCCGCCGGAACGCTCGTCGTCGAACTCGAGGAAGTAACCGTCGATGTTCAAATCGTTGAACAGCGCGTCGGCGACGAAGTCGTACCCGCCACGGGCCACCCACGAGGAACGGTAATTCCCCCGGCACAAGTGAGCGGTGACGCTCATGCCGGGCGGCTTGTCCTGGAGGGCACGGTTGATCGTGCGGATATATATCTCGTGCTGGTGCGTAGGGTCCTCGCCCCGATTGGTGAACACGTCCCGTTGCTCTGGGTCGTTCAGGTAGGCGAGGCTCGTGTCATCGAACTGGAGGTAAGTGCAGCCCATCTCGCCGAGCCGGCGGACTTCGTCGGCGTACGCGGCGCCGAGGTCATCCCAGAACAGTTCCATGTCCGGGTAGACGTCGGGGTCGATCGCGGCGGGCCCGTTGCGATAGTGGACGAGGCTCGGCGCCGGGATCGTGAGCTTGGGCGTGCCGCCGGCGGCCGACCCCCGCACCGTGTCCCGGAGGAACTCGAAGGCCGGCCCGAAAATGGTGTGGTCCATCCCGAGCTTGCCCGATATGCGTACCGCCGAGGGCGTGAACACGAGGTCGCCCTCGGCGTTGTGAAAGACGCTCTTTAGTTTCTGCTCGACCTTTTCCACGCCGGCGATCTGGTAGATGAAATCCATGTGCCAGGACGCACGCCGCAGCTCGCCGTCGGTGATCGAGTGCAACCCGACATCCTGCTCGAGCTTGATGACGTTGCGGATGGCGTCGTCTTCCTGCACCCGCAACTCGTCTTCCGAGATGGCGCCGCCAGCTGCGTCTTCCCTGGCTTTCAGCAGACTTTTCGGCCGGAGCAGGCTGCCGACGTGGTCCGCCCTGAACGGTGGCTTGTCACGAGCGGACAAGGGATCCCTCCTCGTCGGAAGACCGGGGCAACAACTGGGGCGCTGGGGGCGGCCGGGACGGGATGCCCTCAGCGCGTCGAAACGATAGCCCGAGGTTGCCGACCTCCCCCCGAGCGGCTGCGCACTGCTGGCCGGACAACCTCATTTGGCACATCGGCACATAAACTATACGCGATCGTACATGATCCAATGGGTTTGGCCCCGGGCCGTAGGGCACCCGGGGGGCGCTGGGGTCGGGTGGGGGGTGTGGCCCGCGGCGGCGTTTGGGCTTGCCGGAGCGCCTCCATTTGGGGTTGCCGAAGTGCCGGCGTGCCGGTGTATTGGCGTATGGGTGTCATGGTGCATGACCCTGGAGCGAGGCGTGTATGAAAGGACTGGTCTGTCATGAATGACCGGCGGGGAGTTCAGACCAAACAGGAGCGTGTTTACGGGGTGATCCGGGAGCGGATCCTGAGTGGCGCTTACGGTCCCGGGTACCGGGTCGTCATCGATGTCCTCGCGGAGGAGTTCGAGGTCTCTGCCCTGCCCGTCCGCGAAGCGATCCGCCGGCTCGAGGCCGAAGGGCTCGTCGTTTACCGCCCTAATGCAGGAGCGCAGGTGGCGCCAGCGGACCCTGAGCTGTTCGAAGAACAGATGAGCGTACTCGCCGTGCTGGAAGGGTACGCCACGGCGCTGTCCGCCCAGAAGCTGACGAAGCCGGAGCTAGCGCGGCTCACCGAGATCAACGGGAGCATGACCGAGGCCATGGGACGACTGGATTCGTTGGGCTTTGGCCGGCTCAACCAGGAGTTCCACGCGTACATCGTGGAGCGTTGCGGCAACGCGGCGCTGGTTGGCCTTATACGGGACGTAGGCAGCCGCCTCGATGCCATCCGGCGGACGATATTCCTTCAGATCCCTTACCGGGGCGCGGCTTCTGTGGCAGAGCACGGGGCCTTGCTGAAGTTGATCAGCCAGCGGGCTCCAATCTCAGCCATCGAGGACGCAGCCCGGGAGCACAAGCTCCGCACTGTGGCGAGTTTTCGTAACTGGCAGAACGAGAACCAGGGGGTCCTCGCACCAGCCTCAGCTAGAAGCCGCTGAGACCTCGGGGCCGCCGGCCCCGGACGGCCCCAAAGCGGTCGCCGGCGCCTGTCTCAGCGCCAACTGGGAGCTTTTGGGTGCAAAATGGCGAATTGGTGACGATTACGCACGTGGGACGTGCTCAATCGTCACCAAGCAGGCAAAACGACCCCGTTTTCTACTCCGCGACCGCTCTTCTGTCGCCGTTGCCAAGGGCCCCTAAGCCGAAGACGGTAACTTCACGTGAGCGTTGCCCTCGAGGATGGCGGCAATCCGGCGCTGAGAGGCCTCGGACAGGGGTGCCAGCGGCTCGCGCGCCAGCGCCGACCCGATGATGCCGAGCTTCTCCATGACCCACTTTGCGGGCACGGGGTTGGTCTCGACAAATGCTGCCTCCACTAGGGGGTGGAGCTCGTAATGCAAGTCCCGGGCTCGTCTTTGGTCGCCGGCTACAAAGGCGTTGTAGAGCTCGGCCACTGGCTCCGGCGCGAAGTTGGCTACGCAGCTCAGGTGGCCCCGTCCACCTAGCACGAGCATGGGATAGCACAGCAGCTCGATCCCGGAAAGCGCGATGAAGTCGCGACCGCACTGGTCCAGGACGTAAGAGACGTGCTCGAAATCCCGCGTTGTCTCTTTGATCCCGACGATGTTGTCGTGGGCACGCCGCAGCCGCGCTACGGTCGTTGGGGCGATCTCCACAGCCGCCCGAACGGGCACGTTGTAGACGATGATCGGCAGGTCCGGGAACTCGCTGGCGATCCGCGAATACCAGTTGAACAAGCCTTCTTGCTGTGCCCGGCTGTAGTACGGCGTCACGATGAGGGCGGCCGCGGCCCCGAGGCGCTCTGCCTCGTCCGTTAGCTCGAGCGTCTCGGACATGGTCGCGCTGCCCGTCCCGGGTAGAAAAGGAACCCGCCCATCGATCGCCCCTGCGGCGGCTCGCATGACGGCCACCCGCTCGACAACCGTCTGGGACGTGGGCTCCCCGGTCGAGCCGCCGACCGAGATGGCATGTGTGCCGTGCGACAGCTGCCAGTCGACCAGCGCAGCAATAGCCTCGACATCGAGCGCCCCGTCGGCCTGGAAGGGGGTTACCAGGGGGGCGATCGATCCCTGGATGGAGTTCGTGTTCGCCGCAAATGGGTTCATGACGTTGCGCTCCGCCCTGCTCCCGCTTCTCCTACCGATAGCGCTGACCCCGCAGATCGCGCTGATCCCCCTGATCGCGCTGATTGTGGGCCTTCTGCCGGTCCGGGCACTCCGGCCATTCCCGCCGCTCCCGCCCCTCCCGCGCTTCCCGCCCCTCGGGCTTCTCGCCAAGCCTCGTAATCCCCCCGGCGGACCTCAGAAAGCGGGTACACGCCGCGCACCGACTCGCCGGCGCGGACCCGTTCGAGAGCCCACGCCTCACGCTCTTCCTGTTCAAGTGCGTCGAGGGCAACTTCCTCCGCGAGCTGGGCCGGGACCACTAGGACCCCGTTAGAGTCGCCGACCATCACGTCGCCTGGCATTACGAGTGACCCTCCGCAGGCCACGGGGACGTTGGTAGCCAGCGGGTAGTGGACGAGCCCGAGCACCGCGGCATGAGAGGCCTGGTAGTAGGTCGGGATGTCGAGAGCAGTGACACCCGCCACGTCTCGCATCCCGCCGTCGGTGACGATGCCAGTGGCCCCGCGAGCCACAGCTCTAGCCGCAAGGATGTCCCCGATCGTCCCTGCCCCGGGGTCCCGTCGTGCGTCGATCACCAGTACCTCGCCAGGCCCGATGGTCTCGACGGCCCGTTTTTGGGCGTTGAGCTCGGCCTTGTCAGCGTCGCGCACATCCTCGCGAAGTGGCACGTACCGCAAGGTGTACGCATAACCGAGGAGCCGCAAATCAGGCCGGGTCGCCTGGAGGCCGCTGATGAAGCTGTTCCGCACCCCCCGTTTGGACAGTTGGACCGTCAGCGTGGCGGTCGAGACCTTGAGCAGAGCTGCCTTCGCAGCCTCGCTGAGCACGGCCCGGCGGGCGCTGTTGCTGCCCAGTGCCGCGGCGCGGGTTTCAGGGGTGACCTGTGGCTGCGCTCCGTAGGGGGGAATGTCCTCGTCGGCCTCTACCACTTGGTTGGATACGCGGCCGAGGCCGTCGATCTCGACTTCGACCACGTCGCCCGGCTGGACCGGTCGCGACCCGGCCGGGGTACCAGTGAGGATGATGTCGCCCGGGTTGAGCGTCATAAAGCGAGAGAGATCGGCCACCAGTAGACCGAACGGGAAAATCAAGTTGGCAGTCGTATCCTCCTGCACCACCTCGCCGTTGACCCGGGTGCGCAGCTCGAGACCGGCGAAGTCGACTCCTTCCGCCGCAACGGGAGCACCTACCGGCGTAAAACCGTCCTGACCTTTGCTGCGCAAGTTTGAACCGCCATCCGCCCAACGCAGGTCGTAGAGGCCGACATCGTCGGCGGGCGCCAACCAGCCGATGTACCGGGCACCCTCCTCGGGTGGTACGTGGCGAGCCGTCCGGCCGATGATGATCGCAACCTCGCCTTCGAAGGTCAGTAGCTCCGTGCCACGAGGGCGGACGATTTTCGCTCCGCTGGCCGACAACGACGAGACGGGCTTCAAGAAGTACGACGGGGCCGAAGGAAAATTTCCCCGTTGCTCGGCTCGGCTGCGATAGTTGACGTGTACCGCAATGATCGTGGTCGGGGAAGGCGGGCCCATGATTGTATATTATTTGGTTTAGCCATGATCGGTGCCCGGCGTCAGGAGCAAGCTGAATGACCGCAGTGCCAAGCGGGGTCAGAGCGGCGCGGCAGCTGCCCGTGCAACGCCACTACATCGATGGTGCCTTCTGCGAAAGCCAAGACGGGAGTACCTTCGAAACCCTCAACCCGGCGACCAACCACGTGCTCGCCAAGGTGGCCAGGGGCGGGCCCGCCGAGGTTGACCTGGCCGTAAAGGCGGCTCAGCGAGCCTTCCGCGACGGGCCGTGGCCCCGAATGGCGGCGTCGCAGCGCGCCGCCGTTCTCCGCCGGGTCGCCGCCATAATCGTAGCCCGGTCGAAGGAGCTCATTGAGCTCGAAGTGCTCGACATCGGGATGCCGATCACCCAGATGAACGCGCTGGCCGCCCGTACGGCCGACAATTTCGATTACTACGCCGGCGTGGTCACTGAACTCCACGGCCGTTCGTTCCAGGTTGGGGACGCCTTCATCAACTACACGGTGCGCAAGCCGGCAGGCGTTGTCGCCGCGATCATGCCGTGGAACGCGCCACTGATGCTGTCGTCGTGGAGGCTCGCACCGGCTCTTGCCGCTGGGGACACGGTCGTCCTGAAACCTGCCGAGTGGTCCCCGCTCAGCTCCACGATGCTGGCGGAACTGATGGAGGAAGCCGGCCTGCCGCCTGGTGTGTTCAATGTCGTCCACGGTTTCGGAGAAACGGCGGGCGCGGCCCTGTCCGCCCACCCCGGCGTCGATCTCGTAAGTTTCACCGGCGAACCGTCGACTGGTAGCAAAATAATTGCCGCCGGGGCGCCGACGCTGAAGCGCTCTTCGATCGAGCTCGGCGGGAAATCTCCCGTTGTCGTTTTCGAAGACGCCGACGCAGAGCTGGCCGTCGATGCGGCACTTGCGCAGATTTTTACGATGAACGGTCAGCGGTGTACGGCCGGGTCGCGCCTGCTTGTACAACGCCCGCTTCATGACGAGGTCGTGGGCGCCGTCGCAGACCGGGCCAAGCGGATCCGGGTGGGCGACCCGTTCGACCCCGCCACCGAGCTCGGCCCGTTGATCCGCCCTGAGCACCTCGAGCGGGTGCTCGGTTACATCGAGTCCGCTCGCACGGAGGGCGGGCGCGTCCTCGTCGGGGGCGGGTGCCCCTCAGAGCCCGCCGGGGGGAACTTCCTCGAGGCGACCGTGATTGGCGACGTCAACGCGTCGATGAAGGTCTTCCAGGAGGAGATTTTCGGCCCGGTGCTCGTGACGATGGCCTTCGACGACGAAGCTGAAGCCGTCAGGCTCGCCAATGCCACGCCGTATGGTCTCGCTGCCTACGTCTGGACCAACGACATCCAGCGGGCGCACCGAGTAGCGCACGCCATCGACACCGGCCTGTGCTGGGTCAACTCTCAGAACGTGCGCGACCTCCGCACACCTTTCGGGGGCGTAAAACAGTCAGGGATCGGCCGCGAGGGCGGGGACTACGCCTTCGACTTCTACTGCGAGACCGAAGTCGTCCACGTGGCCCTCGGTACGCACAAGATCCCCCGGCTCGGGTTGCAGTGACCCGGTAGTGAAGTGCCCAGCGACCCGTTGATGCGCTTGTAACAAGTCGCTTCGCCGCCCGCCAAACGTCAGGAGGACGCACATGGTAGAGCTTGCCCAAGCCACGCCGGCCCTCGCCGAGCTCATCGACGCCGCGGCGCAGTTCAAGCTCCTCGGGTCCGAGTACGTCTTCAGCGAAGGACCGGCATGGAACCACCGGGACCAGTACGTCGAATTCAGCGATATCCCGGGGGACGCCCGCTGGCGCTGGAGCGAGGCGCGGGGGGCCGAGCTCGTAATGCGGCCGAACTTCAAAGGGAACGGCATGGTTTTTGAGGCCGACGGGAGCCTCCTCATCTGTGAATCGATCACCAGCACGCTCGTCCGCGTAAAGTCCGACAACGACCGCGAACTGGTCGCGTACCACTACAACGGCAAGTACTTGAACAGCCCGAATGACGTCACGACGCGCTCCGACGGGAGCATCTATTTCACCGACCCGAACTACGGGCGCTGGGACGTGCCCGTCGGTGTGGGACGCAAGTGCGATCTCGACTTCCAGGGGGTGTTCCGGGTGCCGCCAGGCGGTGGCGCCTGCGAGCTCGTGGTCGACAAGGGGGAGTTCGAGCAGCCGAACGGCCTGTGTTTCTCGCCGGACGAGAAGGTTCTGTACGTCGACGACACCACATATGTAAAGGCCTTTGACGTCGCGCCCGACGGTGGTTTGTCCAACCCCCGGATGTTCCAGGCCGACATGGGAAGCACGGGCGGCCCCGCCAGCGGGAACCCTGACGGGATGAAGTGCGACGAGAGAGGGAACCTGTGGTGCACCACGCGTCACGGGATATGGGTCATCAACCCGGTCGGTGAGCTACTCGGGATAGTCCGTACCCCCGAAGTAGCAGGCAACCTGGTTTGGGGCGGGCACCGACCTGCGCTCGCTGTTCGTCACGATGACCACGACGCTCCAGGTCATCGAGACCAAGGTTGGCTCGGCACCCCTGCCATACCACTGAACACGACGGACGAGAGGAGATCCATGACGGACGGAGCGAATATCGAAGCACGGTTAAAGCGTCTGGAGGATCTGGAGGAAATCCGGGAGCTGTTCAACGAGTACAAACGGGTCCTCGACAATAAGGACTTTGTCGGCTACGCGTCCCTTTTCGCGACCGATGGAGAATTCGTCGCCGGCAAGTTGCGGGCCAAAGGACGGGCCGAGATCCAGACCCTCGTCGAAGGGATGCTCGGCAATTTGATCGGCGACGAGCGGGGAAAGGATTTCCATCTAGCGGTCAACCCTTCCGTGCACCTGGACGGAGACCGGGCTACGGCCGAAGTCACGTGGGTTTACGTTGTACGCGGCGAAGACAACCAGCCGGCGGTCAGCAAACTCGGCCACTACAACGACACCCTCACCCGGGACGAGGGCCGATGGCGGTTCCTGCGGCGCGAAGCGCCGACTGATATCCCGGCCATGTAACCCGGCTATGTAACCCGGCTATGTAACTCGGTAACGGGCGGGCGGGGAGGGCAGGTTCAGCCGCCCGGCACCCGGCCCGTGGCCTTACGGAAGTTCGGGTCGACCGAAGCGTCGGTCGGGCGAGTTCCGGCGATCGCCTCCTCCATCCGGGCCCGCATCGCTGCGCACGTACTGGTCCGGGTGCGTCAGGATCCAGAACCGGCGGTCGGCGATCGCTTCGAACACTTTGGCCGCCACCTCCTCTGGCTGCATCAGCTCATCGAGGGCAGGGTACTCCCTGGGCGCGACTCGGCCCTGGGCCGAGGCGGTCCGGCCAGTGCCTGGCCGAGGCCAAGATGTTGGTCACTACGGCGCCCGGGCACAGCAGGGCGACACCCACCTCCGAGCCGGCGTCCTGCAACTCCCGGAACAGCGTCTCAGTCAGAGCCGAGACCGCATGCTTGGCCGCGACGTAGCTCGAAGTGTTCTGGACGGTCACCAGGCCGTCGACCGAGGAAGTGTTGACTACGTAGCCGGCGTTGCGTTGGACCATCCCCGGCAGGAAGGCGTGGAGCCCGTGGACGACGCCCCACAAGTTGACCCCCAGTACGAAATCCCACTGGGCCACTGTGCTGTCGACGAACGGTGCGCTCACGAATACGCCGGCGTTGTTGACCAGGAGCCAGACCGGCCCAATCTCATTGTCGACGCGCTGGGCCAGGCGCATCATCTCTCCACGGTCCGCCACGTCAGCTCCCATGCCCGCGGCCTGTATGCCTCGCTCGGCCAGCGACTGGCGGGCGACCGCGAGCTGCTGGTCGTCAATGTCGACCAGCACAACCGTCATCCCCTCTGCGCCGGCGCGCTTGGCTATCGCTAAGCCGATCCCACTGGCCGCCCCCGTTACGACGGCGATTTTCCCCCGTAACTCATCCATAATTCTCTCCCGGTACCTTTCGGGTCTTTAGCCGTGCGGGATCAGGCGCGTTACTTCGCGCCGCTGGAAGCGCCAGCGGCCGTCCTCTTTGACCAGCGTGTCGTTGTAATAGCCCAGGGTGGGGACCTCGGGAGCATCCACGCCATCCCTGCGCACGTGGGCCCAGAACAGCGCCGCCGTGGCCCGGTCGCCGTCTAGCTCGATGGCAGGGTCCGTGTTGAGGTGGAACAAGGTAGGCCCAGGTGCCGGCGGGTTGTCGTCGAGCGTCTGCTCCAGCATGGTGCGGATGGCCTCCGGCCCCGTCGCTTCGCCCAGGCGCCCTTTCCATGTCCCGCCCCTCGCGAAAAGCATGGAAAATGCGTGCAGATCTCGTTCATCCAGGGCCCGGCGATATTCCTGGATCAGCCGCCGGATCTCCTCGCGGTCCTCCAGGGCGCCGACGCGGGCCCGCAGTTCCTCGACCTCTGTTGACATCGTCTCCTCCCAGCTAAGAACTGGGCCTTCAGCGACGACCACTCACGACTTACCTGGTTCGCTCAGCGGGTTCGCGCTGTGGCCAGTCGGGGTTTAGGGGCCCGCGTTTTTTGCTGTGTGCGGCCATTCGAGCAGCGAAACTTCCTCGACCGGGAGCTCGGGCCGTTCGGGCACGAGGAATGTTTTCACCTCGCCCGGCGCGAAGCTGGACTCGATGCTCCGCTCCATAAATGGTAGTTCGAGGCGGCCGGTTCCCCCTTTACCGCTCGTGTCGTAGGCCCGCACGATTGCGGCGCCGCCATCCTCGGCCCTTTTGAGGACGGTCATTAGAACAGCGCCCCCGCCGTCGTCGGCGAAACCGAGCGCCGGCGGCAGCGTACCAGGGTGAAAGTGCTCGAGGAATGCGACCGGACGCTCGTTCAGTTCCTCGGCCAGTCGGACGGCGCCGCCAGCAACCGAATCCCCTGAGTGGGGCACCAAGCAGTAGGTGAACTCCTGGCGGCCCTGGTCGAGGTACTCGTAGTGCTCGTCCGGGCCCAGCTTGTACGGGTCGTGCCAGGCGTATACAGGGCTGCGGGCAGCGGTCATCCCGATCTCGGAGCCCTGGACGTCGTAGCCGTACTTCCCGTCGTTGAGAAGGGCCCACCCTGCGGTGACCCCGCCGGGGAGCACCCCGGAGACGTCGACCCACGCCTGGGCCACTTCTTCGCTGCCTTGATGGGGCCGACCGATGCGGCCATAAGGGACTGAGTAAGTCGCAGTCGAGTTAGCCATAGCGCTCGGGAACCGCAGCTTGAGCGCGCGCTGACGCTCTCGCCAATCAAGGACCGCCCGGACCTCGAGATGACGCGAGCGGGTGCCGAGGATGAAGCGTTCCGACAGGGTCGAGCCCGCGAAATGGCTCTCTACCTCGACAATGGCCCGTACTGGACCGCGTTCGACCCACCGGACCGAAGTGCAGGAAAAGCGCCCGATTTCCGTGTCGTAGGCGACCAGGTCGTGGCTCCACGTGTCGGACAGGTCCTCCAGTACGACCGCATGGCCAGTCGTACGTCTCGGTACGAGCTCAACGTTTCGCTCTTTGTCCAGGAGCGATGATAGCCATCCGGTGGCCGGGTCGAGTTCGACCCGCAGGTGGGTGTTTTCAAGTACCGTCCCCTCGTTTCCATCGCCGATTGCTGGCGCCGCGCCTGGCTCGAAGCGAGGCCCGAAGCGGTACACGCGATAGCCGAGGGGTGGGAGGTCAGCCGCGACCACGAGCCGCCGGTGCCCTCCGCCCAATGTGGCGAGCGGTTGGGACCTCTGGACGGCTACGGCCGCACCTGTTTGCTCGTCGATTGCACCTACCTCGTCCGCCGGGCCGCTTGCCAATTCGAACTCGACATCAGCGCGAACGCTCCATGGCAACGCGTTTACGATGACGACCGGGAACGTGCCCTCCTCGGGATGGAGATTTATGCGACGCGTAACTGACTGCACGGCCAGGTTGAACGCCTCGGCGGCAATGGTGTTGGCGTAACCGTACTGGTCCCGGGCATCTTCGTACGCAGGAGCGATCGCAGTCCCGGCCAGGATGTCGTGGAACTGGTTGAACAACACGAGCTTCCAGGCCTGCGAAAGGGCAGCCCCGGGGTAGGCCGGGCCGCCGAGCTGGGCCGCAATGGTGGACCACCGCTCCGCCGCCAGCAGTGAGTGCTCAGCACGACGGTTCCAGCGCTTCACGCCTGAATGGGCTGAATAACAGCCCACAGCATGGTGCTGGAGGTCGCCGACGTAAGTGGGTAGGTCGGGGCGCGCTTTCATGCGGTCGAAATACTGGCCGGGGCTGGACAACAAAAACCGAAAACCGTTGTCGGAATGGTCCAGGCGCTCGATGCTGGCCAGGTTCTCGCGCGTCGGGCCGCCTCCATGGTTCCCGACGCCATAAAAGATCATCAGCTCATCGAGGTCCGGCTGCGCCCGCTGCAGGGCATTTTCGACAAAGGGCTCTAGCTCGCTGCCCGGGCTGCAGTACGCGAACGGGATGCGATAAGCGAGCACGCGGGAGCCATCGGGCGAAGCCCACCAGAACAGATCGCCCGGGAGGGTTTTCTCCTTGGGTTGGGGGCGAAGGAAAACGTAAGCGGTCATCCCGGCTTTGGAAAGCAGTTGGGGCAGCGTGGCCGCGTGCCCGAACGGGTCCACATTGCAGCCCACCGTGGCCACGTGGCCGAAGTGGTCCTGGAGAAAACGCTGGGCATAGAGCGCCTGGCGGACAAATGACTCCCCGTTGGGCAGGTTGCAGTCCGGCTCGATCCACCAGCCGCCCACGACGGCAAAACGACCCTCCTGGACGCGCACGGAGATCCGCTGGAAAAGTTCGGGGTCGACGTGTTCGACCCATGACAGGTAGGCCACGGAATCGCACGTGAACACGAAATCGTCGTACTGGTCCATCAACTCGATCGCGGCGCGGAACGTAGCCCGGACCTCGTGAAATCCCTCTTGCCACTGCCATAGCCATACAGGGTCGATATGGGCGTTGCCGATCATGTAAAGGAGACGCTGCCCGCCGGCCCTTTGTCGCGCCTCGGACGCGGACGCGGGCGTGGCCGTCCCCTGGTCCCGCTCGACAGTTGCGACCTCCGACTGGTCGACTTGCTCGTTCACCGTGCCACTCCTGCTTTCTACGCGGCGCAGCCGCACCCCATGCACGACATGTACACAGGGTGCGGCCGCCCCATTTCATTTGATCGGTTGCATTTGATCGGCTCTACACGTCCTGGACCAGAGCCTAGCGGCCTCTACATGGAGACGGGGCCAGCGACGTTGAAGTACTTGTTCAAGCAGGTGTTGTCACACCACGCCGTTATGGGGCCGCCGACCTCAGCGAACGAGGTGAGCGGGAGACCGGGCTTTGCGTACGTCGAAAGGTTGGAATTGTTGATAGCGAAGGTCGGCATCTCCAGCACGCTGAACTTAGGTCCCTTGTTGTCAAGGACCCGGAGCGCCACGTTGAAGTACGTATACGATCCCTGGAACCCGTTGAAACAGCCGGCCACGGTATGGTAATTGGCTTTGTGCGCCAGCCACCACGACAGATCCCCTGCGTAGCACTCACCGTCGGCGATCGTCGGGACCTTGATCCCGGCGCTCTGGAAGGCTTCGATGAGCCCCGACATCATGCCTCCGTCCTGGATGGCGCCTGCGAGGGGCTCGGGGTGAGAGGCGAGGTACTCGGCTACGACGGTCTTCGTCGTGCCTTCGTCCCAGTCCCCGTAAAGCGTCGCCGCCACGTGGATCTGCGGGCAGTCCTTCAGGTCCGCGATCGCCTGGTCGTAGAGGACGACGTCGTTCTCATTACCGGCGATGCCCTTGACCATGATGATGCTACCCTTCTGGATGATGCCGAGGGCGCCGGCGTCCGACTGGATCTGGTTTTGCGACCAAGCCGCGACAGGGTAAACGCTGCCCGGGGCGGGCGGGGTGTCTGCCAGGATGACAGGGACGCCCGCTTTGCCCGCCGCGTTCATCGCCGGGGTTTCAGAGACACTGTCCACAGGCAGGATGATGATGGCGTTGACTCCCTCTCGCACCATTTGCTCAATGGCTGAGATCTGCTCCTCGGGAGTCGATTCGGCCGACGTCGCCGGGATGTTCGTGTACAGGCTGCCTGTGACGAGGCCCTCTTTCTTTGCGATCGCAAATTGCTGCTTGAGCCCTGTCAGGACGTCGGCGTTGTACTGGTTGGTGATCGCGAAGGCGATGAAGCCGATCTTCCAAGGCGGCTTGGCTTTGATCTTGGTGGTCGCCCACGGGCTGGCGATAAGGTCGCCCGGGAAGCTCTGGTAGATGGACTGGAGGGCGGGTGACAGTGTCTTGTAGACGCCGTTCGGGTTGGCCGGGCCGACCGGGACGCTGGTCCCGCACGGCGCAGTAGCCGCGGCCTGCCTGGCACTGGCTGACACGACAGCGGCGGGGGCGACGGTAGCCGACGCGACGCTGGACGAGGTCACAACTGTCAGTGGCGCCAGGACCATCGCGGTCGCGACGGCGGCACCAATGGCGCGGAAGTGACGGAACCTGGGCCTCTTGTTGGGTTTCTTCATGTGGTTACCCCTTCTCGTTTTCGGTTACGGGTTATTGGTTTAGTTGGTTATTCGGTCAGGTCTCGAAACTCGGGCCCCGGCGATTGCCTGCCCACCCGGTTGTTTGGCCGGCCCGGTTGTTTGGCCGGGTCACCCGGCCGGACGGTCAGGCCGTCGTCGGGTCTGCCTGTTGTCATACGGTCATAGGCGGTCCCGCAGCCGCCGCTGTCGGCCGTAAACGGCGACGGCTATGAGGATGATGGCGCCGTAAATGATCTCCTCCTCAGCAGCGCTCGCTCCATGTCCGACCAGTACGGTGGTCAGGACCGTCAGGAAGAGCGCGCCGACACAAGTGCGCGTGTAATCTCCTGGGCCGCCAAATACGGTGCCGCCGACAATGACTGCTACCACGCTTTGGAATAGATAAGGGTCGCCCAGTGTGCTGTCCGCGGTGCCCGCGAAGCCCCCGATCAAGACCCCGACGAGGACCGAAGCGATGGCGCTGAAAGCGAAGGTGGCAGTCCAGACCCGACGCGTGCTTATCGAGCGCGTAATCGGCCGCGTGGCGGTTCGCACCGGTGGCAAAGATGTGCCGGCCCACCTTCGTCCTGTGCAAAAAGAGCGCAAAGACCAAGATGACCCCGATCCAGATGGCGATGACCGGCGGGAATGGCAAACCAAAGGTCCTCGTGACCGGCTCGGCAATGGTGGTCATCATCGGCGGGGCGTTCCCGTCGGCAAGGCCACCGTTTTGCACTTCGACTACGCCGACGGCGATCGTGCCCATCGCCAGAGTGACTATGAGCGGGTTCACCCTGAACCGGTGACAGATATAGCCAGCGAGCCCACCGAGGACACCGGCGCCGAGTACGGCAAATATCAGCGCTGCGGTAAACGAAATGTGATAGTTGAGGTCGAGCGCCGTTACCGTTAGCGCTCCAGCCACGATGAAGCCAGATACCCCCAGGTCGAAGCCGCCCATCAAGATGAGGAGGGTCTGGCCCCCGGAGGCGAGCCCGACAAGAGCGGCCAGGACGAGGATAGAACGGATACTGGTCCAGCTCGCGAGCCCGGGGAGCGATATGGCCCCATAAATGAACACGGCTATGAGCGCCAGCAGCTGGACGACGGGGAACCTGGCCTGGACCGAGGCGAGCCTCGTGCGCAGAGTTGTCGCCCACCCGTCACGCGTCGTCACGAGGGTTTGGTCAGCAGCGGCGTAGGCGGCTCTGCGAGCATCGTCACGACCCGCAACCACGGTGCTTTGACCGATGAGGCCCAGGTGCGGGGCCCTGTTGTGCCGCCGGGCCAGAGAGTGCCCGGGCCGAAGCGCGTGCCGGCCCCGAGCGGCGACAGCACCCCGCCCAGCACGACGGCGACGATCAGTATCCCGCCGTAGATGATCTCCAAGTAGGCGGGGTCGATCTGGAAATTGGCGAGCAGGTTCTGGAGCAGGTAGATCGAGAACGCACCGAAGAGGGGACCGACGAGGCCGCCCCGGCCTCCCGCCAGCGACGTCCCGCCCAGCACGACCGCCGCGATCGCGACCAGGGCGTACTCGGTTGCCTGCGACGAGTTGGCAGAGCTCACGAGCGCTGTGAGCGCCAGGCCGGCGAAGCCGGCGAAGAGCCCGCCGAGCGCGTAGCTCGCCACCCTTACCAGGCCCACGTTGACACCGCTCGAGAAGGCCGTCGTGTCGTTGCTCCCGATGGCGTAAAGGAGCCGACGGAAGGGGACGAACCGCAGGCTGTACCAGATGAGCAACGGGATCCCGATTGTGAGGAGGCCTCCGGGCAAGGGGCCGACCGACTGGGCGAGGTGCTGGACCCAGCCACCGCTCGGCATCGACACCGGGTTGGGGGCGATCAGGAGGTCCACACCCTGGAGGGCGAAGTACAAGGCGAGGGTTACGACGACGCCCTGGACGCGCAATCCCACGATCAAAAGGCCAGTGAACGTACCGACACCCAACCCGAGGGCCAACATGATCGGGACTGAAATAGCACCGCCCAATCCGTGCGGGGCGAGCCACACTACGAAGGCGCTGTTGGTGAAAAAGATCAGCGGTGAGATCGATAGGTCGAACCCGCCTCCGATTATCGATGGCGCGCTCGCGAGAGCGGCGATGGCCAACGGTGCCACGTTGGCGAGCTGGTCTGTGACGCCAAAACCGCCGTGCTCGGTGGCGAGGGTAACGATGAGCAGGGCGATGGTGAGCAGCACCGCCAAGCCGAAGGTGTAAGTCTGCAACAGCCGGCGCAGGCTCAGATGGGCCGAGCCGGCTTCTGTGCTAACGGGCAGTGTCAGGGTGGAAGCCACTTCAACCCTGACCTGTCTCGCCGAAAAAGGCGGCCACGAGCGCCTCTCTCGACAGCTCGCTGCGGTCCAGCACCCGGAACAGTTCGTGCTCCCGGAACACGAGCACCCGGTCCATGAGCTCGACCTGCTCGTCGAGCTCGGTCGAGAGCATCACGATGGCCAGGCCCTCGTTCGCAAGCGCGCCGAAGAGGGCATAGAGGTCGTTCTTGGCGCCGACGTCAATGCCGCGAGTGGGGTCGTTCAGGAGGAGGATCCGCGGGCCGAAGGCGAGCCAGCGGGCGATCACCACCTTCTGTTGGTTGCCGCCAGAAAGCGTCGTGATCGGGTCCTCGGGCGAGCGCAAGACGATACCGAGCTGGTCGACGTAGGAAGCTAACCGCCGGCGGGACAGTTTGTGGCTGACCCACCCGAAACGGCTGTCCTGGCTCAGCGTCGGCATGGCGAAGTTCTCCCGGACCGTCATCCAGGCGAACATGGAGTCGAGGCGCCGTTCACGCGGCACGTACGCCACATCGCAGTCGGCGGCCTGTACCACCGAACGAATAGGGACCTCCTTGCCCCCGGGCAGGTGACGGACGATCTCGCCCTCGAGGATGTTCTCACCCCAGAGGGCTTC
This sequence comes from uncultured Acidimicrobiaceae bacterium, assembly GCA_963823855.1. Classification (GTDB taxonomy): domain Bacteria; phylum Actinomycetota; class Acidimicrobiia; order Acidimicrobiales; family Palsa-688; genus Fen-671. Next base: position 483,229 of record CAWGNA010000012.1, read on the forward strand.
CAGGAACTCGGTCTCACCGTGCCCCTCCAGACCGGCGACGCCGATCAGTTGACCGGCGCAGACCTCGAGGTCGATCGGACGGCCCTCGGGCCGAAGTTTCAGGCCCCGGACCGATAGCACTGGCGCTCCGCGGCGAGAGGCGGCCGACGCCTCTTCTGAACGACCTGTCTTTTCCAGCACGTCCGAGCCGGTCATGAGGCGGACCAAATCGCGCGGTGTCCAACCCGAGCGCGAGAGCTCGGCGACGGTCTCTCCCGAACGCATCACAGTAATACGGTCGCCGATCTCTTCGATCTCGTCCATCCGGTGGGTGATGAAGATCACCCCTACACCCCGAGCCGCCAGACCGGCGACCAACGCGAAAAGCCGGTCGCGGGTGGCGATGTCCAGGGAAGACGTGGCCTCGTCGAGAACGAGGATCTTCGGCTCCCGGAGCAGGGCACGGACGATCCCGCAGGACTGACGGTCCGATAGCGAAAGCTCCTCGACGGCACGATTGAGGTCCAGCGGGTAGCCCAGGAGCTCTTCCAGCGCCTGGCGAGCCCGCATACGTTTTTCCTTGGCCGGGATCTTGGTCCGCCAGGTGTCGTCGATGCCTAGCCATACGTTGTCCAGCACAGAGCGGGACTCGGCCACCAGGACTTCCTGGAACACCGTCACAATCCCGCGGTCCTGGGCGGCCCGGGGCGTCCTCAGCGGCGGGACGACCTCGCCAGCGAGCTCGATGGTGCCCGAGTCCGGGGTGTGGACCCCGCTCAGGATCTTGACCAGAGTCGACTTACCGCACCCGTTCTCGCCGACGAGGGCGTGTACCTCGCCGCGGCGTAAGTCGAACGAGCAGTCCCGCAGTGCTTGGGTGGCGCCGAACGCCTTGGCCATGTGCGAAACGCTGAGCAGGAGGGGACCAGCTCGGGCGTCGAGCACGGGCCCGGCCGCTGTCGGCACCTGGTCGGTGTCGCTGGCAGTCACTACCGCGCTACCGCGCTACTGGCCCAGAGGCCGGGCCGCAGCCTCGGCCCAGTATTGCGGCTCGGTCGTCGAAGGGCCGCGTCGGCCCGATTGTGGAACCAAACGATGTCCCCCCCACGTCGGACCCATATCGTATAGCAAATAGTAGAGAATCGGGGGCGCAGTGTCGACCCACCAAAGTTATTGCGCACCGCGTAAGGGCAGCTGCAACCCCGTGTTCCATCCCTACGCCAAGGACTCAACAACAGGCCCGTTTGGCCGGTGTTTTTCGGACAGGGACGGGCAGCGCCCTATAGCGCTTACGTGGGAGCGCCGGCCCGGGATAGAGCGCTGCGGCCAGGGTCGGCAATACTGCTGGCATGACGCTTGATCTGGGACGGGTCGGCATCTGGAGCCGAGAGCTGCGGTTCCACCAGGACCAGGGTGCGATCGCGGAAGCGGCGGCGGAGCTCGAAGAGCTGGGCTACTCGGCGCTGTTTGTCCCCGATATTGGTGGCGACGTGGCCGGTGCCGTCGACCACCTGCTCGAGGCCACCCAACGTGTCCACGTGGTCACAGGCATACTCAACATCTGGCTGCACGCGGCCGACGATGTGGCCCGATGGCGAGCGACCGTTGAACAGCGCTGGCCAGGGCGGTTCGTGCTGGGCCTCGGGGCGAGCCACAAACCAGTCGTCGAGACAGTCATACCGGGTGCCTACCATCGGCCAGTGTCAAAGATGCGGGAGTACCTCGACGGCCTCGACTCTGCTACGCCGCCAGTCCCCGGATCCGGTCGGGTGCTCGCGGCGCTCGGGCCGAGAATGCTCGAACTAGCCCGTGAACGCACCGCCGGCGCCCACCCTTATCTCGTGAGCCCGGACCAGACCCACGCGGCGAGAGAAGTGCTGGGCCCTGGCCTGCTCTTGGCCCCAGAACAGGCCGTGGTGCTGGAGGACGACCGTACAGTGGCGCGCCAGCGGGCGCGTTCGTTTGTTGCCGATTACCTGGCTCTCCCGAACTATGTCAACAACTTGCTGCGGAGCGGCTTTTCCGAGGACGACGTAGCGGGTGGTGGCAGCGACCGTCTCGTCGACGCGGTGGTCGTGGCTGGAGACGAAGCGATGGTTGGCGAGCGCGTGGCCGCTCACCGCGCCACGGGTGCCGATCACGTCTGCATTCAGGTGACCGGTGAGCCCGGGGATGACCTGCCCCTCGAGTCGTGGCGGCGGCTGGCGCCAGTGCTACTCAGTTGAGCCGAGATCGGCCGGGCACGGGGAACTCGGCACCGCGGTGTGTTCGGGCGAACCGGGTGACGCCAAGCGGCAAAAGCACGGCAATATCGCGACGAAGTTTGCTTTCTACCCCCAGATAGCCCGAAATCTGCGTACCGATAGGCCGGGACTTTGCCGGCTAGCCGGCCGCAATTGCCGTGAAATAGCTGCCATACGATCGGTCGTCGCGGGGTGCCGCTGCCAATGAACGACACGGGAACGGGGACGACGGTCAGACGGTCAGACGGTCACCGCATGACAATTGGGTTGACGTTGACGCCATTTGCGCCCTCCACGAGGATCGGAGCGACGACGAGTGCACCCGCAACCTGAGTCCCGCCGCCGAGCGCGGCCCGGAGGGCGGCGTAATCGCAGTTGTCGACGAGCAGCAGCCCGGTCGCCCATGTGAGGACGTGCGCCGAGGCGTGGGCTTCCTTGGCATCGCGCGAGTCGAGCATATCCCAGGCCAGCATGGAGACGCCGTTGTCTGCGACCCAGCGCGCCCCGTCGCTCGAAAGCCCACCGCCGGCGTCGTATTCGGTCTCGGGACCGCCAAGCACGTGGCCACTGGCGACCTCGAACCGGTCACGCCCCATGTCGAGGCAAAGGGCGTCGCCTCGCTCGAACCCAATCCCGGCGCCATCGAGCGCAGCCTGGATCTCGGCGCCGGTGACCCCCGAAGTCGCCCACTCCGTCTTGCGGAGGGCCGGGATGTCGACATATACCGCCCTGGTCACCAGGCCGTCCGGGGCCATCGCGTCCACCGAACCCTGGACCGGGCTGTCAACCGGTCGGCCGCCGTAGTAAGTGCCGTTGATGGCAACGTGGTTCAGCCCGTCCACGTGCGTGTTCATCAGCCCGTGGGGGTTGAGCACAATGTGCTCGCTGCCCCATCCGGTACCGTCGGGATCCGGGCGAAAGGTGACCTCGTCCGCGAAGCCCGGTCGCTCTGGTGTCGTGTTGTAGTCGCCTCCCCGCACCGGCCGCGCCAGGCTGACCGTCTTGCCGCTGCGTACCAGGGCGGCGGCTCTGGCCCGCGCCGCGGCGTCGATCAGGTTCACCGTGCCGCGCCGGTCGTCCTTACCAAACGGATGGGACGCCGCCAACGCCGCAACCCAGTCAGGGAGTTCGACCGTTACCGATTTGCTTAATTGCTCGCTCATCCTCGTCATCCTCCTCGGTTCATACTCGATGCGCTAGCTGGCCGTACTCGATGCGCAAGCTGGCTAGCCGGTCCCTTGGCGCTCGCCAGCGCTCGCGGCAGCCTCCGTCAAGTCGACCGGCCACCACTGCTTGTGCGCCTCGGAGTGATCGGCCGCGAAGCCGAGGCCCTCAGCCGCCTCAGCCCATCGCTTGGCCACGAGACGGAGCGCCGGCGCATCGACCCCAACCGAGGCGGCCAGTGCCGCGGCAATGCCGACATCTTTGGCCAGCAGCCCAAGCGCGAAACCAGTCCCGTAGCGTCCCGTAACCACGTCCTCCTTCAGGACGTGCTCGGTGTTAAAACTGCGAGCGGTGGACGCGTTGAAGACTTCCAGCATCGTGAGGGGATATCAGCCCGAACTCACGGCCGATCACTAGCGCTTCAGCCCCGGTGGCATAACACGACGCCCCGAGGAAATTGTTGAGTGCCTTCATGGCGTGCCCCGAGCCGAGGGGGCCGGTGCGGAAGAGACGTTCGCCGACGCACTGGAGGACCGGCTGGACGAGCGCAAAGGCGGCCTCGTCCTCGCCTCCCACCATTATGGACAGGGTCCCGGCCTCGGCCCGCACGATCCCCCCCGATACAGGGGCGTCGACGAGAGCGACGTGCCGGGCCGCGAGCTCAGCGGCGAGCGACTTCGTCCCCACCGGGTTCGAGGAGCTCATGTCCAGCACGACGCTGCCCGGTGCCAGAGCTGCCGCTATCCCGCCCTGCCACTCGACGACGACGTCACGCACTGCATCTCCGTCCGGCAGCATCGTCAGGACCACGGGCACGTTGGCAAAGTCCTGAGGTGAGGCCGCCGCTGTGCAGCCTTGAGCAGTGGCAAAGCGCTGGCTCAGCCCGGCGTCGAGGTCGTAAACCACGAGGCTAAAACCGGCATTGGAGAGATTTCGGGCCATGCGCGATCCCATGTTGCCGAGGCCGACGACGCCTACCGGCGTCGCCGGCGGTGCTGCCGTGCTCACGCCAGGCCCAGCTCAGCCAGGACAGCGGAGGCATTGCGAAAACCGGCCACGGCGGCCGGGACGCCGCAATAGATGGCTGAGTGCATCAGCACCTCGCGTATCTCGTCCTTTGTGACGCCGTTGGCGATGGCGCCTTTCACGTGCACCTTTATTTCCTCCGCTCGTCCAAGGGCGACGAGCATAGAAATTGTGATCATGCTGCGGGTGCTCCTGGCCAGTTGTGGCCGACCCCAGACAGACGCGAAGCAGTACCGCGTCACGAGTTCTTCGAATTCGCTGGTAAAGTCCGGCTGTCCCTCGACCTTGGCGCGCCCGTGCTCGGGACCGAGCATCTCTTCGCGGATCGCGATCCCTTTTTCATAGAGCTCGTCGGTGGGCATCATTTTCCTCCTTGGTATTGCTGGTGCCTTGACAGGATGCCGGTTGTGCGGATGCCGGTTGTGTCCAGATTTACAAGGTTGCAGATTTATAGGGTTATGGTCACGGTCTTTTCCTCGGTGTTGGCCTCGATACCCGCCCAGCCGAGCTCCCGCCCCACGCCGCTGGTCTTCATTCCGCCCCAAGGCAGGCGAGCGTCGGGAGGGCCGAGGCCGTTGACCCAGACCGACCCGGCCCGCACCCGTGCGGCGATACTGTACGCGTGGCCAATGTCCCGGGTCCAGATATATGCACCCAGGCCGTACCGGGTGTTGTTCGCCTGGCGGACAGCCTCGTCTACGTCATCGAAGGGGAGCACAAGCCCGACGGGCCCGAATATTTCTTCACGGGCAATAGCGATCTCGTTGCCACCCCCGCAGAACACCGTTGGCTCCACGAAGTAGCCCCTCCGTCCGGGCCTCTTGCCTCCAGCGACAAGGGTCGCCCCCTCGTCTTGTCCCCGGGCGATGTACCCGAGGACCCGTTCGAGCTGTCGATTGTTGATCAGGGCTCCCATTGTCGTCTCTGCCTCGAAGGGCTCCCCGAGCCGCACATCCCGTGCCGCCTGGGCCAGGCCGTCCAGGACAGCGTCGTACACCGTCCGGGCGGCCAGGATCCGGGTCCCGGCAGCGCATATCTCGCCCTGGTTAGCGAATAGGCCGATGGCGATGCCCGGAAGTGCGCCGGCCAGGTCGACATCGTCCAGCACGATCTGGGGCGATTTGCCGCCGAGCTCGAGGGTGGTACGACGGAAGTCCGACGCGGCCTGGACTGCGATCTCTCGGCCGACGTCGGGGCTGCCCGTGAAACTGATCTTGTCGACGCCAGGGTGCCTGGCCAGAGCAGCACCCGCCCTCGGCCCAGCCCGGGGACGATGTTGACCGTGCCGTCAGGGAACCCGGCCTCGGCGAAGAGCGCCGCCAAATGCAGCGTCGAGAGGCTGGCGTCCTCGGGAGGCTTCAGGACAACGGTGTTGCCGGCGGCAAGGGCCGGGGCGAGTTTCCAGGAGGCGACCAGTGTCGGGGAGTTCCAGGGGGTTATCGCACCCACGACCCCTAGCGGCTCCCTGATGGTGTACGCGTGGCGCAGGCGCCCAAAGGCCGGCAACGGCGTCACGGCGCGGCCCTCGATCTTGTCCGCCCAGCCTGCGAAGTGGCGAAAGACGTCCACCACTTTCGGGATGTCGACCATCCTGGGCTCGAACGCCGGCCTGCCGATGTCGAGCGCTTCGAGCGTCACCAGGATTTCCGCGTCCCGCTCGATAAGGTCGGCGAGGCGGTAGAGCAGCAGGCCGCGGTCGGCACCAGTCAGTTCCGACCAGTCGCCGCCGTCGAACTGTGCCCGCGCCGCGCGTACGGCTTCATCGATGTCGGCTGGGCTTGCTGACGCGATTGTGGCCAGGTGCTCCTCGGTCGCCGGCGCGAGGTCGTCGAAGGTGGCGCCGTCTGAGGCATCGCGCCAACCGCCTCCGATGAAAAGCCGGGTGGGTACCTCGGGCACTGATATCCCGCTGATTACGCTGGTTGTCCGGGAGCTTGACATAGCACCGCCTTTCTCACCGCGGCCCGGGAGCTGTCCAGCCTCCGGCCCCTCGCATTTGGTCTCGATGAGCCCCCGTTAGCACCGAGGATCTCTGCCGGCCAACTGCGCCTGGCCCTGGCGGACGTCGGGCGGGCGGCGGGGCTGCCGGCCGGCCAAGCATAGCCCGCGGTCTCGCAATCGTGTAGCTGAAGATATACGATTGCCGGCGCCGGCCCGTTTGATGGTGCTCGACCCCGGCGGCTCCCGGAACGAGAGCCTGGCTGGCAGCGTCAATCGTCGATCCATGTCGAAAGTGGGCCCCATGCCCGAGCACCTCCACCTTGTCTTCAGCAGGCCGCCCGAGTGGCTCTCTGACGATGAGTACAACCAGTGGTACGACTTCCACCTGGGAGAGATCCTCGTGGTACCAGGATTCATATCTGCCCGCCGTTTTCGCCTGGAGACGGCACGGGGCTCGATCGCTCCCTCGGATATGCGGTTCCTTTCGATGTACGAAATTGAGGGAGACCCGGGCGAGGTAATGGTCGCGCTCGACAAGGAGAGGGCTTCGGGCCGCATGGACTTGCCGTCGTGGTTCCCCGAGATCAGGTTCGCATCGTTCAATTGCCTTTCCCACGGCAACCCGACGGCCCCGGTCAGCGCTCCCCACCTCTACATAGTCTTCAGCGCCCCGCCGTCGGGCGTACCCGGGACGGACTACGTCGACTGGTACCGCACCCACATGGCCGAGAACCTGACGGCTAAAGGCTTCCTTACCGGTTGGCGCTTCAGGCTCGAGCCCGTCGTAGTCGACGCGGTCGGGCCCACCGCTCAGGACCACCTGGCTCTGTACCAGGTCGAGGGCGAGCTCGCCGAGTTGAGGGCGGCGCTGCGCGCCGCCGCGGACTCCGGCGCGGTCCACTTCCCGGAGTGGTTCGACCAGAATCCCTTTCGTGTCCTTCGACGCCAACGCCGTCGGGCCACGGGCCCCGCGCCCGACCGGCGCCGCAGTTAGCCTCCACCCGCCGGGTCACCATTACCTGGCCCGGCACACCCGAGCCCGCACCTCGCCTCGGAGCCTCGCCTTCCCAGGGGCGATGGCACCCGCCGCCTCCCTCTGTCGACCTGCTCTTTCCCCCGGCGCACTGGAGGCCCAATCCAATTGCGCGGCTCGACCGTATGAGATAGCTGCAGGGCGATTTGCTTGGTCAGTACGCCCCCTTGTCAGCACGAGGAAAACGGTCGACGCCTTGCGACGGGTCCGCGGCGGCGCCAGTTTTCCCCCATTAAAGGAGGAATTCGGTGAGGTTGAGCTCAGGAATGGCACACGCCGCGCGCAGTGCCGTCGTGCCCTTTACAGCGGCCGCCATCGTGGCGGGCGCAACAGTGACGGTGGCCAGTCTGGCCGGGTTGTCGGCAGCGAGCGCGTCGCCGCCAACGTTCCTGTCATCTCTGGGGCCAGTCCGACAGGTCGCTTCTACGGTGCCTGGCAATGGCGATGTCAACCCCTACGGGGTGGCGGTGGTGCCGGCGACGACAGGCAAACTTGCGAAGGGCGACACCCTCGTCAGTAATTTCAACGACAAGGCGAACGTGCAGGGGACGGGGAAGACCATCGTCGAGGTGTCGCCCAGCGGGAAGATGTCGCCTTTCGCCCAATTGGGCTCTCTTCCCCGGTCGATGGCCTGCCCCGGCGGCGTGGGCCTAACCACGGCGCTTTCGATCATGCCCGGAGGCTGGGTCGTCGTCGGCAGTTTGCCCGCGGGCACGTCGGGCACGCTCCCTAACGTCAACCCAGCAGGATGCCTGATTGTGCTCAATAGCACAGGCAAGCCGGTCGAGACGTGGTCCAACCAGAACATCAACGGTCCATGGGACATGACCGAAGTGAACACCGGCTCAGGGGCCGACCTCTTCGTTTCTAACGCGCTCAGCCGGCCGGCCGGGCTGCAAGATACTCCCCAAAGCGGCACTTGTACGGTGGCCAGGATAGATGTCTCGCTCTCGCCCGGGCACCTGCCCCGCTTGACCAGCTCCTCTGCCATCGGGACCGGGTTCTTCTGGAAGGGTGACAAGGCTGCGTTCGTTTTGGCTCCTACGGGCCTGGCTCTCAGCTCTAGCGGGACCCTCTATGTGGCCGAAACACCCCACAACCGCATCACGGCGATCCCCAACGCCGAGAAGAGGACGACGGCCGTCAAAGACGGGAGCAGTACTTTGTTTTCGGGCGGCGCACTGAATGCACCGCTCGGGATGACAATCGCGCCCAACGGGGACCTCGTGGTCATGAACGGCAACGATGGCAACGCGGTGGAGGTCACCCCCCAAGGCAAGCAAGTCGCGACAATGACTTTGGTGAAAAACGGTGCTGGGGACCTCTTTGGCGTGACGCTGCCCCCGGGCGGCCGGGAACTGATTTTTGTCAATGACGGCACCAACGCGCTGGATGTCTCACCCAGCAACTGAACTCCTCCTGGCTACCGTCCCAGGCCCCCCGCTTGAATGCCGGGTGACTTCGGAAAAAGGCTGCCAATAGACGAACGTCGCCAAAAGAGAAGCCGAACATCACCAAAAGAGAAGCCCAACATCACCAAAGAGAAGAAGGGTGGGCTCGGCTAAGGACCGTTTCTGGCTATCGACGCTCGAGGATCTGCAGGCGGGGGATCTGCCGTAACGGATCTGCCGTGAGCGATCTGCCGTGAGGGATCAGAGGTGAGGGATCTGCCGGTGGGGGAGAGTTGAGTATGTTGAGCCTGCGAGCTCAGGTCGACGACCCCAACGCTGGTCCGGTCCCGCCCGGCTTTGTGCCGGCGTCTGGTCGCCAGCTGGGCGCCGATGGGCTCCCCGGAAGGTAAAGCGGCTCTTCCGACGAAGCTGACGGTCGCGTCTACCCGTCTGGCTGCTCTCAAAATTTCCTCTACGATGTCGTCGGTGTGGTCGCGACGGCCAACGCCAGCGTCGGTCGCTAGTCGCCAGCCGGTGCCGTTCCGGGTAGCCGTAGACGCAAAGTCCCCCCGCACCCGGACGCGCTGGTCCAAGGCCCCATTTGACGAGCCCGGCCCGCTCTGCGTACCTCAGTGCAGCGGTCTCCACCGTTGCGACAGCCTCTCGCCAAAGCGTTATCAGCGGTTGCGCCATCTTTGCGATACGGTCCGCTGAAACGTCCGCACGGTCTGATTGGACCGTGCCGATCAGCAAAGAGGGGTGACGGGACCGCTCGCGCCACATTTCCAACAGCCGGCCTGGCCCGATCACCGCGAGAGGGAACTCCGTGGTCCTGCTAACTCGATCGGCTAGGAGTACTTTCGCCCCGTCCAGACCAGAGCCAGCTAACTCCGGGTAAGCGCAGTCAACCTCGTGGAGGTGGCCAGCCCACCCTTCCAGGACCCGCGGCCGGCCCCCTCCCATGACGAGGGCCCGAAACGAGGAAATTGCTGCAACGCGTCGAGCAGGTCGCGACAGCGAACTCATTCCCACCGAAGCGCGTGCCAGAGGCGCGAAACGGGAGCCAAACACGGCAATTCGCTTGGTACTTACGAACATGGCCAGGCCCTTGTCCTTCGGGCCGTGCTCGAGCACCGCGAGCGCAGCGCCCAGGCGGGGCATTACTCTCCAAATAGCTGCCGGGTGCAGTTTTTGCGCCATCCGGTCGAAGGCGGTTTTTGCCAAACGCGTTAGCCAAACCGAGTCGAGGTTGGTCGGGCGCGCCCCGGGGTGGTGGGGAGTAACAGCGAGATTGCCACGTCATCGACGACTGACTGCAGCTCGCTAAAGGTAGCCCAATTCAACTCGGCGGAAACGGCCTGGACGACTTCGACCTTCAGTTGTTGTTCCTCGGTGAAGCAAGGGTGCTCATCGTGGACGTGCCGCACCACCTCGTCAGCAGATGCGAACGCAAGACTGCAAAAGGGAACTCCGGAAGAACATCGGGACCTCCTCGACCGTCAGTGAGTATACCTCTTGCGTCCTCGCCCAAGCCGTTATTTGCCAGGCGGCAGGTATTTGCAGGGCGATCATGTGCCGAAGAGCCGATCTGGTCGGCCTCAAGGGCCACGTGGCCAAACGGCGCGCGGGCCTGCAACACTGATGAAGCAGTCATAAACACGACGGTGCGACTATGGACAATCAAATTCACAGGGAATATCTCGGGCCGGCCCTCCGCCGTCACAACGACCACCCGCCCGAACTCCACCTGTTTCACTGGCGCCAGGCACTTCTCCTCGCCCAGGCTCTCCAAAGCGCTGTCCCACCCTAGGGCCTCCTCTTTTCGTACAGTCGTAGACGGTGGTCTTTTCGGGCTTTTGGGCCCTGTGCCGTCCCGACCAATTTTTACCAAAATACTGCCCATGCCCCCTGGTGGACCTATTCCCTCTGGTGCCTATGGCCTCCGGTCAAGTGCGACCAGCGCAACAGCTCTCGAGCCCCCGATGCCGGCTCGCCTCAGTCCAGCCCGCTGTCGCAGTCTCCTGGCCGGCGCGATGGCTGGCCACCTGGCGCTGTCACAGGGGGCGCTCCCGGTCGTCGTCCCGGTGAGCGGGCGCTCGAGGACGAGTGTTTGTTTGTGCGAGCCGGGCCCGGTCCCGTTCGGCCGTGCCCCGTTCCGTCCACGCGTCGTGACGTTCGAGACCACCCTGACCAGTCTCGATCAGAACTCGAGGGTGGGAGGTCCTCGTGCGAGGCCGGGCGAAGTTCGTCCACGACCCGCTCGCCAGGGAAATCCCGGCGCCGCTGGCGCACGTGGACCACAGCTTGACCACGGTGCTCGGCATTGGCCTCGAACAGGTGACCGGCTGGCATTACTGGTCGCTGTGGCCCGCACAAAGGGGTGCTGTTAGGCCGCAGCTTGCCGGCGGAGCCCTGCCTTCTGGTGTCCCCTGTCGGCCCGCTTGGGACACTCGCCCCGGTCCTGCGGTAGGGTCATGGCGAAGACGGTCCGCGCCTGAGGCGAGGCCGGGTGACAGAGACAACCAGCTGACAACACAAAGGAGTAACCCGTGTCTGAACTGATTGTGATCGGCTACGACGATCACGCCACCGCAACTCAGGCCTACAACGAAGTCCTTTCTCTCAGCAAGGACTTCGTGGTGACGCTCAACGGCCTCGCGCTAGTCACCGTCGATGCGGAGGGCAAGAGCCACGTTGAGACGCCACAGAAGATCGTCGGAGTATCGGCTGCGTCGGGGGCCTTATGGGGCACCCTCATAGGGCTGCTGTTCTTCGTGCCGTTCGCGGGCTTGGTCCTTGGAGGTGCGCTCGGCGCCCTGTTCGGCAAGCTAGGCAAGTCTGGTATAAACAACGAGTTCAGACAGCAAGTGCAGGCCATGCTCAAGCCCGGCAGCTCAGCGGTGGTGGTCATGGCGTCCAAGATCACCGAAGACAAGTTCGCAGACGCGATGGGCAAGTACGGCGGGAACCTTCTCAAGACCTCGCTTTCCGAGGAAGACGAGAAAGAGCTCGCCGAGGAGCTCGCCGGGACCAACTAGCGTCCGTCATATCTTGGTCCGAGAAACGGCCCGCTGTCGCAGGTGCTCGACCAGCGCCGCGCCAGCGGGCCGCTCGAACCAGCGTGCGTGCCCGATGAGGTACTTGTCATAGGCGAGGTCAGCGTGGCCAGGCGACTGGACCACATCGGAGAAGTACTCGACCTCTGAGACTGCATATTCGAGGTGAACTACCGGGAGCACCTCGGCCAACGCGGCCAGTTCGGCAGCCTCGAGCCGCCTGTGGGCCTCGTACCCGTCCAGGAGAGCGTCAACTGCATCGAGGTCCGCCTCGGCATTGCCGGTCTCGGCCAGCTCGAGCCAGCTCACGGTGGAACGCTCTAGCGCTATCGCCAGGTCGTGGGCCGCGAAGGTCCTGTTCGCTAGCCCGAGGTCGAATACAGCAGAGACCTGGGCCAGCGGGCCGGCTGAGCTCCAGCCGAGGTTCGAAGGGTGCCAGTCCCCATGCGCCCACCGTGGTCCGAGCTCACGCAGCAGTGGAGCCACCCGATGGACGGCCGGGAGAAGGTGCTGGCCAAAGTCTGCTTCCCAGTCGCGGCAGGCGAAGTAACGGGCCAGGCCGGGGCGCTGCTCGAGGAGCCCCCGAACGTGCTCCATCGGGTCGCGGGCGGTCAACACTTCGCATGACGAGGTGAGCACGGCCAGGGGCCGAGGCGGCCGGTCGAAGCCCGCGGCGGACTCGTGCAAGCGCGCCAGCGCTGTCCCCGCGGCCCGGGCATGGTCGAGGCTGATGAAGGGCGTCCAGGACATCGCGTCCCGATAAACGTCGAGGCCGGCCGCCGGTTCGTGCACCTCGTATACAACGTCGCCTATTTCGACTACGGTCCCGCCGGCCGCCGTCTGCAGAACAGCGGGCACCGGTACGCCCCCGGTCCGGAGGTGGGCGGCGAAAGCGTGCTCAGTTCGCAGCTGATCGGCCGTACGAGCCCTCACGTCGTGACGCTTTACGAAGACACTTTCACGGCCCCAGCGGGCCAGCCCTGCCGACGACATCGGCCGCGGGCTGTGCCAGGTGATGACGGGCCCGTCTCGGCTAGCGCGGCTGTCCGCGACACTCTGGTGGCCCATCGGGTAGTGGGCCAGCACGGCTCGTACCTCGTCCTCGGTCAGCGGGTTCCAGTCGGGCTCGACCAAACCCGGCGCCATGCCGTGGACGAGGACCTCCGTGGGACGCCGGGCCATCGCGGCCAGCGGAGCCCGAGCGCTCATGCCGCGCTGACCAGCTTCCGAGGCGGTCCCTCGCGCCGGGGAAGGGGCCGGACGTCGCCGGCGGTCACGTACGTCGGCAAGGTGGAAACGGCCGGAGGGCGGTCACCCTTCGACGGTGACGATGGCCCAAGGAGCCATCGGAGTGTACCTGCGATGACCATTTCTGCCAATGCTCTCTTCCTTCGCCGGCATTACCCGGGTCAGGTTCAGACGGTCGGTGGTGTGGGGCCAGATGCCGAAGCCACCCTCTCAGCCCGGTTACCCCGAGCTCCCGTGTTGTTAGGCCCTAAATACTACCTCCACAACCTTGCCCATCGCCCATCCCGGCTGCCGGGGACCGGGAACAGCCCCTCCCACGCCGCCAGTCAGAGGTGCCAGTCAGAGGTGCCAGTCAGAGGTGCCAGTCAGAGGTGCCAGTCAGAGGCGCCAACCAGAGGGCCGCAGTCAGAGGGCCGACCAGCCACCGTCAGAGGCGATGACCTGGCCGGTAACCCAGTCCGCCTCGTCGCTCACCAACCAGGCCACAAGCCGGGAGGTGTCGGCGGGGGTGCTCCACCTCCGGCCGGGGATGCGGTCCTGCCCCTCGGCGATCATCTCCCGACTGGCCCACCCGGTGTCGTTGGGCCCGGGGTTAATGCAGTTCACGGTTATGCCCCGAGGCATTAGGTGCACCGCCAGGCTGGCGGTCAGCTCGCGTAGGGCGGCCTTGGACGCGATGTAGGGCAGTTCGCTGGGCATGGCCCCGTGGTACTGGCCAGAAGTAAAAAGCACCACCCTGCCCCCCGGCGCCCGTCGTAACGAGCGGCGAAGGCTTGGACGAGAAGGAGCGTCGCCCTCGTGTTAACGGCGTATGTGAGGTCGATCTCGGGCGCCGTGAGCTGTTCGAGGGCCTGGGCGCTGCTGCGGGCGTGGTTCGCAACTACTACGTCCAGCCGGCCGAACGCCTCGCAGGTCGACGAGACGAGGTCGGCCGGCGCCTGCGGGTCTGCGAAGTCAGCGGCTACGTGCTCCACGTGTCCCCCCTCCCCTCGGAGTTCTCTGACCAGCGCCTCGGCTCCGCCCGGGTCGCTGCCCCAGGGCTGTTCATCGTCGTGAGGCGACCAGGAGTGGACCATTACAGAGGCGCCATCGGAAACCAACCGCCTGGCTATGGCGGCGCCGATCGCGATGCGTCGGCTGGCGCCAGTAACCAGCGCTACCCGTCCGTCCAGGGGTCGATGCACAGCTCGATCATTGCAGGGCACCGATGCTTAGGGGCGTCCTGACGGGCCCCGAGACCAGGGGCAAACCGCCGACGGTACCGACCAGTCGCCCGGTCACGTTGCCCTAGGATCGACTGCGTGCCTGCGACCGTTCGCCAGAAGGTACTCGTGCTCTACTTGTCGACTTCGTCGCTCGCCTCGAAGGTCGTAAGTTGGTCGTTGTTCGATGGTGCCCGCGCTGAGGCCGAAGAGGCCGGTGGGTCACCGCTCCCTCCCTATGCGACCGGCCTCGACGCGCTGCGCGATGGTTGGCGCTTGTTCCAGGCGTCGCAATTGCTGCCACCGTCAGCGGGTGAAGAGTACGCCACCTCGTTCCATAAGTTCGAGTTCTTCTTCGAGAAGCTCTCCCCGGCCGAGCCGGTTATGGAGCCGGCGGTCGCCGGGGTAGCAGGAGGCGCGTCACTGTGACCGCGGCGGCCGGCACATCGTCAACCCTCAGCGCACTGGCGACGTCCCGCCCCGCTGTGGGCGAGGTGCCGCTCCTGGACAGCACTCAAATGGCGCTTTTCGCGGCAAAAGGTTTTCTTCGCTTTGACGCCGCCGTGCCGCCGGAAATCAACGCAATGTGCGCTGCGGAAATCCTGGCCGACGTAGCCGCGAAGCGAGACGGGGGACCTTCTGCGCTCGCGGCCGGGAATGGCGCGGGGATCCCGTTGGCCCGGTGCTTTCCCGACGCGGGCGGGATCCGCTCGATGCTGGCACTTCCTTTGGTGCGTGGCATTATTACCAGCCTCGTCGGTCCCGACCCCATCTACGACCACCACGCTGTACACGTGCGCTACCCGAGCGAACCCGCTCAGGAGCTGCATGCCGATGCGATTATCGACACGCGGTTGCGTTTCGACATACAACTGATGTACTACCCTCACGATGTCGATGCCGACATGGGAGGCACGCTTATTGTGCCGGGCAGCCACCTGAGGCGCGTCAACGAGCACGATATATCCCGCTACCAGAACCTGCTCGGGCAGTTCACGTTTTTCGGTCCTGCCGGCAGCATTCTCGTCCTGCACCACGGGATTTGGCACTGCGGCCGGCGCAACAAACAACGCGTCCCGCGGTATATGTTCAAGCTGCGGCTGAACCCCGCGGGAGACCAGGTGCGTTGCTGGGACGCGAGCGACCTCGCCGACGAAGCCGTGCGGCGCCACGTCCTCGCGGTGCTGCGGGAGCGTGAACCCTGGTACGAGGCGTCGACCGGCCGTCTCGACCTGGTCAACCGGGCGGCCCTGTGGCGCTACCTCTCCGGCCAAGCTGACTTCGACCTCGATTATTGGTTCGGCCGGCTCGAAAATGCGGCTCGGCCTTCGCTACTGGAAAAGTTACCGGGCTCCAACGGCCACATGGCCACGTAGCCAAGGTTCGCACGCTGCTGAATGCTGACCGTACCGGGCTCGCGGCCGCGACGGCCCGTCGACTAGAAAGGTCCTCATGAACGAACAGCAGTTCCAAAAGGTCGAGTCCGGGCGCGGCTTCATCGCCGCACTCGACCAAAGTGGTGGCAGCACGCCCAAGGCCCTCCAGGCTTACGGCATACCAGAAGACGCCTACTCGGACGATGACGAGATGTTCGCCCTGATGCACGAGATGCGCACCCGGCTCATTACCAGCCCCAGCTTTAGCGGCGACCGGATCCTGGGCGCCATTCTTTTCGAGGACACGCTCGGTCGCCAGATCGAAGGCCGCGGTTCGGCCGATTACCTCTGGAGCGTAAAGAACGTTGTCCCTTTCATAAAGGTAGACAAGGGCCTGGCTGACGAGGCCAACGGCGCTCAGGTAATGAAACCGATGCCGGAGCTGAGCGCCCTGCTGAAGAGCGCCATCGAAAAGGGTGTTTTCGGCACGAAAATGCGTTCGTTTATAAAGCTCGCCAACGGCGCAGGTATCAAATCGGTCGTCACCCAACAATTCGAGATCGCCCATCAGATCCTCGATACGGGGTTGGTACCGATCATCGAGCCGGAGATCGATATCCACAGCCCGGAGAAGGCGGAGGCCGAGCGGTTGCTCAAAGCTGATATTTTCGATGAGCTGGGCCGGCTGGCACCTGAGCAGCACGTAATGATCAAAATCTCCTTGCCTGAGGAGCCTGACTTTTATGCGGACCTCATCCGGCACACGAATGTCCTCCGGGTTGTCGCTCTTTCAGGGGGTTATAGTCGCCAGGAGGCGGACGCCAAACTCGTCGCTAACCATCGTCTGATCGCCAGCTTTTCACGGGCCTTTACGGAAGGGTTGACGGTCAACATGAGCGACAAAGAATTCGATAGCGCTCTCGACAAATCTATTGCCAGTATTTACGCGGCATCGATTACCTGATCGCCCGGGCGAGGTCGTCGCCTGGCGTGTTAGGCACGAACAGGTCGCATTGGGCCCCAGGCTCGTTCCCGAAGAGATCGAAGTGGCCTGCGAGGGAGGTCCGATAGACATCGACACTGTGGAGGACCTCCGACGCTAATCCGCCGCAACACCAGGTGCTGGGAGGGGTGGGCTAATTGGGCGCAAGTCGCGCTCAGGACTTCGGCAGGTCTACATTGGGCCGGTGCAGATCGAGCACACATAGGGGCGAGCACGTCGGTGTGGTCGAACGGGCGAGCCGCGACGAGGAGGCCCGGGTCATCTCGGACCGCGCGGCAGGATCCGAGTTCGCTGACCTGGCTCGCTCGGAGATGTCGTTGCGCCGTTTCCTGCAAGGCCTGCCTGGCGTCGACCAGGTCGGCGCCGAACTGCGAGCGGCGAGCCTGGCAACCCGGTCGATCAAGGCTGATGCCAAGCTGTGGGCCATCGATGCGGCCGTTTCCATGGTGGACCTCACCACGCTGGAGGGCGCCGATACCGCTGGCAAGGTGCTGTCGTTGTGCGGTAAGGCCCGCCGGCCGGACCCCTCTGACGATGCCGTACCGCCGGTGGCTGCGGTGTGTGTTTACCCGGACCTCGTCCACGTGGCCCGGGCCGCGTTAGCGACCAGCCGTGTGAAGGTGGCCTCGGTGGCCACGGCCTTCCCCTCGGGTCGCACTTCGCTGGCCGTCAAGCTCGCCGACGTTTCCTACGCCGTGACCGCTGGCGCCGACGAGATCGACATGGTCATCGACCGGGGTGCTTTCCTGTCGGGTCAATACGGGAAAGTCCTGGAAGAGGTGCGCGTTGTCAAGGAGGCCTGTGGGCCTGTCCATCTAAAGGTGATCCTGGAAACAGGTGAGCTCGCTACATACGACAATGTCAGGCGGGCGTCCTGGATCGCCATGATCGGCGGGGCTGATTTCATCAAGACGTCCACCGGCAAGGTCAGCCCGGCGGCAACCCCTCCAGTCGCGCTGGTAATGCTAGAAGCGGTGCGCGACTTTGCTGACGTTTCGGGGCGCATCGTCGGGGTCAAGGTGGCTGGAGGCATCCGCACTACCAAGGACGCCATCAGGTACCTCGTCCTTGTAAACGAGGT
Organism: uncultured Acidimicrobiaceae bacterium; assembly: GCA_963823855.1. Taxonomy (GTDB): domain Bacteria; phylum Actinomycetota; class Acidimicrobiia; order Acidimicrobiales; family Palsa-688; genus Fen-671. Next base: position 500,972 of record CAWGNA010000012.1, read on the forward strand.
CGCCGGGGAGACGTGGTTGGAGCCCCGCCACTTCCGCATCGGTGCCTCCACCCTGCTGAACGACTTGCTTATGCAGCGCGCCAAGCAGCGCAGCGGTGCCTACGCGGGTTCCCAGGACTTCAGCATCGAATAGCCAGGCTGCGCCGTGACCTCCGCCCGATTCCAGTACGCATCTGCTCCCGAGTCCCGAGCGATCGTCACCCTCAAACCTTCCTACGGGCTGTTCATAGCCGGCGAGTTCGTGGAGCCAACCGACGGGGGCCAGTTCAAGACAGAGAGCCCATCCTCCCAGGAGGTCCTGGCGGAGGTCAGCTCCGCCGGGCCGGCAGACGTAGACCGGGCGGTCAGCGCGGCGCGGCGAGCACAGGAAGAGGTCTGGGCGCCCATGCCTGGGAAGGAGCGGGCGAAGTACCTTTTCCGGGTCGCCCGCATCATTCAGGAGCGCAGCCGAGAGTTGGCGGTGCTCGAAAGCCTCGACAACGGCAAGCCGATCAAGGAGTCCCGCGACGTCGACATCCCCCTCGCGGCGGCCCATTTCTTCTATTACGCGGGCTGGGCGGACAAGCTTCCTTACGCTGGCTGTGGCCCTGACCCCAAACCTGTTGGCGTAGCTGGCCAGGTCATCCCGTGGAACTTCCCGCTGTTGATGGCCGCATGGAAACTGGCCCCCGCACTGGCAACCGGCAATACATGCGTGTTGAAACCAGCCGAGACGACCCCGCTAACGGCGCTCCTGCTCGCCGAGATCCTCCAGCAGGCCGAACTGCCTCCCGGGGTGGTCAACATCATTACGGGCGACGGGCAGACGGGTGCGACGCTCGTTTCTCATCCAGGCGTTGACAAGGTGGCCTTTACTGGCTCGACGGAGGTCGGCAAGCAGATCCAGCGTGGACTGGCGGGGACCGGTAAGCGGCTGACCCTCGAACTGGGCGGCAAAGCCGCAAACGTCGTCTTCGAGGACGCCCCCCTCTCGCAAGCGGTCGAAGGGATCGTCAACGGCGTCTTCTTCAACCAGGGCCACGTGTGTTGCGCCGGCTCCCGCCTCCTCGTCCAGGAGCCCATCGCGGAGGGCCTCGTCGAGGCCCTGCAACGCCGCCTCGAGACCCTCCGCCTGGGCGACCCGCTCGACAAGAACACCGACATCGGCGCCATCAACTCCCTCCAGCAGCTGGACAAGATCCGCGAGCTCGCCGCAGCGGGGGAAGCCGAAGGCGCGCAGCGCTGGTCCCCGTCGTGCCCGCTTCCCGAGCGCGGCTATTGGTTCCCGCCGACGCTGTTTACCGGGGTGGCGCCCGCCCAGCGGATCGCGCGCGAAGAGATCTTCGGCCCAGTGCTGTCGGTACTGACGTTCCGGACGCCGGAGGAGGCCATTGAGAAGGCGAACAACACCACCTACGGTCTCTCGGCGGGGGTGTGGACCGAAAAGGGGAGCCGCATTCTCTACATGGCGGCCCGCCTGCGTGCGGGGGTCGTGTGGGCAAACACCTTTAACCGTTTCGACCCATCGAGCCCCTTCGGCGGGTACCGCGAGTCGGGTTTCGGCCGGGAGGGCGGCCGGCAGGGCCTCGAGCCATACCTGGAAAGTTCGCTCGATGCCTAAGGGCCAGACTGAAGCCGCTGAGACAGGCGAAAGGGAGACGGGAGCAACCGAGACTGGGGCAACCGAGACTGGGGCAACCGAGACTGGGGCAACCAAGACTGGGCAAATCAAGACAGGGCAAATCGAGACTGGGGCAAGCCGGCGTGACGCGAAGTCGTCACGCGGCAGGTTGTCCGTCCGGAAGACCTACAAGCTTTACCTCGGCGGGGCCTTCCCACGCTCGGAGTCCGGGCGCTCCTACCTCGTCTCCACTCCGGAGGGGCACCCCCTCGCGAACGCCGCTCTCGCGTCCCGAAAAGACGTCCGCGATGCTGTCCTGGCCGCCCGCAAGGCGCAGCCGGGCTGGGCCTCGGCCACCGCTTACAACCGCGGTCAAGTCCTGTACCGGGCGGCCGAGATGCTGGAGGGTCGTCACTCTCAATTCACAGAAGCGCTGGCGGCGGGGGAGCGGCTGACCCTCGAGGCTGCCTCAGCCAATGTCGGCACAGCCATAGACCGCCTCGTGTGGTATGCGGGCTGGGCGGACAAGTTCGCCCAGGTGGCCGGGTCGGCCAACCCGGTAGCCGGGCCCTACTTCGACTTCTCGGTCCCCGAACCCACAGGCGTCGTCGGGGTACTCGCCCCGCAAGCTTCCTCTTTTCTCGGTCTTGTGAGCGTGCTCGCCCCGGTGATCACGACTGGGAACGCGGCGGTCGTGATCGCCAGCGAGGCGCGCCCGCTTCCTGCCCTCGAGCTGGCGGAGGTCTTGGCGACGTCTGACCTTCCGGGAGGCGTGGTCAATATCCTGAGCGGGCGGACCGCCGAGTTGGCCCCGGTACTGGCTGCTCACCGTGACGTCGATGCGCTCGACCTGGCCGGGTCCCCAGACGGTCTCGACGCCCAGCTCGAGCAATCCGCGGCTGACAACGTCAAACGGGTCCTGCGTAGGCAAAGACCTGGCCCCGACTGGTTTGCCGAGCCAGCCCCGGCGCGCATGCTCTTTTTCGTCGAGATCAAAACGGTTTGGCACCCGGTCGGAGCCTGAGCGGCGAACCGACCGCACCCGACCACCGCACAGGGAGTACCAAGTTGGACGTCCAGGTCGTCGACCATCCGCTGGCCAAGTCTTTGCTCGCCGCCCTCAGAGACCGCACCACGCCACCACCGCTGTTCCGGTTGCTGGCGAAGCGGCTGGCACTTGTGCTGTGCCTCGAAGCCACCCGTAGCGTGCCGACGACGCCGGTCGAGGTCGAAACGCCGCTGGCACAAACGACCGGGGCACGGCTGGCCAAACCGCTCGTGGCCGTTCCGGTGCTGCGAGCCGGGCTCGGGATGCTGGAGGCGGTGACGGAGCTCTTCCCTGACGTAACAGTGGGGTACGTGGGCCTGGAGCGCGACCACGCCACCTTCGAGCCGTCTCTGTACTACTCCAAGCTGCCGCCGCTCGAGGGCCGTGCCGCCCTGTTGCTCGACCCGATGCTCGCAACCGGGGCGTCGGCCTCGGCTGCTTGCGACGCGCTCAAGACGGCCGGTGCGGAAGAGATCACGCTGTTGTCGGTGGTCTCGGCGCCGGAGGGCATCGCCCGCTTGCAGCAGAGCCATCCAAACGTGAGCATCGTCACGGCTTCGATAGACGACGGGCTGGACCACCGGGCGTACATCGTGCCCGGCCTGGGTGACTTCGGCGACCGGCTTTTCGGCACTCTTTAAGTTGTTCGGGGCTGTTCAGGCCTTTAGGAGCTGTCGAGGCTCTGCGGAGTCTCTCCGGGCTTTGGGGGGACCGCTTCGGCCCCTCGGGGGCGCCCACTCGGCTAACGACAAAAGCGGTATATCCTTTTGCCCGTGACAGCGGCTGTGAGAATAGGTGTTATCGGCGGTTCTGGCCTGTACTCGCTCGGGGTGCCAGAAGAAGAGGTGTCGATCGAGACGCCATACGGCAGTCCGAGCGATGCGATCGGTTTGATCCGGGTGGGCACCCACCTGGTGGCGTTCCTGCCCCGCCATGGCCCCGGGCACACGATCCCGCCTCACCAGATCAATTTCCGGGCCAACCTCTACGCGCTCCGTTCGCTAGGCGTCGAGCGAGTCATCGGCCCCTGTGCTGTCGGTAGCCTCCGGCCGGAGCTCGAGCCGGGATCGGTCGTGGTCTGCGACCAGTTCGTGGACCGCACCCGGGGACGCCAGGACACCTACGTCGAAGCCCCGAAGGTCGCTCACCTGAGCGCAGCCGACCCCTACTGTCCCGAGTTGCGCCCACTAGCAAGCGCCGCCGCGCGCCAGGCGGGCTTCCGGGTAACGGATGCTGGGACGGTCGTAGTCGTGCAGGGGCCGCGGTTCTCCACGCGCGCAGAATCGAAGTGGTTCCAGCAGATGGGTGCCGACGTCATCGGGATGACCCAGTACCCCGAGGTCGTACTGGCCCGGGAGTTGGGGATGTGCTACGTCACGCTGGCCATGGTGACGGACTACGACGCCGGCCTGCCTGGTCGCCCGGACGTAGCACCTGTCACTCACGAAGAGGTCATCGCCGCCTTCGACAGGGGCCGCGAGCGCCTCATACGGGCATTGGACGTCCTTGTCTCGTTGGTCCCGGACAGCCGTGGCTGCGGTTGTGGCACGCTTCCGGAGCCGCTGGCCACGAGCGTCACGCCAGGCCCGGGGTCGGCCTAATCGGCAACGCTGCGCCAGTCGGGCTGAGAGCACCCGGGGTCAGCCGCAAAAGGCACTGGAGATCTCTGCCGCCAAACGGACATTGCCCCTGACCGCAGCCAGGTTCGCGTGGAGGGCTGCGCCTGAGGTGGCTCGCACTAACGACTCCAGCAGGTACGGAGTGAGGCGTTGACCCGATACTTGTTCGCGTTCGGCGCCCGCGAGCGCTTCTGCGAGGGCACGGTCGTGCAGGCCTGGGTCGAGCTGCTCGTCCTCCGGCACAGGGTTGGCGACTAGCAGCGCCGACGCGATGCCGAGGAGATCCTGATGGTGCATGATCGCCGCGACCTCCTCGGGCGTGGAGACCGTCCAGTCGACCGGTCGGCCCGAGCTGTGGAGGTAAAAACCCGGGAATGAGCTCGTGGCGTACCCCACGACTGTAACGCTCAGGGTTTCGAGGCGCTCGAGCGTGGCGGGTACGTCAAGTATCGATTTGACCCCGGCGGAGACCACGGTGACCCGGGTACTGCTCAATACGTCAAGGTCGGCCGACTCGTCCAATGACTCGGCGAAACCTCGGTGCACACCGCCCAGGCCCCCGGTCGCGAAGACGCGGATGCCGGCCCGGGCCGCCAGCCATGCTGTCGCCGACACGGTCGTGGCCCCGCTCGCTCCGAGCGCCAGGGCCACCGGAAGGTCGCGGCGACCGAGCTTGCGGAGCGAGGGGTCTTCAGCGACGCGTACGAGCTCGTCCTGGGCGAGCCCGATGCAAGCGGTCCCGTCCAGTACCGCGATAGTGGCCGGACAGGCACCGGCGTGGCGGGTAATGGCCTCGAGCTCGCGCGCCACCTCGAGGTTGCGAGGCCGAGGGAGACCGTGGGCGATAATCGTCGACTCCAGGGCGACGACCGGAGTGCCAGCGCTCTGCGCTCGCTGAACCTCCAGGCCGAGGTGGAGGTCGAGAGCGGGTGGCGCTTTCATGTCGTTACCCATCGTTCCCCATCGTTCCATATCGGCGCATCTGATGCAGCGTGCACTATTGGGAAGACTCGGGTTCTCCGTCATCAAGGCGTACTTCGGGGTGCAAAACAGCACGAATCCCGGGCTTGGTGACGATCGACCACGTCCCACGTGCTTTATCGGCACCAAACAGGCCGTTTAGCAAGCCAATTGGCGGTAAGCCCAGGGCGGGCACTCCCATTGCGGCTCGCAAAGGCCGCGTCGCTGGGGCCTCAGGCCTTTAACCGGCCGGCTACATCATTGCGCAGCTCGTTCAACCGAGCCTGCGCTGCCCGTCGGGCGTCGGCCAGGTCGTCGGGCCCGCATGGAGCGGTCGTCGCCTCGAGGTAAACCTTGAGCTTGGGCTCCGTGCCGCTCGGTCGTAGTACCACGCGGCCGGCGGCCCCGAGCTGAAGCACCAACACGTCTGAAGGCGGGATCTCACCGTCTCCCCCGGAGAGGTCACGTAGGTCGGTTACTTCGACGCCGGCCAGCCGCGGCGGCGGTGCCGCTCGCCACTGCGCCATCAGGGCAGTAAGACCGTCGGAGGCGTTGCTGCCCGTCAGGCGGAGCGAAACCTGGGTGGTCGCGTGCACCCCGAGGCTTTCCTCCAGGTCGTCCCACAGGTCCAACAACGAGCGTCCCTCGCTCTTCGCGCGGGCAGCCATTTCGGCCACGACCAGTGCTGCGGACATCCCGTCTTTGTCCGCCACTGCCGTCGTGACCGCGTACCCGAGGGCTTCCTCGTAACCGAACAGCAGGTGGTGGCCGGGACGCAGCCGCGCCGCCCGCGCGATCCACTTGAAACCGGTCAACGTCTCGACGTAAGCAATCCCGGCTCGGGCTGCCAGCGCCGAAAGCATCGACGAAGAGACGACCGTCGTCGCTACCAGCCGGTCTGGGCCGGTAGTCGTCGAGATGAGGTGGTCCGCAATCAGGACTCCGAGCTCGTCGCCTGACAGCACCTGGAAAGCCCCGCCAGCGCTGGGAACAGGGGCGAGCCCGCCAGTCACCCGACCAGTCACCGCCAGCGCGGCTAGTCGTGGGGCCAGCCGCGCCCACACCCCGCGCCCGTGCCTCACCACCTCGGACCGGGCCACCTCGGACCGGGCCACCTCGGACCGGGCCACCTCGGACCGGCACGGCTACAGCAAGGCGGTCGGCGTCGGGATCGTTGGCGAGCACGATGTCTGCTCCGATCAGCTCGGCTTGGGCCAGGGCTAGGTCCAGCACGCCCGGTTCCTCCGGGTTCGGGAAGGGCGTGGTCGGGAAGTCCGGGTCCGGCTCGGCTTGGGCAGCCACGAGCGCTGGCGGCTCGAAGCCCGCTTCTTCCAACAATCTTGGGAGAACGGCGGCGCCAACCCCGTGGACCGGGGTATAAACACTACGCAGGCGGCGAGGCCCGCCCGCACCGAGCCGGGCGATGACGGCACGGCGGTACGCGGCGAGCAGCTCGGCCTCGTCGATGTCGACGAGGCGTTGTGCGAACGGCCCGGAGAGGGCCGTGTCAGGCGGGATGGGGCTCGCCTCGGCGGCAGTGGCGATCGCCGCGTCGGCGGGCGGGATGACTTGGGCGCCGTCCCCAACGTAAACCTTGTAGCCGTTGTCGGGCGCAGGGTTGTGACTGGCGGTGATCATGACCCCTGCCGCCGCCTGAAGGTGGCGCACAGCGAATGCCGTGACAGGCGTCGGCAAGGCGCTCACGAACCGCCACGCCCGCAGGCCGCTGGCCGCCACTACCCTGGCCGTGTCGTCGGCCAGCTCCGCCGAACAATGCCGAGCGTCATGGCCCACGACCACGCCGATGGGAGCCGGTCCGGAGGTGGCTAAGGCGTTGTGCTCGAGCAGGTAGCGGACCAGGCCGGCGGTCGTCTTGCGCACCACCGCCCGGTTGATACGGGCCGGGCCGGCTCCTAGGGGACCTCGGAGGCCGGCTGTGCCGAAACCAAGGGGGTGGTCGAAGCGGTCCCTAAGCCCGACGGCGTCACCGTTTTGGATTAGCGCTTCGAGCTCTGCACGCGTCCGCGGATCGGGATCCTGTTCAGTCCATGCCCTGACCCGGGCCACGAGGTCGGCCGGCAACGCACTCGGCCCAGGCGTGGCCATCACGCCCCTTTTCTGCCGGGTAGGCGAGGGAGGAGCTCGGCGAGCAAGCGGCCCAACCGGGGGACAGCGGCCTGCCCCGCGGCCAGCACTTCGGCGTGGTGGAGAGGTTGGGGCGAGACTCCAGCCGCCAGGTTCGTCACGAGCGACAAGCCGAGCACGGTCGCTCCTAGGTGGCGCGCTGCTATTGCCTCCAGGGCTGTGGACATCCCCACCAGGTCAGCACCGGCAAGCTGCAGCATGAGGATTTCGGCGGGTGTCTCGTAGTGAGGACCGCGCAGGGCCGCGTAGACCCCCTGTTGAAGCGCGGGGTCGAGCGATCTGGCGACCTCCCGGAGGTGGGACGAGTAGAGGTCGGTCAGGTCCACGAAGCGTGACCGGTACGGAGCTGGCGGTTCGGCGCCGGACAAGGGGGAGGCGCCGGTGAGGTTCACATGGTCACGGATCAGGACGGCCTGTCCGGGGAGAATGGCCGGGTCGATGGCACCTGCCGCGTTCGTCAGCACGACGACGCTCGCACCGGCGATAATCGCGGTGCGAACGGCGTGGACCACTTCAGCGGGGGAACGGCCCTCGTACAGATGGGACCGGCCGAGCAGTAACAGCACCTGGCGGCCACCCACACGTAGGGAACGGATGGCCCCTTCATGCCCGGGTACTGTCGGCTCCGGGAACCCTGGGAGCTCGGACATGGCGCACTCGACCTCGGCTGCGCCTAGCAAATCGGCGGCCAGCCGCCACCCCGAACCCAGCACGACCGCCACCTCGGGGCTGGCCCCGATGCGACGCACTACCTCCTCGGCGGCGTTCTCGGCGGCACCGAACGGTTCGGGGACGCTGGCAGGCAAGCTCACGCGCGGAAAGATTAGGCCCGTTTGCGACTATGTGAAGACTGGCAGGATGTCGCGGGAGTAGGCGTGAAGGGTTTCTTTCATCTGGTCGTGCATCAAGTAGATGGCGAACTGGTTGACGCCGAGGGATTCGAGCTCCTTCATTCGTTCTACATGTGCTGGCGCCTGGCCGAGGACACAGAAACGGTCGATGACTTCGTCGGGCACGAACTCAGTCGTTGGGTTCCCGGGCTTGCCGTGGTGACTGTAGTCATAGCCCTTGCGTCCGGCGATATACGAGCTCAGCGCCTCAGGCACGGCGCCGGAACTGGAGCCGTAGCGCTCCACTATGTCAGCGACATGGTTGCCCACCATCCCTCCGAACCAGCGCAGCTGGTCCCGCTGGTTCGGCAGGTCGTCGCCTACGTAAGCCGGGGCCGCCACACAGACCTGGAGCTCCGCGGGGTGTCGCCCGACCGCCGTAGCAGCTTCACGGGCCACGCCGACGGCCCAGCGGACGACAAAGGGGTCGGCGATCTGCAGGATCAGGCCGTCCGCCCGCTGCCCGGCCAGCTCGAGGGCGCGCGGGCCGTACGCCGCCATCCATACATCGAGGCGTCCGTCGTGTACCCAGGGGATAGTCACCGAGGTATCGCCGAGCCTGGCGGGGCGGCCTTCTGCGAGGTCCTTTATCACGCCCATAGCAGCATCGAGCGTGGCGAGGCTGGCCGGGGTGCGCCCGATCACGCGCACGGCCGAGTCGCCCCGGCCGATCCCGCAAATGGTCCTGTTGCCGTACATGTCGTTCAGGGTTGCGAACAGCGATGCTGTCACGGCCCAGTGGCGCGATATCGGGTTGGTCACCATCGGGCCTACGATCACCGACTTCGTGTTGGCGAGGATCCCCGAATAGATAACGAAGGGCTCCTGCCACAGCACCGGGGAGTCGAAGGTCCACACGTAGCCGAAGCCGAGCGACTCCGAAAGCTGCGCCAGCTCTATGACCTGTCGCGCCGGCGGGTCGGTCTGGAGCACCACACCGAAGTTCATGCCGTCCTCCTCCTCGTTCCACTAGTGCATGCGGTCCGGCCGGCCTCGGCCCGGCTCACGTGCTGTCTCACCCTCGCTGACCCGAGCCGGGCCCCCGAGACGCCGGCCCCCCTGAGACGCCGGCCCCCCGGAAACGGCGGCCCGAGACTGGCAACAGGGCGGTCGCCCCGGAGGTCTGGTCGAGGAGCCCGTGGAGCATGTCAAGCGGCGCGGGCTGCCGGCCAGGTCAGATCAGGTACCCGTTGGCCCCCCTCGGAAGGAACCTCCCGTGCCCTTTTTCCCCGACGTACCGCCGGGACTCTATAACGGTCCGCCCCCGGGACAGCACGGTGTCGACCTGGCCGGTAATGGCCTGGCCCTCGTAGGCCGAGTAGTCGACGCTCATGTGGTGCGTTGCGGAGGAGATCGTCTGGGTCGCCGTCGGGTCGTAGAGGACGACATCGGCATCCGACCCCGGCGCCAGCAGCCCCTTCCTCGGGTACAGCCCGAACATCCGGGCGGGCGTAGTTGAGTTGACCTCGACCCAACGAGGTAATGTGAGCTCCCCGCTGACCACGCCCTGGTACGTGAGGTCGACACGGTGCTCGACCCCGGGGATGCCGTTCGGGATTTTGGAAAAGTCCCCGCGCCCCAGCTCCTTCTGCTCTTTGAAACAGAACGGGCAATGATCGGTCGAGACTACGGAGAGGTCGTCGGTGCGGAGCCCTCGCCACAGGTTGGCATGGTGCTCCCTGGCGCGAAGGGGCGGCGAGCAGACGTACTTGGCCCCCTCGAAGCCCTCGCGGGCGAGGTCGTCCGACGAAAGGAACAGGTACTGCGGACACGTCTCGGCGAACGCGTTCTGTCCTTGCCCCGCGCCTCGGCGACGGCTTCGAGAGCGCCAGTGGTGGACAGGTGGACTATGTAGAGGGGGCACCCCGCCACCTGGGCCAGCGCAATAGCACGCCCTGTCGCCTCCGCCTCGAGCCTGTCCGGGCGCGTGATGCCATGAAAGCGGGGCGCTGTCTCTCCCCGGGATAAGGCCTGGGCAACGAGTACGTCGATGGCGGTCCCGTTCTCGGCGTGCATCATCACGGTGGCGCCACTGGAGCGCGCCTGCTGCATGGCCCGCAGGATGTCGCCATCGGTCGAGTAGAACACGCCGGGGTACGCCATGAAGAGCTTGAAGCTTGTGACTCCTTCGCCGACCAGGACGTCCATCTCCTTGCACGACTTGTCGTTCACGTCGGACACGATCATGTGGAAGCCGTAGTCGATGGCGCAGTTGCCGCTGGCCTTGGCATGCCAGGCGTCGAGCCCCGACCGCAGCGGCTCGCCTTTGCGCTGTATCGCGAAGTCCACGATGGTGGTGGTCCCACCCCAAGCCGCCGCTCGGGTCCCGCTCTCGAACGTGTCAGCCGCCTGCGTGCCGCCAAAGGGCATTTCCATATGGGTGTGGACGTCGACGGCCCCGGGTACGACGAATTTCCTCGAGGCGTCGATGCGCCGAGCGCCATCGGCAAACGCAGCCACGCCCTCGGAGCCCGGAACGCCCAGGGCCACGATGCGCTCGTCCTCGATGAGCACTTCAGCCGCCTGAGCTCCGCTGGGGGAAACAACGGTCCCTCCAGAGATCAGCGTGCGCAATCACGCCTCCTCAGAGTACGACCGGCCCTCACGGCGCTACCGGGCCTGATGGCGCTACCAGGCCTCACGGCGTCACCAGAGACGTATAGGCGGCGGTGTTCCTGTCACGGTAGAACGCCCATGTCTGGCGTACCTCTACGAGCAGGTCCATGTCGAGGTCACGCACCACGACAGCGCTCTCGTTGTCCGGCGCCGCCTCCCCGACGAGCTGGCCGCGCGGGTCGACGAAATACGACCCGCCGTAGAAGTCGTCGTCTCCCAACGGCTCCACACCCACCCTGTTGATGGCGCCGATGTAGTACTCGTTCGCGACTGCCGCGGCCGGCTGTTCTAGCCGCCACAAGTACTGGGACAAGCTCCGGCTGGTCGCCGAGGGGTTGAAAACGACGCGTGCCCCGGCCAGGCCGAGGGCCCGCCAGCCCTCGGGAAAATGGCGGTCGTAGCAGATGTAGACCCCGATGAGCCCGACCGCCGTCTGGAACACCGGGTAGCCAAGGTTGCCCGGGCGGAAGTAGTACTTCTCGAAAAAGCCCTGGACCTGGGGGATGTGGGTCTTGCGGTACTTGCCGAGGTAGGTCCCGTCCGCGTCTACCACGAAGGCGGTGTTGTAGTAGAGGCCCGGCTGCTCTTCCTCGAAAACCGGGACGATGAGCACTATCCCGAGTTCGCGGGCGAGGGCGGTCATCAATGCAGCCGTTGGCCCCCCGGGGACCTGCTCCGCCAGCGCGAAGTGCTCTGGTTCCTGTACCTGGCAGAAGTAGGGGCCGTAGAAGAGCTCCTGGAAACAGAGCACCTGTGCGCCCTGCCCCGCAGCCTCCCGGGCGAGTTTGAGGTTCGCATCGATCATTGACTGCTTGTCTCCGGTCCAACTGCTCTGGACGAGAGCGGCTCGCAGGATCTCGGGCATCTCGGTGTCGGTCCTTTCTTCGGCCTTCGGTTCTCAGATCGTGGGGCCCCCAGGTCCTTTGGTCCTCAAATCTTCAAATTGTCGATGCGGCGCCAGGAAGGCTGCTCACTACCGTGGAGTGGCTGCCCTGGCGGGCGTCCACCACCTGTAGGGCGGTGCCGAACACCGCCAGCGCTTCCTCGGCTTGCTGCTTGCTCACAGACAACGGCGGGGCGATACGCAGCACGTTCCCGTACAGCCCGCCCTTTCCTATCAAAACGCCCCGGGCACGCGCTTCTTCGAGGACCTGGCTCGCGGCCGCAGCGGACGGTCTGGTCGTCCCGGGCTGTACGAGCTCCACACCGATCATCAAGCCCTTGCCCCGGACGTCGCCCACAACATGAAGACGCTCCTGGAGGCGGCGCAGCCCGTCCAGCAGGAACGAGCCCACCGCCTTGGCGTTGGTCTGCAGGTCGTGAGACAGGAGGTAGTCCAGGTTGGCCAGACCAGCCGCCGTGGCCAGCGGGTTGCCTCCGAAGGTTGATATCGAGTTGGTCTTGACGGAGTCGATGATCCCCGCTGTGCCGACCACCCCGGCGATGGCGACCCCGTTACCAAGGCCCTTTGCGAAGGTAAGCAGATCCGGGGTTATCCCGTGTGCCTGGAAGCCCCAGAAGTGGTCGCCGGTGCGACCCCAACCGGTCTGGACCTCGTCGGAGACAAAAAGGATCCCGTACTCGTCGAGGACCTCTTTCAAAGCAGCGAAAAACCCGTCGGGGGGCACAATGAAACCTCCGACGCCCTGTATCGGTTCGGCGATCAGGCAAGCCACGTCTCCCGCGGTCGTCGTCTCGATTATTTGTCGAAGGTCAGCGGCACTGGCGGCGTTGAACGCGTCGTCGCTCAAGCCCGCAAACGGCCCCCGAAGACGATCGCCGTTGTGGAGGTAGCTCACCCGTAGGGGGCTCAGGCTCGAGGCTGACCAGCCCCGGTTGCCGGTAACGGACATCGCCGTAAAAGAGCGCCCGTGGTAGCTGTTGCGCAGCGCCAGGACCTGGTTGGAGCGCCGCGCCCCGCAACTGAAGAGCAGCGCCGCCTCGGTGGCCTCGGTCCCCGAGCTCACGAAGAAGACCTTGGCGTCCGGGACGGTCGACAGACCGGCGATGCGTTCGGCCAGCTCGACCATGGGACGGCTCAAGTAGAGGGTTGAAGTGTGGAGCAACCGGCCCGCTTGCTCTCTGATGGCCTCCACGACCTCGGGCACCGCATGGCCGGTCATGGTCGTCAGGATCCCGCCGAAGAAATCGAGGTAATCCCTTCCCTCGGCGTCCGTCACGATGCAGCCCTTGCCCGAGACGAGCTCGATGGGCTCCTCGTAGTAGAGCGCCAGCCAGGACGGCAGCACCTTCCGGTGTCGGTCGAGCAAGTCGGGATGGCTCAGGCTCACGGCGCCCCAATGCTAATGCCTCGTATGGCTGGAGTTAACCGGAGTTAGCTGGAGATAAGGGGCCGGCTAGCGTGGAGCGTGGTCGTCGGTGTGGCGTCGAACAAAGACCGCGGTTGCCGCGCCCAAAACTGTCGCCGGCGAGCCTAAAACTGTCGCTGACGAGCCAGAAACAGTCGACCCGGAGAAGAAATTTGTTGCTGAAGGTACATTCTTTTACTCAGGCTTGTCCCTGGACGCCTGAAAGTGGGCTCGAGAGCCAGGTCAGCTCTACCCTCGGCTGGAGCTGGAGACCCGGAAGGCGGCTTCGGCCGCCAGGGCGTCGTAACCAGGCTTGATCACCCCGTTTATCAACGCCAGCCGCTCGTCGAAGTCGTAAAAGGCGCTCTTCATCCCGTTGATCGATAGCCACCGCAAGTCGGTCCACCCCCACCTGAACACCTCCGCACAACGGGCCATCTCCGAGGACAGGCTGACGCCGCTCATAAGCCGGTTGTCGGTGTTGAGCGTGGCCCTGAAACCAAGCCGCCGCAGCAGCCCGATCGGGTGCTCAGCCAGGCTCCCGACCGCGCCGGTATGGACGTTGGAAGTCGGGCATAGCTCCAGCGGGACGCGGAGGTCGCGAATGTAGCTGGCCAACCGCCCCAGGGCCACTCGTCCATCCCCGTGGACCGTGATGTCGTCGACGATACGGACCCCGTGGCCCAGCCGCTCCGCCCCACACCATTGCAGCGCTTGCCAGATCGACGGCAACCCGAAGGCTTCCCCGGCATGAACAGTGGCATGAAAGTTCTCTCGCTGTACCAGGGTGAACGCTTCCAGGTGCAGTGTCGGCGGGTAACCGGCTTCGGCCCGGCCACATCAAAGCCGGCGACCCCCGTGTCTCGGTAGCGCACCGCGAGTTCCGCGATTTCGAGCGACCTGGCCGCGGTACGCATCGCAGTGAGCAATGCCCGGACCACTATGGGACGGCCGGCCGCACACGCTTGGGCCATGCCGACCGCGAAGCCAGCGAGCACTGTCTCCACAACAGCTTCGAGATGCAGGCCCTCTTCGGTGTGGAGCTCGGGGGCGAAACGGACCTCCGCGTACACGACCCCGTCCTCCGAAAGGTCTTCCACGCATTCGCGTGCCACCCGCTCGAGAGCTTCTGCTGTCTGCATGACCGCAACCGTATGTGTGAAGCCCTCGAGGTAGCGGACGAGGTTCCGGCGAGGCGTCTCGGCGACGAACCATCGTCCGAGCGCCGCCGGGTCGTTCGTCGGCAGGTCCTCGTACCCGCAGGCGGCGGCGAGCTCTACGACAGTAGCGGGACGCAGGCCGCCGTCGAGGTGGTCGTGGAGAAGGACCTTGGGGGCGCGGCGGACCTGCTCGAGGCGCGGGGCAGCGTCCTCCATCGCCCCCACGCCGCCTAGCGACCGTCTAACGGCGACCTCGCCGAGGGGGAAGCCCGGAGCCTCCGCACCTGCTACCGCGTCCGCCCGGGCCTCGCTCGCCCCAGGCTCCGGTCTTTATCAGTGCTATCCCCGGACATAGACATCCTTCACGGTGCTGTTGCTCGCGTGGCCAGTCGCTGTGGCTGGGGGGACCCGCCCTGGATCAGCCATGTGAGCGCAGCGCACCAGCCCAGTAGCCATGATCAGCCCGGTAGCCACGATCAGCCCAGTAGCCATGGTCCCGGTCTAGCCGACCCGGTCGAGAATGAGGGGACCAGGCACCCCCGCCGGATCCTGGTCAGATATCTCCAGGGCACCCTGCAGCACTTCTCGCGAACGTTCGAGACGGGTGGGGTCGTCGGTATGCAGTTCGAGGACGACTTGACCTCTCTCGACGGGTTCGCCCGGCTTGACCAGACAACGCACGCCGGCGCTCGCGGACACGGGATCTTCCTTCCGCGACCTGCCTGCACCGAGCCACCAGGCCGCGACGCCGACTGGCCGGGCATCGAGGCGCCGTAAGAAACCAGCACGCTCAGCGACAACCGGTTCGATCACCAGAGCAGCCGGGAGCGGCGCGTCGGGATCCCCTCCCTGGGACCGCACCATGGCCCTCCATGCTGTGAGCGCCGACCCGTCCTGGAGAGCGCGACGCGGGTCGCCATTCAAACCGACCAGCTCCAGCATCACCGCGGCCAGGGCCACCGTCACTTCGACAAGGTCGGAAGGCCCCCGGCCCTCCAGGGCGTCGACGGCCTCAGCGACTTCGAGGGCATTGCCGACGGCCCGGCCGAGAGGGACGTCCATCGAGGTGAGGAGGGCGGCGACCTTCATGTCTGGCGCGGCCAAGTTCGACCATCGTCCTGGCCAGCTCTGCCGCTTGGCCCCGTTCTGCCATGAACGCGCCCGAGCCGACCTTCACGTCCAGGACCAGGGCGGAGGTGCCTTCGGCGATCTTCTTCGACATGATCGACGAAGCAATGAGCGGGACCGACTCGACAGTGGCTGTCACATCGCGGAGGGCATAGAGCTTTCGGTCGGCCGGGGCCAGGGAGGCGCCGGCGGCGCAGATCACGCACCCGACGGATTCGAGCTGGGCGAGCACTTCCGTGGTCGTCAGGTCCGAGCGCCAGCCCGGTATCGCTTCCAACTTGTCGAGGGTCCCGCCGGTGTGCCCGAGCCCGCGGCCCGAGAGTTGGGGGACTGCCGCACCAAGCGAGGCGAGCAGCGGGACGAGGACCAGCGAGACCTTGTCGCCGACGCCCCCGGTCGAGTGCTTGTCAACGCTGGGCCGGGACAGGCCCGATAGGTCGATGACTTCCCCGGAAGCCACCATGGCTGCGGTGAGGAAGGCCAGCTCGCGCGACGTCATCCCGCGCAGGAACACCGCCATGAGGAAGGCGGCGACCTGTTCGTCGGCGACGTCGCCGCAGAGGTAAGCGTCGACGAGCCAGTCGATATCGTCCCGGGTCAGTTCGCCACCGTCGCGCTTGCACCGGACCAGTTCGACGGCCTCGAAACGGGCCGCGGGGCGAGCGCCGGCGGGACGGTTCCCGGTCACTCCTAGCCCGCTTCGGTGCCGGCGCCGCCCGACGCGTCGGCGTACCCCGGATTTCGGCGGGTCACCAGCTCACTGCTGCCGAAAGCGCCCGGGAGCAGTTCGCCGAGGCGTTGCGGCGCGGCACTGGGCCTCGGTCCACGAGCAGCTCGGGGCCACCGTGCTCCATCAAAAGCTGCCGGCACCGCCCGCACGGCGACAGTGGCAGACCGTCGCCAGCGGTCACACTGACGGCGACGAGACGGCCGTGACCGCCGGCCACGAGGGCAGAGACGAGGCCGCACTCGCAGCAGAGAGTGAGCCCGTACGAAACGTTCTCGACGTTGCACGCCGACACTAAGTGGCCGTCCTGGCACAACCCGGCGGCGCCGGCTCTGAGCCCCGAATAAGGCGCATACGCATGCGCCGCGGCAGCGTCCGCAGCCCGGCGGAGGCCAGCCCAATCGAATGAGGCCCAATCGACGGAGGCCCAATCGACAAACTCCTCCGGCTCCTCCGGCGTCGGCTCTCCTCCAGCTGGCACCCCCGTGAGACTAGCAACCGGGAACTGGCCAGCTGGCGCCGCTACAGTCCTCAGGGCGTGCCTATTCGAGACATGGCGGGTCAGGACGTGGCCGGTCAGGACACGGCGGGCCAAGCCACAGAGCGAGTGGCGCGCTCGGTCCAGCCGCCCGTGGTCGTCGTCCTCGGGGATGTCATGGTCGACGTCGTCGTGCGCCCGCTCGGCCCTTTCAATCGGGGCAGCGACACGGCCTCCCGGATCCTCATCGCTCCGGGCGGGTCGGCTACAAACCTGGCGGTCGCCATGGCTGGTGCTGGCGCACAGGTCCACCTCGTGGCCGTAATCGGCGATGACGAGCTCGGGCAGGCCGCCGTGCAGGCCCTGGCTACAACCGGGGTGCTGGCGCATTTCAAGGTGGCCGCAGGCGAGCAGACGGGGGTGGTAGTCGCCCTGGTCGACGCGGCCGGAGAACGCTCGATGCTCACCGATCGCGGCGCCAACCTGCGGCTCGAAGCGCAAATGCTCGACCCCCACCTGTTGGGCCCGGGCAGACATCTCCACCTGTCCGGCTACGACCTGCTTGATGCCGAGACGCGTCCGGCCGCATTGGCGGCCCTCAACAACGCCGCAGCCGCCGGGATGACCCGTTCGGTCGACCCCTCCTCGGCGGGCCCGCTCACTGCCCTCGGCAGGGAAGCGTTCCTGTCCTGGACCGAAGGAGTCGACTGGTGCTGCGCAAACCTGGACGAGGGTCGAGTGCTCGCCGCCGTCGACCCCCCGGCGGAGGTGGTTACGGCCTTGCGCCGCCACTACCGCGAGGTGGTCCTCACCCTCGGGGCGGACGGCGTCCTCTTCTCGGGCTCGGGCCATGATCTCCTGCACTGCCCGGCGGACCAGGCAACCATTTCTGATACGACGGGGGCCGGCGACGCGTTCAAGGGAGCCTTCCTCGCCAGACGCCTCAGCGGTGACGACCCGGAGCCCGCCCTTCGTGCCGGTCTTGCGGCTGCCGCCCGCGTGGTCTCTGGTCCCGGCGCCCACCGCCGGCCCGCTACAGGTGGCCAGTTACTCGCGGCTGACGTCACTCGCGGCTGAAGGGTACGCCGTCGGCGGCAGGTGGACGCACCCGCCCGACCAGACCGGAGACTACCGCGATCGTGATCAGGTAGGGAGCCATCGACAGGAGCGGCGACGGGATACCGACGTTCAGGACCGCCAGGAAGCTCTGTAGCGAGACCGAGAACCCGAACAACAACGCCGCACCAAGGGCGCCAAACGGGCGCCAGCGGCCAAATATCATCGCCGCCAGGGCCACGTACCCGAGGCCGGCGGTCATGTCTGCGGAGAACTCGCCGATCGAGCCGATCGTAAAGGAGGCGCCCCCGATTCCGGCGATGACCCCGCCCAGGATCACGTTGCGGTAACGGACCGAAATGACGTGAATTCCAACGGTCTCGGCCGCCCGGGGGTGCTCGCCCACCGCCCGCACCCTCAGGCCCCAGCGGGTATGGAACAGGGCCATCTGGATCACGATGAGCAACAGCGCCGCCCCGTAGACGAAGACGTTCTGGTAGAACAACACCGGCCCGATAACCGGGATCTTGTCGAGCAGCGGGACCCCCAGGGGTGGGAACGTCGACGGGCTGTTCAGCGTGGCCTGGTAAGGCGTCAAGACCTGCTCGGTCAGGAAATTGGTCAATCCCGTACACAAGGCCACGATCACGACACCGACGATGATCTGGTCGGCGCCGTACCTGAGAGCCAGGAACGCCAGTAGAGCTCCGAAGATGGCCCCTGCCACGCCTCCGGCGACCACACCGAGCCATAGGTTGCCCGTCGCACTCCCGATCATCGCCCCGAGGAAGGCGCCGGCCAGGAACTGGCCCTCGATAGCGATGTTCACTACCCCTGAGCGCTCGCACATCACGCCCGACAAAGCCCCGTACACAAGTGGGGTAGTGGAGACGAGAGTCTCAGCCAGCAGCTCCACGAAGTTCAGCACCCCGCCTCGTGCGGCCCAGGTCAGCAGCGCCCAGATGAAGACCACTACGCCGAGCCCGAACAAAAGGTAAGCGCCCCGCGCGCTCCTGCGGACGAGCAGCGCGCAGCCGAGCCCAGCGCAGACGATGGCGAGCGCGAACGTTCAAGACGCGTACCGGCATGACGAGAGGAGCCACTCCGAGAGCAGGCGGGGCGCTCAGCAAGAAGGTGGCCTTCAGGTGGGCAGGGACCGCGAGCCCGAAGGGGCCGACCATGATCAGGGCCAACAGCAGAAGGAAGACCCCCATCCCCCGCACGCGGGCGACCGAGACAATCCGTCCATCGGGCGCCGCCAGCTCCGGGGCCGGGGGGGCCAGGGCAACGGCTGTCACCCTCCCCAACCCTTCGTGAAGAGCAATATCTTGCCCGCTCCGGCTTCTCGCAAGTGGAAAATCTCCCGCACCAGGGCCGGGGTCGCCACCAGGAAGACGATCACGGCCTGGATAACCGATGTGAGGTCGATCGGGATGGAGGTAGTCGCTTGCATGTAGCGGCCGCCGGTGCTCAGCGCGGCGAACAACAGCGACCCGAGGACAACTCCCATGGGCCTGTTCCGGCCGACGAGGGCCACGGTAATTGCGTAGAAACCGATGTTGCCCCCGTACCCGCTGGAGAGGAAGAAGTCCGTGCCGGACAGGGTGGACATCCCGGCCAGGCCGACCAGAGCGCCAGATAGGGTGAGCACGAGCACAGTCGCCCGGCCTGCGTTCATCCCTGCGGTCCGGCCCGCCGACGGGTTGGCCCCGATCACCTTGAACTCGAACCCAAGCGTGCTCTTGCGCATGAACCAGGACGCGCCCAGGGCTACCAGAAGGGCGATGATCAGGCCGACATTGACCCGCAGGCCGGAGCCGAACAGGTGCGGCAAGCGGGCGCTGGTCGGGATCGTGCGGGAGATCGCATTGCTCTGGCCCGGCTGCTGCAGCGGGGGCGTCGTGAGCAGGTAGTCCAACAGGTCGAGGAAGACGTAATTGAGCATGATCGTGACGATCACCTCGTGCGCGCCCGTCCTCGCCTTCAAGATCCCGGGGATGAACCCGGCCACCGCCCCCCCTGCGGCACCGGCCAAGACCACGAGCGGCAAATGGATGCCGATCGGCAGGTGGACGCCAAAGCCCACGTAAGTGGCCGCCAGCGCACCGGCGATCAGCTGGCCCTGGCCGCCGATGTTGAACACGCCGGTTGCGAAGCCCATGGCCACGCCGATCCCCGCGATGATGAGCGGCGTCGCCGAGACCAGGGTTTCCGAGATCGGGGTGAACACCACATTCCAGCCCGACCCGGTGGAGATGGCGTGCCCAAGGGCAGAGGGACTGATGATCGAGCCCACGAAGAGGGCGCCGTAGGCGCTGCCAATGGTGGAGAACGTGACGCTAAGGGCGTTGAGGGGGGCGGAGAAGAAGTTCCCCCAGGCGTGCAACGTCGCCGGGGTGGTGACGATGATCAGGACGGCGCCGACGAAGAGCCCGAAAACGACGGCAAGGAAGGTGACCACTATGACGTTCGCCTCGGTCATCCAGCGAAGGGCACGCTGCCACCAGGGCCGCGTCCCGGGCTGCTCAGCGCCGGCGCCAGGCCGTTCCCGTCCCTGTTCGGGACGGACCTTGTCTCCGGGCGAGACTTCGGCGGTGGTCACGGTTGGCCCACCGTCAAGACTGGTCCACCCCACCTCCCGGCGCCACCGGCCCGTCGCCCTGTTCAACCGGTGAGATTCTGTGCTTTCGGTGCGGGGACCGTACCCTCGACGCCCGCCATCATCAGGCCGATCTGGTCACGAGAAACGGTCGGTGGTACCACTCCAACGATCCGGCCCCGGTACATTACGGCGATCTGGTCGCCGAGCGCCAGCACCTCGTCGAGCTCAGACGATACAAGCAGCACTCCAGCCCCCCGGTCGCGCTCTTCGATGATGCGCTTGTGGACGTACTCGATGGAGCCGACGTCAAGGCCGCGGGTCGGCTGAGAGGCGACGAGCTGGGTAACCCCGTGAGATAGCTCGCGTGCGACCACCACCTTCTGCTGGTTACCGCCGGACAGAGTGCTAACCAGAGTGTCGACCGACGTCGCTCGGATGTCGAATTCTTTCAGCTTGCGCTCACCCTCGCTCCGCACGACGGACAGCTTGCGGGCGCCGTAGCGAGCGTAGGGCTCCTGGTCATAGACGTCGAGCACCAGGTTGTCAGCAATCGGCATCGACAGCACGAGCCCGTCTACCTGGCGGTCTTCGGGGATGTTCGCCATCCCGGCGCGCAGAGCCTGGCGGGGGGTGGCGTTCGTCAGGTCCTCGCCCGCGAGCCGGATCGACCCGCTGGCCACGCTGCGCAGTCCTGTGACAGCTTCGGCCAGCTCGGTCTGCCCGTTGCCCTGGACACCAGCCAGGGCGACGATCTCGCCCGCCCGGATGGTGAGCGATACGTTGTCGACCACAGTCAAGCCGCGCTCGTCCTGCACCGTGAGGTCGTTTAGCTCGAGGACGGGTAAGCCAGGCCTGGCCGGGGCCTTGCTCACGACCAGCTCTACCGAACGCCCGACCATCATCGCTGCTAGTTCCGCCTCGTCGCTTTCGTGGGGAGTTGTGTGCCCGACCACCTTTCCGAGGCGCATGACGGTGATGCTGTCTGCGACCGCAAGCACTTCTTTCAGTTTGTGCGTGATGAACAGGACGGAACGGCCCGACTCGGCCAGGGACCTGATCACCCTGAAGAGGCCCTCGGTTTCCTGAGGCGTCAACACGGCGGTGGGCTCGTCCAAGATCAGCACCTGCGCGTCCCGCATCAGTGCTTTCAGGATCTCGACCCGTTGCTGGGTACCGACCGGTACGTTCTCGACGAGCGCATCAGGGTTGACATCGAGCCCGAACTCCCGGGAGAGGCGCAGGATGTCCGCCCGCGCCTTGCGACGGTCGAGGAACCCGAGACGCCGGACCGGCTCAAAACCGAGGACGATGTTCTCGGCCACCGTGAACACGGGGACCAGCATGAAATGCTGGTGGACCATCCCGATACCACGCCTGACCGCGTCCCCGGGGTCGGCAAACCGGACCGGTTCCCCGTTGAGGCGGATCTCGCCTGAATCGGCGTGCAGCAAGCCGAAGAGCACGTTCATGAGCGTGGTCTTGCCGGCACCGTTCTCTCCGAGGAGGCAGTGGATCTCCCCTTCTTCCAGGGTCAGGTCGACGTGGTCGTTGGCCACCAGCGGCCCGAAGGCCTTCGTTATCCCCGCCAGTTCGAGCCTCATGGGCCCTATTTGCCTACATCCCGGGCGCCGGCCAAAAGCAGGTGCCCCTGAGGGCCTTCGGGTGAGATCGGGACCTGGCTATCGCCTTCGGGCGCCAGCTCCCTCCGCTTCCACCGGCCCGGGCGGCGCGCCAGCGCTGCTACCGGGCCAGGGGAAGGGATTTGGCTCAACTTGCCGGGTACGAGTTCGGGTCGAGCGAAATCTTGCCGGCGATGATCCCGGTTTTGAGGGTGGCCAGTTCGGCCTTCACCTTCGCAGGGACCTTGCTGTTGAAGTCGTGGAAAGGAGAGAGGCCGACGCCGCCATTGGCGAGCGTGCCGTTGTAATTGCCCCCGGTAAAGGTGCCCTTAGCCGCCTCCTCAACAGCCGTAGACACCGATGCCACGATGCCTTTGGTGACGCTGGTGAGGAACAGGGAGCAGTACTGGGGCGCGGAGATGCACCCGTCGGTGTCGACCCACTCCATGGTGGCGGTTCCTCCGGCCTGCTTGACCGCTGCCGCCGCGCCCAGCCCGACCTGCCCAGCCACAGGGAAGATCACGTCGGCGCCTTCGGCGATCAGGGTCTGGGCGTCAGTCTTCCCGAGCGCCTGGTTGGTGAAATCGTTAGTGAACAGGCCCGTCCCCTGGAAGCCCCCGGCCGCAAAGCTGCGGTTCTTGGCGGGCGTCCAGCCCAACGCAGTGACGTGGGCGTGGTTGAGCTTGTCGTAGTAGCGGACGCCGGCGACCCAGCCGTCCATGTAAATAGTGACGGTCGGGATGTCCTGGCCGCCGAAGGTCCCTACCTTGCCGGTCTTGCTCATCGCCGCCGCCAGGTACCCGCCCAGGAACGCGTCCTGGTTGGTGTCGTAATGGAGACCGAGAACGTTCTTGATGGCGGGCGTATACGTGAAGTCGACGATCGAGAACTTGTTGGTCGGGTTCTTCTGGGCCGCTATCTGGGTGGCGTTGGCCATGTCGAAGCCCACAGTCACGATGATGCCGCACTTTTCACCGAGGAAGGTGTTTATGTTCGGCGTGTAATCACTGGTCGAGCTCGACGCAAGGTACACGAACTTCATCCCGGGGATCGCCTTGGCTGCTACCTGCAGTCCCTGGTACGCCGAGGCGTTGAAGGACCGGTCGTTGATGCCCCCGGTGTCGGTGACCTCACACGCCAGGAACGGGTCCTTGGCCTTGTTGACGCTGGCCGCCCGGGCCTGCGTCGCCGCGAAGCTCGGGGTAGCACCAGCAACGATGCTCAGGCTGGCAGCCACAACGACCGCGGACAGCGTTGCTGTCGCTCGGCTCCAGCCGCGGTGCGGTGCCTTGCCGGCCCCGTCGGGTTGATCTGTCGACATTCTTTCCCTCTCTTTCTTCCTCTGGTTGCTCGAGTTGACCTGTCGTCGCCGGGCTGCGCTAGCTGCTGGAAGGCAGCCCGAGCTGGCGGTCGACCTTCTCACCCGTTGCCTGGGGCCCCCGGGTGACGCCGACGCACGCTACTAGATCGGAGCCTTCACCACTGGTCACGCGGGGTGAAGAAGAACGCTGAAACAACACGGCATATCCCGGTCTCGGGGTTTCTCCTCCCGGATGGCATATTGCCAGCTCAGTGCGTATTCCATACGCTTCAGTTGGTTGCCGCGCCACCCGTCTGACCGGTGGCCCGATCACCGCGATTAGTGGCGATCCCGGGCCGCGGGGCCAGGGTTGACTACAACTAGTAGGGAACGCAAGCTGGTGATAGGGAACCCAACCCGGCCGTAGAGGCCTCGAAAATGGTTAGGCGGGACGGAGCCAATTATGGACCAACGGATCTCCCTGGTCACCCTGGGCGTGGCCGACGTCGCACGAGCCAGGCGTTTCTATGACGATCTGGGCTGGTCGAGCGAATCGCCCGATGGGGAGGTCGTCTTCTACCAGGCCGGCGGCATGGTACTGGCCCTCTGGGGGCGTGACAAGCTCGCGGAGGACAGTGCCGTCGAGGATCCCGGCGGGTGGGGAGGGGTGACTCTCGCTTACAACGTAGGTTCGCCGCAGGAGGTTGACCGCATGCTTGCGCAGGCCCTGTCGGCAGGCGCGACGATCGGCCGGCCCGGGGCGCCGACGTTCTGGGGTGGGTATTCCGGCATCTTCATCGACCCAGACGGCCACCCGTGGGAGGTCGCGCACAACCCGGCCTGGACGGTCGGTGCCGACGGCAGCGTTCACCTCCCCTAATGAAACCCCACTCTGGCCGTAACGAAAACCCGCTCTGGCCCTAACGAAAACCCACTCTGGTCTGCCCAACGGCCTTGATGTCGTTCACGGGGGCCCAAAACGTGATATCACTTTGATATGGCGCCGGCCTCGCCGGTGCCAAAGGTCAGAGGAGGCAGTCCGATGCAAACAGCTAACGCAGCGATGGACGACGCGGCTCGGCCCAACCGGTTGGCTACTCCGCTCGATGAGAAGCCCTACGTGTCGTGGCCAGGTTTCGCCGTCGTACCAGGGGTGCTCGCCGCCACTGTGGCGGGCGTTGTCCTGGTTCATGACAACGGAGGCGCTGCCCTCTGGACGGGGGTGGCTCTACTCGTGCTGGCGGCGGCGGGCTATGGCGGGCTCACGGCGATAACTCCTGGCCAGGTCCGTGTGGTCCAGCTGTTTGGGGGCTACCGGGGCACGGTCTGGGCTACCGGTCTTCGCTGGGTGAACCCGCTGGCCATGCGGCGCAAAGTGTCGGTCAGGGCCCGCAACAAAGAGACCCCCACAGTCAAGGTCAACGACTCTGACGGCAACCCGATCGAGATCGCTGCCGTCGTCGTTTGGCAGGTGCGAGACAGCGCTCGCGCTCTGTACGGCGTCGAGGACTTCGTGGCCTTCGTAAATACACAGAGCGAGGCCGCACTTCGGCATGTCGCGAACAACCATCCGTACGACGCTGGTGACGCCGAAACGCTGTCGCTACGAGACCACACCGATGAGGTCGCCGGCCAGCTGGCCGTCGAGATCGCCGCCAGGGTCGTCCCTGCCGGCGTCGACATCATCGAAGCGAGGATCACCCGGCTGTCCTACGCGCCGGAAATAGCCCAGGTGATGCTGCAACGTCAGCAAGCCTCTGCGGTCGTCGCCGCCCGGTCCCGGATCGTCGAAGGCGCCGTCGGAATGGTGCAAATGGCGTTGGCGCGATTGTCGGACGAAGGCGTCGTCGAATTAGATGAAGAGCGCAAGGCTGCGATGGTGTCAAATCTGATGGTCGTGCTGTGCGGCGACCGGGGGACGCAACCAATAGTGAACGCCGGGTCTCTTTACCAATAGCCGGGGGCGAGTGTCGTCGTGGCCGAACGCAAGAGCATCCTTCTCCGGCTCGACCCGTCCGTCCATGACGCGCTGGCTCGGTGGGCGGCCGACGAACTGCGCAGCACGAACGCTCAGATCGAGTTCCTGCTGCGCAGAGCCCTTACCGACTCGGGGCGCAATCCGCCTGCAGGCCCTCTGCCAAAGCGCGGCCGTCCGCGGAAGGAGCTCGATACGGCCGACCACGCAGGGTAGAGGGCGGCGCCGTTCCATAGTGGCCCGCCGGCTAATGCGCGCCGTTGCTCAGCGAAATGTCCCACGGGTTCGCGCCCGAGGTAAGCGGATCGGTCTGCCCGTGCGTTAAATGGCTGTGGGCCAAGACGCGACCGACTTCGCCGAGTTTTACAGGGCCAGCTGGGCGCCATGCCTGCGGGCGGTGGGCGCTAACATCGCTGACCCTCGCCTGGCTGAAGACCTGGTAGCTGAGGCCTTCACGAGAGCATGGGTCTCCTGGCGAGACGTCAGCCGTCATCCAGCCCCCCGGGCGTGGGTCGTCCGCACTGCGCTCAACGCCGGCGTGTCGTGGTGGCGACGTCGTCACCGTGAAATCGCCCTCGGTGCTCAGGGCTCGCCCGGCTTCGCCAGCTGCACCGACCCCGGAGACGGCGTAGACGTCGATACCGTCCTGATGGCGGCGGTCCGGCGCCTGCCTTGGCGCGAGCGTGAGGTCGTCGCACTGAGGCTCATCCTCGACCTGGATACGGAGACCACTGCCAAACACCTCGGGATTGCCCCGGGGACCGTCCGGGCCCACTTGTCCCGCGCCGTCGTGGCGCTTCGTCAGGAAGTTGTTCTGACTGCAGTTATGGAGGCCAGCCCATGTACGACGACGAAATAAACGACGACGACGAGCTGGGCGCTTTGCGCGATGAGCTGTCCCGTACCCCCGCAGGAGAGGCCCCGCCCCTCGAGGCAATCGTGGCCAGAGGCCGGGCGAGACGGCGCCGGAGGCACTCAGGAGTGGCGGGTACCGGGGTCGCGGCCGCGGTCGTGCTGGCCATCTTGTTGGCCTCAGTCGGCGGGCCGGCGAAGATACCGTCGGGGCACAAGGTCCATGTGAACCTGGCGGCTTACTCAGTCGACAGCAACGCGGACGGCACCGTCACTGTCACGATGGCCGCCAAACAGAGTTTCAACCCCAAAGCCCTCAGGCAGGCCCTGGCCGCGGCTGGCGTCTTGGCCGTGGTCCGCGTCGGCACGTTCTGCCGCACCACCGATCAGCCGCCGGGCTTTTCCCAGGTCGTCGTGCCTACGGCTCTCTCGGCCCCGCCAGCCGAGGGGACTCAGGCGAAGCAAGGGGCCCAGGGTAGTGAGCGAGCGGTGCAGCTGAACCCGTCGTCTCGGTCCAAGCGGACTGCGGTCGTCATCAGCCCATCGGCAATGCCTCGCCGAGCTGAACTGAGCATCGGCTATTTCCCGGACCACGTGGCGATGACGCTCGTGGCCAGAAATACCCAGATGACCTGCCAGATTGTCGACCCTGCGAACTGTCAGCTCCCCGGCCCGGCTGCAGTTCGCGCTTTCCAGTCCAGCGGGCCGGCTGCCACGACGACTCTCCCCGGGCCGGCCTCGACCGCGCTGACCCGAACAGCGAACACGTTGCCACCCTCCATCCCAGTCACCTTGCCAGCGCCCGCTACGGGGGCCCTTCCCCCGTCCGCTACGACGACAGCGCCGCAGTCCGCCTCGACATCACTGCCCCTGTCTGCCGCGAGGACGGTTACGACGATGGTCACGCCCGGTGGCCCGGCCGGCGCCACGACGACGCTGCCATCGGGACAAATCCCAACCGCCGTCGGCCCGCCCGGAAAAGTGCACTGGTGCCAGGTCACGGCCTCGGCTGGAGGTCAACCCGCTCCAGTCGGCACGACGGGCGCCAGTACAACCGACCCGCCCTCGGCCACGACCACCCTCCCGGGGCCCGCGACAACCGCCGTTGGGCCTGCCGGTAAGACTTCCGAGCCGGCGTACTCGTGAAGTTAAATGCGCGGGAGGGTTAGGACGGACGCCAGGACAAACACGAGGAGCCCGAACGCCACCACGTTCAAGCCAATGCGGGCCTCACGGACCTTCAGCCGCTGCGCCAGCGCCACCAGGAACAACACCGACGCGAAGAGCACCGTGTCGCGCACGTACTTGTCACCAGTGTCCCTGGCGGAGGTGCCCTCATTGAACTGGCTCGACGCTTCGTTGTTGAGGATGGTGGCCTTGTCGAAATAGGGGTTCTTGTACTCGGGCATCTGGCCCGGGCCGGCGGGGGCCTTCGGGTTGGTAAAGGGGTCGGTCTTCAGCCACGCTTCGAACGCGACCGCGAAGTCAGGAGTGAAACGGCGAGAATATTGCGACTCGAGCGCGACGTTGTTCGCTTCGTGCGCCTCGAGCCAAGCGGTGAATATCCCGGCGTCCGCAGAAAGTTCCTGGCCGCCATAGGTCGAAGCCGCGTCGGCCTGGAAGCGGAGGGATGACGCATGACCGTACAGGTAGGATTGGCGTCCGTCCCACCTCGACGCCTGGAACCCCGTCCAGGCGGTTGCCACTGCGACCACGGCTAGTACAAGGACCTCTATGATTTCCGCGACGGTCTCCCAGCGTTCCCGCCGATGGCTCTCCTCTTCGCGTTCGCTGAGCTTGTGCGAAAGCTCGACGTTCATGTTCTCGGGGATCGCCAACCTCCTGACCTGACGAAGTTGTCACGGGTTTGAACATAAAAGCGCCTGAGGAGGCGAGGGTACTCGACGGGGAGCCGGCGGAGTGGGGGAGCCCGGCAGGCACGGACCATGACGCCGGCCGCTCGCCCTTGTGCGCGGGGCCCGGACGGACAACATGACGAAATCACCATGACGAATTCACTAGTGGAAGTCATTCGCGTTTATGACGGTCCCCTTCGAGTTCCCGGCCAGTACCGGGTGCTCGTCGACCGATTGTGGCCCCGAGGACTGACCAAATCTGCGATCGACTTCGACGAGTGGCCCAAGGAACTCGCACCGAGCACCGAGCTGCGCCGATGGTACGCTCACGCCCCGGAGCGCTTCGCCGAGTTCTCGCAGCGCTACCGCGATGAACTCGCGGTTCCATCAGCGGTAGCAGTACTAGCCCGGCTCCGCGACATAGCGGCCGGACGGCACCTGGTGCTGCTGACCGCTACACGCGACGTCGAGCACTCCGGCGCGCGGGTACTTCAAGCCGTTATTGCCGGGCAAAGCGGAGGGTAGGCCAAGTACATTCCCTGTCCGGGCTATAATTAGCCGTTTTTGGTGACGATTGGGCGCTTCGCACGTGCCCTATCGCCACCAAGCGGGCCGGGTTGCAGGCCGGGTGGTTCAGGAGACCTCGGCGAGATCGACGTCGGGGTCCGCCAGGCGTAGGGGGTCGACGATGCCCCCCTTGTCCAGCAGGGCCTCGATCGCGTCGCCGGCGTCCCAGATGTTGACGTTCATCGCCGCTACGACACTGCCTCGGTTTATCCAGAAGGCAATGAACTCCCGGTTAGCGACATCTCCACGAAAGACGACGCTCTCGAATGCCGGTGCCCACCCCCGGTACTCCATCCCGAGGTCGTACTGATCAGAGAAAAAGTACGGGGTGCGGTCGTATGCGGTCTGTTGGCCCATCATGTTGCGGGCGGCTGCCGGGCCCTGGTTGAGCGCTGCAGACCAATGCTCGAGGCGGATGCGGATGCCGTAACGAGGGTGGAAAGCGTTGGCGACGTCGCCTGCCGCATAAATCCCGGGAACCGTGGTCGCCAGGTATTCGTCGACGACCACACCGTTGTCCAGCTCGAGCCCGGCCGATTCGGCGAGTGCGGTCCGGGGCGCCACTCCGATCCCGGCCACCACCACCTGGGCCGGAAGCACCGTCCCGTCCGTGAGGCGAACCTGCTCGACGGCCTTGCCTCCCTCCACGGCATCCACGCCTACTCCGAAATGCATATCGACGCCGTGGTCAGCGTGGAGGTCCCGGAAGACCGCCCCGACCTCCTGGCCGAGCACCCGTTCCAGCGGCACGGACGCCAGTTCGACTATCGCCACGTCAGCGCCGAGCTGGCGCGCGGATGCGGCCACCTCGGAGCCGATCCAACCCGCCCCGATGACTACGACGTGCGGCGACCCACTGAAAGCGTTCCGCAGGGCATCGGAGTCCTCGACGGTGCGGAGGTAGTGCACGCCGTCGAGCTGTGCTCCGGGGACCGACAGGCGCCTGGGTTCGGCACCTACGGTCAGCAGCAACCGGTCGTAGCTGAGCCGTTCCCCCGCAGAAGTGATGACCTCCGCCCGCCCTGTATCGATGCCCGTGACCAGGGTCCCCTTCCTCAGGTCTATACCGCTGGCATCGTAGAAATCGGCCGAATGGACGGCAGCGGCATCATCGAAGCCCTTCTCACCCCGCAGGTAATCCTTGGAAAGCGGGGGCCGCTCGTAGGGACGTACCAGCTCTTCACCAAGCAGGATGACCTCTCCATCGAAGCCCTCGCTGCGCAGAGTTTCGGCTGCTTTGGCCCCTGCAAGGCTGGCGCCCGCGATCACGAACCGTTGTTTTGATGGCACCCGTCTTCCTTTCTATCCTCTATTACCATTGACTTTAGAAGCCGTGCCGGCTTTTCGTCAAGCGTCATATCTTTTACCGGGCCAGATGAACACCGTGCCCCCAAGTTAGGTCGCAGCTGAACAAGGTCGCCCGACGACATCACAGCGAGCTGCCGTTATTCGCATCGCGGGCCAGGGTGGCATAAACCTTGAGTGAGCAGGCGCGCCGTCGACCTCAATCCGCCGGCGAGGCTGCTGCGTAAAAACTTCCTAGAGATGAACGATCTACAGGAAGCAGGTACAACATGCCAGGCGGCACCAATTCCAGTGCAGGTCCCGAGACGAGTTCCCGGCCCACCAAGGCGGGCACCACTAATGTCGTCAAGATCGTGAGCGCCAGGCGCACCGCAGAGGGCGACGACGCCAGCCCAACTGTCCCCCCGCCTGCTCCCTCATGGACCACCAACATGCCGCGGGTCGTTACAAACCTATTGGTATGGGCTGGCTCGGTATTGCTTGCATTTTCCGCTGTGCTCCACTTCCACCTTTGGGGCTCGGAGGGGTACCGCCATATCCCTACGATTGGACCGCTGTTCCTGTTGCAGGCCATCGTCGGCTTTGTCCTCGCCGTAGCCACCGCCATTTTTCGCCAGCTGGTGTTGGTCGCAGCGGCCACAATTCTCGCCGTTTCCAGCGTCGGCGCCTTGCTCATATCCATATGGTGGGGCCTGTTCGGTTGGCAGGAGAGCTTCGCTGCCCCATATGTGGGCCTGGCTTTATGGGTCGAAGGGGCCGCGGCGGTTTTGCTCGGTGTGGCCACGGTGTTGCTCGGCTTGCCCTGGTTGGCGAAAATACGTTCAAACCGCGCTGACCGGCGCTGAAAGCCGGGCGTAGTTATCCGGGCCCTGAATACCGCCAGGTGCCTGACCAAAGAGCCCGTCATCGTTGTTGAGAGAAGGCCCGGTCTTTCACAAATCTGAAGGGCAACGGGTAGCCTCCGGCAGTGACGGCCCTGGACACGGGCAGGAGACAGCCGTACGCTGAGGGCGATGGCAGGCACGTCGCGGCCTCCCGCCCAAACCGTACGGGCGAGGCGGTTGCGTGCTGGCCGGGGGAGGACCCGTCACCGCGACGTCGAGGGCGGGACCCAGCGGGCGGCGGTCCTCGGGGCCGGCGACGGGCTCCTGACCAACCTGTCGCTCGTGTTAGGTGTCGCGGGAGCGTCGTCGTCGAACGCCAGCACGGTCCGCCTGGCCGGGATCGCGGGCTTGCTGGCTGGAGCCTTCTCCATGTCGGCAGGTGAACTCGTTTCAGTCAGGGCGCAGCAGGAGCTGGTCGACAAAGAAGTGGAAGTCGAGCGCCAGGAGCTCGCCACGGAACCCGAAGCAGAGCTCCAGGAGCTGATCGGCATGTACCACGCCCAGGGCCTCTCACTCGAGGACGCCAGCACTGTAGCCCGCATCCTCTCAGCGGACCCCAAGATCGCCCTAGATACCCACGCCCGTCTCGAGCTGGGCGTAGACCCGGAGGCACCGGGCGCAGCGGGACGGGCGGCGGTCATATCGTTCCTGTCGTTCGCCCTCGGCGCGATCCTGCCGTTGTTCCCCTGGTTCTTTACAGAGGGCACGAGCGCGGTGGTCGCCTCGGTGATCATCGGTGGCCTGGCCGCGCTGGCTCTGGGGGCGTTGATCGGCTCGTTCGCCGGCCGCAGTATGTGGAGGATGGCACTGCGCCAGTTGGCGATAGCGGCGGTGGCCGCCGCAGTCACTTACGGGGTGGGGTCGCTGCTAGGCGTGTCGACGAGCTGATAGCCCGCCACCAATAACAGACCGCCGACTTAGGACGGGCACTTCAGAGTGTCGGTGATTTCCGCGTAAAGGGACTTGAACTGGGTCGTTACCTTGCTCCAGCCCGCTTGAAAGTCGCTCAGCGACCGCACGTTCTTCAAGTCCTCCAGGTCGCTCTTCAATTGGTCGATCTGCGGCGACAGGGCCTTGGCTTCCTCGGTCTTTAGCTGGCTGGCCGACTTCTTCAACTGGTCGAAAGCATCATTGACGCTGGACAGGCCATCTTTGGCCTTCCCGAGGTTCAGATCCTTCAAATCTGTTACAACGCTATCGACTGCCTTGTGCAGGTTGGCCCCGTCGGTGCATACCTGAGCCGCGGCCGATGATTGACTGCTGCCGCACGCTCCGAGCGCCCCGGCGCTGAGCACCGCAGTCACTAGCGCTACCATCAGCCGTTTCTTGGTCATTTTCGCCCGTTCGCCGAAGTTCGAGGCCCGAGTCTAGGGTTGACGAGCCAAGCCGGTCCAGTGGCGGGTAACGGGAGTTGGAGGTCCCGGGGCCTGGGCCGTAGGGCCTCCGCCGGGCAATTCGAGGGGCCGGGGCCGAAGCCGAAGGAAGTCACCCGTCTCCCGGGGCGCCAGCAGTTCTTGGCCCGGCCTGGCGGGCGACGGATGAGGCCCGGCGGGCGAGACGGTGAAGCCGGACAACCCGGGGTTCAGGCCGGCCCTTCGTCCTCTTCTGCCGGTGTATCGGCTCCCGCGCAATCGTGTGGGAACTCGACGAACGTACGGCAGAGGCCGCACCAGCCGTAGATGTCCTCGACGTGGACCTGGACCGAACGCATCAGCGCAGCCATTTGGTGCCCGTCGTCGCGGCTCGAAGCAGGGCGGCCCGGGAACTGTGTTCCTGGTGACGTTGGTCTTCGGCAGGGTTGTTGTTTTGCTTAGCCATGATCGCCTCTTGTTCATAGGAGATCCGAAGATTCCCTGTAGTACACAAAAGACCAAAGTTGTTCCTCGTTGGGCGCGCCCCGGCGAGTGCAACCGCGCGCCCCTGGTAAAGGGTTAGTGTGTTACTCCTGCCGGGCGGACAAGGGGACATTGGGTTCGGGGCAAACTGGCCCCGAGAGTGCGACCGGGAGGCCGGGATGGTATTGAGAACAGACGCAGGGGCTCGCCTCCAGCAGGTGTCGGGCGGGTGGGGACGTCGGCGCGTCCGCGGCCTACTCGTCGGCACTGTGTTCGCAGTTGTGTTGTCCGCTGTTTGCACCGCGTGCGGTGGCTCTGGCCCGTCAAGCGCGGTGAAGCTATCGGTGTCCTCGGGCGCTCCGGGCACCCTGGTCACTGTTAGTGGCGATGCCGGCTCAGGTTGTGTCGTGCAGAAGAACTGGTTTGGGTTCGATTTCCAGCACTCCGGGGCAACTAACACGGGCCCGGTGACCCAGATGACTACGCCGATAGCACCGAAGGGCACGTGGACGGCCACCTTCGTCGTCCCGTCCTACCTCGGTGGTTCTCAGTCCCGGGGGCCGGGGGCGCCGACTTCTGCGGGTAGTTACGAGTTCACGGCACCGTCGTGCAACGGCAAGGTCCTGGCCAAGGGTTCCTTCCAGGTCACGAGCGCCTCGGCCCCGGCAAAGACGGGGAAGGACTATGTGGGCATCGTAACGACAATCGACGGGCAGGGTTAC
This sequence comes from uncultured Acidimicrobiaceae bacterium, assembly GCA_963823855.1. Classification (GTDB taxonomy): domain Bacteria; phylum Actinomycetota; class Acidimicrobiia; order Acidimicrobiales; family Palsa-688; genus Fen-671. The sequence continues at coordinate 534,225 of CAWGNA010000012.1, forward strand.
TGGCTTTTTCAAGCTGACGGGATTGTGACCACCTACGGGGACGCCAAGTCGGCCGGCTCCCTCAGCCCTGCCGACGCCTCTTCGACGCGTATCGTCGGGATGGCCCGCACCTATGACGAGGGCGGTTATTGGCTGGTGAGCTCCACGGGGCACGTTTATACGTTTGGCGATGCCAAGGACTACGGCTCGGCGGCACCCGCGGAGACCTCTGCGGCCCCAATCGTCGGTATCGCTGCGACCCCGGACGGCAAGGGGTACTGGCTCGCCAGCTCGAACGGCCACGTCTACGGTTTTGGCGACGCTCACCTGGAGGGGATGCCCAACAGCTACATGGCCCCGTACGACGCCATCGGGACGCTGTCCGGCTGGCGGCTACGTGGTGACAGCGGCCAGCAACGCGGCCACATATGATTACCCGGGCGGCCAGCTTTCCGGCGGTGGCCCCGGGGCGGCGCTGGCAGCCATGCTTGTCGGGACGGCGGTCACACCTTCCGGCAACGGTACGTGGCAGGTGGGGACGGACGGCGGCGTCATCACGACGGGCGACGCCATTTTCCACGGGTCGGTCCCCAGTGTGAACGGGACGCTTACCGCACCTGTCACGGGTATCGCAGGGAGCCCGGACGGACAGGGGTATTGGTTGGTGTGCGCCAACGGGGACGTGTACAGCTTCGGCAGCGCCCACTACTTCGGCGACCCTCAACACCCCCCGACGACATAGCACGGGCGACATAGCACGGGCGACATAGCACGGGCGACCTAGGACAGTCGACCTAGCACAGTCGACCTAGCACAGACGACCTAGGAAGCGGCCTAGGACAGACGGCCTAGGACAGACGGCCTAGGACAGACGGCCTAGGACAGACGGCCTAGGACAGGCGCCGCCTGGGGGCGGGGCCTGGTCAGCTGTTGGCGGAACTCCTGACTGCCCCGTGCACCGTGTTGCCCGAGAACTTGAACGCGCCGGTGTTGCCTGAGATGACGAGAGGGCCGGAGACTTTGTTGTTGGTGAACGCGCAACCGTCTCTGTTGTCGGTTACCACCGTTCCGCCACTGAGGACGTTCCCCGAGATCGTCGTACCACCTTCGTTGGCGGTGACAGTGGTCGGACCAGTGACCCGACTGCCGGTCAGGCGGACGCCATCCGCATTGCCCGAGATACTCAACTTGACCGGGGCCGTCCCGATCGTGTCACCCGCACACCCGGGACCGCCGATCGTCACGGGCCCGCTCGTGGTCGCAACCGAAACCGGTCCGGTCACGGTCGTACCGCAGAGGGTGATCGCGAGGGCGCCCGACGAATGGAGCGACCCGCCGATCGTCCCTCCGCTCATAAAGAGAGCGCCGCCGCTGGCAATGGAAATGTCACCGTTGATCCTGGCACCCTGGCGGGCGCAGACCGCGTGCCCCTTCGCTACGACGAGCGGCCCACTGTGCACCTTGGAAATGCAGCTGCCCGTGAAGCCGACCGAGATGGTTGCCGTCGCCGTTGTCGATATGGCGTAGGGCGTTGCGGTGGGCGTAAAGGTCACCTCGAGCGCCTGCGTCCCTGGCTGCAGCACCGTTCCTATTGAAGGGCTGTAGCGGAACACGCCGGGCATCGATGCGGTCGCGTCAAGCTGAGCCGATGTGAGCCTCGTCCCGAAGGTTATAGGTGCCGGAGGCGCCCACGTGATTGATACCTTCGCCACCGGCGCAGTGGTCGGGTTGGGAGTGGGCTGTACGGTCGGTGGGGGTGGGGTGCTCGGTGGGGGCGGGGTCACCGTCGTGGCTCCTTCCACGACTAGTTGAAGGGTGGCCGGCGGGGTGACCTGGAAGTCGGGGTCAGCACCGGTCTCGTTGAAAGTGGCGGTCACGTCGGAGTAGCTACCGGCGGCGACCAGCGTGCCAGAGGACGGACTGCACGAACCCGAGCCAGAGGTCCCCGAGCCAGAGTTCCCCGAGCCAGAGTCCCCCGAGCCGGGGACAAGAGCAATGGTGCACAGCGCGGTGTGGCCTAAAGCCACCGTGACGGTATCGCCGGTCGGGAACGGGTCACCGTCTCCCGGTGTGACCGTGGCCGAGAAAACCAGGCCTTGTTCGGCCCCGAACGTGGATGGGCTCCCGTTCACCTGGAACGCAGAGACCGTGGCGGTCCGGGGGTCGACCGTAAGGCCAGTCGGGCTGGAGGTTGACCCCGCGAAGCTGGTGTCACCGAGGTAATGCGCGGTGATCTGATGGGCGCCGATGGCGGCGTAGGTGAACGTGCAAACGGCCTTGCCGCTCGAGCTGAGCGGGGTTCCCTGGGCTGCCCCGCAGGCGGCGATGGGAGTCGCACCGTCGAAGAACTCCACGTTGCCTGTCGGGCTGCCGATCCCCGCGGTGGCGGGGTTTACGGACGCCGTGACGGTGACACTTTGCCCCACGACAACAACGCTCACGCTGGTCGATGGTGTGGTTGTCGTTTGGTACAGGGAGATGGCAAACGCCTGGGTCACCACGTCGCCCTGCGGGTCAGTGACGGTCAGCGTGTGTTCCCCGCTACTTCCGACAGTAATAACACCGTCTTCAGGGACAGCCAACGGCATGGACCCGTCGAGGATGTAGGTCGACCCGGCTGGGGCGGTAATCGTGGCCATGACGGGGCCCGTGAAAAAGCCGTTCGTCGGCCCGTTCCCCGACAGAGTTATTGCGACGGCCGGCTGGGCTGAGGCATCGAAAGCAGTGCCCTCGTTGTTCGAGACGGCCACGTTCCCGGCCGCGTCCAGCGCTTCGACTACGTACTGGACCTGCCCGCTGGCAGGTGGCACCGCGCTGGCGGTCCAGGTCTGGCCGTTCGACGACGACAGGTTGACCACCTGCCAGGTCCCTGGCGCCGAGGCGTCCGTGTACAGGATGAGGACCTGTCGCACGGGCGCCACTGACGGGCTCACCTGGACCTCGAAGTTGAGCGTGGCACCTGGATCGGACGCCTCGGTGGAGTCGATCGTGGGCGGGGTGAAGTCCTCCGCGTAAGGGCTGGTGAGGGGGAGGTAGTACACCTGGGCCGAGATCGAATTGAAAAGGCGCTCCGTACCGGCGCCAGGCGACGAGGTATTGGGGATGAACTGTCCCGCCACGAGGTCGAGTTGGGCCGCCTCCCCCGCACCCGACGCCGAGAACGTCCCGTACGTAGCTACCCGCTGGAGCGTGCCCGGGAAAGCCGCGTAGCCGATGGCCGGGGGAGTGGCCCCGGCCGACCCGGCGGACGGCATCGAGTACAGCGGCGTCGGGTCGGCCACATCCGACGACGACAGCGCCGTGACAAGGGCACCGTGTGGCACCAGGCCCGGTTCGCTGACCGTTGCGTCGACCAGGGGTTCGACCGGGCGGTACTCAGTGGTCTGGGTGCCGCCGTACGCAGTCGTAGCGTTGACCTGGTAATAATCGCCGTTGGCCGTCGTCACCAGGCCCAGCTGGCCGGGGCCGCTGCCCACGCCGAGGTTGACGCTGACGGGAGCCGAGAGATCGGTGAGCCCGCTGTCCTGGTCGACAACAGCCGTTGGCAGGACGTCCGGCGACGGAGCAGCCGCGCCGGGATCATCGGGCAGGTCTCGTTCGGCCCAGTCGGGTTGACCCCAGTCGGGTTGAGCCCAGTCGGGTTGAGCCCAGTCGGGTTGAGCCCAGTCGGGTTGAGCCCAGTCGGGTTGAGCCCAGTCGGGTTGAGCCCAGTCGGGTTGAGCCGGTACATAGGCAGGCCGTAGAAGGTGGACTCCATCAGGGCTTTCAGGTCGTACGGGCTCAGAATGGCATTCCCGGCGGCGTACTGTTGCTTGGCTTGCGGTGAGCGCTTCACCGACGCTTAGAGGCCCGTCCAGGTCGGCGGCAAAATCGGCCATCAACTTGGCCGAATAGGCGATCGTGTCGGTGTCCGCGTAGCCGTAGCCCGTGTTGCCGACCCAAAGCGCTCCGGCGTCCGCGAAGGTCTTGGCCCAGTCGTCGACCGGCGTCGCTAAGCCACTGGCAGCGACCTCAGCGTCGTCGACATCGAGCCCGGAGTGGCACCCCATCGAGAAAAGGAGCCTGCCGGCGAAGGAGCTGAGGGCGTCCCGGATGTCCGCGGTCGTGAACAGGTCCGTACCTGCACCGCTGGTGTTGTCATCGGCTGGCAGAAGCCGGGAGTAGTCGAAGTGGGCGTTGAGGCTGTCGACCCCTGGCGTGGGGCCCTGGGTGAGCGCAGCTGTCAAGGTCGCTACGTGACCAGTCCTCGTTGATCAATGCTTCGCGGAGTAAGACCGTCCGCCGGCCAGGTTGGCGGACACCGCCTCAGCCCCAGAAGCCAGGAACGAGTAGCCAGTGGTCAGGCTGGCCTCGGCGTCGAGGTCGCCCTGGGAGTTGACGAAACGCGTAAGGGCTGACTCGATCTCGGCCGCGGACTCGACCAGGCGCCCCACTGCGATCTGCGGCGTGTACAGGGTGGCGCTGCCGACACCAAGGGGCTCAGGTGCGGCGAAGGGGTCGTCGCTGAAATAGTAGCCGAGCGACAACGCGTCGGCCTCGACGTTATTCTCACCCGCAAAGGTCGACGCGCCGTAGTCGCGCTCGTTCGACTCGATCGCGCCGTCGGCTAGACGAGCGAACGGTACCTGGTCATCTCCCCCGACGATGACGAGGTTTTGCAGGCTTGGGTTGTCGGCCCTGATCTGGTCGACAATGGCGGCGATGGCAGCCACCACGTCGTTAGCGCCGGCCACCGAGCACGGGTTCGCGTCCCAGGACGCATACGCAGCCTGGACGTTCGCATAAGCGTCGACAGGGACGATCGCGCCGATCACGTCAGCCGCCGAGTCGGAGGCCACCCCCTGCATGTCCGACATGACTGTGGCCGCAGCAGCGGTTCCGAAAGCGGCTGCCAGCCGCTGGGTATCCACAAGGAACAGGGTGTTCACGCCGGGCGGGAAAGATCACGGGCCCGACTTGCCGCGGCCGGCATGGGGTGCGGGTACGCGATCGGGGGGCACGAGGGCGATGTCGCTCCGCCGAGGAGGTTCGCTCGCAGCAGATAGGGCGCCGAGCTGTAGGCGCCGTTGTAACCCGACACCTGGGCCACGTAAGTCCCAGCCGGCAGCGGCGGAGTCTGGATGTACTGGTCTTGCCCATCGGGGTTGTTGGAGAGCGCCAGCAACGAATCGCCCGCCGGAGGTGCGACGGGGAGATCCTGTGACCCGGGCGTCGCCTCTGTCGTCGTCCGCGGCGATAGCGATGGGAGCGTGTCAGTCACACCCGGGAGATCCTGGCCGGGAGTTCCCTGCAGCTGCGGGGGCGACGGGCCGAACAGCTCGAGGTCGTAGGTCGCCGGCAGATTGGTGAGCGCCAGGCTGAGCTCCTGGCCTTGGGCAACCTGGACGGACCAGTCGTTCAGGTTTCCTGCTGAGGTGAGGTAGCCGATGTTGAGGTTGCCGTTCGTGAACGGCGGAGACCCGGCCGCAAGCGTTACGGCCGTGGCCTGGCTGTCAATCCCTGGAGCCTGGCCATCGACGACTTCGACGGACGCGGTGGAGCTGACCTGCCCGTTCACGGAGAGCGTCGCCTCGGCCGGCCCGAGACCAACACCGGCATTAGCTTCGAACTGCAGGACGTGAGCGCCGTCCGTCATCGAGAGTGACCAGCTCAAAGGCGAACCCGCCGAGGGGTCGGGGACCGAGGTCCCATCGAGCTTGGAGCTGCCCGGGACATAGGCAAAGGTGGGCGGCAAGCTGACCGAGATCTGTTGGACCAACGAAGCGGTAGCCGTGAGGACCGCGGTATACGTAACCGACCCTCCGCTGCTCTCGTTCGCGGCGAGAGGCAGCGTCGGGAGCGGCACGGACTGCCAGGGGTAACTGGCAGGTGGCAACGTCGAGAGCAGCAGGTCGCCAACATTGATGCTCGGGAAACCAGGCGCCGAAGTGTTGACTGCGGCGAGCAGCTCCGCCAGTGTCGTGCCGTTGTAAGTGCCGAGCTGGCCAACCGTAGTGCCGTTGTAAGTCCCGAGGTCGCCGAGGTCAGCGCCGGGCAGGACCGCGCCTGCCACGGATGCTTGTCCCAGCGTCGCGCTGGCGCAAAGGGCGTACGTCGAGCAGTCGACCACTGCCGGTAGGTCGGTTATAGAACTCAAAGGGACCGAGCCCAGTGGTGTCGAGGTCAGCGCGATCGAGCTGAGCGGGATGGAGCTCAGCGGTGACGATGCCAGGTTTATGGAGCTAAGTGGGATCGAGCTCAGCGGGTTGCTCGCGAGGGTGATGGAGCTGAGCGGGATGGAGCTCAGCGGTGAGGAGGCGAGGTCGATCGAGCTCAGGGGGAGTGAGCTGAGCGGGACCGAACTGAGGGGGACCGAGCTCAACGGGACGCCCGCGAGGGCGAGCGTGAGCAACGTGACGTTGTTGTCGTCGGGCGAGGTCGCTCGGTCGTCGATCCCGAAGCTCGCGCAGCTGAACCCTAGCGACTGCAGCTCGACGCACCACTCCGTCAACGCGCCCGAGGGCCCGATCGCGGCGCCTGCAAGCGGGATCGAGCTGAGGGGGATGGAGCTAAGAGGGATCGAACTGAGGGGCATCGAGCTGAGGGGGCTGGACGAGAGGTCGAGCGCGCCGAGGTTGAGTGAGCCGAGGTTGGCAAGGGTGCTCTGGTTGGCCAGCACCTCGGCCAGGGTGACCGACTCGAGCGGAGAACTGGCGTAGGGCGTGCCGGCCAGGATCCCCTGCCACCCGGTACATTGCGGGCCCGGCGGCGCGCCGCACCCGGCCGGGTAGATGACCGAAAGCTCTGAAAGCAACGTGCTTGACAGCGCCTCCTGGGCGGCGGCCACTCCAGTGTCTGCCGGTCCGGGGACCGCGATTGAACTGAGCGGTATCGAGCTCAGCGGGATCGAGCTGAGTGGGGAGGCGGCCAGGGCGATCGAGCTGAGAGGTGCTGAGGCCGCGTCACTGGAGCCCGACGAAGACGAGCCGGTGAGGTTAGCAGCCGGTACGACCGAGGCCGGGACCGTCTCGACGCCGGCCACCGTCGGGGCCCCTGCGGAGAAGCTCGCTTCAGTCGCTCCGTTCAGGCTGGCGGAGGACCACAGTGCTACGTTTGCCGAGTTGGTCTCCGGGTTGCCGCTCGTGTCCCTCTGCCCGAGGACGAAGTAGAAAGGTCCCGTGCCAACATCGGCGCGGACAGCGCTGACAACGCCGTTGACTTCTACGCTCGACTGGCCTGCGCTGTTGACCGAAATCGAAATGACGTAACTAGTGCCCTCGGCCGGCGCCGCGATGAGAATCCTCGCTGCCAGGAAAACCCGTGCCAGCTGGGAGGCTTCCCTGGTTAGCCCACAACCCGTAGCCAGGCCCGTTGCCCGGGGCGAGGTTCCCCTCGACACTCACAGAACCGGTGCCCCCGGTGCCGACCATGTAGACCGAGAAAGCGCTGTCGCCCGACTCGGTCCCGCTCACCGTCGTCTCGAATTGAAAGGGAGCCAAGTAAGAGTGCCTCGATTGGATCCCCGAGAACTCCGGGGTACCGGTGCCGCCGGACGTCATCTCCATGCCGTCGCTGAACACCAGCTGCGGGCACTCGAACGAGGCGTCTATTCGCCTCGCCACCTCCCTCAGCAGCGTCCCCGACCGCGACCAGCAGTCCCGGTCCAGGTGGGTGTCTATCGTGAAATCGTCGGAGAAGGTACCAGCAGCCGCCGAACACCCGCTGGCGACGCCTTGGGCAGGAGACGGCCAGGCCCCGCCTTGCCAGCCTCCGCCTGATGCCGCCAGGCCAGCTGACGGCGGGCCAGCTGACGGCGGGCCAGCTGACGGCGGGCCAGCTGACGCCGCCGGTACAGATCCGTCGATGCCCGCGCCGTCGATGCCCACCAGAGCTCCCGCCACCCCAGCGACTAACAGCAGACCGACGACGCCCACCCCCCGTCGGCGTGCGATAGAACCAAGACGGAGCCGACGAAAACCAAGCCGGCCAAAACCAAGCCGAGTAAAGCCAAGCCCACGAGAAATGGCGGGTACGACAGGTGATTCGCGCCGAAACTTCATCACAAGTGGCTCCGTTGGGTTGCGTGAGGAGCCCCAATCGACGGCGAGAAGTACTGAACCCAGGCCCTCACGTCCTTCGACATGTTAATTAGGTGTTCAACACGCGGAAGGCGGCGCGGGCCAGAGGTTAGCTTTTAACGCCGTCATCGCCTCTCTCAGTGGCGGCCACCTCGCTCAAGGCGCTAATGGTCGACCTCATCTTCGCTGAGAAAGGCGATGACGGGAGAAATCACGAAGCCAGAGACCTCATGAAGCCAGAGACCTCATGAAGCCAGAGACAGCTCCGTACTGGCCTGGTCGGATTCCTGGCCAAGGGCGACGACCAGGACGTCGTCGATGGTCTCGGCCAGGGTGAATGTCATCTTCGAACGAACCTCTTCGGGGACATCCTCCAGGTCCGGCCCGTTGCGAGCGGGCAGGATGACCTCTTCTAGGCCGGCGCGATAGGCTGCGAGGACCTTTTGCTTGACCCCACCAATGGGTAGGACCCGGCCCTGCAGGGTGACCTCGCCGGTCATGCCGACTACCGAGCGCACCGGGCGCTCGAGAAGGAGGCTGGCCAGTGCGGCGACCATCGTTACGCCGGCCGATGGCCCGTCCTTGGGGACTGCACCCGCCGGGACGTGCACATGGAAACGCTTGCCCTTGAACGCTGAGTCCTCGATGCCGAGCTCGTGGGCATGGGCACGCACGTGGGACAGCGCTATTTCAGCAGACTCTTTCATCACGTCGCCCAGTTGACCGGTGAGGGTCAGGCCCTCCGGCCCATCCATGGCTGTCGCTTCGATGAACAGCACGTCACCGCCGGCCCCTGTCACAGCCAGGCCAGTCGCCACGCCGGGGACGCTCGTCCGATCGGCGGCCTCGAAGAAGAACCGCGGCCGTCCGAGCCACGTCCGTACATCGGGCGCGTCGATCATTACCGGCGCCTTGATGGTGGAGGAAGCCAGCTTGGTGGCCACCTTGCGCAACAGCCGTCCGATCTCTCGCTCCAGGTTCCTTACGCCCGCTTCTCGGGTGTAATCGGCCGATATTGCCAACAGGGCAGCGTCGGTGACCTCCACCTCTTCGGCTCGCAACGCGGTCCGCTCGAGCTGGCGGGGGAGAAGGTGGTGGCGGGCAATGGCACGCTTTTCCTGCTCGGTGTACCCATCAATGCGGATGACCTCCATCCGGTCCAGCAAAGGCCCGGGGATCGTCTCAGTCACGTTGGCAGTAGCGATGAACAACACCTTCGAGAGGTCCAGCTCCACCTCGAGGTAATGGTCCCGGAAGGTGTGGTTCTGGGCCGGGTCAAGGACCTCGAGTAGCGCGGAGGAGGGGTCACCCCGGTAATCAGAGCCGATCTTGTCGACTTCGTCGAGGACGATAACCGGGTTCATGGTCCCAGCCTCACGGAGGGCTCGAGCCAGCCGACCAGGCTGCGCCCCAACGTAAGTCCTCCGGTGGCCCCGGATCTCCGCTTCGTCGTGGACGCCGCCCAGCGAGACGCGCACGAAGCGACGTCCGAGAGTGCGTGCCACCGACTCACCGAGAGAGGTCTTCCCTACGCCTGGCGGGCCTATCAGGGCCAGTGTGGCGCCGGCACCCCGGCCGCTGACGGGCACCAGGCCACGCTCAGCCTGCAAGGCCCGGACTGCCAGGTGCTCGAGGATCCGTTCCTTCACGTCGACGAGCCCATCATGGTCCTCGTCGAGCACTCGGGCGGCCTCGGCGACATCGAGGCGGTCCTCGGAGCTCACTCCCCACGGGATTTCCAGCACGGTGTCGATCCAGGTCCGCACCCAACCCTGCTCGGGGCTCTGCTCACTCGTCCTCTCGAGCTTGGTGATCTCACGCTCGACCGCGGTGCGGACCGCCTCTGGCAGATCTCGCTCCGCGATCACGGCGCGATAGTGCTCGGGCGTACCGTCTTCGGCGGTGCCCTCAAGCTCGCCGAGCTCCTTGCGGATGGCGTCGAGCTGCCGGCGCAACAGGAACTCGCGCTGCGTCTTCTCCATGCCCTGTTCGACGCTGCTCTTTATCTGCTGGCGTACGGTCAGGTCCGCCAGTGCCTCCCGAGCCCATCCGAGCACCAGGCGCAAGCGCGCTTCGACGTCGACGGTCTCGAGGACCTGGACCTTCTGCGCCAAAGACAGCTCCGGCGAGTACCCAGCCAGGTCAGCGATCTGGGACGGGTCGGTTACGTCCCGCAACCGCTCGACGATCTGACGTGCGCCTCGAGAGAGCAGGATGTTTTCGAGCACTGCCCTGTACTCACGGGCCAGCTCCGTCGTCTCGGGTGCCAGCGGCACTTCATTTACAGTCTCAACCTGCACCCACAGGGCTCGTCCGGTCCCCGGGACGCCGGTACCGATAGTTGCCCTTTCGAGGCCGCGTATCACCATCGCCGGCGTGCCGCCGGGTAGCTCACCGCGCTCCACTATTTCGGCCACCACGCCGACAGACGCGTACCGCCCATCGATGTGGGGCACGAGGACGAGGCGACCCCCAGCTGAGCCAGCTGCTTCGGTCGCCACCCGGGCCTCGTCGGTCTCCAGCGCCATCGTAAAGACCATCCCAGGCAGCACAACCCCCGAGGTCAGGGGCAATAGCGGGAGGGTCTGTGTCATCTGAGGCATCTAAACTCCAATCACTGGTGGCCCCTCTGGCCACCGATTGCCTCGTCTACAACAACGTTTCAGTGCGATTCGTTCCCGGAGTACCCGCGTCCCGCCAAGGTCCCGGGATGACCAGGGGAATTGCTTCAGGACCGAGGCGCTACGGTCCCCCCGGGCGACCCGGGAATACCGGGACCGGGGCGCTACCGTGCCCCCGGGGTGACCAGCGAATTGCCTCGAATTGCCTCAGGGCCGAGGCGCCAACGTGCGAGGTGCCCCGGGTCGACCGGGGAACGCCCTGGCCCAGGCGCTACGGCGCTCAGCTGTCGCTGACGGTGTCGACGATCAGGACCGAACAGTTGGCCTGGTGGGCAACCGAGTTCGGCACGCTCCCGAGCACGCGACGCACGCCTTTCATCCCCTTGTTGCCGACGACGATCAGGTCCGCGCCAACCTGGTCCGCAACCCTGACAATTGCATCGGCGGGATCACCGGCCGCGGGGTGGTAACGGGCTTCGACGCCTTGTGCGGTGATCTCCTCCCGGAGCTTTTGGAGTAGGAGGTCGGCGGGGTCGGTCACCTTGTCGATGTACTCGTCGGGGAGCTTTTCGACACGAGTAGACGGAGGGCGGTAAGCGGTCACGACGTGCAACGCGCCACCGAGGGTCTTTACAAGCTCGACTGCGGTGCCAACCGCGCGAGCGGCGGTCGCCGAACTGTCAGCTCCAACAATAATCGTCTTGAACATTAGACCTCATGACGCCAGTTCGCTGGTCGGCGACAGGATACTAAGCCACCCCGCGAAAGACAACCTGAGAGCCGAGAAAAGCCCTGTTCGAGAACGGGAGGCGGGGGAGGAGAAGCCGCACCGGTCGCTGCTATCGATCGCTCTGGCAGCCGTCGCAGGGCTATCTGCGTCAGGTCGACCCCCTCGCCTCGATTTGCTTGTAAGACTGTTCTTTGCGTATGCCCACCGTGGACCGCAAGTAAATTCGGTGGCACCGAGGTGCGGTTTGTACAGGCAGGTATTCCCCGTCACATCATTCTCCGTCACATCATTATCGGGCGCATCATTCTCCGTCGCATCATTCTCCGGCCCATCATTCTCCGGGAGATGTGGCAACACCGGCTCGAGAGGGGCCTGAAATGACGGGCTCGGGTTCCAGTCCACTCCGAGTTCCTCCGGGCCGCGAGAGCGAACCGGCATTGGCCCGGGGCCAGGATTGGCCTGGGGGGCTAGCGTCTTACCTGCCCAGACTGGCGCTCGACTGGGTCACCGGGACGCCAGCGCAGGAGCACCGCAGTCTGGACGGCACCCTCGTGTTCGTCGACGTCTCGGGCTTCACAGCGCTTACCGAACGTTTGGCTGTGCGCCGCCGCGCCGGGGCAGAAGAGATAAACGAGATCGTCGGCGCCACGTTTACCGAGCTCGCCGCTATTGCGGCGAGGTACGGGGCGGACCTGCTGAAGTGGGGCGGGGACGCGGCAGTGCTGTTCTTCGACCAGCCGGGCTCGGCCGCCCGGGGGCGCGCACCGCGTGGCTCATGGCCCGCGCCATGCGGCGGCTCGGCCGCCTACGGACCTCGGTCGGCAGGGTCGACCTGAAGGTGTCGATCGGCGTTCATACTGGTGTCGTCGAGCTGTTCCTTCTGCCTGGGCGCCAGCGGGAGCTGGTGATCGCCGGCCCCGGGGCGACCCGCGCTGTGGAGATGGAGGCGTCCGCCAGCGCCGGGGAAGTGGTGGTCAGCACCGCAAGCGCAACTCTGCTCGATGGTGGCGTGCTCGGCGAGCCGAGGGGCGGCGGGATCCTGCTGGTCGGCGAGCCGCGCGCCGACGAATGCCCCGCCCCGGCCCCCGAGGTGCATCGGATGGGGGATGCAGACGTACTCGTACCCGAACGGCTGAGGAGCTATTTGGCGTCGGCCGACGAACACCCGGAGCACCGCCCGATCGCGATCTGCTTCGTCCAGCTCGCGGGGCTCGATAGCTTCATCGGTTACAGGGGAGCACCTGCCGCGGTGCACGAGCTCGGCGCGCTCCTGCGTGGCGTCCAGGACGCCGCGGACCGCCACGAGGTGACCTTCTACGGAACTGATATCGCCTCGGATGGGGTCAAGATCATGCTCCTCGGAGGAGTACCCACCCTCGAAGGGAGCGACGCGGACCGAGTGTTGCGCAGTGCTCTCGACATCGTCCGCCCGGCTCCGAACGAGGAACCTCGCCGGGCCGTCGACAAGCAAGACGCTGGCGGCGGGACCGCTCTGTGGCTGCGAGCCGGGGTCAATGTGGGCCAGGCATTCGTGTTCCCGGGCCTTCGCCTTGGTCGTCGACGGATCTTTTCCATCACAGGAGACGCGGTCAACCTGGCGGCGCGTGTCGTGCTAGCCGCGTCGCCCGGTCAGGTGCGCTGCACGGAGGCGACGCGGTCCGCCCTCCGCGCCCCTTTCAACCTGCGACCGCTGGCTCCCTTTTCCGCCAAGGGCAAGGCGGAGCCGGTCATCACCTATGCCGTGAGCGAAGAGGGAGGGGGCAGACTAAACGGCGAGCCTTCACAACCTGCATTCGTTGGTCGGACCGAGGAGCTCAGGTTGCTGCTGGCGGCTGACGCCGAGGTACGGGGGAGCACGAACGGGAAGTTCGTCGAGGTGATCGGGCCGGCCGGCATCGGTAAATCTCGGCTTATCGATGAAGCCGCGTCCGGGTGGCGGCTTCCAACCTGGCGTACTCCGTGCGACGCCTTTGGCGGGGGCCGGTCCTACCGGCCGCTGCGTCCTATGGCCCGTGCGCTGCTCGGCCTGGAGGACGATGCCCCGAGAGCGCGTGTCGCATCGGTCCTCAGCGCGACGCTCGAGGAGCGCGCCCCGGCGTTGTTACCTTGGGGTTCGCTACTGGGCGACGTGTTCGACGTCGTCATCCCTGCCAGGCGCGAAGTTGAAGAGCTGGAACCTCGTTTTCGCCGCCGCCGTCTGGAGGCCGCCTTCGTCGAGCTGGCTGGACGCCTCGCACCCAACCCGACCGCGTTCGTCTTCGAGGACACGCACGGTCTCGACCAGGCGTCGGCCAGCCTGGTGCTGCGCCTGGCCGAAGAGACCGAAGTGCGGCCGTGGCTGGTAGTCGCCACTCATCGTCCCGACGGTGGAGGGACGCTCGACCGCGACTTGGCCGGCCGCGTGACCCTCCACCTCGGCCCGCTCGACGGCGCTGCTTCGGAGCACCTGGTTTCGGACCTCGGCGATGACACCCTCGGCCCCAGGGAGCGCCAAGTGCTGGTTGAGCGGGCCGCGGGCAATCCGTTGTTCCTACTGGAATTGGCCCGGGCGGTTCGAGTCACGGGCTCGCCCGAAGCCCTCCCCGATTCTCTCGAGCCTCTCCTGGTCGCCCGGGTCGACCGGCTCTCGCCGGTCGATCGTCAGGCGTTGCGGGCGGCTGCGGTGCTAGGTCTGCGTTTTGACGACGAGCTTCTGGCCACCGTCTTGGACGACGCTGAGCTGGTCGATGAAGGCTTGTGGGCACGTTTGTCGGAGTTCGTCCGAGACGAAGCCGGCGAGCGCGTCTTCACGCACGCCCTGTTGCGTGATGCCGCTTACGAAGGCCTCTCATTCCGTCGCCGTCGCGAGCTGCACGGGCGCGCCGCAGCCGCTATCGAACAGCGGGCCAAAGGTGCCGAGGCTGCAGTCGAGCTTCTGTCGCTCCACTGGCTGGCCGCCGAGCGTTGGGACCGGGCCTGGGAATGTGCTCGTCTGGCCGGCGAAAAAGCTGTCGCGCTGTATTCCAACGCCGACGCCGCGACGCATTTTCGCCGCGCGCTCGATGCCGCTCAGCACATCCGCGACCTGCCAACCGCTGAAGTGGCCCGCGTCAACGAGCTTTTGGGCGATGCAAACGAGCTGGCGGGAGCCTATGAGAAGGCCAGGAGCGCCTACGCCCGGGCATACCAAAGGGTGTCCGAAGCAGTAGACAGAGCGCGGCTGCTTCGCAAGGTCGGGGTACTCCACGAGCGACGGGGGGGTTACCCGCAGGCTTTGCGGTGCTACACAGGAGCGCTGCGCCGCCTCGATGGTGATGCGGGCGCAGTGCAGATCGAGCGGTGCGAACTAGAGCTGGCGAGAGCCGGGGTGCGCCACCGACAGTGGAAACTGCAGGCCTCCGCGGCAGCAGCAGCCGCCGCCGGTGAGGTCGCGACCATCGCGGGTTACAGGAGCGGCCTCGCCCATTCCCTCTACCTCCGCCATATCAATTCCGTGTACTTGAACGAGCCGGACGACGAATTGGCTCAATCCGCCCTCGAGATATTCGTGGAGCTCGGCGACCTGGTCGGACAGGGCAATGTGCTCAACAATCTCGGTATCAGCGCTTACTATCGCGGCGCCTGGGACGATGCGCTCGAGCATTATGGGGCCAGCCGCGACGCCCGTGAGCGGACCGGTGATCTCGTGGGTGTTGCTACCGAAGAGAACAACATCGGGGAGGTGCTCTCGGACCAGGGTCACTATGCCGAAGCGGGCAGGCGTTTCGGCGCATCCCGGTCCTCCTGGCGCGCCTCTCGCTACCGCGTGGGGGAGGCTCTGGCCACTTCCAACCTCGGAAGGCTGGCGGCGCGGACTGGCCGCACTCTGCAAGGCGCCGAACTGCTAGAGCAGGCACGGGTGGCTTTCGTGGCCATCCATACCGGTTCTTTTGTCGACGAAACTGACCTGAGATTGCTCGAATGCACCCTTCTTGGTGGCGAACTCAACAGGGCAGCCTCGATGGGCTCAGAGCTCGCCGCTCGCTTCGCGGGCCGCCCCGGGTACGCTCGGCTTCAAGGTACCGCGCTTCGCGTACAGGGGACAGCGCTCACCCGGCTGGGCGATTATCAGACGGCCGAGCCCCTGCTCGACGAGAGCGTCGACCGCCTCCGAGCCATTGGTGAAAGCTTCGAGTTGGCTCAAGCTCTGCAGGCGCGGGCCGTCCTCGGGCGCGTTCTAGGCCCCGCGACCGCGGCCCGGGCCGCGGCCGACGAGCTCGAGGCCGAGGCCACCTTCGAACGTCTTGGGGTCAAGCGGTTGGTCAACCCATAAAGGACCGCCAGCCGCAGCAATACGCAGGACACGGCCAACAGCGGGTTCGGTATCGGCGGCGAGCCGCCGACGCTACTGTCCCCAAAATCACCACTGGCCCGCCCGTTCTTGGTGTACCAGCGACTTTCAGTTGCGTTGCACAGCGGGTTCGGCAGCGGCGGCGGGCCGCCGGCGCTACTGTCCCCAAAATCACCACGACCCGCCCGTTCTTGGTGCACCAGAGGTTTCCCGTTGCGTTTACGGGCCCTTTTGGGCCGCGATCGCGACGGAGTACCACTGGTGCACCCGGAAGACGAATGAGAGCGGCGGCATGGGTGCCTCGACAGCGCGATCGCGCTTCGGCGCTGGTTGGGCTCGGTTATCTGGCTCTGGGGCAGCCAGACCGGCGTTCGGGCGTCGGGTCATATCGGTATCCGGGCATCATTGGCCCAATGTTCAGCCGCCGTTCACTTGCCAGACATCTCAACATCAAACTCAAGGATTAAACACACTGACGAAAATGCATCTTGAGGCTGACGAGGAGGAGGACGCCTGATGCGTGCGTTGACAGGGCGCGATTTGCGCCAAGCAGGGGTGCCAGAGGCACTCAAAGCAAACACACCGAAGACAAGAACGCAACCGATAAAGGACTGGGCCAGGACAGGCACGGCAAATTGGGACAGGGCAATGACGCATTGGCCCGCGACGCATTGGCCCCCGACGCATTGGTCGCAAACGCCCGGGGCCAAAACCCACACGACCAAGGCGCTGCGCTTGGCAATTCTGGTCCCGTTCGCCCTGGCCCCGTTGGGGCTCGCATAGGCAGACAGCAGCGCCATGGCAAGCACGGTTCCAGCCGTGGTCCATCCGTTCACCCGGGCTGGTTCGGTGTACACAGCCCACGTGATCCTGTCCGGGGTGACGTTGACGCACTCGTTTACTGCCCCTGGAGCCAGTTCCTCGATGACCGAAGCGCTGGCTGACCCGGATGACATCACGCTCCTGGGCAACGACATCTTCGTTGGCTTTCAGAACGGCGTCGGGCCGCAAGGTCAGCCCAGCACCGACGGCAATCAGGACAGCACGGTCGTCGAGTTGAAATTGAACGGCGACCCTGTTGCCCAGTGGGACGTCCTCGGTAAAACCGACGGCGTAACGGCCGACCCGGAGAGCGGAGAGGTCATCGCTACGGTGAACGAAGACGCCAACTCGAGCCTGTACACGATCAACCCGGGAGCGCCGGTCGGGTCCCAAGTCACGCACTACAGCTACAACCAGCCGCTGCCCCACAACGGCGGGACTGACGCGATCTCCATCTACCGGGGCCAGATCCTCATCGAGCGCGTCCGCTCCTGGGACAACGGGCGCGGCTGCTCCGCAGCCGACCTATCCGGCCGTCTACTCGGCCCGCCTTGACCCGAGCACCCTCATAGCGACGGTGACGCCGTTGTTCTACGACGAGGACGCGGCTACCGCGGCCAACGTTGGCGCGGCCGACTACGGGCTGGCAACCACGCTGGCGCTGACGGGCCCAGACTCCAACGAGGTCGTGCCGGAGGGCGCGCGCTTCGGCGGCGACTTCATGCTCACCAGTCAGGGCGACCAGGAGCAGATTTACGTCAGCGATGCGGGCGGGCGGCACCAACGTCTCGCCGTGCTGTCACTTTCGCAATCCGTCGACGACACGGCATGGCCGACACAGGCCCGGGGCACCCTGTATTCCACGGACTCGACGAACGACACGATCGTGTCGGTGAGGGGGCCGTTCGTCCCTTATCAGCCGATCGTCGCCGCCACTCCGTGCGGGGCCAACAGTGCTCCGGCCACGTGCCCTGCCCCTCCCAGCTACCCCGCGAACTACCTCGCTACCCTCAATCCGGGCACCGGCGAGGTGACGGCCGTGACGATCGAACGCGCTGCCTATACGCCCCAGGGGGGCTGCTATGGGTGCCGCGCGGAGACCAGCACGGGATCGCCGACCAATAGCGGGCCCGGGTACCAACAGCGGGTTCGCCGACCAATAGCGCGGTAATAGCGGGTTCACCAACAGCGGGTTCGCCGACCAATAGCGGGCCCGGCAATAGCGGGCCCGGCAATAGCGAGTTCGCCGATAGCGAGTTCGCCGACCAATACCGGTTCGGCAGCGGCGGCGGTCCGCCGCCGCTACGTTGCCAAAATCACCACGAGCCCGCCCGTTCTTGGTGCACCAGAGGTTTCCCGTTGCGTTTACGGGCCCTTTTGGGCCACGATCGCGACGGAGTACCACTGGTGCACCCGGAAGATCAACCCCAGCCGGCTCTAGTTAGCGGCATCCCACTTGTCCCATCGGCCCCCGGGCGCACCCCCAGCACCTGGTGGACTGCGATCGATCCCTCCTCGAAACCGTTGGCAGATGCAGTCATGTAGAGCCGCCAGACTCGGGCACGGGGTTCGCCGACGAGTTTCACTGCCTCGTCCCAAGACTCTTCCAGGTTCGCCACCCAGGCGCGGAGAGTCTTTGCGTAGTGTTCGCGCAGCGACTCGAGCATCGCGTACTTCGAAGCCGGCGCACTCCATGGCCCGCACGACGTCGGCCACGTCGATTAGCTCGCCATCAGGGAACACATACCGATTGATGAACGTCGGCCCGCGCATCTTCTTTCCCCCGGGCTTCGAGATGGCGTGATTGAGGAGGCGCCCCCCCGGCACCAGAAGAGCGAAAAGCCCGTCAAAGTACTCGGCCATGTGTTTGCTGCCGACGTGCTCGAACATCCCGATCGAGGAAATGGCATCAAATGTCTCACCATGAACGTCCCGGTAATCCTGCAAGCGAACCTGTACATCCGGAAGGGCTCCGGCCTCGAAGGCCCGCGCACGGGCGAATATTGCCTGCGCGGGGCTGAGGGTGATCGCCACTGCTTTTGCGCCGTAAGTCTTTACGGCGTGTAGTGCCATCGAGCCCCATCCACACCCGACGTCAAGCAGGCGCATTTGAGCACGGTCTTGCAGGCCAAGCTTTCTACAGATGAGGTCGTGCTTGGAACGCTGGGCCCCCTCGAGCGTTGTCTCACCCCGTTCCCACCGGGCGCAGGAATAAGTCATCGCCGGCCCGAGGACTATGCGATAAAACTCGTCGCATATGTCGTAGTGGTGCCTGATCGCAGCCGCGTCACGCCCCTTCGAGTGAAGCCATCCGGAAAGGTGGACCTCAACGTTGGGAGGTTTTGGCGGCGGGCCGACAATCCCCAGGCGGAAAGCGGCACCAAGCCCGGTGGTTACAGCTTCAGGCCCAACGAAGCGGCTGGTACCCAGGCTTTGCTGGAGCGCCCTGAGGACCACGTACATATCACCCTCGATATCGAGCTCGCCCGCGATGAAAGCTCGCGCCAAGCCCAGTTCGTTCGGTGACCACATGATCCTCCGAAGCGCATTGGGCGAGCGGATAATAGCGGTGCCGGGCGACCCGTGCCTGCTGGGCGACCCGTGCCCGCCGGGCGACCCGTGCCCGCTGGGCGACCCGCGCCCGCTGGGCGACCCGTGCCCGCCGGGCGACTGGTGCGTCCCCGCCCGCCGGGCGACCCGTTCGACCCGTGCCCGCCGTTCGACCCGCTCCACCCGTTCCACCCCGGTGACCGCGGCGAACCCAGACTGCTGTGGTCCCAGAAGACAAACCGTACCGGAGGTCCGCCATCGAAGAGCCGCTTGAACACGGGCGCCAAGAGTTCGGCGACCGTGGCGGAGACGCCCTCCGATGACCGCACATCCGCGCCAGGAGCCGCCCCGTCGCGCTCACGCCAGTGATCCCCCCGCGACCACGTGGCCAGCTTGCCGAGTCGCCTGGCGCTGGCGGGAGAAGTGGCGGTGGCGGTGCCAGTCCGCCCATTGGCCTCGTGGTTCAGGTCACTAATCATTTGTCCCCTCCATTTGACCTCGCGGGCTCGTTTGCTGCTCCCCTCCAGCCCCCCGGCTCACGTGGCCCGCGTGCCGAGGTCCGTTCATCTAGTGCAACGTAGTCGGCCGGCCCGACGTACTCCTTCGGCTTCAGGCCGACGCCGTGACGCCAGACGTGCTCCTTCGGCTTCGGGCCGACGCCGTGCCGCCAGACGTGCTCCTTCGGCTTTGGGCCGAGGTGCTGCCGCCAGCCGTGGTCGTTCGGCTTCGGGCCGAGGTGGTGACGCCCAAGCTCGTCTGCGTAAATGCTTGCCGATGTGCGAGGCTGTGGCATGCGATTTGTAGTGTTCGGGGCGGGTGCGGTGGGCGGCGTCGTCGGGGGTCGGCTCTACGAGCACGGCCACGACGTCCTCCTGATCGCCCGGGCCCACACGCTAAGGCGATCGCGGCAACCGGCCTCACGTTGGCCTCCGCTGCGGGCGTTGTTGTGCTCCCGGTACCGGTGACACAAACTCCCGAGGCGGTGGACTGGCGCGACGATGACGTCGTCCTCCTGGCCGTGAAAAGCCAAGACACCGAGACCGCGCTCCGCCAGTTAGGCTCCTCGGCTCCGGGGTCGGTCCCGGTCGCATGCGTACAGAACGGCGTCGCCAACGAGCAGGCCGCGCTGCGCCGTTTCGCCAATGTGTACGGCGTATGCGTGATGTGCCCCGCGAGCCACCTGGAACCCGGCGTAGTGGTGGCGAGTTCTTCGCCGGTGACTGCCCTGCTAGACATCGGGCGGTACCCGACCGGCGTGGACGACGTGGCCGAAGCCGTAGCAGCCGCCTTCGGCTCCAGCACCATCGAGTCTGTGGCGCGGCCGGACATCATGCGCTGGAAGTACGCCAAATTACTCCGGAACCTGGGCAACGCCGTGGACGCGATCTGTGGCCCTGGCCAACGGGACACTCCGCTGGCGCAGCTGGCCCTCGAAGAGGGAGAGGCGTGCCTGCGGGCGGCCGGGATCGCGTTTGCGTCCGCCGAGGAAGATGCCGCCCGCAGAGGAAATCGGCTACACCCTGGTGACGACGTCAGCGGGTTCCCGCGTGGTGGCAGTTCTTCGTGGCAAAGCCTGGCCCGGCACGAAGGAACGATCGAGGCCGACTACCTCAACGGCGAAATAGTCATGCTCGGACGGCTCTATGGGGTGCCCACCCCGGTAAACGAGTTGCTCCGGCGCGTCGCCGACGACATGGCTCGGGACCTGGCCAGCCCGGCACCATGCGCTCAGAGGACCTGCTGGCTCTGCTGGCCTGAGAAGGTCCGCCAGGGCCTTCTTGCGGCGCGCCCCGACAGCTCTGTCATCTCACGTTCCCAGAAACCGGGCGGTCGCCGTCGGTGGAGGGTGGAACCTCGGGAGTGCCCGCCTGTGGTTTTCGAACACTCGCTAACACAGCGCGTGTCCATCTCGTCCGTCCCCGTTCGTCGTACCCGTAACCGGCGCCGCAAAGGAGCCGCACCGGCCGAAGGTGCCCAACCGAACGAGATGACGAGACCGAGGGCCCAACAGGATGATCCCTTTCAATGGGTACAGCATTTACCAGGCTGAACGGACGCAAAGCGATCGGGAGCGCAGGCTAGCTGACACGCAAGCAGGTGAGCTGGCCGCCGACCTATCCCGGCTGAGCCATTTGTTGGGCCGACCTGGCCGGGCGCTGCGGGACCTGACGAACCGCATGTCCCACGCCCTGCGCCGCCGGCCCAATCCCCATCGCTCCGAGGTGATATGTGCCAAGGCACCTCGGTAGCCGTCTTTTGAGGACGATCGTTCTCAAGGTCCTCGCGATACGGGTTAAGGCGCCTGGGTCGTCCGTCTCATTTGAGGGCGGGCCACCTCAGGCGGTCCCCGAAGACGTGACTAACGCGGCGCGGGCGGCCACGTGGCAAGCGACGGCGTGGTTGGGCCGCAGTTCGAGCAGCTCGGGGGCCCGGTCACGGCAGACGTCCTCGACGAGCGGGCAGCGCGGGTAGTAGGGGCACCCCTGCGGCGGTTCTGGCCCGAAGGACAACGGTTCTCCGACGGCTGCTTTGCGGCGCCTGGCTTCGAGCTCGGGGTCTGGTAGGGGGACGGCCTCGGCGAGCGCTCTTGTGTAGGGGTGGCGGGCACTGCCGAGGACCGCTTCATATGGGCCGGATTCGACCACTTTGCCGAGGTACATCACCGAGATCACGTCGCTGATGTGCCTCACCATAGCCAGGTCGTGGCTTATGAACACGTAGGAGAGCGTCAGCTCGTCCTGAAGTCTCGTCAGCAGGTTCATGACCTCCGCCCGCACCGACACGTCCAGCGCTGACGTCGGTTCGTCGAGGACAAGCACCCGGGGCCTACCGCTAGGGCGCGGGCGATCGCCACCCGCTGGGCCTGGCCGCCGGACAGCTCGTGGGGGTAGCGCTCCCGGAAGCGGGCCCCTAGAGCGACCATACCGAGGAGCTCGTTGACGTGCGCCAGGCGCTCGGACCGACTGGCGGCGATGTGGTGGACGGACAGTACCTCGTTCAGTGCCGCCGACACGGTGAGGCGCGGGTTGAGCGAGGAAAATGGGTCCTGAAAGACCAGCTGGACCTTCCGGGCCAGACTACGACGGGCCAGACTGCTGCGGTCGACACGAGTGCGCCCGTTTCTCGTGGTCGGCCCTCCCATCACTTCGATGCGGCCCGATGTCGGCTGCTCCAGGCCGACCAAGAGCCGAGCAAGAGTGGACTTGCCGCAACCACTCTCGCCGACCACCCCGAGAGTGGTCGCTTCCTCAAGGGCGACTGATACTCCCCGCACGGCGCGCACAGTCGTACCTTTCCCGGGCCGGTACTCCTTCACGACGTCGGTCGCCCGCAGGACTACCTGGGCCATTCGTCCGGGCTCCTCCAGCACGCCGCGAGGGTTCGGGGGCCGCGCTCCAGCAAGGGGGGCTCCTCCTCGGCGCAACGGTCTATTGCAAACGCACACCTGGGCCGGAACGGGCACCCGCGACCAAGGCGAGCGGGATCCGGTGGAGCCCCGCCGATCTGGGTGAGAGGTTGCCGGTGACCGGTGCCGCTGTTGGGCAAAGAACCGAGCAGGGCCAGTGTGTATGGATGGCTCGGCCGGGCGAACAACTGGCGCGTCGGTGCGCTTTCGACGACCCGTCCTGCGTACATCACTACGACGTAGTCCGCTATCCGGGCGACGACGCCGAGGTCGTGGGTCACCCAGACGACGGCCATGCCAGTGCGCGCCTGGATGTCCTCCACAAGCTCGAGGATCTGCTGCTGGATAGTGACATCTAGCGCGGTGGTGGGCTCGTCGGCGATGAGCAGCCGAGGGGAAACTGACAGCGCCATGGCGATCATCACCCGCTGGAGCATCCCGCCCGAGAGCTCGTGAGGAAAAGCGTGCTCCACCCGGCCCGGGTCGGGGAGCCCCACCTGGGCCAGCACCTCCTCGGAGCGGGCCTCGGCGGCGTCCCGGTCGATGCCGTGGGCGCGGAGGGTCTCGACGATCTGGGTACGAACCCTGAGAAGGGGGTTCAGCGATGTCATCGGGTCCTGGTACACCATCGCGATCTCGGCTCCACGGATCTTCTCGAGGCTCTTTTCATCTAGAGCGCTCAGGTCCCTCCCGTCGAAAGTGATCTTGCCCCTCAGCAATCGCACGGGCGGGTCGGGGAGGAGCCGCAGCACCGAAAGGACCGTGAGGGTCTTGCCCGAGCCGCTCTCCCCGACGATCCCCAGCTTCTCACCGGCAAAGACCTCGAGGTCGACACCGCGGACGATCTCGCTCGAGCGCCTGTGGTCCCGAACGCCTATGGCTACATCGCGAAGCGACAGCAACGGTACTGCTGCCTGTCCTGATACCACTGTTGCCTGCCCAGACGGCACTGTTGCCTGTCGTGATGGCTCGCTCAACCCGCCTCGTACCCTTCAGCTCGAGGCCGGCGCTGAACGCACGACGAGGCGCGTCGGCGAACGTTTCCCTGCGGGGGCCGGGCTGCTGCGGGGCCCTGGCCGGGAGTGATCGAGCCGAGCACCGAGGGCCGAAGTGCGCCGGTGCACGAGGGGATCGTCGCCGTTAGTCCACTGAGGGTGAGGAAGCCGATGATGGCGAAGACGAGCGCCTCCTTGGCTGCTTCAGGGACGCCGAGCTCGTCCGTCCGCCTTGTCCGCACGCCTGGGAGACGCGACCGCAGCTCTCCCATGAGAAAGGCGTTGCGAGTGCCCCCGCCTGCGACGAGTAGTTCGCCGAGGTCGAAGGGGCGCAGGGCAGAAGCAACCATCTCGGCGGTGGCAACGGTGAGGGAAGCGAGCAGGTCGTCCAGGTGCGGGTCGGGACCGTCCCGGTCGTCCAGCCGGCTCGTCACGTAGCCGAGGTTGAAGTACTCCTTGCCGGTCGACTTGGGGGGAGGCAACGAGAAGTACGGGTCGTCCAACAGCCGCCGCACCAGCTCGCGGTCGACGTGCCCCCGGGCTGCCCGGGCGCCGCCACGGTCATATCGCTCCTCACCGCTCGTCAACCATTCGACGGTGGCATCGAGGAGGGCATTGGCTGGGCCGATGTCGAAGGCTATGGGTTCGCGCCCGCGGGCGACGATTGTGGCGTTGGCGATGCCGCCGAGATTGAGCGAGCCGCTGGCGACCGCCGGTTCACGCCAGAGGAGCAGGACGTCGAGCAAGCTGGCCAGAGGCGCACCGTGGCCTCCAGCCGCGATATCACGATTGCGGACGTCGCTCACCACTGCGGCGCCCGTTGCCTCGGCGATCCAGGCCGGCTCTCCCAGCTGCAGCGTCCCTCTCGCCGTTCCACCCTCCACCCAGTGAAAAACCGTCTGCCCATGCGAACAAACGGCGTCCACACCACCATGGGCACCCTGGATGTCCTTGGCCACGCTGCCGAAGAAGCGGCCGATGGAAACGTCCAGCTGGCAAACCTGCTCGATGGTCGTCGCTGCTGGTGGGAGCATGGCCGATATCGCGTCGCGGACGGCCGGTGGGTAGGAGACAGAGCGGTGCTCGACCAGGTCGCAGGCCAGCACATCCTCCCTGAGCTCCAGGTCAGCTAGCACGGCTTCGACGGCGTCGAACGACGTCCCCGAGATCATCCCGATAACCCGCACCTAGTTCACCTCCTCCTGGTCACCCAATCCGTTCCGTCAGGACCAGCGGGTGCGCGTCCGCGGGTCCACGGCATCTCGCAGACCGTCGCCGAGGTAATTGAACCCGATGACAGCGATCACTATCGCGATCGACGGTGCGGCGAAGGTCCACCACGCCGTCGAGGCAAGCGAACTCGATTGGCTCACCATCTCGCCGAGAGATGCGGTCGGGGGCGGCGGCCCCAGCCCCAGGAAACTGAGGCTCGCCTCAGCCAGCACCGCCCAGGCCAGGGCCAAGCTCGTCTGCACGGCAACCGTGCCGGCCACGTTTGGGAGGATGTGCCGGAAAAGAAGCCGAGAGTTCGAGAAACCAAGGACCTGACCAGCCCAGACGTAGCCCGCTTGCCGCAGGGAAAGGACAGGACCCCGCACGACACGGACAAAGATCGGGATGTAGGCGATCCCGATTGCTAGTGCGCTGTTCTGCCAACCGGTACCCAGGGCGGTCACGATAGCCAGCGCCAGCACGATGGCCGGGATGGCGAACATCATGTCCGTAAGCCGCATTATGGCGGCGGACGGCCAACTGCCCACGTAGCCGGCCACGACCCCGGCCACCGTGCCGATGACCCCGGCTATGGCGACGGAAACGCAGGCGATCTTCAGCGACACAGCGAGGCCCTGCAGGACGAGTGAGAACATGTCCCGGCCGAACTGGTCGGTCCCCGCGGGATGGCTGAGGGAGGGGGACTTGAGCACCGTCAAGGGGTTCTGGAACTGGGCGTTGTAAGGAGTAGCACCGAGCGCACCGAGGACGGCTCCGAGTACCACCAGGGTCACCAGCACGCAGCCGATGCGGCCGCTCGGGTTGTGCCACAGGCTCCCGAGCAGCGTCCGGCGATGCGCGCTGTCGCTCGCTTCGCTGCCGGTGACCTGGTCCGGGGGAGCCAGCGTCATGAGTTGCGCGTCCTCGGGTCGATGACCGTGTAAAGCACGTCAGTCAGCATGTTGACGACAATGAAACCGGCAGCGAATATCAGCGTAACGCTCTGGACAACCGGGAAATCGCGGTTGTCGATGGCGGTAATGAGGAGACGCCCGAGGCCGGGGAGCACGAATATCTCTTCTACGACCACCGTCCCGCCAAGCAGGTAGCCGAACTGGATCCCGGACATCGTAACCACGGGAACGAGCGCGCCCAGGAACAAGTGCTTCCACGTGACCAGCCGCTTGGAGAGGCCTTTGCCGCGCGCTGTGCGGGCGTAGTTCAAACCGGACACCTCGAGCATCGCGGCGCGTGTCGATCTCATGATCGCGGCGCCGATGCCGATGCCGAGCGTCAAGGCCGGGAAAAAGATCTGCTGCAGGTTGAGCCACGGGTCCTGCGTGAAGTTGACAAAGCCCAGAGACGAGGGGAAGTAATGGAACACCGACGCCAGGAACGTGACGAAGAACGTACCAATCACGAAGCTAGGTACGCCGAGGCCTACAACCGACACCCCCTGGCCCACGCTGTCGACAACGCGCCCGGGCCGGAGTGACCCGAAGACGCCGAACAGGACGCCGATCAGCTCCCCGATGATCATCGAAGCGATCGCCAACTCGAAGGTAACCGGGAACGCGGTGTCGATGAGCGAGGCGACCGAGGTGCGCGACGACAGCGAGACACCCAGGTTCCCCGTGAACATTGCGCCCAGCCACGAGCCGAATTGGCGGAAAAACGGCTCGCCGACGCCGTAGTAGCGATCAAGGGCGACGAGCTGGGCGTGGCTCAGCAG
Organism: uncultured Acidimicrobiaceae bacterium; assembly: GCA_963823855.1. Taxonomy (GTDB): domain Bacteria; phylum Actinomycetota; class Acidimicrobiia; order Acidimicrobiales; family Palsa-688; genus Fen-671. The sequence continues at coordinate 560,638 of CAWGNA010000012.1, forward strand.
TCCGGCGCTCACACCGAGCGAGGCCGTCACCGCGTTGCCCGGCAACAGCCTGAGCACCACGAAGATGATCACGGACACGCCGAAGAGTGTCACCAGCATGCTCAACAGCCTGCGGGCTACGCCTATCAGCACTTGTCGCTCCGAGCCACGCTCAGGAAGATTTCGCGCCCAAAAAGGGCCTCACCGGCTGGCGAGCAGCTGGCGAGGCCCCTCCTCGGCCTGTCGAGTTCGGGCCGTCACTAGGAGGTAGTGGCGAACTAGGAAATAGTGGCGGAACGCAGCGAGCTCAGCGAGGTCGAGTTCGTTGGCGCCAACGAGAACCCGTGCACGGACGAAGCGACCGCTGCGTAGTCGTACGCGGTGAACAGCCAGATCCACACTGCCTTCGACGTGAGCGCATTTGAGAACTGCGTCCAGTCGCTTGTCTGCGCGGCTGCACCGACCGCAGTGTTGCCCTGGACGAGAAGTTTCTGAAGCGTCGCAGAGCTGTAGCCAGCAGGCATCCCGAGGTTGGCCCCAGCACCGAAGTACCGCCCGTACATGGTGTAGGGGTTGGGGTCGGCGCCATTCCAGGCAAACGCCGCCTGGAAGCTGCCCTTGAGCCAGTCCTGGATGTAGGCGTCCCCGGCGAGGTTCTGGATATTCATCTTGATCCCGACTTTGGCCAGGTCTGATTGGACGACAGTCGCCTGGGCCGCGCTCGTCGGGTCGAGGTCAGTCGACGTCAAGGCCGTAAACGAGAACCCCTTCGGGTCACCGGCTTTCTGCAGGTAGCTCTTGGCTGTCGCCACGTTTGTGGCCGGGCAGACGGCCGAGACCGGCTTGGACGCGAACTGGCCGAGCGGCACGGGCCCGACGACCTGGCCGGCGCCGAACACAGCGTCTTCGAGCACTTGCTTACGGTTTACCGCACACGCGATGGCGAGACGATTGTCGACCTTCGAGAGCGGCCCGGTCTTGTCCTGGAGCATGAGGGCCCGGTACGTGAGATCGAGGACCGTCTGGACCTTGATCGAGCCGGGGAGGTGGGTCGCCACCTGGGGCTGGGTCAATAGCCCGAGCTGCACGGTGTTGGCCTCTACAGCTGAAGCGATCGACTGCTCGGAAGGGATTGTTTCGATCTTGATGGCCGCGATCGAGGGTTTACCTCCCCAGTAGAAGGGGTTGGGCTTCAGTTCGAAAGTGTTGCCGGGGCTCCAGCTCTGGAACTCGTACGGACCGGTACCGTCGGGTGTTTTGGCCAGCGTGTCCGCTCCGACGGCCCTGGTCGACAGGATCGAGAGGTTCACGGAAGTGAGCCCATCCAGGATCGACGTGTCCGGCCGGCTCAAAATGAACTCCACCGTGTACGTACCAGTGGCCTTGATCTTTTCGACATTCCCCAGGAACGAAGCCGACGCGTCGCCCGTCTTCGGGTCGAGAGCCCGCTCCATAGACACCACGACGTTGGCTGAAGTGAACGGGGTCCCATCGTCGAAGGTCACTCCCTTACGCAGCTGGAACGTAAGCAGCTTGTTGTCGTTGCTGTAGGCCCAGCTGGTCGCCAAGTCGGGCACCAGCTGGAGCTTCGAGTTGTATTGGACCAGCTGGTCATAGACGAGCCCGAGCGCCTGGAAGTCGAGGAAGTTGGTCACTACGTCGGGGTCCAGTTTCTGAACGCTCGACGTGTCGCCGATCACTAGGGTCCCGCCGGAAGCCGCCGCTGACCGCCCAGAGTGCACGACTTGCGCCGCCGCCGCAGATGCTGGGGCTAGCCCGCCGAAAGTTGCCAACAGGCTTGCGCCTGCAACCAGAGCCGCGCCGCTGCGGACATACCTCTTGCCGGGCCACCGGCCAACGACGACATCGTTATTACGGACCACTAGACACCTCCCAGTGCCGGTCGCACCACCCTCGGGCCGACCTCGCCTGACGTTATACCAACTCATGCCGATGGCGGTCGCGCCTCCTGCAGGCTGATGACACGAGAGGTGGACAACTGGGGGATTGGTCTGGTCAATTGCAGGCTGGGGACGTCTTTTGGCCCGCTCACACTCCCTGGTACTTAGGATGTGAGCCTGGCGATGGTCACACTGAGTGGGTACTACGTCTCAGTGACCGTTGAATGGGATGGACCTTTACCGATTGGTACTATCCAATTGCCAAGCCCAATTGCCCAAGCCCAATTGCGTCCGGCCACTACTGTTATGAGACCGCTAGTGCCTCAGGTAAGGCTACGGCTTGCTACTCCGGCGGATGCTCCTGGCTTGGCCAGGGTGTTCGTCTTGGCCTGGAGGTCCGGCTATGTCGGGATCGTCGAGGACTCGGTGCTCGACGCCCTCGACGAGATAGAGATCGCTGACTGGCTCGGCACGATGACTTCGTCCAACGGGCCAACCATGTGGCTCGTCGAATCAGACGACGGTGGGATCCTGGCCTTCTCGCGCCACGGGGAAGATCCAGAGGACAGCCGCCGCGGCCACATCTACTCCCTGTACGTCGAGCCCGCCGCGACGGGGCGTGGGATCGCCAAAGCCCTCCTCGATCACGATCTGCAGCTACTCGGGGAGCGCGGGCTCGCGACGGTTACGCTCTGGGTTTTCGAGCACAACGAGGTGGCTCGGGGCCTTTACACATCTTTCGGTTTCCTGCCCGACGGAGCCCGTCGGGTAGAGCCGGAGTACCGCGCTCCAGAGATCCGGATGCGCCGGCCAGCTCGGCAGGAAACGGGAAGTGGGGCGAAATGAGCGAGCACGAAGTGACGGGCCAAACGGCGGGCCAAACGACGGGACAGCTGCAGGCCGGCCTTTTCTTCGACGTGCCCCGGCTCGACAGGTTCAGCCGCTCGGGGGCACTCGAGGAGCTACGCGACTACTTGGGTTCGCTGATGACCACAAAGTTCCCGCCGAGCGTTTCGCTCGCCGTGGTTAGCCCGGACGGCGTGTCGCTCGCGGCCTACGGGGGCTATGCCTGTCTCGTCGGCGACATCGTGCCGACGACGCCTGAGACCCGTTACGACCTCGCCTCTTTGACCAAGGTTGTCTGCACGGTCACGCTGACATTGCTCGCTTTGCAGCGCGAGGCCCTCGACCTCGACGACCCGGTCGTCCGCTGGCTCCCCGCATATCCGGGACAACGGACGACACTGCGTCATCTCCTGAGCCACACGGCGGGCCTGGTCGACCACCGGCCGTTCTATGCCACATTGCGCGGCCGCCAGCAGATCGAGGCGGCGGTGTACGAGGAGGCGAAGGCCGCCGTTCCAGGCCGCCGGGTGGTCTATTCAGACCTCGGCTACATGCTCCTCGGTTGGGCGTTGGAAGCTTGCCTCGGCCAGCAACTCGATGACGCGTTCGCTGCTCTGGTCGCGGCACCGCTCGGGTTACGAGCGGCGCGCTTCTGCCCGCCCTCGAGCGAACGGCGCCTGACGGCAGCTACGGAGCTGAACGGGGACCAACGCCTACGACCGGGCCTCGTCTGGGGTGAAGTACACGACGGCAACGCTCACGCCCTGGGTGGGGTATCCGGACATGCGGGCCTCTTCGCTCCCCTCGACGACCTGGCGCGCTTCGTGCAGCTGCTGCTGAGTCCCGTACAGGGGGGGGTTCTCGTCGATGAGTCCGTGGCCTTGATGAGCGCTCAGCAAACGCCAGAGGGCGATGATGTCCGTGGGATCGGCTGGAGGCTGCACCCAAAGGAGTGGGGAGATTGGCCTCAGGGGACGATCTGGCACACCGGCTTTACGGGTACGTCGCTCCTCATCGCTCCGGCACACGAAGTCGGTGTCGTACTGCTCACCAACAGCGTCCACCCCCGTCGCCGACTTCAAGACCAGGCCGCAGTCAGGTCGGAAGTCCACCGGCTCGTCGCAGAGGCCCTCGGGTGACCCGTCCCGACAGGGACGGGCCAACGAGCCTTGGCACCCTCTCGACCGAAGAGGTCCGTCCCGAGCTCGGCTCGCTCGACCTCTTGGCCCCCGCTGACCTGGTCGCGCTGATGGCGGCTGACTCCCGCCGCGCCACCGAAGCGGTCGTCGCCGCCGCGCCGTCGATAAGCGTTGCTGTAGAGATCGCGTGCCAGCGCCTCGCGAGTGGGGGCCGGCTGATATACGTGGGGGCGGGTACGGCCGGTCGGCTGGCCGTACTCGATGCCGCCGAGCTCGGTCCCACGTTCAGCGTGCCGGCTGGGACAGCGGAGGCCGTTATCGCTGGGGGTGACGAGGCACTGCGCCACGCGGTCGAGGGTGCTGAGGACGACAGGGAGGCCGGTGCAGTCGCCGTCGAAAAATTGGCGGTTAGCGAGAAGGACGTCGTCATCGGTGTCTCGGCCAGTGGCCGGACGCCGTACGTCCTGGGTGCCATCGAAACGGCGAAGTCGGTAGGGGCAGCCACGATCGGGATGTCCTGCAACCGGGGCAGCATGCTGTCCGCGGCGGCAGACAACTCGATCGAGCTCGTCGTTGGTGGCGAGGTCATCGCGGGTTCGAGCCGCCTTAATGCGGGGACAGCGCAGAAGATCGCCCTCAACGCCATCTCCACTTCCGTCATGGTCTTGCTGGGCAAGACGTACGGGAACCTTATGGTTGACCTCCGTCCCACCAACGCAAAGTTGCGCGACCGGGCGGTCCGCATCGTCCAGACGATTACGGGCGTTAGCGTCGACGACGCAGCCGCAGCGCTCGAGGAAGCGGGCTGGGACACCAAACTCGCCAGCCTGGTTGCTTCGACTGGACAGGACGTTGGTTCGGTGGCACCCGCGTTGACCCAGTCAGAGGGGCGCCTCCGTACTGCGCTCGCCCTGGTCACCGCCACTTCTGCTGCTCCGCCGGTCGACGCTGGCCGGTTGCGGGCGGGGAGCGGGACAGGAGCCACGACCGGCAGTGTTGTCGCGGGTGCATCGGAAGGCGGTTCGCAGCTTCGTCACAAGTGGGACCGGCTCGGCGTGAGTGCCGCCTTCATCGACGGCGTCCTGGTGCCAGGCGACCTGGCCGTTCACGAAGGCGTTGTCGTCGCCGTCGGGCTGCCCGGGAAGGGCTCTCGAATTGCCGCCGCTGGGTTAGTCGACCTACAGGTGAACGGGTACGCAGGTGTGGACGTGGCCAGCGCGTCCGTCGAGGAGCTGGAGGCTATGGGCCTCGCCCTTTCACAGGACGGAGTGCTCGCCTACCAACCGACTCTGATCAGTGGCGAACCGGGGCTGACCATCGCAGCGGTCCAGCGGGTGGCCCAGCTGGCCAGGAGCCAGGCGGTCTCCGGCGGAGGTTATGGCGCCCGCATCCTGGGATCCCACCTGGAGGGCCCGTTCCTCTCGCCCCATCGCGCTGGCACCCACCCGCTAGAGCGGCTGCGCGCCCCCGATCCCGAATTGGCGCGCTCGCTGATAGCGGCGGGGCACGTCTCGATGGTGACCCTCGCACCCGAACTGCCCGGGGCGCTCGAGCTCATAGCGTTACTGGTCCGCCTCGGCGTCGTGGTGTCGCTCGGCCACAGTGCCGCGACGGCCCGGGACGGGGCAGAAGCCGCCGACGCCGGCGCCTCCGCGGTCACGCACCTCTACAACGCGATGCCGTCCGTCTCTGCCCGAGCGCCTGGGCTTGTCGGGTTGGCCTTGACAGACGGGCGCATCAGGGTCCAGCTCATCGCGGATGGCAAACACGTGGCTGACGAGCTGGTCCGGCTGGCCTTCAGAGCAGCACCCGGACGGTGCTCGATCGTCACCGACGCCACGAGCCTCGCCGGGCGAGAGAACAGTTCACAGATGCTCGGGGACGTGCCGATCGCAATGAGCGAGGGTGTGGCGCGACGCGCCGACGGCACGATCGCCGGTGGGACCTCGACCCTCCTCGACGGTCTCCGGCACCTCGGTTTGCTGTCGCTAGGGCTGGCGGAGGCGCTGGCCGCCGTCACCGAGCGCCCCGCCCGGGTCCTAGGGCGTCACGACGTCGGCCACCTACGCGAGGGGTCGCCCGCCAACCTGGTCGTCCTTGATGACCGTCTGGAGCTTTGCGACGTCCTCGTCAGCGGTCGCCCAATCGACGGGCCTACCACCCCGGACTAACCGAGGCAATGCCACACCCAACCGGCCCAACCCAAACCCGGCATAACCGACCGAAGGCCTGTTAGTTTCTCCCCGTGCATAGAGATCTGGCTATCGACGACCTGGGCGACCTGGTTGAGCTGCCTCTGGTGGGAGTGCTGGCGACCCGCCGTGCAGACGGCAGTGTGCTCCTGTCGCCGGTGTGGCATGAGTACCGGGATGGAGGCTTCAACGTCTGCTCATCCCGCGACAACGTGAAGGTCCGCCATTTGCGCCGAGACCCGAGAGCGGTCTTCGTACTAGCCGAGTCCCTCCCGCCCTACCGGGGCGTCGAAATGACGACAGGCTCAACATTTAGTGAGGATGGCGTAGTCGACGCCGTCAAGCGCATCGCCGTCAGGTACTTGGGGGCCGACGCAGGGCTGGCCTACGCGGCGTCAGCCCCCGACGATATCGTCATCCGGCTCGAACCAGGCCACGTGCGGGCATGGGACTTCGCTGAGGAGCCCGCCGAGGGTTAACTCCAGCCGAGCGGGCGACGGTGCGCCCCGATGCCGCCAGGTCGAGGACGGACAAACCGGGCAGTTTGCCTTTACATCCCTAGGATCTTTGCCTTTTGAGCAGCAAACTCCTCATCGGTGAGAATCCCGTCTTGCTTGAGCTTCCCGAGCCGCTCGAGCTGGGCGACCGTGTCGTCGGACACTCCGCCGTCATCGGCAGGAGCCGACTGGTAGGCGACTTGTTGCGGTGCTTGGGCCGCATACGCCGCGGCCTGCTGTTGCTGCTCGTAAGCGGCGGCTTCCGCCTGTTGCTCCTGCTTGGTCGCTTGGTGGTGGGCCACACCTCCGGCGACGACTGTGGCAGTCCCAGCCACTACCGCAGTGCGAGCCGCCACACCCACCAACCCGCGACGTCCCACTCGTCTCACCGGACGCATCAGCATTTCCATCTCCCTTTCAAATGAGGCACACCCTGCAGCGCCGCCTTCGTCTTATGACCCCTCCGGGCGGAGCCGCAGGTTCATGACGCTTCATTCTTAGCTCTGCGCCCCACTAGCGGCAAGAGCTTCCCGGACTGTCTCGGCATCTAGCCGGTCGTGGGCTAGCAGCCTTCCCCCTGCCCGGGCAATCGCGGTGGTGAGCGACCGCGCCCACGTGTTCTCCCACACGATCAGGGCGGCGGAGGTCCCCGGCGTCATAGCGGCGGCCGTCGTATCGAGGTCGCTCTCGCTCAAGAGCCCGTTTACCTCGCCCTCCAGGGCTCGGAACGGCGCCGCGTACTCCTCGTCGAGGTTGGCCAGTTCGACGCTGGTTACCGAGCCGTCGGGCTCTTTGACGACGAACACCAGGTCCAGGATCGTCACGATGCCGCGGTTCACAATGTCGACCAACTCCGGGATTATTTCACCGTTGAAGTGGCTCCCGGGGAACTCGATCACCGCCAGCTCTACGGACGCTGCGGAATTTACTTCGGCCATGCGGACCTCCTGTGTCGATCGCGGGACATTTCGGCGCCAGCGGATGCACCGAGGATATACGGGCTTTGGAGCGGCATCAACCTTGGTCCGCGGGGCAGGGTCGCTCGGTCATGTCCTCCAAGACACCTTCCCTAAGCTGCGCCGGGTGGGGCGCGGCGACCCTGAAATAAACACGCGGGAGCCCAGCCTTTCATTCTGTGTCAAAAAGGGTTTACGAGAAGGGAGAAGTACAACTTTTCAGCCCCGCTCAAGCGAAGAAATCATGACGCATAACTCCGACGATTACCCTGCCACCAGCTTTAGATCGTCGCGTCTTTGATCAGACCATCAAGGCCACGCGCGCCAGCAAGTGTACCCTTCGCGCCAGATGGGACGGAATTCGCTTCAGCTCGAGTTTGAGTGACGATGACAGTCGGGCCTGGGGTGGCGGTACCGGGGTGGCGGTACCGGGGTGGCGATAAAGGTAGTGAGCCCAAATCCCCTCACTAAACCGGCTCGACTTTGAATATCTCGCGTCGCTGGGTCGAACTCGGGATACCTATTGCGCCAAGGGCCTAGCCGCTTGACTAGACGAGAGGCTGCTTTAGGCGCTCAGCTTACAGTGGGCAGGACGTCGCCAACCGTCGACGTCTCGGCGCTAGCGGCGAAACCATGCGGGGTCATTTTGAGGACTGAGCCGGCCCGCCGGGAACCGGCTCGGGGGGACATAGGGGAGGAAGGTGGAACGGGGTCAGCTGCGGGCCGAGATCGACTCGCCTGCACCCTTCCATGCATTGGCACCGGCTTGACCCGCGGCTCGTACCCGGCCCCAGTTGGCCTTGGCCACGTCGGCCGGCTGCTGCTCCCAGCTCGCCACCCAACGGACGGTCTGGCCCAACAGGTGCAGGCCACCGATGATCGCCCCGATGAAAGCCAACAGCCCGCCCACACCCACGAGTATGGCGCCGACGGTAAGGGGGCCGGACTCAAACTGCACTTTTTCCTTTGCCTCGACCGATTTCACGTTGTTGCCTCCTGAGATTGGACCGACCTGCTCAACTAAGCGCTCATAGTAACCGCCTGAGGCTGAGCGTGACGCCAGCCGAGCCACGGTCCTCTCAGCTCGTTCGAATTTCCACCCTCTGCCCACCGGCCCGGCCAAAAACCACTCTGATGGGATGACTCGCCCCGGCCGGACGCAGCGTATGTTGAGCATTGGACATGTCGGGTTTGCGACCGGGAGGACAATACGACGATGGGCGAGGAATCTCAGCGGGTTAAGACCTTCGGAAAACTAGAGGACGGGCTGCGCCAGGCCAGTGATTGGTACCTGTGGGGCCCCTATGTGAGCGAGCGGCAATGGGGGACCGTACGCGAGGACTACAGCCCGGACGGAGAGGCCTGGTCCTACTTCCCGCACGACCACGCGCGGTCGAGGGCGTACCGCTGGGGTGAGGACGGGCTGGCAGGATTTTGCGATGTTGAACAGCGCCTATGCCTGGGCCTGGCGCTGTGGAACGGGCACGACCCCATCCTGAAGGAGCGGGCGTACGGCTTGACCGGGGCGGAGGCGAACCACGGGGAGGACGTGAAGGAGTACTGGTGGTACCTCGACGCTGTCCCAAGCCACGCCTGGAACCGCTGGCGCTACCACTACCCCCAACGTGCCTATCCCTACGAAGACCTCCGTCAGGAGAACGGCAGGCGCGGCAAGCTCGACCCGGAGTACGAGTTGCTCGACACCGGTGCGTTCGACGACGACCGCTACTGGATCGTCGAGGTCCACTACGCCAAAGCTGACCCGCACGACATCTTGATGTCCGTGGAGGTAACCAACGCCGGCCCCGACGTCGCCGCCCTCCATGTGCTCCCCTCGGCGTGGTTCCGCAACACCTGGTCGTGGGACTTCGACGCCCCCAAGCCCGAGATGGAGGCCAATGGGCCTAGCTCGGTCAGTGTCCGGCACCCGTTCCTTGGCGAACTGGAACTGGTGGGCGCCCCGGCCCCAGGTGGAGCGGCGCCGACGCTCCTGTTCTGCGAGAACGAGACCAACGACCACCGCCTGTACGGGGTGACGGCCAGCCCGACGTACCCCAAGGACGGCATCAATGACCACGTCATCGGGGGCCAGAAGACCGTAAACCCGGAGCAGACCGGGACCAAGTGCGCGTTCTGGTACCAGGTAACCGTGCAGCCCCACACCACGGTCGAATTGCGCCTGCGCCTGCGGCCGAAGGGTACCAAGCCTGATGCGACTGCGGCGCTCGGCAAGAGCTTCGACGAGGTTATAGCCAAACGCAAGGCTGACGCCGATGAGTTCTACACGGAGCTGACGCCGAAGGCAGCGTCGGCTGACGAGGCCATGGTGATGCGCCAAGCGTTCGCAGGGATGCTGTGGAGCAAGCAGCTCTACTACTACGACGTGAGGCGCTGGCTGGAGGGCGACCCCACCCAACCGGCGCCGCCGCTGTCACGCCGTTACGGTCGCAACTCCAGATGGCAGAGCTTTGATGCCTTCGACATCATGTCGATGCCGGACAAGTGGGAGTACCCGTGGTTCGCGGCCTGGGACATGGCTTTCCACTGTGTGGCCCTGGCCCACGTGGACCCGGCCTTCGCCAAGTACCAGCTAATTCTGCTGTGCCGGGAGTGGTTCCAGAACCCCAACGGAGCCCTCGCCGCGTACGAGTGGGACTTCGGCGACATCAACCCGCCCGTACAGGCCTGGGCCGCGCTCGAGGTCTTCGCCATCGACGGCGGGCGCGACCTCGATTTCTTGAGCCGGGTGTTCGACAAACTCCTCGTCAACTTCACGTGGTGGGTCAACCTGGAAGACAAGACGGGCAGCAACGTCTTCCAGGGAGGGTTCCTCGGTTTGGACAACATTGGGCCGATCGACCGCTCCCACCTCCCCGTCGGGGGGACCCTCGAGCAATCGGATGCCACGGGTTGGATGGCCACGTACGCCCTGTCGATGGCAGCCATCGCCATCGTGCTGAACCGTACCGGGCACCGGCCTGCGCAAGACCTGGTCCTCAAGTTCATCGAGCACTTTGCCGCCATCCGGGACGCCATGGACTCTCAGGGCCTGTGGGACGACGTCGACGGCCTCTTCTACGACCGGCTCGTAACCCCGGACGGCAACGCTGTCCCGGTAAAGGTCCGTTCGATGGTGGGCATTATCCCCATGTTGGCCGCCGCGGTGGTGGAGGAAGGCCAGCTGCAGCAAAGCATGGTGGTCGCCAAACAGTTCCCCCGCCTACTCCGCGACCACGGCCTGGACGACCTCGACAAGCTGGCCGGCACGGGGATCGTCCACGGGGAACCAGGCAAGCGGCGGATGCTGCTCGGCGTAGTCGGAATTGACCGCCTGGAGAGGATACTCACCAAGTTATTGGACGAGCGCGAGTTCCTGGCGACGTACGGGTTGCGAGCGATCTCCGCCTACCACCTCGAGAACCCCTACGCACTGGAAGTGGAGGGCCTCCGGGCTTCGATCGACTATGAACCGGCCGAGTCCACGACGGCCATGTTCGGAGGCAACTCCAACTGGCGCGGCCCCCTCTGGTTCCCGGTGAACTACCTGGTCGTCGGCGCTTTGGAGCGCTACGACCGTTTCTTCGGGGATTCGCTCAAAGTCGAGTACCCGACCCGCTCGGGCAAGAAGCTGACGCTCGGGGAGGTCGCGCAGGACTTGCGCCACAGGCTTATTTCGATCTTCCTGGTGGGCGCCGACGGTCGGAGACCGTGTTTCGGGGGCGTAGAACGGTTCCAGACCGACCCGGCCTGGAAGGACAACATCTTTTTCAATGAGTACTTCCACGGCGACAATGGAGCCGGGCTGGGCGCTACTCATCAGACTGGTTGGACTGGCGTCGTGGCCGACCTCATCCGTCGGAAACACGGGGACGTCGGGGCTCTCGGCGACATTCTCCGGATGATCGTGGGTCGGACCGCGGAAAAATGACCACCGTCGCGGAGCGGGTCAGGACGGCACTCCCGGGCAGTGAGTACCCGCTCGGTGCGACCCTCCAAGAAGGAGGCACTAACTTCGCGGTCGCTTCGGGCACGGCCGACGGTGTGCTGTTGTGCCTTTTCGACGAGCCGGGGGCCGAGACGCAGCTGCCATTGCAGCAACGCGACGCCGGAGTTTGGCACGGCTTCGTACCGGGAGTAGGGCCGGGACAGGCCTACGGCTTCCGTGCCACCGGCCCTTATGACCAGGCAAATGGGGTGCGCTGCAACCCGGCCAAGTTGCTAACCGATCCATATGCAAGGGCCCTCAGCGGCACGGTCCGGTACGGCCCGGAGTTGCTCGGGTATTCGACGAGCGACCACGATCAACCAAGCGGGTTGGACTCCGCCGGGTTCGTCCCTCGCAGCCTCGTTGTCGACCCGAGCTTCACCTGGAGCGCGGCCCTCGCCCTCATTACTCGTACGCCGACACGGTCATTTACGAAATCCATGTCAAAGGCTTTACCATGAGCCTTCCCGAGGTGCCTCCAGAATTTCGTGGAACCTACGCCGGTCTCGCCCACCCGGCGGCCATCGCCCATTTGGTGGGGCTCGGGGTTACTGCCGTCGAGGTGCTCCCGGTGCACGAAAGTGTCCCGGAGCAGTTCCTGGTCGACCGCGGCCTCACAAATTACTGGGGTTACAACACGATCGGGTTTTTCGCTCCACACCAGGCGTACTCCGCCGCGGTACGCGCCGGTCGGCCCGGGGGCCAGGTGGCCGAGTTCCAGGCGATGGTCGACGCGCTTCACTCCGCGGGGCTCGAGGTCATTCTCGACGTCGTGTTCAACCACACCGCTGAGGGGAACCACCTCGGGCCCACCCTCTGCTTCCGGGGCCTCGACAACCCGGCCTACTACCGCCTGGTCCCGGAGGACCGCCGTTACTATGTCGATGACACTGGCACGGGCAACACTGTCAACGCCGGGGACCCGCTGGCATTGCGACTGATCATGGATTCGTTGCGGTACTGGCTGACCGAAATGCGCGTCGATGGGTTCCGCTTCGACCTCGCCGCCAGCTTGGGCCGACAAGAAGGCGGCTTTGATCAGGTATCAGCTTTCTTCGACGTCGTCTACCAGGACCCCGTGATCTCTCAAGCCAAGCTCGTTGCTGAACCCTGGGACGTCGGCCAGACAGACAGCTACGAACTCGGGCGGTTCCCGCCCGGGTGGAGAGAATGGAACGGCAAGTACCGCGACACGATGCGCGACTTCTGGCGCAGCCACGAAGGGCTGCTCGGCGACTTCGCCTCTCGCTTTACCGGCTCGTCGGACCTCTTCGCCAGTCGGGGCCGGCGGCCGACAGCATCGGTCAACCTGCTCACGGTGCACGACGGCTTTAGCCTCGCCGACCTCGTGTCCTACGACTCCAAACATAATGAGGCCAACGGCGAGGGCAATCGGGACGGCACCGACGACAATCGTTCGTGGAACTGTGGTGCGGAGGGCGCCACGACGAGCCCAGATATCGTCGCTTTGCGGGCGCGCCAGCGGCGCGCCATGCTCACTACCCTCTTATTGTCGTTCGGCGTGCCACTGCTCCTGGGCGGCGACGAGATGGGCCGCACCCAGCAGGGCAACAACAATGCGTATTGCCAGGACAACTCGATCAGCTGGTTCGACTGGGGCAATGTCGACGCCGACTTGCAGGCCTTCACGCGCAAGGTCGTGGCCCTTCGGCGGGGTCACCCGGTTTTCCGCCGGCGCAGGTTCCTGGGTGGCGTAGAGGCCTCTGAGCTGCGCTGGTACACGCCGTCGGGCACGCCGATGGCACCGGCTGACTGGAACGACCCTAATGCCCGTAGTCTCACCCTCTACTTGGACGGCGTTGACGATCCCGACCCCGCTCCCGACGGCAGCCCACTTGCAGACGACGACTTTCTGTTCATTGTCAATGGATGGTGGGAGCCTCTCGATTTCATGATCCCCTCTACGCGCCCGGGCCAGGGATGGTACGTGGAGATCGAAACCTACGGGGACACGGCCCCGCGCCCGGACCGCACGCTGGGGGTACATTGACAGTTGGCCCGCGGTCGGTCGCCGTACTTCGCGGCCCCATCGAGACCAGGAGTTAGGGTCGAATGGTGCCAGGACATCGTGAGCGTCAGGCGCGCACGAAAGGCTCGACGTTTTCTGCTGCTTCGGGTATGCTCAGGCCGTCGCTACGCCGCGCCTATTGTTAGCGCGGGACATAGATAGCCGAGCCCCCGATCCCTCGGCAATGCGCCCAGGAAAGGTTGATAAATGATCGTCGCCGCCTCATATCCACTGCTGGATGCCTTCTTGACCATGCTGTGGATCTTTTTGTTCATAATCTGGATCTGGCTGCTCATAGTCGTCTTCGCCGACATCTTCCGCAGCCCTGACCTGTCGGGGTGGGGGAAAGCCCTGTGGGTGTTCGGGATAATCATCTTGCCTTGGCTCGGGGTGCTGATCTACCTCATTGCCCGCGGCGGCAAGATGCACGAGCGGCAGGTCCAACAAGCCCAAGCTCAAGACCAGGCCTTCCGTCAGTACGTCCAGGAGACTGCAGCTTCCAGTAGCGACAACAGCGCCGACCAGTTGGCCAAGTTGGCCGATCTCCGTGACAAGGGCGTCATCACCGAGGCCGAGTTCCAAACTCAAAAGGCCAAGGTCCTGACCAGCTGATGGTCTCAATATTGACGTTCTCGAGGAAGTAGTCCAGAGCACATGATGATCGCCATGGCGGGAGGGCTTTACGTTCTCTGGGGAGCCATCTATCTCGTGTTGGTTGTGACGCTCGGCGTCCTGTCGATCAGGAAAGGCCATTGGGTCATGTTTTTGATCGGGTTCATATTTCCCCTCTTCTGGTTGATTGGGGCGGTATTGCCACCGAGACGAAGGATGTGAGCTCAAGGAAGGTTTAGGCTCAGGGCGCCCTGATGTGTGGCTGTGGTAGGAGACTATTCCCGCGTTGTGCGCCCTGAGCTAATCGCCTTGTCGAAGGCCGATATCGAGCCGCTTAGGCGGGTCGATATCTAATCGAGCTCCTTTTCGTTTCGTGCCTGCGCAGGCGTTCGGGCGAGAAATATCGCTGTTTGGCTCAGATCTGAGCCTGGATCTCACCCGTGAGGCGTCTTGCATCTCGTGCCATCAGCGGCCCTACCAATTCCAGCCTTCTCCTACCGTGTGCTGATACTACGATCCGGCAATACGCACCGGCACCCCGGCGGAAGAAAGTGACTTCCTCGATCCTGCTCGTCGGGATCGAGTCCTCGGTACGGGTGACTACGCCCTTTCCGACCAGAAGGCGCTGGTCCGTCAGCACGTACACGTGACGTTTCCGCCAAAAGCCATAGAGCCCGAGCGTGTAGAGGTACTTTCCAAACGACAACAGGCGCGACGGGCGGACGACCATCACGATCGATTCGCCGGGCCGTAGCGAAAGCCCGCGCGGTGGCTTCCAGCGAGCCTGTGTGGACTTGGTCTTCTTTGTCATCGGGACCAGTATCGCATTGCTCGAATAACCCTAACGGTGGCATCCTGCAAAACTCGGGTGACGCTGCAGCTTACCGTGGCCTGCCTGTTGCCTTCGAGTTGGAGTGCGAAGGACCGCTACCACGGGATCCCGGGCCGGGACCAGGGATCGCGAACGCCCCGTTAGGCTACTTGGCCTCCGTACGGGCAACCGGGGCACGCAGGGCCTCCACCGCCAGCAACAGCAGCACGACGATCACCGCCAGCAGGATGATGGAGCCGGCCGATGGCTCTGTCAGCAACAGAACTATGCCGGCCAGCCCTATGATCGCCACCCGCAATGGGTTTGTGTAACGAGCCGCAAATACGCTGACTGAACCGGCCGGGTGCCCTTCGCCGACGCCACGTGTCCACCCCAGTGTGCCACGCCGTATTGATGTGGCCGCTGAGGAGGGGCCGCTCAACCAGACGCCCAGCGCCACCAGTAATCCGACGACGAAAATGGCCCGGATCCCCCAGCGCAGGTAGCGGACCAGGGTATCGAACACGTACGCCGAGGTCTGCGGCGGCGAGATGTCGTCCGGGATGCCCGACACGTACGCGTGCCGAAGGACCAGGACCAGGGCCCTAGTACGATCATCCCGGCACAAAGCCCCAGCGCCGACCCGATCAGCGCCCGTCTGTGCCTTCTAGCGGCCCAGATGCCGAGGGCGACCAGCGCCAGGCCGATAAATGGGAGCCAGTCAGCCAGGGTATTGAGCGCCCTCACCCCGCTCTGAGCGGACTCGAGCCCTTTCACCTGGGCAATCTCCAGCGTCGCGCCAACCACGGGCAGCTTCGCCGCCACCGTGATCCCGGCTTGCACCAACCGGTCCTTGACCTCGACCACGACCTGGGACAAGTTCAGGTATATCTTCCCGGACCTGATCACCAGGATCCCGTGTGCCAGCTTCTTACCGGTAAGAACGCTGACGACTTGCTGGTGAGCTACCCGGTTGATCGTGACCCACAGGGTGCCGAACGCCTTACTTTGCACGACTCTCGTAGCGATCGTGTGGACCAACCCGTTCACGGCACTCTGGATCGGCGGCGCCAACAGCGTAGCCGCTCTCGGTGGTAGCACTTGCTTGACGTAGGCCGCCACGTCCAGGTGGGCTTCGACCTGGGCGTCGACCTGGGCCACGATGGCGTCTTGCACGCCCGGGTTGGAGGAGAGGGGTTTGACCGTCTCTACGTAATGATTGGTGTCCAGGATCAGGTTGCGGCCCCAAATGGCCACAGGTGCCAGCGTTAGGCAAAGGACACCCAACACGATAAGCAAAGCTGAAAGGAATGCACGGACGATCCCAGAACCCCGCCCAGACGTCGGGGCCGGTTGCACAACTGCCACTCCGCCCCCACCAGCCGCTGGAGCCGCCGTCTGAACGCCAGAGGTCGGCTGAGTCGGCTGCGGCGCCGCCCCGAGAGGCTCGACCATTACCTACGCTCCTCTCGAGAAACGGTTGGACAGTTGGACAGACCAAACGGTTGCTTGCTCAAATAGGCACCCCTGGCTTACACAAAGCCGGTCGTCGCAATCCCATTACTGTCTCCACGTTCGAGCACTCAGCCGACAGCACGAGACTAGTCCCCCGGCCGGGCCGGGATTTAGGGGAAAAGCACCACTAGCTGCTCTCATCTGCACGAATTCCATTTTGCGCGCCCATATCAGTACGCGCCAGCCGACCGTCGCAGGGTCACAATGAGGCCTCGAGGCTGCCAACCCCTGACGAAAGCCAACAAGGCCTTACAGCACTGCTTGGACCTGGGCTAAGCGCGAGCCTCCGCAGTTTTGGCCGGCTATCTATTTTGTGCAATAGCGCGAAGACCGCCCCGAAGCTCGTTTCTTCCCGTCGTCGCTATGGCCTTTAGCCGATCATGTGGCGCGCTTCTGCACGTGCCGGAGCAGGAACGCCCCGACGATGTCGAGGATCCCGATGATTATGAACCAGATCCCCAACAGCACCGCCAGCGCGTTCAGCGAACCCACAGGCACCGCCACCACGACGATCCCGGCGGCCAGGCTCACCAGACCGTACACGATGGCCCACCCGCGGCCCGCGCGGTCGCGCTCTGTCGCCGCCACCATTAGCTCGATCACACCTTGCGCGATCCACGTTATGCCAACCAGCAACGCGATCAGGGCCCGGGTCACGTCGAGGTGCCGTACCAGCACCACGCCGAGGACGATGAAGCCCAGTCCTACGATCGCCGACCACGCCCGGTGGACAACGGACGTATCAAGGGCCCGGACCAGCTGGAGGATCCCAGAGAAGATGAGAAGGATCCCGACCAGCACGGAGACTACGTTGATCGACGTCGACGGGTTCGCAGCCACGATGATCCCGAGGGCCAGCGTGATAACGCCGACGAGGAGCCCGGACTGCCAGGAAGTGGCGAGGAGGAGGCCGACTGAGCCGTCCCCGCTGTCGTTGCGTTCGGGCATCGTATGTCCCCTCTTGTCCCCTCTGTTTGTGGTCTGTTGTGGGCGGGCCATTGTCGAGGGCCATTGTCGAGGCTGTCGTACCTCCGGCCCTGCCTCCAGTCCGGCCCTGCCTCCAGTATGGTCCCCGGTACCGGGACGGCTGGGGGTTTCGGCAGCCGCCCTCGGTGGTCGGCGACGCAACTTCAAAAGATCGAAAAACTAGAATTACGTGGGCCGTAGCGACATCTCGTCGCGACTGGTCAAAAGTGAGGAGACCGAGGTCCAAGTCATGCCGAACAGGGGCCACACGATCCCGTGAGGTGGGTTCTGGTGGTCGCGGCCGGTGCCGCGGTCGCGTGCACGGGCGGCCCGCTGTGAGCGAAGTCGGCAACAGCACTCGCGAGGAGTTCTCTCAAGGGGTCGAGCGCCCGGCTCGCCGCAGAGCCCTTTCGTCTCACGTCCGCAGGTTCGTGGGCGCTGTCGTCGACGGCGACGAGGCGTCCGTCGAAGCCGCCGTCCTCCAGCTGAGCCACACCAAACGGTTCCTCGCCCCCCTCGGGTTGGCGGCCGGCGCCATTGTGATGCTGTTCAAAGGGGTGAAACTCATATTCTCAGACTGGCGGCTGACGCTTATCCAGGTGCTCCCCGCCATGTGGATTTGGGCTGCCATGCTCGACTTGAAGCTGCACGTTATTGGCCAGCGAGAGTTCCGGTTATGGTACGGGCCGACTGCGGCCCTGCTCGTTCTAGCGGTCGCAGCAGTCAGCGTGGCGAGCTTCTACCTCAATGCGGTTTTCGCCTTCGCCATCTCGCGGCCCGGCAAACCCGCTATCGGCTCGGCTTTCGCTCTCGCCCGTCGCCATCTCAGCGTCGTTGGGAGTTCCGGCCTCGCTGTCGGGCTGGCGCTCGGGTACTCGTCAATCGCCGTGCCCCGTTGGGGACTGTGGTGGTTCACCTTTTCGATGAGCGTCGTGATAGCCGTGATGATGCTGACCTACGTCACGGTCCCGTCGCGGCTCGTTGGCCTGAAGGCAAATTCATCGCGCCGCGACAAGCTCACTGCAGCTGGCATCCGGAATGGCCCGCGTTAGCGACCCGTTACGGCGGGTTTGGCCCGGTTTCGTTTCGCGAAAGCCACCCCAAACGGGCTGGGCTGAGGCAGACGCTGTTAGGCGTCGTGGTAGCCTCGGTAGATGATTAGACGGACCGGCCCCTTGGCGCTGGGCTTGGTCGCCCTTTTGAGCGCTCCACAGACCGCATCGGCGGCTCCCGTTGTCGGCGCCACACATCAGACCGAGAGCGGGGCCCAGATTTTCGCAGGTGCCGAAAAGTCGATGTTGAATGCCAAGAATTTCCATACGCTCGGGCACTTTTATGACGGGGGGACTTTGACCTCGCTCAACCTGAGCATGTCCCCAGTGGGCGGTGGAGGCAGTGTCCAACTTCCCGGCGTGGTAATGGAGCTGGTCGTAACTTCCCACACCGTTTACGTCAAAGCCGACGAAAAGAGCTGGCTCAAATTGACTGGGAGCCAACCGACCGCCCAGCTCGTAGCGGACCGGTGGATCAAGGCCCCCGCGTCAAATCCTGATTTTTCCAGTTTCGCTCAGCTCACCAGTTCGAAGACCTTTATCACTCAGCTGCTGTCGAGCCAGGCAAAATTCTCTCGGCTGCCGGCCTCGGCGAGCTGGGGCGGCCACAAAGCGGTAATACTTACCGACAGCGAGGGGGACCGGCTGTACGTAGCCGACGGGAGCACCCCTTACCTCCTGCACATTCAGGGACAGAGCGGGGGCTCCTCGGGATATGTAACGTTCTCCGATTTTGGTAACGCACCAATCCCGGGCGTACCCGCCAACGCGATCAGCCTGCCTAGCGGAAGTTAGCCTGGCGGGACAAGCTTCTCCGAGGCTCTCCTTGCTAGCAACCGGCCCGGCCACGAGGTCCTCGATTTCCGTTTGTCAGATGGCCGTTTTGTGCCGAGGTTCATAAAGCAACATCTTCACGTCGCCCGGCAGGACCATCGTGGCGACCCTACCGAAGCCTTGGTCCTGTGGGTCGCCCTCGAAAACCACTCCCTTGCTGGCCAGTTCGGCCATCGTCGCATCCAGGTCGTCGCACATGAGCGTGATCTCGTGAGCTGGCGCTGTGGCCGGGTGGACGCCCAGCTCGGCCGGCGGCAGCCGGAAGATCAGCCAGCCGTCGTGGACGTCGATGTGGTCCCACGAGAACGCGTCCTTCAAAAGGGCTCGCAGTTCTTCGGGCTGGCTGGTGTACAGAAGTGCGTGAGTACCGGTTATAGCCATGGCTCACCCTAACGACCGGCCGAGGGGGAGTGTTGTGACCGCTCCCGCCCCCTCGACCTGCTCCCCTTGACCCTCTACACGTCTGGCTGACCCAAGCTTCTGGCCTCCGCCCCCAAGCGAGGCACTGAGCCCGAGGCCGAACCATCTGGAAGTCCTCTGGCCGTATGCCGCTTACGGCGTACCGGTGGCGCTCCTGCCTCGCTAACCGCCGCTGTCACCGGGCTGTTCCCGCCCTTGGGGGTGGATGGTCTCGCCCCGAGCCAACATCGACACGAAGCGTTCGATGCGACGCGCTCGCGTTTCGGGCCGGCCGGGAGCAATGACCCGGTAGATCACGGCGTAGCGGTTCTGGCGGCTCAGGCCCTCGAAAGCTCGCTGGGCGGCGCCTGGGCCGGCCGCCAACGCTTCGGCCAGGTCGGCAGGGACATCTATGGTCGCTGAGCCGGCGTAGGCGGCCTCCCAGCGACCGTTCTGCTTCGCTCGGTCAATAGCGGAGAGGCCAGCGGGCCGCATCCGCCCTTGTGAGATAAGCCTCTCGGCCAGAGCGACGTTGTTAGCCGACCAGGCGCTCCGGGGCCGTCGAGGGGTAAATCGCTGCCGGTAGGTGGCTTCGTCCCGCCGGCCGACCTGGCCGTCTATCCAGCCGTAGCAGCTCGCCTCCTCAAGCGCCTGTTCGTAGCTGAGGTTCGTGGGTTGGGTAGTGTTCTTCTTCGCCAACACGAGCCAGGTCCCGGCAGAGGTGGCGTGGTTGGAGGCGAGCCAAGCGCGCCAGGCTGCGACGTCCAGCACCAGGAGCTCGGGCAGTCCGGTGGCCATCTCTCCCAGCTTGCCTGGTCCCCGCGGTCGCCCGGCACGAAGTCCTCCAGGCCCAACGGGCGCGAAAAGGTCGGCGCGGTCGGCCAGCTCGACGAGGCTTCTCCAATGTCACCTGGCTCGGTACGGGTTCGATGCCGTCCGGCGCGAACTGGTTTTCGCGCCCAGAAAGGCCATAAAAGCGTCCAGCTGCCATCCCACCGGCGATCTACTGGCGATCCTGGTGTCGACCTGTTGTCGATCGGCTGTCACTCAGCGTCGGCCGACCGGCCTGTAGCGGCAAATTGGCGCCCGGGAGGCGCACGACCACCCCTCGAAGGCAAACTGGGCCGATGACCGGACCAGGCGCCACCGAATTCAGGGCCACGGCCGCTGCCGTTGTCGACGAACTGCTCGAGGCCCGCCCGGAATGGGCCACAACCCTCGGCGACCATCGCTTCGACATGCAGGTGAACGACCTGTCGGCCTCCGGGTTGTCTGCCACCGCGAGCTTGCTGCGGCACCGGCGGCAAGAACTGGCCTCATTCGACCCAGCCTCCCTCGACACTGAGGACCGGGTCGACCTTGCCATGCTCACCGGCGAACTCGACCGGCTCGTTTTCGAGGTGGACGCCCTCGCCCCCGTCAGCTGGGACCCCCTCGAGTACAACGTCGGCGAGGCGCTGTACCCCCTCGTGACGCGTGACGTACTGCCGCTCCCGGACCGGCTACGAGCCATCGCGGCCCGGCTCGACCTCATTCCCGAGCGTCTCGAGCTCGCTCGCCGCCAGCTGGACGCGCCGCCTCTGGTCCACGTCGAGACGGCCCTCAACCAGCACCCGGGCATCGTGGCTATGGTCGGGGCAGAGGTGGGGAACCTGCTAGACGGCGACCCCGGCCTTCGTCCCATCGTCGAGCGGGCTCAGTCGCGGGCACTGGCCGCACTGGGCGCCTATGCGGGAGTGTTGGAACAGCTGCTGGATGGCCCGCACCGCAGCCCGCGGATCGGCCCCGAACTGTTCGCTCGCCGGCTCGCACTGGCTCTTCACTCGCCGTTGTCACCAACGGAGCTCCTGCAAAGGGCCGAAAGTCGGGTCGAAGAGCTGTACCAGGAGCTGGCCGTCGTCTCCGAGGCCTACCTCCGTGGATCGAGCGACTGGGTTGCATCGAGCGACGGGGCTGGATTGGCCGAACGGGCTGGACTAAGCGAACAGGCTGTCCCGGATGGTCGGCACGAGCCCAGCCAACGGCGTGCCGTCCATGATTACCACGCGGCGCAGAGCATTGACGCGAGACGAGGCAGAGACGAGATGGTCCGGGCGGCCTTGGGCCTCGTCGCGGCTGATGCGCCTGACGACAACACCGTCGTGGCCGCAGCCGAAGCCGCGCTCGTGCGTTGTACAGAGGCCGTGCGCACCGTTGGACTGGTGTCCATCCCTGACGTCTCGCTCCGGGTCGAGCTCATGCCTGTGTTCCGCCGGGGCGTGGGGGGAGCTTACTGCGACCCCGCCGGGCCACTGGAACAGGGCGGCGAGACGTCGTTCGCAATCGCGCCGACGCCTGAGGAGTGGTCAGCTGAACAAAAGGCTTCCTTTTACCGTGAGTACAACAACGCCATGGTCGTCGACCTGACCGTGCACGAGGCTATGCCGGGCCACATGTTGCAGCTGGCTCACGCTCGCCGGTTCCGTGGCTCAACGCTTGTCAGGCAGGTGCTGCAGAGTGGCAGTTTCATCGAAGGTTGGGCGGTGCACGCCGAGCGGGTCATGGCCGAGACCGGCCTGGGGGGTCTGCCGGTGCGGATGCAACAACTGAAAATGCAGCTGCGCACGGCGATAAACGCCATCCTCGACGTGTCGGTCCATGCTGGTGACATGACCGAAGACGCCGCCATGGAACTGATGACCCAGCGCGGGTACCAGGAGGAGAGCGAAGCCAGGGCCAAGTGGCGCCGAGCTTGCCTTACGTCCTCGCAGTTGTCTACGTATTTTGTGGGTTATTCCGAGCTGGGGGAGCTTTTCGGTTCGCTTGGTGAAAGGCTCGACTATGACGAGGTGCTCGCTCACGGGTGCCCGCCTCCGACACTCCTGGGCGGGTTGCTGCGCCGAGAGCGCCAAGGCTGACAGCCGCAACTATCCGGGGCTACCTTCCGGGCGACCACGACGCCGTCTACGACGTTTGTACCCGTACCGGCGACGCCGGGAATGACGGGCGCCGCAAGTTCAGGCAGGAAGACCTCCTACCGGACATA
This sequence comes from uncultured Acidimicrobiaceae bacterium, assembly GCA_963823855.1. Classification (GTDB taxonomy): domain Bacteria; phylum Actinomycetota; class Acidimicrobiia; order Acidimicrobiales; family Palsa-688; genus Fen-671. The sequence goes on from CAWGNA010000012.1 coordinate 583,376, forward strand.
TACGCTGGCCTGTATATCGAGCTCGAGCCAGAACTCGCCTTTGTCGTCGATGACGGGGGGACTGCCGTCGGCTACATGATCGGGAGTGCGGACACCGCGGCCTTCGTGCGCTCCGCGGTCACCCTGCGCTGGGGGGAGGTGCCGATGGGCTCCCCGCCCGTGCGCCTGCCCACGCCTCGAGGAACCAGCTCGACGACCAGCGCTTGTCCTCACCGACACCCGTCACAACCTCGATGCCCAGCTCATTGCAGACATCCCACTCGGGGATCGTATGAGCATCGACACGATCACCACCTTTTGTGAAGGCGTGCGGGCGCAACTGTCGCAGCGCCTCGGTGACCGTGCGGTCCCCTTCGATTTCAAAGGGGACGACGTAGTCAACCCCCCTCAGGGCAGACACTATGAGGCACCGCGTCTGGAGATCCTGAAAAGCCTTTCCCTTCTTCGCAGCCAGGAAGGCGTCCCCGTTCACGATCACGACGACTATGTCACCGTAGTTGTGCGAGTCCTGGATCGAGCTGACGTGACCCGGGTGGACGGGGTCGTAGCCACCTGAGGTAGCGACGATCCGCCCTGGAGGCCGCTCCGTGTTGAACTCGTCGAAACTAACGATCGGGGCGCCGAGCGTGCGCATCACAGGTTTTCCCATATGAAGATCATGGCCTCTGCAGGACGTTAGAAGCGACATTCCACTGTCTTGGTGCCTGTCGGACGCCCGGTGGGACGCTCGGTCGGACTGTCGCGTCACGCCATCGTGACGAGGTCGAGCAGGTCGTCCGCCCAGGCGTCTTCGGTCCCGTCAGGCATCAGTAAGACCCTGTCGGGCGCCAGCTCGTTCACGAAGCCAGCGTCGTGGCTTACTACGATCATCGCCCCTGGCCATGCGGACAGGGCGCGGCCGATGCCCTCTCGTGACGGAGGGTCGAGGTTGTTGGTGGGCTCGTCGAGCAACAGGCAATTGTGGCGGCCTGCGACGAGCTGGGACAGAGCAAGCTTGGTCTTTTCCCCGCCCGACAATGTGGAAGCGTCCTGGAAAGCTTTCTCCCCGACGAGCCCGAACATGCCAAGCAGGCCCCGTAGCTCGGTATCCGTGGCCCCCGATTGGTCCCTCAGATGGTCGAGTACGCTTCGGCCTGCGACGATGCCTTCGTGCTCCTGAGCGTAGTAACCAATGCTCACGCCGACCCCGCTGCGCCAGCTGCCGGTTGTCGGGAGCGTGAGCCCAGCCAGGATCCGGAGCAGGCTGGTCTTGCCCGCCCCGTTCAGGCCCATAACGAGGAGCCGCTGGCCGCGCTCGACCGCGAACGTCACGTCTTCGAAGATCGGCGGCCCGTTGTAGACCTTTGAGAGCCCCTCAGCCTCGACGACGACGCGGCCGCTGTGGGGGGGAGCGGGGAACCTGACCCGGTACCGGCGATCGCCCCGGCTGGGTGCGGGGGCTGCGGTGGCCCGCAACCGGGCGACGCGGGTGTCCAGTGTCTTGGCCAGCCTGGCCCGCCTTTCCGTCTGGTGGCGCATCGAGTCGGCCAACGTCGACAATCGCTTGATCTCGGCAGTCTGGCGCACCGCCACCTTGGCCTTGCGCTCCTCGTCCTTGGCGCGCGCGTCGCGGTACTGGGAGTACGTCCCCTTGTACTCGACCAGGGTGCCTTCGTCGAGGTGCATGACGCGGGTGATCGACTCGTCCAACAGTTCGATGTCGTGGCTCACTACCAGCAGTGCCCCTCGGTAAGACCGGAGAAAACCCGTCAACCACGTCTTGGCGTCGCTGTCCAGGTGGTTGGTCGGCTCGTCGAGGAGCAAGATGTCGCTGCCCGCGAACAGGATGCGGGCCAGCTCCACACGGCGGCGCTCGCCTCCGGAAAGAACGCCCACTGGCAAGTCGAGCCGGTCACCGGCGAGGCCAAGCCCGGCTACGAGTTGTCGTACTTCGGCCTCGGCGGCGTAGCCGCCCGCACCCGCGAAATGCTCTTCTGCCCCGGAGTACTTGCGGATAGTCCTGTCCGAGGGGTCCTCCTCCATCGCCACCCGCAACTTTTCCAGGCGCTCGGCCGCCTCGTCTAGATCCCGGCCTGACAGGACGTGCAGCAGCCCGGTCATCTCGACTTCGGTCGCCATTCGGCGCGGATCCTGGGTGAGGAAGCCGAGCGCGCCCTTGATCTTGGCGCCCCCGGCCGCCGGGGGGACCTCCCCGCTCAGCACCTTGAGCAGCGTGGTCTTCCCTGCGCCATTGCGGCCGACCAGACCAACCTTGTCACCGGCGCGGAGGGTGAACGACGCGTCTGACAAGACCAGCCGGCCGCCTACCTCAACGCTCAGTTGTCTGGCCTCGAGCACGTACCCATGATGGCGGCTCTTGGCTCGTTCGGCCGCGAATAACCGGGCCAGGGCCAGCTGGACCGGAGGGCGCGCTACGGCAATTGGCCCTTACCGCAGGTCAGCCCTCATCCCAAGTAGTCCCCTTATCCAAGTAATGCCCTTATCCCAAGTAGGCAAGGGGGGGCCCGTGCAGGCAGCGGTACTCGGAAAGGAGCTCCCTGGCAACGCTTATACCTGGGACCAGGGGATTGAGCGACAGCGCCACCTCAGCCAGCCTGGCGTCGCCCGTCGCGGCTGCCTCCACCAGAGTGCGTTCGTACTCTTTTACCTGGGTTACCAAGCCACGGGCAGACCGGGGAAGCTCGCCTGTGGCCAGCGGCTCGAAGCCGCCTCCGGAGACGAACGTCGGCACCTCGACGATGTCGTCTGGCGCCAGGAAAGGCACGCTCGAACCGTTCCGCGTGTTGACGACGAGCCGGGACGGTCGGCGGGAGGTGAGCCCAGAGACGACCTCCAGTGCCAGCCCTTCGTAGCCACCGATCTCTGTGCCATCGATTGGAGCCGGCCCCTCGGAGGCTCGTTGCAGACGGGCCTGTGTTTGATGGTTGTCGCCTTCGGTGTCGGTCCGCATGTATGTGTCCCTACGGACCCCGAGGAGCAGCGAGTAAGTGGACCAGGCGTCTTCGACGTCGCCTTTTTCGAAAGACCGGGCGATCCCACCGAGGAGCTCCTCGTTCAGGCGGAGGACGTCCTGGCCCCGGCTCGTACCGGCGCGCGCCACCCCCTCGACGTAGCGGTGAGGGTCGTAGTAGTAGAACACGTACTCCGTGGGCACAGCTCCAACCCGGCGGACCATCTCGGCGTCAAAAGCAGCGAAGCGGTGGTCGAAGCGTTGAAGCTCGTCGAAGCGCCCAAGTAGGTCGCCGATGCGTTCCTCCCCTTCGACTCTGAAAGAGGGGACCCAGCCGAGGTGGTTCAGGCCGGAATAGTCGAACGACACTGTCCCCGGGCCGCCCCGAGAATTCCCCCAACCGCTGCAGGGTGGCGCTCGGAGTGTCGCACACTCCCACCGCCTTGACGCCCCCGTACAACGAGATCGCCTGGGTAATGATCCCTGCGGGGTTGGTGAAGTTTATGAGCACGGCCTGCGGTGAAACTCGCGCCAAAGTTCGGCAATAGGAAAGCACGACCGGGATGGTCCGCAACGCCATGGCGGCGCCGCCCGGCCCGGTGGTTTCCTGACCGACCAGGCCTCGCCGCAACGCTACACCTTCATCGATCACCCGGCCCTGGTCCCCTCCCACCCTTATGGCCGAAAAAACGAAGTCAGCACCGGAAAAGGATTCCTCCAGATCTGCCGTCACTCTTACTGTGCCAGGATGCCCGAGCGCTCCCGCGATCTCGACTGAAAGCCTGCCGGTGGTCTCGCGGCGTAGCGGGTCCGGCTCGAAAAGGCTTATTTCGTCAAAGGTGTTGTCCCCGCTCGAGATCACCGCCCGCACAAATGCAGGCATGCGCACGCCGCCGCCGCCCAATATCGCCAGTTTTAGCACGTTCCTCCTATCCTGCTCTCCTGCTCAGGGTTTGTGGGCGGGTAAACGGATGCCGCAGGGCAGGCGGGCGCCGGCGGCTTCGATAGCCAGGGCCAGCGCGCCGACAAGCGGGGCGTCGAAAGGGTGGGCGGCGATGACCAATTCCGGAGGGAACGGAGCCCCTGACACGAGCGCCTGCTCCAGCGGTCCCTGGAGGCGGTCCCAGGATCTTCACCATCCCGCCGCCGACGGCCACCCGGGCCGGGTCGATGGCGATGACGAGATTTACCAAGTGGGGGGCAAGCCCGTCGATGAATGCGCCGACCAAGGCGTCGAGCTCAGGGGCGGGTGCCGCGGTGTCGAATATCTCCCGAGCAGTGACCGCGTGGCCGAGGAGCCTCGAGCCGCTGGCAGCCAGGCCTATCCCGCTCACCGTGTCCTCCAGCATTGGCCGGGCGCTCAGCCTTAAGCCGACGTGGCCAGGATCGACCAGGTTGTAGCCGATCTCTCCCGCCGCACCGTGGGCTCCGTCCAGCACACGACCACCGACTACGATCGCCGCCGCTAGCCCCGTCCCGAGGTTGAGGTAGATGGCAGGGTCTGACCCAGCGAGGGCTCCCCAACGGGACTCCGCTATAGCTGCGGCCTTCACGTCGTTGACCACTCGGACGGGGACACCAAAGGCCGCTTCGGCACATTGAGCGAGGGCCATGTCTTCCCAGCCGGGTATCGCGGGCGCGAGTTCGACCCTGTTTTCCCGAGGGATGCCTATTGTCGAGACGCCGACGGCGGTGAGCTGATGGGCCTCTGGCGCCTGGGTCAGCAGGGCTCTGCCGGCCGAGATCGCCCGGGCGAGGACACCTTCGGCGCCGCCTTCGGGGTGTGTGGCGAGCACGTGCTCAACGAGGCAGAGGCCGTCCAGGTCACTGACAGCGAGTGCGGTCTTGGTGCCTCCAAAGTCCATTCCGAGGACGACCTCACTGTTACCTCCCGCGACCGTCACAAATCGTCACCGTACCAACCATTTAGTGGCTGTTCGCGTGCTGACAGGAACGTACCGGCACCGGCCGTCGCGACCTCTCCCTTCGCGCCGGCTGGCCCTTTCAGGTTGGAGTTTGCGGCTGGTCACCATTTCCGTCGCTGGTCTTATCATCTGGCTCAATGCGGGCCTCGGTCCCAGCCTGGGCCCCGGCTTGACCGTCAGTCCCGGTTTGGCCCAGGTCGTCACGTTCGTCTTGTTGGCCTTCCGTCGGGGCATGCAAGGGTACTTGTACCCGCGCGATAACGACATCGGTGCGGCCGCGAAGGGCTCGGTCGAGCACCACTTCGAGATGGTTGTGCAAGAACAGGTAGCGGAGCCGCTCGGGGACGGCCACGGGCACGAGGACCATTATTTGCTCCTCGTTTCGCTGCCGGAGGTCGTCGATAAATGCAACTATTGGTCGCACCACTGAGGCGTACTCCGTTCGTAACACCCGCAGAGGCACACCCGGGCCCCAGCGGATCCACTCCTGTTCGAGAGCGTGGACTTGTGCTGCTTCTGGCGAGCCCTCGTTCACGCCACCGGTGCTCCCGCCGTCACCGGTCGCCGCGCCGGCATCCTCGAGCACGACCTTCACGGCGACGACCTGCTTGCTTATACCGAGTGCTTCAGAGATGGCTTGCTCAGCCAATCTGGAGACCCCTGTAACCGGCACCACCACGATCGTGGGTTTGGCTGCCGGTCTGTCCGGCACCTGCCCGATCTCGAGGGCCTTCTCCGCCCGCTGATAATAGGCGTGGACCCGCGTGAACATAAACATGATCAGGGGGACCGCAACTACTACCACCCATGCCCCCTCAGTGAACTTGGTGGCCAGGAACACAATGGTGGCGACAGCGGTGACCAGGGCCCCCGTGCCATTGACGGAGGCGCGCATGCGCCAGCGGGGCGGCCGCTCTCTGCGCCAGTGGACGACGAGCCCGGCCTGAGAGAGAGTGAACCCCGTGAACACACCGATGGCGAACAAAGGGATAAGCCGGTTCGTGTTGCCGTTCACAGCAACTAGCAGCACGGCCGACATTCCGCTCAAGACCCAGATCCCGTTGCCGAACACCTGGCGGTCATCACGTAAGGAGAACAGGTGGGGGAGGTAGTTGTCGCGGGCCACCAGGCTCCCGAGCACGGGCAGGCCGCCGAAAGACGTATTCGCTGCGAGCGCCAGGACCACTGTGATCGTGAGGGAGAGCAAGTAGTAGGCCCAATGCCTGCCTACGGCGTAGGCCATTATCTGACTGAGCACTGTCTGGCCCGAGCGTGGGCCGACGTGCCAGCGCCGTGCCAAAACGGCCAAGCCGACCAGCATCACGGCCAGGGTCCCACCGAGGAGCGCCTCTGTGCGTTTGGCCAGAGTTACGCGGGGCTGCTTGAAAAGCGGTACCCCATTGGCGATCGCCTCGACGCCCGTCAAGGCAGAACAACCGGCCGAGAACGCCTTCAACACGAGCAGGACGCTTACCGCCTCGAGGTTGTGGGTGGGCATCAGTGAGTGGCCCGGTTGAGGGACGTTCAATGCCAACGGGTGGACAAGCCCGATGGCGATAACGGCCAGGAGGCCAACAATGAAACCGACCGTAGGGAGGAGGAAGGCGCGCGCCGCTTCGCCAAGGCCCCGGAGGTTGAAGGCCGTGACTACGGCCAGGATGGCCAGGCACATCGGCACAGTGGCAGGAGCCAGGCTGGGGAAAGCCGAGGTCAGGGAACCGACCCCTGCCGCGATCGAGACCGCGACCGTCAGCGTGTAATCGACGACCAGCGCCGCGGCCGCCAGCAGACTGGCGCGAGGTCCGAAGTTGGCACGCGAGACCGCATAGGCGCCGCCGCCGCCCGGGTAAGCATCGATCACCTGGCGGTACGAGAAAACCAGGATGACCAGGAGCCCAACGATGGCGAGCGTTATAGGCAGGACCAGACTGAGCGCACTGGCCCCCGCCGCAGCCAGCACAACGATGATCGCTTCGGGCCCGTACGCAACCGATGTCAACGCGTCGAGGGATAGAGCGGATAGCCCCTCAACGGGGTTGATCTGCTCTTTAGAGACGTCTCGTGCCCGCAGCGGCGGGCCCAGCAGTAGCCGCCTGATCGAAGTCGAAGCACCCCCCGTACCTGACCGCTCGCCTTGCACGTCCCCAACAGTAGGGAACACTTCGACGCGGCCGCGGCAGCTCAGTTACGGCCCGGTGCCCGTCCTGCCCTGACTGACCATCTCCTGCCGACCCAAAAGGCCCCGCCCAGGCCGAGGAGCCCAATGGCCCAGAGCTCTGGGTACCAGCGGAAGCCGATGTAGCGGAATACGACATCGTGGGTCCCAGGGCCAAGGTTCACGCCCACGAGCGCTGGCGCCAATATCTCCGTTGGTGCCTCCGTGCCGTCCACCCACGCGTGCCAGCCAGGGTCGTAGGAAACTGATAGCAACAAAGTGCCCGCCCTCGCCATCGTGACCTTCGTGCTGAGCCAGCCATCCGCCAGGTTGGCACTGGAGCTGTCCACAGATCCAAGGGGCGGCAGACCGCCAGCCAAACCAGTTTCGGTCGCTTCGGGGACAGCTGCAGCTGCCACCCCCGGCCATTTGACCGACCAGTCCTCGTGCGGGACCAGCGTGTACAAGAGATCCCATGAGGCACTACCTATGTCGGCGCGGTCGGCCGAAAGAGTGCCCGTGAGCCGGACGAGGTCGACGTAGCCGTTCGAGCCGATCTGCCAGAGCGAGTAGATGCCGTGCTCCATTACGCGCTGAGCCGGTACCGGAGGGGTCATCCCCACTGGCAGGAGGAGGTACCGGATACCGAAAATCGTGTAGTCAGAAGGGTTGTCTTCGTCGAAATTCGTCTCAGGGTCAAGCATTAGCGACAACGTCGGCACCACGTAGGTGACTTCGTCGACGTCTTGGCTTTCGATGTACTTGTATACCGGCACGAACCCGACTGTAAAACTGTGCCCCCAGTTGTTGGGCAAGCCCGCATAGGTGCGCCCGTCCCCGTGCTGCTTTATGTACGAGATCAGCGGGGAGATCATGGCGCCGTCTGTCTTATCTGCCGTTCGCTGAGCCTGGACAATCGATGTGTTGCGCTGGTCATAGCTCGAAGCCTGTGCGACCGCGGGGGAAAACCACGCCAGGGTGGCGGCCACCGCACAACCGAGGGCCGTAACCCGCATCAACCTTGAACTGGCCAGGACGTCGACGATCCGTACCCAGACCTGCCACGCAAATGCAACCGCGGCGCCGGCCAAATATATTCCGGCCAGCTGGCTTCCCATCGTGAACCTGCGGAAGTAAAGGTCCGCGTGAGCGGGGACGAGGTTGGCCAGGCCTCCCCACGTCGATGAGCCGAAACTGAGCAGCAGGCACGCCACGAAGAGGGCCAGCAGGCTACGCATCACGGTGTCCCGCCGCCAGCGGGCGACAGCGAGGAGAGCTCCGACGAAGACGAGCACGGTGACAGCAGGCAACGCCCGCTTGGCATCGAACATCTGCCCGGTGAACAGCCAAACGAGCTCCTGGCGCACGCCGTAGCCCTTCACGTATGGCGTCTCGGCCAGCGGTTGGTTGATGGCGGACCATTTGCTCAACAAGAGGAGCGGCACAACTACCCACGCCGCAGCCGCCAAAGAAGCGGCAAACAGTACAGCCGCCCGCGCCAGGCGCCTCCACAGCTGACCGTCGGCCGCCAGTGCCAGTACGATCACGCCGAGGAAAGCCAGGTAGCCGCACAGGAAATGGAGCCCGACCGTCAAACCCACGAGGGCCGCAGCAACCCATATAAACCGGGCATCCTTCATGGCCCGCCAGGTGGTCGCCCACGCGAACGGCAAGGCCCAGGACCCGAGGAGCTGTGTCCAAACCTCGGCCCCACCGACCCACATGTAGGCACCGTGCTCAAACCCGACCCCGGTGTAGCTGACGACGAACGGCGACAGAACTGCCGCCGCGGCCGCCGCTCCTCTGGTCAGGCCGAACAGCCTCGCAGACGCGTAAATGGCCAGAGGCCACAGCGACAGCAGCAGGTACAGGGACCATCGGTAAGCCGTGTTGGCCCCCACCACGGTGCCCGCCAGGCCCGTAAGCACCGACCCGAGGCTCTGATAGTGGAGGAACTGCGCCGAACCGAGCCCGATATACGGGAGCCACGACGTGAACGGGAGCCGACCCGCCCCTATCAACCTCGTCGCGTCGCGCACCATCTGCTGGTGCACGGAGCCGTCGTTGAGGTAGGCGACTGGGGCCACTGCGGTACGAAGCTCCCAGAGGTCCCAACCCACGACGGTTGCGACGAGGGCCAGGGGCGCCCAACGCCAGAGGTAGTGACGGGCGGGCCGGGCCGCCGGCCTGGTGCTCGGGGCCGCCACCGCTTCGTACGAAGTCCTGACAAAATCGTCGCGGTCTTGTACCGCCGCGCGCCCCTGAAGCATCACGGGAACTCTAGGTTGTAAGACCCCTCACCTCCATTCAGGGCACCCCAAAATAAACAGTGCCCGGCCCGCCCGGCGACCGGTCTTTTCTGACCGCGCCACCGCTGAGGATGGCGGATGTGCTTAGCTGCTGGCTGGGCGCGGCTCGTGGGCCACCGCCAGCTGGAGGCGCGGGCGGGGGAGGACTGTCGACCCGCCCACGTGGCGCCGGGGCGGGCTGCTAGTCCACGCGTCTACTCGACGTGTCCGTACGACTGGATCTCTTCGACCTCCTTGGGAGTGAGCTCGCGAGGGGCTTCGCCGCGCGCCGACTTTTCCTTGTAAACCTGGAAGCGGATGCCTTCGACTACGTCCGGGTTGGCCAGCGTCGTAATGTCACCGACGTCAGTGAAATTGGAGATGCTGGCGATGACTCTCCGCATGATCTTCCCCGAGCGCGTTTTTGGCATGTCTGGGACGATCCAGACGTTCTTCGGCCGCGCCACCTTGCCTATTTGGGTTTCTATGGATGCCTTGACCTTGTCTTCGATCTGCTGGCTCGCGGCCAGCCCCGGCTGAAGCGAGACGTACATCTCGACGACTCGGCCGCGGACTTCATCGATCACAGGCACGGCAGCAGCCTCGGCGACCTCGGGGACCGTGAGCACAGCAGACTCGAGCTCCTTCGTCCCGAGGCGGTGGCCGGCCACGTTGATAACGTCGTCGATGCGCCCGAGGATGCGGTAGTAGCCGTCGGTCGCTTGCACTGCTCCGTCACCGCACAGGAACGGCCAGTCGTGCCAGTCGGTGCTCGTTTTGTCGCGGCTGTACTTTGCATAATAGGTCTGGACAAAACGGTCCGGCTGGCCCCAGACCGTTTGCATTATCCCGGGCCATGGGTTCCGAATACAGATGTTGCCCGCTGTGCCGGTCCCGGGTTCTATTACCTTTCCTTCCTCATCGTAAATTACCGGGTAAACCCCGAGCGCAGCCGGGCCGCAACTGCCGGGCTTCATGGGCTTCAGCGCAGGCAGGGTGCTACCCAGGAACCCGCCCGTCTCGGTCATCCACCAGGTGTCGACGATCACGGCTTCTCGCTTACCGACCGCCTCGTGGTACCAGCGCCAGACCTCTGGCTCTATTGGCTCACCCACTGTGCACATCAGCTTGAAGCGGTAGTCGTACTTGGCAGGCTCGTCAGGACCGAGCTTGCGTAGCATCCGTATCGTGGTGGGCGCCGTGTGGAACGTGTTCACGCCCAGGCGCTCGGCGATCCTCCACGGGCGCCCGGCGTCAGGGTACGCAGGCGCGCCCTCGTAAAGCACGCTCGTCGTCCCCAGCGCCAGGGGACCGTACACGATGTAAGAATGCCCGGTGATCCAGCCGATGTCGGCAAAGCACCAATATGTGTCCTCTGGGTGGATATCCAGGTAGTACTTAGAAGTGCCAGCAACATAAGACAAATAACCGCCCGTCGAGTGCTGCGCTCCCTTTGGCCGCCCCGTCGTACCACTGGTGTACATGAGGAACAGAGGCGCTTCTGCCGGCATCGAGAGCGGTGGCACCACGGCGCGCTTGTAGTCCGCGATGACCTCGTCAACGAAGAAATCTCGGCCCTCCACCATCGGGCTTTTCGATAGGTACCGGTCCGGGTGCCTCCGCCAGACGAGGACTTTCTCGATCTCGACGCCCTCTTCCCTCGCGATCGCGACCGCCTCGTCCGCCTTGGCTTTGTGGTCGAGAAGCTTCCCATCTCGGTAGTAGCCGTCGATAGTGATGAGCACGCGGCTACCTGAGTCGGCTATCCGTCCGCCACAGGCGGTCCCGGAAAAGCCGGCGAAGACCTCGGAGTGCACGACGCCGAGGCGGGCGCAGGCAAACATCGAGACGGGCAGGTCCGGGACCATTGGCATGTGGAAGGTCACGCGGTCGCCTTGCTCGAGACCACAAAACCCCCGCAGCAGGGCGGCGAACTCGTTCACCCGCCCGTAGAGGTCACGGTAGGTTATCGTCCGGGTCTCTTCTGTTTCGGCTTCGGGCACCCAAATGAGGGCGGCCTTGTTCGGCATCGTCGCAACGTGGCGGTCCACGCAGTTGTAGGACGCGTTGAGACGCCCTCCTACGAACCACTTCCAGAACGGGGGGCTGCTCGTGTCAAGCGTAGTGTGCCAGTACCGGTCCCAATCCAGCAGTTCGGCGTACTCCCGGAAGCATTCGGGGAAGCGCTCTTCAGCGAAACGCTCGTATATTGCCGGGTCCGAGGCGTTGGCTTGTCCTATGAACCGGGGCGGAGGGTAAAAGTACTCCTCCTCCCGCCAATGGACAGCGATCTGAGCCTCATTGACCGACGCCCCGATCTCATCAAAAGTTGTCATCGACGACCTCCCTCACACTGCTGAGGATAGTGCTGCCTCGAGGGACCTTGGCTGGGTTGCCGGTCGAAGTGCACCTTTCGGCAAACAGCGATTTTATGTGGCAGCCGGACGAGGGCGCCCTGTCGTGGCCAGAGCCGTCGGAAGGGGCTCCGTGGCCCCTGAGGTTGCCCGCAATCGAAGTCACCCCCAGCCCCGGCCGTGGTCCTCTACGAGCGAGCCCGTGCGGTGCCCCGACGCACGGCACCCTTTCGTCGCAACGCGGCCGACCGGGCCGCGTTGGATTGGGTGGAACGCTCAATAGCGGTAGTCGGGCGCTTTGTACGGGCCCTTCTAGGGGCACACCGATGTAGGCGGCCTGGCTCTCCGTCAACTGGGTCAACTTGGCCCCGAGCTTGCCCAGGTGTAGCCGCGCCACTTTTTCGTCAAGGTGCCGCGGCAGGACGTGGACGCCCAGAGGGTACCGGTCGCCGTGGTTGAACAATTCGATCTGAGCCAATACCTGGTTGGTGAAGCTGGTAGACATCACAAAGCTAGGGTGGCCGGTAGCGCAGCCCAAGTTAACGAGCCTTCCTTCTGCCAGCAGTATGACGGAGTGGCCGTCAGGGAACTCCCACGTGTCTACCTGAGCCTTTACCGGGTGCCGTGAAATGCCGGGGTAGCGGGCCAAGCCCGAAACATCGATCTCATTGTTGAAGTGACCGATGTTGCAGACGATGGCATTGTGCTTCATCCGGGCCAGATGCTCAACCAATATGACGTCTTTATTGCCGGTCGCGGTCACGAATATGTCGCCCGTCGCAACGACGTCGCCCAGCGTAGCGACCTGGTAACCCTCCATGGCAGCTTGCAGGGCGCAGATCGGGTCGACCTCAGTAACAATCACGCGCGCGCCCTGGCCCGACAGCGACTGAGCGCAGCCCTTGCCCACGTCACCGTAACCGCAGACGACGGCGACTTTGCCGGCCACCATCACGTCAGTAGCACGGAAGATCCCGTCAATAAGTGAGTGGCGCACACCGTACAGGTTGTCGAACTTGCTTTTTGTCACCGAATCGTTCACGTTCATGGCTGTGAACAACAGCGTGCCTGCAGCGGCTCGCTGGCGCAGTCGGTTGACCCCGGTAGTGGTCTCTTCACTGACCCCCTTCATGCCGGCCGCCATCTTCGTCCAAACGCCAGGTCGTGACCGCAGGGTGCGCTGCAATGTCGCTGTTATGACGCCGTGCTCTTCGCTGTCCGCGGGGCCGAGGTCGGGCACACGCCCTTCACGTTCCGCCTGTACTCCGAGGTGCACGAGCAACGTCGCGTCGCCTCCGTCATCGACGATCATGTTCGGCCCGTCCGCTGCGGGCCAGGTTAGGGCTTGCTCGGTGGCCCACCAGTACTCCTCGAGCGTCTCGCCTTTCCAGGCGAACACCGGGACACCCGTTCTGGCAATCGCCGCCGCCGCGTGGTCTTGCGTGGAGAATATGTTGCAGCTGGCCCACCGCACCTCCGCGCCTAGGGCTGTGAGCGTCTCGATCAGGACTGCGGTTTGAACTGTCATGTGCAGGGAGCCGCTGATGCGGGCGCCAGCAAGAGGTTTCTCGCTCGCGTACTCCTCCCTGAGGGCCATGAGGCCAGGCATTTCGACCTCGGCGAGGTCGATCTCCCGCCGCCCGAAGTCGGCTAACTGAATGTCAGCAACCCGATAGGGGGCGGTCGTGTCAACAAGATGTTCTGAAACTTGCGTTCCAGGCATTGGGGCTCCTCCTGTAGTGGCCGGCACGGTGGCGCGGCAAAAGTCCAGGCGCCAGGGTCAAGGTTCCTGGTAGAGGCCGGGGCCATCGAGCCCTTCCCCTGCGGGTCAGCCCACCAGCATCTTACCAGTGAGGAGAAGCTATGCCGTGGACCTCGGGGAACCTGTGCCGTGGCCTTCCGGGCAGCTATGGCGCGTTATCCTCGGGCGGTCACCTGGGCCAGGACAATGGCCGTTCGGGCAGACATCGGGCCACGGACCGTATTGCCCTAGTGCCCGCCGTGGCGCGCCGGGTTAAGCCGCTCGCGCGCCAGTTCGCTCACCATGTTGACGAACTCCGGGCGAGTGCTGACCGTGGCCGCCCGGACGAAGTAGGCGCCCCGTTTGACGGCTGCCTCCGCCGCCTCGACGTCGAGGTCGTGGACGATTTCCATGTTGTCGCAGACGAAGCCGATGGGGGCGACGACCACCGCCGCCGATCCCGACACGTCGATGACGTCACAAACGTCGGGCTGGAGCCACGGGGAACCGGGCCGGCCCGAGCGGCTTTGCCACGCCAATCGCCACGACTTCACCGCCGCGCTTTCGGCAATGAGCCGGGCAGCCTCTGTCACGTGGTCGACATACGGGCTCGTTGCGGCCATCGAGGCCGGGATGCTGTGCGCTGTGAAGATCACTTCCGCCTCAGTACCGGCTTTCCCAGTACCGGCTCTCCCAGTACCGGCTCTCCCAGTACCGGCTCTCTCAGTACCGGCTCTGCTGCCGAGCGCCGCGACCGGGCACGTCGCGAGGGCCGTCAGTAGGCTGGCCGCCCACGGCTCGACCCAACCCGGGTGGTTGTAGAACAAGCGGAGCTTTTCCACTGCGGGCGCCCCTGCGCCCACCCGTGCCCGAGCCACGGCAATGTCGTCCAGGTACTGGCGGCAACTGCTATAGCCGCCGTAGGCCGAGGTCACAAACGCGAGGGCGCGGCCGATACCGTCGTCTCGCATCCGGGCGACGGTGTCTTCGAGCAGTGGGTGCCAGTTGCGGTTACCCCAGTAGACAGGGAGCGAGATGTCAGCCAGCTCGGCCTTCAGCGCGTCGAGCAGGGCGCGGCACTGAGAGTTGATCGGGCTCGCACCTCCGGCGGCGTAGTAGTGCTCTGCGACGGCAGCGATCCGGCCCTCGGGGATACCCCTCCCTGCAGTGACCCGCCTCAAAAACGGCATTACGTCTTCGGCTCGTTCAGGGCCACCGAATGACACCAGAAGCAACGCCTGGTAGCCGTCCATCCGGGCGACGTTAGCCCACTGGCCACCCTGAGCTGGGGCCTAAGGCACAATGGGCCCTCTGGCAACCCACTGTCTTCGCCGCCGAAGACAACAACGCCCAGGCCCTCAACGCCTCTACAAAGGACCGGATCTGACGCACGCACCTAGCTACGCCGGTCACGACGGGCCTTCCGTGCGGCGATATCGACCCCTCGGGCATCACTGGGACATCCATGGCCGATCGCCGTCGGAGGCAATCTATATGCCCCCGACGGTAGCCAGTGTCGTAGGCATTAGGGAGGCATTTGGCGTCCCGGAGACGTCAACTGCTCGTCCCAACCAGTTAGTCCTCCCGGCTAATCAGGTAGACCGGTTTTACTTCGGCACCCCAGTTTGCGCAGGCCGCATAACTCGGCTCCCATATGTCGAGGCGGTGACCGATTATCAGCCCCCCGGTGTCATCAGCGGTACGTAAGCCCGCGCCCGGCACATAGAGTTGTGTACCGAGAGGGATCACGCTGGGGTCGACGGCAACGCTCTCCATGCTGACCAAAGCGCCCGTAGCGGTGTGCCCCGAGAGGTCGTAGCAAGTCACGAGGAAATCACCGACAAAGGTACGGACGGGGGCCACGGGCGGGGGTTCGGTGGCCGAGACGTGCTTTACCGGGGCGGGTGCCGCTACGGGGTGCGGCTTTGTTACGGCATTGCCTTTCGGCGGAGATAGGTGCTTGGCAGCTGGTGCCGTCGCCACGGGGGGCGTGGCCTTTACAAGCACGGGCAACCCCTTGATGTGGCTGAAGATGTACGCATTGTCGCCTCCGGGAAAGAGCAACATGAGGTGGCTCGACGGACGAGCCGCCGTCGCTGTGGTAGTCCCGACGTGGGTAACCAGGCCAACTGCTTTCGCCGGCGGGGGCGAAGCAACCGCGCTCGGTGGCCCGGCGAGGCTCATGGCAACGAGCGGCAATGACAAGGCTGCCTTGCGTACTGCACGAGTGCCGCGGCGGGGTGCAGAAGGCACGAAATGTACCACTAGTGTCTCCTTGGTCGCGTGCCACCCAATGCACTCGGCCGGCTTTCGGCCAAGACGTGCTAAAGGCAGCAAATCAGCTGGTGAGCCCAATAAGCCAGCAGCCCCGAAAGGGCAAATTGTTGCGGGCAACCTCGCGCATCCGGCACCAGGTCTCCGAACAACTTTGTTACGGAGATTGGCGCTGAACGCCGCTCGATTAGGGCGCCACTTGTATGGTTTGTCTTATTGAGTTCGATACATTAGGACGCCATTGCGCGATCGTCAAGTGTAACGCACAATTTCGTATGCTGACCAGGGCGGTTATGACATTTCAAACTGTTAGAAGCAGAAAGTGGTGAGCCAGACTTTGGCGCGAGTGCACGACAGAAAACGAGCAAATGGGCCGGCCGTCCGGTGCCCCCGAGAGGCCGGAGGGGGCCAGTTCGCCCCGCGTGCGGCTGCTACAGAGCCCAGCGCCGCTACCTGCCCTGTCGAGGAGCTGGGCGGGCCGTGGGCCCAGTTGCCCCACGTGCAGCTGCGACAGTGCCCACGTGCCGCTACCTGCACTGTCGAGAAGCCGGGCGTGCCGTATGCTTGGAGTATGACCGAGGCGATGGAAGAAGCGGGAGACGAGCTGAGCGCTGAAGAGGACAGCGTTGCGCAGGGTAGCGGCGATGAGGTTGTTACGAGCGCTGTCGAAGTGGCAGAAGCCTGGTTGGCGGAGTTAACTGACCAGATCTCGGTATCTGCTTCGGACGTCCAGGATCACCTGCTTGACCTGTGGGGTGCTCTTGACGAGGGGCCAGCCCGCGCCGAGGTAGAACGCTGGCTGACAGAGACCCTCCGCCGTCAGCTCTACTCCGTCTCGGACATCAACGAGCGTCTGGAGACGCTCCTCCCGGTCAGCTGAGGGGCGGGGCCTACTGAAAAGGCTGGGCCGCTCTGCTCGTCCAACGATGGTTGTCACTTCTCAGCTCGAGGGGTAGGCCAAAGCAGTCGCTCAGGTGCTGCGCCGATAGGGCGACCTCTACGGGGCCAGCCACGAGCACGCGGCCGGCGCACAGCAGCAAGATATGGGTGAAGCCCGAGGGTATCTCCTCGACGTGGTGAGTGACCATGACTGTGGGCGGCGCCGCGCCGTCTGCCGCCAGTGACCCGAGGCGAGCCAGCAGCCTCTCCCGTCCGCCCATGTCGAGGCCGGCGCAGGGCTCATCTAGCAGCAAGAGCTGGGGTTCGGTCATGAGGGCCCGCGCCAACAAGACCTGTTGGCGTTCGCCCTCGGAAAGCACGCCAAAGGGGCGGTCCGCGATGTGCTGGAACCCGGCTGACGCCAATAGGCCGAGGGCGCGTTCCCATTCTGTCGGGCTGTATTTGTGCCACCACGGTTCGAGCGCGCCGTGCCGAGCTGAGACGACGACTTCTGTGGCCGTCAAGCGAGGGACGATCATCCGGGCAACGCCAGCCGACACGATCGCGATCGTCTCTCGTAATGCTCGCACATCTGTGTTCCCAAGGCGACGACCGAGCACTTCAACGTAGCCCCGGGTCGGGTGGAGGTACCCTGACGCCAGCTGGACCAGCGTCGTCTTGCCGGCACCGTTGGGCCCGAGCACCGCCCAACGTTCACCTGCCCGGACCTGCCAGTCAACGCCTGACAGCACTCGCGCGTTGAGCCTCTCGAGGTCGACATCAACAAAGCGGAGGGCAGCAGGTGGCCTATCGCCAAAGTTGTCGGCGCTCGGGTTGTCGGGTGCCATCGGGACCCAGGTGAGGCTAGCGGCAATAGTCACGACGCCTCAATCCCCGTGCTGCCTCAATCCCCGTGCTGCCTCAATCCCCGTGCTGCCTCAATCCCCGTGCTGCCTCAATCCCCGTGCTGGCGGGAGGTCTCGGTCTGCCGCAGGGCGTTGAGCCCGGTGATCCCAGCGTGACAGGTATTCGGCTGGCCGAAAGACCGGCCCGGACGCGACGATGGGGGTATGCCAGGACTGCTCGCCACGGTCGATGCCGCACTCGCGCCCATTTTCGAGGAGTTCCGACCGGGCGCGGCGAGCGGGCTGCGAGCGTCACAAAGGGCCGATCTGCAAGTGGACGGGGCACTGGCTCTCGCCCGGTCGCTGGGCCGCCCGCCCCGGGAAGTCGCGGGCGAGGTGCTTAACATGGCTATGGAGCGCGGCCTGGGCCGCATCTGTGAAAGCGCCGAGGTGGCGGGCCCCGGCTTCATCAATCTGACGCTCTCGGTGGAGTTCCTGGCGGGCGAACTGAGAAAAATGGCAGCGGAACCTGCCACCCTGGGTGTCCCGAAATCGTCCCGCCGCCTGAAGGTGGTGGTCGATTACGCATCTCCAAATGCCGCCAAACAAATGCATGTCGGCCACCTGCGGTCGACGATAATCGGCGATTCACTCGTACGGTTGCTCCAATTCGTAGGTCACACGGTGGTCCGGGAGAACCATATTGGTGACTGGGGACTACCTTTCGGGATGCTCATCGAGCACCTCATCGACCTCGGTGAAGAGGCGGCGGTACACGAGCGAGCCATGGGCGAGCTCGAGGAGTTTTACCAAGAGGCTCGGGCGGCCTACGACAGCGACCCGAGGTTTGCGGAGCGCGCTCGTGCACGGGTAGTCCTGTTGCAATCGGGCGACGCGGAGACCCTCCGCCTGTGGCGTTTGCTTGTCCACCAGAGCGTGACGTATTTCGACGAGCAGTTCCACCGTCTGGGGACGAAGCTCACGCGCGACGACATTGTTGGCGAAAGCTATTACAACTCGATGTTGCCGGGTGTCGTCCGAGACCTGGCGGAAAAGGGCCTTTTGGTCGAAAGCGACGGGGCTCAATGCGTTTTCCCTCCGGGGCACACCAATCGCGAGGGTGAACCGCTCCCGTTGATAATCCAGAATTCCGTCGGGGGTTACACTTACGCCGCTACGGACCTGGCCGCCATCCGTGATCGCGTAGACCGGCTTGGTGCGCAAGTGCTCGTATACGTGGTGGGTAACCCCCAGGCCGAGCACTTCGCCATGGTCTTCGCAACGGCCCGGTTGGCGGGCTGGTTACCCGAAAGCTCGCAAGCGGTGCATGTTGGCTTCGGCAACGTACTCGGGACAGACGGGAAGATGTTCAGGACGAGACAGGGCGGGACGGTAAAACTCAATGAGTTGCTGGACGAAGCCGTGGACAGAGCCAAGGATGTTATCGCGGCACGAGATGAGGAAATGGGCAAGCTCCCGCCCGACGAGCTCACTGTTGCCGCGGAAGCGGTTGGCATCGGCGCGGTCAAGTACGCCGACCTGTCGACGGACCGCACCCGCGACTACCGGTTCGACTGGGACCGCATGCTTTCCTTTGACGGCAACACCGGTCCTTACTTGCAGTATGCCCATGCTCGTATCTGCAGTATCTTTCGGCGCGCCAAGGAGGCCGGGGTCGCTCCCGACGAGATCGGCGTGGTGCTGGCCGTAAGGGAACACGAGGAGCGCGAACTAGCCAAGCGGCTACTCGGCTTCGCGGACGCCGTGTGGCCGAGCGTGGAGACTTACCACCCCCACAAGCTTTGCGGCTATCTCTTTGAGCTCGCTAGCGCGTTCACCGGCTTTTACGAACAGTGCCCCGTGTTGCGCGTGGAAGACCCCGAAACGAGGTCGTCGCGCCTGGCGTTGTGCCGCCTCACCGCGGATGTGCTGGAAATGGGCCTCGAGTTGCTCGCTATCAAGGCGCCCCAGCGGATGTGAGCTTATCCACAGGCAACCCCAACTGGTGTTATCCACAGGCCGGCGAGGCTCGCGATTCCCGAGCACACGTACCGTTTGGCGGCGGCCGTCGCCCGTGCTACGTTAGCGCTCCGAGGGTGCAGCGTCGAGACAACGAGCAGTTCCCTCCCGGCCGCAAGCCGGAGGCCGCCGGGCACGGCAATTTGATAGCCCGGGCCGGCCAAGGAGAGGAGGGAACTGGAACATGGCAACTGGAACTGTGAAGTGGTTTAGCTCCGAAAAGGGATACGGGTTCATATCACAAGAGGGCGGCCCGGACGTTTTCGTCCACTACAAGGCCATCCAAGGGCAGGGTTACCGCACACTCGAGGAGAACGAGCCGGTTGAGTTCGACGTTCAGGAGAGCCCAAAGGGCCTTCAAGCTGTGAACGTGGTCCGCATGGCTATAAGCGCCGGCGAGTGAGGCCTGGCGGGACAGCCGCGTCTTTTTGACAGTCCGGGAGGTTCTCTCATAAGAGATGTCGGCTGTCCCAACTAATCGCCCGGGGGGAACAAGTGGCCAGACAGAAGGAGGCGAATGGTGTTGTTGGCTCTCTGGTAGCCGCATGAGCACCAGCCTTCGTCAGGCTCCCTGTCGCCTCCCTCGCTCCCGGAGGTTTCCTTTTCCTGGGCGCTAAGCGCCCCAGCGCCCCAACGACCACTGGTCTCGTGACCCCTTTCGGGATTTGGGCCCGAGGGGGCCTAATCGGCCTGCAGTTCGCGCTGGCCCTCATCTCCCAGCAGTCTCGCTCAAGGTTCGCGCCTTTCCGCCGATCTAACTAGGAAGAGGCATCGAAGATGCTGTGAGCCGAAGCTGGGAGGTGCCTACGGCGGACCGTCAATGGGGCAGGTTTGGCCAGTCCGCTGCGGCGTCCCTCCTCTTCGCAGCCGGAATTCTCGCGACCGGTGCAACGGCGTGGGCCGACGGCAGCTACGGGCCCAGCGGCTCGGTGTCTGCTGGTTCTTCGTATGCCAGCGCCGCGGGTGACTGGTCGGGCGGGTATGCCGGCGATCAGGGCGCTGTCAGCCAGAGCAGCCTCGGTGTCGGCCAGGGTAACGTCGCGGGCAGCCAGGATTATGGTGTCGGCCAGAATTACGGAGGGAGCCAGAATTACGGGGGGAGCCAGGGGCCCGATGGCAGCCAGAGCTCCGGAGGCAGCCAGAGCTCCGGAGCCAGTCAGAGCTATGGCGGTAGCAGCCAGAATTACGGCGGAGCCCAGAGCTCCGGGCAAACTCAAAATGCTGCGAGCGGGCCACCTACCAGCAGCTCCGTGCAGAGCTCTAACTCGACCGGCGCGCTCAATAGTGCGCTCAGTAGTAGTGGCGGAGGGAACGGGTCTACGGGCTCCGCCAACGCGGGCGGACAAAGCAGGGCCGGCGGGCCAGGCATACCCGTCGGGCCACACATACCCGTCGGGCCAGGCATACCCGGCGGGCCAGGCATACCCGGCGGGCCAGGGCACACGGCAGGCAGCCAGAGCAGTCTCGGTGGCACGCCGGTCCAGGGCGGACAGGGCAGCGGCGGCTACCAGGGAACGGGCGGCGCCCAAGGCTACGCCTCGGTGGGCCCGGTCAACGTGAATCGGGGGGTCGGGTCAAACGGCCCGGTCAGCCCGAGCCAGCGAGGCAAGGCAGGGCAGCAAGGCGGCACCGACGGTGAGCCTCATACCTCCAACGTCGCGAGCAACTCTACGGGCGCTCAGGGCAAGGCCGTCGGCAGCTCGGCCGTGGGCAATGGGCCCGCGGGCGGTCACGCCGGCACCGGAGGGAACATCAATGGGAACGGCACGTCCGACGCGCATGCGAGCAACAGCGTCCGGCCTGGCAGCGGTGGGCACGGCTCTGGCGGCGAGTACGGGTACGACAACGCGTTGACGTCGGCGAACAGCGGTGGGCCCGGCTACAACAACAGCAACGGCAACCCCGGCGTACCCAGAAGTGGCGGAAGGAACGGGCCCGGGACCGTCGACGAGCTCGGCCAAAGCAGCGGGCACGGCAACACCGGTCGGAGCGCTAGGAACAATAACGGTAGCGGCGGCAACGCTGAGCACGAGGTTGGCTGCGATGATGGCCAAAAGTGCCAATCTTCAAGTGGGGATTACGACTGGGTAATCGCTGACGGTCTTCTGCAGACGGGGTCATCCAACGGTCCCGGTGTGGACGGCCACACTAAGCGTCACGTCACCACGCCCTCTTCGACGTCTCCGCCCATCAGTACCACTGCCAGGCCCTCCACGACGACAACCACTTTTCCCACAACCAAATCGACCGAGGTCCCTGCGCTCGTCACCACAAAGACGGCTCCGCCCCCAACCGTGCCGACCACCGCGGGGCGCGCATTACCGCATCCATTGGCGGCGCCCCCCACCTTCCCCCTCGCGTCGGAGCGGCCGACCACCACCGCGCCCCCGACCACCACCGCGCCCCCGACCACCCCCGCGCCCCAGACCACAGCAACGCCTATAACGACGACCGCGTCGACGACAGTCCTACCCACCGCGCTTACGACCACCAGGCCCCAGACCACCAGGCCCCCGACGACGGCACCTCCGACCACCAGGCCCCCGACGACGGCACCTCCGACCACGAGCCCGAACGCGTCCCCCACGACGGCGGCCGCTCCCACGACAGTCCCCCCGCCGACGGTACGGCCGACTTCGACGACCCGGCCTCCTGCCCCTGCGCCGCCAACGCCGACCACATCGACCACCCCTCCTGCGGCGAGGGCTGTCCCACGAACAACTCCTACGACGGCGCCAATTAAAACGGGCCCGTTACGACAACCTCGGCGACTACATCGTCTCCGGGTCCTGGGAAGGTCGCGCCGGCCACTTCTTCCTCGACAACGGTGCCGCCCACCGCGCCAACCACTGGACGAGGGCGTTCAAACCGCTCCGTCGTCCATGTCGCCAGCGCAGGTGCGGGACTCAGTCGTGGGAGGGGCGGCGGCCCCGGCCGAATAAGCGGTACAGGAGGTATGGTCCTCGGACAGTCGCCAGGTGGGGTCGAAAAATCAGTCTCTCTCCCCCCCGCTCGGTCGGGTAGCGGCGCCCCAGTGAACACCGTGCCGGCCCCTGCCGATTCATCCCACGCCCATGTCCCGTCCGCCCCAGCCGTCCTGACTGCGCCCCCCGGGACGGTCCCGGTAGGCGAAAAGGGTGTGACCGGGGAGCGGACTGTAAAAGGCGGAAGCCTTTGGGCGGGTGGCACTCTTGAGGCCGCCACACGGCTGAGCGTGCCGATCGCACTTGGAGCCCTGGTCCTGGTCTTCGTAATCGTGCAGTGGCTAGTCGATTGGCGGGACCCGAAGTTCGTCGAGGCGCCCGCCCGCAAGGAAGACGACTCAGTTGGATTTGACTGAACCTGGCCGAGGCGATCCGGCTGAAACCGGGCCGGGCGAGGCCGGGGCCGGCTCCGCCCGCAGCCACGGGGAACCCGGCCCGGCCACACGGCGACTGACGGTACGGGGACCGGTGAGACAGGGTCTGGGCACCGCCGGGCCCCGGTGTCGGCAGGGGCGCTAGCGAACGCTTTCAGTAGCCACGCATCAGAGATTTGGGCCGGCCGCCTGCGCCTCGCCACGGCGGAGCACACCAGCCTGGACCAACGGTTTGGCGCCTTGCAGTTGGTCCGTATCGCGATCGTGGCGCTCGTCATCTCTGCCGCCGCCTTCGCTCCCGACCAGCTTGGCCTCACCATTCGGCAGGTGCTGCCGTTAACCCTTGGTTATCTTGCCGTTTGTTTCTTGGGCGAGACGATCGACCGTTTTCGCGTCAAAGGCCGTAGTCGTCCCCGGGCCCCAATGCAGCAAATGCTGCTGCCGGTGGACTCGGTATACCTCGCCGTCCTGACCGTGCCCTCCGGCGGAGCGCAGAGCGACTTCATACTCCTGTTCGCGGTCCAACTCATCGCGGTGACCCTCCTCGCCAGCCCGCGGACAGGGGTGCGCCTGGCGTTGTGGGACTCCGTCCTGCTGATCGGTATCTCCTTGCTCCAATTGGGGGGCCCATCGGTCAGCTGCTGGGTGCCCAAAAAGTAGTCAGTCCCTCGACAGGTGCGGTTGTGGTCCGAATTGTGGGCCTCTGGGCTGTGGCTGTCAGCACGGCGTACTTCTCGGCTCTGAGCGAGCGCGAACTGCGGCGTTCCAAAGCACAGCTCGACGCGTTGACACAGATGGCCTCCGAGATGGAGCAGGCCATGGAGGCCAGCTCTGGGCCGAGGAAATAGCGGCGGTCCTCCTGAAAAGCGTCCTCGGACCGTTCGTGCTGAGGAGAGTGGCGCTGGTGTGGGAAAGAAAAGGGCGAGTGATGGCGGCCCGGTTGGCTGCCGGCGACGGAGAGGTCTCGCAGGTGCGGCCAGACCTGCTCGAGAAGGGTGCTCTGAGCGGAGGTCTGGCGGTTCGCGCCCTGTCCGAAAATACGCCCCTCCTGGTGCGCAGCCTTTCCCGCCACACCGACCCGGCCTTGGACGCTATTGTCCCGGCTGCGACCAACGTCGTCGTAATACCGCTCAGAGCCGGCCGTGAACATCTGGGCTTACTGGTGGCCGAGGCCGGCCCGCCACTTTCTCGACGGTTCAGCCGCCGATCGCTCGACATGATGAGCCGGTTTGCGATGCACGCCTCACTGGCGCTCCATAACGCCGACCTCAACGCCGAAATAGCCAGGCTGGCGGCGTCCGACAGCCTTACGGGCTTGGCCAACCGACGCGAGCTTGGTTCGGCCCTTGCGAGGGAGGCGGCCAGGACGGCTCGCACCAAGGAACCCCTATCGCTAGCAGTGATCGACATCGACCACTTCAAGCACATCAACGACAGCTTCGGGCACCTGGTGGGCGACGAGGTGTTGCGGGAAGTCGCTGGGGCGATGGCCCGAACGGTGCGTGACGTCGACCTGGTAGCACGCTACGGAGGCGAAGAATTCGCCATTGTGCTGCCCAACTGCGGCAGCGACGGGGCGCTCGCCGTCGTAGAACGAGTACGAGCGGCCGTTGGGACGGCGGCAACCATCACCAAAGTGACCGTGAGCGCAGGGATCGCAACGTCTCTGGGTGACGGGAACGACGGAGATGGCCTGATGGCAGCCGCAGACCAAGCGCTGTACGCGTCCAAGCGGGGCGGACGCGACCGGGTTACCGTCGCCTCCGTGAAGCCGCCTGCACCGTCGCCCGGCCACTCGGCGATCGTTCTTTGACACGGGTAGCCCCGACTGTTATCGCTGGAGGCCTGTCGTTTATTCACTAAGGCCTGTCGTTTATTCACTAAGGCCTGTCGTTTATTCACTAAGGCCTGTCGTTTATTCACTAAGGGCTGTACGCAGCCGGAAGGCTAGGTCCGCCGCGGCCTCTTCGGACTCGTACTTGTGCCGCGGCCACAGGAACCCTCGCAGGCCGTCGCCGAAGCGTCGGGGGACCACGTGGAGATGGACGTGGGGCACGCTCTGACTGACGATCTCGTTCAATGCAAAGAACGCGCCCTCTGCGCCCAATACGGTCTTCTGGGCCGCTGCAACCCGCCGTCCCACCTCCATCATGGGACCTAGCAGGCTGCTCGGCAGGTCTGCCAGCGTCCCGTAGTGCAGGCGGGGGACGACGAGTGTGTGCCCGTCGAACACGGGGCGGTAGTCAAGGAACGCGATGAAGTCCGCTTCGTCGAGGACCATGTGAGCGGGAGTGCCGAGATCGATGACCCGGTCGAAAATGCATTCTGGCGTGAGCACGAGATTACGCTCTGATCGCATATGGCTGAGATCCCGCTAGGTTCGTCGCCCCCCGAAACCGTTCTCCCCGAGGCACCTTGGGAAGCTGAGAGCGCCCTACGAGAGGCGATGGCCTCACCTGACCCGTTCAGAGCCGTGACCGCCGTGGCGGCCCGCTTCCCCAGGTACTTGGCCGCCTGGGCGACCCTCTCAGAGGGCAGCGACGACCCCGTAACCGCCTACGCCTTCGCCCGAACGGGGTACCACCGCGGGCTGGACGCGCTGCGGGCCGCGGGATGGAGGGGATCCGGGTACGTTCGGTGGCGACACCCTACCAACAGGGGATTTCTTCGGAGCCTTGAGGCGTTGCGCCTCCGAGCGGAGGAGATCGGCGAGGACGACGAGGAGGAGCGTTGCGCGCTTTTCCTCCGCCAGCTGGACCCGGACTGGCAAAAGCCGGAGCGGGGGCACAGGGAGGGTTCGTGACCACGCAGCTCGTAGGCCCGTTTCCTCCCGGTACGGACCCGGAAACCTACGACCGGCTGCGCCGTCGCGTTTTGTGGCGGATGCCCGCCGGTATCTACTTGCTGGGCAGTGCTACAGGCGCCCGGCGCAACCTCATGACGCACAACCTGGCCATGCAAGTGGCGACCGACCCCAAGATGCTGGCGGTCGCCGTCCGCAACGACGCGGTAACACACGAGCTAATCCGCGAAGGCCAAATCTTCAGCCTTTCGTTCGTGAAAAGGGAGGACCGTGCTCTTGTCAGGGCCTTCACGAAGCCGGCCCCCGAGGGGCCAGGACCGGACATGCTGGGGGGCGTCGCGGTGCGGGCCGGGTCGACCGGAGCGCCGGTGCTGGCGCAAGCTGCTGCCTGGCTGGAGTGCGAGGTGCGGCTGGAGATGCCGGTAGGGGACCACACCCTTTTCGTCGGCGAGGTGGTCGACTGTTCGGCTCCGGACGAGGAAGCCCCCGTCCTGCGCATGGAAGATACCAGGCTCAATTACGGCGGCTAGTACCAGTTGGACGGGTCGTTGGCGGACCGAGGCGCCATATCTAGGTAAGCTCGGGTTTGTGGCGACGCCGGCACCAACTACGACCGGTTTCGACGAGGCCACGGACAGGCGCGAGCAAGTTCGCCGAGCGCTGATCACATATCGCGATACGCGCGACAGCGACGCCCTCAATTTTATCGTGGTCGCCTACCAGGGCCTGGCATACTCGCTGGCCAGCCGGTTCGCTCAGCGGGGCGAGGACATCGAGGACCTCAACCAGGTCGCGTTGATCGGCCTGCTGAAGTCGGTGGAGCGGTTTGACGTCTCGCGGGGGACAGAGCTAACGACGTTTGCCACCGCGACGATCCTCGGGGAGTTAAAGCGCCACCTGCGCGACCGCGGTTGGTGGGTGAGGCCCCCAAGGCGAGTGCACGACCTGTATATCAGCACCCAGCAGGCGATAGACGAGCTCACCCAGCGTTACGGCAGGTCGCCAACAGTTGCCGAGGTGGCAGCCTTCATCGATGCCTCCCTGGAAGAAGTAGTGGAGGCTCTGGACGCGGGCGGGTTGCGCAGTAGCGCTCCGCTCGACACAAGCGGTGCTGCCACAGACGACATTTACGTCACGTCCAAGCTCGGCATGAAGGACCCGGGGCTGGCGGAGGTGGAGGGCCGGTTGTTGCTTAGCCCTCTCCTGGCGCGGCTCTCCGAGCGAGAACGCCAGATGATCAATCTCCGCTTTGTCGCCGGATGGTCACAGACCCAGATCGGGGCACTTATTGGCGCTACCCAGATGCAGGTGTCACGCATGCTGGCTCGCAGCCTCGCCCAGTTGCGGGCGTGGTCAGAGCCAGAGAGACGATAGGTGGCTGCTCTAGACCAACGGCTGGGCAGTCATGATCGGGGCAGCGGCGGATCCCCGCAGATCATAACGACCGCCGACGAGCTGGCGTGGTTAGTGGACCAACTGAGTGCCGCTGCCCAGTACGGTCTCGACACAGAGTTCCACAGAGAGAGGACGTACTGGCCTCGCCTAGCGCTGGTACAGGTTGCATGGCTCGGTAGTCCGGATGGACAGACCAAGGTTGCGCTGATCGACCCTCTGGCAGTTGACCCCGAGCCCCTGGCCCAGGTGCTCGCCGGACCGGGGGTTATGGTCGCGCACGCTTCCACCCAGGACATGGAGGTGCTGTTGCGCGCCTGCCACGTGCTGCCGTCGAGGCTGTTCGATACTCAGGTCGCGGCCGGGTTCCTCGGGTACGGGTCGGCATCACTCGCCTCCGTTGTCGAACGCTTCCTCGGTGTCCGCCTGGCCAAAGGGGACCGCCTGACCGACTGGAGCAGGCGGCCTCTAAGCCAGTCCCAGATGTCGTACGCAGCTGCCGACGTGGCGCACTTGCTGGCGCTGGCGGCCGGGATTTCGAGCCAGCTCGTGTTGCGCGGGCGCCTGGGCTGGGCGGAAGAGGAGTGCGCCACCGTGCTGGCCCGTCCCATCAGCCCCACTGAACCCCAGGAAGCATGGTGGAAGCTGCGTGACAACAGGCAACTGCAGGGAGTTTCCAGGGCTATCGCGCAGGAGGTGGCTGCCTGGCGCGAACGAAGGGCTCGCGTCCTCGACGTGCAACCGCGTATGGTCCTCCCCGACCTCGCGTTGCTTTCGGTCGCACATTCGCCTCCCGCCACGATCGCGGCGCTGCGGGAAACGAGAGGTATAGACGCCCGGCACCTCCGGGGCGATACCGAGGAGGAGATCATGGCGGCAGTGGCCAAAGGCAGGGCCTTGCCCCCTGGAGAGCTCCGCCTGGCCCAAGGCGAGCAGATGAACAAGGAGCTCCGGCCGGCCGTTTCCCTCGCGTCAGCGTGGGTTGCCCAGCTCAGCCGTGACGAACAGGTCGACGCCGCCCTGCTGGCCACGCGGACCGACGTAGTCGAGTTCCTGTCCGGCAAGCCGGGCGCCCGCCTCGGTGAGGGCTGGCGGGCCGGGCTGGTCGGAGTACCACTGTCTCGACTGGCTAACGGTGAAGCATCGCTGGCGCTCGACGGGCACGGCAAGCTGTTGCTGGAAAAGCGGTTCCGGGGGACCTGGACCGGGATAACGCCGACGGTCCCCTAAAGGGGATTGGTGGCTAGCTCGGTTGTGCGGCGGGTGCCGCCTGGGGACGAAGGTCGATCGTCAAGGTGAGGACGCCGTTCGCGAGCGTCGCTGTGGCATCACCGATCATCGCATAGTCCATGTAGTCGGTCCGAGCCTGGTCCATGAAACGCTTGCGCTCAGCGCCCTCGATCGGCGGCAGGCCTCGTTGGCGGACGGCGCGGGCCCGTTCGCGGAAGCGGTTGAGCATTGCGTCGACGTCAAGCTCCTGTGGCATGGGGACATGGTACGGCCACCCGGTCCTCGGTCCCGGCCACGCTCACATAGAGCGCAGAGAAAGCTGTAAACTGCCGTTTGTACTTGCACGTCTCGGCTCGGGGAGTCATTGTGAAAAAGGGACGGCACCGGCGCTTCGAAGAAGCGCGTGATTTGAAGCGGGCTGTGAAGACTGAGGAAACCGCGGTCGAACCGTGCCCTGAATGTGGCGCGGAGCCAGGTATAGAGCACGCTTCGTGGTGCCTCGCCACCGAGGATGACGAGTACGACGACGAGGACGAAGAAGAAGAGTTCGACCAAAGCGACACTCGCCAGTACTAAACGGCCAGTAGTACGGGGCCAGTAGTAAGGGGCCAGTACTGACCGCGCCAGCACTCGAGGCCGCTGCTTAGTCAGGCCGCGGTAGGCCCAACAATGAGGGCCCAACACTGAGGGGCCCAGATCCGGAGGGCTTGTCCCTGGGCGCCCGCCTCAGCGCACGCAGGCCAATTGCGGTGGGCACCGATCTTGTTGTCCCGTAGCATGGTGAGGTGGCAACCGACTCTCGGCGCGGCAAGTCTGGCGGCACCTCTGGCCGGCAGTTCTCGACCAGGCCGTCCTTCGCCTTACCCTCGGGTCGCGGACAGGCCGGATTTCGACGAGATAGAGCGCGAGGTCCTCGCTTACTGGGCCGACGATGGCACTTTCGAGGCCTCGGTCAAAGCGCGCAGCGGCTCCAAGGAGTTCGTCTTTTATGATGGGCCGCCTTTCGCCAACGGCCTCCCTCACTATGGGCATCTGCTGACTGGCTACGTAAAGGACGCCATACCGCGCTACAAGACAATGCGAGGTTGGCGTGTGGAAAGGAGGTTCGGCTGGGACTGCCACGGGTTGCCGGCAGAGATGGAAGCCGTGAAAGAGCTCGAGCTCCCAACCCGGGTCGACATCGAGGAGTACGGCGTCGGCCGCTTCAACGATTACTGCCGAGCCTCCGTCTTGCGCTATACGAGCGAGTGGGAGCGCTACGTGACGCGCCAAGCACGCTGGGTCGATTTCTCCAACGATTACAAGACAATGGACTTCTCCTATATGGAGAGCGTGATGTGGGCTTTCGCCCAGCTCCACAAAAAAGGGCTGTTGTACGAGGGTTACCGGGTGCTTCCCTACTGCTGGGAGTGCGAGACGCCGCTCTCCAATTTCGAGACCCGGCAGGATGACGCTTATCGGTCCCGCCAGGACCCAGCGGTAACAGTGGCTTTCGAGCTTGCACCGCCGGGCGCTGAGCACCCCGCCCGGGCTCTGTTCGACCCTGGGCTGCCAGTGAGGGCCCTCGTATGGACGACCACACCGTGGACGTTGCCTTCGAACCTGGCGCTGGCCGTGGGCCCGGCATCAGGTACGCGGTGCTGAAGAGCGGCGAGGCTTTTTACCTGGTGGCTGAGGCGCGCCTCGAGCCAATGAGCGCCACCCTCGAGGCCGGCCTTCCAGCCGCGGAACAGGTCGGAGCCATCGAGGGCAGTGAGCTGCTCGACGTGCAGTACCAGCCAATGTTCGATTTCTTCAGCGCTGAGCCGAGGGCTTTTCGGGTGCTCGGTGGCGATTTCGTCTCCACGGAGGAAGGAACGGGGATAGTACATATCGCCCCCGGTTTCGGCGAAGACGACCAACGGGTCGCGGAACAGGCCGGGATCGCCGTGGTATGCCCTGTCGACTCGCGTGGTCGCTTTACCGCGGAAGTACCGCCGTACGCGGGTGCCCAAGTGTTCGACGCCAACCCCGTTGTCATACGAGACTTAAAGCAGAAGGGCGTCCTCGTCTCCCACGAGACGTACGAGCACTCCTATCCTCACTGCTGGCGGACCGACACGCCGCTCATATATAGAGCCGTCAGTTCCTGGTTCGTCGAGGTGACGGCCATAAAAGAGCGAATGCTCCATCTCAACCAGGAGATAAACTGGGTACCTGCGTACGTGAAGGACGGCGCATTTGGCAAATGGCTCGAAGGCGCTCGCGATTGGTCGATTACGCGCAACCGTTTTTGGGGCGCCCCGGTCCCTGTCTGGAAAAGTGATGACCCCCGGTGGCCGCGCCTCGACGTCTACGGGAGCCTGGAGCAACTCGAGGCTGATTTCGGCGTGCTCCCGAAGGATCTTCACCGTCCGGCGATAGACGAACTTGTCCGCCCCAACCCCGACGACCCTACGGGTACCTCGACGATGCGACGCGTGGAAGACGTGCTCGACTGCTGGTTCGAGTCCGGCTCGATGCCATTTGCGCAGGTCCATTACCCGTTTGAAGACGCAGAGTGGTTCGAGGGCCATTTCCCCGCAGATTTCATAGTCGAGTACGTCGGGCAAACACGAGCGTGGTTCTACACCCTCCTCGTAATGGCGACCGCGCTCTTTGACAAGATCCCGTTCCAGAACTGCCTAGCTCACGGGATAATCCTCGGCGAAGACAAACAAAAGCTTTCCAAGCGCCTTCGCAATTACCCCGACCCTGACGAGATGTTCAGGGCATATGGGGCCGACGCCATGCGATGGTTCCTGCTCTCTTCGCCGGTGATACGAGGGGGCGACCTTGTGGTCGAGCGGCGGGGCCCGCCGAAGCGGTCCGGGCTGTCCTCAACCCCCTCTGGAACGCATGGAAGTTCTTCGCCCTGTACGCGAAACGCGGATGGTTACCAAGCGAAGTGGCGTGAGGGCGCTGGCGAAGTGCTCGACCGTTACGTGCTCTCAAAGACCCGTTTACTCGTAGAGGACGTGACGACTGCGTTAGAACGTTACGACCTTTATGGCGCTTGTAGCGCGGTCACCGCTTTCCTGGACGCACTCAACAACTGGTACATCCGCCGGAGCCGGGACCGCTTCTGGAGCAGGATGGGCACGAGCCAGTCGTCCGACGAGAGCAAGGTCGCTGCCTACGACACGCTCTTTTCTGTCCTGCACACCCTGTGCCTCGTTACGGCCCCGTTGCTGCCGATGCTGAGCGAAACGGTCTACCGGGGCTTGACCGGGGAACGCAGCGTGCACCTGGCAGACTGGCCGACTGCCTCCACGCTGCCGCGTGACGCAGAGCTCGTGACCGCCATGGACACGGTACGCGGAGTGTGCTCGGCTG
The DNA here is from genome assembly GCA_963823855.1 of uncultured Acidimicrobiaceae bacterium. Lineage (GTDB taxonomy): Bacteria > Actinomycetota > Acidimicrobiia > Acidimicrobiales > Palsa-688 > Fen-671. The sequence continues at coordinate 614,943 of CAWGNA010000012.1, forward strand.
GCCATTCTGTGCGCAAGGCACGTGACCTCCGCGCCCGGCTGCCTCTCCAGTCCGTTACGGTCGCAGGCGACGGCGCGCCGGCTCTGGAGCCATACACCGACCTGATCGCCGACGAGCTCAACGTGAAGCAAGTGTTCCTGGTAGACGACGTCACGGCGGTCGCTGACCGAGTGCTCCGGGTCGACCCCTCGGTGATCGGCCCGCGGCTTGGGCCGGCCACGCAGCGGGTCATCTCGGCTGTCCGACGGGGGGAGTGGTCTGGCACTGACGAGGGCATCGAGGCTGCCGGCCACGTACTTGCAGACGACGAGTACTTCATGTCGCTCGTGCCGAAGGATGCCGACGCGGGACGTGCCCTCCCAGGCAACGGGCTCGTCGTCAGCCTGTCGCTCGATGTGACTCCCGAACTGCAGCGCGAAGGCCTTTCGCGCGACCTGGTGCGGCAAGTCCAAGAAGCCCGGAAGAACGCGGGCTTCGACGTCTCCGACCACATCCGGTTGCTGCTCGATCTTTCGCAGCACCCCGGCCTGCGCCAGGCCGTGGAGGAACACCTCCCGATGGTGGCGGGCGAGACGCTGGCGGACGAGGTCGTGTTCACCGACGGCCCGATCCAGGATGGGATAAAGGGGAGTGTTTCCGACGAGCCCGCTTTCGACATGGGGTTGGTGAGACTTCCACAGGCGTAGCCGAGCCTGCATCGACGGGCCCCTGCCCGCTCTAGATGGCGCCACCCTGGGGAATTACACCCTCCTTGTCCTTACGGTCCCCATTGCCCCCACGCTCGCCCCGGACGGCGCCTGCACTGACGGGCCGTGCCCCGAGCAGTAGGGCTGTGCCCGCCAGCGATACGACGATGCCGCAGATCAGCAGCACCGCAGCCGCACCCCGAGGGACGTTCTCGCCGTAGAGCACGAACCCGGCCCCGATGAGGCCGAGCGAAGCTACTGACGCGTTCACGGCCGAGACGCTGGCTGCGTTCGCGCTGCCGGAACGCTTGCTGGAGGAGGCTCTGCGCCCAGACCGTCATGGCTAGCATCATCCAGAGGCCGGTGCTGGCAAGCACAGACTTGAACGCTCCCAATCCGTAGACGGCAAACCGGTCGCCGATCTCCTTGGTGAACACGCCTGTGCCGGCGAACAGCAGCCCGACCGCCCCTCCGATAGCGATCCCCGCGGCCTTCTCCCGGCCGGGGTCGGCGGGGGAGCCTCCTTCCCCCTACGGCGCCCGAACCTCGTGGCCAAAGCAACGACTATCCCCGCCGCGACCATGAACGTAACGCCCACCAGAAGCTGGGTTAGGTTCGAAAGTAGCTTGCGCGAGACCCCGCTATTTACCACACTGATCGCGGTCAGGGCCTCACCCGCGCTGGCCATTGCCACCCCGAGCAGTTCGGGACGGCTGAAACGTTCCCCCAGCCAGCGCCCTCCCCCGACAACGAGCAGCCCACGTCCAGCGTTGCGAAGCGTGGCCGTAACCGGTATGGGTGCCAGGGCGAGAGAGGCGGCTTCGGCCACCCAGGCAAGGCTGCTCAAGCCCATCGCCAGGAGCCAGAGGGGTCGCCTGGTCAGCGCGGCCAACAGGCGGAACCCCGACCGCCCCGGGATCCGCATCCCTTCCCGCTTCTCGAGGGCCGCCGCCCCGGCATTCAACATGCCGGATACGAGTGCGAGTATGCTACCGATGACCAGCATGGCTTACCGCTTTTACAGGCGCGACTAACGCCAGGACCGGCAACCTTCGTTTGGTTGCCGCGTACGGTTGTTGTTTGGGCACGGGTACTTTTTGCAAGGACGACCGAGCGAAGGTGCCTGAGGACAGTACTAGCGACAGGAGATTTCGAAAGTGGGACACGAGAGCACGGATGACGGCTCTGGGCAATAGCCACACCTTGCCCGACGTGCCGCGCAACGTCGTAATTATCTCCGCAGAGATGGGTGAAGGCCACAACGCGGCGGCCGCGGCGCTAACAGAAGCCATCGAGGAGTGCTGGCCCGGGTGCCGGGTCGAAAGGCTGGACACGATGGAGCTGAGGGGTGAGCGATTTGCCAAAGCCGCCCGCTGGGCGTACGGGTTCCAGCTTTCTGCACTCCCATGGAGCTACGAGATCTTCTATGACAGGCTCTCTCGTTCCGATCGCTTCGCGAGCGCCGCCAAGTCCGCCGTGGGCTCGTTCTTCGGTCACCGCCTGGCCAAGGTGCTCGACGGCAAGAACCCTGACCTGGTCATATCGACATACCCATTTGGTTCCGCGGCGCTGGAGTGGTTGCGCCGGCACAAAGGCTTCTCGACGCTCATAGTGACGTATGTGCCAGCCTTCCACGTTCACCCTCTGTGGGCTTACCCAGGAGTAGATCTGCATTTCGTAATGTACGACACTGCCGGCGAGCACGCCCGGATGGATGGTTTCGAGCGGACGATGAGGCTCGGGGCCTCGCCGGTGCGGCGCGGTTTCGGGGACTTCACCCGTGCCGAGGCGCGTGAGATGCTCGGTATACCCGCAGATGCGTTCCTCGTGCTCATGACGGGGGGAGCGTGGGGGCTCGGAGACATCGCGGCCGGCGCTGATGCCCTTGTGAGGCTCGAACCTCCGGTCCATGTGGCGGCGGTTTGCGGCAAGAACGCGAGCCTTGAAGCTGAACTCCGGTCTGCCGCAACGGGGCTGAACGGCCGCCTGACCGTGTACGGCTACGTGACCATAATGGCGGAGTTGATGGCCGCGGCCAATGTGGTCGTCACCAACGGGGCCGGCGTCACGGTGCTCGAGGCATTGCGCACTCCGCGGCCGGTGGTGGCATTCGCCCCTCTGGCTGGCCACGGTACGGCATGCACGGCCGAGATGGTCCGGCGAGACCTCGCCGTCCAGGCTCGCAACGTCCCCGAACTGGTCGAACAGATCCGTTTGCTCCGGACTGACCCGGACCTGCTGCACAGGATGGAGCTTGCAGGCGAGTCCTGGGTCCAGGGCCGCGATCTGCATCGGAGCATCCGCGAGATCGAGGCGCTTCACGTCAGCCGCCAGGTCGCCACAACGGCGCCGACGACGAAAACTGACGCCGTAGTCCCATAGTTGGGGCCGACGCTCTCCCGTTCGACTACACGGAGATTTCAACCCTCCGCCCTGGGCACGGGCGGCGTTTTGGGCGCCCGGGACGAGCGCCGGCGCGGTCAGTTCGTGGCGGGGAGCGACAATACGTCAGGAGCTGGCCGCCGGGCGGAGGCTAGTCCGGTTACCTGGACGAAACACTCACCTTCGGCGCGGGTCTCTGTGTTGCTGCAGCCGCCGTCGGCGAAAGCCTGGTACGTGAGCCTGACGGAACGTGCCTCACGTACCTGGTCCTGATGTATTGGGGCCTGATGTACTGGGGCCTGATGTACTGGGGCCTGATGTACTGGGGCCTGATGTACTGGGGCCGGATTTAATGGGCTCTTCTGCGCTCCGGCTGCACTGGGTGCCTCAATCGCCTGCAGGTGGGACCAGCGCACCTCGGTGGGCGGGTCGTCACATTTGGCGAAGACCTCCGACCATACGACGGGGCTGGCAAGTGCGGTGGCCGGCACCAGGAGGTCCCGGATAGGGGTGGTCTGAGCCGACTCGAGGTCGGTGACTTCTGAGCGCCAGGCCCCTGCGGCCGGTGACCAAACCCGGAAACGGTACCGGTGGCCCGCCGACCACGGGAAGTGACGGGTGTGAGGCCCGTCAACGGGCGGGAGAGCAGAACCGGTCCCGGACAGGGTGCCGTCCCCGCTGGGCAATGCCGCGCTCGGAAGTGGCCCGCTCGAGTGGTAACCGCCCCAGTTGACCGCTCCGGCGGGCGCCCCCGGGTGCCACTGAAGCCCGGTGTGGCCAGCACCAAGCTCCCTCCCGTCGTGCACGAATGAAACCTGGAGAGCCCAAAAATAGAGCCGCCGCACAGCGGGAGCGCGTGCAACTTGCACCACGGCGCTGACCTCGCTGAACGGGCCAGGACTGGGCAATAGCCACCAAAGGTGGAAGGAAGAGGCCCCGTTCCCGGACGGCGGCGCACCGCTCAACCTCACCTGGGGATGGCTCAAACGCGATAGCCAGCTCACGGCAGTGAACTTACAGGCCCCCGTCGGTCTTGGCTGGTTCTGCCTTCTGCGCCGTTTTCCGGCCGCTCGGCCAGCGACCTATTGATATTGATAATGTTTGGTCCTGGGGAGGGGGCGAACCAGGTATACCGCGTGGCAGCTAGCTGCCCGCACGCAGGAAGGTGATGGTGCGCCCATGAAGATGCACGGCGGCGGACGCCGCGGCATTGGGAACAGAGTCGTCGCTACCCTCGGCGTGACGTTCGTGCTGTTGTGCGCCGCGGGGACCGTAGTTGGGCCCGCTGTGGCGTCAAGTGCCCAGCCGGCGAGCTGGACCATAGCGACGAGCCCGAGCCCGGCCGGCATGGCGACCAACCAGTTGAACGCCGTATCCTGCCCGTCGGCCGGTACGTGCGTTGCCGTCGGCGCCAGCTCGGCGACCAACGGGTCCTCGACGTTGATCGAGACCCTCCAGTCGAACGCCTGGTCCCTGGCTACGCCTCCAGACGGGCCAGGTAGTGATATGAACATCCTCGAAAGTATTTCGTGCTCATCCGCCACGTTTTGCGTCGCGGTGGGGTACTACCAACAGAAGGGAGGGCCCCAGCAGGCTCTCGTCGAGACTCTTTCCGGGGGGTCATGGGCCGTCACGCCTAGCCCGGACAACAGCGCTGGCAACAACGAGCTCTACGGTGTCTCCTGCGCAGCGCCGAGCGCCTGCGTGGCCGTCGGCAACTACCAGAGTGGCGGTGCCACCAGAGTCTTGGTCGAGGCTCTCGTTGGAGGCTCCTGGCAGTTGACACCCGCCCCCGACCAGGGTTCAGGCAGCAACCGGTTGACGGGTGTGTCGTGCTCGTCGCCGACCTCTTGCACAGCAGTCGGTTATTACGCCAACGGCAGCGGTGTTGACAGGGCGCTCATCGAAGACCTCTCGGGCGGTGCCTGGACTGTATCGGCCGGTACTGGGTCGGCCGGTACTGGGTCGGCCGGTACTGGGTCGGCCGGTACTGGGTCGGCCGGTACTGGGTCGGCCGGTACTGGGTCGGCCGGTCTGCGCCGGCCGGACGAGGGCCAGGGGGCCAACGAGCTGGACAGCGTCTCGTGCGCGTCCGCCACCGCATGCGTGGCCGTCGGGACGTATAACAGCGGTCCCGGGATTTACCAGGGCCTGGTCGACACCTTTGCCGGGGGCAGCTGGACGGTGGCGGCTCCGAGCCCAGACGCGGTGGGCGTCAAGACAAACGAGTTCAGCTCCGTGTCGTGCGGCTCTTCCGCATCTTGTTTTGCGGTCGGGCACTACGCCAACGGAGGCAAGGCCGTGACGCTGACAGCACGGTTGGCCAACGGCAACTGGTCGATGGTCAAGGCCCCTAACACAGGCACGAGCACAAACGAGCTCACGGGGATCTCGTGCGCAGCGACCGGCACGCCACAGTGCGCCGCCGTGGGCTACTTCAACGAGATAAGCAATAGCCAGACCCTTACTGAGACGTGGGTCGGCAGCTACTGGCACATCGTGCCCAGCGCGAACGCACAGGCGCCCGACGACGCAATGACGGCTGTATCGTGCCCGGCTGTCGGTTCGTGCGTCGCCGTGGGCAGCTATTTCGACTCGACCGGCGACCGTGAGGAGCTAATAGAACAACTGAACGGTGGATCCTGGTTGACTGCCTTCGGCGCCCACCCGAGCCCGACTACGAACCTCCTCAACGACGTTTCGTGCGCGGGGCCGGGTCGTGCGTCGCGGTCGGCTATTACGAGAGCGGCGGCGCAGACCAGGCCCTGGCAGAAGCCTTTTCCGGCACCGCCTGGGCCCTTTCTCCCGTCGGGGACGAAGGCACGGGTGGTAACGAGCTCAACGGCGTCTCGTGCCCGGAGGCTGGTTATTGCGTCGCAGTGGGCTTCTATGCGCACGGCACCGAGCGACGGGTACTGATCGAGACCCTCGATAACGGCTCATGGACGGTCAACCCGAGCCCCGACCCGAGCGCCACCAACAGCTACCTGGAGAGCGTGTCGTGCACCACGACAACCGCCTGCGTAGCGGTCGGGTACGACTTCAAGGGGAACGCTCGTCACACACTGATCGAGGCGCTGGTCAACGGGTCGTGGGAAGTGGTGCCAAGCCCAGACCAGGGAACAGCCGACAACCTCTTGGACAGCGTGTCGTGTTCAACGCCGACCGCCTGCGTGGCGGTCGGCTACTACCTAGCCGCCGGCGCACACCTCGCTCTCGTCGAAACCCTGGCCGGCCATACATGGTCACTCACCCGGCTGGCAGGCCCCAGCGCGAGCGGTGACTACCCGGCCGCGGTTTCGTGCCCACAGTACGGCTCATGCACCGTCGTCGGCAGCTACGCCAGCGGGCCGGGCGGCGCCCCCGCCCAGCCCCTCGTCGGAACCTTCGCCAATGGCGCCTGGACGTTGATACCGAGCCCGAGCCCCGGCTCTGGAGGCGGTTCTCTCGGCGGGGTGGCGTGCATCGCGCTGGCTAGCTGCGTCGCCGTCGGCCATTACGACGATGGCGTGGTGCAAGGTTCGCTGGTCGAGGTCGGGCCTTCGCCTCAAGGAGTGGTGACTACCACGACCACGCTGTCGTCGTCACCGAACCCGGCCCGGGTCGGCCAGCAAGTCAAGTACACCGCTACTGTCGTCCCCGCACCCCCTGGCGGCACCGTAACTTTCGCCGACAACGGCGCCGTGGTCGCAGGTTGTCAAGCGGTCACGCTCATGGCGACATCAGGCCAGGCCACCTGCTCGTTCACCTATCGTTCCGCCGGGGAACAGCTTCTGCAAGCCGCCTTTTCGGGCAAGTCCGGGTTCTCGCCCTCGACTTCGGCTCTTTACAGCCAGGCAGTGAGCCAGCCGCCCCCCGTGGCACAGGGGTACTGGCTGGCGACGAAGACGGGGAACGTTTTCGCCGCGGGTTCGGCAAAGTCGCTCGGTGGTATCTCGACCACGCTGTCCAACCCCGTGGTCGGGATTGCGGCCTCAGCGGGCGGGAAGGGCTACTGGGTAGTTACGGCCGACGGCACCGTAGCAGCCTTCGGGGACGCCAAGTCACACGGCGATCTTCCCGGGGCCGGGGTAAAAGCGTCGGACATCGTGGCTATCGCGCCGACCGCCAATGGAAAGGGTTATTGGCTGGTGGGGCGGGACGGGGGCCTTTTCGCCTTCGGTAACGCCAGTTTCCACGGCTCAGTGCCTGGCGTCAAAAAGCACGTGGCCAACATTGTCGGCATGGTGACGTCCCCGAGCGGTGGGGGGTACGTCCTGGTCGGTTCGGACGGGGGCGTATTCGCCTTTGGGACGAGCCGTTTTTATGGATTTCTCCCTAGCGACCATGTCCGTGTCAACGACGTGCGCGCCATTCTGGCCTCTCCCAGCGGGAAGGGCTACGTGCTCGTCGGCTCGGATGGGGGTGCCTTCATTTTTGGCAGCGGTGTCAGCTTCCATGGTTCGCTGCCGGCCGAACGGGTCAACGTCAAAGACATAGTGGGGATCGCCCTCACTCCGGACGACAACGGGTATTTCATGGCCGCCGACAACGGGTCCGTTTACGGGTTTGGCGATGCCAAATCACAGTCGACGCCCGCGGGCCTGGCCACACACCTCCCGGTTGCGGCAATCGCCGGCCTCTAACAGAGGCGCATTACCCGACGAGATGCTCTAATTGGTCGCTCTTGGCACTGGTGTTCCTTAATTTCTCGCTCGAGATCGCGTTTTAGCCGACGGAAGGCGGCTAGTGGCTGGCGGTGACCCAGTCCCGCAGGCTGGGCCGGTCCAGCTGCTCCCAGGCCGCGGGCCAGGCTTCCCGGCGCACACGTTGGCGTTCCCGGGCCACTGCGATGAGCTGCCCAGCGGCGATGCCCGTGGCTACCAGCGTCGCCGCCCTGGCCCGGGGTGGCCTGTGGGAAGCGGTCTCTCGTAGCCATTGCTCGGTCACAACCGCGTCGTGCAGCTCACCGAGGATGTCCTGCAGGTAGGTCGCGGCCTTGGCGGTACGGGTGGCGGCCCGGGCCCGATCGGCGGAAGGGACAACTGGGCTGGCCATCTCGGCCAGGTAGCGAAGCCGCTTCGCCTGGATCCGCACGCCGTGCAAGGCTTCATCGGAGGGTTCGTCACCGAGGTGGCCGACCGCTTTATAGAGGGCACGCCATTGACGTTGGGCCAACAAAGGTACTCCCTCGGCCGCCGGTTCAGACAGGAGCCCCCAGAACTCAGCTGGCACGAGATCCGAGCCCGGCCCCGGCCCGGAAGCCAGAGCGTCGAGTGCCCGCAAGAGTTGAAAGTAACGGTCCGTCGCCACGGTCTCGCGCAGCTCCTCGTTGCTGACGCGTTGCTGTTCCCTGGCCCGGGCGAGCAACACGGCGCTCCCAGCGGCATCTGTGGCCGGCAAGGTCGCGCAGCCATCTTCGAGCGAAAGAAGTCGCACATCGGAGTCGCGAACCGTACCGAGGCTGTGACCCAGCCACTTCAGCTCCTGGCTGAGGCCCGTGAACCAGGCTTTGGTTACGTCCTGCGGGCCGTACGCGTCGTCCAGTCTCCCGACAACCAGGGAGGAGTAGGCCCGAAAGACAGTGCGGAGGCGCCGCGTCGCCACACGGCTTCGATGGACGTGCTCCGGGTCGGGGTCTCCCAGCCGGATGGCGGGGTCATGGCTCAGCACAGCTTCGAGGCACGAGCGTGCTTGCTCGGCGAGGACGGTGGACATCGCCAGGTCCTGGCGGTCATCCTTCGCCGGCGGCTGAGCAGCGGCGCGATCGGCTTCACCGGCCCGGCCCAGGGCCAATACCGTGGCCAACTTGCTCGAACGGGAGCTGCGAAATGCACCCGCAGCCTCGAGCCTCTCGACGACAGCTGCGAGAACCTCGAGTGAGCTGCCTTCGGCCAGCTCGACCTCGACTTCGCTGAAACGGACGTCCGCGTAAGCGTCGTGGGTCACGTCCACCTCACGCCGACTTAACAGGTCCGCTCCTACCACGGAGTCCTGGTCGATCTCCGCCAGCCGGCGGCCATCCGACGTCCGCAGTTCGGTGCGCCGGCGGGTAGTAGAAAGGTGGGCCACTGGCTCGAGCGCGTGGCCGAGCGTGATCGCTTGAACGAAACGGGCTGCCTCGGGGTGGACCGGCCCGCCCTCCGGTTTTTCCGCGTCGCTCTGCCATGACCTATCGGAGGGCTGGCCCAGTCCCCTGGTACGAGAGGTCCGCCGGACAGGTCTCTTTCGGTCCGGTCCGGCAGATGGAGCCTCAGGGGCCCAGGAGACCTCGGTTCGCGTGAGCGCTGTGCCGTCAGAGGACGAAGGCAGCTTCAACGTCCAGATCTCAGTGGGCGGGGCCTGCCGGGCGCCCCGTCGTTCGCCGGTGACTTCGGTCTCTCTCCGAAAACGGAGAGTCACCTTGTGGCGGGCCAGGTGCAGGTCGGAAGTGTCGTAGTACGTGGCATCGAGGGCGAGGTCCCTGAGCGGCACCGCCTTCACGCCGGGCAGTACACCCGAAAGGTCGGGCAATGACCAGCCCGGGCTGGTCTCGAGCTTGACTTCTTGTTCGAGTTGCTGCAAAGCGTCCCCAACGCTTGATATGCGCTCACCCAATGCGAGCGCATGCGGGTTTAGCACTTTAGTTGATGGAATTGATAGAGGTAGGGCACGGGCACACAGGCGCACGGCCTCTTCCTCGTCGCTTCAACGAGAGGCCTTGTATAACCTCGAAGGTGTTCGATGCCCAGCCAGACCAGCCATAAGCTTGTGCCCCGGGCCCTGTTGTCCGACTGGACCACTCTGGGTGTCGGAGGTCCGGCGGATGCATTTGTCGAGGTCAGCGACCTTGCCTCCCTGGCAGACGCCTTGGCGGTGGCGGAGGGCGCGGGCAGCCCCGTGCTCGTCCTAGGCGGGGGTAGCAACGTCGTGGTCGCCGATGCGGGGTTCCCGGGCACCGTGGTCCGGATCGCCATGAGGGGACTGCGCTTCGACCCTCTAGACGACTACGTGGTTGCCCGGGTAGGGGCAGGCGAGGAATGGTGCACCTTTGTCGAGCGCTGCGTGGCTGACGGCCTCTGCGGGACCGAGTGCCTTAGCGGGATCCCCGGGCTGGTGGGCGCAACGCCGGTACAGAACGTCGGGGCCTACGGTCAGGAAGTCTCCGACACGGTCATCTCTGTCACGGCGTGGGACCGGCGGTCGGGTTCGCTCGTCCGGCTGCGGCCCGAACAATGCCGTTTTGGCTATCGTGACAGCCTGTTCAAGCGGAGCCCTCGCTACGTCGTGACCGAAGTGTCGTTCCGGTTGGAGCGCTCGACGTTGTCACGCCCCCTCCGGTACGCGGAGCTGGCGGCATCTCTTGGGACCGGCCTCGGCCAGCGCGCCCCGCTTCAGGACACCGCCCTCGCCGTGATCGGCCTGCGGAGGAACAAGGGGATGGTGCTCGACCCTGGTGACCCGGATAGCCGCAGCGTGGGTTCGTTTTTTACGAACCCGGTGCTGGACCAGGCCCACATGAGCAAAGTCCTCGTTGTAGCTCCCCAGGTGCCCAAGTACCCGGCAGCAGATGGGACCAAGGTTCCCGCGGGCTGGCTAGTCGAGCGCGCTGGCTTCGACCGCGGCTACCGCCTCGGGGGAGCCGCCATCTCGAGCAAGCATGCCCTGGCACTGACGGTCTGCGAGGGGGGGACCGCCGCCGACCTGTTGGCGCTGGCGAAGGAGATCCGGGACCGGGTCAGCGACCAGTTCGGGGTGTCCCTCCAGCCAGAGCCAGTGCTCATCGGCGCCCATCTGTGAACAAGATATGTAAGTTGAGAAATGACTATGGAGACGATCGCCTAGTTCGTGTATGCTTAATTAGTCCCTGCGGCTCTCCCTGCCAACAGCGGACTTAGCTCGGGGCAGGTCCCCCCCCTTCCGGCCCCTTGAGCGAGACTGAAGGACCGGCGTCCCCCGCCGGTCCTTCTGTCGTTTTAGGCCTGAGCCCTGGTGTTTTGACAGCTTTAGCTAGGGTTCTATCTAGGGTCCAGCACGAGGCCGAGAGACCTCAGTTGGTCGGCAGGCCGGTGGTAACCGCGTTCGAGGTGACGTACACCGTGCAGCAGGGTGGGACCGGACGCCGCCGCAGCCGCGATGACGCTCGAGAACCCGGCCCGCACGTCCGGCACGTCGACTTCGGTGCCCTGCAGCTTGGTTGGGCCTCTGACGACAGCCGAGTGCATGTAGCTCGTGTCGTGGAAGCGGCACGCGGGACCACCGAGGCACGTGGCGAACAGGCCGATCTCGCCGCCCATCGCCTTTAGCGCGGGTACGTATACAAAACGGTCTTCGTACACCGTCTCGTGCAACACCGATACGCCCTCGGCTTGCGTGAACAGCACCATGAGAGGGGTCTGCCAGTCGGTCATGAAGCCTGGGTGCACATCGGTTGATACAGCCGCAGGATGCAGCCCGTCGGGAGCGAACGCCGAGATCCCGTACTCATCGATGTTGACCTCAGCCCCCATGGCGAGCAGCGTCGTGATGGCGGTGACGAGGCGGTCCTGCCCGCACCCGATCACGCGGACGGCTCCCCTCGTGATCAAGCCAGCCACGAGGTAGGAGAAGGCTTCGTTGCGGTCGCCCTGGAGGCGGGTCTGAGCGCCCCTCAGCGCCGGTACCCCTTCTATGACGACGCGCCGGTCCGGCGACAGCTCGATCCGGGCGCCCATCCGTTGGAGGAACAGCGCGAGCTCGAGCACCTCCGGTTCGGTCGCTGCGTTGCGGATAACGGTCTTGCCTTCGGCCATCGCCGCTGAAAGCAGCGCCGACTCGGTGGCGCCCACGCTGGGGTAGGGGAGCTCGATAATTGCCCCCTTCAGCCGACGACAACGGGCACGGATGCCCTCGTCGGTCACCTCGACCTCCGCGCCCAGCGCTTCGAGGGCCTTTACGTGGAAATCGACCGGCCGCCCACCGATGCGGTCCCCTCCAAGCAGGGGCACGAACGCCTCGCCCGTCAGGTGCATCAGCGGGCCCAGCAACAGGACCGGTATCCGGTTGAGCCCGCTGAACGAGAGGGGCACCTCAGGCTTGGCATCTTCAGGAGGAGTTATGACGAGTTTGCCGTCGGCGTCCTGGTCCACGCCTGCGCCTATGGCCCGCAGGATTTCCGTGGTGATCTCGACGTCGCCGACCTCGGGGACGTTGGCGATCGTGCTCGGCCCGTCGCCCAAAAGTGCAGCCACCATGTGCTTGGTGACAGCATTTTTGGATCCATAAACCTGCACGTCTCCGACAAGTGGGCCGTTCGGCTGGATGAACCATGCGTCTGACACAGGTCGATCTTGGCAGACCCTGCCTTGGCGGAGATAACTATCGGATTGGGTAGCGTTACCCAACCGCACGCACGAGAGGGGCAGTTGATTTGGAGGTTAGCGACGTCCTCGTTGACGCTTTCAGCCGGATCCGTGAAGAAGTCGGCCATGTTCTGAGGGGCCTCGATGCCGAGCAACTAAGTTTCCGGGCGGACAGCGAGGCCAATTCGATCGCGTGGCTCGTCTGGCACCTCACCCGGGTCCAGGACGACCATGTCTCCGAAGTTGCAGGTCACGAGCAGGCCTGGGTCGGAGAGGGCTGGGCCGAGAGGTTCGCCCTCGACCTAGACCCCCTGGACACCGGGTACGGGCACAGTTACGCCCAGGTGGCAAAGATCACGGTGGGAGCCGAGCTGCTCGACGGCTACCACGAAGCCGTCTACCGCCAGACCGAGCAGTACCTGAAGACCCTGTCAAGCGATGCCTGTGACCGCATCGTCGATCGTCGCTGGGACCCCCCGGTGACCTTGGGCGCCAGGCTCGTCAGCGTGATCGGTGACGACCTCCAACACGTTGGGCAGGCCGCGTTTGTGAGAGGTCTGGTCCTGCGCGGCGCGGGTGGGACCTAGGGGCGCGGGGCCGCCTGCCAGAGCCTGACGCGCTCGATCAGTTCCTCTGGGCCCGAAATGTCGGCCGCCCCGATGACCTGGCCCGCTTGTTGCCATGGGGGTGGGCCGTCCCTTCGGCTCCTGACCAATACGAAGCTGGCCGCCTTGCCTATGCCGTACTCGAACCAGGTCTCAGAACCCATATGAAGGTGAACACCCGGCGGCACGAGCCGCTTCGCCAGGCGCTCGTCCTCCATGGACGGGCTCGGGGTCACCACTACCAGAGGGCCCCCAGGGCGCGGGGGAGCGAACCGTCGGCCATCATTTTCCAAAACGGCTGGCACGAAGCGCACGTGGTAGTGAGAAAGGCGAGCAGTGTGTCGACGCTGCCGGCGTCGGCTACGGTCACATCGGGTGAGGGTAGACCGGCTGAGGGCAAATCGGGTGACGGGACATCGGATGAGGGCATCTAGGGTGCCATTATTCAGCGTGAGGGTAGCGTGCGGGTAGGCGTGCTGGGAGCGACGGGCCCCGCCGGCTCTGCATTGGCAGCGCGCCTCGCGTCCGTAGGTGTCGAGGTGATAGTCGGTTCGCGCCACTTGGACAAGGCTGCACGTGTGGTGGCGGAGCTGGCCGAGCGTTGGGGCGGCCTGAGCGCCGAGCTGGTGGCGGGCACCAACCGCGACGCCGCTCAGGCCGAGCTGGTAATCGTGGCCACTCCCTGGGAGGGCGCCGTCTCGACCGCGCTGGAACTGGCTCCTGAGCTGTCTGGGAAAATCGTGGTGAGCATGGTGAACGCGATGGTGCGATGGGGGGACCGTTTCGTGCCGCTGCTCCCGCCGACTGGCTCGGTGGCTGTCGCCATAGCAAAGTCGCTGCCCGGCAGCCAGGTGGCCGGTGCCTTCCATCACGTCCCGGCCGGGCCTCTCGGGGACCCTTCCCACACGTTGGGGGCCGACGTCATGGTTTTCTCGGACGACCGCGTTGTCACCGACGAAGTGATCCAGCTAGTCGACAGGATCCCTGGACTGCGGGGCGTAGACGTCGGCGGCCTGGGCTCCGGCCTGGCAGTCGAGGCTCTCACGCCTGCGCTAGTGGAAGTTAATCGGCGCTACAAGACTCATGCTTCACTGCGGGTAACTGGCATCGATTGACACGCCAACAAATGCGCCTGTACGACACTGCAAGGCAAGAGGTGGCCACTTTCGAGCCGGGTGCCGGCCGGGGTGGCACCGTCACTATGTACACCTGCGGCATCACGCCGTACGACGCCGCCCACCTGGGCCACGCGGCTACCTACCTCGCCTACGACGTCCTGCAGCGCCGGCTGCTCGACCTCGGCTACAAGACCAGGCTCGTCCGCAACGTGACCGACGTCGACGACGACATGCTGCGCAAAGCGCGCCAGATCGGGGTCTACTACCTGGACCTCGCCGCGGAGGAAATGGCGATTTTCTCGGCCGACATGGAGGCACTCGGGCTGCTCCCCGCGGCCAGCGAGCCGCGTGCGACCTCCGCCATCCCCGACATCCTCGGGTTCATCGGGATGGTGCTGGCCAACGGCCACGCATACCAGGCCGGGGGAGCGGTGTACTTTAGCGTGTCGTCGTGGCCGGAGTTCGGCGCCGTCAGCCACTATTCGAGTGAGAAGATGCTCGAGCTGGCCAGGGAAAGAGGGGGCAACCCGGACGACCCTCACAAATCTGACCCCCTCGACTTCGTCCTGTGGCAGCCTTCGGCACCAGATGAGCCCGCCTGGACCTCGATGTGGGGCCCCGGCCGGCCCGGCTGGCACATCGAGTGCTCGGCTCTGGCCCTGCGAGAGCTGGGGACGACGATCGATTTGCACGGGGGCGGCTCTGACTTGGTGTTCCCGCACCACGAGTGCGAAACAGCGCAGTCGGAGGCGGCCACCGGGGAGCGTTTCGTCCGTCACTGGGTGCACACCGGGATGGTCCGTTACGAAGGCGCCAAGATGTCGAAGTCGCTCGGCAACCTCGTTTTCGTGCGGGATCTATTGAAAACCTGGGATCCTGCCGCCATCCGCCTGGCGGTGCTGGCGCACCACTACCGGTCCGACTGGGATTGGCACGACCAGTTGCTCCCGGAAGCCGTCACAAGGCTTTCTCGGTGGCGGGCGGCCATTGCGAACTCTCGGGATGCCGCGCCGGCTGTCCGGGCCGGCTCCACTGCGCAGGGCACAGTGGGAGGGGTGCTGGCCGAGGTACAGCGCGGCGCTCGACGACGACCTCGACACCCCTCGGGCGCTGGCGGCGATCGATGCGGCGGCTGGGTCAGGGGAACGTCGGACCCCAGGTGTTCGCGCCGATCTCGAAAATGGGCCGACCCAGGCCATAAAGGAGGCCGCGGTCCTGCTCGGCGTGCAATTGTGAGCCGGCCCTGGCGTCGGCAAGCGTTCTGCTGCTCGCCGGCGAAGTGCCCTCAACGGGCTCCTGGTAATGGCGGGCCCCTATCATTGGCGAGATGCCCCCTCCCGAGCTGACCGGCGACCTGAGCGCCGACCCTACCTCGACCTCTGTCAAGCTCCCTGACGGCACCATCAGCCGATTGCCGGCCGGTTCCACCGGAGCGGACCTGGCGGCGTCGATCGGGCCGCGGCTCGCCCAGGCAGCCATAGCCGTGCTCGTCGATGACGTAGAACGGGACCTCGGGGCTCCCCTTCCTGACGGCTCGAGCGTCAGCGTCATAACGGCAGCATCGGGCCCAGGCCGAGAAATCCTTCGGCACTCTACGGCACACGTGATGGCCCAAGCCGTGACCAGGCTCTGGCCAGGGGCGAAGTACGCCATCGGGCCTGCGATCGAAGACGGTTTTTATTATGACTTCGAGCTTCCCGGTGGTGCCCATTTCGCTGACGACGACCTCGCCCGCATCGAAGCGACCATGCGCATGATCATTGACGAAGACCAGTCTTTCATCCGCGAGGAACACTCGGTCAGGGAAGGTCTCGAGATTTTTGCCGACCAGCCGTACAAGCAGGAGATCATCGAGGGAGTTGGGGCCGCCAGCTCTCCGGGTACGGGCTCTCCGGGTACGGGCCACGACGAAAAAGAGGCGCAGGCCGAAGCAGTCAGCGAGGGGGCCGGGCCCTCGGGTGTGAGCACCTACCGCAACCACGTCGCTGCCCCGGGCGCAGGTGCAGGTGCAGCTGCGGGCGTGGGCCAGCTAGCAGGGACTTCGTCGACCTCTGCCGGGGGCCGCACGTCCCGTCGACAAAACGGCTTGGCTATTTCAAATTGACCAAGTTGGCGGCGGCCTACTGGAGAGGCGACGAGCGCCGTCAGCAGCTTCAGCGCATCTACGGTACCGCCTGGGAGTCGCAGCAGGCCCTCGACCAGTACCTCGAGCGGGTGCAAGAGGCGGAGCGGCGTGACCATCGCCGGTTAGGCGCAGAGCTCGACCTTTTCCATTTCCCGCCTGAGATAGGCCCGGGTTTGGCCGTCTTCCACCCAAAGGGCGGGCTGGTGCGCAAGATAATGGAGGATTACTCCCGCGAGGAGCACGCGCACGGGGGCTACCAGTTCGTTTATACGCCTCATTTGACTAAGTCGACCCTTTTCGAGATTTCGGGCCATCTGCAATGGTACGCGGAGGGCATGTACCCGCCCATGGAGCTCGAAGGCGTGGCTTATTACCTGAAGCCGATGAACTGCCCGATGCACATACTCGTCTACAAGAGCCGGCAGCGTTCGTATCGCGAACTACCCTTGCGCCTCTTCGAGTTCGGGACCGTTTACCGTTTCGAACGCTCCGGTGTGCTCAACGGGCTGCTGAGGGTGCGGGGGATGACCCAGGACGACGCGCACATTTTTTGTAACCGGGAACAGCTCGAGCAGGAACTGGTCAGCCTGCTTCAATTTGTCCTCAAGCTTTTGCGCCGCTTCGGTTTGACGGAGTTCAAGGCAGAACTGTCTACTCGCCCCGACAAGTACCTCGGCACGATCGAGGAATGGGACCGGGCCACTGAAGCCCTCGCCGCGGCGCTGAGAGCGTGCGACCTCCCGTACACGATCGACGAAGGCGGCGGCGCTTTCTATGCCCCGAAGATCGACGTCCACGTCCGCGATGCCATCGGCCGGCACTGGCAGGTATCTACCATCCAGGTCGATTTCCAGCTCCCGCAGCGCTTCGAGATGGAATACGTCGGGGCGGACAATTCCCGCCACCGTCCTTATATGGTCCACCGGGCACTGTTCGGCTCCGTGGAGCGATTTTTCGCCATCCTTATCGAGCACTACGCGGGTGCGTTCCCCACCTGGATGGCCCCGGTGCAGGTGCAGGTACTGCCGGTGCGCGACGACCATGACGACTATGCGGCCGGCGTGGTGGACCGGCTTCGCGAAGCCGGCTTCCGGGTCGAGGCGTCGCCCGCGGACGAGCCTCTGGGCGCGCGGGTGCGGAGGGCTAAGCTGGAGAAGGTCCCTTATGTGCTCGTTGTAGGTGACGACGACGTGGCGGCGGGGACCGTCGGCGTCAACACGCGGGGGAGCGAGCGGCCGGAGCGAGGGGTGCCGCTCGCCGATTTTCTCCAGAGAGCCCAAGCAGACGTTGACAGCGATGAAGGTCACGCGGGCGGCCCCGGGGGATCTGACGGAATCTGACGCGGGCTCTGCTGCTTCTCCCGGTGGCGCCCCCGCGCCTGCCGGGGAAGGGCCCTAATGGGACAGCTCGACCACCTGTGGGCCGGGTGGCGGTCAGAGTTCGTGACAAGCGGGGCCGGCGCCTCCAGAGATAAAGAGAACCCGGCCAGATGCGTGTTCTGCGCCATCTTTTCGAGCGGTGTGCCCGATGAAGAGACGCACATAGTCTGGCGTCACGCCTCGGGGCGGGCACTTGCGATTGTCAACGCCTACCCTTACACGAGCGGGCACCTGATGGTCATGCCGACGCGTCACGTCGCGGACCTCGAGGACCTGGGACCAGAAGAGGCGTCCGACATCTGGTCCGGGGTGACGGAAGCAGTGAAGGTGCTAAAAGCGTCGTACAAACCCGACGGGGTCAACCTTGGCGCCAACCTGGGGGCAGCCGCGGGGGCCGGGGTGCCTGACCATTTCCACGTTCACATCCTGCCCCGCTGGGCGGGGGACACCAACTTCATGACCTCTGTCGCCGATACCCGCGTGCTGCCTGAGCCGCTCAATGAGAGTGCAGCCAAGCTGCGCTCGACGTGGGCGCAGTTGGAAAACTCCTGAGGCGTACGACCCGCAGCGTGCGAACCTCGGGCAATAGGGCGTACGGACATTCCCGGCCCCGGTCAACCCCACGAGCTCTCCCGGTCATGCTCGTCCCGTTCATGCTCGTCCCGGTCATGCCCGAAAAATAGTTCGATAGACGAACTATCGAGGTTATCCTGGATGTCGTGAGTTCCGGCCTCCCGATCGACCCAACCGCCGTACACGTACGCTCGGGTGGTCCTTCTGGGTCGGCGCCCTTACCTGATGGCAACGGGCAAGGCGGGAGCCACCGTCCCGTCGTCAGCGTTCCTGGTGGCCGAAAGGTCGACTACAAGTGGGTGGCACTGGCCAACACGACCTTTGGCGTGATCATGGCGACGATCGACTCGTCGATCATGCTGATCGCCCTCCCCGACATATTCCAGGGCATCCACCTCGACCCGCTCCGACGCTGGCAACAGCTTCTACCTGCTGTGGCTGATCCTGTCGTTCCTGGTGGTGAGCAGCGTCCTCGTCGTGTCGTTCGGGCGGCTCGGCGACATGTTCGGCCGGGTCAAGATGTACAACCTCGGCTTTGCTATATACACCCTCACTTCGCTGATCTTGACCGTCGATTGGATGCACGGTCAGGCCGGTGCCCTCTACCTGGTAGTGGGCCGGGTTTTCCAGGGGGTTGGGGCGGCATTTCTGGTCGCCAATTCGGCCGCCATACTCACGGACGCTTTCCCCGAGGACCAGCGGGGCCTGGCTCTGGGTATCAACAATGTGGCCGCCATCAGCGGCGTCTTTGTCGGACTGGTGCTCGGAGGGATCCTGGGGCCTATCGACTGGCGCCTGGTGTTCCTCGTCTCCGTTCCGTTCGGGCTGGCCGGGACCCTGTGGGCTTACTTCAAGTTGCGCGAAACGTCGAGACGCAGGGCGGCAGCCATCGATTGGCCCGGGAACATCACCTTCGCGGTCGGTCTGATTGCCATCATGATCGGCATCACGTACGGGATCCAGCCTTACGGGGGCCACACGATGGGCTGGACGAGCCCGACTGTGCTTAGCGAGCTGGCCATCGGGGCAGCCTTCCTGGGTGCGTTCGGCGTCATCGAACGGACTAGAGCCGAGCCAATGTTCCGGCTCGCCCTGTTCCGCATCCGTGCGTTTACAGCGGGAGTACTGTCCAGTTTCCTGGCCGCCATAGCCCGGGGCGGCCTCATGTTCATGATGATCATTTGGCTGCAGGGCATTTGGCTGCCCGAGCACGGCTACAGCTTCTCCGAGACCCCGTTGTGGGCCGGGATCTACATGCTGCCGCTCACGGCCGGGTTCCTCATTGCCGGCCCGGTTTCAGGAGCGCTGTCGGACCGTTTTGGGTCGCGGCCGTTCGCGACCGGCGGGATGCTGCTCGCGACGGCGAGCTTCCTTCTCTTGGAGCAGCTGCCGATCAACTTCTCCTACTGGACCTTCGCCCTCTTGTTGTTGATGAACGGCCTGGCCATGGGGGCCTTCGCCAGCCCCAACCGGGCTGGTGTCATGAACAGCCTGCCGCCCCAGGACCGGGGGGCCGGATCCGGCATGAACTCGACGTTCCAGAACTCCGCTCAGGTGCTATCCATAGGGATCTTCTTCACGCTGGTGATCATCGGCTTGTCGGGGTCGCTCCCCTCGAGCCTGAGCCACGGGCTCGCGGCCGAAGGCGTACCCAAGGCAGTGGCGGAAAAGATCGGCAACCTCCCGCCCGTCTCGACCCTGTTCGCGGCGTTCTTGGGGTACAACCCGCTGGCACACTTGCTGCCTTCGAGCGTCCTGTCGAGCCTGCCGCACGCCAAGAGCGCCGTCATCACCGGCCGGTCGTTCTTCCCGGGGCTGATCGCGGTCCCGTTCCGGTCCGGCTTGCACGCGGCGTTCGATTTCGCCGCTCTTGGCTGCGCCATCGCAGCCGTAGCGTCGTGGTCCAGGGGCAAGCGCTACGTCTACCGGGCTGAGCCTGCGGCCGCGACCTCGGCCGCTTCTGCCGCTCCCGTCCCGGTTCCAGCGGCTCCGGTTCCTGCGGCTCCGGCTCCGGCAGCGCGATCCGGCCGCTTCGACCCGTCCTCGGCTGCGCCTACCGCCGGCGCCAGTGCCCAAACCGATGACGCCGACCATGCTGACGGGGTCACAACTGTGGGCGTTGATGCTGGTAATGGAGCTGGCGCCCCGCCACCCCTCTCCGCCCCGCATGGGGCGGAGAGCTCCGGAAACGGCAGTCAGCTTCCCGCGTCAGCCCGGTCCAACCGGAACGGCGGCAAACAGGGAGCCCCTCGCCGGTAGGCGCCCCTCGCCGGTAGGCGCCCCTCGCCGGTAGGCGCCCCTCGCCGGTAGGCGCCCCTCGCCGGTAGGCGCCCCTCGCCGGTAGGCGCCCCTCGCCGGTAGGCGCCCCTCGCCAGCGGCCCGGTCTCAGCACCGTGATTACCCCGATTTGGCCTGATTGGTGACGATTAAGCACGTCTGACGTGCTTAATCGTCACCAAAGGCAGGTTTCAGGGCCCTGTTTGGCTCGCCGGCGGGAGCGCAACGCGCTGCTCGAGCTGGTCTGGGCTCGATGACTCGATAGCAGGCAAAGGTTCGAGGACCATGATCGCGACGTCGTCGTTCAGATGACCGTTGGCGTGCCCGTTGAGCTGTTCGATCAGCCTCTCCGTAGCTGAGTCGAGGGAGCCGGCGGCAAGGCCCGTTGCTGCTCGACCGAGGTCGAAGCATTTGCCCGAGCGGTCGAGCGCTTCGATCAGGCCGTCGGTATAGAGCAGGAGCCGCGTTGATGGCAGTGTTTCGACCTTGTCGAGCGCCGGGTCGGCCCCGACACCAAGCGGGCTGGCCGGCACCGACGCCTCGAGCACCTGGACTTGCCCGTTTGGCCCGATGAGCAACGGAGGCGGGTGCCCGCAGTTGGCGATCGTGATGGTCGACGCGTCGATCTGGCACAGCACGGCCGTGACGAACTCTTCTCCGTCGACATCGGTCTCAGTCGGGTCCCTCGCATAGCGAGATACAAGGCCGTCGAGTTCGCGTGCGATCGTCGTCAGGTCGGCATCTACGTAGGCCATCGCCCGGAAACCTCCGAGCACCAAGGCAGCCAGGCGGACGCTCGGCATCCCGTGACCGCGGACGTCGCCGACAAAGGCCCTTGTCCCGAACGGAGTATCCAGGATCTCGTAGCAGTCGCCTCCCACAGTGGCCGCTCGCGCCGCCGACTGGTACCACGTGGCGACTGCCACTGACCCGACCCGGGGCGCTGGCTTGCGGATGATGGCTCGCTGGGTCGCCTCCGCAACCGTCGTCAGATCCGTCAGGCGCTGTTCCCGCTTGATCCGCAACCACGACGCCTGGGCGGCCAAAAATGTCCCGACGACGATGACGATGATGCTGGCCACGCTGGCATGCGGGTCGTTCCGGTCCAGGAAGTCAAGACCTGAAGCTGCGGCCACTGCTGCCGCGCCCAGGACGAGGACACCCGCCGGGCCGACGCCACTCGCGGCCAGGAAGGGAGCGACCACGAGCGCCCCGGAGATGTTGACGCGGCTGGGGAGGGACAGGTCGACCACAGTCAGGACGATTAGCACTACCGCTGCAGCCAGGCTCCAGCGCAGTTCGCTGGCCATCGCTCCCGTACCCCGCGCCGCCCGCCTGTTCATCGCGCACCGACCCAGCTAGCGCAGCCCACCAAACGGCTTACGAGGAGCCCTTGCACTTTCGTTATGGCCTTAGTGTCTGCGAAAACCAAGCTTCTTCCGGTTGCTCACCACCGATTGGGGTCGCGTCGGAATGACCTTCAAGGCAAGGTTACCGGGACGACGACAGTCCTCTCGCCGCGCCCCGAGGCTGTCTCGAGAAGAAAATGTACTTCGAGCAGCAATTTTCTTCTCCAGATCGCGTTTCGACCGGCACAACGGCGCTCCAGGTACAAGATCAGGGCCCCCTGGCGCCCGGCTCGCTGACACGTGCGTGCAGGGGGCCGATTATCGATCACCGGGGCCCTGGCACGCCCTGTATAATCGAGGAAGTTGCGTGTTGTGGGCCAGCGTTGTCCCGAAATTCTGCACCGGAAGCGTTGGAAGAATTACTTGGGAGGCGCATGGCCGCGACGGCAAATATAGGTGGCTCACACCCCGGCGACAGTCGGGACGCGAGGTCTGTGGGCCTGTACCGCCCTGAGTTCGAACACGACTCCTGTGGGGTTGCGTTTGTGGCCGACCTCCGGGGCCGGACCAGCCATCAGATGGTTGAGATGGGACTGGCGAGCCTGTGCCAGCTCGAGCACAGAGGGGCGAAGGGGGCTGACCCCGAGACAGGCGACGGTGCCGGCGTGCTGGTGCAGGTGCCCGACCGTTTCCTGCGGGCCGTTTTTGGGCCGCAGCTCCCTCCGCTGGGCTCCTACGCCACCGGGATAGCGTTCATGCCTGCTGACTCGGCCGCGGCTGACGAGGTGTGCAGGCGCTTCGAGGCCATCGCCAGCGAAGAGGGCCTGTCGGTCTTGGCGTGGCGGGACGTTCCCGTCGATGCTGATTTGCCGGGCGCGGGAGCACGCGAAGTGATGCCCGCGTTCCGTCAGGTCGTCATTGCCGGGCAGGCTGGCGAGAGCGGGTTGCAACTCGACCGGATGGCCTTCATTTTGCGGAAGCGGGCCGAGCACCAGATCCCCCCCGTCTACTTCTGCTCGCTTTCCGCCCGTACCCTCGCTTACAAGGGCATGTT
The DNA here is from genome assembly GCA_963823855.1 of uncultured Acidimicrobiaceae bacterium. GTDB lineage: Bacteria > Actinomycetota > Acidimicrobiia > Acidimicrobiales > Palsa-688 > Fen-671. The sequence goes on from CAWGNA010000012.1 coordinate 637,790, forward strand.
GACGGCTCCGCAGCTCCCCCGGTTTTTCCACGACTTCTCTGACCCACTGTTCGAGTCGAGCCTTGTGCTCGCGCACGCCCGCTTCTCTACCAACACGTTCCCGAGCTGGCCGCTGGCCCACCCGTACCGGTACGTCGCCCATAACGGCGAGTTCAACACGGTGCAGGGCAACCGCAACTGGATGCGGACAAGGGAGGCAATGCTGGCCAGTCGGCTTCTGCCCGGCGACATTTCGCGGATATTCCCGGTCGTCACACCCGGTGGCAGCGACTCGATGAGCTTCGACGAGGTACTGGAGCTGCTGCACCTCGGAGGCAGGTCCCTCCCCCACGCAGTGCTAATGATGATCCCGGAGGCGTGGGAGAACAAGCAGGAGCTGTCGGCGGAACGGCGGGCCTTTTACCAGTTCCACGCGTGCATGATGGAGCCCTGGGACGGGCCAGCGGCGGTCGCTTTCACCGACGGGACCGTTATCGGGGCTCAACTGGACCGGAACGGTTTCAGGCCGCTCCGTTACTGGGTCACGGACGACGACGTCGTGATTATGGCTTCCGAGGTCGGGGTGCTGGACGTGCCGCCGTCCAAGGTGGTCTTGCGGGGTCGGATCCAGCCGGGCCGGATGTTCCTCGTCGACACCGCGGCCGGACGGATAGTCGATGACGACGAGATAAAGGACAGCCTTGCCAGGGAGCACCCGTACGGCGCCTGGCTGGCCGCGGCCCGTATCGACCTCGAAGATCTGCCGGTGCGGCGGGCATTGACGCCCCAATACTCGAGGCTGGTTAGTTTCCAACGTCAGTTCGGGTACACCGAGGAGGAGATCCGCCTCATCCTGGAGCCGATGGTAAAGATGGGCTCCGAACCTCTGTCGTCGATGGGCGACGACACGCCCCTGGCTGTACTTTCCCGACGGCCGCGCCTGCTTTACGACTATTTCCGCCAGCTTTTTGCCCAGGTCACCAATCCGCCTCTCGACGCGATCAGAGAGGAGCTCATCACATCGCTGTCCTCTTCGGTCGGCCCCGAAGGCAACCTGCTCGAGCCGGGGCCCCGCTCCTGTCACCAGATCATGCTTCCCGGGCCAGTGCTGACCAACGACGAGCTCGCCACCCTGCTGTACGTGAACGAGGACGGGCTGGTCCCCGGCTGGCACACCTTCGCTATCGACGGGCTGTTCTCGGCCAAGGGGTCGGGCCGCCCAGGAGAGCGGCTGCGCGATGCGCTGGCAACAGTTTGCGCTCAGGTCGAAGAGGCCGTCCTCGGTGGCGCGAGCGTCGTGGTGCTCTCGGACCGCCACGCCAATGCTGACTTGGCCCCCATACCGTCGTTGTTGCTCGTCTCCACCGTCCACCACTTCTTGGTAGACAAGAAACTGCGCACTCGCGTCGGCCTGTTGGTCGAGACCGGAGAAGCGCGGACAGTGCACCAAATCGCTTGCTTGATCGGGTATGGCGCGGCCGCGGTCAACCCGTACCTGGCGTTCGACACGGTCGTCGACCAGGTGCGCAGGGGTGCGGTCACGGACATGTCGGCCCGTAAAGCACTCAACAATTACGTAAAGGCGGCCGCCAAGGGAGTCCTGAAGACGATGTCCAAAATGGGCATCTCGACCGTCGCTTCGTACACGGGCGCCCAGGTCTTCGAAGCGGTAGGGCTGGCAAGCGACATCGTCGACCGCTACTTCATGGGGACAGCTACCCAGCTGGAAGGTATCGGGCTCGAAGAAATTGCGGGCGAAGCGCTCGCTCGTCATCGCGCCGCTTGGCCCGAGCGGCCGAGCGAGCTGGCGCACCGGGACCTCGACCCGGGCGGTGATTGGCAGTGGCGTCGGGAGGGTGAGTACCACTTGTTCAACCCCGACACCGTCTTCAAGCTCCAGCACGCCACCCGAGCTAAGAGCTACAAAATCTTCAAGCAGTACACCCGGGCGGTCGATGACCAGTCCCTTCATTTGGCCACGCTGCGCGGCCTGTTGCGGCTCCGCCCGGCGAGTGAGACTGGCCGCGAGCCTGTGCCACTCGACGAGGTGGAGCCCGTTTCTCAGATCGTGAAGCGGTTCTCGACCGGCGCCATGTCTTACGGGGCCATTTCGAAAGAGGCCCACGAAACACTGGCCATTGCGATGAACCGCCTGGGCGCCCGCAGCAACAGCGGTGAGGGTGGTGAAGATCCCGAACGCAACGTCCCCGACCCGAACGGTGACAGTCGCCGCAGCGCGATCCGCCAGGTGGCTGCGGGCCGCTTCGGCGTGACGAGCGAGTACCTGGTCAACGCTGACGATATCCAGATAAAGATGGCCCAGGGGGCCAAGCCCGGCGAAGGCGGGCAGCTGCCAGGGAAAAAGGTCCACCCGTGGATTGCGAAGACCCGGTATTCGACGCCCGGGGTGGGGCTGATCTCACCACCGCCGCACCACGACATCTATTCGATCGAGGACCTGGCACAGCTCATTTTCGACCTGAAGAACGCCAACCCGAGCGCCCGCATAAACGTGAAGCTGGTCTCCGAGAGCGGCGTCGGGACCGTGGCCGCTGGCGTGGCTAAGGCTCACGCTGACGTCATCCTCATATCCGGTCACGACGGCGGTACCGGCGCCTCACCCATGAGCTCAACCAAGCACGCAGGCGGTCCCTGGGAACTGGGGTTGGCCGAGACGCAGCAAACCCTGCTCCGCAACGGCTTGCGCGACCGGGTCGTAGTGCAGGCAGACGGGTCGATGAAGACGGGCCGCGACGTGGTCGTCGCGGCGTTGCTCGGCGCAGAGGAGTTCGGCTTTTCTACGGCGCCGTTGGTGGTCGAAGGTTGCATAATGATGCGCGTATGCCACCTCGACACGTGCCCCGTCGGGGTGGCAACGCAGAACCCTGAACTCCGGAAGAGGTTCCGCGGGACCCCGGACCTGGTCGTCAGTTTCTTCGAGTACATCGCCGCAGAGGTGAGGGAATGGCTCAGCGAGCTCGGGTTCAGGACGCTGGAGGAGGCTGTCGGCCGTAGCGAGGTACTGTGCGCACAGGTGCCTGCTGGGCACCCCAAAGCAGCGACGCTCGACCTTTCGGCAGTCCTTGTACCTCCTCCCGACGGAGTGCCGCTGCGGTGCGCCCGAGAGCAGGACCACCAGCTGGACCGAACGCTCGACTCCCAACTGATCGAAGCATGCCTGCCGGCACTCGAGGAAGGGGTACAGGTGCGCGGCTCATGGCCCGTCGCCAACTCGAACCGCGCTGTGGGCACGATGCTCGGTTCGGAGGTGACCAGGCGCTACGGGGGAGCCGGGCTGCCTCAGGGCACTATCGAGCTCGAGCTGACCGGTTCGGCCGGACAGAGCTTCGGTGCTTTCCTGCCGACGGGCATCACGCTGCGGCTTCTCGGCGATGCCAACGACTACCTGGGCAAGGGCCTTTCCGGAGGGCGGATAATCCTGCGCCCACAGTTCGATGTGCCGGCCAATTTCGCCGCCGAAGCCAACATAATCGCGGGCAACGTCATCGGCTACGGGGCGACAAGCGGCGAGATTTTCATACGCGGCGTAGTCGGGGAGCGGTTCTGCGTACGGAATTCCGGGGCACTCGCTGTCGTCGAGGGCGTCGGCGACCATGGGTGCGAGTACATGACAGGGGGCCGGGTCGTCGTACTGGGACCGACAGGACGCAACTTTGCGGCTGGCATGTCAGGCGGCTTTGCTTACGTTTATGACCCCCACGGGCGCCTCGCCGACCGGCTCAACCATGAGATGGTCGAGCTGGAAGCCCTGGCCGACGACGATAGCCAGTGGCTTACGAACGTGCTTCTTCGTTACGCCGCCGAGACGGCCTCTACGGTGGCTGAGCGGCTGCTCGAAGGTACCTGGAGCATCGGTTCTTCTTTCGTAAAGGTCGTACCGACCGATTATCGTCGTGCCCTCGAGGCGGCCCGCCTTGCGGAGGGGGAGCCCGAGGCCGCCGCGGCGATAATGATGGCCGCGGCTCATGGCTGACCCGGACGGCTTCTTAAAGCACAAGAGGCGAGAGGCTGAGCACCGCCCCGTCCACATGCGCGTCCGCGACTGGGCCGAGATGTACGAGCCTGTCCAACTGGCGGCTCTGCGCACCCAGGCGTCACGCTGCATGGACTGCGCGATACCCTTTTGCAACAGCCTGAGCGGCTGCCCCCTCGGCAACCTCATCCCGGACTGGAACGACCTCGTCTACCGCGACCGTTGGCGTGACGCCATCGACCGGCTGCACGCCACGAACAATTTTCCCGAGTTTACGGGCCGGATGTGCCCTGCCCCGTGCGAGAGCGCCTGCGTCCTGTCGATAAATGACGAGCCCGTAACGATAAAACAAATCGAAAACGAGATAATCAATTACGCCTGGGAGCACGGCTGGGTCACGCCCGTGCGACCGAGCGCGAAGACTGGGAGGCGGGTTGCGGTCATCGGCTCAGGGCCGGCGGGTATGGCCGCCGCTCAGCAGCTCACCAGAGGTGGGCACGAGGTCATCGTTTACGAACGCGACGACCGGCCGGGCGGGCTCATCCGCTACGGAATCCCCGATTTCAAGATGGACAAGGCACTGCTCGACCGCCGGGTCGAACAGATGGAGGCAGAGGGCACCATTTTCGAGTGCGGCGTCGACGTCGGTGTCGACCTTTCGGTCGAGGAGTTGCAGTCGAGCTTCGACGCAGTCGTGTTGGCCATCGGTGCCCTGTGGCAACGGGAACTCGACATCCCCGGCCGGCACCTCGGCGGTGTCCACCTCGCCATGGACTACCTCGTACCCTCGAACAGAGTCCAGGCCGGGCTTTTGGCCAGGCCGCCGATCGACGCCGCCGGAAAGCGCGTCATCATCATCGGTGGTGGCGACACGGGGGCAGACTGCCTCGGCACTGCTCACCGCCAGGGAGCGGCATCGGTCCACCAGTTCGACATCCACGAACAACCTCCCGACGAGCGTCCCGAGAACACTCCCTGGCCCCTGTGGCCTCTGGTTCTGCGGGACTCGCTGGCCCACGAGGAGGGCGGTAAGCGGGTCTTCGCAGTACAGACAGACGCGTTCGTCGGCAACGCTGAAGGGCGGGTCAGGGCCCTCCAAGCACACCGTGTACGCGAGCTGCGCAGGCGGGAGTACGAGGACGTGCCCGGCAGCGAGTTCGAGCTCGGCGCTGACATTGTGCTCCTAGCCATCGGCTTCCGGGGACCAGACCGTCAGCTTCTCGACAAGCTCGGGGCAGACCTGACAAAGCGCGGCAGCGTCGCCCACGACGGCGAGTGGGCGACGAGCGCTCCAGGGGTATTCGCGTGCGGTGACGCCACCAGGGGGGCGAGCCTGATCGTGTGGGCGATAGCCGAGGGCAGAGCGACCGCGGCTTCGGTCGACCGGTACCTGGTCGGCGACACGCTGTTGCCAGCGGTGCTCTGACCTCTCAACCGCGGGGACAGAGCCCGGCGGTACAGGCCAGGGGGAGGAAAGCCTCAACTCTCAGGAACCTGGGAGCGACCCGTTAGCCTCGTCGAAATGGCGTTAGCCTCGTCGAAATGGAGGTCGCGCACTACCCGGGCGAGTGCCCGGCGCCGCCCACCGGCTCGGTCGTAACGATCGGAGCGTTCGACGGGGTCCACCTCGGGCACCGCCGCCTGATAGAACGCGTGCGCCGCACCGCCAGCGAGATCGGGGCCGAATCCTGTGTCGTCACCTTCGACAGGCACCCGGCCAGCGTCGTACGCCCCGAGTCCGCACCGGCGCTGCTCACGGACCTCAACCAAAAGCTCTTGCTATTGGAGGCCTGCGGCATCGACCTGACCCTGGTCGTGCGCTTCGACGCCGAGCGGGCCTCGGAGCCGGCGGAGGAGTTCGTCGCCGAAGTGCTTGTCGGCTGCCTGAACACCCGGGCTGTGGTGGTGGGCCATGATTTCCACTTCGGCCGCGACAGGGAGGGAGATGTCCCGCTCCTCCAAAGAATGGGCGCCCGGATGGGCTTCGACGTCACCGGGATCCGCTTGGTCGGCGCCAGTGGGCCTGTCGACGGTGACCCGGGCAGAGATACGGCTCCTGGCACAGGTAGGCACGTCGCGGACGGAGGACCGATATCTTCGACCAGGATCCGGCGCCTGGTCGCAGAAGGGGACGTCCGGGCGGCGGCGGCGCTGCTGGGCCGGTGGTACGAGCTGCGAGGGTTGGTGGGCCATGGGGAAAAGCGGGGCCGAGAGCTCGGCTTCCCGACGGCCAACCTGGAGGTCCGCACGGAAATGCAGCTCTGCGCCGACGGCGTCTACGCCGGCTGGTACCTGAGGCCGGACGGGACTCGGCACCAGACTGCGATATCTGTCGGGCGTCAGCCGACCTTCTATGCGTCGAGGCCGTACTCATTGGTGGAGGCCCACCTGCTGGATTTCCAGGGCGATCTCTACGACGAGGTCGGGACCGTAGAGTTCGTGTCTCGCCTACGGGGCCAGGAAAGGTTTGCGTCCGTCGAAGCCCTGGTGGACCAGATGTCCAGCGACGTGGCGCAGACGAGGCGGACACTCGCCCTGCCGTCCCCGTGGCCGGCCCAATGGTGACCCGTTACCTGCTAGGAAGCCCGTAGCTGCTAGAGTGGCGGCGGCGTTGTGTCCGGCAGTTGCGCAGGCGACCAGGGTGTCCACCTTGGCCGCGAGCGATGCTGGTCCTCCGCCTAGCTCTTGTTAGAAGCCAGTCAATCCGAAGGACCTACCAGCATGGCCGAAAAAGCAGCGACCATCGAGGCTTACCGCCTCCATGAGACGGACACGGGCTCGCCCGAGGTCCAGGTCGCTCTACTGAGCGAACGGATCGCTCACTTGACCGAGCACTTGAAGGTCAATAAGCACGACCATCACTCCCGGCGCGGCCTCATGGTGCTCATCGGGCGCCGCCGTCGCCTTCTCGACTACGTGAAGGACAACGACGTCGAGCGTTACCGGGAACTCATAGGCCGCCTCGGGTTGCGCCGCTGAACACGAGCGTCGAGGGGCAGGCTGTGGTCAGCTGCCAGTCGAGGGCTTCCCGACGGGCGTTCCGCGCCCGGCCCGGGTGGTCGTCAACTGACAACTGGCTCAGTCTCGCTCCCCGCCCTATTGGGCATTCGCTAGCCGAAGGCCCGTTTGATTGTGGTCGGCGGCTTTGCTGGTGGCCACTACCCGAAAGGAGAACACCACCTAAATGGGGGAGCCCGTTTCTGTTTCAATGCCGGTCTCAGGGACCGACAAGATCATTAGTTTCGAGACTGGTGTACTTGCCCAGCAATCTCAAGGGTCCGTGGTCGGACGTATCGGCGACACCCTCGTCTTGGCCACCGCCAACGCGGCGACAAACGCGCCCGAGGGGATCGATTTCTTCCCGCTCACAGTCGACGTAGAAGAGCGGATGTACGCAGCCGGGAAGATACCCGGCTCATTTTTCCGTCGGGAAGGTCGGCCCACCGAAAATGCCATACTGACGGCCCGACTTATCGACCGTCCTTTGCGGCCGTCGTTTGCCGAGGGTTACCGCAACGAGACACAGGTTGTCATTACAGTGCTCGGGGCCGACCAGGTCAATCCCCACGACGTGATCGCGATAAATGCGGCCAGCGCGGCGCTCATGGTCTCGGGGATCCCGTTCGAGGGGCCGATCGGGGCAGTAAGGGTCGCTTATTCCCGAGAAGGCAAATGGGTGCCGCACCCGAGTTATGGGGAGGGCGACGAGTCGACGTTCGAATTGGTGGTCGCCGGGCGGTCCCTACCCGACGGAGACGTCGCCATAATGATGGTCGAAGCTGGCGGTTCTGAACGCGCCTGGGCCTACTATCAGGATGGCGCGCCCAAGGTTACCGAGGAAGTGATCGCCGAAGGCCTCGAGTCTGCGAAGACGTGGATCAAGGAGTCGATCGAACTCCAGGTCAAGTTGAAGGCAGAGGCCGGTTCCCGCCCACTTATGGCTTTCCACCGGCGGCGTGACTATTCGCCCGAGGTGTTCGAGCGCGTCGAAGCCCTCGGCGCCGAGCGGATCAGCAAAGTGACGACCATTTCGATCAAGTCGGAACGCGAAGCTGCCATGGAAGAAGTGGCCAGCGCGCTTGTTGAAGAGCTATCAGCAGAGTTCGCGGGCCGTGAAAAGGAAATTTCGGCGGCTGTGCGTTCCCTCACGAAAAAGGTCGTCCGCCAAAGGATCGTTGAAGACGGGGTGCGTATAGACGGTCGCGGCACACGCGACATAAGGCCGCTTTCAGCGCGGGTCGGTCTAATACCGACCGCGCATGGGTCGGGGCTTTTCCAGCGGGGCGAGACCCAGGTCCTCACAGTGGCTACCCTCGGCATGCCCAGGATGGACCAGCTCCTCGACACGATCGGTACCGACGAAAAGAAGCGCTATATGCACCACTACAACATGCCTCCGTCGGCTAATGGCGAAGTGGGGCGGGTCGGCAGCCCGAAGCGGCGCGAAATCGGCCACGGCTTGTTGGCCGAAAGGGCCCTGTTGCCTGTGGTCCCTTCCTTCGAGGAGTTCCCGTACGCGCTGCGCCTCGTATCCGAAGTCCTCGCCTCCAACGGCTCGACCTCGATGGCCTCGGTGTGCGCCTCGACGCTGTCCTTGATGGACGCGGGCGTGCCGATCAAAGCGCCAGTTTCAGGTATTGCCATGGGCCTCGTGAAAGACGGCGACAATTACGTGACCCTTACCGACATCCTCGGCGCCGAGGACGCTTTCGGGGACATGGACTTCAAAGTGGCCGGACCGGCTGATTTCGTAACTGCTCTGCAGCTCGACACCAAGATCGACGGGCTACCGGCAACCGTTCTCGCCGCCGCTTTGCGTCAAGCCCGCGAGGCACGCCTGACCGTCCTCGAGGTCATGGAGGCGGCCATTAGCCAACCTCGCGCCGAGCTTCGCGAGTCGGCACCCAAGATCGTGACCCTCGAGATCCCCCTGGACAAGATCGGCGAGGTCATCGGGCCGAAAGGCAAAATGATCAACTCGATCCAGCAGGAGACGGGTGCAGATATCAGCGTCGACGACAATGGCGTCGTTGGGACGGTCACCATCGGGGCAAAAGACGGCGGGGCAGTGAAGGAGGCACAGCGACGGATAGAGCTTGTGCTTGACCCGCCCCGCGCCCAGGTGGGTGGCACTTACCGGGGCAAGGTAGTCAACATCACGAAGTTCGGTGCCTTCGTCAACATCTTGCCGGGCCGCGACGGCCTTGTCCACATATCGAAGCTTTCCAAGCTGGCACAAGGAAAGCGCGTCGAGCGGGTAGAGGACGTGCTCTCCCTGGGCGAGGAGCTCGAGGTGCACGTGGACGACATCGACCCCGTCGGAAAGGTCTCCCTGTCGCTCGAGGAGGGCACCGGGACGACCGCAAGCCCCCCCGATGGAAGCCCGGCCGGGAGCCCGGCCACGAACGGGGGCGACGGCGCGGGGGACGAAGGTCGTTACGAGACCGTTTCTTTCGAGGACACCTGGGAGCAAGAGGCGCGCTCTACCTTCGGTGACCTCGGCCCGGGCACCGGCGCTGCCGACCAGCCGGCCGGGAGCGCCGCCGGGAGCAGGGGCGGGAGGGAAAGGAGCACCGAGCAAGGAGGCCACGCCGGGCCGCGACGCAACCCACGCCGTCGCCATTGAGTACCTGCGAAAAATCAGGTTGTGCGAAAAGACAGGGGCGACGGATGCCTTTCACCCGGATAGCTTTGACGACCCTGGGAGAGCGAGCCGCAATATCGTCGGATGCCTCCCTCGTACTGTCGAGCTTGTTTTTCCCCGGGCGCTGAACGCCGGCTATGCCACAGGACGGTAAACGCTCGAAAACTCCAGGAGTGCCGGCGCAAACTGAGCTCGTCGAGACGACCCTCGCGGACGGCGGGCTCACCGTCGTCACCGAGTACATGCCGGACGTGCTCTCGGTTAGCCTCGGTTTCTGGGTGGGAACGGGTTCGGTCGACGAGCCCGAGCCCATCGCGGGGGCGTCACATTTCCTCGAGCATCTCCTGTTCAAGGGTACGGACCAGCGCAGTGCCCGGGAGATAGCTGAGGTCGTAGACGCCGTCGGGGGCGACATAAACGCGTTCACGACCAAGGAGCACACCGCTTTTTACGTGCGGTTGCTGGCCGAGTCCGTTGACGTCGGCCTCGACATACTCTCAGAGATCATTTGGGGCCCTGCCCTGCGGAGCGAAGAGCTCGAAGCGGAGCGCCAGGTGATCCTCGAGGAGATACTGATGCACGCCGATGAACCCGCCGAGGAGGTCCACGACCTTTACAACGCTGCTCTCTATCCCGGGCACCCTCTCGGGCGCGACGTACTCGGCCTAGAGGCGACCGTGCGGGCCATGAGCCGTCAGCAAGTCTCCGAGTTCCATCGGCGGCATTACCGGGCCCGCAATGTCGTTGTGACAGCGGCAGGGCGCGTCGAGCACGCCAAGATCGCAGAGGGCGTCGAGCGTCGGCTCGAAAAGGTCTCCGCCGAGATCGGCCGGGACGTCCTTATCGGGGGCGGACCGCCCCAACGCAGGGCCCCGTCCACCCGAGCGCAGCGGCGCATGATCATAAATCGCCCCACCGAGCAGGCACACATCATGATCGGGATGGCGGCGTTCGAACGCGACCACCCCGATCGCCAGGTCCTTAACGTCCTCGACCACATCCTTGGCGGGGGCATGTCGAGCCGTCTGTTCCAGTCGGTCCGGGAAGAACGGGGCCTTGCTTACAGCGTTTATTCGTACCGCTCGGGCTACCAGGATGCCGGCGACCTGGCTGTTTACGCCGGAACTGCCCCGTCGCGCGCTACTGACGTGGTGGCGGTTGTCACCGAGGAGCTGGACAAGATGGTGGCTTCCGGGGTGAGCGAGGAGGAGCTGCAGGCAGCCAAGAGCCATATCCGAGGCGCAACTGCTCTCGGGCTGGAGGATTCGGGCGCACGCATGAGCCGTCTGGGGCGGTCCCAACTCACTCACGGCAGGGTCCTTTCGCTGGCCGAACTCGAAGCCGAGGTGGCGGCCGTGACAACAGATGACATCGCCCGAGTCGCAGCCCAGGTCCTGGGCGGCCCGCGTACGCTCGTGGTACTCGGGCCGTTCGGCGAAGACGCGTTCGCGCGTTGGGGCGATGGCCCCGCCGCACCAGAGCCGGCTGAGGTGAACTGAGCCAAGTTGGTCCGGGTCGGGGTTTTCGGGGCCGGAGGCCGGATGGGGGCCACCGTCCGCGCCGCCGTCGGTGCGGACCCTGAACTGGAGCTCGTGGCGGCAGTGGACCCAGCTCACATTGGCGAAACGACCGAGCCCAGCGGCGTCGTCATCGCCGCGGGGCCAGAAGCCATGGCAGAGGCGGGCGTCGAAGTGGCCGTCGATTTCACTATCGGGCCCAGCGCCGCCACCAACGCAGCCTGGTGCGCTCGCAACGGCGTCCACGCCGTGATCGGTACGACCGGCCTCACGCCCCAGCAGCTCGCTATCATCAGGGACCAGTTCGAAGCCGGCCCTGCGAATTGCATCATCGCCCCGAACTTTGCGATCGGTGCCGTGCTAATGATGCGTTTCGCCGAACTGGCAGCACCCTGGTTCGAAACCGTCGAGATCGTCGAACTCCACCACGACGCCAAGCTGGACGCTCCTTCGGGCACCGCTTTGCTGACTGCGCAGCGCATCGCGGAGGCCCGGAAGGGCTCCTCCAAAAAGGAGGCAGAGCAGCGGCCCGCCCGGGGCGCGGAGGGCGCACCTGGCGTCCAGGTCCACTCGGTCCGTTTGCGGGGCCTGGTCGCTCACCAAGAAGTGCTGTTCGGGACGACGGGCCAGCTGCTCACGCTGCGCCACGACTCGCTCGACAGGAGCTCGTTTATGCCCGGCGTGCTGCTTTCGATAAAACAGGTGCCGACTCGGCGTGGCTTCACGGTCGGCCTTGATGCCTTGCTGGGGATCTGACCGTGATGCCTTGTTGGGGACCTGAGCGGTGAGTGCTGAGGCCACCATCGTCCGGCCTCTCGTCTGCATGGCCTGGCGCCTGGCCTCCTCTCGTGGGTGGTCGCTAGGCTTGCCGACGATGCCAACATCGAGGACTTCGTGATGCCGGCACCGGGGCGCTTTGGTGCAGTGATCTGCGCAATGGCGACGCCCTTCGACGACGGCGGGCGGCTGGACGTGGCGGGTGCAGTCAAGCTGGCACGGTGGTTGGCCGACAACGGGAACGACGGCCTCGTGCTGGCGGGGACGACCGGTGAAGGAGCGGCTCTCAGCGACCCAGAAAGGCGGGAGCTGTGGGGCGCGGTGCGCCAGGCGGTCAGCGTTCCCGTGATCGCCAGCACGGGCACCGCTAGCACGGCTCACTCGGTAGAGCTGACCGAAGCCGCAGCGCAAGCGGGCGCCGACGCCGTACTGGTCGTCACCCCCTACTACAACCGGCCCTCGCAGGCTGGCATCGAGGCCCATTTCCGGGCCATTGCCGGGGCGAGCCCGATGCCTGTGATCGCTTACGACATACCCAAGCGCACTGGACGGGAGATCCGGGCCGCCACGCTGCGCAGGCTCGCCGAGGATGGGGTGCTGGCCGCGCTCAAGGATGCTTCAGGTTCTCCAGCGGCGACCGCAGCCCTCATAGCCGGCGCGCCGAGCAGCTTTGAGGTCTACAGCGGTGATGACGCTCTGACGCTGCCTCTCCTCGCCGTAGGCGCGGTCGGGGTTATCAGCGTCGCCTCGCACTGGGCCGGCACCAGATCACCGAAATGATCGCCGCCTTCGCCAAAGGTGACACTGAAGCGGCCATGGCTCTCAACGCTCGCCTGGTCGAGTCCTGGGAGTTCCAGGGCAACGACGATGCGCCCAACCCGGTGCCGACCAAGGCGATGCTGAGAGCGCTCGGCCTGCCGGCGGGGCAGTGCCGCCTGCCTATGGGCCCGAGCCGAAGGGGCTCGCCGAGCGAGCGCAGGAGATTTGGAGCCGTCTCTACGACCAGACCTTCCGGCAGGCCGTCTAAACCGGGCGCGACAAGCGCAGCTGAAGCCAGATGACACCTACAGAACTAGCCCCTCCTGTGCGTATTGTCTTCCTCGGAGGCCTCGGGGAGATCGGCCGAAATTGCGCCTGGTTCGAAATGGACGGCCGGGCCATTCTTGTGGACTGCGGCCTCATGTTCCCCGACCCGGAAATGCTCGGGGTCGACCTTGTGTTGCCCGATTTCACTTACATTTTGAGGAACAAGGACCGCCTCGAGGGCTGCGTTCTCACCCACGGCCACGAGGACCATTGCGGAGCCCTCGCATACCTCCTCAGCGAAGTCAGCACTCCCGTATATGGCTCGTTGCTAACTCTCGGCCTCGCCCGCAACCGCATAGAGGAAGCGGGATTGGCGGACCGTACCGAGCTCATTGCAGTGAGGGACGGCGAGAGACGACAGATCGGCCCTTTTGACATCGAGTTCATCCCCGTGGCGCATTCGGTCCCGAACGGCTTTGCTCTTGCGATCCACACTCCTCAGGGCGTCATCCTGCACACAGGGGACTTCAAGCTGGACTTGACGCCGGTAGACGGGCGCCAGACCGACCTGAGCCGGATAGGGGCAATAGCATCGGAGGAAGGGGTGCGGCTCCTCCTGTCCGATTCGACGAACGCCGAGGAAGACGGGTACGCGCCGTCAGAGCGTGCGGTCGGCCAGGTCCTGTCCGGCCTCTTCCAGGCTCACCGGGAAAAGCGCCTGATAGTCGCTTGCTTTGCCAGCCACATACACCGCGTTCAGCAAGTCGCTGATGCGGCCATCGCGTCGGGGCGCTACATCGCCACGCTTGGGCGCTCCATGACGAGGAACGTCGCGTTTACACGCAACCTCGGCCTCCTGCAGATCCCAGAAGAGCGTCTCATCGACATCGAAAAGACGGCCGGCCTCCCACCTAACCAGATTTGCGTGATCTGCACCGGCTCACAGGGCGAACCCATGTCGGCGCTGTCCCTTATGGCGTCCGGGGAGAACAAGTGGGTCAAATCTGGCCCGGGCGACCTGGTCGTACTTTCGTCGCATGCCATCCCCGGGAACGAGTCCAATGTAGGCAAAGTCATAGACGGCCTATGCAGGACGGGGGCCGAGGTGGTGCACTCGGCGCTGGCACCAGTTCACGCGTCGGGCCACGCGATGCGAGACGAGCTAAAGCTCCTGATCTCGATCGCCAAGCCACAGGCCTTCATCCCGGTGCACGGCGAGTACCGGCACTTGATGCACCACGCCCGCCTGGCCACAGAGCTCGGGGTACCGGCGGCGTCCGTGCTGCTCGCCGAAGACGGCGACGTCGTGGAAGTAAGGCCCGACGGCATCGAATTCGTAGGCGAAGTCCCGGCGGGTTACCTCTACGTTGACGGCATCGTGGGCGACGTTGGAGGTGGAGTGCTGCGCGATCGTCAGCTGCTCGCAGAAGAAGGCGTCATCGTTGTCATCGTCACGGTCGATTCCCGGACGGGGCGCGTCCTGACCGGCCCGGAGATAATCACCCGCGGTTCGGTCCACGCGCCGGAAGCAGAAAAGCTGCTCGACGAAGCCCGAGAGGTGGTGCTGGCCGCGATCGAGGAACCGCAGCTGCCTGAAGCTGCCATGGCAGACTTCGAAACACTGAAGCGGAGGGCGCGATCGGCCCTCGGTCGCTTCGTCAACGAGAGGACCAAGCGGCGGCCGATGATCCTCCCCGTCGTAATGGAGGTGTAGCGCCCCCGTCGCGTCGACCTGTCAAGCGCCCTGATCTGGCGCCCTGATCTGGCGCCCTGATCTGGCACCCTGGTCGGGCACGCCGATCTGGCCCCCTCATCTGGCTTCATCTGGCCCCCTCACCTGGCCCCCTCACCTGGCCCCCTCATCTGGCCCCCTCATCTGGCATCCTGATCTGGCAATTTGCCCAGTCCACGTGTTGTTGCTGGGGCTGATGTTAGTTTTGAGGTTGCTGTGGCAACCAAGACTGAGCGCGACTCGCCCCGGGCCGGGAAGACGGCCAAGCCTCGCTCGGCTGCGGCGCGCCCGCGGGCCAAGCGGGCCGCCCCTCAAAGTGTCGAACCCGACCCTTCGCCGCGATGGCATGAGACTTTGCGCTCGATGGTGGAAGAACAGTCCGACGATCTCTGGGGCCTCGCCTTTTTGCTGCTGGGAGTGCTGGCCGGGCTGGGCATATATGCCGAGGTGATCGGGCCGGCGGGCCACGTGCTGAGGACGGGGACCGGGGACCTGTTGGGGCTGGTCCGCTACGCTCTCCCGCCGGCGTTCGCCCTCCTGGGCGGGTACCTGATCTGGCGCCACGAGCGCTCCGAGCCGGGAAGGGTCGCGCTTGGGCTCGCCCTGGCCATACTTTCGGCGGCCGGCTTGCTCGAGGTCATCGCGGGCAACGGCACCCTGCACGAACCCGTCCAGAAGATGGGCCAGGCCGGGGGCCTGGTCGGTGCCGGCGAGGGCGTGCCGCTGCAGGCGGGCGTCGGGAGCTGGGGGGCGGGGCTAGTCCTGGGAGCGGTCCTTTTCGTCTCCGCCCTCGTCATCACGGCAACGCCAGCGCGCGCTGTGGCTGGAGACCTGAGGTCCTTCGGCATCGGCGCCACCCGCGCCGCGAGATGGTTCTGGTGCACGGCGAAGGACCTGGCCCGCAGAGGAGGACGGGTGGCCTCAACCGCCCGGCACCCCAGCGTCCGGGCCCCGAAATCTGGCGGGCGGGCCAAATCTGGCGGGCGAAGCGGTTACAGTCCCGTCTTGGCCACGGCGGGCTCCTCGGGCGATGCGCAGCCCCGACGAGGAAGCAATCACTGACGGCGGCGTCCTGGACGTCGACGTCGACATCGACACGGATGGCGATGGCCATGGCGATGGGGAAGCCGCCCTTGACGGTACGCCCGCAGTCGAGCCCATCACGGTGAGCCCGGAGTTCCACTCCGGAGAAGCCACGCCCCGAGGCTTGTCGATCACTGGCGTCACCAACAGGGCGCAGGCCGAACAGCTGGCCATCGACCTCGGGATCCCCCAGGTCGCCGCCCCCGCCTGGCGCCTGCCGCCGATGGCCCTCCTGCGCCGCACCAAGCAGGCGGAAGTCGACCGCCGGCAGGTGGAGGCGCTCGGCCAGATCCTCGAAGATGCGCTGGCCGCCCACGGCGTAGGAACCCGTCTCGTGGGCGCGACCGTTGGCCCGAGCGTGACGCGCTACGAGCTTGAGCTCGGGCCGGGCGTACAGGTCCGCAAGGTCACCGCCCTACAGCGCGACATCGCCTACGCCATGGCCGCCGCCGAGGTGCGCATTCTTGCGCCAATCCCCGGCCGCTCCGCCATCGGCGTAGAGGTGCCGAACCGCCAGCGCCAGACCGTAGCGCTCGGCGACGTGCTCACGTCACCCGAGGCAACAGCCGCTCGGCACCCGCTCGAAGTTGGCGTCGGCCGGGATATCGCCGGCCGGGCAGTGCTGGTGAACCTGGCCGAGATGCCCCACCTTTTGATCGCCGGCGCCACCGGCTCGGGCAAGTCGTCCTGCATCAACTCGATGCTCACCTCGGTGCTGGTACGGGCCACGCCTGACCAGGTACGCATGATCCTGATCGACCCGAAGCGGGTGGAGCTGGGCCAGTACAACGGCCTCCCGCACCTGTTGACTGCGGTCGTCACAAACCCCAAGAAGGCGGCCAACGCCCTGCGTTGGGCGGTGCAGGAGATGGAGCGCCGCTATGACCTGCTCGCGGAGCTCGGCATGCGGGATATCACCGGTTACAACCTGGCCTGGGACCGGGGGGAGCTGGTCGACGAGAACGGCAACGAGCAAACGTATGAGCGCTTGCCCTTCGTACTGGTCGTCGTCGACGAGCTCAACGACCTGATGATGGTGGCTGCTCGCGACGTCGAAGAGTCGATCTGCCGGATAGCCCAGATGGCCAGGGCAGTGGGCATCCACCTGGTGCTGGCCACGCAGAGGCCTTCGGTGGACGTGATCACCGGGCTCATAAAGGCCAACATCCCTTCCCGGCTGGCGTTCGCGGTCTCGTCACTAGCTGACAGTCGTGTCGTGCTCGACCAGCCTGGTGCCGAACGTCTGATAGGCAAGGGGGACATGCTGCTTCTCACCGCCTCGTCCAGCCTGGCCAGGCGGCTCCAGGGACCATGGGTCGACGAGGAAGACGTGCGCAAGATCGTGGCGCATTGGCGTCGCCAGGCCTCTCCGGCCTACGTCGAGGGTGTGGACGGCATAGAAGCCGAAGCGAGCGGGGGGAGCGAGGACGCCGAGGGCGGCGACGAACTGCTTGACACGGCCATGGAGCTGGTGGTGCGGAGCCAGCTCGGTAGTACCTCGATGCTCCAGCGTAAGTTGCGAGTCGGTTTTGCCCGCGCCGGGCGGCTTATGGACCTCCTCGAACAGAAGGGCGTAGTCGGCCCATCGGAGGGCTCCAAAGCGCGCTCTGTCCTGATGACTGTTGAAGAACTAGACGGGCGCTAGGGCGCGTGCACCGCGTCGCAAAGGCGCCGGCCTCATCGGGCAACCTCGGCCCGGGCTTCGACACACTGGCGGTTGGGCTCGCGCTCTACGTCGAAGTGGAGGTGAAGGAGCGAAAGACGGGCCTCTTGGTGGTGGCGGAAGGCCACGGAGCCGAGCTGGACGCCGGGCCATCCCACCTGGCGGCTCGCGTGGCTACCAGGGTGGCAGGCCATGATGGGCTCGAGGTCCGGGTGCGTTCCGAGATCCCTGTGGCCCGAGGCCTCGGCTCTTCCGCCGCCCTGGCTGTGGCAGCGGCCGCGGCAGCGGGAGCAAACGACCCTTTTGCCGAAGGCTTCGTCGTGGACGGCCACCCAGAGAACGCGGCCGCCTCCGCCCTCGGTGGCCTGGTGGCTACGGCAGTTGTCGATGGCCAGGCAGTCGCACGCCGGTTAAGGCTGGATCCTGAGCTCCGGTTTGTCGTCATCGTGCCGCACCGAGAATTGGCCACGGCTACGGCACGCGCCATCCTGCCGAAAACCGTGCCTTTCTCTGACGCAGCCTTCAACCTAGGGAGAGTGGGCCTGCTCGTCGCCGGTCTCGCGGACGGGCGCCAGCTGCTTGCGACCGCCGGGGACGACCGGCTCCACCAGCAGCCGCGCTCTCAGCTCTTCCCGGCGGCCCCCGCCCTCCTCGACGGCCTGCGTGAAGCTGGCGCCCTCACCTCGTGCTGGTCGGGTGCCGGCCCTAGCCTGCTCGGGATTTGCGGCACCGATAGAGCCACTGCGGTAGCCGCCGCTGCCAAATCGTTGATCGAGGAGTACAACGTCGAAGGCGAGGTGCTCCTGCTCCACGCGGACCTTTCTGGCGTGCAGGTCCATGAGATGACGTGACGGCGCCCGAGGCAATTGACCGGCCCGGAAGCGACCCTGGACAGTCGATGCCCGCTACTCTGGACGGGATGCCGGCTGCTCCTATTTCCGCGCCGCTTGGCCCGGAGGGGGAAGCTCAGGGACCGGTTACGCGACTGCCACCCAGTACGCGAGACCGCCGCCCAGTCGGCTCAAAGGGTGCCAAAGGCGCCAACGGCCATACGTTTTGGCTGGAAACCCTAGGGTGCGCCAAGAACCAGGTTGACTCGGACAAACTTGCTGGTGTACTCGAAAACGACGGCTACCGACCGGCGCGCCGTCCGGACAAAGCGGATTTGGTGGTTGTCAACACGTGCGCCTTCATAGAAGCAGCGCGAGAGGAGTCCATCGGGGCCGTCCTCCAGTTGGCCGGGGCCAAAAAGCCGGGGGCCAGGCTCACGGTGACCGGGTGCATGGCCGAACGCTACGGCCAGGAACTGGCTGACGCGTTGCCGGAGGTCGACCTGGTGGCCGGTTTTGGCGTGCCCGTCCAGTTCGCCGGCGGCCGGTTGGCGACAAACCGCGACAGGCCTCTGCCTAGCTTCGACCTTTTGAACCTGCCGCGGCCACCGGCCCATGCCCCCTGGGCATACGTAAAGGTCGCCGAAGGGTGCGATAGGCGTTGCGGGTTCTGCGCTATACCATCGTTCCGAGGGCCGCAACGTTCCCGCTCGGTGAGCGACGTCCTGGCCGAGGTGGACGCCCTGGATGTAGCCGAGGTGGTCCTGGTGGCCCAAGATCTCGTTTCGTGGAACCGGGATGTAACCGCTCGCATTAAGGGGACGCCCGCGGCGGTAGGCCCTGAGGCCACGGCAGACCTGGTAACTCTCCTCCGGGCCGTAAGCCAGCGGGTGGAGCGAGCCCGCCTGCTCTACCTCTACCCGTCGGGCCTGACCGAGGCGCTCATCGAGGCGATCGGAGCGAGCGGCTGCCCGTATTTCGATCTTTCCCTCCAGCACGCCTCAGCACCCCTGTTGCGCCGGATGCGCCGCTTTGGCGACGGCGAGAAGTTCCTGAGGAAGATCGAGCTTATTCGGGGCCGTTTTCCCGAAGCAGCACTGCGTTCCTCGTTCATCGTCGGCTATCCAGGGGAAACCGAACAGGACCACGACAGGTTGCTGAGCTTCCTTCACGACGCGCAGTTGGACTGGGTTGGGTTCTTTGCGTTCTCGCCCGAGGAGGGCACTTATGCTGCGGGGTTGCCGGACCAAGTAACCCCGTCGTTAGCCGCCGAACGATTGAGAGAGTGCTCAGAGTTGCAGGATGGCATCACCGCCAGCAAGAGGGCGGCCCTGGTGGGGAGTACTTGCCGAGCCCTGGTTGATGCACCTGGGACGGCCCGGAGCCACCGGGAAGCGCCGGAGATCGACGGGGTGGTCCAGGTACCCACAGCGTTGCCCGTGGGTTCCTGGGCTCAACTGGACATTGTGGACGCGATCGGCCCGGACCTAGTCGGGGCACCAGTGGCCGGGACCAGGTGAGCGGGTGACCGAATTGGCCAGGACCGCTACCGCTCCCGGGCTCAAGACGGCTGCCAACTACGTGACGGTGGCGCGTCTGGCTGCGACGCCGCTGCTCGTACTTCTGGTGCTGCACGCCACTCCATCGTGGGCCGCTTTGCTTTTCTGGGCGGCGCTGGCCTTCAGCGATTTTGTGGACGGTTGGTTAGCGAGACGGAGCGGCCCGAGCGCCTCGGGCGCCTTCCTCGACCCGCTCGCGGACAAGTTCCTCATACTCGGGGCGCTGGCCACGATGGCCGCTCTGGGCGAAGTGACATGGGTACCAGTGGCGCTGCTCGCGGGCCGAGAAGTCCTCATAACTTCCTACCGGATCTCGGTGGCTCGGCGCGGGGTGAGCGTTCCCGCCCGGCGGGTCGCAAAAGCAAAGACACTGGTGGAGTTCGTTACGGTAGCGCTCCTGCTCTTGCCCGTGGCGTGGCCGTCGAGGCTCACCTTCTCTCACTTCGCTCTATGGCTGGCAGTGGTGTTGGCTTGGGCCAGCGCGCTGCAGTACCTGTTCGACTCACGCTCCGGGCGACGGGCCATGGCCACGGGTACATAGGTAGGCGCGAAAATGGACTGCGAAGTCGTGGCTATCGGCACAGAATTGCTGCTCGGCCAAATCGTTGACACGAACTCCGCCTGGATGGGCGAACACTTGGCGGCTGCGGGTATCGGTTGCTATCAGCAGACCAAGGTCGGCGACAACCACGACCGCATCGTGGCAGCATTGAGGGCCGCACTGGCGCGGGGGAGCGAAGTCATCTGTTGCGGCGGGCTCGGTCCCACGCAGGACGACATCACTCGTGAGGCAATCGGTGAAGTGATGGGCGTCGCGTTGCGACGGGAGCCAGAATTGGTGGCCCGGCTCAACGAGCGCTTTGCCGGTCGGGACGTCCCGGAGATCAACTACAAGCAGGCTGACCTACCGGTCGGCGCAACCCCGATACCGTCGGTCGGCACCACGCCGGGGCTTATTTGCCCGGTGGGGGACCACGTCATTTATGCCGTCCCAGGCGTTCCCTCCGAGATGCGTGAGATGCTGACCAATGCGGTGCTGCCGGACCTCGTCCGCCGTTCTGGCCAGCGGGCCGCGATCCGCAGCCGTTTCTTACGGGTTTGGGGGATGACCGAATCGAAGGTGGCAGAAGTTGTCGCTCCGCGCGTAGAGGCCCTCGAGGCCCCGGGGGCCGATGTGACCATTGCCTTCTTGGCCAGCGCGACTGAGGGGATCAGGGTGCGCCTCACAGCTCGCGCCACCGGTGACGACGCCGACCGGGCCGCCCTGGCCGCCCTCGACAAAGAGGAAGCGGAACTGCGGGCACTCCTGGGTGAAGCCGTTGGCGGGGTAGACGACGAGGGCATTGAGGTCGTCGTCGCTGGGTTGCTCGCAGGGACGGGGCTCCGCCTGGCCGTGGCGGAGTCGCTAACAGGCGGTCTGGTGGCGGCGCGGCTTACGACGGTCCCGGGTGCCAGCGACTGGTTCGCCGGCGGGATCGTCTCTTACGCTGAGGACGTCAAGCGTTCCTTGCTGGATGTAGGGCCGGGCCAGGTAGTTAGTGAGCAGTCCGCTAGCGAAATGGCGCTTGGCGTACAGAAGTTGCTGAACGCCGACATCGGTCTGTCGCTCACCGGCGTGGCCGGCCCGACCGAGCAGGACGGCCAGCCAGTAGGGACCGTGTTCGTGGGCCTAGCCGGCGCCGTTGCAGCCGGCAACAACGGCGGGCCAGAGGTCACCCAGTTGGCTCTGCGGGGCGAGCGCAGAGTAATACGGGAGAGAGCCGGCACCTATGCCCTGGACCTCCTTCGGCGCAGGCTGCTCGAGCGGTCCTGACGCCTCGAAAAGCGTCCTCCCTCGACCGTGGTCGGCCGCTGGCGGGCGCCGCTGAGATGGCACCGCCTATCGAAACGGTGCCATCTCAGTGGCAACCCGCCGTCCCCGTAGGCACCAACGACTGCGTGCCCAGGCCGACTTCTTAGCGGGGCCAGGGTCGGCGCAGAGCCACGCCGGCGCCGGCGACACCGACTCTGCCGACTCCGCCGACACCGACGCTGCCGACTCCGCCTCGGCGTATCGCCCTGGGCTGCCCCAGGCGCCGCGTTCGAGCACACGGCTCCGGCAGAGGGCGCCAGGAAACGACGAAACTGGTCGCGAAATGGCGAATTGGTGACGATTACGCACGTGGGACGTGCTCAATCGTCACCCAAGCCACCCAAAACGGGGCCTTGGCCGCGTTTCGACTGGCGGGGTATCTCGGTGGTGCCGGCCTGGTCAGAGCCGCAGCCAACAAGGTGTTGCCGCATCGGTGCGTACTGCCGCCACGAAGCCACTGCCCGGAACCATTGCATGAGGGGCGAGTAGCTGCGACAGGGACCCGTTTCTTTAGGTCGGGTCCCTGTCGCAGCTAGCGCCCCACTGGCCGGGGACCTTAGCCGAACCAGTGAAAGGCGAGCACCTCGGTCACGTGCTCCCTCAAGTTCGAGCGACGCTCGGAGAGACGGTCATGCTCCTCGCGCAAACGCTCTCGCTCTTCGGCGCTTTGCCACCCCATTGGCATCCCGAGGAGCGCTTCCGCTTGTTCAGGGGAGTAACCGAACGGCTCTTGCTGCAAGGCCGCGAGTGCCGAGCTCATGTCCTTGGAGCCTTGGATGGTCTCGTTAACCTGGTCGAAGCGCGACGAAGCATCGAGGAGCCCGCTGAGGATGTGGAGACGTCCGTCCAGCTCAGTCATCTCGTTTACAAGACTGGGTGAGCTCAGGTCCAGGATCGCACCTGCGGGCTCTTCGGGCGCAGGAAACGCTGCCACAACACCTCCGCCGCGGGGCTCATGTTGGGCACCGTCGTTGACGAGTGCCCAAGCGAGCGATTTTGTGAACACGGTCAGGCCACAATTATCGCGCAATCCCCAGCGAGGTGCCACTGCTGTTGCCGCAAACTTGAGCCCCGAGTAGGACAGAACGCTTTTCGGTAAAGCTAAAACCGGTTAAGTGAGAGTTAGTTTAAGTCTGAAGAGAGGGGAGCTCCTCGGTGCCGTCCAATGTGAACGCTCACTCTTCGAGGACCAGAGGCTCCTCTGCTTCTTCTACTTGGCCGTCGGGAGCGGCCGTACCGGCAACTCCTACCTTCTGGCGCACTTTTTCTGAGATCTCAATCATGAGCTCGAGGTTCTCGGCCAGGAAAACCTTTGCGTTTTCACGGCCCTGACCTATTTGCTCGCCCTCATAGGTATACCAAGCACCCGACTTACGCACTATGCCAAACTCAGTGGCGACATCGAGCAAAGTGCCTTCGCGGCTGATGCCCTTCGCGAACATTATGTCGAACTCGCATTGCTTGAAGGGCGGGGCGATCTTGTTTTTCACCACCTTGACACGCGTACGGTTACCGGTAACCTCAGCGCCGTCCTTGATCGACTCAATACGCCGTATGTCGAGGCGGACCGAAGAGTAGAACTTGAGCGCCCGTCCACCCGGGGTCACTTCAGGGCTGCCGAACATGACCCCGACCTTCTCCCTCAGCTGGTTGATGAAGATAGCGACGGTGTTGGACTTGCTGAGGGTGGCGGTGAGTTTACGCAACGCCTGGGACATGAGCCTGGCCTGGAGCCCAACATGGGCATCGCCCATCTCGCCTTCGATCTCAGCCCGTGGGGTTAGGGCAGCCACGGAATCGATGACAACGACGTCCAGAGCTCCCGAACGGATCAGCATGTCCGTTATCTCGAGCGCCTGCTCGCCTGTGTCCGGCTGCGATATGAGAAGGTCGTCAACGTTGACGCCGATTGCCCTGGCGTAGTTGGGGTCCATCGCGTGCTCGGCGTCGATGTAGGCACAAATACCGCCATTGCGTTGGGCTTCAGCCACGACGTGCATGGCGAGGGTGGACTTGCCAGAAGACTCCGGACCGAACAGCTCGACGACGCGGCCACGGGGCAGGCCACCTATGCCCAGCGCCAGGTCCAGGGACAATGCACCTGTAGAGATGGCCTCAACCAGCAGGTGGGTGTTCTCGCCCATACGCATAATGGCGCCCTTACCGAACTGCTTCTCGATCTGGCCAAGGGCCATCTCTAATGCCTTGTCACGTTCCACCGGGACCGTCCTCTCAGTTGTCTGCCTTTATTGGCTGATGTGTACGTTGGCTGGCAAGCACCCTACGAACCGGGTGTGACGGTTATTACTAAGCCGGGTAAGGCCAATGGCCCATGCCACACGGTCCCACGGTCACCCTGACCACCTGACCACCAAACCCGAACTTCACTACTGTAACTCGTGACAAGCCTAATGGCAAACATATGTTTGCCAGCTCCGTTTGAACCAGCTCCGTTTGAACCAGCTGCATTTGAACCAGATCCGTTCGAAGGCCAAATCCGTTCGAAGCATGGATCTCCCGACGGCGCGGCGGGTCAGGCTGGCCCTATAGGGGTACTTTCCAAAATCCGGTAGCGAGCGCCGTCGGGGTGCAGCTGGCTTTGTACGAGCGACATCGAGGTCACCGGCCAGGAACAACAAAGCGGCACCAGTACGTGTCGCTCCCGGCGCAGGTCCGCCCCGCGTCGGCCTCGGGCGATCGTCAAATGCCCGAAGAACTGTCGTTCCGGGAGGGGTTGGCCAATGTGGGCGGAAACCCTCTCGACGGCTTCGGCTGCGGGTCGCAGGCCTTCAACTGGCCAAATGACTAGACCGGGACCTAGAAAGCGGGTGCCGGGACCGCCGTGCACCACGATCGGCTGGTCGAGGCCCCGGGCAGCGCGGCCCATCGCCTCAGTGGCGAGGCCCACCTCACCTGGGTCGAGCTCCCCGAAAAAACGCAGCGTCACGTGCCATTGGTCCGGTCCTGACCAGCGCAAACCGTCTATCGCCGGCCGCGGAAGGGCGGCCAAAGCCTCGACGACATCAGCGCTGGGCCACACGGCGACGAAACAGCGCATGCCAACGATCACCTTAGGAGCGCCGGAGAACAGAGGGGAATTGGACGCTAGGTCGCCCCGGGAGCAGGCTGGCGGGGACCCGCTCAACCGAGGCGACCGGGCCCATGATAGCCCCTCTATGCCGGCGCGCCCCTTCAGGGTAACTAGTCCCTTTTGGCGACGTTTCTGGCCCGGGCGGCCCTCCGCCCACGGCCCCTCCCGAAGGTGAGAACTCAGGCCTAACCGCTCGTGAGGGACCAGGAACGTAGTGGAGCACGCTAGTGCGAGCTCAGTCGAGCGACTGGCTCGCTCCTGCGAGCAGAGGGCCAGGACCGCGATCTTGTAGCTATTGACGCCGCGGACGGCGCTGGTAGCCCTTAATATTCAACGGTGAGCTCGGACAGCCAGGACTGGCCAACCAAAGACGCGGCGGGGGAGCCTCGCCGGTACCTGGTGCGTACGTTCGGCTGCCAGATGAACGAGCACGACTCCGAGCGGTTGGCGGGCCTGCTGGAAGCTGAGGGCCTGGTCGCGACCGATGACGCTGAAGTTGCTGATGTCGTCGTTTTCAACACGTGCTGCATACGTGAGAACGCGGATAACCGCCTGTACGGCAACCTCGGTCAGCTCCGGGCGCTGAAACTGCGCCGGCCGGGTATGCAGATCGCCGTCGGCGGTTGCCTGGCCCAAAAAGACCGGGAAACGGTGATCGAGAGAGCTCCATGGGTCGACGCGGTCTTCGGGACCCACAACGTCGGACACGCCCCGGACCTACTGAGACGCGCTCTGTTAGAAGGCCCGATAGTCGAGATCCTTGAAGCGGCCGAGACCGAAGGTGACGAGTTCCCCTCAGCACTACCTGTGCGCCGCGAACTGCCGTTCGAGGCCTGGGTGACGATCCAGGTGGGCTGCGACAACCACTGCGCCTTCTGCATCGTGCCGTCCGTAAGGGGCCGCGAAATCAGTCGTCCCTTTGCCGAAGTCGTTGCGGAGGTCAGTGACCTTGCCAGCAGGGGGACGGTCGAGGTGACCCTACTCGGCCAGAACGTCAATTCGTACGGCCGTGACCTGGCTCTGAAGGTGCGCGGCAGCGCCGACTGGAGGGCTCATTCGTACATAACTGGTCAGGAGTGGGCTGACGCCACCTCCCCCCGCGCCCGGCCCCTTTTCGCCGATCTACTGCGCGCTGTGGCCCGCGTGGAGGGCATAGACCGGGTCCGCTTTACGAGCCCGCACCCGAAAGACCTGCGCCCCGAGACGATCGAGGCGATGGCGACCGAGAAGGCGGTTTGCCCGCACTTGCACCTCCCGCTCCAGTCTGGGAGCGACCGAGTGTTGTCGCAGATGCGGCGGGGTTATACGGCGGCGCGGTACCTGGAGCGGCTGCGGGCCGCCCGGGCCGCGGTCCCGGATCTGGCCGTAACTACGGACATAATCGTCGGGTTCCCAGGCGAGGACGAAGGGGATTTCGAGCGGACCCTCGAAGTGGCGGCGGAGGCCCAGTACGACAGCGCCTACACCTTCATATTTTCTCCCCGGCCGGGCACCGAGGCGGCGGCGCACACAGAGGACTTCGTCCCCGCCCCAGTTGCCGCCGAGCGCTTCGAACGCCTAAGGCACGTCGTTGAGCGCAGCGCGCTCATCCGCCACCAGGCGCGACTAGGCCACACCGAGGAGGTGCTCGTCGAAGGGCCCGCCAAGAAGGGTGGTCCAGGCGTTTACTCCGGACGGAGCCGGCAGAACAAGCTTGTCCACTTTGCGGCTGAACACATTCGCCCGGGGACGGTAGTGGAAGTGCGCATCGACCACGCTGCGCCGCACTTCCTCAAAGGAAAACTGGTACGCGTGCTGTCCCAGCCGCGCCATCGCAACCTCATACCGGTGGCTGCCAGCTGAGCTCTTCCACAGTTTTCGACCAATTCGGCTTCGACCAATTCGGCTTCGACCAATTCGGCTTCGACCAATTCGGCCAGGACGAACGGGCCAACCACTTTGAGCCGGGTGATTTTGCCCCCGTCCGAGTTAGGTCCGGCCAGGCGGGAGCGGACCACTTCGAGCTGTCTCACTCGAACCCGGGAGGCCCCGCGCCCGGGCCGTTGGCGCTGGTGGGGCCGACCGCCTCCGGCAAGTCCGCCCTCGGCGTCCTCGTCGCGCTCGAACTGGGGAACGTCGAAATCGTCACCGCTGACTCCATGCAGGTCTACCGCGGCATGGACATCGGGACCGCGAAACCGACAGTTGCGGAGCAAGCAGGCGTCGCGCACCACCTGATAGACGTCGCTGATCCCTCGCAGGACTGGGATGTCGCCCAGTTCGTAGACCGCGCCGCCAAGGTTATGGCCGATATCGCATCGCGAGGGAAACGTGCCCTGTTCGTCGGGGGGACTGGGCTCTACCTTCATGCTCTCATAGACGGCTTTGCCGTACCGGGCCGATGGCCTGACGTCGCCGCCGAGCTTGAAAGCGAGAAAGCCACCGACGAGCTGTACCACCGTCTCCAAAAGCTGGACCCTGTCGGAGCCGAGCGCATCGACCCGGGCAACCGCCGGCGTGTGCTGCGGGCGCTGGAGGTCGTGATCGGCAGCGGTCGCCCTTTTTCCAGCTACGGGCCCGGAGTTGGGGCTTTCCCATGCACCAACTGGCGCCTCGCCGGCGTTTGGCTCCCTCGAGCGGTGGTAGCCAGGCGGATCGACCTGAGGTTGGCGACGTTGATCGAGGCGGGGTTCGTCGACGAGGTGCGGCACCTGGCCGAGCGGACCGGAGGCCTATCACGCACTGCTCGTCAAGCGCTCGGCTATCGAGAACTGCTTTCCCACATCGAGCAGCGGACTTCTCTGGACGAGGCCATCGAGGCCACGGCCCGGCGGACCCGCTCGTTCGCGCGCCGCCAGCGCATGTGGTGGCGGCGGGACCCAAGGGTGCGCTGGTTTGGCTCCGCCGAAAACCCGCTCGCAATATTGCCGGCCCTGCTGGGAGACTGGGGGGGATGACTGCACCCTCGACCAGTCGCCGGGACGAGGACGGGCTTGCGCTCGCCAAGTACGAAGGCCTGGGCAATGACTTCCTGGTGGTCGTCGACTTCAACGGTGACGTCCAGCTCGACGCTCGTCTGGCGCAACTTGTGTGTGACCGCCACCGGGGCTTCGGCGCAGACGGCCTCCTTCGAGCCGGCCCGGTCCCATCTGGGTCTGCGGAAAAAATCACCTTTCAGCTGTGGAACGCCGATGGCAGCGAGGCCGAGATGAGCGGCAATGGCCTGCGCTGTCTGGCGCATGCATCGATCGACACAGGCGCGTTGCGCGCACGTCCGGGTGACAGCTTTGACGTCTCGACGCCGGCCGGCCGCCGGCGGGTGCACGTGCGCGATCTCGAGGATGGCCGGATGTGGGCCAGCACGGAGATGGGGCAGGTGACGGTGAGGGGGCCAGAGGAAAGGTGCAATGTGGGCACCGGCCAGCTGTTCGTCGACGTCGGCAACCCTCACCTGGTGGTGCTCGGCCCCGACCCCAGGGCACTCGACATCGCTTCGTTGGGCCCAGCTCTGAGCGCCGAGGCGGGTGAGGGGACCGGGGGCGTCAACGTCGAGTTCGTGGCCCTCGGGCCGGGGCGGGACGAGCTAACCATGCGCGTCTGGGAGAGGGGCGTCGGCGAGACGCTCGCCTGCGGGACAGGTTCCGTGGCGGCGGCGGCGGCACTCCGCTACTGGGGCCGGGTCGGGACCAAGGTCACCGTGAACCAGCCCGGAGGGCCGGCTGAGGTCGAGCTGCGCCCCGATGGCGTGGCGGTGTTGAGCGGCCCGAGCCGACGGGTGGGGCAGTGCCGGCTCGACCCAGGCCGGCTCGACCCGGGCCGGCTCGACCCGGGCCGGCTCGACCTGGCTGGGGCCAAAGGAGGTGAGCCGTCATGAGCCTCATCGACCGGGCTTTCAAGGAGAAGATCGTCCTCGTCGGCGTGACGCTCCCCCCGCCGGCCCAGGCGTCTTTTGTGCGGGCGCTGGAGGCAGAAACCGAGCGGCACTTGGACGAACTCGCATTGCTGGTGGGAACGGCCGGCGCAGACGTGGTTGGCCGCGTTCATCAGCGCCGCGTCCGCCCTGACCCGGCCACTTACGTAGGCAAAGGCAA
Organism: uncultured Acidimicrobiaceae bacterium; assembly: GCA_963823855.1. Lineage (GTDB taxonomy): Bacteria > Actinomycetota > Acidimicrobiia > Acidimicrobiales > Palsa-688 > Fen-671. The sequence goes on from CAWGNA010000012.1 coordinate 666,607, forward strand.
GGCCCACGACCTCCGGGCCGTCTCCGAGTCAGCTGATGCCGACACCGTTGTCTTCGACGACGAGCTCTCGCCGGCACAGTCGCGCAACCTCGAAAAGATCCTGGGTCGGACCGCTATCGACAGGACGGCTGTCATCCTGGACATTTTTGCCCAGAACGCCAGCAGCGAAGAGGGCAAAGCCCAGGTCGAACTGGCTCAATTGCGCTATCGCCTACCCCGCCTGCGGGGGCGGGGTGCGGACCTCTCCCAGCAGGCCGGTCGCATCGGGACTCGCGGCCCTGGCGAGACCCAGCTCGAGGTAGACCGACGGCGGTTGGTGCGCCGGGTGCACAAACTCGAATCTGAGCTGGGACAGCTCGAGCGACGGCGCAGGCTTCAGCGGCAAGGTCGCCGGCGCAGCCGGCTGGCATCAGTGTCGCTCGTCGGGTACACCAACGCAGGCAAGTCGACCCTCCTCAACACTCTGACCGGGGCCGGTGTCGTTGTGGACGACCGGCTGTTCGCCACGCTCGACCCGAGGACGCGCCGGTTCGTGCTCCCCGGCGGTGAGCCGGTGCTGGTTTCGGACACCGTCGGCTTCGTGCGCAAGCTGCCGCACCAACTCGTTGAGGCGTTCCGGAGCACCCTCGAGGTTGTCAACGAGGCGGACTTGCTCGTTCACCTGGTGGACAGCTCGGCCCCCGAGCCAGATGGCCAGATCGAGGCCGTGCGGGCAGTCCTGGCAGAGATCGGAGCGGCTGACATCCCGGAAGTCCTTGCGTTCAACAAAGCGGACCGGGCTCGGGACGCGGCGGCCGAGCTAGCGAGCCGCTATCCCGGTGCCGTGGTGATCTCCGCGGCTACTGGTGAGGGGATCGAGGGCCTTTTGGCCGTCATCGCCCACGGCCTGCGAGCGGGCACCCACATAGTCGAGCTGAGTGTCCCTTACAGCCGGGGCGATGTGTTGGCGGCGCTGCACAGGGAGGGAGAAGTGCTGTCCACCGTTGAGGAGGAAGAGTCGACGACCGTGCGGGCCAGGCTCTCGGTGGCGGTGCTGGCGCAGTTCACGCCGTGGATGAAAGCTCACACTGACCGCCTCGCCGCGGGTCGCAACGGTAGCTGGGTGGCCTGACGAGCCAGGGTTGGACGAGCCAGGGTTGGACGAGCCAGGGTTGGACGAGCCAGGGTTGGACGGGGAACAGGGGGAGCCCGGATGAGTTCGGTAACCGGCGCGGTCGCTCCCGCCGCACCATCAGGGTTCCGGCCGCCTCCCTACCCCTACGAACGGCTGCGGCCAATCAGGGCGAAGGCGGCCGCTTTGCCCGGCGGGATGGTTGACTTGTCTGTGGGTAGCCCCTGCGACCCGCCCAGCCCGGCCGTGCTCGCAGCGCTTGCCTCCCCCGACGAGAGAGGCGCCACGCGCGGGCTATCCCGCCTCCGCCGGTTCTCCGGCCGCCCGCCAGGCGGCCGCCGACTGGATGGCCCGCCGATTCGATGCAACCGTCGACCCTGCAGTGGTTGCGCTGTGCATCGGCACCAAGGAGTTCGTGGGCGGCCTCCCCGCTTGGCTACACCTGCGTGACCCTTCCCGGGACACGGTCCTTTACCCCGAGCTTTCGTACCCCACGTATGAGATGGGGGCGCTACTAGCTGGCCTGAGAGCCGTGCCAGTCCCGGTAGACGACGATTTCCGCCTGCGTCTATCACCCGACGCGGTCAGTGAGGCCGATGCCGCCCGGGCCCTAGTGCTCTGGGTCAACAGCCCTGGCAACCCGGCAGGGCAGCTGGACGACCTGGCCGCCGCCGCTGACTGGGGCCGGCAACGAGGCGTCCTTGTAGCGAGCGACGAATGTTACGCAGAGTTCACTTGGAAAGGGCCGGCCCGCACTGTAATCGGGCACGGCGGCGGCCCAACCGGTGCCGAAGGAGTGCTCGCTGTCCATTCGCTTTCGAAACGTAGCAACCTGGCGGGGCTTCGGTTCGGTTGGTACACGGGGGACCCGGAAATCGTCCGGTTCCTCCGCGACGTCCGCCAGCACGGCGGGTTCATGGTGCCAGGCGCCGTCCAGTTGGCTGGTGTGGCCGCTCTCGAGGATCAGGAGCACGCCGCTACTCAGCGGCAGCGGTACTCGGAAAGGCTCGACCGGCTGAGGCAAATCCTTGCTGCAGTAGGAGTCGAAGCCCCAATACCTGAGGGCGGCATCTACCTGTGGGCACCGGCCCCGGATGGTGACGCGTGGGGTTTGACGGACCGATTGGCCGGCGAGGCTGGCCTGGTCGTATCACCCGGGGAGTTCTACGGCCCGGCCGGCGCCGGCCACGTGAGGGTAGCTGCAGTGGCGCCAACGGACCGCATCGACCTGGTCGCTTCACGCGTCGGCCTGACTTGACTTTGGAACAACTGGTGCCGGCGAACGCCGGCTCCGGTGGCCCCACGGCTCTACCCACGGGTGCCACGTCCGGGGTTGCTCGGTTATCGGGTTACCGAACCATGCTCGGCCCGGCTAGCATCCGCCACCTGTGGATCTACAAGCGGAGATCGAGGAGCTCTGGCAGCACCGTGACGACCTCGGGCCTGCCAGTAAGGCTGAGGCGGAGGTAGTCCGCCAGGCGATCGGGTTACTCGACGGGGGGAGCTTGCGTCGCCGAACTGAGCGCGTCCGGTGAGGTCGTGGTCAACGAATGGCTGAAACAGGCCATTTTGTTGTTCTTCAAAGTCTCGGCTATCGAGGTCACCGAGCTCGGGCCGTTTGAGTACGCAGACCGCCTACCCTTGAAGCACGGCTTCAAGGAGGCAGGGGTGAGAGTCGTGCCGGGAGCTTCGGCCCGGTGGGGCAGTTTCATCGGCAGAGGTGCCGTGATGATGCCGAGTTACGTGAACATCGGTGCCCACGTGGGCCCCGGGACAATGGTGGACACGTGGGTCACGGTCGGTAGCTGCGCCCAGATCGGAGCCGAGGTCCACCTGGCCGGCGGGGTCGGCATCGGCGGCGTCCTCGAACCTCCGCAGGCGGCACCGGTAATGATCGGGGACAACGCTCTCATCGGGAGCCGTTGCATGATCACACAGGGTGCACGAGTGGGCGCCGGTGCGGTACTTGGAGAGGGCTGCATCCTCAACCCCGGGATACCGGTCGTCGACGCGGAATCCGGCGAGGAACTATCGCGCGGCGTCGTGCCAAATTGGTGCGTCGGTGTCGGGGCTACGCGGCCCCGCACATATAACGGTGGAACTTTCGGCTTGCCCTGCATCTTGATCGTCAGGTGGCTTGATGAGGGCCAGCGCCACTCGACCGCTCAGCTGAACGAGATGCTGAGAGAACACGGCGTGAGCGTATAGTGCCGAGCTGTAGTTGCCAGCCACCGGACTTGCTGCGCCCGGCCCGCCGTCATTGCGGGCCGCTGAATTCGGGGCAACGTTGGGGCACTCCACTCCGTGCGTGTGCCGGCTCACTGTTTCCGAGGTGTTCTGGCGCTGGCCGCTCTAGTGGTGGCCACGCTGGCCCTGTCGGCTCCGTCCCTGGGCGCTCTGGACTAAGCCAGCTGGGACCTGGGCGCTCTGGCCCCGTCTACACCCGAACCCCGGCGCCCGCCTGTTCTCGCCCTTTCAGCTGGCGGGCTCCGTTTCTCGGTGCGAAAAGTGCTCTTCGTCGCGAACTGGCGGCAAGCTGGACCGGTTTTCGCAACAAAGTCGATTTTCGACGCCGAGAAAAACGTTTCAACACCACGCCCCGGCCCACCAACCAGCCTTCGGCGAGCTATTCGTCATCGGGGCCAGTGGTCGCCGTCCCCCGCGCTGCCATCCGGGTATATGGCCGGACCAGGTAGCGACCTGCTCTCGGCCACTGCCGAACTGGTCGCCATACCGTCACTGTCTCAGCAAGAGGGCCTCATAGCGGACCACGTAGAGGCCGCTCTACGGCCGCACCGTTGGCTGGAGGTCGTCCGGGTCGGCGACAACGTGGTGGCCCGGACGGATCTCGGTCTGTCCCACCGTCTGGCCCTCACCGGCCACCTCGACACGGTCCCGCCGAAAGACAACGACGTGCCGAAGGTTGAAGGCGACACACTCCGGGGCCTCGGTTCCGCGGACATGAAGGGAGGCCTGGCCGTCATGATGGACGTCGCCGCCAGCGTGCCGGAGCCAAGGTGCGACCTGACGTTCATATTTTACGTCGCCGAAGAAATCGCCCGGTCTCACAATGGCCTTTTGGCCCTGTCGGCCGCCCGACCGGATCTCCTCGAGGCCACTGCGGCAATCGTCTGCGAACCAACCAACTGCGCGGTCGAAGCCGGCTGCCAGGGAGTTCTCAAGGCTGCTGTTGTCATGGCGGGGGAACGGGCGCACGTGGCCAGGCCCTGGATGGGGCGCAACGCGCTGCACCGCCTGGCTCCCGTGCTAACGGCTGTGGCCGACTGGCCCGGTCGCGAAGTCGATGTCGAAGGTTGCAGCTATCGGGAGTCACTACAAGCGGTCGCCCTCTCGGCGGGCGTAGCTTCTAACGTCCTTCCGGACAAAGCGGTAATGGAACTGAATTACCGCTTTGCTCCAGATCAGGACGAAAAGGCTGCGACAGAACGCCTGAAGGCGATCGTCGGCTCCCGGCTATCGGGTGCGGACGTGCTCCGGGTTACCGATAGCGCACCGTCGGCTCGCCCGTCACTGGGTCACCCGCTGCTGGCCGACCTGGTGAGGGCGACCAAGGGGGCGCCATCAGGAAAACTTGGCTGGACAGACGTCGCGTTCTTCGCCGAGCGCGGTGTCCCCGCAGCGAATTTCGGCCCGGGCGACCCTGAGGTGGCCCATACCGCCGGGGAAATGGTGACGCGATCATCGCTCGAGCGCGCCCGTGCGGTCCTCGGCGTTTTGGTTGGCGGTTAGGGCATCCTGTCCAGGAGTTCGGCGCCCGTTGGGCGGAGACGGACCGGCTACCGTGATGCTCGAAGAGGCCACTTAGGCGCCACAGACGACCTGGGGCCCTAGCAATGCTCGTCGAGAAAACTCGCTAGTTGGGAGCCGGTCGGCGGGTCTGCGCCTGGGCGCGTGCAGGCGTAAGCGCCTGCGGCTACCGCCTGTTCGAGCCCACCCCGAAGTCGACCTTCTGCCATTCGTCGTACGCCCGCGGGGCTGAGAATATCCGCTTGGGCGAAATACGCGAGCAGGCCAGAGGTGAACGCGTCTCCAGCGCCTATTGTGTCGGCCACTTTCACCTCGGGCGCAGGGCACTGGGCACAAGCGCCGCTTTGATGGAGCGCCATTGCCCCGAGCCGTCCCTCAGTTATGACTACGAGAGAAGGGCCCATCGAAAGCCATTTCTCGCCTATGGCGCGCGAACTCTGGCCCGGATAAAGCACCTCCAGGTCCTCGTTGCTCGCTTTTACGACGTGCGAGCTCGAGAGCAAGCCCGTGAGACGTTCGCGGTAGGACGAAAGGTCCCCCACCAGTCCGGGCCGGATGTTGGGATCGAACGATATAAGTACACGGCCCGCGTCGTGCAATTTCGTCAGCCAATTTCCGATCACACTGGCGCCTGGTTCGAGAGCTAAGGCGAGCGACCCCGTGTGCAGTGCCGCAATGGGCAACCTGGCACTGACGACGGGCCCACTTAGATCGGGAAGTTCGTCGGCTCTCCATTGCCAGTCGGAGGTGCCCGGCCCGTAGAACGTGTACGACGCCCGCCCATAACTGTCTAAAGTCACCACCGCAAGGGTGGCAGCCTCGTCTGCGTCCACGGCGAGGCTCAGGTCGACGTTATTAGCGACCAGATGTTCCCGCAGCCAGGGCCCGAAACCCTGGCGCGAGACCGACCGGCAAACGCCGTTGTGGCCCCGAGGCGTGCCAAGCCGAGGGCCACATTTGCCGGTCCGCCTCCCGGCATGGCAACGAAGTGCTGACGCGGCTGGCGGAGCGCTCCGGGGGCTGAGCCTGAACCTCCCGGCGGAGAGCTGCCTGAACCCCCCAGCGGGGGAGCGAAGCCTTGACCGAGGGCCGCAGACAGGCGGGGCCGCTCATCCAACGACTCGATCACCCCGGTCTCGGTCCCGTCGGCGGGGCCAGGAGATGGGGACACAGGTGCTAGGTCAACGAGGCACTCACCGAGGACGAGCAGGCCGCCTGTACCGCCGGCTCCCGCCTGCCTGGCCGCCCCCACAGTGCTCATCGGGTGACAGTAGCGTCCGGCCCACGCGTGGCTCAACCAGCAGGCCCTCGGCACAGGCCCCCGACGGGCCGAGCAGTCGCCCAGGCCTGCGCCGCTTCCATTGGGTGCACGTCGGGTTCCGCCTAGGGTGAGCTGTCATGCGACCTGTCGTTCTTGGCCCGAACCAGCCCCGCCAGTTTTACAAAGGGGGCAGGGCGATTGCAGAGTTCCGGGAAATGGACGACACCACTGAGTTCGGGCCGAAGACTGGGTCGCTTCGACAACGACCCGTTTCGGCTTGGGCGACGACGGGCTATCACGGCTACCAGACGGCCGCTACTTACGCGAGGCGATCGAAGCGAGCCCGGTGGAATGGTTGGGGCCCGCCCATGTTGACTACTTCGGGGCGGAACCCGCTCTACTGGTGAAATTGCTCGATGCCGGTCAGCGTCTCCCTGTGCACGTGCACCCGGACCGGTCTTTCGCTCTACGTCACCTCGGCTCGCGCCACGGCAAGACCGAAGCCTGGCTAGTGCTCGGTACCGAGGGAGCCGAGCCGGTCGTATACCTGGGCTGGACTGGCGACGTCGAGCCGGCCGAACTATCCCGCTGGGTAGCGCAACAGGACACCGGGCTCATGCTCGGTCGGATGCACAAGCTCACGGTCGAGGCTGGGGATTCGGTGCTCGTGCCAGCAGGAACGGTCCACGCCATTGGATCGGGTGTCTTCTCGCTGGAGCTTCAGGAGCCGACCGATTTCTCGGTGATGCTCGAGACCGAGGGTTTCGCCATCGACCCGGCGCGCGGGTACGTCGGGTTGGACCGCGAACTGGCCATCTCCTGTGTACAAAAACGGGCCTTCACCGACCGCGACGTTGACCTGTTGAGGACGAGGGCGGCCAAGTCGACATCCGGGCACCTACTGGATAAGGGCGCCGCCGGAGCCGTCGAAGAAATCCTGCCCGAAGCAGCCAGACCTTATTTCAGGGCGCAACGAGTGCACGGCGGGACTGAAGTCAGCCTGGAGCCATCTTTTGCCGTGGTCGTAGCCAATTTGGGTGACGGCGCTCTCAAAGGTGAGGGGTGGCAGCTTCCCGTGCGGCCGGGCGCCACGGTGGTCGTCCCCTGGGGCGCCGGGACGACCAAGGTCGAGGGGCAGGTGGAGCTTTTCCGGTGTCTCCCACCACTGCCGGCCGATGCAGCGAAAGACGACCCGACGCAGAGAAGCTGAGCCGCCACTCGCGAAGAGAGCTAGTGCTGCCTTCAGGAACTTTCGCCCGGTTGCCTGCCTAAAAAGGTCCCGTGCTCACACTACGATTTTGCGCGGCAACCGGGCGAAAGTTGCCTGTCGTGGCAGTAGATCGCCACATTGCGCATGACGAAAGGTCGGAGTGCCCCTGGTTCCCCTGCGCCTCCTGCCACAAGCGTCAACATGCGCATACCCATTGACGCGACTGCGGGCAAACGTCACAACCTCCGTAACACCGTGACTACCTTGCCGTAGATCGTCACGTCTGCGGCCGGGAACTCCATCGGCCGCATATCAGGGTTCGCTGGTAGCAGCACAATGTCGTCACCGCGCCGAGAGAATGTCTTGACCGTGGCTTCTCCACCGGGTATCCCGGCGGCCACAACATCGCCTGGAAGGGCGTCCGGCTGCTGGCGGACGACCACGTAATCGCCGTCGAGGATCCCGACCTCGATCATCGAGTCGCCGCGGACACGGAGCATGAACAGGTTGCCCCCGCCCGTGAAGTCGTCCGGCAAGGGCAGCAGCTCCTCGACGTTCTCCGAGGCGAGAACGTTGGTGCCGGCAGCAATGTCACCCACGAGCGGGACGTGGCAGCGTGGGCCGGCGCTCGATCGCAGCACCCGAGCTGGCGTCGTAGCGAACTTCCAGGGCACGTGGCTTTGTGGGGTCGCGCCGCAGGTAGCCCTGTCGCTGGAGCGTGTTGAGGTGGGCTTGGACCGTCGAGGTGGAAGCGAGGCCGACCGCGAAGCCGATCTCACGCACCGACGGAGGATAGCCACGCTCCCGCACCTGCTCGGCGATGAAGTCGAGGATCTCCCTGCGTTTGCCTGTTAGCAGAGTTTCGCTCATGGTGCTTGCCTCCGTTCCGGATTGCGGTCCGCAGCTCATGCCCATCGAGCTGGCTCCATTGCTGCCGGCATCATAGCCCTGTCGCGTAGACGGGTCAAACATATGTTCTACATGGTAGCCAACTTTCCCGCTTGACGGCAAACACTTGTTCGTGTAGATCTGGCATCGGACGAACATACGTTTGAGACCCGCCGTTCGAAGCATCAGACCATTTGGGACCAACGGGCCATCGGGACCAATCGGGCTATTGGGGCCATTGGACTGTTGGGACCGTCGGGCGAATGGAAGAGGTTGGCGGGGCCAGTGAGGAGGAAGACGGTTGGTAGCCCTGAAATGGTCGGAGATACCGAAGCAGCCGCCAAAATGGAGCCGCGGGACAGAGCAAGCCCCAGTCTGTGGGGATCCAGTCTGTGGGGACCAAGTCAATGGGGATCCAATCAGTGGGGATCCAGCCAGAGGGGATCTGGTCGCACGGAGCCCGCACGGGCCACGACCATTTCCGCGCACTCGTAGTTTCTCGGCAGGCATCGAAAGGTCGTACCCGGTGGATCGCGTACGTCCTGAGCCAGAGCGTCACCCTTCGGCGCGTCGTAGCGGCGGACAGGCTGGCCCTCGAGAAACAGGCAGGTCAGGCCGGCCGGCGAGGCGGACGCCCAGGAGGTTCCTCTGGCGACGGACCGTCCTTGTATTCGCCATTGCAGTTTCGGGCGCCGTGATATGGGACCTCGGCTCCCGAGTCGTTGCTATCGCAGGCGCCGAGCCGTCGCTGGCTGGCAGCCACGTTTACTTGGTCCGTCCTGGAGACACCATTTGGTCGATCGCGGTCAAGTCGGCGCACGGCGGCGACCCTTGGAGGACGGTCAACAAGCTCGAAACGGAGATCGGTGGCGGAGTGCTCCAGCCAGGGGAACGCCTGGAACTGCCGTGAGCGCCCCGGGCAGCCCCGGCGCTGATGGGGCGCCTGGCTCGGCTCGTTCTCTTCTCCTGGGCGGCACCGAGACCCGGCACAGCCAGGAGCGTTGTAGGGTCGGCGTGATGCGCTGTCCTCGGTGTTCAGGGCTCGAAGACCGGGTCGTAGATTCGCGCACAGCTGAAGAGGGTGCGGCCATCAGACGACGGCGCGAGTGCCTCACGTGCGGCCGGCGCTTCACTACGTACGAACGACTGGAAGAGGTGCCCTTCGTAGTGATCAAGCGATCTGGGCAACGCGAGCCTTTCGAGAGGGCGAAGCTCATCGCCGGTATGCAGGCTTCGGCTAAAAACCGGCCGCTGTCTCTCGCCGCTCTCGAACAGATCGCCGCCGAGATCGACGAGAGCTTGCGCCTCGAGGGAGCGGAGGTGACCAGCCAGCAGGTAGGCCTGGCGGTACTGGACACGTTGCGCGGTCAGGACGACGTCGCGTACCTCCGTTTTGCCAGTGTTTACAAGGGCTTCACAGACGCTGGCGACTTCCAGCGCGAGGCTGGCTTGCTGACGAAGGTGACGAGTCCGAAGAGCGGGAGAGCAGGAGGACCGCAACTGACATCACCGGAAGAGGCCGGCCAGCCTGGTTAGCGCCGGGCCCTGACAAAGCGAGGCCCGCCCGGCTGAACCGCTGGAGGCCAGGCGTCATGGATTGAAGAGTTTCGGATGGACTGGGCCCGCAGTCGACCTCGGCCCGCAATGGACTGGGCGGCAATGGACTGGGCCCGCAGTGGACTGGGCGGCAATGGACTGGGCCCGCAGTGGACCGGGCGGCAATGACTGGGCCCGCAATGGACTGGGCACCGCCTCCCCGTCACCCGGGTTAGCCTGCAGCCGCTAAGGCCGCTAGATTGCGGATGAGACTATCGCGCCAACGCGAGCGCAATTGTGCGGGCTCGCTTATACGGTGACAAAGACATGCCAATGGCTCAGTCGAAATGGCCCAGCTGAAAAAGGGGAGTTTATGCGAATAGGTGTGCTGACGGGCGGAGGAGACTGCCCGGGCCTCAACGCGGTCATCAGAGCCGCCGTCCGCAAAGGGGAGGCGCATTATGGGGACGAGTTCGTCGGTTTCATGGATGGTTGGCTCGGGGTCATCGAAAACACGACGACACCTCTCGACTGGGACAGGTGCCGCGGGATTATCTCGCAGGGAGGCACGATACTCGGCACGAGCCGCACGAACCCGTACAAGGTGGAGGGCGGCCTCGACAAGGTGCTTTCCACCCTGAAGGACCAGCAAATAGAGGCGCTTATCGCGATAGGCGGGGACGACACACTCGGCGTCGCGAACAAGTTGCTGGCCGAGGGGATTTTAGCGGTCGGCGTCCCCAAGACCATCGACAACGACCTGTCGGCCACAGAGTTGACTTTCGGGTTCCATACAGCCGTGCAGATAGCGACCGACGCCATCGACCGTCTCCGCACTACGGCTGAGTCGCACAGCCGCGTGATCGTCTGTGAGGTAATGGGCCGGCATGCCGGGTGGATCTCGCTGTACGCGGGTATAGCCGGGGGCGCCGTAGACATCTTGATCCCCGAGGAGCTATTCGACGTGGACGCAGTATGCGCGAATGTCACGGCTCTTCATTCTCAAGGGCGGCACGCGTCGGTCGTCGTCATTGCCGAAGGTGCCACACCGGGAGAGGGTTCCTTCAGTGTGATCTCGAGCGAAGTCGACCAGTTCGGCCACGTGCGTCTCGGGGGCATAGGCAACCTGTTGGCGGAGGAAATCGAGCGCCGGACGGGGTTCGAGACGCGTGTGGCGGTCCTGGGCCACATACAGCGGGGCGGGACCCCAACGGCATTTGACCGGGTGCTCGCGACCCGCTTCGGGATCGGGGCTATAGATGCCGTCCACAGCGGCAGCTTCGGGACGATGGTTGCCCTTCAAGCAGACAAGATCGTCCTCGTGCCGCTCGACGACGCCGTCTCTCAACCCAAGCTCGTACCGCATGAGTTTTACGAGGAGGTTGCCAAACCTCTCTTCGGTTGAGGTCCCGGCGCCACCCGGGCCCTTCGGCCAGTGGTCCCTTCGGCTCGTTCTTCTCGGGTAAACGCCAATGGCGGGAGCACACCCGGGGGGCGATCTGGCCGAGGCAAGAGCCGCCAGTCGCGCTAGTCTGCGGCGACCGTAGTCGCTCCCGTGAGGAGGTCGGCGAGCGGTCCGCTCAGTTCGGGCGTGGTCGCCAGCAGGAGCTTGCCCGGAAGTTGTGCGACGCGGCCACCGGCCTCCTCACATATCAGACCCCCGGCCGCCCAGTCCCAGTCGTTCAGGCCCGACTCGTAGAAGGCGTCAAACCGACCTCCCGCCACCCAGCACAGGTCGAGGGCAGCGGACCCGAACCTGCGAATATCACGCACCGCCGGCAAGAGCCGCGGCAGGATCGCGGCTTGTTCCGCCCGTTCCTCGGGACGGTAGCCGAACCCCGTGGCGACGAGGGCGGTCGACAGCTCGCTCCGGCCCCTCGCTACATGGCAAGCCACCCCATTGCAAACTGCCCCCTGCCCGATCGCGGCAGACCATGTCTCGCGCCTCGACGGGTCGACGACCACTCCGACAACGAGTTGGTCGTTGTAGCGGGCCGCGATCGAAACAGAATATGCGGGCACCCGGAAGCAAAAATTCGTGGTCCCGTCGAGGGGGTCCGCGACCCAAGAGACCCCTGACGTCCCGTCGTAGGCCGAGCCCTCCTCTCCGTGCACCGAATCGAGGGGCCTCGCCCGGCGTAAAGCCGAAAGGATGTAGGCCTCAGAAGCCCTGTCTGCTTCGGACACCAGGTCCGTCGGTGAGGACTTCGTCGTGACTTCGGTCAGTAGCTCGGTCGAGTACTGGTAGAGGAGCTCAGCAGCTCCGGCTCCGACCTCGAGCGCGACTTGTCGAAGCTCTTCCAGCAGTGGTCCGGCGATGATCGGCGTTGGCACCCCACCCTTCTAGTGCATCTCCGTCGGTGCCGCTAGCCGTCATGCCGTTGTCCACCAGCAGTAACTAGGACCGTTCACGGTCACAGCGTGAAGTTACCCTCTATGTTTGTGGTTGTTGGCGTCGGCACTAGCCAGGTGCTACAGGGGGACTGGACGGTGCCGCGTCGCTCTCTGGCTATCTACGCCCACCCAGACGACCCCGACGTGTCATGTGGCGGCACGCTGGCCCGTTGGGCGGGAGCAGGCAGCGAGGTGCACGTTTGCCTTTGCTGCGACGGCGACAAGGGATCTTTGGACCCGGCGGTCGACAGCACGGCACTTGTCCGGGACCGGCGACACGAGACCGAGGCCGCTGGCCGCGCTCTGGGAGTCGCGGCTCACCATTGGCTTGGCTTTCGGGACGGAGAAGTGGACGACTCGGCCGAGCTGCGGGCACGGCTTGTCTCGCTGGTGCGTGGGATCCGCCCTGACGCAGTGTTGGCCCCCGATCCTACGGCGGTGTTCTTCGGCGCCAACTACATCAACCACCGAGACCACCGTATGGTCGGCTGGGCCGTGCTCGACGCCGTATCCCCCGCGGCGGCAAATCCTCATTACTTCCCCGGACCTGTTCAGGCGTACCAGGTACCGGTGCTCTACCTGTCCGGGACGCTCGAGCCTGACACCTGGGTCGACATAACCAGCACCATCGAGAGCAAAGCCACCGCCTTGGCGTGTCATGCGTCGCAGATCGGTGTCGGCGGGGAATGGCTCGGCAACGCCGTGCGCGAGCGAGCTGAGGAGGCCGGTCGGTTGGCAGGAGTGCAGTACGCCGAGGCGTTTCGTAGGGTCGTGCTGGCGTGAAGCCCGGACAGGGCCCGGACGGCACCGAGGCCGAGCGGCCCGGGGACTGCATACCCGTACCACGGGGGGCCGCTGACCTCGTGACCCGGGCGGGACCGGTCACGACCGACGGCTGGCGCTCCAAACACCGCTGTGTTCTCCATGTGGACATGGACGCATTTTTCGCCGCAGTCGAGGTAAAGGAGAACCCGGCACTGTCTGGCCAGCCCGTAGTGGTTGGCGGAACGGGCAACAGGGGAGTGGTGGCTTCCGCCAGTTACGAGGCGCGGGCGTTCGGTATACGTTCGGCGATGCCGGCGGCCCGTGCTCGGCGGCTCTGCCCACATCTAGTGTTCCTGCCATCGCGTTTCGAGCTCTACCAGCGCTACAGCGAGCGTCTACACGAGGTGCTGCATACCTTCACGCCTTTGGTCGAAGGGATCGGCCTCGACGAGGCTTACCTGGACATAAGCGGGGCCAGCGGCTTGTTCGGCACACCGGGTGAGATCGCAGCACGGGTACGGCAACGCGTTCGAGGGGAACTCCAACTCAGTTGCTCGGTCGGAGCCGGGCCAAACAAATTGACGGCCAAATTGGCCTCGAAGGCAGCCAAACCGCTGGCATCGAGACGAGGCCCCCTCCCCGGGCGGGGGACTGTCGTGGTAGACGAAGACGCGGTTCTCGGGTTCATATGGCCCATGCCAGTGGAAGCTATCTCGGGCGTAGGGCCGGCGAGCGCGGCACGCCTGCACAAGCTGGGGGTGACGACCGTAGGGCAGCTGGCCGCCCTCCCGGTCGAGGCGGTCACGACCGCACTGGGCAAGGCAGCCGGGAATTTCTTGCACTCGCTCGCATGGGGGCGAGACCCGCGTCCCGTCGAGGCCGACCGGGCCATCAAGTCCATCGGGCACGAGGAGACCTACCCGACGGACCTGGTCGACCGGGAACAGTTGGAGCAACGGCTCGTCATGATGGCCGACTCAGTTGCTACCAGCGTCCGCAGGCACGGGTTCGTGGCGCGCACCGTCATCCTCAAACTTCGCTACGGCGACTTCACCACTCTGACCCGCAGCCACACCTTTGCCAGCCCCCAAACAAGCGGGCCGATCTTCTGGACTGCAGCCAAAGCCCTGCTCAACTCGCTGGACCTCAGGGACGGCGCCCGACTTCTCGGGCTCAGCGCCTCGGGTCTTTTGCCAGCTGAATTGTCTCCGGGTGAGCAACTGCGGCTGGAGCTAGGGGCAATGACGTCACCGTCACAGGTCGTCCCGGCTTCACCACCGGAGGTGCCAACGCGTGACCGACCTGCAGTGGTGACCTGGGCCAGGGCCAGCGACGCCGTCGACGCTGTGCGAGCTCGCTTCGGGGCGGCCGCAGTCGGCCCTGCGACGTCGCTTGGGCAAAGCAGGGGCCCCGAGGCGGGGATTGAGGCGGACAGAGCGGGGCTGGATGACTAGGCAGTGAGGTCTTGTGCCTGTAGGTTCCTCGGTGGTGAAATGTGGGGTCATGGGGGTGCAGCGCTGGGCCGTGGCTATGGGCGCGGTCGCGTTGGTGCTGCCGCTCGCGGTCGCGCAGCACGTCGGTCCCTCGAGCAACGCTGGCTTTCCCCGTGACAAGACGCTTTACACAAGCGGCACCGCTACAGCCCCCCCGACCAACTTCAACCCTCTCGACCTGGCCAGGGAGTACACGGGTACCCAAGGCCTGCTCTACGAGCCGTTGTTCCTCTTCGACCCCGTCCGCGACCAGTTCATCCCGTGGCTGGCAACGAGCGGGGGCTGGGTCGGCCCCACTACCTACAAACTGCAAGTGCGACCGGGGGTCAGTTGGACCAGTAGCCCGAGCGGGTCCGTTACCGGGACGCTCAGCGGAGCGGACGTCGCGTACTCGGTCAACCTGGCCGTACAAGACAAGGCCGACCCCTACAGGGCAGATGTCACGAGCGTTAGGGACGCCACCGCGACCGGGAACACCGTCACCGTCACATTCCAGGCGCCCGTCGACTACGCGGAGTGGGAGGACTTCCTGTGGCATGCCCCCGTCCTGCCCGAGACTACGTGGTCGCATCTGCCGCCCGGCGCCTCTACCACAGACGCCAACACATCTCCGGTCGCGACCGGGCCGATGGTGCTCGATGCCAGGAGCCCCACCGAAGCCTGTTACCGGGACAACCCCAATTGGTGGGCGAGGAGCCAGCTCGGGTTGTCCTTCAGGTTCGAGTACCTCTGCGACGTTGTCAGCCGGTCGAGCGGTGCGGACCTGTCGGGCTTGCTTGACAACCGTACCGATTGGAGCAACGAGCTGCTCCAGGGCGTGCCCAACCTCGTGGGCGGCAAGACCGCCGGCTACGACATTAAGACCTACTATTCGGGTTCCCCTTATATGCTCCCTGCTAGTACGGCGTGGCTCGAAATGAACACGGCCAAAGCACCTATGAGCAATCTCAATTTCAGGAAGGCGGTGGCCTACGCTATCGATACTTCCACAATCATCTCAAAGGTCTACTCGGGGACCGTGGAAGCAGCCAACCCGACAGGGCTGTTGCCATATCTGAGCGACTACATAAACAAGGTCGCCGTAAAAAGCTACGGTTTCTATTATTCCCAATCGATGGCAAAACAGTTCCTGGCCAAATCCGGGTACGACGGTCAGCACTTAACCCTTGAAGTGCCCGTCGGCTGGACTGACTGGATGGGCTCGGCCACCCAGCTCGCCGAGCAGCTGCAGGCCGTCGGCATCCACGTGTCAGCCAAGTTTGTGCCGGTTGCAACTCGTGAGGCAGACATAACCAATGGCGCCTACGACATAACGATCGCGGACAACACAGGCGTGTGCCCTACGCCATGGAGCTACTACGACGCCGTTTACCACTTGCCGATAACCCCGTTGCAGACCCGGCAGGTCAACGCCGAGCGCTTCTCGGACACCGCCGCCTGGGCCCTGGTGCGGCAAGCCGCAACTACCGCTCCTACAGACGGGGCCCTGCTCCGCTCCATATACACCGTGCTCGAATCTGACTTCCTCCAGGAACTGCCGGAGGTGCCACTTTGGTACAGCGGTGCCTGGTTCCAGGCGAGCACCGCTTATTGGGAGGACTATCCCAGCAGTGTGAGCCCGCGAGACCGCTACACCCCGATGATGTGGCCGGGGTGGTTGGGCTCGACGACAACCGTTTACACGCTCGCACAGCTCCGGCCCCACTGAGAACCTTTCGCCAACCCAATAGCGGACGCGTTGGCACGCTCCCAGTCGGAAAGCGACGGCAGAGGAAACGGCCGAAGTCGCAGGGGACCATCGGCTTGCCGAACGAACCGCACCGCCCGCGAGCCAACGCCACGGACGGGCAACTGTCGACAGCGCGAGGCAAAAACGTCGCCCAAGGGTGTACCTTGGGCGAGGAGGCTGAGTGCGGAACTCACTGTAAGAACTGTCGTGATAAAACTACACCGACCACCGAGAGCGGGCACGGAGGCATAGGACTATGCCCCTTTCGGAGCACGAGCAGCGCATCCTTCGACAGATAGAGCGCCAGCTCCAACAGGAGCGCGGCTTGGGGCGGGCATTGCGCATGCCCGCGGACGCTCGCGAGGCCAGACGGAACGCTCGTCGGGCGTCTCCCGTTTTTGTGCTCGGGCTCATTTTGCTTTCGGTGTCTTTTGCCACCTACTGGCTGGTGGGCCTGGTCGGGTTCCTAATAATGCTCGGTTCCGCCGTGACCGTCGTGCAGAGCGTGCGCCGCCTGGCGCGAGAACGCTGGGGTTCCTCGAGCGGCACCAACGACGCGGGTGCCGGGTCCGAGCCGATGAGCGGCGGGGGCACTTGGGGCCGCCCCAGTCCCCCTGCCGGTGGCAAGTGGTGGACCGGTCGGGGCGGCCGCCGCTCAGGCTCCGACGACGAGGGCCTTGGCGAGCCCTAAGGCCGACCGCGGCCCCGGCCCCGGCCCCGGCCTCAAACGACCGAAGCCCCGGCACGGGACGCGCTTCCCGGGGCCCGATAGGCTCGCCGCCTTCCGGGACAGTGGCCGCTACGGTGTCACAGCGTGAAGATCTATGTCCTGCTGGCGGACAGAGGTACGGACAACCCCCAAACCGGGACTTTGAGCCTGCTCAATGTGGGTTGGGCGGTTACGCAACTGAGGCGCCCACCCGGGCCGGCGGTCCCGGGCACAGCGGCTCCTCTCGTGACCTCGCCTCACGTTGTCGTCCTGTTCATCGAGGCCGAGCTGGGCATGTGCAACAAGAACCTGACTCTCGAGACCGAGCTGCTGACCGAAGATGGCGATGTCGTCGAGATCCTTGGCCCAGCGGGCCTCAGGCCGTGAGGCTGGAGCAGCAGATCATGGTGCCCAGCCCGGCCGGTTTACCTACCGGCTTCCCCGGTCACGCCACCTCGATGATGGAGCTGCCGACAGGCCTACCGCTGGCGCCGGGTATCTATCGTTGGCAGGCCCGCGTCAACGCCAAGTCCGAGGACGATTGGTCGGCGCGCTTCTACGTCGCCGCCCCGCCCCAACCACCGACGTTCGGCTTTCCCCAAGCCCCCGAGTAACCGGCTCACCCGCCAACCGTGCCAGCTCCAGCGAGGCCCACCTGGCCTTTCAGCTCCGGACGTATACGGGGCTCCCGACGGCCAAGTCAGGGCCAACGAGCTAGTGAACTACCTCGAATGGTGTCGCTGGATGAGGGCCCCTGCGCGCTAAGTTCTTCTTGTGACACCAGAGACGGTCGCACTCAGGGCTGTCAGCCTCGTCCCGGTCCCTCTCATATAGAGGTAGGCGAGAGCATGTCGAGAGCGCTCGTCCTCAACGCCACTTACGAGCCGCTCTGCGTCGTGCCTACTAGGCGTGCGCTGGTGCTCGTGATCCAAGCCAAGGCCGAGCTGTTGGCCGCAACGGGTCGCGTTTTTCACGCCGCCCGGGTGACTCTGGACGAGCCCTCTGTTGTCCGGTTGTCGTACTTTGTGCGCGTGCCCCACCAGGCGCACGTGGCCCTCAACCGGCGGGCGATCTTCGCTCGCGACGGGCACCGGTGCCAGTACTGCGGAGCCCAGGCAGAGAACATCGACCACATTGTCCCGAGGTCCAAGGGCGGGTTGCACTCCTGGGACAACGTCGTGGCAGCTTGCAGGCGTTGCAACGCTCGCAAGCGCGACCACCCCCTCGAAGAGACCGGCATGAAGTTGCGGCACCTGCCGTCTGCTCCGCGGGAGGGTGTGGGCGCTGGCCGCTCTAGGGGCGGTCCTGCCAGATTGGGAGCCGTACCTAGGGTTGCCCGCTCAGGTGGTGCCCTTGACAGTCCAGGGAGAGGGCGCAGCAGCGCTGTCGGCTTGACGTCGTGGGAGTTCCAGCGGGCGCGGGGTACCGTGAGGGCGCTCCACGAACAGTCTGCCGCTCTCGTTGCCGGCCCCCCCCAGCCACTCTCCCGGACGCGCGTCGTGGTTGTCCACGACCCCGTTGACAGCGCTCTGGTCCTCGGCAGCTCCCAGCCTGAGCTCAGTGCCGATCTCGAAGCCTGTCGCGCCGCCGGCGTCGACGTCGTGCGCCGGCGCAGCGGCGGCGGAGCCGTCCTGGTAGAGCCAGGCTCGCTCCTGTGGGTGGACCTTGTGCTACCGGTCGATGACCCTCTCTGGTCGGCCGATGTAGGCCGTGCCGCGTGGTGGGTCGGGGAGGCGTGGGCTTCGGCCCTCTCGGGGACCGGAATTGACCAGTTGGACGTTTGGAAGGGCCCGATGCTCCATAACGAGTGGTCTTCGCTCGTTTGCTTTGCCGGCCTCGGCCCGGGAGAAGTGGTGACCGGCGACCGGTCCAAGGTGGTCGGCATATCGCAGCGCCGGACGCGCCGAGCCTCACTGTTCCAGTGCGCGTGCATCTTGAGCTGGGAGCCGCGCCGGCTCCTGAAGTTGCTTGCCTTGCCGAGCAACCGAAAGGACACAGGGGTAGAAGAACTGGCTCACGTGGCGACCGGCGTTTCGGATGGGAGCTCCGGGGCGCTGGTCAGCCACTTGCTGTCCGCGTTGCCCTGAGCGGACCATCACTTTCATGGACTTTTTGCGAGAGCCTCGCTTACGCGAGTAGCGGCTTCGTGCCCGGCTCCGAGTTCAACGGTGGCACGGTCAGCAACGGCTCACGGCAACAATATTTCGTGCGGAACAGCAATATCGACAGCTGCTCCGGCACCAAGATCATCGGCCTCGGCTTCCCGACGCTTGTACCAACGAATGGCAACGTCACCATGGACGTCGCGGATGTGGCTGCGGTGAATATCTCGGGAGTCATTTTCGACGCCGGCCCGACGAATTCCCCCGTGCCGCTGCAGGTGAGCGTCCCGGGCTCGACCGCCAATTACTCGTCCAACCCTGTCACATTGGACGACATCTCCTTCCGCATCGGCGGGGCTACGGCGGGCTCGCCCACGACCAGCCTGATAGACGACTCGAATTACTCGATAATCGACGACATGTGGGCCTGGAGAGCCGACCATGGCAATGGGGTCGGCCGGGCTGACAACACCGCGGCGAACGGCTTGATCGTAAACGGCAACGACGTGAGCGCGTTCGGCCTTTTGAACGGCTCGGGCACCATTGAGCCGGTGATAAAAGGGGACGGGCACCGCGGTTACCTCGTCCAGCACCGAGCCCAGGGATGTCACGAGCTATCCATGAAGCCCGAGCCGGGGGCTGGCGCCGAGGACCGCTCGGGCGCCTATTTCTCTTTGAGGTCGAGGCCGGGAAGCTGCAGGGACTTCGCGGCTACGCCGAGTGCCCGTACGACATAGAGGCCGAAGCGCGCGTCACAACGATGACGCCTTTCGCCAGACGTTACCAACGCCGCGAGCTCCTCGATCGCGACAAGGAAGGCTTCGACCGGGTCGATATCGGCTTCTGGCCGTGCCCACACGCCGTCTTGGCCGTAGAGGACCAGCTGTCTGGCCATGCCCGCCGCCGGCATACTGAGGCTCACCGAGAAAGTGCTGGTGGCGGCGGCCCCGTCGCCAGCGCGTCCGCCGTTGGAGGGACCAGGCCCATGGGCCACGAACACGTGCACTGTGTCGCTCCCAGCTGGCCCTGGGCGGGCAGCCACCGACGTTACGGGCCCCATGATGGGCACAAGGGCCGCTAAAGCGTGTGGCCCAACGTCCCACAACGCACCATACTCGTGCCGCCAGGGGGAGCTGGCGTAATGGCCCCCGGGTTGAAAGATGTTGTTGTAGCTGATGAAGTGGGCGCTATGCCAGGGTGCTTTCTCGGCCGCTGCCTCGGTCCACTGTTCTGTTCCCCGATGATAGCGGGCGGTGAAAAAGACGACTGAAGCGACTCCCGCGTCGTCAGCTGCTTTTACGACGGCTTGTGCCGAGGGGACGTCCAGTGCCAGAGGCTTGTCCAGCAGCAGGTGGCACCCGGCCCCGGCCGCCCTTACGGCCATCTGGGCCTGGACGTCTGGGGGGAGGGCGATAGCAACGGCATCGACCGAGTTCAACAGCTCGTCAAGGTCGTCATAAGCCCTCGTCCCTAACTGCTCAGCTACATCGCCCGCTTTTGCCGGGTCCCGGCCCCACACCCCCACCAGGTCAGCATCGTCGGAAACCGACAGTGCCGCGCCGTGGGTGCGCACAGCCCAATAGCCGGTGCCGAGAAGGGCGAAGCGGAGTGGTCTCATTGCGGTCCCAGTTTCCTTGCGCTCATACAACCGTTGCTTTCCCGTGACAGGTGCCAGTGCGCCCGCCCTGATTCGGGACTGGTATCAGGCCGGAGTAGCGACGCTGAGGAGGTCGTCTGCCGCCCTTCCCAACTCAACAGCCCGCTGGCTCACAAGGGCCTCGGAGTAAGCGACCTGGTCCTCTGTGGGCGGCGGGGGGCCCATCCGCAAGCCGCGGTCGGTGTCGATCGACGCCTGGAGCGCGTCGAGAGCCTGGGTGGCACGGGTCGTGGCGGCCCTGGCTCTGGCGTCCGACGAGGTTGTGTTGAGAGCCGCCAGACCGCTGCGCACATGCGCAAGACGGGTGTTCAGATCTACCCAAACCTGGGCGGCCGAGCCCGGGTCCCGTAGCAAAGGAATACCTCGCTCCACCGCTGATGCCAGCGCTCGGGCGTCGCCGGCCACAGCCTGGGCTCGCTCCGACCATTGAGAACGCTGCCGGTTGCGCGTGACTAAAAAGAACACTCCGAAGACCAAGGCCAGCACAACCACGACTACCACGATGATTATCGCGATCGTCGAGCCTGATGTGCCGCTGCTCGTCTTGGCTGGGTGCGTAGTGGTCGTAGCGGTCGTAGTCGCTGTGGTGGAAGCAGGGGCCGTCGTGGTTGCCGCAGTAGTGGCGGTCGTCGTCGCAGGCGCAGTTGTGGCCACTGTTGTAGCCACTGTCGTAGCTACGGTCGTCGCTGCGGCGGCCGTGGTGGTAGTCACCTGACCTGCCACGGGCGCTGCGGTCGACAAAACCACAATGGCGACCGCAGCGGCCAGCCGAACAGGCATGAGTCTCATGCACGCGTGACCATAGCCGATCCCGCGGTTCGCAACGCGTTTTGGTAATACTGTGCCCTCATACCCTCCAACTGCGCTGCGCACGACCACGTCCCCGCCTGGTGCGCCGAGCGAGATAGGCTGTGGGGGTGCCAGGCGCGTCTGAGGCGCAACCTCCAAGTACTGGGCCCGCGGGTACCGGGCTAGCTAATAACCAGGCGGTAGATCCGGCTCCCGGGCAGGGCGGACCGCCCGGAGGCAGCGACGATCGCATCCTGCACCTGTCCTGCCTACTGGGCATACCTGTTTTAGGGCCCACCGAGCAGCCCGTTGGCAAGCTCGTAGATGTGATCGCCCGTCTCGCCACTGATGGGACCGGCGCCACCTGGCACCCCTCAGTAACCGGCCTGGTGGTCAATTTTGACGGGCAGGACCGGTTCGCACACGCTCACGAGATCGCTAGCCTCTCGTATGATTCGGCCCGGCTCACCGTGGGCCCCACAGACCTGGGGCCTTTCGAGAGGCGCGACGGCGAGGTGCTCCTCGCACGCGACCTTCGGTCCAGGCACCTGATCCATCTCGAGGGCGCCCGCCTGGTCAGAGCGAACGAGATCGAGTTGGCCGAAATCGGTACTACCTGGCACGTCATGGGAGTGGACACGAGCTCTCGGCCGGTGCTCCGTCGCCTATTGCCTCGCCGTTCCCGCCACCTCGTGAAGGCGGGTCGGGTGGTGGACTGGTCCGACATCGAGCCCTTCGTCGCCCACGTGCCGACGGCTCACCTTCAAATCCCGTTCCGTAAGCTGCGGCGGTTGCACCCCGCCAAGCTCGCCGATCTCGTAGAGGCCGCTTCGCACGAAGAGGGCGAAGAGATAATCCGCGCCGTCGGCGAGGACACCGAGTTCGAAGCCGATGTCTTTGAAGAGCTTGACCCAGACCATCAGGTGGAGTTCCTGCGGTCGCGCTCGGACGAAGAGGCCGCCAGGGTGTTATCTGCCATGGAGCCGGACGATGCCGTCGACTTGCTGACGGAACTCGACCAAGAACGTCGCCTCCCCATCCTCCAGCGCCTCTCGCCGGCCACGCAGCTCAAGCTCCGGAGCTTGCTGAACTACAACCCCGAGACGGCGGGTGGCCTCATGAACCCCGATTTCGTCTCTGTACCGTCCAGTGCAACAGTGGGCGAGGCCCTCGACGCCGTTAGGTCGTCGACCGCGCCGCCACAGGCTGCCGGCGTGGTGTTCGTGACGGGAGAAGGAGGGCGGCTCGAAGGCACAGCGCCCGTGGTCAGCCTGCTTCGGGCCGAGCACTCTGAGACTGTGGCAGCTATAGAGCGACCGGATCCGGCATCTCTGCCGGCGGATGCCGACATCCACGAAGTCGTGCGGAAGATGACGGATTACAACCTCGCTGTGGCCCCGGTCGTAGACGAAGAAGGTCGTCTCCTGGGCCAGATCACAGTCGACGACGTCCTGGAGCTGATGCTGCCTTCCGGGTGGCGTCGCCAATACGGCATGGCCGCACCCGAATAGCCAAACCACAGGACATCGTTTGTGGGCGTAAGTGCCTTGGCGTTCCTGGGCATAAGTGGCTTGGCACTGCGTCGGCAGAGCCAGGCGGTGAGCGCTGCCTCCGGTGGTAAACTGATGCCTGTCAAGCAGCCGCATCTTGCCTCGTTGGGCGGGCGGTGGTGCCCGGCTCGCTGGCCGGTCACTGCAACCTGGTGGGCCGAAGTCGTGGGGCTGTGGGACCAAGAAGGAGAAGCACTGAGCGCCGACAGAGGATCGCCTCACCAACCTGAGGCGCGAGCGTTGACACTGGGCAGAGAGCTGTAGCCGGGGCCCGGGGCCGGCGTTGGCGCCGTCAGAAGCAACGCGTCAGCCCTACGAGCCCGGAGGTCATCGGTTATGGCGAACGAGAGGCTGGGTGGTGAGCCCGAAGTCGCGCCCGGTGCAACTGCGGTCCTTGACGAAGAGCACATTGGGGACATTCAGGGCGCCCTCGGCACTATCAAGGTGCAAGACGTTGGCGCCCGGCTGAGCTGGCGTGCTCGTCTTCTCACTCTCGCCGCCATAGTCGGCCCAGGCATCATCGTCATGGTCGGGGACAACGACGCGGGCGGCGTAGCGACGTACTCTCAGGCGGGGCAAAACTACGGCACGTCGCTGTTGTGGGTCCTCCCATTGCTCATCCCGGTGCTCATCGTCAACCAGGAGATGGTGGTACGACTGGGCGCGGTTACTGGCGTGGGCCATGGCCGGCTCATCAAGGAGCGTTTCGGCCGCTTCTGGGGCACGTTCTCCGTGGGCGACCTGCTGATCCTGGATTTCCTCACGATCGTCACAGAGTTCATTGGCGTCGGCCTCGCCCTCGGCTATTTCGGGGTCAGCGAGTACATCTCTGTGCCGATCGCCGCGTTAGCCCTGGTTGCAATGACCGCCACAGGCAGCTTCCGGCGTTGGGAGCGGTTCATGCTGCTCTTCGTCGCCGGTAACTTCCTGATTATCCCCCTTGTTATCTTCAGCCACCCGCATGCCGGCCCGATTGTGCACGGCCTGTTCGTACCGGGGATAGCCGGAGGTGCGAACTCGACGTCGGTCCTGCTGATTATTGCCATAGTCGGCACGACCGTGGCGCCGTGGCAGCTTTTCTTCCAGCAATCCAACATCGTGGACAAGCGGATCACCCCCCGGTGGATCAATTACGAGCGGGCCGATACGGTCCTGGGCTCTTTCGTCACTGTTATCGGCGCCATCCTGATCGTGGTGACCTGCACGTTTGCCTTCATGGGGACCCGTTACTTCGGGCAGTTCAATGATGCCGGTGCGACCGCCCAGGCCCTCGGTGCCGTGCTGGGCCACACAGCTGGCACGCTTTATGCTCTGGTGCTGCTCAATGCGTCGATAATCGGGGCGGCCGCGGTCACGCTGGGCACCTCATATGCAGTGGGCGACTTCTTCGGCGCGCGCCATTCCCTCCATCGGACCTTTTTCCAGGCGAAGGCTTTCTACGCCAGCTTCGCAGGCTTGATGGCTTTAGCAGCCGCGATCGTGCTGATCCCGGGAGCGCCACTCGGGGTAATAACCGTGGCAGTCCAAGCTCTTGCTGGCGTCCTGCTTCCTTCGGCGTCGGTATTCCTGCTGCTGTTGTGCAACGACCGGGAGGTGCTGGGGCCCTGGGTCAACAGGCCGTGGCTGAACGCCCTGGCGACGCTCATCATCGGCGTACTGCTCGTCATGTCGTTGATACTGGTGGCCACCACCGTTTTCCCTAACATCGACGTAGGCGTGCTGAGCCTCGTACTTGGGGGCCTGCTCCTGCTCGGCCTGGCGGTGGGCGGCGTGCTGTACGCGATGCGCCTGCGAACGCGACCTGCCGGACAGGTCGCGGCGGCGCCCCGGGCGCACAGGGACAGCTGGCGGATGCCGCCCCTGGCCCTCTTGGGCCGGCCTGAGTGGTCGCGGGGACGGCTCATAGCGATGTGGGCACTCAGGGCCTACCTCTTGATAGCCGTGGTGCTACTACTCGTGAAAGCCGTCCAGCTGGGCTCCGGTTGAAGCTGACGTGCCAAAGCTGACGTGCGGCGGTGCGGCGCGCGAGCGGGGGTTTCTCAGGGGAGAACTCGATTTTCGTCTCGAACGTAGGCCGAAAGCGATCGGGCCCGCTCGGCCTAGTTGACAGGGAGCTCGAGGCTGCCAAGTCGGCCAAGATGGCCTCGCGTGGGCCGACGACACCGCCTTATGCTCGGAAGGGATGCAAATTAGCCGCCGCCAGGGTGAGGACCGTATCCTCACCGTTCCTAACGCGCTCACCGCGCTGCGGCTGGCTTGCCTGCCGGTCTTCTTGCTCCTTCTCGCCCAGCCAGACCACCAGGGACAACTGGCGGCCGCTTGCCTGCTCGCCGGTCTTGGGGTCACGGACGGCCTTGACGGGTACGTGGCTAGGCATTTCAATCAAGTGACGTCCCTCGGAAAGCTGGCTGACCCGCTCGTCGACAGAGTGCTAGTACTGTCGGCAACCATTGGAGCCGTCGCTGTAGGCGCGATCCCGGTGTGGCTCCTGGTGCTCGTGTTGACGCGAGAGGCGTTGGTACTCGCAGGAGCAGGCGTCATCGCTTTCGCCGGCGCTAGACGGCTGGATGTCAGTTGGGCCGGGAAGGCCGGGACCTTCGGCCTTATGTGTGCGCTGCCGCTGTTCCTGCTGGGAGACGCGCCCTTCCGCTGGAGTGGGGCGGCCCAAACGCTCGCTTGGATCGCGGCCGGCTGCGGCCTGGTGCTGGGGTGGTCCGCATTGGCTGGTTACGTGCCCCGAGCACGCGCTGCCTACCTGGAGGCCCGAGCAGGCCATAAGACCGGAGCGGTTGCCGCTCAGTCACGAAGGTCCCAACGATGAAGGCCGTGATAATGGCGGGCGGGGAGGGGACGCGGCTGCGACCGCTTACCTACAACCAACCCAAGCCGATGATCCCGATGGCCAACAGGGCTTTGATGGAGCACGTTGTCGCCTTGTTACGGCGTCACGGGTTCAACGAGATCGTCGTGACGATTGGCTTTCAGGCTAACGCGATCCAAACGTATTTCGGCAACGGCGACGAGTTCGGCGTGGAGATCGTCTACGCCAGCGAGGAATCTCCCCTCGGGACCGCCGGCTCGGTCCGCAACGCCATGAAGCAGCTGGGCGAGCCGTTCCTTGTCATTTCCGGCGACGTCCTCACTGATATCGACCTGGCCGCCCTGGTCAACTTCCACCACGAAAAAAAGGCCGTGGGGACGATGGCTCTCCGCTCGGTCGCGAACCCTCTGGAGTTCGGCATTGTCATGGTGGGAGAGGACGGGAGCGTAGAGCGCTTTCTAGAGAAGCCGACGTGGGGCCAGGTCTTCTCCGACACGATAAATACCGGGATTTATGTTTTTGAGCCGGAGATTTTTGACTACATAGGGTCGGGAGAGGTTGATTTCTCCTCCGAAGTGTTCCCGCGGTTGGTCGCAGAAGGACGGTTGCTCTACGGCTACCTGACCGAAGGCTACTGGGAGGACATCGGCACCCTCGAGGCCTACGCCCGAGCCCATCAGGACATCCTGGACAAGCGCGTCCACGCAGAACTGCCGGGCTTTGCCCTTAGCCAGGGCGTCTGGCTGGGGGAGGGGGCCGACGTCGACCCGGGGGCAGAAACCAGGGGCCCCGCCATAATTGGGGACTATTGCAGTGTGCAGGCCGGAGCGACGTTGGGCGAGTACACCGTTCTCGGCCGCAACGTCCGGGTGGGGACCGACGCTTATCTCGAGCGCGCCATCGTGCACGACAACGCCTACCTCGGGCCCGGCGTGCGCCTCCGCGGCTGCATAATTGGCCGCAGCAGCGAGCTCCGCCGGGGCGCCCGGATCGAAGAAGGCGTCGTGATCGGCGACGAGTGTTTCATCGGCGAGCACGCCGTGGTCCGTGCCGGCGTCAAGATCTACCCCTTCAAGACCGTCGAGCATGGCGCTATCGTCAACTCGTCCATAGTCTGGGAGTCTCGGGGAGCCCGTCACCTGTTCGGGCGCACCGGGGTCTTGGGCCTGGCGAACGTCGACATTTCGCCAGAGTTGGCCGTCCGCCTCGCGATGGCGTACGCGACGACGATGCCCCGCGGGGCTACGGTCACCGTTTCACGGGACACGAGCCGTGCGGCGCGGATGCTGAAGCAATCGATTGTGGCAGGTCTCAACGCCGGAGGCGTCGACGTGGCGGACCTGGAGGTGGCGACGGTCCCGGTCACCCGCTTCGGGGTCCGCTCCGAGCGGGCCGCCGGAGGCATTACCGTACGGCTCGTTGCCGAAGACGCGCAGTCGGTAACGATCGGCTTTTTCGATCCCAACGGAGTAGACATCCCCGAAGCGCTCCAGCGGAAAGTAGAACGCATTTTCTACCGGGAGGACTTCCGTCGCTGCCTGGCTTCGGAAACTGGCGATGTTTCGTACCCGGTACGAGTGCCGGACCTTTACTCGCGTGTGCTGCTCGAGCAGGTCGACGTCCAGGCCATAAGGTCCGCTCGGTTCAAGGTCGTGCTTGATTACGCATATGGGGCCACGTCTTTTGTGATGCCAGTGGTCCTCGGGATGCTCGGTGCAGAGGTCCTTTCGGCCAACCCGTACGCGGCTGCGGACCAATCCGCGAGTTTCGACCGCTGGGAACATGCCAGAGGCGTGTCGGCTCTCGTCAGGGCGGCCGGCGCCCACTTCGGAGCCGTGTTGAACCCCGACGGGGAGCGGATCACTCTGGTGGACGACAATGGCCGGATCCTTTCTGACAGCGAGGGCCTGATGGCGCTCTTGTCGCTCGTCCTCGGGACTGCACCCGGGTGCGCCCCAATCGGGCCAGCCAAAAACTTGGACCTGGCTGAAGACCGGGGCACCACGGCCGGACCTTTCGGAACAGCTCAGGTCGGAACAGCTCAGGTCGGAACAGCTCAGGTCGGAACAGCTCAGGTCGGAACAGCTCAGGTCGGAACAGCTCAGGTCGGAACAGCTCAGGTCGGAACGGCTCAGGTCGGAACAGCTCGGGGCTTCTCGGTGGCGCTCCCGGTCTCCGCGCCGACCCCGGCTCAAGAGATGTGCCGTCGCGCCGGCGCTGAGCTCGTGTGGACGAAGCTTTCGACGTCGCACCTCATGGAAGTCGCATCGCGCCCTGGTGTGGAGTTCGCAGCTGGGCAGGAGGGAGGGTACATTTTCCCCCGGTTCTTGCCGGCATACGACGCCGTCTCTGCCCTGGCTCACACCTTCGCCTTGCTGACCAGGACGTCGGCCAGGCTGTCGGACGTCGTGACCGGGCTCCCGCAGGTTTTTGCGGCCCATGAAGGCGTGGTCACACCATGGGAGAAAAAGGGACTGGTCATGCGTTCGGTAATGGAGCTCGCCAAGGACAAGCCAACGCTGTTGATCGACGGTGTGAAGGTCATCTACAACGACGGATGGGCACTGGTGGTGCCCGACCCGGAAGAGGCCCTTACCCACATCTGGGCCGAGGCGGGCACGGAGACGGGCGCGAGGGCGAGGGCACTGGATTATGCCAGGCATGTACGCAACCTGTTGCGTGGCTGACGAAGTTCTGGGTGCCGCCAACCAGGATCTCTCGCGAACGGGTTCCGTTCCGCGGCGCAGGCCAGTATGGTCTCCAGCGTGAACGTTCCAGATGACCTGCGCTACACATCCGACCACGAGTGGGCGCGCCTCGAAGGTGGCCGGGTGCGGATCGGGATCACGGACTACGCCCAGGACGCCCTCGGCGACATCGTCTACGTGCAGCTGCCTGGACCAGGGGCGCCGACAGTAGCCGGCCAGCCTATGTGCGAGCTAGAATCCACTAAGTCTGTATCGGATGTCTACGCCCCGCTCGACGGCACGGTGGTAGAGGTGAACAGCGAGCTGGCTGACGTGCCCGAGCACGTCAACGAGGACCCTTACGGTGAAGGGTGGATTTGCGTCATCGAACCTTCTTCTGCCGGAGCCTTCGGGGCCCTCCTGGGACCGGACGATTATCGGAAGCTCCTAGAGGCTTGACGGCTTGTACTGCAACCGCTGCGGTCACCGCAACCCGGAGGGGGCAAACTTCTGCTCCAGTTGCGGAGCCCTGCTGGAGCGACGTGGTCAAGACGGGGAGGGTGACGCCGTGCAGTCGTACACGACTGCGACCCAAGCAGTCGCGCTGTTCCCGGGCGAGACCGCTTCTGAGCCTTTCCTCCTCGAAGCGAGCGACCTTCTCCACGGCGTCCCGGCCAGAGGCGGCGCCCTCGTGGTGACGCGGGGCCCAACTCAGGGTCGCGGTTCGTGCTCCAACCCGAACCAGGGGTAGTCGTTACTATTGGGCGTCACCCCGAAAGCGACGTTTTCCTGGACGACATAACGGTGTCCCGGCGGCACGCAGAGGTCCGTCACGGGGACGGGACATTCTGGGCGCACGACGTCGGGTCCCTCAACGGCACCTACCTGAACCGCGAACGTATTGACAATTCCCCCCTGTCGAGCGGGGACGAACTGCAGGTCGGAAAGTTCCGCCTACTCTTCCTCGCTCCCGGCAAATCGCCCACCGCCGGCCGTTCCGCCGGCAAGGCCTGAGCGGCGAAGGAGCTGGGGGCACCGCCGTGAACGGCCGTTCGCACCTTTCCATTGGGGAAGTTCTGTCTCTCCTACAAGACGAGTTCCCGGAGGTTACGATCTCCAAGATCCGCTTCCTCGAAAGCCAGGGCCTCGTGGACCCCGAGCGAACACCTTCGGGCTACCGGAAGTTCTACGAGGCCGACATTGACCGACTGCGCTGGGTGTTGCGCCAGCAGAGGGACGCCTTCCTGCCGTTGAAGGTGATCAAGGGGCGTCTCGACCAGCAAGGAGAAGACGCATCGGATGAAGACGGCTTGGAGTACGCGGTCGCAAACCCGGGGCGGGCTTACGACAACGGTGCCCCGGACGAAGGCTGGCTCGCCGGGACGATAGCCGACGAAGAGCCAAGAGGTGCCGGTGTGACGGGTGCGGATGTTACGAGTGCGGATGTTACGGAATCCGGCACCAGTGGTGCCGATGTGGCCGGTGCCGATGTGGCCGGTGCCGATCTCGGCAGTACCGGTGTCGGGGGCTCGGGTGTCGGGGGCTCGGGTGCCGGTGGCGAGGTCAGCAGTGCCAGCGTCAGCAGTGCCAGCATCAGTGGTGCCAGCATCAGTGGTGCCAGCGTCAGTGGTGCCAAGGTCAGCGGTACCGGGGTCAGGGGCGACCAGGACTACGCGGGCGCCCTCGTAGGCCAGCTGTTCAACACCGAGCCCCCTTACCCGGAGCACGGGGAAAAGGAAGAGAATATCGAACCGCTCACCCCGGGCGCACTCGAGGGCCCATACGCTCAAGACAAGCCTCTCCCGAAAGCTTCTACGGCGTCGGCAACCGTCAGCAGCAGCGGCAGGGCGCAAAACGCAAATCATCGTCAGCCGGCAAGCGACGCGAGCCAGCCAGACGGCCCCGACCAACCTGACGAGCCGACATCGCGCAGGAGTACACCGGCGCCCCCACGGGGCCGGAACGAGCGGGGGACGAGGCCCACTCGCACAGAAGCCAACCGCGACATGCGTGACATGAAAGCCGTGCCCGAGGAAGACGAGTTGGCGCTCGAAGACCTGGTACAGGAGGGTGGCGTCGACGTCGAGACGGTGCGGGATCTCGAACGCTACGGGCTGATCTCGCCCAGGGTCATCGGTGGGGCTTCCTACTACACCGCGACGCCGCCGTCATCGTGCAACTGGCATGGGCCTTTGCTCGCCACGGCGTCGAAGCGCGGCACCTGCGGGCTTACAAGGGCGCGGCGGAACGGGAGGCGGGCCTGGTCCAGCAGGTCATCATGCCTCTAATAAGGCAGCGCAACCCCGAAGCTCGTCAGGCGGCATTACAGACGGTCGAGGAGCTTTCCCAGCTCGGCGGAGAGCTCCGCGCTGCGCTACTGCGCTCGGCGCTCGCGGACTTACATTGAGCGACCTCCCGAAAGGCCCGCTCGGCGAAGAAGACCCCTCTTCGAAGAACGGCTGGGTCGGCTTCCCCGCTGGTCTGAAGGCGCAGGTCAGACGAGATTCGTTGGCCGCAGCTCAATAGTCGCGGCGCACTGTTCGAGCTAGCAGTTTCTTCTGGGCCGTCGCGTGGTGCGGTACGGGTAAAGAAGCGTCGAAATATGGGGGCCTTCGGAGCCGCTGAAGCTGGGGCGCCTGCCGGGTGAAGCGTCCGCCGTTGTAACGTTCAGTCATGGTCGAGATGCACCTCTCTGCGGTCCGGGTCGAGCTGCCGACCAACACACCGATCCTGTTACTGCAAGAGGCCTCGGGAGACCGTACTCTCCCGATCTATATCGGGCGCCCCGAGGCGGAAGCCATCGCGGCGGCCCTTCAGGGCGTCGTCACCAAGAGGCCCATGACCCACGACCTGATGCGCGATGTGCTCACGGAGCTCGGCGTCGTGCTCGACTACGTCGTGATCACGGAACTGAAGGACCAGACCTTTTTTGCGGAGCTTCGGCTGCGCCGTGGGAGCAACAACTACGTTGTCTCCGCCAGGCCGTCAGACGCCATTGCGATCGCCATTCGAGCAGGCGCCACGATCTACGCGGAGGAAGCGCTCCTGGACGCGGAAGGCATTGTCATCGCCCAGCGCGACGAGCTGGAAGAGCAAGCTGAAGGTGACGAACTCGTGGCACAGTTCCACGAGTTCATTGAGGGAGTCCGGCCCGAGGACTTCGACAAGTGAGCCCTGGCGGCGCCGGTCCGCTCTACAGCTTTTCAGACCTGGCGCTTGCGTCCGCGGCCACGACGGGCCACACTGGTGTAACTACTTTTTTGTCGGGGACCCCCGAGGGAGGGCACATGGAGCGGCAACAAAGTACGCAGGCGTCGCTGTTCGCGCCGCACGGCTCGGAAGAGGGCTTCAGAGGCCCCCAGGTTTGCACCATCGTTGGGATCACCTATCGGCAGCTCGACTATTGGGCCCGCACCGACCTATTGCGACCCTCTATAAGTGACGCCCGCGGGAGCGGCACCCAGCGGGTCTACTCGTACACGGACCTTCTACAGCTCAAGGTCATCAAGCAACTTCTGGACGCCGGGGTCTCGCTGCGGTCGACGCGCAAAGCGATCGAGTGCTTGCGCTCCTCGGGTTCTGGCGTCGCCAGTGCCAGTCTCGTTATTGCTGACGACAGCAGTGTGCTGGTCCACTCCGGCGAGGAGCTTTTCGATTTGCTCCGCGGAGGCCAGGGGGTGTTGAGCATCGTGCTCGGGATGGAACGGATCGTTTCGGAAGTGGACGCGGCTATCACCGAGATCACCGGAGCCCGGCCGGAGGACCGCCTGCGGAGCACCGAGTTGGGTACGGGCCCGAGCGAGGCCAACGGTGGACCTGCCGCTCGGAAGGCTCAGGGCGCGCAATGAAATCTGCCGTAAAGGGTCACTAGCAGGCCCTTCGTACCGACCGTGTCCCTAATGCCATTTCCGCAGCGACGGTAGGCTGGGAGGGGTGAGCACGGGTGCGGATGGAGCGCAGGATCCCCGTCCCGTAGCGGACCGAGCGCTACCGGCAAGCGATTTCGCCGCCACCCCTCAGTCTCTTCGGCATAGCCCGCTGGACGGTTGGCATCGCAGTCATGGGGCCCGGATGGTGGCTTTCGGGGGCTGGGAAATGCCGCTCGAGTTCGGCCAGGGGACGGTCGCGGAGCACATGTCCTGTCGAGGCCACGCTGCCATCTTTGATGTGAGCCACCTCGGCACAGTGCGCCTACAGGGCAAGGAAGCCTGGTCGGTGCTCGAGGGGGCGCTGACCAATAGCTTGAGCAAGATAGCGCCCGGCAGGGCGCAATACAGCCACCTGCTGGACCAGGACGGCTCTGTGCTCGACGACCTGATCATCTGGTGGGTTAGCGAGCATCGTTTCGACGTGATGCCCAACGCCTCCAACACCTCGAGGGCCCTGAGGGCCATCGGCGGTACCGACGTGACTGCCGAGAGGGCCGTATTGGCCGTGCAAGGCCCCGAGGCGCGCGCGATCCTCGGCCAGGTCTTCCCACAGGCGGCCAACGTCGGCCGGTTCCGCGTCGAAACACTGGATTGGCACGGCTCCAACGTGGTCGTGGGTGGCACTGGCTACACAGGTGAGGACGGGGTCGAGTGCGCCGTGCCATCCGTAGCTGCCAGCAGCCTGTGGGAGGCCCTGGTAGCCGCGGGTGCGACGCCCGCTGGCCTTGGCGCGCGTGACACCTTGCGGCTGGAGGCCGGCCTTCCCCTTCACGGGCATGAACTGGGGCCAGGCATCACTCCACTAGAGGCCGGCCTCTCCTGGGTTGTGGCGTGGGACAAGCCCGGAGGGTTCACCGGTCGAGAGGCGTTGCTGGCACAGCGAGCACGGGGCGTAAGCCGTTTGCTCAGGGGCGTCGCCGGAGACGGCCGGCAGCCGCTCCGCGCGGGTTATACGGCCTGGACAGGTGGGACGCGGCTGGGTGAACTAACGAGTGGCAATTTTTCGCCGGTGTTGGGCCACGGGATCGGGATGTGTTTCGCGCCACCAGATATGCCAGATGGGGCGGCCCTTCAGGTCGACGCGAGAGGAAGGCGCCTGCCGTGCAGGATCGTCCATCTCCCGTTCGTAAAGAAAGGCCAGCAAGCCCAGTCAGCCCAGCAAGCCCAGCAAGCCCAGCAAGCCCAGCAAGCCCAGCAAGCCCAGCAAGCCGCAGCCAACCGAGACCGCTCCCCAGACGAGCCGATGATATGACCAACTACGTCCCGCACACTGACGAGGATTTCGCCCGGATGCTTGCCGACCTCGGGCTTTCGAGCACTGCCGAACTCTTCTCTTGCATTCCTACCGCTCTGCGTCTAGCGGGAGGCCTGGACATCCCACTAGGGATGTCCGAACCTGATGTCGCCAGCGAAATGGCACGGCTGGCTGGTGCCAACCGGGCCGCTAACGACCTTGTGTGTTTTGCCGGAGCCGGGGCCTACGACCACGACATACCGGCTGTTACGCGTGCCCTGGCCGGGCGCTCGGAGTTCGTCACGTCTTACACGCCCTATCAGCCAGAGGTGGCTCAAGGAGTATTGCAGGCTCTCTTCGAGTACCAGACGCTCGTTTCCCGTCTCGCTGGGCTCCCGGTCGCGAACGCATCCGTGTACGACGGAGCCACCGCGACGGTCGAGGCCGTGAACCTCGCGGTCGCCGCTACCGGCCGGAGCACCGTCTGGGTGAGCGCGGGCCTCAACCCCCGCTGGCGTCGCACCCTGGCGACCCTCACAGCCGGCAGGAGCATTGAGGTCGTCGACATCGACTTGGTCGAGGGCCGTACTGATTGGCAGGGTACAGGCGTACACGGTAGAGGCGCACCCGGCACAGGTGCACCTGGCCAGGACGCCAAGCGGACCGACGAACGGCCTGCAGCTATTGTCGTCGCCTCGCCTAATTATCTCGGCTGCATAGACCCTCTCGGCCCGGCCCGCGAGACGGCAGACAGGCTTGGCGCCCTGCTCGTAGCAGCCTTTGACCCCGTTGCAGCCGGTTTGTTGCGGACCCCCGGAGAACAGGGAGCCGATGTCGCGGTGGCCGAAGGCCAGCCCCTGGGGACACCGTTGGCGTTCGGCGGCCCTTACCTCGGGATGTTCGCAGTAGCCGCGCGAGCACGTCCGGCGCCTTCCTGGCCGGCTGGTCGGGCGGACCGTAGACGGCAGAGGCCGGACTGCGTACGTGACCACGCTGCGAGCAAGGGAGCAGGATATCCGCCGCGAACGTGCCTCCTCGAACATCTGCACCAACCAGACCCTGATCGCAGTGGCCGCCATGGTCCAGCTGGGCTGGCTCGGCACACAGGGGCTCCGAGAGTTGGCGTTACGTTGTGCCCGAGGGACGCGGTACGCCCGAGACGCCCTGATTGCACTTCCCGGGGTCAGGCCGCTCGTCGAAGCACCGGTAGTCCGCGAGTTCGCCCTTCAGCTGCCTCTCCCGGCTGAGGTCGTTGTCGATCGCATGGCCGAGGAGGGCTTCCTGGCCGGCGTACCTGTGGCCGTGGGGGACCGGAGCGGATTGCTCATCGCCGTGACCGAGAAGCGGACGCGTGCCGAGATCGACGCCTACGTGGCGGCCATGGAGAAGGTGGTGTTGTGAACGAGCCCTCCTCGGGCATCCCGCTCACGGATGGGCCCTTGCGTAAACGCCCCGAACATGATGATCCCTCGCCTCTCGCCGCAGAGGACGGGCGAGGGCCGAGGAACGGGCGGGATGGGCGCCGCGGCGCCGCTCCGGCCGGCAAAGCGAGCTCTGCGCCCCTGCTCGGCCACGACGAGGAACCAACGATCTTCGACTTCTCCGTGCCGGGCCGGCGAGCCGCGTCGTTCCGCACTACACAAGTCCCCGAGTGGAGCGCCGAAGAACTTCTCCCTCCCGAGGAACTCCGTCCCGCGCCTCCTGCAGTAGCCGAAGTGTCGGAGCGGGATCTGGTCGCCCACGTCACCCGTCTCACCCACAGGCAGTACTCCGTCGACCTGGGCGCGTACCCGCTCGGCTCCTGCACGATGAAGTACAACCCCAAGATCTGTGACGAAGCCGCAGCTCTGCCAGGCCTCGGCAACGTGCACCCAGCTACTCCAGCGCCATACGCGCAGGGTTGGCTAGAGCTCCTCTGGAGCCTCGCGGACACCCTTTGCCGCATCACAGGGATGCACGCTGCGACCCTGCAGCCACCAGCGGGGGCCGCCGGCGAACTGACGGGGCTGTTGATAATGCGCGCGTGGCACAACGAGCAGGGTCGCTCCCCGGCCAAGATCCTGATCCCCGACTCGGCCCACGGGACCAACCCGGCTTCGGTCAGCCTTGCGGGCTACCGGACCGTTAGCGTCCCGTCGGACAGCCGGGGGCTTGTTAGCGTGGCGGCGCTTCGTGAGCACCTCGATCAGGACGTGGCGGGGATCATGCTCACCAACCCCAACACGCTCGGGCTGTTCGAAGAAGACATCGCCGACCTGGCCTCGGCTGTCCACGAAGTGGGGGGCCTCCTTTATTACGACGGCGCCAACCTCAACGCGATCCTCGGGGTCACCAGGCCTGGCGACATGGGCTTCGACATCGTCCACCTCAACCTCCACAAGACTTTCGCGGTGCCGCACGGTGGGGGAGGGCCAGGTGCAGGCCCGGTAGCGGTCACCAGCGCGCTAGCCGATTTTCTGCCGGGCCCGTACCTCACAAGCTGAACGACGGGAGCTTCACCTGGCGGGCCCGAACCGCTCGATCGGCCGAGCGCACGGATGGCATGGCAACGCGTTGGCGTTGGCGCGCGCCTGGGCGTACATACTCGCCAATGGGGCCGACGGCTTCCAGCGGGTCTCACAAGCAGCAGTCCTCAACGCCAACTGGCTACTTGCTCAACTGCGAGGGACCTACGCAGTCCCCTTCGACCGCCCGGTGATGCACGAGGTGGTCGTCTCTACGAAGGACGCCCCGGGAACACCCCACGAACTGCATGCCCTCGACGTGGGGAAGCGCCTGTTGGAAAAGGGCTTCCACGCCCCGACCGTGTACTTCCCGCTCGTAGTACCCGAAGCGCTGATGATCGAGCCGACCGAGACAGAGAGCCCCGAGACGGTTGCGGCCCTGGCCGCCGCACTGGTAGAGGTGGCCCACGAGAGCCCGCGAACGCTGGCCTCCGCTCCACAGTCGACCCCGATCGGGCGTGCCGACGAAGCCCGAGCCGCACGTTCGCTTGTGCCTACATGGGATGCCGGGTAGGGACTAGCCGCACCTGGCTATACGAGCTGTACCGGCCGGCTCAGCCGAAGGTGAACTGCAGATTGAGCGGGACAGCGCTTTGGGCACCCGGGACAGACATAACGGTCCCATCGACTTTGACGGCAACGGCCGGCGGGTTCCCGAGCCGGATCCAGGCCGGTCCAGTCACCTTCGAATACTGCCCGGCGTAAAGGATGCCCTCATAGATGATCTGGCCAAGCGGGCTGTTGGCGCGCACCTCGAGCCAGCACGGGCCGGTGGCGCTCACGACGATCGACGCCGACGGCGAACGCAGCTCATAGGTGGCAGTGCCGCCGCTCGCCGACAGCAGAATAGCGGGCTTCGGAGGCGCGGGATTAGTCGTCGGGGTGGGTGGAAAGGAAGTCGTGGTCTCGTGCGGGCTCGTAGAAGTGGGTGTCGTCGTGCCTGCCGACAGGTTGTGGGTGGAGCCCTGGCCGGGCAAACCAAGCAACGTGATCCCTATCGCCGCGAGCGCGACACAGATGGCGGCGGCGGCCAGTACGACGCCCAACACTGATTTGCGCCCGCTACGGCTAGACGGCTTTTTCTTGGGTGTCTCGCCTTCCGCTGAGGGAGCCGTGTCGTGGCCCGCGGCCGTAGAGGTCGCCGCAGCAGAGGCCGAGCCAGTGGCCGGTGCAGCCCCGGCCGCCACTGCCCCTGCCGCCACTGCCCCTGCCCCCGCGGCGGCTCCTGCCGCCGGAGCTACAGCCTCGGGGATGAGAGCAGCACGAGCCGCACTGTCAGGGACGCCCGTTTGATGGGAGCCCGTTTGATGAACAACAGTTTCAGCGACGGACGGCGCGGGCGGCTGTACGGCGGAACGCTCGGGTAGGACGGTTGGCGCGTCCGTGACGCCGGGGGCTCGAAAAACAGGCGCCGTAACTGCAGGGTCGTGGAAGGCAGTTCCAAGGGCCAAAGCCTCAGGGGCAAACGGCGCCGAGACGAACGGCTTAGGGAGGCCGGTCCCCAGATCAGCCGCGCCCGGGTCAACCGTCTTCAGGTCAACGGGCCCAGGTCAACGGGCCGCGCATCAACAGGACCAGCACCCGCCGGTTGGGGGGCGCCAGCGGGCGGGACAGCGGGAGCAGTGCTCTCAGTGTGACCAGCGCCCTCGAACTCGTCAGCCTTGGCGTGTTGACGTCGGGCGCGACGACGGTCTCTCCGGCGCAGCTTGGTGCGGCTCGGACCGGCGTGCGCCGGGGACGTAGGCGCATCGCCGCGAGTGGACAAGTCGTCGAAATAGAACACCTGCGGTTGGACGATGGGCACGGGCCTCGTCGGAGGCTCGACATACGGCGCCTGCTCAGGAACCAGACCGGGCAGCGTGGCATCGGCAGGCAACTGCGCCGGTGGTTGCCTGAGCTCATGTGGCGGCGTCCCCGTCCGCACCAGGTTGTCACCAGGCGACCGAGCAAGATAGGCAGTGGTCGCAACTGCGTCCATGGCCGCAGCCGACGGCGATGTGCGCGACGGGCGGCGGAACGGGGACGTCGGGCCTAGCGCAGACGTGGCACGGGGAGGAGGAAGGGCAGCACTGTCGCCCACATTGGCCTGCCCCGCCGGCCCAATGAGGCGGACGTGAGCCTGGTGCTCGTGCGGCTCGTCGACGGGCCCGGGCGACGCCGTTGACCCCGACACCACGTCAGAGCGGTTGGTGATGCCGGCCAGGGTGTCAAGTGCTTGCTGGTGACGCTCCACTGAGCGGGCCCGGTACCAGACCCCCCGCCCGACGTGCACAGCTAGAGCCAGAGCACAACCGATCACCAAGACGACGAGCAACGTCTCCATCTGTGCTCCTTAACGTCCTTAACGTCGGTCATCCGCTCCATGACAACAGTACGCCACACAGGGCACGTTTTGGCGTACCTAGGGCCGCCTCGGCACCTTAATGACGGCCTTAAACGATCTCCCAAAGAAACATAGCTATGTGTAGATTTGCGGTCCTCAGACTGGCAGGGCCGTGCACTCAAGGTTACCCGACGCGGCTCGACGTCTACGGGCCTTCGAAGGCACATTTGCAGGGGCATTGCGGGCGTCCTGCCAGCACGTTCACAGGTTCGCTGACCGAGCCGGAGAAGGTCCCGGGGGCCTGCCCACCCGAGTAGAGGGTGCCACCCCGGTTACAGTTACCCTCTTGGCCGAAGTGAACCTGCTTGGCAACAC
Source organism: uncultured Acidimicrobiaceae bacterium (assembly GCA_963823855.1). GTDB lineage: Bacteria > Actinomycetota > Acidimicrobiia > Acidimicrobiales > Palsa-688 > Fen-671. Next base: position 705,442 of record CAWGNA010000012.1, read on the forward strand.
GACCCGGGTGCCCGCGTGAGCGGGCTGCGAGCGGCCGTCGCCGTCGCTGTCGGCTTCGGCGCGGGAGCCATCCCTTTTTCCAACATCGGGGCGAGGCTGCTCGCCGGCGTCGACCTGCGGGCGGTCGGCAACGGGACGGTCTCAGGTAGCGGGTTGTACGAGGTGGCCGGCAAAGGGCCGCTGATCGGTGTGGGGCTCCTCGAACTAGCCAAAGGGGCCGTCGGCCCAGCGCTCGCCGGCCGTGGCCATCCTGGTGCCGCAGCCGTGGCGGGGGCCGCAGCGGTAGCCGGCCACAATTGGTCGCCGTACATCGGCGGTGCCGGCGGCCGGGGGATCGCGCCAGCCATGGGGGCTCTCCTCGTATCTGCGCCGGCCGGGGCAGGCGTCCTGTTGGCAGGGCTCGCCGTAGGCAAGCTGGTCGGCGAGACCGCGCTGGGATCGTTCGTCGCCGACGCGCTCCTGGTCCCCGTCTCAGCGGTGGCCCACGGCCGGGCGGGACGCCTGGCTGCGTCCGCAGTGCTGGTCCCTATCGTTGTCAAGCGCCTGACGGGCAACGGCCCGCCCGCTCAGCCGGGACCATCGGTGTACATTCACCGTCTCTTGTTCGACCGGGACACTCGGGGAAAACCAGGCACTGGGCCGCGTCCAGTGGAGCCGACGGGAACAGCCTGAGACCTGATAACGCACGAGAGCGACGAGAGCGACGAGAGCGATAAAGGATGCCGGACGACAACGCATGCCGGACGACAAGGATGGAGGGCAGAAGCTGAGCGTCGGCGTTGTGACAGACAGCGCGTCGTCGCTCCCCACCGACGTCGCCGCCGCGTACCGGGTGACGGTGGTACCCATGTGGGTAACGATCGGCGGTCAGCAGTTCCGGGACGGGGAACTCGGCATGGCTGAGGTGCTGGGCCGGCTTGGAGAGGGGCTGAGCACCTCCGGTCCGGCGCCGGGGGAGCTGGCTCAGGCTGCTACGGCAGCCGACCAGGGCGACGGCGTCATAATCCTCACTCTTTCGAAGAACATGAGCGGTGTGTACCAAGCGGCGCGCTTGGCCACCGCCCTTCTGGAGGCCGAGGCACGGGAAAAGGTGGCCGTTGTCGACACCGGGACCGCCGCGGGGGCGGAAGGCCTGGTGGTCTTGGCCGCAGCCGCAGCTGCCCGCGACGGGCTCCCGCTAGGGGCTGTGGTCGCGACGGCTGAGGAGGTCAGGGGCCGGGTGCGGCTGATCGCCACGTTGCCCTCGCTCGAGCACCTTGCCCGTGGCGGGCGTGTCCCGGGGGCGGCCGCGTGGGGCGCCCGCTGGCTAGGCCTTAACCCGATTTTCGAGTTCAGAGACGGGAAGGTCAGGCCGCTTCGTCCGGCGCGCGGCCGGCGCGTGGCGTGCCAGCGGATCGTTGAGATCTGGTCACGCGAAATCACGCGGGAGCGGGAGCGGAATGCCGCATTGCACGTCGCCGCGCTCCACGCCCTTGAACCCGACGTCGCTGAACAGCTCCTCGGAGAGGTTCGCCGCCGGGTTGAGCCGGCGACCTCGTTCGTTGGTTCGTTCAGCCCCGTCATGGTGGCACACACCGGGCCCGGCCTGGTCGGCTTGGCGTGGTGGTGGGAGGATCCGGGCCGATCTAGTCCGCCGATCTAGTCAATAGACGGCGCCGGGCAGCCCAGCCCTCACTCTACCGTCAGCACCAGGTCCTGTTTGCGACGCCCCGGGGCGCGGCCCAAAGCCGACGGGGCTAAGACTTAATCGGCCGCCAGCGCGAGCTGCTGTTGCTCAGCGCTGTGGCGACGCAGGCTACGTCGGAACCACCACGACGACAACGCTATAGCCCCGATTGTCAGCACGGCGGAGAAGCCGGTCTTGGCCGCCAGGTATGTCCCGATCGGGAAGTTGACGAGCAACGCGACAGTCCCGGCCGCGTTGGCCAGGCTAACGAGCGCCCAGAGGAGGCTGATCTTCACGAATAGCTGACGGACTTTCGGCCGCTTGAAAAACGACGGTGGCATCGGCACGAAGTCGTGAGCGAGCTTCTCGGCGAGAGGGCGGCCGAGTGGGATGGAGAGCAGGAACGCGCCACCGAGGAGCGCTGTAGCCAACGACGGCTGCAAGAAGTAGACGAAGAGGCTGCCCTTGCTGACCAGCGCTAGCGCTGACCGGGCCGTCAGACCAAGGGTCGCAATCAGAAGGACGCCCGGGAGGCGCTCCCGACGCCAGAGCCGGCGCAGCAATGCGGAATAGTTCCAGGCCAGAGCGATGCAAATCGCGCCCTTCGGCCCAGCGCGTACAGAGCGGCATAGAACAGGCCCAGCGGGATAAGCGTGGCCTCGAGGATCTGCGGTATCGCTCGCTTGAACAACTCGCGGAGGCGTGGCAGCTCGAAATGGTGATGTTCCACAGTATTGGCTCGACCACGGAGCGCCACCCTTGAGGAACTTGTCAGCGTCCTCGGTACCCAGCGGGCAATTACCGCTGGCAGCCTCATACGACGACTGGAAAGGAGTCGTTGGCCACTTCGTTCTCCTGTGCGTGGTTTTCGGTTTGTGTTGTGTCCGCACGGGGGAAGCGGCGGGCAGACGAGCTATCTACGGGCGTACCCAAATCTCGCCCTTCGCTACCATCAATCCTCGCACGCCAACCGTGACCCCACTAGTCGGGAAGGCGGGGAGGGCTCCCTATTCAGCAAGATATCAGCTTGCCCACTCGACCACCACGCGGGCTCGCGATGGCCGGAGTGGGCCTGTGCCGCTGGGTTAGGTCCGGAGCGCACTAGCCTTCCTGTGGTCGTGCGATCCCCGTCCCTCGACGGCGTAGGGGACGAAGATCCCCGTGAATTGGCGCCTGCTGGCCCGCCGGCGGGCAGCCAGACGAACCGCGCTGGCCCACCAGGGGGCAGCGGGACGAACCGCGCTGGCCGTTCGCGTCGCGCGTCGCTAGTAAGAAGCGGGCTCGAGCTCTTCATCCTCGGCGGCGCCGCCATATTCGTGCTCAGGCGGGCAGGCCACCTCGGGGAGGTGGCCTCGACCTTCGACCACCTGCATTGGCACTGGCTGTTCGTTGCTATCGCCGCCGAGGCATGCTCGATTTTCGCCCTCTCCTGGATACAGCAACGGCTCCTCAGGGTGGGCAACCTGCCAGTCGAAGTTACGAACCTGTTGCCGGTCACGCTGGCCAGCAACGCTGTCGCGCTATCGCTGCCCGCCGGGACTCTTTTCGCCGAGGGCTACACCTTCCGCCAATACCAGTGGCTCGGCGCGAGCCAGGTGTTGGCGATCTGGTCCCAGCTGTCTGCGGGCGCGCTGGCTACGGCGGCCCTGGCCGCTGTGGCCGTGGCCGGGGCGGCGGCGGCGCCGGGCCTAAGGCTAGAGCTACTGCCAGTACTGACTTTCGTGCTGGCCGGCGCGCTGGTGGCGGCGGCTCTCTTCCGCCGGGCGCCCCTCCTCGGCACCCTGATAGGGCGGCTGCTGCGCCGCTCTGAGCGCTTCCTGCCCTCCTCGCTGTGCCGGCACCTGCGTTCTGCCCAGGTGGCCCTCCGCCAGATGGAGAACTTCAACCCGGCGCCGCGCTTATGGCTGGCATGTTTCGGGGCCGCGGCGCTCAACTGGGTACTGGACGCCGTCGTGTTGATAATGGGCCTGTTGACCGTGGGGGCCCGGTCCCTTGGAAGGGGATATTGCTTTCCTACGCGGCTGCCCAGGTGCTCGTCGAGCTCCCGATAACGCCCGGCGGCCTCGGCCTCGTGGAAGGGGGCTTGGTGGAGGTGCTGATCAGGTTCCACGTGCCGGCGTCTCTCGCCACCGCTGGGACCCTTGTCTACCGCGCCGTGAGCTACTGGCTCCTGCTGGTCGTCGGCTGGTCAGCCGTGTTGTTCCTGACACTGCGCAACCGTCGAGCCAACCGCGCTGCCGCCGCCACCCGTCCGGCTTGAGCTCTTTGCCGTTGAATAGCGCGCGGCGATCTAAGGCGCCTCAGGGGGAGTGGTGAAGCGGTCAGGACGCAGCTGCCCAGCAAGCCCAACTACAGACCAAACCGAACTGCGGAGCAACATTCGTCAGACGAGCAGGTAGGGCAAACCTCTCGGGCGGGGTGCTAGCGAACGGCTAACGGCTAGCGAGCGGAGGACCGCCCCTGGGTGCGCCGCTTGCGGTCCCGCGCGTTGAGAAGTGCGGCGGGAATGGCGATCACGGCCACGAAAACGATGCTTGCTGCCCCACCGTAGACCCAGTCGATCGGGGCGCTGCTGCTCGAAGCCAGCAGAGCCGTCAGCTCACCCATTTACGAGACGTTAGCCGCTCCTTGAGCCACGTGGCATCCCTCACTGAAGCGCCTCCGGCGTCATTGTTGAAATAGGCATGTACGTCACAGCCCTGGTCCTGCCAACTGCGGAGCACCCGCGCCGGTTCAGCCAGCCTTTCAGGGCCGTACTCGCCTTCATATTTCCCGCTCAGCCCGGCGGGCCCGTGAAAACGGCTGTACGCCCAATCGGCGGTAAGGATCCACGGATGGTCGGGCAGCAGGTCATGGGCGCAAAGCGCCGCGTTGTGGCGCCTGAGCACTTCGAAGATTTCCTCATGTAGCCAGGAGGGGTCACGGAACTCGACCGCCCAGCGCAACCCCTCCCCAAATCGGCCCGAGGTCGCAAACTGGAGGAACTCCTCGAGACGGTCGCAGTCGCGACCCCAATGCGGTGGCAACTGTACGAGGTTCGGCCCCAACGCGTTGCCAAGCACGAGGGCTCGCTCCACGTAGGTCGGCAACCAACGAGCCGGCTCACGCAATTTCAGGCGGTGCGTGCCAAACTGGTTGACCTTCAGGGCAAATAGAAAGCCCCGCGGCGCCTGAGCCCGCCAGCTCACGAACGTCGCTGCTTCCGGCAGCCTGTAGAAGGTGTTGTTGACTTCCACGGTGGTGAACAAGCGAGCGTAGGCCGCGAACCATTCCGTTGTTTTCAAACCCGGGTCGTAGACGCTACCCCGCCAGTGTTTGTAGGACCACCCCGAGCAACCGACATGGGCCTGTCCCCGCTCCTTATGATCCCCTCTCACGCCGGTCCTCCTCTAATGGCTCATCGGACCAGCTGCTCGCCGGCCGACGTCCGCTAACGTGGGTTTGTTCATCTACTGTCGGCTCTCGCATCGTCCCGTACGGTTTTGTCATCTTCCGCTCATAAGGTTGCGGGGACTGATCGGGCTGCTTAGTTGGCGGATGGAGCGGAGAGAGGTGCCACGATTGACAATGCGCGTCCCGGCCAAGCGCAGTTGCGAAACAACCGCCCGGTGGGGCCTACCTCCAGGCGAGCCCGGACGTTGAGCCCGAGCGAGGCTTTCGGCTTGGGCGTTCTCGACAGCGCCGGCCATGTCGTGTTCATGAACGATGACCTGGCTCATCTCTTCGGGCAGGATGCGACCGACCTTATAGGCCAAGACATCATGCGATTGGTGGACGAGCGGCAAAGGCCTGCAGCCCGCAAAGCCCTGCGTCAAGCCAACCGCACTGGCAGGGTCGGAGCAGCGACTTGGTGGATGCACTCGGACGGTCAACGGGCTTTCGAGATCGCGCTCCAACCGCGGCCCCTGTCCGGGGACGACGGCCGTCAGCTCTACGTCGTGGTGGCAAAGGCAAAGGCCCAACGTCACGGCTCCGTGCAACGCCAAGCCATGCTCGCCTCGATCGCCGAGGAGTGTGACGAGGCCATCATCGGCAGCGGCACAGACGAGGTCATCGAGATTTGGAACCACGCCGCGGAAGAGCTGTTCGGCTGGGACGAGAAAGAGGCCCTTGGCGCTCCTTTGGCCATGCTCGTGCCACACGACCGCGAGCGCGAAGCAGCTGAGCTCTTGGCCCGGGCCTGGGAGGGTGAAATCATCCGGCGCGTGGAAACGGTGCGCGTCTGCAAGCACGGCTCCCGGGTAGAGGTCTCGGTCAGCCTGGCCCCCCTGCGCGACCGCGGGGGCCGCGTGACCGGCGTTTCTCAGGTAATCCGCGACATAACCCAGCAGAAAGCATCCGAACGGGCCCTCGCTCACCAGGCTATGCACGACCACCTGACCGGTCTCCCCAACCGGAGCCTGCTCGAGGACCGGATGGCTCACGCGCTGGAAAGGTGCCGGCGGGAGGGCCAGAACATCGGCGTCATGTTCTTCGACCTCGACCATTTCAAAACCGTCAACGACACCGCTGGCCACGACGTGGGAGACAAGCTGCTGCGAGCGGTCGGGGCCCGGTTGCGCCAGTCAGTTCGCTCGGTGGACACCGTGGCCCGGATGGGCGGGGATGAGTTCGTCGTGCTGTGCGAGGACGTTTCCGATGATGCCCAGCTCGACGTTGTCGTGTCCCACATCATGGGGACGTTTTCGGAGCCGGTCGTGCTAGCCGACAGGCAGCTCTGGGTCAGCGTCAGCGCTGGTGTGGTGTGTGGCGGGCCTTCGTCGTCAGTGGCTCAGCTGTTGAGCCAGGCGGACGCAGCGATGTACCAGGCCAAGGGGCGGGCCCGGGGAGCGTGTGCCACTACGACCCGAGGACCAGGCCGGACCTGGAGAAGAGGGCCGAAGGTTCGCGGCTCTTGCGCCTCGCTCTGGAAGCCCACCAGATGATGGCCCACTACCAGCCGATCGTCGACCTGCACTCGGGGACTCTTGTCGGGGCCGAGGCGCTGGCCCGCTGGCAAGACCCCCTCAGGGGGCTGATACCGGCCAAGGACTTCGTCCCCCTGGCTGAGGAGCTGGGCCTCGTCAGCGATATCGGTGATGTCGTGCTCAGTGCAGCGGCCCGTCAGGTGAAACAGTGGGCTGCGGTTGCGCCCCATTTCAAGGTATCTGTCAACGTCTCGCCTCTCCAACTCCGAGGGACGAGCTTGTTGAGCAGTGTGCGGGAACTCGTCAACGAAGGGGTCGAGCCTGACTCGATCGTCCTCGAGGTCACTGAGTCAGCCCTAATGGAAGACACAGCTATGAGCAGTTCAGTCCTGGGAGAGCTGCGAGACGCCGGTTTCGGCATTGCTATCGATGATTTCGGTACTGGGTACAGCTCCCTCGCATACTTGAAACAGCTGCCTGCGACTTCGATCAAGGTCGACCAGACGTTTACTTCGCAGCTGCCTGACCCTCACGACCTGTCCATAGTCATGGCGATCCTGGCCATCGCCGACACTTACGGTCTCGATGTCGTGGCGGAAGGGATAGAGACGCCGGAGCAGGCAGAAGTCCTGAAAGAGCTCGGTTGCCCCCAGGGCCAGGGCTACCTGTTCGCACGCCCGATGCCAGCCGTGGAGTTCTCTGAGTTACTGGAACTGGGCAAGGTGCCGATCGCGCCCTTCGTGGGTGCCCACTGAGCGGGCCAGGAGCCGAGCGGGCCCACATGGGGACCGAAGAAGGCCGCGTGTGACACAGATTTCCGCGGCGCGTTATGACATCATCACGGCAATGCCAGCCGACGCGCTCCGCTCGCGCACAGTGGCCAACCGCCGGCGTGCCCTGGTGCTCGTGACGGTCGCTTCTGTCCCGCTGGGCCTGGCGATCGGGCTGTTGTGCTGGTGGGGCTTCGGCTGGCCCGTTGGCGTGGTGGGGTTCGTCGTGGGTACCGTTGCGGTCGGGCTCACCATGTGGTGGGCGGCGGAGCCGCTGGCCCGGAGGTCTCTGGGCGGCGCAGTGGCGGACGACGTGTCCCACGCCCGTTTGCTCAACCTTGTAGACGGGCTGTGCGCGACGATCGGCACCACCCCTCCCGAGGTCCGGATCCGCAACGAGGCGGGCCTCAACGCGGCGGTCTGCGGGCGGCGCAGGCGCACGGCCACGATGGTCGTGACCCAGGGCCTCCTGGCCGAGCTGACCCGGGTGGAGCTCGAAGGGGTCGTCGCCCAGCAACTAACGCGGATCCGCTGCTACGATATGCTTCCTGCGACGGTCACGGTTGCCACCCTTGGCATCGGGACAACGCTGCTCTCGCCGCCGGAACCCGTCACTGCGATGGACCGTGCCGCCGTGAACTTCACCCGTTACCCGCCCGGGCTGATCGGCGCCCTCGAGAAAATGGAGGCGAAGGGCACGCAGGTCCAGGGTGCGTCCCGAGGCACAGCCCCCTTGTGGTTCGCTGACCCGGGCGGGGGGCGAGCGCACTCTACGCAACTCAAGGACCGGGTCGAGGCCCTCCGGGAGCTATAGACCACGTAATCGGTGAAGTCGGTTGTAGTCGCTGTAGCTGTAGCTGTAATCGGTGTAGGGGTTGGTCCCTTGGCCTGCGCCGGCCCGGTTGGCTGGGGCACGAATGGCGTGCAGGCGGCTACTGAAAGTGGACTAGAGCAGCCTGGCCCGGTCTGGGCGATCCTATTTGAGGGCCTTCTGGGTGCATTCAACGGTTATCGTCGCGATTTCGTGTAGATGATGGGCCGAAACGCAACCAGTTACAAAACTTGCACCGAGTTCGGCCCGCTCGGCGGGCGCCGGCGACCATTCACACCGGTTTTCGCCCGGATCCATCACTTCTCGCACTCATCGCACCACTGTGGGAGAAACGACGTCCGTCTAGATGCCAAAGGGCCCTCTTTTCAGTCGTGGCTGGAGGCGGCAGTACCATGGGAGCATGACGTTCAGCGACGGTCCGGTGAAGCGAGACGAGATCAGGGGTGAGGCGTACCTGAAGGGGACCTCGATGGTGAAGCGCGGCCTGGCTACGCAGCTGCGTGGTGGGGTCATCATGGACGTCGTAACACCCGAACAGGCGACCATCGCCGAGCAAGCCGGCGCGACTGCGGTGATGGCGCTAGAGCGTGTCCCCGCTGACATAAGGCGCGAGGGCGGGGTGGCCCGGATGAGCGACCCCGCGCTCATCGAGGGCATCAAACAGGCGGTGAGCATCCCGGTCATGGCCAAGGCTCGGATCGGGCACTTCTCTGAGGCGAAGGTGCTCGAGGTGCTCGGCGTCGACTACATCGACGAGAGTGAAGTCCTGACGCCAGCCGACGACCAGCACCACATCGACAAGTGGCCGTTCACTGTCCCGTTCGTCTGTGGGGCCAACAACCTCGGGGAGGCTTTACGGCGCATCTCGGAGGGCGGGGCCATGATCCGTTCGAAAGGGGAGGCCGGCACCGGCGACGTCAAAGAGGCGGTCCGCCACTTGCGCCAGATCCTCGGTGACATCCGCAAGTTGACCCAGGCCGATGCGCCCGAGCGCTACAGCTGGGCCAAGGAGCTCCGGGCCCCGATCGAACTCGTGAACGAGGTCGCTGACAGTGGCGAGCTGCCAGTACCTCTGTTCTGTGCTGGCGGCATCGCCACGCCGGCTGATGCGGCTCTAGTGATGAACCTGGGCGCCCAAGCCGTATTTGTCGGTTCGGGTATTTTCAAGAGCTCCGACCCGCCTCGCTTCGCCAGGGCAATAGTGGAGGCGACGACGCACTTCGCAGACTACGAAATCGTGGCCAAGGTAAGCAGGGGCCTCGGAGAGGCAATGCGGGGTGAGGAGTCGGGCGGCGTCGCGACCCGACTGTCAGAGCGCGGCTGGTAAGGGAAGCACGCTTATGGGAAAGGTGCCCCCAGGTCGTGGCCCAGACTTTGTGCAGCGGTCCTCCACGACGGGTTGGTGTTGTCGCCCTCCAGGGGGATTTTCGCGAGCATGTCGAACTTTTGAGGAGCCTCGGCACCGAAGCGTTTGAGGTGAGGGGGCCGGCCGAGTTGGCGCAGGCTGACGCTCTGGTCCTGCCGGGTGGCGAGTCGACGACAATATCGCTTCTCCTCGAAAGCTCGGGCCTCCTCGGCCCAATACGGGAAAGGCTGGCCGCAGGGATGCCCGCTCTCGGCACATGTGCGGGCATGATCCTGCTGGCGACCGAGATCCTCGATGGCCGCCCGGACCAGCATTGTTTCGGCGCGATCGACATTTCGGTGCGCCGCAACGCCTTCGGGCGCCAGCGGGACTCTTTTGAGGCCGCCCTAGATGTGGCCGAATTGGGTCGGCCCTTGCACGCCGTCTTCGTGCGTGCGCCCGTCGTCGAACGGACGGGCCCTGAGGTGGAAGTGCTGGCCACCGTCATTATGGAAGACGGCGCCAAGAGGCCAGTGGTATGCCGTCAAGGAGCGGTGCTCGTGACCGCTTTTCACCCCGAGCTCGCCGGAGACCCGAGGCTGCACGAGATTTTCCTCCAAGCGGGCGCATTGGTGAACACGGGATCTAGGACAAGGAAGGACGATGTCAGGGCACTCTAAATGGGCCACGACAAAGCACAAGAAAGGCGCTTTGGACAAGGCTCGAGGCAAATTGTTCGCGAAAATAATCCGTCAGGTCGAGGTGGCAGCGCGCGAAGGCGGAGGCGACCTCGACGGCAACCCGACCCTGCGGACGATGTTCCAGAAGGCCCGCGACTCGTCGGTACCCATGGACACCATCGAGCGAGCCATCAAGCGCGGTACCGGAGAACTCGAGGGTGTCCGTTACGAACCAGTCGTCTACGAAGGCTACGCGCCTTGCGGGGTGGCCGTGATCGTAGAGTGCCTGACGGACAACCGGAACAGGACCGGCGCGGATATCCGTGCCATTTTCACCAAGAACGGTGGCTCGATGGCCGAGCCGGGGGCGGTGTCCTGGCAGTTCGACCGCAAGGGCCTCATCACCGTGGCCCACGGCCCGAAGTTGAGCGAGGACGACCTCATGATGGTCGCCGCTGACGCCGGTGCCGAGGACGTGCGGGACGGCGACGACAGCTGGGAGGTGGTGACGCCCCCGGGCGAGCTGGTCGCCGTACGGTCGGCGATCGAGTCGAACGGCTGGCCCGCAACGTCGTCGGAACTAGTCATGTTGCCAACCCAGTCGGTGCCAATCGACAGCGAAGGGGACGCCCGCAGGGTGCTGAGGCTTATCGACCTGCTCGACGAACATGATGACGTACAAAACGTATGGTCGAACTTCGACATCCCCGATTCGGTTTTGGAGCTCGTCGAGGTGTGACCGGCGCCCGGCAAACCGCTGGCAAGTGCCCGGGAAAAAACAAGCTTGACAGAGAGAAGGAGGCGGCGAATGCCATCGCCGCTGGCTTCGGCAGCTATATCAGTGCTATGTGGACCAAAGGCATCCGTCGCCTCCTTCTCTCTTTCGGAGGCTCGTTTTTTCGCAGGGGCTGAGGAGGATCCACCAGGGGCGGCCGGGCGGCTGCTAGGGTTACCGAACTAATGTTCGTACTGGGCTTCGACCCGGGTCTGTCCCGGTGCGGGTACGGTGCAGTTCGTCAAGAAAACGGGGAGCCAGTGGCGGTGGTGTCCGGCGTGATAACCACACCGACTTCGAGCCCCCTCGCCGAGAGGCTGGCCGAGCTGCTGCGCGAGCTTCGCCTGCTGCTCGCCAGGTTGACGCCGGAGGTGGTGGTGGTGGAGCGCGTGCTCTTCCAGACCAACGCCAGGACTGCCATGTCGGTCGGGCAGGCGAGCGGCCTCGCTTTGGCCGCCTCAGCCGAAGCAGGTATCCCGGTCGTGCAGTACAGCCCCAACGAAGTCAAACAGGCCGTCACCGGCTGGGGCAACGCGGGGAAGGCCCAAGTCCAGAGGATGGTACAAGTCCTGCTCGACCTCCCGGAAAAACCGGATCCTCCCGACAGGGCCGACGCCCTCGCACTGGCCCTTTGCCACCTGGCGAACACGCCCATGGCGCGAGCTGTAGCCGCCGCGACCTCAGCCTCGAATGCGACCGCAAGCACTACTGGGGCCCCACCTGCAGGGGGCAAGCGGTGATCGGGTCGCTGCGGGGGACGGTGCTGGACCGGGCACTGCGGGGTGACCATCAGGTCGAGTTCTTGATCGAGGTGGCTGGCGTCGGCTACAGGGCCCTGGTGCCGGCGGGTTGCGCAGACCGGGCCGGAGACCTCGGTCGCCCGACGTTCCTACACGTACACACCCACGTCCGCGAGGATGCAATCCTGCTCTACGGCTTTCCGTCAAAGGAAGAGAGGGACTGCTTCGAGCTGCTGCTCGGCGCGCACGGCGTCGGCCCATCCGTAGGGGTGGCGCTGCTGTCGGTCCTTTCACCGGCTGCTCTGCGACGCGCTGTTGTTTCCGGCGATGCTGACGCCCTGACGTTGGTGCCCGGGATCGGCAAGAAGACGGCGGCGCGCCTGGTCATGGAGCTCGCCCCCCGGTTCGAGGCTGTGGTCGAGATGGCACCGAGCAACGGGACGAACGAGGGTCTCGACAAGCCAGGCAGTGGCGGACCTCATGAAGCGAGCGCGGCCGACCGGACCGCTGTCCGGGAGGAGCTGAGGGCGGCCCTCAGCTCGCTCGGGTACGGGAACGAGGAGGTGCGCCAGGTCCTGGCCCGCCTCCCGTTAGAGGGATCCACTGAGGACATGTTGCGCTATGCGCTGAGGGAGCTGGCGACCAGCGGATGAGTTCTGCAGACGGCGGAGGCTCTCCAGACGCGGGAGGCTCTCCAGACGCGGGAGGCTCTTCGAACGGCGGAGGCTCTTCAAACGGCGGAGATTGGCGCCCGGAGCCCCGCCTCTTGGCCCCAGTAGCAGCAGACCCCCTCGAAGTGGCGGAAGAGGTCTCGCTGCGTCCTCGCAGCCTGGACGCGTTTGTGGGCCAAGCACAGCTGAAAGAGCACCTCGGTATCATGCTCGAGGCGGCGCGCCGGCGAGATGAGCCGGTCGACCACATGCTCTTTGCGGGGCCTCCTGGCCTGGGTAAAACTTCGCTGGCCGGCATCGTCGCCAACGAAATGGGGGCCGGCTTCCGGGTTACTTCCGGCCCGGCGCTTATGCGCGCTGGGGACTTGGCGGCGCTGCTCACAAACCTGAACGAGGGGGATGTCCTCTTCGTGGACGAGATCCACCGGTTCGGCGCGTCCCGTAGAGGAGATCCTCTACCCCGCCATGGAGGACTTCCAGATCGACATAGTTCTCGGCAAAGGGCCGGCTGCCCGCAGCATCCGGCTCGACTTGCCTCGCTTTACCCTAGTGGGTGCCACTACGAGGACCGGGCTCATCACGGGCCCCTCCGGGACCGCTTCGGCTTCGTTTGCCGCCTGGACTACTACGAGGTGGCCGACCTGGAGGTCATCGTCCGCCGCTCGGCAGGAGTCCTCCGAGCAGTGGTCGACCAGGAGGCCGGCTGGGAGGTCGCTAAGCGCTCGAGAGGTACGCCCCGACTGGCTAATCGCCTGCTGAAGCGGGTCCGCGACTACGCCGAGGTCCGGGGCGACGGGACCATCAACAAGGAGGTGGCCAGGGCCGGGCTCGAGCTGTTCCAGGTCGACGAGCTCGGCCTCGACAAGCTGGACCGGGCCATTCTCGAAGCGACCTGCTGCAGGTTCGGTGGCGGGCCAGTCGGGCTCAGCACGCTAGCCGTCGCAGTCGGGGAGGCACCAGAGACCGTAGAGGACGTCTACGAGCCGTTCCTGCTCCAGCTCGGCATGTTGATGCGCACTCCGCGCGGCCGGGTGGCGACGCCGCTGGCCTGGCAACACCTCGGGTTGGCGGCGCCGGCCGGGACGCCCGGAGCCGGTGACGCCCAGGCCCAAACTGAAGACGGAGAGACGCCCCCGACACTCTGGAGCTAGCTGGAGCTAGCTCACTAAGAGGCCAGGACCACCAGGCCCACAGCTGTTCCGCCAAACTGGGGGACACCAGAGACCAAGCAATGGAAACCCCCGACTACTACCTCCCGGAAGGCGCGATCGCCCAGGCCCCGGCCGAGCCACGTGACGCGGCCCGCTTGTTGGTGGCCTTAGGCGCCGAACCGAGCCACAAGCGGGTGTCAGACCTTCCTGGCCTCCTCGGCGACGGAGACGTGCTCGTCGTCAACAGCTCGCGTGTAGTACCCGCCCGCCTGCAATTGCGGAAAGGCACCGGCGGGGCCGCTGAGGTGCTGTTATTGGAGCCGAGGCCCGGCCCTCCCGGGAGCTGGGAAGCCCTCGTGCGGCCCGGCCGGCGGCTGGCGCCCGGGACGGTCCTGTACGCGGGGGCGCGCCCCGTTATCGAAGTGGGAGAGCGCCTCCCCGAAGGCGCCCGCGTCGTGAAGGGCCTGGTCGACGACCTCGACAGCTTCGGTTCGTTGGCGCTCCCCCCCTACATACGCCGGCCCCTCAAGGACCAGGCCCGCTACCAGACGGTTTATGCCGATCGGCCCGGCAGCGTGGCAGCCCCAACGGCCGGGCTGCACCTCACCGAAAGGGTGATCGCTGAGTGCGAGAGCCGCGGGGTCACCGTGGCGCACGTTGACCTGGCCATCGGGCTGGGGACGTTCAGACCGATCAAAGAGCAGCAGGTGGAGGGCCACACGATGCACCCGGAACGGTACTCGGTCCCCGAGGCCAGCTGGGAGGCTTGCCAACGGGCCAGGCGGGTCGTGGCCGTCGGGACAACTACCGTGCGGGCCCTGGAGTCGGCGGGAGCCACAGGATCACTGGAGGGACGGACTCAGCTTTATATTCGTCCGGGCCACAGTTTCGCCGTGGTCGACGTCCTGATGACCAACTTCCACCAACCGCGTAGCACGCTGCTCGTCATGCTCGAGGCGTTCGCCGGACCGCATTGGCGCCAGCTGTACGGCGTGGCTCTCGAGGAGGGGTACAGGTTCCTTTCATTCGGCGATGCCATGCTGGTGGGCAAGCATGTTCCACATTGAGGCCACGGACGGCGCGGCTCGGGCAGGGTTCTTCGAAACGGCTCGGGGCCGGGTCCGCACGCCGTGCTTCATGCCCGTCGGGTCGCGGGGGGTGGTGAAGTTGCTGTCCGCCCAGGACCTGGACGACCTGGGGCCCCAGGTCGTCCTGGCTAATACCTACCATCTGATGCTCCGCCCCGGGATCGACGTCGTGGGCGCGATGGGTGGCCTGCACGGGTTCTGCGGATGGGAAGGCCACTTCCTCACTGACTCAGGCGGCTACCAGGTGATGTCGTTGCCGTGCTCGCTCGACGACGACGGCGTGACGTTCCGCTCGTCGTACGACGGCTCCTGGCACCGCCTCACACCGGAGGGTGCCGTCGCTGCCCAGGAGGTGCTCGGGGCCGATATCCAGATGGCCCTCGATGTGTGCACCGAACTGCCTGCCGATCGCGACGTCCTGACCGAAGCCGGAGAGCGCACTCTGGCCTGGGCGGCGCGAGCTCGTGCGGCGCACTCCCGTCCGGGCCAGCTCTTATTCGGGATCGTGCAGGGCGGTGTCGAGCTGGACCTTCGGGCTGTGTACGCCGAGAGGTTGGCGGGGATCGGCTTCGACGGCTACGCCGTCGGAGGGCTGTCGGTAGGGGAGCGACCTGACCAGATGCTGGATGCCCTAGCTGCCAGCTTGTTCAAGCTGCCCGCTGACCGGCCGCGCTACCTAATGGGTGTCGGCGACCCCGGTTCGCTACTGAACGCGATCGCGCTCGGAGCCGACATGTTCGACTGCGTGTTACCTACGCGCCTCGGCCGGCACGGTACTGCGCTCACCAACGCCGGACGCCTCGCCGTCAAGGCGGCCCGGTTCGCCAAGGACGACTCGGCGCTCGATACGGGTTGTGGCTGCTCGGTCTGCGGACGCCACAGCCGGGCTTATCTCCGCCACCTGTTCAACGTGGGCGAACCAAGTGCCGGCCGTCTCGTGAGCATTCATAACCTCACGTGGTTGGTGCGGTTGGTCGAACGCGCCCGTGAATCCGTGCTGAGCGGTGGGTTCCGCGCCCTGTTCGACGAGGTCGTTGACGTCTGGAGCGCACGGGTGCCTAGTCCAAGGCGGGTCTAGCGGCTAGCATGTACTCGCTTGTGGAGGGCCCAGATCGGGCCCAGGTTCCTAACCCCGGATCGGCCCGTTTTCTAACTCACCTCATGAACATTCTCTCGTTCCTTACCGCGTCGACAACAACGACCACTAGTTCGACTACCGGCAGCGGCTCCTCATCTCTTTTCCTGGTAGTCATCATCGCCCTGGTGGCGGCGTTCTATTTCCTGATGATCCGCCCCAACCAACGGCGGCGCATGCAAGCGATGCGCCAGAGCCGGGCGTACGAGGTTGGCGATGAGGTGGTGGCCGGCGGGATGGTCGGCCATGTTGTGCGCGTGGGAGAGGGTGAAGTCGACGTCGAGGTAGCAAACGGGGTGACGATCACGTTCGTGCCGGGAGCCGTCCAGTCCCGGGCCTCTTACGCGGCGGGGCCTGCAGCGCGAGGGCTCGGCGCGGGCGGCGCCCGCGGCTTCGGGGGTGCCGGTATGGGGGGTGCTGGTATGGGTGGTGCCGGTATGGGTGCCGCGGAGCTCTTCGTCGTCGGGGAGCGGGGCCGCAGCACGACAAGCAACGCGTGGCCATCAGACGACGACGGCTCGGAGCTCAACGACGGTGCTGATGGTTCGGCTAGTGCTGATGGGGCCGGTGCCAGCGGCGCCGGCGATGTCAGCGCGGCTGGCGGCGATGGCGGAGCGGAGCCCACCAGCGAGGAACGGTAGCGGTGCGCACGCGTCCGCTCGTTTGGTCGCTCGTCTTCATCCTGGTGCTAGCCATAGCTGGTATCGGGGCAACTGTTGCCACGGGGAGTACTCCGCTGTTGGGGCTGGACCTCAAGGGTGGTGTTTCAGTCGTCGAAAAGCCGACCGGGCATGTGACTTCGTCCGACCTGCAAGAGTCCGTGCAGATCATCAACCGGCGCGTCAACGGTCTCGGTGTTTCCAACTCGAACGTTACGGTCCAGGGGAACAACATCGTCATCGAACTGCCCGGCGCCAGCAACGACACCCAGGTGTTGCGTGTAGTCGGGCAAACGGCGCAGCTGTTCTTCCGTCCAGTTGACTGCATCATCGCGGAGTACCAGGCTCCGACCTCGGGCAGTACGACCACGACCACACCAAAGAGCACGACGACAACGCCTGCCCACGAGTCGCCCAGCACGCCAACGACAACCAAGTCTGCTGTCGGCCCAGCTCCGGTCGGGTCAGCCCCAGCCGTCCACCTCCCCGACGCCCACCTTGCGTCGGCGAGCTACCCATTAGCCGCCGGGACGAGCACGACGGCCACTCCGGGTTCGACCTCATCGACAGTTCCACGGCCTACGCCGACCTCGGTGCCGCACCCACTTTCGCCTACCGTCCTCGGGCAGCAGATTTGCAGCCTGAGTGCCGCTCAGCAGCCTTTGTACAGTCCTCCCCACGGCACGTCCCATGGCGTAACGCCGGCCGAGTGGGACCTGGCCGGTTCAACCGTGGTGTTGCCCTATTATACGGGCTTCCAGTACGGCCGGTACGTGCTCGGCCCGGCGGAGATGTCGGGTTCGATCATCAAGAGCGCCGCCGCCACCCTCAACCCGCAGACCGACCAGTGGGAAGTCGACCTCACTTTCACCAGTCGGGGCTCGACGGAGTTCAACAAGTACGCGGCGGCTCACTATGCGTGCTACCAGCAGGACCCCAGCAACCCGCCGTACTGCGCGCTGCAGGCCATCGAACTAGACGCGACGGTCGTATCGGCACCGGCCATCGAGGCCAGCAGTTTCCCGGGCGGTGCCACCATAAACGGCTCGACTCAGAGCCCGTTCACCCAGGACCAGGCCAACAACCTGGCCCTCGCCCTCAACTATGGTTCGCTGCCGGTGCGGTTCGTGCCCCAAGACATCAGCTCGGTCTCGCCCCAGATCGGTACTGACTCGCTGAAGGCGGGGGCGGCGGCGGGGCCCTCGCCGTCATACTGGTACTCCTGTACCTCGTCATTTATTACCGGGCTCTCGGCCTAGTGGTGGTCTTCAGCATTTGCGTGTCGGGAGCGTTGCTGTACTCGATAACGACCCTGCTCAGCAAGACCTCCGGGCTCGCCTTAACGCTTTCGGGTGTGATCGGCCTGATCGTGTCCATCGGCATTACCGCGGACTCTTGTGTCGTGTACTTCGAGCGACTGAAAGAGGAGGTCCGTGGTGGGCGCACCGTGCGGACCTCGGTGGAGAAAGGGTTCAACCGCGCCTTCAGGACCGTCCTGGCAGCCGACTTCTCCTCGTTTATCGGCGCTTTCGTCCTCTATGTCCTGACGGTCGGCGACGTGCGCGGCTTCGCTTTCTTCCTCGGTCTGGCAACACTGCTCAACGTCGTCACCACGTACTTTTTCACCCGTCCTCTCATGATCCTGATCGGTCGGCGCGCCTCTGTTTCGGAGGGCGGTTTCTTCAGTGTCAACCGGGGCCTCGGCGTGAGCCCCCTGACTACCTGAGCATCGAGGACCAATGACCGCTCCCACCCCCCGTGCCTCGAGCCGTGACCAGCGCCCAATAGGGCGCAACGCAGTTCTTCGGCTGTACCGGGGCCAGACGCATTACGACTTCATAAACCGCTGGCGCTACTGGTTCGCCATTTCGGGCACGATCATCATCATCGGCCTCGTCGCGCTCGGGGTGAAAGGGCTCAATTTCAGCATCGATTTCAAAGGTGGCGTCGTTTGGGAGGTCCCGACGACAGCAACGGTGGCCGAGATCAGAGCCGATCTCGGCAAGATAGACCCCCTGCTCGGGCAGGCAGAGATCACCCAGCTGACCAATCGCGCTACCGGGCAGACAAGCATCCAGGTGCAAGCCGCAGGGGACATCACTGGCCACACAACAGAGATCAACGCAGTAACCGACGAGTTGGCCAAGATCGCCAACGTCCCGACTGACGAGGTGTCCCTCAACGCAATTGGGCCCTCATGGGGCAGCGATATCACGAGCAAGGCCATCGAAGCAGTAGTCGTATTCCTGGTGCTGATCTCCATAAGCATCGCCATCTACTTCGAGACGAAAATGGCTATCGCCGCGCTCGTCGCGCTGTTGCACGACATGTTGATCACCGTTGGCATTTACGCGCTCTCAGGGTTCCAGGTAAGCCCTGACACGGTCATCGCGTTCTTGACGGTGCTCGGCTACAGCCTCTACGACACGATCGTCGTGTTCGACAAGGTCAAAGAAAATACAGTCGGCCTCGCCTCGACCAACCGCGCTACATATACAGACGTGGTCAACCTGTCGATGAACCAGGTGCTCGCCAGGTCGATCAATACTTCTTTTGTTGCGGTTATGCCCGTCTTCTGCATACTCGTCGTCGGCTCCTGGATCCTGGGGGCGTCGGCCCTCAATGATTTCGGCTTGGCACTGTTCATCGGCTTGCTCAGCGGGGCGTACTCGTCGATATTCATCGCCTCGCCGGTCCTGGCGTTGTTGAAAGAACGGGAGCCTCGTTATGTCGAGATCCGTCGACGCCTCGCTGCTTACCCGCAATCACGTCAGGTCCTGACCCCAGACACTGTGGCCGGAGGGGCGTTCATCGGGTCGAGGTCGGTGTCGAGCCTACCGGTCTCGTCGGGCGGGGTGGCCGGCTCGACCAAGCCCAATGGTGAAGGTGCCGTAACTGCCAGTACGGGCGGCGGGGAGGCGGTAGAAGCCGCACCGCCGGTACCGGCCCTCGCCGCGACGCCTCCCCCAGCCGTTGCTGTAGGCCCAAACGGAGAGACTGGGCCCGGGGATGCCGAGAACCGAGACGTTGGGAACGGCGCCTCAGGTACGGGCAGCGCCGAGGCCTCAGGTACGGGCAGCGCCGAGAGAGGAGAAGAAGTCCTCGGCGTCGAGGTGGCGGAGGTGGCGGTAGCGAGCGAGATCGAAGTTGCGGCGCGATCCGCATCGTCTGAACCAGGGGCTAAAGCGGGAGCCGGAGCCCGCTCTGGTAGCTCGAGCGGCAACGGTGCCCGGCGGCCGCCACCCCGGCCGCGCAAGAAAACCCCTCGCCGTCGCTGACTGCTCCGCCGATGGCCCTGACCAGGGTGGCTGCGGCCAGGTACTGGCGCGGTACTAACCTGTATATGTGGGGCACGACAGCGCACGGATAGACGGTGCACGGATAAAAGCGCTCGTCCGGGACATACCTGAGTTCCCCAAACCCGGTGTCACGTTCAAGGACATCACGCCCTTGTTGGCCGATGCCGCCGGGCTGGCTTCCTGCGTCGAAGCCCTCGCCGAGCGTTTCGCGGACGACCACGTGGACAAGGTGCTCGGTGTGGAAGCGCGGGGTTTCATCGTTGGCGGTGCCGTTGCCTACCGGTTGGGTGCCGGCTTCGTCCCGGTGCGCAAGAAAGGCAAGCTGCCCTGGGAGGTGTACTCGGAAAGCTACGAGCTCGAGTACGGGACCGACACGCTAGAGGTGCACACCGACGCCATCGAGCCAGGGGAGCGAACGGTAATCCTGGACGACGTCCTTGCTACCGGCGGCACTGCTGCCGCGGCCCGAAGGCTCGTCGAGAAGTTCGGTGCGGAGGCGGTCGGCTTTGGCTGTGTGCTTGAACTGGGCTTCCTGGGAGGACGCCAGAAGCTCGAGGGGCTGGTGGTGGAAGCGCTTGTCAGTTACGAGTGAGAGTGCTCCTCGCGGCCTCCACGCTCGCAGTACGAGTTGGTTGGACAACAGCATGCAACAACACAGGACTAAACACAGGACTAAAGGGAGAGGGCGCATAAGTGAGGGGCACCGAGGGGCACAGCGTGAGGGGCACAGCGTGAGGGGCACAGCGTGAGGGGCACAGCGTGAGGGGCACAGCGTGAGGGGCACAGCGTGAGCACAGTCGAGCGGGTCTCAAAGGGTCGCGCCGCTGCCACAGTGGAGCGCGTGTTGCCCTGGCGGCGGCAGGGTCAAGCCGGCGCGGAGCCGCTCGCCCCTCTTTTGCAGGCCTACCACGACCGTCACCCGAAGGGTGATGCGAGCTTGATCGTGAAGGCTTATGACACTGCGGAGCGCGCCCATGAAGGCCAAGTCCGTCGCTCGGGAGAGCCCTTTATCTCCCACCCGCTGGCAGTCGCGACCGTCCTCGCTGGCCTCGGGATGGACGACATAACGCTAGCTGCGGCCTTGCTACACGACTCGGTCGAAGACACCGCACTTTCGCTGGGCGAGCTCGAGGCCGAATTCGGGCCGATCGTGGCCCAGATCGTCGACGGTGTCACCAAGCTGGAGCGGGTTTCGTTCGACTCGCGTGCCGCCGCCCAGGCTGCGACGATGCGCAAGATGCTCGTCGCCATGGCGAAGGACCCAAGGGTCCTGCTAATAAAACTGGCCGACCGGCTGCATAACATGCGGACGCTGGCGGCCATGCCCGAAGCGAGCCAAAAACGTTCCGCCCAGGAGACCCTGGACATCTATGCGCCGTTGGCTCACCGGTTCGGTATCGCCGACATCAAGTGGCAACTGGAAGATCTGGCCTTTGCGACGCTGCACCCGCGGCGTTACGCACAGATCGAACAAATGGTGGCGGCGCGCGCGCCCGAGCGCGACATCTACTTGGCGCAAGTTATAGAGCAGGTGGAAGAGCGCCTCACGGCGGCGCGCATCGAGGCCCAGGTCACCGGCCGGCCGAAGCACTTCTATTCGATTTACGAAAAAATGGTGTTGAAAAACAAGGAGTTCGACGAGATATACGACCTCATGGGCGTGCGGGTGGTCGTTGGCTCCGTGAAGGACTGCTGGGCGGCGCTCGGCGCCGTCCACGGGACGTGGGCGCCCGTTCAAGGGCGTTTCAAGGATTACATAAACACCCCGAAGTTCAACCTCTACCAGTCGCTGCACACAACCGTGGTGGGACCTCAAGGCAAGGCGCTCGAAATGCAGATCCGAACCTGGGAGATGCACAATCGGGCGGAGTGGGGGATCGCGGCTCACTGGGGTTACAAGGAGAACGCTTCTCCGGGCGACGTGGCCTGGCTGCAGCGGATAGTCGACTGGTCGGCCGAGAGCACCGACCCCGCCGAGTTCCTCGAGAGCCTGAAGCTCGACCTCGAGACCGATGAGGTTTTCGTCTTTACGCCCAAGGGAGACGTGGTCGCGCTGCCAGTCGGCGCCACCCCGGTCGATTTCGCCTATTCGATCCACACCGAAGTCGGCCACCGCTGTATCGGGGCACGGGTCAACGGGCGGCTGGTGCCGCTCGATTCCAAGCTCACCTCTGGCGACAGCGTGGAGGTGTTCACCTCCAAAGTCCCCTCCGCCGGCCCGAGCCGGGACTGGCTCAACATCGTCGTCACGCCGAGGGCGCGTAACAAGATCCGGCAGTGGTTCAGCCGCGAGCGTCGCGAAGACGCCGTGGAGACCGGCAAGGAAGAGCTGGTCAAGGCGATGCGCAAGGAGGGGCTCCCGCTGCAGAAGCTGATGGGGAGCGACCCCTTGAAGCGCGTGAGCGAAGCGATGCATTACGCCGACCTCGAGGGCCTTTATGCGGCCATCGGAGATGGGCATGTTTCCGGGCAGGCCGTAGCCCAGCGGATCGTCCGGGAGCTGAGGGGCGGCGACCAGGACGTGCAGATCCCCTCGACTCCGCGCCAGCCGAGGCGGGCCACGAGCCGGCAGGGCATGGGGCTGCACGTCGAGGGCCTGGATGACGTAATGGTGCGGTTGGCTCGCTGCTGCACCCCCGTGCCGGGCGACGAGATCATCGGTTTCGTTACACGAGGGCGGGGCGTTAGCGTGCACCGCAGCGATTGCGCCAACGCCGCGGCCCTGGCGGCCGGGGAGGTGGGCCGCCTGATCGAGGTGGAGTGGGACCGGGACAAGCCTGGCAGCTTCATCGCCGCGCTGGAGGTGAAGGCGCTCGACAGGAGCCGCTTGGGGGCCGACGTTTGGAAGGTCCTCTCGGACCACCACCTCAACATCCTTCGCAGCGAGAGCCACACCGGAGGAGACCGGGTCAGCAAGATGCGCTTCGAGTTCGAACTGGCGGACCCGGCCCACCTCGAGTCCGTGCTGGGCGCGCTCAAGCGCGTCGACAGTGTTTACGACGCCTACAGGGCCTTGCCGGGTTATAGCAACAGTGGCCGAGGGCTCGGTTGAGCGCCTGAGCGAATGCATCGAGCCACGCCGGCACTCCAGTGGTGGGCGGCCAACGGTTAGACGCTGGCGGGGAGTAACTGGTGGTTGAGAGAGCAGACCTTTTCCAGGCCGCACTCGAGAGGCGTCTCGAAACCCAGGCCCCGCTCGCGGCCCGCATGCGTCCTCAGAGCCTGGACGACATGGTTGGCCAGCAGCACTTGCTCGGCGCCGGGCGGCCCCTCCGGGCGCTCATCGAATCAGACCGCCTGAGCTCGGCGCTGTTGTGGGGGCCACCGGGGACGGGCAAGACGACACTGGCACGCCTTATCGCTGGTGTCACCAAGCGCGCTTTTGTCGGCCTGTCCGCGGTTAGCGCAGGGGTCAAGGACGTCCGCGACACGGTCGATGGGGCCAAGCGGTTACTCGGGGAACAGGGGAGGGGGACGGTGATGTTCCTCGACGAGGTTCACCGTTTCAACCGGGCTCAGCAGGACGCCCTGCTGCCTTCCGTCGAGGCCGGCGAGCTCACCTTGATCGGGGCCACGACAGAAAACCCGTTCTTTTCCGTCAACGGCCCGCTGCTGTCGCGCAGCACGCTTTTCCGCCTCGAACCCTTGTCCGAACAAGACATAGTGTTCCTGTTGCGAAGGGCCCTGACCCACGAGGGTGCAGCCGCCGAGGAAGGGGCTCTCGCGTTCCTGGCCGGTCAGGTGGACGGCGATGCCAGGGCTGCCCTCAACAGCCTGGAGGTAGCGATGGCGCTCGCCGCCACAGACGGCCACGACAAAGTGACCCAGGCCGACGTCGAAGCGGCCCGTAGCGCTCGGGCGCTGCGCTACGGGGATGACGAGCATTATGACGTCATCAGCGCGTTCATCAAGAGCATCAGGGGATCGGACGCCGACGCCGGCCTCTACTGGCTGGCCCGGATGCTCGAGGCCGGCGAGGACGCCCGGTTCATAGCCCGCCGGCTGGTCATATTGGCGAGCGAGGACGTGGGCATGGCAGATCCGACATCTCTCCTCGTAGCCGATGCGGCCGCCAGGGCCGTCGAGTTCGTGGGGCTTCCAGAGGCGCAGCTCAACCTGGCGCAAGCCGTCGTCCATCTCGCCAACGCGCCCAAGTCGAACTCTGTGACCGCCGCTCTGGGCCAGGCCAGGGCCGACGTGGCCGACATGGCGGCGGGCACCGTCCCTAAACACCTGAGAGACGCCAGCTACCGCGGCGCGGCTCGGCTGGGGCACGGCAAAGGTTACGTGTACCCCCATAACGAGCCCGGCGGATGGGTCGAGCAGCAGTACCGGCCGGCCGAGCTAGAAGGGCGCACCTACTGGGAGCCGACCGGGAGAGGGGAGGACGTCCGGAGGGAGGCCTTTGGTGGGAGGGGCAGTCGAGAGGCCGACGAAGACAGGGCCGACGAAGACAGGGCCGACGAAGACAGGGCGTGAGAGAAAAGCGGGCTGAACGGAGCGGGCACCCGGCCGCCGGCGCGGGTAGCCAGCCGACGCCGGGTGGAGTTGATCGCGAAAACCGTCAATAACTCCGCCACGCGCCGGGCTCCTGTAACAAAAGCCGCCCGACCTCCCGGCTAGGAGGAAGGACGGGTGGGAATAGTTGCACCCGTGGGGCACGGTAGCCCGCCACCGGCGCCTGCCCGACCACCTAACTAAGCTGAGTGCTGCGATAAAGACAAGCGTCGCTAGGAAAGAAGGAGCCGGCGGATGCTATCGGCCCGGACAGTGTTGGTGCGGCTGCCAGAGCGAGACCCAGTAGCATGCGCTCCCTCCTTCTCCCTCTCCAGCTGGGTTTTTCCCGGGCACTGAACGGCTGATGCGCCCCCTGCTGGCCACGGACACCGTCGCCGTAGGTGTCACGGTCATCGCCACGCTCGTTATCGTGGCGCTCGCAGCCTCCGTCGGCTACTTGTTGAAGGCAGTCCGGGAGCTGCGCCAGGAGGCGCAGGATCTGGCCCGCGACGCCGAGGATCTCCTGGGCGAAATAGAGACGACAGTTCGGCAGGCAGGCATGGAAGTCGAGCGTGTCGATCGGATGGTGGGCAGCGCTGAAGCCATTAGCGATGCCGTCGGGTCGGCCTCGCGCCTGGTGGGCGGGGCTGTGGCCGGCCCGTTCATCAAGGTCGTCGCGTTCGGCGCGGGCCTCAACAAGGGGATCAGGTTGGCCCGCGGGGGCACTGCAACCGGCAATGGGGCAGTCGCCAAGGGTGGCCGGCGCCGCAAGCGTCGTGCCTCGAAAGCGCCGCGGCGCGTCGATGGCCCGGGCGGTCGACTGGAACTACCGAGCGGGCGCGCCCCCACCGGCGCTGACCGCGGTAAGCGCTGATGTTCCGGAGGTTGACCTGGCTGGGGGTAGGCCTTGTCGCCGGCGCGGCGGCGTCCAAATGGGTCGAGATCAAGGCCCGGCGCCGGCTGGCGCGCTACATTCCCGCCGGCAGCTCCGCCTTGAAGGCGGCGCCGGAGGTGGCCGATAGGGCCCGTGAAGTTGCCGCCGAGAGGGTCGCTGACCTGCGCAGTGCGGTCGAGGGAGGTCGCGATGCCATGGTCGTCCGAGAGAGCGAGCTGCGGCGGCAGCTGAGGCTACCCGAGCACGGCGGGCGGACCAGGGCCGGGCCGTGAACAGGGCCGCACGCACTGGCCACCTTGTCGCCGGCGCGGCACCGTGAACGGCGCGGCATCGCGACCAGCGCCGCTACTATGACGAGCGAGGCTCCCATGACCGCACCTCGTCGAGGTCCGGATGTTTATAGAAGGTTCATGCTGCCCTGCAATCTCTTTCGGTGACCACCCCGTAACCCCCTACGTGGCAAAACGCGCCGTGAGTGACTCGGGCGTCTCTGACGACGCGCTCCTTGCCGGCATGGCGGTCGGGGACGAGCGGGCGGGCGTGGCCTTCGTGCGCCGTTACCAGAGACGTGTGTACGGCCTCGCCCTAAGCATGGTGGGCGATCCAGTTCTCGCCCAGGACATTGCCCAGGAAGCGTTCCTACGGGCGTGGCGCCATGCGCTCGTCTTCGACCGCCGTCGAGCCTCCGTCGGCACGTGGATGCTTACGATCACCCGCAATCTGGCGGTGGACCAGCTGCGCCTACGCCGCCCGGTCGTGACTGACCCGTCGGACTTGATGTGGGCCAATCTGGTGAGCCGGACTCCTCTCCCGGACCAGCAAGCCGAGTCAAACGAGCTGCGCGAGCGGCTTTCCTCGGCACTGGCCTCGCTTCCGTCCGAGCAGAAACGGGCGCTCGTGCTGGCGGCCGTGTACGGGTACACAGCGTCAGAGATCAGCAAAGTCGAATCGGTACCGCTCGGGACGGCCAAGACGCGGATCCGCCGGGGGTTAACGAAGCTACGCGCCATGTCTGCGGTCAACGACCTGGCCGGGGGGAGCGCCCTCTCGTGAACGGGGCCGTGATGAACGGTGCTGTCATGAACGGTGCTGTCATGGACGGTGCTGTCACGGTCGGGGCACACAGGGTATCGAGCGGGGCAGGGAACCTATGAACGAGGACATGAGAGACGAAGTCGGCGGCGTTGCCGGCGACAACCAGCGACCCGATTGTGCCGCTGTCAGCGGTGAGCTCGCGGAGCTGGCCCTGGGCACGCTGACTGGCCGGGAAAGGGTCACGGCCCTCGCACACCTGGAAGGATGCGCACGCTGCTCGGCTGAGGTCGATTCGCTTTCTGCCGCAGCAGACCAGCTGCTCTACCTGGCACCTGCTACTGAACCGCCCGTTGGCTTCGAAGCGGGTGTTTTCGAGCGCCTCGGCCTGCAAGGCAAGCCCTCCCGCCGCCAGTCGCGGTTCGGGCAGTCGTCGGTTCGGGCAGTCGTGGCTCGGGCAGTCGTGGTTCGGGCGGTCGTGGTTCGGGCGGTCGTGGTCCGCCTGGTCGCCCAAGCGGGCGGTGTCGATCGCAGCCTGTGCCCTGGTGCTCGCCTTCGGTGTCGGGGCACTCGTAGGAAATGTGACGCACGGCAGCGGGGGCTACAGCGAGCCAACGCTAACCGGCCCGCACTCCTCGATAGCTCTCTCTTCCCTCGTCTCGGACGGCCACGACGTTGGGCGGGTAATGGTGTACGCGGGCAACCCCACCTGGCTGTTCATGTTTATGAACGACCAGCATTGGCAGGGCGAGCTCCGGTGTGAGGTCGTCATCCAGGACGGCCCTACAGTTTCGTTAGGCCGGTTCTGGCTAGCCGACGGCAAGGGCGCATGGGCCGCCAGCCTCGACCAACCTGCCGGGCGCCTCAGCGAGGCTCGCATTATAAACGCCCACGGCGTGGTGCTCGCCCACGCCGATCTGAGCTGAGCGGTGTTCGCTTAGCCTGCTTGGGGCCTCAGCCCGACCGGGGCCGCGTACGGGTAATCTTGGGAGATGGATTCGAACGGGCTTCGGCGCGCATTTCTGGACTTTTTCGTCGCGCGCGGCCACGTCGAGGTCCCTTCCGCCGGCCTGGTACCGCACCATCCACGGGCACCGCTTTTCACGAACGCCGGGATGAACCAGTTCATCCCGTACTTCCTCGGAGAGGAGGTACCTCCGTACCCGCGGGCTACCAGCGCCCAAAAGTGCGTGCGCGTCCGCGGCAAGCATGACGACATCGACCAGGTCGGGCGGACCCCCAAGCACGCCACCTTCTTCGAGATGCTGGGGAACTTCAGCTTCGGTGACTATTTCAAGCACGACGCGATCGTCTGGGCCTGGGAGCTACTGACCGAGGGACTGGGCCTCGACGGCGAGCGGCTCTGGGTGACGGTGTACACCGACGACGACGAAGCCGCCGACATCTGGGCCGACAGCGTCGGGTTCCCGCGGTCGCGCATACAGCGCACGGGAGAAGACAATTTTTGGGAAATGGGCGACACCGGCCCCTGCGGCCCGTGTTCAGAGATCCATTTCGACCGGGGCGCCGAATGGGGAGTGGGCGGGGGCCCAGTGGGGGGCGGTGACCTACGCTACATCGAGCTCTGGAACCTGGTTTTCCAGACCTATGACCGCCAGGCTTCCGGTGAGCTGAAGCCGTTGCCCAAACCAGGGATCGACACAGGCGCGGGTTTCGAGCGGATGTTGACCATCCTGCAAGGCGCCCGCTCTGTATGGGACACCGACGTCCTGCGGCCATTGGTAGCACGGGCCGAGTCGCTGACGGGGCGCACTTATGGGGACGACGTCGAGGCGGACGTGGCCCTCCGGGTGCTGGCGGACCACGCCCGGACGATGTCGTTCATGATCTCGGACGGCGTGTTCCCCTCGAATGAGGACCGCGGTTACGTGCTGCGTCGGATCATCCGCCGCGCCGTGCTTCGCGCCAGCCTGCTCGGGACGTCACGACCCGTCTGCCCCAGCATGGTCGAAGCGGTCGTCGAGGTCATGTCAGATGCCTACCCCGACCTGGCCAAGAACGCCGACTTTGTCTCGAGCGTGGCGGGCCGTGAAGAGGAGCGCTTCCGGTCCAACCTGCGCTCCGGCATGTCGTTGCTCGAGTCCGAACTGGCCGCTGGCGGCGTGATCAGCGGTGAGACGGCGTTCAAGCTGCACGACACGCACGGCTTCCCGGTAGAGCTGACTCGCGAGATCGCAGCCGGCCGCGGCGCCGCTGTGGACGACGCGGGCTTTGCCAGCGCCATGGAACGCCAGCGCGAGCAGTCCCGCGAAGCGGGGCGGGGCAAACCCGGGCCGACCAGGTAAACCAGGCGAGCTACAGGGAGATGGTCGAGCAGTTCGGGCCGACGGAGTTCATCGGCTATCGCACGCTTGAAGGCGAGGCACGGGTACTGGCCCTGCTGGACGCCGAAAAAGAAGGGCAAGTAGAGATATTTCTCGACCGCACGCCCTTTTACGCTGAAGCGGGGGGGCAGGTCGGCGATACGGGTTTCGTTTCTACGGTTACTGGCCGGGCGGATGTGCTGGACACGACTTATGCGCTCCCAGGCCTCCACCGGCACCTCGCAGTGATACAGGATGGGTTCATCTCCCCTGGTCAGGAAGCTCGCACCGGCGTCGACGGCGAACGGCGCGCCGCGATCAAGCGCAACCACACAGGCACCCACCTGCTCCATTGGGCGTTGCGTGAAGTGCTCGGCCAGCACGTGAAGCAGCACGGTTCCCTGGTGGCGCCAGACCGGCTCCGTTTCGACTTCTCCCACTACGCGCCCGTGACCCGGGCCGAGCTGGATGAGGTGGAGGACCTGGTCAACACCGAGATCCTGGCGGATATGGCTGTCGTGACCGAGGAGATGCCACGGGCCGAAGCAGAAGCCAAGGGGGCTATCGCTTTTTTCGGCGAGAAGTACGGGGAACGGGTAAGGGTGGTCCACGCTGGCGTCAGTTCTGTCGAACTGTGCGGTGGGACCCACGTCGAGCGCCTGGGGATGATCGGTCCGGTCGAGATCATCTCCGAGAGCTCCATCGGGTCCAACCTGCGCCGTGTCGAGGCGTTGACCGGCACTGCGACACTCGAGCGCTTGCGTGAGAACGAGGGCCGCCTGGCTCACGCCGCCACGCTGCTCAAGTCCACGCCCGAAGACCTCGGCTTGGCCATCGAAAGGCGCCTTGCTGACCTGCGAGACGTACAGGACGAACTACGGGCCGTCAGGCAGGCCTCCCTGGCGGGCGAGGCCGCCGTCCTTGCCGCCAATGCCAGAGATGGTGCCGTAGTGGCCCGCCGGGACGGCCTGAGCGCCGACGCTCTCCGGGAGCTGGCGCTGGCCGTGCGTTCCCAGCCCGGAGTAGGGGCCGTGGTCCTGGGTGGCTCCCCCGAAGATGGCAAGGTGACGCTGGTCGCAGCGGTCGAGAAGGGCTACGGGGTAGAGGCGCCCCAGCTGGTGGCCAGCGCGGCCAGGCTGGTGGGCGGCGGTGGTGGGGGTCGGAACCCTGAGCTGGCCATGGCCGGTGGCCGCGACGCATCCCGTCTGGACGAGGCCCTCGAAGAAGCGCGGCGCGGACTGGGCTCGAGCGAGTGACGAGTGAGCACGTGAGTTCGCCGGCGATCGGCGGTTCGGCCCCGTCGGCGGTCGGCCGCGTTATCGGGCTGGACCTCGGGAGCAGGCGGATCGGCGTCGCTGTGTCGGACCGCGATCGCACGGTCGGCAGTGCGCTCACTGTGCTGGTTCGACGCGGCTCGCTTACTGACGACCACGCTCAGATCGCGGGTGTTGTCACCGAGACCGAGGCGAACCTGGTGGTGGTCGGCCTGCCGTTGTCGCTGTCAGGTTCTTGCGGGCCGGCAGCCAAGGCTGTCGAGGGCGAAGTGAATGCGCTCCGCCGGGCCATACGCGTGCCTGTCGAGTTGTGCGACGAGCGCTTCACCACGGTCATAGCCAACCGGGCATTGAGCGCCCGGGGGCGCCGGCCGGCGGCGCGGCGCGAAGTGGTCGACAAGATGGCGGCAGCTGCCATCCTGCAGACGTGGCTGGACCGGCGACGCTCGTACGGCGGGGCCGTCGGCCCGATGGCGGGCTCAGCATCCCAGTGACAGAGCGCGACCCGTTCGGAGCTGCTCTTAGCGCCGGCGAGCCCGGGGACCGCCATTCCGAGCCCGGGGACCGGATCCGAGCCCGGGGACCGGCATTCCGAGCCCGGGGACCGGCATTCCGAGCCCGGGGACCGGCATTCCGAGCCCGGGGACCGGCATTCCGAGCCCGGGGACCGGCATTCCGCGGCCGTCAACGGGGAAACCGGCCATCAACTCGACTACACCCAGGAGCCGTCCGGCGCCCAGGATGTCGAAGGCGCCGAAGGCCTAGAGACGCCCGGGGAGTTCCCTGATCTCAGAGAAGCTCCGTATTACGGGGACCTCGAGGAGTACTACGAGCCCGGGGACGCTGGCTATGCGGAAGAAGGCGAAGGGGCCGGAGAGAGCGAAGTCGGAGACGGCGAATACGGTGCCCCCCTCTGGTACGGCGAGGACGCTGAAGGGTACTACGCGCCAGAGCACGTCGAGGGGGACGAGCTCGGCCCGGAGGGCGCGACTTTCGGCGATGAGACGGGACTGGAGGACGCAGAGCCCTCTCCTCTGGTTCCCGCGGACCGCCCTGCGGCCCGCGGCCCCGGCCAGAGCCGCCGGAAGGTTCACCGGAGGCGCTGGGCGCTGGCAGCCTGTGTGGTGGCAGTAGCTCTGGTGGTCGTGGGTGTTGTCGGGTACATCCGCGTCAGCCACGACATCAACCCCACCGGCCCGCCCGGACGGTCCGCCACGGTCGTGATCCCTGCCGGGGCGTCCACGCACCAGATCGCCGACCTGCTGGCCAAGGCGGGGGTCATCCACGGCGCAGACGTGTTCGAGTTGTACACCAAGCTCGAGGGCGCGGGCGCATTGCTGCCCGGTACCTACCACCTTCCGACGAACCAGGCCTACTCGTCGGCGCTGTCTGCGCTCCAGAACGGCCCGCCACCCGTCACGGCCAGGCTTGTCGTACCGGAAGGTTTTACGATCGGGGAGATCGCGACCGCGGTCGGCCGTCTCCCGGGTATCGGCATTTCCGCGCAATCGTTCGTCCAGGCCGCCACCAGCGGCCAGGTCCGTTCACCGTACGAGCCTCCCGGGACCAACAACCTGGAAGGCCTGCTCTTCCCCGCCACCTACCCGGTCCAAAAAGGTGAGACCGCGGACTACCTGGTCCAGTACATGGTGGACACGTTCGACTCTTACGCCTCGCAGCTCGGGTTGAGCACGGCGGCTCATGCCCTTCACTACACGCCCTACCAGGTCGTGACCGTGGCGTCGATCGTGGAGCGAGAGGCCAAGTTCGAAAGCGACCGTGGCCCCATCGCGAGTGCCATCTACAACCGGCTTTCGCAGCACATGCCTATAGGAGCTGAGTCGACGCTGCTTTATGGGCTCGGCAACCCCAAGGGGCCGGTCAATATGGAGACCCGGAACCCGTACAACACGCTGATCCATGTGGGACTGCCGCCGACTCCCATCTCGAACCCGGGCATACCTTCGCTCGAAGCGGCTATGAAACCGCCCGCCACGAGTTATATCTTTTGGGTGGAAGTCAACGCGGACGGCAAGATGGGCTATGCATCCGACCAGGCGGGGTTCGTGCACCTCCAGGCGGAGTGCAGAGCAGCCCACCTGTGCTGAACGCTGAGGGCCCACGCGGCCACGGCGGCCGCCCGGGTGGCCGCCTCGGTACGTGGCCCAACGCGGGGACCGTAGTCGCCGGGGTGATCGGCGACCCGGTCGAGCACTCCCTCTCGCCGGCACTCCACAATGCCGCGCTGGTCGACCTCGGCCTCGACTGGGCCTACGTGGCGTTCCCAGTCCCGGGCGGTCGCGCTCAGACCGCGGTGGCAGCGATGGTCGACCTCGGGATACGGGGCCTGTCTGTCACCATGCCGCACAAAGCTGGTGCGGCCGAGGCGTGCGACCGGCTGAGCCCGGTGGCCGAACGGCTCGGGGTGGCCAACACTGTCACTAACGTGGGCAGCGAACTGGTCGGGGACAGCACTGACGGCCCTGGCTTCGTCGACTCGCTCATCGACCAGGGTTGGTCGCCTGAGGGCAAGAGGTGCCTGGTGCTCGGAGCAGGAGGCGCGGCCCGCGCTGTCGTCCTATCGCTGGCAGAGGCGGGCGCGAAAAGGGTCGAGGTAGTGGCTCGCCGAGCAGGACAAGCTGAGGAAGCCTCTGTCCTGGCTGGCCGGGTGGGCGCTGTGGGCTCGGTCGACGTGGCGGACGAGGTCGAACTGGTCGTGAACGCGACCCCTGTCGGGATGGCGGGGGTCGCGGGGCCGCCCGACGAGCTCCCATTCGGCCTGGACCAGAAGAGGTTAGGGCCCGGGCAGCTGGTCGTAGACCTTATCTACGCCCCCGCCACCACTCCTTTGTTGGCCATCGCCCGTGCCAGAGGCTCCAATACCTGCAACGGCCTGGGCATGCTCATCCACCAGGCGGCGCACCAGGTCAGGATCTGGACGGGCCGGGATCCTTCGGTCGAGGTAATGTCCGCGGCGGCGCTACGAGAGCTTGGGAAGCGGGCCGAAATGGGCACGCTCGGAGAACTGCCCCAGCTGGCAGAACGGCCTCAGGCGGCTGAGCCCGGCGGTGCTCAATAGCCAGCGCCACCACTCATCAGGGCCTCCGGGGCGAGGCTGCGCAGTTTTCCCGTCCCGTATCAGCGACAACGGCGCTTTCCTCCACCTGTCAGGCCGACGCGTCAAGCTCAGTTGCTTATATTTCTCAACCTTGGCGACGAAGATGCCGAAATACTCGCCATAAGAACCGGAGGTTGATCGTGTCCCTCGAAGGTACCCTCGAGACAATTGCACTGCCTGACGTCCTCGCGTTGCTGTCCGTCACCACTAAAACGGGCGAGCTGCGGGTCGAAAGTGGCGAAGGTGGTGGCAGCGTTTGGCTGGATGCTGGCCGCGTCGCAGGTTATGACGTCGGCAGGCAAAAAAGCCCTGTCGACGCTCTATTCGCCCTACTCCGCTTGACGGAGGGCTCGTTCAAGTTCCACACCGGCACCGAGCCGCTCAACAGCGTGGAACCCCTGGATGTGACGCCCCTCATGGAACAGGCCGAGGAACGCCTGGCGGAGTGGCCGGGGATCGCAGGGGTTGTGCCCTCGCTGTCTTCCGAACTGGGCCTCCAGGAGTCGATTGACGACGAGGTCGTCGCTGTCCCCTGAGCAGTGGAGGCTCATTGCGTCGATCGGGAGTGGCCGCCGCGTGGCTGACGTGCTGGAAGCTCGTGACCTTGGAGAGTTCGACGGCTGCAAGGCCATAAAGGAGCTCGTGGAGACGCGGCCTGGTCCATGTCGTCTCGTCAGCAGTTGAACCTGAGGCCGTTGCGCTGTTCGATGACACGGAGGTCGTCACTGACCTGGCGCCCGTCACCGAAGCGCCTGCGCCCGATTACAACGATGAGCACGAGCACACGGCCGGGTGGAGCGACGCCGAATTGACGGGTCTTTCCGAGGTCTGGAACGACGACAAGGGCGAGGCTCAAAGCGCGCCCGCCGAAGAGGAGGTTATTGAGGCAGGCCAGCCCGTCAACCGCGGGCTTCTGCTCAAGTTCCTCGGCTCTGCCCGCAGCTAGACCCGCAGCTGCCCGCCTTCGGACCGGTTGTAGCCCCCAATGCTGACGACCGCCACCAGCATGCTCTCGCCCCGCTCTCGGGGCGGAGCTTGCTTTGGCTGTACTAAGCGACGCCTCCAGCCGACCAGGCCAAAAACGATGACCAACGCACTGGTGCGCACGCGCCCAAAGGGAGACCATGGACACAACGCTGTATGACCGCGATGGCGCTCTCACAGAGGACGAACAGCTCGGTGTAGTTCTCGTCAAGAGCGGCATAATCACAATTGACCAGCTCAGCCAGGCCCTGGGCAGTGCCCAGCAGCGCGGCTGCAACCTGGCGCGCGTCCTGGTTGAGGACAAACTGATCACAGAGGAGCAGTTTGTCAGCACCCTCGCCGAACAGTTGGGCCTCGAGTTCGTAGACCTGGCCGACTACCCGGTAGACGCGGCCGCGGCCCGCCTGGTGCCGGAGACCTTGGCCCGACGCTACCTCGCCCTTCCCATCGGCTGGTGGGAGGACAGGCTCATCGTGGCCATGGCGGACCCTTCCAACGTCTTCGCCATCGACGACATCCGGACCGTAACCGGCGCCGACATTCGTCAGGTCGTCGCGACAGCAGAGGCCGTCACCGCGGCGATCAACAAGTACCACCGGAAGGACTCCGAGGCGGAGCATATTAGTGCCGCGGCCTCGGCCAGCAGCACGGACGGAGACGAGCGCCTCAGCAATATAAAAGAGGTACACGAAGACGCGCCGATAGTCCGGCTGGTCGACCTGATTATCAGCCAGGCGGTCAGCGACCGGGCATCGGACATCCATCTCGAACCGACCGGCAGGGACCTGCGCGTCCGCTACCGCATCGACGGCGTCCTCCACGAGATAATGCGTAACCCCCGCAATATCCAGGGCGGCATAATCAGTCGCCTCAAAGTGATGGCGGACATAAACATAGCCGAGCGTCGGATCCCCCAGGACGGGCGCATCAGCATGAACATCCAGGGCCGGCCGGTTGACCTGCGTGTCGCCACGCTTCCCACCGTCCACGGGGAAAAGATCGTGATGCGCGTCATTGACAAGCAGACGGCGCGTCTCCGGCTGTCAGAGCTCGGCTTCCTACCTGCGAACATGGAGCGCTACGAGAAGGCTTACTCCAAGCCGTACGGTACGATCCTTGTCACTGGCCCAACCGGGTCGGGCAAGTCGACCACGTTGTACGCAACCATCAACATCCTCAACGACCCGACCAAGAACGTCATAACCGTTGAGGACCCTGTCGAACTGCAGCTGGACGGGATAAATCAGATGCAGGTCAACATCAAGGCGGGCCTCACGTTCGCCGCCGCGTTGCGGACCATCCTGCGCTCGGACCCCGACATCATCCTGGTGGGGGAAATAAGGGACCGCGAGACCGCCACGATCGGGATCGAGGCCGCCCTCACTGGCCACCTCGTGTTGTCCACGCTGCACACCAATGACGCGGCGAGCACACCGAACAGGCTCATCGAGATGGGCGTCGAGCCGTTCCTCGCCGGGAGCTCCCTCGACTGTGTAGTAGCCCAACGCCTCGCCCGCAAGCTCTGCGAGCGGTGCAAGCAAGCGTTCCGCCCCGACCAGGGCCAGTTGGCGGAAATGGGTTGGGATTTGCCCGGGCTCGAGGTGCCGAAGGAGCTCTTCCGGGCGGAAGGCTGCCAGGTCTGCGGCAAAACGGGCTACATGGGCCGCTTCGCCGTCCACGAGGTCTTGAACGTGAACGAAGAGATCGAGCGCATGATCGTGGAGCACGCTCACGCGGAGGATATACAAAAGGCCGCCATCGCTGACGGCATGGTGCCCCTCCGCCAGGCCGGCCTTTATGCCGTCGCCGCCGGGGCGACTTCGCTGGAAGAGGTTTTGCGAGTAATCGCCTGAATTACTTCGTTTAAGGCTCAGCTGGCCTCAAGGCGGGGCCAGAAGAGGCCGAAGAACAAGCGATGCAGACTGCCTCGCGAAAATTAGGCGAGTTCCTCGTGAACCGCAAGGTGCTCTCGAAGGATGACCTCGAGCACGCGTTACGCAAAGAGAGCGAGTCGGGGATCCCACTCGCAAAGATCCTCTCGGCCGAGGGCCTCGTCAGTGAGCGTGACGTTACGGCGGCGCTTGCAGACCAGCTACAAATACCCTTCTGGGACCCGACGACGACCCCCGTGTCGCCTCTGGTCGAAGGAATTATCCCCGCCGAGCTAGCGACCAAGTACACGGTCGTGGCTGTGAGTGCGGACGGGAACGCGCTCCTCGTCGCCACGGACAACCCCCTGGACGACAGCGCCATGGCGGTGCTGAGCCAGGCCACGGGATGGAAAGTGAAACCGTGCCTCGCTACCCGCGCTGACGTCGCGGCAGCCGTATCGCGGCGATGTACGGGCCGGGCGCCGACACCGCCGGCCCCACCTACCTGAGCGCAGGCGGGAGCCCGGCGCCCTTGCACGTAAACCAGATCCTGGCCAAGGTGGTCGAGGCCAGGGGCTCTGACCTTCACCTGACCGCCGGCCGCCCGCCGATGGCACGCATTGACGGTGACCTGGTACCCATGGAGGAGTTCGACGTCCTGAACCCTTCGAGGGTCCGCGACCTCGTTTACGAGATCCTCTCTCAGAAATTGCGCGAGCGCTTCGAGAACAACCTCGAGCTCGACACCTCCCACATCGTCCCGGACATCGGCCGGTTCCGTGTTAATGTCTTCCAGCAGCGCGACGCCGTGGGCGCCGTGTTCCGCACCATCCCGTTCGAGATCCTCTCGCTCGAACAGCTCGGCATGCCGCCGGTCGCTCCGGCAGTTCGCCGAGTTGCCCCGCGGGCTCGTGCTCGTGACCGGCCCCACCGGATCGGGGAAGTCGACGACCCTGGCCGCGCTGATCGACATCATCAACAGCACCAAGCCGTTGCACATCATGTCGGTCGAGGACCCGATCGAGTACCTCCACCACCACAAGACGGCGGTCGTCAACCAACGCGAGGTGGGTGAGGACACGAAGGGGTTCGCAGAGGCCCTGAAGCACGTCCTCCGCCAGGACCCCGACGTGATCCTCATCGGCGAACTGCGCGACCTCGAGACGATCTCGACTGCGCTAACAGCGGCCGAGACCGGGCACCTGGTTTTCGCCACCCTCCACACCCAGGACGCACCGCAGTCGATCGACCGTATAATCGACGTTTTCCCCGCCCACCAGCAACAGCAGATCCGCACCCAGCTGGCCACGACGATCCAGGGCATCGTGACCCAGCAATTGCTGCCGCGCGCAAGCGGGCTGGGCCGCGTCGTGGCCTGCGAGATGCTGGTGGCCACCCCGGCCGTTCGCAACCTCATCCGGGAAGGCAAAACCCACCAGATCTACAGCGCCATGCAGGCCGGGGCGAAGTTCGGCATGCTGAGCATGGACCAGGCCCTCGCCGACCTGGTCAAGGGCGGCATAGTAACCCGCCAGGTCGCCGAGGAGCGCTGCGCCAACGTGGAAGACCTGCGCCGTCTCATTGGGGTGGCTTCGTGAGGACAGTGGTCAGCCCGGTGAAACAGTCGGGCCTCGTGGACAATACCCGCCCAGGAAGGAACACCTGATGCCCCAGACCACCTACGCCTACAAGGTCCGTGACAACGCCGGCAAGATGCTGGAGGGCACCCTGGAGGCGGACAACACCACCCTGGTGGTCAGCCGGCTCCGTGATATGGGCTACACGCCGATCAACATCGAAGCCAAGAACGCCAACGTGGCCAACAAAGAGCTTCACCTGCCCGGCATGGGTGGGCGGGTACCGCTGAAGGAGTTGGCCGTTTTCAGCCGGCAGTTCGCCACTTTGATCAATTCAGGCATGACGCTCATCCGGGGATTGGCGGTCCTCGTCGAGCAAACCGAGCACGCGCACCTGTCGAAAGTGATCGCCGACGTCCGCTCTCAGGTCGAGCGCGGCGTCTCCCTTTCTGCTGCGCTCTCAGCGCACCCCAAGGTTTTCAGCCGGCTCTATGTGGCCATGGTGAGGGCAGGGGAGGCCTCGGGGGCGCTGGATAAAGCCCTCCTTTCGCTGGCCGACACGATCGAAAAGCAGGTCAAGCTGAGAGGTGAGATCAAATCAGCCATGGCCTACCCGGTCGCCGCCCTGTGCCTGATCACAGTCATTGCCGCTGCGATGCTCCTGTTTATCGTCCCCATATTCAAGGGCATCTACAAGAGCCTGAACGGCACCCTGCCGGTCCCGACACGGATCCTCGTAGATGTTTCAGACATCCTGGTGCGGCTCTTCCCCATCGTGCTGGTCTTGCTCGTACTGGGGGCTATCGCTTTCCGTTACCTCATTTCGACACCGAACGGCAGAGTCGCATGGGACACCACCAAGCTAAAAATCCCTGTGTTCGGCCCGCTGGTCCGCAAAACTGCCCTGTCACGGTTCTCGACGACGCTGTCAGCGCTGCTCTCGGCGGGCGTACCCGTGCTGGAATCTCTCGAGATCACCCGGGAGGCCAGTGGCAACGTCGTCGTGGCCAAGGGGATCGACTCAATTATCGACAACATAAAGCGGGGTGAGGGGATCGCCAAGGGCCTCAGCGCCCACCCGGTTTTCCCCGCGATGCTGTCCCACATGATCGGCGTGGGGGAGGAAACTGGCAACCTCGATGAGATGCTGGCCAAGGCGGCCGCCTTCCTCGACGGGGAGATCCAGCGCACGGTGAGCGCGCTCACTTCGCTTCTCGAGCCGCTCCTCATCGTCGTCCTGGGCGGGGCCGTGGGGACGATGGTCATCTGCTTGTACCTGCCCATGTTCAACGTGGCCAAGCTCGTCAACCAGGGCTAGCCGACCCGGGTTTACCACCCCACTGTCCGGTCGCCGACGGGCCTTTCTGCCGCCGACGAC
Organism: uncultured Acidimicrobiaceae bacterium; assembly: GCA_963823855.1. Lineage (GTDB taxonomy): Bacteria > Actinomycetota > Acidimicrobiia > Acidimicrobiales > Palsa-688 > Fen-671. Next base: position 744,110 of record CAWGNA010000012.1, read on the forward strand.
CGGACAGCGCGCGTTTCGGGGAACGTGTAAGGACTGGCCTCAGCGGGCGCGAACGCAGCTCTGTCGCTGGCGTCCCTCTACTTGGCGGTTCCGCGTTGGCCTTCCGGCAACGAGCCACAAAAGCCGGCTATTTTAGCAAATAGCCAGGACACAAAATGGCGCCCGGCGGAGGGCGCCCGCAACTTCAGCTCCGGCGATCGGCCACAGCATTGCTGAGGTCCTGTAACAATGACAGGTTGACCGGCCCGCCGCGCGCCCCCACCTTTGCAGGGCCCAGGCGTCCGTGTCCTGGGCCGCTCTTCTTTCCCGGTGGCGATGCGCCTAACGGTGTCCCCATGACTTCCGTCTAATGGCGAACAAAGAACCCCCGTAAATTACGGAACAATTCCTCAAGTCCGCCGGGACCCGACCGAAACTAATTGGGAGCGAGCACCAGAGCCAAGCAACCAAGCACTCGTTGAGTGCGGGAGCCGAAGCCCCGGGGCTTTCCGGGCGGGCCCGATAGGGCCTTAGGGCACGCTCGAACCTAACCCATTACAGAAAAGGACAATAATGATCAAGCACTTGAAAGAGCGGCGCCAGAGCGAGGAAGGCTTCACCCTTATCGAGCTCATGGTCGTCGTGCTAATCATGGGTATCCTGATGGCGATCGCCATCCCGACCTTCCTGGCGACTCAGGGCAGCGCCCACGACGCGGCTGCCAAGTCCAATGCCACCAACGCCTTCACCAACGAAAAGGCGTACTACGCCGACAACCAGGTGTCTTCGCCACCGGCGGCCACGGCGACCCTCGACAACTCGCCTCCCGTGGGGGGCGGCGCCAATGCCGATACCGTCTTCGCTACGCGTCCGCCACTGGCACGAACCAAACGCTGTGCTCATCGGGCCCTGGTCCAAGTCCGGCAACTGCTACTACATTGCCGACACCGAGACCGGGACCAACTGCCTACATCGGCTACGCCGAGACCAAGCGGCGCCGCCGCTACCGGTTGCGCCTGACAACTGCTCCCGACTAGCGGCGCCCGGCCGCTGGGCTACTCGCGACTGCCCGGTGCCAGCAGATCCGCCACTGCCGCCGGCTACCTGGTACACGTAGCTGGTAAACCGCTGAACATTTAGCCCCGCTTCTTTGGAGCTATGTGAAGGCGCCGGGGCCCTGGCCTCGGCGCCTTCGTTTATTTTCGACTTCAAGTTCAACGATGCGTTATTAGCAGTAAAGCAATTGCAGGAAGAAATAGAAAATCTCTAAAGACGTCTGGCGGGGTGCCGACACGCTTATAGGCCCTTAACAAATGGCTCTCTTCACAGATGTGAGCTCCGCTCCATGCAGCCCTCATGCCGAAGAGGCATCGGGCCACCAGGGTCTCGGCGGGCACACAAGCGTGTGAGAGCAGGCGGCCTGCTCGAGCCGAAATGGCTCGGGCCTGTGACCAACACAAGGAAAGGACAGACGTGCTCAAGCACTTGAAAGAGCGGCGCCAGAGCGAGGAAGGTTTCACCCTTATCGAGCTCATGGTCGTCGTGTTGATTATGGGTATCCTGATGGCGATCGCCATCCCGACCTTCCTGGCGACTCAGGGCAGCGCCCACGATGCGGCTGCCAAGTCCAACGCCACCAACGCCTTGACCAACGAAAAGGCGTACTACGCCGACAACCAGGTGTTCTCGACGGCCGGTAGCAGCCTCGACAGCTCGCTCCCCTGGGGCACCGGGGCCGACAAGGTCCAGGTTTACACTAACAGCCGGCAACACGAGCCTTCTCATCGCAGCCGAGTCGAAGTCCGGCAACTGCTACTACATTGCTGACACCGAGACCGGGTCGGCAGCCTATATCGGCTACGCCGTCACCAACAATGCCGCCTCTACCGGCTGCGCCTTGGTGACTGCTCCCGTCCTGTCCGCCGCGCCGACCAGCGGGTCAGCCTCTGCCAACGACCGTACCAGCGGACTCCATTTCGCACCACCCCGGCCTGGTACTCCAGCTGGTAAGTCTGAACATTTAGCCCCTTTTCGGATTCGTCTGACGGCGCCGGGGCCTGGCCCCGGCGCCGTCGTTCTATTAACGAAAGGATTGTGGCGAAGTAGAAATGATGAAAAGGCTTTCTGATAGAAGAGGTCCCGCCGAGGGTTTCACGCTCGTCGAGCTAATGGTCGTCGTCCTCGTCCTCAGCGTATTGATGGCGATAGCCATCCCGAGCTTCTTGAGCACACGTGCCGATGCTGACAACGCCTCTGCGGAGTCCAACGCCACCAATGCGTTGACCAACGAGAAGGCGTACTACGCCTCAAACGGTGCCTTCGAGGACCTGACGAACGGGAACGGCTCCGGCAGCCAGGCAGTGCTGCTTGACCCGACGTTGCCCTGGAGCGGGCGGTGACGGTCGTCGCTGGGCAGGTAACGGCCATGGCAGGGACGGTAACCGGTACCGGAGCTTTCCAGCAGGTTCCGCGGCCGGTGAGGACGGCCCCGCACTCGTCATAGAAGCAGCTTCGAACACGGCGCCTGACTGCCGCTATGCGGCTGACTACGAGGACAGTTCAGCGGTCCCTGCGGTCTCGATGATCATTTACGCTGATTCCGACAACCCGGCCGGCTGTGCCGGGACAAATGTGACGCTCCCGTCCTCGGAGCCCGCTTTTTCGGCGGGTACCGCATCTCAGCACGTCGAAATGGGGTCGTCGATCACTTCTTCAGATTGGTTCGCCGCGTGGTAAGAGCACGGGCAACAACACGAGATCATTACTCAAGGGGCGACGCCAAATGGCCGATATTGCAACCGTGAACGAGTCTAATAACGGAAAGCGCTTCGGCCGGTTCGCGCCGAAAAGCGCGACGGCTCAGCTAAAGGGTGTTGGGGTTGGGCGTAAGGCCGTGAGGGTAGGCCTGGACATCGGGTCTTCAGCGGTGCGAGCCGCCGAGGTTACCGGAGAAGGCGACAATGCACGGGTAACTCGCTTCGCGCAGGTCGGGCTGCCGCCGGGCGCTGTCGTCGAGGGCGAGGTGCGCGACCAGGCGACGGTCGCGACGGCGATCAAGCGGCTCTGGTCGGAAGGCGGGTTCTCGCGCCGGGATGTCGTCGTCGGGATAAGCAGCCAGCGGAGCATGGTGCGCCAGGTGGAGATGCCGAAGATGAGCTCGCACGGAATTGCGCTCAGCGCTCCGTTACGAGATGGGCGGCCTACTGCCCATTCCTGTGGAGCAAGCCGTTTTCGACTTTGTCGAACTCGGGCCTGGCAAACCGAAGGACGGAGGCGCAGAAACAACGCAGGTCCTGCTCGTGGTGGCGCAGCGGGAAATTGTGATGGACCATATAGAAGTCGTCAGGCGCGCCGGTTTGAAGGTGCGGGCCGTCGATTCGTCACCGCTCGCCTTGCTGCGGGCCTACCCGCACGGGGACGGGGGCCTCGAGGCCATCGTTTCGCTGGGGGCGCAATTGGTGGTCGTCGCGGTACGTGAAGGGACCACGCCCAGGTTCGTGCGCACGGTGACCAGGGGCGATCAAAGCTTCGCCGCCGTTCGGCCGGAGAACGCGGCGGATTTGGCCGCAACTGGTGCTGCCGTGCCAGGGAATGGAGCGGTTGTGGCCGCGAATGGAGCTTCAGCGACCTCGCTTGGGCTGGCTAAGGCGATCGGCTCCATCGCCACCGTTGCCAAGCTTGACCCGACCGTCGAAGAGGTCAGGGGGTCTATCGAGTACTTCCTTTCCTCCGACCGGGAGGCGCGTCTCCAGAGTGTGGCGCTGACGGGTGGGGGCGCTCTGGCTGAGGGAGTGGTGGGGCGGTTCGCCAGGGTGCTAGCTATGCCGGTCAGGACCGCCGATGTCGGTCTCCAGTACGACGCGGCGAGCCTCGATCTCACCGATCCCCAGGTGAAAGAGGCCAGTTTCAGGTGGGGAGCGGCTGTCGGGCTGGCCTTGTGGGGGACTTCCGACGCGCCGGCCGTCTCGCTGGTCCCCGCCGAGGTCAAGGAGCGCCAGCAGTACCACCGGGCGCTGGCTGCGTCCGGGGCCGGCCTGGCCGTTGTCGCCTTGGCGCTGGGGAGCGTCTCTTACTCCCGGGTGGAGACCGCATCCAGAGTGGCCACGCAAATAAACACCGAGAACGCGCAGGCAGCGGCGTTGCAAGGGAAGATAGCCAAGTTGGAGCCTTATGTGGCCATACGGAGCGAACTAGAGGCACGCCGCGGGCTAGCAGTGCAGGCCCTCGCAGGTGACGTCGACTGGGTGGGCCTCCTGAGCCGCATCGACGCCGCCCTACCGCCAGGCGTGAATATCACTGCGGCCAGTCTTACCGTGCTTCGACAACTGCGAGCGGGACAACTCCGGCCACTGCCGCCGGCGGAACGACGGCGAGCGCGTCAGACGACGTCGGCCAAATAACCATGTCCTTAACGACGAACGGAGGAGCTCCTTCAGTGGCTCAATTTGTAAGCCAGATGTGGTCCGTGCCGGGCCTCTACGGCCTGTGGGTCTCCAGCACAAGCAATGGGCAGGGAGCGAGCGGTTCGGCTGACACGACGTTCAGCGCGACAGCGAACATGACCAGCGCCGCTCTTTCCAACCGGGCTGCGGACCTTCCCGGAGGCCAGCAATGATCCGTCGCGTGGTCTTGATAGCCGCAGTTGGCCTTCTCGTGGTCGTTGGTGCATGGTTCGGGCTGTTTTGGCGCCCCGAGACCGTCACACCTGCATGCGCTCGAGAACCAGCGCTCCCAGGCAACGAACAACGTCGATCTGCTGCAGGGCCAACTGGCTAGCTTGAAGGCGCTGCAATTGAAGACCCCGGCCGAGCGAGCCGCCCTGGCCAAGCTGGAGCAGGCCGTCCCGCAAGGCCCGAGCCTTGACCAGCTGCTCGACTCCCTCAACACGGCCGCCGTCCAGGCCGGCGTCACGCTGAGCTCTGTATCCACCCCCACGCCCGCCGGCTGGGCCGGGACGGCTGCGGGGGCAACGGGCACCGCCGTCGGTAGTGGTCCCCAGTCGATAAGCCTGTCCGTCTCGGTCAACGGCACCAATGCCCGGGTCTTGAGGTTCGTGACCGTCCTCGACTCGCAGCCGCGCCTGTTCGTCGTCGACAACTTCTCGCTGAACGGCACGTCCCAGGCTACGACTGGTGGAACTTCGCTCTCCCTTCGGGCCTTTTACATCTCGGCCGCTTCCGGCGACCCTGCCTCGCTCTTTTCGACGCCCGGCGGGCAGGGCTAGACGCCATTGCCACGGAGACTGAATCACCTAACAATGCAGCGTCTTTACACGGGCTTTCGCCGCCGAAGCCAGCCGCCTCGAGGAGCTGACGACGGTTTCACGCTTGTAGAGGTCATGGTGGCAGTCCTCATACTCATGATGGCCGCCGTTGCCTTGGCAGGCGTCCTGACCCAGGCCGTGTCGGCTGGTCAGCGTCAGCCGCCAGGGCCAGCAGGCGAGCAACCTGGCGGCGTCTGCGCTGGCCGAGGCAGAGTCCATGCCGTGGAGCACGGCCTCACCGAGCAGCGCGGACGCCAATTATGGGCTCACCAGTTCCGACGTGAGCTCGGACACCAAACGTCGCCGGCGACGGTTCCGGTGGGTATTGCTTCGAAGGCATGCACGTCGTGGTGCAGGGCGTAGTCGGAACGGGCACGTGCAGCAGCACGTGGACATGGAAAAACGTTTCGTCGGCACAGAGTTGCTATAACTCGCTCCTGCTCCTCCCCTCGGTGACGAGCGGGGCCGCCCCTCTGTACCCCCACGTGACCTGTGTGGTCATCAACGGAACGAAGTTCAACCTGTCGGTATACCCGACCCAAGTGACCTCGGGTGGGACGGTATTTCGGACAGCCTCGAGGTCCAGTTCACGGCGGTGGTCACATGGGACGGCAGCGCCACCTCCAGCCACGGTGCCTACACACGCGTGTCTCGAACACTGCGATCGTCTGCGGCGCACCCACTGGGTCCCAAACCGCGAGCTGTTGAGGACGATGCGATGAGAATGAGACCACCGCTCCAAAGACGCAAGCCGAGCGAGCAGGGCTTCACTTTGGTCGAAATGAGCATCGCCGCCGCGCTGGCACTCGTAATCATGGCCATCGCGATGGTCGGCGTTGTCGAGGCGCAACGGGGCATAAACACAGCGGTGGCCCGCAACACCGACGCAAACGCCGCCCAATCGACCCTGACCGCAATCGGGGCCGCAGTTGGGACCGGCGGCACCAACAGCACCGTAGCCGTCGACAGCACCGGTACGCAGCTATGGGTCTATGACCCCAATCGGCGTACCCACAGGCAACCCAACAAACCACTCTCGTCGTGCGTCGTGTGGGAGTACACCAATGGCACCCTGTCAAGGACTACCGTAAATACCACTCCCGGCGGTACATACTACCGCGGTCTGAAGTGCAGGGCGCCGGCGAATGGAACGGCTCTGCCGTGTTCCAGGCTGTGCAAGACTACCCTGGTCTCCTGGACATCGACCTGACCGTGCAGCGCACGACGAGCCAAAACGCAACGAGCAGGCTCCGCAGGCTGCCAGTAGTGCATCCAGGCTGGAGGCGGAAGTGCAGGACCCGGCGATGAAAACCGCCGTCCCTATGGCCACAACTGGCGTCCCGAGTGCGAGCTGCCACCCGTGAATATCGCTGTGATGGAACGGAAGAGATCCTCAAGGATCCGACGAGGTGCCTACTGCCGAGTGCGTTAAAGGGACAACCGGTTTCCACGGTTGCCAAGAACTGCTGGTTTTTCTGCCCAGATAATTGGGCCTAGCGATAACTGCTGCACAATGAAAGACGACGTTGCCGGCCGGCGAATCGGGGCGTTCGGGGACGCCAAACTGCCGCCACTACCGTCCGCGCCGGCGAAGAAGGAGCAAGCCGTGAGAGCCACGGAGCCTAAAAGTGGACAGACAATCGCTGGAACCGCGACCTCGGCTGGACGTGACGTCCGCCGTTGGCGGCTAGCGACAATGGCGCCGTCCTGGTATCCGCGCTCCTGATCGTATTGCTGGTGACCCTGCTCGGCGCGGTCGCCATTACGGAATCTCTGGGCGGTAGCCATTCGGCCGCGGTAGTGCGGAAGCACATGCAGGTGCTTGCCGCAGCCAACGCCGGCGCTCGAGCGGCCGTAGCGAGCGTCGAGGGCCAGGCGGCGACGGTTACTTCACAAACCCAGCCCCTGACGTGCACATCACCCACGACCAACCAGTACCTTATGACTACCTCGCCCAGCGGGGCCGCAAATGGCGCCAGCGCTGCGTCCTACAGCGTGTACTACGACGTGTTCAACAGCCAGCCGATTACGGCTGAGCTCAACGAGATACAGGCCAACCCGTCGGCATCTATGTCGAGCTTCTCCAATTTCTCGTCGGGAGGCGCTTGCTCGTCCTCGGGACCGCCACCCAGATATCTCCACCCTCGGGAGCCGGAGCTACGTGGTTCCTTGTCCTCGCCTCGAGCGGCGCCACTTCATCGAACGTCTATGGGGCAAGCAGCGGCACTGCGAAAACATCTGTGGTCGACCTGCAGATGAACTGGTCGGCCGCGGTCACGACGGGCCAATTGAGCAGCTTCAACGATGCGCTGTTTGCCGCCAACACCTTGAGCCCCGGCTCAAGAGCTTCTGCGATTTCAATAAGAACACCCCAATCCCTGCCCAGGTACGGGAGAGAGTTACACAAACTCGCAGTTGAACTGCACGAACTCGAATAACTACATGGGCGACGTGTACGCCGACGACACTACGGACACTGACGCGGTCATCGGCGGCAATTGCTACATCGAGGGCAACCTCTACACACCGGGCGCGATCTCGGTAACGAGTGGCGGCACCACAGACATGACCTGCCCAGCAGGCAGCGGCGGCCCCCCGTGGTGGGACGTGTGCGGGAACGTGTATTCCACCAGCACTACAGGCGTGACCATCGGGGCAGGCTTCACGGTCCAGGGCGGCATCTTTATTCGGATGGTCCCGTCAAGGTGTCGAGCCCGGTTGGCGGAAACATTTACTCCGCGGGAACCGTAACAGCCACCGCCGGCAGCGTAGGGGGAGGGGATTGCTACCAGAACTGTACGGCCGCCACCTGCCCCGGGGCGTTCCCGATAACGTTGCCGCCCACACAGTCGTTCCCGTCGTACACGTACAGCACCAACTCGATCGCCTGGCAGAACGCCGGCTTTACGACCATAGTCGACAACCTCAATCAGACCTGTGACTCCTCGAACGGAGCAATGCCAAGCGCCGACTACAAGCACGATAGAGAGCATGACTGGCCCGAGCGTGCTTGTTACTAACTGTGCGTTCGTTTGGGACGCCTCGGAAAATCCGGAGGCGGGACAAACGCTTGCTCTGAGCCACAGCCTGGCCATCTTCGCATCGGGTGGCTTCAATTTCGACGGCGATTTCAATACAAAGGGTGGCAAGCTCTCTGAGGTCCTGGGATCAGGCAACCCGAGCCCGGACCTGTACGCCCTCGTCCCGTGGGGTGGTTCTCCCACGCCCCCGGTCAACGGAGAGAAGGCGTGCCCATCTTCGCTGGGCAGCGGTAGCAACCCCAACGGGAGCGTCTGGGACAGCAATGCGATTGCCGGGGCGAACGTCTTCCTCTACACACCAAGCAATGTCTGCACTTCGGGGAGATATGACGATGACGGGACAGATTTACGCCGGTAACGACATAACAGGGACAGGAACGTTCACGCCGAACCCGGGCCTGGCTCTGCCTTACGGGATCATCTCTGGGAGCACTGGGGGCACGGGAACCTCGTCGGGTAACTGGAACGTAACCGTCTTGAGCGTACAGTAGCTCCTCGACGCAGGAGCCCGGGAGGATGGATGACGAACGCGTGGCAGAGCACGAGCGGGTGATGTCTCTTTACGACCTGCCGTCGCGCCTACTTGGTTGGTCAACTGGTACATCGCACTGGTCCACTGACGTCGACGTCACTGCCTATGCGGCTCGAGATGGAAACCTTCGGCCTCTTAGCGCTCGTCGCTTTGCAGGCGATCGTCCTCGCAGGCAACAAGAATATCCTTGACTACGAACGTACGTTCGATTAGAGTGAATAGTGGCAGCCTCGAGATCGGGTTAGTTATCTATCGTGTCGGTCTCTCCTTCTAAGCCAGTCCACGAGGGAGATGGCCTATGGCCGAAAGCCTTTGGGAAGCTGCTTGTCAGCTGCGGGAGATTTTGGAGCGGTTCGACCCCGCCCTTTTGTCCGGGCCAGACAACGCTTCTGTTGTCGAGACACTGGCCACAACCGAAAAGGCGTGCGCCGCGGCTCGGGCGCGAGCTGCTGCCCGGGCGGTAGACCAAGGGGCCCACCGTGCGGCGGGTTTCGCCAGCGGTACCGACTGGCTGGCCCGACAAATGGGCTCGACCAACGGTGAAGCACGCATGGCCATCGAGACGGCCACTGCGATTGAGTCGTGCCCGGAGGCCCAGAAGGCGCTCGCCGCCGGCCAGCTCTCTCTTGCCCAGGCCCACGAGATCGCCACGTCACCATTACAAATGATCGACGCCGAGCACGACCTGGTCGACCTGGCTCGCACATCCAGCCTTACAGCGGTCCGCGATGCCATCCGGGACCGTACGTTGAAAGGCTCCGACCCAGCCCAGTTGCGTGAGTGCCAGCGTCGCCAGCGCGAGTTCCGCCATTGGCGGGACCGCTACGGGATGGTCAGGCTCGCCGTCGCATTCACGCCCGATGTCGGGATCCCGATCATCAACCGCCTGGAGGCGGAAGCCGAGCGCCTCGCGCGCGTTGGCTCGGCGGTCCAAGATCGATGAACCGTTTTCGGCTCAGGCTTGTGACGCCCTGGCGGCAATGCTCACCGGGTCAGGACAAGGCAGTGCCATCCGGTCTGAGCTCGTTCTGGTATGTGACATAAACGCTTACCGACGCGGTCACGCTCATCCGGACGAGGTGTGCCATATCGTGGGGGCGGCCCGTCACGGTCGACCAGGTACGTGAGCTGAGCGAGGACGCCTTTGTCAAGGCGGTCCTCCACGACGGCGTTCGGATCGACACCGTAAAGCATTTTGGCCGGTATATGCGGGCCGAGCTCAGGACAGCCTTAGAAGTCGGAGCCCCTCCCGACTTCGAGGGTACGGTCTGCGTCGAGCCAGAGTGCGGGCGACGCTACGGGCTCGAGTGGGACCACGTCAATCCGGTCGCCAACCATGGCCCGACGTCCTACGCAAACTTGCAACCGCGATGCTGGCCCCACCATCGGGATAAGACCGAGCGCGACCGCGCCGCCGGCCTGCTCGGGCCTAACCCGCCGCCCAGGACGACACGCCGCCAGTGACGGACCTTGTAGCCACTGCGCCGGCCACCCTAACTTGCAGCCTGGACCTTGCTCCTGCGGCGCGCTACCGGCAGTACCAGGAGCTGTCGTTAATGGACGAAAAACGCCGCCTGGCTCCGCGTCCAAAAGGGTTCTTGCCGTTCGGCTCGATCACGGGAACCGGCGCGAAGTGCTGGTGGCTAGGAGGAATTTTTAGCCGAGCCGTTGCTCGATCCACGTACACCTTCCGTCGTGCTCCGCCAGCGTTCGACGGTGTTCATCGAGTTTTCGGCCGTGCTCTTCGAGTTTCCGGCCGGCTCGTCGAGCGTGACGACGATGCCGTCGATCTTTCGCTCCATGCGTTCCAGAGTGGCGACGGTGGCCGCCATGAACTGGCCGAACATCGCCTCATTCCGGCCACCTCCGCGAGCAGCTGGTCGAGGCGCGCCGCGAGCGTGGCCATCTGGCCCGTGTGCCCGGCGACTACAGCCCGAAGCGTGGTCCAGAGCGCCGACCAGCGCGGCAACTGGCTGCTCGAGGCGGTCTAACCGGATCTCCACCTGCTCCAATCGCGCCACGACTCGCGTCAGACGCTCAGGTACCCAAAGGAGCTCTTCTGAGAGCACAACAGCGCGGATCTCGACGAGCAGCGCCGGGTCCGCCGTCATCTGGGCGATGATCTCGTGGGCGTCCATAACGGTTGCCCACGCTAAAAGGGGGCGATGACCGGCAGAGCTGAACGGGGCCGCGGAAACGGGCCCGGTACGATGAGCGGTCGTGCTTCGCTTCCTCACCGCCGGCGAGTCCCACGGCCAAGGCCTCGTAGTCATAGTCGAAGGCCTGCCCGCCGGGCTAGCCGTTCGGGCTGAGGATGTTGCCATCGAGCTGGCCCGGAGGCGCCTCGGTTATGGGCGCGGCCCTCGGATGCGCTTTGAGGCCGACGAGTTGACCCTCCTGGGCGGCATCCGGCACGGCCGGACGCTCGGCTCGCCCGTGGCCGTCGAGGTCGGGAACTCCGAGTGGCCCAAGTGGACCGAGGAGATGTCGCCTGCGCCGGGCGCGACAGCCAAGCCGCTCACCCAGCCCCGGCCTGGCCACGCCGACCTGGCGGGCATGCAGAAGTACGCCCTGCCCGAGGCCCGTGACGTGCTCGAGCGGGCCAGCGCCAGGGAAACCGCGGCCCGGGTGGCAGCCGGCGCTCTCTGCAAGTTGCTCCTGCGCCAGTTGGATATCGAGATCGTGAGCCATGTGGTCCAGCTCGGGCCAGCCGTGGCCAAGCGTGGGCTCCGCCCGGGCCCGGCTGACCTCGAGACGGTAGACCTTTCTCCGGTACGGTGTTTCGACCCCGAGGCCGAGGCGGAAATGGTGGAGGCGGTGAAGGCGGCCGCCAAAGACGGCGATTCGCTCGGGGGGGCTGCGGAAGTGGTCGCTTACGGCGTACCGGTCGGCCTCGGCAGCCATGTGCACTGGGACCGCAAGATCGACGGGCTGCTCGCCCAGGCCCTGATGAGCATCCACGCGGTGAAAGCGGTCGAGATCGGCGACGGCATAGAGGGCGCCGGCCTGCGGGGGTCGGTGGCCCATGACTCCATCGGTTGGGACCCCGGGCTCCAGACGTACACGAGGGCCTCCAATCACGCCGGCGGCACCGAGGGCGGCATGACCAACGGAGAGCCCCTGGTAGCCCGCTGCTACATGAAACCGCTCTCCACCCTCAACCGCCCGGTGCTGAAGACTGTCGACGTGGTGACCAAGGAGGAGACGGTCTCGTTCAAGGAGCGCACGGACCACACCGCCGTGCCCGCCATGGGCGTCGTGGCCGAGACGATGACGGCATGGGTGCTGGCCGCCGAAGCACTGCGGAAGTTCGGTGGCGACTCGATGGCCGAGGTGCTCCGCAACCGGGACGCTTATCTATCGAGCCTTCGCGGTTGAGGTTGTCGGAGCGAGGGCGCGCCGAGCAGGACCGGAAGTGCGTGCTCCTCGTCGGCATGATGGGCGTCGGTAAGTCGACGGTCGCCGGCCTCCTGGCCGGGCGGCTTGCGTGGCCGGTCCTCGACACCGACGCCGTGGTCGAGCAACACGCCAACGCCAGTGTGGCCGAGATCTTTGCCCGCGATGGCGAGGCAGCTTTTCGGGCCGCAGAGTCCGACATCGTGGCGGGCCTGGCAAAAACGGCGACACCCCTTGTGGCCAGCGTGGGCGGCGGAGCGGTGCTGAGCGAGCCGAACCGCCGGGCCATTCGAGCTGCGGGCACAGTCGTGTGGTTGCGGGCCAGTCCGGCCACTCTCGCGGACCGGGTCGGGAGCGGGCGAAGCCGGCCGCTCCTGCTCGAACGGGGGCTCGGGCCAGAAGAAGCCCTGGAGAAGCTCGTCGCCGAGCGTAGGCCGTACTACGAGGAAGTTGCCGATGTAGTCGTCGACGTCGACGGCATTTCTCCGGACGACGCGGCCGGGCTCGTCCTGGCCGCCCTCAGCGGCGCTTTGACCCTGGACCTCGGAAGCGGGTCACCATGAGGAAGCCACCATGAGGAAGGTCACAGTAGAGCTTGGAGAAAGGTCGTACCTCATCCTGGTCGGCGGGGGCGCCAGGCACCAGCTGAGCTCGCTTCTGCCGCCCGGTCCCCGGAAGGCCGCCGTCGTCACCCAGCGGGCCGTGGGGGTGGACGTGGAGACGGGGCTGGAGCAACGGGTTTTTTTCGTCGGCGAGGGCGAAGAGGCGAAATCCCTCCGCACCGTCGAGGATCTTTGCCGGTCCTTCGCCAAATTCGGGTTGACCAGAGCAGACCTCGTTGTCGGCGTGGGCGGGGGAGTGGTGACCGACGTGGCTGGCTTCGCGGCCGCGGTCTACCACCGGGGTGTGCCGGTGGTCCACGTCGCCACGACCTTGCTCGGTCAGGTCGACGCCGCCATCGGGGGCAAGACGGGCGTTAATCTGCCCGGAGGGAAAGAACCTGGTGGGCGCGTTCTGGCAGCCGGTCGCCGTTATCTGCGACACCGAGGTCCTCTCGACACTGCCGCCCCGGGAGTACCGGAGCGGCCTCGGCGAGATGGCGAAGTACGCCTTCCTGGGCGTCCCCGACTTGCCGGACCTCGGCCTGGACGAAGCGGTGGCGCGCTGTGCCGAGTTGAAAGCGAGCATTGTCGCCAACGACGAGCGGGAGACCGAGAGTGTTGCCGGCGCCGGCGCGGAGGGTGGCCGGGCGTTGCTGAACTATGGCCACACTCTGGCCCACGCTCTGGAGACCGTCGGCCACTATGACCTGCGCCATGGCGAGGCGGTGGCGGTAGGCCTGGTGTATGCCGCTCGACTGGCCCGGCGGCTCGGACGGGTAAGCGACGAACGCGTGGGTGAGCACGACCGTGTGGTCGCCGACTACGACCTACCGTTGCGTCTGCCCGCTGATGCCGACCCTGCACAGCTCGTCGCCGTCATGGGGCGCGATAAGAAAGTTACGAGCGGCGGCCTTACATTCGTACTCGACGGACCGGCCGGGCTCGAGGTCGTGCGGGGTGTCGCGGCAGAGGCTGCATTGTCAACATTGGCCGAGCTGCAATAGCGTCCAGTGACGATGAGCGGCTGCGCTAAATATTCGGCGCAGTTGTGCCGAATACAAAGGGATATGGGAGAGCTTTGCGTATGCCGCGGGGACGATGGGGGCGGGCTTTAATGGCCGTACCCGCGGGCCCACTGGCTGCGGTGCTTTTGGGGATATTCGGGTTGCTAGTGGGCTCGTTCGCCAATGTCGTCATTTACCGCGTGCCAGAAGGCCGTTCGATCGTAAAGCCCCCCTCGGGGTGCCCCTGGTGCGGCAGCCACGTCCGCCCGCTTGACAATATCCCGGTGATTTCCTGGCTCTTGCTCCGGGGGCATTGCCGTACCTGTCAAAAGCCCATCTCACCCCGCTACCCCTTGATCGAAGGGCTCGTCGGCTTGATTTTTGCCGCCATCGGGTTGCGTTTCGGCATATCGTGGACCGGCGTGGCAGAAGCCGCCCTGGCGGGCGGATTAGTGGCCCTGGCGTTCATAGACCTGGACCACATGCTCCTGCCTAAGAAAGTCGTCTACTCGACCTTGACGATCGTCGCGGTCGTGCTGCTCGCCGGCACGGTGGCCGGGGGCCAATGGCACCGCCTCCTGGTGGCCGTGATTACGGCTGTGGTGGCATGGGCGGTGTTCTTTGCCATCAACTTCGTGTCACCGAACGCGCTCGGTTTTGGGGACGTCCGACTTGCACTGTTAATAGGTTTCGGGCTCGGCTGGCTCGGTGGCGCCTACGCGCTTCTCGGGTTCTTGATCGCGAGCGTGCTCGGCTCCATCGTCGGCATCGCTCTGATCGCCATGGGCAAGGCGGGCCGGCGGACCAAGATACCGTTTGGCACCTTCCTCGCGGCCGGTGCGGTGCTGTCCGCGCTCGCCGGCGGCCCTGTCGTCAACTGGTACTTGGGCCTAGTCCACTGAGGCTCTCGCCTTCGCTTTCGCGGTGGTTGTGAAGAACCGTTTGCGTTGGCGGCACAGGAAGCCTCGAGGGGCACTGTACAACGATGGCCGGCCAGATCAATGGTACAGGCATCGTTTTTTGCGGCTTCTGGGCGCACGATCAGCTTCTTGGGCTGAAAATACCTAAGTTAGCGCACGGTTTCGCGAGGCGGGTTTGCGCAACTGCACCTGAAAGCCCCTCCGGAGGCTCCGGAGATAGGACCACAGAAAGCCCAAAGGCTCGGCAGCGGCGCTTGAGCTCGGCCTAGGTCGCAGGTCGCTGACGGCCCGCGATTCGATACCTCAGACTACTTTTACCTTGCATTGCTAGCAGTTTGACCTTACCTTATGCTAGGATGCCTAGCATGACATCTGGTTCGAATAAACAGACGAACGGACCGGAAGGCAATGGCAGCCCGGAAGGCAATGACAGCCCGGAAGGCAATGACGCTCGCAAGGCCAGGGCTCGAACAGCGACCAGGACAACAGCCATCAAAGACAAAAAGTATGACTACGAACCCAAAGAGGCCTATCTCGCGTTCTCTGCGGCCTTGAAGCGGCACCGTCAGGGTAGCGGTTACCCGACTCAGGTACGCCTGGGCGCAGCGCTTGGCGTGAGCTGGCACACGGTCGGCTCGTGGGAGAAGGCCATCTGGGCCCCGGCTCCCGAGAAAGTCTTCGAAATCGAGCGCCTCCTGGCATTGTCTCCTGGTGCCCTGTCACGTCATCTCGGGTACCTGCCACTGGTAGGTAGCCAAGCCTCGGTCGTGTCGGCGATAGATAGCGACCCCGGGCTCGACGAGCGGGCAAAAGGCTTGCTCACGGAGATCTACCGCTCATTCGTACACAAGGGCGCCGCACCCAGCAAGTAGCCAAACGGCGGCACTTCAACAGCGACGGGCGCACCGCATTTACTTACCTGGCGCTGCGCAACAGCCGAGAAAAGAGAGGAATAAATGACGGGTACCGGAGCCCTAAAGTTCGATTGTGACTGCCATGTGGTGGGGGGGCAGCTGTGAGCACGCTGGTCGACTACCGTCCCGAGGCTTTCCCCGCTGAGGCCGTGTGGGCCGAGTACAAATTGACGGGTGCGCGTGAGCTGCGCGACCAGTTGATCATCCGCTACTCGCCCCTGGTCAAATGGGTCGCCGGCCGGGTCTCGGTCGGCCTGCCTCAAACGATCGAACAGAGGGACCTCGTCAGCTACGGGATTTTTGGGCTCATTGACGCCATCGAGAAGTTCGATCGCGAGCGGGGTGTCAAGTTCGAGACCTATGCGGTCGTGCGGATCAAAGGGGCCATAATCGACGAACTGCGCAACATCGACTGGGCGCCCCGCTCGGTTCGCGCCAAGGCCAGGGCAATCCAGAGGACCTACTCCGAACTGGAAACACGGTTGCTTCGCATGCCGACAGACGCAGAAGTCGCTGCCGAGCTCGGGCTCTCTGAGGGACAGCTGCAGGCACAATTCTCGCAGATCTCTCTCGCCAGCGTCCTCACGTTGGAGGAGACAGTCTCCGCGAGCAGCCGGGAGAAGAAGACTTCCCTCGGCGATACCCTGATAGACCTCCGTGACGGCCCGATGGCCGTTTGCGAAGCGAAAGAAATGAAGCAGATCTTGGCCAAGGAGATCAACCGGCTCGGTGAGAGGGAAAAGACCGTCCTGGCGCTTTACTACTACGAGGGCATGACTTTATCGCAGATCGGGAAGGTCTTTGGTGTGACGGAAAGCCGCGCCAGTCAGATCCACACCAAGGCGGTACTGCAACTGCGCGCCCGGATGACTCGATAATATGACCGGGCCCAGTTACCTCGCGGCGGAGCCCGGCCCGGGCATGTTCGGAAGCAACTACAAAGGGGCGAGGGCCTAATATGATCCCGCGTCAACCTGCTGACTGTCGGCCCTTTGCTGCAGTACTGCGGCACGTGCCCCATTGAGGGCCTCATTCATGGGGCACTCGCCGGACGCTGGCGCCGGCCTCATGATGTGCCTACGTATGAAGGCGGCTCAGCGGCTGCAGGAGGCGACGTTATTCAACAGCCGGGTGGTAACTGTTCGTCGTCCTCGTCCGAGTAGTCCCAGTAGGTGCCCTCGGGCGCGTCGCGGTAGTTGACCTCGGTGCCATCGGCCAGGCGCAGCACCGAGAGGCACAAGCGAGTCTTAGGCTCCTCGGGGTCGAAGACATAGCCGCAGTCACAGGTGGTCGGCCAATAAAACGCGTTGGCGTACACCGGCGGCCCGGAGGCGAAGGTGGCCTCCCGTGCAGGGTCGACATAGCAGCGGGCCAGCAGTGACATTGCCCTGTGGTAGCCGTGAACTGAGCAAGCTTCGGTGCTCGTGCGGGCTCTGAAGACATCTGTCTGGTTTGTAAGGTGAGCCTTCAAGGGGTCGCCGCGAGACAAGCCCTCGTTGACAGACTTGACCAGCAGGGACCGCCCTGGACCTTGGTGGTGCAAGGGCCGATAACTCCTACCCTCGACGGAGAGGACCGGGATGTCCAGCTGCAACTCAGGTTCCTCGGGGTCGAACCGATAACCGCAGCGACACTTGCGCTCGAGCGGCGCTCGTCCCTCTCCGGCCCGCTCGAGGTACCCGGCAAGGTCTAAACCGTCAGAGACGAGCAGCCTGCGCGGGCCAAACTGGTGATGAGGTCCATTAATTGCGCACCGCTCGAAGTTGACGTCCGTTACCCAGGTCTCCGTCCGCGCAGTCATTCGTGCTACGGTCAGCGGCCCAACCAACGTGCTAGGCACTGCAACTCCTTCATCCGGGACCGCCGTCCGGCGCCCCGAGTACATGCTTTCGAGACGCTTCATCGCGACGTCGATGCTCTCTCTCTTCAAGGCCAACGCTCAGAGTAGTCTGCACCTTCCGAACCGTGAAGGGTTTTAGATCTATCTCAGGTCCAAACAACGCGAGCCCGTGGCGGCGTGGCGGCGTGGCGGCGTGATTACCGGCCCCGCGCCGACCGAAAGGGCCTCAGAACACTGCTCGGGAGGTGCGCCGGCTCTGTGTTCACGAGGGATTCCGGCGGCTTTCTGGGGTGCACCACGGGTTCTTTTGCCGGTTCTGGGTGCATCACGGGCTTCTCGGCGTAAAAACGCTTATTCTCCAGCGCGATTTCGCGACCAATTAGCGAAACAGCACCGAGTAAGCGCTCTTCGCGACCCGGAGCTAGGCCACCAGAGTGCCCCAATCTTGCCAGAATGGGGTTCATCGGCGTTAGCGGGGGAGCCTCGGGTACTCGGGTACTCGGGTACTCGGGTACTCGGATAACGAACTACCTACACCCCCTGCAGCGGGCAGCCTTGCTCACCACCACCAGAGGAGGCCCAGGTTGCCGTTGCCCCGGGTCGCGGTGTGCCCGAGCCACGACCACGAGGCCGTGTGGCTATCCGATTCGCCACCTCAGGCAGAAAGGTTCAACAGAGAGCTCTACGTGTGCGCCGGGCGACGAGCAGCTCGAGGGCCGGGGCGCGCGGTTGCGCGACCGGTGCGGGCGTCAGCAAAGCGCCGATCTTTTCGACCAATAGATTGGTCTGGTGGCCGACGAGACCGATATCGCAGCCGCCGTCCGCGACGACACCGACGTTGCTACCCCTCTATATCGACGACACGAAAAGGTAGCCACCCTCCATCCCGATCACCACTTGATGCACGGGCTCCCACCCGAAGGCCCTGCCGGCACCCCTGGACGGGCCGACGATCCCGGAAATGTCGCGGCCAACCGCTCGGCACCGGCCCGGTCCACCGACTGTGACATCGCCACCAGAATGCCATCCGCCGCCACTGCCACCGCGTCGTGGACGCCAGCGCTGCTTTCTACAAAGCTGCTTTCTACGAAATTGTCAAGCCACCAGTCGAAGTTTTTGGCGTCAGTGTTCAGGGTCTGTGTGCTCGTCATGCGTAGTGCTCCTTCTCGGGACAGCTCTCGTTCGCGGTGGTAGACAAGTACTGCGACAGCGCCCCCTGAGCCGAAGCGGGTTGTTCGCGGTGGGAGTGGAGGTCGGCCGGCGAAGGGAGCCGTCCTGTTCGGGCAGGGAGGCCCCCCGGGCACGCGCTTGATCAGCCTGCCAAGTCGACGTGCCGGAAATCGCCCGGAGTCGCTCCAGCGCATCAGCGGGAGGGGACTTCTTCGTCGGCGGGCCCCTCCTCGGTCTCCCTATCAAGTTCGTTAATGCGAGGGTGGTCAGCCTGAGGGCCAGCCCAGTCATAGCCAGCCCAGTCAAAGAAAGCGCCGGTGCGCAACGCACCATTGCCGTGCAGGGGGCTGTCGCATGCGGTGCCGCGGGACGCAACGGCGCTGGCAAGGCCGTCGTCAGATATTTCTTGGTCTGAGCGAAGTTCGGGCTCTGGCTCAACCTCTCCTGACGGCGTCGGCACCGCGGCAGGCCCGCTTTCAGAAAGCGCCGGGCCAGGCGTCACGGGCGAAGAATGCTCTATTGCCACAGGGACTAGCCCAGGGACTGGCACATGGGTCGTGAAATTCTGTTTGAAAACGCCGCCCCAGCAGCCAGCTCAGCCATCCTGGACCAGCCGTCGAGCCCGGACTGCCCCTTCACAGGCTCTCGAGCAGGCTGGACAGGTTCTGGGCCAGGCTCGACAGGCGCCTGCGAAGCCGGCAAAGCCGGCTTCTGGCCGGCCGAGAAGGGCACCGGGGTGAGGTCCGCAGCCGCCGACAAGTCTGGCGCCGTGCCCTCGACTACGGAAGAAGGGACCTTCACGCGGGCAACAAGGCCCCCGGAGTGAGAGGACTGGAGGGAGATGGCGATGCCATTGCGAGCCGCGAGACGGCCGGCGACAAAGTGGCCGAGGTAGCGGCCAGGAACTTCTCCACTGGAACCGAGGCCTTCAAGCCTGCAGTTGGCGAGCCGGTCGTTGGCGATCTCGAGATCCTCGGGCGACATCCCGATGCCCGAGTCGACCACCACGACGACATAGCCACCCTCCAGGGCCGGCCGTAGACGTCTACCGGCGCCCCCGGGGGCGAAAAGCTGAGAGCGTTCTCGATGAGCTCGGCCAGGATATGGACGAGATCGGTCGTCACAGCCCCGGTTACGAGTGCGTGGTCGAAGTGGTGCAGCCGCAGCCGTTTGTAGTCCTCGACTTCCGCAGACGCAGCGCGTGCAACGTCCATAACTGGGACCGAAGTGCTCCACGGCCGGGCCGGGCCGCTCCCGGCCAGGATGAGCAGCGACTCTGCGTTGCGCCGCATACGAGTGGCGAGGTGGTCCAGTCGGAATAGTTCCTCTAGTGAGGCCGGGTCAGGCTCTTTGAGCTCGATCTCGGTGATGTACTCGAGCTGGCGGGTAACCAGGTTCTGGTTACGCCGGCCCAGGTTGACGAACGCATCGGCCAGGTTGCGCCGCAGGGCCGCCTGGCTAACGGCCAGCTCGAGGGCCGTTGTTTTCAGCGTCTCGATAGCGTTGGCCACTCCGGCTACCTCGTCGACACCGTCGACTTTGATCTCTGGCACCTCGGGCAGCTCGTCGCCAGTGGCCCCGGCGTCGAGGATGGCCTGGACCGTATCGGGCAGGGTCTCGGTGGCCAACTTTTCTGCCTGTTGGGCCAAGTCAACGAGGGAGCTGGAGACTGAACGGCTCACGCGGATGACAAGTACGAGGCCGATCATCGCTCCGACGAGACCGAGAGCGGCGAACGCTATCGCCTCCGTTGCGTCCCCACTGTGCGGGCTTTTCGAACCGTTGGTGATCGAAAGGCTCATAGATGCCTCGACCCCCACGACCGCTACCAATATGGCCAGCGGCACAGCGAAGGCTGCGAGCAATTTGGATTTGATCTGCCGGAACACGGGTGACCTTTCCTGGTACGTGGGCGCTTTTGCTTGCTAATCGGTCTGGAGCGCGGGCTTGCGGGCCCAGGCGCTGGAAACGGTGCTGGCGCCGCCCGCTTCGTGGGGGAGCCCGATAGCCCAGCCAAGGATCTCGGGGTCATCTGTCAGATAGATCACCTGGCAGCCCCGCTGTGCGAGGCTCGTCACCAAGGCGCAGGCTTGTTCGGCGCCGAAGCGCCCAAAGGCCTCGTCGGCCAGTACTGCGTCCTCATTGGTGAAGGCCTCACTCGCCAGCCAGCTGGCGATGGTCTCCAGCGGGTCGAGCGTGGGAGGTCCCACTGCAACGAGCGCGTCGAGATCGCGCCTGGCTTGCTCGAGGCGCGAGGCGGCTGCCTGTTGTTCGCTCTTGGCCTGCGATTGCGCATCCTGAGCCGCCGTCACGACAGCCGAGAGAAGGTCACGGTAGTTGGTTACGAGGCCCGGCAGCGGTACACCAGGCCCCAATCCGGCACACCCATGCTGATCAGGGCCATCCCAGACCTGATGGCGGCGTGAGCACCATCCAGGACTTGTTTTGCCTCCCGGTTGACTGCTCGCGCCAGCTGTGAGATCTCGTCTGCCTGCTCGACGGCCTCGTGCTTGCCTGCCTCGGCGCTTGCCAATGCGGTCTGAAGGCTCAATGCCTGTTCGAGCACCACGTCGGGCACGCCCCGGTTATCCCTGGCCCGGCGGGCTTGGTCCAGTGACGCGTTGGCGCTTTGGCGCTGACCGAGGGCTCGGTCCAGATCGCCGAGGGCGGCGGCCAGCGAACGCGCTGCTTCGGAATCGGCCCGCACGGCAGCCTCGTAGGCCTCCTGGGCCGACACGAGGCGAGAAGCGAGATCGTCGAAGCGGGCCAGGTCCTCGCCGGCCACGAAGGCGTCGTGGGAGGTACTCTGCTCCTCTCCCGTTGCCGCCTCGAGGGCACTCTCGGCGTCGGTGACCCTGGCCTGGTTTTCCTCGACCGCGTCAGCGTGCTGCTCCACTGCATTGGCAGTGGCCCGCTGGAGTTGGTGCTCCACGTCAAAGGGCTGTAGGACTTTGCCCTCCCCGGTCGCCTCGACAGCCGGTACGGCAGCGGCGCGTGCCATGGCATTGGCGGCGACAACTGCAACGACCGGGTGTAGGCCCTGAGCGAGGGTGCTCCCGCCTGCATCGCGAAGTTCTTGAAAACGCACCTGATCTACTCCGTCTTCTGTCGGTGCCTGGCTCTTGGCTGGCTGGTTGTCCCTGGCTTTTAGTCGGCTCAGAAGAAAACGAACTTGAGCGCGGCGCCGGCGAGCCATCAGAGCCTGCCAGGGGACACCGGCCTTGACATGTCACTGAGTATGGGAAAGCGCTGGATAGCGAGCGACCGTATGCTGCAAGTTCGGTCCTGTTGTGTACGGAGTGAGATTGCGCCAATAAGGAAGGACCAGCAAGGAAGGAACTGTCATGGCCCCCCAGGAACCCCCTGGCCGTCCCGAGCTGACTGTTGTCGCCGGGCTCCAGGACGACGGCACGGAATGGCCTGGCCGACGCCAAGACGAGTCGCCCGAGCGGCAGCCGGAACCGATCGTGGTACTGCTTTCGGGACCGAACCTGGGCCTTCTAGGCCAACGCCAGCCGGAGATTTACGGACGGGACACGCTCGCTGACCACGTGTCGAGGGCCACGACGGTGGCTGCGGAGTACGGCCTGGCCCTCGAGCACGTCCAGTCCGACTATGAGGGCGCCCTCATAGAGGCGGTTCACGAGGCACGTGGCCGCGCCGCTGCCATAGTTGTCAACCCCGGTGCGCTCGGCCATTACTCGTGGTCGCTCCACGATGCACTGGCCGCGTTCGACGGGCCGGTAATAGAGCTTCACCTAACGAACCCCAAGCGGCGGGACCCCTGGCGGCATTTCTCTGTGGTCGGCCCGGTAGCGACCGGGGTAATCGCGGGGTTTGGTGCGGAAGGGTACCGGCTCGCCATCGAAGCCGTGGCGGCGTTGCTACGTTCCGGCAGGCACAGCCGGTAGGGCACAGCCGGTAGGGCACAGCCGGTAGAGCGAAACAAGTTTGGGTACGCTAGCGCCCGAGCCACATGCGCATTTGTTACAGCAACCTGGCCTGCCCAGATTGGACGTTCGAAAAGACAGTCGACGCCGTTGCGACTTACGGCTTCGACGGGCTCGAGGTACGTCTATTTGACGGTGAGGTCGTGACCCCGGCACTTAGCACTGGCGCGCGCCGGCGCGGCGAGACGGCACTACGCGCCGCCGGCGTGCAGGTGGCCGCGCTCGACACCTCTTTACGAGTGATGTGCGAGGACCGCAATGGCTTCCTCGCGGATCTGGAGGTCCTGTCGGCCATCGCCCAACAGTGGGGCGCGCCGCTGGTCCGCCTTTTCGGGGGCCATCTCCCGTCCGAGCCACTGGCCAGGCGCGATGCGATAAAGCGGGGCGGGGATCTGCTCGTCGATGCGGCGCCACGGGCACGCGACCATGGCGTAAGGCTGGCGGTCGAGACACACGACGACTTTTCGAGTGCCAAGACCGTAGCGGAGCTGCTCGAGAGCTCAGAGGGCAGCGCGGGCGCCGTGTACGACTCGCACCATCCCCACCGGATGGGCGAACTCCCACCCGAGGTACTCGCAAACCTGGGCCGTTACCTGGCGCTTGTGCAGCTGAAGGACGCGTGTCGCCAGCCCGGGGAAGATCAGTGGCAGCTCGTCCCCCTGGGCGAAGGAGAGGTCCCGGTACGCGAGCTGCTGAGCCTGCTTCCTGGAGCGGGCTATGACGGCTGGGTGTCGCTCGAGTTCGAGAAGAAATGGCACCCGGAGCTGGCTCCCCCGAGGAGTCGCTTGGGCCCCAGGCCGCTCTCTTGCGGCAGTGGGTGCAATCGCTCCCGTGAGCTCAGGCCCGTTGAGCTCAGGCCCGTTGATCTCCGGCCCATTGGGCTTTGGCCTCGTTGGGTGTGGCGTCATCGCGGAGACCTATGCGGCGGCTCTGGGCGGCCTCGACGAGGCGCACCTCGTTGCGGTGACAGACGTCATAACCGAGCGAGCGGAACGCTTCGCCGCCGAGCACGGCGTTGCTCGTGCCGGCAGCCTGCAGGAACTCCTGGCTATGCCCGAGGTCCAGGTGGTGTGCATATGCGCGCCGAGCGGCTTGCACGCTGAGATCGGATTGGCCGTGGCCGAAGCGGGAAAGCATGTCGTCGTCGAAAAGCCGATCGATGTCTCTCTCGGCGCGGCGAGGCGCCTGATCGAGGGGGCCAAAGCACACGGGGTAAGCCTGAGCGTGATCGCCCAACAGCGCTACAACCCCGGCATTAAGCGGGCCAAGGCGCTGCTGGACCAGGGCCGGCTGGGCCGACTGCTCGAGGTCTGGGCCAGTGTCCCGTGGTACCGGAGCGCCGCCTATTACCAGAGTGGGAGCTGGCGGGGCACCTGGGCAATGGATGGCGGCGGGGCCTTTATGAACCAGGGTGTGCATTACGCAGACCTCGTGTGCTGGTTGTGCGGCCAGCCCGAGGTTGTAGCAGCGCAATGCGCCACGCTGAACCACGAGATCGAGGTAGAGGACGTTGCGCTCGCGTTGTTGCGCTTCGAAAACGGTGCGGTGGGGATGCTGGAAGCGACCACGTTGGCATACCCCGGGTTCGAGACCGAGTTGCGCATAAGCGGGTCCAGGGGGACGATCGTCCTGCGGAACGGGGCCCTCGTGGCCGGTGGGCTGGAAGACCTGGGCGAAGACGAGACCCTGGCCCGGGCCGGGGCTCTGAAGATGCCCGATGGCCACCGCGCTCAATTAGCCGACATAGTCGAGGCGATCATTGAGGGTGACGAACCATCGGTCGGGGGAGAGGACGGGTACCGAGCGCTCAAGTTCGTGCTCGACGTGTACGAAGCGGCGGGGCTTGGGCCAGCGCGGCGCGGCCCGGGTAACCACTAGACCCGGGTAACCCCAAAAAGTACCTGCAGCTCCAAAAAAATCCTGCTGGGGTAAAAACGCCTGCAACATTCAGAAAACACTTCCCAGGCTTGGAAAACGCCCCCACGCTAAAAAACAATGGTCTTGTGGCCGTGGACCAGTACACGGTCTGTCAGGTGGAGCCGGACGGCCCGGGCCAGCACCACTGTCTCCAGGTCCCGCCCGGCTCGGGTGAGGTCGGCAACACCGTCGCGGTGCGATACTCGCGCTGTGTCCTGCTCGATAATCGGGCCCTGGTCGAGCGCTGCAGTGGCGTAGTGCGCGGTGGCCCCTATCAGCTTCACCCCCTTGGCATAAGCCTGGTGGTAGGGCTGGCCGCCCGAAAAGGCAGGCAGGAACGAATGGTGGATATTGATGACCCGGGACGGGTACGCCGCAATTACGCGCTTGGAGAGGATCTGCATGTAGCGGGCCAGGACCACGAGCTCTATGTTCGCCCCGGCCAGGAGCTCCAGCAGTGCTGCCTCCTGCGCCGGCCGAGTCTCGCTCGAGACCGGGACGTACTCGTAAGCGAGGCCGAAGCGGCTCACCAGTTCAGCGTGGTCCATGTGGTTTGACACGACGAGCACGGGTTTGCCCGGCAACTCTTGTGCGTGCCAGCGGCCGAGCAAGTCCACGAGGCAGTGCGGCTGGCGAGACGCCAGCACCGCGACACGGCGCTCCTCGTCTGAGTAGCGGACGCTCCACTTCATACCGAGCGGGGTCGCCACCTCGGACAAAGCCGTCGCTAAGCCTTCCCGGGAAAGCTTGAAACCCTCGAGGCGGAACTCGACCCGTTGGAAGAACATCCCCTCCTGTTCGTCGTTGTGCTGATCGGCTTGCGTGATGTCCCCGCCGTTGCGGTAAATGAAATCGGCGATCGCCGCAACCAGGCCGGGGCGGTCCGCGGCAGAGAGCAAAAGCCGCGCCGTCGTGGAGTGCCTGGTCTTGCCGCCTGCGGCCTCTTGCTCGCGTGGGGTCATTGTGAGCGGGTACTGGCTGGCCGGTCACCGAAAACAGCGGCGCATGCGCTCGCTGCCACGGGTACCGGTAAGTGTCGGGTGGTATCTCTCATGAACGAAAGCATTGCTTCGGCGCGTTCTCTCCCTTGGGCCAGTTCTCACTCAGTAACTACACAAGCGTGCCACGATGGCCCAGGTGAGCGGTCGCGTACCTGACCAACTGCATGAGCGCCTGATGGCACTACCCCCGATGGATCTCCCGCGCCGGCTCGAGCGTCTGCGAGACCTGTTGAGCCAGGCTGGGTGTGAGGCGCTACTGGTTTCCGACCTGGCGAATGTCCGCTACCTGACAGGTTTCAGCGGCTCCGCCGGTCTGCTGCTAGTAAAGACGGAGGAGGCGGTGCTCCTCACTGATGGGCGCTATAAGGACCAGGCGCAGGACGAGCTCGCGAAGTCTGGCGCGGAGGCCCGTTCAGTGGCGCGGAAAGCGCATGGACAACTGGAGCTGTTGGGCCAGCTCAGCGGGGGCGTCGCCAGGCTGGGCCTGGAGGCGGAGCACGTCAGCTGGGCCAAACAGAGGCGCTGGGCAGAGGGCTGGGCGAAAGGTTTGGACCTCGTCGCGACCAGCGGGATCGTCGAAGCCCTGAGAGTGCACAAGGACGCGGGTGAGATAGCCCGCATCGCGACGGCGGCGGCCATCGCCGACGAGGCGCTGGCCCGGGTGAGGCCAATGCTCGAGGAGCGGCCGACGGAAGTCGAAGTGGCGACCTCGCTCGACACCGAGATGCGCCGGCTCGGGGCTGAAGGACCGGCGTTCGAGACGATCGTCGCCGCGGGGCCCAGTGGAGCCGAACCTCACCACCATCCCTCTGAGCGGAGGGTCAGCGCTAACGACCTGGTGGTGGTGGACTTCGGGGCGAGAGTGGACGGTTACCACTCCGACATGACGCGCACGTTAGAGGTCGCGCCCGGCCAGGTCGACCCGCAGCTCCGGAGGATGGCTGCGGTGGTTCTGGCCAGCCAGGACGCGGGGCTCAGCGCGGTCAGGGACGGAGTTCGGGCATCCGAAATAGACCGGGCCTGCCGGGAGGTGGTCGAAGCGGCGGGCATGGGAGAGCTGTTCGTGCACGGGACCGGCCACGGCGTCGGGCTCGAGATCCACGAGTCACCATCAGTAGCTGGGCTGTCCGACGATATACTCAGCTGCGGCCAGGTCGTTACTGTCGAGCCAGGCGTGTACGTCCCCGGACTGGGTGGGCACGCACCGAGGACACCGTTTTGGTCACGGAGGCCGGCTGCGAACTCCTGACCATGACGCCAAAACAGACCCGCCCTGTTTGATGGGCACGGGCAAGCAAGGACCGAGAGGCGCGACAATATGGCTGCTGTATCGACAAATGACCTAAAGAACGGCATGACCCTCAACATCCCCGAGGGCCTGTTCTCGGTCGTCGAGTTTCAGCACGTAAAACCGGGCAAGGGCGGGGCGTTCGTCAGGACCAAACTGAAAAACCTGCGCACCGGTGCAGTCATCGACCGTACATACCGCGCCGACGAAAAGCTCGACCAAGCCATTATTGACAAGCGCGAGATGCAGTTCCTTTATTCGGACGGCGGTTCGTACGTGTTCATGGACAACTCCGACTACGAGCAGGTGACCTCGCCCCGCCAGGCGCTCGGTTCTGCGGCCAACTTCTTGAAAGAAGGGGACTCTGCGCTATTGCAGTTTTACGACGGCGAGATGATCGGCGTGGACCTGCCGGCGGCAGTGGAACTGACCGTCACCCAGACAGAACCGGGCGTACAGGGCGACAGGGTTTCGGGGGCACGCAAACCAGCAGTCCTGGAGACCGGCCTCACTGTCCAGGTCCCCCTTTTCGTCAACCAGGGCGACAGGGTCAAGGTCGACACCCGTAGTGGTGAGTACTTGACACGCGTGGGGAGTTAGAGCTGTTCACCCTGGGGGGCAGACGGGGTGCGCGCGAGCGCGCCCTCGAGTTGCTCTACGAATCTGACTTGAAAGGCCAGACCGTCAGCGAGGTGCTGGCCGAGTTACCGGTGCCGCCCCAGCCTTATACCACCGAGCTCGCCAAGGGAGTGGAGGGCCACCAGGCCCAGATAGACGAGCTGATCTCGAAGCACGCGATCGACTGGTCACTCGACCGAATGCCGGTCGTCGACCGTGCTGTCGTCCGGATGGCCAGTTATGAGCTGGGATGGTGCGACGACGTCCCCACCAGCGTGGTGATCTCCGAGGCCGTCGAACTTGCGAAGGCTTATTCGACGGAGGAATCAGGAGGTTTTGTCAACGGGCTGCTCGCCACAATTGCCCACGAGCTCCGGCCCGACGAAGATAAGCTAACTACTCGACCGTAAAGCCAGTCCGGTGAGGCTGGCACGGGAGAGAGGAGAACCCTGTTGGGCCAGCGGGAGCGCGCGTTGGTGTCCCCCCTGGCGGGGACCTTTTGTGGGCGTGCTGTTGTCATGGATGCGGGGGACGTCAAGCGGGCTATTTGGCGGATCGCCCACGAGTTGCTGGAGCACAACCGGGGCGCAGAGAACGTGGTCCTGATCGGCTTGCAAACCGGGGGAGTCTGGTTCGCCTCGGCGCTGGCGGAAGTGACCCGGTCCGTGGCCGGGACCGAAGTGCCGGTCGGGAGCCTCGACGTGGCCTACTACCGGGACGACACAGGGCTCCGCCCGGTTGTGCCAGTGGCGGCGACCGAGATCCCCGTGGCCCTTGATGGTGCCGCGGTTGTTCTTTGCGACGATGTCCTGTTCACGGGCCGGACGGTGCGCGCCGCGCTCAACGCCCTGTCCGACATCGGCCGGCCGGCCACGGTCCAGCTGGCGGTGATGGTCGACAGAGGGCACCGTGAGCTCCCCATACGTCCCGACTATGTGGGCAAAAACCTCCCCACCCGAAGGCAGGAGATGGTCGACGTGAGCCCGGACGGGGTTGTGATCGGCGACATCGTGGGGGTTCCTGGAGCTGGAGCCAACGCTGCCGACCAGGCATTAGTCACGGACGTCCCTGCCGCAGCGGCGGTTGTCATCGAGAGCGAGACCACAATGCCGGTGGCTGGGCCGTGACTGGCCCGGTAAGCACACACGCCAACCGAGGCGGGCATCTCCTCAGCGTGGCTGACCTCGGTGCGGACGGCATCAACGAAGTTATGCGTCTGGCGGATACCTTCGTCGAGGTCGGGCGGCGCCCGATCCCTCGAGTGCCGGCGCTACGGGGCAAAACCGTCGTTTCGACCTTCTTCGAGGATTCGACCCGGACGCGACTGTCCTTCGAGGCAGCAGCCAAGAGGCTGTCCGCGGATGTCATGACGTTCACCGGCTCCTCGAGCTCGCTCAACAAGGGAGAGTCCCTGCGGGACACCGTCTTGACGATCGAAGCGATGGGAGTGGACGCCTTCGTGGTCCGGCACGCGTGTGCCGGCGTCCCGGTGCAAGTAGCTCGTTGGGTGGGGGAGGTGGGAGGAGCCTCGGTCATCAACGCCGGGGACGGGGCGCACGAGCACCCCACTCAGGCGTTGCTCGACTGCTTCACGATCAGCAGGGAGCGAGAGCAGCGCTTTGGCACCCGGGCCACGCGGCCGCTGGTGCTATCGGGCCTACGCATAGCGATCGTAGGGGACATCCGGCACAGCCGGGTGGCTCGCTCTGACGTGCTCGCGTTTTCAGCGCTCGGTGCCAGCGTCACCCTGGTCGCGCCCCCAACGCTGCTACCGCCGTCTCTGGCTGGTTGGCCGGTTGACGTTAGCCACGACATAGACACGGTGGTAGCCAAGTCCGACGTGGTCTACCTGTTGCGCCTGCAGAACGAACGGATGAACGAGCAGTTCCTGCCAACGGTGCGGGAGTACACGGCGACCTATGGGCTCACGGCTCAGCGCGCCCGGTTGCTCCGGCCGTCCGCTCTCGTGATGCACCCCGGCCCCGTCCGACGCGGCATCGAGATCGCCGCTGAAGTTGTCGACAGCCCGGCATCGGTCATCACGGCCCAGGTGGCCAATGGTGTAGCCGTGCGAATGGCTGTCCTGTACCTGCTGCTCGGATCGGGGGCCCGATTCGGCGCGTGAACGCCAAGTCCTTGTCCGGGGAGGAACGGTGGTCGACTCCACCGGGGCCCGGCGGGCCGACGTCATGGTGAAGGGCGAGGTGGTGGTGGCTGTCGAGGCTGACTTGGGCAGCCCGCCAGCCGGCGCCGTCGTGCTCGACGCGAGCCAGTGCGCCGTGGGCCCAGGGCTGGTCGACCTGCACGCGCACCTCCGGGAACCGGGTTCCGAGGAATCCGAGACGGTCGAGACAGGATCCCGTGCGGCCGCGCTCGGGGGTTACACAGCTGTCGTGGCCATGCCGAACACCGACCCGGTGGCGGATTCGGCTGCCGTGGTGCGCCAGCTCCTCGACCTCGCCAAGGGTGCTTGCTGCGACGTCTGCCCGGCCGGGGCTATCACGATCGGCCGCAAGGGTGCGGTGCTGTCTCCGATGGTCGAAATGGCGGCTCTTGGTGTCCGGATCTTCACCGACGATGGGACGGGTGTGCAGGACGCGTCCCTCATGCGGCGGGCTCTCGAGTACGCCTCCGGGCTGGGCGTCGTCGTAGCCGACCACTGCGAGGACGCGTCCCTGGCCGGACAAGGCTGCATGAACGAAGGCGACCTGTCGAGCCTCCTCGGGCTCCCGGGCCGGCCAGCGGTCTCCGAGGAGATCATGGTGCGCCGGGACCTGGCATTGGCGCGATTGACAGGCGCTCGGCTGCACGTTCTCCACCTGTCTTCGGCGCACGCGCTTTCAGCAGTTCGGGAGGCCAAGGCGGCTGGCGTCGCCGTTAGCGCTGAAGTCACACCGCACCACCTGGTCCTGACCGAAGACGTTGTCTCGTCCTACGACCCCGTGTTCAAAGTGAACCCGCCGCTGCGCACCGCGGCCGACGCCGCTGCGCTTCGATCGGGCCTTGCAGACGGCACCATAGATGCTGTCGCCACGGACCACGCGCCTCACCCGCCCGAGGCCAAGGAGGTGGCGTTTTGTGAGGCCGCCCCGGGCATGATCGGCCTCGAGACCGCGCTCGGGCTGGCTCTGAGCGAGTTCGGGTTGCCACTCGAAAAGGTGCTGGCACTGATGTCCTGGCAACCGGCAGCCATCGCGGGGATCCAGAGTGCCCACGGCGGACCGGTGAGGCCGGGGGCGCCAGCGAACCTGTGCGTGATCGACCCCGAGCGGCGCTGGGTAGTCGACCCGTCGTCCTTGGCGAGCCGCAGCCGCAACACACCCTTCGCCGGCCGGGAGCTCCGGGGGAAGGTCCGCCACACCGTTTTTGCTGGCGAGCCTGTGGTCATTGGGGAGGAGGCGCAGCGATGACACCAGCCGCGCCCATTTCAAGTGAGCCAGTCCGAGTTCGAGCGGTGCAATGACGTTGTCGTGGCGCGAAGGGCTGCTTGCCCTGGCGGACGGCTCACTCTTCGAAGGAGAGGTGCTCGCCTTCGGCCCCAGATCCGGCGAACCCAGATCCGGCGAACCCAGATCCGGCGAACCCAGAATCCGGCGAACCCAGATCGGCGAACCCAGATCCGGCGAACCCAGATCCGGCGAACCCAGATCCGGCGAACCCGGCGACGTCGGTGAGCCAGCCTTCCCGGCCGTCGGTGAGCTCGTGTTCAACACGGTTATGACCGGCTACCAGGAGGTGCTCACCGACCCCTCGTACGCGGGCCAGATGATCGCTTTCACCTACCCCCACATAGGTAACTACGGCGTGGCCCCGGAGGACGACGAGAGCCGGCAGCCGTTTTGCCGCGGTGTCATCGTACGCGAGCTCACGGGCCGGCCTAGCAACTGGCGAGCGGCGGGATCGCTGGCGGGGTTCTTGGAACGCCACCGGCTCCAGGCGATGGCCGCTATCGATACGAGACGCTTGACCCGTCAGCTCGCGCGACGTCGGCGCGATGCCGGGCGCGTTCGGCCCGGTCGACGGGGAGCCTGGTTCGCTCGACGAGGCTGCTTTGCTCTCGGCAGCCAGGGCGGAACCGCCGACGGACGGCCGTGACCTGGTCGCGGAGGTGACCTGCACGCACCCGTACCGCTACGGCAACGGCCCGTTCCAGGTGGTGGCCTACGACTTCGGGATCAAACGGAACATCTTGCGCCACCTAGGGACGATCGCAACCGTCACCGTGGTGCCGGCCAGTACTCCCGCGGATGCCGTGATCGAGCGCAAGCCCGACGGCGTGTTCCTTTCCAATGGGCCCGGCGACCCGGCGGCTGTGGCCGGCGCCACCGAGACCGTCCGCGCCCTGCTCGGCGAGGTCCCGGTGTTCGGCATATGCCTGGGCCACCAAATCCTGGCGCAGGCCCTCGGGGCGTCCACGTACAAACTTCCTTTCGGTCACCACGGTGGTAACCACCCCGTCCGGCGCCTCGTCACTAATACGGTCGAAATAACAAGCCAGAACCACAATTACGCCGTCGCGGCCGGCACCCTGGCCGGTACAGCCGAGGTGAGCCACGTCAACTTGAACGACGGCGTAATAGAGGGGTTTGTGTGCCGGGACGTGCCTGCCTTTTCAGTGCAGTACCACCCGGAGGCAGGCCCTGGCCCGCATGACGCCCGCTACCTGTTCGGAGCGTTTAACGACCTCATGCGCCGGTGTGGCGCCAAGGCAGGCACCGGGACAGGCCGACCGAGACAGTGGCGAGCATCGGCCGGGATGGCAGGGACGGAGGGGGCAGCACTGCCTAAGCGCGAGGACATCGAGTCGGTACTCGTCATCGGGTCCGGGCCAATAGTCATCGGCCAGGCCAGCGAGTTCGACTATTCAGGAACGCAGGCCTGCCGGGCCTTGTCGGCCGAGGGTTACCGCGTGGTGCTCGTCAATTCCAACCCGGCGACGATCATGACCGACCCCGAAATCGCCCACCGTACCTACATAGAGCCGCTCGTCCCCGAGGTGCTGGAGGCGGTCATCGCCCGCGAGCGGCCAGACGCGCTCTTGCCGACGCTCGGCGGCCAGACCGGCCTGAACCTGGCGATGAAGCTCCACGAGATGGGTGTGCTCGAGCGTCACGGCGTCGAGATGATCGGGGCCAACGCTGCCGCTATCGCCACGGCTGAGGACAGAGGGCTGTTCCGCGCCGCCATGACCGAGATCGGCCTGGCTGTCCCCGACTCGGGTTTCGCATACGACCTGGAAGCGGCGCTCAAGATCGGCGAAAAGGTTGGTTGTCCTGTCATCGTCCGTCCTTCGTACATTTTGGGCGGCGGCGGTACCGGGATAGCGGACGAACTGGAGAGCCTGGCCCGAGTGGCCGCGATTGGCCTCGACGCCAGCCCTATCGGCGAGATCCTCATCGAGCGGTCTATTGCGGGTTGGAAAGAGTACGAGCTCGAGGTCATGCGCGACCGGGCAGACAACTGCGTAATCGTTTGCTCGATAGAGAACTTCGACCCCATGGGCGTCCACACGGGCGACTCGATCACCGTCGCCCCGGCCCAAACCCTGTCCGATGTCGAGTACCAAAAGATGCGTGACGCGGCGTTTGCTTGTATCAGACGCATAGGCGTCGAGACGGGCGGCTCCAACATACAGTTCGCGATCAACCCTGCGGACGGCGAGATGGTGGTGATCGAAATGAACCCGCGCGTTTCTCGCTCGAGCGCCCTCGCCTCCAAGGCCACGGGTTTCCCGATAGCCAAAATCGCCGCCCGTCTCGCCGTTGGGTACACCCTGGACGAGATCCGTAACGACATAACCGGAGAGACGCCGGCCAGTTTCGAGCCGACCATCGACTACGTCGTGACGAAAGTCCCCCGGTGGGCATTCGAGAAGTTCCCGGGCATACCGGACATCCTCGGGACCCGCATGCAATCTGTCGGCGAGGCGATGGCCATCGGGCGCAACTTCCCCGAGTCGCTCCAAAAAGCGTTGCGCTCGCTCGAGACGGGACGGGCGGGCCTGAATTGCGACCCGGCCGAACACCTTTATGCTTTGCTGTCGGACGACGAACTCGTGGCCAAGGCCTCTGTGGCGACCCCCGACAGGCCTTTCCACCTCGAAGCGGCACTTCGGCGCGGCGTGTCTCCTGAGGTGCTTCATCGCGAAAGCGGCGTCGACCCGTGGTTCCTCGACCAAATAGACCGCATTTGCGCCGAGCGGGCCCGCCTGGAAGCGTTGGGCTCGCCGTCTGCTCTCACAAAGCGGGACTGGCGCAGGGCAAAACGCCTCGGGTTTTCGGACGCGCAGCTGGCCTACCTTTGGGGGACGGACGAGGCGGGTGCCCGCTCCGCCCGAACTGGCTGCGGGGTGCGGGCCACCTTCAAGACCGTCGACACGTGTGCGGCAGAATTTGCGGCTCGGACCCCGTACCATTACTCGACGTACGAGGACACCGACGAAGTGGCGCCGTCCACAAGGCCGAAGGTCGTGATCCTGGGGTCGGGCCCAATCGGATCGGCCAGGGCGTCGAGTTCGACTATTGCTGCGTCCAGGCCAGCTTTGCCCTCCATGACGCTGGTTTCGAGACGGTGATGGTCAATTGCAACCCGGAGACCGTCTCTACGGACTATGACACGAGCGACCGCCTGTACTTCGAGCCGATTACCGGGGAAGACGTGCAAAACGTCCTGGACGTCGAGTCGCTCGACGGGCAGCTGGCGGGGGTCATCGTGGCGCTCGGCGGCCAGACACCGCTCAAGCTTTCCTCCGTCATACCCCCCGAGCTGGTGATGGGGACTTCGCCGGCGTCGATCGACTTGGCCGAGGACCGTGAGCGCTGGAACGCCCTATGCCAACGCCTGGGCGTGCCGCAAGCCGCCGGTGGGACTGCCACGGGGCTGGCAGGAGCGCTGGCCATTGCCGCCGATGTGGGTTACCCCGTACTGGTCCGGCCCAGCTACGTGTTAGGGGGAAGGGCCATGGAGATCGCTTATGGAGCTGAGGATCTCGAGCGGGCGATGAGCGCGATGACAGTGTCCGGCTCGCTCGGGCGGGAAGGAGGCCTCTCGGCCGAAAGGCCGGTGCTCGTCGACAGGTTCCTGGAAGATGCGATTGAGGTCGACGTCGACGCCGTACGGGATGGGACAGGCGAGACTCTGATCGCGGCGGTGATGGAACACGTCGAGGAAGCCGGCGTCCACTCTGGTGACAGTGCGTGCGTCGTGCCGCCGCCTACCCTCGGCGCCGAGACCGTTGAGGTGATCGAGCGCTACACGAGAGCCATAGGCGATGCGCTCGAGGTCAAAGGGCCGCTCAATGTCCAGTACGCGGTCCAGCAGCGGCCGACGTCCGCGGGCTCGGGCTCGTCGCAGGTCTTCGTGATCGAAGCCAACCCTCGCGCCAGCCGCACTGTGCCGTTCGTCTCGAAGGCCACCGGTGTGCCTCTCGCAAAGGTGGCGGCGCGAGTCATGGCTGGCGCCACTCTGGCGGACCTGCGCGCTGAAGGCCTGCTCAGGCCGCCGGTTGGGGGCTACGTGAGCGTCAAGGAAGCCGTGCTGCCGTTCGACCGGTTCCCCGGTGCAGACCTCCTCCTCGGGCCGGAGATGCGTTCGACGGGGGAGGTGATGGGGATAGACGCCACCTTTGGGCTGGCCTTTTCCAAGAGCCAATTGGCGGCTGGGGACAACCTCACGGAGGGCGGCACCGTCTTTTTCACCGTGGCCGACCGCGACAAGCCCGCCGGCCTGGAGGCAGCCGCCCGCTTTGTGGCCGCAGGCTTCGCGATCGCGGCCACCGCCGGTACGGCGAAGTACCTGGAACAGGCCGGGGTCCCGGTGGAGACACTGGTGGCCAAGGTGACGTCGCCGGAGGGAGGGTCGTCCGAAGTCGACCCGGTTGACGCGCTCGACGTGGTTGACGCGGTTGACGCGGTTGACGCGGTGGAGCTGATCCGTTCCGGGAAGGTGCACCTCGTAGTCAACACACCCCGGGGGCGCGGGCCACGAGCCGATGGCGCCTACATTCGCAGAGCAGCTCGCCAGTACAAGGTCCCGCTGGTCACCACGGTCGCAGCCGCCCGGGCGGCTGCCGCGGGCGCCCTGGAACGGGCCGGTCATGCCTTTACGGTGAAATCCCTGCAGGAGCATCACGGGGAGGTTTGAGCCCGTGCTGCCACTCAGAAACAGCCGCGCCTCCGATTGGTGCCCATCGGGGGGACGAGGCAGGAGCAGGGGCCGAGGCAGGAGCAGGGGTCGAGGCAGGCCGGGCCGGCCGGCTGCCCCGTGAATTTCGGGGTTTTGGGAGGTCAGGGGTTTTGGATATCGTTCGCCGTAGGGAAGTCCAATTGCAGGTAACCGCCCGAGAAAATACACGCTTGTTTTTCATAAGCATTAGCACGAGTTAGGAGCCGCATGGCCCACGAGGGTGCAGTATCGGGACCGGTTGGAGCGTTCCTGTCGCCTGCGGCAGGTACGGGTGCTTCTCCCTCCAATGGCGTGGAGGGGCTGCACCAGCGGCTCGTCCTCGCCCTTGACGTCGATGACTCAGTCCTGGCTATGCGCTGGGCGGCGCGGATGAAACCGTGGTTCGGGGTGGCCAAGGTCGGTTTGGAACTGTTCAGCGCCGCGGGGCCCCAGATGATGGCAGAACTCATCGAGGCTGGCTTCAAGGTCTTCGTCGACCTGAAGCTGGCGGATATCCCCACTACCACGCGGAAGGCGGCCAGGGTCCTCGGCGCGCTCGGCGCCTCTTACCTCACGATCCACACCTCCGTCGGCCCCAACGCGCTGCGAGCAGGTGTCGAGGGGTTCGCTGAGGGCGCCGATCAGGCCGGCTTACCTCCGCCTGTGACCCTCGGGATCACAATTTTGACGAGCGAACTAGAAGCTCCTCCGCAATTGCTAAGAGCGCGCGTGGCCACGGCTCGGGATGCGGGCTGCGGTGGGCTGGTGTGTGCCGCTGCGGACCTGAGCGAGACGCGGGCCGTCGCGCCCGGGTTGCTCGCGGTGGTCCCCGGCATCAGGCTCGCCGGGACGGGGACCGATGACCAGAGCCGCTTTGCGACGCCCACCGAGGCCCTCCGGGCAGGTGCGGACATGTTAGTGATCGGGCGGGCCGTCCTGGCAGCGCCCTCCCCGGAGGAGGCGGCCGCGTCGATCATGACCGATCTCGCGGTACACCTGGGCCGCTAATCTGCGGTACACCTTGGCGGCTGGCCAGCACAAAGTTTTAACACAAAGGATTCTCACGGCCTCGGTTTGCAACGCGTTAGGGTGCGCTCCATGCCTTTGCCGCCCACTCTTTCCGCAGATCAACGCCAAGCAGCCCTCGAGAAGGCGGCTGCTGCCCGCCGGCAACGTGCTGAGCTCAAGGACCGCCTCAAAATGGGCTCTGTCTCCTTGAAGGACCTTCTTGACCAGGGCCAGAGCGACGAAGTCGTTGGCAAGATGAAGGTCCTTGCCGTGCTCGAGAGCCTGCCTGGTCTGGGGAAGGTCAAGGCTCGCCGCGTCATGGACGAGGTCGGCATCAGCGACACGAGACGGGTGCAGGGCTTGGGGGATCAGCAGCGCCGTAAATTGCTCGAAAAGTTGGGCTGAGGCCCAGCTCCGTGCCGCTGCGGCCCGTCCTGGCGCCGTCCGCGCCTTCAGTGGAGTGCCCATAAGCTCCCCCAGGGATCTACAACCGGGCCGAGGTCCCCGTAGCAAGCTTTCGGACGAAGAGGGGGAGCCCGACGCCCCGCTGATCTTCGTGATCTTTGGTGCCGGCGGGGTCGGGAAAGGCACGCTAGTGTCGCGCCTCCTGGAACTGCGCGATGGACTGTGGCTGTCGCGCTCGTGGACCACCCGGCCCCGGCGGCCCTCGGAACCAGAGGACGCCTATGTCTGGGTAAACCGGGAGCAGTTCATCGATCGCGTTGCGACCGGCGGCTTTGTCGAGTGGAACGAGTTCGCCGGCAACGGCCACCTTTACGGCACACCCACTATGGAGCCACCCAGTGGCTCGGACGTAGTGCTCGAGATCGACCCACAGGGGGCGTTGCAGGTCACAAAGAGGTACCCCGACGCTGTGCTCATCCTGGTTGGGGGCCCTTCGCGTCAGGAACAGGCCAGGCGGCTGCGGCTCCGGGGTGACGACCCGGCGAACATCGAAAAACGTCTGGCCCTGGCGGCGGAGGAAGAAGGTTTGGGGCGCCAGATGGCAGGGCACGTCGTCGTAAACGACGACTTAGACCGGGCTTCGCAGGAGCTCGCCGCTATAGTGGACGTTTGGCGGCAGAAATCTCAATGGTAGAGGAGCATGGCTTGAATGGCTGAAAGACGCCCGACGATGATGGACCCCCCCATCGAGTCACTAATCGACAGGGTTGACTCGAAGTACACGCTTGTGAGCCTGGCGGCCAAGCGGGGGCGGGAAGTCAACTCGTACTTCAACCAGCTCGGCGAGGGTCTCGGGTCTATCGTCCCGCCCCAGGTGACTTCTGTCTCGCGCAAACCTTTGTCGATCGCCCTGGACGAGATCTCGGCGGGCAAGATCACTTACCATCGCATCGTCGAAGTGGATGGCGATCTAGAGCTGGATAGCGTTCCCGAGCTCTAGTCTCCCGCAAGGCGTCCAACCCGCCGACGCGCTCGGGCCAAATCGCCCATCGGGCCAAATCGCCCATCGGGGGGTGGCGTCGGCGTGTGTCGGCACTAGCCTGCCAGCATGAGCGAGCGACGAGCGGAGACGCTCTGATCGTGGTCAGGGCCCCTCTCTTTGGCAGGCGGGTCGTGCTCGGTGTTTGTGGCGGTATCGCTGCCTACAAGGCCGTCGAGGTATGCCGCCGTCTGGGCGACGCCGGAGCCGTGGTCAGCCCGGTATTGACCCCAAGCGCGGCTCGGTTCGTCGGGCCACTGACCTTCAGCGCTCTCGCTGCCGAGCCGGCCCGGCTGTCTCTGTTCAGCGACGATTCCGTCGAGGGCCCCGGCTGGGATGGCAGCGGGGGTAGCGACGTGATCCCGCATGTGCGGCTCGGCCGGAGCGCCGATGCGGTTGTCGTCGTGCCGGCTACCGCCCGCCTGATAGGGAGCTACGCG
Organism: uncultured Acidimicrobiaceae bacterium; assembly: GCA_963823855.1. Classification (GTDB taxonomy): domain Bacteria; phylum Actinomycetota; class Acidimicrobiia; order Acidimicrobiales; family Palsa-688; genus Fen-671. Next base: position 782,600 of record CAWGNA010000012.1, read on the forward strand.
GCTGGCATCTCGTCTGACCTGCTCACGGCCACCTTGCTCGCCACCCGGGCACCGGTCCTGCTCTGCCCTGCGATGCACGTCGAGATGTGGGAACACCCCGCCGTACAGGACAACATCTCAGTGTTGCGCCGGCGAGGCGTCCACATACTTGATCCGGCGGAGGGGCGCCTGGCGGGCGGAGACTTCGGGAAGGGACGCCTGCGCGAACCGGTCGAGGTGGTGGCCGCGCTCGCTGAGTTGTTGATCCCCCCTAAACGCGATGCCAGGGAGGGTGCGGCCAGTGAGGGTACGGGCGGCTCCTCGCTGCAAGGGGTGAGGGTGGTAGTGAGCGCCGGCGGGACGCGCGAACCGTTCGACCCTGTGCGTTATATAGGCAACCGCAGTTCGGGCAAGCAAGGGTACGCGATCGCTGCGGAGTTCCGGGCGAGGGGCGCACAGGTAACACTCGTGACTTCGAGTGAGATGCCACCGCCGACAGAGGTGGATGTCGTCGAAGTCGAGACGGCGGCGGAGATGGCCGAAGCCGTGTTGAAAGCGGCGGAGACGGCGAACGTAGTGGTGATGGCTGCCGCCGTAGCGGACTACCGTCCGGCCGCGCCCCTTCCGGCCAAGCTCAAGAAGTCCGGTGCGCCCATAAACCTCGAGTTGGTGCCGACTCTCGACATCCTGGCCGAGATCGGCCGTCGCAAAAGGCCAGGCCAGGTCGTGGCCGGCTTCGCGGCAGAAACGGCGCCCGGCGCAGAGTTAGTCGAGCTCGGGCGAGCCAAGTTGGCGTCCAAGGGTGCCGACTTGATTGTGGCGAACGACGTGAGCGCGGCCAACGCGGGCTTCGGCAGCGACCGCAGCGCCGCTGTTATCGTGGCTCCGGGGTCGGCCACGGACCTAGGCTTGTCTGACAAAAGGGCCGTGGCGGCCAAGCTCGTAGACGCGATAACAGACTTGTTGAGCGCCAGGGGTGCACTGGCCTAGAGGCAGGAGCTCGAGAATGAGACGTTGGGAGTTCACTTCTGAATCCGTTACTGAAGGCCACCCGGACAAAATGGCGGACCAGATTTCCGACGCCATCCTGGACGCGATATTGGACCAGGACCCGATGGCCCGCGTTGCCTGCGAGACGCTCCTGACGACAGGCCTCGTCGTAGTGGCCGGGGAAATAACCACCGAGGCCTACGTCGAGATACCTGAGATAGTGCGGAGAGTGGTTTCCTCGATCGGCTACACAAGCTCGGAAATGGGCTTTGACGGGCTCACCTGTGGTGTGTCGGTCTCGATAGGGCAGCAGTCTCCGGACATAGCCATGGGTGTCAACAAGGCTTACGAGGTACGCCAGGGCACAAGCGGGGAGGACGCCCTGTTCAGCCAAGGTGCGGGCGACCAGGGGATGATGTTCGGGTACGCCTGCGACGAGACAGAGGATCTGATGCCGGCACCGATCTGGCTGGCACATCGCCTCGCCCACCGCCTCGCCCAGGCCCGGAAGGTCGGCGTCCTGCCGTACCTGCGCCCCGACGGCAAGGTCCAGGTGACCTTCGACTACGAAGACGGCCGTCCCGTGCGACTGAAGACGGTGCTCATCTCGACGCAGCACAAGCCGAGCGTTGACCTGGAAACGCTGCTCAAGCCCGACCTTCGCGATCACGTGGTAGGCCCGATCGTGCCCGCTCAGTATGCCGATGACGGCTACGAGATACTGGCCAACCCGACGGGGAGGTTCGAGCTAGGCGGCCCGAGCGCGGATACGGGGCTAACGGGGAGGAAGATCATCGTTGATTCCTACGGCGGTTCGGCTCGCCATGGCGGCGGTGCATTTTCGGGGAAGGACCCCTCAAAGGTCGACCGCTCCGGAGCTTATGCCGCTCGCTGGGTCGCGAAGCACATCGTCGCCTCCGGCGCCGCAACGCGGTGCGAGCTACAGATCGCGTACGCCATCGGGGTGGCCCGGCCGGTGTCGTTGATGGTCGAGCTTTTCGGCACGGAGCGGGTTGACCCCGACAGAGTCCTGAAGGCGGTCGAGGAAATCTTCGACCTCCGCCCGGCAGCCATAATCCGTGACCTCGAGTTGCGTCGGCCGATTTATCAGCAGACCGCCGCATACGGGCACTTCGGCCGGTCGGACAAGGACCTCAGCTGGGAGGTGACCAGCCGTTTAGCCGACTTCAAAGAGGCGGTTGGGCTCTAGTCAATTGGCCGGCGAGCGCGCCGGCGCCGCTTTCGGCAGTGCTCCGTTCCCTCCCCCCGGTTCGTCGGCCCCTGCTCCTCTGGTGGCGCGGGTCCTGCCGGACGTCAGCGGTTTTGAGCGCGAGCTTGACTACGCGGTGCCACTCGAGCTGGCGGCCGACGTCCGGCCCGGGAGCATCGTGCGGGTGCCGCTGCAGGGGCGCACCGTACGGGGCTGGGTGGTCGCCTACCCCGTTGAACCGCCGAAGGGCATCACATTGCGGCCCCTGGTGAAGGTAACCGGTTGGGGCCCCGAGCCCGCGGTCGTGGAGCTCGCCTGGTGGGCCGCCTGGCGCTGGGCGGGCCGACGCCGTTCGCTGCTGGTCACCGCGTCGCCGAAGACCGCGGTCAGGTACCTGGCCTCCCGCAGCGAGACCAACCACCAACTGCCGGACGACAGGGTCTCAGCCGGGGCCGTCGCTGTCCCAGGGCCCCCGACGGGACCGGTGCCAGCAGCGACAGCGACAGCAGCGACGGCAACGACAGCGGTGACGGCGACAACAACGGTCGCGAAGACTGTGCCGGACATGGTCGAGGAAGCGTGGCGACCAGGAGCCCATGTCCTGCGCCTGCCTCCTACCTATAGCGCGTCCGAAGTGGTGCTGTCCGCGGGCGGGCACGGCCCGGTCCTTGTGGTCGCACCCACGGCGGCGCGAGCTGAGGCCGGTTCAGCGGCCTTGCGGAGAACGGGATCCGAGGTGGCCTTACTGCCAGAGGGCTGGGCGCACGCCCGATCGGGTGGGCCGGTCGTGATTGGGGCCCGGGCCAGTGTCTGGGGCCCATGCCCTGGCCTCGCCTCGATCGTCGTCCTCGACGCGCACGACGAGGCCCTGGTCCAGGAGCAGGCCCCGACCTGGGACGCCCCCTCTGTAGCCGCCGAGCGAGCGCGACGGGCAGGGGTGCCATGTTTTTGGGTGACGTCGTGCCCGACTCTCGAGCTGCTGGCTGCGGCAGACCACCTCCACGTGCCCAGCCGCTCGACAGAGCGGGCCGGCTGGGCGGCCGTGCGGGTCCTAGACCGTCGGCGTGATGACCCCCGTTCCGGTCTGTACTCACCGGATCTCGTCCCTGTGCTCAGGAGCGACAACCGGGTGGTCTGCGTCCTCAATCGCAAAGGCCGAGCCCTATTCCCGATATGCGGCGCCTGCTCAGAACCGGCCCGGTGTGAACAGTGTGGTTCCGCCGTCGCCATGCTCGACGAGGACCTCGTCTGTCGCCGTTGCGGGACGTCGCGGCCGGTCGTGTGCACCTCGTGCGGCTCGGACTCCTTACGGCTGTTGCGGGTCGGGGTGAGCCGGGCCCGGGAGCAGCTGGAGGCTCTCGCCGGCCGCCCCGTCGGTGAGGTGGTGGCCGGCACCGGCGCCCTGCCCCAAACTCCAGTGCTCGTCGGCACCGAGGCCGTCCTGTACCGTGAAGGCGAGCTGAGAAGGAGCGGGGGAGTGGGAGCTGTGGCCTTCCTGGACTTCGACCAGGAGCTGCTAGCGCCCCGTTACCGCGCCGGCGAAGAAGCCATTGCCCTCCTCGCCCGGGCCTCGCGGCTGCTGGGCGGCCGGCAACAGGCGGGGGCTCTCCTCGTCCAGACGCGAGTCCCTGACCACCCCGTGCTCCAGGCTGCTTCACTGGCTGACCCCGGTCGGCTGACCAATCAGGAGCAGCCGGTACGGAAGTCCCTCCGGTTACCGCCGTTCGCGGCGCTCGCCGTGCTCAGTGGGCCGGGCGCCGACGTTCTTGCCAGCCTGCTCGAAAAGGACAACGGAGCTGAAGGGACCGGCGGCGCCACCACCGACCAGTATGCAGGCAATCGCCGGGCCCTGACCGCCTCGTCACCAGCCCCATGCGCAACGGTCCAGGTGCACGCGGTGGCCGCGGACCGGTGGGTCGTGCGAGCGCCGGACGATGCCACCTTGGCGGACGCCCTCGCGGCAGCGGGCCGCCCGACAGAGCGCGTCCGGGTGGAGGTAGGCCCGGTCCGCTTCTAACTCAGTCCTCCGGCGCCGGTCGGTCCACCAGCCGACAGGGGATGTCGGCGTCCTCGTCCAGGAAGTAGCTGGCGCAAATGCGGTGGTAGCCATCGGCGATGAGGAGCGGGGCACCGCACAAGGCGTCACCGCGTACGAGGAGGACCGGCGAAAGCTGCCCGCCATCGCGGACCGTTTCGAGGTCCTTGGCGACGTGGACGTTGGTGCTCGGGAGAGGTTGTAGGGCCGAAGCACGAAGCAGGTCCTTGGCCTTACGGTGGGTCAACGGCGCTTTCTTCAAAGCCTCTACCACCTTGGCGGTATCGATTTCGGTCAGCGAGAGGCTCAGGAAGTCGTGAGCGGCGGGGTAGTCATGCTCGTCCGGAGAAGACTTCCAGTGTTCCTTTGCTGTCGCGGCCACACCGGTACTGTAGTGCCGGCCCTCCGGAATAGAGGCCGGCTGATGATAGCGGGGCCGAGCGCTAGTCCTTGCGACGGACAGCGGGGTGGGGCAGCGTAGTACCTGCTTTTTCGCGCGCCTCGAGGTAGGGGGCGAGTAGGGCGAAGACGCCGGGACCGACCAACGCCGACAGCTCGTCCTGCATGTGCCGCCAGACCGGCGCCCCGCCGCTGAAGGCTTCCGGCGCCTCAGTGCACCACCAGGCGAACTCGTCGCCACCTGGGCCCCAATGCACGCGGTCCCACTGGCCGACTATTGAGGTGACCGATCCATCGGGGTTGGAAGTGTCCTCGCGCCGCAGTGGCAGCTGCCAGCACACGTCTGGTTTCAAGTCCATCGTCCGAGCCCCCCGTTCGAGGGCGGCCCGGTGCAGAGCACAGCCTGGCCCACCAGGAAAACCAGGCCGGTTGAGGAAAATGCAAGCGCCCTCGACCATCCTGGTCACCTGCACGCCTGTAGTGCCACGCCGGGCGATCCCTCCCCGCCGACCTCGCTCGGCAAACTGCCATTGCTCATCCGTCAAGGCTTTGGCCGCGGCCTTTACCCGGGCAAAATCTTCGTCATCTGTGAAATGGGCACCATACGAGCAGCATCCCTGTATCATTTCAGGCGCAGGGCCCGTCAGCACACCCTGGCAGCCGCGCCCGTAAATGCATTCCCAGTGAGACAGCAAGAACGTGACGTCAAAACGCCATGTCCGTTGCTCCTCCGTATCCTCGAAACTCACCCATTCATGAGCGTCAGCCGGCGCCAGGCGCCACTGTTTGACGGTTTTCGAGGTTTGCTCCCGTTTGCCGAGGCGGATTTCCACGGTTTCGGGCTTGTTTTCGGAGCGGCCCTTCCGGCTCACTGCTCGGCCTTGAGCGGGTGCAGCCCTAGGTAAAGCTCTCCCGTGGCCACGATGCCCCGCCAGAGCTGGTTCAGGTCAAGGCTCTCGTTAGGCGCGTGGTAATTGTCCTCGGGAAGGCCTATGCCCAGGGAGATTACGGGCGCCCCCAAGAGGCGGCCGAGCCCCTCTTCGGGCCCACTCCCACCGCTCCTCGTAAATAGCGGCTTCTTTCCCCACACCTGCTCGATCGCGTCGCAGAGGATGCGGACCGCCGGTTGGTCGGGCAGGGTGACCAGCGGGGCCACCCCCTCAGACGACGTAGAAATGACCTCTATATTTTTTGGGCCCGTTCGGCCAGCCAACTATTGAAAGAAGCGGCAATTTCGTCGGGCACCTGGTCCGGCACGAGCCGCAGGGCTACTTTGAAATTGGCAGTAGCAGGCACGATGGTTTTCATCCCGGGGCCCCCATAGCCGGAGTGCAGGCCGACTACTTCCGCTGTCGGGCGGGTGCCCGTGCGCTCGTAAGCGGTACGACCGGTTTCGCCTTCCAGGTACTGGACACCGGCCTGCTGGCAGAACCGTTCTTCGTCGAAAGGTACCGAGGCGAGCGAGCCCGCTTCTGCGGCGGTCAGCTCCCTCACCCGGTCATAGAAGCCCGGCACCATCACGCGGCCTGCCGCGTCGTGAAGGCTGGCCACCAGGCGAGCTGCTACGAGAGCTGCATTGGGGACGGTCCCGCCCCATATGCCGCTGTGGAGGTCGGATCTCGCGGTCCGGATCTTGACGTCGAACGTCACGAGGCCCCGCATGCTGAGCGTCGTTGAAGGGATGTCTGAGGCGACCATGGTGCTGTCCGACACCACAATGAGGTCGGCGGCCAGCTTCTGCTTTTCGCGGGAGATCAGGTCCTCGAGGTGGGGGCTGCCTACCTCTTCTTCCCCCTCGATCAGGAACTTGATGTTGACCGGCAAGCCACCATGCTCTGCCAGTAACCCCCGGACGGCCTCGATCTGCATCAAGACCTGGCCTTTGTCGTCGCTTGCCCCTCTGGCCAGGATCGCGTCACCGCGTACGACGGGCTCAAAAGGAGGCGAGGCCCACTCGTCCAAAGGGTCCACCGGTTGGACGTCGTGGTGGCCGTACACCAGGACCGTTGGAGCACCTCGACCGGCGTTCAACCATTCCCCGTAGACCGCCGGAGATCCGGTCCCGGCGCGACCCGCGCCGCCAGCCCAGAGCACTTCCACGGCCTGAAGGCCTGATTCTCGTAGTAGCCCGGCGCAGAACTCCGCAGATCTGGCGACATCGACAGCGCGCTCGGGATCCGCCGACATGGAAGGGATCCGCAGCCAATCGAACAGCGTCGCCACGGCTCGCTCCTTGGAACGTTGCACATAATCGCTCAAAGTCAGGTCGTTCACAGGCCGACCCTAGCCCCCAGGGCAGGCAGACTGGCTGTTATGGGGACGACCCGCGAGGAACTGTTGGCCGACCTGCGCTCAAGGCTCGATGCCATAGCCGACGAGTTGGCGGACCTGGGGTATGTCGAGCTTCGGGAGGCCGTGGGCAGCGGCAAGGCCAAAGCGGCAGGCGAGCGCCGGCTCAGCCAAGCCCGGCGCTCGGTCCTGAAAGCATCGGCGCTGCTCAGCGACAGCTCCACCGACGATTCCTGAGAACCGTCGAAGTCGGCGTAGCCCGCGCCCGCCACCACGTTGTACAACATTTGGTGAGGTCACCCGCACCAGAGTGAAGGCCCAAGGAGCGCCTTAGGAAACGACTTTGACCGCCTCGACCTCGAACTCGAGGTTGACCTTGTCGCTCACCATGACGCCGCCCGCTTCGAGGGCCGCGTTCCAGGTGATCCCCCAGTCCTTCCGGTTGATCGTCGTGCTGCCTTCGAAGCCAACCCGAAGGTTGCCCCAGGGGTCCGTGGCGCTGCCCGTGAACTCGAAATCCACAGTGATCGGCTTGGTGACGCCCCGGATCTCGAGGTCGCCGGTGACCGCGTAGTGGGTCGCGTCCAACTGCTTGACCGCCGTCGAGCGGAAAGCGATCTTGGGGTACTCGTTCATCGCCAGGAAGTCGTTGCTGCGCAGATGGTTGTCGCGATCGACGTTCCGGGTGTCGATGCTCTCGGCCTTGATGTTGATCTCGATGTGCGAATTGGCCGGGTTTTCCGTGTCCAGGTAAACGGAGCCGTCGAAGTCGTTGAACGCCCCGCGGACCTTGCTCACCATCGCGTGGCGAGCAGAAAAGCCGACCCGGGTATGGGCCAAGTCGAGGTTGTAGTTCCCGGTCAGGGAAGCCGGTGCAGTCCCAGTCTGTGACACACTCTGTGAGGTCGACACGATGTTCTCCTTGTGTTGGTGAGCCTTACGCCTTCTCTTGTGGCAACGTAGGAGACATATCAACTATTCCAACTAGAGGACGAGCGTTATGACCCCAGCTGAGGCCGGACCAGTTGAGGCCAGACCAGTTGAGGCCAGACCAGTTGAGGCCAGACCAGTTGAGGCCAGACCAGTTGAGGCCGGACCAGTTGAGGCGGGACCCGTTGAGGCCGGACCAGTTGACGTCGACGACGTCAGGTGGCTAGACGAGACCGAGGCGCATGCGTGGCGCTCGTTCCAGCGGATGAACATGCGGCTTCTGGCCCGTCTGGTGAAGGATCTGAACAGCCACTCAGGCCTCAGCTACCAGGACTACGCCGTACTTGTGGCGTTGACCGATGAACCAGGGGGCGGGATGCGTCTGTTCCAGTTGGGCCGCGAGCTCGGGTGGGAAAAGAGCCGGATCTCGCACCAGGTGACCCGGATGGCGCAACGAGGCCTGGTCGAAAAGCGGTCCTGCGGCACAGACAGGCGCGGGGCCGTCGTAGTGGTCACCCCGGCCGGCCGCGATGACATAAGCGCCGCAGCGCCCAGCCACGTGAGAGCAGTGCGGCGGCTCTTCATCGACCGCTTGACACCCGCCCAGCTCGAGGCCCTGGCAGATGTGGCCGACACGGCGTTGGCCGCGTTGACAGAGGAGGACCTGGGGGAGTGCACCGAGCCCCACGAGGAGACCTGCTGACTGGTACACCCGCTACCGGCACGCAGAGCCCCGAGGTCAGAACCGTCGCGTGTTAACTGGCCGTTAGCTGGCTCGGCGGGACTGGCAACCCACCGGGAGGTGGAGGGGCGCTTGGTAACGAGTTGAGCGCGTCTATCAGCCGGCGTAGATAGGCGTGGGAGAGCCTGTTGAAGCGCAGGGCGATGCGAGGTAGCCCAAGGTGGTCGTCCTCGCGTACTTCGGTCGGCAGCGGGCCCGCCAGTAATTCGATCTTCCCGTGGAGGCAGATGGAGGCAAACTCCCGGGACAGCTCGGCGATCTCTTCTGGCGTGGGCTGGACCTGGAGGCGGATCACGAGACGATCACCGACCCAGCGGAGAGAGTGGTAGTTGCGGTAAAACCCCACTATCTCGCTGGCAGCCTCGAGCACGTCATCAGTGATGAGGTACAGGTTGGCGTCCTCGGGACCAATGAGGCCACGCGCCGCCACTTCCTCGGTGACAAAACGCTCCCAGGCGTGCCAATAACTGCCGCCCGGGACCTCGAGCAGGACTACCGGGGCAGGCTGCGCTTTGCCCGTTTGTAGCAGGGTGAGCAGCTCAAAGGCCTCATCGAGGGTCCCGAAGCCCCCAGGCAGGACGGCATAGCCGTAAGACTCCTTCACGAGCAACAACTTGCGCGTAAAGAAGTACTTCATCGAGACCAACTTTGGGTCCGAAGAGATGAACTGGTTTGGCTCTTGCTCAAAGGGCAGCGTGATGTTTATCCCGAAGGAGTGGTCCGGCCCCGCCCCTTCGAGACCCGCCGCCATGATCCCTGGCCCCGCCCCGGTCACCGTCGACCAACCCAGGCCCGCCAGGAGAGAAGCCAGGTCGCGCGCCTGGGCGTACAGGGGATCGGACGGTAACGTGCGGGCAGAACCGAACATCGTGATCTTGCGGACCTCGCGATAGGGAGCGAAGACCTCGAAGCCCTGCCGCATCTCACGTAGTGCGGCGTTGGCTATCTTCAAGTCAAGGCGGTCGGGGTGGCCTTGCGCGAGGCGCACAACCGAGATGAAAAGCTCCCTCAACTGGTCGCGGTTGGCCGTGACACCGAGCTCGTCGAGTAGCGACTCGATGCGTGCGTCCAGGTTGCTGTCGCCTGTGCTGGCCGGCCTCCCCCTGGCAGGCTGGCCTGGGGGGGTTTCGCTGGCACCGGCCGGGGGGCCAGGCGCGCCGCTAGCCGGTTGTAAAGGAGTGGGTTCTGTCACGGCGGAGAGAGACCTCAGTTTGTCAATTGATGAAAGCCGCCCGGGGAGCGGCTTCCCGAGCGACCAGCCATAGGACGCGCCCGGCCCGGACGCGGGCCGCGGGCAGGTCTTCGCCGGCTACCAGGGCTTCCATTGCTGGTCGCTTCGATTCCCCCGCCACCGTGAAGATGGCTAATCTGGCCCGGGCGATGCCGGCGTAAGTGAGCGTCAGCCGAGGGTGTTTGGCGTGGCTGTTGGGGTCTTCGCTGAACGTGACGAGCTGGCCAGGGTCGGCGTCAAGGGCTTTTGACCCCGGGAAAAGCCCCGCAGTACGGCCATCAGCTCCCAGGCCGAGGTGGACGATGTCGAGCTGGCCCAGCTCGCCGAGCCTCAGCTGGTAGGCATCGAGGCCTTCGTCGCAACGCATGGGGTAGACGGCGTTGGCCGCGCCGATGCGCTCCAGCAGGGCACGGCGGCCGAGCAGCTCGTTGGAATCAGGGTGGTCTGGAGGGACACAGCACTCGTCGCCCCAGAAGAAATTGACTACCAGCCAGTCGATCGCGTGGGCGCCGTCGACCGCGAGGCGCTCGTAGCAGGCCCGAGCAGTCTCGCCACCCGACAGCGCTATATCGAACTCCTCGCCTGGCCTCTGGACGAAAGCAGCGATGACCTCCTGGGCGAAAGCGCCTGCGACGTCGTCAGTGACTATTAGCTCCCCGTTCAAGGTAGCTTCCTGTTCACGGCAGCTCTTCGTTCACGGCCTAGACCCTAACAACTAGCCCACTGCCACCGCAGCCTGCTCCGGGCCTCTTACAGGCGCTCAAAATGGGCCTCGGGAAGCGATGTCTGCGGCGTGTGGGCATCGACGAACTGAAGCAGAGCCCTGGTGGTGGCGAGGCTAGGACGCCAGGGCGGCGGCGGCCGCCAGCGCCCGTTCCCACACCCTGTCCGGTCGCAAATTGGAGATCGCGGCCGACAGCGCGGACGTGAGCGAATCGTCGGGGAGCGGTAGGGCCTGGCTCTGCGTGACACCGTTCGACAGGGAGGCCTTCGCCCACACAGCTCTCGCCTCGCCGTCCCGCCTCACCTGGAACTTGCCATCTTCGCCGTCGTACGCAGCCTCGATGGTCATGTCCACGTGCCTCGAGTCCGACATGACGAGCTCCCGGGCGCGTAGGTCGAGCTGCGCCATGAGCCAGCCGCCCAGTATGTGGCGTGGGCCGGTCTTTCCCTGGACGGACGCCAAGCGGACCCCTTGTAAGAACCGCCGGCAATGCTCAGGTTCGAACAGGCCCGCCATGAGTTCCCTCCACGGGCGCAGCCGTACCCACGAAAGGTCGACGACAGGCCTGTGGTTCGCGAGTTCGAGCAGCGTCCGGTAGGAGTGGCCGATAGAGCCGGGTGGCACGACTCGGGTGTCAACCACCACGGCGGTGGCCAGCCTGAGGAGCGGGTCGGTCGGGTCAGGGAGCACGCCGGGGAACCAGGTCACCACCGGCAGGTCGGCCAGTACGAACGGGCCAACGATGGACGCCAGGTGCGAGGCGGCTTGGCCACCTACGCGCAGGTGCAGCTCCTCGAAGAAGACGGGGTGGCCGGCGGAGGCCGCGGGCTCGGCCCGCCAGAGATAGGCCTTTGCATCGATGACCGGCGTGCTGTCCAGCTCGGGACGCAACACGACCGCCCGGCACGGGTGGTGGGCACCCAGCGAACGGACCGGGGCGGCGGCCACCTCAGGGTCGTCATCAGGCCCGATGACCATTACGAGCGTCATCACCGCCGTCCGGGTGCCTGCTTCCCGGCCGGAGGCTCGCCGGCGCAGTTCGGGGAGGGCCGCGATGACCTCCCCCACGCTGACAGCGGGCTTTTCCCAGGTCTGTACCGCTAGGGGGGCCGTGAGCTCTTCGCCCGTTACGGTGTCGACTACGGTCTCAGGCACTACGGTCTCCGGCATTACGGTGGCCGGCATTACGGTGTCCGGCATTACGGTGTCCGCCACTGTCGGCCATCTCGCTCGATCAAGGTATCGGCCTGGCGCGGCCCCCAAGACCCGGCCGCGTAGCCGGCCAGCGGGGCTCGATCGTCCGCCCACGCGTCAAGTACCGGCTGGACTATGGCCCAGGCGGCGTCGACCTCGTCACTGCGGATGAAAAGCGTCGGGTCCCCGACCATGGCGTCGAGCAATAGCCGCTCGTACGCATCCGGGGATTCCTCCAGGAACGCCGCCCCGTAGGAAAAGTCCATAAGGACGTCGCGTACCATGAAGGCCTGCCCGGGGACCTTCGCCCCGAAGCGCAATGTCACCCCTTCGTCGGGTTGTATGCGCATCACGAGGGCATTCGGGTTGAGGCCAGTAGCCGCGCTCTTGGGAAAGGCCAGGTGCGGGACGGCCTTGAACTGGAGGGCTACCTCCGTAACCCGCTTTGGCAGCCGTTTGCCGGTGCGGGCAAAGATAGGGACGCCGGCCCAGCGCCAGTTGTCGACGGACAGCTTCAAAGCCACATAGGTCTCGGTCTGGCTCTCCGGGCTTACCCCCTCCTCCTGCCGGTAACCGGGCACGGCCTTCCCTTCTACCCAACCGCTGTCGTACTGCGCTCGGACCGCAATATTCGCAACTTCGTCGGGCCGTGGCACCACGACCGAACGGAGCGCCTTTACTTTTTCGTCCCGGATTCCTTCAGCGTCGATCGCGCCGGGAGGCTCCATGAGCGTCAGCGAAAGGACCTGCATGACGTGGTTTTGGACGATGTCCCGCAACGCGCCCGCTCTTTCGTAGAAATTGCCACGTTTCTCGACACCCACGGTCTCCGCCACCGTTATCTGTACGTGGTCGATGTAATTGCGCGACCACAACGGCTCGAATATCGCGTTGGCAAACCGAAGCGCCAGGACATTTTGTACTGTCTCTTTACCGAGGTAATGGTCGATCCGGTAAATCTGGTCCTCTTCGAACACCTCGTGCAGCGCCTCGTCCAGCTCCCGGGCGGTAGTCCGGGAGCGCCCGAATGGCTTCTCGATAACGAGACGGGCCGAACCGCCGGGCTCGGGCTCGTTGAGGCCCACTCTCCCGAGCGCCCTCGCCACCTCGGCAAAGACATCCGGCACGGTCGCTAGGTAGTACGTCCGGTTGCCACAGGTACCGAGAGCCTCGTCGGTTTCCTTCAGCCGGGAGTAAAGGGCAGCGAAAGTGTTGGGGTCGATGTAATCGCCAGACAGGTAGGAACTGTTCTTGATTATCTCGGCCCAGCCCGGGCCGGCCCCGGGCACAGCCTCAGCCATAAGATCCCTGAAACGGTCGTCCGACATCTCCGAACGAGCCACGCCGATTACGGCAAAGGCTGCCGGCAAGAGACGACGGCGCGACAGCCTCTCCAGCGCCGGCAGGAGCTTGCGGCGGGTCAGGTCACCTGATGCGCCGAACACGACCAGTACACCCGGGGGAGCCCGGCGGACTGTGTCCAGATCTTCTGCCAACGAGTTGGCCGGCATCACGGTCGTGCTCACGGCTGAGGTGGGACCTTGTTCTCGTCCGTCTGCGGTGGCCCCATCTGCATTGGCCCCATTATTGGCCCCATCTGCATTGGCCCCATCTGCATTGGCCCCATCTGCATTGGCCCCATCTGCATTGGCTTTGTCCTCGAGGGCCTGGAGGAGCTCGTCGTAGCTCTTGGAAAACGCAGCGACGCCTTCGTCTTCGAGTTGTTTCGACACATCCTTCATGTCGACCCCGACCTCACCGAGCGCGTCCAGTTCGGCGCCGGCCTGCTCAACCTCTTTGTCTACCGTCTGGGCCACTGTGCCGTGGTCGACGAACGCAGCGATGGTGGCGTCGGGCATCGTGTTGACGGTGTCTGGGCCTATGAGGCTGTCAACGTAAATGAGATCCGAGTACGCAGGGTTCTTGGTCGACGTGGAGGCCCAGAGTGGCCGCTGAGTACGAGCGCCGTTGGCGCGCAGGGCTTCCCAGCGCGGCCCGCTGAAGCGCTCGGTGAACATCTGGTAGGCCAGTTGTGCTTGCGCTACGGCGGCTTTACCACGAAGAGAAAGGGCCCGCTCGGTCCCCATCGCTTCGAGCCGTCGGTCGACTTCGGTATCGACTCGGCTGACAAAAAACGACGCCACGCTATGGACCCGCGAAAAATCCTCGCCTGCGCTGCCCAATGCCTCGAGGCCCGAAAGGTAGGCCTCGATGACGTCGCTATACCGCTCCAGGCTGAAGATCAAGGTCACATTTATGTTGCGGCCTTCGCTGATCATCTGGCGTATCGCGGGTACCCCGGCCTCCGTGGCAGGGATCTTTACCAGGAGGTTGGGCATGGCGATTCGTTCGTGAAAGGCCCGGGCGTCCTTTATGGTGCCTTCCGTGTCGTACGCGAGCCGGGGCGAAACCTCGAGGGACACGAAACCGTCAGAGGCGCCGCTTTGTTCGTAGAGCGGGTGGAATATTTCGAGGGCACCGGTCACGTCGGCGGTCGCCATTTCCCAGAAGGCCTGCTCGACAGAGCTGCTTTCGATTAGTCGAGCGAAATCGGCCGAATAAACGTCCGAACTGGTCATCGCCTTTTGGAAGATCGTGGGGTTCGAGGTAACCCCGCGGATGCCGTCGTCGAGCATGTTCGCCAAGCGCCCGGTGCGGATGGAATCGCGCGAAAGGTTATCGATCCAGGGGCTTTGGCCCCCCTCCGTGTAGAGCTGATGCAGACGCGTCATTTTGTTCCCTCCTGGTCGTCATCGGTCTTTCGGAGCAAGGCCCGGGCCCGCTTGGCCACATTCTCGGCCGTGAAGCCGAAGTGCGCCAGGACCTCGGCGCCTGGGCCAGAGGCGCCGAAGTGGTCGAGCGATACGGAGGCGTCCGCCCAGCGAGACCAACCGAAGCTGGCGGCCGCCTCGACCGCGAGCACGGGCGCACCGGAGCCCAGGACCTCTAGCTGGTAGGCCCTTGGCTGCTGTTCGAACAGTTCCCAGCTCGGCATGGACACCACCCGGACATGAAGGCCCTCTTTCTCGAGCAGTTTGGCGGCATCAGCACAGACCCACACTTCGGAACCCGTGCCGATGAGGACGATGTCAGGTCCCGCGGCGTCCCCCGACAGCACGTAGGCACCTTGGTGAAGGCGCTCAGCGCGCTCCGATGTCCCTTCCAATACCGGGACCGCCTGACGCGTAAGGATGAGCGCCGTCGGGCCGTCGTCATGGTCGATGGCAGCCTTGACGGCCTGTGCCGTCTCGTTGGCATCAGCCGGGCGCACTACCAGCAGGTTGGGCATCGCCCGCATCGCCGCCAATTGCTCGACCGGCTGATGTGTGGGCCATCCTGGCCCAGGCCGACCGAGTCGTGGGTCCACGAGTAGATGACCTTCGTCTTGGACAAAGCCGCCAGGCGGACCGAGCCCCTCATGTAGTCGCTGAAACAGAAGAAGGTGCCGCCCACCGGCAGGGCCCCGCCATGACGAGACATCCCGACCATGATCCCGCCCATGCCGTGCTCGCGGACGCCGTAGCTCATGAGCCGGCCCTCGGGGTCTGACTTGGACTGGCGTGCTTCCCCATCGAGAGCCGTGCCCGTGTTGCCGGTGAGGTCGGCCCCTCCAGAAACGAGCCCGGGCAGGTCGGCCACGACTGCGTTGAGACAGGATTTCAGGGCTGCTCTGGTGGCGATATTCTGGCCCGGCTCCCAGCTCGGCAGTTTTGCTTCGAACCCGGGCAGCCCGTGGCCGTTCCACTGGGCATCCCAGCGCGCCCGAGGTGCAGAGCCTCCTGGGAGCCGGGATTCGAAGTGCTGTACCCAGCTGTCGCGCTCAGACCGACCCCGGTTGCCTGCCTCGCGGTAGTACGAGATGACGTCGTCGGGCACCCAGAACGCCTGGTCCGGGGGGAGCCCGAGGATCTCTTTCGTTGCCACGATCTCGTCGGGCTCGAACGGGTCGCCGTGCGCCTTGGGGTTGTCCGTCATGTGGGGCGCCGGCCAGCCGATGTGGGAACGTAGCTGCAAGAAGCTCGGGCGGTCCTCAACCGCCATGGCCCGGCGGATGGCGGCTTCGAGAGCGTCGGTGTCATTAGCTATCTCGCCGAGGTTTTCGGTGTGCCACCCGTACGCGTCGAACCGTTTCACGGCGTCGTCGTCCAGCGCGATCTCAGTGGGGCCATCGATAGTTATGTGGTTGTCGTCGTAGATGTAGATGAGCCGCCCCAAGCCCAAGTGGCCCGCCAGCGAGGCCGCTTCGTGGCTGATCCCCTCCATCAGGTCGCCATCACCGCAGATGACGAACGTGTAATGGTCGATCAGGTCCGACCCGTAGCGGGCCCTGAGCATCCGCTCGGCTACGCCCAAGCCGACACCGTTGGCAAAACCCTGCCCCAGGGGCCCGGTCGTGACCTCGACTCCCTTGAGCTCGCTCGATTCGGGGTGACCGGGCGTCCTGGAGCCGAGCTGGCGGAACTGCTTCAGGTCTTCCAGCGTGAGGTCGTAACCCGTCAGGAAAAGCATCGAATAAAGCAGGATGCAGGCGTGGCCGGGGGAGAGCACGAAACGGTCGCGGTTCGGCCAATCAGGGTCACCGGCGTCATAGTGCATGACCCGTGCCCACAGGACGTGCGCCAACGGGGCCAGCGCCATCGCCGTTCCGGGATGGCCCGAGTTCGCCCGTCTCGGCGCGTCCATGGCCAGCCCGCGGATGACGTTTATACCCAGCTGTTCGATGCTTTCTTGGGGTTTCAGCTGCCCGTGTGAGCCGCTAGCAGCGGCGGTCTGGCTCATGGGGCCAACCTACCCTTCTCCCGGATCAGACAACCACGAGAATGAGGCATTCCTGACGCTGATCGTGAGGGGCCCCTCGAGGAACTGGGGCGCCCGAACCGATGAGCCCGGTGAGCCGGTACCGACGAACGGTGAGTTCGTGCCGACGAGGTGAGCCGGTACCGACGAGACGGGGCCGCCTGATGAAACGGCCCCGTTTCGCGGCCCACGGCTCCCCAGGGGGAACCCACGCCGAATGGCAACCGCAAAGCGGTGCCATCTCAGAGGGGCCGGGCACCCCCGCAAAGCGGTGCCATGACAGAACGGCACGGCCCGCGAGCACCCCGGTGAACTGCGAGGCGAGGAGAGGGGGCGCTAACGGAGAGGGGGGAGCAGCGTGAGGGGCACAACCGTCGTCTGGCCCTCAGGGACCAACCGGCAGTGGGCCTCGATCGTGCCGAGCTCCTTGTACTCGAGCTCACCTCTCACGAGCCGGTAAGTGAACTTGCCCGGTTCGACGTTGAAGGGCGAGACGTTGCGGGCCACCTGGTCCCCACCTTCGTCCCGGAAGACGACCTCCAGGACGCCGTTGGGCGGGTCGTCGGCACGGGACCGGACCAGCACGATGAGGTGGGGCGTGATCGTTACTGGCGGGTCTTCCGGCGCGGGCATCGAAAACATGGCGCCAACCAGGTCCACCCGGGTGGATGGGCCGGGCACCTGGCGTAACTCGAAGCTTTCGATGAAAAGCGCAGAAACGATGTCCATATCCGGGGCCCGCCCGCGACGCTCAGACGAGCTCGGGTTCGGGCTCCGGCTCGTGTTCGTCGAGATCTCCTGGTGGTCGCCCTCGCTGAGCTGCGGCCGTCAAGTGGATACCGGCGTGACGTACCTGCAACCAACCCAGCTTTTTGAGAACGCCGATGACCAGCCATCCTTGGTCGAGCTCACCTCGAGCGAAAGAGAACCGCGCCGATGTGGGCGCCGCGTGATGGTTGGAGTGCAGCCCTTCGCCCCACGTGATCAGGGCCAACCACCTGTTGTTCGCGGCCACTCCCGGGTAGGGGGTCTTGCCGAAGCGGTGCCCGATCGCGTTGATCGCCGAGTTGAGGAGGAGGTAGCTCACCACGTGGACGCCGGCCGCCACCAGCGCCCAACGCCAACCAAGCAGGAGCCACAGAACGCAATAACCAAGGCCCAGGCCCACAAATCCCCGGTCGAACAGCACCTTGTCCCAGCGGTCCACTTTGATGTCCCGGCTGTACTTCCGCAGCGTCTCGGCGTCGTGCGCAGCCTTCTTGTACAGGCCGACGTTGTAGAGCTGCACTTTCCAGTAGCCCTCGAGGACTGGCGAGTGGGGATCCCCAGGGACATCGGTGTACGCGTGGTGCCTGCGGTGCACGGCTGCCCACTCCCTAGGGCGGATCCCCGTTGAGAGCCACACTGAAGCGCGACAAGCAAAAAATAGCCCTGGACGCATGGTGACAGCACGGTGCGAAACGGTTCGGTGCAGGTACAGGGTGGTGAGTAGAAGGGCGATCTGGCTTGTAACCAGGCCCACGAGGACAGCGACCAGGACTTTAGGCACGACGCCAACGTTAGCCCACTCCACCGGTGACCAGGCGCGTTGCGATTGGCGAAAGGATGAACAGGACCGGGTGAACGGGACAGCGCCCAATCGACTTATGGTGCCGGCAGCGCCGCTCGAGCCTCCGATCTATGGCGGATCGCGCCACTTCCCGGGAGGCCAACACGTCCCCCGGAGGGCCTCAACACATCAGAGGTGACTTTGGGACCATGTGGCAGTGCGCCTACGGTGCTCTGTGGTGCGCACTGGTAAAAGGGCCCTGGTGGCAAGAAATCGTGGTCGCGCGCCCTGACAGTCCTGGTCGTCGCGTCGATAGTGCCGGCCTCAGTGATCTCGATCTCGTCAATGGTGCCCGCCAGTGCGACCTCGGCAGCCAGTGCGGCCTCGGCGGCCAGTGCGGCCTCGGCGAGACGGCTCACGCGGGGCCAGCTGGCCGCTGCTTCGCTCTCCCGAGACACCCGGAGCCAACCCACCGCGAAAGCGGCTGACCCGCCCTCGTCAACCGCGTCGCTGCTGACTACACCACTGCTTTCGCCGGGGCGGATCCCGCGCGCTCTACAGGCCGCCACCGCAGGGGAACACCTCGACGCGAACCTGGCATATGCGATGTCGCCGCAGGCGTTAGGTGCCAGAGCGGCGGCACACAGTTGTGCCGAAGTCGTCCAGGACGGGGTGGTCGTGTACCAGGACCACGCCGAGATGCCTGTCCTTCCCGCGTCGAATATGAAGCTCATTACAGCGACTGCTCTGCTCGACAAGCTCGGGCCGTCATACAGGTTCCAGACCTCGGTCTTGGCCACGAGCAGGCCGGTCAAAGGTGTGGTCCGTGGGGACCTCTACTTGGTCGGTGGCGGTGACCCGCTGCTGCGCTTGCCGAGCGATGCACCCGGGGCCACAGACGGGGGGGTATACACGAACGTGACCCGGCTGGTGGCTCTCATCAAGGCAGCGGGGGTCCGTAAGGTGACCGGGTCCATCGTCGGCGTTGACACCCGGTACGACTCATTGCGAACAGTGCCGGGGTGGCCGGCCCGGTACACGGAAGAGGAAGACGTCGGGCCCCTCTCTGCGCTTGATATAGACGATGGTTTCGCCACTGCGGGCCTGCCGTTGAACCTCGGTGCGCCGCCAGCAGTCCAAGCGGCAGGGATCCTGACCAATCTGCTGCACTCGGCGAAGATCGGAGTGAGCGGGGGGCCGACAGCCGGTAAAGCTCCGCCCGCCGCCAAGTTGCTCACCAGGCTGGTCTCGGCGCCGCTGAGTGCGACCCTGGGTGTGGTTTTGCGCGAGAGCGACGACACGGCCTTTGAGCTGATGACGAAAGAGCTCGGTCTCCGGGTGAAGGGGACGGGTTCGACGGCCGCCGGGTTAACCGCGATCAGGGCGGACCTGGCCGCCGACGGCCTCCCTCTCCACGGGTTCGTCAATGCCGACGGCAGCGGGTTGTCTCGGTCCGACCGGGTGACGTGCGCCCTCCTGGTCGCTGTGCTGGAGCGGTCGGGCCCCGACGGCGTCCTCGTCAGGGATCTGCCAGTAGCCGCCCGCTCGGGCACTCTGGTCGGCCAGCTCAACGGGACCGCTGCCGCCGGCCGGGTGTACGCCAAAACCGGCACGCTCGATGACGTGAAGGCCCTTTCCGGCTGGGTGGAGCCGGCCCGGGGCCAAGGCCGGAAGAACCCGGCACTCGCAGCCCCTGTAGCCTTCGCGTCGGTCCTGAACGATCTGCCCTCGACGCTTCCCAGTCGGGACAACACGCCTACTGGCTCGACCGACCAGGTCGCCCTCGACGTGGCCGACTACCCCCAAGCCCCGGTGCTAGCCCGTTTCCAGCCTTGACAGCCGGGCCGGCTCAGCCCTGGCCGGTAGTCCTGGCCGGTAGTCCTGGCCGTGTAGTCCGGCCGTGTAGTCCGGCCGTCGGCGGTCACCAGGGCGAGCTGACCGTGTGACGAGTGGGCGGCGGCCGCCGGGCAGTCTCGGTAGGCGATCGGCGAACCGGAGAAACAAATCGTTCTGTGACAGCAATTTTCTTCTCAGGTTCCGCTTTCGTGGGACGTGGTGGTGCGCGTAGCGGCCTGGACGGCGACCCCACATGAGGGCTCCAGCCCGCGCCCGCCTAGGTAGATGATATTTCGATACGTTTCGCCACCTATCATCGTTAAATGCGTTGCTATCTGGGTGCGCCCGACGTACTCCGTTGCGTTTCGGGCACGAGAACGCGGTCAAGTGCAGCCGAGAACCGGTTTTGACACCTGGAAAGGCTCGAGCGACTCTGTTTCGACCCGAGCGGACGCATGTTGGGACCACAGGTGGACAGTTTGGGGCACGAGCGGGCACACTCCAACCGCGGTGGCGGGCTTGACCGGGCACGGTCCGGGCGTGCGGGCGGCACGATCGGGGACTGTACGCGGCGAGGCGGGCCTGAGCGACGCCATTTGGCCCGCTTCGGAGGTCTCCCTCTCGAAGACGGCGGGGCCCGTCGGCCCGGGAACGCCCCGCTTTCGGCCGGACCTGCCCGCCCGGGCCGCCCCGAGGCCGCACTGGGGCCGGACCGGCCCGGCTCGGCCCGGCTCGGCCCGGCTCGGCCCGGAGGGCACGGGTTGGGGCAGGCTCAGCGGGTTGGGCTTGTTCGTAACGGGACCGAGGCCTCTAACAGTCAGCGCCGGATTTGGCAGCACGCTGGCGTCCAGCAGCGACCAACGCGTGCGTTTGGGACTGCGAACGGTTAGCTTCTAGGAGATGTCTGGCAGTGATCCTGAAGGTGAGGGCGGCCCTCCCGAACTCGTGCAACTCGTCATCGCGTATGCGCAGCAGGAGGTGGTGGACCCTGTTGTCCAACAGGGCAAGAACCTAGGGATAAGCCTCGGAGGCGCGCTTCTGATGGCGATCGGCACCGTGCTGCTGTCGTTCGGTTTCATCAGGGCATTGCAGGTCGAGTTCGGCGGATCCGGGCGGGAGCCGGCTAAAATCGTCTACGGTTCGCTCGGGCATCTGTCGGGCACCTGGACGTGGGTGCCCTATATCGGAGCAGCTATCTTCTGCGTTCTGGTGGCCGCTTACTGTGTCACGAGGATAAGCCGAGGGATGAGCAAGTGAGCCTCCGCCAGACGCCACGGGCTCGGGGCCGCAGGTCGCTCAACGGAAAAACGGCGCCCCAGGGCAGTGGCCCGGGTGGACGGATAACGCCCGACGACATTCGCGCAAAAGCATCAGAGCTGGCCACCGGCGTCGAAGGACAGGTCGAATCCGCTAGGCCAATGTTGACTTACGCGGCCGTCGGGGCCGTGCTCCTGATAGCGGTGACCGCGTTCTGGATCGGGCGGCGTAGCGGGCGCACTCGTTCGACTTTCGTGGAGATCCGGCGTGAATAGCGACCTGCCGTGAAGATCACCGCCCAGGACAAGCAAGGGACCAGGACAGGCAGGGGACCAGCACAGGCAGGGAAAGAGGACAGGCAGCGGACCAGGTGCGACGCATCCGGAAAGGGCCCACATTGCGGATGACTGCTGTTTGGTCGAAGGCAACGGAGGGTGGTCGGCCGTCCAACAATGAGATTTCACCATGAGGAGCGTGCTGTCGTGGCTGGTCCGGCGGGGCTGGCAGCGGGGCTTCCGGGAGGGGAACCAGTTCTGGCTTGTTGTCGGGGCGGCCGCGCTCCTGGTCCAGTGGGGGTTGAAAGCGAGCAACAAGAAGCCTCGGGTGGTCTTCTCCGAGCCCGTGGGGGTGGGAGAGACCCTTGTCATCTCTCACGAGCGGCGCCTGCGCCACAATGGGCGGCGTGAAGATCCTTTTGAGGCACCCTAAGCGCGAGGTCGACGTCCCCGGGCCTGTAGGCGTCCTGTCGCTGCTCCGACAACTGGGCTACAAGCGTGAGGCTGTCCTCGTGATTGTCAACGGGACGCTCGTGACCGACGATGCCACTATCGTGGAAGGTTCAGAGGTAGAGATACGCCCGGTTATATCTGGGGGAGCGGTAGCCCTCGACGGCACCGGCGAGGCAAGGACGAGACCACCTGACCTGCTCCGTGGCACCAGCGTCCCAAGTGGCCCAGGCCCGGGCCCAGTCGAGCCATGAAATGCCGCGTATGCCGCCAGCCTGCGGTGGTCGAGGTTCGCCGCCACAACGCCGCGTTCTGCCCGGGTTGCTTCGTTACCCACTGCCGCAACCAGGTCGAGCGCGTAATCAAAGAACACCGGATGATCGCCGCGGGCGAGCGTGTGCTGGTCGCCGTTTCCGGGGGAAAGGACTCCCTGGCGCTCTGGGACCTCCTGCTACACCTCGGCTATAGCGTCGACGGGCTTTACATCGGCCTCGGTATCGAGGGCTACAGCACGCCCTCTTTCGAATATGCCCGCCAATTTGCAGGCGAGCGCGGCCTGCGGCTCGTGGAGGTGGACCTGCCCCGAGACTTCGGCTATGACGTCCGGAGCGGAGCGGCGG
Organism: uncultured Acidimicrobiaceae bacterium; assembly: GCA_963823855.1. Classification (GTDB taxonomy): domain Bacteria; phylum Actinomycetota; class Acidimicrobiia; order Acidimicrobiales; family Palsa-688; genus Fen-671. The sequence continues at coordinate 805,107 of CAWGNA010000012.1, forward strand.
CCGACCACAGGGCCCCGTGTTCTGCGTGCGGGCTGTCGAAGCGGCACATCTTCGACCGCGCTGCGCTCGACGGTGGGTACGACGTGGTAGCCACGGGGCATAACCTCGACGATGAGGCCGCCGTGCTGCTCGGCAACGTGCTTCGTTGGGATCTCGCCTACATGGCTCGTCAGCGCCCCGTCCTGCCCGGCGGGGACGGGTTCCCGCGCAAGGTGAAGCCGCTTATCCGTCTCGGGGAGCGCGAGACCGCGGCTTACTGCGTGCTGCGGGGGATCGATTACCAGGTCGAGGAGTGCCCCATGGCGGTTGGCAACCGTCACCTGGGTTACAAGGACGCCCTCAACGCCATCGAAGAACGCTCACCCGGTACCAAAGCAGCTTTCTACAGCGGGTTCCTCGAGCGAGGGGCGGAACTGGTGGCCGAAGTCGGCGAACAAGGGCGGGAGGGGCTGCACGCCTGCTCCAAGTGCGGCGCTCCGACCACCGCCCCGGGACAGTGCGCGTTCTGCCGCCTGGTCGAGCGCGCTGCTGGAGAGCACCGTAAGCGCTTGCCGGTGAGCGGGTGAACGGCCGGTGAGCGGGGGCCACCGCCCGTTCGAGAGCGGCGAAAGGGCGCTTCTATTCGACTCAAAAGGGCGCCGCTACTTGGTCCTATTGGGAACAGGAGGCGAGTTCCACACTCACGCAGGCACAGTGCCCCACGACATCATCCTGGGCCAGGAAGAGGGGTCCATAGTCCGCTCGAGCCTGGGCGCGCGGTATATAGCCGTCCGGCCCACCCTGGCAGAAGTGGTCCTGAAGATGCCCAGGGGCGCTCAAGTCATTTACCCCAAGGACCTCGGCGCGATCCTGGTGATGGCCGACATCTCACCGGGAGCCCGGGTCCTGGAAGCTGGGCTTGGTTCCGGGGCTCTGTCCATGGCGCTCTTGCGCGCCGGGGCCGAGATCACCGGCTACGAAATACGGGAGGATTTCGCCAAACGGGCCATATCCAACGTGGCCACCTTCCTGGGCGAAGGAGCCCTCGAGCGCTACCACGTCGAGATACGCGACGTTTATGAAGGCACAGCTGAAAGAGGGCTCGACCGGGTGCTCCTGGACCTGCCGGAGCCATGGCGCGCGGTCAAGCATGCCGCTGGTGCGTTGCGACCAGGTGGCATTATTGTTTCGTACCTACCGACGGTCCCGCAGGTGATGACGTTGCACGAGGCTCTCGGCGACGCAGGCTTCGGCATGGCTGAGACGATCGAGGTCTTGCAGCGACCCTGGCACATCGATGGCCAGTCAGTTCGTCCTGACCACCGTATGGTGGGCCACACGGGGTTCTTAACTGCGGCCAGGTTGATGGCGCTGACCCCATGAACGCCCTCGACATCGCCATCCTGGTCCTGGCGGCTCTGGCGATGCTTGGGGGTTGGCGACTGGGCTTCCTGGCCCGAGTTCTCTCCTGGGTGGGCCTCGGCGCGGGGCTGTACCTGACGGTCCGGTTCATGCCGAGCATCGTCTCCTTCTTCGGCTTTTCGGGCTCGCTGTCCCGCATCGTGCTCGCCGTCGCGGTGCTGATTGGCGGGGCGTTCGTCGGCCAAGCGATCGGCATGATGGTCGGCTCGAGGCTCCACGCCGTACTGCCCTTTGGTGGGGTGCGGTTCCTCGACCGAGTCGTGGGAGCCTTTGTCGGAGCCCTGGGCGTCTTCGCGGCGCTGTGGCTACTGGCGCCGTCGTTGGCCGCCGTGCCCGGGTCCGTTTCGCAGCTGACGACCGGCTCCACCATTACCCGCTGGCTCAGCAACGAGACCCGTTCGTACGGCCTTAGCCCGCCCAACACCCTGCAAGCCCTGAGGCGGCTGGTGAGCGAGGACGGTTTTCCCCAGGTTTTCGACGCGATCGTCCCGGGCCAGGACGTTGGGCCCCACCGGGCTCCATCCCGCTCACTCCGGCTCTCACGACCTCGGTGTCCGCTTCGACTGTGAAGGTGGAAGGCCAGGCTTGCAGTCGCATACAGGAGGGCAGTGGCTGGACGGTGGCCCCCGGCCTGGTGGTGACCAACGCGCATGTCGTGGCCGGTGAGCCAGCCGGCAGCACGAGCGTGCTATTGCCCGACGGGTCGACCAAGCAGGCGACGGTCGTTCTTTATAACCCTGACGTAGACCTGGCGCTGTTGTCTGTGCCGGGGCTCGGTGAGGCTCCCTTACCTGTCGGGGACGGCACCATCGGCCAAAAGGGCGCGGTGTTCGGCCACCCGAACGGTCAGGATCTCCTGGCGGTCCAGCCGGCCACGCTCGCTCAGGAAGTGACTGCGGTAGGCGAAGACCTCTACGGCAAGCAGGCCACCAAGCGGCACGTGTTCGTACTAGCGGCCGACTTGACGTACGGAGACTCGGGGGCCCCTGTTGTCGGTACGGCTGGCAGAGTCGTGGGCATCGCTTTTGCCATCGCCCCCGACCGCCCGAGCACCGCTTACACGCTGAGCACTTCGGAGTTGCTGCCCCTGCTATCTGACGCTCATTCGAGCGCCGTCTCCACTGAGGGGTGCGTCACCAACTGACCGCCTCGGGTACGTCCGCAAAGTTGCGGGGATTGCCGAGTACTGGTGGTCGACGACGTTATATTTCAGAGCGCCGCTTCAGCCGGGGCCGAGGGGTCGTATACGCCAGTTCCGCTTGTGCCAACCTGACCAGCCTTCAATCCAGCGCTTCTGGGCGGCTCCTCTTAGCCGAAGACCAAATGCAAGTTCGAAAGCTCCGGCCAAGCGGGCCCCGATGGCGAATACGGGTGGGAAAAATAGTGGCGAGGGGCAATTGAGAAATTAAGAGCAGTTCATAAGCAGAACGGCTTGGGATAATCTCTCGAATTTCTCTCGGGTTATCGCGCCCGCCGGCATGAGCCGAGTGCGAGACGGCTAGCCCTGGGCAAACGCGGCGTCGAAAGCTGCCTTGGGGGTCTCGAAATTCAACTTCCGGACGTAGTCGAGAGCCTCTGGGGCGCCAAGCTCCCGGTCCATCCCGGAGTCCTCCCACTCGATCGAGATCGGGCCGTCGTAGCCGATCTCGTTCAGCTTGCGGAAAATGTGCTCCCACGGGACCTCACCGTGACCGACCGAGACGAAGTCCCAGCCCCGTCGCAGGTCGCCGAACGCGAGGTGTGAGGAGAGCCTGCCATTGCGCCCGTCGAGGTGCCGGACTGACTCTTTGCAGTCGACATGATAAATGCGCGAGGAGAAGTCGCTGAGGAAGCCCACCGTATCGAGGTCCTGCCAGATGAAGTGGCTCGGGTCGAAGTTGAGCCCGAAGCCCGGTCGGTTACCGATGGCTTCGAGGGTGCGCTTTGTGGTCCAGTAGTCGTAAGCGATCTCACTCGGGTGAACCTCGTGGGCAAAGCGCACGCCAACCTCGTCGAAGACGTCGATGATCGGGTTCCAACGCTTCGCAAAGTCCTCGTAACCCGCTTTGATCATGTCTGGCGGCACGGGCGGGAACCCCGCCAAGGTTATCCAGATCGAAGAACCCGTGAACCCGACGACCGTCTTGACCCCGAACCTTGCCGCGGCACGAGCAGTGTCTTTCATCTCCTCGGCAGCACGCCGACGGACCCCCTCGGGGTCGCCATCACCCCAGATCCGCGCGGGCAGGATGCCACGATGGCGTTCGTCGATCGGGTGGTCGCAAACCGCTTGGCCCACGAGGTGGTTGGAGATCGTCCAGCACCCCAACCCCCAGCCGTCGAGGCGGGCACGCAGTTTGTCGCAGTAGTCATCCTCCGACACCGCTCGTGCTACTTCGAAGTGATCACCCCAGCAGGCCAACTCGAGGCCGTCGTAGCCCCATGCCTTGGCCTTCGTCGCGACGACCTCGAGCGGGAGATCCGCCCACTGGCCGGTGAACAAAGTGATTGGTCTCGTCATCGCAGCCCTCCATTCATTGCTGTGCCCTTGATGTCACGGCCCCTCTTATATCCAACATGTTCACACGCGCTACGCACCGCCCGAGCCGACGCCGGGCACGACCTCGACGCTGACCCAGGAGTGGCGGGACGCGGCGGCGCTCACTGCGTCCAGCACGACTTGAGTGGCCAGCCCGTCCTCAAACGAGGGCTCTGGCTGGCGACGATCGGCAATAGCGGCCATCAGGTCTTGGAACTCGTGGACGAAGGTGTGCTCCCAGCCGATTATGTGACCAGGCGGCCACCACTGGCCCATGTAGGGGTCGGTGGCGTTGGTTACCAGCTTGGTGGTGAACCCGTCGACGGCCGCCCCGGTTTCGTACAGCTGCAATTCGTTGAGCCTCTCCAGTTCGAAGTGCACGCTCGCCCGGGCGCCGTTCAGCTCGATCACGAGAGCGTTTTTTCGGCCGGGGGCCATCCGGGTGGCCTCGAGGGTCACTAGCGCTCCACGCCGCAACCGCGCCAAAACGACAGCGGCGTCGTCGACGGTTACGGGCCTTTTGGGTGCGCCCACCGAGGCCTGCCCGGAGAGCCCGGTGGCCGCGCTCGCCACGGGGCGCTCAGTCACAAACGTCTCCAGTTGGGCCGCGACCTCCTGGAACTCGTCCCCGGTGAGGTGCCGGACCAGGTCGATCAGATGGGCCCCAGGTCGCCGAGCGCACCCGATCCGGCCTGGCTGGCGTCAAGGCGCCAAGCGAGCGGGAACTCGGGGTCGACGAGCCAGTCCTGAAGGTAGTGGGCGCGTACGTGGCGGAGCGCGCCCAGCCTGCCCTCTGCGACAAAGGCACGGGCTGAAGCGACGGCGGGCACCCGGCGGTAGTTGAACGCGACCATTGCGAAGACCCCTCGCTGGCGCGCCTTCGATGCCGCAGAGGCGAGTTGGCGCGCCTGGTCAAGGGTGTTGGCGAGGGGCTTCTCGCACAGCACGTGCTTGCCCGCGCTGAGGGCGCCGAGCGCGACCTCGGCATGGCTCGAACCGGGTGTGCAGATGTCGACCAAGTCGACGTCCTCACTGGCGATGACGTCCTGCCAGCGGTCGCTCGTGCGTTTGAAACCGTACAGCGCGGCATTGCGCTCGAGCGCGGCGCGGTCACGCCCGCACAGGACGGAGAGTTCTGGGCGCAGCCTGCTCCCGGCGAGCTCTGCGGCGCGTGCCCAGCCGAGGCTGTGCGCCCTACCCATGAACCCCTGACCGACGACAGCCACTCGCAGAGAACTAGCCACGTCGTCGCATGATAGACCCTGCGGGCCCGCCTAGCTTGCGCCGGTTGACAGTAGACGCGGCTTGCATTGGCGACCGGAACCTGTTACCCATAGTAGGCGGTAACCGTTTACATGAAGACAGTGAGTTGTGGCTAAGTGAGGGGGCCAGATGTTTACCGACCACCACTGCTTGGACGACATCACCTGAGCCGTTGGTTACCGAAGTGGCCACCCGAGAGGCGACGGGTGTACCGGTCCACCCGCCTAATGGCTGTCGTACCAACCTCGAGCCTCGGCTCAAATCTCCAAACCGAGCGCGAAGCAACAGCGAGTTGCGCAGCAAATTGAAATGCCACCCCTAACGCATGTGCAATTTAATTAACGACCCGGAGAAAAACCCACGATAAGAGATAGGTCCATCGAGGAGGAACTGTGCATAGGTTAGGTTATGAGCCGAGATCACGAGGAGTGGTCCGGCGAGCAAAGATGTGTTCTCTGGCGGCCTGCGCGGCCGCACTGTCCTTGCCGGCAATCGCGTCAAGCGCCAATGCCGCTACACTTCACTCGGCCATCACCCGCCACGCGGCGGCGAGCAACGTAACCCTGGTCGACGACTCGTCAAACAACTGGACCACCTGGTCCTACAGCCCCTTCAACGTCAACTTCGTCGGCGCCGGAGCGGGCTTCGTCTATCTGCCTTTGGCCATTGACTCGTGGCCCAGCCTCACGAACTACATACCTCAGCTGGCCACGAGCTGGGGCTTGCACGGCAACACGTTCACCGTCAACCTGGTGCCCAACGCCAAGTGGCAGAACGGCCAGCCCCTCACCAGCACCGATGTGATTGACACGATCCTGCTGGACGGGCCGTACGGCGGCGCCATATGGAATGACATCACCAACCTGGCCGCCACGGGCCCGCACCAGTTCTCCGTCACGGTCAAGCCCGGGGAACCGTTGCCGACACTCGAAAGCGACCTGTTCACTTCGGTGACCCCCTACCCGGCCAGCGTCTGGGGCAAATTCGTGACTCCCGGGCTCAAGCAGGCGGACCTCTCGTACTTCGCTGAGGCGGCCACCAACCCGGCAGCTGCAGCCAAGAGCTCCGCGTTCAAGGCGATATCAGCAGTGTTGAGCAAGATCGCTTCGTACAACCCCTCCACCTTGGTCGGGGATGGCCCATACCAGCTCAAGAGCGCGACGCTGCAGGCGTACCTGCTCACCAAGTGGAACGGCTTCTACGACGCGTCGAAGATCACGGTCCCGAAGATCCTCTTCGAGGGCACGAGCCAGAACGAGCTCAACGCCGAACTGCTGAGCGGCAGGGTCGACTTCTCCAATGGCTGGCTGTACATGCCGCCCGCCATCCTGGACCAGTGGCTGCACACCCCGGACGCCAACCTGCAGGCAGTGCCGGGCACGTTCCAGGCGCAGATCATCTTCAACGACTCCCAGTACCCCTTCGGCATCACCAAGGTGCGCCAGGCGTTGGCTTATGCGCTTCCGATCTCCAAGATGGACGTCTTCTCTTGGGGCAGCCAGGATGCTCACACGGTCGCCCCGGCGCCGCCCGACGGCCTGGTCGCCAGGATCGCCCAGCAGTTCATGACCCCGGCCCAGATCGCCGGCTTGAACCCGTACAGCTACGACCCCGCCGCGGCAGCCAAGCTGCTTACAAGCGCCGGGTTCAAAAAGGCCAAAGACGGGTCGTGGCTGATGCCTAACGGCAAGCCGTTCAAGATCACCCTGTCGATCGACTCGTCCTGGACCGACCAGGTGGCAGCGTTGCAGGTGGCAGCGAGCGCGCTCACCAGCTTCGGCATCCCGTCGATCGAGAGCACGGTCGAGAACACGACCTACATCAACGACTTCCACACCGGGAACTTCCAGATTGCGGCTTACTGCTGCGCCGGTGGCGCCCCCAACCCGCTCGAGGACTTCGCTGCTAGCCCCATAGGCAGCCAGGAGAACTTCAGTAACAGTGGCACCTACGCGGGCGACCGTGGCATCGGCTATGGCCCGGTGGAGAACGTGCCCGGGATCGGGAAGGTCAACATCCCCGCGGAGCTGAACACGGAGTACGCCGCCACGCTCCCGCCAAGATGAACGCCCTCACCTATGACTGGTCCAAGTTCATCGAGGACCAAGTGCCGTTCATCCCGTACGCAGCCTTCGCCAACCAGATCGCGTTCTCGAGCCGGAACTTCAATTGGCCGTCGACTAACAACCCGGTCTGGGTCCAGAGCTCGAGCGGCAGCTATGACATCGTGCTGGCCCAAGAGCGCGGTGAGCTGAGCCCGAAGTAGTTCCCCAGACTGATCATGCGCAGAGAGGGCACATCGTTGTCATGTAAACGCTTAATCCAGAAAAGAGCCCCGGTAGCATGATCCGTTTGGGTTTTGTCGGATGTGGGTTCATGGGACAAATGGCCCACCTGAGAAGTTATTCCGCTATACCCGACTGCCAGGTCGTGGCTTTGGCCGAAGGCCGGCCCGACCTGGCCCGGCGGGTGGCCGCCCGGTACGGCATCGACCACGTCTACCCCGACCATCACGCCATGCTCGGAGCGGAAAAATTGGACGGTGTGGTGGCTCCCGTCCCGTTCACGGAACATGCCAGCCTGCTCCCGGACCTTTACCAAGGCTCCCGGCACGTGTTCACGGAAAAGCCGGTCGCCGTGGGGCCGGAGACCGGAAAGCGCCTGGCCGAGGCCGCCCGCTCCGCCGGCTGCGTCCATATGGTTGGCTACCACAAACGGGCCGACCCCTCAGTGGCCTGGGCCATCGGCCAGATCCAACGGTGGCGAGCCGACAACGAGGCAGGCCAGCTTCGCTATGTCCGGGTGGTGATGCCGGCCGGCGACTGGATGGGCGGTGGCAACGCGGGCTATCTCGCCAGCGACGAAACACCGACGAAGCTGGGGACCGAAGCGCCGCCTCCGGAGTTCGACGAACAGGTCGGCAAGGAGTACGTCAGCTTCGTCAACTACTACATCCACCAAGTGAACCTGCTCCGCTACCTTCTCGGTGAGCCCTACCGCGTGAGCCACGTTGAGGCAAAAGGCATCCTGCTCGTTGCTGAAAGCGACAGCGGGCTGCCGGCCCTTTTGGAGATGAGCCCGTACCAGACGGCCGTAGCCTGGGAAGAGGAAGCCCTCGTTGCCTTCGAGCACGGTTACGTGCGCATCTCCCTGCCCCCCCGCTGGCCCGTTTCCGGCCCGGCCGGGTAGAGGCCTATCTCGACCGGCGTGGGGCCGACCCGAGACGAGAGATCCCTACCCTGCCTTATGTCGATGCTATGGCCGCGCAAGCGGCTCGGTTCGTCCAGGTCTGCAAGGACGAGGCCGAGCCCCTGACGTCGGTTTCAGAGGCAGCCGAAGACCTGGCTGTCGCCTACGACTACATCACCCATCGGTTCGCACCCGACCTCGCTGGCAGCCAGCCGGCCCGTCCCTGAACTAGGAGCCTTTTGTGCCGCCATCGCTACCGCCTCTACGGTTCGAACGCCAGCTCATTGCTGACGAGCGCTACGAGTCCGCAACGGTCTTTGACGTCGACCAGGACGGCCACCTCGACATCGTGAGCGGCGCGTATTGGTACCCGGGGCCAATTTCGACCACAAGTGCCCGATCGGGCCCGTGTTGACCGAGGGTGAGTACTTTGACGCCTTTGGCGAGATCCCACTAGACGTGAACGGGGACGGTTACCTCGACGTGGTCACCGGGGGCTGGTGGAGCAAGGCCATCCGCTGGAACGAGAACCCCAAGGGTTCCCGGGACGCCCAGTGGGGCGTCCACCCGATCGCCGCGACCGGCAGCGTAGAAGTCGTCAAGGGTTACGACATCGACGGCGACGGTGTGGTCGAGATAGTACCCAACACCCCCGGCGGCCCGCAGCGGGTCTACAAGCTGCTGACCGACGGCGACGGCCGTGGCAAAGGGGAGTTCGTCGAGTACGTCCTCCGCGACGAGCCATCAGGTCATGGGATGGGCGTCGGCGACATCACTGGCAATGGCCGCATGGACGTAGTGCTCCCGGGCGGGTGGCTCGAGGCACCGGAGGAGCCCTGGTCCCAGCCGTGGGCCTGGCACCCCGAGCTCGACCTAGGCACGGCGAGCGTCGAGATCATCGTGACAGACGTCAATGGCGATGGTCTGGCTGACCTCATCGTTGGCCAGGCCCATAACTACGGCTTGGACTGGTTCGAGCAGCGCGTCTCGGCCTCGGGCCGCACCTGGGTGCGCCATCCGATAAATCCGGGCAACAGCCAGTTCCATGACCTTCGCTGGGTCGACCTTGACGGTGACGGGGAACCCGAGCTCATTACCGGTAAACGCTATCGAGCCCACAACGGCCACGATCCCGGCGAATACGACGACTACGGGATCTATTACTACAAGTGGACCGGCGAGGGGTTCGCCAAGCAGGTGATCAACTACGGGCCCGCCCGTGTAACCACGGGGTGCGGTATCGACTTCGAAGTTTGTGACCTCGACGGCAACGGCCGGCTCGACATTGTCGCGCCAGGCAAAGACGGCTTGTTCCTGTTCCGCAATATGGGGACGGCGGCACCGCTCGGGGATCCGAGGTTCTGAGGAGCCGGACGTTGATTTCCGACACCCGCATCATCCGAGTGCTATAACAGCCTCCGAGAAAGCCGAAGGGAGACCGAATGCCGGCCATGGGTGCTAACACATGGATCTGGGTATCGCCGCTCGATGACGCCGGCTTGTCGAAGTTGGCCCCCCGGATCAGGGGGTGGGGCTTCGACATCGTCGAGTTGCCGCTCGAGAGCCCCGCCGACCTGGACCCCGGACGCACCGTGGACTTACTGGCCGAACTTGGCCTGGGGGGGACAGTTTGCGTCGCCATGTCACCCGAGCGGACTCTGATCGGAGAGGACAAGGAGATCCTCGCCGCCACCCAGGCATATCTGCGGGCTTGCATCGACCTGTCCGCCCGCGTCGGTGCGGGCATCCCGGGCGGCCCGGTCGTAGGTGGGCCGATTTACGCGCCGGTCGGGCAAGCCTGGCGCGCCAGCGCAGATGAGCGAAAGGCATACCTGGGCCGCCTGGTGGAGGGATTGAGGCCCGTGGCTGCCTATGCGGGTGAACACGGCGTCCGGCTCGCCATCGAACCGCTCAACCGGTTCGAGACCAGTGTCCTCAACACCTTCGACCAGGCGCTCGACATTCTGACGAGGCTGGACAGCCCGGCGTGCGGCATCCTGGCCGACACCTTCCACATGAATATCGAGGAAAAATCGGTCGTGGACGCCGTGCATGCGGCCGCAGGCCGGCTCTTTCACGTACAAGCGTGTGGGAACGACCGCGGTACGCCCGGAGCGGACCATGTCGATTGGACCGGGTTCATTAGCGCCTTGTCCGACATCGGTTACAACGGAGCGGTCTGCATCGAGTCGTTCACGCCCGAAAACCAGTCCATCGCCAGGGCCGCATCGATTTGGCGCCCGCTCGCTGGCACACAGGACGCGATCGCCGTCGACGGCCTGGCGTTCCTCCGCAGCGCCTTCGAAAAGGCGAGCAGCGGGCCATAGGAGGTTCCCATGACGGGTTATATCGCACGCCGTTTGTTCACAGCTTTAGTCATTGTCTTCATCGTCGTCACGATGTCGTTTTTCATCGTGAGGCTAATGCCTGGCAATGCCATGGAGTACCTCCAGGCTCAGCTCCAGCTGCAAGGTAATTACACTCCTCAACAGATCCAGGAAAAGATACAAGCCATCTATGGTCTTCAGCCGAAGGCGCCTCTGTTAAACCAATATTTCTCCTACATCGCGCACGCTTTCCAGGGCAACCTCGGGACCTCAGTGCTCAACCCAGGTGAGAGTGTGATCAGCATCCTGGCGGCGGCCGCGCCCTGGACCATCCTGGCTGTTGGGTCCGGTCTGCTGATCAGCTTCCTCCTCGGCATCGTGCTCGGTACAGTGATGGCTGCGTTCAGGAAATCCCGCTTCAGCAACTTCGTCACCCTTTTCGTCTCGTTCTTGAACGCCGTACCGATCTACTTGACCGCGATCCTTCTGATTTACTTCGTCGCCGACCGGGCTCAGTTGCTGCCGGGGTCGGGCGCCTACGGGATCAATGTAACGCCCGGGTTCAACCTGCCGTTCATTCTCAGCGTTCTCCAGCACTTGATCCTGCCCGTCGCCACGTACGTGATCGCCGCTTTCGGCGGGTGGGCCCTCACGATGAAGGGTGCTGCCATATCCGTTCTCGGCTCCGAGTACGTGCGCGCCGCCGAAGCTCGCGGTCTCGACAGGGCCCGGGTCGCCCGGTCGTACGTCGGGCGCAACTCCATGCTGCCAGTTGTGACGTCGTTCGCGCTGGCACTCGGCTACTTGTTCGCGGGTTCAGTTTTCGTCGAGACCTATTTCATCTACCCGGGACTCGGCTACTACCTGATTACAGCCGTAGACGCGCGCGATTATTCGCTCATGATGGGGTGTTTCATATTGATCACGGTTTCGGTGGTCATAGCCAACTTGCTGGTCGACCTCGTGTACCCCGTAGTCGACCCCCGCATAGCCAGACCGGAGTCGGCACGGCGCGCCAGGGCAGCCAAAGCTGAGGCCAGCGTCGAGACCATCCTCCCGATTGGTTCGAGCACCGTATCATGAGGAAGCTGCTGCGAGACCTGTGGCGGATATGCTGGGCCGACAAGGCCGCTCTTGTCGGTGGGGTCGTAATCCTTATTTACGTTTTTTTCGCCCTGTTCGGCCCGCTGTTGACGCACATAAAACCCGGCGTCGGGAACCCCCTCGATGCCTACCTGCCGCCATCATGGCAACACCCTCTCGGGACGGACAACCTCGGGCTCGACATCCTGTCCGAGATAGTCCTCGGGACGCGGCCGGTCTTGCTTGTCGGGGTCTCTGCCGCCGTGATGACGGTGTTCATCGGTGTAGTTGTCGGACTGGTCAGCGGATATTTCGGTGGCCGCTTCGATGCCGTGGCCATGCGCGTCGTGGATGTGTTCCTCACTATCCCGGGCCTGCCCCTCATTATCGTGCTCGCCAGCATCCTCAGGGTCACGAACCCTTTGGTGCTGGCGGCAGTCTTGTCGATCACGGCCTGGGCCGGTCTAGCCCGGGTGATCCGGTCGCAGGCGCTGAGCTTACGGACGGCTGACTTTGTCGACGCGGCCAAGATCTCCGGCCTTCCACTGCGGAACATTATCGGTCGACAGCTGATGCCCAACGTGGGGCCGTACGTTGCCATCAGCTTCATGCTTGCCATAACCGGGGCCATCTACGCCGAGATCGGCCTGTTCGTGCTGGGGGTCGCTCCCACCAGTGGGACCAACTGGGGCGTCATGATCAACTTGGCTATGAGCCAGGGGGCCCTGTACACCACAAAGAGCTTGAGTTACTTGTTCGCCCCGATGGTGGCCATAGTTATCCTCCAGGTCGCCTTTATCTTCTTCACCAGGGCCCTGGACAGCATCTTCAACCCCCGTCTACGAGTTCAATAGGAGCTTCGTGAACTCGACCAATGGCACGGCGGCCCCGATACTGGAAATAGACAACCTGACCGTCGGGTTCGGCGGGGGCGCCGGCATGATCCGGGCCGTCGAAGACGTGAGCCTCGACGTCCACGCCGGAGAGATTTACGCGCTCGTAGGTGAGTCAGGTTGTGGAAAGTCGACACTGGCTTATTCATTACTGGGTGTGGTCCCCGACCCAGGCCGTGTGGTAGCCGGCGAGGTCAGGTACAGGAGCCAGAGCCTGGGTGCCATGAGCCTGCACGACCTCAACCGCATACGCGGCGCTGAAGTTGCCATGGTTTTCCAGGCGGCCATGAACGCTTTCAACCCTGTCCTCACCGTTGGCCGCCACGTCGAGCACAGCCTGAAGGCGCACCCTGACGTATTCCCGAACCCTGACGATGGCAGGGCGTACTTCGAAGAGCTGCTGGTGTCGCTCCGGCTCGAGCCCCCACAAATCTGGGGCTCTTACGAGAGCCAGCTCTCGGGAGGAATGAAACAGCGCGTGGCCATCGCTCTCGCCCTCCTGCTCAAACCGTCGGTCTTGGTGCTTGACGAGCCGACGACGGCCCTCGACCTGTTGAACCAACGCCTCGTGATCGACATCCTGAAAGAGCTCCAGCGCTCACTAGGGGTGACCATCATTATTGTCACCCACGACCTTGGCGTAGTGGCCGAGATCGCGACGCGAGTTGCGGTCATGTACGCGGCGCGGCTGGTGGAGTCGGGGACCGTCAGGGAGATCTACAAGAAGGGCCGCCGCCACCCCTATGTTGCCGCGCTCATCGACGCTATCCCGAGCGTGCTCGGCCAAGGCCTGCTCGTACGGCCGATCAGTGGCCAGGTCCCGAACCTCGCTGAGCTACCTCCAGGATGCCGCTTCGCACCTCGCTGCCCGCTGGCTGAAGACGTTTGCACCAGGGTCGAACCGCCGCTCGTTCCCGACGATAATGACCACCGGGTGGCGTGCCACGTGGTCAACCGGGAGCTCGTTGTACTTGCGGAGACTGTGCCGTGAAAGTCCTCGAAGTTGACGCGGTAACGCACCGTTACGCCAACACTCACGGTTCGCGCCCGGTACTCGACAACGTGAGCCTCGGTCTGGAGCCTAAGGACGTCGTCGCCGTTGTGGGTGAGTCTGGGTGCGGCAAGACAACCCTCGGGCGCATCATCGCCGGGATGGTCCCACCCTCTCAGGGCGAGGTGCGCTTCGACGGTCGTGACCTCTGGTCGCTGAAGGGCGACGATTTGAAGGCTTACCGACGAGCCGTGCAGGTCGTCCAGCAGGACCCCTATGCTTCCTTGAACCCTGGCCTCACGATCGAGGACACCCTGGGCGCGCCTTTGTTGCACCACAAGATGGTCCGTCGTCGCCAACTGAAGCCGGCGCTGGTGCGCACGCTGCAGGAGGTTGGCCTCGATGCTACGCCTGCGTTCCTGTCCCGCTACCCCCACCAGTTGTCGGGAGGCCAGCGACAGCGGGTAGCGATCGCCCGATCGATGAGCCTGGAGCCGCGGGTGGTCGTCGCAGACGAAGCCACCAGCATGCTCGACGTTTCCCTGCGGGTCGCTATCCTCGACCTCTTACTGTCTTTTCGGCAACAACGAGACCTGGCGTACATGTTCATCAGCCACGACCTCGGGCTGGTCAGGTATTTCGCACAGGGCGGCCGTATCGTGGTCATGTTCTACGGGGTGGTCGTGGAGGAAGGCCCGTGCGAGGAGGTCATTAATCGGCCCAAGCACCCCTACACGTTCCTGCTGCTCGAGGCCATTCCTGTACCGGACCCGGAAGTGGCTAGCCAGCGCAGGACCGAGGAGCTGGAAAGGTACGCTGAAGGGCAGGTGGCTTCCACCGGGTGCGTGTTCTATAACCGCTGTCCGTTCGCCGAGGACGCATGCCGCAAAGATCGGCCGCCTCTTGCGGAGGTGGGACCTGGTCACACGGCGGCCTGCTTTTTCCCTGAAAAGGTCCCGAGCCTGGCCGAGAGTATCCAGGGTGTAGAGCGATGATGAGAGAGGCTGCTAAGGCCCTGATCCGGGTCGGGTTGGTCCTCTTGGTCCTGTCGTTGCTCGTCCTGCCCTTTATCAAGGTCGAGGCCAACCGGGTGGCAGACGACCTGGCGATCATCGTGAGCGGGCTCCTGCTGGTTGTTTCGACTACTTATGTACGCTTGACCCGGGAGTGATCAGGAGAGGCCCGAGGGTGGTTCGAGCCCCGTCGCCCTCCCCACGCTGAAGAGCTGAGGAGTCGTCAGCGATGACCAACAAAGTTACGGCCCCTGCTGGCCTCTCAGGGCCGGTCGTCGATGCGCTGAACACGTTACGAACGGCCGCTGACGAAGCAGAGCGAGGGTGGTTCCCTCAGCAGTGGACGATCCGGACCGGAGACCGGTCGAGCCAGAATCCGCTTGGCCCCCATCGACAGCTTCGTGCTGTGCGGCGGCCTGGGGTTCGAGGCGCTCTCGTACGAACCGGGTGTAGCAACTGCGCTGACCGCGCGCTTCGACCCGCCGGCATTGGTGGCCGGTGTCCCAATGGCCGGTGAAGCGCTGCTCATGAGCATGAACAGCCTCTACCCGGTGACCGTCGAGGTCAACGGCCACGCCGTGTTCGAAGAAGTGCTCCCGCCCGTAGCATGCGGCCCGGCGCAGTTCGCGGCCTGGGAGGCCCTGGAGCCCGGAGGAGGCCCCGAGCTCACCATTACAGTCAGACCGCCCGCTAGCCAGACGGTCGGCCACAGCGAGCTGTCTTTTACGACCCCGGCACTTTGGCAGCGCTTCCTCTCCCTCGACACGGCCTGGGCCCAGCTCGCCCTGGCCGCCTCGCTCGCCATCACCGATGAGGAACACAAGGCCGTCGAAGCGGCGGTGTGTGTAGTCCCCTCGGCGCCACTGGGGCTCAGCCACGAGGACCTCGCTGCCGCCCTTTCCGAGATCGAGACGGCGCTCCTGCGGATCGCGCCACGCGTTGCGGAGCGCCGGGTCCACGCCATCGGCCACTCCCACATCGACCTGCAGTGGATGTGGACCTGGGCGGACGCCAAGGAGGTAGTCAAACGCGATGTCGCCTCGGCGCTCGCCCTCATGGACGAATTCCCGGAGATGCGGTTCACACACTCCCAGCCTGCTGGCTACGACATGCTGCGCCGGGAGGAGCCCGGCCTCTTTGCGGCCATCTGTGACCGAGTAGCCGAGGGCCGTTGGGAGCCCGCCACGATGCAGTGGGTGGAGTGCGACGTAAACATGGCCTCAGGCGAGGCCCAGGCTCGCCAGCTGCTCGAGGGTGTCGGCTTCACGCGGCGCTACCTGAAAACGAGCCCCCGGGTCCACCTCGCCCCTGACACCTTCGGCCACGTCGGCAATCTGCCACAACTGACTGTTTCAGCAGGAGGCAGCGTCTATTACCACCATCGAGGGAACCCGGGTCAAGCCTCCGGCGGGAGAATGTGGCCGGCGTATTGGTGGACCGGCGACGACGGGACTCGGGTGCTCGCTCTCAGCTCTCCGGTGTACCTGGGGCCGGTGACCCCTGGGCGTGTCGCCCAGGACGTGCTCTCGCAGACCGGCGATGGAGAGCTAAGGAGCTGCGTTTACTTTTACGGCGTTGGTGACCACGGCGGCGGCCCGGTGCGGAGGGACCTCGAGACATTGCGCCAAATGCAGCAAACCAGCGGCCTCCCGTCTATTTTCTGCTCCACCGTAGGTTCCTTCGCAGACGAGGTGATCGCCTCAGGCGTCCCGCTGCCCGAGCACCGCAGCGAGTCGCCAACGATCTTCGAGGGCTGCTATACCTCCCAGGCCGAGATCAAGTACTACAACCGCGCCGTCGAGAACGAGCTCGTCACTGCCGAGGCGCTGTGCGCCCTCGCAGGAGAAGAGCACAGCGCTGAGCTCGCCCGCCTGTGGCGAACGGCGCTTTTCCACCAGTTCCACGACATCATCTGCGGGTCGGCGATCGCCGATGCTCGCCAGTTCAGCGCCGGCGAGCTCGCTCTGGTACTCGACCGGGCCCACAGCATCAGCGACAAAGCGCTCGCCACGGTTGCGAGCGAGGCGCCGGCCGGCGCGATCGCGGTGACCAACCCGATCGGCTCCGACCGTGACGACATAGTCGTCGTGCCGGAGCTTACCGGTGAGGGCCTTGCGGTGCTGCACGATCAGCATGGAAGGCGGGTGCTCGCCCAACGGGGGAGCGACGGGCTGAGGTTCATCGCTTCGGTGCCTGCTTTTGCAACGCGCACTTACCAGCTCACCAACGAAGAGCCCGAAGCCTCCTCTGTGGCAGTTCGCGAAGTCAATTTGCGCTATCTCTCGGTAGACACCGCTGATTTCTTCGCCATGGTCGGGCGGAGCAGCGGGATCATCACGACCCTTTACGACAAGAACGCCGGACGCGAGCTGGTGGGGTACAACATCGCGCGTGCGGTAAATTTCGAACAGGTCCGCCCCGATATGTGCCTTGGCGTACTGCAGTTATTCGACGAGCGCCCGCACGGCATGTCATCGTGGGTTGTAGACGACGTTTATGCGGAGCAGAGCCTCATCGATGGCGCCGAAGTCAGCATTGTCGAAGCCGGCCCGGTGCGGGTTGTCCTGGAGAGCAACCATGCTGTGCGGTCCTCGAACATAATTAAGCGAGTGATCTTCTACGCGGGCATCCGGCGCGTCGACATCGAGCTCGAGGTGAGCTGGAACGAGCCGGGCGGGCCGCAGATCGGTGTACCAAACTTGGCGTTGTCTTTTGGGACTCGCTTGCCCGCGTGCGAGGCGGTGTACGAAACGCCCTTCGGCGCCAACAGCCGTCCCGCCGATGGGCTGGTCGTCCCTGGGCTGCGCTGGGCGCACATAGGCAACGCGGATTACGGGATGGCATTGTTCAACGACAGCAAGTTCGGGTTCGATGCGCTCGGTCCCCGCCTGCGTGTACACGTCGTGCGGACCAGCTACGAGCCCGACACTGTCTCGGACTGCGGGAGCTTGACCCGGTGCTCATTTGGCATCCTCCCGCATCCGGGTGACTGGCGCGATGCTCGTCTCAGTGAGCTCGCCGCCGGCTTTAACGCTCCCTTGCGCGGCCGGCTCGTCGGGGGAGCGACCACCTCTGCCTATAGATCAGCTCAGTCAAGTGCGACCGCAACCTCCGGAGCTGTCAGCGGCGGCACGACGAGCGGCCATGATGCAGCTGTAACGACAGGTTCGCGCGTGGCGGTCGTGCCACCACCCGAGGCGGGACCATCCGGACGACCCCACCTGCGAGAGACCTCCACGGTGGTGATCGATGCGCTGAAGTACGCCGACCGGGGAGACGGGACGCGCCTTGTGCGTCTTCATGAAAGCGTTGGACGTCCGGCCCATGTCCGTCTGGCGGGCCTGCCCGCTGGCGCCGCGGTCCTGACCGCGAACATCGTGGAGGACGTCACTGGGCGTCTCGAGACCAGGTTGGGGCCAGATGGTGACACGGAGGTCGCCCTCAGCTTTCGCCCCTTCGAGGTGAAGACGCTGCTGGTCCAGGCGGGCGCCTGAGCCGGTTTGGAGACGCCGGCTAAGCGCCTGGGATAAACCAGGCTTCGCGCCGCAACGCGAAAATAACCCGCACCGGGGATGAGGGCACACTAGCGTTCCCAGCGATGCGGGTTTTCTGTGGCCAAGGGCCGCCACGGCCCTGGCGGAGCAAGGCGCTCACGCCAACGCTTGGCACCCGCCGCTTCCACCTATGCGTCGGAGGAAGCGGCGGGAGAACCGGCGCGCTGGTCCTGCCTAGCTGGTAAGTACCGCGGCTCGTACACCTCCTGCCTGAGCATGGAGGTGCACAATGCCCGCCAAGCATCCACACGGGCTGGAACCAGCTGGGTACGGGCACCCGCTGGTACAAGAACTCGTCAACATAAAGCGTAACCGGCTACCTGACGCGGAACTTGCTTTCGCATTAGAGGGCTTATGGGCAATTCAAGCGGCGATGGCTGCGTCCATCCGTATCAAAGCGGTGTTCGTCTGTCTTGCCCTTCTTCGCGGCGACGAAGCCGCACGTACTCTCAACGGGATCGCTCCGGACGTCCCACGGCTGGAGGTCGGCCAGCGAGTGCTGCGCCGGGTTTCTGACCGCGACGGCCCAGACGGGCTAGCGGCTATAGCCCAACTTTCCCGTACGCGGCCTTCCGACTTAGTCCTGGGGACGACCGCGAGAGTAGCGGTCGCCGACCGGCTCGAGCTTCCCGGGAACCTGGGCACGGTGATCCGTTGTGCCGATGGCTCGGGCGCCGCGGGTGTGATCGTCTCGGATAGTCGTCTCAGGCTGACGAACCCGACATTGGTCAAAGCCAGTATGGGCACGCTGTTTTCGGTACCGATAGTGACGACAAGTCATGACGAGGCACTCGAGTGGCTGCGAGCAAAGAGGTTTCGCGTCATTGCGGCCGACCCCTCGGCGAAGCTGTCTTACCGGGACGCGGACTACAGCGGGCGCGTGGCGATCGTAATTGGGAGTGAGCGAAATGGGCTCGCCCCGTTCTGGCGTAAGGCGGCCGACTTAGAGGTCTCGATCCCCATGATGGGCCGGGCCGACTCCTTGAATGTCGGCCACGCCGCCGCCTTACTTCTCTACGAGGCGCTGCACCGCCAAGGTTGAGCCGCACAGCACAGGGCGGTCATCACGCTACGAGGAGGGTCTTTGCGGTGCCGCCGGCGTCGAAAAGGGCGAAGGCGCGGGGCGCTTCGGTGAGCGAGAACCGGTGCGTGACCATCCTCTCCGGGCGCAAACCGTCCCCGATCAGCGCCAGTATTTCCTCGTAATCAGAAAGGTGGTAGTACCTCGTCCCGGTCATCGTCAGCTCGCGGCCGAGGAAGTGACGTGAAGGGTCGATAGTAGCGACGCCCTCCCGGTGCTCACCTACGAGCGCAATATGGCCGAAGTGACGGCAACTGTCGAGCGCGTAGCGAAGAGCCACGTCGTTGCCCGCGCACTCCATGGCCACGTCAAGGCCGACACCCCTCGTAAGTTCACGCACGGATGCGACAACGTCCGTGCTGGAGGCGTCGACGAGGTGGCCTACACCAAGCTCCTTCGCCAGAGCCAGCCGGCCGGCATTGACGTCTACGCCGATCACCCGCGCACCGAACCGCACTCCTAGCATCGCAGCGCCGAGCCCGACGGGGCCGAGGCCGAAGATGCCCAGGGCCTGGTCAGCGCGGATGCCGCCGGCCTTCATCAACGCTCTATAGGGCGTCCCAACGCCATCGCCGATGAGGGCCCCGACCTCGAAGGAAACCGAACTGGGCAGCGGAAGGCAGACCCGCTCGGGGGCGAGCACGTACTCGGCGTCGCCGCCGTCTCGTGAGAAGCCGAGAGTGCTGCCGGCAGGGCACATGATCATGGCCCCCCGGCGGCAGAACGAACATTCGCCGCAGCCAACGGGAGCGTGCAACGCCACCCGGTCGCCCACGCGCGCCCGTACGGCCTGGTCGGTGGCGACCACCTCGCCGGCGATCTCATGCCCAGGAGTAAAACGCGACCCCTGCTCGGGACGGTACAGCCCGTGAAGGTCGCTCCCGCATAAGGCGGACGCCCTCACGCGCACGACCACTTGATCGCCGCGTGGTCCCGGTACGGCGACCTCCTCCACATCTGCTTGTCGATTGCCGCTCAGGCGTACTCGCCTCATCGTGGTCGCGCTCATCGGTAAAACCTCAACCTTGGTCGGCCGCTCGTCTCGTGACCCGCGGTCTCAGGCGTGAGCGACGGGCTCGTCATCGAATACCAACGGGAATGCGTCCCCGGTCAGCGGCTCGCCATCTGCAACCGTGATATACCGCCGCATGGGGTGGTCTTTCCCCGTGGCCACGTGCCGGGTCTCCCCGGTCATGTAATGCACGGCGATGGCGCGCCGCGGCCGGTCGCTGTGGTTGCCGTGAGAGGAATGCCAGGTGAGTGCGTGGTGATAGTGGACCTGTCCCATTTTCACGGGGCGGAGAGAAATCTCGACCGGGTGGCCCTTGAACGTTGACGGCAGGTCCAGGCCAGGGCTCATGGCCCGCACGTCGTCCATCTGGTCGCCCCATAAATGCGACCCGCGGACCATGCTCATGCAACCGTTGGACTCGTCTACGTCGTCCAGCGCGACCCACGCCGTGACCTGGGTCATGGGCCGGATCGGAGGCCAGAGAGGCGCGGTCTTGATGCCAGTGGTTGACACCGCCGTGACGAGGCGGCTTGTACTGGATCTGGTCGTGCCATACACGCAATTGACGGGCGCCGGTGAGCTGGGCCACGTCTTCGACGAGAAGCGGCGTGGCGAGGAGCTGACGGTATGCCTGGCTCACCTGCCAGATGTTGACGACCTGCCACACCGGGTTGGCCTCATCGTCGAGGTTGGCAATCCGGACGGGTTGGGCAACGCCGGCGCGGTCTTGCCCGGCAATGACCCGGTCCAGCTCGTCGCGCAGCTCGTCGACTTGAGCGGCACCGAGCACTACCGGCCCGGCGATGAACCCATCCCGTCGGAACGCTTCGGTCTGCTCAGAGCTTGGCATCATCGCTCTCAGGCAACATCGAGTAAATAGAGGGCACCCGGGGAAAGGCGCGCGGCAGTCTCGGGGAGTAAGTAGTCCCGTTGAACAGTTTGAGGCGTGGCGTCGCGACGGATGAAAAAGGCGTGTATTGCGTGGCGCGGTCGGTCACTGCTGTTATTGCGACCGCTGTGCCATAAATGGGCGTTGAAGACGACCACACTGCCCGCTCGTCCTGTGACCAGGACTTCGTCGGGATGGGCTGCGACCGGGTCGGCTAATACATCTGCGGGTCGTTTTCCCCACCGGTGCGAACCCGGGACCACACGGGTAGCGCCGTTTTCGGCGCTGAAATCGTCAAGCATCCACATAGAATTGCAGGCTTCGTATTCCCCCGGCTGTACCGTCCGGGACCAATCGGTGTGCAGGCCCTGGTGACCAGCCTCCGGTAACGCGGCCCGCCCGTTGAGCGAACTGAGCTTGATCTCACGCCCGTTGAGCACGTAGGCAAGCGCCGCGAGTTGCCTTGGGTTGGTCCATAATGCGTCGAATATCGCTCCCTTGTTGACCAGATTGGCCAATCGAAGGGCCCGACCTCCTGGTGGAACTCCCCACCCGCCTGTTCGCCCTCGATAGCGACAAGCTCGTCGTAGCGCTGGCGCAGCGCGTCAACATGGTCACGGTCGAGCAAGCCAGCCAACACGACGAAGCCATCCTCGTCGAGATGGCTCCGCTCGCCTTCAGTGAGCAGCTCAGGCGATGCACCGAGCAGGGCCAGGGCGCCCCGGAGGTCATCGACGCTTACAGACATACGCCCTCCCTAAACACGATGGCCCACGCCGGGTACTCGGTCATAAAGCGCCACTAGAACTCCCAACAATATCGCACACTCCGAGGGCCTGCGTAACCTCGCTGTAGTAGCCGGCTCGCCGCCCCTCGGGCTCAGCCAACCGCCGGTCTCCGACGGCGCCGGCCCGCGCCCGCAGTGACCGGCTCGAGCTAGCGCTCAAGTGGGCGGGGCCGGAGCTCGCGTCTTGCCAGAACCAAAGGCCCGGTGCGGTCGCGCCCCGGTGACGCACGATTGACGTTGAACCAAAAATCAATGTCAGCTTTGCGCACTGGCCCCCCGTAGACACTCGATACCATAGCGATCACTTGACTGGGGTGCCGACCGGCAATCTCCGCGACCACAGTGGATATGTCGTACCGGGCTACGAATTCCCGTAGCTGATCTTCTGCGCCGTCGAGAGACGCCCGTTGGGTGCCTGTAACCTGGATTTCTGGCCACGCGTCGAGCAAGAATGAAGGCACGGCCGGGGGCAATAGGAGCGGGGGCACCTTGGTGCCAGTGCCGTTGGGTAACGGACGGACCACATACCCCCCGATAAGCGAGAAGCGCAGATTACTGAGCGCTTGCCAGAGCATGGCCTGGTCCTCTGGGAACACAGGGTAGGGGTACGCGAGGAGTACGCTCCCTGACCGGATTTGACGGACCACTGCCGCTTCAGAAAAGACTTGGCCCCCTCCCAAGCCGGCCACTGGGTAGGTTGAGATCGGAGCTATAAGGACAGCGGGCCTAGTAGCGCGCCCACAGCAAGGCCCGTTACCCAAGTCCGGCCAGATATGGCCCGGTCCCATAATTCGTCAACGCCGACGGAGAGAAGCACCGCAGCGGCGAGGTACGTGTACAGAGTCAGGCGGCTCGGGATTAGGTCTTGAAGCAGAGGGACGTGGGTGAGAAGGGCGAAGGGGAGCGGGATGTCGCTGGCATGGCTGGAGAGGACCAGTCGCGCGCCAATGCCAGGGCCAGGAAATAACGCCCAGCAGTGTCGCTCCTCTCACCAGCGGTCGTCGCCAGTACCGAACCGCGATGTAGATGAGCACCATAAGGAGGGGTATCCCGACGTAGCCTGTGTCACCAAGGAAGGACACGGGTGGGACTCTCCACTTTCTCCACAGGCTGGCCAAGACGAAATGGCCCACCGGGAACAGGGTGGAAAGCGCGCCGATGCCCGGCGCAGACACAGTTTGCGTCGGGCCTACTACGTGTTGTCTCCCGGCTACCGCGTCCCACGCAGGGTAGGCCAGGAGGGGCGCAGCCACCAGGGCCGCCCCGCCAAGCACTGCCGCCGCAATACGCGGAGCGTCGCCGATTGGGCGGCGCCGGTACAGGGCGCGGCCCGCGAACCAAGCCAGCGTGAGGCCGGTGATGAGGGCCAAAGATACGGCTATTTCGTTGCTTATGAGATATTGAGCGGTAATAAGAGCACCCAGCAAGAGGCCTATCGAAAAGCTTTTAGGAGTGGGTTTTGTGACGACCAGGCGGTACACGAGGAAGAGCACAATGGGCGGGAAGGGGGCGAATATCAAGAACATATGGGTAGCACCCTGGTGGACCATATACGGAGAGAAGCCGTAGAGGATCCCCCCGAACGCGGCAGCAATTCGGGAGCGGACGAGTCGCTTCAGTACCAAGAAGCAAGAAAGCGCAGAGACGAAGAAACTCAGGCGAACAAGCAGGGCGAAGGAGGCTATGGGGCCCAGCCGGGCTGTAATCGGGCTTACAGCGAGGCCGAGCAGAGGAAAACTCGCATTGTCTGCAGTATTTACGCCCACGGGGTAATTAAGAAGGTTGGTCCACAACGATAATTGGCCATGTCGCAACATTCGCAGCGCAAACGCCAAGAACCAGACCTGGTTGACGATATCTCCGCAAGCACACGTCGGCAGGTGCGCCCGGTCGAACGGCTTTAGGTGGCCGTACAGCGCATAGGCGGCCACCAGGTACGCGAGGGCCACAAGCACGGTGGTACCGGTCCCGTTCAGGCGCACCGAACGCTCTCGTGGCGTCGTGCTCACAGGTGGCGATGCCGGCTTCAACTGGTCTGTCGCGCCTCCTGGGCTTCCCCCTGGGCGTGGAGGCAGATGGTTGCGCGCAATGATACCCCTTGCCCAGTGCCCCCACCCCCCCGAGACGTGGTCAACCCGACTCGACGTGCGCTAGCTCCTCAGCAGTGACGGGCTGGCCGCCTGTCGCCTGTCGCCGACCGGTGGGTCGCCAGCGGTGGTCGCAAGGCGCGGCGGGGTGGTCGCCTAGCGCGGCGCGCGCTGGCTCAGCTGTAAAGGCTTAGGGACGCCGAGCCCTGCTGGCGACATGGTCGCCAGTGACCCACAGGTGGGGAGAGCTACGCCTCGATGAAAATGCACTCGCCGGGGCACTCCTCGGCGGCTTCCCGGGTGGCGTCTTCCATGTCATCCGGCACGATAGCGAGGCCTGCGTGCCCGCCAGGCTCATTGAAGATCTTGTCGCCCTCTTTGACATAGGACAGGCCGTCGTCCAGCAGCGTGAAAACCGCCGGCGCAATCTCCTCGCACAAGCCATCACCCGTGCAAAGATCCTGGTCGATCCAGACCTTCATTCGCTTTCGGTCCCTTTTCGTCGTCGAACTGGCGTGCTCGACCACCCAAGGTACCGGCGCCGATGCCCAAGTGTCAATGACACCCCCTGACGCAAACGAGGCCAAGGCATACCCCAGGTTGGCCCTAGGGCGCAGTAACGTCGGAAGACGGCCTGAGTAGGGCCAAAGCCACCCCGGCGACGTACCGGGTAACGGCAGTAGCGACAGGAGGTGGTCCGATTGGCCGAGCACCACGAGCAGGCCGGTCGAGGCAGTGCTGACGAGCGGGAAATGTCCACGCTGCGCTGCGCAGGCTGGTTCCCTCGAGGCCCAGGTGGCTGCCCTGGAGGAAGAAATCGCAGCCTTGCGCCGGCGCCTCGCCGACGCACCGAAGAGGGTACGTACTCTCGAGGAGAGGCTCCTCGAGACCAAGGGCCAGCTCCAACAGGCCCTGTCGCAAAACGAGCGCCTCACGTACACCCTCCGTGAGGCGCGTGAGCACATTGCGTCGCTGCGAGAGGAAGTGGACAAGCTCACCCAGCCCCCGTCTGCCTACGGGACCTTCTTGCGCGGCAACGAGGACGGGACGGTGGACGTGTTTTCCGGGGGCCGCAAGATGCGGGTCTCGCTCCACCCGGGTATCGACGCCAAGGAACTTCATCGTGGCCAAGAAGTCGTCCTCAACGAGTCATTGAACGTCGTGCTGGCCCGCGGGTCCGACATGTCCGGCGAGGTTGTCACGCTGAAAGAGCTGTTCGACGACAAGCACCGCGCGATAGTGGTCGGTCGCGCCGACGAAGAGCGTGTGGTCGAGATGGCGGACTCGCTGAAGGACGAGAAGTTGCGGTCCGGCGACTCGTTGTTGATGGACTCACGGTCGGGCCTGCTTCTCGAAAAGCTACCCCGCCCCGAGGTGGAGGACCTGGTCCTGGAAGAAGTGCCCGACATTTCGTACGAGGATGTCGGCGGGCTGGACTGCGCAAATAGAGCAGATAACCGACGCCGTAGAGCTGCCGTTCTTCACAAGGAGCTGTTCACTGAGCACAAGTTGCCGGCGCCCAAGGGGGTCCTTCTCTACGGCCCTCCCGGCTGCGGCAAAACCCTGATCGCCAAGGCGGTTGCCAACTCGCTTGCCAAGAAGGTGGCGGAACGGTCCGGTGACGGGGCGGGCCGCAGCTATTTCTTGAACATCAAGGGCCCCGAGCTGCTCAACAAGTACGTGGGGGAGACAGAGCGCCAGATCCGCCTCGTTTTCCAGCGGGCCAGGGAAAAGGGCGAGGAGGGCGTGCCGGTGATCGTGTTCTTCGACGAGATGGACTCGCTTTTCCGCACCCGAGGTAGCGGGATCTCCTCCGACGTCGAGTCGACGATCGTGCCACAGCTGCTGGCCGAGATCGACGGCGTCGAAGCCCTGAAGAACGTCATCGTGATCGGTGCCTCCAACCGGGAGGACTTGATCGACCCGGCCATCCTGCGCCCGGGCCGCCTTGACGTGAAGATCAAGATCGAACGTCCCGACGAGACGTCCGCTGCGCAGATATTTACCCGCTACTTGGCCTCCTCGCTCCCCCTGGACGAGGCCGAGGTGCGGAGCATGGGCGGCGGCGATAGGGACAAGACCGTGAGGCTCATGATCGAGCGGACCGTCGAAGAGATGTACCGCGACGACGAGGCCAACCAGTTCCTGGAGGTCACCTACCAGAACGGCGACAAAGAAGTCATGTACTACAAGGACTTCGCCTCGGGCGCCATGATCGAGAACATCGTCCGGCGAGCCAAAAAGCTCGCTATCAAGCGCCAGATCGCTGGTCAGGGGAAGGGTATAAGGACCCAGGACCTGCTCGACTCCATCAAGCAGGAGTACAAAGAGCACGAGGACCTGCCCAACACCACCAACCCGGACGACTGGGCCAAGATCTCAGGCAAGAAGGGCGAGCGGATCGTTTACATCCGCACGATCACGTCTCACGGCGACGAGACACGGGCGGCCGTTCCATCGAGCGGGTGGCGACCGGCCAGTACCTCTAACGCCAGTAGCTCTAGGGCCAGTTCCTCTGAAGCCTGAGCCTGTCAGGTCAGGCCAGTAGCTCTAAGGCAGTACCCTCCTGGGCCGCCACAGCCCGGGAGGGTACTGGCAAACCCGGAGAGGGACGCGTGGGCACCCAACCCAGGACGCTCCACGGCGGAAGGGGCCCTCTCGCTGCGGGCCCCGCAAAGGCCTCTGGACGGGCGTGAACGCCCTCCTGTGGGCCCGGGACGCCCTCCTCGGTCCCGAGGAAATTGCGGTCTCTATCAAGCGCCGGCACCTTTCTTTGCGCAAGCGGGGTAACGTCGGCGCGTGGCCATAGTGAAGGTCCTCGGCATGGAGACTGAGTACGGCATCATCTTGCGAGGTGGTGGCGAGCCCAACCCCATCGCGGCGTCGTCAGCTCTCATAAACGCGTACGTCGCCTCCCTGGCGAGGCGCATCGAGTGGGACTTCCAGGACGAGTCGCCCGCGCGGGACGCCAGGGGGTTCGTCAGAGAGCCTCAGGTAGCCCCCGAGGTAGAGACCCACCTGGTGAACGCCGTCTTGACCAACGGTGCCCGCTATTACGTGGACCACGCCCATCCGGAGTACTCGGGGCCGGAGTGCTCGACCGTGTGGGAGGCCGTCCTTTACGACAAGGCGGGCGAAGCGATCCTGGCCCGTTCTGTGGAAGCGGCGGGCCGGCTACTACCCGCAGGCCAGCAGATCAGCGTCTACAAGAACAATTCAGACGGCAAGGGCAACTCGTACGGCGCCCACGAGAACTACCTGATGGACCGGTCTATGCCCTTTTCCAGAGTGGTGCAGTACGCGATCCCGCACCTCGTGACCCGTCAGATCTATACAGGCGCCGGCAAGGTCGGGGCTGAGGTCTCCGGGGCCGATAACGTCGAGTTCCAGATAACCCAGCGCGCTGACTTCTTCGAGGAAGAAGTAGGCCTCGAAACCACACTGAAGAGGCCCATCGTCAACACGCGCGACGAACCGCACTGTGACGCCCAGAAGTACCGCCGGCTCCACGTGATCCTCGGCGACGCCAACCTCTCGGAGGTAGCCAACTTCTTGAAGGTGGGCACGACGGCTCTCGTCCTGTCGATGATCGAGGACGACTGGTTCGCCCGTCACGGGCGCGACTACACGCTCGCCGCCCCCGTGAGGGCCATGCGGCAGGTCTCTTACGACCTCAGCCTCGCCCAGCCGCTGTCGATGGCGAGCGGCCGTCAGATGACCGCCTTAGAGGTCCAGTGGGAGCACCTCGAGCTGGCCCGGAAGTACTCCGAAGACGTCGGCCTGGCGTCGGTCGGCGGCGAGGACGTGGGCAAGGAAATCCTGCGGCGGTGGGAAGAGATCCTCTCGGCGCTCGAATCGAGCCCCATGACCCTGGCGAATAGGTTGGACTGGGTGGCGAAGTACAGGATGGTGAACGGCTACAGGGAGCGCCATGGCCTAGGCTGGCGGGACCCAAAGTTGTTGGCAATGGACTTGCAATATCACGACGTAAGGCCTGAGCGGTCGCTCTACGCTCGGGCCGGTATGGAACGGCTCCTGGAGCCCGAGGCAGTCGAGCGCGCCATGACCGAACCCCCGACCACGACCAGAGCATATTTCAGGGGGAGGTGCCTTCAGCGCTGGCCTCAGGCCATAGCCGCGGCTAATTGGGACTCGCTCGTTTTCGACCTGGGGAACGACCCCCTCAGGAGAGTCCCGATGATGGAGCCGCTCAGGGGCACGGCCGCTCATGTCGATCAACTACTTGCACGGTGCAACACACCGGCAGAACTGCTGGAGCAGCTGGGCTCTTGAGGAGGGACGAACATCATGGCTGAGAGAGAGCAGATCAAAAAGCAGGCTCCATCGCGGTCCGAGCCGGAACAGGTCGAAGAGGCCCCGGCGGGGTCGAAACGCGGCGAGGAGCTGAAGGCCGAGCTTGACGACCTCTTGGACGAGATCGACGAGGTGCTGGAAGACAACGCCGAAGAGTTTGTCAAGTCGTATGTCCAAAAAGGCGGCCAGTAGCCCACCTGGCCGAAGTGCCCGTGGGCGCCAAGCGGCGGCGCGCCCATCGCGCCTGAGTACGAGCAGGCACTAGGGTCAGTAGGACTTATGACCCTCCCCATGTTTCCTCCCGGTCAGGATCCGGGCCGAACTTCCACGAAGTGCTCCGTCGGCTAGGTCTGGCGCCGTTCGCCGAGAGGGATGCCGGAGCGAACGGCGCGGGTATTCGCAGCGGGGGCGTCCCGGGGGCGCCCGGGCCGTATACCCAAACTGCCCCGTTCCCGGTGCGGCACGGCACGACGATTTGCGCCGTGCGCTACAGCGACGGCGTCCTCATGGCAGGCGACAGGCGGGCCACGGCGGGTTCTGCGATCGCGCACCGCGCCATGGAGAAAGTGCACCCGGCCGACACCCACAGCGGTGTTGCGATAGCGGGTGCGGCGGGGCCGGCGCTCGAAATGGTCCGGATCTTCCAGCTGCAGGTCGAGCACTACGAAAAGGTCGAGGGCCAGGCTCTCAGCCTCGAGGGCAAAGCCAACCAGCTGTCCCAGATGGTACGGGCCAACCTCCCGATGGCGATGCAAGGCTTTGTGGTGGTGCCTCTCTTCGCCGGTTACGACCTACGGCGGGGCAAGGGACGGATATATACCTACGACCCGACCGGCGGACGGTACGAGGAGACCGACTTCCACGCAGACGGGTCGGGCGGGCGGGACGCCCGCACCACCATCAAGCTGGGCTTCCGTGAGAACATGTCCCGCAACGAGGGGATCGAGCTTTGCGTCCGCGCCTTGTGGCAGGCCGCGGACGAAGACTCGGCTACGGGCGGTCCCGACATCGTACGCGGCATCTACCCGACCGTGGCCACCATCACCGCCAGGGGCTTTGAGCGGGTCCCTGAAAGCGAAGTGGCCGAAGCCTTCGATCGGGTCATCGCGACGCTGAGCGCGGCGGAGTTCGCCCCGCCGGCTGGAGAAGGCGACGCGAGTGGAGACGCCAGTGCGGGTGCAGGTACGGGTAGTGCACGGGCGCCCGCACGTCCCGGGATCGCGCCCACGGCCGGGTTTGGGCTCGGCACCGCACAGGAGGGCTGGCGGCCATGACGATGCCGTTCTACATGGCCCCCGAGCAAATAATGAAGGACAAGGCGGACTTTGCGCGGAAGAACATCGGCCGCGGCCGTCCCCTTGTCGCCACTGTTTATGCCGAGGGTGTGCTCATCTGCGCGGAGAACTCTTCCCGGTTGCTGCACAAGGTGAGCGAGATATACGACCGGATCGCCTTCGCCGGCGTCGGCAGGTACAACGAGTTCGACCAGCTACGCCGCGCTGGCGTTCAGCACGCTGACATCAAGGGTTACCAGTTCAGCCGGGAAGACGTCGACGCCCGTTCCCTCGCTAACATCTACGCCCAGTACATGGGCAACGTCTTCACTCACGAGATAAAGCCGCTCGAGGTGGAGATACTCGTGGCCGAGGTCGGGTCACGACCTGGTGAGGACGAGATGTTCCACATCTTGTACGACGGCACCGTGGTGGACGAGCAACGTTTCAGCGCCCTTGGAGGGGAGGCCGAGGCGATCACCAGCCGCCTCGAGGGGGCTTATCAACCGGGGTGGTCGCTCGGTGAGGCACTGACAGCGTCGATGGAATCCCTGGCCGGGAGCGAGCGCCAACTGGCCCCCCGTGAGCTCGAGGTAGCGGTGCTCGACAGGTCCAACGGCCGTCGGGCCTTCCGCAGGATCCTCGAAGCAGAGGTAACCGAGCTGCTCGCCAGGGTGCGCTTGGCGGCCGAAGAGGGGGGGCGAGCCGAGCCGCCGGAGCCAGCCTCAACTGCCGGTCAGGAGCCTCCCGCCGAGGCCTAGATTTCGCCGGCCTAGATTTCGCCGAGCCCAGGTTCGCCGGGGCCAGGTTCGCTCGGGCTGGCTACTGGCCGATCAAGTGGGCCAAGAGGGGCGCGCCGGCGACCACCACCGCTGCGGCCGCAGCTAGGGCGCGGCGTCTCCAGGAGGCGCACGGCTTGCCGGTGGCGCGGGGGTCGTCGAGGTCGTCCGCCGGGAAACCGAAGATGTCGTCGGCGCTGAAGTCGATATCGCCCGCGGCGTTGGGGCCCGCCATGGCCAAACGGTGGCCGGCGAACGCCGACTCGACCTCGTCAGCCATTAGCAAGGCGGCAGCCAGGTCGGCTTGCTCCGCTTCGACCAGCACAGAGACAACCCCGAAGGGGTAGGGCCGGCCACGCTGCCCTGGAGGTGGGTCAGGATGCCCTCCGAACCGAGCCGGGCGGCGATGACCTTCGCTTGCCAGGCGTCTGGGACGGTGCGCAGGTGGACCATGCGCAGACCTTGGCTCATGCTCTCAACCCTAGCCCACCAGGCCTGACATCCCCGCGTCGTGGCCTTAGCGGCCGGGAGCGAGCGACCCCCAACGCTCCTCGCCCGTGCTGCTCGGTCCCCGTCCCTTTTACTGCCAGTTTTATCTGCCAGTTTTAGCTGCCAGTTTGTCTGGCGGTTCAACTGGCAGCAGCCGACGCCGTTCCGGACTGGAGGGGCGCTCAGCCCTCATCCGCCCGGCACGGTAGCCTGCCGGTCTAAGGAGATAGAAGGCACAAAAAATGGAACGGCGCATTTTTGGCTTGGAGAACGAGTACGGCGTCACTTGTACCCTGCGAGGGCAGCGGCGCCTCAGCCCGGACGAGGTGGCGCGTTACCTGTTCCGCAGGGTGGTGTCATGGGGGCGCTCGTCGAACGTGTTCCTCGAGAACGGGGCCAGGCTGTACCTGGACGTCGGGAGCCACCCGGAGTACGCGACGCCCGAATGTGACTCGATCAGTGACCTCGTGGTGCACGACAAGGCGGGCGAACGCATACTCGAGCACCTCGTCGTCTCGGCGGAGGCCCGGCTGCGGGAAGAAGGCATCCGGGGGGTCATTTTCCTTTTCAAGAACAACACCGACTCGGCCGGGAACTCTTACGGGTGCCACGAGAACTACCTCACAACGAGGCGGGACGATTTCACCCACTACGCGGAAGTGCTGATCCCCTTCCTGATTTCCCGCCAGATTTACGCGGGGGCCGGCAAAGTCCTGCAAACGGCACGCGGTGCCCAGTACTGCATCAGCCAGCGGGCGGAGCACATCTGGGAAAGCGTTTCCTCTGCCACCACGCGCAGCAGGCCGATAATAAACACGCGCGACGAGCCTCACGCCGACGCCGAGCGCTACCGCCGGCTGCACGTTATCGTCGGCGACTCGAACATGAGCGAGTACGCCACCTTTTTGAAGGTCGGCACGACGAGCATCATGCTGCGGATGCTGGAGGACGCCTCAGTGGTGATGCGTGACATGACCCTCGAGAACCCAATCCGCGCCATCCGTGAGATAAGCCACGACACGACTTGCCGGCGCAAGGTGCGGCTCGCGAATGGCCGCGAGGCCAGCGCCCTGGACATCCAGTCCGAGTACCTGGAGCGCGCCCAGAGGTACCACCAGGCCAAGGGTCTCTCTCCCCTCGAGGAAAAGGCCCTGCAGATGTGGGAACACTGCCTAAAGGGCGTTGAGAAGGACCCCTGGTCCCTCGACCGCGAATGCGACTGGGTCATGAAGCGGAAGCTGATAGAGGCTTATCGTGAGCGTGAAGGCCTCCCGTTGACGCACCCCAAGGTGGCGTTGATGGACCTCCAGTACCACGACGTAAACCGCCAGCGGGGCCTCTACTACCGGATGGAAAAACGCGGGATGGTCGAACGCATGGCCACCGACGAGGAAGTGGACCGCGCTTTGGACGAGCCGCCGCAGACAACGCGGGCCAGGCTGCGGGGCGAGTTCATCCGGCGGGCCAAGGAGCGCAGGCGCGACTTCACGGTCGACTGGGTGCACCTCAAGCTCAACGACCAGGCGCAGCGCACCGTCCTGTGCAAGGACCCCTTCAAGGCTCGCGACGAGCGGGTGGAAAAACTGATCGCTTCCCTCTGAGGACCGGCAGCCCGCACCCGCGATATGGGCTCGGGGAACGAGCGGGGCCCGTTGGTTCGTGGATCTCTGACGCCCGGCGCGCAATCGCCACCATGCGCCGGGCCCCAGCTGCCACCAGCAGGGCCGGGCGGGTTTTTATGCCGAGGTTTGTTCCTTTCTCGGCGCTCTCTCTGGCCCGATATGGCCTTCGCCTGCACCCGGCTCCGCACCCCGGGGACCGGGCTCCGGCTGGCCCGTAACATTGTGATGTGGACCGGGTCGAACGCCTCGTGAACCTTGTCGTGGCGTTGCTCGACACCAGCCGGCCGCTGACGAGAGAGGAGCTCCGTCGGCGCGTCGGCGGTTACAGCGAAGACAACGAGAACTTTCACCGCAACTTCGAGCGCGACAAAGACCTGCTCCGCCAAATGGGTATCCCGGTGGTAGCGGAACCGCTCGGGCAAAATCTCACAGATCCCGCAGTTGGCTACCGGGTGCCACGTGACCTCTACGAGCTGCCGGACCCGGGCCTTGACGAGGATGAGCTGGTGGCCCTCAGCCTCGCCGTTTCCGCTGTAGCCTTTGACGGCTCAGCGCAGGGCGCAGCTACGACCGCCTTGTGGAAGCTGGCTGCCGGCAAAGTACCGCCGGCCGAGGCGCGAGAGCGGGGCGAGCAGCCGATGGCAGACGTACCGGCGGACGAACGGGTAGCGGCGCTGTTCTCCGGCGTCTCGTCGCGCCGGGTAGCCCGCTTTGAGTACAACGGGGTACCGAGGCGCGTCGACCCGTACCGTCTGTCCTATCGCGAGGGCAGGTGGTACCTCGCGGGCTTCGACCACGGAAGGCAGGGTGAGCGCCTGTTCCGAGCTGACAGGGTCACCGGCCCGGTGACGCTGGAAGACCGCGAGGGTGCCTTCGAAAGGCCCGGGGACATCCCGGCGGGGCCGCCGCCACCGTGGCGGCTCGGCGACGACGAAGAGATCGTGGTCGACCTCAGGGTGGAGGCTGGGCCGGCTGAGTGGGTACGCACGCTGGCTCGCGACGAAACAGTGGCAGAGACGACCACCGATGGTTCTGTCCACTTCAAGCTGCGCGTCACCAACAGAGCCGCGTTCCGCGGGTTCGTGCTCGGCTTGCTCGACCACGCCGAAGTCATGGGCCCCCCAGAGGTCCGTGACGAGATGATCTACTGGCTCGTTTCATTGGCAGGCCAGGAAGGACCGGCACGCGCCCACTCTGCGGGCGTCCGCCGGCCCTCGCGCGAACAAGCGCCCGTAGGAGAGGCCGAGATCGCCCGGCGGGGCTCGTGAGCCGGCCCGGAGCCGCGGAGCGCCTCAGCCGCCTGCTCGCAATCGTGCCGTGGATAGTGGCCCAGGACGGGCCGACGGTAGCGGATATCTGCGCGCGCTTCGGGGTCTCCGAGCGGGATCTCATCGCCGACCTGAACCTGCTGTTTATGTGCGGGGTGTACCCCTACACACCGGACACGTTGATCGAGGTCGACATCGACGGTGGCAGAGTATGGGTCCGCTTCGCGGATTGGTTCAGACGCCCTTTACGGCTCACCCCACCGGAGGGGTTGGCCTTGATGGCGGCTGCTCGCGCCATCCTCGGCGTGCCACAGCCCAGCCCCAGAGCAGCCGGCCCCGGAGCAGCCGGACTGGGAGCGATAGGCCAGGTAGCGGGAGGTCCACCACCGGAAGAAGGGGGCCAGTTGTCCGGCCGGGACGAACGAGACGAACGAGGAGCGCTCGCGACCGCGCTGGCAAAGCTGGAGATGGTCCTCGGCGCTGGTGGGGAAGAAGCGCTCGACGTGGAGCTTGGCCTCGCTTCTGCCGAAGTGTTGCAGACGTTTCAGCTGTCTTGTAGCGAACAGCGCAAGGTGCTGGTCGATTACTACTCCTTCGGGCGCGACGTGACCGGGGAGCGGGTCGTCCAGCCGTGGCGGCTTTTCTCGTCCGGCGGTCACTGGTACTTGCTCGCATGGTGCGAAAGGGTGGCAGACAAACGCCTTTTTCGGGTGGACCGGGTGCGTTCGGCAGTGGCTCTGGACCAACAGTTCGACCCTCCGCCTAACCTCGGGCCTGTCTCTGTCTACGAAGGAAGGCCTGACGACCCCCTCGTCGTCCTGGACCTGGCGCCGGGAGCTCACTGGATTGCCGAACAGTACCCCAACGAAGGTGTCCTGGACCTCGGGGACCGCAACCTCCGTGTTCGTTTGCGGGCCAGCTCCAGGGCCTGGTTGGAACGGCTCCTGCTCCGCGCCGGTCCTGATGCGACCGTCGTCTCAGGCGCCGAAGGGGTCGTACCGGCGGCGGCGCGACGCCTACTTTCCGTCTACGGCCATGTAACCTCTAGGGAATGACCCTGTCCGAGCAGCAAACGGACGAGCGCGCTCAGGCTCAGGGGAAGCAGTCGCCTCCGGGCGCCCGTCGCCATGTCCTGGTCGAGTGGGTAGTCATTGTCATCGTCGCCCTTGTGGCGGCCTTGCTCATAAAGACCTTCGCCATCCAGGCTTTCTACATCCCATCTCAGTCGATGGAACCGACCCTGATGCCAGGGGACCGGGTCCTCGTCAACAAGCTGGCTTACGATTTCCACCCGGTTCACACTGACGACATCGTGGTCTTCCGCCGCCCGCCTAACGACACCACACCTGGCATCGACGACCTCATCAAGCGGGTCATAGGCCTACCGGGCCAGACGGTCGACGTCGCCAATTGCGGGGTTTACATAAACGGGAAGGAGCTGGCCCAGCCGTACCTCCCGAAGGGTTGGCAGGAGCCGACATCGGAGTACTGCACGACATGGCCCGCATCCTCGCCCCTCCCTGACCCCTACAAGGTCCCCAAGGGCTATTACTTCGTAATGGGCGACAACAGGCAGGACTCCTACGACTCGCGCTACTGGGGCCCGCTTCCAGACAGCTACCTGGTGGGCAGGGCCTTCCTCCGGATGTGGCCTCCCGGCCGCATCGGGTTTCTCTGAGCGCTCCCCCGAGGCGGGATTGAAACGCCAAGGACCGCACCCCTCACACCCCGTAGTGACCTATGAACCCTCAAGGGACGCAGCCACACGCCGATATCTCTCGCAGTAATTCAGTGGGCCCCGGGCCAATCCGGGTATAAAGCGGGGTAGAGGGAGGCCTAGGTGGCTACGGTAAGGGCTAGTTGCGGGATTTGCGGGGACGTCGAGCTCACGACGCGCGAGGTACAGGTGCAAGTGTGCTCCGCCACCAATGAAGGCACGTACTCGTTCCTGTGCCCCAGTTGCCGGCTGATCGTCAACAAGCCGGCCGAGGACCGCGTAGTCGAGCTGCTGGTCTCCGCCGGAGTGAAGGTCGTCAACTGGGACCTCCCAGCGGAGCTGACGGAGCCAAAGTCCGGCCCCCCCATCACGTACGACGACCTGCTGGCGTTCCATTTCGAGTTGAGCGCCGACGATTGGTTGGAGCACGTGATCGCGGGTGGCGGGCCCGGGGCCCTCGCTAGAAGGCGGCCGTCAATGAGCTGGGCCTGGCTGGTCCCCTTGGCAGTCGGCGGGCTGGGCGCCGCCTTGTGTGCAACGCTGACGCGGGCTGTACAGAGGGAGGCGGCGCGAGTGAGGCTGGCCCGCATCGACCTCACGGAAATGAAGCCCCGTTTGAGGGGCACATCGGGCTCGTACCGGCCCGGGCCGTTCTCCCCGGAATAAACCCCTATGTCGAACACCGGGCCATAAATCGGCCCGCGGGCCCGGGCCAGGCCGTTGTTGGCTGCCCTCGCGCCAACGCGCAGATGTTTTCCCCGCCTGGCCTGCGCCACTTGGCGCGGCACAAGCGATCGGCACCAGGTACACCATCGGCTCCAGGTACACCATCGGCTCCAGGTACAACGGTCCGGTGCAGCACAAAGCTGAAGATGTGACGGCGGCGCGTGACGACACGTTTCGAAAGAGGTTCCTGGCTGGGTACCCGTTCGAACTGGATGCTTTCCAGCTGGGGGCGATGGACGCCCTAGACGAGGGCCACAGCGTGGTGGTGGCGGCCCCGACCGGCGCCGGCAAGACGGTGGTGGCAGAGTACGCAGTTGCCCGGGCCCTGGCGGTGGGGGCCAAGACCTTCTACACAGCGCCGCTGAAGGCCCTATCAAACCAGAAGTTCGCCGATTTCACGCGCGTCTATGGCAGCGGCAGGGTCGGGCTCCTTACGGGCGACAACGCCATCAACGGCGATGCCCCCGTTGTCGTCATGACCACAGAGGTACTGCGGAACATGATCTACGCCGGTTCCGCCAGCCTCAACGGGCTGCGTTACGTGGTGCTCGACGAGGTGCACTACCTTCAGGACCCCTACCGCGGGCCGGTATGGGAAGAGGTGATAATCCACCTTCCGCCCGAAGTCGACCTCATCTGCCTGTCCGCCACGGTCTCAAATGCCGAGGAATTAGCTGACTGGGTCGAGACCGTGCGGGGTTCCACCCGTGCTCTCATCGAAGAGCGCCGCCCTGTCCCGTTGCACAACCTGTTCCTCGTGGGCGAGCGGCGGAGCGAAGAGCTGCTGCTCCTGCCCACCTTCGTGGACGGGCACCCCAACCCACGCGGCATCGCGCTCACGGCCCGGGTAGACGATGCCTGGAGGGCGCACAGGCGCAGCGGCCTGTTCGCCCCGCGACGAGCCGAGACGGTGGAACTGCTGGCCCGTGACAGCCTGCTGCCGGCGATCTATTTCATCTTCAGTCGGGCCGGTTGTGACGAGGCCGTCCGTCAATGCATGCGGGCTGGCAGGCGCCTGACCAGCTCCTCGGAACGGCGCCAGATCAGGGAGGTCGCCGAGGCTACGGCGGGGCGCCTCTCGGAAGACGACCTGGCTACGCTCGGTTATGGGGAGTGGCTGGCCAGCCTCGAGGCTGGTTTCTCAGCCCACCACGCCGGACTGGTGCCCCCGTTCAAGGAAGCAGTCGAACGGTGTTTCTCCGCTGGACTGGTGAAGATTGTCTTCGCTACGGAAACGCTCTCGCTCGGGATCAACATGCCGGCTCGTTCGGTCGTCATCGAAAGGCTGTCCAAGTTCGGCGGGGAGCGGGTGGAGCCACTCACGCCGGGTGAGTACACGCAGTTGACGGGCCGAGCGGGGCGGCGGGGTACGGACGACGTGGGGTATGCCCTGGTGATGTGGTCGTCGGGGACCACCTTCGACCAGGTCGCTTCTCTCGCCGGCGCCCGCAGCTACACGCTCACGTCGAGCTTCAGGCCGACCTACAACATGGCGTCGAACCTCGTCCGTAGGTCCACGCCGGGCCAGGCCCACCACTTGCTCAACCTCTCTTTCGCGCAGTACACAGCTGACGCCGACATAGTGCGCCTGGAGAGCTACCTCGAACGCTCCCGCCACGAGCTGGCCGCTGCGCTGGCCGAATCGAGGTGCGACCTCGGCGATGTCTTCGAGTACAAGCGCCTCGTCGGCGGCCCGCGCCAGCCCGAGCCGGCCAAACGGGCCAGGCCGAGCGACATCGTTGCCGCCATGGAGGGCCTGCGCCCCGGTGACGTCCTCGCAGTACCGGCTCGGAAGCCCGGCGGGGCCAGGACGGACGACAAGGTGGCCATCCTCTCCACACGGCACAGGAAAAAAGGCGACCTCACCGTCCAGGCCATAACAGCGGGCCGCAAGCTGGTCTCGTTGGCCCCGAAGGACTTCCACGTACCCCCGAGGATCGTGGCCCGGCTCGACCTGCCCGTTCCTTATGCTCCCAAGAGCCGCGAGTTCCAGCGCAGGGTGGCTTCCTCCCTGGCGAGCTCAGACCCCGGCCCGAGGCCCGATGGGCCCCTATCGTGGGCGGACGGCAACGGCACCCGCGGCCACCCCGTGGGCGCTTGCCCCGACCTGGGCGCTCATCTGCGGGCGGCAGCGCGCGCCGAACGACTGGAGCGCCAAGTCGTACGGCTCGAGCGACAAGTGCTCCAGAGGACCGAATCACTGGCCCGGCAGTTCGACAGGGTCCTTCAGCTGTTGGAGCGTTGGGGCTACGTAAAAGGATGGGCGCTGACCGGGCCCGGCTCACGGCTGGCGCGCATATATCACGAACAGGATCTGCTGGTGGCCGAGTGCGCCGAACGGGGGATCCTCGACGGGTTGCACCCAGCAGACCTGGCGGGCCTTGTTTCTGTGTTCACGTACGAGGCCCGGGGCCGCTTTCCGCGGAGATAGGGCCCGCTCAGGTGCCCGGCCGGTTGCTCGGAGAACGATGGCACGCCGTCCAGGAAGTGGCCCGTGAGCTGGCCTCCGACGAGGCAGCTCTCGGCCTCCCACTGACCAGAGCGCCAGATGCCGGTTTCGTAGCCTTGGCCCAGGGCTGGGCCAGTGGCAAGGAACTTGGGCCGCTGCTCTCACCGCCGGGCCCTTCCATTGCTCCCGCCGGTGCCCGGAACCTCATATCGGCGGGCGATTTCGTACGGAACGTGAAGCAGCTGATCGACCTGCTGCGCCAGATGGGCGAGGTCCTCCCCGACGAGGCTTCGGCGCGTTGGGCCAGCCAAGCTGCGAACGCTCTGTTCCGCGGCGTCGTGGCCGCCTCATCGGTGGTCAGCGCCGGCGATGCGGTGCTGGCCGAACACTGATCGCGCCGAACACTAACCGCTGGCAAGATTTTGGCGCTGGCCGAGAGGGCGTTAGGGTGGACGAATCCAAGCGTGGGTACTTACAGAGTCGCCGGGGGAATATCGTCTCGCCGAACAGAGCCTGCGAGAGCCCGGGCCGGGAGAGGTGAAGGTCGCAGTGGTGGCCAGTGCCTTGAACCACCTCGACCTCTGGTTGCGCCTTGGGTTGCCAAAGCCCCGGACGCTACCCCATGTCCCCGGCTGTGACGGCGCCGGCACCGTCGAGGCCCTCGGGGCGGGCGTCACCCGGTGGTCGGTGGGGGACGAAGTCGTGGTCAACCCCTCCTTCGCCTGCGGCCGGTGCCCGGAGTGCCTCGCTGATAGGTCGGTTTTCTGCGCCGAGTGGGGGATCATGGGCGAGCAGTATTGGGGCACCCACGCGGAGTCGGTGATCGTCCGCGAGGCGAACCTCGTCCGCAAACCACCGGACATGGCATGGGAGGAAGCGGGTTGCTACGGCCTATGCGGGCTTACCGCGTACCGGATGCTGAGCCGGGCCCGCTTGTCGCACGGGGAGACTCTGCTTGTGGTCGGGGCCGGCGGGGGAGTGGCGACCGCTGCGGTCGTCCTCGGCCAACGGCTGGGTGCCCGCGTATTCGCAACCTCGCGTGACGCCGCCAAGTGCAAGCGCGCCCCTCGAGCTCGGGGCCATGGAGGCATTCACGACTGAGGGCGACCCCGTACCAATAAAGGCGGATGTCGTCGTCGATAGTGCCGGCCGTCCGACATGGGCCATGTCGATGCGAGCCTTGCGCCCTGGTGGACGGCTCGTGACGTGCGGGGGGACAGGTGGGGTAGACGTCGAGCTCAACCTGCCCAGGTTGTTCCTCAGGCAGCACGAGGTGATCGGCTCGACCATGGGCACTTTCAAGGAGTTCGACGAGCTCACGGCGCTCGTTGGTAGTGGCTTGCCCGTAGTCGTAGACGGCGTCTACGACATGGCCGACTACCCGGCCGCGCTGGAGCGCCTGGCGTCGGGAGCGCAGTTCGGCAAGGTCGTGCTCAGGCACTGACAGCGCGACTGTCGGCGCCGCCCCACCGCTCCTCTGCGGCCTGCAACAATGGGCCAATGGACGACCGGAAACGCTGGGATGACGTTGACAACTATCTGGCCGGGGTACTGGTAGGCGAGGACGAGGCCCTCGACGGCGCGCTGGAGGCAAGCGGCGCAGCCGGGCTCCCGGCAATAAGCGTCTCGCCCCTCCAGGGCAAATTCCTGCACCTCCTGGCCCGGCTGATGGGGGCGCGCCGGGTGCTCGAGATCGGCTCCCTCGGGGGCTACAGCGCCATCTGGCTCGCCCGTGCGCTGCCTGCTGCCCCCGAGGGCAAGCTCATCAGCCTGGAAGTCGAACCGCGCCACGCCGAGGTCGCACGCGGCAACATCGCTAAAGCCGGCCTGAGTGGGACTGCGGAGGTGGTCGTCGGCGCTGCCCTCGACACGCTGCCGCAGATTTCCAAAGAATTTGGCCCCGCGAGCTTCGACCTCACTTTTATCGACGCCGACAAACCAAACAACCCCGCCTACTTCAAGTGGGCGCTGGAGCTGACCAGACCGGGCGGGGCCATCGTGGTGGACAACGTGGTGAGGGAGGGCCGGGTGGCCGAGGCTGCCGGTTCGGACCCGATGGTCCTGGGGACGCGCCGGCTTTTCGACACCATCGCGAGCACGCCCGGGGTCGACGCCACCGCGCTTCAGACCGTAGGCGTAAAGGGGTACGACGGGTTCGCCATAGCCATCGTGCCGGGCAGTGGTTCACCGGCGTAGGCGGTGCCGCTGAGCATCCCCCAACGCCCCCTGGCGGGCTCGTAGGCTAGCGCGTCGCATGAGCCATCACGCTCTCGATGTCCCTTACGCCCAAGAAACTTGGAGCGCGAACGAGGCCGACATCCTGCGGCGGTATTTCACGAACCTCGACGGGCCCGTGTTCGCCCTCGTCAACCTGCCTGAAGTGGTCAAAGGGGCCCTGTTCGCCCGTTACTCGCGCTCCGCCAAGAGCCTTCGGCGGTTGTTCCTCGACGAGTTCGTGGGCGACCTCGACGTAAGCGGCGACCACGGGATCGATGCAACGGTGGGCTTGGCTCGAGCGGAGCAGCTGTACGAGCGCGTCTTTTTCGAGTACGGAGACGATTCGGTCGCCCAGCTCGGCGGTGTCCACCTCGCCTGCGAGCAGGCTTCCAACCTGCTTACAAAGGTGCTCGAGCGGGGTCGGCTCATGTCGTACATGGAGAAATCCACGAGGTACGTCGCGTATGACACCAGGTTGCCGAGCGGCCGGTACCGCTATTACCGCAGTCCTGAAGTCCTGGCGTCACCGCTCGGGGCGCGCTACGTGGGCGACATGGACCGGATGTTCGACGCGTACGCGGAGCTGATGCCGGTGCTGTACGAATGGTTCGCGTCGAGGCACCCCAGGCAAGGAGCAACCAGCGACTTCGCCCATCGACAAGCCCTCAAGGCCAAGGCCTTCGATACAGTCCGGGGGCTATTGCCCTCGGCAGCCACGTCAAACCTCGGGGTCTATGGCTCGGGCCAGGGCTACGAGGCGCTGCTGTTGCGAATGCGCGCACACCCGTTGCCCGAGGCCCGCGATTACGCCGAGCTGATGTTGACCGAGCTCCGAAAGGTAATCCCATCCTGGGTTCGTCGCGTGGACGTGCCTGACAGGGGCACGGCCTGGTCGGCCTACATGGAGCAAAACGATTCCGCGATGGCAGAGTTAGTCGGCACAATCTTCGAAAGTCCCGACGGGCAAGGCCGATCGGCCCCGGCCGGCCCAGAGGTGAGCCTCGTGGACTGGGACCCCGACACCGAAGTGAAGGTCGTTACGGCCATGCTCTACCCGTACACGCACTTGGCCGAGGAGGAGCTGGCGGCCCGCGTACGAGAAATGACGGCGGCGCAACGCCTGGAAGTGATGGAGAAATACTCCGGCGACCGCCTAAACCGCCGGCACAGGCCCGGACGGGCTCTGGAGCGCTGTTCGTACCGTTTCGACATCGTCTCGGACTACGGCGCCTTTAGGGACCTCCAGCGCCACCGGCTACTTACGATCGAGTGGCAGGGCTTGACCCCCTACCACGGCTACACCATGCCGGAGGCGATCGCAGCGGCCGGCGGGGCAGAAGTCTACGAAGAAGCCATGGACCGCTCGGCGTCTCTCTACGCCGCCCTGGCGGGGCACTTCGGCAGCAGCGTGGCTGGTTACGCGGTGACGCTGGCCCATCGCGTGCGCTACAGCGTTCAGATGAACGCACGCGAGGCGATGCACGTGCTCGAGCTGCGAACGACTCGGGAGGGCCATCCCGAGTACCGCAATGTCTGCCAGAAAATGCACCGTCTGATCGACCAGGAGGCAGGACATCACGCGATCGCGGCGATGATGGGGTTCGTCGACCATGCGGACTATCAGGAGGAGGAGCTGGAGCGTTTGCAGGCCGAAAGGCGTGCCGAAGCGCGGCGGCAGAGCCAGCACAGTTAGCGCCGGAGCAGCAGGGAAGCGTAACCGGAAGGGCCGAGCCGACGTACGCCATCACCAGAATTCAGCTCACATTTGTACGTTCCTGAGCAGGTTGGACGCGCATATGCCCTGGTAAGAGGCCGAAGCAGGAGCTTGATGCCGGCCAGGCCAATGCGCCATGATGGTCCCGAGGCCCTGCAGGCAGGGTCCCTGCAGTGCTCTGGCCAGGACGCCCGGGAGCTAAGTAGACAACGACTTCAGCACTGCCGGTAGTGAGCTACCGAGCGTGCGTTGGCGGCACCAAAGGCACTCGGGTCGTCCTGGATAGCGGCAGGTCCTGTTCCAGTTGAGCTGCCTTCGACAACCTCCCCCGACGAGGTGCTGTCGCGGCGACTGGTGGCCCCCAGCGCCTTTGGCTTAGCATGCCGCGCCGATAAAGCGCGACACGTGCCATCCTGTGTGCTTGAAATGCCTGCCGAAGGACACATAGCCATGCCTGACGAAGACGATGACGAGTTTGATGATCAGCTGCTCGACGAGGGCCCGCCCATGCCCGATGACGTCGATGAAGAAGAACTGGATCTCGAAGACGAAGAGCTGACAGAAGACGACCTGGAGGACGAGGCGGACCTCGATGCCGAGGAAGCTGACGAGGGGGAGGTCGAAGAGAGCGACGACGGCGGCGACACCCTGCTTGCTGCCACCGATGAGGACGAGGAATACGAAGAGGAAGACGAGGACGACGGGGACGACGTAGAGGCCAGCCTGGACGTCATCTTGAAATCGCGCCTGGTGGTATCAGAGACCGACGAGGAAGAGGACGAGGAGGACGAGGACGAGGAGGAAGCTGAAGGTGATGAGCGGGGCGAAGTCGCCACCCGTGTCCTGCCCAAGCAGCCCGGCGAGTTCGTCTGCCAGTCATGCTTCCTCGTGAAGCACCGAAGCCAGCTCGCTGACCCGGAGCGCCAACTGTGCCGGGATTGCGTGTGAAGTCGCAGGCGGGAGAGGCACCAAGACCGGGATGATCACGAGCGGTGGTGGGAGGGAGGGGGCCATAAGGCCGGGAAGCGCTACGTTGGGAGGTATGGCCAAGCACCCTGGCGAAAGATTTGCCGCCGACCGGATCCTGGATGTGACGGTTTATGCACCTCTGGGTCTCGCTCTGAGCGTCCTCGACGCGGTGCCCGAATTGGCCCGCAAGGGCCGTGACCGCCTTGGCCCACAGGTAGGGGTGGCCCGGACCGTGGGGCAGCTCGCAGTCCGCGAGGGCTACCGGCAGTTCATAGGCTTCACTAACTCGAACCCCCCGATCACCTTCACGCTAAACCCATTGAGCGCAGCCAGGCCGCGTGCGAGCTTCGCCCAGCCACCCGCGGCCGCCGTCGATAGCGCCAAGGACGGCGGGACTGCGTCGATCTCGCGGATCGAGCCCGTTCGGCTGCCCGATGAGCCAAACGAAGGTGGGCTGTCAGCCGCCGAGCTGGCGATCCCGAGCTACGACTCGTTGTCTGCGCCCCAAGTGCTCGAGCGCCTGGACGGTTTGTCCCGGGATGAGGTTGCGGCGGTCCGGGCCTACGAGGCCGCCACCAGACGCCGACGGTCGATCCTCACCCGGGCCGATCAGATCCTGGCCGATCAGAATCCGGGGTTGACGCCCGTACCGATCGGGGACTCCTCTTACGCGTGTCCAGCGCGCTCCTCGGACGTGGCACGCATTACCGAGCTCTACGTCGACGCGG
This sequence comes from uncultured Acidimicrobiaceae bacterium, assembly GCA_963823855.1. Lineage (GTDB taxonomy): Bacteria > Actinomycetota > Acidimicrobiia > Acidimicrobiales > Palsa-688 > Fen-671. Next base: position 849,461 of record CAWGNA010000012.1, read on the forward strand.
CAGACGAGCTGGGGGGCATGCGGGGCGGGCGGGTACTCCTTGGCCTCAACAGTCGTGAGACCCCCCTCCAGCACTCGTTTGGGCACCAACTGGAAGATCCCGCTCAGCTCGTCGTTGTCGCCCTCATCGGTTCTGACCAGGCCGACCATGTGGTTGGTTATGGGACCTGCCGTGCCCTCGAGCTGTCTACAGCCGAGCGGGTCGGGTCGATCGAGGACCTCTACGTAGCCCCCGCCGTGCGCCGGTCCGGCGCCGGGCGGGCCATCGCCGCTTTGTTGGTCAATTGGTGCAGCTCGCAGGGATGCGTCGGTGTAGACGCCAATGCCCTGCCGGGCAGCCGAGCGGTCAAGAGCTTCTTCGAGGCTGAAGGCTTTACGGCTCGCCTGCTAGTGATGCACCGGCCACTGACGTGATGCCTGTGCCGGACGCGTCCTCGCCGGACGCGCCTCGCCGGACGCGTCCTCGCCGGACGCGTCTCGTCTGCTTCGCCGCTCTCGTCTGCTTCGCTCTCAACTGCCGCGCTCGCCTGCCGCGCTGTCGTCTGCCGCGCTCTCGTCTGGCGGGGCCTCGTTGGCGGCGACGTGGTCGGTACCAATGTCGTCGTGCACAGGCTCGTCGTGCACAGGCTCGTCGGCCCCAGCCTCATAGGGCACAGCCTCATAGGGCACAGGCTCGTAGCCGGCAGCGTGGTCGGCTGCAGCCTCGTGGAGTACGGCCTCGTCGGTCGCGACCGCCTCGGGCACTACCGCCTCGGCCATGACCGCCTCGGGCACTACCGCCTCGGCCATGACCGCCTCGGGCACTACCGCCTCGGCTGCAGGCCCTGACGGTACCGGTTCACGTTCCTTCTCGTCTTGGGCGTACTCGTCTTGGGCGTATTCGTGTTGGGTGTTCTCGAATTGGGGGTCCTCGAATTGGGGCGCTTCGAACTCAACGTCGGAGGGAGGCTGCTCGAGATGGTCCTGAGGTAGCCCTGCATCGGCATCAGCTACTTCCGGCTCCGGCCCCTGGTCCTCGGCCATATCGGTTGGGGTTGCGACGGCCTGAGTCTCAGGTGCTTGTCCATCGGTCGGCTCAACCTCTTCGGGTTGGCTCTCAACCACGGCGCGGGGCTTTCGACCCTTGCGGGGCCCGCCGGCATCCCGGGCTCGGCAGGCTCAGCCGCTTTAGGGCCTGGCGCTGCTGTCCTCGGTGCGGGGGGCCGCCTCGGCCTCGTCTGGCGGCGGGAGGGGGCCTTTACGGGGACGTTGGGCCGGACAGGCCCGGGCGGCGGTGGGACGCTGATACCGAGCAACGGGGCTAGCGCGGGCACCCGACCGCAGTGCTGCCGGGCCGCGTCCAGTAACTCGGGGCTCGGGCCCTCGGGCAGACCCTCGGGCTTGACGGTCCGGCGCACCGGGCTCTCGACGACTGCCTGGAGAACGGCGAGCCACTGGTCTGCCGGCGTAGCAGGCGACAGTGCCGCGCTGGCAGCGTCACGCAGACGCGTTGCCAGCTCGGCCGAGAAACGGGCCGACGCGTCCGGAGGACGGCTCGAGAGGCGCAGAGCTCTTACTACTTGACCCTGGTCAAGGTTCTTGGTGACTTCCTCTGCCCACGCGACACGATGCGCTTCAATACGACGTTCGAGCATCTCACGCAGTGTGACAACGAGGTCACGTGACGCTTCGTCCCGGGCCGCATCCGAGCCACTGACGAGTGCGCGCAAGTCGCGCATCGCGAGATCGTCGCCGGCCTTGATCGCCGCTTCAGCCCGGTCTCGCCACTCGGCGGCCTTGACGCGCGAGACCAGCGACTCGGCCAGCGCCAGTACGCCTTCGGTGCTCGGCTCAGGGCGACCGGCCTCACGGGCCCGTTCGCGCTCGAAATGCAGCGCTGTGCGGACCGCCGGTATGCCCCCGCGCAAGAGCTGTTGGGCGATGGGCTGCTGTTCGACGGGCAGGCTCTCGAGCATCGCGTTGCGGTGAGCGTTGCCAGGGTTGAGGCGCCGCTGGTGGGCTTCGGCGGGACGCCTCGAGGGCCCGCCACCTTCTTCACCACCATGGGTGGCCCGCCCCGCCGGCTTTCGTGGCGCGGCCCGCCCCGGCCCCGCGCCGGTCCGGGTCGGCCTCCCGGCCCCGTCGGGGCGCGGTGGCCGCTCGGCTCGCTTGGCCCGCTCCTGCCTCTCAGCAGTCGTGCCTCCGTCACCGTCACCTACAGTGGCCCCATTTGCCCGCGATCCGTTGGCGTTGGCGCGCTGCTGGTGAGGTCCAGCCGTCGGGACGCCGGGCGAGGGCCGGCGCGACGGCGAGCCTGGCTGCTGTGAAGCTGGCCGTTGACGACGCCTATCGTCGGCGCGGTCGGGGCCCGGCCGGCTCCGGCCACCCGCCAATTGGGTCGTAACGCCAGCTGCCGCGGGCCGGTCGAGAAGCTCGATCCGGTTGGGATCTGACGTCTGGGCCGAACGCGGAGGTTCGACGGCCACGACCGTGATCCCGTCGATGCCGAACTCGGCTTCAGCCCGTACGACGTCGCCGGCCCGCGCGTTGCTGTAGAGCAGCGAGGCGTCTACGGTCCCTCTCGGGTTGAGGGCGCCGGCGGCGCGCCAGGTCCAGGTCCCGTCGGGCCGCGCGCTTGTCAGCTCGATCTCGATACGGCGTGCCACCGCACCAACGTACAACTTCGCAGCCCCAGAGCCAATCACAGTTTTCAGGTCAAACTCGCCTTATTGTTTTGTCACAGTGACGAAACGGCAGGGTTGCGGCTGGTGTGGGCGACCGATCATGCAACGACAGGGGGCCGGGAGACCACGAATGTACTGCCGGCGGAGCTGCAGGCAAAGGGACTTCGAGGCTCGCAAACGGGCGCGCGAACTAGGCCTCGCTGAGACCGACCTCGTCGTGGCCAGGAAGGCAGTCGAGAGGCTGGACGACCTGTTGTTCGTGCTCGGGTGCGCGGTGACCGACGTAGAGGCCGACATCGCCCTAGACGGCTCACCGGAACAGGTACGCAGGAGCCTCGACTGGTTGCTCGAGGCCACCCGCCCGCTGCTCGGCGCAAGCGAACGACTGAGAAACGCGTAGTCGAGGCCACGCAACGCCTAGAAGCCATCGTCCGCCCGGCGCCGGTCCTGAACCGCCAGCGGGCCCGGAGCCGCCAGCGGGAGCGGGGGTGTTCGAGAAGCCTGCGGCCGGAGACCCTGCGGCCAGGGGCCTACTGGCTCGGCCCCAGTCCGTACGGTAAGCCCGGTACTTCGGCCTCGATGGCGACGAGGCGGTTGTACTTGGCCACTCGTTCCCCCCGAGCGGGGGCCCCGTCTTGATCTGACCGCTACCGGTCCCCACCACCAGGTCGGCAATGAAGGTATCCGTGGTCTCACCCGAACGGTGCGAGACGAACTGGGTGTACCCTGCCTCTCGGCAGACCGCCATCGCTTCCAGCGTCTCGCTAACCGTACCGATCTGATTGAGTTTTATCAGCGCCGAATTGCCGACTTTACGAGTGATGGCCTCCCGGATGATGGAGGGGTTCGTCACGAAAATATCGTCGCCTACCAATTGGGCCCGTTCGCCGAGTCGCGCGGTCAATTTTTCCCAACCTTCCCAATCGTTTTCGCCGAGGCCGTCCTCGATGGACCAAATCGGGTAAGCGCTCGTAAGGGCCTCGTACCGGTCGATCATCTCGTCAGTAGTCAAAAGGGACCCCGGAGAGTAACGGTAGCGGCCGTCTTTTTCACGCATCTCCGATGACGCCGGGTCAAGCGCGATCCCGATACCGTCGCGCCCTGCCGCGTAGCCCGCCGCCGCGATGGCCTCTACGAGCAGGTCGAGGACTTCCTCAGGTGTGCCGAGATCGGGAGCGAAGCCTCCCTCGTCGCCGAGGCCAGTCGACTGGCCCCGTGAGTGCAGTAGCCCCCGCAACGCCTGGTACACCTCGGCGCCGGCTCGTAACCCCTCAGCGAAGCTCGGCGCTCCCAGGGGACAGATCATGAACTCCTGGAACTCGAGCTGGTTCTGCGCATGGGCCCCCCCGTTTACAACATTGAAACTGGGGACCGGGAGCCTGAGCATGCTTTCGTCAGGGGCGAGCCAGCGGTACAGAGGCTTGCTGTCGGCCAGCGCCATGGCTCGCGCCGCAGCGATCGAGACCCCTACTGTCGCGTTGGCGCCGAGACGGCTCTTGTTGTCGGTCCCGTCGAGCTCGACCACCGCCTGGTCCAGCTCTTCGAGACCTTCCCAGGAACGGCCGGAGATGAGCCGGTTTATCTCGCCGTTTACATTGGCAACAGCCTTGGTTACGCCCGCCCCTTTGAACCGCCTGGGGTCCCCGTCCCGCAGTTCGACCGCCTCCCTGCTGCCAGTGGAGGCACCTGAGGGCACCCCCGCTGTAGCGTGCGCGCCGGAAGCCAGCTCAAGGGACACCTCGAGGGTCGGCCGGCCTCGCGAGTCGAGGATTTCAAGGGCGTGTACGTTGGCTACCTCGTAGGCCATTGCCTCTGTGCCTCACTTTCGTTGTCTCGTTGATCTCGTCGCTCGTCAGACAGGGGCCGGTTCAAGGCATTCAGGCTCGGCCACCCGTAAACCCTACTGGCGCGGCCCGCTAATCATTTAGCTGGACCGGCCAGTACAGTTGCGGCACCTGTCACGCTCAGATGGCCCGGGTGAAAAGCAGGATTGCGATCACGACCGCGATGACACCCAGGATGGTGAACAGGACTGCACCAGCAGCCTTGGCCATGATCCTGATAACACCCCAGACAATAAGGGCCACAGCTATTACCGCGAACACGATCCCACCGATGTCGTGCTTACTGATACTGGCGAGCGGGGCGAGCTCGGCTGCTCGGTGCATTTGGCCTCCTTGTGAGAACTGGTGTCGACTGATTTGTTCCCCTGGATCTGCGGACGATGTACCTGCGGACAGGGTTAGGTGCTCTGTGGATGACCGCGCCCGCCAAGCGGTGGGACAAATGACAACCGGCCCCTGGGACTGCAGGGGCCGGCAGTTGAAGGATGACACTGTCAATTGGGGTGCCGCCGCCGGGGCCAAGGCACGCAAAAAACGGAGGTGAGCTGGGCTCAGTCAGCTTCGAATACGCGAAACATGAAGTTCTCCCTTCGGATGAGCAGCGCAACAATTACCGCGCTAGACGACAAAATTTGGCTTGTACGAGACAAGCCCCGTCGACGTGGCGGTCCTGGAGCTGACTCCTTCGGGAGCTTCGCACGCTACCGATTCTGCCTCAGCTTCGCCCATAGGCGCCAGTTTCTGGCCTTGCTGAGACATTCGCCACTGTCGCCAGCTTCTTCGACTGAATGGCCGAGGACAAGGGTGGCAGAAGCCCAAGTCACCTGAAAGGCCACCCGATTGGGCACGGAAGCTCCCCAGCCCGCGCTACCGGCCGGGCGCACATCGCAACTGTCAGGTTGGCGCGTGCTATCAGCATCAGGCGCGCTCAGCGGCATCGCCGCGCTGGTCTACTTCAAATTCCTGGGCCCGCTGCACCCAGCGGGTGGCAAGAGGGTAGTCCTTTGGCCCTGGTGACGTTGGGCATGTGGGCCAGCATCTCCTACCCAGTCAGGGGCCCGGAACCGCAAGATGAGCCTCTCTATCGGGCTCTCCGAGATCCCGGTGCTGGTCGGGATAGTTTTTCTCAGCCCACTTGCCGCTCTGGCGGCCGTGTGTTGCGGACAGTCTGCGGCCAGCATCCAGCGTCGGCGCCACCCCGTGAAAATCCTGTTCAACTCTTCGGTCTATTTGGCCGCAGTGAGTGCCGGGATCCTCGTCTACGACAGGTGGCTCGGGCGGGCCTCGCCCGTTGGTGTGCGCGGCTGGCTCGTGAGCACAGGAGCGGTATCACTGATCGCGGTCGCAACGTGGTGCTGGTGCTCGTGATCATGGCTTGGGCGGACCGGCGGTGGGGGAACCCCCCTCTGGCGACGATTCCCATTCAAGCGTTGGTGTACGTGGGAGTGTGCACAGCCGGAGGCTTGGTAGCCGTTTCGCTGGTTTGGGTGAACACGTGGGGCATCGGGCTGTTGGTGGCCATGGCAGTGGGTACGAGCATCGCTTACGCCGCCACCGTGGTGTCCAGGCAGCGCTACGCCAGCCCCGAGAAGTTGTACGACTTCACACGCCGGTTGAGCTCACTGTCAGAAGGCCGGGACGTGATGGTTACCGTGCTGGAAGAGGCGCGCACACTTCTATCAGCAGGTCGCCCCGAGCTGGTCCTGCCTCTCGAAACACCAGCGGAGCGCCTGGTCCTGCGGTGTTCGCTGTACGGGGAGGCAGGCCCTCGTTTCGAAAGAAGGAGCGCCGCCTTCCGCTCTCGACCTCCTCGTGGCAGAACGAGGCCCGTCGTTGTTGGGACCGCGCCCAGAAGACCCCGCCATTGCTTGCGCCATGAAGGAGCGAGGGCTGAGCGAGGCTCTGGTAGCCCCGCTCAATCGGGGGGCCCCGGGGCCGGGCTACCTGCTCCTCGCCGACCGTCCGTTCCGCCACGAGGGCTTCGAGGGCTCCGACCTCAGGTTTTTCGAAACCCTGGCCGCCAATGCCGGCGTGGCCCTCCGCAGCAGCGACCTGCTCGAGCGGCTTCGGCGTGAAGTCGCCGTGCCCCAGCACCAGGCTCATCACGACACCCTGACCGGCCTGCCAAACAGGGTGTTCTTTGCCGAAAGGCTGGCGGCCGCACTCCGGGACGGGCCGGTCGCACTCCGGGACGGGCCGGCCGCCAAGGTCGCGGTCATGTTCGTAGACCTGAACGGCTTCAAAGAAGTCAATGACACTCTTGGCCATGACACAGGCGACGCCGTTGTGAGCGAGGTGGCGAACCGGCTGAAGCCTTTCGCGGGACCGAAAAGGGTGGTGGCGCGCCTGGGAGGGGACGAGTTCGGGATCCTGTTGGTCGCAGCCGAGGACGAACTGGTGGTGGAAGAAAGCGCGGACCAGGTCCCGTCGGCGATCATGCAACCGTTCGCTGTCGATGGGCTCCTGCTGGACGTCCGGGCCAGCGTCGGGGTGGCCATAGCCCCCGAGCGCAGGCGGGCGCGCAACCCCATCAGCATCATGCGCCCTGCGGACGTCGCCATGTACCTGGCCAAGGAATGCGGGGGTGGTGTGCGCTTCTACGAGGTCGCCGAAGACCGCTCGACACTGCGCCGCCCTCACGCTCGTCACCGAGCTGCGCCGGGCCATCGAGCACGAGGCCTCAGACGTTTAGTACCAGCCGGTCGTACACCTAGCCAGTGGCGATGTACTTGGCTGTGAGGCGTTGGTGCGGCGGAACCACGACCGAGTTCGGGCCCATTGCTCCGGTCGAGTTCATCCCGGTCGCCGAGAGCGCTGGCCTCATCGACCCGCTGACCTGGTGGGTGCTCGACGAGGCCCTGGCCCAGCTGAAGTGTTGGCGGCAGCTCCTGCCCGGTCTGGTAGTCGCGATCAGTCTTTCGGCCCGGAGCGTGGCCGGCACCAAGGTCCCCGAAAAAGTCGAAAGGTCGCTCCGGCTCACGGGCATGGAGCCCGCCGCCCTAACCCTGGAGCTGACAGAGTCCTCGATGATGGCGGATCCGGTTACTTCACAGCGAGCCATGAACAACCTCAAAGATATCGGTGTCAACCTCTCGATCGATGACTACGGGACGGGGTTCTCCTCGCTCAGCAGGTTGAAGGACTTGCCCTTCAACGAGCTGAAGATCGACCGCTCCTTCGTGAAGGAGATGACCCGGGACAAGGGGGACGAGGCGATAGTTCGCTCGACGATCGAATTGGCCCGCAGCCTTGGCCGGAACGTGACCGCAGAGGGGGTCGAAGACAAAGCCACCCTGGACCGCTTGGCCGGCCTTGGCTCCCATGCAGCCCAGGACTACACCTGGCGCCGCCCCTGCCCGCCCTGGAGTGCGAAACCTGGCTAACAGCCCCCACATTTCACGGGGTGGAACGAATATCTGACCTCGCCCCGTCTCGCCTCCACCGACGGCGCGTCCCGGCCCGTCCTGCCTCCGAGGCTCTTAGCAGCGTAGGCTGAGTGGGCGTAAAGACGACCTCCGCAATATTGAGGACGCCGTGCGTTAGCGTCGCCCAGCGGGGGTCGGCCGTGGCCCGGAATATTGCAACTACAGGCAATACTCGCCGGGTTGCCACGGAAAAACCTTGCTTGCTGGCCCGTGCTTTGTGCCGGGTTGCCATGGAAAACTCAAACGTGGGGCCAAGGATCGACCGTCGGTTTCCGAGTCGGCGAAGTGTTGATCGGTTACCACTCGACGTCCGTGGTACGGACCGAAGACGTTTCGGCTTCGTTCGTCGTCGGTGGCCAGTGCGAAAAGGGACTTTTAGCGTAATGCGCAGTTCAACGAAAGCCTAACGGACGTACGTGGCTACACGACGGAGGAGTTCGTCCTCACAAATCCGATTTTCAATGTGAGATCCTTCGCAGAACGGCGCGCAAAGCATTATGACACGACCGGGCAGCTAACTATGCACGGCGTCACAAAGACAAATCGGCTTCTCGCTTTCGATTGAGCTCAACGGCCACGGCGCGTATATCCTGGGGGACGTGCCGATCATTTTGACAAACCGGGCTATTTCCAACCCGAGCGTGGGCGACTTCGTATCGACGCAAAACCCGGGCACCCTCGAAGTGCTGCTACACCTGGCACGCGGGGCAGGCAATCCGGTACCCGCCCGCTCGTCTACGGGCTCGGGAGCGGGTGGTTTCGGACAAGGAGGGGCTATTACGGTACCAAGCGCGACAGTGGCCTCCCTGACCGTGCCGAGGCGCTGATGAGCGAACCGGTCCGCGAAGACGCCCACGGAGGAGCGCTGGACAAAGACATCCTCGGCACGTTGGCTCGGCTGAGCTCACAGTTCTTCGCTGATGCCGCCGCGGTCGACTCGGCTGGGTCAGTTCCCGTTGAGCACCTGGACGCCTTAGCCGCTGCAGGGCTGTACGGGATCTTCGCTCCGGTCTCCGAGGGAGGGCTTGGGCTCGGCTACCCCGAGACGTGTGCCGCGGTCGAGGAACTGGCGTCCTCCTGTCTTGCTTCTACGTTTGTCTGGCCCAGCACTTCTCTTTCCTCAGGGCGATGCTCGACCCCACCACACCCGCGCCCCTGCGCTCGGCGTGGTTGGCCCCCGCTGTCCGAGGCGAAATCAAGGGAGGCGTAGCGCTTACGGGGTTACTGCCCGGCCCGGCGCGACTAACCGCTGAGCCTGCAAATCGTGGATGGCTCCTGAACGGGGAGGCACCGTGGGTAAGCGGTTGGGGAATTGTCGACCTCATATTCGTTGTGGCCAGAGGCCGGGGAGAGCCTGGTGTCCCTTTTGCTGGACGCGAAAACGCAGCGCGGGATCTCTCCACACCCTTTGCACCTTTCGGCTGCGAACGCGAGCAGTACGGTGCGGCTGGGGTTTGCGGGGGTCCTCGTGGGCGATGACCGCTTCGTTAAGGGCCCAGCCACTGGAAGTTGTGCGGCAGCAGGGGGAGCGCCTCCGTTTGAACGGGTCGTTCGCACTCGGTGTCGCCCGGAGGTGCTGCCTGCTGATAGGCCCGTCCCCTCTTGATGACGAGCTTCGCGACCGTCGCGTCGAGCTCGACGCCGCCGGCGAGGAGGACATGCCCGTGGCCCGAGCCCGGGCCTCTGAACTGGCGGTGCGCGCATCGCACGCCCTGGCTGTGAGCCGGGGCAGCAGGGCCGCCGTTGCCGGCGACGTCGCCGAGCGGCTCAGCCGGGAGGCGGCCTTCCTACTTCTTTTCGCCAGCCGACAGAGGATCAAGGAGGCCCTGTTGGAGGGCTTCCACGCTGTCGAGCCGACGCCGGAGCCGGCGTGAGCGTCGTGAGCCCCGTGGGCGGGAGCGGCGCAGGCCGGAGCGGGGCAGGCGGGAGCGGCTTGAGTGGCGGGGGCGGCTCGAGTGGCGGGGCCGCAAGCGGCGTAGGCGGGAGCTGCGTGACCGGCACAGGCGGGAGCGGGGGGAAGGGCGCAGGCGGGAGTGCCGAGGCGAAGGCAGCGGGTCTTCCTTTCTGATAGCCGCAAGTTCGGCTCCCTCCCCCTCTCCCTCCGGGTGGTGGTACCGTCGCTTTATGTGGTATTAGGGGTAGCTGACATTGGTCTGAGGCGTTAGTTGCCGCCGAGTGCGGGCCGCGTGAGGGCTATCTCGGTGCCATTTCGGCTTTTCGTCGCGATCGCGAGCCGGTTTGGCACCTTCACGCACCCGATTCGCCTCCGTGCACCCAGAACAGCGCCGTTTCGCAGAGAAAAGGGGGTCTACATCTCTTTGAGCGTGCAATGGACCTCTGTGAGTGGCAACAATTCCTGATCAGGCCGTACTTAGCACCCCGGACAACGGTGAGAGGGTCGGACGTCCGACGCGGAACCCAGCGGACGTCTGTTTGGTTGACCTCCGGGGACAACGCAGGTTGTTGAACAGACCGAACGGGGGAGAGTGACCTGATGGGGACGCTTCGCATGGGTTTTGCAGTTGCGCTTTTATTGCTCCCCGTCCTCGAAGCCGCGAATGAGGTGCATCCTCTCAACCCAGACGCCAAGGCCAAGGTCGTCCCGGCGCCAGCGCCACCCGCGATTACTGAACAGTTCAAACCCGTCCTACCGTGCAACAACAACACCACCCTTGGCCAAGAGGGTTGCGCCGAGCACGAGGTGGTTGCCGCCGACCGACAGCTCAACGCTGACATCAAAGTGGTGTTTGGCCTTTTGGCCGACGATACCGCTCGGCAGGACTTCGTCGCTGCGCAAATGGCGTGGACCAGGTACCGAAGTGCTGACTGCAGCAGCCAGTCTGACGTATACGAGGGGGGCACCGAACAACCGGTGCTTTACGGGCTCTGCTTGGCCAGTGACGACGTGTCGCGTCGTCAAGACATGAAGGAGTTCTTCGTGCTCCTCACCCAGGGGCAGTCGAGTGTCCCGAAGTTCCCCTGAGTATCTCGAGCAGTAATGCTGAAGATCAAGTAACTACTGGTCTCGGGGCCCCCGGAACGGCACGGCTCTCCTTGCTTCAGAATTACGTCACCGTGACGTAATCCGGAACGTAACCACATCGCCGGAAGTTACGGGGTTTCCGACCAGCGCAGGGGTTCACACCGAACACGATCAAGAATTGTCCTGTTCTCGTAAGGGCACTTCCTGTCCCGATCGCGCCAAACGTTGCCGATGAGAGCGGGCGGCGGAGCCACAGAAGCCGCTAGATCGGTCGCGCTCTGGCCTCCCAAAAGAGGCCGCCCAGTGGGTGCTACAGCCCACCTGAACTGGGGCTTCATTCACTCCGTCAACTTTACATAAGCGGGTGCTACAGCCCACCTGAACTGGGGCTTCACCCCTCCTCACTATTCACTCCGTCAACTTTACATAAGCGGGTGCTACAGCCCACCTGAACTGGGGCTTCACTCACTCCGTCAACTTTACATAAGCGGGTGCTACAGCCCACCTGAACTGGGGCTTCATTCACTCCGTCAACTTTACATAAGCGGTGCTACAGCCCACCTGAACTGGGGCTTCATTCACTCCGTCAACTTTACATAACGGGCATTATCGGCGGTCTGAAGAGTTGGCGTACCCGCTTGCCCAACCGTTTCAAGATAACCAGCCTTCGCTGGTGGGCGCCCCAAGCTTTTTGATGACGTCGTTGGCGGCCCGGAGATGATCTGCTACCTCCACCGGGACAACGCTATCGAGGGGTACTGAGGATCGTGAGGTCGAATAGGAGTTGTTGGGCCCACGACCGGGGAAACTCGTCCGGATGTCCTCAAAACGCCAGCAGTCGAACCGACTAACGACGTTCCTCGTCGAAATTCAGACCCGGGGGATGTTTTGCCGGTCAGTTCGTAGGCATCCCTATACCATCACCTATTTCGTCACAGTGACGAAACAGCGATTGGGACCTGCTGTCGCATCAGGCGACGCAGCTTCCGCCTGTCCGGAGCTTCACCCCGCCAGTGTCACCGTGCCGTCATTGCGCCTCCGCATTGACCGTCTTGCCAGCACCGCGGGCAACATCGCCCCTGTGAGCGCACCGGGCACGCCAAAAGGAAAATGGCTGGCACTTTCTGTAGTTCAGGCCCGGGCTCACCCAACGTTTATCGGATGTCTCCACTAAACGCCGCTGGGCCACTAAAGGTCCAACGGCGTCCGGGGGTACCGGGTGAAGCCCGGTCGCCGCCAACGGCGCCGCGACACCTTCCCGCTTCCCCATAACCCGACGCATGATCCGCCTGTTCAATGCCGGGACCGTGCCGTACGAGGACGCCGGCGCCGCCGCGCCGACCACCAAGGGAGCGCTCCTTCTCGACTGGCTAAATTTCGTCACTGTGACGAAACTTGAAGGACGACGCGTCTCTCCCGCTCTCCGCCGGGCCGAGCCTTCGCCGGGCCCTTCGGTCGGAGCCTTTCGAGCCAGCCGCACCCTTTTGGGGAACAGGGCACCGTGCCAGACTCTGCGTGAGGAACGAACCACTCAAGGAGCAGAGATGGCGAAATATGCAATTTTTTTTGACCTCACGAGCCAAGCGGTAAAAGGCATGATGGAGCGACCAAGCGACCGGGAACGGGTGGTCAGCAACCTTCTCTCGGGGGTGGGTGGCACTCTCGACGCCTACTACTGGATGTTCGGCCATTACGACGGGATGGTCATTGTCGACGTCCCCGATTCCATTTCGGCTGCCGCCGTGAGCGTGGCCGTGAGCAGCACCGGCGCGTTCGGTCACCTGGAGACGCATGAGCTTTTCCCCGCCTCCCAGTTTGACCAGATCATAGAGACGGCCAAAGGCCTCTCCTACTTCCCGCCCGGAGGTTGACCCAGGAAGCTGATGCCGCCCGGCGCCTGCGCCCACGCGGTCGGTTGCCGCCAGACCACCCCGGTTCAGTCCTCGACCCGGCCCTTTTCCGCGTCGCCGAGGTCGGCCCAAAGGGCATCAAGTCCTCGTCGCATGAGCATGTCGGGCGTCAGCCATATCCCGGGGCGCTCTTTCGATAAGTCGAGCTCGAGATCGACCAGCCCCATCTGGAGGCGCCGCAGCTCACTCGGGTCGTCGCCAGCGAACCAGAGAAGCTCCTGGGCTACAGCCCCGATTGCCTCGGGCCATGTATGCGGACTGGTGGCAACACGGCGGCGGCGACGCCGGCGCGGACGTGAAGCCCTGGCCGCCGACTCGACCTGCGCATGGTCTCCGTGAGCCAGCTGGTTCAGCCACACCCAGGGCGGCTTGGGCACGCTGCGGCCCGGAAAAATCTCCCCGAGACGGCCGGCCAAGAATGCCTCGCACTCTTCGGCCAACGGTTCGGTGACCGGACGCGGAGGGATGCTACCCCACTTCCAGAAACGTACCCGTCGCACCGCTCCTCTCATCTAAGCGGAAAACGACCCTCTCCTTTGCCCCAAGCTTGTGAATTTTGTCACATCGGCCGCCCACCGCCCTGGTTTGCCGATCGTCCCATCTGGTTAGTCGCTGGTTGCAGCGCAAAGCTCAGGGCACCGCCCTGGCCGAGCAGTGCCGGGGCCCCCCAAGATCGCCCCTTCAGGCTCCGGTCGTACGGGAGCCGAACGGTTGTCTGCTGCCCACGCACAGGTGTGATCCAGGCGCACTCGAGCGCGGGGTTCCATGGTCACCCACACCGTGACAATGTCACCAGGACAAGGTTTAGGCAGGCGACGCCTGTCCTTCATTGTCGGGTAACCGGGTGTTCAACTAAGCGATGTAGGCATCATGGGGGCTGCGTCGCCGGTCGTGGAGAGGCACGCAGTCACTTGCTAACCCGCCCCGCAAACTCGCCACCCGGAGGGAGAGAGATGAGGCTTGGTTCACGTCGGTCGCTGGCAATCGCCGCGAGCGTCGCATTGGTCGGTTTGGGCGCCAGCGGCGCTGGCTTGGCACTGACAAGCGGCGTCGCAAATGCCCAGCAGCAGCATGCCAGTTTCGTCTTCGACAAAACGGCTAATGCCCCAACAACTACACCGATCAAGCACGTCGTCGTGATCTTCGACGAGAACGTTTCTTTCGACCATTACTTCGCCACGTACCCCAACGCCACCAACATCGGCGGCGAGCCGTTCTACCCCGCACCGGGGACCCCGGCCGTCAACGGCCTCACCTCGACCGCGCTCACCCTTCACAACCCAAATGGACAGAACCCCCAGCGCCTCGATCCCACCAACGTCAACGACATCCTGACGTGCGACCAGAACCACAGCTACACGCCCGAGCAGAACGCGTTCGATGGCGGGAAAATGGACATGTTCACCGCCACCGACGGCACGGCCACTGTGGGCGGTACCAGCCCGACCGGCCAGCCGTGCGTTTCGGGCACAGTCTTGGACTATTACGACGGCAACGCGGTTACGGCCGAATGGAACTATGCGCAGCAGTTCGCGATGAGCGACAACAACTTCGGCTCGACGTTCGGCCCGTCCACTGAGGGCGCGCTCAACGTGACTTCGGGCAACACGAGTGGCGTCGACACCGCTCACGTAGGGGGCACGACCCTCACCAACGGCGACGCTGTTTCAGCCGGGCCGAACGGTGGCTACACCCTGATCGGCGACGCCTCGCCTTACTGGGACGACTGCGCCCCCAGCACCACCGCTGCACTTACTGGCGAGAACGTAGGCAACCAGCTCAACTCCAAGGACCTCAGCTGGGGATGGTTCCAGGGAGGGTTCGCACCGACCACCCCCTACAGCGGCCCCGTCCAGACAGCTACGACCTACGACCCCCTGAACAACCCCAACAAGGTCACCTGCACGTCTGCTCATAACGTGGGGACCGCCGTCGGCGGGACAGGTACATCAGGTGCCCACCCCTACGGCGTGGACAGCGACTACTCGGCGCACTACGACGGCTTTATGTTCTACGCGTCGACCGCCAACCCGCACCATCTCGCCCCCACGTCCCTGAACGTCGTGGGTACGGACACGGCGACCCCTGGTGAGTTCGACACAGCCAACCACAATTACGACGTCTCGTCGTTCAACCAGTTGGTCTCGTCTATCCACAACGGGACCATGCCGGCCAGCCACCTCCCCGCCGTCACCTACTTGAAGGCGCCGGTCTACCAGACCGGGCACCCCGCCACCTCCGACCCGATCGACGAGCAGACCTGGCTCGTGAACGAGGTCAACTCGATCGAGCAGCTGCCTACCTGGGACAGCACCGCCATATTCGTCACGTACGACGACTCGGACGGCTGGTACGACCACGTGTACAGCGGGGTCACCAACCCTTCGAAGGGCACCGCCGATACCCTCACCGGCGCAGGCGTTTGCGGGACCGAGCCGACGGGCCAGACCACTGTCCCCCTGTACAACCAGCAAGGTCGATGCGGATATGGCCCACGCCTTCCGCTCATTGTCATCTCGCCTTGGGCGAAGCAGAACTACGTGAGCCACGTGCGTACGGACCAGTCTTCGATAGTCGCCTTTATCGAACAGAACTGGGGCCTCGGCCAGATCCCGGGATCCTTTGCCAACATTTCGGGCTCGCTCGACGACCTGTTCAATTTCAATGCGACCCGAGGTGAGCTCGCTCGCCCGCTGTTCCTCGACCCGGCCACTGGCGAACCCAGTTACCCCATCGAGGGGACCATATCCCCGGCCGAGGGACCGGCTGGCACCACCGTAACGATCAACGGGATCAACTTCTCGACGATCACCGGCCAGACAAGAGTGTTTTTCGGCTCCCGGCCGGCCCTCGGGACCACGTGCGCCGCTTCAACCACGCTGTCCGCCCCGGCGACCACCTGCACCGTGACGGCCCCGCGGGGTAACCCCGGACTGCAGGTACCGATCACAGTGAGGGTCGGGAACACCGCCGCTGTCAACGACGCCGGCGAGTACACCTACACCTCATAGGCCCAATGACGTAGGCGCAGGTACCACGCCACTATCCTCCCAGAAGCCGGCAGCTCCAGAGCCTCAGCAGCGGGCCAGGGTGATTATCCCTCGGTCTGCTGCTGAGTTCTCTGGGCCAGATGGGCCGGCGTGGGCCCGGTGGCCGCCGTCTAAGCCCGGCACTGGTCTAAGGTTTGTCCCGGCCCGGGCAGGCCACATCGACGATGTAAGACAGTGCGAAGGGTTTTGGCCGATGAGCTCAAGGCAGCGAGCATGAACGCTCGGGGCCGGCGCCAGAAGAGCACGGGGCTGACGCCGTGGCGGGGGGCGGTCCTAGGAGTCGTAGCCCTCGCCTTGGCCGCCTCGGGTTACTTGACACTGAGCGGGCGTGTCGATGGAGGGGGCTCTGCGCCCATAATCGTCTCGGCCACAAAATGCGCCCCCGGATGGACGGCACCGCGCTCCGGGCTCACGGTCTTCACGATCAAGAACACCTCCCAGGACACGATTTACGGGATCGACCTCGTCGGGACGGACCAGGTGCTCGTGTACGGCGACATCGAGATGCTGGCCCCCGGGACAGAGGACCAGATGGACGCCCTGTTGCCTCCGGGCGACTATTCCTTTCAATGCGAGTCGTTCTCGGGCGCTACCCTCGACTCGCGCGTGGAGCGGGTGAGCGGCCCAGCGGTTACAGGCGTACACCCGTATGTACCGGTTACCTCGGACCAAATCCAGCTCGCGACGCTCAATTACAGGACGAGCCTCACCCATTGGATGGCGCGCCTTGGGGTCGCAACGGACGCGCTGAAGGGTGCAGTCGATTCCGGCCGCCTCGCTGACGCCCGTCAGCTCTGGCTCCCGGCCCACCTCGATTACGCCCGCCTGGGGGCCGCCTACGACACCTTCGGGAATTTCAACGACGAGATCGATGGCCGCCCCCTCGGCCTCGTCGGCGGGGTAAACAGCCCGGACTTCCAGGGCTTTCTCCGCCTCGAGTACGGTCTCTGGCATGGCCAACCGGACCACGAGCTCGTGCCCGTGGCCAATGCCCTCGACACGGCTGTCCACGGCCTTATAAAGCAGTTCCCGCAAATGTTGATGCCAGCAAACGACCTTTCGCTCAGGACCCACGAGATCCTGGAAAATACGCTGCAGTTCGAGCTCACTAGCGAAACAGATGAGGGCAGCCACACCAACCTCGCCACCGCGTGGGCGAACGTCCAGGGGACACAGTTAGCACTGACGGCCATCGCTCCCCTGCTGCGTCCAGGTGAACCCGGCCTGCTCGCGTCGCTGCACCAGGGCCTCAACAACATGGCGGCCAATCTCGAAGAGTTCGAGCACCCCAACGGCACCTGGACGCCGTTGCAGTCGCTTACCACCTCGCAGCGCGAACACCTGGACGGCGAGCTCGGCGCACTGCTCGAAAGGCTTTCGGCGGTGCCCGACCTCCTCGAGCTCCCGCTCCGGCCAGCAACAGGAGACCAAAGCTGAGCGACGACCAGGTAAAACCAGAACTCCCATCAGTCGCCGGAGCCGGCTCCGCGGCGGAGAGCGCTGTGCGTGGGCAGCGCGGTGACGGTGGCGCTGGCGTGCGGATCTCACGGCGTCGTCTGCTCCGGTTCGGGGCCATGACCGGCAGCGTCGCGGCGGCGAGCGGGGCCCTTGGGAGCCTGTCGCGAGCCGCCGCGAACGCGTCCAGCGCCGCTACGGATGGCCCGGCCTTCGCAGACGGGGCGTCCAAAGTGACGGCCGAAAGAGCTGAGCTCCAGTCCCTCGAAGGCCCCCATCAACTTGCCGTGCTGAGCGAGCCCACCCGCGCCACGACCGTCGTTGCCTTTGACGTCGTCGTCGGTACCCGTGCCGAACTGAGGGACCTTTTCCAGACAATCACAAGCCGTTTGCGCCTGCTTTACGCTGGCGGAGAGCCGCAATTCGAGGGGCCGGCGGCGCCAACCGACGACAACGGGATCCTCGGGCCCGTGTTGCCAACGCGCAATACCGCTTTCATATTCGGCCTCGGTGCGAGCCTTTTCGACGACCGTTTCGGTCTGGGCACCGCCAGACCGGCCACGCTCGTGACCATGGAAAGCTTCCCAAACGACAACCTCGACCCGGCCTTGTCCCAGGGCGACCTCAGCCTGCAGGTTGTAGCCGAGGACGCTGACACTGTGGTGCACGCCCTTCGGGACATTACGAAGCACACAAGAGGCGGCATGCAACCCCGATGGCGAGTGGACGGTTTCAAGAGCCCGCCACGCCCTTCTGGCACATCCCGGAACCTCCTCGGCTTCAAAGACGGGATCGCCAACCCGGACACGTCCGACCCGGCCCAGATGAACCAGCTCGTCTGGGTGCAACCGGGCGGCTCCGAGCCCGACTGGACCGCGGGTGGTACCTACCAGGTCATCCGTATTATCCGGATGCTGGTCGAGTTTTGGGACAGGGTCTCTCTCACCGAGCAGGAGAACATGATCGGCCGGCGCCGCGCCAGCGGTGCCCCGCTGGATGCGTACACCGAGTTCGCCGCTCCTGACTACCCCGCAGACCCGGCCGGCAATATCATCCCGTTGAGCGCCCACATCCGGGTGGCGAACCCTCGTACACCTGGGACAGTACGAAATCGCATCCTCCGGCGTGGTTACAATTACGACCTCGGAGTCGACGTAAACGGCAATCTCAATCAGGGGCTGATTTTCACCTGTTATCAACAAGACATAATGCGCCAGTTTTTCACTGTGCAGACCCGCCTCATCGGTGAGCCTCTGGTTGATTACGTAAGCCCGGTCGGTGGTGGTTACTTCTTCTGCCCGCCCGGGCTGCGGGCCAGCTCTGACTATTTCGGGAGCGGTCTGGTCTAAGGGCCGGGCCGAGGAGCGCATCGGCGAAGGTCAGACTAGTGCCGCCTCCACGGCCCTCCCCCGGGCTGGCGGCAGCAAAAAGCCCTGTGCTCCGGGACGATCCTGTGAGGCAACCGGGTAAATATCGCCTGTGGTGCCACGAGGTACAACGACTCAACCGCCGGTGAGCGAAAAATGTTGATAGTCAGGTGAAGCAGCCCAACGTCCACCCCAGTACCATCCCACCGCCGCGAAAGCGTTCACGAGCTCGCCACCCGGCACCGCCATTCCCGGGCGGACGTCGTCCCGGTTGAGGTAAGCCCTCCCGGCGGGCGGGATGATCGTATTACCGTCAACGTACGGGTTCTGGACATCATCGACGTCTATAGCCTCCCCGTAGGCGTGGACCGACCACCTCGGCGGCCCCGGGGCGACGGCATAACGGCAGTTGAAACCCGACGTGTCGTCGGCCGCCGCGGCGGCGTTGTCGTTCCCGTGGTAGGCATCTTCAGGGACCATTTCCCAGATCGGGAACCGCTCGTCGTACAGGGCCCGGAACACCGTTATTACTTGGGCGACGACTGACGCGTTGACCACGATCCTCCCCAGGTGGGCCACGCCGTCGAAACCCCAGTACATGAGGCGTAGCTGCCGCAATGCAGACGGCCTTACAGGACAACCAGGCCGCCACGTATAGGGGAGTTCTGTGGCAACAACCCTGCTAGAGGTAACCACAAACGGCGGCGCGGCCGCTGTGGTCTGGTTGTCCCGCAGGCGGAAATGACTGGAAGCCACAGCCCTGCTGGCCAGTCTGGCGGGAGTGGCAGGGGCGTCGGCGCCGCTCGCTGTCGCCGCCGCCGCTGGCCGGGGATAGCCAGCCAGGGCAGCTAAAACGATGGCGAGGGCGAAAATGGCCGAAGACGGGCCGAAACAGCGCCGCCCCAACTCCAAGTCAACTTTGCGGCCCCGTCTCGACCAGATGAACGCCAGCGGCACGACCGAGCGAGTTGCCACAAGCACCACGGTAGTAGCGGCCCGTTGGCCGCCTTCCGGTCACCGAAAGGCGGCCAACAACGCCCCCGCGGGGCCCTCGTAGCCGAGCTGCGCCAACGCGGATTGCCATTGAAGCCACGGGTACCCGACCACGGGGCCCGCGGACGTGCTCAGGAGCCCGAATAAGCGCTGATGGGAAGCCCGGCGGTCCCAGGCACGTGCACGGCCGCAGTTCCTCCGTAGCCGTCGGACTCGAGTTGGCCCACCGACTTGAACGGGTACAGCTTGCCCTGATAGCTCACGTATACCCCACCGGGTGCGCTCAGTTCGACGCCAGACGCGATCCCGGCGTTCTCCTGAGCCGAGCCAACTGAGCCAGAGAGCACCACTGCCTTGTCGACCTTCTGGAGCGAAGCGAGGTCGGTCACGCTCACGAGCCGGAAGGCTCTACCTCCGGCGAAGACGAAGTGCGTACCGGAAGAAATGACGATGGCGCCGTCGGAACTGGTACCCCTCGCATTACCGGCCGCCCCAACCGCTCCTGCGCTCC
Source organism: uncultured Acidimicrobiaceae bacterium (assembly GCA_963823855.1). Classification (GTDB taxonomy): domain Bacteria; phylum Actinomycetota; class Acidimicrobiia; order Acidimicrobiales; family Palsa-688; genus Fen-671. The sequence goes on from CAWGNA010000012.1 coordinate 869,661, forward strand.
GCCCGAGCGGTACGCCGGCCAGGCTCGTCACGGTGACAACCAGGGCCGGGTCGTAGCCGTCGTTCTTGAACTGCTTCGGGGTGGCGAAACCGTGCAGTTCGCCGTCCGTCCCGACCACGTATACAGTGGCGGCACCATTGACCGGGCGGGTGAAAACCAATGTTCCCGCCCGCGGGGTACCTGAGGGGGCCTTGGCGCCGGCAGGGGCCGATTGTGGTTTGGCGTGGTCCACCTTCTCCACGGCCGCGAGGTCCTTCGAAGATCCCACCGCAAAAGCGTGCCCACCAGCCAGCACGTAGTCAGCGTTCGAGAAGCGGATTATGGCCCCGTTTGGGTAGCTGACATCGGCGTGGGGGAACGGTGCCGCCTCCGTAGACGGACCGGTCACATTCCCGACCAGGCCGAGCGTGTACGAGTTGGAGGCGGTGCTCGGGTTGATCGTGTCCTGGACGACGAGCGTCAGCCGGTCACCCGGGTTGATGCTCCCCGGCACTTTCAAGGTCACACTGTTCGAGCCACCACCGGTCAACGCTCCGGTCACCGCACCGGAACCCGACGGGGTGGTCGCGTCCTGGACCGAGTACTCAGAAGGGTTGTTCGGGAACACGGTCCCGGCCGGCGCCTGGATGGTGATGCTGGAGCCCGCGGGGAGGGCCGCACTGGCCAAGAGGTTCGAGATGACGTAGCTGCCGAGCGCTCCCGCCGTGCTCGGGTTGACCGCGACGCTCACGCCAACACTGGCGCCGATGGTATAGGGCGGAGCGTCAGCCGGCACTGAGTCAGATGAGGTGGCGACGGAGAAGTCACTGACCGCCCCCGCAGGGGGGTTGGCCACGCCGGCCAGCAGGACCGTCAACGAGTCGCCGCTGCTGACGGCGAGGGTCAGGGGGATCCTCGCGGAGCCCGCGGCGAGGGTGGCGCCGGCGGCGACGAAGTGCCAGGACCGGGTCGTATCGGTCACCTCGATGCCGACGATTGCGGCAAAGTTCGTCTGCTCGGCGGTCTCGCTTAGGAGGATGTCGCCACCCACACCGACTGCATCGGAAGCCTTGAAACTGACGACGTAGTTCGCCGAGGCGCCCGCCACTCGGGTTGAAGGCACGACGCTGGCCCCTGTGACTGATTGGCCGAACGTAATAGATCCTGTTGTCTCGGCGGCGCCATTGCCCGGTTGCACGCTCATGTCGTTCGACTGACTGGTTGCGCTGGGCGCGGGGTTCGTCCCCTTGGCCGTGATGTTGAGGATGTCGCCGGTGGCCAGCGGATTTGCCAACGTCAAAGTCGCCACGTGGTCGCCCGAACTAAGCACGACGCTGCTGACCGGGTCGGCCGCTGCCGACCCACCGGGCGCGGTGAACGTGACCGTATAGCCTGGAGCACCGCTATAGAAGGTGACGGCCTCAGTGCCGCTCGTCACCCCCACTGCCAGCTTGAGCGTGGTTTGGTCAGAGCTGAGGCTCGCCACGGAGGCGGCGCCGATCGTGTACGTCGTGTTGGCCCCGAACGCAACTGTTGTCGCGGCCAGCTGAGGCCCGGCGCTACCCACGGTGATGGCGTTGGAAGACGCAAGGGTCGTGTTCTTCGACGTGGAGACGTTGAAGCGGAGGGTCCCGGTGCTGGAGGGAGCATCGGCGTTGAAGTCGACCTCCACCTTTTGACCAGCGCTGAAGCTGCACGTGTTGGCAAGTTCCACCGTCAACGCAGATGTGGTCGCGCTGCCAGCGCCCCCAACTCCCGCTGTGCCCGCCTGGATGCACGACCCCCCCAACAAATCGACGTTCGTCGGAGTGGAAGCGAGGGCGGTTGAAGGTGCCACCGTAACCCAATCGCTATTGGTCCCTGACAAAGCGGCGGCCAGTTCGAAAGTGACCTCGAAGCTGGTCGCGGCGCCTGCCCCCACTGTGCTCGGTGAGACGGCGATGCTGCCGACGGCCCCCGACGGAGAGCCGATCGTGTAGCTGTTAGTCGTCACGTCGGCGTACGCCGGAAGCGCTGTCGCTACCAGCCCGCCACCGAGGGCAGCACCGGTAAGGGCAACGGCGCCGAGGACGAGCCCGGCGATTCGCCGGAAGTAGCCGGGTCGCGATGACGGGTTTCGCTGCTGCATCTAGCTTATTCCTCCTGGTTGGTCAGCTCTTATCGATCTTCCACGGTCAGGCACGTCGCACACCTTCGCCGGGGCGGACCACGCGAGGACGCCGAGGTGCCTGACGCCGCGTAACGCGGTCTAGGTGATGGAGCCTGACTCTATTTACCCAAACAACGCCGACTCGAAAGCAAATGCCCTCTGAACAGGACGTTTGCAGCCCGTCGGCGCCAGTTATTGGAGGCGTCAGGGCCTGGACCGGGCGTGCTTGGTGGTGGCCTGCTCGATCGAACCGGGGGCTGGGCTTGAGTGGATTGGGCTTGAGTGGATTGGGCTTGACTGGATTGGGCTTGAGAGGACGGGGCTCGACAGCACGTCTTGCAGCTGGTCCAGAGTAACGTTCCCCCCGCTACATATGATCGCGACCTTCCTGCCAGTGAAGCGCTCCGGGTAGTGCAGCAAACCCGCCAAAGCAGCCGCTCCCGCTGCCTCACACAAGTTTTGCGTGGTTGCGATCATTGTCCTCATGGCGGTCTTGATCTCGCTGTCAGTCACCAGCAAGAAGTCCTCGAGACGGTCGCGCAATATGGCCTGCGGGAGCGCGAACGCAGTGCGAGTAGCCAGCCCTTCCGCGAACGTGGCCATCGAGTCCTCGACCAGTTCCCCTCTCATCCAGGACCTGTAAGCGGCTGGAGCAGCTTCGCTCTGTACACCAATCACCTCGATGGCCGGGTTTACCGCCTTGGCCACGATGCACGCGCCGGCTGCACCACTCCCGCCTCCCACGGGGACGACGATCGTGTCCACGTCAGGTAGTGCTTCCACAATCTCGAGCGTCGCGGTCGCGACGCCGGCGATCAGTAGTGGCTCGTTGCCAGAATGGACGTAGCGGGACCCACGATCGACCGCCAAGCGTTCGCAATGTTCGCGTGCCTCGTCGAAGTCATGTCCAAAGAAAACCAGTTCTGCCCCCAAGTGACGCATCCTGGCGACCTTCGCCGCGTTGGCTGCCTCGGGCAGGCAAATCGTGGCTTTTACCCCAAACAACCGTGCCGCGAAAGCCACGGACGCCCCATGGTTCCCGGTCGAGGCCGTTATCAAGCCCGCAGCGCGCTCTGTCGCGCCCAGGCATGAGACAAGGTTTACGCCTCCGCGGACCTTGAACGCGCCCACTGGTTGATGGTTCTCGTGCTTTACCCACGTCTCGCACCCCGTGAGCTCGTCCAGACCCGAGTAGTGGTAAATCGGAGTTGGGTGCAAGTGGGCCTGGATCCGGCGACGGGCCGCAAGTACGTCACAAAACGTAGGCGCCTTCATGCCCTGGAAGTCAGTTTTAGCCGCGCTCATATGGACCTATCGTATGAGCGGGCACCGACGGTGTGCCGCGCTGGCCTACGCTAAAACCGGTATGAGGTTGCCGTCGCGCCTTTTTGCGGCCCAGGTTCGCGGGTCTGCCTTCAGTGCGCCGTGCTACTGAGTGGTTGGCTAGCTCCGCGGCCTCGCGGCAACACCCGCATCTCGAGCGCCTCGAAGTGCGGCTGCCACTCAACGCCGTCTGTGACCCCCGCTTTTGGCAAGACACGGGCGACTTCGCCACGAGCGCCGCGGGAGAAGCTGACCCCGATTTTTTGCACGACCCAGCAAAGTTTGCCCCATTTATCTACGACAAGCGCCGTCCGTTCGCAGTGCCGGCCGACGGTTCCCCGAGGAACACTCGAAGACGCCGCACGTCGTGCTCCAGGAAGGAGAGTGGAAGTTCACCTCCGTCTGTCTGTTCATGCGTAAGCCGACGTACCTCGATGTCCTCTCAGAGTGGTCGGGGCGAGCCGCTCAACGGCTGAGAACTCTTTCGTCGTGACCTTGCTCAGCTCTCGGCCGTCAACCGACGGTTATGGCGGGGAGGCCATTGGGCCGGCGGCTTGCCTATCTCCCAGCGGTGCCCGAAAGGGTCGTCGATCCTGCCCAATTGCCAACCGTGCTCTTCGCCCACAGGCTGGACCTCAGCCGCACCAGCCTTTACGGCGCTTTCCATCACAACCTGAGGGTCATCGACGATAAGCAACATCCTCGTTGTGGGCCCTCCCACTGTCCGGGGGCTGAAATTGCCATCGAGCGGGGATTCGTCTTCGACCCAGAAGGCTGAGTGCCCGATGACTAGTTGTGCGACTATTTCTTCATGCTCATCGGTGCCACCGTGGCGGAATATCTCCACCGCCCCAAACGCGGTCTTGTAGAACTCAACTGCAGCCCGCCCGTTCCTTACTGAGAGCTGGGCCTGGAGGTCCTGTTGGAAAATGCCTTCTTCCATGTCCACCCGGGAATTGTCCCATATCGCCGCTCCCCTCCTCGGCACCGGTCGCGGCTCAGGCCCGACGCAAAGGTACTAACGGTCTGGTCCTCACGGCAGCGCTGGTCCTCACGGCAGCGCTGGCCCATCGTCCGCCTCGGGGCCTGGGTAACCCGCCCGAGACGGTTGGTAACCTGGTTGGAGTGCGTCACAGCTGAACGGCTCGTACCTCTCTCATTGACCTCGGGCGGCACCGATGTCGTGAAGTTCGTGGCGGTGCGCGTGCCCGGGCTCCTCCCTGGGGACGGTCTGTTTACCGTTCCATCCGGAAAAACCACAAGTGAGGGTACCGGTGCTCACAAAACACCAGATCGACTACTTCCGCGCTTTTGGCTTCGTCGCTCTACCCGGCTTCTTGGCCCCGAGCGGGCCAACGCTCTTCGGGCCGAGGTCGACGCGGCCCTCCGTGACGCCTATGCCGCCACTTACGACGAACGCGTCATCGACGGCATAAGCGGCCACTATCTTCCCATGGCCTCGCGGCTCACCCCGATCAGCACCTCTTTGGTCTGTGACGACCCCGTTCTCATGGACACCGCCGAAGAGCTCCTCGGCGTTCCCGCGCTGCCGTCGCAGCCTGAGGGGGTGCTCTACTTCGCCGAGGCAGGCTGGCACGACGACGACGGGACCGGCGTACAGGGGGTCAAGTTCGCTACCTATTTCGATCACCTCGACGCCGCCAACGGGGCGCTGCGCTTCGTCCCTTGCTCTCAACACCATGCCGCACGCTCCGAGCTCAGGGCGTACCAGCGCGCCTCTTACAACGATTTCCCCGGAGTAGCTGTAGACAGCCAACCGGGCGACGTCGTGGCCTTCGACCTGCACACTTTTCATGCGACATTCGGGGGCCGGGACCGTCTGGCCTGGGCCATTGAATACCTGGCGGTCCCCGAGGACGAGGACAGCGAGGCAAAGGTCCTCAAGTGGATGACCGACGCTTTCGAACAGTCGTCTCGCGGCTTCGACCGGGACCGCTACCCGGTCTGGCGTGACTGGCTGGCAAGCGGCGGTAACCACGCGCGTCGGCGTGCGGTTATCGACCGGCTCCGTTCAGCAGGCATCTTGGACCTGCCTGGTGCGGACCTGGGATGGTGAGCAGTAGCCCAGGTTCGTCGGGCCGGTGCCGCAGTCATGTTCTCGCGCGACCCGTTGCAGTTCATCGACGTACGTGACCTGGCGGATTTCATGCTCCATCTGATCGAGACCGATACGCCAGCCACCTTCAACGCGACGGGCCGCACCGTCACCTTCGGGCACTTCCTCGCGACCTGCCAAGAGGCTTGCGCCACGAGGGCGGCATTAATTTGGGTCACATCTGACCAGCTTCTCGCCGCCGGGCTCGAGCCATGGATGGGAATACCACTGTGGATCGGTGACCCCGGTTGGAAGGCGGCCAAGAGGGTCGACATTACCTTGCCCTGCGGGCTGGGCTTCGCCTACAGGACCTTACGGAGACGGTCCGCGCTGTCTCAGAGAGCCCTCCGTCTGGCCCCGTCTCCAACTTCGACTCGGTTCTCGAAGAAGCCGTGCTCAGAAAGTTGCACACAGCCTGACCAGCCACGAAGCTTGCTCAGTCCTGAGCGTTTCCTCGCGTCCGCTACCAGCTAAAGCGGGCCTGATAAAACGGAAGGCCGCCCCGCGGCGGGGTCAGCCAACGTTGGCCGTCAACTGTCGCACCCACGTGGCCACCGCGTCGGCCGTCTCGGCGGGAGACAGAGCGCCAGTGTCGATGACGGGGGACAGGTTCGTGCGCAGCCATCGCGCGAAGTCGATCTGCGCCCCGATGTCGCGCCTGCGCCAGGCGGGCCGGGCCTCTATCCGCCGGCGCCGCTCGTCGTCGTGGCAGTCGAACACCAGGTAGTGGATGTCGCCGACCCAGGCTCGTCCCGGGAGGCCATCGAGTTGTTCGGGGAAGAACGGCCCCAGCAGCAACGTCGCCAGCCCGTTTTGGGCGACGCCGTGCGCGACATGCAACCACGCATCGCGAAACGCCTGCCAGTCGACCTGGCCGTCGCTCGCGGCGCGGCCCATCGGGTCGATGAGCCAATCAACGTCGAACACCACACACTCCCCACCGAGACGGTCGAGGATGAGAGGGAGGATGGTGGTCTTGCCAGAACCAGACGCACCGGTGACCACGAACAACGGACGAACGAGTGCCGCAGTGTCAACGCTCCCGCAGTTGGGGCAGCGGGCCACGTCCTGATCGGGCACCATCGGGTTCGGGTCTTGACAGACCTGGCAGTAGTGCACGGACGCCGGCTCCCGGCTACCGCAGGTGGGCCGGCCGGGCTCCGGCTCTCACCGAGTTGTGCCCGAAGACGCCCGCTCGCTGTTGGGCAAAAACCAGGGCCAGTCTGGCACCATCGGTAAAACGCTCGAACATCGGCATCACCATGATGGCCGACGACCGGCCCATACCGGGTCCTGGAGCTGGCTGGCGCGGCCAGCGCGTTAGCGCCTCGACCTGTTCGAGCACCCCGTTGAGAGCAGGCTGGTCGGCAAACAAATCCGAATAGATGGCGTTATCGCCCCGCGCTCCGGGCCGGGAACTCGGAGCGGACCGTGTTCTGCTTTGATTTGTGTTTGCCAAACGAAAAAGCCCTGTAAAGGGGCACAGTTGTCATCGGACCGCAAGGGTCATAAGGGTTACGAACGAGCACCAGGAATCGTAAGGAAGCCCTTTGATGTGAACGAGGATCCCGTTAGTGGTGCGGTACGAGCAGGCCTAGCGTGTTCGTCGTGACACTACGGCGATCAGCGCCAGGACTATGGCGGCGCCTATTACGACGAACTGGGCGGTGCGCAGGCCTTCACGGGCCCGCTCCACAGCGGTTTGGGCCTTTTCCGCCGCCACTAACACCCGCCGAACGTCGTCCACCACAGCTTGGACCTTGTCCAGGCTCTCTTCTGTTTGCTCGAGACGCTCTTCTGTGAGCTTCGTACGGGCAGTCGTATTGCTCATCGCTGGCCTCCTTTCTTGGCTTCTGGCTTTCTTGGCTTCTGGCTTTCTTGCCTTCCGGCAGACATCCATCCTGCCAAAATGGGCACCTACGTTTCTAGGGCATATTCGCCGGCTGACCCGGCCCTCGCCGCTCGTAGGTGGGGGCAAGGCTGTTCCTTTGCAAGTCGGTGACCCGGCCGGGAAACTCGTCGGTGATCGCTTCAACATCGTTGCGTCGTTTTGTGATACAGCCCGTAAACCTGCTGGCGTGAACGGCCCGGCCGAACCGCGGACTGGGCTAGCTGCCGTCCGGACCGTTCGGTTCGTCCCTCGGCCGACCCAAACAGGTCTTCAGTCGGGGATGCGTTGCGTGATGGGGTCGTCAGGCTGGAGCCACGCATCCGCCAAGTCTTCCCGCCCGCCCGGGCAACGGCGTCCCGAATGGGATCGCCCAGCGATGCTCGATCAGCGCCACCACTGCCAGGCTGCCCGCAGGGATCGCGTCGGGGACCGACCGAGTCTGATCCTCGCCCACAAAGCCCAATACATCGCCAGCATTGTCACCGTCCTCGGCACCCTGCTCGCCATCCTCTAAGCCGACGAGCGCGCCAACGCTGGCACCGAACTGAGCCGAGTCCCCCTGGCTGAGCGCCCCCGCTTTTACCGGGACGAGTCCGCCACCTTTGCTTTTCGCCACGACCACGACATCGACCAGGCGGACAATCTCCAAGCTACGAAGCCGTTTCAGCTCACCGGCGATCTCGCTCTCGGACTTGAGGTCGTCAAAACCTACGACCACGATGTGGAGGGGCCAGTCTCCTTCTTTTCCGAGCGGGTTAGCGCGCCACCCCGTCGCAAAGCCCGGACCTTGCTTGCCATGTCGCCTCCTCATTGGAATGTAGACACTGTCTTTAGTGTGTTAGCCAGTGGACGACCCTTGCCCACGACCGTCAGAGCCGGCTACGCGGCTGCTCGAGCTCATTCTCGGGCGGTTTGGTTGCTATACGCAAAACTGTCCCGGCAGACCGTCCCCATTCCATGCGCTGCCGTCGGCGGCGCGGACGGCGGCGGACGACCCGGACCGGCATCCTTAGTCTTGGCATCCTTAGTCTTGGCATCCTTAGCCTTGGCACCCTTAGTCGTGGTCCCCTGGTTTACCCGGGTCGACCGGGTTGCGCTACCGTTCCTTTGATGGTTTCTTCGTGCTGACCGCAGGCAGCCCGGGAGCACCTACAGGAGGTGCGACGCGCCAAGCGATCGAGCATCACTATGACGTTGGTCGCGAGTTCTTCCGGCTGTGGCTCGATGCTCAAATGGTGTACTCCTGCGCTCTCTGGCCGGGCGACCTTGACGACGACCTGGACAGGGCACAGTTGGCCAAGCTGGACTGGCACGCGACGGCGGCCCAAGTGGACGGCGCGTCGCGGGTCCTCGACGTGGGGTGCGGTTGGGGAGCAATGTTGCGGTACCTGACCGCTGAGCGCCAGGTACACCACGTCACGGGCTTGACGCTAAGCTCGGACCAGTTCGCCGCCATACCTCAGAGCGAGTACGCACAAGTCCGGCTGGAGGATTGGCGGGACCACCAGCCACTAGCGCCTTACAACGCCATCGTGTCGATTGGCGCATTCGAGCACTTCGCCCGCCACGACCTGTCAAGAGCTGAGCGGCGCGCCGTCTATGGCAGTTTTTTCGACCGGTGCGCACTTTGGCTCTCCGAAGGCGGGCGACTAGCGCTCCAGACGATCGCCTACGAGGATTTTGACCGATCCACAGGCCCCGTCTCGTCGTTCTTCACCGAGGAGATCTTCCCGGAGTCCGCTTTGCCGCAGCTGAGCGACATCATCGAGGCCGCTGAAGGTCGGTTTCGCCTATTGGCTCTGCGTAACGACCCCGAGCACTATGAGCACACCCTTCGCCTCTGGCAAAAGCGCCTCGAATCCAACCAGGCTGAAGCATCCCAGCTTGTCGGTCGAGAGACTTATCGCCGGTACCTTCGTTATTTGCGAGTGTCAAGGGCGATGTTCGACCGTCGGGTGTGCACGCTGTACCGGATGGCTTTCGAGCGTCGGCCCATCATCGCCAGCGCGCCGACGTAGCAAGTGATATCGGCCGCACTCGGCGAAACACTGGACGAGTGCGCGAACCACCTTGCTCGAATACCTCTTCGGGACGGTCGGAGGAATAGTCGAATCTATTGAGGACCTCGGCGCGGACGGTGAGCACCGCGATGACCGTGTCTGCTGGATAGCGCGCAACGGTCTGCTCGATAGCGCGGATGCTGCGGGTTCCCAACCCGATGGACGCGCAGTCAGCCGGGCTTGGGGGTATAGAACCTCAGCTCTCGGCCGCGCCGTGAGAATGCTGTACAACCAAGTCCAGGCTTCCTCTAACCAGGAACTCCCTTCAAGGGTTTATCGAGTGCTGCTCCGAAGACCGTTCGTCCCGGTCGTACTGCTCAGGCGCTAAGCAGCGCCTTTTTCAGACGATCGAGGCTCCGCATCCTTCGAGCCACGTCCACTTCGTCGAGATCGTCTCGGCGCCGCACGCGTTCCCCCAATGCATCAAGCCTTGCCAACTCGTGGCTGCGCAGGCTCTCCTGCTCTATAGCCGGCTGCCGTCGCAGTGCTCGGATAAACGCCGCATTTGCATCGAGGGTCCCCGCGAAGCCTAACTCCCGGGCGATGCCGGCGAACGTCCGACCTTCCTCCCTGAGTAGGAGCACCCTGTCGTCGCGCTCATCGCTGTCTGCAGCGACGACAGCGGGCTGCTCTGCGTCTTCACCTGGTTGTTCGGAAAGCCCGCTTGGGCTGTCCATCACAGCACCTTCACGCGCTTCGCCTGCGGCCCTTCGGCCCCTGTTCGACGTCGAAGTCCACCTTCTGACCCTCCATCAGCTCCCGATAACCCGAGCCGTCGATAGAAGAGAAGTGTGCGAAGACGTCGGGGCTGCCGTCGTCAGGCGCGATGAAGCCGAAACCCTTGCTTGCGTTGAACCATTTCACTGTTCCTGTGGCCATAATTAACAGAACCTCTCCTTCTGTTCTTCACGCTGGAAACGCTTGCAGGAAACCTGAAGGAGACCGGCAACGACGCACAGCCAGCATGTTTTGGGCTGCCCTGCTGCAGCCTACCAGCCCGGAGTCAAAGGAAGAAGTGCCACGACCCTCGCTCCTGTCGGCACGCTAAGTCCTGCCCCCAAAACAACACGGCGTCCAAGAGTGGTGCAAGGTCTACAAGGTGGCGACCCAACTTCGCCGGTTCTCTGGCGTTGCGGTTACGGATGGCGGCCTAAAGCTTGCCCCAGCCCCTCAGACTCGCGTCGGTAACGCGCTTTTGGCTCCGCGTCGGGCAATCCGTTCGCCGCCCGAAGGAAGGCTGCTTCCGTGCCCACGGCGGCCAGGGCACAGGGCCCGCCGCTCCCAAACGCGCAGCCGGAGGCACACCTTCGACGGCGTCCGTGGCTGTCCGCAGAAGCACCTCTGAGCAGGGAGCTCTTGCCAGGGCCCTCGACGGGAGGGCCGCCTGCTGGTCCCTGCGGTGGCTACCCGAGGTAGGACGATGCCGATTTGGGCGCTTCGATCGAGAACATCCACATCTTTGTTAGCCGCTGACTTCGTCTAACGGGCACCGATCACTCCCTGACGGCGTCGGAGCATCCCGTAGGTTTTGCAAGTAGCCACAACGGATCTTCGGAACGAGCGCCATATCACGAACGAGCAGCCGAGCCAATCTCGCCGCACACCTCGGGATAGTCGCGGCAGCTTGTCTGGGCGGGACCGAGTGCTGCTACGTCGAGGAAGTAGCTGGCGCGCCGAATAGTCGTAAGCACACCAGTACCAATCGCTTGACGTGGCTCCTCGCCGGACGCGTTGTTGGGTGCTAGTGGTGGCAACGGTCGAAGAGACGCCTGGGCGCCCGCTCTGTCCCGGGCTCGGCCAGCCTCGGCCCGCGGATTGTTAGGCATCGCCCCCCCGGGACTACTGCACTCCGTAGTAGCCACAGTGGCCTGTCTAGGGCTCGATGTTTGGGGACGGGTCAGGAGTCGATCGTCGCGCACATCACATAGACGAACAGCTCCCACTCGGCGCTCGGGACTGCCGACCAGGCCGCCACTTCCCAGGTCGTCGGCGTCGTTTGGCTCCCAACCGGCTGGCTCTCTGTTAGCTGCGGGAGGGGCTGGGGATCGTCGAGCGGGATTATCGAGCCTCCGCCGCCGGTCGCTAGCATGCCGGTGGGACAGCTCACGTCCTCGGGCTCGTTAGGGGCTAGCTGAGCCGCCTACTAGACCCAATCTCTTCGGCGGCCGCCGCCCGTCCGGTGCGTTTGCCCTGCTCAGAACGTGTCGGGCGGGCGGGACTTGAACCCGCGACCCCCAGACCCCCAGTCTGGTGCGCTACCAAACTGCGCCACCGCCCGTGCGTGGTGCGAAACAAGAGGCTACCAGCTAAGGGAATGCGACATCGCTGCCCGCCCAAAGCGGCAGAGGCGCTAGACGTCCACCAGCGGCTCAGATGTGCTTTGGGATCCACTCGATAAGCCAGTAGATGCGGTACACCATGTAGACCGTCACGCCGACAACCATCAGCTTGAAGTGCCAGGGCGCGCCTTTGGCCCTGGTCAGCCGGGTAGCCCCGTCACCCGCGGCCCTGATCGGTCCCTCGTCGCCGGAGCTCTCGGTCCCCGCTAGCACGCGCCCGCAGGAGGGGCACTTTCCTCCGGCGCCCATATCCGGCGGGTTCCAGAACTTACTGCACTCGTCACACCACGGCAACGGCACTGCCCTCCATATCCCTCTCCAGGGTACGGCGCCAAGGCCCGCCCCGCCGGTCTAACCCGTTAGGACTGCAGGCCCGTTCGGACCGCGTGGCCCTTTGAACTACAGCGCCGAGCTGGGATGCGATACGTCTACCGCCCGGGGCCGTCCCTCGGACCTCGCCAGCTGCGGATCAGCCGCTGTCGGGCCGGCACGCTCGAGGACATGCGTTGCCGGGGCCGCGAATATCACTTCGACCTCGAGGCCGCCCTCCGGCCGGGGCACCACCGTCACTATCGCTTCGTGGGCCGTGGCCACGGCCTTCACGATCGCCAGGCCCAAACCGTGGCCCCGCGGAGGGGCCCGAACGCGAGCGGTCCAGCCGCTGGAACGGCTCGAAGAGGCGCTCGACTTCGCCGGCTGCGATAACTGGCCCGCTATTGCCCACAGTAACCACGGCTGACCCGCCGTTGGCCCGGCACGACACCGCGGCCCACCCCCCCGGGACGTTGTGGTGCAGGGCATTGTCGACGAGGTTGGCGACGAGCCGCTCGATCAGGCGGGGATCACCCATGGCCATCGCTGGAGCGATCTCGGCTCGCAGGACCAGGCCCAGGGCATTTGCTTCGGGTCGAAGAGACGACTCGGCGGCCCGGACGGTTCTGGCCAGGTCGACCAGCTCACGTTCCTCCAGGCCGCCTTCGCTGCTCGCCAGAGTCAGAAGGCCTTCGATGAGCCTTTCTTGCGCATGACCCGAGCTCAGCAGCTCCTCGCATGTCTCCCGCAGGCTTGCCGTCGTGGCCTCAGGGTCGCTCAGGGCCAGTTGCAAGAGCGTGCGCTCGAGCGTCAACGGCGTGCGCAGCTCGTGCGACGCATTGGCCACAAAGTGGCGCTGCGCTTCGAACGACGCCTCCAGTCGCCCCAATAGGCCGTCCAGGGTGTCGCCGAGCTCCTTGAACTCGTCGTCGGCACCTTCAATGGCCACCCGCTCGTGCAGACTGTTGGCAGAAATGCGCCGCGCCCGGGCGGTAATCGACCGGAGCGGCCGCAAGACCCGGCCGGCCACTAACCAACCGAGTACGAAAGATAACAACGTTATGACTGCCAGCGCGAAGCCGGACTGGACGAGCAACTGGTGAAGGTCTCTATCATGCTGGCCCATCGCTGACGCCTGGACTTTGGAGGCGAAGGCCTGGAGCGCCGGGGGCACCCGATGGCCTCTGAACGCGAAGATCTCCGCCCGACCGTGAGGGGCGGCCAGGCCACCCTTGGGCAGGTCGAAAAAGAAAGCGTCGCCCGTGGCGCGCCGCACGAGGAAATTAGTAATCGCCAGGAGCACCACGCCGGATACGAGGAAAAGGCCACCGTAGAATAACGCCAACCGCAGGCGGGCGCTCCGACGTGGGAACGCGAGCCGGGAAAATGGTGCCATCAGCTCTCAGATTCTGTAGCCGCCCTCGCGGACCGTCACTATTATGGGAGGCTCGCCCAGTTTGGCGCGAAGGCGTCCGATCGTCGTTTTCACCGTGCTCGTAAAAGGGTCGGCCATTTCGTCCCACACTTTTTCCAACAGTTCCTCGGCCGGTACGGCGCGACCTTGCGCCGACAACAGGTACTCCAGCACGGCAAATTCCTTCGGGCTCAGCAGCAAGCGCCGGCCCGCGCGAGACCACCCGGCGGGCCGCGTCCAGCATCAGGTCGCCGTTCTCCAGGACCGTTGGCAGCAGGTGCGGGGACCGGCGCCCGAGGGCTCGTACCCGAGCGACAAGCTCGTCGAAATCGAACGGCTTCGCCAGGTAGTCGTCGGCGCCGAGGCCAAGCCCGTCGACGCGGTCTCTTACGGTGCTCGCCGCGGTCAGCATCAGTACCCGGCTCTCACACCCGCCCGCCACCAGGACTTTGCAGACCTCGTCACCGTGCAGCCCGGGAAGGTCGCGGTCGAGCACGACGACGTCGTAGCGGTTCACGGTGGCGTGCGAGACGGCATCGCGGCCATCGAGCACGACGTCGACCGCCATGCCCTCGCGCCGCAGGCCGGAGGCGACCGCCTCGGCCAGCCTTTCGTGGTCCTCCACGATGAGCACTCTCATGATCCCGTTCCCAGGATGCCAAAGCAAAGGTGACAGTTTGGTGACAGCCCCTGTCACGGTGCTGTCACCGCTGGGTTCCTACAACTTGGCTCATGGTTTCGCACTGCAAAAAGCAATGGAGAGAAACACGGCCAACATCGGTGGGGCCACGCCGCGCGCAACAGGCAGGTCCGTGCTGCGACGGGCTGGTCCATCTGCAGCCGCGCTGGCCGGCGTTGCCTTCCTCGCTGCGGCTTGCGGTGGAGGCGGCCACAGCTCTGCTCTGGCTCACATCGGTACTACTACTTCGACTACCGCTGGCGCGACAGTCAACCAGAGCCCGGTGGGTGGCTCGACATACCAAAAGGCCGTGCAGTACGCCCAGTGCATGCGAAAAAACGGTGTCCCCAACTTCCCGGCCGAAACGCGAACGGCGACTTTCTTTTCAAGGACGGCCCAGGGGGCAACGGGGTAAACCCGAATTCTGCGCAGTTCCAGGCGGCGCAAAAGGCCTGTAAGTCATTGGCCCCCACTGCGCCCACCCCGGTCCAGGCCAACGCCTTCATGGCCCAAGCGTTGAAGTTCTCCGCATGCATGCGCAAAAATGGTGTCGCGAACTTCCCAGACCCCAGGGAAAACGCTGGCAGAGTCGCCATGACCATCACGGGCGTCAACCCCAACACCCCGCAGTTCCAAAAAGCGATGCAAGCGTGCCAGTCCCTGTTGCCCGCCGGCGGCCCGCAGGCTCCTTGAGTGCCCGAGAAAAACAAGCTTCCTGGGTACTGACGACGCCTCAGAGATGCGAGCTCTCCGTCCGGCCGACCCGGTACCCTGCCCCCGCCAAGGTCTCGATGATGGGCGGCTCGCCCAGCTTGCGGCGCAGCCTGCCTATCGTCACCTGGACGGTCTTGGTGAACGGGTCCGCGTTCTCGTCCCAGACCTGCTCCAGGAGATCTTCCGCGCCGAGGTACGCCGGGCTCGCCCTCATGAGCGCTTCGAGGACGGCCATTTCCTTCACGGACAGCTCCACCTGTTGGCCGTCCCGCGTGACCGACCGGCTGAGGGGGTCGAGGACGAGCCCGCCCACCCGCACCAACCGGGGCTGAGCGGTCGGCCTGCGTCGAGCGAGCGCTCGCACCCGCAGCACCAGCTCGGGGAAATGGAACGGCTTGCTCAGGTAATCGTCGGCCCCCAGGACAAGGCCCGACACGCGATCGCCGGGCGTGCCAGATGCCGTCAGCATCAGCACCATGGCAGGGTTTTCTCGCTCCGCGACCATGCGGCAGATCGTGTCGCCGTGCAGGCCGGGGAGGTCCCTGTCCAGTACAACCACGTCGTAGGGGTTGATGTCGAGCTTGCCTGCGGCCTCGAGCCCGTCGTAGGCGACGTCGGCACCGATCCCCTGGTCGCGCAGCCCCTCAACGATGTCGTCCGCCAAGCGGTGCACGTCTTCGACTACCAGCACCCTCATAACCGGATGACCGCGGGCAGCTCGATCTCGACGCGGAGGCCCCCTTCAGGCCGGCGACGCAGGCGGAGCGAACCGCCGTGAGCGATCGCGATAGCACTGACGATAGACAGGCCCAGGCCGGCTCCGTTGCCGTTCGAGATCCGCTCCGCCCCTGGCCTGTTGAACGGCTCCGCCAGCTTTTGCACCGTGGCTTCGTCCAGGACGGCTCCTCCGCTTTCAACCACGAGCCGCTCCATTGGCCCACGACATCGTTGGAGATATGGACGGTGCCGCCGGGGACGTTGTGCCTGACGGCGTTGGTCACCACGTTCGCTACCATGCGCGAGAGGAGCGTTTCGTTTCCTATTACATGCGAAGGAAAAGTGGCGTCCTCGACGTTCAAGTTCAGCCGCCTTATCTCGGCCTGTTCGCTGACCAGCGCCATCGCAGACCAGGTCCGGCAGCGAGACCACGGTCATATCGCCGAGGGCGCCCCGCTGCGCCCGCGCCAGAACGAGCAACCCTTCGAGCAGCCTTTCGGCCTGGTCGAGACCCTCCTCCAGCTTGCCACTGAGGACTAACACTTCAGCTGAGGTCTGAGGCTTTCCGAGGGCGACGTCGACGGACGTGCGCATCATGGCGAGAGGAGTGCGCAATTCGTGCGACGCGTTGGCCACAAAACGCCGCTGCGCCTCGAAGGCCTTCTCGAGCCGCTCGAGGAGCCCGTCGATCGTGTCGCCAAGGTCTTTCAGCTCGTCGTCGGGCCCATCCAGTGCGAGCCGCTCGTTCAGGTTCTCCTCGGAGATGTGACGCGTGGTAGTCGTCATCGTGCGCAGAGGGCGGAGCACGCGGCCAGCGATCAGCCATCCCAGCCCGATCGAGACGATCGCCATTATCCCTAGGGCGATCGCCGACACTCCGAGTAAGTGGCCCCGCTCGTTTGCCGTCGGCAGGACGGCCTGGAAACCTTTCAAGATGCCGGGCGGCGGCTTAGGGGGCGGTGGTCGGAACTTCCCGCCGACCACCGTTCGTGATACCGGGCCAATGAAAGGTGGGACCTGGCCCTTGCCGCACGGCAGCTGAAGCGCGGCGCACAGCTTGGCCACCGGGGTAGGCAGCGCGACTGCCCTCGCGACCCCCCTGGCACTGCCGCCGCTGACGGCGAAAGAAACTCGGATCGGCACCCCGACCACGAGCCCGTAGTTGATCGCCAGTAGGACCGCGCCCGAGACGAGGAACAGTCCTCCGTAAAGCGCCGTCAGGCGCAGGCGGACCGTGCGCCGGGGCAAATGAAACCAAGATCGTGGCGCCAATACCAGGCCCTCCTTTGCTAACAGGGTGCCGGATGAGCGGTAACAGCAAATTAACAGGGCCTGTTGTGGCCGTGTTACCGCCCGCGGCTTACAACGACGCCATGGCCAAACCGCGAACCTCAACGGCCCCGCTAAAGCCGCGAGGGGTCGCCCTGCTCAGCATCTTGATTGGAGGCAGTGCTCTGCTCGTCGCCGCCTGCGGAGGCACCCCCAGTAACGCCGCTGTCGCCCATCTCGGCACGACTACGACCACGAGCGCGGCCAGCTCGCATGACGGCGGCTCGCCATCGGGTGCCAGCTCCGGACCGGGTGCGAGCTCCGGACAAGGTGACAGGGCCGGACAGGGTCAACAATTCGCCATTGCCGGCGGCAACCAGTCCCAAATGCTGGCCTTCTCGCACTGCATGCAAACCCACGGGGTACCCAACTTCCCCGAACCTAACTCCCAGGGAGTGGTGCAGGGGAGCGGCATAAACCCCAGCTCGCCCGGTTTCCAGGCCGCCAGCAAGGACTGTAGGCACCTCTTGCCGAACGGCGGCCAGCCCACCGCCGCGCAGCAGGCCCAGGCCCTGGCGCAGGCGCTCAAGTTCTCCGAGTGCATGCGCTCCCACGGCATATCGGACTTCCCCGACCCCCAGTCCCAACCCGGAGGCGGCATCGCCATCCGCATACGCGCCGGGCAGGGCAGCAACCTCAACCCGCAGTCACCGCAGTTCCAGGCCGCGCAGCAAGCGTGCCAGGGCCTCATGGGCAAGCCCTTCGGCGGTGGCCCCAAGTCCTCGTCCCACGGCGCCGCCAACCCGTCGCTGGCGAAGTGACCTACTGAAATGACGAGCAACGGCCCTGGCCGAGAGGCCATCCTCTCCGTCTACGTACTAAGGAAACGCCCTAGGCACGAACCTTTTTCTCCGGGTCGCGTCCGGGTGTTCCCCAATTCCTTCCCTAGCGAAGAGCAAGGACAATGCTCCCATGACACGCTCTCGTCGCGCTGAACCCACTAACCGCCACCGACTGGCCTGGAACGCCGGGCTCGCCGCTGTGGCCTTCTCGCTGGTCGCCGCCCTCGCCACCGCCTGCGGTGGCGGTAGCTCCGGTGGGTCCGCAAACGCGGTAGCACACCTCGGCACGACGACCACGACGTCGGGCGCCGGCGCTGCAGCGGGCGCCGGCGCCTCGGCGGGCGGGGCCCGAACCCGACAAAGATCGGCGCCGGCCTCATGAAGTTCTCCTCGTGTATGCGCTCTCATGGGGTCCCCAACTTCCCGAACCCACAGATCTCGGGCAATAGCATCACCCTCCGGATAACGCCCAACGTCGCGGGTTCGCAGCAGTTCAAGAAGGCGCAGCTAACCTGCCAGCAGTACCTCCCCAAGAGGCCCACCAGCCAGAACATCACCACGGCGCAGCAGGCGGACTACCTGAAGGCGGCCCAATGCATGCGGGCCCACGGCATAAACGGGTTCCCGGACCCGGACTTCTCGGGCGGCGGGGTGCGGTTCCCCTTGCCGCAGGGCATGAACGCGAACTCCACCCAGTTCGAGGCGGCTCGCCATGTATGTCAAAACCTGATCCCCAACGGCCTCCCCTACAGCTCGACCGACGAAAACCCATGAGGCGCACGCATCCCGCCTCGTCGTATCGTCGCCGTCCCGTAGCACCGCGCCACCGGGCCTCGAACGAAATGGCTCGGCCCGCGCTCTTCGCCCTGACGTGGCCCAGCCGGGGCCCACGCGGAGGTCACCGAACAGTCACAGGTGCTGTCACCGTCTTGTAACCACCAATTCTGTACAACCTGGCTTGCTGGCTCCCGGCAACGCCAATGGAGGTCCGCCCACGTATGACTAGCACTCCCCCAGCGACGACTGATACCCCGCCTACCGGCACCTCGCCGGTGAGGGGCGCTATCCCTCCGGGCGGTTCAGGGCCTCCGGACCGGCGCAGGCGGAGGCGAAAGTTTGTGGCCGGGGGCGCCGCCATCGCCCTGCTCGCAGCCGCGGGCATCGCAGTGGCGGTCACCAACCCCTTCTCGAGCCCGTCGAGTTCGGACAACGGCGTGACCGACAACGCCTACCCGATCTCGTACACCACCGTCGAGCAGCAAACGCTCCAATCCCAGACGGAGGTACAGGGCACCCTTTCCTATGCCAGTACCAACAACAGCACCACGACCGCCAATGTGGTCCTCCCGGCCGGCACCGCGACGTCCACCATCCAGCAGGAGGAGCAGCTTGTCGCCAGTGCCCACCAGAGCGTTTCTGCCGACGAGGAAGCGATCCTGTCAACCGAGGCCTCCAACGCGGAGAGCCTTTCCCAGGCGGAGCAGGCGATCAGCGCAGACGAGGCGAGCCTCACGCTTGCCAACACCTCCGACTTGCAGGGCCTGGCCCAGGCTGAGCAGCCAGTAGGCGCGGACAAGACCAGCCTCGGCTCGACCAAGACCGGCAACTCCCAGTCCCTGGCCCAGGCAGAGCAGGCCGTGAGCCAGGACGAGGGGGCGCTGAAGACTGCCAAGACCAGCAACTCCCAGGCTCTCGTGCAGGCAGAGCAGGCCGTGAGCCAGGACCAGGCGGCGCTGAAGACTGCCGAGACCAGCAACTCCCAGGCTCTCGTGCAGGCAGAGCAGGCCGTGAGCCAGGACCAGGCGGCGCTGAAGACTGCTGAGACCAGCAACTCCCAGGCTCTCGTGCAGGCAGAGCAGGCCGTGAGCCAGGACCAGGCGGCGCTGAAGACCGCCAAGACCGGCAACTCCCAGGCTCTCGTGCAGGCAGAGCAGGCCGTGAGCCAGGACCAGGCGGCGCTGAAGCCGTCCGATACCGGCAACTCCCAGTCCCTGGCCCAGGCAGAGCAGGCCGTGAGCCAGGACCAGGCGGCGCTGAAGACTGCCGAGACCAGCAACTCCCAGGCTCTCGTGCAGGCAGAGCAGGCCGTGAGCCAGGACCAGGCGGCGCTGAAGACTGCCGAGACCAGCAACTCCCAGGCTCTCGTGCAGGCAGAGCAGGCCGTGAGCCAGGACGAGGCGGCGCTGAAGACTGCCAAGACCAGCAACTCCCAGGCTCTCGTGCAGGCAGAGCAGGCCGTGAGCCAGGACGAGGCGGCGCTGAAGACCGCCAAGACCAGCAACTCCCAGGCTCTCGTGCAGGCAGAGCAGCAGCTGCAGGTAGCGACCTCAACGCTTAACGGCGATCAGGCCCAGCTGACCGCGGACGAGGCAAAGCTCTCCGCGGACCAGCAGAAGGAGGCGGCCGACTCCGCGGCAGGCGGTTCGGCGCCAGCCACGAGCGGTGGGAGTTCCGCTTCTGCGTGCTCCACCGACGAGGCCCAGGTGGCGCAGGACCAATCCGTTGTCACCAGTGACAAGCAAAAGGTGACATCTGATAACGACGCAGTCCAAGCCGACCAGGCGAACATAGCCTCTACCAAGACCAACAACGAGAAGTCGCTTCAGCAGGCCCAGGCCCAGCTGGCTGGGGCGCAGGCGACCGTGGCGGCCACCGAGACCAACAACGCCAAGTCGACGCAGCAGGCCCGGGCCCAGCTGGCCGGGGCGCAGGCGACCGTGGCGGCCACCCAGACCAACAACGCCAAGTCGACGCAGCAGGCCCAGGCCCAGCTGGCCGGGGCGCAGGCGACGGTGGCGGCCACCCAGACCAACAACGAGAAGTCGCTTCAGCAAGCCCAGGCCCAGCTGGCTGCGGCGGAAGCGACCGTGGCGGCCACCCAGACCAACAACGCCAAGTCGACGCAGCAGGCCCAGGCCCAGCTGGCCGGGGCGCAGGCGACGGTGGCGGCCACCCAGACCAACAACGAGAAGGCGCTTCAGCAGGCCCAGGCCCAGCTGGCTGCGGCGCAAGCGACCGTGGCGGCCACCCAGACCAACGACGCCAAGTCGACGCAGCAGGCCCGGGCCCAGCTGGCTGCGGCGCAAGCGACCGTGGCGGCCACCCAGACCAACAACGCCAAGTCGACGCAGCAGGCCCAGGCCCAGCTGGCCGGGGCACAGGCGACCGTGGCGACGACCAGGACTAACAACGAAAAATCGGTCCAGCAGGCCGAAGCGCAGTTAGAGGCGGCCCGAGCGACCGTCGCGGCCACCGGGACCAACAACGCTAAGGCCGTACAGCAGGCCGAAGCGCAGTTACAAGCCGCGCAGGACAGCTTCTCTGCCGCCCAGACCAACAACGCCAAGTCGACGCAGCAGGCCCAGGCCCAGCTGGCCGCGGCGCAGACGACCGTCGCTGCCACCAAGACCAACAACCAGAAGTCGCTCCAGCAGGCTGAGGCGCAGGTGAACGCGGCGCGAATGACCCTTTCCCAGGACGAGTCCCAGTTGGCCAACGACCAGGCCGACGCGGCCGTCGGCACAACAGGGGGCGCCGGGAGCCCGACTTACACCTACCTGCCTCCGGTGGGGCAAGTCATCGGCCGCGGCCAGGAGTTGTTCGCCATCGACGCCCAGCCGAGCATCCTCCTCTACGGCAACGTGACCCCGTGGCGGGCCTTCATGCCCGGGATGTCGCCGGGGCCCGACGTGGCTGCCCTCAACGCCAACCTGGACGCCCTTGGCGACGGCGAGGGCCTCCGGGGCGACATGTTCACCGGGGCGACAGAAGCGGCAGTGCTCAAGTTCCAGGCGGCTCACCGTATAACGCCCACCGGGCAGCTTCCCCTCGGCTCGGTGCTGTTCGAACCCGGCTCTATTGAGGTCAACTCCGTGACCCCGACGATCGGGTCCACCCCGTCGCCCGGGCAAACCGTTCTTCAGGTCACGCTTACCGCCCGGCAGGTCCAGATCGCTCTCGACGCCTCCCAGCAGTCCCAAGTCGCCGTTGGCGACCAGGTGAGCATCGTCATGCCGAACAACTCGACCACGCCAGGGGTCGTGTCCTACGTGGGTACGGTGGCAACGACGCCCTCCTCACAAAACGGTGGCTCGGGGTCACCCACCATCGAGGTTAACGTCACCCCCCTCGATCCGGCCGCCACCGGCAACCTGGACGACCTACCCGTCAACGTCTGGATCACGCAAGCCAGCGTCTCGAACGCGTTCGTGGTCCCGGTGCAGGCGCTCACGGCTTTGGCCGGCGGGGGGTACGCCCTGGAAGTGGCCCCGGCCCACGGCGCCCATTACCTCGAAGCCGTCACGGTCGGCCTGTTCGACGACGCTGACGGGATGGTCCAGGTGAGCGGGGCGGGCGTGCACGCCAGCCAGCGAGTGGTGGAACCGAACGTATGACTGGACCGCTGACTGGGCCGCTGATGGGCCCTCTCCCGAGCCTCGTGCCGAGCACTCTCGTCCCGGATGGTGCGGGCCCGCCAGTCCTCCAGCTCGAGGGGGTCACAAAGACCTACCCCGTCGAGCCGCCAGTCGAGGCTCTGCGCGGGGTCAGCTTCACCATCCACCAGGGGGACCTGCTCGCTATCGTCGGGCCCTCGGGGTCCGGTAAAACGACCCTCCTCCATTTGATGGGTGCCCTCGACCGCCCGACCACCGGCAGGGTGCTGGTCACGGGGTTCGACGTCGCCACCTTGGCAGACCGTGAGCTCTCGGCGCTGCGGGCCACACGGATCGGCTTCGTCTTCCAGCAGTTCTTCCTGGCCGAACACCAAACCGTCCTCGACAACGTGGCTGATGGCCTCCTGTACGCCGGCGCCTCGCCGGCCGAGCGCCGCCGGGCTGCTTCTCAGGCTCTCATCCGGGTGGGCCTGGCGGACAAGCTGGCATCCTTACCCACGAAGCTCTCCGGTGGGCAGCGCCAGCGGGTTGCCATCGCCAGGGCCATGGTGGGCCGCCCCGCCATCGTGTTGGCTGACGAGCCCACTGGCAACTTGGACTCGGCCTCCGGGGCCTCCGTGCTGGATCTCTTTGCCGAGCTCAACGCGCAAGGCTCCACCATCGCCGTGATCACCCATGACATGGGGGTGGCGGCGCGCACGAACCGGGTGGTGCGGTTGCTCGATGGCCTGGTCGTCTCGGACGGCCCTCCCGGGCCCGCGGCTTCAGGCCTTCAAGGCGGCGGTCATGAGTAACCTGACGCCGCCCGTGCCCGCGCACCTGCGGCTTCGGGACCTGGCCCGGCTGTCGAGCGTGGGCATCCGTACCCGCAAGCTGCGAGCGGGCCTGTCGGCCCTCGGCATTGCGATCGGTGTCGCCGCCATCGTCGCCGTTCTGGGTCTATCGGCTTCGTCACAGGCAGGGTTGCTGGCCGAGATAAACAAGCTCGGCACCAACCTGCTCACCGTCACCAACGGCCAGACCCTGTTCGGCCAGACCGCTGAGCTGCCCGAAGCCGCCCCCGGAATGATCGGGCGCATCGGGCCGGTCACCGACGTCCAGTACGTCGGGGCCGTAAGCAGCGCCAACGTGTTCAAGAGCCCCTTCGTACCTCCGGTCGACACCAACGCCCTCTCCGTCGACGCCTCCAGCTTGGGGCTACCGGGAGCCGTGGGGGCGACCGTCGCCCAGGGCCAGTACCTGAACGGCGCCAACCAGAACGAACCCGTGGCGGTCCTCGGCGCCGCCGCCGCCCAGCGCCTCGGGGTAGACCACGTATTCCCAGGTGAGCGCATCTGGTTGGGTGGGATGTGGTTTTACGTTATCGGCATCCTCAACCAGGCCGTACTAACTCCCGAGATCGACTCCGCCGTGCTCGTCGGCTTTCCCGCCGCAGAGACCTACCTCGGTTTGGACGGCCACCCCTCTGAGATCTACCTGCGGGCCCAGACCTCGCAGGTCAACGCCGTCGACTCGGTGCTAGCGGACGCCGCCAACCCGGAGAACCCCAACCAGGTCGATGTCTCCCAACCGTCCCAGGCCCTGACTGCCGAGGTGGAGGCCAAGGCCGCTCTGAACAGCCTGTTCCTCGGGCTCGGGGCCGTCTCGCTCCTGGTCGGTGCGGTTGGCGTAGCCAACATCATGATCATCTCCGTACTCGAACGGCGCTCAGAGATAGGGCTCCGGCGCGCCCTCGGCGCCACCAAGGGCCACATCCGGCTCCAGTTCATGTCAGAGGCGGTACTGCTGTCAGTACTGGGAGGCGCGGTCGGGGTGGCCGCCGGCGCCCTCTCCACGGCGATTTACGCCTCGACGAAGGGCTGGCTGATAGACGTGCCCCTCATCGCCTGGGCCGGAGGCTTCGGTGCGGCCCTGTTGATCGGCGCCGTGGCCGGCCTGGTGCCGGCGCTGCGAGCAGCACGGATGTCGCCCACAGAGGCCCTCTGGGCCATATGAGCGCATTGGGAAATGGAAAGAAGGGAACTTCACCCGTGGTAGACCGAAAGCACACCGGCGTTTCGGCACTAAGGCCATCCCGCCCTCAGCGCAGGGGCCGGGATGGCACCTCCCGGGAGGTGCACGGCCCGCTCTTTTTGCGCAGCCGGACCTTCCTGGACGGCCAGATCCTGATACGCGCCCAAACCTTCCTGCGCGGCCGGGCCTTTCTGCACGGCCGGCCTTTTCTGCGCGGCCGGCTTTTTCTGGTGGGCCTCTCGGCCGTGGTCGTTGGCCCCGCGGTAGTGCTCGCGGGCTCGGCAGTCCCCGCCGGGGCCGCCAACCTGGGCTCTGCGTCTGCGTGCACCGGTACGATCGGCGGGCTCCTGGTGAGCAGCGGCTCGAGCCAGACCGCTAAGGCCGGGACGGGCTTTACTAGCCCGGTGGCCGCCGAGGTCGTCGACACCGGCGGCTGCCCGCTGGGAAGCGTCGACGTGGAGTTCGTCGCCCCCGCGACCGGCGCCGCCGCCACGTTCCCTGGCTCGGCTACGACTGCCACTGTGGCCAGCGGCACTGACGGCGTCTCCGCCGCCCCTACGCTCACGGCCAACGACGTGAGCGGGTCATACACAGTCCTGGCCTCCATCCCGGGCACCGGCTTCCAGGTGAGCTTCGAGCTCACCAACACGACATCGGGCGTGGCCACGTCCGTGGGTGTGAGCTCCGGCAACAACCAGTCTGCCAAAGTGAGCGAACAGTTCCCGCTGCCGCTCGCCGTCAACGTGCTCGACTCGTATGGGGCTCCTGTCGGCGATGCCGACATCACCTTTACCATCGTCCCGACGAACGGTGCCGGGGCCAGCTTCGTCGGCGGGGCCACGGTCGCCACCGCCGAGACGACCGGCATCGGCACGGCGACCAGCCCACTGCTAGTCGCGGGCTCGACCGCCGGCAGCTTCACCGTGGAGGTGAGCGTGAGCGGGGTGAGCAAACTGGCCGTTTTCACACTGACAGACCTGGCGTCTGCTCCATACGCGATCTCGCCCGGTGCGGGTACCTCTCAGGTGGCGCAGCTCGGCACGGACTTCGCCGTGCCGCTCGCGGTTACGGTGACCGACGCCAGCAGCAACCCGGTCGTCGGCGCCCAGGTGACGTTTAGTGGGCCCAGCAGTGGAGCGAGCGGGGTTTTCGCCGGCCACGGCGCGAGCGTGGTGGTCAACACCAACTCCAAGGGGGTGGCACTAGCTCCGAGCTTCTCTGCCAACGCAGTGACAGGTGGCTACATAGTGACAGCCCGAGTAGCGGGACTGCCGAACGCGGCCACCTTCGCCATGGTCAACACAGCCCGGACCGGCGCCAGCGCCCCTGGAATGGCAGGGAGCTACTGGTTGGCCACGACCGATGGGCAGGTGGTGGCGTCGGGGAAGGCAACCCGTTACGGCGCCCTGACGGGCAGGGCGCTCTCCGGCCACGTCGTCGACATGGCCGCGACCCCGAACGGGCGCGGCTACTGGCTGGTCACTAGCGGCGGCGCGGTCCACGCCTTCGGAGACGCCGGCAACTACGGCTCAGTGCCCAAGTCCCAGCCGCATGCTGCCATCGTCGGTATGGCCGCCACTCCGGACGGGCACGGCTACTGGTTGGCCGCGAGCAATGGCGCTGTCTACGCCTTCGGCGACGGCCACTATTACGGCTCGGCCAGTACCAACAGATTCGGCGGACAGATCGTCGGCATATCACCAGCGCCTAGCGGAAAGGGCTACTGGCTGGCGGCGAAGGACGGCGGGGTCCTCGCTTTCGGTCAGGCCACTTTCTATGGCTCGGCAGGAGGCGTGCGCCTGACCGCCCCGATCGTCGGCATAGCCCCAGCCCCGAGCGGAGAGGGCTATTGGCTAGTCGCGGAAGATGGCGGGGTTTTCGCATTCGGTCGGGCCACTTTCTATGGCGCAGCAAAGGGCATTTCTGCTGACCCGGTCGTCGGTCTCGTGCCGGTGCCGGACGGGGACGGCTACTGGATCCTTAGCAGCAATGGGACCGTGGCCGGTTTTGGGAACGCCTCGTCGCAGGGCTCGCCATTGGCAAAGGGCACGGTTGTCGCCGGTGCGACTTTCAGCTGAACCTGTCGGGGCTGTGCTTCCGTTGCCACCACAGCGGATGACCCCTCGCGACCGGGCCGTCCCTCCGCGACGGACCACCCCCTCGCACCAGGTGAGCAGGCGTCAATCGTGACGGCGCCGTCGTCAGGGCCTCCAGGAGGCTCTTCGAGGCGTCTGGCCGCGACGAAACCGGTGGTGCTCGTGACAGGCGCGATCGTGCTGGCGATTGTGGTTGCCGTCGGTGTCGTGCTCGCAACAGGAGGCATTGGAGGCAACAATGGCACGCTCGACTCCGGGCACTCGAATGCCAATGCCCAGACCAATCTGCTCCTGGATGTCACCATGGTCCCGCCGAACGGGGCCACCGACCAGAGCCCGGCGACCGTGGTGGTCGTCCAGGCGACCGGGGCACAGCTTGAACGAGTAGAAGTGCGGGCGCTGGCGTTCAGCTCAAAGCTGCCGGGCCGGTTCGAGGACGCCAGGCACGAGTGGCGCTCCCTCACGGCTTTGGAGGCAGGCACTGGTTATGCAGTCAGCTACACAGTTAGAAGCAGCAACGGCGTCTTGGCCACTGGGGCGGGTACTTTCACCACAGCTCCGCCGGGCGCCGCGTTAGCCGGTGGCCTGGCATCAAGCTCGGGTGGCTCGACACCAAGTTCGACGACCACCAGCTCCGTGCCAGGCAACTCCGGCGGCGCGCCCGGCTCACCCGGCTCGTCTCCTTCGACCTCGGTCCCGAGCAATGGGAACACCGGTAGCCCAGGTGGCACCTCGCCGGGCGCCGGGAGCCCGGGGAGCAGCACACCGAGCACGAGCCCCGCAAGCACCTCGCCGGGCGCAGAAAGTCCCGGGAGCGGCTCGCCGGGCGCGGGGAGCCCGGGAAGCGGCTCACCGAGCACGAGCCCCGGAGGTTTGTCGTCAGGCTCGTCTCCTTCGACCTCGGTCCCGAGCAATGGGAACACCGGTAGCCCAGGTGGCACCTCGCCGGGCACTGCGAGCCCGGGGAGCAGCACACCGAGCACGAGCCCCGGAAGCACCTTGCCGGGCGCAGAAAGTCCCGGGAGCGGCTCACCGAGCACGAGCCCCGGAGGTTTGTCGTCAGGCTCGTCTCCTTCGACCTCGGTCCCGAGCAATGGGAACACCGGTAGCCCAGGTGGCACCTCGCCGGGCACCGGGAGCCCCAGTAGCACCTCGCCGGGCGCGGGGAGCCCGGGAAGCGGCTCACCGTCGTACGAGCCCGAGCGGCACGTCGCCGACCAACCTGGGTGGCCTCGGCGGCAGCTCGCCCGGCGGCAGCTCGCCCGGCGGCAGCTCGCCCGGCGGAGCTCGCCCGCGCAGCTCGCCCAGCACCGGCCCGAGCACCAGCTCGCCAAGCGGGCTGTCAAGTCCCCGCAGTACTTCGTCTTTCGGTACGGTCCCGGGCAGCTCAGGTGGCAACTCTCCCATCGGGATGCCGACGAGCCCGGGCTCCCCCTCCGGTACAAGCCCGGGGACCACCTCGTCCACAACGAGACCAGAGACCACCTCGCCCAGCGAGACACCTCCCACCAGTTTTGTCAGCTCCACCCCCGGAGGCGCTCCGTCAGGGTCGCACCCCACCGGAACTCCCACCACTGGTGCGAACTCCTCGACTACAACCAGCCCTTTCAACACCCCCTCCACCACCGGCGCAGGCGGATCACCTGGAGCCTCAGGTCCGGGCGGCGGCTCCCCTAATACCGCGGTCCCTCCTTCCACGAGCGCTACGAGCACCTCATCGAGCTCGGCACCTACGACCTCGGCACCTACGACCACGACCGGGACCACCGGCTCCGTCACGACCGTCCCCGCCGGGACCTCAACCAACTCGACACAGCCCGGTCAGGCTTTCACATCTTCTCCATCTCCCACCACCACTGCTGTCGCTTCCGCTGCCAGTACGACCTCGGGCAGTACGACCTCGGGCAGTACGACCTCGGGCAGTACGACCTCGGGCAGTACGACCTCGGGCAGTACGACCTCGGGCCTTTGACCGCGAGAAGCTTGGCAAGCCAAGCGCATGCCATCCGGCGGTGGCACTCCGCTCAGATAGCCTCGGGTACCCTCTAATCATGCCGGTTTCGGGCTTGGCTTTGCTGGTCCACCCGCTGGCCGCAAGCGGTACGTCAGGTTGGGAGAGCGTCATGCCTCAACCGTGGTTAGCCGCCGCGGGGATCGTCTGCGCCGTCGCTGCCACAGTCTGGGGCCGGGCCGCCTCCCGGCTGGCCCGCACGGCGCGGCGGATCCACGAAGAGTCGCTCGCATCTGGTACAAGCTCCGAAGCCGCCGACCTGGCCCGGAGTGCCTACACCAAGGACTTCCACGCCACGGTCCTGTACTCAGTGTTGGCTGCTGGACTTCTGCTGGCTTCCTTTTCCACCTCCCCCTGGTTCGAGGCCCTCCTGCTGGCAGTCACCGTCCCCGCGGTCTTTTCGATCCGGTACGCCCCCCGGCTCTTGGCCGAAGCGCGCCTAGCGGAACAGCGGTCCCAGCTCGAGCGCAGGGCCGAGGAGGTCCTCGCTCAAGAGCAGCTCGCCCCGCGCCAGTGGGCGGCTCGCCTCGCCCCCGAAACCTTGCCCGTGTACGAGGGCTTCGACATCGGCCGCGTTTACGAAGCTGGCACAGGCCTGATGGCCGGCGATTTTTACGACGTCTTCCAGACGGGCCCTCAACGTCTCGCGGTCCTGATCGGCGACGTGGCCGGCCACGGGGTCGAGCCTTCCATAACCGCCTTCCAGGTGAAACACATCCTGCGGACCTTTCTGCGCCAATACCGCGACCCTGCCCAGGCCCTCGAAGAGCTCAACAAGACCCTGTCGAGCTCGGGCCGCCCCGAAGATATGGTTTCGGTCTGCACCGTCATATTCGATACCGAGGCGCGAACTATGCGCCACGCTTCGGCAGGCCATCCCCCGGCATTTGTGTGGCAGCACGGCGATATGCGGCCATTACGTGCGACGGGACCACTGCTAGCCCTCGACCCTGACGCGAGTTACTTTTCCCGGGACCTTCCTTTGGGGGAGGGGGACCTGGTGGTCCTCTATACCGACGGGCTTTCCGAAGCCCGGTCCGGCGGACAGCTGTTCGGCGAGGAACGTATCGCCCACATAATTCGGCGCGACCCCGGCCAGGACACCGCGATCCTGTGCAAGACCTTGCTCGAAGCAGCCAGGGACTTTTCATCTCCGCTCGTCGATGACGTTGCGATCGTCGCGATACGACGCGTCTGAACGTGCAAATTCCTCCGGGGGTGCGCTCCAGCTTGAAGCCCTAAGCTCGGACCGGACACGCAGCAAGCTTGCCCCTTCTGGGGAGCTCTTCATGTGATCGAGAAAGGGACCGTTCGTGATCAAGGGCTTCAAGAACTTCCTCATGCAAGGCAACGTGGTTGTAATCGCCATTGGCCTCGTCGTTGCCCTGGCCTTCAGCATGCTGATAACAGCCTTTACGACCAGCATCATCGACCCCATCATCAGTCGTATTCAGGGAAAGCACTCCCTAGGGCTCGGGGTCCAGCTCGGCCAGCCCGGGAACACTGCGACCTTCGTGAATATCGGGGCCCTGATTTCGGCGATCATCTATTTCGTGATCTTTATTGCGGTGGTTTACTTCTTGATCGTTGTCCCCTACAAGACCGTCCAGGCTCGGCGGGGCATCACGGTTTTCGGTGACCCGCCTCCGGCAAAAACGTGCCCGGCCTGCCTGTCCGATGACCTTGCCCTCGGGGCGTTGAAATGCAAATACTGCGGTACGGAGCAGCCGCCCCAAGCGGCTTAAGATTTCGGCCCTTGGTTGCCGGCCCGTGACGCTAGCCGGAGCCGTACGCAAGTCCGTTGGCCGCTGCACCTCATTCCGAGAGCGTGCTCGTTAGCTCGATATGGGGCCATTGTGGGCGGGAAAGCGCACCAACGAGCGACGGGCTCGCAATTTCGGGCTTTCTGGGTGTGCCGAAGCATTCTCGTCGCGAATATGACGTTATGCCGGCGCGTTTTGCACCCCGGAACGCAAAAGTGCACCCGAAAGAGCCAGAACAGCCCTGATATGGCGTGGAGGCCTGGCATTTTGCCGCTCAAAAGCCCTCCCTCCGCAAGTGTGGCCACACTGCGCAGCCAGACCGGCGGGGCCGGCTCCGGGCGACAGAACCAGACGGCAAGACCGGCCGGCCCGCTGCGGTTGATTGGCCTGAGTGAGCCGACACGCCAGCCAACCAGACGACCGGACGACCGGACGACCGGACGACCACGCTGAATCCTGGTCGCCTCTTGCGGCCGGTTCGGGCAGCACTAGCTGGCCCGGCGCCGCGTCCGAAGTTTGAGCGGGGTTGGCCCGAACCCGAAGTGCTCGCGGATGGACCGCTCCAGGTACCGCATGTATGTGGGCGGCAGGTCCTTAGACGTGAACAAGGTGAAGGTCGGGGGGTCGGTGGCCCCCTGGGTCGCATAAAGCACCCGGGCCCCGTGAGGCGCGGGCTGGGCCGCCTGAGCTGCAGCAAGCGCCCGGTTCAACGCCGAAGTCGGCACCCGGCGCCGGTAGGCGTCGACGGCACTCGCTAACGCCGGGTACAACCTGTGCACTCCCCTGCCCGTCCTGGCGCTGATCTCCAGCGCGGGGGCGTAGGAAAGGAACCCGAGCATGTCTGCCACCTGTCGCCTGACCTGAGCCTTAGCCTCATTGTCGAGCAGATCCCATTTGTTGAGGACAACGACGACGGGGTTGCCAGCTGCGTCGACCCGCTCGGCGAGCCTCTGGTCCTGGCGGGTGACGCCCTCCCCTGCATCGATTACAAGCAGCGCCAGTTCGGCGTGGTCGATGGCGCGCAACGCCCGGACCATCGAGTAGTACTCGGCCCCCTCGGCCTCTTTTGTGCGCCGGCGCATGCCAGCGGTGTCGATGAAGCGCACCGGGCCGTCTGGAGTCTCGACCAGCGTGTCTATGGCGTCTCTCGTGGTGCCCGGCAGATCGTGGACGATGGCACGGTCGTCGCCAATGAGCCGGTTGAAAAGGGTCGATTTGCCTACATTCGGCCTGCCCACGATCGCGACCGAGATCTCCCCGGGCTGGGCCGCCTGGTCCACTGGCGCCGGCTCCGGTAGCCCCGCCTCGAGAGCGACATCATCATCGTCGTTAGCGGGGAGGACGGCGACAAGGGCGTCGAGCAGGTCGCCAGCCCCCCGACCGTGCAGCGCCGAGACCGGCCAGGGCTGGGGAAAACCGAGCCTCGCGAACTCCCAGATGTCAGCGTCCCGGGAATTGTTGTCGACCTTGTTGACGGCCAGGACGACCGGGCGGCCAGACCGCACCAGGAGCCGGGCCACGTCCGCGTCCTGTTCCGTCGGCCCTACGGTCACATCTACCACGAACAAGATCGCATCGGCTTGCTCTACAGCCCGCTTAGCCTGTGCCGAGACGAGCTGGTCGAGAGCCATCCCGCCGACCTGCCAGCCGCCCGTGTCAACCAGGGTGAAATCCCTACCTACCCATTCGGCGTCCAGGGCCTTGCGGTCACGGGTCACGCCGGGGCGTTCCTCGACGATGGTCTCCCGCCGGCCCAATATCCGGTTTACGAGGGTCGATTTGCCGACGTTCGGTCGCCCGACGACTGCCACCACCGTTCTTGGCACCACCGGTCTTGGCACCACCGGTCTTGGCACCACCGGTCTTGGCACCACCGGTCTTGGCACGACGGGTCTTGCCACCACAGGTCCGGGCCCAACAGGTGCGGGCACGACAGGTCCGGGCCCAACAGAGCCAGGCACCGCGGGCGTAGGCACGCCGGGCACGGGCAGGACGGGCTGGTCAGCGCTCACTTCAGCGCCAGGTCGGCGGCGGGCTCCAGCGCCCGGCGCAGCGAAGCCCCATCAGCGGCCACGACCTCGACCGGCTTGGGCAGGTCTCCCAGAGCCATGCCGTCGAGGAACTTGCCCCCGGACAGACAGCTGTCCGGGATCAGATAGCGGCGCCCGTCTGGCAATTGACCCAGTGCATCAGAGAGGTCGGCCCCGGTAAGTAGACCCGCTACGCAGATGTTCCCACCAAAGAACTGGTTCTTGACGGCGACAACTTCCACATCCCCGGGCAATTGCGCCACCAGAGGGGCGATCACCCGGGCGCCGTACTCCCCTGTCAAGATCGTGGTCCCGCTGCCGCTCGAGGAGAGGAACGTAACGGCACCAGTAGCACGGGGAGCCCGGTAACCAAGCGGCGGAGCGCCTTCTATCGACCGGAAAAACCCGCTTGGACCACTAGGGCCCGGCTCCACTGCTCCGTAGTCACCCGCAAACGCGGCTTCGAAGGCGCCCACCATGCCGACGCCGTTGTCGTGCTGAGCGACCGCTCCGTAGTTATCGAGCGGTGGGAACGATCGGCCCGCGAGGAGGTAATACTCGTCCGCCGCGTAAGCGAGCCGCCGCCCCAAACATGTGGCGTAAATGCCCTGCCATTCTTCGACGAGGTCGATGGTCGCGGCCGCTTCGGCGGCGCTATGGGGACGCATCGCCGTCTCTTTGTTGAAGCGACTGACGCCCAACGGCACGCACGCCACACTGGCCAGCTCGGGGTACTCGTCGAGGATCCCGGCCAACGTGCCCTCGAGGACGTCGCCATCGTTTAGGCCCGGGCAAACGACGACCTGGCCATGCACCTCGACCCCGCCGTCCAGGAGCGCTCGCAGCCACCGCAAGCTGGTGGCACCGCGTCGGTTGCGGAGCATGCGGGCGCGGACCTCCGGGTCTGTGGAGTGGATTGAGACGAAGAGCGGGGAGAGACCCTCAGTCAACACCCGCTCCAGGTCAGCCTCGGTGAAGCGGGTCAGCGTCGTGAAATTGCCATAAAGGAACGAGAGCCGGTAGTCGTCGTCCCGCACGTACAGGCTCTTCCGCATGCCTTTGGGCAGCTGGTGGATGAAACAGAACTCGCAGTGGTTGTCACAGGTCCGCACCCGGTCGAAGAGTGCAGCGTCGACCTCCATCCCGAGCGGCTCGCCTCCTTGGCGCTCGAGTTGCAGCGACAGCTCGATGCCGCCGCGGCTCACCTCCAGGCCAAGACTTTCTTGGTCCGCCAACAGCTGGTACTCGATGATGTCTCTCGGGACCTGGCCGTCCATGGCGACGAGCTCGTCGCCTGGAACGACACCGGCCCGGTCGGCCGGCGACCCCGGGGCCACCGCGACCACTCTGGGCAGGGGCATGGCTCTCCCAGGATAGGCGCTACGTTGGGTGGCGTGGACGTCGACAAGGTGCTCCTCGCCTCTCCGCGTGGCTTTTGCGCCGGTGTCGAGATGGCTATCAAGGCGCTGGCGTGGATGGTACGGGTCTTCGACCCGCCTGTGTATTGCTACCACGAGATCGTCCACAACCAGATAGTCGTGGACCGCTTCCGCCAGCTCGGAGTGGTGTTTGTCGACGACGTAGCTGACGTCCCACCAGGCCGTCCCCTCATGCTCTCGGCTCACGGGTCGGCCCCGGAGGTGGTCGAGGCCGCCCGGGCCAGCGGAGGCACGTTAGTCAATGCGGTATGCCCTCTCGTCACAAAAGTGCACCACGAGGTCAAGCTGCGCGCTTCAAAGGGCTACTCGATCGTCTACGTCGGCCACGAAGGCCACGAAGAAGCTGTAGCGACAATGGCGGTGGCGCCCGATGCCATCCACCGCATCGAAAGCGTGGCCGAGGTGATGGACTTGCCCAGCCCCGACAGCCCCGTAGCCTTCCTGGCCCAGACCACCCTGGCCGTCGACGACTGGCGCAGCATATTGGAGGCGGCGCAGCAACGATGGCCCGACCTGTGGGTCCCCGGTCGTAGCGACCTCTGCTTCGCTACGACCAATCGCCAGCAAGCGCTCCGGGCGATCGCCGCTCGTTGCGACGCCATGGTCGTTATTGGTAGTGCCAACTCTTCCAATACCCAGGCCCTCGTGCGCACCGCTCGCGCCGCCGGGTGCTCGCGGGCCCTGCGGGTCAACCGGGCCAGCGAGCTGCCTGACGACCTCGCCGGGGTAGTCGGCGTCATCGCTGGCGCTTCGGCCCCAGAATCCCTGGTCGAAGAGGTGCTCGAACGCCTGGCGCCATCCGGGGGGACTGAAGAGGTGCACGCTGTGGCAGAAGACGAGTACTTCCCGCTGCCCAGAGAGCTGAGAGACGTGCTCCGGTCAGTGGCGAGCCTCCTGAGCGCGGCCGCGTTCGCCCCGCCCACCCGGGGCGACGCCCCTCCACCCGAAAGAGCGCAGTTGGACGCCCGCGACGTCCTGGCTGCAGAAGTACTCGCCGCATTGAGCTGAGCGCCCCGCAGGACCGAACCAGGGATTTGTTGGCCTGCATTGTCCTCAGACGACGGCCTTGTTCTCAGACGACGGCCTTGTTCTCAGACGACGGCCTTGTTCTCAGACGACGGCCTTGTTCTCAGACGAGCAGTAAGCCTAAAACGCGTAGTAAGAAGGGTTCCATGAGCATCCAGAAGGCACCTTTCGGGCGGACCGGCCACGAGAGCTCCCGGGTCTTGTTCGGGGCGGCGGCCTTGTCAGCCGTCACCCAGGCCCAGGCCGACCGCGCTATCGACCTCATAATCGAGGCCGGCATCAACCACATAGACACCGCCGCCAGTTACGGCGAGGCGGAGGACCGCCTAAAGCCGGGCCTGGCCAGGAACCCGGGCCGGTTTTTCCTCGCCACTAAGACCGGGGAGCGCACCAAGGACGGAGCCCGCAAGGAACTCGAACGTTCGCTGGAACGGATGGGTGTCGACCACGTCGACCTCTGGCAGTTGCACAACCTCGTGGACCCGGCCGAGTGGGACACGGCCTTCGGGCCAGGGGGCGTGCTCGAGGCCGCCGTAGCGGCCCGCGATGAGGGCCTGGTCCGTTTCATAGGCGTGACAGGCCACGGTCTGACGGTGGCCGCGACCCACGGGCGATCGCTCGAGCGTTTCGATTTCGACTCTGTGCTCCTCCCCTACAACTTCGCACTGGTGCAAAACGAGCAGTACTCCACCGATCTTGAGGCTCTCGTTAAGACTTGCCAAGAGCGCAACGTGGCCGTCCAAACCATCAAGTCGATCGCCGCCGCCCCGTGGGGGGACCGCGAGCACACTCGCGCCCCGTGGTACGCGCCCCTGGAGGATCCCGGCGATATCGACCTCGCCGTCTGGTGGGTCCTCGGCCGGCCGGGGACTTTCCTCAACAGTGTCTCGGACGTCGACCTGCTGCCACTCGTCCTCGATGCGGCGTCACGGTTAGCCAAGCGCCCTTCCGATGACGAGATGCGGGCGTTACTAAACCGTAGCCACGTCGAGCCTCTCTTCGTATAGCCGTCTGTACTGTCGCCCCCGACCACTGATCCCCTGCGCGAGGGGCACCGGCGGGGCACGCGTTTTGGTGCTGGGGGCGGCGGGTACATAGGTCGTCCTGGCGCGGCGCGGCGAGCCGACGTACGAGCGGAGGGGACAGCTATGCGGGTAAGGACGTTCCCATTGGTAGCAGGGGCGGCTCTGTCACTCTTGGGGTTCGGGCAGGGTCTCCCGGCCCAGGTTGCGCAAGCTCAGAGCCCGCCTGCACTCCCGCGCCCGGGGGCCTCGGGCCTGCTGCAGGCGCCGCTAACTTCGGCTGAGGCCCGGGCCCTCTCGACAGACGTCACACAGCGTGTCATCGTGGTCACGAAAGACGAGGCGGCGGGGCAGTCGTGGGCACGAACGCCCACGGGTGTCTTCGAAACGACAGAGAAACAAGCCCAGCGCCCGCTGTTTTCTGAGCTGCAAGCTACCCACGCCAGGGACGTGCAGGGTTACTCGCTGATCAACGCGGTGGCGGCCACCGTCTCCCCGGGTGAACGAGCCCGGCTGCAGGCCAACCCCGAGGTGGCTGCCGTTGTACCCGACCAGGTAATCGTCTTCGGCAACCCATTGGGGCCGCAGGAGCAATTCCAGCCCCCAATGGGCGGGCGGGGCCGGCCCGGCGAGCCCCCGTCGTCCGGTGTGACCCCGCTGCCAGGTGCGTGCGCCCCGCCTGGCCAGGTGCAACTCGACCCTCAGGCTCTTGAAACGATCCACGCCAACTCGCAGGACTCATCGGCACCAACAGCGCGGTCCCTCGGGATCACCGGAGCCGGCGTCAAGGTCGGTTTCATCGCGGACGGGCTGGACATCAATAACCCGGACTTCATCCGGCCCAACGGCCAGCACGTGATCGTCGACTACCAGGACTTCAGCGGCGAGGGCACATCTGTGGCGACGGGGGGTGGGGAGGCCTTCTTGGACGCTGGCTCGATCGCCGCCCAGGGCGACGAGGTTTACGACGTCAGCCACTACAGCGCCCTGCCGCTCAACCATTCCTGCGACATACGCATCGAGGGCGTCGCGCCCGGGGCCAGCGTGGTGGCCCTGGACATTTTCGGGGCAGAGGACGCGGCGTTCGAGTCGTCGTTCCTCGAGGCCATCAATTACGCCGTAACGGTCGACCGCGTAAATGTGCTTAACGAGTCCCTAGGCGCCAACTACTACCCCGATGATGGCGCCGACCTCGACCTGATCAAGGCCGCCAACGACGCCGCCGTCGCGGCTGGCACCACGGTCGTTGTCGGGAGTGGTGACGCCGGCGTCACCAGCACGATCGGCACCCCCGCTACGGACCCCAACGTCATCTCGGTGGGGGCGACCACGACCTATCGCATTGACGCTCAGGACGGCTACGGGGGGGCCCGCTTCCCGGGCGTGCGGGGCTGGCTGGACAACAACATCAGCTCGTTCAGCTCCAGCGGTTTCACGCAGGATGGTTCGACCGTGTCGCTGGTTGCGCCGGGTGAGCTCAACTGGGCTCTGTGCTCCACCGATATGGCACAGTATGGCGATTGTGTGAGCCTGGCCGGCCAGCCCGCTCCGGTTCAGCAGACGGGGGGCACGAGCGAGTCGGCCCCGCTTACCTCTGGCGTGGCGGCGCTTGTCATCCAGGCCTACGCGCAGACCCACGGCGGCACCGACCCGACCCCGGCCGTTATCAAGCAGATAATTACGAGTACCGCCGACGACATCGGCGCTCCCGCCGACCAGCAGGGCGCTGGCCTCCTCGACGCGTACAAAGCAGTACTGGCCGCGGAGTCCTACGGGCAGACGACAGCAACGACTGCGTCAGGGGGTCGTCGCCACGGACCTGCGGCGCCTCCGGGCACCCTGCTGACGAGCACCGGCCAGATCAACGTGGTGGCGGCTGCGAGCACTACCGAGCAGCTCACCGAAACGGTTACGAACAATGCCGGGTCTCCGCAGGACGTCAGCATATCCACCCGGGCGCTCACGAACTACCAGCCGATCAAGACAGCGGTCGTCGAGCTGACGGACACAGCTAGCCGTCATATCACCGACTGGCAAGGGATCACCGACAACTACGAACCCGTCACATTCTTCGTACCCCCCGGGGTCAACCGGCTCAATGCGGCGATAGCGTTCCAGGGCGCATCTGCCAGCGTCAACGCGCGTGTCCGCCTTACGCTGGTCGACGCGAACGGGGACCTCGCGGGGTACTCCGTTCCCCAGGGTGTCGGGAACTACGGCAATATCCAGGTGACCAACCCGGTCGAGGGGCGCTGGACGGCCTATATCTACAGCCGCAACTCCGCCGCCGGCGGGACCACCGGTCCTGTCCTGTTCGGTGCCAGCATTGCCCACTACACAACGTTCGGGTCGGCGAGCCCTCCGAGCCTCACGCTGGCTCCCGGCCAGTCGGGGACGGTCACAATGACGGAGACCACCCCGAACAGCCCCGGTGACACATCCGGGTCGCTCTTACTCACTGACCAGCCGAGCTCGGCCGGGGCACCGGTCCCCGACGTGCCGGTCCCCAACGTGACGACTGTCCCGGTAACGCTGCGCAGCCTGGCCCCGGCCGGGCCCACCTCGTTTACCGGTGTCCTGACAGGTGGCAACGGGCGAGCAGTGAACACCGGGCAGACCAACTACTACGAGGTCGACGTGCCAGCCGGCAGGCCCGAACTGAACGCAACCGTCACCCTCGCTGACAACCCCAATAACGAGATGTACGCCTGGCTCGTCGACCCCGCCGGTAACGCCGAAGCATTTACGAGCAACATCCTCGTCACAACAGACCAGAACGGCAACCCCGAGTTCACTAACAACCTTGGGGCCAACCTGCACGTGCTGTCCCCCGCCGCCGGCATGTGGCCCTCATAGTCGTGTTCGCGCCCCAGGTCTCGGGTATGGCCATCTCGGAGCCCTTCACCGTGGACATGAACGAGAACGCCGTGCGAGCCCGGGCGCCCGGACTTCCGGGCTCGACAACCAAGACCCTTACCGGGACGGCCACAGTCAGCGTCACGGTCCACAACGGCGGGACCGCTCCGGAGGCCTACTTCGTGGACGCACGACTATCGACGAGCGTGCAATACAACCTGGCCGCGCAGAATAGCTCGGGCACGACCGCCCCGCTGAAGCTGAGCGAGACCATTCCCTTCTACGTGGTGCCGACGGGGACGACTTCGCTCAGTGTGGCTGCGGCGACTTCGGGCACCGAGCCGGTCCAGTTCGACACGAGCACGTTCAACGGCGACCCGGACATCGCCTCGACGGCCGCGCTTACTGCCACGGCCACCTTCTCTGCCAACCCGGTCACCCAGGGCTTGTGGGACATCGCGCCCACGACGGTCGGCCCGTTCGGGGCCACAGGGGCCACGCCAGAAGCCGTCGAGACGGCCATGGCCGCAACTACGCTGGAATTCGACCCAGCGGTGAGCACTCCTTTGGGAGATATGTGGCAGGTCTCGGTCAACCCGGCAATCTCGTTCGGCGCCCTGATCGTCCCACCTGGGCAGAGTGGCACGATCCCGGTGACGATCACCCCGTCCGGCCCAACCGGGACAGTCGTGACGGGCACTCTGTATGTCGACGACATGAGCCTTGTCGATTTCGACCAGTTCGAAGTGCCCAACGGCAACCAGGTAGCCGCCTTCCCGTATTCCTACACGACCGGCTAAGGCGAGCCTCCAAGGAGAGGGCGTCGGGACCGACTGGGCGAACTGGGTGCCTGAGGTGAACTTGGTTGATCCGGCGAGTTCGCCCTCTGGCAACCCAGAGGCCACCCACGGAGTTGAATGCCAGGGGCACGCCGGTTTCGCCCGGGTCAGGGCCGGCGATGACCTGCGCCTCGTCGAAGACCACCTGAAGCTCAGCGTGAAGCCGCTCGGTCAGTTCCTCTACGACGCGGCGTGAAACCCGGCCCGACCCAGTCGCAGGCGGCGGCCAGATCGGTCTGCCCACGACCAGGGCCGTGCGGCCTGGTCGCATCCACCTGGAACCCTTTGGCATGGCCCGTTCGCTACCTCCTATCCCGAGGGGGACGATCGGGACGTTGGCCCTCAGCGCAACGAAGGCCGGCCCGGCAAACAGGGGCCGCACGATCGGCCCGGACTGTCTAGTCCCCTCGGGGAACAGGACGACTGGCTCGCCCGCGAGAAGAGCCTGCTCGCACATTTTGAGGGCCTCCCGGTCAGGCGTCCCCCGGCGCACAGGAAAGCCGCCCAGAGAAGTGAAGAGCTTGGCTACCCATGGCGTCTCCCACATCTCCCCCTTGCCCATGAAGCGGAACCGCCGGCGAGTGATCAAGCCGGCGAGCACAGTGTCTATGTAGGACCTGTGCACGGGCGCCACTACGTAGGGCGTGGTCTGGGGGAGGTTGTCGGTGCCGACGAACCGCATCCTCCATATCAACCAGAAGAGCCCGAACACGACAAAACGGGCAAAGCTGTACCAGGCCAGCTCTCCCCGGGATGGAGCACGCACGGCAGTCGCCTGGCCCGAGCCACCACCGGCAGACGGCCCCGCTTCCTCGGTGGTCACCCGAGACTGGCCTTGGCTGCGAGGGCCAGCACCAGCTCGACAACCTCGTCGACGGTGCTCGTGGTCGTATCCACTACGACGGCGTCCGGGGCCACCGAAAGCGGCGCGTACTGCCGGGTCGAGTCGATGTGGTCACGGCGGGCGATGTCAGCCGCTACCTCGTCATAGTGCATGTCGAGCAACTCCTGGCTGCGACGCTGAGCACGCTCCTCGTCGCTGGCGGTCATGTAGACCTTGACGGGGGCTTCAGGGAAGACGACCGTCCCAATGTCACGTCCTTCGACCACCCCGGAGCCTTCCTTTTGCGCCCATTCCCGCTGTCGGCGGACGAGCTCCCTACGGACCTCCGGGTTGGCGGCGACTACGCTCACCGCCCGAGTCACTTCCGGGCTGCGAATTTCGATCGTCGCGTCCACGTCGTCGACCACGACCCGCTCAGCCACGTCGAGCCGCATCTCCATAGCCAGTTCCGCGACCTGGGCGCTATCGTCCGGGTCGACGCCCTGGCGGATCGCGCTGAAAGCCACAGCCCGGTACATCGCCCCCGTGTCCAGGTAAGGCATCCCGAGCCGGGCGGCGACAGCCCTCGCCACCGTGGACTTGCCTGAACCGGCAGGCCCGTCGATGGCAATGACGTTGCTACCCGGAAGGCTTACCTGAGGCACCGGTGCATGTCCTCCTCGAAACCGGGGTAGCTGGTCGCCGTGGCGTCCCAACCTTGCACTCTGACCGCGCCACTTGCCCCCAGGGCGGCGACCGCGCCAGCCATCGCTATGCGATGGTCGCCGTGGGAGTTGACAGTGCCGCTGCGAAGAGGCGCTCCCGGGGCCCCAATGATTGTGAGCCCGTCGGCCGCGGGCTCCGCCCGCACACCGAGCGCGTGCAACAACTCGACTGTGGTGGCCACCCGGTCGGTTTCCTTCACGCGGAGCTCCGCCGCGTCTGAAAACCTCGTGGCGCCGTCAGCGAAGGCGGCAGCCACCGATAGCACGGGCACCTCATCGATGAGCGATGGCACCTCGGGACCACCGACCTCGGTGGCAATCAACGGCCCGGCCTGGACATGAATGTCGGCTGTGTGACGGACCGGATCCTCGTTGAGAAGCTCGAGATTAGCTCCCATGCGGAGCAACACATCGATAAAACCGGCTCGGCCCCGGCCCACGTAAACATCCTCGAGCACAAGGTCGCTGCCCGGGGTTATGCAGGCAGCCACGGCCCAGAAGGCGGCCTGAGAGGGGTCGGCCGGGACGTCGGTGGCGGTGGCCTGGAGCGAGCCCGGGTGAAGGGCTACGCTGGAGCCGGTGCCGTCAGTGCGCACCTCCATGTGTGCTCCAGCGGCGGCCAACATTTCTTCAGTATGAGCGCGGGTCGGCACGGTTTCGCGAACTACTGTTACGCCCTCCGCCCCGAGCCCCGCGAACAGGACCGACGACTTGACCTGCGCGCTGGGCACCGGGAGCGTGTAGTCGATCCCCCTCAGTTGCCCGCCCCGGACGACCAGCGGGGGGAGACGTCCTCCCTCCCGGCCGTCAACCCGGGCGCCCATCAGCCGGAGCGGCACTGCGACCCTATCCATGGGGCGCCGAGCGATTGATGAATCGCCCTGCAGGACGCTGAGCCCGTCGATCGCGGCCACGAACCCGGCCAGGAGCCGGATACCGGTACCCGAATTGCCGACATCAAGGAACGTTTCCGGCTCGCGGAAGCGACCGGCGCCCCCGTCTACGTATAGTTCGTCTCCCGCCCGCTGCGCGTTCGCTCCCAGGGCCACCACCGCATCGAGGGTATGGCGCACGTCCTGACCCGTGGACAGGCCCCTGATCCGCGAACGTCCTTCGGCTCGGGCTGCGATCAACAAGGCCCGGTGAGAGATCGACTTGTCGCCCGGCGCCCGCAGGCGCCCTTGAAGCGCCCGGCCGTTGGCCGGTTCCAGGACGAGTTCCTCCGCGACGGCACTGTCGGCGCTACCTCGCCAGCTGCTCACCGTCCCCTGCTTTCCCCGCTGCCCGCACTCTTCGGCCATGGCTCATGGTCCCAACCTTCTCAACGACGTCCTGTAGCCACGCTCGGCCAAGGCTTCGCGAGCGACCTCCTCGGCGCTGGCGTCGACTATCAACACGAGCACGCCACGGCCGCCTTCGGCAGAGTGAGCGATCTCCACGTCGAAAATATTTACCCCAAGCCCGCCCAATAGAGTGCTGACTTCGGCAATTGCCCCCGGCCTGTCGGGTACAGGCAGCCGCAGTTCGGTGGCTTGGGCCAGCGCCGGGGCGCCCGTGGGAAGGTTCACCCGCGCGTCTCTGGCCCGCTGGAGGATTTCCAGCAGCTGGTCTCGGTCCCCGTCGGCCACGATCGAGCGAAGCTCGCCCAGGCGAGCAGAAAGCCGGTCGAGGGCGGCCAGGATGGCGTCCTGGTTTTCGACGACGACATCCGGCCAAATGCCCGGGTGCCCGGCTGCGATCCTCGTCATGTCCCGGAAACCACCTGCAGCCAATCGCAAGAGGGTGGCGTCGGAGGTAGCCACATCTGCGGCCAGGGTCATGAGGGCGGCTGCCGTGAGGTGAGGGGTGTGCGAGACGAGGGCGACCAGTTCGTCGTGGCGCCGCGGCTCTACCGCGACCGGGTTCGCCCCGAACAACCGCACCAGGGCCTGCACCTCGGAGTAGGCCTCGCCAGAGGTGTGCTGGTCGGGCGTGAGTACCCAGGTGGCGCCCAGGAACAGGTCCGGGTCCGCCCCCTCTACACCTTCTTGTTCTGAGCCCGCCATGGGATGGCCACCCACAAATCGCGGGTGGCCGATCGACGAAACGATGCCGCCTTTGACCCCGGCGACGTCAGTGACCACCCTGACAACCGCACGTCCGGGGGCCTGTGCTCGCCAAGGTTGAGCGGAGGTCGGCTTTTGACCGCGCTCTTCGGCGTCCTGCTGGGATAGCACCGTTTTGGCGATCTCAGCCACGGCGCCAGCGGGGACGGCGATAAAAGTGGCGGCCGCACCCGGGTCCATACCTATCCGGTCGACCGCCCCGAGCTCGAGGGCGCGCTGGGCTTTGGCCGGGTCGTCGTCGACGCCGCTCACCCACCAGCCCTGACGTCGCAGCGCCATGCCGATCGAACCGCCGATCAACCCGGTACCCACCACTACGGCCCTGGGCTTGTCACCGGCTGCTTCAAGGGAGACGTCGGTGCTGGCGCTGTCCGGGCGCCAATCACTGTTCGGGCCCGAACTATTCGGGCCAAAACTATTCGGGCCAAAACTATTCGGGAAGGTCATCTCGTAGTCCGCGAGCACCTTCCAGGTAGACGTGGTGGAGCTCCTCGTTCGCGGTCTCCACGTGCATTAGTACACGAATGCATCGGGGCTGCGACCCTTCGATGTCGAGTTCGCGGGCGCACACCAGCGGGACGTCGCCGAAACCTATTGCTCGAGCTGCTGTCGCCGGGAACATCGAGTGAACGTCGTCGGTCGCCGTGAACAGCACCGAGATGATGTCGGAGTGCTCGAGGCCGTTGCGGGCCACGATCGCCTTCATCAACGCCTGGGTGCGTTCGGATACCTGGGCTGCACTGTCTTCGTCGACCGTGGTCGCCCCCCGCAGAGCTCGCACCCGACGATGAAGGGGGTCAAGTCGACCCGAAGGCACGGTGTGCGCGTCGGGACTGGAGGATGGGTTGGTAGGCATGCGCGATGCACAGGTTACGCGCTCGGTAAGACCGTGTCGCTCGGGGAGACCGGGTCGCCCGGTGAACCCAAAACGCTTCTTGAGCCGCGGGCAGCCGAACCGCCCACCTCTCCAGGCTCCGCGGCCGCCTCCCACAGAGCCCGGATTTCAGAGGGAGTGAGGTCGCGCCAATGGCCGGGGGCCAGTTTCGGATCCGATACGGGCCTTATGCGGGTCCTCACCAGGCGCCGCACTGGGTTGCCCACGGCTGAGCACATCCGGCGGACCTGCCGGTTACGCCCTTCGTGGATGGTTA
This sequence comes from uncultured Acidimicrobiaceae bacterium, assembly GCA_963823855.1. Classification (GTDB taxonomy): domain Bacteria; phylum Actinomycetota; class Acidimicrobiia; order Acidimicrobiales; family Palsa-688; genus Fen-671. The sequence goes on from CAWGNA010000012.1 coordinate 913,758, forward strand.
TCCGGGCCGCGTGGGGGCCGAGCGATCTCACGCGGGCACGTGCAGTGACTCCGTCTTCGAGCTCGACTCCCTGGCGCAGCCGGCGGATGGCGTCCCTGGAGAGCTCGCCTTCTACGTCGACTACGTACTCTTTCGCCACACCGAAACTCGGGTGGGTGAGCTGGTAGGTGAGCTCGCCGTCGTTTGTCAACAGGATTAGCCCCTCCGACGAGAAGTCCAACCGCCCGACCGGGAAGACGCGAGGGGCGTCGGGCACCAAGTCGAGCACCGTCTGGCGGCCTTCCGGGTCAGAGGCGGTGGACACCACCCCTGCTGGCTTGTTCAACAGGTAGTAGACAACCCCTGCGCGCCCAGGTAGAGGGATGCCGTCCAGCGCAATGTGGTCGTGAGCGATGTCGGCCCGCTGGCCGAGCCGGGCCACGAGGCCGTTGACAGTGACCCGGCCATCGGCTATCAACTGTTCACAGGCGCGCCGGCTCCCGAAGCCCGCGCTGGCCAGCACTTTTTGTAATCGCAGCCCCGACGGTGGGCCGCCAGTGGTCATAGCCGCCAAGGCCAGAATTCCCATCGCAATGTGTGCGTCAGCCTAGTAAGGGACAAAAAACAACCTTGGCCCGCGCCAAAGACAAGAAAACCGTCGCTACCGATATATCGCGATATAGTGATTGATGTCGACCGGCATTCGTAGCCGGCAAGAAGGAGGTTATACAGATGCATTCCCATGAACGATTCGAACACGGTCCCGATCGGGGGCGAGGCCGGGGCAGCCGGCGAGGCGGTGCTTGGTTCGCAGCGCCCTGGGGCGCGCCAGACGAGATGTCTGGGCCAGGGCTCGGCGGTCCAGGTGGGCCCGACCGCATGTGGTATGGAGCTCCGTTTGGGCCTGGTGGCGGCGGTCCCTGGGGGGGCCGAGGTGGAGGTGGAGGACGCGGCGGCGGCCGAGGATGGGGACGGGCTAGGCGCGGCGACATACGCAGTGCCATCCTGGCCCTACTGGCTGAGCGCCCTATGCACGGGTACGAGATAATCGGCGAGCTCTCCGAACGCACGGAGGGGTTGTGGAGGCCGAGCCCAGGTTCCATCTACCCGACCCTGCAGTTGCTGGAGGACGAGGGTCTCGTCACCGCGCAAGCAGATGATGCGGGCGGAAAACGCCGTTACTCGCTAACCGACGACGGCCGCAGTGCCGCCGCGGACATCGCGAGCTGGCCCGCTCCCTGGGACGCCGTGGCCGCCGGTGCACCTGCGGGAGCCAGGACGCTGCGCCAGGCCGTCATGAAGCTCATGCCCGCTGTGCGCCAGGTCATGATGACTGGAGGTCCCCGTGAGTACGAGGAGGTGGCCAAAATCCTCGATGAAACCCGCCGTCGCGTGTACGCGATACTGGCGGGCGAGCAGGGAGGGGCAGCTCAGAGCGGCACGGCAGAGAACACCGAGGGCCCGGCAACACAGCCTTCCTCGCCTCAATCGTAGGCACAGCCCGACCCGGCAGCCACCGGAGGGCGAATGACGCCGCCACCGCCGCATCGGGCGGTCGCTTCGATTCGACCTGCGGGGCCGCCGGCCCGGGGCTCTACCCGGAGGACCGCAAGCCCTGCTCGAGCGCGTCCATGACCTCCGGGCCGGGCACGAAGTCCCCCAATGGCGGCAGTTCCTCGATCCGGTCTAGGCCCAGGCGCTCCAGCAGTATCGGTGTAGTGCCGTAGAGCGCGGCCTGGCCCGGACCAGGATCCCGCCCCACCTCGCCCACGTAGCCGCGTACGCAGAGCGTGCGCAGGACGCCATCGGAGTTGACCCCTCTTATCGCCGCGACCTGGCCGCGACACGGGCTGCTTATAGGCGACGACCGCGAGCGTCTCGAGGGCCGCCGCTGACAGCCGGGCAGACTGGCCTTCGAGCACGAACCGCTCGACGTATGGAGCCATGTCAGGGTGGCTCTGGAACCGGTACCCACCCGCGACGCGTACCAGCTCGAAGCCTCGCTGCTCGCTCCGGTACGACTCGGCCAGCTCGTGGCAGATTTCGGCCACACGCGCCGGTGACAGCTCTAGGAGCTGGGCCAATTGGCTCGGCTCGACCGGTGACTCCGCCACCATCAGCACTGCTTCTATAGCCCTGCGATCTTCCATCTATCGGGGCCTCCCGTCCCTAGCCCTCGACTGGCGAGGTGGCTTCGGCCGGCGAGATGGCTCCGCCGGGGGCCAGCTCGCCCGTCCTAGCCTTCGTACTCGCTTACGAGGTCTGCTTGGCTGTTCACCGGTTGATTGTTCACTGGCCCCGCGGCGGTCCCGGGTACTGGACCGCCGGCGTCTGGGCCACCGGCGTCTAGGCCACCATCGTCTGGGCCACCATCGTCTGGGCCGCCATCGTCTGGGCCGCCATCGTCTGGGCCGCCAGCGTCTTCATCGTCCAGGTTTGGCTCGTACGCATATGGTACGTACGGATTTGGCTCGCCGAAGTCAGGCGCGTCCAAGCCGAGCCAATTGATGTGGAGGTCGGCAAGCTTGCCTGTCTGCACCAGGTCGAGCGACCCCCGTTTGTAAAGTTCCAGGACCGCCAGGAAGTACACGATTACCCGGAGCCGCTCGGTCACACCGTCGACGAGCCGCCTGAACGTCGTGCGCCCTTCTGCCGGCAATCTTGTCACCAGTTCGTCCACGGCGTCAGCGACGCTGGCCCGGACCGGGGCGACGTGCTCGGTGTTGACCCGCGGGACCGGCTTCGGCACCAACAACTTCGCCAGCGCGCCGTGCAGGTCCACGGCCGTCAACCCCTCGAGGGGGTCGGGAGCCAACCCCACGAACCGCTCTTCCAGGCCAACCCGGCGCGGGACTGAACGCTGGGCGGAGTCCATGAGGCGGTTCATGGCTAGCGACGCCTCCTTGAACGTCTTGCACTCGAGGAGCCTGGCCAGCAGCAAGTCCCGTTCTTCCCACAGGGCCAACGTTTCTTCGTTCTCGGCGTCGCCGCTGTCGGGTAGGAGCCTGCGCGCCTTGAGCTCCAGTAGCACCGCCGCCGTCAACAAGAACTCCGTCGCCACCGAGAGGTCGAGAGCCTTCATTTGCTCGATAGTGGCCACGAACTCGTCCACTATCGAAGACAGTGACAATTCCCAGATGTCGACTTGCTCGCGCGTAACAAGGTGCAACAGGAGGTCGAACGGGCCCTCGAAGACGGAAGTGCTCACGTTGTACCCCACCAGCCCGAGCGTACTGGTAACCTCAGACGCTCATTGGTGATGTCTATGCCACCTGCTTAGTTGCGGGTGGGTGACCACGGAAAGAGAACATCCGGCCGCACTGAGCTACCATACGGATGGCCCCCCGAATGACGATGCCCCGACCGACCGCGCCAAACAGCGACGCGGCCCCGAAGGGCCGCGACAGGTTCGGCCTGTCCAGTGCCGGTGGTCCTCAACGTACGGGCTTTGGTGCTCTCGGCGCTGTGGTGGGCCTGCTGGTCATCACCTTGGCCGTAGGGGGGATCGTCTGGACGGCGGCCACGGGCAAGGCACCGCCCTCCCTGCGGCCGAGGATCTTCGGCGGCTCGCTCGTCCTGGACGACTACAGGCCGCTCACTGTGATCGATCTCGCCACTGGCCAGGTCACCGTGCAGCTCGAAGGGATCTACGCCCAGGTCGGGGCCATGAACTACGGCGGCGTCGAGGCCGTTGCCACCAGCGCAGGCACAACACTGGTCAACCGAAGTACCGGCACGTTCAACATGCTGGGTAAGGACGATTACGTCCTCGGCCCCCTGTCCAACGGGATATCCCTGGGCCGCTCGCGGGGGAAGCCGGGGCCGCCGGGTTCTCAGCCGGAGCTTCCACGTACATCGTCCGCTATGGCCCGAAGAGCACCGTCTCGCTGGTCGACACGTCAACGGCCCTGGCGGGGGCGCAGGCGTTGGCCAACCGCAGAGGACGTCCTGTCCGCCCGCTCGGTTTCATCGAGCTCCCCAGCCGGGTCGCCGATTTACCCGGTGGCGTCAGCGTGAGCGACGGGAACGTCTGGCTGCTCGCCAGCAACGGAGGAAAATGCCGGGTCGTCGAGTTGGCACCGAGCCCCCAGCAACATCAGGGATTGACGTCTTCCCGGCACTCCACGCTCCCAACGTCCTGCGCCGACGCTGCCCTCGAAAGTTATTCGGGGACGGTCGCACTGGCTAGCCCGGGCCGCGTCGAGCTCTTCGAACCCGATCCCGTTGTAAAGAACATCAAGATCCCAGGGACGCTCCACGCTTCGGCCTTTCTCCCCGTTGAAGGGGCTGCAGGGGAAATCTGGTTCCTGGCCCGACTGCCCGCGGGCTGGTCGGTCTTCGGCGTTTCGACTAACGGCCAGCTCTCGGCGCCAAAGCCTCTAAAGGCCTTCGGGCCGGATGCGGCGCCAGTCGTCCCTGGTTATTCTGCGGGGGAGCTCTACACGCTTGACCAGGCTCAGCCAGGCCAGCCGACGCTGTGGTCGATCGACCCGGGTACTGGCGCGATGGCGCCCGTGAACGGGGCCGAGCGCTACCCGGCGAAGAGCGTGACGGAAAAGGCCAACTTTCACGGCGCCGAGGTGCTCGTAGAAGGGGCCCGGGTCATCTTCAATAACCCCGAGAGCCTCCTGGCCGTAGTGATCTTCACGGACGGGACCCACACGCCGGTCATCATCGACAAGTCCAACGCCGTCGTGGTGAGCGCCGTGGGACCTGGTGACGTCAACGTGCACGTCAAGCCCGAAAAGGCCAAACCGCCCTCCCAGCCACCGACTGTGACGGCACCAACTACTACCCCGACCACGGTCGCCCCACCCATAACCCAGCCGGTGACACCGCAAGCAGGATGTGCCGCCAGTACCGAAAAGCCGTACGCACCGCAGGTGAGCTACGTGTCAGCCGCAGACGAGTCCGTCCTCGTCGAGTGGAGTTACCACCTCCTCTCGGAACAAGACTGCTTGCCCCGGACGTGGTCCGTCTCCGTAACTGCTCTCGGGGGATCCCCTCAGCCGACGCGGCCCACTCAAGTGGTCAACGGGCAACAGGAGCTCCTGTTCGGCGGGCTGCGCCCGGGCACGAGCTATCAGGTAGTCGTGACCGCCTACATAGGCCAACAGTCGACCGCGTCCAGTCCCGAGAACTTCGTCACCACTGCCAACGGCCCGGCCGCTCCGGCCCTGGTCACGACGACGACCGACGGCCACGGCGCCTGGGTAGTCTCGTGGGCCCCTTGCAGCGGGCCCAAATGCAACGTGCCCGCGGCTACGTGGAACGTGATAGGGACCTCGTGCACCACCGGTTTTGTCGGCCAGGCGCCCGAGCTTTCGGTCCCCGCGGCACGAACGAGCGTCGTCGTCAACGCTGGCAACGACCTCGGGCTCGTCGGGGACGCGCTTAGCTTCAGCGTCCAGGGCGTGGGCAACACCGGTCTGACCGGAGCGCCGACCTCTGACCACGGCTGCACACAAGCCTGGCAGCCTCCCGACGCAGCCGCTCTCGAATTGTTAGCAGCCGGGGCCCCGCTGGCCAAGCGATAACAGCGGACTTGCAGCTTCTCACGACCGGCAACCAGGCGCTGGCCTACGGCGGCGACTCGGTCAGCTTCACCTATTCGGTCGGTAGCCACACTGTCGGCCCGACGAGCGCCACGCATGTGAGCATCCCGGGCCTGAGCCCCGCGGAAAGCTACGTGCCAAAGGTGGTCGTCAGCCCGCGAGGGCACCCTTCGGCGGCCGTGACGGTCATGGGCCGACCGTTTTCGAAGACAGTCCCTTGGCCGCCCGGCCTCCGTGCCACAGCAACGGGAACGGTGGGCACCGACGCCAACGTGGGCAAGGTAGTCGCCAGCTTTCCAGCGCTACCCGCCGGCTCGTTCAGGGCGGGAGGAGAGATCACCTGTGGGTCGGAGATCCTTCCACTGAGCGAGGTTGTTACCGGCAACCAGATCAGCACCGCGCTCAACCTTGACCAGATGGGCGGGAGCTGTTCGATCTCGGCCAGGTTAGAGAGCACTGCGGTCCCTGACCCGTACGGCATCCCGTCGCCCTTGCTATCTGCCCCGTTCTCGATCGGCGCTGTTCAGTCCTACAACTTCACAGTGACGGCTGTCCGGGCGTGCGCCGAGGATTGTTCGAAGCTTGCGGTACACGTCAAGTACAACGGGAAAGGTGAGCCCGCCGGCACAGACTGGAGGGTCTCGGCCACGGCACTCTCGAAGAAGGGTTGTTCGGCCAGCACGGCCCCGACGGGCACTTCGGAATTCCCGGCAACTTTGGCCTGGCCAGGGGACTGCCCCGCACCTACGGTACTAGTCTCCTGGGTCTACCTGGGCGAACCCGGTAGCACCTCCGTCACCCTTCGGGTCCTGCCTTCCTTGTCGACGCCCACCACGCACCCCAAGACCGCTGGTTCGGTGACCACCACAACCACGAGCTGCCCGTCTGGCAAAGCCCATTCGGGGAAATGCGCAACCGGTGGGACAGTGCCGTTGACTACTGGTTCGCCGAGCACGACGAAGGCCAATTGTCACGGGACGAGCGGCAGCACTACTACCTGCTCTTCGACTGGCACGACGACGTCCACGACGCCGACGAAGACGACGAAGACGACGACGAAGACGAAGACGACGACTACGGCTGTCACACCGACCAGTACCCGGCCGACAACTCGCCCCACAACCCGTACCTCCACCACTGCTGCGCCGACCACCGCGACGCCGACCAGTGCCGCTCCGACCACCGCGACACCGACCAGCGCCGCGCCAAACACCAGCACCGCGACTACGGCTCCGCCGAACAGCACGCCGACCACTGTCACACCGACCACTTTCACACCGAGCACTGTCCCCCCCAGCACGGTCCCGTCCAGCACGGTCCCGTCCAGCACGGTCCCTCCCACGACGGTCCCTCCCACGACGGTCCCGCCCACGACGGTCCCGCCCACGACCGCGACCCCGACGACCACGACCACAACGCCGACCACGTCCACCCCGCCGACGACGACGCCCACAACCACTCCTACGTCGGTCACTACACCCACCACTGCCAGCACGACGACGACACTGCCGGTTGTCACCACGACCACCACACCGACGACCTCCAGCACCACCTCGTCCACGGTCCCGGTCACCACGACAACGGTCCCCGTGACGACGACAACCGCGCCCCCGACGACAACGACCTCCGGGCCGGGCGCGAGCCCGCTAGCTGCGGCATCCTCCTCGAATGACTGTGCCTCGTCACAACCCGGCTGCCTTTCTGCGGTCGCACTGGCCGGGGGCGGTCGTTCGTCTCCTCCCAAAGGTCCGCAGCCCGCTCGTACAGCTGCTCCCAAGAACCTGGGCCCCGGGACGTCGGCCAAAATCTTGTGGGGGGCATTGGGCTTGTGGGGGGCATTGGGAGGTATCGGAGGGATGACCTTCGCTGCCTCTCTAGCCTGGGGTCTACTCAGGAGGCCGCGGAGCCGCTACAGGAACTACAAGGTGACGGAGGTGACAACGTGAGCGCCACGAGCCCAATCGCAGGACCTTCGGCAGCCCGAATCGGGCCGCACCCTGCCGGGCCCGACATGGCACGTTTCGGCCAGATGTTCAACAGCCTGGTCGCCAACGTGAAGAAGGCCCTGCACGGCAAGGGCAGCGTCGTACAATCCGCCCTCACTTGTGTCCTAGCCGAGGGCCACTTGCTGATAGAGGACGTGCCCGGCGTGGGGAAGACCTCGCTGGCCAGGGCAATTTGCAAGTCGTTTAACCTCACGTGGAACCGCGTGCAGTTCACACCCGACCTTCTTCCCAGCGATATCACGGGAGTCACCGTCTTCGACCAGGCGAGCTCAACGTTCACGTTTCGCCCCGGCCCCGTGTTCGCCAACATGGTCCTCGCCGACGAGATCAACCGGGCGTCCCCGAAGACCCAGTCGGCGCTGCTCGAGGTCATGCAAGACCTTACGGTGTCCACGGACGCGGCCGTGTACCCGGTACCAAGGCCCTTCATAGTGATCGCGACTCAGAACCCCGTGGACCTCGAAGGGACCTACGTGCTACCTGAGGCGCAGCTCGACCGCTTCCTGATGCGCCTCAAGATGGGCTACCCGTCCCCCGAAGCCGAAGCCGAAATACTGCGCACCGAACGGGACACCCCGAGCGTCGACCGCCTGGAACCGGTCATGGATGCCGACGACCTGCTCGGCATGATCGACTTCGTGAAGCGGTCCGTCGAGGTCTCGCTGCCGGTCGAGCACTACATAGTTGCGATCTGCGCCCGCACTCGCGAGATGCCCGAGGTCCGCCTGGGGGTATCGCCCCGAGGCGGTCTGGCGCTACTTCGGGCGGCACGAGTGGCGGCCGCCGCGGGCGGGAGGCCCTTTGTCACCCCCGACGACGTACAGGCGATGGCCGTCCCTGCTCTCGCCCACCGAGTTATCCTTCGCCCCGGCGCAGAAATCCAGGACCGGACCCAGGAAGATATCGTCATGCGCGCCCTGCAGGCAGTCCCTGTCCCCAGGGCTGTGCTCCGCTAGCTCCCCGTGACTCGGCTCGGCTGGGGTGCGTTAATAGCTGGGCTGGCTCTTCTTGGTACCGGCCTGGCAGCCAACTGGCCGCCGCTCACAGCCCTCGGCGCCGGCTTGGTGGTCCTTTCGCTCGGGGCCATCGCGTACGTGCTGCGCTCCCCCCGTCTTTCCCTCGAGCGCGCGGTTGAGCCGCCAAGAGTCGAAAAGGGACGTCCGGCCATTGCTGTCATAAGCGCTACCAACCTGTCGAGGCGGGCGTTGCCTCCGGTGCCGATCGAGCAACGCCTCGGTGAGAGGGTCTTTCGCGCCGAACTTCCCCGGCTGCGCAAAGGTGAGCAGGACATCCGCACATACCGCCTCCCGACTTCACGGCGTGGCACATACGAAGTCGGTCCGGTGGAAATCCCCCGGGCGGACCCGTTCGGTTTGTGCCGGCGTGCCCGGGCGCTCGGGGAAACCCAAGTCATCTCCGTTCATCCGCGCCTGTTGCCGCTGAGCACGCTCCCGAGCGGGGTGTCGCGCAACCTCGAGGGGCCGTCGAGCGAGGTGTCACCTCAGGGCAGCGTCACGTTCCATCACCTGCGTGAGTACGTGATAGGCGATGATCTCCGTAAGGTCCACTGGCCCTCGACGGCCCGGCTGGGCAAGCTGGTTGTGCGCCACTACGTCGACACGGCCCAGCCCTATGCCGTTGTCCTCGTCGACTTGCGACCCGAGGTCTACTCTTGGGAGAGCTTCGAAGAAGCTATGGACGTGACCGCCTCCATTGTCACATCACTGTCGGCCGGAGAGGCGCCCGTACAACTCCGCACCACGACCGGAGAGCGGCTTGGCGGGGCGGGCCACACCGACCCGACCACCCTTGTCGATTACCTGACAGACCTGGCGCCGAGCCCAGCCGGGTCCCTTTCGGCCCAACTTCTAGCCCTGCGCCGTGAACGGGGCGGGAATGCACTGATCGTTGTGACGGGGGTCATAAAGCTGGTCACGTTGCCGGAGGTGGGGCCCTCCGTAGACGCTTCGAGCACTTGATAATCGCTTCCCTGGTACCCCGGGCCGCCCCCGCCCCGATGTACCCCGGTGTGACTGTCCTGGTGGCCGCCAGCGCCAACGAGCTGGCTCGCTCATGGGAAGCCCAGGTGGCACGGTGAGCAACGGGAACCCCCCCTACACCGAAGCCGTCCTCGTCCCTCTCGATTGGGGTGTTGCCGCGGGTCAACGCGGCCAGGCAGCGGGGCCGCCGGGGTCGACGGAGCAGGCAGGGCCGACAGTGCGGGCAGGGCAGACAGTGCGGGCAGGGCAGACAGTGCAGGCAGGGCAGGGGCGGGGGACCATGGCCGCCTCTCGCCAGGAGGAGGCACCGTCCACATTCGTCTCGCGCGGTACGAGGCTTCTCGTCGCCTGCTTGCTCGTAGCCACGGCCGCGAGCGCCTTCGCTGCGTCTACTCCCTGGTTGCGTGCGTACCAGGTGCCCAGGGCGCCGCTCATCCTGGCGCTCGCCGCGGTCTTGCCTGTTGTTTTCGCCGGAGGCCTCTCGTGGGTCTTGCGGCTCGCGCCGCTGCTTTCGTACGCCGCCTCGATCGCCGGCCTGGCGGGGTTCTTCTGGTTCGTCAATGGCTTCGACGCCAGTTCGGCGTGGGACGGCCTGGTCCACGTCCCTGCCCAATTGCTGAGCGAAACCCTTCCCCTCTCGGGCTCGGCCTACCTGCTCTCAGCCCCGGTCGTACTGACCTGGTTGTGCGGCTCGATCTCAGCAGAGCTGTTTGTCCGGCCCCCTCGTCCGTCTGCGGCCGGGGTGATGGTCCCACTCCTTTATTTCGTCTTCGCTTTCGTGGCTACGACATCGGCACCAGCTGGAGAAGGCGTCGCCGCAAGCGTCTCCCTTTTGGGCGCATTGATGCTGTGCGCTCTCTCCCGCCAGGCCGTGCTCGAGAGGCAACGTGCACTGATCTACGCCCGCAGCGAAAGCCAACGCTCCCGCCGGACAGCCACCGTGCGGCGGGCCGCTCTGTTTACCGCCATGGCGGCCGTCTTGGCCGCAGATTTCGCCGTGGCAGTCCCGGGAGCCCTATCGTCCGGCGGAAAGCCGGCCACGGTCTCGCGCTCGACGGCGCTCGTCTCTGGGGTGGTCGTTGACCCGCTGGAAGCGCTCGCGTCGCTGCGAGACTCCCAGCCGGGAGCTCCGCCCGTTACGCTCTTCAAGACCGACGTGCTCGAGTCATGGAACGGCTATATGACTTTGGCAGCGCTCGACGATTACGACGGGGACGTGTGGGGCTTTTCGGCCACTTTCCGCCCCACCGGCGGCCGCGTGCCGGAGCCCTCCTCCGGCGCGACGTCCGGAGGGTACCGCCTAGTCCAGCGTTACCTTATCGAACGCCCAGTCGGCCTACCTTTCCTCCCGGCCGCGGACCGGCCGGTCCAGGTGGACGGGGTCCCTGTCGACGTCGACGAAACCACGGGCATGCTGGCCGCGTCCCCCTCATTGCCGACGAACTACACAGTTGTGTCGCAGGTGCCTGCGGGCACATTGGCCGAGCTGAACTCGGCCAGCCCCATCGCCTCCGGCGCCAGCGTCCCGGGCGGTGACACGGCTGCTTACACATCCCTCCCTCCGGGGTCGGGAAAAGACATCCTGGCGGCAGTCCGTTTTGTCGAGCACTTGACCGGCACGCACGCGTCGACGTCCCTCGGTTTCTTCCAGAAGGTGGCGGTGGCTCTTCGCGCCGACGAGCGTCGTGTCAGCCCTGATGTGGCTACGCTGAAGGGGCAATCCAATCCGGCCGCGCTCGCCGGCACCTCGCTGGCGCAGGTGATCAACGCGGTGACGGTAGACCGCGCCGCCACCCCCGAACAGTTCGCCACGTTCTTTGCCGTTTTGGCGCGGTACCTAGGCGTCCCGTCCCGGGTAGTCACGGGCTTCAGGGCCCCGGCGGCCGCTGCTGCTACCGGGCCGCTCCCGGCGGGTGACTACGGCTTGACCAACCGCGACGCCTGGACCTGGGACGAGCTGCCCGTTGCGGGCGTGGGGTGGGTAGTCGTCGACCCGACACCGATCGCTACCACTGTTGCGGCGTCACCCCCTCCCGAACAAGTGCGGGCCACACCGACGACACAACCCAGGCAAGCAACGGCTCTGCCCGGCAACGGCGCGGCCCACGCGATAGCCAAACCAGTGAAGGTGAAGCCCGGCCATGCGGGACGGGTCGACTGGCCTCTTGTGCTCGGCATTGGCGTACCGCTGGCCCTTGTTCTGGGCGCTGCTCGGTGTCGTGCTGGTATTCCCGGCCCTGCGCCGGCGCCTACGCCGTTCGGCCCGGCACAAGCCGGGCGACCCGACCCTGCTGGCGGCGGGCGCATGGCTGGAGCTGCTCGACGGCCTTTCCCGGCTCGGGCTGGAAGTCCCTCAGTCTGCGACCAGCACAGAAGTAGCCGAGAGTATGGCAGAGCACTTCGGGGAGGATTTCGGACCTCCCGCCCGCCGCGTCGGGGCTCTTGCCGACCAAGCCATCTACAGCACCGCTTGCCCTGTCAGCCTCGACGATGCCCAGGCCGCCTGGGAGTCGCAGGCCCGGCTCAACGAGGCCATGTTCCATTCGGTCGGTCACAGCGCCCGGGCCCGGGCGCTGCTGCGAGTGGGGAATGCGCCAGCGCGACCAAGCCAACGAGGGGGCTGATGGGACCGACCCGGTGGGGCCCCTGGTGAATTGGGGCAAGTCAGTCCTGCGCAAGTACGGGCGGCACCGCACCCCGAGCTCTCGTTTCCCGGGCTACTCGGACGTCACCGAAATCGCCGCCGGCCCTTTCGCGGTGGTGTACCGGGCGGTGGAGCTCGGCACATCGCGGCCCGTCGCGCTGAAGGTCCTGGATATGACGAGCAGTTCTGCTGCGGCGGTAGAACCCTTCAAAGAACATCTGGCGACGCTATCCCTGCTCGGCAAGCACCCGAATGTAGTGACGCTTTACCGGTCGTTCCTCACGACCGACGGCCTGCCGGTACTGGTAATGGAGCTATGCCGCGAGTCATACGGCCAGCGCGCCGCCTTACGCGGCCCGCTGGCGCCGGCCCAGGTTGTCCCGGCAGCTATCAAGGTTGCGGGGGCGCTCGAGACTGCGCACAGGTCGGGCATTTTGCACCGGGACGTAAAACCGCAGAACATCCTGGTCTCGGAAGGCGGCGAGCCCGTCGTGGCCGACTTCGGGCTGGTGGCCCTGCAGACCCTGGGACAGTCAACCAAGCGCCTGGCGGGCGCGGCCACCCTGCACGCAGCGCCCGAAGTGCTCGAGGGCCAGGCTCTGTCACCTGCGACCGATGTCTACGGCTTGGCGTCCTCGGTTTACGAGCTGATAGTGGGCCGGGGACCGTTCGTTACGTACAAGGGCGAGGAGCCGACTTCGGTCATCCTGCGGGTCCTTCGGGACCCGGCCCCCCGTCCCCCGCTGAGCTCCATGTCGATCGCCCTTGCCGATCTTCTCGAGTCATCTTTGGCCAAGGACTCCTTGTCGCGACCTCAGTCAGCCGCTTCGTTCGCCGAGTCGCTACGCAGAATAGAAGCTGCTGCCGGGTGGCCGGAGACGCAGTACGTCGTCTGGGACGCCGTACAACTGGCGTCGCCACGGCCCGGGGCGACCGGTGCCATGGGCGCCGCGGCTTTGAGAGTGTTGCAACCGAGCGCTCAGAGCGGTCATCAGGCCAAGCGTGGGGGGAGAGCCCCCGAAGCGCGTGGCGGCGGGGCCGGGAGCGGCGCAACTGCCGGGAGCAGCGCGAGCGGTGCTGCGGGGGCGAGCGGCAGCAGGAGCAGGAGCGGGTGGCAGGGCCAACACACTTTCGGCGACCCGTCGTTGAGCGTCGGCCAGGAGGCTGCAGCTGACCGTAAATCCGAGGACGGTGTCGCCGCTGTGCCATCGGCGTCTTCCTGGTTGACCGAGAGCCCGCCGAACGAGGAGGCTCCAGGGGAGGGGCAGCTGACGGGCGGGATGGAAAGGGTTCAGCTGGTGGACTCGGTTTGGGACTATGTCGGGCCGCTTATCGAGTCCCCTCCAAAGGGCCCGAAAGAGCAGCCGCCCCCGGGGACGAGGAGCGTGGTCATGCCACCGCCCACACAACGAACGGTGCTGGTCCCTAAACCAGTTGCTGCCCGCTGGCCACCACCGCCGTCTCCTCCGCCTCTCCCGGCCCCGGTGCCTCCGCCGGCCGTGGTGCCCGAAAGCCCCGACGACTTCCGACGCAGCCAGGCAGAGCCTGACCGGCCTGGGGGCGCGAGCGGACGCGAGGAATCGTGACGGGAGGGGGCGGGCGGCGGGGCACCCGAAGGGTCGGCCGTCGCGGCGCCGGGGCGCCGGGGCCAGCGCTGGGGATCCTGCCTCCCCGTAGATAATGCCCGTCTAGCCGGCCCAGAGGCATGTACCCTGCGTTGTCGTGACAGCAGCAGAGACCACCAAGCGGGTTTTCTCGGGTATACAACCGACTGGGGCCCCTCACCTGGGCAACTACCTGGGGCCCTGCGCTGGTGGGTCGACTTCCAGGACCGGTACGACGCCCTGTACTGCGTGGTCGATTTGCACGCGCTGACTGTCCCCGGCGACCCCGAAGAGCTCTCGAAGGCCACGGTCACCGTCGCCACCCTTTTGTTGGCCGCAGGGCTTGACCCGGCGCGGTGCATCCTGTTCGTCCAGAGCCACGTCCACGAGCACGCCGAGCTGACCTGGCTGCTCGAATGCACGGCCAGCATCGGGGAACTGTCGAGGATGACCCAGTTCAAGGACAAAGCGGCCAAAGGGGGCGAGGAATCCGCCCGAGTGGGCCTATTCGCGTACCCGGTGCTGATGGCCGCCGACATCCTCTTGTACAACACAGATCTAGTCCCAGTTGGCGATGACCAGCGCCAGCACCTGGAGCTCACACGGGACCTGGCCCAGAGGTGGAACACCCGCTACGGCGAGACGTTCAAGGTCCCCGAGGCTGCGATCCCGCCGGCGGGCGGGGGCGCCCGCATCATGGACCTCCAGGACCCGCTGCACAAGATGTCCAAGTCGGCCGGGTCGGACGCGGGGCTGATCTATCTTTTCGACGACCCTAAGGTCATCGACCGCAAACTGAGGCGCGCCGTTACCGACCTCGACCCCCCCGGGCCGGGCGTGGTCCGCTGGGACCCTGAGGGAAAACCCGGCGTCTCCAACCTGCTCGAGGTCCTGGCTTCCCTGCGGGGTGGGAAGCCGGACGAGATTGCAGCCCGCTACGACAATTACGGCCAGCTCAAGGCAGACGCGGCCGAAGCTGTCGTGGAGACGCTCAAGCCGCTCCAGGAACGCTATAGGGAGCTGGCCCAGGACCCCGGCTCCGTACAGGCCATTCTGGCCGACGGGGCTTCCAAAGCTAGCGAGATCGCGGCCCGGACCTTCGATAGGGCTCGCTCAGCCATAGGCCTGCTGGCCCGCTGAGCGCCCCTGGCGCTCTCGTGCGTGAGGCTGCGGGACCCTGCGCTGTGTGTAGTTACGTGCTTCCTACCCGGGCACGGACGCGCAACGCGTTTGTATAACTGCTCACAGCGTGAGGCGGCGGCTCCAGACCGCCTTCTCGGTGCTGTCAGGTGCCTTTAGAGCCCCGATTTTGGCCGTTCTGGTGACGATTGAGCACCTCTCACGTGCCTAATCGGCACCAAGCCGCGTTTTTGCGCCCGTTTGAGCATCGCCAGGTCGCCGGATAACGCCCCCCGAGCCTCCCGTCGTATATTGAAATAGCATTAGTAAGCATGAAATACTGGCATCTGTGCCGAGCTCAAGGCCAACCAGCCGAGCAGATCCTCTCTCAGTCGAGGGGACCATATTCAAAAGGCAACTCGGGCTGGCCACGAGGGCACAGCTGCTGGCGGAAGGCATCACCAGACGGCAAATCGACATTGCGCTGGCCCAGGGACGCTGGGTGCGGACGGCGTCGGGCATCTACGCCTTGGCCAACTGGCCGCCCCAGCCCACTCGTCGGCTCCTCGCGGCATGCCTGGTAACGGGCGGTGTCGCCTCCTTTGCCTCGGCGGCCTGGCTCTGGGAACTGCTCAGGCACGAGCCACCGCACGTGGACGTTTCGGTCCAACACGGGCAAACACCGGCGAACCCGTCCCAACCGTCCCAACTGAGTCGTCGTCCGTTCCTCGGATCCCCTGATTTGTCAACGCTTGTCATCCACCACAGCCGTGATCTGTCCCCCCAGTGCATATCCAACTGGCGAAGCGTGCCCACGACGAACCCGCTCCGCACCCTGGTCGACCTGGCGGCGATCGCTGACCCCGAGTCGCTCGACGAAGCCATTGACGTTGCTTTGGCTAAGCGGCTGGTGACGGTAGAGGGCCTTGTGGCAGAAGCCGGGCGGCTCAGACGCCCGAGGCGCCAGGGACCGGTCGAGCTGATCGGCCGGCTCCGGACGCGAGGGCTCGCCGCCGTGCCGGCTCCGAGTGTCCTCGAAAGCCGCACCTTGCGCTTGTTCGCTGGCGCGAACGTAAAGGTCGAGAAATGCGAAGTCGTCGTGGACGGGGGTCGTTACCGACTGGACATCCAGGTTGGACCTCGGGTTTTCGTCGAGGTTGACGGCTTCGCCTACCACTGGACGCCCGAGCAAAAGCGCTACGACGACAAGCGGCGCAACGAGTTGCGCCTACTCGGCTACGAGATCCTGGTCTACGACTGGAAGGCCGTCATGGACGAGCCGCGGCGGGTCGTAAAAGAGACAAAGACTGCCATCCGGGAACACGCCCCGGCCGGGCACCGTCCCGACAGGCAAAAGAAAACCAAGCCGTTGCCGGCGCGCCCGCCAAGGCGGATGACAACGTCCAGCAGGGACTAACCAGATTTGAGCGTCAGCGTCCGGGTCGTGCGCACTTGTGGCCGCTATATCGATGCCTGCCCAAACCAACTTTGGTCGCTCGGCCCGGCGCACCGTTTGGCCGCTTGGCCCGTACATGACGACGGGTCGGCGCTCGGCGTGGGAAGGCGCTAAACCTCGATCGAAGTCTTTGCGTCGCTGCCCACCCAGCTCGCCAACGCGCTCAAAGCGGGGGGCGGAGCCTCCACGGCTGCGGCCAAATCCACAGCAGCCGCACCTCGGGCACTTCCTTGCGCCGTCAAGGTCAAGACGTCGAGCACGTAGTCGCACGCTTGGTCTTCGTTCAAGAACGTAAGCGAAGCCTGCAATCTCTCGGGCTCCCAAACGAGGACCTCCCAGCTGCGCTGGTTGGGACGAACTACGCACGCACCCTCGCGCAGCGCCCGCGGTGCGTCGAGGCCCACCAAGAGGTACCTGTCTTCGGGTACGCCCGCCGCGCTAAGACATTGCTTGAGGTGGAGACGGTCCATTTCTCTGACGCCCCCTTCAAAAGTGAAGCCGGTTCGTCAATACTCGCGTCAGAGAACAGTATTACCGCATAGCCGCTGTTTCGCCCAAAATTCCTACCGGAGCTGCTAAATCTAAACACGACGTCGAGCCCGAACGCCACCGGGGGGCCAGTTCAGGTCGGCTCAACTCGGGCCGACGAAGCCGCTGGCGAGACTACCGGCGTTTGGCGGCGCAGCTGATGCACAAGCGAGCCCCCGGCATTGCCTCGAGCCGGGCCTCAGCAATCTCGCCATGGCATGACTCGCACATACCGTAAGTGCCTGCGTCTATTTTTTCGAGCGCGTGTTCGACGTCTTGCAGGTTGGCCGTGAGCGACATTGCCAGGGCTTCGGTCTCGCCTCGCTCAGCGGTCACCTGGCTCGAGTCCGCAAAGTTGGGGTCGTACGACAGGCCCTCGCTCCCGTAGCCAAGCTCCCCCAGCTCACGCCGGAGCGAAGCGCGCTGTGACTCGAGTCCCTCGCGTAACGCGCTGGTCGTATTCGCCTCCATCCGCGGCAGTGTAGCCCTTAGCGGGGCGTACGTGACGCCACATACGCCAACTTCCGCATCAGCTAGCAGCAGCCTTGGCCCGGGGGTGGGCCAACTGGTAAACAGCCCGGAGCCGCTCCGACGAAACCTTGGTGTACACCTGGGTTGTCGCTATTGACGCGTGGCCGAGCAGTTCTTGGACCACCCGGATGTCGGCGCCGTGGTCCAGCATGTGGGTAGCGCAGCTGTGCCGCAGCACGTGCGGCGTCAGCCGGCCGTCGAGCCCAGACCGGCGTCCGTAGAGACGGACTACGCCCCATGCCCCCTGGCGAGTTAGCCGCCCGCCCCTCAGGTTGAGGAAAAGGGCAGCCGAGTCAGTCCGCCTGCCCCATCTGAGCGGGACCAGAGCCGGGCGCCCCCCCGGTCCCAACCAGGCGTCCAGGGCGTCGCGTGCGTACCGGCCGAGCGGGACGAGGCGTTCCTTGTTGCCCTTGCCCAGCACACGGACGAGCTGATCTTCGAGGGCGAGGTCCGGGAGCGAAAGGCCCGTTAGTTCGGAGATACGCATGCCTGTCCCGTACAAGACCTCGAGCACAGCCCTATCCCGCCGTGGGGCCGGGCCTCACCGGTGACCTTTGAGAGGAGGGACTCAACCTCCTCTTCGCTCAGGGCCTTAGGGAGCCCTTGTGGCACGGGCGGAGGCCTCAAGCCGGAAGTGGGGTCGGCGCTGGTGGTCCCCTCTCGCACCAAGAACCTGTGGAGCGAGCGCACGGCGACCATCGAGCGCGCCACTGAGGCCGGCGCCAACCCCGACTCCCGGAGGTGGGCGATGTAGCGCGCCACTGTGGCCTCCTCGACGCTCCCCGATACGTCGAGGCCCTGTTCACGCAGCCAGAACTCGTAGCCCACCAGGTCACGCCGGTACGCGGCAAGCGTGTTTGGTCTGCGGCCCTTTTCGACAGCGAGCCAGCTGAGCAGCTCCTCCGCCTGGAGACCGAGCTCACCACGCGCTCGTGGGCCAACTGCAGGAACTCGGTTGACCGCGGCGCTCCCCATTTGTCCAGGTTTGCCTAGCTTGGGTCGTTCCCGGCTGTTTTCTCCTGAGATAGAACGGCTCGAGCCAAGAAAAGCCCGATTATCGTCTTGGCGTCCGTTATCTCGCCAGACCGCACGAGCTCGTCCACGTGGGACAACGGGTAGCGCTCCACGGTCATGTGCTCTTCCTCGATGCCGTGGCGCTCGTCGGGCACAGTGTGGAGGTCGGTCGCCAGAAAGCACCAGGACTCTTCGTCGGAGAAGCCGGGCGAGTTGAAAAAATGACCGATCAATTGCAGTCGTCCGGCCTCGAGCCCGGTTTCCTCGACTAGCTCCCGGGCTGCCGTCACCTCTGGGGGCTCGCCTTTCACGTCGCGCTTCCCGGCTGGCACCTCCAAAAGCTCCCTGTCCAGCGGCGCCCGGTACTGCCGGACGAAGATGACCTCATTGGTGCGCTCGTCCACCGGCACCATGACGACAGCCCCCGGGTGGTGCACCAGGTCGCGTTCGAACCGCTGGCCGTCCGGTGCCTCGAAGGTACCGACCGCGACGTGGAGCAGGTTGCTTTGGACAAGAGTGCGCTCGTCCAGCTTGCGGAACTTACCCGACGGCAACGCCGGCCTCCTCTGAACCTTCACCTCTGCTCTCGATGAGCTCGACGTCAAGCACATCCGGGTCTATCAAGTGCGGCAGACGCCCTTCCGCCCTTGCCAGCGACGCACCGACAAGCGCCCTGAAAAGCGGGTGGGGGCGATCAGGCCGGCTCTTGAACTCCGGGTGCGCTTGAGTGCCGACCCATAGCGGGTGGCCCGGCAGTTCGATCATCTCGACCAGTCGCCCGTCGGGAGACTCGCCTGAGCAGGCCAGGCCAGACTGTTCGAGGCGGCTGCGATAGCGCGGGTTCACCTCGTAGCGATGACGGTGCCGTTCGAAAACCAGCTCGGACCCGTAAATGGCGGCCATCTGGCTGCCGGCTCGCAACTTGGCCGGGTACGTGCCCAAGCGCATCGTCCCGCCGTACTTGGACTGGCTTACGACCTCGCGCTGGTCATCCATCAAATCGATCACCAGGTACGGCTCACTAGGACAGAACTCGCGCGAGTTGGCCCGTTCGAGGCCGGCCTCGTTACGCGAAAACTCGATCACCATGACCTGTAGCCCCAAACAGAGGCCGAGGCACGGTATCTGGTGCTCCCGGGCATACCCAACTGCCGAGATCATCCCTTCGATACCACGCTCGCCAAACCCGCCGGGGACGACCATGCCATCGAGATCCCGGAGCCGCCCTTCTGCCATAAGGCCCTCTACTTCTTCGGCTTGGACCCAATCGAGCCGCAGCTTGGCCCCGTGCGCATAACTACCGTGGCGCAGGGCTTCTACGACCGACAGATAGGCGTCGGGAAGGTTCACGTACTTGCCGATAAGGCCGATCCGCACTGGCTTGGAGGCAGACTCGACCCTGCTGACAAGGTCTTGCCAGTGGGAAAGGTCCACGGGGCCACCAATGTGCTCGCCGGCCGGGCCGCCTCCGGCACCCGGTCCAGTCGCCCCGGCGGAACTACCTATTCGCAGTAGATGGCACACGTAGTCGTCCAGGCCCTCGTCGTGGAGGGCCAGAGGGATTTCGTAGAGGTCGGGGGCATCGACGTTAGAGATGACCCCTTCTTCCGGCACGTCGCAAAGCAGCGAGATCTTCGTCTTCAGGCTCGCTGGTATCGGCCGGTCGCTCCGCAGGATGATCACGTCGGGTTGCACGCCCCGGGACCGCAGGTCGGTAACGGAGTGCTGAGTGGGTTTTGTCTTCTGCTCGCCGGAAGGGCCCGAGGTACGGGACCAAGGTGACATGGACATAGCACACGTTGTCTCGTCCAACGTCATTGCGGAACTGGCGAATAGCCTCCACGAACGGGAGGATCTCGATGTCCCCCACCGTCCCACCGATCTCGGTGATGACGACGTCGACGTCCTCTGTGCCGAGCCGGTGGATACGCAGTTTGATCTCGTTGGTGATGTGCGGGATCACCTGGACGGTCTTGCCGAGGTACTCGCCCCGCCGTTCCTTGCCGATCACGGATTGGTAGATGGACCCCGTCGTCGCGTTGGAATCACGTGTCAGCGACTCATCGATAAAGCGTTCGTAATGCCCCAGGTCGAGATCGGTTTCTCCCCCGTCTTCGGTAACGAAGACTTCACCGTGCTCGTAAGGGTTCATTGTCCCCGGGTCAACATTGATATAGGGGTCTAACTTTTGCATCGTCACCCGGAGGCCCCTGCTCTTCAGAAGGCGGCCCATAGAGGCCGCCGTCAGGCCCTTGCCAAGTGAGCTCGCCACTCCTCCCGTCACGAAGATGTGCTTCGCCAAGTTCTCCTCCACGCTCGGCTACCAAGTGCAAAATAGCTGGCCGGCGGAGGCGTCCCTCCCTGTGAGCGGTACCTCCCGCTCTCTAGGAGGCCGTCCCTGGTGGCCACACCATCTTAGCTCGGCCGGTGCCCGAAGTTGGTGGACCGGCTCGACGGGGGGGCCGGCAACGGTCGAACGCCTTAGTGTGGTGGAGCCCACGCCGCACGTTAATATCCGTCCATGACTGCGACGGACGCGGCACCAGGCGGGCCAGTAGCTCCGGTTGGAAAGGACCAGCAGCGACCTGAGCGCCAACCGTATTGGCAACAAGTGCACATCGAGCTCGTCACTGTCTTGGCCGTGGCGGTCATCGCTCTCTCGGTTCTCGGAGTGCTGTGGTTACCACAGCAGAACGGGTTCCAGAGCGTGCCCGAGGACCTGTCTGTGGACATCAGGGCCACGGGCGTGACGGGCGTCACCGAAACGTTGGCCCGGACACCAGAAGGGGGATCGACGTTGACCCTAGAGCAAAACGATGTGCCTGCTGGTACGCCTGTTGGTGGTGACGTTGGCGCCGAGGCTCGCCAGCACTGGGTAGTCTCCGTGCGGCACTTCGGTCGCGGCCACGTGTGCACCGAACCTGAGGTGGATGGCGCCGCCTTTTCGTACTCCATACCCGTCGCAAAAGTCACGCACCCGTCATATATTCAGTACGACCCGAGCGAGCCCTTGTCACTTACATGGGTGACGGGCTCCAGTGTCCTCCTTGTCGAGCTGTGCTGGAATTCCGGCGGGCCGGTGAAACTAAACGGTGCCTACTTGAGCGCGTGGTTCCCCCCGGAGATTGATTTCTGGCCTGTTGCTCCCGACGGAGCTCCACTTCAGCGACCTGGCCGGGAGGTCACCAACATCAGCCGCGCCCTCGAACCAAACGCCGGCGACACAGCCAACTTCGTCGTACAGTCGCAGGTGCCGCCTGATGCGTCCTCAGCTACTGGTTGGCAGTGGAGCGCCAAGGTCGGCGCCACTACGCCGCTCCGGGTGAGCGCGGTCAATACGAGTACGACCCAGCACGCGACCTATCTGTCCTTCTTATCTGGCATCGCTTTCGGGATCGCGGGCGGCGCGGTGATCACGATCCTCCAGGAGCTGCTGGGCCCATTATCGCGCCGTCGAGACAGACGCCACCGCTCGTCCGGGTAATAGGCCGGTTGAATTGCACCCGTCCGATGCGATACCCATGCCGTAAATGGCCCGGATAGCCTCGCCTCACTGCCGACCGCGGGCAGTGTCGAGCAGCTCAGCGGCGTGGAGGCGGGCCGTACGGCTGTCGGGTTGGCCGGAAAGCATTCGCGACAGTTCGACGACGCGCCTGTCGCCGCTCACTGTTTCTACCAACGTGACTGCGCGCCGGCCCGCTCCACCTTGCTGACGGCGATCTGGGCATCAGCAAAGGCCGCCACCTGAGCGAGGTGGGTGACAACCAGGACCTGGTAACGGCGGCCGAGGTCGGCCAGTGCCCGCCCCACCGCAAGGGCCGCCTCGCCGCCCACGCCGGCGTCAACTTCGTCGAAGACCAGCGTGAGCGGCCCGCCCAGGTCTACTCCCGCCGGCCCGGACCTAGCCGGGACAGTGAGCAGGACCAGGCGCAGCGCGAGCATCGCCCTGGCCAGCTCTCCCCCCGAGGCCACCGACGACAGCGGTAACAGTGGTTCGCCGGGGTTTGCAGCCAGCAGGAACGTGACGCCCTCTCCAGCCAGAGTGCGGAGATCGTCTTCCTCGGCTCCTTCGGCACGATCGTCACCACTGACCCGCACGACAAAGCGGGCCCGGGGCATCGCCAGCCGGCGCAGCTCGCCCTCGACCGCGACCCCGAACGAAGGGGCCGCTCCCCGCCGGGCCTCTCCCAGTTCCTCTGCGGCGCGATGCAGTTCGTCACTGCATTTGGCGCGGTCTTGCTCGAGCTGAGAGCCGACGGCCTCGAGATCCTCGAGATCTTCTAGCCTTTCCCTGGCTCTCATCTGGAAGGCCAAAACGTCCTCCAGGGTCCCCCCGGCTCCGGCGTACTTACGTCGTAGCTCGCGCAGCATCGCCCTCCGCCCCACCACCTCTGCCAACCGCTCCGGGTCCTGCTCCAACGCCTCGGAGGCGTCGAGAAGTTCGCTGGCGATGTCGGCCACCTCGGACGAGACGCCTCGGAGCCGCTCGTCCAGGTCCGCCAGCGGCGGGTGACCCGATAAGAGGGCCAGCACTCTGCCCAGCCCGTCCTGGAGCTGGTCTTCGCCCGAGAGCTTCTCGTAAGCGGCCTCCGCGGCGCCACGGTGCGCAGCGGCACGCCCGAGCCGTTCTTCCTCAGCGGCGAGTTCGTCGTCTTCAGCCGGCGTAGTGAGCCCCGCCGAGCTCACCTCCGCCAACTGGTAACGGAGGAGTTCAATTTCGCGACTGCGCGTGCCGGCGTCGCCGCCTGCCTTCGCCATCGCTTCTTCGACTTCCCGGAGCCGCCCTCGCGCCGAGTCCCGAGGACGCCGGTCGGCACCGGCATAATGGTCCAGGGCATCGCGCTCGAGCCGCCGTCGAGAACAACGACTGGTGCGCATGTTGCCCGTGCAGGTCGACCAGGCGCTCACCTAATTGCGCTAGTGCGGCCACCGTGGACATCGTGCCATCGACGTATGCCCGCGAACGTCCCGCTGCCGGGACGACGCGGCCTCAGTACGACCTCAGCGTCAGCCGATGTCCCGTCGGGCCCCTGGCCCTCGCCCTCGTGGCCCGAGCCAGGGGCGGCGAACGGCCGGTCGTCATCCGCGGCCTCGGAGCTCCCCGGCACGACGAAGCGGCCTTCCACCACTGCCTCGGCCGCTCCAGGCCGGACTAAGAGGCCTTCAGCCCGGCCACCCAGCAAGAGCTCGATCGCCTCGACTACCAGGGTCTTGCCAGCTCCGGTCTCCCCGGTGAGAGCCGTGAGGCCAGGACCGAGCACGAGAGTGAGGTCCTCGATCACGCCCAGCTGGCTGACCCTGAGCTCGCACAGCATGGCCCGAACCTACCCCTTTCCCGGCGTGCAGAAGCCTGTTATGAAAGAACGGAGAGCACCACCTCGGCGCTAACGGTCGGTCAGGTGGAACTTGTTCTTGAGGACGGTCTCGAAGCTCCTGCCCCCGAAATTCACCAGAATTGCGTCGTGGTCGCCAGCAGCACATGTCAGCCGCTCCCCGAGTGCCAACTGCCCGCACGGTACCCCGTCCACGATCAAGTCAGCGGGGCAACGGCCATGGAGCTCGATGCTTACCTGGTCCGAGCCGTCGACCACGACGCTACGGTCGAAAAGCATGTGCGCCGCAACGGGAGTTATGACTAGGCAACGCAATTTGGGAGAAACGATCGGGCCCCTCGCCGACAGGTTGTACCCCGTCGAACCCGTGGCGGTGGAGATTATCATGGAGTCAGCGGCGTAACTGAGGAACCGTTCGCCCGAGATTTGCACGCTCGCATTTATCGTGTGCATCCCGGTTGGCCGGGCGATGGTTATGTCGTTGAGCCCGGTGGCTCTATAGCGAGGCCGTGTGGCCCCGTTGGGGACAACTTGTGCGTCGACTGTCATCCGGCGGTCGAGGTGGTAATCGCCGGCCAGGAACCGTTCTATAGCAAGCTGTATGCCATCGGGCTCCACCGCCGTGAGGTAGCCGAAGCGCCCGAAATTTACTCCCAGCACAGGCACCGACATGCCGAGCACCATCCCGACAGCGCGGCAGCATTGTGCCGTCGCCGCCGAGACTGACTACCAGGTCGAGGGCGCCCTTCCGGCCAGGCACCGTCCCTTGGGGCGCGTCTCGGGCAGCAAGACAGTCGTGTGACCTTTGTCTTCAAGCCAACCCGCCGTCGATTTTGCCAGCGCGACGGCACTATCACGCTCCACGTTCGGCGCAAAACCAATTGTCGCCATTTTCAGGTGAGCCCGTCCCCACCCGTCCGTCGCGAACCTTCCGCGTAACGACCCCCCTCTCGGCTGGCAGTGGCGGGGGCTGCAGATAGCGCAATCGAGCTCAACGAGTCACCAACAAGAGATGGCCCCCGCCCACCGGTGCGCAGGTGGAGGAAAAACTCGACATTTCCCGCCGCTCCGAGCAGAGGCGACGCCATCCCCCCGGCCACAATGGCACCCCAGGCTTGGAACGCGCCGGCGACGTCACAGAGGACGCTGGCCCATACCTTGGGATCGCGCACCACGCCTTTGCCTTTGGAGACGACCGTGTGCCCGGCCTCGAACTGCGGCTTCACGAGTACGACGAGGTCGGCGCGCGGCTTGGCCAGGCCAAGCAACGCCTGAGCGACCATCATCAAGGAAATAAAAGACAAATCCGCGACCACCATGTCAAAGCAGCGGTTCCCCACGTCACGGGGCTGCAAGTACCGCACGTTCGCGTGTTCGATCACTTCGACGCGTGGGTCCGCCCGGAGCCGGGACAGCAACTGCCCGTGGCCCACGTCCACTGCCACTACCTTGGCCACCCCGCGTTGCAGAAGACAGTCGGTAAACCCCCCCGTCGAAGCCCCGGCATCCAGCGCGTCCTTACCGACCACGTCCAGGCAAAAGTGCTCGAGAGCGGCGTCGAGTTTCTCCCCGCCCCTACTGGCAAACCGGGGGGGCAGCCCACTCACCACGATTGGCTCGGAAGGGGCCACCTGGCGCGACGACTTGGAGGCAACCGCCCCCGCGACGAGCACCCGCCCGGCCGCCACCAGCGAACTGGCCTCGGCCCTGTCCCCTGCTAAGCCGCGGTTGACCAGTTCGGCGTCAAGCCTTCTCCTCGCTCCCAGCTCAGGACTGCCCCCCGCTCGTGGCGCCAGAGCTGTCGCCCGATTTGCGCGTGCCGGTTGCTTTCCGCGTCCCGGTTGCCTTTTGGGGGGCGGTGGCCTTTTTGGCAGCCGCAGTTTTCCGCGTACCCGTCGTGGCCTTGGTCGCCTGTGCCCCACCCTGAGAACCACCATCCGCCGCGCCCCGAGAGCCTCGTGTTGTTGTGCTCGGGCCCTTGGGCGCCTCGTCCTCTGTCTCACCGGAGGTCGCGGTGCTCGGACTGGCACCACCGGTTTGGCGATAGCGAAGGTTCTCCTCGAGGTGCTCCAGGTCCCGGAGCACGACGGCGGCCTCGCGCCGGAGGGCGCTCACCACGTCGGCGGCTGCATACCGACCCCCCTCGAAGAACGTCCCGGCGTGGTGCTTGGTTTCCTCGCGAGCCTTATCGCCCGAGCCCAAGAGCTCCTCAGCCACCTGTTTCGCACGTGCCGCAGCCACCCCCATCAGGGCTGCCGCGGTCTGGCCCAAGCGCCTCAGATCGTCCTCTGTGCTCATACGGAGAGTGTACGGCTCCCCCGGGGCGACGCGGAGATGAGCAGACAGCGACTGGTAAGTTCGAGCGGGTGGACATCCCGCCCTGGCAATTGGTGGTCTTCGACAACGACGGCGTAGTCGTCGACAGCGAACCTCTGGCGGAGTACGCCATGTCGGAGACGATCAGCGCTACTGGGTACCCGATGTCACCCGAGGAATGTGGCGATGCGTTCCGGGGGCTGACTCTGGCCGGGACCCGCCAGATAGTAGAGCAACGCAGTGGCCGGCCGCTGCCTGAGCACTTCGAGGACAGTTACACGACCAGGTTGTTCGAGATGTTCGAGGCACAGCTTCGCCCGGTCCCGGGTATCGAAGCGGTACTGGACCGGCTGGACGCCAGCAGGACTGCCTATTGCCTGGCGTCCTCGGGCAGACGGGAGCGGGTCCGGTTTGCCTTGTCGACTGTGGGCCTGCTGGATCGCTTCGGCGACCGTTGGTGGGGCGCAGAGGACGTCGTGGCCGGCAAACCCGCGCCTGACCTTTTCCTGCTCGCCGCTAGCGAAATGGGGGTTCGACCAGCGGGCTGCATAGTGGTGGAGGACGCCGAGGCCGGGGTTCAGGCGGCCCGAGCTGCTGGCATGGCGGTGCTGG
Source organism: uncultured Acidimicrobiaceae bacterium (assembly GCA_963823855.1). Lineage (GTDB taxonomy): Bacteria > Actinomycetota > Acidimicrobiia > Acidimicrobiales > Palsa-688 > Fen-671. The sequence continues at coordinate 940,455 of CAWGNA010000012.1, forward strand.
GCTTCGCGGCTCACACACCGGCCCAGAAACTCGCCGCCGCAGACCATGTGTTCTTTGACATGGCTGAACTGCCCGGCCTGCTGCTAGGCACCACCAGGTGGGGGCCCGGGCGACCGAGCCCTCGTGACGACGGCCCGGGCGGCGGCGCCGCGTCGGAGTAACGGGACGCCCCAGTACTGCGGCGCCAGTACTGCGGCGCCAGTACTCCGGCGCCAGTACTGCGGCGCCAGTACTGCCTGGCGCGAGGGCTAGCGCTCCCGGGTAGGGCCCGCCCTTGTTCAGCGGGGCAGACCTGAGGCCGCCCCGCCGCGCGATGAATGAGCGGCCCGGAGGAACTGCTCCACCACCGACAAGAGATCGGCCCCCACCAGGTCCGGCACTGGCTTCACAGGTAGGTCGGATTGGCGGGTTACTCCGGACAGGACCAGTGCGAATTTGGCTGCGGTCGTCATGGCGAAAAGGCCGTCGGTGTCCGGCCGGTCCCCGGCTACGACGCTCAGGCGCCCGTAGCGCTCCTTCACGAGCGCGGCCATCGGCGCCTGAGGCTTACCGGCCACTTCGGGTCGACGCCCCGACGCGGTGGCGATGAACGCCACGAGGGCGCCGGCCCCCGGCAGCAAGCCTTCGGCCCCACTGGACCTGCCCGTGTACCCGGCCTCGGTGGTGCCCTCGTCCGGGCTGCTCCCCCCGTGCCCCTGGCTCCTCCCGTGCCCCTTGGTCCCTTCGTCCGCCTTGCTCTCCTCGTCCGCTTTGTTTTCGGTGCCGGCCCCTTTGTTTTCCATGTCGCCCTGTTCGTTTTCCCTGTCGGCCCATTTGTTTTCCCTGTCGGCCCCCCCTTTGTTTTCCCTGTCGGCCCCTTTGTTTTCCCTGTCGGCGCGGGCCCGCCAGCCGACCCCACCGGGAAAGTGGCGTCCGTGTTGGTGGCGACAAACCTCGCCCCGTCCCGGACGGCCCCGGCCGCAGCAGCCAGCGCCCAGTAGTCGAGCTCGACACTCCGGCCCACCACGATGGCGTCGGGGCTCTCTTGAGTTCGGACGATTTTTACGCCTCGTGCCTGCAAAGCCTCGTGGATGCCCGCCGCCCCGACCACCGTCGCGCTGCTACCAGGCGCCAACATCGACGCGGCCGCTTGTGCGGACGTGGTCAAGTCTTCAGGGGGGCAATCGACGCCGACCCGGGACAGGGCCTCGAGGTGCTCTGCGATCAATGGGCCAGAGTTGTTCGTGAGGAAGACGACTCGCTCCCCGGCTGAGCGCAGTGCGGCAACCGCCTCAGCTGAGCCGGGTATGGCACGGCCGGCCAGCCAGACCACTCCGTCCAGGTCGACCGCCCACGTCACGCGGCCCGCCCGCCGAGGGTCTCGCCGGCGCTCTGAGCCCCTAGGCCCGTCAAGGGCCTAGATGTTGAGCGAGCGGGCGACGTAGGTGGCGTGGGCGCCAAAAATCGTCACGCCGACAAGCGCAAGGTAAAAAAGCCCGATAGTGAGCCGCTGTTGAGGTAGCAACGCGTGGTACGCCCGGGACGACGGGCTGTTGCGGTAACGCCAGCGCCGCCAAAGCTCGACGCCACCCAGGATAAGGACGATCGGGATCACCGGGCTCGGGTAGAGGAACTCGAAGACGAGCAGCGCCGCCAATCCGACGAGCCACAGGGCAGGGTGAAGGGCGGCAGCGGCGCGCCCACCGTCGAGGGGTAGCACTGGCAACAGGTTGAAAAGGTTTACGAAGAACCCGAAGAACGCTAGCGCCATCAAGAAATTTGAACCAGTTGCATTGGCCCAAAACGCGACGACAATTGACGCCGCCGTGCCCACCAGTGGGCCCGCCAAGCCCGACAACGCCTCCTGGTAGGCGCTCCGCGGGCTACCCCGCATATTGACAAAAGCACCGATGAACGGGATAAAAAGCGGCGCAGAAGCCGGCACCCCCTGTCGTCGCAGCTCAACCACGTGGCCCATTTCGTGCACCAGGATCAGGAGCACTATCCCAACCGCAAACGACCAGCCAAAGAAAAGTGAATAAGCCGCGATGGAGACCAACATCGTAAGGACCACGCTGACGTACTTGAGCTTGATCAGCAGGGCGCCGAATTTGACCAGAAATGCACCCACGGCGGCCAGTGCGGTGACGAACCGCTGCCAGGCTCGCCGCAATACGCCGGGCGGCTTGCCCGGGGCTGTCCCTCGTGCTGTCCGCCCGCCTTGGGCTGTCCTGGCAGGCAAGTGCCCGTTGTCCCCCGGCCCAGGTTGGAGGCCCACGGGCAAGTTCCCGGGCCCATCCGGCTCGCTCGGTCCCTGGCTATACCCCGAGCGGACCAGGCCACCGCTCGGCTGCGGCGGCGGCACCCAGCCAGCTGGCGCTGAGCTCGCGCCGGTCCCGGCCCTGGGATCCGGCCACCATTGGGAGGCGGAGCCATCCACGGGCTCCGTGCGACCCTCGGGCTCGCCGCTGGGCTCTGGCCAGCTCGGCTGGTCCTCCCCGCTACCTTCCCGCCACTTGCCCCTTAGCTCCACGAGCAACCGTCCGGAAAGATAACTTCTGTCATGCCTGCCAGGATACCCGCAGGCTAGGACGGGAGTGATCCCGGGTAAGGGCCAACTTGGGCAATTCTCATCCAGGCCAGATCTCATACAGGCCAGATCTTGTCCAGGCCAGATCTTGTCCAGGCCAGATCTCATCCAGGCCAGCCCCCGTTCTCATCTAGGCAACCCACTGTCGTCCCCGGCCTGGAGGGCGGCCGAGCTGCCGGCGGGCGGGAGTTGCTCCGAACCTCCCCTGCTGCTAGTCAAGTCCCATGCCACAGCTCTTGGCCTTTGCTGGCCTGCGCCCCGACGCGCACGTCACCGGCCCCCTCGACGAGGTGATCTGCCCTCCCTATGACATAATCAGCGAGCGCGAACGCCTGGAGTTGCTGGGGCGCAGCCCGTACAACGTTGTCCGCGTGGAACTGCCCGCCGGGCGCTACCAGGAAGCCGCCGGGCTTCTCCACGAATGGACCTCGAATGGCGCTCTAGCCCGCGAGAGGCGCCCCGCCCTCTACGGCTACCGCATGAGCTACATATCAGTCGAGGGCGAGCCCCGCCAGACACTCGGAGTGATCGGGGCTCTCGTACTCGAGCCGCCGGGACAGGGCATCCTTCCCCACGAGGAGACCACGCCGAAAGCAAAAAGCGACCGGCTCGAGCTGATCCGGGCGACTCAGGCCAACACGTCACCGATATGGTGCCTGTGCTCCGAGGGAGGCCTGACGGACGCGCTGGGCGGCCTGCCCAACAGTGACAGCGCTAGTGACAGGGCCAAGAGTGACAGGGCCAAGAGTGACAGGCGCCAAGAGTGACAGGGCCAAGAGTGACAGATATGGTGGCGCTACAGGCCTCATTGCCAGCGCCCAGGACGACGAGGGCACTCTTCACGAGCTCTGGCCTATCTTCCAACCCGAGGCTCACCAGAAGATGGGAAGGATCATCGGGGCCAGACCTCTCCTCGTCGCGGACGGCCACCATCGGTACGAAACCGCCCTCGCCTACCAGGCTGAACGCAGGCTGGGCAGCCCTGGCTCGGCTGCCCCAGCGACACGGAGGGCCGAAGGCTATGACGCTGTCCTCGCCCTGGTCGTCGAGCTTTCCGAGCGGCACCTTCAGGTACTGGCCATCCACCGGGTGGTGTCGGGCTTACCACCCGGTTACGACCTCCTCGCCGCCCTCGAGCCTGGCTTCGAGCTGGCACAGACCGCAATCGAAGGGCCAGCGCTGTTGGCTGAGATGGTAAGCGCCGGCGCCTTAGCCGTCTTGCTGCGCTCCGGCAATTGGCTAGCCAAACCACGCCCCGGAGGGCCGCTGGCGGACTACGACCTCGACTCGAACCGCGTTGACGCGGCACTGGGCACCCTGCCCTCGCACGATTTGGTGTACGAACACGACCCGGGGCAGGCCCAGGCAGCGGTCAGTGCCGGGACAGCGGACGCCGCTATCCTCTGCCGGCCGGCGACCGTACAACAGATTGCCCGGACGGCCCACGGAGGAATGCGGATGCCCCCCAAGACCACCTTTTTCTGGCCGAAGCCCCGTACAGGAATGGTGCTCCGGGACTTCGGCCCCGCCTGAGCCGGCTCGCCTCGCCTCGCCTCCCTCGCCTCGCCTCGCCTCGCCTCGCCTCGCCGAAAGGCTTTTAGCGGGCCCTTATCTTTCCTTCATGTCCGACCTGGATACTTGTGAAGCCGGCCACCAGCCGGGGTTACGAGCAAGGGAGGGATCCCAGCATGAGCACGGACGATCAAGACGGAAACCTCTACCCCTTCACGCCTCCCCCGCCGCCCCCCGGTGACCCGGTCCGCCGCAAGCCCAGACGGTCGCGGATAACCAAGACGGCAGCTGGGCTGGCGCTGATCCTCGGAGCGGGAGCCGGAGCAGCCGCGGTTGCCTCTGCTACCACGTCAGGGGCCAACACCAACCCCGCCGGGGCCAGCGCGTCTACAACCCCGAGCGGGACTACGCCGATCGGGACTACGCCGATCGGGACTACGCCGAGGGGGTCAGGCAGCGGCCCGTCCACCGGACCGGTCTCGCGACCACGTCGCTCTTTCGGCCCGGCGATGCCTGGTGGCCCCGTGCGGTTCTTCGGTTTCGGGGGGCTCGGCTCGGACGGCGCTATACATGCCAGCTACACCGTCAAAGGCCCGAACGGCGATTACGAGACGATCGACACTCAGTACGGAATGGCAGAGGCCGTCAGCTCCGGCTCGATCACCGTCAAGAGCGCCGACGGTTTCAGCCAAACCTACGCCGTAGGGTCCTCGACCCTTGTGGACGCGGATTACAACGGCATCCTTTCTGTCAAAGTTGGCGACACCATCAGCATCCAGGGTCTGGTCAACGGGACGACAGTAACGGCAGAACGGGTCCTCGACGTGACTCAGGTCCAGGCCAATCGGAACTCCTGGGAACCCGGCCCCCCCAACATCCCCGGTGGACCGGGCGGGCCTGGCGGTTCTGGAGGCTCCGGCGGTTCGGCCGCCTAAAGCTCCGCAAGATAACCTCGGCCGCATGACCTTCGACATGAAAGCTGAGACGATCACGATCACCGGCCACGGCGGTGATGAGATCGAGGCCTACCTCGCCCAGCCCACCGGGGCGGGGCACTACGGTGGCGTCGTCGTCATCCACCACATGCCCGGGTACGACAGGAGTTCCAAAGAGATCGCGAGGCGGTTCGCGGACGAGGGTTACCTCGCCTTGATGCCCAATCTGTACAGCCGCGAAGCCCCGGGGGCCAGCCCGGACGATGCTGCGGCCGCCTCCCGGGCCCAGGGAGGCGTGCCCGACCCCCGCCTGGTTGGCGATGTCGATGGAGCCGCCAGGCACATAAAGTCCCTGGCCTCGTCCAACGGCAAGATAGCGACGATTGGCTACTGCTCTGGAGGCCGTCAGTCGTTGCTCGCCGGGGTCTCGTTGCAGTTGGACGCGGCCGTTGATTGTTACGGCGCATTTGTCGTCGAGCCGCCCCCCGCAGGGCTGCCGCTCAAAATCGCCCCCATAGCGGCCAAGGTCAAAGACCTTTCCTGCCCCTTGCTCGGGCTCTTCGGCGCGGACGACCAGCATCCCTCCCCCGAGGATGTAGCCCAGCTCGAAAAGCTGCTGGCGGAGAACGGCAAAACCTACGAGTTCCACTCCTACGCCGGTGCCGGCCACGCCTTTTTCAACGTCGACCGCCCGTCCTACCGCCCGGAGGCGGCCATCGACGGGTGGCAGAAGATCGGCGAGTTCTTCGGCCGGTACCTGGCATCGTAGGGGCGCGGCCGACATGTGCACTTACCAAACTGAGCGCGTCCAGATCACCGGGAGCGGTAAGGGAGCCTCCGGGTGGTTCCCGCTGTCCGCGGCCACCGTTTACTTCGACCACCCCGTTCATGCTCCGGCAGACCACACCCTCAACGTGGATTTCATCAACCCGGACAAGGGGCCTTCGGCACGCGTCGCCGTCGAGCTCGACCCTGGCTCGGCTCGCTCCCTCGCCGAGGCGATCTTGGCCGCGCTAAGCCGGGCGCCAACGGACGCCGCTAGCGGCTCCGGCTAAGCACCCCGGGTAAACGGGGCAGGCCGGGCTGACCACTGCTCGGCTGAGCCTCAGCGCACCGGGCTAGGAGGGCTAATCCTCCACGCCGGCGCTGCTCCACGCGGCGAAAAGGCGAGCGTAGTGGCCATCGGCTTCGATGAGCTCTTCGTGGCTCCCGATTTCCACGAGCTCACCGTCGTTTACTACCGCCACGCGGTCGGCCCGCTCTGCTGCGGTCAGGCGGTGCGCCACCACGATGACTGTCCTGTCCGCAGCCAGTGTGGCCAAGGCCGCCTCCGCCTGGCGCTCGGTCCCGGGGTCGATGCTGGACGTAGCCTCGTCCATGATGAGCACGGCAGGATCCGTAAGCGCCGCCCGGGCCAGGCTCACGAGCTGCCGCTCGCCAGCCGAAAGGTGAGAGCCCCTTTCGCCGACGTCGCTATCCTCTCCCTGTGGCAGGCTGTCCACCCACTTCGTGAGGCCCAACTTGCCGATCGCCACCCGGGCATCGTCCTCGGTTGCCCCCGGCCGGCCCAAGACCACGTTTTCGAGGACAGTCCCCCGGAACAGAAAACCCTCCTGAGGCAGCACGACAATCCGCTCCCGGATATGGGCCAGGAGCGCCTTGCGCAAGTCGACGCCGCCGAACCGCACAGATCCCGAGAGGGGGTCGTAGAGCCGCCCGGCCAGTTTGGCCAGTGTCGATTTCCCGCCTCCCGTCGGCCCCACCAGCGCCAGCTTCTCGCCGGCCTCTATCCGCAACTGGACTCCCTCGAGGACGAGGCGCTCCTCTATCTTTTCGACGTCGTCTTCGGGGCTCGTCGCGTAAGCGAAGTCGACTGCCCGCAGCTCCAGGGTGCCTGTCTCGGGAAGGGCTGCTGGGCGCTCCGGGTCCACCATGGCCGGGTCGACCTCCAGGAGCTGGTAGACGGTCGCTAGCGCCGCTCCGGAGGACTGCAGGAGGTCGAACAGGGCCGACAAGCTCGTTATAGCGTTGAAAAGGTTCGCCAGGTAGAGCACGAACGCCGCCACGACGCCTACGGTCGTCAAGTGAGCCTCGACCAGGAACGCACCGGCGACGAGGACCACGACCGAAGAGAGCACGCCGGACGCCTCTACCTTCGGGAAAAACCGGGAGGACAGCCGCACCGTGGTGAGCTCTCCTTCGAGCTGGGTCTCGTTCACTTTCTTGAAACGCTCGATGGTGGCGCTCTCCTGGCGGAAGGCCTGCACGACCCGCACCCCGGCCAGGCTCTCGTCGAGCGATGCCAGCGCGTCGCCGATCAGCCCCCGCACCTGGCCGTACGCCTTTGTCGAAGCACGCCGGTAGTGCGAAGCCGCAATTACGACCGGGACGAGCGACAGGAGCACCACAGCGCACAAAAGTGGCGACATCACGAACAGGACAATGATCACCGCGATGAAAAGACCGATGCTCGTTACGAAACTCGACAGCCCGCTCTGTACGAGGCTCTCCAGCACGTCGATGTCCGCTGTCATGCGGGAAAGCAACTGGCCTGAGCTCTCGGTCTCGAAGAAACCCAGCGGCTGGGCGAGCAGGTGGCTGAAAACACGTTTTCTCAGGTCGTTTAAGTAACACTCCCCGATCCCGGAGACCTGAAGGGTCTGCAGGCGCGTGAGCACGAAGTACGCCGCGCTTACACCGACGTAGGCGATGCCGGCGATGGTCACTACCCGCATCGATTGGTGCAACACGAGGCCGTTATTTATGGCATATCCGACCAACGCCGGGCCGGCCAACGTCGTGCCGAGGCCAGCCAGCAGGACGACCATGGCGACAGCGATGCGGCGCCGGTACGGCCGCAGCGAAGACACCACTTCCCGGAGAAGACCTGGACGGGGTGGTTCGCGCCGGGCTCGGTGCGCTGACCTCACGCTCAGGCGGCTCATGCCGGACGCCTCCCGGCCTCGGTTTCCCAGTTTTCCAACCCGAGGACATGGCGGTACCGGGGCGACTGGGCGCAGAGCCGTTCGTGGCGACCCTCGGCCAGAACCCGGCCCCCCTCGAACAGCACGACCCGGTCGGCCACGGCGATGGTGGCGGGCCGGTGCGAGATAATGATCGTCGTCTTGCCCTCCCGGGCCTTGGCCAGCGCCCGTACCATATCCAGCTCACGGGGAGCGTCGACCGCGGACGTCGCGTCGTCCAGCACGAGCACCCGAGGGTCGGCGAGCAGAGCTCGCGCCAGGGCGATGCGCTGGCGTTGCCCGCCCGAAAGCGACATGCCTCTTTCACCGACCTCGGTCTCGTACCCGAGAGGCAGCTCGTCGATGAACTCGTCCGCCTGGGCCAGGCGGGCCGCCCGGAGAATTTCCGCTTCGGTCGCCGATGGCTTCCCCACCCGCAGGTTGGCAACGATGGTGTCGTTGAACAAGAAACTGTCCTCGAAAACGACCGCCACTGCTTCCCGCAAAGTTGAAAGGCTCAACTCGCGTACGTCTACACCCTCGAGGAGCACCGAGCCGCTCTCGGTGTCGTAGAGGCGGGCCAGGAGCGAAAGGACGGTGGTCTTGCCCGAGCCGGTCGACCCTACGACGGCTACGACTTCGCCGCCGGCTATAGACAGCTCGAAGCCGTCGAGCACCGGCCGGGCGATCGATGGCGCCGCCGCCGCCGTTGGGTACGAGAACTTGACGTGAGAGAACAGCACCGTCCCGGGGCCAGGTGGCAGCACCCGCGGGTGCTCCGGTTCGGCCACGGCGCTGTGCCGCTTCATGATGGTGTCCAGGCGGTAGCCCGAGACGACCGCCCGCTGGATCATGACGATGTAAGCGCCTATGGACTGCAACGGGCCCGTCAACATGGCCAGGTAGGCGTTGAAGGCGACGAGCATGCCGACGCTGAGCTGGTGGTGGATAACCAGGTAGCCGCCGAGCCAGTTGACGGCAGCTAGCTCGAGCATGGGGACGGTGTTGAGCGTCGGGAGGTAGCGCGCCCTGGTCGTAACCACTCTCATCGCCTCGGTACGCACATCGTCGGCGGAGGACGCCAGCCGTTGTTCCATAAGCGGCTCGGCTCCGAAACCCTTCACCGCCCGGATGCCCGAGACCGTCTCCTCGACGACGCCGGCGAGGGCACCCCTCTTGCGCTGCAGGTCCGATATGGCGTCCCGGACCCGCCCCGAAAAGCGTTTCGAGGTCACAGCCACCACGGGCAAGGCCGCTATTGCGACGAGGCCGAGGAGGGTATTCGTCGTCAACAGGATGATCGCGACTGCGATAGCAAGAGCGGCGTTGGCCACCCAGAACGGGGCCGAGGCTACGACCGCCTGGATCTGGAACAGGTCGCTCGTGACCCTCGACAGGAGCTGGCCACGGTTGACGTTCGAGTGGTAAGCGACGTCGAGGGTAAGGAGGTGGTCGTGGAAATTGCGCCTCATTTCAGACTCGACGTGCCTCGACGCCACTCCGTTGTACCAGCGCCTGGCGCCTGATGAGAGGCCCTGCGCAACGCCCAGAACCGTGATAATGACGACAAAGACGGCAAACCGGTGCCACTGGTGGCTGATCAGGCCTTCGTCGACGGCATCGCCCAGGAACAGGGGGATCGTCGCCGCCGCCCCGGCTGCAGCCAACCCAGTACCGGTAGAAACCCACAGGACACCCCAGTGCCCGGCCATGGCCCCGCGAATGAACGCCCAGCCCTCACGGGCCCTGCGCCTGCGCGCTGTCGCTTCATCGGCCTTGGTCGCGCCCTGCCTGAGCCTGCCGCCCAGTCCGGTCCATCTTTGTTGCTGGCGCTGTACTAATGCGGGTCTAACAGGGCCACCCTCTCTGGCTCTAGCCTCAACCGCCTGACCGCGCGCGACTGGACAAGAACTACGAGGTCCTCGCCCGGTCGTCCCGGAGTTGCACAGGACGGCTATTAACAAACTACGCGACAACGGCAAAAGGTTTCAACATTTAGGCATTTAGGACCATCAGCGGCCCCCGCGGCCGCCTGGTTAGTCACCATGCAAGAGTACCGGCGCCACGCTCACTCTCTCAGGAGAACCTCAGCAAGCGCTCAGGGAGTGTTGAGGCACCGGGACAAGACTGACCAGTGGAGAAAGGAGATGTGCTCGGAGGCCCCCTTCGACCAGCTGGCAGGTTCCTCCTCAACTACCTCGGGCCAGGGCCGAAAAACGTAGTACCGAGCGATCTAACTTTCCCCGCTATCCTCCCCGGAGCCATTAAGAGCCACCCCCCTCTCTGGGGCTCCGGAGCGGGGATGGGCCGTCTGCCTGCGGGCCTGCCGCCCGTAGGCAGACGGCCGTTTCATACCGTTTCATTTCGTCTCAGCCCGTCGGGTGCCCGGCGATCAAGCCCAGGTAAATCGTTATCTCACAGTCATCTGGACGTGCCCGGCGATGAAGCGCAGGTAAATCGTTATCTCACAGCCATCTGGACGTGCCCGGTGAAACGTCGGTGTGCTCGACCGCCGTTCCCTGCATCCCCTCCGGAGTACCTGCTCCTCAACCAGTTCGACAGAAATTTACCTTGCAGCAACAAAACGTGTGCACTAGCGAAACCTTGGGCGGGTAGCCTGCATATCGCCCTCGCAAGGATGCGAGGTCATCCCCAGGCGTGGCCCCCTCACTCCTGGGTCGGGCCGGTCACGAGCCCTCGCCACCCCTTCCGGGGCTCGTGACCGGTTCCGAGCTGCGGCCTCGAGAGGCCGGCGCCATATTGTCTAGCTCAGCAATTGCGCCGTGTCCAGCGCGCCCTTCGGTGCTCGGTCCAGGCTGCGCACGCCGGGGGGGTTCGGCTGCGGGCCTTAGCTCATGGCCCCGCATAGGCGTCCGCCTCCACCAAACCCCGCCCTGAGCAGGGACAACTCGGTCCGCACGGCGCTAGGCGAGCGCACGTGTGGTGGCCCAGGTGCGGGACGCGGTAAGCATGTCCGGGCCCCGAAAACCGGGCCAGAAATTTTGGGACACAGGACCAGACATGGAGCCCACTGCCGAGCCTGTTGGCCTGGTCACCATCGCCCGCGAGTGGGGTCGCATCGGCTGCATCGGCTTCGGGGGGCCGCCGACCCACATCCTTCTGCTCAGGAAGCTCTGCGTGGACAGCAGAGAGTGGATGTCGCCCGGCGAGTTCGAAGACGGTGTTGCCGCCACCAACCTGCTCCCCGGACCGGCGTCCACTCAGCTCGCCATATTCTGCGCCTGGCGGCTCCGGGGCTGGCGGGGCGGGCTCGTGGGAGGCTTCTTCTTCATCGTCCCCGGGCTGATCGTGATCCTTGCGCTGTCCGCCCTCTTCCTCGCCACCCGCCCCCCTAAATGGGTGTCAGGAGCGGCGGCAGGCGCAGGGGCTGCCGTCGCTGCAGTAGCCGTCAACGCCGCGCTCGGCCTGGCCCCAGCCAGCTGGGGGCGAGCCGGCCAGCGGCGCCCAGAGCGAGCTCGGTGGGGCGTCTACGCCTTCGCCGGCGGTGCTTCGGCGGCCACCATCGGGCCGTACCTGGTGCTCGTCCTACTCGGCTGCGGCATGTCCGAGGTCTTCTTTCGCTCGAGGTACCGCGAGCCTGCCGGTGGCGCCGACCACGCCCTCGCTCTCGCCTGGCTGCTGGCGGCCGCGGTCCCCGTGGGCGGCATAGGCGCGCTGGCGTGGGTCGCCTTCAAGGTCGGTGCGCTCTCGTACGGCGGCGGCTTCGTGATCATCCCGCTCATGCAACACGACGTCGTCCATCAGTACCACTGGATGACCAACGCCCAGTTCCTCAACGCCGTCGCCCTCGGCCAAGTGACGCCTGGCCCGGTGGTCCAGACCGTCTCTGTCGTGGGCTATGCGGCGGCCAAGCTCGGCGGAGGCGTCCTGGCGGCGGTAATCGCCTTTACCCCCTCGTTCTGTTTTGTGTTGCTGGGTGGCCGCCACTTCGACAGGGTGCGTGCCAGCGCCACGGCCCAGGCCTTCCTCACCGGGGCCGGCCCGGCGGCGATAGGCGCCATCGCCGGTGCCGCCATCCCGCTGGCGCTCGCACTTACCCATATCTGGCAGGCCGGCGTGCTCGCTGCGGCCTTCATCTGGCTCGTCGCCCTGCGACGCAACGTCGTGGTGGGCCTGGTCGCGGCTGGAGCCGTGGGAGTGGTCGGGTCGTTCGTCGGGCTCCCAGTCGGCTAAGGCGTGCCAAAAAAGCAAGCGTCGCAGACAGAGCGAGCCGACGGATTCCCTCGGCCCGGGTCGAGCTCACACGGCGGGCCGGCCGGGCGAGGTTGGCCCTGTTCCCTTCCATGTCACTTGGGCTTGCTCTTCCGGGGCGCTGAGCTAACGAAGACCGTCTGACCCCCGGCGCTGGCCGGCTCGGCTTCGGTATAGCTCCGCCAGACCGCTCGGGTCTCAGGTTGCGGCTCGTGAAGGGCGCTCAGGCGGTGGCGGAGCACGACCTTCAACCGACGATAAACGTCGTCCACCTTCGCGGGCCGGCCGGTGCGTCCAAGGGCGTGCATCCACAACCGGGACAATTCTTCGCGTGTTGGCTCTAACTGCAAGCCTTTCTCTACCGCCCAGATCACTGTGTCGAAGTCACGGGCGTCAAGGGCGTACTGGCCCAGGTCCTGGGCGGCATCAACAACCTGGGCGGTGATCGTCAGATCCAAATGTTCGCTGGCGACCCACTCGAAAAACTGGCTCGACAGCGCCCCACCGAAAGGCTCTCCCCTCACCAGCTCGAGCGCAGCGCGCAGGCTGTCGACGGCCTCGAGAGGCGGTTGTTGGCGAGCGATGGCCACAACTCTGTCGAAGCGCTCCCAGTCCGAGGTGACTTCTTCTGCGAGGCGGTAACCCTGCGGCGAATAAGCGAGCCGTTCTGTACCGCTGGCACCGTAACCGAGAACGCCTCTCGCTCGGGAAATCAGGTTCATCACCGTCTTTCGCTGCGGGCCGCCCATACCATCCTTGCTGGCGTCGAGGGGCCATAGAACACTCGACAGCTCGTCTGCTCGCAACGGTCGCCGGTGCGTTGCCAGATACGTGAGCAACGCCAACACCGCCGTTTGGCGCGAAGGCTCGAGGGTGCCCATCTCGCCCCCGCTAATGTCTACCGGCCCGAGGACGCAAATCTCGACGTCGCCCCTCTGAGGCAATGCTGACTCTGTTACATCGCCCCCCTGAGCCAGCGCTGACCTTTCGACATCGCCCCTCTGGGGCGGTGCTGACTCTGCGACATCGCCCCCCTGAGCCAGCGCTGACCTTTCGTCATGGCCCGTCTGGGGCGGTCCTGACTTTGCGACATCGCCCCCCTGAGCCAGCGCTGACCTTTCGACATCAGCCCCTTGAGGCATCATCGCCTCCCTGGCTTCGCCTCTCTCAAGCCGCTCCGGGTTCGCTCGAGTGAGCACGTCAGCGTGCTCGAAGTGGGTGCCGTTGGTGCGGCGATCGTCGCTGTCGCCCTCGTCGGGTACTGCCGCCGCCGGTCCGTGTTCGGCGGGAACGGTCGGCGCGTAACAGTCGGCGGCTGTTCCCAGGGCTTCACCCAGCAAAGCGACTTCTGCCGGATCGCAGTTGAGAGCCAATTCGAATGACACCTCGTGGTCCGCCAATTCACCCCGTAACAAGCCTCCACCACCGCTGGATAGGACCAGTTCCCATCGAGCACCCGGGTAGGGGCCGGCGCCGGCTACTGCCACGCCACTCTGATCGGAGACGGCGGTCTCCGCAAGGTGCTCGAGCAATCCAGTTGGCGTTCCAGCAAAAGCGACAACAACATTCGGAAGGGCTTCACAGGCCACCGCCCGGAGGCTCGCCAGCGAGAACGGTCCGGCCAATTCCCGATGAGAGCCAGAGATCCCGCTCAACTTCTGAGCGAGCTCCCCAGCGTCACGGTTAAGAACTATTTGCAGTCCGGGCAAATGCTGGTCCAACGGGCAGTCTCCCAGCGCGTACAGGCCCGAAAGCATTTCGTCGGACCACGGTTGGCTCGAAAGCTCCACCAGGAGATGGGCCAGAACTCCTTGCACCAGGCCTTGCGGCCCTTCGACCGAGAGCGAGCCTGCATGCTCCAGGTTTACGAGCAGCGCCCCGCCCTTCGTCGCCCCCAGGCTCACCAGCGCCGGCCAGAGCGTCCAACGGTCGACGCTCAGGGCCTCCAGGTCTTCCAGGGTAACATCGGCGTCGAGGACCAGTGTTGCTGCCTCGTCGCTGGGCGAGAACCACCCGAGCGACCTGTTCAGGGCTGGAGAAAGGATAATTTCCAGTCCGCACGCGCCCGCCTGCACCAGCGCCAAAGACGGAACAGGCCCGGGATTTTCGAGTGAAAACTGTTCCAGGAGGCCACTCAAGTACCGCATACCATGATCAACCCAGCGCATTGCTTCTTCGCTGGCGATGGCTCTCACGCGGCGTTCGGCAGCTTCGACTTCTGGCCTACTGCGGGCGATGAGCCTTCCTTTTGGCCTCCGGTGACTTTGCTCACGCCGAGTGCGGTCGAGACGCCAGACGATGCCAGCGCCGGTGATAGCCCCAATCCCGGCCGCGGCGGCAAGGTCAATGAGGCCTTGGCCCATGCCATTTCGGCTTTCACCGCCGACCCCGCGGTCCCCTGCGGCAACAACGCCCGAAGTCTCCCGGCTGAGCCCAGATGGGGACGCGACCCCCCCGCTCATATCGTGCCCATCGCCAACCTCGTCGGCGGCGGAGATGCCTCCAACACCCGCTGCAACGTTGTCTGCAACGCCACGGTCCTGGGCAGTGGCCATGGGAGGCCCGCTGTGGTCCGAGGCCCCTGTACGCCTGGCACTGCTTCGGTCTCCAGACGTAATAGTCCCGGCGCTGCCTCGGTCTCCCCCGTCTCGGTCTCCCCCGTCAATGCGTCCGGCGGCGTCAGCGTCGCCTCGCCGCCCGGTGGTCTTACCGTCGCTATCCCAACCCAGTGAGCCAGGTTTACGTGGCCTAGCATCTGGAGTGGCAGGCGCGCTGGCAACCGGCTCGGGGACGCCGGTCGGCATCGAATGGGCACTTTCCGGCTGCCCGCCAAACGGGTGCGTTGGACCATTGGGCGCTGAATACCCAGTTCCCAGGAGCCCGGTGCCGGGGTGCCCCGGTCCATCGGGCACTGAATGAGCGCCCTGCGCTAGCCGAAAGGCGGAGGCGGCCGTCGGCGGCGGTGTTGGACGGGCACGCCCCGGAAGTGGGGCAGCAGGAGGCTCTGGCGCGACTACCGCGCCGTGCCCAACGTCCGTTGCCTCAGGTCCGGGCACTGCGGCGACGGTCGCCTCTGGCACCACCCGGTGCGAGGCAGGGGCTCCGTGGGGCCCGGGGTCGCTGTGTGACATTCCTGACGGGCTCGACGTTCCTTCCCCGACTACGAGCGTCCCTACCGCGTCGGGCGGCATCACGAGTACCCACCCGACGTATATCCAGTGGTCGTCAACGAGGGCGCGGCCGTCCGGCTGCAAGCGACCCCAGTTGAGTGCCTCGATTTCGCTATCCAACCGCCAGTCACCGAGATGCCGCTCAGCCAGCACAGACAGGCAGTCCCCGGGCTGGACCACGACGACTTTGGTGCCCCGGGGCAAGCCGGCAAAGCCGTTTGCTTGGCTAGGCACTTCAGGATCCGCCCCCCCGACTACGCCCCTCACAGGTAATAAGTGATTTCCCGCACCGGGATGCGGGAAATGCCGCCCGGTTGCCGTACTACTCACACGAGCAGTCGAGGAGGGTACCGGAGCCGCCTTCGTGGGGGTATGGAGTACAGCGGTCCGTATGAGGGGCTGCACGATCGGTGCCGGGGCCGGTGACGGCATCGCCCCTGCAACGGCCCCCGCACTGCCGAGCGTTGATGCTGCCACTGACGCAGCCGCGAGAGAGTCAACTACCCGACGCAATAAGGGAAGGGTTATGCGCCGCGACTGGGTGATCATGCTGCGCTTGCCGCTGAGGACCGCGGCGCCATACAGCAGCGTGCTCATCAACAACCAGCCGAAGACGGCTATCCCCAGCAGGCGCACCAGTGCCGTCAATGCCCCCACCGGGCTGGTCGTTTTCAGCCACGTACCGAAGTGCGGGAAATCGACCGTTCCTAGAAAGGTTCCTGCCCTCCACAGGAGGACCAAACCTATGACTTCACAAACGAGGACGCCTAATGCGTCGAGGTAGCCTCGTAACCGGTTCGGCTGCATAAAGGCCCCCTTTCTGGTGTGACAGGGGGGCGCCACATCCTCACGTGACGCGCACCATCTGGCATTCGGACGCCAGCGCCGCGTACCACAAACCCGAATTGCTCGTAATACTGGACTAGCCTCTCGTTGCTTGCGTCCAGCACCAAAGACCAGCCTTTGTCGTTAGCCTCCTGGGTCAGCCCACGCAGCAATTGTGCACCCGCGCCAGGCAACTGACTGGCGACCGAGTGCACATAAACATGCCGGCCCGGCGGCGTCAGCTTGGCCAGCTCCTTTCGCCCGGGCCTGGCTCTAACGGCCCCAATGGCAAATGGCAGCAAGGCAGCTGCCATCACGGCGGAGATCGCCACCCCCAGGATGTAATACACAGCGCCGACGGTGCAAACCAGCAGTATCAACCCCATCATCGCGACCAGGACACGCAAGGGCCTCAGCCAGAGGAGGCATAAGGCCCGGCCTGATGGGTGAACCCGCCTCGCGTAAGCAATTAGCGACAGCAGTATCGCGGCCCTGAAAACGACCCGCTCAGGCACAGACCCGGTGTCCCGGCCCGAAAATGCGCGCACTTCTACGCCCGCCAACTGCCACAGCGAATGCCTTCGGGCCGTGGGGGACGGGCCAGGCCATTCGGGCAGTTCCCCGGCCTCCTTCGAGTCGTTCGGCTCGTCGACCACCAGCTTCCGTAAGAACGACGCCTCTTCGGGGCCCAGGGCTATGACGGAATCGGGCGCCGATTTGCCGCTGTACGTGCGGGAAACGCTCCCGAGCCCGCCTAACGCGGACTTTGTCGCCATCGCCGGCGTCACCATCGCCGGCGTCACCATCGCCGGCGTCATCATCGCCGGCGTCACCGTGGGCGTTGCCGTCGCCGTCCCTGGCCTAGTCGTCGTTCATCGTCATCGTCATCGCCGACCGCCGCCTCGTCGCCTGTCCTCGGACCTTTCCTTTCTCGGTGCATTTCGTCGTTCCCGGTGCAGTTACGGGGCGGTTCCGAACCGTAATCGCGACGAGAACGCAATAATGCACCCAGAATGCCTCGCCCGGGCAGCATTAGCCGCTCTCTCCCGACGGGACAAGCACGGACCGCACCTCTTGGACCACGTACGGAGAACCGACCACAGGCTCCACGTACTGGCCGAGCGCCGCGGTCCCGGTGCCGCCCGGACCTGAATATGAATACGTCCCCGCATAGACGACCGAAAGGTTTACTATGTAGGTCCCCTTGAAACGGTAGGTATGTGCCACCGAAGGGTCGCCAGAACTACCTGCGGCGTAACTCGTAGCCGTTGCTCCGTCACCGAAACTCCATTGGTACGCCACCGGAGTCGCCGTCGTCGTGACCGAATACTCGCCCACAATTACTGTCACGGTCACGGGGTTGCCGGCACTCGTCACCCAGAACCAACTCGGTAGTTGGGTGAGACCCGTTCTGGCCGGATTGACACTGAGGCCCGCTGCGGGTAACGGTACCTGAGTCCATACTTCGGCCGGCGACGGCGGTGGTGGAGGTGGCGCTGTAGCTGCCGCCTTGCCGTCCGGCGGGCACACGACCACGGGATTTCCAATGGGCTTGCCGTTCGGACCGTATTCCTGGAGCGCTGCCGGAATATTGGGCCCCACCGGGTTCGGGCAACTGATATATCCCCAATCGTTGTCCGCCGGTCTCCAGGTATCTCCAGGGTGGACACCCACTGTGCTGGTCCCATTCTGCGGAGGAGCCGGGGTCGCCGAAGTGCCACCGTTGCAGGCGGCTCCCACACCAACTACCGGGCCAAGGCTCCCAAAACCGCCGCAGCCGTCTGCACCGTTGCCACCTAGACCTGCAAACGACAGCGTCTGCCACTCGAGCACAACAAGATGACGATGCCAGCAGCGATAAGAACTATGCGCCTCATAGTCGCTCCATCGGCTTCGTCTCCCATTATGCTATCCCGCCGCTAATCTTGACCTCTCGGTAAGCGCCGATACGGAACGACCGTCGAACTATTCTGAACGAGGCTCACGGTCCACGGTGTCGGACCGCCTCCGCTTGTTTCGCCCACGACCTCGCCGCCCGTATTAAGATAAGGTTCTCTCTTTTGGTTAATCACGACGTCGATAATTCCGCTGGAATATGTCAGGCGACCAGCGGTCCATTACGGCCGACCCTTGACAGTCATCCTTAGGGCAGCGCGCCGTTCACTATCTTGATGAAGTCAACCTCGGTCGGATTCGGCGCCACGTGCCAACCCGCTTGCCACGATTCGTCGCATCAAGTATTACCTGCGCTCATAGATATTCGACGTGCGTGGCCACATAATTTCTGACAAAGTTCGGGTTGGGGTGAGAGCCAAGCCAGTCGGAGTATTTGACCAAGGTCACAAACGCCGTTTTCAGATTCGTGCTGTAAGCACCCGCAAGGCTCGGCGGAAATGGTCTTGCAGCTGGCCAGGTCGCCGCGTTGCCTCCGCCCATCACTGTGCGCGACGTCGTCGGCGCCACTGTCGTTGGGGTTTTGCGGGCTCGGACCTTGGTCTTCTCAGAGGCCGGCGCACTATTGATATGGACAGTCGGCGTCGTCCCGACCCGGCGAGTGGCCGACGCCCTTGCGCCTGGAGATGACACTGTCGCGCTCGAGTCGGCATTCGCACCGGCTGCGACAGAGTCGGGCAAGCTTGTGGTCACCGGCCCTCTCGTGGCGCTCGAAGTTGCGACCGCTTCCGTGGTGGCAAAGGGAAGGCCATTTTCGGTCGCCGCAGGCGAGCGTCCCACGTACCCAGATCCACCTTTTCCAAGGCCCGGGTGCGAACCGGTCGTGCCGACGGCTGTCAACGCTCCACTCCGGATAGAGACGGTTTGGACCACCTTCGAAGGCGGTTGTCGGTTGGTCGTCCCTGGAAAAGCCTGCGATCTAACGGTACCGCACGCCACTGCAGCCACGCACAGTGCAGCCGCCAGAGGAACTAGCCCATTTCGGTTCGGAGTTTTGGTCACGGGCACCCACTTTCAGAAACTGACCCTCGCGGCGCGCTCGTTGCGCTCGCCGTGACGACGAGGGGTTTGTTGCCCTCGACTAAGGAGAGCAGGGTCAGACGCACGTCTTCTCGCAACGTTACGGAAATTGACTGCCCGCCGGGGGCCACCGAGATGTCGGCACCGTCCAGCGGGCCGATGTCGGTCTGCGACTCGAGGTTCGCCTGTGCGAGCGGCACGGCCACGCCTGGATCGAGCACCAAGCACCCGCTCTCACGATATTCCGAGACGTTGAGACCCGATGCGCCCGCGGTAGCGGCGTCCCCCGCCGCGGATTGCAGTGCTCGCTGGACGGAGATGCCGTGCCAGAGGTCGACCGAGAGACCTCCCAGCGGCAGCAGCATCAGAGCCAGAAGGAGGCACCAGAACACCATCGCGTCACCGCGCTCCTCGAGTCGCCGCTGCTGGCTCACATCGCGGGCACGTTGACCCCAGCGTCGTAACGCTAGGAAGAGCGTCATGTGCTGGAGTCCCGATAAGAATCGACGTGCTCAGTGGAGCTGGCCGTATAGTGCAGCTGGCCCACAAAGCCGAGCCCGGGGACATTTCCGGCCGGGATGACGACGGTCACTGCCGCGGTCACCGTCCCACCGGGGTCGAGGGACCCCGAGTATGAGGCCGCCACGTCCTCGGCGGGCAGTCCATCCCCGGCCACCATTTGAAAAACCGCCGCGTTAGCCGCAGAAACTCCGTCGCTCCAGTTGTCAGCGGTGACCAGCGCCGTCGCCGCATCACGCGCCGCGTCCTGAGCGTCGACCGTGCGCTCCTCCCAGGTTGGCAGGGTGAGGACCAGCACCATGACGGGCAGCACGAGCAACGAAACGCCAAGCATGAGCGTGAGCGGGATGGCAGACCCGCGCTCATCCCAAACTGGCCAACACGCGCTCGTCTTACGACACCTCCCGCGAGCGCGGTCGCCGGCCCCCTTCCCCGCGCAGCCTCCATCCGGGCGCGTACTGCGCGGGCTCCTGTGCGCACCCCTTGGGACAACGGCGTCTGCCCCAGACCAGCCCCGGTCGATCATTGAGCGGGCACCTCCGTGATCAAGGAGATCCCAACCATCGAGACGCTGACCTTCGGAACGGGAGGGAGGAGGCTCGGTAGCTCCCCTGCCGCGGTCGCGACCACTTCGTCGCCAACCTGGCTGCAGTTAATCGTGACGTCGCTAGTGAAGATCCCTCGCAGCAGGGCGGCGCGCACCCGCGCCGCTTCGGCCTCACACGCCGGCAGGGATCCCCCTGCGCTGGCACCCGACTGAGCGGCCTCGTCGACGGCAGTACGGACGGCACCTTTCGCGTACTCATCGAGGACGAAGTTGAGAGCGCCGATGAACACCACCATCAAGATGGCGATTGCTACTGCGCCGATGACCAGTGCTGACCCGGGTTCAGAGCTGCACCCGCACCGGCGTGGCTTTGCGCTTAGCTCAGGCCGAGTTGCTTGGTCACCCAGGTGAACACCGTCGTGTCCAGCCCCGTGATAAGGCCCCCTATGGCCACGATCGCTACTATCCCGATGACTATCAGCCCAAGGTTGTCGGTTATTTGACTGCCTCGTTGATCCCGCAGCCGACGACGTAAGCGATGAACGATCCCGGGCACCCGCAGGCGAGAATGGAGGTTGAGGAATGTTTTCGAGGGCGGCAGAGCTATCCCGGTCGGGGTTGTCATCAAATTGTCCTTTCGTCTTCGGATGCGCAGTCGTCGAGAGGGTCGTCGTCGAGTGGGTCGTAGCCGGGTGGGGAGTCATGGTGGTGCGCGCTCGGGTCAGGGTCGTCGGGTCGCTCGCCGTGCGGTCGTACCCCCCCTGGTCGGTCGCCATCAGGTCGTTCGTCGTCAGATCGCTCGCCGTGCGGTCGTACCCCGTCTTACAGCTCGCCATCAGATTGGCAAACGTCATGTGTGCATTAGTCCGGCGGCCAAAGTTCGGTGTGCAATCGTCCGGCGGGCGGTTGTTGGGCGGGAGTTGGTGGCGTGGGTGGTCGGCGCGGGAGGCATCTCCGTTATTTTCCAAACAGCAGTTCCGGGAGCGGGGCCAGCAGGAAGACAAACAGCACGGGCGCCATGAAGACCAGGTTCGGCACCACCAGGGACATCTGCCGGCGGGCAGCACTGCGTTCCACCTCTTCCCGACGCTGGGCCCGAAGCTCGCTAGCCTGGTCGAGCAGCGCCTTCGCAAGGTCGAGCGCGCCGCTTGTTGCTGCGGCCAGAAAGCGGTAGAGGCGAGCGGCAGCCGGCTCAGGTGACTCTCGGCCAATCAATTCGAACGCAGGGGCTTCACCGTAACCCGCATTTATCAGGTGGACCGCCCGCGTCAACTCCTCGACCACCGGGCCCGAGCCCTGGGTGACGAGGTCAGAGACCGCCACCACGAGACTTTTGTTGTTTTCGATCTTCAGTGCGAGTACCGAAACGACTGTCGGGAGGTCGCTTCTCATTCTCTCGCAACGGTGCCGGGTACGCGCCTTCAATCGCTCCGGCATCCGGCGCGCACCAGCAAAGAGGCCCGCCACAAAGAACAACACGACATAACTGGCCTTTCCGGTCAGGGCACCTAACGCTCCCAGCACCAGCGGGGCCCCGACCAACCACCGCAGGTACTCGCGCCTGTAGGAATCGACGCTCATTTCCATTCCCGCCCGGCGCAGGGATAATTCGAGCGGGGCTGTCGACCCGGCCCCAAGGGCTTGTGCAACCAAGGCGAGGCCTCTTCCGGCCAGAGGCCCGAGGACCCGCCTAAGTGCCTCCCCACCGACAATCGCGGCCGACGCCTGCGATGGCTTCCCCCCGAGGTGCACCCGGGGGACTTCCAGGTAAAGCGACATCCTGGGAAGTGGTGACCGGTGCGGGTGTAGAGCGCGCCAAAGAGCCCAGCACAGCGCGCTCGACCAACACACGGCGGCGAGCGCCGCATCGACGGTCACCGGCCCCACGACGCCACCTCGTCAACGAACACCCTTTCCGTGGTGGCGATCGGGCGTACTAAGCGGCGAGCGGCCAAGAGGCCGAGAACCGACATCCCGGCTCCAAACAACACGAGCCCGAGGCCGAACGGCTTAGAGAAGTACTCCCTGTAGGCGCCGTTGGTAGCGCACAGGAAGACCAGCACGACGTACGGCAGGGCAAAGCAACCCCACGTCGCGGCTCGGGACTGAGTCTGCAGGGTGCGGATCTTTTCCGCTAATTGCAGGTCGGCTGTGATCTGCGAACCGAGATCCGAAAGCACACGAAGGAGCGTCTCTGTCCCCTCCTCGACAGCGCCCTCGAAGGCCAGCAGGACCGGGTCCGAAATTGGGTCTGCCAGATCCGCTCGAACGGTCTCCAGAGCCCTTCGGTCCCCGAGGCGCGCAGACAGGCGGACATAGCGTGCCATCGGCGCCCGCAATGGTTCGGGCCCCGACTTGGCCAGGTCCTCCAGCGCATCATGTAGCGTCGCTATCCCGGCCCCCAGTGCCCCCACCATGTACCGCAACGCGTCCGGCCAGGCACCGCTACGTGCGGCAGCCTGCTTTCGGCGCTGCGAGGACCAGTATGCGTACGGCGTGGCGGCCAGGGCCAAAGCAGGTAATGCCGAGACCACAACGGTGCGCGAAATGGCGACAAACAATACGAACGCCGCCGCACCCACGCCTGCAGATACCGCCCAGAATTGGCGGGGCGTAACTGCGGCTCCTGCTTGCGACAGCCACACCTGGAAGCGGGGGCGCTCGCTCTTATTTCTATCGGCGGCCGTCAGGCGAAGACCTAGCTTCCCGAAGGGGTTTGATGCCACCGAACCGCCAAACGCCCGCCGGCCGACGGCCCACGCGCAGGCGCCAATCACTATCGCGGCAATCAGGCTCACCACATCACCTCAGCGCCTTTTAGGACTTCTGCCAGGTCCAACCCGTAGCGGGCCAGCAGGCGGTTGCAGCGACGTTCCAAGCGTTCTCCGACCGCGCCGCTACGCAGCTCCATTGGCTCACCGATGTCGTTGCCGCGAATATCGGTGTCACCGCTACTCCGCTCCCTGTCGTCGACAGCTGCGGCGGCACTACCGAGATCTCAGTTACCTGCCGCTGAGCAGCATCGCCAGCGTCGTCGATGTCGCAATAGATCACGACATCAAACATGGCGGCGAAACGCGCTTCCAGTTGCTCAAACGGTGTTGCGGGCACAGCTTTGGTGGCACAAACGGCAAGTGCCTCGAACGCCCCCGCGGCGTCTTCCGCGTGCACAGCGGCTACGACGCCGATCCCCAGAGTGCCCGCCATGAGCAGCTCCCACGCCTCGGGGCCTTTTAACTCGCCGAGCACGATCAATTCCGGCGATGCAACCCGCGCCGAACGCACCAGGTCCGCCAGCGTCTCGACTTTGGAGCTTTGCCAATACTCCCCGTTGAGCAGGGGGGCGTTCAGCTCTCGCTCTTCCTCGGCACATATCACACGACGGCGAGGCGGGACCGCCCGCAGGAGCGCCTCTATGAGAGTTGTCTTCCCGGCACCCGGTGGGCCCGCGACAAGGAGCGTACCCGGCGGATCCTCATCAAGGTCTCGAGGAAAACAGCTGCCTCCGGTGAAAGAGAGCCGAACGAGACCAGGTCGCCGAGCGTGGTGTTGCGCTTTTGGGGTACGCGCAAACTGAACGAGACAGTGCCATCGATCCGCGGCGGGATCGAAACCGACAGGCGTGCTTGCCGCCCCCGCGGTAGCCGGACACGTACCCCATCGGCTTTGGGGTGCGAGGCGTCAATATTCTCACCCGCGCCGGCGACCAGACGCTGCAAGACGGCCAGGACGGCATCAGGTTGCGCGGGGCTCTCCGTGAACATGGTCTCGCCGCCGGCCATCCTGACGGCAAGTTCGCCATCTACCCCGTATATCTCCTCAACTCTCGGGTCCGCGACCAGCAGGTCGAGCTGAGCGCCAATGCCCGTTAGCTCTCGCATTAGACGTTCAACCACATCAGGCGGATCTGCGAACGGCTCGAACCCTTGAATAGGGCCACGCATTAACTCGCGCTGGAACCGCTCGGTCTCAGCCTCGACGAGTTGCCGCACCAGGCCCGCATCTTCAGCCACATCGAAATCTCTGACGGCTATAACAGCCAGCACGCGCGACCTCAGTTCGTCGAACGCAGTCACGGCCGTTGCGGTCATAGCTAAACCGCCTCGGCCGCCTCGGGACCGCCCAGCGCAGCGGCCCGGAAATCACCCTCAGAGCCCCCGGTGTTCGGTGATGGGCTTAGCCCTTCCGCAGCGGATGTGGTCACAGCGGCCAGCGCCTTCACCGCCCTTGCCCATTGGCCCTTCCATACGATTTCTGCATTCCAGCGCGCCCGCGCCACTGTCGGGTCTTCTGGCAAGAAGGTCACACCGGCGTAGGGGTGGTTGCCCGTATTGCTGGCTAAAAGACTGGCTAAATGGGTTCGTTCGTAACGGCTGCGGCCCGCCCGGCCGAACGCAGCCCAGCACGGGGCCTGAACCCCGGCGGCCAAAGACGTCGCCTTCCACTCGACCAGCCTCGCGGCCCCCTCGGGGTCGGCCGACGCGAAGACAACCACCCTGTCCGCGAGCACCAGTGCAGCCCGGGCGGCGCCAAACCGTTCCCGCCCCGACGGCGACCCCACTAGCCAGCTCGCCTCTACCAGAACATGGTCATACGAAACGAGCGCCTCTTCGACCAACCTGACTAGGTGCGCGGCGTTGATTACCTGCGCTGCACCCGGCGTGCCGCATATGACGTCGAAGTGGCCAACCGCCGAGGTACCGTCGCCGCGCGGGCCGGAGAGCCCGGCAGGTAAGACCTTTTGGCCTTGCCCAGCGCGGGATACCGCCCAGGCAAGGCCAGTGTCTGGCGACCGCAACAGCCGAGAAACAAGCACCGGCGCCACTTCGTCCGCCTCTATGAGCAGCACCCGCCCGGCCTTGGACAAGTGCTCAGCCGCTGCCACAGCAGCTTCGGTCAGCCCGGCTCCCCCGCCCACTTTGGTCCAGGCACTGAGCAGGCCACGCCGCTTTCCCCGACCAACGGGCCGGTTCACGACAGACGGGCGCGAACCAGCGAGAGCACTATTCGTGGTCCGCTCCCGTGCCCCCCGCTGTGCAACGAGGGCCACCACCTCAGCCGGCGGGGTCAAGGCAGGAAGGACCTGGTCGACTCCAAGGCTGGTTAGGTACTCGCGGCCCATGCCGGAGCTGGGGTCGTAAAGGCCGATCACATGGGCCCCCCGTTCCTGTGCACCGGCTATTTCCGCTATGGAAAATATGCGCATCACGTCGTCCATGAGAAGCACGTCGAGCCGGCCGGCGACCCGCGCCAGGCCGGCCCTGTCCATGACGACCTCGATGGTGATGCCCTGAGTGTGGTCGCGCACATAGGACCGAATGCCCGCGCTCCAGGGAGCCTTGGTGGCGGCTACCCCAAGGACGAGCCCAGCCATCACTTGCCTTTTCTGCTGGGTGCACTGGCGACCGTCGTTGACGGGCCGTGTTGTCGCAGGCGGGTTGACGGCGCGCGGGCGAAACCGAGAGGAGGCGTTGCCGTCTCGCCAGTGGAACGCACGATTTGTATGTCCTCGCCGGCGCCGCCGCTTCCCTGCGCTCCGAGTGCGGTAGCAATTCGCAACGCGGTCTGTTTGCCGACCGCTACCACGACGAAGTAACTGCCTGCCCCTCCGTCCAGTACGCTTCCGGTGGAAGCCGTCGGCGCCATACTCAGGACCCGCAAACCCTGGGCTACGTAATACGCCCCCGCAGGACCGGTTGAAGCGATCACGTCCACCAGGTCGCCGACGTTGATCGTCCCACCCGCGGCCTGCTGAATAGGGACAGAAATGCTCATCTCACCGAGCGGTGGGCCCGAAGAAGGCCTTTCGAGCTCGCTGAGTGTGACCGGCTCGCCAGCGCGTACCGGCACTGTGGCTATCCAGCGGCCTTCCAACTCAGCGGGCGCCAAAAGCCCATGGGTCAAGGCCGTATCTGAAGTGTGCACCATTACGAGCCGGGTGTTACGGCTGTCCACGGGCGTGCCCGCCGGGACGAGGGAACTCGCCACGACGATCTCGGTCATTGCCGAACGGTCCTGCAAAGCTGCGTAGGCGAAGCCCCCGGCCAGAACCGCAAGGACCACGGGCACGACGCTCCCTGTGGTTAGCCGCCGCACCCGGCGCGAAGTTAGCCGCTCAGTCGAGGGTTGGGTGCCCGGAGGGCCGGTCTGGCCCTGCACCATGGCTCGCTCAGAACGCACAGGCAACCACCACCGCTATCCCGCCCACTGCGAGGAACGGGCCGAGGGCGATCGGGCTCGGTAGGCCCATCTTCGTTGTTTTTCCAGTGAAATGGGCAACCGCGCCTGCCAGCAGGGGAGCGCACGCCAACGCCACGAAGCAACCCGCCGGCGAGAACATGCCTGCTCCGAACGCGACCAGGGCGGCCATGCGCACATCGCCGAAACCAAGCCCTGCCGGTCGTAATAGTGCCCACAATGCGAAGACCGTTCCGGCAATTACTGCGCAGAGTGCTCCTTGCCAGCAGAACCGCCACTCCCCCGTCATCGCACACCCTGCCAAGACCAAACTAACTGTGGCCAACGCGCAAACGTGGACGAGCTTGGTCGGCAGCACGAGCATCTCACGGTCGACGAGTGCGAGAAGCGCCAGCCCGAAAGCCCATATGACAATAGAAACGACCGCCCACGGCGCGAAAGCGGCCGTTGTAAAACGCCCATGGTGGATAGGTAGCAGGGCACAAACCACCACAGACGCAGAAACGCCCGTCCCTAAAGGCCAAATAACTGAGGGAAGTCCTCGGTTTGTGGCCGGGCCAGCTTCGTCGGGCGCGTGAGCCCAACGTGCCGCAAGGCTGCTGGCGCGAAACCACGAGCCGAGGGCTCCCGCGCTCAGTCCGACTGCGATTGCAATCCCAATTACCTGCATGGTGCCCAGCTGCTGACCTCTCCGATTAGTAACGGCCTGAGAGGGCGCCGTAGTTCAAAAACTTTTTTCGGCGGCCGAGTTGGGTGTTGGCACGGATATATTTCTCCGCTCCGATCTTCCCCCCAGTCATCCTGACCGTGCACCTCCCCAACTCCTGCTCGCTATTCTTAGCAGGGTAACGAAGCCTTGCCAAGGGCTTTCCTTAAGGGCGCGGCGACCGCTTTGCACCATATGTCCAAAAAGGGGTTATAAACGTTGCTGCGGCGGCGTTAGCTGACCCATCTCCGCGGCGCGCCGGCCCGCGATAATTTAGCGAGCTGGTGATTGAACAAAGGCAGGAGTCAGCGGGCCAATAATGGCTCGTACAGCTCCAGGTACCGCCGGCCCAGAGAGTCGAGCGAGTGCTCTGCCGCCCGCTCGTAAGCAGATTCGCGCATGGCCTTTATTTCCGTCCCGTCCGCTAGCGCCTCGACGATGGCCGCGGCCAAGGCGGCGGCGTCCCCCGGCGGCACCAACAAAGCGTCACGGAATGGACGGGCCACATTGGCATAACCCGGGATCTGGCTCGCGACAACGGCCGTACCGGCCGCCATACCCTCGAGGAGCACCATGCCGAAGCTTTCTCCGTGCAACGACGGCGCAGCGAGGACGTCGGCACCGCGGAGGCGGCGCAATTTCTCGTCCTCCCCCACCGTCCCGAGCCATTCGAAACGGGGGTCCCCGAGGGTCGACTCCTTGAGGCTCGCGGTCTGGGGCCTTCACCCGCGACCCAGATCCGGGCCTCGACGCCGTAACGGACGACCGCCTCTATCAGGACAGCCAAGCCCTTACGCGGCTCGTGCCGGCCTAGAAAAAGGACCGTAGGGCCTGTCGTGGGCCATGGTGGCGCGGACGACACGAGGTCGACGTCGATCCCGTTCCAGACCAGCTCGTACGTGCCCCCGAACGATTGGCTGGCGGTGTCCAGTGCAAGGGCCGAAACAGCGCAGCGGACCGACAGGCGCTTGGCCACCTTGCGGCCCGCACCTCGCATGGCGCGGTACCAGGAGATCTCGCCGGCGCGGTGAAAGGTCCCTATGAGAGGCCCGTCGTTGAACAGCAGCGCAGTCAGAGTCGGGCCCGGAACGAACGGTTCGTGGAGGTGGACTATGTCGAAACGCTCGTCTCGCAGCGCCCTGATCGTACGCAGCGAAGCTGCCGGTCCCGGCGCGATCGGCGCGATCGAACCGTTACCCGCCGCCGCCACAGAGCCTCCCAAGGGCGACACCCAGGTCTCTGGCGGGGGGCCATCGCAGGGGGCGAGCACCCTCGCCTCGACACCCATGCTCCGCAGCGCCCCGGCGATCCCGAGCACCTGGCCCTGCACCCCGCCCGGGATGCTCAGGCTGTACGGGCAGACCATGCCTACTCGCATGGCGCTCCTACGGAGGGTACGGGCGCTACTCGCATGCTGGCCCTGTCAGTCGAGCGCCCTGTGGTTGTGCCGCGGCCGTTCTCGGCCCCGGATGCAGGCGCTCGCAGTGGCCAGGGGCGGCGGAGCTGCGGGTCACCGGGCCAATTGGGCTGGAGCAGGTGCCACTGGGTAGGCGCCTGCCTGATCAGGTGCTCGAGCTCCGAGGCGACCGCCTGTGTGCCGAACTGCACCAGCTGCCTGAAGGGCGCGCTCGGCGGCAACTTGATCGGAGGGCGGAAGACGATCGTGTGCGACGAGGCCGCCTTCCCGTAAAAGATCGCCGCCGAGAGCAAAGGCGCTCCCGAGCGGACGGCGAGGGTCACGGGCCCCGCCGGCAGCATGACCCGCTGTCCGAAGAAGCTCACCTCCATGCCGGAAGCCTGCCCCACCAACCGGTCCGACAGGAGACAGATGATGTGGTTGTTTTTCAGAGCCTGGAGCACAGCCGCCGCGGCGCCCGGCCCCACCGGTACGACGTGCATGCCGAGGCGCTCCCTGAAGTGCGCGAACCACTCGAAGAGGTCCGGGGGCTCGAGCGGCTCGACTGCGACCGTGACCGGGAGACCGATCCCAACGAGGTACATGGCGCCCCATTCCCAGCCTCCCAGATGGGGTGCCGCGATGATCGCCCCGCGGCCCGCCGCCAGCGCAGACTCGACGTGCTCGAACCCGACCGTAGCCACCCCGGCTGCTACCTTCCACTGAGGCACAGAAGGCAGCCTCAGACTTTCGGCCCAGTAGCGGCCGTAGAACGCAAAGACCTCGGCCACCATGCGGCGCTCCTCCGAGCGGCCGAGCGGCCTGCCGAGCACCCGGGCCATGTGGGACGCGACGACAGCCCGCCTGCCGTCGTAGTCAGGCAACCGCGCCACAACCTCGCCCAACCCGCGCGCCAGGCCCCGAGCAGCCTCACCCGGTAAAACCGACGCCACTTTCGCGCCGGCGCGGTACATCACGAGCTTCTTGCTCGGCATCGCGATGGGACCTATATGAACGCCGACCGGGGGGACCAGTTCAGCTCGGACCTGAGCCCGAGCCCCGCCTCGTGGGCATCCCGTCGCCATCGGCCCGCCGCTCCTGGTGAGCGTCCACGGGCGCGGCCGCGAAATCCCGCTCCCCCATGAGGCGCCGTCGCCGGGCCGTCCGCCGTTCATGCCAGCGCCCCGCGCCAGGACTGGGCCGGCGACTACCCGACAAGAAACCGCCGTTCGTCGACGACCCCGGGCCCCGGGGCGCCCTGGCCCACCAAGTTGCCTCCCGTCCCGCCCGCTCTTCCCTCCACGCCCGCCAGCGGAGGACGACCGCGGTTGGTTCGACGGGCAAGGGCGCGGGCGGCTTGTCGGCCTGGCGCCAAACCTTGACGAACCGCTGGCCGGCGGTTATCAGGGAAAGCGCGAAGATCAGCCACAGCAACCAGAGCATGTCGGCCGGGAACTTGAGGGCGACACAGAGGACGACAATCCGCTCGCCCCTCTCCATAAGCCCGCCCTTGGCGTCGATGCCGAGGGCCTCGCCCTTAGCTCTGATGTAAGAAACCAGCTGGGAGGCGCCCAACACAGCGAGCGGGACGAGAGACGCATGGCCCCCGAAGCGGTCCTGGGCGTACCACGCAAAGCCTGCCAGGACCACGGTGTCGCTGACCCGGTCCCCGACCGAGTCGAAGAACGCTCCTCGCTGGCTTACCCGGCCGCTGGCTTTCGCCAGACTTCCATCGAATAGGTCCGGCAATGCCGAAGCGATCAACAGAACGAGCCCCAAGACGAGGCGGCCCGTCGCGATCGCCCAGGCAGCGGGCACCGACATCAGGATGCCCATGGCTGTCAGATGGTCCGGGGAGAGCCCGGTCCGCCTTAGTGCCCGGCCTGTTGGGCTTACGACTCGGTCTACCGCCGATCGGAAGCGTGCGTCGAACAAACCTGCTCCTGTGGTAGCCCTTGTTCCTTGGCTCAGCGTACCACCCGGCCTGACTTGACAGCGTTTACTCCCCCGCCGGGCCCGGTGGCCGAGCCCTGGGAACACTGTGCGACAGACACGGTAGCCTAGCGAGACGGGCCCGGACTGGGGCCTGCCTGGGGATGACCGACGGGGCGACCCGCGGGGGAAGGAGAGGTGCTCGCATGAAGGCGTACCCACCAGCGAAGGTCCGCAACGTGGCCCTTGTCGGCCACGGTGGATCCGGCAAGACCACGCTCACCGAGGCGTTGTTGTTGTGCAGTGGCGCCACAAACAGGGCGGGCAGGGTCGAGGACGGGTCAACGGTTTCAGACTTCGAGCCCGAGGAGCACTCCCACCACATGTCCACCTCTTTGTCGCTGGCGGCGACCGAGTGGCGGGGCTACAAGATCAACGTTCTCGACTGCCCCGGTTACGCGGACTTTGTGCCCGAAGCACTGGCCGCTCTCTCGGTTGCGGACCTGGCCGTGTTCGTTGTGAGCGCCGTCGACGGAGTGGAAGTCCAGACAGAGGTTTTCTGGCGAGCCGCCGCCGAGCTCGGGCTTCCTCGCCTGGTCTTCATGAACAAGCTAGACCGCGAACGAGCCGATTTTCCCAATGTGCTCCAGCAGTTGCACGATTCTTTTGGCGCCGGCGTCGCCCCGCTCGAACTACCTATAGGTGAAGAACACGATTTCCACGGCATCGCCGACCTGTTATCGGACACGGCCTATATGTACGAGACTGGAAAGTGTACGGCTTCCACGGCGCCGATCCCCGAAAGCATTGCCGCCCAGGAGCACACGGTGCGTGACTCGCTGGTCGAGGGCATTGTGGTGGCTGACGACGACCTGATGGCGCGCTACCTGGACGGAGAGGAGATCTCTGCCGACGAGCTGTCAAAGACACTGGCCCGAGGCATCGTGTCCTCTCAAGTTTTCCCGGTCATTTGCGGCTCGGCCACGAAATTGGTAGGGATCGACAGGATCCTCGATTGCATATGTGATGTCGCCCCCTCACCTCTCGAACGCCCGCCGGCCCTGGTGCGGCCCGCTAGCAACGGGCCGGACGGAAAAGCGGTCGAAGTCGCCTGCGACGCGGCTGGGCAGCCACTGGCTTCTGTATTCAAGACGATCGCCGACCCCTACGTCGGGAAAATATCACTGTTCAGGGTCATATCCGGCACAATTCGCCCCGATGCCGTGCTTTTCAACCCGAGGTCGAAGGACGGAAGAAAGGCTCCACGCTCTTTTCACCCTTCGCGGCAAAGAACAGATCCAGCTAAACGAGGTACAGGCCGGCGACATCGGCGCCGTCGCCAAACTGACGGCCACGAGTACCGGGGACACCCTCACGCCGCGCAACATGCCCGTCACCCTCATCAGGCCTGGCCTGGCTGGCCTCTCTGTGGCGGCTAGTGACCTCGACGAGCCCGCCGGCGCAGGAGGAGCCGAGAGCTGGCTCTCCCAGGCCGCCCTTCCTGTGCTCTCCCTGGCCATCCGGCCAAAAAGCAAGGCCGATGAAGACAAGCTGATGACCGCCCTCCACCGGCTCCAGGAAGAGGACCCGACCTTAGTCGTGCGCCGCGACGACGAGACCCACCAGACGGTACTCTCGGGCACGGGCGACACCCACCTCGGTATCGCCATGGAAAGGCTTTCGCGCAAGTTCGGTGTGGCGGTCGAGAGCGAAGAGCTCATCACTCCCTACCGTGAGACTGTCACTTCGACGGCCGAGGCCGAAGGCAAATACAAAAAGCAAACTGGAGGCCACGGCCAGTTTGGGGTGGCGTCGCTACGAATAGAGCCGCTGGAACGGGGTGGCGGTTTCCAGTTCGTAGACAATATCGTTGGCGGGGTAATACCGCGCCAATACATCCCCGCTGTTCAAAAAGGCGCTGAGGAAGCCATGGCCGACGGCGGTACTTTCGGTTGGCCGGTAGTAGATATCCGGGTGACCTGCTTCGACGGGAAGCATCATCCGGTCGACTCTTCTGAACTGTCGTTCAAGATGGCCGGCGCCCTGGCCGTGCGAGAGGCGCTCGCCAAGGCGGGGCCCGTTTTGCTCGAGCCCGTATCGCTGCTGGAGGCGACGGTCCCCAACGCTTACCAGGGAGACGTGCTCGGCGACCTCAACAGCCGGCGCGGCCGCGTGCAGGGCACGGAGACCGGCCAGCCCGGCGAATCGGTCATAATCGCCCTCGTACCCAGTTCCGAACTCGTGCGCTACGCGATAGACCTCCGCAGCCTGACGGGGGGCCGGGGCCGCTTCAAGGCCCACCACGACCACTATGACGTGATGCCCCAAAACCTCTGGGACAAGGTCAAGCGCGAGCGCGCCAACGCAGAGAAATAGCGCGCCAGCGCAGAGAAATAGTGCGTCCTGCCGGGGACGCTGTCAGGTCCCGGGGGGCGTGAGCACGACGGTGGGCTTTGCCGTCCCCGGTTTCGCCGTTTCATAGACGGCGAGGAGCGCGCCGTTACCGTCCACAACGGCCCATGGCCCCGCCCCCGTGGCACCCGCCTCGTTCAATACGTGGAGGGCCAGCACCTGCCCGTGGAGCAACTTGGCTGCCACCGCCGCACCGACCACAGCCCTCGGCATGCCGCGCAATGCCTCTGCCGGTGCGAGGACGGCGCTGGAGGGCTCCCGCAAAGCTTCGAGCTCGTCGACCGTCACTGCATCCTCGAGCGTGAACTCCCCTACCCTGAGCCGCCGCAACCTTCGTAGGTGAGCCCCGCCCCCCAATGAAGTCCCGAGGTCGGCGGCCAGGCTCCGGACATAAGTCCCTGACGAACACTCGACGTCGATCGCGAAAACAGGCCCGGTCCGCTCCACCCCCGCCAGGGCCACATCGAAACGCTTCACGTTGACAGGCCGGGGCGGGCGTTCTACCTCCAGGCCGGCTCTGGCCAGCTCGTGGAGCCGGCGGCCACCGACCTTGAGCGCAGAAACCATCGGGGGCACCTGGGCTATATCTCCGGTCATTTGGGCCGCCGCGACCTGGGCCTCTTCGAGCGTCGCAGCCCGCATGTCCCAGGTCCCCGTCACCTCGCCGGCCGCGTCGAGGGTGCGGGTTGCCACGCCAAGTACGACCTCGCCCGTATATCGCTTCGACAGGCCGGACAGGAATTGCAGCAGCCTCGTCGCCTGACCCAGGCCGACAAGGAGCACACCGGTCGCGTCAGGGTCCAGGGTGCCAGCGTGGCCTACCCTCCGTTGCGAGAAGAGCCGCCGGCAGCGCGCCACAACGTCATGGCTGGTACAACCGGCCGGCTTGTCTACGACGGCGAGGCCGTCGACTTGTTTCACTCCTGCGGCTCTAGGTCGCCAGCCTCCCCGCCGATGCCGCCCGCGCCCCTGGCTTCGTCCTGGGAGCGGATCGCACGCAGGATTTCCTCGACCCTTGCGCCGTGAGCCACGGCCGGGTCGGGCTCGAAGCTGAGCTGGGGCGTCCTTTTGAGCTTCACCTGATGTGCGACCGCGGCCTGCAGGCGGGGCCGCGCCTCCCCCAGGGCGGCGCGGGCAGGCTCCGGCAAGGAGGCAAGCAGTACCGTGGCGTGGCGCAGGTCGGGTTCGCAGCTGACGGCCGTGACTGTCAGGAGTTCAAGGCGCACGTCAGAGGCGGCTACCAGCTCGATCTCGTCGGCCAGGACCTCGCGCAGGACCTCGTTCACACGGTCCATTCGTGAATAGCGGTGGTGGCTCGGCCAAGCGTGCCGCTTACGCGAGCTCATCGTGGCCCTCCCCGGGAAGGAAACAGCCAAGGTTCACGGGCCCCACCAGTGACGTTCGCACGAGATGACCTCCACCTCGGGGAACGACCACACGAAGCGCTCCACAGAATCGAGCACCTCGGCCACGTGGCGCGGCGTAGAAGACACGGTCGCCACGGCCAACTCGGCGGCCTGCCAACGGTCCTGTTTGCCTACCTCGGCCGCGGCGACGCCGAAGCGGTTCCGGCACCCTTCGATTATCGGCCGCACCAGCGCCCGCTTGTCTTTTAGAGAGCGCGCCTGGGGAAGGTGTAGCTCCACGCTGAGAGCAGCGGCGTGCAAAGGGCTCAGCTGCGGGGGATCTCCCGTTCCTCGTAGGTCTCGATGATGTCGCCGTCACGCAAGTCCTGATTGTTGGAGAGGCCGATACCGCACTCGAAACCCTCGTGGACCTCACGGACGTCCTCCTTGAAGCGTCGCAGGGAGGTAATCGCGCCCTTCCAGATGATGACCCCGTCGCGGAGGAACCGCACCTTGGAACCACGGGTTATGACACCGCTGCGGACATAGCAGCCGGCGACCGCTCCGATCCTCGGGATGCGGAATATCTCCCGTACCTCGGCCTCGCCAGTCAGGATCTCTTCGTACTCGGGGGCCAGCATGCCGACCATGGCCGCCTGTACGTCTTCGATCAGCTTGTAGATGATCTCATAGGTCCTGATCTCGACGCCCTGAGCGACCGCCATGGCCCGCGCCTCCCGGCCCGGGCGGACGTTGAAGCCGATGATGGTGGCATTGGACGCTGCCGCCAAAGCGACATCGTTCTCGGTTATACCGCCGACCGCCCGGTGCACGAACGCCAGCTTCACGTCCTCGCGCTCCAGCTTGCGCAAGCTCTCGGTGACCGCTTCGAGCGAGCCCTGGACGTCGGCCTTGACCACCAGGTTCAACGTGGCCGCTTCGCCACGCTGTATCTGCTCGAAAATGTCCTCCAGCTTCGCCCCGCCGCTCGTCGCCGACGAGCTGCGGCGCAGGTCTGCGCTGCGGAAACGCTGCTCTCGTTGCTCAGCGACTTCACGTGCCGTCCGCGAGTTCGTTACGCCTCTCAGCTCGTCACCGGCTGCCGGCAACGAGTCAAAGCCCAGTACCTGCGCCGGGAACGACGGCGGGGCTTCCTTGATGTTGTCGCCCTTGTCGTCGATGAGCGCCTTTACCCGGCCCCAGGCCGCGCCTGCTACTACGTTGTCTCCCACCCTGAGCGTGCCGCTTTGCACAATGACCGTGGCGACCGGGCCCTTGCCAGGGTCGAGGTTGGCCTCCAGGACGATCCCGCGCGGGTGACCTTCGGGGTTGGCCTGGAGCTCCTCGATCTCAGCCACGACCATGAGCTGCTCGAGGAGGTCGTCGACCCCGAGGTTCTGGATCGCCGACACCTCGACCATGATCGTGTCGCCACCCCAGCGTTCAGGGACGAGCCCCAGCTCGGACAACTGCTGCATCACATGGTTGGGATCTGCGTCCGGCCGGTCGATCTTGTTGATAGCGACGATGATCGGGACTCCCGCGGCCTTGGCGTGGTTCAAGGCCTCTATCGTCTGCGGCTTTAC
The DNA here is from genome assembly GCA_963823855.1 of uncultured Acidimicrobiaceae bacterium. Taxonomy (GTDB): domain Bacteria; phylum Actinomycetota; class Acidimicrobiia; order Acidimicrobiales; family Palsa-688; genus Fen-671. The sequence continues at coordinate 976,256 of CAWGNA010000012.1, forward strand.
GCCATCGTCTGCGGCTACGACGAGCACCACGATGTCTGTCACGTCGGCACCTCGGGCGCGCATCGCGGTGAACGCCTCATGGCCGGGGGTGTCGATGAACGTGATGACAGCGCCGTCCGGCGCGGTGACCTGATATGCGCCGATGTGCTGGGTGATCCCACCGGTCTCGCCCGAGGCAACGTCCGATTCCCGGATGCGGTCCAGCAGCGTCGTCTTCCCGTGGTCGACGTGGCCCATCACCGTCACAACAGGTGGGCGCGGGCGCAGTAGCTCATCGCGGTCGTCGTCGTCTTCCTCGCCGAAGTAGCGCGCTTGCAGTTCGGCTTCCTTCTGTTCGCCAGCATCGACCAGCCGCACCTGGGCGCCGATCTCGGCCGCAAACAGCTCGATCATGTCGTCGGAGAGCGACATTGTCGCGGTGACCATCTCGCCCTGGGTCAGCAAGAAACGGACCACATCAGCCGAACTGCGGTTGAGCCGCGGCGCGAGTTCCTGCGCAGTCGCGCCGCGCTCCACGATGACCTCGCCCTCGGGCACCGGCGCGTGCGACGGCACATAAGTAGAAGGGGCTTGGGCCTCGAGCTCTTCCCGGCTCCGCTTTCGGCTTCTTGGGCGTCTGCTAGCGCCAGGCCGCCCGCGCCCACCCGGGCCTCCTCCGAAGCCTCCGCCGGGCCGGCCAGTGCCTCGCGGCGGCAAACCCCCGCCAGGCCCCGGCCTGTACGGTGAGGTGCCCGGCGGCGTGCGGTACGTAGCGTCGGGCCCGCGAGACGGCGAGCCTGTTCGTGGCGCCATCGGCCGCGGCGCACCGGGCCTCGCTCCCGGACCTCCCGGCGCACCAGTGCGCTGTCCGGCACCGAAGCCGGCGCCTGGACGCGCACCTCCCGGAGGAGGTGCTCCGGGCCCTCCTCGTGGCGCGGGCCCACGGCCACCACCCTGAGGTGGACGCCCTTGGCCGCTCCTGTCCCCATAACGAGCACCACTGCCCCCGCCAGGCGGGAACGACCCGCCCCCCGTCCTTCCGTACGGAGGGCCGCCCGACCGGTTGGGACCAGTGCCTTGACCGTGCCCGCCACTTCCCTCGGCCCCTGGCGCGGGGCCGCGGGCTGGGGGTGGGATGGGCTTGCCCGTGAGCGGCGAAAGAGGCCTCCTGAAACCAGGGGGTGGCGGTATGGGCTTGCCCGTCATGGGCGAAACCGCTCCCCCAGTTGGTGGCGTCGGTGCCGGGCCGGACTGGCCGGGGACGTGAACTTGGCCGGCGGCCTGAACTTGGCTGGCGGCCTGAGGTGGGCTGGCGGCGTGAGGTTGCCCGGGGGGGTGAGGTTGGCTCGGCCTGGCCTGGCCGGGTTGACCGCCGGCCCTGCCTTGCGTCGCGGGGGGGACTGTCGAGGACGGGCTAGGCGAGGACGGGCTAGGCGAGGACGGGCTAGGCGAGGACGGGCTAGGCGAGGGTACAGGCGCTCCGGGCGCTGCCCCCGTTTTGGCTTGGGGCGCGGCCGAGCTCAAGTGAGCCGTATCTGCGAGGGCCGGCGCCGGGGCTCCGGGCGGAGCTCCTGTGTCGGCCGTCGGAGATGGACCGGCGTGAGGCGCGCCAGCTGCTGGTGCCCTCACACCCGGCGGTGGTACTGGCGGAACCGGCCGAGTATGAGCCGTGGCACTCGTCATCGCGGTGGCGGCAGGAGCCGCTGGGGCCGGGGAGACGACCGGAGCACGCGGCGCGCCATTGTCGGTCCCGCCATGGCCAGGCGAGTGCTGGGCGGGCGCAGCCGGCCGGGGTGGGTGTTGAGCGGGCGCAGCCGGAGCAGGCGAGTGCTGGACAGGAGCAACCGGCGCAGGCGAGTGCTGGGCAGCCGGCCGCAGGCTCGGCTCCCCGCCAGGAGCGACTACGCCGGGAGGCGGCGCTAGGGGCCCGCTGCCCCGATGGTCGAGTGGTTGGCGCTCAGCTGGTTGTGCCCTGCCTACACCGACTTCTCGTGCGGCTGGCGCGGCGTCACCGGGTGTGCGGCCTACACCGGTCGAAATGGCCGGCGCGGGGGCCGGGGCGTCGTCGTGTGAAGAAGGCGCAGCCGGGGCCTCCTCCGGCGGGTGGGCGCGCTTCAGCCCGTCGCGCTCCGCCCTACGACGGACACGGTCAGCCTGAGCCTCCTCGATGCTCGAGGAATGGCTCGTCACACCGATGCCCATCGCCAGGGCGAGTTCGAGGCCCTCCTTATTGGTGAGGCCGAGCTCGCGTGCCAACTCGTACACCCGGATCTTCTTGGCCAAGTTGCTGTTAGTCCTTTTCTTTGTTTGCTGTAGCGGGCCCTACAAGAGCGCCACCAAGTGTAGGTACCATCCTCGCATGTTCAGAGGCCATCGCGAGCAGCAGTTCGACGTCGCTCGGTTTGACCTCAGCCCGCAACGCCCGGCCGAATGCACCGCGGCGCCCCGCACTCTTGACACAGCCGAGCTCGGCTAGCTCGGCTTCCCCCTCCCTGCAGAGCCAGGCACCTCGGCCCGGGCCCTTTCGGGCAATTACAAGCTGGCCGCTGGGACCTACAACTACACGCACCAGTGTACCGGTAACCTTCCGCGCCCGGCACCCGATACAAGTACGTACGGGGGGCGGCGTCTACCCCACTCCTTCATCTGAAGTAGCAGCATGTGGGGCTCCCTCGGGACCGGCGCCGGTCGCGACCCCATCCTCGGCGGACAGGTCTACGGCCCCGCTGTCGGCAGTGAGGGCCCCTTGGTCAGACTTGGCGTCTTCGTTAGCCGGATGGTTGCCATCCAGGTCGGTGGAGCTTCCGTCGTCCTGGCTTCCGTCGTCCTGGCTTCCGGCGGAGGTTGCCTCCCATTCTTCCGCGGACAGAGCCTCACCACCGCCGGCCGGTTGCCAGACCATTTCGCCCGCCTCGTTTTGCACCCATTCACCTTCGGCCCATTCCTGGGCCGCGTAGGCCTCCTCCTCGGCGAGCTGGGTCTCGCTCTTGATATCGATCCGCCAGCCCGTCAGTCTCGCCGCGAGCCGCGCGTTTTGGCCCTCCTTGCCGATCGCCAATGACAGCTGGTAATCGTTCACGATCACCGTCGCGGTCCCGGACTCTTCGTCAAGGAAGACCTCTTTGACCTTCGCAGGCTGAAGGGCGCGCATAACGAACTCACGGGCGTCCTCGGAATAGGGGACGATATCGACCTTCTCGCCGCGCAGCTCCGTAGTCACCATCCGGACTCGAGCACCCCTCGCCCCGACGCAAGCGCCCACAGGGTCCACATTGGGGTCGTTCGACCATACGGCGATCTTTGTCCGGTGCCCAGGCTCCCGTGCGGCCGCCTTGATCTCCACGATGCCATTGGCGATCTCCGGGACCTCTAGCTCGAAGAGCCGCTTGATCAGCCCGGGGTGGGTACGAGAAACGACGATCTGGGGGCCTTTGCTCGTCTTGCGGACCTCGACGATGTAAGCCTTCAGCCGGGCGTTGTGCTCGTAATGCTCGAACGGGACCTGTTCGGCTTGCGGCAACAAGGCCTCTACCTTGCCCAGGTCGAGCAGGGTGTACCTGTTGTCGCTCTGCTGGATAATGCCGGTAACGATGTCGCCTTCCCTCCCGGCGTACTCCTCGTACTTGAGGTCCCGTTCCGCTTCTCGGATCCGCTGAAAAATGACCTGCTTCGCGGTTTGGGCCGCGATCCGTCCGAAGTCCTTGGGGGTGTCGTCCCACTCCCGCACCACGTTGCCGTCCTCGTCGAGCTCCTGGCCATAGACCCTGATCTCACCCGACTCCGGCTCGACGGTTACGACCGCTTCTTCTGCCGCGCCGGGCATCCGCTTGTAAGCGGCGACGAGCGCGTTGGCCAGGGCGTCGAGCAAAGTGTCGACGCTGATGCCCTTGTCCTTAGCTATTTGCTGGAGAGCGTCGAGAAACGCGAGGTTATCCTTCATCCAACTCCTCCAGCGGCACCTGCAGCCGGCATGTCAGCAACCGCCGGACCGGCGTCGTCCCCCTGAGCGGACCGCTTGACCGACCTGGTGGGCTGAGGCCCCTTCCTGGACTGGGGCTTCCTCTTGGGCTCCTTCTTGGACTGGGGCCCTTTCTTGGGCTGGCCGCCCTTCGGGAGCTGACCCCAGCTGAACACGGCATTGGCGCGCTCGATCGACTGCAACGGGATGCTCAGCTCCGCTGCCTCGTTGGTCGTGGCCCCGGCGCTGATCGTAATGCCCTCATCTGTCGCAGCCGTCAGTGTGCCTCTCAGCCGACGCGTGCCGTCGAACGGTTCGATTGTCTTAACCGACACTTCTTCTCCGACGTAACGGGCGAAGTGGGCCGGGTACCGCAGCCGGCGTTCCAGACCCGGGCTCGACACCTCGAGCAAGTACCTGCCAGCGGGGACGAGGTCGTCTCGCTGGTCCAAAATGGCGGACACGGCTGCGCTCAGCTGAGATATGGAGTCGAGATCGATGCCACCAGGTCGCTCCACGAGGACCCGCACGGAGGCTCCGGCACGCTCTACGTCCCAGATCTCGAGCCCGGCAGCCCGAACTGCGGGCAACAGCGCTTCGGCGATCTGCTCTTCGGCGCCCATCTCACCTCCTACGGTCAAGGTCCCTCATACAAAAGCGTGGGCAACCTGCCAGGCAGGCAAGCCCACGCCCAAGATCACACTTGGTGACAAGCACTATTATAGCCCAGGTCGGTCCCGCTACACCCTGGGCGTTAGTGTCGCGCGCTCTCAATCTGGTCTGGCACCGCGGCCCTGACCGTCGCATACGTCCTAGACAGCCTGTACCACCAGCACTTGGTTCAGGCCCTCGTCACTAGGTCCCTTGTCACTACATTCCTTATCACTGGGGGCCTCGTGGGGCCCTCGTCATTCGGGCACTCGTCATTGGGGCCCCGTCGCCCAGCGCAACCAGCTGAGCCGTCGCCGCGACGGGACCGGCCCTCGTGGGAGTGGCTGTGCCGGGGTGCGGCCAGGGCCTGGTTGTGCCGGTAGAGCCGGCCGAACCGTGGCTTGGCTCAGGAGGTGGCGTCGCTGAAATCGCGCCAGGCGACGCACACGCTTACGCACGACCCTGGCCTCGCTGACCAGCTGTTGCCGCTCGCTTTGCCGTAGTACGTCGGCGTATTGTTCCGCTGAGACCGAGGCGACGATATGGTAACTGATCATTCGCTCCCCCAAACCGGGAAGTCGCCCCGGATCGCCGCGGCCGTGAGGGGCGGCCCGAGCCCGACGCGCACGCGGTAGCCCGAGTAGGCGAAGGTGGTCGTGATCGCACCGATCCGGGCCAACAGGGGGAGCATGAAGTAGTTGTCGGCCATCACATCCGCAACAAGGCCGCGAAGGCGGAGCTGCTTGGCCCGCTCCACCAATGCGGCGAGAAGCGCTGAGCCGGCGCCGCGCCGCTGCCACCGGTCCTCCACCAGTACGCCTATGTCGCCGTAATCCTCTCCGCCGACGGCGAGGCTGGCCATGCCGATGCACACGCCAGCGCTCCAGGCGCCGTAGGCGTGCTGGTCTGGGCCTGCCAACGTCTCCGATGCGTGCGCGACGCCATCGGTAAAGCCATGAAAACGTCTGTAAAGCGTCGCTCGCGAGCAACGGCCCAGCATCGCTATCACGGCGGGGACGTCGCTCTTGTCGAGGACGGTGAGCCTGACCTCCTGGTCGGCACCAACGCCAAAGCGCAGCCGAGACCCCGACCTTGTTTGGAGCCGGTCACGGTGCTCGCCTATCGCCTCCCGGATGAAGCCGTTCGATAGATGGTTCTCGTAAGTGGATTGGTTCATACGGTCATGGTCGGACGACGCGAGGCGCCGGACATCCGGGCGACGCACGGACCGACCGCTGAGCGGCCACGGATTCACCACCAAAAAACCATCTCCGAGGTAGTTCGAGAGACAGGAGAATATTGTGATGGCGACGGTCGACCTGGAGGTTGTCTCGGTGCGCGAGGCCGAGGTGCTCGAGGCGCTCCGCTACCACCTCACCAACGCCGAAATCGCACGCCGGCTACATATTTCTATCCGGACCGTGGAGAGCCATGTGTCATCGTTGCTGCGGAAACTGGGCGCCGCCGATCGCCGCAGCCTTGCCGCCCTGGCTGAGGATATAGCAGCTCAGGCGCCATTGGGCCCCGGCGAGGTGGTCGGTATACCGACCAAGTGGACCAGCTTTATCGGCCGGACGACTGAGCTGGCCGAGCTCTCCGAAGCCATCTCGACCAGCCGGCTGGTGACCGTGGTGGGGCAGGGAGGCGTCGGCAAGACGAGGTTGGCTGCGGTTGCGGCGGGCCTCGGTACCAACGAGTTCCCCGCTGGCGGCGCCTTCGTCGACCTGGTCCCGGTGCGTCCCGAGTTCGTAGTCGAGGCGGTGGCCGCTGCGCTGGGGGTCGTCGAGCACCCCCAGGAACCCCTCGAGAAGTTGGTGCAAAGGAGCCTATGCCCGGGTCGGAGGCTCCTCGTCCTGGACAATTGCGAACACGTCCTGACCGCTGCCGCCGACTTTGTCGCCTCGGCCCTGGCCGCTTGCCCGCACCTCGTCGTCCTTGCGACTAGCCGCGAGCGTCTCGGCATCATCGGTGAGCGAGTCGTGGAACTAGGCCCGCTGGGTTTGACCTCAGTTGGCCCCGATGCCTCTGAAGCGGACGCTCTGTTTGTCGAACGGGCCGGCCTGATGGCGTCCCTTGATGACAGTTCGCCTTTGATATCCGAGATCTGCCGTCGGCTGGACGGCATACCTCTGGCCATCGAACTGGCTGCAGCCCGCACCCGTTCGCTCGGCCTGGACGGTCTACTGGCCGGGCTAGATGACCACTTGCGCGTTCTGAGCAGCTCAGGCGCCCCCGGTGACAGGCACAGCTCGATGCGCATTGTTATCGACTGGAGCCATCAGCTTCTCGATGAGGAAGAGAGGGCCATGTTCCGCCGGCTCGGGGTATTCGCCGGTCCGTTCGACCTTTACGCCGCGGCGCTGGTGGCGAGCGGCGGGGACATTGCAGTCGCCACCGACCTCATCGGCCGCCTGGCCGACAAGAGCCTCCTGGCGCGCGGGCAAGACGGCGCCGCCAGCCGATGGCGGATGCTAGACACGGTGCGGGCCTATGCCGGCGAACAGCTTGATGGCAGTAGTGAGGCCGCCGATGTGCGTCACCGGCATCTTTCCTGGGCCGCAGTGACGGCCCGTGACATCGAGCAGTCACTGGACGAGGATCTCGAATGGCAGGCCCGGTTCGATTCCGTTTCAGACGACCTGCGGGCCGCTCTCCAGGGAGCCGCTCGCGGCGCCGGCGATGGCGCTGATTTCGGGTTGGCGCTGGCCCTGGGCCACATCACCTACGCCCGTCACTTCCTGGTCGAGGCCCGCGACCACATCGATGAAGCAGTGCGGCGCGCTGCGGACGGCGGTTCGGCGGTCACCGCACTGCGCTTCGCGGCCGGCTTGGCTTTCGCCGAGATGAGAGGCGAAGCTGCCTTCTCGCTCCTCCAGGCGAGCTCCGCCCGGGCGCTGGCGGATGGTGACACGAGGACGGCGGCGATCACCCTCGCCGCCGCCGCCACCATCGGGGGACGGTGCCCCGGTCTGTTCTCTGAGCCGTTGTCCCACACGGAGCTCGTACCGCTGGTCGACAGGGCGCAGGCGCTCCATCACCCCGATGACCTCGAGGTCCAAACGTATGTCGCTCTGGCGGCGGCGTGGGACAGCGCCCGGGCGCTGGCGGTGCCTGACCGGGAACGTGCCAAAGACGCCCTGGTGCTCGCAGAACGCCTGGGCGACCCGGTCCTCATGAGCAGTGCCCTCGATGCCAACTGCGCGGCGGTGGCCGACGACAACAATTTCAAGGACGCTTTGCAGTTCACCGCTCAACGACTGGGGCTACTGGGTGCGCTCCCCCGGCACGAACCGCGTGTCGGTGGCGAGGTGGCCGACATTTTCCACATGGCCACCGAATCGGCGTTGGCGGCCGGTGAGCTCCACCTCGCAATGGCCAACGCCCGCATGTCGTACTACGACAGCAGCAGCGAAGGATTGCCCCACTTCGCCGCCAACCACCTCGTAATTCCCCTTGCGCTGCAAGGGGAATTCGACGAGGCGGTCCGCCAGGCACAGGTTATGAGGGAAGGATGGGAGCGAGCGGGCCGCCCGGCGGCCGGTTGGATGGCCCCCTCGTTCTTCGCCACCGCGCTCGTCCACGGGCTGAGGGGCGACAATGACGCTTACGCGGAGTTCTGGGACCTGGCCATGACGATCCGCATGCAAAGGGCGGTCAATAGTTTCAGCTTGTTCGTCGAACCGCGTGTAGCCCTGCACCTCGGTGCGCTCGACCGCGCCGTGGCGGTTGCCGCCGTTGACGAGCAGGATATGTGCGGCCACTTCGGTCCCTACGCCCGGGCGATCAGCGTCGAAATTGCCGTAATTACCGGAGCGGCAGACGCCGAGGAAAGGTTGGCTGCCGCCCATTTCTTGAGCAGAGAAAACGATTTCGTCGCTGCCATTCTCCTTCGCGCCGCCGGCCGCCATCATGGCGACGAAGCTCTATTGAAAGAGTCCGTGGCCGCGTGGGGGTCGATCGGGGCTCGTTTCGAGCGGGCCTGCACGTTGCTGTCGTTGCCTACGTACGCCGAAGAAGGCGCCGCGGAGCTCGCCGCGCTCGGGTGCCCATTGCCGCGCTATTGAGGCCGTAAGCAACCCTGACCAGATAGGCCGGTTTGTAACGGAACGGACCTGAGGCCTCGGGCACCGTGTGACCCAGCAATTCGCGTGCAGGGGGGGGTGGCTTCAGTCTCCTCAGCCCGAGTGCCCTGTTTCCTCGTGGAGCCGGTGAGTAGCCACTGTGAGACATCCTGGCAGCACTGGCGCGTGGCTTCGAAGGGTCGCAGCTGCCACCGTGCTTGGGTGCCCGGCCCTAGTTCGGTCGAATCGCAGGACTCCTTCGATTGTGTCTCGGACGACCTGCGGGCCGCTCTTCAAGGAGCCCTGGCCGGGCGGGGTTACTCGGTCACGGCAAGCTCATCGCTCGGTAGCTGTGATTTACCGGTCACCAGGTAGTCCAGGGCTTCTTGAACCAGAACATGGGCGGTTATGCCCCGGTGGTGGGCATCGAGCGCGTCGACGACACCCTGGCGAACGTCCGCTTCGAGGTCCATGGGAACACCACGGGCGACCGCGTCGTGGTCCTGGAGCCCGTCCGGAACGTAACTCAGTGACACCCAGGCGCAACGAGCGGACGGGTCCCTGATTTCCAGGTTGCACCGCGTCACTCACTCACGCCATGTTGAGTTTGTTCGGCCGCCGTTGACGAACCCCGTTCATTTCCATCTGAAGTACACGAACACCCGGCCGAAGTTGTCAGAGTCTTTTTCTACCCTGTGGTACAAGGGCCGGATGTCCTTGCGGTCGAGGAAGCGCAAGACCCGCTTTTTCAGCTGGCCGGACCCCTTCCCGGGGATGATCTCCACCGAGCTGGCCTTGATCCGTACAGCCTCGTCGATGACGTCTCGCAAGGCCCGGTCGATCTGGTCACCGCTGTTGTAGATGTCGTGGAGGTCGAGCTTGAGCTTGGACACGTCGTTCCCTACGGCTGGGCTGGCGTTTTGACGTCGGCGGGCCCCGCTTGTCCCGCATAGGTGGCCACAAGCTGCTTCCCCAGTTCGGCCAGGAACCGGCGGGCTTCGGGTGGCGCCACAACCTCCACGCGCCAACCGAAACCGGACAGCTGACCGGCGATCATCTCGACCCGCGGGCCCCGCACGCTTACCGGGACTCGACCGCCGCCCTCCGCTTCGCCCACGACTACTTGGCCTTCGAACATCCACCGCAGAGCGTCGACGATACCCGGGTCGACGAGAACCGAGACCTCGACCGGGGACCGCAGCTGGTCGACACGCTCGACGACCTCTTCCCAGGACTGGGACAGCTCGAAACCCTCGGGGCGGACCACCGGCTCGTCAGTCAGCTCGACCGAGCGCACCCGGCTCACCCGGAAGGTACGCAAACCGTCGCCTGTGCCGGCCACGAGGTACCAGGTCGTGCCCTTTTGCGCCAGGCCGAGGGGGTGCACCGTCCGTTCGCTGACGTTGCCGGACCGGTCGGAATAGCCGAGGTGCACCTGACGGCCCTCTGTGGTGGCCTGCTGGAGAACGTCCAGGTGACGAGGCCTGAAGGGGCGCCGCGTCTTGCCCCACCCGCCCGGGTCGACCAAGACGGTCGACGCGGCGGCCTCGGCGCTCGAGCGGAACGTCTCAGGCAGGGCCCGCACCAGCTTGCGCAGCGCCGCCTTCAGCTCGGGCGTCGCTGTAGATGGTGGGCCCGCTACGAGGAACAGGGCGCGCACCTCTGGCGCGGTCAGCCCTGACAGGTCGGTCCTTCCCCCGCCCAGTAGCCTCCATCCACCCCCCCGTCCGCGTTCGGAATAGACGGGCAACCCCGCCATACAAAGAGCTTCCAGGTCGCGGCGGGCCGTGCGCTCCGATATCTCGAGCTCCTTTGCCACCCCGGCTGCGGTCACGCGCTGGCGCTGCTGCAAAAGCAGCAGGAGGGCCACCAACCGGTCGGCACGCACACAGAAAGCTTTACACCAGAACAGGCCAACGGACGGCCACATTGGGGTTCGAGCTACGGCCGGAGGAGCCTCAGCCTTCTCAAGCCGTCGACGAGCCCCTCGTCAGCAATGGCCACGGCTTCGTCCAGGTCAAACCACCTCACGTCCTGGCTCTCCCCCGCCGGAGGCGCTGGGTCGGCGGCCTCGCAGAACAGGAGGTAGCGCAGGTCCAGGTGGAAGTGCTCGCCCGCAGGGTGGGTGTCCAGGTGGAACAGTTTCGGCCTGTCCTGGCGGTGGCGGGCGGGGAGCCCCGTCTCCTCCTCGGTCTCCCTCGCCGCCGCGTCCCAGGGCGCCTCGCCCGGGTCGATGTGGCCCCCCGGCTGCAGCCATCTCCGGAGCGTCTTGTGGAGGTGGAGCAACGTCCCCCGGGAGCCAACCACTATGGCTGACCCGGTTACGTGCACTGGGCCGGCGTACCGGTCGAATGGGTCGCTCAGCAGGGCGAGCTCAGTCAGGATGCGCTGTTGCGACGCCACTTCGCGCTCGGAGCGGGCGTCAAAAGCCTCGATTGACCTCCGTACTGTTTCCGACAAGCGCGGGTCGGGCCGGCTCATCCCTCCGGAGGATCGCCCGCCAGGCGGCGGCTGATGAGCTCGACCCGGACCTCGCTCTGATTGGCGTCCGCGCCCCTGGCGTCCAACAATTCCTGCCGGTCGGCCTCGGCCTCCTGCGCGGCGGCTTTGTCTGCCGCGGCCAGCCGGGCCTCGAAACCCTCCTTGACCAGCTTCTCGGCCTCTTCGACGAGCGCCTCGACCATCTCGTCCTCGGGCACCACCCGCACGATCTCGCCCCGAATGAACAGGTGCCCCCGGTGCTTTCCGGCCGCGATCCCGAGATTTGCCGACCGCGCTTCACCCGGGCCGTTGACGACGCAGCCCATAACAGCGACTTGAAGAGGGATCTCCTTCGACTCGAGAGCAGCCTGCGCCTCCTGAGCCACCTTGTAGACGTCGATCTCGGCTCGTCCACAGGACGGGCAGGCGATCAAGTCGACGTTGCGCCGCTCCCGCAGGCCCAACGCTTCGAGCAGGGTGCGCCCCGCCTTGGCCTCCTCTACCGGGTCGGTCGTGAGGGAGTAGCGGATCGTGTCCCCTATCCCCTCCATGAGGAGGGTGCCGATGCCGGCCGTTCCCTTGATAACGCCGGCGGGCGGCGGGCCCGCTTCGGTGAGCCCGAGGTGGAGGGGGTGGTCGACCTGGTCCGAGAGCTGACGGTAAGCCTCGACCATGAGCGGGACTCGTGAGGCCTTCACCGATATCTTCACATTGTCGAAACCGACCTCGGCGAAAAGCCCTAGCTCGATCTGCGCTGATTCGACCATCGCCTCGGGAGTCGCCCCTCCGTACTTCTCGTAGAGGCGCTTGTCCAAGGAGCCTGCGTTGACACCGATCCGTACCGGTATGCCCCGGTCCTTACACTCGCTCGCCACCAGCTTGATCTCTTCCGGTTTGCGGAGGTTACCGGGGTTGAGCCGCAGGCAGTCCACGCCGGCCTCGATCGCCGCCAGCGCCATCTCGACGTGGAAGTGGATGTCGGCCACGATCGGCACGGGGCTCCGGGGCACAATGCGGGCCAGGCCCTCGGCCGCTTCGCGTTCGTTGCACGTGCACCGGACTATGTCGGCACCCGCCGCTGCCAGGGCGTATATCTGGGCCAATGTGCCTTCTACGTCCGCCGTTTTCGTAGTGGTCATGGACTGGACGGTGATAGGCGCGTCCCCACCCACCGGTACCGATCCCACCATGATCTGGCGCGTGCTCTTGCGGCGGTAACGCTCCACGGTCAGGCTCCCTCCAGTCGGGCTTCTACGGGTCACGTTACAGCCTCGGCCCACCCTGAGCGCCGGCTGTCAGGTCCAGCAGGCGTTAGCCGATAAGGTCCCGCAGGTCGAGGAACAGTGACGAGATCGCGTAGAAGGCAAGTACAGCCAGGACTGCGTACAGCACCGGCGCCAGCCTGTTGACATCGGCGTGGTACGGCCGCCTCCGCCCCAAGCTGCGGGCCTTCTCGTAAAGAGCGATGGCAACGTGCCCGCCGTCTAGAGGCAACAACGGCACGAGGTTGAAGATCCCGACGAAGATGTTGATCAGGATCAGCAGGTAGAGAACTTCAGAAATCCCGACCTGGGTCGCCTTGTGCGCCAGCACCACCACGCCCACCGGGGACACGAACCTCTGAGCCGTGGCGCTATCGGCCGCCTTCTGGTTGTCGAGCATATGGGCGTAGCCACCAAAATCGGTTACCACGTGACCAAGGCCGGTCACAGATGTCACCGCTGTGGCTCCGAAGGAGGTACCAGCCTGGCCTATCGACCCGAGGAAGCCCAGACGCACGGGGCCAGCCTCGATCCCGAGGAGCCCGGTCGGTTTTGCGTAAACGGGTGACGTCTGCCCCTTGACAATGACCTTGCTGCCGTTGGCCAGGACGGTAGAAGTAGTAAAGGTGCGGCCATCTCGTTTGATCGTAAGGGCGACCTTTTGGCCGGGACGCGTCCGCAAGTACGAAGTCAGCTCGTCCCAATGAGCAAAATGATGCCCGTTGACTGCGACAATGCTGTCGCCGGGCCGCAAACCGGCTATTTGGGCCGGGCTAGGACCTGACGTAAAACTGTCCACTGCGGCGATCGGGTTGCTGGCCGCCGGGTTGGCGATAAAATTGCCGATGTCGCCGGGACCGGTGAAAAGCACCACCAACAGTACAAAAGCGATGAGGAAATGGACGAACGACCCCGCCAACGCGACGGTCAGGCGCCTCCAGGTCGGTTGGTTACGATAGGCACGGGGCTCGTCGGCTGGGTCCACTTCCTCAACGTTTGTCATCCCGATAATCCGGCAGTACCCACCCAGAGGCAATGCCTTTATCCCGTACGTTGTCTCGCCCTTGGTCACGGCCCAAAGACGGGGCCCAAAACCGACGAAGAACTCGCTTACTTTCATCCCCGCCCGCTTCGCCGCGACGAAATGGCCGAACTCGTGGAGCACGATCATGACTAGCAGGGCCAGGACTACGAGCACGGTCTCGAATGCGCCGAAGAACGCCGCTACAACCAGGCCCGCTACGATGACAAGGCTCAGGCGCAAGAGCGCCCCGCGCTGCTCGTGGTCGTCCATCACATCGGTGGCAGTGGGGGTGGTTGACGGGACGGCTTTATGGTCGTGATCGTCCATCACATCGGTGGTACTGGTTGACGTCACGGGTTTATGCACTGCCCGCTCCTCTCCCTGGGATAAGCGGTTGGTTGACCTCGAGCCTCGCGAGTGCCTCCCGGGCTAGCGCTCTCGCCTCTGAGTCGGCCCCCAGTACATCGTCAAGGCCATCTGGCTCCCTGGAGTCGAACTGCGCCATCGTTTCCTCGATCACTGACGGTATGTCGACCCAGCGCAGACGGCCTCTCAGGAAACCGTCCACGGCAATTTCGTTCGCGGCGTTTAAACAAGCCGGGGCCGTACCTCCTTGCCTGCCCGCTTCGTACGCGAGCGACAAGCAAGGGAACGTCACAGCATCGGGGACCTCGAAATCCAGCCGACCGAGGGTGGACCAATCGATCGCACCGAACGCAGTCGCCATGCGTTCAGGGTACGAGAAGGCATAACCAATAGGTAGTCGCATATCCGGCATAGACAACTGGGCCAGGACCGCACCATCTGTCGTCTCGACCATCGAGTGGACGACGGATTGGGGATGGACCACGACGTCGATTTGTTCGTATGGGGCACCAAAAAGAAGATGGGCCTCGATCACTTCCAGTCCCTTGTTCATAAGGGTGGAGGAATTGAGGGTGTTCATCGGGCCCATCTTCCACGTGGGGTGAGCGAGGGCCTCGTCAACGGTCACCTCGGACAGCTCCTGGAGCGACCTTCCGCGAAAAGGGCCGCCGGAGGCCGTGAGCAAGATGCGACGCAGCGAGCGGTCGCCTTTTCCTTGGTTGCCCAGGCCGTTCAAGCACTGGTGGACCGCGCAGTGCTCGGAGTCGACCGGCACGATCTCTGCGCCCGGGGTAAGCAGGGCCCGTTGCACCACCGGGCCGGCCGCGATCAGCGACTCTTTATTGGCCAGCGCCAGGCGGCGTCCAGCCTTCAGCGCACTGAGAGTGACGGGCAGGCCGGCGAAACCGACAACCCCGTTCAGAACTATGTCAGCCTCATCGGCGATAGCCGCCAGAGCCTCATCGCCAGCCAGGACCTCGGTGCCCTGCGGGACGAGGTCAGCCAGTTCGCCGGCCTTCGTCGCGTCTGCGATGGCTACCTTGGCGGGGTGGAAATCGCGCGCCTGCGCCCCGAGGGCAGTTACTGAGGAGCGAGCGCCTAATGCAGTTACTTCGAAGCGGCCCCCCGACGCCCGTACGACGTCCAGGGCCTGAGTCCCGATCGAGCCCGTGCTGCCGGCGATACACACTGTCCTCGGAACACTCACGCTCCTGAGCGCCCGTCGAGAACGCCCTGGCGCCAGGAAAACGCCGCCGTAGGCCCTAACTCAGGGTCACAAATCGCACTAGTACGCATTTGTCCAGCGTGCCGCAAAACCACCCGCGACCTTGTGGTTCTCAGATTGTTTTTCGGTCATCACTAGCTGGCAACTAGGGTTTTCCGCTGAAGGAACGTGAGTGCCCCAAAGCCAAGACGACAAGAGCGCAACACCGACGATGGCCTAGAGCGCGCAATTTGCCTTTGGCGGCGCTTAACTCACGATCTGGAGCGCTATGGCCAGGAAGTAGACCGCAGGCAACACGAAGAGCAATGAGTCGAAGCGGTCAAGCAACCCGCCGTGGCCGGGTAACAACGTGCCGGCGTCCTTCACTCCCAAGTCGCGCTTCAACATGGACTGGACCAGGTCGCCGACCGGTGCCACTACGGCCACTACCAGGCCCAGCTCGAGGCCGTGGCGCAACCCGCCCCAGGGCGACAGCTGGTGACCGATGATGGCTCCGGCGACCAGAGCCGCAATACCTCCGGCGATGGCGCCCTCCCACGTCTTGCTGGGGCTGTACGCGGGGGCAAGCGGATGGGACCCGAACTGGCTACCAGCGAACCACGCCACCAGGTCAGCGACGACCGTCGGCACGACTGCGCCGATGAACAGGTGAGATCCATGGTGAGCAGCCAATAGCAGGCCGGCGAACGACCCCAGGATGCCCACCCACGCGAACCCGAGCACCGTGACCGCCACGTTGACCAGGGGACGAGCCTCGACTACTCGCGCCAAATACCACACCAGGCTGGCGCACACGACCACGGCGATGACGACTGGCAACGCCTCCGTCCCCCGCCAATAAGCCGCCACGACGACACCCGCCGAACCGAGCAGGCCGAGCAGTGTGGCCGGCCGGAAACCGGCC
This sequence comes from uncultured Acidimicrobiaceae bacterium, assembly GCA_963823855.1. Classification (GTDB taxonomy): domain Bacteria; phylum Actinomycetota; class Acidimicrobiia; order Acidimicrobiales; family Palsa-688; genus Fen-671. The sequence continues at coordinate 992,167 of CAWGNA010000012.1, forward strand.
TGCTGGAACATTGAGAACGCCTCGAGGGCACACCCGAAGATCGCCACTGCCGACAGGACCAGCAGAGCGACCGCGCCGAGCAGGTAGCAAATAGCCAACAGGCCGACCAGAACCACTCCGGTCACGATGGCAGCCGTGAGGTCGCGACCTGGACCGCCCATGGCCCTGTTCTCAGCTCTGGCGTCATAGGGAGGTCGTGAGATACGAGTGTGCCGCGCCGGGTTCGGGACCGCCGCTGACGCCTCCGCCACACCTACTCGACCGGACCGCCTGGCCCGGCGCCGGGATGCTGCTGTCGCCCGGGACGTCCCAACACCGGGCCGTACGGTGCTGGGCCCGCCATTCATGTCCGACCCTCCGGCAGGGTCGACGTACGCCTCCGAGCCCTCGCCCGCGGTCTCCCCTGCGTTGGGCTGGCCGACCCTGGCGGGGTCGCTGCCGTACATTGCCCTGGTCTCGTCGTCCCCTTCACCCGCAGCTTCAACGCCGGGACCAAGCGCGGCCAGATCGATTTCGGGCTCAAATTCGTCCGGCCTCCCGCTCATATTCCCACCCCGACCGAAACGCTCATGCTCGAGGCGTTCGAAGTCCTCATCAAACGAGAAGGGATCCCCTGTCCCCTCTGCAGGCATACCGCTGTGGCGCTGACCCTCATCGACAAGGTCCTCCACCCCCGGCCCATCGGACCAGTCATTGACATCGTCGCGCCAGTGAAGGCCGCGCGCACCGAGGAGCTTCCATGCTTGCAGCTCTTCATCCTGGCCATGCGGGCCTGTGATCGCACGAGGCACCTCACCTGTGGGCGGGTCCGCCCAATGAGGAAGTTCGGTACCCTCTCCTGAGCTCAATCTGGCTACCAACCCTGCTCTTGGTACAACGTCGCGAGGGTACCCCATCTGGTCGCCCTGATCGGGGATTGTCGGCCGAGACGCTGTGACCTGCGGCGCGACATCCCCTGGGTACCCCACTTCGTCACCTGCACCACTAATTGCGTCCATCGAGGCCGTGACGGCAAGGTCAAGCTCGGAGGCACTCCCAGCCTCGTCACCGAACCCCGTGAACGCCTCCATAGAGGCGGTACTTTTCAGGTCGATTTCTGGCGGGAGGCCCTCCTCCCCGGCCACGCCCGTAGCGGCCGGCGTCGGGGCTGTGTCCAGGTCCAGTTCGCTCAGCCCCTCAGGCTGGTCATCGGGGCCCGGGGCAACCGGGGTAGAGACCACGGCCGCTGCGGCCGGGCGGAGCTCCCCCGGTGCCACGAGCTCATCATCGAGGCCCATGGCCACGTCGGGCGAGCCCGTGACTACAGCCGCCGAGCCCGGGGCCCGTTCAGGCGAAGGGGCGGCTAGTTCAGGCGTAGCGGCGCCCAGCTCGGGCGAGGACGTGACCTGCAAGTCAAGCTGTTCTTGAAGCCTCTCGCTGGTGGCAGACGCTTCGCGCTGCCCCCCGCCCCCCGGCGGGCCTTCCAGCTCCGCCATCTGCCCTAGCTCCAACGGTGCAGTCACCGCACCCGGGTCGTAGTCCGGCGGGGCCCCCGCTTCGCCCCAAAGGCTGAGCGTAGCGACTACGGGCGCGTCTTTCTGCGCCCGGTCGGAGCGACGCCCCCCGCGCCGGCTCAACTGTTGAGCAGCTCCTGTTCCTTGTGGCCGAGAACCCGGTCTATTTCTGCGATGTTGTCGTGAGTGAGCTTGTCGAGCTCCTTTTCGGCGCGGTCGAGCTCGTCGGACGAAATGTCTCCGTCCTTTTCGAGGGCTTCGAGGTCCTTGCGCGTAGACCTGCGGACGTTGCGCACGGCGACCCGCCCGTCTTCGGCTTTTTGATGAGCCACTTTCGCCAGCTCTTTGCGTCGCTCCGACGTCAGGATAGGGAACACCAGCCTGATAACCGACCCATCGTTGCTCGGGGTGATCCCGAGGTCTGATGACTGGACCGCCTTTTCGATCGCCTTTATGACGCCCGGCCCCTTTTCGTAAGGAGTGATCACCAGCAACCGCGCTTCGGGGACATGCAGCCCCGCCACCTGTTGCAGCGGCACCTCCGCCCCGTAGTACTCCACCTTGAGCTTCTCGACCAGCGCCGGGGCCGCTCGGCCCGTCCGGATGCTCGAGAACTCGCTTTTGGTGTGCTCGACAGCGCGTGCCATCTTCTCTTTGCACTCTTCTGTCGCCGCGTCAACCAGGATGTCAGCCATCAGTGCACAAGCGTACCGTAGCGCGGCCTGAGCGCTGTACTTGACCAGGGTGTTCGCAGGTCGGAAGGGACCACAAACGGTGACCTTATCTGGTGTGATGAAGGGCCCGGGATGGCCTGACGGCCATTGCGCCCTACTGTAAAGCGAAGTATGGGCTAGCTTCCGGGAACCACCACTTGGACCAGGCGCACCATCCCGAGCTGGGTGTGGTCCCGACCGTCCTGGGTGTCCATGAAGCAGGCCTCGACGTAGTAACCGGGTGGGGCGCTCAGTACCTGTTGCTGCATCGCTCCCGGGGAGGCGGCGCCGAGCAGGGCGATGAACGCCGAGTTCGGGCCCAATAGCTGAAACGCCTGGTTGTCCTGGCCCGCCTTGAACAGAGCGATGACCTGCATGGCGGTCCATTCATGAGGAGCCCGGAGGAGGAAGATCATGTGCACGAGGTAGCCGTGGTTCTGGGCCCGCACCATCGTCCCGTCGTGCAACACGGCGGGCCCCCGGAAGGCGAACTCGATGGCCGTTTGCGTGGCAGCCGCCGCCGGCAGCGCCGCGGGCGAGCTGGACTGGGTCACGGTGAACGGGGCGAACCCAGGTTGGCCGTTGCCGGTGGCGTTGAGGGCCACATAACTGCCGGGGGTTAGAACGGTCTGCACGGTGGCCGGGGCGGACGCGTCTACGATGAGGCTGCCGTAGGGGGTCAACGCGTTTAGGTCCCCCCCACTGGCATTGACGGCGCCCGCGGCTTGCTGGATCGTTACCCCCGGTTTGAGGTGGACAATCCCAAACGACGGCCCGTTGCTGTTTGGCCCGCTCGGGGGCGCCTTGCCCGTGAAGGTTGCGGTGATGGAGACCGCTCCCGAGACCTCGCTACCCGACACCGAGACGCCGGTGATGCCTTTTAGTGCCACCGTGAGCGTGGGCAGTAAGCCGTCGGCGTCCGCGGCACCCGGGAGAGCGAGCACGCCTGCAGTGGCCAGCACGGCGGCGGCGGCGGCGGCGAGGGAACGGAGTCGCTTTGTCATGACTGAACCTCCCGTTGTTTTGGTTCGCAAAACACAGATGGCGCGGGTTCGCGCCGCTGGGGGTCTAACCCAAGTTGTGCGTTTCTACACTAAACGTACTTAGGGATGCCGTAACGCTGCACGTGACATGGGGTTTTGCAGGGTGGGAGGTGGCCACGGCACGGGACACCCGCGGCAGGCATTGCGCCCTGCCCATTGCCAGCCACCCTCCGTCCGGCGAAGATGACTCTGGTGGTCCACCAGCGCTTCGACATGCACCCCCCCGGACCGACCTTGTACTCGTGACCTAGCGGTGTGCTTGGTCCTCAACCCGTCAAAACGGCCTGTTCCCCCTGGTAGGGCGGTTTTTTGTCGGACGGGCGCTCAAGAATACTCAATGGATGAGCGTACCTATCTGCTCCCCGTCCAGGGCGCTCCGAAGGTTCCCCTCTTCCATGATGCTGAAATAAAGGATCGGCAGCGCGTTCTCTTTGCACAGCGTGATCGCAGTAAGGTCCATCGCCCGGAGGCCCTTTCCGATCACGTCGTCGTAGCTGATCTCGGAGATTTGTTCGGCGGCAGGGTCCACGCGTGGATCCGCCGTATAAATAGCGTCCACTCCTCCATGGGTGCCTTTGAGGAAGACCTCAGCACCGATCTCGACAGCCCTGAGGGCTCCAGCGGTGTCAGTGGTGAAGAACGGGTTGCCAGTACCGGCGGCGAAGATCACGACTCGACCCTTCTCCAGGTGCCGTATAGCTCGCAGGCGAATGTACGGCTCTGCCAGTTCGGACATACCGATAGCGGTTTGCACCCGGGTGGGCTGGTCCTCGCGCTCCAGGGCGTCTCGCAAGGCTAGGGCGTTGATCACAGTCGCCAACATGCCCATGTAGTCGGCTGTCGCCCGGTCCATCCCGCTAGCCGAGCCGGTGGTACCCCGCCAGATGTTGCCGCCTCCTATCACGATCGCGATCTCGGTCCCGAGCTCGGCGCGGGCCTCAGCGATCTCCCTGGCCAGGCGGTCGACGACGCGGCCGTCGAGGACTTCGTCAGCCGCGTCGCTCGCCAGGGCCTCCCCGGAAATCTTGAGGACGACGCGCTTCCAGGGCGCGCCCGGTCGGCCCATCAGCCGCCTATCACGACCTGGGCGAACCGCACGACCTCGGCGCTCCCCAGGACTTGGGCGACATTGCGCTTGTCGTCTCTCGCGTAGGGCTGCTCGAGCAGGACCCCGCCGGGGACGCGCTTGAACCATCCCGAGAGCTTGCCTTCGATGATCTTGGGCAGCGCGGCCTCGGGCTTACCTTCTCGGCGGCTCTCGGTATCGAGGGCGGTGCGTTCTGCCTCCACCTCCTCAGCCGGTACATCCTCCCGGCGCAGGTACTTGGGCCGACCAAAGGCGATATGGACCGCCAGGTCATGAGCCAGCTCACTGCTGCCACCCGCCAGCTCCAGGATCACGCCGTTTACGCCGCGGTCGTTTTGAACGTGCAGGTACGAACCAACGACATTGCCGGGCGCAGCCTGGAAACGGACGATCTCTCCGAGCTGGACATTTTCCTTGATCGCGATGTTGAGGTCTTCTATGGCTGCCTTGCGCTGGTCCACAGCATCCTCGCCGTCACTCGCCACCAGGGCGGCCAGCTCGTTGACAAGGTTCACGAAGTCAGGGCTCTTGGCCCCGAAATCTGTGTCGGAGCGCAACTGGACCAGCGCAATAGCATCCTGCCCGGGGTCGTAAGCGACCGCCACAGCGCCTTCCTGGCTCTCACGGCCAGCGCGTTCGGCAGCTTTGCCGAGCCCGCGTTCGCGAAGCCATTTCGCTGCTTCGGCGGGGTCGCCGCCGGCGGCGGTCAGGGCACGCTTGGCGTCCAGCATCCCCGCCCCGGTTGAGTTGCGAAGGGACTGGACATCCTTCGCGGTGAACTCTGCCATCTGTTGTGCACTCCTAACTTTAGTTTTCGGGCGTGGCAGCGACCTCGGCTGCGGCGCTGGATGGCGGCGTGGGCCCCGCGGCTGTGCCGCCCGGCCCTTCCTGGCCTGCAACCGTGGTCCCTTCGTCTTCAAACTCACCGGCCCGTCGTGAACCAAGCGCGCCTTCGCCGGAATGCGTCGCTGGCGCCCCAGTTGCTCCCGCGACCTCCGCCGCAGCTGCCTCAATTGGGCCGCCCGCCACCGTGGGAGGCGCCGGCACGTCAGCGGGGGTGACCTGGGCCTGCGGCACACCGGCTTGACCTAGCGGCGACGGTGCGGCTTGATCTACCGGCGACGTTGCGGGCTCAGGCGGCCGGACCGACGCGGATGCGCCCTCACCCTGGTGGAGGCCGGTCGGCTGGACCGTGGACGGCGCCGCGGCTACGCCGGCCTGGACTGGTACGGCCTGGACTGGTACGGCCTGCACGGGCTCTGAGCGGCCCGGCTCTGGCCGCGCCGGCTCGAAGGCGCGATTTAGCGACCCCGGAGCGTGTACGCCTACGGTGCCCCGCCGGGAGGCCACGAAGCGGCCCTCCGTGACTGCTTCCGCCATCACGTGGCACATCAGTGTCCCGCTGCGGATGGCGTCGTCGTTGCCAGGGATGGGGTATTGGACCAGGTCCGGGTCACAGTTGGTGTCCACAACCGCCACGATCGGGATGCCCATCTTGTTGGCCTCCGATACCGCGATGTGCTCCTTTTTGATATCGATGATGAACACGGTCTCCGGCAAGCTCACCATGTCGCGAATGCCACCGAGGTTGCGCTCGAGCTTCTCCAGCTCCCGCGTCAGTATTAGCGCCTCTTTTTTGGGCATGGCGTCGAAATCGCCCGCGGCCCGCATGCGCTCGTACTCCTGCATCTTTTTTACCCGTAGAGCAATGGTCTGGAAGTTGGTAAGCATCCCGCCCAGCCACCGCTCGTTCACAAAGGGCATCCCGCATTGCAGCGCGGCTCGCGAGATGGGATCCTGGGACTGCTTCTTCGTTCCTATGAAAAGAACATTCCCGCCGTTGGCAACCAGGTCCCGCACGAACGAATAAGCGACTTCGACGCGCTGCAAAGTCTGGTTGAGGTCAATTATGTAAATACCGTTGCGCTCTCCAAAAATAAAGCGCTTCATCTTCGGGTTCCAGCGCCTCGTCTGGTGCCCGAAATGTACCCCCGCCTCTAAAAGCTGTCGCATCGTTACGACGGCCATGTCACTCCTCTCCATCGGTTGTCTGTCCCCCGAGCGCTAGCGCCGCTTGCCGTTATAGAACTCGTTGTAAGCGGCGACCGTGGAGGCACCCGGGCGTAGGTTGTTTTGGGCCGCGGCTCACCGCGACCCCACTCCAGACTACACGCTCATCAAGGTCCTCTTCGCGCCGCCAACCGTCGCGAAGAGACGCCGGGGTGGTCCTCGAAGACCCCCAGCGCAGCCCGCCCGGTCAGGCAGTCTCTTTGTCCGGCACCAACATCCGGGCACGGAGCTGCAGCACTGCCTTGGTGTGGATCTGGCACACCCGGCTCTCGGTGACACCGAGGACCTGGCCGATCTCGGCCAACGTCAAGCCCTCGTAGTAGTAGAGAGACAAGACGATCTTCTCCCGGTCGCCCAGCCGGTTGATGGCTCCCGCCAGGATCTGCTTCATCTCCTCAACCTCGAACGCCGCCATCGGGCCCTCGCGGCGGTCCGGCAATGTGTCGCCCAACGTCGTCGACTCCCCGCGTTCACCACCGGACAGCACCTCGTCCAGGGCCACGATGCCGACGAAGGAGATCTGCGAGAACTGGGCCTGAAGCTCTTCGTCCGACAGGCCGAGTTCGGCCGCGACTTCGGAGTCCGTCGGCGTCCGAAGGAACTGCGCCTCGAGCTTGGCGTACGCCCTCTCGATGGCCCTTGCCTTTGCCCGCACCGACCTCGGCACCCAGTCGATGCTCCGCAGCTCGTCGATAATGGCTCCCTTGATCCTGGTAATGGCGTACGTCTCGAACTTGATGGCGCGGTCGGTGTCGAACTTGTCGATGGCGTCGATCAACCCGAATATGCCGTAGCTCACCAGGTCGCACTGCTCGATCGTTTGAGGCAGGCCGACCGACACGCGTCCGGCGACGTACTTGACAAGGGGCGAGTACCGAACGATCAACTGATCGCGCAGCTCTCGCGACCCGGTCCTTTTGTACTCGGCCCAGACCTCGTCGGTCGAAGAAGTTGCCTCGTCAGTCTCCATCAGGTCCCATCTCCGTTAGCTTGCACCTTCATCCTTTCACCATTCCCCTGAGCCCTTCGAGTTCGTCAAGCCTCTGAGCCCTTCAGGCCCCTCCGGTTAGCTACGCCTCTCGAGCTCGTTGGGACAACCGAGCGCCTCAGGTCCCTCAGGCCCGCGGGTATCGTCAAGCCCTCGGGTGCGAGCGGTCGTACACCGCCAGAAGCCGTTCTTTGCTCACGTGCGTGTAGATTTGGGTCGTCCTTACGCTCTGGTGGCCCAGTAGCTCCTGTACGACTCTAAGGTCGGCCCCGCCATCGAGCATGTGGGTCGCGAAACTGTGCCGGAGCGCATGAGGGTGCGTCGGCAATGGAGACCGTCGCTCGAGGATACGCCGCACGTCACGGGGGCCCAGGCGAACGCCTCTCGCGTTCAGCAGGAGAGCGTCTCTGGGCGACTGCGGTTGTGCCATGGCCTGACGGCCCTTTGCTAACCAATGCCGTACGGCGATTGCTGCGGCTTCGGAAATGGGCACCCGTCGCTGTTTGGCGCCCTTTCCCCAAACGGTGACCCAGCCCGACCGAAGGTCAATGTCCCCCAGTGAAAGACCGCACAGCTCGCTGACCCGCAAGCCGCTGCCGTAGAGGAGCTCCAGAGCGGCGTCGTCGCGAAGCCGCACTCGTTCGGGCACCTCGGTCGCCCGCGCCGGTGGCCCGTCCAGGAGGGCTCCCAGTTCAGAACGCGACAACACCCGGGGGAGGCGCGACCCGCCAGAACGCGGTCGAAAGGGCTTCGGTGGGGTCGCTCTCCAGCACACCTTGCCTTTTTAGCCAGCCGAAGTAACGCCTCAACGCCGAGGCCCGCTGCGCTACGGACTGGCGAGCATAATGCCTGGTGGTCAAGTACGCGAGGTAACGCCGCAGTACCAGCCTGTTTACGCCTCGGGGTTCATCGATGCCAGCCCGTTGTGCCCAGGTCACAAACGACACCACGCCGTTTTCGTAGGCTCGAGTACTCGCGTCCGAGAGGTCTGTCAGCGACAGGACCCAGCCAGGTAGCTGCCATTTGGCATCGGCCTCCCTGTCCCCGGCCACGACCCTGTCCCCGGCCACGACCCTGTCCCCGGCCCCATCGCCGGCCACGGCCCCGTCTCGGGCCACGACCCTGTCCCCGGTCACTTCGCGGGCGCGCCGCCCCGCCTCGCCGTCGCCCGGCCGGTCGGTGGCCGCCTTGCGCCGACGCCCGCTGTCCGCCACATTCTGCCCACTCTGAGTGCCTTGGGGGAAGCCCACAGTGGTAAATGGTACCGCCTGAGCCCTCAGCAGGCCGAGGTCTGCGCCCGTTTCGGCCATTGCGTGGACGGGCGGGGACGGCTCGGCCCTGGCTAGTGGTAGGGGGCGCGCCCTGGTACAGGTGAACGCGAAGTGCGGTCCCCGGTTTCAGCCTGACTAACGGACGGCCAGCCAGCGCAGTGGGCCTGCTGCCCTCCTCCGGTAAATGCTTCCTAATGCTGTTTCGTTGATTTTATTCACCTTTGAGCCCGGGTCCCCGGCCCATCAGCTGCGCTTCTCGGCGTCGTTTTGGCATCTCGTCGCGTTCCCACGCCTGAAGCGCGGCAAAAGTTCGCCGAGAAGTAGCGGACGCGCCGAGAAAGCCCGGGACCGCGGCCACAAGGCCCCCAGCGCGCCGATTGGCAAAGAGAAACCATCCACATCGCGACGCCCGACCAGGATAAGCGCCGTCGTCAGAGGGCACAGACCCCGCTTGTACCAGCGTGCGGCCCCGTCATGGGTGACAGGAGCGCGTCACAATACACAAGCGGCACGTCACGGCTAACAGCGGCGGAGGCGGGACGGCTCGGCCTACTCTCGGCCATGCCCACTGACCACCTCGCCCGGCCGAACAGGCCGGCCCACCATGGTTGAGGACCGGCCGGTCCCGGTCACCCGGCCCGGCGTCCCTGCCGACACGCCTGAGGTGCTCAGGCTGGCCGTCTTGATGTACGGGTCCATCGGGATCGACGCCTCTGTAGGGCCATGGAGCCAGGTCGCCGCCGAGCACATCTCAGCGCGGCTGGGTCAGGACGCCGCCATCTTCGTCGTGGACGACCCTGCTCAGGACGGCCGCCTCGCCGCAATCGGGGCCGGCACGATCTCGCGCCGTCTCCCGAGCCCGGGCAATCCCGGTGCCAAGATCGGTTACGTCCAATGGATGTCGACCGATCCAGCTTGGCGTCGGCGCGGGTTTGCGAGACAAATAATGCTCGCCCTCCTCGAGTGGTTCAGACAAAACGAAGCGCAAACGGTCGAACTCCATGCAGCGCCGCTGGGGGAAAGGCTCTACCAGGAACTCGGGTTCGAACAAGGCCGGAGCCCGGCCCTCCGCCTGCGCCTCGAGCCGGCGCCCTCCCCCTCCCTCGGCCCGGGCACTGGCCCCGGTCCCGGCTCCGGCACTTGCCCCAGCCCCGGCCCGGCCCGTCGAGCAGCCCGAGTAGTGCTGCTCGACGAGGGTAACGCGGTCCTGCTGTTGTCGGGCCGCGACCCCGCGGTAGAAACCGCGGCCATCTACTGGATCCTGCCCGGCGGCGGGGCCCATGCCGGTGAGACCCTCGAAGAGACTGCCCGCCGGGAGGTCTACGAGGAGACAGGTGCCCGGCTAGGCGAACTGGGGCCCGTCGTCTGGCAGCGCTACGTCAGCTTCCCTTTCGACGGCCACCAGTTCGAGCAACACGAGTCGATCTTCGTGGTGAGGACGGCCCGGTTCGACGTCCACCCGACGGCGCTCACCGACCTGGAGGTCCGGTCGACTACCGGCTCGCGCTGGTGGTCGGCCGACGACCTGGTCATGGCGAAGGAAGCCGTCTACCCACCTAACCTGGCCTCGCTCATCGCCGGCTGGATCATCGAGGGACCGCCGCCGGGGCCAGAGGTCATCGAGTGAGCACGACCCGCTCGGCGTTGACGACCGCGTTGCACCCATGCGTTGTCCCCGATTTGTGCACCCGCACGCCACGTCGGCTTCAATGGCGAACGTGGGCAGGCTGGACGAGGTCGACCTCTCGCTCAAGCTCTCGCGCGCCGAGAGCGAGCAGCGCCTCGAGGTGCTGGGGCGCCGCCTCCTGTACCTCCGCCTAATCGCGGGCGGTCTCGTCGGGGGAGGTGGGCTCGGGCCGGGACTGGCCGTTGTGTTCGAGGGTTGGGACGCATCCGGAAAAGGCGGTGCGATCAAGCGCTTGGTGGCCTGGCTCGACCCCCGCCACGTGCGGGTCCAGTCTTATGCTGCCCCGAGCGAGAGGGAGAAACGCCATCACTTTCTCTGGCGCTTCGGCCCCAACCTCCCCGGTTTGGGCGGGATGGCGGTCTTCGACAGGTCCTGGTACGGACGGGTGCTAGTTGAGCGCGTCGAAGGATTTGCGACCGAGGTCGAATGGCGACGCGCCTACGAGCAGATCGTCGAATTCGAGAAAGGTCTCGTCACCGAGGGGACCGTTCTGGTCAAGTTTTGGCTCCACATATCCGCGAAAGAGCAATTGGCACGCTTCGAGAGCCGCCGGGACGACCCTCTGCGGCGCTGGAAGCTGACCGACGAGGACTGGCGCAATCGAAAGAAACGGCCTGCTTATGTATCGGCTGTCGAGGAAATGCTGGCCCGCACTGACCGCGCCGACGCCCCTTGGGACGTGGTGGCCGCGGAGAGCAAGCACTACGCCAGAGCGAGGGTCCTGGAGGTCGTTATCAATCATGTCGAGGAAGGCATGGTCAAAGCGGGCCTGAAGGTCCCGCCTTCGACCCCGGCAGATCTGGACGATAGGTGAGCAGCCAGTGAACTCGAGATTTACTTGTTGACCTAGCGCTTTGCCACCACCCACCAACCGCCGTCCCCGCTGACCAGACCTTGCTCCTCGAGCCTGTCCAGCGACACGACAACGGCAGCTGCCGGCAGGCCGCTGCGCTCCACGATTTCTTCGAGGCAGAGCGGACGCCAGTTGAGAGAGGCACGGACTCTCTCGTCGAGGGTGCTGAAAGGCCCGTCGTCAACCGCCCCGGCACGGGCTCCCCGCTCGCTGCGACCCGGCCGGCCGGTAGCCGGCGAAGTGCGAGGACCGTTACCGCGTTGACGTGGTCCTGGGGCGCCGGCTAAAGAGCCTTGAGGGTTGGAGCGTCTCGCCGCCCTGTCGCCGCCGTACCCGTCAGGAGAACCGGGACCGATGGCACGGGCGCCGGGACCGCTGAGCCCGCTCGGGCTGGCCTGTCCGTCCGGTCCGTCTGCACTGTGCGCACGGCCCCCGCGGGCCTGGCCTGCGGGCCCTTGGCGCCAAGCGTCTGAGCCCTCTAGGGGCCGCGGGAGGTTCTTTGTCTCGAACATCCCGAGCGCGTCGAGGACATCCTGTGCGTCCCGAACGGGGGTGGCGCCTTCATGGATCAGCGTGTTGGTGCCGACTGACGCCGAGCTGTGAACCGACCCGGGTACGGCTCCGACCTCGAGCCCCTGACGCAATGCGGCGTCGACCGTGTGCCAGGAGCCGCCGCTGGCATGGCACTCTACAACCACAACCATTTGGGCGAGCCCGGCGATCAACCGGTTGCGGGCGGGGAACCGCCACGCCTTCGCCTGGACACCGGGGGGCGTCTCCGACACGATGGCACCCAAGCGGGCGACCTCGCGCCATAACGCGCCGTGTTGGCGTGGGTAGATGACATCGACCCCGCTTGCGGCGACCCCGACGGTCGAGCCAACGCTGGCCCCGCCTCCCGGTCCGCCCGACAGCGGGAGCGAGACGGGTGCAGGTCCGCCCGACAGCGGGAGCGAGACGGGTGCAGGCGAGACTGGTGTGGGCGAGACGGGTGCGAGCGAGACGGCTGCAGGCGAGACGGGTGCGAGCGAGACTGGCGCTGCGGGCCCGCTGAACCGAGATCCCATGTCCCGGGCCGACGCCAGTGCGCCAGCGTGGGCGGCCCCATCGATCCCGAGTGCCAGTCCGGAGACGACGACCACACCCGCACACGAAAGGTCGTACCCGAGCTGGTAAGCGACCGCGGCCCCCTCGGGCGTGCACCGACGGGTGCCGACAATAGCAACGCACCCGCGGTCCGCGAGCGTCCCCGGGCGGCCGACCGAGAACAACACCCCGGCCGGCGAAGGGCCCCGAAGCAGGGCCGCGGGGTAATCGGGCCTTCCAGGCCAGCTGACAGCGATGCCGCCCTCCTGGCAGCGTGCCCACAGGGCAGCGACGTCCAGTCGACGGGCTACATCTGCCCAAGTTGGCCCCCTGGGCTCGAGGCGCGTGCGGGCGGAGGGGACTAGCACTCCGGCCGCCACGAGTTCCCAGGCCTCGGCCGGCGGGTGGCCCTCCAGCACGTCGACTAGCCAGGCGGGGCCGACGCAGGGCAGGGAAGCCAGCGCGGCCGCGTAGGCGCCCGCAGGTAGCCGGCCCGCCTTGTTCACATTCCCCGTCACGGCCGTGCCAGGGCGAAAAAGGACAACGAAGATGGCGAATGACGCCAAGTAGCAGGCCTCGTCTCACTACCTCGCTCGCCCCCCTCTGCCGCTTCCGAGCTGAGGGCCCCTGGGCCCGGAGAGCCAGGGCCAGCAACAGGTCCTCCTCGCTCAGCGGGCCGTCGCGCCCCGCTAGGTCCGCGACGGTGAGCGCCACTCGCCTCACCCTGTGCAGACCTCTAGCGGAAAGGCGCCCTTCTCGCAGTCTTCGCTCGAGCACCCTCCTGGCCCCAGGGCTCAAAGCCGCCACCTCATCCAGTTGCCACGCTGGCAACTCCGCGTTCACCCTCACTCCCCGCACCTCCGCCCGCCGGCGCGCCGCGCTTACTCTGGCCGCAACGTCGCACGTTGCCTCCATACCGGGAGCCCCCGCTGAACGGCGCGGCCCGCTCGCCAGAAGATCTTCAACGTCGGGCCGGTGCACCCGAACCCGTAGGTCGAACCGGTCGAGCAGAGGCCCCGAGATCCGGGCGGCGTACCGGGCGCGGGCGGCCTCGCTACAAGCGCATGCGCCGGGAGAACCATCGGCACCGCAGCGGCAAGCGTTCATGGCCGCAACGAGCATGAACTGCGCCGGAAAGGCGACAGCGGCGCTCGCCCTGCAGACGACTACCCGACCTTCTTCCAGCGGCTGGCGAAGGTTGTCGAGCACTGCACGCGGGAACTCGGCCAATTCGTCGAGAAAAAGGACGCCCCGGTGCGCGCAGCTGATCTCCCCCGGCCGCAGCCTGGCGCCTCCCCCACCTATTAGCGACACCGCAGAAGCGCTGTGATGGGGTGACCTGAAGGGCGGGCGGAGACAGAGCCCACTGGCACTGAGCTCCAGGCCGGCCGCAGAGTGGATCTTGGCGACCTCGAGCGCGTCAGCCGGGGGCAACGCTGGCAAGAGCCCGGGCATCCGGGTGGCCAGCATGGTCTTGCCGGCGCCAGCTGGCCCGATCATCAACAGGTGATGGCCGCCAGCCGCAGCGACTTCGAGGGCCTGGCGCCCAAATGCCTGGCCCCGGACATCCGCCAGGTCGGGGGCAGGTGGCTCCTCGGTTCGCGTCGGCTGCAGACGGGAACTCCGGCCACTTTGCCTCGTTCCTGAGGACCTGGACGAGGACCTTCAAACTGGGGACTGCTCTTACGGTCGCCCGCTGCGGGAGGCGGGCTTCCTGCGCGCACGCCGGAGCCACCACAACCGCGGCATCGGTCACTGAACCGACGAGGGGGAGAACCCCAGGCACCCGCCGGAGGGACCCGTCGAGACCGAGCTCGGCGATAAAGGCCAGGCCCTCCAGCGATTGGGCCGGGAACTGGCAGTCGGCCGCCATGACACCAAGACCGATGGCCAGGTCCAGGCCAGAACCGGCCTTGCGCAAACCCGACGGAGCCAGGTTGACCGTCACTCGCTTTTGGGGCCACCTGAACCCGCTGGAAATAATCGCCGCTCGGACCCGGTCGCGCGACTCCCTGCAGGAGGCGTCGGGCAAGCCGACCACACGGAAACCCGGCAGCCCGTTGCTGACATGGACTTCGACCGCAACCGGATGGCCGTCCACGCCAACGAGCGTGGCTGAAGACACCGTCGCCAACACTGGGCACCCCCGCAAATCTTGTGAGCTTGGGCTTGGGAGCGGCCAAAGTGCAGGCCACGAGCAACAACCCTGAACGCTATCAATAGCCTGTGACCGTTTAGACCAGGATCCACGCCCATAGAGCTGATCGGCTCCGCTTTTTCGGGTACCGAGGGGCGCCCGGGCCAGAGCGGGCGGCCCAGGACCGGGCTGGGGCCGACGTGCGGTACGGCTTCGTCGACGGGACAACGACCAGACCAAAGCGGGGCACGGGGTAACAACGGGCCATGCCTGGCGGTGAGTAGCTTGGCTCCCGTGGCGCGCTCTGCTCCGAGGCATCGTGGACGTCGGCACGGGCCGGTACGCGCCCCTCTCAAGCTGGAGGAGCTGCAAGAGATCGCCGACCTCGCCGCCACCGGGGAACCACTCGGCCTTGATGTCCGGCGCATACACGGCCCTCAGGCCCGCAAAGCTTACCTGTGCCCCGGCTGCCAACAAGAAATCGCCGCCGGGGTCGCTCACGTCGTCGTGGTCCCGAGAGACGCCCCGGATTTGCGCCGGCACTGGCACACCTCCTGCTGGCTGATGCGGGACCGGAGACGGCCGGGCAACTAGAGCCAATTGGAGGCCATTTGTGACAACCCGACGGCGAGTTGTGATAGGCCGAGGGCGAGCGAGGTCATGCTAGGCAGTCCGCCAGGGCAGGCAGGGAACTTGCAAAGGCGAGCTAGAACGCCCCTTCGATCACCTCGACCTGACCATCCAGGACGCTCACCACGTCAAAGCGCACCGGGCCGCCTGCCCCGCCCGACCCGCGACAGGGACGCCTTTCAGCGAACCACAGGGCGGCCAGTCGTCTGACCCTCGCTTGTTTCAGGGGGCCGACAGCTTCCACGGGCAACCCAAACGCCGCTGAGGAACGAGCCTTCACTTCGCAAAAGACGTGAAGCCGGCCCATAGTGGCGACAATGTCGAGTTCGCCCTGTCGGCACGACCAGTTGCGGGCTACTACCGCGTAGCCGTGAGCCTCGTACCAGGCCGCTGCCGCCTCCTCCCCGGTCTTGCCCAAGGCCCGGTGGCGAGCACCACCGCACCGTCCATCGGGGCTCCGCGCACCGCTCATACCGCAACCTTCGCAGGAGCCGGTGACGCCCACGCCAGGTGGTTGGGCTATATGTCTTTTTCGGGGAGCTCCTCGACGTTCACGTCCTTGAACGTCACGACCCTCACACTGGACACAAAACGAGCAGGGCGGTACATGTCCCACACCCAGGCGTCGGAGAGCTTGACCTCGAAGTACGTGCGGGATCCCTCGCCGTGGGCCTCCATGTGCACGTCATTGGCCAGGTAGAAACGCCTTTCGGTCTCTACGACGTAGTGGAACATCGGGAGCACGGCGCGGTACTCCTGGAAAAGTGCCAGCTCGATCTCGGTCTCGTACCGCTCGAGGTCTTCAGCGCTCATAGCACCCCTCCCATACATGCACCAACAACAGCCCCATATACAAATGGTAGGACCTGGGCGGCTCTCAGCAGAGCCCCGCCGGGCCGACCTGAGCCCGTCAACCAGACCAACTCAGCGGGCTACGCGTTTTTCCTTGATCTTGGCCGCCTTGCCGATACGCTCCCGCAGGTAATACAGCTTGGCCCGGCGCACGTCACCCTGCGTGACCACCTCGACCCGAGCTATAGAAGGCGAATGGACCGGCCAGGTCCGCTCAACCCCAACGCCCGAGCTGACCTTGCGGACGGTGAAGGTTTCCCGCACGCCCGAGCCCTTGCGTGCGATCACGGCACCCTGGAACGCCTGCACACGCTCGCGGTTCCCCTCCACGACCCTGACGTGCACCCGGACGGTGTCGCCGGGGGCGAACTCGGGTACGTCGTCGCGCAAACTCTCACGATCTATCAGGTCGGTCGGGCCCATGACCATAAGAGATTAGAGCATCGAAGCCCCATTCAACCAGCAAGGCCTCCTCTTCAGCGGAAATGCCGCCGCGCGCGGCTACCAGGTCCGGCCGGCGCTCCAGCGTTCGGGCTAGCGCCGCCGCCCGTCTCCATCGAGCTACGTGCTGGTGATGACCCGACAGGAGCACCGGCGGGACCTCCCATTCCCGGAACTCCGCCGGCCTCGTGTACTGCGGGTACTCGAGCAGGCCGTCTGTGAAACTTTCCTCCTCACTCGAAGCAAGGTTGCCCATGACGCCCGGGACCAACCTCGCCACCGCTTCTACAACCACGACCGCCGCCGCCTCGCCTCCGGCCAGGACGTAGTCCCCGATCGACAGCTGGTCGTCGACGAGATACTGCGCAACCCGCTCGTCTACGCCCTCATAGCGCCCACACAGAAGCGAGAACCCCCTGGCCACCGCGAGTTCGCGGGCCATAGCCTGGTCG
This sequence comes from uncultured Acidimicrobiaceae bacterium, assembly GCA_963823855.1. Taxonomy (GTDB): domain Bacteria; phylum Actinomycetota; class Acidimicrobiia; order Acidimicrobiales; family Palsa-688; genus Fen-671. Next base: position 1,008,970 of record CAWGNA010000012.1, read on the forward strand.
AACCTCCGTCCGCCCGGCCCGAGCAAGTAGAGCGGCCTCACCGGGTCGGCTGTTTCGACGGCGGCGAACACAGGCTCGGGCGCCAGGACCATCCCGGCACCGCCGCCGAAGGGGCTGTCGTCGACGCTGCGATGGGGGTCCCTGGCCCCTTCACGCAGGTCATGGACAACGATCTCGATGGAGCCCGCCCTTCGAGCCTTGCCGATGAGGCTCGCTTCGACCCATGTCGAGACAAGGGCTGGGAAGATCGTGAAGATCTCGGTCTTCATATCTCGAACAGGCCCTCCGGTACCTCTACGGTTAGCCTGCCAGGCTCGGCCGCCACGACGAAGCGCAGCGGGACAAGCGCCCCGGTGTCCAGCACAAGAAGGTCACTGGCCGGGTTCGCCTCGACAGAGGACACCACGCCGTGGCCCTCCCCGGAACCGTCGACCACCTCGCAACCGATGAGCTCGTGGACCCAAAGGCCCTCGGTCACCGCGAGCGGCTCCGCTCGCAATTCTGCACCCGCTAACTTCTCAGCCGCTTCGCGGCTGTCCACCCCGGCAAAATGGACTAGCCAGTGAGTTCCCTTTGGCCCCGGTTTCCCCGGCAACACCTGGGCGCTCTGCACGGCGAGCGAGCTGCCCCCAAAGTCGAGCGTACTACCTACGGCCAAGCGCTCTTCGATGGTCGTGACCAGTTGGACAACGACATCGCCCCGTAACCCGTGGGGTCGGACGACGTGACCTATTTCCAGCAACACGGTATGGGCGCCTGGGAGCACTCAGTCCGCTATGTCGACGAAAACCTCTTCACCGTCCCGGGCGGCGGCCGCTCTGGTCACGGCGCGGATCGCTTGCGCGGTGCGACCCCGTCGCCCGATCACGCGGCCAACGTCGCTCGAAGCTACCTGCAAACTGAGGCGCAGAGCCTGGCGTTCACTGCCGCCGTTGATCTCGACGCCAACCGCATCAGGTTCGTCGACGATCTGGCGGGCGAGGTACTCGAGGACCGCCCGGGCTCGTCCGCCGGGAACTCTGTTGTACGGGTCGCTCACTTCGCTCACTTCGCTCACTTCGCCCTCTTGGCCGGGCGCTGGGCTGCCTCGGTCGCGTGTTTGCGAACGGGAGGCGCATCCATCAGGCCAGCGCTAACGAGGATGCGCCGGACGCGGTCTGTCGGCTGAGCCCCGTGCTGGAGCCACTCGGTGACGCGCTCGGCCTTCAGGACCACCTTGTTATCTTCCTGGCGGGGCGCGTAGCTACCGACGACCTCTATGAACCGCCCGTCGCGGGGTGAGCGGCTGTCCGCGGCCACCAGCCGGTATGTGGGCTGCTTTGTCTTTCCCATCCGCATCAGGCGGAGCTTGACTGCCATATGAGTTGCCTTTGTTCCCTCTGTTTGTGGGTGAGCGGCCCGGCATTGCCGCGCACGCCGTCAACTGATCAATATCGGACCGCGCAAGTGTAGGCGAGATGCCCAGAAGTTAGAAGCCGGGCGCCAGGGCCGACGAGCTCACCGGCGTTTTTTGCGCTTCCCGGCCGCCTTTTTCGTTGTAGCTCGCCGCGTCATGCCCGCCAACCCCGGCACCTGGCGCATGTAAACCTGTACCTGTTTGAAACGCTCCAGGAGCTCGTTCACGTCTTGCACTGAAGTTCCCGAGCCCGCTGCAATTCGCGAGCGACGCGAGCCGTTGATGATGGCGGGTTCCGCCCTTTCGGCCGGCGTCATCGAGTGAATGATCGCCTCGACCGGTTTCAGCATCGAGTCGTCGACCTGCATATTGCGGGCTTCTTTCGGGACCATCGGCAGCATCCCCATCAAGCCCGAAAGCGGGCCCATCTTTTTTACGGCTTGGAGCTGGTCCAGGAAATCGTCGAGCGTAAAGCGCCCCTCGGCCAGTTTGGCGACCGCCTTTTCGGCGTCTTCACGCTTTATCGCCTGCTCTGCCTTGTCGATCAACGTGAGGACGTCGCCCATACCGAGGATCCGACCTGCCATCCGGTCAGGGTGGAAAAGCTCGAAATCCTCTAGTTTTTCTCCGGTCGAGGCAAACGCAATGGGCCTCCCGACGACCTCTTTCACGGACAACGCGGCACCCCCGCGGGCGTCGCCATCGATTTTGTTGAGGATGACCCCGTCGAGCTCCAGTGTCTTGTGAAACGCCTCGGCCGTGGTGACGGCGTCCTGGCCCGTCATGGCGTCGATAACAAGGAACGTGTAATGGGGCTGGACCGTCTCGGAAATTTCGCGGACCTGCTCCATCATTTCCGTGTCGATGTGCAACCGGCCCGCCGTGTCGACGATCACGACGTCACGGCCGATACGGGCCGCTTCGGCGAGGCCCTTTTTGGCTACGGTTACCGGGTCCGAAGGCTCCGAGAACACGGCTACGCCTATCTGGCGGCCGAGCACCCGCAACTGCTCGACCGCAGCGGGGCGCTGCAGGTCGGCACCTACCAGGAGAGGGTTGCGCCCTTGTTGCTTGAACCAGCGGGCCAGTTTCGCAGCGTCTGTCGTCTTGCCCGCGCCCTGCAAGCCGGCCAGGAGCACCACGGTGGGGGGCTTCGGCGCGTAGGTGATCTTTAGGGCCGTCCCGCCCAGGACCCGAACGAGCTCGTCGTTCACCGCCTTGATCACCTGCTGGCCCGGGGTAAGGCTCTGGGAGAGCTCGGAACCAACCAACTCTGCCCGCAAGCGGGCGATGATGTCCCTGACGACGAGCAAGTTGACGTCGGCTTGCAGCAGCGCCAGCCGGATTTCCCGCAGCGCCTCGTCGACGTCTTCCTGGTTGAGCCGGCCGCGGCCTCGTAGGCGAGTAAAAATCCCCTCGAACCGGTCGGATAGTGCCTCGAACATGCGCCCGCCATGCTACCTCTGGTCTCGCGGTCCGCCGGCCCACGTCCCGGCGGCCATTTGGACCGGCGCCGAAGCCGCCGCCGGTCGCCGGGGCAGTTCGGCTTGGCTCGTGATCGCCTGGTTGACCTAACCTGCCGGCATGAGCCCTAACCTGCCCGCATGAGCACGGTCGCTAAGGACCTCGACGAGCTACGGGCCAAGGTGGGTTCCCACCTCGGCTACAGCAGCTGGCACACCGTCACCCAGGAGGAGATCAACCTCTTCGCAGACGCCACAAGCGACCATCAGTGGATCCACGTCGACCCGGAGCGGGCGAAGGCGGGGCCGTTTGGCACGACCATTGCCCACGGCTACTTCACGCTGTCGCTCGGGCCTTACCTGCTTGGTGAGATCCTCTCGGTTGAAAGCCCGCGCCTAGCCGTCAACTATGGGCTCAACCGGGTGCGTTTCCCGTCGCCTGTGCCGGTCGGTTCGAGGTTGCGGTTGGGCGCCTCGCTCGAGGCCCTCGACGACTTCGAGGGCGGGCCCAGGCGACGTTGAAACTCACCTTCGAAGTAGATGGTGCCTCAAAGCCGTCGTGTGTGGCCGATGTCATCTTCCGTTACTACGACTGAGCGGCCTCGTACGACTGAGGGCCCAATCGCGTCGCTGCCCACCGGGGAGGAAAAGGTCCGCGCGGTGCGGCAGATGTTCGACGCCATCGCGGCTCGTTACGAACTGGTCAACGGCATCGTTTCCTTTGGCATGGACCGCGGGTGGCGGCGGCACTGCGTAAACGCCCTCGGCCTTCCGACAGGCTCACTTGTGCTCGACGTGGCCTGCGGCACCGGAGACCTATGCCGCGAACTCGCGGGCCGCGACCTCCGGCCTGTCGGCGTAGACCTCTCCCAGGGCATGCTCTCTCACGCTGTGGCCCCCGCCCCCCTGGTGCTTGCGGACGCACTTTTCGCGCCTTTCCGGGCGGCTTGTTTCGACGGCGCGGTTAGCGCCTTCGCCCTGCGCAATGTGGCCGATCTTGGTGCCCTGTTCGACGAACTGGCCCGAGTTACACGACCTGGCGGGCGCATTTCCTTGCTCGACCTCGCCCAGCCCGAAGCGGGCCTACTGCGGTTCGGGCATCGGCTGTGGTCTAACTACGCCGTGCCTCTTGTGGGTGCCGTGCTTTCTGACCAAGCCGCTTACCAGTACCTACCCCGCAGCTTTGCCTACTTGCCCCCTGCCCCCGAGGTCATCGTCCGGCTCGAAAGGGCGGGCTTCTGCGCAGTCGAGCACGAGCTGCTCTCGGGCGGCATCAGCCAGGTCTATATTGCGACCCGCCGGCCGGTCGGGGGCCCTCGTGACCCTTTCCACAGGGGGCCCCAAAGGTGGGGCGCCCAGCCCTGGGGCCCGGATGACAGTTACCTCGCTACCAGAACTACTCGAGGCGGCCGGCCGGCTCACTGCCGTGACCCAGGAGGTCGACCCAGCCTCGGTCCCGGACCTGGTCAGGGCGGGAGGACTTCCCGGGCGCCATCTGTGGGGACGGGGTGGGCAGGTCATCCTCGGAATCGGGGAGGCCCTGCGAGTGCCGCTCCCGGCGGGATGGGCTGCGCCGGCACACACCTCTTCCGTAGGCGACGCCCTATCCGCCATCCGGACAGAGGGCGACCTGGCAGTGCCCGGAAGTGGACCGGTTGCGATCGGGGCACTTCCCTACGACCCGGCGAGCGCGGGCCACCTCGCCATCCCCCGCCTGGTGATAGCACTCCATCACGGCGCAGCCTGGGCTACCCGGGTCCGCACTTCCCGGTCTCTGAGCTCGACCCGCAGCTCGACGCTTTCCCTCGAGCAGGAGCTAGCCCAGCTTCGAGACGAGCCACTGGGCGGCGATCTCCCGGACCGCTTCGAGCTGGGCGCCAGCTTGCCCCACGCGGACTGGAAGAAGCTTGTTTCGCGAGCCGTGGACGAAATGGAAAGCGGCGCTCTGGCGAAGGTCGTCCTGGCCCGACAGGTCGAGGTGGTCGCGAACCGCCCCTTCGTCGTCCACGAAACGCTCGCCCGCCTGGCGTCGCTGTACCCCTCGTGCGCGGTGTTCCACGTAGACGGCTTTCTCGGGGCCAGCCCCGAGACCCTCCTGAGGCGGACCGGCGGTGAGATCGAGAGCCATCCCCTGGCCGGGACAGTGGCCCGGAGCGGCGACCCGGCGAGCGACGAGGCGCTGGTCGCCGCCCTGATGTCGTCTAGCAAAGACCGCCACGAACACCAGCTGGTCGTCGACAAGATCGTCGCCACCTTGCGGCCTCTATGCACCACCCTGGACGTGCCGGATGCGCCGTCGGTCGTTCCCCTGCGCAATGTCTCCCACCTGGGGACCGCAATAAAGGGGCAACTGCTTCCCCCCGGTGCGGGCTCGAACGCTGGCACTGACGGGCACTTCGGCAACGGCTCGGCCCGAGCCAGCAGCCACGCCGAGCGAGCCCGGCTCTCGCGACCAGCCTCGAGATCGCTGCCCTTCTCCAGCCGACCCCCGCAGTGGGCGGCCTACCCGTTGGCGCCGCGCTGCGCTGGCAACGGGATAACGAGGGTTTCGATAGGGGTTGCTACGCAGGGCCAGTGGGCTGGGTTGACAGCCGGGGTGACGGCGAGTGGGTGCTGGGGCTGCGCAGCGCCAGCGTTTCTGGCCGGCGCGCCACCCTGTACGCGGGCAACGGCATCGTCGCCGGCTCGGACCCTGATGCTGAGCTGGCAGAAACGCAGCTCAAGCTCCAGGCCCTCCTTGCCGCCCTGGTGCGGCCATAGCTCGGGGGCGCCCAGAGCCCCCCCTTCACTCCTCACCCCAGCGCCTCCACGGCCGCCTCGACAGCCGACTGAAGCCGTTCGTGCACGGCGACGTTGGCGGCCCGGTCGGTCTTCGCAACCAGGACTCGCAGGCCCTTACCCTTCGCGCCGGCGCCGGCAACTGCACTCTCCAGCCTCGGGATGCTGGGGATGTCCTCGACGGCGACGCCAAACCCGCCCGCCACGGCTACCAGGTCCATACGGTGCGGCGTCCCCCAAAGCCGCTCGAACCGTTCGGCGGGCTGGCTCTTGGCCTGAGGCAGGAAGCTGAAGATACCTCCGCCATCGTTGTCAACGACGATTATGTCCAGGTCGATGCCTGCGCTGGCGGCGTGCACCAACACTCCGATGTCGTAAAGGAACGCGAGGTCACCCACCAGGGCGGTTACGTCACCCCCGCATCCCGATGCGGCCACGCCCAGGGCGCTCGAGAGCACCCCGTCGATGCCGTTGACGCCCCGGTTGGCCAGCACCCGGAGCCCGGTTCGGGGCCGTGACCACCACTCGACCTCCCGGACCGGCATCGACGAAGACGCGACGATTGTCGAACCAGGCGATGCGGACGCGATCAACGACCGAGCTATGGCCGGCTCCGTCAACCCCTCCTCAACAGCCAGGGCCGCGTCGATAGCGTCCTGTACGACCCGTTCGGCTTCGGCCCATTGGCCCGCCCACGCGCCCACCGCGCCGTCCGGCGCTGCGATCGCAAGCCGGTCCAAAACACCGAAACACAGCTCAGAGGGGTCAGCCACCACAACGTCACCCGGTGGCCGGTCGGGGGCGGCCCACGTGCCCCAGGGGTCTACGAGCACCTGCGGGCATTCGAGCGTGGCTAGCCACTCGTTTACTACTCGCGATGCCCACGGGGCACCGAGCCGCAAGACGATGTCAGGCCGCCACCCCCGGACGACACCGGTGCGCAAGAGAGCGTCTGCAGAACCTATGGCACCCGGAACGCGGCAATCGCTCTGGGGCGAGGCGAGGACTGGCCAGCCGGTCGCCTTCGATAGCTGCCAGACGGCGCCACCTCCTGTGCCAGCACCGCCCCCGCCGGCGTCAGCGCCGGCCACAATCAGGCCCCGCCCGCCCGCCTCGGCCAGAAGCCCGACCACGTACGGAGTGGGTTTGCTCGCCACCTGCGGCCCCCGAAAGTGCCATGGCGCCCGGGCGGGCCGGCCATCAGCCAGCTCGTCCAGGAGGCGGTCCCCACCACGTGCCACGCCGCTCCCCATCGCGCGCTGGATGGCCCCGTCGGCCTGACGGCTGGGGCCCCACCGACTATCAATGTGGGCTGACCGACCAGCGGCTCCCGGAAGGCAAGGTTCAGGTGCACAGGCCCGGCTCGCCGTGCCCCGCCACAGGCCTCTATCACCGAGCGGGACGCAAGCGAGCGCCACGACCAGGCGGCAGCGAGTTCGGGGACGCCGGTGCTCAGCTCCCAGCGCACCGCATCGCCAAAGAGCCCGGCTTGGTGAACGGACTGCGGCGCCCCGCAGTCGTGAAGCTCCTGAGGCCGGTCGGCAGTGATGGCCAGCATGGGCACGCCAGAATGGTGGGCCTCGAGCACGGCTGGGTGGAGCTCTGCCGCCGCGGTGCCGCTCGTCGTGACGACAGGAGCGGGAAGTCCTCGTGCCAACCCTAGGCCCAAGGCGAAAAATCCCGCCGAACGCTCGTCCAGCAGCATGTGAAGCCGGAGATCGCCTCGTTCTGCTGCTTCGGCCAGCGCGATCAGCACGGGTGTAGAACGCGACCCGGGGCAGGCAACCGCGTCGGTTATGCCAGCGCGCAGCCATTCGTCCACTAGCACCCATGCAAACGCAGCCTGGACGTCCTGGGGCGCAGGGAGGCCCGTCACAGGAGGCCCATCACAGGCCCGGGACCGCCGAGGTCCCAACGAGGGCCGGCCAGCTCAGCCCGGCCGGCCAGCTCAAGCCCACCGCGGCCCTGGCCCCGGTGGTCGAGTGGCACTTGCTGGCCAACTGGTCCAAGATCCCCGAGTGGCCCGAGAGCACGCAGAAACCCAAGGTCAGGGAGAGGCCGAAGATGGTCGAAGGGCCGAAGATCATCGACAGGTAGAGTACAGGGCGCTGTCGGCCCGCTTCGTGGAGCAGGTCGCGGGCACCACCCAGTCGCCTCTCGCCCTGCTGCACGGTTTCACCCAGACGGGCAGTTCCTGGGCCTCGGTCGTGGACGAGCTCCAGGGCCGGTTCCCCCTCGTCCTTCCTGACGCCCCCGGTCACGGCGGCTCCGCCGCTGTGCGGGCCGACCTGTGGCGCACTGCAGACCTGCTGGCCGAAACCGTCGGCAGACCGGCGACGTGGGTGGGGTACTCGATGGGCGCACGGAGCGCTCTTCACGTCGCCCTCGCCCACCCCGACCTGGTCGAAGCCCTCGTCCTGATCAGCACGAGCGCGGGCATCGAGGACAACGCGCTACGGGCGGAACGGCGGGCTGCTGACGAGGTGCTGGCCGAACGGATCGAACAGGACGGCACGGGCCCTTCCTCGCCTCGTGGCTTTCCCAGCCGCTGTTCGCCACGCTCCCACCCGAGCGCGCCGGGCTCGAGGAACGCCTCGCCAACACGCCGGCTGGTCTCGCATCGAGCCTGCGCCTGAGTGGTGCCGGTGCCCAGGAGCCCTTATGGGGCAGGCTTCCAGAACTGGGCGCGCGAGGCTGGCCCATCCTCTTGATAGCGGGAGAGCGGGACCGCCGCTATTGCGACCAGGCCACACGGATGGCCGCTGCTATCGGCCCCACTGCCACTCTCTCGATCGTGCGCGACGCCGGCCATGCCTGTCACCTCGAACGCCCCCAGGCGGTCGCCGCCACCATAGCCAACTTTTGCACGGTCAGCCAGGCCATCGAGGAAGGCACTGCAAGAGGCCCAAAGTCGTAAAGCCGAACGTCGTAAGGCCCAACGGTCGCAAAGCCAAAAGCTGGCAAGGCCCAAGCTCGCAAAGCCGGCGATCAGAGCGCCAAGCCGACCGCCAGCAACAGGCCCAGCACGAGCTGGGCCCGCCCGGTGGCACCGAGGACAGGCACTAATGCACGCCCCTCCGCTCCCGCCGCGACTGCCCTTACAGGCACGACGGCCAAAGGCAGAGCGGCCAAGCCCAACAAAGCCCAAGGTCGGAAGAACGCCAGTGGGACCACGAGCAAGACAGCCAGCAGGACACAGCATTCGTAAAACCGGCGGGTCGCGGCCGGCCCGAGACGAACGGCCAATGTCCGCTTACCAGCCGCCGCGTCCCCCGGTATATCACGCAGGTTGTTGACTACGAGCAGGGCCACGGCCATCAACCCGACCGGGATGGCGCAAAGAACCAGCAGAGCAGTCAAGTCCTCTGTTTGCACATAGGCGGTGCCCGTGGTGGCGACGAGGCCGAAGAACACGAAGACCGCGACCTCGCCGAGGCCAACGTAGCCGTACGGGCGCCGGCCCCCGGTATAAAACCAGGCTGCGGCGACGCACGCTAGGCCGACAGCCAGCAACCACCAGCCGACGACGGCGGCCAGCGCCAGGCCAGCGGCACCCGCGACCCCGAAAGCCACGAGGGCTGCCCTCTTGACGGCTCCAGGCGGCTCCAGGCCACCGGCAACCAGCCTCAGGGGACCGACCCGGACCGCGTCTGTGCCTCGCACCCCGTCGCTGTAGTCATTGGCGTAGTTCACACCCACCTGCAGGGAGATCGCCACCACTCCCGCCAGGACCGCTCGCCACCAGACGGCTTCCCCGTAACCGAAGGCGGCGCCGGTCCCAACGGCAACCGGCACTACTGAAGCGGGCAAGGTCCGTGGGCGCGCTCCCACCAGCCAAGGGTGCTTGACCGAGCTTTCCTGGGCCATCGAGGGCGGCTCCCTTTTTGCCGGGCTCGCTCTCACGCGAGCGTTGGCGGCAAACTAGCGAAGATGCCCGAGCTCGTCGCGATCGACCTGCCTGGCGGGCCAGAGTTCGTCGAGGCCCTGCAGGCCGCTTGGGATGCCGGACATGCCGTGGCCCCCCTTGACCAGCGCCTCGGGGGACCGGCGAGAGAGCGGTCCCTCCAAGTTCTCCGGCCCGCCAGGGTGGTCACCCGGGATGGTACCGAGCACCGCGAGGATGCCGCCCCGGTGGACGACGGCGACGCCCTCGTGGTCGCGACCAGCGCGAGCACGGGGGAGCCCAAGGGCGTAGTGCTCACCCACAAAGCAGTGGCGGCGTCAGCAAAGGCGACCTCCGCGCGCCTGGGAGCCGACCCAGCAACACACCGCTGGCTGGCCTGCCTGCCTCTGAGCCACATCGGTGGCCTTTCAGTGGTCACCCGTTCCCTCCTCACGGGTACCCCGTTGACTGTCCTGGATGGGTTCGATGCTACGGAAGTCTCCGCGGCAGCAGGCCCCAACGTACTTGTCTCGCTCGTACCGACCGCGCTGGCACGCGTAAGGGCCGACGATTTTTACCGGGTCCTCCTCGGGGGCTCGGCGCCCCCGGGCCGGCTGCGCCCCAACATTGTCGTCACGTACGGCATGACAGAGACCGGCAGCGGCGTCGTGTACGACGGCTCGCCGCTCGACGGCGTCGAAATGTCCACGCGCTCCTCCGGGGAAGTGACGCTGCGGTGCCCGATGCTGTTGCGGGCCTACCGTGACGGCACGGTCCCCCTCGACGAGGCAGGCTGGTTCGCCACCGGTGACGCCGGAGTCATCGACGGCGCAGGGAAGTTGCATATAAAAGGCCGTCTTTCAGACATGATCATTACCGGCGGAGAAAATGTCTGGCCGGCCGCGGTAGAACGCATACTCCGCCAACACCCGGGCGTCGCGGAGGTCGCGGTGTCCAGCAAACCCGACCCCGAGTGGGGCGAGAGAATAGTCGCCTGCGTGGTCCCAACCGCACCCACCGGTGCCCCTCGGTTGGACGAGCTGCGCGCACTGGTGTCGGACCAGTTCGCTGCATTTGCCGCACCCAAAGAACTTCTCCTCGTCACGGCCCTACCGATGACGTCCATCGGAAAGCTGCGGCGCCAGGCGCTCCGGGAACAACTACTACAGCCGCCCCGGCCCAGTGCCGCAAAAAACTAGTCGCTCAGTTCGTCGGCGGCCCTCCGTCTGGCGGCGCCGGGACGGCAACGACGCGCGCCGGCGGCTGGCCCCCGGACGGCGCCGCGAACCTGCCGTTGCCGCTCCGGACCACATCAAGGATCGAGGTTGCCTGCGACGCCAGCCCGGCCACCAGCTCGCCCAGCCCCTCGGCTCCGTTGAGAACCGTCACGTTGGCCTGCCGGAGCTCACCGGCCGCGGCAGCCAGGATTTGCGGCATGTTCTCGACGAGCATGCGCTCGAGCACGACGCCGTCAGAGCTAGCTGTCGCCTCCGCCTGGAGGCGTATTGCGTCCGCTTGGGCGCGAGCCAGCGTGCGGACCTTTTCGGCTTCGGCCTCGGCCGGCCGCACCACCTCGGCCACTAGTTGCTGGCGACGCAGCTCAGCCTGGGAAGTTGCCACCTTCGCCTGTTCGCCGAGCACTTCGTGCAGGGCCTTGGCCTGGGCCAACGGGCCAGCCTGAGCGGCCGTCTGCTGGGCCTGGTCGATCTGCGCCTGGTACTCGGCCTTAGCGACCGATGTCTGCTGCTGGTACTGAGCCTGGTTGCGCTCTGACTCCTGGCGGACTTGCGCGGCCGCCTGGTCGGCTTGCGATTGGGCTATTTGAGCAGCCTGGTTCACGGCTGCGATGTGGGGCTGCGAAAGGGCCTGATGTAGCCGGCTTGCCCGTCGTCCATCGACTCGATCTGGAAAGCATCGACCACGAGGCCCAATCTGGCCATTTCCGGCTTCGACGCGTCGAGCACCTCCGACGCGAGCTTCTGGCGCTCGCGGATGATGTCCTCGACGGTCATCGAGCCGACGATGGACCGAAGGTGCCCGGCAAAAATTCGGCCCACGAGCTCGGGCATCGACTTCTGGTCGTCCAGGAAGCGCCGGCCGGCGTTAGCGATCGATTCGTTGTCGTCGCCTACCTTGAAAGCGATGACGGCCCGCACTTGCAGTGTTATGCCTTGCTGCGTAACACAGGGTTCTGCTACTTCGGCTTCTTGCATTGCGAGCCCCAAGAGCGCAACATGGTTGCGGACGGGCAACGCGAACGCACCGTGCCCCACGACGATGCGGAACGGAGCGTCGTCGCGGTTCCGGCTCCCGGAGATCAACATTGCTTCATTTGGGGCTGGGACGTGCCAACCGAGCATGACGTGCCTTTCTTTTGGGGTTCCTAAACAGGTCTCATAGTGGCGTCACCAGCAAGGTACGCGCACCCCGGTTAGCCAGCACGACCACCTGCGCCCCCAATCCCACTGGTTGGTCGGCGTACACGATGAAGGACTCGGTCCCACCCCGGACCCGGACGAGCACTTCTCCCGCTTGGGCGCCGCCCGGGATGGCCACGGTCACATATGCAGACTTACCAACGACCCCGTCGGTTTCCAAGTAGCTCATCGTCACGACCTCAGGCACTCACTAACGAAGACATCGCTCGAAGTGGCAACCTTCTTCACATAATACTTCGCCACCGCGCTCAGCCACGCTTGCTGCCGGGGCTCTGTCAATAGGGACCGCCAGGGAGCAAAAGCCCATCGGTAGGGTGTACCGGTGCCCGCCCCGAACCGGCTCCAGTACGAGACGAGCCCCTACCTTCTCCAACACGCCAGTAACCCCGTCGACTGGTGGCCATGGTCCGTCCAGGCATTCGCTGAAGCTCGCCGTCGAGATGTCCCGGTCCTTATCTCCGTCGGTTATTCCGCCTGTCATTGGTGCCATGTCATGGCTCATGAGAGTTTCGAGGACTCAGGGGTAGCCGATGTTCTCAACGGCGCGTTCGTAGCGGTCAAGGTCGACCGGGAGGAACGGCCGGACATCGACGCTGTCTATATGGAGGCACTTCAACTCGTTAGCGGTGGGGGTGGCTGGCCCATGACCGTGATCGCGCTGCCGGATGGGCGCCCGTTCTGGGCGGGGACGTACTTACCGAGGGCGAATTTCTTAGCCCTCCTCCATCGGGTAAAGCGTGTGTGGTCCTCCGAACGGGGCGGCATCGAGGCTGACGCGGAGCGTTTGGCCGAGGCCGTCCGAGAGGGGGCGACGCTGCCGTCACGACTGACGGTCCCGGGCGAGCGACATCGACAGCAGCCAGGCGCAGATATCCTGCGGGACGCCGCTGAGGCGCTCCTGAGCCGTGGGGACCCCGAGTGGGGAGGCTTCGGGGAGGCGCCCAAGTTCCCCCAGCCGACGAGCCTCGAATTGTTGGCAGAGTACTGGTGGCGTTCGCGCGATGACCGCGCTCTCGATGCTCTCATCCGCACGCTCGATGCGATGAGCTCCGGGGGCATCTACGACCACCTGGCCGGGGGGTTCACGCGCTACAGCACAGACCGGTACTGGCTCGTTCCCCATTTCGAGAAAATGCTCTACGACAACGCCCTGCTCGTACGGGCGTACACGCACGGTTGGCAGTTGACCGGCTCCGCCCGCTACCGCCAGGTGGTCGAAGAAACCGTGGGCTACCTGCTGAGCCCACCCATGCGCTTGCCCGAAGGCGCTTGGGCCTCGGCCGAGGACGCGGACAGCGAGGGTGAGGAAGGTCGGTTTTACACGTGGGCCCTTGAAGAGATGGAACAAGTCGCCGGCCCGGGTGCGTCCGCATGGTACGGCGCTTCGGTCGGCGGCAACTGGGAGGGCAAGAACATCCTCTGGCGCGAAGGACTGGGCGACATAGCCAGGCCTCCAGAGATTGACCAAGCCCGGCTGTTGCTGCTCGAGAGGCGCCAGGGGCGGCCCCGCCCCGGGCTCGACGGGAAGGTACTTACCGAATGGAACGCGATGGCCATAGCTGCCCTCGCTTACGCCGGCACTGCCTTCGGCGAGCCGGCCTGGGTGGAGGCCGCGGCTTCGACCGCCGAGCTCCTGCTCGGACAACTGCGCCGTCCGGATGCCCGCTGGCTGCGGTCGTGGCGCCCCGACGCTGCCGATGCTAGTGACAGCGCCAGCAGCTCGGACGGGGCGGGCGGGGCGGATGGGACGGGCGGGGCGGACAGCGGCGGAGCCGGGCGCGCATACCTCGCTTATGCGGGCGACTATGCGTGGCTCACCGAGGCGTTCACCCGGCTCGGCGAGGCCACCGGTGAGAGCAGGTGGATAACCTCAGCCCGAGAGGTGGCCTCAGGCTTGCTCGAGCTTTTTTGGGATGAGGAGACCGGCGGCTTCTTCACGTACGGCGATGACGCCGAGGTTCTCATCGCCCGCATGAAGGACGTCTATGACGGAGCCGTCCCCTCCGCGAACGCCACCGCCGCGCTCGCCCTCGCCCGTCTCGGCGAACTGACGGGGGAGGCGAGCTTCAGCGACAGTGCGGCGCGGACCGTGGACCTGATGTCGCCAGCCATGTCGCGGGCGCCCTCTGCGTTCCCGGGACTGGCCCTCGCCGCCAGTTACATCTCGGCTCCGAGACGCCAGGTGGTCATCAACTCTAGGGCCACGGCGCTCGTCCGTCCCGTTTGGCAGCGCTTCGCACCCGACACAGTGGTCGCCTGGGGAGAGCCGTACAGCTCGCCGCTATGGAAGGGCCGGGTAGGGCCCGAGAGCAGGGACAAGGCCTTCGTGTGCGAGGGCTATGCCTGCAAACTCCCGGTGACCGACGCGGCTGCGCTGGGCGCGCTCCTCGACGCCGGGACGCATTAGCGCAGCTCGGGCCGGCCGATGACCAGTTTTTGGGGCCGTCGACGAACTAACTGGGAGACTAGCTAGCTACTCCGGGCCCCCCCGAGCTACGGTTGCGTCTACCATCCACCCGCCCCACGCTACGAACAGGCACTATTGCTAGTGATGCGCACGACGTCAGCACCAAGAGCACCGCAAAGGCAAATGCCCCGGCTCCACGATGCGCCCGGTAGTGCACTGCAGCTCCTCGTTGTCTCTACAGGTGAGCGGCACTGCGCAGGTATCGATCTCGCCTCGGGTGCGCTGGTCAGAGCGTGGTCCGCCGCTCCGGTCGACCAGAGGTTGCGACCATATGACGTCGTCGAGGTGACAGTGGGCCGCGAGCCGGATCTCGTGCCGGATCCCAGCGAGCCAGAGGCCGTCGTCGTAGCGGGCCCGCCGAAACTCGCCGGGCGGATGACAGGCAGGACAGCGAGACGGCTAATTCGCCCCCTGCTCCATCCCCAGAACGCGCCGCTGCTCGGGTTCCACGGCCCGGCCATCCCGTTTTGGGAGCGCAAACCCGACCACCCTTCGGTCGCGCTCGCGGAACCGCAGAGCGGGGTGGTCATCACCCTCCACGAAGCCAGCCTTTGGTGCCACTTCTTATGGGGAGGGCGCCCGCAGGTCATCGGCTGCGTCGACCCTCGCCTGGCGGGGTCCCTGGAGAGGATACGTAGCACCCACGCCCGTATGAAGCCCGGCGGTGTGCTGGTGGTCGCGCTGTCGCCTCCGGCGGACGGGCACTGTTACAAAGTCGTCGAGGCGGTGGTCCCCCGCCGCTAGGCAGGCCGCCTTCGGCCCAGGGCGAACGCCCCAGGCGCCTGGCTCACCGGCTGAAGCCTGCCGCCAGCCCTTCTGACATCGCCCAGCCGAACGCGATCAGGACATCACGCCGCTGGTCGTCTAATGCTTCCATCAGCGCGGCAACGTCGGGGCGGACCTCACTGGAGTCCTCAGGCTCGTAGTCGAAAACAGGGCTGGGCGAGCTGTCGCCACGGACGATGAAACTGCGGTCGTCGACGCGACCATCGGCCCCAAAGCGCTTGGCCAGCCGCCTCGACCAGGCCCGCTCCTCGCCAGAAACCTTGTAGCCGGGACGGGGGCAAATGTCTTCGAGCCCGTCGAAGGCGGCAAAGCCACCGGCCTCACGAAGGCGGGTCGCGACCAGGACATCCTCGTCGGGGAAGGCCAGCACGGCCTTGCGGAACTGGTCGGCGCGCAGTGCGTCGAGGATCGAGACACGCTCCCCGCACCGCTTTACCGACACGAGACCCCACAGCACGCACGGCGTGCCACCGATGCGCTCCAGTGTGCAGAAGGAGAACCCCATTAGGTGGCCGCGGTCGTGAGCCTGAGTGATCAGCACCCACTCGTCTCTCTGTTTGGACAGCACACCGATGTCCAGGCCGGCCGGCCCGTCGGCGACGATGTCGGCCATCTCGGCCAGCTCACCATCCGAAAGCGCTGTGCAGTCCTTGGTCTCGACATTAAACGTCATGTCGGCTGATCACTCCTTACTAGCTAGGACCGGTTACCAAGTTTAGCCGCTCGGATCGCTTCGGCTCCACAAACAGGCAGGTCCGAGCAGTACCCTCAACTCGGCGAGCAGGCCCGGGCTGGTATTCACGTTGAAATCCTGAGCTAGCCGCACCACTTTGCTCCCGACGTGCAGGTACACAGGGGATGCTCCCGGGTGCTCGAGCAGCAGCTCCCGGAGCCGCTCGACCCGCCGGTCGTCCAGTGCGTTGACAGGCAGCACAACCTGCAGTGGCTCAGCACCGTCAAGCCTGAGCTCAGGACATTTGAGCTGCGAGCAAACGATCTTGGGGACCTCGTCGCGAAGGTCTAGCCTCCCCTTCACGCAGACGACCGAGTCGTCAGCGAGGAGATGGCCCGTCTCGGTCATGGTGCGGGGGAAGACGAAGACCTCGATCGAAGATTGCAGGTCCTCCAGGACGAACGTAGCCATCAGCTCGCCCCTTCGCGTATACCTGCGGACAAGTCCCGTGACGACACCACCCACCCAGCGCTCGCCGTTAGCCGATCGCGACCCGCCGTACCCGTTCGGGGCCCCAGCGCTGATGCCTTCCCCACCCCCGTAGGCGCCTGTACTGCCAGGGGCCGGTTCCCGGCCGACACCCTCCTCTCGCAGGTCAAGGATGCTGCAGTCGGTGTAACGGCGCAAAGCGGCCTCCGCGCCGACCAGAGGATGGTCGCTCACGTACAGCCCGAGCATTTCTTTTTCGAACACGAGCTTGCTGTGCTTGTCGAACTCCTGGTCAGGCACGGGGACTCTCGTGTCATCGAACAGCTCCGCTCCTCCGCCGGAAGCGCCGAACAGGCTGAGGACACCCTGGTCGGCCTCCTTGCGCCTGGCCAGCGTCCGGTCAAGCACCTGTTCGAACACCAGGCAAAGGCCCTGGCGGGGGTGGCTCAGGGAGTCGAAGGCACCCGCCTTGACCAGCGACTCGACCGTGCGCTTGTTGAGGACGACCGGGTCGACCCGTTTGCAAAAGTCATAGAAGTCCTCGAAGGCGCCGTTTGCCTCGCGTTCGCTGACGATGCGCTCAACCAGGCCTTCACCAACGTTGCGGATCGCCGACAGCCCGAAGGGTACGACACCTCGCCGCGCCGCCCCCGGCCCTTGTTTGTCGGCGCCATCGCCTCGGACGGCTGTGAACTCGGAAGCCGAAAGGTTGATATCGGGCACAAGGACCTCTATACCCATGGACCGGCACTCAGCCAGGTACACGGCCAGCTTGTCCTTGTCGTCCTTCACGCTGGTCAGCAGGCTGGCCATGTACTCGACCGGGTGGTTGGCCTTGAGCCAGGCCGTCCAGTAGGCGACGAGGCCGTACCCGAAAGCGTGGCTCTTGCCAAAGGCGTAGTCGGCAAAGGGCTCGATGATGTCGAACAGCTGCGAACCGAACGACGCCCCGTAACCGGTCCGTTCGCAGCCGGCGACGAACTTTTCCCGCTCCTTTGCCATGATCTCGCGGACCTTCTTGCCCGCCGCCCTGCGCAGGTTCTCCGCTTCTTCGAGGCTGTAGCCAGCGAAGCGCTGAGCGACCCGCAACATCGACTCCTGGTAAATCATGAGGCCATAGGTGTCGCCCAGCAGGTCTTCCATGTCGGGATGCAGGTAAGTGATGGGCTTACGGCCGTTTTTGCGGTCGGCATAGTCGTTGTGCATGTTGGCCGCCATAGGGCCGGGCCGGTAGAGCGCGACCAGGGCCGCCACGTCTTCCAGCTTGTTGGGCGCCAGCGAGCGCACCAACGCCCGCATGTTGGCCCCCTCCAGCTGGAACACGCCTACGGTGTCACCCCGCTGCAGCAGCTCGAACGTGGCCAGGTCACCCAGGTCGACATGGTCTATGTCCGGCCTGGTCCCGGTGTTAGCCTCCACCATGTCGAGCGTCCGCTCGATGACGCTCAGGTTACGCAGGCCCAGGAAGTCCATTTTGAGCAGGCCGAGTTCCTCGACGGCGTGCATCTCGTACTGCGTGACGATGGGCGCGTCCTCGGGGCGGCCCCCGGGCTCCGGCTTACGCTGAACGGGCAGGTGCTCGGTCAGCGGGTCGCTCGAGATCACGACCGCCGCGGCGTGGATGCCATCCTGACGGCGGAGGCCTTCGAGGCCTCTGGCGACGTCGACGACCCGCTTTACCTCCGGGTCGGTCGCGTACATCTCGCGCAGCTCCGTGGCCACCTTGTAGCCGTCGGCGTGCTTAGGGTCCTCCTGGAAGCAGGCCCAGAGCGGGGTGTCCCGGCCCATGACCAGCGGTGGCATGACCTTAGCGATACGGTCACCCACGCCGTAGGGGTAGCCAAGCACGCGGGCCGCGTCGCGAACAGCAGCCCGTGCCTTGATCGTCGAGAACGTGACCACCTGGGCCACGTGGTCCGAGCCCCAGCGTTCCGAGGCGTAGCGGATCATCTCGCCTCGGTAACGCTCGTCGAAGTCCATGTCGATATCGGGCATCTGCTTGCGCCCGCGATTTAGGAACCTCTCGAACAGCAGGTCGTAGCGGATCGGGTCGAGGTCGACGATCCGCAAGCAATAAGCCACGCAGCAGCCGGCGGCGCTGCCCCTCCCAGGCCCTACCCTTATACCCAGCTCCCTGGCGTGACGGATGAGGTCCCAGCAAACCAGGAAGTAATCCGAAAAACCCATCGAGGCGATGACGCCAAGCTCGAGGTCGAGCCGCTCGACGACCTGGGCGGGAAGGTCCGCACCATAGAGCTCCGCGGCGCCTTTGAAGCTGAGGTGCCGCAGGTAGCCGTCCGAGCTCGAAAACCCACCTGGCAGAGGAAAGGCCGGCAGCTTCGGTTTCCCGAGCTCGATTGTGACGTCTGCCCTTTCTGCGACCCATAACGTATTGTCACAGGCTTCCGGCAGCTCGGAAAAAAGCTCCCGCATCTCGGCTGCCGTTTTCAGGTAATGTTCTGACCCCTCGAAGCGGAAGCGCTTCGCATCGTCCATCATCGAACCCGTTTGCACGCACAGCAACGCGTCGTGAGCGAGGTGGTCGTCGCGACTCGAGTAATGGCTGTCGTTGGTGGCCAATAGTGGCGCGCCGATCCGACGTGCAATTTCCACGAGCTGCGGGTTGGTCTTCTTTTGCTTTTCGATGCCGTGGTCCTGGAGCTCGACAAACAGGTTGTCCCGGCCGAATATCTCCTGGAACCGGGCCGCATGCGCGGTGGCTTGCTCTACGTCACCACGCAATAGAGCCTGGCTGACTAGACCGCCAAGACAACCGGTGGTCGCAATTACTCCCTCCCGGTATTTTTCCAATAACTCCCAGTCGCAGCGAGCCTTGTACCAATAGCCCGAGAGATATGCTTCCGACGACAATTTGAGGAGGTTTTGGTAACCACGGTCGTTCTCGGCCAAAAGGGTCAGGTGGTAATAAAGCTTGTCCCCCTCATCGGCTTCGCCACCGGTATCGTCGAGGCGGCCCCTCCGCAGCGGGCGATCCAACCGGCTCTCGGCGGCCATATAAGCCTCGATGCCGATGATGGGCTTCACTCCGGCCGCTCGCGCCGCCTTGTAAAAGTCCAGGACACCGTACATGTTGCCGTGGTCGGTTATGGCGATCGCGGGCTGACCGTCCGCAGCCGCCCGTTTGACGACCTCGTCGACGCGGCGGCGCCGTCGAGCATCGAGAACTCCGTATGGAGGTGCAGGTGCGCAAATGCTGCGCTCACGGCCCTAACACACCTCCTTCTCTCTTGTCTCACGACCTAACCATCCACAAGCTGCTGTGGCTAACTTGTGGACAAGATTACAACCGTGTTCTTTTGCCAAATCTAGCGGGCCCCGGTGACCAGTACCTGACCAGTCAGCTCCGGGCCAGGTCGTACCAGGCCCACGTTCGGGTCGGGCATCAGCCCCAGTAGCTGCCCATCAGCCGACGTCCGTTCAGAGGTAGCCCACCTAGAGGTAGGTCCCCGGCATGGGCCTGTCCTCACGCTGGTCGCGTCCAGCTTGACCGCTCGGCAACCCCCGGCGGCGAGCGTCCTCGACCTGGGCTCGCTGAGCCATTTGCTGAGCGAAGATCGTGGCCTGGATCCCGTGGAAGAGCCCTTCAAGCCAGCCGACCAGCTGAGCTTGGGCGACACGCAGTTCGGCGTCGGTCGGGACGCTTTCCGGGTGGAACGGCGGCGCCATCCGGCCCAGCTCGGCCCTCAGGTCGGGTGACAGGCCGTCCGCAAGCTCCTGCAAGGAGGTGTCATAGATCTCGCGCAGCCGGGCCTTGCTCGCATCGTCAAGAGGGGCCTGGCGCACCTCCTCCAGCAGTTGCCTGATCATCGACCCGATCCGCATCACCTTGGCCGGCTGCTCGACGACTTCGGGGTTCTCCTCTGTGCCTGCCCCGCCCTGGGCTGCCTGGGCGGTGTCCGCATCCGAGCGCACCACTATCAGCTGGGGTTCGTTCTCCCGGGGGGTGTTTGTCACCTTGCCATCTTGGCTCACCGACGAGCCTCCATGGGAACTCGTCACCCTTTTTTGCGGCGCTCGCCCTCAGCGCACCGCCTTGGTTTGGGAGTGGGCGAGGACCGCACCCGTGGCGGTGACGGCCTCAATAGCCAGGTAGGGCGTAGGGTTCGGCACGTGGATGACCGTTTCGAATCCCAATCGTGGCGCGCTGCCCAAACGCTCGAGCGCGCTGGGACTGTGGCCTCCAAGGACCACCCAGCCGGCGACTTCGGTCGCACCGTTCCAGCTGGCGTACACGGTCGCGCCCGAGGGGCCCGGCACTATGGCGATCGAGGGCGGTTCGGCCGGCCGGCCCTGCCAGGGTTGCTTGAAGGCACGATAGGACTCTGTCCCCGAGGTCAATCGGGCGTCGAAAATTGGGGCGCCCGAGCTGTCGTACTCCGTGAAATAACTCGACTCCCCCCAACCGACAAAGCGGGCTCCCCCACCGGTGTCCTGGACGCTGCCGAGCGCCTCTGTCAAAACCGGCGGCGAGTGGAAGTACTCGTGGACGAGCGCAGCCTTACGAGCGTGTTCGTCCAGTGAAAGCACGAGGCCGCGCGACTGGTGAGCCTGAGCGGGCGGGCCTCCTTCGTTGTCGAACAACGTGACGGTCCCGTCGGGGTTCCGACGCACGTCGTGCTGAAATGCGAAATGGGCGCCCGGGCCGATGGCAAAGTCACCCGCCTTGCCCCCCACCTGCCACAGGACTTGGCCACTCGAACGTTTGACCTTGTAAAAGGCCCATGTGTTCCGGCCCGAAATTATAAGGTTGCCGTCAGTTGGGTCGATGTCGATCGAATTGATGTGGAAATAGTCCCAGGCCCCTTGTGTGCCCGGCTTGAGGTAGGAGTCTCCCAGGTCGGTGTGCTCGTCACTGCGCCACTCAAAAACCAATTTGCCCGTGCTCAGCTCAACCTCTTGCACGACGCCATAGAAATAACTGCCCTTTTTCGCGCCGCCAAAGCGGGACAAGTTGGCGGGCGCCTGGCCGTAGCAGGTGAACAGGGCGGTGCCTTCACGCGTAACCACGAACTCGTGCAGGTCGCCCTGGTAACCGTTTTGGGCGTGCACCTCAGCGATCTTGTTGTAGCTCGCGTCGAACAATTCGTAATGACCCTGTCCATGCGCGCTGATGACGGCCCCCTGGAACCAGGACAGGACGTCCTTGCCGCCGTAAGACCAGGCGCGGAGGTTGAAGGCCCGCACCGCGGTGTCATTACCAGACGAGAGCGGGAGGAACCACACGAGGTCCCCCTGGCCGTCGATGATCATGGGCCCCTGTTGAGCCGGGCCGGAATGACTGTCGGTTAGCACGACGTCCGTGGCCGGGTGCTGGGCGCGGACGTCCACAATTATCCCCGGCGGCCGCAGGTCAGGGCGGGAACGGAAGACCTGGCCGCCGCCAGAAGTGAGGGCGCTCGCCGCCGCCACGAACTGGTGGAGCCGAGGCACTTCAGTCAGGCTGCTGGACGAGCCCACTTCCCCGTTTTGGGAAGACCTGGTGGCTTCTTCGTAAACGGCGGCACCAAGCACAGCAGCGGCGCCCGCCGCTGCCGAACCCATCGCCAGTCGGGCCAGCAACCCTCGCCGGCTGAGCGGCCTTTTGGCCCAGTTTTCGCCGGGCCGCTCCGCTGGGCTCTCGCGTCCCGGGCCGGGCTCGTCGCCCACGGCCTCTGGCCTCTCAGGCATTGGCTGCGGGCCGCTCACGCCGCTACGACCTCGGAGCTGTCGATCTGCCTACCTTCGCTGTCCATGGCTAAGACCTGGAAATACGGGCCCGTGCTGCTGACCGAAATGGCAGTCTCGAAGTCGGCCCAATCGGCTGCGGCCAGCAGAGAAAGGTTGGCGCGCGGGCCCCCGAGGACCTCCCATGCGGCCACCTCTGTAGAACCGTTCCAGCTGACGTACACGATCTTGCCGCCGACCGGGTCGTCCTCGACCACGACGGCCGGTTTTTCGGTTGGTCGCGCTGTGAACTTGGCGCTAAAAGCACGGTACGACTGAATATTCGTAGGGAAACGCGCATCTGAGACAACGTCGCCCTCTGACGAAAAGCGGGAAAAGTACGGCTGAGCCCCCCAGCCGACGAAAGCCCCGCCGTCTGCCAGCATCTGCATGCTGCCCTGGTTTGGTACCAGCAGGCGCGCCGGGTGCACAAAGGCCTTATCCAGCGAGCACTTCCCCTTTTCCATGTCGACCGACAGGACGACAGCGCGCGATTGCGCCTCTTCTGCGGGAGAGTCGCCGTCGTCGAAAAGGCTGATGCGGTCCGCCCCGTAATAGCGAGCGTGGTGCTGCCAGTAGAAATGGCTACCGGGCCCCATGGAGAAGTCGGACTTCTTGCCGTTCAGGCGCCACTTGACCTCGCCGGTGGCCCGGTCCACTTTGTACAGGGCCCAGGTGTTGCGCCCCGAGATCAATAGGTCGCCGTCGGGAGCGACACTTATCGAGTTGATGTGGAAGTAGTCGAAAGGCGCTTTTTCGGTACCCCCACCCGTGAACTTCTGGTAGGTCTCCTCCAGGCTCACGTGGTCCACGCTCTCCCAGCGGTACAGCAACTTCTTGGTGGCGACGTCGACCTCCATGGCTACCCCTCCGTACACGAAACCCTTTTTTGGGCCACCGACGGCC
Organism: uncultured Acidimicrobiaceae bacterium; assembly: GCA_963823855.1. Taxonomy (GTDB): domain Bacteria; phylum Actinomycetota; class Acidimicrobiia; order Acidimicrobiales; family Palsa-688; genus Fen-671. Next base: position 1,031,973 of record CAWGNA010000012.1, read on the forward strand.
GACAGGTCCGCCGCGACAGTTCGGTACGCCGTCATCAGCGCGGTACCACGGTCCGTCAGGACCAGCTCGTGAAGATCTGGGCGTAGGCCGTCAACTTCTCCGATCCGGGAGATCTCGTTGAACCCGAGGTCTGCGATCACCGCCTCGCCCGCGCCGGTGCCGTTGGTCACGTCGCCTTCCCACCACGTGAGGACACCTTTGCCGTTCAGCTGCTGGTACTGCAGGTCGAAGGGCAACTTGTCCGTGGGGAGGAACCAGCGCAGCCGGCCATCGGCCTGAAGGACCATCAAACCGGGTTGGCCCGGCCCCGAGCCTGAGTACACCTTGGGTGCCACCAACACGTAGTCCTCGAAATCTTCGACCGCTGCGTTCGGCTGGCGCCGGCCTACAACGGTGACCCGGGGCGGGTGCAGGTCGGGTCGCGAATAGAAGAACCGGGCCTCTGCGGCGTCGTACGCTTGTGCAGGCGTCGTCGCGTCTGACGGAGCCGACGACAAAGGCGGTGTTGACGTCGTCGTCGAAGCCTCGGGTTTGGTGCCGAGCAACGGGGCCCATTCATGGCCGACGAAACCCGCGACCCCGAGGCCCGCTGCCCAGGCCAGGAACTGACGGCGACTTGTAGCCAGAACACACCTCCGGTCTCTGGTGCCCCGCTCCTCTGGCTCTCGGCGGGAAGCACCGAGCCCAATATGCCGTCCACAACCTGAGGATCCGCTGAACACAGGCTAACGGTTGGATCACAAGTTGCGACGGCTCTCAACCGGCCGAAAGTCCAGCCGGGACAGAAGGGCCGTTTCGCCCCGGTCCTCAGCCCTGGTTTTGCTCGTACCCGGCGCTGTGCCCGGGTGCTGTGGCGGGTGGCTCTTGCCCAAGGCTCAGCCCAAAAGGCTGAGACCGAAAGCCTGAGACCAAGAGGCTGAGCCAGGACGTTAGGTCACTACCTCCAGCTGCCTGGCCTCCCATGTACCCCTGTGGCCGGGCGCGACCACGAAGGTCACGTCGGCCCCGACCGCGATGTCCCTCGAGCCATCCGTGATCTCGGTGCAATGGAATGGGTAGTGCTGAGCATCAGCCCCGCGCACCTCCCCCAGGCCGACATCCTTGTCGAAGCGCTCGACTTTTCCTCTTTGGACTATTCCTCTTTTGACTACTCCTCTTTTGACCATTCCTCTTCAGACCATGCCCACTCTGAAACTCAACAACCTGCTCCCCCGCGCCAGGGCTCAGGGCACGATTTTGGTGATCGGAAGCTCGATGATGTCAGAAGCACCCGCGTCTTTCAGCTCGGGGATCAGCCTGTTTATGGCCTCTTTCGGCACCACGGTCTCGACCGCGTAGCTGCCTCCTCCGAATAGCTCCGAGACCGTCGGGCTACGCATCGCAGGCAACAGTGAGATGACGCGGTCCAGATCCGCCGCTTCTACGTTGAGCTTTACGAGCACCCGGCCCCGCGCCTTCAACGCCCCTTGCAGCAGGGTGTTGATATCCTCCATTGCCTTGCGCCGCTCGGGATCGACATAAGAGGCCGGGTTGGCTATGAGCTCGGTGTACGACACCAGGATCGTCTCCAGAACGCGCAGGCCTGCTGCTTTGAGCGCCCGCCCGGTCTCGGTGATTTCCACTACAGCGTCGGCGATTTCCGGCACCTTGGCCTCCGTGGCGCCATAAGACAGGACGACGTCCGCCCGTACGCCGTTCTTGGCCAAGAACCGCTCAGTGAGGAGGGGGTACTCGGTCGAGACGCGGACACCGTCGGGCATGTCCCTGACCGAGGCCCACGACGACCCGGCGGCGACAGCCAGGACCACCTGGATCGGTTGCGACGTCGCCTTCGAGTACGCGAGTTCGCCGAGCGACACGACATCCGCCCCTGTCTCTTCCACCCAATCCCGGCCTGTGATCCCAACGTCGAAGAGACCATCGGCCACATAGCGCGGAATCTCCTGAGGCCGCAGGATCCTCACCTCGGCTATCCGGTGGTCCTTGACGCTCGCCCTGTAATCGACCTCCGAACTGCGTGAGACAGCCAGGTCGGCCGCTTCGAACAGGTCGATGGTGGCGCGCTCCAACGAACCCTTGGGCAGCACCAGCCGTAGCACGGGCCCGACCTTACTGCCTGAAGGCCGATGATGGCCACCTGATTATCGCCATCAGTCGCTCACTTTTAGGGCCCTATGCTCCCACTTCTGTGCCCGCGAAAGAGATCACTCAGTGGGGCTGCTCGCCGGCCAGGACGCCGATGGCGTGAGGCAGGAGGTCCATTATGGCCGCCAGGCACTCCAGCGCCCCTTTGGGTGAGCCCGGCAGGTTGACCAGAAGAGCACGCCCTCGCGTGCCCGCCATCCCCCGTGAAAGAGGGGCGATCGGGCTCGAACGCCGCATCGCCTCCGCCAAGCCTGGCGCCGGTCGGTCGACGACCTCGGCCGTCCCCTCAGGTGTAAGGTCCCTCGGCCCGAACCCGGTGCCTCCGGTAGTCACGACGAGGCCCGTAAACGCCGACGCCATCCTGGTAAGGTCGCCCGCCACAGAGGCAATGCCATCGGCCGCCTGGCCCTGCTCGACGACCTCGAACCCCGCCTCCGTCAGCGCTCGCGCCACCGCCGGCCCGCTCTCGTCCTGGCGTTCGCCCCGCATGACCGAGTCAGAAACCGTCAGGACCTTGGCCTGATAAGTCATTGCCTGCCGTCTTGACCGGCTGGAGTGGCTTGACCGGCTGGAGTGGCTTGACCGGCTGGAGTGGCTTGGCCGGCTGGAGTGGCTTGACCGGCTGGAGTGCCTTGGTCGGCTGGGGTGGCGGGGACAGGACCGGTCGCATCCGGTAATTGGCGTGCTGCGACCACGGGGTCATCATGACTTATGTTCGGCGCTAGCCGCAAAGGCCAGCCGCTCAGAGCAGGCCGCTCGGGGCCGTCTCGCTCGTCCCTACCCGGCGTCGGCCTCCCAGACGGGTCAAGAGGCGTCAGTACCTACCCCAGCCGGCGGACCGCCAGGACGTACATGCCGTCCGTGCCTGCGGTCTGAGGCAGGAGGAGAGCGCCGCGGCCAAACGGCTCCCACGGTGGTCCCGGAGGCGGCAGGGTCCCCCAGCTGTTGCCCAGTTCGCCCTGCAGCCAGTCGTCGACCTCGAGGGTTTCGGCCCGGGTGAGGGTGCAGACGCTGTACACGAGGACGCCGCCGCGAGCAACCAGCAGCGCGGCCGCGGCCAGCAGACGCCGCTGCAGGCTGGCCAGCCGCGCGACATCTGCCGGCCGTACGCGCCAGCGAGCGTCCGGGCGCCGACGAAGCACGCCGAGGCCGCTGCAGGGGGCGTCCACGAGGACACCTGCGAAGCTGGACGGCCGAAACGGCGGCTCGATGCCGTCGGCGACCACTACGGCCAGGTTGGCGAGCCCGAGGCCGCCAGCATTAGCCGCCACCATTCTCGCCCTGCCGGGCGCGAGGTCGGCGCCTACAACGAATGGGCCGCTCTCTGCCAGTAGGGTCGCCTTGCCACCCGGGGCCGCACAAAGGTCCAAAACTGGCCCTGACCCACCCGGCACCGGCGGGCACCGGAGCAAGCCGGCCATGTACTCCCCCACTGCCTGACTGCCAACGTCCTGAACATAGCCATCAGGTCGAACAGACGCGGATGCCGCCACGTTCATCTGCTCGAGCGCCGCCATCGCCCGCTCAGGGCCGAGATCCTGACCCAGTCGCATGATCACCCAGTCCGGGTAGCTGAGCCTGGTCCCGAGGTCGGGCCAGCGCGGAGGACCGGCCTCGACCAGGTCAGCAACCCGCCGCAGCACCGCGTTGAGGAGCGGTCGGGCCCGTGGTGGCGCTTCAGCGACGGTCGCGGATACAGCGGCGTAGTGGGGGACCCTCATGAAGGCGAGCTGGTAAGCCCCGGCTCGGGCGGCCGCTCTCACGGCGGGTTCCAACTCGCCGCGTGCAAATTGGCCGACCAACCAGTCGCACGCCCGGCACATCCGTAGCGCCCCATAGGCGAGCTCGGTGGCGAAGCTGCGGTCTCTGTGATCGAGGCCCGAGCTGGAGAGGAGCCGGGGGACGACAACGTTCGCTCGTTCGCCGTTCTCGGCCGCGACCAGGGCGGTGATCGCTAGGCCCCGGGCGGTCGTAGTGCGCGGCTTCATTCGCCCAGACGCTCCCCGGGCTCCAACCTGGCGCCCCGCGCCCAGGCCCCAGCGTCCATTGCGGGTTTACCCTCTGGTTGGACGACCAAAAGCTTGAGCGCGCCTTCAGCCGTCCCCACGAGCGCCCCCTGGATCTGCCCTGGAGAAAGGGACCGCTCCTCAGAGAGCACCCGTGCTCCGCGGATGAGCAAGCGCTTTCCTCTCCAGGTCGTCCAGGCTCGCCCTATCCTTACGACCCGGTTGACCACCGCAGCCGGCCGCGTGAAGTCGAGGTGGAGCTCGCCCGGCTCGAGCTTGGCCGCGTAGGTAGGCGCGCCCACCTGGGCCGTCGGGACCTCTAATCCTTCTCGAAGAGCGTCCAGGAGCAGCGTATTGCCGAGCTGGCCGAGGCGTCGACGGAGCTCGTCGGCCGTCTCGTCCTCCCGAATAGGTGTCCGCACGCGAGCATAAACCGGGCCCGTGTCAAGGTCCTCCTCCATCTCCATCAAACAGACCCCGGTCTCCGCGTCGCCGGCCAATATCGCTCGCTCGACCGGGGCCGCCCCCCTCCAACGCGGTAACAAGGAAAAATGGACATTTAGCATCGGGACCTGCGCCAACACGTCTGGCTTGACGATCCTCCCGTAGGCGACGACCACTCCGAGCTCGGCTCCCGAACCGAGGACGTCGGCAGCCCGGTGCGCCAGCGGCAAGCCGAGCTCTACCGCCGCTTGCTTGACGGCACTGGGGCTCGCCTCGGCGCGCCCGCGCCTCGTATCGGGCCTGGTCACGACTATGCGCACGTCGTGACCTGCGTCCACTAGCGCCCGCAATGTCCCGGCCGCCACCCCCGGCGTGCCGAGAAAGGCCAGCTTCACCGCCGGGAAGCCGCCCCCCGGCCGTCGTTGACTTCGGACCTGCGCCGCAGCTCTCGCATAGCCATCTTGCGCTGGTCGCGGTCGAGCAGATCCAGGAGCAAGTGGCCCTCGAGGTGGTCGAACTCATGCTGGTAAAGCGTCGCTTCGAGCTCTTCGGCTTCTATCGAGACCTCCCCCCCATCCAGGTCAAAGCCCCTGATGTGGACGCGCATAGGCCGCTTGATTTCGAAATAGAGCTCCGGGACCGACAAGCACCCTTCTTCGTGTTCCCATTCGCCTTCTGTCTCATCAATTACCGGGTTGACGAGGGTGCGCGGCCCGCTGTCACCTATCTCGTAAACGAACAGCCGTCGGGCCACGCCCACCTGAGGCGCGGCGAGCCCGAGCCCGTGGGCCTCCTTCATGGTGGTGTACATATCTTCAGCCAGCCGCGCTATTCGCCCGTCGATCTCTGTGACCTCTTTAGCCCGTTGCTTCAGGACCGGGTCGCCAAAGGTCCGAATCCGGTAGGGAGCCATCGCGCAACATTGTACGGCCCTCCCGAACCTCGGTCCGGGCCGTCGCGCCGACCGGGCTGGCCTACTGCACGGCTTTCCCCGCGGATGACGTGCGGTCCCAACCCACCTCCACTGCCGCCAGGCCTACCGCGAGAGCCCGCCTCGTTCGCCGGGGCTCGGGCAGGGCTCTGCACCGTGCGGCACTAGGCTCACCCGCGGATGGCTGAGCACTATTTCACCGAAACGCCATCCGCGCCGTCCCGTCCGATGACCGTGGAGCTGCGGTTGCCTGACATGGAGATGAGGCTGGCCGCCGACCGAGGCGTGTTCTCAGGCAACCGGGTGGACCCCGGGACCATGACGCTGCTGCGGGAGTCTCCTGTGCCCCCGGCCCAGGGGGAACTCCTCGACCTCGGCTGCGGTTACGGGCCGATCGCGTGCGCTCTGGCCAGGCGCGCCCCGGCTGCCACTGTGTGGGCGACCGACATCAACTCGCGCGCCCTCCAGCTGACTGCCGCCAACGCCGTATCGCTGGACCTGAACAACATCAGGGCCGTCCGCCCGGACCACGTGCCGACTGGCCTCCGCTTCAACGGGATCTGGTCCAACCCCCCCGTGCGCGTCGGGAAGGTTGCCCTTCGCGAGCTGCTTTCGACCTGGCTGGCCCGGCTGGCCGACACGGCCAACGTGTGGCTGGTGGTCAACCGCCACCTGGGCTCAGACTCGCTGGCTGATTGGCTCGAGTCGGAGGGCTGGGACGTGCGCAGGGAAGCCTCCAAGTCGGGCTACCGCGTCCTGCAGGTCACAAGATCGCGAGCTGGCGAGGTGGCCAGATGAGGAAACTCGGGCCGACGGACCTGAAAAGGCTCCACCGGGACTGGGCTCGGCGGGCCACTGGCCGTGTAGCTCTTTTGCTCGACGGCGTCACCTCTCCTTTCAACGTCGGAGCCATAGTGAGGACATCCGCCGCGTTCAAGGTCGAGCACCTGTACCTGTCGGGCGGGGCCACGTCGCCCTCGTCGTCAAAGGCCGGGAAGACGGCGATGGGAACGGAGCGCTACCTCTCTTGGTCCACGTTCGAGCGCGGGGCCGACGCTGCTGACGCCGCTCGCGAGGACGGCTTTGCGGTCGTTGGCCTGGAGCTAGCTGACCATGCTGTTCCGCTGTTCCAGCTCTCCGTTGGGCCAGACGTCTGCCTCGCCATTGGCAACGAAGACCACGGGCTCACGACGGGCACGCTCGCCGCCTGCGACGCCGTCGCTTTCATACCTCAGCTCGGTCGGGTCGGCAGCCTGAACGTGGCGACGGCTGCGGCCATCGCTCTTTTCGAGCTGCGCCGCCGGGACTGGTCAGGCGCGTTCCGTCAGTAGACAGTAGACAGTGGACAGTGGACAGTGGACAGTAACCTGGGAGCAGTAACCGGTGAGCAGAAGGCAGTGGCGCCCCACCGGTTGACTCGTGAACCCCGATTCGTCGCGGTCGTGGAGCGCAAAACCCTGCCCGACCGCGCGGCCGGGCTCGTCGACGGCGTTAGCTGAAGAGTGGACCTTCAGGTTCCTCGGCGCCGCGGTCGCTTTTTGTGGACCGGAGGAGCAGTGGGTCTCGTGATTGTTGCTCCCCACTAGCTTCTGCCCGCGACCGGGCTAATCGAAGCGTTCGCGTGCGGTTCCTGTTCTCAAGAAGGCGAGGGAGCGCCACGAGCCTCGGTACGTTGACGGCTGGTGAGCACGACCGTGCCTAATGCTGTAGTAACCGGGGCCAACCGCGGCATCGGCCGCGAGGTCACGCGCCAATTGGCTCGTCGGGGTTTCGACGTTGTCCTCGGTACCCGCGATCCTGAAGCAGGAACGCGCGCTGCGGTCGAACTGGCCACAGAAGGTCTCGACGTGGTCGTGAAGCAGCTGGACGTGACCTCACCTTCACAGATCGAAGACTTGGCGACCTGGCTCGAGTCGGACTACGGGTACCTCGATGTCCTGGTCAACAACGCGGCGATCCACTACGACACGTGGCAACGGGCCTGCGACGCCGATCTCGACGTGGTGCGAGAAGCGTTCGAGACGAACGTCTTCGGCGCCTGGCAGATGGTCACACGCTTACTGCCCTTGCTGCGACGGTCCGCTCACCCTCGGATTGTGAACGTGTCGAGCGAGGGAGGATCGCTCACCAGTATGAGCCAGGGGGCCCTGCGTACCGATCGTCAAAAGCCGCCCTCAACGCGCTCACACGGATGCTCGCGGCCCGAGCTGAAGGGCGACGGGATCCTGGTGAACGCGGTGTGCCCAGGATGGGTCGCTACGGACATGGGTGGACCAGGAGGCCGTCCGGTAGAAGACGGAGCGGCAAGCGTCCTGTGGGCGGTGGAGATCCAGGACGACGGGCCAACTGGCGGGTTTTTTCGCGACGGGCGTCCGGTCCCCTGGCAGGCCCGGCAGGCGGGCGACCCATCGGACCTCACACGAGTCCCGGTGGGGGTGTTTTCAGAGGTGCCGTGGTTGGGTCGAAGTCCAGCGGGGCGCCCTCAGGCTGGGGTGGGTCGCGCTTGATACTGGCTTGGAACTCGCCGAGGAGCCGGTTGAAGTCGGTGACCGTCCACGAGTGCATCTACGGCAGGTCGAGTGGCTCACGTTCCCGGGGGTCGGTAACCAGGTTTATGATCGGGGGCGAGGACGGGTTGCCGACAGGGTCGGTCGCGGGACAGCTGGTGCGGTCGAGTGAACCCCTCAGGAGTTGGTGACTGGCCAAGCCTTGAGCAGCTTGCGGGCGGTGCCGTTATTGCCGAGGTGGTAAACCGCCGCGCTGACAGGATGGACCGCGAAGGCGTTGCACGGCTCGGCCTCGATGACCTTCAGGTCGTCGAACTTGGCCACTCCAACCGTGAGGTGGCGGAAGTAATTGCCTGCACCAATCTGGGCGCGCACCCCAGGATCGCCTCCTTTGCCTTTCCCTCGCTCCAGGTCGCCAGGACGGTGTCACTCGTCACGGCGTCACTCATAGGGTCTCCCTTCGACTGGCACTTCGTCGTAGGGCGAGTTGTGCCAGTAAGCGTGGCACCGAGGTCCTCGCTCGGGTCGCCTGCGGGGCCCATCTTCATCCCGTGACCCTTATAGCTGCAATCCCCTCGAACGGGTGATCGAACGAGGGACGTCTGTTGCTAAGGTGCCAACGTCGCTGAGGTACGGCCTTTGTCCAGTGGGACGCTCTCCCATCGCTCCGGCTCAGAGAGCTACCGCCAGCCGACTGGCGGCGGCCGGAGGCTCCCGCGTCGGCAGTTGGCCCCGCTGTGGCCGAGAACGTGAGCAGCCTGGGGGCGACCACGGCGCCGGTGCCCCTTCATACGCTGCCCATCTGGATTGATATCTGCGCCATGTCCGTAAACGCCGCCTTCGGTGCGGCTGTGGCCCGGAACCGCCGGTTGACGCTCTTGGCGGTACTCATCGCTGGGGTCATCGTCGGGCTCGGTGGCGGTATGGTTCGCGATGTACTGCTCGGGCTGGAAGCGGCCGCCATCGAGTACTGGTACTACCTCCCCGCCGTGCTCGGCGCCGCCTTGGTCGGGGGCTTCCTGGCCCATCGGCTCATCCAGGGGCATACGTCCTACCTGGTGGTGCACGGCGTGGCCGTCGCCCTGCTCGTCACCATCGGGGTACAAAAGGCCCTGGAGTACCACACGCCAGGTGATACCGCCATCTTCCTCGGGGTCCTGACCGGGACTATGGGTGGCGTTGGAGCCGATGTGATGGCCGGTGAACGTGCCGGCATCTTCCGCAAAGCACACCTGGGACTGGTATCGGTCGTCCTCGGAGCCGTCATCTTCTGGCTGTTGACCACTTACGTGACCTTCTGGGTCGCCACCGTCGTCACCATAGTGACGGCCGTTCCCGTGGACTTGCTGAGTGTGAAGTTCGGATGGGCCAGCCCAATGTTCCCGGGTGACCACGATCCGCCTAGTCCAGGGTCGGAGGCCGGCGCCGGTGATCCATAAGCGAAGCTCGTACAACTGCATCTCCTCGAGGGTCTCGGGCGCGCTTGGCCGCCAGCCGTTCCCTGGCCCCACGGGGAGCCAAGATTTCTTCGGATCGGTTTGACGACTTCGAATGCGGCTTCAAATCAGCCCTTCTTCACGCAACTCAGTCAGGTAGGTCGCGTAGAGATCGCCTGCCACTGCTCGGCGATGTTCTCATCTTCGGTGCCGCCCTCGACGCGGTTGGTGAGCGACGTAGAGAAGAGGTAATCGGTGAGAAGGCACTGCGCTGCCAACCCAGGCCTTGGCGCCGGTGCTCGGGGAGGAGCAAAATGCCGATGTTGTAACAGACAATCGGGGCTTAGAGCACCACAGCCCGCCACAAGACAAACCCGGTGAACGCCCGGTCCTCGTCGAGCAACGCAACGACGAGCATCGAGTCGTGCTGGCCGAGTAATGGTCCTGTTCCCAGCGGCGCCGATGGACGGCCGGGTGGTCTCGGCTAGACGCATACCCCTTTCGGTAGCCGTCGGCACTCGTGGACAAGGATCCAAATGGCGCACGCAACGAGCACCATGCAATTTCCGGCAACGTCCTCTGGTCGCTATTGACGACCATCACTGACCGATAAGGTCTGAATTTCCTGTGGCCTAAATGTGACCGCTCCAGGTCTGGTCCTGCTCTCCGCCAAGAGCCGACACTCAATCGTCGCAAAACGGCCGCCGGTGAGCCATATCACCAGCACTCCCAACCCGAAAGTAATTCCGATGCTGCTCACCGATCCCAGACCTGGTCGGCGTAGTCCGACATCGGGTTGACTCGCCAGACAATGTTGATACCCTGCCACCGACCGTCACACTTGGCTGCATCGATGTAATCCAAACCGGTGGGGTTCTCCCCGTTGGCGTCGAAACCCCACAGAACCTTGAGCGACGCTATGCCGCTCGCCCGGTCGAGGATGCTGATCTCGATCTTGCTCGCGTCGGTAGGGGCGGCACCCCACTCCGGGGCCGCCATCCAGACGAACTTGGGGGCTGGCCACGACCGCAGGAAGACATAGCCAGAGGGATCCGCCTGGGGCGGCCTACGCGATGATCTTCGACGTGCCCCACTCGTCCAGGTACTCGAAGCCCGGGCCCAGCGAACGCACGTAGCGCTTGGACATCTCAGGGTGAAGGGCGCTGGCCATGCGGTCGGCATCCCCCGTGTACAAACTCTCCAGGTAGTCGACAACAGGCTGACGAACCGCAACCTACTGATCAGCGATTGTCGGTGGCATGGACCCTCCTCCAGTGCGCCGTGGGCACGTGTGGGTGAAGTCGGCCACACTGTACTACCCAGTCCCATTTATGGCAGCCGAAAACTTCCCTGCCCAGGACTAGAACGCCGCGCCGAATACGGGGCCGAACCGGCACCACTGCGCCGGTCCGAACCTATCTGGAGGCAGCGCCCACCGGCCCCGAGCGCGAGACATGCCGGCCGAGGATTCCTGTACTGCGGGCTCTCGCCGGAATTCGATGGCCGGTCCCCGGGCCTCGGTGGACGTCGCCACTCTCGGTGGCGACGAGGTTTGAGTCCTCAGTCGTGGTGTACGAGCCGGCGACGAAACAACGGACAAAGGGTGTCAAAGCTCGCGGAGTAGCGCGGCTGGCAATTTCCGATCAGGACACGTTCAGTACCCCTGGCGACCTTTGTTACGGGATAAACACCGGATGTCCCGCGCCCCTCGGCGCCACTATGACGCCCCAGCAAGCCCCTGACCAGGGAGTTTGGGGTCACAACAGGGTGGGCGCGGAGGGACTTGAATACTCCGGACCCTAATTTCTACCGACCTTGTAGCAATATGTATTGCCTGGTAGAGGGTCACTTCTAGTTTACCGATAGAGACCGTTGAAGCCCTTTGGGGACCATTATTTCGTGTCCTCTTGTGGCCTACGTGTGGCCTACGCCGTTGATTATGGGACCGTTTATCCGCGCTATGAGCTCGCGTTTATTGAAGAAAATTTATGGGTGCTTTGACCGCGGATGACGTCACGCGGAATTTTCTCACTTTGAGTGGTTCTGGCCAGTCTTTCAGGCCGCTGGTTCGGTCCCGCTCTTGCCAAGATGGACGGGTACCCGGCGGTCTTCCTCGTCGAAGACTGCCACCAGCTCCAGCCGCGCCCCGAGCGCCTCAAGGTATTGGCGGAGGGTGGAAACCCGCACATCCTCCGCGTTCTCCAGTTTGGAGATGGCACCCTGAGTCACCTCGAGGCGTCCAGCTAGCTCCGCCTGGCTGAGTGCTTCGGCGTGACGCAACTCGTACAAGCGAATCTCCTCGAGCGTTTCGGCACGCTTGGATGCCAGCCGCTCGCTGGCCCCGGGACGGGCCAAGACTTCTTCGGAAAGCTTTGAGAACCTCGAATGTGGCATCAGATCAGCCCTTCTTTACGCAACTCGCCCAGGTACGTGTCGTAGAGGTCGTCTGCCAACGGGACAGCCCAGAGGTACCAGTCGTCCCACTCGCCGCTCTTGTCGCCGCCGAGCAGCAAGATCACCTGACGGCGCGGGTCGAACATAAAGAGGACGCGGAGAGCTCCGTCCTTGGCCGCCCTCAGCTCTTTCATGTTGTGGTGCCTGGAACCGTGGATGCGGTCCACCACCGGCCGCCCTAGACCCGGGCCATGCTCGGCCAGCAGCAGTACCCGGTCCGTTACCGAGTCTTGCTGGTCGGCGGTCAGTTCGTCCCACCAGTCCCGGAACTGGTCCGTGATCTCGACTTCCCATGCTGCCATTATTACTCATTCCTCATTATGAGTGAAAGCTCATATGACGAACTTGCCAGCGGCCAACGGAATAGCCCTTTACACATGTCGACCGCCACGAGCCCGCCTATCCGGGAGATCCATGATCCGATGTCCGGGCGCTGAGCCGCCTGTACTTCTCGTCCCCAGGGCAGTTTGGCGACGACGGTCCAAACGCTGTGTGAGTTCCTCCTGGGCTCCCTCGAACAGGTGCCCGTACACCCGTAGGGTCACGCTAGGGTCCGTGTGGCCCATCCGTTGGGCGACCGCCAGGACGTTGGCACCGTCGTCTATGAGCAGGCTCGCGTGGGTGTGCCTGATGTCATAAGTGCGGAAGTTTTCCGGCAGGCCCGCGGCCCGCAAAGCTGGACGGACGACCTTGGCCCGGAACGTGTCACGGCTGATCGCCCTCCCTTGTTTGTTGAGGATTAACGGGTCGTCGCGTTGGATACCGGGGCGCTGCGCGAGACCAGCGGCCAGCTCCTCGCACAGCCACCGTGGGATCGGGATACTCCTTTGCCCTGCGTCAGATTTGACGGGTCCCGCAACGTACTCCCAAGTGCCTCCATCGAAGCCAGGGACCGGGGCCCAGGTACGCCGCACGTGGATGACAGCACGTACGAAGTCAGCGTCCTCCACCCTCAGGCCGCACAGCTCGGCCGGCCGCATACCGGTGAATATAAGGAGCCACATTGCCGGCTTGTAATGGTCGCTCGTGTTCTCTACCAGCGATGCTGCCTCTTCCATAGTGAGCATCGGGACTTCTTGCACACGACGGTGCGGGGCCCGGAGCGCGTGGCCCGCCGCTGGGTTGTCCTTCCGGGCGCTAGCCCTTACTGCGCACTTCATTATCAGCGAAAGGACGCTCACCATCTGGCGGACCTGCTTCCGCCCGTGCCCTGACCGCAGTTTCGTGGCGATAAAGGCTTCGACGTCGAGGTAGTCGATTGCTCCGAGGCGTGCGGCACCGAAGTAGGGCAGCACATGGTTTTTGAGGAGCAGCCAATAGCCCCGTCTCGTATTCGGACGCAACTTCGCTGTGGTAGCCCACCACGCCTCAGCCCAGTCGTTGAACGAGGTGCGCCGCAGGGCTGGGTCGACCCACTCGCCTCGCTGCAGATCGGTCCCGTTTGCCTCCAGGAACCGCTCCGCATCGAACCGGCGAGTAAAACTGCGCGACCTTTGCCGTCCGTTGGCGTCCCGGTAGCGGGCTCGCCAGGTGACCTGGCCCAGTTTCCCGTCAGGCAGCTGTTGTCGCCTCTTCTCGACTGATCCCACAGTCTCTCCTTACTTCGTGGCTGGACGGACGGATGCCGAAGCTCGGCGACCTCAGCCTCTTGTCTGCAGCCTTCGGTGCAAACTCTGGTAGGGGACGCCCGCAGCGGTCCCGATACTGCGCCAGCTGCAGCCGGCGTCCCGCGCTGTCCTCACAGCGTCCACGAACCGAGCCTGCGCCCTGACGACAAGTTTGGCAGCTTCGGAGACTGCCTGCAGTGACCGTTCGACCGAGACCGTTCTTGAAGTCTCAAGGTGGCACAAGGCGAAACCCACCGGGTCTTCCGAGGTGCCGTCGAACAGGGTCATAACCTCAGGCTGTGCGACCATGACGACCTTCACCGGGCGGACCCGTTTGGGGTTGACGGGAGATGTTGAGCCACTGCGCGATCTCGGCCGGGTCGAACCGCACGAACCTCCGCCACTTTAAGTAGGGCACCCTCTTCTCGGCGACGAGACGGCGCACGTGCCGCTGGGTCACCCCCAGGTGCTCGGCAAGCTGCTCGATGGTGAGCAGGTGAGGGAGTGGTTCGGTGTCTGGCATCGGTACCTCCTGCGGTCCACTTATTGCAGGCCGCAATAGTGGCACAGAATTTCCTTGACCGGTGATATTCCGTTGGTGCCCATAATTGCCTGTTGGCGACAACTGCTGCCGTCTCGTGCCGCCTACGCACGTTTAGGGACATCTACAGACACGAATATTTTTTTCTTGACGGTCTACGGCCCATCGCCAACCGCCCGGTCAGGCGCTCATCCAGCCAACCCCGTGGCTTCACCCTCAGGCGCTAGCAGTCCCACGATTGATCTCCCACTGCACAAGCATCTTCCCGCATAACGAGCCCGTCGTGCTCCGGCTCCCCGCCACCGGATCAAGCGCCGCCTCTGCACCTCGTCGTTGCGTCATCGAACTTGGCCGGTCCCCCACTTCGACCTCCTCACCCATTTCCCCAATATTCCTATTTACCGGTAATAACCGCTATTGACCGCTCACCAAGAAACCCTTTCCAGTCTTTGAGCATTATCGGTATAACTACAAAAAGGTCCTTGACACGTTTGCAACGTGCCGTTGCCAAATGCGGGTGATGTCGGGAGTGAACAGGAGCGTGACGTGGCGTGGATGAGGATGATGGGGGCTCACTCGGTCGCCTACCACGAGCACACCGTGGCCGGCCGGGGCGACGACCCGGTGGCCAACGCCCTCGACTATTACTCTTCTCGGGGAGAGACGCCGATGTGCTGGGGCGGTTCGGGTGCCACTCACCTAGGCCTAGAAGGTGAAGTGGACATGGCCGACTGGCGGGCACTGTTCGGCCCCGGCGGCCCCCACCACCCCGGGGACGGGGAGCACCTGGTGGCCTGCATGCGCCCAGGCATGGAGCTAGTGGTCAGCCCGGGGAAGTCGGTGGCCGAGCTCGGGGTCATCGGCCGAGCCGAGGACATGCACGCCATCTTGGACGCAGAGACCGCCGCCACCCTCGAGTACCTCGACCAAGTCACAAGAGAGCAGGGCGGGCGACGAGGCCGGGCGCAGGTGCGTACCCAAACAGGCGGGCTCACCTGGGCCGTGTCCCGTCACGCCACAACCCGGGCGGGCGACCCCCAGCCTCACGATCACATCCTGGTCGCCAACGTGGTTGCCATGGGGGACGCCAGGGGTGGCTGGAAGGGGCTCGACACGGCCTTGTTGCGTGACCACCTGCACGCCGCCACCGCCATCGGCCGTATGGCGGCGGCGGCCAAGGCGGTCGAGCTAGGGTACGGCATCGAGCCCGACCCCGGCCCCTCAGGCCGCCTGGGCAGTTTCGCGATCTCCGGTGTCCCCAAAGAAGCCTGGGACGTCCACGCCACCCGCTCGGCCCAGATCGACGCGGCCGTCGGCCGGGATGCCTCCTACCAAGCCCGGTCCATGGCCGCCCGCACCACCCGGGACAAAAAGGAGCACACCATGGTCGAAGACCTCCTGCCCTGTTGGCGGGTCGAGCTGGCTGAGGCCGGTTATCCGCCCGTTGAGCTGGCGGCCGCCGTAGAGCGGGCCGGCCGGGCCTACGTGCCGCCGAGCCCTGACATCGTCGACCAGCTGGTCGACAAGCTGCTCGGCCCCGGTGGGCGCCTGCCGGTGAGAAGACTTTCGACCTCCCGGACGTGGTGGTGGCGGTGGCGCCATTGCTCCACGGCCTGCGCGTCTCAATATTGGGCATCGCCGTCCAAAATGTGCTGTCCGACGAGCGAGCCGTGGCCCTGCCGGCGGTCACTGGGGCCCGGGGGCCGGTGTGGGCGGCCGCCTGCGTACTGGAGGACGAGCGCCGAGTAGCCGAGCTGGCCGACCAGCTAGTCGAGCGCAGGTCGCCGTCTGTCCCCGACCTGGTAGCAAACAGAGCGGTCCTCCAAACCGAACTGGGCCGAGGCGCCCGTCTCAATGAGAGACAAGGCGAAGTGGCCAAAGCCTTGCTCACCTCCGGGCACTCGCTTGACCTCCTGATCGGGGTGGCCGGCAGCGGCAAAACCTCGACCCTCTCGGCCGTGCGGGCGGGCTTCGAAGCGGCCGGCTACAGCGTCATCGGGGCGGCCACCTCGGGTCAAGCGGCCAAGGCCCTGGAAGAGGGTGCCGGCGTCCACTCGCGTACGGTGGCGTCGCTCACCTGGCGCCTCGAGCACCAGCGCCAGACCCTCAGCCCCCGTCATGTGCTCGTCCTTGACGAGAGCGGCATGACCCCCGATGCCGAAATGGCCAAGCTGCTCGGCGCAGTCAAAGCATCGGGAGCACGGGCCATCATCGTGGGCGACTACCGCCAGCTGGACGCCGTCGGCCCCGGGGGTGCCCTCGAAGCCCTGGCCCGCCGCCACCCAGCCCGCGTCTTTGCCCTCACGGAGAACGTCCGCCAGCATGATCCGGCCGAGCGCCACGCCCTGGACCAGCTGCGCGCCGGGGAGGTGCCTATGGCGGCGGCCTGGTACGTATTGAACGGCCGGGTCCACCCGGCTCCCACCCAGGGCCAGGCCATGCTGGCGATGGTCCGAGCCTGGGCCGACGATGTCGCCGACGGCAAAGACGCCCTCCTGGTGGCCTACCACCGCGACGCGGTGGAGAGACTCAACGCGGCCGCCCGCCTGGTGTGGGACGGACTAGGCCATCTTTCCGGGCCAGAGCTGGAGGCAGAGGGAGGGAGGCGCTACCGGGCCGGCGACCGGGTGGTCACGCTTTCGCCCGGGCGGGACGGTGCTTGGGTGACCTCGCAGCGGGCGGTGGTCAGCTCTGTCGACCTGGCCACCTGTTCGCTAGTAGCGGTCACGCCCGAAGGCACCGAGCTGCACATGGGCACAGCCGACATTTGGGCCGACAGGCTCGCTCATGCGTACAGCGTTACCGCCCACCGCTCCCAGGGCCAGACCGTGGACGCCACCTACGCCCTGGAAGACGGCGGCGGACGGGAGCTTGCCTACGTGACCATGAGCAGGGCCAGAGGCGAGAGCCACGTGCACGTGGTCGCCCCCGACCTTCGTCAAGCCGCCCGCCGCCTGGCCTGGGCCTGGGGCCAGGAACGCCGCCAGCGGTGGGCCGAAGGCGAGTCACCCGAGGAGCGCCTGGCCCGCCTGTACCACGAACGCCAGGAACTGCGGGGCCTAATCCCTCCTGACCGCTCGGCCGACCTCGACCAGGCCGTTCGCCAGCTGCGTGCCGTCGAGCAGGACACCGCCGACCTGCGCGCCGGCACCGGCCGCTGGGCCCATTCCATTCCTGGGGCAGCGGCCCGTGAGCTCCACCAAGCGGCCGTCAGCTACCAGCGAGCCTCAAAGGACCTCGAAGTCGGGAACCTGGGGCCTTGGGGACGGCACAAGGCTCGGCGTCATCTGAGAGAGTCATCGGCTCGCTTCGACGGCGCCAAGCAGGCCTGGGAGCAGCACGGCCGACCATATGCCGACCAGCTGGAGGCGACCCGGGTACAGCTCACACGGCAGGCTGATGAGCTCGAGAGGGCCCAGCAGGCCCGCGAGGCCTTCTTGGCCAAGCACCCCGACGTCCGTCCTCGTCTGGTCGAGTTCGGCCGGGCCATCGAGCACGAACAGGAGGTTCAACGCGGGCAGAGCTATAGGCGCGTACTGCAACGAGAGCAGGCTCGCCACCTGCGCACTTGGCGCGCGCCGGACACCGGCCGGGGGATCGAAATGTGATGCTCAACCCGCAGTGTTGCGCGTCGGGTCCACGCCGGCTTCCGCCGGCAAGCAACACCCCCCCGCCAAGACGCCGGCGTCGTGAGCCTCGGGCCTTCCCGCCATGCCCGCCAGGCTTCGCACTGGTCCAGACGACGGCCCCATCGGACGCTCATGCCGGGCGCGTTCACGGCGGCCCCCTCACGACGCCGGCTACTCGCAATTTCTGCCTGCGGTCATCCAACCGCCTGCGATGCGGCTCCGGCGAAGCCCTTTCAGTACAGCGAGTTACCCGCCGCCGGGTGCGCGCGTTATGGTCGGGTCAACAGAGGTTCTGACCAGCTCAGATCGCCGATTCGCACGCGTACTTTCGGGGGCCGCGATGGACGTCGTTATGTCCGGCTGCATTTCAGGTGCCATCCCTCGGCCAGCGCCCGGTGCACAAAAACCGACAGTAAGCGCGGTCACGCTGGCCAGCGTTAGTCCCCAGTTCCGCTAGGCCCGGCGTTCGACTCGTCCGGATTACCTGCCGTCTCTACGGCTGGCCAACGGCCTTCGTTCCAGCGGAAGAACACGAGCTCGACCACTAACACGACACCCAGCAGCACAGCCACAAGAGCGATCTCCGCCCACAGACTGATATGCAGGAACTCCAGCACCACGGCGCCGCCGACCAGCCAGACGCCGGTCAACACCCAATTGGCCCATCGCTTGACCGTCGGCGATACCCGAGGGTGCCTCGGCGGGCCCGTTCCCATGACGCGCAAGCGTAGTAGTGACCCGCACGAACTGCAGTCGAACTTTCGGCTCACCGAAATGCCAATAACGTGCCCACGGAACACCTCGCAGACCACCGGAGATCCTGGCCGACGGCGCGCCAAGACGCAGTTTCGGACCGCCATGCGTGTCTTCTTGTCCTGGCAGCGTCTGAAGCCCACCGGTGGTCGAGATGGCCTATGCGTTACTGGGTGCGCACGGCAGCGTTGAGATCCTCCGTCGTGAACGGCCCGAGCGTGCGGTCCTCGGTGACGTAGCGGTACAGGGCCACGCCGAACACGCCGCGAGTGGCGCCGCCGAACACCGCTCCGCTGACGGCGACGGCCGCCCCGACCAGAATGAGCAGGCCGCCGGCGACCACCTCGGCGCCGGCGCCGCCCTCAACCAGCACGACCACGCCGCCGGCGGCGCAGACGACCCCCGCCACCACGATCAATCCGGACACGCCGCCGATGACCAAAGTGCCGGTCACCTGCTCCCCCCAGCGCTGGCGGAACAGCACCGCCGAGCGTTTCAGGGCGGGGAACGGCCCTAAGCCCTCGAAAGCCAGGACCGGCACGACGAGGAACGTGACCAGCCTCCAGATTTCGGCACCGACGTCGGCCGCCAAGTGGTCGGCCCGGCCGCCCCGTTTGCGCAGCGAATTGAGCACCACCGACACCCCGACCGACACCAGCGCCCACGCGGCGGTCTTCCCGACGCGGCTGACGAGCGACGCCCCTGGCCGCGGCCAGGTCCGGTTCCACGCCCCGCATGGCCTGATCTGCGGCGGCGGCGAGGGTCACGTTGAAGTGGCACACTGTGAACGCCGCCAGGTACGCCGCCATCGCTAGCAGCACGCTGCCGCCGATGACGGCCCCGGTACTGTCGCTTTCGACTAGCAGCCCGCCGGGGACGCCGAGCGCGACAAAGGCGACGAGGGCGAGGGCGCCACCGGTCAGCGGGAGTTTGGCGAGACCCGGGTCCGAGCGGATGACCGCCCACGCCTTCTTGGTCAGGCCCGAGCCACGACGGACGCTCTCGAACATACATGAACGCTAACCGTTCCCAACCGAGCCGGGCCGACCGACGACAAGCGCCCAGGCGACGGTCACGGCCATACCGGCACGACCCGAACAGTCTCACAGCGCTCAGGCGGCGGAACTCGGACCGCCGGTCAGAAACGACGGGCACTATCCCGTAAGGAACCTGCCCCCCAACCACTCCAGCACCCGGCCGCCCAGAGCGACCCCGAAGATGCCGTTCAGGGGCGCCCCGAACGCGGGGGCAGAACATCGCTGGCGTCGGCCATCAGGGCGATCCGATCGACGGCTTAGTGCTCGCCGGGACGATGCCGACGACCGCACATATCGGTCCTCCGATGTTCCGCTGGGGGGTCCATTGGCACCAGGCTGTTCTCGCTTTGCAGGGCATAAGGTCGCTGAAGCAGGCCTCGGCCCAACTCTCGACTGTCATGCGGCGCTGGCCGGCACGGGGGACGCTCATGTAGCACAGTGCGCGCGGTCCCCCACGCACGTGCGCTTGGCGGGCCGCGTCCTCGGGGGCTCACGGGCGTCGCCGCCGAGCTTTGGGGAGGGCCCCGCTGCAGCCGCCCAAACTGTCATCTGCCCTTTCTCCTTTCCGCGCTCAAAGTTGAGCCACCGAGTGGCGCCTGCCGTCACCGAGCGCTTGATGGCTAGCGGACGGCACACCAGGACGTAGTCGCGCTGCAGGCCTCTCGGCTCAACACACCACTTTCCGTGGCCGTTGGCACCCTCTGGACAAGCATGCAAATGGCACCCGTAACGGATTGCCAAACAATGTGCCGCTAGCGCCTTCCAGTGCCCCTTGACGACCGTTGTAGACCGATAAAGTCCGAATTTCTTGTGGCCTAGATGTGGCCTAGAGAGGTATTAGGACGTCCTAGCGAGCGTCTGACCAGGTCGTTTATGTCCAAAACAGGGTGGGCGCGGAGGGACTTGAACCCTCACGGCCTCGCGGCCAATGGATTTTGAGTCCACCGTGTCTGCCATTCCACCACGCGCCCTAGCTGGGATTTTGTCCGCCGTTCGCCCTCCCGAAGGCCCTACTCTCGCTCCCTGCCCTAGTTTTGCCCTAAACTCATAGTTTGCAGCCGGGAGGAGGTAGCCATGCCGCAGCTGGGCACCAACCGGAAGAAGGGCACCGGATCGATCAGGGAACGTTCGGCGGGTCACTACGAGCTCCGATACTACGACAAGGCGACTCAGCGGCAGGCCGTGCGAACGTTCGTGGCGCCCCGTGCGGAACGTGGCGCCAGCATCCGGGCCGCCCGCGCAGCGCTGGCCGTGCTCGTTGCCGACGTTGAGGCTGGCCGGTACGTCTATTCCCGCGATGCCAAAGCCGAGCCAGCGCTCGACCCTGAGCCCCAACCGGGCACCAGGACGGTTGGGGAAGTGCTGGACGAATGGCTGGCGCATTGCGAGTCGGTTGGCCCACACGACCCGGCACGGTTACAGCATCCGCGCTGAGCGCTTCAAGGCTGCAATCGGCAACGTGGCCCTGTCGGCTCTTGGTGCGCGCGACGTGGACCGGCTCTACGCTCACTGGCGCGCCGAGGGCATGAGTCAAGCGGGCGTGGTCCACCACCACCGGGTATTACGCGCTGCGCTGAACCAGGCTAAGAAGTGGGAGTGGGTCGACCGAAACGTCGCACTCAACGCGACGGTCACTACGCCCGCGCCGCCCGAACTTCACGTGCCAAGCATTGAGCAAACAGAAACTCTCGTACTGCGCGCTGAGCAAGGGGCCTCACCCGACCTTGGATCGATCGTCCTCTTCGCGATCATGACGGGCTGCCGGCGTGGTGAGCTCTGCGGCGTGCAACGGGGAGATATCGATTGGGCGCGCCAGAAGCTCACCTTCCGGCGGTCCGTATGGGAAGTCCGCTCCGAAACTGGCGTCAAGGACACAAAGACGCACCGGGTGCGCACGATCGCGCTCGACGCGGCATGCATCGGGCTGCTCGGCGCTAGACGCCAGCGTGCCGACACTGATGCCAGGATGGCTGGGGTCGCCCTCGGTGATGGCGCCTACGTGTGGGCGACAAGCGTGGACGGATGGGCGCCACGAACGCCAGACAGCATCACGCGAGCGTTCGCACACCTATGCGACACCCTGGAGCGGGAGACGGGCCAGCCCTGGCCGTTCCGGTTCCATGACTTGAGGCACTTATCGGCGACGGAACTGATCGGTGGCGGTGTGGACGCGGGAACAGTTGCCAGTCGGCTCGGGCACGCTGATCCGTCTGTCACCCTCCGCGTGTACGCCCACGCGGTTCAGGAGCGCGACCGTGCCGCCGCCGAGCTGCTTGGCACCCGGTTTGCACTGCCGACGGCCAGTCAGCAGTAAGGGTGTCCACAAGACTTCGTCTTGCCGAACCAAGCTTGGAGCGGCCCGTACGGGCGAGCCGAACCGGTAACCGTCGTTATCTCGAGTCCGTCGTTACGCAACTCGATTAGTCGTTCGACCGCGACGAGGTGGCGGATAAGGCTAAGCGTTTCGACGTACCGACGGCGCAGCCCGGCCGCCTCGCCCCAGCGTAGGCCGCTGTACACGAGGACGAGATGAGAGCCCGGCAGCGGGGGTGCACGCCGTCGGCCAGGTCGTCGATTGGGTGGAGACGAACCTCATTTCGTGACTGACGGGATTCGGTACTTTGAGGTCGCACTGGGATCCTGCAGGCTCCCCAACGCCGCGGGGCGCGGTTAGCCAACCGAGCCTGGTCCGCAACGGAGATCTTCAGGGCTGAAGAGCCAAGGCCCGCCTAATGCTGCGCTGGGGCGGCTTCATGCGACGCCAGGTCGAGGGCCTCGTCCAAGGTCAACTTCGAGCCTGTGTCATAAAGCCGCTGGTATTCGTCATCACCAAGGGCCTCGCGGGTGTACTCCCGGGCCTCGCCCCGGAACTTTTGCCTGAGGAAGGCCAGGTGGGCGAGCGAGTTCGCCATCTGGGGCGTCTTCATACGGACGGCCGGACTCAGCCGACGCCGCGTCGTAGGCGCCGTCCAAGCGGGCGGCGGCGCTGAAACGGCCCAACCGGGCTATGCAACAGATGAGGTTAGGAAAAGCATCATCGGGGCGCTCGCCAAGACGGCGACGAAATATCATCGACCTTCGCAACCAGGCGGCGGCCTCCTCGAAACGGCCCTGCAACATCCTGGTCTCGCCGAGCAGGAACCAGGCCGGGAAGAACTCGGACCCTCCCAGCTCCTCGCAGATCACAAGGTCTTCTTCGAGCAGGGCAATGGCGGCCTCCCAGTTCTCATCTGCGACCTCGAGAGAAGCCAGCTCGCAATAACACCAGCAGCAGTTGAGAAGGTCTCCCGTCCGCCGCATCAGCGCTATCGACTCAGTGAACAAGGGCTTCTTCTTGGCACCTTCCGGGACGGCCAACGCCAGATTGCCCAGCGCGTGACCTAACAACCAGTCGCTATTGAGCCGGCGCGCAATTTCCAGCGCTTCCTCCGCGTACCGCACACCCTTGACGGGATCGCCGATGAACTCCTCTGCCGAGGCCAGGTCGGCCAGAACGGCAGACATCATGGCCTCGTCACCCAGTTGACGCGCCATTTCGAGGCCCTGCTGCATCATGTCCTTAGCGGCGTGTTGTGCCTCTTCCGTCGCCCAACCGAGAGTGTTCGCCACCGAGGCGCCGACATAGCAAAGGGCTTTGGCCCGTACTCTCGCGGGTACCGGGTCGGGCCGGGCCAGGGCGGTACGGACGGCGTCGAGGCCGTAGGGGTGGTGCCGGGACCAGAGGAAATTGGCCAGGGCTGCGCCCATCCGCAACACTTCCTCGGCCCGGCCGGGCTGGGAAAGGAAATAGTCGAACGCACCCCGGAGGTTGTCCCAATCGAGGTCTAGCGTCTTCAGCCAGCGGGCCTGGTCCCCCCCAACGATAAACGGCTCGGCCCGCTCGGCCAGCTGTACGTAGTGCCGGGCATGGGCGGCCCTTGCCCTTTCCAACTCTGCTTCGCCACCGGCCCCGCTAAGCCGCTCGGTGCCGTACTGGCGAACTGTCTCCAAAACCGAGTATCGCAGCGAGACCGATGCGGGTTCGGGCACTACCAGGTTCTTATTGACCAGGGAGCCGAGCAGGTCCGCCACGACGCTGGTGCCCACAGGGTCTGTCGAACACACGGCTTCGGCCGCCTCCAGGTCGAAGCTGGCGGGAAAGACCGAGAGCCGTGTCAGCACGGCCTGTTCGGCGGCCGACAGAAGCTGGAAGGACCAGTCGAAAGTGGCCTGCAGGGTGCGCTGGCGGGGCAGCGCCGTACGGGAGCCCCCCGTAAGCAACTGAAAGCGCTGGTCCAGGCGCTCGCTCAGGTCAGCGAGAGACATGCTGGGCGTGCGGGCGGCGGCCAGCTCGAGGGCCAGGGGGATCCCGTCGAGCCTCCTGCATATCGACGCCACCAGGGGGGCGGTCGGCTCGTCAAGGGCCAGGCTCGAGCCGCGGGAACGGCCCGGTCAACGAACAGCGCCACCGCGTCAGAACCCTCCAGGTCCGCGGCAGAGCTGGCCCTCTCTGGGGGCAAGCTGAGCGGGGCCAGGCGGTAGACCTGCTCGCCGTCGATGCCGAGCGGTTCCGCAAGGTGGCCAGGCCCGCAATCGGGGGCAGGCGCGGGTGAGCCGTTCGGCCAGCTCGGCGGCTGCCCCGATGACGTGCTCACAGTTGTCGAGGACGAGGAGGAGGTCCTGGCCGGCGAGGGCTTCGCACAGGACGTCGAGGAGAGGCCGGTCGCCCTGTTCGCGCACCCCCAGGGCTGAAGCCACTGCCACCGGCACCTGGGCCGGCTCCCCGACCGGGGCCAGTTCGACGAAGATGGCCCCTCCACCTCCCTCGTCCTGGAGGTGGGCGGCCACCTCCACGGCCAGGCGGGTCTTGCCCGACCCCCCGGCACCGGTCACCGTCACCAGCCGCCAGGAACGTACCAGCGAGCCGACCTCGGCCTGTTCAGCTTTCCGGCCGACAAAGCTGCTGAGATAGGTGGGGAGATTGCTCGTCCGCCCGACGCCATCAGCCGAGTGGGGGGTGGCCACGCGGTCAGCTCCTGGCCCATCGCCTCGTAGGCCTCCTCCAGGGCCACTGAACGCTTGAGCCCCAGCTCCTCCAGGCCGTCGCAACAGCGCCGGTAGGCCCGGGCCATCAGGTGGCGCTGGCCCTGGGCGGCGTAGGCGCTCATCAGGGCCAGCGCCGCCTCCTCCGAGGCCGGGTCATGGGCGGCGTAGCTGTCCCAGGCGGAGATGACTGCCTCAGGCCCTGATTGGCCAAAGCCCGCAGACCGGTCCCGGGCCAGGGCCAGGCAGGCCTTCTGGCGGGCCAGCTCGAGGATGTCGTGGCGCCGGAGCACCCAGTCGGCATAGGCCTCGTCTTCCAGCAGCCCCCGCTCTTCGGTGAGGACCTCCACCAAGGCGGCGTCACGGCCGGCCCCCGGGGGCATCTGCAGTGCGGCACTGAGGGCGCCCTCGTGCAGGTCCAGGTCGACTTCGACGGGAGCGTCGCCGGGGACGTAGAGGTGGGTGCGGTCGGTCCTTAGCATCCCGTCTGCTGGGCCGCCCAGGCCGGCCAGCACCGACCTGGCGCCGGACAGGGCGTTGTACATGGCGTTGGTGGCCGCCCGGGGGGCCAGGTCACCGAACAGGGTGTCGGAGGCCGCCTCTTTGGAGATCCGGCGCTTGGGGCTCAGCAACACCAGCGCCAAAAGCCGCTTGGTGCTGGTACGTGGCCACGGCCCCGCCATCTTTTCGCCGACGGAGATGACGAACGACCCTAGTAGCTGCACCTGGACCAGCGGCCCGGCCGTCGTCGGGCCATCCTCTATCGCGGCCACCGCCCAATTATGTCCCTGCGTGCTGGGTGGGCGGGGCCAATTGCACCGGACCGGGGAACAGTCGGGGAACAGGGCTCCTCTAGCCAGGTGGGGCCATCTGATCAAACCGTGAATGCCCGCCGGTAGAGGCCTGTGAGGGCGACGTCTTACACCATCCCTGTCCCAACAAACGCTTAGGGCAAAGGAGGGCGCATGGGCCACGGTGCAGCCGAAGTCGGGCATGTTGCGAGCCTCGCCTCGGGATTTGTGCCCGCCGCCGTCCTCGCTGAGGAGGCCTGGGCCCGGTTCGTACTTGCCGGTGAGGGAGACCGGCCCCGGTCGCGGCTTCGCCGCAGTCGGGAGCCAAACGGGTCAGCGGCCAGCGGCGGACGCCCTAAATGGCCCGCCGGTCCCCCGGGGACAAACCAACCACCACGAGGGGCCGCGCCCTGTTTCACTGCCGCCGACAGGAGGGCGATAGTGAAAACCTTGACCGTCGCCATACTGGCGACCGCGTTATCAGCGGTTAGCGCCGCCCACGGCCCCTGGGCCCAGTACTGGTCGCAAAATGAGCTGATTTCTTACCAGCTCCCGTCTGCCTGGCAGGTGCAAGACGAGCACAGTTTGGAGGAGAGTGGCTACCTGTCGGCCCCTTACCCCCCTTATACGCTGATCGCCGGGGCGGAGCCGGCCACGCTGGCCGGGGTGCCCAACCCTCCTTCTGGCTACGCCCTGTCGGAAACCCTCGCCGGCTGGGTGGGACGCTTCACCTACCGTCAAGGCAGTCATTGAGCACCGCCGCGAGCGCAACCGAACATCGCATCTGGGTGGGCGTCACCAACTCCCACCGATGCTCCCCAACCATGCATATCGACGGGGTTCTTGTCGCCTCGGGTTCAAGGGTAATTCAGCTTGCGCCAGAACAGAAACCACGTACATGTTGTTCAGACCAAGGTCGGCATTCTGGCTCCCCGTCACGCGAAAGTGCCGATCCCGCTGGGGTTTCCGGTATGGCCGATTCGGGGTAGTCTGTCGCTGCGTCGATCCGAAGAGCGGCTTCGCGCAGAACTCCTCGTTCTTGTCATACCCTCGCGACCGTCGCGATCTCGACTACGAGCGTGCCGAACGGGGCATCGATGTAGCGTCGCCTTCGTGGCGGTGAACGTGGAGCAGGCCGAGGACTGGAACGGAGCCAGCGGGCGGCACTTCATCGAGCAGCGTGAGCGGCATGAGCGGATGAAGGGCCCGCTGACGACGCGGTTGCTGGCCGCCGCCCAGACCCAGGACGGTGAGAACGTTCTCGACATCGGGTGCGGCTGCGGTGATACGACAATCCTCTCAGCAAGCGCCACGCCCAGCGGGTACACTCTCGGCGGGACCTGTCCGGATCCAGGTAGCAGAGCGCGCCGGCTCGCCGCTGCTGCTGGCGTCGCTAACGCCAGGTTCGAGGTCGTCGACGCCCAGGTGCACCGGTTCCAGGCCGGGATCTTCGACGTGGTGCTGAGCAACTTCGGTGTCATGTTCTTCGATGACCCGGCGGCGGCGTTCGCCAACCTGAGGAAGCGGCGCGGCGGCAGGCTAGCGTTCCTCTGCTGGCGCACCCACGATGAGAACCCCTTCTTTACCATCGGGTTCGCTGAGGCCGCGGCCTTAGTCGGCCTCCGCCAGATGCCTGGGCCGAATGCCGCCTTTTCCCTCGCCGACGCTGGCC
Organism: uncultured Acidimicrobiaceae bacterium; assembly: GCA_963823855.1. GTDB lineage: Bacteria > Actinomycetota > Acidimicrobiia > Acidimicrobiales > Palsa-688 > Fen-671. The sequence goes on from CAWGNA010000012.1 coordinate 1,058,948, forward strand.
GGGTGGGCGCGTTGCTGCGCGTCGCGGGGTTCGGCGGTATCGAGTTCGCCAAGGTGGACGAGCCGATACTCATCGGCCGAGACATAGACGACGTGGTCGAGTACGAGCGCAGCTCCCCCAGCGCCAGCGAGGTCCTGGCCGGGCTCAGCCCCGCACAAGCCGCCGAGCTGACCGGACAGGTCCGGGACCGCCTGGTGGCTTACGTGTCACCAGGTGGCGTGGCCATGCCCAAGGCGGCCTGGCTCGTAGCGGCGCAAGCTGTCTGAACCGGGCCTTTCGCTGAACCCCACCAATCGCTTCGTTCACACGAGCGCCGCCACTCGGGTCAGCTGATCTCCGCGCCTGTAACGGACCGAATCGAAGGGACTGTTCCAGAACAGATCAACACGGATACGGGTGTTTCATGTGGAGCAAATTCAACTTGTAATTAAACGCAGAACGATCGCAGATAATACAAAACCCAAGAGTGCTGTTCTGGACCAGGCTAAAACAATGTGGTATCTCCCCTTCTGACTTCCATGCCGATTCGGCGCCTTAGCGGCTCTGAGTCGTGTGTGGTTATCTGTGCGGAATTCGGGGTGGGCACGCATTCTCGGTCGACTTCACCGGTTGATCGCAGTCCTGCCGGGGCAGCTTAGCCAGAACCGTCGGAACGTACTCGAGCAGTTGGGTGCGGCCATCGATGGTGCGGCTGGTGAGCATGTCGAGAGCCACGTCGGGATATCCGTCGTGAATCCGCTCCCGACCGCTGCTCCCGGTGATGCGGGAAAGACAACCACCCTGAACCGATCCACGAGACCAAGGCGTACAAAAGGGAGCGGCACAGAGTGGGGCTGCCGATGGTGCGCATCGACTCAAACAATTCTCCTTCATCTCCCGAACGGCCTGGATGGGATCTCGAGCCACGAGTTGCGTGTTCGCCCAGTAGAGCGGCCCGCTCAAGGTGGTCGAGAAGACGACCTTGGACATGCCCGCTAGGGGCTCCGAGCCAGGCTCACCCTCGGCGGCGAACCCAGACATGACGCTATAAGTCGTTGCACCCATCAGGACGGTGTAGTCCGCTTCGGGCTGCCCGCCGACCACCGAGGTACTCGGCCCCTGCCAGCCCCCACCAGCCCGGCCACCCGTCGGCGGCCCCGTAGCCATCGAGGGAAGTGATGAAGTCGATAAGGAGTTCTGGCATCGTCGTGTTCCTTGGATTTCTCGGAGAACGGCTTCCGGCCTAACTACCACGAAGCTTAGAGCGATGGTGAGAACGTGCGAAGAGACTGGACCTTCATCGCTAGGCGCCCGATCCGGCTCCGCTCAGATGCCAATCAGCAAAACCCCGAACACCCACGCAGAACATCGACCGTCGGCACCACCGGACGCGCCCGAACGACAAGGATGGGAGCTGGGAGATGCGGGCCGAAGAGTCGGGTTCTCGCTGGTTTGACGCTATAGAGAGCCGCTCACGGCCACAGGGTACGCCAGGATGACCGAGGCGGTCTCGCCCGACTCGCCGAACGGCTCGGTCCTCCGACGCAACAGGACCCGTCCGCCAACCGTCCGCCCTGCGGCCGCGCCGGTAGAGGTAGTAGCCGATAGCGGAGATAAAAGGGACCACGGTGGCGGGCACCAGGTTCCAGAGGGATGCCGGCTATCCGGGGTAGGTGGCCGGGTTCGTCTTCCACTTCGGCGCCCGGAGTGGCGAAGGCGACGAAGAATGGTGCCCATGCGATGAAGGGCAGGACCGCGGCTGTCTTAGACGCCGGGACAATCCTCGTCGTCGGACCGCTGACCCGGGCGCCACGTCAGCCAAAGCGCCAACAGTTGGGAGCCGGCAATTCTGCCCCAGGGCCGCGACGCCATGGAAGCGGGCATGAGGCGGCCAGGCCTTGTTGAAGACATGGGTGTCGTTGAAAAAAACCGAGCGGTCCCTACGATCGTGCCGACGGCCACGCCCGTGATCAGCAGTCGGCTGATCCTCATAGCCATGCCGTGCCTCCGTCCACTCCAGGGCTGGAAGTGGCCTGGGGTTTCGCACCCGGCGAAGCCATGACGGTCGACGTCCTGCGAGCCCGGGCGGCGGCCATGGCCGCCCGGCGCCGCTGCGCCCGGCGGGGCATAAGCGCCAGCAAGTGCATGGCCAGCCAGTAGGGGCGGCCGGGGAAGACCATGGCGGCGCCCCGCTCGAAGCCAGCCAAGGCCTCTTGGGCGCATTGGGCGGCGCTGACCCGCATAAACTGCGGCGGTCCGCCGGTCATGCCACCGGCCGAGCCCGCCACGTCGTCGAACTCGCTGTCCACCGGCCCGGGGCAGACCTGGGTCACCACGACCCCGGTCCCGTCCAGGTCGGCCCGTAAAGCTTCGCTGAAGCCGTCGACGAAATGCTTGCTGGCCGAATATGCGGCCGAGCAGGGCATCACCGTCAACCCGGCACCCGATCCATGTTGAGCACCCCGCCAGCACCGCGTTCGACCATGCCGGGGACAAAAGCGGCGGTCAAGCGGGCCACGGCCACAACATTGGTCGCCAGCACCTGGCGGGTGCGGCTCCACTCCGCCCGGTCGTACAGGGCCTGGT
>CAWGNA010000013.1:0-93722 GCA_963823855.1 uncultured Acidimicrobiaceae bacterium
GTAGGTCACTGACGGCCCGGTTAGGCTTTTGCGGCCCGCCCACCCGGGCCCTTGTCCTCGTGTATGCGCCCGTCACCAATTATGAGCACAGGATTTCGTTGAGGCGTCCTCCTCGGGACCGCAATGGGGCGGGTGGCCCGGCCGACAGCCGGCCTGGCCCGGCCCGCCTCGTTCGTCGTTCGCACCGGCCCGGCCCAGAGGCGGCCCCATCGGGGAGACGCCTGGGTTGGCTGCTGGCCGTGGCCGGGACCGCCGCTGTGGTCGTCGCCCTCGGGGCCAGCCCGGGGGACGCTAGGTCCGCTGCCGCCCAGAACTGGCCCCCTTTCGTGCTGGTTTCCGGGCTGCTGCTCATCGGCGTGGTGGCCGACGACGACGGCCTGTTCGCCGCTGCCGGCCACCGCCTGGCGCGCACCTCACGCAGCGGCGTAGCCCTATTCGTCGGTGCAGCCCTCATGATCGGGGTGGTGACGGCGCTCCTCAACCTGGACACTTCGGTGGCCTTCCTCACCCCGGTGCTCGTCTATGCAGCCCGGAGCCGGGGCGAAGCGGAGGCCGCCCTGCTCTACGGGTGCATCCTGCTATCCAATGCCGGGTCGCTGTTCCTGCCCGGTTCGAACCTCACCAACCTCATCGTCCTCGGGCACCTCCACGTCACCGGAAGAGAGTTCTTGGCCCGTATGTGGCTCCCGGCCCTGGCTGCCCTGGTGGTGACCGCCGCCGTCATCGGGTTGGCCGAGCGGCGCACGCTCCGGCTCAGCACGGCCACAGCCACGCCGGCGCCTCCCCCCGTGGTCGGCCTCGGCCTGGCCGCGGTCATGGCCGCCACTGCGCTCGTCGTGGCCTTGCGCGCCCCCGCCCTCCCGGTATTTGCGGTCGGCGCTGTGGGCATTAGCCTCCGGGTGCTCCGGGGCAAGGACCAGCCGAAACGCGTCGCCGCCGTCCTCGGCCTCCCCGTGCTCGTCGGCCTGTTCGGCCTCTCGGTAGCCCTGGGCACCCTCGGACGGCTGTGGCCGGGACCGGCCACGTTGCTGTCCCACCTCGACGCCTGGGGGACAGTAGCCCTAGCGGCCGTGTGCTCGGTGCTGGTCAACAACCTGCCGGCCGCCTCCCTCCTGGCCGCCCGCACCCCCCCTCGGCCCTATTCACTCCTCATTGGCCTGAACCTCGGGCCGAACCTGTTCGTTACCGGGTCCCTGGCATGGTTCCTGTGGCTCCGGGCGGCACGAGCTAGCGGGGCACAGCCCTCGTTCCGGGCTGCCAGCCGCCTCGGGATTGTGGCGGTACCGCTGTCAGTGGCGACGGCTGTGGGCCTGCTCCTGCTCACGGGGTCACCGTGAGCCCGGCTCGTGTGCCACGCGCCGACGGACCGGCGGCTCTTTCGACGACACGGCGCAGCAGCGTTGCCTCTCCCCGATGATCGGAACCCAAACCGACAGGCGTCGTGGTGCTTGGGCCATGGCCCGCTCCGCGGGCACCTGATGGCAGCCACGGCCGGCTGGGTGGTTCTCGGCCTATTAGGGGTCGGGGCTATCGTCTGGGGCGCCGAGGCCTTTGCCCGCCACCTCGGAGAGGCCGCCGTGGCGCTGGGGGTGAGCTCGTTCGCCCTCGCCCTCCTGCTGGCCGGGGCCGAGCCCGAGGAGCTGGCCACGGGCGTGGTCTCGAGCCTCCGCCACGCACCGGCGATCGCCTTCGGGGACGTCGTCGGCGCCAACGTCACTATGTGCTTCGTGGCCCTCGGCGTGGGGGCACTGGTGGCCCCGTTGCCGTTTGGCCCCCGGGTGCGCCTGTACGGGCTTCTTGGCCTCCCCGTGGGTGCCGTCTGCGCCGCCGTGGCGTGGGGCGGGACGGTAAGCCGGGCGGTGGGCGCCCTGCTGATGGTGCTCTACGTGGGCTATGTCGGCGCTATTTGGCGCATCGAGGGGACACCCCCGGTGCTGGGCGAGACCGGCGAGATCGAGGAGTCTCGAGACAGAGCAGGAGGCGTGAAGCTCCCACGGCGGCGGGTGACGCGGGACCTGGTCCTGGTCCTGGTCGGAGTGGTCGCTATGAGCGTCGGTGCCACGGCGCTCGTCGAAGGCACCCGCCACCTAGCCAGCTCCGGCCCCTCCCAGGCCCGGCTCAGCCTCACCCTCGTCGGTTTCGCGACCGCCTTTGAGCTGGTTGTCTTGGCCGTGTCCGCGGCTCGGCGGGGCGCCACCGAAGTGGTCATCGCTGCGGTTGTTGGCTCGTTCGCCTACAACGCCACGATGACGCTCGGAGCATCGGCGCTGGCCCGGCCGCTGCGCATAAGCGACGCTGGTGTACTTCACGTGCCGCTGGTCTTCATGGTCGGCGCCCTCGCCGTGGTGGTCGGGGTTGGCTGGACAGGTCACCGGATCGGGCGTCTCGGTGGTGCCCTGCTCCTGGGCTGCTACCCGGTCTTCGTCGGCGCCGTCCTGCTTGGTTGGTGAGCACCGGACCTCGGCTGCAACGGGAGCCGCGCGGTAACTTCCGGTGTCACAGAAAGCCCTCCGTCTCAGCAAGCGTGAAGCTCCCGCTTGTAGCGACCGTCGAAGGCGACGCGATAGCCCACTCACGGCGTCTACGTGCTTGAGACGGCAATGGCCGGACCTCTCAGAAAGACTGGACCGCGTGGATGTAGAGAGCCGACCCGTCGAGCTGTCTTCGGACGATGTAAACGTAGTCACCGCGGCGCCATGATTGGTCATTTCGAGCGCCTTCGTCCCGCACTCGCTTAACATCGCAGCCGCTAAATAACCGTTCTGCATTTAGTGATTAATTTAAGGGAAAGCACATAATACCCGGCCCATAACGACCCGAGAACTGATACTGCACCCTGCGTTTTTGAGTCTTCGGGGCAATGGTGCTAAAAATGAACTAGATACGAATAACTCGGTCTAAACGCTAACGGCGCCTCGTTGCATTACATGACGGCTCGCTCGTGGCTTCGAGCGGGATTAGGGCTTCCTGATAAAGGCCCCGTTCTCTGGCTATTGGCCGCGACCGAACCCTTGACGTAAAGCATCAGGCCCGAAAGGTACCACCGACTGGTCGAGAAGAGGACTTTCATGTCATTTCATGTGTCGGAGGGGGAACTTGAAGGGTTACTCCCCTCCCCCCGGGCGGTTCATCGTCGGTCCCGAGCTATGGCTACCAGCGGCGTGACCAGCACTTCAGCTGGCCACCGGAGAAGTCGAGTGGCTCGGCCAGATGTCAGACGCCCTCTTGACCCAGTCCGTCATCGACCGGTTGAAGTCGGCCGCCACGAGGTCGTGCTGGGAGGCGAGCCTTCCCGCCAACATGAAACCCGGGCGCCCGGTTCGAACCGCCGCGCCCAGGCCACGCCGACGCTATTGACCCATCGGGCGCCACCCGCGATCATCACCGCTGCCACACTGGTCAACGGGATAGGGGATGCCATCGAGCTGGCGGACGACGGCGCTACATGGTAGCGAGCCAACACCACCCGGTGCGCTGTCTTCTTCCCGCCGGCTAGGGTTATGGTCAGCTCTCCGACAATCGCCTTTGACGAATGTGTGCCCAGGACGGAGCCGGCGTGTGCGGTTTCCCCGAACGAGACCGTCTCCGACTTCCCGGCGGGGATAGTAAAGCGGCCTTGTGCCACGATGACCTTGTGGGCCACCTTTCCTTTACCCACCACGGCCGTCAAGCTGCCGGCACCGACGCACCTGATGCTCTGGGTGCACGCCACCTTGACTTCAACCGCGGAAGGCGTCACGACTCCCTGCGCTGGCGAGGAAAAACCGGGCGGGACGTGTCCCTCCGTTATCTGAAGTGAACTCCCCGTGGGCTTCTGATGTCCCATGAGTCTGACGTTCGGCGTAAATCCCGGGCGCGACCATAAGGATTCCTCCAACAGCCCGACCGGCGCCACGCCGGACCGATAGCCGAACTTTTTGACGCTTCTCGAGACCGGCGCAACGGTGCAACGCCTGGATGCTCATCCGGGCCCAGGCTGTTGCCGGCCCCTCAGAGTCTAGATTGCCCACACTCGCAAGACTGGGAGCGGATGGTCCGACTCACGGCTAATGTCCGACCCGTCGGAGCGTCCCGTGAACCAGGCGAGCAACTGAGCCTGCGTGGCCACGAGGGTGTTGGTGGGCTGGCCCCGCCCCACGTGCCAGCGCCTGCCCGAGTCGGTTGCCACCAGGTCCACCGTGGGTTCGGCGGGCGCCCGGGCACGGCCCTCCACGATGCCGTCCAGAAAATCACTGGTGAACTGGACGGGCCAGGAGGATGGTTCATAGCCCCTATCGAGGTCGACGTGATGAATGAGAACCTCCGCCAAACGAGACCGGATGACGAGGTCGGCTGGGGTGATCGTCCAAGACGGCGACGGGAGAGGGCACCGGTGGGCGCGCCTTCTGGAGGTCTGGTCGCTCGCGCGACCGACTGAGTGACCGGATTCTCTTACCCGACCTGGCCGAAGAGCTCGGCGTCCGTTGTCACGAGCTCTACCGAACCTCCCGCCAACTCGGCCTCGAGCTCAAACGGCATGACTTGGCCGGACTCGATTCGAGAAAGGTCAGCCTGGTCGACCCCGGCACGTTTCGCCGCCTGACGTTGGGAGAGGTTCGCGGCTTGTCGCAACTCGGCGAGCCGGGCCGTGACCTGATGGGCTTCGTGCACCGCCCCGAAAGCCTCGTACTGGTGACGGCCATTCTCGCTGAGGTCACCGAACAGCTCGTTTCGGATGTCGTCGTGACGGACGGTAGGCACGGCACTCCTCGGGGTTGTGTCTAGACCACCCAAGAGTGATGGCCTTTCCCCCATCACTATACACAGGATCGGCACGTCAGCCGTTGACCTCCGGGCTGCTGCCGCCCGATTCAAGGACCCTCTTCAGCGTGCTCTCCCCCACCGCTATCCCTTGCCGCAAGGCGTCGGCGAAGCTGGCCTCCGGCGACGCGTACGGCGACGGGCCGCTCTGGGCGATCCCGGTAGCCGCGAGGCCCTGCTGGAGCGGCCGATCGCGAGGTGGGGGGCGGGAACGCCTGCGACCACAGCCGCAACTTCTCCCAGAATGCCAGGTCCGGTGCGACCGCCGGGTCGGGGTCGGGAACGCCGACCGGCACCGCAGCGGCGTCAACCGGTTCGAGGGTCGTCGCATCCTGCAGGGCGTGAACGGCAGGCAGGTCGGGCGCGCCAGCGCACGCCCACCGGCCGACGATGCTGGCCACCGTAGTCGGAAAGTGGATGACTGTTACTCCAGCGGGCGTATCGCCGGACCAGCCCGGCGGCACCAGCAGGAAGTCACCTGCATCGGTCCCTGTGGCCCGATGACCGACATAGGCGAAGTTGTTGGTCCAGGCGTCAACGAACTGCAGCACGTAGTACCGCCCGGCCGTGTCTGGGGTGTGGAGCCGTACCGGTCCGACACCCAGGTCGAGCTGCGCCATCGAGTAGATGGTGTCATTGTTGATCGTAACGAAGGTGTCCTGCGGCCCGGCCAGGTTCCGGCTGTGGCTGAACCCGTTGTACGACGCCTGCGGGTTGGAACCCACCCCTGTGGTTACAAACCGCCGCACCTGGTCCAAGTTGAACACCAGTGGGAACCCGTACAGGTACCCTTGGTTCGCCAGTTTGGTCGCGTCATCAGCTGCCATATCGGTGACCCTAGCCAGCCGAAAGGACAGCGAGAGCCGGTGGTTGACCGGGGTGCTCACGGCACATTGGGCCGACGGTTCACGGTTTCAACCCCCAGTGAGTGGGCCCTACAGAATTACAGCGCACAACCGACCCTGACAAGACGCCCTACTCGGCAGGGAAACACCATTGAGGTAGCCCACTTTGGGTGAGGCAGGCACAGATTATCCCCGTGAAATCTCGATCATCTGGGTGTCAGTTATGGATCGGCCAATCTGCCGAAGGCAGGGAAAACCGTCGATCTGCTTCAATTCTGATTGGAAATCAAGGGTTTTTCGGGCCACCCATATCAGATGATCGGGGCTCGCCGTTGAGCCGATCCTCCAGCCCCGGTTCGCAGCCCGGCGACAGGGGGCGCTCCCGTTCCAGTCCGACCGTCCAGCAGGAGGCGACAGCCCTCAGCAGGGCCTAGCCCACAATACTGTTGACTTAACTGTTGACTTAGCGTTGGACGCCAACCCCCGGAAAGGCCCACGGACGGGCGGAACCGGGGGAGGCAGCGGCCCTGCCATGGATGGCCAGGCCGGGCGTGAAGGCTCAAGGAGTTACGAAGAGCTCGGCTATGTCCACGCAGTTGGTCGTGAGGGAATAGTTGGCTGCGGTTGCCCAGCAGCGGTCCCCCATGAGCTCCACGTCCTCAAGGTCCTCCACGACACAGCGACAGCCAGCGCTGCGCGGGTTCGCTCCATGGCTCGTCGTGCCCCCGGACTGGTAGCAGAGCCTTTGCCCGGCCGGACTTCCGTCCGAGGAGGTGAGGGCACAAGAGCCGTTCGGTGCCGTGGCAGCGGGCGAGGACCGGGTGGCGGGCAGCGATGGCCTGCGCCAGGACGTCCCGGGCGGGCGGTTTTTCGGTCATGGCACGGACGCCTCGCAGGCCAGCACCTTGACAGCGTCGGCCGGGCGGCGCTCGGGCCGGGGCCAGGACTTGTGCTCGGCCCGTTTTACGCCGTAATTGCTCGTCTTCCGCTTCACAACCCGGGCGCGGCCCTGAGACGGCGAGCGGGCACCAGCTCGAAGCAGATCCCGAGGCGGGCCACGGGCGTGGCCATATCACCCAGGGCTTTCGAAACTAGTCCGAGGGCTAGGCTCGCGCTAACTTCAGCGCCGACCCCGAACTGCCACGTCACGCCCTTCAGGCTGGCCATACCTTCAACTGGTATCGGAGACGACCTCGGTCCGGTGACTGCTTCATCAGTTGCGGCCGCGGGAGCCGGGCGGCACCCAGGCGGGCAAGTCCCCATAAAAGGCACTAAAGGACCTCTGGGCTTTTGCGTCACGCCCGTTCACCGGCACCGGCCCAGCGGTCAACGAGCGCATAGGTGGGGTTCTCGCAGCGTGCTTTGAGGCTACCGCGAGGGCCCGGTTGTGAACGCCGGTCAGTAACCTCTCAAGACCTTGGGTGAAGGGTGGACCTAGGCCTACCGTGTTCGGTGCCTAGCTCCGATGTGCGAAACCCTGGGCCCGGGTGACAATCAGCCCATGCGAACTCAGTCAATGTCAATGCCAAAGAAATCCTCGGAAAACCGCCGGCGCACGTTCGCGGCAGGCACGAGAGCGCGATATCACCAACGGGAGGTGGTCGATACTCTCTTCCGCTCGTCCACCCGAGTCCCCTCGGGTCGAGGCGATGAAGAACCTAACTCGTATATACAACAAGCAAGAACAACGAGGCCCAAGTGGGACATGAGTTCCCTGGGGAGCCCGCCCCGCCCGAGCGCGCTGCGGATCATTGGCGTCGTGACTGCGGCGCTACTGATGGCCACCGGGCTGCCGGCGTACACGTCCGCGTCCGCGTCGGACCCGAGCCCGACCAGAGGGTTCCCGGGCTGGCGGTTCCCAGCGAGCCACCGGCTGGTTTGCAGCGGGCCGCCGACCAACTGGTCGCGGACGGCGTGCCCGGCGTGATCATGATGACCCGGCGCGGGCAGCAGGTCTCGAACGTGGTGGCCGGCCTGGCCGACAAGGCCACCGGCCAGGCCATGCAACCGCAGGACAAGGTGCGCATGGGCAGCATCACCAAGACCTTCGTCGCCACCGTGGTACTGCAGCTGGCCGCCGAGCGGCGGCTGTCGCTGAACGACAGCCTGCAGAAGTGGCTGCCCGGGGTCATCACCGGCCACGGCTACCACCCCGCCCGGATCACCATCCGCCAGCTGCTACAGCAGACCAGCGGGATCCGGGACTACACGTCCGCCCCGGGGTTCCTGACCGTGGCGAACTTCGCGAAGACGTGGCAGCCGCAACAGCTCGTCGACATCGCCCTGCGGCTCGGCCCCGGTGCGCGGCTGGCTGTATTCAGACGCCAACTACATCCTGCTCGGCATGATCATCCAGAAGGTGACAGGGCGGAGCCCGATCACCGAGATCAGCCGCCGGATCCTGGTGCCACTGGGCCTGCACGACACCTCGTTCCCGCTGACCAGCAAGCAGATCCCCGCGCCGTACGCGCATGGCTACTACGGCAGCCTGGACGCCACCAACCTGCTCAACCCGTCCATCGCGTGGACTGCCGGGGCGATGATCTCCACCGTCGATGACGTGGCCCGGTTCTACCGCGCCCTGCTGGACGGACGGCTGCTGCCCCCCGCCCAGCAGCGCGAACTGCTGGCCACCATCCCCGTGGATGACACCGGCGAGCTGTTCGCTGAGCACTACGGGCTGGGCATCTACAGCGTCCGGCTATCCTGCGGCACCGCGTGGGGCCACGACGGCGGAATCCTCGGGTTCAAGACCTTCGCCTACACCAGCCCAGACGGGAACCGGCAGGCCGTCACCGTCTACAACGATTCCAAGAAGAGCTTCCCACCGCCGGCAGGCACCGGGACGGCCGCCTTCCAGCGCGACGTCAAGAAGGCCACCGAAATAGCGTTCTGCGGGCAGCCATAACGTCGAACCAGGACGCTTAAGCGCGGACTTGTGCCTATCTCCTGGTGTCGCGCGCACCTCCCCCCTCCCAGACCTCTCGGCGGGCAGCGTCCATACGATGCCCGCCGACGTAGTTGAGCGCGAGGGTTTCAAGCTGGGCGGGGCGCGACAAGCCTCCAGCTGGACAGCCCGCTCGACGAACAGGTTGGCCGCCTTCCGGCTGATGGGCCAAGAACGTCAGTCGAACGCCGGGTGCCTCCGCGATCCGCTTTCGCAATGCCCGCCGAGCTGAGCACCGGGTCGCTATAGCGAGCCGGGTAGAGGAGCGTTTGGAACGCGACGAGCCGTCCACGCAACGAGGAATGGTGGCGTTCGGCGCCACCTCCTCCCGCTCTCTGATGAGAGCCCCCGAGGGCAAGTGTCGACGAGCAGCAGCTTTACTCGTCCACCGCGTACCCCGGGTATGTATCTCCAGTACCCCTTTCTAACATCCAACTCGAGATTTGTCGGCGGGCCTGCCGGCCACCGGGTCACAGTGCCGAGCCGGCCGCCTCGACGGTTCAAGGGCTTCGCCGAGCTTTGCGCGTCTGGCGGACGAAGACGCTGGCCCTGACGCGGGAAGTGGCCTCCGTGGCACTCGCCAAAGCGGCCTTGGAGAAGCCCGCTCGGGACTCGCTGACATCCTCCAGACCTTGGGCAAGCGTGGGCCTAGATGTACCTTGTTCCGGTGCGTAGCTCCGCTGTGCGGAGGCCGGGGCCCAGGTGACAATTAGCCCATACGAACTCAGATAGCGTCAATGCCAAAGAAATATTCGGAGGAGAGCCCGCTTGTGAAGCGTGTCGCTCGCGTCGCCGCCAAGGAAGCCGCCCTCGTCGTGGCCCCGTTGGCAGTGCCGGTCACCGCTCTCTGGTGCGTGGCCGCCGTCATGTGGGCAGCCGCGTCCGCGGCCCTCGTCCCCCTGGGGGTTGGGCTCTGGTTGTTCCCCCCGGCTGCGAGAGGGGTAACCGCCGTGGCCGGCTGGGCCCGCCGGCAGGTGGGTCTGTCCTCGGCCGAGCTGGTCGAGCCGGCTCCTCCATTTGCCGGGGTGCCGCCCACGCTCGCCCGGGTTTGGCGGTGCTGGCAGGCCGCCAGAGACCCGCGGCTGTGGCGTGGCGTCTGGTGGGGCCTGGTCGGCGGCACGCTCGGCTTGACATTTGCAGCCGTCCCCGTCTCGCTCGTCGTGTACGGGGCCTTCGGCGCCTTCGTGCAGCCCTTCGTCTGGAGGGCGGTGGACCGGGCCCGAGGCAACAACTGGTACACCTTCGTCCACGTCGAGACCGAAGGGGCGGCGCTTTGGTCCGTGGCCATCGGGGTCGTGCTGTTGGGTTCCGGAATGCTCCTCGCCGGGCCGGTGCGCTCGGGCGGGCAGCGGCTCAGCAAGGCGCTACTACAAGAGCCGCGCCGGTCCCTCCAGCAGCACGTCGAGCACCTTTCGCGCACGAGGGGAGCGGCCGTCGACCGCAGCTCTGCCCAGGTGCGCCAGATCGAGCGCGACCTGCACGACGGCGCCCAGGCCCGGCTCGTGGCGATGGGCATGACGCTCTCGGCGGCCGAAGACCTCATCTCGACCGACCCGGGGGCGGCCCGGGCGCTCCTCGTCGAGGCCAGGGAAGCCTCCAGCCGAGCGCTCGAGGAGCTGCGCAACCTGGTACGCGGCATCCATCCCCCCGTGCTGGCGGACCGGGGGCTGCCAGACGCCTTCCGCGCTCTCGCCTTCGACGTGCCGAACAAGCTGGTAGTCGTCGAGGACCCTTCGTATGGCCCCCGCCTCGCCCCGGCGCTGGAGGCAGCGCTCTACTTCGCGGCCCGCGAGGCCGTGACGAATGCGGTAAAGCACACGCCTGGCGCCCCGGTCGTGGTGAGGGTAACGACGAGGGCCCGCTGGCCCGGTCCGGGTGGAGGTGCACGACGAGGGCCCCGGTGGCGCCCGGCAGGTGCCGGAAGGCGGGATCGCCGGGATCGCCGAACGCCTGGCCGTCTTCGACGGGGCGGTCGCGCTCGAGAGCCCGCCGGGGGGACCTACCACGCTCAGCATGGAAGTGCCGTCCGCGTCCTTGTAGCCGAGGACAATGCCCTCCTCCGGGACGGGCTAACGAGCCTCCTCCGGGCCCGAGGCCACGACGTCGAGGCTGTCGCCGACGCCACCGAGCTGCTGTCCGCCTTGCTCGCCGGCAGCCACGACGTGGCGGTCGTCGACGTCCACATGCCGCCGGGAAACGCAGACGACGGGTTGCGAGCGGTCCTCGACGCCCGCTCCCAGGGGCGACGGCCGCCCGTGCTGGTCCTTTCGCAGTACGCCGAGCCGCTCTACCTCCAGGAGCTGTTAGCCGACGGGGCGCGTGCGACCGGTTACCTCGTGAAAGACCGGGTGACCAGGACTGCGGAGTTCCTCGGAGCCCTGAGCGACATTGCCGGAGGGGGGACGGTCCTTGACCCGGACCTGGTCACTCGCCTCGTCTCTCGGAGCGCCAACCAAGGCCGGCTCCAGGCCCTCACCAACCGAGAACGCGAGGTGCTCGAGCTCATGGCCGAGGGCCGCTCCAACGCGGCCATCGGGCGCCAGCTCTACCTAAGCGAGAGCGCCATCGCCAAGTACACGACGAGCATTTTCATGAAGCTTGGCCTGGCCGACTGCGCCGACGACAACCGTCGGGTGCTTGCTGTCCTACGCTTCCTGCAGCCGTGACGGAGGCCGGCCGAGGCCTCGGGCCCGGCAAAAGCCAACGGGGCGAACACGGCAGAGACAACGATGAGGGCTTTTCGCACCACCAGGGCAGCCCAGACGATGACGCTGGCCACGATCGCGACGATCGACAACAGGATCACGCCGGGCTGGGAAGGCCAGGAGCAGGTCGTCGGCCTTTGCCTCGGAATCGTCGAGCACTTCTCGGGAGCGGTAGCGACGGGGTATTTGTCGACACTAAATAAATGATGCCACAATAGGTGTGGCGCGACCTGACAGTGACCAGCAATCGTCTCATGCGAAGAGAGCCAGAGTGTCGTCGGACTCACGTTTCGTCCCCGACCAAAACTCGTGGCACCACTGTCGACAGGAGTTCGACAACTCCCAGACCTCCGATCCCGGTAGGTCTTACCGGTTCGGCACTTTTTAGGCGCTCGATAATCGCGCCGTCTGACTGCTGAAGCGAGAAGTGCCGCTCTGCGTGCCATGGAACGGCTGGACGGGCGTTATTATCTCTTGGCGTTATGTGCTGACGATTATGTGGCCGGATTTCCTAAGCAAATGGAACGGGGCCTGCCGCGATAACCGTCGATCTGCGTGAATTCTCACTGTGGTTCGCGCTTTGTTTCAGCCAAAGGTAATTGGGCATTATGCGCGTCCGTCGCTATTCCGCAAGCCTCTCTGTCCAAAGGCTCATCCTGACGACCAGGCTAGTCCTATTGGAAGTCGCGCCGTTAAGTGACCGCGCTGGCACCTACGTCGAGCCGACGCGACCGTCACTACCGGGCGTCCCTTGAAGACGTCGAGGCTAGGACCTTGTACGAGATCCAATCCAGGGCATCGTGGAGGTCCTGGTAGCGACGGCCTCGCTCAAGTAATCCGGCAAGCACAGCGAGCGTCCAATGTCCAGCGAGAAGTCGGACGAGAGGAAGGGCTGGTCGCCACCGCTCGGCGTTGGTCGGTCCGGTTTGGCCGTTCAGTGGCTCCCCGGTCAAGGCGTGTCCTTGGCCCGGGTTGCCAGGTCGAAGATGGCGGCGATCTCTCTGGCGTAGTTCTCGATGTCGAAACCCGGGTCACGGACGAGCCGGTGTGGCACCACATCGATGGTGGCTCGGATCGCCACCGCCATGACGCCTGGGTCGAAGTCACTTCGCAGTTCCCCTGCGGCCTGGAGGCGCGCCAGCTGCTCTTCGAGGAGGTGAGCCGCCACGTCGACGTCCCGGCCATCGACGCGGCGTCCGCCGTCGGTCGTGAGGGCGCCGTTCCGGAGGATCTCGACGACGGCGACCATGTAGTTGCGGTGCTCGCGCATGAACGCGAGGTTCGACTCGATGTAGGCGCGAAGCATGGCCGGCCCGGTTGACTCGGCAAACACGCGCGGGAGGATGTAGGCCCTGCCAGCTTCGACGACGTCGATCACGACCTGCTTGATGAGGTCGTCCTTGCCCGCGAAGTGGTAACTGATGACACCCTTGCTGATGCCGATGCGGGCGGCGATACGTGCGAGCGATGCCTGGCCGTAGCCGACTTCAGCGATGGTGTCGATGGCGGCACCGACGATCTGTTGGCGGCGGGCGTTCTCGATAAACGTCCGCTGCTCAGGTTCGGGCTCGGTCACCATAGACCGAATCTAGTTATCTGGCCGCTTGGCCAGATATTCATACATTTGGTCAGTACGCCTGCTAGCTTGCCACCAATGGAGGTCCGCCCACCGTTTGATGCATCGGTCCCGAGGCGAGAGTTCGGCCGGCCTGAGGCGAGCCGATGACGGTGGGACAAGTAGGGGTACCCGTCGGTCCGGGCCTAGACGGGTCGCGACCGGACGCCGCCCTCGTGGTCGAGCACCTGACTAAGCGCTTCGGTGATCGCGTCGCCTTTGACGACGTCTCGTTCGAAGTCGGCTACGGCGAGGTGTTCGGTTTCCTGGGCCCCAACGGTGCGGGCAAGACGACGACCGTGCGGACGCTCGGGACCCTGATCGCGCCGAGCTCAGGGGCGGCGGTCGTCGCCGTGATCCCGTTAAGCGCGAAGAACGGTTCCGCGATCCGCTCGCGGATCTCGGTGATGCCGGAGTCGCCGGGCCTGTACCTGCGCCTGACGGTGACCGAGAACCTTCAGTGCTTCGCCGGGCTCTACAAGCTGGATGACGTTCGCGGGCGCATCGGCCGGGCGCTGCGGGCGGTCAACCTCGAAGACCGCGCTCGTGACCCGTGCGGGTCGCTGTCCAAAGGGCTACGCCAGCGGGTGGCGCTCGCCCGGGCACTGCTCAACGACCCGGCGGTGCTGTTCCTGGATGAGCCGACTTCGGGCCTCGACCCCGTAGCGACCCGCGAGGTCCACGAGCTCATCGCTTCCATGCGCGACCGCGGGGTGACGATCTTCTTGACCGCGCACCGGCTGGAGGAGGCCGAAAGGCTGTGCGATCGAGTGGCGATCCTGAACACGGCGTTGCGAATGATGGGCCGTCCCGACGAGCTGCGTGAGCAACTGTTCGGGCGCTCCCTGGACGTACGGCTGCGGGCGCCCTTGGACGGCCCCAAGGCCGTGCTGGGCGCTGTGCCGGAGGTCGAAGGATGGGAGCAGACGCAATCGGGTTACGCGCTGACCGTCTCGGACCCTGACCTCGCCGCTCCAGCCCTGGCGCGAGCGCTCGTCGGGGCCGACGCCGACATCCTGTCGATCGCCGAGTCCCGCCACTCGCTGGAGGACGTCTACCTCGAGCTGGTCGACGAGGACGTGGAGGCGAAGAGCCGATGAGCCTCAGCCGGGCCCGGGCCGGCGCCATCCTGCGCAAGGAGCTGCGGGACTACCGGTGCAACCGGTTCGTCATCATGCACGATGGCAGCAACGCCGGCGCTGTTCATCATCCTGCCGACGATCCAGCTGATCGCCGCCAATGCGACGGGGAAAGCCGTCAACCTTCGCGTCGGCCTCTCGCTCCTCTACCTGCTGGTGATCCCGGTGACCATGCCGTCTGTGTTGTCCGCCTACTCGGTGGTTGGCGAGCGCGAGCAGGGAACGCTCGAGCCGGTCCTGACCACCCCCATCCGGAGCGAGGAGTTCCTCATCGGCAAGGCGCTGGCCGCCTTTATCCCGACGCTCGTTATCGCCTACGCAGTCTTCGGGGTCTTCCTCGGCGCTGTGGCCCTGTTTGCTCATCCGGTGATCGTTTCGGCGGTCTATGCCGGTCCACACGTGCTGGTCCAGTTGCTGTTCACGCCGTTGCTCGCCGGTTGGGCGATCTGGGTCGGCATCGCCGTCTCCACCCGGTCTTCAGACGTGCGGGCCGCCCAGCAACTGAGCGTGCTGGGCAGCTTCCCGCCGCTCATCATCATCGCCTTGATGTCGTTGAACGTGATCACCGAGTCCACCGCTCTCGCCATCGGGCTCGCCGCCGCCCTGTTGGTCTTCGACCTGCTCGCCTGGCGTGTCGTGGCCGCCATGTTCGACCGCGAACGGCTCGTGACGGCCAGGCGTGCATGACCGATGCCGGCGGGTGGCAAGGAGAAGCGAACCTGGACGAGACCAGCTGGTGTACCACCGTCAACTGCCCTCACCACTCGCCAGGAGCTCTGCGTGGCGAGAGACGTCACCCGAGCGCCTTTGCTCACCGTGCCGAGAAAGGACACCAATGTCAGCAATCAGGATTTTTAGACCGAAGAAGGACTGGTCGGTGTCGCCCGCGACGGTGCTCCCTACCGCCTTGCTTGTACACCTCTTTAGGCCTCATTGGAACTACACGGTGGTCCTCGACGACCGCTCCGTGGGCAAGATCGGGAACGAGCAGGAGAGGGTCTTCGAGGTGGGACCAGGCGAACACCGGCTGCATATGCGGTTTGTCGGGTTGCGCAGGTCCGACGAGCTGAGTGTGTCCCTGAAGGACGGCGAGGAGCGGCAGTTCCTCTGCGGCACCAGCGGGATGGGCTGGCCCACCCTTCGAGAGGCGTCGCCTGAGGATGTCGCTGAGATCCGGGCAACGTCCATCAGCGAGCCGCCAAAGCGAGGGGATCCCGGTTCGCAGAACTAGCCCAAAATGCCGGTTCAGGCTCATGACGATCAGGCGCCGTCCGATTCAGCCAACGACTGATGACAGAGAAGGAAGGTTCACCATGCCCCCAAAGAAGTCCCGCCTCCGCCCGCTGAGGCTGATGGCGGCCGCAGCAGTGGGAATGACCGTGTTGGCCAGTTTTGGGACGACCGCTTCGCCATCTCCGCCCCCGACGGCGCTGGGTTCGCCCAGCCCGCCGTCTGCGTGTGCGTGGCCAATCGAGGACAGCTACCTGACGTCCAACAGCGGTCTGCCTGATACCGCGGCCTGGTATTGGGGGCAACCCTTCACCGTCCACCCGGGCACCCAGGTTGTCGTGGCGGGTGCCTACCCCGATGCGCGCTATGCATCTTTCACCGTGTACTCGAGCAGCGAACTTCCCTTTACGTCCAATGGCGTAGTGTCGTCGCTGGCCGATTTCCAGATTGCCCCGGATGCAGGCAGCGCCAACCCCTGGCGTCGGGTGGCGGCGCCCGGCGGGCACTTCACGCTGAACCTCCGCATGCAGGTATCACCTGGCCAGACCAACGTCCTGCCGCTCGCCCCGGCGGGCGTCACGTCGGGCGTGGGGTACCTGGAATACCGCGTCTATCTCCCTGCAGCGGGAGACGCATCACACATGGCCTTGCCTCACATAACAGTCGAGAACGATGGGTCGACCCAGCAGCTCCGGGCCTGCACCTCGCACACCACAGCGATCCCCCCACCCGTTCGCCAGACCACTACGACTCAAGCAACGACCCCAACTTCCAGCCGCGCCAGGCGCCTCGCTCCGCTTGAGTTCTTCCGGGCCGCGTTCCAGACCTACTTCCCAAATCCTGAGACCGGCTACCTGGTGGCCTACATGACACCTCAGACCGCCTCCCAGGTGGTCGTGGTAACTGGGAAGGCGCCCACCTTTCCGCCTGGCGCGCACCCATCGATCTGGCCCAGCGCCAGTGACCAGGTCCGCTATTGGTCGATGTGCGTCAATATCGGAGAGGGCACCGATCCCGTCGTGGTCAACCACCTGCCCGGCGGACAGACCGACCTGGGTTGTCGCGCCGACGACGCAACGAAGTTGAGTACAGACGGGACATATACGTACGTGATCGGCACAGAGGCGCAACGGGCCACCATTGAGCGAGTGGCCGGAGTGACCTTCCTGCCCCTTTCGCTCGCCCAGCCGGCAGCGCCGCTTTACCTCCTGGCGATGCGGTACACGCTTGTCAACCCGTCGTTCGGTTCTGCGCCACAAAACGTCGCTCAAACGCTGAGCGCACCGGCAGCCGCTCAGACGATGGGGGCGTACTATCCGCACGCCCAAGTCTGCTCATTGAGCGCGCTCGGTGCCGGGGGTGCACCGGCATGTGGCTAGTTCTGTTGCGGTGGCCACATCTTCTTGTCCCGCTGGACCTCGCGGATCCCGTTTGACCGCTGCGCTGCGTCGCCTCGTGGTCAGTCCATCGTGGTGGCGTTCGTGTTCCCGCTCCGTGTCGCCGCGTGAGCCGCTGGCGGCCTGGGTGCCGACCGCAGTGCGGCAGGGCTGCGCGCTCTCACAGCCGGGATCCCGATCGCGGCCTACGTAGTGACCGGCGTGGTCTGGTTTTCCTCTTGCACAGCGGCATCTTCTACCCAGTGTTCGATGCCGGGAACCTGCAGAGCTCTTGGGGTGGGCCCACCCTCGTCGGAGCATGGGTAGTCCATCTTGCCCTTGATCTTGGGCTCCTTTTGGTCGTTGCGTTCCCCTTCGCCCTCTGGAGACCGCGCGGGACGGTCTCCCGGAGGCACCGCTCGTCGCGACGGGCACGTTGAGATCTGCCAAGAGTTCGGACGCGTAGGTGGATTGACAGTCCGATAGCTAGCGGCTATCTATAACCGTTGGATTAAAGAAAGGTCGTGCGGCAGAAGTAGTGCCTCGCCTGCTACCGGCAAGACGGCTGAGCCGTCGCTCCGCGGACCTAGGCGTAGGGGTTCGCGCTGGCGAATGGAGCGACATTCCGGGTGTGGTATCGTTGCTCCCGGCAGCCGCACCTGCCTGACTCCGAGCCGCTGTTCCCCACGTGAACTACGGCAATGAGGACAAGGGTCACCGACTCGTGCGTGTCCTATCCGTCTTATCAACGCATGGTCGAGGACGTGGGGCTAGGCCAGAACGGAGTTGATATGACGTATAACCGTGCCCGAAAACGTGCCGCCCGCGTACTTGCCGCATCCAAAGGTAACCGTTACGTGGTCGCCCGGCGTGAGCTTGAGGAGACCGAGCATCTTGCTCACGGCGCCGAGCCGGAGCGGCCGTACCCCTTTGTGGTGAGGTTCCTCCACGATCTCACTCACCGTGTTCCTGGTGTACCCAAACATTGCGATCCAAGCACTGTCCGGGCTGAGCACGAAGCGCGTCACGCAGCGCGTGCCGCGAAGGTAAGGGCGCGTCATGAGGCGGCGAAGACCCGCCACCGCCGACAAGGCGCGGCATAAGGAACAGATGGCCATTGGCCGTCATATCGCTACCCCAAGCCGCCTTTATGCGTGGGCTCGCCGCGAAACTCCGGGCGTTTTGCGTGCGCCCATAGCAGGGATTTCACGGGCGTCGAGGCTAATCCGAGCAAAATGAAAAAGGGATTGCGGCACCAAGCCTGCGACGCGGAGCGGTAACTAGCCCTCAGTCGCCCCCGTCGACCGGCTGGTCTGGGCCGTCCGGGGCTTCACCCGGGCCTGGCTCGGGATAGGCCAGGAAGCCGCGTGCAAGGGTGAAACAGTAAAGGCCGGCCCGTTCGCAGACGGACCCGCATCCTGAGCTATTGGACTTATGTCCGGTTCCACGGTCCGAACGCTCTCGAGCCGGGCCACCCGCTGGTTTGTTCGCCCCTTACTTCTTCCCCACTTCGCTTGAGCTCCTAGGGTCGCACTAGTACAGAACAAGCACCAGAAAATCCGCAGAATAAGAACTTTCGCACCATGACACGACGTACACACCCATAACTGGCTTTACCACGCCGAGGAAGAGCCTCGATGTCGCGAAGCTTGTACTGATCAGAAAGGGCGCGGGGATGTCGTCAGCCCAAGAGCTCACGCACGGCCGCGACCACGCGACCAGCGGAGATCCCCGCCGCCTCCATGAGCTCTTCGCCCGTCCCGGATCCCGGTATATCGCGCACGGCCAGGTGGACGACACGAACCGGGTGACCCGCGTCATTGAGGGCCTCGAGCACGGCGCTACCGATACCCCCCTCGGGGTAGTGGTCTTCGACGACGACCAGCCGATCGCTCGTGGCCTCGGCCGCGGCAAAAAGCGTGGCGGTGTCTATCGGCTTCAGCGAGTACAAGTCGATGACACGGGCTCGAATACCGTCGTGGCCCAGCTGCTCGGCGGCGTCGAAGCAGTTGTGCAACGTCACACCAGCGCCGATCAACGTCACCTGGTCGTCCTGGCTGGACCGGACGACCTTCGAACCTCCGACGGGAAAGGCGTCGTCGGGTGAGTACAGCACGGGATACGCGCCTCGAGTGGTCCGCATGTAGACAACGCCGGCACGGTCGGCCATCTCCCGCACGAGGTACGCCGCACTGGTGGCGTCGCTCGGGTACAACACGGTAGAGCCGTGAACGGCACGCATCATGGCGATGTCTTCCAGGCCCATTTGCGACGGGCCGTCCGCGCCGATCTCGACCCCTGCATGGGAGCCACACAGACGGATGTTCGCTTGGGAGATGGCCGCCATCCTGACGAAGTCATAAGCACGCGAAAAGAAGGCGGCGAAGGTGGCGGCAAAGGGCACGTAGTTGCGCACAGACATGCCAACCGCCGTGGCCACCAGCTGCTGTTCGGCGATGAACATCTCGAAGTAGCGCTCGGGGTAAACCTTGGCGAACTCCTCAGTGTGCGTGGAGTTCCCTACTTCGCCGTCAAGGACGACGACGTTGGAGCGGGCGCCGACTGCGGCCAAGGACTGCCCAAAGGCCAACCGGGTGGCGACTTTGGCACCGAGTTCGTAGCGGGGCAACTTCACCTCCCCGCTGGGACGGTCTCGCACAGACCCCTCTTTAGGCAGCGGCCCGTGCACACTGAGGTGACGTTCGCCGCCCAGTTCGATGACGGCCCTCTCCGCCATCTCGGCCGGCAAAGGCCGCCCGTGCCAGCCCTCGGCGTCTTCCACCTCGCTAAACCCCCGGCCTTTGCGGGTGCGGGCCAGGACCACAGTGGGCCGATCGGCCTCGGCCGCATCCGCGAAGGCCTTTTCGATTTCGCCGAGGTCGTGGCCGTCGATCGGCATGGCCCGGCAACCGAACCCCTCGACACGCCGGGCGTAGGCGTCGACATCCCAACCCAGTTCGGTGGGCCCACGTTGGCCGAGGCGGTTCACGTCCACGATGACGGTCAAGTTGTCCAGGTGGTAATAGGACGCCTTGTCGAATGCCTCCCAAACGGACCCCTCAGCCAGCTCGCTATCACCGCAAAGCACCCAGACCCGGAACGGCAGCTCGTCGAGGTAGCGGCCGGCCATAGCGACCCCGACGGCATCCGGCAGTCCCTGGCCAAGCGACCCAGTAGCCACGTCGACCCACGGCAAGACCGGGGTCGGGTGGCCTTCCAGGCGTGACCCGAAACGCCGGTACTGGTTCACTAGTTCGCCGTCTGGGACGACGCCCGCCGCCTTGAACATCGAGTAAAGCAAAGGTGAGGCATGGCCCTTCGAGAAGATCAGGTGGTCGTTGGTGGCGTCATCGGGGCGCTGCCAGTCATAGTGGAAGTGCCGCGTCATCAGGACCGCCATCAGGTCAGCGGCCGACATGCTCGAGGTGGGGTGCCCCGATCCTGCCGAGGTGCTGCAACGGATCGAGTCGACCCGTAGCTGCTGGGCGAGCTCGCGTACGTCGTCCAAGGTCTTCGGTGTCATAGTCGTCTCCTCCATTCGGACGGTCACTCGCGCGCCGTGCGGGCGCTCATCGCACCTACTTTTGTTTCCCTACCGCTGAGTATCTACCCACGATCGGCCAGCGGAGGCTCCTGACCAGGCGGTGAATGCCGCCGTGAGCGAACGTCGCATATGGAGATCCCTGGGGCTACAACGGTGGACCGATGGGAGCCCGGTCCCAGTGCCGGTGCCAACCGACCGCTTCGACCAAGGCCATCGTGAACGCCCGTCCCGGGGTGCCGGCGGTGATCACTCCTGGGCTGGCAGCTGCTATGCCGGCGGCATCGAGGACTTGTCGCCCGGCGCCCCAGGCGGCGATGGTCTTGGACTGACGGTAAGCCTCGGTCAGGTTGAGCGCGACATACGGGTCTTGGGCCACTGTGCCGCCGGCACCAGCAGGCGCTCCCCCCGGCTTTACTCTCGCCTTATTCCGGCTACCCCCGATGTCAGACGAGGTCCGCGGCGCGCATCCAAAATACGACAGCGGCAAATCCTGTCCCCCAGCCAACGGCTGCGCGAGACTATTGGCATGCTCGGCTGAGCACGCATCGCGGGAGGTTATCTTGGGCATCCCGTCGAGCGACCTGCCATGCAACCACCCGAACACGCCCGCCGTGCCAGCCAAACAAGGGGAGATTCAACAAGCCACTCGACCTTCGAAGGCAGCGTCCGCGGTCTTAGTGGTCGGTTTTGATCGGCGGCCTGAAAGCCTGGCCGCTCTGATGACCGCGGCTGAGCTGGGACGCAGGCTGGCCGCCGAGCTTCGGGTCATCCACGCCATCGACCTGACCGACTACCCAGTGGATCCAGACCGAGGGGACTGGGAAGACAAGGGGCAGCAAGTATTACAAACAGAGCAAGAGACTGTCGCTCACCAACTGGCCAACTACGAGTACGGCTGGTCCTATGTGGCCCTGCACGGCGAGCCGGTCAGGGAACTGAGCCGGGCCGCTGATGAATCGGACGCCCTCATGATCGTGGTCGGCTCGAGAGGCGTGGGATGGCACCGCCTCTACGACCGGATCACGTCGCCCTCGGTGTCGCACCGACTAATCCAGCGCTGCGGCAGGCCCGTCCTGGTGGTCGGAGCACCGTGGAACTGACGGCACCCGGGCCCCCGACGTAGCCTGCCGAGGTGGCGGCGGGACAGCCGGAAGGAGACGGCCATGAGCCTTGGTCCCGGTGAGCACGAGTTCGGGGCGCCAAGCGCCACCTTGCGGCTCAGCACCTACCGCCAGGGTCTTGCCGCCAAGGCCGGTCACGACCTGGTCCTCGAAGCCACGGCTTGGCATGGGAAGATCGTCGTGCCCGACGAACCGGATGGCGTCCCGTCCGTCACCGTCGAGGTCGACCTTCGCAGCCTCCGAGTCCTCGAAGGCCGCGGCGGGGTGAAGCCACTCACTCACGGCGACAAGGAGGAGATCCAAAAGACTATGCAGAAGCCGTTGCGGATCGCCGACTACCCGACGGCGACGTTCCGCTCGGCCGAGGTGCACGTCGTAGGCGACCATGCGACGCTCCGGGGTGAGCTGTCTCTCGCAGGCCAGACTCACCCCGTGGAGCTCCAGGCTCGCCGCGACGGTGACGGCACCGTCGTCGGCCATGCCGAGATCGTCCAGAGCGCGTGGGGCATCAAGCCCTACACCGGGTTCCTCGGCGCCCTCAAGCTTCGCAACGCCGTCGACGTCGACGTCGACGTTCCCGTACCGGTCCCGCGCTGGTTCGTGTAACCGGCGTTTGGGGCGCCCTCGGCACCGAGATTACGGGCCGCGATTATGCGACACCCTCGCATCAACGTGAACCCCACGGTAACTGGCGAGCGGCGCATCAAAGCCTCCACCCTTTCAGGCCCCCCACATCGTCCGCCATCCGACAAGGCTCGCCGCGGCAATGTCTGATCCCGTCCTGGCGCGCCTCGCCGTACGGTGTGGTGGGAACCCGGTCCCCAAATGATGGGCGGCGGTCCGAGCAAGTCGGGACGACCATGGTCATCTGACTGAAGGTTCGCTTTAGTGGCGCGTCCGCACAGCTTCGACCAATAGCGGTCAGCCAACCGAAGACGGCGCTCTCACGCCAGCCGGTGCCCTTTACCTGACCGGGCATGGGAGCGGTAAACCGAGCGCCAGGTGAATGGCCCTGCTGACCTGGGTCATCCTCGACGGGCTCAGACTGATGATGCGAGAGCGCAAGATACTCCGCGGGACGGTGGCGATATTGTCCAGGTTGACCACGCACGGGCCCGTCATCCCGTCGGCTTCGGTGAGGGTGACTTCGGCGTCGAGGCCACGGGAACGGGAAGTGATGTCGGCTACGGTCACGCGGTCGCGCCAGTTACCGTGGGCGTCCCACGACAGAAGCAGCACCGGGTGCTGCTGGCCTGGCGGACGTTCGGCCCACCAGACTTCAGCTCGTCGCATCGCCATTGGTCGTGTCCCGACCCCCGCCCGCAAATAGGTCGGCCGCCGCGTCGTCAGCCCATGCTCGCTCTTCGTCGGTCTCGGGCTGGGCTTGGTAGGCGAGACGGTAGCGCTCCTCCCGGTCCTCGGCCTCGACTTCGTGCCAGCCGCGCCACAACAGGTCAGACACAACTTCGGAACGGCTGGCGCCCCGGCCGTGACGCCTGTCCTCGATCCGAGCAAGCAATTCAGCCGGCAGGCTGACGGTGACCCTCTCCGTGGTACTCATACGTTTGAGAATACTATTCCTCATACCCTTCGTCACATCCCTGCCCATGCATTACCGCCACGGCAAACATAGCCATATGGCCTACCATATGGTCATGGGACGAAAGGAAGTGCTCGTCCAGCTCGATGACGAGCTGGTTGAACGCCTGGATCTACTCGCCGAACAACAGGGGACCAACCGCTCGGAACTACTTCGACGCGGTGCAGCGGCCGTCTTGGAGGCAGCCGAACAAGCCGAAGCCGACCGGGCGCTGCACGCCGCCTACCGACGGCTTCCCCAGGATCCGGCCATCGTCACCGCCGCCTCACGGCTAGCAGCCCAGACCGCACCTGAGTGGTAACCCGCGGCGACATCATTTGGGCCGATCTGGGGCCACCAGCGGCTCGGCGACCAGTCTGCGTGCTTACTCGGAACGCTGCAATCGAAGTCCTCACAGCGATCACCTGCGCTCCGATCACCCGCACAATCCGGGGTATTCGCTCTGAAGTCGAGGTAGGGGGAGCAGAAGGGTTGACCGAACGAAGCGTCATCAGCTGCGACAACCTGATCACCATCCCGATGACCTTGTTCGACCCCGAACCGGTCGGACATCTCGACCTCGACGGCCGGATCAGACTCGACCAGGCGATCCGCTATGCCCTCGATATCGAATACTGACCTCCGACCGGTGTTCTGGGTCAGGGCCGACAGGAGAATCCGCATGAACGATATGGGGCACCTCGCCATGCGCGCGATGTGCTGTACTCCTGCGCTGGAGCAGGACTGCGTCGCTCCGCCAACCGACGGGTCGGGCCACTCGCCGTCCCGGCGCTTCGTCTTGATTGTGGTGAAAGTACCCGTCATGCACTAGGAATCGGAATCGTCTGTCCCACTTGGCGGCCCATTAGCTGAGGTCTTTGACCACGGAATCGCCGGCGACCCGCAGAGAGCGTCGCCCTGACCACGAGGTCCAACCCTTTGTCCCGGTGGTTGGATCCGGTCGTCAGGATCACGTGCGGCTAACGCTCAGGTTGATGGCCTTCTCCTCCCTCATATGTTCTTGGGGTCACCTCAGGTCAGTTACCGCGTCCGGCGGGCACAATCTCATAAGTTTGCGGCCTCTCGGCCCGACATCTATACCCGCGCCGTCGTTTTGAACAAGTCCGGCAGTCTCGAGGTGAGAGGAAGGTTTGCCTCGGACGCTGATGGCCCGTCAGGTGGCACGGTAATCCTTCTCCCTTATATCCTTAGCACGCATTTGACCATCATCATGACGTCGAAATGACCTTTGGCCCTAACGCTTGCGCACGATAGCGAGTTGGATGTTAAGCAAGTTGTACAAGCCGAAGGAGGTGGTGCAGCTGGTTGGTCTGGACTGTCCCGAGCGCCTCTTGGGGATGGGGTCGCAGCGACCTCGTGTTGCCGCAGCCGAACCTCAGAATGAGCCGACGACAATTGACCTGTGGCAATGGGGTCTAGTCGCAAAAACCGAGGCTTCTTGAGTCTTACGAGGGTTTCCTTCACTTCTTGAGGCGCCCAACAACCGACGAACACCGCCCGCTTCCCTTAGTTAGGGGGGCGGGCGGTGTCGCGTAGTGCGCGTCCGTCGCCGCAATAGGAAGCACCCCCGACGATAAGAATTCTCAAGCCGAACCTTAACCGCGCCGCCATTGGGACTTTGTCCCCTAGCGGAGCGCCAAAAGGTGGGCCTAAGTAAGTGATGTGTTCGTTGAAGCCGAGCTTCCTATCGCGCTCGCATTCGAGGTCGCCAAACAAGCACTTGACCGTGCTTTGGCTGATGGGGGTTTGGTGGCTGAGTCTCGCCGGGCCGTCGAAGATGGATTGGTTTTCGTGATGCCGGTGGGGCCCCGGGGCGCCCGCCGGCCATCGACGCTAGTCATGGTCAAGCTCTTGCCCAGCCGCCGTGTTGATGAGCGCCTCGTCGTACCACTCCGTTGGGAGGTGACTGGTCCTGCGGGAGCGCTGTTCCCGGCACTTGATGCCAACCTGGAGCTCGGGGCGCTTAGCCCGGCCATGTCGCGGTTATCGGTCATAGGTCGCTATGAGCCGCCGCTCGGCAGGCTGGGGGCGACGATGGACCGCGCCGGCATGTCCAGGGTCGCCTCAGCGACCATGACCGCGCTGCTCTCGCGAGCTGGAGACCCAACTGACGCGCTGGGCTTGATCACCTGTATGGAAGGGCCCTAACAACAAAGGCGTTTCCTCTGAGCCATATACTCTCGCGCCGGGTTCTCGCGCCCGAAGGTAGGTGCTCCATGGCCAAGACCAGCGAGGACCATCAACGCTGGGTTTCTTCTCCGTCCCGCCCTCCTAGCGGTCCCTCCGGCTGTTCCAGTTCCGCCAAACCACACGGTGGAGCGGGACAATCTCGGGGATATCACGCAAGCCGGGCACAAATGGCAGGGCCAGGAGCAAGATGGTCGCCGCGCCGGTCAGGTAGATGGCGATCAGGTCGACATTGGCGGAATTGTCAAAGCCGGGTACTTGGTACCAGAGGGTATAAAGCCACAGCCAGGGCTGGCCCGGGTAGCTGCCGGTCTCGTTCATGACGCCCCACTGGCTGCCCGTGAGGTGTTGGGCGGTGGCCTGTTCGGCGAAGTACTCGCCGTCTTCTAGGAACAGCAGGGGTTTGGTGAAGTTCGTGCCGTAGAAGGCCTGGTTGGCGATCAGGTTGGCGTCTAGCGCCCCGCTGCGGGCCAGGGACAGCTCGGTCGCGATCATCACGGGGACCGGCCCGTCATCGGCGGCGGGAACCAGCGGCGTGCCATTGTGGAACGTGACATGGCCCAGGGCCTTTAGGTAGGCGTCCTCCCATGCCGAGCGGGTGTCGGGGGGCGCCGCCAAGTAAGTGCCAAGGGCACGGGCCAGGCCGGGGTCGGTCGGTGCCTCATGGCTTAAGGGGTCGAGGACGAAGTCAGTGGCCGTGTCGATGGGTACCCTGACCCCGGCCAGTTGCTGCCAGGAGATCCCGATGCCTTGGACGCTGGCGGTGCCGTTGTTGTACGGCGGGCCGTACATGGCCGTCTCGCTCGTCCCGTTCAGCTCGCTGACGGCGGTGCCCATGAAATCGGCCGGGGCCAGCCTCCCCCACGTGGCCAGGCTGACCGCCGGTACGTCCGGAGAAGACAAGACGGCGGCCAATATAAAGACAACGACGGTGACGATGCCAGTGGCTATGACCGCTTCTTTTACGATGTCGTAGACGCGGGTGGGGCCGGTCCAATCGGCGCCGTCGGCCGCCGCCGCCTTACTGCGGGCGGCCCGTCCGCGGGCCTAGGGACCGGGAGCGGGTGCGACACCCCCCGTACCCTCACGAGCAACACGTGGGCACCGACCAGGGCGACGAGCACGACGGGGAGGAGGACGACGTGCCAGAGCAGCATCTGGCCGAAGTTCAAGAGGTTGAAGAAGCCGCCCAGCCCGGTGGCGTTTATGGCGTCCTTCCCGCTCGTCGATATCCACTGGGAGTCGAAGTTCTGCTGGGACACGTAGCCGGTGAAGCACTCTACGACCGACGCCACGAACGCGATCACACCGGTCATCCAGGTAAGGGCCCGACGTCCCCTCCACGCCGCCATCCAGAACTTGCCCCATAAGTGGATGACAATGAACGCCATGAACATCTCTACCGACCACAGGTGCAGGCTGTTGAAGAAGTGGCCGACCGGGTTGGTGTGCCACCAGTCCGGGCCGCCGAGGGCAATGGCGAAGCCGGACGCAATGGCGATCGCAAGGGCGGCCAGGCTGGCCACGCCGAAGACGTAGATCCACGACGCTACGTAGGCGGGCTGACGACCAGGTAGGAGCTTGCCCGGGGGCAACGTGCGCAGGCCGGCGCGGCGCACCGCCCCCGTCCACGTCTGGTCCGGCTCATTGATGCCGGTAGGTGAGTACGAACTGGCCGTCCCGGCGTCGACCTCTGCGCCGCCGGTGGCAGGGTCGTCGGCTAGCGGGCCCCGAGACGCCTCTTCCGTGCGGGAATGGCCCGGGAAGGGCAGGAGCAAAGCGGCGGCAAAGATCAGTACCATCACCGCGATCAGGACCAGGTTCGCCAGCGAGACGGTGAAGACCGACCAGTGCAGGTAGCGGCCGGGACCGTTGAGGTCGATGGCTGCCACTACCTCCCGGGTCATCGAAGTCCCCAGCGTTGCCGGCACCCTTCTGGTCCCACGGCTGGCCGTTCAAGCGGCCATCTTTTTAGGTGCGTGTAGTAGCCGTTCGGGGTGTTGGTCATACGACAACCTAAGACGGCCCCTGGCGGGCTCGTTAGGGTCTAATGCCTCTTTTCCGCTCGCCTATCTGCATTGTGCCGGCGCGGGTTGCCTAGCGCGGCTCGTGGCCGGGTTGGAAGTACTTAGGCCCTGGTGCTGGGTGTAGAGCGTGCGCCCCGTTGGAACTCGGGTTGAGTATAGAGATCCACTGCTCTTTACGTCCGGGACCTGCCGTCGGCGGCCAGACCTTGCATGGTCTCTTGCCTGTTTTGCGTCGATCGGTCTACGGACGCCGAATCGGGGAAAGAAACATTTAGACGGCGGCGCCGCGTCTGGCTCGAACGGCCCGCGCCAGGGTGTCGCCCCACGCGGCGGCACGGGCCACTTCGCCCGGAAGGAGGCTGCCGTTCTTGTCGACGAGAAAGCTCTCTGGGGGGGCCACTGAGGACATGCCGTGACTAGCCAACCCTCGGTTGATGGCCTTGGAGGCCCTGCCAGTGAGGGCGGCCGGGCCCTTGACGCGGGTGTCGAAGGCAGTTGCGAAGGTGGCGTGCTGGCCGAGATGACCTATCCACTCCCGCACGCCAGCCGCGTCGTCAGCGCCCGGTTCGAGTGCGAGGTCGCCATCATGCTCTTTGGCGTAACCCGGTGCACCTTTCCGGGTGCTGGGCCGAGACATGCTCCGAACGTGCGTCGGGCCTCCCACGACCACAAGGTCGGCGTCGTACAGGACAGAGCCACCGACTTCGCTGGCGCGGACGATAGTCGTCTCATCGTTCTCGCTAAAGCCGCTCGCGATTGCCTCCGCTATAACCCGCGTGGCACCGAACATCGACTCGTAGACGACCACGGCTCTCATTTTCCACCACCGCCGGATAAACCTATAACTATGTTCGTGCCGAGTACGAGTTATGAACAGGGCCGAAAGTCATGACTTTGAGTTGATGGATTTAGGACGTTGGCTCTATCCTGTCGTCCCCCATTGGAAGATGGTGCGCAAAACATCCACTACCAGTCGCTCAGATTGAGCGTGGCTCGACGCGCTCAGTGTCGGCTACCTGGGCTTCCAACAACTCGCAGAAAGGCCGGCGCACGGGCGCGATCGGCTATGGGGGTCTGGCGTGTCTTTAGGCCGCCTCAGGGTGGATGGGATGGGCGTCGAGAGCGGCCAGAACGAGGGTGACGAGCTCTCGGGGGTTCGACGGCCCCCGGACGCCGGCGTCGAGGAGTTCCAGCTCGAGGGGTATGAGGACCTGGCGCTGAACTTGCACCAGTGCCGGGTCGCTGGGCGCTGCGTCGAGGACCTCGCCCGCCAGGTAGGCAAGTACGGCATCCCAGGTGGCTATGGTCGGGTGGCTCGAGATCCCGGCTCCCGCGAGCTTTCGTAGCTCCTCGCCGTCCCCGTGCGCCAAGGCCCCGATCAGCGCCCATCCTTGTCGCCCGTAACCGCTCTGGGCGTGGAAGGTCTTGCCGTTCACCAGGCGTTGCGCCTCAGCGATGACTTCCTCGACCGCGGTCACATCGCCCTGGTCCTTGTTCTTGTCACGGTCCCGATGCCACTTCATCGACGGCTCAACACTCCAGTGGTAACGATGCTCGACTACACGACACCGCATCGCGATTGTCGCTCCAACTCCGATCCTCTCCTATCGGTCGCCGGACGCCTAGGCCCTTGGTCCTCTTCCTTCATTAGCCGAGTCATCAACCCGGTTGGCGGCTGGTCCTGGCAGCTGGCCTTCTCGAACTGGGCCTCAGGTTTTGGGCCGGACTGGAGCCCATCGGCGCGGAAGGGCCCGATCACCAGGCGGACCAAAAGGCCCGTGCTTTCCACCTGATAAGGCCTTTTGGCCCTGGCGGCTCACGGTCTGATCGGGCAGGCTCGACCCACCGGCCAATTGTCACGCCGGCCGGACCAGGACCGTACCACCACATCTCGTGTCATCGACGCCCGTGGGCGATCACGGCCGAGGGCGGTACCAGGAGATGGCTCATCGAAGGGAGACGAGGACGTGGTTGTAGCCAAGGTGGCCCACCCGAGCGTCGAGGAGCGCCAGGCCCGGGGCCGGGCGGCGCGGGAACGGTCGCCTCTGCCGGGGCACGCCGGATGGGCCCGGCCGGTGACCGTCCCGACCCCGTGAGCTTGCTGGAGGCGCAGAACCTCACCCGCGAACCCGACCTGGTCCCGGTCCGCCACGGGCGGATGTGGGCTTCGCCGTTCACGTTCTACCGGGGAGCGGCCAAGATCATGGCCACCGATTTGAAAGACACGCCGACCGCGGGGCTGAACGTGCAGCTGTGCGGCGACGCCCACCTGTCGAACTTCGGCGGGTTCGCGTCGCCCGAGCGGGCCTTGGTGTTCGACCTGAACGACTTCGACGAGACCTTGCCGGGGCCGTTCGAGTACGACCTAAAACGCCTGGCGGCCAGCTTTACGATTGCGGCCCGCAATAACGGCTTCAGCGCCGGCGACGTCCGGGATGTCACCCTGGCCGCGGTGACTGCCTACCGGGACGCTATGGCCGGCTTCGCGGTCATGGGCAACATGGAGATCTGGTACGCCCACCAGTCCGAACCCGAACTCATGCAAGCGATGAGCTCGTTTTTGGCGGGCGGGGCGCGGAACAAAAAGGAAGCCGCCCAGGCCATACAGGCCGAGAAGTTCGCCCGCAAGAACGTCCTCAAGGCGCGGGCCCGCGACAGCCTGCAGGCCCTGTCGAAACTGGCCGAGGTAGTCGACGGCCGCTACCGGATCGTGAGCCAACCACCAGTGGTCGTCCCCGCCCGTGACCTGGAAGCCATGTACGGCTACTCGGCCGAGCAGATCGAGGACATGGTCCATCAAGAGTTCCGGGCCTACCGAGCCACGCTGCAGGAGGACCGCCGCCAACTGCTGGAGCGCTTCGAGGTCGTCGACACGGCCCGCAAAGTCGTCGGCGTGGGTAGCGTCGGCACCCGGGCCTTCATCGTGCTGCTGGAGGGCCGCGACGACAAAGACCCCCTTTTCCTGCAGGTCAAGGAGGCCACCGCCTCGGTGCTCGAGGACCACCTGCCCAAGAGCCGGTTCAAGCAGCCCGGCGAGCGGGTGGTGCAAGGGCAGCGGTTGATGCAAGCCGCCAGCGACATCTTCCTCGGGTGGACCAAAGGGATCGAGGCCAACCGCTGGCTGTACTGGCGTCAGCTGCGCGACATGAAAGGCTCGGCCGTCGTAGAGGCGATGGCCCCCGTCATGCTCCGCTTCTATGCCGGCATCTGCGGCTGGACCCTCGCCCGGGCCCACGCCCGCTCCGGTGACGCCGTCGCCATAGCCCAGTACCTCGGCCACAGCGACAAGTTCGACAAGTCGGTCACCGACTTCTCACAGCGCTACGCCGACCAAAACGAACGGGACTACCTGGCCTTCTCCGCGGCCATCAAGTCCCGGAGGCTCGAAGCAACCGTGGGAGTATGAAACCGGGGCGCCACCGCCGATCACGAACCACCGCGTCCGGGTGTTGACTCTGGCGACAGAAAAGCCCTCGCTCGGCTTTTTGGGAAATGTGCCGCCAATTGCTTGTGGCTCCGGGCAAAGAAATGCACGCGATCGCTGTCGACCAGCGCGCCGACCGCATCCAAACCTCACGAAACGCGCCCGGTTTACCGTCATTTTTAGTGGTGAAGCCCACCTGTGCCCCGAAATGACCACGCCTGGCGCCGGAAAGCAACGGCTGGCGGGAGCCTGATGGCCTCGGGACCGTCGGGTGCGACCCCGAGCACTTGACGGCAGAGTTTAGACTGCCCCATGCTCGAGCGCTGGACCCGGGCAATCATCCGGGGGCGTTTCCTCGTCATTGTGTTATGGGCCGCGGTGGTCCTCGTCGGGGCATTCTCTATGGTCCGGTTGCCAGGGCTGCTAACTACCTCCCTCACTGTGCCCGGGACTAGCTCCGAGCAGGCGAACGCCATCTTGACGCAACATTTTGGCGAGAATATCGAGGGCACCTTCACGGTCGTGTTCAACGAGGCGAACCGTTCGGCTGTGACAGCTGCCGCGGCCGGCACCTTGGACGGGTGCCTCGCCGTTGCCGCCCGAGCCGTACCCGGCGGGAGGGCCTCCACGTTGCAGCACGGCCCGGGCCTTCTGTACGGCAACGTCGCGTCGTCGCTCGACCTTCAAAAGGCGGCTTCGTACACCGGCGCTCTGCGCTCGGCCTTGAGGAACGACGGGCTCCCGCCTGCATACGTAACTGGGGCCCCCGCCTTCCAGCACGATGTGACCCCGGTCCTGACCGCCGACCTGCACGTGGGCGAGCTAATTGCGGTACTGACCGCGCTGGTATTACTAACATTTGCACTCGGTTTTTCGGTGGCGGTGCTGTTGCCCTTCGTCGTTGCCCTGTGCACGACGACCGCTGCTCTCGCCGTCGTTTACACCCTGGCCCACAGGTTCTTGATGGTGCTTTACGTCCCCAACCTCGTCCAGCTCATCGGCCTGGGACTGGCCGTTGGCTACTCCCTCCTCATCGTCCACCGTTTCAGGGAAGAGATGGTTGACGGCGACCGCCCGTTGGACGACGTCATCGTGAGGACCATCACAACTGCTGGGCGTACGGTGACCCTGTCGGGTGCCGCCGTCGCGGTCGGCCTTGCCGTCCTCATCGTCATCCCCGTGCCCTTTGTCCGCTCCCTCGGCGTCGCCGGCTTCCTGGTCCCTCTCATCTCAATAGTCGCCGCGTTGACGTTGCAGCCGGCCCTGCTATCGCTCATAGGGCGCCGGGGTGTACGGGTAGTACAGGTAGTTGGCCTCCCCTGGCCACGGGCGAGGCGGGTTGACGGACAGGGCCCGTGGTCGCGGCTGGCAACTAGGGCCGAAGGGCCCATGGGACTGAGGGACTAAGGGACACCGTCTGGGCGGAGAAGGGGACCGAGAAACAGCGCGAGTACTCACTTTCGGCCCTATTGCAGCGGGCTCAAAGGCGTCAAGAATAGGGTAAAGGTTGTTCAAACCGACGGAGGTGGTGTAACTGGATGCTCGGATCCGTCTGGAGCGCCCCTAGGGGTCGCCCGGTCCGGCTGCCCGACGTTGCCGTCGAAGGCGAAACTCAAAGAGACTGGCGATAGTTGACTTGGTACCGCTAAGTCCCGTCGCAAAGATCGTGGCATTTCGAGCGGTTGAGGTTCCCGGTCACCACTTGGCGCGAACAACCAAGTAACAACGCCCGCCTTTCTAGTCGAAGAGCGGGCGTTGTCGCGTATAAAGGATGACACCATGGCCCGAATTCAACGCTCGATTAGCCCCTCAACCGATATCACGGCCCTGCCCGACCTGTTGCATGGGCGCTCGCGAACCGGGCCAGTCCGGAGCGAACGTCCCGTTTACCTCGACTTTCTGCCCCCGTGCAATGCTGCGTGCCCAGCGGGTGAGAACATCCAGGGCTGGCTCGATCGTCTGAACGCCGGAGATCATGAAAAAGCTTGGCATCTCCTGGTCGAGGCTAACCCGTTCCCGGCCATCCACGGGAGGGTTTGCTACCACCCGTGCGAGACCTCATGCAGCCGAGCGGAGCTCGACAATGCGGTGTCAATCCACGCCGTAGAACGCTTTCTCGGTGACTTGGCACTGGAACGAGGCTGGGAATTCGATACCCCTGCCGTGCGCAGCGGCAAGCGGGTGCTGGTGATCGGGGCGGGCCCAGCGGGCTCTCAGCTGCCTACCACCTGGCTAGGCTCGGCCATGACGTCGAGGTGCGGGACTCCGGGCCTGAGCCCGGCGGCATGATGCGTTATGGCATCCCGGCGTACCGGATGCCGCGCGACATATTGAGCGCGGAGATAGGACGGCTAACGACGCTGGGCGTGGGCATAATCAGCAACCATCGCGTGGTTGACCTCGAGGCGGAGCGGCGCGAGGGGGACTTCGACGCCGTATTCGTAGCCGTGGGCGCCCATCTTTCCAAACGAGTCGATATCCCGGCTCGTGACGCCGGGGCGGTCGTAGACGCGGTCTCGTTCTTGCGTGGCATCGCCTCGGGGGAGCGCCCCGTGATCGGCCGCCGGGTCGCCGTGTACGGCGGAGGCAACACGGCGATGGACGCGGCCCGGGCCGCCCGCCGGCTCGGGGCCGAGGAGGCGCTGATCGTTTACCGCCGCACTCGCCAGCAGATGCCGGCCCACGAAGAGGAGGCGGCGGACGCCGAGCGGGAGGGAGTGCGGATCAACTGGCTGCGCACGATCGCACTGTTCGAGGGCCCGTGGTTGCAAGTCGAGGTGATGGAGCTCGACGACTCGGGGTTCCCCCAGCCCACCGGGCGTTTCGAGACGCTCCTGGCCGACACGGTCATCTTGGCCCTGGGGCAGGAAACAGATACCGGGTTCCTGCGCCCCGTGCCCGGGATTGAGTTCGAGGGCGATGGCACCGTCCGGGTTTCCACCTCGCTCATGACGGGCTGCCCCGGCGTGTTCGCTGGTGGCGACATGGTCCCCGCTGAGCGCACGGTGACCGTCGGCGTGGGGCACGGTAAGCGCGCTGCGCACGAGATCGACGCATGGCTGCGAGGGGCGCCCTCCCAGCCCCGGCCCAAACACTCCCTGGTGGACTTCGACATGCTGAACTTGTGGTATTTTGGGGACGCCGCTAGGCGGCGCCAGCCGCAGCTCCTTCCCTCCGAACGGGTCAGCAGTTTCGAGGAGGTTGTGGGTGGGCTCTCGTCGGACGAAGCCACCTTCGAATCCCGCCGCTGCTTGTCCTGTGGCAACTGTTGTGAGTGCGACGGCTGCCTGGGAGCCTGTCCGGAAGACGCAGTGATCAAGCTCGGCCCAGGGCTCCGTTACCGCTTCGACTACGACCGTTGCACGGGCTGCCGCGCCTGCTTCGAACAATGCCCGGTGCATTCGATCGACATGTCCCCCGAGCCGCGCTCATGAGCTCGACCGTCGACGGCAACGAAGCGGCGGCGTCGGTCGCGTACCGGTTAGCCGAGATCTGTTGCATCTACCCGATCACCCCCTCTTCGCCTATGGCCGAGTTGGCCGACGAGTGGTCGAGCCATGGCCGCCCCAACATCTGGGGGACTATCCCATCGGTAGTGGAGATGCAGAGCGAGGCCGGCGCGGCTGGTGCTCTTCACGGCGCCCTGCAGGGCGGCGCGTTGGCCACGACGTTCACGGCCTCTCAAGGCCTCTTGCTGATGGTCCCGAACATGTACAAGATCGCGGGCGAGCTGACGGCCGCGGTGGTGCATGTTGCCGCCCGCTCCTTGGCCGCCCAGGGGTTGTCGATCTTCGGCGACCACTCCGACGTGATGGCCGTACGTCAGACCGGCTTCGCCATCCTGGCTTCGGCGTCTGTGCAAGAGGCGCACGATTTGGCGCTCGTGGCCCACGCGGCGACGCTCGCCACCCGCGTGCCTTTCGTCCATTTCTTCGACGGCTTTCGGACCTCCCACGAACTGAACACAATCGAGCTGCTGTCTGACGAAGACCTGCGCTCCTTGGTGCCAGAACACCTCGTGCGCGCCCACCGCGCCCGCTCTTTGTCGCCACAACACCCGTTCATCCGCGGCACCGCCCAAAACCCGGACGTGTATTTCCAGGCCCGAGAGACGGTAAATCCGTTTTACGCCCGGGCCCCTGTCGTTGTGCAACAGACAATGGACCGTCTGGGGGAACGCACTGGTCGCCGCTACCAGCTGGTCGAGTACCACGGCCATCCCGAAGCAGAGCGCGTCTTGGTGATGATGGGGTCCGGTGCTGAGACGGCGCGCGAAACAGTGTCGTTCCTCGAGGGCCACGGCGAGCGGGTCGGCGTGGCCCAGGTCAGGCTGTACCGCCCGTTCCCGGCGGACGCACTTGTTGATGCGCTGCCCCCGACCGTTCGAAGCGTTGCTGTGCTGGACAGGACGAAGGAGCCGGGCTCGCTCGGCGAGCCGTTGTTCCTCGACGTGGTGGCGGCGATGAACGACGCGGTCGCGGACGGCAAGCTCGAGCTGATGCCGAGGGTGAGCGGCGGGCGTTATGGCTTGTCCTCGAAAGAGTTCAGCCCCGGGATGGTGGCCGGCGTGCTCGAGCACCTGAAGCTCGAGCGCCCCAAGCGACGCTTTACGGTCGGCATCAACGACGACGTCTCGGGTACGAGCCTGTCCTACGACCCGGCCCTTGATATCGAACCGCCCGAAACGGTCCGGGCTGTATTTTTCGGCCTGGGTTCGGACGGTACGGTCGGCGCCAACAAGAACACCATCAAGATCCTCGGCGAAGAGGAAGGCCTCTACGCCCAGGCATACTTTGTCTACGACTCCAAGAAGTCCGGCTCACAGACGGTTTCTCATTTGCGGTTCGGGCCCAAGCCCATCCATGCGCCCTACCTGGTGGCCAAGGCCAGCTTCGTTGGTTGCCACCAGTTCGGGCTGCTCGAGCGGGCCCAAGTCCTGGAACGGGCACGCCCGGGAGCGACACTTCTTCTAAACGCCCCTTATCCGCCAGAGCAGGTCTGGGACGCGTTGACGCGGCCTGTCCAGGAGGAGATCCTGGCCAAGCGGATAGACCTTTATGTGATCGACGCCGCCCGAATTGCCCGCGCCGCCGGCCTCGGTGGCCGGACGAACACCGTGCTCCAGACCTGCTTTTTCGCCATCTCGGGTGTGCTCGAAAAGGCACAGGCGATCGAGCACGTCAAGGCGGCGATCAAAAAGACCTACGGCCGTCGCGGCGCCGAAGTCGTAGCGCGCAACGAAGCTGCCGTCGACCGGGCACTGGAGGGCCTCCACCGTGTGGAGCTGCCCAGCCGCGTAACCACTACCCGCCATTCAGCGCCGATTGTGCCTCAGAATGCTCCGGAATTCGTGCGCCAAGTAACTGCGGCGATGATGGCCGGGCGCGGCGACGAACTACCCGTCAGCTCCCTTCCCGTCGACGGCACGTACCCGAGCGGCACCACCCGGTACGAGAAACGCAACATTTCCGATCTGGTGGCTCTGTGGGACCCTGCGATCTGCATACAGTGCGGCAACTGCAGCTTTGTCTGCCCGCATAGTGTCATCCGTTCGCGGTACTACCCGCCGTCGGCGCTCGAAGGCGCTCCCTCCACCTTCCGCTCAGCGCCACTCAACGCCCCCGGCCTACCCGAAGCGCGCTACACGCTCCAGGTCTACATGGAGGATTGCACCGGCTGCCAATTGTGTGTCGAGGCATGCCCGGTCGGGACGGGTGGTAACCCTTTCCACAAGGCGATCAACCTCGCTGATCGCGAACCGCTCGTGGCCAGCGAGCGCGACAACATCGCGTTTTTCGAGCAGCTGCCCAGACCGGACCGTTCGCGCGTGGACTTCGGGACAGTGCGAGGCACGCAGTTCCTGGAACCGCTGTTCGAGTTCTCTGGAGCGTGCGCCGGCTGCGGCGAGACCCCGTACCTCAAGCTTCTGTCGCAGCTTTTCGGCGACCGCCTGACGGTCGCCAATGCCACCGGTTGCTCGTCGATATATGGAGGGAACCTCCCGACCACCCCCTGGACCGTCGACGCGGACGGGCACGGGCCGGCGTGGTCGAACTCGCTGTTCGAGGACAACGCCGAGTTCGGACTTGGGCTGCGGCTCAGCGCTGACGGGCACACGGAACTGGCCCGGCAGCGGCTGCGAGAGCTACGCGACCGGGTGGGCCCTCAACTGGTTGACGAGATCCTGTCCGCTCCCCAGCTGCGGGAGTCAGAACTGAAATCGCAGCGCCAGCGAGTGGCAGAACTGGAGCGACGCCTCGAGGCCCTGCACGGGCCGGCGGTAGAGGACCTACGCAGCGTGATCGACCACCTAATCCGGCGCAGCGTGTGGATCGTCGGCGGCGACGGCTGGGCGTACGACATTGGCTCCGGCGGGCTCGACCACGTCCTGGCTAGCGGGCGTAACGTCAACGTCCTTGTGCTCGACACCGAGGTCTACTCGAACACCGGTGGGCAGATGTCCAAGGCCACGCCTCTTGGTGCCGTGGCGAAGTTTGCTACAGCGGGCAAGACTATGCCCACGAAGGACCTGGCGTTACAGGTGATCGCCCTGGCCAATGTTTACGTGGCGCGGGTCGCCATGGGGGCCGACCCTCAGCAAACGTTGAGCGCGTTCCGGGAGGCGGAGGCCTACGACGGGCCATCGCTCATCATTGCCTACAGCCATTGCATCGCACACGGTTATGACATGAAGGATGGCCTGGACCAGCAGTACAGGGCGGTGGCCAGCGGGCACTGGCCCCTGGTCCGCTACGACCCCGTGGTGCGCGCCGCTGGCCGCAACCCGTTCTTCCTCGACTCGCCGAGGCCGCGGATGACACTGGCGGACTACAGAAAAGGGGAGCTACGGTACACAGCTCTCGCCAACGCCAACCCTGCCGAAGCCGAGCGCCTGTTGGACCTCGCCCAGCAGACCGTCCAGCTGCGATGGGAGGCCTACGAAGAGATGGCGAGCCGAGGGGCCACGGACTTCCCCGCAGACGCCCGGAAGGAAGACTGATGGAACTCACCACAGATTACATGGGCCTTCACCTGGCCAACCCGCTACTGGCTTCGCCGTCGCCGCTCTCCTACACCCTCGACGGTGTGCGGCGGCTAGCAGACGCCGGTGTGGGCGCGATCGTCTTGTTCTCGCTTTTTGAGGAAGAACTTCGAGAGCAAGCCCTTCGGACCGCTCGGCTCGTCGACGCCGCCGCCGACAGTTTCCCCGAGTCGCTTGACTTCTTCCCAGCCATCGCCGAAGAGGACGCCGGCCCGCGCCGTTACCTCAGCCTGCTCGAGCGCGCCGCAACCACGGTGGCCGTCCCGGTGATGGGCAGCCTTAACGGCGTAACTGCGCAAGGGTGGACCAGGTACGCCAAAGAAATGCAAGACGCCGGCGCGGCAGCGGTCGAATTGAACATTTATTACCTGCCCGGCAACTCACAGCCTTCCGGCCGAGAGGTGGAGCAGCGTTACATCGATGTCCTGCAGCGGGTCAAGAGCGAAGTCACCATACCGGTCGCGGTCAAGTTGAGCCCCTATTTCAGTTCAGCTGGCGAGATGGCCCGCAGGTTGGACGAGGCGGGCGCTGATGCGCTCGTGCTTTTCAACCGCTTCTTGCAGGCTGATATCGACCCCGAAGAGCTGGCAATCGTACCGAGCGTGGCACTCTCGAACCGGGCTGACGCAAGGCTCCCACGGGTCTGGATTGCGTTATTGCGGGGGAGGGTGCGCGCCGCGCTAGCAGCAACCTCTGGCGTGGAAAGCTCCGACGATGTCGCCGCCTACATCCTGGCTGGTGCCGACGTCGTGATGACCACTTCTGCCCTCCTGCGCTACGGCCCCGGGTACGCCGCAGCACTCCTCGACGGCCTGTCTTCCTGGATGACGCGCAAAGGTTTCCACGCCGTCGGGGAACTGCGCGGGATGCTGTCCGTACCTCTCGGCCGGGACGAGGCCGAGTACGAGCGCGCCAGCTATGTCAACGCTTTGCGGTCCGCGAACGCCGGCTCGTACGGCGGCTGGTAACGCTTGGCGCTCACCTCTGCCGGTTCTCTGAGGCCATCCCATGATCGGTTTTTCGAGCCGATGATCACCGGATTTCAGGCCTGAGCTAAGGAGCTGTCGCCACCGATCAGACAAGCCGCGGTTCTCAACGACAGTTGCGGTTCTCAACGACAGTTCGTTCGCTCATCCAGTAGCGATCACTCAGCGCCCGGGCCGCCGTCGTGATATTGTACCCGGCCGGACTGAACTCTGGTCCTCGAGATCGTGACCCTGGCAGGAAGTGATCGCCGATGCATCGAAATCGCCGTCGGGCTCGCCAGATCACCCGGGTGATGGCCCGGCACGGCCCGGGCTGGCTCATTGGGCCACGACTCGTCAGGTGCCTCGTTCCTCGTCGTGGCGACCGGTCCGTACGCGCGGGTCGGCCGGCTCCTCTCACACGGCCCGAGCATTTGCGTCTCGCCCTCCAGGAACTGGGTACGACCTTCGTAAAGTTAGGCCAGATCGCCTCTACCCGTGCTGACCTGCTCCCTCCCGAATACCAGGCTGAGCTCGCCCGCCTGCA
Organism: uncultured Acidimicrobiaceae bacterium; assembly: GCA_963823855.1. Lineage (GTDB taxonomy): Bacteria > Actinomycetota > Acidimicrobiia > Acidimicrobiales > Palsa-688 > Fen-671. Next base: position 39,115 of record CAWGNA010000013.1, read on the forward strand.
AGACTCTGCCCCGGCCGAGCCGTGGTCGACAATCCAGGCTGTCCTGATCTCTGAGCTCGGCACCCGTTTGCCACAGGTGGATCCCGTCCCGCTGGCAGCAGCGTCGATCGGACAAGCCCACGCGGGAGTTTTGCGCGACGGGGCCGAGATAGTGGTCAAGGTCCGCCGCCCAGGCGTTACCGAGCTCGTTGCCGCTGACCTCGACCTCATCGAGACCATGGCAGCAAAGGTCGCTCGGCGGCTGCCGATTGCCGCCCGCTACGACCTACCCGCATTGGCCGACCAGTTCGGGAACACCCTGCGCCAAGAGTTGGACTACTTGGCGGAGGCTGACAACACCGAGCAGTTCGCGGCCAACTTCGCAGGAGACCCGACCGTGCGCATACCACGAGTGTTCAGGGACCTCAGCACATCTCGAGTGCTGACCCTTGAGCGGATGCGCGGTGTCAAAATGGACGATCTGGCCGGGCTTGACCAGGCCGGCATCGACCGTCCGGGCCTGGCCCGCCGCGCCGCCAAGATCATCTTGCAGATGGTGTACCGGGACGGCTTTTTCCACGCCGACCCGCATCCCGGCAATTTCTTTATCCAATCTGACGGCGTCATTGGTCTGATCGACTTCGGCATGGTCGGCAAAATCGACGAGCCCACCCGGCAGCGGCTATTTACGGCTCTGGTAGCGATAGGAACGGGCGACGGTGGCACCCTCGCTGACGCCCTGGTATCACTCGGCCTGGCTGGACGTAATGTCAACCGACTGCAATTGAGCACGGACCTTTCCAGGCTCTTCTACGGCCAACTCGACCGTCCTATTGCCGAGATCGCCTTGGGCGAGCTGCTCGGCGAGGTCTTTGCTGTCGTGCGCCACCACCATCTTGTCCTGCCCCCGCAGTTGGCCTTGTTACTGAAGACGATCGTCATGTGGGAAGGGCTCGGCGCCCAACTCGACCCGTCATTCCGGCTCCTCGACGCCGTTATAGCCTTCAGCTCGGGTGAGTAGCTACTAGCGCTCGCTGACAATGCAATAACCCGGAGCGGGATTTCGACCCAAACGCTGGCGTTAGCCATTAAGCCGCTTATCGATGATGAGGAGGCACCACGACGACGGGACAGGAGGCGTGCGTCAGGCACTCCGGGCCGACGGAGCCGAGCAGCAGGCCGACGAAAGCGCCGTGGCCGCGACTGCTGCCCACGACTAGTAGGTCCGCCTTCTCGGCTGCCTCAAGAAGCGTGAACGCGGGCCTTCCTTCCGTGGCTCTGAGGACCACATCGCCCTCCTCGACGGTCCCGAGGACCTCTTGGACAGTCTGCTGGAGTGTCTCTTGAGCTTCAGGGCCGGCGTCATAACCAGCCCAGATGCCGTACGGGACGACCGGCACCTCCCAGGCCGTCACCACCTCCAACGAGGCGCCGGTCAGCTGGGCTTGGCCCGCTGCCCAGCGCAACGCCTCCTTGGAGCCTTCGGAGCCGTCCACGCCGACCACGATCCGCGGGCGATCGTACTGGACCTGGCCCGTGATTTTCGCGTCCGTGCAACGTTGCTCCCTGCTCATGCTGGCCATCGACCTCACGCCGATGGCGTCAAGGCTGTGCTGTCGCCGCTCGGCGCCGGTCGTGGCTCCTGGGAACGGTCCAGTTCTCGCCAGCGGGCAAACTCGCCGTGCTGCGTGCTGGCGGCAATCGCAGCCCACAACATCGACGCCGGCCAGACGAAGACCAAAACGAAGCCGAGGGTTGGGACAACGCCAGCGGCGGCTATAACGATCAAGGCCAGAGCGCCCCAAACGCTCACGTAGAACAGTCCCAGGGGACCAAAAAAGAAAGTCAGGGCTAGGGCCAAAGCAACAGATTTGTCTTTCATCGCGCTCCCTCCTGGGAAGATGTTGTTCCAAGGGTCAGCCGGCGAGGCGGTTGAGGGGTCACCGGCATGTAGCCAGCATGTCGCGCCAAAGGCGGGCCAGACCAGGGCACAAAGTCACGAAATGGGGTCCCCTTGGCCCCCATTTGACGGCCGCCTTTTTCTCCGCCACCGCCCTAGCGTCCTCGCCAGCTGCACTGGTTCTCACACCGCGCAACTGGCTCGCCTCGACCGCCTCAATCGCCGCTGGCCCCGACTATCTGCTTTGTTCTCGCTTGCCTGGGGGCGCTGGGCGCGGCCCAGTCGCAAAGATCAGGGCGTCTTGAGCCGTACGAGGGTGCCGCCAACCTCTTGAGGCGCCGAAACCATTGACCGACAACGCCCGCCTTCTCCCCCGAGACGGCGGGCGTTGTCCCGAGCCCCGACTGTCGTCGTCGGCCTTTTTATTTGCGAAATAGAGCCGAAGGTCCATCTGGCCAACTGACTTTTTCCCCGTCCGAAACGGCCGTTCAAGTCGGTGTCACCTGACGGCGCCACCACCTCGTTTTCCGGTGGGTGAGGATGGCGGAGAACTGGAACCCCAGGCAACTGCAGAGCTACGAGCGGCCGGCGTGCACCATTGGCAGCCGGGACAGCACGAGTACTCGAGAGGCCAATCTCAGTTCGGTATGATCCCTACGTTGGTGACCCGAGGGGCTTGCTTGGAGGAGGGCGTTAGGTGTCTGGGCCTGTACTGGAGAGCCTGAGCGAGGAAGAGTGCTTGGCGCTTCTAGAAGGCGTCAAGTACGGTCGGGTCGCGGTGGTGACGCGTGAAGGCCGGCCCGAGATATTCCCGGTTAATTTCGCACTCCACGGGCGCACGGTCGCCTTCGTAACTGGTTCGGCGGTGATGCAAGCTCGGGCACCCCTTGGGCACATTGCGTTTGAGGCCGACGACATCGACGCTTCTACTCATGAGGGATGGGATGTTGTTGTCAGTGGCGAAGGGGCTGACATCACCGGTTCGATCGATGCTCAATCATTGATCGCGCTGAGCGAGCGGATCGAGGTCTGGGCGCCGGGGCCTAAAGAGCACTGGATTTCGATCGTCAACCCACACTTCAGCGGGCGACGCGTCAAGCCATCCGCGTCACGAGCGACTTCGCCTGAACAGCCTTAGAGGGCCGCGGCCCCGCCATGCCGCAGCCCCAGGCCCGGCTACCCCAGCAGCACCCTCTGCCGGGCGGCCGATTCGCGTAGAGCGCTCAGGCCAGGCAGGTCGCCCTTCTCGATGTACTCAAGGGACGCCCCACCGCCGGTCGAGAGGTGGTCGACCCGGGAGCCGAGGTCGAACTTCTTCAGGGCACTACCGGTGTCGCCCCCTCCAACCACAGTGAACGCGTCGGTCGACGCCACGGCCGTAGCCAGGGCTCTTGTACCGGCGGTAAACCGCGGGTCCTCGAACACGCCCATTGGCCCGTTCCAGAATACGCTGCCGGCGGTGGCGATCTCGCCGGCGAACAGCCGGCCCGTATTGTGTCCGATGTCGAGGCCGACCCATCCCGGAGGTATGTCGGCGCCTGCGTAACAGATGTCGCCGCTCCGATCCTCGCCCGGCCCGAACACGCCCCCGGGCGAGAGAGCGAGGATGTCGATGGGTACCAAGATGCGCTTGCCCCTAGCCTCGGCCATAGCCAACAGGGTCCTACACGTCTCGACGTAATCGACCTCGAGCAGGGAGGCACCCGTGCTATGGCCCTGGGCGGCAAGGAAAGTAAAGCACATCCCGCCCCCGACCAGCAGGGTGTCAACCCGGTTCAGCAAGGTCTCGATCACACCCAGCTTGTCCGATACCTTCGCCCCGCCTAGCACGGCCACAAATGGCCGTTCGGGGCGGTCTAACAACCGGTCCAGGATCTCCACCTCGCGAGCCAGGACGCGTCCTGCCGCCGAGGGCAAGAGCGCCGGTGGGCCGACGATGGAGGCGTGCGCCCGGTGAGCGGCACCGAAGGCGTCGTCAACATAAAGATCCTCGCCCTCTACCAGCGAGGCCACGAAGGACGGGTCGTTATGCTCCTCCCGGGCGTCGAAACGAAGGTTCTCCAGAAGCTCGACGCGCTTTGTATCGCCTCCCTGAGCCTCCAGTAGTTCGAGAAGCCGCCGCCGCACCGGGGCCATCGAGTACCTGGCGTCCGGGCGCCCTTTGGGCCGCCCGAGGTGGCTACAAACAGTGAGCCTTTCGGCTCCCTCGTCGAGCAACCACACCAGGGTCTCGATCGGCAAGCGGATACGGAGGTCGTCAGTAATAACGTCGCCGGACATGGGGACGTTGAAGTCGCAGCGGACCAGGGCCCGCTTGCCCTCGATCGGCCTCAGGTCTTCTAATTTAGGCAGTTGCACGGTTTTCACCCAGTTCCCTCAGGCCCGGCCCACGATCACGGTCAGGTCCACGAGCCGGTTGCTGTAGCCCCACTCGTTGTCGTACCAGCCGAAGACCTTGACTAGCGAGCCGCTAGCCATGGTCAGCCTGGAATCGAAAGTGCAGCTGGCCGGGGAGCCCACGATGTCCGAGCTCACGATCGGTTCGTCGGTGTAGACCAGCACCTTGGCCAGCTTCCCGGTCGTTGCTGCCGCCTGGAAGGCGTCATTGACCTCCTCCGCGGTGACCTCGCGACCCAGTACCCCGGTGAAATCGGTTATCGAACCGTCCTGTACGGGCACTCGGAGGGCAGAGCCGTCCAACCGGCCCTTCATCTGGGGCAGCACCAAGGCGGTGGCCCGGGCGGCACCGGTGCTCGAGGGCACTATGTTGTTGGCCGCAGCGCGCGCCCGGCGCAGGTCTTTGTGGACGAAGTCCAGCAGGTTCTGGTCGTTCGTGTAGGCGTGGACAGTGGTCATCAACCCTTTCTCCACCCCGAAGGCGGCGTCGAGGACCTTTATCATCGGCGCGAAGCAGTTCGTGGTGCAGCTGGCGTTAGAGACGATGCGGTGAACCGCAGGCCGGAACGTATCGTCGTTCACCCCCACCACGAACGTGGCGTCGACGTTGGCAGCCGGAGCAGAGATTATGACTCGGTGGGCCCCTGCCTCGATGTGGGCGGCTGCTTTTTCGCCATCGTTGAACTTGCCGGTGGACTCGATTACTACCTCAGCACCCAGCTCCCCCCATGGAATGGCGCGGGGGTCTTTTTCCGACAAGATCCTGAAGCTGTGCGGGCCGACGGCCAGCGTGTCTTCCGAAACCTTAAGCTCGTGCGGGAGGCGGCCAAAAGTTGAGTCGTATTTCAATAGGTGCGCGCTGGTGGCTGGCGGCGCCAAATCGTTGACCGCCACCACCTCGATGTCAGCATCCTGTTCCAGGACGGCGCGCAAATAATTACGCCCGATACGGCCAAACCCATTTATCCCAACCCTGACAGTCATAACTCACTCCTAGGTGATCAGTGTCCTCTACTCCTACGATATGGAGGCTCGCGTGGCGCTCCAGGAGGACGACGTCACAAGTTCATAGGCCTTTCGGCCCTACATTTGCGCGCTTTCGACGTCTGTCTGTTTTGAGTTGGCGCGAAGCGGTAGCGCGGCTGCTCGGAATTTCGAGCTCCAGACGCGCCGGTGCCCCGGCTGGGGATTTTCCCAGACCGGGGCTCCGGTGCGCAGGGGCCGTACTGGCCTATAGGTCGGACTATGAGGGGCTGGCGGCCAGCTTCGTGGTGGTCGTGGTGCTGGCCTGGTAGTTCGGGATCTCCTCTTCGACGGAGACCCGGCGGGAGTGCCAGAGCCCGATGCCCGACAAGAGCAGTGTCACCGCCGCTAGGGCAAAGCTCACGATGGAAGCTATGAGGGCGATCTGGCCCATCTGCCACCAGCCGTAGGCGTTGAGCAGCATGCTGCGCAGCGTGGTGCCCTGGAACACGGTCTGGACTGTCGCTTCCGCCGAGGTGTACGCCGCGCTCCCCTTGGGCAGGGCCATGGCGGCCCCGCTCAGCTCGGAGTACGTCTGGCCCTTGCCGATCTCTTGGAGGTGGACAGCGATGAAGTGGTTGGCGTAGGCCTCGGCCTGGGCGCCAGTCGTCATCTGCTGGCCGGCGTACTTCTCCAAGTAAGGGATCATCCCCGGGGTGATCTCAGTGCCCGGCTTGGCCTGGGCGAAAGCAGCCGCGGCCGGGAAGGTGATCCTCTGGGCCGAGAGCTGGTTGGTGACTGTGCTGTTGGTAAAGCTGTACGCCCAAAAGAGCAAGGCGCCGGCGGCCACCAGCGCCACGGTCAGCAGCAAGCCGCCGACACCCACTATTACGTCGAATGATTTCCTGCGCATTTTGGCTTCCTTTCGTTGTGACTGCTTGGTCTAGTAGCCATAATGCGACATGGGGATGTCGGCTTCGTAGGGCCTAACGTCCCACCGTAGGCACCCTAAAGTCATCCGTGTGAGGCGGGGACAGACAAGCTTGGAAGTAGCGGGATGAGGCGGCGCATGCCCGGAGATCCACGTTGCGCCTGTTCGGCGTGAGATGTCCCGAGCCCGAACGCCCAGAACTCGATCCATAACTGAGGCAGATGCCGGTGAAGTTGCCTCGGGTGGCACGTCCGAAGAGGTAGTGACCCCTTTGGTACGTCACTTCAGCGGTAGCAATTCGGGCTCGGCGGCCCTGCTCAGGAGGTCTTCTGGTCGCACCTCAGGAACGCGACCGCGTCGGCCTCAACGAGATCCATCTGGTCGCGTCAGCGCCGCCTCGACCTGGTCGCAGGCCGAGCTGACCTGCCCAGCGCTCACCAGGGCGCAACCCTCCATGGCACAAAGCAAAGCCTCTGCTGGCCTGGCCGCCTCAGGGTCGACTTCCTTCGCCAACGCCCATACGTCCACCAGCTGGTCGACAATGGCCCCGGTCCGCAAGATCGGGCTGTTTAGGGACGCCCGCAGCTCACCCAGCGACGATGTGATCTCGTAACGAGGTTCCTTAGCACACGGAGACTTCTTAGTCCTGGCCTCGTCCTCGAGGAGATGTGCAACTCCAGCCCAATCGCGCGCCCGGAACAGGGCGTCTTTCGCATTGGCAGGCTCCTGCTGTCCCGCAAGCATCCGGCCCGTAGCAGCCAGGCCGGCAGGACAATGGTGCCGGTGCGCCTGAAGACCGAGCGCTTCAGCCCCCTTTTTCCTCCAGAAGTACCGCATGTAACCAACGTCACTCAGCAGCATGGGTGCGGGCCAGGGTACAAGGTCATCGTTCCTACAACCATTGAGCACATGACGGCATCACGAAGAGATCACGCTCAGTGCCGATCATCATCGCGCCGACCCGCCGCAGAGCCGGCAGGCTACGGCCGCCAGGCGCGTCCCCCAGACGAGCACTGGTCGGCTTGGGCCACCCCGTTTTCAGCAGTACGGCGGGATAGGCTCGCTGTACCGTGCCTCGGTGGTGCGCCGACGTAACTTGGAACTAAGCAGCTTCGGAGGAGCCGTGACGGTAAGGGTCTTTCTGCTCGACGACCACGAGATTGTGCGGCGTGGGTTGCGTGAGCTGTTCGAAGCTCAAGAGGACTTCCATGTCGTTGGCGAAGCTTCCAACGCCGAGGAGGCTATGACCAGGGTCCCGCCGACTCGGCCGGACGTAGCCGTGCTGGACGTGCGCCTGCCAGGCGCGAGCGGCATCGAGGTCTGCCGTGACCTGCGCGCCACCATGCCGGACCTCAGGTGTTTGATGCTGACATCGTTCGCGGATGACGATGCCCTCTTCTCTGCCGTCCTGGCCGGCGCCAGTGGTTACCTGCTCAAGCAGATCCGTGGCCCCGAGCTCGTAAGTGCTGTCCGGCGCGTTGCGGATGGCCAGTCGCTAATCGACCCCGCCCTCACGGCGGGCGTTATGGAGCGTCTCCGGGGGAAGCGGGAGGACGAGCGCATCGCCAAGCTGTCTCCTCAAGAACGGCGCATCCTCGACCTTATTGCCGAAGGCAAGACCAACCGCCAGATCGGCGAGGATATGTTCCTGGCCGAGAAGACGGTCAAAAACTACGTGTCCAACCTGCTCCAGAAGATGGGGTTTTCACGACGCACAGAGGCGGCCGTCTACGCCACCCGCGCCAAGGGCGGCCAAGAAGCCCGAGAGTTGATAGATTCGCAGCGAAGTGATGGTGGGGTGCCGCCGCCACCCCACCAACCCTTCGCCGGCAAGTCAGCGTGAAGCGCTCACTGATCCCGCCACTTCCTTGGGCAGGGCCGCTCTGCCGGCTTCCAGTCGTGCCACAGGGACCCTGAACGGGGAGCACGACACATAGTCCAGGCCGAGGTCGTGGAAGAAGTGGATGCTCCGCGGGTCACCCCCGTGCTCGCCACATACCCCGAGCTCGATGTCAGGGTTTTCCACCCGGGCTGCCTTCGATGCCATCTCCACCAGGGCACCCACTCCTTCTTGGTCGAGCGTCTCGAACGGTGAAGTCCCGAAGATCCCGAGCTCCATGTAACGAGGGAAGAACGAGGCCTCGCAGTCGTCGCGGGAGAACCCCCACGTGGTCTGGGTGAGGTCATTGGTGCCGAAGGAGAAAAAGTCGGCCGCAGTGGCAATTTGACGCGCTGTGAGGCAAGCCCTCGGCAGCTCGATCATCGTGCCGATGACTTTCTGCAGGTGTACCCCGGTCTCAGCTGCGACCGCGTCGATGACGGCTTCTGCCTCCTCCCTCACGTGCTCGAGCTCTTGAACGGAGCAAACAACAGGGACCATGATCTCGGCCACCGGGTCGCCGCCCTCCTGGCGCCGTTGGGCCACAGCTAGAGCGATGGCACGCACCTGGAGCTCGACGAGGCCAGGCACGGCCAGGCATAGCCTCACCCCTCGGAGGCCGAGCATCGGGTTCGCCTCGTGCAGCCGACGCACCGCCGGCAAAAGCCGCTCGGCTTCCTCGTCCTGCTGGCCATCGGCCGCTGCGACAGCCGCGCGCACCGATAGCTCAGTGAGGTCAGGGAGGAACTCGTGCAACGGCGGGTCGATGAGACGGATGGTCACCGGGAGCCCGTCCATTTCCTTGAGGATGGCTACGAAGTCCGCCCTCTGGAGGGGTAGCAGAGCGTCGAGGGCGGCTCTGCGTTCGACCTCGTCGTCACCAGCCAGGATGAGCCGCTCGACCAGGCGCCGGCGCTCTCCGAGGAACATGTGCTCGGTACGGCACAGCCCGATCCCGGCCGCCCCAAAGGCGCGGGCGCGCCGTGCGTCCTCGGGCATGTCGGCGTTGGCTCGGACCGACAGGTGGCTCCGGGCACTGGCGTGGTGTAAAAGCCGCGCCACCGAGGCGACAAGTTCACGGGTTTCAGGGTCCGCGCTTGTCGGCGTCGAAGGTGCCTTCGAAGAACTCGACCAGTGGGGAGGGAACTACAGGCACCTCACCGCGATAAACGGCGCCGCTTTTGCCGTCTATTGAGATGACATCGCCCTCCGAAATAACCGACCCATCAGGGGTCGTAAATTGTCTCGCTTTGGTGTCGATGCGCAGTCCCTGGGCCGCGACCACACAGGTTTTGCCCATGCCCCGGGCGACCACGGCCGCGTGGCTCGTCTTGCCGCCACGGCGGGTGAGGATCCCCCTGGCCGCCACCATCCCGGGAAGGTCGTCCGGATTGGTCTCGGTGCGGACCAAAATCACGGCTTCGCCCTTTCCTGCGTGAGCCACGGCCGCTTGTGAGTCGAAGACGACCCTACCTACGGCGGCTCCCGGGCTGGCCCCCATGCCCGTGGCCAGATGGGCCGCGGTGGCCGATCCGTCGAAGCGAGGGAACATCAGCTCAGCTAGCCCGGCCCCGCTCACGCGGCCTAAGGCTTGGTCCATCGATATCACTTCCTCGTCCACGAGCTGAGTCGCGATCCGGAACGCGGCAGCGGCGGTGCGCTTGCCCACCCGGGTCTGCAGCATCCACAACTTCCCGTTCTGTATGGTGAACTCGATATCACACAGGTCCCGGTAATGACGCTCCAGCGTGGCCATTATCTCGAGCAATCTGCGGTAAGCAGGCTCGTTCAGTTCTTCCAGTTCCTGGAGCGGCCTCGTATTGCGGATCCCCGCCACGACGTCTTCGCCCTGGGCGTCTTGCAGGTAGTCCCCATAGACGCCCGGGTTACCCGTCGCCGGGTCGCGGGTGAAGGCCACCCCCGTGCCAGAGCTCAGGTTAAGGTTGCCGAACACCATCGCCACCACCGTGACTGCCGTCCCCAGGTCGTCGGGTATGCGCTCCTGCCGGCGGTAGATACGCGCCCGCTCGCCGTTCCACGAATTGAAAACAGCCAGGACGGCTGCGTCAAGCTGGTCACGGGGGGAAACGGGGAACGAACGGCCCGTTTCTTTTTTGACGATATCTTTGTAGGCTGAGACCAGCTCATGGAGATCCTCGACCTCGAGGTCGAGGTCCGTTGCCGCTTGCTTTTCTTGCTTCAGCTCCGTAAGGGCTTGCTCGAACAGGCCGCCGTCTACCCCGAGCACCGTCTTGGCGAACATCTGCACCAAACGTCGGTAGGAGTCCCAGGCGAAGCGCTCGTCACCGGACTGCTTCGCTAGTCCTTCGACGGAGCTGTCGTTGAGCCCTACGTCGAGCACGGTATCCATCATGCCCGGCATAGAGAACTTGCCCCCGCTCCGCACGGATACCAGCAGGGGATCTGCGGGGTCGCCCAAGCTCTTGCCCATGTCGCTTTCGAGCCGGGCCAGGTGCTCGCTAATTTCCCGGCGCAGGACTGGAGGGGGTGAGCCCGTGGTGAGGAACGTCCGGCAGGCTTCGGTGGTAATAGTGAAACCGGGTGGGACGGGAAGGCCCAGGTTGGTCATTTCGGCCAGGTTGGCACCCTTGCCTCCCAGCAGGTCCAGCATTTCTTTGCTGCCCTCGCAAAAGTCATAAACGTACTTGACCATGAGCTTTCTCCTCTATTTTGAAGTCTTCGGCACCCTCCGGCCGGGACCTATTTTGCTGTTGGCTCAATTATCCGTCTCTGCGTCAGGACGGCCCTAGGGGAAAAGGGCCCATTTCGGCCGGACGGCCGAGGAACGCAGTCATGGACCTACGTGGATGCACCCGCCGGCGCACTGGGGCCGAAAGGCTCCATGTCATCGGCGAAGCTGATGCTCACCAGCTCGAGGCCGGCAGTAACTTCGCCGACACGCCCGCACCGAGGGCAGATGCTCATGTGCCCGGCGACGTGGTCTTCTGTCAACTGACCTTCGTAACCACAAGAGCAAGCTAAGAGCACAGGGACAGGCTCCACCTTCAGCTCCGCAGCGACCAAGCACGGGTCGCCGCCCGAGGCAGCCAGCCGGTTGGCGGCAAAGGCGAAACCGTCGCACAGTTCCTCAGCGTCCACGCTCGTCGGGCAACGCACCCGCACCACGCGGACAGCTCGTCCCCCAGCTCGACCACTGCAGGTCGCCACCAGCTCCTCTACCAGTGACAGCTCATGCACGCAGAAATCGGCCGCCTATTGGCGCGTCGGGGTCACTGGCGTCCTGCCAAGAGGTTATGGCTCTCTCTACTAGACGAACCGCGACCGGGACGGCGGCCCGGACGACAGGGGACAAACCCACCCCGATCGCTGGCACATCCACGCTCACAGTAACCAACGCCGCCGTCGGGGCGGCGCCATAGACCTCAGCAGACAATGAGAGGAGGGCCGTCGGGCCCAGGTCGGTCCAGCACCCTAAGGTGCCCCCAACCTGACCTGCCCGGTCCTTGGGCGTGACCTCGTTATCAAGCCGGATCAGGTGCAGCGACCCCGGCGCATTGCCGTCATAGGCGGCATCGACAAAGATGGCGAAGCTAGCGCCCGACAGGTCGAGCGCGATCTCTGGCACCAGCTGCGCGGACCAGACGAAGGCGGCAGCAGCTAGCGCTGGCACGTCGTGACGCTGTGACCAGAGCGCCTTCGCCACCACCTGGCCGACGCCGTCGTCCCCGCGAAGTTCGTTACCGAAGCCCACGACCAGCGCGTGCCCTGGCTGCATCTCGGGCCCTATCAACTGCTCGATCGGGATAGTTTGCGCACAACAACGCCATTTAGCCCTACGAGGTCAATTTCGAGCGGCATTTGACCGACCGCGTGCGTCGAACAGGACAGGCACGGGTCGTAGGCGCGGATAACCGCCTCGACCCGGTTGAGCGCCCCTTCGCGTACCTGGTCCCCCTTTATGTAATGGCGTGCCACCTGAAGGACGGCCCTGTTCATGGCCAGGTTGTTGTGGCCTGTAGCTATAACCAGATTGACCCACTGGACGATCCCGTCGCCGTCCACGCGGTAGTGGTGGAACAGGGTGCCACGGGGCGCTTCCGACACCCCGACGCCTTCTTGGCGGTTAATGGCCGCACGGGCCCGCACGTCGGCGCCGAGGATACTTGGGTCGGAAAGGAGTTCCTCCAGCATGTCGATGCAGTGGAGGATCTCGATCAGCCTGGCCCAGTGGTACTGGAAAGAACTGCTCGGGTACGGCCCCAGGCGGGCCCGGTACTCGGCCAGTTCAGCGTCGGCGGCGGGCGTCCCCAGTTGGTCGACCACGTTGAGCCGCGCCAAGGGCCCGACCCTGTACAGCCCGTCTGGGTAGCCGAGCGGCTTGTAGTACGTCGACTTCAAGTACGACCACGGTTCTACCGCCTCGCCAAGGTAGTCCCAGTACGGCTTGGGGTCGGCCCTGTCGACCAGGACGTGGCCGTCGCTATCGACGACCCGCAGCTCACCGTCGGAATAGGCGGCATTGCCGCTGTCGTGGACCAGGCCCATGTACAGGCTCGGGAAACTGCCGAAAACCGAGGCTTCTTCCACCCAAGAGGCCAGGTTGGCCTTGAACCACTCGAGCGTCCGCACGGACCGGGCGCGAGCATCGGGCACGCTTGCGAGTATGGCGTCTCGCTGCCCCGGCTCGAGCGGGGCGCTGACACCCCCTGGCACCACCCATGCCGGGTGGATCCGTTTCCCCCCCAGGCGCTCGATTATCTCTTGCCCGAACTTGCGAACGGCGATGCCGTCTCTAGCCAGCTCTGGTGCCCGCTCCGCCACGCCCAGGATGTTGCGGTTCATGGGTTCGTGGTCGAAGCCCAATAGCAAATCGGGCGATGAGAGGTGGAAAAAGCTGAGAGCGTGCGACTGCACTATCTGAGCCAGGTTCATGACCCGGCGCAGCCTGACCGCCACAGGGGGGACCGATACACCAAGGATCTCGTCGCACGCCTTGGCCGAAGCGATGAGGTGGCTCACCGGGCAGATGCCGCAAATACGCGCCATCAAAGACGGCATCTCGTGCACCGGCCGGCCCTGCGCGATCCGCTCGAACCCTCGGAACTGGGTCACATGGAAATGAGCGTCCTTCACCTCGCCCGTCTCGTCCAGGAACAGTGTGATCTTGGCGTGGCCCTCGATCCGGGTCACCGGCTCAATAATTATCTCGCTCATAACTGCCCCCTCTCCCTCATCCAAATCGTGACACTTTGGCGGCCTCGGCTATTCTGCCGTCGAGCAAGCCCAGGATCACCTCGAGGATGCGGTCAGCCGACGGGGGGCAACCGGTGATGAACACCTCCACCGGCACCCAGGCGTGCACCGGGAGCGATTCAGCCAGGAGGGCGGGCACCGCCTCTGACGGCACCTGCTCGTGCAACGTGGCGTTGTCCAGGTAGGCTCGGTCCAGCGCCGGTTGGGGCCCGAAGGGGTTGCGCATACCGGGGACATTGCTCGTCACGGCGCAATCCCCGAGCGATACAAGGGTACGGGTACGTTGGCGGACCTGGCGGATCTTGCGCAGGTCGTCCTCTGAGCTGACAGCCCCCTCGACCAGGGTTATGTCCACTCCTTGAGGGAACTCCTTGGCGTCGACGAGGCAGCCGTAAACAAGCTCGACCCGTTCGGCCAGCTCCAGCAAACGCTCGTCCATGTCCAGGAACGACATATGGCAGCCCGAGCAGCCGTCGAGCCAAATGGTGGCCAATTTGGGCTTCCCGCTGCTCATGATCCCTGCCTTTTTGCGTTGACCAGGTACGGTAAATAGGGCCGGCGGGACTTGGCCTCGGATACCGAACGGCCCTTTTCGAACAGGGCGCCCGTCGGGCACACTTGCACGCATTTGCCACAGCTAGTGCACGTCGTCGAACTACCCCAAGGCGTGCCGAGGTCGCAGACCAGGCGGGCGTTCGCCCCCCGGCCCTGGATGTCCCAGGTATGCGCTCCTTCTATCTCGTCGCACACCCGGACGCAGCGAGTGCACAGGATACAACGGTTTTGGTCCAACACAAACCGCTCGTGACTGGCGTCGACGGCCAGCTCGGGGTGCAGCGGCGGCAGCTCGAAGTGCGTCAGTTGCAGCTCCCGAGACTGGTCCTGCAGCTCGCAATGGTTGTTGGCCACGCACACTGCGCAAATGTGGTTCCGCTCGAGGAAGAACAGCTCGATTATCTCGCGGCGGTAACCGACGAGGCGCTCCGATGAAGTCGTTACCTTCATGCCCTCTTCGACCTTTGTTGTGCACGCAGGCAACAGCTTGGCGCTGCCCTCGACCTCGACCAAGCACAACCGGCAGGCGCCCACGTCTGAGAGCCCTTCGAGATGGCATAGGGTCGGGATGTGGACACCATTTTCTTTGGCCGTTGACAGCAGGCTTTGGTCTGCCGTAGCGGCTACGTCTTTGCCGTCTATTACTAAGGTGCGCACTTCGCTCATTTGCCGCCCCCAACGGTCGCTCCGACGTACCCGGGCGTGCTGGCCTCCACTCGAGCGGGCGCCTCTTCCGCCTCCATCTGGTCCGCCTCCATCTGGTCGGCGTCCATCTGGCAGGCGCCGGCCGGGCACACGTGGTCGTCTATATGGGCCAGGTACTCGTCACGGAAATAACGCAGGGTGCAGAACACAGGGTTCGGCGCCCCTTGTCCCAGCCCGCACAGGCTGGTGGCTCTCACCATGTCGGCCAGGCTCTCCAGCTGGGCCAAATGAGCACGAGTGGCCTTCCCCGTCGTCACCCGTTGGAGAAGCCGGTACATCTCTTCGGTCCCGACCCGGCAAGGCAGGCATTTGCCACAAGACTCGTGGCGGCAAAAGTCCATGAAGAACTTGGCCAAATCGACCATACAAGTGGAATCGTCCATGACTATCATGCCACCCGAACCCATTATCGAACCGGCTTTGGACAAGTTCTCGTAGTCGACCGGCAGGTCCAGGAGGCTCTCCGGGAGGCACCCGCCCGAAGCCCCGCCAGTCTGGACCGCCTTGAACTGGCGCCCTTCGGGCAATCCTCCGCCTATATCGAACACGATCTGGCGCAGGGTAAGGCCCATGGGCACCTCGATGACCCCGGTGTTGCGGACCGCCCCCGTCAACGAGAAAACCTTGGTCCCCTTTGACCGTTCAGTGCCTATCGTGCTGAGCCACTCGCCGCCCCGGGTTATGAGGGCCGGGATATTGGCAAAGGTCTCGACATTGTTTATCAAGGTGGGACAGCCCCAGAGCCCCGATGCTGCTGGGTACGGTGGCCGCGGCCTCGGCGTGCCCCGGCCGCCCTGGACCGAGGCTATCAAGGCCGTTTCTTCGCCGCATACGAATGCGCCGGCGCCGATGCGGACCTCCACGTGGAAGCCGACCCGGGTGCCACTTATCCCCGCCCCCAGGTAACCTTGCGACTCGGCTTGGCGGATGGCGGTCATCAGACGCCTTACGGGTAGTGGGTACTCCGCCCGGACGTACACGTAGCCCCGAGTCGCACCCACTGCGTAGCCAGCTATGGCCATTCCTTCGAGCACTTGCTGCGGGCAGCTCTCGAGGACGCTTCGGTCCATGAACGCGCCGGGGTCGCCCTCGTCCGCGTTGCAGATAACGAACTTGTCCTGGCCCCAGCAGCCTTGGCCACGGTCTGCCACTTGAGGCCCGTCGGGTAGCCAGCCCCACCCCTTCCCCGCAGCCCACTGCGGACCACCTCGGCGATCACAGCGTCCGGCGTCATCGTCGTGACCGCTTTGGCCAACGCCTCATAACCACCGGTGGCGACGTAGTCTTCCAGCCTCTCAGGGTCCACCCGGCCGCAACGTTCCAGAACGACTTTCACTTGTTGGGAGAAGAACGGCCGTGACGCCACCGAGCGGCCGGCCCCTTCACTCTCGCCAGCCAGGCTGCCGACCAGCTCGTTCATCACCTCCGGCTCGCCGGGCCGGACATGCTCGAAGACCCGCCGTTGCTCGGGGACCTCCACGAGGGGCCCAGCTGCGCACAACCCGAGACAGCCGACGCGTCGCACAGCGACGTCGTCCAGCCCCCTGGCGAGCACAGCCTGACGGACGGCTTCGAACAACTCGTCTGAAGCCATCGAGAGGCAACCGGCAGCCTGGCAGATGTTGGCCGAAGCCCTCACCTGGCGGTCAGGAATGAGCGGTTCGCACCGGTCGCGCTGAACCGGCACTGCGCTCCCCGCCCCGTCGACCGTCATAGCGCCTCCAGTAGCCGAACCAGTTCTCCCTGTACGGCCTTGCCGTGCACTTCCCCGTCTAACACCGCCGCCGGGGCCATGCTGCACGGCCCGAGGCAAAACGCCTTCAGCAGGGACAACTTCCCATCGGGCGTGGTGCCCCCGGGCTCCACGCCCAGTTCCCGGGTGATGGCCACCAGCAGCGCACTGGCGCCTTTGATGTAGCAGGCGGTGCCCGTGCAAATGACGCAGGTGTGCAATCCCGGCGGCTTCAGTAGGAAATGCGAGTAAAAAGTAGCAACACCGTACACTTTGCTAGGTGGAACACCCAGGCTCTCGCCGACGTACAGGAGCGCTTCATCATCGAGGTACCCGAAAACCTCCTGCGTGGTGTGCAGCACTTCGATCAGACCGTCCGGACGGTAACCGAGGCGCCGCATCCTTTCGTCGACCTGCCGCCAACGCTTGTCTTCGCTCGGTGCCGACCGACCTGCAACTGCGCTCGTAGCCAATTAGAGCCTCCTGGCGCCTGACCCGGTTCCTATGGGCCAACATACGCCAGGCGATGAAGCCTGTACTGGGGCCAAAGGTCCCATCGATCGGAGCACCAATTCCTGCCGGCACCAGAGGCGTGACTAACGAGGCAGGGCCTTTTGGCCCTGGGTGCGGCGACCGGTGCCGGATTACGATGGACCATGATGTGCCTCGGGATCCCTGGGCTTATAACCGAGCTCGACAGCGTTGACGCGCAGTACGCCAGGGTAGACGTCGGTGGGGCCAGGCGCCTGGTCAACGTAGCCCTGCTCAGCGAGGACCCACCCCGCCCGGGGGACTGGGTACTTATCCATGTCGGCTTCGCCCTGGCCCGCATCGACGAGGACGAGGCTCAGGCGACACTGCGTATGCTCGAGGGCATGGCGAGCGCGTATACCGATGAGCTCGCGGTCATGGCGCAGTCGGCCCCACAGGCAGCGGGGCACACAGGACAATCCTCAGTGCCCGCGCCGCAGTCGGGCGCTCGATCAACGGCCGACGGGGAGTAGCTCGTGCGCTTCGTCACCGAGTACCGAGACCGGGGCAAAGCGACCGCTCTGGCGAGCGCCATTGCCGACCTGCGCGAGCCAGGCCGTCACTACAAGCTCATGGAAGTGTGCGGCGGCCATACACATACCATCTACAAGCACGGGCTCGAACACTACCTTCCGGAGACCGTGGAGCTCGTCCACGGCCCGGGTTGCCCCGTATGCGTGATCCCTATGGGCCGGGTTGACGATGCCATCTCGATCGCCCACCAGCCCGGGGTCACGTTGGCGTGTTTCGGCGATATGTTGCGCGTCCCCGGAGGTAAGGGTTCTTTCCTCGACGCCAAGGCCGCTGGGGCAGATGTCCGCGTCGTGTACTCCCCCATGGACGCCCTGAAGTTGGCCATCGACGAGCCCGACCGGCGCGTTGTCTTCGTCGCCATCGGCTTTGAGACTACGGCTCCCTCGACGGCTCTGACGCTGCTCCGGGCCGAGGCGGACCGCATTGCGAACTTTTCGGTTTTCTGCAACCACGTCACCATCATGCCCCCGCTCAAAGCCATCCTTGACGCCAACGACGTTGATATTGACGGGTTTATTGGCCCTGGGCACGTTTCGACCGTGATCGGCTGTCGGCCCTACCTGCCCATCGCCACGGACTATGGGAAGCCTTTGGTCGTCTCAGGTTTCGAGCCCCTCGACGTCCTCCAGTCCGTGTATATGGTGATGCGGCAATTAACTGAACGCCGCGCCGAGGTCGAAAACCAGTACGGCCGGGTCGTCACCTGGGAAGGGAACACCACGGCAGTGGCTGTAATGGGACAAACCATGGAACTAAGGCCTCATTTCGAGTGGCGAGGGCTCGGGCCCATCCCCTTTTCTGCATTGAAACTGAGACCGCACCTGGCCCAGCACGACGCCGAGGAGCTCTTCGAGATCCCAAGCGTGCGCGTCGCAGACCCGAGGGCATGCCAGTGTGGCCAGGTGCTCCGGGGCCAGATCCGCCCGTGGGAGTGCCGGGTATTCGGCAAAGCGTGCACACCCGAAAAGCCGATCGGTACCTGCATGGTGTCCAGTGAGGGTGCCTGCGCTGCCTACTACAATTTCGGCCGCCTCGCAGCGCCCCGCGCCAGGACGGCAACGCGGTCGTGACGAGCCGAGCTCACTTGACCAGAAGGGCTCGGGCACCGTCCGGAGCCGTCACCATGTCGCATGGCGCAGGGGGCAAGGCGACTCACGCGCTCATCGAGACGGTCTTCCTGGAGGCGTTCCGCAACCCCGCCCTCGCTCAGCTGAATGATGGTGCGGTTGTACAAGTGGCCGGGAGAGACCTGGCCTTCACCACTGACTCGTTCGTGGTCTCACCGATCTTCTTCCCTGGAGGGTGCCTCGGCGATTTGGCTGTTAACGGAACTGTAAATGACCTGGCCGCATGCGGGGCACAGCCACTGGCACTCTCAGCCGGGTTTGTCATCGAGGAAGGCTTTTCTCTTACGGACCTCACCCGCGTCGTCGAAGCCATGGCGGCCGCTGCTCGCCACGTCGCGGCGCCCGTAGTAACTGGTGACACCAAGGTCGTAGAACATGGCAAGGGTGACGGCTGTTACGTGAACACCTCGGGTATCGGGCTGATCGACCCCGGCGCTACCGGGCTGTCCGCGGCATCGGCCCGCCCCGGTGACATGGTCATCGTGTCGGGTTATATCGGCGACCACGGCACCGCCGTGCTATTAGCCCGGGGCGAGCTCGGGATATCGGCCGACATCACTTCTGACACGGCGCCTTTAAATGGGTTGGTCGCAGCACTGCTCGATCGCGTGGGGCCTAACGTGCACGTACTGCGGGACGCCACCCGTGGTGGCGTGGCCACCGTGCTCAACGAGGTGGCGCTGGCTAGCGGAGTCGGGGTCGTGCTGGCCGAAGAAGCGGTCCCGGTACGGTCAGAGGTCTTCGGCGTGTGCGAAATGCTCGGCATCGACCCGCTTTACGTTGCCTGCGAAGGACGTATGGTCGCTGTCGTTGACGGCGATTGCACAGACGATGCCCTACGCGCCATGCGTGCCCACCCAATGGGACGCGACAGCGTTGTAATAGGTGAGGTCAGAGAGCAGCCGGTGGGCCTCGTCCTGGAAGATACGGGCTTCGGTGGTAGCCGAGTGGTCGACATGCTGGTTGGCGACCCCCTGCCGCGCATCTGTTAGGCGAGCCGGCGTAGGCCGTCATGACGCCGACGAGCCGTCTATCGGTGCGAGTGGAAGGGGTGGTCCAGGGCGTCGGCTTCCGGCCCTTCGTGCACAACCTGGCCAATAGGCTGGGCTTGGCCGGCTTCGTTGGCAACGATCCGAGCGGGGTTTTCATCGAAGTCGAGGGGTGCGGCGAGCAGCTGTCAGCCTTCCTTGTCGGACTGGAGGACGAGGCGCCTCCCCTTAGCGTGATCGACCGCGTACTGACGGGACCGTTGAGTGCGAGAGGAACAGTCGGCTTCGAGATAGTGGCCAGCCACGCGTCCGGCGAACGGCAGGCTTTGGTCTCGGCGGACACGGCCACTTGTTCGGAATGTTTACGGGAGCTGTTCGACCCTGCCAACCGCCGTTATCAGTACCCGTTCGTAAATTGCACCAATTGCGGGCCGCGTTTCACGATCGTACGTGACGTCCCGTACGACCGCTCGAATACGACGATGGCATCGTTCGCTATGTGCAGCGAATGCCGACGTGAGTACGAGGACCGCGACGACCGTCGCTATCACGCCGAGCCCACGTGCTGCCCGAATTGCGGCCCCACGTTGAGCCTCACCGGCCCCGGGGGCGGCCTCTTGGCCGTGGGCGAGGATGCTTTGGCGGGAGCACTCGAGCGTCTGCGGTCACAAGAGGTCGTGGCCATAAAGGGCCTCGGCGGTTATCACCTGGCGGTCATCGCCTCCTCGGAGAAAGCGGCAGCCTGCCTGCGTGCCCGCAAGCACCGGGAGGATAAGCCCTTCGCGGTTATGACCAAGGACCTCGAGACGGCACGGGCCTTGTGTGAGGTGGGCGTCACGGAGGAAGAGCTCCTCACGAGCCCCGCGCATCCGATCGTCCTGGCCCGCCGCCGTCAACTAGCCTTGAAGAGCACCCGCGTCGCACCATCCGTCGCACCTTGCAACGGGTACCTCGGGCTCTTGCTCCCCTATACCCCTTTGCACCACCTCATTGCTGGCGCTGTCGGCGAGCCCTTCGTACTTACGAGCGGGAACGTATCGGACGAGCCGATCGCTTACGAGGACGAAGACGCGCTGGCACGCCTACGCGGGATCGCAGACGCCTTTTTGGTCCACGACCGGGCCGTCCACATGCGGACCGACGATTCCGTCACCCGGGCCGTGGGGGACAAAGGCGTCGTCGTGCGCCGTTCACGGGGTTACGTGCCACATCCCCTTGCCGTCCCGTGTGAGTTCTCTCGTCCGTTACTGGCCTGCGGCGCAGAGCTCAAGAACACTTTCTGCCTGGCCAGGGGTAACCGTGTGTTCGTTTCGCACCATATCGGCGACCTCGAGAACTACGAGACGCTGCGGTCGTTCCGTGACGGCATCGAGCACTTCTGCCGGCTGTTCGAGATCTACCCCGAGACTGTGGCCCACGACCTTCACCCCGAGTACCTGTCGACCAAGTACGCCCTCGAGCGTGAGGCAGTGGACTTAGTCGGAGTACAGCACCACCACGCTCACATTGTCTCCTGCCTGGCCGATAACTTCGAGACTGGCCCGGTCATAGGCGTTGCTTTTGACGGCCTCGGCTACGGCGACGACGGCACCCTTTGGGGAGGGGAGATCCTGGTTGCTGACCTCGTGCAATACCAACGAGTTGGCCACCTGGTCCCGGTCCCGATGCCGGGCGGGACGGCCGCCATAAAACAGCCCTGGCGCATGGCCGCCTCTTACCTTGACCTGGCGTTCGCCGGGTCGCCTCCTGCTGCGCTCAGCGTCGTCAAGCGCCACGAGGACCATTGGGGCCCGGTTGTCGCCCTGGCCCGCAGCGGCGTGGCCAGCCCGATGACGTCGAGCGCTGGGCGCCTTTTCGACGCTGTGGGCGCCATTGTCTGTGGCCGGGACACCATAAATTACGAGGGGCAGGCGGCGATAGAGCTCGAACAGCTGGCCGACCCGGGGGAGGTGTCGACATACCCGGTGCTGGTGGAAGGCACGGGGCCCGTCCGGATAGGCGGGGCCGAACTGGTGAGATGCGTGGCCGAGGACATGGTCGCCGGCACATCGCCGGCTGTCGTTGCCGCCCGGTTCCACAATGCAGTTGCGGCCAGCATCATTTTCGCGTGTCGCCAGGCTCGCGATCTCGCTTCGGGCCTGAGCACGGTCGCCTTATCAGGCGGCGTTTTCCAGAACGTTCTATTGACCGAGCGCGCTGCACAAGGGTTGCAGCAAGCTGGGTTTCGCGTCCTTCTTCATTCTCGCGTCCCGACGAACGATGGTGGCATCAGCTTCGGCCAGGCCGTGGTGGCCGGCGCTCGAGGTCCTTCGGCCCAGTAAGAGTGTCGAACTAGCGCAGATGGCGGGTGTCGTCCACTAGGTGAGCTGCACCCGGGTCGATCCGTAAACGGGCGTCCACCACAAGGGCTCCATCGGGCGTGACGATCAGTGGGTTACAGTCGAGCTCGGCTACTTCGGGCAGTTCCTCGATCAGCCGGCTGACCCGGTGGAGAACCTGGACAAGGCCGTCGACGTCCACCGCCTGCTGACCTCTGTAGCCTTTAAGAAGAGCCGATCCTCGTAACCCGGTGACCATTTCCCGGGCATCGGCATCAGTCAGAGGGGCGAGCCGCGTTACGTGGTCTCCCAAGATCTCAACCGTGATGCCGCCCAGGCCGAACACGACCAGCGGGCCGAACGAGGGGTCTTGAATGCCCCCCACGATGGTCTCGACGCCTCCGGCTGGCACCATCGGCTGCAGCAGGGCGCCGGTCATCTCTTCGCCAAAGTGGTCGGACATAGCCTCGTAAGCGGCAACAACGGCGTCGTGGCCCACCAAGCCGAGCCGCACTCCCCCACCCTCGCTCTTGTGCACCGGGCCCAGCACTTTCAGGGCCACCGGCCCCCCTACCTCCTCTCCCCACTTGCCCGCCTCGTCGGCGCTGCGCGCCTCGACGGTACGGACTACCGGCACGCCGAAGGCGGCCAACACGTCCATGGCGGCGGCCCCGGTCACCCATCCTGGGACCAGGCCCGCGTCGGCTCCGTCGATTTCCTGGTGGGGCAGTCGCCTCCTCGCCTCGTTCACATCGACCTCGGGGAGCACAGGGACGGTCCCGCTCGGCCGGGCGCGCCACGCTGCGTACCGAAGGGCATGGGCCAGCGCTCTAACCGCCGTTTCCGGGTACGTGTAGCTCGGCACGGGGAAGCGGGCCGAGCTCAGGATGGCCTGGCCACACTCGTCAGCGCCGAGGAGGCTAGCCACGACGGGCTTAGCTACCTGAGGGTTCTCGTCGAGTTCGCCAGCGTCAGCTGCCGCCGCGCTCCGGTCCACTGCGGCGACGACCGCGGCCGCCACCTCATCGGTCCGCCGGTTGACCAAGGGAGGGGTGAAATTGACGACGACTGCATCGACTTCGTCAGACCCAAGCAGGAGCCCGAGGACTTGCTCGTACATAGAGGCGTTGGCTTCAGCCCCGAGGTCGATAGGGTTGCTGGCGCCCCCGTTGCGGGGGCAGAAGTTGACGATCTGGCGCTGTAGTTCGGCGGAGAACTCTGGGACGTGAAGGCCGTTACTCTCGCACGCATCGACGGCCAGCACCGCTGGGCCGCCCACGTTGCTCAAGATTGCCACCCGGAGCCCGTGGGCCAGGGGCTGCGCCCCGACGACCTGGGCCACATCGAACAACTCCTCGATCGTGTCGACCCGGATCACGCCGGTCTGGTGGAACAAAGCGGTGACGGCATCGTCGGAGCTGGCCAGGGCGGCTGTATGAGAAGAAGCGGCCCGCCGTCCTACGGCGCTCCGGCCACTTTTCACGGCGATGACGGGCTTGGAGCGGCTCAGTTCCCGGGCCAGTCGAGCGAACCTCCGAGGGTTGCCGAACGACTCGAGGTACAGCAGGCCGACACTGGTGGCGTTGTCCTCGGACCACCATGAGAGCAGGTCGTTGCCGCTCACATCGGCCTTATTGCCCATCGATACAAAGCTGGAAAGACCTATACCCCGCTTTTTCGCCTCGGCCAGTATGGCAATACCAAGGCCGCCGGACTGCGACGCGAAGCCCAGGTTGCCGGCAATGGGCGTGTCCTTGGCGAAGGTGGCGTTCATGGAAATGGCGGGGTCGGTGTTGAGGACACCGAAGCAATTCGGCCCTACCACTCTCATCCCGTAAGAGTGGGCCACACGGGCCACCTCGCGCTCCAGTGCCGCCCCGTCGGCGCCGTCCTCGGCGAAGTGCGACGAGACGATAACCAGGCCGCCGACGCCTTTGTGACCGCATTGGTCGACGACCCCGGGCACCGCGTGGGCCGGCACGGCCACGATGGCCAAGTCAACTTCACCCGGGATCTGGTCGATGCTGGGGAAGCAGGGCACGCTGGCGATATGGGATGCCGCCGGGTTGACGGGGTAGACAGGGCCCTGGAAGCCGCCGGTGACCAGGTTCCGCACGAGCTCGTGGCCCACTGTCCCAGGTGAACGGGAGGCACCGATCACCGCCACGGAGCGGGGTCGCAGCAGGCGCTGCATCGACCGGGCAGTGGCCTTGCGGTCGCGCTCGTATAGCGCGTGGAGAGCTTCAGTGGTGGGGGAAATGTCCATCACCACCCGGATGACGCCGCCCTCTAACTGGGAGTGCTGAGTAAAGCCGGCGGCCCGGAAGACTTTCACCATCCGTGCGTTCTCGAACAAGGTGTCCGCCGCGAACCGCTTCAAGCCGTAGCGGCGTCCTTCACTAGCCAGGTACTCGAGCAAGAGGGTGCCAATGCCCAGCCCCTGGTACTCATCATCGACCACAAATGCCACCTCGGCTACATCGCTGCCCGGGATGCGGTCGTACTGCGCCACGCCCACCAACTGCCCGGCTAGCTCGGCTACCAGAGCGACGTGGTCAGGGCCTTCCTTTTCGACAAGACGGGCGAGCTCGCCTTCAGATAGGTACGGGTGAGCCCCGAAGTAGCGCAAACGCACAGTCTCTTTTGACAGGTGCCCGTGCAGCGCCGTTAGCCCGGGGATGTCATCTGGCGAAGTGGGCCGGACTCGGGCCGTCGAGCCGTCGGCCAATATCACGTCCCATGCCGGCGGAGGCGTACTGGAAGAAGGGGTTGGCATTAGTAGCTCCTTTTTGGTCTAGAAACCTGGCCCGTACTGCCACCCGGTCAGGAGTTCCAAGGTCACGCGGAAAACCGTGGTCTGGCTGCTGTCTACGAGGGGCAACAGGGGAGGGACATTTGCGGCCGGCCCTGTACGACCTCCGCTCTTCCCTGCACCAGGACCTCCCACCTGCTTGTCGCGTCGACGCTCAGGATGGTCGTTGCGAACGCTACGACGCCCAGTTGCGCGGTGACCCGGTCGAGTGAGCCCGGTCCCACCCGCACGAGCAAGGACTCGCCGTCGATGCCACAACTCACCGCCAACACGATCGGGAGGGCGCCCCGCGAGAGCGCCAAGTACCCGTCTTTCGCCTCTCTGAGCAAGGTGCGGCAACGTTCGGGACTGAGACGGGGTGGCGTCGCCAGGTCAACCGCCGCCTCATGCATCGCTGTGGAGCTGAGAGACATAAGAAGAATGGTGGCCGAAATGGACCAGGGCGGGTCAGGGCCAAAAGGCCCGAAAGAGCAGCCGGAAGGGCCCAAGGCGGGGGATTAGATTTGCAGTGTGATGGGTCTGGGCATGGGTTCGACTGAAGGCGCCGACCAGCAGCAGGCGCTGCAGCCGGGCGGCATGCTCGAGATGTTCCTGTCTCTCATGCCGGACGCGGCTGTGGCCGTGGACCGCCACGGCACCATCGTGGCTGTCAACATCCGCACTGAGAGCTTTTTTGGGTACTCCGCCGAGGAGCTTGAAGGCAAACCGATTGAGGCGCTCCTCCCTGAGCGCTTCCGGCACGCTCATCGCAACGACCGGGCCGAGTTCTCCCGGGACCCCCACGCCCGGCCGATGGGGGCCGGGCTCGACCTGTACGCCCGCCGGCGCGATGGCACAGAGTTCCCTGTAGACATCAGCCTGGCGCCCATCGGGGGCGACGACGGCTCCCTGGTCGTGGCGGCGGTGCGGGACGTAACCGAGCGGAAGGCAGCTCAGTCCGCCCAGGCCCAGCTGGCCGCCATCGTGCGGTCGTCCACCGACGGCATCTTCTCGATGACATCGAGCGGGGTGGTGACGAGTTGGAACCAGGCCGCGGAGGAGATGATCGGTTACTCACAGGCGGACGTGGTTGGCCACCATTTCAGCCAGTTCTTCCCGGATGACCCCGCCCTAGAGGAGTTACTCGACGCCGCCCGGGCGGGCCGCACCTCGGCCCCCCGCGACACCCACTGGTTCACCCGCGAGGGCACGCCGGTCGACGTCGCCATCTCGGTCTCACACCTGGACAGCGGGCAGGGCTCAGGTTTCTCGGTGCTGGTGCGGGACATCAGGGTGCGCAAGGCAGCCGAGGCTCAACTGCAGCGCCAGGCTCGCTGGCAGACCGCTGCAGCCGAAATCCGGCTGAGCTTGCTGTCCGAAGCGTCGCTCGGCACGTCACTCCAATTGGTCTGTACGTGGGCCCTGGACCTTTCTAGCGCCAGCGCCGCCGCCCTCGTAGTCGATGAGGCGGGGCTTCGCAGCCTGGTGGCCACCGCAGGTCACGCGGCCGTCCTAGCTCGCCTGGTTGACCAAGTGGGCAACCTCGAGAACTTGACCGAGAGCGCGACGATTTGCCTTGGTGACGGTCTGACCAGCACCACCTTCCCCATTTCCTTCCCCAAGGGCGAAGGTGCCAGGACGGGCGCCTTGGTCGTCGTCGAGCCCGACGAAGCCGTACCCGAGCCGGGTATGGACCAAGTGCTGTCATCACTGGCCAGCCAGGCTGTACTGGCTTACGAGCTCGCAAGTGTGCGTTCGCAGCGGGACCGGTTGCTCATATCGGCCGATCGAGAACGCATAGCCCGCGACCTTCATGACCTCGTTATCCAGCGGTTGTTCGGTGCCGGCCTTCGGCTCCAGGGGGCTCTCGCATTGATCGACAACGAGACGGTTTCAACGAGGATCTCGTCTACCGTGGACGACCTCGACACCACGATCAAAGAGATCAGGGAAGCGATTTTCGCCCTCGAATCCGCGCCTGGAGCCGGGCTGCGGGCCGCGTGCTCGAAACGGTGGCGGACGCCACCGAAGGGCTCGGCTTCAAGCCGGTCGTTTCATTCCACGGTGCGGTCGACCGCGAGGTTGCCCTACAGGTGCAGCTCGAAGCCGAAGCCGTCCTCAAAGAGGCCCTGTCCAACACTGCTCGTCATGCTCGTGCCAGCCGAGTCGAGGTGCACATCACCGTAGACGACGAAGTTGGGATCCTGGTCGTCGACAACGGGACCGGGGTCGGGCAACCCGATCGACTGAGCGGTATTGCCAATGCTCGCGCCCGGGCCGAATTGCTCGGCGGCCATTTGGACCTGACTACCCCGAGCAGCGGGGGAACACGCTTTGAATGGCGGGTACCGGTACCTTCAGGGACCGGCGAACACTCCTAAGCAGGGCCCTCGTGACGGGCTAGCTTCAGACGCCATTGGAAGCCATCGTTGTGACTTTAGGCCCTCCCGGCTGGGGCGACCTACGTGTGATCATGGGAACGTGACCGTCGGAGGGCGCCACGAATGGGGCGGGCAGGTCCGTCCCAAAGGAGGCTGTGATGAGAGACGCTGCATTCGAGCCGATCGACGAAGAGGAGTGCTTGGAACTGCTGAAAGGGGTGGAGTACGGCCGGGTAGCGGTTGTGACCGGGGAAGGCCGTCCCGAGATATTCCCCGTCAACTTCGCAGTTCGTGGGCATACCGTCGTTTTCATAACTGGCTCGGAGGTCATGAAGGCCTGGGCTCCCCTCGGCCACGTGGCGTTCGAAGCGGACACCTTCGACCATTTGACCCACGAGGGTTGGGACGTGGTGGTAACAGGCGAAGGTGCCGACGTCACGGACGCGCGGGACCCTTTATCGCTATTGGCACGTAGCCAAGGTATAAGGTCGTGGGCCCCAGGGCGCAAAGACCACTGGATAACGATAGTCAACCCGCATTTCAGCGGTCGCCGGCTCTACAACCCCATCCCCTTGATTGCTTACTACTAGTCGCATGGGAGAACGTGTCGACGAGCACCACACCGGACAGGCCGTCGCTGGAGTTGACGGTCTCGCGACGAGCCTGGTCGGGAGATCTCCCACTGGAGTTCCGTCTGACGTCCAGGTGGCCCCTCGCCCTGATGGCCTGGCCGATGGCGGCGGGGACAATGGACAGCCTACGGGTACTGACCCGCTCGCTGAGCTCGGGCCGATCATGGCGACGGTCGCACAGCGAGACTCCGAGTCTGCCCAACTCGCCACTGAGCGGGCCGATCTAGCGCAGAGGTTCTTGGACGAGTTCGCCCAGGCGTGCGTCGACGAGGTACGACCGGCGATGAGCGCCGTTCTTCAACGCCTTCAGCAACTCGGTGGCGACGGGCTCATCGAAGAGCACCCAGGTGGCGAGGCGCGTTTCCAGAAACCCCGAATAGCCCTGTGGATGTCCCTCAAGGATCGGATAGCCGGAGAGCCACGCCTCGACCGGTACCCTTACCTGCTCCTAGAGGCCGATGCCGAGAGCCGGACAATCCAAGTCGACGAGGGCAACATGTGGCGCGGAGCCGGTGGCAACTTCAGCGGTCGGGTCGGCGCATGGGAACTAAAAGAGCTCACGCATGACCGGATAGCCAAGGAGCTGGTGGCGGTCTGCAGCCAGGCTGTTGGGAGCACCTTACAGACGCCAACTAGTGCAAAACTGCCTCTGACGTAGAGCGACCATGTACCGCCGTCGGTCGACCGGGCCTAGAGGTCCCGCGTGAAGCCGGCGTCCCGCCGGCCACGTCCCCGGCGCGCATCAGCGGGACCATTTGCAGCAAATGCGTGACTTGTGGCCCTAGGACGACGGCACTCGCTTTTGCAAAACTGGAATTAGCGTTGAAGGAGGCCAGCGATGGCTATCTGGCATTGCCCGGTTTGCGGGTTGGACTTCGCTTTCCACTCCGAGCTGGACTGGCACGTCCGTGAAGCTCATTGCCTGAAGCGGACCGCGGGCTCGCCAGCGCCTTTTTGTCCTCGGGCACCGAAGTAGCAGTCATAACGCGATATTTTCGCGCGCCGACCCGTCCGACGTGCCGCCCATCACTGGCCAGCCGACCGCACGATCAATTCTCACGAGAGCGCCCACCCAAATTGGATTGCGGTCGAGTCATCCTCATCACGCGTTAGTCGTTCTTGGCTTCTCTACAGTGCCTTTGGCGGTCCCATCGACCCTGGACGGCGCAAGAGAATTTGGCGTAGCCCGCAACGGCATGGCGACGGTGGGCTACGACCACATCGGTACGGGCCGGCAGCGCGGGAACCGGTCCTGGCTCTGCACCGGGGTGGTAGCACCTCTTGGACGGCCGTCCCGGGTATATGCGCCAACCCAAAATGTCAGCCCATCAGCCCCTGTTCAAACGCTTGACGGCGATTGTGTTGGTTTCCTCCCGCTAATGCTGCTGCCTGAGATGATGAGCCGAGCGGAGAGCCTACCAACAGACCGTCGGCTCACCCCACGGCAACCCTCGCACGACTGTCCCGCAGCAGTCGACGAGCATCACCTGACCCATCTGGATCCCGACCGGGGGGCTTCACGCCGCGCCGCATACGACTGTGCCAGAATACCGTTGGAAGAAATACCGCTGGAAGAGGAGCGGCCTATCTCCCCGAGCTGGGCTTACCCGCGGCGCGCCGTCGCTTCCAGCGGGTGATTGGCCCGGCTCTGCGCTTATTCGGGTGGCGTATGCGGATCACCCCAGTTGGCCCGAAGGTGGAGATCCGCAAGACCGGCCCGCCAGGGACGGGCGGAGACAGCGATTCAAGCTGGACGCGTCCTGACCCTCCGACCATCTGCACCGCCACACCTTCGGGGACGATGACCTCCATCGCACCCGCCCGGGTCTCGAGGCGAAGGTTGATCTGATTGGCGTCCCAGCTGGCAGCGGTGAGATCGAGCCGGGCCGTTCCGAAAGCGACGCTAATGGTTGTGTCAGCGGCCAGCTGCCAGCCAGAGCCCAAGCTTCAGGTCGCCGTCTGCTTGCAACACGAGCGGCTGGGCCAGCCGGCGCGAGGCGGGAGTGAGCCGGACCAGAGGTGGCAGCGCCAACATGGCCGCCTCGAGATCGGCGTGGCCGACGGCGGCGAGGACCTGTTCGAGGGCTGCGGAGAAACGCTCAAGAGACAGGCTTCCGTCCCGGACCAGCTCATGGAGCCGGTCGATGGCCACGATCCGGTCCTCTTCATCAACCCCGATCTAGAGACGATGATACCGGGCGGTCTTCGAACACAGGCACCATGTTGGCCCACAGAGGACCTCCATACGGACCGTTCCCATGTGAGCGCAAGAGCCGGGCGCCTTCGGAGCGGGTCCTTACCCACCAACCGCTGTGCCCAGCCGCTCGAGCCGTCCGCAGCTGTCGAGAGTGCCACCGGACCTCCGATCCCTGAGCCGCTCAAGAGCACAGCCGATAGAGTTCGGACTACGGACAGCTCCGAGGAGGTCCGCTCCGCAATGGTTGTGCTGATCATTGTCATCGTCATCGTCGTGCTCCTCATCCTCGGCTTGTGGGCGGCATTCAACGGCCTCGTCAAGAAGCGCAACCGGACCCAGGAGGCGTGGTCCCAGATCGACGTCGAGCTCAAACGCCGCCACGACCTCATCCCCAACCTGGTGTCGACGGTGCAGGGCTACGCCGCCCACGAGCAGGGGACCTTCGAGGCGGTCACCCAGGCCCGGGCCAACGCGGTCACTGCCGGCGCGACCGGCGACCCGGGCCAAATCGCCCCTGCCGAGAACGCCCTGTCCGGGGCGCTGCGTTCGCTGTTCGCGGTCGCCGAGAACTACCCGCAGCTGCGGGCGGTCGAGAGCTTCCTCCAGCTCCAAGAGACGCTGACCGCCACCGAGGACAAGATCGAGTACGCCCGCCGCTACTACAACACCAGCGCCCGGGACTACAACATCGCGCTGCAGACGTTTCCGCGCAACCTGATCGCGGGGCCGTTCGGCTTCAAGGCGGTGGCGTTCTTCGCCGCCGACGAAGAGGATCGTGCGGTGCCTCAGGTGAACTTCTCCGGTTCTGGCCCAGGCGCGGCCGGCCCGGCACCGTCGGGCCCCCGCTTGCCGCCGGCCCGAGGGGCTTCCGCCCGCTGCTGGCACGCAGGGCCGCCGCCAGCCGGCTGAGACCACCGAGTGGGCCGGCCGGCCGGTCAGACGGACTGGCCCGAGGCGATCTTCTCGAGCGCGGCGATCCGCTCCTCGATGGGAGGGTGGGTGTCGTACAGGCGGTGGTACCAGGCCTCGTGGTGCTGCAACGGGTCGTCGATGCACATCGCCGCGGTGGCGTGGTTCATGTTCTTGAACGGCTTGTCGTTCTGCTGCAGCTTCTTGAGGGCGCTCAGCAACCCCGCCGGGTTGCGGGTGAGCTCCACGCCGCTCACGTCGGCCAACGACTCGCGGCGGCGTGAGAGGGCCAGGCGAATGAGTGGACCGAAGATGAAGCCGACTACGGCGAGCAGCGCGCCGGCAGCGAGGATCACGATGCACGAGCTGGTTGCCGCTGTCGCGGCCTCGCCCGCCTCCGGCAAAGAAGGCGCCCCGCCACAGGATGCTGGCCAGCAGGGCGGCCAAGCCGATCATGGTGCTCACCACCAGCAGGAGACGGATGTCGTGGTTCTTGATGTGGCTCATCTCGTGGCCGGCCACGCCCTCGAGCTCCTCGCGGTTCATGATGGCCAGCAGGCCCGTGGTGAAGGTGATGGCGGCCTTGTCCGGGCTGACCCCGGTGGCGAAGGCATTGGGCGAGGGGTCGTTGATCACGTAGACGGCGGGCTTGGGGATCCCCTCGCCGATGGCCAAGGCCTCCACCAGGTTGTGCAGCTGCGGGTACCGGGCAGGGTCGGCCGGCACCGCCCCCGAGACCCGGAGCACCAGCCCGGCTCCGGCGTTCAAGGAATAGACGATCCCGCCGACGCGCCAAGACGCCACAGATCACCATGCCGATGATGACCGGGGTCCAACCGTAGTGGGTCGGCGGGGCGCGCAGCGACACTGGCGTTGGCCGAGGGGCGGTAGACGGCCTTGAAGAGGAAGCCGCAAGCAGCTCCGATGGCCAGCCAGATCACGAAGAACAAGCCGATGAAGATGACGCTGCGTCGCTTGTTGCTGGCGATCTCGCTGATACACGAGCCGAATCCTACGGCATCGTCGATACCCCCACTCTGGACCAGCCAGCCAAGCAGACATAATGCCAGTAGCCCGCTCCAGCCGACGTGGGGCCAACTCGAGCCAGTCCCCGGTTGATCCCACCCTCGTCCAGGGCGTGGCGCAGTACCTCGGTGTACTGAAGGGCTACGAGGCGGCCGGGCTCTCCCCCACCCAGGCGGCGGAGTTGGACCGCGCCAAGCCAGTCCCGGTCCAACCCCTCCAGCCGGGTCGTCGAGGTCCTGCTCGCGGCGGTACGCCCGATCCAGCTCCTGGGCGGCAAGGTCCTTGGCATCGCGCTGGTGGCCCTGGGCCAGGCCAGCCTCATCGTGGGGTTCGCTCTCATCGTCGGCGCGGCGATGGGCTCCGACCTGCTGCGCGGCACGGCCCCGCCAGTGCTGGCGTGCGAACTGCTGTGGCTGGTCTTGGGATACGCCTTCTACTGTTGGGTATACGCCGCGGCCGGCTCTATGGCCGAGCGCCAGGACCAGGTACAGACGCTCGGCCTACCCCTCAGCATCCCGATCTTGTTGGCCTACATCTTTTCCATCACGGTGGCGAGCACGGGCAACCCGGACGTCTTTTTCAAGATCCTCGCCTATCTGCCCCCGACGGCCCCGTTCTCCATGTCCGTGCTGGTCGGGCTGGGCTCAGTCACCTGGTGGGAATTCGTTACCTCGGTGCTGATCACCATCGCCGGGACTGTCGGCGTGGCGATCTTCGCCGCGGGCATCTACCGCCGGGCCGTGCTCCGCACTGGTGGACGGGTGGGAGTCTGCGAGCTCCTCGCACGCCCCGCCCGCTAGCGAAGACTCTCGCAAGCTTGCGCTCTCCTTGCTTCCGTCGGCCATGCGCTAGCAAGCTAGCCTTTCTAAATAATGCCGGTTCCCGAAGATGACGAAGAGATTTCGTACCTCGCGTTAGACCGGGGTACACCTGTTGTCAGCTCAAGCGGCAATGAGTTCGCCAAGGTTGAGCACGTGCTTAAAATCCCCGAGTTCGACCTGTTCGACGGGGTCGTCGTCAGGGTGCACCACTTGGGCCGCCAAAGCTACCGCTTCGTTGACCGAGACCAAATCGACAAGATCACGCGGCAACGAGTGCGGACATTGCTCACCGACGAACAGGCAGAAAACTTGCCTGCCCCTACGGGGACCCCGATCGAGGTGCCGGAAGGGCCAGGGGGGCTCGGGTCGTCCTACAACTCGATCTTCGGCCGCATGTTCGGGCGGGAGCACTGGCGCCAGATCAATTAGCCCCTGACTAAGGGAAAAATAGCGATGGTTGGCCGCCCGGCGTCCCCCGCCGTCCTGGCAATTGGCGTCGCAGCCAGCAGCCTTGGCCTAACGGCAGGGACAGCTTTCGCGTCCATTAGTACCAAGCACGTCAAGAGCGGGAGTACTCGCACGAAGTCGGAAGTGAACCAGACTATAACGGTCGGGAAGACAAAGTTAACGTGCCAGGAAATCACACTTTACGAGTGGGAAAGTAATTCGCCGACAAGAGGTAGGGACATACAGGACAGGGAGCTCCGGCGCTTCCCCCCGGCGTCGGAGCTCTCGATAATTCAACCAGGCTCGTCATTGTTTCGGCCCCGAAATGGCCCCACCCCGCCACGCTGGCGTGGGTGGTGACCGCCTTCCAACCGTTGTGCCAGATCCCGCGCGATCCCAGCATCGAATAGAACTGTGTACGCCGGGCAGTACGGGCGTCGGGGGCGTCGAAGCTGTAGCGCATGCTCACGCCATCGAAGGGGCTCTGCACGTGGCGGGAATGGCTTGCCGGCGGGGCGGGTCCGGCTCTCGGGAGTGCCGACCAGGTTGAGGGAGGACAACTCCGTGCCCGGGGGGACGATCCCCATCTCCTTCTGCCGGGCCAGGGCCTGTTCACGGATGGCTTCGTAACCCATGTCGAAGCGGCCCTTGAATTTCTCGATCCACTCCTTAGGCGCCTGGTGAGGCGCGTGAGCAGCGCCGGGCGCGTAGTACCGGAAAAGGGCTTGCCCCGCTCGACGTCAACGACTCCCTCGAACCGGTTCGAAACGACGGCTATCTCCTAGCCCGAAACGGCTTTGTCCTCTATCCAGTGTTCGGCTGGCCACCACCCGACCCACCACCCGCATCGGGTGAAACTTTCGATCGGGTCATGTTCTCTCGATAATTGGGCCCCTGATCTAGCGCCGTTATAGCATCAGTGCCACCAGTCCACGGGCCCGACCGGTGTGCGGAGAGCACCTATGCCCGTAGAGCCCAACCGGGGAGATGTGGGCCGGGATCGCAGCGCACCTGGTCCGCTTTGGCGGGACGCGACTCCTTCGGTCGGTCATTTTCACCGGCCGGAGGCCACACTGAATGCCTGCGGCGTAGGTGTGGCGATGCTGCAGGGGCATAGCTGGGCGGGCTATTGGGAAAGGCCGGTTACCGACGTGTGCGCTATAGTGTTCAATAATTTCGGAAACTAATGGAGGTGCCGTATGGGCGTGGTCGCCATCCATTCCGAGGGGCTGTCCAAGCGGTACGGGACGGTCAACGCCCTCAGTCGTCTCGACCTGGACGTTGGTGAAGGCCAGGTGCTTGGCTACCTGGGCCCCAACGGGGCGGGGAAAACTACCACGATCCGCTTACTGCTGGGGTTGATCAAGCCGACGGCAGGCCACGCCGAGATCTTCGGCCTGGACTGTCAGAGGCGCGCGGTCGAAGCGCACCGGCGCCTGGCGTACGTGCCAGGGGAGGCAAACTTGTGGCCGGCGTTGACGGGCGCCGAGACCCTTCACCTGCTCGGGCGAGTCCAGGGGCGGGTCGACGAGGCCTACCGGGACGAGCTGATCGCCCTTTTCCAGCTGGACACAACCAAGAAGGTGCGGGCGTACTCGAAAGGGAACCGTCAAAAGGTCATATTGATTGCCGCATTAATGTGCCGCCCATCTCTGCTGGTCCTCGACGAGCCGACGTCAGGCCTCGACCCGCTCATGGAACAGGCCTTCCGCCACTGCGTCCGGGAGGCGAAAAACCGAGGCCAGACCGTCTTCTTGTCCTCCCACATCCTCAGCGAGGTCGAGTCGCTCTGCGATCGCGTCGCGATCCTGCGCGATGGCCAGCTGGTCGAGACGGGGACCCTTGCCGACATGCGCCACCTGTCGGCCGTTACCGTCGAGGCAACTTTCGACGGGCCTATCCCCGACCTCTCTCGAGTTCCGGGAGTGAGCTCCGTCTGGGCCAATGGACGGGTCGCGCATTTAGAAGTATCCGGCTCCGTCCAACCACTCTTAAGGGCGCTGGCAGGTTCTAATGTGACGCAGTTTTTCAGCCGGGAACCATCGCTCGAAGAGCTCTTCCTCTCTCTTTACGGCAACAGAGAGGTAACGGGACCCCTTGCCGGCTGACCTGGTTGCTCCCGCACGCCGGGCACAGCGGTCATCCGGCACCGTAATCTGGCGCGAGACGGCCCGGAAGGCCGTGCGTTCAGGGGCACTGTGGGGTTACGTCTTCGGTATCGTCGCGGCTTCCTCGGCCGTCAGCTACACGAGGATCTACAAGACTCAGGCCGAACGCGACCATTTGGCCGCAGTGTTCGGCGCGAACAAGGCCAGCGCCGCCCTGTTCGGCCCCGCACCCCAGCTCCAGACGGTGGCGGGTTTCACGGTGTTCAAGAGCCTCATGACGTTGATGGTGCTGGGAGCCGTTTGGGGCTTGCTCACGAGCACCCGGCTCTTACGCGGAGAAGAGGACGTTCGTCGCTGGGAACTGCTGCTCGCTGGCCAGACGACTCGGACAGGAGCAGCCGCCCAGGCCCTCGGTGGCCTAGGGGCTGGGGTAGCGAGCCTCTGGATGGTCACGGCGCTTCTGAGCGTCCTCGCCGGGCTGTACTCCGAAGTCAATGTCGCGCCCAGCTCGATGTTGTACTTCTCGGTGGCCCAGGTAGCGACGGCTGTCATGTTCCTGGCGGTGGGCGCTCTCACGAGCCAATTGGCTGCCACTCGCCGCCGGGCCGCAAGTTACGCGGGGTGGCTCCTCGGCATCTGTTACGCCGTACGCATGGTCGCCGACGCAGGTGTGGGGCTTCACTGGCTCGTCTGGGCCTCTCCGCTCGGGTGGGTGGAAGAGCTGCAACCTTTGACATCGCCCCGCCCGTTCGCGTTATTACCGGTTATCGGGTTCACCCTGGTGGTCGCCGTTCTTGCTGTCCGGTTGGCCGGCGCACGGGACGTCGGGGCCAGCGTGTGGCCCGACCGCACTCACGCAGCGGCCCGTCCGCGGCTGCTGTTCGGCCAACTGGGCCTTACCGTCCGTCTCATGCAGGCAACCGCGACCGCCTGGGCCTTCGCGCTCGCCGCCACTGGCTTGGTACTTGGCCTGATCGCGGGGGCCGCCGGCGGGACCATTTCGGGCTCGTCAGTCCAGACCGTGTTTTCCCGCCTCGGAGCGACCGGGACCGGTGCTGCCGCTTTCCTCGGTGTGTCATTTCTCATTGTGGCGGTACTGGAAGGCTTTATCGGAGCAGGTCAAGTCACCGCCGCCCGCGCCGAAGAATCGGGCGGCCGCCTAGAGCACCTCCTGGTCCGCCCCGTCCCTCGCCTCTCTTGGTTGGCCGGGCGGGGCGCGGCCGCTGTTGTCGTGCTCCTGGCTAGTGGTCTTGTCGCCGGCATCACGGCCTGGTTTGCCGCAACTCTAGAAGGGACGGGCGTGAGTTTCGGCACGCTTGCGAAGGCCGGGCTTAATGTCGTCGCGCCCGCACTATGCCTTTGGGGCATCGGCATCCTGGCCTTTGGCGCCTGGCCACGCGTCACCTCCTACGCCGTCTACGGGGTGCTGGGGTGGTCGCTCCTCGTCGAGCTGATCGGCGGCATCGGAGCGGCTGGCCATTGGCTCCTCGACACCTCGCTGTTCCACCAGATGGCGGCAGCACCAGCGGTGAGCCCGGATTGGACAGCGAACGGTGTCATGATCGCCATCGGCGCCGCGTGTGCCTTCATGGGTGCGTTCGCCTTCAAATCTCGGGATCTTCAGGGCGAGTGACCCGCCCTCGGCCTGCGCCCGCGGCTCCGGATCCCGCATGGCCGGCCACGTTCGTCGAGGAGCTCGGTGCCCTGGGCCAGATGTAGGGATCCCGCGGGCCATGATGAGGGTGACAGCCTGGATGATGGTCTGCGACCCACCCGAGCAATCAGCGCAGGAGATCCAGAGCGGCCTCCGGTTATCAGCGGCCGCCGTGAGCACAGCCACTCGCCAGCTCATCGCGGGCTGGCATGCTCAGCGCGTCTCGCGCCGGGGTGATCGTCGTATTTACTACCGGCTTGCCTCAGGCGGTTGGGACGCACCCCTCCAAGCGAAACTTCGCGCTCTCAGCCGTCTACGGTTGGTCGCCGAGCGCGGTATTCATGCCGCCGGCAAGCTCGCTGACTACCGCTTGGTCGAAATGCGCGACGCTTTTGCCTGGTTCGAGGACCAAATGGGCGAGTACGTCTACCAACGGGCACTGGAACAAGAGCGGAGGTCGCTCGTTCAGCCGGACGGCAAACGGCCTAAGGCCGCTCGTACCCGACGGAGCAAGGGGACCAGCCCTTAAATACCGGCTTTCGGCCCTATCAGCTCTATCCACAAACGCGGCAAAAATCTGGTATATGCGCACAGTTCGCTGAGCAACCGCGCGGTCGAAAGTGGTGAGAGCGGGAACCTGGTCCGCGAGAGACGCTAGGCGGCCCCTCCAGAAGTGACCGCCAGGGATCGTACGTTGCCAGCTCGTTCGATATTCCGCTTGAGCACGGCCAACATACGTGCCTGCATGATCCAGGGTAACCGGGATGTAGAGCCAGTAAAAGACGAAACGTCTGAGCCATCGTGGGCGGATGGCTTGGTAGCCGCCGATGACCAGACGTGTGCGCCCGCCAAGCAGTTCGTTCAGCATAAAGCCCCACAGTCCTTCCACGTAGGCCGATGGCCGACGTGGACCAGGCTTATTGGCACTCGTAACATGCGGCCCGTCTTTTACAAACTGGGCCTCCGGCGAAAATAGGGCCCATCGACCGCGAGAAGAAGGGCCTTTGGGACCTGACGTCTCCGTGGCGAGCGTGACAAAGCTGTTGGACAAAAAGGTGGCCAGGCGACGAGGGCCGAGGAGATTTTTGCCTGGCCGATAAAGGAGCACACCGTGGCTGCCGTTGATGCATGTGGGCTTTTACTGTCACGCACTACCGGCGCTCGAAAGCCCCGCCGAGGGGTGGTCGAAACGGTGGTCGTCGCCGGTGGTGCCCTCATTTCGGCCGGGGTATGGGCGGGAGCGCTGGGGGCCCGGTCCTTCGACCACTCGGTACGCCACGACGTTGACACCATGTTCGCCAGGGCGACCACAAACGAGAGCCTTACCGTCACCGAGGGGATGCTGGAAAGCTTGCCCTCACCGGTAAAGCGCTACCTCAGCTATACCGGTGTGGTCGGGAAACCCATTGCCCGTACTGTCCATTTGGCCCAAAGCGGCCAAATGCGCATGGGCCCGGGCCAGCCCTGGCTCTCCCTTCGGGCCAAGCAGCACTACTCGGTCCAGCCGCCTGGCTTCGTCTGGGACGGCGCTGTTCGCGCCGGCCCTGTCCCCATCGGACGAGCCCGGGACATGTACTTGGACGGTAGGGGCAGCCTGCTGGTGAAGGCGCTGTCGCTGTTTAGTGTGGTCGATGCCAAGGGGGAGGAGATCGACCGGGGGGCCATGGTGCGGTACCTGAGCGAGATGGTTTGGTTCCCGTCGGCTGTCAACAGTGCGGGCAAGGTCTACGAGTACACAAGGTCGCAATTGGTTAGGTCGGGCTCGCCGACGCCCCGCAGCACTATTTCGGACTTCCCGGGCACACCGCTTGCCGACGGCTTCGACGCCTCCGGTGACCTTTGGGTGACGGTTCAGCTTTCTACAACTTGCCCTCAGGGTTGTGTGGTCGAGTTCCCGCGGGCCGAGCTGGCCATGCCGCACCCGAGGCCAACGGTCACGATCTCTTCGACCGGTGGCGCCAACATTGCCTTCACACCCTCGGGTGACATGTGGATGGTCACCGGCGGGGGGTCGGACTGCTACGGCACCCCCTGTAACAACGAGTTGGAGTTCACCGGGCCCAGCTCTCCGCGTCGGGTTCCCCCACGCCGGCCGTCACGATCAGCTCGACTAATGGGTCCCTGTACGGCCGCTACGGGGTCGCCGTCGACCGCTTTGGTGACGTGTGGGTCTCCAACTTCAACACACCCACCTCAGTCGAGTTCGCCTGGTTCCAGCTTCTCAAGTCGGGGTCGCCCACCCCCCTGCGGACCATCGCTGGTCCAAACACCGGGATGAACTGGCCCTCCTTCGTCGTCCTTGCGCCGTAAGTGTTGCCCGACGTTTAGCCCCAGCACGGCGGTGTCACGCCGGCCCAGGACCGTTGGTGCTGGCGCTGGCGCCGCCGGTGCCGGGACTGTTGGTCCCGGTGCTCAGGCTGTCGCTGTTGGCCCGCTGGTCTCGAGGGTGGCTCATCGGGCTACCGAGTGCTCACCGAGGACGGCCAGCGGTTAGGCCATTCGTCATCGACCCAGCCAAGGGTTACCAAACCCTCGAAAGGCCAGTACTCACCGGGTAGATCGAGTTCCCGTCGCCGGCCGGAACTCACCCGCGGCGCGCTCGGCGCGCTCCTCGATCTGGTTGACGCCGATGTCAAGAGGATCTCATTGAGTGGGCACCACTGTCAGACGAAGCTCGATCAGTTGTGCTGAGCCGAGGTGACTACAACTTCGCCGCCCAACTCGGGCTGTCGACAATGCTTCCCGCCCGGACCCGATCTCGGTCGGCCCGTTGAAAACCATTTTCCCTTGATTCGGTCGGTGCATGGGTTGGGGGCCTGCGGCAGCACCGATCTCCTCCTATTGTGCGGCCGGATCATCCCCGAATACTCCGAGCGCTGTCGTTCAGAAGGTTATTGCCGCCAAAGTTCTGTGCTGGTAGGCCATCTTTCGCGCTGCTAACGCACAGAATGTACGCAGTGAATATCGCCAGCTCTTACTTGGGACTCAGCCGAGCCCGCGCTGGCTCAAAGGTCCACCTCCCGCTCGGCGCCCACGCTCATGCCGGCCGACGAGGTCATCATCCCTGGGCCCACGAGCCCGCTCGAGCGCGCCGCTTCCTGGCCAGCACGCCGCGCGGTTCCGTGTAGGCAATCGATCGCGCCTGGACTCGACCTTCCGAGAGCCCCCGGCGGAGAGCTGATGCTGCCACTCGGATTGTCCCCTGCAGCCAAACACCAAGTCACCCATCCGCCGGGCTGTGCATGTGTAGCCCCTGCCGAGACGACGTAGCGCGGCTCGCGCCCGTCCGTCCCGATCATGACTTCGGTGCGGTCAACCTGTCCAAGGCCAGGGGAGTGTCAGAGGCCCCTTGGGGCACCCTCGTCCCGATCAGCCTCATCGACCTGGACCGACCTGCGGTGTCGTGCTCATGGGGCCCTCGCTTTGGTCAATAGTAAAGTAATATATTTCCGAACTAAATCTCTTGTCTCGGAGACATACTTGTGTTACGGTTTAGTGGACGGCAGAGCGCCGCCTTCGGGAAAAGAGGGAGATGACAACGATGAGCGCAACCCTGGTGGTCCGCCACAAGGTCAACGACTACAACGCGTGGCGCAGCGTCTACGACTCGCTCGAGCCGCTGCGAGCTCGGCACGGCTGCACAAACCAGCGCGTGCTGCGGCTCCCTGCGGACGCCAACGACCTGCTGATCACCCACGACTTCCCCTCGGTGGAGGAGGCGAGCACCTTCGCACAGTCGGCCGACCTGCGCGCCGGCATGGCGCGATCCGGTGTCGACGGGCAGCCGAGCATCGAGATCTTCACAACTGCCTGAGCCCTACCGACGCAGGCCCGCTAAAGGTGGGCGCCCGTCCGCCGCCGCACGTGGCGTGGTCAAGGTCGAGCCGGACTTCAATACCGAGTACCCCGACGGAGACGCCACCAGCACCGAGGCATACGCCACCCTCGCTCGAGCCGGCGAGGCGTGCGTGCAAGAACTCGAGCGCTTCGTGGCCGCCCATTTCGACATGCCCATGGACGCCGGCACCGTGCTGGCGGTCCTCGACGGCGCCGGCCAGCCGCTCACCCCCTCCCAGATCAGCGAACGAGTCCTGGTGGCGTCGGCCACCATGACCACCACCCTGGACCTGCTCGAACGTCGCGGCTGGCCCGGCGCACACCCAACCCAGACGACCGCCGCAGCACGTTACGTAGAGATCACCGCCGACGGTCGTGCCACCGCCGACCGGCTCCTGCCGGGCATCCGCGCAATCGAACGCGGCGCTTTGAGCCCGCTCACCAAAGGCGAGCGCCTCCAGCTCGTGGACCTCCTCGCCAAGGTCCTCGACGGGCTCGCCAGCATCGCCGCCGAGCCCCCGCAGCCTCTCACCGGTGAGCGGCCCGACCGGCCAGGCTCAGCCGGCCGACGACCTGACTTCCGCGCTGCGGGACAGTGCAGCTGCGAATACCGACCTCATACAAGGGGCGTCCAGGCAAACGACGCCGCGTCGCAACCCGCAATAGGCAGCAAGCTAGCCGAAACCTGCGACCACCGAGGAGAACCCAATGACCGCTACCGAGAACCCAGTGACCGCTACTGAGCTCACCATGTTCCAAGGCGTCGTTGACCCAGTCGCCGCCACCATCAGCACCGCCACCGCCGACGAACTGGGTGCACCGTCCCCGTGTTCCGGATGGAGTGCCCGGGACGTGCTCAACCACATGATCGGCGCCGCCGATATGTTCGCCGCCTGCGCACGCGGCCAACAACAGCCCTTCCCCGATTGGTCAGCCATGCCCGACTGGGTAGGCGCCGACCCTGTCGCGTCCTATCGTCGCTCCGGCGTGGCGCTTACCGCTGCGTTCGGCGCCCCGGGCGTCCTGGACGGCGCCGTGTCCATGCCATGGGGGGACATGCCAGCCCGGTTCGCCCTCAACCTCATCATGGCCGACCACGTGGCCCACGCCTGGGACCTGGCCCGGGCCACAGGGCTAGAAATCGAGATCCGCGATGACGCCGCCGAGACCGCTTTGGCTACCATGCGGGTCGCCGTCTCCCCCGAGCTCCGATCGGCCGGCTTCTACGGCCCCGAGCAAGCCGCTCCCGAAGACGCCTCGACTCTCGATCGGCTCGCAGCGTTCACCGGTCGACCGCTCTCAATCAGCCGCTAACCCACAGCCACCCGGGCCAGTGGCCGCCGAGGGGACCTATGCCGGCGCCGGAGCCCCGCAAGGGTCCCCTTGACGGCCCGCAAGGTCCCCTTGACGCCCCGGGAGGTATGAGATCGGGCCTTCGTCAACTCTCTTCCAACAAAAGCGCTCATGCGCAGCCCATGGCTTCACGCTTCTCGAAAGGACTCTCTCAACGTGACCAATTCACCACGGCATTCCGAAGGCAACTCACTCACTCGATCTGTGTCGAGACGAAAGCTGCTCATTTCTGCGGGTCTCGCGGCGGCTGCGGTTCCGGCCTCGTCATTGCTGCGTTCCCTCCCCGCGTCGGCCGCTGTGCGACGGGCCGCAGGCATGACGGCCACCGCTCCCGTGCCTGCGCCAGCGAAAGGCCCGGCCATCCCGAAAGTCGGGTACCTCGTCCAGGAGATCGAGGACCGCCTGTTCTGGCTGACCGACGGCCTCTATCAGATGATGTTCCTCGTCACCTCGGACGGTGTCGTCGCCGTCGATGCCCCTCCGACCATCGGGAACAACATCCTTAGGGCCATCGGGTCGGTGACGACGTCGACAGTGACCGATGCCGTCTACAGTCACCACCACGCTGATCATTCCGGTGCAATGGTCCTGTACAAGGGGGCCAAGCTCTACGCCCACGAAGATGTCGCAGCGTTGTTGAAGCGCGACGGGGATCCGAACCGGCCGGTTCCTAGCCACACGTTCTCGGGCTCCATGACCCTGAGGGTAGGCAGCGATTCGTTGCAGCTCGACTATCACGGGCCGAACCACTCGCCAGGCAACATCTTCGTCTACACGCCGACACAGAGGACGTTGATGCTCGTCGACATCGTCTTCCCCGGTTGGGTCCCGTTCGCCTATCTTGCCCAATCGCAGGACGTTCTCGGGTGGATTGCTGCGCCGGCTCAGGCGCTTCGTTACCCGTTCAAGACTTATATCGGTGGCCACCTGACGCGCCTCGGGAACGCGAGATGACGTGACGGTACAGCAGGAGTACGTGGCGGAGTTGAGGGCTCAGGCGGCACACGCGATCGACACCTTTAACGTCAACAGCGTCTATGCCGAGGTGGATCCGACAAATCCGTGGGCTATCTTCCAGGGCTACCTCGATGGGGTCGCCTCACAGGCCGCCGCGGCAGTGGTGCCGAACTGGGTGGACCGGCTCGGCGGTGCCGACGTCTACACCGAGGTCAATGCCTATGCGATGGTGGAATCGCTGCGAATTGACACCGGCCACCTTGGGCCGTTCGGTATCCACCCCTGAGGGCTCCTCTGTTACCGGGATATTCACAAATGAGGAAGTTTCCGTTGCGGTGGTTTGGCGGAGGCGCCGGATGTTTGTGGGCCTGGCCGGGCCAGCCCGGTAAAGGCGGCCACGCCGACGAGCATTCGGGCCAGGACAAAGGACAGGCCTGGCCATGACGGCGAGAGGCGAAGGCGACCCCAAGCCGTGCTGTAACCGTGTCTGCGAGTAGGTCGGGTCCCCGTCGTGCTGGCAGGCAACTTCCACCCTTCCAGGTACCGACATTATGGCGCGACTCAGGCGTGGGGGGCGTGTACCCAGAGCGTCGCTCTGCGCTCACGCCCCTTGCGGGCAGGTCGGTATTTGGGGGTAGGTCCTGCTCGGCTTGTAGCCACCAGAACGTCTTGGCAAGGCGTCCGGGGGCCTGCAGATGTACTGGCCGCCGGCGATAACGAGTTGGCGCGGCTACCCCAACAGACCGAGTTCTCAAACGGCTTGACACCCCGGCACACTTCTCCATCCCTTGACATCCAGGTCTCACTCCGCCAAATGCTGAACCTGGCTAGTCGAACATCTGTTCGGTGTCGGAGGGGGGACTCGAATAGTTACTCCACGGGGCCCGAAGGGGTCATATGCGGTCCCGCACTCTGGCTACCGGCCGCCTGACCATCCCCTAGCCGTGCCGTAACAGGCCCCGGTGGACCCTGCCTATCGTCACCTGTGGTGGCACCTAGTCGCCCACTCCCCTCGGGCGCAGCGACGGCTCCGTGGCGCTGCATTGCTCTGCTCGCCCGCTATGGCCTCTCTCTGCGGCACCGAGTACCCCGAATACCACCACGAGAACAGCAACCACTAACCCAACTCATCCAGGTAGCGGCCACACGAGCTGGTCTACGACGTCGTCGAGAGAGCCGTCCGTCCGGCCTTCGCTCTCCATTGTCGCCCACCGAAGGATTGACATCTCGTGGCGTACCATCGAGTTGAGGATGTCGCGATCGGCGTCCGCTCCGATCTTGACGATGGCTTCGAAGCGGTTGATGAAATCCTCGAGCATCGGAATGTTGGCCCCGACGAACTCCGCCCACGTCGACTCCCTGTAGGTGGTTACCGCCATGTCCAGGACTGAGAGGTCCATCTTCTCGTCCAGTGACACACCGTGTTTGTACAGGAGCGGTCGTAACCTAGCCTTGGACTCAGTCTCCAGTTGGAGGAGCGTACCCAGGTGGTAGCGCTCGCGCCGATTCTTTGCTTCCGCGGAAGGGCGCCGAAAACAGCCTCA
This sequence comes from uncultured Acidimicrobiaceae bacterium, assembly GCA_963823855.1. Taxonomy (GTDB): domain Bacteria; phylum Actinomycetota; class Acidimicrobiia; order Acidimicrobiales; family Palsa-688; genus Fen-671. The sequence continues at coordinate 83,547 of CAWGNA010000013.1, forward strand.
CCGAGTATCTCGCTCTCGTAGAGTACTCTGGTGCACTCGGGATAGGAGAGATCGTGCATTGTCCCCCCGTTTTCGGGCACGAGTACAGCTCTTGGCTCCAAGCCTACCAGCCCAAGGTTCACGGTCCTCGCATCAACCTGAGTGGTAACTGTTCAGGGGTCGGGGTTCAGTAACCGAGCCAACGTCGATAAGCGGCAATGAGGCGTGAGGTGGCTGGGTCGGCATGGACGTCGATGTCGAGCAGCGCCATGTCGTAACGACGGCTGCCGCGTTTGCAGGTGGCAATGAGCTCACGGCGGTGGTCCCCGACTGAAACAGACAGCACTTCCACGTCTTCTCCTATAACCGTGCCGGGACAAGGGAAATTGGCGTCCTCGTCGAAGGCGTTCACGAACCCCTGTAGTTGTTCGTCCTCGCCGTAGGCGTCGACGGTGATCTCCTCGATGAGAGCGTCGAGACCGGGGTCGGCCTTGCGGGCTGGGCTCAAAGGGCCTCCTTGGGTGAGGGGCAGCGTTGGGTGCCTAAGGGGGGGAGAGGGCCGGGGGCAGCCATGGCTCGCCCTTGAACAGCTGGACGAGCACGTCGAGGCCTCCCAGGCCGTGCTTTCGGGCGGTCTGGAGGTAGCTGCGGACGGCGCAGAAGGCTTTGGCCCCCGCCAGTGTCCTGAAGCAGCCGCTTATCTTGTCGTGCAATTTGGCCATCCTGAGGTCGCGCTCGCCTTGGTTATTGTCAAAGCTCACGGCCGGGTCGGACCAGTAGCGCTGCACTTCGTGGCGCTGGTCCCGGAACCGGCACAGCAAGTTGTAGGCGTCCCGGTGGACGCTGCCCGGCCGGTGGCGGGCGGGCACGGCGCTAAAGCCTCGGTTGACCAACTTTGTGTAGCGGGAGCGGTAGGCCTTCAGCTGCCCGGCGTTGAGCCCACTACTTCCCTCAAAAAGCGCTTGCTCGACGGCGTCTTTCACCTCCACCAGCAAGTCGGCCATCTCGTCGGCCCAGTCCCGGTGGGCGACCGAGCCGGTGAGGGAAGCCAAGTCGCGGAGCAGGTGAGCGCAACAAAGGGCATGTCCTATGCCGTCGACCGACCAGTACGGCTTCCACCCGTCGGTGATGAGCACGCCCGAAAAGAACGGCAGCACGGCCATGTCGGCGAAGGCCTCTTTGCCTCTTTTCTGGTGGCAGTCGAGCAGGGTGAGCAGGCCCGTGCAGGCGACGTGGAACCAATGGCGGGCGCCCGACACCCGAGAGCCGGTCTCGTCGGCGTGCAGGACGTCGGCCGCGATGAGCTGAGCACGCAGCTCGGCCAGGAAAGGCAACAGCCCCTCGGCCGCTTCAGCGGCGAGCCCGGCCAACCAGCCGGTGGAGACAGGGCCCCGCAGACCTGGCTCAAAAGCTCGGCTGCCCTGGCGACAGGTATGTGCTGGCCCACCATCAAGTAGACGGCAACCGCCCGCACGACTGGCCCGTAGCACGCCGGCCCTTTTGCCTCGGCAGGGAAAGGGGCTTTTGTCGTCGCCCCGCGGCTACAGCGCCGGGACTCGGCGCGGTGCTCGGTCACCTGCAAGTGGCTATCGGGCAAGTCGAACACCTGGCGCACTTCAGTGCCGGTCACCTCGGCCGCTCCCAGGCTTTGCCCGCAACGGGCGCAGCTCACCGGCGAGTGCACGACTGCCCGGTCGGGGCTGTCGACCTTTGCCAGCGCTGCCCCGGCCGCGCCGGGCTGCTTGCCAGGACGGCGTCCTACCCGTTCGTTCAAGAACTTCTTGGCCTTTTCCCGGGCCAGGCGCCGCCGCTCAGCGCGTGAGAGCCGTTCGTCGGCCTGCTTTGCCCGTTCGGCCAGGGTGTCGGACGAAGGTGGCTTGCCGGAGTTAGAAGAATTACGGCCCATTTCGCGTTTCAGCTTTTCGAGCTCCGCCTCGAGGGCGTCTAATTTCGCCCTCAGTTCGACGTTCTCCGCCCTGAGCTCGCCAACTTCGGCCCGCAGCGCGACGTTCTCCCCTTCGAGCTGCTCGACCTGTTCGGTAAAGCCCACGCCATAATGTCTAACATGTTACACGCGCTCAGTGGTGGATCATCGCGCGCTCCCGCGCCCTGCACGTGAATAGATACCCTGAGTGATCAGCGAGCGGCTAATCTGCTCGTTTCTGACTATATCAAAGAATGGTAATTGTGTAAAGGGTTTTGTCATTCTTGCCGTTTGGTGAAAGGGCGTGCGCGTATAACTTATGGCCGGGCGTGTTATTCAGTTCTGGGTGTTGGGTGGGGTTAGCTCCAGAACGACGACGAAGGCCGGTCTCACGCCTGGCCGCTTCCTCGTGCTCGGTCCATGACCGCACTTAATTATGGAGCCTCGCGGGGCTTCGTCAAAGGACGGAGAAATGTGCAGGCGGAGTTGGCCTTTGGATACCATTTGTCTCTGCTCCTTTCGGCTCCGGCCTGACGGTCAGGTCAAAAGAGCTACGGCAAGTGGATTGCAGTTCTCAGTGTGTTCACCCGTGCCCTCCAGTCAGGCACAGGGAAAATCGCCGTGAATACTTGACCTCCGCGGTCCACTTTTGTCTCTCGACTCATTTTTGATATTGCCCTAACTAACGCACCTAACGGCGACATCTTGTAGTCCCGCGAAATGGGTACTCATGGTCGGCCTTCTTGTGAAAGGCATCGAGACCGCTCTGTAAGCTCCGCCCGGAGCCCGGCTGCCGTCACCCGGGTCCCGAGGTTCCGGGGACCGAGCAGCCTTGTAATTTTGCCTTGGCTTAATGGTCACTTGTTTGTCCTCTGGGGAGTTGTTGGTAGTATCGGGACCAGGGTGGCGGAGCTGGAGGCAAGCCAAATCCGGGAAGAACATATTGTCGATGAACTCTTTGTAATGAACAGTGACCGTGATAGTGATGGAGGTCCAAAGCGGTCCTCTGGTGACAGCATTTGTGCACAGCCACAGCAGACCTACCGACCCACGATCGCCCGGCATCCGTGGCAAAACGATGAGCACCGATGCAAACCGACGAGTACCGGTCACCCAAAGGGTAAGGACGCCGGGCCCTTAGGCCGTACACCTTTCGTTAGCAAGGCCCAGGGACCAACGTTAGGGCTTGCCCCTGTACGACACGCTAATGCGGTCAGCACTGAGCGCTGACGGCGTCGAGACTTCTGTTCCTCCTTTTACGATCGTGTCCTCCTGCAAGGAGACCTCCCGCCCGGTCATGCCGAGGCCGCTGAAAACGACACCAGGGGTATAAGGGGCTGCCGTGGCCGAGAGGCACCCGCAAGAGCAGGTCGTCGTGGCCTCGACGATCCATTCCGCCGAGGAACGGGGACCGCCGTACTGCTCGGGCGGCGTCGCGTAGCTCTCCCCATTCTCGTCGTCGGTAAGGTTTATCTCCCACTTCGCTCCCGGTAGCTCCCATTTGAGCAGGCAGATTCGCCGGGTCGGGTGCACTAGGCGACGACACCCGACAGGAGGCGCAACCAGACGCCCCTGGGAATCACCTTGCATGGTATTGAGCTTGATCTCAAGGGACACACCACGAAGCAACTCCAGACGCGAAGTGAGGCACCGGAAGAAGACTTCCGGTGCCTCTCTTGCTCCCCGCCCCCCCGACGGGGAGATCTGTTAGCCCACGGTCTGGTCGTGTACACAGCGGGCCCGAACGCAGGTGTCTCCCAACGCTGGTTGCCCCGACGGCCCGCCAGTTCGGCTTTTGAATCGGTGACGGATCGTCCACGCTGATGGCGATCAGGCGGCGGTCGGCTAGGCCTGGGTGTAGGTACTACCCTCGATCGGGTTGTAGGTGAAGCTGTAGCTGCCGGTAACGATGTTCGTGGCCTTCCCAGCGAACAGTTGGTTCACCATGCCGCCCAGGGTGCTGCCAGGCTCTTGGGCAGGCAGATTCTTCGCGCTGGGCGCGGTTGGCGAAGACACCTCGTAAGTAATCGTGCCATCGACCGAGCCGGTGCCCGTGTAAGGCGCCCCGCTAATCGGATCGGCGACCGCAGCGAAGCTGCCGTGAGTGGTAATAGTGACCGTGTACAGGTTGCGCCCGCTCGGGTCGAGGGCAGCACTGAACTGGAGGGACAGGTTGTCATATGCCCATACGTCACCACCCGGCGAGGGAAAATCAGTCTCGACGCTCGTGGTGTCGGGATGATCGGAGGCATGCGTCGTGGCCGAGACCGTGTTGCTCGGCGCTGCGCTAGCGGCGGCCATGGGAAGGGCCATTAGAGCACCCGCCGGAACTGCCAGAGCAGCGATCCCCATAACGCCGCTGTGAGTAGTTTCTTCATTGTTACCTTTCTAGAACTGGGCCGAATTGCCCGTCGATCTAGATCCATTGTGAGCGGTCAGAGGGTTGCGAGTCTCGACCTGAGGCGACAGACTTTGGACACCTGGCGACAAGATTGCGGAGGTGCCACATGACCGCAATGGTCCAAGCCCAATCCCTGCGCGGCTACCGGGAACTTGTCACCGACCTGGGTGGCAACCCGACCCGGCTGTTGCGTAAAGCGGGATCGAACCTGCTGCCCTCAACCAACTCTCCGCCTTCGTCAACTTTGAGAGCCTCAGATCGACCTGTTGGAGCGCTCCGCCACTGACCTGGACTGTCCCGATTTCGGGCTGCGACTAGCCGAGCGTCAAGACATCGGCATTCTCGGCACCCTGGCCGTGGCCATGCGGTACTCGACCACGGTCGGTGAGGCCATGGGCTGTGCCTCCAAGTACCTGCACGTCTACAACGCCGCCATAGCCTTCACCATCACCACCGGGGAGCGTCGCGGCCAAGCCCGCCTCGTCTTCCGGGTCCTGCCGGGACACTACCTGCGGTGGGCGCAAACCGCCGAGCACGGCATCGGTCTCGCCTGGCGCATCATGACCCTGCTGTCGGAGGGACGATGCCATCTGCAACAGGTGTGGTTCCCTCATCCCGCCGTGGCAAGTCGAGGCAACGTACCGATCCCGCTTCGACGCTCCCCTGACCTTCCGCGCCGACCGGACCGCCCTCGCCGTCGCGGCCAGAGATCTCAACCTGCCGATCAGCGAAAGCAACCAGGAGCTGCACGATCTGGCCAGCAGGTACCTGGACAGCCAGCTGCCACGAGGACGAACCCCCTTCGCCACTGCAAGTCCATCACGCCATCGAGGCCCTGCTGGGTACCGGCACCTGTGGCCACCGCCAGGTGGCCAAGGTCCTCTACATGCACCCGCGCACGCTGCAACGACGGTTGCAAGAAGAGGGCACCACCTTTGAGGAGATCAAGGACGAGGCCCGCCGAGATTTGGCCGAGCGCTATCTGTCCCAACCCCGACGTACCCCTGACTCAGGTCACCGCCCTACTCGACTACAGCGAGCAGTGCGCCTTCGGTCGCAGTTGTCGCCGTTGGTTCCACACCAGTCCGCGAGAGTTCCGCAACCGACTCTCATCAGGGACTCCAGTTCCGGCCATGTCATGACAGGTCCCAACACAGGACTACCGAATGTCTCATCCGCGCTCCCGTTTACCCGGATCGCGAGGTCGCCAACGGCAGCGCCCTCGCCAGGCGCTACAAAGCTGGCTCGCGGCCTAGAGCACTTTCCCGTCACAGGACACCGGATACCATCCTCGCCATGCAGGACTACGCGGGGGCCTGGTCAGCCGAGCGAGGTCGCTGCCACCGGTTCGTCTACACCAACGACGAGGACGGGCGTCCCACCAACTGCCCCGAGCCTTCGGTGCGACTCCGGTTGGCGTCGTGAGGGCGACGGCCGCTGGTACGCGGTCGATGCCTGCGCTCAACATGCTTCGCAACTCTTGGACCGCCCTCGACCGCCGCCTCGCAAAACCGCAGGTCAGCGTGACCGCTGGATTGCCCTCTAGGACCTTCTGAAATGGTCAGGAGGTATCAGGAGTGCAGGCAGTTCGACGCCGCTGTCCGTTTCTGCTGCCCACCAAGCGGTGTGCAACGCGACAGCCTGTTACTCCCCTCTGACGGAACTCGTGAAGACCCGAGGCGTCCCGTCGTCCCCAATGACCTCGACCGGGTTCGTTAGGCTCTGACGGCACACGGAGCCAAGGGCGTCGATGACTTGAGCCAAGGCAGCAGCGTTACGCACACGACTACGCCGGGGCTTGGACGGCTGAGCGGGGCCGTTGTCATCGCTACGTCTACACCGAGGACGACGGTCGCCCCATCAACTGCCCAGGACCGCCGGTTAGAGATCAGGTTGGCGCCGGGACGGCCAGGGCCGCTGGTACGTCGTCGATGCCTGCGCTGAGCACGCCAGCCAGCTTTTGAGCCGGATGGGACCCCGCGTGCGTCAATAAACACGGTACCGACGGGTGATCTTCAGACGTTCCATTCCGGCAGCTATGTGGTAAGCCCCCTTTTGGTTTCTCCTGGCTTGTTGGTTTCGGGTAGGAAGCGTGTAGCCCGTGGAGTACCAGAGAGCCACCTGATCAGATGTGAGGAACTGGAGCGAATGAGGCAGACGGCAAAGCGACGGCAAAACGCCTTCTTTGAGGCCGTGTCCAGCCTGCCGGGGGGTGTAGGTGGGGTCGCTGCTGGTTGCGCATCTCGGCTGGATCGGCACCTTGAACCGCGCGATCATCAGCAGCCATGAACCGCGCGATGTCCGGTTTGCTCAAGATGTGGTTGGCTCCTCGTCAGGCACGCTACGCAGGGGTGCTGGTTTCCGGGCTCGTGCTGTCGGTGGCCGCCGTCTCTCTATCGGCCGTCGCGGCTTCGGGCGCGCCCGTGCTCTACGCCTCTCGCCTGTATCACGTGGATATGGCTTCGATTCTGACCGTGCACATCACCGTCCCGGCCCAGCCGCTGCACACCTGCGATTGGCAGCTAGTGGGCCAGACAGCCAACCGTGATTATCAGTCGTTCGAGCAGGAGAACGCGACCGTCAACAACGCTTCCGGTCTCAGCTTCACTCCTAAGACCATGCCTGACGACGGCCACGACGAGGTCGACTACTTCACCGCGGTGTCTATCAGCCGGACCCACAGGGAGGCGGCTGTGATGGGCAAACGACGGTTCCTGCCCCGGTACAAGATGGCCCCACCCACTGCCAGGCGCCACTCCTGTTCGTGCCGCAGCCCGCATTGGCCGGAACTACTTACAAACCGGGTGCAGCGACCCAGAAAGCGATGCTCGGCCTTATCTACCCGGGGTGGCCGGACGCTGCATGGGTGAGCCGGTGCTACGCCGGCCCGCCGGTCTCTTACGTCCTCGATCCCGTGAACGGCATCTCGTGGCCCATGACCACCACTACCACCACCTACGGAGCGTTGCGCACGGTCCCGATCGCAGCGATGGTCCACAAGGGTGTCGTGTGGACCGCGAAGTACGCCAAACATTGGCAACTCAAGGTAACCGGGGGGACTGCACCACAACCGTTCGTCGGCGTCACGGCGACGGAGGATTGGGCGTGGATCATGACATGGACCCCCCGTCACCCGAGCCTAAGCGAGTGCGTGGACAGCGGCCAGAAGTGATGCCGCGTCCGCCAGAGCAAACGGCATGAAGTTGACCACGGCGTGGTTCCGCAACGGTGTGCGTAAGTGCATGGCCGGACTTGACGTGTTCGGTGCAGAAGTCGGTGGGCCTTAGGACCCGTCATTTACATTCGCGTCCTTCCTCACCGGGCCGTTGGTTCCTCAGCTGACTCCTTTTTCGACCGAAGTCGCCCTCGTCCGTCGAGCCACGCCCGTCGCGTCGGGGCCCACGTGTCCCGGTCGGGGCGCCCCGCCACGCACCACGCCTTGTAGCAACTGCAGTCCATGCCGAAATACACCTGCGCGGCGGGCCTGTGGCAGACAAGGCACTCCCGGCGGGGCTTGGCCCTGAGCGCCGGTGCAAGGCCCATTCGTCGAAATCGGGCCGACCGGCCGTGACCCATGCGCGGTAGCACGCCATGTCCATGCCAAGGTAGGTCGTCGTGGTCAGGCTGTCGCACACGGCACATTTCAGAGTCGAATGTTCGCGAAGCCACTCCCGCCGGCGAGGCGCCCACGAGCGAAGGTCTGGTCGGCCAGAGCGCCAGGCGTTGTAACAGTTGTGGCACATGCCAAAACTGAGCGGCGTGGCCGGTTTCTTGCACACGTCACAGCTCGGTTGCTTAGCCGTACGCGGTGACACTGAAGGGCTGGCCTACCGGCTCAGGACAAGGGCGGCGCGGGCGACGGCGAGCGACGAAAGGCAAGGCTACGAAATGCCGTCACAGCGACTTACGAGACCAGTGCGGCCGCGTACACCGAAATCTTGTCGTTGGTCGTCTCGGGCAGTGTCTACCTCGGCGGCGCACCGTGCAACCTCATTGTCGCTTGTTCGGTTCCTTTGGGCTGAAGTGCGGCTGCGCCGTAAGGATGAACGGACCTTGTTGTGGTCTTTCATGGCCCCCGGTGCGCCATAGGCGCATGTTGTTTTTGGTCAGCTCGCAGTACCAACTCCCGCGACGGCGTCACCGTTCATGCTCCGTCCCCGCACACCTGTGGCCACTCGCCCATTCATCATTGCGATCTCCACCCGACGTACATGGGCCATACACCACGATGGTGCCGGCGGCTTGCAAGGCTGTTGGTTCCCGGAACTTAGCCACACCCAAGGAGGAGCTTTCATGAGGAAATGGTTGACCGCCACAGCCATCGTTGCGGCCGGTATCGCAATGCCAGCCACGGCTTTCGCCGGGGAGGTCACAGGCAACGCCAAGCCCACCCAAGGGCCGGCGCACGCCAACTCGATCTGCGTGTTCTCGGGCCAGAACGACGACCCGACGGCGCCAATCATCTCGGCCGAGCCGATCCCGGAGGCGCCGAACGGCCCGGGTGGCCGGACCCAGAACTACGGCCAGGACGTACGCCACGGGCTGCTGGACCACACCATCGTCACGCCGGGCCAGTCGTGCCAGGGTGGCTCCAACCCCGACAACCCACCCGGACCGTAGGAGAATCCTCTGTTGCTCGAACTGGCGTCCCGAGCGTGAAAACGCGCACCGCCCCGCGTCTTGCCCGCGGGGCGGTGCGGGACGGAGCGCCAGGTATGTCCCCAGCGCGTTGACCAACGTCTCGGTCTCCGACCGGCTGGAAAAGTCTCGGAGGGTTGACGAAGCCGACGAAACGAGTCGGCCGAACCATTCATATCGATGTCAGGCCCGGCGTGAAGGTCACCGATTACCCGAGGGGTAGAATCCTCGCCGTAGCGCAACGAAGTCTCCACGGGAGCGACGGGCGCAGGTGCCGGGCAAGACCGAAACACTGGGTGCCTTAAACGGCCCGTAACCGAGGCGGAGGGCCGGGATCTTCGACCCGGCACCGGTAGTCTCACCGGGTGCCCTCTTATGCGTCGGTGACGTTGCGGACTGACTCCAGGACCACCATGCGGTCCGCGGAGGAGGCCCGTGGGGCCTCGAAGCGCACGTTCGAGAGGTCAACAAAGACGAAGCTCGCTGACCTCACTCTCCTATGCGCCCACTGCCATCGGATGGCGCACCCGGACCAATCATGGTCCTCACTGGACGTGCTCAGGTCGTTTCCCGTACACCCGTTCCGATCGATTCCGTACACCGGTTCCGGTGTTTCCGTACACCCTTTCCGGTGGTTTCCGTACACCGGCCAGGTGAGGGGCACGTAGCGCTGGCTTGAGCTGATCGGAGAGGGCCCGGCACCCTGTCTCGGACAGTCCACCACGACTCCCGAGGAGGTGCCGGTGCCCCGGCCCCGGCGTTCCCTCGCAAGATCGAGAAGTAATCCGGTTGACCCTGGCCGAAGGCATGAGCCTGCGCCAGGTCTCAGCCAGCCTGGGGGTGCCCCCCACCACCCTGGCCGAGCACGTGAGGCGCATCCGCGACGCTGGTCTCACCTGGCCCCTGCCCGCTGACCTGGACGACGACGCCTTGGACGCCATGCTGTTCGCCCAGCCCGGCCCCCGTCCCGGGGGCCGCCCGGTGCCGGACTGGGCCAAGGTGCACCTGGAGCTGCGGCGCAAGGGTGTCACCTTGATGCTGCTCTGGGACGAGTACAAGCAGACCTTTCCCCGACGGCTACGCCTACAGCCAGTTCTACGAGCTCTACCGGCAATGGAAGCGCCGCCTCGACGTCGTCATGCGCCAGGAGCACAAAGCAGGCGAGAAGATGCTCGTCGACTTCCCGGGCCAGACCGTGCCTATTTACGACCGGCGCACCGGCCAGGTCGCCATG
>CAWGNA010000014.1:0-80025 GCA_963823855.1 uncultured Acidimicrobiaceae bacterium
AACCGTTGTGGGTGTACGCCCACCGTGGGTTCAAATCCCACTCCCTCCGCTTCTGTCAGGGAGAGCGCACAGATGCCGCTCTCCCTTGGCGGTCGGCGTCAGGTGAGCTAAAACGCGAAGTAGTCGCACCGGCTCCGTCGCGGACGTGGTCGTATCGGGCACTTGGGTTAGCCGGCCCTTATTCGACGCCGACTCGACCCCACCCGCCGTGCAGGGAGCCCCACGCACTGTCGAGGCCCCGACCTGCGACAAGCAGCGGCTCATATGATCTGCGGGTGCTGGCCGTAACGAAGAGCTATCAACGGTTGTATTTCCAGGCCACCCGACAGGAATGACCAGTGAGGGCCGACGACACGAAGGCTATCGTGACCATGCGAGGTGTTCGGTGGTGGCCACAGAGGGGCCCTCGACGCTCTGACCTACGATGTCGACTGGCCCGGGCCTACCTCACGGGAGGAGCCGTACCTGACAATTCGACGCGCTGCATGAGGAAGTACCCAAAATGAATAGGAGGATCTGCTGTGGATTACGTCGCTTTTCTTAGCTTTCGCCCCTCGGTCGCAATGGCTGAGCGAGATGCTGCCCTGGCACGCCGCGCCAGCTGGCAATACCCCGATGGTATGAAGCTAATCGCTGAGTACTGGCCGACTTCGACCGACATAACGGTGGTCAGCATATTTTCGGCCACCGAGTTCGCCCCCGTCATGGAGTTCGTCCTCGAGTGGAGCGACGCCTTTGACATAAATGTGCACCCCGCCGTGTCGGCCGAGGAAGGACTGAAGATCGGGGCGGCTGCGCTCGGTAAGTTGGCTCGGCTGGCGCCGTCCTAGTTGTTCGTTGCGCATAACAGAGGGGTTTGCACGTAAGGATCCGAAGGCGTCGTCGCTTGGCTTTGCGTCGGCGCCTTCAGGCCCCGGGGCCCGAAATGCCTTCTTCGGGACTTGGTTCTGCAGCGGGGTGCGGTGTCCCAGGGACCTGTCCCGGGCGGGCAGAGACTGCCAGCCGGAGTGTCCAGAACGTCGGCATCGCGAGAGTCATTATCGTGGCGGCGGCTATTGAGGCCAAGCCCCCTGAAACCACCGAAAAGGTGGGTGAAACCACGGTGCCGACGAGACCTGACTCCAGGTCTCCCAGCCGAGGCCCCCCCGCGACTACCGCCGTTTGAATAGCGTTCATCCGTCCGCGCAGCTCGTCCGGCACCCGTAATTGGAGAATGGCGTTGCGAAAGATGGCTGAAACGACGTCCGCCCAGCCTGCGATCGCAAGGCAGACCAGGGCCACGGCGAAGGCGCGCACAAGGCCGAACGCCGTTATGGATCCACCCCAAACCAGCACGGCAATGACGACGGCGCGACCCGGCCGCTGCACGTGCACTACCCAACCGGTCGCCAAAGCCCCGATGAGCGCGCCCACGCCGACCGCCGTATAGAGGTAGCTGACGGTGCGGGCGTTGCCATGGAACAACATGATGCCGATGGCGGGGAACAACGCTCGCGGCATCCCGAAGATCATGGCCGCCAGGTCGATGAGGTAAATCGCCTGGAGAGCCCGGTCGGCGCGCAGAAACCGTAGCCCTTCCTGGATCGACTTCAGGCCGAGGGCGGTGGCCTGATGGGCGGGTGGCAGGGGCCGCATCAGCCACACCCCGGCGAACGCGGCGCCAAAGCTGGCGACGTCGGCCCAATAGGCGGCGCCGAGGCCGGCAGTTGAGATGACGATACCCGCCACGAACGGGCCTACCACGGTGCTCGTTTGGAACAGGGCCTGCCACAAGGCGCTCATACGGATCAGGTCCGAGCGGTCCAGGACTGACGCCGCGGCCGCCACACGGGTAGGCGACTCGACGCCAGAGAACCCTGCCATGGCAGCGCTGAACACGTAGAGGGGCCACACCCGGGGGTGTGCGCCGACGGTGGCGTTCAGGGCCAGAGCGGCGCTGCATCCCGCCATGGCGAGTTCGGCGACTAAGAGTACTTTGCGGCGGTCGTAAGCGTCGGCGATCGCTCCTCCCACAAAGGAGCCGGCGATCAGAGGGACCAGCTGGGCCAGGCTCGCCAAGCCGACCTGGAGAGACGAACCAGTAAGGCTGTAGAGCTGCAAAGGTACGGCTACCACGGTCAGTCCCGAGCCGACGAACGACACCATTTCGCCGAAGTACAAATAGCGGAAGTCCTTCGACCGTCGTAGCGGCCCGACGTCTATCAAAACCCTGCGACGCACCATCGGTCGTGAAGGACGGTGCTCACCGGTTGGAGCCCGCCTGCCAGCCTCCTTTCAACACGCGTGCTCGTTGGCAGCTGGACCTAACGCAAGCAACAAAGTTAGTGCCGCGGTCGCGCATCTCAGAAATGCGAAGTGATTTGCGTCGCTTTACGGGACGGCAGTTGACTGGGCTGTGGCCCCGTCGAGGACCAAGAGCGAGCCGACAGACCCTCTGGCCAAGTACCGGAGCAAGCGGGATTTCTCCAAGACTCGCGAGCCGGAAGGAGAGCTACCTTCGCCGAGCAGCGGGGAGTCTCGGCTGTTCGTCGTCCAACGTCATCGGGCGCGCCGATTGCACTACGACCTGCGCCTGGAGATCGATGGCGTGCTGGTGAGCTGGGCGGTCCCGAAGGGGCCCACCCTGGACCCTCGTACCCGAAGAGCGGCGTTCCATGTCGAAGACCACCCCCTCGACTACTTCGACTTCGAGGGCGTAATCCCTGCCGGCGAGTACGGCGGCGGGGATGTCATCGTATGGGACGAGGGCACCTGGGAAGCAGACGAGGCCGGAGACCCTCCCGACCCGGGACGCGCGGTGAGGCAGGGGGAGCTCCACCTCGATATGCACGGCCACAAACTGCGCGGCCGCTTCATCCTGGTGCGGACCCGGACCGATGCCTCCGGCAAGGAGCAATGGCTCCTTTTGCACAAAAAGGACGAGTATGCCGTCGAAGGCTGGGATCCGGAGGAGCACCCCCGATCGGTGTTGAGCGGTCGCACCAACGACGAGGTCAAGGCCGACCCGGACAAGATGTGGCGCTCTGACCTGCCTGCAAGCCAGGCCTCGATCGCGCTGAAGCCGGTCTCCCTGGGCGGGCCAACCGATGAAGAGCTAAAGGAGTTGGATACTCTCGGGTCGTCGGGTGTGTGGCACATCTTCGGCCGTGACCTGCGTGTCACGAACCTTGACAAGGTGTTGTTCCCTGCCCGCTCGGGCTCTAACCCGGTCACAAAACGAGAGCTGCTCCGTTATTCGGCTCAGATCGCCCCGGTGGCGTTGCCCTATCTGGCCCACCGCGCGCTCAACATGAACCGCTTCCCGAACGGTGCAGGGACCAAAGGCTTTTGGCACAAGCAGCTTCCCGACCACGCCCCCGAGTGGGTGCCTCGCTGGGAGAACCCCGAAGCGGACGCTGGGGAGTCAAGGACCTACCTCGTCGTCGACGAACCCGCCGCCCTCGTCTGGGCCGCCAATTTCGGCGCGCTGGAATGGCACGCCTGGACTTCGCTCATAGATAGCCCCCACTTGCCCACTTACGCGCTGGTCGACCTGGATCCGGGTGAGACGACGACGTGGGACGATTTGTTGGTGCTGGCCCGGCTACACCGGACCGCGCTCGACCACCTGGGAGTGCACGGCCAGCCCAAGGTCACGGGCAGGCGGGGAATACAGATCTGGATCCCGATCAGCCCCGGCCCCAGCTTCTCCGAGACCCGGGCCTGGACCGAAAAGCTGTCCAGAGTCATCGGCGCCGTCGTGCCGAACCTCCTCAGCTGGAAATGGCAGGTCAGCGAGCGTAGTGGCTTGGCCCGGCTGGACTACACACAAAATGCGATCAACAAGACCCTGGTGGCGCCGTACAGCCCACGTCCTGCGCCCGGTGCACCGGTGTCGGCGCCGATCGAGTGGCACGAGTTGGACGACCCCGCCCTGGCCCCGGACGCGTTCACCATTCGAACGATCCTGGCGCGCATCGCCGAGAAGGGCGACCTGTTCCTACCGGTACTGGCGCGCGACCAGCGGCTGCCTGCGATCAGCTGAGAGCGACGAGGGCTCGCTAGCAATGACGGGCGCGGGCAAAGAGCCGGAGCCATTCCCTGGAGTTGTGAGCACGCCTCAGCCCGTAATTCGCTTGACTAGCGCAAGTCTGGGGTGTCTAATGCTCTCCGCCGCCGAGAGTGGCCCTTGTTTCAAACTCCACGTATCAGTGAGAGCCCTATCAATGAGAGGTGGTGACCGATGACTGTTGTCGAGAGCGTCGTCGTGTCGCGCCTCGCCTGCGGCTAAACAGCCTCCGAGCGAGACGTCGGCAGCCCGGGGCCAAACCTGGTCCCCGTAACGGTTCCTGTCCCGCTTCTACCCGGAGGTACCGCGTTGTCGAACCGACGCTCTCATCAGCGCGCCCACCACCCTGGTGGAGGGTCCTTCCGCTGTTCTCATTGCCTTTTAGACGTGCCTGTTGAGGCCCAGGGCACCACTTACCGCAACCACTGCCCGAGCTGCTTGTGGAGCCGCCACCTGGATGACCAGGTGCCCGGCGACCGAGCTGCCAACTGTGGGTCGTCGATGGAGCCGATCGCGATCACTGTACGAGGTGATGGCGAGTGGGTGCTCGTCCATCGCTGCCTCGGCTGCGACGAAGTCCACCTCAACCGCACTGCCGGAGACGACAGCCCACTCCTGCTCCTCCGGCTGGCCGTCAGGCCCTTAGCTCAGCCACCCTTTCCGCTGGACCTCGTTACGCGGTTGTGATGGCTTCTGCGGGGCGAGCCGGGCGCTTGGCTGCTCCAGGCGTCCCCGGCAGTGCCGACCACGAGCACCATCAGCTGCTCCTCTTGGCCGCTGCTCCTCCTGGCCAGGGCCGGGGGGGAGCGGCTGGTGCCCGCGTGCTAGACCTTTTTGCGTTCACTGCATCATTTTGAAAAATGTAATGATACAGTGACTGCAACATGTCGCTTCCCGATACTACGCGCCTCGATCACGCTGAGCGGCCCTCGCTGAGGGAGCGAAAGAAGCTAGCCACCCGGCGCGCCCTCCAGAGGGTAGCCCTCGACCTGGTCACCGAGCGCGGCTACTCGCACGTCACGGTCGAGGATATCGCCGCCGCGGCAGACGTTTCCCCACGGACGTTCTTCAACTACTTCCCATCCAAGGAGGCCGCCCTCTTGGGTGCGGATCCTGAGCGCACCGAGTCGCTCCGCCGCCGCCTCGTGGACGAGCCCGCAGACAAAAGCCCGATCGAAGCGCTGCGGGCAGTCCTTGTGGACGAGGCCCGCCGCATCTCCGACGAACTCGCCGACCTGGGTGGTGAACGGGCCGACTGGTTTTGCCGCATGAAGGCAGCGCAGGTAGACCCACACCTGACGGCGGCACGAGCCGCGCACCTCACGATGTTCGAGGGCGCCATCGCGACCGGCATAGCTGAGCGCTTGGGGACGAACCTGAGGGAGGACCCTTACCCGGTGCTGCTCGCCGGCGCCGCGGTAGGCATGATGCGCGCAGTAATTTCGATCTGGGGCGGCGTGGGCGAAGCGGTGGGGCTGGACGCTCTCACCGATTCGGCCTTTCAGATGCTGGCGGACGGGCTCCCATACGACCGGGGGTTGCGTTGTCTCGCAACAGAGACGGAGCAGAGGAAAGAAAAGGACCTTTCAAGTGAGCTCGACCAACAACTCGCATGACAACGGCGGGGGCCGTGAAGCTCCCGAGCAGTCCACAGCCCTAACGGCACAGCCTGGCCAAGCCATTGTGGGGCTGAGCCATCGCCGTGTGCTCATCATCATCGGCGCGCTCATGCTCGGCATGTTGCTCGCTGCGCTTGACCAGACCATCGTTTCGACGGCGCTACCGACGATTGTCGGAGACCTGAAGGGCGGGTCGCACATCGCCTGGGTGGTCACCGCCTATTTATTGGCCGCGACAGTCTCGACACCACTATGGGGCAAGCTTGGCGACCAGTACGGCCGGAAGTTTTTCTTCCAGGCGGCCATCGTCATCTTCCTGGTTGGTTCGGTGTTCTCCGGGATCAGCCACACCCTGGTCGAGCTGATCGCTTTTCGTGCGGTGCAAGGTCTCGGTGGCGGCGGCCTCATGGTCGGGGCGCAGGCCATCGTCGGCGACATAGTCTCGCCACGAGACCGAGGCCGCTACATGGGCTTGTTCGGCGCTGTCTTCGGTGTGGCCAGCATTGTGGGGCCGCTGCTCGGCGGCGTGTTCGTCGACGACCTCTCCTGGCGCTGGATTTTCTACATCAACTTGCCGATCGGCGCTGTCGCCCTCGCCGTCGTGGCGGCCCAGGTGCCTGGCCATCTGGGGACCGTCCACCATGTCATCGACTATCTGGGCGCGATAACGCTCACGCTGGCGGCCAGCTCGCTCGTACTTTTCACCAGCTTGGGCGGGACCACTTACCGGTGGGGCTCGGCCGCGATAATCCTTCTGGGCGTGGTCGGCTTCGCCCTCGTCGGTGTGTTCGCCCTCGTCGAACGGCGTGCCGCAGAGCCTGTCTTGCCGCTGCACCTGTTCAAGATCCGCACGTTCTCGGTGACGAGCGTGGTGGGCTTCATCATCGGTTTCGCCATGTTCGGCGCCATCACCTACCTGCCTGCTTTCTTCCAGGTGGTCAAAGGCCTTTCGCCCACCGCCTCTGGTATTGAGCTCCTGCCGCTTATGGCGGGGCTGCTGGTGGTGTCGATCGGTTCGGGCCAGATCATCGCCAGGACGGGCAAGTACCGGCTCTTCCCCATCGCCGGCTCGGCTCTCACCACCCTTGGCCTGTACCTGTTCTCGACCATGGGCCCTAGCACGACTGCGCTGCAGCAGACCATCTATATGGTCGTGCTCGGTATGGGCCTCGGCGGGGTCATGCAGGTGCTGGTCATCATCGTGCAAAACGCGGTGCCGCAAAGCGAGCTGGGCGTGGCCACATCGGGAGCTACCTTCTTCCGTTCCATCGGAGGGTCCTTCGGGACGGCCATTTTTGGTGCCATTTTTGCCAACGTCTTGGTGGGCAACCTGGCCAGCCACCTCCACGGGCTATCACTGCCCCCGGGGTTCAACTCCGAAGACATAACCCCGGCACTGCTCGCTCATCTTCCGGCTCTGGTCCACCAGGGGCTCATAAATGCTTACTCGCAGACCATCCAGACGGTGTTCATAGTTTCGGTGCCGATCTGCGCCCTGGCCTTCATCGCCAGCTGGCTTATCCCCCACGTCGAGTTGAAGCGCTGGACGAGCCCGGCGGCCGGGGAAACGCCCTCGGTATCTTCCGCGCCTCCGGTGGCTGAGCTCGCCGGAGCCAGTGCTAGTGCCAGCGCCAGTGCCGATCTGGTTGCTGGTGCCGGCGCGGTGGCAAGTGCGGACGCGTCCCCTGTCGCGGGGATGCCGGCCCCTCAGACCACCTTCGGTGCCGCCGCCCAGACCTAGCACTCGGCTACCGGCCCCGGATCCCGACGGCCCGGGGGCCAAATCCAACCGAACTTTTGGCTGTTTGGTGACGATTAAGCACGTGAGAAGTGCCCAATCGTCACTAAAGCCAGGGAAAAGCACCCAAAAGCGCTGAGTTAGCAGATTGGTGCCGCGCCAGCTTGCTCCACAGGCTTAAAGCGTCCTTTCGGGCCAGTCCGCAAGGTCCGAAAGCTCTGAGAGCTGTCGCGGCTCAGAGGGTGGGCCCCCGGGTGCTCAGCTGTCCAGGCGGCGGCCACCGCAGCGGCTACCTGTTCGTGCACGCGGGCCTGGAACATGGACGGGACGATGACCCCAACCCCCAGTTCTTCCTGGCTGACAGAGCCGGCAATGGCACGCGTAGCCGCCTGTTTCATGGCAGGCGTCACGTACGACGCCCGGGCGGCGAGAGCGCCCTTGAAGAAACCGGGAAAGCACAAGGAGTTGTTGATCTGGTTGGGGAAGTCGCTGCGCCCAGTGGCGACAACCGCACCCGGGCCCAGCTCCTCGCCGAAGACCTCGGGCTCAGGGTTCGCCAGCGCGAAAACCAGCGGGCGCGGGGCCATGCGGGCCAGCAATTTGGGGTCTACCGAACCACGGCGCGCCGTACCGATGAACAGGTCAGCGCCGTCGAGAGCCGACGGCAGCGTTTTCAGTCCGCGCGGGTTTGACTGCGCTGCTAGTCGGGCATGGTGCGGCGGGGAGCCAGGGTCGTCGCTGAGCACTCCCTCGCGGTCGAAAATGACGAGATCTTTCACTCCCGCGTGGAGCAGCGTCTCTGCGACCGCGGTACC
The DNA here is from genome assembly GCA_963823855.1 of uncultured Acidimicrobiaceae bacterium. Taxonomy (GTDB): domain Bacteria; phylum Actinomycetota; class Acidimicrobiia; order Acidimicrobiales; family Palsa-688; genus Fen-671. Next base: position 8,221 of record CAWGNA010000014.1, read on the forward strand.
CGCAGCACCGGCGCCGACAAGGACCACGCGCAGGTCGCACAGCTCGCGCTCAGTCAGCCGGCAGGCGTTCAGCACAGCCGCCATCACGACGATGGCCGTCCCGTGCTGGTCGTCGTGGAAGACAGGGATGTCGAGGCGGCGCTGGAGCTCGGCCTCGACCCAGAAGCAGGCGGGGGCAGCGATGTCTTCCAGGTTGATGCCCCCAAAACCCGGGGCCACGGCTACAACCGCTTCGACGAGCGCCTCAGGAGACGCCACCTCGAGGCAGATCGGGTAGGCGTTTACGCCGCCGAAATGCTTGAAGATCAACGCCTTACCTTCCATCACAGGCAGAGCTGCCAACGGCCCGAGCGACCCTAGACCGAGCACCGCACTGCCATCGGTCGCTATCGCCACTGAGGAGCCCTTGGCGGTAAGCGCCCACGCGTCGGACGGCCGGCGGGCGATAGCGCTCGCGACCCGCCCGACCCCGGGGGTGTACGCCAGAGAAGATCCTGTCGGGTGCGGATGGCGACCCGGGGGGTCACTTCGATCTTGCCCCCGAGGTGGTAAAGGAACGTCCGGTCCGAGACGTGGCGGACGTGATAATCGCTGCGTTCCAACGCGGCCGTGACCGCGGTCACGTGCTCTTCGCTGGCGGCCTGGAGGGTCAGGTCCACGGTGGTCCCAGCGGCGGCCACCTCGACGAGGTCCATCCCGACTACAACCGCCCCCGCCGAGCTGACCGCCTGGCCGAGCCGTGGCAACAGTGCCGGGTGTGGGCGGGCGGAAACCCGCACCGTGACTGTGTAGCTCGCGCCCGGCGGCCCGGGGCCCACCACTAGTTCGTCCATTTTCTTCCTCTCATTGGATCTTTATCGCGAGCGGCACCCGAATGCTGGGCCCCGGCCAGAACATCACGGTCCCGAACAAGCCGGCACCCACCACCGCGGGGACGAACGCCGCGCCGGGGTCACCGGTGACCTGCCAGGCGACGCCGCCCAACAGCGGGAATACGAAAGCGAACAAGTAGCCGATCCCCGACATGCCAGCGGCCAATCGGTGCACGTCATTGTGGCCAGCGAGGAGCGCGGGCAATGCCAAGGCGACGATGAACGCCACCGCCGAGCTGATGCCGACCACCGCCGAGCCGACGATCGCCAATGGCCCGGGGGCGAAGACGATGCCGGCCAGGCCGGCGACGGCACAAGCTGCGCCGACGGCCAGCAGGTAGTGAGGCCGGCACCGCGCCGAGCGGCGTAGGCGACGATGAACGAGGCGGCCAGCTGCGCAGTGTTCAGCGCAGCGAGGCAGGGCCCACCAGCCCTGGGTGGCCGACAGCGTGCAACTGGGTGGCCAGGAACGCGTTCGTGCCGAAATAGACCGCCGAGGTGCCACCCTGCAGTAGGCCGGCGCGCCAGGTAATGGCGTCCGTCCAGGCGGGCCACCATCGCACTGGACCATCGGGGACCTTGATAGGGACCTTGGCAAAGCGCGCGCCCAGCAGCGCCGCGGCCAGAAAGGCCGGCAGCCCCCACGCGGCTAAAGCTCTTTGCCACGAGCCGCTCAACGGGACCACCAGAGCTAGCGTGAGAGATGCGGCTAGTGCCTCACCGGCGACAATGCCGTTGCTGTACAGGCTCGTGGCAAAGGACACCCTGGACGGGAACCAGGTTTTGGCGATGCTGGGCATCGTTGGCTGAAGGACTGCGATCCCAAGGCCGAGGGCAACGCTCGCACCGAACAAGCCGGCGACCCCCCCAAGCCCGCGCGCCCTGAAGCCACTCCGACCACAAGCAGCCCGAGGACGAGGGCCAGACGGGGGCCGAGGTGGGCGACTGCGATGGACCCGAGGACCGCGGCGAGAGCCAGCAGCAACACGGGGAGGCTGGTCAGCGCACCTACCGCGGTCTCACTGAGCCCCAGCTGGTGCTGGATCTCCGGCAGCAACGGCGGTAGGGCCAGGACCGCCATCCGCAAGTTGGCCCCAACGAGCCAAAGCAAGGCCAGCCGAAAAAGGGCGCTACGGTCCCACCGGCTCCCGGTATCTCGTTCCTCTGCTGTGGGGGCTTTGTCCGGGGGCTGGCCGCTCTGCCCCAGGCTCTGAGGAAAGCTCACCCGCTAGGGCCGTCTTCGCAAACCTGGGCCAGCGCGTCGACTGCCAGGGACAACAATTCCAGAGCCGGGACACCGAGCCGACAACGCCGTCAAGGTAAGTTCCGACGGCAATAATTATGCCTTGGCGGTGCCAACATAATTTTCAGCCAGGCTCGCAGCCGCCGCATCGGAGGTCACTGTATAACGCAACTGGGCCACCTGAAGTTTTTCGTCGTATGCGTCGCCATCCCAGGACCGGTGCAGCATCGACGTCATCCACCACGAGAAATGTTCGGATCGCCACACGCGTCGCAAGCAGCGCTCGGAATAGGCGTCGAGCAATTTCTTCGACCCGGTCGTATAAAACTCCACGAGCGCCTCGGCCATGATCCCGACGTCGTGTAGGGCCAGGTTCAGCCCCTTGGCACCCGTCGGGGGGACGATATGTGCGGCATCACCAGCCAGGAACAGGTTCCCGTACTGCATGGGTTCGACGACGAAACTGCGCATGGGTGTAACGCTTTTTTCGAGTACGGGGCCCTGGAACAGCGTCCAGCCGGGCAGGCCGAGCCGGCGCTGCAACTCGTCCCATATCCGTTCGTCCTCCCAGGATGCGACGTCCTCTTCCGGGCGACATTGCAGGTAGAGGCGGCTCAGCTCCGGCGAACGCATGCTCAACAGGGCGAAGCCCCGCGGGCTGTGCGCGTAGACCAGCTCGTCGTTCGACGGTGCAACCGCGGCCAGGATGCCGAGCCATGCGAACGGGTACTCCCGCGAGTAGCTGGTCAGCACTCCGTCCGGAATAGTGGCGCGGCTAAACCCATGGAAGCCGTCGCACCCGGCAACGACGTCGCACTCCAGTTCGTGGGGGCGCCCGTCGTAGTGGAACTGCACCCTGGGGCGGTCACTGTCGATATCCGCCAGCGCCACGTCCTCCACCTCGAACAGCAATGGTGCTTGCGCGGCCAACCGGGCGGACACCAGGTCCTTGACGACCTCCGTTTGCCCGTATATAACAATCGACGCCCCTCCGGCCAGCTCGCTCAGGGCGACCCGATGGCGCTCACCATCAAACTGGAGCGCGATACCGTGGTGTACGAGGCCCTCGCGTTTCAAACGTTCGCACACGCCGGCCTCTTCGAGCAGCTCGACACTGCCCTGCTCGAGGACTCCGGCCCGGATGCGGTGCTCGATGTAGTCCCGGCTCTTGTTCTCTAGCACGACGCACTCGATCCCGTACCTGGCCAGCAAGCACGCCAGGGTTAGACCGGCAGGCCCGGCACCCACGATCCCGACCTGGGTCCTCACGGTCCGAGAGGCCCCCTCTTTCGAACCGGCCTCATCTCTCGAACAGCCCTCATCTCTCGAACAGCCCTCATCTCTCGAACAGCCCTCATCTCTCGAACAGCCCTCATCTCTCGAACAGCACGGCCTGTCCCTGGCCAACGCCCACACAGAGGGTGGCCAGGCCATAGCGTCCGCCCCGGCGGCGTAGCTCGTGCAACAGGGAAACGACGAGGCGGGCGCCGCTCATACCGAGGGGGTGGCCGATCGCGGATCGCGCCGCCGTTGACATTTACCTTCTCGCCGTCCAGGCCAAGCTCGCGGACCACCACGAGGCTTTGGGAGGCGAACGCCTCGTTGAGCTCGACGAGGTCCAGCTGGCCAACCTCGATCCCGGCCCGTTTCATCAGTTTCCGGACGGCGGGGACCGGCCCGGTGCCCATCATCCGGGGGTCGACCCCGGCCACGGCGCTCGCGACGAAATACCCGAGCGGCTCGGCGCCAAGCTCACGCGCTTTCGCTTCGGAGGCGACCACCACAGCGCAAGCGCCGTCGTTCACTCCCGAGGAGTTCCCTGCGGTGACGGTCCCGCCGGGTCGGAACGCCGGTTTGAGCTGGGACAGCTTCTCGAGCGAGCTGCCGGGTCGAGGATGCTCGTCTGTGGTTACCCCATCGACGGCCACGATCTCGCCGTCGAAGAGGCCGGCCGCAGCCGCCCTGGCCCAGCGTTGTTGAGAGCCGAGCGCAAAAACATCCTGGTCGTACCGGGAGACTTCGTAGCACTGGGCCACGTTTTCACCGGTCTCGCCCATCGGCTCGAGGGGGAACTGCTCAGCCAGCTTCGGGTTGGGGAAGCGCCACCCGAGCGTCGAGTCGTACAGCACGCGGTCGCCCCGGGGGAAGGCAGCCGTTGGCTTCGCCATGGCAAACGGCGCCCGGGACATCGATTCGACGCCACCAGCGACGAACAGGTCGCCTTCTCCCGCGATCACGGCATGACAAGCAGCCACGATCGCAGACAGTCCCGAGGCACAGAGCCTGTTCACCGTCACGCCGGCGACCGATTGGGGCAAGCCCGCGAGCAGCGCAGCCATCCTGGCCACGTTGCGGTTGTCTTCGCCGGCCTGGTTGGCCGCGCCAAAGTAAACGTCCTCGATGTCGCCTGGCGGCGCGCCCGCCCGTGCGACCGCCTCGCGTATGACCAGCGCAGCAAGGTCGTCCGGCCTCACATCTGAGAGAGCGCCTCCGTAGCGGCCTACCGGAGTACGGACGCCTGAAAGGATGACCGGGCGAGCTTCGGGAGGGCGGGTCGTAGGACTGGGCCTACCTGCGGCGGGTGGCGTGTCGGCCTCGGTTCTTATGGTCTCGGGCGCCTGTGGTTTTCGGCGCCACTGCGCGCCGCCAGGTCGCCCTCGATCAAGCGGGCCGTATCTATCAGCTGGGGCAAGAGGTTGCGGCGCAGTTCTTCCATGTTGACCCGGGAAGCGTGCGTCGAGACGTTCATGGCGGCCACTACGGTCCCGTTGGCGTCACGGATGGGGACGGCCGCCGAACGCAGACCTTCTTCCAGTTCCTGGTCCGTCATGACGAAGCCCTGCGCCCTCCCCGCCCGCAGGATCTCCCTCAGGCGACCTGGGTCGGTGACAGTCCGCTTAGTGATGGGCTCGAGGCTGGTGCTGCTCAAGTAATCGTCCAGCTGGTCGTCGGGTAAATGGGCCAGCAGAACTCGGCCCATCGAGGTCGCATAAGCAGGAAAGCGCGTGCCGACGTTGATCGCGGCGGTCATGATCCGCTTTGTCGGGACGCGCACCACATAGACGATCTCTTCTCCGTCCAGGACCGCAACCGAGGAGGACTCGCGGGTCTGGGCTACGAGGTCCTCGAGGTGAGGCGCAGCCACCTCGTTGAGGCTAAGCCCGGCCAGGTAGGCGTAGCCGAGCTCGAGCACTTTGGGCCGGAGGGAGAACTCTCGGCCGTCGCTCCGCGCGTAGCCAAGTTCCGCCAGGGTGATGAGGAAGCGCCTGGCGGCGGCCCGGGTGAGGCCGGTGGCCCGGGCCACTTCGCTCAAGGTCATCTGCGGGCTTTCGGCCCGAAAGCCTTTATGACGTCCAGCCCGCGGGCCAAGGAACGTACGAAGTCAGGGCTGGTCGACCCGTCGGGTTTGCCGTTGTGGCCCGTCTGGCGGCTATCTTCACTCTGAGTGGCGGAGGTCATGGTCCAACCGCGGGCGAGAGCCCGAGCACGTGCTCGTGCATCCAGGCAAGGAACGTTTCCCGATCCCGGCTTACAGCGTCCCAGGCTACGTAGAAGTCGTCGTCGCGGTCTGTGTAACCGAGGGCGTACGAGGGGGAAGCGCCGCCGGGGACATGGGCGACGGCGGTGACCACCCAGCTCGGCAGGACGGCCGCGGCAGGCCGGGGGACCAGCTTGTCTACAATTTCTTCGACGGTCACAAGCGAGCGCCTCGAGGCGAGCACGGCCTCCTTCTGGACCCCGGTTATCCCCCAGAGCTGGACGTTGCCGTCCCTGTCCGCCTGCTGGGCGTGGACGACCGCCACATCTGGGCGCAACGCTCGCACCGCGGCGAGCCTCTCCCCGGTAAAAGGGCAGTCCACTGTGGCGACGGTCGGGGAGTGCTGGAGGAGATCCGTGCCCACGTACCCGCGCAGCACGGCGAACGGCAGGCCTGATGCGCCCGCCACGTACCGATTGGTTAGCCCGGCGTGGCTGTGTTCATCGATGCTCAGAGGTCCGGGCCAGCCGTGCTCGATGGCGTCACGGAACCGGTGGAGAGAACCAACGCCCGGGTTGCCGCCCCATGAGAACACGAGCGCCCGTGCGCAGCCCATCCCGATCATCTGGTCGAAGACCACGTCAGGAGTCAGGCGCACTAGGGTCAGTTCGCGCCGGCCCTGTCGGATGATCTCGTGAGCAGCCGCGAAGGGGATGAGGTGGGTGAAGCCCTCCAGGGCCACGCAGTCCCCGTCGTGCACCAGGCGCTGTACCGCCGATTTGAGGTCGAGGATCTCGGCCAACATCCCTCCTGTTCTCCCACGTTATATGATGTGCGTAGCACGCATCATCGTTCGTAGTGCGAACATGGATGAAAGGGCCCGTTTTGGCGGACTCGGCGATTCAGGCTACGGTCGGTTTGGAGGCCGGGCCGGCGTGGCGGCGTTCACGGACCTCCGCTGGGTGACCCTGGAGCAGGGTGACTAACCGTTCTCGTTTTGACCGTCGCTGGGAGGTGTCGATGACATTCGCTGGTCCGGCTCCGGCACCTGAGGAAGTTACAGACATCGTCGTGGCCACCTCTGACGAGATGATGACTGTCGCTGCTTCGCGTGCTCTGCGGGACGGGCTCGCGTGCTTTGTGGGGATCGGCCTGCCGAGCACGGCCGCCAACTTGGCCCGGGCCACCCACGCCCCCAACCTCGTGCTTGTCTATGAATCTGGCACCATCGGCGCCAAGCCGGCTCGGTTGCCGCTGTCGATAGGCGACGCGGAGCTGGCTGAGACGGCCGACACCGTTGTGCCGGTCCCCGAGATTTTCAATTACTGGCTACAGGCCGGCCGCATAGACGTCGGGTTCCTCTCGGCCGCTCAGCTGGACCGCCACGCCAACTTGAACAGCACGGTGATCGGCCCCTACGACAAGCCGGAAGTTCGCTTGCCGGGAGCCGGCGGGGCCCCCGAGATCGCGGCGTCATGTCGTGAGGTGATCATCATCATCCGTCAGTCCCGGCGCACCTTTGTCGAAAAGCTCGACTTCGTCTCCTCGGTCGGGTACCTGGACGGCCCGGGCGACCGGGAGCGGCTCGGGCTCACCGGCAAGGGGCCATCGCTAGTTATCACTGACCTCGGGCTACTGCGGCCCCGGCCGAGCGACCTCGAGCTCGAGCTCACTCACCTCCACCCCGGCGTCACCCTCGAGCGGGCCCGTCACGCTACCGGCTGGGACCTGGCCGTTTCGCCCGGGCTGGCCCGCACAGAGCCGCCCGGTCCCGAAGAGCTAGTCGTGTTGCGCAGGTTGACTGCCACCCTCACATCCAGGCCCTTCCGAGGCCAGCGCTCATGACCTCAGAGCTCGCTGGCTCGGCGCCGGTGAAGCTACCGCCGATGGGCCCAGCCGCCGGCCCGATTGCTGATGGCCGCTTGGACCCGCCCTACCACTACCCGGATTACCGTTCGACGAGGTTGCGAGCGCCGAAGCGGGAACTCTTCCCCATGCCGGAAGGGCTCACCGAGCGGCGCGGGCCGCTGTTCGGGGAGAGCCAGGTAGATCCAGGAGACAGCGACCTGACTCGTGGGCGCGGCGGAGAACCTTTAGGCGAGCGCGTCATAGTTAGCGGGCGGGTAACCGACACCGAGGGTCGACCTATCCGCCGCCAGTTGGTGGAAATCTGGCAAGCGAACGCCGCCGGGCGCTATCGCCATGCGGTCGATCAGCACCGTGCCCCGTTGGACCCGAACTTCACGGGGGGCGGCAGGTGCTTGACCGATGACGACGGGCACTACCGGTTCGTCACGATCAAGCCCGGAGCCTACCCGTGGGAGAACCACCACAACGCCTGGAGGCCGGCGCACATCCACTTCTCGGTCTTCGGCACCTGCTTTGCTGAGCGCCTCGTCACCCAGATGTACTTTCCGGGGGACCCGCTGCTGGCGTTCGACCCGGTGTACCAGTCGATCCGCGACAGTCGCTCCGCGGAGCTGCTGATTGCCAGGTTCGACCTCGCCACGACTGCTGAGGGATGGGCCCTTGGTTACGTGTTCGACATTGTCCTCGCCGGGCCACACGCCGCGCCCGTCGAGGAACGAGCCGGTGAATGACCCGGTGAAGGTGGACAGCCCGGGCGGATTGCTGGCCCCGACGCCTTCCCAGACGGCCGGCCCGTTCGTGAGCATTGGGACCGGGTGGAGCAGAACTGACCTGGTCGTACGCGACGACGGTGCAGGCGCCATCTCGGTCGCAGGGAGCGTTTTTGACGGTTCTGGCGCCCCGGTCACCGACGCCATGCTCGAGTTCTGGCAAGCAGATCCACACGGCCGCTTCCCGCCCGAGTCTCCCGGAACGTGGACAGGCTTCGCGCGGGCCCTGACAGACGGGCAGGGCCGGTACCGTCTCGTCACCGTCAAGCCCGGGCCGGTCCCCGGACCTGAGGGGAAGCCTCAGGCCCCTCACATCGATGTTTCTATATTTGCCCGGGGGCTGCTGCAAAGGCTCGTGACCCGGATCTATTTTTGGGATGAAGAAGCTCGCAACGCGTCCGACCCGGTGCTGGTGGGCCTGGGAAGCGCGGCGCTCGTATGCCGGCTGCTCGCTTCGCGGGAACCTGGTGGGCCTTCCTACCACTTTGATGTCCACCTCCAGGGTGACCAGGAGGCGGTGTTCTTTGCACCCTGGTGAGCCCGAGGCTCCGCTGCCGCCAGAAGGGGGCTTGTTCGAGTCGGTCTTCACGACTGACGAACTGAGCGCGGCGACCTCGGACCGGGCATGGGTGGCGGCGATGATCGACTTCGAAGCGGCGTTGGCGGTGGCCGAAGCGAAGGTAGGCCTCGTGCCGCTGAAGGCCGCGGACGCGATACAGCGGGCCTGCCGGCAGGTCCACCTGGACCCCGTCGCCCTCGGCCGGGCAGGACGGCTCGGCTCTAATCCGGCCATCCCTTTGGTGGCGTCGCTGCGAAGACACCTCCCTGATGATGTCGGACGGTGGCTGCACTTCGGCGCCACGAGCCAGGACGCGCTGGACACCGCCATGATGCTCGTGCTGCGCCGGGTGATCGAACTAGTACTGGCCGACCTGGGCCGCCTGGCAGCCACAGCCGCGGGGCTCGCCAACAGGTACCGCTCGGCTCCAATTGCGGCCCGGACCTTGCTCCAGCACGCCTTGCCGACGACCTATGGCAGGAAGGCGGCCGGGTGGCTCGTGGCCGTAGTCGAGGTGCGCGAGGCGTTGCGGGAGGCGGGACAGAGCAGACTGGCGGTGCAGCTAGGAGGAGCGGCGGGCACTTTGGCGTCGTTAGGTAGTGACGGGCCGCGGGTCGTCGAAGTGCTCGCATCCGAGCTCGACCTCGACGTCCCGGTCCTCCCGTGGCACACGGACCGCACCCGGGTGAGCCAGATTTCGTGTGCGCTGGCCCTGTGTGGCGGAGTAGCGGGGAAGATCGCCATGGACAATTCTCTGCTTATGCAGACCGAGGTGAGTGAAGCGTTCGAGCCTTTAGCCGAGGGCCGTGGCGCCTCGTCGGCCTTGCCCCACAAACGCAACCCAGCCATGGCGGCAACGGCGTTGGCCGCTTTCCGTCGAGCACAGGGCCTGTCGGCGATTGTGCTGGCGGGGATGCCGCAGGAGCATGAGAGATCGGTGGGAGCATGGCAAGCAGAATGGGAGACCGTTTCCGAGTTGTCGCGTGCGGCGGGCGGGGCCGTCGCCATCTCTGCGGACATGCTGGCGGGCGTAGAGGTCGACGAGGTCCGCATGGCTGACAACCTCGGGATTACCCGGGGCCTGGTCCTGGCCGAACGGCTCACCTCTGAGCTCGCACCTGTCCTCGGTTACGGGGAGGCGCGCCGATTGGTTGAGGAGGCCATCAAGCGAGTGGTGTCGTCGTCGTCCAAATCGTTCGAGGAAGAGCTTCGTAGCGAGCCGCGCGTCAATGAGGTCCTGGCCCGCCTGCCCGGGGACGTCTTCGACCCGGCCGGCTGGCTTGGTTCGTCAGAGTTTTTCGTCGAGCGCGCGCTCGAGCTCTACCGGAAGGTCTTTGGGCAAGAGGTCCCTGGGCGCGAGGTCGTTGGGAGCGAGGTTATGGGGGGCAGGGTCGACCTGAATGGCTGACGCGGGCCCGAGAGGGTGGGCCGCCTCCAATGACGTGGTGGGGCCCGCGGGCGCCCCCCTGCTGGTGCTGCTCGGGCCCTTGGGCACGACGAACGCTGTATGGGACCCGCAGATGCGAATGTTCACTGGCTGGTTCCGGGTGCTACGGGTAGCCCACCCGGGCCACGGCGGCCCTACCGGCGAAAGCGCGCCGAAAGGCCCGTACACGATCGACTGGCTCGGCCGAAGAGCCTTACACCTACTCGACGCGCTCGGGGGCGGAGCGGGCCCACTTCGTGGGGCTCTCTCTCGGAGGCCTCATTGGGATGTGGCTGGCTTGCGAGCAACCGGAAAGAGTCGAGCGGCTGGTGGTGTGCTGCAGCACGGCCCGGTTCGGCACGGAGGAAATGTGGCTCGAGCGGGCCGAGACCGTGCGTGCGGGAGGTATGGCCCCGCTCGTCGACGCCACGATAGGGAGGTGGTTTACAGCGGGCTTCCTAGAGGCACACCCGGACGTCGCCACCCGGTACTCCGCGATGTTCCAGAGCATCGAGCCCGAGGGCTATGCCTCTTGCTGTGAGGCGCTTGCTTCAGGGGACTTACGTCAGCGACTCGCCCAGATCGAGGCGTCGACGCTTGTCCTGGGCGGCGCGCACGACCCTGTAGTTCCCCCTGACAATGCGGCGGCGACGATGGTTGCCATCCCGCACGCGTCTCTCCGCGTTCTCTCGGGGGCGGCGCACCTCGCCAGCGTGGAAGAACCTGACGCGTTCGGTAGTGCCGTCCTCGACCACCTGCTTGGCCGGCCGGCCGAGCGCGGCCTCGCCGTTCGGCGGCGTGTGCTCGGTGACGCTCACGTCGATCGCTCGCTCGCTAACGCGTTCTGACTTCAGTGCTCCGTTCCAGGACCTCTTGTCCAAATGGCCTTGGGGAGAGGTATGGGCCAGACCCGGCCTCGACCGGCGGAGCCGTCGCGTCGCCACCATTGCGATGCTTGTTGCTCTCGGGCGGCGCGAGGAGCTGGAGATGCACATGCGTCGCGCCTTGGAGGACGGGCTCAGTACTAGCGAGCTGACGGAGCTCTTGTTGCAAACCGCCGTGTACGCGGGGGTGCCGGCGGCCAACTCCGCCTTCGCCATTGCGGACCGAGTAGCGCGGGAGTTGTCTGAACCCAGGGAGGCCGGGGAGGCGCCGGAAGGGTAGCAGCCCCCCAGTTGAGCCCGGTTGAGCCCAGTTGTGCCCGAGAGGCTCTGTCGCCTAGCCGGTCCGGTTCTCTGCCTGACGCGCTGGAGGTCAAAGGCCCGCGTGGCGCTCGGGGGGCCTGGTTGTGGGCGTGCACTGGACCTCGGCCGAGGTCGTGCTAGTCCAGGCTGGAGCGCCGGCAGCAGGCGGCTATTGGCGCACCGGGGTGGGATGGGGCCCGGGCTCTACAACTCTGGGTGGTGGATTGCTCGCGGCGCAACAGGTCGGTTTGGCCCAGACGAGAACGCCCGCAGCGGGCAGTTAGGTGCCATATCGGGTGTAAAAGATGCTTCTCGGCGGCGTTGACGCCCGGAAAACGTACGAAATCGCAACGAATTAGCGATGATGCACCCAGATGTGGTGATTTGCGGTCATCCAAACGAGGAACAATCACCTTGCGTAGGCAGGCGACCGCATAGAGAAGCAAAGCCTGGGCCCTACCGCTAATCGTCCGATTGCGGCGCCGCTGTGGTAAGCCTCCCGAGGCGATCACGCGCTAAGCGCTCAACTGAGCGCCCAGGGTCTCAAAACGCGCCCTTCCGGTCGCAGGGCTCGGACGGAACTGTGCGATTGCGAGGCTCCACGCCCCAAACGCGCCTTTGTGGTGGCCGGCCCCGGCTGCCCCGGAGCGGTGAGGATTTCGAGGCTCTAGCCGGAAACGGTGACGAGCGTGCCGATCGGGTCCATCGACCACACCACCTGGGCGTTCGAGATCGGCAGCTCCACGCAGCCGTTGCTCTGCGGCCACCCGTAGCTGCTTCGCCAGTAACCGTGGACCGCGTCGCCGCCATTGAAGTAGGCCACCCACGGCACTCCGCTGACGGAGTAGCTCGTCCCGTCGGGGTCTGTGCCGGTCATAGTCGTCGTCTGGTAGCGGGCGTAAACGGGGAAGGTGCCGATCGCCGTCTGCGCTCCAGCGACACCCGTGTTGACCGGCGTGCTGTAGATGTACTGCCCGTCTCGCCAAACGCTAAGACCCTCGGGCACGTTCTCGCTCACGAATAGGTAGTCGTACGGGGACTGGTCAATGGCACGGCTGGCAACCGCTTGAGTGAGCAGTGACCACACTGCCGGCCCGGCTACGCCGTCGTCCAGCAGCCCGTGGTCGGACTCGAACTGCATAACGGCGCCAGCTGTAACGGTGTTGTCTGTCCCGGGCGCCCACAGCGAGGACAGTGAGCTCGGGATATTGGAGTATCGCCACGAGAACGTACCTGGCTCGGGCACCGGGCTGACCAGCGCAGGGCTGGTCGGTTCGCCGTCGAGCCCGGAGTCGCCGTTAGACGCGGTGAAGCTGACCGGGAGGTACTCCAGCTCAGCTAAGAGCTGCTCGAAACGGAGGAGAGGTACGCCTTCGGTACTGAAACTCGACTGCTCAGGAGTTGCCAGCTCGGCCGGGATCGTGACCCGTTCCGATGTCCACGCCTGATAACTCGCGGCCGGCGTAAAGGTCAACTTGGCGCCGTCGGCCATCCACTGGCCCGGCACAGACGGCGTAATCGTCGGCATCGGGGCGCCAGGTGCCGGTGGCCGGGAGAGCACGATGGTCACCGAGGAGTTCCAAGGTACGCCACTGGCCCCTTGACGCGGGCTTATGGACACGACGTTGGGTAGGGGGATAGTCGTGGTCGTAGTAGGAGTGACGACGGGGGCCGTCACCTGGGCCGGCGAAACCATCGCCAGGAGGTGACGGACAAATCCGCTGTTAGCGGAAACGAGGCCTCCGGTCGCGACCAGGACTACAAACGCAGTCCCGAGCAGCGCGCCACGCGAGCCGAACCGCCGTTCCGGCTCTGTTCCTCCTTTGGGGAGGTGGCCTCCTTCGCTAGACCGCCGCATAGCTCTCCTCGTCCTCCATGTGGATTAAACCCTCTGACGCCGTTTGAATCTTTGTCATTTGCACGTTTTCCCCGCAACTTCTTTGCACAGGTTATCCCCACATAGGTCCACCTCAGAAGGCCAACTGCTCCAAAGTGGGATCTCGATGATCATGAGGGGCTAATAAAAAGCACGACGAGACACGGCCACAAACCAAATTCTTCTATTTCGCAGTCTTCCCAACTGGCTCCGGGGCCCGTCAGGAGGCAAGGCAGATGGTTCTGCCGGTGACCAGGCGCGCTGCTTCCGGTAGCGTCAACAGACCTGGTGCGACCGCGCTAGGTGGTTTCGCTGCCGTCATTAATGGCTCGACGCTTGGCGTGGGTCGAACGCGATCCGGTCGGCAGATCCTGGTCGCGACAAAGTCCCGGAGCGTTCGCCGTAGCCGTCTCCTTCGGGCCCGGCCCGGCGCACAGGTCGCCGCCCACGCTACGATCCCGATGGCTCGGGCGATCTACCACACACCCTTTCATTGCTCACGTCAGGCCGCCTCCTCGGCTCCGGACGGGAGGACCACGGTGGGCATGGCCGTATCTGCCTCGGCCGGGCCTGGTCGGTGCTCTTCTGATGGGTTACCGTCTGGGCGACGCCGTCCCGACGGCACCTCGCCTCGCTTGCCCTCTTTCGGCCGTGCCCGACCCTGTTCTCCCGGCATCCCGGGCCGGTTCCCGCCGTGCCCCGAGGCCCGCCCCCGGCGCCGATGGCCACCGCTTCTCCAACCTGGCCCGAACGTCGGCCGAACAACACCCTGTCCAGGAGGACGAACTGCGCGACCCACAGCGCCCCGAAAGTGCCAAGGTTGGCGGCCTGAGATATAAGGGCCGTGGCGCCCGAGCCGAGACCGTGGGCAGTAGACCAGGCGGCTGTGAGGCTGACCATGAGCGTCGAGAGGCCGAGGCCGCTGAAAGACAGAAGGCAAAACGGCGCAATTTCCTTGAGGATGGAGCGCCTCGTACGCTTGGCCCAGACCCAGCGGCGGTTGAGTTCGAAGGACGGGACCGTACCGATCGCGGTTGCCACGACATTTGCCCAACCGGGGGACAAGGCGTCGGTGTAAATCATCACGCCCAGCAAGCTCAAAGTGACGCTGGTGGATATAGCAGAGACGGTCGCGTAACGGGCCAACTTGCGTACCGCTGTCGCCAGTGGCTTGCGCCTGCTTGCCCCGGGAAGAAACTCCTCTGCCCTTGCAATAATTTCGTCCCCCCACTGGCCGGACGTTGCCTGTGGCGCCGCCGGGGCCTTCATTGTGCCCTCCCTTTGGTGGCAGAGGCGGCGCGCAGAGCGTAAAAGCGAACGACCGTCGACAACAGGTTGACAGCGGTCAGGATAACGATCAGCGCAGGAAGGCTCGCGATCCCCGCCGCAGAGGTTCCCACCAACGCGCCTAGCGTGCTCACCAATGGCAGCAAAGCCAACGCCAAGCCCGACAAATAGTAGTGCCGGCGGCCCGCGGGCCCGCTATCGCCAAAAGTATAGCGCCGGTTTGCAATCAGGTTCCCCAGGGCGCAAAGGCCCAAGGCGATCACGTCCGCGCCCAAACCGCCGAGCGTGCCGTAAAACAGCGCGAACAGAAATGCGTAGCTTACCGTACTTACTATGCCGACGCCTGCGAAATGCACAAATTGACCCGCCGGGCTGGGATGAGGGCGTTGGGTCGGCACGAGGGCGCGAGCGCCTTGGGGGGCGAGGTCGCCCTTGCCGTGGGCGGCCCCACGCATCATTCGCACGATCCCCCTCAGGTCGTCACGGGCCGTTCGTACCAGGTCGACCGTAGAGCCAGCGTCGTCGACCCAGTCCACTGCAACCTCGTGGACCCGCAACCCGTTCCGCTCCGCCAAGACGAGCATTTCCGTGTCGAAAAACCACCCGTTGTCTTCGACGAGAGGGACCAGCTGGCGGGCGACCTCCGATCGCATGGCCTTAAACCCGCATTGCGCGTCGGAGAAAGAATTTCGCAGTGTGGTTCGCAATACGAGGTTGTAGCACCGCGAAATGAGTTCCCGCTTGGCCCTCGCACCACGCGCGCACCAGGTGCGAGCCTCGACCCGATGGCCACGTCGCTGTGGCCCGTAAAGAGCGCTGCCACCAGGGGCAACAAAGCGTCAAGGTCCGTGGACAGGTCGACGTCCATGTACGCAACGACCGCGGCGCTGCTCTGCAGCCACGCGGTCCGCAGGGCTCGGCCCCGGCCCTTTTGGGGAATGTGCAAGGCCCGCACGCAGTCGAGCTGTTGGGCCAGTCCGCATGCTATCGCCCATGTGTTGTCGGTACTTGCGTTGTCAGCCACCGTGATGAGCCATGAGAGTGGGAAATTACGGGTGAGATAGATGTGAAGGCGTTCGATCGAGGTAGCCAGGTCCAGTTGCTCGTTATAAACGGGTACGACTATTTCCACGGCTATTTCCGCACCTGGCGTCAGTTGGGCGAGCGAAGGCTCGACGCTGAGAGTCGCGGTGGAGCTCATGGTTAGATCATTGCGGCCGTGGACCAGGGTGGGCTGCGGCATTGTTGGGAAGCGGCTCGGAGACATGTGTGCTTACCTCGCCCCAGAGCTCAGGTTGTAGACCGTGACACCACCGATAGTCGTGGTTGTGAAATGGCTTTCCACCCACGACGCTATGAGGGAGGCGTCGTCGCTGGAACTGCCCCCCGGAGCGAACCCGGCCCCCCCGCCAGACCCCGAAGCGATGAAATAATGGATTTTTCCTTCATTAACATATTGCTCGAATTCTGCGAGGGTGGGAGCAGGGTCGGTCCCGTTGAAGCCGCCTATCGCCATAACGGGCTCCCCCGAGGCCAGCTGGTAACCCGCGGCCTCGTTGGAACCGACAGCTGCCGCTGTCCAGGTGTAGTCGGAAGCATCTTTCTTGAGGGCCGCTGTAATGGCCGCGCTCGGGTTTGCTCGAGTCGAGCAGGCCACCGATGTTGCCTCCCGGGCCGCCCTGCCCCCTCGTCCCCGAGCGTGGGAACCCACCCTGGCCCGGCGAGGCGAAAGGCGAGCCGGCGGGTCTGGCGGCGCCCGACCCTGAATTTGCCGGTCCTAGATTCCCAGGTCCTAGATTCGCCGGTCCTAGCTTCGCAGGGATTGTAAAGCCGCCCCGTCCCGTTGCTCCTCCCGGGAGGAACGGCGCTCCGCCGGCTCCTGTTCTGCCGCCCCGGCTAATGCCGCCTCCGCCGGGGAACCCTCCCGCCAGCGCCGCGGATGCAGGCCCGGCCGTCGGGATCGCACCCGAGTGGGCGGTCCCCGCGGTAGACAGCGTGTAAGCGCTCGGGCCGGCCAGCACGGCGATGGCGGCCAAACCGAGCACGGACGCCCGTGAGACCCGCGCCGGAAGTGCTTGCCCGCGGTACGAAGCGAACACGAGCAGTGCTCCTGCCGCACAGCCTGTGACCAGGATGGCGAGTCGGAGGGACGGGTGCCACGTGGGGTCCCGGTCGAGGAGGACGGCGGCCCATACCGCGCTCACCACGACCGTCACACCCATGACCAGGCGGGCGGACATGCGGGAACGTCTGGCCCACAGGCACCGTCCGCCTATGCCGATGATGGCGCCGATGGCAGGGGCGAGCGCCACCGTGTAATAGGGGTGAATAATTCCTTGCGCCAGGCTGAAAACCAGTCCGGTGACAATTAGCCAGCCGCCCCATAGAACCATCGCAGCGCGGGTGTGGCTGGTGCGCGGCCGTTTCCACGTGATCGCAAGGACCGCGACCAGCAGGATCAGGGCGGCGGGTAGGAGCCAGGATATCTGGGTCCCCATTTCCGAACCGAACAGGCGCGGTCAGCCCGGTCGGGCCCCATTGCCCCGCCGTGCCCCGGGCGCCTCCACCCACGACGCTGCCGCTCTCGTTCCCGGTGATCCTGCCAAAGCCGTTGTAACCGAAGATAAGGTTGAGCAGGTTATTGTCTTGTGAGCCCCCTATGTAGGGACGGTCGGCGGCAGGCGTGAGCACAACGGCCGCCACCCACCACCCAGCGGAGACCACCATTGCGACGGCCCCCAACGCTAGTTGGCGAACGCGGCGCCAGAACGTGACCGGGGCGGCCAAAAAGTAGGCGGCAGCCATCCCGGGGACGACGAGGAACGCCTGCATCATCTTGGTGATAAAGCCCAGCCCAACGAGCGAGAAAGCAAATATGAGCCAACGGCTCGAGGATTTTTCGACAGCTACCGTCGTTGCGTACGCCGCCCCGCACAGCAAAAGGACTAGCAACGCGTCCGGGTTGTTGAAGCGGAACATCAAGGCTGCTACCGGCGTGAGTGCCATCACTGTGGCTGCTATCAGAGCCGCCCCGGCGGAGGACCAGCGTTTTACGGCCGCGTAGAGGACCGCCACCGCAGCCACGCCCTCCAGGGCCTGGGGCACGAGGATGCTCCAGGAGGAGAGCCCGAAAATCCGAGCGGATATCTCCATCACCCACAGCGCCGCCGGCGGCTTGTCGACCGTGATGAAGTTGGAGGCGTCAGACGAGCCGAAGAAAAAGGCCTTCCAGCTCTTGGCTGCCTGCTTGCACGGCCGCAGAATAAAAGCTGTTGGCCCAACCTGACGCTCCCAGGTCCCAAAGGTAAAG
Source organism: uncultured Acidimicrobiaceae bacterium (assembly GCA_963823855.1). Lineage (GTDB taxonomy): Bacteria > Actinomycetota > Acidimicrobiia > Acidimicrobiales > Palsa-688 > Fen-671. Next base: position 26,095 of record CAWGNA010000014.1, read on the forward strand.
ACCGGCGGTGATGGCCAGGACCAACAACAGGGCGGGACGGGCCAGGCCGGGTCGCCGGCGGGGCCGCGGGCCACGCGGCGGAGCGTTCGTCTGAACGGGCCACGCCCCGGGTGCTCGTCACTGATAGTTGGGCCGGGTGCCGTTAGAGGGTCAATGCGGGCGCCGTTCTCGCCGCTCCGCGGGAGCGTGGTGATGGCCATAGACTCAATCGTCGGGCCTTTTCCTTGGTTTTGGCTCCGAATAGCGCCAGCCGACACTGAGAATTGGCACTGAGAATTGGCACCGAGAGTTGGCGTTCTTAGCGAACTCATTTTTCGGCGGCGTAGGATCGAGCCGGAGGTGCTAATGGCAGAACGGGTCCCTCGTGTGCTCGTGGTCGATGACGAGGAGCACATCACCGAACTCCTTTCTATGGGCCTGTCGATGAACGGTTTCGAGGTGGAGCGAGCCTCGACCGGGCGGGGCGCCTTGAAGGCAATAGAACAAAGTCGCCCCGATCTAGTGGTGCTCGACGTCATGTTGCCTGACCTCAACGGCTTCGACGTGACCAAGCGGCTTCGTCAGGCCGAAGGGGCCGGGACGAAGATCCCCATCATCTTCCTCACGGCCCGGGACACGACGGCCGACAAGGTGGAAGGTCTGCGCCTCGGCAGCGACGACTACATGACCAAACCGTTCAGTATCGAGGAGCTCGTAGAACGCGTCAAGGCAGTGTTACGCCGGTCCTCGGGCATCGGCCCGGGCTCCAACCGCCTCGAGTTCGCCGACCTTGAAATGGATCTCGAGACCCGCGATGTCTGGCGCGCCGGGCACCTGATCGAGCTCACGCCGACTGAGTACAAGCTGCTGCACTATTTGCTGGCCAATGCCCGCAAGGTGCTGACCCGGGACCAAATCCTGGAGCACGTCTGGGAGTACACGTTCTCGGGTAACGCGAGCGTGCTCGAGACCTATATCAGTTACCTGCGCCAGAAGGTGGACGCGGTGGGACCGCCTCTCATCCACACGGTGCGCGGCGTTGGCTACACCCTCAGGCTGCCTCGCGGGAACTGACAGGTTTCCCCCGGTCCCGATGACTGTTGGGCGTACCTGAAGAGGAGGGCACCAACGGCAGCCGCACCGTGAACACGGCCCCCCCGTCCGGTGTGTTCGCCGCGTTCACCGAACCGTCATGCTCCGCCGCGACGGCTGCCACGATCGCCAAACCGAGGCCGGCTCCCTGGCTCGACCGCGACGTGTCCTTCTGCCAGAAGCGGTCGAAAACATGTTCCAGCGCGTCTTCGTCAAGTCCGAGGCCGTGGTCGCGCACGCGTACCGATCGCGCTGCCGGCTTGCAGTTGAGCCGACACGTCAATGGCGCTGCCCGGGGGAGTGTGCTTCAAAGCGTTTGTCACCAGGTTGGCCATCGCTTGACGCAGATGGGCCTCGTCGCCGAGTACGACTACGGGTTGAGGAGCGAACAGGGTGACCGTTCGGCCCGGGGCGGCCGCTATCGCGTCGCTGCACGCGTCGGCGGCAAGGACGGAGATGTCGACAGGGGCGCGCTCGGCCTGCCGCACCTGGTCCAGTCGAGCCAGCAGCAGGAGGTCCTCGACGAGGCCTTTCATGCGGCCCGACTCCTCCTCGATCCTCCTGATGATGGTGGCGGTGTCGACGCGGGCGTTGTCTGCGCCTAGGCGGAACAGCTCAGCGAACCCCTGGATCGACGTGAGGGGCGTACGGAGTTCATGGGACGCGTCGGCCAGGAACTGCCGCAGCCTGTCCTCAGTGGCGTCGCGTTCGGAGAACGCCTGTTGGATCTCGTCCAGCATGGTATTGAAGGCGACGGCCAGTTCGCCTACCTCCGTCGTCTGGGTGCCTACCTGGACGCGCTGGTCGAGGTCACCGTCGGCTATTTCTTTTGCCGTATCCGCCATCCGCTCGAGGGGTGAGAGCCCGCGGCGCAATACCAACCCCGCCCCCACCGATAGGATCAAGAGCAAACCGACGCCGCCGAGTACTTCAATAACTACAAGGCGGTTCAACGACGAGGTCACCTCGCCCGTCGGCAAAGCCACTACGACCCGGTCGCCGTTGGCCAGTTGCGGCCCAATGTACGCGAGCCAGCCGGCCGGGCCTCTGACCGAACCGAGGTGGACGCGCTGTCGCCCTTTGGTTTCGGCGAGGAGTGACGCCGTGACGCGGGGCTCGGACGTGGAGGTGACCTGGTACAGGTGGTACAGGACTTGGCCGGAACTGTTCAGTATCTCGCCGTATGTGCCAGGTGCCACGAGCACGGGGGGACCTCCCGGTCTGCCCCCTCCGTAGACGGGAGGCGGACCTCCCTGTACGGCGCTGCCAGGCATGGCTTGCGACTCGCTCCCCGTCGTGCTGTAGCCCGCCCCGGGGCCGTAGCCGCCGGCGTTGTGCGCTGAGCGGCCCACGGGGTACAGCTGGACGCCCGCCTTTTCTGACAGCTCCTGGGTTACGAGAGGCACGGAGCTCTGCAGGTCGCTGTCGAGCTGGCGGTACTGCGAGCTCGAGTACAGCTTGTACATTGTCACCCCGAATATCCCGAGGCCAACCGCCATCAACACGACGAGCCCCGCGACGAGCCGTGCCCTGAGCGTCACCAGCATGCCACCTCGGGCGAACGGCCCTGTCGGACCCCGCGTGTCATCCGGCCGGTAGCGACCGGGAATCGTGACTCTGTCGCTCGACGCGCCACCACGGTAGTTAACGCTAGGGCCGAAGACTGGGTTTTCCCTGGGAAAACGGTTAAAGTGCCCGGGAAAAACAAGCTCGTTTTTCCGAAGGCGCTAAGTGGAAGGGCGGGGCGGAGTGGACCAAATCCGGGACTGCCCGGGGGTTGGCCCGTCCAGGGGGCGGTAATTGACCCCGAGGGCGTGAAGGCGCGCCAAATGGGGGACCAGGCGGCTTTCGAACTCTTCCCATTGCCGTTCCCGAGGGGACCAAGCCACTTCTGCAAACGCGGACACCCGGGGGAAATACATGTACTCGGCGTGGTCAGGGGTCGGCACGTACTCTGTCCAAAGCTGGCACTGGGTGCCCAACACGCGGTATTCGAGCCCTGGACGCAAGCCGGCTGGCACTGGCTCGAAGCCGTATACGTCCGCCACGCTGATCGATGGGCGGATGGCAAGCGGTTCGCGGGGGTCGTCGGCATACGACAAGTCGAAATAGGTCCAGGTTTCGGGTGCCATCACTATGTCGTGGCCTGCCTCTGCTGCTTCGGTAGCAGTGCGAAATGCTCCCTCACGCTGCCACACCATCACGATGGCGCCCTCCGGGGCACCAGCTTCCAGGATCTCCTGCCAACCGACCATCACCCGACCGCCGTCCGAAAGGACATCCGCCATACGCCGGCTGAACCAGCTCTGAAGCTGGTTCGGCCTCGTGAACCCGAGCGAGCCTGACAGCTGGCGGGCGCGTGGGCTTTCCTCCCACTCGACGGTGGGGCACTCGTCCCCGCCCATGTGGATGTACGGTCCCGGGAAAATCTCAGTGAGCTCCCCGAGGACGCTCGCACAAAACTGGACCGTGGTTTCCTCGAGGTTCAACACGTGCTCGCTGATGCCCCACCGTGTGTACACCTCGAACTGGCGACCCGTGTTCCCCAGCTCCGGGTAAGCCGCGATCGCAGCCAGCATGTGACCGGGCATGTCGATCTCGGGCACCACCGTCACAAAGCGTCTCGCCGCGTAAGCAACAATCTCTGCGAGGTCCTGTTTTGTGTAGAAACCGCCATGCGGGGTGCCGTCCGAGCGGCCCTCCCGATAGTGGCCCGCAGGCGACTCTCTGCGCCACGCCCCTACTTCGGTGAGCAGCGGGTAACGGTCGATCTGGACGCGCCAGCCCTGGTCGTCGGTCAGGTGGAGATGAAGCACGTTGAATTTGTGGAGGCTGATCAGGTCGACCAGCTTCAGCACAAAACTCTTGGGGAAGAAATGGCGGGCCACGTCGAGGTGCACGCCTCTCCAGGCAAAGCGCGGGCCGTCTTCGATCTCGATGCCGTCCACCGTTACGGGGCCCACGCGAACGACGCGGCCGGGCACCGGCGCCTGGACCGGCGCGGCGCGGAGCAGGTCTGGCGGGAGCAGCTGCCGTAAGGTCCGGGTGCCGTAAAAAGCCCCGGCCGGAGAGGCGGCGTCGATGTCGATGCCCTGCTCGCTCACCTTTAGCCGATAGTTCTCAGGTGCGCGACGGGTGCCGCCACTCGGTTCGGTGGGTGGCTCGACAACTTCGATCCGGACAACTCCGTGGGGGCTTGTCATCCCGAGCGACCCCCGCTGGATTCCGCCAGCCCGTGGCAGCCTCGAGCTCCGAGGCGAGGAGGGAGGCTACACCGGCAGATGCATCGTCAGCGGCGATGACCATGCCATCGGAGAGGACCGCGCCGGCACCAGCTTTGCGAAGGGCAACCGGCCGCGGGATCAACGGAGGCCTGGCGCCGCGCTGGCAAGCACTAGAAGGCCCCTGGCAGGGTGAGGCGGCAGGCGTCTCTTGCCCCCGAGGCAGTTGGCGACGGTCACCGCAGGCGCCCTGGCAACGGGGTCATTTCGAGCGGCACGAGGATGCCGTTCGGGTCGTGCGCGACCCGGCCGCCGACGATCGTCGCCATCAGTGACAAGTTGCTGTCGAGCACGACCATGTCCGCGTCCGCCCCCGGGACGAGCCTCCCTTTGCGCAGCTCACCGATGACGTTCGCGGGGTGGAGCGAAGCGGCTTGCAACGCTGTGAGCAAGGGCACTCCGGCGATTTGCACGGTCAAGGCGACGGCCCTGTCCATCGTGAGGACACTACCCGCGGCCGTTTCCTGGTGGCCGGCCAGAACAGCACGACCGTCCCGCACCAGCACCTCGAGCGGGCCGAGACGGTGCCGACCGGGAGGCGTCCCTGTAGCTCCGATGGCGTCTGTCACGAGGACGAGACGTTCGGGCGCCAGGGTGGCGACCAGGGAGATCAACGCGGGGTGGATGTGGACGCCGTCAGCGATGATCTCGAGCGACACCCGGCCGTCGACGAGCGCGGCGGCGACCGGTCCGGGGCGACGGTGGTGGATCGGGCCCATAGCGTTGAACAGGTGGGTCGCGTGCCGCGCCCCTGCGTCGAAGGCTTTCTGGGTCGTTGCGTAGTCGGCATCGGTGTGCCCGATCGATACGACGACCCCGGCTGCGTGTGCGACAGCAATCACTTCCAGCGCGCCTTCGAGCTCGGGCGCGAGCGTAACGATGCGGACGGTCCCCTTGCCGCGGTCGACGAGGTCGTCGAGCTCGGCGACAGAGGGAAGCCGCAAGGCGTCGGGGAACTGGGCCCCGGCCCTGGAGCGGGCGATCCACGGCCCCTCGAGGTTGCAGCCGAGGACAACCGCACCCCGCTCGGTCGAAACGCTCTCCCCGTCGGCCCCATTCTCCCCGTCGGGCCCAGTCTCCCCGTCAAGCAGAGCCTCTGCGTCGGGCACAGCTTCCCCGTGCGTCACCATGGCGACGCCTTCAACGGCTGCCTGCAACGCTTCGGGGCTGTCAGAAACGGTTGTGGCGACCATCGCGGTGGTCCCGTGCGCGGCGTGGAAGCGCGCCATGCGCCAAACGGACGCCGCGACCTCTTCCCGGGTGGGGCAGTTGACCTGCGCACCGCCGCCCCCGTGGACGTGCAAGTCCACGAAGCCGGGCGCGATCAAGACGTCACCGAGGTCCACCACTGTGGCGCCTTCCGGTGGGGGCCCTGGCCCACTGCCACCACTGAGCCGCCCTCGACCACGACAAACCCGTTCGGCAGCAGCTCGGTTGGGGTCGCCACCTGTGCAGCCGCGATAGCAAAGCTCTGCTCTGGTTGGGGCCGCGCCATCACGCCCACTCCAGCGTGGCCCGGTGACATCGCGGGCACGGCTGGCGACGCTGGCACTCGTGATGTCCGAGACGCCCCGGACGCCCTTGACATGGTTGACGAACCTGGTCCATGGCCCGGGTCAAGTAGGAGTGACCTTCATCAGCCCGGGCGGCGCGTCCGGGTCGCGCCCGAGGAGGCGGGCGAGCGTGAGCGCAAGTTGTTGACCCCGCACGACCGCCAGGACAGGCGCCAAGATCTCCGGAGCGGAGCCGGGCCACCCGATGTCGCTGTCGGGTACGGGCCTTGCCAGCCTGGTGCTGGCGCCTCGCTGTCTCAGCTCGCCAACGACTTCGAGGACGTCTGCGCTGGCGGGGCCGGGGTGAACAAAGCCGAGCACCGGCGGGCCGCTGGAGGCGATGGCAATAGGGCCGTGCCTCAGGTCCGCTGCCGAAAAAGCCGCAGTCAGGAACGACGTTGTCTCGGCCACCTTCAGGGCGACCTCTCTCGCCGCCCCGTACAGGAGGCCCCGGGCGACCGTGACGAAACGGCCCGAACCGCGTAGCCATTCCGCAAGCTCTTCGGCCCGCGCCTGGTCAGCAAGCACCTCGGCTACCTGCCCCGGCAGGACCGCAGCGGCTGCGTCGTCGAGGCCGATCGGGCCCAGAGCCTCGGCGATGACCGCGAAAGCCACGAGTTGCGCCGTAACCGTTTTGGTAGCCGGCACCGCGAGCTCCCTACCGGCTTCCAGCGCCACGACGAAGTGAGCGGCGTCCGCCAAAGGGGAGAGGACGTCATTGGTTATGGCGATCGTATGGGCGCCACCGGCGCGCGCTCGCTGCACTACTTCGACGATCTCGGGCGTCTGGCCTGACTGGCTTACCGCGATGAGCAGGTACCCGGGGTATTCCGTCTTGGCACCGTAGAGCGTGAGAACGCTCGGGGAGGCCATCGCCACCGGCCGACAGGTAGCCATTTCCAGCAAATAGGCGCCGCTTACGGCGGCATGGTCCGACGAACCTCGTGCCACCAGGACGGTGCCGGCGAGGTTGGCCGGGACCAAGGAGCGGACCTCTTTGGCTATCTCCTGGCGACGTGACAACAGGGCCGCGAGGCGCTGCGGCTGCTCCGCCATTTCAGATGCCATCAATTGACCAGGCTGTTTTTCGCCTTGGCCGGGTACCGCCGGGCTCACGGACATTTTTAGCCCTTTACTGCTCCGGCGGTGAGGCCAGAGATCATCCGCCGTTGCACGATCATGAAGAAGATGACGACAGGGAGCGCGAATAACGTGCACGACGCCATTAGCCCACCGTAATCAATCCCGGTGTTGGTAACGAACCCGAACAGCCAAACGGGCAAAGTCTGACGGTACTGCTGTTGCATAATGACGTTGGCGAAGAGGAAGTCGTTCCACGCCGTAATAAAGGCGAAAACACCGGTTGAGATGAGACCTGGCAACACCAAGGGGAGAAGGATTCGCCAGAAGGCACCCAACCTGTTACAGCCGTCCACCAGCGCCGCTTCTTCCAGGTCGACGGGGATCCCTTTTACAAAACCACGTAGCATCCAGATCGTAAAGGGAAGGGTCAACGCTATGTAAGTCAGGATCAGCCCCGGGAACGAGTCGATCAACTTCGCTTTGTCCAGGATCAAGAACATGGGGATGACGAGAGCCGTGGTAGGCACCATTTGCACGACGAGGATGAGGACCAGGAAGGCTCTCGCACCTCGCAACTGGAACCGGGTCACCGCCGTCGCCGCCAGGAAGGCCACCACGAGGACCAGGACTACGGCCGACACCACCACAATAAAGCTGTTGCGGGCGTTGGTCCAGAAATACGGTCTGTTCACGGCGGAGACGAAATTCTGAAAAGTGAAATGCAGCGGGAAAAAGCTCGGCGTCAAGGACGTGATCTGGCCATTCGGCTCGAAAGACGAGTTGACCATCCAGTAGACCGGGAACACGGTGATCGCGATGAACACCACGGCCACGGTGCGCCATAACCACGTCATCCGGCGCTGGTGTGCGGAGCGGGTGCCCGCCATAGTGGCGGTCATGCCGGGGCCATCCCGGTGCGGACCATCCTGCGGATGTAGTAGCCAGTGGCCAGCAGCAACAGCAGGACCGAGACCACGGCGACCGCGGCCCCGAGGCCGTACTGGTTGGAACTGAAGGCCACGATGTACTGCCAGACCCCGAGCGGTTGCACGTTGAGCACCTCGGCTCGCCCCCCGGTAAGGAACCAGACCTGGCTGAACACGTTCGAGTTCCAGATGATCGAGAACACGGTGAGAAGCATGAAGATGGGCCGCACGATCGGGAACGTGACTTCCCGGAACGTGATGGACGGGGTGGCCCCGTCGACGGCGGCCGCCTCGAAGAGGTCACGCGGCACCATGGTGAGGGCTGCGAACATGCTAAGAGCGACGAAAGGTATGGCCTGCCACACGATCATGGCTGTGATGACGCCGTAGGCGGAAATCGAACTGGCGAACCAGTCGTGGCCACTGAAACTGGAAAAACCTAGTTGGACGAGGACGTAGTTGACAACTCCCCACTCACTCTCGAACAACCACTGCCAGACAGTTGAAGCGGCGACGCTCGGCATGGCCCAGGCGAGCAGCATGGCGACTGTCATCACCAACCGGAGGGGCTTTCCTACGCGGTTCATGAGCAGGGCAACCCCGGTGCCAACGAGCATTGTGAGCCCGACGGTGGCCAGTACGAAGAAGATGGTCTGCTCCAGCGAGTCGAAGAACTGACTGCCGGTGAACAGCTCCTTGTAGTTGCTGAAGCCGGTCCAAATTACGTGGTGACTGAGCAGCTCGAAGAGGCCCAGCTGTTGGAAGGACGTGGCTATCAGCTGGACAATCGGGTAACCGAGGACCACCCCTACCAGGACCAGGGCGGGGAGCAGGAGGAGAAAAGGTAATAACTGGCGCTGGAAGAACCGGCGCATCGAACGAGGGTGCCGACGGTAGGAGGGGGCCGAGGCCTTAAGCCCCGTCCTACCACTGGGCAAGCTCGGCGACTCTACGGTCGCTGATCTTGGTTGTGCTTGCCCTATCGTCGGCACATGCGACATTTTATTGTTATTGCCGGGCGTTCAACAGGTTGTCGAGCTGCGTGTCAGTTGCGGCCGCGATCTTGGCGATGCTCTGCTTGCCCGCTGCAACCTGGGAGAACAGCGTCTCCATCACGTTGTCGGCTTCGACCGTGGCCCAGCCCGGAGTGGCGGGGGTGAAATTGCTGTGCGCGGCGGCCGTGTAGTAGTCAGACGAATTGCCGGTCGTCCCTGCCAGCGGCAGGGTCGCGCCCACCTGGAGCAGCGACGTGGCATTGGGCATGAGGCCGTCAAACTTGGCCATGCTGATTTGGTTGACCTTGCCGGTCATGAGCTGGACCCAATCGAGCGCCTGCTGCCGGTTGGGGCTGCCGGCGGCTATGCCGATGTCGGAGCCACCGATGAACACCGGGGCGGGAGTATTTGCCTTCGGCCCCGGGAACACGAACGTCCCCAGCTGGCCGGTGAGCTTCTTGTTGTCGGCGATCACGGCGCCCGGTTCCCAGCTGCCGCCGACGATCATGGCGGCCTTGCCGGAGGCAAGGACGGAGTCCTGGTCAGGGGCATTGGTGTTGACGTCACGAGACGCTGGGACCGAGAGGGTGTTCTGGATCTTCTGCCACTCGGCGAGACCCGCGAGGGAGCCCTTGGAAGTAAGGGCGCCGGTCCACTTGCCGCCCGACTGGGTGGCGATCTGGCCTCCATTGGCCCACAACAGCGGGATGCCGGCGTACCAGTACTCACCGGGCAGGTAAAGGGGAGAGAAGTTCGCCACGTTGCCGAACTTCGCCTTTAGCTTGGCGCCGTCGGTCGAAAGCTGGGCCAGGGAGTTCGGCGCCTGGGTAATGCCGGCCTGAGCGAACATCTGCTTGTTGTAAACGACAACTCGGTCGCCGGCGAGCAGAGGGACGGCGTAGAGGCCGCCGTTGTACTCGGCCGGGCCTTCGAGGCCGCCCAGCCAGTTGTTGTGGTTGGGGAGCGAGGACTCGACCGAAGAGAGGTTCGCGAGCCCGCCTGAGGCGGCGAACTCAGCTACGTCGGTGTTGCCGATCTCCATGGCGTCCGGGGGGCTGCTGCTGGCCAGAGCAGTGATGAGTTTCGTCGAAATCCCGCCCCACTGCTGGATCTGGACGTTTACGGTCCAGCCCGGGTTCTGGCTTTCGAAAGCAGCGTTGACAAGGTTGTAGACGGACGGGCTGATCTCGCCGGTCATAAGCCAAATGTTGAGAGTGTGGCTGGGGGTGTCCGCAGCGGCCAAACCGCCACCGCCGCTCACCCCTGCCGCGATGGCTAGGGCGATAGCAGCGGGAGCAACGAATCGTTTTTTCACTATGAGCTCCTTTTGCTGGGGCCCGGGGAGGTCCTGGGACCCTGCTGACTTTTATAGTGTGGTCTAGACCAATATGGTCTAGACCAGTATGCTCGCACGTTCTAACCACAATGTCAACGCGGCGCCACCCAAGACAGGAAAAAATTTGGGTCGAGGGAGGGCAGTGACAATGAGGGCCCTCGCACCTCGAAAGTACCAACGATCAGCCAGAACGGGTTCGCGGGCCTTTGTGTTGGAGCTTTCCCGGTTCAGTTGGCCGGCGGCCCAGTGGTGCAAGCGTGAGCGTTTAGGTGCGTACCCTCCTAACATCGCGAAGGACGCGCCGAGCCAACCAACGACCACCTTGGTGAGGAGTGACAATGAAGATGGCCGAGCCCGGTCCTATGCCCGCTATGGCCGGCACCTACAACGACCAATTGAACAGGCAGTTCCCGAAGTACTACGTGGTGAAGGGCCACGTCTGCGAAATGCTGGAGCGGCTCGCCCCAGGCGAACCGCTGCTGCCCGAACGCACTCTGGCGGCGAGGTTCTCGACCAGCCGGACGACCATCCGGCAAGCTCTTCGCGAGCTCACGATCGAGGGGCGGCTCTTGCGCATGCAGGGTCGTGGCACTTTTGCGGCGGTCCCCAAGATGGCACAACCGCTTCAGCTCACGAGCTACACCGAGGACATGCGGCGCCGTGGCCTGGCGTCGCGCTCCAAGCTGCTCGCCGTCGGGAACGTCCCTGCCGACGACGAGCTGGCGTGGCGCCTGGACGTACGGGAGCGGGCGCGGGTCCTGCGCATCGAACGCCTCCGCATGGCTAGCGACGAGCCGATGGCAATCGAGACGACCCACCTCGTTGCGGGCCGGTTCCCCGGCCTCGCCCGCCGGCTGGGTGACTCCGTCTCGCTTTACGAGCTGCTGGCCAACGAGTACGACGTACACCTGGTCGAAGCGGAGGAGACCATCGAGACCGTGCCGGCGCCGCCAAAGGAGGCGGAGCTGCTGAATACGACCGTCGGCTACCCGATGCTGCTACTTTCCCGGCATAGCCGGGACGTATCCGGCCGGGCGGTCGAATATGTGCGCTCCTTTTATCGGGGTGACCGGTACAAGTTCGTTGCTCACCTGCAGCGGCCGGCCGCCGCGCCCAATGCCGGGGGAGCAGGCACCTCGAATGCGTCAGCTGGAGCGTCTGCTGATGACGAGAACCCGGGGAGCGGTCCCGAGCCCGGGGCCAGCGCGCCCACGCGCAGGCGGGGGTAGCAGTACCGCCTCGCCCGGCTCGAGGCGGAGATCTCAGGACCGCGAGCCGGCAGGGCAAGACAAGGCCTGGAGGCGGATGTACCCTTACCCGGCGCTGCCGGGCAAGGGCTTCCGGGTGCCAAAACCGTAATTGGTTGCGCTTTTGTGCACTTACCCCCGTCAAATCGCGACCGAAAGGCCCGGGTGCACCCAGAAGGCCCCTAAATAAGGCCCCTGGCACGCCCACGGGGCAGGGCCACCACTTTGGGCGGGTGGGTGCCCCGCCCAAAGTAGGTAACTACGGCGGTCTCGGCGCTAGAGCCGGCGCCGGCGAGGTGACAGCCGCAGCCGCTGACGCGACGGTGACCGTGGCGCTGGCGCGCCCGGACTGTGGCCCCGCTCGCCCACCAGGCGGGCCGGGCGGGGCCGGGCGGGGCCGTCGGGGGAGGTCCCCCCCGGCTAGGCCCAGATGGCGGCGCCGGTGTCGGGGTCGAAGAAGTGGAGCGCGTCGGTGGCGACCCCGAAGGTGACGCGCTGGCCGGCTTTGAAGTCCGAGTGGGGCGAGATGCGGGCCACCCCTTCGGCCTTGGCCTCACCCATGTGCAAGCTGGTCAGGTCGGTCAGCTCCTCGGTCTCGGTGGCGGCCGCCGTGGTCTCTGAGCGGGCCTTGGTGGCGTCGATCAAAAAGTGCACCTGCAGCTCGTTGCCGAGCGCCTCCACCAGCTCGATGTCGGCGGTAAGGGTGGTGCCGGGCAGGGGGGCGGCCGAGCCACGCAGGGCCGGGTCGTCGAGGTCCTCGGGGCGGATGCCGATGATGACCTTGCGGTCCCGGTAGCCCCGCAGCCCGGAGCGGGAATTGACGAAGGCCTCCGAGAGCGAAAGGGACTGGGCGCCCACCTTTACCCCGTCGGCCTCGGGCGAGATGATGGCCTCGTACAGGTTCATGGCCGGGCTGCCGATGAAGGCCGCCACGAACAGGTTGTTGGGGTGCTCGTAGAGGTACTGGGGGGTGTCGCACTGCTGCAGCTCGCCCATGTGCAGCACGGCCACCCGGTCGCCCATGGTCATGGCCTCGGTCTGGTCGTGGGTCACGTAGAAGGTGGCCACGCCCACCCTCCTTTGGATGCGGGCGATCTCGGCCCGCATCTGGACGCGCATCTTGGCGTCCAGGTTGGACAGCGGCTCGTCCATCAAGAACACCGACGGCTCGCGCACGATGGCCCGGCCCATGGCCACCCTCTGGCGCTGGCCACCCGACAGCTGGGAGGGCTTGCGGTCCAGGTACTCGGTGAGGCCCAACAAGGTGGCGGCGTCTTTGACCTTGGACTTGATCTCGGACTTGGAGACCTTGCGCAGGCGGAGCGAAAAGCCGATGTTCTCGGCCACGGTCATGTGCGGGTACAGGGCGTAGCTCTGGAACACCATGGCCACGTTGCGGTCCTTCGGGGCGAGGTCGTTGACCACCCGGCCGTCCATGCGCAGCGTCCCCGAGGTGATGTCCTCCAAGCCCGCCACCATGCGCAGGGCCGTGGTCTTGCCCGACCCGGACGGGCCCACCAGCACCATCAGCTCGCCCTCGGCCACGTCGAGGTCGAGGTCCAGGACGGCCGGCTTGCCGTTGGGGTAGACCTTGGTCATCTTCTCCAGGTTTACAGTTGCCATTGTCCCTCCTGGGCGTCCTGTCCTGCGCTCTGCAGCCCCCGGCAGAATCGTTTCCACCGGCGACACCAGCCTACTCCTGCCAGGGGCCGCAAGGGGCGCACCAAGAGGCAGATACCCCCGAGCCGGCGGTCTGGAACCCTCCCTCGGAGGCTTCCCGGGGATGGGGCGTGCGTACGGCTACTATTTCGCCCGTGGAGAGCGGCGCCGGGCCCTTCGCTACTGGGCGGGACGACCTTGTGCACCCCGTGTACCCTGGCAGCCCGGGCGGTCGCCTCCTCATGCGGGCCGGGGCTAAGGCGTAACAGGTCGGCTGGTGGCGTTCTTCGACTACCCGGGTACTGAGGGCAGCGCGGAGATCGGGACGGCGGCCGAGGTCTTCCTGCCAGATGCATCCGACGGGGACTGGGCTGCGCTCCTGAAGCATTGCCGGCGGCGGCGGTTCGACGCAGCACAGACCGTGATCTCGGCAGGCGCGGCATCTAGGTCGCTCTACCTGGTCGTCGACGGGTCGCTCGAAGTGCTGGCACCGGTCCCCGGGCGACGAACGGGCCGGTACCGACGGGTCGTTACCTTAGGGGCGGGCACTGTACTCGGCGAGATGTCGTTCTTTGACAGCGCCGGGCGTTCCGCGATGGTGCTGGCCATTACGCCGGTGGTGGTCGACGAACTGAGCCCTGCTGACTTCGATGCCCTCGCCGACGAAGACCCCCGCTTAGGGCGGGACATCCTGTTCGACCTGGGCCGAATATTGGCCCAGCGCCTGCGCAAGGCGCAGAATCCCGCATGGAGCTCTGACTGAAATGGCCGATCCGCCCGTCATCGAGATCAGAGAGCCCGGTCAAGCCGTGCGCCGGGTGGTCCTTGATCGCGCCATCGAAGTCGGACGGGAGTGCGATGGCGAGGTGGTATCGGACCCTGGCGTTTCGCGCCGGCACGTGAAGTTGGTCCCCAGCCCGACCTCGCTGTCGGTCGTGGACCTGGGGAGCCGCAACGGCACACTCGTGAACGGCAACCCATTGTCGGGGCGGGCCACCCTCGAGGCGGGCGACATCGTCCGGCTGGGTGGCACCGACATCGTGGTCCTCAGTCGCCCCGTGTCCCAAGCCCCGGTCATCCCGCCGAGAGCAACCATCGCGGCGCGACCTGAACAGCAGGCTTGGGTCCCCCGACCACCTGCGCCGGCCCCGGTGGTCCGAGGCCCATCGCCGGCGCGCCAGTGGTGGGACCGGGCCCTCGGGGTCACGGTAAAACCGGGGCAGCCGGTTTTCCCGAACTATATGGAGCTGCACCGCCGGATCCCGGTGCGCGCTTGGCACGCCATCAGGGTCGTGAGCGTTGCCGCATATATCGCTCTTTGCATCGGCTTGTTCGTGCGCCCCGCGGGCGGGTTGTTCTGGTTTTTCAAGGTCGTTGTGCCGCTATTGCCGATCACGTTCTTCGTGGCGCCCGGGCTCTGGCGCAACATATGTCCCCTGGCGGCGTCCAATCAGGCACCACGTGTGCTGGGTTTCACACGCGGTCTAACCCCTCCTCAATGGCTGCGGAACTACGGGTACATAGTCGCAATCGTGCTGTTCTTCGGGATTACGAGCGCCCGCCTGGCCGTCTTCAATGCGGGTGCCCGAGCCACCGGCATATTGCTTTCTCTCACCATCCTCAACGCATTTGCGGCCGGTCTGTACTTCAAAGGCAAAAGTGGGTGGTGCAGCAGCATCTGCCCACTGCTCCCCCTGCAACGGGTCTACGGGCAGACGCCTTTCGTGACCGTCCCCAACAGCCATTGCCAGCCGTGCGTGGCGTGCACCAAGAACTGCTACGACTTCAAGCCCCGGGTCGCCTACCAGGCCGACTTGCACGACCCGGACCCCCGCTGGAGCTCCCCGAGAAAACTGTTCGCCGCCGCCCTCCCCGGCTTTGTGCTCGGTTTTTTCACTCTGGTAAGTAGCACGGATCTGACCAGGCTCCAGATTTACGAAAGGCTCGCCCTTTACTTTTTCGGCAGTATCGGTTCATTTTTTGTGGTCGATGCCCTGCTTCCGCTCAGCGTCGCGATGATAACGGCGCTTTACGCGTCTGTAGCAATCAGTATTTTTTATTGGTACGCGAGCGTCACGTTGGCTGACTCGTGGAAAACGGTCACCGGGATAGCCATCCCCTGGGTGCGTTGGCCGATACGGTTCCTCGTGTGGGGCCTGGCCCTGTTCTGGTTGGCCCGTACCCGGGTCGTGGAGATGCAGTTCGCGGAGGAAGCCGCTCCGGGACCACAACTCATTCAGCTGAGCGCTAAGGGTTCGAAGGCGTTGCGGGCCGAGAAAGAAAAAGAAAAGCCAGCCGGGGACGAGGTAGAGGTCAAGTTCCAACCAGAGGGGAAATTAGTCAGTGCTGAGGCTGGCCTGTCGCTGCTCGAGGTGGCCGAGCGCAACGGTCAAGCGATCGAGGCCGGGTGCCGGATGGGGGTGTGCGGAGCAGATCCGGTCGCGGTACTCGACGGGACGGCGTGCCTGTCGCCGCCGGAGGAAGAAGAGGTGAACACCCTGCGCCGCCTCGGGTTTGCCAGCAACACCAGGATGGCCTGTTGCGCGCGCCTGCGATCGGGGCCGGTCGAGATGGCGCTTCATCCGGAGCCAGGAGAGCAGGGAGGAGACAAGCCGAAAGCCTACGACCGGTCGATCGCCAGCGTCGTCGTAATAGGTAACGGTATTGCCGGCGTCACAGCAGCAGATTTCGTCCGCAGAGGCCACCCTGACTGCGAGATCCACCTCGTCGGCGGCGAGTCGCACGTCCTCTACAACAGGATGGGGATCTCACGCCTGGTTTATGGCCGGTCGGCGATGCAAGGCTTGTTCCTGTTGGCCGAGCAGTGGTACGACGAGCACGGCATCACCGCGTGGCTCAATACGGTTGCGACGCGGCTCGACCTACCCACGAAACGCGTCTACCTCGGGACTGGCGAGGTGCTTTCGTACGACCGCCTCATCCTGGCGACGGGGAGCCGCAGTTCGGTACCCCCGATCGAGGGCTTCGGTCGCCCCGGGAGCTTCGTCATGCGCGAGGCGGGCGATGCCATAGCGATCAGGGCTTACGTCCAGCAGAACGGTTGCCGGGAAGCCGTTGTAGCCGGAGGCGGGCTGCTCGGCCTCGAGGCGGCTCACTCGCTCTACGAACTGGGGCTGCACGTGACGGTGCTAGAGCGCGGGCCGCGGCTGCTGTCCCGCCAGATCGACTCGAGGTGCAGCGAACTGGTCCACAACTACTTCGACGGGATCGGGATGCAGGTGCTGTACGGCGCCGAAACCGAGGCTCTGAACGGCAAAGCCGGGCCGGACAGCGCGGTGGACAGCGCGGTGCTGAAGGACGGACGGGAGGTCCCGTGCCAAGTGTTCCTGGGGGCCATCGGGATCAGGCCGAACGTGGACCTGGCCAAACAGGCGGGCCTCTCGGTCAACCGTGGTGTCCTCGTGGACGACCGCATGGCAACCTCGGCGCCTGGAGTTTTCGCCGCAGGCGACGTCGCCGAGCACAACGGGCTGGTGTTGGGGCTCTGGCCGATCGCCGCCAAGCAGGGCGAGGTGGCAGCGATCAACGCTCTCGGCGCTGACGAGCGCCTGGTTGCGGAAGTGCCAGCGTGCATCCTGAAGGGTGCCGGGATCGAACTGTCCTCGATAGGCAGGGTCGAACCTGACCCGGGCGACGAACTTGTCGTCATCGACAACCCTTCCCGGCAGTCCTACCGGCGTATGGTGATCTCCGACGGGAGGCTCGTTGGAGGTCTGGTGCTCGGCCACCATCCGGAGGACTTCTCGTCGATCCTGGCCGCCGTGAAAAAGGGGACCTATGTCGGGGACGCGTCGTTGGCCGCCCTACGTGCCGGTGACATGAAAGCTCTGAAGGGCTCCGGAGCGCCCCAGCCCGCCTCTTAGCGCGGCTTGTTTTTCCAGGCCACATAGCGTTACGGCGGCTCATGAACTTTGGCGGCCCTATCCCCCACCCTGACGGCCTGCCCGAGGGGCGCCACGCCGTGGATTTTGACTCGGCTGGTCCGTCCCTTGACCTCGACCTCTGATGGTGCCGAGTAGGCAAACCGTTCGGCCGTCAAGGCCTGCACGGCGTCAGTGACGACAACATCGGGCCATCCGGACCTGGACGCCAGCCCGGAGAGCCGGAAGGTGACATTGGTGGCATCGCCCAGGACAGTAACTATCGCGCCGGCCATCATGCTCACTGCTGCCGGGCCGAGCCCGACCCCGAACCCCATCCGGACCGGCTGCCCGCCGGGATCCCGTAATGGCAACGCGGGCGCCATGTCCCTCACCCGGGCCGCAGCATCGAGAGCGAAGCCGACCGCTGCAGCAGCCGCGGCTTCCGCTCCGGCTCTTGCCTCCCACGTGGCGAAAAAGGCGTCGCCGACGTAGTTGCTGAGCGTCCCAGAATGACGGCTCAGGAGCTTGCGGAGATCTGAGTACAGGTCGTTGATGCTCTGGAGCAGGACAGCCCCGTCGGTGTACTCCGAGATGGTCGAAAACGAGACGATGTCACCGACGGCCATGACCAGTTCACCCATGTCGACGCGGCGCACTGTCTGCCTGGAGTCCACGTCCGCCCGGGCGGTGAAATGAGGGGAGAAGAACTGGAACTCGACGGGGCCGACTTGCACCCGGTCCCCGGGCATTATCTGGACCGGGACCGAGCGCTCCATCCGGGCCCCGTTGAGACGGGTCCCGTTCGTGCTCCGGTCAGTCAACCAGGCGTGGTCGTGGTCGGGGTCGAGGTGGAGCTCGACATGGGTCCGCGAGACCGACCCGTCGTCGATCAAGAACCGGTGCTCGTCATCGATTCCGGAGCACTCCCGGCCGACGAACAAGTGGTCGAAGATCGGGACCGATCTTTCCTCGCTCCGGCCAGGCCAGGCGATCAGGTGCGCCAGGGCCGCCGATGGCACCAAGCCCTTCCTATGCCGCGCCCGAGGCCACGTATGTAAAGACGCGGTTCCCGACCCTCACGCTCCACATTGGGGGTAGTACCACGGGGTCATTGCCTACGCGTGCCCAGGCCTCATCGCCCGGGGCGGCCATGTAGGTGCCATTGGCCGAAGAGGCGTCGCGGAGCGACACCTCCCCGGAGTCGACCGCTATGTAGCTGTGAACGCGCGAGACCAGGTTCTCGTCGTCAGCCAGCCGGACCGGGGTGGCGGCCCCGCTCCTCACGGTGGGGTCAACCTCGGGTTCGCGTCCGAGCACGTAGTCACGGTCAAGAGGGATCCGGGCACCGTCAGTGGAGACCAGGTGGCCCATCGGCGCGGCAAGGGCCTCAGTGGAACGGGCTGCTGACCGCGGAGCCGTCTCGGTGTGGGTGTCGTCTACATCTGCACCCTGTCCCGGGGCATCGACGGTCACACGTGCAGCCGGTGCGGGCTCGACGGCGGCCGGCTCCGCCTCCTCTCCTGCCATGGCACCAGCGGGTTTGTCTTCTGTCGCACTTGCCCCTGCTGCATTGGCCCCGGCCGCAACCGACGCGGTTGTGGCAACATCGCCGGCTGTGCCTCCAGCAGCGGATGTCGGCTCGCCCAGTGCGGCGGGGCTCTCAGAAGTCTGGGTGGTGTGCGTTCCCGCTTGGTCGCTATCTACCGTCTCGGAATTGCGGGTGCCCGCTGGTCCCCCCGGGGTCAGGACGAAACCGCTGCCGGGTACGAGGCCGGCGCGAAGATCGGACATCGGGTCAACCTTGACCGGGTGCTCACGGCAGGTGACGCTCAGGCGGTCCACAGGCACTTCGATCCTCTGGTCCACCCACGTCACTGCTTGCTCGCCGGAGAGCCGGAGGACGCCAGGGGCACCTGTTATCTCTGCCGACACCGTTCCGTGCAGGAGGACCAGGTAGCCGTCGCCCAACGGGGCGACTACGCCGAAGGACGGGACAGTCCCGGGCTGGCCATTTGCGACGATGGTCGCCAACCGAGTGGCAATGAGCGGCCCCGACGGCGCCGTCCCGGAGGCCGCTGCTTCGACGGCCGCGAGCAACTCTTCGGCCCGCTCGCGATGCTCGGCTACTTCGGCCACGAGTACAAGCGCGTCGGCGAAGCGAGCCACCAGCCCATCGCCCACCTCGACACCAACATGAGTTTGTGCGTTTCCCAAAAACGCCCCCTTTCTCAAGGCGACCTTACCGCTGCCCCGGGCACGGCTCGGGGACTTGGCCTTGTACGCTTGGTTTCACGAGCTAAACAAAAGGCTATGGACGCGCATGCTTACGGTGGCTGACGACGAGAGCGTTGGTGCCTCGCCGTGGTACAGGCGGAGAGCGTGGCTTGTACCAGTGGTACTCGTCGCCGTCGTCGCGGTGACCGTGGCGGTGGACCTGCCTAAGCATGGGTCCCGCACCGGCCAGATTTCCGATGACGCCAGGGTGGTGACCCAGGTCAACCAGGACGTCGGTCCGTGCAGCGACGCCCTGGCCGAGTCTTTCAGCAGCTACGGCGACTTCTCCCACCACACCGTCACTCTGTCCGAGGCCCACCAGGCCCCTGGATCGTTGCGCCACGACCAGGAGGCGTGCTCGCTTACAGACGACAGCATCTACCAACTCTCCATCGTCGATGTGCCAGGTTCAGCCTCAGGCAGGGACATCGGCCAGCTCGTGAGCACAGTCAGAGTGTGGGCGACCTCTGACGCCTTGTCCGCCATCGAGCAGATCCAGGCGCTCGGCTCCGACCCGAACGATGGGACGGCGCGTCAGGTCCTCGTCCACGACGCGCAGCTGCTCGGCCATGACCGGCAACAGGCCGAGGGCGAGCTCGATGCGGCTGACGCGCTCCTTCAGACCCACCTTCCGGCGCTGCACCTGGCGCAAGTCCCGACGTCTCTCCCGGGGGCGTAGTCGGACAGGGTGCGGCGCGGCCCCGTGGCGATCGGAGGTGCCGCCGGGCGCGTCTGTAAGAGGGGTATTCACCTCAGCCGACGTATCGTCCATACATGAAATTGCGGATCTTCACCGAACCCCAGCAAGGTGCGACCTACGACCAGCTGCTCGCAGTGCGCGCGCGGCCGAACAGTGCGGCTTCGATGGCTTCTTCCGTTCCGATCATTACCTGAAAATGGGCGACCCGCCCGATTTGCCTGCATATACAGACGCATGGACGACGCTGGCGGGCCTGGCGCGCGACACCCGCTCGATCCGGCTCGGCACGCTCGTGAGCCCAGCCACGTTCCGGCCGGTCGGGCCGTTCGCAGTCACAGTGGCGCAAATCGACCACATGAGCCAAGGTCGGGTTGAGGTAGGGCTCGGAGCGGGCTGGTACAAGGCCGAACACGACGCTTACGGCCTCGCCTTCCCCGCTGTCGGGGAGCGCTTCGACCTCCTCGAAGACCAGCTGGCCATCCTGCACGGGGTTTGGTCAACCGCACCTGGCGACGTGTTCGAGCGCGATGGTCTGACATGCAGCGTGCGGCTCGAAGCGGGACCGCTTCAGCCGGCCCAGCGGCCCCACCCGCCCCTCATCGTGGGCGGCCGTGGCGGCCCCCGGATCTCCCGGCTGACGGCTAGGTTTGCTGACGAGTTCAACGTCTCCTTCGTACCGCTAGACAAGATGAAGAGCATCTACAGATCGGTCCGGGAAACCTGCGAAGAGCTTGGGCGTGACCCGGCCAGCCTTGCATGGTCCGTCGGACAGGTCCTTTGCTGTGGCCGGTCGGAGGCTGAGGTGGAGAGAAGAGCCAAGGCGATCGGCCAGGACGTGGCCGAGCTGCGTCGCAACAGCTTTGCAGGCTCACCAGCAGAGGTTGTTGACAGGTTGGGCGCATTTGCAGAGGCAGGGGCGGGACGGTTTTTCCTCCAGGTGCTCGACCTCTCCGATCTCGACCATCTCCGGCTCGTGGCCGAGGAGGTCGTGCCCCATCTACCGAGCTGAGCGGGCCAACCATTGTCCGGTACCAACTGGTTTCGGCGGCTCACAGTGCTCGGGACCGCCGTCCTCACTAGCGCCCTGATCGCTATCAGCGGCAGCGCCAGTATCGCGTCCGCCGCCCCTCCCCCCTCCAAATCCCCTGGCCCGTCCAAGGCCCATGCGCCGCCTTCCAAGGCTCATGCGCCGGGCGCCCTCAATATCGCCGACGCGTACGGCGAACCCTGGAACTGCCAGTTCAACCCGTTCAACGCGTCAGACGAGTTCTCTTCCTTCGGCCCAGTGTACGAGGAGCTCGTCTATCAAGACACTGTGGAGAGTGGTGCGCCCACGCCGTGGCTCGCCACGACGTGGACGTGGTCCAACGACAATACGTCGTTGACATTTGCGATCCGGAGCGGGTTGACCTGGACCGACGGTAAGCCCTTCACGGCCCGGGACGTGCTCTATACCTTCGACCTGCTGAAAAAGGATCCCGCTCTAGACCTGAACTCCGACTGGTCGGTCCTGACCAGTGTCTCCTTGCTGGGGCCGACCACGTGGTCTTCGATTTCAAGGCACCGGCGGTGCCGTATTTCTATTACATCGCCGACCAGACCCCGATAGTGCCAGCTCACATCTGGTCGACCATCAAGGACCCGGTCGCGTACCGCGACCCCCAGCCGGTCGGCACCGGCCCCTACGTCATGTCGAGCTGCAGCCAAACCAATATGCAGTACAAGAGCAACCCCCAGTATTGGCAGCCAGGGCTGCCGAAGATCCACACAGTCAATTTCCCGTCCTACGTCTCGAGCGCGGCAGCCAATGAAGACCTGAGGAGCGGGTTGGACGAGTGGGGTTCTCAATTCGTCCCGAACGTCGAGAAGTACTACGTCGCGGTCGACCCGAAATACCACCACTACTGGTTCGAGCCGGTGTACAACGTCTTTATCTGGATAAACCAGACGAACCCGGTCCTGTCCAACGTGGCGGTACGCGAGGCAATGGCATACGCGATCAACCGTCCTAAGGTGGCGCGGTTAGGTGAGTACGGTTACGAGCCGCCTTCCAACCAGACAGGGATCGTCGAGCCGACGTTCTCGACTTGGTACGACTCCGGTCTGGCGGCCGAGTACGGGAACGCCTACACCTACGACCCGTCCCGGGCCATGTCAGTCCTGACAGCGGCGGGGTTCAAGAGGGGCAGCAACGGCATCTTCGAAAAAAATGGCCACCCGCTGTCGTTCACGATCATGGACAATGCCAGCTTTTCCGACTGGGTCGCCTCAGTTAGAATCATCCAGAGCGAGCTCAAGGCCGTTGGCATCCAGCTCACGGCAGAAAACCTGCCTAACGCTGCCTTTTTGTCTAATCTTTATGAGGGTCGATATCAGCTCGCATACTACTGGGGCTCGAGCGGTCCGGGGCCTTATTACGAATTGAGCCAACTTCTGTCCTCATCGGACAGCGCACCAATCGGTACGGCCGCCGCAGGCAACTGGGAACGCTATTCGAGCAAGTCGACTGACGCTCTGATAAACCAGTACGCGGCGACGACGAGCACCGCTGTCCAGCAAGAGGTTGTCGACGGGCTGGAGCAAGTGATGCTCGCCGACGTGCCGGTCATCCCGGTCACCGAGCAGGTCGATTGGTACCAGTACGACAGCCAGTACATCGAGGGCTGGGTCACGCCGGGCGACCCGTACGCTCAGCCGGCTCAATACATTTCGCCCGACTGGGCCGTGGTGCTCCTGCACCTTTACTACAAGTCGTAGGGCCGGCCGTGGCTTGCGGCCCGGTGGAAGATCCAGGTGGTGCCGATCGGCCGAAAGCCAATTTTATGGTAAAGGTTCTTGGGCCAGTCGTTGTCGTCGGCGATGATAAATGTGAGCTCGTGGTGTCCTGACCGGCCCAAAGCCGTAGCATGGGTCACGAGCATGCGGGCGTAACCCTTCCCGCGCTCCTCGGGCACGGTATAGACGTCCTCGACCCAGGCCGTGCTTCCATCACGACGCAGCTTGGTTATCGCTACCGGGGAGCCCGTCGGGCCCACGACGCCGAAGGCGCATTCGTGCCACAAGGCCGCCTCGAGCCGGTTGTACTCGTCCAGCTGCTCGAGCGTTGATGGCTCGATATCCCGCTGCTCTTCGGCGCGCCAGCGTCGCATCAGGGCCAGCATTTGCTCCGCGTCAAGGTCTACGACCGCCCCGGTGCCAACCTCGTGGTCGGGCTCCGCCACGAGCACCATCATCACCAAGCGGTCTACCTTCCAGCCGTTGCTGCCCAGGTTGCTCCCGAGCTCGTTAGCGGTGGGATCGTGATCGACCACAATATGGCGGAAGGTGAGGTCGGACTGGTGCTCGTCGGCCAACGCGACCGCCTCATCAGGCGTGGTCGACGAGATCAGCCGGAGCTGGTTCAGTGACCAGATCTCCGGGAGGGAACGGGTACGCGCCACCCAGCCGGGCCCGAGGGGTATGACCTCATCCGCGACAGACTGAACCGTCCGGCGCAGATGCTCCAGGACCTGCTCGACCAAGCCCGGGTCATCCGCCGGGAGATCTCGGCGGCTGGTCATTTACCCGACGCTCAATCCAGCGAGGTGGCCTCGAAAGTACGTACCGCGTCGTCGACAGGCAAGACGAGGGACATGTCGGGGTGGGTATGTTCTTTTGCGAGCATTTTGATCGCTGTACCGTACGTGAGGAACTCGACGACGTGATGGGCGAAATAAACCGGCCGGTCGATTATCTTGGCGTCGACCAGGCCTGTGCCCCCGGCCTGAGTGATATGGCTTTGCAATTCCTCCATTGCTGCTTCGCGGGCCTGGTAGAGCGTCTCTGTGAAGTTGGTCAGCTCAATGTTTTGGGTCGACTGGCCCATCGTGGCGCTAAGCGTGCGACGGGGCGCGTGTACGTACGACACACCGGCGACCAGTTCTAGCGGGTACCACCCCGAAGAACTCAGCACGACAAAGTCCCGGGCCGACAAGTCGCACAAAAAGGGGTTCTGGTATTTCACGTTGAAATGGGTGTGCCCGGATTCGTCGGTGAACGGGCGGACCGCTGTGCCCGTCACGATGACCGTGTAGCGGTGGTAGGAAAGCTGGACCTCCACTTCGACCCCCAGCACACCTACGCCACCCGCGGCCCGAGTTTGTTGGCGGATCGACTCTTTGGCCTGGTCGAGGGCGCGATGGAAGGCGTCGTGAGCGTCCAGGACAGGCCCGGTGGCCCAGTTCCAGACCCCCGTCAGGATCGAAATGCAGCCGACACCAAATACAACCTGAACAGGCTCGAGCCCGACCGAGTGCAGCAGCAGGATCTCGTCGAGCGAGAGGTCCGAGGTCTCGCCGCCCGACCCGGCCGTGGGCGTGCCCTCAGCTGCCCCGAGGGCCTGGCCGAGTTCGCCCAAATCGGCCTCTTTGCTCTCCGCGCCGCCGAACGGCGGCGTCTCGACGCTCATGAGCCGAGGCTCACTGTGGGGACGGGACGCCCTACGGGAGGACCGGTGCGCGCCCGCCGTACAAGCGAACCGAGCAGCGAACACGTTATGTAAGTGCTCCGGTACCGCTCCGACTCGTGGACCTCCATACGCACGTCGTACAGCGAGGTCTGGGGGGAAATGCTGCGCGCCGTACTGATAGCGCGGGAGCGGGCCAGCTCATGGGCGTCCTGTAGCGGGCTTATCACATAGCCCGTACCGCACCGCCCCGATCCGTAATACTCCATGTAACAACCCTCGGACATCATGGCGGTGCAGCGGCTGTACGCAACCAAGCTCGGGACGAAGCCGATCTCGATCAACTTGGCCAGCTTATGCCCGGCCAGCTGGGTGCACCACGCCTGGCGTGGAGGGGGAGCACCCTTCATGAGGACGGCCGTCCCGTACAGGTGGACCTGGGAGCTGTTCTCGTTCGTGGGGTGGCTCATCTCAGTGGTCACACCCACGACCCCGTGAGCCCCGAGGTCCGTTGCCTCCTTCATCATCCGGTCGAGTGCTGTCTGGTGAGCCGTCATCCACGCGTCGTCCAGATCCCTCACTTGGCCGACCCAACCGGTATTGTGCATCCCGGTCTCGTAACAGGAGCACGGGTAACTGCGCTCCGGGTAATACGAATAGTTCGACCAGCTTGCTACTTGCCCGGAAAAAAACCCCTGGACCAAACCAACAGGTTGCATCCCCATAGACAGGCAGGCGGCGAAGTCCGGGATCGTGAGGCCGGAGTCAAAAGCGTGCGGCGCGGTGGCCGTGGCTTCGCTCAATTGTCGAACGTGATGATCGTGGTCGGCCGGGGCGCAGTCACGCCCTCAGCGCCGGCCCGGCGGGCAACCGCGGTCCCGAGCGACAAGAACTCGATCGTATGGTCCCCCCACTGGTGGCTTTTTTCTTCCAGTCTCATACCGACGACCCCGGTGGCACCGACGTTGTTCGCCTCGTCCTGCATCCGTTTCATGGCCAGCTCGCGAGCATCGTACATCGCCTGGGTGAAGTTTTCGAGTTCCCTGTTCTGGCCCATCTGGCCAATTGCCTGGCCGATGCCGCGGTGGGCAATGTGATAAACACACGTGCCCATGACCAGGGCCTGGGGCATGTACCCTGTCTGCGCCAAGGTCCAGAAATCCTGACCGCTCAAATCGCTCGTGAACGGTTTGCCCAATTTGTTACGGTACGAATTACCGTCCTCGGCTTTGACAGCCGTGCCGACAGCGATGAATTCCGCCGAGTCGTGCCCCCATTCGTAGAAGTTGACGTCAAGGCGTACTCCGACTACACCGTCGGCACCGAGCTGGTCCGCTTCCTCTTCCATCCGGTTCATGGCCAGCTCACGCGCGTTGTACATCGCGGCCGTCAGCTTGGTCAGCTCCTGGGACGAGCCCCAGTTGCCCTTCTGTAGGCCGATATGGTAGATCGAGCTTCCCATCACCAGGCCCAGCGGGTGGAAACCCACCTGTTTTACAAGCAAGAACTCGTTGACCGAGAGGTCACTCGTGAACAGGCCGTGCTCCAGCTCCTGCAGCCGGGCCGCGGCGTCCTTGGGCAGATCCGAAGGGATATTGCTCATATGTTCCCTCCAATTATGACGTTCTGGAGAGCAGCCTGGGCGGTCTGGTTGTTAATGGCTTCTTGTTGGAGCGCCGACAAAAGACGGCTCAACCATTGCTCGACGGGAAGCTGCTCGGTACGGATGCGGATACCCCCGGAGCTGCGCCCGACACTGCAACGCACGGACGACCCATCCAGCGCTGCTTCGTAGTCGTCAGTGTCGAGGTGGACCGTAATGCTCTTTATCTCGTCGGACTGGCGGTGGAACAGCCCGCCGGAGGAATGGGTGATCTCTACACTGTCGCCAAAGGCGTCCTGCAGATTTTTGCCCAGTACTCTCAACATCATTTTGACATCTTTATTATTTGCCAATAGCGCCGCAGCCGCCATTTGCATGTCCATTTGGCCGCCCGCGTCGGCCGGCGGGGTAGTGGTGCTCATTGAGCGGGCTCATTGCTGGCAGGTTGTTCGGTGGTCGCTGTGGCCTCACCCGTACCCAGAGCTGCAGGAGGAGGTACCGCTGCGATGGCAGCCCTGGACTTGAGAGCGGCCAGCTCGTTCTCGACCTGGGAGGTGCTACCCAGCGCGTTCAGCTGCTTGGCAATATCATCTCCGTGGTCAGCGCCAACATCTTCGAGGACACCTGATTGCAGCAGCTCGTCCAGGGCGCCGGCGTGGGCCTGTGCCGAGGCAATCTTGTCCTGCGCGCGCCGTAGAGCGGCGCCCGAGTCGCTAAAAGTGCCCGAGATCCCCGCGATCTGGTCGTTGACCGCGGACGAAGCCTGAGCGGCACTGTACTGCGCCTTGAGGCTCTCTTTTTGCGTGCGGAACTGGTTGACCCTGGTTTGTAGCGCCTGCAGCGTCTGGGTCATCTTTTGCTGCTGGTCGAGCAACTGCTGGTGCTGTGGCTCAAGGGTCTCAATTTGTTGTTGGGCGGCTGTCTTACGGCTGAGCGCCTCCCGGGCGAGGTCGTCCCGGCCCAGTTGGACGGCTTGTGCGGCCTGCTGATTGAGGGTGTCCACAGTGTGGCTGAACTGGTCCTCTTGCAGCTCCAGTTGTTTGCGAGCCGCTGCGATCTGGACCAGGGCTGTGCGCACCTTCGTGATCTGTTCGAGCATCTGTTCGTAGCTGAGGTCCAGCATTTCGCTGGGGTTCTCTGCCTTGTCCAGCGCCCTATTGGCTTTGGCCTCGACAATGTCGTGAGCACGCTTGAAAAAACTCATTCGGCCTCCAAAAAATAGATGGGCAGGACCATCGCACCCAAGGCTACCGCACCCCTGCCGGAGACGGGCCTGCCGGAGACGGGCCTGCCGGAGACGGGCCTGCCGAGACGGGCCTGCCGAGACGGGCCTGCCGAGACGGGCCTGCCGAGACGGGCCTCTACCGGCCCGGCCGACATCTAGAGGCGGCTAGATGGAGGCATTGCCGGTGAAGTGCCAGTCGGCCAAGTGCAGGCTGGGCACGTAAGCACCGCCGACGTGTGCCCCTCCCGCCGCCGCGGCAAGTTTGGCGTCGGGCCCGACTCCCAGCACATGGCCGGGTGCGAGCGCTGAAGCGTACGATTGCGTGAACCGGAGATTGGCCACCGCCGCCCCGACCTCCCCGTTTTCGATGAGAAAGACGCCGTTGCGGGTAAGACCGGTGACGACCAGGGTCTTTGGGTCGAGGACCCTGGTGTACCAGAAGTCGCTCACGAGCAATCCGCGCCTTACCCGAGCCACGAGGTCGGCGAGCGGCCGGCTGGGACCGGTGCTGGCACCGAGGAACAGGTTGCTGGCATAGGCGCCCACCGCCTCTCCCCCCGGGCCGGCGTGCCCGGTGGTGCTCGCCCCGCCTCCCGCGGCAGCAGCGGTGCGCCGGTCATGGCACACGCACGTAACGACGCCGCGCTCCACCAGCGGGGTATGGCGCTTCGGTGTACCTTCACTGTCGAACACTCGCCCCATATGGCGGGGGTCGGTCGCGTCGTCCCAAATTGATAGCAGCGGGTCCAATTGGGCCTCGCCCAGTGAGAGGAACGACCTCTTTTCGTTTACGGCCTTGCCATTGAAGGCGTAGGCACTATAAAAATCCATCAGGTACGCCACGCAGCGCGGCTCGAGTACCACTTCGTAGGGGCCCGGTGGAAGTTCCTGGGGGTCGACGCCCCGCAACGCGCGGTCTGCAGCCGCGTCACCCAGCGCTCCACCATCGATGTCGGCCAGCCGCGAGGAATACGTTGATGCCGCGCCATCGCTCCCGTCGCACCGGCAGATCGCATCGAACCCCGCGCTCGTAAATCGACTAGTGAGGGTCTGGCCCGCGGTGTTGGCGAAGGAACACTCGTCGGCGCGAGTTTCACAGTACCCGGCTGAGGACAGGCCCCTGCTGGCGGCGACGAAGGCAGCGACGGTACTGGCCCTCTGGTCGGGGCCCGCGGCTGCGGTGGCCACGTCATTGTGCACATCCGCCAGACCGATAAGCGGGATTGCGGGTGATAGGCCCGGCCAGCCCTGGTCGAGCGGACGGAGCGAGGAGGCGTAAAGGGCACGATCGACTAAGGCGTGCAAGGACGCGTCAGCCGAACTGTAAGTTACGGCGGAGGCAGGGCGCCCGGCGGCCGAAAGCTGTAGCGAAACCTCGACGTGCTCGTCGACGACGTTTTGATGGACGAAGGAGTTGGCGAAGCGGGTGAGCCCCTGGCGCGTGTGGGTGACAGTGACCGCCGCCTCGGCCCGGTTGCCGACGAACTGCAAAACCCGGCCAGCCAACGAGCTCAGATCCGTAGAGCTCACCCGCGCACGCCGGTGCGCACGTTGCGGAACCGGCACGGGACCGCAGGGTGACCAGTGTGCCCGATTTGTAGCGGCTGTCCCTTACCACAATTGGGTGTCCCCCAAAACACCCACTCGGCTGGGCCACCGACCATGTCCAACGAGCCCCAGAACTCAGGGCTGATGCCCGTATAGGTCGGGTTCCGCAACATCCGTCGCAGAGATCCGTTCTTTATTTCCCAAGCGATCTGACAGCCGAACTGGAAGTTGAGCCGTCGGTCGTCGATCGACCAGGACCGGTTCGTGTCCATATAGATCCCGTCGTCGGTCTCGGCAATCATTTGGTCCAACGATTGCTGTCCCGGTAGCAGACCGATATTGGTCATGCGGACCATTGGGATCCTGTCATGGCCATCCGCACGGACCATCCCGCCGTTCGGTACACCGGCGAGGGCAGCCGTGTCCCGGCTCGAAAGGACGCCCACCCACCTGCCGTCACGAACGATATCGACGCTGTGAGCAGGTGTACCTTCGTCGTCGTAGCCAAAAGATCCGAGGGCGCCTGGCAGCGTCGCGTCCGCAGTCACCTGCATCAGTGGAGATCCCCACCGAAGGGCCCGAGTTGGGACAGGTCGAGCCATGACGTGCCCGCAAAGGCAGCTTCCCAGCCCAGAATGCGGTCGAGCTCGGTGGCATGACCCACTGACTCATGGATTTGCAGGGCCATTTGCTCCGACCCGAGGACCAGGTCGCACCTTCGCTCCGGGCAGGCGGGGGCGGACAGCAAGGCCACGGCTTCTTCCCCGACCCGTCGAGCGTTGCCCGGGAGGTCGAGCTCGCGGACGAGCTCCCAACCCTTCGTGCCGTACTGTCCCCGAATGCCAGGGTAAGAGCGATCCTGGGTCTCGCCATCGCCGACCGCCGTCGCAGAAACCTGGCCCCCGCACTCCCGGGTGCGCTGGGAGATCCGGCTGCCCTCGCTTGTCGCCAACCATTTGGATGTGTCCCAGATCCGGTAGTTAGCCCGGCCGAGCTGAGCACCGCCGGCGCGCGCTGCCAATGTCAGAGCCACCAGAAGGTCGCCCTTCTCCGAGAGGGATACTGAGAGGGGGTCCTCGAGGCAGTCGCTCTCCCAGTGGTCAGTCACCGCGGGGACCGGCGGCATGTCCAGAGGCGGCCCCGGTACCCGGGCTGAGGCCCGGCTGGTCATGGCGGCCTGCTCGCCGGCCCGGCGGGCCCAATGGCCGAGAGCTCCGTGGTGGCAGCAAAGCCCCATGATGACCCCATTAACGCCCGCACCCCGACGCCGGCCCTTTCCTCCTGGCGTAGCGACTCGATATCGCCGTTTTGGGCATGCATCGACTCAGTCGAAATCGTCATTACCCGAGCGTCTGCGTAACGACCCCCGGCCGCCAGAGCCGCCTCGACCGCCGCTACGGCGACATCCATCATCGAGTCAATTCCCCGTTGACCTCCCGGGTGGGACCAGCGACGCCCCGTCAGGGGGCCGGAGGCAGCAAACCCTTTATGTTTTACTATGTTTTACTTGGTTGTCCCGGCTTGAAGTCGAGCGCCAGCGAGTTTATGCAATAACGCTGGCCCGTAGGCCGGGGGCCATCATCGAACACATGGCCCAGGTGGCCGCCACACGCGCGGCAAACCACCTCGGTGCGCACCATCCTGTGGCTCTTGTCAGTGCGGAGCTCTACCGCTTTAGCGACAGCGGGCTCGTAAAAGCTCGGCCAGCCTGTCCCAGAATCGAATTTGGCGTCACTGTCGAACAGCACCGCGCCGCACCCGGCGCAACGGTAACTGCCGTCTTCGTGATTGCGGACGTATTCTCCGGACCATGGCGGCTCGGTGGCCGCGTGCCGCAATACCTGGTACTGGTCGGGGCTGAGGCAGAGCGCGCCACTGCTCGTCGGTCTTGATATCAACTGCTTCTTCAGGCACTGCGCCAGAGTAGCCCTCGCCGGCTGTTAACGACCCTTGCAGGCCTGGGTATGCCACAAGCCGGCGGCCAGTGCGGCCGGGTTGGCGGCCCGGTCGGCGGCCCGGTCGGCGGCCCGGTCGGCGACCAGTTGGCGGTCAGTTGGCGGTCAGTTGGCGGCCGGTCGGCCAGCGGAGCTTCTTTATGAACCTTCAGGGCTTTGGGCTCGTGCGTGTCCCGGGGGCACGCCGCGTCGAGCCGAGTGTTCATGTTGGCGCAAGGGTGGTCTGCACAAGATGGCCGCATGGGGCCCAAACGGACCGTGCCGGTCCATCCCTCCGTGGTCCTGCCCGGGACTCGTTCCCCCGGCGCGGAGGCCAAGGTCGTGGACCTGGCGGTATGGGAAAAGGAACGCCTCGAACGCCGACGCGCCGAGCCGGATAAAGGCTCCGGTGACCGTTCGCTTTTGCCGGACCTTCGCGGTGTGGGGAGCGAAAGCGACCACCCCACTCGATATGGCTGTGACCCCATCACAGTCCTGGCCGAAGAGCACCGCGCCCAGGTACTCAAATTGCTGGCCGAAAATGTGGTCAACAAAGCCCATGTTGGCCAGGGGACGGTGGCGGTGGATCTCGGCTGCGGCAACGGGCAACTCGCCCTCGCCCTCGCTCGTAACGGGGTAAAGGTAATCGCGTCGGACAACAGGTCGGTGACGGTCGAGCTGCTCGAGGCCAGAGCGGCCCTCGCCAAGCTCTGCAATGTTGCGGGGGTCGCCTGCGAACTTACAGAGCTCGACTTCGAAGCCGACAGCATAGATCTCGTTGTCTCAAGCAACGCCTTGCACGGTCTGCGGAAACGAGAGCGAGAAGCGCTGGTGCACGCCGTGGCCCGCTGGCTGCGCCCAGGAGGTCAGTTTGTGATCGGGGACGTCGTGGGTGTGCCCGAACGGTCAACCGACAGCGGCGCTCCCACCACTTCCAATGTCGCCGGGAGGGCTGGTGCCATCCCGGATGGCTCACGCCTGGCGAAAGCGACAGGTTGGTCGGCCCGAAGGCAACGCGGACGTCCCGTCACAGCGGAGACCTGGTTGGCGCTCCTCGGGTGCGCCGGGTTCGTTGACCTGTCGTCTGTCCCGCTGCCATTTTGCACCGCGGTTATGTCTGGCGCGATGCCCCCGCGTTTGCGAGCGTGGGTACCGCAGGGGCCTTTGTAGCGGAAGAGCGACGCTCTTTGTGGTCATGAGCAGTAAGCACGTAGCCGCGAGGAGGCGGCGAGAACGCCGACGCCGGCGGGTCCTGCGCCTCTGGCGGCTCCTGCTGATGATCCCAGTATTGCTTGGTCTCCTCCTGGGAGTTTCTCTCGTGGGTGCGGCCCTGTCGCCCGGCAACGTGAGCTTCGCGGCCAAATGGGCCGACTGGCTGCGTGCGCATCACGGGGGCCTCGTGGCACAGCGTTTCGAGGAGCTTTACTACTCAGCCATCGCCCCCGCAAAAGGGGGCCAACCGAAGGCGCTGAACAAGATCCCGGCGACCGTGGGAGCTACGCGGGTAGCGACGGATCCCCAACAAGCTGGCACAGCGAGGACAACCAGCGATGCGATCACCACCAGCCGGCTGGGCGGAACGAGCACGGCGACCGCGCCGGCCAAGACGACACACGGCAAGACCACACACGCCACGACGACGACCACGACCATCACAGTCCCTCCCGGGCTCCCGCCACCGTCGCCGGTACCGCTCGTGGTGCACCCGGCCCTTGCTGGTGAGGGGAAGTGGCAGGCTACTGGCCCGTTGGTGGATGGTGTGCCCGCCATGTACGTGGCCCAGTTCCGAGCCGACGATATTTACACGAGCCAGATCACCTCGGCCGTATGGATAGACACCAAGCTGTCACGTCTGCAGCTCGTCCCCGGTTCGACTGAGCCGGGTGGCACATGGGCACACCCGCCCTACGTGACCGCATCTGAGTTGCCCCACCTCGCGGCGGCTTTCAACGGGGGATTCCGTTTTCAGGACGCACGCGGAGGCATTTACCTGGAGGGTAAGACCGGAGCCCAGCTCGTACAGGGCGCAGCTTCCTTCGTGATTTACAAAAATAGCCACGTCAACATCGACACCTGGGGGCCCCATTTTGGCATGTCCCCAGAGGTCGAGTCCGTGCTGCAGAACGTTGTCCTGTTGGTCGACCATGGCCAGCTAGCTCCTTCGGCGACTTACACCGACAACGCCATCTGGGGCTACACGCTGGGCGGTGGTTACGTAGTACCCCGGAGCGGCGTCGGCGTGACTGCCGACGGGGCATTGGTATATGTGGCCGGACCGGCTTTAACGGCGAGATCCCTGGCGGAGTCGCTCCAACGGGCGGGGGCCGTGCGGGCAATGACGCTCGACATCAACCCGGAGTGGGTGACGTTCAACTTCTACGCTCACCAGCCTGGGCACCCGTCAGTGGTAACAGGGACCAAGCTCTATCCCGAGATGCAGCGCTCCGCTGACCGGTACCTTCCGCCCGCGTGGGAGGCGCGTGATTTTTACGAGGTCCTCTTGCCCGGTTCGCCAATCAACAATGGCTAAGTTACGTACCGCCGCCAGTCCTCGTGACCCAAGGCCTTCCCAATCCGCTACGCCACTGCCCGGTGCCCTTATCCCTGCAGTAGGGAGACCTCCTCCCGCTCCGACCGGTGCGTGTCGGCTCGGTGCTTTTGGTCCCGGTCCGCTGCATCGTCCCGCGGGTAGAAACGGCGCCAGATTACCTCCATGTGGGCGCCCCCACTAGGCGCATCGGCCACGCGCCACTTTCCTCCGGTCGAACGGACCACAGCATCTGCGATCGCCAACCCCAGGCCGGCGCCGTCACCTTCTTCGGTGCCTCTGTGGAACCTGTCGAAAAGAAGCGCCCGTTGCTCTGGTGGGATCCCGGGCCCGCTGTCTTCGACTGCAATCCCCACGGAGTTGGCGCGTGCGGCCACGAGGACGCGTACCGAGCCCCCGTTTCCCGCGTAGCGGCACGCGTTGTCCACGAGGACCCCGCACAGGCGGTCCACCCAGGCGGGAGGAGCTTTTACCAGGATCGCATCAGCTCCTTCAGAACGTATCGAAAGGTCGATGCCCCTCGCTTCGGCGACTGCGGAGAACCTTTGCACGCAACCCTCTGCGATGGTGCGGAGGTCGACCGGCTCGTCACCAGGAACAGGAGGATTGGCGTCGAACCGGGCCAGGAACAAGAGGTCTTCGACAATGCGGCGCAGCCGTTTGCCCTCCGCCCCGACCCGGCGCAGGGTGCCGCGATAGCTAATGCCGTCCCGAGGCGAGCTGAGAGCCAGGTCGACTTCGGCCTCTATGACCGTAAGAGGGGTTCGGAGCTCATGCGATGCGTCGGCCGTGAACTCGAGCTGACGCCGGCGCGCCTGTTCGACCGGCCGCGATGCAAGTAACCCGATGGCGAGGGCACCAAAGAACATGGCCAGCACGAAGACCGGGCCCGCGATGACTTCGGCGCGCTCCACGACCGCCTCGACGTGCCGGGCCTGGGCCAGGCTCTCACCTGCGACCAGCCACCCCGTGCCGGACGGAGCGGCGATCAGGCGGAACTGGTCATTGCCCAGGAAGGCTGTGGTGGGTTGCCCGGGGCGAGACCAGGACCGCGCAGGCAGCAGTGGGGTGCCTCCGGTCAGCGCGATGGCCTTGCCATTCACGTTCGCTCGCCAGAACACGATCGGTGGATCGTCTACGTCGTTGTCTGGGGGCAACCGAAGGTGGCCACGAGGGCCGTGTTCCCCCGGCCCGGTGACGTCCCCGAGCCGATCAGAGACCCGAGCGTCGACTTGAGCTATCAGGTGCCTTCCATCAACGACATCGAAGACGACAGCCACGCCGACGTACAGGACGGCGATAAGCGTGGCGACGACGGCTGCGACACGTGCGGCGTGTGCGAACCGGGGCCGGGACGCAGCCGGGATGCGGTCACGCGGGCAAGATCCGGTACCCAATGCCGCGCACGGTCTCTATCCGGACATGGGCCGTCGCCAGTTTGGCGCGAAGGCGAGCTAGATGCACGTCGATAGTGTTCGAACCAACCGCGGCGGCCTCGTCTTCCCACACATGAAGGACGATCGAACGGCGGTTCACGACGGCGGGCGAACGCCGCATGAGCAGTTCCAGGATGGCCAGCTCAGTGACGGTCAGCACCGGCCGCTGCTCCCCGGCGCGAAGCACGCGGGTGGCGGGGTCGTACTCGATGTCGCCGACGACGAGCCGAGTCGGCTGCAGTGCTGGGGACCGCCGCTGGAGCGCTCGCAGGCGGGCCAGGAGCTCGGCGAAGTCGAACGGCTTCACCAGGTAGTCGTCGGCTCCCTCGTCGAGCCCCATCACCCGGTCGGAAGCGGTGTCCCGGGCGGTCAGCATCAGGACTGGCAAAGCTGAACGCCGCGCCCTGAGGGCCCGGACCACGTCGAGGCCGGACACCTTTGGCATGCGCCAGTCGACAACGGCCACTTCGTATTCGTAGGTGCGCAGGAAGCCGAGGGCTTGCTCCCCGTCTGCCACGGCGTCAACGACGTAACCGTGCTCCTTCAGCCCGCGCTCGAGCACCGATCGGAGGGCGCTATCGTCCTCAGCGACCAAGGCGCGCATGACACCATCTGTACAACATCACCATGAAGAGCAGATGACGGCCGGCCCCCTTCCATTGGCCCAAGTGGCGCCCCATCGACAGTCCCGACCCCGCGTGCGTGGAGGCACCAGCTCAACAAACTGTAGCTATTGGACAGAACACTTCGGCGGCCGCTCCGGCAAGTCGCCGCGCCGCAACGAAAACGACAGGTACCTGGAGCATCATGGGGGTGTTGGAACAGTTCCTCGAAATGGTCCACTGAGGTGGCACTTCCTCGCGTCGTCTACCGCTACTACGAACACCGGCTGGCCCGGTCACTTCCCCGCGATAGCCTCCCGCGCCATATTGGCGTGATCCTTGACGGGCACCGTCGGTTCGCGCGCGACGAGGGGTACTCGAGCTACCAGGACAGCTATCGCGCCGGCATGGCCAAGCTCGAAGAGCTGCTGGGCTGGTGTGCGGAACTAGGGGTGAAAGCCGTAACGGCCTGGGTGCTGTCGACTGACAACCTGCGTCGCCCAGTTGACGAACTCGAACCGTACTTCGAGGTGCTGACCGAGCTCTTTGGGCGGTTGCCGACGCTGTCCAGGCGACTGGGGTTCTCGCTGGCAGTCAGTGGGAGCTTGGACCTGCTGCCTCAGGAATTGGCACTTGCGGCGAAAGAAGCGGCCGCCAAGGCCAGCGCCAAAGTCGGCGATGGGCCGCTCCACGTGAACATTGCCCTCTGTTACGGCGGCCGTCAGGAAATCGTTGATGCGTGCCGTGCCCTCGTTTGCGAGCTCGTCTCCCGGGGAGCTGCGCCCACTCAGCTACCAGAGGCGATCGACGCCGAGGGCATATCCAGGCACCTCTACGCCGCGGACTTACCGGATACCGACCTCGTGATCCGGACTAGCGGCGAGTCGCGCCTTTCGGGGTTCCTGTTGTGGCAGTCCGCCTACGCCGAGTTCGCTTTCATCGACCCTTACTGGCCGGCCTTCCGGAGAGTCGACCTCCTGCGCGCCTTGCGGGACTACACACGGCGCCAGCGACGGTTCGGCTCTTGAGCAGCGCAGCGTCCGGCCCCGGCCGACGGCCGTCGGCGTCCAAGGGTAACCGCAGTGCAAACGGGATTGGCATCGTTATCGCTGGTCCAGGTCGTAATGCAGTCGTAAGGCCCCGTTCTTAGCCTGAGGTTGTGATGTCTGAGCGGGGCGGGAGGCGCTCGGCACATCGGATGGTGCCAGGCTGGACCACTGCCACTGTTGGCGTAGTGGCGGTGGCAGGCACCGTTGCGGCGATAGCGTTCATGGCCACTCCGGTGACAGCCGACAAGCATGCGGGCAAGCAGGTGGGTACCTATGCACGCAAATATGGCCGGCCGGTCGGTGCTCCATCGGGGGCCCGGCCGGGCGGCATCCCGGCCGTCGAATCGGGCCTCTTCCCGTGGGCGTTACGGGCACCGATCAGCCGGGAGGTCTTGTTGTCCGAGGGCCCGTCGGGCAGCCTCTTGATCGCGGGAGGGATCGGTGCGGACGGCTCGTCCGCTGCAGGCGCTTTCAGGCTCGACCTCAGCACTGGTGGGTTGTCCCTCGTCGGCAGCCTTGCGACCGCGACCCATGACGCTGCCGCCACGGTTCTGGGCGGGAGGGGCTTGATCTTCGGTGGGGGTACGGCGTCGCCCGCTTCGGTCGACCAGGCCGTCACATCGAGCGGGACTTCCGCTGTACTGGGGTCACTTCCACGGGCCAGGGCCGACGCGGCCGCGGTAACCATCGGCCAGATGGCCTACGTCATCGGAGGCTACGACGGCCCATCGCTCGACCCCGAGGTGTTGGCGACGGCCAATGGGGTGAGGTTCCATCGCGTGGCCGCTCTTCCCGTGGCAGTCCGGTACCCGGCTGTGGCGACGCTGGGCGGACAGATTTACGTCTTCGGCGGGCTGTCGAGTGCTGGGCAGCCGGTAAGCACTGTCCAAGTGGTCAATCCCGGCACAGGCGTGGCCAAGGTGGTCGGGCAACTCCCTTTGCCTCTATCTGGCTCCGCCGCCGGTGTACTGGACGGGGTTATTTATGTCGCTGGCGGTGTGAGCGGCCCCGGCCCCGCTCGCCCTGTAAACGATGTCTTTGCTTTCGACCCGGCCCACTCCTCGTTCCTCCGGGCGGGTTCTCTGCCTGTGGCGGTGGCAAACACCGGGGCGGCCGTCACCGACAACCGCCTTGTCCTCGTGGGGGGCGAGACAGCCGGAGGTGTCCCCAGTCCAGATGTGCAAGTTCTGAGCGCGAACCGGCGCTTCGGTCTGGCAGGTACACCTGGAGCAGGATCTCCTTTTTACCGTGAAAAGCTGCTCATCGCTGACCGGGGGAACAACCGCCTTCTGCTACTGGACGATGCAGGAAACGTGGTCTGGACTTACCCTTCGGCGACAGGCCCTCCGCCACCAGGGGGTTTCTATTACCCGGACGATGCCTTTTTCATCCGCCACGGGACAGCGATTATCTCGAACCAGGAGGAGAACGACACGATCGTGGAAATCGCGTTCCCATCTGGGCGGCTGCTGTTCTCGTACGGGCACCCGCGTGTACCGGGATCAGCTCCGGGGTACCTCAACAACCCTGATGACGCTTATTTGCTTCGCAATGGCGACATCACGGTCGCTGACCCGAAGAACTGCCGGGTCCTTGTACTCAATGCCAGCACCAGGACCGTCCTCACCCAGATAGGCACGCCGGGTGACTGTGTACACAACCCGCCCACCGGGGTCGCGTCACCGAACGGCGATACACCGTTGGCCAACGGCGACCTGCTGGTTTCTGAGATCAACGGGAGCTGGGTCGACGAGTACACGACGACCGGCCAGTTGGTCTGGGACGTCCAGCTTCCCATCGGCTACCCATCTGACCCGCAGCAGGTCGGCCCGGATGCCTACCTGGTCGCAGATTACGAACAACCGGGGGGCATCGTCGAGTTCAATCGCGCCGGGCAGATCCTCTACCGCTACCAGCCCACATACGGGCCCGGTGAGCTCAACCACCCGTCGCTCGTCGAATTGTTGCCCTCGGGCGTTTTTCTACTCAACGACGACTACAACGACCGGATGGTGGCTATCGACCCGGTGACGCGGGCTCTGGTCTGGCAGTACGGGGAAACAGGCGTGGCGGGTACGGCCCCGGGGTTGCTGAACACGCCCGACGGTTTTGACATCCTCGACCCCGGTGGCACGACTCCAACGCACCCCAGCACGGGGTGACGGTAGCCGTGCGGGTGACAGTCCCGGCCGCCAGTCCCCGCCACCAGTCCCGGCCACCAGTCCCGGCGGGCTGGTCCCGGGAGGCTTGAGCAACGGACGGCCAGATTGGTGGGGGCGGCCCAGCGCGGCGAGAATTACCCGAGTGGAGGGAGGCAGGGGCCAGCGGGGCGCGGCACAATGGTCGCGTGGCTGACGCCGTAGAAAGCTCTGGGCCACTGGTCCCCGAAAGCGGTACCTCTGGCGAGGCCAGTGCCGGCGCTGCCAGTGCTGGAGCGGCGGGCACGGCCAGTGCCGGCGAGGCCAGTGCCGGCGAGGCCAGTGCCGGCGCGGCGGCCCCGGCCGGTGCCGGCCCCGGCATTGCCCTGGCGGCGAGTGGAGCGAAAAGGAAACCGCTCCTGCGCCGCCTGATTGGCGTCGCGATCAGCGTCGGGCTGATCCTTGTCATTTTCCTCGGCGTCATCCCGCAGTTCGCTAGTTACTCGGAGGCCTGGACTGCGATCCAGAGCATGAGCGCCGGGTGGTTGACGGCCCTCATCATCGCGGCAGCCGTAAACCGAATCTCCTATGTCTGGCCCTACCAGGCGGTCCTCGTGCACCTTCGCTTCCGCCACGGGTTCCTGGAGACCCAGACCGCTTCGGCTATCTCCAACACGATCCCGGCGGGCGGTGCCGTCGCAGTCGGGATGACCTTCCGGATGTTCGGGAGCTTCGGGTTCTCGAACGTAGCCATCAGCACCGCCGTCGGGACGACCGGTGTCTGGATCATCGCCTTCAAGTTGGGGCTGCCCATCATCGCGGTGGTGCTCGTGGTGCTCGCCGGCCAGAGCACCGCCGGGGCGGTCAGTGCCGCCTTGATCGGGGTGCTCGTAATCGTCGTGTTCGGGTTGGTGCTGTGGTTGGTTTTCCGGAGTGAAGCGAGCGCACACTGGCTGGGCCGTCTCGGCGACAAGGTCGTCAACTGGGTGCTACATTTTCGTCACAAGGCTGGGTCTGACCAGGTCGAGCGGGCCGTCCTCCACTTCCGGGAGCAGGCGAACGAAACGGTGCACAAGCGCGGTTGGCTCCTGACTGCGGCCGTCCTCGTGAGCCAGGGCACAGTGCTGGTCCTGGTCTATTTCTGCATTCGGTCGGTCGGTATCACCTCTAGCCAGGTCAGCGACCTGGGAGCGTTGCTCGCCATCGCCGTGGCCCGCCTGGTCGGGGTGATCCCGCTTACCCCGGGGGGCCTCGGGACAATCGACGCGGCGTTCATCGGTATGTTGACCGCTCTAGGGGCCAACTCGAGCGACGCTCTGGCAGCCGACATGGTCTGGCGGGCAACCACGTATTTCCCACCGATCTTCATCGGCCTCATCACTTACGCGCTCTGGAAGCGAGGGATGGCCAAGGGAGTGTACGCCAAAAGCCCCGACGCGGAACCCCCTCGCGTCCTCGCTGCCTGACCCCTGCCGCAAACGATCTGCACCCAAGGTCGGGGCCAGGCTCGCCCCCGCGCCCTCGGCTCGTGCTGGTCCACGAAAAACTCGGGTCGTGTGCTGGTCCGCAGATTCCCCGGGTATCGCAATGCACGAGAAAACTAGGAGTGTGCAGTTCTGGTCCACGAAAACGCCGGCTTGGTGTCGATTAAGCACCTCTCACGTGGTTAATCGACACCAAGCAGGGTTATTCGCACCCGGGCTCACCTCCGCAAGCTGGATGACTGCCTCCACTGCGGAGGGCGCGTCTTCGAACACAGGCCGCGCCGTGTGGGGATCCCGTAGGCGGCAGCTCGAGATGGCCGGCCCAGAGCAGCAAGAACCGCCTTGGCAAGTGCCACGCGCCAGGTGCCAGTCATCGGCCTTGACACCCTCCCGGAGGGTAGTTAGCATCCGACCCGAATGGTAAACGATTGCCGAACCCCGGCAGACTGGGTAGTCCGATTGGGAAGTACCGGCGACTTTGTCACTCGGTCACGGCGTCGCTTCGTTGGTGACGGCCGGGACCTGCGACGCCAGGTGGTCCCCGACGGGCGGTGGCGGTGGCGGTGGCTGGAGAGCAATTAGCCTCCCGGTCCACACCCGAGTCAGTGGGCCGAGAAAAAACAAGGGCTTGCTTTTTCGCAAAAACGTAGGAAGCGATATTAATTATGGCGATCACCAACCTGACGTGCTCGACAAAGCCGTCCGCATTTGAGGATGCCCTCGAGAACGGGCAGGGCGTGCTCCGCCTAATGCTCAAGCACTTTGGCCCCGAAAATCCTGAGACCCCTCTCCCCCCTGCTTAAGGAGTGCTGCCCCGTGACAAATGACGCCGTTCGTTACTGTGACACCTACCGGCGAACGCTGCTGGACATGCACATCCCGGACTGGGACCCCGAATTCCTGGCCGAGTACGATCCGGAGGGGCTCGCCGACCTGTACGCGGCGAGCCATATCTCGGGAGCGCTCTTCTACTGCAAATCGCACATGGGCCTCAACTACTGGCCGTCGCCGGTCGGCGGCATCCATCCTGCAGCAGCCGAGCGTGACCTCGTCGGGGAGATGCTTCACACGCTGAGGGCGCGCGACATCGCGCCGGCCGCTTATTACTCGGTGATCTTTGACAATTGGGCGGTCGAGGCTCATCCGGAGTGGGCGCTCGTGCCGGCCACAACCCTCAACGGCCAAAACCAGCAGGTACTCGGCCCTCGCTATGGCACCGCGTGTTTGAACCACCCCGAGTACCGGTCCTACGAGAACGCCCAGATCACGGCATTGCTCGAGCGGTATGATTTCGACGCGCTGTGGATCGATATGGCGTTTTGGACCGGCGTTTGCATTTGCGAGCGCTGCCGTGAGCGCTATCGCGGCGAGACAGACGACGATCTCCCACTGGACGTTGACTGGACGTCATCTAAATGGGCCCGTTTCCAGTCAGCGAGAGAGCGTTGGCTAAAGGAGTGGACCCGTGAGCTCTTCGAGGTCGCCCACGCGGTCCGCCCAGGATTGCCAGTAACCCACAACCTCGCACCCGGGGCCATCGGCTGGGTCACCGGTCAGAAGATCGATTGGGGTCGAGACGACTCCTTTGCCGCCGGGGACATCTACGGCGGTAAAGACGAGCAGCTGCTCATCTCCAAGCTGATGCTCCACCTCGGCCAGGAGCAGCCATCGGAATTCATGACATCCCGCGCCCTCCACATCTTCAACCACACGTCGTTGAAGAGCGAGCACAGAATGCTAGTCGAGGTCCTTGCCTCCACGGCCCACGCTTCGGCCTTCTTGTTTATCGACGCTATCGATCCGCGCGGGACCGTGAACGCCGGCGTCTACGAGCAGATTGGCCGAGTATTCGCCAAAACTAAGCGCTACGAGGAGTTCCTGGGTGGACTACCCGTCGAGGACGTCGCGGTCTACTACTCCGACGACGCGCGCGTTCGTCCTGAAGACAACGGGCGCGCCGTCGCCGACGCCTCGGCCAACGCCTTCTCCCAGATGGGGACCTATCCTCACGTCGTTGCCGTGTCCGGGGCCGTGCGGCATCTCCAGGACGACCACATTCCCTTCGGAGCGATAACCCGCAGCCAACTCGACAGGCTGGGAGAATACCGGGTCGTCGTGCTGCCGGACGTGCTGAGAATGGACGACGAGGAAATAGAGCGTCTGCGCGCCTACGTTGCCGCCGGCGGCAGCCTGTACGCGAGCGGTCGGACCTCGTTGCTAACGTCCGACGGCGTGTTGCGCGACGACTTCGGGCTTTCTGACGTCTTCGGCGTGCACCTGCACAGGATCGAGAGCGGGCACGGCGTCTACTCGCGAGCGCTCGACCCATTGATCGCACAGGCGGTGTACCCAGAGAGCCATCTCGCCCACGGCTTCGCGCCCGAGGTGTCGAGCCGTGCCCCACTCAGGATGCCGAGGCTCAGTACAGAACACGGCGGGCAGGCGCTGGCACGGCTGACACTTCCCTACGCCTACCCCTCTGCAGGAACTATGTCGGCGCACAATTTCGCCAGCATTCATTCGTCGCCGCCGTGGCAGGATCTCGACAATCCAACGATCGTCTCCAACCGGTACGGCCGTGGGCATGCGGTGTACTCGGCGCTGCCGATCGAGGCGGGCCGGGGCGACGCGGACCAACGAGTGTTCAGCTCACTCGTTCGTTTGCTGCTCGGCGGCCCGCAAACCCTGGTCGCCGAGGCGCATCCCGACGTATGGGTCACAGCCTTCGAGCAGCCGGGACACAACCGGACAGTGATCAGCGTGCTCGGGTACTTCATCGACGCGCCGATGCAGTTCCCGGTGACCTTCAGCTACCGCAGCCCCGGGGGGCGTCGTTGCGTGGCGCTAACCGAGGCGTCAAGCGGTTCCGCGGTCCCCTTCGAGGCCGATGAGGACGGGACTCTGCGCGTCGCTATCGACGCGGTCGACGGGTTCGGCATGTACCTCGTCCTCTATGACTGAGCGACGGTAACTGGAAATGCCACGACGTTTCATCCAGTCATCCAGCTCATTTCTCGAACACCAGCAGGGCGTGGCCATCGAGCACGGTGGCACGGGTCGATGCGTACCCGTCCTCGTAGGTGGAACGGAGCTCCTCGCCCGCCGGTTGGAGCATGACGCGGGTCGGGGCCGCCTCCAGCCTGAGGGCCACCTCGACGTCGACGAGCGGGAACGGGTCGTACACGAGGTCCAGGTCGCGGGCCAGACGGGAGGGGACGAAGCTCAATAGGTGAACGACCGTGGCCCGGTCGGTCTCGACCACTGAGGTCTCGAGGTGGACGGGGCCACCACTCCGCAGCAGCGGAGCCGGAACCAGACGGTCCAGGCACTCGCCGACCAGCTGGCGGTACTGGTCGTTGCCCTCTTCAGCCACACCGGCCAGCAGCGGGGCGGCGAACACGATGACGCCGCCGTTCTGGACCACCGCTCCATAGCCGGACGGGCGTTGCGGCGGCGTATAGGAATGGCCGCTGAAGTGGTCGTAGGCGCGTTCGAAATAGGGATAGACCAGCTCCACCAGCGTCGTCGCCGTCGCCGTCGCGTCGAGCAGGAAACTCTCGCCGTGAACTCTGACGTCTGCAGGGACAGGGGGGGTAAGCCATTTAGACGGCGACAGCCGCAGGAACGTCGTGGTGTAGGGGGCTTTTCCCACGATGCGCCAGCCGAAGGCGCGCAGGAGCTCGGTGCCCTCGGCGCTGGCAGCGGCGGCGGCGGCCGACAGGACCAGGGAGCCACCCTGGTCCACGTGGGCCCGGAGCCGCCCTGTCAGGCCCTCGCCGATGGGCGTCGAATCGGGGACGATCACCACGGGGTAGGAGCCCAGGGGAGCATCGACGGGGACGACGTCGAACTGTTGGCGGAGCTGCTGCAGGACGCGCATGGCCCCGATCACGGCCGGCCCGGGGGCGTCCCCCAGCCCGGCGTCGACCACGAGCGCGACCTCCGCCTTGTTCCGGCCACCCACCACAAAGGGCTCGCACGCCTCTACGTGGCTGTAGACGGTACCGATCCGGTCGTAGGCGGCGGGGTTGGGCACGGCGTTGGGAGGCAGAAGGTCCCCCACGCCGAGGCTCAAACCGTGCATGAGGATCTGCCCACACTCATAACGCAGGGCAGCCTCCGGTTTGAGCGACGCCATGTCGCCCCAGCTGCGGTGGAACCGGCCCGTCTGACTGAGCACTGGCAAGCCGAAGCTCCTGACCAATCGCCCCACGTACGGCAGGTAGTTGTACCCCCATCCTCCCGTCGGCAGGGACTCGACCTCG
The DNA here is from genome assembly GCA_963823855.1 of uncultured Acidimicrobiaceae bacterium. Lineage (GTDB taxonomy): Bacteria > Actinomycetota > Acidimicrobiia > Acidimicrobiales > Palsa-688 > Fen-671. The sequence continues at coordinate 70,380 of CAWGNA010000014.1, forward strand.
ATGTGGCGCAGGTACTTGGCTTCGGTCGTCAGACCGGCCTTCGGCCGGCTGTTGAACCAGACGGCCATGGACGAGCCCGGGTGGAGATGGGGCGCGATCATCGTCGAGAACCGCTCCATGTAACGGTGCACCACCGATCGGGCGTAATTGGCACGGTTCTCGGCGTTGGCCGGGTCGAGCCCGTCCCGTTTCATCCCGGCCATAGCCCAGCGCGACGAGCTCGGTTGGTCCCAGCACATGTCGAGGAACATGCCGTCTACAGGGCCGTACCGGCCGAGGATCTCCTCGATCTGGCCGGCCAGGAACTCCTGGTACGGGCTGGACATGTCGAGGGTCTGCCAACCGGCGTGGTAAGCGTCGGTCATGGGGTGGCGGACCTGGACCAGCTCGGGATTCAAGGCCACCCAGTCCTGGTGCAGGTCGGCGGCGTACTCGTCACACTGGACACTCACGTAAATGGGGGCCTTGATGCCGGCGCCGTGGAGGGCCTCGATCTGCTGGCCCATCAGGTCGAGGCCGCGGTCTAACCCCGGATGGCGCTCTGGCCTGTCGGTGTCGAAATACAGCCGCCCATGGTGGCATTTAGCGAAGATGGTGACGCTGTCGACGCGGGCGTCCTTGAACGTACGGGCGAAGGCGTCGGCGTCGAAATCGACGCCGACATCAGGGATAAGGGGGCTGGTGTGGAAGTCAAGGTGGATGGTCCGCCGGGGGAAGTTCTCCCAGCGCAGGCCTTCGGACGGCGACATGACCTACTTGGCACCTTCCCAATTGACGACGGCACCGATGACGCTGGGGCCTCGGTGATGGAATATGTTCCCGTAAAAATCAGGCATCTCGGTGTAGGAAATGCGCTGGGTGATGACCTCGGCCCAAGGCATGGCCCCCGACGCCACCGCCTGCAGGGACGCCCGACGGTAGGCCCGGTAGCCGTCGTCGCAGGGGAACACCATGCGCAGCCGCCGCTGGTGGGCTTCGAGGAACTCGAAACAGACCGGGCCGTCCCCGTAGTTGCCCTGCCAGACAAAGCAACCAAAGCGCCTGCACATACGGATACCGGCATTGACGCATTCGGGCCGTCCCGTTGACTCGAAAACGAAATCTGCGCCGTCACCCGCCGTCAACTCGAGCACATCGGGGATACGGTCGGAGGTCTCGTCATCTTCGGTGTCGAAAGTGGCGGCGGCGCCGAACTTGGTGGCGATGACCCGGCATTCGGCTCGGGGGTCGATACCGATGACTACCGCGCCCCGCCGGACCGCCGCGCTGACGACGCCGAGGCCGATCATCCCCAGACCGATGACGACGACAGTCGCCCCCACGCCGACGCGAGCCAGGTCGGCTCCATAAAGGCCCACGGCGGGCATGACGAAGAGGCTCCCCGTTTCGGGGGCGATCCCGGCGGGCAAGATCTCCGCGCCGTGGTCGCCCGCGGGGTTGAGCACAGAAACCGAGGCGTGCGTCCCCGATCGACAGTTGAGCGATTTACCCGTGTCGCTGAGCTGCAGGGCGGCGTTGCGGCGGTAATAGACCGTGTCCCCAACGGAGTAGCCGCTGACCGCCGAGCCAACCGACACGACGACGCCCGTGGCCATGTAGCCCGTCACCAGCGGGAAGCTCCCCCAATCCAGCTTCCCGGTGAGGACGGCGAACTCGGTCCCGATGCTCACCCCCGACCACAACGCCTGGATTCCGATGTCGTCCTTCCCCACCGGCGCCGTCTCCACCTCCGCCAACCGGAACACGCCGTCTGGCTCAGCAATGAGCGCCTTCCCGGTCAAACCGTTAGGGCCAGTCACCTGGGTACGTTTCCTTTCTTCGTTCTACGATGGGCCAAATTTGACGAGCGCCTTCACGATGGTGCCCTTGTCTATCGCCGCAAACGCGTCATTGATCCGGTCGAAGGGATAGGAACCCGACAGCATCAGGTCCCGGGGTATGACCCCCGACTCGACCATCTTGACCACGGCCTCCAGCACCGCCGCTTCGCGGGGCCGGGCCACGATGAGCGATGCATTTCGCGGCGCAGCCATGACGTCGATGGGGACGGGGACTTCCGGCGCGCTGTAGATGACGAGCCGGCCGCCGGTGCGCAGCCAGCGGTACGCCGACCCCACCGCCGGGGCATTTCCCGAAGCCTCGAAGACCACATCCGCCCCCCCGAGGTCACGGAACACCGAGTCAGCCTCAAGGCCGGAAATGGCCACGTCGGTGGCGCCCAGCTCGAGAGCGAGCTGAGTGCGCTCCGGTCGGCGCCCGACGCACACCACCCGCGCCGCCCCGAGGAGACGGGCGTAGGCAACGAGGGAAAGGCCGGCGATACCGGTACCGTTGACACCGACCACGCCCCCGACCATGCCACCGGCTTCGGCGGCAATACTCCACGTTTCCGCCAGAGAGATGGAAATAGCGATGTCCTCGGGCGAATGGTTCGGCCCAAAGACAATATGCGGGAAATTGTCGGCCGGCTTCTCGCCCGGATGGTCCTCCTGCCACGCCCTGGTGTCCCGGACCACGCCCCGTTCAGCGAAGCCCCCCCAGTACATCCGGGCCGGCGGGCCCTCCCAGCCGTAGGCGCTGCAGCGGGTCACGAGCTGACCAGGTTCCAGGTACCGCGCCCGGCTTCCTACCGCGGTGACCCGGCCCACGCTCTCATGGCCGAGGATGCTCGGGTAGGTGACGCCCGGCGTGAACGTCCCCAGCCGCAACATGCGGTCGGTGCTGTTGCATATACCGCACACGATCATGTCGACCCGGGCGTCGTACTCACCGGCCACAGGTTCGTCGACTTCGGATACCGAGGCTTCGCCCGGCCCTGTCATCAGGAGTACCTTCAACCCGAGTCCTTTCTCTTTAGCCGGGCCTTTCTCTTTAGCCGGGCCTTTATCGTTAGCCGGGCAAACTCCCGTCCTCGCCGGCGGAACTAAGGTGCGCCCACTCCTCGAAGAAATAGCTCGATGACGGGAACGGCGACGGCAGGGCGTTGGACGGGCAGCTTGAGCGTGAGCGTGCCCTCGCCGATACCGCCCAGCTGGGTGTTTTGCGCCTGCTCGTGAGGGTCGATCACCTCCATGCGGATCTCGGAACCGTCGTGCAGCAGCTGCGCGTACTCGACCCGGCCGGCCATACCACCGAGGTGTAGGTGACCAAAGGGCCAGGCGAACAAGTGGACGTACAACCGGTCGCCGGCCTGGGTGAAGCGGCAGTCGGGGGGCGGTACGAACTCCGAGGGCCCGGACCCGTAAATGGAACGGGCATGCAGCGACGTCCACTCGCCCAGCGCTCCCAGTACCGACACGGCGCGAGGCTCGAGCTGGCCGCGGGCGTTGGGCCCGACGTTGAGGAGGAGGTTGCCCCCTTTGGACACGCCATCGACCAGCATCCGGACCAACAAGTCGACGGGCTTCCAGTCGAGGTTGTCCCGGTCGTACCCCCAGCTGCCGTTGAGGGTCTGGCACGCCTCCCATAGGCCTTCGTCGCCAGCCATGGGCGCGGCCGGTTGGTACTGCTCAGGCGTGGTCACGTCGCCAGGGATGTCGAGGCGGTCGTTGACGATCACGTCTGGCTGCAGCTCACGGGCCTTCGCCAGGAGTTCCTGGGAGCGCCAATCGTCGCGGCCCTTCCCGCCCCAGACCCGCTGCGGGTAGGAGAAGTCGAACCACAGGTAGTCGATCCGCCCGAACTGGGTCAGTAGCTCTTCGACCTGGCCGTGCAAATAGTCGGCATATTTGGTGATGTCGCGATCACGGGCGGCGGCGATGGCGGCAGCATCATCTCGTTGAGGGTGCATCCCGTCTATCGGGAACTCTGGGTGATGCCAGTCCAGGAGCGAGTGGTAGAGCCCAATGCGCAGGCCCTCGGCCCGGAAAGCGTCGATGATCGGTCGCAACAGGTCCCGGCGGGCCGGGGTGTTGGTCGCCTTGTAGTCCGTAAGGCCAGAATCCCACAGGCAAAAGCCCTCATGGTGCTTGGTCGTGACGACGACGTACTTCATCCCCGCCCGAGCGGCGTGGCGGGCCCAAACCTCCGGCTCGAACAAGTCCGGGTCGAAATGCCTGAAATAGCGGTCATAGGAGGCGTCGTCCAAGCGCTCCCGCTGCTTGACCCACTCGTGCCGGGCCGGCATCGAGTAGAGGCCCCAGTGTATGAACATCCCCAGGCGGGCTTCACGTAGCCAGCGCAAGCGCTCGGCCTGGCCCGTCGAGGTCGCTTGCGCCTCTGCCTTTTCGGCGTTCGTCACCCCCGGCGAGGTCGCGGGTGGGTAATCGTTTACCATGCCGCGACAGGCTAGCTATCGGCGGTAATCATGTCAAAGGCAAGGAGGCCTACGAGATGTTGCCAGCCGGACGGGGATTTCCCGGGGCCCGGTCGGGTAAATCCACTCATCAGCCCTTGATGGCGCCGGCGCTGATCCCGATGCGGATGTAACGCTGCGCCACGATGATCGCCAGCAGGACCGGCAAGGCCAGGATGAGGCTCCCGGCCATCACCTCGGGCCAAACTACCGCGCCGGTCTGAGCCGCGACACCGCTCAGGTTATAGATGGTGATGCTCGCCGGGAGGATGTTGTTGTTCGAGGTAAATGTCTCGGCAAACAAGAAATCGCCCCACCCGGTGAGGAAGGCGAATATTGCCGTCACCGCGATCGCCGGCCTGGTTATGGGCATGATCACCGACCACAAGGTCCGCGTCGACGAGGCCCCATCGATGTTGGCGGCCTCGACCATTTCGTGGGGGATGGAGAGCATGTACGTATAGACGATGAGCACGCCCAACAGGGTGGAATATAGCGAATCGGCGAGTATGAGCCCGGGGTAGGTGTTGAGCAAGTGAAAGGTGTACAGCAGTTGGTCGAGCGGGATAACAAAAGTGATGGTCGGGAAGACGATGCCGACCAGGACGAGCAGGCGGACAACCGCGGCCGTTTTGCGGACCCGGGCCAGGAACAAGCCATACCCGGCCGACACCGCCAGGGCCACATCGACGAGCACCACCCCGAGGGCGATGACCAATGAGTGCAACAGGTCGACCCGCATCAGTCGCCAAGCGTCGATGAACCCCTTAAAGGTCGGGTGCGGTGGGAAGAAGTAAGCCGGCGTGTGGAACAGCTCGAGGTTGGTGCTGAGAGAAGACTGGAACAACCAGTAGATAGGGAACAACAGGCAGAACATGGTGATGATGAGGCCCAAACGGCCCATCTGGGCGCGCAGGAAGGCTGGCCACTTGAACGAGGACCGACGGGGAGGCGACGGCCTCACCACGCTCTTTTTGGCCCCGCCGGCCTCGACCGGGGCCAATGTGGGAGGCGAGACGGTCACGCGTACGCCTTCCTTGGCGACCGAGCGGGGGCCGGTGAGCGCTTGGTGCGCCCTTCCCGCCCAGACCTGGGCCGGGTGGCGATCAGGAACATGGCGGCGACGCACAACAGGACAGCCACCACACCCAGGATAATGGCGGCGCCCTGGCCATAGTTGAACTCGACGAATGCCTGGGTGTACGCGAGCGGGCCGGGGAGCATGGTGGCGTCGGCAGGCCCCCCCATGGTTAGGATCCACACGAAGGCGAACACGTTCATGGTGCCCGCTATACCGAGCATCAGTACGGTCAAGATCGTCTCGCGGAGGAGCGGGATGGTGACCCGGGTCAGTTCTTTCCACCAGCTGGCCCCGTCGATGACCGCCGCTTCGTGGAGATCGGGCGGGATGGTCTGCAGCCCGCTCTGGACCACCAGGTAGTTGAACGGGATCCCGATCCAGATGTTCACCAGGATCACGACGATGAGGGCGTCGTTCGAAGTCTGGAGGAAGTAGGGCGGCGAGTGGCCGAAGCTCTTGAAGATCGAGTCGAAGAGCCCTTCTGGGGACTCGAACATCCACAGGAACGTCGTCGCCGTGGCCACGGCCGGGAAAAGCCACGGCAGTAGTACAAGGGACCGCGCCCATCTCCTGGGACGGGAGTTCTCGCGGAGCGTTACAGCCAGCAGACCACCGATGATGAGCTGGGGGATGATCGAACCAGCGATGAACAGCGCCGTATTGCGCAGCATCGGCTTCCAGCCCTGCAAGTACGGGAGCGTCCGGAAGTTCTCGAACCCGGCCCACTTCCAGCCGCCCGTGGTGAAGTTGGTGCCGTTCACGTACGAGAAAGCCATCCGCACGGTGTCATAGATCGGGTAGCCGAACATGACAATTAGCCAGACGACGATCGGCACGAGGAACGGCCACGCCCGCGCTTTGCGCAAGCCGGGGCGCCGTCTCGTGCGGTAATGCAGCAATGCGGCCGTCACGTGTTAATGGCCCCAGTCTTCGGCGAGCGGCGGGCACCCGCGACTGGGAGCCCGCCGGCTTGCATGAACCATGGAAGGCTAGGACATCTAGCCCTGGGAGGCGAGAGTGCTCTTGGCCGACGCCAGTGCCGCTGACAAAGCGCTGCTGGCGGACTTCTGGCCCTCGAGCACCTGGATCAGCGCGGTCTGGAGGTCAGTCGAGTAGGTCTGGAACTTCGTTCCGAGGGCGGTCGTCCGACCGACCCCGTACTTCAGCTCCTGGACGAACGGGATGACCCGCGGATCCGCCTTCTCGAAGGCCGGCCAGAGCGACAGACGGGCTGGGGTGTAGTTGAGCTTCTCATCGAAGGTCAACTCGATGGAAGGCGTCTGAGCCCACTGCAGGAAGTTCCAAGCGGCCTGCTCCGAAGCCGGGTTGGTCTTCGGGACGGTCCAGACTTCACCACCTAGCGGTACCGCCGGGTGGTCGCTGGGGCTCCTCAAGGGGATTGCGAATGTGCCCCAATCGTTGAAGTGGTCAGCGGCCAGGGTCGGGAAGTCCCACTGCCCGGTCTCGACCATCGCCAGCTGCCCGGCGACGAGCTGAGGGATGTTGGTCGACTGGCACTGCGTGATGACTTCCTTGTTGGCGTAGCCGTCCTTTAGCAGCGTGCCCCAGAAGTTGGCCGCCGCCACCATGCCCGGCGCCGTCATGTCGTTGACATCGAGCCCTTGCTGGTAGATGTACGGCAGGAACTGCCAGCCTGCCCCGCAGACACCCCCATACCCGACAGCCCCGTAGGTCAGGCCCTTCACCTTGGACACGATCGTCTTGCTGTCACTGATCATTTGCGCCCATGTTGTTGGCACGCTGGTGATGCCCGCTTCGGCGAAGATCTTCTTGTTGTAGATGAAACCGAGGTCGTTCATCCCGTCGAGGATGCCGTAGATACCACCGTTGAACGTCATCTGGGGCCACTCGGCGGGGGCGTACTGGCTCATTTGGCCCCACTTGACGAGATAGGGCTTGATGTTGGTCCACTGCCCCGTGGCGTAGAGGCTCGGAGTGTAGGTGGGGTCAGCGAGGGCGATGTCCGGTAGCGAGTGAGTCGACGCCAATGCCAGCTCCTTCGACAGGAGCGACGAACCAGCCACGGTCTGGCGGCTTATGGTGACATTGGGATGGGTCTTGTCATACTGGTTAAATAACCAGTTAAACGCCGCCCACTGCGGTAGTCCCGGCGTGTAGTAGTCGATCTCCGTGAGCGTGAGATGAGAGCTTGTGGCCGCATCTGCGGCCGGGCTGGTCCCGAAAACCCCAACCGCCAATATGCTTGCTGTAAGACCGCCGACGACGACGGTTCGACCGCGTCGCCGGAGGCCCCCGGGTTCCGAACGCCAATGTCTGTTCATTGATATGGTGCCCCTTCTTGTCCGTAGGTGCGCTTATTCTAAATGGTCACATTGGTACGGGACGGTCACGTTGGTACGGCCGGAACCAGAGACGACACGACGCTCAATGGATCTGCTTGGCCGCCGCGCGCCCATTCATCCAGGTCCCCATGTTGCACGGCGGCCATCAAATATTTAGAAACGATTCCAAACCTAGCCCACTGGGACCGGGCTGTCAACGCGGCCGGCAGTTGCGCACGGCAGGATATCCCCGAACCGAGACGTCGCCCGCTTCCAGTACGCAGCAGTGTGCTCGCTTACCAGCCCAGACGCGCCCAGTTCTGGTCCAAGTGGCTGCGGCGCGCCGCTCTCGGGTTCGAGCCTCAGAAATCGCGCCCAAAGCGACCGCAGGACGCTCTGTGCGGCATCGATTCCTACCACCTGGCGACTGGCAAAAGGGCGCAGCGCACCAGGGCACGCCACCACCAGTTGGAGCGCGGTGAACGGGCTATGTAAAGGCCCCTGGGGGGTGGGGCTGGTAGGCATTTAGCTGCAGGTACTCATTTGCGAACTCCTGATCGAGAAGCTCCAGGGTGAAGTTCATCGATTTGCCGAAGCCCTGTAAGAAGGTGAAGAAATCCGGGACTCCCGTTGTCCCGTCGTCGCTGGACGCGTCACTGGACGCGTCACTGGGACGAAGTAGCTCAGTCGCTGGTCCGAAACTGTGGATCTTCGCTATCAACGACGATGGTGCCATGCTCACCGTCAGGCCGGCATCAAGCGAGGCCTTGACAGCGCCCACCAAATCTCTGACCCAAAACGCCAAGTGGTGAAGACCCGGTGCGAACTGTTCACTCGCTCTACTATGACACGTCTGGCCTTCCATCGTTTCTATTAGTTCGATCGCGAGGCCACCGACGCGCGGCAAACGCAACCTTTACCCGCAATGGCCCTGGCGCCGCGCCGTCGACGAACACCCCGCCCTGGGCTGATTCTTCGTGCGTGGACCAGGTGTCGACGCCAAGAACAGAACCCCACGTCTCGGCAAAGCGTTCAACGCTCGGGACGGCGAAACCGACGTGCGAAAACCCGCAAATTCCAAGGTCCAGGCTGCTCATTATATTGAAACCCCTTCAATCTTTTGGGCACCAACTTCGAACAAGCTAGTCGAGGAGTTGGTCAGGTCGGGCGCAGAACGCCAAGTCAGACGGAGAGAATTGAGCCCACCGAGCAGGACGCTCACGTGCGGTACTCAAAGCAGCTTGTGAGGCCCGCGTCGACCACGAGGACGGTGCCAGTAATTCCAGAGGCTTCGTCGAAAGCAAGATAATCGATGGCGGAGGCTACCTCGGTGGCGGTTAGGATACGGCCGAGCGGGTTGCGGGCTGTTCGTGTCGCCAAGAAGGCGCCAGGATCATCGGATGTCTCCAAATGTCGTCTGAATAGAGGGGTATCTGTCGTACCGGGGCAAACACAGTTCGCTCTTATGCCGTGACGCGCGAAATCAACTGCGACAGACTTTGTGAGCTGAATAAGCGCGGCCTTTGCGGCACCATACGCAACCAGGCCCTGCTCTGCGTAAAGTCCGCTCACGCTCCCAACCGTCACAATCGACCCTCCACCGGCCTGGATCATTGTGGGCACACAGCTTTGCATTCCCAAAAGTGCCCCATAGAACGTGGCGCGGAACACGGCGGTCCAGGTGTCGTGGTCGAGGCTTAGAATGTCGCCCACCGCGACACGTGCCGCGCAGCAAACGAGAACGGTCGGTTGCACGGGTAGCTCAGCCTTGGCCAGCTCCTGAACCCGGTCCCAGGTGATGGGATCTCCGACGTCTCCCCGAACCCACCACAGGCCACTTGGCGTCCCGGAAGGACGCACTTCCGCGGGCTCCGGTTCGAAATCTACCCCGATTACGTGGGTGCCACGCCGTAAAAAGCGCTCCACGGTCGCGGCACCGATGCCGGAGGCGCTACCCGTCACAATTGC
>CAWGNA010000015.1:0-125287 GCA_963823855.1 uncultured Acidimicrobiaceae bacterium
TTAGTTCGTCGGTGGAGCACCTTCGCTTCGTCGTCGAACCCCTCACCGATGCCCAGCTCGACGAGCCCGCGTACCCGGTCTGAGTGGACAATCGCCGACGTCCTCTCCCACATCGGATCCGGGGCTGTGATCCTGCAGCGGCGACTCGATGACATCGTCGAGGAGAACGCAACGCCCGATGACTTCGCCCCGGGCGTGTGGGAAACCTGGAACGCCAAGGTCAGCGCGAGCCAAGGCGGTCGACGAGCTCGTAGCGGACCGTGAACTGTTAGAGCGGGTCGAGTCGTTCTCGGACGAGGCTCGCTCGATCTTCCGTTTCTCAATGGGTCCGCTGGAGCTGCCCTTTGATGGCTTCGTCGGTATGCGGCTCAACGAGCATGCGCTGCACACGTGGGACATCGAGGTCACCATCGATCCGACCGCGACGGTGCCAGCCGAGTCCGCGGCGCACATTGTGGACAACCTTGAGCTCATCGCTCGCTTCACCGCAAGGCCGACGGGGAGCACCCGGGCAATCATCGTGCGCACTGACCAACCGAAGCGGGACTTCTCCATCGAACTCTCTCCCGGTGTGGTCACCCTCGGAGACGGGAGATCAATCGCGCCAGCCCGATCTCGAACTTCCGGCCGAGGCGTTTGTTCGTCTCATCTACGGGAGATTGGATCCGGCTCACACCCCGAGCACCATTGGTGACTCCGATGTGTTGGAGGAGTTTCGCAAGGTTTTCCGGCCCCTAGCAGGTTCGCGGGAATAAGGGGATTCGCGCGAACAGGGCTACTGGCAGCTCGACCCGATGGCGTGACCTGGGTGAGCGTGAGGAAGTAGGGGTCGAGGTCGGCGCTGCCACCGGCAAGGTCCGTCGGGTTGACGCAGGCGACCTGCGGGCCGGCCCTGGCGGTCTGGCCGGACTGGGGCGCCGACGGTCGGGAAAGTCCGGCGAAGCCGTACATCGATTTCGCTCTCGAGCACCCGGTCCCCACCCCGTGGGTCACCTACCCCGAACTCCCGCAAGTCCCTGAGCGCTCGCAGGCCCTCGACGGATCGCAGGGCTCCCCGTTTCATGAAACCGTGATCATGAGGACGACGCTCGTCTTGCCGTATGCGTTTTTGGCACTGATCGTGACATGATGTACGCCAACAGCGGCATACGTCGGGCGGCCCGAGATCGTAGCTGTCCCGTTGCCGTTGTTCGTCCATTTGAGCCCGGGGGGCGTAGCGGTGTGGGTGAAGGTCGGGCGGGGGTAGCCGGTCGTCCTCACGATGAAAACGAACGCCCGGTTATGGACCGCCCGTGCCGCGACCGGGCTCGCGATCTTGGGTGCCTCCCTCGTGGTAAGGGTGTAGTGGGTGACCGTCTTCCCGAGGTAATTGGACACGGTCACGTTGATGCGGTAGGCACCCCCCGAACCTGCCAGAGGCACCCCCCGAAGGGTCGCGTCGTTGCCATTACGGCTGAAAGTGAGGCCGGCGGGTAGATTTCCCGACTCGGTTATTGTCGGGGCCGGGTACCCGTACGCGGTTACGGTGAAGGCGTAATGACGTCCGGTGGTCGCGGCCGGAGGGTTGCTACTGCTGATCCCCGCATGGCGCTGAACAGTGATCGTGAGAACCTGCTCGGCGTGGCCCGCGACATTCGCGGCGCTGAGGAGGAGCCGCGTCCTCGGTGCCGCTGACGCCGCCGGGATACCCCAGATGGTGGCCGCCCCGTTGCCGTTGTCCGTCCACTTGAGCCCACTCGGCAGGGTTGGGTCGGTCAGGTTGGGCGTGGGGTAACCTGACGCGCTCACGCGGAACGTGAGCTTGTTACCCACCATGGCGGTTACCGACGAGGCGCTGGTGAAGGCAGGCGTGTTGGCGGTGGCCGAGACCGTACCTGCTGGAGCTGTACTTGTCGGAGCCGTACCTGTTGGAGCCGTACCTGTTGGAGCTGTGACCGGTCCGGGACCAGGAGCAGGCGGGGTCGCAGGCGGGGCTACCGGCGGGTTGGGGTTCGTGGTTGGCGGTGACGACGAGGCGTTCACGGTCAGGACGAAGCTTTGAGTGGCCGTCCCGGTCGAGTTCGCCGCCGTGATGGTCACAGTGTATGTGCCCTGGCTCCCCGCTGGCGGGGTGCCGGACAGGGTAGCGGTGCCGTTGCCGTTGTCCTTGAAGGTGACGCCCGAGGGGAGCGCGGGACTGGCAGCAGCTGATATCGCCGCTGTCGGGAGACCGGTGGTTGTCACCGAGAAGCTCCCCGCTGTACCCACCGGGAAGGTCGTTGACCCCGCGCTGGTGATCACGGGCGCCGCGGTGGCCGGGTTCACGGTCAGGGTAAAGCTCTGGCTGGCGTCGGGGCTGACCCCGTTCGACGCGGTGATGGTTATCGGGTAGCTACCCTGGCTGCCCGTGCCCGGAGTGCCGGCCAAGGTGGCCATACCTCCAGGGGGGCCCGTGAAGGTCAGGCCCGCCGGCAGAGCCCCCGACTCGGTGATCGTGGCTGCCGGGTTGCCCGTGGATACCACCGAGAAGTCCCCGGCCGTACCCACTGTGAACGAGGTGGTGTTGCCGCTGGTGATCGCCGGTGGTGTCGGCACAGCATTGACCGTCAGGGTGAAGCTCTGAGAGGCGCTGGGGCTGATCCCGTTCGCCGCCGTGATCGTGAACGGGTAGCTGCCCTGGCTCCCGGTGACGGCGGTGCCGGTCAAGGTGGCCGTCCCGTTGGCGTTGTCAGTGAACGTGACCCCTGTAGGCAGGGCTCCGGTCTCGGTGATCGCCGCCGTCGGGGTGCCCGTCGTGGTCACGATGAACGTCTCTCCCGTGCCCACCGTGAACGTGGCGGCATTGCCGCTAGTGATGCCAGGAGCCGCCGAGACGGTGACAGTAAGGGTCTGTTGGCCGGTCCCGAAGCTGTTCGCCGCAGACAGGGCCATTGCGTACGTCCCGGCCGTCGTAGGCGTACCGGCAAGAGTGGCGGTGCCGTTCCCATTATCTGTGAAGGTGAGGCCGGGAGGTACGTTGTCCCACCCGAAGCTCGGCCCCGGGTAACCGGTCGTGGTGACCGTGAAGCTAAACGGCGACCCAATAGCGGCTGCGGCGGCATCAGCGCTCGTAAACGAGGGTGCTTGGCCGACAACGATCGTGAACTGTTGGGTTGCGTTCGGGGTAATCCCGTTGGCGGCAGTAATGGTGACGGTTGTGCTGCCGGTGGCCGTAGCCGTACCCGAGATCAGGGCGGTACCGTTCCTATTGTCAGCCAAGGTCAGGCCGGCCGGAAGAGCCCCGGATGACACGCTGATAGCGGGAGTCGGTGAGCCTGTGGTCGATATGGCCACCGCACCGGCGGCATTGAGGGTGAAGTCGGCCGTGGCGCCACTCGTGATGGCGGGCGCCGCGGCCGACCCGACCGTGATGGTCAGGGTCAGCGTCGCAGTGCTACCCGAGATATTGGTGGCTGAGATCGTGACCGGGTATGTCCCGGCCGTCCCACTGGCGGGCGTGCCCGAGATGGTCGCCGAGCTGGTGCCAGGGGTCCCCCCATTGAAGCTGAGCCCTGTTGGGAGAGCCCCCGATTCGGTGACGGTCGGAGCCGGGAAGCCGGTCGTAGTGACCGTGTAGGTCCCCGCCACCTCGGTGGTGAAGGCGGCCGTCGAAGCGCTGGTGATAGCCGGCGCCTCGGCGTTGGTGAGCGTGAATGTCTGCGTAGCGGCTGGGCTCGTCGCGTTGGCGGCCGTGATGGTGATCGGGTAGGTGCCCCCTGTGCCCGTCGTCGTGGTACCGGCGATCGTGGCCGTGCCATTGCCGTTATCAGTGAACGTCAGCCCACCAGGCAGGGCGCCCGACTCGGTGAGGGCGGGGGCGGGCTCTCCCGTCGTGGAAACGGTGAAGCTGAACGGGGCGCCCACGATCGAAGTTGCGGCGTTGGCGCTGAGGATGGCCGGGGCGACGTTCTCGTTGAGCGTCTCGGTGGAGCCGGTGCCGAGGTTGACCCAATCGGAGAGCTGGCCGCCGTAGGCGCTACCGAACGCCACGCCGTTGACCGTGGTCCCCAGTGGGACGGTGATCGGGACGCCGACGGGTGCGCCGGAGTTGGTGACCGTGACGACACCGTTCGTCTCACTGGCGGAGATCGAAGCGGACGTTCTGGCCAGGGCCGTCGCCCACGCACTCTGCTCGGCGAGGACCTGGGCCTCGGAGACATCGGTCATCTGGTCGATCGGGGCGGAGCTGTTGAACCAGCTGTTGTACTGGCTCAGCATGTTGCTGATCAGGTCGAGGATCGTGTAGCCGTAGTCCTGGCCGTTCTGAGTCGCCGGCCCGATCAGGTCGGTCTGGTGCGCGTAGCCGACCCTGGGGTTGTTGGCGAGGACGTGGCTCAACATGATCTGCGACTCAGAGGCGAGGAAGTCTGCCTCGGTCGCCGGCGTGCTCCTGCATGTCGTCGAAGAGGTGTCGGCGCAGTGCCCGGTCTCAGAAGGGAAGCTCGGGTCGCCGAGCGAGACCCCCTGCGCTACGTACAGGGTGTTGTACTCATTGAGCTGGTCGGGCCAATTGGCGGCGTTGTAGTAGATGTTGCTCGGGTAGCGAGGAGCCGTCTGCGCCTGTCCGATCGTGTACTGCTGAGGCTGACGGGAGGCGTCGGTGGCGATCGTCGTTACGCCCGTGTCACTCAGTGCTCCCGCCATGTTCGGGTTCTCGATCCCCGAGTGCTCGCCGGTGATGACGGCGCTGGGCGTGTAGTTGGGCAAGCTGTTGGCCTTAGCGAAGGCCTGGTCGAGGCCGATCTCGGCATCAATGGAGTCGTCAGCTGCGGTCGACGAGGCCGGCAACCAACTTCCGGCGGCGGTCGAGCAGTCGATGCCCGGGTTGGTGGCGGTGGGGAAACCGGGCCCGGAGTTCGGGGCCTCACCGGGGGCCGTGCCGGTGTCGGTGAAGCTGTACGTCGTCGATGAAGTAGCCGAGGGGTCCTCGGGCACTTGGCCGACCAATCCATAGGTCGTGGAGCCCGGGTTCTCCCGGTAGACGTTGTAGCCCCAGAAGCCCGTGCCCCCGGTGTGGCTCGCCTCCTCTTGGGCGAGCGTCGGCCCCGGGTTCCCACTGGTGCCCGTGCCGTTGACGGCCTCGGGCCAGGTGAGGGCGACCGAGCCGTTGGCCCCGACGGTCACGCTCTGGGAGGTGGACGGCTCTGACTCGCCGTAGGCGGTGGCGGCGGTGACCTCGTAGCTGTAGCTGGCGGCAGTGAATGTGCCGCCCGAGCCGTTGGCGGTGACTGAAGTCAGGGGCTGCGGCGCCCAGACCTGGCAACCCAGGAACAGGTGCGACCAGGTGTGGATGATCCAGTTGAAGTCTGCCTTATCTGCGAGCAGCGCGTTCACCAGGTCTGCGTCGTTGGGGTAGCTCGGGTCGACCGCTTGCCCGGGGTCGGTGAAGGTGGTCCCGTTGGGGTCGGTGTAGGTGCCCGTGCAGTTGGCGCTGGACTCGTCGGCTGCGGTGTCGGCGGTGCAGGCGCCGATGGCGTTGAAGGCGAGGTTCAGCGTGATCCCCGTTTGCTTTTCCCAGTTGGCGACGTAAGCAACGTCGGTCGCCGACATCTGGACGTCGGCGGGTATGCCCGGCCCGGACCCCGCCGCCACGCCTTGGTCGGCCGTCGGGCAGGTGTAGTCGGGCGGGTCAGTGGCGGCCGGCGTGCACTGGAACTGCGAGCTCCACTCGTTGTCGCTGATGAAGTTGTCGTCGATGTCCTGGCCGAAGTAGTTGCGGTAGAGGCCGAGGTGGGTGCCCTGGGTGACCCAGTTGATGAGCCCGGGGGCGAGGAGCAGCCACTGGAGCGAGTTCTGGTTGTAGTCGAAGAACAGCGACAGCTCGGACACGCCCGCTTGCGGGTCGCCGCTGCTGGGGTGCTGGTAGACGCCGCCCAGTGTGTCCCCGGACGCCGCGTTGAGGTACGACGTGAAGGGGGCACCGGAGTTCACCGTGGCCGAATAGCCGTTCGTGCCGGTGTCCATCGGGATGGGGCCGTTCAGCTCGGGCATTGCTGCCAGTCCTGCCGGCGTCAACGTGTCGGTAGTCCCGTCCTGGGCTCCTCCCGTGGCATCGGTGACGCCCAAGGCCGGGTTCGGGTACATGTAGCCGTCGACCTGGTTCACCCCGAACTGGGCCTCGTAAGAGAAAAGGGGACTGAGGGCTCCAGGACCAAAGTTGGTGGGAGAGTCGGCGATAACAACACCGTTGTAATTTCCGGTCGTCCCGCTGGACAGCGGCGGCAGGCCCACCGTCTCCGAACCCAGTGCCCCCGAAGCGTCCACCTCCGTGTAAGGCACACCTTCTTGGGTCAGGGCCGCATCCCAAGCGGCCGTCGTGACATCGTTCAGTGCGCCGCCGACGCCGCCAACAACGAGGACCTTGAGGTTGACGGTGTTCGGGGTGGCCGCGGCAGCAATTCCCGTGGAGGACCCGGCTACTATCCCGACGACCAGGGCTACAGAGAGAGCAGTAGCAAGAGCGGGCTTGTAGGGCCGCGCAAAAGCGTCCACTTGGGACGAAGAATGACCGTCCCTATGGTTTCTCGCCTGGGCAGGCCTACGTGACAAGCTCGGCACCTTCATTGGGGGCTCCGTTCGGGGTGGTGGTGTTGACGATCGGTAAGGGTCACGCAAATCGGGTGGCACCCAAGGACGCCTCGTCAGCCATGAAGCTGGGGATGGGACGAACAGGTTGGGTGTGAGCGAGGTGCAGGTGGGCGGGCCCGGTGCCGCTCGGGGCGGACCATGCTTGGGAGAGGGAGCCGGGCAAGAGGTGGCGGGGCGTCCAGCCCAGCTCGTTCCGCACAGCGGCCGTGTCGGCCCACTGCCACGGGACCGTGCCCGAGCGCGTGGAAGAACCCTGGGCGTCTTCGGCGATCTCACCGTTGAAGCGGGCGATCGCCGCCAAGCGGTGGACGAGCCAGCGGCTGGAGACGGGTATGCCCCGACCGACGTTGAGCACCACCGGCTGCCCAGGGCGGTACTGGCGCCGTGACGCTAAGAGCACTGCCCGGGCCACGTCGCGGACGTCTATGTAATCGCGAGCGCTGTCGAGGGCGCCGAGCGTTACCTGCCGAGCGCCCGTGGCTTGGGCCTGGCGGAACGATGCTACGGCTCGGCCTACGAGGCTCGCAGGAGGCGCACCCGCGCCGAGGGGGTTGAACACCCGGAGCACGGTGGCGCTGACCCGGCCGCTCTCAGCGGCCTCGCGCACGACTTCGGTGCCCGCCAGCTTGGTGGCGGCGTAGTCGCCCACCGGCCGCGCCTCGTCTGTTTCTCGGGCCGGGGCCCAGTGTTGTGGGGGGCCGTACTCTGCCGCCGACCCGAGGTGGACCAGGTGCGCCGACGAGCACGACGCCATTACCGACACGAGCTTTCGGACCACACCGACGTTGAGCCGTTGCATCTCTTCCGGGCTGCCCTGGGTGGCGCCAATGCAGTTGACCACGGCCACGGGGCCCAATCGTTCGAGGAAGTGGCCGAGCGCTTGCTCGGGTTCCGCGACGATGTCGAACGACGCCCACCGGCCCGGCGCCTGGGGCTCAGCTTGGCCTGGGCTCACGCGATCAAGGAAAATCACCTCGCCCATTTCGCGTTCGCTGGCGATCAGGCGGGCGACGTGGCCCCCGATCCAGCCCGCCGCCCCCAGGACGAGGGTGCGAGGGCCCCATATTGGCCTTCAGCCACGCGGGAGGAGTTCCTTGATCAGGACGTCGAAGTCCTGGTTGGCCCGGTCGTAGTCGTCGGGGCGGCCGATATCCACCCAGCAGCCGTCGAACTCGTACATGGCGGGGTACTGTCCCGCCTCGATGAGGTCGGAGATCAGTTCGTCGAAGCCGTAAGGCAGGCCGGGGGTGTAGTGAGTGAGGGCGTCGCGTGACACGGCGTAAATGCCCATGTTGACCAAGTAAGTCATGGTCGGCTTCTCAGTGAAGCCTCTGATGTGGTTGTCCCTGATGTCGAGGACGCCAAACTCCACCTTGTGTTCTTGGCTCCGGGTGGCCACGGTGAGGGCGGCCCCGCTGCGGACGTGGGCATTGAGCATGTCGGCAAAGTCGAGGCTGGTGAGCACGTCGGCGTTGACGACGACGAAGTGCTCGGGGAGGTGGTCAAGAGCCCTGAGGACCGGGCCCATGGTGCCGAGGGGCGACTCTTCGGCCAAGTAGTTGACCTCGATGCCCCACTGCGAGCCGTCGCCCGCATAAGCCTGGACCAGTTGGCCCAAGTACCCGACCGTGAGGGTGGCCCGGGCAAAGCCCTGTGCGGCCAGTTGCCGCATGACGACCTCGAGGACGGAGTGCTCGTCGCCGATGGGGACGAGCGGCTTGGGGATGAGGGTGGTGTACGGGCGCAGCCTCAACCCTTTCCCTCCGGCGAGGACCACGGCCTCCATGCCCGAGGCCCGTGCTGTGGGCACGGCCCGGGCCGGGCCCGTCAGGTCATCTGTCAGGTCGTATGCCGGGTCAGATGCCAGGTCGTATGCCGGGTCAGATGTCAGTCGCAGCTCAGATGCCGTAGACATTTGTCTTGTACCTCCGGAGGTTTTCGGGGTCGCTGAACCAAGCTGCGGTCAGGGTGAGCCCTTCTTCAAGGCTGTGAGCGGGTTGCCAGCCGGTTAGTTTTTCGAGCTTCGTGCTGTCACAGATCAGCTCCATGACTTCCGAACGTGAGGGCCGGAGGCGCTGGGGGTCGAGCACCGCTTCGAGCTCGACGCCCATGACCTCGCCCACCATCGAGACCAGCTCGGCTACGGTGATGCCCCGGCCCGAGCCCGCATTTACCACCTCGCCCACTACGTCTGCGGCGGGGGCGGTCCCCACCGATACAAACGCACTGGCGGTGTCGGATACGAAATTGAAGTCCCGCACGGGGGCGAGCGCCCCCACTTCGATGGTCCTCGACCCCGAGGCAGCCTGGGCTATCACGGTCGGGATCACGGCGCGAGAGGACTGGCGCGGCCCGTAGGTGTTGAAAGGGCGCAGGGTCACGACGGGCAGCTCGAAGCTCAGGTGGTAACTCTCGGCCAGCTTGTCAGCGCCCACTTTTGATGCCGCGTACGGCGACTGCGCCTGGAGCGGGTGGAACTCGTCGATGGGCACGGTCTGGGCGGTGCCGTAAACCTCGCTCGTAGAGGTGTGCACGACCCGCGGGGTCCCGAGGGCCCGGGCTGACTCGAGCACGTTCAAAGTGCCGACGACGTTGGTGTCGACGTAGGAACTGGGCGCCCGGTAGGAATAGGGGATGGCGATCAGGGCGGCCAGGTGGTAGACGACCGAAGCGTCACGCATCAGGTTGAGCACCGAGTCCCGGTCACGGACGTCGCCCAGCTGTACTTCGACCGAGCCCAGCACGTCTGGCCCCAAAGTGTCGAGCCAACCCCAGCTCCCCATGGAGTTGTACACGGCCATGGCCCGTACCCGGTGCCCGGCCCGGGCCAGGGCCTCGACCAGATGTGAGCCGATAAAACCGTCAGCACCGGTGACGGCCACGAGATCAGGCATTACTACCTCCTAGGCAGCGGTTATCCATGGCAGACCGGGTTTGCGACAACCCGCACGGCCGCGCCTGCCATGGCGACCAGCGAGACAACAGCGGCAACGCAAAACGCGAGCCGTGCGTCATATAGAGCCCACCTCGGCTGGGTAACCCTTTCGGCGACCCCCCAGGCGCCGTATATGACAAGGCCCGGCAACCACGCTCGCAGCACCACGTCGATCCGGCCGCAAGCGCCCACAACAAGAGCGAGGAAAAATGCTAAAGCTAAGGCTGTGCCGGCGAGCAGGAGCGCCCAATTCGTGTGGACGCCGTGGCTGTACGCCAGGCCCTGTACCGAACCGGTCAGGACAGCCAGTACCGCAAAATAGGAAAGCGTAGCGACCGCCAGCTTTCGCCGCGACGCTCTGGCGAAATCGGCTAGCGATCCCGAAGCGACTAAGGCGTTGCGGGCGCCTGCCCGTAGTGAGTGTAATTGCCATTCCATAACTCCCAGCGAGAGGACCATCGGGTACGCCGCAACGGCGGGCCAACCGCGTGCCCCACTCTGCGCCGGTTCGAGCACTATAAAGATGGAGACCAGCAATCCCGAGAAAATACCGAGACCGAAATATCGCGCCACCATCAACGCGTCCCCCCGGTCCAGGGGAGGGACAGCCCACCATCGAGCGGGTAGGTGGCGCAGGGCCACGGCTATGGTCGCGGCCACGCTCGCGCCGGCCAGGGCCAGGGCCACGGTGGTCGGTAGCGCGAACGGTACTCGGGTCATGAATATCACCGACCCGATGGCGCCCGGGAGCAGAGTGAACGCGACCAGGAGTTCCTCGTGGTGCACGATCAGCTCGGCTCCGGCCGCCATAAAAGCGCAACCGCTGGCGGCAAATAGGACTCCGTAGAACTTTCCTCCGAGGATCGCGTCGCCCGCGAGGCCGAAGGCCACACAAAGGGCCGGTGCCGCCAGTACGGCCCACAAGACGGGGGACCCGGTGGGCTCCGGCTGCTCTTTTCGCGAAAAGCCCACGTAGGAGACGACTTGACTAAAGGCCCACCCGCATGCGAGCGACAGTGGCAGCATCCACCAGGAAAGCCACGAACGTAAGGCAACGGTGGCGCCCGCGAACATGAGCGTGGGAGCGGCGAAAACGAGCCCCCGCCCGAGGTCCGACAAGTTGCCCGTGCGCATGGGCCGCAGGTCCGAAGCGGGAGCTGGCCGCAGCTGGACTTCTGTATAAAGTTGCTCAGCCAAGGTGAAGACGTCTTTCCACCCGAGGCGGTCTCGGACGACCGCGTTGCTCAGGCCGCACGTCTCGAGCGAGGCGGCGATCTCCAGAGGGTCGACGGCCGACTCAACGACGCCGAACAAAGAGGAGGGGACCTCCTCGGCCATCGTGGCCAGCGCGGTTTCGGCCGGTCCCAGCGTACTCATGCCGGAACTCGTGGGAGCAGGTTCTCCGGCTCGTAAGCGACGCCTTCTGCGCCGAACGCAAGAAGCCGGGAAGCCCTGAGTTGCGTTAGCCGCTCCCGCGGCCCAGTTCTTCGTAAATAGTTCGGTACGTCTGGAACGATTTTTTAGCTGTGAAGAGCCGTTGGACCCGCTCTCGGGCCGCTTCACCGAGCGCCCGCCTTTCGTCCCCATCGTTGAGCAAGCGCACGCAGGCCGCCGCGACCGCGGACGGGTTCCGGGGCGGCACGAGGAGCCCGGCGTCGCCAACTGCTTCCCCCACACCGCCGACGTCGGTGGCTACGACCGGGCGCCCGCACGCCATGGCCTCGAGCACCGTGTAGGGCAGGCCCTCAGAGATGCTGGTCAGCACGATGACGTGGCCGGCGTGGTAGGCCTCGACGACCGAGCCCACCCGCCCTTCAAATGTGGCGGCGCCCTCTAGGCCGAGCTCCTCGATGAGCTCGACGCAGCTGGCCTTGTAGTCCTCGCGGCCTTTTGAGGTGGGCCCGAACAACCGCAGCCGGCAGTTGGGTACCGACTGGCGCACTTCGGCGAAGGCCCGTAGCAGCGTTTCGACGTCTTTTAGGGGGTCGACCCGTCCGATCCAGGCCAGCGTGGGGACATCGGGGTCGGCGGTGGCGATGGGGAAGGCGTCGGGGTCGACGCCATTGCACGCCGGGCGGATGCGGCCCGACGGCGTGCCGTGGGCCAGTTCCCACAGGCTGTTGTACGCACTACCGGGCGCCACGATGTCGGCACATTCGTACGCCGCTTCGACCAGCAGCCGGAAGAACCGCAGCACGATGGCCCGGGCCGGCTGGCTGAGCGTGCCGGGCCGGTAGGACAAGTAGCGCTCCCGCAGGTACAGGCCGTGCTCGGTGAGCACGAACGGGGTGCCCCGGGACCATTTGGCGGCCAGGGCGGGCAGCGCCCCGAGGCCGTTGGCGACCGAGTGGCACAGGTCGGTAGGCCGAGGCCGGGCCCCCAAGGGGCGCAAGAAGTGCTCCAACAACATCATGACGTCGACGGCGTCGGCCACACTGAGCGGGCCATGGTCCCCGCCGCCCGGGCGCTCGCTGCAAACGGGGTCCTCGGCCAGCAATTGGCCCACGGCGTCTGGGCTCGACATCCCCGCGCTCAGCTGGCCGGCCTGGGCCAGCTCGCCCAGTTCTTGCAGCGAGGGGACAAAACCGGCCCCGTCGTTCTCGATGGCCAGGCTCCGGAAGAAACGCTCGAGCACAGGGCGAAATTGGGCCGCATAGTACGGCCCGCCCGCAGCCGCGGCGTCGAGCCCCACAGGGCGACCACGTCTAGGCCGGCCACGTTGGCCGGCAGTTCCCAGGTGCATTTCTCGGTGCCCGTGGCGCTGAGGGCAAAGACGTGGTACTGGTGCTCGGGGAATTCCCGTACGAGCTGGTCGCACCACACGCTCACCCCACCTGGGTAGTGGGGATAGGTGCCTTCAGTTATCAGGGTTATATCCATGTCCCGGGCTGCCCTCGAAACAGCGGGATGCTCTGTCATCCCGCGCTGGCATCTTGACCGCCTGCCCCCCTCGGTCGATCGTGCCGTGTTGTGATAACAGGTAGTGGGGACGCTTTTCTGCTAGAAAAATGTCCCGTTCTTTTTTCATTGCTATGTGGGTGGGCAACGGTAACAACGTCTCGGTGTAGTGAGGCTTCAGGCGGCCTTGATTTCCGTGAACGCGCTCCGTGGTGTGGCGGCACGACTGCACTCTGCGCGGTCGGGCTGGCGAGTGCCGCCGGCCTATGGCCGAGCGGCGTCTCACCGGCGAGCGCTTGTGACGCTTTGCCGACCACCAAAAGAGTGGCTGTCGCATTGGGACTGGTGACTTGTTTTCACTGGTCTCTTTCTGTCGCGGAGAGCTCGCCACGCAAGGCGTTGACAGGGTGCTCCGCGCGGAAAGGACGTCTCTAAAGCGATCGTCTCTATAGCAAAGAGGGACCGACCCTGCCGCTTAGTACCCTTGGGGGATTATTTTCCTTTTCCTTAAGGTGCAACCCGTTCCTCAAGGTCCAACCCGCTCCCAAACAGCCCTTAGCTACCGGCTTCTGGCGCCGCCGGCAAGGCCATGGGCTGAGGCCGAGGATGCCTCTGCGAGCCAAATAGCGGGGCTCAAGGGTTGCGCGCGCTCGGTCTTTGACAATCGAATGACTCGCCCCGGGCGGGCCAGTGAGGTTTGGTTGTCGAAAGGGTGCCGCTCGGAAAAGTTGTTCTAACGCCTTACGTTCACCCGAGCACAAGTCGGAGGCCCGAGAGCGGGTTCTCCGAAAAGAGCAGGGACCTCACGCCAACAATCCGGTACCCGACGCCTATGGCCGTTTCTATCACCTGAGGTTCCCCCAGCTTGCGCCTGAGCCTGCCGATGGTGACCGCCACCGTCTTGGTGAAAGGGTCGGCATTCTCGTCCCAGGCTGTCTCCAAAAGTTGCTCAGCGCTCAGGAAGCCGGGGGAGGAGGCCATGAGCGCTTCCAGCACAGCGAGCTCCTTGGCCGAAAGTCCGAGCGGCATCCCGTCGCGCCGAGCGGTACGAGCCAAGCAGTCGAGTTCAATGCCGCCAGCACGCAAGACGCGGGGCATGGCCCGAGGCTGGCGCCGGGCCAGGGCGCGCACTCTCATCACCAGTTCGGGGAAGTGGAACGGCTTGGCCAGGTAGTCGTCGGCGCCGAGGCCGAGCCCGTCCACCCTTTCTGCCGGCGAAGCGGCCCCGCTCAGCATGAGCACCATGGAGCGCTCGTTGGAGGAGCTGACCATTTGGCACAGCGTGTCGCCCGGGACGCCGGGCAGGCTGCGGTCCAGCACGACCACGTCGTAGCAATGGAGGACGAGTTTGCCAGCCGCCTCAGTGCCGTCGTAGGCCACGTCGGCGGCTATGCCCTGGTCCGAGAGGCCCTCGGCTACCAGGTCTGCCAAGCTCCGGCAGTCCTCCACGACCAAGACCCTCACCCTGGCGCTCCTTCAGCACCCGTCATTGAGGGGCGAGGCCAGGCCACGAGCCTGGGTCACGGGGTACCCAGGGCAGGGCAGTGGTGGCCTGTTCGGGGAACTGGGCCTCTTGGCCGACGGCGCGCGCCGAGGCCATCATCCGCCAGGTGCCGCCCATCGACAAGCGGGGGTCGAGCCTGTTGTCCGCGATCGGCGTTGATGGCGAGCGCCGTCCACCGTGTCATCCTGCTGACCCGCTGTAGGGGAGCCCCGAGGGGATGAGCTTTCGGCAGGTCTGCTGGGCCTCGGTGAACTGTGTCGAGTGGGTATCGATGCTGGAGGGCTCGTTGAAGCTGACGGTGCCGTTGGAGAAGGTCGGGTCAGGGAAGTTGCTGATGCCGTGCGAGCGCATGCAAGCAGCCGCTTTGAGGTAGTCCTGTTGATCTTGGGCAGTGACCGGCTGGCTGGCCTGTCCACTGAGTGAGCCTCCGGCAGGGAGCAGGCGCCTGCAGTCGTTCTGAGCCGCCTCGGCCCGGGAGTTGCTAACCGCGCGGAAGGCGCGGATAACACCGTCCTTAGGGATCCCTCCGTTGCCGCCGGGGTCGGGGAAGTTCGCCACGCCGTGCGAGCGCATACAGGAGGCGTACGGTAAGAGCCCCGTCGCTTGCGTCTTGCCGCCCGCCGAGGGTCTGGCGGTGATGGTGGTCGCCGAGCCCGTGGCCACGCCCTGTGTAGATGGGCCGCCGCAGGCCGCAATTGCGACGCCGACAACGATGAGCCCAATTGTCGTCAAGGCGGCCCGGCGCAATCGAGGACGCCGTGTCGGCTCAAGGCAGGTCTCTTTTGGGATGTAGTTCATCGTGGGAGGTAGTCCTTAGCGCATCTGGCCCGAGAAGGTGGGGAGTATTGGCGGCCCGGGTGTTCAGGCCAGGCGACGGCGGACGAGCCAGATCGTCGCTGCGATGAGGACTAGGGATAGCGCGAGCAGCCAGCCGCCCTCGGTCCACTGGAACGGCCAGAACCGACTGGCCGGCTGGTACTTGGTCCACACCGTGTACCCGTGCTGCGTGACGTACTGCACCGAGTTGAGGGCCTTCGGGACCCCGCCTTTCCCAGCCAGCTGCGGTGCCCCCGCCTGGAGGAGCTGGCCGAGCACGGACTGCTTGACGGCCCGGCCGCCCCCAGTGCTCCATTGCTGGCTGATGACCCACGCGGAGCCGGACGACACCCATCTACCGGGGTTGCTGGTAACCAGCGGCGCCAGGTAGTGCTGGCGCAGGTACAGCCCGGCCGCGGAGGCGAGCCCGGCGTAGACGCCCAGGGTGGCGGCAATCGCGGGGACGACCCGGCGGATGAGCATTCCGGCCAGGGCGCCGATCGCGAAAGCTGCCAGCGTCCAGGCGGCGAACGCGACCCCGCGCAGGTCGAACAGGCCGGGACCAAGCGGGGACACCTCGGAAAGGGCCAGGGACTGGTTGCCCGTCGGGAAATACGGCTGGTAGTACCACGAGAACAGCACGCTGAGGGACCCGGCGGAGGCGGCCACCACGACCGCGAGCGCCACCAGCTTGGCGAGCGCCCAGCGCCACCGCCCGAAGCCCTGGGTCCAGGCGTAGCGGAACGTGCCGGTCTCCAGCTCGCGGGCCAGCACCGGCGCCCCGACGAACGCCCCGATCAGCGCCGGCACTGCCTGCAGTACGAAGCCACTGGCCAGGAAGCTGTGCCATGCCATTGAAGTTGCTGACCAGCTCACCGCAGGTAACTGAGGTTGCCGGGTGGCAGGCGGTGGCGGCGGCGTAGGCATGGTGCAGCTGAAGGCCGACGACCCACAGGTACACCGCCAGCCCGCCCAGCAGTGCGGTCGCGCCGGTGAGCGCCAAGCGGTGCTGCCGCCAGGTGACCCAGGCCATCCGTCGCCACGGCACTGGCCGCAGGCTGGCGTCCTCCTCCCGGGCGAACCCTGGCACTGTCAGCGTGGTCAATTCCTCACCACCGACAGTTCGGCGTCCCGGCCGCGAGGCCGGGCCGGGCAGCGCCCTGGCGCCGGGCTCGCGCAGGTAGGCAAGGGTCAGCTCTTCGAGGGTGACCGAGTGCGCTTCCCATCCCGACGGGCACCGGATCGGAGGTGGCGTTGCAGCGGACGAGCAGGTGCGCTTGCGACGCGGCACGGCTGGCATGCACGACGTCCTCTGATGGGCAGGCCGCTCGGACTCCGAAGCTGGGCCGGTGAGCACGACGATGGCGCCCGAGAAGGTCGTCGACTTCGCCCGCCACCTGGACGCTACCCCGTCGAGAGGAGCACGAGGTAGTCGGCAACCCGTTCGAGCTCGGCGAGGACGTGCGACGAAAGCACGACCGAGACACCGTCGTCGGCGACCGCAGTCATCACCGTCGCCATGAAGTCGTGCCGGGCGAGCGGGTCGAGCATCGCCATCGGCTCGTCGAGCACGAGGAGCCGCGGCCGGCGCGCCAGCGCCAGCGTCAACGCGAGCTGGGCCTGCTGGCCGCCTGACATCTTCCCCGCCTTTTGCTGCAAGGGGATGCCGAGCTCGCCGAGGCGATGCTCGGCGTAACGCTGGTCGAAGCGGCGGTTGAGGTTGCGTGTCACGTGGAGCAGGTCGGCAGCCGAAAGGTTCTTGTAGAGCGGCGTGTCCTGTGCGACGAACGCGATCCCGTCCAGCGCGGGCAGAGAACCGGCGGGGCGCCCACCGAGCACTGTCACCTCACCCGTGGTCGGCGTTGCCAGCCCGACCACGAGGTTCAAGCAGGGTCGACTTCCCGGCACCGTTCGGCCCGACGAGCGCGACCACGTGCCCATCGGGGATCGCCAACGTGCAGTCGTTGCAGTGCTCTCGTCGAGCCGTAGGACTTGCCGAGGGCGTGGGTCTCGATGACGTTCATGCCACGCCCTCCGCCTCGTGTTGCGCCGCGCCGCGCCGGTCGGCAGGGCCCGCGCGACGCTCACGAAAATCCCGCAGCACGTTCGCGACAAGCGCCGCTATCCCGTCCTCGTCGAGCCCTGCCGTCGTCGGCGTCCGCCACCCAGGAGGTCAGCGAGCGCCGGAGCTCGGTGAGCTCGGGCAGCGCCACCTGCTTGAGCGTTGCCTCGATGAACGTCCCCTGGCCCGGCCGCCCGACGGCGAGGCCCTTCGTCTCCAGCTCCTTGTAGGCCTTCAGCACGGTGTTCGGGTTGATCGCCAGCTCCGCCACCACGTCCCGGACCTTCGGGAGCTGATCGCCGGGCACGAGATAGCCGAGCCGCAGCGCATGCTCGACCTGGTGGACGAGCTGCAAGTACGTCGGCACGCCCGAAGCGAGGTCGAGGCGGAACTCGATCGGCGAGGCCCGCCGTGGAGCCTCAGCATCGCTGCCCTCTTTCTCTAATGCCATAAGACAATGGTACAGAAACATGAGCGGATGTCAACTACACCCCGGCAACCAGGGTGCCACGAGCCGTTCTCGCGTCTGCCCAGGACCGCAAGCCTGCGAGAACCGCAACCCCAGCGTCTTGATGCTCGTTGACTCGCGGGTCGTGGCCGAGTGGGCGCGGCTTCACCGGGACGAGCTGGTCGCCAATAGGCACTGACCTCAGCACGTGTCCCAGTACTAGACCGCGGTGCTAGACCCCAACCAACGCGGTCTTGACCTTGACCGTGCTGCCGCCAGTGACCGAGATCGTCACATGGACCGTAATAGTGTGCTTCTTGGCTCCCTTGATGAAGCCGAGCCCTTTCGAGTTTAGTTTCAGCGGCACTGTCACTGTTTTCCCGACTTTCGCGCTGTACTTGGACGAGGACACCTCGGTCGAGACATCAGCCAAGGTCACTGTCCCTCTGCAACTGGCACCGGTGCAGCGGAGCTTGATGTCGAGCGTGCCCGTCTTGGTCACGCTGACCTGCTTGCTGTCGAGGTCGGAAATGACCGGCCGATGTGGCTTCTTCACGGGAGGCTTGGTCGTCGTGGTCGTCGGCCTTGACGTCGTCGTGGTAGTGACGGGCACGGCGGTGGGCCCCGTCACATTGGCGTTTTCGATATCGATCGTGTCGCTACTGCTCGCCGTGCTCGGGTTGAGGACGTCGGCAACCGTGACCGAGAAGGCGTCGCCCGCATTTATGGTTTCCGGCACCGTAAATGTAACCGTTGATGTTCCTCCCCCTGCCAGTGCGGCGCTCACCGTGCCTGAGCCGCTCGACGACGTCGAGTCGCTGATGCTGAAAAAGGCCGGGTTGTTCGGGAAAACCGTGCCGGCCGGAGCCACGAGTTGAATGGTCGCGGTGCCGGCCGTGAGCAACGCGTGGGCACGCAGGTTGGCGATCGTGTAGGTCGCCACAGTTCCCGTCGTGTTTGGGTTGACCGTAACGACAACGCCCGGGCTCCCATTGGCGTGGATGGTATACGCCGGCGCGTCGACCGCCACGGGGTCACCTGTGGTGGCCACTGTGAAGTCTGAGATGCTCCCAGCGGAATTCGGGTTCGTAACGTTGGCGACGATGATGTTGATAGTGTCACCAGCCCGGACGTTGTCGGCCAGGGGTATCGTTGCCGACCCGCTGGACAGCACGGCACCGGTGCTGACGAAATGCCAGTTTTGGGTCGTGTCATCGACCTCGATGCCGATGGTCGAGGTGAAGTTGGTGGGGCCGCCATCCTCGGTCAGGTAGATGTCACCGCCAGCGGCGGCCGCGTCGCTTGCTCTGAAGGTAACAGAGTACGTCGCAGACCCTCCGGCCACGGTCGTTGACGGTGCGACCGAAACCCCCGCCACGGACCCGCCAAAATTAATGGCGTTGGTCGTCTGCGCAGTGGCGTTGCCCACCTGGACGGTCACATCGTTTGCTGTGCCGCTGGCGTCCGGGTTTGTCCCCGATGCGGTGACGACATAATTGTCGTTATTGGCTAATGCGGTTGACAACGTGAGCGTGACAGACGCGCCGCTAGCGGCCGCGCTCGTCACCGTGTCCTTGGTAGCGCTCCCGCCGGACGGGGTGTACGTCACAGAATAGCCAGCCCCCGTGGGACTGTTGATAAAGTTTACGATTTGCGCGCCACTGGTGGCCGCCGCCTTCATGGTCAGGTTGGCCCCGCTCGAGGTCAGGTTGCCGATCGAGGCATTGCTAATTGTATAGACCGTATTGGCGCCGAGCCCGTAGGTGGCCGCCGTCAACGCGTGCCCACCGGTGCTGACGGTCACGGTATTGGACGTCGCCGGGGTCGCATTCTGTGTCGTGGTCACCGCAAAAGTGAACGTACCTGTGCTCGCGGGGGCGTCGGCTTGGAAGTCGACCTCCGCCTTGCTGCCGCCGGCCAGCGAGCACGACCCGTTGAGGTTCACGGTTATGCCCGACGCCGTGAAGGCCCCGCCGTTGGTGCCCGCCTGCACGCACGAACTGCCAACCAGGTCGATATTGGCGGGCGTCGAGCCGAGCGGGGTGGACGGCACGACGCTCACCCAGTCCGAACTGTTGCCAGACAGCGACTTGGCCACGGTGAAGGTGACTTCGAAGTTGGTCGACGCTGCCACCCCCACCGCGCTCGGCGAGGAGGCCACATTCGTCACGGCATGCGATGGTGACCCAATGGTGTACGCGTTGCTCGTAACGTCCGCGTAAGCCGGGCCGGCCGTAAGCAGGAGCCCGGCACTTAGCGCTGCCACTGTCAGGGTCGCGGCTCCGGCCCACACTTTGGGGCGGGTGCCTGCTCGTCCATATCGCCCTGATCGTCCATATCGTGTTGTCGCATGCTGTCTGGTTGATCCCACACCTGTAACCTATTCGCGTTCGGCCCCACCGCTTGTGCACCCTCGGCTGAGCCCGCCCCTCCGGGTGGCCCGTGGAAGGGTTCGCTGAAGCCCTCTCAGCAGACCTGCCGCGGGCCACGGAGCGGGAAACCGTGCCCGTGATAGGAGCCGACCACCTACAGCTCACGTCGCTCGAAACTCAACACCCCTGCGGCCAGGACCGCCACGAACCAGACCCCGACCCACACCAGGTAGCCCCAAGATGGCGGTGACTGGGCAAAGAAGGGGTCGCCCCGCGCATCCGGGAGATCCAGCGATAGCCCGGGTGATCAGGGATTGAGGTTCCAGGTAATAGATGGCACCGTGCCACAGCCCATCGGTCGGCAAGATGTACCTGGACACTTGCCCTACCGTCCGCAACTCGCTTATGTCGAACGTTGAACCCAGGGCGCCTACGACGCCCGCCAGCCAGGCGGAGCCGAACAGGGCGATGCCGATGACCCCTGTTGCGATCGCAGAAAGCCGCGTGCTCAGAAATAAGGCCAGTGTGAGCAGCAAGGTGCCCTCGACGAAAAGGTATGCCCAAACGGCCACCGGGTTTGGCGGCAGGAAACCGCTGACCCAGTTGACGACGGCCATTTCCAATCCGGACACAATGGCCGAGTACGCCAAAAGGACCGCAGTCAGCCCGGTCCATTTCCCCAGGAGGATCTCGCTCCGGCGGAGCGGGCGGGTGACGATCGAGTACAGGATCCCTGACTCCACATCCGCAGAAATTGCCGGCGAAGCCATAGCGGAGGCACTCAGAGCCACGACGAAACTGAACATGAACATGAACAGGATCAACGATTGGGGGACGGCCACCCCGACCTCACCCGATGTAATGCTGCGGCTGTGGCTGAGGCGGTCGAATCCCCAGGCGCTGAGCCCCACCAGGCACAGTGCGATCGCCGCACACGCGGCCACGATCCAACGGCGCATTGCCTCCCGTACCGTAAGCCGAGCAATGACGAAGGTCGGGTTCATGGTGACCTCAGCAGCTCGATGAAACGGTCTTCAAGGCTTCTCTGCTCGGGTACCACGGCCTCGACTTCGCCTCCGATGGCGACAATGGTCGCGACCAGCTCCGGGATGCTTCGTGAGCCCACATCCTCGACGGTCAACCAATCGCCCTCTCGCTTCCAAGTCCCGAACCGGCCGAAGTCCTTCCACCAGCCCTCGCCCAACCCGGCGATCTTCAAACGAACATTGGACGCACGTCCGACGACCTCGGCCAATGTGCCCGTTGCAATCGACCGACCGTGGTCTATTACGGAGACGCGGTCACAGAGGTGCTCGGCCTCCTCCAGGAGATGGGTGTTCAAAAAGACCGTTGTCCCGCCCCCCCGAAGCTTGCGGATGACCTCGCGAACGTCATGACGACCGATGGGGTCGAGCGCGCTCGTCGGCTCATCCAGGATCACGAGTTCCGGCTGCCCGATCAAGGCAACGCCGAGGCCGAGCCGCTGTTGCATGCCTTTAGAGAACGTGCCTACTTTCTCGTCGCTTCGCTCCGAGAGGCCGACCGTCTCCAGGACGCTGTCTATTGAGGTCGGAAACCGCGCCCTTGGGAGCTGCAACAGCTGACAGTGGAGAGTCAGTACTTCGCGTGCCGAAAGCCAGCTCTGGAAACGGAAGAGCTCGGGAAGGTACCCGATCCGCCTCCTGGTCTCCCGGTCGCCTGCAGGAGCACCTAGCACCATCGCCTCCCCAGACGACGGTCGTATGAGACCGAGAAGTAGCTTTACGGCGGTGGTTTTGCCCGCGCCATTCGGCCCAGGAAGCCAAATACTTCGCCTCTTTGCACCGTCATCGACAGCCCCTGGAGAGCAATCGTGCCTCGGAAGTGCTTTCGTAATTCGATTGTGTGCACTGCCGGCGACCTGCCGAAGTTTGCCGCGGGATTTCCAGCATTCTCGACGGAGAGCCCGTCGGGTTGACGGCGAACGAGCGCGTCAGCCGATCTGTTCAGCGACACTCCGAAGATCCTCTCGGTCGAGCAACCCGGCGACAATGTGGACGTCGCCGCTCGGGCCTTCCCAGATTGCGGCAGAGGCGTCGTTTGACTTATCCGTGACCAAAACAGCTGGTGACCCGCCAATATCGATCGAGCTCGCGTTCGCCCCCGGCGGCGTAGGTATTGGCAACGTGGTCTCCAAGTTGCCAAGGAGCCTTATTTCCTGTGCTAGATCAGGTGGGATTTCCGGTTGCGACAGCAGGAACTTTTCGAGCGGGGCCGTTGTGGTGCCGGTCGACGTGGCCAGGGGCCTCGCGATGGTGACTATCCCGAGAGGGTAAAACCCCATCCCGCCGGCCGTACCGGCGTAAGTGGCTCCGATGCCGGGCCCGAGCGTAACGACGAGCGAACTGCCCGCTAGCCCGTTGCCAGCACTCGGCCCGAGAACGATCGTCGCCGTCAGCTTGGGGACGACGAAAAAGCCATTTGGTGCAGCGACGCCGTTTGGGAGCGTTGACGGTAACGACATCGACATGCCAGTACTCGCCTCCGCCGCGGAGAGCGATGCGACCCGGTGGCCGTCGCCTGATGACGCCCAACGCAGGCTTCCGAACGGCAGCGCCCGGGAACCCGACGGCTTCGAAAATCCGAGCAACTCTGAAGGGGAGTGGACGTCCAGCAGGCCGGCTACGGCCCTGATGTCAGTCGGGCTCACCGCCACTGGGGCAACCTTCGTGGGGGCGAAGACCGTCGTGGTCAGCGTCGCCGCGGCTGCAACGCCGGCGAGCACGGCTGCACTTGCGGCGACGGTTGCTCCGGTGCCCAATGATGTGCCCATAAGACGCCAGTGACGGGGTCGTCGGGCCTGCACAGAGGGACGACTGCCGCCACTTCGGGACAACCGTCCCTGATGGCGAGCCCAGGCCAGGTCGGTGTCTGAAAAAGAAACGCGGGACGAAAGGACGCGTTGGGCGAACGCTGCATTGCTGGAAATCTGGTCCCTCCGGGCCCGGCACCGGGCGCATGTCGCCATGTGATGAGCCTCTCGGTCGGCGACGGCCAACGGTTCGTCCATAATCCGGCGCAAAGTGCCGTCAGGGACGTGTTGCACGGTCAAGCTCCTTTCGTAGGGCGGCCTCAGCCCGACGCAGCATCGTCCCGACTTGACCAACCTTGACTCCCATGGCGTCCGCGACCTCGGCATAGCTGAGCCCGCTGTGCCGTAGGACGAGGACGGTTGCGGCATGGCGGGGGAGGCGGGACAGGGCCATGCGCACCTCGGATCCCTCGTCCCGGTCGACAACTAGATCTTCGGGACCGAGGGGCGAACGCTCCAGCGGCTGCTGTTTTTGCCGTTCCCCCCGACGCCTACGGCTACGCAGAGCGTTCAGCGCCAGGTGGCTGGCAGCGATCCGGCCCCACGCGGCTGCATGGCCCGACGTGTACGGCTCCGGGAAGCGCCGTTGGGTGGCAATCAGCGCTTCCTGCGCCACATCCTCGGCGAGATGGACGTCCCGCACGACGCCAAATGCGATCCGCACTATGACCGGGTATTGGGCCCGGAAGAACTCCTCGAAGCTACCCGGAACAGCGGTTGCTTCGAGACGCGCGGCAGAAGGCATGAAGCTGGTTCCCATCCTCACTGACTATTAAGCACCGCGGGGCCCGAAATTGTGGCAGGGACCTTCACATGAGACCGGCGCGCTAGGGTCTGCGCCCCCCTTAGTGGTCCACGGGCGAGGTCGGGGATCGGCCCCCGCACCTAGCCGGGGCTCGAGGCGCGATCTACGTTGGCCAGCTGTCATGGCGCGGACGCCAGCCAAGAACTTGCGTCGCGAGCGATGTGTCGAAGGCTCCCGGGCCGCACAGCGTAAGACGGCAATGGCCATCGACGTCTGCTTGTAGTGCCTCGCAGATAGCGTCAGCGACATCCCCGACGTGCACGTAGGCGCCAAGCTCCGCGTGCGTCTCGCGGATCCTGGACAGGCCCTCGTCGGACAAGATCATCACCGGACGAAACACGATGGTCGGGATGCCGGTCCGGGTCGTCCATGCCGCGCACATCTCCTCTGTGAGCCGCTTCGACATGCCGTATGGGCGCGCCGCCCGAAGCGGGTGGGCGTCGTCGATCGGCAGATATGCGGGCGTCCCCTCCCCTTCTGAGCACCCGAATACTTGAGCCGACGAGAAATAGACGACCCGGTCCACCCCTTCGGCTTCCGCGGCCAGGAGGACGTGCCACGTGCCCTGCACGTTGGTCGCCACGATGTCGGCAGGTGTACCCCTCGTATCGTGGGGGATCGCCCCTGCGTGGACAATCGCGTCGCAACCTGTGGCGGCCTGGCGCACGCTGGCCTCGTCGCGGAGGTCCTGCCCCTCGGCTATGTCGAAGCAACGCACCGTCCAACCCGCGCTCTCGAGAGCGGGGAGGGCCGCCCGCCCCACTCCCCCTGAGGATCCGGTAAGCAGCACTCGAGCCATCGCTTGATAACCTCCCTTGTCAGCGCCCCACGGAGCCGTCGAGCAACTCGCGGATGAGGTCGGCATGACCGTTGTGACGGGCGTACTCCTCGACCATATGGACGTAGATCCACCGCAGAGAGCATCGCTCGCCTCGCGCCAGGCCGGTGTCGTCCAGATCATGAGCAGCGGCCGCCGCGCGGCTGTGCTCGCACTCGGCTTGCCAGGCGGCGACGTCGGTCGACCAGTCGGCGTCGTCGAGAGGGACGAGCTCGCTGTCTTGCACGGCGGGGTCCTCCCAGATCGGGGGCGCATCCGGTTCCCGCAGGAGCACGCGTGTGAACCAGTTCCGCTCCACCTCAGCCATGTGGCGCACAAGCCCGTGTAGCGAGAGCTTCGATGTTGGGACCGGCCGCGCCTTGCGCCTCGCGTCGTCGAGGCCTTCGCATTTGAGCAGCAGGGTCACCCGGTGGAACTCGAGCCAGGCCTCGAGCATCTCGCGCTCGGCGAGCACAAACGATGGCTTGGTCCGGCGCGGATCTGACAGGTTGTCGACCATCGGGTGCCCTCCTGGTGGCATTCGGTCGTTCAAGTCTTGCCGACACGCGCCTCCCGCCGCATGAGATCGTAGATGAGATGGCCGCGTAGATGACCTCCGCACGTCTAGGCGACCGCGCTGCCAGCCCTGCCCTGCCCGCCCAGCCCTGCCCTGCCCGCCCAGCCCTGCCCTGCCCGCCCAGCCCTGCCCTGCCCGCCCAGCCCTGCCGCCCAGGCACTGTCTGCCCAGGCACTGTCCGCCCAGGCACTGTCGGCGACGCACCCAGGCCGTTACCCAAGCTGTCGAAGCAATCTTGGGTTGTCTTTAGCCAGCTCGACCGGAGGGCCTGCTATCTCCCATGAGAGGTAAAGGCCGGTGGAGTTGGGTGCGCCAGCCGACCGGGTAGGCTCGTGACATTGAGTATTAGCGCAGTAGTTTTCGACTTTGACGGCGTGATTGTCGAAACTGAAGAAGCTGACTACCTCGCTTGGCGCGAGATATGGGCGAGGTTCGGGCTCGACCTCGGTCTGGACCAGTGGGCGCCGTGCATCGGGACGCGCCAGGGTTACGGCACGTTCAGCGCGTTTGGAGATCTTTGCCGCCTAACGGGTTTGGCGCTCGACGAAGGCGAGATCGAGGCCGAACAACGCCGGGTCGTGGCCCGGCACCTGACCGGGTCGCGCCCCCTCCCGGGCGTGCTCGAGTGGCTCGACGGAGCGTCGAGCGCGAATTTGGCCGTCGCCGTCGCCTCGAGTTCCTCTCGAAGCTGGGTGGAGGAGCACCTGCACCGCGTGGGCCTGACGGAGCAGTTCCC
This sequence comes from uncultured Acidimicrobiaceae bacterium, assembly GCA_963823855.1. Classification (GTDB taxonomy): domain Bacteria; phylum Actinomycetota; class Acidimicrobiia; order Acidimicrobiales; family Palsa-688; genus Fen-671. The sequence goes on from CAWGNA010000015.1 coordinate 25,428, forward strand.
GGTTATTTCCTGCTTCGATGATTGCGGGGCCGCCAAGCCTGATCCTGCCTCGTACCTACTGGCGTGCGCGCGGCTCGGCGTGGCGCCGGCCGAAGCGATCGCGATCGAGGACTCTCGCAATGGGCTTGTGGCCGCCAAAGCTGCTGCGCTGACATGCATTGTCGTGCCCACCCTGATGACCGCCAACATGAGGTTCGCCGAAGCCGATTTGGTACTGGGTTCGCTGCAAGAGGCTACCCTGGCACAGGTGCTCGAGTACTTCGACCGTTCCCCTGGCCGGGCAAATCAATCTTCTACGGCGCGGGCTCCCCGTACTCAGGAGCCGTCCGCACTGGCCTGAGGCTCCGGGATGTTCTCCGCCTTCTGCGCGCTCAGTTGGTAAGAGCTCAGAACGGCTTCCGATGTTGCGGGGGACGGAGAGAGCGGCATAGCACTTGTAGGCACATCGTTGGACCTATTCATCAGGGAACAGGAGGAGCCGTGAACCGAAGTCTGGACGACAAGCACCCCGATGCCAAGGCAAGCTGGCCGGAGGTCTGAGCGCCATGAGCACAACAGCGGTGCCCAGGCCCATCGCCCTGCAGCTGTACACATTTCGGGACCTCGAGCTGAGCTTCCCCGAGGTGCTTGCCTTGACTGCCAAAATCGGGTTTGCAGGTGTCGAGCCCGCGGGCCTTCACGGTATGCCGGCAACAGAAGTCAAACGCATCCTCGACGACCTCGGCCTCCAAGTGTGCAGTGCGCACATCCCGTTGCCTGACGACGACGCTGGCAAGGCGGCGCTCGAAGCGATCGGCCCGCTGGGTGCTCCAGCTATATTCCCGAGCCTGCACGAGGAATGGTTCACGTCAGCGGATGCGGTAGCGAGAGCAGCGGACCGCTACTCGGCAGCTGCGTCCCTCGCCAGTGGGGCCGGCATTCAGCTCGGCTACCACAACCACTGGTGGGAGTTTTCCCAGCGAGTCAATGGCCGTTATGCGTACGACGTATTCCTCGAGGAGGTACGCGCCCGGGGTGTGCCCGTCCTGCTGGAGGTCGACATCTACTGGGCACTGGTCGGAGGCGTCGACCCTGCCCAGCTGGTCGGCTTCTTGGGCGACGCCGTACAGTACCTGCACGTCAAAGACGGGCCGGGTACGCCTCCAGACCCGCGGACTGTTCTCATGACCGCGGTCGGTACCGGGAGTGTCGACATCCCGGCCGTTCTTGAGGCCAACTCAGCCGTCAAATGGCACGTCGTAGAGCTGGACCGCTGCGCGACGGACATGGCCCAAGCGGTGCAAGATAGCTATAACTACCTTGTCGACGGTCACATGTCGACCGGACGTTCGGGGGCGTAGAGCAGCCCAGAGACCCTTGGGCTAGAGACACCTTGGCCCCAGACGCCTCGGCGCAGACCCCTGGGCGCCGAGACCCTGGGGCGGGCTGCCCCTGCAAAAAGCGGCGCCGGCGTTGGAGCTCAACCACAATACGAAGCCGCATTCGATCGGGCCAGCTCGTTATGGTCCCACCCCCTCGTTAACCTCTTAAGTACGCTCCGCCACGGTGCGGTATCGCCGGCTCCACGCTGGCCGCTGACAGGCACGCCCTCCAGTCAGGAGCTAGCCAAGTGTGCGAGAAGCTTTCCGACATCAAAGAGGCCCTGTGGGCCATTGCAAGTGCCTTCCGAGACGCTTCGGTTTCCCCGGCCGGGCTCGACCGCATAATCGAGGACTCGGGCGCGATAGAGAAGACGGCCGCCTCCATTGGTTGCCTTGCTGCCGCCCAGAGGGCGAAGTGTGGTGGTCCCAAAGTTGGCGACCGCCAAGCGGCTGACGCGCTTGCGCACGCCACCGGGTCCACTCTCGCCGAGGCTCGCCGTGCCCTGGAAGTGGGTAAACGCATGGGGCACCAATCTGAGCTTTGGGAGGCAGCGAAGGCAGGACATCTTTCCCGCCTGCAAGCGGCTCTGGTTAGTGATGCCATCGAGACCAACCCCGAAGCCGGCCCTGTGCTGCTGGCGAAGGCGAAAGCTTCTTCGGTCAGCGAGCTGGCCGCCGAGTGCGCACGGGCCAAGGCCGCCCGGACCGACGTCGAGGAGCGGCGTCGCCAAGTGCATGCCTCCCGCAGCCTGCGCTGGTACTCAGACGCTTTCGGGATATTCCATCTCCACGCCAGTGGGACACTGGAAGACGGTGCCAAAGTGGTTGCCGCCCTCAGACCGCTGACGGACCAGGCCTTCGCTAGCGCGAGGAAGGAGGGCCGGCGTGAGCGCCCCGAGGCTTATGCGTTTGATGCTTTGGTGGCTCTCGCCACATCGGGCGGGGCGGGGACACCACAGGGCGAGGTCGTTTGCCGCGTCGACCACTCGGCCCTGCTTCGTGGCTATGCGACCGATGGCGAGGTTTGCGAAATCGCTGGCTTTGGGCCGACAAGCGTGCAGGCGGTCCGGGACGTGATTGAGACAGGTGACCCTTTCCTCAAGGCGGTCGTTACTAAAGGCAAAGATGTGGTTGGCGTGGCACACCTGGGCCGGAGACCCAGTGCTCACCAAAAGACGGCCCTTGACTGGCTTTTTCCGACTTGTGCGGCGCAGGGGTGTGGTACAAGAGCGGACTTTCTCGAGACCGACCATCGGGTCGGTTGGGCCAGAACCCATATCACAGTCCTCGATTTGCTTGATCGGCTCTGCCGCTTCCACCACGGGCTGAAGACGTACCAGGGATGGGCCCTCGTCGAGGGCCGAGGCAAGAGACCCTTTGTACCCAAGGAGGACACGAGGCACCCCCAGAACGCAGGTCGCCAACGCCAGTGAGGCTGGCAAGAGCGGGATTACCGGAGCGCTAGAGGCAGGGGAGCAGGGTGGGCGAAACTCGGGCGAGCTGCTGCGCCTGAAACGGTCTTCGCGCTACACGCGCGGACAGAGACGACGAGAGCACCACCAGTCGAGGCCCATGGCTACGCGCGTTGACCACCCCGGGACGGCACATTACTCTGTGACGTAACAGTCCTGGGAATTTGGGGGTTTACCGCGTTTCGGTCTCCAGGGCCTGACCGTAGGAACGTGGGACAAGTATTGGTGCCGCTAAGAACGGTGGACACCGGTCGTAAGCGCGCTTGGAGGAACGTCTGATGCGGACGTCTGCTATGAGAAATCCAGAGAACCAGGGAATTCGCGTTTTCTGGGTGTCGAGAGCGCTCTTTCTAGTCACACAATTTGTTGCCGCAGTGCTACTTCCTGTTTCGTTCAGCGTAGGAACTGCACAGGCCGCCCCGGCTGCCCCTGACACAACGAATTCCGTACCTATGGTCCTCAACTGCGGAACGGGTAAGGGCCTTGTGCGACCCAAAATGCTGACCCTGGCTTGCGCAGACGCCAATAACTTGGCCAACGAGCTCGCATGGACCAAGTGGGCCATGACCCGGGCCGACGGCACCGGGGTCGACAAATGGAACACGTGCGCGCCGAATTGCGCTTCGAGCAAGAAATGGGACAGCGCCTCAGCAGACTTCACGCTCAGTCACGTGGTGCACACTTCAAAGGGGTTACTGTTCGAGCGCCTTTTAGTCCGAATTACTGGGCACACTCCTAAGGGTGTGAAGAGGACCGCGATATACAACCTGGCGCCCGTCGGCACCACTTAGCGAGACGAAACAGCTCAGCGTCGGGGCGGTCGCGTAGCCGTCGATCGGGCCGGTGGCCGGGGGCCGGGGGCCGGTGGCCGGGGGCCGGTGGCCGGTGGCCGGTGGCCGGGGGCCGGTGGCCGGTGGCCGGTGGTCGGTGGCCGGTGGTCGGTGGCCGGTGGTCGGTGGGCGGTGGGCGGTGGGCGGTGGCTCACCTAATCCAAACGTGACCGCCGGATCGTCTGGGAGCAACAGCACCTGCAACCGGGAGAGAACGTCCCGCCGGAAACCGGGTACGACCTTAGGCCACGTACAAGATGAGTTTGGTTTCTCGTAGCACTCCGTTTAGCTCCTGGTCGCGCTCGTGTTAATCGAGCGGTGCGAGGCTTCGGCCATGACCAATGAACTGCCATCGCGCCGGCAACTTCTGAAGGCCGCCGGCGCCAGCGGCTTGGCCGCCGCGCTGGCCCCAGTGCTGGTTCGGAGCAGAGGTGCGTTCACGCGTTTTGCGAGCATTGGCCCTGTACCGACACCTACCAGCACGAGCGGCACACCGGAGCAGGTCCACCTCACCTGGGGCGCGGACCCGACCTCATCGGTCGTCGTGTCCTGGGCATCGCCCGGACCGGCCATCGACCCGAGCGTGTTGTTGAACGTCGACAATGGTCGCACGAGGCGCCTCCCTGCTTTCCAGCGCGTCTATACGGACGGCATAAATGGCGAGACGGTTTTCACCTATCACACGATGCTTCAGGGCCTCGACCCGGGCTCCGCACGCAGCTACACAGTGACTGCCGAGAACGATGCGAACGCAGGGGCGCCTTTTGCGGGCTCGTTCACGACCGCACCGCAAGGGAGAGCACCGTTCCGGTTCACGAGTTTCGGCGACCTGGCCACGCCCAATACCTCGTGGGTGCTGTCCTATGGCCAAAGCGCGTACGCGGTCGACGCCGTCGAGTCCTTCCAACCGCTCTTCCACCTCCTCAACGGAGACCTGTGCTACGCCAACCTGAACCCTGCTTCGCAGCCCGAAGTTTGGCGTGACTTTGGCAACAACAACGAGCGTTCCGCGGCCAACCGGCCCTGGATGCCTTGCACCGGTAACCACGAGATCGAGTTCAACAACGGGCCGCAAGGGCTCAACTCCTACCTCACCCGTTACATGCTCCCGGGCAACGGTAGCGGCGCGTTCAACGGTCATTGGTACACCTTCAGGGTGGGCGGTGTACTATTCGTGTCGCTGGACGCAGACGATGTCATTTATCAGGACGGCGCCGCCTTCGTGGCCGGGCCGTCCGCTCTTGTCCCTGCCGCGACGACTGGTAACCAAGCCATACAGCCGGGCACGTCTTTCTATGTGCGTGGCTACAGCGGTGGGCTTCAGACTGCCTGGCTCGAGCGGGTCCTCGCCAGGGCCCGCGCCGACCGGACGATCGACTGGGTCGTGGTCCAGATGCACCAGGACGCCCTCAGTTCCTCCATTACGGGAAATGGCTCGGACCTTGGTATCCGGGAGGCGTGGCTGCCGCTGTTCGACCAGTACCAGGTCGACCTGGTCGTTTGCGGTCACGACCACGATTACGAGCGTTCGTTCCCGGTGCGCGGCTACGACAGCAACGTCGGCGTAGAGGCAGCCACGGGCCAGCCTGTGGACACGCGCCGTCCCCGCCCGGTGACCACGACGGACGGCGGTACCTTCGACACGAGCCAGGGCACGGTCTACCTCGTCCTGGGCGGCGGCGGCACGAACGCCAACCTCGACGACTACGGCCTTGACACGAGTGACGGGCTGCCGCAGGCGAAGATCTTCACGCAGCCGAACCGCCCCGTCGAGACATCCACGCCGGGCACTTGGGCGCGAGCAGCTGCGGACGCTCGGGAGGACGCCATCTGGTCAGCAAAGCGGGACCAGAGCACGGGTTACGGGATAGCTGTTTTCGACGTGGATCCCGGGACATCGAGGAGCGGAGAAACGTCCATAGCCGTGACCTATTACCACGCCCTTGACGTCGACCCGACCAACCCGGGCACGGGTGCCCAGGGTGCGCCCAACCCGAACTACACCGAGTTCGAGCAGTTCACTCTGGTGCGGCCGCGGTCGGACCGCGGTCGGGGTCGGGGTCGGGGTCGGGGTCGGCGAGGCTAGGGCACGATGTTGAGGTACACGTGAGAGCCGCGTCCTCTAGGTCAGCGGCGACCTTGAGTCGCCAGATGAGCCTCAGCCGCTCCGGGGCAATCGTTGCCTGGGCGTGGACTTGGCGGTGGCGGCGCCCCGCTCGCCGAGGCGCGGCACTCTGAACGTGTTGTCGAGGGCCGACGACGCGGCGAGCAGCCACGCCTCGCACTGCGGTGCCGGTAGCGGGCGAGCCAGGAAAAAGCCTTGTACCGCATGGCAGCCCAGGCTCTCGAGACGTTGCAGGGTGGCCTGGTCTTCGACCCCTTCTGCCGTGACGGTCCGGCCCAGGTTGCGGGCAAGCTCGATCGTTGACCGGACGATGGCCTCATCGCCCTTATCGTGGATCATCTCCCTCACGAACGAGCGGTCGATCTTGAGCTCGTGGAACGGGAGGTGCTTCAACCGTGACAGGGAAGAAAAACCTGTCCCGTAGTCGTCGATCGAAAGGTTGACCCCGAGCTCCCGCAGGCCGTGCAGCACCCGTTCGGAGGTCTGCGGGTCGGCCATCGCTGACGACTCGGTCAGTTCGAGCGTAAGCGCGCTTGGTTCCATGCCGACCTGCTTCAGCACATCACCCAGTCGGAGGGAGATGTCCATGCTCATCAGGCTGCGAGCGGAAAGGTTGACGGCGACGTTCAGATCCGGGACGATCTCACGCCAGCTCTTCACCTGCGCGAGGGCTGTCTCGAGGACCCACCAGGTGAGCTGGTCGATAAGCCCGGCGCTCTCTGCCACGGGTATGAACTCGGTGGGCGAGATGGGGCCGAACTGGTCGTGGCTCCAGCGCAACAGCGCCTCGCAGCTGACAACGGCACCGGTCTGCAGTTGCACCACAGGTTGGTACCAGACGTCGAGGTCGGCCTGCTCTATGGCCCGTCGCAGCTCGGTCGCCAGCCGGAGGCGCCGCAAGGTCGACCGGTCCTCGGCCCTGTCGTAGAACCGCACGCCCCCACCCGACCCTTTAGCGGCGTACATCGCGATGTCAGCGTGGCGTAGCAACCCTGTCGCGTCTTGGCTATGTAGCGGCGACACCGCGACGCCGAGGCTCGCCCGCACGTCGAGCAGGAGGCCATCGACACCTAAAGGTTGGCCAATCGACGCCACGATCTGCTCAGCCTTCTCCGAAAGGGCTTCGTCGGCCAGCGACCCGACGAGGAGTACCGCGAACTCATCGCCACCCAAGCGGGCAACCAAGTTGCCCTCCTGGTCGAGGGGGGCCAAACGCCCTGCCACTTCGCGGAGGATGGCATCTCCGGTGTGGTGCCCCAGGGTGTCGTTTACCTCTTTGAAGCCGTCGAGGTCGATCAACATGACCGCCACCCGGTTGTCGGCGGGGGCACCTTCGAGGGCCCCCTCCAGGCGTTCGGCGAACAGCGCCCTGTTCGGCAGGCCAGTCAGGGCATCGTGCTGGGCCTGGTGCTGGCGGACAGCGGCTTCCTGGCGGAGCTGTTCCAGTAGCTTGCTGCTGCGCAGCGCGACACCTGCATTGGCGGCCAGCGCCTCGAAGAAACGTAGGTCGGCCCGCTTGAAACCCTCGTGCTTGAATGCTCTGTCGGCGACGAGCAGGTAGCCGGCACTTGTGTCGCCCCGTTGGAGGGGGGCGATGAGCGCCTCCTTCAGGCCGCGTTCTGATATAGCAGCCGAGAGTGCCTCGTCTCCTTTGGAGCCATCTCCGAACAAGAGTGCTCCGCGGTCGCAGGCGATCGTGTCGAGAGACGAGAACGGCGAGGGCTCCTGCAGCTCCGCCGATCCCTCGCCGATCAGCACGCAGCGCAGTACGAAACCCTGAGAGGGCGCATCCAGCGGGATGGCGAGCTCCGCCCGGCCTGCGGACAGGAGGGTGCGAGCCTCTTCGAGGACCGTCGCCATGACGTCCTGCGCCTCGATCAGGGATCCGAGGCGGCGCGTGAACTCATAGAGCTTCTCGAGGTTCGCATAGCGCTGGCCCGAGACGACCGTGCCCCGGTAGGCGAAGTTCGCCGCCGCGGCGATGGCAATGAAAAGCAGCACCCCCCAGGTGTTCACCCATATGAGGGAAACCGCGACCAACCCGCCCGCAGTGCACACCGCTATACCAAGGCCTACTTGCAGGACTATGGAGCGCATTGGGGGCCGGCGCCAACGCCTGTCGACCAGCGCCATGAACACCAGCACGAGCACGAGGTCGGCCAGGTTGATTATCGCGATGCTCGAGATGTTGACGACCCAGCCCCGGGCAGTGATCGGCGATTCCCCCTGGATCGCCCAGTGATAGAACAGTATCCCCAGAGCTGCGCTCGCCGCGTAGAGCAACCAGTTGGTGAGGGCCTTGATCGGCTGCAGCCGGCGCTGGGCGCTCGCCGCCAGGTGCCCGCAAGATATTGCGGCTAACGCCGGTCCTGGTGCCAAGAAGACGATCCCGACGAGTGCCGGTATCTCGGACAGGGTTGTCGATAGGCTGAACTGGCGGTTGCGGACCGGGACCGGCTGGGCGAACGCCGCCCAGATCCCCAACGCCACCACGACCCAGAGCACGGGGCGGTCGCCGCCAGCGGGCTTGAGACTTGACAACCGCGTGAAGTACAGGAGGGCCGTCGCCCCTGCTACGACAACAGCCAACGCCAGGGCGCGACCCACCGAGACGTGACCTGGTCGCACGTCATGCTGCACGCGTCTGCTCGCTAGTTTGCCCAATGTCCCGGCTCCGAAGACGGGTTTCTCCCTCCGCGAATCTCGACGGATGGTGCTCAAACTGTAGATGTTCTGAGCGGCCGGTGTGAAGCGACCCCAGAGTACTGCGGGGCGGCCTGGCTGCTTGTTGTGAAATCTTTCTCTAGACACAAACCCGCATATGAGGAAGAATCGGAAGGTGGGCATAGTGGGGCCAAATTGTGGGGGACCACTTGACCTGCGGTTATCCTCCTAGGACACGCCCCGGCCTCATGCCGGACCCCGTTTTGGCGGTCGATGCCGAGAGGAGGTCGAGATGTCCCTTCGTGGTTACGGAGCCGACTGACGCAACCCTTGCGCACGTAACGCTTACGCACATGAACTGCAAATAAACGACGGTAAAAGATCAGGAGGTGAGATGGGTATGCGCGGCTACGGAGCGGATTGAACAACAACTTCTCGACATAACTCATTTGGAGTCGCGGTGTTCGGCTCAGGTAAACGGTGCCTGACCGGGCTAGTTCGTGCGCGACGAGGCCGAGGCCGGGGCAAAGTTGTGCGCGAACTTTGCTAGCCTCTGGCGCACCCTTCCCGGCTCGCGGCTTGGAGGCCGGGGTCGTGGCGATTAGCGTTGTTTGGGAGGTAGAGCGGTTTGGCGTCTGTAAAGCGGGCGGCCAAAAATATTTCCATCGTGCCCAGCACTGATCCTGGCGTACTGGCGCCCCCGCGTCGCTTAGAGGGGCCGTTCTGGCGACTTTGGTTCGCGACGGGAATCTCGGCCAGTGGCGATGGCCTGGCTACCGTCGCGGTGCCATTATTAGCCCTTACGATCACTCGCAGCCCACTTCTCATAGCGGGCATAACAGCAATAAATAAGGCCTCGGCGGCGATAGCAGCCTTGCCTGGAGGGGTCGTGGCTGACCGCTGGGACCGGCGCAGCGTTATGGTCGCTTGCAACGTGGTCGCCGGCGCGACCTTATTGGCGCTCGTGGCCGCTATGACATTCGGTTTGGCAGAACTGGTGATGATATATGTCGTGGCGGCCGTCCTCGCCGCCTGCGACGTCACTTACACGTTGGCCGTGCAAGGCTCCCTGCCCGACCTCGTGCCCTCGGACCGGCTGGCCTTGGCAAATGGCCGTCTGATCGCCGTTGAGGGAGCTGGCGAGCAGTTTGTCGGCCCTGCGTGCGGCGGCATCCTTTTCTCTCTGGCCCGGAGGCTGCCGTTTTTCGCCGACGGGGCCAGCTTCTTCGTTTCGGCGTTGCTCGTGAGGAAAAACCTTCCACGAGACCCGCAACGGCCGGGCTTCATGGCGCACGACAACGGTGGCGGCACTGACGATCGGCTGACTGGGAGCGCCCCAGAGGCGGTCCCCGTTGAAATCGATGCGGGTGCTTCCCAGCCTACGTCCATGCGGTCCAGGTGGGCGTCCGACTTCGCCCAGGGAGTCCGCGTGTTCCGCAACGAACGCGTCCTCCCCCTTCTTGCGGCAAACGTATCTTCGCTGGCGTTCTGCCAAAACATGATTTTCGCGCTGCTCGTCCTGTACGGGAAGGGCACTTTGCACCTGACCTCGGCCGCATACGGCTTCTTCGTAGCCATCGCCTCCTTGTTCGGGATGGTCGGAGCTTTCTTTGGCGGGTCACTTCAGCGCCGCTTCGGGCCGGGGCCGCTCATTATTGGGGGTACTGGTGCGGCCGTTCTCAGCTATGTGGGGCTGGCCTTTACTCACTCAGCAGTGATCGCCGTCTTTGTGTTCGGATTGCAAGAGATTGGGACTGTTCTGGCCAACGTGGCGTCGGTCACGACCCGCCAGCACGTCATCCCCCGCGAGCTGTACGGCCGCGTCGGCAGCGTGCATCGGCTCAGCGTCACCGTGTCTGGCGCTGTCGGCGCCCTTCTCGCCGGCCTCATCGCCTCTGTGTGGAGCGTGCCCGTGACGATGCTCGCCGCTGGCCTCCTGCTCATGACGATGCTCGCCCTCCTCGGACCGGCGCTACTTCGCAGGCTCGCGGCCATCCCGGGTGGCAGCCCACCCTAAAAGCGATGTGCGGGTGCACAGCTGCAGGTGCTTCCTTTTTGCTTTTAAAACCTTGAGATCCACGTTTACTGTGGGGCGGGCGGCGACGTAGGTCATCGCCCGGACGAAGGTAACACGGCGGTGAGCTTTGGCAGGCACTTATGACAGCCAAACACGGTGGAAAATCGCGGGGGGCAGCTTTATGGCTCTTTAAGCGGCACTTAGAGTGTTCACAGATTTACCAGTTAGCACAGCCAAGTATTGGCCGCTGTAGTGCAGGCAACGCGGCCTGGGTCAGTCGAGCCAGAACGAGTCGTACTTGTCCCCGGGGGCGGTCTGGCCTTCCCGTCGCGTCTGGGCTGGCTGGAGGTGTACTGGCACTGGAGGTGTACCGGCGACGGAGGTACAGGCGACGGAGGTATACAGGCGACGGAGGTATACAGGCGACGGAGGTATACAGGCGACGGAGGTATACAGGCGTCGAAGTTCGTTGGCAACTGTTCGGAGGCTGGCACCGGTTTGGGGGCGTGCGGGTCCCCCCTGGGGGGAAATAGAAGGGGACCCTGGTGGCGGGGGGCTCACCGGCCAGGGGGGAGACCGCCGGCCTCATCCCACCACCTGACCTCGAGACTACCAGCGGACATCTTGACGTCGTGTGTCCGAGCCATGACAAATCCGTGAACGTCTGTAAACGTTTGTGAACACGCGGTGACGACGCGCGCCGGTCCGAGCCCGCACGCCTCGGGCCTGGCGCCTAATCTTGGGGCGTGCTGCACATCTCGGCTGTTCACGAAGTCACCGATGAACTGGAGCAGGCCGTCGCACACCTGGTGGCACAGCTGTCGCGCTCGGCTCCGCCGCTCAGGCGCCACGAGCTCGACGAGGTCGTCAGCGGAGCGGCGACCACCCTGCTTGTGGCTCGCGACGACGCCTTGGACAACGTTCAGCTGGCCGCGGTCCAGGGATCGTCAGGGCAAGAGCACGTCCGCCCGGGCGAGGTTGCTAGCACGGATGACCCGGACGGCCCCGTCGTGGGCATGCTTACTCTGGTTACTTTTCGGTTGCCGACCGGGGTGCGCGCCTGGATCGAGGACGTGGTGGTAGATAACAGCTTGAGGGGGCGAGGGATAGGGGAAGCCCTGACCAAGGCGGCTCTCGATGTGGCCACGTCGGCCGGCGCCAGGACCGTCGACCTTACTTCCCGGCCTTCGCGTGAATCGGCGAACCGTCTCTACGCAAGAGTTGGTTTCCAGGTGAGAGAGACCAACGTCTACCGCTACACAATGGGGCCTTAGCCACCGCCTACATAGTCGTCCAGGCACAACATCGTCGTCCAGGACAGCCGGGACCGCCTTCACCCACCCGTTTGGCCCCCCCTTTTTGGTCGGCGAGTGTCTCAGTAGGCGCGCGCCACAATCGCTTCTAGCTCCGCGATGTCGCTACCAGCGCCCGGGAGCGAGCCATCGGGGCTCTGCAACAACCGGACCGTGACACCGCTGGCGTTCAGCCTGGCCTCACCCTCCCCGTCGGCCAGGAGGTGGCCAGGGACCAGAGCAAAGCCTGCTTGTGCCCCCTCTTCTGCTTCTTCGAGGTTCGAGGCCCGTACGGTGTGCTCATCGCGGTGGCGGCGAGCCTCGTCAAAAAGGGCGGCCTGGCTCGATTCCAGCACCCTCCCCACCTCGGCCACGACGTCCTGCAGCCGGACCGTCGTCTTGCTGGCGTTGTCGCGCGCGACAAGACAACCGTGCCTTGGGCCAGGTCCCGAGGCCCGACTTCTACCCGGACGGGGATGCCCTTCAGTTCCCAACCCACGACGCGTCGGCCGAAAGTCAGGTCGGTCCGCATATCGAGTTGGGCACGCAGACCTGCTGCCCTCAGCTCCGCGGCTAGCGCCGAGGCAGCCTCGCCGGCACCGTCCTCCGTCCGCACCGCCAGGACCACGACCTGGACCGGTGCCAGACGCGGCGGGATGCGCAAGCCGGCGTTGTCGCCGTGGGCCATGATGAGCGCGCCCATTAGCCTCGATGACGCTCCCCACGAAGTTTGCCAAACGAACGCTTGCTGACCTCTTTCGTCGAGGAAAGTTATGCCGAACGCCTTGGCAAAACCCTGGCCCAGCTCGTGGCTCGTCCCCATCTGAAGGGCCTTCCCGTCGCGCATCATGGCTTCAGCCGTCCAGGTTGTCGTGGCGCCGGCGAAGCGCTCGCGCTCGGTTTTGCGCCCGAGCCGGACGGGTGTAGCCAGGACGTTGACCATGAAGTCCTCGTAAACGTCGTTGAGGATCCGCAAGGCATACACGTGCGCGTCCTCTTCCCCGGCGTGGGCAGTATGGCCTTCCTGCCACAAGAACTCAGTTGTCCGCAGGAAAAGTCGTGGCCGTAGCTCCCACCGCACCACGTTGGCCCACTGGTTGACCAGCATCGGCAAATCCCGATAGCTCTGGATCCACTTGGCGAGGAACGAGTCGATGATCGTCTCGCTCGTGGGCCTGACAACGACGGGTTCCTCGAGCTTCTTGCCGCCGCCATGAGTGACCACGGCCAGTTCGGGGCTGAACCCTTCGACGTGCTCGGCCTCTCGCCTGAAGTAGCTCTCCGGGATGAACAGAGGAAAGTACGCGTTCTGAGCGCCCGCGGCCTTGATGCGGGTGTCTAGTTCGGTCTGCATGCGCTCCCATATGGCGTACCCGTACGGCCGGATCACCATGGTGCCGCGGACCGGGCCGCTCTCTGCCAGCTCTGCTTTGGCGAGCACGTCCTGGTACCACTGTGGAAAGTCGGTTTCCTGGTCCGTGAGAACCTCTGCTTTGGGCATGGCAGATAGATGGTAGGCGAAAGGAGCGCCGGGTAGAATGCCGTGATGGCTCAGACCGAGGATCTGCCTGCTTCCCCTCGCGAGCGCGACTCACTTTACGAGCGTTTCAGGCGAGCACCCCTGGTCCGCCGTGCACTGGCAGTCCCGATCGTCCAGCGAGTCCTCCTCCCGGCCCGCGGCGACAGCTCGACCCACAAGTTCATCCGTTATTCGATGGTGTCGGCGGTAGCCATCGTGATCAGCCAGGTCACCATCCTCATCTGCGCCTGGGTGTTCGGGCTGTCCGGCATCGCCGCCAACACGATCGGGGCGCTGACGGCGACCCCTGCGTCCTATGAGCTCAACCGAAAATGGGCCTGGGGCAAGAGCGGGAAGAGCCACTTATGGCGCGAGGTGGTGCCGTTTTGGGCGTTGACCCTCGTCGGTTTTTTGGGCTCGACCGGGATGGTGGAACTCGCTGACAACTTGGCGAAGTCCCACGGCATAACGGGGCTGCTCCGTGCTCTTTTGATCATGGCCGCCTCGCTGTTCGCCTACGGGGTCGTGTGGATCGTCAAGTTCGTCCTCTTCAACCGCGTCATCTTTGTTGACCGGCCCGCTGACAACGTTGTCCTCGCTGGGGACACCCCACCCGGACTGGTGGCCAACGGCTCTACCCCGGCTCAACCGGTCCTTGAAGGCCAAAGCACCCTCGGCCTTTAGCGGCCACGCCGTGACCGGCCCCAACGTGACCGGCCCCAACGTGACGCCCGGCCGGACGATAACCGGCCCCAACGTGCCCGGCCGGACGATAACCGGCCCGGAGATGACCGGCCCAGAGATGACCGGTCCCGCGGCAACTGGCCCGGAGATACGGGAAGAACCCCTCGACTGGCTCGTGGTAGCGCGGGCCGCCAAGGGCTTTATGCCTGATGACGAGGGCATGGCCCTCCACAGGGCCGGTCTGGTGGCCGGAAAGGCGGGTGCCGGGCCGTTCCTCGAGGTGGGCACTTATTGCGGGAAGTCAGCGGTATACCTGGGCGCGGCAGCACGACAGACCGGCAACGTGTTGTTCAGCATCGACCATCACCACGGTTCGGAGGAGCTGCAATCAGGGTGGCCGCACCACGACCCGTCAGTAGTGGACCAGGGGACAGGGGAGATCGACACGCTGCCATGGGCGCGCCACACTGTGCGCCAGGCCGGCCTCGAGCGCGCCGTGGTGCTGGTGGTGGGGGAGTCAGTGACGGTGGCCCGGTACTGGCCCGGGCAGCTGGCGTTGCTGTTCATAGACGGGGGCCATGGTGAGGAGGTGGCGTGGGCGGACTACCGGTCCTGGGCACCAAAGGTGGCCCAAGGCGGCATACTTGCCATCCACGACGTCTTCGCTGACCCGAAGGACGGCGGCCAGGTCCCGTTCGACATCTACTGTGCCGCGCTCGCTTCGGGCGAGTTCTTAGAGACCGGCGCCACGGGGTCGCTGCGGTTGTTGGCTCGGCCGGGGGCCCCCGAATACTGCACGCTCGGTCGGGCGTACGGCCGCCAGCCCGCCGCTTGACCGCGGCGCCGCTCCCGCGTGCTCGCCCGCCGCGTTACCCCTGGGCTTCCCCGATGGCCAGCGTTCGGTTTGACCCGGTGGCTCGGCGCGGCAACGCTTGAGCCCACATGTCCGCAGGTGCTACTTCCCCGTTCGACCAGTCACGCCCGCTAACCGATAGCGTTTTTGACGGCCCGATCAGGACGGTCGCCCGCACCAGTGAGCGCGAACAGCTCCGGGTTGCCCTCCTCGCCTACCGGGGTAACCCGCGTTCTGGCGGGCAGGGAGTGTACATCCGGTTCTTGTCCCGGGAGCTGGCCAGGCTGGGCCACCGGGTAACGGTTTTTGCCGGCCAACCCTGGCCGGACGTGGACGATGCTGAAGGTGTCGAGCTCGTAAAGGTCCCGAGCCTTGACCTTTACAGAGAGCCCGACCCTTTCCGGGTACCTCGTCTCAGTGAGCTCCACACGTTTGCGGACGTGCGCGAAGTCGCCACTGTGTTCACAGGCGGGTTCCCCGAACCCCTGACCTTCAGCTTGAGGGTGAGACGCGTCCTGTCGGGCCGGCGAGCGGAATTCGACGTTCTCCACGACAACCAGTGCTTCGGCAGCGGTCTGCTCGGCCTGGTACGTGACGGTTGGCCGCTCATCGGCACGTGCCACCATCCCGTGACGGTCGACCGGATGGTAGACATCGCTCACGCTCAGACCCGCTTGAGAGAGATGTCGTTGCGTCGCTGGTACGGCTTCGTGAGCATGCAAAACCGGGTGGCCCGCAAAATGTCCCGGATCCTCACGGTTTCTTCCTCCTCTCGGCGGGACATCGTCGAGCAAATGGGCGTGGGCCCCAGCGCGTCAAGGTCGTACCAGTGGGAGCTGACCATGAACTGTTCCGGCCCTTGCCGGGCGTGGCCCGCGTGCCCGGGCGGGTCATGACGACAGCCAGCGCCGACGTGCCGATGAAAGGTCTCGCCTACCTTCTCGAGGCGCTGGCCAAGCTCAGGACCGAAATGCCCGAGGCTCACCTGGTCGTAGTCGGCGAGCCCCGGCCCGCCAGCGCCGCGTCGGCAGCTATGGGGCGCCTCGGTCTCGAAGGGGCCGTCACTTTTCGCTCAGGCGTGAGTGATGCCGAGCTGGTTGAGCTCTACTCTCAGGCCTCCGCGGTCGCCGTCCCATCGCTCTACGAGGGCTTTTCCTTGCCGGCGGTCGAGGCCATGGCGTGCGAGGCCCCAGTGGTGGCGAGTTCAGGCGGGGCTCTGCCAGAAGTCGTCGGCCCCGATGGGGTGGCAGCTCTGCTCGTCCCGCCGGCGGACGTGGGTGCCCTCTCCGCCGCCCTCGGCCACGTGCTCTCTCGCCCCGCCGGACCTGGCCCCGCTCGGGGCGACCTGGGCGTGCGGCTCGGCCAAGCCGGCCGACGCAGGGTGCTCGAGCGTTTCACCTGGGCCAGGTGTGCCGCCGGTGTCGTCGAACAGTACCGGTCGTTGATAGCAGAGCACGAGGGAGCCCCGGTGCTCCGGGCTGATGGGGACGGTCCCCCGGACATGCCGGCCTGGCGAGCATCGGAGCCTCGAAAGGCTCACCGGCGCCAGGACGCTCAAAGTGCAGTTGCCCCGGAATGCTGACCGTCCGGTACAGCTGGCTCGGGGTCCGTCCCGGTGACAGGCTCCTCGACTTCGGTTGCGGCGGCGGGCGCCACGCCTTCGAAGCAATGAGGCGGGGGGCAGTGGTGACCGCTCTCGACGCTGACCTTGAAACAGTGGGCGGCGCCGCCGCGTGGGTGGCGGCGATGCTCGAGGAAGACAAAGAGACAGCCGGCGCCGGCGGGCAAGGCCACGCAGTTACAGGCAACGGGCTGGCGCTGCCCTTCCCGGACAGGTGCTTCGACAAAGTGATCGCGGCCGAGGTGTTGGAGCACATCCCCGACGACGGCGCCGTCCTGAGTGAGCTAGCCCGCGTGCTCCGCCCGAGGGGCCTGATCGCAGTAACGGTGCCCCGCTGGTACCCCGAAGGGGTCAACTGGGCGCTCTCGGAGGATTACCACAACACCGTCGGCGGCCACATACGTATCTACCGATGTCGCCAACTGTGCGACCGGCTGCGTCTCGCCGGTCTATGCCATACCGCCAGCACCACGCTCACGCCCTGCACAGCCCTTACTGGTGGCTCCGCTGCGCGATAGGCCCCAACTGCGAGGCCAACCGCGTGGTGCAGGCCTACCACCGGCTCCTTGTCTGGGACATAACGGCGAAGAACCCGCTCACCAGATGGCCCGAGGCCGTCTTGAACCCGGTCCTCGGCAAGAGCCTCGTTGTTTACGCCCGCAAGGTATGAGCCCCCTCTCGCCGGCAGAGGTCGAGCAAACGGCCGGGTGGATAGCTTCGGTGCAGTTGCCGAACGGGATGGTCCCCTGGTACCGCGGCGGCCATGCCGATCCATGGAACCACGTCGAAGCGACGATGGCGCTGGCCGCGGGAGGCCGCTGGGCAGAAGTGGGGCGAGCCTTCGATTGGCTGGCGACCCAGCAGTTGCCCGACGGGAGCTGGTGCACTTTCTACCTGCCTGACGGGGTGATCGAGCCCAGGCGGGACCCCAACGTGTGCGCTTACATTGCCACCGGTGCGTGGTGGTGCTCACAACTGCCTGGTGCTCCGGAGGTGCTGGAGCGGCTGTGGCCGACGGTGGAAAGGGCGATGTCCTGGGCATTGTCTTGCCAGCGCCAGGGCGGGGAAATTGTCTGGTCGGTGGGCCCCGACGGGATCCCGGGCAACTTCGCACTGCTCGCGGCCAACTCATCGGTCCATAGTTCTCTTTTGTCTGCCGCCCGGGTTGCTGACGCCCTCGGTCACGGGCGCGAGTGCGAAACCTGGCGAGCGTCGGCGCTGAGGGTGGCCAACGCCGTCGCTGGCAGGCCAGACGCGTTCACCCCGAAGGACCGCTGGGCCATGGACTGGTATTACCCGGTGCTCGCCGGGGCGGTCGCCGGTAACGCCGGCCGTCGGCGCATGCGAGCGCGCTGGGCAGAACTCGTAGTTGAGGGCCTGGGCGTACGTTGTGTCGTCGACAAGACCTGGGTCACAGCAGCAGAGACCGCTGAGTGCGCTATGGCAGCTGCAAGAGCGGGGCTCAGGAGGGAGGGCGAGCAGCTGCTCGCGTGGACCAGGCACCTGCGCGACGACGACGGCTCGTACTGGACCGGCTGCGTCCACCCGGGCTGTAAAAGGTACCCCAGCGGCCAAAAAAGCACATATTCGGCCGCCGCGGTCGTTATCGCGGACCACGTCCTTTACCGGCGGTCGTCGGCGGCCGAGATATTTTCGGTTGACTCTCCAGTAGACGAGCCAGTAGACGGGCCATTAGCCGGGCTTTAGGTGGCAGGGAGCCCAAGCGACTGGACTGCCGCCCTGAGTTCACGGCCGGCCCGCCTGCCCGAGCCGATGCACGACGGGACACCGACCCCGCCGTAGCTGGCACCAGCCAGAGCGATCATCGGGGCCTGCTGTACCAACGTCTCTTTGGCGCGGGCCACCCTTTCGAGGTGGCCGACCTCGTACTGGGGCATAGACCTGGGCCAGCGGCTCACCCGCCAGCCCATCGGGACCAGTGGCACCTTGGTAGGTCGGCCCTGACCTCTGCCCTGCCCGCTCAGCACAGTCGTGAGTTCTTCGCACAGCCGCTCCACGAGGGCTTCGTCCGAAAGCCTGGCCCAAGCCTCGTCGCCTATCTTGCCCACAGACACCCTGAGCACGGTCGTCCCGGCCGCAGACCAGTGCGGCCATTTGTGGGAACCGAACGAGCACGCCGTCATCAGCAGACCGCTCCCAGGCGTCACCAGCACGCCGCTCAAGTCCGCCGGTACCCCGAAGGCATCGCTTTCGAAGCCAAGAGTGACCACCGCTACCGACGCGAAGCTGATGGTGGCGAGCACGCCAGGCGCACCGGGGCCGAGCAGCGGCTCGAGCAGCGAGAAAGCAGCCGGAGCCGGGACCGCCAGTACCACACCGTCGAACAACTCCCCGGCCGGCTCGATTATTACAGAATGCCCCTCACGCCGCATAGCCGACACCTCGGCGGGGAAAAACCGGGCTCCAGCCGCGCCGAGCTGCTCGACGAGACGGTCGGTGAGGCACTGCATGCCCTGCCGGGGTGCCACGAATAGCGGTCTCTCGGCCGACGCCGTGGCGGTCGCCGTGGTGGGCATCTGGCGGAGCCCAGCCATGAGGCTCCGGCTGGTCCTGGCCGCGTTCAGGAGCTGGGGGGCGGTGGCGGCGGCGCTCAGTTGCTTCGTGGGGCCGGCGTGGATCGTGCCGAGAAGGGGCTCGACGAGCCTGTCGGCCACCTCGCCCCCAAAGCGAGCGGAGACGAGGTTGAACACGCTGGCATCGGCGCCCAGGGTTGACCTCGGGAGCACCGCGTCCAAAGATGCCCTGGCGATCCCGGCTGGCGAGAGGATCCTGGACCGCATGAGAGGCAGGAGCCGCGCTGGGGCGCCCAGGACGAGGCCCTCCGGTAGCGGTCGCAGTTTGCCCTGTGCGAAAAGGAGGGGCCGGCTGGCCGCCGGGGCGACAAGCTCATCGCTCAGCCCCAGCTCCTCGCAGAGCGCCACCCCTTCGGGGACGCGGGTAATGAGCGAGTCCGCGGCCTCGTCTACGGGCCGGCCGAGGAAACTCGTCGTACGCAACTTGCCACCCAGCTGTCCCGGCTCGAACACGGTTATCTCCGCTGCCGGGACGTCCCGGCCGCACGCGACTGGGCCGATCAGCTCCCAGGCCGCGGCCAAACCGGCGACGCCGCCTCCAACGACCGCGAACTTCACCCGGTCACTCCTGGTTCATTGACGCTGCTACGACCAGTCTCTGAGTGGACGAGGTCGACCAGGCGGGCCAGCTGGTCGGGGTCGGTGGACGGCAGGACCCCGTGCCCAAGGTTGAACACGTGAGCGCGCGGGCCCGCCAGCGCCAGCGCAGCGCGCGCTTGGTCCGCTAGCAGCGGCCACGGGGCCAGGCATGCCGTCGGGTCAACGTTGCCTTGGAGCGCTACCGCTGGCCCGACCCGGGTACGCGCCACGTCGAGCGGGACGCGCCAGTCGACCCCGACAACATCGGCGCCGGAATCGGCAAACGTGCTGAGCAGCTCACCCGTCCCGACCCCGAACACCACCCGCGGGACGTCGAGAGGGGCCAGGCCCGCAAAGATGCTCTGAAGGGCGGGAAGCACGTAACGGCGGTAGTCGGCCGGCGAGAGGGAACCGCCCCAGCTCTCGAAGATCTGGACCGCTGACACCCCTGCTCTGACCTGGTCCCGCAGGCTGGACAGCGCGATCGCCGCCACGCGTCCCATAAGCGCGTCCCAGAGGTCTGGCGCTGACCACATGAGCGTCTTGGTGAGGGCGTAGTCGTGCGACGGGCCTCCCTCGATGAGGTAGCTGGCCAGCGTGAACGGCCCGCCGGCGAACCCGATCAGGGGAACGTGCAGCTCCCGGGTCACGATGCGCACGGTCTCCTCCACGTAGGGAGTGGGTACCGCCTGGAGACGGTCGAGGTCGGCCAGTTCACGGAACGGTTTGTCGACGACCGGGCCAGTGCCAGGGGCGATGTCTACGCCGAAACCCGTTACGGGGACCACGATGTCGGAGAAAAGGATGGCCGCATCGACCCCATAGCGTCGCACCGGTTGCATCGTTAGTTCAGCTGCCAGGTCGGGGTTGCGAACTGCGTCAAGGAAGTTCCCGGTACCGCCGCGGCGCGGTACTCGGGCAGCGAACGGCCAGCCTGGCGCATAAACCACACGGGCGTATAGGGAACTGGCCGTCCCCGGCACGCGGCCAGGAACGGCGGGAGGCTGGCGTCCACTTCGCCTACGGTAACCGCATTGGCACCTGTGCCCGGGGCCCGGCCGGTCTGGTGAGGCCGGGTGGGTGCCTGGGTTCCTCGATCTTGCGGGGCCGTGAGCGGGGGTCGCGTGAGCACTAGACGAAGGCCCGCCTTGCAGCGAGCCCGTCCGGCGAGCAAAGTAGACAGTTCGGGCTATGGCGCACCCTGACGTGCCTGCTGAGCAGGCCTACCTGGACCGGTCTTACGCGCGCCTCGAGGTTGTCCGTGCCGAGACGCAGGCCCATCTGCGCGAAGCGTTCCGGGAACGGGGGGGCACTTTCCAGTCCTACACCGAGCGCGACATCCGCGTACGCAACAGCTTGAACCGCCTGGAGAAGCTCCAATTAGGGAGGGAGGCGCTGATCTTCGGGCGGATAGACCGAGCACCTGCCGATGGCGAGGGCACGGACGGCGAGGCCTTCCACATTGGGCGGCTCGCCATCTCGGATGCCGCCCACGAACCTCTTGTGGTCGACTGGAGGGCACCCGTGGCCGAGCCGTTTTACCGGGCTACTGGCGCTCGACCGATGGGGCTCCGACGGCGGCGGCATTTCTTGACCGAGGGCCGGAGGGTCGTCGACCTGGAAGACGAGCTGTTCGCGCCGGATGGGGCACAGGGCGCAGCGGAAGTCCTGGGCCTGTCTGGGCCCGGCGTCCTCATGGCGGCCCTCGAGCGGGCGCATACCGGCCGGATGCGGGACATCGTCGCCACAGTTCAGGCCGAGCAGGACGAGATCATCAGGGCGCCATTGTCCGGCGCCCTCGTCGTCCAAGGAGGCCCTGGTACCGGCAAGACTGCCGTCGCCCTGCACCGGGCCGCGTACCTGCTTTATACCCACCGCTTCCCGCTCGAGGTGCAGGGCGTCCTCGTCGTGGCCCGAACCCGACGTTCTTACGGTACATAGACCAGGTCCTGCCCTCGCTCGGCGAGACGGGGGTCGAGCTCTCCACTGCCAGCGGGCTCTATAAGGGCGCGCGGCCTGTCGGTTCCGAACCAGTTGACGTGGCGCGGCTGAAGGGCGACCCCCGGATGGCCCGGCTCATCCGGCGAGCCGTGAGCCAGCGCGAACGACCGTTGCGGAGAGCGGTCGAGATCCCGTATGGCCGAACCTTGCTGACCCTGAGCCCCGAAAGCTCAGCAGAGATCGTGAGGGCGGCCAAACGGCGCTCGGTTGCCCATAATGCCCGCCGCCGGGTCGTAGAGGACCTGCTGTGGCAACACCTGGTGGCGCAGCTGGAGCGACGAGCCGATGCGGCGGGCCAGCAATCGTTTGCTTTACCTGTGGGCCCGGCACCAGGTTCGGCCGCCTCTGGCGGGGAGAGTGGGGGTGGGGGGAATGGCGGTGGGAGCCGGCGCGGACCGGTCGACCCTGAACGCATCGCGTCTGATGTGCCGGCCCCGAAGGATCTGGGCGCCGAGCTACGCCGTCGGCCCGATGTAGCCGAAGTGCTGGAGCGTATTTGGCCCAGGTTGACGCCCGAAGACTTGCTGCACGACTTGTTCGGGGCCAGGCCCCTACTGGAGGCAGCCGGGAAAGGCCTGCTCACCTCCTCCGAGGTGGCCCTGCTGTACAGGCCGAGGAGCAGGCTCATGGACGAGATCCCCTGGACGCAGGCCGACATCGCCTTACTGGACGAGGCGAACTGGCTGCTCGGCCCCCAGCGCAGCGGGCGCCAGAACGAGACCAGGGCCTACGGGCATATCGTTGTTGACGAAGTACAGGACCTCTCGCCCATGGAGATGCGGATGGTGGGACGCCGGTCACTTTCGGGTTCTGTGACTCTCGTCGGCGACATCGCCCAGGCCACCGGCAACTGGGCGCCGGCGTCGTGGGAGGACCTGATGGCCCACCTGCCCGCCCGGCGCGGCTGGCGGTTAGTCAGCCTGTCGGTCAGCTACCGCGCTCCGGCAGAGGTTATGGATCTGGCTGCGAACGTGCTGGCCGTCGCCCTACCCGGTACCGTCCCCCCGGAGCCGGTGCGGCGCACGGGTCACCGTCCAAGGGTGGTTTCGCTCCTCCCCGACGCTTACGGAGAACATGTCCACGACAACGTCGAGGCTTGGCACGCGCTATTAGCAGGAACGGTCAGAGAAGAGCTACAAGCGGTATCGGCCTCAGAGGAGGGCGAGGACGGGACAGTGGGGGTGCTCGTGCCCGCCGAGCTGGTAGCTGACGTCAGCTCCGCGCTCCTCGGCGACAATATTGCCTTTGGCCAGGTGGGAGCCGGCGCGCTTGACATCCCTGTGACCCTGCTCTCACTGCGAGATGCGAAGGGACTGGAGTTCGACTCTGTAGTCGTCGTGGAGCCAGCCCGGATAGTGGCCCAACCCCCCGAGGGCTGGCGCGCCCTTTACGTGGCCCTGACCCGCTGCACGCGCCGGCTGGCGATCGTGCACCGCGAGCCCCTGCCAGATATTGCGCCCAGATCCATTGCGCCCAGATCCATTGCGGCCAGATCTATTGCGGCCAGATCTATTGCGGCCAGATCCATCGCGAGCTGACGGAGGCTAGAAAGCGTCGGGCATCCAGGGGACCGGGCCCGCGAAGAGGGCTGACAACAAGCCGAGCCCGGGGTCGTCTTCGGTCAGGCCGCCCAGAAGGACCAGGTCGCTGACCGTAGCGAACCCGCTGTACAGGGCCGAGAGGAGCCCGATCGGCACGGGTTTCGCCGAGGCCCGGCTGGCCCGTGACACTTCCACCTTTCCCCGGGCGGCGCGGAATGTCCAGGGGCCGGCGTTGGCAGGGAACTGGGGGTCGTCCACGGCGACGACGGCTTCACCCTCCACGTCCGGGTAACCCCTGGCCTCGACGGCCTGCTGCACATCGAGGATCCGCATCATCCACCTGGAGAGCGCGGCCGCGACCGAGTACCCGTTGGATTGGAGCGACAACCCGACGGCCCCCATGCTGGGCGGCCCGCTCCAGGCCAGGTCCTTGGCGGCGTTCTGGAAGCGTCGAAAGTACCCGAGGAGGGAGCTGAGCGCCGTGGCATTCAAAGCAATCAGGTGCTTGCACACCAATCTGTAGTCGTCCCCGCTCCGGTTCTCCAGGTAATAGCTGGCGTACCCGGCCAAGCCGGAGGCAGTGGGCACCACGACGGTCCGCGTGTGGCCCGCCCCGCCCGCCGGGCCCAAAACGAGCGTGGCCCAATAAGACGGCTCTCGCACATCGACCGGGCCGTTGTGGCCAGAAGCGAAGCGAGAGAAGCACTCCATAACGTCTCCGACTTCGCTGTCCGCCAGTTCCCTGACATGGCCGCGTGCCACCGGCAGTTCCTCGACCGAGACGTGAAATATCGGCCGCAGACCGGCGTACTCGTACCCGAGTTGGCGGTACAAAGCGGCGTTGCTGGGGTAGAGGGAACTAACCGCCACTCCTCGTGCCCGTTCCCTGATAAGTAATTCGTGCATCAAGTCGCGGGCCACCCCGTGGCCCCGGTACTCAGGCAATACCGCCACTCCTGCTATTCCGGCGCACGCCAAACGCGCTCCACCGAACCACTGCCCGAACGGGATGGAGCGTGCCACTGCAACCGCACGCCCACGATCGAATGCACAAAGGCTGCCGCTCAGAACGACGTCGTCGTCATTGACCTGCGAATTGAACGACAGGCTTGCTACTAGAGCGATCCGCTGACGATCAACTTCAGTGGGTTCGCGGATTTCGAACATCAGCATGAAAACTACCAGCGCCGACCACATGCTCAGGGCCCAGCCAAAACGGCTCCGTTTTTGCCACGCGCGAACCAGTTGTTGGCTTTCGCCTCTCACAGTCCCATCTCATGGCCCATCTCACTGTTCCATCTCACTGTTCCATCTCACGGGCCAATGTCACGGTGCCGGCCCTCGCCTTCCAGCGCCACGGATGAATGTTTATTCTGAGAGACGGTCCTGGAGACCGGCGGGCGCCGCCATTTCGCAAATGCCCCAGGATCTCGCGCTCGGCAAATTGGTGACCGCGCGAGCGGGTTTGTTCACTGCCCCTGTAATCCGCGCTTTGTGCCGCCAGATACCCGGACCGGCGGCGAAGAACCTCGACCGCGCCGGGCCACCGGCTCTGGTAGCCCCAAGGGCGTACGAGGTCCCCGAACGAACTGGCGCCCCAATGGTCCAGGTTCGGGGCCCGAGCCACTAGGCTCTCGACCATCGCCCAGGGAAGGAGCGAGGATTGCTGGTACTGACGAGGCACGTGCACCAGAGCATCGTGATCGGCCATGACGTGGTAGTTACAGTGCTGGAAGTCCGCGGAGACCAGGTCCGTTTGGGCATCACCGCCCCGAGAGACGTTCAGGTTCATCGCGAGGAAGTCTTCGCCGCCCTAACTGCCGCCAGCCGTCATGGTGCAACATCTATCAACGAGCCCCACCCGCCCTCTTAGTAGTTGTGACAACACGAGACGTTGCCTGCCACAGCAGCCGAGGGCCCGGTAACATGGGTACCCGAGGCCACTGTCAACGGGCCGGGGGCAGAGCTCAGAAAACGGCCGGTGCCAACAGATGACTGCCAATGGGAGACTGCTTGTAGTGGTGGTCGCTGCAGACTGGTTAGTGGAGCGCCTCTGGGTGCCTCCCGCATCGAGGATGACGGACTAAGTGCCAAATAATCACGCCGCTCAGCCAGAGGAGGACTTGGTCCGCCTATACCTGAACGACATAGGCAAGCACTCGCTGCTTACCAAGGACGACGAGGCGAGGCTGGCCCAGGCGATCGAGGCCGGTCGGGCGGCCCGCCTGGAGATGAGCGCAGGTAAACAGCTGACGGTCCCTAGAAAGCGCGAGATCAGACGGGCCATCCGGGAGGGCGATGAGGCCGCGGAAACATTCGTAAAGGCCAACCTCCGCCTTGTGGTATCCATAGCCAAGAAGTACCAGGCGGCAGAGTTACCGTTGCTCGACCTGGTGCAGGAAGGCAACCTCGGCCTCATGCACGCGGTCGAGAAGTTCGACTGGCGCAAAGGCTTTAAATTTTCGACGTACGCCACATGGTGGATCCGTCAGGCCATCACTCGCGGCATTGCCAATACGGGCCGCACAGTGCGCCTGCCCGTTCACGCGGGCGATCTCCTGACCAGGGTCACCAAGGCACGTGGTCGACTCGAGGGCCAGCTCGGCCGCAGGCCCACGTCCGCTGAGCTCGCCGTCGACCTCGAGCTCGAAGAGGAAAAGGTCATCGAGATCCTGAGGCATGCCGCCGAGCCGCTCTCACTGTCAGAACCATTGCGAGAGGACGGGGACGCCGAGCTCGGCGACGTTGTGGAGGACCGGTCGGCGGTGTCACCTTTCGAGGCCGCGGCCGCCTCGTTGTTGTCCGGGGAGGTCAGCAAGATGCTGGTCGCTCTCGATGAACGCGAGAGGGAGATCCTCCGGCTGCGGTTTGGCCTGGACCGCGGGGAGCCGCGCACTCTGGACGAGGTGGGTGAGCACTTCAACCTCACGAGAGAGAGGATCCGCCAGATCGAGGCGCGGGCGATGTCCAAGTTGCGTCACCCGTCCACGGACCGGGGGGCTCGGGAGCTGCTGACTACGTAGCATCCCCATCAGGCCCCTGTGAAGGGGCGGCTGAAACTTTCGGGCAACTTGGCGAGCACGAAGCTAAAGAGCAGCTTGTGGTCCGTCGTCACGAGCACTATCGCAGCCTTGCCGGCGCCCTTGCCGGGCGACCCCGCTACCTGACCGGCGGGGAAGTTGCCCGTGAACGCGAAAGCGCACACACTTACACCCCGGGCCACGGAAGGCATTGTCGGGCTGCTGGGGGAGCGCCGACGCACCAAACGTTCTAGTACCCGGGGCTGGATGAGCTTGACCCCGTGAAAGGCGTAACTCCCGCGCGGAGCGTTGAGAGCACCTTCAGCGAGCGGCAGGCTCTGATAGCAGTCTGAAAGGCCGACGGGAGGGCTCGGGTGGGCGCACGCAGCGGCACCCGCGGTCAGGGCCAAGGCCAGTCCGAGCGCCACCACGGCCCGGGACAGTGTCAGGCCGAAGCGCTTCAAGGTGTGTATCATTGCGTGGCCGACCTGCCCTCTCTCATGGCTCGGGAGCCTTGGTCACTGTGTTCTGTTACGGAGCTCGCGCCGTCGGGGATCGTCGGCAAAAGGGGGATCCCTCTGCTGGCAACAGCCCGGTTTTGTAACGCGCTTTCCTGGCGTCGGCGCTTGCGGGCCAGTACCACATAGCAGCCAGCGCCAACCGGGAGCGGCAACCAGAAGCTGATCAGTCTGTAAAGAAGGACGGCGGCCACGACTGGGGCTCTGCCGCCGCCGAAGGCTACGAGGGCCACGGTCAAGCTGCCCTCCACGACCCCGAGCCCTCCTGGTGTTATGGGGAGGTTGACCGCCAGCTGGGCGGCGCAATACGCGAGCAGCAGCCCTTGCCACGGCACCGGGGCGCCAACGGCAAGAAAGGCAAAGGCCAGGCACCCGCAGTCGGCGACCCAATAGGAGAGCCCTGCCATCATGGCGCCCACCCATTCGTGACGGGTCGGCGCGACGGCCCTCATGCGCTCGAGCACCTTGCCGAGTGGCTTGCTGAATTGCCCGGCCGGACGATGAGCCCACCTTTCGGCAACAGCAACCCCCCGGCCGGCCAAACGGAAAGCTTCCGCCCGCTTTACCCAGACGATTACCACCAGGAAGGCCAGGAAGACCACGCCGACGATGGCCCCGACGAGGTCGAATGTCGTGCCCGTCGACGCCGCCAGGGCCAGGCCGACCCCAGCGAGAGCAGCTAGAGCCGCAAAGGCTACTGTGCCGGTCGCGATCACGACCCAGCCGGCCAACACCTCGTCAGCGCCCATCAGCTGGTACTGGCGAAAAACGAAGACCCCGGCGAAGGCTGCGCCCACAGGCAGGGCGGCCTGGATCGAACTGCCAGCGAACGTTATGGTCGTCAGTCGTCGGAGCCGGGATCGGATTTCTCCTGACCGCAGCAGGGCCCGCTGGACGGTGGCGAGGGCTAGGAACGACCCGAGTTCGGCCCCGCCTCCGAGGGCGAGCCAGGGCCAACGCAACTGGTTGAGGAACGCTCCCGCGCCCGACAACTCGCTCGTCTTACCGGCAATGACCCAACAGGCCACGCCCAACAGCACGAAGCCGGCAACGGTCCGGAATGGCCGCCAGAAGCGGCGAAGTTGTCGCTTGCTTGGCCATCCCACTTGGGCATCTTCGCGCCTCGGGCCGTTATAGCCCCGGCACCTGGACCGAACGCGCTCCACGCGGCGCGGGCGCTATCCCGACGGCGGGGGTGTAGCCGACGTTGTGGATCCCCAGGTCGCGGCCGAGGGCGCAGGATGCAACGTGTTCGGCCCACCGCCGGCGCCCGACGTCGTCCAATGGGCGCCGGCCCGGTCCAGCATTTCGCTGTCCGGCCAACTCGTGGCCAGTTCGGTCACCGCCGCTCGGTGCCTGGCCGAAACGGCCGCCAGGCCCACCAGGGGTAGACCGGGCCCTGGCACTGCCACCCACGCTGAGCGTGCCCGGACAGAGCGGGCAGCCAGTTCGAGCGGGTCGCCCAGGACCAACAAGTCGCGGCCGGCCTCCTCGCATGACCTCAAATAGGGCACCGTGGTGGCGTACCCATACCCGAGCGAAGGAGCGTGGTCAGTGCCCACCTCCGACCGCCAGGCACCGGCGCTGACATGCCATTCGATACTGACCGACCGGGGCCCAAGGGCCACGACCGTTCCTGTGGCCGCGCTCTTGACGTTGCCTAAACGACGCAGGGCGAGCACCTGTTCACCAACGGCATACCGCCGCTCACCCAGGACAACTTCCGATGGTCCCGACGCCAACCGGGGCGCGCCCTGCGCCCGGAGCTCCCGCTGCACGGCCCGGGCAGCCCGGTTTAGAGCTTCCGCCTCCGCCGGGCCGAAAGCGACCATCAGCGGAGGGAACGCACCTGAGCGAACCACGCCAGCCCACGCCGCGACGACGTGGCCCATCGCATCGGTCCCCGTCAGTGAGCCCTGGACCGCGATACCGGGCACGGAGACAGCCGGGTGGGCCGGCCTCTCCAGGAGCTGCGGCGCTCCGGCATCGCCGAGCGAAGGGTCAGTGGCCGAGAGCTGTTCGAGGAGGTAATCGAGCGAGCGAGCCAGGCTCGGCCCATTGCCCGGGACAGTGCCCCCGGGCACCAGGACGACTTTGGTCCTGGTGGCGGAGGCCTGTTGAAGCAAACTGGCCAGGGTGCTCGGGCTCAGGTGATCGGCGGCATCGACGACGAGCACCCGCTTTTGGCGGCTGGTCGAGCTCTGGTAGCCGCCCGCGTAGCTACCCGACGTCGGCGAGCGAAGAGAGGTGAGGGCACGCCACCGCCTGGCTGACAGTTCCGAGGGACAGGCCACTGCCACAATTACGCCCGCCGCCTGCCACGCCGCCCGGGCGGCGTCGATGCAGGCGGCCTGGGCCAACCATGGGCCCCTGGGAAGAAGGTCGACGCCTGCGCCTGCACAGGCCAGGCGAATTGCGACTTGGGCCACCGCAGGCGCCGTGCCGAGGTCGGCGAGCTCGCGCTCTACGATCACCGGGTTTACCTGGGCAAGGTGCGCGAACCGGGCTTCTATCTCCAGGTCGACGACTCTCCGGTCCAACTGACTGGCGAGCGAGGTGGTCCAGCGCACCGGCGTCGTCCCCGGCCTGGCCCTGGCGTGGATCCCGGTGCCGAGGGATGGGCTCGCTCTGCACCACTTCTGCACCCACTCGGACGCCTGGTGCAGGTCCAGCCCCGATGGGAGCGTCTCGGCCAATGCCACGAAGACGTCCGCTTCTCCGAAAGCGGAGCCTCGCTCTGCCAGCGCATGCGCAACGGCGGCGGGGGCGGGCGGCGCCGACGGCAGGGCCGGGCTCCTCAGAGCGTCACGCAGTACCTGCCCTGCTTCTACGTCCCCCCAGCCGGCCCCGGCGAGCCCCGGCCCGGCTAGCCCTGTGCCCGACGAACGCAGTCCAGTCCTGGTGGTGGCCTGGGCGGCGCGTCGCGCTGCGGGTGATACCGAACCGAACGAATGCGCTGTCGCCCGCACCGTCAGCGATCGAGAACTGGCGACCCGGCGGGCGGTGGACGGCACACTAACGATCTCGCCGTAGCCTCCTTCGGAAAGTTCCCATCGAAAACCGAAGCCCGCTTCGGTAATACGGGAGCGCAGGGCCAAGTGGAAGGCCGCACCAAGTCCCTCCCGCCACCGCCACAGCTCGTTGCCGACCAGGCAACCCCAGTAGCCGTTCGCGCCGGCGGCGAGGTTCGCGAGCACCAGGTGGGTGTGCAGGTGAGGGTAGCCGGAGTCGTTGGCGACGTGCTCGAACGCAGCGGCGACAACACCTTGAGCCGGTACCTGGTTGCCGCCTGAGCGCATCCAGGCGGCCCGCTGTTCGAGGGCCACGACCACGTCGCTGACGGCTTGTCGGTAAGGCTCTCGCAAACCTGAAGAAGCGGGACCGGGGCCGGCCTCAGCCAGCAACGAGACAGATTTGGGCGCCGCCAGGACCAGGTCCCAACCATGGCGACGCCGCAGGCCGGGCCTCGATGTGAGTGGCTCTCCGCTCGGGTCGCGGCCGAGCATGACTGAACGCAGATCGGCCTGGCCCACCGGGCCCGTGAGGCCGAGGAGTACGGCGCCCTGCCCGAGCCAGCAGGTGTGCACAGCCGAGCCTGCCCAGTAGGGCCCGCCGGATGCTGATGCAGTGTTGACGATCAACATGACTTGAAACACTACAGACTCTATGAGAAGATATGAAAGATCTTCTCCTCTCGGACCTTGGGCCAGCTGGTCCGGTCGTCTTCTCGGGCGCTTCCCAGTGCCCCCACAATCAACCCCGCCCTCAAGGAGCCGCCATGTACGCGCTATTCCTGCTGGCAGCGAACAGCAGCACCGGGAACAGCACAGGCCTGACCGTCAACCCCGCTCAGGCGAACGACTTGCCCGGTGACGGGACCCTTTCGAACCTCGCCAGCGGCCTGGGCCATCTGGGCCCTGCTGGCCTCGATAGTGGGTGTGATCGTCGGGGGGGTGATGTGGGCCTTTGGTCATTTTTCCCACAATTACCAACAGTCCTATAACGGTCGCAAAGGTGTAATCGTCTCGGGTGTGGCGGCTCTATTGATCGGAGCGGCCCAGGAGATCATCAGCTTCTTCTTCAGCCAGGGCTTGAACCTGCACTGATGAACCTGTTCAGTTTACCCATCTCTATTGGCGCCAACGCGTTCTTTTCGGCGTTGCTGCACTGGGAAGCAATCGGCGCAGAAAGCGTAGTAAGCGAGGTAATTGGCAAGGCGATAACAGGGACAACCGCTATCAATCTCGGAAAAACGAGCTGGTTCGGTGCAGTAACGCACCAAATGTTCCCCGTTGAAGAATTGGTGGTCGCCCCGCTTCTGTTTGCCGCCACGATTGGGGCCATTTTGCGCCAGGACATGCGGCGGCTGGCCCGAGCTTGGGGAGTCTGCTTACCCATGGCGATGATCGCCGGCTATGCGGTTGTCCAGCTGACCGCAACGGGCCTCAGCATTACCGATGCGATTTCTTCGGCTATTCAGTACCAGGTAATGCCCAACGTCGGGGCCGTGCTTGTCGACGCCATAGACCTCGGGATCGCGGCCAGCCTGACCGACGGCGTGCTTAGCGCCATCATAAGCCTGCTCATTATTGCTGGGTGCCTGGCTATCTGGCTCGAGCTCCTGCTGCGGTCGGCTGCGATCGAGCTCGCGGTGTTCTTCATGCCGCTGGCACTGGCTGGCCTCGTGTGGCCCTCCACTGCCCACTGGGCGAAGCGCCTGGTCCATATCTTGGCTGCGCTCCTTCTTACCAAGCCCGTGATAATCGGTGCTCTTTGCCTTGGCGCCGGCGCCGTCGAGGACGTGAGCGACCCGAGCGCCGCTGTCGAAGGTCTCGCCATCCTCTTGATCGCCGCTTTCGCTCCGTTCGCACTGTTCAAGCTCGTGCCGATGGTCGAAGTCGGGGCGATAGCGCACCTCGAGGGTCTTTCGCGCCGGCCCTTCCGGGCGGTGGAGCAGAGCGCCCAGCGCGTATTGTCGGGAGTCGCGGAGGCGACCGCAGCTGCAAGGGCCCTCAGGGGACGGGAGAGCGATAGCGCCCAACTGCCTGATGTGGCTGGCCAGCTGATCGGTCAGCTCGGTCAGCGCGCTCGAGAGCCCGGAAGATGACCCAATGGGCCGCGGAGGCCCGAAAAGCATCACCGCCTCGAGTCAGCCAAGGACGGACCATGGCTGAGGCACCTTCCTACCGTTTCGAGCCCCTGGACCGTCGCGGGGTCCTTCTGGGGCTCGGGGCCAGCCAGGTAGCGGTGCTGGCCCTGGCGGTCGTAGCGGCTCTCGGGCTGGTCACTTCGTGGCCGGGCGGGGGTGGCTTTTCGGCCGCCGCTGCCACTCTGGCCCTGGGGGGCCTGCTGTGCCGTCCGGTTGCAGGGCGGGCGCCGGCCCAATGGTTGAGATTGGCCGCTTCGTTCGGTAGGCGGCGCCGAACGGTAGCGCTGCCGCCGCCGGGGCTGTCGCCCGGCCTCGTCTTGCGCCTGCCGACCAAGACGTTTGCGGCGGGCGTATATCTGTGCGAGCTCCCGGCGATGGGCGGGCATGGGCCTGTCGGGGCCCTTCTGGACGAGAGGTCCGGCACTGCCGCAGCGATAATGCGGGCCAAGGGCAGTTCTTTCTGCCTTCTCGACGACGTCGACAAGGAGCATCGGTTGGCAGCCTGGGCCGCCGTCTTGGAATCCGTCTCTGCCCACAGCAACTCGCTGGTCCGCCTCCAGTGGTGCCAGCGCGCCCTGCCGGCCGACAGCGCACCGCTGATTGCCCACTTGCAAACGACCGGGGACGCCATGAGCCCTGGGTACGGGGGCCATGCCTCACTGTTGGAAACGGCGGGGTTGCGGACTTGGCGCCACGAGACCTTGGTCGTCGTAACGGTCCGGTGCCGCACCCGGGCGGGTCGCGGACGACCGAGCCCGGAGGGTGCTGCGGCGTTGCGGAACGAAGTAAACGCTCTGCGGGCCACCATGCGAAGCGCTGGCCTGGTGTGCGAAGGAGTGCTCGACGGGCCGGGCACAGCCGCCGCGCTCGGCAGTTTCCTCGTACCGGGCCTGGTCCGGGAGCCCGGCAGCTATCCGTGGCCTCTCGCTCTAGAAGAGCATTGGGCCGAGCTCCGGGCTGAGGGGTCGTGGCACCGGACCTACTGGGTGGCCGAATGGCCCCGGAGCCGCGTCGGGCCCGATTTCCTCAGCCCGTTGCTGATCGGCACGGGTAGGCGGTCAATCTCGGTTGTGATGGCCCCGGTGCCACCCGAACGGCCGAACGCGACACCGAGTCTTCGCGTACATCCCAGGTTGCCGACGCGCAGCTGCGTGCCCAGGGCGGGTTTCTCGAGACGGCTCGTCAGCGTCGCAAGTCCGAGGCACTCGAAGGAAGGGAAGCAGAGTTGGCCAATGGCCGTGGCGTTTTCGAACTGGCAGGCTATGTAGCTGTCTCGGCGTCCGAGCGAGCTGAGCTGGACGCGGCCTGTTCGGAGCTGGAACGGGCGGCGGGAGCGGCGAAGCTCTCTTTACGCCGGCTCTACGGGCAGCAAAGGGAGGCACTCACCTGGGCGTTGCCATTTGGGCGCGGGCTGTGAAGATCCAAACCTGGCGTTGACTGCTCGGTACGGCCCGACAATAATGTCGAATTGCGCCGACTGGTTCAGCGCTGTTTCGCATCTGGTCCTCGGTCGAACGGCGAAAGAGAGGGTTATGCCGATGTCTTCGCTCCAGTGTGGCTCCAGTGCGGACGTGCCGAGACCTCGAGCCAGCGGTCAGGACTGGCAAGGCTCGCGGCGCACATGGCCGTGCTGCTAGCCCGAAATAAGCCCGTTATGGCCCGAAATATGCCGGTTATGGCCCGAAACATGACAGCAGACGAGTTCACTTTGAGTGAGCCGTCTCCCCGCCGGGACAACTTCTGATGGCGAACGGTGACCTGCTCGGCTCGGTGGACCACATTGTCATGTTGATGCTGGAGAACCGTTCCTTCGACCACATGCTCGGCTTTTTGTACTCGGGCTCGGGCAACGTATCGCCTCTCACGCAGCAGCCCTTCGAGGGGCTCACTGGAAATGAATCAGTACCGGGCCCGAAGTACACGTCGCAAAGTATCTTCGGGCTGTTGAGTGCGCACGGGCTCAATTGGTCGATATACGGTTATGACAACGACCCGCTGACCCGGCTGGATTTCCCCGATACCACAGACGCCGCCGAGTCCCACTTCGGGCAGTTCGACGATTTCAAAGCGGCGGCGGCGGGGACCCTTGGCTGTTACACATTCCTCGAACCGAGCTGGGGCTCATCGGGCAACAGCCAGCACCCTAATTACGACGTGGCGCTCGGAGAACAATTGATCAACGACATCCAGCAGGTGCAGGCTCAACTGGTATCCGAGCTACCTGTGGACGATGCTCAGGGACGCGCCCACACTGGCATGCCCTCGCTGAAGAGCGAGGGCGACCTCGACCGGTACATACGGTCGCGCTCCGCCGCCTGGAAGAGCCAACGCGCCAGACCGAACTCATTGGAGGCAGGATGAGCCCTCACGACCCAGATGCGAGCAAGGCCCCCGAACAGATCTACATCGTCCGTCACGGTGAAAAGCCAGCTGACCTGCCGCCGCCAGCCCCGGGCCAGCCGCCCGTGGCCCCAAGCCCGCCGTTTGGAGTCGACTTCAATGGCAACCAGGACAATCATTCGCTAATCCCGCGAGGCTGGCAGCGCTCGGGAGCTCTGGCGGTACTTTTTGCGCCTGCGGTGGGGAGCCTGCGGCCCGGCCTGCGCACACCGGAAGCTCTGTATTCCCCCTTCTACGGGGACCCCGCTAAAACGCAGGCGCACCGGACCTACCAGACCATTTTCGGGCTGAGCGAACGCATCGGGCTTACGATCAGCTCCCCGTTCCAGGAAGGCGAAGAACCGCAGCTGGCGATCGCCGTCGTAGGCAGTTCGACGAAGGTTGTCCTGATCTGTTGGGAACACGAGCACATCCCGGCGCTTGCTGCAGCGTTCCCGACCGTCCCGCATACAGAGATCCCGAGCCCTTGGCCCGGCCAACGCTTCGACGTCGTATGGTCGTTCACCGAGGTGGCAGGCGCAGAAAATCCCCAATACATATTCAGCCAAATACCGCAACAGCTTTTGGGAGGGGACACTGACACCGTGATCCAGTAGGAATCCTGTACTGATCTGGGCTGGTTACGCTCTATTTCACATCAAAAGGAGGAATGACTTCTGACGACACGAATGTGGGCCGACTGCTCCAATACCGCAGGGCCACGCCGCTGACGGAGCGGCATTGCGGGAAATGGGGTGCACCGCCCTGGCGGCCAAAGCCAGCCAGGGGAGCACCTTCACCGACGCACTGCTTCGTGCGAACTATTCGCAGGCGAAGGCAGCTGGATTGGACTTCATCGCCTACCACTTCCTGGACACGTCCGATGGCGCTGCTCAAGCGCAGCACTTTGTCGACGCTGTTCAGGCTGCGTGCGGCACGCTCGAGGTCGGCCTTATGGCCGACTGGGAGAAGTTGAACGGTGCCTTTCCCTCACCAGCGACGGTGGACAACTTTCTCAGGCGACTGGCAGAGCTGGCTCCGAAGGCGGCCATTTCGGTTTACACGGCAGCATGGGTGATAAGCGGGGCCGGGGGCCAAAGCTCGGAGGCCACGAAGTACCCCCTGGTCTGGTCCAATTACGTCCCGCCCAACCCGCCGGCTCCTGCCATGGACCCGCGCACGATCTTGAAGGACGTCACGCCCGGGTGGTTCGAGGCTTTCGGCGGTTGGACCGCGTACGCGGCGCGCCAGTTCACCGACAATGCTGTCGCCGGCGGTTTCGGGGTTGTCGACTTCAACGTCTGCTTTGACGACGAAGCCTACGAGCGTCTGTTTGGGACGTCTCATGCGGCCCCAAAACCCCTGCCCGTCCCGCCTCCGGCTAAGCCAGCATCGGTCACTGACGGCTTGCAGGCCGCGGTCCACCAGAAAGTGGACGGCGTGTGGGGCTCCGCCACCGACGCCGCGCTGGAGTTGGTCCGGTCCGCCGCCTTCCTGGATAAGCGCCCAGATGTGAAGGCGCTGCAGCAGGCGCTCGGCACTACGGCGGACGGCGATTGGGGGCCTAATTCGCAGGCCGCCCTAAGCACCACTGTCAAGGCCATCCAGAAGGCCCTTGGCGGTGGCCTCGCGGTGGACGGCAGCTGGGCCCGGCCACCGATGCTCGATTTACCGCCGAGCGGAAGCAGCTCCTCCACGCCTGATCTCAGCGCTTAGCACCAGCAATCAGATCATGCCGGCGACACGACCTGCGCCGGCGAAATCAGGCCAGGCCGGGGAGGAACGCATAGGGATCTCCTCGACGTACGCCCCGGTATAGGGCGCGTCGACCATAAGGCCGTCCCCGGCATAGATACTGACGTGCTCCACCTCTCCGGTGCCGTGTGGCCCCGCGAAGAAAAGGAGGTCGCCGGCACGGATTTTGCCGAAGGGGACCGGTTGGGTGGCCCGCTTTTGGTCGGCTGCGTCGCGGGGGAGCGGGAGGCCGTAACGGGCAAAAACCGCATACACGAGGCCAGAGCAGTCATAACCGAAGCCGCTCGTACCGCCCCACAGGTAGGGGAGCCCGAGGAACAGGCGGGCCTGTGCCACTATCGCGCTACCTGCGACGGGCCCGCTGTGCACTGGCCCACTATGCACTGGCGCGCTGATGCACTGGCGCGCATGTCTATGCACTGGCGCGACGGCGTCGTCGACCATGGCACCCTCGCCTCCGCCGGGGAGCCCGACGAAAGCGTACCCGTGGGCAACGGCGAGCTCTGGCAGCTCGGTGTCGTAGCTGAGGAGCAATCGTCGTCCTCCCACGGCTCCGCCGGACGCTGCGTACAGCCACGTCGAAGGCACCGACACGACGACTTCGCGTACGGCGTCCGACGGCGCGATTTTGCTCACCTGGGCGCTCGGCACCCAACCGATGACGCCGTTCGGGAAATGGTTACCGGTTTGGCTCGGGATCTCGACGCGGCTCCAGTCCCCGCTCCGGGAAACCACGACGACTTCAGTCCCGAAGAGCATCTGGGTGTCGATGCGACCGTGCAGTCCAAGGCGACCAGGCACGCCCATCGAGTCGAGCCACTGACCGACTCGAGCCGGGCGAACGAGCTCCGGGTCATCGAGTTTGCGGGGGCTCGTCGGGTGGATCCAGACCGTGGCCACCGACACGTCGACCCAGCCGATCGGCCCTGCGCTTGTGCCACGCCGCCGGTGGCAGCCGTGCCCGCCCCGGTCAAGAGCGGCACAAGCAGGCCGGCGAGCACTCGCTGAAGTATTCGGATGACCCATAGTGTCGCGCGCCGGTCGACGGCAGCGCAGACCCGCCGGGCGAACCGGGCTGCCGGCCTGCCTGCCGATGTGCTTCGTCGGGAGGTTTCAGCGGTACAGGCGTACCGGCTGGCCCAAGCGGGGCTCGTCGACCTCAACGCCCAGACCTGGCCCTGGTGCCACGCCTCCCCAACCGTCCTGTGAATGCGGCATGTAGTGGGCGATGTGCTCGCGGGTCCAGTCGTTCATGAAGGATGCGGCATAGAACGCTTCCGGTGAGGTGCTCGCCGCCAGCTGGCTGACTGCGGCGGTAACGAGGTCGCCGCCCCACGTGTCTTCGATAGTAAGCCGGAGGCCGAGCGTCTCGGCCAGTTCACGGATCGTCCGTGCCGCGCTCAACCCGCCGACCCTGCTGATCTTCAAATTGACCGCATCCATGATCCCGGCTTGCTGGCAGCGGATCAGGGACGCCACGTCGGTGATTACCTCGTCTAGTACGAATGGCATCGAGGTCCTGTCCCGCAGGAACAGGCACTCTTCGATCGTCGGGCAGGGCTGCTCGAGACAAACTCGGGGCAGCCCCTCGAGCATCCGGACCGCGATCGTGGCGTCTTGAAGGCGCCAGCCGCCGTTGGCGTCGGCGACGATCACGTCATCGTCATCCGTCGCCTCCACAACCGCGTGCACGCGTTCAGCGTCCTCGCGAGGGACACCGCCGATCTTCAGTTGGAAGCGGTGCGCCCCTGCCGCCCGAGCGCGGACAGTGAAGTCGACCATCTCGGCAGGCGACCCGAGCGGGACGGCGACGTAGAGAGGGAAGCGCTCCTGGCGCAACCCACCGAGCAGGACGTGACAGGGAACGTCGACGATCTTGCCGAGTAGGTCCCAGCAGGCTACGTCGAGCGCGGTCTTGGCATAACCATGGCCCCGCAGGGCCAATTCCATGGCCTGGCCCACGGAGGCCAGGCTCGACACGTCCACGCCGAGCACGGCAGGCCCGAGCTCGTCGAGGGCGGCGATAACCCCGCCGGCGAAGCCCGGGAGGTACGTCGTGCCCAGCGGGCAGACCTCGGCGTACCCGGACAGGCCACTTCTCGAGGTGACGGCCACCACGACGCTTGGCAGCGTCGCGATTTTACGACCCTGCGACATTACGTACGTGCCGTGGGCATAGGTGAGGTCGTAAGAAAACGCCCTCACCTCGATGAGGCGGCTGCCCCCGTCGCTGTCGATCACGGTACCCTCCAGCGCTGGGCTCGGTGCCCGGGTGCGCACCGAAAGACTTGCATCGGGCGCGAACGACGAGCAATACCCTGCACGGCGTTGTCCGTTGCCACCGCGGCCGAGCAGTACATGAATTAGCATGTAACCTCATGAAACAGATAGACCTTCAGCCCCCCAGGTCCCCGGTGCCAGAACCTCGAGCGGCCGCTCGCCAGCGGCTAGCGAAGCCAAACGAGCCCGAGGAGCCCGAGGAGCCCGAGGAGCTTGCATGAGGCGCCAGTGGGGCCTCCCGCCAGCGCACAGAGCGACCACCATCGAGCTGCGCACCCTTTACCCCTTCGTCGTGCCAGACGGTCTCGGCGTCAACGGCTGCTATATCGGCAGAGAAGCCTCCGGGGGCCTGTTTTGCTTCGACCCGTGGGAGTGCTACGCCCTGGGCCAGCTGACGAGCCCCAACATGGTCGTCATCGGCCAGATCGGGCGAGGGAAGTCGGCGTTCGTAAAGTCCTTCATCTGGCGGCAACGCTGTTTCGGTCGCCACTGCTGGGTGCTCGACCCGAAGGGCGAGTACGAGGCGCTCGCCCTGGCCTGCGGCGGCTCGCCGCTCCGCCTCGGCCGGGTTGGGCCTGCGGCTCAACCCGATGGACGTAAACCCAGGTTTGCCGGCCCGCTCTGGCCCGGCTCGCTACACCACCTCACCTCCGTCCTCCGCGGAGGCCCCGCCAGCGTTAGACGGCCAGTTCCCGGTGGCCGCCAGCGGTCTGGCCCCGGCTCACCAGCGTCGCTCCGAGCTGCTCGGAGCTCTCCTCGGCAGCTCTCTCGGCCGGCCGCTCCAGCCAGAAGAGAGAGCCGCGGCCGACGTGGCCCTCTTGACGGTGGAACAACGGCTGCCGGTCCCGACACTGCCCCTCGTGGCCGAAGCTCTCCTTCACCCAGAGGAACGGCACGCCCGCGTGTTGGGCACCGACCTCGAGGGCTTGCGCCGGGACGGCCGGCAAGTCGCGCTCGAGCTGCGCCGCCTGGTACAAGGCGACCTGGCCGGCATGTTCGACGGGGAGACGTCGCCTGGCGTCCAGTTGGGGGCCGGCATGGTGGTGCTGGATCTCTCACGGCTGTACGCGTTCTCCGGCTCTGGGCTTGCTCATGGTTTGTGCCCTGTCATGGTTGCAAAGCGCGTTGACCTCGGGCTCGGCTAAGCGCCTGTTAGTCCTGGACGAGGCCTGGGCTGTCCTCGGCCATCTCGCCACGGCGCGCTGGCTACAGGCCGCGTTCAAGCTCTCCCGCGCCTACGGGGTGGCCAACGTGGCCGTTGTCCACCGTTTGTCCGATCTGAGGGCAGCCGGCGACGAAGGCTCGCAGGAGCAGCGGCTCGCCCAGGGGCTGCTCGCAGACGCCGAAACGAGGGTCGTTTTTGGCCAAGCCCCGGGGGAGGCCGAGCGCGCCGGTGAGCTGCTCGGCCTGTCCCGTACCGAGCAAATGTTGTTGAGCCGGCTACCCCGAGGCGTGGCCTTGTGGCGGGTCGGGCAAAACTCGTTCCTAGTCGAACACGAGCTATGCCGGGAGGAACTGGCCTTGGCGGACACCGACGGCGCCATGCGAGCGGTTGACGGCGGGCCCGGGCCAACGGTTGCCGGTCCCGCTGATGGTCCCACTGTCGGCCCGACTGTTGTCGAGGCCAGCCCACCGGCGGTCCCCGTCACCCAGCCCGGGGCGAGCGACCCGATCACCGAGGGCTATGTCCCCCGTCACTATTTGCCCGGCGACGGCTTCGTGGGGCGCGGCCAACCGGGGCCGGGTGCTCACGGTCGCCGCGCAGTCAGGTAGCTTTGCGGGAACTCGCCGGCTCACGCAGAGCGGCTCCAGAGCTTCGTTTTACGGCCCAGCCTTGTCACCCTCGACCCAGCCAGAACAGAGCCCGCCCCGAGTGAGCTCAGCGCGGCCAACCCGGACCGCGCTGCCGTTGCGGACGCGAGTGGCGGCTGCGGTGGGCGGTGGTGTGAGCGCCCTCTCCAGAGCCACGGGCTACGGGTCGGGCTCGGTCGTCGGAGGTCATGCCGTACTTGCCATCGACCCGCTCGCACTCGAAAGGCTCTCTGCGGGCCGTCAAGTTGCCCTGGTGTCCGGCACGAATGGGAAGACCACTACCACCAAGCTCTTGTCATCCGCGCTCGACGCCGGCCGCCAAGGCAAGGCTGGCCACCAAGGCAAGGAAGACGGGGAAGGCCACGTAGTGACGAACCTGCTGGGAGCCAACCTGCCCACGGGCCTGGCCGCGGCACTGGCGGCCGGTCCGCCTGGTGCTCCGGCCGTACTCGAGGTCGACGAGGCGTGGCTCGCCAGAGTATGTGCCCGGACCCACCCACGGCTGCTCGTATTGCTCAACTTGAGCCGCGACCAATTGGACCGCAACAACGAGGTGCGCCAGGTCGCCCAGCGGTGGCGCGAAGCGTGTCAGCAGGCCGCTCCCGGTTTGGTAGTGGTCGCCAACGCAGACGACCCCCTCGTGGCCTGGGCCGCGAGCGCCGCGCCCCGCGTCACCTGGGTCGGCGCCGGGCTGCGGTGGAACCACGATGCCGCAGGGTGCCCAGACTGTGGTGGGCCCGTACTGTTTGGCTCCGGTCTCCTTGGCTCGGGGCCTCTGGTCTGGGACGGTGCCCCCGCCCCCGAGGTGGGTTCCAGAGGCGGCGGGGCCCGGGTGGCACTGCGCTGAGTGTGGTTTTTCCCGGCCGGCACCCGACGTTTGGCTCGGCCCTGAAGGTACGAACGGCGGGTCGGTCCTGTTCGCCTCGGGGGAGCACATGCCCCTCTGCCTGGCGCTCCCCGGTCGCTGCAACCAGGCGAATGCTGCCATGGCGCTGGCCGGCGTCGTAGCGCTTGGACGCGAGGTTACACCGGCGATTGCGGCCATGGGTGCTGTGCGCGAGGTCGCAGGCCGGTATGCAACTCTTTCATTCGGCCCGACCCGAGCCCGGTTGCTCCTGGCCAAGAACCCGGCCGGGTGGGCTGAGGTTTTCGACATGATCGCCCCTGCTCCGGCGCCATTAGTCATCGCCATCAACGCCCGCACCGCCGACGGCCACGACCCGTCGTGGCTATGGGACGTGCCCTTCGAATTGCTCCGGGGCCGCCGAGTGGTGGCAACAGGAGAGCGCAGGCTCGACCTGGCAGTGAGGCTCCACTATGCGCAGGTCGAGCACACCCTCGAACCTGGTCCGGTCGGGGCGTTACGGGCTGCGGGCGCCCCGGAAGTCGACGTCATCGCCAATTACACCGCGTTTCATCAGTTCCTGGCGCAGTTGCGGAGTGGGCCGTCAGCCCCGTGACCATCTCGGTCGCCCTCGTGTACCCGGACCTGCTCGGGACTTACGGCGACGGGGGGAACGCCGCGATCCTCGCGCAGCGGCTGCGCTGGCGCGGTCATGAAGTGGAGCTGTTGACCGTCGCTCCTTCTGAGGCTGTTCCTGCGAGCTGCGAGTTCTACGTCATCGGAGGCGGGGAAGATCTTCCTCAAGAGTTGGCGGCGACGAAGCTGAAGGCCGAGCGACCGCTCCACCGTGCCGTGGACGACGGGGCGGTGGTGCTGGCCGTTTGTGCCGGCCTCCAGATCCTGGGTGAGAGTTTCGTGGGCCCGGACGGGAAAGGCTGCGACGGCCTCGGCCTACTGGATTGTGTCACGGTACGCTCAAATTCACCGAGAGCAATCGGGGAGGTCATCGTGCAGCCCTCCGACGAATGGGCTGGTCGTGGCGTGCCTACGCTCACCGGTTTCGAGAACCAC
The DNA here is from genome assembly GCA_963823855.1 of uncultured Acidimicrobiaceae bacterium. Taxonomy (GTDB): domain Bacteria; phylum Actinomycetota; class Acidimicrobiia; order Acidimicrobiales; family Palsa-688; genus Fen-671. The sequence continues at coordinate 67,409 of CAWGNA010000015.1, forward strand.
GGTGCCGTTACAGAGCTGGGCCCGGGCGCGCGCCCGCCGGTCGCGTGAGGGTCGGGGTGGGCAACAAGGATGGGACCGTCGAAGGTGCGGTGACGGGGACGGTTTGGGGCACGTACCTCCATGGGCCCGTGCTGGCCCGCAACCCGCGGCTCGCCGACCTCTTGCTGTCCTGGGTTGTCGGTGCGCTGAGCCCGCTAGACGATTTCGAACCCGAAGCCCTCCACGCCGAGCGGGCAGAACATGGGTTCATGGAGCGGCGAGACCGTGGTTCGTCGGACAGGCGGTGGAGGTGGCGCCGGTGAACGGGTCTGAGGCGTTTGCGCGGGTCGCCCCGGCTGCAACGTCGGGGACGACCGCGCTGCTGACGGACCGGTACGAGCTGACGATGGTCGAAGCGACGCTGCGTAGCGGGCGAGCTCGTTCTCCGGCCACCTTCGAGGTCTTCGCTCGCCGGTTGGCGGACGGCCGCCCGTGGGGCGTGTTCGCCGGGCTCGAGCGCACCGTTGAGGCGGTGGAGAACTTTCGCTTCGGGCCGCCCGAACTGGCATGGCTAGAAGAGAACTCGGTAGTTGACGGGAAGACGCTGGAATGGCTCTCTGCGTACCGGTTCAGCGGGAACGTGGACGCGTACCGCGAAGGTGAGCTTTACACTGCTGGTTCCCCGGTGCTGACGGTCGAAGGAACGTTCGCCGAGGCGGTGTTGCTGGAAACGGTCGTGCTCGGCATCTTGAACTTCGATTCGGCGGTGGCCGGCGCCGCCAGCTTGATCACGTGCGCTGCCGGCCGCCGACCTGTTATCGAAATGGGCAGCCGGCGCGTGGACCCGGCAGCAGCGCTGGCCGCAGCCCGGGCGGCCTACCTGGCCGGGTTCGCCAGCACGTCCAACCTCGAGGCCGGGAGGCTCTTCGGGATACCGACAGCCGGCACGGCCTCGCACGCCTTCGTGCTGGCTTACCCCAGTCAGAAAGAAGCCTTTGCCGCCCAGGTCGCGACCTTCGGTCCGCGCACTACTTTGCTTGTCGACACTTACGACATCGCCGAGGGCATCCGCGACGCTGTCGACGTGGCTGGTCCGGAGCTCGGTGCTGTCCGGATCGATTCGGGTGACCTCGCTATCGAAGTACCGCGCGCCAGGGCGCTCCTCGACGAACTTGGCGCTACCGGGACGAAGTTGGTGGTCACGGGCGACCTCGACGCGAACTCGATCGCTGCGCTGCGGCGGTTCCCCGTGGATTCGTTCGGAGTCGGCGCCAGCGTGGTCTCGGGGATGGGGGCGCCAAGCGCAGGCTTCGTGTACAAGTTGGTCTCGATCGGAGGCCCCGAGGAGCCATTAGGCCTGGCGCAGAGGCCGGTCGCAAAGCGCTCGGAAGGCAAAGAGTCCTTTGCGGGCCGAAAGTGGGCCTGGCGCTTGTTCACCGACCACACACCGGCCCGCCGGGAGGCCAGTGCTCCCGGTCTGCCTAGGGCGGGGCCGTCTGGGCCGAAATCGTGACTACGAGTTCGGAGTGCCCGGAACGGGAGGCCCGCGCTCTGCAGGTGAGGGCGATCGAGGCGGGCAAGGTACTTGACCGGCCGGCCCTTTCGGCAGTCCGGGACTTTCACGCCGAGGTCAGGGACGCAGTCGGCCCGATGGGTACCCTGGTGCTCGACCGGCGCGCCTCGTAACTACATCGCCACTCTGCGCGCCAAAACGGTCGTTTAGCTTCTCGCCTTGTCTGCTTCCGGGTGCTGAAACTGCTTTCCGTCGCGAACTCGGCAGTAAGCAGGGCCGTTTTGCAACCCGAAAGCGCCTAACGCACCGAGATGGCCCATTCTCCCAACGGGGGATGGCGTCGCGAGTCTCCGCCGCCCGCCTCCCCGGGCCTTCGCCGGCCCGCCCCGGCCTGACCGCCTCCCCGGCTGAGCGTCCCCGGCCTGGCGACCCCCTGCCCCGGCTGTTCTCAGGGCCTTCTCATCCCGGCGCAACCATTGTCGTCAGTGGTGGCAGTAGCCTTTGAGTATGAAGTATTTGCGGTGGCGAGGGGCCAGGTACGTGGTGCCGGCTGCTGTCGTGGTGGCAATCGCGGCAGGCGGTTTTGTGCCCACTATCAGCGGGGCATCGTCCCCGCCAGCTCTGCCGGCGCAGTCCGCGCAGCAGTTGTTGGCGGACGTTGCCGCGGCGAAGGTGCCCCCGCTGAGCGGAGCCGTCACCTGGGCAGCCAACCTGGGGCTGAACGACCTGTCATCTCTGGAGCAGGGAGCAGGGCAAGGCGGCGACAGCAGTAGTGGTTTCGACCCCATCACATTGCTGTCGGGGAACTGGCAAATGAACGTGTGGCTCGACGGCGCCAAAGCTGAGCACCTGGCCTTGTTGGAGCCTTCTGCCCAGGAGCTGGACCTCGTCCGCAACGGCACCCAGGCGTGGTACTGGGACAGCTCCACGCAGTCCGTTCTCCACGTCGTTGCCCCAAGCCCCGCGTCGCACCGCGGCGACAGCGGCACCGGTCCGGCCATGGGTACCGCGCCCCTCACTCCCGACCAGCTCGCATCGAACCTTCTGAGCCACCTGAGCCCGAGCACTTCGGTGACGACCGGCACCCCCGTCGTACGTCGCTGGCGAACCTGCCTACCAGCTGGTTATCGATCCCAAGGGCGCGCCGGGTAGCACGGTCGACGAGATTCAGGTCGATGTCGGGGCAACGGCCCCGTTGCTGGGTGTCCCGCTCCAGGTCTCTGTTTATGCCAAGGACGAGTGCAACAAGCCAGGTCAGAAGTGCAGTCCTGCCCTTCAGCTCGGGTATACGGGGCAGATCCATCTCGGCGCGCCGCCCGTGTAGCGCGTTCACAGCGCCGCATGGAGTGAAGGTCGTGACACGGACGATCGGTAGCGAGACTTCTTCAAGCGCCGCGGGCACGGGTGGTTGGTTTGCCTACTCCCTGTTGGCAGGGCACCAGGGGCCGGCCAAGGCGGCCGACTTGCTGGGTGCCCCGAGCGGGCTGAGCAAGAGCGGGTCGGGTTGGGCCACGGTTATCTCGGGCAGCTGGTGGGCTACTTGCCAACGCGGAAGCGTTCCCACTTTCTGGGCTGACGACGGTCGTCACTGTAAAGGGCCAGCCGGCCAGGCTATTCAGCACTGCGCTGCTTAATGTCCTGCTGACGTCTAATGGCCGCTTTTATGTTGGCTTCGTGACCCCGAGCGTGCTGGAGGCAGCTGCCTCCGCCAGTACCTGAGCGCCGGGGCCGCCGGCAGTCAGCAGATGCCTGGAGAAGCCTGCTTGCTCGCGGTCGAGACTCACGGTCTAGCGAAAAATTTCGGCAACCTCCGCGCCGTCGACGGCATAGACCTGGCCGTCCCCGCGGGCAGCACGTACGGTTTCCTTGGGCCCAATGGTTCGGGCAAGACGACGACAATCCGGGTCCTGCTGGGTTTGGTCAGCCCGTCGGCCGGGAGCTGGAGCCTGCTCGGCCAACGAATGCCGGAGCGTTCGATGTCGACGCTCCCCCATGTTGGAGCGCTTATCGAGGGGCCGGCGTTCTACCCGTGGCTTTCGGGTGAAGCCAACCTGGCCAGGTTCGATGCCTTGGGCCCGGGCGTTCGCCCCGCCAACGCGAGCGCATTGCCGAAGCTTTAGCCCGAGTCGGGCTGACGGCCGCTGCCAAGAAACGGTACAAAACGTACTCGCTCGGCATGCGCCAGCGGCTCGGCCTGGCGTGGGCGCTGCTCAGGCCGTGCCAACTCCTCGTGCTGGACGAGCCGACAAACGGGATGGACCCGCAAGGCACCCGCGAAATCCGTCACCTCATCCGGCAGGTCGCCGGGGAGGGCGCAACCGTTTTTCTTTCGTCTCACCTTCTGTCGGAGGTCGAGCAGGTCTGTACGCATGTCGGGGTGATGCACCGCGGGAGGCTTTTGAAGCAGGGGACCCTCGACGAGCTCAAGGTCACTGCCGCACCCAAACTGCGAGTGGAAGCGGATGACCCGACCCGGGCCGCCGAGGTCCTGGGCGGGATGGGGATGGCTGACATCGCCATTGAGGGGCTGCAAGTTATCGGGAACCTCGACGGGCTGCTCCCCGAAGACTGCTGTCGCTCGCTTGTCGAAGCCGGCGTCGGGGTGCGGATGCTGTTGCGAGAACAAGTTTCCCTCGAAGATGCCTTTGTCGCCCTCACAGGAGAAGGGTTCAATGTGGCTGGTTGAGGCTCGAACCGTTTTCGGTCGCGCTCGCGTCAGAGCCTTGCTGGTCGTCCTCGTCGCGGTGCCGGTTTTCCTGGCCCTGGCCGTGTACCTGTCCGGGGGCCCGGCCAATGGCAACGGCCCGGCATTTGTCGACCGCGTCACGCAAAACGGCGTGTTTACCGCCTTGGCCGCCTTGACTGTTTCGATGCCCTTTTTTATCCCTCTTGCTGTTGCTGTCGTGGCGGGGGATTCCATCGCCGGTGAGGCGAGCCTCGGGACGCTGCGCTACTTGCTCGTACGCCCGGCTGGCCGCGCCCGGCTCTTGTTCGCAAAGGCTGTTGTAGTCGGGCTCTTTTGCGTAATTGCGTCGCTTGTCATTGTTGTCGCGGGCCTGATCGCCGGCTTTGCCTTCTTCCCGCACGGGGTCGTAGTGACTCTGTCGGGCACGACCGTGTCGTTCCTGAATGGCATCGGCCGAAGTTTTCTGGCCGGGTTGGTCGTCGCGGCTTCGATGTTCGGGTTGGCGTCAATAGGGCTGTTTGTTTCAACAGTTACTGACGTGCCGATTGCAGCAACGGCTATCACCGTCGGGGTGGTGATCGTGTCGGCGATCCTCGACAGTGTTTCCGAGGTGTCGTTCTTGCACCCCTGGCTTTTCACCAACTATTGGACTGCTTTTACGGACCTGGTCCGCGAACCCGTTTACTGGCATAACATCTGGAAAGACCTTTTGCTCCAAGCCGGTTACGTGGCTGTCTTCGGTGCCGCCGCGTGGGCCCGCATGACCTCGCGTGATGTTCTCGCCTAACCCGGCCGCGCCCGCCTCAGTGTGCTAGAGGCGCTCCCATAGCTTGATGCCACCCAGGATCCCGGCCGCGTTGCTGGCGAGGCTCACATCGGACGGGAGGTCGATCTTGACCTTGGTCGAGTTGCCCCCGCCGACATAGCAGTGGTCGTAGAAAACAAGGTCTCTGACGATGGCGAGCATCGAGGCCACGCGAGCGTTCCATTTCTTGTTCCCAACCTTTTGGCGCGCCGCCTCGCCCAGGACTTCGTTGTAATTGCGGCCGCCCTTGCCGAGCGGGTGATGAGCCAGTTCGATGTGCGGTGCCAGTTTTCCCTTCCAGAACATCGCCGTCCCCACCCCGGTGCCGAGGGTGATCACAAACTCGAGGCCCTCGCCTTTCACTAACGCCGCCCCCTGGACGTCGGCATCGTTGGCGACCCGGCAAGGTTTGTTCAGAGCGGTCGCCAGAGCATCCTGGAGCTCGAAATCCGCCCACGCCTTTTCAAGTTCGAGTGATGGCTTGCCGCCGGGCCCCGCGGGAGAAATGAAATGAGGTGCCGAGAGCAACCGTCCTTCCCGCACCATCCCCGGAAAGCCAGCCGATACCCGCTGGTATGCGGGAAGCCCACTAGCGAGCTCCACCAAAACAGAAACGAGGTGCTCGGGCCGCAACGGGTAGGGGGTCGGGGTCCTGACCGGCGTATGCAGGAGCTCGCCGTCCCTCGAAAGCACTGACCCCTTCAACCCCGTCCCGCCAATGTCGAACGAAAGCGTCCGCGGTAGGCCGCGCCCTCTTTGTGCCGGTGGGCGGCCCGTCGTCGTGACTGCGCCAGTACCGGCTGTGCCAGTAGCGGCTGTGCCAGAACGGGCGGTGCCAGAACGGGCTGCGCCAGCACGGGCGATGCCAGAACGGGCGGTGCCAGAACGGCGGTGCCAGAAGGGGCTGCGCCGGCACGGGCGGTGCCAGAAGGGGCGGTGCCAGAACGGGCGGCGCCAGAACGGGCGGTGCCAGAACGGGCGGTGCCAGAACGGGCTGCGCCAGTACGGGCTGGCCGAGCGCGAGTGCCCGAAGGGGTTCGGGTGCTGCGAGCGCTGGGAGGGCGACCGGCGCTGGCCGTCGGCGTACTGGTCCCCGCCGGCTGCGCTGGAGCGGCCTCTGAGCCCGGCTGTCCAACCTGCTCACTCTGCGTCTCGGCTTCTCCGGCGTCTTGTCCAGCGCCTTCTCCGTCTTGTGGTGCGGCAGGCGGTGCCATGGCCGTTACGATACTCGGGTTTTGCCAGGCGCTCGGCCGTGCCAACCGTCCGAGGAACTCGCGGTGGCAGGGTCATGGCGTCGTCAATCCGAGCGCGGAGAGTTCCCGGCCGCCTCGCCCCGGGGGAGGAATTCTGCCAAGGGTGACGTTTGAACTTTTCGACGATCGATGTAGGCTTGAGGGACGCAGAGGTGGGTCTGAAGGCACGACGATGAGCGCAGGAGACAAGGTCAGGCTCTCGGTACGAGAGCGCCAACAGCTTGCGGCCATCCAGGCCATGGTGGAGGCCGGCGACCCGGAGCTGGCGAAGACGCTCACTGGTCATAGGGGCCTGATCAAGGCCGCGTTCCGCCAGGCCAGGTGGTGGGCGTGCTTGTGGGCCAAGGCCTGGCTGGAGCGCAAATGGACTGGCCCGGTGCTCTTCGTCGTCGGGTTCGGGCTGATGTTGGGCACCATCTCGATATCGGCCTGGATCAGCGTGGTTGGGGCGCTCCTTGTCGCCGCCGGGCTGTACGTGAGCATTTTCAGGTGGCAACGTCGGAGGGACCTCGGCGCCCCACGCCGTCCCGTCGGCCAAAGCGTCGGCGACTGAGGGGATCCGGCCCGTCGCATCTCGCGCATCTCGGCGCAGGACAGCCGTTCTCAGGGAGTGACCGGACCGGGGCACCCGCCAAAATAGAGCACCACAATCAACCGGCGTCGCGCCGTAAACCGGACCACGGGGCCGAGACCGTATAGCTTGGTGCGATGGTCAGGGGAGATCAGCACGCGGGTGCCTCGGAGAAGGTCCTGGAGGACTTGTCAGGCGAGCGGGTCGCTGTTACGGGTGCTTCCGGATTTATCGGAGGCCGCGTGGTCGCCGCGTGGTGCCGCCACTCAGAGGGTGCCATCGAATGGGGAGGAGCAGTAAGCCCGGGTGACTGAAGTTCGGGGAGGTACCAGCCGGATCCCAGGAGAGACCAAGGGCAGCCAGCCGCCACCAGCCGGTCGTCCAGCTCAAAAAAACGGGGCGGCAGGTCTCAGCGAGATCGACCTCGAGGAGGCGGGCGCTTTTGAGGCGGCCTACTCAGACCGCCCGGCGGCGCCCGTTGCCATTGTGATCGCCGCTTACAACGAAGAGGCAAATGTTCGGGCTGTCGTGGAAGCGGTGCCGAACCAGGTGTGCGGTCTCGGTACCGAGGTGATCGTCGTTGTGGACGGGGCCAGGGACGCTACCGCGGTTGGCGCCAGAGAGGCGGGTGCACTGGTATGTGACGTCCCGGTAAACCGTGGTCAAGGAGCCGCTTTGCGGCTGGGCTATCACCTGGCCCGCGAACGGGGCGCCAGTTTCATCATGACCACGGATGCAGACGGCCAGTACAGCAGCGATGATATGGAAAGGGTCCTTTCGCCGCTTGTCGCCGACGAGGCGGATTTCGTATCGGGCTCGCGCCGCCTGGGGTCTACTGCGAGCGAAGACACGGTACGCAATACAGGCGTAGTGGTCTTCGCCGCGCTGATCAGCCTTCTGGTCCGCCAGCGAGTGACCGACCCCTCCTGTGGGCTCCGCGCCATGAAGGTTGGAGTAAGCGCTTCAGTCGTTCTCGACCAGCCTCAGTACCAGGCTTCTGAGCTGCTGATAAGTACGGTGATGGCGGGTTACAGGCTCAAAGAAGTACCTATAGCCATGAAGAAGCGCCGCTCGGGCAAGTCGAAAAAGGGCGGGAACTTCGTGTACGGCTACCGGTTTTGCTCGGTAGTGGTGAGGACCTGGTTCCGCGAGCTGCGCCGGTCCGCGAAGACGAGCCGGTCGTAGGCCACGTACTTCAGCCCCGTGAGTACGACGACCGAGAACATATAGGCAAAGGTCACCAGCAAGTCCTTTTCCAGGTTGCTATGCAGGTGGGTGGCCTCGACCGCAGTGAACTTGTCGGTGGCAGACGAGGCGACGAGGGCGGTAAGCGAGACGATCACGTACAGAGTCGTCTCCTTTACCATGCCATTGCGTCCACGCTTCTCCCACGCCCACCGCCGGTTGAGCACCCAGTTGGGGATGGCCCCGGCCAGGAAGGCGATGACCGTGGCGCTGATCGCACCAAAGTGAGCCCAGGTCAGGCACACGAAAAGTACGACCGTGCTGGTGGCGAAAGCCACGACCGACCCCGCACCATAACGCCATAGGCGGACCGCTACCGGCGTGCGCCAGCGGCCCAGCCAGTGAGCGCCGAGGACCCAGTGGAACGGCGACGTCGCGGGCGCTGGTCCCGATGAGCCCTCTGTCTCATCCGCTCCGCCCGGGCCATGGTCGAGCATCTCCACCGATCCTACGGCATCTGTGGTTTCCAGGGGCTCAACGCTCTCGACGACCTCGATCGTGGAGGTGGTGTCGGGGGCGTCAGCGGTCTCCGGGGTCTCCGCCGATGTGGCCTGATATCCAGCCTCGCCCCAAGTGGCTTGCCCGTCCGACCTGCCAGGTTCTCCGGCGAGTGGCTCGCTAGGATCACTGAGCGTGCCAGGGCGAGGCAAGTTCGACGACGAAACCATAGGGTCTCCAGCTTCGTCGACCCGGCGTGCAGGCGTCAAAAATGGGCGTTGTCGAGCGATGGGGAAAGGCTAGTCGGGGTCATTGCCTGAGCGGGGTGATCGTCAGCGGCGGGGCGGGTGGAGCATCTTGACAGCCCCTTTGTGGAGTGCCGGCTACCGGGGTGAAGAGACCTCGGGCTGGTGGGCGCTCGGTTGGCTGCTGCCCCTGTGCATCCAGATCGCGCACACGCTGGCGGTGGCGCCGACCTATCACGTGGGCTCCTTCGACGACGACGCCAACTACTTGATGGCAGCTCATGTGCTGGCGTCGGGGGGTGGGCTGACGTCAACCATGCCCAGTGGGGCGGCAGTCGTGGCCAACTACCTCCCCGGCTACCCGATGCTGTTGGTGCCTTTGATATGGGTGTTTGGTGGAGCTCTGTGGCCACCCCGCCTTCTCTCCGGTCTTTGCATCGCCGCCCTGTACCCATTGCTGTGGGCCTGGATGGGCCGGCGCGGGGTCAAGCCGTCCTATCGCGTGGCCGTTCTCGGGCTGCTCGCCATCAACACTGTGGTGGCGACCTACTCCACCATGGTGATGGCGGAGGCGCCGTTCCTGCTCTTGTTGATCTTGGTCTTTTTCGCCCTAGACCGCTGGGAGCGCCAAGCCGGCGTCACTCAGGCCTGCGTCGTCGTAGTCCTGCTAGGCGCGTTGATCTGGCTAAAAGAAGCGGGTATCGGTCTCGTCGTCGGGCTGGTCCTTTACGAGCTGTGGCGGCGACGTTGGCACCGGGCCATCGGGGTGACCCTCGGCGTGAGCGCCATCCTGCTGCCCGGGATCGTCGCGAGGTGGCTCTCCGGGGAGGCGACTGTCGGCGACCGTTATGCAGATGAGATAGCCAAGACGGGTTACAGCGGTTTCCTTCATGGAGTGCCGAGGGAAGTCCTTCAGGTCGCTTGGTCCTATCTCCAGGACGTGCTGCGCCAATCAGTCCTTCCGACCGGCAGCCCATTGCCGTCGCATGGGCCGGTCCCGCTCCTGATGGCCCTGGTGGGGGCCACGGTCCCGGTGTTCGGCATCATCGGTGCGGTCGTGTGGTACCGACGGCATCCGTTCGGAGAGTCGTGGATGGTCTGGGCTTACTTCGCGGAAACGCTCGCGTACCCCTACACCAACCAACGGCGCGTGATCCTGGTCCTGCCAATTGTGACCATCTGGTACGTGCTCGGAGCATCTGCTGTGGGCCGGGCGCTCCTTGCGCTCGGCGGGCACACATTGAGCAGAGTGGCAGCGTCAATAGCGGTGGTCGTTGCAGTGCTCGTAGCGGGTGTGCCGACCGCAGTTGGCTTTACGCGGGACTACCTGTGGAACGTAGGCCAAAAGAGCTCCGAGTTCGCCCGCTCGCCTGCGATGACCCTGCTCAAGGCGATAGGGCCGCCCAGTGCCGTCGTCGAGACCGACTACAGGGGTAGCGTCGCCTTCTTCAGCGACCACCGCACGGCCTGGACTGCTTTTACGTCCTCGACCTTCTCCGGGCCGTTCGCGCCGGAGGACGGCGGGTCCTGCAATGTGCCGGTCGTCAAGTCTGCCCTCCTCGCGGACGACGCCCAGTTCCTGATGGTCGGGGATGTGAACGGCCCGGGTGTGATGGACAGCCCTTGCCTGCTCCATATGGCCACGTCAGCCTCCTCTGCTACCACGCTGGGAGCGGTACGCCTCTTGTCCTCCGACCACGACCAGACTTCGGTTTTCGAGCTGCTCGGGCCGGGGAGCTCACAACCAGGGGTCGCCGACTGGACTGACAGAGCCCCGAGCTCCCGGGCCACCGCTTCCCTGCTACCTCCTAACGGCCAGGGCGACGACGGCGGAGTCGCCTATAGCGCGCCCGCGAAGGCCGGGACAGCCCGATTTAAGTGGTCGTGGCACAAACCTGTCGCCGTTTCCCAGCTGAGCATTGGCCTGATCACGAGCACCGGGCCAGTCCTGGGGACCACCGTTTCGCTGAAGTCGCCGAGCGGCGCGTGGCAGGTCGTCTCCGTAGTATCGGGGGCCATCGGCAGCGACGGAGTAGTCCCCTACCTGCTGGACGTCTTGGCACCTGGCAGCGAGGCTGTCGCCCTCGAGGTGTCCGTACGGACCACGGGTACCGCCGGGGTCGGTTACGTGAGCGCGATCGGACCGGTCCAGAGCGCCTCTCCCTGAAGGGCCCGCTGGCGCTACCACCCGGCGGGTGAGCGGGAGGCGGCCGGCCGCCTGGTGCGGGGCGAAGGCTGGAGAGCCACCAGGTGCGCGGCAGCAGCGCATACCGTAGTTCCGTGGTGGCAAGGCAACGGGAGCCGGGTTGGTACGCAGATCCCGGGTCGCCTGGCCAGTGGCGCTGGTGGGACGGCGGGTCCTGGACTGAGCATGCCGTGAGTGCTGACCCGAAGGCCGAGCCGGCCACCCGAGAGGGCGGCGGGGCCGAGGGGGGCCAGCGGCGCGAGCCAGCCCATACGGTGGCAGGGGGCGCCGGGGCGGGGGTTGACCTTGAGGTGCGCCCGCCACTTCCACCTGGAGCAGCGGGAGATGGCGACCAACCCCCTGGTGCTCCCCCTCCACTCGGTCCTCCGACCTTACGCGGGGCCACAGCTGGGCCGATAGCCGAGCCCATGGTCGCGGACGAAACCCCGACTACACAGGTGCTCACCCTCCCGGCCGAACCCAGGGAGGCCACGACCCAGTTACCAGCAACAGGGGGGACCGGAGGCACTGGCAGGGGTACGCCGAACGGCCCCGGGACCGGAGTGTTCGCCAGGCGGTGGGCTGCGATCGTCGGCGTTGTCGTGCTGGTGTTCGTCGTGTTGGCGATCGTGTTGAGGGGACACCCGGCAGCGTTCTACTGGGAGGGTGAGCCCATGACGAACGCGCCCCACGTTCTGGCCCAAGCCCAAGCTGTTATGCGAGCGACGGCTTCGTCAGATGAGGGCGTCGTTTCTCCCCAAAGTAGCTGCTACTTCAGCCTGCCTAACCGTTCGGCGCACGACGTCGCTCCGTACGTCCGCTGCGGGCCGGTGTTCCTGCCGTGGTCTGCGCCGGGCGACGCCTGGCTCACCTACCGGCTACGGGCGTCGCCTACCAGTTCGGGCGTAAACCTCTCCGTGGTGTCGTCCTCATCTCCACCAGCTGCCACAGTGGCCTTGGCCAAAGGTGAGGTGTTGCGTCGTCCGGGCGGCGGCGCTCCTGCGGGCGGGGACGTAGGGCTGTCGCCGCCGCCTGTGCCCCGCCAGCGACCCGGCTGGACCGGCGTGCTGAAGTCCCCGCCCACAGGCCTCGAGCCGGCGCCCGTCGGTGACCTCATCGGCGATTGGGGCCGTTCCTACCGCCTGGTGGCCTTCGGCGAAGTGGCATGGCTTCCCTCGCGACTGGGCCCAGCTGACCTTCGCGACGCCGTCGGGCCGGCAGGCAGGGCGTCCGTCATCCGGACCTCCGGAGGTGGGCGACCGCAGGCGAAGGTACTGTTGCCAGCCAAGGGCCAGGTGCTGGCAATAGCCGAACTGGCGTTGAGCCCCGGTGAAGCGGCTGGTCCTGCGGCGTCTGTGCCGAACACGTCTGTGCCGAACGCGTCTGTGCCGAACGGTAGCGGGGCGTCGGGTGCCGACCAACCCGTCCTGGCCGTAGGTGCCGATGGAGCCTCCGAGAGCTTCGACATCCCGTCCGGTGCCAGAAGGTCATCCGGCAACCTCACGCTGGCCGCTTCAGTCCCCGTCGGGAGCGGCCCCGTGCTGGACATATCGGACAAGGGCCTTACTCAAGAGGTCTCTCTTTCGAGCGGAGCCCTCACGACTGCCCCCGCCGTCCTTTCCCGCCTCGGGACTGATGAGCCGCTCAACGTAACGGGCCGGCTCGCGAGCGTCCAAGTACACCTAACAGATGCGTCCCTGGTCTGGTTCGCGGGCAGCGACGGCGGGACGGTCCCGCCCGGTCAGGACGACGCCTACCTGCAGGTCCTGGCAACGGCATCGCCGCTCCAGTCATCGTTCCTACCTGCGTCGGACTTCAGCCTGGAGATGCCCGCCGGTCAGGTGGTGGCAGCTCAGGCTCTGCCGGATTGGGACCGTACGGCCATACTCATCGGGTTCCTGGTGCCGGCATCATTCAGCAACGGGACGGTCGTCGTATCCGCCGGCGGCAAGTCGTTCCGCGTACCCGTCAATTTCCCGTAGATCGGGGCCAAACGCTCGGATTTCGGGCCGTAGGCTGTGCGGATGGCCCTCCAGCGCTCTGCCCCCCAAGACGTTCGCGTCCTTCTCCTGGAGAACATCCACCCCGATGCAACCGCGATCCTGACTAAGGCGGGATACCAGGTCGGGACGTTGGACCGGGCTCTACCCGTAGATGAGCTGCTGGCGCGTCTCGCCGAGGTCGACGTGCTCGGCGTGAGGAGCAATACCCAGGTCCCCGCCCGCGCCTTTGAAGCCGCCCCTCATTTGCTCGCTGTTGGCGCCTTTTGCATCGGGACCAACCAGATAGACCTGTCTGCGGCCAGTGCTCACGGTGTAGCCGTGTTCAACGCCCCCTTTTCCAACACCCGCAGCGTGGTGGAACTCGTGGTAGCCGAGATTATCTCGCTGCAACGCGGCCTCACCGACAAGACCCGCAAAATGCATGAAGGAGTGTGGGACAAATCGGCAAAGGGGAGCCACGAGGTCAGAGGCCGGCGCCTTGGCATTGTCGGTTACGGGAACATTGGCTCGCAGCTTTCGGTGCTCGCCGAAGCTCTCGGCATGTCCGTGTGGTTTTACGACAGCGCTGACAAATTGGCCCTTGGCAACGCGAAACGGTGTTCCTCCCTGGAGGAACTTCTCGAAACCGTTGACATAGTCACATTGCACGTCGATGGCCGGCCACCAAACAGGGGTATGTTTACCGACGCAGAGTTCTCCCGTATGCGGCGGGGGAGTATTTTCCTGAACCTTTCGCGTGGTTTTGTAGTGGACCACGCGGCTCTGCGAGCCCATATCGAAAGCGGGCACATCGTCGGCGCGGCGATAGACGTCTTCCCGAGCGAACCAAAACGCCGGGACGAGCCCTTCGTCTCGGAGCTGCGGGGCCTCCCCAACGTCATCCTCACTCCCCACGTTGGCGGCAGTACCGAGGAGGCTCAGCAGGACATCGGCCGCTTCGTGGCCGGCAAGATCAATGACTACCTCGAGGCCGGTTCTACTGCGCTGTCGGTCAACCTTCCCAACCTTGTGCTCCCGGCAGAAGCGGGGGAGTTCCGACTGACACATGTCCATGCCAACGTGCCCGGGGTGCTGGCTGCAGTCGACAGCCTCTTTGCGTCGTACGGCATGAATATCGAGGGCCAGTACCTCGGCACCAGGGGTGATATCGGGTACGTCATCACGGACACCCCGACCGACTTTGCGCCCGATCTTCTGCAGGCCTTCAACGAAATGCCTGCGACTATCAGGTTGCGGGTACTTTGACGCGACTGGCCTGAGGGGGCCGCGCCTGATGCCGGGGGCCACCGACGGTGCCCTCGAGCCGGTCTGGCCACCGGTGGCGCCGGTGCCTTCCACTCCGCTGGGGAGCCCGTGCCGCACGGCGTGGGTCGGTGCCGCCCGGTGTGGCAGTCAGTGCCGCCCGGTGTGGCGGTCAGTGCCGTACGATGTGGCGCGGGCCCACGATGTGACGCCGGTGGCCCGCGTTTCGCTCTTCGCCCGCACTCTGTGGTCCGTTCAGCGCAGAGCGCGCCATGAGGCCTTGTAAGACGGGTCGTCGCGGCACGAGTGAGCGCTTTCCGGGAGCGATTTTGCGCTCCCGGCTGCGAAACAGGCCCACTTCGGGCCGTTATCGCGACGAGTTCCCGCTAGCGCACCGGAAAGCTCCAAGTTGCGCTGTTCCTAATCGCTGGGCCGGGCCTATACGCCGGCGCCCACACCCGCCCGCTCAAGCGTCAGCCCATTGCGGCCACCCCGGCGGGGGCGCTGTCGCTTGGACGGGTCACACTGGCCGTGGTTGCCGGGCCCCCTTCCAAGCAAGACCGCAGCCAGCTCCGCGGCGATGTCGACGGCGTCCGGGTGGCTCACCACCACCCGGTCCCAGATTGTCCCTTGCGCATCCAGCACCACGGCTGGCTGGCTAGCCCGTACAGCTACGAACTCCCTCTGGCCTCCGGACCGGCGGCTTCCCAGAGCGAACGCGCCCGGCCAAGCTACCCCGGGCAGCCTTAGCAACGACATTCCGACCAGGGGACTTTGCTCGACGTGGACCATTCGCAGGCAGTCGATCGGCACCCGGATCTCGCGCCGCCATGCCCCTAGAGCCTCGAGTGCGCTCAAGTGAACAATCACGTCGTTGCTGTTGATCGTCAGTTCAGCCATCTTTCCTGCTTGTCTTGCCTGTCGCTTTCCATCTGGCGCTGTCCGTCTGGTGCTGTCCGTCTGGCGCTGTCTGCCTGCCGATGTCTGTCTGGTGCTGTCGCTGTCCGGCCCGTCTGTCCGGCCCGTCTGTCCGGCCCGTCTGTCCGGCCCGTCTGTCCGGCCCGTCTGTCCGGCCCGTCTGTCCAGCGCTGTCTGTCTGGCGCTCGCTGGCTGCCGTTGTCCCACTTCACACGCGCCCTGTCCCAGGCGCGTGCGGTGGCCGGGCGGGTATTTTCTCTTTCGCACTCAACTCTAGGATCAGCGTGCCGATGCCTAGCGGGAGATGAAGTTTTTTGTGACGGTCGGAAGCAAGTCCTCGGCCAAGCGCACTGGTCCTGCTTCGGCGCGGCTCTCAGGGGCTCCTGAGGCCCCGCCGTCCAACCGCCCGCCGTCCAACCGCCCGCCGCCGTCCAACCGCCCGCCGCCGTCCAACCGTCCGCCGCCGGCCAACGGCGCGCCGCTGAGGGGTGGCCGCGAACCGCGCCGCCGCGGCTCGACTCGAGCAGGTGCCTGGTCGACCAGATCGGAGCAGGGCTGAGCGATGACCCCGGGCCTGGCGGGTGGTCGGGCGGTAGCGCCAGCCAGGGTCACTGGGATCCCGGGAGGCCGCGGGAGTGGCGGTGCTGCGCCAAACCGGGGCGACGTGGTCCGCGCATTGCGGTGCCGAGGTGGTTGCGACCGACCCGCTCGGCCTCTGTTATCGACACCGTTTAGGCTTGTTGGATACGAGCCCCGAGGACGGCGCCGCGGTCCCCGGGGGGGTCCCGAGAGTCCCTGAGGACGTCCTGAACAGGGGCTGAATGTTGCCGAGGTTGTCCCGGCAGGAGGTCGGCGCAGCCTCTTTGTTAGTTAGGCTGGTCCGTGGTCTACCGTCCGATGGGGAAAGGCGTAAATGGCAAGCACACAGCAGCGTTCCGGAGGAAGCAACGTCCCGCCCCGTCCTGGTGGCTCACCTACCTCTGTACCCAAGCGGCCGACTGGCAAACAGTCGAGCCCGGGCGCCGCGAGGCCGGGCCGCCCGCAACAGCGCACCTCGGCGCGGCGCGCTGCTGAGCAACGCCGGCAACGCAACATCTGGATGGCGATAGCGGCCACCGGTGCCGTGGTCGTGCTCATCGCCGTCGTGGTCGTGTTGAAGGTGAGCGGTGGCAGCACCACCAAGAGCGGGTCGACTAGCCCCGGCACCTTCGCCCTGGCGCCCAGCATGATCTCGCAAGTCGAAGACGTCCCCGTTAGCACCCTGGCTGCAGCAGCGAAGTCAACCCCTTCTGGGGTTAGCCCGGCCCAGGCCTTGCCGGCTACCGCCGAGGCCATCTCGTCGGGCGGCAAACCCGAAATCCTCTACATGGGCGCGGAGTACTGCCCGTTCTGCGCCGCCGAGCGCTGGGCGATGGTGATGGCCCTTTCGAAGTTCGGGACCTTCACCGGTTTGAGGGGTACGACCTCGTCAGCCATCGACACGTACCCGAGCACGCCAACGTTCTCCTTCTACGGGTCCACCTACAAGAGCCCGTACATCAGTTTCGACCCGGTCGAATTGGAGACCAACACCTACAGCGCCTCCCTGGGCGGCTACCCCACGTTGCAAACGCCGACCGCTAGCCAGAACGCCCTCATGACGAAGTGGGACGTTGCGCCCTACACCCAGGAAAACGGGTCGATCCCCTTCATCTACATGAACGGGAAGTACCTCGTGACCGGTGCCCAGTACAATGCCAGCGCCATTTCAGGCAAGCCGTTCGACACCGCGGTACCGTACATGACCTCCGGCACCAACGTGACGTCGCGACAGGTCGAAGCCGCCGCCGGTTACCTCGTGGGCGAGATCCTCGCCATCACTCACGACCAGCCGGCCTCGGTGGCCGCCCAGGTGCCCAATAGCCTGAAGGGCGTCAATACGTCCTCGTCTGTGGGCGGTAAAGGCAACAGTTCGACCGCTCAGACCACCACGCCGACCACCAAGGCTTCGAGTGGCTCCGGCTCCAAGAAGGCCGCGGGCTAGCAGTGGCTACGAGAGCGGCCAAGGTGGGAGGCCGCTCCAAAGCCGCGCCTACGGTCGAGGAGCGCAACGCAGATAGCCAGTACGCCGACCTGCCCCGCCCATATCTGGTACCGCCCCGCTGGGCCCCGGTCACTACGACCATCCTCTGCCTCATCGCCCTGGCGGACTCCGCGTACCTGACCTACATCCATTACACGAACCCGACTGGCTTGGCCTGTTCGACGAAGGGGTTCATCAACTGCACGGCGGTGACGACGAGCATCTACTCACACCCTTTCGGGGTGCCGGTGGCCGTCGCCGGTCTCATTTGGTCCGCCGCCATGTTGGTCCTGTGCAGCCCCTGGGGCTGGCGGGCGGTATCACCCTGGGTCAGCCGGCTGCGCCTGGCCGGCGCGGTAGCCGGTCTAGGGATGGTTTTCTACTTGCTGTACGTGGAGCTATTCCAGCTCGGCCACCTCTGTGAGTATTGCACGATCGTGCACGTGATGACGGTGGCCCTTTTCATCGTCATCGCATTGGGCACGGCGTTGGCGTTGCCTGGTGACGCTGACGAAGATGACGAAGTGGCACTGGCGGGATAAGTCGTCAGCTCGGCGGAGGCACTGCGATGAGTGCCTCCCAGGGCTCCAGGAGGAGGCTCCCGGTGACCTTGATCTCCTGTTCGCCAAGGCCGGTCGACACCAATACGGATAGAGCCCCGTCGGGCCTATGTCCCGCGTCGCCGGTCGCGACGAAAGGTTGAGGACTGTGGTGGCCGTGCCCACCCTGAACGCCCAGACCTGTTCGTCGAGCAGGACGCGCTCCATCGGGCCAACCGTGCCTATGTGCCCGGAGGCTCGCAGCGACGCAAGCTCCCGCCACAAGCTGAGAACCGACCCCGGGTCCCCTTCCTCACTTTTTACGTTGACCACGGAATGGTCACCGAGTGGTAGCCACGGCCGGGCCGTCGCCGAGGTAAAGCCGGCGTTCTCCTCGGCGGACCAGGGCATGGGTGTCCGGCCACGGTCGCGGCTCGGGGCGCCCGGTTGGGCCAGGCTCATCTCGTCGAGCTGCAGGGCTACGGGGACACCGACGTCGGTCATCCCCAGCTCGTCGCCGTAGTAAAGCACCACTGTCCCCGGCAGCGTTGCTAGCAGCACCAGCGCCGCTCTGGCGGCCCGCTCGTCGTCGTAGCACCACCGGCTCGGGAACCTGCCCACATCGTGGTTCGAAGCAGTCCACACCGGGGTAGCGCCCGGCGGGAGCGCCTTCAGGGTGGCCTCGACCACACCTGCGATCTCGAGCGCGTTGAACTGGGCTTCTACGAACAGGAAGTTGAAGGCCATATGCAGCTCCGGCTCCCGCCTCCCGTAGTAATCACCGAAACGGTCGAGGTCGAATTCCCATGTCTCACCGAGCAGCGCCCGCCCCGGTGCGTAAGTGTCTGCTATGCGCCGCCAATGGCGGTAAACCTCGTGTACTTCCGGTCGGTTTGAGCTGTAGACGGGGCGGAGCCCGGTTCGCTGGAGCACCGGGTGGTCTGTCGCGGTGGCAGGAGGGTTGTCCCGCAGCTCTGCATCTTTGTACAGCCCATGCGCGACGTCTATTCGAAAACCGGCGACGCCGCGATCGAACCAGTAACGCAGGACCCTGTCGAACTCGTCGTGGACCCTCTGGTCCCACCAGTTGAGGTCGGGCTGGTCGGGCAAGAAGTTGTGGAGGTAGAACTGGCCGCGTGACTTGTCGTAAGACCAGGCGGGCGCGCCCGTAGCGGATCGCCAATTGTTCGGCGCGCTCCCGCCCGGCTTCGGGTCGGCCCACACGTAATAGTCGCGAAAGATACCGTTTTGTCCCGTGAGAGCATCGATGAACCACGGGTGCGCGCTCGAAGTGTGGTTGGGCACGAGGTCGAGCATGACGGCAATTTCCCGTTGTCTGCCCTCCGCAAGGAGACGCTCGAGGTCGTCTTGCGTACCGAGGTCGGGGTGGACGCCATAGTAATCCGAGACGTCATAGCCCCAATCCTTATTGGGCGAGGGCATTATCGGTGATAGCCAGATGACGTCAACACCGAGCCACCTCAAATAGTCGAGCCCCTCGCACACCCCGACGAGGTCGCCGATGCCGTCGCCGTTGGAGTCCCTCCAGCTGCGCACGTATATCTGGTAGACGGTGGCGCCCTGCCACCACGGTGACCTTTGTGCCATCACGTCAGTCTTCCAGCTCCAAGGTTGCGGCCGCATTTTTCCGGGCAACCGATGGACCGATAGGACGTGGCATGCTGTCGGCGTGAGCGACTCGAGACGTTTTGTAATCGTGGGGGCGAGCCTGGCGGGCGCAAAGGCAGCGGAGGCCCTTCGTAAAGGGGGCTTCGAAGGGACCGTCACACTGATCGGCGAGGAGGGCGAGCGTCCTTACGAGAGGCCACCGCTTTCGAAGGAGTTCCTTCGCGGCGAGGCCGGGCCCGAGAAGCTATTCGTTCACAAAGAAGGTTATTACGACGCGGTGGGCATAGAACTCCGCCTGGGCCAGAAGGTGATGGCTATCGACGTCGGTGACAACGCAGTTGTGCTGGCTTCTGGCCAGCGGGCCCCGTACACGTCGTTGCTATTGTGCACGGGAGCGTGGCCGCGCCGCCTCCCACTCCCCGGGGCCGACCTCCCGGGTGTCCATTACCTGCGGGACCTGGCGAGCTCGGCCATTTTGCGAGGGGCCATAGAGCGTGCCTCACGGGTGGCTGTCATCGGCGCGGGGTGGGTTGGATGTGAGGTGGCCGCATCAGCCCGGCAGTTGGGAGCCCCCGTCTCCATGGTCGAGGTCGCCCAGTTCCCTTTGCAAAAAGCGCTGGGACCAGAGGTGGGAAGGTTTTACCGCGACGTCCATTACGACCACGGTGTCGACATGCATTTCGGTGTGGCGCCCGAAGCGCTGGTCGGTTCGGACGCAGTGGAAGGCGTCCGCCTGGCCGATGGCCGCACCCTACCCGCCGACGTCGTCGTGGTCGGGATCGGGGCGGTGCCCAGGACCGAGCTCGCCGAGCAAGCCGGTATCGAGGTCGCAAATGGGGTTCTTACAGACGAGTACCTGGCGACCTCGCTTCCGGGTGTCTTTGCTGCTGGCGATGTGGCTAATTCGTTTCACCCATTGTGGGGTGTGCGACTGCGGGTGGAGCACTGGGCGAACGCCCGCCACCAGGGGCCTGCCGCCGCGCGTAATATGCTGGGCCGTCGGGAGCCCTTTTCGCGGGTGCCGTATTTTTATTCTGACCAATACGACGTAGGTATGGAGTACTCGGGCTACGCTCCCGAATGGGACGAGGTCGTTTTCCGCGGGGACGTCGAAGCCCGCGAGTTCATCGCCTTTTGGCTCAAAGACGGACGCGTTGCCGCTGGAATGAACGTCAACATATGGGATGCGTCCGGCGAGATAAGCAAACTTGTCTTGTCTCGACGGGTCATTAACCCGATAAAGCTGGCCGACCCGGACGTGCCCCTCGAGGAAACATAGCGGCTGCCGGTCCCGGCTGACACATAACTACCTACAGGTATTTACGGAGTTCTCGCGGGTACTCGGGGAAATAGCGCGGGATGACGTCCAGGCTGAACTTCGGGAGTATCGAGGTAGCCGGTTCCCGGTCGAGCAGGAACGCGAACGACGCCCGGACCAGCTCCTCGCCCGAGGTGCCCTCGAGACCGAGATTTGCCTCGAGCCCGCTCGGTACCGACACGACGTGACCTGTCTCTGCCTTGCCGTCCCGCACCTTGACGGCGAAACTGCCGTCGGATTGACGGGCGACGAGCACGGTGGGCCAACCAGTCACGGTACTAACCGTACCGGTGCTGCCCGTACTGGCGTTGCCTGTACTGGCATTGCCTGTCCTGGCATTGCCTGTCCTGGCATTGCCTGTACTGGCATGGCCAGTACTGGCATGGGCAGTACTAGGTGCTGCCGGCCTTCTTAGCGCGGTAGGGCGGGTCGTTCAGCGCTTGGGTCGCGCCCGGTAGACCGAGATACCGAGCAGGACGGCGACCATCACGGGGAAGGCGACGACGGCGACGGCGTTGAGTGAAGCCCACTTCACCAACAGCGCGACGATCCCGAGGATGATAAGCGCACCGATGAGCAACTCGGGTGTATCGCCGACCAGGAAGTCCCACCAGAACCGCCCGAATGCTGCCAGCCATCGACGGGCTAACGGCTGCTTCGAGGCCGCAGGCACAGTCCCCGGCCCGGCGGTCGGAGGCCCGTGGGGCGCCGCTCCCTGGCTCTCAGGTTGCATGCGCCCGCTCGGGCTGGGCACGCGGCACGCTCGTCCGCAGCGCCTGGACCACGACCCACGTCACGATGGCGTAGACGCCGACGAGGACCGGTATCGCCAGGTCGGAGCCGGGCCAATGGACGCCAAGGCCTTCACCCGACCAGAACGTCCCGAATGAGACGAGCATCACGCCCACCACGAATTTCATGGCGTTCTCCGGGACCCCGGCCAGCTGGTGGGCAACGACTACGCCGATACCGGCTACCACCAGGATGGCCGCGCCGGCGGCCGCAGCCGCGATGCCTATCTGGTGGCTGCCCCCGCCGAGACCGAGGACGATGATCACCACTTCCAGGCCCTCCAGGAAGGTGCCCTTGAAAGCTACGGCAAAGCCGGTGGCGTCACGCTTCGGACGTTGTCCGGTACCAGTCGGTGAACTCGCGGCCGGATGGCCAACTTCGTCCACCGACAAGGCTTTCACCTGCTCGCGGAAAATGGCGTCCTCGTCGTGCTTGGCCTTCAGCCCTACCGCCCTTAATGCGGCCTTGCGGAGCCATTGCAACCCGAATACGAGCAGCAGAATGCCGACGACCACTCGCAAGACGTCGATTGGCACCAAGTAGACGAGCGCCGGCCCGAGGACGCCGACCAGGACCGCCAGCACGAGGAGGGCAGCGGCCGTGCCTTCGAGGGCAGAGCGCCACCCTCTCGAAACGCCGGCCGCCACGATGATGGTGAGGGCCTCGACGCTTTCTACCGCACTAGCCAGGAAGACCGCCACCACCAGGGTCACGGTGTTACTGGTGTGCATGTTCCTCCTCAGACGACGGCTCGCTCTGGTCGACCAGGCTACCTGCCGGCATTGGTGCTGAGCCCTCCCCGACGAGCACAAGGCAGCCCTCGGGGCTCAATCTAACGCCGACGGCGCTGCCGCGCTCCCATCGCCGCTCCGAGAACACCCGGGTCAGCAGCGTCCCGTCACTATCGAGGGCGTGCTCATAACCGCGGCCACAAAAGGCCACGTCGCGGACACGCGCCATGAGCTGGGCCTCATGCGGGCCCACTATGCGGACGGCCGAAGGGCGGACGAACATGCTGAGGGTCGCTCCTGGAGCTGGGCGATAGGGACCGTTGCCGATGACCAGTTTGGCTGTGACCGGGGTGTCCAGCCCTCGTCCCGGCAGGCGCACGGCCACGAGTTCGCCCCCCACCCCCGGCTCTTCGTCGGACGGCACGGGCGCTGGCGAACCGCACAGAACTACGGGCACTTCGGCGGTGATCCCGGTGAAACGAGCGACAAATGGGCTGACCGACTGG
Source organism: uncultured Acidimicrobiaceae bacterium (assembly GCA_963823855.1). Taxonomy (GTDB): domain Bacteria; phylum Actinomycetota; class Acidimicrobiia; order Acidimicrobiales; family Palsa-688; genus Fen-671. Next base: position 90,069 of record CAWGNA010000015.1, read on the forward strand.
AGGTAGATCTCTTCGGGGGTGCCGAGCTGGACCAGCCGGCCGTCGCAGAGGACGCCCACCCGGTCCGCGAGTGCGAAGGCCTCGGCCTGGTCGTGTGTTATGTAAACAGATGTCGCCCCGCTCTCGCGAGCCAGGGTGGATATTTCGAGGCGCAACTGCTCCCGGAGGTCGGCGTCCAGGTTTGACAGGGGCTCATCGAACAATAGAAGCCCGACTCCGCCCACCAGCGCCCGGGCTAGGGCGACGCGTTGTTGTTCACCACCCGACAACTCGTTTGGGTAGCGCTCCGAGAGATGGCTGAGGCGCACCCGTTCGAGCATCGATTGCGCTCGCAGGCGCGCCTGCGCGTGGCCCACCCGGAGCTGGCGGACTGGGAATTCCACGTTTCGCAACGCGGTCATATGGGGCCATAACGCGTAGTCCTGGAACACCATCGCCAGGCGCCGCCGCTCGGGTGGCAGGTGAGCCCCGGGCCCGGCTACCAGCCGGTTGCCGATGTATATCGACCCCTCGGTCAATCGTTCGATACCCGCCTGGCACCGCAACAGCGTCGTTTTACCTGACCCCGATGGCCCGAGCAACACCAGGAAGGTGCCCGGGTCGATGTGGAGGTCTACTCCGGAAAGGGCCGGTTTGGCCCCGAACGACTTGGTGACCCCGACCAGGTCGACACTTTCCCCTCGGCTGGGACCGTCGCCGTTAGAGGCAAGCTGCTCAGCCAAGGGACCGCCACCCTCCAACCCGCTGCCAGCCGCGAGGTGCGAGAAGACGGAAGCCGCCCGAAACGAGGGCGATCACGACGAACACAAGCAGCAGGGCGAGGACTGTCATAGCGGTGCCGATGTCGTAGTGGTAATTGCTGACCCACGAATTTATGGCGACGGAGACCGGCTCTTGCCCAGGCGGGTACAGCAGCTGCGAGATCGGCAGCTCGAAGAAAGTTTTGGTGAACGTAACGAGCCATGCCAGGACGAGTACTCGAGACACGAGCGGTACGTAGGCGGACCGCAGGGATGACAGCGCCCTGGCCCCGTGCACCCTGGCCGCCTCGACGAGCGAAGTGTGCACCTGGGCGACCTGGCCCACCATGATGCGCGACTGCGTGGGCACGCTGGTCGCCAGGTAGCCCATCACGAGCAGGGGCAGAGTCTCGTATAAGTCCAGGCCGAACCGGCTGGTGATCGGAAGGTTGAACGCAAAGATGTACCCAGCGCCGAGGACTATCCCGGGGAGGGCGATAGAACCGAGCAGGAGCAAGTCACCGGCCCTCGTGAACCGCCCCGGCCGGCGGTGCGCCAGCAGGCGGGCCACCGCCAGGCCCAGGACCGCCGTTACCGTCGCAGTGATCGCCGCCAGCCTCGTCGACAGGAACAGGGGTGCTGCCAATGCGCTGGCCCCCTCCACCTGGACGTGGCCGTACGCAGTCGAGCCGGACAGCACCTCTCGGTAGGCGTTGAGGGTCAGGTCGTGAGCGCCTATAACTACACCGAGGTTGCTGACGAACGAACCATAAAAGGCCCCCAGGGCAGGGGCTCCCACAGCGACATTAAGCACGCCGCATTAACGCGCGGTTACACAGATAAAACCGCCAAGCGACAACGATATTAATTGATCGGCCTCAAACCTGAAGAAACGCTGACGAGCCCGCCACCACTTCTCTCGCTTTGGGTGCTATGTGGGCGGAACATTATTCGTCAACCTCCGGGCGTGCGGGCACCGCGGTTTCGGCGCTAGCGCGCGCTGTGGCGAGCTAGCTTGGCGCCCTATGACGAAGCGAGCGCTGGCCCTTGACCTCGGGTCTTCGTCTGTAAGAGCGATCGTGTTCGAGACGGCCCGTCCCCGAGAGGTGGTCCCTGTGCCCGGGGCGTTGGCGCGTCGGCCCCGTCACCTAGTTTCGTCAGAGCCGGGCCAAGCGACTTTCGATGCCGATGACTACCTGGCCGACCTGGTCGCCTGCATCGACGAACTGCACTCCAAGGGTGCACTCGAAGGTGTAAGCGACATCTGCCTCGATTCCCAGTGGCACTCCGTGATGGCCATCGGTCCCGGGGGACGGCCGCTCACCGACGTCGTATCGTGGGCTGACACGCGTCCACGCCGACCTTGGCCCGCCACTACACCCGCGGAGCTAGAGAATCCTTCGCCAGAGGACGGGGTGCGCCTTCGCGCCGATGTACTGGACCTGGCGCTTGCCCTGGTTGCGCTCGGCGCTCGGCTCGGCCGCGGAGCAGTTCCTCGGGCTGTCAGAGTACGTCGGCCTCAAGTTACTGGACGACCCCTCGATGTCAGTCTCTATCGCGTCGGGCACCGGCTTGCTGGCTACCGCCTCTCTGACCTGGGACGAGGAGGCAGTGCGACTGGCCGGCGCGTCCCCTGGCCGTCTGCCGGCGCTGGCGCGAGCTGGCTGGGAGGGGCGCCTTTCTAACGCGTGGCGGGGGCGTTGGCCCGAACTGGCGGCGGCCCGATGGCACGCCGCGCTCGGCGATGGCGCGGCCGCCAACCTCGGTGTGGGTTGCGACGTCGCTGACCGCGCCGCGATCACTGTCGGCACCTCGGCAGCTGTGAGAGCTGTGAGGCCAGCGCCAGACAGGTCGGCGCTGCCGGCGAGTCTCTGGCGCTACTGCGTCGATGATGAGCGAGCCCTTATCGGGGCCGCCTTCAGCAGCGGCGGCGAGCTCTACGCCTGGGCGTTGGCCTTGTGGGAGGGGACGGCTGGGACCGCTGACGCTAGCCACGAGGACTCAAGGGGCGGGGCGGCTGGTACCGGTACGCAGTTGCACTTTGGCCGGGAAGTTCCCGTCGGCCCTGGCAGCGATGGGGTGCTGGTCCTTCCCTGGCAAGCCGGCACTCGCCCTCCCGAGGCTCCGGTCCCGGCCGGGATGGGCGCCGTCCTCGGCCTCGGCCTCGGTCACACCGGGGCTCATGTGGTGTCCGCTGCAGTCGAGGCGGTTTGCTTCCAGCTGGCCCGAGGGCTGGAGGAGCTCGAGGCCGATTCTCCACAGCCACTGGAGGTGGTTGTCAATGGTGGCGCAGTGGAGCGCTCAGAGTGGTGGAAGTTCCGTCTGGCCGCAGCGCTCCGCCGGCCGACCCTCTTCTCGAGCGTCCCCGAGACGACGGCGCGGGGTGCGGCGGCCAAGGCGCTCGGGGTGGACCTGGACAGTGCCGGGGTCGAGTCGTACGTGGTTGGACCGGAGGAGGAAGACGTCGCCGCACTGGCGGTGGCGCGCCAGCGATGGACCGAGTACTACGAGAGGCTGTTGCCGATTGTCGCAAACCGGGGAGGCTGAAGCGACAGACTAGAGGTCATGCGCGCAGGACGGGGGGGGAAGTTCGCCATCGGTGCGGTCCCGCCGGAGACTCTAGCGTCAAAGACCCTGGTCCTTGTCACCCTGGTATGCGGCGCATTGCTAGCGAGCGGTTGTTCAAACCCCGGTCGGGCGGCGGCGCCGACCACCGTCGTTGCTAAGGCGACGCGTGCGGTGGCGCCTACCACCACTGTCCTACCGCCGCCGGCCACGTTCTCAGGGCCGGACGGGGTCGAGGCCCGCTGGGTCATCCAGGAGAACAAAAAGCCGGGCACGACGTCCTGGCGGCTGTCGGGGGCTGCTGGGGCTCCGATAGACGGGTTTGCCAGTTTGACCGCAGCCAGCCAGGGTGACCATGTCAGCCTCTATGTCACGACGCGCGCCCCGAAGTACCACATAAGCGCATACCGCATGGGTTACTACGGGGGCAAGGGTGGCCGGCTGGTGTGGGGCTCCGGCGAGCTAAAAGGGGTGGTCCAACCGGCCTGCACGCTTACCACCAGCACCAATATGGTGGCCTGTGACAACTGGGCCCCGTCCATAACTTTCACGATCGGGCCACAATTCGTCCAGGGCGACTACGTGTTCAAGCTGGTCGCCGACCCCGGTCAGCAAAGCTATATACCGCTGACTGTCTGGGACCCGTCGAGCCATGCTGCTTATGTCATGCAGAACAGTGTTCTCACGTGGCAGGGCTGGAACAATTGGGGAGGCTATGACATGTACGGGGGCGCCCCGGTCGGCCAGTCCCCGCAATACGCTAATAGGGCTCTGGTCGAATCGTTCGACCGGCCTTACGCAAACGGGAACGGTGCGGCGGATTTCATGGCCCTCGAGGACCCCCTCGTCTACTGGGCCGAGGAGCACGGGCTCGACGTCACGTACTGGACCGACGTCACCTTCGCACAGTTCCCTTACTTGCTCGAGGACCACAAGGCGCTGCTGACCCTGGGCCACGACGAGTCCTGGACTTTGAGAGAGCGCGACGGCGTCGTATCGGCCCGCGCCGCAGGCGTAAACGTCATATATTTCGGCGCGTCACCCGTGTTGCGCCACATTCGTCTGGCGCCGAGCCCGCTCGGGCGCGACCGTGAAGAGGTCGATTACAGGGATCCCACCGCTGACCCCGTTTATGCAACTGACCCCCAAAACGCAACGGGGAACACCTGGGCGCAGCCTCCGGCCAACGCTCCACCGAGCGAAGTCGTCGGCGACACTTACCAGGGGTACGGCCTCGATGACCCTATGGTCGTAACGAACGCGAACGCCTGGCCTTTTGCCGGTACAGGGGTCACGGACGGCACACAGTTGAAGGGTGTCGAGGCCGGCGACTACGACGCCTACGACACGACCCAGCCCAGCCCGCCTAACGTGGAAGTGCTGTCCCATTCCCCCGTGCAGCCCGAAGTTGGCCACCTCATGTACGCCGACATGACGTACTACACCTGGCCGGGGAGCGGGGGAGGGGTGCTGGCTACTGGCACCATCGGGTGGATCCCGGCGTTGTCGGCATGCACAGGGCCCATGCCATCGTGCCCGTCCGCTGTCGTGCAAGCCGTAACGGGCCATATCTTGCGCCTTTTTGGTGAGGGCCCGGCGGGCAAGTACCACCCCTCGGTCGCCAACTGGCAGCGGTACTACTGAGTGATTTCTGAGTTCTTCCCGGTTCGGGAGAGGCAACCTTCGGCCGGTTGCCACGTGGACCGTTGTTCGTCGACAGGGGTGTTAGCTGGACCGGGGGGCGTACGGTCGTGCGTGAAGCATCACCCGGTAAATGTGGCGCCGTCGATAATCTCGGTATAACCGAGTTTCCTCAGGTCCTCTTGTTGTTTGCGTACATTGCGCGCCCGCCGCACGACGCTTATCGCGACAGCGGGCCCTGTAGTGCGCCGGCCCCGCGCCAGACCAAGGCAGCGTAAGAGTTCCTCCTCGGTCGTGCACGTGACGGCGACCTTGATCTCCCCGGTGGTGAAAAGATCTCTGTCGACCATCTCGCAAACACGATCGAAGCCGATCGAAAAGCCGCACATAGGCAGCTCTGGGGCGCCGAACCGGGCCGGCATGCCGTCGTAACGGCCTCCACCAGCGAGAGAATATGGGATATCCGGGTGCGTGACCTCGAATATCTGCCCGGTGTAGTACCCTATCCCCCTCACGAGCGTTGGGTCAAAACTCGCAGAGAAACCTTCCGAGCGCAGGAATTCCAGGGTCTGTCTCAGGTCTGCTTCGACCGGGCTGTCCCCGTGCAGCTCAGCCGTAGCCATGTGATTGAGGAGCCTCCCCACCTCGTGAGCGTCGTAACCCTGTTTTGACAGTTCGGCTGAGACACCCTCCTCGCCGACCTTGTCGACCTTGTCGAGCGCGATATAGACCTCGCCCGGGTCGGTCAGCGGGCCGAGGTAGCGTTCGACGGTCTCGCGTATCAGGCGCCGGTCGTTCAGCCTGAGATTGGAGCCGCTAATCCCGATGTTTTCCAGGACCTCGAGTGTGGCGCTGCACAATTCAACTTCTGCCGCAATACTCGGCTCACCCACGATATCGATGTCGCATTGAGTGAACTCCCGGTACCGGCCCCGCTGCGGTCTTTCGGCCCGCCACGCCGATGCGATGTGGGCGACCTTGAAAGGTGTCGGCAAGTCGTTCAGGTGGTTGGCGACAAAGCGGGCGAGTGGCACAGTCAGGTCGAAGCGCAGGCCGAGGTCTGCTGGTTCTCCCCCCGGTCGCAGCTCGTCGTCCAGCCTGGCGCCTCGCTTCAAGACCTTGAATATGAGTTTTTCGTTCTCTCCGCCCTCGCTACCGAGGAGCACCGCCAGGTCCTCGAGGACAGGTGTCTCGATGATTTCGTAGCCGTAGCTCGCGTACACGTCGAGGATGCGGTTGGCCACACGGCGCCGCAGCCCGGCCTCTGGTGGCCCAATGTCCCGCATGCCCCTGACAGCCTGAGAGCGTTGTGCCACGCCGCACAGCCTCTCCCACGCGACCGGTGCGGCGCAAGGCAATTGGTCGATCGGTTCAGGCCAGAGGCTTTCACCCGTAGTCGCCACCGATGCCGGGTTGAACAAGGTTTGAGCAGTGGGGCCGCAACCGCTAACGTCGATTTGGCGCTAACGTCGATTTGGATGGTGGGTACAGCCCATGGCGCGCGCAGCGGGGCCAGTAGCGACCAGGTCGAAGGCCTTATCGAACTTGTCGGCCTGCGAAAGTCCTTCGGTGCCATCAGGGCTGTCCGAGGAGTCGACATTTCCATCGCTCGGGGCGAGACGGTCGCTCTTTTGGGGCCGAACGGGGCCGGGAAGACGACCACGATCGACATGTTGCTAGGCCTGTTGCGGCCCGATGGCGGGCGCATCTCGGTGTTCGGCCACCCTCCTGCGGAAGCGGTGAGAGCGGGCCTGGTGGGAGGCATGCTGCAGGTCGGGTCGCTCGTGAAGGACCTCAAGGTGCGCGAGCTGGTGGCCATGGTGGCGGCGCTGTACCCGAGACCGCTCGACGTCGACCAGGCCCTCGAGCTGGCGGGCATCGCAGAGATAGCAGACCGGAGGACCAACAACCTCTCCGGTGGCCAGACTCAGAGGGTGCGCTTTGCGATCGGCCTCGTAGGTGACCCCGAACTGTTGGTGTTGGACGAGCCGACAGTGGCGCTCGATGTCGAAGGCCGGCGGGACTTCTGGGCATCTATGCGGGGAGTCGCAGCCAGGGGCAAGACCGTGCTTTTCGCCACGCACTACCTCGAGGAGGCCGACGCGTACGCGGACAGGGTCATCCTCATGGCGCGGGGGAGGGTCGTCGCCGACGGCACCCCGACCGAGATCAAGGCCAACGTAGGTGCCCGTACGATCAGAGCCACCCTCCCCGGTGCCGACCTTTCGGTTCTTGGCGCGCTCCCGGGCGTCTCGGGCGCTGAGTCACGCGGCGACGGCATCATCCTGCGCTGCCGGGACTCGGACTCGGCCCTCCGAGCTCTGCTTGGCCGTTTCAGCGACGCACGAGACATAGAGGTCCAAGGCGGGAGCCTCGAAGAGGCGTTCATCGAACTGACCGGCGACGAAGAACCGGGTGAGCAAAGTTGACGGCTGTTGCGTACGCCCGTTACGACCTGAGGCGGCTGTACAGGAACCGCCGCTTTTTCATTTTCACTTTGGGTTTTCCTCTCGTCTTGTTCCTGGTTGTAGCCAACTCCAATAAGCACGTGGTCGTCGAAGGGATCCCGTTCCCGGTTTACTACCTGACTGGCATGGTGGCCTGGGGGACAATGATCGCAGTCGCCGCGGGAGGAGGGATTATCGCCCTCGAGCGGGCCGTTGGCTGGACCCGGCAGTTGCGCATAACGCCTTTGTCGGTCGGTTCGTATATGGCCACGAAGGTGGCGGCTGGTTACGTGATGGCCTGTACGACGATCATCGTGCTGTACATTGCCGCGGCAACGATACCCGTGCATTTGGCCGTTGAGGGGTGGCTTCTCATGACCGGGCTCATCCTCATTGGTCTGGTCCCGTTCGCTGCCCTCGGCGTTTTCCTCGGGCACTCCTTGTCCCCGGACACCATGGGGCCCGCTCTCGGCGGGATAAGCGCCCTTTTTGCGTTGCTCGGAGGGGCGTGGTACCCCCTCAGCACGTCAGGCACTTTGTACGACGTAGTGCGCCTTCTGCCGTCCTATTGGTTGGTGCAGGCCGGTAGAGCCGGTCTCACGCACCAGGTCTGGCCCTTGGAGGGTTGGTTGGTGCTGATCGTTTGGAGCGTCGTGCTCTCCTGGTTGGCCATGTGGGCGTACCGGCGAGACACCGGCAAGGCATAGGGTACGGGCAGCGCAAAGACGGCGCAGTGCCGTACCGACAAATACCTCCTGTGACCACTGCGCTCCATGACCGTTTCGGCCGTTGACGCAGGCCCGGTCGTTGGGGGCGACCCGCGGGGTGCGGTTCAGGGGCTGGATGGGCTGACCGAACCTGCGGCCGCCCGTTCTATGGCAGCGATATCGATCTTTTTCATCTCGAGCATGGCCCGCATGGCACTTTGGGACTTCTCCGGGTCGGGGTCGCTCAGGAGCTTGGGAAGCCTGTCCGGGACCACCTGCCACGAAAGGCCGTACTTGTCCTTGAGCCACCCGCATGGCCCTTCCTCGCCCCCTTCGGTCAGCCGGCCCCAGAAGTAGTCGACCTCGTCCTGAGAGGCGCAGTTGACTACGAACGAAACAGACTCGTTGAAGTGGAACTCCTGACGCCCTCCGTTCAGGGCGAGGAACTCTTGGCCGTCCAATTCAAAGCGCACGACCATTACCGGACCAGGTACGCCGGGGCCGGCGTCGCCCGTACGGGTCACTTCGAGGATACGGGATGTGTTGAACACCGAGGTGTAAAAGTCGGCAGCCTCTTCGGCCTCCGTATCGAACCACAAAAATGGTGTGACCTTGTTCATGATGCTCACCCTTTCCTCCATTGACATGCGCCCTTTAACGATTTGGACGCCGTAGGCCGCCGGTTCTCATCGATCTCAAGCCAGTTCGTGCACTTCCTCGAGGGGGGTGCCCGGCAATAGCCGGCGGAGCTGGGACGCGACCGAACCCCGGGCCAGCTCGCTGAGACGCGAGCGGTGACGCGCCACGACGACCTTTGAAGCACCGCGGGCACGGGCTACCTCAGCGAGCGCTTTGGCCGGGGACTCACCGCCGACTTCACTGTAACTTCCCCCGAAGTCCTCCGACATGTCTCTGTAACGGTCGAGCACATCATCGCGAGGTGCGCCGCCCCCGTCTTCAACCCTCGCATGTACAACCAGCAGGTCGGCGTCGTCGTCGCAGGCCAGTTCCATCGCCCGCCGGATGACAGCCTCGCCCCAGGCCGAGTCCGAGACGCCGGCTAGGACCACTGGACGAGGAGCTGTCTCGTTGAGGCCCCGCCGTGCCAACAAGTCGGGACCTACCACGTCGACGGCGTCATCAACCCAGGCCCGAGCGAGCTCACTCAGCGCCTCCAGGTTGGGTACCCGGAAGTACTCAGACAGAGCGCCGCCAACCCGGTCGGTCGAGTACACCTGGCCCGATGCGATCCTCCGCCTCAGCGCGTCAGGTGGCATGTCTACGAGGACCACCTCTCCAGCGCGAACGAAGTCGTCGGGCACCGCCTCGACAGTGCCGGCCCCGGTAAGCCTGGCCGCGTAGTCCCGGGCCGAGATCAGGTTCGCAACGTTGACCGTCGTGAAAACGTCCGCTCCACCCGCCAGCAGTTCGGCTACGTCCATCCATCGCTCCCGACTGCCGTCCGGGAAGCTATGGGCGAGCTCGTCCACGATGATCAGGTCCGCATCAGCCGCCAAGAGCTGCGGCACGTCCATTTCCTCGAAACCATGGCCCCGGTATGTCACCGTGCTGGGCTCGATCACCTCCAGGTGGTCGAGCTGGGCCAGGGTGCCGGGCCGGCCGTGGCGCTCTACCCAACCGACGACAACTCGTTCGCCGGCGCCGGCCCGGCGCCGGCCTTCGGTCAGCATGGTGTAGGTTTTGCCGACACCTGGCGCACTACCCAGGTAGGTCGTGAGTTGCCCAGTACCTGCCACAGACTTCTCCAGAACCAGCTCTAAGGGGCAGCACGCGCCATCGTAGCGACCAAGCTCGGCGAGGCTGCGTTCTGCCGGCGACCTTAATGCCGAACGGTGCCCCGGGAGGCCTCCGCTTCAGTCGCAGGGTTGTTTTAGCCCTGCTCCTCGTGCGAAGCAGTATCCCCGAGGCGGGCCCTCCCGAGCGCAGCTCTGTGTCGGAAGGCGCAGGCCCCGGCGCTCCAAGTGCGACTGAGGTCGGACCCCGGCAGGTAGCGGTCGTCCAGTTCGAGGACCACCATACCGTGGGCGAATGACCACAGGGCTTGGGCCAGGTACGCATCACCCGTGACGACGTACCACGGGTTCCCGGCCCATTCTTCGAGGCCCGGGGAGAGGCCCTCGCGGGCCAAGTGCCCTGACGTGGCCAGCCGGTAAAGGTGCGGATGGGAGAGGCTGTAACTGCGATAGGCGTCGAGCAGGGCGCCCAGGCACCCGTCAGGCGCGGCCAGCTGGATCGCGCTGTGGGACACCTCGCCTATTTCGACGAGAGCCTCCTCGATGAGCACCAGTTCGAGAGCCGCCTTGTTGGGGAAGTGCTTGTAAAGCGATGGCGCCTGTATCCCGAGTTCGTCGGCAACCCGGCGCATCGTGACCGCGTCGGGCCCGTCGTTATCGAGGAGGCGGCGGGACACACCTACGATCTCCATCGCCCGCCTGGTCCGGCGGGGGCCATCGGGCGGCCGGGCCAGTTCGCCGGGAAGCAACGTGCCGAGGGCCGTTCCCAGCTCGGGCGGGCGCCCCCGTCGCTTCGGCCCCTGTCCCTCAGGCCCCCGTCGATCCGGCCCCTGTCCCTCAGGCCCCTGTCCCTCAGGCCCCTGTCCCTCAGGCCCCTGTCGCTCCGCCTTGGCTGGCAGCACGTCAACGCGGTTTTTCGTCGAGAACAAACACGGGGTGCCGGGGGCCGATCCGTCTCAGATCTTCGTCACTCGAGTCGGCGCTGACACCTTCGAAGAAAACCCCTACCTCCATCTTCCACCTCCGGAGGTAAGCCCGAAGTACCGGGGGCTTTTCGTCATCAGAGAGCTCCCGGCCGACGCGCTCTTCCCGGTGCCGCCCCAGTATTAACACCAACCGGCCCCCGTCGGCCCGAGCGTTGCGCACCCACTGGGTCTCGCCCCGGGGGGCTACCAGGTATTCGCGACCATTGAACGTGAGCAGGTTCACGGGGGTGCGTCGGGGGGTACCGCTCTTTCGGCCCCGCACCTCGAGCACCCTGCTGCCCCAAATGCTCACGCCCATTCGCGTAGCCGCGATGAGTACCGGGTTCATCATCCGGCGCGTGATCGCTCCGGGCTTACGGTAGAGAGCGCTTGGTTCGGCCATCTCAGCCTCCTTTGCTGCTGCATGTCTCGGGTTAGAGGAGAGGCTAACACTGTTAGCCCCCTCAGCTAACATTGTTAGCCACCCGGAGGCCCGGAGTCAAGTCGGGATCTTGCGTGACCGCGAACCCAGTCCGGCCCCCCTTCTGAGCACTCGCTGGACGGGGCTCGCTGGAGCGGGCTCGTTATGACGCCGACGTCGCCTGCATCAATCTGCCGCTGGCGTGTTGTGGATGACTATCAAGCTGACAATCTTTCCCTGGCGGACCGTGAAGTAGTTGGTCAAGATCAGCTCGTCGGGCAGGTTCGTCTTGTCATAGAGCCCGTCATATCGACCTCTGACGATTGTCGAACCGTGGTGGTCTATCACCTCGGTCACCTCAATTGTGACTTTGTCGCCGACCATCTCCTTCGCGACCCAGCGCCGGATGGCTCCTACACCCCAGAACTCCCGATGCGCGTCGTTTACCAACGCGTCGTCGGCGAACGTAGCCATGATGGCGTCCTCGTCGAAGGAATTGACGGCCGCGATGTGCGCGGACACCACAGGGTCGAGGGTGGGCGTGCCTGTCATCTCAAAGCTCCTTATGTGCGTGTGTTGGTCGTACTCCCAGGCATCATGGGGTGCCTTGTTACTACCTTCGCTGCTCCCCCAGGGGGAGAGTCAAGAGTGGCGTGCAGACCCGAGGTACGATGCCACGTTGACCGAAAGTCTCGAGGGCTTAGTGGCTGTCGTCACCGGTGCTAGCGCGGGGATAGGCCTCGCCATTGCCCGGGAGCTCTCGCGTAGCGGGGCGCGAGTGGTTTTGACGGCCCGGTCGGCCGATCGCCTCGACGCGGCAGTGGCGGAAATGCCCGGGCCGGCATTCGCCGTGCCGGCTGACGTAATGCAGTCTGGCTCGGCCGGCTCAGTGGTCGAAGCCGCCGTCCAGAGGTTCGGCGCAGTCGACGTGGTCATCGCAAACGCGGGCATATACCTCGCCAACGACGTCTGGGCCAACGACCCAGCCGACATCGAGCGCCTGATCTCGACCAACGTCACCGGAGTTATGCACACTGTGCACTCGGCGCTTACGCACATGCTGCCCCGCCGAGTTGGTGACATAATCGTCACCAACTCGGTCTCTGGGTACCAGTCGATCCACTGGGAGCCGGTCTACTCCGCCTCCAAGCACACGCTGCGCGCCTTCGTCCACGGCCTCCGGCGTCAGCTAAAAGGGACCGGGGTCCGGTTGGGGGAAATTGCTCCCGGTGTCGTGTTCACCGGGCTCTGGTCCGCCGTCGAGGGAGCCGACGCTGAACGGCTGACAGGGGCCACCACAGGGATCCGAGCCGAGGACGTCGCTGAAGCGGTGACCTTCATGCTCACCCGGCCCCGGCACGTCACGGTCCGCGATCTCGTCATCCTTCCTACTGATCAAGACATCTGACGCCCGCTGGGAAGTTTGGCCGAGCCACGGCCATGGCCGGCCGGGCTGTCCCACTGGCCGGGTTGTGCGACTGGCCGGTCAGTCGGCGGCCTACCCGGGCAGTCGGCGAACTGGGCCGGCAGCTGGTGGCAACCTGTGTTCATGACAGAACCCAACCTTGATATACCGCTGTCGCGCACGGATGCGTCTAAGGCTGTGGAGGACATCGGCTGGCGCTACCTGCTCGGCGGGCTGAACGCGTCGGTGCCGGTGCGGTCGCTGGCGCAGGCCAGCCAGGTGGCGGCCACCGTCGTAGCGGACGCCGGGGTGGAGGGCGAGGGTCACTTGCGCCTGGACCTTCGCCCCGATCGCGTCGAGCTGTCGGTACAAACGACGGCGCTCAACGCGGTGACGGGGCGCGACACCCAGCTCGTCCGGCGCCTCGCCGGCACCCTGGACCGCCTCGGGCTCAGCCCAGCCGGCGCGACTAGCGCCGAGTCGGCCCGCCCGGTGCAGACGCTCGAGATGGCCATTGACGCGCTTGACATCGCGGCCGTCCGCCCGTTTTGGAAAGCGGTGATGGCCTACGTCGACCAGGCCGGCACAATTGGTCCCGAGGATGCCATCGTCGACCCCGCCGGACAGCTCCCAGCCATCTGGTTCCAGCACATGGATGCTCCGCGCTCGCAGCGCAACCGCGTCCACTTCGACATCACCGTGGCCCACGACGAAGCCGACGCCCGGGTGCGCGCCGCCCTCGATGCCGGCGGCCGGCTGGTCGACGATTCATTTGCCCGGTCCTTCTGGGTGCTCGCCGATGCCGAAGGTAACGAAGTGTGCGTCTGCACCTGGTCTGACCGCGATGAGCGGGAGCAGTAGCTTTTGGAGTACTGCGTGCCTTTGCGGGGAGGGTGCCGCACAGGGTAGTGCCGGGCCCGTTTGGTGTTTCGAATGTCGGTTGGACTGAAGCTCTGATGACGAATTGCGCTAGTCGCCTCCAGCCCCGGCTTAGCCACCCGGCATCAGTCGTTGCATATTCGCCCTAATCGCAGCTTCCGATACTTCTAGCTCCGCCTTGGGGCTGAATATGACGAACTCGGAACCCGCTTTAGCAGCGGGCACATGGCCGGGAGGCATATAGAACGCGTCGCCGGGCTCGATTACTTCTTCGTGACCCGCGTAGCGGACGGTTAGGCGGCCGGCCGTCACATAACCCCAGTGCGGGCACTGGCAACTGTCGTCAGGCAAGCCCTTGAGCAAGGGCGCTAAGTCTGAGTCCTCCTTGATCGACGTGAAGATGACGGTGTAGCCGTGGAAGTGTGCGGTGCGGTCCTCGGCGGGGCCGTAGTCGACTACCTCCGGGGCGCTGTCACGTGAGACTTTTGACATCTGGTTCTTCTCCTTGGTGGTTGGGATGCTTGGGAGCGTTCTCGGCCGGCCAGCCAGCGCCGATCTCTCGGCCCGGCCCCCGGGCTCAACGTAACGACGCGGCCCGTTCAGTCGCATGGGGCAGTTGCCTCATCTACGAGGACTTCAGGAGGTGGCGGGGACCTCATCAGGGAGCAGCCCTCGCTGAACGGCGAACAGGCTGGCCGATGCTCGACTGGTGGCGCCGATCTTGGCGTAGATGTGTTCTACGTGGTTGCGGGCAGTCTTCGGAGAGATGACTAGCCGAGACGCGATCTCTTTGCTCGAACAGCCCCGGGCCAGGAGCCGCAGGACGTCGACCTCGCGGGCGGTCAGCCCGCCGGGCCCGTGCCGGCGGCGCATGGTGGGGTGACCCGCCGCGCCCAGCACCGCCTCCACCACGTCTGCATCGAACCGCCCGCCCTTGGCGTCATCGCGTAGCTCGCGAGCGGCATGCTCGCCGGAGAGGGCCGGGCGGTAAGGCCGAGGCTCGCGCATCGACTGGTAGGCGTCTACCGCACCCGAGATGCGCGCCGGCATGGAGATGGGCCCGCCAGACAATCCGCGCGGGTAACCGGGCCCGTCCAGCCGTTCTCGGTGCTGCGCAGAGCCCCTTGCTCGTCAGTCGCCAACCCGAGCCGCGCACCGGTTTCAACACCGAGATCGGCGACGGCGCGCGCGTGGCCCAGCGTGTAAGGGGATTTCAGGTCTACAAAATCGGCGACCGCCACAAGCGCCTCGTCGACCTGTTCGGCGACGAGCGGTACACCGAGCGCTGGCTCCGCTCCGATCACGGCCTCCCAGGTAGGTACAGCGTCCAACCCTCCAAGGATCGCCTCAGCGTCCGCACATAAGACCATCGACAGGCCCGGGTCGAACTGCGACCCGGCCCGATGTCGCGCCAACACGACGGCAGCGTCGACTCCACCAACCCGGTGAGCCACCTCGACGAACTCGGCCAGCTGAGCCAGACGAGACGCTATCGGGACCTCGTCGCCCTTCAACCTCCCCGGCCATCCGCGGCCATCCCACTGCTCGTAGGACGCCCCCACAGCCTCCTGCACGGCGTCGGGCAGCCCGAGTTGCTGCGCCAAAGACCGAGCCAGCGCCGCGTGCCCCGCAGTCATGCCGTCGAGGTCGCGATGCCCCGCCAGCACGAACTCTAGCCCAACCCGGAAGCGGTGAAGAGGAGGGTTCCCACTGCCTACAAGCCGCAACGACGCCGCAACGGCACGGAGGCTGCCCGGGTCATGGTCGTACTTGCCTGACTTGAGAACGATGTCGTCGCCGAACCACTTCGCCTGCTCGTCCGCGTCGGCGTGACAACCGACGTTCACCAGTAGAGCTGTGTAGTAGACGACCGACCGCTGGTCGTCGTCCAGTCCCACACGCTCAGCCACGCGGAGTGCGATCAAGCATTGGCGCAACACGTTCTCCATCGGCTGCCCAAAGCCCAGATCCACCCCGAGCGACAGCGAAGCAACAATCTCGGCCAAACGCACGGGCAACCGGCCCGAGGAACGCTCCTCCATCACACCGCGGACACTACGCTTGCTCCCAGCTTCATGCCGGCGTGCAGACCACCTTTGGGTAGAAACCAAGCCGGCACCTTTGGGTAGAAACCAAGCCGGCACCTTTGGGTAGAAAAACCAAGCTGGCACCTTTGGGTAGAAACCAAGCTGAAGCCACCGGGCGGCTCAATCTCAGGTCACATTTGCCGCGCATGTTCTGATGACTTTGGCCAGGAGCAGGCCACGCGGGTCTGCCCCTCCGGGGAAGGTCATGCGCCTCGGGATCCACGCGTAGGCGAGGTCGTGCCACGGGTCGGCGACGCCGATCGATCCGCCCGCCCCGCTGTGGCCGAAAGCCTGATAGCTCCCGATCTCGTAGCCGTCGCGAGCTTTCTGGAACACGATCGCATAACGAGCGGGGTGACCGAGGATAAGGTCATCGCCGACGGTCTGGATCTGCGACACCGACGACACGGTCTCAGGCGACAAGAGAGGCGGGAACCCGTCAACCTCGCTGAAGCAGGTCGCGTACGCACGCGCCATGCCCCGGGCCGAACTGACACCACTAAGGGCGGCCTGGCCTGCCGCTCGTACCCGGCGCATATTGGGGAGCGGGAGGTCCCTGTCAAAGGACGCATCTTGGCGGAGGCCGGCTAGGTTGAGGGCCAGTCCGGAGAGGCTGTCGGCTTCCGGCTGGTGCGAGGGCGTTGGTGGCGGTAGTAGCGGCTTTACCCGCGGCTCTGCTTCCTCGGATGTGGCAATAAAGAAGTCGATCCCACGGTGGTCAGCGATTTCCTGACGAAAGAACTGAGCGATTGGAATGCCGGTAACGCGCCGGCACAGCTCGTCCATGATGGTGCCGATGCTGTTGGCGTGGTAACCGCAAGCTGCTCCAGGGTGCCACTGCGGGAATTGAGCGGCGACGCGGCCAGCCACGGTGGCGTGATCGAGAAAGTCCGTCAGGCTGCCCAACTGAGGTTCGACGCCAACGACACCGGCCTGGTGGGAGAGAGCTAGCCGCACGGTTACGGCCCCCTTGCCGGCGGCGGCGAACTCCGGCCAGTACCGGCTTACTGGCGCGTCCAGGTCGATCTGACCCCGTTGTACGAGCAACGCAATGGCGATGGCGGACACTCCCTTGGTGCTCGAAAACACGCCTACGAGGTCATCTGGGCCGACATCGATGCCCCCCCAAAGGTCGACGACCTTGCGACCACCCACGTAGGCACAAAGTTGGCCGGAGCAATCGGCCTCGGCCGCGAGCAGCCTGGCCAACTCGGCGCGGACAGGTTCGAAGCCAGGTGCGGTCTCACCCGCGACGATCGCCGCTCCGTCTCCCTCGGGCTCCACCTGCGCTGTGGTCACGGGTCCAGTGGTCATTAGCTATCTCCTGGGTAACAATTTTTCCGGGCGCCAGTATGCGGTCCAGCTGCCGCATGCAATCAGTTGCAACCTACCTGACTTTCTGAGGCCGGCACCGTCGTCGACCAGATCGGCCGCCCAGGGTGCTCGGTTTGGTACCCCAAGGCAAAAATGGAGCTGGTG
Source organism: uncultured Acidimicrobiaceae bacterium (assembly GCA_963823855.1). GTDB lineage: Bacteria > Actinomycetota > Acidimicrobiia > Acidimicrobiales > Palsa-688 > Fen-671. The sequence goes on from CAWGNA010000015.1 coordinate 107,159, forward strand.
CCCGGCGCGCCGTCACGGCCGTGTTACAAATCGCACAGAAGAGGCTTTTGTAAGGCCATTTTGAACCAGTTTTGACTGCAGTACCCGCGGGAATACGAAAGACCGCTAAAAACTGGATAAAGTTGAGCAGCCCTGCTGCGATTACCAGTCGCCTGCTACCCCTTTTCGACGCGCGCCGCGGTCTGGTAGGAGATTTGACACGTCGCCGACCTGCTCGCGTGCGAGCGCCGTACGCGCGTCTCGCCGCTCCCCGCCCAAACCGGTCTGGGCAAATCGGTCTGAGCAAGCCGCGGACCACGATTACTCTCATACGCTGTCGGAACAGTGGGATGCAATAGGGTCAAGTGACGTGTCTAGCCGAACTCGGCCGCAAACGGTAGCTTCTGGACGGCCCGGGGGGGACACCACCCGGACCATTTTGGTGGCCTTGGGCGCGGGCATCGGCGTGGCCCTCGCCAAGGTTGTTGCTGCCGTGGTTACTGCTTCACCGGCGATGGCTGCCGAGGCAGCGCATTCGCTGGCTGATACCGCCAATGATCTCTTTCTGGTGGTCGCTCAGCATCGCAGTGCCCGCCCACCCGACAAGCGACATCCATTCGGGTACGGGAAGGAAGCGTACTTCTGGGCGCTCATCGCCGCGCTGGGCGTGTTCATAGCCGGCGCCGCTTTCTCTCTACGCCAAGGGATAACCGACCTGGTCCATCCCAGCAGCACTTCGTCTTTCCTGCTGGCGTACATCGTGCTAGCCATTTCCACCGTCTTCGACGCTCTCTCGTTTCGCCAGTCGGCGCACCAGATGAGCGTAACAGCGCGTCTTGCGAACCGGAGCATCCTGGATGAGGCCACGATCACATCGGATCCGAACCTGCGGGCCGTCTTCAATGAAGACGCCGTGTCCGTCGCGGGAGATCTGCTCGCTCTAGCTGGCCTCGGCCTCAGCCAACTTGTCGGGTCGTCGAGACCCCAAGCCGTGGCTGCCGTGCTCATCGCGATAGTGCTCATCCGGATCAGCCTTCGCCTAGTGAGACGTAATCACGACTTCCTGGTCGGACAGCCGATCCCGTCAAGCGACCAGGACCGGGTTCGTGCCTTCCTTCTCGCCTATCCCGAGGTGACGGATGTCAGCGAACTTCTTGTTATGTATATCGGACCGGACCAGGTCTGGGTTCTGGCGAGAATTACGGTCGCCGGCAACCTCGGCGTCGGCCAAGTGACACAACTCGTCCGGCGCATTGAGACAGAACTGGCCAACCAGTCTCCCCTCATCTATCGGGTCGATGTTGTGCCGTACGGGGAAGATGACTCAGCGCCCAAATAGGTGCCCGGCTGGCTTTAATGCCGAACGCTTCGGGTGGCCTCGGCACCAAGTTGGCGAAGAGCAAGGCGACTGCCGGTGTGGAACTCTCGAACGAGCGTTCCTGCAATCGTCGTCTGACAAGCTACGTAGTTGCCCCAAGCACTGCTACAGTGAGGAGGCCTAGCACAAAAAACCAGCTAGAAGGCATAGGCCCCCGTAGCTCAGGGGATAGAGCGTCGGTTTCCTAAACCGCAGGTCGTCCGTTCGAATCGGACCGGGGGCGCATGGTTTTGATTCTGTACCACGGGCCGGGGCTCGAACAATCGGTACCAGCACAAGATAATATCAAACTCTTATAATAATTCGGTAGCTTACAATATTGGCATGCCCGAGGACGTTGCCCAGATCAAGCCGGCCCAGATCAAGGCAGCCCAGGTGCCTACCGCCGCGCCTCCGAGCGTCGCTTTCCTCGTTTCGAGGCTCGGGTTCGAGGTAGGTGAGCAGCTGACGGAAGGCTTGGCGCCGCTCGGCATAGAGCCTCGCCACTTCGGCCTGCTCCGGGCTCTCGCGTTCAGCGAGGGACAGTCGCAGCGGGCGATCGGCCAAGCGCTCGGGATCCACCCGAACCGCATGGTCGCGCTCGTAGACGACCTCGAGGGGCTCGGGCTCGTGCGCCGCCGGCCGCACCCGACCGACCGCCGTGCTCGCGCACTGGTGCTTACGCCCAACGGCAAGCGGGTACTCCAGAAGGCGTTTCAGGTCGCGTTCAGTATCGAGGATGCTCTTTGCGCCGACCTCGAGGCCGCCGAGCGGGCGGAGTTGCTTGCCCTCCTGAGCAAACTACGGTCCCGGGACCCCAGCCGCATGGGAGTCCACCCAGGCCTTTCCGGGCCGTCCGAGGGCGGGTGAAAGACGCGGCCGAGGGCCGGACTGCGCGGGCCGGACGTCGGCGGGGAGGCCCTCAGTTGAGCCACGCCCTCGGCCCCGATCGGTGCGAGCCCCTCTTGCCACCGCCACGCCACCACCGAAATGCGAAGAAGAGGCCGATCAGCACGATCCACCCAGGGAAAATGACGTGGTGGGAGGGGCCAAATGGGCCAAATATCCCAAGGGTGATGTTGATTGCGACCACGACGCCGACGATCATCACAACGGGCACGGATAGCGGCCAGGCTCGGTGAGGCTGACCGGGTGCCACTGGAGGGCGTGTTCGGGGCAGGTCCTTGTTGACGTCTGCGAGGTCGCGACGGGTGCGAGCACCTAGGGCAACTTGAAGCCGTTCGTCGAACTCGTCCATGCTGATCCGCCCGGCCTCGAAATGGGCCTTTAACTCGTCCGCAGCAGCTTGCCGCTCGTCGTCAGACGCCCGCAGGTCGGCGTCACCGCTCCAGTCCTCGCTCTGACCCGTGACCGGCTGGTCCCAGCCGGTGCGAGCAGTTGCTGTGGCTCCCTCGTCACGCCACGCACCGCGGCACCCAAAGAAATGCTGACGGGCACTGTACTTTTCCATCCGATGGCTCCTTGGCTCAAATTGGGTGGTCTGGGATGAGGCCTGCCGGACCAGCTGACCCGGCTACATTCCTTCATCCGATGATTGTATCGTAGCATGATGATAATGACATAATACAATCACGAGAAGGATGCTTCCCAGGAAGGAACGGTCCCGCGGCCCCCGCCCCCGCCACAGAGACAGAGCTGGGAGGCGGCGCTCTTCAGCCGTGCTCAGAGCGTCCTGGCGCCTTACCAGGATGACACCGGACGGTACTGGGCACGGCAGCCGACAGCCCCGGCCCAGAAATCATTATCCGGTACCTTCTATGATGTGAGGGGCCCTTTACCCCTGGGCCTCCAAAGTTTTTCCGTATCCAGATGAGATGGGGGCGTGGCATTGCCAGAACTGCGTAACTTCATTCATGGAGAGAAGGTCGCCTCGGCCGGCGGAAAGACGGCTCCTCTCATAAACCCGAGCACTGGTGACACATTTGCCACTGCGCCTGTTTCGTCCCCCGATGACGTCGAGCGTGCGCTCCGGTCGGCCAAAGACGCCTTCGGGTCGTGGAAACGCACTACCCCTTCGGAACGCAGCCTGGCTCTGATCCGCATAGCCGATGCCATCGAAGCCCGTGCCGAGGAGCTCGTCCGGACAGAATGCGAGAACACGGGTAAGCCTTTCGGGCTCACGATGTCGGAGGAGATCCCTCCGATGGTGGACCAGGTACGCTTCTTTGCAAGCGCCGCCCGTCTGCTGGAAGGGCGGGCGGCCACGGAGTACATGGCCGGTCACACGTCCTACGTGCGCCGTGAACCTGTGGGCGTCTGTGCAGCTGTTACGCCGTGGAACTACCCGATGATGATGGCTGTCTGGAAGTGGGCGCCGGCGATAGCTGCTGGCAACACGATGGTGATCAAGCCGTCTGAGACCACTCCGGCCAGTACACTGCTTCTGGCCGAGATCGCGGCCGAGTTCCTCCCGCCGGGAGTCCTCAATGTTGTGTCCGGCGATCGCGACACGGGCCGCGCTCTGGTGGCGAACCGGATCCCGGCCATGGTGTCCATTACGGGCAGTGTCCGCGCCGGGAGGGAGGTCGCTATGTCGGCGGCCGGCGACTTGAAGCGTGTCCACCTCGAGCTCGGAGGCAAGGCCCCAGTCGTCGTCTTTGACGACGCTGACGTCGGGCCGACCGCTCAGGGAATTGCTGTCGCCGCCTTCTTCAACGCCGGGCAGGACTGTACTGCCGCCACGCGGGTGCTTGTCGGCCCTCAGGTACACACTGATCTGCTAGATGCCCTCGTTGAGGAGGCTCGTGGCACGGTGGTCGGTCCCTTCGGGCAGGACGACGCGAACTATGGTCCACTCAACAATGCGGACCAGTTGGACAGAGTGCGGGGCTTCGTGGAACGCGCTCCCGGTCACGCCCGGGTTCTCACGGGAGGTGAGCGAGTCGGACAGCGTGGTTACTGTTTCGCCCCCACCGTTGTCGCCGGTCTCCGGCAAGAGGACGAGATGATCCAGCAGGAGATCTTCGGGCCCGTTATTACTGTCCAAAGGTTCGAGGACGAGGCAGAGGCGCTGGAATGGGCTAACGGTGTCGAGTACGGCCTTGCCGCCAGCGTTTGGACGCGCGACCACGGCCGGGCGATGCGGATGTCGCGAGACCTCGATTTCGGTTGCGTGTGGGTAAACACGCATATCCCGATCGTGGCTGAGATGCCACACGGAGGGTTCAAGCATTCGGGATATGGCAAGGACCTCTCCGTGTACGGGTTCGAGGACTACACCCGGGTCAAACATGTCATGAGCAACATCGAAGTCTGACAACCGTGCCGGCAAGCTGAGCAGCACGCTCCCGCAGCTGGCCGTCACCGGTCGCTCGGGGCTCACTCGATTTCGGCCCAGACCACCTTTCCCCACGAGCGGGGTTCGGCCCCCCACGCTTTGGCGAACGCCTCGATCAGCTGCAATCCCCGACCGCTCATCGTGCTCGCGTCAACCGGCCCGGGCAACACCTTTGAGGCATCGGCCACCTCGACCCGGGTCCGGCGCTCGTCGTGGGAGATTTGGAGCCACAGGACCCCTCCAGCATGGAGGATGGCGTTCCCTGCCAGCTCAGACACAACCAGCACTGCTCTTTCTTGGCGGTCCTCATCGAGGGGCAGGGCCAAAACCGCGGCTCGAGCGTCTCTGGCAGATTTGACCGCCGGCACGAAGTACCCCTTAGCTCCCTCGGTCTTGGTTTCTTCTATCGGGCTTGGTTCGAAGTTTGCCTCTCCTGAGACGGGCACCGCCGGCCTCCAGACGAACTCACGCAAAGTAGATATCCACTACAAGGCCTTGTCAAACCTGTGCCACCACCATGCCTCGACGACCAAGAGGGGGCCCGGGGCTTCTCGCGGTCGCGCCGCCACCAAGCGCCCGTGAAAAAACTGGCTTCGCTTTCCCGGCGTTGCTGGCGTCTTGGTCTTCGGGCGCGCCAGTTTTGCTGGGCGGGGCCTCACGCGAGCGCAGGTGCCGGCACTCATACGGCCGGGGCACAGACAGGGGAGACAAACTGGTGTCGTGAACGCCCTGCACTTGCTGGCCATCGTAGCCGGGATCCTCCTGGCAGTGGCCGTAACCGGCAACATTGTGCGGACGCTGGTGATACCGCGTGCTCGCCGGACTCTGCTCCTGCACGGTGTGGACAAAGGGGTCGATGCGCTTTTCCAGCTGATCGTGTGGCCCCTCCGTAGTTACGAGCGTAAAGATCAAGTACTGGCCGCCCAGGGATCGGTGGTCCTCCTCGCCCAGTTGGCGGCCTGGCTGCTCTCCTATGAGCTTGCGTACGCTCTACTGCTGTGGCCCACGGCGGGCGTGGGCGGGCTTCGCGGCGCCTTTATCCAGGCCGGTAGCTCGATGTTCACGCTTGGCTTCGTCTATACCCATGGGACCGGGCCAACGGCGGTCGATGTGCTTGCCGCTGCTACCGGGATTGCCGTAGTCGCATTGCAGATCGCTTATCTGCCCACGTTGTACGGCGCTTTCAACCGAAGGGAGACAGAGGTGACTCTGCTCGGGGCCCGCGCCGGGCACCCGCCGTGGGGGCCTGAGCTACTCTTGCGGACCCGTTACGGCGTTGCTGTCAAGAACGACGATCTCCCGGCTTTCTATAACCGGTGGGAGCGCTGGGCGGCAGACGTGGCGGAGAGCCATTCGAACTACCCGGTGCTCGTACGTTTTCGTTCGCCGCGCGCCCTTTCTTCGTGGCTGGTCGGGTTGCTCTGTGTCATGGACTCGGCGGCAATGCTGCTCTCGCTGTGCCCGAGCCGAGACCGCATCGAGCCAAGGCGGGCCATTCGGATGGGATTTACGGCCTTGCGTGATATAGGTGCTGGGCTGGGGATGCAAGTGGACACCGACCCGGATCCCGATTCTGATATTGCGCTCAGCTTTGAAGAGTTCTCCGCGGCGGTAGACCAGTTGTTGGCTGTCGGGTTCCCTGTGGAACGAGACGCGGCGGAGGCGTGGCCACATTTCCGGGGTTGGCGTGTCAACTATGAGGGCCTGGCGTACGGGCTGGCTCGCTGGACTGACCAGGTGCCGGCCCCGTGGTCTGGCCCTCGCCGCTGGGCCGCTGAGACGGTGCCGGTACAGCGACCCAAGCTCCGGTCACCGGGACAAGGTGGCCCGCCGAGGTTCGGGCTCGTCGATGGGTCAAAAGGTCCAGGTAAAGGGGCTAAGCCAGGTAAGGGGGTTGACGTGGCGCAGCCCGAGAGTACGCCCGCGGAGTTCAACAAGGACTAAGTTAAAGTCGGCGTCGAGAAGGGGCTTCGCCTGGTGAGCTCCATGGGGGGCGTCCTCGGGGTGCAGTCACTAAGGCGTAACAACGATTATGGTGCCCTGAAGTTGAACTAAGTTTTGAGTAAAGTGAGTGGTGCTTTGACGACAAGAGCAAGGGCCACCGTGCGTGATCTGCGCCGGGTCAACCGTGGCGCCGTACTGCGGCGTCTTTTTCTCGAAGGCCCCCTTAACCGCGTTGCACTGGCGCAGCTGACGGGTCTGAGCAGCGGCAGCGTCACGAACGTGACCTCGGCGCTGCTCGAGGAGGGGCTCATCGCGGAGGTCGGCCTGGAGGAGTCCGATGGCGGGCGTCCGCGAGTCCTGTTGCAGGTCAACCCGGAGTTCGGGGGGATTGTGGGCGTGGAAGTGGGCGAGACGTGTATCCGGGTAGAGGCGTTCGACATGAGGATGCGAGTTGCCGGCATGGCGGACGTCAACTTGCACCCCCAACATCATGATGCCGACGTCGTGATCGAGCAGATCAACGTGGCCATCGAGAAATTACAGGCACAGTTCAACGCTGAAGGACGGCGCCTGATCGGGGTCGGAGTGGCGCTGCCCGGGATTGTGGCGCACCACGACGGCGAAGCGCGCGTGCATGCCCCGAACATCGGTTGGCGAGACGTTCCTTTGGAGAAGCTAATGCGGGAGAGGACCGGTCTCCCCGTCTTCGCCGACAACGGCGCCAAGGCCCTCGGCCAGGCCGAAATGTGGCTGGGTGCAGGCCGCGCTTCGAGCAACGTGGTTGTCGCGCTCTGGGGGACTGGCGTCGGGGCAGCTATTTTCACCGACGGTACGCTCTATCGCGGCTCGGCTTCGAGCGCCGGAGAGTGGGGCCACACGAGCGTGATGGTGGGTGGCAAACGGTGCCGCTGCGGCGGCTCTGGCTGCCTGGAGGCCTATATCGGCGCAGGGGCGCTCCTCGAGGAATGGCACCGGACCGACTCAGACGCTGTCCCGCCATCAGACCCCGACTCAGAAGACTGGTTCGACAGGTTCCTCGCCGCAGCACGTGCCAATAAGGCGGCCCAGGGTGCCCTCGAGCAGGCTGCTCTCTACTTCGGTACCGGCGTCGCGGACCTGGTGAACCTTTTCAACCCTGAGAAGATAATCATCGGGGGATGGATCGGGCTGAAGCTCGGGCCGGGGCTGCTCGGCCAAATCCGCGAAACAGTGAGGCGGCAAGCTCTCGAGTACACCGCCAGTCGGGTCAGTATAGAAATGGGCCAGCTCGGTGCTGAAGCGGTGGCGCTCGGAGCCTGCACGATGGTTGTAGATGAATTGCTTACGAACGGTGGCGTGCCTCCTGTGGCGGGCCAGCACAAGTTCACGCAATTCCGCCTTTAGTACCTGAGTGGCCAAGCTGACGACAAGGTGAGCCTCCCTGCAGTTCAGGCGGTCGGGAGGCACCTGAGAAGCCAGCTCGCTGTACCAGGGCCGCTGTCTTTGTGACGATCCTGTCCCGGGTGTGGTTGTCCACGTAGAGGATCCCAAAGTACTTGGAGTACCCAAGGGGCCATTCCAAATTGTCCAGGAAAGACCAGACGAAATATCCCTTTACCGGGGCTCCTTCTTCCCTGGCGTGGCGGCTCCGCAGAAGAAGTTAGGCATGGGGCCATTTTCGGGCTTTGAGACCAAAAACTCCTGGTTGAATGCGGCGCCTTGGACTGGGGGCAAAGCGGTGCTCGCCCTGATGTGGCCCGAGCCAGTCCTGAAAGTTTCCCGTCGCCACCCCTGTGGGACGTACCTTTTGAGCCGGGTACGGGTCGAGGGCTTGAACTAAGTCTTATTCTCGATACCGGACAAGGGGGGTCGGGAGCTTAGTCCTATGCGAACTCAGCCAGTCCCCGCCTGTGCATCGTCACCGGAAATCCTTTGGGTCGCGGCCACGACCCTAAGCGCGCAGCTTCTCGACTTCGAGGGAAGAGCGCAGGGGCGACGATCGGCTGATCAGCCGACGCGGCTGGCCAGCACGAACCACGACGTGAGAGGGACTATCTGTACGTCCGCACCCGTGTAGGGTGCCTGGACGATTTCCCCGTTGCCGATGTAGATGGCCACGTGCTCACCTGGGTCAGCGGGGAAAACCAGGTCCCCGGGTTCGAGGTCGGACATCGGGATGTGCATCGTGTCGTCGTACTGAGCGCCACTGAAGTGAGGCAAGTCCACGCCAGCCTGTGCGTAAGCCCACATCACCAGGCCTGAGCAATCGAAGGCACTCGGCCCCGCAGCCCCCCAGACGTACGGGTCGCCCACCCTGCTTTCGGCGGCGCCCACCGCTGCTCCTGCGGCTGAGGAGGCGCCGGGCACCTGGTAGGTGGTCGCGGGCGCAGTAGTCGTGGTGGTCGCCGCCGGGAGCGTTGAGCCCGCAGATTGGGCCTGGTCTGCAGATTGGGCCTGGTCGGTTGTTGCCGTCGGGGCCGTGGTAGCCACGGGCAAAGCGGCCGCCTGTCGTGCGGCGTCGCGGGTCGCCGCCGCAAGAGCCGCCGCGGCAGCCTGCTCAGCCTGCTGCTTGGCGGCAGCAGCAGCCTGCTCAGCCTGCTGCGCGGCAGCCGCGGCCGCCGCCTCTGCCTCTTGCTGAGCCCTCTCCCGGGCCAGGCGAGCGGCCTCAGCCTCTTGCTCCGCCAGAAGCTGCTCGCGCTGGATTTCCACGACCAGGGTCGCTATTTCACCCCTCACCTGCTGTTGCATCCCGACCAACTTGTTTTGCGCGGCCTCGACCTGGTTGCGGTCGCTTTCCAGTTGGGTGACACGCCTGGCCGCCGCGTCTCGCGCCAGCTCCAGCTGGGCTCGAGCTGTACTCTCCTGCGCTGCGGCTAGGCGGTAACTGTCCAGGGCATCAGTTTGGTCGGAGGCAAATGTCTCCTCCAGTTCTTGCCGCAACAGGGCCGCGTTGAGGTTGGCGAGAGGCACCGCGCCAGCGAGCTCGACCTGTGGCCACCCCCTACATAGGCCGAAACCGCGTCAACCCTGAGCAGGACTACGGTCTTAGCCTGGCTTGCTTTGGCGCTAGTCAGAGCCCTTGTCGCTCCGAGCACTCGTGTGTTCGCTTGTTGTAGCGAAACCACGCCGGCGTCGTACTGCTCTCCGAGCGCCGCCTCACGTTGGCCGAGCGCCGAGATTCTGACTGGCCAAGTTTTGTGCCTCGACGCGCTCTGTGGAGAGCTGGTAGCTCTGCTGGGCCTGGTCGGCGCCAGCCGGGGGCACTACTAGGGCCACAGCGGTGACTGCGGTCAAAGTCGCCGCAAGTAGCTTTGCGGCGTTGCGACGAATTTGCAGTGTGAGCGGCGTCACAACGAAGCGAAACCCTATTTGAAAAGTAGTGCCAAGGTCAAGCACCGATTTCACACAACCCTGGGGCCAGCTTAAATAGGACCCAAAACGTACTTGCGGTGCGTACCAGAACGCTTGCGGTGGCGTCGAGTTGCGAGCCCTCGCATATCTCGTTTGTTCGCCTCATTCTGCCTTTCTGGCTGCAGGCCTCGCCGCTTTGAACGCCAAAGCAAACATGCTCTTCGGTTTCATGGCCGATGAGAGCTTAGGACGCCGTGCCTGCGAAAGCGCGGTTCTCCCTCAGTTCAACGTCAACGCTCACCCGTCTGCCCGCAGCTATTTGCTCACGGCGTTGTGATTTCCCAGTTTTGTGTGCGGCCGTGTCCTCTGGGATTCTGGTGCCGCGTGGTGAGGGATCTTAGGAAAGGCGCTCCACGATCATCGCCATGCCCTGGCCACCGCCGACGCACATGGTCTCCAGGCCAAAGGTGGCATCTGCCGTCCTCAGCCCGTTGAGAAGCGTCGCCATGATGCGGGCGCCTGTCATGCCGAAAGGGTGCCCGAGCGCGATGGCCCCTCCGTGGACGTTCAGGCGGTCCTCGCTGATGCCGAGCTGCTCCGCGCACGGGATGACCTGGGCGGCAAAGGCTTCGTTGATCTCGACCAGGTCGATGTCAGCCATGGTAATACCTGCCCGCGCCAATGCCCGCCGGGAGGCCTCGACCGGGCCCAGGCCCATGATCTCCGGGTTGAGGGCCGACGCGGCGCTCGCCACGACTCGGGCTAGAGGTCGCAGCTGCAGCCGCTGTGCTCGCTCATCGCTCATGACCAGGACCGCGGCGGCCCCATCATTGAGGGGGCAGCTGTTGCCCGCCGTGACCTCCCCGTCAGGGCGGAAGACGGGTTTCAATTCGGCCATCGCAGCCAGGTCGGCCCCGCGTCGTGGGCTGTCATCTCGGTCCATCACCGTGCCGTCCGGCAGCGTGAGCGGGACGATCTCGCGGTTGAAGAAACCGTTGTCTTGAGATTCAACCGCCCTTTGCTGAGAGCGCTGGGCAAACCGGTCCATAGCCTCCCGGGAGACCCCGCACAGGTCCCGGACGTTTTCTGCCGTTTGGCCCATCGCAATGTAAATGTCGGGCAGACCCGGCGCGGGGGACCAGGGGGGCTCGCCGCCGGCTGCTCGGGCTACCGACCGCTTCTCGGCCTCCTCGAACAGGAGGTTGTGGGTCCCGGGCATCTCGTCCGCGGCGCCCTGCGCGAACCGACTAACCGATTCGACCCCGCCTGCGATGAAGACGTCGCCTTCACCTGCAGCGATTGCATGCGCAGCCATCCTTATGGTTTGAAGAGACGAGGCGCAGTAGCGGTTGACCGTGGTGGCAGGCACCTCTGTCATGCCGCACAGCACGCCTGTCACCCGGGCGATGTTGTAACCCTGCTCACCGGCCGGCGACGCGCAGCCCCATATCACGTCTTCGACGTCGGAAAGCGCGACTTCTGGCACCTTGGCCATGAGCGCCGAGAGGACTTGAGCCGACATGTCGTCAGGCCTCAGCTGCACGAGAGAACCCTTGAACGCTCGTCCGATCGGGCTCCGCACCGCCGCCACGATCACTGCTTGGCGCATCCCGCACCTCCCGCTAGTGGTACCACCACTTCACCGTTCTCGCCCTGGACCGGGTCCAGGACCAGGTCGGCAGCAATAGCCGAGCCTGAACTGATGTCTATCACCGAAGCGGTGGTACCGCACCCGGGTGCGCCCACCGTGTAACAGCCTTCTGGAACTCTCGAGAAGTAGAAGCTGCCGGCATCGTCTGTCGTCGTGTGGGCCAGAGCGACACCCGTGCCGTCAGTGAGGGTGAGTAGCACACCCGGCAACCAACCGCCGCTCCGGGCCGCCACGGCGCCGAACAGATGGCCAAGACCGACCATGGCGATGTCCATTGAGATGGTGTCGCCACGCCTCACGACGACAGGGACAGTTTGTGATCGGTACCCAATGCTCTGGACCACGAGGTCGTAGTTTCCTTCGGCCAGGTCGAGCAGGATGAACTTACCGTCCGGACCGGTCCAGTGGCGCGCCACGACTTGGGCGTCGGGCACTTGGGCGTCGGGCACTTGGGCGTCGGGCACTTGGGCGTCGGGCACTTGGGCGTCGGGCACTTGGGCGTCGGGCACTTGGGCGTCGGGCACTTGGGCGTCGGGCACTTGGGCGTCGGGCACTTGGGCGTCAGGCACTTGGGCGTCGGGCACTTGGGCGTCGGGCACTTGGGCGTCAGGGCTCACAAGGGTGTCAGGGCTCACAAGGGCAACCTCCGCCTTGAGCGGAAGGCCGTCCTGCGACTTGCTGACCTGGCCGGCCAGCGAACCCGCGCCGACTACCCCGAGGTTGGCGGTCGCGGCGTGGGCCACCAACGTCCCGATAGCCACGAGGCTCTGGTCCGGCGCAGTGACGAGGTCGGGCCGCGAGCTGGCCGGTGCCGCCACAAGGCCATGGAAATCGATAAGCGCGGGGGTGGCCCCGGTTGCTGACCCGTCTGTAGCACCTGTAGCGCCTGTGGTGCCTGTAGATGGGGTAGTTGGCACCTGCGTCCCCTCTTTGGCCACAGGGGCGGCCCCCAGGGCCATCACCGAAGCTAACGGCAGCGCCGGGACGGCTGTATGGAAGATCTCCCGGGCTACAGCGACGGGCACCGGCTCGACAGGCGCCGGTTCGAGACGGGCCACACGTACCTGTGCCGACGCCCGGCGCGTCGCGACGAGAAGAGCCGGGACTGTGGCCGCGCCAGCAGGAACCTCCTGCTCGGGCACGTCACGGGAACGGACGAACAGCGCCACCAGTGCCGACGCCAATGCGACGGCGGCTGCCACGAGGAAAACGTCGTGCATCGCGTTCGAGAGGCTCTCGCGAACGATCCCCGACATCAATGTGCGGTAGTCGACCGGGGCAGAGGCGACAACGACGTTCGTGCGACCCTCTAGTGCGAGGCTGGCTAGCTGAGGCCCTTGCCCGCTCAATAGGCTCGAACCCGCCACACGTCTAGATATGTCGTCGCTCAGACGGGTGGTGAACACAGAACCGAGTACAGCTACGCCAATGGCCGCGCCAACCCAGCGGAAGCTCGAGTTGGCCCGCGAAGCGGGCGCCGCTAATTGAGCTCTAACGGGAGCTGCCGCCGTCGAAGACAGGCGTGGGTTGAGCAGTTCGAGACCCAGACCGGCGATGACGAGGCCCGGCGTGAGGTCGTCCAGGGTCGGGTTGGAGGGGAGTCGGCTGAGAAGCCACAAACCGATGGCGACCGATGCCAGCCCGGTGCCGAAGAGCGCCTTGACGGGGACGTGCTGGTCGAGCCACCAAGCCAACGGGAGGAACGGCAGGGTCATCCCGGTAAGGAGAAGCAGGTGGGCCCTATGCTCATCGTCGAAAAGCCGAGCCCGTAGGACAGGTACAGCACGAGGAAGACCAGCGGGCCCAGAACAGCCATCGACAGGCCGAACGCGGCGACAGCGCTGGCGGTAAAAGTCCGCAGGCGGAACAGCGACAAGTCGATCATCGGGGCGGGGGAGACCGCCTCTACCGCGACGAAAGCGATGAGCAGAAGGCCAGAACAGGCCAAACAAGCCAGGACGCCGCTCTGGGCCCAGCTCCCAAGCGCAGTCGTCGTGCGCACCAGCCCCGTCACCAGGATGGCGACGGCCGCCGTCAAAAGGGCCAAGCCTCGCCAGTCGGCGCTCATTGTGCGGGTGTAGTCGGGCGCGGGTTCCCGGACCGTCGCCTTCGTCATCACCAAGGCGCCCCCGGCCACAACGGCCTCCAGGACAAAAATCCAGCGCCAACCCAAGTAGGACGTGATCAAGCCGCCGACGAGCGGCGAAGCTACGACCGCGAGGCCGGTACTGGTCCCCCAAATAGCCAGGGCCGTCCTGGCGCGCGCCCCTCTGTAAATCTCAGCCAGGAGCAGCGCACTCGTGGCGAGGACCAATGCGGCGCCCACACCCTGGACTGCCCGTGCCCCTATCAAGAGATATATCGAAGGTGCGAGCCCGGCGACGAGAGACCCCGCCCCGAAAAGCGCCAGGCCTGTGACGAACGCCTTGGCCCGACCGATGCGGTCTGCCACGTAGCCGGCGCCGAGGACGAAAGCGGCCAGGCAGACCACGAACGCTTCCACAACTGATTGCAGTTCAGAGAAGGTGGCACCGAAGCTCCCCCTGATGCGAGGCAGGGCGAGACAGACAGCCACGAAATCGATCAGCACAGCGGTGGTGGCCATGGCGACGGCCACGAGCGCGCCCCACTCCGCGCCGACCTCGCGAACGGTGCGGCCGCCCGCAGCTAGCGCTTTCCCGTGCGCCGTGGGGCCCTGTGCTGTCAGTGCCATGCAGTCACGCTCTCCACGGCTCTCGGGCCACCACTATCAGGCCACTACTGTGGGCGTCATTCTCCTCGAGGCCAGGTTACTAGCGAAATGGCTGGTGGGGTCGGGATTGGGGCCGGCGGAGGCCATCATTGATGGTGAGTGATGAGGTGACCGCGCGGTGTGTATTGACCACTCCGCGCAGTGCTCTGGCCTTCCCGCTGAGCGCGCGATGTACGCTTTTTCGTATGAGCGTGATGCCTGAAGTCGAGATTGCCCCGCCCGTACCGGCCCTGGACGGTGATCACGAACGCATGACCCACATCGTCCTCGAGGGCTTGACTGGCGACGACGGCGAGTTCCTGTCTGCCGGGCCCAGCGTGGTGGAAGGTATTGTCAACGGCACCCCGGTACGGGCGCTGTGCGGCAAGGTCTGGGTCCCGGGTCGCGACCCGATGAAGTACCCGCTGTGCCCAACTTGCAAGGACATCGCCGAGCAGATGGGTTGGGACATCCCGGCGTCCTGAAGGGTCAGCCGGCTGGATTTCCTCAGCTCGGCTGGGCTGCTTCCACCTCGTCTAGAGCCTGTGCCAGAGTGTGCCACGACAGGGTGGCGCACTTGATCCGGACGGGGAACTTGACTACGCCCTGCAGAGCTTCGAGGTCACCCAGGGAAACGCCCTCCTCGGCTGCCACTTCGGCGGCACTACGCTCGTCATCGACGCCGTCCGGCCCACGCCCTGCATCCGTTGCGGCGCCGGCGGTGCTGCCCGCGACGGCCCCTCCACGACCGTCGTCGAGCCCGTCCAACTGTTGGCCGTGGAGCGACATCATCGCCCGGAAGGCTCTGATCGTTGCTCGTGCTTGAGCAAGGCTTTTTCCCTTTACGGCCACCGACATCATCGAAGCGGAGGATTGCGAGATCGAACACCCCTGGCCGGAGACCCTCAAGTCGGCGATGACCCCTGCGTCCGAGTCAAGGTAGATGACCACCTCATCTCCGCACAGGGGATTGAAGCCTTCGGTCCGGACTGCGGGGGGCGATTCGAGCTCGCCGCGGTTACGAGGGTTGCGGTAATGGTCGAGGATTATCTCCCTATAGAGATCTTCAAGGCCTGGCATGACAGTTAGGAAAGCTCCTCCGAAGGCTCGGGTGGTCAGCCGAAAACGACGTCGGCTTGGCCGATGGCGTCCACCAAGGCGTCGACGTCCGCCTCGTCGTTGTATACCGAGAACGACGCCCGCGCCGTGGCGCTAACGCCCAGTTGCAGCGCATAAGCGGTTTGGCGCAGTGGTGGCCCGCCCGCACACAGACGCCCGACCTCGTCGAGCACCTGGGACAGGTCATGTGCGTGGATGTCCTTGTAAGTGAAGCTGACGATGCCCCGCTCGCTCCGCGGCGCTGGGAGGGCCGTAGATGACGATGTCGTCACCGTAGCGTTCCTTTAGCGCTTTCATCGCGTAGCAGGTCAAGGCCTGCTCGTGGGCGCGGACAGCGCTCATCCCAAGCGCCCGCAGGTAATCGACCGCGACTCCAAGGCCGATCGCTTCGGCGATCGGTGGGGTGCCTGCTTCGAATTTCCACGGGACATCGTTGGTGGTAAAGCCGTCGAGGCGCACGTCACGGATCATTTCGCCGCCCGTCAGGAACGGTGGCATCGCCTCGAGCAGCTCACGTCTCGCCCACAAGCCACCGATGCCCGTCGGCCCCACCATCTTGTGCCCAGTGAAGGCCACGAAGTCCGCTCCGAGGTCGAGCACCGACGTCGGCAGGTGCGCGACGTACTGAGCCCCGTCCACGAGGACCAGGGCGCCCGCAGCATGGGCGGCGTCGGCCATCGCGCGTACCGGCGGGAGCGTGCCCAGCACGTTGGAGGCACCTGTCACCGCCAGTAGCTTCGCCCCTTCGAGCACCCGGGCCAGGTCGTCGAGCCGCAGCGTGCCGTCGTCGCCAAGGCGCAGGAACCTCAGCTCGGTCCCCTTCTCCTCCCGCAGCTGCAGCCACGGGACGAAATTGGCATGGTGCTCGATGTCGCTCGCCACGACCACATCCGAGGGGCCGAGGTTCTTGCGCCCCCACGCGTAGGCGACGAGGTTGATCGCTTCGGTGGCGTTTTTGGTGAACACCACTTCATCAGCCGAGCGGGCGCCGATGAAACTGGCTACCTTGGCCCGAGCCTCCTCGAACAGCCTGGTTGCCTCCTGTGCCATCTCGTAAACGCCCCGGTGGACATTGGCATGGGTCGTCTCGTAGTAGCGGCTCATCGACTCGATCACCGGCAAGGGCTTTTGCGCCGAGGACGCCGAGTCGAGGTACACAAGGCGCTTGCCATGAACCACCCGTTCCAGGATCGGGAAGTCCTTCTTGATGCGAGCGATGTCCAACGGCGCGGTGGGAGCGCTCACCTCCATGCCTGGTAACCTTCCTGTTCGAGGCGATGGGCCAGTTCGGGCCGCCGCTTTCCACGATGCGGCCATTGACCAGCAGATGGACCTTGTCGGGCGCCAAGTGGCTGAGGATCCGCTGGTAGTGAGTTATCAACAACACGGCGAGCTGCGGCCGGGAGGCGCGTACTTCTCGCACACCAAAGGCGACCTCTTTCAGCGCATCGATGTCAAGTCCTGAGTCAGTTTCATCCAGGACCGCCAGGTCGGGTTGGAGCACTGCCATCTGGAGGACCTCGTTGCGCTTCTTCTCCCCTCCGGAGAAGCCCTCGTTGAGGTAGCGGTCCCCGAAGGACGCGTCCATTCCCAGTTTGCGCATCCACTCCATGACAGACACACGTAACTCCAGGACAGAGAGCTCCTGACCCTTGCGAGCAGAAAGCGCCTGGCGCAGGAATTGGACGAGCGGGACGCCCGCGTATCTCCTCGGGGTACTGGAACGCCAGAAAAATGCCCGCCTTGCCACGCGTCTCGGTAGGCCAGTCCGTGATGTCTTCGCCCTTGTAGAGGATTTTGCCCGCTGTCACCTCATAGCCGGGGGAACCGAGAAGGGACTTGGCCAGAGTGGACTTGCCGCCGCCGTTCGGCCCCATCAACGCGTGGAGCTGGCCAGCCGGGACGACCAGGTCAACCCCACGCAGGATTTCGGTGCCCTGGACAGACACATGCAGGTCACGGATTTCGAACAGGGCTGGTTCGACGGGCTGCAAGTAGCGGACGGGCTCTGGCGGGGAGGGGGTCGTGAGCGGCATCAGGGACCATGATATTAGCCGGGCGGGTATTAGCACTACGGCCGTAGGGGAAAATGGCAGCTGCGATATCCGCCACCGTCCGGGACGTGCGCGGTAGACTTGGGCTACCGAAGAAAGGAGGTGGTCCAGCTGAGCAGTAGTCAACGATCTGGGACCTCGGAGGTGGCTGGCCGCTAAGCGGCCTGCTGGACCGCCTGGTTAGTCCAAGCCAGACACCCAGGAGATGCCGGCCGGGAGTTGGTCCCCCTCGGTAAACCAAACGGCCTCGCCTGCCCTTTCCAGTATTGCGTGACCGAGGGGCGCCCGCGCGTCCCTCGGTCCTTTTTGTTGTGCCGCAGGTTCGACGATTAGCCTCCTTCTATGAGGAGAGGGGGAGGGCCGGTCCGGGACGCCGGTTTGGCGTACGCAGACGAAGTGCCGTCTCCGCCTCTCAGACGGCGGCCGGCGCGAGGCTCGTGGTCAGCACAGGGGCCAGCACAACAGGGGCCAGCACAACGAGGGCCAGCACAACGGGGAGCGGTAGCCGTGCGGGGCCCGGAGGCGGCTCCGGGGGTGCAGGGGGGGCCTCAGGTAAATCGAACGGCTGGGGTAATGGCCGTGCCGCTCGTGAGAGCATTAAGTTCGGTAAACCGGGTGGCCCGGCCCTGTCTGGGTACTTGGCCCGGCCCAATTTCTTTGCCGCTT
>CAWGNA010000016.1:0-151596 GCA_963823855.1 uncultured Acidimicrobiaceae bacterium
ACATCACTTCTGATTCGGTCTCGTTTGCTGGCCCCGGCCACGTCGGAAGGCAATCAGGCCCCCACGACGAGGGACCGCGCCTCTGCGGAGCCGACCACAAGATCGTGAAGATCGCCGCCCACCTCGAGTCGGCTCGACTGTTCGACCCCGCCGATCCTCATCGGCTCAAAGCCCGCCGTTCGGATCAAGTGCTCGACTTCGTCGCTCCCATGCTCGTCCTCGGACACGTAGAACAGAACCGCGGGCTCGGGCGACCGGTGGCTCGAGGACTCGAAGAGATCGGCCGACATGGTGCCGAACGCAATGGCAAAGCGTGTCCCGATCGGCAACCACCCAGCAACAACTTGGCCCGATGACTGCCCTTCCGGTAGGAGTCGCACGACCTTGCCTTGTGCGTCGAGTCCGACCGGATTGCTCGGAACGACGAGAGACGTGTCTCCCAGCGCGTCGGCGATCTCGTCGATGACGTCTTTCAACACGGAAAACCGCAGCGCAAGGACGACGGCATCGGCTCCCTGCAAAGCGCTCCGGTTGTCGAGCGCGACGACCGCCGCTCCGCCGATTGCCGCGGCCAGCTTTCGCGCCGACTCCTTGTCGGCGCTCGAGAGCTGGAGGGTCTCGCCACCGGCAGCAAGCTGACGCGCGATGGCCGATCCGATGCCTCCGGTGCCGATGATCGCCGTGGTCATGATGGAGACCTCCGCCCCGTCAGGAAGCTCACTCCGACTTGCTCGATGGCCATTGATCGGGGAACCAATCTCCCCCCGGGTCCGTCGTTTGTCCCACTTCGATCAGATGACCATCGGGATCGCGGATATAACAACGGATTTCGTACTGGTGCTGCTTCGGTGGCGTCAGGAATTCCGCACCGCGCGCGCTCCATTCGGTGTACACAGCGTGCATGTCCGTCACTCGTATATTGAGGAAACTGCTGACCCGGTTGGGATCGGCGGGCGTCTCAAGGGTGACCTCCGGCTTGTCGTCGGTCGGCCCTCCGCCGACGTTGATGATGATCCAACTGTTCGACAGTTGGACATACGTGAGCCCTCCGGGTCCGGAGAACGCATCCCTGCCCCCGAGCACATCGGTGTAGAAGCGGCGAGAGCGCTCGACATCGTCCGACACGATGAAGTGGGCCAGCACGATTCCCTCTGGGGGCGTTGGGAGCTCGTCGGCGGGCGTACTCGATGGCCAGTGATCGGGCACCCAGTCCCCCTGCGGGTCGGTGGTCTGCCCCACTTCGATCAGGTGACCATCGGGATCACGGATGTAGCAACGGATCTCGTACTGGTGCTGCTTCGGGGGCGTCAGGAACTGAGCACCCCGCGCGCTCCATTCGGAGTACACCGTCTCCATGTCCTTGACCCGGATGTTGACGAAGCTGCTCACCCGATTTGGGTCGCCGGGCGTCTCCAGGGTGACCTCCGGCTTGTCGTCGGTCGGGCCTCCGCCGGCATTGATGACGATCCAACTATTGGACAGTGCGACGTTGGTCGGCCCTCCGGGGCTGGAGAAGGCGACCCGGCCCCCAAGGACTTCGGTGTAGAAGCGCCGAGAGCGCTCGACGTCGTCCGACACGATGAAGTGTGTGAGCAGGATTTCCTCTTGGGGCGGTGGGACCTCGGCCATCTGCTACCTCCGATGGTCTTCCACGGTCATAGCCGTGCCATCTGCGCCTGCATGGGCTGCAAAGGCGGCGGCATTTTGGCGATCTCCATTCGAAGGGTTTTGAAAGCCGAATCGAAGATGGTCGAGAAACTCGGGAACGGCTGGATGACGTCGCTCAACACCTCCAACGGAACGCGGGCGCGTATGGCGAGCGTCGCCTGCTGGAGCCACTCGCCGGCCTCGGGTCCGAGGGCGTAAGCGCCGGTCAACCGGGCGCCGTCGCTGAGCAGGGTCAAGAATCCGTTCGACTGGGCGTACTGGTGGCTGTACGTCGCGGTCTTGGACACGTCGGTCAAGAGCGTTGTGCTGCTGTAGGGTGCCTCCGCGGCACCGACGGCGGCCGCCTGCGGATCGGTGTACGTGACGCGCGGCACGGCTTCGTAGTTCGTCGGGTGGCTCTCTCCGGCGATGTTCGCCGCCACAACGTCTCCCTCGTACTCGCCGACGTGTGTCAGGGGCCAGATCCCGTTGACATCCCCAATGGCCCAAATGTTGTCGCCGGCACGCAGATACTCGTCCACCACGACGCCGTGTGGGTTTGCCTCGATACCGACCGTCTCGAGCCCGATCCCTTCGACACGGGGACGGCGGCCGGTCGCCACGAGCAGTCGCTCTCCTTGTACCGAGGTCCCGTCCGAGAGCCTCAGGACGTAGTCGCCGCCGTCGCGCGAGGCCTCCGCGGCCTGGACTCCGAGGTGCAACTCGATCCCGTCCCGCCGCAGTGCCTCGGTCAGAGCCACGCCGAGGGGGGCCGGCTCTCGTGGGATCAGCCGATCGGCGCCCTCGACGAGCACGGCCTGACCACCGAGCCGCCGTACCACCTGTGCGATCTCGACACCGGCCGAGCCACCGCCGAGCACGATGAGGCGGCTGGGAACCGTCTTCATGGCCGTCGCTTCGCGCGTGCCCCACACGCCGACCAGGCCGTCGAGCCCCGGAATGGGTGGCACGAAAGGATCCGCGCCCGTCGCTACGACGACATGCTCCGCCGTGTGGCGAGTGCCGTCCACGTCGACCACGCCGGGCCCGGCGAGCCGGCCCACGCCCCGGACCAGCGCGATGCCCCGATCCGCCAGCCATTTCTCCTGTCCCGCATCCGAATAGCCGGACACCATGTAGTCCCGCCAGTCCAGCGCCGCCTGCACGTTCACCTCGGCGCTGGCGCCGACGTCGCGGGCGCCCTGGACCGCCTCCCCCGGACGCAAGAGGGACTTGGACGGGATGCACGCCCAGTAGGAGCACTCGCCGCCGACCAGCTCCCGCTCGACGACGGCGACCCGAAGCCCACGCGCCGCGATGGCCCCGGCGCAGTGCTCGCCGGGCGCACCGCCGCCCAGCACGATCACGTCGAAATCGCTCATACAGGAAGCTCCTGGCCGCTCTGCTCGCGCACCATGTACTCGGCGTACCAGTCGGGCCAGTCCGAGTCGGCCCGGCCGATGCGCTTCTCGTGCTCAGCGTGGGCCGACTCGGCGCGGTGCAATGCCGCAGCCAGGTCACCGGCGGAGTTGAACGAGGTGGTGGTCGGATCGAGGCGGCCCGGGAGGCGATCGGTCACCTCTTGGAGCAGCCAGCTGTTGCCGTCGGGGTCTTCGAACGTGGCAAAGGTGCTGTAGCTCTTGTGGTCCGGATCCGGCCCGTTGACCCGATCACCCGTGCCCTCAGGGTCGAGTTGCGCTCCGGGCGCTCCGGAATGGAACACCCCACTGACCGTGGCTCCCCGGCTGACAAGTTCGTCGCGCCCGGCTTCGATATCAGACACGATCAGGTACAGGCCATGGGCAGATCCGGGTGGCGCCCCCGTGATGTGGGTGCCGAACTGCACAGAGCACTGCGATCCCGGTGGCGTGAATTGCACGACCCGGAAGCCGTTGTCGAAGGAGAAGTCGGCGTCGAGCCTCCAGCCGAGGCCGGCGTAGAACGCCTTGGAGCGATCGGCGTCGGCCACGGGGATGACGACCGCCTCCAGCTTGAGATCGGCCGGTTCGGTGCTCGGCGATCCGCCGCGTGCGCTCTGACCATCGACGGTGCTCATCCGGCTCTCCTCTGTCTGGTCCCGAAGGATTGTCGCACCCAGGCGAGTGCCCTGCACCGAAACGTCCCTCGCACTCGGGGTTCGACGTCGTGCCAGCGTACGGGGGTCGAATGGCGATGCACGGGTGCACGTCTCAACCTTTCCGCCCGGCTCGCGAGCAGCTCGAGTTCCTATGGTCGAGAACCCGAGCGGAGGACGGGCGCCCGACCCCCCAGGGTCAGCGTTTGATACCGATGCTCTTGCCTTCGGTGTACCGGATCGGCTCCTCCAATGTGCCGACGAGGAAGTGATCCCGGTCTCCTCGTTCCCACGCTTCCCTCAACCCCGGAGCCGCCAGGTCGAAGTCGGGCCGAATTTTCTTGAACACACCCCTCAGATCTACGTGGAGCTCTGCCATAGTGGGCCGGCCCCAGTACCAGTACCCGTTGTAGATCTTGAGGATCTTGAGCCCCGGGGCTCGAGGATGAACGTGTGGGGGATCATCGGATCTTGTGGCTCATCCGTGGGCTCTTGATGTCCAAATCCCACGGGAGCCCAGCAGATGTTCAAGTCGGTTGCGCCTGTCGCTCGCTCTCAGAAATTGCCCAGGCCGCGTTGACGAGCCCGATATGGCTGAACGCCTGGGGGAAGTTGCCAAGGAGCTCCCCGCTGACTGGATCGACCTCCTCGGCCAGCAGGCCGACCTCATTGACGAAGGCGGCGGCACGCTCGAAAACGGCCCGGGCCCGAACCGGCTGGCCTGTTTGGGCCAGGGCCTGGGCCAGCCAGAAGGTGCACAAAAGGAAGGTGCCCTCCTCACCGTCGAGGCCGTCGCGGGACCGATAGCGATAGACCAATCCCCGCTGGTCGGTGAGCCGCTCCTCTGTCGCGTCGACCGTGGCCAGCACCCTCGGATCGTCCGCCGGGAGAAATCCCACCAGGGGCATCATAAGGCTGGAGGCGTCAAGCTCGTCCGAGCCAAAGGACTGGGTGAAGGCCTTGGCCCGGTCACTCCAGCCCTTGGTCACGATCGCCTCACGGATCTGGTCCCGCGTCTGCGTCCATGACCCGATCCGAGAGGAGGCGTTGAGACGGTCGGCTAGGATCACCGCTCGATCGAGGGCCACCCAGCACATCAGCTTGGAATACAAGAAATCACGCGGCTCCCCCCGGATCTCCCAGATTCCTTGGTCCTTCTCCTGCCACCGACGGGCGGCGGTGTCGGCCAGCTGCACGAGGAACTTTCGCGTGGCTGGTGCCAGGTCGGTGGGCGTATCCCACTTACCCGAGTCGGACAGTGGCCCGACCCGGTGGGTGTCGTCGAACAGGTGGTCAGACATGCGGTACACCGCGTTGAGCAACTCGCCGTAGACGTCGAGCTGGCGTTGTTTCCAGGCCGCGTTGCCCACCCGGACCGGCGCCGAGTGCCGCCAGCCCTCCAGCTGCGGCAGCTCCCGCTCGGTCAGGTCCCGTTCACCGCCGATACCGAACATGATCTGCAAGGCACCGCCCCGGTCGAGCGAGCCGGCCGCGGACGAGGAGACGTAATCGAAGAACTGGTTGGCTTCGTCGGGACAAGCCGCCACCCAAAGGGCCTGGATCGTGAAGGAAGCGTCCCGGACCCAGGCATAGCGGTAGTCCCAGTTCCGGGAGCCGCCCACCACCTCGGGCAACGACGTGGTCGCCGCCGCGCAGATAGCGCCGGTGGGTGCAAAGGAGAGTGACTGGAGCACCCGGCCGCTGTGGTGCACCATGTCTTGCCACGGGCCCACGTAGGCCTGGTGGAGCTCAGACCACGACTCCCACCCCGCCACGGTGTCTTCGAGCCGGGCGCGTATTTCCGACGGGCTCCAGACCCTGGCCGAACTGCCGTCAGTCTGGTTCCCGTGATCCAGGGCGAAGCCCATGCTTTCGCCTTGGGCAAGCTGGAACCGGCCCGAGGCAGTGGCGCGGTCCTGGTCGAGCGTCAGGGCCACGGACGTCGACAGCACCAGCCCGTCCGCGCTCCCCGACTCCGTCATTCCACCGTCGACCGCGTCGAGCGATGGATGTTTCGACCCGTAATCAGGGCGCGGGGCGTACTCCAGGGACAAGTCGACCCGTCCCTCCGTACACGTCGCGCGCCGCAGGAGAACGTGAGGCGCTCCTTTGCCGAGCTGGTGTCCCCGGTTGCCAGAACCCATGGCAAGTGCGTCGGTGATCGTGACCGAACCGGTCGGTGTGCGCAGCGTGGTCTCCAACACCATGGTGCGGTCCAGGTAGCGCCTGCTCACTTCCGTCGCGTTGGTGGCCCCGAAGAACCAGTGCCCGGCTCTTTCGTCGAGGAGGCGACCGAAGGTCGAGGGGCTGTCGAACCGTGGGAAGCAGAGCCAGTCGATCGACCCGCTCCGACTAACCAGCGCAGCGCTGTGCCGATCCGACAGGAGCGCATAGTCAGCTATGGGGGTCGTGGTCACGTGAACTCCTCGGCTCGTGGATGCGCAAGATCCGATCTGGCAGCGCCGATGAGCATCAGATCAGATCTGCCCAACTGCGACTGGAGATGGGCTATCGGCTACCGGACTGGCATGCCCAGCGAACCTAGCCCGAACGGCTTGGACGGGGTAGCGGTTGGCGGGCGGCGCCAAACCGTTTGCGCCGCGCTAGAGTTCGTCCGGCATCACCCTGAAAGGTGAGCTGTCTCGCCGTTGGGCCACTCACCCTCAGAAGTCGGGAGGTCGACCAACGATGGTGATCCACCAACCAGACCAGGCCGAGTCAGGTCAGTTCCGCCCGAGGAGATCGATTGGAAGCCGTTTCCAGCGATTCCGCCATGGGGCGACTGGCAATCGTCGTCGGCGATCCATCGGAACCAGGGCCATACGCCATCCGGGTCAAGGTCACCTCGAGCGTCAAGCTGATGCCACACCAGCACCCGGAGGACCGCGTCTATAGGGTCATCTCCGACGTCTTCTACATCGGCCTGGGAAGCGTGTCGATGAAGAGGGGCTGCAGGCATATCCACCGGGAGCCGTCATTGTGCTCCCCAGTGGAACCCCGCACTTCCACTGGGTGAAATCTGGGACCTACGTCACCCAAGTATCGGCCGTCGGACCGCTCGGCCTCGAAGAGCATAAATATGCGGTTAGCACCGTCGATCAGTGCGACCCCTTCTGGTTCAAGGGGATTGTCTTCACGAAGCCGATCATTAAAGGGCAAAAAGATAGGGACCCGGTACATGGAGGCCGACAAACGTGGCCGCGAACAATATGACTGTCAAAGTCATACGGGACTGGGAAGCGCCCCGCTGGGCGGCGCATTCTGCCGGCGCTCATGTTACGGCGTGTTCGGGAACGGAACGACTAGTGAGCGCCTGTGCTTCCGCTCTTCTTATCCGGGCAACACAACCTGTGAACCTTCGGAACCTAAGCTCCAGTCGACGTGCAGTACTCCCCATAAGCAGCCGCGGTTCCGGGACGATGGAGGTAAACCACTTGGTAGCAACTGACCTGTGTGGTCGTGGTTGCCGCCGGGATGCTCGTCGGTGTTGTGGTGGCCACGACGGTTGTTATAGGTACCGTTTTCGCCATGGCTGCTGGGGTCGGTTGAGTGATCTGTGCGCTGACCGTCCGCACCGTCGCCAGCCCGACAGAGACGGATGCGAGAGCACCTAAGGCTGCGATCAGGACGCGCATCACGCAGGAACGGTAACAGTTGTCCCCGCAGTCGACTAGTCCTGAAATGGGCCATCCTTGCGCCGAACGACCTCGCCAGCGCGAGACCCGGTCGGAGACCAGAAACGCCTGCTGCACCTTCAGAATTGACCACCGAGTGAGCTGTCAAGGTTTCGCGTCAGGGTGTAGCGGGCCATGGACCGGTTCAATCTGTTCGGACCGCCGAGATGGACGCCCGGGCGAGCACGGCCGGGACCAGAGGTGCCACCATTTAGAGACATGGCTCGCACCACTACCACCGAGACCAGTCCCAAATGACCCGGCACAAGATCGGCCTCGTCGCGCTGCTCCTGAACGCGGCCCAGGCCGATGCAAGCCGGGCGAGCGTACGAAAGCAGTGAAAAGACATAAGGGCCCGTCGTCGTCCGCAGGGTTCAGACTGGGGCCCTGCATCGTGTTCTCGCCGAGAGTAGGAACAGGTGCTTGGGCGCTTCTCTGCGCCCTGCCGAGCGGATAGCCGCACACGGACGGTGAGTTGATGGTGAACCTCCAACGACGGTTTCGCTCTAGGCGCGGTTCAAGGTGGGACCAAGCGGCCGCTCTTCCGATTGCCGGGCGGGGATATCAGCTGTTGCTGGGAAGACGGTGCACTCTCTCGCGTCGAGGTCATCGAGGACGAACAAGACAGTCCACCCATACGCTAAGGCGCTTCTGGCTTCTAACCCGAACCACGCGCTGAACACGGAGATACTCCCTACCCTCCCCGCCAGTTTCCCCCAGCCGGGGGCGTGGCCGACGGGCTGTCGTCTTCATCCCCGGTGGTTCGACGAGGAGAATGTTAAACGGAACGATGCCCTGCCGCGGAACAAGGGCCCGCTGGAGATGGCGTGTCCCTCGCACGAACACGTCACCGTAGCCTATGGGCCGATGGCTTACGGTGTACATACGGGCGGAATGGCGCTTAGCGCTCGCCAGGGCGTGCACGAGCGGTACGACATACCGCAATTCTATTGGGCGCAAGAGGAGTACCTGCGTCCGCAACAACCTGGTAAGAGCTGGTCACACGGACAGTCCTGCGACCGGCTCTCGTGTGGGGCTTGCTGTGGGGAGCCCGATGAACGTGATCGCCGGTCTGGGAGTGTACGGGGCCATCTTGCGAGAGGCGGGTGAAGCGCTGCATTGTCCGCGGCGAGCAACGTGCGACTCCGTTGGAGAGGCGTGCAATAGTGACTTAGTCGCCCGTTGCATAGCATGGGCGGGAATGTCGGAAGTGCCCGCAACGAGGTGTTCAACGTCGGTTCGTGGGCGACATGGGTTGGTGGCGCCAGGTACAGACCAGATGTTCAAGAAATGGTTCGATTGCTATCGATCGCAGCGGCTGCTTCCTCCCCACTGTGTGATGGGATTGGCGGAGCAAGCGCAAGCTCGGTCCGAGCGGTAGGGAGCATCGGAGCGGCGTACGAACGGTAGGACGTCAGGCCTCCGGTCAGGTAGGTAATGAACAACAGAACGAGGTGATTGATGAGCGTGAGTGGTGAGTTACCAGCAGATACCAACTGGGGTCGCTGGGGACCGGAGGACCAGGTTGGCGCACTGAACCTGATTGGCACGGAGAAAAGACTGGCGGCCGCGGGTCTGGTCAGATCTGGACGAACTGTCTCATTAAGCCGTCCGATCCCGACTGACCCCGGCGTGGGCAATCCCCGCCCGGCTCAGCATTTCGTGAAACGGTCGGGCCCATCAGAGGCGGGCGGAGCCGCGCTGGACTATCTCGTGATCGGATGGCACGGCTACACCTGTACCCATTTGGATGCACTGTCCCACGTATGGGGTCCTGAAGGAATGTGGAACGGCGGGAGAGCTGAAGAGGCGATCACCTTCGACGGTGCTGTTTGGGGTGGGATCGAACATTGGCGGCAAGGAATTATCACTCGGGGCGTGATGCTCGACGTGCCGGCGCACAGGAACGAGCCGTTTGTGACAGTCGAGAGGCCAGTTACGGGGAGGGAGCTAATCGAGATCGCACGAGCTACCGACGTTAAGTTGGAATCCGGTGACGCGATCGTGGTTTACTGTGGGCGGGATGCGTGGGACTCAGCCCACGACAGCGAGGGGCAGTGGTCGAGCGAATCCAGGAAACCGGGGCTCGACGGTTCTTGCTTGGAGTTTTTCCGAAACAACGATTGTGCGATGGTGGTCTGGGACATGCTTGACGCCACTGTCCAAGATGCACCGTCGAGATGGGGAGTTCATGCTGGTATCTTTCAGCTCGGTTTAGCCCTGCTTGACAACGCGGAGCTCAAGGAATTGGCGCAAGCGTGCCGGGAGGAGGAGAGACACGAGTTTATGCTGGTCGTGGCGCCACTTCGGTTGGTAGGAGGCACCGGGTCTCCGGTAAATCCGTTGGCCGTCTTCTAAGGGTTGACTGTTTGGGGTTGAATTGTGTAGAGGGTGCGAGACTAATTGTGGCGGTGGTGGTTGCGGCCCAAGCTTTTATACAAGTTGAGTGGAGAATAATCGTTGAGCCCATTGAAACGAGGTATTTGATTTATTATGATTATTGACGATCGTAGTAGGAACTTTTTTGACACATTCGGGTTTTTAATGTTACCCGGGGTTCTGCGCCATGAGCTGGGCTGGATCAATAGCGAGTTCGAGCAAGTATTTATTGATCAAAATGCGGTTCACGATGGGACGACGCGTACAGTTGTGCTTGGATTTGTCGCTCGACGCGAGCGTCTTTACCAGCTGCTTGAGCACCCCGTTATTGAAGAGGTTGTCGCCTGTCTACTGGGTCCGGAGCCCAATTACGTGGGGAGCGACGGCAACTATTACACTGGGAATACTCAATGGCATTCAGACGGTAAACATGCGGCAGCGACGTTTATCAAGATTGCCTTCTATCTTGATCCAGTTGACAAGGAGTCCGGCGCTCTAAGAGTCATCCCCGGCTCGCATCGTCTCACCCTGCCGGAATGGGATGCCCGAAAGGCAGCGGGTTCGCAAGAGTTATGGAACATAACGGAAGATTTGGTACCAGCCACCGTGTTGGCGTCTGAGCCCGGCGATGTTGTCGTGTTCAACCATAACCTGATGCACTCGTCCTGGGGAGGTAGTGATAAGAGACGTATGTTTACCATCAATTTGTGCAAACACTGCGCGTCCCCAGAGGAATTTGCCGAGTTGACGGAGTACATATCTAATCGAGCCGCGTGCTGGAAAGACGGGAGCAATCTGGCTGTGGCTCTTTCGAGCCCAAAGCGGGCTCGCCTGCTGCATCAGGTTCTCGACGCAAGGGACGTCCTGTGGCCGGAGTTGGCGTCGGCTTGACCCGTTTCGGTTGCTCGACTCGCAACGCCTAGCGAGCTGTATGGAACGTCGGTTCGGGCGGTTCCTCTGACAGGCGCTATCGGTGCACGAGGGCGGCCCAAGACGTCATTCGGGCTCCGCTTGCCGTTTGTACTGGCGTCCGGTATCGTCAGGTTGTGTGCTGGTCAGGTCACCAAGCCTGTCTGGCGGTGGGAGCCGGCGTGGTTTAGTTGCACCCCGACCTTCGGGAGCGGAAGCCTTGCGTCCGCAATAAGTGGCTTCAGCTTTGGTGCGGTCGGGGCCTGCGGTCACGCCTGCAGCCCTCCTGGCCTTGCAACGCACCGTGGGCAACCGGGCCGTCCTCTGCTGCTGGCCTCCGGAACCGACAACCTGGTGCCACCATCGGGGCTCACTTCCGGCGCGGTCCAAATGCAGCGATCGTGGCAGGCAAGGGTCCTGACTGATAAGACCACCATGCGGGCTGACCTGTCGGGTCGAGCGAACCCGAGGACGAAGATTGGGTGGACGATCCAGCCGGGCAACCTTGTCGACGTTGATGAGGACTTCCGCGATGGGGACTGGGTCAAGGCCAGGGCCATGGAGGAGGATGGGTGGACCGAGGGTTGGATCCGCAAATCGAAACTGAGGAACCCCAAGGCCATAGGGGAGCGAGTTCGAGAAGGCGTACTGGCGCTCAAAGCCAGCGGCCACGTGCCGGGCCGGGAAAAGCTGAGGCCTGGTTGGTACCTCCAGGATTCTGGTGGTGCTGCCTCGGGACCAATACCTCGAGGCATACCAGCAGAGCTCTAAAAAGAATAGGTCCGTCAAACTCCCCGAGGCCGGAGAGGGCTTTACCAATCCAGTAACAGGTAAAATGACCGTTCGTGCCGACGCTTTGCAAGGCACGGTCTTTCACGAAATGCTGCATAAGGTGTCCAACAATGCCCTGTATGACGAGGGGGGTAGGGCCGCGGACGAGGGAGCCACCGAGTACGCGTGGATGTGCATCCAGCATTCCGGCGGGCCTCCAGTGCATGCCAACTACAGCGACTTCTACGGCGCGATGACTGCATTGGCGGATGCAGGGGGCGATAACGCCAAGACCGCCATCCTCAAAAGCCTACTTCGAAGGTACCTTACCGGGCTTGAATACCGAGGTCACCAAGCACGTGCAGGAGCGGACCAGAGACGCATATGTGGACCGTGTCCGGCGAGGAGATCCTACTGATCCCATCCATAAGGCAAAGCAGAAGGTCAACCTGCCTTCAAAGGGCCGCCCAACTAGCTACGAGGTCTGGTGCGCGTTCAGCAAGGCCGAATTCGGCAGCGTAATGAAGAACTTCGTGGACGGCGTGGACCAGTACGAAAACCCTCCGCCACAGCCGGTTCAAACGCCGACTGCGACGACTACGCCGGAGACGACACCGCCGAACTCCCGGTCCTCCGTCAACAACAGCTCCGCCAACGGGCGCCCCGCTGCCTTAGTAGGTCTCAGCTTCCTTCCCGGGCACGGGCTATTAGCACCTCCTAACCCATTGTGTGTTCAGCGCGATCCACCTGATGCTGATCTTCATCTTCGTCGTTCTTACGATTCTCGAAATCGTCCGTTGGGCGAGAGAGGAAGGGAGACTAGTGGAGCTAAGCACCACCAAGTGGATCCGGTTACATGTAAACTTCCGTTCCGGGAGTCAAAGTAATGTTCACAGAGTCATTCCTATGTTTGCGATGTCCGGCTAAGCATTCTGCGGAGCCCGCGAAGCCGGCACGACGCTGACGTGATCGTCGCCCAGGGGGTGAGGCCGGCGGCCACGGCGGCCGCCGCGCCACGTTGCCGTTCGTCCCGGCGGCCGCCGACCGGGCTGCGCCGACGCGGGTGCTTGCCACCGGAGGCATTGCCGAGGGGCGAGGGCTGGCCGCCGCCCTCGTCCTCGGTGCCTTCGGGGCAATGCCCGGGAGGCGCTTTCTCGCGACCCAGAAGGCGAGCATCGAGCCCTGGCGGGCCCGGGCGATCATGGAGGGCCACGGCGAGGACACTGAGCATAGCCGGGTCCCAGACCTCGTAAAGACTGGCCGTCCAATTGGACGCCACGTACCCTGCGCAACGGCTTCCTGGAGCAGTGGCGGGGCCTCGGGGAGGAGCTTAAGGGCAACGCCCCCCACCACTGAAACCTATTAAAACGCGGTGGTCGATGGCGACCGTTCACTCGCCCCTGTGTGGGCGGGCGAGGCCATCGAGCTGGTGACCGACATCGTGCCGGCCGCTGAGCTGGTCGAGGCCATCGTGAGACAGGGCTTTGTCCGCAATCCGGGAACGGCGAGACGTTGAGTTCGCGTACACAACGCTTTCGTGTACGAACTCGGGCGGTAGCTTGAGCCCCGGGGGGAGCTTGATTTTCTCAGGCAGGGCTTAGGGTCTTACTAGCCCACTCTTCTCAAGCCGCGATGGCGGTCCGGTCGATAACCAGATGGATGTTCGTCACCGGAGTTTACAAGGAGCGCAATGCCCGCAGGGGCCGCTGGGTGGCGATTTGGCGCACCCGCATCATCGTCCGCCACTGCGGCTGCCCATCGGTGTGAACACTCGCGAGGCGGCCATGGAGAACCCGCCGGCGCCGAGGTGCCTGCAGGGCTAGCTGACTTTCGTCGCGGGTTTCGACGTGCCTAGGAACCGCTGAAACCCGCGACGAAACACCAGCTCTAAGGAGCCAAACCCCATTTCCGGCTGTTGCCTGGCGCAGCCTGTCGGGGCAACCCGCTCATGACATCGTCCGGGCCAATGGCTGGAGCGTCGCCGTTTGCCCGGGCCAATTAAGGCCTAGCCGGGCCCGCGTGGGTAATGGTGGGAGACTGGCTGAAGCCAATCCGTTCCGTGCTGCCTCGGTCTCCCGCCCACCGCCACAGTCTCGCATTTGGCTGGTGGGCGTCGGGAGTGCTCGGGCCAGTGCTCACGCCACTTTCGCCTCGTTGAATCACCATCAGTAAAAAGTCGTACTCGTCATCGAAACTTGTGTTGGCTCGCCGGGAGACTCGTTATGTGTGGAGGGGTGTCCCGACACGCCTGTTAAACGGGAAGCAGAGCTGTCGGCCTATCGACCCCCAGCGGCTGCAATCCTAGTGCGACCTGCCTTTTGGGCTAACTCGAGCTCTCCGCTGGTTTGCGGGCGACTACCACGAGGTAGCGCCGTTCAGCCAACTGCGGGCCGACCGTACGCGCCTCGTCCTCCACCTCGGCGGCCGCGGCTTCCCCGATCTCAGCCCGAAACGCGTCGAGGTTTGCGAGCCACAGTTCGTACATGCGCCCCAGCTGCTCCGCGAACTTGGGCACCAGCTCCTTGGTCTCTGTGCGTAACCCCGCCGCGCTCAGCAACAACGACCAGTCGGTTACGTCGGACGGCTTGACGGCAGCTTCTGTTTCTCCTGCGGTGAACACGAAGCGGCCGGCCGGTCGAAGGACCCGGCGGACCTCGTTGAGCACGGCAACGCGGTCCACGGCAAAGAAAATTGCGTCCAGGCATACGACTGCATCGGCGCACGCGTTGGGCAAGCCCGACGCCGCCAGGTCGCCGACCATGAACTGTGCCCTTCCCGGCGGGAGGAACGCCTCTGCTCGTGCCCGGGCCGCTTCTATGGCCACGCCGGACCAATCCACGCCGGTAAGCCTGGCTCCGGTGGCACGCGCCAGCCACAACCCAGGCCCGCCGCGCCCGCAGGCAAGGTCGACAACGCTCTGGTCCTGCCCGACGCGTAGCCCAGAGATGCACCGGCCCAGGGTCCACCACGTCGTCATCCCGTACGGCTGGACCTCGGCCGGGTAGTCGAGCCCGTACGCCTGGGCCGCAAGGCTCTGGAACAACGTGCTCTGGGCCGTCACGCCATGGGCTTGGTCGAACGTATCGACCGTGATCCGGGTCGGCTCCGTGACCGCCCCTGGGATATGAGACACCTCCACGACCCCGACTCTACGCGCGGCCTCTCCTAATGCGCTCCTCTTCTTGCCTATATCCCGGTCGGATAGAACAACATTTCACCGGGGGAACAAGCGGGCTGAAGCTGCTAGGTCGAGGATGAACTTACGTGTCGCTCGTGGACAAGTGTTCCTCCGGCACCCTCTCTCAGTATCCAGAACGCAAAGCTGAGCGACCCTGACGCCACGAAACCGGTCGGTGCGGTCAATAAAAGGAATGCTCAGGTCGCGAACTCTCCTTTTCCAAACCCGGCCAGCAGAGGAAAACCGGCTACCTCGTCAGGTCAACGGGGGTCGGCTCCCGGCTGCACTGCTGCCCGTCCATCATCGAGCACATGTTCTCTATGGCGCGCCGACCCTCGGTCCCTAGGGCCTGGGCCAGCACCGGCTCCATCTCCCACTCGGCGGCTTGGCCATACCGCAAAAAAGAAACGTGAAGATCACCTGCCCGCCCTCTTTGTTGGTGGCGCGCAGTGTCTCAACGCGATCCAGTTGTTCAACTCAGTGGTCTTTCACTGCCGGACGAGGACGGTCCGCAACCAGTCCTCGAAAATCGAGAGCACGATCTGCTGATAGCTAACTACCGCGCAGACCGAAGCGCGGTCGCGGGCAGGTAAATGTTGACGGCTTGTAGCGGACGTTGCGGGCCCAGACCTTGTCC
Source organism: uncultured Acidimicrobiaceae bacterium (assembly GCA_963823855.1). Taxonomy (GTDB): domain Bacteria; phylum Actinomycetota; class Acidimicrobiia; order Acidimicrobiales; family Palsa-688; genus Fen-671. The sequence goes on from CAWGNA010000016.1 coordinate 15,270, forward strand.
TCTAGAGTCCGGGCCATGAAGACATTGTCCCGCCGCAGTGCCCTAAAGGGCCTCGGCGTGCTCGCCGGTGGAATAGGAGTTTCTTCCGCCGGCATTGCATTCGCGGGCGGCGATCATGGGCCCGAAACCTCACCGGTCCAAGAGTCCCGGTCCCTCGTCCTCTACGGGAGCGACTTGCGCAAGGTGGGGCGTGCCGGCCGCGTTGCGGGGGAGCAGTTGCTCATCGAGGGTGACCTGTTAATGGCGATAGGGGGCGCTAGCGTCGGTCGCTTCTTCTCGACCTCGACCCTGCTCGACACTCCCAGCCGTTTCCGTCCGTCCGTCGGCAGCCTGGCGCTCCAGACCTTCTCGTTGCAGGACGGCAATTTAGTGGGCACCGGTACCCTCGACCACGACGGGACGGGCGCGCTCGCCGTAACCGGGGGTACGGGTGCCTTTCATGGCGCCCGGGGCTCCTACCAGGTCAGCCAGGCCGTCGGCTCCTTCGGCGGAGGCCACGCCATTTATACGTTCACCCTGCTCACTTCGGAGGCTCGTTTCTAATGTCGATCGAAGTCATTGCGATATTTACTCAGACGGACGGAATGGTCATACCGGGTACATCGCCCGTCAATGTGACGCTCCCCTCTTCTCTGGGAGGAACCGCGATCACGCAGGCGCTGCCGCTCGCGTCCTTTGCGATGGAGATCGAAAACACCATCAACATCGGCTCACAGACGTCGGGTGCCGGCGCAGGTAAAGCGAAGTTCGACCCGATCACCATCACGCGAAATATTGACCAGGCTTCGCCCCTGTTATTCCAACTGTGCGCGTCGGGCGCTCATCTTAGTAGGGTTGAGCTTGTCATCCTGCACACCGGTGGGGCCGCTTCGGGGCAGCCCAAGCCGTTCGTTGTCCTCGCCTTCTCGCCGGTGTTCGTTCAGAACATCAGCTGGAGCGCCTCCGGCGGCGACAATAACGTCCAGGAGACAATCAATCTTGAGTATGGGCAAGTACAGCTAAGGTACCTCAACACACAGAGCAACGCGGCCTCGTCCAGCAGTTGGAGCCAGGTCACCAACAGTGCGGGGCCACCCCTGTCCGCTTAGACAGCGTTCCACTCACGCCGTTGCCCCCCTGCACCCATTGGAGGGTCCTTCTGTTGCAGCCTGGACGATCCCGATTCGCGCGCGCTTGCGTCGCCAAGGTGACTCCGTGGCCGAGACAGCGCTCGGGCTCTAACCCGAAAAGACCGCTTTGTCGGAGTTCTTGGGCACGGACCGCCTCTCTCGCGGTCAGGGGTAGCGGAGACCAGAGGGCGACGGGGACCCCCCGGCCAGCTGACGTGCCCAGGACTCCAGCTCTGGTCGAAGTCCCTCATCGCGTAGAACCTCGAGGCGATCCCGATGACGCCGACGATCGTATGTACTTATGACTGCTTTAAGAGGGTCTGGTGCGCGAGGAAGGACAAGACATGAGAGAACGTCGTCTCACAGGCCGAAAAGCACTTTTGGGGGCTGCGCTCAGCGTCGTGGTGGCCGCTGGCTTGGCCGCGTGCGGATCGTCGTCCAAGGCCAATGACCCGGGCGGACAGAACAACTCGCCTGCGACGACGGCGCCGCCGACGACCGCGTCTTCCGGTAGCGGTGGCGCTTCCTACTAGACCGACCAGGAGGAGCCGCCGCGGTGTGGGCGCCTACCGCCGAGACCAAGTCCGGAACTGACCGGGACGTACCCGACGCAGCGAGGTCGTCGTCCACGCTCGACCTGGTCGAAGCACCGCCTCGTAGCCGGCTGAAGCCCGACCACCCCGCTCTGGGCCCCAATACTCGCTGGTCGGCTGTCGGCTGGTTGGCGTGTGGCGCGGTAGGAGTGGCCCTGTGCATTCCGGCTGTGCGGACCCAGTTGTCACATTCCGGGGTATTTCTCCCCGGGGATCAAGCTCTACCCGACCTGGCCGCTCGCCGAGCGAGCCATCTCGAATCAGCTGGTGGCTACAGCAGAAAGGGGTTGGTCACCCGGGCCCGACGATCGTCTATTTGCTGGCGTTACTCGTGCGGCTGCCACTGCCTGATTGGGCGGCGCAGTACTTGGTGGCCGTCGTCATTAACCTGGTGGCGCTGACCGCATAGGTGGCCGTCGTTTGGAAACGGGCCGGCCCATAGGCGGCTCTTTGGGTGGCAGCTGTACTTCGGCCATCAGCTAATGCCTAACCGGCCGGTCGAATCTCGTTTGGTTTGTAAAACGCGGCAGCATACTGGTCGACGTCGACGGCGCCGTTCTCACCCTTCAAAAGGCCAGATAGCCCGGCCCCATCTCGACGACCTCGCCGCCGTCTTGGGCTGAGACCTCCACCGATCTCGCGGCGCGGCCCAACAGCAGTGATGCCGTCTGTCGCTGGGGGGTACTCGATGGCACTCCACCGCGTCGTCGGTCCGAAGACCCGCTCGCCAGGATCCTGTCAGCCCGTTCCGGAAGTGCATTACTTGTTCCCGATTGCGGGTGTAGCCTGAGCCAGCCACCGAGTGGGTACCCGGTGGCCGCAAGCCGTGCAGGCCACACTCCCGGCGGTGGTTACGCGCCGTGCCAACTAGTCGAGAGGACCGGCTTCGAGCCGACTGGAGAAGTTCATGGATAACACTGCCCGGGCACGTCAACGGGTGCTGGCGTTTTTCCTTCCCGTCGCCGCCCTGCTCTATATGAGCGCCGAGGGGCTCAACCCCAAAGGCACCGACCAGTTGGTACAGACCACCGCGACCGTGTTGAAAGTGTTGCCCATTGCAGCGAAGCACCCGGTGCAGCTCTACGTCTCGGGCTCGCTGACACTCCTCGCGCTCGGAGCCCTGGCTGTCTCATACCCCGCGATCGCAACACTGGTTAGGAACCGCGGCGCGGGAGTCGCCACCGTGGCTGCACTGATCGGGGGGTTCGGTGCCTTTTGCGGGGCCATCGTCAACGTCTTGGTCGGAGTCAACCTCGCCGCTGCCGCCTCGGCACACATGACACAAGACGCAGCGGCGCGGTTCCTTGTCACGACGTTCAACTCCGGCTTCGAACAGGCGTTCTCCGGGCTCTATTTCCTGGGCATCTTCGTCGCGCCGGTCCTCATGGGCTTTGCCCTTTGGCGAAGCCGGAGCGTCCCGCGCTGGCTGGCGGTCCTGTTCGTTATCGGCCTGGAGGTCGCTCAGCAACAGTCGTCTTCCGGCGTGTTCGCGGTGGTGTTCATGCTGCCATTTGGGCTCGCGATGGTGCTGCTGGCAGCCCGGATGTGGCAGGCGGCTGCTCTGCGGGCTGGAGACACCCCGGAGCCGGCCCTAGTACCGGCGGGCAGCATCTAGGACTTCGGGGATCTAACTGGCTCAGGCAACGTTACGGGCTGGCCCGCGACGACGCAGGTGCCCGGGGACAGGTCGTTGGCGGGAACGGCGCTGTTGTGCCCCTCTCGGCGGGCGATGCGCAGGCAGACAGGCTCGACCGTCGCACCGAACAGACGTTTCCCAGGTCCTCGGCTCCCTTTGACGGTGGGGCGGGGCGGGATCGTGGCTCATAGCCGCCCGGTGCCCGTAGGCTGTTCGACAACTAGTTCGGAACTGAAGCATTCCAGATCGGGAAGCGCCTCTGGAGCGGACAAGGAAGGACCAGGCATGAACGTGTCCGACAAGTGTCGCGTTGACCTATGCGATCGCCGCGCCGCAGCATCCATAATTCGAGACAATCTTCCCGGCCCTCTTCCCCTTTGCGCAACCCACACCGAGGATTTCCGCATGAACGGCGCAGCCTGGGTCGTCACCTGGGACCGCACGGCAGCGGAACCGACGTCGGTGAAGGTCGCCGAGCCAGCTGCTGTGGGACGGGGCGTTCCCGGCGCTTCAGGTGCTCCTGGGTTGCAGACCTCGCCGGGGCGGAAGTTTCGGTCACGTCTGTTAGCGTGGCGAAGCACTCGCTCCTAGGTTGTCACGCCCAGACCGTCTGGCTGACGTCCCGCGCTGGCCCCTCCCGGATCTAGCCCGGACGGTCGCAAAAGACATTTAGGGTTTCTCGGGTTCGTCAGCCGAGTCTCACAATGATGGGATCGGCCTCGGATCCCCCGCATCTCGAGGGAAGTCGGTACCCCATGACGGGGCCCCGGCGTGCGGGTGTCGGCAGGGTGTGACGACGGCATAACCGTCACGAGCTCGACAAGAGCCAGCTATTTTTGTGGCCACCCCGCGGAGGTCCGGCCAGACCGGCGACTTCTGCCCGTTCTCGCACTGATAATGCTAGAAATAGGTTACCAGTATCGAAGAACTAGAGTATTGTGCGAGGTAGACGTTGGAGGCACGGCCGTCGCAGACGAGCAACCGTTCCAGCGTCAACGAAAGGGCTCAATCATGTTGATGCGGCGCAGGCAGCTGCGGTCAACGCTTGAGACGGTGCCACGCCCAAACGGGCTGTACCAGGTTTCGTTTCGCCGAGGTACGGGCCAGGGCTCGCGACTACCAATGCTCATCAGGCCACAGTCGGACGCGCGGCTCCACAATATAAGCGGTTGTAGCCTCCCGAAGACGGCGTAGTGACGACTGTGCTCGGTCTTGGCTTGAGCGACAGCGCGATCAGGGCAAGCAAATTGCTCTCGGAAAAGGGAGAAGGTAATTCATCATGTGCCGACCAACAGAATTTACGGTTGTGGGCCCCCAACCCGAAAAGCTTGATGAAAAAGAGTGGGCGCAGTTCGTCCCTCGCGAGGGCGCACAATTGGGTAATGGAGACGAACAAATACTCTCATGGCCCTATTACGGCCTGAGCCCAGAAGCGTACGGCACGGGCAGCCCAAACGCCGCGAGCGGTCTTTGGGGTAGTCCAGGAGTGTCGATCAGGTCGAGCTCTTTGAGCAACGGCGGGTCGACAAGGACACCGCCGCCGGCTCGGCCTCTGGCTCGACGGGCGCCACGCTGGCCCCCGCCAGTCATTCCCTTACCGAGCGAGCCGGTGCACTCGACGGCGAGGAGCTGCGCTTCATCGGTGCCTGGTGGTGCGCCGCGAACTACCTGTCGGTGGACGAGATTGTATCTGAGAGGGGGGGCGGAAGTGCGCCCACGGGCCTGCTCGAAGGTAGACGTCCAGCCCACTTTTGTCCCTTGGCTGTGTGCTGCACCGCAGTTCCCGAGAGGGTGTAGGGTCGTGAGGACACGACAAATCCCGACGTGTTGGGCCAGGATGGCACTGGTTGGGGCCGGTACTCAGGACCCTGGTAGCGAGCCGTTCGCAGCGCATAAGCAGGAGAGCGCCATGGTCCGTCCCAGGTCTTGTAGCCGTCTCCCCGTTCCCTGTCCAAGAAGGGGTCCAGGAGCCTCGGGACGCGGGCGCCGACCGCCTTGCAGGAGGCCGCATGATAAGCGTGGCCGTCTGCGGGATGCCGTGAGCGGGAGCGGAAAGTGAACGTCGAGAACGGCTTGTCCGCGGCGGGGCTGTCGCGCTCGAGGTCGGTTTCAGAGGTTCGGCACCCTGCAGGCAAGCGACATCAGGCGAGCGGGCAGCAGACGGCCCAGCCACGGCGGGAACCGCCGAACGGACGAGCCCCGGCGCCTGCCCAGCCCCGACAGCCGCGCTTGCGGACGTGGCTCATCCTGGTCGGCGTGGCGTTCGCCGTGCTGGTATTGCTGCATGTAGGCATCAAGTCGGCACCGGTTCAGAACTTCACCTACACCAGTTTCGTCAACGAAGTATCGGCCGACAAGGTCTCCACGGCAACGATCACCTCTTCCGGCTTTGTCAGTGGCAAGCTCGCCAGCGGCGAGGCCTATACCTCGCAGATCCCGGTCGCCCTCGATGACACCGCGCTTACCCCCCTTCTCCTCGACCACAAGGTCCAGGTGACGGGCACCAACGCAAGCACGGCACCCGTTTTGGGGTTGGTCATAGACCTGCTGCCGCTCCTTTTGTTTGGTGGCGTCCTGGTGTGGTTCCTCCGCCGCAGCCGCAAGCAACTTGGCGGAGGGCTCGGCGGGATTATGGGCATTGGGCGTTCGAAGGCCAAGGTGTACGACGAGGACAAGCCGACCACGCGCTTCGGCGACATCGCTGGCTACGAGGGCTCCAAGGCGGAGGTCATGGAGGTTGTGGACTTCTTGAAATACCCCAAGCGCTACGCCGCCGCGGGTGCGGTCGGCCCCAAGGGGGTGTTAATGGTTGGCCCTCCCGGTACCGGCAAAACGCTCATGGCGAGGGCGGTGGCTGGCGAAGCAGGGGTGCCGTTTTTCGCCCTGTCTGGGTCGAGCTTCGTCGAGATGTTTGTCGGCGTGGGCGCATCAAGGGTACGGGACCTTTTCGCCGATGCGCGCAAGCGTTCCCCCTCCATTATTTTCATCGACGAGATCGACGCCATTGGGGGCAGGCGGGGGCCTGGTGGGTTCGGGTCCAACGACGAGCGCGAGCAGACGCTCAACCAGTTGTTGTCGGACATGGACGGCTTCGAGCCCGGGGCCAGCGTGGTCGTCATGGCGGCCACCAACCGGGCCGAGATCCTTGACTCGGCGTTGTTGCGGCCCGGGCGTTTCGATCGGACGGTGGAAATTCCCCTTCCCAACCAAGTCGAACGCACGGCCATTCTCGGCATACACGGGCAGGGCAAGAAGCTCGCCCGCGACGTGGACCTGGACGCCGTGTCCCGGGGCACGCCTGGCTTCTCGGGCGCCGACCTCGCCAACCTAGTCAACGAAGCCGCCATCAATGCTGTCCGCGACCGCCGGGACGTCCTAACAGCAGCGGACTTCGATGCGGCTCGGGACCGCCTTTTGATCGGCCGTCGTGACTCCTCGAACGCACTGCTGCCCGAAGAGAAATACTCCGTCGCAGTCCACGAAGCCGGTCACGCCCTTGTCGCTGCTCTGTCCGAGCACGCCGACCCAGTGGCCAAGGTCACCATCCTCCCCAGGGGCGCCACTCTCGGGGTGACCGAACAGCTGCCGCTCTCCGAGCGCCACCTCTACCCCGAGAGCTATCTGACCGACTCGCTCACCGTTCGCCTCGGCGGTCGGGCCGCCGAGATTATTGTCCTCGGCGAGCCCTCAACAGGGGCGTCCAACGACCTAGCCAGCGCCACCGACCTTGCCACGCGGATGGTCCGGGAATGGGGATTTTCTGTTGAAATTGGCCCTATCGGCTACGGGCCGGAGGGGCCAGTCGCGATAACCCCTTTGCGGGCCGTCCTTACGCTGAGGAGACGCAGCGCTGCATCGACCAGGAGGTGGCGGGACTGCTCCGCGACGCCGAGGTCAGGGCGACGAAGTTGCTCTGCGACAATCGCGACACCCTTGACCGGGTCATAGAGCTGCTGCTGGACCGTGAGACGATCGACGGCGCCGAGCTCGCTATTATCGCCGCCGTGCCCAAGCGGGCCGCGGAGCCAGAGCTGGTGTTGTCGCATGCGGCCGTCACTGCACCACCCTTGTCTCGGGATGTGGCGGCTCGGGATGTGGCGTCTCGGGATGTGGCTCAGCGGACCGCATAGGGCCTGTGGGCACACGTTTCAGCCCCCGCGATCAGACACGAGCGCGGGTCGTCAGCTGTCAGCGGAGTTCGCCGGGCCCAGGCGAAGGCTGAACACGGTTTAGTCTCGCGCCCCTCGTCTCAGGGCCTTCTTGAGGAGCACTGCGGTCCTCCCTTCGGCCAAAGAAATCGCCCCGACTGCCTCCCAACCCTGCTTGCCTTCGATGTTGAGGGCGTGCACAGCGGCTGAGGCGCCGGGTGCGGCGGTGGCGGGCGCGAAGCTGGGAAGCTCGAGGATCAGGTACTCCCAGGTCGTCATGAGCTCATTCTGGCTCGTGCTACCGCTTCGCAGGGACGCGCTCAGCCTGCCCGTTTCGCGAAACCGGGCCGGGATGCGAGCCTTGTCCCGCTGGCGCTGACCGGCTCGTGCGCCGGGCCGGTCTGCGGGTGCTCTCGACGAGCACGTCCAGGACCTCTCCAATCGTCCGCTCTCGCCCGACTGTTTCTGGCAGCGGGAGGTGGGACTGGATCTGGTAGCGGTTGCGACGCCCGTCAGCGTCTTTTTCCTTGACCACGTAGCCGGCTGCGACCAGGTCGGTGACGATCGCGTAGGCGCTGCGCTCGGTGATCCCCACAGTAGTGGCGATATCGCGCAGGCGGGCCCAGGGTCGCGGGCGATACAGACAAGGACCCGGGCATGGTTGGTGAGAAAGCTCCACTCCGTCATCGCCCACGACTTTATCAGAAAAGTTCCGGAAATGTGATACTAGTAACGGGCCAGCTAGAGTATGGTTGGCTCAGAGGTCCGGCGTACGGGCGGTCACAGACCGCCAGCAGTTCGAGCGTCAAGGAAAAGGATGAACCGACACCTACGCAAACACCCGCTGCCGTTCCACCATAGGCGCGAACCGATCGTGTGGGGCCATCAATCACCAACGGTTCGCCGGGCGTGCACAGTGCACGACTGGTACTTTGACTGGCAGCTGCGGTGTGAGAGCTGCTCGCGGTGTGGTCAAACGAAGGGCGTCGAATGAGCAGTATGAAAGCGGCCGGGAATGAAACCCGCGATTATGAGGCCATGTCTCGTGGGTATGCATTCAGCCAAACCCTAATTCACAGGGAAACCGACGCGGAATACAATGCCCGGCTAACCCTAACTCAGGACGCCGGCGCTTTCCCGGAGGTGCATGAGCCAGTCACCGGCTACCTGGACGTGTTCAACGGCACCTGTACTTGCGGGCACGTCCTAACTTCCGAGGCTACATATAGGATGCGCGGAGCGAAGGGACGCTGGAGAGGTATTACGGCGACCACAATGGCCCGCCGCGACGCGATTAGAGCCGGCGGGCTGGGAACGTGAGGCCCCGGCGCCAGTGTTGGTCATTCGTCAGTATTGGTCATTCGTCCAGGGTGCGGTCGCACGCACAAAAGCGCAGCATTCGGTGGACGTCGGGGGAGTGCGCCAAGCTCACTCGGCCTGACCAGGCCAGCGACGAGGGAGCAGGATTGCCTCACACGGTGAGCACAACACCCAATCTGTTTGGAAGAACAGCGTCGGGTCGGCGGGAACGTCGGCCCGACAGCGTCCACAGCGTCTTTGCGGGAGTTCTGCTGCCATGGCTGGCTCAGCGCTGGTCGAAAGGTCCCGTGCGAGTGTCACGCCCGCGCCCTCCAGTGCGGCTCTTGGTGGTGCGCCTTGGGTTCCATCGGTGAGACCTAATTCGCAGCCCGGCGGGCGATCGCCAATAGCTCCTCGGTGACCCGCCGGCGCGTGAGATCAGATGTTTCCCACGACCCCACTCGGCCGCTGGTGTGGCCGCCAGCTCCTCTCCACATGTCTCCCTCGTCGACTTGGACCTTCCGTCCTTGAACATCGGCTTCGAACAGCAGGTAGGGGAAGCGGTCCAGGCGAGGTTCTCCGACCATCTCTCCTTTGAGCGACATCCACAAGGCCAGACGTGGGCTCCTGAAGCGCGCCTCGCCACCCGGGTGTTCCTCGACCAGGCCCCCGCCGCCCCGTTGGCGGAGCCGTTCGAGCACAGCGTCCATCGCCGGTCGTACTTCTGTCGCGCAAGCCGCAGCGAATTCGTCCAGGAACTTCTGCCCGGCATCAAGCCGATCAGCGGTGATCTCCGCCGCGTCGCGATCTCTTTGCGCCACCGCCGCCAATATGGGGTCGAAGCCCGCCAACGGGTCGGTAGCCGTGGATAGTCCTACACCTTCGATGACATTTGCCAGCCCAACCGGGCCAGAAGTTGTCGAGTTTAATGATGGAGCTCCCATGGGAACCCCCAATCTGGCTCCTTGCCTCCGGGCCGAGTGCCCGGATGTACGTAGCAGCCTTCTAGAAGTCTACTACACTTGTCGTTGCGAGCCCCTTGGGTTGTCCCATCTGGTGGAGCAGGCCGACGGAAAGTCGCCGTCCTGGTCCGGGCTAAGGCCTCAGCGCTGGAGCTGACGTGTGCCCGCCCGGCAGAAGTCTCGTGTTCCCATGGCTGACAGGCTCAAAATGCTAGATGGCCTCGTCAAAGTATGGGCCGCCGACCACCATGGGGTTAACGTAAGATTTCTACAAGGAGCACCCAGGCGTCGGCAGTGCCGACAACAAGGCAAGTGATGGCTCCGGCCGCTTGCCAGTACAGGCCAGCTTCGACGCCGGCGGTCAAAAGAGCACCCGCTACCAGCAGCAGGCCGGTGGCTAGTGGGGCCACCAGGCGGATAGCCCGCTCACGGCGCGGGCGTTCGAGAATGGCTTTCCATCCGGAACGGATGATCGCGATGATGGTCAGCCAAGCGACGGCTGCAATAACCAGGATCTCGGCACCGAGCTCCGTTGCGCTCTGGTGGGGCATCAGGCCTACCAGAGCGATTGCTACCGGCCCGACGAGGACTGTTAGAGCTTCACCGGCTCGCCCAGACAACCCCGGCTGCGCCAGGATCGGTTTGAGGTTGATAGAGAGTGCAACGAAAACGAGGCCCGTCAATGCGGCGAAGGCGCCCGCCTGAGCGCCAAAGTAACCTGCCCAGTCGGTTATCACTGGCGGCTACCTACCACACCGTCTCGCCTCGGCGGCCACGTGCATAGCACCGTGCGACCCTAGGTTTGTGGCCTGAGGCCCCGGGCCTCACGCGAGGACGTCGGCGTCAACTCGCGAGGTTGTCCAATTTGAGCCCGAAAACCTGGCTTACTAGTTTCAACCCGGCGAGGTCATGGCCCGTGGTCAGGATCGAGTGGTGCGAAGGTAGCCCTTCCATGAGCGTGTGACCGTTGGGCACTCTGATCACCGCGCCGTTGCGAAAGTCCGAGCCGGGATAGCCGGCGTAGCCGGTGAGTTCACCTTCGACGGCGACAAGGTTCTCGAACGTAGGCCCGAGTTTGGACAACGTGATGTCCCCCACTGGCAAGCGGGCGTCGATCGCGGTCGCGTTGTCGTCGAGGCTGGCCAAGACCTTGGGCCGTAACCGCCACTCGGTGGCGAAGGAGCGCGGAAGTACGCCCAAGTAACCGCAATGGGCTGCAAGGAGGTAGTTGTCGGGCTCGTCCACGGGAGGAAATTCACTGATCCGCTCGTGGCTCAACGCCGTTTGGCCCATCAAGAACGGGTAGAGGTTGGTCATCATGACGGGGACCCGCAACGACCGGTTCAAAATGAACTTCGTCAGCATAGAGACGAGGTCCGCCTCGCACCCCCAGATAAGGTCGCGTTCCTGGTAGAGCAAGTCCCAGGCCAGACAGGGCGTCGTGTTCGAGAACGACGACTCGTTCAGGCAGTTGATCCCGGCGGCCAGCGTGGTGCCTCCCCCATCGAGGTCGTCGCGAACGGCGCGGTACAGCTTGAGAGCGTTTTGTTTGGCTGGGTCGCCTACGCCTTCCAGAGGCACGTGGTCCTGTACTCGGTCCCATTCCTGGTTGGCGTCCGCGTCGGGGAGCGCCTTGGCCCGCCTCCCGAGCTCTTCGAAGCTCTTTTTCACGACCCTAAGCCCGAACTTGGCCTCGATACGCTCAACGCACTCGTCTTGCCACCAGTAGAAACGCCTGGGGATATCCGGCCCTACCGATGTTGTTCCTCCGGGGCGGTCCTGGTAGACCACAAAGTTGGCTCCGCGAAGCTCTCGTTTGGCGGCAAGGGCCCGGCAGGCAGTGAACACCTGACTGAGCGAGTACGGCGCCATTACGGAGATCCCCTCGCCCCTCAGGTAGCTGACGAGCTCCCAGTCCCACATCGCCATCGTGCCGAACTCCGAGGTCAACACCAAGATGGGCAGCGTGAGGGCACGCATTTCCCCCACCCTGCGATAGGCCTCGCCGAGTACCTGGGGAAATACGACTGCATCGGCGTCGCGAAGGGCAGAGCCAAGCGGCGCCGGGTCGAGCAGGGCAGCGTGCTCTTCGAGCAGGGCAGCAAGCGTGCGCGTCTGCCTGATGAAGTCCGCGTCAGCCTCAGACGACAAGTAGAGGGGTATGAGCCGTGCCTTCATTGTTCAAAAACCCCTTTCAGCTATTAGTGCCAATTACTTTGGGTACGAGTGCAGAAGCGTCGGTGACACAGGGGTTGCCGAGCGTGCGGGTCGAGCGATATCCCACAGCAATTTGTGAAAGTGTACGGGTCAATTGCGGTTTCATTTCCGTCCGGAGGACCTCCTCGATCAGGCCAGCCTAGTCGTCGACCCCCAGGGCCTTTCCAATCTCCTCGTGCGACGGTACCGTCGAAGCTGTGCAGGTCGCTGCAGTCGGCTCCCCGTGAGCGTGCCACTCTTGGCTGGTCGATCGCGGCGCCGGGGACTACCGGCGCACCCAGGTCGACGAACAGTGCGAGTTGATGTCGCTGATCGGCGTGTGGCCGACAGCGTGGACGGCACCGTGCTACACACGCGCACGACGTACACGCCCGCTCGGACCTGATCTGATGGGGCCGGCTGCGCCTTTCTGGGTACGAGGGCTTTCCCGTTGCGTTTTTCGGCCCGCCGCCGCTTTTGTGTAGCGCTATCGCGACGAGAATGTCTGAGTGCACCGAGAAAGCACGGAAATCGAAACAAATGGGCCAAAATAGTTACCCACAGTCGCCGCTGCTCGCTGACACGGTCTACTCCACAGTTAGGCCGAGCGAGCCGGCACGGTAGGGGCCGGTTAGCAGCCCGCTACTCGGTCAACACGCCGTAGTGCTTTGCCAATATTTCGACGCTGAGCACCTGCCCGTCGTAGGTATGTCGCTCGCCGTCGGCAGCCAGGGCGGCGACCACACGCCCCACGCCCTCGGGCGATTCCGCCCCGTGCAAATCGAGGTAATCAGCAAACTGCAGGACGCCCTCAGTCTTCACCAGGCCGGGATGAAGCCCCACAGATATGACGTTGCCGCGCGGGAACCGCCCTGACAAGGTCCGCGCCAGCGCGTCGTCGGCCGCCTTGGCCACGGCGTAGCCCACTGGCCCGGCCTCCTGGAAGGAGATTGTCACGATGAGTGCCGCAGGCGCTGCCATGAGGAGGCTGGCGCACGCCACGGTCGTCACGTAGTGGCTCCGGATACCCGACGACAGCATCGAATCGAACAGCGAGAGGGGCTGGTCGAAGAACGGCGCATTCCACTCGTCCCAGGCGCCTGCGTTAAGGCGTTCGTAGCCCGCCCACGTGTTGTTGACAAGGAGGTCGAGTTGACCATGGCGCTCCGAGATAGCAGCGGCGAGAGTCGAAACGGAGGCGTCATCGGTGTGGTCGCAACGCCACGGGATCCCGATCCCGCCGGCCTCGTCTACGGCGCCGGCCGTAGCCTCGACATCGCCGGGCAAGTGCGAAGTGCGACCGGAGGCTGCACTCGACCTACCCGTAACGTAGACAGTCCAGCCAGCCGATCCGAGGCTCACAGCTATCCCACGGCCTACGCCCCGCGAGGCGCCCGTGACTAGAGCGATAAGCACAGGAAAACATTGTTGCCGAAGCGGGTGACCGGTGCGGCTGGAGCTCAACTAGGTTGCCTCGGTAGGAGCAGCCGTCCACTTTCACCGGGAGAAGACCGAGATGCTTGATGCCCTCGACATACGAGAACTGCTCGGTGACGAGCTGGTCGAGCGCGAACAGAGCGGCTATGCCCTCGACGGTCTCTCCGCAGAAATAGAGGCCGCGCTCGAGGGCCCTGATGTCCCGGTGGGGGAGATCGAGCGCCTGTACGACGAGCTGGACCATACGCGTTTGCGCCCTGACTGGGGCTACGAGGAACCCTCAGCGTTCGAGGCGATCGTCGACCTGGCGCCGGGCACCGAAGCGCTACCGCGACCGCCTAACAGCGTGCTCAATGACCGGGTCCACGCCGCGTGGCTCGGCCGTTGCGCCGGGTGCAATCTCGGCAAGCCCGTCGAAGGGGGATGGGGACGGGAAAAGTTGCGGCGCTATCTCGAAATGGCGGACGCCTTCCCGCTGCGTGACTACGTGCCGGCGATCGACCCGGTACCGGACGGGTTTACCTTTCTCCCGTGGTGGAGGGAAGCTACCAGAGGGAACGTCGACGGGATGGCGCGTGACGACGACACCGATTACACGATGCTGGCTCTACGGATATTGGAGAAGTACGGCCCCGGGTTCACGAGCGCCGATGTTGGCGCCGAATGGCTCCTGGCGCTGCCGTTTGCCATGGTCTACACGGCTGAACGTGTCGCTTACCGCAATCTGGTCTACAGCATGCAGCCGCCCGCGACGGCCACGTACCGCAACCCTTACCGGGAATGGATTGGGGCGCTTATCCGGGGCGACATGTTCGGCTACGTCTGGCCCGGCGATGCCGGCGCCGCAGCCCGGGTCGCCTACCAGGATGCAGCGCTCTCGCATACGGCGAACGGCATTTACGGGGAGATGTGGGCGGCGGCCCTCGTCGCGGCGGCGTTCTCCAGCGAGACAGCGCAACAGGCGCTCGAAACAGCTCTAGGCGTGGTACCCGCCCGTTCGCGTCTGGCGGAAGGCGTGCGGACCACGATGGCTGCCCACCGGGACGGGGGATCCTGGGACGAGGCGATGACGTCCATGGAGCACCGGCTCGCCGGGTACCACTGGGTCCATACCATCAACAACGCAGAGGTCGTCACCGCCGCGCTGTTGTGGGGCGACGGAGATTTCAGCCGGACGATCGGCCTGGCCGTGGAAGCCGGGCTCGACACGGACTGTACGGGTGCCACTGCGGGGTCGGTCTTCGGCGCACTTCACGGCCGAGACGCTCTGCCGACGCTTTGGACCGGCCCTCTTCATGACGTGATGCACAGCGCCATCTTCGGGTTCGAAGGCGTGCGTATAACTGACCTGGTCAATCGGACGCTCCGCGTGAGCGAGGCGCTGGCTTGAGCGGGCCAGTGGGCCCATATGAACACCGTATGAATACAGCATCACTGTAGTCATTACTGTTGTACTGTAACACAATGACCATGCCTGTCAAGAGGCCGTACCGCTCTTCTGTTCGTGAAAAATCGGCCCGGCAGACGAGGGCTCATATCCGGGACGCCGCCACTCGTCTGTTCATCGACCAGGGCTACGCCATCACGACCATGCGCCAGGTCGCGGCGGAGGCGGACGTCTCAGAGCGCACGGTCTACGCGGTGTTCCCTACCAAGCTTGACCTTTTCGCCGAGGCCATAGGCGTGGCGATGGCTGGAGACGACCGGCCCGTGCCGATCGCCGAACGTCCCGAGTTCCGAGCTGCGCTCGAGGAGCAGGACGGTGAGCGCGCCCTGGAGCTAGTGGTCGGCGCGACGGCGTTACTCGAACGCGCTGGCCCTTGATCATGTCGGGGTACGAATCTGCCGGTGCCGACGCAGGGCTCCGGGAGGCAGCGAGACGCGGCGAGCGAGCCCGGGCCCAGGACTTGACGCTGATGGTCGAGGCGCTGGCCGACCACGGTGCCCTTAACCCGGACTTGAGCGTGGAGCAGGGGACCGACATCCTTCTGGCCCTGGCCTCGCCTCAGGTCCATCAGATGCTCCGTCGCCACCGGGGCCGGAGCGTCGAGGAGTACCGCGACACAATCTTGAAAGTCTTGCGTCGAGCGCTGATCACGAGTTCCTGACGAGAGACACCGTCGCGAGGCGGTCAAACGTGAGCGGAGGGTCAGGCGCGTTCGGCTCGGGCTCTGCGCTTGCCTTCGTGCATGGCCTCGACGCGGCCGAGCGAGATGGCGTGGCCCTCCTCGATGAGTTCTGCGCTGAGAACTTGTCTAGCTGGCATTTCCGCTGCCCACGGGTCGTTGTCGCCCAGGTGGCCTATGGCCGTGTGGATGGTGAAGTCCGCCGGTGCAATGTCGTCGAGATCGTCCCACTTCACAGGGAAGGACACCGGCACACCGGGCCGTACACGGGGGCTGTAAGCGGCGACTACCGTGGCCCCGCCGACCCGGGTCGGGTCGACGAACACTTTCCCGGCCCGGTCCTCCTTCATGAACGCGGTCGTGGCTATCTCGGGGCCGAGCGCCGCCGCTCGCGCCGCGATGGCCCGGGTAGCGGCCGCCGAATCCTCGAGAGGCGCGTCGGCAACCGGCACAAAGACGTGCAGGCCCTTGGCCCCGCTCGTCTTCACGGCGCCCTCGAGGCCAACGTCGCGCGAACACCTGCCGGACCAGGCGCGCCACGTTGACGGCCATCCCGAAAGCGTCGGCAGCGGGTGGGTCCAGGTCAAGGACGAGATGGGTCAAGCTCTGAGGGTGATCGGCGAGCACAAGGGTCGGGTGGTACTCGACCGCACGCTGGTTGGCGAACCACAGCAGGGTCCGCCGGTCGTTGCACAGCGCGTATGACACATCTCGCTTCGAGGTCTCGGCCCAAAATCTGACGGTCGGCACCCATGCCGGTGTGTACTTGGGGACGTTCTTTTGCATGAACGCCTCCTGACCGCGGTGCACGCGGATCACTGACAGCGGCCGGTCTTCCAGCACAGGAGTGATCCGGTCACAAACTGCGTCGAGGTAATCGACCAGGTCGCGCTTGGTCGAGTTAGACCCGTCGAACAACGCCTCGTCGAGATGAGTGAAGGACACGCCTTCCGGTGGTCCCTGGCTGCTCGTACCCGTCATCCAATACGGAACACTAATGACTTGACGGGGATATGTGCGCCGTCGCCCGCGCACTGGGCTTCCGGGCGGCCAGGCAAGAGCGCCTCAGGGGACGCGCAGGTCGTGGGCCTGCGCCGCGAGTTGCCTTTCCGCCTCGGTCAGATGTGATTTGTTGACGGGGGTGATGAAAGTCCAGTGCTTACCTACCGGGCAGCGCTGCAACCGCCACCATCCCAGCCGGAGGGCCTTAGCTGAGACGCCCGGGACCCAGAGCGTGGTGAAAAGGTGGCCGCTGAGGCAGCGCACCACGGTGTTGACGCCGAACAGGTAGCCGCGACGACGAGCCACGACTGCTGCTTCTGTGAAGAACATCAAAGCGGCGACGCCCCAATTGACCTTGCGACGCATCCCCTACAGGTTAGGCTCTGCCGACGGGCGGACGGGACGCGCTCCCGCGGCCCGGAAAAGTGCATATTACGCAGGGGAAGCGAAGGAGAGTGACGATGGAGCAGCGTCGGATCGGCAACAGGCATGTAAGTGCAATAGGGCTAGGCGAAATGCCGATGTCGATCGAGGGCCGGCCGGACGAAGCCAGGTCTATCGAGACGATCCATGCGGCCCTCGACTCCGGGGTCACGCTCATAGACACCGCCGATGCCTACAGCCTGGGCGGCGATGACATGGGTCACGGTGAGCGCCTCGTCGCAAAGGCATTGGCCTCGTGGGGCGGGGACCGGGGCTCCGTCATTGTTGCCACTAAGGGCGGCCACGTCCGTCCCGGCGACGGGAGCTGGACGGTGAACAGCGACCCGGACTACTTGCGGAGCGCCGCGGAGGCCTCGTTGCGCCAACCTCGGCGTTGAGGCGATCGATTTATACCAGTACCACCGTCCCGACCCCAAGGTCCCCTACGGCGAAGCGGTGGCTGTCTTCAAGGAACTGCTCGACGCCGGCAAGGTGCGAATGGTCGGTATATCGAACGCCAATATCGGCCAGATAGACCTCTCACGCTCCATCCTGGGAGACGGCAACCTGGTGAGTGTCCAGAACCAGTTCTCTCCTCGCTACCGCTCGAGCGAGGACGAGCTGCGTCATTGCGGTGAGCTTGGCATCGCCTTTTTGCCGTGGAGCCCCTTCGGCGGCATCGGGAACGCCGAAGTACTGAGACGCCAACACCCTGCCTTCGCCGGCGTTGCTGCGGACCATGGCGTCTCGGTCCACCAGGTGGTGCTGGCGTGGATGCTGGCCAAGGGCGAGCAAGTGGTCCCGATACCGGGGTCCAGTCGGCCTAGTTCGGCGCGCGACTGCGCGGCAGCGGCGGACTTGAAGTTGAGCGACGAGGAGTTCCAGCGGCTCGACGCGGACAAGGCTTGAAGGGCCTTATTCCGTCGCATTTTTGTTCGTGCCGTCGTCCCCGTCCAGGAGCGACGGACGCCGGAGCGAAGGGGAAAGCGCGGGGGCGGGACCGGTGACAATCGCTGGCGCTTCGACCAGGCCTGACACCGTGACGATATTGCCGGGGAAGAGCAGTGCGTGGAGCCAGTCCATGACGACTCCCAGCTGTCGCGAGGCGCCTGGGACCTGCATGAGATGGACGCTGCGGGCTGCCAGCCACCCCGGAAGGCCGCGCAAGCGCAGGCCCC
The DNA here is from genome assembly GCA_963823855.1 of uncultured Acidimicrobiaceae bacterium. Taxonomy (GTDB): domain Bacteria; phylum Actinomycetota; class Acidimicrobiia; order Acidimicrobiales; family Palsa-688; genus Fen-671. The sequence continues at coordinate 33,379 of CAWGNA010000016.1, forward strand.
TCAGGTCAGCGATGCCCTCTCTGCGTCCGAGGGTGGCCACTTGGCCAAGAGACTTAAAGCTGTGCGCCTGAAGCGGCCGTCCCTCGTCGAAGGCGACAAGGTTTTGGCTCAACCGACGGGCTTGGCGTAATGCATGTTGGCTGGTAGGAGGGTCGACCTGGCCAGGAGTGGCGACGTTGGGCACGGCGGCGCAATCGCCGAGGGCCCAGGCGTTGGTTTGGTCTTCGACCTGGAGAGTCGGGCTTACCCGGACCCGGCCCCGCTCGTCGAGGGGGAGACCGAACTGGGCGACGATCGGGTTGGCCTTGACGCCCGCCGTCCATACGAGGAGCCCGGTCTCGAGCTCGGTGCCGTCGCTGAGTGTGACCCGGCCGTCGACGACCTTTTCGAGCCGGGTGCGGAGCCGTACGTCAACACCTCGTTGGACGAGCAGGTCGTAGGTGTACTGACCCAGCCGAGAGGGGATTTCGGCCAGGATCTTGGGAGCTTGGTCGACGAGCACCCACCGCTGCGGCACGTCTCGCAGATTTGGATGGTAACGGAGGGCGTCGTGGGCAAGGTCACGAAGCTCGGCCAGAGCCTCCACGCCGGCATAGCCGCCACCGACGAAGACAAAGGTGAGGTACCGGCTACGACGGTCTGGATCGGGCTCCAATGCCGCCGCCGCCACCAACCGCAACAGCTGGTTGCGCAAGTACAGCGCGTCGAGGACCGTTGCGCACCCTACCGCGTGCTCGGTGAGACCGGGGACCGGGAACGTGCGGGGGACGGCGCCTACACCGATCACTACATGGTCGTAGGTAATGCCTATGCGCAGGCCGCCGTCGGTCTCTATCTCTGCTCGGCCATCTCCCAGAGTGAGGTCCGTGACCCTGCCAGTTATCACCTCAGCGTGCGGGCACACCATAGCCAGGGGCGTCATGACGTTGCGCACTTCGACAATGCCAGCCGCCAGTTCCGGGAGCATGGGCGTAAAGAGCATCGAGTTCTGCGCGTTGACTATGGTCGCACCTCGCGGGCCAAGGAGGCGCGCTACAGAGGCGCCCCCGAAGCCTCCGCCCACGACGAGGACGCCGCCCCGGGCGCGTCTCACGACAGAGGGCGGTTCTTGGCTCGTGCCCATTGATGCCTTCCTTGTCAAAAGAGTGGTCCGGCATCGAAGTTAGCGTCGATCACCCCGGTTGCGCCCACTCAGCACTCAAAGCGAGGCGGATAACCGACGGTGATTTAATCGACAGACCCGCGTCAAGCGGGTCGTAAGTTCCTAACCACGATGTTCCCCGGTGCAATGGGCGGGACTCGTCGCGATCTGTTGGCCAAGATTGCTTCATTTAGCACCCGGAACTGTGCACTGCACCGAGAACGGAGTCAATTCGGGTAACCGGGGAAGACCGAAGACTTTCGGGCCCCCGGCGGGCCGCAGGAAGAAGGCGGCCTACAGAGACGGGCGGCGGTCGGCCCAGGGAAGCACTTGCTCCAGTTGTGTTGATACCCTGAGCAGGATTGCTTCCTCCCAGGGACCGGCGACGAGCTGGATCCCGATTGGCATCCCACTTTCGCTCACGTGGGTCGGCAACGAGATGGCGGGTTGGCCGCTTATATTGAAGCCAGCGGTGAGCACGCTCATCTGCAATATCTCGAGCGGCGGGATCCCTGTAGCAGCGTTTTCGTGCACGGCGGCGAGAATTTCGCCCGCCCGGGGCGGGCTGATCGTCATGGTGGGGCTGACGAGGATGTCGAAGTCCCGCCCCCACTGGGCCACAAACTCGCGGCTCCAGCGTTGGAGATAGTGGACCGAACGGACATAACTGAGGCTGTCGACCGCCCGGGCGGCTTCCAGCCCTGCCCGTATGTGGGGCTCAGCCTTGGCCAGCTCGAAGTCATGGTCTGCCAGGCCAGTATTCACGACGTTGAGGAAAGCTATAAGGACCTCGTCAGGGACCTGGTAGCTGACGACGTCGACGTGGTGGCCCAGTTTTTCCAGGACCGCGGCGGCTTCTCTGCCAGCGTCCTTGCATACCGGCTCGATCTCGAGGCCGAGGGGAGCTTCCTCGATCAGCCCGATCCGGAGCCGTCCAGGGTCGGCACCCACTTCGGCCAGGAACGGCCGCTCGGGTGCGGGAGCGTTGTACCACTGTCCCGGGTCTGGGCCGCTGATCACGTCGAGGACAGCAGCGGTGTCCGCCACGTCGTGCGTAAGGGCCCCTTCGACGACAGCTCCCTCCCAGCCCTGGTAGCGAGTGGGGGCCCGCCCGCGGCTCACCTTCAGGCCCACCAAGCCGCAGCAGGAGGCGGGCACGCGTATCGAGCCGGCCCCGTCGTTCCCATGTGCCAACGGGAAAAGGCCTGCGGCTACTGCGGCCGCCGCCCCGCCGCTGGACCCTCCGGGAGTCCGGTCCAGATCCCACGGGTTGCGGGTGACACCGTAGCGGACGTTTTCGGTTACCAGCAACGCGCCGAACTCAGGTGCGTTGGTGCGGGCGCACAAGATGAACCCGGCCCGCTGGAGCGCCTCCACCACGAGGTCGCTTGTCAGTGAGGGCGCGTCGGGGATGGCCCAGGAGCCACGCGTCGTGGGCCAGCCGGCAACAGCGGCCACGTCCTTGACCGGCACCGGCACACCGAAAAAAGGCGGCAAGTCACTCGGGTCGGATCTGACGACAACATCTCCCGCCTGCCGAGCGGCGGAACGGGCCTCTTCGTCATTGCGCCAAATCACCGCGTTCAGCCTGTTGTTCAGTGCGTCTACGCGAGCGAGGCAGGCCTCGAGCACCTCGAGCGGGCTGACCTGGCGGGCCCTGATCGCGGCTGCGGTGGCTCGGGCCGTCTGGAACGGGTCGTAATCGCTTGTCACACCGCGCACCATAGCAGCGCGTTGCCTTCGTTCCACCCGGGGTCAATTCCACCGGCGCGTGTGCGTACCCCCGCCGAGTTATCGCTCACGGCTATTCTGCGGGACCTGGGCCGGTCCTTGTCGCCCGTTTACCTGGTTAACGGTTTGAAGGGCGCTAAGGCCCAGAGTTACGGTCCAGGGCCGGTTCTGCGGCGAACAGGTCGAGCTGACCGTCCTCTGGTCGGCCGGCGCCGTCGTCGGACGGTTTTTCCCGCCGGAAATGCTTGCTGAGCGTGTCAACCTGTCCCTGGTAGTTGGAGCCTACATCCTGGCCGTAGAGTTTCACCGGTTCAGACAGCATTCGTTCGAAAGTCAGCCTGCACACATGCTGACCGTGTTCGATAACGAAAGGGACATCGTGGGCGCGCATTTCGAGCGCTGCTCGCGATCCTTTCAAAACCCCCAGGGGGTCGTAGCCAAACCCCGGGTCAAAAAAACCGGCGTAGTGAGCGCGGAGCTCTCCGCTGGTGGGGTCGTACGCTGTCATTTCACACGCCAGGCTGGGCGGGACGCGGACCGCCTCTTCAGAAAGGAGCAAGAAGAACCGTTCTTCTTCGAGGACGACGCGACCACCCCTCTCGATCCGGATAGTCTCCCAATAGTCGTTGCTCCGGTACTCGCCCACCTTGGTCATGTCGAGCAGAGGGGCGTGTTTTTTGGCCCGGTAACCGACCCACCCGCCTTGCGCTCCTCTCAAATCCAAGCTCAAGAAAAGCCCGTTGGACGTGGTGAACTCGTCTCTTGCCGCCGGACGACCGTTCACATAGAGGAGGGGGCTGCTTTGGTGGACGGCCCACAGCTCGTCGTCGGGCACTCTCGAGTTCCCGACCATTAGCCGTAGCTGGTTGAGCGCAAGACCGGAGCGGACCCGAATTGCGAACGACAAAGGGACGATCTCGACCCACAGCTGTCCTGAATATCCTGGTGCGATATCGTCAAAGCGATCGCTCCGGTCGGTTATGACCCGGGTAAATACATCTAGTCGGCCAGTGGAGCTCCTGGGGTTTGCCCTGCCGTGCACAAAAGGAGGCAAATCCAGACTTTCAACAAGCGGTACAAGGTAGGGCCGTTTGATATCCAGCACGGCCCCTTCGGAAAGGTCGAGCCTCTCGACTGTAAACCCCGTCAACTTTTGGGCCACCGATTGGCGCCCGGGCAGGAAGCTGAACTGGACCGCATAGGCGTAGTCACCGAGCCGCAGATCTATGCTTCCCGGCTGGATATTGCTCGGCGGTATGGGAGGTCCACTCGAGTTGACCCATCCGGCGTCGACCGCCTCGACCAGGAGCTGGCTCGGCAGGACCCCCTGCACCTCCACGCTGAGGTCGGCAAGGCATGTCACGGCTGGCATCGCAAGGCCATGGTAGCGGGGCAGCGTGCCGCGGCCCCGTGGTGCAGGCGTAAGCCAGTGTGAGGAGATACAGCGTGAGGAGATACAGCGTGAGGAGATACAGCGTGAGGGGATAGGGTGCGAGCGTGGCTAGCGAAGGAGGCCGTTCCCGCCGGGGCGCCGAGTTGAAAGTGTTGACCCGCGCCCTGCTTCGCCCTGGGCCTGACCGCCTTGGCGGCGCTGGTGCTGCGCATCAGGGGTAGTGGCGGGACCCCACCGCATCGAGGAGGCTGGCGAGAGCTCTCCGCGACGGACCTGGAGCCCGTGGACAAGCCCTAGGTGCGAGCCGTCCTCGTGGGGTTGGGCGCTGTGGGTGCGCGCAGCGCGCGGCAGCTACTTTCTTCGAAGTCGATAACTGAGCTGGTCGTGCTCTCCCGCCGGCCCGCGGAGGCGGAGGCCAAGGTCGCCGCGCTTGGTGCTGAGGGGGCGCTGCAGCTGGAACAGCTTTCTGAGGCAGCCTTGTCGAGAGCCTTGAGCGGCGCGTCAGTGGTGCTACTGACCGCCCCGGGCCCGAGCGTGTTGCCAGCTCAGGCCGGCGTCAGCGCGGGCGTGCCAGTCGTGTCCGTCTCCGACGATCCTGCCGATGTCCGGTGTTTGCTCGGGCTGCACGGCGAAGCCGCAAGGGCTGGAGTGCCATTGGCCATCGGTGCTGGCATGGTGCCGGGCCTCTCGTGCTTGTTGGCGGCGTGGGCCGCCTCCCTGGTGGACGAAATGTCAGAGGTCCACGTGGCGAGCCTCGGGACCGGGGGTACCGCCTGCGCAAGACGGCACCGGGCGGCGTTCCGCGAGGCGCTCGAGGAATGGCGCGACGGTGCCTGGGCGCGCAAGGTAGCGGGGTCTGGCCGGGAGTTTGTGTACTTTCCTGACTATGCGGGCGTGGATTGCTACCGCGTGAACCGGCCCGACCCGGTATTGCTCGTCAGAGCGTTCCCTGCCCTCCGGTCTGCCACGACAAGGGCCGCGGCTTCGCGGCGCGACCACGTCACCTCATGGTTGCCCAGGCTGCACCGGCCTCACCCCGAAGGGACGGTGGGAGCGCTCCGGGTCGAAGTTCGAGGGTGGAGGGCAGGGGCGGCCGAGACAACGGTGGTCGGAGCGAGCGGGCGCCCGGCGCTGCTGGCGGGGGCGGTGGCGGCGGTCGCAGCCCTGCGGGCCGCCACGGGCCAATTGCGTCCGGGCGCGGGCGGCCTGGCGTCGCTCGTTTGTTCGCCAGGCGAGTTCCTGGCCGAGCTTTCAGAGCGGGGCGTGCGCCTCATGGTCTTCGAGGGGGCTCGGATAAACCCCAATTGAGCAGGCCCAATTGAGCGTTCTCAGGGTTTTCGCCGGTGCTTCCAGCTGTACGGGTCGGGCCAGCCCACGCTGGCCAGGGCTCTGTTAATGAGGTTCAATGCCGCTGTCGCCTGGAAGTCGTCTGAACGTTCATGGATCCTGCCGACCAGGTCAGCCTGGGCTCGCTCGAGCGCTTCCCTGTCCCCGCTGGCTGCAAGCTGGTCGACGGCCGCGTCCAGGCTCTCACTGGAGCCCAACGTGGCCGTCAGTACGACGGCCTCTTCAGCCACGGGGTCAGGTACTGACATGTGGGCCGACAGTAGTTGACGCCGCGGGCGGGGAGGGCTTCGAGCCCGCGACAGCCACAACTGTCGCCGGCCCCGTGGTGGCGACGCGAGTCGTCACTGTGAGGGGGTAGCTTCAGTGGACCGACGCTGGCGCCGTCCCAGAAAACGGACCAGCGGGTCATACTTAGCGTCCACGACCCTTTCCTTCATCGGGATGATCCCGTTGTCCGTGATCTTGATGTGCTCGGGACATACCTCGGTACAGCACTTGGTGATGTTGCAGTAGCCAAGGCCCTCTGAATCCTGGAGGGCCTGCTTGCGGTCGAGGGCGTCGTTCGGGTGCATGTCGAGCTCGGCGTACCTGATGAAGAAGCGGGGACCGGCGAAATAGGGCTTGTTTTCCTCGTGGTCGCGGATCACATGGCACGTGTTCTGACAGAGCCAACACTCGATGCACTTGCGGAACTCTTGGGAACGCTCGACGTCAGGCTGGTACATCGTGAAGGGAGCAACGGGCTGCTGCGCTGTCGGCTTGAAGGCGGGGACCTGGCGCGCCTTCTGGTAATTGAAAGAGACATCCGTTACCAGGTCCTTGATGACCGGGAACGTCCGCAGAGGCGTGATCGTCACCGGTTCGCCCTGGGGGAGGGTCGAGAGCCTGGTCATGCACATCAACCTGGGCATGCCGTTTACTTCTGCCGAACACGAACCGCACTTGCCAGCTTTGCAGTTCCACCTGACCGCCAGGTCGTTGGCCTGGGTGGCCTGAGCGCCGTGGACGGCGTCGAGGACTACCTGGCCTTCTTCGGCCGTTACGACATAGTCCTTCAGCCCCCCGCCTGTCGCGTCGCCACGCCAGATCTTCAGCGTCAGCTCATAACTCAATGGACGTCCTCCAGCAGCTTGGCCAGTTCGGGCGGGGGTTTCGGGAGAGCCTGGCGCCTGACTCCGAGCCCGCTCCCATCCGGCCCGGGGGGCGGAGCCTTCAATTCCACCACCACGTTCAGGTTCCCCCAATAAGGGTCGGTCATCGGGAAATCGTCACGTGTGTGGCCGCCACGGCTCTCCTGGCGCTCCAACGCCGACAATGCGACCGACTCGGCCACGAGCAACATGTTCCGCAGGTCCAGGGCCAGGTGCCACCCGGGGTTGTACTGGCGGTTGCCCTCGACCGATACGGTTTCGGTCCTTGACCGCAAGACGGCGATCCTTTCCAGGGCTTCCTTCAGCTCGTCTTCGACGCGGATAATCCCGACCAGATCCTGCATGGTGTCCTGCAGTTCGTGATGGATCGTATAAGGGTTCTCGGCAGCCGACCCACTCCGGAACGGTGCCAGGGCGTCGGCGGCGGCGCGGGCGAGGTCGGGCGAAGCGACCTTGGGCCTCGCGGATAGCTCTTTCACATATGCCGCGGCATATTCGCCGGCCCTTTTGCCGAACACGAGCAGGTCGGAGAGTGAGTTGCCGCCCAGACGGTTTGCCCCGTGCATCCCGCCGCCGACCTCGCCCGCCGCAAACAGACCGGTGACTACCGAAGCCTGGCTGTCGGGGTCTACCTCGACGCCGCCCATGACGTAGTGGCAGGTCGGGCCGATCTCCATCGGTTCTTTCGTGATGTCAACATCAGCGAGTTCGAGGAACTGCTGGTACATCGAGGGTAAACGCTTCTTTATGAACTCGGGTGACCGCCGGCTGGCGATGTCAAGGAACACCCCGCCGTGGGGGGAACCGCGGCCGGCTTTTATTTCGCTATTTATGGCGCGGGCAACTTCGTCACGCGGCAAGAAGTTCCGGCGGGCGGCGGTTATTGCTCTTGTCGGTATACCAACGGTCAGCCTCTTCGATGCTGTCCGCCGTCTCGGCCTTGAAGAACTCAGGTATGTAGTCGAACATGAAGCGGCGGTCCTCAGAATTCCGCAGATACCCCACCGTCCCCCCGCACCGACTCCGTTACCAGCAAGCCTCTCACCGAAAGCGGCCAGACCATGCCGGTCGGGTGGAACTGGACGAACTCCATGTTGAGTAGCGTCGCCCCGGACCGAAGTGCCAGCGCGTGGCCGTCACCAGTGCACTCCCAAGAGTTGGACGTCACTTTCCACGACTTGCCGATCCCTCCGGTGGCCAATATCACCGCCGGGGCTTCGAATACGACAAAGCGCCCGGATTCGCGCCAGTACCCGAACGCGCCTGCAATCCTGTCCCCCTCTTTCAGCAGGTCGGTCACGGCTAGTTCCATGAACACGTCGATCCCGGCCGAGACAGCCCGCTGTTGAAGGGCCCGGATCATCTCGAGCCCCGTGCGGTCCCCGACGTGGGCCAAGCGGGCGTAGCGGTGGCCGCCGAAATCGCGTTGGCTGATCTTGCCGCTCGGCGTGCGGTCGAACAACGCGCCCCACTGCTCGAGCTCGTAGACGCGCTCCGGTGCCTCTTTGGCATGCAGTTCCGCCATCCGCCAGTTGTTGAGGAGCTTGCCGCCCCTCATCGTGTCCCGAAAATGGACTTCCCAGTTGTCCTCGGGGTAATTGTTCCCCAGGGCCGCAGCGATCCCGCCCTCGGCCATGACAGTGTGGGCTTTGCCCAAAAGGCTCCGACAGATCAGCGCTGTCTTGGCCCCGGCGTCGTAGGCCGCGATCGCGGCACGCAACCCCGCTCCGCCGGCGCCGATGACGACGACGTCATAGGAATGGTGTTCGAATGTTTCTTCAGCAGGCATTTTAGAAAAACCTCGGGTCGTGCACCCAGCCCACCGCTACCAGGCGAATATAGAGGTCGGTGAGAGCCACGAAAACCAGGCTGACCCACGCGATCTGCATATGCTTAGTGTTCAATTTGGAGACGAAGCCCCACAGTTTGAACCGCACCGGGTGGCGGGAGAAGTGCTTGAGCCGGCCGCCCACGACGTGCCGGCAGGAATGGCAAGAAAGAGAGTACGCCCATAAGAAGGTGGCGTTCAGGACGAGCATCAACGTCCCAAATCCTGCGTGCCCCCAGCCCCGGGGCCAATGGAAAGCCTCCACGGCATCCCAGGTCAGGATGCCGTTGAACAACAGGCCGAGGTAGAAAAACCACCTGTGGGCATTCTGGATGATTAGAGGGAAACGACTTTCGCCTGTGTAACGTTTACGCGGCTCTTGCACAGCACAGGCCGGGGGCGACAATAGCAACGACCTGTAGTAAGCCTTGCGGTAGTAATAACACGTGAGGCGGAACCCGAGCGGGACAACCAGCACGATGATCGCCGGCGAGATGATCCACCACGGCCCGAAGAGCCCGACCATCGGCGGGTGCACGATGGTGGAGCCGGCGCGGGCGTAGCCACACCGGGTAGCCAGGCACGGTGAGTAGAAGGGGGAGAGATAGGGCCTGACGTAGTAGTTGGCGTTCTGGAACGCGGCCCACGTCGAGTAAGCGATGAAGCCGATCAGGACTACGGCCGTGACGGTCGGTTGGAGCCACCAACGGTCCTTTCGGAGCGTCGGTGCGTCTATGGCCGCCCGTGCCTCGGGAGGGGCTTTCTCGGGCGGCGCCGCCGTGGCCACACTCATGCCGGCGCCAGGGTCACATCTGGGGAACGCATCGGTTCCACGTTAACCGGCTAGTGCCGGGGAGAGCACGACGGACCTGCCTCTCTTTCGCGCACCCGTGACGTCTTCACCGCGACGGATGCCCACGACGGTGAGCGGGACTACCGGCGCTGTTAGCCTGTGACCCGTGCCGGAGGACGCCGATAGTATTGGTCCCGGGTGATAGCGACCCTGCCAGGGGACGTAGCTCAGCGGCGAGAGCACCTGCTTTGCACGCAGGGGGTCGTGGGTTCGAGTCCCATCGTCTCCACCACAAAAGGGCAGTTCAGAGGGCATACGGCGGATAGCGAGATCAACGCCTAACACTGTCGTGCGCGCTGCGTGCGCGATCGCGCAGCAGTATCTCGCGCATGGCCCGTCGTCATTTCGGCAGTATCCGTAAACTTCCGTCCGGTCGCTGGCAAGCCTCGTACTGGCACGACGGGCGCCGGCATGTCGCCACTGAGACGTTCCGCGCCAAGGGCGATGCACTGGCGTGGCTGGCCACCAAGGAAGCCGATATCGTCCGGGGCACCTGGGTCGCACCGCCCACAGGCAAGGTCACTTTTGGCGACTACTCGCTGACCTGGTTGCAACGACAGGGTCACCTGCGTCCGCGCACGCGCGAACTCTACGAGTTCCTCCTGCGAAAGCACATTGACCCCACCTTTGGGCCGCGTTCGCTGACGGCCATCGCCAACTCCGAGGTGGTGGCCTGGAACCGGGCTCTCAGCGCCAAAGTTACAGGGACGGCACCCAAGTGCTTCCGGTTGCTGCGTCAGATTATGGCGGCGGCAGTGGCCGACGGTTATCTTGTCAAGTCTCCCGTCGTCATCAAAGGTGCTTCGCGAGAGCACGTCGACGAGCAGGCGATCCCGACGCCGGCCGAGGTAGACGCTCTGGCCGAGACCGTCGACCCTCGCTATCGGGCCATGATCTGGCTCGCCGGCGCCTGCGGTCTTCGCTTCGGGGAGCTGGCCGCTCTGCGGCGTGATCGCGTCGACCTCCTACACAAGGAGGTCAGGGTGGCGGAGACGATCACCGAGCTGGTCGGAGGAGAGCGCTTCGCCGGACCGCCCAAGACCGAATCCGGCCGTCGAACTGTGGCCATCCCCTCGAGCATCGTCCCAATCGTCTCTGAGCACCTTGAGATGATCGCCCCGGAGCCTGACACCCTTCTCTTCCCCGCACCTGAGGGGGGTTATCTCCAGCGCCACAATTTCCGCCAACGTGTGTGGGTGCCGGCTCTTGCCGCTACTGGGCTGAGCTACCGGTTTCACGACTTGCGACACTCTGCGATGACTTTGGCGGCGGCATCGGGCGCGACAGTTGCCGACCTCATGGCGCGAGCCGGCCACTCCAGCCCGCGTGCCGCTCTTATCTATCAGCACGCCAGCCGGGAGCGCGACCACGCCATCGCCGAGGTAATGGCAAAAGCACTGGAAAAGCCGTCAAAGGTCAGTTAGGCGGGCCGTCGAGAGTGGGGAACGGCCCCGCCGATCGCTTCTGAGCCGCTGACCCGTCTGCCGTCCAGCCAGCGGGCTATGTCATCGGGGTCAAAGCGGACCAGGCGGCCGACCTTCACGAAAGGAACACGGCGTTCGGCGACAAGCCGGCGGACGTGCCGGGGAGTGGTACCCAGGCGTTCTGCGAGCTGCCCGATGCTCAGCAAACGGGGAAGTTCTTCGGTGTCGGGCATGGCTGCTACCTCCTGGCTCAGGGACTACTCCGCAATTGTGGCATGGAAATCAGTGACCGAGAGTATTCCATAAACGCCCGCAATTGCCTGTTACTGCCCACCTGTGCCATTTTGTGCCACCGACAGCCATCTGCAGCCACCCGGTGACGCCAATTTTTTTTCTTTCTTCTTGTGCAGCTTCGGTAGAACAGCAGTCGAGGTTGATTGTCGCGGCGTCTGACGCAACGCCTTAAGCCCCAAGGCGGCTGCAACCCGGAATTGTCTCTCTCGTCTCCTTTGACCGTTACTGACCGCAGCTTACTGGTCACCAAGAAACCTTCTTGCACCTTCGGCAATACAGGTATAAAAGACAGAGGCAGAACACGATTACAACCTGTCGGTTGTGACGTTGTGCGTGAAGTCGATTTTGGGGAAGGCGGTCCGGCTTGGCTTGGATGCGGATGATGGGCGCCGAGTCGGTCGGCTACCACGAGCGCACCGTCCTCGAGCGTGGCGACGACCCGGTCGGCAACGCGCTCGAGTACTACGCCTCCCGAGGCGAGACGCCCATGGTTTGGGGCGGGGCCGGCGCCGCCTCGCTCGGCCTCGAGTGGCGAAGTCGGCGTCGAGCGAGTGGAGGGCGGTGTTCGGCACCGGCGGCGCTCGCCACCCCGACAGCGGCGAGCGGCTCGTGCATTGCCTGCGGCCGGGGATGGAGCTGGTCGTTATCCCGCACAAGTCAGTGGCCGAGCTGGGCGTCATCGGCCGGGCCGAGGACATGCACGTGATCCTCGATGCCGAGCGAGACGCCACGATGGCCTACCTGGACGAGGTCGTCCAGGAGCAGGGCGGCAGGCGGGGCCGGGCACAGGTGCGAACGCCGACCGAAGGCCTCACCTGGGCCGTGTCCCGCCATGCCACGACCAGAGCCGGCGACCCCCAGGTCCACGACCATGTCCTGGTGGCAAATATTGTGCGGATGGGCGACGAACGGGGTGGCTGGAAAGGCGCTCGACACCGGGCTCCTCCGGGACCACCTCCACGCCGCCACCGCCGTCGGTCGGATGGCGGCGGCGGCCAAGGCGGTCGAGCTTGGCTACGGCATCGAGGCCGACCCCGGGCCTTCGGGCCGGCTCGGCGGCTGGGCCATCGCGTGGCATCCCCAAAGAAGCCTGGGAAGTCCACGCCACCCGCGTCGGCCCAGATCGACGACGCCGTCGGCCCGGACGCCTCCTATCGGTCCCGGGCTATCGCCGCCCGGGCCACCCGGGACCGCAAAAGCCATGAGCGGGTCGAGGACCTGGTGCCTCGCTGGCGGGACGAGCTGGCCCGCGCCGGGTACCCGCCGCTCGAGCTGGCGGCCGCGGTCGAGCGGGCTGGGCTCCAGCTACGGCCGCCCGAGCGAGACGTTGTCGACGACATCGCCGCTGAGCTGCTGTCCCCCGGTGGCCGCCTGGCCGAAGAGAAGACCTTTACCCGCGCGCGACGTCATCGTGGCCGTCGCCCCCTACCTGCACGGGCTGCCCGTCTCGGTCTTGGACAACGCCGTGGAACGTGTGCTTTCCCACGAGCACGCGGTCGCCGCTGCCGCCGTGGCTGGTGCCCGGGAGCCGGTATGGGCGGCGGCCTGTGTGCTGGAGGACGAGCGGCGCATCGCCGAGCTGGCCGACGTGCTCAGCCAAAGGGACGGGCCGCGGGTCGACGAGGGCGCCGCCGTTGCCGCTGTTCGCCGCGTGGAACTGTCCCGGGGCATGCGTCTCACCGAGAGACAGGCCGAGGTGGCCAAGGGCTTGCTTACTTCCGGCCACGCCCTGGACCTGGTGGTCGGGGTCGCCGGGTCGGGGAAGACGAGCACGCTCTCGGCGGTGCGAGAAGGTTTTGAGGCGGCCGGCTATCACGTGATCGGCGCGGCCACTTCCGGCCAGGCGGCCAAGGCCTTGGGCCAAGGCGCCGGAGTAGCCTCCCGTACGGTGGCGTCGCTCACCTGGCGCCTGGAGCACGGGCGAGAAGCCCTTACGCCCTCGCCATGTCTTGGTCCTGGACGAAGGGGCTATGAGCTCTGACGCCGACGTCGGGAAGTTGCTGGCGGCCGTCGAGGCCTCGGGGGCCAAGTTGGTCGCCGTCGGCGATTACCGCCAGCTCGGCTCGGTTGGCCCCGGCGGCGCCCTGGAGGCCCTGGCCGCCCGTCACCCCGGCCACGTGTGGGCGCTCACGGACAACCTGAGACAGGTCGACCCGGGCGAGCGCCATGCTCTGGACCACCTCCGCGCCGGCCATTTCCCGAGCGCCGCTCGACTGGTACATGGACCACGGCCGGGTGCACCCGTCTCCCAGCCGAGAGCAGGCCATGTACGAGATGGTGAAGGCCTGGGCCTACGACGTGGCCGACGGGCGCGACGCCCTGCTGGTCGCTTACCACCGTGACGCGGTCGAGAGCTTGAACCGAGCCGCCCGAGCAGTGTGGGGCAAGTTGGACCGGTTGATCGGCCCCGAACTGGAAGCACCCGGTGGCCGGCGCTACCGGGCCGGGGACCGGGTCATCACGCTTTGCGCCTGGGCCCGACGGGGCATGGGTCACTTCGCAGCGCGCCGTCGTCGTCGCCGTCGACCCGGAGCACAGGTCGCTGGTAGCCGTGACGCCGGAAGGGGCCGAGCTGCGCATGGGGCCCGAGTACCTCGGGACCGACAAGCTCGGCCACGCCTACGCCACCACCGCCCACCGGTCGCAGGGCTCGCACCGTGGACGTCACCTACGCCCTGGAGGACGGCGGCGGACGAGAGCTGGCCTATGTGGCGATGAGCCGCGCTCGCCATGAGAGCCATGTCCACGTTGTCGCCCCCAGCGTCGCCCATGCCGCCGAGCGCCTGGCGTGGGCCTGGGGCCAGGAACGCCGCCAGGCCTGGGCGCTCGACCGCCAAGCAGGCAAGTCGCTGGCCGACCTGCACCACGAGCGGGCGCAGCTGGCCCGGTCTATCCCGCCCGACCGCTCGGCCGAACTGGCCGACGCCAGGCGCCGTTTGTCGCTCGCCGAACAAGACCGCCGAGACTTGCGCCGGGGCACTGGCCGTTGGGCCGGCACACCGGCGGGCCACGCCGCCCAAGCCGCTAGCGGCGCCGCTCTCGACTACCAACGAGCATCGGAGGCGGTGCAAGATAAATCGCTCGGCCGGTGGGGCAGGCACAAGGCCCGCCGGGAGGTGCGAGAGGCGGGCGTGCGCTTCGACCAAGCGCTCGAGGCCTGGCGGGCCGTCGGTGAACCCTACGAGCGTCCTCTGGAGTCGAACTACCAACGACTGGAAGCCGACGTGGCCCGCCTGGAGCGGGCCCAGCAAGCACGCGACCAGTTCTTGGCCCAGGACCCCTCCGCATCTCGAACGATTGGCGGAGCTGGGCCGGGCCGTCAAGGCGCAAGAAAATCTCGAGCGCCAGCGCCATTTGCACCTTGTTCACCAGCACGGGCAGCAACACTCCTTCCATCAGAGCCACGACCTCGGGCACGACCGGGGTTTGGGGATGGGTCTCTGACTTGGCGTCCACGCTTAGGCCCCTCTACTCTCCTCCGTCAGTCGCAGGCTCGGTGAAGCTTGACGCGATCGGCAGGGACCGCTGTCAACCAGCTCCCCCTGACTGGGGAGCTGTTCAAGAGTGCCCTGGTGGCGCTCCTCCCGCCCGTCAACCCGCTAACTGCCGCCCTCCGCCATCCATGGGTACGGGCCGCACGTCGCCATTCTGGCTTCGGGCAGCTTGACTGCCTCGCCGTGATGGCCACTAGGAAGCCGACCGTCTGGGGGTTTACGTCGGTGGAGCGACGCGCTCGTGTTCTGGTATCAAGCATTGGCGTCTTGCGTAAGCAGGCCCTTGGCGACGAGTCGATGTGTGGGCTCAGGAGGACGCCGCACCGGAATCTGGGCCGGTCTCGGTTGCAGCCTGCAACGTCGTTTGCTCCACCCAGCCTCGGTCACTTCTTATCGTCAAGGGGGTTTGGGCGTCTGCCGCTACACGGCGACCCGCTCGATCTCTGCGAGCGTATTATGAAGGTCCGTGCCAGATACCGTCCAGGCCCGAGAGTCGGCTGTCGGCTCGCCGCTCCAGCTGGGATCGCCGTATTGTTCAGCGACCGTGGCGCATCCATTAGCGAAGGCTCCCACAGACTCGGGGGCGATGACAGCGTCATACCAGTTGAAGTGGGCCTGAGCGATTGAAGAAGGTATGACCAGCCAGCAATCTGCGTGATCACGGCGTCAAGGTTGTCTTCGATGTCGAAAGCGGGCTCGTCGTTGGAACCAACAAGGAACTCCGTCCCCATCAACACATTATGCGCGGACCACTGGGCCGACCTGTGCCGCTGCCGAGTCGGTACCAGAGCTTGGCGTCTGGTCGCAGTGTGGCTCGGTAGCCGGGAGTGAGTCCGTCTCTGTTGGTGGAGCGACGCGCTCCTTCTGGTAACGGCATTGGCGGCTTGGAGCGAACAGGCTGGCGAGTTCGGCTATCGCACAATGACGGCCACCGTAAACTCTTCGATCGGGAGGGAGCAGGGTGGCGGCCCGGTGGTGCCGCCAAAGCGGACGATTGGCAAGATCCTGCACGGGTCTGCCAAAGCGGTCACTACGGCAGTGCCACGTTGCGCAGCCAAGAACTGCGAAATGAAGCCGTGGCCGTTCTTCCAAGTGGTGATTGGCAGCAAGACTTGGCGGCTGCTGGCCACAGGAGGCCCAATCCAGGGATAGCTGCCGGCCAGGCGGACGACCAAGCGGGTGCCGACGTGAACACATGTACTGACGGTCGTGGCCTTGGTTGGCTCAGTAAAGGACACGGTCCGGGCGCTGCAGGCTGTGGGTACCGACGGGACGCCTGTAAAAGTATTTGGATATGCAGTCACCGCGGTCGTCGAGGAAGCCTGCGCTGATTTGGCTACGGCGAGGCCGACCGTGGCTAAGCAACAGAGCGCCATCAGCGCGGCCAAGACGTAGGAGCCTGCAACGGCTTTCTTCACCCGGGGCAATTTCGGCGACAGTGCAGTAATCCGGATAGGTTATGCGCTCGAACCATGTCGAGGTCGTCAACTGGGCCGATCTCGATTACCTCAACATCTAGCACAGCGCCGCAAAGCAACCGTTGCAGCGGTTGCTAGGGAAGAGGTGGGGCCGGCCCGGTGGTGTGCCGAAGGAGGGACGCCCAGGATCTCGACCCGGGGCTTGCGACTTGGTCGTCAGTGGGGCTCCAAGCCCGATCTGGGGTGTGGCTGGGCGCTTTTAGCTGAGCCGGTGGATAGTAGAAATGGCGATGTATGTGCCGTAGGGCTCGCGGCAGATCAGTTTGATTCGGTCGGCCGTTGGTAACCGCACTCGTGGTACATCCACTGGTCGAAGTATTTCCGCCGAGCTTCTGGGTCTGCTGGAACTGACAACCACTCTGATGCCGCTCGCCTCATCGTTTCGGCCGCTTCCGTTGGGTCGGGGTTCGCCGAGGGGGCATCGATAGCATCTGTCAGCGACCCCCAGATCGGTCAGAGGCGTCGCGATGGCACCTACATCCGAGGACCGTCCAACATTCCTCATGCCGAGCGTTAGGAGACTTATGCCCTTCCTGTAGACGGACATTGGGTCAGCAGCTTCAACGAGTTGCTGGGCCACCTCGCCGGACTCTGCAATGAGGGCATCCACGTCGCTGCTGTGGACATCTTCCTGTCGCCGCTCATCTGAAGCCACGGTCTGACCATACCCGCCGTTACTCAGTGGTTCGCTCCCCGATCATGGCAATTTCGGCAGATTACAGAGTCGGGGCTCTCACGGATGGGGCGGGGGGTGATCGATTTTCGACTGGAGGTCGGACCCGACGTACATGACAGGTGCGCCAAGCCGCTAGTAGTTGTCGGTCACGGCAACAGAGTCCGACGTTCATCAGCAGAAGGCGAGGAACCGCCGTGTTTGGCGCATAGGTAGTGGACAAGACTTGGCATGTCGGCATCCGAGGTCGAGCTCACGACCGCCTCCCCGAGTTTGCTACAGGGTTTGGCCTTCTCATCGCTCTCGAAAAGGATGGCGGAGCAAGGGCCATCTGGCAGGTCAAGGAAGTTTTTATTGACACGAGGACGATCAGTCATGCGGTCTTGCGACTTCAGGCAGGCACCGCTCGCGCCTATGGCCAATGGAGCTGCGGGCAACTAGGAGGGCAAGTAGGCGGAGACCCCAGGAAAGGGCGAACTTCAAGCATTTACGGTGTTCTGGAAACCAGCGTCAGCAATCCCGACCTCCGCCCAGGTCCGCTCGTCTAGGCACAACCCCAGCATAGGTCCAATCAGTGCCAAGCAATGGCACCCAGGGGGCAGGTGGGACCCCTAAGCGGCCCGGCTGGCGCCCAGCCCCGCCAGGCTGCGAGCAGCGCCCCTCTCGGCCGGGTCAGTGCTAGAGCCCAATTCGTTTGGCACAGGACCGGGCCGCCCCCACCTACTCCCTAGCAGTTCTCGCAACACGTACTTTGCGGGTGCTCTGTTACAGGCGTTCGATCGTTGTCTGCACCTTCCAACCGATAGTGAAGGCGCGCCCCATGGAGCCCACTACGGCCCGAGGTCCCAAAGAAGGCGGTAGTAGGCTGTCCGTTCGGGACCGCGTTCGGCACCGTAGGCGGCGAGGAGCTCGTCCTCCCAGGCAGGCCCGTAGTTCCATGTGGCGCTCCAGGTGGCGACGGCCAGGTCGGCCCATCGGTCAGCTAACCCGAGCTGGCCCAGGTCCACGTGGCCCACGCAACGGCCGTCCGGCCCGATAAGCGTGTTCGGGCAACAGGCATCGCCCTGACAGACGACGAGCTGGTCGACTGCGGGAGGCTCGCGCAGGAACCCTAACGCTTCTTCGACGTCCAAGTGGAGGTGCTCTTCGTGCCAGCCATCGGGACTGACCCGCCCGGCAGTGGCACGAGCGCGGGCGTCGGCCACGCGTTCCTCCGCCGACCACGAGAACGGGCACTCCGCTGCGGGGAGCGCCTCGTGGAAGTCACGCAACCCCTCGCCGATGGCAGCCACGGCGCGGGCCGGCTCGGACTTCCACCGGTCCGAGACGGCTGTTTCCCCGGCAATTGCAGAGGTCACAAACCAGGAGCCTTCGTCGTCTTGACCGTGATCCACGGGCCGGGGGACGGACGTGTGGCCCGCCGCCCATCGCATCCGGGCCGCCTCCGCCGTCAGGTCAATGCCGGATGCCGCCGGTGCCCACTTGATGAAGATGTGCTCGGCGCCGTCGTCGAGCTCGAAGGTGAGCCCGTCGACGATATTGCGCCACACGACGCGGACGTGGCGTCCGCCGGTCAGCCGCCGCACGGCATCAGGAGTCCTGAATTCATCGGTCGGCGTCCCGGCCACCCGCACCAGTATCGTCGCTCAAGTCCCCGCCGAGGCTTCGCGCCTCCACTACGACGACCACCCGGCAAGCCGCCAGTCGCAGAACACTGGCATTCCACCACTGACGAACACACCGACACGTTCTCAGCCCACGGAGCCCTTGCACCCACCAGACGCCAATGCTTGCTACCAGATCGGGCGCGTCCCTCCCCCGACACGCGTCCCCACAAGGTGGTCGGCGGGTTAGCTTGATCAGTTGGAAAGTCGGACTTTCTGATTGTATGGTTGATCTGTGGCACGAACGACTCTGAGGGCCAAGGGGCAGATCACGCTGCCGGAGGATATTCGTCGGGCTGCTCGCCTTGAAGAAGGCGACCTCCTCGAAGCAGAAATCACGTCCGAGGGCATCCTGTTGCGTCCGCAGAAGCTGATCGATGCCACACAGGCTTGGTTCTGGACGCCCGAGTGGCAAGAGGGCGAGCACGAGGCGGACGCTGACCTGGCCGCGGGGAATACCGAGTTCTTCGAGTCTGGCGAAGAGCTCATAGAAGCTCTCCGTCGACGAGCCAAACGCCCAAGACGACGACCGGCGTAGTCCTCGTGCCGGACGTGCCGACGTACGCCTGGTTGGCCAGGTTCGCCAGCGACTTCGACGCTCTGACACCTGGCCAGCAGGCGGCCTTCCTGATTGCGGTCGACACAGTTTGTGGAGGACCTTCAACGAGGGAGGGGCTTCCGCAAAGGCCTCCGGGTCAAAGGCGTCAAGGGTGCCGGCGGCATCTTCGAGATGACCTGGGCAGACGATGGACGCGCCACCTTCGAGTACGGGGAGCCGGTCCAAGAGAGCCAGACGCACATCGTGTGGCGCCGCATCGGGACGCATGCCATCTTCACCGAACCTTGACCCAATTGCTGCCCTCGGGTCGTCTCGTCGGCGTGCGCGATCCGTGCGCGATCCGTGCGCGAAGCAGAGGTCAAGAGCGGTCACTAGGTGTCAGCAGCTGGCACTAAAAGTCCAGCTCAGAAGGCTAGTCCCGGAGAATTACCAGCGTGTAGCGCACATCCGGCCCTGCTTTGCACGCAGGGGGTCGTGGGTTCGAGTCCCATCGTCTCCACCATCATCTCCACCACAAAAAGGCAGCTCAGAAGGTCCACGGCGGGTAGGGACACCAAGGTTGACACCGGCGTGCGGGTGCCGAGCTCTCAGGGCCAGAGTTCCAGGGGAGGGCACCCAAGTGTTCCCGTTTGCTGCGCCAGATCATGGCGGCGGCTGTGGCCGACGGCTACGTCGTCAAGTCGCCGCCTGTCGTCAAGGGCGCTTCTCGAGAACGTGCCGAAGAACAGGCGCTCCCGACGCCTCCAGAAGTGCACACGCTGGCCGAGGCCGTTGACCCTCGCTATCGCGCCATGATCTGGCTCGCCAGCGCCTGCGGCCTACGCTTCGGGGGGCTGGCCGCTCTGCGCCGTGATCGCGTGGACTCGCTGCACAAGGATGTCAAGGTCGCCCAAACGGTGACTGAGTTGGTCGGAGGAGAACGCTTCGTTGGGCCGCCTTGGACCCGAAGCCGCCTTGGACCGAATCTGGACGTCGTACTGTCGCTGCCCCCTCGACCATCGTCCGGATCTCTCGGAACACCTCGAGAAAATCAGCCCTAAGCCTGAGACCACCCTCCTCCGGCACCGGAGGGCGGCTACCTTCAGCGGCACGACTTCCGCCAGCGCGTCTGGGTTCCGGCCCTTGCCGCGACTGGACTGAGCTACCGCTTTCACGACCTACTCCATTCGGCGATGACGTTGGCCGCTGCGTCCGGGGCGACAGTTGCCGACCTCAGGGCCGGGGCCGGGCACTCCAGCCCGCCGCGCCGCTCCCATCTACCAACACGCCAGTCGGGAACGCGACCACGCCATTACCGAGGTAATGGCAAAAGCACTAGCAAAACCGTCGACGCTGGGCTAGGCGGGGCGGGCCGTAGTGGGGCGCGGTCCCGCCGATCGCTCGTGATCCGCTGACTCGTCTGGCGTCGAGCCATCGGGCTATGTCATCGGGGTCAAACCGAACCAGGCGGCCGACCTTCACAAAAGGTACACAGCGTTCGCCGACCGGCCGGCGGACGTGACGGGGCGTGATACTCAGACGCTCGGCGAGCTGGCCAACTTCCAGCAAGCGGGGAAGTTCTTTTGGTGTCGGGCACAGGTGCCTCCGCCAGCCTGGTTCTCAAGATCCTCCACTGAGCTCATATGTGCGGCGGTCGGCGCGTGGAGCGGCTGGTTCAAATTGAGTAGCGCGGGGGGAGGCCAATGCGAGACCGGGTTGCCGATGCCGTTGCGCTGCTCGCCCTGATAGGTCTGCCTCGGGAGGCCATCCCCGCCGAATCCTGAGCAGCTAAGCCGCTGGCCCCCTCGGGGAGGGCCTCGTCTAGGAGGTTCGCCGAGAGGGAAGGCGACCTGCGGCTGCAGCGGGCCCGACCAGCGACGCGATGCCCCTACTGACTCCCAACGCAGGGAGAACGCCCGTCGGCCCAGCTCACGACCTGCCCGCACGTGTGCCTTCTTGTCGGCAGGGGAAAGCCGAGGAATTCGTGGAGGCCCTGCTCAACAAGGAAGGAGCGCGGGTGCGACACTGACGGGCCCTGGCGGGGTCGGAAAGACGAGCCTGGGCCTCACAGCCGCAGAAAGAGCCGGCCCGCGGTACCCCAGCGGGGTGGTCTTCGTCGACCTGTCCCCCTATCGGAGCCAGAACTGGTGCCTGCGGCTATTGCCGCTCCCTCCGGGGAGCTCCCGCCTAGGCTGCCGGCGGCAGTGCCGGGCGGTCCGCCGACAACCGGGAACGCTTCATGCCGAGCTTGGGGCCGATGGTTACTGCCGAAATCCTCAAGGCCGCCTGTGATGTCGAGGTGGCTCAGCTAGGCGAAGTCGTGTTGGTCGGCGACCCCTCAAGCGAACTCGAAGGGCATTTCTGATTGCGGGCGAGTTCGACGCGCTCACATCGTTTGGCGTCATGTCGGGACGCACGCCATCTTCACCGGACCATGACCCAATTGCTGCCGGCTCGCCGTTTTGGCGGGGGGCGAAAGCTTACGAGAAAGTAAACCAATTTTGAAGCTGAGGCTGGAACCCCGTTGTTTTGTGGTCGCGTTCCGACGCATCTCGCAGGACTCCTGTGCAACGCGAAATGCCGAATGTCGCGCTCGTCGCCGAGTTCCTTTGGGCGGATGGGCGGGCGTTCTGTCCCCTGACCGTCCCTCTTCAGATGATTTCAAGCATGACCGAGGCGGTGACGGGGTTGATTCATATAGGAGGTTGCAGCAATAGAAATAATCGCCTTGGCTGCGCCGCAAAAGCCGGCTCTCCACGCAGAGCCACCGACGAGCGAACCGCGCGAGCAAGTCGGTAGCGAGGCGCAGGAGCCGGCTCGTTGCCTTCACCCGGTCAGAGTGGCCTACCAACAGCCAAAACGGCACCCAGGGGATCCACTTGGGCCGAGGCCCTCTGCGCCCTCGGCTCGTTCTTTGCCGAACGAGGCTGAGCCTTCGCTCGAACTCGGTGTCGAGGGCGCCAACCCTGTCAAAAGCTCCTGGATCGGCGCTCGGCGTTCCGCCCGAACCAGGCAAGAACTGTTAAACGCCTTTACTTCTGCGCCTTCCTAGATCAGGTGCAGGCAATCGAGAGGTGTGTTTGACTCGCTGAGCTGTTCGGGCCATGGGGCTCCAATCGGGTTTCAAGGGCGCGACGCGCTTCGTCTACACTTGCCGCATGACCGAGCTTCGAAAGGAATTTCACGAAGCGTTGCGGGCCATCGAAGGCAAGGTCGTCGAGTTGTTCGCGCTAGTTGGGGAGGATTTGGCAGTAGCAACGGGAGCCCTCCTCAACGGCGATGTCGGTGCACTCAAAGTCGTCGCCGAGCGACAGGCGAGCATTGAGGGTATCTACCGTGAACTAGAGCTTCTGGTCGACCGGCAACTGCTCCTCCAGACCCCAGTGGCCGACCAACTGCGCCTCCTGCTGTCGGTGCTGCGCATTCTTCCCGACCAGGATCGCGCACACCGTCTGGCGCTCCACATCGCGGAGCACGCCACCCACGTCCTGAGCGACGATCTCTCGCCTCGCACCAGGGGCCTCGTGGAGAGAATGGGTGACACCGCAGCCGATATGTGGAATAAGGCAGCTAATGCCTGGTATGAGCGCGACCGAACCGCGGCGGACGCGCTGGAAGAACAAGATGACGACATGGACAGCCTCTACTCCGCCCTCGTCGCGGAGCTGGCCGCAGGAACGATGAGGCTACCGGTGACAATGGATATGACCCTGGTGGCGCGGTACTACGAGCGGTTCGCTGACCACGCCGTCAATATCGCCCACCGGGTCGTTTACCTGGCCGGGCGCGGTGACAACGACTAGCCCAGATACGCGTCAGTTCTCTCTCTCCCTCAATCGGGTTCACCACCTGACGCGGAACTCCCAATCTGCGCCCTTGACCCTCCGGATGGCCGAGACACAACACTGAATGCCGAACAGGGCTCGGGGTCGGCCACCTTTCGGTACGGCGACAGAATGTCCGGGCAGCGGCGGAAACGCCGGCACTACGCAAACTAAGACGCCATAGGCGTACTGGTTGCGCCGCACACCGACAACGGCGGGAAGTGGCTCGCGCCGGGAGCTATAAACAGCCAAAAAGTGGTCGTACGGATCGGCGTGAAGTTCGTCAGGAACTCGAGGGCAGGCCAGCGACGGGGGCCATGGCTAAGTAGGTCGCCTGGGTGAGGCCAACGATCGGCGTCAACCCTAGGAGTTCTGCCAGGTCGCCAGTGAAGCCCTGACGACTTGCGTCGTTGAAGCTGAGGTACGTCGCTCGGGTGCACTCGACCCCTAGGACTGTCTCGGCGGGGAGTTTGAGGGGCTGTTCGTGGGTTGCCTCGACGACGGCGCCGAAGAGGTCGGTCTCTCGTAGCGGCTCGGCCCACGGAGCTCTCGAGATCCACTCGATCCTCTCGGGGTCGTGCTTGGTCCATAGTTGGCGCAGGGACGACCGCAGCGGCTCGTCGTACCTCTCCCCGGTGGTCAGAAGGGCGAGCCAACCGCCGGGTCGTAGGAGGCGAGCGGCTTTGGCGAAGCCCACGTCGGGGTCGATCCAGTGGAAGGCGGTGGCCGAGACTACGAGGTCAAAGGCCTGAGAGGTGTGGAAGTACTCGAAGGATGACACCTCGAAGGTAACCATCAGGTCAGTGACGTTGCGGCGGGCGGCGGCGACCATAGCTGGGCCGATGTCTATGGCGGTGACGGTGAGGCCGCGCCCGGCAAGCTGCCTCGTCAGTTGCCCGGTCCCGCAACCGATCTCAAGGACTGACGAACCCCGCTCGATCTCGGCGGTGTCGAGGATGGTGTCGACGATCGCACCGGGGTAGCTCTGGCGAGTGGCGTCGTACAGGCCGGCGACCCCGTTGAACAGCACCCTCTGAACCTCCCGCTTCTGCCGTTGCTGGTCTGTCTCGGGGGCCACCCCTACAGTCTGCCGGGCCGCCAGCTGGCCGGTACCCGAGATCCAGGCCGGAACAGACGATCGCGGGCGCCGGCCTGCTAGGTTTTCTCGGTGACCCGGGGCTCGGGGTCGGCACCGGCCGTCTCGCGCTTTCCTTGGCGAGCCGGGGCCTCCGAGTGCACGGAATCGACGCGTCGAATGCGATGGTCGCAAAAGCCGCGCGAGAAACCAGGTGGCGAAAGCGTGCCGGCCACCCCGGGGGACTTCCAGGACTTCGACCTAGCGGAGCGCTTCAGGCTCGTGCTGGTGGTCTTCGTACGTTTTCACATTCCCGGACCAGGAGGCCCAACTCGCGTGTTTCTCCTCCGTGTTTCGTCACCTTTTGCCTGGTCGGCGGTTCCTCGTGGAGGCTTTTGTGCCAGACCTAGGCTTCTTCCACCGCGGCCAGCGGGTGGGCGCGGTAAAGGTCGGCCTCAATGAGGCGCGCCTCGTTTGTTCGCGGCACGACGCGGTCACCCAAAGCGTGACTACTCAGCACATCGTGCTCGGGAGAGGCAGCATTCAGTTGTACCCAGTGCAAATCCGCTATGCCTGGCCCTCGGAGCTAGAGCTAATGGCCAAACTTGTCGGCCTCCAACTCGAGGCGCCCCGCTCTTCGTTGTCTTCAGCGGGGCCAGTGGCCACGAGCGCATTATCTCACCGCTGAGCTGTTGTTGCCCGAGAAGAGGGCCCCGCCTCAGGGCGGGCCCTCTCGGTACAGCTTGGCTCGATAGCTTCGCTGCGTTACTAGTTGCCGCCGTCCTTGGGAACCGGGCTCCACCACACTGTGCCGTCTTCAGTGTGGTTGATCCACGGGAACGTGTTCTCAGCATTGGCAAAGCACGTCCCGCTTCCCTGCAAGCCCGCGTAGGCGCCGGTACCGCCCGTTATCAGCCAGGTGCACTGCGGCCCGGTCGTCAAGGGCTGCACGCGGACGGTCGAGCCATTTGAAAGCTTGACGGGAACGACGCTATTGGTCATGTTGTACGTGCCGGAGAACGTGATGTATATGTCCCCTTTCTGACCAGCGATCGTGTGCACCGCGTAAACGGTGCTGAGCCCACCGGGCGAGCCAGGGGCCGCCGTGTACCGGGCGAACTGGTACTGGCCGGCCTCGGGGGGCGGAACGAGGACGAACCCGCCGGCGGGGACCTTGTTGGAGCATTCACGCACCGCACCAGCGATACCACCGCTTGTGCTCGTGTTGGGTGCGTGGTACGACGCGCTATTGGTCCATGTGGGCCTCCGCCCTCATCGGTGATCGCCCCGCTGATCTTGAAACAGTCCCAGACCGTGCCGGAGAGCACGTTCTCACTCGGGACTGCGTATAGCCATGACTCGATCGTGATGGCGCCGTTTTGGTCCTGCTGGTGCTTCAAGCCGGTGGCGCCGGCTTGCGTCACGTTCAGTGGGACAAGCGCGGCGGTAGCGGTTGCGGCGAGTGTGGCGACGATCCTTTTGTTCATTTCGGCTCCCTTCAGCCTCGGTCGGCGTCATTGCCGACGCGGCCATCTTGAAGAAGCCCTCTTCCCGAAACCTTCCCGCACCGCGGCCCGCCGGCCCATCCCCTGACCAGTAACAGAATCATCGGCAACGCATTGGCTTTACCCCAGCTCAGGCGGGCCGGTCGCCAGTACCGAAAACGACGGGACTGCGCTTCCTGAACACCGCTGACTGCCCCGCCATAGGGCTCATGCGCAACCGTCATCTAGACGCAGCCAGCCCGACGGTCCGGAGCGCAGCCGCTCGCAGCGTACGATGGACGACGCACGCGCTACCTTCGAGTACGGCGAGCCGGTCCGGGAGGACGGGGCTCACATCGTGTGGCGGCGCATCGGGACGCTCGCCATTTCCACCGAACCATGACCCAGTTTTCCGACCTCCCTTCGACGACGTCGTGCGGTGGCCGACTTCGGGACTACTACAATCGGGCTGAGCACTTACTCGCTTACGACTGACTGCCGGTCTCGTGAATTGATGGCGAGTTGGCAGGCTCGCTCTACAGCTTGAATCCACACTTCGCCGAAGGCACAACCATCGATGTGCGTCACGACCTTGATCGGTTTGCCCCTGGGATCCGCGTTCCACCGCAGCACCCCCTCGTCCATGCTGACGACCAACGCCCGCTCTTCAACCCGAACTCCAGGCCATGCCACCGCCGCCGCACAGGTTATTGGGTCCCAGTGGAAGTTGACGAGGTCGTCCGCCAAGTCAGGGTACTGGTGAGGTAGCTCGATTACTTGATTGTCCCTTGCGTTGGCCGAAGACTGCCGTGCGAGCAGTTCGCCCATAGGCCCGGCCTGCTTGAGGCGTCGAAGTTCGCTACCGCGAAGTTGGGCAGCCATCGCAACCGGGAGTGGCATGAGTGTCAGGTCACCGCAACGCTTCACCACAATCTCTGCCGACCGGGTATCGCACTGGATATTGAAGTCTGCCTCCGGGCCCCATTGAGGATACCCCGGTGAAGGTGCCTCGATCCACCCTCCCATCGCTACGATTTTCGTGTGGCTCAAAGAACCAGGGCGTACCACTTCGAGCATCGCCAAGTTTGTTAAGGCACCTATGGCAACAACGGTCGCTCCGCCGGCGATGTTACGCGCCAGTAGATTTAGGGCATTGCCAGGTGCTGACGACAACGGTTCCACAGGTTCCGGCCAATACCGGGTATCACCCCAGGTAGAGTTGTATCGGGCAAATGAAGTGGCTGTTGCCTCTGCCCCTGCGACTACGGGGATGTCAGGCCGTCCGGCCATTTCTAGATAGTGCTTTGCGCAACCCGCCCGTTGTCCACCTACCTCGAGATTGGTTGTGAGACCGACAACCTGAATTTCGCGCCAGCCAAGAAGCATGGCTAACGCGCAAGCGTCATCCGGGTCACCACCGAAATCGGAATCGATGTGAATTCGCATCGCATTATTACCCGTGAGTTAACTGTATCGGCACTATATCATAGGGCCGGGTAGCCCGACTCCATTCGACGCGGCAGGGTCCGACTGGCGGGCGGAGGATCTACGGAGACTAACGTGAAATATGCGATGCTTGGCTTGTGGGTCCTCCATGTCGAGAAACAATGTCTTTGAGCTCGACGATATTGAGTGTGTCCTCGACGACCTGCGTCGGGGAAGTCGTTCGCTCTCGAACACGTCGTCCCAAACGAGCTGCGCGGCCGGCTCTTGGGTATTCCTGGGGCCGTGACCAATTGTGGGCCCTCGATCTACCGTGCCGGGAAGTGGAGCTCTCCTCGCTGCGTTGGCACTTCGAGCTTCCATGGTGGAGGGGACCCGATCGAGGCTGGTTCCAGGTTCGACCCCTCCAGGTACTGGCCGATCCCGATCAATACCCAGAGCATCGGGGTCGGCTCGAAGGGGTCGACCTCAACTGGCCACTTCACGTTCTTCGCCGTCGCGGGCGATGGCTGATTGTCGACGGTACCCATCGGGCCACCAAGGCCGAACAGCAAGGCCTGCGGACCGTACAGGCGCGCGAGCTCTCGCTTAACGACCTCCGTCTGATCGCATCGTTCGTTGTCAACGATCGTGTATTCCTGACTGCCACCGTACGGGAACTGCGTGGCGCGGGGCTAGACGCGTGGATTTTCGGCGGGTGGTGCAAGGAACTTTTGGGTCAAATTCCGCCGCGTCTTCACAGCGATGTCGATCTGGTCCTGCGAGCGGACAACTTTGTAGCGTTGGATGAGCTCTTAGCCCGCAGCTCTTACGTCGAGGTCGAGGAGAAGCGGTCCAGCCACAAGAGGGCGTACATTCGCCAAGGCATCCTGGTCGAACCATTCCTCGCACGCCCCCGGATCGCAGCGACGGATTTCCCCGACGGGTACTCCTACACCCAGTTCACCGTGCACTACAAGGCCTGGAAGCGTGGCATCGACGTCGTCATGCGCCAAGGGCACAAGGCGGGAGAGAAGCTCTTCGTGGACTTCCCGGGCCACAGAATCCCGATCTACGACGCCAGGACGGGACAGGTGGCGCACAACGCCGAACTGTTCGTGGCCGCGATGGGCGCTTCGAACTTCTGTACGCCGAGGCGCTGGTGTCCCAGGAGCTGATGTACTGGGTGAGCGCGCACGTGCACGCCTTCGAAGCCTAGGGGGATGCCGGAGATCGTAGTGAGCGACAACCTGCGCTGGGGGGTCACACAGTCGCACCGCTACGAGCCGACGTCAACGCCACCTATTCCGAGATGGCGGCGCATTACGGCGTGGCCATAATCCCGGCTAGGAGCTACAAACCGCGGGACAAGGCCAAGGTCGAGGTGGCCGTGCTGGTGGCCGAGCGATGGGTAATGGCCCGGCTGCGGGACCGCCATTTCACCAGCCTGGGCGAAGCCAACATGGCCATAGCTGAGCTGGTGGGCTGGGTGAACGACCGGCCGTTCAAAAAGCTGGCCGGGTCACGGCGCAGCGCTGTTCGAGCGAACTCGACCGTCCGGCCCTGCGGCACCTGCCGCCGACCCGCTATGAGTTCGCCACCTGGAGGCGGGCCAAGGCCAACATCGACTACCACATCGAGGTCCGGGCTGACCGCCACTTCTACTCGGTCCCTTACCGACTGGTGGGAGAGGTCGTCGACGTCCGTTTGGCCGCCGCCACCGTGGAAGTCTTCTTCCGCCACAACCGGGTCGCCTCCCATGTGCGCGGCTTCAAGCCCGGCTATACACCGACCCCGCCCACATGCCCGAGTCCCACCGCCGTCACGCCGCCTGGACGCCGTCACGCATCATCTCGTGGGCCGCCCATGCCGGGCCGGCCACGGCCAAGCTGGCCGAGGCGGTGCTGGCCAGCCGCCCTCACCCGAACAGGGCTTTCGGACCTGCCTGGGCATAGTGCGCCTGGGCGAGCGTTATGGCACGGACCGCCTGGAAGCGGCTTGCACCCGCGCCCTGGCCGTGCGCGCCTACACCTACCGCTCGGTCGAGTCCATGTTGCGCACCGGCCTTGACAAAAAGCCGCTGGTGGCCGAGCGCACCGCTGCCTCTCACCCTCACCACGACAACCTCCGTGGCCCCCGCTATTACACCTGACCCCAAACAGAGCAAATCACCTGAAAGGAGAACGATGATCGACACCAAGACCATCGAGGGACTGTACGCCTCAGGTTGCCGGCCATGGCCGCCGCGCTGGCCGACCAGGAAGACCAGGCCGCCTACGCAGCTCTGAGCTTCGAGCAACGCCTCGGGCTGCTGGTGGACAAGGGAGCCACCGAACGCGAAGACCGCCGGGTGGGCCGTTACCTAAAGGCGGCCAGGCTGAGGACCACCGCGGTGGTAGAAGACATCGACTTCCGCCGCCAGAGGGGCCTGGACCGCTCGGTGGTGCTCGGCCTGGCCGGGGCAAATTGGGTAAAAGCGCACAACAATTGGCTATTGTCGGGCCGACCGGGGCGGGCAAGACATTTATCGGCTGTGCGTTGGCAAATGCGGCCGTGCGCAACGGCCACACCGCTATT
This sequence comes from uncultured Acidimicrobiaceae bacterium, assembly GCA_963823855.1. Classification (GTDB taxonomy): domain Bacteria; phylum Actinomycetota; class Acidimicrobiia; order Acidimicrobiales; family Palsa-688; genus Fen-671. The sequence continues at coordinate 62,770 of CAWGNA010000016.1, forward strand.
ACCTGCGGGCCCCACGCATGCTCGACGAACTGGCCATCGCCCATGCCGACGGGCGTTTCCGCGCCTTTGGCCTCCTGGGCGCGCATCGACGTCCTGGTCATCGACGACTTTTTACTGAGGCCGCTCAGCCCGACCAGGCCGCGACACCTTGGAGGTCATCGAGGACCGCTCGGGGTTGCGCTCGACCATTTGACCAGCCAGCTGCCGTGGCATGTGGCACCAAGCGCTGGGGGAGCGACACTGGCCGACGCCGTGTTGGACCGCGACCTCCAAGGCGCCAGCGCATCGAACTGGAGGGCGAGTCCATGCGGCGCACCGAGACCGCCGCCCCCGGCCGACGCCGCAACGGCGCCCCTCATAAACCAGAGGCCTCGGAGCTGACGTTGTCGTGACGACACGTCAACAGGCCTTGACAGCACGACTGCGCTGCTACTACTCCGCCCCGGCCCGGAGAGGAGGCCGAGCACACCGTGTTCTGGGACGCAGAGCGGTTCGTGTGGCCGGGCGGGACTTTCGAGCTCTCGTCGTGGGAACTGCTAGTCGTCTCTAAGGCGGCAGTTATGGCCTACGAAGCCGCACACGCCCGCCTCAACGCCTCGTCCCCCTTCCGAGAGGTCTGCTGTCCAGGGCCCTGACCAGTGATGCCCACCTCCCAGAAGCCCCACGTGACGCAAAACCAGACAGTGCCCTTCGGCGGTTCGTCGTGATCGCGAACAGGCCACTTATTGGCTGCCAAGTAGCGCTGAGATCCTCTTCGACTACTCCAAGAGCTCCTCTGGCCCCGACACGCCACTAGCGCGTCGGTTGGTGGTCGGTGGGACAACGTTCTTCGCGGCCCACACGAGCGCCGGTTTACGGGCTCTTGACCGTTAGCAACTAGGGAAGGGCTCGGTGGGGCACACAGCGTCCGCTTCCAGCGGTATCGCTCCGTTGACCGCCGCGCGTCGGAGGTACTGGCCGTTGCCCGGGTACGGCCAACCGCCCAGGAGACGATAGAACTAACCGCGAGTATACTTTGAGTGTATACTCTCGCTATGAGCATCCCTCCGGGCAGTGCCCGGCCCGGTTACTACAGCGCGAGGGTGGCGTCGGCCCGTCGGTTGCCCTCGTGCCGTGCCCGTCGCTAACCCTCGTGCCTGTCGGTCGCCCTCGGCCTGTCGGTCGCCCTCGTGGCGGTGCCGTTTGCTCGGCCGCCGCTCGGGCATACCATTCAGCCCAAACAACGCTTGGTCCGAATAGCACCTCAACAGTTGCAAACCAAACTAGGAGCGACAGTAATGACCAGGCCGAAATGCCAGCCACAGTAATGAACAGGCCGCCGGCAACCGCCCGCACGACTCTAGCGCTCAACCGCCGCGTGCCTTTCGCGGCGGGCATAGTCCTGGCCGGCGCCCTTGCCACGGCCGGCACGGCGAGCCCAGTCTTGGGGGCCCCGACACCCACGACCCAGGTCAACGGGGCGACGGCTGATTGCGGCTCGTTGGCTACCTGCTATACAGCCCAGCAAATCGAGTCTGCTTATGGCATCGCCCCGTTGTTGGACCAAGGGGTCGACGGGGCTGGTGAGACGGTCGTCCTGCCCGAGCTGGCTGAGCCGGCGTTCCCTGCGCCGACGAGTGACATCCGAGCCGACCTGGCTGAATTCGACAAGTTGTTCCACCTGCCCTCGGCCCGGCTGCACTCGGTGACGACGCTCGCAACCTCGGCCTCGCCCTGGCTGGCCAACAGCGAAGAGGTCCTGGACACCGAGATGGTGCATACTGTGGCACCCGCCGCCACGATCGTGGAGCTTATGGTGAACGCCACATCGTTGGACAATGCTGCCAACGCCGTGGCTGCCTCAGCGGCCGCGCTCCGCCTTGGGAGTTCTCTTGGGGGCGTCATATCCATCAGCGCCGCCGGCCAGACCGGGGGCGAGCACTGCGACACCCGCGCCGAAGTGGTCGCTCTCCACTCGGCTTTGGAGGTGGCGACTGCCCGCCACGTGACCGTCGTCGCCGCTTCGGGTGACATTGGCGCCGTCGGCGAGCCGTGCGAGGTGGTCGAAGGCCTGACCGGGGGCAATTTCCCCCCATTCAAGGAGGCCAACCTCCCGGCCGCGGACCCGCTCGTTCTTGCGGCGGGCGGTACCAGCCTGACCGCCAATCACAAGAACGGCGCTTACATCGCCGAGAGCGCTTGGGGCCTCCCCTTCGGGGACCCCGGGAGCCAGTTCCAGGCGTCGGGAGGGGGTTTCAGCAGGGTAATCGCCAGGCCCAGCTACCAGATCGGCGTGCCTGGCATCGGGGCCTACCGCGGTGTGCCCGACGTGGCCGCCATGGCCTCTCCCCACACCGGCATGGCCGTTGTCACGAGCACGGGCGGCACGAGCTACACGATAGAGGGCCACGGCGGCACGAGCGCCAGCGCCCCCTTATGGGCAGGGCTCGTAGCGCTCGCCGACCAGGACGCTGGGCATCACCTCGGCTTTGTGAACTCGGCTATCTACCAGATCGGCCGTGGCCCCCTTTACCACAAGGCGTTCCACGACGTCACCAGCGGGGACAACTCGGTCAGCTTTCCGCCGGCGACGATCACCGGCTACCAGGCCAAGGCCGGCTGGGACCCGGTCACGGGCTGGGGCAGCCCTGACGCGAGCGTCCTCGTGCCACTGCTCGCTCGCTACGTCCGACCCGGCCAGTCGACACGGCTTTGAATGCGTCGCTCTTTGTCGCCAGACGGCGGCCAAAGCCTCCATCCCCGTGACCGCGCCTACTTCGCCAGGTCCCAAACAGGTCTCAAAACGGAGTCCTGTCGGCAGAAGCTCTTTCATCCGGGCCGTCTAAGAGGACCGAAGACCCTGGCTGTCAACTAAAACCCTATTCTTCAGCTTCTCCAGGTCGCTCGGGCGCCGCACACAATAGTCCTTGCAGCACAGGAGATTTTCATTACCGTGCGCTCTCGACATAGCTGTCGGGATGGGCCTTGACCCCACCGAGGACCTGAGGAGGGATAGGCACACTCTGCCGGCCGGCCTAGGTGAAAGCCTGCTGGTACCAATTTCATTGGTTCGTCGTGGTGTCGCGCCGGTCGCACCGCCACCTTGCGTGCGCCAGTCCGCGGAGTCTCGTACATTCGGAGTCATGAGCATTCGGTTCCCGGACGATTTTCTTTGGGGTGCGGCAACGGCTGGGCACCAAGTGGAGGGGGGCAACATCAACGCGCACATGTGGCCCATGGAATGGGCGCATGGCACCACCTTCGCCGAGCCGTCCGGGGACGCTTGCGATCACTATCACCGTTACCGAGAGGACATTGCCACTTTGGCGTCCCTCGGCCTGAACACCTACCGGTTCTCGGTGGAGTGGTCTCGGATCGAGCCGGAGCCGGGGTTTTTTTCTCGTGCCGCCCTCGACCACTACCGCCGTATGACCGCTGCGTGCCACGAGCACTCGGTGACTCCGGTCGTAACCTATTGCCACTTCACAACCCCACGATGGTTCGCTGATATGGGGAGTTGGCGCAACAAATCGGCGCCGGAACTGTTCGGGCGGTTCGCCGAGCGAGTGACGGCACACCTGGGCGACCTGGTGCCGTGGGCATGCACCCTGAACGAGCCGAACCTTTCCGACCTGCTCAGGCAGATCGGGTGGGCACCAGCGGAGGGGAGCGAGCCGGACCAGAGTGACATTGCAACCATCGCCGGGCCTGGTATCGAGGTGATGGCTGATGTTCACCGGCGGGCCGTGGAGGCGATCAGGTCTGGCCCGGGTGACACGCGTGTCGGCTGGACGCTGGTTCTTGTTGATTTTCAGCCGGTGGAGGGTGGCGAGGAGCGTTGCCAAAAGGCACGGCACACTGCCGAGCTCGACTGGCTCGAGGTTTCCCAACGGGACGACTTTGTCGGCGTTCAGAGCTATACGCGGCAACGTCTCGGGCCGACGGACCTGTGGAGGCACCTGCGGATAAGCCCCCGAAGACCGAGAACGGCTGGGAGATCTATCCCGCAGCCCTGGAGCATACAATCCGCCTCGCATCAGCACACGCGGGTGTACCGGTGCTGGTGACGGAGAACGGGATAGCGACGTCGGACGATGGCGTGCGACTTGCGTATACGAAGGAGGCACTGGCCGGCGTGGCGCGGTGCCTGTCTGAGGGCATAGATATCCGCGGCTACCTTCATTGGTCGTTGCTGGACAACTTCGAATGGATGGCCGGTTACAAAATGCATTTTGGCCTCATCGCAGTGGACCGCGAAACGTTTGAACGCACCGTGAAACCTACGGCGCAATGGCTCGGAGAAGTGGCACGGGCGAACGAGTTGCCTTAGGTCGACAGTCCGCCCCAGAACAATTCAGAACAAGTCGTTACGGCCTATTAGACCGATTCTCATCGAGAAGGAGGAGAAGATGAAGATCCTGCCCAAACAAACGTCCGCCAAAGGCTCGGATGAGTGGTTTACGGGAGAGGTGTGGATCGATGCTATCGCGAGGGGCGAAGAGCCCTCTCGGATCCGCGTCAACGCCGTACGTTTCACTCCCGGCGCCCGAACGGCTTGGCATTCCCACGCTCTTGGCCAGACTCTTTACGTTACTGAGGGCGTCGGCTTGGCCCAGTCCCGCGGAGGTGAGGTCATCGAAATCCGCCCCGGCGACATCATCTACACTGCCTCTCGCGAATGGCATTGGCACGGCGCGGCCCCTGACCACTACATGACTCACTTGTCCATGACCGAAGGAGTGGGGGAAAATCAGGGACCGGAGTCGGAATGGGCCGAGCACGTCACCGACGCCGAATATCAGGCCGACCAGAAATAGGTGTTCAGGGGCTTGGCCATTTATCAGTTCGAGTCGGCTCGGGTTGGGGCCCGCCCGAGCTGGCCCGGTAGGGCTCCCTGTTCTCGGGCACGATGAGCCGAACGGCCCGACTGTGGACCGTCTTGGCTGCGATCAACGCGGGATAGTTACTTGCCCAGTTTCGTCCGGTGGCGGTTGTCGCGGTCATGCGGCTTCTTGCTGTTCTTCTCGGCGCGATAAAGGCTTCTCGTCGCGAAAAGTGCGCCGTTCCTGCGCAAAAACGCAACCGAATGCTTTTGGAGCACCGAGAAAGGCGTCGGTGCGACGAGCTGCAGACCTCATTACGTAGTAGGCGGGGTCCTCTTTAGCTACAGCGGTGGCGCTTTTAGCTACAGCGGTGGCGCCCTGGCGGCTACGCGCAGGGCTGTAGTCGGCAGCCGCTGGGGGCGCCGACGGAATTCTGGACTTGGTCCTTGACATCGAACATATGTTCGAGTATTCTCTGGAGAAGAGTTCACGCCTCGGGACCGGGCTTTCGGTCTCTCCTTCCGATTGCGACTTATTTAGGAGAGGTCTGTGGCCGAGACGGTTTGTACGGCTGCCCGCCATTTGCGAGACGCGCTGGGTGGCTTCAACCCGGCCCTCTTCCCCGGGTCGGAGTGTACCCGGGTAGTAGAGGAGCTGGCGAGGACAGAAAAGGCGTGCGCCGCGGCTCGCGCCTTGGCGGCGTCCAGAGTGGTGGACGTGGGGGCCTATCGTGCTCAGGGTTTTGCCAGCGGGCCCGAGTGGTTGGCCGCCCAGACCGGTTGTAGCAACGGGGACGCCCGATTGGCGCTCGAGACAGTCACCGCTATGGAGCATTGCCCCGAGGCCAAGGAGGCCTTATTGGCCGGGGAGCTATCCCTGGCTCAGGCCCATGAGGTGGCCGGTTCCCAGCGACTGCTGCCCGGTAGTGAGCACGAGCTGGTGTCCCTGGCCCGCGGCGCAGGGCTGGGAGCGCTCCGTGACGCGGTCCGTGACCGGGTACTGCAAAGTACACAACCGGCCCAGCTCCACGAGCTCCAGCACAGGCAACGAGCCTTCCATCAATGGAGGGACCGGTACGGGATGGTCCGGGTCGTGGTTGCGCTGGAGCCCGAAGTAGGCATCCCGCTCATCAACCGCCTGGAGGCAGAGGCGGAGCGCCTGCGCCGGACGGCGCACCACCAAGGCGTCGAGGAGCCTTTCCACGCTCATGCCGCCGACGCTCTGGCTGCCCTGGTGGCCGGAGGGGGCCGGGGCCGACGCGCCCGGTCAGAGCTCGTGCTCGTATGCGACCTGGGTGCATACCGGCGTGGCCACGCCCATCCAGGGGAGGTGTGCCAAATTCGCGACGGCGGTCCCCTCCCGGTCGAGCGGGTGCGCCAATTGAGCGAGGACGCCTTTATAAAGGCAGTCCTGCACGACGGGGCCCGGGTCGAGGCAGTAAAACACTTCGGCCGCCATATCAGCGCCGAGCTGAGGACAGCCCTAGAGCTGGGGGAGCCGCCCGCATTCGAGGGCCAGGCCTGCGCTGAGGCAGGTTGCGGGCGCCGGTACGGGCTCGAGTGGGACCATGTCGACCCTGTCGCCCACGGCGGGCCGACCTCCTACGACAACCTGGTTCCCCGGTGTTGGCCCCACCACCGTGAAAAGACGGAGCGTGATCGAAAGGCCGGGCTATTGGGGCGTAGTCCGACGTGACGACGATGACGGGCGCTTAGCCGGGCGTTGACGTTATGACCAACTCGCGAAGGAGCAAGAGTTTGCTACTTATGCGGGACGGCGCGAGGCGGCTCGTACTAACCGAGAAGCCTGTCCTCACCGCGACAGACGCGCGAATTGGAACTTCGGCCGTTTACGCCACCGCCGGTCCGACGGGCCCTTGGTGAACAACGGAAGGGTGCCGATCGGATGGCAGTTCAGGCGCGAAACACCTTGCCGACATACTTGGGATCGAGTTAGATCGTGTTCCGGCTAAGTTTTTGGAGGCCCAATGCACATGAGGTGCGTTCACAAAGGGATAGTCCCTGCAGTCGTAGGGACCGTAGCTGTAATGCTGTTGCTTTTCTCTTCTGCTCCGTCATCGGTAGCCCAGACGGTACCGTCATCGCCGGCTTGGACAGTCGTCCCCAGCCCCAACCCAGGATCTTCTTACAGCCAGATATCGGCCGTGAGCTGTACGTCCAGGGACGCCTGCATCGCGGTCGGGACCTCGCACGCGACCGGGTACTCGATGTTCGCCGAACTCTGGGACGGTTCGACCTGGACGCTTCAAGAGCTCCCGCCGCTACCGGCTGTGTCCGAGACGGGCGTGCTATCTGGTGTGTCTTGTGTCACCAAGAACGCCTGCACCGCGGTCGGCTACGTGGAGGAAGGCAGCGGTTCGACGTTACCGTTCGCAGAAACCTGGAATGGGGCCAGCTGGACGGGGCAGACGGGGCTGCCAGTCCGGAAAGGTTCAACGAGCAGCGTGCTTTCAGCAGTCTCGTGCGCGTCCAAGGTGACCTGCGTAGCGGTCGGGTACTCCGACGTGTCCCCAGCCGGCGACTATGTGACTCTGGCTGAAGCCTGGAACGGCGCTACCTGGACTATCGAGCCGACACCCAACCCGGCCAAGGGCAGCCAGCTGTTAGCAGTTTCGTGCACTTCGGCAACCGCGTGCACTGCAGTCGGCTCGTGGCAGAAACCTCCCCCGATTGGCCCACGCAGCGGGAGCAAGGTTTTGGTCGAGGCCTGGGACGGCACGAACTGGTTGGTTCAAAAGGCCCCGCCCCTGTCGTCGTCGCCGTATGGGCAGCTCTCGGGGGTGGACTGCGCGTCGGATAGCGCCTGCATCGCCGTCGGGTACTCGGGCCTACCTGGAGCCGCGGTACCCATGGCCGACTTCTGGGACGGCACGGTTTGGACCGCTCAGGCTACGCCAGCTGTGAGTGGCGCAGAAGCAACTCAGCTCTACGATGTTTCGTGCGTGTCGGCAAGCGCGTGTACAGCGGTGGGGGCTGGCTCTTTCGCCGCCAGCATCGAGACGTTCGTCGAGGCGTGGGACGGCAGCGCCTGGACGGCGGAGCCGACGCCTGATCCCCGACTGAACAGTTTGGCGACGATTTCGTGCACTGCGCCTGCGATATGTACCGCGGCCGGGTATTCCTACGAGGCGGCGCAAAGCACGTATGTCACCTTGGTCGAGACCGAGTAGCGACCTTCCACACCCGGTAGGCCTACCGCAGACCTGTTGACTAGAAGTTGATATCCTCGGGTGCCTCAGGGGGGGTCGAGCCGGTATTGCTGCGTGACCCAGCCGCGCTTGCGGTGGTACCACGGGATCAAATGGCCATGCAGGAGGGGGTGCTTACGGGCCAGCATCTGAGCCGCGTTTTCAGACTCGCCTGGTCCTAGCAGTATCGCCTTGGCAGGGAGCGACGGTCCGCGGGGTCGTCCCCGATAATTAGACGGCGCCACCTCGACCAGCGGAGTGTGCCTGATTCGCTTCGCTTTGCCGGAAACGTCCCAAGTGCGGAAGAAAGCGACATCGTCGTGGGCAACCACGTTGACTGCCGTGGCGACCGGCCTACCATCACGCCGGAAGGTGGTGAGCAACATGTACTTGCTCGTTGAGAGGGGCGCAAAGTGGCCCGTCCCGTGTGGGGAACCTGTGGAACGCGCAGACGCTGCACCGTTGGTCATTTCGAGTCCTCCTCTGGAGTTGACACCACGCCGAGGGAGCCGCGCCGCGCCAGCGCCGCGTTCACCGCGGTCAGCTTGTCGGGGTTGGCAATCACCCGGACCCCGGTAACACGGTCCTCGACGATGTCCAGGACAACGGCTGAGATAGCTGTGCCCTCACAGATGGCGAGCAGCCCGGGTTGGCCGTTGAGGGTGGCGTGGTCGACTCTGGTGCCCTCCGGCGTGTTGCGGGCGATTGCGATGAGGAACCGGGCTGCCTTCGCACCCCCCATGACCGGCTGCGAGGCTGCCCTGGCTTTGCCCCCGCCATCAGTCCAAACCACCACGTCCTCCGAAAGGATCGCCAGCAACGCGCCGAGGTCACCGCCGGCGCACGCGGCCAGGAACTGTTCTGTGAGCTGGCTTGCCCGTCCTCGATCGGCATCGAACCGGTGTTGCCGAGCAGCCAGGTGCTTGCGCGCACGGGCCACCAGCTGCCTGCAGGCGGTCGGGTCTCGGGTGAGGGCGGTGGCCAATTCGCTATAGCCGTAGCCGAACACATCGTGGAGCAGGAAAGCGGCGCGCTCAGCCGCGCTCAGCTCCTCGAGAAGGACCAAGAAAGCGAGCGACAACGAATCGGACAGCTCGCTGACCTCGGCAGGGCCGGTTTCGTCCACCAGCAAGGGTTCGGGCAGCCAGGGCCCCACATAACTCTCGCGTTGTGCGCGAGCGCTGGTCAGGACGTCAATGCAGAGCCTCGTTACGATTGTCGCTAGGAACGCTCTTGGCGAACGAACCTCGTCCCGTGCGCCTGCCCGCCAGCGCAAGTAGGCCTCGTGCATCACGTCCTCGGCATCGCTCGCTGTCCCGAGCATCCGGTAGGCAATACCGAACAGTTCGGGCCTTAGCTGCTGGAACACTTCGTCGTCGGACGTCGGGCACACCGGGCTGCTCATCGTGACCTCTCCTTCAGCGCCTCGCCTTCTAGAAAATTAAGACGACCCACCTGTTCGTCCTGTGACATGTACTCGTCCTGTGCCGGGCGCGGACCACGCCGCCTGAAGCTCCCGGGAAGGCTTAAACCACTGGGGTCCGAGTAAGCGGCGAGCGCAGCTACCCAGCCGCGCGTTGGCTAGTCGCTCCACGGTCCCCATTGCCGGCTCAACTACACTCCAGCTGTGGCCAGCTCTAAGGAGAAAGCCGTCGGTACGTGGGACCGGAGTAGCGCAAAACATTGTCGGTTACCGAGCTAAGGAGAGCAGAAAGAAATGCTTGCATATAACTACCCGTTGCTGGGCGCCTTCTTGACGATCCTGTGGTTCAGCTTATTCTTCATATGGATCTGGCTTTTCATCATCGTTATCATTGATGTCTTCCGTAGCCATGATATCGGCGGTTTTGCCAAGGCTCTGTGGTTGCTATTTATTATTGTCTTACCGTTCCTCGGTGTCTTCGTGTACTTGATCGCCCGGGGCGGCAAGATGCACGAGCGCGCGGTTCAGGGCGCCCAGCAACAGGACCAAGCCTTCAGGGGGTATGTCCAGAGCGTGGCGCCGCCAGCATCGGCAGCCGATCAACTGGCGAAGTTGGCGGACCTGAACGAGCGGGGGGCAATCACCGATGCCGAGTTCGAGGCGGAGAAAGCAAAGGTACTGGCATCTTGATCGCTGCCGGGCGAAGTCGTTGGCGGATCGCGAACAAGATGACGTCAGTGCAGGGAGAAAGGTGGGTATGGGTCTGCCAGCAGGTAGAACCAGGCATCGACCCGCAGTAGCCAACGGTTGACACCAATCACGAAGTCCCGTAGCCCTGCTGGCCACCGCGCTGTAAATATCACGACGAAGAAGGCGATAATCCCGACCACGTACAACACGAGACCCAGGAACGTCAGCACGATGAGCTGGGGTATCACCAGTATGATCCGGAACAGGACAGCCAAGCGCGACAATCCTTCGGGCCGCTGCACGTCGAACCACGCCGCGTCGCCACCTGGATCCTCGTAACCCATGGCTAAGCCGAAGGGTGGGTAGCGGTCGCGCAGGAACCAGCTGTAGGAAAGTGCGCGCCAGTAATAGCGGAAATAGCCGGCGATCAATGTCCCCAGACCATCTGGCAGCCGGCCGGTGAAGAGTGCCACGAACCAACCAAGGATGGCGCACACGTAAGCCACAAGGCCCAACACGTAAGCGACGATAAATAGCGGAAAAGCCAGGATCCACTGCACTATCGGGCGCCAACGGGCTATCCGGTCAGGAACAGCGACACCGACGTCGACTGGATAGCCGCTTGTACTTCTCGGCCATTGCGGAGCGGCAGCCGGAATTGAAGGTGGCGGCGATGGTGCTGGGGGGACGGGCGTGAGTGGAGGTCCTGGAGGGTTCGGTGGAGGTCCTGCCGGAATCGGTGGAGGCCCTGCGGGCGAAACGGCACTAGAATCCCCCGGGTTGCCCTCGCTTGGCGGCGGCCATGCCTCGCCATTGGGCATCGAAACCTCCCTGTGCTCGACGTGGGACTTTGGCTTCGTCGTATCTCAACATGGAGCTCTTATGGAGTTCTTAACGCGGAGTATACCTCTGACCCGTTAGGCAGAGCGTGATGGAGGTCACATATGGCGAGGCCGTCAGGACGAGGGGCGCCGGCGCGCTGACGACGGTGCCTTCCACGACACTCCCTTTCACGACGGTGCCTTTCACGACAGTGCCTTCCACGACACTGCCTTCCACGACACTGCCTTTCACGTCGGTACCTTCCTGACGGCACCTTTCGTGGCCTAGCTTTCAGGGTCGAACGCCGCAGTGTCGGTAAGTGGCGGGGAGCAACCCCAAATGCACTCTTTCTGGGTGCGACGCGATAAACCGGGTGCTATTTCCCCCAGAATAAATGCCCAAATCGCGTCGAGTTTGTTGAATTGCACCCGGAACGGTGGTCGATGTTCGAGAACGGGCCAGATTCTGCTGAAACCGGCCGCCGGAGTTGCCCCGCTGGGAGTGCTTCTTGCTCGCGGCGGGGCAACTCCGGCCAAATGGGTACACGGCACCGACGACGACGATTGAAATTAGCCAGAACTTGCGCGGCGCCCACGTGGGCGCCGCGAGTCAGGATGGCGGTGCTGGGCGCCCGATCGCGGTCAACACGAGGGCGCGAACAGTTGAGGCCGTGAGTTGCACGGGGGCGGCAGTGGGTGTCACTCCGGGCGCATGCTGGGGGATCTGTACCTGCAGGGCGCCCGGCACAGACTTGAATACCAGGGGCGGCTCCATCTGCATCGCCTCGCCGTCGATGCCGATCTCGATTGGTGCGCTCGAGTCGACGCGGAACTCGGGCGTGTCCCACTCGAGCCAGCCGGAGAAGCTCCTGATCCTTCCGGCGGCCTCCAGCCCGATGAACTGTACGGCCTCGTTGGGCCCGGCAATCCGCGCCGCGACCACGCCAAGTGTCCCGAGGTCCAAACGAGTGCGGGTGCCCTGGGTACCGAGATGGTCGAGTTGGTACGGGTCGTTGGAGACCATCAGGAGGTGCGCAGTAGGCCGTTCGGACCCGTCAGGCCCGATGAACCGTAGATCAAACGGGAGAGCGTCGGGACCGAGCATGTCTGGCAGCATGTCGGCGGCGGTCTTCAGCTTCGCATCCCGGTAGGCCTCCGACTGGACGATCTTGGCGTAGAGACCCATGGAGGCGTTGTTCACGAAAACTCGCCCGTTGACCTGGGCAACGTCGACACGGCGCTCGATACCGTCGAAAAAGGCATCGAGAGCGCCCACCACGTTCTCTCGGTCCAGACCGAGATCGAGGGCGAAGTGGTTCCGGGTACCGGCCGGCACGCACACGTAAGGGATGCCATGTTCGGCAGCGACCGACGCTACCAACGCTTGGGAGCCGTCGCCGCCTGCCATTCCGATTACATCGGCCCCTTTGGTGATCGCGGTGGCGGCCAGTTGGAGCAAGTCGTCGCCGGGCTCGAGCACGATCGGGCGGATCCCCCGGGCATGGCACTGATCGACCAGATGGAACCGTTCCGCCTTACCTCCACCCGACTTCATGTTCATGATCAGCACGGGGTGCTGCGGCCGCTTCGTAGCGGTCGCGGGCGCGTTCTCCTTTGCAGCCAGGGGGCTACGGGCCAGCGCGAAGCGCGCGGACCCGGCTGACACAATGCTCAATGCAACCGCGACGAAGAACGGCAGACCGTGGTAGTCGGCTGTCAGGGTCACAATGAAGAGGACTAGAACGGCCACGCCTGCGACTAGCGCACCTGCGAGGCTGGCTGCCCCCCGGCGGCACAACGCGTACCACAAGCCCACAATGGCGGCTGCATCAGCTACGAGTACAACTGGCAGTCGCCACACATCGCCAGCGATGATGGCGAAACCGAGGGCGAAGAGCGCCCCAACTAGGGATACCAGCGAAAGCAGAGCGGCGAGCCGGCGCCCCGGGGCCGGTTTCGCACCTTTCCTGTCGCCTCGTTGCTCCATTTGTCCCGTGTTCTGAGCCTTCCTGTACCCCTTGGTTTGCCGCCCGCTCCTGGGCCCGGCTGTCCAGCTGTCCTGTCCGTCTCTGTCCCGTTCGCTCTGTGTGTCCTGACCGCTCCGCCTGTCCCGTTCGCTCCGCCTGTCCCGTTCGCTCTGTGTGTCCTGGCCGCTCTGTGTGTCCTGGCCGCTCAGTCTGTTCTGGCCGCTCCGCCTGTCCTGTTAGCTCTATCTGTCCCGCTCGCTGTGCGGCGTATGGTACCCCGAACACGCCAGGGGCCAACGTGATATGGCGCCAACAAGGACACGACGGGGAAGCCGACAGCACCGGCCGCGTGTGGGAGGATGCTCTTTGGTCCGACCTGCCGTTGAGAGGGCGTGATGAAACTAGAAATGAGAAGGCTGAGCGGCGGCGTGATCGCGTCGGCGGTCGGTGTGGTAGTGCTCCTGATCTTCATTGTCCAGAACACCGGGGACGTCAGGTTCCGCTTCCTGTTCCTCAGCTTTACTTGGCCGCTGTGGCTTTACACGATCGTGACAGCTGTCTTCGGGGCGTTGCTCTGGTTCGGCTTAGGTGTGCTGAGACGTCATCAGCGTCGCGAAGGTCGCCGAGAGGCACGCCGCGAAACGAGGTAGGAGGGACCGGCGGTTCGGCGCCGGGCGCATCCTCGGCTGGGCGGCGGGAATTCTTGGTGCGGGTTTCCTTAGCGGTTGGCTTCGGCCCAGCTGCTTTCTTCCGCCCAGCTGCTTTCTTCCGCCCAGCCTCAGTCCTCGGCCCAGCCCCGCTCTTTAGCCCGGTCCCGGCCAGAACGCCGTGACCGAAGAACAGCAGGCTCAAGAACGGGCAGAACTCGCCGGGGACCGGTCCTTGTTGTGCGGGAGGGAGTTGTATTGGAGTGCCGGGCTTGACCGGAGGGCGGGGCGCGGCCGGGAAGTCGGCCCGGGGGTTGGGTAGGAGGTTGGGTGGGTAAGGCCCGCCTCTGCCCGGCCGGTCCACGGCGGTCCCCGCTGTCCGGCCAGTCTTCATACGACGTCGGCGCCCAAGTTCTCGGCCTGGCGGTCTGCGCTGTAGCGGTGGACAGTGATGTCGCCGTATGAAGTCCGAGCGCGCACCTCGACGGAGGTTTCCCCGGGGGCAGGCGGTTCGGCTCCGTCCAGTCGGTTGTAGACATTGCCGAAGTGGGTCTTCAGGTCCAACCATGCTGCGACGCCGTTGCGGACGCCGATATCCAGATTGCCGCTCGCGGTCTGCGCCACGATGGCGCCATGGGCAACTTCGCCTAGGCGGACATCGCCGTTGGCCGTCTTTGCCACCACTGTGGACAGAGCCTCGTCGATGGAGATCTCGCCGTTGGCCGCATTGACCCGCAGGTGCCCGGTGACCTTACCGACCCACGTCTTGCCGTTGGAATTGCTTATAACGGCGCTGCCGTGTACATCGCCTACCCTCAGGGTGCCGGAGCCCGTTGCGATCTCGGCATGGCCCACGGCCCGGTCCACGGTGATGTCGCCGCTCCCAGTCTTCAGTTTTACGGTGTCGGCCTGGTCGAGGTGAATGTCGCCCACACCGGTCTTGAAGCGGCATTCGCCCAGGCGACCTTCGCAGCGCAGCGCGGCCACCCCCGCGTCTCCCTGTATGTGCGAGCCGGCCGGCATCTCGATCTGGACGTCGATCGAGTCGTGGCCGCCGTGAAAGGCTGTGTACTGCCTCCATCCCTTGGGCGCTTTGATGAACAACCTGCCGCCGGCGTACTCGACCCGGGTCTGCTCGGCAGCGCTCACCCCTGACTGGTTGGCTCCATCGCTCGGACGGACCTCGACCACAGTGTCGGCGCGGTCGCTGGTTGCGACCCGGATGTCGCCGACACCGAGCTCGAGGATGACTGAAATGGGCGCGGGGGTATCGAAAATAGGCATTTGGAGCCCTCCTCCTGGTTGGTTACTTGAGTTGCTGGCCTGTGGTCACTGGCCCGGACCGCTCGTGCCGCCCGGGCTGTTCCTGCTGCTCGAGCTGTTCCTGCTGACTGAGCTGTTCCTGCTGACTGAGCTGTTCCTGCTGACTGGCTGCTTTGTTTGACCGTCCCCGACGACCTCAGCGGCTCCAGCCGACATAGTGCTGGCCGCCCTGCGGGGCGCGACGTTCGCTCCGACGAGCCCGACCCGCTTGTCCCAGCGCGGCTTGTCCCAGCGCGGCCATTGCCGCTCTGACGAGCCAGCCGTTCACCGACAAGCCCTCGGTGGCGGCCGCCTGCTCTACCCGCGCCTTCAGGTGATCGGGCATGCGCAGGTTGACCCGTGCCATCGTGGTGTCATCGCCTTCGGTCGGTGCGGACGATGCGAAACCTGGTGGCGTGACCGGCCAACCAGGGCCAGCGGCATCCTCATCTTCCTCAGCTGTATTGGCCTGGTACTGGTCGGGGGGCGGCGGGTTCACGACGAACTCCGGGTCACGTCCCCGTAGCCGCAGCTCGACCGAGCCCGGTGCCAGCTCGCAGGTGATCTCCTCTGCCGCCACTGCGAGCACGTCTTGAAGTGTCAGACGCACGGCTGCATCGAGTGGGGCGCTCAGCCGCTCGGCCAGGGCGCGGGCCTCGTCGCCGGAAGCGTCCGCGGCTACGAGAAGTTGGCGGTGGATGTCCTCCACGTAGGGGCGTAAGTCCATGGCTCCACCTTAGCGCCATAGTGGTGCCAATACAAGACCCCTAGACGTCATAACGGTACAATTATGCGCCACAGTGGCGTTATTAGCAGTCCGGGGTGCTATTGACGGAGAGTATACACTCGGGGTAGTCTAGGGAGCTATGAGTGTTCCCGTTACTTTGCTCGGTCTGCTGGAGCGTGAACCGCGCCACGGATATGAGCTCAAGCGTGAGTACGACGCTTACTTCGGCCGGGGCAAGCCGCTCCCCTTTGGGCAGGTCTACGCCACCCTTTCCCGACTGGTGCGCGACAAGAAGGTCACGCCGGGGGAGATCGAGCCCGGTGACGGCCCGGACCGCAAAAGCTACGCCATTACCGAGATCGGTAGGAGCGAGGTCGAGGCGTGGCTCATCGAGCCGGTCGAGCCCGAGCCGTACATGCAGACGGTCCTATTCGCAAAGGTCGTGCTGGCGCTGTTGCTCGGACGATCAGCCGATGGGTACCTGGACGCCCAGCGGTCTGTGCACTTGCAGCGCATGCGAGAGCTAACCGAGGTCAGGAGGAAAGGCAGCGTCGTCGACGCACTTCTCGCCGATCACGGGATCTTCCATCTCGAAGCCGACCTCCGCTGGATCGATTTGACGGAGGCGCGCCTCGGTTCCTTGGCGGAGGTGCTGAACCGATGAAAACGCCCAACCTGATACCGGAACTGACGCTCTCCGGGCACCTGATCGAGGCGCACGATGTCGTGCGGTCTTTCGGCGAGACGCAGGCGTTGCGGGGAGCCAACCTGTCGGTCGGACGCGGCGAGGTCTTGGCCATCATGGGCCCCAGCGGTTCGGGTAAGTCCACCCTCCTCCATTGCCTGGCGGGGATCTTCAAGCCTGACAGTGGCGAGATCTGGTTCGACGGGCAGCGCGTCGACGTCCTCGACGAGACCAAACGCACGGAGCTGCGGCGCACTGCTTTCGGCTTCGTATTTCAGTTCGGCCAGCTCGTCCCCGAACTGACCAGCGCGGACAACGTCGCCCTGCCCCTGCTCCTCAACAAAACGAGCCGAAAAGAGGCCTACAGGCAAGCGACCTCCTGGCTGAGCCGACTCGGGCTTGAGGGCCTCGAGGGGCGACGCTCGGGAGAGCTCTCCGGCGGCCAGGCGCAAAGGGTGGCGCTGGCGAGAGCACTCGTGGCGGGGCCGAAGGTTATCTTCGCCGACGAGCCCACGGGCTCGCTCGATTCACTCACGGGCGAAGCTGTCATGAACCTGCTGGTGGACAATGCTCGGGCAGAGGGCACAACGGTGGTCCTAGTCACTCACGACGCGCGGCGTAGCGGCCTACGCCGATCGTGAGGTGCTGGTCCGTGACGGCCTTGCCATATCCCGCCAACCTGCGACGGTCGGCTAAATGACCCGCCTTGGTTTGCGCTTGACGCTGCGGAGCGGGCACGAAGCCTTCATCCGCCTCCTGGTTACCGCAGCATCGGTCGCCATCGGGGTCATGGTCTTGTTGGCTGTTCTCGCTGGGTACCACGCCTACCAGGTGACCAGTAACAGGCCGTGCTGGGAATGCACTGAGGCCGTTCATGGGTCGCCGGCACCGGCCCGATCAGAGCTCTGGAACTACAGCGAGAACATCTACAAGGGCCAGTTCATAGAGGAACTGGACGTTGCTGCGCTCGGCCCAGGGCACCACTCGTGCCCGGGTTGTCCAGACTGCCAAGTGCCGGCGAGTACTATGCCTCACCCGCCCTGGCCACGCTGATCCGCAGCGTTCCGCGTGACGAGCTGGGCGACCGTTTCCCGGGCTCCGAGGTTGGGACCATCGGGTACCAGGCCCTGTCGGGGCCGAACGAGCTGGTAATCATCATCGGGTACTCGCCCTCAAAACTCGCCGCTCTGCCCGGTACGGTAACTGTGGACCACATCGCCACGGTGCCGGACGTGCAGGGTACAACGGGCATTTACCGGCTGTTCTTCGGTATCGGGGCCATCGTGGTCTTGTTCCCCCTACTGATCCTCATCAACACCGCGACCCGCCTGGCTGCAACTCGTCGTGAGGAGCGTTTTGCGGCGATGAGGCTGGTCGGCGCCACCCCGGGCCAGGTCAACGTCATCGCCTCTGTGGAGGCGGTGGTGAGCGCAATGTTGGGCACCCTCGCCGGTATCGGGTTGTTCTTGGCTGTGCGGCCCGCCCTCGCAGATATCTCCCTGTCCGGCGCCCGTTTCTTCGAGCGGACCATCACCCCGACGGTCCTCGGCTATGTGGTCATGATCGTCGCCGTGCCCGCGGCGGCCGCCATCGCGTCGCTGTGGTCGTTGCGCCGAGTAAGGATCTCGCCGCTCGGGATCAGCCGCAAGGTCACCCCGCCGGCTCCGGGGCTGTGGCGGCTGCTGCCGCTTGTTGTCGGCATACCTCTGTTCGTGGTGCCGCTAGTAACCGGTTCCAACAACTTGGACAACAACGCCTCGTCGGTCTTGCCGTTCGTCTACGTCGGTACGTTCCTGATCATGGCCGGCCTGGTGATGAGCGGACCGTGGCTAACGATGCAGGCGGCTCGCGTCCTCGGTCGGGGTGGAACGGGCCCTCGTCGCTGTTGGCTTCCCGACGATTGGCCGACAACCCGAAGGGTGCGTTCAGGACGGCGAGTGGCCTGGTCTTGGCCGTGTTTGTAGCCTCCTTGATCGCCTCGATCATTCCGGCCTTTAAGTCGGCCGAGAGCTCATTGGGCGGCCAGGCGAGGTCTCTGACCAATGTGTTGCGAGCTCCCTATAGCGTCGGGCCTGGCATGGGGCTCGCTCCTGCATCGGCGGCCAAGCTGGTCGGCCGGTTGGAGACGTACCGGGGCGTCGTGCTCGCCCCGATTTACTCCAACCCACGCTTCAGCCCGAACACGTTAGCCCTGCCCCCGGCGTCAGGAGGCCGCGGCCATATCGGTCCTCAGAGCCGGATCCCCACCCATCCCGGTCAAAACAGAGTGGGGCACAACAGCGTCACCGGGCCCAGACAGCGTCACCGGGTACGACAGCATCATCAGCTGTGCCACCCTGCGAGAGTTCCCGCGCTCGGCACGTGCGCGCCCGGCGATCAAGCCGTCTACGCAAGTGCAAACAACGACCTGTTGACAGACAACCCATTGGAGATCGACCTGCCAATCGTCACCGCGGCCAACCCGGTCGCCCCGAGTAAAACAAACGGCCTGCCACTGGGGACATTGCTAGTGAAGGCCGACAATGCTGCCACGCTCGAACGAGCCCGGACACTGCTGACGTCGTTTAATGCCACGGCGTTCTCGGGTGCACCGCCGGCGGGAGCGGGGCTCACGGAATGGCAAATGGGGGACCTCGAGCCTGAGACGTTCGGCGAAGTCGCGCAGGTAAGGAACAACGACCTGACCAACGCCGAGAACGTCATCCTGGCGATCGTTGGCCTGACCCTCTTTGGCGCTGCATGCAGCCTGCTGGTCACCGTCGGCGGGAGCATCGTTGATCGCAAGCGGCCCTTTACGCTGTTGCGCCTCAGCGGTACCCCCGGCTCCACCCTGTACAAAGTGGTGCTCCTGGAATCGGTGCTCCCCCTCGTCACGGCTTCACTGGTGGCAGCAGCGACTGGGGTCGGTATCGCAATCCCATTGGTAAAGGCCCTGCCAAAACTGCGGTACGAGCCCAACCTGGCGTTGCCGGGCCCCACCTACTATCTCGCCATGGGAGCAGGGCTGGTCGTCGCCCTTATCGTCGTATGTTGTGCCCTGCCTCTGCTTGACCGCACCACCCAACCGAACAACGCCCGGTTCGAGTGAGGTCGAGAGTGAGGATCGGAGCGAGGTTTTCGACTAATGGTTGAATAGGTGAGCTGAGCTCGGAAGCTCCGCACTCGACGGCCACATAGGAGCCTGGCGCCAAGACAGCAGCTCCACAGGCTCTGTACTCTGAGAGCTCGTGCCCTCAGAGCTCGTGCCCTCAGAGGTCGTGCCAGAGCTCGTGATGGCGACCGAGGACCCTCGAGCCGAGGACGTAATGGTCTTGTTGGAGAGGCACCTGGCCTTCGCCCGGGAGGTGACACCTGCCGGGCACGTACACGCACTTGAGGTTGACCGGCTGGTCGACCCGTCGGTCACCTTCTTCAGCGCGCGCCGCGAAGGGCGGCTCGTCGGCGTGGGGCCCTCAGGCGGCTGGACGACACGCACGCCGAGCTCAAGTCGATGCACACCAGCGTGGCGGTCAGGGGCCAAGGGGTGGGGCGAGCGATGGTTGCTTACATCCTGACCTTCGCGGCCAGGTCGGGCTACAAGCGGGTCAGCCTCGAGACGGGGACGATGGAGGCCTTCGCTCCGGCCCGGTCGCTGTACGAAACGGCTGGCTTCGTCGAATGCGAACCTTTCGGTGACTACACCGCCAACCCTTTCAGCAGGTGTATGACTATCGCGCTTGGTCCGGGCGCGCTTGGTCCGGGCGCGCTTGGTCCGGGCCGGGCGTGAGCAGCCTAGTCAGGAGGGGCGCGAGGGTCACGCCATGAGCTCCGCCATCGTTCGCAACGTGTCGAGCGGCGTGGGATCACCACCCGACGCCACCGGCGAAACCACAAGCGTGGTGGCAATTGACTCCCGCCAGGCTGCCAGGTCGTCACGGATCTTGTCTCGAGGTCCTACCAGGGCGATGTTTTCGACCATCGAGGTGGGCACGGCGGCGGCGGCCTCCTGCTTGTGGCCGTCCAGGTAAAGCTGCTGGATCTGACGCGCTTGGGCCTCGAAACCCATGCGGACGAATACGTCGAAGTGGAAGTTCTTCTCACGCGCTCCCATCCCGCCCACGTACAGCGCCACCATCGGCCTCAAGGCATCGGCGGCACGGTCCACGTCATCGTCGATCCTGACCGGGCACGAGGCGATCACTTCGAAGTCCTCCGCGCTGCGCCGGGCGCCCGGCCGGGCGAACCCGTCGGCCAGGGCGGAGCTGAACTCGCTCATGTGCTCGGGGGAGAACAGGAAGGCAAGCCAACCGTCTGCGATCTCCGCCGTCAGGGCCACGTTCTTCGGGCCCTCGGCGCCGAGCACGATCGGGATGTCGGCCCGGAGCGGGTGCACGATCGACTTGAGGGGCCGACCGAGCCCGGTGCCACCAGGATAGGGAAGCCGGTAGTGCCTCCCCTCGTTAGTCACAGGTGCGTCGCGAGCAAGCACCTTGCGCACGATGGACACGTATTCCCGAGTGCGGGTTAGCGGGCCCGTAAATGGCTGCCCGTACCATCCCTCCACCACTTGAGGGCCAGATACACCGAGGCCTAGCACGAAACGGCCCGAGCTGAGGTGGTCGAGAGTAACAGCCGCCATCGCCATGGCGGCCGGGGCGCGGGCCGAGAGCTGGCACAGCGCCGTCCCCAGCCGGATCCCCGTCGTGCGTGACCCCCACCAGGCCAACGGCGTTAAGGCATCCGACCCGTACGCCTCGGCGGTCCATACCGAGTCAAAGCCGAGCTGTTCCGCGTGGACGACGAGGTCGCCGACACCAGGCGGAGGCCCTGCTCCCCAGTAACCCAGCTGCACCCCGAGCCGGAGGTCTCTCACCATTCGACGTGGCCAGTCAAGCTATAAGCGCCTGGTGGGTAGCAGGAGTTCTGCCAGCCAACTGAACACGGCGATGAGAAGGCCACCCAGCACTGCATCGCCGAAGCTGTCGACGGCCAGATGGCTCGACAGCGCGGCCGTGATGCCGAGCAGGGCGGCGTTTACAACCAGAAGGAACAGCCCGAGAGTCAGGACGATGAGCGGGAGGCTGAGGAGCCGAAAGATCGGCCCGAGGATCATATTGACAACGGAGAAGATCAGAGCGACCCAGACGTACCACCCGAAGCCCCCGTAGACATGGATCCCGGGGACGATCTCGGTTACCGCTGCGATTATGAGCGCGAGGACGAGGATGCGAAAGGCTGCCCGGAGGAACATACCGAAGCAACCGGGCCGCTGTGCCAGCGCACTCATGGCCCGTGATCCTAGATCGGCTCCCCGGTTAGGCCCGATGCAGGGGGGCTCAAGTCTGGCTAGCGCCGGTCTGCCTGGCACCGGTCTGCCTGGCGCCGATCTGCCTGCCGCCGGTCTGCCTGGCGCCGTTCAAGTTCCCGCTGTGAGTAGCCGATGGTATTGGGATGAGCAGTCGGGCCCGCGCCGAGCCCCACTGCCCACGGCCTACGAAGCGGGCGTAACACCCTCCAGCGGCACTGCCCTCTTGGCAACCAGGGCATCCTCGAAGGCCTGGGTGTGGTTCCTCGTGTTCGAAGCTGTCGTCGCGCTCATTTATTTTCCGTTCGGGATCCCCTCAGGTAGGCCTCGCATCCTTGGTGTAGTCCCGTGGATGGAGTGGACGGGGCAAGTCCCGGCCTGGTCAGTGCTCGGGCTGTCAGCCGTGGCCGCTATCGCGTATGGCGCCTACCGGTACCGGCCCAAGGCCCCCCTGGCCTGGTGGTTCATGGGTGCCGCGGTGTTCTTGTTCATAACCGGGGGCACCATCTACAAGTCATGGCACCAGATAATGGGCCAGCAGGACATCCCCTTCCCGTCGTTCATCGACGCTATTTACATCGCGACGTACCCCGTCCTCGCTGTCGGGCTGCTCATCTTGGCCCGGGCACGGGGGCCGGGGGGAGACCGCGCCAGCCTGCTCGACGGGCTCATCATCACCGTCGGGGTCTCCCTTCTCTCGTGGGTCTTTCTGATCGGGCCCAACGTCAGAGCTCCCGGTGGCCTACTGGTTCGGTTCACAGCCGCCGCCTACCCGCTCGGGGACGTACTCCTGCTGGCCTTGCTCGCCCACCTCTGGAGCGCCGGCGGTCTGCGCAACACAGCGGGCCGATTACTTGCGATCGGCACCCTGGGCGCTCTCGTGGCCGACTCGGTGCACGGGCTGGCTGGGTTGCACACCGATTGGAACTGGCACGACGGCAACCCGTTCGACCTCGGGTGGATCCTGTTTTGCAGCTGCTGGGGCGCCGCCGCCCTCCACCCTTCGATGCGCCAGCTCTCGGAGCCGAGCCCTGTCGTCGCGCCCCGGACGAGCCGGGGGCGCCTCGTGCTCCTCGGGGCTGTCTCCCTAATAGCTCCAGTCGTGCTCCTGATCGAGACCACGGCAGGCAAGCCGGTCGATGCTTCAGTCCTCGCCGGAGCGGTGGGCGTGATGTTCCTCCTCGTTACTTTGCGCATGTCGGGCGTCGTTTGCGCTCACCAACAAGCGGTGACCCGGGAGCAAATCCTGCGCAGGGAGGCCGCCCAGCTGGTCGGTGCGCTCAGCCAGGCCGAGATCCACAACGCGACGATCACCGCCGTGAGGGAGCTTGTCGGGGACGACGGCAACGTTTCGGCCATCATTCTGGCTACATTGCCGGCAGGTTCAGGATTGCCGGCAGGTTCAGGATTGCCGGCAGGTTCAGGGTGGGCGCCGGGTTCCGGGTCGCCAAACGGGGCGGGGACGTCGGGCCCGGCGGTTTTCAACGTGGTCGCTTCCTCAGGTAACCAGCACTTCGCCCAGGACTACGCCAAAGAGATAGACCTGGGCGCTTTCCCTCGGGCCGTCGCCGAGAGCCTCAGGGCAGGGCGTGCAGTCCGGTGCACAGCTAGTGACCCCGACTTATCCGGGGCCGGGCAGGGACGAGCTATGGCCGAAAGGGCCGACAAGTTGTTCATTTGCCCGCTGGTCACCATGGAAGAACTGAAGGGGGTCATCGTGGTCTGCAGCGTCGACCAGTTGCCTCTCGACGTCACGAATACCCTCGAAACCCTGGCTGATCAGGTCGGTATGGCCCTCGCCAGGGAGGTGCTGACCGAGTCCTTCCACGCTCGCCGCCGCGAAGCGCGGTTCCAGACGCTTGTCCAGAACTCGTCCGACGTCATCCTGATCGCTCGGCCCGACACCACGATCACCTACCAGACTCCTTCGACGGCGCAGATCCTTGGCTACGGGCCAGGCGCGCTGGAAGGCGTGAAGTTGACTTCTCTGTTTCACCCTACCGACGTGGAAGCGGCAGTGGCCGCATATGGCGGCGTGGCCTTCCGGGCCGGGACGTCGGTGACGGCCGAGTGGCGCATCCGTCACGGCGACGGGAGTTGGCGCTACGTAGAGGTCGTGGCCAACAACCTGCTCGGGGACCCGACGGTTGAAGGCATTGTCCTTACGTTGCGTGACGTAACGGAACGTAAGGGTCTCGAGGAGGAGCTGAAACACCAGGCCTTCCACGACGCGCTCAGCGGGCTGGCCAACCGGGCGTTGTTCCGGGACCGTCTCGAACATGCCCTGGAGCGAGCGGAGCGGTCGTCTTCGTCGCTAGCCGTCCTTTTCCTCGACCTCGACGACTTCAAGCTCGTCAACGACAGCCTGGGGCACGCTGCCGGTGACGACCTACTGGTGGCAGTGGCCACTCGCCTCATGGGGTCGCTGCGGACAGGTGACACGGGGGCGCGTTTTGGCGGCGACGAGTTTGCCATCCTCCTCGAGGAAACAGAGAACCCCCAAGATGCCGGCCAGGTAGCAGAGCGCATCCTTGCGGACCTCAAACCGCCATTTTGGATCAAAGACCGCTCAGTCAGTATCCACGCCAGCATCGGGGTCGCGTACAGCAAGTGCGGAACGGAGGGCCCGGCCGAGCTCCTGCAGGCCGCGGACGTCGCCATGTACGCGGCCAAGGCTCGCGGCAAGAACTGTTACGAGGTCTACAAACCCGCTCTGCAGGTGGCGGTCAGCGAACGGCTCGAACGCACGGCCGAGTTGCAAAAGGCCGTCGACCATGGCGAGTTCGTGCTGTATTACCAGCCAATAGTCAGCCTGGACGGTGGAGAGGCCATTGCCGTCGAGGCACTCGTACGGTGGGACCACCCGGAGCGCGGCTTGCTGCTGCCGAAAGAGTTCGTCTCCCTGGCCGAAGAGACCGGCCTCATCATCCCGATCGGAGGCTGGGTCCTGGAAGAAGCGTGCCGGACGGCACGAGGCTGGCAGCAGCGGCATAACCTCGTAAGCGGGCTGCGGCTCAGCGTCAACATCTCGGCCCGTCATTTCCAGCACGAGGGGCTTATCGAGGACGTGTCCAACGCTCTTTCGGTCTCGGGCCTCGAGCCCGCCTCCCTGGTCCTGGAGATCACAGAGAGCGTACTGGTGCAGGACGCCGAGTCAGTTATCTCCCGCATGCTCGAGTTGAAGTCGCTCGGGGTCGCCTTCGCGGTCGACGACTTCGGCACCGGTTATTCGTCGCTCAGTTACCTGAGACGGTTCCCGATAGACATCTTGAAAGTGGACAAGTCGTTTGTGGACGACGTGGGTGACTCGGACAAAGCCGCCGCCCTCGCAAAAGCGATCGTCCAGCTGGGTACGTCGCTCAATCTGGACACCGTCGCCGAAGGGATAGAAAAAGCGCGTCAGGTAGACGGGTTGTTGGCGCTGGGCTGCCACTACGGGCAAGGTTTCTTCTTCGCCCGGCCTGTCCCCGCGCATGAGATTGAACGGCTCTTGCCGCTGATGGCGTCAGGAGAGCTTGCAGCGGAGGCGAAGGCTACAGAAGAGGAGGCCGCGGCCTGACGACGGCGTCCTGGGAGCGGGCCTGGCACGCGGGCGGGCGAGGAGGGGACCGTGGTCCAACCGAGCTCAACCCGACCATCAACCCGGTTGTGCTCGAAGGGGTGACGGTGCCGTGAGCCGGCTCAGTCCAGCAATTGCCCGTGCAGGTAAGCGTCGTAGGCAGACAGGTCGAGCAAGCCATGGCCGGAATAGTTGAACAGGATCACCTTCTCGGTCCCCTCTTCCTTAGCAGCCAGGGCCTCGTCTATGACCGCCCTGATGGCATGGCCGGTCTCAGGCGCCGGCACTGTCCCCTGGGTGCGGGCCCAGGTGACGGCCGCCTCAAACGTCTTTGACTGAGGGTAAGCGATTGCCTCCATCCTCCCCGAGCGCACCAGCGCCGAGATGATGGGCGAGTCGCCGTGGTAGCGAAGACCACCCGCGTGTATCGACGGCGGGACGAAGTCGTGACCAAGGGTGTACATGAGCAGCAACGGCGCGTAACCAGCGGTGTCGCCGAAGTCGTACTCGTAACGGCCGCTAGTGAGCGTCGGGCACGACATAGGTTCGACGGCCACGAGGCGCACGTCCCGGTCCGGGACGAACGGCAGGGTTATCCCTCCGAGGTTGGAACCGCCGCCGCAGCAACCGATGACTACGTCGGGCCCTGTTTCTCCTGCCAGTGCGAGCTGCGTTTTCGCCTCTTGCCCGATAACTGTCTGGTGCAGCAGGACGTGGTTCAGCACTGAACCGAGCGAGTAGTGCGTGTCAGCGCGGCCCACCGCATCGAGCACAGCGTCACTGATCGCCGTCCCCAGAGATCCTGGGTGCTCGGGGTCGTCCACAGGGCTGGCGACGACACTGGCGCCCCAGGTCTCCATCATCACCCGCCGGTACGGCTTCTGCTCGTAGGACGCCCGGACCATGTAGACCTTGCACTCCAGACCGAACAATGCCGACGCGAAAGACAACGCACTGCCCCATTGCCCGGCGCCGGTCTCGGTGGCTAGCCTCGCTACACCTTCGGCCTTGTTGTAGAAGGCTTGTGGCACCGCCGTATTGGGCTTGTGGGAACCCGCCGGGGAAACCGACTCGTCCTTGTAGTAGATGCGAGCAGGTGTGCCGAGCGCTTGTTCGAGCCGAATGGCCCGTACTAGCGGGGTGGGGCGCCAAAGGCGCAGGACGTCGAGGACTTCGCCGGGTATGTCGACGTAAGGCTCCGCGGTCACCTCCTGGGCTATCAGAGCCATTGGGAAAAGCGGCGCCAGGTCATCGGGGCCGAGGGGCTCCCTGGTCCCCGGATGTAGCGGTGGTTGGAGTGGCGTCTCCAGGTGCGGGACCACGTTGAACCAAGTGGTAGGCAGGTCCGAAACGGCCAGGTTCCAGCGCATGGTTACCCCCTTTTCGCCCTCTCGCTAAGTACGGAGCTAGAGCATCTCATAACCCGCTTCCCCCCGCCACCGCCCGCCTGAACACCGCAGCCCCAACTACCGCAGCCCCAAGTACTGCTTGTGTTCTGCCGTCAGCCCTGTCACTCTCAGCACGGGCCCACTTCAGTGGACGTCCGGTACGCGGCAGGCTCCGCCGTTCCCATAAGGTCCCCCAACCTTCCATCAGGTCTCGCCGTTTCTTTCTCCACTTTCATAAGGGCCCGCCTCCTCCGTAAGGTCCCATATCGTGGGTGCCATGTGGTGCCCCGAGATGCCCTCAGGAGGGAAGCCATGGACGACACCGACATCGTGCACCGGATTGGTCAGCTGAGCGAAGAAGAACACGCTCTGGAGAAATCGCACGAAGGCGAAGAGCTTTCCTCCGACGAAGTGGAGAGGCTCCGCCAGCTCGAGGTTGCCCTGGACCAATGCTGGGACCTGCTTCGACAGCGACGCGCTCGGCGGTCAGCAGGGCAGAACCCCGACGACGTGGAGGTAAGGCCCGAAAACGTCGTCGAGGGTTACCGGCAATGAACGTGGCAATGAACGTGGCAGTGAACGTGACCCGGAACGGGCCACCGAACAGGCCAGGCGGTGAGCTCCTCAGCCCGGGTGATCCGTCCCGGGTTCAGGTGTGCAAGCGCTCGGTCCCCGGGCACGTTCGAGGAATGTTGGCCGACGGTCGGGCCGGCCGGCGCGACTCGTCCGGGTGAAGAAGCTAGTTGACTATGGCCGGGATGACCACCCGGCGGACGACCCAGAGCGCGCCCAGGTGGCGTGGGCCGTGGCCGCACTTGACGACTGCGACCCGTGCGGCGACCTCCGGATCGAATTGACCGTCGAAGAGGTAGGACGTCCGGGGGCTGGCCTCGTAGCCCACCTCTCGCCCGAGACGACCCGGCGACTGGTCAGCGCGCTTGGTGGGCCCTGCGCGAGATAGGTGAAAGCGCTTAGTACGAGTGCTTAGTAGGAAGCGCTTAGGAGGGGCGGTGCAGGGGAGCGAGCGCCTAGGGTAAGCGGGGCGTGGGGCATCGTCACGTCGTCGCTTTTTGGCACGTCGTCGCTTTTTGGCACGTCGACGCTTTTTGGGCACCGCTGCTGGCGATTGGGGCTCTGTTATTGACCTTCTGCAACGAGCCCGTTGCTCTCGCCGGTCCCCATCGTTCGGCCTACGCTGCGGCCATCGCCGCCCCACCTCTTAAGACGAACCGGCCTGCTACGGGGTGCGTCGACAACCTCGCAGCCAGGATCCGGACGGTCGATATCGCCGGCCAGCTCATCACCGTCGAGGCAGCCAACTATCAGACCAGCCTGGCTGAGGTCGCCCTTTGGCAGCGGGACGGGCCGTGCTGGGTGCTTGTGGATGGCCCCTGGGCTGGACTGATCGGGCAAAACGGTTTCTCCGACCACCACCGCGAGGGTGATGGGACCACGCCGACCGGGATTTACCGCCTCGGCCCGGTCGTCTACGGCAACGACCCGAACCCTGGGTTTCACGGGCGTTATCACCGGCTCGTATGCGGCGACTGGTGGGACGAGGACCCAACTTCTCCGGGGTACAACACCTTCGATCACACTCCGTGCGGCGAGTCGCCACCCTTTGGAGGTGACAGCGAGGCGTTGTGGACCGAAACGCATTACTACCCGAGCTTCGCCGTCGTCGAGTACAACGTCCACCCGGTTGTCCCCTTCGCGGGGTCTGCGATCTTCGTCCACGCGGATACCGGGTCGGCAACGACGGGTTGTGTGAGCATCCCGTTACCCGAGCTCGACAAGTTCCTCAGGTGGATGGACATGGCCCGCTTGCCGACCATTGTGATGGGGCCGAGCAGCGAACTAGCTCGGTTTTGAGCTAGCCCAGCTGAGCCCAGGCCCCCCTTGCACCACGGGGTCACGGGTGCTTAGGCCCGGGAACACACTAGACAATGAGTATGCCTACTCCCTGTCCGGCTCCAGACGGGTCCAGCCTCAAGGCCCAGCACTTCGACGGGCCACCCCCCATGTGCATTGACGTCAACAAGCGCTACAGCGCCCACATGGTGACGTCAAAGGGGGACTTGGTCATAGCGCTCGACCCTGTGGCGGCGCCCAAAACTGTCAACAACTTCGTTTTCCTGGCCAGGTACCACTACTACGAGGGCATCGTCTTCCACCGCGTGATCCCAGGTTTCGTCTTGCAGGGAGGTGACCCCACCGGGACGGGGACTGGAGGCCCTGGCTACAAGTTCGAGGACGAGCTCCCTCGCGCCGGTCGTTATGAGCTCGGATCTCTGGCTATGGCCAATGCAGGGCCGAATACAAATGGCAGTCAGTTCTTCGTCATCAGCGGCCCGAGCGGGGTGCGCCTCCCGCCCCAATACTCCCTGTTCGGGAAGGTGATAGACGGCCTCGACGTCGTGGCTGGGATCGACGCGCTAGGGACGCAGTCAGGCAAACCGAAGGAACTTGTAACGATCAGCTCAGTGACGGTCACGGAGAGCGACTGAGCTTGCCAGGGACCGGTACTTGCGCTCGCCTTCGACAGTAGCGGGTGGTGGGCACACGTTGGTCGGGCGAACAATGCTTGGACCGCTGGTCAGCGAGCACTTTCCGTCGTTTCTAATGGGCCTGGGGCAGACGACGGTGGCGGGACGACAATGAGCGGGGCGAGGTTGCGGCCGCTGGCAACTTCGGGCCCGATCGCCTCTGAGCTGCCTCTCTCCGTTTCAGGTTGTTTTTCGGGTGACGCTTACTCGGTTCACAGGTACGTGATGTTCACTAGGCGTATCAAACGGATATTCAGTTAGAAGAGCGGAGGACAGCCATGAGTGACAAAGAGACTTGGCTGAATGAACAGGAGAACACAGCGCAGTGGCCGACCCAGCCGTACGGCTCGGCTATGGCCACCGGCGAAGACACAGGGCCTCTCGGGTCGCCCGGTGGCTCCCAATGGGGTGCACCGGTCTGGGGAGCCGAAGCAGGCGCTCCGGTCGCCGCTTCTGAAGCGGCTGAGGTCGACCCGGCTACCGCGACTGGTGGGGCCTCTGGACAACCCCCCGCCGGCCAACCACCTGCCGGTCAACCCCCGGCTGGCGAGCCCCCTTACGGCGGCCAACCCCCCTACGGCCAACCCCCCTACGGCCAGCCCCCGTACGGCCAACCCCCCTACGGCCAACCCCCCTACGGCCAACCGCCGTACGGCCAGCCCCCATTTGCCCAACCCCCGTACGGCCAGCCATACGGGCCTCAGCCGCCCTACGGCGCTCCCCAGGGCCCGTCTCGTCGCGCTCGAGGCTTGCGTTCGGCTGCAGCGGTCCTGGTCATAGCGGCCGCGGCCTTAGCGGGGGCAGGCGTGAGCCGTGTGGTTTCTTCTTCGGGCACACCGGTCAACGCCGCCGCCGGCGGAACCACACCTACGACTGGAGGCTCCGCGGGTAGCGGCGGCTCCGAGGGCGACTCTCCGTTCGGCGGATTTTCAGGTAATGGCAGTAATGGCAGCGGCAGCTCCCCCTTCCCATTCGGTAATGGGACCGGTGGTACCGGGGGCATCGGCGGCATCGGTGGTACCGGTGGTACCGGTGGTACCGGTGGCAGCTCGGGCACGAGTGAAGGCGCCGGCGGGCCATCTGACGTTGCTGCTATCGCGGCCAAGGTCAGCCCGGCGGTCGTCGACGTCAATGTGACCTTCAACTATCAGGACGCCGAGGGCGCCGGTACCGGGATCGTCCTCACGTCCGACGGGTTGGTCCTGACAAACAACCACGTCCTCGACGGGGCGACGAAGATAAGCGTCACGGATGTAGGCAACGGGAAGACCTATCCGGCCACTGTGGTCGGTTATGACGGTACCCACGACGTAGGTCTCATCCAGCTTCAGGGTGCGTCAAACCTGCAGACCGCCAAGATTTCCAAGTCCAGCCCATCTGTCGGCGAGGCCGTCGTTGCCATCGGCAATGCCGGCGGCACCGGTGGGATCCCAACGAGCGCTGGTGGTTCGATCACCGCTGTGGGTCAGTCAATCACTGCGAACGATGAGCTCACAGGCAGCAGCGAGCAACTGTCGGGCCTCCTCGAAGTCAATGCCAACATCGAGTCCGGGGACTCGGGCGGGCCGCTCGTGAACGCAGCCGGTGAAGTGGTCGGTATGGACACGGCCGCCTCAGATGGTTTCGCCTTCTCTGCTCAGGGCAACCAGGGTTTCGCCATCCCAATAAGCGAGGCTTTGATGCTCGCTCACTACATGGAATCTGGTCACGGCACCTCGACGACACACATCGGGGCCACAGCGTTCATCGGCCTGCAGATCAGCGGTAGCAACGGCTCTGGTTCTGGCTCTGGCTCTGGCGCTGCTCCCGGCTCCGGGTTCGGCGGCTTCGGTCCTGGCTCCAGTGGGAGCAGCGGCAGCAGTGGAAGCGGTGGAAGCGGCGGGACCCCGGTCGTCACGGCCAACGGCCTGCAGATCAGCAACGTCGTTACCGGCACGCCCGCTTCGAAAGTGGGGATCAGTGCAGGCGACGTTGTGACTGGGTTCAACGGTCACACGATCACCACTGACCAGCAGTTGACGCACCTCCTGGTCCCCTTCCACCCAGGGCAGACCGCCACGATCACCTGGGTCGACACGCTCGGGAAGACACACACGGCGACCATCACGCTGGCGAGCGGGCCGCCAGCCTAGGGAAGCCTGCTAAAAGCACCAGCCAGCACCAGCCAGCACCAGCTAGCGCCGGGCACGGCGGCACGGTTGGCTCGTCCGGGTGGGCGGCCCGTGCCGCTAGCCCGGTAGCGAACCTGAGCTGCCAAGAGCCCTCGTTGCCGGTAGAAGGGTCTCCGCCGATCTTCGCCTCGAGCCAGGATCGGTGAGGGCCCGTTTTTGTTAACCGGCCGCTGGAGGAACCCCTTCAGCCAGAAGAGTTGGTTTCGCCGCCAGGACCTCACGTTGCGCTGATGCCGGCTGGCCGCCACCGTCACCCGGCATCTCAACTAACGAAGCGAGCCGCACCGCGAGAAGGTCCCTCACCCGTTCGGCCGCACCAAGGGCGCCAAGCCCGCCGAGGCTGATCACTTCGTGCTCCCAGACCCTCACGACCGCCCAGCCCGCACTCGACAACGCCTGGTCGGTGTCCTCATCGCGCCGTCGGTTGCGGGCGATCTTGCCCGGCCAATACCAACCGTTGACATCGTGGCGCCGGCGGCCATGTTCAGGGCACCCGTGCCAGAAACAGCCGTCGACGAACACTGCTACCCGAGCAGGCCCGAAAACGATGTCCGCTTTACGCCGCAGCCCCATAACCGGAGCCCGGTGAAGGCGGTATCGCAAACCGAGGGAGTGGAGGGCGCGTCGCAGAGCGATTTCGGGGCCCGTGCCCTCGCGACGTTGTTCGCTCATGCGTCGCCGAACTGCCTCGCTAGAAGCGAACGGCTCCCGCCACCGCTCAGGCAGTGTCCGACCTCAGCTCCGACCTCAGCTCCGACCTCAGCGGGAAAGGTCGGAAGCCATCGTCGCCGCTCCGTTGTCGCCGTCCCCTTCCGCCAGGACCAACAAGTCCGGCAGCGCCTGGACTGCGACGATGGCGACATCGTCCGGCGTGACGCCCGCCTGGTACTCGAGCACCGCCAGTTCGATGCGCTGAGCTACCGATGCGGCCGGTCTGCCGATGCACCCGGGCAGGACACTCGCCAGCCCCTCGGGACCGAAGAAGTGCCCAGAGGGGTCGCGCGCTTCTGTTACGCCGTCTGTGTACCCGACCAGCACGTCGCCAGGGGCGAGGACTATGTCGCGTTCTTCGAGAGACACTTCGCTCAGTAGGCCGAGCAGGGTACCGGCAACGACGATCTCCTCTACGCTCCCGTCAGAGCGCAGGACGAACGGGTACGGGTGGCCTCCGTTCGCGATCTTCGCTCGTACCACGTCGCCGTCCGCCTGCAGTTCGACGTAGAGCATCGTGCAGAAGCGTTCTTGAAAGCCGAACCGGACGAGGGTGTCGTTCAGCTGCGCCAACAACAGAGCAGGCGAAGGTGCCTGCGACGCCAAGGCGCGCGCCGCGTACCGGGCTATGCCCGTAAGAGCAGCAGCTTCTGGCCCGACACCCGATACGTCGCCGATAATCACGCTCCACACATCAGGGCGCACCTCGAATATGTCGTAAAAGTCTCCTCCGACCAGAGCTGTTGACTTCGCCGGCCGGTAACGCGCCGCGATATCGAGGCCTGGGACGTCAGGCAGGACGGGTGGCAGGAGGGTTTGTTGCAGGGCGCCAGCGACCCGGCCCCGCTCCTGGAACAGGGTCAGGTTGTCGAGGCTCGCCCCGAGGTGGGTCGCCAGGCCGTGAGCCAGTTGCTCGTCTCTTCGCCCAAAGGCTTGAGGGCGGTAATGGGCAAGGAACAGCCCGCCGAGAGCGTCGCCATAACGCGTCCTCACAGGAGCACAAACCCAGCTTCGAAACGGTCTCCCATCTGAAAGCCGGCCGTAACCCTTGCTGCCATCGTCCCAGGGGCCTACGTCATCCAGCCGTACCGGCGTGACGCGCCACAGAGCGCCCGCCAGCAGAGGTACCCGGGCTGGGTCCGGTGCCTCACCCAAGATGCCCGGCTCGCAAACGATGGTGGGTTGGCTGAGGGCGGCTCGCTCGGTCGGCACAAACATCGCCAGGGGAGCGTCCGTCAGGTCGCGCGCCGCCTCAGTTACACCTTTGACCAGTCCGTCGGCGTCCAGCTCGGCAGCCAGCGCGCCCAACCGGACCACCATTGACTCCAGCCGGTCCCGCTCCGCCTCTAGGCGGGCAATCGATAGCTGGGCGAGCTTCAACCGAGCGAAGAGCTCGGTTGGTGCTGTCTCGGCGTCAGCTGGGAGCTGGTCCATCGGCGCGGTCGCGCTCGGACCACGCGGACTTTCCGGTGGCACGGCGGATCACCTCAGCTGAGGCACTGGCAGGGCCGCGCCTGTGGTCATGTCGACAAGTTTAAAGCCCCTGGCGCGCCGAGTCGACGCCACCCCCAAAAAGGGGGCCAACGAGGTCAAGGGCCAGGGTCTCACTACGATCTAGATAACCGACGCGCAGCTCTCGCTCGCTTGGCATCCCGCCGACGTTCGTCGCCATCTAGCCATCGCGCCTGCACTGCCCGCGTGCTTGTAGTAGAGGCTTACGGGCACTTTGAGGGAGTCTGGCTTCGGAGCCCGGGGTCTGGGCCCGGACTGGGCCATTGCCGTCGATGATCTAGCCCTCGATGGTCTAGGCCACAGTGGTTCTTTGGTGTAGTCGCAATTCGCCTGGGACAAGTGGGGAGCGCCGATAGCGCGCCCTGGCAACGTCGAAAGTATTTCGCGCAACGCCGGAAGAAACAGAAGACAGCGCCCACAAGAGCCGAGCCAGTAAAGGGTGATGGACGTTGTGTGGCCACGGGAGCGGGGAGCCGAACTCGTCAAGTCGTCGTCAGAACGCCCTGCCGCGGCCACGATGTCAGTCCGGGGCACCCTGGCGGGCGCGAAGCGGGGCTGGCAGTGTCCTTTAGGCAATGTCCTTCAACAGTAACCCGGCCCGAAGGCTGGTTCAGACGAGGGCAGGCATTCCGACGACTTGTTCCCGGCTGGACGGGAGATCTTGGCCGTTGACGGCCCCGGGTGGGGCCAGAGCTGCGGGCCTACATTCCGGAGCCCAGGATCGTGGCCCGGCCGCAGCTACTAACAGCGGCTACGACCCGGGCATGAACACGGCTACGAACAGTGGTCAAACTAGCAGGCACTTGCTGTGGCCCTCACCTGCACTGGCCACGGAAAGTTAAGGTCTCGAATTAGCGGGCCGGCGCCCAATCGGGCTGGCGCGCCGCGTTGTTTTTCTGAACGAAGCGGCGGATCAGGCGCGAGCATTTTAGGGGTACCAAACCCGGTTTATTAAAGTGACGATATATCGTTGCTGCATTGCTACGTCCTTCCTCTGCGGAACAGAGTTATTGGCGGACCTGCGCTTACACGCACATGAAGTCGAGATGACCGAAATACACAAAAGAGCGTCGGTGTGATGTCCCATTAGGACGTCGGGTGCTACCCCCGTCAGGCAGGTAGGACACACGCCAGGGCAGGGAGAAGCGGCGATGACCGTGGGTGCGTCGGGACCAGGCACAGCAGCCTTTTTGCGCTGTTTGCCGCGCAAAGTGCCACAAACAGTACAGAATCCCAAGGACACCAATGGCGCCCCAAGGGGCGCCATCGGCGGAGCAGATCGAGCGGCGGATCTCGGATCCGCTCTTCGGAGCAGGCGGCGGGTTCCCGCTCCGGCAATGAGAGTACACGTTTAGGGGGCGCTTGCCAAGTGGCCCCCGCGGTTTTGCGTAAGTGCCGGGGTGAAGGGCTTTGGACTGGGCAGAAACAGTTCTTTGGCGCTTTTGACGCAACTTTTCTGCCACTTTGGGTGGTCGCACCGGGTTTGTGCGTGCCGGTCGGCTCCCCTGACAACTGAGGTGAGGCCCGGCTAACATTGGGCCCCAGAGGTGCGTTGCCCCAGCGAGCGTCGTACAGAGGCAGTACATCAGCTTCCCAAGCTGAGAACGCGGGTTCGATTCCCGTCGCTCGCTCTGAACGTCTGGGCTGGTCAGACGCCTATATGACTTCCATGTGGATCGACTTGGGCTCCCTGGGCGACGCTGTCGTGCCACAAACGTGCCACTATGCCCAGACTTCCTGGCCCACTCGACGCTAACGACGGGAGCCGGCAGCGTCATTTCGGTCAGGGCCTCGGCGATGACCCGGTCCCGGTCCTCTGTGGCGTGCTGGTAACGCAGGGCGGCGTCCGGGGCCCGTGGCCCATGCGCGCCATCAGCTCGAGCGTCGACGCGCCCGTGGCCGCCGCCCATGTGTTGCCCGTGTGCCTGAGATCGTGCAGGTGTAGCTCAGGCCGGCCGAGCGACAGGCGTGTTTCTCCCAGGGCTTCTGGAGGACATGTGGGCGCACCGGCCCACCGCGCTCGCCCGTGAACACCAAAGCGTCAGGCGCCTCGGCTGTAAACAGCCTTAGGTCCTCCTCTAGGAGCGGGATAATGTGCGGTGGGACAGCAATTGTTCGGAAACCAGCGTCAGACTTGGGTTCTTTGATTATTATGCGCCCGTCGCGACGCTCCTGAAGGGTTTGCGCAACAGTTATTCTGCCACGCAGTAGGTCGATATCCCGACGCCGGAGAGCACAAAGTTCCCCTACTCTCGACCTCGACCGTCTCGCCGTTCAGGCCCGCGGCCGCCGGGAACTATTTGACGTCGCGCGGTCCGGGGGCAAGGAACTGGGTGGCGAGCAGCCTGCCAGCGTCCTCCTGGCTATTCGAACACCGAACGAGAGCCTGAGACCTCCTTGAGCGTCGGTCTTACCGGCACGAACACAGGTCGAAAATGACGATCGCGGTCGGGATCGGAAGGGTCTCGTGTTCAGCGACAAGCACGCTGTTCGGGCTAAACAAAGACCGTGCGCAGCCCAATGACCCATTGTTGGCCATTGACGGGGTGCCACTGCAAAGGTACTGTCAGTTCCTCCTGGTCGTGTTTGAGGTGAAGCTCGACCTGATCGCTCCACATTTGGTCCACCTAGCGTGCCCCGGCCCCGGGTTTGGGCGGAAGAAAGCCGAGATGAAAGTGCCTAGGCTCCTCATTTTTCACGAGGTCGACGATGTCGACCATTGGCTTAGCTCGCCAAATAGGCGAGAGTTCTTTGATAGCGTCCGTCCGGACACGATTGTTTTGGTCGAAGAGGCGTAAACCAATAGGGCCGTGGAGGCAGTAGCCGGGATATTCGATTGTGGAGCTAAGTGGTCGAACGCGCTGGTGGCGCGCTGGCCACGGGCAATGAATGCGCCGATAATACGCCCTCAGCGCGCAAAACGCCGCACCGGGGGCACATTTCGATAGAGAGGAAATTTCGATGCGAATGATGGTCCGGGTCCAGGTAGATGCGGCTGATGGCAATCGTGCCGTCAAAGATGGCTCTTTCGCGTCGCTTATGGAGAAGGCGATGGCCGAACTCAAGCCGGAAGCGGTGTACTTTGTCGCCGAAGACGGTAAGCGGACCTTCTATTGGTTCCTCGAGATGGAGGACCAGACCGACTTGCCCTGGGTCGCGGAGCGGTTCTTCGGCGGCCTGAACGCAACCGTCCAGGCAAGCCCGGCGATGAACTTTGACGATGTCAAGAAGGGACTGGCCAAGGCCTTCGGGTAAAGCTAGTTCGCGGCTAAGGCCACGTTTAGGAATAGAGGGCCGACCATAGGGCCTTCGGCGGGCCGGTGTGCGTCGTCGAGCATTTTAGCGGCGTTCTGGCGCGACTGACGGGCTGAGCCACAGTTCCCCGGCCGGTCGGTATGGGCGTTTCCCGAGCCACTAATTCGCTTTTCAGAGCCGCGCCATAGTGGTTGTTCTGTTCAGCTGCAGGGTTGCCTCCGCTGACAAGCTGGTCCGGGCTGATCCCTGCCACGGTGGTGAACGACCGAGGCCATCCAGCTCGCTCACCCGGTTCCCGGCTGGTGCCCCTGCAGCATGGTCGCCCGTGGCGAGGCCATCCGTGAGTGCGAGCCGGCTGCCTGAACGCCAGCAACCCCTCGTCGGCCAGCCACATTTCGGGCCCTGCGGGCATCAGGCCTTACCGTGGCCGGGCGAGAGCACGAGCGCGAGGCCGCCACCAATGCAGAACCCGATGACCCCGACCTTGCCGGTGCAGTCCTCCCTCGCCGCGAGCCAGCTGCGCGTCGCCTCGACGTCTTCAAAGCTCTGGCCGCGCCCAGCACGGACGGCTTGGATCACCGAGATTACGCAGAGCGCCTTGTTGCGGCTCTGGAAGAGGTCCGGCGCGACCGCGAGATAGCCGGCCTCGGCGAGCCAGTCCGCCTGGGCCTTGAGGTCGTTCGTCATCCCGAGGACGTCGTGGACCACGACCACGCCCGGCCAAGGCCCGGGTGACGACGGCGTCGCAACGTAGAGAGGAAGCCCGCCTCGCGGGATGGTGGTCATCGTCATAGAGTTCTTCCTAACACCAGTCGAAGTGATGTCGCTCAGATCGTGAAGAGCCAACGCCGGCGCGACCCA
Source organism: uncultured Acidimicrobiaceae bacterium (assembly GCA_963823855.1). GTDB lineage: Bacteria > Actinomycetota > Acidimicrobiia > Acidimicrobiales > Palsa-688 > Fen-671. The sequence continues at coordinate 100,329 of CAWGNA010000016.1, forward strand.
CAGGGTCCCACCCGGCTGGGAGGCTCTATAGAGCACGACCCCGAGGGCAAGTGCTGCGCCGGGCCGGCTCCCAATACGTCGGCCGCTTCGAGTTCTCGGTCGGGCAGACCTGGACAGTGGCGACTCTGACCGGTTTCGTGTACTCCACGTCCTTCCTCAACCGACTTCCTCAACCGACAAGCGCTCCGTGACAAGCTTCCCGAGTTCGAACGGGACCTTGCCGAGCGCCGCACCCTCGATATGTGGAGCAGTGGCGCCGGATCGGCAGGTCTACGCCTAGAGGTTTATTCGCAGAAAGTACATATAATTCGCGTCCATAGCGACGCTGCCACTGGACGGTAGAGGCCTCGAGCTCGCGGGGGACCTCCAGGCTCGAGAAACCTCACGGCCCTTCCCGGTGATGGCGTAGGGTTTTAGGTGTCGCGTCGTGGTGCCGCCGCTCTAGGCCTCGGCTACGCCTCCTCGATGTCTGGTGCTCTCCGTGGCTGTCATATCGGGAGACGTGCTGGCCGGTCCGAGGAGGATGGAATGTGGGAAGCACTTGAACTAGGTGCTCAGGCCGAAGAGGCAGGGTCGGTCTGCGGGGACCTTCGGGGCAAGTCGGTCTGGTACTCCCTCGACCATCGGCGTCTCGCTGGCTTGAGACGGGCCATCGATGCCTAGGCCCAGACTCAGGACGGGTAGGGCGGCTCCCTGGGGCCAGATGGTCGCAACTCGCCACTTCGGTGCCGTCGTCCTCGTGGTTGCCTTGCTGGCGTCAGTCGGGAACGGTCCAGCTGCGGCGGCAGTATCGACAGCACCGACACCGTCGGGGTCGTGGCCCTACCCCAATGCCGACCTGGCAAACACGCGCGACGCGCCGAACTCAACGATCTCGTCGGCGAACGTCGCCAGCCTGAAGGAAGCCTGGACGTTCAAGATCACCGGCCCGGCAGCGAAGGGCGTCTCCGCGTTCGGTTCACTGGCAGCCACCCCCATCGTCGAGAACGGGGTGGTCTACCTCCAGGACCTCTACGCCAACGTGTACGCGCTGTCGCTGGCGACCGGCAAGCTCCTGTGGGAGTACCCCGTCAACTCGCCGCTCACCACCAGCCTCGGGCCCGACGGGGTGGGGGTGACGGGTGGCGTCGTCTACGGGGACTCGCCGAGCACAGTGTTCGCCCTCCAGGCGGAGGGCGGGAAGCCGATATGGGTCGACCGCCATCTGCTCGAAAAAGACCAGGGGCCGTTCGGCATCCAGCCCCAGGTGGCGGGGGGCCGGGTCTACCTGGCGAGCGCGGTGGGGACCGGACCGCACGGCAGCGTCCTGCTCGCGTTGCGGGCGTCGACCGGGGCTGTCCTGTGGGAGTTCAACACCCTGTCCAGCACCCACCCGGGGGTGGTGGCGGCAGGCGGCGCCTGGGAGACGCCGCTGGTCGGGACCGACGGCTCGGTCACCTACGGCACGGGCAACCCCTACCAGTCTGCCGACTCCGCCATCGAGCACCCCTCGACGCTCGCCTATACCGACAGCGACGTTAACCTGACCGCGGCCACCGGTACGCTGCGGTGGTACTACCAGGGGGTCCCCGACGACTTCAAGGACTATGACATGCAGACGTCGCCCATCGCGGCGACAATCGGAGGCACGGCGGCGCTGATCGGTGCAGGCAAGATGGGCGAGGCCTACGCCATCAACGCAACGACGGGCGCGCTCATGTGGAAGACGCCGGTGGGCCAGCACAACGGCCACGACGACGACTCCGTCCAGGCGCTCGACCACACGAGCACGCTCACGGCGCCCTTCACGTACCTTCCCGGTTCCCTCGGCGGGGTGCTGGCCAACCTGGCAGTGGCGGGCGGGAGCGCCTACGTGGCGACCGTGGACCTCCCGTTCCGGTTCACCGCGCTCACCCAGATTGGTGGGATCAACGTGGGTACGCCGGCGGGCGCAAAGCCGACCGGCGAGGTCGAGGCGCTCAACCTGACAACCGGGAGAGTCGAGTGGGACGCCAAGTTCTCGCAGATGCCGCTCGGCGGCGCCACCGTGTCCAACGACCTAGTCTTCACCACGCTGTACGACGGCGAGCTCGTCGCCCTCGACAGGAACACAGGGTCGGTTATCTACGAGCACCGGTTGCCGACCTCCGCTAACTCGACGATCGCCGTCGCCGGCAACACGGTGCTCGTCCCGGCTGGAGGCCCCGAGACCGGCTCGGGGGCTGGGGACCCGCAGCTCGTGGCGTACTCGCTACCTTAGGGACTTGAAGCATCCGGAGCCCGGCTCGCTCGCAGCGACGGGTGGTTGCGGAGCGGGCTTTAGACGTAGGCGTTAATAGACGCCTCCCGCCAAATTCGGACAAGCCTTCTGCGCCCGTACGAATTGTGGGTTGTCCGGGCTGAGCGCACCGTTCTGAGCCTCAATGAACGTCTGAGCCTCAACGAAGTAGCCCCGCACGATAATTCCCCACCCCCGGCATGGCCCCAGGGTGGGAGAAGCCGCGCACGCCATGGGCGCGCATGCATTGGGCAAATTTTACCCGCTACAAAGCTTGTCCGGTGTGGTCCGGGCCAGCTGATGAGAGTTCAACCGAGGAGCGTGCCAGCACCCCAAAGGAAAGGGCCGCTGGTCGCCCTGACCACTATGTCCCAACCCATCCGGCGGAGCCGGGTTTCGAGGCTGGCCGGCTCAAGAGGCACCTTTACGATCCGATAGGCGCTGCCGTCATTGAGCCTTCGTTCGATGACGGCCGAATCATCTCCGTAGACCAGCTCGTGGGGCTCGCGGTAACCGTCGTCTACGAATAGGGCCCGCCCGCCGGGCGCCAGGCTGTCGGCCACGAGCGACCAAAAGACGTCGAAGTACTCTTCAGGCACGTGCGAGAGCAAGAACCCGAAGAACACGACATCGAAGCGGGCCGCGGGGCGCCAGTCGAAGACGTCAGCCTGGACGAACCGGGCTCGGGAGTCCTGGCCGAGCCGCCCGGCGGCAACCGCGAGCATCTCAGGAGCGGCATCGACGGCGGTCACCTGGCTCGCATAGCGCAATAGCTCGGCGGTCCATCGGCCACATCCGCATGCGAACTCGAGGACACTCCCCTCTGGCCGGAAGGACTCGATCGCTTCCACGAGCTGCTCTCCACCGGGAGCCTGCAGTGAGTGGGAGTCGTACTCAGCCGCGACCGCGCGGTAGTAGGCGATCTGCTCGGCCATGAGAGCATCGGCACCGGGCTGGTGGTCGTAGGCCACCTGGTCAGCTTTCCACAAGCGTCTCCCAGTCACTTCCCTCTCGGGTCGCTTTGAGCACCATCAGCGCCGGTTCTGCGTTGTACTGCAGGCCAAATCGGTTTAGCTCGATGCGCCGAGAGCCGTCGTCTGGAGGAGTCGCTGGAGTCGGGCCCGGCGTGACGAATGGATACTGGTCCCTCAACGACGACCTCTTCAGGGTGCGGCAAGTCTCCAGGGACTCGACCGGCTACGTCTGGGGCGTGGAGGCCCAGGCCGTCTGCCCGGGTGCCACCGTCGTCCAAGGCTCCAAGCGAGCGGCATACTGGGCCGACCAGTTCGGGATCGCGTCCCACGAGGTCCTGGTCGAGGCATCCGCATCGTTGACGGTCTCTATTGGAGCCTACAATGACCCTCATATCGAGCCGTTCGCCGTCGCATAAGGCGTTGTCCGCTTACACCCAGCCTCGTATTGGACGCGGATTGCTCGACATAGTCACCTCCGCTGGGGCGTACCTGGCGCTGTGCGTGGCGATGTACCTGATGCTGCGAGTTTCTCCCTGGCTTGTGGTTGTGCTCGTGGTACCGACCGCCGGGTTCCTGGTCCGGGTGTTCGTCGTATTTCACGACTGCGTGCACGGTTCGCTGCTTCCGTCCAAGCGAGCGAACATCTGGGTCGGCACGGTCCTCGGGCTGCTCGTGCTAACGCCTTTTCGGCCCTGGCGCCTGGAGCACATCGGGCATCACGCGACTTCAGGGGATCTCGACCGCCGCGGGATAGGGGATGTCGAGACCTTGACGGTCGCCGAGTACCAGGCTCGCTCGTGGCGCGGCCGGCTTGCCTACCGGTTGTTCCGTCATCCGGTAGTGATGTTCGGGCTCGGGCCCGTGTTCGCAATGATCATCGAACCGCGGCTCGTGGCCCGCGGCACACAACCGCGGGTACGCAACAGTGTGCTCGGGACCAACGCTGCGTTGGTGGTCATCGTCGGAGCGGTGAGCTGGCTGATCGGCTGGGAGGATTTCCTGATCGTGTGGGCGCCAGCGGGGTTGTTGGCAGGGTCGGTCGGTATCTGGCTGTTCTACGTCCAGCACCAGTTTGAGGGCGCCTACTGGCAGCGCCGGGGTGAGTGGAGCTATGCCGAGGCCGCGCTGCGTGGCAGCTCGTACCTGAAGCTCCCGAAGCTGCTGCAGTTCTTCACAGCCAATATCGGTCTGCATCACGTCCATCACATCAACCCGCGGATCCCTAACTACAACTTGCAGGGCGCCCACGACGCCAACGCGATCTTCGCCGGTGTCCCGACAGTCTCAGTCCGAGAGGGTCTTCGTGCCGTCAAGTTCAAGCTCTGGGATGAGGACGCGGGCCAACTCGTGACATTCGCCCAAGCCAACCTCCACCCGCAACGGCTGCTCACGTGATCTCGCTCGGGCACCCCATCTCGTCGACGACGTACGCCACTAACGTCCGGCGTGCGGGTTACTTCAACGAGCAATTCGCGCTGTCGTCCCGCGACTTCCTCCGTAGTCACCCGGACACCCGGGGCTGCATACGCGGCGCGTAAGTACAACCTCGCAGCGAAGTTCAGAACTCCCGAGCAGGGCTACGCGTACGTTGAAGCGAAGGGCCCGTTCATTTGGGAGACAATGCGGCTCGCGGACGAGACGGCCGGCGAAGTGGGTTGGCAACTAGTACCGACTGACGCTCGGCTCATGGGCCCAATTCGCTGTACCGGCCTCGGGTTCCACATAGGCTGAGGCGTCCGGTAGACGGTGCTTACGGGACGGGTGGCCCGTGGGGCTGGCCGTAGCCTGGCGATGTCAACACCCTCGGCTTCGAGAGCCTGATCCTGCGGTACCGAGCTTGTGACGTGGACCGCTAACTGACAGTTCTATCGCCCGGCGGGCTCGCCCGGGCCGCTGTCGGCTTCATCGGGAGCTGGCTCGGGATAGGCCAGGAAGCCGAACACCACAGTGCGAGAGCCGGCCGGCGCGTTGTCAGGTCCCCGGTTGTAACGGCTGATCAGTTCCTGCTGGTCGGCGACGAGCTGGCCTGCTTCCTCGCGAGTGAGCGTGAGCCGGGCGCGTTGCACGGCCCAAGTCCCGCGGCCCCAGTCGCCCATGGCCTCTCGGGCGGCGCGAAAGCGCCGGAAACCCTCCAGCTCCTCGGCCAGTCCCGGCGGGCCCAGCCCGGACGCCTCCGCCTGCGCCTCGATGGCAAGGCCCTCCCGGGAGATCCACACCGGCACCGGCGAGACCTCCCACCACCGCTCCCGGCCCTGCCCGCGACCGGCAACCTCGCGCACGAAGTCGTGCTGTGCGAGCAGCCGCAGGTGATAGCTCATGATCCCGCTGTTCTCACGGAGGTCTCGGGCCAATGTGGTGGAGGTGGCCGGCCCCGCTTGGCGCAGGTGGCGCAAGATCCGCTGCCGCACCGGGTGGGCTAGCGCCCGCAGTTCCTCGACGTCGCGCACTTCGCGCGGGTGCAGTGTCTCGCTCATGATGCAAGGATAACCATGCATAGTTTTCTATGCAAGTAGTTTTGGGCACATCTCACTGCGAGTACGTCAGGCAGGCGGGCTTCGCCGTCGTACCGCCCGCATGCCGGTTTCCCTTTCCGGCGTTTCGACGCGGTAGCTGGGACCACCTGACTCCGTCGAGATCGTCACCCCTTCCGCTTGTTCGGTCCCGCTAGGCGCCATTCGAGGGCGAGCGCAGCACCGTTACGCGTCGGTTCTCGTTGAAATCTCACGAGAAGGCGCCCGCTCCGTAACGGTATATTCTGGCGTAGCTCGGGCTGATAGATCGGAAGAACCCACGCCTAGCGGAGGCCTTTGGCGTCTACCTCAGAGCTTAGGAGGCGAACGATTGCCGCGACATTCTCGGCCAGTGGGTGCACGGAGTCAGCAACGAAGCAGGCACCAGGATAAGGGCGGTACCACCGTCTCGTCCGCTCCACGTTCTCCCAGCGCAAATGCCAGTCTCCTACGGCTGCGGTAGCCCGGTCGTCGAAGCGCGAACGGTGCACGCCGGGGTCGGAGCAGGTCGTCTCGATGGCGGCGAAGCGCGCGCCTTGCTCCTCGGCGATATGACGCCACCCATCCCGGACCGAAGGGCCCGCAACGCACTCCAAGACAACAGAGCGGCCAAGGTCAAGCTGCTGGCGAAGGACGGCCGACTGGAGCTCGTAGCCGAGCTGGGGGACCGGCGCCACCGGCGGGTGCTTCAGCCCGGCGGCCGGGAGACCGCCTTCCAGGAGCACGGCCATCAGCGGGTCGCGGGACACCAGGACAGCCGCCATCCTCTTGGAGAGGGCTCTGGCCAGAGTGGTCTTGCCGGTGCCCTGCACTCCCGAAATCGAAACGACCCAAGTACTAACCACTGGCCCATTGTCCCAGGCTCATTTGCGTCCACCGCAGCGACCGGAAGGCTTTACGATGTCACCCCGAGTTCGGCCGTCGGGCGCGGCTCGTACCAGACTGCCGTCGGCCTGTCACCGTTTCAGACGCCAGGCGATCTGCCCGCGCTTTTTGGCGTCGCCTTACGCCGGCCCCGGAGAACGTCGACCCACCGAGGCGACCAAATGCAAAATACTCCGTTCTGCCCCGGTAATCTGGCAGCGGATTATGGCGCTGGCTCTCGACGGGACGCGCGAGCGCCGACCCGTCTGATCGCTCTGACACAATCCGTGGCATGGACGAGCCTGCGGAGCTGCAGCACAACGGGCACTGGAGGATGGCAGTCTGGGCCCTCCGTGTGGGGTACCTCGCGCTGGCCGTCGCTATCGGGGGCCTTATCGTGATGTTGTCGGGAACCACGCCGTGGCTCCTGGTTGTCGGGGTGACCAGCTGGCTGGCCGCCGCCGCCGTCACGTTGACCGGTTTCTTCTGGGCCCGGCACGAGTTACCCGAGCCGCGACCCGGGTACTGGTCGATGCGGTTCATGCTCATCCGCGACACCATCCACGTCCTGCCGGAGGCCTAGCGGTCCTGAGGCTGTCTTTGAGCCCGAACGTTGTCGTCGCTGCGCTTGCTGGTCGCAGGTGAGCTGTTCGGCGCAACACGGAGGTTCGCTAGTTCAGAACGGCAGGTGTCACAGGCTGGGCGGCGGAGGCGTCACGAGGTAACAAGGGATGGTCCGGAGTGCTATTCGGCGACGAGATCGCCGGGTGAAGTATTGGCCCCGCACAGGATGACGGCGACCCGGGCCCCGTCTTCTGGTACGTAGCGACCTGACCACAGGGCTGCTATCGCTGTGGCTGCCCCGTGTTCGACTACCAATCGGTAGTCGTCCCAGAGCCGGCGCCGGCTCCGGGCTATGTCCTGGTCGGTGACCGTCACCGAGCCGACCTGGGCCCGCAGGGCGACCTCCCAGGCGATCGTCCCGATGCGGGTGGCCCCGAGCGAATCGGCGGCCACACCGCCGACGGCTACGTCTACGGGTTGTCCGGCGGCGAGGGCGGCGTTGAGGGTGGGGCAGTTCTCGGGCTCGACCCCTACGACGCGAACTGCTCCCTCCACGGCAGCGGCCACCCCGGCCATGAGCCCGCCGCCGCCGACGGCGACCAGGACCACATCCAGCGGCTCGGGGACCTCCTCGACAAGCTCCAAGCCGACAGTTCCCTGGCCGGCGCACACCTCTGGCTGGTCGTAGGCGTGGCCAATGAGCGCCCCGGTCCGTTCGGCATCGACCAACATGGCCTGGTGGGCGTCGTGGTACCGGTCGCCGACTTGCACTACCTCGGCGCCGAGCGCCCTCAGCTTGTTCACCTTAAACGCCGGGGCGTTGGCAGGTACGAAGATCCGCGATGTGGTCCCGGCCTGGCTTGCGGCGTACGCGAAGGCGAGGCCTGCGTTCCCCCCTGAGGCAGCCACCACTCCAGCGGGGCCGATCTGGCCCTGCTCGGCTGCACGCAGCACGCGGTTAAGCGCGCCGCGGGCCTTGAAGGACCCGGTGTGCTGAAGATGCTCGAGCTTGAGCCAGACCTGCCTCGTCCCGGCCGAGCTGTCCCAGGTCACGCTCGCCACAGGAGTCCGCCGGACTAAGCGACCGATCCGGTCGGAAGCAACTTCTACATCTTCTCGAACGATCACTCGGCCTCCGCAACCCACCCCAGCAGTTGCCGAACCATGCCAGGGCGGTCAGCTGAGCTGGGCCGACGCCAACACCTTACCGTCGGCGCCGGTCAGCTGAGCCTCGCGCAACCGGCTGGCCGGTTGGCTCACGGTGGCGGTCCAATCACCCTTGCCCGCTATCGGCCAGAAGTGGCCGACCGTGATGGTGGAGCCGTCGGCCAGTACGACCTGGCAGGTCAGCTCCCCTTGCCACGCGGGGCGGTCCACCTACATATACAACCAAGTGGCGTGACCGGCATAGACCATCACCTGGCTCACGGTGCGGGTACCGGTACGGAAGTGCGCCACCTCGGCCGGGGCGTGCGCTCGGTTACCGGTACGCAGCAGACTGGAGGGCGAACAGATCGGCGTACAGCCCGCCTCGTGCCATGAGGCTGGGGTGCGTACCTTGTTCGACGAGCCGGCCGTGGTGGAGCACGAGGATAAGGTCGGCGAAACGCACGGTCGAAAAGCGGTGGGAGACGAGCACGGTGATGGCGCCGGCACCTTGGGCTGCACGGCCGGCAGCGGCATAGGCCTGGAACAACCTGTGCTCGGTCGCCGCGTCCAGGGCGGCGGTCGGCTCGTCGAAGATGAGGAGCAGTGCATCGGGCCGCATCATCGCCCGGGCGATGGCGAGCTTCTGCCACTGGCCGCCGGAGAGCTCGGCGCCGTCGGGGAAGCTCCGCCCAAGCTGGGTCTCCAGGCCTGCTCGGAGCCCGTCGATGACGTCACTCGCCCCGGCGCGGTGCGTCGCAGCCGTAACCGCGGCGCTGTCGTCGATGCTCGCGAGCTCGCCGACCCCCACGCTCTGGCGGGCGAGCAGCTCGAGGCGGGCGTAGTCCTGGAAGGACGCCGAGCAGGTGCGGCGCCAGGCTTCCAGGTCGAGCTCGTCCAGGTCGGCGTCGTCGACGGCGATATGCCCGGCCGTCGGCGGGTAAAGGCCCGTTAACAGCTTGACGAGCGTCGTCTTGCCGGCGCCGTTCTCGCCTACGAGGGCGACGACCGCCCCGGCCGGGAGTACGGTCGAGACCTCTTCGAGTGCCGCGCTCTCGGCTCCCGGGTAGCTGTACGAGACGCTACGCAACTCGATCCCTCTCGTCAGTTGCCGGGGGACGGGACGGCTCCCGCACACCGAGCCCGCGGCCGAACGGGCGTGCTCGACGATACGTCGGTAGCTGTCGATGACCCGTGACGCGCGGCCGTGCAAGACGATCCAGCTGAGCATGGCCGAGACCTGGGTGTTCAGCTGGCCGCACAACCCCACGGCGAGGACGATGTCACCGGCGCTCGCCGTGCCGGCGATCGCCTGGCGAGCGACGAGCCAGAGCGCCACGACGTAGCCGGCAACGAACACCAACGTCGCCCCCGTCGTAAGCGCCGCGCCCCGGAGCTGGCGCTCGACGTCGATGCGGTTCGCCGTCGCCAGGGCGGCGTCCTGTCGGCTCAGCAGCTCGTCCCCGAGCCCATAGACCCTCAGCTCCTTGGCCGGTGCTGCGGTCGTCGCCAGCCTGAACAGCGCCTGGGCGCGCCGGCGCTGCCCGGCGACCTCCCGCCAGGCGTCATTGCGCCAGCGGTTCGCCTGGTTAGTCGCCCAGACCGCGGGCAGGGCGAGGAGCGGGAGGGCGAGCAACCACAGGTCGAGGTTGGCCAGCAGCCCGAGCGTGAGCCCCATACGGACCACGAGCGCCACCATCGGCGACCAGAGACCGACGGCGTGAGCGAAGCAGATGGGGTCGGAGCGGACCATCTCCAGGTTGTCGAGGTACTCCGGCATCTCGAGCTGGTCAAGGCGCGGCGTGTTGGCCGTCAGGCTGATGCTCCGACGGTCGAACTCCTGGCGCACCACCTCGCGAGAAAAGATCGCCGCCCGCGTCTCCGCCTGGCTCAGGGCCAGCCCACTGGCCACGATGGCGGCGAGAACGACGGCAAACACCACGGCCTGCGCCCAGGCCTGTGCGACCACGGCGTCGACAATGGCTTTCGTCGCCACGACCGCAAGCACCCCCCACAGGTTGCGGCCGAGGTCGACGGCGAAGAGCACGATGACGTCGCGCCGGGCCACCTCCCAGGCCACCGAGAGCGTGAGTCGCATACGGGGGGCCAGCTCAGGCATCGGCCTGCGCCTCGTCATCGTCTTCTATGTAGGCTCCGGCCTGGAGGGAGAACATCGTCGCGTACAGGCCGCCCTGGGCGACGAGGTCGTCATGGGCCCCCCGGGCCGTGATGCGACCGCGCTCGAGCACGCAGATCTCGTCTGCGCGGCGCACCGTCGAGAACCGGTGCGAGACGATGAGCGTCGTGACGCCCTCAGTGACCTCCAGGAACCGTTCGTAAAAGCGTGCCTCGGCCCGCACGTCCAGGCTCGCCGTCGGTTCGTCAAGGATCAGGAGCTTGGCGCCGGCACGGACGGCGTACAGCGCCCTGGCCAGAGCTACGGACTGCCACTGGCCACCCGACAGCTCTGTCCCGCCCTCTACTTCGCGCGTCAGCTCCGTGCCCCAGCCTGCTGGGAGCCCGTCGACGAAGCGGCCCATGCCGGCCAGCTCACCGACTTTCTCGAGCTGTTTACGGTCCAGGCCCGCCTCGATAGCGCCGAAGCGGACGTTGTCCTCGGCGTTGGCGGGGTAGTGGACGAAGTCCTGGAACACCACGGCAACCTGGTGGCGCCAAAGCGCGGGGTCGAGCTCCCGGAGGTCTCGATCGCCAAGCAAGATGCGCCCCCGGTCCGGCTCGGCCAGCCTGCAAATGAGCTTGATTAGCGTCGTCTTGCCCGCCCCGTTGTGCCCGACGATGGCGAGCGAGTGGCCGGGGAGCAGCTCCAAGTCGATGCTGCGCAGCACGTCCTCGACCTGACCTGGGTACCGATACCCAACGCCGTCGATATGCAGCCCGCCCCAGGCCAGCGGTGCGTCTGCCGCTTGCCTGCCGGGGCCGCCTGAGGCTGTCGACCGCCGACCGATCGTCTGCTCGAGCTGCTCCAGGGCAGGTATGACCGCTGTGCCCCAGTTGAAGTTCACGTCGTTGAAGTCGCCGGTCCCCCCGAGCACGGCGGCACCGATCACGCCTTGGACTACCAGGGTGACTGTGGCCAGGTCCGCATGCCCTGACCGAGCCGCCCAGACCACGTCGACAAGGACCAGCGCCTGGGCGACGAACAGCAGGATGAGCAGAGTGACCAACGAGGCGCGCCGTTGGCGCCGGCCCTGCCAAACGGCCGCCATCGAGGTCAGCCAGTGTTGCTGGTACTGGTCCGCGACCCAGCTGCCGAGACCGAAGATGCGCAGCTCCTTGGCCGCTGGCTGGGTCAGCGCCAGGTCGCGGTAGTACTCGGACCGCCGTGTGGCTGCGCTGTTGCTAGCAAGCACTTTCCACAGCTCGAGGTTCTCACGCCGGATCCGGGAACGCACGAACAGCCAGGCAGCGAGCAGCACCAGCGCGCCCAGCGGGGTGAAGCGGGCCACCGCGACGAGCATCGCCATCCCCCCGAGATAGGTGCCGAGGACGCCCGGGAGGCTATAAACGGCACCCGGCGGGTTGAATCGACCGGTGCCGACCTGACTGCTCTCGGTCACGAGGTCGAGCATTGCCGGGTCCTCGAGGTGCCCGGTGCCTATCGGTGCGAGCACCGCCGCCATCGCCCGGTGGCGCAGGCCTCGCTCCAGCCGGTGCGACAGCCTTGTAGTCAGCACGCTTTGGGCCGCGGCGAGGAGCTGCTGGGCTACGAGCAGGCCAGAAATGGCGACCAGCGCCAGTTCGATCCGGTGCGCGGCGGGGGAACTGGCGCCGCCGGTCACCGCCGCTGGCACGGCACCGACCAGCTGGCTGAGAGCAATCGCGACCCCAAGGGGAGCAATGGCAATAGCGACCGCGGCAGCCAGGAAGGCGGTCGTGCCAGCCGGGCTCAGCCTGACGAGCTCCTTCATCATCACGGGCATCGCAGCCTGGCGAAGCGATCGGACCGAGCCAGGCAGCGCCCGACGAGCCATGTCAACAGCCTTGCACGAAACCCGCCATGGGACCTTGACATTTCCCCTTTCAGCCGGCGCGACTGGTGTGACGACCGTGACCAGTTGGCAGTGACGGGCCGAAGTTCCACCACTCGCTACGACCACCGGCCTGAAGGAAGTCCGTTCACGACGAACGGAGAGGAGAGACCCGGGACGCAACCCAAGGGCCAGCGCCGCCAGATAGCACCGACTACCAGTGCACAACCATGCATCCGGCCCGCTAGCCCATCATCACTTCCCACCCCTCAAGGACTGTCGCCGCCGTCGGTCGCGGGCAATTGGCGTCCCCGACCGCCCAGTCACTGGCTCGGCCAACGTCACCGGGGACTTCACCGCAAGGTCACTTGCGCCTCTGAGCTGGGTCTTTTGACCGCAGCCGCCGGGCCAATATCATCTCAAACTTTGCTCTGGATAGCTTCGACCGTTGCCGCCATTAGGGGTCGGCCTTGTTTTCGACTAGTCCGGATGCCCCCGGCTCGGCATCGTCCCATCGGCAAGCTGACAGACTGGGGACGAAAGGGGCCCTCATGACCCAGGTCGTGATACCGCTGACCATCCGAGACATGACCCCCGGAGACCTCGCTTCGTGTGCCTGGCTGGGCCCGCTACCCACCTCGCCAGCGTCGCCAGCGCGCTGGAGCGGGCCCGGGACGGCGAGATGGACTACCTCGCCGTCTGTCCGCCATCCGGGCTGCCGGTGGCCATCGGCGGGGCCAACTATCCCAAGAACCCAAGTGCAGGAACGCTGCGACAGTTGGCCGTGCTCCCGGCCCTACAGTCGTGCGGGATCCGCACCATGCTCATCGAAGCCCTCGAGCAGAGAATCCGCGCCCGTGGCCTGCACCAGGCCGAACTGGCCGTGGAGGAGACGAACCCACGGGCCAGCGCGCTTTATAAGCGGCTCGGCTACGTCACTTACAGTCGCGAACCCAGGTCGTGGGACCAGGAGGGCCCGGCTGGATCCATAACCCGTTACGAGACGGTTTGCACGCTTATGCGCAAGAACCTGCGATAATCGCAAAACAGGCAGGCAATCAGTTCGCGCGCGACGTGCCTATTCAACTGCGGCAACCAGTCTCTAGCGAAACTATCACCGTCGACGGCAGTGACCACAATAGACAAGTTGCCTTTTGGTGTCAGGAGTTAGCCGCAAGGTTCCTTGTTCGGGCGTAATACCGAGCTTCCGCTGTTCGACTGCGCACCCTGGCCACCGGCTGGCCCCCGATAACCGGGATTCTCGTGCCGACGCTAGAGCGGAGCCGCCATCGCGCCACGGTTACCCAGCCGGAGCCCGTGTGCCGTTCCCACACGGGCGGTAGTTTTCCTTGCTATGGACGAACCCGCCCGCAAGGCGTTTGCGTGCCCGTCAGTGTCAGGAGTGTTGGACGACATTGACCTCGCGCTCTTGGACCGAGACGACGCGGAGCAGCGGCGGGTCCTGATCGAGGCTGAGCACCCCGACCTCAAGAAGGCACTGGACGAGGGCAGGGACGAAGTTCACCACGGGAGGGGGGCAATGAGCCCGGCGCTGCACATAACTATGCACGAGATCGTCACGAACCAACTGTGGGCTGACGAGCCACCAGAGATGTGGCAGGCAGCGCAACGACTGACGTCCGCTGGCTATGAGCGTCACGAGGTGCTCCATATGCTCAGCTCGGTGGTCTCTGGGCAAGTTTGGGAGGCGATGGCGAACGAGGTGCCCTATGACATACAGCGCGTCCGCTTGGAGCTGGCCGCCTTGCCCGAAGGCTGGGAGGCGCAGCGCGACGAGTGGCCCCTGCAGCTCAGCCGGGACAGGGCCGAGCGACGGGCCAAAGAGCGGCGTCGTCGGCCGGGGCGGTGAGCCTGGCTTCCCTCCGGGCAACCGGCAAGTCTCCTGCAGACGGTGCCGCGGTAGCCACGGCTCCGAGCAAGTCGCGTACCGTGTGGTTGCCGTCGAGGTTGTACTCGGGCCAGACGACATCGAAGGCGTGCTCTGAGCGAACATGTTCCCAGAGGTCGGGGCGCTCGGCAGCGGTAAAGACCCGAAGCCAATCCGGTGCCCCTGGCGGTGCCCGCACCTTCCCATCCTGACACGCGGCGTTCCTACCGTCGACCACGGCCGCCCCCAACCCCGAGCTATCTAGGTCAATTTTGCGAATTGCATCATACGTCGAGGAAATCTTCGTGGTTGAGCATCAGTCGTGTTCCTTATAGACAGCCACCCTCCGTGGGTTTCATCGACACTCGGGATTTTGGTAATGAGTTGCAGGGCCTCCGCCTCCAAGCTTCCCTCTGCTAGGGGTACCAAGGCACGCCCCGCCCGGCTACGGCAGAAGGTGCACCAAGGCCGCCGCCCGAAATTGCTGCGGTGATGGCGAACATTCTCTACCAGAAGCCGGGAGTCGAAGTTCTTGGGCAAGGCGTGCATTCCCCGGGAGTACTACCTACTTGCAAATACGACCTTCCGTCGCAACGACGCCGTCCTCTCCATGTGCATGACCACCGATCGTCGTTTTCTTTTGTGAGTTTGTATTCCGTTGCGTGTCGTGGACGGCGCCGGGTAACAGATCGCAGGCCTGATGATCGGCTTCTTCAAGGGCAGTGCCCAGGTGCAGGGCCAGAGAATCATCCGCTGGAAAGAGCGACAAAGGCACGTGCAGGCTTCGTCTGCCGGGTGCCAATAGAAGAGAAGAGGCGGACGACGGCCCAAGAACCGGGCCACACGAACGGCATTCTCGCCGGCTCGGGGAGCAGTCAGTGGCGCTGATAGAGTGACCGCACGCGATCACGAGATGTTGCGCTTTAAACCAACTCGGAGGGATTTCCCTTGTCACCGATAGCCAGAGGTGTGAGCGCTACTTTTGTGACCGGATTGAAGAAACGACCCGAATGCCGTCGTGCGGCTCCTGAGCTCAATTAGTAAACCGTGGGTAGATTGACGAAGTCAGCGGTTGTGTACGGGCCCAAGCGGGACCCTAGGATCCAGGAGATCGAGCTTGCGAGGCTCGCTCACGACGAGGTCCTAGTCCGTCTCGTGGCAGCTGGGGTGTGCCACACGGACGTGGCCTGGTCAGACGGAGACCTATTCGCGCGCTTCCCGGTCGTGCTGGGGCACGAATGTGCCGGTGTGGTTGACGAGGTGGGAAGCGCAGTTACGCGCGTGCGCGTGGGCGACCGGGTCAGCATCGCCCTCAGCCACCATTGTGGTCATTGCAGCTTCTGCGAGACCGGCCGCCCTATGCTCTGTGCGAACAACGGCAGCGATCTCCAGCGCATGTCGATGATGGGCGCACCTGTCCTGCAAGGGTTCGGCGTCGGAGGTTTTTCTGAGCACACAGTGGTGCGGGAAGCAAGCACCATCAAGGTCCCCGATGCCGTCCCGATGGAGGTTGCAGCCTTGGTCGGTTGCGCTACATCGACCGGAGTTGGGGCAGTCTTCAACATCGCTCAGGTCGAGTACGGGACCCGAGTGGCCGTGCTCGGGGTCGGCGGGGTGGGCTTGAACGTGGTGATGGGTTGCGTGCTAGCGGGAGCTGAGCGCATTGTTGCAGTCGATCCCAACGAAGCCCGCCTCGACCACGCCCTAAAGCTCGGCGCCACCGATGCCGTGGGCCCATCAGAGGAGTTGCTAGGCGAGATCGCGCCGGACGGCTTCGAGTTCGTCTTCGAGTCTGTGGGCCGGCCCGAGACCATGGAGCTGGCCGTTCGAATAACCAGACGGGGCGGGACCGTCACCATTATCGGTGCGCCCAACCCAAACGTCATGTTCCGCGTTCCCGCGCTCGAGTTCGTCCCAAGCCAGCGTCGCATCCTCGGCTGTCTGACAGGTAACGTAAGACCTGACGTCGACTTCGATCGTTTTTTCCGCCTTTATGCCCGCGGGAAGCTTCCCCTGGACCACTTGGTAACGTCCGTGTTGCCTTTTGAAGACATCGTCGAAGCCTTCGGGCGTGCTCGTCGAGGCGATGGCATCCGGACGTTACTCCGAATAAGCGAGGATTAGGATTCCTATCGGCAAAAAAGAGGTTGTCGCCCGGGACCTCGAGGTCCCGGAGAGCCCGGTGGTGCTGGGAAATAACACGGTCGCGTTCGTCCAGCAAGTGCTCGGCCGCGTCTCGCTCTTCGAGGAGGGTCGGGTGGCCACAATTTCCCAAGGGCCCGGAGCCGCCAACGCGGTCACGCTCGGTTCTGACGGAATGCTATACGCCGCTCAGAATGGCGGAGTCGTCGGCCCGTGGCGTTCCACGACTCCCTGTGCCCCTGCGCTCGAGCGAATATCTCTCGATGGCAGCGTCGAGACCTTGGCCAGCGAGATCGCGGGTGTGAAGCTGGGCGCCCCGAACGACCTCGTATTCGGCCCGGACGGCAGGCTATACCTCACTGATCCTGGCGAGCCTTACAACCCATTGTCACGCCACGCCACGAACCGGCTCTTCGCCGTGGGCGACGCCGGAGGAGAGATGTTGCTCGAACTCGAGCCCGCTTACACGAACGGCCTAGCTTTCACGGTCGAAGAGCGGTTGTGTTGGGTCGAGTCCTACGACCGGTACGTCTGTCTACTCGTCGAAGGCGAGCGCCGCGTTCTTTGCCAGCTGCCGGAGGACCACGTGCCCGATGGGCTTGACGTGGCGAACGATGGCCGCCTGTTCATCGCTACGGTGACGTCGCACGGCATCACCGTCGTTTCGCCCGACGGCAAGCTGATTGACCATATCCACCTGGACGACCAGGCACTGCCAACGAACTGTTGTTTCGAGGGCTCGACGCTGTGGGTGAGTGACTTCGGCACGAACTGGGAATTCCAACGCGGTTGCGGACGGCTTTGGCGACTTGAGACCGACGCGCTTGGCGCGGCTGCCCGGCACGGCCGGCTTTAGGGCCTTGTACAAAACTTGCGGTTGCCTGGCGAGCAGCCTAGACCTGGTTGACGGTATGGGCAACAACGCTCTGTTCAGCATCGTGCTGTTTGTGGTTGTGATGTTCTTCGTGCGCTTCTTCGTACGTCGCATCATGCTCGAGCGAGCCAAGAAGAAGCCCACCGAAGGCCAAGGCGAGGACGAGGGCTAGCTGTCGGTCAGGCCCGGTCGCCGGCTATGAAGTTGGGGCCGCCCGGCTCGCATCTGGCACCGGATGTCTTTGCGCTACGGCCAGGAGTGCCCGAATTCTTTGGTCACCACTTGGGTCGGTTGGGTGGGGACGGTCGACTGGTAGCTGGTTCGTGCGGTCTCGCTCGTTGAGTGTTGCGACTTCTGCTCGCCTTCTAGGTGCAATAACGGCTTTTCGTCGCGAAAAGGGGTCGTTCCTGGGCAAAAACGCAACCAAAATGCGTTTGGAGCACCGAGAAAGGCGGACGGGCGAGGAGCGGCAGACCTCATTTCGTCGTAGCGCTCACTCTGTGCCCGATCGTCAACAACTTCATGTTGAAAACCAGGCCTTTACGGACGAGGCCGGCTTTACGTAGCCGGTAAAACAACGGCGCGGTCAGGGACCTCTGGAGCAATGAAGGCCAAAAGGCGCTCGCCCTCTTCGATCACGCCCGCGGCGCCCTTCTTGTTGAGGCGTCCGAAGGTTTCTATTCGCAGTATCGCCCCTTTGTCTCGTCCTGCTCGTCCTGCTCGTCCTTCTTGCCCTTCCTCTCCGCGTTGTTTACCTTGCCTGACGAGTGCCCACGTCCCCTGGTAAAGCCCGTCGACCAGAAGGGTGCCGGTCCGGCCCCCGTCGCCCGGAGGAAGGGCCGGGAGGACAACCTTTTGACCCTCAGCACAGATGCGGCCCCGGTCTGCATACCCGAAGAACAAGTTGTCGTACTCCGGGAGGAAGCGGGGCGGCGCAGGAGTGCCAGGGTCGGGGCGAGGACCGTCGGGCACGTCCCACAAGGCACGGCCGGCTTCGTCCCGGAATTCTCTCAACCTGGGCCCCAAGCCATCGATGACCTCGCGAAGGTGGGTAAGCCCCGACCACGTCTGCACATCCCGCACGCTGGCGGGCCCAAAGGCGGCGAGATAGCGGAGGACCAGCTCGTCGAGCGGATGGGCGGAGTACGGGCCATCGGCGAGATCGGCTGCGCTGGCCCAGCGGACGGGGCTGTTGGTACCCCACATTCCCCTGGGCGCGGCCTGGACCAGGGGCAGCAAGTAGCTGGCCGCGTACGCGAGCGCAGTAGGGTCCCGCCCGGGCCATTGCGCCAAGAGCTCGGCACCGAGCTCCCTGCGGGTCAGGGGGCGGGTGGCCAAGGCGAATACAGAGGACGAAGCCGAGGCGAGGTCAGCCAGTTCCACACCTGTCAGTCGCTTGGCGAAGGGGCTGGCGGCGAACGACTTCCGCAGCATGGGCCCCAGCCACTGACGTAGAACGCAGAAGTCGCCAACAGTAACGAGGTGGACCGTGGCGCGCATGAGCGGTGCCCGGACGACCGCCCGCTGGGCCACCAGCTCGGACAACTCTCGCGGGTTGAAGCCGGCCACGCGGCTCCAGAGGCCCACGTAAGGGGCTCGCGGGGCCTGGCCCTGCATGCCGACGAGGTGCTCGAGCACGCCGCACGGCGACGCAGGTACCCGGTTCAGCAAGAGCTGACGTTGGAGGGTGGCCCGGTTGAGTGCCTGCCGGCTCAAGAGGTCGGCGTCGCCGGTCCTCACGCCGACATGCACGGCGACGAGAGCGGATATTCAGACGTCATCAGGTATGCGAAGCTCCGTGCCTCCCACCTACGTAGCCGCATACCCGGCCGGCCGCGGGACCGTGTGGGACCAAGTCCCGACACAGCCCCGCGCCTTCTTCGAGGACCGTCTTCACAGCGGCAGCGACCCTGCCACCAGGACTGGCGTGGTCGGGGCCGGGACACCGCCGGCGGGTTCAGCGGTGACCATAAGTTCGCTCATCGGGATCTCCACCAGGAAGGCGACGTTGTCTGGCGTCCGCCCAAGGACCCCGAGCGAGACGACCTTGCCTGAGGAAAGTGCCCAGAGCTGGTACGTGTGGCCGGGGGGCAGCGCAGTCAGGTTGTCGTCCACCCAGTAGGCGCGACCGCCAGGCAGGAGCACCACCTCTGCGTGAAGTGGCGAGCCCTTGGTGGTGAGTTCCACCTTCCGATGTGCAGGGTCTGCGAGCGCGAGGGCGACGAGTTGCCCCGTCCCGTTCTGGCCCAATGCCGACTGTAGCTGGCCGACCCGGTGATCAAGGTTGACCACCCGGAAGCTGAGCACCCCGACGATCGCCAAAAACGCCGCAACGAGCGCGACAGCGGCGGCGCGCCAGGCACGCTCGCGCCGATGCCTGCTACCAGTCCTCCGCCCGTCAGCCACCGGCGGTGCGCCGGCAGCTTGTCCTGCACCGGCCTGTTGCCCGAGACCGGCCTGTTGCCCGAGACCGGCCTGTTGTCCGGCCCCTGTCGGGGTCGAGGTCGCCGTTTGCGCCCAAAGTTCCCCGACAATGCGGTCCCATGTCCCTTCCGGCGACGTCGCCCCGGAGTTGCCCAGAAGACTGGCCACGTCGCGCAGAGACGCCAGCTCTGCCTGGCAACGGGCGCAATTGGCGAGATGGTCCTCGACCTCGGGGACCTCGTCGGGCGGCAGTGCGTCCAGCGAGTAGACGGCCAGCAACTGGGAGAACTCGTCGTGGTCGATACGGGGCATCAGGGGGTCTCCTCGACCACGTGCAAATTACCCATAACCAGCCCTTTGGCTGCCAGTGACGATTGCATCCGACGCATACCGGAACGGATCCGGCTCTTCACAGTACCCTCGGGCTCTCCGAGGATGGTGGCGACCTCCCTGTACGTATGACCGCCGAAATAAGCCAGTTCGATGGCGCTTCTCTCGCCTGGCAGCAGTGAACGCACAGCCTCGCGCACTCCTTCGGCCACAGCCAGGTCCCAAAACTCATGTTCGATGTCGTACTGCCCCGATGTGCTTGAGCGGGCGTCGCGTTCCTCGCGTCGACGGCGGGCGGCGTCGGAGCGCAGGATGTCAACAGCTCGAGAGTGCACCTGGGCGAGCAGGAACGCCCGGAGGGCACCTCGGTCGGGGTCGAAGCGAGCTGGTTCGTTCCAGAAACGGAGAAAGACTTCCTGGACCGCCTCCTCGGCGGCCGCGTCATCTCCCAGGACCCGGCGGGCCAGCCCATACACGGCGCCGGCATTTCTCCGGTAGACCTCGGCAAGTGCCTCCTGGTCCCAGCGGGCGACCGCCATTGCCAGGGCGACGTCGCTGGCCGTGCCGAGGTCTGTCCTCACCTGGTGGGGCCGTGCCTGGCTGCGCCGAGGCGGGCTTCGCTCACCTCTCGACCTGCCCCCTCACCAGCTCATTTGGGCGGCAAAACACCAGGGCACACGCCAATCCTCCCACGTGGAGCACCCCGTTGCCAGCCTCGGTGAGGTTGGGGCCGCCCGGGCCGAACCGATAGCGAGGCTGGCTGAGACGAAATCTGAGGTCTCGCCGGCTGGTACAAAGGCTGAGGCCGCGGCGGCGGAGACCAAGGCTCAAGCGACGCCGGCTGAAACCAAGGCTGAGGCCGCACCGGCTGAGCTCAAGGCTCCCTAGTAGCTCTTGCCGGCGCGGCCGTTCCTTGTCCGCCCTCACGCCACGTGGACGTCGTAGCCGCTCGTCGGGACGCCGAGATAGGGGAACCGACTGAGGTACGCCTCGTCGCTTCCGTCGAGCCCGTCGGTCACAACTCCCACCGCAGCATCGGGCTTGAAAGCCTTGTCGACGAGAGGGAGAGTAGCTCCCGCCAGAGCTCTCAACTCGATGGTGACCACGTCGTCGAACACTCTTCGGCCGTTCGGGAACCCGGCCACGTCGCCGCCGATCACGCCGAGCGGGCTTGGTTTGGAAGCGGGTGGGATCGCGACGTTCAGCCGGAGCATGTCGGCCAGGGCCCGGCCAGTGTAGTTCTGGAAGGCAGGCGACGCCACGCCCACCGGTATGCCGGTCAGCAGGATTGCCACTATGTCGGAACGCGGCTTACCTGTGGCATTGAAGGCGGCCAGGTTAGGGAATGCCCCCGGGTAAAGCACTGGCAAAAGGTTGGCCAGCTGCGGGGTCTGGTAATTGGCGGCAAAACTGGCGTCCCCAGAAGGGCTCGACCGGTTCCACAGGTCTTTCCTACCGATGGGGATTATGACCTCGTTGACGAGGGGGTTCCCGAGGCGGGAAACCTGCACCCAGGGGCCGCTGTCGACATAAGCCTCGTTCGTGCTGTCCCATACTCGGGCTTTGCGGCGATTTGCAGTCGTCCAGATCCCGATGGTAGCCGTAGGGTCGAGCGGGCCACTCGGCACCTTGCCGTTCCTGGTCAAGTCGCCGATGGGGACCTGGACCGCAATGCTGTGCACGTTGAGGTAACGCGTGCTGTCGAGGCCTTTTGCGGCCGCCAACTTGGGCAGCCCGAAAGTGGCGTGCAGGTTGGCTAACGGGCGCAGGTCGCCAAGGTCGAAAATGGCGCCCAGGTCGACGTAGAACCCGTCGCCGCGCTGGCCGGCGAAGACCTGGCGCCCGGAGCCCAGCTGGTGGACGGCTTGTGCCGCCAGCGCTGGGTAATTCGGCGTCGACAATGGCCCGATGTTGCACGGGGGGCACGCCAGTGCCGTCGCGAGCACCGTCGTCTTGCCGCCGGCAGTCATGGTCACGTCGAAGAACTGCCGGCGGTTCCACGCCGGGCTATCGATACTTTCGATAGGACCATCGTTATAAAGGAAGCTGGTGGGGGCGGCGATCTTGCTCTGGAACGTAAAATTGTAGGTTATGTCTGCGACGCCGTCCCCGTTATTGTCGATGTTTATTTGGTATAGGACGTCGTTACCGAACTCGTAGAAATTGGGGCCGCCGTCGGGCCCCTGCAGGGGCACGTAGTTGGCGATCATCGTGACCGACCCAGGGCGGTCAGGCGAGACAAAGGCGTACAGGTCCGCGCTGTCGGCGACCGGGTCCTTGGAAATCTCTGGGGCTTCTCGGTGCGAGGACATGGGTCATACCCCCTTGCTGGCGGCGTGGGCCAGGGTTGCGGCGATGGACGGGTCGTGCACAGTTATTTCTCGTGAACCCACAAATATGCTGATCTCTCCCGAAGGGGCATCGCGCACATAGGCCACAACCGGGCCCTCGGCGACATCTCGCGGCTGTGGGACGATGTTGTCCCCGTGGCCGTCGTAGCCTTTGCTGCCACTCGCTTCGCCGGGCCCGGCTGCGCTGGCGCCCGCTCGGGGTAGGTACGCAGCCGCTCCGGCAACCGCCAAGCCGGCCGACATCCGTGCGAGGAACTGCCGGCGGTCGTATTTCTGCATGCTCTCTCCATCTCTATAGACCGGGTGTTTGGGAGTTATCCGTTGCGGGGGAGGGCATTGGATGAGTACCGGTCAGAGAGGGGGTGGCGGAGTGCTTAAGGTCCTGGTAGCAACCCGCTCGCTCCGGCTTACTGGCGGCCGTCGTCCTGAGGTACCATGACCACCTCCGCACTTGTTGCGTGCTCTGCCTGCCTCAGCAGAAAAGTTTCGGTGACCGCTAATCGGAGATAAAAGTATAAATGCGACGGAACTATCCAAAATGGCTACCACCCAGACGAGGGCTGCCAAAATGGGTACGGCCGAAGCCAGAGCTGGCACGGCCCACGGCGCCAGAACGGCAGCCGGGAAACCACCCGGTGCCGGGCCAGCAGCAGCCAGCTCAGCACGTGCCCAACGGACAGGTCACGCTGGCTGCGACCAAGCTGCCTGCGACCAATCCGGCTGCGACCAATCCGTCCAATAACCGCCTCACGGCGCGCCGGAGCCCACTACAGGTGGCGGCCCGGATGCTCGTTGCCGCTTGCACCTTCACGGCAATAGCGGGGTGGCTGGTCCCCGGGGCTGCTACGGCAGCAATAAAACCAGCTGGCTTGATCTTCCGGACGCCTATCGTCCCCGGCGCCCATAGCGGCGTGAAGTACCCGCCGCTGGCGCCCCGGCACGCGGCTCCGGGTGCCACGCACCGGGACCACGTGAGAGTAGTGCTGACAAGCCCCCGCTCGGGTGGCACCAACGTTGCTATTAGCTCACCCATCTCAATGGTGCTCTCGGCGCCACCAGCTCTCGGGGCACCGGCACCGACGCTGGTCCCCCCAGTCGCCGGCCAGTGGTACCTGCGGGGCCGGACGCTTACCTTTACGCCCAAGTACGGGTACCGTCCGTGGGGCACCGAACACGTGATCGTAATGTCGTCACTGGCGACCCCGACGAAGTGGACTTTCACGGTTGGCGGGGTGTCACTGCTACGTGCTCAGCAGCTCTTGGCCGAGCTTGGCTACCTGCCCCTGAATGTGGACATTGCCAAGGGCGACCCTTTGCTCCGCCACGAACCTACCCGGGCGGCCCAGGTCTCCGTCGTGCCTTCCCCCGCCGCCTTTACGTGGCGCTTCCCGAGCGAGCCCTACGCGCTGAAGTCGCTGTGGTCCCCCGGGACGGACAACGTCATCACCGCGGGCGCTGTCATGAACTTCGAGGAAACGGTAGGGCTCTTGCCAGATGGAGCGGTCGGCCCGGCCGTCTGGCAAGCCTTGACGTCTGCAGTCGCGGGCCGCCATATGGACAAAGCGGCCTATGACTACCTCGTCGTGACCGAGAACTTGCCCGAGAGCCTGGTCGTATGGCAAGACGGTAGGCCTGTGTACGAGACGCCGGTGAACACAGGCGTCGCCGGCGCCTGGACGGCGACCGGTACCTTCCCGGTCTATGAGCGGTTGGTCACGACGACCATGAGCGGTACCGACCCCGACGGTTACCACTACAACGTGAGCGGCGTCCCGTGGGTCGCTTACTTCAACGGAGGCGACGCCGTGCATGGTTATTGGCGAGACAGCTATGGGTGGCCGCAGAGCAATGGGTGCGTCGAACTCCCTGTACCCAACGCACAGGTCGTCTGGTCGATGGACCCCATAGGGACGCTCGTAACGGTCGTAGGCTGACCGGGTAGGAGCAGGGAACAGGATTGATTTTCGCGCGCCGCTATCCCGCTTTCCGCTGGCCCGACCTCCGACGGCCCAATCTCCGACAGCGGGGGCTCCTGTGGCCACGCTGACCGAAATAGCCAAACGGGCCGGCGTGTCGGTCTCGGTGGTCTCCCGCGTGCTCAACGGTGACCCCACGGTGCGCACCCGGGAGGAGACGCGCCAGCGGGTGCTGCGTGTCGCAAAGGATCTGAACTACACGGCCAACTACGCCGGACGAGCCCTGCGCCTGGCCCGTTCGAAGGCTCTGGCCCTTGTTACACCTGCAGTCAGCAGCCCATTGTTCTCTGACCTGCTGGCTGGAGCCACCGACGCGGCTGAAGCAGAGGACTATACCCTCCTTATCAGCTGGTCCGACCGCATCACTGCAGGGAGCGACACGCTGCGGCGCCTGGTCGGTGAAGGTCGGGTGGACGGGTTCTTGTTGCAGCGCACCGACGACCTGAGCGACCAAGCCGTGGAGAACCTGGTGGCCAACGATGCCCGTTTCGTCCTGGTCACCTCGCGCATCCCTCGGCGGCAGGGTTCCGTCATTCTGGACGACGTCGCTGGCGCCAAGCTCGCCACGGAGCACCTGATCTCGTTGGGGCACACTCGCATCGGCCTGGTGGGAGGCATCCCCTCCAGCGACATAGCTCGTCGGCGCGAGGACGGTTACGCCATGGCGCTGCATGAGGCGGGCTTGCGGCGGCGCGAAAGCCTGGTCCGGCGTATCGGGTACTCTCCCGAGACAGCGGCTGCGGCTATCGTGAGCCTCGCCGGCGTCGACCCCCGCCCTACTGGTGTCGTTGTTGCCAACGTGAACGGTGCTATCGGGGCGCTCACCGCTCTGCGCCGTCTCGACATAAATGTGCCTGGCGACATGTCAGTGGTGGCCTATCACGACATTTGGCTGGCTGAGCACACGTGGCCTCCCCTCACAACAGTGAAGATGCCCTATTACGAAGTTGGAGTCCAGGCCGTGCGTTCCCTGATTGCCCAGCTGGGAGGGAGCCCTGGTCAGGACATAGTTGTGCGGGAGCCTCCCCCCCGCCTGGTCCTGCGGTCTTCGACGGCACCGCCTCCTGGTTCTGCCACGCGCTGAAAAAACGATTGCTCAAATCGTCATCTATGCGCTAAGGTAGGTACAGCGGCGTGCTGTACGTCTATGGGTGCCCCCTGTGCCCGGCAGGCATGGTCGTCGCGCCATTGCTTCAATGACGAAGGAGATGGACCGCTGACCCGGACCGGGGCGAAGGCCGATGCTGGCTCAGATTGACGCGGGCGTCGTCGACACGGCGCCCGAGGCAACGGTAGCGACTCAGGCAACGGCCGCGACTCAGGCAACGGCCGCGATGGCAGC
Organism: uncultured Acidimicrobiaceae bacterium; assembly: GCA_963823855.1. Taxonomy (GTDB): domain Bacteria; phylum Actinomycetota; class Acidimicrobiia; order Acidimicrobiales; family Palsa-688; genus Fen-671. The sequence continues at coordinate 125,960 of CAWGNA010000016.1, forward strand.
GACCCAGACGACGGCCGCGATGGTAGCGACCGAGGTGACCGAGACGGGCACGGGGAACAAAGCTCCCTGGCTCACCTTCGCGATCGTCTCGATCGCGTTGTTCATGTCGTCTCTTGACGGCACCATCGTGGCTACCGGGCTGCCCACGCTGCGGCGTTCTCTGCACGCCGGCCTGAACTGGACGAGCTGGACGATGACGGGGTACCAGCTGGGGCTGGTCGTCGCCATGCCGATAGCTGGACGTATCGCGGACAACGTGGGCCGCAAACGGGTGTTCCTTTGTGCCGCTGCCCTCTTCACTGCGAGTTCGTTGCTATGCGGCCTGGCCACTGGTATCGGCATGTTGATCGCGCTGCGCGTCATCCAGGCGGCTGGCGGTGCTGCCTTCATGCCTTCGGCCAGCGGCATAGTGATGGAGTCGTTCGGGAAGCACCGCCATCGGGCGTTGGGCATGTTCTCGAGCATTTTCCCGCTGGGAGCGCTCGTCGGCCCCGTTGCCGGCGGCATCATCATTGCCACTTGGTCCTGGCGAGGAGTGTTCCTGGTCAATGTGCCCATTGGGATTGCCTTCACGCTGCTGGCCTGGCGCTTCCTGCCGTCGTCGCGTAGCAGTCAGGGAGGGCGCCCGGACTTCGTGGGCGCGCTTTTGCTCGGTGGCAGTGTCCTGGGCCTGATGCTGGCTATCACCGACGCTGGCAGCAAGGCGGTGGGGGTGCTGTCGCCGGCCTGTGCACTTCCGTTCCTGTTTTGCGTTTGTTGCTGCTGGGCGTTCCTGCGCCACTGCTCGAGGGTGGAAAACCCGCTGATCCCTCTCCATATGTTGAGGGGCCGGGTGTTCCCTGCCACCAATGCCATCAACTTCGTGTGGGGTGCGTGCGCCATCGGGTTCGGTTCGCTGGTGCCCCTGTTCGCCGAGGAGCGCTACGGGCTCACTCCTCTTTCCTCTGGCACGCTCCTTACGGCCAGAGCTATCGGTGAGATCATGCTGGCTGTGTTCGCCGCCGTCCTGATCCATCGCACCGGTTACCGGGTGCCCATAATTTTCGGCATCGCCCTCATCGCCGGCGGCCTGGCCATGATCGCCACCCGCCCCGTGCTTTTGTCGCCCTATGCCTGGCTCGCGGTCGGGGCCTGCATCACGGGGCTCGGCACAGGCATGTCAGCGCCAGCGGCCAACAATGCATCGATCGAGCTCGCACCGGACGACGTCAGCACCGTCACGGGTTTGCGCGGCGCTTGCCGCCAGGGTGGCGCCATCGTGGGCATAGCCATGGTCACTTCCATCGCAGCTCACACCGGCCACGAGGTGGAGAGCCTGACGCACGCCTTCTTTGTCCTGGCTGCGTTGCTCGTTTGCATCGTGCCTCTGGTGTTCCTGGTCCCCGACGGACGGCGGGCTTCCAATCAGCCCCATGATGCGGTGGTCTTGAGGCCGCGCCCGGGCACGGCCTCGGCGACGACTTAGCAACACGTTTTTATCAAGGTGGCGGCGGGTGCCGGTGTTCTGCCCCTGGCGGGCGGCAGAACACCGCGTCCCGGGTAACTCACAGGGGCCCCGTCGAGAGCTCTAACCGTATCTCAGCCCCGGTACGGAACCTCCTATTGAGCGCAGCGCCAGTGGTGCGCGCCGACAGAAGACGATGGGGCACAGGAGGTTATAGGGCAACAGTGCGTCACCCGCAAAAGCCGGTGGCGCGTGTACACCTTGACGCTGATAAACGGTGAGATCAGGTTCGGCGATGGTACCAACGGGGAAATTCCTGCCAGGGGCGCGAAAATAAAGGCCAGTTACGAGTCGGGGCCGCACGGCGGTTTTATGGAGTTCTATGACGCCATGAAGGCGATGAACCCCAGGATCCATGTGTGTGAGACCGAAGAAACAAACACCGCCTTCCTACAAATGATGGGCACCAAATATCGGTACGACTGCGTTGAATTGCATGAATATGCCAAGCCCACGGACATCAATGCTCCCATGGCTTAATACGAGGAAAGCCTGACGGCGTTCCCCGGGCATGAGGGCAATGTGTTGGCTGCACTGCAAGGCGACGTCCGCCGCTACTCGGGCCGGGACATACCAGTTGTACCAACGGAGTACGGCCAGCTTGTGACGCCCATGCCGATCGCGGATCCCGAGTTCAACCTCTTCCTCGACGAAGGCCTTCTTATAGGGGCACAGCTCGAGGAGTGGGCCGAGCATGGCGTACCGCTGGTGGAAAAATACCTGCTCGACGGGACCCGTTCGTCGGCACTTATCCCTACGTGGGTTTGAGTACCTACAGCGCGATGCTGGCCGGCCCCGGGCCCAATTTTCTCGTCGAGCCGACGGGCGAGGTGCTGGGCTTGATGTCTCGCCTGGCTGGCGCGCAGCTGCTCTAGGTTTCAGCGGAGAACAACACGCCCATAAGCCCCTACGTCAACGCCCCGGACCTCTGGGCCCTGGCGGCCATTACCCCCAAAGGGGCCCTGGACTTGCTGGTTATCGACGCCAGCCCGACCACTTCGGTGCGGGCCAAGGTCGTGATCGACGGCCTGGCTTACGGGGGCCGGGCACGTCCTGGTCCTGGATGGCCCGAGCCCGACCTCCTACAACACGCCTTTGCAACCGGGCCTCGTAAGGACGCAGGCCAGGGCGGCAGAACTAAAGAGCGGAGGTTTCTCCTGGACCTTCCCCGCGCATTCGGTGAGCCTGCTCGAGCTGCCACACCAGTTGCCCCAGTTCCTAGCCGATGGTGGCGGCGACCAGGCTCGGACCGGTTATTAGATCTCTTCGTATAGGGCTTCGCCCCGGCGGAGCCGGGCGGCGATACGTACGACCTGGGCCAGTTCTCGGCGCGTGGGGGTGTGGGCCGCGAGGAAACGGGCCGCTCCCGTCAAGACCAGCGCCTGCTGTTCGGAACCAGCCGGCCAGGCATCGGCCTGGCGGACCGCCGCTTCGTAGGTCTGGAACCAGTGGAACTCGGCATCTTCGGCGAGTAAGGCCGAGCCCAGCGTGCGGATCACCGAGGCCGCGTCGCCCCCCGATTGCAGCCACCCGTAGACGATCGCACCGGCCTCGTCGACCATGCCTTCGCGGTCGAAACAGGCCGGCAGTCTCGACAACTCGGCACGCTCGTCGCTTTGCTCGTGGCGACCAGGCAGCCGGGCGGCCGGCACGTTCAGGAACCTGTCGAGGAAGACCTTCATTGCCCCCTGGTAGATGGCCCTACCGATCTCGGGAGTCGGGTTGCGCAGCACCATCTGGTGGACAGCGTTCGCAGTGGTAAAGCCGTGGTGCACAACGTCCCAGTCCCCGTGGTCGTTCTGGGTGTGGAAACGAGCCAGCCGCAGCGCAGCGGCGTAGGCCACCGCTCGGGACACTTCTTCGGGGTCGGCACCCTCCCGGGCGCTCCGGTCCAGGGATGCCACTATTTCGCCAGGGTCATCACCAAGGACCACCCAGGCGAGTGCGTCCACTGCCTCTGCGTCGCCTTTTCCACTCCTCGTAGCTCCATCGGCTCGACCGTGCCAAGGGCCGTCCGGTCGTTCCTGGTGTTCCCTCAGCAGTGCCGCGATGTCGTTGGGGTGGCTCCACTCCCCTGTCTCCTCGGCTCTGCCGGCGCCCGCAGTCTCGTGGGCGAGCGTCGGCAGTACTGCGCCGGCGTCCCCCCATCCCAGATGGGATAGGACCTCGAAGGCCTTGTTGGTGAAATCGATGGTGTGCCCTCCGTCGAGGAAGAAATGGTCCGTGGCGGCGGCCCCCATGAGGGCCGCCATCCCCTGGTCCCCCGTGCCCTGCGCAATCGCGCTCGGCCAGCACGCGTTCGGCCGCGTCACCGTTGCGGGTCTCGATGAAGCGCCGGTACCACGACCCGAGCCGGCCCACAGGCACCGACGCCTCCAGCGGTGGGAGCGGGAAGCGAGGGGGCCTGCCGCGCGTGTCGCGGGATACAAAGCCCAGCCCGTGCACGAGTGCCAGCGTGCGGTCAGCCGGGTCGAGGCGAGGCAGTACGTTGGCCATGGCTGTCAGTACCGTCAAGCCTGCCCCCCACCCAGCGGCGCGGTTGCGCACGCCGAAGCTCACCCCGGCGCGGGTCGCCGCAACGGCGGCTTGCTCTGGGCCGAGCACATCCGACAGGCCAAGCACGGCCTTGGCGATCACGAGCGTCAACCCTTGCTCGAGGCCCTCTTCGAGGCGGCGGAGTTGCCGGCTGGCGGGGTCCGCCTCGGGCCTCAACACCACAAAAACGTCGTCGTTCTCCAGCTCCACGCTGTGGGCGCGCACGTCGTCGGCGAAGGGGTCGAGGGTGCCCCCCGAGACCAGGTCAAAACGGGCGTGGTGCCAGTGGCAAGTCAAAAGCCCGTTCTCGACTGTCCCCCGGTGGAGCGGGAAACCCATGTGCGGGCAGCGGTCGTCGACGGCGTACGCCTCGCCGTCGCTCAAGAAAACGCATACCGGCGTGGAGCCCACTTTGCCCGTGAGGCACCCTTTGGCCTTGAGCTCCTGGAATTTCCCTACTCGGCTTCGTAGAGCATTATCGGTAGCCTCCTCGTCCCGGGTTCGTTGCACGGGAACCTCCTCTCTTCGGCTGGCGATAGCTGCGCCGGCCACGGTTGACACCGTAAGACATGAAGTTTGGTTGAGGTCAAGGGTACTCGCCGTCAGAGGTGCAACTTTCTGCGTCGCAGGGGGACTTAATGGCTCAATGGACGAACGAGAGCTCGGGGCTGATGGTCCCCGCACCCACGCCACCACCCGCCACCGCAACCAAAGCAACGCAACCGCAACCGCAACCGCACAGCCTGCACGACAAACCGCGGCACCAGAAGACAGTGGAGGGCGGGCGCCGCATTGGTAGTGGCGGCGCTGCTCGACAGCATATGCTGCCCGGCCGGCGGGGCGCTACTGTCACTTGGCACGGGCGCGGCGGTCCTGTCCGTTGCGGTGCAGCATGGGTCAGAGCCCCGGAGCATGGCGTCCGCCTGGAATGCCGGCGGGGAGCTGGCAGTTGCGTCTGGTGGGCAACTGCACCTGCTGGACAACCGGGGCACAACGCACGTATTGGCGGGCCCGGGGGTAGTCAGCCAGCCCTCGTGGTCGGCCGACGGGACGTGGGTGGCGTTCCTGCGCACTCCATCTCCGCCACCCGGTAAGCCGTGGGCCACCGAGAACTCGGCACTGTGGGTGGCCCGTGCCAACGGGGACGGTGCCCACCCTCTCAGCGCGCCCAACGGGGACGTTACGCAATTCTCTTGGGGCCAAGGGAGCGGAGGCGAAAAAATGGCGTTTTCTGTTGCCCATTCGCCTCAGTACACCTCCCGCATCTTTGTGGCTGCCCCGGTGACTGCGCCCGCTCGGGTATTCGCCAGTTTCGATGAACTAATAGATTTCAGTTTTGCACCCGACGGTAATACTCTCGCGGTTAGCTATAGGACCAGCCCGGGCGCGGGGTTCAGGGGTGTCCTGGAGTTGGCCCCCCTGAGCGGCGCCACCCCGAGGACCGTCTACACGATGCCCCATGGGGGCTACGTCGAACTGGCGAGCTGGTGGCCAGATGCCAAGAGGCTAAATCCTGCAGGCCCCAATCCTGAAGGCCCCAATCCTGAAGACCCCAATCCTGAAGGCCCCAATCCTGAAGGCCCCAATCCTGGAGGCATAGTGTTTTGGTCCGATCCCGCCGGTTCAGCCAGCATTGCCGCTGACGGGCTTTCGCTGGAGAGCCTCGAGTTTGCGGCGGGTAAGGCGACAAACTTGGCCACCACCCTTACTTATGCGAATTGGCTGGCCTGGTCTCCCAACGGCAGGACTCTGGCAGTAGTGGATGGAGGCAACCGGAGCATCTGGGGCTCAGGTAAGCACGTCGAGCTCTGTGCGATTCCGGCCGCCACCTGTCACGCGGCACCGTTGCCAGCTGGGCAGCTTATAAGCCTCGAGCCAGCATGGACTGCAAGTGGTTCTCTGCTGTTCGTGGTGGCGCCCGGTGCCAAGGCGGCCACGATCGGCTCGCCGCCAGACGCTCCAGCTACTGGCACTCCGGCCACTGGCGCCTTACAGCAACAAAAATGTGGCGGACTGGTACGACGCCCAACAGGTTTACTCGGTCGGGACGGGCTCGAGCAGAGCGGTCCGGGTGGCTGCGACTGGCATAGGAGCACACACACCGACTGCTGCCCCCCATGGGCTCCTGTACGTCCGGGACGGCCGCCTGTGGTACCTAGCCACAGGGAGCTCGGTCCCCGTGGGCGTCGCCAGCGGCCTTCAAAGCCCCAGTCCGTACGGCAACTACTACGGCTATATCGACTGGTCAGACGACTACGCCTGGCACCAGTGAGGCCGGTGCTATTAGACAGGAAGTCTATGGTCCTTCCTGAACAGTTCCGCCTTGTCCCGATAGGAGCGTCATGCTCTCGGTAACGGCTGTCGTTTCTACTTACTGCTTCGTCGAGACGTCTGGCGGCGTGGCCCAGGTGGTCTGGCTGGACCTCGAAAGCCCCGACGACGACGAAGTGGACGTGTGGGTCGAGGGCTCCGGGGTCAGCTGCCCTGTTCGGTGGCGCGGCCAGCTGAGCGGGGGAGCCAAGGAGCGAGCCGAAGTGGCCGTAGTGGTCCCCGCTGGCGCCCACAGTGGTGACATGCTGGCGATTGAAGCGGTTGCACGCGGCGCCGGGGCCGCTGAGGCACGTGAGGCCGCCTGGCTCGAAGTGAGGGAGCCCGGTTGGACCATGTTCATGGTTTCCCACTTCCATTACGACCCGGTGTGGTGGAACACTCAGGCCGCTTACACCTCGGGTTGGGACGACCTCGTCTGGGCCCAGGACCGCCGGGACACCTTCCAGCACACCGGGCTCGTCCTGGTCGAGTCGCACCTGGAACGAGCGCGTCTCGACCCCGACTACAAGTTCGTGCTGGCAGAGGTCGACTACCTCAAACCGTACTGGGACCTCTACCCTGACCGCCGCGGCGAGCTGCGCCGTCTTCTCGCCGAGGGCAGGCTGGAGATAGTCGGGGGCACGTACAACGAGCCCAATACCAATCTCACTGCTTTCGAGACGGCTGTGCGTTGCGGCGTTTACGGCGTGGGTTTTCAAAGGGACATCTTCGGCGCCAATCCGGAGAGCGCATGGCAACTCGATGTTTTCGCCCACGACCCTTCGTTCCCCGGGCTTATGGCGAGCTGCGGGGTCACTTCGAGCGCGTCGGCCCGGGGGCCGTTCCACCAGTGGGGGCCCAAGCAGCACACGGGCTCGACGAGCTGGATGCAGTTCCCGAGCGAGTTCGAGTGGCTCAGCCCGGACGGCACGGGCCTCCTCACGAGCTATATGCCCGACCACTATTCCGCCGGTTGGCAGCTCGACCTCGCCACCACCCTGGAAGAGGCGATGCAGCGCGCCTACGACCTCTTTTGCGACCTCGCCGCAGTTTCGGCCACCAAGGCGACTTTGTTGCCGGTGGGGACGGACTATACGCCGCCGAACAAATGGGTGACGCAATTGGCCAGGGCTTGGTCGGGACGCTATGCATGGCCGCGCTTTGTCCCCGGTTTGCCGAAAGAGTTCTTTGCTGCGGTGCGGGCGGAGCTGGCTGAGCAGGGCCGGCCACCTTCGCCGCAGACTCGTGAAATGGGGCCGATTTACACGGGTAAGGACGTTTCGTTCATAGATACGAAGCAGGCCAACCGGTGGGCTGAGACCGTACTGCTCGAGGCTGAGAAATTGTCTTCTTTTGCCCTTGCCCTCGGCCACCCTTACGCGGAACGGGCCGCAGACAAAGCGTGGCGACAGCTCGTTTTCAATGCTCACCACGATGGCATTACCGGTTCGGAATCCGACCAGGTCTACCTCGACTTGCTGGGTGGCTGGAGGGAGGCGTACGAGCTGGCCGCTGGCATGCGAACTTCTGCCGCGGCGGCGATCGCCTCTCACATCGACATCGGGCCGGGTGCTGGGCCGGGACTGGTCGTGTTCAATTCGCTCAGCAGGGCCCGGGGCGAAACGGCCAGCGCCGTCGTCACCCTGCCAGAGCGGGGCGCACGCAGCGTCGTCGTGCGAGATAGTGACGGCCAGCAGGTCCCCTGCCTCACGACGCCGCTCTCGCACCACCCCGATGGGACCGTGTCCGAAGCAAAAGTCGAATTCCTCACTGATGAGGTGCCCGGGCTCGGTTATCGCTGCTACGGCGTGGATAGGAGCGGGCAAGAACCGGGCCGATGGGTGCCCGTCGAGGGCGTGGTCGCTTCGAACGAGCGGTTCGCAGTGGAGGCCGACCCAGCTCGAGGTGGCTGCCTCAACCGTTGGTTTGACCGCCGGTCTGGCCGCGAACTGCTGGCAGAGGGCAACGTAGGTAACGAGCTACTGGTCTACCCCGAGTACCCGACGCACCCAGAAATGATGGAGGGCCCCTGGCACCTCATGCCCGCGGGGCCGCCTGTCCGCTCGTCGCAGGCCCGGCCCGTGTAGAGGCCCAGCGCAGCGCCCTGGGCGAGCGCCTTCTCGTCGAGGGACAACTGGACGGAATGTCCTATGTCCAGGTCGTGACCCTTTTGTCTGGCTCCAGCCGAGTGCAGGTACGCACGTACCTCAACGGTTTCTCAGGCGTGGACCGCCTGGTGAGGCTGCGCTTCCCGGTGGCTGTGCGGGGCGGGACCCCGCTGGCCGAAGTCGGCAACACGGTCGTGGCCCGTGGCGTGGGTTTCGTAGATGCCGACTCGGCCGTGGCGCCGTGGACACTGGACACACCCGTGCAGGGCTGGGCCGGGGTAGGCAGCACGCTTTGCGTAGAGCTGGGAGAGAACGGCGGCGCCTACGGTTCGAAGGCGCTCGGCGTGGCCGAAGTGGTGACGCCGACCGGGGCGGGAGCGGAACTTCTACCCGAAATCCGCGCCCTCGTCGTGGCGCTGGCGGCGAAAGGGGTGACAGCTTCGTGTACTGAGGCCACCTCCAACCGCTACGGAGGGCTCAGGGGCGATTCCAATCTTCCCGACGTGCGGATCAGCATCGGGCACGCCGAGGACAACGCATTGACTGCCGCCGTACTGGCCAGCGCCGGGGCTGGCTTCCAGGCCGAGCTCGATCGCCAGCTCGCTCAGAGTGGGCGGGCCAGGGTCTGGGTACCGGCAGGTCGCCCGTTCGATGAGGTCTGGGTCCCCAACGCCGACGTCCGCGGTGCCCGGGACCTGCCCGTGCTGGTCCTTGTCGGTTCCGACGCGGCTTCCATCGAAAAAGAGGTCGCCTCCCTGGTAGGCGAGGTCCAGAGCGAACGCATTGTGGTCAGCCAGCCAGCCGGCTTGTCCACACCGTCGTCTCCAGGGGCGGGGGACAACGGCCCTGGGGCCGCGGCGGACCGGACCGTCGCGATCTTGAACCGGGGCACCCCCGGCTTTGCCGTCGACACGGCCGGCGCCATCTATGTCTCGCTCCTGCGCTCGTGCACCGGTTGGCCCTCCGGAGTATGGATCGACCCGCCTCGTCGGACTGCCCCGGACGGTTCGAACTTCGAGCTGGAGCACTGGGACCACGTGTACGAGCACACGCTGGTGGCTGGTGACGGGGACTGGAGGGCGACAGGGTGCACGTGGGAAGCTCAGGCTTTCAACACGCCGCTGGTAGCGGTGGTCGAGCCGGCTCACGCTGGCGATCTGCCTGCCGCAGGTTCCTTCCTCGAGGTGACCGACCCGGCTCGGCAGGTGGTGCTAGCAGTGCTGAAGCCGGCCGGGAACCCCATGGCGGGAGGGCGCCTGCCGGACCGAGACGGGGGAATCGGGGCGGGGCCAGTCGGGACAGGGCCAGTCGGGACAGGGCCAGTCGGGACAGGGCCAGTCGGGACACGGCCAGTCGGGACGGGGGCAGTCGGGACAGGGGCGGTCGGGACGGGGGCAGTGGGGGCGGGAGAATTCGGCGGAGCTCGGTGGGCCAGTCAACCGCCGGATGCCGTTAGCAATGGCGACGCAGGTCTTGGAGCACAGCTCAGCGACACCGTTGAGCTGACCGCCCGCCTTTATGAAAGCGCCGGACGGGGCGCCACGGCGACTCTGTCAGGGGGGCTGTCGTGGACAATCGAGCGAGCCTGGTCTACCAACCTGCTCGAGGAGGCGGGGGAGCCGATCGAATGCTCCGAGGGCAGCCTGGCTCTTACGTTCTCCCCGGCAGAGACTCGGACCGTCCGGCTGTCGCTACGCCGGACGACCGGCACTGGGGTTGGTGCGCCAGAACCTGGTGAGACTGCTGCACGTCCCGCGGCAGCGGGGTCGTCAACCGTGACACCGGCGCGGGTGCCGGCGCCGGCGCGGGTGGTCGGGGTCGGCGGGGCGGGCGGGGCGTTGGGCCTCGAGCCCGCACAGCCCACGTTCAGCAGGTACTGGCTCCACAACAAGGGCCCGGCCCCAATGGGCAACCAGCTGTTGGCAGTGCACCTCGCGCCAACTTCACTTCGCGTCCGGAAAGAAGCGGGCGCCTCCCTCGTCGCCACCATCTCTTCGGGTGCGGTGGAAGCCGCACAGGCCGGCAACCTGGAGGTCGTCGTACCCGCAGGCTGGTCCGCGGAACCTCCCTCTCGGCTCTTCAACGTGGCGCCCGGTGCTTACGCATCGGTGACGTTCCGCTTGACGCCTGCGCCGAAGGCACGGCCCGGCCGGTACTTCGTGGCCGCACGTGCGCTCGATAGTGGCGGCCAGGCCCAAGAGGACGTCGCCACCATCGACCTGCTGCCGGTCGACCCCCTGGGGCCCTACCGTCGCGGCGACGAGAGTGCCGGAGGTCTTAGCGGCCAGGCCAGGCAGGCCAGTCCCGGCAGCCAGGCCAGCTTCGATCACCCGTCGACCCAAATCGGTGCGGAACTCGAGGCGTCCCTTTCGAAGAACAGCCTGACGATCGCCGCCGGCTCCTCGGACGTCCTGGCCGCGGTCCTGGCCAACAGGACGTCGGGTGAGATCCGAGGGGAGGCCCAGCTGGTGTCGCCGTTCGAAACATGGCCATTCGCCGGCCCCTGGACCGAGGGCTTCATTGTTGCGCCGGGTGGCCGGACGGAGGTCCCGTTCACAGTTGCGGCGCCTGCCGACGCCACGGCGCTAACGTCCTGGCTGCTGGTGAAGGTGATGTATTTCGGCCGACTCTGGTACTCACCGGCGGTGCGGCTCGAGATCGCGCCCGGGCAACCTGTCGCCAACGCCCGATGACCACAATTTTCCCTACGGCGGCCGTGCCAGCGCCCAGTCCGCCGGCGCCCAGTCCACCGGCGCCCAGTCCACCAGCGCCCAGTCCGCCGGTGCCCAGTCTGCCGGTGCCCAGTCTGCCGGTGACCAGTCCGCCGGTGCCCAGTCCGCCGGTGCCCAGTCCGCCGGTGCCCAGTCCACCGGTGGCCAGTCCACCGGCGCCCGCTCCGCCGGTGAGTGCGCACGGGCGGCCGGCCCCTGGACCGCCCGCGCCGGGTCTCCCGGTACCGGGGCCGAGCGCCCCTGCGCAGGGCCGCCTGCTTCGTCCGTCTCCGGGCCGGTCGGCTGGGTGCTGGGTGAACCAGTCACCCAAGGAATGGTCGCGGCCTATTTGCAGGAGCACTCACCTCCACCGGCTCTCGCCAGCACCGGTGACGACCGGGCGACCCGCCGCTGGGCGGCTCGCTCTCTGATGACTCAGCTGGTCGTAGACAAAGAGGCCACCCGGCGGGATCTCGCGACAGAGAACGACCTGCAGGAGGCCGTGGCACAGGAGCTGGTCGGCGATGGGCGGCCGACCGAGGCCGAGATCTCCTCCTATTTGGAACGCAACCAGGACCGCTACACAAGACCCGAACACAGATGGGTGCGCCATGTCTTGTGCACCAATGAGCAGACGGCGTCGGTCGTCGCTGATCGGGCGCGATCGGGCGAGACTTTCGGCGAGCTCGCACGACAGTTCTCAGTCGACCCCGGTTCGAAAGACGGAGGCGGTGACCTGGGCCCGCTCCGGCGCGGGGAGCTGGCCGGGGAAATCGAGCAAGTAGTGTTCGCGGCCAGGACAGGCCACGTACTAGGCCCGGTCCGCAGTCCATTCGGCTGGCACGTCCTCGTCGTTTACAAGATCGAACAGCAGTCTGCAGAGCTCGGACCGGCGCGCGCCGCGATTGCCGCCGACTTGGCCCAGCGGAACCGGGGCGTTGCGTACGCATCCTGGCTCGAAAGGCGGATGCTCGAATACGTCGCTATGGCCCCGGGTTACGACCACCCGGCCCAGCCCGGTCTTCTGGACCGGGTGCACAGGCATTAGCGACCGGCTGAGGTCGGACAGTGCCGGCGTGGATTTGCCCTGAGTGTAAGCGCCAGTTCCGCCGGCGGGGACAGCAGCACGAGTGTGCCCCGGCGATGGCACTCGACGAGTACTTCTCTACAGGACCGGAGCACGAGCGACCGGTGTTCGACCGTGTGATGGACCACCTCCGCGACGTCGGCCCGGTGCACGTCGAGCCCGTCTCAGTCGGCATTTTCCTCAAGCGCTCCGGGACGTTTGCGGAGCTGCGCCCGATGAAGAAATGGGTGGCCGTGTCGTTTTCGTTGCCGCGCCCGGTTAAGCACAAGTCCATCAGGCGCAAGGTCATCCACTACAACCGGTGCTATTTTCACGTGGCCAACGTGAGCGGCGTGGGAGACCTCGACGAGGATCTGCTGTCCTTTCTGACGGAGGCGTACCTCAGCTCTCCCGAGCAATAGCCTTGCATGCCGCCCGTAGCTGTGCGAGCCTGGCTGGGGTATGGCCCGCACCTATGCCGCAATCGACGCGAAACTGGCCGATTTCCTCGTATCGCAGCCGGTCTTTTTTGTAGCCACCGCGCCGCTCACTGCCAATGGCCATGTCAACTGCAGTCCCAAAGGCAATGACGGCGCCTTCCAGGTGCTCGACGAAATGCGGGTCGCGTACAGGGATCTAACGGGCAGCGGCGTGGAAACGATTGCGCATCTGCGAGAAAATGGTCGGATAGTCCTTATGTTCTGCGCTTTCTCGGGCCCGTCCCGCATCGTGCGCCTCCACGGGCGAGGTACGGCGGTGCTCCCGGGCGACCCCTGTTACGAGGAACTTTACGGCCGCTTTGGCGACGCCCCCGGCCTCCGGGCATTCGTAGTTGTCGATGTGGAGAGAGTCTCGACGTCGTGCGGGGACGGCGTTCCCCTGATGTCTTTCGAGCGGCACCGGGACCAGCTTGTCCGGTGGGCAGAACGGAAGGGGCCAGAGGGGCTGGCTACCTACCGGGCCGAGAAGAACGTGCTGAGCCTCGACGGTCTGGCGGGGATACCCGCGCCCTGACGTTTTGAGTTTTCCTAGTTTCCTCGCTTCCTCTGCTCGGATCCCCTGATTGAAACGTTTTTCTGGGTGCAATAACTGCACTTCGTCGCGGTACAGAGCCGGTTTTGCCTTCTAATGCACCCGGTTACCTTTAGTGCACCCGGAACGCCTCCGCCGGCCGCGGCCGCCGCTCGCCGTCGCTGCTGCCGCTGCTGCCGCATCCCAGCCCTTCCGGCGTTCCCGATGCCGCCTTGTCGGCCGCCGGACTGCCCATCAGCTAGCGGTTCCGCCCCTTCCGGGGCTCCCGATGCGGCCGTGGCTCCCGCCGGACAGCCCGACAGCTAACGGCGCCAACCGCTCCCGACCTCTCCAACTTCCGGCGCCTGCGGCTCTCCGCCGGTCTCAACGGCGCCGGGGAGATAGCGGACAGGCAACTAGCAGTCACATGGGGCTCGTAGCCTTGAGGTGTGCTGTACCTCCACAGGTCGTCACGGGCCGATTACCTAGTCGACGCCCTGGGAGACGTGCTGCTACAACCGCTGCCCGACCCCATGGCGAGGGAGGTCGTGGCGGTGCCGACGCGCGGCGTGGAGCGCTGGCTGGCCCAGCGCCTCTCGCATCGGCTTGGCGCGAGCGCCGGCGCAGCTGACGGTGTCTCCGCCAATATTCACTTCCCGTTCCCCGGCGTGCTCGTGGCCGACGCCATGGCCGCGGCCTGCGGGCCGGGAGCGTTTGGTTCGGCGAGCGACCCCTGGTCTCCCGAGCGCTCGGTCTGGGCCCTCATGGCACTCGTCGACCGGCACCTCGACGACCCCCGCCTCGGACCGCTGGCCGCTTACCTGAGAGCTGCGTCGCCAGTCGGACAGGGAAAGGCACCTAGGAGGTTCACTGCTGTTCGGCACCTGGCCGACCTGTTCGACCACTATGCAGTCCACCGCCCGAGCATGTTGCTGGCCTGGAAACAGAGAGCCGAGGACACGCTGCCCACGTCGCGTCCCGAAGACATGGCGTGGCAGGCCGAGCTTTGGCGGCGACTGCACGACAGCCTCGGCGTCCCCAGCTTGGCCGAGCGCTTCGAGGTGGCGCCCGCTCGCATCGAAGCGGAGCCAGAACTGCTCGACCTACCGGCCCGCATCTCGCTGTTCGGCCTGACGCGGCTACCCGACAGTCATCTCCGGGTGCTGAAGGCAATTTCGGCCCATCGGGACGTGCACCTCTACTTGTTGCACCCTTCGGGAGCGCTCTGGGAGAAGGTGGCTTCCGCCGGCCTCGACCCGCCCCCGGGCGTGCCCAGGCGAGATGATCTGACGCCGCAGCCCGTCAATCCTCTGTTGCGCTCCTGGGGCCGTGATGCGCGCGAGATGCAGCTGGTCCTAGCGTCACGCCAAGTCACTCGCGCTGACAACCGGGACCGACCCGGCCAGCAACCGGCCACGACCCTGCTCGGCTTGTTACAGGCGGATATCCGGGCAGACCAGGAGCCGCCCGGGGCGCCACCACCTGGCGAGGGGAACGATCGCCGTCCCCTGCTGGCGAAAAGCGACGACAGCCTCCGCGTCCACTCCTGCCATGGCCGGGCGCGCCAGGTAGAGGTGCTGAGGGAGGCAGTGTTGCACCTGCTCGACGCCGACCCGACCCTGGAGCCGCGCGATGTGATCGTGATGTGCCCGGATATCGAGTTGTTCGCTCCGTTGGTCAAAGCCACGTTCGAGGGGGGAGGGCTCGCAGGTGCACCCGAGCTGCGGGCTCGGTTGGCCGACCGCTCGCTCCGCCAGACGAACCCCCTCCTCGCCGTGGCTGCCCACCTGCTCGAACTAGCTGGAAGCAGGGTGACTGCTTCTCAGGTCCTCGACTTTGCGTCGCGGGAGCCGGTGGCCCGGCAGTTCGGGTTCGACCAGGACCGGGACATGCTTTCCGGGGTCGAGCGCTGGTTGGCGGGCACAGGCGTCCGCTGGGGCCTCGATGCACCCCACCGGAGGGCGTGGAAGCTCGAGCGAGTAGAGGTGGGCACGTGGCGGGCGGGCCTCGACCGCATTCTGTTGGGCATCGCCATGGCCGAGGACGAACGGCTTTTCGGTGGCACTCTCCCGTTCGGGGACCTCACCAGCGACGAGATCGACCTCGCCGGTCGTTTTGCCGAACTGCTCGATCGGCTGGGCGTGGTCCTGGACGAGTTGCAGGGACCTCACACTCTCGATCATTGGGCCAGAGCCCTGGTTGACGGTACGGCCAGGCTGGCTCGTTCGGCTCCAGGCGAAGGTTGGCAGGACGAACAGCTTCGGATGACCCTAGGTGACGGGCCCCTGGAGCGGGTAACTGCAGATGGGGAAGGCGTGGGACGAGGCGGCGAGGTCCTGGTGCCAGGAAGCGAGCTCCAAAGCCGCGTGCCAGGAAGCGAGACGGGAAGCGCTCCAATTGAGCTCGACCTGTCCGAGGTCCGGGCGCTGCTGGCCGACCGGCTCCGCGGCCGTCCCACCAGGGCGAACTTCCGGACCGGTGACCTCACGATCTGCACTCTCGTCCCGATGCGCTCAGTTCCTCACCGCGTGGTCTGCCTCCTCGGGCTCGATGACGGGCTGTTCCCCCGGCAAGCGGTGCAGGACGGCGACGACCTCTTACTGACGGACCAGCAGGTAGGGGACCGGGACGTCCCGAGCGAGGACCGTCAGCTTTTGCTCGATGCCCTCATGGCTGCCACGGAGCATCTCATCATTACGTTCGAGGGTCGTGACCAGCACCTCAACCAGAGGCGCCCACCCGCCGTCCCGGTCGCCGAGCTGCTCGACGCCGTCGACAAGACGGTCCGGTTGGACGGCTCCCAACGCCCAGCGCGTGGGGTGGTAGTCGTCCAGCACCCCCTTCAGGCCTTCGACCCCACCAATTTCATGCCGGGGAGCCTCAGCGTGGCCGGTCCGTGGCGTTTCGACGGGGTTTACCTCGAGGGTGCCAATGCGGTGACCGGGAGGCGGCGCAGCGGTCACGAGTTCCTTCCTCAGCGGCTCCCGCTCCTGAGCGGTCCGCAAATCCAGTTGAGCTCGCTCGTCCGTTTCCTGGAGCACCCGGTCAAAGCCTTTCTTCGTGAGCGGCTCGGGTACTACGCCGGCGATGTGCCTGAGCAATTGTCCGACGCTCTGCCCGTCGAAATGGGCCCGCTCGACAGGTGGGAACTCGGGGACCGACTGCTTGAAGCCCGCCTGGGCGGCACGGATCTGGTCACGACGCTCCTGGCGGAGCAGGGCCGCGGTCTGCTGCCGCCAGGGGCTCTGGGGGAGGCCGCGTTGGCCGAGGTGAAGGCTGTCGTGGAAGCACTCATCGCCGAAGTGGAGGGGTTGCCGTGCGGAAAATCGCCGGCGACCTCGATCGAGGTAAACGTCGCCCTGGCCGGCGGGCGCTCCCTGGTGGGCACTGTGCCCGGTGTCAGAGAGAGCCAGAGAGAGCCTGGTGCCAGAGAGAGCCCTGGTGCCAGAGAGAGCCCTGGTGTCAGAGAGAGCCCTGGTGCCAGAGAGAGCACGGTCTTGCGGTGCACCTATTCGAAGCTTGCCGCCAAGCACCGATTGCGGGCGTGGGCGTACTTCCTGGCCTTGAGCGCCTCTCGTCCGGAGCTGTCGCCCTCAGCTGTAACGATCGGCCAGGCCGAAGGGAGCACGGGAGCGAAGCCCCGGCTGAGCACCTCCACTTTGTCCCCCCTCCCGGGCGACCGGGAGGCGCGGCGATCCGCGGCCATTGCTGCCCTCGAGATCCTGGTGGATCTCTACCATCGGGGTATGAGAGAGCCGTTACCGGTATATTGCGCCACCTCAGCGGCGTGGGCGGCGGAGACCAACCGGGATGAGAGCCCGATCGGAGCGGCGCGGGCCCGTTGGGGCTCGAGGTCCGACGACTTCCCCGGGGAGAGCTCTGAGCCAGAGCATCTCACGGTCCTCGGGTCGAGCGTCCCGTTTGAGCAGCTCCTGGAGCGTCTCCCCGACGATGACGAGGCGGGGCCCGGCTGGGACAGCAGGGAAAAGAGCCGGTTCGGACGGCTGGCGGCCAGGCTGTGGTGCCCACTGCTCAAGCACGAGCTGTTGCGGGAACGCTGAACGATGAGCGGGATGCTGTGGGAGGAGGACGTACCGGGGCTGCAGGCCGGCCCCAGCCACTTCGACGTCTGCGGTCCTCTGCCGGACCATGGTGTGACCATCCTGGAGGCGAGTGCCGGCACTGGCAAGACGTACACCATCGCGGCTCTGGTGGCGCGCCTGGTTGCCGAGGGGGTGGCGCCCCTTTCCGAGATCCTCGTCGTCACCTTCACGCGGATGGCCACGGGCGAACTCCGCGACCGGGTGCGTGACCGGCTCGTCTCTGCCGAACGAGGCCTGGGACGGCTCCTGGATGCGGGAGAGGAGCCGCCCCCGGGCGACCGGGTACTGCAGCTGCTTGCTGAGGGCGGAAGGGGCCAGGTAGCCGAGCGGCGGCACCGGTTGGCGGGCGCCCTGGCCAGTTTTGACGCCGCGACGATCACGACCACGCACGGCTTCTGCCACACCATGCTGTCAGCCCTCGGGGTGTGGGGCGAGGTCGCCGCAGGCGCTGATCTGGTGGAAGACCCGACGGACCTAGTCGAAGAAGTCGTGGATGACCTCTTGGTCCGTCACGTGCTCGTGTCGGGAAAGGTCCCGTTCCGGCGCAAGGTCGCACTGGGGGCCGGTTTGGCCGCTGTCACCACGCTCGATGCCGCGCTCGACCCGCCACCAGACCGGGCCGATGCGACGTCGGCCGGGTTGCTGCGGCGGCTCGGGGCGGGGGTGCGAGAGGAGGTCGAGAGGCGTCTCGTCGATGACAACCTGTTGACCTACGACGACATACTCGTGCGCCTGGCCCGCGCCCTTGACGACGACGCCCGCGGGGCGATGGCTTGCGCGCGACTGCGGGAGCGGTTCCGGGTCGTGCTCGTCGACGAGTTCCAGGACACCGACCCGGTGCAATGGCAGGTGGTGCGGCGCGCTTTCGGGGACGGTGTTACGAGGCTGGTCCTGATCGGTGACCCGAAGCAGGCGGTTTACTCGTTCCGGGGTGCCGACGTGTACGCGTACCTCGACGCCGCTCGCACGGCTCAACCGCAGCGCCGCTTCACCCTCGAGCAGAACTGGCGCTCCGACGCCGGGTTGCTCGCGGCATATGACTGCCTGCTGAGGCCCCTGCACCTCGGCCATCCCGAGATCGTGTACCGCGTCGCCGCGCCAGCCCGGACCACCAGCGACCCGGCCTGCAGGGACCACCAGTGGCTGAGCCTCTCAGGGCCCGACTGGTACTGCGCAGTGACCACAGAGTTTCCCGGACCAAGTGGGGTTACATCCAGAAGGATTTTGCCGTCAAGTTCGTCGCAGAGGACCTGGCTAGCGACGTCGTTGGCCTGCTGGCCTCAGGGGCGAGATTGGCCAGCTGGGACCAGGACGGCCAAACTGAGGTGCTGTCGAGAGAAATCGGCCCGGGGGACATAGGCGTCCTGGTACGTACCAACCGGCAGGCGACGGTGGTGCAGGTGGCGTTGCGGAGCGTTGGGGTACCGGTAGTCGTGGCCGGCGCGGTCAGTGTGTTCGCCACCCGGGCCGCCCGCGACTGGCTCCGGCTCCTGGAGGCGCTCCAGCAGCCAGCTTCGCGCCCGTTTGCAGTCGCAGCCGCGCTGACACCGTTTATCGGCATGACACCACAAGACGTGGCGGGGGCGGACGAGCGGGCCTGGGAAGAGCTCCACGGTCGCCTGGTTTCCTGGGGCGCGCTTTTGCAGCGAAGCGGCGTGGCCACGCTGTTCGCGGACATTGCCAGCGAAGGCTTGCCGGCCAGGTTGCTCGAGGAGGTGGACGGCGAACGTCTGCTCACGGACCTCGGGCACATAGCGGAGCTCTTGCACACGGAGGCAACGCATGGCCAGCTCGGCCTGGCCGCCCTCAGGGCCTGGTTGGTACGTCGAATAGACGAACCGACTCCTGAGGGGGCTGAGGCCGAGCAACGCAGTCGGCGCCTCGACTCGGGCGCTGACGCGGTTCAGGTCTTGACCGTCCATCGGGCTAAAGGCCTGGAGTTCCCGGTCGTCTACTGCCCCTACCTGTGGGATTCCAGCCACACTTGACCGCATAGGTGGCCCGGTAGTGTTCCACGACCAGGCGGACGGGGACCGGCGCAAACTGGATGTCGGCGGTGACAAAGACGACCGCGTCTACATAAGCCACTTTCGGGCCAGCAAGGAAGAAAAACGCGGCGAAGACCTCCGGCACCTCTACGTGGCGCTCACGAGGGCGAGGAACCAGACCGTCATCTGGTGGGCCGGCGCCACCGAGAGCGAACAATCTGCCCTCGGGCGATTGCTCGTGGCGCGGGGGCCGGGCGGGGACGTGGAGCCCGAAGGGAGGGCCAGCGCCGCCAAAGACGACAAAATCGAAGCCGAGCTAAGGCGACGAGCCGCGCAAGTGCCCGGTCTGATCAGCGTGGAGCGTTGCAACGCTTCAGCCCCTAGTGCACCGTGGGCAGAGCCCTCCCATTGTGCGCCAGGCTCACTATCTGCGGCGTCCTTCGACCGTCGTTTGGACCTTGGATGGCGACGGAGCTCGTATACGAGCATTACCGCCGGCGCGGACGGAGCGGGCCGGCACGATGAGGGTGCGGCCGACCTGGTCGGCAGCGAACCGGAGGACCCGGGGACCTATGACGAGCCCATCAATGCGGTCGGCGCCGCGACTGTGACCCCCGCGATCGTGACCCCCGCCGGCTCTGGTCCAGACTCGATTGGCGGGGATGAGCAGTCCCGGGAGCAGCAGCTGCGGTCCGCATCATCATTGCTTTCGGCGATGCCTGCGGGCCGTGAGTTCGGGACGTTCGTACACCGGGTGCTCGAAAGGGTCGATTTCGCTGGCCCCGACCTGAGCTCCGACCTGTCTCGCGCTATTTCTGACGAGCGGGCTCGTTACCCGGGAGACGCTGCAGCTGATTCTGGCCTGTTGGCCAGCGGTCTCGAGGCTGCCTTTTCGGCGTCTCTCGGGGATCTGACTGGGGGCGCCCGGTTGCGCGACCTGCGTCGCTCCGACCGCCTGGACGAGCTCAACTTCGAATTCCCCGTGGCCGGCGGGGACAAGCCCGTAGGCGAATTGATCTTGGCCGACCTGGCCGCCTTGTTCGACCGCCACATCCGTCCGGATGAGCCGCTCGGCGGTTACGGGCGCGAGCTCTCGGCGCCTCAGCTGCAGAGCGATCTTCGTGGGTACCTGACCGGTAGCCTCGACCTCGTCTTCCGGTGGGGCGCGCTCAACGGTGCGGCGAGGTACTTCGTGGTTGACTACAAGACCAACCGGCTCAGCGGACCGAGCGAAGATGCGACCGCGTGGCACTACCGTCCCGTGGCCCTGGAAGCCGAGATGCGCCGTTCCCACTATCCGCTCCAGGCAGTCCTGTACCTGGTCGCCCTCCATCGGTACCTTCGCTGGCGCCTGCCGGGCTACGACCCCGATGTAAACCTCGGCGGGGCTCTATACCTGTTCCTGAGGGGGATGGCCTGCCCGGGGGCGCCGCTGGTCGGCGGGCACCCCTGTGGCGTCTTCGCCTGGCGACCGCCATCAGCGCTCGTGACCGAGCTGTCAGACGTTTTGGCTGGCTTCTCAAGCGTCACCGACCGGGATGCCGACTTGCCCGTCACCAGCGTTGATGTCATCTGAGCACCCGTCGTTGCGTGACAGCTTCAACCCTGAGGTCGTGCTCGGCCTCGACCCGGATGGGCTCATGGCTACGTTTAACCGGGCCGGCCTCCTGGCGTCCGCGGACATCCACGTCGCGTCTGCCTTGGGCCGGTTGGGCGGGGACAAGGACGACCAGGTGGCTCTTGCTGTCGCACTTGCAGTTCGGGCACCTCGTGTGGGCCATGTGCTGACCGACCTCCGCACAGTGCGCGAAACGGCCATCGCTGGCGTTGAGGAACAGACGGACCTGTCCGGCCTACCCTGGCCACAACCCGAGCCTTGGCTCGAGTGTCTGCGCTCCAGCCCGCTGGTATCAGTCGGGGACGACGGGCCCCAGATCGCCCAATCCGCCTGATCGGCACTTCTCTTTACCTTGACCGCTACTGGCGCGACGAAACTGACGTCGCCTTCGACCTCATTGCTCGCTCAGAAGCTCTCCCCCTCGATGTAGACGAGGACGTCCTGGCGCAAGGGACGGCGCGGTTGTACCGGGAAGACCGATCGGGCTTGCAACAGCGCGCTGCCCTCACCGCATTGCGACGGCGTCTCAGCGTCATCGCCGGTGGCCCTGGCACCGGCAAGACGACTACGGTCGCCCGGTTGCTCGCCCTGGTTGTCGCGCAAGCCGAGGCAGCCATGAGCCGGCGCCCGCTGATCGCTCTGGCTGCACCCACCGGCAAAGCGGCAGCCCGAATGGCTGAGGCAGTCCACGATGAAGCTCGCAAGATGGACATTGACGCCCCGGTGCGACAACTGCTGCTCGAGCTGGGTGCCTCTACGGTGCACAGGTTGCTCGGCCGCCGTCCGGGCAGCTCGGCCCGCTTCCGGCACGACCGCAACAACAAGCTGCCTCACGACGTGGTCGTTGTCGACGAGACGTCGATGATGTCCTTGCCGTTGATGGCTCGCCTCGTCGAGGCCGTGCGTTCGGACGCCCGCCTGGTACTCCTGGGGGACCACGAGCAACTTGCGTCAGTTGAGGCCGGGGCAGTCCTGGGCGACATCGTCGGGCCGGCAGCCGCCGCTGAGCCGTTGTCGCCCGGCGCGCCCGGATTGGCTGGGCCAGCCTCGTCCGGTGCCCAGCGAGCGAACCGAGCGATCCGAGCGGTTTCCAGCTCCAACCCAGCCGTCGCGGGGACCAACGGCCTCACCGAGCACGGTTCTTCCGACCCCAGCCGGATCGGCGAGTGCATAACTGTCCTGCGAGCGAACTACCGCTTCAGTGGCAAGCTCACCGGGCTGGCTGGCGCGGTCCGCAGCGGTGACGAGGAAGCGGTGCTGGCCAGCTTCACGCGCCAGCCTCCCGGCCCTGGCGCTACTGGTTTTGCCTGGTGGTTGGCGGTCGACCCGGTCGAGACTGCACAAGCCGCCCTGGAGCCCGTTATGTCGCTCGTATTGGAGGCGGGGCGGCCGCTACTGGAGTCGGCCCGAGCAGGTGACGGCCCCGCGGCGCTGCAAGCGCTGGACAGGTTCCGCTTGCTGTGCGCGCACAGGACGGGACCGGCCGGCGTCAGTACGTGGAACGCCCTGGTGGAACAGCGCCTGGCTGCATCCGAGGTCGGGGCGGCGACGGGCGGAGGCCCAACCGCAGGCGTCCTGACTGGCGCCGGCCTGACTGGCGCCGGCCTGACTGGCGCCGGCCTGACTGGCGCCAGATTGATCGGGGCTGGCCTGACTGGCGCCGGCCTCACTGGCGCTGGCCCAACCGAGGGCGGTTGGTACGTGGGCCGGCCGGTGGTCGTGACCGAGAACGACTACACGCTGGGCCTGTTCAACGGGGACACCGGCGTCGTCATTGCGCGAGATGATGGGGGCCTGTCGGTGGCTTTCCGACGAGGTGGTGGCGTCATAAGTGTCAGCCCGTCGCGCCTCGGCGCTGTGGAGACGGCTTTCGCAATGACCGTCCACAGGGCGCAGGGTTCCGAGTTCGACGTGGTGATCGTCCTCCTCCCCACGGCCTCGTCCCGGGTGTTGACGCGCGAGCTTCTTTACACGGCGGTAACGCGAGCCCGCCGTGGCGTCATCCTGATCGGCACGGAGGAACCCATCCGTGCCGCGGTGAGCCGTCCCATCGCCCGCGCCTCGGGCCTCACGGCGCGCCTGCGGGGCCCTCGCGGCTGACGGCCCTCTCCCGGGCCTCTTGGGCCTCTCGGGCCTCGGTACAGGAAAACTGGCAGGCATTGAGGCCAAGCGGGCTACGGTTCGTGCAGTGACAAACCCCGGCCCCCTCCAGCGACCTAACGACCTCGATCGATTGAGCGTCAGTTGGGCGCGCCTGTGCGAGGACACCACCCTGCGTGGACGCGAGTGGAGCCTCGCGGCCCGGGAGCTGGCGGACGCGTGGCTAGTACGGGCCTTCGACTGGGCGGTCGCCGGTGGGGGCACTCCGACGACACGGGCCAGGAAAGCAAGCGCGCTCGGTGCACTGCGGGCGCGACGAGAACGTGCCGGCGCAGAAAATCCGGCCAAGGGATTGGCTCTGCTGGCCGTCGGCAGCCTGGGGCGAGGTGACCTGGCGCCCGGGAGCGACCTCGATCTGGTGCTGGTACACGACGGTAGGCCGGACGTGGCGGAAGTGGCCGACCGCCTTTGGTACCCGATATGGGATGACCCGATGCCGCTCGACCACAGTGTGCGCACCCTTTCTCAGGTGAGCCAGGCCGCTGAAGGGGATCTGAGAGTAGCTCAGGGCCTTCTGGACGGGCGGCCGCTGGCCGGAGACGAAGAGCTGGCCGCGAGAGCCTCCGTCCTCGGCCAGCGCCTGTGGCAAAAGCGAGTAAGTAGCTGGCTGCCGGCGGTCCTCGAAGGGCGGGCACGTTCGCAGGATGTGAACGGCGACGTCGCCTTCCTGCTGGAGCCCGACTTGAAAGAGAGCCGCGGTGGGTTGCGTGACCTGCAAGTCCTCGCGCTTTTGGCCAAGGTGACCCCTGTCGTTACCGCAGTTGCCGCCGACGCGAGGCTGGCAGAAGCCGGCGATTTCTTGCACTCCGTGAGGGTCGAGCTGCAAAGGCCAGGCGGGCGCCGCAGCGAGCGTCTGATGCTCGAGGACCAGGAGCGCGTCGCCGAGTCCCTCGGCCTGACGGGGAGGGAAGCGCTCGCCCACGAGGTGGCACAAGCCGGCCGGAGCGTTTCCTGGTTGACCGAGGACGCATGGCGCCGGGTGCGTTCCTGGCTGGCGGGACCGCGTGGAAGAGGGGGCTCGGCAGACCGGGTGCTGGGAGAGGGCCTGGTCCTCCGCGACAGCGAAGTCGTGGTCCCGGTCACGACCAACATCGCCGAAGATCCAACGTTGGCCTTGCGGGCGGCGGCCGCCTCGGCGGAGTTCGCCGCCCCGCTGTCGCGCGCCACTATGGACCGCTTGGCGCAGGAAGCGCCCACACCCGAAGCACCGTGGCCCGAGGCCGTGACGCGGGCCTTCTTACGGCTGCTCTCCTTGGGCGCCCCCGCCATCCACGCCATCGAAACGCTGGACCAGCTCGGGATTTGGGACCGCTACATGCCGGAGTGGCCCCACGTCCGCAACCAACCGCAGTTCAACCCTTACCACCGCTGGAGCGTCGACAGGCACCTGCTCGAGACGGTGGCGAACGCGGCGGCGCACATGCGAGAAGTACATAGGCCTGATCTGCTCATCCTCGGCGCTCTCCTCCACGACATCGGAAAAGGGACAGGCCTCGACCACTCCGAGGCTGGCCAGGTTATCTCGGCGGGGATCGCAGATCGGCTGGGCTTGTCCACTGATGACGGGCTGGTGCTCCAGAAGTTGGTGAGGCTCCACCTGCTGCTCCCGGACGTCGCGACCAGGCGCGACATTGACGATCCGCTCACTTTGAAGTCGGTCGCCGAGGCTGTCGGTGACGAGACGACCCTGGAGCTGTTGCGCGCGCTGGCCGCAGCCGACGGCACCGCTACCGGGACAGCGGCGTGGACGCCGTGGAAAGCTCGCCTCGTCGATGACCTGGCCGAACGGGCCGGCGCCCTCCTGGGAGGGAGGCCGGTGCCATCGGGACCGGCGTTTCCTACGGAGGGACAACGGAGGTTGATGGCCGCAGGCGGGCTCCAGGTGCTGCCGAGCGAGCGCGAGCTAGTCGTAATAGCGCCAGACCGACCCGGGCTGTTCAGCGATGTAACGGGGGCGCTCGCATTGCACGCCATCGGCGTCCTGCAGGCGGCGTGTGCACAGCGAAGACGGGACGGCGCTAGAGGTCCTGGCCCTGGACCTTCCAGAACACGCCGACCCGCGGTGGGACCGCGTCGTAAACGACATCGCGGGTGCGGTGGAGCGGCGGTTCAGCGTAGGGGAAGCTTTGGCCCGCCAGCCACCTTCACGGAACGCCCGGCGAGCTATGGTGCTCCCGAGCCCTGACGTGGTCGTGATGGTCGACAACGAGGCTGCCACCCGCGCTACCGTCGTCGAGGTCCGGGCGCCCGACGGGCCGGGCGTGCTGCACAAGGTGACCGCTGCTATTGCGGCACAGGGTCTCGATATCGTCTCTGCCTCGGCGACCACGCTCGGCAACGCCGTGGTCGACACCTTTTATGTACGGGCGGATGGCGCCAAGCTCCCGGTTGGCCCCCGGCAGAGGAGCTCGTTCGCGCCATCGAGGGCGCTCTCTAGCACGACTCGTAACAAAACCGAAACATAACGGTCGCGACCCCGAAACAGTCGCGCTCTACTTTCTTGGGAAGCCCGCGGCCCGCCGA
>CAWGNA010000017.1:0-257675 GCA_963823855.1 uncultured Acidimicrobiaceae bacterium
GGACGCGGCAGTCGTCGGGCAGGAGTACGCGAAGTCGGCGCTGGACATAGCCTGCTGGGACCTCCTCGGGAGGGCGACAGGACTGCGGGTCAGCGAACTGCTCGGCGGCACGCGTTGCGAAGAGGTCGCCCTCTATAAGGCCGTCAGCCTCGGTGAACCGTCTGAGATGGGAAAGCGGGCAGCCGAGATCCGTGCTGAAGGCTACGACCTGGTCCAGGTCAAGGTCGGTAACGCATGGCGGGAGGACCTCCGCCGCATCGCCGCTTGCGTCGCCGCTGTGCCGGACGTAGGGCGCCTGGTCATCGACGCCAACGGCCGCTGGCCCCAGCATGACGCATTAAGGGTCGCCGGGCAGGTGCGCGAGCTCGACATCTACATCGAGCAGCCCTGCGCGACAACCGGCGAATGTCGCGCCGTGCGCCGGGTGTGCGGGAAGCCGATGGTGCTAGACGAGAGCCTGACGGGTTTCCCGGCGCTCCTCGACGCCTTGGCGGCAGGAGCACTGGACGTCGCTCGGCTGAAACTGTCCCGGTTCGGAGGGATCACGCCACTGCGCAAAGCACGAGACCTGTGCCTGGCTATGGGCGTCGGGATCTCCGTTGAAGATTCTGCGGGCGGGGACATCGTGAGTGCGGCCACCGTCCATATGGCAGCGAGCATCCCGGACCATGCCCGCTTCGATGCGTTCGTGCCGAGCGGGGAGGTACGGGAGCATGTGGCGCTCGACCCGGTCGTACCAGGCCGCGGCCGGGCCCGGGTCCCCTCCGGCGCCGGCCTGGGCGTCGAGGTCGACATAGGACCGCTCGGCCCACCGGTGGACCGGTTGCGGTGACCGCCGCCGCCGGGCCGGGCTTCTGGTCAGCGGGCTCCGGCCACACTGCTGGCCAAACTGGTGGCCAGACTGGTGGCCAGACTGCTGGCCAGACTGCTACGGCAGGCAGCACGATCCTGCGGATAGAGCACCTGTCCAAGCACTTTGGGACCCTGCCCGTCCTGAACGACATCAGCTTCGACGTGCCCACAGGCGAAGTGCTGTGCTTGATCGGCCCGTCTGGCTCCGGCAAGAGCACACTTCTTCGCTGCGTGAACTACCTGGAAACACCGACCGGTGGTCGTATTTACGTCGACGGTCAGCTCATGGGAGCCCGTGAAGAAAAGGGGCGGCTAGTCGACCTTCGCCACGAAGAGCTAGCCAGCCAGCGGACCAAGATCGGGATGGTCTTCCAGAGCTTCAACCTTTTCGCTCACTTGACCGCGGTCCAGAACATCATCGAGGCGCCGGTGCACGTAAAACATCAGGCGCCTTCTGTGGCGGCGGAACGAGCGCGCCAGTTACTCGAATGGGTCGGCCTCGCCGCCAAGGCGGACACCTACCCCGCTCAGCTTTCGGGCGGCCAACAACAACGCGTCGCCATAGCCCGGGCACTGGCCATGGAGCCGAAACTTATGCTCTTCGACGAGCCGACGTCCGCGCTCGACCCCGAGATCGTCGGAGAGGTCCTCGCCGTGATGCGTCGGCTGGCCGAGGAAGGGATGACGATGGTCGTCGTCACGCACGAAATGGCTTTTGCGCGAGAGGTGAGCGACCACGTGATCTTCATGGACGGTGGTGTGATAGTCGAGTCAGGGCCACCCGGGGAAGTCCTGGTGCGGCCTTCGCACCAGCGGACGAAACAGTTTCTGGCCCGTATTACTTGATTTGTCGAGCGGAGCGGATCTGGCGATTGGGTCATTATTTTAGAAAGGCCATAATTTTAGAAAGGCCATAATTTTAGAAAGGCCATAATTTTAGAAAGGCCATAATTTTAGAAAGGCCATAATTTTAGAAAGGAAGGTACGAGCATGCGGATCGGCGCAAAAGTGCCGAACAGTGGCCCGCTTCCGGTGGAACGCGGCATAGCCGCCATGGCAGCCGAGCTCGAAGGCGCGGGCTTCGAGTCACTATGGGTGAGCGACCACATTGTCATGCCGCGCCATATCGAGTCGCGCTATCCGTTCGCCGCCGACGGCAAGGCGACATGGCCTTCGGACACGCCCTATTTCGATGCCATGATCGCACTCGCGGTGATCGCGACCGCGACGCAGCGGGCTGCGATCGGCACCGCCGTGCTGGTCCTCCCGTTACGCCATCCTGTCATCCTGGCCAAAGAGGCAGCCTCCATCGACGTGTTGAGCGGCGGCCGGCTCGTGCTCGGCGTAGGCGCCGGGTGGCTCGCGGAAGAATTTGATGCCCTCGACGTCCCTTTTGGCTCGAGGGGCCGCCGTTTCATCGAGTGGCTCCAGATCCTTCGGGCGTGCTGGACCGGCGAGCCGGGACCTTTCGACGGGGAGCACTACGTTCTGCCAGCAGGGGTGGTGGTGGCGCCGGCGCCGGGCCACGACATCCCCGTTCTCGTGGGGGGCGGCTCCGCCACCGCCCTGTCCCGGGCCGCCACCTCTGGTGACGGGTGGCTCGCGCATCAGTCGGCCGCGGCCCTCGACTTCGAAGCGGTCCAGGCGGGGGTGGAGAAAATGCGCGAGAACGCCACGCGTGCCAACCGGGTCGCGGGGGAACTGTGGACCACCGTTCGCATTATCGATTCTTCTAAACGGGCCCAGGTCGTCGCCGACGCTCTCCCCCGCCTTCGTGACATCGGCGTGGACGAGGTCGTCGTCGACGCCGATTGGAGCGTGGAGGGTTCCGCTACCGAGGCATACGGCATATTGAGCGATGGAGCGAGCCGGTGAGCGCGGGCCAATTTCCTGCAGAGGTGTACCGGACAAGCGTCGCGGAGGCTGAGCTCATAAATGAGGCCAGCAACTCTGCGGTCGTCCGGCCGCTCGTGCGCGCCGGCGAGGCCGGGTCGTCTGTGAGCGTCACCTGGGTATCGCTCGACGGGCGGCATCGCCAACTCGCTTCGCGCCGGTCGGCTCGCATCTATTACGTCCTGAGCGGGAACCTGACATTCGTGCTAAACGACGGAGAGCCGGGGACTTTCGGAGCCGGCGAACTGCTGGTGATCCCGAAGGGGTCCCAGTACCGCCTCGAAGGGACGGGGACCTATCTGGTGCTTAATACGCCGGCTTTCGAGGTAGGCGACGACGAGTACACCGGCGCCGGCGCCGGCGAGTAACTCGAGTTCGTCGAGCTATCGGAGAGCTATCGGAGGACCAGGGTTGTCGCGTTGTCGCGGCAGGGGGGCGGACACCGCCTCCTCGCTGACTTGAGGTTCATCACCGCACTCCCGGCGTTGAAAGGCCTACTAACGGTGGCAGATTAGGGAAACCCGGCTCACGTTGCCGTCGCTTCTGGGTGCGCCACCGCGACTCCGTTGCGATCCAGGGGCAAAACCGGGGCGAAATAACACCGAAAACTATATTTCGCGCCCAGAACCGCCCCGGCCCGCTGTGCTCCAATCGGGTGCGTCGGGTGGTTCGAGTCCCTGGCAATAGGTGCGCTATCTGTCGTCAGACGACGGAAAAGGGAGCGGTCATTAGCCTCGCAAAAGGTCGTCTACGATCAGGCTGGCCGCGGCAGGGCACGCCTTGGTGAAACCGAAGAAGGGGCCAAAGTCGCGTGCCGCCGCCATACCAGGAATGTAGAGGCCCGGGACGCTCGACTGGAAGGCTTCGTCGAGGACCGGGCTGCCATCCGCGACTTCGATATCGCGCTGGAGGCCTGTGAGGTACGGCACCTTCGATAGCTCGGTTTTATATCCGGTTGCGAACACGATGCGGTCTACGGTGAGCACCTCGCCATTCGAGAGGGTAACGCTCACGGTGCCGTGGGAAGCAGAGGGCTTCACCTCCGTGACCTCGGCTCCTGGCCAGCGATGGAAGCGGTCTCCGCTCAAGCGAGGTGTAAGCCACCATTCGAGAGTAAGACGGCCCACCTCCCAGAACTGGCGTGAGATTCTTTCCTGTTCGGACGCCGGAAGCGACCGCCACCATCCCCGGGTGGTCACGGTGGCGTCCACGTAGGCGTCCACGAAGGCCCAGCTGACGCGCTCGAAACGCGGGACCGGGTGCCTGTGCACGATGTCCACGCGTTGGGCGCCATGTTCTCCGATCAATGCGGCCCATTCGTACGCGCTTTGGCGGCCACCCACGATGAGGACCCTGGCGCCGGCGAGATCATCAAAGTGGGTAAGCCGGCACGTGTGCGCCCCGCGATCTGGGGGGAAATGACCGGCCCAGTCCGGGAGGTGCTGGAAGTAGGCCACCCCTGGTGCGGCCACTACCTTTTCGGCAACGATCTCGCTCCCATCGTCGAGGCGCGCCTCAAAACCGTCAAAGCCGCCGGGCCCGTTTGCCGATCTGGCAATCCGCGTGACCATGTTGTTGCGGACAGCGATACGCTTCCGCGTTTGGAACCATGCTGCGTAGTCCAAGAACACGGTCACAGGAATGGGGTCGAGCTCAACCCGGGCGAGCCCCGTTTCCTCGACGAACGCCTCGAACGTGTCCACCGCAGCCGCGTCGAGATGCCAGTCGAGCCCTGACCGGAGGCACATACCGACGGGCATGTGGTCCGTCCAGAACCCCATCGGGCGGCCTATTACAACCGTCGCGATCCCCCGCTCCAGGGCGCGAGCGGCCACAGAGACCCCGTACGGGCCCGCCCCGATGACGAGTAACGAAGTTCTTTCCATGGCTCGTTGCCAGCGCGATCAAGCGGGTATGGGCGCTTCTGCGTTGCCGCTCAAGGAGGGGTCGTGATGGAACATAGGCCAGGAGCCCGGCTGGGTGACGTTCGTGCCCTTTGAGCCCACAAGTTGGAAATGCTCCACCACTCCCTGGTTTTCTGCGTCGTAACCGGCCAGAGTGACACCGATCGTCCCATTGGTCGTCCCATTGGTCGTCCCACTGGTCGTCCCATTGGGGTCATCGGTCACCAGCGCATAATTTTGCAACCCGATCCCCCGTTCCAAGGTGGTAAGGACTTTGCCGGTGCGACCGTCGAGTACCTCCGCCCCGCCCGTCGACGCCACTATCACGTCCTGGTAACCGGCCCCCAGATTGGCGGTTACGACCCCACCGATTACCTCCCCGTCAATACCTTGGCGCCAGATCACGGCGCCGTTGGCGCCGTTGAGGGCGTACACCGATCCCCCGCCGTGCTGGTTGTCCGTCCCCTCGACGACTTCTAGCTTGTCATTGCCAGACAGGCTGGCCAGGGCCGGGCTGGAATTCGT
The DNA here is from genome assembly GCA_963823855.1 of uncultured Acidimicrobiaceae bacterium. Lineage (GTDB taxonomy): Bacteria > Actinomycetota > Acidimicrobiia > Acidimicrobiales > Palsa-688 > Fen-671. The sequence goes on from CAWGNA010000017.1 coordinate 5,175, forward strand.
AAGCCCATCGAGGCGAGCAGACCAAACGAGTTTGCAATGGGCAGTAAAAGCCAGCACCATGTCGCTGTCCGGCGCTCCCGGGAAGTAATTGCCGGTCCCGACCGCAATGCCCTCAGACGCGCCGGCCAGGAACCGGCCGACCGCCGGGGACGACTCCACGGACTGGTTCGGGTTGTACTCGCATATCAGCCCGCCGGACGGGCTTTTCGTTCCCTCGTTGCCCGTTCGGGAAAGGACACTTACGTGGCCGCCCTGCGTGTACTGGGTGCCATAAGCCAGACCGGCTGTCTGCCCGCCCCCGTTGACTACGTCGACTTTGCCGTTGCCGTAGAGATCCGCTAGGGCCGGGGTGGCGTAGTCGCCGTCGCCGTCGAACCACGGGAACCCGGCGAGAACAGCTCCTGAGGACGCGTTGATGGCGTCCTCCTGTTGCCCGATCGACGGGGCCACTACATCGAGACCTCCCTGCAGGTTGCCCACGGCGAGCGAAGCCACGACTCCAGACACGTAACTCGCCCGGGGGTTGTGGATAGGCACGAACCAGCGCTTCGCCCCGCCGGCGCTGAAGGCCTCATAGCCCCCCTCGTGTGGAGCGGCCGCCGTCCCTACCCCCACAAAGACGCTGTCGTCAGGCGACCCTGGGTTTACCGCGCCCACAGACGGGGTCGAGTAGACGGGGGCCCCACCCGTGCTCGCCGGCCACCCCGGCACCGGCGCTCCACTGGCCAGCGAGAACGCGGAAACGTAGCCTCCCCGGTCGCCGACCACGACCGCGGGGGCGCCGTGAAGGGTGGCGACATTGGGTGATGACAAGCTGATGGGGCTGCCATCGGTGACCTGTTCCGACCAGACCTTCACGAACACGAGAGCCTGCGCAGCGGCCGGCGCCGCAGCGATCAACGGGAGCAAGGTCAACGGGAGCAAGGCGGCGATCGTCCCGGCCGCCGAGAGGGGCCGTACGAGGACACGAACTGGGCGCCTGCGCTGGTGGCTACGCATCTGGGTGACCTCACATGGAGTGGCCGTCCTGGCGAGCGTAGCGTACGGCCGCATCAGCCCCGCCTCAGGAAACTTGTGTGCTCGAGGGTCAAGTGAGGGAGGTCACAACAGGAGGAATGACTTCGAACGCGCGAGTAGTCCTGCGGCGGTCCGTTAGCAAACGCCGAGGATCCATCCTTCCTCGTCAACGACCGATGCGACCGAAGCTGGCGGCAAGGCGCAGACCACGGCGGGGTTGAACCAAGCCCCCAACCCCTCCGGGGCCCGCTGCTGCTGGAGACAGCGCCGGACCGCCCACCGCACTTGTTCGTCGTCCCTAACTCCTCCGGCGTAGGCCGGCAGGAACGCCGTAGGCCAGATTTCCGCCAGTACCACCGAGACCCCACGCCCCGGAGCGAGCGGGTCGTCGACAAAACCGGTCTCGTGTGGCCATACGGCCAGCGCCCGTCCGCAGCGCCGGCGCAGGCGCTGCAAATAGGGAAGCCCCGTGATCACCTGGGAGCCCACCGAAACGCCGTTCCCCAGCTGCCAGCCACTCTTGATAGCCCTCCTCACCTGGGCTGAAGCCATCAGCTCGGTCCGGCGGTACGTGGCCAGCGGGTTTGTGAGCAGACCGGGGGGCGGTTCTCTTAAGCGGGGAGAGAGGGCGGGCCATGGTACGGGGCTGCCCCAATAGAAAGCGACAGCCGTCGCGGCGTTGATGTCGTTCGCCACCTCGAACCGATTGCTCATGTTGGCGTCGGTGTCGGAAACGCTCGCTTCCATATGTTGCCAGATCCTCTCCCACGGACGCGCCGGGCCAGAGAAGTAGGCGCCGAACCCAGACGGGTAACCCAGCGAAAAGTCGTAGCCCACGAGGGCTCGCTCGCCGTTCGCGAGAGACCGGTCGATTGCCAGCAGGACGGCGTCGTGGGCCTGGCGCCGGGTGGCGTAGTTCCGGGAGCTGAGCGCGCCCAAAACATCCCCGTCGGCAACCCAAATGCTGTTGGTCCCCGATTTGGGGCCGTTGTTAGCGCTCCAGTCGACCATCACAACGCGGTCAAAGCCCAGGGCCTTCACGGCCCCGGGCACCTAAAGGTTGTCAGGGTGAGCTGGGGTCGACGCGCGCCCATATCTCTCCATGAGCGTCGCCTGAGGTCGCCCGGCCCGGCCCGGGCCGCGAGCTGTGGCTGGGCCGTTCAACGCGGGAGCATGACGTTGCCAACGGGCCCGAGGAGATGCCAGCCGGCGATGCTCGTACCGTTGGTCTGGCCGGGGGCCTTGTCCCCGCTGAAGTAGTAGAGGAGATGCCCGTAGTACGCAACCTGGTTGGCCTTTTGCCCGTTGGCCTTTGTGACCTCGGACTTCTTGATGAGCACGCCGGTCGTAACAGCTCCGCTTGCTGTCAATGCAGGCCAGTACGATACGCAGCTCCCGGTACAGGCGCTCTTCGTGCCTTTGTCCTTGTCGTAGACGTACAGACTGTGCCCGTTGGGACCGATCACGAAGATCCCCGGCTTGCCCTTGGCCAAACTGATCGTCTTACCCGTTGCCTTGGCCGTGCCTATAGAGCCAAGTTCGGTCTTGATCGAGGTGACGCCGGCGCTTGTTGAAGCGGAGGCCCCAACTGGCGCCGCGACGCCCAAGCTGAGCAATATGACGGCACCCGCTCCCAACAACTGGGCCCACCCATTGTGACGTTTGGTTCTCACCACAGCTCCCTTGCCTCCTTCACCCCGAGATAGGGGCGGGGGACGCGCTCAGCGAATCATCGGGCGCGTCCACGCCCCGTTCACACAATACGTACGGGCAAAGAGCCAAATGGGATTGTTTCCCGTAGTGCCTATCAGGCGGGACGGCTCGTCGGTACCCTGTTAGGAGAGGAGACCGGAGGAACATGATGTGGGTTCGCGGGATCATCGGGTTGGTCTTGTGCGCAGTCGGTGTCGTATCGATCCTCCAGGGCGTTGACCTCCTGCACGGGTCGTCTATGAGCGGTCATGCCCTGTACGCCGCTTGGGGCGCGCTGGCTACCGTGCTCGGGTTGGTAGTGCTCGGCCAGGCGGCCAGGGTGCGACGTCGCCTGGCGAAGAGCGCGAGCATGGGCTGATGCCCGGTTCGCAGGGCGGGCCGAGCAGCCTGGGGCGGCCCGGTCGGGGCAAGCCAAAGCCTTACGACCCGAATACCCGTGCCGCCAGCGGTGCCCAGGCGGGCGAAGAGAAGACCCGGCCCGCAGCACCAGCTCCCGACCCAAGCGAGAAGCCCATCGGCCGGCGGGCGGTTATCGCTATCCTCGGCCTGGGCGCCGTTGGCATTGCGTACGGCGAGCATGTGCAGGACGGGATCACGAACCTCCTGAGCCCGCTACGCAGCAGCGGGCTCGCCAACCTTGTCCCGGGTGGGGGCGGGTTCACTATCTACACGATCACGGGCGGCTACCCCACCGCCCCTCCGGACTACCGTCTGACCGTTGACGGGTTGGTCGGCCAGCCCCTACAGCTGACTGTCGCCGATCTGGAGGCGCTGCCGGCTACCAGGCTGACCCACGAATTCCAGTGCGTGACGGGCTGGCGTGTCCCGAACGTCCACTGGGTCGGTGTGAAGCTGACCGACCTGGCCAAGCACACGCAAGCCCGGCCCGATGCGACCGCCTTCTGGTTCACGTCCTTCGACGGTGCCTACACGGAGAGCCTCTCGATGGAGCAGGCCGAACAAAGTGGGGCGATCGTAGCGTACTCAATGCTGGGAGCCCCAGTCACGAGAGAACATGGCGGGCCGGTGCGGCTCTACGTCCCGGGAATGTTCGGCTACAAGTCGATCAAATGGCTCTGGCACATAAGCCTGGTGAAGCAGCTCGAGCTGGGCTACTGGGAGCTGAACGGCTACCCGGTCAACGCCTGGATAGCGGGGCACCCTCCTTCCTCGTCCAGGCACCCGTCTCAGATCGGCAAGGGACTATGACAGCCACCACGCCGCAGAGGACAGCAACCACATCCGAGAGAGGCGGGATGCTGGCTCGTTTTGACAGGGTCGAGCGCGCCGTCCACTGGACCAACGCCATCTTGTTCGCGGTGCTCGTCGTGACAGGCGCGGCGCTTTATTTCACTCCCCTGATAGCGCTCGTTGGCCGCCGGGAGCTGGTCGAACGCATCCACCTCTACGCTGGCATCGCCCTTCCGGTGCCGTTCATCCTTGCGCTCTCAGGCAGCTGGGGCCGCGCGCTGAGGCGCGACATACGTCGTTTTAACCGCTGGAGCTCGGCGGACCGGCGGTGGCTGCGGGTCATGTTCCAGCCTCAACCGCAACGAAGCTACACGCGCACAAGGGTCCGGACCGGCAAATTCAACGCGGGCCAAAAGCTCAACGCTGCCTTCGTAGCTGGGGGTGGGCTGGTCATGCTGGCAACGGGTCTGCTGCTGCGCTGGTACCTGCCCTTCCCGTTGTCGTGGCGAGCCGGAGCGACCTTCGTCCACAACTGGCTGGCCCTGCTGTTCGTGCTCGTCATCGCCGGTCACATCCTGATGGCCCTCTCTGACCGCCAGGCGCTCAAATCGATGTTCCTCGGACGGATCAGCCGCACGTGGGCAGCCCGGCACGCGCCGGCGTGGCTCGACGAACTCGATGCCGAACCCGAGGAGGCCCAAACGGCGGGCCCGGCTGTACATACAGACGAATAACCGTCTAACAGCCTACGTTGACGGCTGTCGCGGCCGACAAAGGGCGAAAGACCAAGAATTGAACGGCGCGGGTAATTGCCGAAACCACCCGGGCCACCTCCACGAAGCCGACCGGCGGGCGCTGACGAACCTCGATTGGATCTCCTGGATCTTCGAGTTCGCTAGCGCTCGATTCCCGCACCTGTCGTTCGATGTCGTCAACGATCCGGTCAGCTTCGGCCGCCTTGCCGTGAGTGAACAACCAGCGTGGGCTTTCGGGGAGGTGGCGCCTCACGAACAAAATGCCCAGCCCCAACGCCGCCCCGATGAAGAAACAAACGCGCCATCCAATGTTCGCGGCCAGCACGCTGGGATCCAACAGCACGAGCGTGGCCGCGGCCCCGGCCGCCGTACCGAGCCAGTACGAGAGCCGTTTACCAGCACGTCGACGGTCCCGCGCACTCGCGCTGGGATCAGTTCGTCGATGGCCGAGTTGATGGCCGCGTACTCACCGCCGATGCCCATGCCGGTAAGAAAACCGAACACAAAGAACATCCAGGCGTCTTGCGAAGTTGCCGTAAGGACAGTAGCCCCAAGATATAGGCCGAGAGTTACGAGGAACAGCCGGCGCCGCCCAAGACGATCGGTCAGGTGCCCGAAAAGCAGCGCTCCGACGCACGGGCCGGCCACGTAAATGCCAGCAGCATCGCCTATTTGAGCGGTAGTGATCGATATGCCGCTCCCGGCCTTGGTCAGGGTGCTGCTCCGGCGGCAACGCTTGCAGTCATCGATAGCCTGTCCCGTTCCACGGACCTCCAATGGGTCTCGGCAGAGCTGCCGAAACCACCCTTCTGGAAATACCTGGTCTTCTGGAAATACCTGGTCTGGAGATACCCGGGTAAGCCTCAGCTGTAAACGACCGCGTTCGCTGTCCCTGGTCGGCGGGGCACAGGTGTGGGATCTGTTCCGGAGGGGTAACAACATCAGATCGGGTAGGCAAAACCCGGTTGAGCAAAACTCAGTCGAGCAAAACGACAACCGAGCCTGTTATGGGCCCTTCTATGGTGGGGCGACCCAGCTGAGAAAGGAGCGATGGATGTTGTTGATCGCGCTGTTTTTGGTGTTGGCATTGTTGTTTTTTGGATTGGGGTTCACGCTTCATTTCTTGTGGGTCATCGCGGCGATCATCTTCGTCTTCTGGCTGGCCGGGTTCGCTTTTCGGGCCGGGAGCGGTCGGGGTCGCTGGTACTACTGGTGACAAATGTGGTCACAAACGTGGTCACAAATGTGGCGAGCAACTCAGCGATAAGACGTATTACCGGAGTTCGCAGCCGGCCCATTGGCTGCAATTAGGACCAGGGCGACAGGCCAAGCAGCGGTTGGAGCCGGGTTCTGGGCTTGCGACCCCGGCCCCTCTGTGCCCGTCCCTGCCAGAAGGCATACTGCGACCACAAGTGCCTTGACCCATCGGCGAAGTGCCAGGGAGGCCGCTAGGCAGGATAAATCTCGCGCAAATGTCTTGTAGCCGAGGTGGCACGGACAGTGTTGGCGCGGCTCAGGGGGCCTAACGCTTGAGCTAAGGTGACGGCAAAGCGACCGCCCCTGCCCACTGGAGAGCCCCCTGGTACCTATGCCCTGCACCTCAGCGGGCTGAGTGCACCCATCGCGTGGTTCGGTCGCGCCCATTGTCGAAGGCGGACGTGCTCGTCGCCAGATAGCCCCTGTGCTCGTGTTGCTGCTAGGACTGGCCATCACGGGGATCCTGACGTGGACCTGCTGGACGGTTAACGACCGCAACGAGGTCCGGCTGCTGCGCCTACAAGTCAAAGAAGTCGGCACCGTGCTGGGCGCCACCATCCCCAACGTGGAGAGCCCACTGACCTCCGCCGCTGACATCGCCAGCGCGACAAACGGCGACCCAGCCAGCTTCGCGGCCTACGCAGGAGCATATGCAGGGCCAAAGGGCCCGTTCATGTCGGTCGCGCTTTACAGGCTGAGCGGCACAACGGAGCGCCTCGTAAACTCGACCGGGATATGGCCCGCTCCATCGCCGGGGTCGCCTAGCCTGGATGCCGCGCTGCGCAGGGCCAGCCGGGCCCGTGCCCTCGACGTGACGGGCATCTTCACCCAGCCTCATCCACATATTTCGTACGCGCTCTCAGTGGGGTCAAAGCCGCAGTTTGTCGTGTACGCCGAGGCGGCGGTACACCCCCGCCAGCCCTTGAAGGTCGCCAAGAACTCGGCCTTCGCCGACCTCAACTACGCCCTCTACCTGGGGCGTACCGTCGAAACGCAGACCCTCCTCGGGGCCACGAACGTCTCCCACCTTCCTCTCACGGGCCGGACCGCCTCGGTGACAACCCCCTTCGGCAACAGCGCCCTCTATTTCGTGGCGACGCCCGCCAGTAACCTCGGCGGCACTCTGTTGAGCCGCCTGCCCTGGATAGTGGCGGTGCTCGGTACCCTCTTCACGGTGGTAGCGGCCTTCGCAGCCGAACAGCTCGTACGGGGCCGGCGCCTCGCTGAGCAACTCGCCATCGAAAACCAGGCCCTGTACGGCGAGCAGCGGGGTATAGCCCAAACGCTGCAGCGGGCGCTGTTACCCGAGAATTTCCCCGACGTGCCTGGACTGGAGTTCGCGGTCCGTTACTTGCCGGGTACCCAACGTGTCGACGTCGGAGGTGACTGGTACGACGTGATCGGGGTTGGTACGGACAACGGGGTCCTTTTCGTCGTCGGCGACGTTTCGGGTCGCGGCATCCAGGCCGCAACCACGATGGCTTGCCTGCACTACGCCATCCGCGCTTACGCCTCCCAGGGAGACTCGCCGACAACGATCCTCAGCAAGTTGTCCGGCCTGCTTCGCGTCTCTACCGACGGACAGTTCGCCACCGTGCTCTGCGGGGCCATCGACGTGGAACGCCACGAGGTGACGCTCGCCAATGCTGGCCACTTGCCTCCCCTTCTCGTCACTGCCGACGGCTGTGACTACGTCGAGACGACCCCGGGCGTGCCCATCGGGGTGGCCAACAACCACCAGCAGTACGGACAGGTGACGTTCCTGGTGCCCCGGGAGGCGACACTCCTGGCGTTCACCGACGGGCTCGTGGAGAGGCGGGGTGAAATCCTCGATGTAGGCTTACAGCGACTACGCGCCGCTACATCAGGCGAGCTTTGCCCGCTTGATAATCTTCTGACGAGGGTCGTCACCAGTGTGATGACCGGGACATCTCAGGACGATACGGCCATTCTGGGGTTGCGATGGACGAGTTAGAAGGCGAACATACGACGAACCTGGAAGCGGCCGAGGTCTCTGTTGACCACTGGCGGGAAGCGTCTGGTGCCGTAGTCGTGCGCATCATTGGAGAGGTCGACATGTCCAATACTGACGTCCTGCGCGAAACTATCGACCCCATCATGGCGAGCGACGTCGACCACCTCATCTTCGACTTGGGCGAGCTTCAGTTCATCGACAGTTCGGGCCTCACAGTCCTGCTCGCTGCCGCTCAGAAGCTCCCACAGGTGCAACTCCGGAACCCGTCACCCATAGTCCGCCGTATCATCGAGGTAACAGGGTTGGGCGAGGTCCTCCCGACCGAACTATGAGGCCGTACCATGAGGGGGGCGCGCCCTCCCATCAGAGCCGACCAGATGGAGAAGTACCGCTCTTTCCTCAAGCACCCACACGTAAATGACTTGAGGGGCCGTGGGCTCGTCATCGTGAAAGAGCCAGCCGATGAGCGGGGTGCCGTACGGCGAGCCGGGCGGGCGGGACAGACGGTGTGGTTCGCCATGCGGGGCGCATAGCCCACTACTGGCCCGGTTCTCTTCCCGGATATAGCCAATTGCCTTGCTGCTAACGGGAATATCCCACCGCGGCCGAGAAGGTGACCTCTGAGCACGAAAATGTCCTGAGAACAAGAACCTTCAGCCGTGGGTATGTAATCGACACACCGCAGCCTCCGGCTGCGAGAAAGGATGAAGCACTCGCAGTGACAGCCGACTGCTGCGCACCCGGGCCAACATGGCCAGCCACCGGGGCCGACAACTGATATGCCATCTACTCCCAAAGCGAGGTCATCGGCGCGCCGCAGCCCCGGTGCGGGCACGGCCCGGCGCGCCCATGGCCGGGGACCGTATTGGCGGGACGACCTTATCCCCTTGGAGCGCGGGTCGAAGCCCAGGGCACTAATTTCGCGGTGTCCTCTGAGATCGCCGACGCTGTCGAGTTATGCCTGTTCGACGGGGACGGTGCAGAAATGCGGGTCGAACTTCCTTCGCGCACGGCACACACATGGCACGGCCTGGTCCCCGGGACCGGCGCCGGTCAACGCTACGGCTGGCACGTGCACGGGCCCTGGGCGCCAGACGAAGGCCTGCGTTGCAACCCTGCCAAGCTGCTGCTCGACCCGCACACCACGGCGATCGAGGGTGAGATCAGCTGGGACGAGAGCGTGTTCGGCCATTGCTTCGACGCTCCAGATGGCCGCAACGACGCCGACTCAGCTCCGAACATGCCGCGCTGCATTGTCACGTCCAGCGATTTCAACTGGGGAGGCGACTCACCTCCGCGGACCCCTCTGGATGAAACCGTCATTTACGAAACCCACGTCAAAGGCCTGACGCAGTGCCACCCCGAAGTACCCGAAAAAGTTCGGGGCACTTATGCCGGACTAGCCCATCCATCAATAATCGGCTATTTGGTGGACCTCGGTATCACGGCCGTAGAACTCATGCCGGTCCAGCAGTTCGTCCAGGATGCGCATTTGCACGAACGCGGTCTGCGCAACTATTGGGGGTACAACAGCATCGGCTTTTTCGCGCCTCACGGAGCTTATAGCTCACTGGGATCTTCAGGCGCTCAGGTCGAAGAGTTCAAGGCGATGGTTAAGGCTCTCCACGCCGCCGGCCTCGAGGTCATCCTCGACGTGGTGTACAACCACACGGCCGAGGGCAACCATCTCGGGCCGACACTGTGCATGAAGGGCATAGATAACCCCGCCTACTACCGCCTTGTCGAGGAGGACAGGGCACACTACTTCGACACCACCGGCACGGGCAATAGCATCAACGTCGGCCACCCCACCGCGCTGCGGCTCATACTCGACTCCTTGCGCTACTGGGTAGTCGAGATGCACATCGATGGCTTCCGTTTTGACCTCGCCACGACGCTGACCCGCCAGAGCGGCGAACTCGATATGCACAGTGCCTTCCTGAACCTCGTGCACCAGGACCCGGTGCTCGCTCCCGTCAAACTGATCGCGGAACCTTGGGACGTGGCCGGCTATCAGCTCGGCGGTTTCCCGGCCCGCTGGTCAGAATGGAACGGCAAGTACCGCGACGACGTGCGTGACTTCTGGCGCGGCACCGACGGGAAGATCGGCGACCTCGGGCTCAGGCTCACGGGCAGCGGCGACATTTACTCTTCGGACAGACGAGCACCCACCGCGAGCATCAACTTCGTAACCTCCCACGACGGGTTCACGTTGGCAGACCTCACCGCGTACAACGAAAAACACAATGAGGCTAACGGCGAGGACAACAAGGACGGCGGAGATGACAATCGGTCGTGGAACTGCGGCGAGGAAGGCGGCACTGACGACCCCGAGGTCCTCGCGCTGCGGGAACGGCAACGACGCAACCTTCTCGGTACGCTCCTGCTGTCCGCCGGGGTGCCTATGGTCCTCGGGGGGGATGAGATAGGCCGCAGCCAGCACGGCAATAACAACGCGTATTGCCAGGACAACGAAGTCTCCTGGTACGACTGGGGCAACGTCGACGAAAACCTGCTGGCCTTCACCAAGACGGCACTGAGGCTGCGGCGCAATAGCCCGGCACTACGCCCTCGACAGTACTTGCGGGGGCCGGAGGGCGGACCGGCGCAAATGGTCCTCTACAGGCCCGACGGCAACCAGATGACCGCCGAGGATTGGCAAAACCCGACCGCCCGGGCCCTGGCGGTCGCCCTGGACGGGCGTCAGATCACGGACCCCGATGGCGACGCCACCTCCGACCGGATCCTCCTACTCCTGAACGCCCACCACGAACCCGTCGAGTTCACCATCCCGATCAGCTCAGCCACATGGAAAGCCGTCCTCACCACTGGCGGTCCCGACGACACACCCCAGATAACCCCCGCGGGGACGATAACTCTGGACGCTCGCGCCCTTCTGTTGCTTCATAGCTCGGCTCCAGCCTTGTCGCGGCGCGGCAGGAAAAAAACGACCCGCTAGGAGGGGCCCGGCGGCAGCCGACCCGGGGAGGAGCGCGACCCTGGCCCTCCTGGTGGGATTGTGCCAGCTGCGCAGTCGAGCCAAACTGGCGCCGTGGGCTCTCCCGACTACGCCGCGGCGCTGGACAATACCGCCATGGCGGCGCCGTACGAACTCTACGGGTTGATCCGGGCCACTGCCGAGCCGCTCGGGGCGCGCGATGTCAGTATCTACCTGGCCGATTTCCAGGGAGTAGTGCTACAGCCCATCCTTCTCGGGTCGGACCTCAACGAGCCGATCCTCGCCGAAGAAGACGTGGCGTCGTCCATGGCCGGCCGGGCGTTTCGTACGGGCGAACTGGTAACCGCTGACAGGGACGGGGAGGTAAGGGTCTGGGCGCCTCTGGTCGAGCGCGGCGAGCGCACCGGAGTCGTGGCACTCACCCTGGCGACGGTCGACGAGGCCATCCTCACCGACTGTAAACGCATCGGGGTCTTCGCCGGGCTGCTGGTGCGCAGCTTCGCCCGGGCTACGGACTTGATGCACCTGCGCCGACGTCGCCGGCCGATGACCCTGGCCGCCGGGATGCAGTGGGACCTGCTGCCTCCTCTTACGGTTCGCTGCGCTCAGGCGCTCGCGTGTGGGCGCCTCGAGCCGGCTTACGAGACTGCCGGCGACGCGTTCGACTACGCCATAAACGACCGGCACCTCGACGCAGCCATCTTCGACGGGATGGGCCATTGGGTCGGAGCGACGATGTTGAGCACCCTGGCCGTCGGCGCTTACCGCCACGCCCGTCGTGACGGCGACGCACCCGGGGCCGCCTACGCCGCCATCGATGAAGCGCTGAGCCAGCAGTACGAGGGTGAGGCTTTCGTCACCGGTACTTTGTCTCGCCTTGGGCTTGACAACGGGCAGCTGGAATGGACCAACGCTGGGCACCCTCCGCCCCTGTTGTTACGCAGGAACCGGGTTGTGCGCGAGCTTCGCTGCGAACCGTCCCTGCCCTTCGGGCTGGGCGGTCTTTGCCTGGAAGTAGGCACTGAGGCCCTGGAACCGGGGGATAGCGTACTGTTTTTCACCGACGGTATGGTCGAAGGACGTTCGCCTTTGGGAGAGGCGTTCGGCCCCGAGCGACTGGTCAATATGTGGGAACAGCAGGCGGCATCCGGGCAGCCTCCAGAGGAAATCCTGCGCCGATTGGTCGCCGCGATCCTCGAGTTCAACGGCGACAAGCTGCGCGATGACGCTACTCTCCTGCTGCTGTGCTGGTACGGCCCGCCCGTCGCATAACGTTTTCGATTTTGGACGGGCGCCTGGAGGCGTTCGCGAAAACGACGGTGAGAACTGAGCTCAGTAACCCGACAGGGAGTTGCGCCGTCAAGCCGTTGATGGATCCGGTAAATACGGCCGGGCCGGTGACCACTAAAGCCGCTGCCCTGGGCGGCGAGGATCTCTGGGTACCTGATGGCCACGCGTTCACCCAAGTCGCACAATGGGTATCACCAGGGCTTACACCGCATGGAGCCGACCCAGACTGAGCATTCGGCGCTCGTTGAGCGCATCACCGAAACTGCTGGAGGTCCGGCGCGCCTGCGCGTAATCCTCCTGCTGGCCGGGGTACTGGCCCTTCAGAGCGCGGACATCGGGAGCATCGGAGCTCTCGCTAGGCAGCTCGAGAAGGCCTTTGACATAGGCAATACACAGCTCGGGCTGCTCACCACGGTTACGGCACTCGTCGGCGCCGCAGTGGCATTGCCGGCCGGCGCTCTCGCAGACCGGGCCAAGCGTGTGCGGATCCTGTCGTGGGCCGTAGCTTTTTGGTCACTGGGCATGGTCGCCTCAGGTTTGGCCCCCGGCTACACGACGTTGCTGCTGGCCCGAGTGGCCCTGGGCGTGCTCGCCGCCGTATGCGGGCCAATGGTGGCTTCATTGTCAGGAGATCTGTTCCCCGCTCAGGACCGTTCCCGCATCTACGGGATGATCCTCACGGGAGAGCTTCTCGGCACCGGCGTGGGCCTCGTTATCGCCGCGGAACTAGGTGCCGTTGCAGGGTGGCGGGCCCGTTCTTTGTGCTCGCTGTCCCGAGCGTTGTGCTTGCAGTCCTGTTGTGGCGCTTGCTGCCTGAGCCGGCTCGCGGCGGCCAGAGCTGGCTGTACCCGGGCGCGGAGGAGATCAAGTCGGCAGAAGAAGCGAACGCTCAGGAGCCGCCTCCAACCGGCGGAACCGCGGAAAGCCTGGGAATGGACGGACCATCGCCAGCCGACGGGTCAGACGTCCGGACGCGCGCCAGAGCACGGAGAGACGTTCATGCCAACAGCAAGTTGGTCCTTCGCCAGGACCCATCCCGTCTATCCCCGAGAGCCGCTGTCGCCTACATCTTGCGCATCCGCAGCAACCTGGTGCTCATAGCCGCTTCTGTCCTCGGCTATTTCTTCCTCGCCGGGTTGCAGGCATTTGCGGTGCTCTTCGCAGAAGACCACTTCGGTATCAGCCAGGCGTTGGTGAGCCTGCTCCTCGTAGTGGTCGGTGCTGGTGGGCTGGTGGGGACTCTGTACGGGGGTCGCCTCGCAGACACCCTGGTGCGCAACGGCGTCGCTGACGCACGTGTTCTGGTCGCCGGCGTAGCCTTTATCGCTGCAGCCGTGACCTTCGTACCCGGGTTGCTCAGCCCGAACCTGCTGATAGCCATCCCGCTCCTGGCCGTGGCGGCCGGCTTCGTAGCCGCTCCCCAACCGCCGCTCGACGCGGCCCGGCTGGATGTGGTGCCCTCGAGGCTCTGGGGGCGGGCGGAAGCGGTGCGGAGCCTTGCCCGTAACTTGCTACAGAGTTTCGCCCCGCTGTTATTCGGTTACGTCTCGGTTAGCTTTGGGGGGCCGCGGTCCAGTCCCACGGGAGCAACCGGTCACGCTAGCCACCAAGCTCAAGCTGCTGCCGGCCGTGGGCTCGAGTACACCTTTATCATCATGCTCGCACCGATGCTGGTCGGCGGCGTCCTGCTACTGCTCACCCGGCACACTTACCTCGTTGACGTCGCTACAGCGGACGTTTCCGAGACGACCAGCCGCGGCTTCAGCGAACAGGGGAGCCAGGGCGCTTCGGTGCGGACCGCCCCAGCCGGCGCTGACGGAGCCGTGCAGGCTGGCCCAGCTAGCTCGCGTTGACGAGCTAGCTCGCGTTGACCAGCTAGCTCGCGTTGACCAGCTAGCTCGCGTTGACCAGCTAGCTCGCGTTGACCAGCTAGCTCGCGTTGAGTGGAAAGATGTGACCTCTACGCGGACTTTGCCGCGCCGATGGCACCGGATGACCGGGCTTGGCCGCGAAGCCCGAGTGTTAGGCAACGGGCAAATTAAACGAAAAAGCCGGGGCTGTCCCTCGACAGCCCCGGCCCCACAAGCGTCCTTCAGGTCACGTAGCGCCACCGAGTGCGGGGGCGCCGCCCGAAGTCAAAGAAGAACTATGCCATGTTGTCGTGTTGCTGGAGGACCCTTTCGTGCCCGCCGTCCGGGGTCATGCGGACGTTCTCGCGAACTGTCGTTTGCCTGAAGGATCCAACGCCGAAGACGATTGCTCCGACGAGGAAGGTCCCAATGCCGACAGCCAACAAGATCACCCCGACCGTGTTGATGTTGAGCCCGGACGTCGTTGCAGTAACGGCGTAATTCAAGATGGCTCCAATCACGACCAAAACGATCCCAAGGCCAATTAGACCGGTCCCGGTGGATTTGTTCATTTTGGCGACCTTTCCTGTCTACGGTAGGCACAATTGCGCCCTCGGTACTGATGAAATAGTTCCCCTACTGTCTCTGGTACAAACATTCTGTGCCCAATCGCCGTTCTACAAGGGCAAGGCCGGCGAGCCAGTACAGACAGCGAGCCACCACACACCTCAGGGAACGAGGTCCGGTTCGGCGCACGTCGTCGTGCCGCCTTAGCGGCTGTCCTGGCTCGGGAACACCACCTCTGTCACGACCAGCTGCACCGCCGCAGCCACCGGGACAGCGATGAGCGCGCCCACTATCCCCAGCAGGGTGCCGCCCAACAGCACTGCGACTATCGTCACCACAGGCCTGACATTCACCGTTTTGCGCAGGACTCGAGGATTGATGAGATAGTCCTCCGCCCCGCGGTACAACAAATGGAAGACGATCGTTATTAGCCCAGCGGTCAGCGAGACGGTCGCGAATGCGATAAGGGCCACTACTGCTCCCCCGACGATCGACCCGATGAGCGGGACGAGGTCCAGGACGCCTACCAGGACCGACAGTACGAGGGCGTAGGGAACGTCCAGGGCCCGTAACAGTGCGTAGTTGGCGACAATCGCGATCACAGAAGTCAGCGCGTTGCCGAGGGCGTAGCCTCCAATGCGAGAGATTATCTCGTCACCTATTACCCCGACCCTGGGCCTCCGCGAGCGAGGGAACAGACGGTAGAAGACTTCCTTCAGCAGCGGGAAGCTGGCCAAGAAATAGATCACCAGGACCAGGACGATCACGACTGATGTGGCCACGGACAGGACTACGCCACCAAGTTGCACTACGCCTCCGAAGGCGTTGACGCTGACGACCTTCTCGGCCTTCTGCGCCAGGTGGTACTTGAGGTTGACCCGTCCGAACCAAGAGTTCTTGTCCTGGAGATCGTGCAACAGCTTGGGGATCTGGTGCGTGATCTGGCTCGCCTCGTTGGTTATGACGGGCACGACCTGGATTATGAAAACTGCGGTCAACGCCAGGCCTACCACGACGACGACGGCCACGGCCAACCCGCGTCGCAAGCCGTGTCGGCACATGAAGGCAACCACGGGTTCAAGGCCGATCGCAACAAGTGCAGCAATCACCAACAACACAAGGACGTGCCCTGCCAGTACGACGACTTCGCCAACCGCGGCCGCCAACAGCAACCCGATGCCGGCCGCGAAGCCGAGGCGCACAGGTGAGCGTTCTCCGAGCGGCTTACCGGGCAAACCGAGCGGGTGCTCCTCGCTCACCTGGGCCGCCACCTGACGCGTCTCCTCCTTTACCAGGAGGTCGCCTGATCCCAGCACGTCCTCAGCCGCCTCCTCCAGGGCGCTAGCTGCCTCCTGGAAAGCCTCAGCCGTCTGTGCTACCGCTCCTGCCGTTTGGGCACCACTCGTGCCGACAGCGGCGGCAGAGCCAGTTGGTTCAGCCCAAACCATTGGCCGGGCTCGACTGTTTGTCCCCCGGCCACGCGCCCGTGGCTCGTTCGAACCCGACTGCTCCGCCCCGGTCAATCGCCGCTTTCACGAGCCCGAATATGGCCCCCTGCAACGCGGCCGCGGCCAGGATCTCTCGCCAGGACCGATATTGCTGGGTCGGGGTGGGAGCCTGGTCCTGGTGGGTCATAAGCTTCCAGACCGCGCTTGAATATGATGCTCGCGATAACTCCTCCGAGCACACTGACCAACGTCCCGAGTGGTTTATAAATCGCCTTCGTCATCGGTGCGCCCGGCGTCGTCGCAAGCTGCTGGCAGCCAAGACCGCCGCCAAGGTCGCCGAGGCGATTATTATCACTAAAGGCTGCCGGCGCCATTGTTGGGTCGCCGCCATCGTTAGAGCACCGGCGCGTTGCGAACTGGCCGACACTAGTTGCGAAGTGGTCGACGCTACCGGACGGGTCGCATCGGGCAAGCTATCTTCCACTCGTTGGCCGATCTCACCAAGCTTGCTTTTGGCTTGTACTGTGGACGCTTTGAGGTTGCCCACGCTTTCCGCCATCTTCTTGCTTGCACGCGCCTTGACATCGGTTTTTTCAGCTATGGCCTGGACGGTCTCTCCGATCTCCTGCCTGGTGTGCTCTATGGCTTCGCGGATTTCGCCTGGGTCCTGAGCCACGCCACATCCTCCTTTGCGCTCTTTACCGCTTCTTCCGGTATCGGCGGCGACCCACGCTCGAGCTCCGCCTTGCCCATCAGACCGAGGGCGGCACCTATCGCGAGCAGCACGACTGCGACGATCAGCGCAGCTAGCCAAACCGGCAGGGCCTCCGACAAACCAGCTATGGCGCAGGTGACCAACGCGGCTAACGCCAGAAAGACCACAGCTCCGGCGCCACCTAAAATTCCGGCCCCCAGGCCCAAACGCTTCGCCTTGGCGGTTACTTCCGCCTTTGCTAATTCGACTTCCTCGCGAACTAGCGTCGTCGTCTGCTGGGACAGGTCTTTAACCAGCTCTGCCAGCGACTTGTCCTGCACATTGGTCGGTCGTGGGCTCATCACGGCAGCTGGATAGGCCGGGTAGACCGGCTCGTCACCCATCTTCGCCGCCTGCGAGCTGCCGCACGAAGGCCGTTTTACCCAACGACCTGGTAACCGTGGCACTTATCACGGTTGTCTCCTTTTCCAATTCGGCTCCCGTTAACCTTGGTTCGGTGGTTAATGCGTTGGTGCTGTAAGTACCCATCCCGGACGCTGCCGAACCTCACAACGCGCCAGTAAACGGACCGCCCGGCGCGCCAACGTTCGAGACCACTTGCGCTGGTGTCGCTCGCAGCCGGGGGTTGCGGCATCCTAAGCCGGGCAGGGCGCCAGAGCGCCACCCGGCAGCTACGTTTCGGCCCCCGAGCTAAAAGGGCCCAGACCGTGAGCCGAGGGGCTCGACCGTCTCGGCGCAGCCGCCTGCGACTTTCAGGCCGCCATCCGGGCCTGGTCGACGGTCACATCGATCACGCGCAGGGCTGCCCGTCCGGAGGCGTCTTTCGGGCAAGATCTGCCCAGACAACCTTCCCGTTGTCCAGGGGCCGCATGCCCCACTTGGCTGCCAGCGCCGCGATCAACCCTAGGCCTCGGGCCGAGCCAAACGCAGGCGCGGGGCCGGCAGTTAAAGCCCGTCGCGCGAGGCATCCATTGGTCCATCCCGGCGTCACGGACGGATACCCGGATGCGGTCGTCGACCGGGACGACCGTGACGGTGAACGCTGAGCGAGCGTGCTTGACCGCATTGGTGGCTAGCTCGGTGGCTACCAGGCCAGCGTCTCCCAGCAACTCGTCGTCGGCCCAACCCTGTAGGTTTTCGAGCACGAAGCGACGGGCCGCCAGGGGTGAACGCACATCGGCCGGAAAACCACGGGCAGATTCGGTCGGTGTACCGCGCCCGGGCTGTGTGGCGTCTATAGGCTCCCTCATGATGGCGGAGTGGGACCAGCAGAGCTCCTCGAAGACGTCCGCGTAGTCCTCGTCTGACAGGAACTCCGACCGGTACGAACAAAGTAGCGAGAAAGAAACCTGTCGGTGAAGGTCGTTCCAGAGCGCCTCTAGTTCCAGGGCAGAACTCACTTGTCCGGCCTGCCAAAGTAAATCGACCATTTCGCCGTACACATAGACAGGGCGGCCAGCACCCACAGATTGGCGAATGGCAGTGCCGATAACAGCCTGGAAAAGCTCGGGATCGGGTCGACCGCCCGCAAGGAAACGGCTCAAAGTCTCGGCAGCATCCAAACAAAGGACCGGTCCATCGCCAAGCGCACATTCAACGTCAACGCCAACCGCGGCAAGCCGGTCTGCAATAGCCGCACGACGAGGCGGCGTCGCCACTATTACACCGCCACCGCCCGTCTGAAGCGCGTCGTACAGGTAGCCGGCGACACTTTGAGCGAGTTGGTCGTCGCGGCTATAGAACTTGGCTACGTGATCGTGTCGTGCGATGGCTGCCGGCTGAAATCCAACGCGCATCGTTTCTCCGTCCAGGACAGGCCGTACGCTAGCAAGGGCATCCTCAGTTCGGCATCGCCCGAAATGACGGATCCCGGGTCAGAAGCGCTCTGGGGCGACGAGAGCTGATGGGCCTCCCAGCCAACCGACCGCCGGTGGTGCCACTCACAATACCCGGGGCCAAGCCGGGCGACGTTCGCAAACCCACACTTTCACGAGGCTGGTGCGGTGTACTTGAGGTCGAGGACTGGCCGTATAAGGTCGGTGAACCTGAGTGTACGCCTGGCTGATTGCGAGGGACGAAGGAGCACGAAGTTTGTTCCCCGTCGCTGGCAGGCGCGTTTCGCCCGGAGCAGAACCGTCGCCCCCGCAGCGCCGAGGAACAGCACCTCAGCCAGGTCGACGAAAACGGAGGACGCGTCCTCAACCAGAGCGTGGTGAACTGCTGCCTCGAGCTCCGGGGCTGTGCAGAAGTCAACTTCTCCTGTCACGCGGATCAGCACGATACCGTCAGTGCGCAACAAGTGGGCACATCCGTAGTCGTATATACCCAAGGGACCTGGAACTGGCATGAGATAGTCCCTCGGTGCAAGAAAGACCGGCAAAGCCTTCGGGAACCCACCTGCACTGGCCATCTAATCCTCCGCCACCACTCTGATCGCTTGAACGAGTGCCTTCAACTAATTGGCCCAAGCCAGGTCGGTACGCAGTGAGCAGGGCTCTGCGCCAGCCGTGGCCTTTGGATTGGGGCCTTTTGGTTTGGGGACCGCCCAAACCTCTACCCAAATCTTTCCCCGACCAAACCTGGACCGAGCGACTACGTGTGGGCGACGGGGAGAAAAAAGCAGTCGATCTAGCGTCGATGAGCCACCCCCGTGCCCGTTATCGTAGCCAGATCGGGCGAAATCGTAAACGTGACATCGGCAGGAGGCGGCAAGCGCGACTGGGGCGGAAATCGGCGGTCGACGTCCATAGTCACGTATTGGCGGTCCCAGTCCTTCGCAAACAGTCCTTCGCGAACGGGGGTTTCGGCTCTTAATTCGGCAAGGGAGAGCCCAGCCAGCCACGTAGAGAGGAGTGCTGGCTAGGTGGCGGGCTTTAGATCAGGGCCAAGACGTCTGGCGTAAAGCAGTACCTCCACGGCGCCCCGGGATCCTCGCACTGGAGATTGCGCCCGGTCAGCGATCTGCCAGCCTGCACTTCGGAGCGCTCGCTCGGCGCCGTCGGCGGCTGCGACCACCTGCTCGGGTTGGACGGCGAGGCGGCTGGCGTGAAGCTCGAACGTCGGTTTGACCAGGGCGACCAGGTGCGCCCCGGAGGAGAGCTGTAGGTGGTCGATCTGGGGGGCCGCCTCCGACACCGCAAGGTACGAAAGGTCCATGGTGACGAGGTCGATGCACTCAGGGACCAGCTCGTCGGTAAGGCGACCGAGGTTGGTCCCCTCCAGGTTCACGACTCGTGGGTCGGCCCGGAGCCAGCCCCGCAACTGACCGACACCGGCGTCGACTGCGTAGACCCGTGCTGCGCCTGCGTCCAGGAGGGCCTTCGTGAACCCCCGGCTGATGCGCCCAGGTCGACGACGACGAGCCCAGTCACGTCGATACCGAACCGCTCGATCGCATGCGCCAACTTGGCCGTACCCCTCAGCGGCTTTGGGCGGACGATCTTGATAGCGGCGTCGACGCGCACGGAGGCTCTGGGACTGGACACAGGCGCCCCGTCGACCAACACCTGCCCGCCTGAGATCAGCTCTTCGGGCTCGTCGACCTCGGGAAAGCGCCGGCGCATCAGGGCGCTCAGCGCGACAAACCGGGCGCGCTGTTTAGGCGACAATGAACCTCCTCTCGCTCAGGAGGTGGCCGAGGCTGTCGTCGTTCGCTCTAGCCGGCGTTTGTAATGATCTCGTTTATGGGGACGGTAGGCATCCTCGGCGACGAACTCCGTCGCAACATGAGCGTCGAACAGCCCCGAAAGGTCGGATCTTTCGGGACCAGCGCTCACAGTAATAGCGATGCTACGGCACTGCAGGGCCAGGTGCTCGCCGAGGCGGCCTGACAACTGTCGCATTGAGGCGTGGCTGCCGGGCCGCCCCGGCTGGCCGCGAACGCGGGGCGACCGGGAGCGGACCTTCTGTCGCCGCTGTCGATATATGGTCTGGCTATGGATGCTTTGGTTACCTGGGAGGACTTCGCCCGGATAGACATCCGTGTCGGCAGGGTCATCGAAGTGGAGGCGTTTCCCGAGGCCCGCCGAGCGGCCTGGAAGTTGCGCATTGATTTCGGCCCCGACGTCGGGGTCAAGCGGTCATCGGCGCAGGTGACCACCTACAGCGCAGAGGAATTGCTCGACCGCCTCGTTCTGGCAGTGGTGAATTTTCCGCCCCGGCAGATCGGGCCATTTTCGTCAGAGGTATTAACCCTCGGCACTTACCGGGACAGCCGGGTTTTGCTCATATCGCCGGAGCCGGACGCCCAGCCCGGGGACCGGCTGGGCTGAGACCCCATGGGTGGGCACATTGGCGATGAGTGTGCGTATTTGGGCGTCAGTTGGCCATTGTCCCAGGGTTTTGTTGGGGTCTTCCCTGATGTAACCGGACGTCCCTAGGGCCGAGAATATGAACATGACCGATTACACGTCACCGACACCCCCGCCCGTAACGCCCATAGGGCAACGCAGGCTTCACCGCAGCAGACAGTACCGAATGATTGCCGGAGTGGCGGGCGGCCTGGCCGAGTACTTTGACGTCGACCCGGCCGCGGTGCGGGTTGGCTTCGTTGCACTTTCGCTATTGTCGGGCGGTGTCGGTGGCCCTGTCCTGTACCTCCTGGCGTGGGCGATCTTGCCCGAGGCGTAAGGCTTGCCCGAGGCGTAAGGCTTGCCCGAGGGGTAAGGCTTGCCCGAGGGGTAAGGCTTGCCCGACGCGTAAGGCTTGCCCGAGGAGTAGGGCCTTGCCTGAAGAGCACGGAAGCAAACGTGCACTCGGTCGGCGCAGGCCGGCCCCGGTGCGCACACGATCAGTGAAATCAGTCGGATGACAACTGGTGCTCTGCCAGCTCCCTGAAGGCCTCCGGCACCCGTTCCGCGTCGGAAAAGACGATGGCCGCGTAACCGACTGCTTCACGCCCGAAGCGGGCGCGGACGGCGTCCACAGACCGGTCGAGGGCCCAACGAGCAGAGTCAAGGGCACTCGCTGGGCGGCCGTTGGCGCCCCCCAAGTCCAGCGGGAGCTCGAGCTGGAGGGCAGGTCGGACCAGATTGGACGCGGAAATTGCGACCAGCGTGATTTCGTGTTCCGCCGGGTTCTCGGCGAGGGCGGTGCCGGCGAGCTCAGTGGCCAATTCGGTCAACGTCAACGTCGCCGAAACGGCCGCCGTAACTGTAACCGACCGGGTCACCGACCTAAGGCCGGTAAACCGGACCCGCACGGTAACGGTGCGCGCCGCCTGGCCGGCTGCCCTAAGGCGTCCGGCCACCCGGTCGGCCAAGTACGCAAGGGTAGACCGAAGCAGCTCTGGCGTAGCCATCCGGCGCCCGAGTGCAGCCTGCGCACCGACCGACGCCGCTCTACGGGTGGGGTTGATCGTGCGAGGCCCACGTTTGCCGCCAGAGCCGCCAGCTTCCCACCTAGCGCCCTACCCAGCAGCTGGTCGAGGAAGGAGCTGGAAGTGGCAGCCAGTTCGCCGATGGTGCGAATGCCAGCGTTGGCAAGATGCGCCTGCGTAACACGGCCGACGCCCCAAATCAGCCCGACGGGTAAGCGCTCCAGGAAGGCATTCTCGCCCTCAGGGGCCACCACCACCAGCCCATCAGGCTTCGCCACTTGCGAAGCCACCTTGGCCAGGTGCTTGGTCCGCGCCACCCCGACTGACACAGCCAGCCCGACCTCGCCACGCACCCGGCTCCGGATGGCAGCCGCGATGGCCGCCGGCGGCCCGAAGAGGTGGGCGCGCCCCCGCCACGTCCATAAACGCCTCGTCAATCGAGATCCGCTCGACGACAGGGGTAAAGGTGCCCAGGATTTCTATGACCTCATCACCAAGACGCTGGTACTCGCGGAAATGGCCAGGGACGAACTTCAGGTCCGGGCAGAGCTGACGGGCTCGCCAGCCCGGCATACCGGCCGAGACCCCACACGATCTGGCCTCGTACGATGCCGCCAGTACCACGCCTGTTCCAACGGCAATCGGTCGGCCCGCAGCGAGGGGTCGAGTAGCTGCTCGACCGAGGCGTAGAACGCGTCGAGATCAGCGTGGAGGACCGTGGCCGCCTGGACGTTGGCCATGCCTCACCAGGCTAATCGAACATATGTTCGAACGCCAGTCCGGTCACCAGAAAATCTCTGCCGCGACGCTGCCGGCGCAAACGGGGCTGCCGGCGCAATACGGTCGCCTGCAGCGGCGGTACCTCTGTCAGCGTTGGGAACCCGGCCGCGTTACGTCGCCGTCTCGCTCAGCAGCGCCTCGATCGCGCTCCTGGCCTGGCCAGCGACATCGCGAGCCGCCGCCCACCCCGGGCCCGTCGGTTCAACTGCCTGCCCAACCCGCACCTCCACGTGGCAACGCCGGGGCAGGCGAGCATTGGGCGGGAGGATTCCGCGAGTGCCGAGGATCGCGAGGGGCACCACCGGTCGGTCGACCTGGCTGGCTACAACGAAGGCCCCGAGCTGGAAGCGTCGCACTCCTGCCTCGGGGCTGAGACTGCCCTCGGGGAAAAAGACCAGACGTGCCCCCTCACGAGCCGCTTCGGCCAGCTCAGTCAGGGCGGCCCGCACGGATGACAGGCCTGGCTCCGCCTCAGTGCGGACGAAAACGCAGCCGAGGCGACGTAAAAAAGGGCCCGTAATCCTGTGGCGGGCCAGGTCGCCCCCAGCCACGAACACGACAGGGTCCGCGAAAATGGCGCAGAGTACGAACGAGTCAAGGATGCTGGCGTGGTTCGCGACGATAATGCAAGGCGTCCGTCGGGCCGGTAGTTCTCCGCGCACCTCGACCGAAATGCCAAGGGCCAGGCAAAGCAGCCGGGCGGCGACCCAGGTGGCACGCCAGCGCCACGTCAGCTTCGGCAGAGCCAGGACCAGGGCCCAACAAGGTACAGCTACGGCGCCCATGACCAGCCAGGCCGCGACGCCGTAGCCCACCTGAGCGAGGCGTTCCCGAGACGGCCATTTCATGCCCCACATTTACCCGCCGCCCGTCGCAAACTCATTGACCACACAGAACGGCTGCCTCGACCGGGCCAGAAAAGGGATAAATGCATTGGCGAGCAATAGCGCAACTGTCCTCTAAAGCATCGTAAAGCCGTGACCGACGTGGCGTTGGCGATGGATGTGAACGAGGCCCTGTTCGACGCTATCGAGTACACAAACCCGTGGGCGTCGCTGTTCGAGCCGTTCTCGAAGCCGACGGCGGTGTTCTCGATGCGGTAGTCGAGCTGCGAGCAGCGAGACGGCAACAGGTAGTAGCCCTTGTTGGGGTGCCCGGCCATGCTGTTCGATGAACCGTGCTGCGTCCAGGCACGTGTGGGTTACACGCCCTATTCCAAAGGACTGCAGCAGGATGACCATGACCGCTGAAGCTGTGGTCTGGCGAAAGGGAGCCCGGCTCCCTGGGCGATCGCCAGGCCAGCAGAGCACCACGCCAGCCACGGCCCGTTCCGTCGCGGTCTCCGATCTGCTACGCAGAGGAGTGAACATATCGGCCTGGCACAGGAGGACGCCGTTGAGCCTACGAACCCGCGGCAGGACGCGGGGGACGCCCATGGCCCTGAGGCGCTAATTACCGCCCTGTACCAGGAGCACGGGCGCAGCCTTCTCGCTTATGCGACCCGCTTGACCAACGACCGCGCCGCTGCTGAGGACGTCGTCCAGGAGACCTTGCTGCGCGCTTGGCGGCACCCGGAGGTACTGGTGAACGGCCAGGGCTCAGTACGAGGCTGGCTGCTCACAGTAGCCCGCAATATCGTCGTCGACCGTGCCCGCGCCCGCTCTGCCAGGCCCTCGGAAGTGCCGGAACAGGCCGCAACGCCGACGGCCGCCCCTGACCGGCCCGAAGACGTCGTCGACAGCATCGCTGTCCTCGGTGCCATCGAGCAGCTATCCGCCGAACAGCGCAACGTCCTGGTCGAACTCTATTGGCGGGGAAGCAGCGTGGCCGAGGCCGCGCAGCGCTTGAGCGTCCCGGCCGGCACCGTCAAGTCGAGGGCCCACTACGGTTTGCTGTCCCTACGTGGCATCATGGGTTCGGGTGCATCTGGTGAAAAGGAGCTGGCGTGATGAGCGAGCACCCTCAAGACTTGCTGGGGCCGTACAGTGTTGAAGCGCTCGACGACGACGAACAGCGCCAGGTGAGCGAGCATCTCGCCGGCTGTCCCGTTTGCCGAGAGGAGCTCAGCGAGCTGGACGCGCTCCGTTTGCAGCTTGACCAGATCCCGCCTGAGGCTTTCCTCGATGGCCCCCCGGAAGGGGGCGATCTGCTGCTGGCCCGCACGATCCGTGAGGCCCGGACCGAAAACCGCCAGCCCCGAAGCTGGGCAGTCGCCGTCGCCGCCGCTGTCGTGGTCGTATTGGCCGCCATCGGCGGGGGCTTGCTTATAGGCCGTCAATCCAACGGCCCGGCGCCTCTGGCTGGTGGGCCGGGTAGCACCCAGGTCGCGGCCGGCAACCCTGCCAACGGCGTTCACATGACCGTCGTTATCACCCCGGCCAAGGGGTGGGTAAGGCTCGAGGGAGCGTTCACCGGCGTCCCTGGCCATGCACAGTGCTACCTGATGGTCGTGGACAAGGCGGGACACCGTGTGATCGCCGGGAGCTGGTTGGCCCCGTACAAGTCCCCGCCCGGAGGCGAGAGAGTCAGCGGTTCCGCCCTGGTGCCTGCTAACGACGTGGCCGCCGTCCAAGTCGTGACCTTCGGCGGGCAAGTGCTCGACACCGCTCATGTCTAGTCAGGCCATGTCTAATCAGGCCGTGTCTGACCAGGCCGTGTCTAATCAGGCCGTGTCTGACCAGGCCGTGTCTGACCAGGCCGAGCAGTGAGCGACCCCGTACCGCCGCCGGCCCCGGCGGCCGAAAGCGTAGACGACGTCATCGCTCGAATGCAGTCCATTGGCTCATCCCTCCCGGCCGGCGATGGCGTGGCCTGCTTCAACCGCATGTACCTGGAAGTCACCGAAAGCGTGAGCCAGCACGTCCAGCAGGGTTTGTTTTCCGATCCGGCCTTTGTCACCCACCTGACGGTCGTGTTTGCCAATTTCTATTTCTCAGCCGTCGACGCGATGTCGGGGCCAACGGCGGACCTGCCTGAGGCCTGGCAACCGCTCATTGCGGCGCGTGCTCAGAGCGGCATCGAACCCATTCAGTTCGCCTTAGCCGGCATGAACGGGCATATCAACCACGACCTGCCTATGGCCGTTGTAAAGGCGTGCACGGACCTGGCCACGGCCCCCAACGACGGCTCCCACCACGACGACTACCAGAAGGTCGATACGCTGCTCGACGCCGCTGAGCAGGCGATACGGGAATCGTTCGAACCGGTCGACGTGCGCGACGTCGATGAGCATGTCGCCGCAGTCACCAACCTGGTCTGCAACTGGAGCATCAACTCGGCACGCGACGTGGCTTGGGACACCGCCGTGGCCCTTTGGGACGTGCGCGACCACCGGATCGCCGTCCAGCTGCTGACCGGTGCCATGGCTCGCACGGTGGCGATGGCCAGTCGTTTCCTCCTCGTCGCGCTCTGAACCGCCAACAGGATCGGCCGCGGGCACCCCTCCGCGTGATGTGGGCCACTCCTGACCGGGGATGCTCTGTGGGCCATACGCGAACGCAGTAGCCATCATTTGAACGCTGTGACGACCTTCTCGCGGAGGAGCTCCAACACGCTCAAATCGAAGGGGTCGTCGACGTGGACGACCCAATGGGAGACGCCCACCTCGGCGTAGCGACCGACCTGGTCAACCACTTGAGCCGGGGTACCGGTGACCCAGAGGTCGCGCTGGCTCTCTATATCCGATCCGTCCCGGGCAACGGCCTGAGCCATCAGGCCCTCGGCGGCTGCGAACGTTGACGCGATGGCGAGGTCGCTGTGGACCGAGAGCTCGATCTCGTCAAAGTCGCGCCCGAGCTCATCACAGAACTGGCCCAGCCGCTCGGCTCTCTCTGCCACCCTCCGGGGTGA
Organism: uncultured Acidimicrobiaceae bacterium; assembly: GCA_963823855.1. Taxonomy (GTDB): domain Bacteria; phylum Actinomycetota; class Acidimicrobiia; order Acidimicrobiales; family Palsa-688; genus Fen-671. Next base: position 31,858 of record CAWGNA010000017.1, read on the forward strand.
CCCACTCAAGTTGGAAGCGGCGGCATGCTTGGCCGCGATCCGCAGTGCCCCCGCCCCGACCCCACCGACCGTGATCGGCGGGTGGGGTACCTGCACTGGCTTCGGTTCACAGGGCGCATCGTCGATGCGGTAGTAGCGCCCTGCAAAACTCGTCCGGGGAGCGGCCCACAGGGACTTCACGATCTGCAGTGATTCGTCGAGCCGTGCGTAGCGCTCCGTCAAGGATGGATATGGGAGCCCGTACTCCCTGAACTCGCGCTCGCTCCAGCCCGCGCCGAGAGCAAACTCGAGCCTTCCCCCGCTGATCTGGTCGACCGTGGCGACGCTCTTCGCCAGCGTCGCAGGGTCACGATAAAGAGCCCCGAACACGAGAGGCCCGAAGCGGACGTTGGTTGTCAGGGCAGCTATGGCCCCGAGAGTCGTCAGCGTCTCGAAACGGGGACCATCGTCGGGGCCCGACGCCGGCAGCAGGTGGTCCGAGCTCCAGACAGTGTCGAAGCCGAGCTGTTCGACCGACTGCACCGCCGCGATGTACCTGGCCCAGGTTGTCCGTTGGGGCCGGAGCTGGATCCCGAAGCGAAAAGGCCTGCCTCGCACTCGCATATGTACGGCTCCTTGCGCCTGGGGACAAGAGGAACGGCCTCCGGAATGTGCCCGGACCGCAGCAGCTCGGCCGACTTCGCCACGACGTGGCGCCGCTCAGCGAACGGCCAGCACGTAGTACTTCCAGGGCTCCAGGGCCACGAACAGCCCGGGATCCGCGAGCTCGGAGCCGTCCCGCTCGAAGACCGTCTTGTCGAGTATGTCGGTGAGCAGCCAGGAGCGCCCGGGCAAATCGGCCCAGCCCAGTACCACTTGACCCTGCGAAGAAACCTCGGACAGGTTGACGACGACCAGGAAACGATCGGCAGTCCCGACCGCTCCGGCGCCCGTGGGGGTAGCGGGACCGGGGCCTCCCTCCGGCGGAGACCACGACCACGCCAGCAGGTTGAAGCAACTCTGGTTATCTGGCCACCCGCTGACCTCGTGTAGCCGCCACTGGCCCTGACGCATGTCACTGGCCGCCATCGCCGAGAGGAGCGACCGGTACCAGGACGCAAGCTCCTGGTCCAAAGGCTCATCGGGGCGCCGGGCCAGGAACACCGGGGGGCGCACCCGGCGGCCTTCGAATTGCCCTTCGTGCCACATGGTGGCCCCGGGCAAAGTCGCAATAGCTACGGCCGCGGCGCGCTCGGGGCCAGCCGGCACCACCTCTGCGACGCGCGGCTCGTCGTGGTTTTCGACGAACCGCAGCAACTTGGACTGGTAAGCGAGGTCGGCACCCAGATGGCCCCGGACACCGGCCGTGTCGGCGGTCAGCAGCCGGTCGTAGAGCCGCTTGTCGTAGCAGAAGTTGAACCCCTGCTGTTGCAGCTCCCACTCCATATCCCAGTACGCCTCCGCCACGAGCACGGTCTCAGGGTGCCGCTGGCGCAACGCGCCTATCACTGTTGGCCAGAACTCGTCGGGCGGTGCGCCCCCGGTCCGAGCACCCCAGGTCCTGGAGAAGACCTCGTTGGTCATGAGCATGGCCATATCGCAGCGGATGCCGTCGCACTGGTCGGAAATGTCGGCCAGGGTCTCGGCGGTCGCGCTGCGCAGCGCCGGGGAGAAGGCGTTGAGCTGAACGACATCGGGCCATGGCGGGAAATAGGGGTCGCGGCCGCGGGCGAGCACATTGCCCCCGACCAGTGCCCATGCTGCGGGATCTTCGTCGATGTCGCTCTGTTGACCGCGGACAAACCTTTCCGGGTGCTCAGACGTCCACGGGTGGTCAGGGGCGACGTGGTTCGGGACGTAATCGAGCAGCAGCCGCACGCCCCGGCTTTTCAGCGCGGCCCGCGCTTTAGCAAGTGCTTCGCGGCCGCCGAAGGCTGGGTCGACCACATAGCCGCGGACGCAATAAGGCGAGCCGATGATGTCGTCTGGACGCAGATCCGGCAGCGCGGCGCGGAACGAAGCCTGAAGCTCTGCATTGGCGTTGGCCACTGCAAGTCCGGCCGGGCTCCGCTCCCACACGCCCATGAGCCAGACCGCGTCGGCACCATCGGGGGTAACGGCATCCCAATCGGCTCCGCCGACGTCGGCCAAGGTCACGTGCCGCCCCGCGCCACGGGACAGCTCGTCCAGCCAAACTGCAGTGTTGACCTCGTAAATGACAGGTCGTTCGGGCCACCCGCTCACGGGTGCAACCCTACACTCCATATTCTCGCGACGTAGGCTCCATCGGATATCAGACGACGGGTACATAGGAGTTGGCCAACATGTCGCTGCCCCTTGAAGGGCGCATAGCCGCGGTTACCGGTGGTGCTCGTGGCCTGGGCCGGTCGATCGTCACCGTTCTGGCCGCACGCGGCGCTGACGTTGCGGTCCTGGTACGCGACCCTGGCTCGGCCAGCACTGTCGCTGGTGAGGCCCGGGCACTGGGCCGGCGCGCTGAGGTGGTCCGTTGTGACTTGAGCGACGAGGCCTCGGTCACCGAAGCCGCCACGAAGACAATTTCGCACTTCGGCCGCCTCGACGTGCTGGTCTGCAATAGCGGTATTGCCGGGCCTACGGCGAGCCTTTGGGAAACCACGTCTGAAGCCTGGTGCGAAACCTTGTCGGTCAACTTGGTCGGGACGTTTTTGTCGTGCCGGGCTTTCCTGCCGACCATGATCGAGCAGGGTTCCGGGAGCGTAGTGCTTATCGGTTCGATGACAGGGAAGCGCCCCTTAGCAGGTCGTACCAGTTACGCCGCCAGCAAATTGGGCCTGGTCGGGCTGGCCCGGACACTCGCCGTTGAAGTAGGGGGCTTCGGAGTACGGGTCAACGTGGTCTCGCCAGGGCCGATCGCCGGTGAGCGACTGGACCGCGTACTCGCGGCCCAAGCCGAGCATCTCCATGTCCCATTTGACGAGGTACGCGCCCGCTTGCTCAGGGAGACGAGCCTCGGCCACGCAGTCGCCCCGAAAGACGTTGCCGAAGCTGTCGCTTTTCTCGTCAGCGACGCGGCCGCCTCGGTCACCGGCGAGGACCTGAACGTTTCTGCTGGCATGGTGATGTACTGAAGCCATGAAGGTAGAGCTCGCCTACGGCGACGGCCAACTGAGCGTGGAAATGCCCGACGGGCTCACCGAGGTCATTGTCCCGGCTGCAAAGCCCGCTACAAAGCCTCCGCGAGAGCTGCTGACGAAGGCCCTTACAAGCCCGGTTGCCGGGCCCACTCTGCGGGACCTGGTGCGACCGGGCCAACGGGTGGCGATCTCCATTTGCGACGGGACCCGCCCCCAGCCGCGCCGGCTCGTCCTCGAAGCAATCCTCGAGCACCTGTCGGGTTTGGTCGAGCTTTCCGACATCGTGGTGCTCGTCGCCACGGGGACGCACCGCGCCACCACTCCGGACGAACTCGAAAAGATGCTCGGGGCGGACTTGGTACGCCAGCTGCGCGTCGTGAGCCACGATGCGCGCAACGCGACACAGCTCGATTTCCTCGGCCACGTCGGCAGCAGGGTCCCCGTCTGGCTCAACCGGGAGTGGACGCGGGCGGACGTGCGCATCACTACTGGACTGGTGGAGCCTCATTTCTTCGCCGGGTTCTCGGGTGGCCCGAAGATGGTCGCGCCCGGCCTGGCTGGCCTCCAAACAGTACTGGTGCTGCACGACGCGGCACGCATCGGCCACCCTCGAGCCCGATGGGGGGTTACGGAGGGCAACCCGATTTACGAAGACGTCGTCGCCATCGCCGCCGCCAGCGGCGTAACGTTCGCGCTCGACGTGGTCATCAACAACGACCACGAAGTCGTGGCCGCGTTGGGCGGTGAGCTCTCCTCCATGCACGCCGCCGCATGCGCCATCGTCCGCGCCAGCGCTATGCAGCGCGTAGAGGCGCCTTACGATGTCGTGGTTACTTCCAACTCGGGGTACCCGCTCGACCAGAACCTTTACCAGGCCGTGAAAGGCATGTCGGCGGCGGCTGAAGTGGTCAAGCCCGGCGGCCTCGTGGTCTGCGCGGCCGAGTGCCGGGACGGCTTCCCCGACCATGGGCTGTACCGGGAACTGCTTTTCAGCCACGCATCCCCCGCCGAATTGCTCGAGTCCATAGAGAAAAGCCCGACCACGCAGGCCGACCAATGGCAGGTCCAGATCCAGGCTCAGGTCCAGGCCAAAGCGAGAGTGGCGGTCCATACGGGCTTTTTGTCCGAAGCCGACTTACGCCGGGCCCATCTGGAGCCAGCTCCGGACATCTCCGCCCTGGTCAACCGCACCGTCGCCGAGATCGGGCCAGGTGCATCGGTGTGCGTCCTCCCTGAAGGGCCACGGACCGTGCCCTACCTGGCGGCGGGCTCGGGCCACGGCCATCAGCGGGACCGTCCAAAGGCTGTCCACGGCCAACAACCAGTGCCGGATTAGTCGGGCTAATGGGATTAGCGGATTAGCCGCATGCCGAACTCGCCGCACCAACGGCCCGTCGTCGACACCACTTGGCTGGCAGAACACCGGGACGAGGTTGTCTTGGCCGATGTGCGTTGGTACCTCGATGGTCGGTCTGGCCGCCAGGCCTACCTGGAGCGGCACCTGCCGGGCGCCGTCTTTGTCGACCTCGACCGCTGCTTGTCCGGCCCGCCGTCGGCCGCCGAGGGTCGTCACCCGCTGCCTGCGCCTGGTGACTTCGCAAAAGCGATGCAGTCACTCGGCATCAGCGACGACACCGCGGTCGTAGCTTACGATGACGACAGCGGGAGGACCGCGGCCCGCCTGGTCTGGCTTTTGCGTGTGATCGGACGTGAGGGGTCGGTCCTGGACGGCGGGGTCAACGCGTGGCCAGGCCCATTTGCGAACGGCCCGGAGGCGCCCGCGGCCGGGAGTTTCTTCCTCGAGCGCTGGCCGTTGGAACGTTTCGCCACTGCCGACGATATTGGCGCGGAGACCATAGTGCTTGACGCCCGGGCGCCCGAACGTTACCGAGGCGAAACAGAACCGGTCGATGCGCGTGCCGGCCATATCCCGGGGCCCGCAATGCACCCACAGCCGTCAACCTCGACGAGAACGGGCGGTTCCAGCCCCCGGACGTTCTCCGGGATACCTATGTGCGCCTCGGCGTAAACGCCGAGAACTCTCCGATTGTTTATTGCGGGTCAGGGGTCACAGCGTGCCACGACCTGCTTGCGCTCGAACGCGCCGGGTTCGGTCGGGCCCGGCTTTATGCCGGGTCGTGGTCGCAGTGGAGCGCCGACCCTGGTCGCGAGGTCGCGACGGGCGGCTGAGGACTACGGCGCTACCCCTTCAGCCGCTCAGCCGCTCAGCCGCGACTTGTTTTCCGACGTCGAACCGCCGACGTGGCGAGACAACCATTCGTTCAGGGGCACAGATGCTCGCAGCACTTCCAGGACCCGCGCTTCGGCCTTGCTCGTCCCTAACCAAGGAGCTGGTGCCCATAATTGCCATACCGTGACCCCCTTGCGTTTCAAAAGGTCGATCCGGGGATGGTCTCTCGGATAACCTTTCGGTGCGGTTTTCAGGGCGTCATTTGGGCCGCACGTGTAACCCTTTTCCCTGACTGCGGCCACTATCGACGCAAGTGGTTCGCCGCTTTGGGCTTCCGCGACGGCGCTACGGTACCGGTCCAACTGGTCAGGCGCCATCATGTGCATGCCTGAGCCAACACCGAGCCCGTCCGCAGACAAACTGACGTAACCAGAAGACCCCACCATCGCGGCGATATTGGTCTTGTAAGGCGATTTGTCTTTGCTAAACCGGAGGTCCCGGTAGGGACGAAATACCCGGCCCACCCCGAACTCCGGCTTCAACTCGAGCAGTAACTCGTCCATCGGACGCTTGACTTTCATCTCGTACACGTGATTGTTGGCCTGCCAGAACGACTTTGAGTTATCGGCCTCGAGGCCCTCGAAGAACTCGATCGCTTCCGCCGGCCATCCCCGGAACGCCACATCGAGCATCATAGGCATCGATGAGCTTCACGTCCCGACCGGAACGCGCTCCCTCCCGGCGCCTGGCGCGGTTGGCGCTGGTCGCTGCGGCCCTGAGCGGCATCTGGTCAAATCCTTTCCCACCAGTCGCCGCGGCGGGCCGGCACTGCCGGCCGGCGCGGCCAGAGCCTGGCACGTCGTGGCCTCTTTTGCATACTCCCCTGGGAGCCTCTCCGGGGTCGCGTGCCCGACGACGACAGTATGCGAGGCGGTGGGGGCAAACGCGACAACGGATGTCGGCGACGCCCTCCGCAGCACCAACGGCGGCAAGAGCTGGGCTAACTACCAGTTCCCGACGATCGGGAGCCTCGCTGCTGTCGCCTGCCCGTCCGTGTTGGTGTGCGAGGCGGTGGGAGGCAACCGGGCCGGATTTGCCGGCGCCGCGCTCAGGACCACGGACGGCGGGAATACATGGGTAAGCCAGCGGTTGCCCGCTAACGCGGGGTATTTCGCCGGTCTCGCCTGCCCGACCGCAACCTTCTGCGAGGCCGTCGGCGTGGCGGCCTCTGGTACAGCCGGCTTCTCGCTCGGCACGACTGATGGTGGGGCGACGTGGACCAGCCAGCCACTGCCACCAGGTGCCGGCAGCCTGGCGGCCGTGGCGTGCCCGTCAATCTCGGTCTGCGAGGCCGTCGGGGTGAGTGCGCGGCCTTTTACGGGGGTGGCCCTCCGCACGACTGACGGTGGGTCGACGTGGACGAGCCAAACCCTGCCGGTGGGGGTGGGCGGTCTCGAGGCCGTGGCGTGCCGGTCCATGTCGACATGCCAGGCAGCAGGCCTGGGTTCGGTGGGCCGTGGCGGCGACGCGATCAGGACGACTGATGCGGGCTTGACCTGGAAGGTCGACCGGCTTCCGGCCACCGGCCGGCTGGAGGCCATAGCTTGCTCGACGGCGATGTGCGAGGCCGTTGGGGCTAGCGCAGGTCATGCGGCCGGCGACGCCCTCCGCACGACCGATGGCGGGACGGAGTGGGAAGTTCAGCATGTCCCGGGTGGCGTCGGCGCATTGAGCGCAGTCACCTGCCCCACCGGTGCGATGTGCGACGCGGTCGGCGGCAACCCCTCCGGCTCGGCCGGCGACGCGGTGCGCACCGCAGATGGCGGCGCCAATTGGCACGTAGAGGGGCTGCCCGGTATCGACGCTCTGAGCTCTCTTGCGTGTACTTCGGCGTCGGCGTGTGAAACGGCCGGTGTGGGCGCATCCGGTTCCACAGGTATCGCTTTCGGCACCGAGGACGGCGGGACCAGTTGGGCGGGCCGGGGCCTGTTCCCGGGCGTCGGGTACTTCGGCGGGACCGGGTTGGCCTGTCGCGCTGCATCGAGCTGTGAAGCCGTGGGGGGAAACCCGATCGGCTCGGCCGGCTACGCCCTGCGCTCTACGGAACGGGCCTCCGACTGGGACCACCAGAATGTGCCAACGGGTACGGGCGCCCTCAATGCCGTCTCGTGCCTCTCGGGCTCGGTTTGTGAGGCGGTGGGAGTGGACGCGTCCGAGCACGCCGGTGTCGCCCTCCGCACGTTGGACAGCGGCGCGAGGTGGTTCAACGAGAAGCTCCCGCCTGGAGTTGACGCCCTCAATGCCGTGGCCTGTAGCTTGGCGTCGTCCTGCACTGCAGTCGGGCTGCGTTCGAGTTCCGCCGGCGTCGCGCTTGGCACATCAGATGCCGGCCGGAGCTGGGAAATAGAGGAGCTACCGGCTGGCACGGGCACGCTCAATGCCATCGCCTGCGTGTCCGCCTCGGTCTGTGTGGCCGTCGGTGCGGCGAGGACCGAGCACGCTGGCGTAGTGCTCACAACTGCCAATGCCGGCGGGAGCTGGACAAAGCAAGAGGCCCCGCCGGGCACGGGTACGCTCTACGGCGTAGCGTGCCCGTCTGCGTCGGTTTGCGAGGCACTCGGCTACAACGGCGCGGAGCAGGGCGGCGTGGCCATCCGCACGCTGGACGGCGGGGTCAAGTGGGCCAACCAGCACGTCCCATCGGGCGTCGCCGGTCTCGACGCGGTAGCCTGCCCCACGCGATCTATGTGCGAAGGGCTCGGTTTCACACCGACCGATGCGGTAATCCTCCGTCTCACGTGACGGTCGGGCCCTCGCCGCTGGTCACCCGGTCCGGAGCAGAAAGTCTGCTCCGGCACACTTCTTTGACCGTCGCTCGTTCAAGGGGAAATGAGAGCCACGCCCGAGCGAGCCATTTGCTCGAGAGCCGCGTTCACCATCGTCCCGGGCGAGGTCCACGGCGCGGATGCCGTGGGTCAGGACCGAGGTGCCAAAGCCCGCTCCGAGGGCGTCCAGGGCCGTCTCTTTGACGCAGTAATCCGTGGCCAAGCCGACGATAACCACCCGCTCGACCCCTCGCTCGCGCAACAACGTGGCCATTTCGGTGGGGTGTTCTGCCCCTCGTCCCGGCTCGCGCACCGTAAAGCCCGAGTACCCGTCCTCGCCTCCAGTGCCCTTGCGGACCACTGGGCCACCCACTTCCAGTCCGGCTGCGAACTGAGCGCCCCAAGACCCCGCCACGCAATGCACGGGCCAAATCCCGCCGTCCTTGGCGAAATGCGGCGTGCTCGGCGGGTGCCAGTCCTGGGTATAGACAACGGACGCCCCGCCTGCGACAGCCCGGCTAACTTCCCGGTTCACTACTGGGACAATGCCTTCGCCACCTCGGACATAAAGTGAGCCTTGATTGTTTGCGAAGTCGTTTTGCACATCGACCACGACGAGAGCGGTGCGACGGTCGAATTCAACGTTCAATTACCAGCACCTTGTCCAACCAGCTCGAAGGCTTCCCACATGGCGGCGTACTTCCCGCCCTGCTCCAGGAGCTCCTCGTGCGTACCGACCTCGGCTACCCGGCCGTTGTCAAGGACAATGATCCGGTCGGCCGACCGCGCCGTTTGCAGCCGATGGGCGATCAGGACTGTCGTGCGGTCCTTCGATACCTGGTGCATCGCTGCGGCCACTCGCCCCTCTGTTGCGAGGTCGAGGTTGGACGTCGCTTCGTCCAGGAGAAGCACGGCCGGGTCGACGAGCTCCGCGCGCGCCAGAGCGACCAGTTGGCGCTGGCCGGCGGAGAGGGAGCGGCCTCGTTCGGACAGCTCGTGCAGGTAACCACCGGGGAGCGAGGCGATGAGGTCGTGGGCACCAACGGACCGCGCCACGCGTTCTACTTCGGCGTCAGAAGCGTCGGGCCGCCCGTAGGCAATGTTGTCGCGAATTGTGCCCGAGAAAAGAAAGGCCTCCTGCGGCACATAACCCAGCTGGTGCCGGAACGACTCGAGGTCCAGGTCCCGCAGGTCGTAGCCGTCGACCCGTACGCTCCCGCCGTCAGGGTCGTAAAAGCGGGCCAGTAGTTTCATCACGGTCGACTTGCCGGCACCGGTCTCACCAACGAGGGCGACCGTCTCCCCAGGCGCGACCCGGAGGTCGATTTCGCGCAGAGCTTCCGGCACTTTTGCGGTCCGCATCGTCGCCGGTACGGGCTCACTGCTGTCAATCCCGCGGCGCCCACGATTTTCATCGGGTCGACCAGGGGGCACCGGGTAGGTGAAACGGACGTTCTCCAGGCTGAGAGCGCCGCTCAGGCGCCCGGGTTCGAGCGGGTGGGCTGCTTGGGGCGTGCCCGACTCGAGCTTCATGAGCTCGCCGATCCGCCGCACCGACACCCGGGTCTGCTGCCAGGCGTCAAAAACCTGAGATAGTTGCTGGATCGGCGAGAAGAACAGGTCGATATACAGGATAAAAGCGATCAGGGCGCCCGAAGACAGCTCTCCGCGGGCGACGAGGCCCGCGCCCACACCAAGCACTATGGCATCGGCGATGCCAGACAGGAACTGCACGAAGGGGAAGTAGATCGCCACTAAACGCTGCGCGGCCACCCTCGACTCCAGGTAGTCGCGGCCTAAGGTGTGGAAACGCTGTTTGGTCAGTTCTTCGTGCCCGAAGGCCTGCGATTCGCGCACCCCTGAAATGCTCTCCTGGAAGTCGGCATTGACGATGCCGACGCGCTCCCGCGACAGCTCGTACAGGCGGGCGGCCCTGCGCCGGAAAAGGACCGTGGCGATCGACAAAGGCACCACCACGCTGAGGGTGCAGAGCCCCAGCCACGGGTTGATCACGACGAGAGCGATGCCGACACCGACAAAGGTCACGATCGCCACCAGCGCAGATAAAAGCCCGTTCTGTATAAGAGACTCGAACTGGTCCACGTCTGTAGTCATACGGGTCATGATGCGGCCCGCCATTTCCCGTTCGTAATAGTCGAGCGAAAGGCGCTGCAGCTGAGCCCAAATGCGGATCCGCAGAGAAAGCATGATCCTTTGGGCGACCCGGCCCGTTACAAATGTCTCGCCGATCTCGACGACGAGGTCAGCCAGGGTGACGAATAAGTAAACAGCTGACGCCAGTGCCAAGACGGCCAGCGAGCTGTGTGCCACACCCCCGTCGAGCCCTTCCTTCACGAGCACCGGTCCGGCCAACGCCGCCAGCCCGTCCAGGACCACGAGCACCAAACCGAGGTACAGGGGCCTACGGAACTCCATCAAGAGTCGTCTCAGGTTGAAACGACTGTCTTGGACGGACTCCTCGTCTACGTCGACGGTCGGGATATCGCGCACGGGGCGCAGAGCTGCTACTCGCGCCAACAACTCTGGCGTCGGCGCCAGGTTCAGCCGCCAGCCCCCTCCTCCACCGCCAAGGCCGGGGCCGATGCTGGCTGGCCCAATAGTACGGGTCGTTGCCGCCCTGGCCCCGTTGCCATTGGGAGAGGCCGGGACCGCGGCCCATGCCGACCCCGTGCCGCCATCGTCGGCGGCCGGATCGTCGGCGGCCAGATCGTCGGCGGCCGGATCGTCAGCGGCCAGATCGTCAGCGGCCTGCCCCACCCGAGAAGACAAGGCCACCAGGGCTTCTATGTCGTCGCCAACGCGTTCGGCCAGATCCTGGTCACGCCCGGACAACAGAACCCGGTAGCTGGCGCTCCGGCCCATCAGCTCGTCGTGAGTGCCGTGGTCGATCACTCGTCCTCCCTCGACAACGGCGATGCGGTCCGCCAAGCGCAGAGTGGACCGGCGGTGAGCGATAAGGATGGTGGTGCGGTCGGCCATGACCCCTCGGAGCGCGCCGTGTATGGCCTCTTCGACCTTGGCGTCGACCGAGCTGGTGGCGTCGTCCAGGATCAGGATGCGAGGGTTGTACAGCAGTGCCCGGGCCAACGCGATCCTTTGCCGTTGACCGCCGGAGAGAGTGAGGCCCCGCTCGCCGACGACGGTCGTCGTAGCCGTCGGGAAGCCGCTCTATGAACTCGTGCGCCTGGGCCGCCCGGGCTGCCGCCTCGACTTCCTCGTCGGTCGCGTCTTTGCAGCCATAGGCGATATTGGCGCGCACCGTGTCGGAGAAAAGGAAGCTCTCCTCGAAGACCATCCCGACCTGGCGGCGCAACGAAGCAAGCGCCACTTTGCGGACGTCGCACCCGTCGACCATCACAGCCCCTGTGGAGGGGTCGTAAAATCGCGACACCAAAAGGGCGGCCGTGGACTTCCCGCTGCCGCTCGGCCCGACGATCGCTACCTTTTCCCCGGGTGCGATGTGAAGGTCGAAGCCCTGGAGGACAGGCTGCCCGTGGGTGTAGGCGAAATGCACATCGCAGAAATCCAGCGCTCCTCTAAGAGGCGACAGCTCTATGGCACCCGGAGGGTCGGCAATGGCCGGCTTCAGGTCGAGCAGCTGGAAGATCCGGTCTACCCCGGCACGGGCCTGTTGCCCTATCGTAAGAACCCCGGCCAGCTGGCGCGCGGGCGCCATCAGCTGGCCAATATAAGTCGAAAAGGCAAGGAACGTCCCCAGGGTGATGTCGCCCCGGAGGGCCAACCAGCCCCCGAAGAACAGGATGCTCACCTGGCCGATGGTGGGGATCGCCTCGAGCAGAGGCTGGTAGCGCGATTGGAGCCGAACGGCCCGCATCTGGGAGCCGTAGACAGCCTTGGACGCATCGACCACCCGCTCCACCTCGCGCGTGCTCCTGCCCGAACGCTTTCACGACTCGCACGCCGTTCACGTCTTCGTCCACTACCTGGGCGACATCGCCTTCGCGTTGCTGGCCGTCCCAGGTAGCCGGGAAAATGCGCCACCGCATCCGATAGGAAACGAGCAAGAGGGTTGGCGCCACGACCAGGCTGACCACGGCCAGCAGCGGCGACAGGTAGAACATCACGGCCAGCGACACCACCATCAACAGGAGGTTCCCGCTCATGATCGGGAAGAAGCTGAGGAGGCCTTGCACCAGGGTCGTGTCCGAGTTGGCCCTGGCCACCAACTGCCCGGTAGGCATGCGGTTCAGGTTGTCGAAGTCCATCGACTGAAGGTGGTCGTGCATGTCGTTGCGCAGGTCCAACTGGACACCCAAGGCCACCCGGCCGCCTCGGTATCGGCGTACGTAGGCAAAGCCAAAAGCGCCAGCGGCCAGCACGATGAGCAGTAATAACCACGGCCACAGGGGCGACTTGTGGACGAGGATCACATTGTCGATTATCTGACGTTCGACCAGAGGTACGACCGTTTGGCACACGCTGCCCAAAACCGCGGCAGCCATTGCGATGACCACGTCGCGTCGGTGCCGGAGCACGTAGCGCCATAGCCGCCGCACCCACCCCTGCCCGCGGCCGGGCTCAACTTTGCTTTGCTGTTGAGAGGCCGGTGTGCCCGAGGGGCTCACTGGGCCCTGGCTCAAAGCATGCGCCCCTCGGCGTCGCGTTCGGTCGCCATTTGCTCGATGGCCTCTCCCATCCACCCGAGGGTGCGCAGGACCAACGCCGGATCCGGCGTCCGCGCGCAGACGTCGTCAAGCCACGCCACCATCGCCGCCTCCAGGTTGGCCAGCACCTTTGCCCCCTCGTCGGTGAGCTGTAGAGCCGAGGCCCGCTGGTCTCCTTGGACCTCTGTCCGCACCAGCAGGCCACGCTTAAACAGCGAGTCGACGCTGGCACTGATCGCCGGCTTGCCGAGCGCCAGCTTGGTGGCGATACGGGAAGCTCGTTGGTCGCCCGAAGCGATGGCCGCGAGCACGCGGTATTGGGCGAGGTTGACCTCTCCCGACGCCCGCTCGAAGAGGCGCAACGCTCGCGCCAGGGCGCGAGCCGCCTCGACCTTGGCGGCGGCTGCGGCCGGCCCGGTCGGAGCAGGGCTAGCGGTTGAACCGGCGCGTGCCGGGTTGACAGGAAGACTGACGCTCACATCTCCAGGATAGGCAGAATAGTTCGTCTATCGAACTATTTCTAGAAGCCTCACCGGTCTGGTCCGCCCTTACCCAGTCACCCGGGTCGTCGCGCTGAGTGCGCAGACGCCGAACTGGGGTAACAAATGTACGTCCAGCGACGATTTTCTTCTCGAGATCGCACCGAAGACGGTATTTAGCTCGGGGTGGTCGCCGGGGGCCCGGCCGAACAAGATGGACCGACCGTGCTGGGCCGATCGTGCTGGGCCGACCGTGCTGGGCCGAGCGGGCCGGGCCGACCGTGCTGGGCCGACCGTGCTGGTCCGAGCGAGCTTGAGCCAGGAGCCTGTTTTTGCAGGCACTAAGTTGAGTGAAAGTTCCAGCGCTAACGATCGCCGGCTGGACGGTCTCCCGGAGGGGCAAATGGATGACGCAAGAGCTCGGGCGCTGCTAGACGCGGAGCGGCCGGGTACACGCCCTGCTCGATGACACGTTGACCGCCGGCCGGGAAGACCGTGATGAGGCCGACCAGCCGGGCGACCTCACCGACCCCGCGGAACGCTTGACCGCCGAACAGGGCGATGATGCGGTGAGCGCCCAGCTTCGGGAGCGTCTGACCGCGCTTGACCGAGCCGAACGGCGGCTCCAGGACGGGAGCTTTGGGTTGTCGGTCCGGAGCGGGCGGCCGATCTCCGACGCCCGCCTCGAAGCCGACCCGGCAGCCGAGCTCACGGTGGAGGAGGCCGAACAGCCCTGAGGTTGACCTCGCTCACGCCCAGCCACAAGCGAGGGGCCTCAGGTCCGGTGGGCCGGTAGACGTCAACCCCGAGAGCGGGTTGCCCTGGTCCAAATGGAACAGGTCCCCCGGCCCCAGGCACGTTTTACCTCTATGAGCCGGGCGTAATTGTGACCCAATTCTCTTTCACTTTCGCCTGGTCGCCTCAGTTATGAAATTCACGTACCACCGGGCTCCAGATCTGGAGAAGGTGCGAACCTGGAAAAGTACGGCCGTCCCCTAGTGGCGCCTAAGGGAGCCCCGGCACCGGCATCAAGATGCTGTCTTGGCTTCGCTTCCGTTGGCTGCGGCGGCACCAGGCCAAGCTACGGCGCCACTAGGTTGGGTGACCAACGCACTTACCTAAACAGTGCCCCGTGCAGTCCCGGTCAAGGGCAGGTGGAGGTCGCGTGAAGTTCGAGGAGCACGGGGAACAGGCCCGAAGCAGCTGGCCGCCAAGGATGGCCGGTGACGCCCGGTTGGCGGCCCCGTCGATTGGCAAAATGATGGTCGCCAGAGGTTGATGATGGGGCCCACTGTGCTGGTTGTCGAAGACGAGCTCAAACTGCGTGAACTGCTGAGGGCCTACCTCGAGCGCGAAGGGCTCATGGTCTACTCGACCGGCTCGGGTGTCGAGGCCCTCGAAGTCGGGCGCCGAAGTGCTGTTGACCTTGTGGTGCTCGACCTGGGCCTACCGGATCTTGCGGGCGAGGAGGTGGCTCGGGAGCTGCGGGCGTCCTCGGCGGTCCCGATCATCATGCTGACCGCCAAGAGCGGCGAACGGGACCGCATTGCCGGGCTAGAGCTAGGCGCTGACGATTATGTGGCCAAGCCTTTTAGCCCGCGCGAACTTGTCCTCAGGGTCTTAGCCGTGCTGCGCCGGGGACGTGCCGCGCCCGAGGACGCGTCGACGTCGTCCTACGGCGACGGCGAACTGGTTATCGATCACGAGCGGCGTAGCGTGTCCGTGAGAGGCGAACCGGCCGAGCTCACACCCACCGAATGGGGCATCCTCACCGCGCTAGCCCGGGTCCCCGGTCGCGTCTACTCTCGCTACGAGCTGATCAACCTGGTCAGAGGGTACGAGTTCGAAGGTTACGAGCGCACTGTGAACTCCCACGTCAAGAATTTGCGCCACAAAATTGAGCTCGAGGCCGGCAAACCCCGGATCCTGGAGACGGTGCTCGGTGGTGGTTATCGACTGGGATTGACCCGAGACCCTTGACGTTGATGGCCGTTTTGGGCCGCGGGCGCCTAGCGGCCCGCCTCGTGCTTGCTTTTGTCGGGGTGGCGCTAGCCGCCGAGGCTGTGTTTGCGTCGGTGACGCTCCTCACGACTCGTTCCGACCTGGCGGCCCTGGCGTCTGCCCAGCGGGTGGAGACTACCGACGCTGTCGTGTCGGCTCTTGAGAACGCTTACCGGGCCAACGGGGGGTGGTCAGGGGCTGACATCGGACCTGCGCTGCTCATGGTGCACATCTGGGGCGCCGCCATGGACGTGCTGAACCCGGACGGGGTGCCTATTTTTCGCACCGGTCCCCCCGGCTTGCTCAGTGCGGGCGACCCCATCGGCGTCCACCGTTCGCTCCAAGTTGAGAAGCACTCGATCGGGACTGTCGACCTGGCCTTTCCCAAAGGCGGCCTGACGCCGGGCGATAGACGGTTGCGCTCAGACCTTGGAGGAGCGGTAGAGATAAGCGCTGTTATCGCGGCTGGCGTGGCGTTAGCGGTAGCCATTGTGGTCGCCAAAGGCCTGGTCAGGCCGATCCGCCGGCTCTCAGCCGCGGCGCAAGCCCTCGGGTCTGGGACCAAGGGTATCCGGGTGGGCGAACAGACAGGTCCGGGCGAGCTGGCTGAGCTGGCGCGCGCCTTTGATTCGATGGCGGCCTCGCTCGAACACCACGAACACCTCCGGCAAGCCATGGTCGCCGACGTGGCGCACGAACTCCGCACCCCCGTGGCCATTCTGCAGGCCGAGACAGAGGCGCTCGTAGACGGCGTAAGCAGCCCAACGCCGGCCGCTCTCGTGTCCCTTCACGACGAATGCCTCCGGCTGGGCCGGATGGTCCAAGATCTCCAGACCCTGGCCTCCGCTGACGCCGCCGGCCTGA
Organism: uncultured Acidimicrobiaceae bacterium; assembly: GCA_963823855.1. Taxonomy (GTDB): domain Bacteria; phylum Actinomycetota; class Acidimicrobiia; order Acidimicrobiales; family Palsa-688; genus Fen-671. The sequence continues at coordinate 47,959 of CAWGNA010000017.1, forward strand.
GCCTGGAGCGTTCCCGGGTCGACTTCGCAGCAGTAGCGTCGGGCGCGGCCGACTCGCTCGCGGGCCGCTTCTCGGCTAGCGGGGTCAGGTTAGAGCGAGACCTCTCATCCGCCATGGTGTGGGCAGACCCGAGCCGGCTCCGGCAGATAGTGGCCAACCTCCTGGCGAACGCAGCCAAGTTCACCCCGGCCGGTGGGACCGTGAGCCTGACAGTAGCGACAGAAAACCGATGGGCGCGCCTGGACGTGAGAGACACCGGCCCAGGGATCCCCCAGGACGAACAAGAGCGGGTATTCGAAAGGTTCTTCCGCGGCAGCGCCGGGCGCAAAGCGGGCGGGAGCGGGATCGGCCTGGCCGTAGTCAAGGATTCTGGTGGAGGCCCACGATGGCCAAGTTCACCTGGAGGGCTCGCAATGTGGAGGGGCGTGTTTCGTGGTGCGGGTCCCGTTGGCACCCGAGGCGTCCTTGAGAGGACCTTATGAGGGCTAGCCTCCAGTGGCCGGGACCAGCACGTGGCTGACTGGCCCGGGCGGACCGACGACCAGAGCCTGGTCGCACGGGCCGAGGACATCGCCGCCCGGCTGGTCGCTGACGCCACCAAGCTAGAGACCAGGGGCGACAGGCGCCGCAGGGCCAGGATCGCAGCTCTAGTTGCCGCGCCGGAGGGCCGCGAGTTCCTGACTACCTTGACCGACCAGGTACTCCGGATCAGGGACCGGCCGCGTGCCGCTCAGCGCCTGAACGCGCTCGTTGAGGACCAGGGCGTGCCGTCATTTGTAAAAGGTCTTGACCGGTTGGCCCTTTTGACCGCGTCCCGACTGGCGCCCGGCGCCCCTACGGTCGTCATGCCTGCCGTCTCCTGGCGGCTTCGCCGTGAGTTTTCGGCCACGGTCCTCTCAGCCAACCCGGGCCGGCTTTCACGTCACGTACGCCACCGTCGCGCCCAGGGGCCCGCCTCAATATCAACGTCCTCGGTGAAGCGATCCTCGGAGAAAGCGAAGCCGTGGCGCGTACAAACGCGATCATCGACCTCCTCGGCCGCCCTGAGGTCGACTATGTCTCAGTCAAGATCTCCGCCATTTGTTCGCTCCTCGACGTCATCGCTTACGACGACGGCACCTCCCGTATCGTTGAGCGCCTGCGGCACATTTTCCGGGCTGCTCGCCGGGCCAACCCTCCCAAGTTCGTAAACCTGGACATGGAGGAGTACCGCGATTTGCAGCTAACGATCGACGCGTTTACACGGGCGCTATCGGAACCAGCCTTCCACGACCTCGACGCCGGTATCGCGCTTCAGGCCTATTTGCCCGATTCCAATGCCGCCCTCGAGCGGGTGGCGGCATTCGCCCGCCAACGTCACCAGGACCACGGGAGCATCGTCAAGGTCCGGTTGGTCAAGGGCGCCAACCTGGCCATGGAGCACGTCGAGAGCCAACTTCGAGGCTGGCCACAAGCGGCATTCACCTCTAAAGCCGGGGTCGACGCCAACTTCAAACGTCTGCTGGACCGCGCTATTGACCCTCTGAACCGAAACGCACTTCGGGTCGGCGTCGCCAGCCACAACCTGTTTGACGTTGGGTGGGCCCTCGCCGTCCGGGAAGCGACCGGCGCACCGATCGAGATCGAAATGCTCGAGGGGATGGCCAACCCACAGGCGCTCGCTACCGCCAGGATGGCGGGCGGGATCTTGCTTTACGCACCCATCGTGCCGCGTGATGATTTTGCGTCTGCCGTCGCCTACCTCGTGCGCCGCTTCGATGAGAACACGTCGCCTGAGAATTTTCTGGCCCACGTGTTCAACCTGACAGTTGGTTCGCCGGCGTGGGAGCTCGAACGAGCCAAGTTCGAGGCGGCCGTGAGTAGCCGGCACGAGCCGCCACCGGGATCCCGGCGGGCGGTGGACGAGCGGCGGGAAGGCCAGGGGGTCGGCACCGCCAGCGGTGCGGGCGGTGCGGGGAATGAGCGCGGTGCCGGCGGCGCAAACGCACCTTTCCCCGACTTTACAAACCCAGCCTTTACAAACCCAGCCTTTACAAACACACCGGATACCGACTTCACGGTCAAGGAAAATCGGCAAGGGCTGAGCGAGGCGATCGATGGCTTTCGTTCCGGTCGTCCCTACACGGTGAGCGCCGTAGTCGACGGCGCCGAGGTCGTGGCCCCAATGAGCGGTCGGGGGACCGATCCGTCTGAGCCCGGAGTTCTCCTGTACCGCTATGTGGAAGCCTCGGTCCCGACCATTGATGCAGCCGTTGACGCCGCCAGGCGCGCTGCTGTCGGTTGGCGTCAGCGGGGAGCGTTCGCCCGGAGTGATTGCCTGCGTGCCGCGGCACGGATAATGGACCGCGACCGCACCAGGACGATCGCTGCGATGATGCACGACGCCGGCAAGACCGTCAGCGAGGCTGACCCAGAGGTTTCCGAAGCGGTCGATTTCGCCCGCTATTACGCCGAACAAGCGGTCCGATTGGAAACCAGCATCGACGCGGGCACGGGCACGGGCACGGGCACGGGCACGGGCACGGGCACGGGCACGGGCACGGGCACGGGGACCTTCGAGCCTCACGGAGTAGTCGTTGTGGCACCGCCGTGGAATTTCCCGTACGCCATTCCCGCCGGCGGGGTGCTGGCGGCGTTGGCCACTGGGAGCGCTGTCATCTTGAAACCTGCTCCCGAGACCGTACTCACGGCCGTGGAACTGGCCCGCCACTGCTGGGATGGCGGTGTGCCGAGAGACGTCCTCCAGTTCCTGCCGTGCGCTGACGACGAAGCGGGACAGCACCTCATCACCCACCCTCTGGTGGACGCCATTATCTTTACCGGCTCCTGGGAAACGGCCAGGATGTTCCTCGGGTGGCGGCCGTCATTGGAGATCCACGCCGAGACGAGCGGGAAAAACGCGTTGGTGATCACGGCGGCGGCTGACCAGGACGACGCGATCCGTGACCTCATCCATTCGGCTTTCAGCCACAGCGGGCAAAAGTGCTCCGCCGCCAGCCTCGCGATCGTCGAGGCCCCCGTCTACGACGACTGGCGCTTCATGCGCCGGCTGGCCGACGCCGTGTCGAGCCTGCGCGTCGGGCCCGCTTACGACCTGGCCACGAACGTCGCTCCTCTCATCAGACCTCCGGGCGGGCCCTTGTTGCGGGCGCTGACCGAGCTTGACCCCGGGGAAGAATGGCTAGTGAAGTCGAACCGCCACAAAACCAACCCGAACCTGTGGAGCCCGGGGGTCAAAACGGGCGTCCTCCCGGGGAGCGAATTCCACGTCACCGAGTGCTTCGGGCCAGTCCTCGGCGTGATGCGTGCCCGCGACCTCGACCATGCCCTTGCTCTGCAAAATTCCACCCGTTACGGGTTGACGGGCGGGGTACACAGCCTCGACCCGACGGAGACTAGGCGGTGGTGTGCAGGGGTGGAGGTAGGGAACGCGTACGTCAACCGGGTGACTACCGGGGCCATCGTGCGCAGGCAGCCCTTCGGCGGTTGGAAACAATCCGCGATCGGCTCACCCGCCAAGACAGGTGGACCTCACTACCTGTCGTCGTTAGGCAGATGGCGTGCCGGTCGGGCTACTTCGCTCGACAAAGAAATGGAGTCCGCTTTCGAGACCTGGTCGAATCTGGCCATCGGGGAGGATCCCTCCGCGCTCGAGCCGGAGCTGAACGTCCTCAGGCTTCGTAGCCTCCGCCGGGTCAGCCTGCGGCTCGGGGCGCTCTTTCACGAGTCCTCTTCGCCGTTCGAGCTGCCGCTAGCCCTGGCCATCGCCAAAAGGCTGGATGTCGGCCTCGACATCTCTGTCACCCCGACCGTTAACAATCCCCCGGCGGGGGCGGTGGTGGAAGACGACGTGTCCTATGCCAAACGCCTCCCGGATCTCGGGGTGGACCGGGTGCGCTTGTGTGGCGTGAGCGGGGCTGTTCGTTTAGCGGCCCTCGACTTCGGCGTGGAGGTAGACGTCGCCGACCTGTCGCCGGTCGGGAGCGTCGAACTCTTGCATTGGGCACACGAGCAAACGGTCAGTGCGACACTGCACCGCCACGGGAACGTAACTGGCCCCCGAGACCAGCTGGTCGGCTGAGCTGTAACACCACCAGGTGGTGAGCTGTTTGTCGTGGATTTCGACGGCGGCAGTAGACCACTGCCGAAACTCCAAGGACTTGCTTGGCGCAGCTTAGCCGAGGACTTTCGGGCCGTTCTTGGTGCAATAACCAGTTCTCGTTGTACTTACGGCACTTTTCTGCGTCCGTTCGCGACCAAGTCACCGTATTGCGGCGAGAAAGGCCAGGCGAACCCCAGGCGCTCAATATAAGGTCGTGACCGAGGGCGCCTGCGGCATCGGTCGCTCACGCGCCGGTTAAATCAAACCTGAATGTTGGAATGGCCTCTCAGAAGGCTGTTTGGTGTCGATTAAGCACGTGAGAAGTGGTCAATCGTCACCAATTCCCGGATCCAGCGCCAAATTCGGCTGCCGCGGCCGGCAAACGCAGGCCCGATACGCGTGAATGCGTCGGCGCGGCACCAGCCGCCGCCCTCGGTGCTCAACGTAAGCCAGGGTTCGGCCGCGTTCCGCGTGACAACAAGGGCGGTTTTTGCGTGGTGGGGAACGGCGCCAGCCGGTGACGTCACACGGGTAGTCGAGGCTCGAGCCGTACCACTGGGTTTCGAGTGGTGGGACGTCCGCTGACCGTGTGCCGTCGCCGGTGACGACGCATTTGTCGATGGGTGATGAGCCCCAGTCGCCGGCGTCGTCGTGCGCGGCGCACGTTCGTAGTAGGCGGTGCTGTCCTAGGCGGTGCTGTCGTAGGCGGTGCTGTCGTAGGCGGTGCTGTCGTAGGCGGTGCTGTCGTAGGCGGTGCGGACGTAGGCGGAGCGGTCCTGCGGTGCGGTCCTGGGCGGGGCGTGTGCGGTCGTAGGTGGCGTGGCTGCGGTCCTAGGCGGCGCGGTCGTCTGAGGAGGCGCGGTCGTCGGAGGCGCCAAGGTGGGTGGGGGCCAGACCGCCCCCGGCCCCAGCCGGACCAACGCCACCTCGTCGTGCTGGGCGTAGGCAGCAAGACGGGCGGCAAGGCGAGCCGGAACCAGCACGGTGACATAGGAACTGCCCGATTGGCCCGCCACAGAGGCCACTACCTGAGCCGTCACAAGCGGCCGCGGGGCCGGGTAAGGCGGCTGGCTGGCGGCCGGGACGAACAGCACCCCCACCGGGTCCCCCGCGACGAGGGCACCACCTGACGGCGCTTCGCTCGGTTGCAACTCCAGGCCCACCAGCGCTTGCCCCGGTCCCGGGAACGGACCGGTGGTCAGCTCGCCCGGGACGAGCAGGGCCCCGGCCGGCAGGGAGCTGCGCACTTGGCGGCCCACGAGGCTGGCTTTCATCGACGCCGGGAAGTAGGAGAGGCCGAGAGGCAGCCTCCAGGCCCCAAGCTCGGTACGGCGAGCCGACACAAGGGTGACGGCCGCAAGGTCGTCCACCCCCAGCGCCTGGCCCTCGGTCACCGGCTGGGTCAGGACGACAACCGCGGTAGTCGCGGGGCCAGCAGGCGGGGTGGGCCCAGTGGCCCGCCCGGCGACAAAGGCCCCGAGGCCGAGGGCTACTGCGGTCACCAGGCTCGCCACCGCCCATGGCCAGCGACGTCGGCGTGCCCGAGGCAGTGGCGGCCCCAACGGGGCTTGCCGCTCGACATGGAGTTGCTCAGGAGCCGCCGCGCCGAAACGGCCCCGGGAACCGCCGTTGGGCGACTGGCCCTGATCGTCTGAGCTGCTCGGCCCCGCGCCATTTGGTTCTGTGATGGTCAAGACCACGGTGGTTCGACCTCCTCCATCCACCTCACCTGCACGGTCTGTCCCGGCGGCTGGCTGAACGGGTGCAGGCTGAGCCGGTCACCGTCCACTACGCCCGCCTCGTCAAGGGTCTCGGTCAAACTCATGGTGAAGATCTGAGCCGGGTCGGCAGAGCGAGCTACCGTCACCGCGATGTCAGCGGCCCGGAGACCGAGCGCGGCCGCTACGGGGGTCAACAGCTCAGACAGTGCTACATCGGCGTCCGCGACAACGTCTACTTCGCGCTTCAGAGATGAGAGGGTCACGAGGACCGTACGCGCCACGCTCATGGCCACCTCCCGTCGCCCAGGTCGTTGCCTCCCGGACCAGCCGGGACGAGTATGTCGCGCCGATCAGCGTCGGCCTGGAGACCCGGGAGGCAGCACTGCACGAGTTGTGCCGTTCCCGCCCGGTTGACGAGCCATCCCCGCCCGGGCGGCATCTGCCGCGCCTTTACGCCCCCGGCTACCAAACCCTCTTCGGGGCTGCCCGAGAGAACGAGGGTCGTGGGCCGCAGTTCCCGCAAGCGCTGCGAAAACGGCTCGAAGCTCGTGCGTTGCGATCCCGCCACCCGTCGGGCGCACACGATATGGAGACCGACCGAGCCCGCCTGAGCAACGACCTCCGCGAGAGGGGCCAATGGGCTGCCCAGAGCACCGAGGAGCATGTCGTAGTCGTCCACCACGAGGAGTACAGACGGGCCGTCCCAACGCGTGGCCCGCAGCTCCGCCACGCTGGCCCCCTCGGGGGGCAGCCGGCTCGTCAGTTGATCTGCCAGCTGCCGCGCCAACTTCTCAGCTCGTGCAGTTGAGGTGACATAGCTGGCCACGTGGGTGGCCTCACCGAATTCGATCAAACCCCGGGCCGGGTCGACCAGATGGACTGTCAGTTCCTCGGCGCAAACCGGGAGGACATGTCGCCCAGAGCCCGGGCGAGTACCGTCGTACGGCCGCTGCCAGCGTCACCGTAAACCGCGAGATGAGCTCCTGGCGCTAACAGGTCCACCTGGACAGGGCGGCACCGGAACTCGCTCACGCCGAGGAGGAAGCCGCCCGCCCTGTCAGCGGGTGTAGAACCGGCTTCGCAAGAGAATGCACCGACGTCGGCTTCCCTAAGCGACTCGGGCAGGGCTGCCACCCTGGGGGCACGAATGGCGCAGCGACCGCCGTTCGCTTCCGCCACAGCCTCGGCTATCGCGACTACTTCGCCGTCCGGACCAGGAATTGGCGACCACGACGGCAGTGCCACCTGGAACAGCTCGCCTTCTCGGGTCAAGCCGCGCCCAGGGCGGTCCACTGGCAATCCCTTGGCGGCCTCGCGCTTGGTCAAGGTTTCCGCGGGGTCCCCAAGGCGCAGTTCCAGCTTGGTGCCAAGCGCGTCCAGCAACTGCGGGCGAATGTCGAACCACCGGTTGGCGCTGACGACTACGTGCACTCCCTGGTGCAAGCCGGTGGTGGCCAGGGCGGAGAGCTCGGGCTCTAGCTCGGGCATCGACTGGCGCAACATGGCCACGTTGTCCACCACGACGAATACGTCGGGGTCGCCGCCGACGGCGTCGCAGGGGTCGAAGTCGCTGAAGTCGCGGCCGTTGCCGGGCTCACGGCTTTGGGCGGGTCGGTCGTCTGACGGTACGGCCCTCGTCTTACTGGCCCTCGTCTTACTGGCCCTGGTCTTACTGCCAGTCTTACTGGCCGCTACAGTCCCCGTTCGCCGGCGCGACGCGCGCTCTGCAACCACGCTGCGCATGTCCTGGAGGAGCCGGGCCGTTGCTTCCGCTTCGCCCGGGCCGACCACGGCACCTACGTGGGGCAGGCCCTCGAGCGCAAACAGGCGGCCGCCTCCAAGGTCAACGCAGTAGAAGTGCGCTTCGTCGGGCCCGAACCTCTTCACTAGGGCCAGCACCAGGCTGACGAGAAGCGTCGACTTACCCGTCTGGGGAGCCCCGGCCACACCGAGGTTCCCACCCGTCCCGGTTGGATCCCAGACCAGGGGCTCCTGCTTCTGGGCACGCGGCAAGTCGACCAGCCCGAGCACCGGGAGCGAGCGGCGTTGAGGAGACGCCGCCGCCTTGCCTCCCAGGGTTCCCAAAGTGAGGGCGGCCGGAAGGGGCGCCAGCCAGATCGGGCGGGCAGGGGCGCCGGGGAGGCTCCCCAATACTTGAACGAGAGCCTGCAATTCGGTCCCGGGAGCCTGAAGCGAAGCCTCGGCCAGCGATTCCTGGCTGACCGGCGACTGGCTGGCCGGCGACTCGCTTACCGGCGACGGGCTTACCGGCGACGGGCTTACCGGCGACTGGCTTACCGGCGACTGGCTTACCGGCGACTGGCTTACCGGCGACTGGATGGCCAGGGCCCGGCTAGCGGGCGCGGTCGCGGTTGCCGCGGTCGGGGCGACCAACCCGCCCTGCCCAATCCCCCGGCTCGGCGCGCGGCTGCCTACTCGGCTGCGCTCGTGCCTGTCGTCGCGACAGGCGTCGCGACAGTCGTAGCGACTGTCGTCGCGACAGGCGTCGCGACAGTGGAGCGTGAGGGGACGGAGGGCATTTGTGGCGAGCGGGCCGCGCTGCTGGCTGCCGGGCCGGTTGACCAGGGTAGCGATAGCCCCCTTGAACCTCGTCAGGGAACCGTCCACGGCCAGATAGCCCATGCCAGGCACTGATGGCAGCTCGAACGCCGCCGGCGAGCCGAGGATGTTGCGCGACTCCGCCGCGCTCGAATGTCCGCAGCGCCAGCCGGTAGCGCAGGTGCGGCTCCAGCGCCCGGACTCGCCCCTCGTCGAGACGTTGCGTAGCGAGCAGGAGGTGGACACCGAGACTGCGCCCCATGCGCCCGATGGCGTTGAAGACTTCGATAAAGCTGGGCTCGGATTCGAGCAACTCGCCGAACTCGTCGACTATGACGACCAGGTACGGGAACGGGTCGACCTCATCCCGACCAGCCTGTCCAGCCTTCCCCAGCCGGGACAGCCGAGCATGATATTCGCCGATCGAGCTGAGGTCGCCGCCGTCACGGAGCAGCTTTTGCCGGCGTTCGAGCTCGCCCGCCAGCGCGGCCTTCACCCTGGCAATCAGGCCAGGCTCCTCGGCCAGGTTGGTAACCAGGCCAGCGACATGTGGCAGTGGCTCCAACCCGGCAAACGCGGCCCCGCCCTTGAAGTCGATCAGCAGCAGGTTGAGCAACGATGGCTCGTGGCGAGCAGCTAGCGCGGCCGTGATGCTGCGGAGCAGTTCGCTCTTGCCGGAGCCGGTGGCGCCCACCATGATGCCGTGCGGCCCCATACCTCCCGACGCCGGCTCCTTCAGGTCGAGCTCGACCGGGTTGCCGGCTTCGTCGCGCCCGATGGGCACCCGCAACAGTTCACGAAGTTGCGAGCCGGCGCCGGCCACGTCGGGCCTTGCCAGACGCAGGCTGGTAGCCGGCACCTGAGCGGGTTCCTCGGCGCCGAGCAGCTCGCAAAGGCGCACGCTGTCGGCGACCGCTGCTGACGAGCCGCCCCAGCCGAGGCGCAGAGGAGCGAGGCGCCGGGCGATTTGTAGAGCCATCCCGGGGGCGAGGCAGTCGGGTTGCACTCTCGCCTCGACCCGTCCGCCGGGCCCGCTCTCGACGTACAGCAACATCCCGTCGTCGGCGAACGAGACCGTCGCACCGCTCATCGACGGGACGTCCTCAGGGCTCGCCACCAGCACTATGAAACTGACGGCCGCCCTGGCCGCATGAGCCATCAGGGCATCCAGAGCCGGGCTCGTTCGCTCCGGGCACCAGCCGTCCACGACCAGTACGACGTGCTCCCACCCGGTCTCTCGTCCCTGACCCGAGGTGGCCTGCGTCGAGGTCCCAGACGAGGTGGCAGTCCTCGTCTGCTCGAGACGAGACCGCACCAGGTCACCGACCACGTCTGCAAACCCAGACGGTTCGGTTGTCACCGAACGGCGAGCGTGGCCGAACCCTTCGCCACCCTGCAATGGGCGGCAATGAGGTAACCACTTGAGCCAGTCCCAGCTGTCTGCCGCCTGCTCGGGGACCAGGCCGGCAATCCGCAAGTCCCCGGGTGCATGGAATACGGCCAGCGACGACAGCCAGCTCGCGACCATGCCTCTCGCATTGGTCGCCATCTCGGGGCCGGGCGCAACAACAGCCACCACCCCCAGCTCCGGAAGGGGCGCGGTCACGGGTGCACTCGGTACGTAGGCGCTGGTGGCGACCAATTGTTCGGCTGCGCTGGCGAGCTCTGGGTCGGGCTCATTGGTCGCTGGCGCGGAGTCGCCGAGCTTGACGGGGCGTACGGATCGCACTTTTCCGAGGCCAAGGCGCACCCATCCGAAGTCAGGGTCGGAGCGTCTGCGCTCCCAGGTCCCGTCGCTGGCTTTGACCAGCCCGAACAGCTCCTCCGGTCCCGGGTACAGGCCGTTCAGCCCGGCCAGTTGCAGCTCCGAGGCGCGCTCGTGAGCCGGTAGCGGCACTGTCTACCAACGCCAGGTAGCGCGCCTTGGCCCGCGCCCAACGCCGCCGCTCATCGCGGTTGCCCGCCATCTGCGCCCCCAGCGTGGCGCCGACCATGCTCACGACCATCAGGCCGATAACGACGAGATAGAGCAGAGAGTGCACCACGAACGCGAACCCCACCATCGCCACGGACCCCATGACGGGCAGGAGCATCTGCCAGCGTCCCCCACCCGCGCTCTGGCGGGCAGCAGGCACCGGGGGCAGCACAGCGGAGCCGGGTTCAACCGGAAGGGGCCACGCCCTAGCCGGCCTGTGGAAACGGAGGCCGCCCACGCCAACGTGCTCATTCGCAGGGGGCCCACCCGCACGGTGTTGAGGGCCAAGGGTGCGCCGGCCGTGTGAGCGGACGTCGCCCGGTGACGCGTCGGGTGGCTCGGAGCCGTGCCCGCCGCCGTCGAGCCGGGCCACAGATCGGGCCCTAGTGAAGGAAGCGGAGGGCACCGATCGCCACCGTGAGGAATAGGGCGCCAAAAGTGACCCAGGCGAGGGCGCGGCCCTTTACCCGGACCGACGGCGCCTGGGGCTGACGGGGGGGAGACAGGGAGGGACCGTCTATCGCTATGCCCCCCCTGGGACCGGTTGGCGACGGATTCGGCGTCGCCCCTCTCCGCTGAGGCTGCTGCGGCCGGGTCGACTGGGCCGGGTGTGAGCCGGGTCGTGAGCGCTGTCGCGAAGCTGGTCGTGGGATGCCCATCTCGCCCAGCGAAGGGTCCGCGCCGGCCCGCCAGAGGAAACTGGCCAGTGCATCGCGCGCCGGCGGGTTCCGGTAGACCGCCGGCAGTGACAACCCGATTTTGGTGTCACCGGACGACACCACCATGATCGGGCCGTACGTGAGGTGCCTGATGAAGATGTCACTTACTTCCTCGGCCCGCACTGTTGCGGTGCGACGGCGGGCCCGCCTGACGACACAAGCGGGGCTCAACGCCAGGCTGGTGACGCCCGTACGCATCAGCAAAGCCTCGGAAACGATCGTCAGGGCTGACATCACCGCGAGGACGACAAGCCAGTCCTTTACCCCGGCTAGCGCACTGACAATCACAACCACCACGAACAACGTGGGCAGAACAAGGACAGACCTCACCCACGTACGTAACCCGGCGAGCTCCACGCCGTCGGCGGGAGGAGCCTGGGCGCCGGGCCCGAAGATGTCGATGGCCATCGCTCAGCCCTCTCCCCCGCCCAGCGCTCTGGCCCACCCCTCTGGCGTCCAGCCGGCCGGGTCGTACTTGTTCAGGGGGTCGTTGTAAGTGGCGGCCACCTTGTCCGCGACTTGCCCCAGGCCGTCTCGCCTCGCGGTCGACATCGAACCTTGCTCTACTGCGACGTCGGCGAGCCGGCGGATCCAGTCGGCCGTCCACGCGGCCGCTCCGGCGGCCACGCTCCTCCCGTCTTTGACGCTGCGGTCGAGGCGCTCTGCTGAGACGAGCAGCCCCTCCAGCTGGAGGCGGGGCTTGGCATGACGATTTGAGCCCATGCCCGTCAGGTCAGCCAGCCCGGCTCCCTGAGCGCCTTCTCCCTGCTCAACCAGGAGCCGGGCGGCGTGGAGGGTGACGATGACCGATGCCACGTGGGCGCCTGCGTGGCGAGCTTCGACATCGGCCTGCTTCAACAATTGCAATGCTTGCGCCACGTCTCCCGCGTCGCGAGCCGCCACGCCTTGATTGAGCGGCGCGGCGACCTTGTCGCGCAGCTGGCTTCTCTGGTCGAGCCTCACCCGGGGGTCGTCCCGGTTGACGGGGTGTTTGGACCGTCCCAGGAACCCTCGATCGACCGGTGGGTCCTGTAGGTCTTCCGGACGCAACGGCGGTTCCCCCACGGCGCCGGCTAAATGGCACGCTCCTGGCCCGGCCGGGTTGAGCGCCACCACCCAGGCTCCGCCGGCGAGCAGTTCGTCTATGCCGTCGGGCATGATTGCCGTCCCTATCCCAGACACCAGGGGCTCGAGCTCGGCGTCGGGCAGAAAGCCCGCCGGCGGTGCCGCCCAGGCCCGGAGGGATTCCAGGTCGCTGAACACCGGGACCGTCCGGAACGACTCCGTCACCACCGGTCGCCCGGACGGGCCGAGAGGCACCAGGACAGTTGAACCCGGGAAACGACCGGGCTCGATGTGGCTGCGCAGCCCGGAATCGATACGGCGCAGGGCGAGCGCAACGAGGTCGGGGTTGGCCACCCCTTCCAGCTCAGCGGCCTCGGGAAGCCCGCTCACCGGGCGAACCTACCGGCGCCCATAACGGACTCGTCGTTAGCCACGTAGGTGGACGCGGCCTGGCTAAGACGCTCCGAAGTTGCCTGCTCGAGCGCAGACAGGTTGGACAAGGCGGGGGCTCCGGCAACGCCGAAACTGTCAATGGCTGCCTGGACGGCAGGGTGCCCGGCGGCTCCCGCGGCGCCATCACACGCCGCGCTGACCGGCCCGACCGTTGACAACAGGTTCCCGGCCAGCGCCCCAATTGCCGGCGCAATTGCCGAAAGCCCGCTTGGCTCGACTTCGATTATCAACCTCTTGCCTTTCTTTCGTAAAGACGCTAGAGACCGAAGAAATGCGCCACGTCACTGGCCCCGTGCGCAATGCCCTCGCCCACGTCCGCGAGCCCGTGGCCAGCGTCGTCGATGCCGTCGTGGAAAAACTTCACGTTGTTGTAAGCCCAGTCGCCAGCGAGATATAGAGCAGTACCGGCCAGGACAACCTGTCCCGCCACCGGGATCCAGCCCGACGACACATCGACGATACCGAGCGCACCGCCCAAAGCTTCGGTCCCGGCTCCGCCAGCTGCCGCGTCCACGCTGACAACGCCGTTGGCGCCAGCCATGCTCCGGTCGACCCAACCCGCCGCCCCCTCATCGTCCGGCTTGACGATCGTGGCGACGTCAGAAACGACCGCCGCGCCGGCCATAAATCGTGAGGCAGCTGTTAATGGGGTGGCAAAACGCATCTCAGGAGTAATGCCGCCTGAACCGATGTCCTGGACGGCGGCCCGGGCAAAAAGGGCCCTCGCCATTTGCAGGTTGTCGGTGTAAGACTCGACCCGGGCGCCGAACTCGAGCGGGGAAACCTGGCCCGCCTCGAACATTTCCTCGAACGACGAAAGGTTCTCTTGTTCCCACCTGGGCAGCGCCGCTTCGACGACGTTGTCGGTCTGCAGGTAACGCACACCTGCCCTGGCCAGCGGGACGAGGAACCCGACACCGGCTGGCACGAGGCCGAAGCCGGCCTTGTCGTTGAGCCAACCAATCTTTTTCGCGACGTCGGACCAGCTGGGGATAGCGCTCGAGATTCTGTGCGGCCGCCCTTGCCGCGGCAGCCTCGTAGCGGGACCACGCGGCTTCAGCGCCGGACGTCGCAATGGTTATGGATTGCTGGAGGCTGCTCTGGACGGCCGCTTCGGAATAGGCCCGCGCTGTCGCCGCGGCCGGGTCGTGGGGAGATATTGGGTCTACGCTCAACTGGCTCAGGGCGGAGGAAGCCGCCGATTGTGCGTCGGTTACCTGAGCCTGAGCGGCTCTCACCGATGCCTGGCAATCTGCCAGGACTGAAGCGAAGGCCGAGAGGGCGGTGGCCGCTTCGCTTAGGGCGCCCGAAGCCGAGCCGTGATTGGCCTCCAGAGCCGAGGCGCAAGAACTAAAGCTCAGCGCCCCCTGGCCAGACCAGTTCATGCCGGCTAACCCCGAGGTTATGGAGCCCAGCTGCGAGCCCCAATCACTTACGGCGCTCGCAGTCGCTCCCAGGCGCGAAGCCGCGCCGTAGAGCGTGCCCGGGTCCCCCGGGATAGAGGGGATCCCGCCGGCGGTGCTCCCCCCGTCTGAGGGGAACATGGCCTTACACGGCCCCGAATGTGGACGCTACCTGCTGGTCGTTGCTCTGATAGGAAACCGCTGCCTGCGCGGTCAGCTGAGAAATGGTCTCCAGCGCCTGGTGCAAGTTGACCTGAGCCGTCTGCCACTGCTGGAAAGCGGCCAGGAACCGCTGCTGCCCCATGCCAGCCCAATCCGCTCCGAGCCCGCTCACCTCGCCCGAAAGCTGCCGCAATAACGCGTCGATTGTCCCCGCGCCTTGGTTGAGCTGGCCCGAGGTCGACTCTAGTTGCTCCGGGGTGACCCTGATAAGACCTGCCATTGCAAGGTTCCTCCTCTACTCGCAGCCTTGTCGGATGGAGTGAGCCTCTTCCTGCTCTGTGATGCGGGCGCGCTCATTTTGTGAAGAACCTGCGATCATCCCGAGCGGCGATCATCCTGAGCGGATGCCAAGACCGCGTGTTCGGGCCGGCTCCCGCCCGGGGCCCCGACAGGAAGTGGAGCGCCGGACGGCACTGTCGGACCGTGACGCGAAAAACACTGCGGCGCCCTGTAAGCGCCAGGCCGATACGCGGCTGTCAATTTCCTTTATGGTGCCTCTTTATTTGCGGTCACTCGCGCCTAGGCCCGACATAATGCGGAGCACTGACTTCGGAAAAGCAGGCGGTAACCTACCCCTTGAATAGGGCGAAAACCGCGCCTTGGGGATCCGCGAGGACGGAAAACCGCCCTGTGTTCGGGATATCGGTCGGGGGGACGATTACCGTCGCGCCCAAGCTGGTTGCTTTTTTCACGTCTGCATCGACGTCCGTGGCCCCAAAATAGACTTGCCAAAAATCCGGCACCTCGGCTGGTATGTCGGCACGACGTGGCATTACACCGCCGATAGTCCGGCCTGCTACTTGCGCCTCAGCGTACTCGTCGGATCCACCCCAGCCCCAGGAAAAGACCTCACTATAAAAAGCTTTCGACTTCGCCAGGTCCGAGGTAATCAGCTCGTCCCAAATGAATGCACCCGCCTCATTGACGAGTTGTGCACCAATATGCTCGCGCGGTTGCCACGCCGCGATGACGGCACCGGTCGTGTCCTTGAACATGGCCATACGCCCGGAAGTGAAGACGTCCATCGGGGCCACGAAGACCGTCCCGCCCGCCGCTTCGGCTTTCTTGGCCGCCGAATCGACGTCATGGACGTTGACGTACGTCGTCCATCGGGGAGGGCCGGGATCCTGAGCCGGCCCTATGGCGGCCACCTGCTTGCCACCCTTGGAAACGATTGTGTAATGACCTGACTCCTCGCCCATGTCCTGGCCTTCCCAGCCAAACAGGGCGGAGTAGAAATCTAGAGCCGCCTTCGGGGCCGGCGAACCCATGTCGACCCACGATGGGGCCCCGTCCTCGTAATGCGTCATCTCCGGCATGGCTCCTCCTCAGCTTTATTGGTTGTTGTTTGCACTCTTACCCCTCTTCCGGCGCGGGTCAACGGCGCCGAAGAAAGCCCGCCTACCGCGGCAAGGCGACCACTCAGGTGTACGACGTTAGACCGAGGCCCGACGAGAGCGACCGATAAGACGGCCCGGCGCAGGTGGGGCGCGTTGCAAGGGCGCAGCGGAGCGACGAGAATCCTCGTAATTCAATCCCAGGAGGAGATTTGAAAAAGCAAGCTGCTGGAGGGCTCGCCGCCCTCTTGTCGACATCAGTCCTGCTGCTGGGCACTGTGGCGATAACGCCCGCCTCAGCGCAGAGCACGTCAGGGCGCACGCTCATAATCGACAACTCGTTCGTGCTCGTGACCGCCGACCCTGGTCACGTGTACGAACAAACCGGCAACCTCATCGACAACGCCATGTACGACACGTTGCTCACATACGCCAATGGCGGGTTCCAGACCGTGGTACCGCAGTTGGCCACCTCGTACCAAACGCTCAATGGGGGCCGCAAGTACGTCTTCCACTTGAACCCTGCCGCCAAGTTTTCCGACGGCACTCCGGTGACCTCGGCCGACGTCGCCTGGTCGCTGACGCGGATGGTCAACCTGAAGGGCAACCCGGCCTTCATGCTGGCCGGGGAAACGATCGCCACCGACGGACCTGAGACGGTCGTTATGACATCCAGCGCACCGAACCCGGCTATCCCGTACATCCTGCCGAACCCGGCCTGCGGCATCCTGGAGATGAAGGTCGTCGAGGCCCACGGTGGCACCGACGCCGCCAATGCCTCGACCAAGGACACAGCCGAGAACTGGCTCGACGACAACTCGGCCGGTTCGGGACCGTACGTCATGAAGTCGTTCAGCACGACTTCCCAGGTGGTCCTGCAGGCCAACCCCAACTATTGGGGGCCGAAGGCAGCCTGGTCGACCATCGTATTAAGGAACACCCCGACCGCGGCCATCGAGCGCCTCGACGTCCAGCGGGGCACCAACGAGATCGCTATCGACCTCGACCCGAGCCAGGCCAAGGGAATGACGAACGTCCAGGTCCATGCGGGGCCGTCGCCGAACGTGATGTTCCTCTTCTCCAACGACAACCCCAAGGTCTCGACGATCTCGTCTAACCATGACTTCCAGAAGGCGCTCCGGTACGGGGTCGACTACGCCGGGATGCTGGCCCTTGCGGGCGCAGGCGCGGTCCAGTCTCCTGGGGTTATCCCCACGGTCCTTCTCGGGTCCCTTCCGTCCAGCGGCGACGCCAAGTTCGACCTCTCTCAGGCCAAGTCATGGCTCAAGAAGTCGGGCTTGGGGCACCCGTCCATCAAGCTCACGTACCCGACCGGTCTCACGGTGAACGGCCTCTCGTTCGACGACGCCGCCGCCCGGGTGGAGCAGTACCTCGACCAGATCGGCATCAACGTCACGCTCCAGCCCGAGTCTCTTCAGGTCGGCCTGCAGTCTTATCGTGCCGGCACCGAGGCTCTGGGCCTCTGGTATTGGGGCCCCGACTACCCGGACCCGCAGGACTACCTCGTGTTCGCCCCTGGCAACCTGGTCGGTCTTCGTGCCGGGTGGCCGACTTCTGACAGCGCGGCCAACGCGACGGGAGTAGCAGCTATCGCAAAGCAGGCCGCTTCGACGACGGGCGTCGACGCCCGCCAGGCCATTTTCGAAAAGTTCCAAAACGCCCTCAACAAGTACGGGCCGTTCATCCCCCTAATCCAGCCAGCTGAAGTCATCGTCGGGACCAAGAACATCCAGGACCTCCAGGCCAACGGCCTCTGGCTCGTGGATATCCGCAACCTCAGCTAAGCACCGGCGCTAATTGGCAGCAGTCGCAGTAGAACGCACGAACCGGACCAGAGCCCGACGGGTCACCCCCGCCGGGCTCGGCCGGTTCTTGGGCCGGCGCCTCGGGATCGGCGTGGTCCTCATCATCGGGGTAACACTCGTCGCGTTCATCCTGACCCACCTCATCCCCGCCGACCCCGCTGCTGCCAACCTGGGCCAGGGCGCCCTCGGCGACCCCGCCATCGTCAAGGCCTTTTACCACGAGTACGGCCTCGACAAGCCTCTCGTCGACCAGTACCTCATCTACCTGTGGAAACTCCTCCACGGCAACCTCGGGATTTCCGAGCACAGCCACATGCCCGTGTCGTCTGACCTCAGGCAGTACTTCCCGGCCACGATCGAGCTGGCGCTGTTCGCCATCTTCATCTCGATCATCGTGGGCGTCAGCCTCGGCGTGTTCGCGGCGGTGCGCCGGGGCCGCCCGGTGGACGGCGGGCTCCGCGTGTTCAGCCTCCTCGGCGTCTCGATGCCCACCTTCTGGGTGGCGCTCTTCGCGTTCTACATCTTCTTCTACCGCCTCGGCTGGCTCCCATCCGGCGGCAGGTTGAGCCCGGGGCTCTCCGCGCCACCTACGATCACGGGGCTGTACACCGTCGACTCGTTGCTGAACGGCGACTGGTCGCTGTTCGTCAACGCCCTGCAGCACCTGGTGCTGCCCGGGATGGTCCTCGGCCTGTTCACGGTCGGGGTCATGTTCCGCTTCACCCGGGCCTCCGTGCTGGAGGTCATCAACAACGACTACGTGCGGGCCGCTCGAGCCAAGGGCCTGTCGGAGTGGACGGTCGTGCGCCGCCACGTCATGAGGCCGGCGCTCCTCCCGATCGCGACGGTGGCTGGCCTGGCGTTCGGGAGCCTGCTGTCGGGGACGGTCCTCGTCGAGAGCATTTATTCCTGGCCGGGCATCGGCGACTACGCCTACATCAGCGCGACTAACCTCGACCTTCCGGCGATCATGGGCGTCAGCATCGTGGTGGCGATCGTCTACATCGTGATCAACCTTCTAGTGGACCTGCTGTACAGCATCCTCGACCCGAGGATCGAGCTCCGGTGAGCACGACCAGCGCGCTGCCCCTGGACGACGACCTCGTCCCTACTCAGCTTGACCAAGGCGCGGACCGCCTGACCCGCAAAGACCGGGCTGCGCTGCGCGCTCCCTGGCGCCAGCCGCTGGCGCTCATAGGCATCAGCATCATCGTCGCCTGGGTCCTGATCGCCATCTTCGCCCCCGAGCTGGCGCCATACCCACCAAACCTCCAATTCGCGCCGCTCAACGCCGCCCCCTCGCACGTGTACTTGTTCGGGACCGACGAGCTGGGCCGCGACGTGTTCAGCCGCGTCCTGTACGGAGCCCGCCTCTCCCTGCCCTTAGCAGCGCTCCTCGTCGCGGTGGCGATGATGATCGGCTCAACCCTCGGGGCCATCGCGGGTTTCTTCGCGGGTTTCGTCGACTCGGTCATCATGCGGATCGCCGACGTCGTGTTCGCGTTCCCGGGGATCATCCTGGCCATGGCCGTGGCCGCCGCGCTCGGCCCGGAGCTTCGCAACGCCGTGTTGGCCGTGATCGTCGTCTCCTGGCCGTCATATTCCAGGCTTTCCCGTGGGCTCGTCCTCGGCTCCCGCTCCTCTGAGTACGTCACTTCAGCGCGGCTCCTCGGTTCGTCCGGCTGGCGCACCATGTGGGTGGAGCTGCGTCCCAATATTGCCGGGCCGATATTCGTCCTCGCCGCTCTGGACATCGGCAACGCCGTGCTCTTGTTGTCCGGGCTCTCGTTCCTCGGTCTGGGCGCGCAACCCCCAACCGCTGAGTGGGGCTCAATGGTCTCAGAAGGAGTCCAAAATTTCAGCAGTTGGTGGATCGGCCTGTTCCCGGGGCTCGCCATCTTGACAGTCGTGCTGGCGTTCAACTTCCTCGGGGACGCGTTGCGTGACATGCTCGACCCACGCACGGCCCGAATGATCCGCAAATGAATGCCACCGTCTCGCCGGCCAACGCGGCCCCGGTCCTCGAAGTCGACAACCTGACCATCGCGCTCAGGACTTCACGCGGCATCAGGCGCGCCGTCGACGGCATCTCGTTCTCGATTGGGCCAGGAGAGATCCTGGGGATCGCCGGAGAGAGCGGTTCGGGGAAAACCCTGACCGCGCTATCGCTCCTGGGTTTGCTCCCCGTGGGGGCCAGGACGTCAGGGAGCGTCCGCTTCGAGGGACGGGAACTGCTCGGGCTGAAGCGTCGCCAGCTGCGTGAAGTGCGGGGCAAACAGGTAGCGCTGGTCTCACAGGACCCTGCCACCGCTTTGCACCCGCTGCTGCGGATCGACGTCCAGATGACCGAGCACGTACGGGCACACCTCGGCTTTTCGAAAGAGCAGGCCCAGGAGCGTGCCATCGAGATGCTGACCGCAGTGCGGATCCCCGACCCCGAAGGTGCGCTGTACGCCCATCCCCATCAGTTCTCGGGGGGAATGCGACAACGGATAGCAATTGCCATGGCGCTGGCATGCGAGCCGCGCTTGCTGATCGCTGACGAACCCACGACGGCGCTCGACGTGACGGTGCAGGCCGGGATTCTGGCCCTCCTTGACCGGCTTCGTCGCGAACGCGGCTTTTCCGTCATGGTCATAACCCACGACCTGGGCGTACTGTCCAGTGTTTCGGACCGGATCTGCGTCTTGTACGGGGGCCGGGTGGCCGAGTACGGGGTGACTCCTGCTGTCCTGGGCGCACCGCGCCATCCCTACACCGAGGGACTGATGCGGTCGCTGCCCGGAGCGTCGGCCGAGGGAGCGGCCATGGTCCCCATACAGGGAGCGCCTCCAACCCTGGACGCCATGCCCAGCGGTTGCACGTTCCATCCCCGGTGCGAATGGGCACGGGAGTCGTGCCGCACGACCATCCCCACCTTGCGGACGCTGGGTGACGGCCGCCAACTGGCGTGCGACGTCGACCCGCTCTCGCCTGGTTCAAACGCCCTCTCACCTGGTTCAAACGCCCTCTCGCCTTGTTCAAGCGCCGTCTCGCCTGGTTCAAGCGACGGCCTTGTTGGGCAGATCGCGGTAAAGGATGCCGTCCCGGCCCCGTCGGGTGACCGTTCCCCGGTCGGCCAGTGAGCACCCCCGTCCAGGACGTCCAGAAGGCTCCGGTCAGGCACTCGAGCGGGGCGCTCCTGGAACTCGAAGGCATCGACGTCTCCTACACCCGACGCGGGCAACCTCCTGTCAGAGCCGTGATGGGCGCCTCGCTCACCGTTTCAGCGGGAGAGATCGTCGGCCTGGTCGGTGAGTCGGGCTGCGGGAAGTCGACACTCGGGCGGGCCGCGGTGGGCCTTGTCGCCCCTAGCGCCGGCCACGTCCGCTACCGGGGCGAACCAGTCAAAGCCATGTGGCGGGGCGCCCGGCCCCAGAACCTCCGCTCACTTCAGATGGTCTTCCAGGATCCCTACTCGTCGCTCAACCCACGCCGGCGCATCCGGCGTCAGCTCGCCGATGCGATCGTCCTCGGCACTGGGGCCAAGCTCGACGACGAGGCGGCCCAGACCCGGGTGGCCGCCCTCCTCGAGCGCGTCGGCCTATCGCCGTCCATCGCCCACCGGTACCCTCACGAGTTCTCCGGCGGGCAGTGCCAGCGCATTGCGATCGCGCGAGTGCTCGCCACCGAGCCCAGCTGCGTGGTCGCAGACGAGCCCATCAGCTCGCTCGATGCCTCCGCCCAGGCGCAGATCGCCAACCTGCTGGCCGGGATCGTCACCGAGTCGGGCCTCGGGATGCTGTTCATCTCCCACGACTTGTCGGTGGTGCGCAAGATCGCAGACCGTACCGTCGTCATGTACTTCGGCCGGATCGTCGAGACGGGCGCCACCGAGCCAATCTGGTCCGAGCCGGCGCACCCGTACACGCGGGCCCTCATCGGCGCCATCCCGAAGGCCGGCGCGGGTTCGGTGCTGCCGTCAGCTCTACCCGGTGACGTACCGGATCCGGCTCGGCCCCCATCGGGTTGCCGGTTCCACCCACGCTGCCCAGAGGTGATGGACCGCTGTTCGGTCGAGGACCCGCCGCCGGTGGAGGTCGAGCCCGGCTGGCAATCGCTCTGCCTGCGCAGCCAAACGCGGGTCAGGTGAGAGGAGAACCGCCAGCCACGAGCGCTATGGCCGGAGCGCAATGGCCAAAGCCCAATGGCCGGAGCCCAATGGCCGGCCTCACTCCCCCATCGCTTCCCGGATCGCCGGCAGCACCCGGGCTCCTAGTAGCTCGAGACCGCGGTCGTCGGTAATCCCGTGCGGCGTGCCGAAATCGACGCGGTCCGCTCCCGCCCGCAGGAGTTCGATGGCGTGCTCCGCGACCGCCTCGGGGGTGCCCGCGAATGCGAAGCGGTCGAGGATCTCATCGGGGATCAGGGACGCCGCCCCCTCGGCCCCGAGGCCCGGAGCGCCGACCCAATATCCCCGAGGAGCCCCCGCGGTAATTCAACGGTTGGGTCGAGACCCCCGACGACGTCGAGGTAGGGAGCCACTTCCCGGCGAGCCTTGTCCCGGGCCAGCCGGCCGTCCTCGTCGACGACGGTCACCGCCCCCATAACCACACCTACCGACTGAGCCTGGCGGCCCGTCGCGACCGCTCCGGCCGCGGTCCATTTCCGCATGAAGGGGACCATGGCCGGGTTCGCAGACCCGCCGATTTTCACTTCGTCAGCAATCGCCCCTGAGAATCTCGCCGAGACGGGGCCCCCAGGTACCGATGAGCAGTCGGAGCCTCGGCCGAAGGGGCGGGGTACGGAGGGACTGTCCCGGCGGGAGGACGAAACGGGCGCCAGCCACTCCGCTGCGGTTGCCCGCCAGCAGGGCCCTGACGATGGCCGCGGCCTCGGCCACATCGCCCGGCGCGTGCCGCTGGTCGATCCCGAGGCCACTCAGCCACGCGCCCCGGGCTAGGCCGAGGAAGGCTCGGCCTGAGCTCGCCACGTCTAGCGCGGCGATCTGGCCCGCGATCTCGACGGGGTGGAGCAGGTAGGGGTTCAAGCACGCTGGCCCGAGGGTGATCGACGACGTGGCCCGAGCCATAGCCAGGAGAGCGGGGAGGGGTGGTTGGAAGTACAGGTCACCAAAGACGCTCACCACGTCGAACCCATAGTGCTCGGCACCAGCGGCCAGCCGCTCGTAGTCAGAGGGCCGTTTGTCAGACTGGTAACCGAGGCCCGCCCAAGCCTGCGGGCCTCCCGTTGGAGCCAGGTAGGGGCGCTGAGTCACGTGACGGCTGAGGGATCGAGCCGCGTACGCCTCAGCCGTTCGATCCTCATAACGAGGCGTTCGTCCGGGTCGGGACAGCAAACGAGGGACTCGCGCTCCAACCAGTCGTCTTCGCCGAGCGACCGCTGCTTGGCCGGCAACAACGCCAGCACAGAGGCGAGGGCATAGATGCAGAAGTGCCGACCGGGCGGGATCGTGAGGTGGCTCGACTGGGTGAGCTCGAAGTAGTCACCCACGCCGAGGCCGCACACCGAGCGGCCCTCGACTGACTCGACCGTGACTCGAAGGTCCCACAGCTCCACTGACATCCCCTTTCTCCGGTTCCTGGCCGTTCCTCGGCCCGGTTTACCCCGGATGTGCTCCTCGTCGACGCACGTGGGCCCCCACAGGGGAAAACGGGACGCACTACTGCCGCTACGCTGCGCCCAGGCGGAGCCGAGGGACGACCTTCCGCCCGAGGAGGTCCACGGCCCGCAACGGGTCGGCGCAGGGGCGGCCCAAACGACAGATGGGTCGCACCCTGCTGGACGAGGCCGGCGCAACGTTCGACTACGTCGTCCGGGGTCCCGGCGATGCCGAGCCGCAGCATTTTCGAAGTGACCAGGCGGACCGCCTCCGCGCTGTCTCCCCTGAGCTGCGCCGTCGCCGCGGGTATGAAGTCCTCCCGGCTCAGCCCGGCGCGCGCCAGCAAGTAAGGGGCAAACGCCGTCCCGTAAAATGCCAGCTTCTCGGCCAAGGGTTTCGCAGCTTGCTCGCCGTCCTCGTCGACCGAAACCCACACGCACGCTGGCACGTCGACACTTCCCGGCTCGCGCCCGGCTCGCTTGCGCCCCTCGGCGACCTGGTCCAGAGCTACCGGGTAGTGCTCGGGTGGGTAGAGAAGGGCGAGAACGCCATCTGCAAGTTCGCCTCCCAGGGCCAGCATTTTCGGGCTCATGGCGCCTAGGTAAATAGGTACCTTCTCCGTCGGCGGGACCAGCAAGCGGGCGTCGTGGCCCCAGGAGCCGGCTTCGGCGCGCCCCGACAGGGAAGCGCCGTCGAGAAGGCCCCTGCAGGCAGCTATCGCTTGGCGGGTGGTTCGTAGCGGCTGTGGTTGGCTTACGCCGGCGCGTTCCAGGAACTCGGCCGCTCCGGCCGCCAGCCCGAGCATGGCGCGACCGCCCGAGAGTTCCTGGAGCGTGGCCGCGTGCATAGCCAGCTCGACGGGGTGAGCCGAGTACGGGTTGAGCACCCCCGTCCCGAGTTTTATCCGGTGGGTCGCCGTCGCTGCCGCAGCCAGCAGCACCGGCGCCGAGCGCAGGAAGAGGTCATGGGAGACCCAAAGCTGGTCGAAGCCCGCTTCCTCGGCAGCAATGGCAAGATCGACGAGGGCAGTTGCGGCGAGGTCGTTATTGACCCTGAGGCTGGTCCGAAGCGGCGCCCCGCCGGTGACGTCGGTCACGTCGGTCACGTCGGTCCTGTTGCGTTGGCCCCGGTCGGCGGGCCTCGACGGGGTAATCGCTCAGCCACGGGGCTCCTCCCGTTGCGGGAGCTGTTGGTCGCATATGTCCGGTCGGCCCGGTCGCCCCACCGGGCCACGACGGGGTGCGCCCGCCAACAGGGGCCGGGTACCCCTGCAGCGGGCGTCGGTCTTTGCCGCGGGGACGCGGCCTATTCGTCCTCTTCTTCGTCCTCTGCTTCGAGTTCTGCTTCCAGCTCTGCTTCAGCCACGGCGATCGCGAAGCCGAGTGCCCTGGTGATGTTGCCGCCCGCAGAAGCGATCCTGGCGGTCCCGACAATGGGGGCAACCGCTATGAGGACACCCTGGACGTCGTCAAGCGTGATCCCGACATCTGCGGCAGTGCCGGCGTTTAGCAAGTAGGAAATCGCCGGTGCGTCCACGGCGATCAGGGCGGCGATCCGGACCAGCATGTGCTCCGCGCGGCGAGGTTGCTGTTCTCGATCGAAGCAGCAGTCATTTCGGCGAGGGTGTCGAGGACAGGGGTATCTTCGTCGGGCATTTGCATTCCTTGTCAGGTCGGGCTCACTTGAGCGTTGGGCTCCGCGGTTGTCACTGCCGGCTTGATACCGGCCCTGCCAGCGTCGCGCTCGTCGAGACGAACAGCAT
Source organism: uncultured Acidimicrobiaceae bacterium (assembly GCA_963823855.1). GTDB lineage: Bacteria > Actinomycetota > Acidimicrobiia > Acidimicrobiales > Palsa-688 > Fen-671. Next base: position 72,705 of record CAWGNA010000017.1, read on the forward strand.
CACCAGGGTCAGGTGATAATCGACGGGCCGTCGTGGGGCGGGCCGTCCAGCTGCGGGGCCGAGACAAGGACAAACTCGACTGGCCCCACGGGTCTCGAGGACGGGCAGGAGGAGGCAGCTCCCGAACGGGACCACGCGCCCCTGCACCGTTGTTTTGCGCCACGGGAGCGAACGCTACCTGATCGCCCGGTCTCCTCGCACCGGCGTCGGGCGCAAGGCCCGCCACCCCGGCTTCCGGCAGTCAGCTGACCAAGGGGCAAGTCCGCTCCAGTTGAAATACAAGTGAACGGGGAATGCGGGTCAGCCGGCGGGACAGCTCCATGAGCCCACGACGTGGATCTTGCCGGCGTCAGCGCTCGAAAGCCCGGCGTTTATGCTACCGGTACTGCCCTTCACGGTCAGGGTGCCGGTCGCATGCCCCCAGTTCGTCCCCATCGGGCTCGGGTTCAATTCAATACCCGCCAACTGCCCCGGGTGGAGTTTGTAAGTGCCGTTCTTGGGGGTCACGATCATTATGTTCCAGTCGTCGGCTTTCGAACCCTTGAGTTTGCCCATGACGGCTTCGAAGGTGGCCCCGTTCGGGGTGGCGACGCCGCCTGCACAATTAGTGGTCGTGATTTTCAGTGTCCCTACCAGTGCGCCGGAGAAATTGAAGGTATTCACTTTGGCGCTGCCCCCGGCTGATGCCACAGAGGGCGCGACCACAGCCACAAGAACGGCGGCTACGCCCAAACCGAACAACGCCCTGGCGGCCGTGGGGCACACTCGCGCGCTGGTCAATTCGTGCATCGGAGGGGTCCGGGCTGAGGGCCTCATGGCTCGAGCCTCTCGTATGCAGGCAGCGTGAGGAAGTCGACGAAATCACCGGACAGGGCAACGTTATCGAACAGCTCTGCGGCTTCTTTGGCCCGTCCATCTCCGAGCCCGGCGTCGCCGAGCTCGCCAAGCAGTCGCTCCAGTTCTTCGGCCTCGAGGCGTCGAACGAGCTCCTGGTCTACCGCCCGCCCCTCTTCGAGCGCGACACCCTGATGGCACCACTGCCAGATTTGTGCCCGGGCGATCTCGGCCGTGGCCGTGTCCTCCATCAGGTTGAATATCGCCACGGCACCAGTCCCGCGCAGCCAGGACTCCAGGTACCGCAAGCTCACGGCCACGTTGTTGCGCACACCCGCCTCTGTCACCGCCCCTCCCGGGACCGCCACGTCGAGCAACTGAGAGGCTTCGATCTTCACGTCCTCCCTCGAGCGCGAGAGCTGGTTGGCCGCTTTGCCAAGCACGCTGTCGAATACGTCAGCGGCCACTGGCACGAGATCCGGGTGGGCTACCCAGGTGCCGTCGAAGCCGGCGGAAACTTCGCGCCGTTTGTCTTCGCGCACAGCTGACAAGGCGCGCTCGTTGACTTCAGGATCTCGTCGCGACGGGATGAAAGCGGCCATGCCACCGATAGCGTGAGCCCCACGACGATGGCACGTCCGCACCAGGAGCTCCGTATAGGCGTGCATAAAGGGCACGGCCATCGTGACCTGTACCCGGTCCGGCAGGACAAAGCCCGGGTCGGTGCGGAACTTCTTGATAATGCTGAACATATAGTCCCACCGGCCGGCGTTCAGCGCTGTGGCGTAAGGGCCGAGGGCGTGCAGTATTTCGTCCATCTCGAACGCAGCCAGGATCGTCTCTACCAGGACCGTGGCCCGGATGCTCCCCGAGGGCAGCCCCAAGCGGCTCTCTGCGATCTCGAAGGCTGAACGCCACAACGCTGCCTCCTCGGCGTTCTCGAGCTTCGCCAGATAAAAATAAGGCCCGGATCCTCGCTCGAGCAGTTCCCCGCCGTTGTTGGCCACAAAGACGCCGAAATCGAAAAGGCTAGCCGCGACCGCCTCGTCCGAAGCCACGACATGGCGCTCCACGAGGTGCCAGCCTCGGGGGCGCACCATGAGGGTCGCCAGTTCTGACGCGAGCCGGTACTGCCTACCGTCCGGGGAGTCGTAGCTCAGCTTCCGCCGAACAGCGTCGGCCACATTTGCCTGCCCATCGGCCATGTTTGCCCACGTCGGGCTGTTGGCGTCCTCGAAGTCGGCCATGAACACCCGGGCGCCTGAGTTGAGGGCGTTGATGAGCATCTTGGCATCTGTAGGCCCCGTGATCTCCACCCGGCGGTCAGAGAGGTCAGGGGGTGCGGGTGGTACCCGCCACTCCGCGCCCCGCACCGGTGCCGAAGCTTCCCGGAAGCTCGGTCGCGCCCCCCGGGCAAACTCCCCCTGGAGTTGACGACGCCGCTCCAGTAGCGCCGCACGCCGGGCACCGAGCTCGCCTTGTAACTCGGCGACGAGGCCAAGCGCGGCATCGTTCAGTACTGCCTGACGGGCCGAGGTCTGCTCACCATGGATCTCAATGGAGGTGCCCACTGCTCCTCCTTCTGCGCTTGGCCGTTCTGCCCGCGGGTCGCTTGGTCACGCTCACGAGTTCTAACATACGGAGCGGGAGCAACCTTGGGAAACGCTACAACCGCATCGCACGCCTCGAGCACGGTTGCGGGCGCGGCTGGGGTGACGGGGCGGCTGGGGTGACCGGGGCGGCTGGGGTGACGGGGGGGCCTGCTGCAGGAGCTGCCATTGAGCTGTTGCTGCCAGTCGTAGGGAGCGACGCCATTATTACCGACCCGGCCGAACTGGCCACCTACGAATGCGACGGGCTCACGAACTTCCGGCCCGCCCTGCCCTGGCAGTACTGGTCGCGTCGCGCCACGACGTCGAGGCCGTCGTGGCTGTCTGCGCCCGTCTCGGCCTGCCGTTCGTAGCGCGGGGCTCGGGCACGGGGCTGTCAGGTGGGTCGGTCCCGTACGCCGATGGCGCCCTACTCGTGACAACGCGCATGCGCGGCGTCCTGTCGGTGAAGCCGGAGGACCAGCGAGCTGTCCTCGAACCCGGCGTGACCAACTCAGAGGTCAGCCGAGCGGCGCTCCCATTTGGGCTGTTCTACGCACCTGACCCGTCCAGCCAGCAGGTTTGCTCGATCGGGGGCAACGTGGCGGAGAACTCGGGGGGCGCGCACTGCCTCAAGTACGGCTTTACGACCAACCATGTGACAGGGCTTGAAGTCGTAACCGCGGACGGGACGGTCGTCGAGCTGGGCGGCCCGGCGGCGGACGTTCCCGGCTACGACCTGGTCGGCGCGTTCGTGGGGTCTGAAGGGACGCTGGGGGTCGCAACCAAGGTGACCGTCCGGCTGCTGCGCAGACCTCAGGCGGTGCAGACGTTGCTGGCTGCCTTTGTCGACGTGGACAGCGCGGGGCGAGCAGTTTCGGCGATCATCGCCGCTGGTCTTGTCCCCGCTGCGATCGAGATGATGGACGCCCTGGCCATCTCCGCAGCCGAGGTGGCGGTGCGCTGCGAGTACCCCCCGGGCGCGGGTGCCGTCCTCATCGTTGAGCTCGACGGCCCGGCGGCCGAAGTGCAAGAGGGCCTCGTGGACGTGGAGCGTCACTGCGTGGCCCAGGGAGCGTTCGAAATCCGCGTGGCGGCGGACGACGTCGAGAGGGCACTTATCTGGCGGGGCAGGAAATCTGCGTTCGCGGCAATGGGACGCCTGAGCCCTTCTTACATCGTGCAAGACGGGGTCGTCCCTCGCAGCGCCCTGCCGGAGGTGCTGCACGACATCTCCGCCCTCTCAGAACAGTCGGGCATAAGGGTGGCGAACGTCTTCCACGCAGGCGATGGCAACCTCCACCCGCTGGTCTTGTTCGACGAACGCAACGAAGGCGAGGAGGAGCGAGCTGAAGAGCTGTCTGAGGCGATCCTGGAGCTCTGTATCGCCCACGGCGGCTCGATAACCGGCGAGCACGGGGTTGGTCTCCACAAGCTTTCGGCCATGGGCAAGATGTTCAGCCCCGACGACCTGGCGACGATGCAGCTGTTGCGTTCGGCGTTCGACCCGGCCGGCATCTGTAACCCTGGCAAGGCAGTCCCCACCCCCCGGCTCTGCGGCGAGCCGCCCCGCAGCCGTCAGGGCGCCCACCCCCTGCAAGAAAAAGGCCTGGCGGAGCTCTTCTGATGGCACATCCACGCTTGGCAGATTGACGACTGGCTCATGGCGAACTCGCTGATGCTTTGTGGCTAACGGCGGCGCGATGGAGATCTTGACGGATCTCGAACGAGCGTGCCCGGCCGGGGCCAGGCGGGCCGGTCCTGCTGATAGGGTCGACGGTCTCGCTCCCGCAGTAGTCGCCTGCCCGCGCGACACCGAAGAGGTCGCCGCTGCCCTCCGGGTCGCGGCAGCCCACGACCTGAGCGTGGTGGCTAGAGGGGCGGGGACGAAGTTGGACTGGGGCAACCCACCCCGATCGGCACAGCTCGTGCTGGATATGGCCCTGATGGACGAAGTTATAGAGCATGTAAGCGACGACCTGGTGGCCCGGGTACAAGCGGGGACGACCCTCGGGCATCTATCCCTCGTGCTCGCCAAGGAGCGCCAGCGCTTCCCCGTCGACGAGGTGGTGCTGGGCTCGACCATAGGGGGCGTCGTGTCTACGGGTCTGTCCGGGCCGTCGCGCTACCTGCATGGCGCTGTTCGCGACCTGGTCCTCGGCATGACCGTGGTCCGAGCCGATGGCGTCGTCGCTCACGCGGGCAGCAAAGTCGTAAAAAACGTCGCCGGCTACGACCTGGCCAAGCTGTTCACCGGTTCCTACGGGACGCTCGGGGTCCTTACCGAACTGACGCTCAAGCTCAAGCCGCTCCCGGACGTGCAGTGCTTCGTGGTCGCGTCGTACCCGAACGCACGCGAAACGGCGCCCGTTCTCCCGGCTTTACTGGCGTCACAGTCGGCGCCGACCGCTATCGAGCTCGACCGGGAACGTCCCGAAGGGCCTGTGCAGCTTTCGGTCCTCATCGAAGGACGGGCGGGGCCAGTTCAGCAACGGGCGACTGAGATAGCCTCTTTGCTCGGCACGTGCGAAGTCACCCCGGATCCCCCCTCGCGTGGGGGCGGCTGCCGGGACCGGTCACCCTGAAGCTGACGTGTGTATTGTCGGCGGTCCCGACCGTCGTCGAACGTGCTGGTTCCTTGGCCCGAGACCAGGGCCTGACTGCGAGTGTCGCCGGCTCCGCCGGCTCGGGAGTGCTGTACATGGGGCTGACAGACGAGGTCGGCGCAGAGAGCTGCGCCGTGTTGCTGGCCGGCCTACGCGATATGTGCCGTGGTTGCGGCGGCCACGTGACCGTGCTGCGGGCGCCTGCCGCGCTCAAGTCATCGCTCGATGTTTGGGGCCGGTCCCCGGCGTGGAGCTGATGCGGCGGGTCAAAGAGCGGTTCGACCCCGACGGGCGGCTTGCCCCGGGTCGTTTCGTCGGGGGCATCTAGTGGCATCCACACCCGACAGCGACCATTCATCAAAGCAAGTCAGGTCATCAAAGCAAGTCAGGTCATCAAAGCAAGTCAGGTCATCAAAGCAAGTCAGGTCATCAAAGCAAGTCAGGTCATCAAAGCAAGTCAGGTCATCAAAGCAAGTCAGGTCATCAGGGCGGCTCAGGCCATTGGAACTGACCGTGGCCCAGGAACTGGTCGACGATTGCGTCCACTGCGGGTTTTGTTTGCCCGCCTGCCCCACGTATGCCCTCTGGGGCCAGGAGATGGACTCTCCCCGAGGGCGGATCCACCTGTTCGACCAGGTGCTGGCGGGCCGGCCTGTCGAGGGGGCGCCCGCCAAACATTTTGACCGCTGCCTTTCTTGCATGGCCTGTGTCAGTGCCTGCCCGTCGGGTGTGCGCTACGGCGAGATAATCGAAATTGCCCGCGAGGAGGTTGAGCAGGCCGGCGACCGGCCATTGTCGGAACGCTTGGCCAGGTCAGCCATTTTTAGCCTATTCCCTTACCCTCGCCGCCTGCGTGTGGCTCGCCTGGTACTGGCAGCGGCACAATCGGCCGGGCTGCGCTCGGCCTTGCGACGTCCGAAAGTCGCTGCCCACCTACCGCCCCTTGTCCAGGCCATGGAGTCGGTCGCGCCGGACGTATCGGACATTGAGCCGGTACCCGCCAGGACTCCCGCATCTCGACCTCGCAGAGGTGTCGTGGGCTTGCTCGCGGGCTGTGTACAAAGCGTCTTCTTCTCGCAGACGAATGCCGCGACAGCTCGGATCCTGGCGGCCGAGGGGTTCGACGTGGTGGTACCCAGGGAACCCGTCTGCTGCGGGGCGCTTTCCTGGCACGCCGGTCGACAAAAGGAGGCCTCCCGCCTGGCGAAAAGGACTGTCGCCGCCTTCAAGTCCGCCGGGGTCGAGCTTGTCGTCGTCAACGCCGCGGGGTGCGGCTCGGCGATGAAGGAGTACTCGCGGCTCCTTTCGGACGACCCTGGTTGTGCCGGGGACGCAGCCTGGATGTCTGCACACACTCGCGACTTGTCCGAGCTGCTCGCTTCGGTCGAGCCCCGGGCCGAACGACATCCGGTGCCAATGAAGGTGGCCTATCACGACGCTTGCCACCTGGCTCACGCCCAGGGCATCACGGCCCAGCCGCGAGCGCTCCTGCGAGCGGTCCCGGGGTTGCAATTGTGCGAGATCCGCGACGAGCTATGCTGCGGCTCCGCCGGGATTTACAACCTCGTCCAACCGGGTGCCGCCAAAGAGCTCGGCGACCGCAAAGGGGCTGCTGTCATCGCCTCCGGGGCAGAGGTCGTGGTGACGACCAACCCGGGGTGTTTAATGCAAATCCGCAGTGCCCTCCAGCGCGCCGGTTCGCAAATTGGTTCGGCTCATCTGGCCGAAATCCTGGATAGGTCTATCACGGGTGGCCAGGCGGGAGAAAAGCCCATCCGATAACAATAAAGCCCCCGAGATGTGGGTAAGGCCTGCGAAAACGGGCTTCGGGAGACAGAATTGGGCGATGGAGGTACTATCACGTGGCTAGGCCCTTACATGGATAAGCTGGCTTTTGTGACGACCGGGAGCCAGGAGCGACAGAGAGCGGTCGTCGTCACCGGGGCCGCCAACGGCATCGGCAGGGCGATTTCAGCTCGGCTGGCGGCCACGGGATGGACCGTTGTGGGCATCGACCGGGATATCGCCGCGCTCGAAGAAGTGGCTGGCCGCGTGGGCGGGGTCGCCGTACCGGGTGACATTCGTGACCAGGAAGTCATCACCAAGGCCAGGCAAGCCGCTGAAGGCGCCGGGCGGCTGTCTGCATGGGTCAACAACGCCGGAGTCGTCCGTCTCGGCCCGCTACACCTAATGCCCGCCGACATCATCGACGAAACGCTCGACATCGACCTACGAGCGGTCGTCTTCGGCACCCGGGAGGCACTGAGGTCGTTCCTGGTCAACGGCGTAAGCGGGAGCATCGTCAACATTTCTTCGGTCCATGCCAACGGGTCATTTCCTGGCTACGGTCCATACGACGCCGCCAAAGGCGGGGTCGAGGCGCTGACGCGCTACGTCTGCGTCGAGTACGGCCACCTCGGGATCCGCTGCAATGCCATTGCTCCGGGGGCGGTGAACACGAACATTGTGCCTGCCGTGGGACCAGACAAACTGGGCGCAGCGCCCGCCGTCCTTCAGGCCACCGACCTGTCGCCGATGCACCGCGTCAGTGAGCCCGAGGAGATCGCCGAAGTGGTCGCCTTCCTGGTCGAGGGACCTTCGATTGCCATCAACGGTCACTCTCTCGCCGTCGACAACGGGATGTCGGCGCGGAACTATGCCACCCCGGCCGACAGCACGGTCGCGTTTTCCCCTCCGCCGCCCGTTCAGCGCTGACCCCGAGGGGCTCGCCGGGCTGGTTCCTGTCTCGGGTGCGGTTCCCGCGTCTCAACACCCAACCGTTTTCAACTATTGCGTTTACCAGGTGTCATCCGTTTACAACAACATCGGTTATGGGAATGCGCTGGCAGTGGTCCTGATGTTAATAACTGCTCGACCCCGCTTTACGCGTATCCCGGCGCTAATTGCCACCTTCTTTGTGCGGCGCGGGTTCGCACAGATGAGGCTAGGTAGCGGCCTCCAGTGATCCTCAAAACCCACGTTAGAGACGGGGTACAACTGCTCCGGTACTTCAGCGAACGTGGAACATCAGGTGCCCGGAAGGGTGACCTCATCTGCGATCGGCTACACGTCCTTTGGTTCGAGTGGCTTTAGGCCGCTCAAGTTGACTGGCGCCAGTTGGCGCACTAGCGTTCCCGTCAACAGTGGACTGTGTGCAACGATCGGCGTCAAGTCGCTGACCTGTTGGGGGTGCCGGAACGAGTTCTTCCGTGCGGACAGGAACATCAAGCCCGATGAAATACACGGGCGCTCGGAGCTGCCACGCTCGCCAGACGAAAACCCGCGCCACCGGCTCGGCGCATCCGGTTCACAGACACCCGAGCAAAGGAGCAAGATGAAAATTCCTCAGCTTCAGTAAGTCGCGGTCCCGCCTGGCCCTAAGTGCGGCATTGGCCACGGCACTTGTCTGTACTACGGTGTCCGGCGCCCTGGGTACGAGCGCTGCGCAGGCAGGGTCAGTGCCTGCAGCCACATCCGCGCCAACCGTCACCGTCTGGACGACCTCAGGAGTAAGCTACGACTGGCAGCAAGCACTGATCCCGGGCTTCGAGAAGTCGACTGGGATCAAAGTCATATACGACCAGATCCCCGAGGTCTCGATCACTGACAAGATCCAGGTAGCGCAACAGGCCAAAAGCAAGGCATTTTCGATCTTCGAGGATCCGGAGTCAGGTCCTCTACCTACAAGGCGTTCGACGGGGTGACGGCCCTCATGCCGTTCATCAACAATTCTCAACTAACGCCGGCGTCCTACGACTTCAAAGGTATATCCGCTGGTGAGGAGGGACAATGCATCCTGAACGGCGTCCTCTATTGCCTCCCTGTGTCGCTCGACGCGGGACCGATGCTCTTTTGGAACAAGGCGTTGTTCCACCGGCTGGGATCTCGGCTCCTCCTGCCAACTGGTCCGAGGTCGTCAGTGACGCCAAGAAACTAACTAACAAGAAAAAGACTGTTGTCGGTATGTGCATGCGTGGGAGCGAGACGGAAGCGATCAACTACCCGTTCTTCCTCATGTTCCCGTACTTTGCGCCTTACGCAGCCAACTACAAAGCGGAGTTCCTCAACCAGAACTGGAAGCCGGTGTTCGACACGCCCCAAGCACTTACCTGGGCCACGGATTATGCGGCGCTCATGCAAGACTACGACCCACCCGGGGTGTCGGCCTACGGCTACACGGATTGCGAACACGCCTTCCAAACCGGACAGACGGCGATGTGGTGGGACAACTATGGACTCGAGACGATCTGGCCAACCCGAACCTCTCTAAGGAAGCGGCGGTCACCGGATATGACGAGCTCCCCTGCCCGCCGTTCAACCAGACCTGCCTGTTGTCTGCCCCATGGGGGATGTACATAAACCCCAATATCTCAACCGCGCAGAAGGCGGCCGCCTGGGAACTGATGGAGTACCTCACGACTCCGCAAAATCAGATCACGGCCATGGACACGACACGCAACCCTGCTCTCGCCAGCCGAACGGCGTCGCTCACGTATGCCCTCTCGCATAACTCGATCTTCAAGGCGCCCACGGACTTCCTGGCGGGGATGCGTTACACGCTCGATCACATAGAGGCAAACGCGATACCGGTCACACCCGCTTTCACGCCGATGGTCGGTGAGATCAACGTGACCCTCTCTGCCTTGGTGGCCGGCGAGCTGACTCCGCAGCAGGCGCTAACCGGCCTCCAATCAGAGATGTTGGCAACGGTGAAGCAATATCATCTGTAATCAACGTTTCAACGTTTCGAGGTTTAGCGGCCAAGAGCGGGCGCCAGGCCGGGATTGACGTTTGCCAGAGAGCCCCGGCCCCGTCGGGGCTGGGGCTCTCTGGCTGTGCCTGCCCCGGTTACCCTATGCGTCCTCGGACGAATTCGACGTCAACCTGTTAGCGCACCTGCACGCCCAAGAGTGAGGGAGGAATTTATCAGACATGCCGAACGCGGCTTCTGCAGTCACCCAGCGGAACTTACCGCCGCAACCGGCAGCGTTGCGTGCTCCCGGCGCGAACAATCCACGAGCCATCAAGACGGTACGAGCCTGGCTGGACAGGCGGTTCCTCGTACTGGCCACCGTGCCGGCGTTCGTGACCGTCACTGCCGTGACGATTGTCCCCGTCCTGCTCGGCATTTGGCTGAGCTTCACCAACTATCAACCGCTCGACCCGACGTTGAGATGGGCCGGGCTCGTCAACTATCAAAACATCCTTAATGGACCTGACTCGTTCTTCGCGCACCGGTCATAAAGAACACGTTGATATTTGTTGGGGCCGGGATCCTTGTGGAGACCGTCCTCGGCGTGCTCCTGGCGCTGGTGCTGGCCCGTCAGATGCGGGGGATCGGGGTCTTTCGTGCTTTGCTCGTGATCCCTCTGACGGTGGCAGGTGTGGCCTCTGCGGTGACATGGCGGTCCCTGCTGAACACGAGCAACGGGTGGGTCAATTATTTTTTGAGCGTGTTCGGGCTCGGCCAACCGAACTGGCTGGGCGACGCCCACACGGCGATGCCCTCGATCATTCTCGCGGACGCCTGGGGCGGCGTGCCGATCATCGCCATCATCGTTTTGGCCGGCCTGCTGCTGTTGCCGAAGGACCCTCCGGAGGCCGCCCGGATAGACGGGGCGTCGGAGTTTTCGGTCTTTCGCTATATCACGCTGCCAGGGTTGCGCCCAGTGATCGCCTTTGCTGTGATCTTCAGGCTGATCGACTTGTTCCGGCAGTTCGCAGAATTTCAGGTCATCACAGGGGGCGGGCCGGGCTTGAGTACCAACGTCCTCAACTACTACGTATACCAGGAGACTTTCGTCAACGGGAACCTAGCCTTCGGCGCTGCCCTAGCCGTCGTCCTGGTGCTGCTGATGGCAGTGCCACTCCTCATTGCCTTCCGTTTCGCCAGAAGGAGGGGGTGAGATGTCTGCACAGACCGCCCAAGTAGCCCGCAATCAGGGACAAGCAAAACGGAGGGCGTGGCCAGGACCAAGCCGCCTGCTCCGGAGCGCGACAGGGCGCCGCCGAGCTGTGAACACGGTCTCGCTTATCGTGCTGCTCATCGCGGCGGCATTCGTGCTGCTGCCCATCTTCTGGCTGTTCGAGACCGCCTTCAAGCAGCCCACCGAAGCGTACGTTATCCCCCCGCAGTTCCTGTTCAGGCCTACTGTTGAAAACTTCCGGACCCTTTTCCAAGGTGAGAACGGGCAATACGTACAGGACGTGGTCCACTCGCTCGTGCTCCTGGCCTCGAGCGTTGTGGTGGCGCTCGCGCTGGGCACTCCAGCCGGGTACGCACTTTCCCGTTCGCGGTTCCGTGGTAGCCGCGGCCTGTCTGCATGGTTGATCATCGTCTATATAACGCCGGCTCTCGTGTACATCGTCCCGCTCTACGTTATTTACGAGAAACTCGGGCTCACTGGTTCATACTTGTCGCTGATCCTGTATTACGAGACCTTCCAGTTGCCATTCGTCGTATTCATGATGCGAGGCTACTTCAGCGACATACCGACAGAGCTCGACGATGCTGCGAGGATCGATGGCTGCAGCCGGTGGTTGGCGTTTCGACGAGTAGTGCTCCCTGTCGTCATACCGGGCTTGGCCACGGTTGCGACCCTGATATCGATCGGCGCCTGGGGCGAGTATTTCGGCGCGCTAATTTTGACAGATCCCTCTACGCAAACGGCACCGGTCGCTCTGGCGAATTACGTCGGTCTGGAGACTTCCAACTGGGGTGCGCTGGCGGCTGGAGCTTTGGTCCTGATTGTGCCGGTGCTGGTCGTGATCAGTTTCGTCCAACGCGGTTACATGCGCCAGGCGATCGCCGGTGCGGCCAGCTAGGCTTATTGTCCGGGGCCAGTCGAAGCGAGGAGATAGGACGTTGACGGCTCGAGTTTTGTGTCCCTGTTAACCGGTTTAGGGCTGAGGGACTATGCCTGTTCGAAGGCGGCGCCCGCCTCCCCGAGAAGGTCGTTGCTAATTGTTACGACGTCGCCCGGCCCGATCCACTGCGTCTGGACCACCGAACCCAGCAGGACCACCTCGCCGGCTCGTAGCGGCTGGCCCCATTCGACGGCCCGGTTCGCCAGCCAACAAAGGGCCGCCAGGGGGTCTCCCAGTATATCGGCACCCTGACCGCTCCCCACGTGCACGCCGTTGATCTTCATGCTGCCCGTGACGTCCCGCAGGCGGGCAGGGTCGAATTGCTCGTCCTCAGGGCCGAGCACGGCGGCGTAGTGAAAGAAGTCGTCAGCGATCAACGTCGGGACTCCCAGGGAGGGGTAGTCGGCGTAGCGGTCCTCGACTACCTCGATCGCAGCCATGCAAGCAGAGACCGTAGACGGCATGTCCTTCACCTCGTAGGCCCGCTCGCGGCGCGGCAGGTCGGAGGCGAGGCGCACTGAGACCTCGCATTCGACCCCGAGCCGGCGAGGTGTGGCGACGGCAAACACGTGCGACCCTCGCCACAGTTGGGCCAGGAACATACCGCCGGCACAGGGACCGTCGACACCGATGTACGCCTGCATCGTCTTGGTGGTGCAGCCGATCTTCCAACCGGCACGAACACCGTAACCGGCGCTGGTGAGGATGCCGTGTACGGCCAGTTGAACTCCATAACCCTCAACCTCATCGCTCGGCTTGATCTCAGGGGGCAGGTCGGCCAACATATTGCCGGATAGTCGCGACGACGCCAGCGCTGCGGCGGCCGCACCGATCATCGAGCCAGGTCCCATGGCAAATCCAACCTAGTGCAGGGCCGCCTCCCGGGGGATGATTGTTGCCTCGTATTGTCGATTGTTGACGACATGTCTGCCGGGCCCATAACATCGGCGCAGAAAGGGGCCAAATATGACAGATGGGGCGGTTGGGAAATTCAACGGGCTCGGGACGCACCTCGGTAACCTTTGGCGGCTGTCTGACGCTCGGTCGCGTTCGATCAGCGCCGAGAACCCGCGCGGTGAAAAGGCCGGCGGCGCCAGGGCGACCGAGGGGCTGGGCGCGAAGGCAGCGCGCGATCTCGGGCCGGGATGGAAGGTCTCGCCGGCCCTCAGGATGCACGCCGGGACCACAACTGAGCTGGCGGACATCGAGGGGCCGGGCGCTATACAGCAGATCTGGTTGGCGATCGACCCCAAAGTGCCGTGGCGGTTCATAATTCTTCGCATCTATTGGGACGACCAGGAGCAGCCTTCCGTCGAATGCCCGATAGGCGACTTCTTCGCTTGCGGCTGGCAGGAGTACGCGCAGATCTCCTCGCTTGCGGTCTGCGTCAACCCCACCATCGGCTTGTCGTGCTATTGGGAGATGCCGTTCCGCAAACGTGCCCGGGTCACGGTGGAGAACATCGGTTCTGCCGAGCCCGGGATCTGTTACCAGATCAACTACACCCTGACGGCCGTTCCCGAGGACGCCGCTTACTTCCACGCACAGTTCCGGCGTGAGAACCCTGTGACTTACAAAAAGGTCTACACGCTGGTCGACGAGATCCATGGTCAAGGTCAGTACGTGGGGACATATCTCGCCTGGGGATCTAACAATGGCGGCTGGTGGGGGGAAGGTGAGATGCACTTCTTCCTTGACGGCGACGACTACCCGACGATCGCCGGCACCGGCGTAGAGGATTACGTGTGCGGCGCGTATGGTTTTCGGGTGGGCGAGGAGGGCAGGCAGTATTGCTCGTACACGACGCCGTACACGGGGTTCCAGGCCTTCGTACCTGAACCTTCCGACCACGATCGCTCGCAAATGCGCTTCGGGATGTACCGGTGGCACACGGTGGACCCGGTCCGGTTCAGCAACGACCTCCGCGTCACCGTTCAAGCCCTCGGCTGGAGGAGCGAGGGCCGCTACCTGCCGCTACAGGACGACCTGGCCTCGGTTGCCTACTGGTACCAGGCGCTTCCCACCGCTACCTTCCCGCCGCTCCCGGGGCGCGACGACCTGGAAATCATCTGACCTCGACGGCAGCGGACCGGGCGGGCAGCGGACCGGGCGGGCAGCGGACGGGCGGGCGCGGACCGGGCGGGCACTGGGCCGCCTGATACGACTAGCTTTCGTCCAGAGGATCGCTTCAGTTCGAGAAAGATTGTCGATTGTTGACGACACGTCTACCTGGCCGGTAGCATAACAAGAAAAAGAGGCCTCTTACCCATGGCAGAAATGGCGACGTCCACCAATACAGGCTCCGGACCGGGCGGCCCCGGGCTGAGCGGGATCATCCCGCCGGTCTGCACCCCCCTTACCGCTGACCTTGAAGTCGATTCGGTCTCGCTGGAGCGGTTAATCGGGTTCCTGCTCGACGAAGGCGTCAGCGGCCTGTTCGTGCTCGGTTCGTCGAGCGAGGCGGCCTACCTCACGGACGCGCAGCGTGACGTTGTCGTGGAGGTCGCCATCAAGACCTCCGCTGGCCAAGTCCCGGTGCTGGCTGGCGCCATCGACATGACGACCCGACGAATGATCGAACACGCATCGCGGGCCATCGCTCTAGGCGCCAACGCGATAGTCGCCACGGCGCCGTTCTACGCCGCGGTGACCCAGCCCCCTGAGATCGACCGGCACTTCCGGACGTTGAAGTCGGCGTGCGACGCTCCTCTGATCGCCTACGACATCCCCGTCGCCGTGCACACCAAGCTCGCTGCCGGGGAGTTGATCTCGCTCGCCCGGGACCACGTCATCGACGGGCTGAAGGACTCGAGCGGTGACCTGGCTGGCATGCGCGAGGTGATCATCGGGGCCCGGCACTTCCCGGAATTCGCCATCTTCACCGGGTCGGAGACCGTGGTCGACTGCGTGATGCAAATGGGTGCGGCCGGCGCTGTCCCGGGTCTGGGCAACGTCGACCCGAAAGGCTTTGTCGAGCTCTACAATACGTGCCGGGCCGGCGCCTGGGAGCAAGCCCGGCGCCAGCAGGAACGGCTCGTCGAGCTGTTCGAGGTGACCCGGTGCGCGAAGCCGGGTAAGGGCCGGAGCGCTTCGGGCCTGGGCGGCTTCAAGACGGCACTCATGCTGCGTGGGGTCATATCCACAAATGCGATGGCACTGCCGCAGGTCGCGCTCGACAAAGAGGAGACTGCTGCAGTGCGTGACGTGCTCGCGGCGACCGGCTTGCTTTGAGGTCTCGGCGGGTGGGACGCGATGACCCAGGGGCTGAGCCGTCTCCCGAAGCTGCAGTGGCGGCTGCGTCACCAGTAACTGGACTACCTCTACGTCTGGTCATAGTCGGCACGGGGTCAATAGGTCTAACCTTTGCCGCTACCCTTGCCCGGGGCGGCCATCTCGTGACCGTGCTTGGCCGTCCGGCATCGGCTGAGGCGTTATTGGGCCGGGGGAGCATTGAAGTCAGTGGTCAACTCTCCTTCACTGTGCCCGCTGGTGCGCCGCCGGCCCATCCGGCCCAAGTTGCCGTTATAGGACAGGCGGCGGATATCGGGCCCGCGAACGCCATATTGTTCACCACCAAGGGGCAAGACCTACCTGAGTCGATCGCAGAAGTAGCCAGAGCGCGGCCAGGCCCACAACTTGGTGGCGCTTGGGTCGCCGGATTACAGAACGGCGTGGTAAAAGATGAGCTCCTGGTGAAAGCGTTCGGCCCGACGGACGTCGTCGGCGCTGCCTCGGTGCTCGGCGCTCGCCGGGTCTCTGTCGGCGAAGTGCACGTGCCGGGTCTTGGGACCACTTACCTAGGGGAGTTCGATGCCGTTTCTTCGACCCGGACCGAGACTATGGCAGCCGCCTTCGTTCGAGCAGGGTTGCCCTGCATAGTTGTCCCCGACGTACGAGCGCTTCTGTGGACGAAGTTCTGCAACGCGGTCGGGGTGTTCGGGGTGACGGCCCTTACGGGCCTCCCGACAGTCGAGATATTCGCACGCGCCCCGCTTGCTTTCGCTTACCGCTCTTTGCTGGAAGAAGCGGCTGCGGTGGCAGCTGCCGAGGGAGTAACAGTCGGTGATTTTCCGGACCTCCCGATACGAAGTTACTTAGCGCCCGCGCCCGAGGACGTCGTGGCGGAAATGACAAGCCGTGCAGTACGCGTAGCCGGCCAACCTCCAGGGTTTTCGTCTATGGCGCAGGACCTCGCCGCCGGTCGCTCGACCGAAGTCGACGAGACCTTCGGCGACCTTGTCCGGCGTGCCCGCACCCACGGCATCGACGTCCCTCGCTCTGAGCTGGTATACCGGGTCGTCACCGGCCTCAAGTGGGGGGACAACGATACCCCCGGAGCACGGTGGCAGCCGTCCCGGCCTGGCCCGAGTGCATCGGGCGCTTGAGCCACCAGCAGGAGTTGACCGAGATCCCCGAACGACCGACATCAGGTAACCAGGCACCAGGAAGTAACCAGGCATTATGAAGATCACTGAAGTCCAGACTGTTCGGTGCGAGGACTACGCCGAGTTCATTGCCGTAGTGCTAAAGACCGACAGCGGCCTGTCCGGCCTCGGCGAGACTTGTTTCGGGCCTGAGTCTGTCGAGGCCTACGTCCACGAGTCGGTGGCTCCTCGCCTGCTGGGCCAGGACCCCCTCACCATCGAGCGCCACGCCAAAGACTTGCCGGCGTTCTACGTCACGCACGGGGGTACCGGCATCTCGACGCGAGCCCACTCGGCGGTCGACATTGCGTTATGGGACCTCTTCGGCAAGGTTTGTAACCAGCCGCTCTACCAATTGCTGGGCGGCAAGGTACGCGAAAGCACCCGGATCTACAACACCTGCGGTGGCTATCAGTACGGGAAGGCGGAGGCGCGCTATCGCGGCACGAGCAGGCCCGTCGGTCCGGACGCCTCGGCGGAGCTGCCGCCCCGGGGCCCTTACGATGACCTCGAGGCCTTCCTCCACCGCGCCGACGAACTTGCCCGGGATCTGTTGGACCAGGGCATCACGGCTATGAAAATCTGGCCTTTCGACGAGGTCGCTCGTGCGAACGGAGGCCAATATTTCTCTGCTAAGGAACTGAAGAGCTGCCTCGAGCCGTTCGAGAAAATCCGGGGCTCGGTTGGCGATCGCATCGACATCATGGTCGAGCTGCATGGTCTGTGGGAAGCCACGCCGGCGATCAAGATCTGCCAGGCCCTCGCGGATTACTCCCCCTACTGGGTAGAAGATGCCATAAAACTCGATAGTGAAGACGCACTATCCCGCTTGCGTGATGCGACAGACGTGCCCTTTGCCTTCGGTGAGACCCTGGCCGGGGTACACGCTTACAAACGCCTTTTCGACAGTGGCGCCGTCGACGTAGTCATGTTCGACTTCGGTTGGAGCGGCGGCATTTCCGAGAGCCGCCGCATTGCGGCGGTGGCAGAGGCGTACGGGCTGCCCCTAGCCCCACACGACTGTGTTGGTCCAGTTGCGCTGGCGGTAGGGGCGCACTTCTCGGTAGCCACAAAGAACGTGTTCATCCAGGAGACTGTCCGGGCTTATTACACGGACTGGTACAACAAGATCGTAGTTGGGATGCCATCCATCAGTGAGGGCCAGATATCACCCCCGCCGGTCCCAGGCATCGGTACCGAGCTGCGGGCGGAATTTCTTTCCCATCCGGGTACCCATGTGCGCGTGTCGCGCTGACGACCGTTAGCTATGGACCGACAAGTACGCGCCTTGTCCCGAGGCCGTGGTGCCAGCGGTCAAGCTGGCACCATCGTGTTAGTCAGCTACTCGTCGGAGCGCGCCGAAGCGTTCATCGCCAGGTTGCCTCCGTCGACTGGCAGCATCATGCCTGTGACCATGGCCGAAGCGTCCGATGCGAGGAACACGGTCGGCCCGACAAAGTCCTCTGGTTCGGCCATCCTTCCCAGGGGGATGGCCCCGAGTACCCTCCCCATGAGCCCCTCCGCGTCGGTATCCGGGTGGTCGAGGCGGGCCTGGAACCCCTTCGTCCTCGTCTGCACCGGCAAGATCGCGTTGACACGGATGCCGTAGCGGCCCCACTCGACGGCCAGCTCCCGCGTCATCTGGACAATCCCACCCTTCGCCACGCTGTACGCGAAGTTACCCCGACCGAGCCCGCTCACACCGGCGATCGAACTGATGTTTATGATCGAGCCGCCGCGACCAGCATCGATCATCGCCTGCCCGGCCGAGCGGGCGCAAAGGAAATACGCCGTGAGGTTGACCCGCATTGTACGCTCCCACTCTTCGAGGCCCAGAGCGTGCGGCCTGGCGTTGACCGGGGTGAAGGCTCCGTTGACAAGGACGTCCACCTGTCCAAAGCGCGCCCGTACCTGGTCGAACAGGGCGACGACCTCGTCTTCGCGACCCACGTCGCACTTGACAGGCAACGGCGCTTTCCCACTGCCGCCGGTCGCCGTGAGCATTTTGGCCGTCTCGTCGAGCCCCGCCTCGTTGATATCAACCAGCACCACGGCCGCGCCGGAGCCTGCGAAACCGAGGCTGATCCTTTGGCCGATGCCGCTCCCAGCCCCCGTGACCACTGCGACGCGATCTTGGAGCGAGAAGAGGGAAAGGGTTTGCGCGTTTTGGGCGAGTACTTCTTGGTTACCCGGTTCAGTTGACAGTTCGTCCTCCATTCAAAGGCCACGAGCAGCGCCTTGTGGGGCACCTCAACAATGGCCAACTGTTCACAGAGTGTCTAGTATGAGGCGAGCCACGAGTCGAGCCTCTGCCGGGTCTCGCCGCGACGGCACGACCGCCGCCATGCGGCAGATGGCATGCGGCAGATGGCATGCGGCAGATGGCATGCGGCAGATGGCATGCAGCAGATGGCATGCCGCAGATGGCATCTGCTGTCCCGGCCCTGGCTCCACCAGCCCGCATGGGTCGCCTGCCTCGAAGGTCACCCTGAAACGGACACGCGTGCTGTCTGCGGTCCCAACGGCGGTCGAGCCCACGAGCGCGCTCACCCGCGACCGGGGCGGGCCGGCGCACATCGCCCGATCGGCCGGCTCGGGAGTGCTCTACGCTAGGCCTCGACCGGGAGAGGGCTCTCACGAAGGTCTTGCGCCACCCCTGACGCACCAGTAACGTGACTGTTGACAGTTTACTGGGCGGCAATAACCAGGGAGTTCTAGGGGTCGGGAGGAACCGGGCGATTTGACACCTCAAAGCACTTTCTTCGACACTTTCGGCTACCTGTACTTACCAGGCTTGCTTGCCGATGACATCGGTTGGATCAGCGAGGAATTCGACTCCGTCTGGGCTCGCCGGCCAGATTTGCACCACGACGGGGCCCACCGCACAATTTATCCCGATGCGTTTTTCAACGCGAGCTCACTTCTTGCGCAGCTCATCGAGCACCCCCTGCTCAGCTCAATTTGCGAGGAACTCCTGGGCCCGGCATCGCGTACTACGGCGGCGATGGCAACTACTATGCCGGTGACACTAGATGGCACCGAGACGTTTTCAACATCCAGGACGGCGAAGAGGGCAAGTCGATCGTCCGGCACATCAAGATCGCCTTTTATCTCGACCCGCTCACGGCCACTACCGGTGCGCTCCGGGTCATACCGGGGAGTCATCACCTCACCGACAATTTCGCCAAGGAACTGGACGCATTGCTACTCAACCGAAAGACAGATGCCGGCGTCCTTCCGCAGGATGCCCCGGCTGTGTCGTTGACAACTACGCCGGGCGACATCGTGATCTTCGACCATCGCATGATGCACGCATCATTCGGTGGGGGTCCAGCCCGACGGATGTTCGCGATGAACCTATTCGAGCAATGTCACACCAGCAGGCAGCGAGAATTGACCGCCAGGCTCTTCCATATGTACGGAAGCCAGGGAATGTCGTACTTCTTTAGTGACAATGTCACAAAGGGAGCGCCACGCGACCGGGCGCGGCGCCTCGAGCCAGCCCTCGAATTCGAGCCGGCGCGGGCGGAGGGCTATGCCGAGTACTCCCAGCAGGCTACGGAGCCCCATCGGATAGTTTAGGGCGCGAGGATGGCCGTTGCCGGTCTCTGGTATGGCTGAGGCGCGTTCGCCTCGAACGGGCCCGCAGTCTCCGGGAGGTCGAGAAGGGGCCTTGGGGTCCCAAAATGGCACGAGAAGGGAAGCCAATGACACTCGAAGGGACGCTCGGCCAAGGCGCAGGGCTAAAGGCAGTTGAAGACCTCGACTGGTACGGCTACACGGTAATCGAGGATGCGATCACTGCGGACGAGGCCGACGCGTTGGCACAGCGATGTACGCAGCTCCATGACAGCGGCGAGCTCGATGAGGGGGCCTTGCTCGAGCGCAGCAAAGACGGGCTGTACGAGACGCTGTTCGGGTTGCAGAATGTGGACCGCCTTTCTTGGCGGTGCGTGGCGCACCCAATGGTCCTGGCTGTCGCTCGCAATTTCCTGGGGAACGAGCTGCAGCTCGCTGAGTGCGCCTCAAAGATCGTGCGGCCAGGGGGGCCTCGCGGTCGGCTACACGTAGACTCAGCGCACGACTTCCCCGACGATTTGCCCAATGTAACCTGGCTCATCAACACAATGTGGATGTTGACGGATTTCACTTATGAGAATGGCGCCACGCTCGCGGTCCCAGGGAGCCACTTGCTGCGACGGAAGCCTCCGGAGAATTGGCGTGACTGGCACAGAGCGGTCCCAATGACCGGTCGAAAAGGCTCAGTCGCGTTGTTCCGATCGGGGATTTGGCACGCAAACGGGCATAACTCGCGCCAGGACGTCAATAGAGTGGGCTTAAACGCCGCGTATTATCCCGCGTGGTGGAACCTTCGGCGGGAGGCAAATCACCAACCGATCCGTCCCGAGGTTTTTGCGGATATGCCAGCTGCTCTGCAAGCTCTCCAACGCCAGCGGGTGGGGCGGCGTCGCGAAGACGTATATCAATAGAGCGGGTTCCTGAGGAGGGACCACGCGCACCCGGTTTGTCCAGTCCGGCGCGGTGGCTAAGGCTCAGAGCGCCTCGGGCTCACCGGGACAGTCCGCGTCGGCACTGTCGATTGTTGACGGCAAGTTCTCAGCCCGGTAATATTCGACGCAAAGGAAGGAACGTAACATGGATAACGCGGCGGCGGCGACAACAACGACAAATGCCGGGCAGCAAGTCGGCGGGCCGTGGATCAGTGGGATCATCCCTCCCGTTTGTACACCGTTCAACTCCGAAGTCGAAGTCGACGTGGCGTCGCTCGAGCGATTGCTCGGGTTCCTCCTGGAAGGGGGCGTGACCGGGGTATTCGTCCTCGGCTCGTCCGGCGAGACGGCATACCTCACTGACGCCCAGCGCGACGTCGTCGTTGAGGTCGCCGTGAAGACGGTCTCCGGGCAGGTGCCCGTGCTCGCCGGGCTCATCGACATGACGACGAGCCGGATGATCGAACATGCCGGCCGGGCCCTCGGCCTCGGCGCCGACGCCATCGTCGCGACGGCTCCGTTCTACGCCCAGGTCACAGAACCACCGGAGGTCGACCGGCACTTCCGTTCGTTGAAGGCCGCCTGCGGCGCCCCCCTCCTCGCCTACGACATCCCTGTCGCGGTCCACAGCAAGCTATCCAAGGCGCAGTTGCTGGCGCTCGCCGGCGATCGCATCATCGACGGGCTGAAAGACTCGAGTGGCGACATTGCAGGCATGCGCGAAGTGATTATCGGTGCCCGGACGCATCGCCAGTTCGCCATTTTCACCGGGTCGGAGGCGATCGTCGACTGCGCCATGCAGGTCGGGGCGAGCGGCGCCGTGCCGGGCCTCGGCAACGTCGACCCGCGGGGTTTCGTCGAGCTGTACCAGTCCTGCCGGGCCGGAGACTGGGATAAAGCCCGGGCCCAACAGGAGCGTCTCATCTCTCTCTTTGGTATTACGCGCTGCGCCAGGCCAGGCAAGGGCAGGAGCGCGGCAGGACTGGGTGGCTTCAAGACAGCCCTCATGCTGCGCGGCATCATCGCCACCAACACCATGGCGCTACCCCAGGCCGCGCTGGACGACGCTGAGACGGCCGCTGTGCGCGATGTGCTGGTTACGACTGGTTTGCTGTGAGGACCACGCCACCTTGGCTGTGGATCTACGCCCCCGGCCTGGGGGTATGGCCTTGAGCGAGGGTGCGCCGGTCGCCACCCACGAGAGCCGCCCGACTCACCCGTGGGTGGCTGAGGGAGGGCGCCGGCTCAGGTTCGCCATCTGCGGCATGTTCGCCAGCAAACCGGCCGACATTATCGAGGCCGCTCAACGGGCGGAAAGGCTCGGATTTGACGCCTATTGGGCCAACGACCACCCAAACCGCGCCATGGACTGCTGGGGCCAGCTCCTGATGCTCGCTATGGCCACCGAGAAGATCCGCCTCATTTCGCTCGTGAGTTGCATTTACTACAGGAAGCCTTTTCTTTTGGCCCGTCAGGCCGCCGACGTGGATGCCGTAAGCGGGGGCCGGCTCGTGCTTGGCCTCGGGGTAGGGGACGACATCCCTGAGTTCGACCAGATGTGCCTGGAGTTCCCTCCCTTCAGAGACCGGCAGGAGGCGCTCGAAGAAGCACTCGCCATCGTGAGAGGGCTGTGGCGCGGGGAGCGCTTTTCCTTCGCGGGCAAGCATTTCCGCGTTCGAGACGCCGCCATAAGGCAGCTGCCGGTCCAGGAGCCCTTCGTACCTGTGCTAATCGGAGGGGGCGGCGAGCGGGTTACACTGCGCCAGGTGGCCAGGCTGGCCGATGTCTCCAACTTCGCTCCCCATGAATGGTCGGGGGCGGCATACCAGGTGGGAGACGTAGAACGGAAGTACGCCGCACTGCGCCGTCACTGCGAGGAAGTCGGCCGTCCGTACGAGTCGGTCCTCCGCACTCACTACACCCCGTTGTTGACATTGGCCGAAGATGACGCCAGCCTCGAGCGAAAACGGTCGCAGGCTCGCATCCCCGATGCCTCGCTGCGCCAGGAACTCGTCTTCGCCACCCCGGGCCAGGCGGTCCAGCACTTCCAGGCCCTTGCGGATGCCGGCGTGCAGTACTTCTTGGTGTCTATAAATTTCCAAGACCTAGAGACAGTGCGGCTGTTCGCCGAGGAAGTGGTGCCAGCGGTCCACCTGCCGAACGCCTAACCAGCCCAGTCGCCACCCGCCGGCGTCCAGCCCGGGTGGCCCGACGGGTCAAGGGTCAACTGTTGACGACGGCCGCGGCGCGGCACCGTATACTAAATCGCTGTGACAGTCCAGCGAGCGCGCCACTGGAAGATTTGCACAGACTCGGACAACAAAGGCCTGGCCTCCAACTGGCAGGCTTACGTGCCCGACCACGCTAAAGGGGCGCCGGTACCGGGTATCATCCAGCAGGTCTTTCCGGAGTACCAGGGAATTGCTTGGTACTGGTGTGATCTCTCTCCTCTTGCCGTCCCGCCCGGATCTCGGGCGCTCCTTCGCTTCGAGTCCGCTGACTATGCGGCCAGGGTGTGGCTCAATGGCCGCGAGTTGGGGTCCCACGAGGGCGACGGGTTGCCGTTCGAACTCGACGCAACCGAGTGCCTCGCGCCGGACCGGGCCAGCCTGCTGGCCGTGCGGGTCATAAATCCCACTGATGAGCCGATCGACGGGTTAGTCCTTAGCGAAGTGCCCCACTCCAATAGGGCACTTCCACCGAAATTCAAGCCCGGGGCAGGCTACAACGTCGGCGGCATCACCGGCGACGTGGTGCTGCACGTCGAGCCGGAGGCGCGCCTAATTGACGTCGTTGTCCGGCCCCATCTGAGCACCGGCGTTCTAACAGTCAGCGCTGCTGTGTCAAACGCCGCACTGGCGCGTGCCGGCGACGCTGAGGCACCGATGGAGGTGAGCGTCCTCGTGAGCGAGGACATCACCGGGGTGCATGTCGCCGAAGCCCGCCAATCCGTCGAGGCGGACGGCTCGGGAGAGGGTCAGCCCGGCGCCCGCCTCGAGTTGCAGGTCCCGCTGGAGGAGCTGAGGCCGTGGGGCCTCGACGACCCATTCCTGTACCGTGTCCGCGTACGCCTCGAGCCGCGCGGCGGTGGCCAGGGTGACGAGAAGACGTTGCGCACCGGGTTCCGCGACCTGCTCGTCCGCAACGGGTGGTTCGAGCTGAACGGCCGGCGCATCTACCTCCGTTCTACGCACACGGGCAACCATTACCCGATCGGCCAGGTTGTGCCCCAAGACCCAGCGCTGGTGCGTCAGGACCTCGTCTACGCCAAGGCATCAGGGTTCAACACGGTGCGTTTCATCGCCGGGGTGGCACGAGAGGACCAGCTCGATTTCTGCGACGAGCTCGGCCTTATGGTCTACGAAGAGACACGCGCCGCCTGGTTACTCGGCAACTCGCCCCGGATGGCAGAGCACTTCGACCGGACCAACGACGAGATGGTCCGTCGCGATCGCAACCACCCGAGCGTGGTCATCTGGGGACTTCTCAACGAGACTTACGACGGGCCGGTCTTCCGCCACGCCGTCGGGTACCTACCCAGGCTACGAGCGCTCGACGATAGCCGTCTCGTCCTGCTGGGCAGCGGGCGGTGGGACGGTGACCTCGCCATCGGCTCGGTTTGCAACCCCGGTCAGTCGACCTGGGCGCACGAGTGGGGTTCCGAGCAGGCCGGCGCGGGTGCGGTCGAGGTCGGATGGGCTCACGACCCCGACCGGGGCGCCTTCGTCCCTGGCGCCGGGGACCTTCATCTGTACCCCACCCTGCCCGAGTCGCTGCGAGCTAAGCAATTGCTCCGTACGATGGGCGCCGGGTCGAAGCCGGTGTTCCTCTCCGAGTACGGAGTAGGAAGCTTGTTCGACGCCGTCACGGCACTGGCCGAAGCGTCCCGCCACCTGGCCTCCGACCCCCGTACGGCGAACGGGGCCGAGCCCCCCGACGTCGCCTACGTACGGTCGATGGTCGAGCGCTTCTTGGATGACTGGGAGCGGTTCGGGATGGAGGGGGTTTACTGCTTTCCCGAAGACGCCCTCGTCGACAGCCAGCTCAATCAGTCAGTGCACCGGGCCGCCACTTTTGACATGATCCGGGCTAACGGCAACATCGCCGGCTACAACCTGACAGGCATGCTCGACCACGCGCTGACCGGAGAGGGCCCGTGGACGTTCTGGCGCCGCTGGAAGCCGTCCGCGATGGACACCACCGCGGACGGCTGGGCGGCCCTGCGATGGTGCCTCGACGTGGCTCCTGCCCTCAGCTTTCCCGGGGGCCAAATTGACCTCGACCTTTCTCTTGCCAACGAGGACGTTCTCAGCCCGGGGCGCTACACAGCAAGGGTCGCCATTGTCGGCCCTGAGCGCTGGCGCTGGACGCGGTCGGCTGAGGTCGCGGTCCAAAGTGGTGGACCTCTCGCCGTCCCCGTTCTCACCGACCGGGTCACAATCCCAGAGGCACTTGGCCGCTACCGGTGTGCCGCGTCCCTGGGGAGCGCCGCGGCACCCGCAGCAGGTCGGTTCGACATCCAGGTAATCGGCCGTCCAGCTCCTTTGCAACCACGACGGCGCGCTGGCGCGCTGGGCTTTGGCGAGGGCTCGTTGAGCTGGCTCGCGGCCCACGGGCTCGACACGGTGGCCGGGAAAGAAGCCCTGACCGACGTCGGCTTAGTTCTCGTGGGCCACGCTGGCGAGCTCGACGCCGATGATTGGCAAGCCCTGAACGAAGCGGTCGACCGTGGGGCCACAGCGGTGGTCCTGAGCCCGTGGGAACTCATCGAGCCAGGCCAAACGTCGGTCGCGTTACCCCTCGGGGTGCCGGTTTCCTGCACCAGCTTTCACGACTGGCTCTACCATAAGGAATGCTTCGCCAGACGCGAAGACTTTGTCGATGGCTTGCCGGGGCCGGGTCTAATGCACTGGCGGTACTACGGTGAGGTCCTTCCTCGCCACTTGTTGAACGGCGACGCCGAAGATGTGGTGGCGTTCGCCATCGCCATCGGGTTCCCGTGCCCTGGGGGCTACACGTCAGGCCTGCTGGCGGCGAGCTTCAGGCACGGGTCGGGCCGACTCGTCGTCAGTACATTCGACCTGCTCGACCATCTCGGGTCCTCGGCCGTGGCCGACCAATTGACGGCTAACCTCCTTCGTTTTGCCGCTAGATAAGTCGAGTGGCTCAGCGCGTCGAGGTTATTGCGCGTACCCAACGTGCTGACGAGTGCCGAGAGGACCGCACGCCGCCCCGATGTGCGGCGGGTTCCCATTGAGTAGTCCTTGAGTAGTGCAGACCAGTCGTCTACTGTCGACATGTCTACTGTCAGCACAGACAGAAAGGGCCTGCGATGGATGTCGACGACCCATCGGCGCGCGAAGAGGACTGGGCACAGCTGCGCGGCTGGACGGGAAACTGGTTCGGATCCTCGGAAAACTTACCGATCAGCTTCATCTACGCGGACGAGCATGTGCACGGGATCCCCGCCAGCTGGCAGACGCGCGTGCACCGTCGGCGCACCACCTCGACCGTCGTGGAGACGGAGTTCCGCGGCCAGCATCCGCAGGGCGCCCTCGAGGTGCGCCTCGACCTCATCCGCTATCTCGACTACCCGGTCCTCGAATGGACGGCGTGGTTCACCAACGTGGCGCACCAGCCCAACCCGACGCTCGCTGATGTGCTCGCATTCGACGCCAGTCTCGCCGGCGAGGAGCCGACCCTTCGACACTGCAATGGCGACTTCAACAGCGAGGAGGGTTATTCATGGAGAGCCAGCCCGCTTCCCTCCGGAGAGGCTGTCGAGCAAGTGCCGTACCTCGGTCGACCTTGTGACCAGGCGTTCCCCTATTTCCGGCTGATCTTCCGAGGAGGCGGCATCAGCCTTGCCGTCGGCTGGCCCGGTCAGTGGCGAGCCAGCTTCGAGGGCAGTGCGGCAGGCGTTGCCGCGCAGGTTGGCCAGCAGGACGTGCGAATTCGCCTGATGCCCGGCGAATCGGTGCGCACACCGCGGATGACCTTGCTCGGCTGGAGCGGCGACGAGGAGAGAGCTGTCAACCTTTGGCGCCGCTGGTACCTCGACCACGTCATGCCTCGTCCTGGCGGTCGGCCAATGCCGACGCTGTTGTCCGCCGCTGGCACTGACGACGGCCCAGGGGACGAGTTCACCGGTGCGACCGAGGGCAACCAGCTCACCTATCAGGACCGTTTCGCCGACCATGCCATCGGCTATGACGTTTGGTGGGTCGACGCCGGTTGGTACGAGTGCAAAGACGCGGCAAACGACGGCGAGATCGATTGGTGCGTGACCGGGACCTGGTCGGCTGACCAAGAACGCTTTCCGCGCGGTCTCGCTCCAGTCAGCGTCAACGCCGCTCGGCACGGCGCCCGCCTGTTGGTGTGGTTCGAACCGGAACGCGTATTCGCGGGCACCGCATTGCAGGTCGAACACCCTCAATGGGTGCTGCACCGGCCAACACCCCCGATCCCTCCGGACCGGCGTCGGTGGTGGCGGGCGCGCACGTCTGGCCTACTCGACCTCGCCAACGAAGATTGCCGCTCGATGCTGACCGAGCTGGTCAGCGGGCTCATCGATCAGTACGAGATCGGCATTTACCGCGAGGACTTCAACATCTCCCCGCTCGACTTCTGGCAGATCCAAGACCCGGATGAGCGAAAGGGAGCCACTGAGAACCACTACCTCCAGGGCCATCTTGCTTTCTGGGACGAACTGCTCGATCGTCACCCCGGCTTGATGATCGACTCGTGCGCATCTGGCGGTCGCCGCAACGACCTCGAGACGATGCGGCGCTCGGTCCCTCTCCACTATTCCGACTACGGCTACGGCTTGCACCCCGTCAAGGTCGATTTCCAACGCACCCTCTTCGAATGGCTGCCCTACTTCAAGGAGACCTGCCTCTCATGGGACGTCCCCGACGCCCGCGCCCAGGGTCTCGCCGCCTCGGAGCAAGATAGCTACGCCTTCCACTGCTCGATGGCACCGATGCTCGCCCTGGGAGTCGACATACGTCGCGTGGAGGAGTACGACCTTGGTCTCGTGCAGCAAATGGTCTCCGTCTGGCGCCGTGCGGCCGATCTGGTCCTGAACGGCGACTACTACGCGCTCACCCCCCCCGGGCGGGGCGGCAGCGAATGGGTCGGTCGGCAATTCTGCAGCCGAGACGCTAGCCGGGGCTTGGTCCAGGCCATCCGCCATTCCGGTAGCCCTGACGCGGTCTGGCCCTCCACCCGCGACGGCTCGATCCGGGTACCAGCTACGAGCTGGTGGAGGCCGAGAGCGGGGAGCGCTTCCGGCTCCGCGGCTCCGCGTTGCAGGCGGACGGCTTGGTCTTCAAGCTCGCACCCCGCAGCGGCTCGATCTGGTTCTACGAGCGCAGCTCGTGACCCACCCTGATCCCACTCCCGTGAGCGACGAGCCGCGCTTCAGCGAGGACCGCCTTATCGCGATCGGCACCTCGGTACTCCGGGAGGCGGGAACACCGGAGCACATTGCCACGCTCGTGGCGCGATCCCTCGTACTCGCCAATCTGGTGGGGCATGATTCACACGGTCTCGTGCGGCTCCCGCAATACGTCTCAGCGATCAGGGCCGGGGATTTGCGACCAGCGGCCGAGGCGCGGCTCGTCTCGACCAAGCGGTCGACCGGGGTCGTCGATGGCTGCTGGGGGTTCGGTCAATCAGCCGCGCAGTTCGCCACAAAGATCGCCATCGACATCGCCGAGGCGCACGGCGTCGGGGCCGTCACGATTCAGAACTGCCACCACATCGGGCGAGTCGGGGAGTACGTCGAGACAATCGCTCGCGCCAGGCAAATCGGCATCGTCTGCTGCAATTCAGGGGCGGGCGCGGCGCCCTTCGGGGGGGTGGGCCGGGTGCTCGGCACGAACCCGATCGCTTGGTCGGCGCCGCTTGCAGACGGCGAGGTAGTCCTGGACATCGCCACCGCCACCCTTCCCGAGGGCAAGCTGAAGATCGCTCTCTTCGAGGGCAGGACCGTCGTACCTGGCGCGATCGTCGACCGTGAGGGCAAACCTAGCGTCGAGCCCGCCGACTTCTACTCCGGCGGATGGCTGATCCCCTTCGCCGGCCACAAAGGCTCCGGCCTTTCAATGCTTGTCGAGCTCACCGGAGGCCTGCTGTCCGGCATGGGCACAGCCTGCGACCCGGCAGGAATGGGCGGAAATGGCACGTTGGTCATTTGTCTCGATGTGGCGGCGTTCGCCCCGCTCGAGACGTACTACGCGCAGGCCGAGACCTTTCGCCGCGAGGCCAAACGCCTCGCTGCCGGTCCGAATGGCGACGAGGTTCTCCTGCCCGGAGAGCTGGAAACACGCAGGCTGGCGGTTAACCGCGCCAAGGGCGTGTACGTGCACGAGCCGGTCCGTCGCGAGTTCACCACCCTCGCCGGAGAGCTCGGCATTGACCTCGGGGACTTCGCCGTGCGTTGAGCATGTTGAACGAGCCGCGCCGCCCGGTAGCAGCGCATCGATGCGGTTGCAAGCAAGGCAGACCGTAGCTAGCATCAAAACCGGTTGCTCAGGGGTGGAGGCGCAATCCCCGAGCTTCCCGGTGAAGTGGCACCATTAGCGTGGTGCTCCGAGTTGCAGAGAACTTGCCGCCCTATGCAAATGACCGGAGCTCTATCGCCAGTTCGAACAAGGCAGAGTTCGAACAAAGCGGGAGTTCGAGCGCCCGTAAGGAGTGGAAGAGGATGCGAGTCGAAATATCGGGAGTGATCCCTCCTCTGGTTACGCCATTCACCGACGACCAGGAGATCGACGAAGAGGCGACCCGCCGCGAGATCGAGTACATGATCGAAGTCGGCGTGCACGGCATAGTGCTGGGTGGCAGTTCGGGCGAAGGTGAAAAGCTGGCCGTGGAGGAAGTGTGCCGATTGGCCGAGATCGCGGTCGACCAGGTCGGTGGCCGGGTACCGGTGATCGCTGGCGTAATCGAAGATTCGACGCGCGCAGCTATTCAGCGAGGAAAGGCACTGAAGGAGACCGGTATCGACGCTCTTCAGGTCACGAGTGTTCATTATCTGCATTGGCCTGATGAAGCAGGCACACTTCGATATTTCGATGAGATTGGCGAGGCTGTCGAGCTCCCCATCGTTTTGTACAACGTCGTTCCTTGGAACATGATCGAAGTGCCCACGATCATGAAAATGGCTGACCGGGGATGGGTAGTGGCGGTCAAACAGAGTGGTGGCGACATCCTGAAGCTTGCCGACCTCATGCAGAGGGTCCACGCGACCGGCAGCGGCCTACGCGTAATGAGCGCCATCGACGCCCTTCTCTTCTCCACGTTCCTCATGGGTTCCCATGGGACGATCGGGTTCACTGCGAGCGTGCTCCCGCGACTTACCCTTGCGCTCTGGAACGCCTGCCAATCAGGCCAGATCGAGCGGGCTCAGGAGCTGCACGAAAGAATGCTCCCGGTCGTCCTGCTCTGGCAGTCCTGCACGACGGACCAGGAGTCGGCCATGAAGGCGGCTATCGACGTCCAGGGGCGCCACGTGGGGCCACCGCGAAGCCCCGCCCTGCCCGTCACCGCAGATCTGCGTGTACGGATCGAGCAGGTGGTCGAGGCCAGCGGCGAATCAGAGCTCGTCCGAGCTCACCTCTGACTCAACGAAAGACCTCATCCTGGGACGACCTGGAGAGACATGACATGTGACGAGGTTCGCGTACTAGAAATCAGCGACCTGGAGCGGATTGCTCGCTTCCGGAGAGCAGGTTACGGCGGCTCCGTGTGGGACTCGATAAATGCTCTGGGCGTAAAGGACAATGTACTTTCGGAAGAGTTCCGACCGCTTGTGCAGGGTATGCAGCTGGTCGGACGAGCGCTGACCGTCAGGATGCATTCTCTGCCGGCGGGCGGCTCCCTGGAGCACGACGATGCCTACTGGGAGCAGCAAGGCGGTCACCCGCAGAAGCGGATGATGCGCGCCGTCGCTGAGCAGCCCGATGGCACGGTTCTGGTATTCGATTGCAGTGGCGACCGGCAGGCGTCCCACTTCGGGGAGATGAGTTGCCAGCTCGCCTACGCGCAGGGTTGTCGAGGGATGCTGATTGCTGGCAGCTGCCGCGACACACAGTACGTGATGCGCATGCAGGATTACCCTATTTTCTCCTATGGTTCTCGGCCGCATTCACCCGGCGGTGTGCTTATCCGTGACGTCAACGAGCCAATTTTTTTGCGCGGCCACATGACCCACTACGTGGCGGTGCACCCCAGCGATTTTATTTTCGGCGACAACGATGGCGTTCAGGTCATCCCTGCCGCCCTCGTCGACGAAGTGCTGCTTCGTGTCGAAGAGGTTTTTGAGAAGGAGAACCGCGAACGCGAGTTGCTGGCGGCGGGGATGCCGATCGAAGAAGTGTACCGGGAGTACGGCGTACTCTAGAGTCGGGACCGTCGCTTTACTGGGCCGGTCTACTGGGCTCGTCCCGTTGAGCACCCCTGGGGTCGGGCGCGCCGCCCGCAGCCAGGTCCTGGCGCACGGATGGCTGGCGGCGCCGGGTGGCTGGGCTCAACTGGCAGACAAGCGATGCGGCTCTCGGCCACACGAAGGGCACCGTCGTCCAAAGGCGGCCGGTGCGAGCGCACGGGCCCGCTGCCAGGTCCCGGGCGAGCTGTCCCTGGGATTTGAGTGCTTCGCACTGCTCCGCTCACCGCGACCGGTGCGGTCGCCGACGCCGGGTGCGTCGCGTAGTGCCGCCGCCCAGCGCAATCCGGCTTGCGTGGGGCCCGCCCGTACAGTCACCAACGGTGATCCTCTCCGCACCCGTCCCGCGCCTAGGCCGGCCGCAGGTGCAGCAGCGTGCGACCAGCGCCTCGCGTTCCCGCACCTTAGCCTCAAACGCGGGGGATGTCAGTGCGGGAGATGTCAGTGCAGGAGCGATCGCGCATTCGGGGCGCACCCCACCTGAGCAGGACGTTCTTGCGCGGCGCCGGGTGTTGACAGTCGACAACTGCTGTGCGAAACTAACCGCTGTGGCAACCATGGAACTGCCGAGTTCAATGCAAGCCCATTGGCAGCTCGCCACGGACAACTCACAACTCACAACTGCTGTTCGGGACGACCTCACTCAGAGAAAAAATAACGTCGCAAACCCACCTGGGTGCCTCGTCAACCGCTCGTGGGTTCGCTATAGTCAGGTGCAATGTTAGCCCACCACCGTCACCGTCAATCAAAATGCACTCTAACTGATTGAGAAAATTGGTCTGCTGGCTTCCTGGAGTCGTCGTTGTCGCGATGTGCACATCGTCTTGTCATTGGTGGCAGTGCAAGGTGTACTCGAAGTGGGACCGGGCTAACAGGGTCGAACGCCCTAACAAGGACTGAAAGAATGGCAAGGACTGAAAGAATGGGGGAGGAATGTC
This sequence comes from uncultured Acidimicrobiaceae bacterium, assembly GCA_963823855.1. Lineage (GTDB taxonomy): Bacteria > Actinomycetota > Acidimicrobiia > Acidimicrobiales > Palsa-688 > Fen-671. The sequence goes on from CAWGNA010000017.1 coordinate 104,924, forward strand.
CGATAACAAAGAAGTCACAACATCGATCCGACCAACTAGGTACTACTGATACTGGTCAATCGTCCGAGCAGCCGGTCATCAGCCGGCGCAGCTTCTTCGCCGCCGGAGCAGCCGGAGCCGTAGCGCTTGGCGCTGCCTCGGCGTCGCGGAGGAATTTCCTAAGGTCGATCCACTTCCAAGCGACACCAGCGCCGGTAACCCTCAAGCTGATGTCATGGGAGCCGTACGGGCAACCGTACGAATACCCCGCCTGGGTCCAGGTTGTCTCCCAGTTCGAGGAGGCGAACCCCAACATCACCGTCGTCTGGAACGGGTGGCCGTTCTCGAACTTCGACCAGGAGGTCGTGGCCCAGGCCGAGACGGGCTACGTCGACGCCGACGTCATCATGGCGACGCCCGAAGTCGCATCGACGTTGATCCAGAAGTTCGGCATCGGGGTGCCGCTCGGGCACGTAGCCGACGAGCTCGGCCTCGAGCCAGATGCGGCGCACAACTCATTCAAACGCAACGGCAAGCTCTACGCCCTCGGGGTGATCGACGTCGCCTTCGCCTTGCTTTACAACCAAGCCATGATGAAGGCGGCCGGCGTGAAGATCCCGACGACGCCCGGGGAGCTGCTCGACGCAGTTACCGCCACCACCAAACCTCCTCACCAGTACGGTATCGTCGGTGCTCAACCAGCTGTCGGACGGATCGGGTTGGTGGAACCAGTCGCAGAACTTCGCCCTTCCGTACGGCGGAGTCTGGGCCACGGGCAATGCGCTCACGATCGACTCCCCCGCGAACATAAAGGGTATGGAGTTCTGGCTGGAGCTCCTCAAAGCCACCCAGGTGGCGGGCTCAAATGGAGCGGTGATCAACAAGCTCTGGGATAACGACCAGATCAACATGAACTTCAGCGTCGCCGCCGGGTTGAGCTCGTTGAAGACCTTCGCCCCGAAGTATTACCCGCAGATGCGGAGCGTCCCGCCTCCGTGGAGTGGGGGAAAGGCGATCGAGCGGCTGCACCCCATGTTCGTGAACAACAAGTCGAAGTACATCGAGGAGGCAACGGCGCTCGTCAAGTGGTGTGTGACCCCGAAGAACCTCTGGTACCTGACGACCACGAACGGCTACCCGTACGTTCCCTACAACAACTTCGGAAAGATCGTGCCGTCCTATGCCAAGTACCTGAACACGATCTGGCTTCAGGGCTATGAGAAGACGAACTACATCGGTGAGTTCCAGCTCCTCGGGGAGTATACGTTCGCGTACGCCGAGCTAGGGCAGATCATCGACTCCAACCTGGAGAAGGCGATTTCCGGCAGCGTCACAATCACCCAGGCGTTGCAGACCGCGCAATCTCAGGCATTGGCCGAACTGCGTCTTGGCACGGGCTGAGCACTAGCCGGTCAGATGGCATTTAGCTGTGGGCCGCCGACGAGAGCCGTGCCCGATTGTCAGTGCACGGTTCTCGCTCGGCGGCGTACAGGGGATGCACGGGGGCCTGATCCGCGGCATGGCAAGATATCCTGGTGTCTGGGCAGCTGGCAATTCGGTCGCGCCGGGTTTGGCGAACACGGCCAGGACGGGCCTTGAGAGGGGAGACATTGTAAGTGGCAGTGAGACAGGCCTTAGTTTGACAACGATTACCGAGACCACTGTAGAAGCTCCAAAGGTCGGGCCTGCCAAGCGGCAGCGGCAGCCGATGTTGATGAGCGCCGCCGCCGGCCGGAGCGTCGGTAGCGGTCGTTACTTGCACCTGAAGTTGCTCGCCCCGATCCTCGTCTTCGAAGGGCTCTTCGTCGTCTGGCCGATCATCAAAGGCTGCTTTCTGGCGTTGCAGCAGACGAACTACGGCAAGACGAGCTTACGTTGGCCTGGCAAATTTCCGCCAACTGTGGCACGACCCGTTCTTCTGGGCGGCGATCAGAACAACCCTCGAGTTCACGCTTTCCATGGTGGTCCTCTGGCTGTCTCCTCGGACTGGCCGTTGCCCTGATGATGAACTGGTCCTTCAAGGGCCGCGGTATTGCTCGGGCGCTACTTTGTATCCCTTGGGCGGTCCCCGATATCCCTGTAGTGCTCACATTTCTCATCATGCTGGACCCGAACTTCGGCGTCGTCAACCGCCTGGCGTCGTCGCTGTTCGGCGTCAACCACCACATCCTCTGGGTTGACCAAGCCAACCTCGCCTTCATCGTCATCATTTTGATGACTGCGTGGAAGGGTTTCCCCTTCTTCGGGCTCGTGATCCTCTCCAGCTTGCAGTCGATCCCTGACGAGTACTACGAGGCGGCGATGGTTGACGGCGCCAGCGTCTTCCGACGCTTCCGCTCGATCACACTTCCCGTCCTCATGCCGACGCTGACGCTGCTGACTCTGCTCGCATTCATCGCCTCGTTCCAACAATTTTCGCTTATCCAGCTGTCCACCGGCGGTGGGCCGGGGCAGGACTACGACCACCATAGCCATCGACATTTACCAGCAGGCATTCCAGTTCTTCAACTACAACTACGCCGCGGCGATGGGCGTCATCGGCCTCTTCCTGGCGGTCATTTGCACGGTGATCTTCGTGATAATCGAGCGACGCGTCATCCGGAAGCGTTACTTGCAGGAGGGAATGTAGTGAGCACGATCACCACCCGGACCGGTGTGACCGGCGTGATCGTGCGGCCTGCGCCGCGGCCGCGCTTTGGCTGGAAAGGGTCCAAAAAGAAGCTGAAGCGGGTCCTTCGCTATGTGGTTATCGTCTTCACGCTCGCTGATCGTCCTCGTCCCCATTTACGAGATGGTCCTCGGGGTCTTTCAACCGGCGCAGTGGGAGCTCACCTGGCCCCCGGCGTTCTTCTTCAGGGGCTGGAACTGGGGCGCGATCAGCTCAGTATTCAAGAGCTACCCTCTCGGAGAATGGCTGGCGCATTCCTTCTTGGTGTCTGCGATCACGGTGTCGATCACGGTGGTGTGCGCAATCCCTGGGGGCTACCTGCTCTCCCGTTTGCGATGGCGCGGCGCCGCGGCGTTCGGCTTTCTGCTGCTCTTCACCCAGCTCATGCCCGGGGCGATGATCATTGTCCCAGAGCTCGAGTGGTACCGGACCTTGCATTGGACCAACAACCTGCTTGCGCTCGGCCTTGTCTACGCGGCCTTCTCGGTGCCAGTCGGGTGCTGGATCATGAAGTCGGCGTTCGACGTGATCCCGAACGAGCTGGTCGATGCCGCTCTCGTCGATGGGTGCACGCTCCTGGGAACGCTGCGCAAGGTGCTCCTCCCGTTGGCGCGCTCGGGCTTGATCGCGGCAGCGACAGTCGCGTTCTTCGGGAGCTGGAACGACTACTTGTTCGCCTCGGCCTTCATTACCGAGAAGGGTCTGTACACAGCCGGCCTGGGCATGGCTGAGTTCATCACGGCTCGGGAACACCGCCCTCTACCAGATGGTCACGGCCGGATTGATCTTCTCGATCTTGCCCGTGGCGCTCTACCTCGGGGTGCAGCGGCACATCGCTCGCGGCCTGACTGCCGGAGCGCTCAAGTAACCACCGACGAGCGGCGCATCAGCCCGGCGGCGCTTCTTGCAGGAGAGAACGGGGTGAGCACGATCACCACCGGGAGCGGCGTGATCGTGCGGCCGGCGCCGCGGTCGCGCTCTGGGTGGAACCGGTCCAAAAAGAAGCTGAAGCGGGCCCTTCGTTACGTGGTGCTCCTGTTGACGCTCGTGATCGTGCTCATCCCGATTTACGAGATGGTCCTCGATGCCTTCCAGCCCACGCAATGGCAGCTCACCTGGCCCCCGGCGTACTTCTTCAAGGGGTTCAACTGGGGCGCGCTCACCTCGGTCTTCCAACAGTTCCCCCTGGCAGAATGGTTGGCGCACTCCGCTTTGGTGTCCGGGGTAACAGTGGCGATCACAGTTTTGTGTGCCGTCCCCGGGGGTTATTTGCTGTCCCGTCTACGATGGCGCGGCGCCGGGGCGTTCGGCTTTCTGCTGCTCTTCACCCAGCTCATGCCCGGGGCGATGATCATCGTGCCAGAGCTCGAGTGGTACCGGACGTTGCATTGGACCAACAACCTGCTGGCGCTCGGCGTTGTCTACGCGGCCTTCTCGGTGCCGGTCGGGTGCTGGATCATGAAGTCGGCGTTTGACGTAGTCCCGAACGAGCTGGTCGATGCCGCTCTCGTCGACGGGTGCACGCTGACGAAAACGCTGTACTGGGTGCTTTTGCCGCTATCGCGGTCCGGTTTGATCGCGGTGATAGTGGTCGCGTTTTTCGGGAGCTGGAACGATTACCTGTTCGCCTCGACCTTCATTACCGATAAGAGCCTGTACACGGCCGGCCTTGGCATGGCTGAGTTCATCACCGCCGGGAACACCGCCCTCGTGCAGATGGTGGGGGCCGGATTGATCTTTTCCATCCTGCCCATCGGGCTCTACATGCTGGTGCAGCGGCACATCGCCCGCGGCCTAACGGCGGGGGCGCTGAAGTAACCCTGTCCATTCCGCGCCTGCGGCCACTTCAACCGGCGAGCCGAGACGGCAACCTTTGTAACCGCGGCTTATGAGGCGACGCGCCTATGAGGCGACCGGCCGGCGGATCGACGAGACGGAATTGCAGGCGAGGCTCCCGCCATCGACGGCGAGGATCGTGCCCGTGACCATGGCCGCTGCATCCGAGACAAGAAAAGCGACGGGCCCGGCCATGTCCTCGGCCGTAGCCAACCTACCGAGAGGGATCCCGCCCAGGACCCGCTCACGAAGTTTGCCGCCGGAGGAAGGGTCGTCCCAGGACAGCAGTTCGTCCATCCCAGGGGCCTCAACCTGGCACGGCTCAATCGCGTTGACGCGGATACCGTAACAGCCCCACTCGAGCGCCAGCTCGCGCACGAGATGGTTCACGCCGGCTTTGGAAATGCTATAGGCGAAGTTCCCCCGTCCCATCGCCGTCCAGGCGCAGGTCGAGCTCGTCATGACGATCGCTCCACGGATCTTCTGCTCGATCATGTGGCGCCCGACGGCCTGGGCCATCAGGAAGTAGCCGCGGAGGTTGAGCTGGAAGATGGAGTCCCACTCGTCCATGGTGAGGTTTTCCGGAAATGTGTGGGAGCCCCGCCCGGCGTTGTTCATGAGGATGTCTATGTGGGGAACCGCTTTGAGCGCGTCGCCCACCGCCATGTTTACGCCGTCTTCGGTGGACACGTCCCCGACAATTGAGTGCGCAGCACCTCCAGCCTCCGTGATGCTGCCGGCAACGGCGGCCATGCCGTCGGGATTGCGGTCCACTAGCACCACGGTCGCGCCTTGCGCGGCCAGGCGTCTGGCGATGGCGCCGCCAATGTTCCCCCCTCCGCCAGTGATGACCGCGTTTCGCCCTTCCAGTCTGAATAAGTCCGAACCTGCCATCGTTGCTCCTCCTGTCGTACCTCAAGTTGTTGACGAGCCGCGCTACCACTTGGTCCTGGTTGCAAAGCGTCCGTGTTTTTATCTCTATAGCCCCGCCGAGCGGCGCTGGAGCCAAGCTCAAGTGATCGGAGATGTCGGCGGAGCCTGGTGAGACAACATACCTTACAAAACACCACAGTCAACTGTCGACGACGATCGGTTAAGCCCGATAGGGCGTCGTTGGCCGCAAACTAGCTAGGCGCTCCCTCACTATTTTCGATCTGGGGGTGGCCCTTTGACCTAGCCCAGGAACATGTAGCGCTGCTCACACCGAGGAAACCGGCCTCGTCCCGAAGAGCTCGAACATCGAGTCAACAGCGCTGACCACGTCTTCGACGGTGGGCAGGACCTGTTCGTACTGCCCGGGCCCTTCAGGCACGGGTGAACGTCGTGCAGCGACGCGCGTCACCGGTGCGTCGAGGTACTCGAAGGCCGCCTCCTGCACGGCTGCGGCGATTTCCGCGCTCGGCCCGGCGAATTTCGGCGCCTCGTCGAACACAACGACATGCCCGGTCTTGCGGGCCGAAGCCGTTATCGTGTCGAGGTCGAGGGGAGCCAAGGTGCGGACATCGATCACCTCAGCGGACACCCTGGAGCCGGCGAGGGCCTCGGCCGCTTGCAACGCGCCGGCCAAAGCGGCCCCATAAGTGACGATCGTGCAGTCCGTACCAGCCTGGACGACGTTGGCGGCACCGAACTGGACCAGATCTTCTGGCCCGCCGACCAGCCCGCGTACTCCGGTGAGCCGCTTGTGCATCAAAAAGACCACCGGGTCGTCCGTGCGTAGGGAAGTCTTTATCAGGCCCTTCGCGTCATAAGGGTTCGACGGCACCGCGACCATGAGCCCGGGCATGTGCATGAACCAGGCTTCGAGGCTGTTGTTGTGCTGGGGCCCGCCGTGGGCCACTCCGGCAGTGGCGCGGATGACGAGGGGTATGGGACGAGCGAGCATGAACTCGACCTTGGCCGCCTGGTTGGCGATCTCGTCCATGGCGCCGAAAGCAAAGTCGACGAAATTCAAGTCCACGATGGGGTGAAGCCCGGCGAGCGCGGCACCGACCCCTGTGGCAACCATGGCCGCCTCCGAGATCGGAGAGTCAAAAATCCTCCCCGGGCCAGCAGTTCGGCAAGTCCTTTGACTTGAGCCCAGTGCCCGCCCCGGTGGACGAGGTCGGTACCTATCACGAAGATGTCGGGGTTAGTGGCCATCTCCTCGGCTACTCCCTCGGCGAATGCGGCAGAGTAAGTTAGTTCCCTGGTCGTCACGTCCCCGAGTCTGGTGCGAGCTTGGTCGACTGTCAACAGCTGTGCCCTCAAAATGGCTCGGACCTACGTGGTGTCGCCGCTCCGGTGGCAGAGACCCGGGGCTCTCTGTTGTGCGCAATGGCCCAGCGGCACGATGTCCGCTGGCTTACAGCGGGGGGGGTCAAGTGAGCTGCACTACACTGCCCAACATGACGCGTCCTCCGCGCATTCAAAAGCAATTAAGCCTCCGGTTGGTTGTCCCTTCGATGCGGCGGGAGCTCTGGAGATGAGCGACTTGCCTACCAGGCGGGTGGCGTTGATCACTGGTGCAGGGCGCGGTATCGGCCGGGAGCTGGCTTGCCGGCTGGGCCGGCTGGGGTGGGACGTCGGGCTGACGGCGCGCTCGGCTGATGAGCTGGCCGTGACCGCAGAGCTGGTCCGTGCCGCTGGGGCGCGAGAGGTGACAGTCGTGGGCGACGTGTCTCAACCCGATCACGTCGAGGCCGTGTGCTCCGCAGTGGAGACGGGGCTGGGCCCGATCGACTTGCTCGTGAACAATGCCGCCGTGACAGGCGAGTACGGGCCCATAACCGAGTCGGCCCGGCAGAGTGGTGGCGCGTGATGGAGATCAATACCCGGGCGCCGCTGATGTTCTGCCACCGCCTGGTGCCGCCCATGGTCGAGCGAAGCCGAGGGTATGTCATCAACATCAACAGCCTCGACTGCTCCCGACCCACTCGCGCTGGTGCTTCCGCCTACAGCGTCTCGAAGACCGCCCTCCGGCGCCTCACGGAGCTGCTGGCTTTGCAGCTCGAAGGTACAGGTGTGGTTGTTTTTGACCTCAGCCCGGGGATGGTGCGCACAGCCATGGGGGGTTCGCGGCCCGACGCCGACCAAATACCGCCCGAGGCCTGGGTCGACCCCTCCGTAGCGGCAGATAAGGTCGAGGAGATCCTCTCGGGTCGATACGACGTCCTGCACGGCAGGTTCCTGCATGCGAGAGACGACCTCGACGCGGTTACGGCGGCGGTGGCGGTGCAGCCCGATGCCCGCCTCCTCCGGCTCGTGCCGGCCGGCGAAGAAGACCCGATCCTCTCGTATGCGGCCATGACCACCCACCGTGCGCCCCACTAGCTCTTAATCCCTGCCTCGGACTGAATTGAGGGTACGTGACGACCGGCTCGGCCCTGCTTGCACACAGCACTAACGACCGCGGTCGCCCTGAGGTCGAATTCGCCAATCCAGACTGGCGCCTGAGGGTCGAAGTGGGCGAGTCCCTAAACCCGTACGAGTTGTTGCACGTCGGCTCGGGACGGTACATCGCGGACGAAGACTACTGCTACCAGCTCACCGTGGCGGGGTCGACAAATTCGGGCTATAGCGGCGGCCCGTTGGCCTGCCTGAACGTGCGCCCGGTCGACTGGTCGCTGGAGCATGACGGCGACGACAGCACGCTCGTACTGCTCGGCCAGTTCGACTTCGGCCCGGACGGCCCGACCTCGGTTCGCCTGGAGCACCGGGTGACTTTTTCGTCGATTGGCCGCGTCGTGGAAGAGCTTTCGGTGCTCCACCATCGGGGGCGCGACCGGCTCGAACTGATCCGACCACGCTTCGGTTTCCGGAAGACACTTTTCGACCGGTCTTCGTTCACATGGCGTCCGGGAGCAGATGCGGGTCAACTGGTACCTGTCCCCTTCCGCCGCCATGCCGGGCAGGGCACGGACCATCACTTCGCCAGTTACGCGGCGGCCGACCTGTTCCCGGAGGAGTGGACCACCCGAAAGGGCCTACCGGGCCGGGGTGCAGAGGCGTGGCTTTGGGCCGGTCCCGACGGAGGTTTCCTTGTTGCGAAGTACAACCAGGAGCACATCGAGTTCAGCGTCGCCGACGGTGATTACGTGAAACCCAGGAGGGGCGCGGCCGAGTACGCCGACCTGCAGCTCGCCCGGCTTCACAGTGACCGCAACCTGTGCCTGCGCTTCGGGGGAGCGGGCATCTCCAGGGGTTGCCCCGAGCACGCCAGCGAGCTTCTTCCCGGGCGCCGCGTCGATTTCGGCCCGAGCATCCTCGAGGTTTTCGACGGTGATTGGCAGGTCGGGCTCTCCTGCTACAAGCGGCTGCTGAGGGACAAGGGCCATGTAGGGCCCCCGGCGTACAACCCACAGGTCCACTGGAACGAGCTGTACCGGCTCGGTTGGCGGTGCGGTTCCAACGCACCGCTCCAGGAGTTGCCCGAGCTGTGGCACGAAGCAGCCCGTGCTCGCGTCGTCGGTGCTCAAACCTTCTATTTCGACCCCGGCTGGGATCTGTTCGAGGGCAGCGCCATCTGGGACACCGGTCGCCTCGGTCCCGTCGAGGACTTCGTCGCCAAACTGCGCCGAGAGTACGACCTGGGGCTGGCGCTGCACCTCATGGTGCACACGAAGTCGCTAGACGAAGACCCCGCCATCTACCGCCGAAGAGCCGATGGCAGCATCTCTTTGTGGGGCGACGACACCCCGTACGTCGGCGGCTACGTATGCCCCGCTTCACCGACGTGGCAACGCCAGAAGATCGAGCGGCTACGAGAGCTGGCGTCGGCGGGAGTTTCGTTTTTCATGTTCGATTTCCTCTCGTACGAGCGCGGCGGGTTGGAGCCGTTTGACCACGACCGCAGCGCGCTCCAGAGCTGCTGGTCATCGGACCACGGCCACAGCGTCCCGGTGACCCGGGAGGAACATGCCGAAGGGATCATGACAGTGGTCCGAGCCATCAAGTCAGAGTTCCCGGCGCTCACTATCGAAGCGCACGACCGGATCGCCGGCGAGTTCCTACCCCTTTATTACCAGCACGGCAGAGAGCACGGGCACGACGAGCTCTGGGGCTTCGAGTACATGTGGGACCCCTACACCGACTTGTTGAGCGGGAAAGCATTGTCGTTGTACGAGTACAACCTGGCCTACGACATCCCGCTTTACCTGCACATCAACAGCGCTCACGACAGCCCCACCATGCTCGCGTTCTGGTGGTACGCGTCGTGCTGTCGCCACCTCGGCATCGGCGGCCTCGATGAAACAGACGAGCAGTGGCCGCGGCTCGCAGAGGCCATGCGGACCTACCTTCGCTTACAACCCTGGTTCGCCCGAGGCCGGTTCGTCGGCATCGACCGTCTGACGCATCTTCATGTCCTCGACGACAGCAACAGCGCCGTCTTGACGGCGTACAACCTGGGTGCCGGGGATGGGCAGTCTTCGGTCAGGGTGGATCTTTCGGTGCTGGGCCTCGACGCCGCACCCCCCGTTGCCTCGTTCCCGCAGACAGCGCTCAGACAGGCGCGAGTGCACGACGGAGCGCTTGTCCTCGACCTCGAGATTGCGCCGCTCAGCCCGGTGATCGTCGAAATTGGGACGAGAGTGTAACTGGCCACGGATGACCCCGTTACGGATGGTCCCGTTGCGGCGGCACTACACCGGGATTTCTGACCATCGTCATGCCGTCTACTGCCAACAACAACCCTGGCTCAGTGTCCCCTCTGTGGCGACGCGGCCGCGCTCGCCAGCAACGAAGAAGAAAATCCCGGGTGCGGGCTACATCATCTTCTACGGCGTCCTGGACGATCACCGGGACGGGGATCGGGAGGCTCTCGTACAACTCGAAGACGAGATCATAATCGAGGCGGCCCAACCCGGCCGCCGCGTAGCCCCCGCCGGGGACCACGTCCTTGGCGTGAAGGGCCACAGTGTGCGGGCCGAGCGCGGCGAACGCCTGGCGGAGGATCTCGTCCTGGCGCGTGAGCGCACTCTCTGGGACCAGATTGGCCGGGTCCAGCACTATACCAACCAACCTCGCGTCCTCGCCGAGCTCGTCGAGCAGGCGCCGACCGAGAGCGGCGTCGGCGACCACGTTCCCAGGCTCCGGCTCGATGCCGAGGCGCACGCCGGCGCGTTCAGCGGCGGGCAGCAACTGGTCGAGCGTGGCCCGTAGGTCGCGCCAGGCGTCCTCACCGAGATTGTCCGGGTGATAGCCCCACATGTCCTCCGCGTTGCGGGTGCCCGTGCACAACGTGACCACTTCGACTCCGAGGCCCGGCGCTTTGTCGATGAGGCACTTGGCTCGCTCTGTGGCTTCCCCCCGCCGTTCAGGGTCTGGGTCGACAGCGTTATATGTGGCAGACAAACCCCAGATCTTGACTCCCCTGGCGGAAAAGGCGGCGGCGGTCGCCGGGAACCCGAGGTCGATTTCTTCCGGCGGCAAAGTAGGCAGCCCGGTACAAGAGAGGTTGAACTGCGTCAGCGTAAAACCGGCCTCAGCCACGGCGGCGGCGACGTCTTCGGCCCGTGCACGAGTGAATATGCGGGCGAAGATGCCGAGCCGGCCGCTCTTCATGCCAGCTCGGCCAGACAGCGATCGGAGCCGGTGGCGCCGCCCGGGAGCTCGGTGCTCATAGTGGGACTTCAGCCCCTCCGCGGTGCGCACTGCGCTGGACCGCCTCGATAAACCGAACGGCGGCGACGCCGTCAACACCGTCGGGGTTTGTCGGCTCGTCGTCGAGGGCGGCGCGCGCGAACGCCTCCAGCTGGCGCTCGTAGGGGTCAGTATCGCCAAACGAAGGGCTCACCTGTACCGCGTCCTCCTCGGTGAACACGCTGACCTCACTCGCACGCCTGAAGAAAGGGAAGAACGAGCGCACCCGCAGGTGCCCACGCTCGCCGTAAACGTCGAAGCCTTCTGCCCATTGGCCATGCACACTGGCCGTAATCTCGAACGACGCCAGCCCACCCGACGCCACGAGTCGCCCGGTCCCGTGCCAGCTGTAGTCCTGCCCAGATCGCGCCACCTCGGCGTGAAGGCTCGCAACCTCCCCGACCAGGTAACGAAGGCCATCGAAGACGTGCGCCCCGTGGGTCCTGAGCAGGTACTGCTCGCGGTCGGCTTTGTACTCCTCCCGCACCCCCCGCCACGCTTCGTCGACCACCAATTTCGGGAACAGCGTCGCTTCGGTGGGGGGCCGCAGCGCCGACATCACGCGGTACCACACCTGCGCCGTGAGCACCGGCCCGATCCGGGCCAGCGACCGCCGTGCGTACTCGATCCCCGGGTCGTGGCGCTTCATGGCGCCGACCTGCAGCTTCAAATTGCTGTTGGCGGCCAGCGCGTTCAACTCCTCGGCAGCAACTATCGTGTCGGCCAGCGGCTTTTCGACCAGCACGTGCTTGCCCGCCCGAAGCGCCTCAGCGGCGACCGGTAGATGGGAGTGGTCAGGGGTGGCAACGAGGACGCCATCGACCTGCTCCAGGAGCTCGAGGAGGTCGGTGCCGCCATGTACGTCGTAGCGGGCGGCGACGTGGCGGGCGACATCCGGGCTCGAGTCGCAAATGGCTACCAGGTGCACCCTGTCGGCTTTCGTGGCCGCCGGCAAATGCGCTACTTGAGAAATCCGTCCAATGCCGACGATGCCGAGACGAAGTGCCCTGCCGCTGAAAGGAACGACCGTAATCATTTCATGGCGTTTCGGCCGTTGAAGAACGCTCCCACCCTCGGGGCGCCGAAAGCAGAGGCTTTTTTTCTCAAACGTCGAGCAGGTACCGCTGCCCTGCGCTCAGACGCTCCAGGGTGTTCGGACGGACGTAATTACGAAAGACCGTCTGCTGTTGTCCGTCCCGCCGGACGTATGCGGAATGCAACGCGCGACGGGGCCGATCGGTACGGTTCTGCGTCCCGCCGTGCCACAAATGGCTGTTGAAAACGACGCACGTCCCGGCCGCACCGAGCAACAGGACCTGATCGGGATGGGGATCGCGTGGGTCAGCCATGCCGTCTTTTGGTAGGCGGCCCCAGCGGTGCGACCCCGGCACGACCCTGGTCGCCCCATTTTCCTCGGTGAAGTCGTCGAGCAGCCAGATCGAGTTAGCGATCTCGTACTGGCCCGGCTCCACAGCCTGGCGCCAGTCAACATGCAGTCCCTGATGGCCTTCAGATGGCAGCGCGGCACGCCCGTTGAGCGCGAAGACCTTGAAATCCTGCCAGTTGAGGACGTGGGCGATAGCAGCCAGCTGCCGTGGATTGTTCCAGCAGAGGTCGAAAATGGGGTCCTTGTCAACGAGGTTCGCGAGCCGGTCCGTGCCTTCTTCCTGATGAGCCTCGAGGCCTGCTTTGTCACCCTCGGCGTCGACGAGGTCGTCGAAACACTGGACGATCTGCGCGACCGCGGACGGCCCAAGACATCGGGCATCGGCAGGTACCCCTGCTCGTCGAGCGTGCGCACCTCAGGCTCGGTGAGAAGGTCGGGGCTCACCCCGAGTTCGACGAGTGATGCCGCCAACTGTTCACGAGACACTTGGTCCTCCAGAAGTTTGCCCGCCACAGCCGTGCCGCTAACCTGTCTTGTCACCGGCCAAGCACGTCGGCGAGACACCCAATTTTAGTGCGGGTCATGGAGATCTGCACTTTGCGCCGGCAACAATTGGCCCTGCCGAAGACGCTATCGACCGGAGGGAGAAAGAAAATGAGCCCGCACAGCTACGAACGCTTCGGGGGCAGGGCCGGGATAGTCACGGGCGCGGGTATGGGCATCGGCGCCGCCGTCGCCCGTGCGCTCGCCAACGAAGGCGCCGGTGTCACGGTAGTTGACCGCGACAAGGAGGCGGCCGAGCGGGTCGTCGCCGGGATCGAGAGTGCCGGCGGCCATGCCATCGCCGCGGTCGGCGACGTGGCGGTCGCCGTCGATACGGAACGCTTCGTCAGTTCGGCAGTCGAACGCTTCGGCGGGGTCGATTTACTAGTCAACAACGCTGGGGTAGTGGTCTACGGGGAAGTCCCCGAGTTCAGCGAGCAGGACTGGGACAAGGTCCTCGACACCAACCTGAAATCCCAGTTCCTGATGGCAAAGTACGCCATACCCGAGATGCGTAAAAGGGGTGGCGGTGCCATTGTCAACCTCGCATCGGTCCAGGCGCTCGTGAGCCAGCGCCAGGTCGCCGCCTACTCGGCCTCCAAAGGCGGCGTTGTATCCCTCACGCAGACATTGGCTCTCGACCATGCCAAGGACGGGATCCGGGTCAATTGTGTGCTCCCCGGCTCGGTCCGTACGCCCATGCTCGCCCGCGCCGCTGACCTCGAGCCCGGTGACCCCGAAGAGACAATCGCTCGTTGGGGGCGGATCCACCCCCGCGGGACGGTGATCGAGCCCGAAGAGATCGCGTCCGTGATCCTGTTCCTCCTGAGCGACGACGCAAGTGCCGTGACCGGGTCCGGCTATAGAGCGGACGCCGGCCTGGGCGTGCAGCTGGGATTTTGACGAGCGGGCAGCAATGCCCTTTGGTGGACGGGTCTACGGTCTCACTCGGGCAAAGGAGATTCTTCGGCGTAGCGAACTGCCGCGTCGACTATCTCCATTGCCTCTTTGTCCAGGACCTCGAGCTCGCCTTCAGATAGCACCCCCAGCTCCGTCAGGCGACCAGCACATCGACTAATTGGGTCGCGGGACTCACGCCAGGCCGCCACTTCTTCTGCCGTCCGGTAGGCCACGATGCCCTCTCCTGAACCGTGCCCCGAAAAACGATAAGTCCGGGCTTCGACGAACGTCGGCCCATCCCCAGCCAGGGCGCGGGCCCGTGCGGCCACCGCCGCCTCGTACATGGCAAAGACATCCTGGCCGTCAACGCTCACGGCGGTTAGGCCAAATCCCTCTGCCCGTCGCGTCATCGATCCTCCGCCTGTCACCAGGGCCGTGGCCGTCTCTACTGCATAGAGGTTATTTTCGCAAACGGCAAAGAGAGGAAGCTGCCAAGCGCTGGCGAGGTTGAGCGATTCCCACGTGCGCCCAGTGTTGATGCCGCCGTCACCGAAAAACGCAACCGAGATGCGTTGCTCGCCCTTGTAATGAGCGGCGAAGGCGTCACCGAGCGCGATGCCGACCGAGGCCCCCACGATCCCGTTGGAGCCGATGAACCCTACGTTGAACCCCGCCAGGTGCATCGAGCCACCGCGGCCACCTGACACCCCGGTGGCCTTGCCGTAAAGTTCCGCCATAAGGCCGTTGGGTGAAATGCCCTTGGCCAGGGCGTGGTGGTGGCCCCGGTGAGAAGCCGACACTGTGTCCGCAGTCGATAGCGCCGCCGCGATGCCGACAGCAGTAGCTTCCTGGCCAACCGCAGGGTGGACGCCGCCCGGGATCTTCCCCCGCATGGTCAGTTGTTCGGCCCGCTCCTCGAAGCGCCTGATGAGCAACATCGTGCGGAGCCACCCGAGTGCTTGGCCATTTGTACGGGGATCGAGCGCGCTGTCTGGTGACGTGGTCATTTCTGCCCTTCCGTGACGAGTTCTGTGAGGTTATCGATGAACGCGCTGAGAAGCCTGGCGGAATCGACCCCGTCGTAGCGACGGTGATCGGCCGTGACCACAGCCGTCAGCATCGGAGCCACCACCAGCCCACGGCCTTCTACGGCAGGACGCAGGCTGACTTCCCCGACCGTGAGCAGGGCGACTTGGTTGAGAGGTATTACGCCGGTAAACCAGGTCACGCCGGCCGGGCCGAGGTTTGACAAGGTCGCGAACACCGGCGCGGCATCAGCAGAGTCGAGCCGACGCAGGCGGGCGCGGCCTACGGCAGCCTGGCGCACTATCGCCACGTCGGACAGCGAACGCCCCGCCAGCGAGCGGAGCACCGGGATGAGCACTCCCCAGTCGGTCGCCACGGCCAGGCCGACGTCAGCCGGCTCGCCCAGAGCCGCCAACGCCCGGGCCAAAGCAAGCGAGAGGAAATCGGTGACCGTCACAGAGACCCCACCGCGTCTTGCCACCGAGACCGCCTCGTGGAGGCCATCGACGCGCACGTCTCGGCCTACTGAAAAGTGCGGTACGTTGCGCCACGATTCGGTGACGAGCGAAGCCGTCGCCGCTCGGTTGCCGGTCCTCTCGCCCGCGAACGCAGGTTGGCCGGACGTTGTGCTAATTGGAGTTTGGGCGCTGGCACTCACCAGGGGGCGGTCCCCGGCGGCGCTGTCACGCCCGTCGCTGTCACGCCGTCGCCGTCACGACCGTCGCCGTCACGCCCGTCTGGCACGCGCAGCCTCGGCCAAAACCCGACGTTGACGGGGGCTCAGTGTATGCCTGCCGTCGGGTAGGCGTTCGCTGGCCAGAGACGTCGGCTGTCGCTGGTCGTCCAGTTCGCCCTGGGCTGCTATTGAGGCTGACGGAGCGAGCGATGCGGTCGCTGCGGCTGGGGGCGCCGAACCGGCGCGGGCGGCTCCTGCGATCCTGGCTCGCTTTCCCCGTTTGCGAGCAGAAAAGCCACGGTGGTGCCCCCGGGGACCCGGGCACCGGCCTCAACCAAATGACGCGACAAGCGCCCTGCGGTGGTGCCACTCAGTTCCACGGTCGCCTTGTCCGTCTCGACGACGGCGACCGGCTCACCCACTGCCACCTCATCGCCGGGTTCCTTCAACCACTCGGTGACGAGCACGTCCTCGCCAGCCATGCCGGACGCCGGGATAAAAATCTCTTCCATCTGCTACCTCTTCGGGCTACTGGCTCTTCCGACTAGTCGCTCTGTCTCACCCGGTCGCTCTGTGTCACCCGGTCGCTCTGTGTCACCCGGTCGCTCTGTGTCACCGGATCGCCCTGTGCCAACGGGCGCCGAGGACCGAGCGTCCACCTGGCGCATGCGCGCCTAGCCTCGCTGGCACGCAGTCGAACCGCCTCAACGGCTGCCCTGGACGACTACGTTACCGTGCTCGATGGTGTTGGAGCGGGCCCATGCGATGGTATCCCCCACCGTCCAGGAGGCCAAGCGCCAGACAGAACGATCGGAGTACGAGGCGCAGTGTGGGGTGAACAAAGTGTTCCTGGCCTTAAGCAGCGGGCTCGTTTGAGGGAGGGGCTCGGTCGGGAAAACATCAAGCGCGGCGCCGCCGATGTGACCCGTCTCGAGAGCCGCCGCGAGGGCAGCTTCGTCCACGAGGCCCCCGCGTGAGACGTTGACCAGCAAGGCCCCTGGGACCATCACAGCCAGGAAGGCGTCGTCCACCATCCCGATGTTGTCGGCAGTCAACGGCAGGTGGAGCGAAACCACGTCCGAACGCCCGAGCAGCTCCTTCAGCTCCCTGACCGGCTCAACGCCGTCAGGGACGGGCGGCGACGCAGGGTCGTAGACGAGGATGTGACCCACCAGCCCCAACAGCATTTCGGCTGTAGCTCTGCCTATGCGGCCATTGCCGACGAGGCCGACGACTATCTCGTCGAGCGGCTTCATGGGTGCCAAGGCGGGACGGCCTGACCATCCATCGCGCACATAAGCATCCATTTCGCGCAATCGTCGTTGCAACGCGAGCAGGAGCGCTACGGCGTGCGACGCCACCTCCTTGGTGCCGTAGGTCGGCTGGTTGAGGACTGTTATCCCCGCCGCCGCGGCCGCGTCCAGGTCGATCGTGTCCACACCGACCCCGGCTCGCCCGATCGCCCGGACGCTCGGTGCGAGAGCGGCAATGTGAGCTGCGCGCAGCGGCTGTAACCCAACGACCACGCCTGACGCACCAGCGGTCAATTCTGGCAGCTTGGCCGGGTCCGAGAGGTCCCGGAACCAGAACTCCACCCCGTCGAAATACTCGACGAGGCGCTGCGAGGCGTCGCCAAAGGAACCATCCGCTACCACTATTACGAGCCGGTCAGTGGCTCGGGCCTGCGGCGCTGCCGCCGATACTGCCTCAGTCGTCAAGAGTCTCTCCCCGATGCCTCAACTGTCCAATTAATTCGACGAACGCCCTGGGCTTGCCACGTCCGAACAATGTTGACAGTAGACGATAGAGCGGGCGCCAGCAAGGGGAATAAGGCTCAGAACAGCTCCGGGAGCGCCGCCCGGGCGAGCGGCGCCATTTCCTTGGCTACCTCGTCGGGAACCGAAGAGTACGGCCACCGGACTCGCGTGCCAATCGGTGCCCAACCCCCAATTGCGGCGAGCGTCTTGTCCAGTGCTGTATCCGAGTAACCCATTGATCTTAGCGGGAGGATATGTTGCCCAAAAAACGCGAGTATTCGCTCCCCGAGAGCGTCGGCGCCGGTCGGGATCCTCGTCCATCTGCGTCTCCCAGCGAAGCGCACCACTGGGTGCGAGGCAGGCGACGTTCGAGTAAGAGCCGACGGCACCCAGATGTCTGGCGTGGGCAAGTTCGTGGCCCGGAGCAAAGACAGATAGCCGCGGTGCCGCCGAGCGTAGATGTGAATAAAAGGCGTCATCCCCTCCGACTTTTACGCCCACCAGCCCAGGCAGTTCGTTGGCGAGCGAAGCCAGCTGCTCGGCACTGCAAACAGTTTTCGCGTGACGCGGGTTGTAAAGCACAACCGGCACGGGGTCTGCCGTTGCCACCATCAGCTCGACGGCCCGGTGTACCTCCACAGAACTGAGCGGTAACCAATCGGGCAAGACCACCTGGATGGCGGCCGGGGCCAGCGCACGCGCCCGCCGGACGCGGGACAAGCATATCTGACCGCTCATGTGGCTCGCCCCGATCTGGAACGCCACCCCTGCCTGCTTGCTTTTTCTGGCCACCACCTCGCTCAGGCCGTCGAATTCGTCTTCCTCCAGGGTGTGGAACTCGCCAGCCGTACCACAGGTATAAACGCCTGCGAGCCCCACTTTGAGCAGCGCCTCGAGTTCGTTGTCAAGCAGGTCGAAGTCGACCCGCTGGTCTGGTCGAATTGGCAACAGCACCGTTCCCCACGTGCCACGGAGCCCAGGCCCCGCCGGCGCGAGCCCAGGCGTCAAGCCGGTTTGGGCTCCGGCCCCGGCCAGTGGACGGGTCATCGCAGGCTGAGCCGGGTCATCGCAGGCTGAACTGGCCCACGTCTACGCCGAGCTCATCGGCGATCGCAGTGACCTGACGCCGGATCTGGCTGGCGACGACGACTCCTCCAGAGCGGCGGACCTCGAGAGTGCGTGCTTCGAGCTCACCCGGGAGAAGGATATCCAGGTGTTGTGAGCCTCCCCCTATGCGCTTTGCCTCGGTGCAAAACGTGGCCGCCTGCTCGAAGTAGCGATCCAAATCGACAAACGCCCCTATATCCAGCGCCATGATCAGAGTCCCGTTGCCACCCAGGTATTCGGGGTCGCACGAGGAGCCCATCCCCGACACGAGCGCCGCGGTGAGCTCGATAAGCATGGACATCCCCGATCCTTTGTGCTCACCAAAAGCAAGGAGGGCGCCACCGTCGTATAGGTCGGCGGGGTCCTGGCTTGGCCGACCGGCGCTGTCAACGATCCAGCCTGCCGGCAGTGTGCGCCCGTCTGCCACTGCGATCTTTATCTTGCCCTCGGCCACTTTGGAGGTGGCAAAATCGAGCGCCACAACGCCGTCCCGGAGTGGCGCAGACCACGCGTACGGGTTGGTCCCCATAACCCTCCCGGCGCCACCAAACGGCGCCACGATCGGCCCTGAGTTACAGAACGCCATACCCATCTGCGCCGCGCCCGCAATCGTAGCGACGTACTCGCCGAGCCGGCCGATATGGTTGCACGCGCTGATCGAAACGGCAGCAATCCCGTGGGCCGTCGCCGACTGTGTAGCCAGCTCGGTGGCTAGCTGTGCCGCCGGCTGGCCGAAGCCCCAACCTCCGTCGACTGTGGCCACGGCTCCACGAGTTGAAACGACCTTGGGCTCGCCTTCTGGGCGGATCTGGCCGTTTTTTACCAGCTCGGAATACTGGATGAGCCGCACGATGCCGTGCGAATCGTGACCGACAAGATTGGAAAGCACCAGCGAGACCGCCACCACGTGCGCCGTTTGTTCGGACGCCCCGAGCCCGTGAAGGACATCGGTGGCCGTACGCACGAGCTCATCCTCGCTGAAGCGGCGCGCTTCCACATCAGTTGGTTGCGCTTCTTGTGCCTGGTCGTCTGGAGCCCTCATTTACGCGCCGATCCTCCCTGCTGGCCTGACCCACCCGCTGACCTAGCACGACTCTAGCATTGTCGACAGTTAGCGATGCCGGGACTAGGCAACCCAGCGCACTTGTGCGGGGGCGTTGTCTTTAGCTCATTAGGTCGAAGCCGGGTCGCGGGCCAGTCAGCCCTCTGCCTCAGACTCGCGGTTGGCCTGCAAGACACGCTGGTAGGTGCCCTCTATATGGCCCTCGACGATCTTCACCGCCGGGCCGCGTTTGCGGCGCCGCACCACGTCCAGGAACTCTTCGTGGTCCGGTAGCCATGTGTCGGCAAAATCACTGCGCAGCGCTCCTCGGTGCACGAGGTACAAGAAGATCTGCGAGCGCAGCGCCAGCCATGCCTGGTAGAGGCGTTCATGGTGGGCGGCCTGGTAGAGGGCGTCGTGGAACGCAACGTCCAGCCCAGCTACGGCGGGACGCGTCAACGGTCGGGGCAGCTTGTCGAACTGTTCGAGGACGTCGGCCATGCGGTTGAAATCAGCCTCGGTGGCGTTGACGCACATCCACTCGGCAGCCAGCCGCTCGAGGGCGGTGCGCAGGCTGTAGACCTCGTGCACCCCGTCCAGGCCGAGCTGGGCCACCGTAGCCCCCCGGTGGCGCTCCATGTGCACGAGCCCCTCCTGGGAAAGCAGCGCCAGCGCTTCGCGCACCGGGCCCCGGCTGACGTTCAGGTTGGACGCCAGCTCTTCCTCTACCAACCGTTGGCCCAGGTCGATGCGGCCCGAGAAAATGGCGTCCCTGATCGCGTCCGCCACCTCGTCTGCGAGCACACGCCGGCGCGCCGGGCCGATCACGGGGCCATCAGCCGCTAGGTCGGTCACGCTCAGCCTCTCTAATGACGCCAGCCTCTCTAATGACAGGGGTTCGCGGAACTAAACCCCCTACCATAAGCAGGTTCATCCGCACCCTGGTGCTCCGGTATCCCAACGGTCGAACGGCCCCAACTGCTGATCGGCCAGACGCGCCCGAGCCTCCAGCCAGCCTTGTGACCACTCGGCCCAGCTCGTCGACCGACCGCTCGGGTGCCTGAGGCAAAAGGACGGGAAATAGGGGCGGCCGGTCGGCTCTTCACAGGGCTGATAACGCAAGTCGAAGCTGATCCTCACCTCGGCGTCAGTCGAGTTGGGTAGGGACGAATGAGGAGTTCGGGGGTGCATGAAAAGCACGCTGCCAACCTCCATGGGCAGCGGGACGGCGCTGTCGAGGTCCAGGTACCGCGGCGGGATCGACAGGTTGCCACAGTGTAGAAGTAGGTCACGGTCTCTTTGAGAAGGGATGACCCGGAGGCAGCCGTTTTCGACTGTAGCACGGGTCAGGGGCACCCACACTGTGAGTGTCTCCACTTCATCGGCTTCCTCGAGTACAACACCATTGTCCTGATGCCACTCGGTCACGCTCATCAAGGAGTTGTTGGCTGGCGCCTGCTTTTCCGGGGGCTTGACCCGCAAATGGCCGACGGGGCTCAACCAGATCTCTGGCCCGATTATCTCGCTGACAACGTCGAGGAGCGGCTCGGCGCTAAGTAGCCGGAAACAAGCCTCGCCCAGGTACATCGGCGTCGACGCGTGAATGTCGCCTTTCGGCAGACTTATGTCGGTGTAGTGACTCAGCGGTTGGAGCCCACTTTTCCCATGCGTGGCCCGAGTCAGCGCAAGGAGCTGGTCTTCCAGCCGTTCTCGCTCCCAGGTGCGAGTAATTGTCCCTTGACGCTTCCACTGAGAGGCGACGGTAGAAACGACACCGGCGAGCTCATCCAGCACGGGCTCGACAAACAGCTCCTTGTCGAGCATGTTCTCCAGGAGGAGGTAACCGTGCTCACGTAAGTGACGCCCTTTGTCAGTAGGCCTGCTGCTCGTGGTTTCAGTCAATGACATCGCTGTTCTCCATTAATAGTTTTAGAATTTTTGGGAAAGCCAAGGGCATGTGCTCACTTGCTCACTCTGCCTCAGACTCGCGGTTGGCCTGCAAGACACGCTGGTAGGTGCCCTCTATATGGCCCTCGACGATCTTCACCGCCGGGCCGCGTTTGCGGCGCCGCACCACGTCCAGGAACTCTTCGTGGTCCGGTAGCCATGTGTCGGCAAAATCACTGCGCAGCGCTCCTCGGTGCACGAGGTACAAGAAGATCTGCGAGCGCAGCGCCAGCCATGCCTGGTAGAGGCGTTCATGGTGGGCGGCCTGGTAGAGGGCGTCGTGGAACGCAACGTCCAGCCCAGCTACGGCGGGACGCGTCAACGGTCGGGGCAGCTTGTCGAACTGTTCGAGGACGTCGGCCATGCGGTTGAAATCAGCCTCGGTGGCGTTGACGCACATCCACTCGGCAGCCAGCCGCTCGAGGGCGGTGCGCAGGCTGTAGACCTCGTGCACCCCGTCCAGGCCGAGCTGGGCCACCGTAGCCCCCCGGTGGCGCTCCATGTGCACGAGCCCCTCCTGGGAAAGCAGCGCCAGCGCTTCGCGTACCGGGCCCCGGCTGACGTTCAGGTTGGACGCCAGCTCTTCCTCTACCAACCGTTGGCCCAGGTCGATGCGGCCCGAGAAAATGGCGTCCCTGATCGCGTCCGCCACCTCGTCTGCGAGCACACGCCGGCGCGCCGGGCCGATCACGGGGCCATCAGCCGCTAGGTCGGTCACGCTCAGCCTCTCTAACGTAGGTAGCTGCCTTACAGCGACAACAGTCTACAGTCGCGGAGTCGCCGGGTCTGTCGCCGGCTCGTACTACCTACCCTCGGCCCCAGTCAAGCGGCGCGACAACGGTTGACCAGGGTGCCAATGGCCTCGATTGTAGAGGTAACGGTCTGGCCGTCCTTCAGGAAAACAGGGGGTACCATCCCCTGGCCGACACCGCCGGGAGTCCCCGTAAAGATGAGGTCTCCGGGCTCGAGGGTGACGACGTGGCTCAGGTACGTAACTAGTTCGACTGGTTTGAACAGTAGGTCCGACGTGCGCGAGTTCTGGCGCGTAACCCCGTCCACTGCACAACTGATCGCCAGGTCGGGCTCGACACCCGTGACATCGGTCGTGGTCATGCACGGGCCTACGGGCGTCGTCGACTCACACGTCTTTCCTTGCAGCCACTGCGACGTGCGCATCTGCATATCGCGGGCCGAAATATCATTGCCCACGCTGAACCCGCCGATCGCAGCAGCCGCTTCTGAGGCATTCGCGTTGCGGACGTCCCGTCCTATCACAACCACGAGCTCTACTTCCCAGTCCACCTTCGTGGAGATCGCCGGCAGCATGATCTCGTCGCCATCGCCGATCAGGGCGCGAGCGTACTTGGCGAAGACGGTTGGGTACTCGGGTGCAGTGTCCCCGCCTTCCTCAATATGGCTGATGTAGTTGAGCCCGATGCACATCACCTTCGCTGGTCGCAGTATGAGGGTCTCGGTGACCACGGCATCGAGGGGTACCTGTGCCGTCGCTGAGGCGTTGCGCGCCGCCTCCAAGCCTCCCGGCGCAGCCAGAAGCGCACCAACGTCGGCGGGCGCCAACAGGTCTACATGGTCGTCCGCGACCCGGGCCGCATGGGTTTGCCCCTCGTAACGTACCGTAGCCAACCGCACTTGAAATGGCCCTCCTCGTCGTCGGCGCTGTCGCCAGCCCGCAATTCCATTTGTTTACGTGACGCACTGTACTAGCAACGCTGACCGCCACTCGAAGGAGGCGCGGCGGAGAAGTGGGGGCACCACAGTTGGCCGTCGCGTACCGGGGGCGGGTACCGGGGCCGGGCACGAGGGGCCCTGTGCCGGCGGCCGGGTACAGGGGGGCGGGTACAGGGGGGCGGGCCGGGGGCGGGTACCGGGGGCGGGGTATGTGGGGCCCGGTACGGGGGCCGAGGCATGGGAACGCCGCGGCGCCCTTTGTGCCGTGGCCCGGCGCAGCTAGATCCACCGTGGGCTCGCCTCCGGAGCCGGCCCGGCCCGCCCGCGGAGCGTGTTGCACCCGCGACTGGCTCGAAACGAAACTAACTTCACCCAGCCAGGCCCCGATGGGGGGGTTGTGAGCATTTGATGCCGTCTTCGCCTTCGTGTTTCGAGGTCGGGCGCAATTAGTGTCGGGATCCGGCGATAACTCCACCAAGCCCCGATCGAATGTGAGGAAGTCCACCCGTCTGCCCTCGTGCCGGACCGGCGGGGAGGGAATTGCGCGTTTGGCGGGGACGCGCGGGGCACCGCTCGGCGGGGAGCCCACCCGCCGGCGGCCGGCTAGCGGGGCCCGGCCCCAATTGGCTGTCCCCTCCCCGCTCGTGCGGCACCTGCCGGCCGCCGCTGGACCTCGACCCCGAACTGGGCATCTACGGGCAAGACCTCAGGCCAGACCGGGCCGCAAGTGGCCACAACTGACCGACCAGACCCCAGCATGAGCGGGCTTGGACGCTGGCTCGGACCTCCGGCCACCCGACATGGGTCGGCATCTCTTCGTTGGCGCCCGCACCGAGCTCTCGATGGTCCACGCCCGGCCCGTCGTGAGCGACACAGAGGTGGGCAACCTCGACAGTCGAACCTTGGCACTCGCAGGAGGGTTCAATAACCCACCGCCCCAGCACTCCCTTGTGGACCGCTTTACATGCGTGGGCCGGAATACGTCCCCACCCGCCGGCGTTGCACCGAA
Organism: uncultured Acidimicrobiaceae bacterium; assembly: GCA_963823855.1. Lineage (GTDB taxonomy): Bacteria > Actinomycetota > Acidimicrobiia > Acidimicrobiales > Palsa-688 > Fen-671. The sequence continues at coordinate 129,111 of CAWGNA010000017.1, forward strand.
ATGGCACGTTGAAAACTCGAGAGGTTGTAAATGGAGGTGGGAATAATGCGTGCTAATTACTTTACCAACATCGCTTACCTTTTAGTGGCTGGCTTCCTGGTGGTGGTGAGCCAGGCGTTCACGCCCTCGGTAGCGGGCTGGATAGCCTTCGGTGTCAGCACCGGGATCGCCGCCGTGGCGTTGGTGAACGTGCTCCTGACCAGTAAGAGGGTACCTCAGATTGGCCATGCGGCGATCGTCGTGATGGCTCTGTGGTCCCTGATCGGAGCACTCGTTTTCACTGGCAGCACACTTGGTTGGTGGATCTTCGGTGACGCTCTGGCTGTAGCGGGCGTGGCCTTGGTCAACCTGGGCATTCACGAGTTCTCGACCGAGCGGGTCGTCCACGAGTTACAAATCGTTGCTCCCCAGACCAGCACCTCACAAGTGCACCACGAGGCCGCCTGAAGTCGCCCGAAGCGCCAAGATCAACAATAAGGTCAGGATCAACAATTACATCAAGAGGCCCAAAAGAGGCCGGTTCGAATTGAAAAACGGGAGCGGGCGATAGCCTGCTCCCGTTTTTATATATTATGCGCTGCTGGCACTAAAGCCACAAGGTGGGAGGAACGGGAATGAACGAGGCTCACCTGAACATCCTCTCGAGCCCCGACTGGGCTCAGACGCTCCAGGAGGAATTACTGCCGTGGGTGACCCAGGCTGGGGACCTCGGCGAGGACGTACTGGAACTCGGCCCGGGCCCTGGTTTGAGCACCGAACTTCTGATGCAGCGGGTGCCACGCCTGACCGCCGTCGAACTCGACCCCCAACTGGCCGCGGCGCTCGCCCAGCGCCTCGCGGGCACCAATGTCACCGTGCTACAGGCTGACGCCACAAGGACCGGCCTCGAAGGGGGGCGGTTCTCTTCGGTGGTGTGCTTCTCGATGCTCCACCACGTGCCGTCGGTTTCCTTGCAAGACCTCGTGTTCCAGGAAGTCTTTAGGGCCTTTCGCGACGGCGGACGGTTCCTCGGGGTCGATACCGTTGACTCAGAGGTGACGCGGGCACTTCATGCGGGCGATGTCTTCACCCCTATGCCCCCTGACTCGCTCGGTACGCGGCTGACGGCCGCAGGGTTCAGCGACGTCAACGTCAGCACAACCGAGCGGCGCGTCCGCTTCATGGCGACGAAACTGTGAGCAGGGAGCCGGGCTTCAGCGCCGATCTGCAGTAAAAAATGGGTGTCCGGAGCTCATCTTTTACCCCATCTGGCAGCGCGTCGACGGCCCGTTACCATTCGTCGTGCTGCCAACCTAGTAAACGCCCCGCCTTCGAACAATCAAAAAAGCCCTCGCGCTCAGTGAGGCTTTGCCGCAAAGGCACTCCCGGAAAGTACCGTTCCGCCAGCTCGGTCGAGGGCGACCCGCCGAGCTGCTCCGGGGCTACAATCTGGAAAGCTTCATGACCCGAGAGGTCTGCCTCCAGCGCCGCCAGGCAGGCGCCCGCAGAGGCGGCGAGAGTCGTGTACCCCCACAGGTTCTTGACTGGGCTATCACCTACGGCGTCCTTGTACACCTCTACGGCCCTGGCGCGGTCTGGGACGACCATGTGAAAACGGAGGCTCGCGATCCCGATCTCACTGTAACGGCGAGCTATAGCGTCTCCCTGCTGTTCGCAAATCAACTTGGACAGGCTGTAAGGGTCCTCCACATAACTGGGGTGACTTTCGTCGAGCGGGAGGAAATCGTAGCGCGGCCAACGGCTCCAGGCGGCCCCAATGGCGTTGATACTCGACGCTTGAGAGATACGGGCAATGCCCACCTGGACCGCGGCCCGAAGGGCGTTATAACTGCCAACGACATTGTTGGCGTGCACGTGCGCGTCAGGCAAAATCCCCGGTCTGGCAATCGCCGCCAGGTGTACCAGCCCGTCGCACCCGTCGAACGACTGGACGACTGCGTCGTAGTCGGTCATCTCGACGCGTCGACCACGTCACGCCCTCGTCGAAATTGTCCTGAGGAGGCGGTATGCAATCAATGGCGACGACAGGCTTACCCCGACTACGCAGGACGTCGATCACACCGCGACCCACACGTCCGGCTGCTCCGGTTACCGCAACCCGCGAAACCACCGCGCCCTATCTCCTAACCACTCGTCCCGACCAGTGCGGCCAACTCTACATGGTCGAGCCAGCCGGCCTCCCTTGGGGGGTGAGGCGGTGGTGCACGTCATCGAGGGGCAACAGCTCAGGGCCGACGGCCTCCCGGACAGCAGCAAACGGAGCCGGTGTAAAGCGCTAAATACGCGTCGGAAGACCGACTTTCTGCGACGAAGGGACAGCCGCCCAGACCTCCGTGATGGAGGGCCTGCACTGGAACGGCCGAGCCCATGTTGCCTCCGTGTGCGCGGGTGCGGCCCAAGTATGCGAGCCGGAACGGTTACAGTGCGCAGGACAACTCGACAGAGGGGCCGGGTCGACAGAGGCGCCAGGACCGTTCTGTCGACTAGCCATCTCCGAGTAGCCATCTGTGAGTAGCCATCTGTGAGTAGCCATCTGTGATAGCCATCTGTGAGTAGGAGGTACAGTGCCGAGTAACGCCAACCCGATATGGGGTGACGACTGGGAGGACGTCCGCCGTCTGTGGCTCCTTGACCCAGATGTGGCACACTGCAACCACGGCTCTTTCGGAGCGCTGCCCGGCCAGGTCCTGGCGGTGCAAAACGAGTTCCGCAGTCGGATAGCTGCCAACCCAATGCGTTGGTTCGGCCGCGAGATGCCGGACCTGCTAACTGATGCTCACGCCGACGCAGCCGGGTTTATAGGAGCGGGGCCCGAGGAGATCGCCTTTGTCAACAACGTAAGCGCCGGGGTCTCGGCGATCGTGCACTCCCTGTCCCTCGGACCAGACGACGAGATCCTGTCGACTGACCACGCCTACGGCGCGGTGTCCTCGGCGCTGGACCGATTGAGCGCACGGACCGGCGCGAGCCGCGTTGTGGCCCAGATCCCGTTCGACAGCACGGGCGAAGAGGTGGTCGCCATCATCAGCGAGCACTGTTCTGAGCGGACCGCGCTCGTTGTCCTGGACCAGGTCACTTCGCCGACGGCCCGGCGGTTCCCGATAGAGCCGGTGGCTTGCATCGCTCACAGTTTCAACGCGGCTCTTCTGGTCGACGGGGCCACGCCCCCGGGATGCTGCCACTCGACGTCCCCAAGCTGGGCGCCGATTTCTGGGTCGGCAACCTTCACAAGTGGGCGTGCGCGCCCCCTGGCACCGGTGTGCTGTGGGTGGCCCCGCAATGGCGCGAGCAGATGCTCTCCCTCGTCGTGTCGTGGGGAGAGGCGGAAGGCTTCCCGACCTCGTTCGAGCGGGTCGGCACCGACGACCTTACGGCCTGGGTGGCGGCTCCCTACTCCCTGCGCCTCCTCGGGTCGTTGGGCTGGGACCGGGTGCGAGCGCACAATGAGGCTCTCGTGGTTTGGGCGCAGGCGACCGTGGCCGAGATCCTCGGCCCACAGGCGAGCGAACTGAGGCACGACCCGGGTATCAGCATGGCCGTTGTGGTCCTGCCACCAGGGATCGCTGACACTCGCGAACAGGCCCACTCTGTCCAGCAGCACATGGCAAGCCAGGGGGTCGAGATGGCCATCGGCTCCCGGAACGGGCTCGGCGCCATCCGGCTTTCTGCATACGTTTACAACCGGCCGTCTGACTACGAGCGACTGGCGACAGGGATCCGCGACTTCGTCAAGGGGTGATCTTGGGCCGTCCGGCGGCCAGGCGGGTTGGCGTTGGGAGCTAGGGCCGGAGTACGGACCGACGACCCGAGCACCATCAACGTTTTTGTACCTGTCACTTTCCCGCTGCTGCGGAGCCTGTCGATTACCCGCTTGAGGTCCTGTACGTCGCCCACACGGATCCAGGCGAGCGCGTCCGGGTCGCCGGCGACGGTGAAGATCGCCTGGACTTCAGGGACATCGAGGGCAATCTCCTCGATGTCGTCGACTCGCGTGCTGCCGGCGAAGCGCAATTCGGCAAACGCTTCCACAGATTGGCCCAGGTAGTCATGGTCGACGAGCGTCGTATATCCCTTTATCACCCTGGACTCCTCCAACCGGTCGACACGCCGCTTGACAGCCGGGGCGGACAGCCCGACTTGACGCCCGAGCTCACCGAAGGTCTGTCTTGCGTTCTGCTGCAGCAAGGCGAGGATCCGGCTGTCCGTGGCATCGACGTTATAAGCACGGCTCACAACAACATTATACGGGTCAGAAGCCAGATCAATCTCTGTTTGTTGTGCATACACGCGAGAAGACCGCCGATCCGTTGCGAGATGAGCCGGCCGACCGGTATCGTCGCAGCGTGAGCGCCAGCACCAACCTGCGCCCCGAGACCGTTCACATCGAAGGCGATCTAGAGGTGCTCGACCACATCCAGCGCCGCGTCCTGTGGTTGGCGGTGAGCATGATCCACCATGCGAACCATGTCCGGGGCAAGAGCTCGGGGGTCAAGGTTGGAGGCCACCAGGCGTCGTCAGCCTCGATGGCGAGCATAATGACGGCGCTTTATTTTCAGTACCTGAAGGGGAGCGACCGGGTGTCCGTGAAACCACACGCCTCCCCGGTACTCCATGCCATCAATTACCTCCTGGGCCGCCTCGACGAGCGCTACCTCACGGAGCTGCGAGCCTACGGGGGGCTACAGAGCTACCCCAGCCGGACCAAGGACCCCGACCCGGTCGATTTCTCGACAGGGTCAGTCGGCATCGGTGCGACGGCGTCGATTTGGAGCGCCATCGCCCAGCGCTACGTGTCTACCCACTTCGACCATCCCGGGCCGGGCGCCGGATCGCCCTTGTTGGTGACGCAGAGCTCGACGAAGGTGCGGTGTGGGAAGCCCTGGTCGACCCATTGGTGCGCAAGCTGGGGGAAGTCCTCTGGATCGTCGACCTCAACCGGCAGTCACTGGACAGGGTGGTGCCGGGGATCGCTGCCAGCCGCATCAGGGACATGTTCGCAGCGGTGGGCTGGAACACGATCACGCTCAAGTACGGCTCCCGCCTGCGTGACCTGTTCGCGCTAGAACACGGTGAGCTCCTCGAGCACCGGATCGACGAGATGAGCAACGAGGAGTACCAGTACCTCCTCCGGCTGCCACCGGGTGAGCTGAGGGCTGCACTGGCGGGGTCGGGCACCGAACGTCCGGGGATCACCCGGTTGCTGGGGCACCTCGACGATGGGGCGGTCGCCGGCGCTCTCCGGAACCTCGGGGGCCACGACCTCGGCGACCTCCTGGCCGCGTTCGATGCTGCTGACGGGGTCACCGACCGGCCGTCAGTGATCCTGGCCTACACGATCAAAGCCTGGCGCTTACCCACCGAAGGTCACCCCGGGAACCACTCGGCGCTCCTCACCGAAGAACAGTGGCGCCAGCTCGCGACCGAGCTCGGCGGCGACTCCGACAAACCATGGGCGAATTTCGAGCCGAACAGCCCCGAGGGCAAGATGTGCGCGGCCGCTGCTCGGCGCCTTGCCAGCCCTCCGCTGAAACCGAGCTCTGCGGTGAAACCCCCCGCCGATCTCGGTCTCTCGCACCACGGTCCGGAGTCCACTCAACAGGCATTGGGGCGGTTCCTGATCAACCTGTCGCGGGCGGCACCGGAGGTTGCAGGACGCGTGGTCACCGTAAGCCCGGACGTAGCTTCCTCGACGAACCTCGGCGGGTGGATCAACCGTGTGGGGATGTGGCACCTGGAAGAGCACTCAGACTGGTTCGCAGACGACCGGTCCACCTTGCTCCACTGGTCACAATCACGAAAGGGCCAGCACATCGAGCTTGGCATTGCTGAAGTCAACCTCGTGGGCCTTCTCTCCGAACTGGGCCTCACGTGGTCTCGCGCGGGCCAGCCCCTCTTACCCATCGGCACGCTCTACGACCCGTTTGTCGGCCGCGCTCTCGAGCCGTGGTCGTTCGGCATCTATGCCGGGGGTCAGTCGATCCTGGTCGGCACTCCTTCCGGCGTCACGCTCGCTCCGGAGGGCGGCGCCCACCAGTCGGTCATCACGCCGTCGATCGGGCTCGAGCAGCCAGAGTGCACGGCGTGGGAACCAGCGTTCGTCCAGGACTTGGAATGGGCCATGCTGAGTGCCCTGGGGGACCTGGGATTACCGAACGGAAATTCCGCCTATTTTCGCCTCAGCACACGACCGGTCGACCAGTCTCTCGCCGCCCTGCCTGAAAGCGCGGAAGAGCGGGAAAGCCGCCGCCAAGACGTGCTGCAAGGCGGCTATCGTCTCCGCGAATGCACGGGCAAACCAATGGTTTCCCTGGTCGGAATGGGCGCCGTGATGCCGCAGGTACTCGCCGCCGCCTCGGCCCTCGAAAGCGACGGGGCCCCCTGCGACGTTATCTGTGTGACTTCCGCGGACCTTATCTTCCGTGCCGTCCAGGCCCGCCGGGGCCTTGCGCCGGGCTCATTCGGGGTCCTTGGCTCGCTTTTCCCAACAGAGCGAGCGGCTCCAATTGTCACGGTGCTCGACGGCCACCCTCATACGTTGTCGTTTCTCGGGGCTGTCAACTCAACCCCCATAGCGTGCCTGGGCGTGACCGACTTTGGCCAGGTCGGCGACGTCGAAGATCTCTACCGGCACTTCGGCATCGATGCAGCGACCATCATCGGAGCAGCGTGGGACCTACTCGACGAGGTCGCAACTAGGCCTTGAAAGACCAGGAGGTCATGAGCCCGAGGATCCCAGTTCGCTGCGTTGCCCGCAGACCCTTCAGCAAATCGTCCACGACCGAACTCCTCCACGACCGAACTCCTCCACGACCGAACTCCTCCACGACCGAACTCCTCCACGACATAGTACAAGTCGATAATAAAAGCCGGACAATTCTGAGGGCAATTGGCTATGTCTGTATTTCCTGAAGACGCAATAAGAAGACGCCCGCCCTCGGGCAGCGCCGAACACGGAATTTTGCGCGAACACGCACAGTGCCGGGAGCGCCGCAAAAGTGGGCCCTAGGGGTCAAAACGTCGCGGCTCCGGAACGACCAACGATGCCGGTGAGGGCCTGCGACAACGGCGAGTTGGGGGAGGGGAACCTCCTGACCGCGGACAGCGTGGACGTGCGCCGACCGCGTTGACAGCCCCTAGGCGCCGCGGTACCATTCCGCGCACTAACAGAAGCCCTGCTTGGGTAAAGGAAGGGATTTAGGATATGAAGGAAAACGCGAGCGAACCGAGTGGGCATTTTCCCAATCTGACTCGCCGGCAGTTCATCGGGGCGAGCGGCGCCAGCGCAGCGGGCCTCCTCCTCGCCAAGAGCAACCTCGTTCGACCGAGCCTCGCCAGAGCAGACGTCGCCAAGAAGGCGCTCGGCTTTGCCCCTGCGAGCCAACAGTACATGGTCAACTACGCCAACTCCACGGGCGCCACGTACAAGGCAATGGACTTCTACGAGACTGTCTACTCTCGTGCCCCCGGCGCCGACCAATTCAACTTGAGCCTGGTGCGGATCACCAAGGACTACAAAATCGTCCCGGGCTCGGCCACGCACTGGGCACAGACCTCGCCCACGACGTGGGAGTTCTACATCCAGCCGGGTATCATGTGGAGCGATGGCAACGAGCTGACCGCCAACGACTTCGTCCAGACGTTCCGCTACTCGGCCGACCCCAAGCACGCCTGGGACTTCACCTTCTACTGGTCGGGCGTTATCAAGAACTACACCGAGGCCGTAGCGGGCAAGGCACCGGTCAACTCGATCGGCGTCGCCGTCGGTAAAACCAAGTACACCTTCAAGGTAACCACCGAAGGGCCGGTCGCCTACATCCCCATCGCCATGCTCTACTCCATGCCGCTATCGGCTGCCGGGCTCTCCAAGTACGGCAACGGGCTGTACAACATCAACCCGGCGACGAGCATTACGGCTGGCCCATACGCTCTGAAGACGTTCTCCCCGACGTCCGAAGTGGTCCTGGGGCCGAACAAGAAGTACACGGGGCCGTTCAAGCCCCCAATCCAGTCCCAGATCTTCAAGATTTACAACGGCGCCGACGAGCTGCCGCTGTTCGAGACCGGTCAAATCGACTGGACCGGGCAGGCGCTCAGCCCGACCGAGCTCCAAATCATCAAGAAGACGCCTAGCATCTCTTCGCTGCCCGTCCAGGTCAACCCGCAAGACTTCAGGATTTATTACGTCTTCTTCCAGTGCACCAAGCCCCCGTTCAACAATGTGAAGGTGCGCCAGGCCTTCGCGCACTCGGTCAACCGGACACAGATCATCAACGCGCTGCTGAAGCCGTTGGCGGTCCCTGCGTATGGCTATCTGATGCCTGGCTACCCGTTCGCCGTGAGCCAACCACTCGAGAAGTACACCAATTACGACCCGACCATGGCACAGAAGCTGCTCGCCGAGGCCGGATTCCCGGGCGGCAAGGGCTTCCCGCCTATCACTTTCAGCTACCCGTCCAGCCCGAGCGGCCTCAACCCGCTCCTGGCCGAGACGGTCGTGCAGGCGCTCTCCGACGGCTGGAACACCACTTTGTTCGGGGGGAACACCACGCTCCTGCTGCAGGAGATGGACACCACCGACTTCTACACGAAGATGGAAGCCAAACCCGACACCCAGGTCCAGATGGGCTTCATCACCTACGGCATGGACTACTTCGACGCATCCAACATGCTGAGCATCTACAAGTCCGAGGCGCAGGGTGGGCGTCACGACTGGAATAGCACCCAGTACGACAACCTCCTGGCTCAGGGCGCTGCTGCGTTCAACACGGCCCAGCGCCAGGAGATCTACACCGAGGCGCAAACGCTCATGACGCGAGAGGCGCCGGCGGTGTTCCTCTGGCACGGGCTGTACGCCTACCTCACCTGGCCTTACCTGCAAGGCGCGGCGCTGACGCCGAACTACCTCGGCTACAGCGGCCTCGAGTGGCCTCAGTTCGCGAGCTTCTCGACCAACGAGGAACAGCTTTACGTCGGCAACACCAGCAAGAAGTACCCGCGCGCAAACGAGAGCAGGGCACTGTAAGTCGCGCTAGCCGCCAGACAGGCCACGAAATGTCTTGGACGACCGGTGCTCATCCCTCATGGGCTCCGGTCGTCGAGGCTGCACGGGTTCTCGACGGCTGACAGTTCTTCCGAGTTGGCCATCTCGCTTCGCTGTGGCCCAGAGAGGCACGTCTGGCCGGTTCAAGAGTTTAAAGGGACGATGCAGGCAATGAGTGGTACTAACGGTGAGTTTCAGCGGAGCACGGGGCCTGCAGACCGATCGCCGTACTGCGGAGGCCTGGCATGCTGCGCTGGTCTGGCAGCTGCGCTCTGGCATGCAGGGCAGGTCTGGCATGCTGGGCAGGTCTGGCATGCTGGGGAGGTCTGGCGCAATGATCGCCTACATCGCCCAGCGGATCCTGTCGCTGCTGTTCGTCTTGTTCCTGGCGACGCTAGCCATCTTCGCCATGATGCACGCCGTGCCCGGCGGCCCGTTCTCCTTCACCCAGGGAACCATGACCCCGACCGCAATGCACAACATCATGGCCAAGTACGGCCTCGCCTCCCCGGTCTGGAGACAGTACTTAAACTGGATCTGGCAGCTGCTGCACGGGTACCTCGGCATCCCCTTCGAAGAGCCGACGATGACCGTCAATCACCTCATCGCGTCGGCTTGGCCCATCACATTGATCGTGGGCGGCCTCACAATAGTTATATCCTTCAGCAGCGGGATCGTGCTGGGCTGCATCGCCGCTCTCAAGCACAACAGCTGGATAGACCGGTTAATAACGGCCGTTGTCTCGACCATCGGCGTGGCGCTCCCCAACTATGTGATCGGCTTCCTGCTGATAGAAGTCTTCGCCATCAGGCTCAATTGGCTGCCCGTCGGAGGTTGGGGCAGCCCGGCTGACGTGGTCCTGCCAGTCATCGCGTTCTCGCTGTACCCGATGGCGCTGATGGCGCGCTATACCCGGGCCAGCACGCTCGAAGTCATCAACTCTGACTACGTCCGCATGGGCCGCGCCGGGGGCTGTCAGAGCGGCGCGTGGTGTTCCGGTACATCCTGTACACCTCGCTCATCCCGCTCATCACGATCATGGGCCCGCAAATCCCGAACATCCTCACCGGCTCGATCTTCATCGAGGCCGTGTTCGCAGTGCCCGGGCTCGGTAGCTACTTCACTACGGCCAGCCTGCACCGGGATTATCCTCTCATCATGGCGCTCGTGCTGATCGTGGCCGTGCTGTGGGGAGCCTGCTACATCCTGAGCGACATCGCGTACGTGCTCATTGACCCCCGGGTCCGCCTGGAAGGCCTGTCGAGATGATCGTGGTGCCGGTACCGGCGGCACCTCCGGCTCCCGCTCCGGCCGTCGCCGAGCAGAGGGCCAGTTCGAGCTTCTGGCACGCCGCCTGGTACCGCTACCGTCGCAACAAACTGGCGATGGTATCTGGCGTCCTCACCATAATAATCCTGCTTACTGGGGTCCTGGCCCCTTGGCTCGCCCCGTACAGCGAGACCCACAATGACCTCCTCGCCACCCTGGCCGGGGCCAGCTGGCACCATTTGCTCGGGACCGACCAGCTCGGACGGGACACGCTGACCAGGGTGATCTGGGGAGCGCGGACCTCTATGACAGTAGCCATCGGCGCGACACTGATCGGAGCCGTCATCGGGATACCGATCGGGGTACTGGCCGGTTGGTACGGGGGGAAGTTCGACTGGGTCTCGCTGCGGCTGTTCGAGCTGTTCACGATGGTCCCGACGATCCTCGCTGCCCTTCTGTTCGTTACGGTTTTCGGGGTCAACATCTGGAAGCTGACCCTGTTCATCGGTGTCACGCTCTGGGTCGGGTTTGGCCGCCTGATGCGGGCCCAGTACCTTGCCCTGCGTGACCGTGAGTTCGTGCTGGCGGCGCGGGCCGCCGGCGTTCCCACCCGCCGCATCGTTGTCGTGCATATCCTTCCGAACGCCGTTGGCCCGATGCTGGTGTTTTTCGTCCAGCAGATCCCGAGCGTCATCTTCGTCGCCGCCGGGTTCAGTTTCCTCGGCCTCGGGATCCAGGACCCGACCGCGGACTGGGGAAAGATGATCAACGACGCCGTGTCGTACCTCCCCATCGACCCCCTGCTGGTGTTGGTCCCGATCATCTGCATCGGCGTCGCGTGCCTATCGTTCTGCTTCGTCGGGGACGGGCTGCGGGACGCCCTAGACCCCACTTCGAAGTAGGGCCTGGTGGGCGACCAGCCGCTTCAAAGCACTCCGCGGTTGCGGCCAACGACACCTCCCCCCCACTGCTCGAGGTCCGCGACCTGCAGGTGTCGTTCCAGCTGGAGTTCAGCACGATCTACGCCGTACAGGGCCTCAGCTTGCAGGTCGGGGCCGGCGAGAGGGTCGGCGTCGTTGGTGAGAGCGGTTCGGGCAAGAGCATCACCGCGCTGTCGATCATGCGGATGGTGCCGTTCCCGGGCAAGATCACCGAGGGCGAGATCATCTTCGCTGGCCAGGAGCTGGTCGGCCTGTCGCGCAGAGATGCGCCAGGTCCGCGGACATCAGATCGGCATGATCCCGCAAAACCCGCTGACATCGCTCAACCCCGTGCTGACCGTCGAGGACGCACTTCCAGGAGGTCCTGTCGCTCCACCTCGGGCTCAACAAGGACCAGTCCCGTGCTCGCACGGTCGAGTTGCTCACCTCGGTGGGGATCCCCGACCCGGCTACGCGGATGCTCGAGTACCCGCACCGCCTGAGCGGCGGGCAGCGCCAGAGGGTCATAATCGCCCTGGCTATGGCATGCCAGCCACAGGCTTCTGATCGCGGACGAACCCACCACTGCCCTCGACGTTACGATCCAGGCCCAGATCCTGGAGCTGTTCGACGAGCTGGTCTTGCGCTCGAACCTCGGCGCCATCCTGATCACCCACAACCTCGGCATCGTCGCCGGCCACTGCGACCGGGTGGTAGTGATGTACGCCGGGCGGGTGATGGAGAGCGCCAACGTCCTCGATCTGTTCGACCACCCCGCCCACCCGTACACGGTGGGGTTGCTCCGCTGCGTGCCCAGGTTGGCGGCTAAGCGCACGAGGACGTTCCACGCCATCCCCGGCCTGCCGCCCCGGTGACGCAACTCGTCGATGGGTGCCCGTTTGCTCCACGTTGCGAGCGGGCCAGCGACCATTGCCGTACTGAGACGCCGCCCATAACTGAGATTGGGCCGGGCCACGCCATCGCCTGCTGGCACCCGTACACCGCCGAGGCGGACGTGGCGTGATGGCATCCTCCCCGCCGCTGCTCCAGGTTGACGGACCTTGTCGTCCACTACCACATCCGGGGGGCCGGGACCGTCGTCCGCAGCCACGAGACAGTGCACGCCGTCGACGGGGTCAGCTTCACCCTCGAGGCCCGCGAGACTCTCGGGCTCGTCGGCGAGAGCGGCTGCGGCAAGTCCACGACCGGGCGGACCGTGCTCTTCCTCGAGCGGCCGACCGCCGGGCACGATCCGTTTCCAGGGACAGGATCTCGCCGCGATCGCCCCGCGCCAATTGACGGCACTGCGCCGGCACATGCAGATCGTTTTCCAGGACCCGATCGGGGCGCTCAACCCGCGCCACACGGTGGGCCAGCTCATCGGCGAGCCGCTTGCGAGTCCACGACCTGGTCCCGAAAAAAGAGCGGCGCCAGCGGGTGGGAGAGCTACTGGAGCTAGTCGGGCTGCCCGGCGACGCCGTCTCGCGCTTCCCGCACGAGTTCAGCGGCGGCCAGTGCCAGCGGATCGCGATCGCCAGGTCGCTGGCCGTCGAGCCAAGCCTGCTCGTGCTCGACGAGCCGGTATCGGCGCTCGACGTCTCGATCCAAGCCCAGATCCTGCAGTTGCTCACCGACCTGCAGGACCGCTTCGGGCCTGTCGTACCTGTTCATCGCCCACGACCTCGCTGTCGTCGGCGAGATGAGCGACCGCGTGGCCGTCATGTACCTGGGCAAGATCGTCGAGCTGGCGGACCGTGACTCCCTCTACGCCCGTCCACACCATCCCTACACGCAGGCACTGTTCTCGGCGGTGCCGATCGCCGACCCGACGCTGAGCACGCGAGCATCATCGTGCGGTAGTGACCGGGGAGGTGCCGAGCTCGCTGGCCCCGCCGGCGGGGTGCCGGTTCCACACCCGGTGCCCCATGGCCCAGGAACGTTGCCGCGTCGAGGAACCGAAGCTCGAAAGTGTAGGTGACAGTCATCAGGTCGCCTGTCACTTCGCCAAGGAAGCAGTCGAAACCAACCCGTTCGGTTCGGCCGTCAGCTCCTTCGTGGTCGAGCAGCTCATGTCGCTCCGGCACCCGGAGCCGTCAATCAATATGGCCAGTACACCGGCGCCTGCACTTGCAGGTGCAGTCAGTGCCGACGACAAGTCTGCGACCGCGGCTACACACCTTCTCAACCGGGCGAAGGCTCAAACGGACGGAGCCAATTGATCAAGATCGCTGAAGCACTCTGGTCCTCGCAACCGTACGCTGGTGAGCCGTCTGTGCCGCCAGGCCGGGGTCGAGTACGCCGTCGGCGGCCTGCCGGTCATCGACACGGCCTCGTCGACAGCCGAATCACCCTGGGACTTCATGCCACTACTGCGCCTGCAGGAGGATTACCGCGCCGCCGGCTTCGAGCTTGTCGTCATCGAGGCCAGGCCGCCGCTGAACAAGGCCAAGCGGGGGTTGCCCGGACGGGACGAGGAGATCGAAACGGTGTGCCGGCTGCTGGAGAACATGGGAAAGCTCCACATCCCGGTCTGGTGCTACGAGTGGATGACCGATTTCAACTGGCTGCGTACGGCGACGGCAGTCCAGGGCCGGGGCGGTTCGCTTGTCAGCGGGTTCGACGCCTCGAACCTGGCCGACGCGCCGCCGACCGAGCTCGGGCCTATCGGTGAGGACAAGCTCTGGGAAACGCTCGAGTACTTTCTGCGCAAAGTCGTACCCGTCGCCGAACGTGCCGGCGTCCGCCTGGCTATGCACCCCGACGACCCGCCCGCTGTCGCCGATCCGTGGGGTCGGGCGGATCATGCGCAGCGTCGACAACTACCAGCGACTGCTCGACCTCGTACCGAGCGAATACAACGGGATCACGTTGTGCCAGGGGAACTTCACGCTGATGACCGACGACCTGCCCTCGGTCATCCGGCATTTCGGCCGGCAGAAAAAGATCTTCTTCGTTCACTTCCGGGACGTGATAGGGACTGCCGACAAGTTCGTCGAAACATGGCACGACGAAGGTCGGACCGATCTCATCGAATGCATGAGGGCGTATAAGGAGGTTGGCTATCGACGGGCCACTCCGCCCTGACCATGTCCCGACTGTCGACGGGGACAGCAACGAGCACCCTGGGTATTCGGCCTACGGGCGCCTCTACGCGCTCGGCTACATCCGGGCGCTCCGCGACGCGGTGTGGCGCGACTGAATAATTTTGGTCGACTGAATAATTCCAGTCGACTTGAATAATTCCGGGACAAATAGACGGGACGGCCCGATCACATCGTCCGCCATCAAGGAAAGTGAGCCAATCTCCCATGCGCATCCAGCCGACTCCTGACGAGCTCGCGGCATTGACGCCCCTAAACCCTTATGGGCGATTGGCCGACGGGCGGCCCTGTGTCCCTGACGAGGTGCTGGACCGTTTGCTGAACGCGACCACGGAACAGGCATGGAAGACCATGTACGACGAGAACTATCGGTTCCAGTTCGAAGGGGGCTGGCTGGAGACCCATCCCGGCCGGGTTACGGTGGGACGGGCGCTTACGGCACAGTTTGTCCCTTTCCGGCCGGACTTCCACTCCGTCGTGCAAGAGACGGGCGTCGCGGAGGGACGCTCGACGAGTGGCGGCCAAAACTCGTGGGTGATCGAGAGCCTCCAGCGTCGCGACGTGATGGTGGTCGACATCTTCGGGAAAGTGAAGGACGGGACGGTGGTAGGGGACAACCTCGGCACCGCGGTCAAGGTCCGCACGGGTGCGGGAGCGGTCATCGACGGCGGGATCCGTGATTACCAGGGGCTCATACAGCTCGACGACGTCAACTTCTATTTTCGCGGCATGGACCCGACGGCTATCGCCGACGCCACCCTCGCCGGGATAAACATCCCGGTCCGCATTGGGCATATAACTGTAATGCCTGGCGACGTGATCCTCGGCACGCCGACTGGCGTAATAGCCATCCCGCCTCACCTGGCCGAGATGGTAGCCGAAGGGGCCGAGGACACCCTGGTGCGCGACCAGTTCGGCAAGCTGCGTCTGTCGGAGGGAAAGTACACGAGCGGTGAAATCGACGTCAGCGTATGGCGGGATGACATCGAGGCCGACTTCGTCGGATGGCGGCAGGGACGATAGCGCCGCTGGAGCGGAGGGCCGCTCGCCCCACAGTGCTGGAACGCCGAAAAAACTAGCGCTGGTGCCGGGTTTGGGCCGGTCCCCCCAATGAGGTGATACGGGCCGCGACCAGCTTCGCGCCGGCCATGGCAGAAGTGCCGGTCGTATCCACAACGAGGTCGTAGTCGACTCCTCGATGGACAACCTCGGCCTGAGACGCCGCCATACCAGGCACCCGGTCTGGCCTGATCGTCTCCCTGGCGGTCGCCACCGCGGGGTCACATCGCACCCCTACCCAGAGGACTCCCAAGCCCTCGAACGCCAGCCGCAGCCGGGCCTGCGAGGCTGCTCCCCCTAGGAACACGTCATCATAAATGACGCCGGGTCCAGCCCGAGCGATGGCGGCCACGCCCGCTAACCACGCCGCCTCCGGCCGGCGAAAGCCCGGCCCCACGGCCACACCCCCATCGGGGGCGAAGGAAACGACGCCCCCTTCGCCTTGCTGACCGGATGGCAACGCGGCGATCAGGTCGTCAATACCGAGACTGAGCCAGGGACCGGCCATCAGCTCCTGCAGGCAGCGAGCGATAGAAGTCTTCCCGGAACTGGACCCACCGTTCAAGACAATGAGGTGCGTGCTCATCTGCCAATTCCCATCTGCCAATCCACGGCATTCTCTGGCAATTCCCATCTGGCAATTCCCATCTGGCAATTCCCATCTGGCAATTCTCATCTGCCAATCTCATCGCCATGGCTCCTCGGTCAGGGCTTATCCTCCCCCTCGTCGTCCCGCTCGGCGGTAACCAATCGGCGGACCCAGCTGGCTACCACGATGGCCAGTAGTAGCGCGCTGACCGCTCCGGCAGCTACAACCGTCACGCCAGGCCCGAGCCTGGCCACGCCTACCAGCCCGGCCACCACGGCTGCGACAAAGCCGCCCGCCCACAACGTTCCCAGGGTCATCCACCTTTGCCCGCGCACCGACGGCCCCCACCTCGCCCGCGTCGAGAGCTCCAGTGACCACCACGCCAGCTCAGTTATTGCCAGCAGGAGCGAGCCGAACGCGGCGGCAGCGACCACCGAAACGGGCCGGTCGTGCAAGCCCGAAAGGTAGGCCGCCCCGAACAACAGCACGCCGATCGTGACAAGCACAAACCGGCGGGCGATGACCCCCGCGGCCACCAGGACGAGAGCGCACGAGGTCATCGGCACCAGCAGACCGGCCAGGGACGGGCGAAGAGCGACAGCCCAGGCCCCGGCACCGAGGCTCACGAGGACAGCCGCCCCACCCCGGCGAGGCTCGGGCCGGCGCCAATCGTGCAGCCGCTCGCGCGCCGCTTGGCCGGCGCGTCTGGCTCTCCCGAGCGGCCCTATGAACCCGACCGCGCCCGGCGACGAGACCATGCGCCCACCTCCTCGACCACCTGCGCCAGAGGCTGGCCCTCGGCCCATTCCACGACCGGCACGCCCGCCGCCCGGAGGCCATCCCTCTGCATTTCCCGCTGCAGCCGCCAGAATCCGGCTGGACACCTCCCCAACCACACCTGGACTAGGGACAGCCGGCGGCGGCAGTTCTATTACCACCACGTCCAGACCACGTGCTCTCATATCTACAAAGGCGGAGCGGGAATGCTCGTGCTCCAGCGAAGACAGGCCGACGATCAGCGCCGAAGCCGGGATCAGGCGGGGCGGGAGCATATCCACGCCCCGGTAGATCGCGCTCGTGAAGGCGGTCGTCGAAATAAGGGTGCCGACGACGAGGTAGCGCTGGCGAGAACCCATTCCCGGGCGCAGCCACTCGAGCGAGCCGCCGAGCTTGAGCAGGGCGACGCGGTCACGCTGGGCCAGGTAGGCATCGGCGAGGCTAGAGGCCGCCCTGACGGCCCGATCGATCACCGAAGCGTCGAAGGTGTCGAGGGCCAGCACGATGTCGCTGCCTCGCTCCGGGTGCCTCTCGTTGGTAAAAAGCCCGACGTGGCGAGCCGAAGCCCTCCAATTGACGTCCTTAGCTCGGTCGCCGTGAGCGTAGGGGCGGACACCCGCGAGGTCCACACCGGTCGCCTTGGCAGGCGAAAAATGAGCACCGGCTGGCAAGGTCGCATGACGGGGGCTGACAAGACGACGCAAGCCCTCCGGCCGCGGGTACACGACTACGACGCCAGGGACGGGCAGCGCCGCCCCGCTCTCGAAAAAGCCCAGGAACGACCGGGCTCGGAAGACCACTGCGCCTACTCTGTGGTTGCCCCACCGCATAGCCGTTACAGGGATCGAGAGCTCGAGCGGGACGCCTGGCTCGAGCTCAACGCCCCGGGGCAGCCCTGCCTCCGGCCCAGCGGGGGCAAACGCAGGGCCTGCGCTCACGAGGACCTCCAGGGTCGGAACGTCCGAACCCGCAACAAAACTGGCGATCACCGGGACTTCGTCGCCCTCGGTCATCGAGCTCTTGCTAGCCGCGCCAGTCACGGACAGGCCGAGCGGTCCCGTCCGGGCCAACCCCACCGCCAGAGCCAACGCAAAGGGGACAACGAGTACCGCTGCTTCGGGACGCCCGGTCAGCAGCGCCGCCACGATGCCCAAGGCAACCAGGGCGGTGTAGGCGCCTGCCTTGGCCGAGGGGTACCAAGACAAAGTTGCGGCCGGAGCACCCCCCGACTGCCCGCCAGCCGGACCGGCTCCCGTCGCAGCTGACGTCAGGTCCCCGCCCTCTGGCCCGCCCACTGCCACATCGTGAGAGCCGGGAGCGGGCCCATCACGAGAACCGGGCGCCGGCCCGTTCCCAGCAGGAGCTTCTTCGATGGCAGTCATATAACGCCCGAGCCCCAGGTGGACATCAGCAGCGGCAGGGTCGCCTCGCTTCTCAGGAGCCGGACGCTTCTCAGGATCCGGCGAGGCCGACAGCCGGTGGGGCCGTAGATTCTTCCGGACTGGGCACGGGGACCTCCCCGAGGCAGGCCGAAATGACGGTCTCCGGCCGTTCCCCTCTAACCCAAAGATCGGGACGGAGCCTGAGCCGGTGCGCTAAAGCGGGGACCGCCACCGCTTTTACGTCCTCGGGTACGACAAAATCGCGGCCTTCGAGCACCGCCCGGGCCCTGGACAACAACATCAGGGCCAGGGAACCGCGGGGGCTGGCACCAATTTCGACGGTTGTCAGTTCCCGGGTGGTCCTAACTAGAGCCACCATGTACTGACCGACTGCAGGCGAAACATACACGTTTTCAAGACAACCCTGCATCAACAGGAGTTCCTCGCGCCCTACGACGGGCTTCAGCACGACCTCGTCTGCTCTACGGGACAGGCGACGGGCGAGCACTTCCCATTCCGCGTCGGGGCTCGGGTACCCGACCGAAGTGCGGAGGATGAAGCGGTCCAGCTGAGCCTCGGGCAAAGGGTAGGTACCTTCGAGCTCAATCGGGTTCTGTGTCGCGATCACGAGGAACGGCGCCGGCAATTTGCGGGTGACCCCGTCCACGGTCACCTGGCGTTCCTGCATAGCCTCGAGCAACGCGGACTGGGTCCGGGGCGAAGCTCGGTTAACTTCGTCAGCCAAAAGCAAATTGGTGAAAACAGGGCCCGATTGGAACGAAAAAGTGGCACTGCGCTGGTCGAAGATAGAGGACCCGGTTATGTCGGCGGGCATCAAATCGGGCGTGAACTGCGCTCGGGAGAATTGCAGGCCCATCACCTGCGCAAAAGAGCGAGCCATCAGGGTCTTGGCCAGGCCCGGAAAATCCTCGAGCAAGACGTGGCCGTTGGCCAGAAAACCCTCCAGCACGAGCTGGGTTACTTCGCGCTTGCCAACAATGGCGCGGTCTACCTCGTCGAGTATCGCCGCCGCCCGCTCAGCCACCTCGCCGATGGACAGCTCTGTCTCGGGGCTTGCCGTGCTCAAAGTGACTCCAAACGCTCGACCATTGAACCTAACGTGACAGGAGGGACGCCGCGACCGTTAGGGTCGTCTGGAGCGGGCCGGTCAGCGCGCACGATCTCCCACAGGTCTTCCCCCAGGATGCCGCTAGCGACTGCCGGGCTCATGTCGAGGTCCACCTGGTGACGACGGAGACGGGAGGACGACAATTCCCTCAGCACAGGGCGCAGGCGATAGTGCAATTCGTGAGCGCCCG
This sequence comes from uncultured Acidimicrobiaceae bacterium, assembly GCA_963823855.1. GTDB lineage: Bacteria > Actinomycetota > Acidimicrobiia > Acidimicrobiales > Palsa-688 > Fen-671. The sequence goes on from CAWGNA010000017.1 coordinate 148,567, forward strand.
TTTTGGAAACTGACAGACGGACCGGTACCTCTACTTGTCGAAGTGACCGCGGTTGTTCTCGGCCGGGTCGCCCGCGGGGGCGTAGCGCCTCTTCGAGTTCCGATCGTCCTGGGCGCGCTGGCCAGATGGACGGCAGGACCACCAGGAAGATCAGCCCGACACTGAGGCCACAACCGAGCCGCAGGGCGGTGGTCGCCTTTAGCGGGCCGAAATAATAAAGTGACCAGCTGCCAGCACCAGCAGCCAGGATGCCCAATACGACGATGACGACGCGAGAGCGCTTCACGTCAAACCCACGTGGCTACCCGCTGGCCGAGCCGACGGCCCGCGGCTCGAGCCGGCTCCGGCTCCGGCTCCGGCTGAATGGCCGTCCGGCACCGTGCCATCGGTGCCGCCAGTGGCAGCCAGGCTGGCCAGTTCATCACGCAGTTGCACGAGGGCCGCGATTGCGGCCTGTTTCATTTCCGGCCCGCACGGGCGGTAATCGAACTTCGCCCGCTCGTACAGACCGGCGAGGGTGCTGCCGACGGCCGTTGTGGCCCCCAGGCTGCCCACGATGCGGTCCAGGTGCTCGAAGGGTGCTTCCGAGCTTTTTCGCCCGAAACCGGCCTGCGCCAGCCAGCGGTCCATGCGGACGTAGGCCGCGATCACGGCCTTGCGGGGATCCGGCTCGGCTTCGAGGGCCTCGAGCGACTCGTCGAGGACTTCTACGACCTGGCGCCGTTGCTCGTCCAGGCCGCGCCGAGGTGCGACAGCAAAAAGCCGTCCTTGGGACAGTTGCCGTCTCCGGAGCAAGTGAACAGCGACTATGGCCAATATCGCCACCAGGGCGCCAACGGCGATCGCTATCCAGCTGACGCCAGATGCACCCCCAGCGCCGCTGCCAGTGCTCGACCCGGGTAGGCGTGGGAGCCCTCCCAGACGCAACCCGTTACCGCTGCCGTTCTCGGCCAAATGGGGCGCCTTACCCCGGAGGAGCCAGGCCAAGACGGCGAAGAACGCGCCGCTGATTGCGATGGCCGTCGCCAGCAGGGCCGGCCAGTACCACCAGGGCCGCTTGACGTACCTCCGGCGCTGCCGACGCTTGAACAGCCCGGGGAGAAGGGTGTAGATCACCCATATTCCGGCCGCGCTCACGAGCGCCACGACGATGCTGCCGGCCCAGGTCGGGCCACCAAGGCCCCCCGCGACCCCGGCCGGCCCAGATGCCGCCGTGGAACCCCTGCCGGCTCCTCCGGCCACGCCGGCGGCGGCCGCCACGACGAACAGCAATGCCACCGCGATGGCGGCGCTCACTATGGCTCTGGAGCGGGTCACTATCTCCATGCTCGCACGATCGGGCCCCAACTTGCCTACCACGGTCGGCTCAGGGCACGCTTTTTCGGCCCAAAAAAGCCGGCTTGGTGACGATTGAGCACCTCTCACGTGCTTAATCGGCACCAAAGAGGCCGAAAGCGGGTAAAACGCGTGATGCCCAGTAGACCCGCGAGGTCGGTGCCCTCGCATTCATAGTCGTACTCGCATTCGTAGTCGTACTCGTACTCGGGCCCGGGCTCGTCCCACGTCATCTCGTGGCCGGGGGCCCCTGGTTAGTGGAAGCAGGTAGGAGCGTGGAAGGAAGACGGCGGGGCTTCGACGTGGTCGTTGTCGGAGACTGCAACCCGGACATCGTTTTGCGCGGCCCCGACTTGCAGCCTGAGTTCGGCCAACACGAAAAGCTCGTCCCTGACGCAGTCGTGGGCGTCGGCGGTTCGGGGTCTATAACCGCGTGTGCTTGCGCACGGCTCGGGCTACGGACGCAGTTCGTAGGGGCGACGGGAGACGACGTCTTCGGACGTTTCATGCTGGAAAGGCTCGATGACTGGGGCGTCGACACGACCCTCTGCCCCGTTCTCATCGATGTCCCAACCGGGTTCAGCGTGGTCCTGAGCCATGGCGACGACCGCGCCATCCTCACGTACACCGGGACGATCGACAAGTTGGGCCCGGACAGCTTGCCCGTCGAACAGCTGGCTTCCGCCCGTCACGTGCATGTGGGCTCGTACTTCTTGCAGCCCGGCCTGGCACTGGTGTTGCCCGACATTGTCGGTTCCCTGCGGTCCAACGGGGTGACGGTGTCCCTCGACCCGAACTGGGACCCGGCCGAGAAGTGGGACGGTGGCCTGCGGGCGCTGGTCGACATGGTCGACATCTTCTTTCCGAATGCCGCCGAAGCACGATTGATAACTGGCATGGCCGAGACGACCGCCGCCGCGCTCGAACTGGCGCGTCACGGGACGCTCGTGGTGGTGAAGGACGGTGCCAACGGTTGCGTCGCCGCCCGGGGATCCACGGTCTCCTCGCACGGAGCATTCGAGGTCTGTTGCTTAGACACCACCGGAGCGGGCGACGCCTTCGACGCGGGTTTCCTGCGCGGCTGGCTCGACGGGATGCCGCTCAGCGATTGCCTCGGTTACGCCTGTGCCGCCGGTGCGCTGTCCACCCGCTCGATCGGCGCCACTGACGCTCTACCGACAGCCGAGGAAGTACGGGCGGTCGTGAACGGAGAGGTCCGAAGCTAGGCTGCCTCCACGAGCGTTCGCCCATTTGGCAGCGCCGGGACCGGGGCTAGACAGGTGGCCCCAGCACAAGGCGCAGCGCCACTACTTCAAGCTGCCGGCAGTAATGCCCGTGACGATCCAACGGTTCAGGAAGAAGACGATTAGCGCCGGGATGGCGACGGCGACGATGGCGGCGGCATTGATGATCGCATAAGGGACGCTGCGACTGTCGATCGCGGCCAACAGGACCGTCAGCGGCTCGGTCGAACTGCTGCTGCTGAGGACAAGGGGGAAGATGAACTGCCCCCAGCCGAACAGGAACGTCACGATCGCCGTCGCGGCAATGCCTGGCCTCGCAGTTGGGAGTACGACCCGGGCGAAGGCCTGTAGAGCCGAAGCACCGTCGATCCTGGCCGCCTCCTCGATGCTGGCCGGCAACGCCATGAAGACGTTGTACATGATCCACAACGCGAGCGGGAGGAAGCCGGACGTATATACGAAAATGATGCCCAGGTACGTGTTGACGAGGCCCAACTCGCTCATTATCCGGTAGAGCGGGATCAAGGTCGCGTAAACAGGGAGCGTCAGCGTGGCGATGACGGCGTAAAAAATGGCGCCTTTCAATCGGAAACGCAGGCGGGCAAAAGCGTACGCGGCCACAACCGCAATAACGAGAGTCAGAAGCGTAGCTCCTGTCGTCTCGACGACAATATTGACCAAAGACCGGGCGATGCCGCCGGCCGCGTCGTTGCTTTCGGGGCCGGCGCCGAACAGCGCCTGGTAACTGGCGAAGATCGGGTGGGTCACGACGAGCTGAGCCGGTGCCTGCTGCGCAGCTGCGTTTGTTGACAGGCTGGTTTTGAGCGCCCAGTAGATGGGGAAAAGTGACCAGACAACGACCAGGGCCAGGGCGACAAGACGTCCAGAGCCCCGCAGTCGGCGTTTCAACGGTCTCATGAGTACTCGACCTTCCGGTACAGGATCTTCACGATGAGAAGGGCGGCGCCAATGGTGACCACCGTTGCGAAGAGCGACAGCGCGTAGCCCTGGCCGAAGTTCAAGTCTGCGAACGTGATGAAATACGTCGTGCTCATGAGCGAAGCCCCGGTCGTGGCGTTGGCGTTCAGCACGTAGACCTGGTCGAAAATGTTCAGCGACATGACCAGGGCTTCGACGGTGGCGATCGCCAGAGCCGGCCTGATGAGCGGGAGCGTGATGCTCCGGACCACCCGGTGCCATGAGGCGCCGTCGACGCTGGCGCCCTCGTACAGCTCGTCCGGGATGGCCTGGAGCCCGGCGAGCACGACCAGTGCGGCCAAGGGTGTGATCTGCCAAACCTGGACCAGCGAGATCAGAAGGATCGTCTCGATCTGGTGGGCCGATAAACAGCTGATATTGGCCTATCAGGTGCACGCTCTTCAGCACGGAGTTCAGCACGCCGACAGTGGGGTTGTAGATCCACGACCAGATCACGCCCTCGACCACGCCCGGGAAGGGCCCAGGGCAGGATCACGATGGCGAGGATTATGCCGCGGCCCCGGAACGGCCGCTGGAGCAGCAGCCCGATGCCCGTCCCGATGGCCACCGTGAACGCGACGCCGAACAGCGCGTACCAGCCGGTGTTCTCGATGCTGGTTCGCACCTGGGCACTGCTGAACAACTCGGTGAAATTACCGAACCCCACAAAATGGTCCGGAGGCGTCAGCACGTCCGAGTGGAAAAAGGCCTCGATGATCGTAAGTACCGTGGGGTAGATAGCCAGCGCGGCAATGAAAACGACCAGCGGTGCGATCATGAGGTAAGGAAGAGCCCCGTCCTTGCCGGGCCGTCTTTGCCCTCCCCCCGACCACAACCCCCCTCGGGGCTTGCTCCTCAGCCCACCCCGGGCCGGGCCCTCATGGTGGCCAGAGCGCGCGGCACGGCGTGGGTCGTCCCCGTCACCGGCCGCGCGGTCGGCCATGTTCAGCCTCCGAGCGAGGCAACCTGTGAGGCAATAGCCTTGATCGCGCTTGCCACTGTTTCCTGGCCCGCTGCGGCGCTATGAAGGTTCGTATAAACGGCGTTGCTGAAGGCGGGGTACCAGGGCGGTGCTCCCGCCGGGAAGATGGGCCGTGAGTGGTGCTCCGCGAGGGTAGCCAGCTCAGCCGCTCCCGGGACCTTGGCGGATGCCACGAGCGCGTTCAGACCACCAACGTTCGACGGCAATGGAAAACCGCTTATCACTTCCGATGGGCCCTTCGCTCCGGCGAAAGCGGCCTGATTGCCAGGCTCCTCATACCACTTGATGAACGTCACCGCGGCGCTCACGTTCTTTGCCTCTGCCGGGATCCCGATGCCATCGGGGTTGGCCAGGTTGGGCGCAGGCCCGCTGGCTCCTGGCGTCGGGATATAGGAGACGTCGTCGACTACGCTCGAGCTGCTCGGGACGTCGTAGATGGTGCCGACGTCACCGGAGTAGTCGGAAAAGACGCTGGCCGTCACGTTTTTGGCCTGGTCTTCGGAGAAACCCTGGTAGTCCTCCAGATCCAGGTTGCCCTTCGGGACGAGCCCGCTCTTGTACGCCGTCACCATCCACTGCATGGCCTTGTAGCCAGGCGAGGTAGGCGAAGTGAACTCGGGCTTGTACGACGAGCTCAGCACCTGACCGCCGAATGCCGCCGTCAGCTCGTACCAATAGGTAGAAAGGCCTTCGGCGGCGGCAAAGGGAATATCGAGCGGGTGCTGGACTACGCCTGCCGACTTGACCTTATTGAGGTCAGCGGAGTACTCAGCCAGGGTGCTCGGCATCTTCGTGACGCCGGCCTTGGTGAAGTCCTTCGTGTTGACGGTGGTCACCAGGAGCGAAACGTCGCTCGGCATCCCCATGAGTTCGCCGTTACGAACGAACGAACCAAGCTGCGGGTACTGCGAGTACAACGAAGCGGGGTTGAAGTATTTGTTGAGCGGGACGAACCATTTGGTCTGGTAATATTCGCCGACCTTCGACCAGTCGACATCGGCCACATCGGCAAAATAAGTGTGCGCCTCCGCCGCGGCCACGATCTTTGTCTGCAGGTTGTCCCACTGGACGTACGAATAGTTGACCTTGATACCCGTTTTGGCCGTGAACTCGTTGAGCAGGTTTTTGGGCGGGGCCGGGTACGCAATAGCGACGTTGATCGTAACATCGCTCTGGGCGTTGGCCGTCCGGGCACTTTGGGCTACCGACGTCGAAGCGCCGGCTAGCGATAGCGCCATGGCGCTCGCAAGCGTCACTGCAGCCAAGCCGCCGGCTCGGCCGGCACCTCTTATCTGCCCGGTCCCCTTTATTGCCCCTGCTCTTCTAGCTCGCTCGGTTGTCCTTGTTGGCCCTGTTCTTCTTAGTGGCATGTCGTCCTCCAGTGTCTCTCGGGTCCTAGGTGGCGTCAGATATGGTCTTTCGGGGCGCGGGTCTTTCGGGGCGCGGGTCTTTCGGGGCGCGGGTCTTTCGGGGCGCGGGTCTTTCGGGGCGCGGTGACCCGGCCTCGCCGGCCCGCCGCCACCGTCACACTCTTACTCTCAGTCTCGCTGTCACTGTGTGCCACCGGCACTCACTGGCACTGGCACTGGTATTGGCATTGGCGTTGGCACCGTCACCGGAGGCCGCTCGGGTTGCCGTGGGCCTCGATCAGGTCGTCCACAAGCGCAACGGTCTCGTCCGTCGAGAGCTGCGCTGAAAGGAGCGGGTCGACCAGCGCCGCCTGGTAGATGGTGTCCCTCCGGTGTTCGAGGATGCCATCGACGGTCAGCAACTGCACGTTTATGGCCATACGGTTGAGGGCGGCGCACTGTTCCGGGAGAGCCCCGATGACACCGGGCACCACTGTCGCCCCGTCGGTAAAACAGGGCACCTCCACACAGCAGGCGCGGGGCAGGTTGGCCACCATGCCTTCAGCGTTCACCACGTTCCCCATGAACCTGTACAGCCGGTTCGCTTCGAGGGCCGCGATCACACGGGGCGCGTATTCATCGCTCTGGGCGGTCACGGGTACCTCGGCGTCCGTCTCAGCGGCGACGCTCTGCTCGTCCACGAAATTGCGCTCGAGGTCCTCGAGGCGGAAGAGGTACTCCCGAACCCGTACCCCGTGCGGGACCTGGGCGCCCGGGCGGAGGAACCAGGGGTAGTACTCCGCGTTGTGGACGCTCGACTCGCTCGGGTAGTAACCGAACCTCCGCAACAACTCCAGCCTGACCGCGTCATCGTGGTGGTCTAGGTCAGCGTTGCGGGCGTACTCGCGCAGCTCGGGATACACGTCGCGACCCTCGGTCGAGAGCGACAGGACCCACGTGATGTGATTGATGCCAGCGGCCTGCCACGACAAGCGGCCGCGGTCGATACCGAGGTACCTGGCCACGGTGGCAACGGTGTGCTCCGTGCCGTGGCACAGGCCGACATGCCGCGTCTGTGAGGCCCGGGCCAGCGCCATAACTACCATCGCCATCGGGTTGGTGTAATTGAGGAGCCAGGCATTGGGGGCGTTATCAGCGACCGCGCGGGCAATTTCGAGCACAGGCGGGATAGTGCGCAAGGCGCGCGAAATCCCACCGATACCGTGCGTGTCGGCGATGGTCTGGCGAACGCCGAATTTCTCCGGGATGTCGAAATCGACCAGCGTCGCCTCTTTGCCCCCCACCTGGATGGCGTTGACGACATAGTCACAACCTCGCACGCCGGTCGCGCAGTCCTCGGAGGCCACGATCGAGATCTCACGTCCCGCCCGCGCCGCTAGCCGTTCGACCGCACGGCGGGCTCGCTCCAGGCGAATGGGGTCAATGTCGACCAAACGGATCTCAGCATCTGCGGTGGCCTCCTGCTGCAAGAGGTCGCTCACCACCGTCCGGGTGAAAACCAGGCTCCCGGCACCAACGATGGCAATCTTGGTCATGAGGGACCGCCTCCTGAACCGACGCTGTCAGCTCTCACGGGCCCGGAGCACGAGAGCAAGGGACCTCTGTTCGGGATCCCCCCCTGGCACTTCGTCGTCGTCATCGAGGTCACCGACCCCTTTCCGAGCATCCCGTCGATAACGGGTGCTCACTTTAGCCTGATAAGGGCCAGTTAGCAACGCGTTCGTGCAAAGAGTGCGCAGTTGCCAGAAAGCTGTTACCCGTGCTCCTGAGACCACTCTCAGTGATGCAGTTCGGCCCTGCGGCACGGGCCGCTACGCAGTGACCACCCGTACGCCCCGATCGCTCAAGTTGGCCAGTACACGCTCATCGGCGGCGGCATCGGTTATGAGCGTCGTCACACGGTCGATAGGGCATATACGGGCAAAAGCAACGACCCCCAATTTGGAACTGTCCGCCACCACGACCGTGTGCTTGGCACGACTGACCATCAGATGGTTGATGCTTGCCTCCCCCTCATGGTGCGCGGTCGCCCCTGCGTAAGGGTCGATCCCGTCCACTCCTATCATCGCATAATCTAGCGAAATCTCCGCCAGCAGAAGCATCGCGAGCGGCCCTATCAGCTCGTAGGACTGAGGCCGGATGACACCACCCGTGACGACGACCTTGACGCGGGGCCGGACGACGAGCTCGTTCGCAATGTTGAGCGCGTTGGTAACAACGGTCACTGCGGGGCCCGTCGTTGACGCGTGCAGATCTGCCCTGGTGGCTATAGCCCTGGCCACCTCCGTGGTCGTCGTCCCCCCGTTCAGGCAGACCGTGGTCCCCGGCTGGACCATCGCTGCCGCGGCGGCTGCGATGCGCTGCTTTTCTGAGGTGTGCCGTGCCGTTTTGTAGCGGAGAGGTAATTCGTAAGAAACGCTGCTCGCCACTGCTCCGCCCCGCGCCCGGACCAATATCTGCTGTTGAGCCAGCTGGTCGAGGTCGCGCCTGATAGTCGAGGCAGAGACGTCGAACCGCTTGGCGGCCTCCTCGACGCTCACCCGCCCCTCGCTCGAGAGCAGGTCGATCAAAGCGTTCCAGCGCTCATATCTCGGCACCGCAGGTTATTTGCCTTTCTCCCCACATAGCACTGTCAGTGATGAGCAAGGTGAGCGCACCTAGCTCTGGGCTGTCAGTAGAGCGGAGCTGATTGCGGCCTCATGTACACTTCCGGCATGGTACACGCAACTTCACGCAGTGATGCTCCAGGCACGGGAGCGTTCCTATCTGTAGTGGCTGAGGGCGCGGCGCCGTGACCTACGTGGCGGAGGAGATCGCCAGCCAACCGCGCTGTTGGGCCGCCGCCGCGTCATTGGCCAAGACGGTCAACTACAGCGTTCTACCCCTGTCGGGTGAGAGCGTGGCCGTGGTGGGCTGCGGTACGTCGTACAACATGGCCATGTCCTACGCCGCTCTGCGCGAGGGAGCGGGCCAAGGTGTCACCGATGCAATGGCAGCTTCAGAGATGCGCCGACGACACGGGTACGACCGCATCCTGTTCCTGTCCCGTTCAGGCACAACTACCGAAGTCTTGGAAGCCTTGGAACAAGCCCCCGCCTGGATACCGAAGAGCGCCATCACCGCGGACGGGAACTCCCCGTTGGCATCAGCGGTACCGGCGACCGTCGTACTTGACTTCGCCAGCGAACAATCGATAGTCCAAACTCGGTTCGCGACCAGTTTACTCGTGCTGTTGCGTTCCCATCTCGGGGAAGACGTCACCTCTCTCATCGAACAAGGCAAGCGGGCCGTGGACGCGCCGCTCCCCGTAGGGGCGATGGCGGCTAAGCGCTTCACGTTCCTTGGTCGGGACTGGGGCGTCGGGCTGGCGCAAGAGGCCGCCCTCAAACTTAGAGAGGCCGCTCAAGCCAACACCGAGGCGTACGCTGCCTTGGAGGTCCGCCACGGGCCTATCAGCATCCTCGACGCAGAGTCGGTGGTCTGGTGCCTTAGCGCGCCCCCGGCTGGCCTCGCGGCTGACATAGCGCCGACTGGGGCCATGTTCGTCGTCCCTGAAGTGGACGCACTGGCCGAACTGATCAGGGCACAGCGCCTCGCCGTAGAACTTGCCGTTGCCCGTCACCTCGACCCTGACCACCCCCGCCACCTCGCGTTCTCGGTGGTCCTTGGTCCCGGCCGGCCGGCCCATTAGCTTTGGCGGGAACGGTGAATTGGCCAACGTCGTAACCCTGGGCGAGATCGTGGCCGCTCGGGAGCGGGGCAAAAGCGGGGCCGGAAGCTGACTGCTTGGACCGCACGGGGCGACGCCCGACCGGGACACAGCCCACCCGGCATCACTTCGGTCTGCTCGGCCCATCCTCTGGTGATCGAGGCGGCCCTCCTGCAGGCGAGCGAAGATGGTTCCACTGCCCTCATAGAGGCGACCTGCAACCAGGTGAACCACCAGGGCGGCTACACAGGCATGACGCCGGCCGCCTTCCGCGACGAGGTGCACCGCATTGCGGACCGAACCAGGTTCTCCCGCCAGCGCATCGTCCTGGGCGGCGACCACCTCGGGCCGTCTCCGTGGCGGCGGTGGCCCCCCGAAAAAGCAATGGGAGAAGCCGCGACGATGGTGGCTTCCTACGTCGCCGCCGGCTACGAGAAGATCCACCTCGACACGAGCATGGGGTGTAAAGGCGAACCCGAGCACGTCGGGGACCTGGTCGCCGCCGAACGGGCGGCGCAGCTAGCCGTCGTCGCCGAGGGAGTGGCGACCGCCCACGGCTACAAGCCTGTCTATGTGATTGGTACCGAGGTGCCGACCCCCGGTGGCGCACTGCACAAAATCGAGCACCTCCAGCCGACGCGAGCCGCGGCGGTGTTCGAAACGGTTGAAGCCCACCGGCGGGCGTTCGCCGCCGTGGGAGCCAACGACGCATTTAGAAGGATAATCGCCGTGGTGGCTCAGCCCGGCGTCGAGTTCGACAACGAAAACGTGGTCGTTTATCGGCCAGAGCGCGCCCGCGAGCTATCGAGCGCACTGACTGAAATGCCGGGCCTCGTCTTCGAGGCGCACTCCACGGATTACCAACCTCTGGCCAGCCTGACGAGCCTGGTGAGCGACGGGTTCGCCGTCCTGAAAGTCGGACCGGAGCTCACGTTCGCCATGCGCGAGGCCCTCTATGCGCTCGACTACATAGCCGGCGAAATGGGGGCCGACGAAATGGGGGCCGGCGAAATGGGGGCCGGCGAAATGGGGGCCGGCGAAATGGGGGCCGGCGAAATGGGGGCCGGCGAAATGGGGCGGGCATGGAAGGAACAGTCGCTCGTGGCGGCCATGGAGAACGAGATGCTGGCGAACCCGGGCTATTGGGCGGCGTACTACTCGGGGGGCCGGAGTGGCAACGCGTCCTCCGGCACTTCAGCTACAGCGACCGCATCCGCTATTACTGGTCGACACCGACGGCAACAGAGGCGGTGCGACGTCTCTTCACGCATTTAGGTGAGACCGGTACGCCGGTACCACTGATAAGCCAGTTCCTTCCCACCCTCTACCCCCGCGTGTTCAGTGGAGCAGTCCCGCTCGACCCGAGGACCATGGTGATAGAAGCCGTGCGGGACGTCCTGCGCCGGTATGCCGCGGCGTGCCAGACGCTGGCGGGTGGGGACCACCATTAAAGCGTTGGCGAAAACGTAGGCCTCGCCAGGCGCCTTTTCGTGCGCCAATTACCTGTCCCTGTCTAAGACAAGGTCTGCGCAGCGTTCGGCCACCATCAACACCGGGAGGTTTGTATTACCGCGTGGGATCGTCGGGATAATCGACGCGTCGATCACGCTGATCCCCTCTACGCCCATAACCCGACCGTCGGGGTGAGTTACCGCCTCGGGGTCTCCAGCCCGGCCCATGCGGCACGTCCCGACCGGGTGGTAGGTGCCAAAGCTCCTCTCGCGCACGGTCCTGGTCCGCCACTTTGGGTTGCGCAAGCGCGCTTCGGCGGTGTCGCCAGAAGAGATCCCCCACCGCAGCAGTTCCCGCCGGATTGGAGCCGGCCCATCGAGCAGCCGTGAAAGTACGTTGCTAATGGCCGCGTTGGCGAGGCCAGGCCGGTTGAGCCGTCGCACGACGCCCGAGTAGCCCGCGGCAAACACTTCATGGCGAAGGGCCCGGACTTCTGGGTCGCTCATGAGGTCGCACGCAGTGCCGAAACCGGTTAGCAGCCGGTCGAAATCCGCCGCTTCAGTCAACATCCGGAACCGGATGTCTGGCAGTGCCGAGGGATCCGCGGGGTTCAGTCTCACGAACCCCCTCGAGTTCGGGTGCATGAGGCAGGCTCCGAGGCCCGCAACTGCGCCGCCGAGGCCATGCCACGACGATTTGTTGAGCACGAGCATGAGCAGGTCGGCGGCTCGTTCGGGCTCGGAGCCAGAACTGAACCTGAGCGCAGTGGTAAAGGCGGGACGCAGCCACGGTGCCTGGCGCGCCGCGGGCGGCAGATGGGCCCCGAGATAGACCACGGGGTGGTTCTGCAGATTGGCCCCTACGCCCGGTAGGTGCGACACGACCGCGAGCCCGAGGTCTGCCAGGTACTGGGCCGGGCCCAGGCCCGACCGCAATAACAGCACGGGAGAGTGGATGGCCCCGGCGCATACGACTGTATGCCGGGCGAGATAGTGCTTAGAGGTCCCTCCATTAACCGCCGAAACGCCAACGCAGCGGTCCCCGAGAAATTCGAGCCGCTCAACCGTCGTACCGGAGAGGATGGCTAAATTTGCACGAGCGCGAGTGGGCCGGTCGAGGTATGCCGAGGCGGCGGAGACTCGGGCTGAGAGCGTGCTGCTTATCGGCAGCGAGCCGTGACCGTCGTGGAATTCTCCGTTGAAGTCAGACAGCACCGGCCAGCCCTTACGACCGGTTGCGGCCGCAATCGCCTGGCAGAATGGCGGCCAGTCAGCTGGCAGGTGCCGGCGCACAGAGACGGGCCCATCGTTCCCGTGCATCGGGCCGGAGTAATCGCGGTCGGCCTCGAGGCGCCGGAAATAGGGCAGTACCTCTGACCACGACCAACCGGGCACGTCCCATGAGTCGTAATCGTCGGGTAAGCCGCGCAAAGCCACCATGCCCATGACGCTCGAACCCCCACCCATTATGCGCGCTTGGGGGAACGGGCTCTTCGTACCTTTGCCTGTACCGGCTTGGTCGGCCTCGAGACCCGGCCACATGTAAGACTGGTTGTAGTAAGAGCGCGGGTAGAGGTCCTGGACATCTGCTGGGACCAGCCCGGGCGGAGTGTCCGGGCCGGCCTCGATCAGTAAAACAGACGCTGATTGCTCCGAAAGCCGGCGGGCAAGCACACACCCGGCGGGCCCGGCCCCGACGATTATGTAGTCGTAGGTAGGGCCGCAGGTATGGGACATGGCATTAGCGTGGACCGGGTGCGGCTGACGGGGGCGAAGCCCGCCGGCAGAGCCAGTCCGTCTATTTCACCTGTCGATGCCGACTATGCGCCTGGCAACGGCAGGGCTGGCAACGGGCCGGCCCATGCACTCGGCCATGCGCACGACCACTTCGACCAATTGGGCATTGGTCTTCGACAGGGAACCGTCGGGGAGGTACGGGTTGTCTTCCCAGCCGACGCGGACATGGCCCCCGAGGCCGATCGCCATGGCTACTAGCTTCCACTGCGTAGGAGGGTCCATGACACTCAAGTTCCAATTACAGCCCGCGGGTAAATGATGCACCAAATAGAGGAGCGAGTCCTGCGTGGGCGGCGTCCACGCACCTCCCGGCCATCCGATCAGGAGCGTCGCCCAGATCGGGTCAGCCAATAGGCCCTTGGCCCTGATGAACTCGAGGTTCCAGAAAGCGCCGCTGTAGAAGCACTCGATCTCAGGCTTGACGTGGTGTTCCTGGGCAGCTATGCAGAACGCCTCGAGCTCGTCCCGGGGGTGGAGAGAGTACATCTCGTTGGGGGGGTAGGCGGGGTCGGGACGGAAGTACTCATCGTGGACGTTGAAGGCATAGGACATCATGTCTGGGGCCAGCTCCATGAGCCGGATCTTTTCTTCGAGACGGGCGCTGGCAATACCGAATTGCATTATGGGGTCCCGTGCAGAGCGTATTTTCTCCGTCACGTCTTTCCAACCGCCAAAATCGATGTGCGAGAGCTTCCGCCCATCAGCGGCAATTGTCGGCTCCAGGTGGTGCACCCCATGGTGATGAACGAGGGACGCGCCCGCGTCAATCGCCCGTATGTACTCCGCTGCGACCGCGTCGGTGTCCTCGATCGCGGGCATGTGCGGGAAGCCCGGGTACGACATCGACGAATCGACCGTGACCGTTATTACCAGGTCGTCCATTGTTGTTTGCCTGCCTTTCAGCCATTTGGCCTTTCAGTCGTTTGCTTGGTCCGTCGAGCGAGGCCCGACGAGTATTACCGCCTTGCCGGCTACCTCCCCCGCGCGCAGTGACGCAAGCGCTTCGTTGATCCTGGCCAGTGGCCAAGTCGTAATCGGCGGCGGCGCCAGCCGGCCGCTGCCTACCAACGCGAGGACATCTTCGAGATCGGCTCGCCTGCCGGACCGGATGCCCCTGATCTGCAGCTCTCGGCGGGCGACCAGTGAGAGGTCCAGTTCCGGGACTTTCGAGTAGCCGACGGCCAGGTAGACGCCGTGGGGCCGCAGACGCTCCAGCGACGCGCCGATGAGGTCGGGCGACCCTGCGCAGTCGAGCACGGTGGTAAACGACCCGTCGAGGTCCGTGACCGACTGAGCGGCGATAAGCATGCGATCAGCGAGTACGGCGCGGCGTGTCGGGTTCGTTTCGACGACAACGACCGGCTCACCGGCCAGAACGAGCAGCTCGGCCGCCAACAGGCCAACGGCCCCCCGCCCAGGACGAGGTGCCGGGCCTGCCCGTACGGCGACGCAGCCAGCGCTGAACGTACTGCGTTTTGCGCCGTGGCTCCCGAGTCGACGAGGCTAGCGCCCACCTCGTCAGGCACAGTCGCGGGCAGCTCGACAAGCTGGTCTGCGCCCAGGGCGACGTAACCGGCGAACCCGCCGTGGTAGCCCAGGACCCCGACTATCTGAGCCCCGGCTTCACAAAGCCTCTCGTCCCCAGCATGACAAGGAGGGCAAGCCCCGCAACCGACGAACAGGGTGGGGACGACCCTCCGCCCCAGCCAGTCGCTCTCGCCCGGACCGGCCGCGGCTGTTACCGTGCCGGCAAACTCGTGCCCCAGCACGAACGGAAGGGTGGGACGGTATGACTCCCCTGCCATGACGTGGAGGTCCGTGCCGCAGACGCCGCACACGCTGACACCAACTAGTACCCCGCCAGGCCACGGACCGGGCTTAGCCAGGTCCGCTAGCTCTAACGTCGTGGCGGGGAGCTCGTTCAGCACGGCCGCGATCATCACCCCGGGGCCTTTTCCGGCCCGCCACTCGGACGACTTTGGGAAATCACATCTCCCGCGGCAGGTCCGTCGTGGCCGATTTTCTCCACACCGGCCAAGTAACGGGCCATTCCAGCGGCGGTGGCAAAGCGTGGCCCGGGCCATCCGAACAGGTCCCAGGCGACGCCGACGCCACGTGACTCCAGGGCATCTTCGGCCGCGCTGATATCGACTTGCCCTGCCCCGGGCGGGAAATGCAGCTGCTCGCTCACGCAGTCGCTGTCGGCGAAATGTACGTGGGATACGGAGCGCAAGAACACGTCGCTCAGCCCTTTGGCAAAGTCAGGCCCAAGCGCCACTCCGGCGTGACAGAAATCGAGACAGACGCCGGCGCCGACAGCCAGCAAAGCCTCGGCCACCTCGTCATGACGCCTGTGCTTGAGTGCGAACGTGTTCGGGTGTAGCTCGACCGCCAAATCCGGGAACTCCCTGAGCCGAGAGAGCTCGCGGCCCCGTTCGATCATCCGGGCGAGGCGAGCCGGCGCTGTCGCCAGTAACTCCGCGACGTCGAGCTCACCGTCCCAGATAAGGACGCGGGGAGAACCCATGGCGGCGCCGAGGCGAAGGTGCCAGGCCAGGCCCCTGGCCGTCTCCTCGAGCGACTCGTCCGACGTAAAGGGGTCGAAAAAGCCAACAATGCAGTTGAGAGTCGATACGTCAAGGCCGCGTCTGCGCAGCAGGTCGCCGGCCGCCGCGGCGTGAGCCTCCAGTACCGGGGCCGGCACGACACGGGGCCCAGGTGGCCCACGAACACCTCCGCCGCCTCGAACCGGGCCTGGGCCAGCTCGTCGGCAGCTTGCTCGAGGTCAAGGCCGGCGTACAAGACACTCATACCGATCGCCTTGCCGGCATCGACCGGTCGGCGGCTGACAGTGTTGATCTCGCTCATGTCGTCTCCAAATGCCGTAAGCGACCTACAAGGAGGGTGCCAAAATCGCGGGCCCGGTCAGGGAGAAAACGGTGGGTCAGCCCCGTTATCCCTGCCGCGCCGACCAGCGTCGAGCCGTTGACGATGACCGGGGTCGCCACACAGCTCAAACCGACGAACGTCTCGTCATGGTCGATCGCATAGCCCTGCTCACGCACTTCGTCGAGCATGTCCCGCAGCTGGAACGGCCCTTTTGCTGCGTTTTCAGTGCCTCCGCTGTAATCGAGGCGGCCCAGCACGATGTCCAGGAGCGGGACGGGCAGGGCTGACAAATACGCCTTACCGACTGCCGAAGCATGCATGGGGCGAGCGCTACCTATTGACTCTTGCACCCCTATCGGGTGATCGGTGCTGAAAAACGCGATATACAGCATGCGGTCACGGGCCGGTACGGCGAACATGGTCGATTCGGCGACAAGGTCTCGCAGCTCCCGCAAAGCCTGATAGCTCACCTCGCCCCAATCGCCGCCGACCTCTTGGTCTGCAACCGCGCCAGGCCCGGCTGTCGGCGTTGCGAGCTTGCCTGACACGACGAGAAAACGGCGCGACGAGGAGTCTCGCTCGATGTAACCGGCCAGCTCCAGCTCCTGGACCAGCCGGTGGACTGTGCTCCTGTTCACCCCGAGCGCCTGAGCTAATTCGCTGACGGTCGAAGGCTGCTCACGCAGGCGGTCGAGCGTTTGCAGCCCTCGCGTCAATGGCGACCGTTGCCTGGGAACCCCGCTAACAGGGTGGAGTTTGGCGTTGCGGCTGCGGGCTGGGTTCGTACCGGGCACCTAGAGGGAAGCCTCCTCGGGAGCGTACTGCTCAAGCTCAGGGCCCCCGAGCACTTTCGCCAGTTGCTCGACCGACGTCTCTTGTTTCTTCACGTCGCCAACAATACGGCCGAGTTCGAGGATGACGATACGGTCGCTTATTGCGTGCAGGTGCCCGATGTTGTGGTCTATGTAAAGCACTCCGTGCCCTGCTTTTCGGGCTTCGTTGATAGCACCGAAGACACGTGCCGTCTCGCGAACAGAGAGGGCGGCCGTCGGCTCGTCCAGTAGGAGGACTCGCGCCCCGAAGTAGATGGCCCGGATTATCGCCAGGGACTGTCGCTCCCCGCCTGAGAGGCCCAGCACCCGCTGGTCGGCGGAGCGCACCCGTCGTATACCGATCCTGCTCAGTTCCTCTGCGCAGACACCTCGCATGGCGACGCGTCGCAACACCCTCAGCGGGCCGAACCGCCAGCACAGTTCCTTCCCGAGGAAGAAGTTCCGCCACACTGTTAATTCGTCGATGAGCGCCAGATCCTGGTAAACGGTCTCGATGCCGAGCTCCCGGGCGACAGCGGGTGAGGACAGGCGCACCTCTTGGCCAAAAACGCGGATAAAGCCTCTTGTCGGTTGGTGGTACCCCGTGATGACCTTCAACAAGGTGGACTTGCCGGCACCGTTGTCGCCGAGGAGGCCGACGACTTCCCCGGCTCGGACTTGGAGGTTCACGCGGTCGAGGGCCCGTAGCGCCCCGAACTCGACCGTGACTTCACAAAGCTCGACGAGCGCATCGCCGCCACCCGCGGCCCGGTTAGGCGCCCGGTCAGTGGGAACCGTGCTCATCTAGCCGCCCCGACGCGGGCGAGCACAGCACCGAGGCTCTTCAGCCGGACGCTCAGTAGGACCGCGACGATGAGAATGGCGCCGATCATCGCCTCGTAAAGGGTCCCTGGGGCTCCGACCAGGACCAGCCCGGTCTCGAGCACCCCGAGGATGATCGCCCCGAACATCGTCCCCACGATCGATCCCTCGATCCCGAACAGCGAAGTCCCGCCCAGTACAGCCGCAACAATCGCCAGGAGGTTGTTGGTGGCGCCGTTGCCAGGCGCCGCCGAGCCAACATTCGCGAAACTCGTGACCCCTGCGAACCCCGCCAGTAAAGCGCAGATACAGAAGTTCGTGGTCTTGACGCGCGCTACCGGCACGCCGAGAGCGCGGCCAGTGCCGCTGCGGCCACCAGCGGCAAAGGTCCAGTTCCCGAACCGTGTGAAGTTCAACAAAACCGACAGCAGTGCGGTGAAACCTACCATCCACAGCACAGGGGCCGAAAAACCCGAGGACCCAAAGTTGCCCCCGAGAAGCGTGAAAAGTGGAGGGTGCGACACGAACTCCACCGGGTAACCACCGGTAATAACAAAAGCCGCGCCGTCCAGTAAAAAATAACCCCCCAGGGTCGTGATGAACGACGGGATACCGGTTCGCGTGGTGATCACGCCGTACAAAAGGCCGAATGTCAGCGGGAGGAGCATGGCCACAAAGAAAGCTGTCCACGGGCTCCACCCATCCTTCGTCATCAGCTCGCCCATCACGATCGGCGTGATGGCAAACATGGACCCAACCGAGAGGTCGAACTCTCCGGAGATCATAAGCAAGGCCACGCCCACTCCGGTTATCCCCAGAGGGGCTGCCACTGTGAAGATGCCCGCCATCTCCCCGGAGGTCAAAAACGCACCGGACATCGACTGGAAGACCACTCCGAGCACGATTATGGCGGCAATAGCACCGAAGGGCCGAGCCTGTAGGAGCCGGCTCAGCACAGCTGCGTAGCGCACATGACGCTTGAGCAGCTCCTCCTCCTCGCGTACCAGCATCTATCAGCCTCCCGGTGCCGTTTGGCAAACCGACCACCCCATCCCCCTCATATCTGGCGCAGAGGAGGGATGGCCGGTGCTCTTAGTTGGCTGATCCTGTCAGTCTTCACCTTCTGCGACGAGCTTGCTCAGGACGCCGAGGTTGGACGCCGTAACAAGAAACGTCCCCGTGTTGACGCTGACTGGTTGGAACCCGGAGCTCATCTCTGCCGCCAGGTCCTCGACCGCATAGTAGGCCTGAAGGTACGGCTGCTGGTCCAATGCGACTTTTTCAAAGCTTCCAGGTGTCTTCATCAGGTCATAGGTCTCGGTGTCGATGTCGAACGTGGCCACCGGGATATTCAACTTGTGCTCTTCTATGTAGCGTGTCGCCGGGCTTGCGCCGGGGTCACCGAGGCCCACGACGCCGACGATGCCTTTATGCCCCTGAAGGTAGGCGCCTATGGTCGCCTCAACCGACGTTTCGGGGTCGTTGCCGTTTACGACGAGCAGCTGGGTGTTATAACCAGCAGCTTTCAGGACGCTGTTGACACCGGCGTAGCGCAGCGTAAGCACGAAGGCTTCGGCGAAGGGATTGACTATGAGGACCGTGCCGTGCCCCTTCGGGAGGAAGTTGAGGAACGCGGTAGCCAACACGTCGCCGGAGTGATGCTCATCCTGGCCAACGTAAGCCAGGCTCGTAACGGCGGCGTCAGTAGTCGCCCCCCCAGCTTGAGCCTCGAACCGGTTGTTGTTGTACAGCACCACCTTCGTCCCCTGGCCCAGCGCCTGTAGCACGGGTGCTTCCATGGTTTTGTCGGTGTAGTCGATGGCTATCCCGTAAGGGTGCGTAGCGAGTGCCGCGTCGATGAGGGAGATCATCCCGGCATCGCTCGAAGTCTCGGGCGCTTCATAGCGGACGTTGACGCCGAATGCCTTGCCGGCCGCGCCGGCTCCCTTGCCCTCGGTGCTCCAGAAAGCATTGTTGAGCTGATAGCCGATTACGTAGATGACCTTGCTCGTAGCCGATGCACTGGTGGCGGTGATCCCTGTTATGAGCCCTGTAGCCACCAGGCTCAGTGCGCAAGACAGGGCGGCCAGACGGCGCAGCCCTGAACGTGGCGATAATTGTTGCACGATTATTCACCCCCGATTTGGTTATGTTGCACTGAACGCAACAGTTCTCTCTTGTGGAGAGGACTGGAGGCCAGTTAACATGACGACGAAGGGCAAAGCAAGGTTTAGTGTTCGGATAGAGCAACAAATCTTCCTCACCGATCGGAACCGACGCCACTGTTGCGTACAATGCAACCCACCGATATCCAGCGAGTTGACCCCGCGTGCCTGGCCACAGATTAACCTCCCCGGAGGCAATCGAGCTCAGCACGGCAGTTCTGGTGGGTTACGGCGCGGCGCCGGCCGACGCAAAGGTGGTGTCCGAGCACCTGGTGGACGCAGACAACTCGGGTCTGCCCTCCCATGGTTTGATCCGTCTTCCACAGTACGTCGACGAGGTGCTGGCAGGACAGATTGACCCGGCCGCCGTCCCTCAAACCCGAGAGACCGCAAACGGGCAGCTCGATATCGACGCGTCGAGGTGCTTCGGGCAGGTCGCCGCGCAGCTTGCCGTTGACCACGGCATCCGCTTGGCCAGACAGCGAGGTTTGGCCCTGGTGACCGTCCGCCAGAGCGGGCATGTCGGGCGGATCGGCGCGTACGCCGAACGCCTGGGATTGGCTGGGTTCCTCTCGTTGATCTTCTGCAGCGGACCGCGCTCAGGTCACCGTGTCGTCCCCTTTGGAGGTCGTGACGGCCGGCTGGCGACGAACCCCATCGCGTTCTCGCTCCCTACGTCGGGCCAGCCCATTGTGGGCGACTTCTCCACGGCCGCATCTCCAGAGGGACGGATCCGCTCGCTCCGCAACCTGGGCCTGGAGGCGCCCCCGGGCACGCTGCTCGATGCAGATGGTCATGCCACGGTCGACCCCAACGCGCTCTACGCAACACAGCCCGGGGCGATCATGCCGTTCGGTAGCGAACGGCTCGGTCATCGCGGGTACACGCTCGCCCTTCTGGTCGAAGCTATGGCGACCCTGCTCACCGGCGACGAAACGGCAGACATTCGAAGAGCCGGGAACAACCTGGCGCTCATCGTGCTCGATATCGACCCCGGGTTCCGGGCACGCGCTGACCACATGGCCGAGTACGTACTCACATCTCGACCTGTGGGCGAGGTCCCGGTCATGCTTCCCGGCCAGGTCGAACAACTACGCCGTGCCGAGGCCAGCGAGGTCATAATCGACGGTCCTACTTGGGCGGCAATTGTCGAACGGGCCGAGCGGGTAGGCGTCCCCGTCCCAACAACGGCGCCCATAGCCGTCCCCCAAAGGGGCGAATAGCCCGGGGACGGCTGGCCCGGCCCGTGCCGCTCCCGGGGGCCATTCGCCCGCGGGAAGATTTTGGGAATCGTCATTTCCTACCTTTCTCGGCATGACCTTGAACGAGCTGCGAAACAAGCAGGCCGAGCCGGCCGGCCCAGACGGTGTCCTCGAGCCGGGCCACCCGGGGCCGAGACCGACAGCAACTTATCGCCTTCCGACCGAGCGAGCACCCCGTGAAGGCGCTCGCGTCTATAGCCCTGCTGGGCGCGCTCGATTCAGATGGGGCCTGTGCAGATGATTGTGCACGAGACAAACAAGCCGGCGCAGATATCGTTCAACCTCCCGAAAAACTGGGTGGTCGACAACGAGCAAACCCTGTTCGAGGTGGGCTTCATCGTGCCTCCGGAGCCCATGTACGCCGTAGTTGCATCGCCAAGCCCGGCACCGTACAAACAGGCGTTGCTCGCCTCGGCGGCACCGTGGGCCCTGGTCACGGTAGAGACAGTCTCGGTGACTTTACCGCCCGCCGAGACGTACGAGCTGGCCCCGAGCTACCTAGAACACCTCGCCACCAACACGGGAAATTCGGTCACTACGCTCAAAACCCTCGTACCTCATCGTCCTGTTCACGACGGTGGCCTGAGCGGCTCGACCGCGGCAATGACTGTCGTCTCGCCAGACGGCAGCACCAGCGTCGACGATTTGGCCTACGAGAAAGGTGGCCGGCTTTGGCTAATCGTCGCCGGTTGCTCGACGTCGTGTTACGGACGAAACAGCCCCATAATCGAAAAGATCGTGAACAGCGTCCGCGTCGGGACTGATGCTCATTAACGACTCTGCCCAATTAACGACTGCTGGCCATTAGCCACTGCCGGCCATTCGCGACTGCTGGCCATTAGCGACGGGTGGCAGAGTACTCGCGAGCTCGAAGCCGTCCTTCTCGTTGGGCCCTGCCGACTTGGCGTTCGAGCACGCTGGTTTGCCTGAGGCGGGCCCCTTAGCGGGCTCACGCTAAAACCCGATATTGCCGGTATGGTCCTTTGTGGGCCAACCCCCACAGCAGCCGTCTAGGCTTAGCTCGTGACCGTGGCGGGCTATCTGGTGGGGCGAGCCAGCCGTCCAGGTCGTTGGCCGGATGCTCATCTCATTGGCCAAATCGGCCCTCAGAACCGGTGACTGACCGGAGCAGCAGGGGCGTCGTCGAGACGGGGCCCGACATACCCCACGAGATCCACGGCCGCCAACTGGCCGCCGTATTCGCGGGCCTGATGCTCGTCATGTTGATGGCGGCGTTGGATTCCACCATCGTGGCCACGGCGCTTCCCACCATTGCCCGTGACCTGGGCGGCCTGGACCACATCTCGTGGGTAACGACCGCCTATCTGCTCGCTCAGACCATCGTCACTCCCCTGTACGGCAAACTAGGCGACCTCTATGGCCGCCGGGTGGTTCTACAAGTGGGCCTGGTCATATTCCTGGTCGGTTCTGCTCTGTGCGGCATCAGCCAGGACTTCGCCATGCTGATCGTGTTCCGGGCCGTGCAGGGCCTCGGTGGCGGGGGCCTGATGGTCAGTTCTCAAGCCGCTATCGGCGACGTCGTGTCTCCGCGCGAGCGTGGTCGCTACCAGGGACTTTTCGGAGCGGTCTTCGGTATCGCCACCGTCATCGGACCGCTCGTCGGCGGGGCCCTGACCACGGACCTGTCGTGGCGCTGGATCTTTTATATAAACCTACCTATTGGCGTGGTAGCGCTTTTTGTTCTTGCCGCGACGCTCCCAACCGCCCGGGTACGGTCGCGCCCAACCATCGATTACGTCGGGACCGCTGTCCTATCCGTGGGCCTGGCCGCACTGGTGCTCATGGTCAGCATCGGCGGGACAACATTTCCCTGGTCCTCACCGGAGGTAATCGGCCTGGCGGTCGCCACCGCGGTGGCGCTGCTCGTTTTCGTCATCGTCGAGCGCCGAGCAGCGGAACCGGTGCTCCCTCCGCGCCTGTTCTCTAACAGCGTGTTCACGAGTTCAGGCATCGTGGCACTGTTCGTAGGTTTCGCCATGTTCGGGGCGATCACTTTCTTGCCGCTGTACTTCCAGGTGGTCAAAGGAGCGTCGCCCACCACTTCCGGCCTCGAAATCCTGCCCCTTATGGCGGGCCTGCTAATCACCTCAATAGCAGGAGGACAGATCGTCTCGCGTACGGGCAAGTACCGCGTCTTCCCGATCCTGGGGACAGCGGTCATGACGATTGGCCTGTTCCTCTTGTCGCGGCTGTCGCCCACCACGTCGACGGGGCTGGCGTCGCTTTACATGTTCATCACCGGCTGTGGCATCGGTCTTGTAATGCAGGTCCTCGTCGTAGCTGTACAGAATGCTGTCGCGTACAAGGACCTCGGAGTGGCGACCTCTGGCAACACCCTCCTGCGCAACATCGGGAGCTCAGTCGGTACGGCGGTGATCGGCACCGTCTTTGCGACCAGGCTGCTGTCCAACCTGTCCCACGATTTCCCGCACTCGCCGCAACTGGTGCAGAGTTCCCGCACCCTGAGCGCGGCCACCCTGGCAGGGCTCCCGCCCGCCGAACGCGCCACGTTCCTTGACGCCTTCTCGAAGGCCCTCGCTAGCGCCTTCCTGGTCGCTGCCTTCGTCTCGATCGTGGCGTTCGCTGCCTCCTGGTTCATCAAGCAGCTCCCGATGCGCACGACGGTAACTGCCGAGGACATCGGGGGAGCGTTCGCGGCCCCTCGCTCGCCCGACTCGCTGGCAGAGATAGCACGGGCGCTCAGCGTCCTTGTGGGCCGGCGCAAGATGATCGCCTACATGGGCCGGCTGATCTCCGAGATCGGCGTGGACCTCCCCTTGTCGGACTGCTGGGTGCTGGTACAGCTACGGCGTAACCCGGATCTGGACCGAGACGCTCTGATAGGCCTGGCTGAAAGCCAAAAGTTGACCAAAGAGGCATGCGAGACGGCCGTCGATGACGTCATTGACAGGAACCTCGCCTCCCAGGATCTCCAGTTGACCCCTGCCGGCACGGAAATGGCAGACCGGCTGACCTCCGCCGTGCGAGACCGGCTGGAGGCCCTTCTTCAGGGGTGGTCGCCCGAGCAGTACCCCGACCTTGTCCATCTACTGGACCAGTTCGCGACCGAGATCCTGTCCGAACCCACGATGGCGGCGGCGTCGGCCGGATCGCTCGGTCCCTGAAGCCGACCAGTCGTCTCCGGACAGTGGCGTCGGCTCGGGACCAGTGGCGCCGGCTCCGGACAGGTGGCGTGGCAAGGGCCCGGGGCTGAGCTAGACCTTGGGTTTTTTGGCCCGACTGGGTGCCACCCTCGGGGGCTCGCCGGGCATCTTCGGGTAAACGGGCGGCCATGGCGCGTCCAGCAGACCAGCCGCCTTGTCCCGTTCGTGAAGGGCCAGCACTGGTTCGAGCGATTGCGGCGCGTCTGCCATGGCGGCCCAGGGGTCCCCCCGGTCGAGCACTCGGGCGGGCACGGTGACGATCGTCAGGTCGTCGGGGACGACAGCGGCCAACTCGTCCCAGTCGAACGGCGTCGAGACCTGTGCACCAGGACGCGCCCGCACCGACCATGCGCCAAAGATCGTCTTGTGCGGAGCGTTCTGGTTGAAGTCGACGAAGACCCTCGTGCCGCGTTCCTCCTTCCACCACGCCGCGGTAATCAGGTCGGGGCGACGGCGTTCCAGTTCGCGCGCCACTGCTACGGCCGCGGCGCGCACGTCGTAGGAAGTCCAGCGCGGCTGTAGGCGGGCAAAGACGTGGATGCCCCTGTTCCCTGTGGTCTTCGGAAGTGCGACCACGCCCAGCTCCTCGAACAGCGCTCCGCACTTCTTCCGCCGCCTCCTGGACCATGGCAAAGGTGACGCCCGGTGTGGGGTCGAGGTCGATCCGCAGTTGGTCGGCGTGGTCAGGGTCAGAAGCCTGCGACGGCCAGACGTGGAAGCCCAGGCAGGCCAAGTTGACCGCCCAGAGCACGTGGGCGAGGTCATGAGCCACCAGCGCCTGAGACGTAGTGCCGTTGGGGGTTGACACGACGACCGTTCGCAGCCACTCCGGCCGGTTCTCGGGAACGCGTTTCTGAAAAAAAGACGGCCCGCTAGCTCCATTGGGGAACCGTTGGAGCAGGACCGGCCGGCCGCCCATGGCTCGCATGAGCGGCTCCTCCACAGCCTGGTAATAGTGGACCAGGTCGAGCTTTGTGTCACCCCGCTCCGAGAACAGGACCTTGCCCGGGTGGTTGATCGTCACTTCCCGGCCGGCCGTTTCTATGACAACTTCTTCTTCACCGGACTTGCTCGCCACCGGCGCGACACTACGCCCTCGGTCGCCGCAATCGTGGCGAACCTCGAAAGTGCAACCGCTTGCCTATTGCGTCCGGGCCCGCCTGGTGCACCGTCGCGGTCATGGGCCTTTCGGGCGGGCCACATTCCTTCTGACCGCTCAGAGCTGCACCCACAGCTGCACCCAGACGGGGTCCCGCACTCGAGCGGACGACAGGAGCAAGATTGGCCCTAGAGCGAAGCCACCCGGAAGGCTGGAGCCACTTATGGCACAACCCCTGGACGCGCCACAAGGCGAGGACGATGCGGCGAGGCCAGGCCGGCTGACCGAAGGCCGGCGGACCGAAGGCCGGCTGACCGAAGGCCTGGAGCGGGGGCTCAGCGCGTCGTGCCAGCTGATGGCCGTCCCGGTCGTCGTGCTGGTCCTGGCTTCGCTCGCAGCGTTTGCGTACGGGGCGGACGTGTTCGTCAACGCGATCCCCAAAGTCGCCCGGCACCCCCTCCCGGTCAGCGCCAACGTCAGTTACTTCCTCGTCGTCATCGACTTGTTCCTGATCGGCGCCACCATGCTGATCTCCGCCATCGGGTTGTACGAGCTGTTTGTGAGACAGAGCGACGTACGGAGCGCGCGGTCCCGGCTGCCCCGCTGGCTGGAGATGCGCGATCTCAACGACCTGAAGGCCCGCGTGGTCGCCATGGCCGTCCTCGTGTCTGCGACCACCTTCGTCGAGGTCATGGTAGACGAGGCCACGACTGGGGCTGAGGTGCTCGAGGTCGGAGTCGGGGCCGCACTTGTTATAGGTGCGCTGACCGCATTTCTGCGCTTCGGGACCGAGCCGCGCCGGTAGATGCCTTGTCGAAACGTCACTGGAATGTGGCCGTACGTCTCAGGGCGCGTCCCGTCGGCTCGGCTTGGGGGCCACGGGGTTCAATGTGATTTCATTCATCAAACACGACCGGAGCTCTCTGGAGGCCTCGATGACGGAAGCGGGACAACAGGTTCCGTTCGGTGCGCACCCGACCGAAGGGATGGCCCACCGCCACAGCCCCTTTTCGGTTGCCGACACGGTCGGACGGCTGACGGCGGCAATCGATGCCGCCGGTGCGAAGCTGTTCGTCGTCGTCGACCACAGTGGAGAGGCGGAGCGGGTTGGGCTGACCCTCCGCGACACTAAGCTTTTGATCTTTGGGAACCCCGTGGGTGGTACTCCGGCCATGCAGTCTTCCCCTGGCGCCGCCCTCGATCTGCCGCTCAAGATCCTGGTGTGGGCCGACGACAACGGCGCGGTCTGGATGACCTACCTATCGGCCGAATGGCTCGCCAACAGGCATGGCATCCCTGCGGACCAAGCCAAACCGTTGGGGGCGGTCGAAGTCCTGACGGGCAAAGTGGCTGCGTCGGGCTGAGCCGAGCTGAACCACTTGACCGAGCGAAAAGGCCGACGTGACCGAGCGCATAGGTAGTGCCTGACCCCCAGTCGAGCGACGGTCGGGGCACGGTCCGAGCAGGACCAGCACGGACGCGTTCGCTCGCGGCGCTTGGATGACAGAAGTGGCCGAACCTCACGCCGAAACCGAACCTGACGTCCGTTTCACCTACGCCAACGAGCGGACGTTCCTGGCCTGGAACCGTACGGCGCTTGCGCTCATCGCAACGGGGGTCGCTGCGACCCAGCTATTGCCGCGGTTCCACGTCACTTGGGGCCGGCGCCTCCTCGGCCTTCCCCCTTATAGCCCTCGGCGCGGTGGTGGCTGTAGAGAGTTTCCGCCATTGGCGCGCCAACGACAAGGCGATGCGGCGGGGTGAGCCGTTGCCGCATTCGCTAATGCCGCTGATCCTCTCGGTTGGGATCGTGGTAGTCGGGGTGGTCTCCGTAGTGCTGGCCGCGTTCGGGCCCAGCTGACGGGCATGGCCAGCGTGGAGGGACCCCCGCCAGATATTGGAGTGACCCAGGCACCTGTGAGCGGCACAGCTCGCGAGCGCACCCTCCTGGCCTGGAACCGTTCGGGGCTCTCAGTCTTGGTTTGCATTGCGGTGCTTGTACGCCACCTGTGGCCGCTCGAAGGTACAGGAGGGGTCGTGGCACTGATCGTGATCGCTGTGGCTGCCTTCGTGTGGGCGCTCGCTCTTCTTGTGTTCACCGTGGCCGGCGGCGACAGGGACGAGAACGTCATCTTGACCCGGAGCGTATTCCGGCTGATGACCTTAGGCACCGTGCTGCTGGCCGTCGTCGGCTTCGTGCTGGCGGTGGTGGCGCCAGGGTAAAGGCGGCCCGGGGTTGGTCGACGCGTGGCGGGCTCGGGCGGCGGGCTCTGGCCGGCGGGCTCTGGCCGGCGGGCTCGGGCGGGCTCGGCCGCCGGCGGGGACGCCGCCGGCGCCGGGCGGGTTTGGGCGGCGGCCGGGTTTGAGCTGGGGGCGGGGCGGCGGGCGGGCTCGGGCGGGCTCGGGCGGCGGGGCGGGGCGCCGGTCGGGCAGTCCGGGCGGCTTGGCACGCCCGACCGGCCCGACGACCTGCTCGGTGGCCCCTGATAACCACGTTCCGCAGTCTGTCGCCCCCAGAAACCGCGGTGCGTGGCCCGAACGGGCGTTCTCGGTGCGCTCGGTCTATTCCGTCGCGATTTTGCCGAAAGAGAGGCCCGAAATGACGCCGAAGTCGCAAAACAGCACCCAGTTCGGCTCCTCGCCGGGCGATCGTTAGCCGGCCGTCACCATCGGCGAACAGCACCCAGTTCGGCTCCTCGCCGGGCGATCGTTAGCCGGCCGTCACCACCGGCGAACAGCACCCAGTTCGGCTCCTCGCCGGGCCACCGTCAGCCGGCCGTCGCCACTGGCGAACAGCACCCACTTCGAGCCCACGCCTGGTGGCCGCTAACCGACCGTCACCACCGCCGGCACAACTCGTTCGCCGCCCCGCCATACCTCCGCAACCAGGGGCACCCCCGGCCGGTACGCGAGGTGCACGTGCGTAGGCGCGTCGAGCCGACCTGAGATCGGCGCGGGCCCCGATGGCGAGGCGACCGATATCGTCGCCGCCGCAGCGCCCGCGCTCCGCCCGCAGTCGCCGACCGGACCGCCTCGTCCGGGGTCATCCGCATCTCGCGAACGGCGAGGGCGATGCAGAAGGCCATACTCGTCGTGAAGCGCGTACCGGGGTTGCAGTCGGTCGCCAGCGCGACAGTGGCTCCGCCGTCGAGCAGGCGCGCGCATCCGGGTAGACCGAGCGGGTCGAGAACTCGGCGCCAGGCAAGAAGCGTGGCGACGGTGTCGCTTCCCGCCAGCGCATCGACGTCGGCGTGGTCGAGGTGCGTGCAGTGGTCGGCGGAGGCGGCGCCGCCTCGACAGCAAGGCGCACACCTGGGCCCGGCTGCGAGCTGGTTGGCGTGCACCCGCCCGATGAGAGACCGGCTTCCACCGGCGCGCAGTACCTCAGCCGCCTGGTCGGCGTCGAAAGCGCCGACGTCGCAGAAGACATCGACCCATCGAGCGTGGGGGGCACAGGCGTCCAGCATCGACGAGCACACGAGGGCCACGTAGTCGTCGGTACGCCCGGCGAACTCCGCCGGCACGACGTGCGCGCCCAAAAACGTCGTTTCATCGGTGACGCTCCGCGCTATGCGGACGCTGCGGGCTTCGTCGTCGGTGGTGAGGCCGTAACCCGATTTGCACTCGAGCGTGGTCGTCCCCGACCGAAGAGCCTCGTCGGCCAGGCGGCGGACGTTGGCGTGGAGAGCCTGGTCACTGGCGGCTCGGGTGGCCTCGACCGTCGTCAATATCCCGCCCGCCCGGTAGGCGGTGCCGGCTAGACGGGCTGCGAACTCCGCGCTCCGGTCGCCGGCGAACACGAGGTGGGTGTGGCTGTCGACGAAACCGGGGACGACGGCCCGGCTCCCGACCTTCACCCGGCGGTCGCCCGCCCCCTGTGGGGCCATACCAGCCGGCCCGACCCAGGCGACGCGGCCGTCGACGCAGAGGAGGGCGCTGTCCGCCCGCAGGCCAAGCAGCCCCTCGCCGAGAGCAGGGTCGTTAGTTACAAGCGACCCGATCTCGTCGAACAGGACCGCAATCATCTACCGGGCTCATCTACTGGCCTCATCAAATCGAGAGCGCGGCGATCGCCCCCCGCCGAGCGCGCCTGGCACGTCGCCGACGAGCAAATGCCGGCCGCCGGCCACGATGGGCCGGCCGTCGACGACGACGTCCACGACATCCCGGGCATTTGCGGCGAAAACGGCGCCCTCGAGCATGAAGTTCTCTTCAGTCCCGGCGAACCCTGGCCCGTCGAGGGAGACCGTGACGAAGTCGGCCGGCGCGCCCGGCCGGAGGCGGCCCCCCAGCGGATCGCCAAGCGCGGCGTACCCGGCGGACGTGGCCGCTTCGAGCAGCTGGATGGTGGTGAAATTGCCACGCTGCAACGTCGCTAACCTTTCGTCGAGTTCCAGAGCGCGCATCTCCTCGAAGGGGTCCACGACCGCCTGGCTATCGCTTCCGAGCGAAACCGGCGCGCCGAGCCCAAGCAGCTGACGAGCAGGCCGATCCCGTCCCCCAGATCGCGCTCAGTCGTCGGGCACATACAGACTCCGGCGCCCGAGGCTCCCAACCCCTCGACGTCGGTACGACTGAGATGGGTCGCGTGTACCGCCACTGTGCTTGGCGACAGCGCCCCGGCTTCAACGAGCAATTCGACCGGGGTAGCTCCGTACGCCGCCAACACCTCTTCGTTCTCGGCCTGCTGTTCGGAACAGTGGACGTGGAGAGGCACGGCTCGGTCCATCGCCCACTCCGCGACGCGACGGGCAGCGGGCGGCGGGACCGCCCGTAGAGAGTGGACCGCAGCGCCAACGGCTTGGCCGTACACTGCCGCGAGCTCGCCGGCTCGTTCTGCCCACGCTTCAACGTTTCGGTCGCCGAAACGAAGTTGCGCACCCTCGAGCTCTCGGCCCGGGCCCGACTCGAGATAGCACGTGTCCAGGAGGACCACCTTCACTCCGGCCTCCCATGCCGCAGTCAGGACGGCGCGCCCCATCTCGTTGGCGTCCGCGTACCGGCCTCCTCCCGGAGGATGGTGCAGGTAGTGGAACTCCCCGACCGCAGTTATCCCCGCCAGCGCCATTTCCGCGTAGGTGGCCCGGGCCAAAGAGAAGTACTGCTCGGGCGTAATCGTTTGGGCGACGTCGTACATCGCGTCCCGCCAGGTCCAAAAGCTCCCCTCGCCGCGCTCTGTGCGGGCCGAGAGCGCGGTGAAAAGCGTGCGAGTGGGCATTGGCAAAGCCCGGGAGCGTAAGCCCCGCCAGGTGGACCGCGCCCTGCGGGCGAGGTTCGCCGACGGTGACTGTCTCAATGCTTGACTCCCGGACCTCGATAGTCACTCGGGGCTCGGCAGTATTGCCGCCGAGCCAGGCGTAGTCGCAGTAATAGTACTGAGCGCCCGGAGTGCCCGAAGCCTGCGACGGCGCCGAGCCCGGGCTGTACGTCATGGCCCGCGCCGCGAAGCCAGCTCGGCCGAGGATGCGAGCCGCGGTCCCGGCCCCGATGGTCGACAGGCCAGCTCCTCCAGGACCGCTTCCAGCCCCCGCACCCCGGCGAGGCAGTCCTCGGGTTCGGCCCACTCGGCGGGCGTGTGGCTGGCGCCGGTCGGGTTCCTGACAAAGATCATCGCTGCGGGCACCCGTGAGGCCATTACCCCCGCATCGTGGCCGGCGGCCGTGACCAGCTCCGGCGCTCCGCCGAGGGCACCGATGACCCGGTGCCGAAGCTCGAGGTCGAAGGTCACGGCCGGGTTGAACGACTCCGCCGTGATAGTGGTCGCTACTCCGTGCTCAGCGCCAGCACGCTCGGCGATCGGAGTTAGCTCCTCAACGATGCGAGCGACAGTACCCTCCTCCGCAGCCCTGGCGTCGAGCCAGGCTATGGCGCTGTAGGCGATCCCGTTCGTTGCGTTGGGCTCAACGCGCACCTTGCCTATCGTCGCATGGCAACCAAGGTCGAGCGCCAGTCGACGAGCCGCCAGGGCAACCGTCGCCAAAACGAGCACCGGGTCGTGGCGGTCGGCCAGCAAAGTAGTGCCGGCGTGGTTGGGCTGCCCGACAAAACTGCACCGCCACCGCCCGTGCGGCCATATCCCGGTGGCAACACCTAACGGGGCGCCCAAAGGGCCCAGGTTGCGGCCCTGCTCGACGTGAAGTTCAACGAAGGCGGCGATCGAGCCGAGGCGCGCCTCGTCAAGACCGAGGCATGTCGGGTCGGCGCCTGCTTCACGCATCGCGGTCTCGAGCGTGACGCCCTCGGCGTCGCGAAGAGAACGGGCGCGCTGGGGGTCGAGCGCACCGGTCAGAAGCCGGCTTCCGACGCACGCCACCCCGAAGCGCGCTCCTTCCTCGTCGGCGAAGTCGACAACAGCGATGGGCCGTTGCGGGGTGACGGACCGTCGCTTCAGTTCGCCGATGGCGAGAAAGGCGGACACCACCCCTAGAGGGCCATCGAAGGCTCCGCCGCCAGGGACGCTGTCGAGGTGGCTACCCGTGACGACGGCGCCGTCGCCACCGGGGCGAGCGTCCCGGCTCTCCCTGTCCCACCAGGCCCAGAGGTTGCCGTTACGGTCCTGCTCAACCTCCAGCCCTAACGCCCGGGCTTCGTCACGGAACCAGCGCCGTAGCTCGAGATCTACAGCAGTCCAGGCAAAGCGGTGGTAGCCGGCAGCGACGCCCGAGGACGAGGCCGACGACGACGAGGCCGACGACGACGAGGCCCCGATGGCGGCCAGGGCGGACCACATTTCATGGAAGCGGCGATCGAGGGTCACTGGAGCGTGCCTGTCGATTGCTCGACGGCCTCGACAAGCTGTCCCGAGCTTACGAGCTCGGTGGCGAGCGCGAGCTCGGGAGACAAGAACCGGTCAGGGCCAGTACCCGGGACCACCTCGCGCAGTGACACAACCGCCGCGGCGGTGGCTGGCGACGAGCGCAGTGGGGCGCGCAGTTCAATCGCCCGGGCGGCGGCGACGAGTTCCACTGCCAGCACCGACGATAGGTGGCTCAGTGCCAACCGGAGCTTACGGCCTGCGTCCCAGCCCATCGAGACGTGGTCCTCCTGCATGGCAGAGGTCGGCAGCGAATCCACGCTCGCCGGCACGGCTAGTCGTTTGGACTGGGAGACAAGCGAGGCCTGGGTGTATTGAGCGAGCATCAGCCCTGAGTCGACGCCGGGATCTGCGGCGAGGAAGGCCGGCAAACCGTGGGAGCGGCCGGGGTCCAGGAGCCTGTCGGTCCGGCGCTCGGCGATCGAGCTGAGGTCGGCGGCACAGATGGCCAGGAAGTCGAGCACGTACCCGAGGGGGGCACCATGGAAGTTCCCGTTCGAGCTGACCCTGCCGTCCTCGAGGACCACCGGGTTGTCGATCACAGAGGCCAGCTCGCGTTCGGCGACAGCCTGTGCGTGGGCCAGGGTGTCGCGCACAGCCCCCGTGACCTGCGGCGCGCACCGCAACGAATACGCGTCTTGCACCCTGGTGTCGCCGTCTCGGTGCGAGGCGACGATCTGCGACCCGGCCAACATCCGGAGCATGTTGGCGGCGCTGGCAGCCTGACCCGGATGGGGCCGCAGCGCCTGCAACTCCGGCAGGAAGACTTGATCGGTACCGAGCAGCGCCTCGACGCTCATCGCCGCAACGACGTCGGCGACGGTGCAGAGCCGGGCGAGGTCTTCGCAGGCGAGGAGGAGCATGCCGAGCATCCCGTCGGTCCCGTTGATGAGGGCGAGACCTTCCTTAACCTCCAGCTCGATCGGAGCGGTCCCGGCAGAAGCGAGGGCGTCACCTCCCGGGGCGCGCACGCCGTCCGGCCCAATAGCCTCGCCTTCGCCCATGAGGACGAGCGCGCAGTGGGCCAGGGGCGCCAGGTCGCCGCTACACCCGAGAGAGCCGGAGGCCGGGACGACCGGCGTGACCCCGGCGTTGAGAAGAGCGGCGAGGCTACGGGCCACGACCGGCCGCACCCCGGTACGGCCGCTGGCCAGCGTCTTCAGTCGCAAGAGCATGAGAGCGCGCACGACTTCGGTTTCCACCGGCTCACCGAGGCCGGCCGCATGGGACCGAATGAGGCTGGCCTGGAGCTTGGTCCGCAGCTCGGGGCTGATGTGACGGGTAGCAAGGGCGCCGAAGCCCGTCGAAATGCCGTAAGCGGGGGTCGGGGCGGCGGCGAGAGCCTCCACGACCCGGCGAGAAGCAGCCATTTCTTCGAGGGCTTCCCTAGAGAGTTCGACCACAGCCCCTTGGCGCGCCACGGCGAGTACCTGAGCGGGGGTGATACCCCGGGGGTAGAGCGTGACGAGCCCGGGCACGCTCACTGGTCGGCCTGTGCGCGTACCTGACCCGGGCGCCCCGCGACTGGCTGAATGGGGATCGCCACACCCTTCTCTGCGGCAACGCGGACGGCCTGTTCGTACCCCGCGTCGACGTGGCGGGCGATGCCGGTCCCGGGGTCATTCGTGAGGACGCGGGCCAGTTTTTCGGCCGCCAATTCGGAGCCATCAGCCACGCTCACCTGCCCGGCGTGGATGGACCGGCCGATGCCGACCCCGCCCCCGTGATGGATCGACACCCAGGAGGCGCCGCTGGCCGTGTTCAAAAGGGCATTGAGCAACGGCCAGTCTGCGATGGCATCCGAGCCATCGCGCATCTGTTCGGTCTCCCGGTAAGGGGACGCGACCGAGCCGCAGTCGAGGTGGTCGCGCCCTATCACGATGGGGGCCTTCAAGCGGCCGTCGGCCACCATTTCGTTGAAACGGAGCCCCGCTTGGTCCCGCTCGCCGTAACCGAGCCAGCAGATCCGGGCCGGGAGCCCTTGATAGGCGACCCTCTCGCGGGCCATGGACAGCCAGCGCCGGAGGCGGTCGTTGTCAGGGAACAGCTCCAGCACGGCCGCGTCCGTGGCGGCTATGTCGGAGGGGTCGCCCGAAAGCGCAACCCAGCGAAAAGGGCCCTTGCCCTCGCAGAAAAGGGGACGGATGTAGGCCGGGATAAAGCCCGGGTAATCAAAGGCGCGCTCAAACCCTCCCAGCCGCGCCTCAGCCCGCAAGCTGTTCCCGTAATCGAAGACCTCGGTACCGCGTTCCATGAGCTCGACCAGGGCCGCGCAGTGCGCGACCATCGACTCGCGGGCCAAGCGCACGTACTCATGCGGGTCGGATGCCCGCAGCTCGGCGGCGTCGTTCAGGCTCAGGCCCGTTGGCACGTAGCTGAGCGGGTCGTGGGCCGGGGTCTGGTCCGTCGCGATATCAACCGGGACATTGCGGCGCACGACCTCGGGCAGGATGTCGGCCCCGTTGGCGACCAGCCCTATCGACAGCGGGCGAGCCGATGAACGAGCCTGCTCGGCCAGCGTCAACGCTTCGTCCAGGTCGTGGGCGACGGTGTCGAGGTAGCTCGTCTGAAGCCGACGTTCGACCCGGCTTGGGTCGACGTCGCAGCAAAGCACCACGCCTCCGTTCATGGTGACGGCAAGAGGCTGCGCGCCACCCATGCCGCCGGCACCGCACGTGACCGTCAGCGTTCCCACGAGGCTGCCGTCGAAGCGCTTGTCCGCCACCGCAGCGAACGTCTCGTAGGTCCCCTGCAGGATCCCCTGTGTACCGATATAGATCCAGCTGCCGGCCGTCATCTGGCCATACATGGTGAGCCCGAGCGCTTCGAGACGACGGAACTCGTCCCAGTTGGCCCAATCGGGCACCAGGTTGGCGTTGGCGATGAGGGCCCGTGGAGCCCACTCGTGAGTCCGGAAGACGCCGACGGGCCGTCCGGACTGGACGAGCAACGTCTCGTCGTTCGCGAGCTCCCGCAGCGCGGCCTCGATGGCATAGAACGAAGGCCAGTCCCGCGCCGCCTTGCCCGTGCCCCCGTAGACCACGAGCTGCTCAGGGTGCTCGGCGACCTCAGGGTCGAGGTTGTTGTGGAGCATCCGCAGAGCCGCCTCCTGCGCCCAGCCCAGGCACGAACGGGCAGAGCCGCGCTCGGCCCGGATGCGGGGCGGCGCATCACCCCTTTCAGCGTGCGCTCCCGCACGCCCGGCCGGGGTCAAATGCTGGCCCCGCCGTCGATGCTCACGACACTGCCGGTCATGAATGCGGCGTGTGCACTCAGCAAGAAGTCCACCAGACCGGCGATCTCGGCCAGATCCCCGAAACGCCCTGCCGGGATCCGGGCCAGCAGCTCTTCGCGGGTACCAGGGTCGTCGAGATAGGGAGCGGTCATACGGGTCGGGAAGTACCCGGGGCACAGCGCCGTGACGGCGACGCCTCGAGCGCCCCACTCGAGGGCCAGCGACTTGGCCATGCTGACGACGGCGCCCTTGCTGGCGTTGTAATCGAGGAAGTTGAGCTCCGGTCTCAACGCGTTGACGGACGCGTTGAACACGATCGACGACGGTGGCTCAGGCCCGTGCAGGCTGGTCCGGGCCACAAGGAACGCACCAAGGACGTTCACATCCATTACCCGGCGGAAGTGGCTCACGTCGAGCTCGGCGGCGGGGAGGCCCTCCCCGTCGATGCCCGCGTTGACGAAGACGCCGTCGATCCCGCCCATTGCTTCGCGAGCGGCGCCTACGGCATTTATCACGTCGCTTTCGACCGTCACGTCGCACACGGAGGCGCCGGCCAGGCTGATCTCCTCCACAGCACCCTTCACGCCGTCCGGGGCCGAGCCGAGCACCCAGACCTGGTCGCCCCGCGACGCCAGGTACCCGGCGCACGCGTAGCCGATCCCGCTGGTCCCCCCCGAGATAAGGACCCGGCGCGGACGCCGTCGCCAGTCACGGGGCCAGTCACGGGGCCAGTCACGGGGCCAGTCACGGGGCCAGCTCTTCCAGGGACTGCCATCGTGCGTCCGGCCGGGCCCTTTCGACCACCAATTGGTCCGCGTCCCGCCGCAGCTCCGCCACCGAAGCCACCCCCAGCAGCTGCAAAGTCCGGCGGAACTGCTCGACGAGCAAGTCGATGGCGCGGCGCACTCCGGCGGGCCCAGCCGCGGCCAGGCCGTACAGGTATGGGCGCCCGACCATGCACATGTCAGCTCCCCGGGCGATGGCGACGGCAATGTCCGCGCCGTGGCGCACCCCTGAGTCCATAGCGATCACGGCCCGGTCACCCACCGCTTCTCGCACAGGCCGCACGAGGTCGATGGTCGCCACGGTCCCGTCCAGTTGACGTCCGCCGTGGTTGGACAGGTGGATGCCGTCCACGCCCGCGTCAACGGCCCGCAAAGCGTCTTCTGGGCCAACGGGGCCTTTGATAAACAGCGGCCCGCGCCACCATTCACGGAACTGCTGGAGGTCGTCCCAGTCGACGGAAGGGTCGAACCTGGCCGTGATGTCGGCGACGGACTCTCCCCAGGGGCCGGCACCATCCCTGCTCTCGCCCTCGCCAGCTGGCTCGGGGACCACGTTGGGAAAGGTCAGCATTGGGCTGCGCACCATCGTCGTCCAATAGCCCAGGTGCCGGCCGATGTCCAGCACGGTCCGCACCCTCAGCTGAGGCGGGACAGTGAGCCCATTGCGCACGTCCCGAGCCCGGTTCCCGGCCACATGGGTGTCGACGGACACCTCCAGCACCTCGTAACCGGCGCGGGCGGCCCGCTCCACCAAGGACCGGGTAAAGCCCCGATCGCGGAAGGCGTACAACTGGAACCACAGCCGCGGGTGCCCGGTAGCAGCGAGGTCCTCGATCGCGGTGGAACCAACGGTCGACAGGCCGTATGGCAAGCCCGTCGGCGCACTCGCACTCGCCACGCCGAGCTCTCCTGCGGCGTTGATCATGCGCGTGTAGCCCGTGGGGGACAAACCGAGTGGCGCCATCATCCGGCGCCCGAACAGTTCTATCGACAAGTCGGGAGAGGAAACGTCGTGCAGGATCTGGGGCTGGAAGGCCCACTGTTCGAAGGCGGCCCGGTTGGCGGCCAGGCTTACTTCGGCGTCGGCCCCTCCGTCCACATAATCGAACACGGCCCTGGGTAGCTTGCGGCGAGCGGCCTGTCGGAGGTCCTCCACGGAGTGAGACCGCGCGATAACCCGCTTTACAGGGTCAAGCTCCGGAGGCTGGAGGCGGATCAACTCCCTGACCTCGGCCAACCTCATGGCTCCACCTCATCGAGGAAAGCCGAGATGTCGTCGTGCTGGCCGTTGACAGGCTCGCTGCCTGCGGCCACGGCCTGCGCCAGGCCAAGCAACCGGATCTGGGCGGGCCTGCGCTCTGCCACCAGGTTGGTAACGAGCAACGGGCAACAAAACAGAGCCGACCTCACGATTTGCCGCCAATTGGCCGGCAACCAGGCGCGCCTGGCCATCTCACCCAGGATCGGCCTCCAGATGAACTCTGCCGCGCTGGCCAATACCTCCTCGCGGAGCCGAGACAGGTTGGCATTGTGGGAGATCTCCACGCGATCAACGGCGACCTTGGTCTCAACCGCCAACCGCTCCGCTGCCTCGGCCGGGTGGTACAGCCAGAACGGATGGGCCAGCGCGTTGTGGTAAGTCGCCTTCACCGGGGCGAGCAGGGCCGGGATATCCGTCGCGGCAAAGGCGGGGTCGAAGAGCCGCAGCACTGGGCCCGAAGTACCTCCGTCGAGGGCCCACACGTTCCCGTGATGGTCGTCGCCG
This sequence comes from uncultured Acidimicrobiaceae bacterium, assembly GCA_963823855.1. Taxonomy (GTDB): domain Bacteria; phylum Actinomycetota; class Acidimicrobiia; order Acidimicrobiales; family Palsa-688; genus Fen-671. Next base: position 186,266 of record CAWGNA010000017.1, read on the forward strand.
TGGGCGGTAACCACGGGCAGCTCGGCCAGGCGCGAGGGATGGAGCAGTTCCACGGCGCGCCGCGCCAGCTCCGCCAGTGACAGCTCGTACTCGACGCCGTTGACCCGCCACCGCTTGGCGGCCACCGCGCCAAAAGTGGGGTCATCCGCGTAGTAGCTGAGGTAGCGGCCGCCGGGGAACTGGCCAGTCGGGTCGACCAGACGGTGATAGAAAAGCTGGTGGACAGCGGCGCCAGCGGAGGTCGGTACTGATGGCGCCAGCGTCTCCAGCAGGACCTCTCCGATGCGGGCGTCCATTGCTCGCCTGGCCCGGAGTAGCGCCGGGCCCAGCGACGCCCCGACCCCGTCAGCTCGCTCGAGATCGGCGCAGATGTCTGCCATCCGGGGATCGGTGCGCAACGAGTAAAGGACCATCTGGGCACCGGCGGTGCTGGAGGTGGCGATGGGCATTTCGACAGGGAGGCCGGCATCACTGAGCAGGTGCGCCCGGTAGTACTCGGCGACATTGTCCTCCTCCCCCTCTTCCTGGTGGAACTTGAAGAAGTAGACCGTCCCGTCAGATAGGCGGGCACGCCCGCTCACGGAGTTCAAGCTGTACTCGTCCTGGGTGAAATGGACCGTCGTCACATCGAGGCCGAAGGTCTCCCGCAAGGAAACGGTGGCCTGGTGCGCTGCTGCGGCGGGGTCGCCGTTTCTAAGCAGGGTCGGGATCAGAGCCGAGCTGCCTTTCAAGAGAGCCTGACAGTCAAGAGAACCTGATAGCCACTGCGGCTTCGTGGGCGGGGAACCCTTCGTGCTGGGTGAAGGCTGTGATCGAGCCCCTCATCCGGGCCAGGGCGCGCTCGTCGGCGCGGGCCACGGCGGTCCGCTTTCTGAACGCTTCGGCCGTTATCCCGCCGCTTACCTTCGCAAAGCCACTGGTGGGAAGCGAAGCCGGGCACCCGATAATGAAATTGGCGGCCGATACCGGCGTCCACTGCCCGACCAGGATCTCGCCGGCGTCAGTGAGCCGGGATAGCACGCCGGTCTCGTCGCGGACCGCGATCATCATGTGCTCGGGGGCGTAGGCGTTAGCTACTTCGGTGGCCTGTTGCATGTCGTCCACCAGGATGGCGCCGCCGTTGGTCCCGAGGGCGGCCCCGGCGTAGCTGCGGCGCGGTTCGGGTAGTTCGGCCAGTTGACGGGCCACCTCACCCTGGGCCGCCGCCAACAGGGCCTCGCTGTCGGTCACGAGCAGGCTCGACGAGTCGGGCCCGTGCTCGGCCTCGTTCAGCAGGTCTGCGGCCAACCACCTGGGGTCGGCACTGTCGTCCGCGATGATGAGGCTCTCGCTGGGCCCGAGCAACATGGTCGTCACTGTGCCGTAGCGCTGGACCTCTACCTGGGCGCATGTGACAGCAGGGCTCCCGGGCCCGACCACCTTGCGCACTTTGGGGATGGTCTCGGTGCCAAAGGCCAAGGCCGCGATGCCAGCCGGGCCGTTGGCCCGGAACACTTCGTAGATGCCGAGTTCCTCGGCAACGACCAGGACGGCGGGGTCAACCTCGCCCGCCGAGCCAGGGACCGGCGGCACGACCACGGCTATGTCGGGCACGCCGGCCACAACCGCCGGCGTACCGAGTTGCACGAGCACGGAAGGGTAAGAGGCCTTACCGCTCGGGATGAACAGCCCAGCGCTGGCGATCGGGGTGACCTTCTCGCCGACGCTAAGGCCGGGCTCGGTTTCGAAGCTCCAGTCACCGCGGGAGATGAGTTGTTCGTTGAAGCGGCGAACGTTACCGATGCCGTCACGAATGGCCCTCAGCAGCTCGGACGAGACTGTCTCGCGGGCGGCGGTGAACTCCTCCTCGCTCACGTGAAGCTGGGCCGGGTCGACGTCGCAACCGTCGAACTCTTTCAGCGCACGCGCTACAGCCTCGTCGCCGTGCAGGCGGACGTCCTCGATCAGCTCGCCTATTTCCCGGCGCAGCCCCGGGTCAAAGATCTTGTCGAGGCCACGCGTCACGACGGCCTCACGCTCATTTGAACTGAGGTTGCCCCAGCGACCGATGAGCCGTATGGGCCCGTTGGTGGCGTTGGTGGCGTTCGTGGCGTTGGTGCTCGACATCACTCTTCCTTCCTCAATACTTCGGTCGGGCCCCCGGTACCGTAGCGGGAGTAGAGAACGCTGCGCAGCACGGCCATCTGCGGGGCCCAGCCAATCGAGATACGGGCCCATCCGGGCAGCCCGAGGTCACCGCCCGACCGGACCACTGTCCCGGCGGCTGCCAGGGCCGGGGCCAGCACATCCAGGTCGAGCCGGGCGGTCACGAAGTTAGCCTGGCTCGGGAAGTACTCCACACCCAGCCGCGCCAGCGCGTGTTCCAGGCTGGCTCGCTCGTGGCGCACCCTGTCCACTGACATGGCCCGCCACGCTTCGCTCGCTTCGTGCTGAACAGCGGCCGCGACAGCCGCCAGCGCCAGGACGTTGACGCTGAAAGGGGGCCTGGCCCGGGACAACGCCTCCACCAGGGCCACCGAGGCGAGCCCGTACCCGATGCGCAGCCCGGCGAGGGCGAAGTCTTTGGACAGCGTGCGCTGGACGAGCAGGTTAGGGTGCCTGGCGAGCAGGTCGTCGACATCGGGCCTGACCTCGGGGTCGCTGAAGGCGCGGTAGGCCTCGTCGAGGACGACCAGGCAGTCCTCGGGCACTGCGGACAGGAAGGCCTCCAGCTCGAGCGGGTCGCAGGCGACCCCGGTCGGGTTATGCGGCGACGGCAACCAGACCACTGAAGCGCCGACCGACGCCTTGGCCATCGCCGCAAGGTCGTGCCCGCCGTTGCGCAGCGGGACGCGCCTCACCGACGCGCCCGAGACCAGCGACGCGGTGGCGTCGATCTGGTAGCACGGTTCGCCCACGACGGCGACCTGTCCGCGGCCGAGCAGAAGAGTGGCGACGAGGTAGCAGAGTTCGTCGCTGCCGTTCGTAAGCATGAGCCGGTCAGGCGAGGTACCCACGTACCGGGCCAGAGAATCGAGAGCCTGAGCGGGCTCCGGGTAGCGGTTGACCCGGGCCAGCGACGACGACATTGCGGCCTGGATGTCGGGCGAGGGGCCGAGGGGTGCCTCGTTCGAGGAAAGCTTGCCCGCGTCCGCACCAGGGCTAGCACGGCCAGGCCGGTAAACGGGGACCTCGAGCACCCGTTCAGCGGCGCGCTCCGCTACTGCAACCACGGACGCACCACTATCTTTCCAGCCGGCGGGTTCCCGGCCGACAGGTCTCTAGGCGATTGGTCCCCGGGCGATGGCGCCGTCGTCAGTGCCGCCAGCCGTTCGGCCGCTTCCTCCAAGAGCACAGCCTCGGTCACGAGGGGCCGGTAACGGTCGGGGTCGGCCGCCAGCACGAGCAACGATTGCTCGAGCTCGTCGTCGAAGCCGACAGAGCCGACGATGGTGAGGGACCGCTCGACCAGGTGGGCCGGGACGACGTTGACGGCGTCAAAAGAAAGGGCCACCAGTAGTACGGTGCCCCCGTTGTGGGCGCGGGTGCAAGCGTCGGCCAGAGACTGGGGGTAACCGGCCGCGTCTATCACGAGAGAGAACAGCCCGGCACTGGCACTGGCACTGGCACTGTCACTGGCACTGTCACTGGCACGGGCACTGGCACTGGCACTGGCCGCGAGGCCAGCTCCCAGGGCGACGGCGAGCTGGCGGCGCGCCTCGCTGGGCTCTGAAACGGACACGGGTAGGCCAGGCCACCGCCGGACCAGCTCGAGGTGCACCAGGGCCCCGACCGGGCCGTACCCGAGCAACAGGACGTCGTCCGGGCGCTGGGCCAACCTTGAAACAGCGTGCATGGCGACTGCTAGTGGTTCGGCCAAGACGGCAACCGCTGGTTCGAGGTGCACAGGGCAAGGGACGAGGCTCGTTACGGGCACCACGAGATGGCGGGCGAAGCCACCGGGCAGAGCTTCGCCGAGCCATGACATGTTGTGACAGAGCGACGGGGCCTTCTCGCAGCCCGAGCATTTCCTGCAGGGGAGGCGTGAATCGACCACCACGGTCGTCCCGGAAGCGATCTCGGCCCCGGGGCACTCCACCACGACGCCCACGACTTCATGGCCTAAGGTCGCCGGCCAGTAGGCGACCCATTCGCCGGTCCTCAGGACGTGGAGGTCGGAGCCGCACACGCCCGCCCAGGCCACCCTCACTAGAGCTTCGCCAGGCTCAGGGGGAGGGAGCTGGCGCGTGCCAAGAGCGATCGTCAAGTGCTCATCCAGCAACAGGGCGTCAGTCGTCGTCCCGCCGATGGAAGGACCGACCTCGGCAGCACGGTCTCCCGAGGGGTCTCTGGAGGAGCGCCCGTCTGCGCCCGCTGCGGTACCCGCGGCAACGCCTGCGTCGACCCCAGCACCGATGCCCGCTACGGCGCCTGCGTCGACCCCAGCAGCGGTGCCCGCGGCGGCGCCTGCGTCTACGCCCGCAGCCCCGTGGCTCTCAGTTTGGGCCGAGCTCAACAGGCCAGCCCATCTGGCGTTGGCCCTCCGAGACGGGCCGAGGCCCGCCTTGCGGCGTCGACGACCGCTTCGGCCACGGCAGCTGCTGAGGAGCCCCCACCCAGCAGGTAACTGACCCCGATGGCGCCGCAACAGCCTCCGTCATTGAACAGAGGAGCCGCGACGCACCTGATCCCGACGGCGGTCTGCCCGTCGTCGACGGCGTAGCCGAGGCTGCGCACCAGTTCCAGCTCGCCGTCAAGCTCGGTCGGCCCACATTTGCGGTACGCCAGTTGGGCCTTGCCTACCGCTGTGACCGCGGCCGGCAGTCGCGCGCCGAGAGAGCTGGCCAGCTTGAGGCCCAGCCCGGGCGGGTCGTGCTTGGCGAGGTAGATGACCTCGTCTCGCTCGAGAACGGCAAAGTGGGAGGTCACGCCGAGGACCTCTGTCAGCCACTCGAGCTCCGGAGCGACAGAGCGCACGGGCGTCATGGAACGGAGGTACCCAGCCCCGACTTCGAAGGTATGGACGCCGAGGGCGTAGTGGCCATGGTCGTCGGTCACGCAGAACTCGCCGGCGACGAGCGCCCTCAACAACGAAAGGGCGCTGCTCTTCGGCAGTTTCAGGCGGGTCGCTACTTCTCCCAGTGCTACGGCTCCCTCACTGCGGCTGAGCAGTTCGAGGATCGAGAGCGCCCTCGTTACCGACCGGTTGACCGCCGGTACGCGGCCAGAGCCGGGTCGTTGGACCGGGGCCTGGCCCCGGCGAAGAGCTGTCACCGAAGGACCGGAGCGAACCCGGTGTTGCGCGCCGCCTCGTCGTGGATAAGCCCGCGCACGTGCTGCTTCAGCTCGAGGAACTCGTTGCCCATCTGCTGAGAGAAATCACGGGGGCGAGGTAGGGGCACGTCGATCATCTCCCGGACGCGGCCTGGCTTGGTCGCCAGCACGCATATCCGGTCGGCGAGGAAGATCGCCTCGTCTATGTCGTGCGTGACGAAAAGGACCGACAATCTGTCCCGCTCCCAAATTGACAGGAGCAGTTCCTGCATAAGGCTCCTGGTCTGGGCGTCAAGCGCTCCGAATGGCTCGTCCATCAGCAAGATGCTCGGCCGTAATGCCAGCGCCCGGGCGATGGCGACGCGTTGCTGCATCCCGCCGGAGAGCTGGAAGGGGTAGCTCCCCGCGAAGTCCGACAGTCCTACTACGTCGAGGAAACGGCGCGCTACATCGGCCCGCTGCTTTTTAGGCAGGTGCCGGAGCCCGAACTCGACGTTTTCCAGGGCCGAAAGCCACGGGTACAGCGTGTACTGCTGGAAAACCATGCCCCTGTCTCTACCCGGCCCTTGTAACGGCGCGTCGTCGAGCGTCAGGTCGCCGCCGCTGGGCAGTTCGAGACCGGCGACAATGCGCAGGAGAGTGGACTTACCGCACCCCGACGCTCCTACCACGGATAGGAACTCACCGTCTGCCAGGGTCACGTTGATGTCGTGGAGCGCCTGTACCGTCCCTGTGCGGCTCTGGAAACTCTTTTCTACGGCGGTCAGCACCAGACGGGCAGCCATGGCTAGCGCTTACCCCGGGTCATGTAAGGAAAAGCCTTCACGTAAATCATCTTGAAAGAGAAATCGAAAAGCAGACCGAGGATGCCGATGACAATGATCCCGAGGATGATCTCGGGAGTATCGAGGTAACGCTGGGCCTGGTTGATCTGGAACCCGAGCCCGTTGGTGGCGCCGACCAGTTCCACCACGACCAGGTAAGTCCAACCCCACCCCATAGAGATGCGCAGGGTGTCGACAATACCCGGCAGGGAAGCCCGGAAGATTACCCGACGCAGGATTTGTGCAGGTGAGAGGCCTAGCGTGTAAGCCATGTCGACGAACTGCATCGGGACGTTTTTCACGTTGTCCATAACCAGGAGGACTTCCTGGAAGAAGATGGCGATGAAAAGGATGACGAGTTTTTGAGTGGTGGAGGTCCCGAACCAGATCAGCGTAAGGGGGATGAACGCGACAGCGGGTGTGTAACGCATGAAGTCGATCGATGGCTCGAGACTGGCCTCGAAGACCTTGTAAGAGCCCATGAGCATGCCAACCGGTATCGCCACGACCGAACTGATGAGGAACCCGAGGACGATCCGCCCCACGCTCGCCGCGATGTCGGGCCAGAGTATCCCCGTGCTCGATTCAGTTACTGCCGCTTGCCATACCTGGGTCGGCGTCGGGAGGAAGAGGTTTTGGACCGCCCCCGTGTAACTCAGCGCGGCCCAAAAAGCGAACACGAGACAGAGCGACAGTACGGCCAAAAACCAGTACGTCCGCTTTTGTATGGGGCCATAAAGTACGAGCCGGCGCCGTCGCAAGAGAGCCCGGCCGGGAGCGGTCACCGCAACGGTGAGCGCTCCCGCACCTGGAGGCGTGCCAACTGAGGTTCGCGAACCTGCCTGCCGAGCCGTGACCGGCCAATCATGCTTTTCCGGGTACGGCTTCACCTGGTCAGGGCCTTGGGGCACGATCGGCCGCTCTCCTTTCTAAGCGGAGTGGGGTTTCACCTCGGCTAGCTCACTTGAGGAAACTGAAGTTCGCTACCGAGCTGAGATTAACAGGATGCTTGACCTGGCCCATCGCCTGGAGCGTCTTGCCGATCGCAAGGTACTCCGAGGCCAGCTTGCCCGAGGATACGAGCTGCTGATTATCGGCCACTGAGTAAAGGATCACCCCGGCGAGCGTGGAAGCCAACGAGCTCGGAGTGGCGCCGACACCCTTGGCCATGATGGCTACCGCCTGCTGACGGTGGGTGTGGAAATACGTGATGGAGTCGCTCCACGCTTCGATGAGCTCGTGAGCCTGGGTGGCATGACCCGCTAGCCAACCTTTGTTGGCCACCAGGAAATCGCTAATCAAGCCAGGCGCCTGGGCGCTAGAGAAAAATACGTGGACGTCGGACCCGTTCGGGTTGCTGGTTGCCTCGGCGATGTACGGCTGATATGTGACGACAACCTTGTCTTTCCCGGCGATCAGCAGGGTCCCTGCGTCGGCCGCAGGTACGTTGACAGACTTAACGGAATTGAAGGACAAGTGGTGCTGGAGCAGGTAGTAGTGGAGCAATAAGTCGCTGGTAGTCCCGTACTCGTAAGAAACCGTCTCGCCCTTCAACTGCGCAGGCGCGGAGATCGACTTGGCGGACATTATGGCGTCGGCCCCGTTCGAGTCGTCCACGAGCAAGAGCGGGACGGCCGGCGCCCCGATGTTCGCGAACTGGACCGTCCGGCCCGTGTCGATGTTGGAAACGTCGGTCTTGCCGGCGACCAGAGCGGCGTTGCGATCAGCGTCCTCTTCGAAGTTGACAATGTTGACTTTGAGGCCGTACTTCGTGAAGTAGCCCTCTTGTTGAGCGATGTACCAGGGTGCGTAGCCGATCCAGGGTTCGGTCCCCATGGACACCGAGACCAGCGATGACGCGTTGGCCCCCGAAGTCCCGAGGACACCAACCGTAAGTAGTGTCGTGACTGCCGTCCCGACCAGCGAGGCTGCGACCTTGCGCAGCTTGTTCCTATTGGGCATGGCCCTCCTTTCCAGCGACTAAGGCCGTCATGTTCACATATATGAATGACGTGCCTACTCCCGCCGACATCATTCATCGACGGGCGGGCCGGCGTCAAGCCGCGAGGAGGGTTAACCCTCCCGCAACACGAACCGGGGGCAGTGTTGAAGCATCCAGGACGGGTTAGACGTCGCCTGGCTCGTCTGAGGGGGGTACGAAGCCGGTTTGCACTGTGCCGGTACCCGCCCCCGCTTCCGGCGCATCGTCCGGCGCGGACTGGGCCGCCGCGGTGTTGGCCGGCGCCACATCGGGCGGCGCTACATCGGGTGGCGCTACATCGGGCGGCGGCACATCCGGCGGCGCCACATCGGGCGGCGCGGTGTTCGGCTTCGCCCCGTACGGTTGCGCCGAGATGGGCGTGCGGTTCCCGGGAGGCACTGGGCCCACTCCGGCCGCCAGCATGGCCGTGTTGGGGATCTTGAACTGCCCGTCGTCGGTCTGAACAGTCACATAGGTAAGGCTCATTTCCTGCACCCAGGCGTCGAACATCCCGCCGAGTGCCCCTGAGCGGATCCGGATGTGGTCGCCGACTCCGAACGGCCTGGCCATGATCAAGACGAGCCCGGCGAAGATGTTGCCGAGGCTCTGCTGGGCCGCGATGCCGAGGACGACGCCAGCCAGCCCCGCCCCGACAAGAAGGCGCTGCACGGAAACGTCCAGCACCCCAAACGTGCCGAACAGGACGATGAGGTAGCCAACCGCAGAGGATATGAACCGGACAGCGCCTTCGGCAGCCGGCACCGACTGGCGGGCCACGAGGTGACCGAGCGCCAAGGACAGCCGGGTCGTGGCCAAGATGCCGAACACCACGAGCCCTGCCGCACAGGCCCAAGCGATGATCTTCGGGTCCAGCGTGGAGGCATGGACGTTCCCGTAGACGGACCCGATAATTAGTGCGGCGACAGCGATGATGCCGGAGAGGATCCCGATGATCCAGCCTCGGAGCGGGTATCGACGCGGCACGGTACCTCCCTCCAGGACTTAGGGGCTTCGACCAGCGGGCTCAGTGGCGCTGTAGCTTACCGAGGTTGCCGGGACCTACTGCGCTAGAGGACGGGACCTACTGCGCTGGAGGAACAGAGCAGTCGATCGTGCCAAAGTGCCATGACCAGCTGAAAGGCTGGACAGGAGAGCACACAGCGGCCGGACCTTGTTCGGCTGGCAGTTCCGGCGAACCTCTTCAGGTTGCACCGGCAATCTCTATTTTTTCAACAGCCTGCCCACGATGATCGAGACCTCGTAGAGCAGCACCATTGGGATGGCCAGCGCCATGAAGCTGAACGGGTCGTTGGAGGGGGTAACAACGGCTGCCGTGGCGCAGAGCACGACGATGGCTGGCCGGCGCCACTTCCGCCACTTGGCCGTCGGGACGACACCCGAGATCATCAGGAACACCACGAGGATCGGGTACAAGAAAACCGCCCCGAAGACGAGGCAGATCAGCGTATAGATCCTCACGTAGCCTGCGGGGGAGAAGAGCGGGGTTACGCTGGTGCCCGAGGCGCTGATCAGCCAGTCGAGCGCCTTTGGCCAGACGAGGATGGCCACAGTTACGCCCATCGCGAACAAGGTCATAGCGCCGAAACCACGAACGGGATCGCGTAGCGCTTCTCGTTGTGTTTGAGGCCGGGCGTAATGAACCGCCACAACTCAAACAACCAGATGGGCGCCGCCAGGGCTATACCGATGTAGAGCGACACCTTCAAGCGGGTGGTGAAACCCTCGGTCGGGCTCGAAATCACCAACTGCTGGGTGATCATGTCCTTGTGGTGGTGGTAGAAGCTGCGGTACGGCGCCGTCATGAAGTGCAGCACCGGGTTGTACAAGAAGTAGCCCAGGACCGCGGTGACGACCACGGCCAAGCAACATATGAGCAGCCGTTTGCGAAGCTCCCCCAGGTGCTCGTAGAGCGTCATGCGGCCGCCGACGCCGTCCAACTCCTCGTCGTCGGGCTCGTGGCCGTTCAGGCTTGCGGACGTAACCTCGTCGGTGGCGACGGAGCTGGAACCGTTCGCCGTCGCGGCACCAATCCCGCCATCAGTGCCCAGGACCGCGCCCAGGTCGACAGAATTCTCCGGCCCATCCCAGGGCTGCGGCTGCGGTCCCTCGTCGCTGGGTGCCATCGCTACCGCTCGCCTCCGCACGCCTTGGGCCTGTTGTCGTGGTCCGAACATGATCATCGTGGTTCTAGCTCCAGAGACAACATCCGAGCCCAAACTGGGCTCCGGGCGGGGATTAGTTGAGGTCGGGGTCGTCAGGGACCCCGAGCGGGCTGACCGGCGGGAAACTCGAACCGGTCGTCGCCAGCTCATTATCCAAGTTCTCGTCGTCTCGAAGTTGGTTGTGGTGTCGAAGTTGCTCGTATCAAAGTTGCTCGTATCAAAGTTGCTCGTGTCGAAGTCGCTCGTATCGAAGTTGGTCGTCGTCTCCCGGGAAGCGGCTTCGATGGGATCCTGAGGATCGAACGCCTTGCGGAACTCGTCGCCCAATGAGGACGTTGTTCGCAGGGGCTCATCGAGGGCACTACGGAACTCGTCACGAAGGGCTGTCGTGTGTTGGCGCGGCTCGGCCAGCACATCTTTCATCTCTGTCTGAATGGCAGATGTGTACTTTTTCGCCTCCGCCATCCATTTCCCGGCTTGGCGGGCCATCTCGGGCAGGCGCTTCGGGCCCAGCACGAGCAAGGCAATGAGAACCAGGACTACGAGCTTTTCAGGGTCTATGTTCACCGCATGCTCCGCGACCTAAGCGCAGGCTGACCGGGCGGGGCGAGCCCCACCACCATGTCAGCTCTCCGCCTGGGGCCCGTCGGCTGTGGTGGTGGTGGCGCGCTCGGCCACCATCGCATCGAGCTGGGCTCGGGTCATCGTAACGGTGTCCGTCGGGACAGACGCCGAAGCCCCCACCTGAACCGGCACCTGGGCAGCGGCACCCACGGGTGCCGCCGCCGGCAAGGCTGCTGCCACCAGAGTTGTAGCTGCCGGGCCCGGGGCCGCGGTCGCACTAGCTGCCTCTGCCTCTGAATGAGACTTGCGGAACTCCCGTAGCGCCTCGCCCGTATTGCGAGCAAGCTTTGGCAATTGGGTCCCCCCGAAGAGCACCACGACTGCTATCAGGATGACGATCATGTCGTCCATACCCGAGAAAATCGTACCCAGCACGGCACGTACCTCCCTATCGGAACATTGCCGGGAGACTTACCCTCCGGCAGTTACACGAGCCTACTAAAGCGATCCGCGCTATCGCCCGCGGCCCCCTCGAATAGGGCCGGCCACAGAGGGCCGGGACACGGCATCGCCGCCTCCCGGCGTCACCATAGCCCGTCGACATCCCGGGGCATCAACGTTGAGACGACCCCGGCAAGCAGGGCTGGGACCTGTCCCAGTGGCGCCTTCTCATCCTCGCTCCTTGTCTGCCCTTCGCCGTCCCGATCGCCAGAAAATTCGCTGGCCCTCAGCATCAGCATCAGCCTCGGGATCGTGCTCGCTGTGCTGATCGGCTGGCAGTTCACGGCGGCGGAGTTCGTTGGGGGACCGATCGTGATCCTGCTCCTGGCAGGTGCGGCCGGGCTCGTCCTTCGTCCTGGCCTCGTCGAGGCCGCCCGGAGGAGGATCGTCTCAGGAGAGGTCACGGGTGGGCACGACCACATGGCGATGATGGCGCAGCAGGGACAGGTGGGACAGGCGAGTCAGAAGTCGTGGCGCCAGGAACTTGCCTCCCCCGCTGGCTGGTCGAAGGCTTCCACCTACACGATGGCCGACCTCAAGATGCTCCGCGTAGAGATGGCCATCGGCTATGTGGTGGCAGGGTTCTCGGCCGTACTGGTCCCGGTGCGCGCCTGGCAAGCCGTCTACGTCCACGGTCATGGCGTATGGACCTCTGTCGAGAATGCCGTCGTCGGGCCCGTCATCGCGTTCCTGAGTTTCGTTTGCTCGATCGGCAACGTACCCCTGGCCGCTGCGCTCTGGAAGGGCGGGATCACCGACGGCGCGGTGGTGTAACAAAGTCCACCCGACCCCTCATGTCGCGTGGGCCGTTGGGGGGAGCTAAGCGCGGTCTGCCATCTTTCCGCGCACTCGCACCCACAACACCTGCGGACGAAGGGCCTCTCCTGAGCGCCAAAGGTACGCACGGACCGCCGGCGCCCGCGAGCCGAGCAATTTACGAGCCGTGCGGCCGAGGAGGCGCCTGCCGCGCGCCACCAACAAGAGCTCGGCCGGTTCGAGGGGCCCACCTCGCCGTGGAGACCAGCGAACCCAGCGAACCCCGCGACACCAGTCTGAACGGTCAGCCCCCGGCTCGTAGCTGGCACGACAACCCGCACGTTCGGTGCGCCCGCTCCCCGCATGGCACTGGCCACGTCCTCTGAGCTAGCGGTAACCCGCTCCACCGCTGGCCACAGACCGGCGAGTACGTCATGAGCCACACCGAGGTCACCGGTTACGACGAGCTCAGCGCCCTCGAACCTCGAAAGTGCGGCCGCCAACGAACGCACGGCTCGGTGCTGCCTGTTGTTCCCCGGCCGCGAAGGGAGCGGCCAACCCGGCTCCATGCAAACGACTACTTCGTCGCAGGCGGCCGTCGCGCTGATATTGCGCATCTGACGCCGCCCGCTCCCCCGCCGACTGAATTTGACGAGCCCCCGGCCTACCGGGGCCCCGACCACAGGCATGACGACCGGCGCCGCGCTGGGACGGGGCGAGACGACTACCACTTCGCCACCGGCTGCCCAGACCCGCCGGACTGCTGCGACCGTCGCCGCTGCCGCCAGGCCCGGGACCGGCGGGTAGCTGCCGGCCACAAGGCTGGTGCGACCCGGCTCGGTGACCTCTGCCAGCGGCGCAGAAGGCGAGGTACCGTCCGGCTCGGGGACGGCTGGCACCGGCGCAGAGCTGCCGGTCTCGAAGTGGGTGCGAGGCCCCGGGTCAGAAGTCATCAGAAGCCAGACGTCATCAGAAGCCAGAAGTAATCACAAGCCAGAAGTCATCAGAAGGTCGTGCGGAGGCTTGCCTCCATCCGGTCGAGCACGGTTTCCCAGGTGTAGTTCTCGATCACGTAGCGCCTACCCGCCTCGGCGAGCTCTGAAGCCAGGTCGGGCTTGCGGGCGACCAGGTGAAGGCGCTGGGCCAATTCGGCGCCATCAGAGAAAAGGAGCCCACCTCCCGAGCGCCGGCAGTGCCAGGTGACGACATCGCTCCGTTCCGACGCGATGACGGGCGTGCCGGCGAGCCAGGCCTCCATGATGGTGCGAGAAAAACTCTCCACCCGGCTGGGCTGGACATAGGCGGTCGCGGCCGCGAAAGCGTTGTTGCGTTCCTCGTCGCTGACGAAGCCGAGGTCTATCACCCGGCTCTCCGATCCCCTGGGTAAGTCGTGACGTCCCCCGGGCTCACCTTTGCCGATACAGACCAGGTCGAGGTCGAGGCCACCTTCCGCCACGGCAGCTGTGAACGCTTCGAACAGCCACGCCGACCCCTTGCCCTCTTCCCTCCGGCCGGCGTAGAGCACAAATGGACGGGCCAATTCGTGCCTTTCCATAAATCCAGCAGGGTCATAACCCGAAGGAACAGGCACGCCCGCGCCCGTAACGCTGTGCCTCCGAGCCACGGGACCGAGGCGGTGGCCGAGGTGGTGCTCGGGAGCGGACAGGAACCATACGAGCGCCGGGCAGGCCAGCACCGGACGTAGCACGTCCAACCGGGCATAGGGCTCGTCGTGCAGGCACGGGATCACCACCGCCCGCTCGGCCAGAAAGGGGAGGCAAACGCTCGTCGACCAAAACAGGTAAGGCGAAAAGACAACCGCGTCGTAGCGCTGGCCATGACGCAGCAGGTACTCGAACATGCGCGGCGACCCGAACTGGAAGCCCAACCAGCTCACCTGGTGGTCCAGATTCGGGATCCTTCCGTACTGCACCGAAAGTTGCGCCTTCAACGCCGCCCGGCTGGGGTGGCGCAGGACGGGGAACCGCCTCACCAGCAACCCGTCCTCTTCGGATACGCCCTCGGGCAGCTCGTTTTCCCAGCTGTAGTGGTCGAGAGCGCACGTCGTGACGATCTCGACGTCGTAGCCTCTCCGAGCTAAACCGAAGGCTGCCTCACGGGAGACCGCCTCCGAACCTCCCAGGACGCTGGCACCAAACCTGGGTGGGACGAACGCCAGCTTCATCTAGCGAGCGGCAACGCTGGCGGTGAGGATGACGATGACGCTAACTGTGACGCAGGCCAGTACCCAGTGACCCGGCGCCCAGTGACCCGGCGCCCAGTGACCCGGCGCCCAGTGACCCGGCGCCCAGTGACCCGGCCCCCAGTGACCCGACGCCCAGTGACCCGACACGACGCCAGCGTAGCGGCCGACCGGGACGACACCCTGGCCAGGATAAGCTGCACCCCCACTGGAGCTGGCCAGCCGGTCGGCCGGGTGACGCCATGCGGACACGGCCGGCTGACGCCATGCGGACACCATGACATTGAAGGTCGCCCTCGACGCCACCCCGTTGGAAGGGGCCAGGACCGGCGTAGGCGAGTTCTGTCAGGAGATCCTCGAAGCCTTTGCGACACGGCCCGACCTGGAGGTCGGCGCATTCGCCATCAGCCGGCGGGGCCGACGTGGGATCGCGGCCCTGCTTCCGCCGGGGGTGAAGGCGCTTGGCCCGCCGGGCCCCGGCCTCCCCGCCCGGGTGCTCCACGCGTCGTGGGCGCGGTGGCCGTTCCCACCCGTCGAGCTCTACACGGGCCGGGTCGACCTCGTCCACGGGACGAACTTCGTTGTGCCCCCGGCGCGGAGGGCCGCCATGGTGGTCACCGTCCACGACCTGAGCCCCCTTCACTACCCTCAGTGGTGCCGCCCAGCCGCGCGCGCTTACCCTGACCTGGTCAAAAAGGCCGTGGACCGGGGTGCGTGGGTCCACACCGACTCAGCGTTCGTCGCGAAAGAGGTCGTCGAGGCCCTAGGTGTGCCGGAGGAACGGGTACGGACGGTCCACCTCGGTGTTTCTGCCCCGTCCCTGCCCGCGCCCGCAAACGCAAACACGGGAGTGGCCACAGCGACACCGACGGCCACGCCCCCCACGACACAGACTGGCACACAGACTGGGGCCAAGGACCTCGCCCCCCTGCTACCGGACTGGGTTACTTCCTACGTCCTGGCGGTGGGCAGGGTGGAACCGAGGAAGGACCTCCCGACCCTCGTCCGGGCCTTCGGTGCTCTCGCGACTAAGCACCCCGGCCTGGCCCTCGTGCTAGCCGGGCCGCCGGGCAGCGGCTCCGGGCAACTCGAAGATGCAATAACAGCCTCCCCGGCCAAGGCCCAGGTGCTCCGCCTCGGTTGGGTCGAAGACAGGGAGCGAGACGTCCTGATCAAGCAGGCGACGGTGTTTGCCTACCCGTCTCTGTACGAAGGGTTCGGCTTGTCCCCCCTCCACGCGATGGCGACCGGCACCCCCGTCGTGGCCACCACGTGCGGGGCACTCGTGGAGATCCTCGGCGACGCGGCCTGGCTCGTACCGGCAGGCGACGAGGCCGCTCTAGCCGGCGCGCTGGGGCGCTTGGTCGACGATGCAGCCGCTCGCGACGGGCTGGCACGAAAAGGACAGGAACGGGCTGCCCGCTACAGCTGGCAAGCCTGCGCCAGCGGGCTCGCCTCCCTTTACCACGACGTGGCCACGTCCAGGATCAGCTAGCTAGGTAAGCCTCGATGCCCGTGAGAAGCTGTCGCGACGTCTTCTCTAGGGAGAACGACGCCGCCCTTTCCTTGCCCGCTTTCACCAGGCGGTCCCGGGCCGGGCCCGGGCGGCAGGCCTCGTCCACCGCCATCGCCACCGTCAGCGGGTCTTTGTCCTCGACCAGTACGCCCGCATCACCGAGCGTCTCGGGAACGGCGGCGGCCGGGTAGGCCACCACGGGCACCCCCAGTTCCATCGCCTCGAGGATCGGGACACAAAAGCCTTCGTGCTCGGAGAGACAGACGAACACGTCCGCCACGGCCCAATGGGCCAGCAGCTCGGCGTCGCTCAGCCCGTTGAGCAACTCGACACTGTCGCCCAGTTCCAGCTCGCCTACCAGAGATTCGAGGGCCCGCAAGTAGTGGACTGACGTCCCGCCGCCCACGATGGTCAAACGGGCGGCAGGGTCGAAGACGCGTCGATACACGGCGAACGCGCCGACCACGTCGTGCTGGCACTTGTTGGGGGCAACCCGCCCGACGAACAGCCACTGGGTGCCGGAAGTCTCGCGACGTCGCCGCAGCCGGTCAAGGGCCCCCGGGTCGGGGGGGATGTGGTACTCGTCCAGGTCGACGAGGAGGGGGCACACCAGGGTTTGCCTGTAGCCGCAGTCGACGAGCTCCGCTTCGTTGTAACCCGAGTCGGCGAACGAAAAATCGACATGGGGGGCCAGCATGGCCAGTTCCTGGCGAGCCTCGATCAGTGCCTGAGCGATCGCCGGCTCCCAGCGAGCGAAGTACTGGGCCGGGGTGATGTTGTGGTAGTCGCTGACGAGGGTTTCGCCTGCCTCGGCCCGGGCCTGCAGCCAAGCGGCCATCGCCGAGTTCGTCGAAGAATGGTAGAGGAGCACGCGTTCCTCACCCGGTCGGCACGGGTCCTCCGTGTACGGTCGAGCCTCGCGGCCGAGAGGGGGGAGGATGTGCTCCGCCCAGATGTCGGAGTCGAAGCCCGCCTCTCGAAGTATGCGACGCGCCTGCAGCGTGTGGTTGCCAATGGCGTCATGTGGTGCGAACCCCGGTAGGTACTGGTCGATCCTCATCGGTCAATCCTTCTGGGCTCGAGCTACGGGGCTGTTGCCTGCGCTGCGTTTGGTGCGGGCCGTGCGGTGACCGGAGGCAGTTTCGAGCCTCCGTAGACGTGCTTCTGCGGCGCCCATGCGGACGGTTAGGTCTTCGGTGGCAGACTCCAGCCCTTCTGTCTTTGCGGCCAGGGCGTCCCCGAGGCGCACAGCACCCGCAGCGAAGGCGTTGAGCTGCTCGGCCATGTACCGCATGTACCACACGGTCAGCCGTTTGACCACCTTCTTCAGGTACTCCCACTCGCGCCGAGTGCTGGCCGTGGGGACTTCTGCGTCGAAGGCCGACATGTCCCGCAGGACCTCGAGGCTCCCTCGGACGTTGTCGGGTTCAACTTCGCGGGTAGTCAAGCGTCTGGTGGCCTGCCGGACCTTTTCGATGTACACGAGGGCGGCTGGCCCCAGGTCCGGAGTCGTACGGGCGGTCGCGCCACTGCTGCTATTCGACATACGGGAGGGTTAGGTTAGCGCCTCTCGCCGAGCCAGAGGGGGATCCTCGGTTGGGGAGGGTGCCATTTCATGGCGCCGCTATCCCTACCACGGGGAGGGCAGGCCTTGCCGTGCTGGCCGTCCCGAGGTCTGTGGCCAGCCCATAACAAAATAGCTCTCCTCCCGTGTCGACCAAGCGGTACCCAGAACCGCCGGGAAGAGCCTCGATGGCGGCCATTGCGTCCGCGATCCCATAGCCCGCGATCGAGCCGTAGATGGGGGCGTCGAAAGCGAAGACCCTGCCGCCCGCCGAGACGAGCCAATAGCCAGTCGTCGCCGGGTCGGTCGCGATGCCGACGACCCAATGCGAACGCACGGCGCGGGCCGAGCTGTGGGCGACGGCATCGCCGAAAGTCAATATCGCCCCGTTCCGGGCCACCAGCCAGTAACCGCGTCCGTTGCGGGTCGCGGCAATGGCGGCTATGGGGGCCGGAAGGTGCAGGTGTACCCTCGGGCCGTAAAACGTGGCGTCGCCAAAGGAGTACACCCGGCCGTTCCGCGCCACCAGCCAGTAACCCCGGTCGTCAGGCGTCAGCGCCATCCCTGCGATCGGCGCCTTTGCGTGCAGGTTGGCTGTCGGGCCGTAGAACCTGGCGTCTCCGAACGTGAACACCTCGCCTGCCGCGTTGACCAGCCAGTACCCGCCCCCGTTCTTGGCGGCAGCTATCCCGACAACGGGGAAGGCGCGCTTGCGGCCCGCCAGCGAACCACAAGAGGCCACGTTGCCGTAGGCAAAGACACCGCCACGGCTGTCCACCTCGTAATACCCGTTCGGTCGGCTGGCCGGGACCGCGCACCTCGCCACCGGCGGCCGCTCCAGCAGGCGCGGTACCAACTTGCCCCCGGTGGGGGCCAAGGCGTCCCCGGTCAGCTGGGGGTCGTGGTGGAACATCGGCCACGCGCCGAAGTCGTCGACGTGGGCGCCCCTAAAACCGAGGAGCTCGAAGTGCTCGATGACCCCCTGGTCGTGCGCGTCGTAACCCGCCACGGTGATGCCGACGCGGCCGTTGGGGTCTTGTGTGACGAGCGGCGAGTTCTGCAGGCCGATGCCCCGCTCCAATGTGGCGAGCACGTGGCCATTTCTCCCGTCCAGGATTTCTGCTCGGTCGGTGGTTGGCACGACGACGACCTGGTCGCCACCGTCCAGGTCCGCAGTGACGACGCTCCCAATCACCTCACCTTTGACGTGCTGGCGCCAAATCACCCGGCCGGTACTCCCCGCAAGGGCGTACACGGACCCGCCGCCATGGTCGTTATCGGTACCCTCGAGAACGGCGAAGGGGCCGTTCCCGGAAACCGTTTTCCCGGAAACCCTGTTCCCCGAAACCCTGCTCCCCGAAACCCCGTTCCCGAAAACCTGGGCCAATGCCGGGCTCGAGCTCGTCGACCCGTCCAGGCTCGCCTGCCAGACGAGGTTGCAATGGGTGCCGAAAGCCAAGAGCTTGTCCGTATCGGGAGCCCGGCGAAAATAGGTACCGGTGCCGACGACAATGCCGATGGAGGCACCGGCCAGGAACGGGCCCACGGCTGGCGATGACTCCACTACCTGGTTGGCGTTGTACTCGCACATGAGGCCCCCGGTCGGGCTACCCGTACCGGCCGTGCCCGTCCCGGCAATGACCCTCAAGTGGCCGCCCTGCCTGTACTGCACCCAGTTCGCCAGGCCGGCGGTTTGGCTGCCGCCTTCGACGATGACGGTCCTGCCGTTGCCGTAAAGGTCAGCCAGCGCCGGGGTCGTAAAGCCGCTGTCCGAGGTGAACCATGGAAAGCCCCGCAACGTCTTCCCGGTGGCCGCATTTATGGCGTACTCCTCCTGGCCGACCGAAGGGGCCACCACGTCCGTGCCGCCTTGTAAGTCCCCGACCGCCAGTGACGCCCGGACCGCAGAGGTCGCTTTCGCGGCAAGGTCGGTGACCGGGTTCCTGACCTTGATGTACCACCGTTTCGTCCCGTTGGGGTTGAACGCCTCGTACCCACCTTTGTGAGGCGTCGCGGCGTCGCCCACGCCGACGAAAACCGTGTCGTTGGGTGACCTCTTATCGAGCGGGGCCACCGAAGGGGTCGCGTCGATCGGGATCCCTCGGGTGCTCGCCGGCCACCCGCGGATAGCCCGCCCGTTCGCCAGGGAAAAGGCATAAAGGTAACCGGCCCGGTCTCCGACGATTACGGCGCGAACACCTCGCAGTACGGCAACGTTGGGCGAAGAAAGTGCTACGGGCCTGCCGGCGTCGGGCAGCACCCGCGACCACACCTCCACGAAGCGCAACCCCTGCCCGGCAGCAGGCAGAACGAGTGCTGTGAGGTCTGCGACAACGAGAGCAACCAAGCCGAGAAGCGCGCCCGCCGTGCGCAGGACGCGCCTCTTTACCACCTTCCCACCCCGCGCCGCGCTTCTATTTCTGCCTACGGCCGACGCCAGTTGGCCGCGCTCGTGTCGCGCCGACAAGAAGTTTTACGTAGCCGTAACCCGGGCAAAACCGTTGTAGAGCCTTATCCCCGGAAGTTGTACAGCGGTGCGCGAGGCGGGCCTGATCGGAGCGCCGGCGAGTTGCGTACCCGTGTAAGTGACGTTGAAGCCGCCGGTCGTGAGCCCGGACGGGGTCGAGACGGTCATCCCCCCTTGCACCATTGAGATTTCCTCCAGGGAGCCTTCTGGCCCCGTCATGCCGACATTACTGAAACTGACGGCAGGGCTGTATGGGGCAAGTTCAGTCGTCTCGCACCTTATGCGGCACCGCGAAGTGGCTTCCACGATCCATTCGGCGGTCGAACCCAGGCCGCTGTACTGCTCCGGCGGGCTGGTGAAGCTCTGCCCGTTGGTGTGGTCGGCAAGGTTTATTCCCCACGTCGTGCCCGTCAGTTTCCAGATCGTGACCGTGACCGTGTCGCCGGCCTTCACGGTGAGCGTCGTGATGCTCGTCTCGGGAGCGGGAAGTATCTCCCACCAGGGCTGGACGACGTACCCCTGCGTGACTTCGGGGTCGGGGTACTCGTCCACACCGGCCTGGATCAGGTCCCCGTTCCCACCGTTCGCCCCGTCGACCCCCACCCACTCTGAAACCTGGTCAAATCCCTGGGCCCCGGCGGCCAGGCCCGGGACGGTGAACGTACCTTTGACTTCCGTGTACGGCCCTCCGCTGGTCGCGTAGCCAGACCAGTTCGAGCTGTCCATCGCGGCCGGCGCCTGCGAGGACGCGCTGACGGAGGGGACGGTCGTGGTGCTCGGCGGGACGGGCGTCGAGCCTGGCGGCGGGTTCATGCCAGTACCGCTGGTACGGCCGCCCGACAGGAGTACGTAGAAGCGGTCGGTGGAATCGGTCGCGTTGGTCGCGTTGTCGAAAACAACCAACGCAAAAGCGACCGTCCGCTGCACTGAAGTGTTGTTGGGGCCGATCGTGACCAGGGCAGAGAAAGCCCCGCTAGTGCAGGCCCTGGCGTTGTGGGAGTAAACCACGGCGAACGCCTGGGTCGAAAGCAAGCGCAATTGGCACAGCGATGCGTTCTGGACCTTTGCCACCACCGACACAATGCCGCCGGTGGCAGAAAGGCTGGCCGGAGTGGCGTTCAGTGAGACCACGGCCGCAGGGGCGGGCGCCGCCAAGAGCACATAAAAGCGCTCCGTCGAGTTAGAACCGTGGTTGCTTGCCACCAGGGCGAACGCCACAGTTCGTTGCACCGAAGTGTTGTTGGGGCCGATCGTGACCTGGGCAGAGAAAGCCCCGTCCGAGCAACTCCGCGGGTTGTGGGAATAGACGACGGCAAAGGACTGGGTCGACAAGACCTGCATCTGGCAGGACTCGGCGTTGGAGACGCGGCCCTGTACTGAAACTGTGCCGCCTTGAGCGGGAAGGGTGCCGGGGTTCGACCCGGCTGAAAGCACGGCCGGGTACCCGGTGGGAGGAGGGCTAGCCGAAGCGACGGCCCGTTGGCCGAGCGCAAACACGCCACATGTGGCCAGCACGAGTGTCGGTAGTGCGAGTAACCGGAGAACGAGAGGCCCGATCGAGAGCGGCCTGATCGATAGTTGCCCGATCGAGAGTTGGCGGCTAAATCGGCGCGCCCGCGCTATGAGGCGAGGACCAGGCTCTTGGTGGGGGGATGTCGAGTACACGCGTGCCCTTTCATGTTCGGCGGCACTGCTCCGCAGCGGCCGGGAAATTTCTGGCCACGACGCCTAAGCAACCCTCCGTGCTAGACGCAACCTGGTCTGTTGACAGTGATCATTCGCGCCATTGCTGAGAACGGCTTTAAAGTCTGGTGTGAACTAGCAAAGAGCTCTGTACCGAGTGGCGTGCGAAAACGAGCCCCCTTCGGCAAGGGCTCCCGGGTCTTTGTTGCGCTTTCGTCCTCCTCCGTACACGGTAGACCTGGCTGCTAGCGTTTTGAAGTGGCGCTTACAACCGTTCCCCCCAGCGATGTTAGGCGGGGCCCGCACTTTCGGGGGCCTCGGCCCCGGCGCCTCTCAGTAAGACTCGGGGAGCGGGCCTCCCCTTGGCTCGGTTGGCCGGCGACTGCCTTGCTCAGCGCGCTGGCGACGCTTTTCAGCTGGAGGACTTCGGCCTGGTCACACGTGAGCGCCGGCGTCAACTCGTGGCAAGCCGGCTTGGCCCTGGGCTTCCTGCACCGGCTCCAGTGGGGCCCGCAAATAGTTTTCACCTTCGGCCCTTACGGGTTTGTAGAGGACATCCTCCCCCTCTCGCGCCTGACAGCCGGCCTGGCGATGCTGTACACCGTCACGATCATGTGGGGTCTGGCGGCCCTCATCGTCTCCGCGCTGCGCAAGCCGTGGGGCCTCCTTCCCGCCGGGTTGGTCGCATGGGCCGCTTTGAGCATTGGCGCCAACTTGCTAGAGGCGCCCGAGTTGGCCCTGGCCACGGCGCTCGGGCTGGCCCTGGCGTCATTGCGGGCCACCACCCGCACCGGCCGTTCGGCGCTGCTAGGGGCGCTTGGCGCGCTGGCCGGCTTTAACCTTCTAGTCGAGATCAACGTGGGACTGGTAACAACGGCTTTGATGGTCCTGGCCGTCGTTGGCGGCAATGACCGGCGGGCCGACGATGCGCTGGTCGTGGCGGCAACTTTCGTGACGGTCCCTGCCCTCGCACTCGTGGCGGCCGGCCAGAGCCTGGGGAACTTCGCTAGCTACGCCCGGGGCTCGCTTTCAGTCGCAGTCGGGTACGGGTCGGCCATGAGCCTGTCCACGGGCCGAACGGCTGAGGATTGGTACGCCGTGGTCGACCTGGTCCTGGTGGTGGCCGTATTCGCGTTAGCACTGCGGGGGCGGCCGGGGCTGGAAACGGCTGCCGTTTGCGTAGTGCTCGTCGGCTGGGTGTGGGAGGCTTCGAAAGAGGGCTTCGTCCGGCACGACACCCATGACCTCACTTATTTCGGGCTCGTGCTGCTGGCGCTGTGCCTGGCTCGCCTGCCCCGTCGGCTCCTACCCGTGCAGGCGGGGGCTGTGGTCCTCGCGGCCGTGCTTGCCTGTGTGGCCAACGGCCACCCGACCGCTTCGCTGCGCTCGCCGGCCCGAGGGGCAACTGCGCTGGCCCGGGAAGTCCACGACCTCGTGGTACCAGGTCAGTGGGCCAAGTTACAACGGAGCGCCGTGGCGCAGCTGCGCTCGACCGGCGACAGCCTCCCTGCCGACCTCACATCACAGCTGCACGGCCTCACGATGGCCGTCGAGACGCTCGAGGACGGGATGGCGTTTGCGTACCCCCAACTGCGCTGGGACCCCGAGCCCGTGCTCCAGTCTTACAGCGCGTACACGTCCTACCTCGACCACCTGGACGCCAGCTTCCTATCCTCGGCCGGCGCTCCGCAGCGCATCCTTTACCGGCCGGTCACGATCAACAACCGGTACGCGTTTTGGGACACGCCGGCCGCGCTCCAGACCATGTACTGCCACTACGCCAGCGTCGGGGTCAGCGACCACTGGCTCGTGCTGGCGCGGGTAGCGGACCGCTGCGGTACCCCCAAGCTGAT
Source organism: uncultured Acidimicrobiaceae bacterium (assembly GCA_963823855.1). Lineage (GTDB taxonomy): Bacteria > Actinomycetota > Acidimicrobiia > Acidimicrobiales > Palsa-688 > Fen-671. The sequence continues at coordinate 209,614 of CAWGNA010000017.1, forward strand.
CGGGGTGGAGACCGTCAACTTCGGCGAGCCCGTGAACGTGCCACTCGCCCCGGGCCGTACGGTCGTAGCCACGTTTTCAATTGGCTCGCCGCTCTTGGCCAAGGCCGAAGGCGCCCTCCTGAAGTCACCAGAAGTCGAGCTGAGGGCGTGGGACGGTGGCTCGGCCCCGACTACTTACCGGTTCCTCCCGGACAACGCCGACGATGACCACGTGCTCGCTGTACCGCGCTCGCTTGGCTACCCGGCGTTGTTCGCGCCTCAACCAATCCACAAACTGGAGCTCGTCGGTGGCGGGTGGGCAACCGGGCAGGGCTCGGTCCATGTGACGTTCTATTCGGTCAGCTTGCGGTCCCATTAGGGAGCACCGTTGGAGTAGCGGTGCACGCCCTCCAGGGAGAGCAGTCTGCGTTTCATGGACAGGCCGCCGCCGTAGCCGCCGAGCCCTCCGCCACTTGACACCACACGGTGGCACGGCAGGATGATCGGTACCGGGTTGGCGCCGTTGGCCTGGCCGACGGCCCGATAGGCGCTGGCGTGCCCGACCATCCTGGCGAGGTCCGCGTAGCTCACTGTCTCGCCGAAGGGTATCTCGGCTAGCTCGAGCCAGACACTTTCCTGGAACGGGGTGCCGCTGACCTGGACAGGGACGTCAAAACGGCGCCGGTCCCCCGCGAAGTACTCGCCTAGCTCCTTGATGGCCGCAGCCAGGGGGGCGGGCATCTGGTCCGCGCTGGGCCCCGTCAGCCGGGTAGGCCGGCCGTTCCCTGCGGTGAGCTGACAATCCTCGTGCGGCAGGGCAATGTGAGTTACGGCCTCCTCGTTGGACTCGATCGTGAGCAAGCCGATGGGGCTCTCCATCTGGGCACGGTGGGTCATGCGGCGGTGGCTCCTTTCGGGAGGGAGTTGGAAGGCGGGTCAGACTTCGAGCCAACTGTCGCGCCAGGCTCCGCGCCAGCGGGTCTCGGCGCCCTGGGCTCGGCCGACCACAGATGAGCGAGGGCATAAGCCCGCCAGGGCCGCCACCTCTCGGCCACGGCGGCCAGCGACACCGGGTCGCTCGTTTGCCCGAGGTAGGCGGCCGCGCGGCGCAGGCCCAGGTCCGTCGGCAGGAAGGCGTCCGGGTCACCTATGGCCCGCAAGGCGATGTACGACGCTGTCCAGGGCCCGATCCCACGGATGGCGAGAAGCTGTTTTTCGAGATCTGCGGTCGCCACTCCCGGGTCGATCACCAAATCGCCGGAAGCCGCCGCGCCTGCCACTGCCCCCAGGGCGACGCGACGGGCCGCAGGCATCGGGAATGCTCCCGGCTGGCGCTCTGCCAGCTCTGCGAGAGCGGCGGGCGTCGGGAACGTGTGGGTGACCGAGCCATTCGGGCGCTCGAGCGGCCGGCCGGCTGCCATCACGAGGTTCCCCGTCACGGAGCGTGCCGCTTTGACAGAAACTTGCTGCCCGATCAGGGCCCGCACCGCGATCTCAAAGCCGTCGGCAGCTCCCGCCACCCGACGGCCTGGCACGGCTTGGACAAGGGGCGCCAACAGCAGGTCGTCCCCCAGGGCCTGGTCTACTGCCTCGGGGTCCGAATCGAGGTTGAGGAGATGCCGGCAGCGTACGACGGCCACCGTGAGGTCGCGCAGGTCGGACAAGTAGAAGACGGCGTTGACGTACCCGCCGTCAACCGGGCTCAGCTCCACGGTCCCCTCGCCGTGGGCGAGGCGGAGGCTCCGACGGTAGACGCCGTCCCCGAAGGACTCGACACCGGGGACCGCGCGTACGGCCAGGAACTCCCACAGGGGGCCAGCCGCGAACGGACGGCGGTGCGCCAACCGCAGGGCTATTGCCGGCTCCGACGTGGACGCACGACGCTTTGCACCACGAGCGGGGCTCCGGGTGTTCGCGGCCCGCCTCAGTTCCGTCGGCGCTCGTCCGAATATCTCCTTTACGGTGTCGTTGAACTGGCGGATGCTCTTGAAACCGGCGGCAAAAGCGACATCGGCGACCGGGACGTCGGTGGTCTCGAGCAGCGTCCTGGCTGTCTGCGCCCGCTGCCCTGCCAAAGCAAGGGCGCCTGTCCCGACCTCGCTCACGAGCACGCGGTGGAGCTGGCGTTCGCTGTACCCGAGCCTTTTGGCCAGCCCGGGGACGCCGTCGGTGTCGATCGTCCCGTTTAGGACGAGCTTCACCGCGTGCGGCCACGTCTGCCCGCCCCAACCACTCAGGCGACCCCGGAGCCGCGTCCGGGCGGCACCGCAAGCAGGCGCGAAAACCGTCCTGCTGCGCGGCGGCCGCGCTCGGGTAAAAACGCACATGGTCGCGCATCGGCGTGCGGGCCGGGCAGCTGGGTCGGCAATAGATCCGGGTGGTGGTGACCGCGGTGAAAAACCAGCCGTCAAAGCGCGGGTCACGGCTCTGCACGGCCCGATAGCATCGTTCGAAATCGTCCATCGCAGGCATCTTCTCATGCCGGAAACCGATAATCTGGCGGTTTTCGGACATCGTCATGCCATTTGGGCCGGCCGAGAGCTTTGGCCCCGCAACGAGCGATGATGCGGGGGTTACGTCACGGTCGGGGCCGGGGGTCGGGCGCGAGCTAGATGGGCCTAGCTACCCGGCGGCAAGGGCGGGCGCGGGCTGGGTGCCACGTGAAGGTCTCACCCGGCGGCCAACGCCAGTCGCAGGAGGGACGCCACCTGAGGACAGCTCTCCGAACCGTTGGCGCGCTCGACGGCGGGGTAGTCGGAGCGCGCCAGCGACGGGACCTGCCATCCGCTGGCTGCGTAGCTGATGGCCTCGTCAGCCAGCTGCAGAACCTGGTCCTCGCTTACCCGACGGTTTGACAGGACCCTCGACAGCACCTTCTCGCCGGACGGGTTGTCGATGAGCCCGCCGTGGAAGGCGGGCAGCACCACTGACGGGAACGAGAGCTTCTCCGCCGCCGGGACAACCGTCGCATCGGCGAGCGGCAGCAGGGCGAACTGACGGATGCCGGAGATCGGGCATGTGACGGCTTTCTCCAACACTGGCGCCTCGGACAGGATCGATGCCAGGAACGGGCTGTTCGGCGACAAGTCGACAGGTGAGATGCGCTGAAAAGCTTCGCTCAGCAGACGCATGCCTTCGTCGCTGGCAACTCCCCAGCCCTTGTCACCGCTAGTCGGGTAAGAAACTCGACCGGGGTCTTCGAGGGGGCTCGCCATCACCAGCATTGCGACTGGAGATCCCGGCTCGGCGAGCAGCGCCGTTTTTGCCACCAGCGCACCTTCGCTCTCCGCCACCACGTCGACCCTCTGACCGGTCCGCTGATAGAGGGCCCAGACCTGGGCCAGGAACATGCTGTCCAGTTTGGGCACCGCTCTGACCGTGTCCATCTCGGTGTACGGGAGCGGCGCGGCGGTCGCGCTGAGACCCCTGTACGAGAACGGCTCCTCCAGGAAGTTCCCCGGGACCGGGTGCCGGTCCCTTCCGTCCCAACTCGACCCGTACCCGGACACAATGAGCACAGGCTGGCCAGTACCGGCTGGCGGGCCGGTACTGGCTCCTGCGACGCCGAGCGGGCTGGCGTCTGCCTTGACGTCCCTGACGTGGGCAAACCCGAGCACCGTTCCTCCGATGACGACGCCGACGAGTGCGACAGTCGCCAGCGGCACAGCCGGCACCACGTAGCGGGCCGGGCGACGGTCGACAACGACGTGGACCAGCCCCACCCACGACCACGCGTTGAAAAGCCCGGTCAGCCCGCTTATGACCGGCCATAACACCGGAGGTGCCACAGCCATCGCTGCGCTCGCCAGGCTCAGGGTCAGGAAAGCGAGCAACACCCAGCCGAGGGCGCGCGGAGCGAAGAGCCTTCTCCACCAGTCATTACTCACCCCGACAGGGTGCGCGATGAAAGCCACCAGGAGGGCGGACGGGACGGCGGCCAGGAAGAGCCATGACACCGGCACCGTCGCCAAGCTGAAAAGCAGCACAACGCTCGGTGCGAGCAGGACCGCTGCCAACGCGGTGGCGAAGACGCCCCGGGACAGCAGTCGTCGCCCAGATGGGCTGGGAACGTGCGCGGGCCACGCCAGAAAAACCGAATACGCAGTCAACGCGCCACGGACGAACAACATGGCTGCGACCTCGACAACCAGGCCCGGCCAGGATTCGTGGTAGACGCTGATCCATCGCAAGTCGCCGAAGACCCCGAACGGAGCGATGGCGCTCGCCTGTGGCGCCAACTCGGGACTGGCGCCGTGGTCGAAGCCCATCACGAGTGCGGTTTCAGCCAGGTTCGCGCCGACGCACAGGACTACGAGCTTCCACCAGGGCGACATGTCGCGCCATGAGCGCCAGAACGGCAGGGAGAGCCGGGGGGACCGGGGGGCCGTAAACGATCGACATGGTCCTGTCTTCGTTGGCGCTGTGCCTGTTCGTTCCCGCGAAGGTACAGGTCGTCCTGGCGAAGGTACGGGTTGGTGCGGCACGGGACCGGAAGCGGGGCGCCGGGGAGCTGCTACGCCCGGGGACACCTCGGCGTCCGTGGCCATGACTCTACCCTGGCACCGTTGTGCGGTCCTGGCAAGGCTCTGCCAGGAGCCCGGGCCTCGGCCTTATCGGGGGCGTCAAAGGCGGCCATGGCGAGGGTAACGGGTGCTAAGTTGCCAGCGGTGAGCCGCGTCAGCGAGCGGCCAGCCACGATCTCCTCGAGCGTGGGCGGGCGCCCCGAGGTGCCAAACGGCGACAGGTTGAGCAGCGACGAGCTGAGCCTGGCCGCCCGCACGCACCGGCTGCGCCGAGAGCCCCTGACCTTGGCGGACGCGGGCATACTGGCCGGTCTGGTGGTCCTGGGTGTCGCTGTCCCGATCGCCCTGGCCGTTTGGTCGCACGCCTTCGCGATCGCCCGGTACGACGACTGGGCGTACAGGCGCGTGCTAATGGAGTTCGTCAGGACTGGCCACATCTCCCTGGTCGGGTGGGGAGCGATGACGCTGGTCGGCCAAATCCTCTGGGCCGCGCCGTTCGTTGTTGTCCTAGGCGCGTACCCCTGGGTGCCAGGCGTAACTGTTGCCGTGGCATCCACGATAGGGCTCGCTTCGGCATACTGGCTCGCTCGTTCGGTTGTCGGCCGTGCCCGCGGCGCGGCCTGCGCCGTGCTCGTGCTAGCGCTACCGGGCGTGCTGGTCAACACGTCGACCTTTATGACCGATTTGCCGGCCTTATCGGCTGACTTGCTGTGCCTAGCGCTCGGAGCTGCGGCCCTTCGGCGCGAAGGGACAAGGCGATGGGCGTTCCTGGCTGCATCGATGGCGGTGGGTTGCCTCGGGTTCTCGGTGCGTGAGTTCGATTTGGCCGCCCCAGCCGCAGTCCTTATCGCACTGGGCGTTCAGGACGCTCGCCAGTGGCGGGGGCCCGACGCCATCTGTGGGTCTACTGCTTGGCCGGAGTGGTGGTCCTGGCGGTGTGCGGCACCGTCTATCTGTGGACCGGCCACCTCGCCAACGCCCAGCAGGAGACAGCCGGCCCGCCGACCGCTGCGGGCCTTCGCGCCGTTGGCGAGGCCTATTTCACGCTCGCCTTGTTCGTCTCGCCCTTCCTGCCCGCGGCAGTACGTCGGTCCTGGAGGACCTCGTCGCGCATCGGCCTGGTCGCAGCCGGCCTCGTCTTCGCCGTCGGCCTGGCGCTCCTGGCGAGTGGCCACGGGGTCTTTACCGGGAACTACCTCGCCCAGCAGGGAATGAGCACGAACGCGTCGCTGCCAGGGGGCCGGCCCGAGCTCTTCGCCGGTCCCGTCTGGCGCCTGCTGGAACTGGTCGGGCTCGCAGCAGGGAGCGCCCTGGCGTTTGTGGCGGCTAACGCAACCCGTGACCTGGTCAGGACGCGCTCCCGGCTGCCGATAAGCGAGAAAAGCATCGTTTTGTTGTTCACCTGGCTGAGCGCGGCCGGGCTCGTGCTGTACGGCCTGTTCGTGCGGGCCGCCATCTTCGACCGTTACGTGTGGGCGCTGGCCTTCGGGGCCGCGGTGCTGCTCGCCGCCTTCAGCTCGAAGCCGGTTGCGGTCACCCGCCCGGCTGTCTACCAGGAGCCGAGATGGGGAACCCGGGCCTCCCAGGCCGCGCTGGCCCTGGTGGCGATTGCTGTCGGCAGCGTTGTAGCCCTCAACGCGGACGCGTACGACGGGGCGCGATGGGCGGCGGGCCAGGAGGCGGTACGGGCGGGCTATCTTGCTTCTGAGGTCGACGCTGGTTTCGACTGGGTCGGGAGCCATACTTCTGCACCCGCCGTGAGAGGCCGGAATGTACCCGGTGCCGCGTCGTACGAGACCTGGTACGACCAGCTCTTCCCCGGGTTCAAGGACTGCGCGTTCGTATCGGGCTCCCGTCTGGCCGAACCGCACCTATCTGTGCTGGGAGCCGTCAAGTACAAGGAGTTCGGGTTCGCCCTTACCGAGCACCTCTATATATACGCCGTTCACAGCGCTCAGTGCGCCACCGACCGGGGCCGCTGACCGGGGAACTGGGTACGGAACGGGGAGCGAGGAGCGCCCGCGCCCGTGACGCCTGCAACGCTCGACGGCAACGAGGACGGGCTCCCAGCCCCGCCCGGGGGCCACGACGCCCGAGCCGCCGATGCTGCTGGTACCGCCCATGACGCCCGCGCCGCTGCTCGACGGCCGCAGTAGGCCGTGAGGTTGGGCTCGTTTAGGCGCCAATCGTGGGCGGCCCTTTCGAAACTGTACGCGGCTGATTGGGACGCCGAGACCGGATTGCCCGAGCGCTTCCGGGTGCATTTAAACGATCTCGACGCGAAATGGTGTCGTTCCAACGTCGTTTTCGCGACGGAGTCCAGTTTCTGCACCCGGAAAGGAGGCTAAGCCCGGTGCCCGCCGTACTCCAGTGGCCAAATTCGGGCGGCTATGCAGTTACTCCGTAGCTTTGTCCACCGGAAAGCCGGAGCGATGACCCTAAGCGGGCGCTGCCGTACTCCTGGTGGCCGAACTCTGACGGCTGGGCGGATCCGCGCCATCAAACAAGGGTCACGACGCTGAGCTGGCGCTGACGTACAAGAAGGCCCCCGTGTGCGGTAGGCAGTGGAGTGCCGGTTGGAGATCGTTCGCTGGAGGGCGGCTAGGCAGCTCCTCCCTCACCGGGCGGCGAGCGGAGCGAGCAAGAATGTATCGAGAGCCGCCGGAGGCGGCTCGCCACTTCTAGCCTTACTTGCTGGCTTTTTGGTGCTGGTGAGCGACGATCTGCGACAAAAGGGCAGCATAGGCAGTGTCGCGGGGGTTGTCGCGTATCGCCTTCCGCACCAAGGACGCGGCCGTGGCCAGGTCCGCCGGGGCATTCGCCGGCTCAACTTCAGCGAGGTCAGCGTAAACCTCGGCTTCAGCGGCAGGGTAAGAAGCCCACAGCGGCTTCTCGGCTACTGCTTGCGCCAGGAGCCCGCGCGCCTGGTCCAGGTCGCTGCTGACCTGAGCCGGGGTGGTGACATGTGCCGCCGCGCTGGTCAGCACGTTGGCCTCCTCTGTCTTGTAGCTGGGCTCCCACGGGTTGAGGGCAAAAGAGCTCTTGAGGTCGGCGAAGTAAGCAGGCCCCACCTGGGTCGATTGGCTGGCTGACGTGTTGGCCGTGGCTGAGCCCGGCGCCGGTTGTCTGAGACTGCTGTAAGCGGCCCAGTAGTCGTGGTCGGCCCTGAGCGGCCCGTCGGCGCCGAGTATGACCAGCACCACCAGGACGGTTGCCACAACTCCGGCGATAAGGCCCGGCCAGGGCACGTCCTGGCCACGGCCGGCACCCTGCCGCTTGCGCCGGCTGGCGGACCGAGGTGCCCACGCTGGCGCCGGTACGCCAGAGCCGCCGACTTCCGGGGTGACTTCAACGAGACCTTCCTCCGCCGGCACTGCTGATACGAGCGCCGCCGGGCGAAGGGTGTCAGGCACGCCCGCGGCCTGGGCCAACACGGTTGAAGTACCGATCAGTAGCCAAAAACAAAACGAGAGGCCTACCTGCTGCACGTTGAACGTGGCCTGCACGACGTAGGCCACCATGGACGCGGTCACGACCGCAACGGTCACCCGGTGCACCTGAGCCCGGTCCTTCACCGCAGAGGTGACATTTTCGCCCCGCTCGAGCGAACGCAAACGCCGCCATGCCCCGATGGAACGCAGCCCGATCAGCACCAACAGCCCGAGGAACAACAGCAAACCGACGAAGCCCTGGTCCGCCAGGAAGTTCATGAAGATGTCGTGCGCGCCGTTGACGAGGTAGTTGGGGCCCAGGGCCGCCACCCACGCGGCGCTCTGGTACTGGGGGTACACCAGGGCGAAGGCATCCGGCCCGACCCCGGTGACGGGATGATGGGCGGCGATGTGGAGCGCCGCCGTCCAGATGTCGTAGCGCTGCTGGACCGATGTGCTACCCCCCGACTGGAACAGAGTCGACAGGGGGTGCGCCAGGAAATGCTTTCCTCCCGCCAACATGCCGATCGCGGCGACGGCGACAACACCAAGGGCTCCGCCTGCCGCCAGAGCGGGACGGCGCTTGATCTCGGGCGCGAGCATGGCCGCCAACACGGCGAGGGCCACGATGGCAGCCACCCAGGCACCGCGAGCCGACGTGCGAATGAGCTCGGCGAGCAACGCCAGGGCCAAGACGCCTGCAGCAGCCCGCCACCACCAGCGCTTCGTCCCCAGCCCCAGCACGAGCACGATGGGCAAGATGATGGCCAGGAAACCCCCCAGGTGGTTGGGGTTCCCGAAGGTCGAGAAGATGTCGTTCGAAAAGGACCCGAGGTTCCAATGGATGAAGTCCCACGTCGACCCGTGCACCTCGCTGTCGTGCAGCTGGATCAGCCCGTAGAGCACCACGACGCCGCCTCCGGCAAATCCAACGGCACCAAGGACCTTGCGGATATCGAGGGCGTCGAAGGCCTCCGCGGCGGTCATCATGATCACGCCGAAAGCGGCCGCAGAGTAGAGCCCGTCGTACGAGCCGTAGTTCCCCAGCAGGCTGACGTGGACGTCGATGCTCGTCAACGCCGAAACCAGTGTCCAGGCGATGATCGCCGCGACGACCCATTGCAGCCCGTTGCGCCAGCGAGGCGCCGACCGGTACTGGACCGCGGCTACAACCCACAGGCCAGCCAGCACCAGCGCCCCGGTGACCACGAGGGTGTACCTGGGGATGTTGAAGACGTCCCCCGTATGAGGGTCGAAGACGATTGGCACAGCAGCGCTGAGCACGATCACTATTCCTCCACGCGTGGCACGCAGCACTTCCTTGCCTTTGGCCACTGAGGCGGCGACCCAGGCGGTGGCTATCGCCGCGCTCACGAGAGCCCCGACGAAGACGGCGAAGCTCCACTTGAACGCTCCGGCCGCCCCGGCGATCAAGACGATGAACCACCCGAGCAGGCCAAGCACCAGCGTCCACCCGGGGATCCCGATCGCCGTCTGGAACTCCCGGAGCGCCACCAGCCAGCCTGCTTCCCGGGCCGTCCCCCGGCGCTGCCGGCGCCTTGGTGGTTCAGGTGGACGTGCCGGGCGGACCTGCTGGGGCGAGGGCCGGCGGGGTCTCTCCTTGCTCGCGGTCCCCGAGCGGTGACGCTGTCCGCTGCCTTTTGCCACGAAAGGAAAGACTACCTGGGTAGAGGCCCCCTGAAGGTGACACGCTCGAGGCCCGCTCGTCTTACTGACGGTCGCCGTGGCGGTGGTCCGCACTTAGAGGGCGCCACCCAACCACGCTCTGGCCTGGGCTAACGTCCTAGGGTCGCTACGAACGGGCCCGTTGGAACCCACCCGGAAGGATCGAGCCAAATGCGAAGCCACAGTCACTTGGCCACGGTCCTGGCTGTGCTCCGCGCCAGGTTCCACGCAAAATCGGCCCGGGCTGCTTGTGCCTGACAAGGCTTGCACGGCACGTGATCGTCGAGCCCCCAACCGACGCCACGACCTCTCGCCGGGCGCGACGTCCTGCGGCGTTCGGAGCAGACGGAGGCGTGCACGGCTAGCAGTTGGGGCCCTGGCGGTCGCTTTTGCTTCCCTGGTCGCCGGTACCGCGTCTACGGCTCCCCCTGCTTATGCGGACGTAAGCAGCGCCCAGTACGCGATAGGAACACCGACCAACTCGGTGGGAAGCGTGGTCGCCTCCCCCAGCACCATGGTCGCCACCGCTACAACTGTCTTCGAAGTCAAGTTCATGGCGACAGGGCCGCTTTCGAGCACGGCGGGGAGCACCGTTACCATCACGCCGTCCAACTCCCTGGGCACCGCCCCGACCAATGTGTCCCTGATCGACGACACAGAGACAGAGTGCTTCCAGTCCGGCACTGGTGGAAGGGCCCGACAGCCCAACCGGGCTGACGGTGGAACTTCTGAGCTCGTGCTCGGTCAACCCCGGCGACCAGGTCGAGGTCGACTTCACGGCCGGAGGCCCCTCAGTTCCCGGCAACTTCGATTTCACGGTCATGACCTCGGACAACGCCACCCCCACGACCTCCAACATTTTGACCGTGGGTACGACGCCCCCAACTTTGTCGGCCGCGTCCTACGTGCTCGGGAGCAATACCACCTACCTGCTGAGCGGCGCGGCGTGGACGACGTTAAGCCAACCTTTCGCCGCTGTGGTGCTTACGGCCAAGGCGACTTCCGGTACAAGCATGGCCTGGTACGACGGCGTGAGCGGCTATTCGGTCACTTATACCCCTCGCGGCGGCGCAGCCACGCCTGACGCGGTCAAAGCCGTGAACCTCAGCACGACTACGACTGCGAACGACACCGTCTCTCTGACCTTGGCGGATCCGCTCACTCAGAACGACTCGTTGAGCATCATGGGCCGAGGGACCAACCCGGCGACCACGAGCGACAACGTCATCTCCGTATCGCCCGAGGCGGTGGTCAACAGCGCGCTCAGTTCCGTCGGGGCGACGGAGACGTCGACGAACTCGCTGTTGTTCGGCTCGCTGGTCACCGGGGTAGCCGTGACCACGGCTCCGCCGGTCTCCGGCGTCCCGGCGACCTACATCGTCCATTTCCAAGCCACCACCCGGCTACCCGGTGGCGGAGGTGCCGCCATCTGTCTGAGCGAGCTGGGCGGGCAGACAGCGTTTTCCAGCGAAAAGGGCGCTCTGGTCTCAGACACGACGGCGGGCTGGCAGTTCATCGCCACCGGTCTGACCTATCCGAGCGGCAACCCTCCCAGCAACCCGGGTTGCAGCGCACCTGACAACGGTGCCGTCATCCCATTGCCTTCGGGGTTCAGCATCAACGGCGGAGACTGGGTCACCATCACTGTCGTCGGCGTCACGAACCCGAGCGCGGGCACCGTCGCGGATTTCACGGTCTCGACCAGCACTGACACGGTGGCCCGGCAGCTTCACCCTATTTGATAGGCGCGAGCGGGAGCCCCGGCGTGGTTGTCAGCGTGAGCCCAAGCACCACCGGCTCGCTGGCGACCTACACCATCTCCAACCTGCATGCCAGCGCGCCCATGACTGCGGGCAGCTCGATCGTCACGCTGGAGGGCCCGCCGGGGACCGTGTTCCCCAACAGCCCGCGCTACTACACGGTCCAGGACTCGACGATGCCATCGGGGTCAGGCCCAGTGACCGCCTCGCTGACTGGCGGCGGCAGCAACGACGTGGCTATGACGGTGCCCGCCAACATTGGTGCCGGCGACCTGCTCACGCTCACCGTTGAAGACGTCATCAACCCGAGCAGCGCCAGCAGTTCCTATTCCCTAACTCTGCTCGGCAATGTCACCGGGCCGTCGTCCGTCGTCCCGTTCCCGCGAGCCGGCGTCAGTTACCCGAACGGGGCGATCGTCGGTTTCTCAGGGACCGACTACGTGTTCGCGGGCGGCCGGGCCTTCAAGATCCAGAGCACACCCGCCCTCTCGAACCTGGAAAGAGTCGACCACGCCAAGGCCCAAGCCGCAGCCCCCGGCACCAGTCCGCCCTTTGCGGCACTGCGGCGCGGCACTCTGTTGTCCACCCGGCCTGTCAACGGTGCGGCCACGTTGTACGTCGTCGGCGCTGATGGCGATCTGCATGGGTTCGCCACGCCCAGGCAGTTCTTGAGCGACGGCTACGACCCCGCACTCGTCGTGACGGTACCGAGCTTGAGCGGGCTCACCATTGGCACGTCAGCCGGATCCGAGGGCGCGGTCGCTAACGCCCTTGCCACCGTCGCCGATGGGACCATTGTGGTTTCCTCCGGGGCGTACTACGTCCTCGCCGGAGGCAGGGCCTTCGAGGTCCCGGGCCGCCAAGCTCGCCACGGTGCGCAGGGGCGACAAAGCGCACGTCCTCACGGGCGCCGTGAGCTCGTCGTTGACCTCTGCCAGCCCCGCTAACGGCACTCTGCTCAGCGGGTCGGGCCCGGTTTATGTCAGCTACCGCGGCCAACTGTTCATCTTCAAGTCCATAGCACAGCTCATCGGCGACGGCTACGGGGGCTCGGCAGCCGTTCCAGTGCCAGGTACAGCAGGCCTGCCCGTCGTGATTAGTTACGCCGGTCCCTGAACGGCCTGGCCTAGCCCTAACCCTCAACAGTGGCTTTAGGGTCTTTCCGGCGCGGCACTCGGCATGACCCGTGACCGGGCGTAATGACGTTCTAACCAAACCCCAGGGTTTGGTCTCGGGAGTTGTGACGCGCTAGGGTCCCGACCGTCTCACTAGCGGGCTTGTTCCGGAGCAGGCCCGTTAGAGCACGGCACCACGGTCCACCAATCGTGCCTCTGACCTGGGCTAAGGTCCAGGCCGGTCGGGCAACCTGATGGGGCGAAGGGTGCACGGCACCAGCAGCACCGCCGTCTGGCGGGAAATGTTCACCCTACCTAGGAGGGAAACAGGCTAAATGCAATACGAAAACCCATCGGCAACGACGCCGAAGCGTGGGTGGAGACGTACCAAACTGGTAGCAGGGGCCCTTGCGCTGACAATGGGAGCCTTCGGTACCGTAGCGGTGGTCACTGCCCTGCCAGCGTTCGCTGACGTGACCTCGAACAATTACACGATCGGGACACCGTCGGGCGCAGTCAACAGCGTTACGGTCACGCCTACAAGTACCACGGCAACAATATCGACGGCATACACGGTGCTCTTTACCGCGACTTCCGCTTTGTCGGCGGCGAGTAGCAGCACGATCACAGTGACGCCGTCGGTTGCCTTGTCCGGAGCGCCGGCTCTCGCCTCCGCTTCCCTTGTCGACCTCACGTCGTCCACGTGCTTCTTGTCTGGTGTTGGTGCAAATGGCACTACGAGCACGACCAGCGTCGTCTACGCCCTGGCAGGCACTCCGTGCACAATTGCCAGCGGCGACCAGAATCCAGGCCTCCTTCACGGCCCCAGCCCCTGCGTCGAGCGCGGCCAGCTACACGTTCTCGGTCGTGTCGAGCGGCAACGCTACGTCGGCAGCGTCTAACACCGTCACCAACAACAGCGTGCCGCCCACGTTGTCAGCGAGCAATTCGATCTCTGGCGCCAACGCCATCTATACCATTAGCGGCGTTGCTACCAGTGGCGCAAATGGCTGCGGGACAGCAACGGGGGGCACGTGCCTTACGAGCACGGCCAGCGCGTTGGTCCTTACCTCGCCCATAACAGGCACGGCGAGCACCACACCGCCAACAAACCCGACGTCTGCGATTTCGTGGGCATCAGGTGCGGCCTCCTACACCGTGACCTACGTCGTGGCTGGCGTCAGCACCGCTGACGTAGTTACGAACGTGGTGCTCGCGGCCTCAGGAGTGTCGAACCCCTGCGTCGCGAGCGCAGTTGTCACCGGGTGCAACCAGGCGACGTTGACGCTCACTTCGGCGATCCCGACTAGTGCCACTGCTATCAACATCACTGGGGCTGGTAACAACCCGTCGGCGCAGAACGCGGCTCAAGTGCAAATCCAGCCGTTCTTCACCTGTCCCTCCCCCGTGCAGCCGAATTGCGCAGGAGGGAGCATCGCGGGAGCCGTAGAGACGACTAGCTCCATCAGCATCGGAAGTTCGGTCACATCGGTAACAGTGACACCGTCGCCTCTGGTAGCAAACGCAACGGCAACGTACGTGGTCACTTTCATTGCGACCACCGCGGTAACCGCTACTGCCGGCACTATCTCGTTTAGCGAGACGTCGGGCCCGACGAACTTCTCGACGGTTCCGACTAGTGGCGGCGTCTTGGTTACGGACACCACGGCAGGGTGGCACTTCGTCGCTCCACCGGGTTCCTTGACGTTCACGCCTAGTAATGCGCACATCACGATCCCGCTCAACGGAGTGAACGGTATTGCTGCCGGTAACGCCATGACGGTCACGTTGGCTGGTGTCACGAACCCCGGCGCCAAGACCATCTCCGACTTCGACGTCTCGACCAGTGCGGACCCCGTCGCAGTGGCCGCACCTGCGTACACGATCGGGGCCAGTGGGAGCGCCGGCGTCATTGTCACGCCTAATCCCAACACGGTGAGCACGGTTTCGACTTATACGGTCAGCAACCTGTTCGCCTCGGCCGCGATTACTGGAGGCGTGGGTGGCGTCAACAGCACCCTGACGATCACCGCCAATACGACCAGCACCGTCCTGCCCAACAGCCCGGGTTTCTACTCGATCACTGACATCACGACCGGGTCGGGTTCGGGGACTGTAGGCACGATTCTGGCTACCAGCTATAACGGGCACAGCATCGCGATCGTGCTCCCGAACAGCATCAACAAGGGTGACCAGCTAGTTCTGACAATCGGGGATGTCATAAACCCGCCCACATCTAGCAGCACCAACACGATGACGTTCGTAGGAGCAGTGGGTGGTCCCAACGCTGTAGCACCGTTCCCGCAGGCGAACAGCACCTTCCCCAACGGGGCGCTGATCAACTTCTCGGGCACGATTTATGTGTTCGCGGGTGGGCATGGCTTCGGCATCCCGACACCGACAGTGCTCAACAAGATCCGGTCGGTTGACCATGCTGTGGTCTTGACCTCGCTGCCGGGCACTGTGCTGCCGGTGACAACGTCGTCTCGTGCAGGGACCCTGCTCACCACGTACACTGTCAACGGCGACCCGACAATCTTTGTGGTCGGCACAGACGGGCAGCTACATGGCTTCTCCACCCCGAAGCAGTTCCTCTCAGATGGCTACGATACACGGGTCAATGTCACCGTCAACACGCATGGTGGGATGACAGTGGGTAGCACCGCCGGCGTTGCAGGCGCGGCCGTAACGGCCTACGCCACCAGCGCTGACGGGGCAATAGTCAAGTCAGGGACGACGGTGTACACCTTTGCGGGCGGACGTGCCTTCGGCATCCCGACCCCGACGAGGCTCGACCAGCTCCGTAAGACAAATAGTGCCGTGCAGTTGACGGGCACCATCTCGTCGACCCAGACCAGTGCCGCCATCGCCAGTGGCGTGCTGCTCAGCGGCGTATGGACCACTCCTGATGCAACCGTCTATACAACCTTCGTTGGCAATGCGTTCCCGTTCAAGACGCAGAACCAACTGATGAAGGACGGTTACGGGGGCACCGCCGCAGTCCCGATCCCGAACATCGGCGGGCTCTCCATAGTGGCCAACTACACAGGTTCGTAACGACTTCGTAACGAACCTGACGTGGTGACCGCCAAGCAGCTTTAGGCGGTTGACCGGAATTACCATAGGAGGGCGGCCCCTGGGGCCGCCCTCCTGCTTTTGTCCTGAATGATCGCAACCTCTTCACAAATTGACGGCGGCCGCTTCACAGGAGGCGGGCAGGGTCGAATTACCAAAGAAGGAGAACAGATGCGAGAAGAGAGTCCGTCCGCCCTGGCGCCTAGGCGCGCGTGGGGCCGTACCAAGTTGGTTGCCGCCACCCTCGCGTTGACCACGGGCGCCCTCGGAGCAGGGCTGGCCGCTACCGCCTTGCCGGCGTACGCCGACGTGGTGTCGAGCACCTACACGATCGGGTCTCCGTCACCTGGAGTAGGCGGCGTGACCGCTATACCCGCCTCAGTCACTGCCGGTGCCTCGACCAACTTCCAAGTCATGTTCACGGCCGCTTCCGCGATCTCCGGGTCGAGCAGCAGCTGGATAAACCTGTCATCGTCAGCCGCTTTCGGGTCCGCCCCGACCAACCTGGCGCTAGTGGCCAATGGTTGTATCCAGGGGACGACGGCGGGCACTGGCGGTGCAGGCTCGGTGTCCACCGGCGGGCTGTTGATCTATCTGGCCAGCACATGTAACATCACGGCTGGTTCGAGTGTCACCTTGACCTTCAACGCTGCTGCACCGGCGTCCAACTTCTACTTCACGGTCTCGACCTCGAGCAACGCCACGCCTTCCACCTCCAACACGATCACGGTCGGTAGTTCCGCGTCTACGCTGATAGCGGGTTCGCAGGCCTTTGGCGCCGGTACCACCTACAGCATTAGCGGCCTGGTGGTGCCGACGATCAGCGGGAGCCCCACGAGCTTGTTGCTCCAGGCCATCGTGTCTGGCGGCACCGGGTCGATCAGCTTCGCCACCGGTGGGTACTCGGTGACTTACACGCCCTCCGGTGGGACCGCCACGGCGGACCCGGTCAACAGTGTGGTTGCTAGCGGGTCCAATGTGACGCTGGCGCTGGCGAACCCGCTGGCGGCTGGCTACACCCTGAACATCACCGCCACAGGCTCTAACCCCCCTTCTAGCGGGACCGCGACCTCCAACTACATCAATGTTGTCGTCGGCAGCAGCGTGGGTGTCGCCACCAATTCGATCCTGTTCGGCAACTCGGTCACGAGCGTCACGGTCTCGCCCTCAACCCTGCTCGCGTCCGCGCCAGGGACGTACACCGTCAGCTTCAGGGCTTCGAGCGCCGTTTCGGTGGGCGGCACTATCAATTTCAGCGAGATAACGGGCCCGACCAACTTTGCCACAGTAAACGGCGTCCTCGTAACTGACACCACGCAAAACTGGCACTTCGTGCCGACGGGCTCCTCGCTCGCCAGTGGACAGGTCACGATCCCGCTGCAAACCTACGCCATAACCGCTGGCGACTCTCTCACGGTGACACTGGCGAATGTCACCAACCCTGCGGCCCAGACGATAAGCGACTTCAAGGTCTCGACCTCGGTCGACAGCGTGGCTACGACTGCGCCTGCGTATACCATCGGTCAGAACGCGAGCCCGGGCGTCATCGTCACTCCTAACCCCAACAGCGCCGGCGCCATCGCGACATATACGATCAGCGGGATCCACGCCAGCGCGGCCATGACCGGGGGCAGCTCTACCATCCAGCTCCAGGCCCCGACAGGCACGGTGTTCCCCAATAACGCCGGGTTTTATAGCGTCGCCGACTCAACCACTTCCTCTGGTTCAGGCACAGTCGCCACGATCACTGGCGGGGGCACCAACGTAGTAACTCTCACGGTGCCGGCCAGCATTTCCTCGGGCGACCTGTTGACGCTGACCATCGGGAGCACCATAAACCCGGGCACTGCTTCCAGCGCTTACACCATCAGCCTCATCGGCAACGTGACCGGTCCGGGAGCAGTCCCGCCGTTCCCCCATGCCAATGTCACGTACCCGAACGGGTCGATAATCAGCTTCGGCGGGACGCACTACGTCTTTGCCGGCCGTAGGGCCTTCGGGATCAGCACTACTGCGCAACTAGCATCGCTGCAGAAGGTAGACAAAGCGACGATCCTGACCGCAGCGTCGGGCGCCACCCCGCCGACCTCGGTTACGCCCCGGCCCGGGACGTTGATGTTCACCCGCCCGATCGACGGCGCCGCCACCATTTACGTCGTCGGCACTGACGGCGAGCTGCACGGTTTCGCGACGCCCAAGCAGTTCTCTTCAGACGGCTACAACGGGGCTCTCGTCGTGACCGTGACCAGCTTGGGTGGGTTGAAGATCGGCTCTACGGCTGGCGCCGGGGGGGCGGCCTTAAACGCCCTTGGCACCGCCGCTGACGGGGCGATCGTTCTCGATGGGAGCGCCTACTACGTCTTCGCCGGAGGCCGGGCATTCTCGGTTGCTAACGGGACGCAGCTGTCCGAGGTCAAGAAGACCAACAACGCCGAGTTCGTGAAAGGCACCGTGACTGCGGCCCAGAAGTCGGCGGGCATTGCCACCGGTGTAGTGCTCAGCGTCGCTGGGCCTGTTTACGCCACCTACCAAGGCACCCTGTGGGCATTCAAGTCCCAGACCATGCTCGCGAATGATGGCTACAGCGGTACAGCCGCCGTCTCTGTCCCGAGCACTGCAGGTCTGACGATTTCCGCCTACGGCGGGTCCTAGTTCCGACCAAAGCTCGATTAGCAACCACGAGGAGGGCGGCCCGATGGGCCGCCCTCTTTCTTTGGTTACTTACACGGTCAGGTAACCCGCCCGGCCTCAGCCAGACCGAAGAACACCATCAACGCCCGGTTCAGTTGCACGAGCTGATGGTCACCCAGCCGGCCAAGGTGATCCTGGAGGTTGCGGCGCGGCACGGTGGTCACCTTGTCGACCATCAAAAAGCTTGGCCTGTCCAGGCCGTTATGCTCGGACGGTTCGACGAGTATGCGTATCAGGGGAGCTTCGACAGTGTTGGTCGTTACTGGGCAAACGGCAACCGAGGCGGTAGCATCGAAACGATCATCCTGGACGATCACGACGGGTCGAGGCTTCCCGGTGTACGCGCCTCGGGCCGCAGCAGTGTAAACGTCGCCTCGCTTCACCCGGGCGGGGTTACTTCGTCCGTCGCCCAGTCCCACGAGATGGCGTCTACGAATGCCTGGTCGTCGGCCTCGCCCTCGCTTGCCGCCACGGCCGCCGACTGGCGATGTGCCTCGGCTACGAACTCCGGAGCGCGAACGTCCGGTACCCAGATCTGGACCGGGCGAAGGCCTTGGAGGCGTAATCGTTCGCGGTGTTGGCGCACACGCTCGGGGGTGGAAGCCATGGCCTTATGTTACATGTAACCAGGCGCCAAGCGGCTTCGCGAGTCAGGCCCGCCGAGAGGCTATGAACCACTGGACGCTTGGGGCGAGGCCACATCCTTGTCGTTGGGCGGGACTAGGACGTGCAAAGGGAGCTGCGCGTGCGTCACCGGTTGGGTTTCAGCGGCGCGGCGCAAAATGAGAGCAAAGGTCACCATCGCCATCGCGAATACGACGAACAGGGCGGCTCCGGGCACGGGCGGATCCCAGCCGCCGGGCACCGCGGCGAACGCGTTGAGAGGGCCTCCGGTGCCAACGGTGTAGCGCCGGAGCGTCCCGTAGAAGGCGAGGACTTGACAGCCGGCCAGCAGAGCGATCACCACGGTCGTCAGCCGGAGACTGGTACGCCGGTCGACGAACCTCTCCCCCGCCACGAAGGCAGCCACGATCGGTATCCCCACCGCCAGGCCCAGGTAGTCGCGGCCCTGCCCCACTATGCCGTCCTTACGGGCGACACTCAGCACGATCACGGTTGGCACGAGGACCCAGGCCAACACGGTCCCAACGATCACCGCGACCCCCCGGCGGCGGGCCAAACAGGCACCGACGAGGACCACTGCCCCGAGTGCACCCAGCCATGTCACGATCACCCCGGCTGGCGACGGCGCGTCAAGCCAACCAAACTGGCCGATGCTAGAAGTCACGAGCAGGTTGAGACGGTCCAACGCTAGAACGAATATGTCACCGCCGGTGCTGCCCGGAGGTAGCGGGCTCCCGGGCTCGGTTTGGAATGGGTTTGCCACCAGGTCCCATACGAGCGAAAACGACGCAGCAAGGGCACAAACCGCCAGCCAGACCTGCACGTGCCGGTTGCGGAGCAAGGTCTTGACGGGCGTGGCCGGGCCGAGGCCCACGAAGGCAGCAGCGATGAAAATGACCCACAGCGGCGTGATCGCCCTCGTTAGCACCAACACCGCGATCGAAAGGCCCAACGCTCCTATCGTCGATGCGCGGACGTCCTGGGACCGTTGCGATGCGAGGGCCATAGCGGCAGCCCAGGCACTAATAGCACTGGCGATCTCGAGGCCGCTTGGGCTTACTATAGCCGCCAGGTAAAGCGCCATCGGGGTCACCGCGAGGCTGATCCCAGCGGCGAACAAGGGTGCGCCCCGGCACCGGCACAAGGAGGTGACGGCAAGGGCGAGCATCGCGGCGCAAATGGCGCAGCTAGCTAAGCGCGCCGCGTAGATGCCTTTGACCGAGACGAGGGCCAGCGTGGGTAGTCCCACGATGGCGTAATAGAAGGGTGGGTAGCGCCCGACGTAGGTCTCGACCGCGACCGTGTGCGTGGAGCTATTCAAGGGATGCTGGCACCCAGCGGGGACAGTCGACTTGTACTGATAGCAGCCGACGTCAGTTTCCAGGCTGGCGAAGACCTCGGGTACCTTCACTATGACCGTGCTCTTCTGGGCTCCGGTCGGGTGCGGGAGGCCTTTGCCGACCAGCTGGCCCCGAACGAGCGACACCGCCCGCGCCAGGTGCGCGGGCTCATCGGGACCAGAACCTAAAGGGCTGGCGAACGTCCAGGCGGCAGCGGCCAGGAAGAGGACGCTGAAGGACACCGACCAGGTCCACAACAGGGACCTACCTGGACGGGCCCGAGGTGGGTGGCTGCGGGAACTGGGGCTCGGGCGGGCGAGGACGCCGGTGGCCGTTGCGGTTCCAGGACTACGACCGGCACCGGCAATGTAGGCAACCTGCTGGCCGCCACTTGATCAGAGCCCGGAGCCCCGTCAGCACCGGCTGGCTGGTACGGCTCCGTCACAACGGGCAATAAGCCTAGCCGCCAGCCCTTTCAGCCAACGCTATTGCGTCGGGCGACCCTGCTTTCGACGCGGAGGGCACTCCTTCACGCACCCACCGGGGCGTTGCGTCCTGTCTTCGCTAGCTACGAAGGCGACGTCGTACCCTGCGACCCGAGCCCGGGGCTGAAGGGGGCCTCGAGCGGTGACGTGGTCGTGGTTGGTGACACAGTCGTCGTCGTAGTGCGCGGCACCGTGCTCGTGGTGGTCGGCGTCCCAGTCGTCGTGGTCGTGGATGAGGGAGGCACCGTAGTCGTAGTCGTAGTCGTGGTCGTCGTTGTCGTAGTTGTCGTGGTCGTAGTTGTACTGGTACTGGTCGTCGTCGACGTACTGGTGGTACTACTGGACGTCGTCGCGGGCACGGTCGTCGTAGTGGTCGTGGTCGCCGTCTTGGGGTGCGACTTTGTCGTAGTGGCCGGATAAGGCGGGACGTTCGGGCCAATAAAGACGGGGAGTGATATAGGGGGAGGGATCGTCGTGGTCGGCGCCGTGGTTGTGGTCGGGACCGTAGTAGTCGTGACAGCCGTAGTTGTCGGCGACTGAGTGGTCGGTGTCGTAGTGCTCGACGTCTTGACCTGCGCCTCCGTCGTCGGGACCGGGATGGTCGTAGGAGGCAACGTCGTCGTCGGGGGAAGCGTGGTGGTGGTCTGTGGCAACGTCGTTGTAGGCGCGGTAGTGGTCGCCCGGGGCAGAGTGGTGGTGGTCCGCCGGGGCTCCACTTTGGGGGCGGTCGTCGTGGTGGTCCTAGGCGGGACGGTGGTCACCGGGGCCGGCGATGCCGTGGTCGGCGGAGCGGCCGTAGTCGTAGGTGCGGGCACCGTAGTCGTAGGTGCCGGCACCGTCGTGGTAGGCCCCGTCGTGGTAGGCGCCGTCGTCGTCGTCGCAGGCACGGTCGTGGTCGTCGTGGTCGGCGCTGTCGTGGTGGTGGTCGGCGCGGCGGTCGTACGGCTGGAGTTGACGGCGGCCTGCAGCTGGAAGTTCTGGGCCTTGAGCGACTTCACTTGTTGGGACAAAGAGGCAATTGCCTCGGCCTCGCCGCCCGAACTGGCCGCCGGGGAGACAGTCGTCGGCGTCTGGCCCTCCTGGGATTGGATGACTCTGGCGGCCGCGTTGATCAGGTGCTGAGCCTTGACCGGGTTCTTGGCTATGAGCGCCTGGCTAGCCTCGCTCAGTTGCTCTTTGGCCAGGACGAGCTGGGCGGCCAGATGTGTGGCCGGTGGCCCCGACTGGCTGATTGCGCTGCTGATGACCCCACCAGCGACGGCTCCCGCCAGCAACGTTATTGCGGCCGCGACCAACAAACGGGCCCGGTCACGGCGGTGAATGGCCCGGACCGCCGATGCCGTTGCCCTGACTTCGGCGCGCCCCCGGAGCGGCAGAACCGGCAGCGGCAAGGCATCGCACAGGTCGTCAGCGACCGCCACTAACCGAGCGACATCGGGGGACGTTCCCGTCGAGACGGACAAGCGGTCCGGGTTGTCGAGGGCCTGGTCAAGGGCCTCGGCCAGCTCCCGCTCTTCTTTGCCCGGGAGCGGCCGGCTCATAGCACGACCTGCCCGCGCAGCGCTCCGAGGGCACGGAGCTGCTGCATGCGAACGGCTCCCGCCTTTTTGCCCAGGACCTCGCCTGCCTCGGCGGCCGAAAGGCCCGAGCAGATCCGGAGCCACAAGACTTCCTGGTCGGCCCTTGGGAGGCGAGCAAAGCCCCGGCGCAGTTCCGTGACGTCTTCGTGGGAGATGGCAAGGTCTTCCCCTGACGGCTGGACTCGGTCGTCAGCATCAAACTGATCGGGGCGCACTACAAGACGGGACCGATGACGGTAATGGTCCGTTGACACATTGCGGGCAATGCTGAACAGCCAAGCCCTGAACGAGTACGCGTCCCCTCTGAAGGCTCCGGCTTTGTCTATGGCACGCGTGAATGTCTCGGAAAGTGCTTCCGCAGCATCCTCACGATTGTCAAGCCTCACCATCAAGTACCCCATAAGCGCTCTGCCGTAAGCCAGGTAGGCGGCCTCCCAAGACGAAGGGTCCCCTTGCTTGGCTGCACTTACGCCGGCGTCGTCGAACGGGGGTGCCGCGTTAGTGGCTCGCTTATCCCCGGTCCCCTGTTCGCTCGGGCTATCTGAGTGACGGCGGAAGGCGAACGGTGTCACCGGGGTTCTGGAAATGCTGATTTGAGCCCGGCGAGTGGAGGCAGCTGCGAGTACCGGGTTTAGGAGACGACCTCGGCGTGAAGGCAGACCAACTCCGTGCGTGGCGTCCTCGGAGACCATCGTGGAGGTGTCGAGCTCAGGCGGGGAGGTGTCGACCTCAGGCTCCGCGTCGGGCTCTGCGATAGGCAGGGCGGGGGCGAGCGGATCCGCAGAGGCCAGGCCTCCGCCGCCGTTGCGCGCCAAACCTCTCCGTGACGACCGGGCCACCTCAACAAAATTAGCCGGCGGGCCTGAGGCGGTCGGACCAAGGGCTCTGCGACCAGCGCCGGAGCAGCTCGAGCAGGTTCTTAGGGCCTGAGAAGCTCGCGGTAAAGCGCCAGGTAGTCGGCGACCATCCGGTCATGCCCGAAGCGTAGGGCGACCCGACGGCGCCCTTCGTGGGCGAGGCGGGTTGCCACCACTGGTTCAGAGATCGCCCGTCGGAGCAGCTGGGACAGGCCGCCGGGGTCACCCGCCCGGCATAACCAGCCCGTATCACCATCCTGCACGACTTGGCGCACGCCTCCGACGTCAGTGGCGACCACGGGCCGGGCCGCAGCGAGAGCCTCGATCAGGGCCACAGGGGTCCCTTCGTTGCGGCTCGAAAGGACGACGAGGTCCAGGTCGGCGAGGGCCGAAGGGACGTCCGCCCACCACCCGGTGAAATGAGTACGTCCTGCGATGCCGAGGTCGCGCGCCAGGCCTTCCAAGGTCGACCGAAGCTCGCCATCGCCAAGTACGGCCAGGTGAAGCTCAGGGGTCGCGGCCAGGGCCTCGAACAGCGTGGCGTGGTCCTTGACCGGTACCAGCCTGCCGACGGCACCGGCCAGGGGCGTCCCGGCGCTGAGCCCGAGAGCCAAGCGCAGCTGGCCTGGAGCCCCGCGAGGGGTCCCGACGGCCAAGAACCTGTCCAGGTCGAGGCCGAGTGGGATGACGAGGTACTGCGACGGCTTGCCGACGCCGAGGTCTATGAGTTCGTCTCGCACTTCCGGGCTCACGGCCACCAGGGCATCGGTACGCCTGGCCAGGAACCGCTCCATCTGGAGGAAGCCCCGCTGTTGCGCGCCGCCGAAGTAACCCTGGAGAACATGGCCATGGAAGGTGTGCACCAACCGCGGCCGGTGAGACCTGGAGGAGCTCAGTACGGCGAGTCGCCCAATGCTGCCCGCCTTGGCCATGTGGGTGTGCACGAGGCGGGCCCCGCTGTCGTTCACCAGCCGCCGGATCGACGTCAACGCATGAAGGTCTGTCGCGGGTTGGACGGGCCGCACCAGAGGGACGCGCCGCACAGGCACGTCGGGGTCCGTGAGCTCTCCTTCTCTCTCGCCCGGGCTGCCGGCGGCGAGCAACGTAGAGAACTCCGGGGCTATGCCCTTCGCCAGGAGGAGCACCTGGTTGGCTGGCCCGCCGATGTTCATCCTGGTAACGAGCAGCAAGACCTCAACGCGGGGCGGCTTGCCCAGGCCTGGATGTACCTGGCTCCGGGGCGCTGACGCGTTCATCGTGCCACCCCACTGCGTACCGCGACCCCAGAGCAGATCATCTGGTCAATCGTCGCGCCTCAACGCGCTGGCAGGCAGTGCGCCGGCAGGCAGGGCGCCGGCAGGCAGTGCGCCGGCACACGTCTTGACGTCAGCAGGGCAGCCGAGCAGGATCGCCCCATGCCGGAGCCAATCAAGAAGGTGGTCGTGGTCGGGCAAGGCTATGTTGGGCTCCCTCTCGCGATGCGGGCCGTGGAAGTGGGCTACGAGGTAGTCGGGTTCGACAAGGACCCGAGGAGAGTGGAACTCCTGGCGACAGCTACCTCTTACGTCGAGGATGTGAGCTCACAGCAGTTAGCGCAGGCGCTGGCGAGCGGCCGCTACTTTCCGACAATCTTCCCGGCCCGGATCACCGGGTTCGACGTCGCCCTGATAACAGTGCCCACCCCTCTAAGGGAGGGCGGGCCGGACCTTTCCTTCGTCACGGAGGCGACGAACGAGTTGGCGGCGCACCTCGAACCCGGCGCCCTCGTAGTGCTCGAGTCGACGACCTATCCCGGCACTACCGAAGAGTTGCTCGCTGGTCTCCTGGCTGATGGGTCGGGCCTGGTACCGGGCCGCGATTTCCATCTGGGCTACAGCCCCGAACGCATCGACCCTGGCAACCGCCACTTTTCGCTGGCCGAGATCCCGAAAGTCGTGTCCGGCATAAATGCGGCCTCTCTGGGCGCGGTGCAAGGGTTCTACGACACCCTGGTGCGCAAGACCATTCCCGTATCGCGCCCCCGGGAAGCCGAACTGGCCAAGCTGATCGAGAACACGTTCCGCCACGTTAACATTGCCCTCGTCAACGAGCTGGCGATGTTCTCCGCCGAGGTGGGCGTCGACGTGTGGGAGGCGCTCGACGCGGCAGCCACGAAACCTTTCGGGTTCATGCGGTTCAACCCGGGGCCGGGAGTTGGGGGGCACTGCTTGCCTATAGACCCCAGTTACCTGTCCTGGCATGTGCGCACCAGCGTGGGGCGCAGCTTCCGCTTCGTAGAACTGGCCAACGACGTTAACGAGCACATGCCTGAATACGTCGTGAGACGGCTCAGCTCAGCCCTCAACCGCCGGAGGCTCCCGGTCAACGGGAGCAGGATCCTGCTCCTCGGCCTGGCGTACAAGCCGAACACCTCAGATCTGCGCGAGTCCCCCGCTCTCGGCATCGTCGAACGGCTGGTCTCCCTGGGCGCCGACCTCCACTACGTTGACGACCACGTCACAGAGGCCGACGTGGCCAGCGTGGTCGGGCACCTCACGCGGGTCGAACTGACCGCGGCCGAATTGGACGGAGCCGACGCCGTCGTCGTGCTGACCGACCATGACGACGTGGACTACGACCTGGTCGTCGCCCACGCCGATTACGTGCTCGACACCCGCCACCGCTGCCGTGGGGAAGTAGTCGAGTACCTCTGATCGTCTGGTCCCTGCGGCTAAAAGCCCCAGTGGAGGACGACGATGCCGAGGACGAAGCCAATCGCAATGCACACCCCGGCCACGATTGTGAGGTTCCGGGTTACGGCGGCGGCACCCCCCCGGTCTCGCGAGCCGCCCCGAGCGCTAGCAAGAGTGCTCCGAGGGCACCGACGATAAAGCCGACCTCCCCGATGCGCCTGGCGGTGCCGGCCGCTAAAGCTGCGATCAGTCCCATAACCCGGGAGGGTAGCACCGCCGCTGACCAGCCCCGGGGATACCGCCGGGACAAGCTGATGCCTCGATGTGCCGGGCGCAGCCCCCTCGCCTAGTGCGTCCGGACCTCGCGTGGTCACAGCGGGCTGAAAGCATGACGCCGATAGAGCCCGCCTGAAGAGGGGGTACCGTGTGCGCATGGCGTTGTTGACCGGCATCTCAGTCGGCGACTGGGACCGCCTCGAGGTCCCCGAAGGGTACCGAGCTGAAGTCATCGCCGGGGAGTTGGTCGTGAGCCCGAGTGCTCCTCCGCGCCACGGCGCGGTCCTTGTAGTCATTGCCAGTGTTCTCGCCGCTGCCGCGCCTCCCGGTTTGGTCGTGTTGGCCGACACCGAATGGCACATCGCACCGGGAGGTTTTGTTGCCGCCGCCCCGCGTCCAGACGTCATCGTCGTCGCGACAGAGGACATAGCGGACGCCACCAAGCTCACTTCTACGCCGGTTCTAGCGGTCGAGATCCTATCCCAGTCGGACTTCCACCTCCTGGAGCGGGCGGACGGGCCACGGATCGAGGCACAGAGGGATGATTACGCCAGGAACGGCCTCCGCCAATACCTCGAAGTCTCGGTAACTCCCGACAAGGTAGTCCGAGCGGACAGGTACGAATGGCGTGAGTGACGGCTCGCAGTCGTTGCCACCGCCACGGACCCGTCGGCCCTTGAAGCGAGGAACCATTCCCGTTCCGGATCCGACCGGAAGCGCTGCTGCGCTTTGATCGGCCTCGGCGGAGTGTTGCACCGCCTGCCTCCGGAGTTGGCCTCCTCAGACAAAACGACGTGAACGGTGAGCTTGGCTGCTCGTACCGTCGTACGCCAGGGGTCATAAGCTCGACGAGGTAACCTGATCGTGCGTAGTTTGGCTTGTTTTATGGAGAGCCGCAACCGCGTCGGAGGATCGGGCTGCGGGTAGGACGTTGGGTAACGACCGCTTGTGTCTTGTGCCGTGTCGTCGTGAGCGTATCGACGAGCGGTACCCAGCTTTCATGAACCTTTGATCACAGCTTGAGGACGGCATCGTCGTAGTGATTGGGCCAATGTGAGTTCTTTGCCTGCCTGGGGTTACGCGGTCGTCCTCATCGCGTCGCTTGCTCTCAGCCTGGTCTTGGTACCCGTTGCCCTAGCGGTTGCCCTACGGTTCGGTTTGTTCGACCACCCGGGCCCCGCGAAATCACACACCCAGGCCGTGCCGTACCTGGGGGGCGCCGCTATCGTTGTCTCGTTCGCCCTGGTGGTAGTGGTCGGGGACCTCATCGACCCGCCACCGAGTGAGCTGTACCAACTCGCTGGCTTCCTTGGGGTCGCGGTCTTGTTAGCTGTCGTTGGCCTCGTGGACGACCTCGGCAAGGGCCTCAGCCCCTGGGTGCGACTCGTCTTCGAGGCCGCGGCCGGAGTGGCGGTCTGGTACCTGGGGATCAGTCCTCACCTGGCCGGTGTGCCCGAACCAGTGGACGCGCTCATAACAGTGCTGTGGGTAATCGGCATTACGAACGCCTTCAACCTTCTCGACAACATGGACGGCCTGTCCGCCGGAATCGCCGTTGTTGCCGCCCTCGCGATCTTCGGCGTGGCCTCGCTCCAGCAACGCTACTTGGTTGCGGCGTTGTCCCTGGCGCTCGGCGGGTGTGCCGCTGGGTTTCTCCGGGCAAACTTCCACCCGGCGAAGATCTACATGGGTGACGCTGGCAGCCTGTTCCTCGGTTTCGTACTGGCTGTGCTCCTGTTGAAGCTGAGGGGAGACGCCCCCACCCGCGTCCCTGTCGCAGTGATCCTGGCCATACCCGGCGTAGCCATCTTCGACACCACCCTCGTCACGGCGTCACGGCTGGCACACCGTCGTAGCCCATTCCAGGGGGGCCAGGACCACACGAGCCACCGCCTCGTACGCCTCGGGATGTCCATCCCTCTAGCCGTAACGACGATCTACGCCGCCGGAGTGGTCCTCGGCTCCGCCGCTCTCCTGATGTCCCAACTGGGCCCGTCGGTCCGGATCGCCGGCATCATCGGGTTGCTTGCAGCGGCCGGGCTAGCCGCGGTGCCGTTGGCAAAAGTGCCCGTTTATGAGCCCAAGGCAGTGACCGCAGTGGCTATCCCGGAGACCGATCTCATGGAGGAAGGGCAGGCGGGCTACGTGCCGGCCATTGACGGAGGTGCCTCCATCGTCAGGAGAAATCCGTCCAACACCAGCACGGTTTAACGGGTCACCGACAAAGGGTATGACAGCTAGCGCGCAAACAGAACGAGCACGCGCACACTAGCTGAGCCCCAGTGATCAACTGCCGCTGAGCAGTTTGTTGGCCTTTAGAGGGCGGACCTTTAATTCCTCGTCTCCCGGTTGGCCACCAGCTGG
Organism: uncultured Acidimicrobiaceae bacterium; assembly: GCA_963823855.1. Classification (GTDB taxonomy): domain Bacteria; phylum Actinomycetota; class Acidimicrobiia; order Acidimicrobiales; family Palsa-688; genus Fen-671. Next base: position 238,072 of record CAWGNA010000017.1, read on the forward strand.
ATCCTCGAGAGCGCCCACGGACCGGGGAAAGTGTACCCCTAACCTGGGATCCGTGGCCGATAGCGTCGAGGTGCTGCTTTCTACCTTCAGGTCGGGGCCCTACTTGTCCCAGCAGCTCGACAGTGTCTGGTCCCAGGACTACCCTGACGTGGCGCTCGTCGTTCGCGACGATGGGTCAGACGACGGCACGGCGATCCACGTGGAGCGATGCCTGGCCGGCCGGACGCGTGCGCGTTTCATCGCTGGCGACCATACCGGCGCTGGTAAGAGCTTTCTCGCTCTCCTCCGCGAGGTGAGCCCGGCAACGGTATACGCAGCCTTTTGCGACCAGGACGACGTGTGGCTGCCGGGCAAGCTATCCGCGGCAGTCGAGCTTCTGCGAGGACAACAGGGGCCAGCCTTCTACTGCTCGGCCGTCGAGCTGGTAGACCGAGAACTCGGGAAAATCAAGACGCACCGTCGCTGCGTGCGTGGGCCATCGTTCGAGAACGCGCTGGTAGAAAACATTGCTACCGGGTGCACCATCGTCCTCAACCGGCCGGCTGTGGAGCTGCTTTCGGCTGAAATGCCAAACGACTTCCTCATGCACGACGCCTGGTGCTACCTCGTGGTCTCGGGGTGCGGCCAGGTTTTGTACGACCCGAACCCGCAAGTTTTGTACCGTTTGCACTCATCGAACGCCATCGGGGTACGCCCGACCGTTCTTTCAGAGTGGGCTGGTCGTGCCCGGCGTCATCTTGCTGAAGGACACGAGCGAGTGCTGTCCCGTCAGGCACTGGAGCTCAAGCGGCTCTATGGTCCGCAACTGCGCCCCGACGCAGCCCGGTCGCTGGACGCGTTCCTGGAGGCGGAGTCGTCGCTCACCGAGCGTCTACGGTACGCGCTGAGCGGTAGCGCCCACCGCCAAAGACCGGTGGACGACCTGGTGTACCGCGCCCTTTACGCCGTTCACCGTATCTGACAAACGCCATCGACCCGGTCGCTCAGCAGGGCGAGGCCAATGGGGCCTTGGTCAACGAGGCGCTCAACGCTCGACACTCTTGTACCACGAGACGAACTGGTCGAGACCCTCAGAAATGGAGGTCCTCGGACGATAGCCAAGCTGCTCCTTGGCTCGAGTAATGTCCGCGTGGGTGAGTGGGACGTCTCCTGGCTGGTCCGGCAGGTACGCGACTCGAGCAGCTTTGCCCACCCGTTGGGCGATCATCTGCACCAGGTCGGCCAATGGGGTCAACGCCGTCGTGCCGAGGTTATAGATAACGAACCCGCCCGGCTTGTCCAAAGCGGATACGACACCCCCGACGATGTCGGCCACATATGTATAGTCACGCCTGGACCGGCCGTCTCCGTACAGCTCGACCGGCTTACCCTCGTCTATCAAACGCGTGAACTTGTGAATAGCCATATCTGGCCGTTGCCGCGGGCCGTACACGGTGAAGAACCGCAAACACGTTGCCTGCCCCCCGTACAGGTGGTGGTAGCTATAACAGACAAGCTCGCCGGCGCGCTTGGTCGCGGCGTATACAGAACAGGGTTGGTCGCAAGCATCGTCTTCGCTAAACGGCGGTTTGGAACTGGCCCCATAGACTGATGAAGACGACCCGAACACAACGTGAGGGTTGCCGTGGCGTCGAGCCACCTCCAGGAGCGCAATTGTCCCCCGGACGTTGACATCTTCGTACAGCACCGGATCCGAGATAGAGGGCCTTACTCCAGCACGCGCCGCCAGGTGCGCGACCCCGTCAAAAGGGGCAGAACCGAACACGTCCGTGAGGAAATCTTGGTGGCGAATATCGCCTTCCCTCAGGACGTAACCCGGATAGGCCGATGCCCACTCCGTGTTACGGCGCTTAATGGCGGGGTCATAGTACGAGTCGAGGTTGTCTATCCCGACTACCTGGTCTCCGCGGCGCAGGAGTGCTTCGACCAGGTGGCTCCCGATGAACCCGGCGGCCCCGGTCACCAGGATGGCTCGCCCCGACACGTCAGCTACAGCAGCTCACGAGATGGTCCAGCCTCGCCGTCATGACATTTTGCGTTTTGACGGCGGCGCAACCGCGCCCATCAAATACTCGCAGTGCGACCGTTGGGCCGGCTTGTCTCGAGTGTCAACGAACGGCCGATGCCGACATACCGGAAGCCCGCACCAATCACACTAGCGGGATCGAAGGCATTGCGGCCGTCAAGGAATACCGACCCCCTCATGACCGACCTCAACCTCGACAAATCAACGTCCAGTAGCTCTGGCGAGTCGGTAGCCACGACAATGGCGTCAACGCCGTCAGCGACCTCGTAGGGGCTTTTCGCAAGCACGAGTACCGGTAGCTGCGGGACTGAAGCCACCAGTGGGTCATAGGCTGCAACTGAGGCACCGGCCTCGAGCAACTGCCCGCAAACCTCGATGGCAGGAGACTCGCGCAAGTCGTCAGTACCTGCTTTGAACGCCAGCCCCAGAACTCCGATGCGGGCGCCCGCGAGAGGCCCAAGCTCATCTCGAAGGTGCCGAACGGCGAGCCTGGGTTGGTCTCGGTTGACCGCCAGCGCCGCCTCCAGGATACGGGGGCGATAACCGTGGTCGTCTGCAGCGCTGATCACGGCCCCGACGTCCTTGCCGAGGCATGACCCACCCCATCCCAGGCCTGCGCCCAAGAACTGGTTGCCAATACGCGGGTCAAGGCCCATGGCGTGCGAGACCTCTGTGACGTCCGCACCGACGATTTCACACAGTCGGGCTATCTCGTTTATGAAGCTGATCTTCGTGGCGAGAAACGCGTTAGAGGCGTACTTTGCCATCTCGGCGGTGGGCATTGTGGTGCGCAGCAACGGGACAGGCTCGCCTGGCGGAAAGCCTGGTAAGCGCTGGTCCAAGATCGGCTTATAAATATGAGCAAGGGTTTCAACGGCGTGTGCGTCGTTACTTCCCACAATTACCCTCTCGGGATGTAGGAAGTCATAGACGGCATTTCCTTCCCGTAGGAACTCCGGGTTCGAGACCACGCTAAAAAGCTCGGGGCTCACCTGCTTGCCGAGCTCGTCAGTCAGCCACTGGCCCGTCCCGATCGGGACGGTGCTCTTATTGACAAAAATGTGATAGTGCTCGATGGTGGAGGCCACGGAGGAGGCCACCGCGTGGACATAGCGAAGGTCCGGGGTGCCGTCCGGGTTGGGAGGCGTGCCCACGCAGATGAAGACGACGTCTGAGCTGGCCATCGCATCGTGGTAGCTGTCCGTGAAACGCAACAGACCGCTCTGGGTGCCTGCAGCCAGGAGATCCTCCAGTCCGGGCTCGTAGAAGGGGGCTGACCCTTCGCGCAAGGTGGCCAGCTTGCGCCGATCGATCTCTAGTCCGACGACCTCGTGCCCCAGGTGGGCGAAGCAAGCCGCCACCACCGTCCCTACGTAACCACTGCCGATAACGGCAATCCGGCTCACAGACCAAGCCCGCAACGAAGCCCTTCGGCCGCAGACGCCCCCTCGCTGCTGCACCTGTTGGCGGCTGCGACACCGTTCTTGGAAGGCTGGTCCACGACCCACGAGTCTACTGCGCCAGCTGGCTCTGACCTCTACCGTCCTCGTTCGAGCAACGCGCGGAACAGCTGGCGACAGGAAGGTCCAGGAGGAGGCATCCCCCGCGCACGGTAGCACCGCGCCCACAATCAGTGTTAGCCTTCGTGACCACAAACGGGGGCGGGCTAGCAATGACCAGCGTTGTCCCTGTGCCGCTTGGCTTGTGAGACCCCCGCTCCTTGGGCGCGACCCCCTGCGAACAGCACGGATCGACACCGCTCTGGCAGTGTCGGTCACATAGAATATGCGCCGTGACGGGCACTTTGAAGGCAGACCCGGATGCCCGGCGCAACTTCTTGGCCTCGGTAATAGCCTGTCCCGCCTGCGGAGAAGCGCTCGGGACCGACGACAGGAACCGCTGCAGCTCATGTCTGGCTCCGTACAACATGATCGACAACGCGTTCGTCTTCGTCCGTAGCGAGGACGAGTATGTGTCGCGTTTGAGTACTACAACGCCCACGAACCCCTATACGACCAAAGCGAAAGACCTCATCGCTCGCTTCAAGGACCAATGGTTGCTCGACTTCGGATCGGGCAATCCGTCGCCAGAAGAGCTCTTCGCAAATGTCATCCGCTTCGACGTCTTGCACTATCAATCGGTGGACGTTGTCTCGAGCTACCCTCGGCTGCCCTTTCAGGACAATACCTTCGAACACATACTGTCCGAATCGGTCTTCGAGCACTTGTCAGACCCATTTTATGCAGCTGGCGAGTTGTGGCGGGTCCTCAAGCCCGGCGGCTGGATCCTGATAGATACGGCATTCTTGCAGCCCTTCCATGCTGACCCCAATCATTATTTCAATATGACGATCTCGGGCGTACGCAGGGTATTCCAACGCTTTGACGAGGTTGAAGTCGGTGTAGGTACGCATCAGACACCGGCGATGACGATGAACGTGCTGACCCAGACCTTCGCGGACCTGATCAAGGACCCCGAATCTCGGCTCCGTTTCAGTGAACAATTTGCCGCCGATTTCGCACAGTTCGACTCCGAGATGGACTGGTCGCGCGCTCATATAATGGCCGCGGGCGTTTGGTACGCAGGGATCAAGCCCTTACCCAATGGCAAGCCCGCGAAGGATCAGGGTGCAGAGGCATTCAAGAGAATGCTTCACGAGGGGGGAGCCGGCGTTGCAGCCACGACAAACCAGAGGACATGGGTGCCGTCGGGTGCAAGGCCGCTATTAACCACTACGGGTTCGGGCTCCTGCCCCTCCAAAGTGGGACGTTCTTCGGGCATCTCTCGCGTCTTGCTGCAACAAAAAGCACCGGCTCTGGCGGACCAGTTACGCTCTCTGCGGGGACGGGGGACTGGCGCATTCCGCGAACTGATAATCGAGAAAGGCTTTGAGCGCAGAGGTCCATGGGTCTCCCGCTTCAAGGTCGGGGACCGCTACTACGGGAGTGGGCTGTCCTACGAGGCCGATCCTCGCATCGACCGGTTCTGGGAGGCCTTACCACGTGCTCGGCGCATCTTAGAGCTTGGTTCGCTTGAAGGCGGCCAGACTTTCAGGCTCGCGTCACACAGTCCTGACGTTCATATTCTTGCCCTAGAGCAACGGCACAAAAACGTGGAAAAGGCCCGTTTCGTGGCCAAACTGCTCGACATACACAACGCGCGGTTTGAACAAGCCAATCTGCAAGACGTCGCCCTTGAGCCGTTCGGCATTTTTGATGCCATATTCTGCGCCAATGTGCTATATCACCTATCGATGCCGTGGGCACTAATCGAACGTATGCGAGCCGTGAGTAAAAAGGTGTTCATTTGGACCCATTATGCCAAGAGGGGCGGGGTCACGGAGTTGAACGGTATAGCCGGGTCATGGTACGAGGAAGGAGATCTGGACCATCCAGCAAGCGGCCTATCTTCCAGGTCGTACGTGATGACACTCCCCGCCCTGACTGCGGTACTGCAGGCGTCCGGCTTCGGCGCGGTACGCATGATCGACGATGTTCCCGACAACCAGCCCTACCCGGCCGTGACGCTGGTGGCCGAGACTAGTTCAGACGTACGGGGTCCCCAACCGTGAGTCCGTTCCCCAGCGCGCCCGACCAACCTCGGTCGGGGTCCGGAAAACTTGACTAGCCCTCGCGCACCTCAAACGACTCTGCCCGGCTCCGCGGGGCCGACGGGCGGCCCGTTGCGAAGCTCCAAAGGATCAGCCGAGCCGTTCGGCCACGGTGTGCCACATTGGCTTGCCAGCCTGCGACGGATCGCAAGCGTCGATGTGGCTACATCTGGTGCCGCACGCTGGCTGCTAATTCTAACGGCATCTGTTCTAGCCCTATCTGAGATGACATTCCCGACGACCTACTGGTCTGCGGATGAGTTGGACACGTCTTACGTAGCAGCTTTGTACATTGCAATCGAGCGCCACCTGCAAATAGGACGACAATTGGTCCTTACTAGAGGACCGCTCGGCTTCATAGATTGGCCTATGTACCTCAACCGTGAACTCTTGCTGATCGCGGTCTTGGTGCAGGTCGCATCAGCACTAGCCCTCGGATATCTCTTGGTACTCCTGCTCACGCGCTGCGGCCTACGTTTGCTGGGTCAGCTGGCTGTTGTTGGGTTGCTTCTGCTGCCTGGAGGGGGGTCCTTTGCCGCAGTGAACAACGCGTCGTTCCGGCTCTTGGTCATAGGTGTCTTTTTGATCATCACTGAAGGACGATGGCGCTCGGATGAAGGACCTACTTCGGCCCTGGTGTGGGTTATAGGAGGCGTGACGCTTGTTGCCGCTTCCCTGGTGAAAAGCTCTGACGGCGTTGCCGGCTCTGTGATCTTTCTGTGCTTCCTGATCAGCTTGGGCTTTCAAAGGCGATGGCGGGAAGGGCTCATCTTCATTTTGAGCACAGGGGTAACCTACGTCGCGTCGTTCATCGCCTTTGGGGGCGGTGTGGTAGCTTCCCTCACCTTTCCCTTTTGGGCTTGGCAATTAGTCTCAGGCTACGGGGGAGCTATGAGCCTGGATGCCAGCGGCCATCTAGGCCAGGCTGCTTCGGCCGTATTGGTAGTCATTGTCGTGGTCATGGCTACCTGGGCAGTCCTACGTGATCGGCGGTTGTGGGCCGGGGCCGTAGCGGTCGTACTCATAGCGGTGGAAGCATGGAAGGAAGGCTTGGTCCGAGCGGACTTCGGTCATGTGGATTTCACCCTTACCGCATGCGCCTGGGCTGCTCTCGGGGCCTGGTTTCTTATTACGGTGAGCGGCGAGACTCAGCGAGCAAGCATCAAACACCGTGAAAGATGGTTGAAATGGATGGTATTGGCCGAAGCAGCCACAGGTTTCGTGTTGTTCCTCCACGGTCTACCGTTGTCACAGGCCTTGCCCATAACAACCTTCCGCTCCGAGCTTTCTTCACTGAACACCGGTGCTCACTTTGTTTTTTCGTCGTCCTACGCCAACCAAATGATCTCAGCCGAAGGCCAGGGTCAGCTCGCTGACCAGGTCGTCGATCCGGGATTGGCAGACCTCCAGCCCTTGGTGGCCGGACGCTCCGCCTTTGCATGGCCCTGGAACACCAACGCGGTCCTCGCTGCGGATGCGAACCTGCAGATGCCGCCATCCCCGTTTGAGTTTGCTACCTTCACACCGAAGCTCGATCAGGCAGATTCTATTTACTTCGAGCAAGACGGACGGCCCGCCGTCGGCCTGATTAGCCCATGGGCTATCGACGATCGCCTCCCTCTGCAGACAGCAGGTGAAACTTTTCGGACACTGCTTTACTGCTATAAGGCGAGTGCGGAGGACGGAGCCTTCGTTCTCGTAGTGGCTACCACTCAGCGGACGTGTACCCCTGCGCCATCGACTGACCTTACTCCCTGGACGTCGACCCACACCGGTTCACCGATCACGATTCCGGCGATCCCTGGCAAGCTCGTGTTCATGCAAGTGCGGATAAGCCACTCACTCGAAGGCGTCGTGCGCTCATTGACGCTCAGAGACGTGCCGCTTCGTCTCAACGCGCTCTCTAACGATGGTACCTGGGGACAATACCGAGTCGTTCCTTCGACGCTTCAAGATGGCGTTCTCGTCTCCACCATGGCCACGGACCCTGACCAATTAGCCAACCTGTGGCTCACAGGAGGTGGGGCGGACGTCAAAGCGGTTTCCATTGTTGCGGATAAACCGTCGGCCTGGCACCACAACTTCTCTTACCGGCTCTTTACGGTCCCTGCGCCGCCTGCATCCGTTCCCGGACCTGTGGCCTGCGCGAACAGCCAGAGCACAGTGATCGGCCATGTCGATACGACCTCGTCGACCTCATCCGGGACCCTTCTCAATGGCTGGTTTGCGACGACGCCTACAGCCCCGCACGGAGGCCAGATTCTCAGTGGCGGCCCAACTACCAGAGGGACGAGTGCTGCCCCTGGACAGTTTTGCTCTCCCGAGACCGGACGTTCGGGCCGCGCTTCACAACGCCATTCCCTTGCTTTCTGGGTTCGCTGCTTTCGCCCCTTACCCGCATCCCGCGTCTTTGAAGATCGTCGTGACTCGCCGAGACGGCCCTAAATGCAACGTCTTGGGATCAATACCTTGACAAATTGCGGGCCGTCGTTCTTACTCTGACAAGGTCCTTGAACCGGTTGAGTTACATAACTTGAGATCACCAGTGCGCCCGGAAGCTAAGTGCCACCCGGATGGTCAGCGGCCTAATTATGACCGGTCGAGGTATTGGCGGTGAGCTCGGACCGCAGCGTGTCCGACCAGTGGTGCGCATGGTCGAGCCACTTAACCATGACCAGGATCGAGTACAGCGCACGTCCGCCGAGGTGCGGGCCAGTTTGGTCCGATCGGCTCGGACCAGCTGTTCTATAGCCCCCCGGTCGATGATCGGCTCGGGACAGGCTCGCACGGAGTCGATGAACTCGTCGTGTAAATCCTCGCGGAGCCAAGTGTCCATCGGCAGCACCCAGCCCTTTTTCGGTCGTCGCAATATCGACTCCGGTAGAAGCCCGAAGGCAACTTCGCGAAGCCTGACCTTTGCTACTCCATCGTATCTTTTGGCATCTGTCGGAAGAGCAAACGCAGCTTGTGCCAACCGGGGCTGCAGGTACGGAGCCCGCCCTTCGATGGAGTGCGCCATTGTCATCCTGTCGAACTTCATGAGCAGGTCTTCGCTCAACCATGTGTTGATGTCACATAAGGTTGCTCGGCGCAGCGGGTCGAGCGTGTGGCCAAGGTCGTCGACCAGCTCCTCATGCCAGGCCCGCGTCTCCGCTGGGGTCATGGCGGACAGCTGAGCACGGGTTCGCGGCGATACGACGACAGGAAAGCCGCTCTGCGTATGCCCCTCGTCAGAAAACAGAGCGGGCCCCGCCGAGATGCGGTGGCCATGGCCCGCAGACGCCGCCAAGCGCGGGCCGACACGCCGGAGCCCTGGTCGTAATAGTCGTAGCCGCCAAACAACTCGTCCGCCCCCTCACCCGAAAGTACGACCTTCACGTCGGTGGCGGCCAGCTCGCTCAAGGCGTAAAGAGGCAGCATCGCCTGGTCACCTATGGGCTCGTCCATCGATTCGACGACGGCCGGGATTAGCGACCGGAAGTGCTTTTCCTGAAAGACGACTGGGTGGTGCTCGGCCCCGACCAGGCGGGCTACCTCGGCTGCGTACTGGCTTTCGTCGTGCTGGGCGCTGTCGAACCCTACCGAGAACGTATGGATCCCGGGAGCCGTGCGCGCCGCCAGCGCAGTGATGATGGATGAGTCGACCCCGCCACTGAGCATGATGCCCACAGGCACGTCCGCGATGAGACGCGACTGCACAGATCGTTCAAGCAGTTCGAGAAAATCGGCTGACGATGGTCTGTATCACGCTGTTCTTCGAGCTTCCAGTAACGCCACCTACGCAACTCCGCACCATCGTCGGCGTCGAGTTCGTAAGCCTCGGCCGCTTGAACCGCTCGCACCCCAGAAAAGATCGTCCTGTCGCCAGGCACGTAATGGAGTGCCCAATAGTACTGGAGCGCCGCGGCATCAACAGGTGGGGTGGAGCGCATGGTCGCGGACGTAGCGAGCAAGCTCGACCCGAAGGCAACTACGTCGTTGTCCCTGGCCAGGTATAGGGGTTTCTCTCCGAAGCGGTCCCGGGCCAAGTACACCTTGCGGCGCGAGCGGTCGAGGATCGCGAAACGCGAACATGCCATCGAGACGGTCAAGCAGCCCATCGATACCCCACCGCTCGTAGCCGTGGACCAGGACTTCAGTATCGGCCGTGTGAGGTGAAACGGTGGCCAGCGGAGATCAGTTCATCCCTGAGGCGGGCGTGATTGTAGATCTCCCCGTTCATGACGACGACGACTTGTTCATCCTCGGAATACATCGGTTGGGCTCCGCCCGCGATGTCGATGATCGCCAGGCGCCTCATAGCTAATCCAACTTTTCCGTCCCAGAAGGCGCCCCGACCATCGGGGCCACGCTTGAACATCGTGTCATTGAGCTGGTCCAACTGCTCCGGGCCTATCCGGTGGGAATTTGATATGACCCCGAAAATGCCGCACATCTCATGCCCTCCGGAGATCGAGTCGGTCGCGCGAGGGAACCCTGCGGGGGCGGCCACTGAGCCATGCCTCACGGAAAACGGTTGCGTACTGTTCCACCATTCGTTCGTAGTCGTTGAGGGTAGCTAATACCGAGAGGCTGTTGGCCCCCATGCTTGACCGTGCTTGCGCGTCAGTGACCAGGTCCGCAATGAGCTCAGCGAGACGACGCGTGTCCCCGGGCTCGTAAAGGAACGCATTTACGCCCTCTTTCACTTGCTCAGTTATACCGAAAACGGGTGTCGTGACAATCGGCAATCCCGCGGCCATGGCCTCCAGGATTACCCGCGGGTAACTCTCAAGCCGCGATGAGCACACAAAGATGTCCGCCGCCGAGTAGTAGATACCGACCGACGAGGTCTCTGGGACGACACCCATTCGCCGACGACTGTCGTTTGGCAAGCGCCCGATCGCATCATGCAGCTGGTCACTGTAAGCACTGGAGCGATCACCGACGACCAAAGAATCTGCATTGGGCGACCACGTCCGGCGATAGTCGTTCGACTGCGCCCACGAGGTCCATCTGCCCCTTTCGGTCGCACACGGTCCCGAGGAGAAGGACAACTACTTCGTCATTTGGGAGGTCGAGCGCAGAGCGTGCTCTCCGACTGTCCATAAGCCTCTCTTCGAAGCGAGACCGGTCGAGGCCGTTATGGATCGTCATGAAATTGTGGCGGGTCTCGAGTTCGGACCACGCCCGCCGAGTGGCATCGGCCACAAATACCACCTGGTAAGGCCATTGGAAGCACGAGAGCGCCCGGTGTGGCGACGTCCGGCGGGAGAAAGTTGAAATACGTCTTCCAACTCTCGCTCTCTCGTGGGTTCCATATCGACGGCAGACCGGCGCTTGCGGCGGCGTCGATACCGTAGAAGGTCTGGACAGTGTTCCCGTACACGACCTCCGCACCACAATCCATCATCCAATCGGCCAATGCGGTCACGTCCACGCTCGTAAGAAGTCAGGTCGCTCACTCCGCTGGTCGGTGGGTCGAACACGTGAACCTCGATGCCGCTGGCTTCGTAGAGGCTGCGTAGCGGCCCATCGTTCGGGCAGTACACGATCGGGTCAAGCACTCCCCTATCTGCCAGCCGGACGGTCATTTCATACTGACTGTATGGAGCTCCCTCCCAGTTGAGGGTGAAGGCGCACATTACCGCCCGGACAGTGGGTACGGAGGCCGTTGCGCGAGTTCGCGACGAGATCGGGTAGCGCTCATTGGCGACCGACAGATTTGGGTTGTAGTACGGATCGGTGATGCGGCCCCAGCGGGCACGAAAAGCGGCGGCCTCCGCCGGGTTATCAAGGAAACCTCGGCTCGATCCCTCGCTATGTGCCAACTCCGCTTCTGCACAATAAACAATGCGCAGGCCCTTTTCCCGCAGTCGGTAGCAGTAGTCGACGTCGTTGTAAGCGACGCCAAAGTTCTCCTCGTCGAAGCCGCCGATATCCAAAAAGAGTTGTCGCGGTGTGAGCATGCAGGCCGCTGTAACGGCTGCGCAGTCACGGCTCACGTAAGCGTACCCGAGGTAGCCAGGGTCGTTGGCCGAGAGCAACTTGAATGCCGGACCGGCCATGCCGTCGTACAGGCCACCAACGACTCCCGCATGCTGCACGGTTCGGTCAGGAAACAAAAGCCTGGCCCCGACTGCGCCCACACCCGGCAGCCGTCCAAACCCTGACATTTGGCTCAACCACTCCTTGCGGAGGACTTTGGTGTCGTTGTTCAGGAAGAGGAGGTATTCACAGTCGACCTGGTCCGCCGCCTCGTTGTTCAGAGCAGCAAAGTTGAACTTGCCTTCCTGAGGGATGCGCAGCACCCGATGGCCACACTGCTCCATGTACCGCAAAGTGGGGGGGTCTTTGCTGTCATTATCAATAATGACGATCTCGTAGTTGGCGTAAGTCGTCTTCGCCACCACGGCCTCTATACACGGTCGCAGGAGATCGACCCGGTCACGGGTCGGTATCAAGATGGCCACCCGAGGCCCGGTATCAGGAAAAGAAATGCTGTACAGGCCCAAACCCGAGCGTTCAGCCCACTTAGGTCGAGCGACCTTTCCCTCGACGCCACGTCGGCCCAAGGCTTCCATCACAGCCCGATGGCCCGCCTCGAGGCTGTACGGTTTCGCGTCGCCACTAGATGCGGTGGATCCCGGCAACACCCTCCAGTGATATAGGACCCGCGAAATATGCCCAACTGAGGGCGATGACTCAGTAGCACGAAGTACGAGATCGTAGTCCTGGGAACCTTCCAGCCCGAGGCGAGCCCCCCCGAGCGCTTCGAAAAGACTACGGCGGATCGCCAATAAATGGCCCATGTACATATAGGACAGAAGAAGCTCAGGGGACCAGTCAGCCTTGAACTGCGGCCCTGCCTCCGACCCTCCTTGTCGACCTGATCATCATCGGAATAGACGACATCGTGCTCGGGGTGCTCGGCTACGTGGAGAACCAGTTCGGCAAGGGCGTCTGGCGAAAGCTCGTCGTCATGATCGAGGAACACTAGCCACTCGCCCGACGCAAGCTCGGCGGCAGAGTTGGTCGCGAGACTGATGTGTCCGTTCGTGGGCCTGGTCAGCGCCCGCACGCGCTCGTCTGCAGCCGTCCAACGACCCAGCAGGGTCGTCACCTCGACCTTTGTGCTGGCGTCGTCAACGATGCAGAGCTCCCAGTTGCTGTACAGCTGGTCACCGACACTGCGAATGGCGCGGTCGAGGTACTCGGGCGGGGGGTCGAACACAGGCATCACGACGCTGATGAGGGGTGGCTGCTCGACGTTCTCGAGGGCTTCCATCAAGAGATGCCTGCGTCGGTCGTTGAGCTCATTTACTTCGAGCCACGACTCATAAGGCGTCGCCTTGGGCAGGTCTGGGACGGGCGCAGGTGTCTCGAGGGCCCGGGTGATGCGGGTTACGGCCGGTCGAAGTCGGCGCCTGTACGGCTCGGGTAGGCGGGACCATATGGCGCGAGCGTGATGCCGAGCTCGCAGCCCGCCCAAATCAAAAGGGCGGCTGGGCCCCTGACCGTTGCCCGATCTAAGGGCCAGGTACCTGGCATATATCATGCGCGGCCCTTCGGTATAGCGGAGCACCTTGCTCCCGCGCAGCTGGGCCAACGCATTGGTGTTCGCCTCCAGCTGGGTGCGCAAGACCTCCTCTTCCTTCTGCTCATCCTCAAGAACCTGCTCGAGGTCTGTCAGTTCCTGCTCGTAGCGCCGTTCGACCTCTCTGCGTTCCGAGGCGCTACGGACCAGCTGCTCTTGGCGCTCGCGCTCGAAGCCCTCGGTCTCGGCAACCAAACGTTCTCGGGCGGTGTCTGCTTCCCGTTGCAACTCTCCGATGCGACGATCGCGCTCTCGCTCCAACTCGTCTATTCGGTGATCGCGCTCCACAACCGCGTCATGAAGCGAGTCGCGCTGGACCTGTGCCCACAAACGACTCCCAAGAGCGGAGGCGAGCCGCCTCAAGTGGGCCAGTTCGGGTTGTGACACCTCGAAGAGCTGAGCCGTGTCACCCGGAAACGCGCCACCCACGGCCGCCACACCTAACCCATAACCGTGAGAAAATTCGAAGGCTGGGTACTTGGCCCGCACCTCATGCCACAGACGCCAGACCCCGAAGTCTCTGCGCCGCTCGACAATATCGTGGAACAGCACAATTCCCTGATGGCTGACTTTTGGCAGCCACGCTTCGAAGTCGTGGCTCACGGCTTCATAGGTGTGGTAACCGTCGATGTGAAGGAGGTCGATCGTCCCGTCGTCGAACGATCCCAAAGCGTCATCGAACGTCGAGCGCAGCAAAGAAGAAAAACCGGCGTAGAGGGGGTCGTGGTGGGCCCGCAGATCCTCCAGTACGTCCGCTTGCATCTCCCCCGCGTGAGGATCACCTTCCCAGGTGTCCACGGCAAAGCACCTTGTGTCCAGGCCGAGAGTCTCGACGGCCTGGCAGAATGCACAGTAAGAATCGCCGTAATGAGTGCCGAGCTCGACCAACAGGTTGGGCCGCGCCAGCCCCGTCAGCCACATCGCGAACGGAATATGTTGCTGCCAGGTGGAGTAAGGAGTGAGACGTCGTGGCTCCGTAAACAAGATAGGGGCGTCGAGACGGTCGATCATGCCAGACCCCGTCTTACGTACGCGTGCTCACGCGGCCCCACCACTCGCTCTCCGGGTTCCGTCCGCAGGTCCCCTGGAACCCAGCCCCCCCGTCGACGTCGCGGCGGATACCCACGGAGTGAGCGGGCATCCTGCTGGCGCCGTCCGAGTGCTTCTTGGTGGGCCCAATCACGCCAGTCTTCTGCGACTGCGACGTCCCGTGGGCTCTCGCTGCCCACCCTGAACTGGACCTTCCTACTAGCGTCGTCACAAATGATGCCTTCAACTAACCTCTGGCGGAAACCGTGCGGGATCCGATCGGGCGTCTTGACAGGGGTCGACTCATTATTGCAGACAACCAAGGGGACGCTCATGCGCATATGAAGCCATCCCGCCATGAGTTGGAGTCTAGAAGCAACCACGACCGAGTCGCGCATACCGACTCAAGCTATTGGGTGGTGGCCGAGGTAACCGGCCATGCGGGGAACCGGACTTCGTGTGCCGCCCTGCAACTCGACAGCGAAGCTGGGCTGAGCAGCCGGGCGCCGCGCCTCGCAGGGAGAGCCCGCTGGCCGGAGTGTAGATGAGTAGTGGGGTTCTGCCGCACTACTGGGCACGGTGCTCAATTATCAGTACTCCACTGCTCCGACGAAGCCCAGGGCCTAAGCGGCCACGGGGACGCCGAAGGACACCCGGGCACAACTGACGCTCGTTCATGGTGGTATCGGGTGGCCGCACAATTGCCGCACACCCTCGACAACAGATTGCAGGGCCGTCTGCAGCCAGCCTGGGTAGCTGGCGAAGTCAGTACTGCAGGCCCATATTATCAGCTTTTGTGCGCTGGACGACAGGTTGGGCGGAAATTCTTGTTCAAGCACTGGAGTAATCAAGTACAAGCCATAAAAGATGTTCCACGCATTTACCGTTGAGAAGCTTGAGGTCATTACATCAGCCGAGGGCTGGAGCGACGCACCCGGAGTGATTGACGTTAGTCGTTCACGAGAAAGCCGACGAAATTCATTGGGCGAGTAGACACTTAAGTGGTTCCTCGCGCGTACTGCTCTAGTTCGCCCAACGGGCCCGGGTATACTAAAGCATCCGTTAGGACGAGCGAGAGATAACTGTTTAGATACCGAGAATTTACCAGGGCATAGGCGCCCATTTGGCGCGTCACCCGTTCTGCTGTGCCGTTCCGCCAGCCTGCATCCGCTCCGGCTACTGTTGTTACAATAATCACCGCGACCAACGAAATAGCTAGCAGCCGATAAGCAGTGAGTGTAGCTTTCGTTGGAAATTTCTGAAAACTGCCTTCCATTGAAAATTGCAGTATTATCGCCGCAATGAGTAAGAGATTAGGCATGGCGTAACGCGAACTGGTCGCGTACAGCAAACCCATGTAGGTCCGACCTGCAGCTATTGACAAGTCAAAGAGTAACACGAAAGAAACCAATACAGCCACGATCGGGAATCGCTGAGCAGAACGAAGCGACCGCACTAGAGCCCAAAGACCCCCCAGGACGAGCATCACGCCTATGAGTTCTCGCAATCCCAGAAGACGCCAGCCGTCCGGGATAACAGCTCCAACTAATAGGGCGGTAAACTTCACAGTCGTCAGTGGGTGGTCTAAGGAATAGCTAAAGAATTGGCTACCAGAATTGTTCAGGTGGTAGAAGTAAAGACTGGTGGCCGCCAAAGCGGCGAGCACCCATGTTGCTGCCTTGACCGATATGCCTTCGCGCCGAAGTATCGCAAGGAGAAGTGCTGGCCAGACGAGAAGCCCTTGAAACACGCAATATGAGGCGAGTGTTGCTAAGACGATCGCAATACTCAACTCGGGCCACGTGACTCCTCTGGGTGCTGATAGTAGAAGCATACTTGCCGCAAAGAAGAGAAGGGCTGAATACCAGACAATTTGATATGCAGACAGTGAGTTCTCGTACCCTGCCAAAGAAAGCCAAATGCAGCTCAAAGCCAAGGTCGGTAAAGGGCCGGGAAACCTCCCTACTGATCGCCGGAATGTCGACAAGATAAGTATGAGTGAAGCAAAGAGCAAGCAGCCGTTAACGAAGATGGTCGCTCGAGAGTTCAATGCGAAAATACGAGCAAGCATCAAGTAGATAAGGTTGGGAACGAGAACTCGGTTTTCGTTGTGTTGAGCCCACAGGCCGCTCCACGGTATTGAGCCGTGCAACGATTGATGTACGACGCCTACGACAGCCCACTCGTCATAGTAAATCAGGTCGACGCCAAATTTGTCGAGGAACACAAAATACAGAGTCGTGGGGGCGACCACTGCCAAAACGGTCAGAGTCAAGCGTCCCCTCGGTCCAAGACGGCTCTTGGGAAGCATTCGGGGACTGACCGTTCGCCTGCTCCGCTCTATATCACCCAAAATGTCAGTCATATCAACTCCGGGCCACGGCGAAGAACGATTCCGTTCCGGAAACTCGGAGCTACTTTTCCCGGTCGCGGGGCCACTGTGGAAACATTACTCCCGAATCTCACCGGGGGTCAGGCCCTGCGCCGCTGAGTTAAGCCCTCAGACGCCCGACCGCAATCGGCATGGGCGTCGGGATTCTTCCTCCCGACCGTCTCGACCGTCGCGCTCGACCTCTGCCCTTCACCTGTGCGGACCGTTGTCATGTCGCCACTCCTTCGACGATGTGCCTCTGCGCAACAAACCTCCCGGGTTGGGTTGCCACAATCGACAGGCACAACCTTGGCTTGCGGCAAGGGAAGGCGCCAGGCCGTCCACCCCGGCTCCGACCGGGCGACACCTGATTGTTGGGTGCTGTAGATGCACGGCGCTATCGCTTAACGGATTACCGCCGCACCCTCTGGCCCAGAGCTGGAAAAGCCTTCGGCCCCTACTCTCTGACCAAATCTGTGCCCTTTGTCTCGTTCGAGATCAGCTCGAGGTCGAGATGCCGGGTCCCGACAGGCCGATAGGCCGGCACTCGCCACCCAACGACCAGCACCGCGGCATACAACCCGACGAGCACTAGCGGAGGTAACGGCGGGGACCACCCGTCCCTCACCCCGCCCATCATGGTCCAGGAGCCGTGCGTGCCCACGGTGTACCTGTGCAGGCCCCCCACGAACGCGGCGAACTGGGCCGCCCCAGCACCCGCAATCAAGCTACGGTCTATCCGTGGGTGTTCCGACCACCAGGTTGCGCACGTGCCGACGGCGAGTATTGGTAAGCCGACCCAGAGGGGCATACCATCCTTGCCTTCCCACACGATGCTTCTTAGGGCTCGAGCCTGCGAGGCCGTGACGAGCGTCGGGGCCAGAAGGCTTATAGTCCCGGCGGCCAAGAGTGCGAGCCGCATCCGTCGCGACCCGAACCGGAGAGCCGTGATAGCCGCGACGAGGAGAAGAAGTCCCCAAGCGAGGTACGTCAGGATGGGCGGGCGAGTCTCCAGCCAGCCCATAGCCCCTATTGCCTGGGCGACATACGTTGGCAACCAGGAGGCCGCGTGGAGCAGGACCTCCAGGTCAGATGCGCCGGTTGGGACATTGCGTGACGACCCGAGCACGGCCAGCGAGTCACCTTTCCAAACGAGGAGACTGGACACGCCAATGCCGAGTGATATCGCTGCCGCAGTTAAGCGGAAATCCCAGTCCCGCTCCAGTTCTTTCCGGCGCGAGGCGCTCGCCGCTGCCACCAGCAGGGCGCCGGTGATGGCAACCCAAAGCGGCCCCAGGGCCACGGTGAACGTTTCGACTATGGCGGAGACGGCGACGATGACCAGCAAGCCCCGCTGGGTGAAGCCGGCTCGATCGGGCCATCGCGCCTCCAGTTCGTCGTCGACCGGTACATCCACCGCCCAGGCGGGGACGCCGTTACCGTCGTAGCCGGCTGCTATGTTCCTCGACGTCATCAGGCATAGTCCTGAAGCCCACAAGCAGACGGCGGCGCTGATGGCCAGGCCAGCCGGGTTCACGGCCGAGGCGAGGAACACAGCTTGCGGGGTGAGGGCGATCAGCACGCCGAGGACCGGGGGACCGCCCTTACGGCGTTGCGCCAGAAAGAGCGCAAGCGCCAGGCTCACGAAGGCCGCAGACAAGAAGTCGGATGTCAACCGCATGGCGTACACGGCCTCGTCTGGCGACGTGATGAACCGGCTTGGCCATCCCACGAGGAGGTAGTACAGCAGTGGGTAGTGGCCCACGTACGTGGTTGTCTGCACTATCCCGGGCTCGTAAGTAAGGTCTCGTGCGCAGCCGGCTGGCTCCGTCCGTAAGGTGTCGAAACAGTCCGGGACTTGCCCTGCCGTCGCATATCCGGCCGGGACGGTCACCTGAGTGACGGCGGCGGGCTGACCGGCGACAGACGGTCCTGATAACTGTCCACGCGCCGTGGCCACCGCCTTCAGGACGTGGGCAGGTTCGTCGGGAGCCGCGAACAGGGGGGTCGACAGGGTCCACAGGACCGTCAAGGCCAGGACCAGGAAGAACGCCTTCGCCCAGGTACGCGCCAAACCCTGGCTCAACCCACTCACCAGCGAGGGGCTGCGAACTAGCTGTGCGCAGAGGGGTTGTTAGTGTTGGGTCGCTTCGCTAAGTGATGGCTGTAGAGACCAGGTAGAGACGTACGACCCGCACTACTAGAACGCAGCGTCCCCACCGCTCGCCCCGCCAACAACCCACCGCGTGCTCACAACCCAGACCTCCTACTCAGGCTTGCCGGTGCCGCCCGATATATCGTTCGCCGGGAGCCTGAATGATTGCTTAAGGATCGGTTAACAGCTTTCTAATTGGCTGCGGTAGTGCTCGCTTACTCGTCATCGGCGAGGGCGAGTGCTTCGCGTTCGGCCCGGACCTCCTCGATGACGTCATCCAGGATGTCCGACAAAGTCCTCTGCGCCAGCCAACCGGTGAGGGCCCGGATCTTGGCGACATCGGGAACGCGCTTCGCCATGTCCTCGAACCCGACTTCGTACGCCACCTCGTACGGCAGGTGGATGATCACGGAGGAGCTCCCCGTTCTGTCAATGATCAGGGTAGCCAGCTGTTCGATCGAAATCTCCTCAGAGCCGCCGACATTGAAGACGTCGCCGATCGCCCTGGGCTCGTCCAGCAGAGAGGCGACTGCTCTTACGACATCTGCCACGTGGCAGAAGCACCGCGTCTGGGTGCCGTCGCCGAACACGGTCAACGGCTCGCCCGCCAGGGCCTGACGCACCAGGCGGGGTATGACCATGCCGTAGGCCGGGCTCTGCCGGGCCCGACCGTGTTGAACAGCCTTACCACTATCGCTGGCAGGTCTCGCTCGCGGTGATAAGCGTAAGCGAACATCTCATCGACCGCTTTGGACGTCGAATACGCCCATCTCGTGACTGCGGGCGAGCCCAGGATGCGGTCAGCCTAGCAATACGCCGAACCAAGTAGATGAAAAA
>CAWGNA010000018.1:0-499300 GCA_963823855.1 uncultured Acidimicrobiaceae bacterium
GGCCGTGGCAACTGTTTCAATGTCCACCACATTGCCGGCCGGGTTACCGATGCTCTCGCAGAAGACTGCCCTCGTGTTCTCGTCGATAAGCGCCTCGACCGACGCCGCACTATCGTCAGTAAGAAAGCGGACTTCGACACCTTCTGTCGGCAGAACATCGCGCGAAGTAGGTGTAGGTAGCCCCGTACAGTTGAGGCGTCGAGATAATGTTCGAGCCCGCCTCCGTGAGGTTGCGGACAGAGTAGGTGACGGCGGCAGCACCTGAGCTGACACCCAATGCCGCGGCTCCGCGTTCGAGCGCCGCCATGCGTCGCTCGAGGACGTCGACCGTGGGGTTGTTGATCCGGTCGTAGTGGAAACCCGGCCGTTGCAGGTCGAAAATGGCACTCGGCGTGCTCGGCATTTTCGAAATCGTGAGCTACGGTCTGGTAGATCGGGACGGCTACCGAGCGGGTGGGACCCGCCTCGTACCCGCCGTGGACAGCGATTGTCTCGTCATGCACCTTATTTACTGTACGACCGCTCGTGGGCTACGTGGCGTACCGATCGCAACCAGTTCTTGAACAGTGCCCGTGATGCTCGCTGCCAGCGGGCGGTTACATGATTAGCGGCCAGTTCGAACGGAAATGTGCCCATTAGAGCCGGGTCTGGACGCTGGCACGTAGCGAAAACCTGGAATTCCCGAAGGAGGGCAAGACCCTCGTTGTCCAGGTAGCCCTGAGGTACCGACGGGTAGGTGGCCTGGGCGCCGCTCAAATAGCGGCGAACGTCTCGGCGGTACTCGTGCAGCAATGTAAGCACGCCGTACTCTGGGTGCCCCTGCGACAGTAGGAACGAGCAATGCCCGTGTTGTTCGGACGCAATTGTCCACCCGCCTCGTGCCGACTCAGCCAGGATACGGTAGCCCCGGGTCGTCAACTCGTCGCCAGGCACGTCGTTCCATCGAGAGTGCACGAACTGCACAAGTCCAGTCCCACCCATAAGAGGGTCGGACCTGTCGATTACCTGTGCGAACGCCCCCGAGCACTTCTCGGCGAGAGGTTGGCGCTTGACGTCGTGAAAAGCCAGGAGGGCGGCGTGCGCGGCCAGGCACGACAAGTAGGCAGCCGGCACACTGCGTGTGCCCACCACAAGAGGTCCTCGAGGGCGGGCCAGTACACCTCTTTCGTCAGCTCGCACTCCTTCGGTTCGGCGCCGGTAACAATCAGCACGTCCGGGGGGTACGGGTACAAGTTGCGAACGTCTTGGTAACCCAGGTCGCCGCTGAGACCCGAGGTCGTCGAATGCACGTCCGGCAACACATATCGCGCCAGTTCGATGCTGTCGTCACTCGAGCACGGTCCAAGGAGGTCGCGGAACTGTCGCTCAGTCTCTTCGAACGCGCATCGGGCATGTTGTTGACCAAAGCAACCCTAAGTTGACCGGATATGCGCCGCCGGGGGAGCCGTCGGCTGCTTGAGCAAGAGCGTCAATTGGCCACCCCAACTATCTCTTTTGCGCAGATCTCCGCATCCACGAAGGCTCGGACACGGCTCTTCGGCGAGGGTATGTAAAGCGTGAAGTACCGGGCACCTTCGGTCACGACACCAAAAACCACAGACGGCGCTCGACGCCCTGCGCGTTGAGGGGTGGAAATCGGTGGAGAGGTCGATGCCGCTTTGCTCAGTCGTAAAACGGCCACCGAGCCCAACCGTCAGGGCCGCGACGGCGTCCAACGCCACCAGCCCCATCCCTTCGATCGCGACCTTCTCGCGTGGCGAGACCGTTACCAGGTACCGTTCGACCGGGTAGGGGCTGGTTGCGAGAGCGCCCACCTCAGCCCGGGCGGCCGCTTCCTGCGTGTGGCCGAGCGTCAAGATCACGTGGTCGACATCAATCCGGTCGCCGTTGTCCGTATGGACGCTTTCGCGGCCATACGGCGTGGCCTCGATGTCTAGGGCGGACGTCTTGTGATGTACAACACTGACGTTTGGCGGTGCCTCCATGAGCAGCGCCTGGTAGAACCACTCCAGGTACTCCCCCATTAGGCGGCGGGGAAGGAAGTCGTGCGGGCTGATCGCCTGGCCAGTGGTCGAGATCCGGCATTCATGACCGTGCCAGCGGTAGCCGCGCTCAACCACCCACTCGTAGAAGCTCTTGCCGAGCCTGTCCTCACCGACCCTCTCGGGGTCGGGGTACATCGAGTGCTGGCCGCAAGGTGTGTTGAGTATGAGGTAGTCCGGGCCAGCGTGCGAGTACAACCCGCCACCCGGGCGCCCTGGCTCGACAACGTGAACACTGATGGCGCGGCTTGGCACTCGCCGACCGGCGTCGATGATACGTTCCAGAGCGCACAGCCCCCAGGAACCCAGACCGATGATCGCAACTTCGATCAAGGCGTCCATTCCCCGATCACTAGGTAAACCAATAGGTACCCGGCAAATCACCGCCGGCACAGGACTAAGACCCGAGCAGCTCGGAGAAAATACACCGGAGGATCCCGTTTATCTGGCCGTTGGCACGAAGGGCGGCTAGATCCTCCTCGCTCTGGCTCTCCTGTTGGCGACCGTCGGGTCGAGTGGCAAGAGCCACCAGCCATCGCGACGCTCGCAAATGGGCCAAAAGGAGGATGATCTTCCGACAGACGAAACCAACCGGGGGGTCGTCCGACACTGACCGTGTAAGTGGGCACACTTTGCGTTCATGGACAGAAGGAGGCGGCGCCACTTCCTCTGGCCATGAACGCTAAGTGTGCCCACTTACACGGTCAGTGTCGGACGACCCCCCGTTGGTTTCGTCTGTCGGAAGATCATCCTCCTTTTGGCCCATTTGCGAGGCACGCGATGGCTGGTGACTTTGCCACTCGACCCCATGGCCGCCAGCAGGAGAGCCAAAGCGAGGAGCTTCTCGCCGCCCTCCGTGCGGACCGTCAGATAAACGCGAACCCCCGGTGTATTTTCTCCGACATGCTCGGGTCTTACACCCGTACCGGCGGTGATTTGCCGGGCCTATTGGTTTTACCTAGTCATCGGGGAATGCACGCCTTGATCGAAGTTGCGATTATCGGACTGGGTTCCTGGGGGCTGTGCACTCTGGAACGCATCATCGACGCCGGTCGGCAAGGGCCGAGCCGCGCCATCAGTGTTCACGTTGTCGAGCCAGCGCGCCCGGGCGGGGGGTTGTACTCGCACGGTGGCCCGGATTACCTCATACTCAACATACCTGTGGCCAGCACTCGATGTACTCCTACCCCGAGAGGGTTGGAGGGGACAGGCTCGGCAAGAGCATCTACGAGTGCGTGGTTGAGCGCGGCTACCGCTGGCACGGTCACGAATGCCGGATCTCGACCACTGGCCAGGCGATCAGCCCGCACGACTTCCTTCCCTCGGCGTCTGATGGGGGAGTACCTGGAGTGGTTCTACCAGGCGCTGCTGATGGAGGCACCGCCAAACGTCAGTGTTGTACATCACAAGACGCGCGCCGTAGACATCGAGGCCACGGCATATGGCCGCGAAAGCGTCCATATGGAGAACGGCGCCCGGACTGATGTCGACCACGTGATCTTGCGCTCGGCCACACGCAGGAAGCGGCCGCCCGGGCTGAGGTGGCGCCCTCGTAACCAGCCCCTACCCGGTCGAACGGTACCTGGCCACGGGCTCGCCGCGCGAAGGTCGCGATCGAAGGGATGGGGCTGGTGGCGTTGGACGCCGTCGCGGCCCTGACGGTTGGGCTCGGCGGCCGTTTTACGGCTGAGCAGAGCAGCATCGACCTCTCCACCGATTTCCACCCCACCAACGCGGCAAATGCGTCGGATCCCATCTGTGGGTTTTCGGTGTCGTGACCATGGTGCCAGGTACTTCACGCTCTACATACCCTCGCAGAAGAGCAGTGTCCGAGCCTTCGTGCATGCGGAGATCTGCGCAAAAGAGATAGTTGGGGGAGCCAAGTGACGCTCTTGCTCAAGCATCCGACGGTTCCCGCGCCGGGCGCATCCGGTCAACTCAGGGTTGCTTTTGTCAACAATATGCCCGATAGCGCGTTCGAAGAGACTGAACGGCAGTTCCGCGACCTCCTTGGACCGTGCTCGAGTGACGACAGCATCGAACTGGCACGATATGTGTTGCCGGATGTACATTCGACGACCTCGAGCGTCAGCGGCGATCTGGGTTACCAAGACGTTCGCAACTTGTACCCGCGCCCGCCGGACGTGCTGATCGTTACCGGCGCCGAACCGAACGAGCGCGAGCTGACGGACGAGGTGTACTGGCCCGCCCTCGAGGAGCTCTTGTGGTGGGCGCGCTCAGACGTGCCGGCTGCGTACTTGTCGTGCCTGGCCGCGGACGCCGCCCTCCAGGCTTTCCACGACGTCAAGAGGCTACCTCTCGCCGAGAAGTGCTCGGGGGCTTTCGCTCAGGTAATCGACAGGTCCGAGCCTCTCATGGGAGGGACCGGCCTCGTGCGGTTCGTGCACTCTCGATGGAACGACGTGCCTCTCGACGAGTTGACGAGCCGGGGTTACCGTATCCTGGCTGAGTCCGCACGAGGCGGGTGGACAATTGCCTCGGGACAACGCGGGCATTGCTCGTTCCTACTGTCGCAGGGGCACCCGGAGTACGGCGTGCTTACATTGCTGCGCGAGTACCGGCGAGATGCTCGCCGCTATTTGAGCGGCTCCCAGGCCCCATACCCGTCGGTGCCTCAGGGCTACCTGGACCAGGAGGGTCTTGACCTCCTTCGGGACTTTCAGGTTTTCGTTACGTGCCAGCGTCCAGACCCGGCTCTCATGGGCACATTTCCCTTCGAACTGGCCGCTGCGCATGTAACCGCCCGCTGGCAGCACGCAGCGCGGGCAATGTTCAAGAACTGGCTGCGATCGGTCCGCCACGTGGCCCACGAGCGGTCGTACAGTAAAAAAGGTGCATGACGAGACAATTGCCGTCAACGGCGGGCACGAGGCGGTCCTACCCGCGCGGAGGCCGTCCCGATCTACCAGACCGTAGCTCACGATTTCGAAAATGCCGAGCAAGCCGGGCGCCGTCTTCGACCTGGAACGGCTAGGTTTCCACTACAACCGGGTCAACAACCCCACAGTCGACGTCCTCGAGCGACGCATGGCGGCGCTCGAACACGGAGCCGCTGCACCGGGGGTCAGCTCAGGTGCTGTCCCCCGTCTCCTACGGTGTCCGCAACCTCACAGAGGCGGGGTCGAACATCATCTCGACGACTGAACTGGTACGGGGCTACCAACACGTACTTCAGCCGATGTTCTCCCGTCAGAAGGGTCTCGAAGCGCGCTTTCAGACTGATGATAGTACGGCGTCCGTCGAGGCGCTTATCGCCGAGAACACGAGGGCAGTCTTCTGCGAGAGCATCGGCAACCCGGGCGGGCAACGTGGTGGACATTGAAATGGTTGCCGCGGCGGCGCACGTTGTGGGTGGGGGGTGCCGTTGATACTCCCAGCCATATGTGGCACCGCAGGCTGAGCGTTCCCTCTCGGGGAAAGTCCTTCTCCTGACCGACCTGCTGCCATCCGTGATGCACCCGGGCACCGTGGCCCCGACGGGTCGGGTATACAGATCCTTGATAATGTTGGTCTGGTCCACACTGGGCTCGCGATTGTCGACGTAAGCGAGTGGGCGCACCAGCCAATGCAACACCCGATCGGTGACTGGTGGAACGCGTACAACGGAGAGACCTTCAATCACAAGGCTATTTGGACTGAAATCGCCTGCGAATACAGTCGTACTCGCGTTCCCAACCTGGTTTTCGAGTTGGAAAACACTCTCCGCGCCGCTGTCCTGCACGCCCTACTCGGCAACGTGCCCAGGGGTACATTGTGTTCAGGTGGCGTGGACTCTAGCCTCGTCATGGCCTTCAGGGGCCGAGGTCACGGGTGGTCTCGTGGCTTTTCGGCTGGGTACAAAGGCGACTCCTCTGCTCTCAACGAGCGCCCAGCTGTCGAGAAGGTGGCTCACACGTTGGGGGTCGAGCTCGACCTCATGGAAGTGACACAACCTGGTTCCAGGAGTGGTTCATCGACACCCGTGCGGTAGATCTCGCGTTAAACCAGCCTCTCGAGGCGAGAGTGAGCCGATGGGGTCGCTCACGGTGCCTTAGGTGTCCGGCTCTGGTCCGCCGAGGTCTGGTGCCGATCAGTTTTCGGAGGGCAAAGCGTGGCTGTCGCAACCTCTGGCCGGCTGGCGGGGCACGAATGGCCTCCAGAGGCAAGATGTGAGCGGCCGCGCTAGCCTTGCGACTGCCGAACGACTCGAAGAAGCTCTAAGCATCGACGTCCCTAAGGCTGGAGAGGAAAGCGCCCTCCGCCCGCGCCATCGCTGGTGGCGTTGGCTGGCTGTTGCGGTCGGCCTGGGCTTGGCCCTGTTCCTGGTAGCCACCGCGGTCCTGTTCGTGTGGCCCGCCACGAACCAGCCGAGGCAGGTCGGTGCGATCCTCAGCCTGAACGGTGTCGACGAAAGTGCCCGCGAGAGCCGCGCCATCGCCTTGGCCGAGCATGGCTACGCACCAGTCCTGCTTTTCTCCCAGGGCCACTACGCCACCGCCTGTCCGGCTGTGCCTCGAGTAAAGGTGGTCTGTTTCATTCCCGTCCCGAACCGGACGGTAGGAGAGGTGAGGTTCGCGGCGGCGTACGCCAAAGCCCATGACCTGCGCAGCATGATCGTTGTGCCTGGGGGGCCTCAGACGACGCGGGCGCGGATACTCATCCAGCGTTGTTTTTCTGGGCAGGTGGTGATGGTCCCGGCCTCGGTCTCGGTTCATGACCTTCCCTTCGAAGTCGTGTACGAGTGGGGCGCGCTCGGCAAAGCCCTCTTCATTGACAGGAGTTGTTGAGGTGCAGGGCTCTTGAAACGGATCCTGAGCCATCTTGGTTATTTAGCCGAGAGCGGTCGACCGGAGGGCGGCGAGGCTCCGGACGAGCTCAGTGAACGACACTTTGCTGCCGACGACGAGAGTGACGAGCCCAAGCGGTCGTCCGCGGCGGCTGGGAGAGGTCGTGCCGTCGTCACTCTTGCAGACCGGAGCTACTCCTCGGTGTCCAACTTCGCTGCCGGCGTGGTGGTGGCGCGAGGGGCTGGCTGGTGCTGGCCGCCCTGCACCGATCAGTGATCACAGATCCGATGGCTATCGAAGGGGACATCCGCAGTACTGAGATGAGTCGCGCCATCAAACGGGCTTTGCCACAGAGGCGTTGCTCGGATTGACAGCCCTTGCGTTCGCGCTCGTGGGTGCCGTTCTAATGGGAGCTGACCCGGGAACCTAATCGGGGCTCACCAAGGAGCATTTGGTCACTCCTTCCTGATAGTGGCCCCGTGGCTACCTTTCTTGTTGGTCCTGGACTACTGGCGATGGATCGGGTTCATGAGCCGGAGGCCAGATCTTTCGACTCGCCCAGCTTCATCAGCTCGGTCCGCTCGAAATGAGCGAGTTGAGGCAACGCACCAGGACGCCGTCTTGTGCACACGCGGGGGATGGTACGTCGAGCAACGACAGCTCGCCGGAGCGGTAATTTTGGCCGACTTGCTTCACCTCCGGTGGGCCATCGTCAGTAGCATGCAGCGTTTCCTCTCGATGGTTGGGTTGCGTGGTCCGTTATGTCGGTATGCGGGAGAACTCGACGGGGAATCAGAGGTGTACGCCGGCCCGGCTGGCTCGCTTATGCCAGAATTCCAGGGCCAGCAGTTGCCAGATCTGCTTGGACCGGTCCAGGCGACCTGAGCGGTTGTGCGCGATCATTGTGTCGAGCGCCTCAGCGCGGATAAAGCTGGTGCTGACGAGGTCGCCATTGAGAAGGACGTCATTGATGACCCCTCGCAAGTCCTTTGCTACCCACGTCCTCAGCGCGGCCGAAAACGATGCCTCAGGCCGCTTGGCATAGAAGTCGCCCGGCGGCCAGCCCCGGGTCATATCTTTCAAGCTCGCCCTCCCTGTTCGACCGGATATCTTGCGGTTGCCGGCAATCGAAAATGCGGCCCGGGATACGCGGG
Organism: uncultured Acidimicrobiaceae bacterium; assembly: GCA_963823855.1. Classification (GTDB taxonomy): domain Bacteria; phylum Actinomycetota; class Acidimicrobiia; order Acidimicrobiales; family Palsa-688; genus Fen-671. The sequence continues at coordinate 7,984 of CAWGNA010000018.1, forward strand.
GGTCGACAAAGGGGGACCTGACCTCCACAGATGCCGCCATCGCCGCTCTATCAGCGGAGGCCAGGGTGAGACCTGGCAAGAAGAGCCTGGCGTCAGCCTGGCGTCAGCCAGGCACATCCGGTTGACGTGGTCGGCGAGGAGGTTGTCAGAATAGATCTCGAAATGCTCTCCGATGAGATCCGCGACATCGGGCACAAGCTCCGGGCTCAACGGAGCCGTGAGCTCGGCTGGGTCGTACAGGCTGTAACTGCGGCGGAACGCTACTTCCTCGGGCAGCACGGCCAATTCCAGGAAGCTCTTGGCACATCTCGCGTAGCGGGCTCCGGCCGCCGGCATAGACGGGGAGGCGGCTCACGACGTTGCCGGCCAGGAGGCGGGCGGGACCGGGAAGCTGGCGGTAACGCTTAGCCATCACGCAGGCAACATTCTGCTGATGCCCGCCAAAAAGCTCATTTGCGCCCGACCCCGAAAGGAGCACCCTCACGCCCGAACCGCGGGCCGCCTCGATATGAGCAGCGTGCTAAGGGCCGATGGATCCGCTATCGGCTCGTCGAGAATGTCGATCAACCGGGCTACGAGTTCCACGGCATCGGGTACGTCTACTTCCCGAAGAGTGGTCCCGTAATGTCGAGCGAGCTTACGGGCATACACGTTGTCGCTTTTCGTCGCTTCGGAGTACTGGCCGCCGGCCCGAAAGGCTAGGCTGTAGGCCTCGATACTCGGGTCCGCCCGGTGCGCCAGAACTGCGTCCATTTCCGAGCCCGGTGCACGGAAAGTGAGATCGCCATTGGGACATCCGGCGCCAGGTGCGTGAGGACGGACGCCTCTATTACCTCCCGCACCTCCGTAGGGGCCAGCCGCCGCGGCTGCCGCTATCTCTGCAATGTCGAAGTAGCGTTTGTAACCGCGGGTACCGTCGGGCCGGAACTCCGCGCAGGTGCCGGGTTGCGGCTTCTCGACGCCGCTCAGCACGCAGCGCCTGTCCGGGACACAGTAAAAAAGGATGGAGGCGATCAGCGCAGATGGTTCTATGTCCAGCTCGTGGCCGAAGGCTTCAACGAGTGCCTTGAGCTCCGACGCGAAGGCTACGCAGTCTTTGCGGCACATGTAATGAAGCGGCTTTATGCCGAAATGGTCGCGCGCCAAGAACAACGAACTGGTCTGTTCGTCGAAGATGGCAAAGGCGAACATGCCCCGGAACTTACGCAGGCACCCCTGCCCCCAGTGCCGCCACGCCTCCAACACGACCTCAGTGTCTGAGCGAGTCTGGAAGGTGGCGCCGTGCGCCACAAGCTCAGCGCGCAGCTCCCGGTGGTTGTAGAGTTCGCCGTCATAGGCGAGGGCCAAGCAGTGCTTTACAAACGGCTGCTTGGCGCCGCCCTGGCCGACTATGGACAGCCGGCGCTGGGCCATGTGTGTGGCAACGCTGTCGGTCACAAAGGCGTAGGAGCCCTCTCGTCTGGGCCCTGGTGCAACAGGCGTCCGCTCATCAGCCGGGTGGCTCGTTTACCGTCCATCTGCTGGTACGTGCCAGCAATTCCGCCCACCCGTCAGGCTCCCTTTCGGGCACTGATGGCGTCAGGCGGGTGGTGTCGGGCCCGGTACGCACGGCATTACGCTATGGAGCGATGGCCGTCATTGATGTCGATGAGCGCGGCAGCAATCCTTGGTGGCTATTAGGTGATCGGCACTGCGCACAGTGAGCCGCTCCAGAAACACCAGTATTCTAGGGACCAGTTTCGACCCCTTAGGGAAACTCAGAGAAGTACCCTGCGCCCGCAATGTGCGTTTTTCCTGTGTCAGCTCCTGGCGTCCAACGGCGTTCTCTACAAGATTTTGGCTGTTCGTGGCCAAAGTCTCCGCATCAGAGACGAATTCAACGTCGTCCGCGACGGCGAGCGCGCCGCACGGCTCATACAGGAGCTCATCGGCGAATTCGGGTTCGCTAGGTACTTGGCCGACTATTGAAGTCATTGATCTTCCTCATCAGGAAGCGGGTTCAGAGCGAGAGCGCGCAAAAAGGTTCTCTTTGTACCTTGTTGTCATGAGGGGGCCGTTTGACTATCTGATACATGGGCAGAATCATTGAGTGAACCACGAGATGGACGATGACCTGAGCACCGGTCTGGCTTGTCGGTGGTGCCGTTTGCTGGGTTCCGAGGGCCGCATGGTCTATGACGACCCGGCGTTCGTGGTCGTGGCGGCCCCCGGCGAGGCGCAGGGGTCGTTGGCTTACACTTGTGCCTCGGGCTCATGTCAACGTCGTAACCGAATTGCCACTGCCTGAGATGGCCGCGGTGCTTCGGGGTCTCTCGCGGGCCTCGGACCTTCTGCAGCACAGCTCCGGTGGGGCTGGCGTACAAATCCATGCCCATCCCAGTTCTGCTCGTCTGGGCCATGGGCACCTGCACTTCCAGCTTACGGCATAGTCTGGCCACGGGACGACGGGACATGACCAGGACACCACGAGATCAGCTTCCTGGCAGTTCGGCCCCGGGCGTGGAGTGTGCCCGGGCAGTCCTGGGCCGATCACCATCACCACTGTCCGCCGTGTTTGATCAGGCGTCTGTTGGCCAATTTTCAGATGGTTTCAGCCTGACATGCTCGTCATGCCTTCTTCTTCTACGAGCTTCCGCAAGTGCTCGAGGCAGCGCTGACGGGTGGGGCCGATGCTACCCATAGGCATCTGAAGTAGCGCCGACAGGTCCTTGTACTCGAGCGGGTCGTCGAATATGAGCAGGGAGAGCAGCTCCTGGCAGCGGGGCCTTAGGCGCCCCCAGGCGGCCTGAAGCACGACGTCGCGCTCTTCGGCAATGGGCCGGGCATCAGGCTCGGGCAGGTGCCGGTCGGGCATATTGGCCAGCATCTCGTCGGCACCGCCGTGGTATTTGGCCGCTCTTTTCAATATTTGCAGGCTTTCGCGGCGAGCGGTAGTGGCGAGCCAGCCCCCGACGCGCTCGGGCTGCTCGATGCGGTGGAGGTTCTCTACCAGGCGCAGCCAGGTCGTCTGCTGGAGCTCGGCCACGTCGGGGGCGCCCAGCCGGTAACGCCGGCCCGTAGCGGCGATCATGCCGCCAAAGCGGGCCACCAGCTCTTCCCACGCGCCGGGGTCACCTTCTCTTGCCCTTATGACCAGCGTCGCCACAGACGCCGTTTGGAAGGAGCTCCCAGCCGGCGCGGCCGTCTCGAGAGGCCCAGGCCCGTCTTCTATGACCCGGACGGGCGCGTCGCTGGGTTCATCCGCCGTAGCGATGAAGCCGTGTTCTCTCGAGGAAGGGAGGGTGTTCCGCACGCAAGCGAGGTTAACGGCGGAGAGCAGTCAGCGGCGGGCATCCTACCCTCCTAATGAACGCTCAGTGTGCTCATCAACACGAGCAGTGTTCGGCCTATCCCCGCTGGTTTCGGATGTCAGAAAATCGTCGTCCTTTTAGCTCATTTTTCACGGCGCGACCAGGCCTGTGACACTGGCCACCCGGCAGCACCTAGACCCGGCTCTGATGGGCATTTTTCCCTTCCCGGCCCAGCGGCGCCTCGGGTGCGGTCGGGAAGCCGCTAAACGAGCGCACCCCGTGCGCTGACAAGGGGCCTACAGCAAGGCCTTGGGCCGCCCACAGCTCTGCCAATATGGGAAGAGCAGCCAAGGTCATCTTCCAGCTGCCAGGGGCGGACGTGCAGTCTGAATCGTGGAGCAGGACCGTGGCGCCTTTCACGAGCGTCGATGAAACGTCGTCAACGATTGACTCGACCGTCGCCTCGGCCCGCCAGTCGCGACCCCATGTAGTCCACAGCACTGGGCGCAATGCGGCTCGGCGAGCCGCAATTATTGTCGACGATGACAGTGCGCCGTACGGAGGGCGTAGCCATAATTGAGCAGCGCCCGTCAGCTCCTCGATGGTGTCCCGGGCGCGGAGCACGTCACGGACAACCCAGCGGGCCCCATGGTACAAGTGGTTGGAGTGAACGTAGCCGTGCACTGCTACCTCGTGGCCGCGCCGCGCAGCCTCGATCGTCACCTCGGGGAAGGTCGATGCCATGCTCCCCAGCATGAAAAATGTGGCCCGCCACCCAAGGCTGTCGAGTGCGTCCAGGAAGGCAGGGGTCGAGTACGGGTCGGGGCCGTCATCGAAGGTGAGTGCCACGTGCCCAACGGTTCCTACGCCCGCCAGACCGGGCATATACCGGTTACGCAAGAGGCGCCAGCTCGATCCGGCCGGCAAGATGTGGACGAACCCGGCAGTTACCGCAGCCGCAGCCGCTCCTGCTCCCACTCTGGCTCCCGTGCCAGGTTTCACTGGAGCCTGCTGAAGGGGGCGCTTGTCAATCGCTCGCCCGACAGTTGTGTTGCGACATTGTCCAGCAGGACCACCAGCTGCCCCACTGAGACGTGCAAACCGTTCACTATGTATACGTGATCTCCCTGCAGTAGTGGCAGGGCAAGTTCCTCTTCGGGGAACGGGCCACTCGGCGGAGCCGGGAGTGTGGCATTCGGGACGACCATCATGAGGTGGGCTGAACTGGCGTCCACCAGGTCAAAAGCGCTGATGCTGCGGTCCGGCACCAGTGCGCCAACAGGTCGGCCGGCAAGGACTGAAAGCACCTCGACCGACTCGGAGTCTGAAAGAGCAAGTGCCCAGGGGGCACCGGGTTCGTCGGCAGCCCTCGGACCGTCGCCAAGCCCACCACTTTCCAAATCAACGCCCTTTGCGACGATCGCTCTTACAGCATTGCGGGTCACGTTGGCCGTATTGACGTCCACAACCGCACTGGCACCCAGTTGAGCCACATCGGCCTGGACAACAGAGCTCGAAAGCTCGGCCGAGTTGAGCCGTACTCCCAGGTAAACGACGTTGGATGCCCCTTGCGGAGGATGGGCGACGCCCAGGCCTGCCGCCGCCGCCGCACCTACCCCCGTCGTGAGGCCTACCCATGTCAACGCCCCTGCCAGGGTTACGGCAGAAACGGCACGCGCCACTCGTGCCACCGGACGCAGCCGAGGCTGCAACGGTGGCCCGTAGGTTGCGATCTCGGCGACTGCTGTGGCCGCATCACCCGAGAAAAGATCAGCTGCAGCAGCAAGTTGTCCGCTTCTGACGGGCCCGGGTCGGCCCAATAGTTCGAGTCTTTCGAGGAGCTCCGCGCCGTTGTGGGCGAGACAGCTGACCCCGCCGGCCGACATGGCCGCGGCGCTGTTCCGGCCATGGCCAGGGATCGGCCGAAATGTCACCAGAGGGACGGCGGCTCTCATGGCTTCCAGCGAGGTGAGCCCACCCGCGTTCTCCACGAGCACGTCGCAGGCCGCCATAACGCCAGCCATGTCATCGGTCCAGCCAAGCAAGTGAGCTCGGTAGCCTTTGGCTTTTGCGGTCGCCTCGAGCTGCTGGCGGAGGGTGGAATTGTGGCCGCAAGTAACTACAGGGACGAGCCCGGGCTGGTTCGCGATGAGCTCGAACGTCTCTTTCACCGCCCCCACCCCCCAGGACCCGGACGAGATCAGGATGGCCAGGTCGTCGGGGCGCAGGCCGAGCCTGGCCCGTTCAACGGTTTTGCGTCCCGGGGCCAGCGAGAAGTTAGGGTCGACGAGGGGGCCGCGAGCCATACTTGGGCGTCCCGTCTTGCGCTTCACGGCCTCCACCGTCCCCGGGTGCACTGCCAAGTTGAGGTCAACGCCACGGTGCGCCCAGAAGGGGTGGTACCCGAAGTCCGTGATAAAACTTACCGCCGGCACCCTGAGCCACGAGTGCCTTCGCCAGCGCCTCTTGGCGCGCCGGCGCATATCGCCGAGCACTTGCGTCGCTACAGGGTAAGTCGAAACCACAACGTCGGCGTGGGTCTCCTGGACCCAGCGCAGCACATGCCTGCGGGTGAAGAAGCTGAGGAACCGCGCCATCAGCGGCATCAGGAAGGGGAACCAGAACCACATCCTGAAAACCACCTCGTACGCCCACGGGGCATGTCGGAGCTCGGCTTCGTAGCCGTTGCTCAGTGCTCGTCCGATCCCCACTGGCGGAGCTTCGAGGAAGTCCCGGATCTCGGCCTCGTGCCCATCCCGGACGAGACGGCGCGCCAGTTCTCGTGCGTTGCCTGAGTCTCCTCCACCTACCGTCGCTGACAGGATCAGGACGCGGAGCGGCCGGGGTTGCCACCTCACACCCCGCACTCTAACTGCCAGGGCTCGAAATGCCAGTGCCATTCGCCGCCAGTGGCGTTCGGTGCCGGTGTCGCTCGCTGCGGTGCCAGACGGGCCAGGGTAGGGAAATGGAGCTCGGGGTATCGTTTAGGAGATGACCTCGAGGCCAATAAGTGGCGGAGCGCGCGCGGGGTGCGCTCGGCGGTGAGGGCCGTAGTCCTGGCCGGCGGAGAGGGCACGAGGCTGCGGCCGCTCACGTTCTCGACCCCGAAGCAGATGCTGCCCGTTGCGGGCCGACCCGTTATCGAGCGAGTGGTCGAAGAGCTCTCGCTCCACGGCGTCGACGAGGTGGTGATCTCGCTCGGGTACCGACCGGATGCCTTTATTGGAGCCTACCCAGATGGTCTGTGCGCCGGTGTACGGCTCCGTTATGTTGTCGAAGACAGCCCGCTCGACACCGCCGGCGCGATCGCTTACGCGGCCCGCGAGGCGGGCGTCGACAACGAGACTTTCATTGCGATGAACGCCGACGTACTGAGCGAGATCGACGTCAGTGCACTCGTTGATTTCCACCGCGATCGAGGGGGGAAGCGTGCATCGCCCTCACTCCGGTCGAGGATCCCACCCAGTTCGGCGTCGTACCCACAGACACGACCGGCAGAGTGAAGGCTTTTATAGAAAAACCGCCGGCGTCGCTGTCGCCCACCAACATGGTCAATGCGGGGATCTACGTCCTGGAGCCGTCCTTCTTGGCGAGGGTACCGGCCGGGAGGCGTACCTCAGTGGAACGGGAGGTCTTCCCCGCAATGGTCGCGGCGGGCTCGCTTTACGCTCTCGGCTCGAGCGCCCTCTGGACAGACATGGGGACCCCTGGTAAGTACCTCGAGGCCAACCTCGCGTGGGCGAGGCGTGAACACTGTTTGACCGGCGCGAGCGACCCTTCAGGACGCAGGCGTGAGGCTGTCGGCACAATTGGCTGTGCGGCTGCCCACCCTGGCGCGGAAATCGTGAACAGCGTCCTCGGTCACCACGTTTGTATTGAAAAAGGGGCGAGTGTGCACGACGCTGTCGTCCTCGAAGGGGGGTGCGTGCGTGCCGGTGCAGTTGTGCGACGCTCCGTTCTGGGCCGGAACGTGGTCGTGGGCGCTGGCGCAGTTGTCGATGCGCTTTCGGTCTTAGGCGACGGCTGGGAGGTGGCCGCCCGAGCTGTGCTAAATGGGGCCAGGTTGCCTGCAGCCTGAGAATGCCGCCGCCAGCCCCGGTCATGGCTCTCTGATGGTGCCGCGCCCGGCCCATCGGCCCGGACTGCCTCTAACTCTGATCAGTGGCTAGCGCATATCAGTGGACATGCTGCGCCCTGCTATTAGATGGACTACGAGCCCGGTCCAGCCCGTCTGATGGGAGGCTCCGAGGCCAGCGCCCGTGTCCCCGTTGAAGTACTCGTGGAACCAGATCAGGTCTCGCCATTCGGGGTCGTCCCGGACCAGGGGGTTGTCGCCGTGAACGGGCCTGTGGCCGTCGGGGCCAGGTAAAAACAGCGATGTGAGCCGGCGCGACAGGTCATCAGCCACCTCTGCGAGGGTCAAACGGTTACCCGACCCGACCGGGTGCTCAATTTTCAACTGGTCATCGAAGTACCTGCTGTAACGGTAGAGAGCCTCGATGAGGAGGTAATTGAGAGGCATCCATACGGGGCCCCGCCAGTTTGAATTGCCACCGAAGAGCCCTGTCGTCGACTCAGCCGGTTCGTAGTCGATCCTGGCTGTCATGCCGGCAATCTGCACGGTGAAGGGATGATCGAGGTGGTAGCGCGACACGCCCCGCACCCCGTAGGGGGAGAGCATCTCGTCTGGGTCGAGCACACGCCTGAGCACACGGTCGAGGGCCTCGTCATTTGCCACCGAGAGCAAGCGTCGTTCTCCCATTCCAGGAACGCGGGTGTGGGCTATGAACGCGGCTAGCTTCGGCCTGTTCTTCTCGAACCACTCGGTGCGTTCAATGAACTCCCGCAGCTTCGCTGCCAGTTGAGGGTGGAGAGTCGTCACGGCCAAAATAGGCACGACGCCAACTATCGTCCTCGCTTTCACCGCTACGGCATCGCCATTGGAGAACTTCATCACGTCGTAGAAAAAGCCGTCGTCAACGTCCCAGAGGCCCTGGGAGTGCATGGCGGACGCGATATATGCGAAGTGCTCGAAGAACTTGATGGCGACATCTTCGTAGGTCGGGTCCATGTCGGAGAGGCGCAGCGCCATCTCCAACAGCGAGATGCAGTACATGGCCATCCAGGCTGTGCCGTCGGACTGTTCGAGCACACCCGGGACAGGCAGCGGGCGGGACCGGTCAAAAAGCCCGATGTTGTCGAGCCCGAGGAAGCCTCCCTCGAAGACGTTGTTGCCCTCTGCGTCCTTACGGTTGACCCACCACGTGAAGTTGATGAGGAGCTTGTGGAAAGCGCGCTCGAGGAAGTCGGTGTCTGGCGGCAGGCCTTGTAAAGATCTCCGATGGGCATCGATTTGCCAAACGGCCATCGCCGCCCAGCCCTGTACTGGCGGGTTGACATCGCCGAAGTCCCATTCGTACGCAGGGAGCTGACCGTTGGGGTGCATGAACCACTCGCGACAGAGCAGTAAGAGCTGCGATTTGGCGTAGGCAGGGTCGAGATGGGCGAGTGCCACGGCGTGGAAACCTAGATCCCAGGAGGCGTACCAGGGGTACTCCCACGAGTCGGGCATGGAGATCACTTCGCGGTTGGCCACATGGCTCCAGTTGTGGTTCCTCCCTTCGAGCCTCTGAGGGGGCGGAGGCGGTTGCGTCGGGTCACCCTCCAACCACGTCTCGACGTCGTAGTGGTAGAACTGCTTGCACCACAGCATCCCGGCGGCCGCCTGCCGCAATACGTTCGCTTCTTCCGCGGTGATATCCGCTGGCGCGATGCTGGCGTAATAGTCGTCCGCCTCTCGCTTTCGCTGGGCGAGCACGCTATCGAACCCGTTGGCCAGGTCAAGAGCTTCGTGCGCGAAACGCAACCGGATCTGAGTACTCGCCCCGGGGCTGAGTTCGAGATGGTACCGAAGCGCAGCCTTAGTGCCGCCGAGGGTTGGGTTGACCGATGACGCGCCGTGAACGAGGTAGTCGTTTATCCCGTCCTTCGGGTAGGGCGGGCCTGGTGTACCCCAGAGCTTCTCGGTGTTGGTGTCATTGTCACAGAAGAGTGGCTCAGGCGGCATGCCATCTGGCCCTGCACCCGCCAGGAGCACGCGTGAGCCAATCCCCTCACAGTCGATCGCCATGATTTGGTCCGTGCCCGGCCGCAGGATGATGGAGGGCCTCGTTGTCCCGAAATCCCAGCTCCAACGGTTGCGGTACCAAATGGTGGGCAGGACGTCGAGGCTGGCCGGTTCAGGGCCGACGTTACGTACTTCTATTTGCCACAAGAGGTCTTCTGGCCCGTCTTTGGCCCACGTGACCGTCACGACGAAGTAGCGGTCATCATTGAAGATGCCGGTATCCACAAGCTCGTACTCGGGGTCGTTCCGACTGCGCCGGCCGTTCTCTGCCACGAGATCCTCATAGGGGAACGCGGCCTGGGGGTAGTGGTACCGCCATTGGAGCCAGCTGGAGGTCGGTGTCGCGTCGAGGTACCACCAACATTCCTTCACATCTTCGCCATGGTTGCCCTGAGAGTTCGTTAGCCCGAACGCTCTTTCCTTGATGATGCTGTCATGGCCGTTCCACAGGGACAGCGCGAGGCAGACGAGTTGTTGGTCGTCGCACATGCCGCCCATGCCGTCCTCGCTCCAGCGATAGGCCCGAGAACCCGCATGCTCCCAAGGAAAGTAGGACCAGGCGTCGCCGTTGGCCGAGTAGTCCTCGCGTACCGTTCCCCATGCCCTCTCAGCCAGGTAGGGGCCCCATCTTCTCCACGCGACGCCGTAAATGTCGGCCTCGCGGAGGCGTTGCCATTCCGCGACTGGGTCTGGGCTAGTTGCAGCGCTGGGTTCTCCTCGGGGGGCGCTCATATGGGGCTATCTTCGCAGATCTTGTGGCCCAGCAGCGCATCTGCGTCTTCGGGTTGTCCCGAGTGGCGCCAAACTAAGCGTAAGTTTGGGGGGTTATATGCGTAATACTTGACTCGGGGAGCGATACAGTATTTGATGATGTGCTTAGATAGTGCGCAACTTCCCAACTTCCCCCGCACACCCTAGGAGGTGGCGTTGAACAGATCTCAGTTAGTAGAAGAGATAGCAAGCATCACAGGCTTAACAAAACGGCAGGCCGAAGAGGCCGTCGACTCGTTCGTTGTCACTATTGGCGACCAAGTGAGGTCCGGCAGCAAGGTGACAATTTACGGCTTCGGCAGCTTCAACCCGACTTCACGTAAAGCCCGTACGGGCCGCAACCCGCGCACAGGTCAGCCCGTGAAGATCGCGGCGTCCAAAGGCATCCGTTTCAGCCCAGCTACCGGTTTCAAAGCTGACCTCAATACCAAGAAGTCCGCCGCAAAGAAGGCTGCCCCCGCAAAGGCCGCTGCGAAAGCGTCAGCGCCTTCTGGTCGGGTTCCCGGTCGCTCTCAACCTGCCAGGGCCGTCAAGGCAACGGCCGTCAAGGCAACGGCCGTAAAGACAACTGGGCGCAAAGCAGTTGCTGCCGCTGACACCGCGGTAGCACGTACGGCAGGCCGGCCGTCAAAGAAGGCTGCCCCGCCGGTAGCCAAATCGACGGCCAAGAAAGCGACCACGAAGAAGTCGGTACCTGCAAAGGCACCGGCGAAGAAGGTCGCAGCCGCCAAGGTCACCAAAGCTTCGAAGTCCGCCAAGGCTCCTGCGAAGTCGAGGGCCGCCAAGAAGTAACCAGCTAAAGCAGCGCTGCCGGAGGCGGCGCTGCAGAGGCGGTGGCAAGCTAACCGAGTTCGCGGCCACGAGGGCACAAAGCCGGTCAGGCTGGTCGTTCGGCCCAGCCAATTGAGGGACGCGGCTTGGGGTCGTCTACGACTTAACTGCCGCCATGTCGGACGGAAAATCTACGTCCCACGCCAAGCGCGGGTCTCTGATGACTCGCCAGCTCAGGCCAGTGCGCCTGGCCTCCTCTTGGTGACGTAAGAACGATCCGGGCCCGTACGAAAAGCTGAACCCGCACCCCGCTGGCAGGCTGATCACGTTCGTGCCTTCTTCCCGCCGGTCAGGCACCAATGCAATGCCTCTGATGTCGGCCAGCCAAGCGAGCTCACTGGCTAAGGGCAGGTCGGCGTGGGCTACCACCAACCGTTCGTAGCCTTCGCTCCCGAGTTGAGCGTAGGCCGCGTTCACGGCTCCGTTCAGGCCAAGACCGGGCTCGGGCAGTGCGCGCGCTCCGAGCCTCCCTGCCCAGTCCGCAACTTCTATGTCGTCGCACACGACCACGACAGGCAGTGGTTTCGAAGCTCTGATGACCTGCTCAGCCATCTTCCGGGCGAGCGCTGCTCGTTGCTCGGGGCTGAGAACAGAGGCTAGGCGCATCTTTGCTTTCGAAAACGCCTTTACCGGGACCAGCACGGCTGCCGGTTCGCTCACGAGCTCAGACCGCCTCTCTGGGGGCGTCGGTGCTCACGAGCGAGACGGAACCCTCGCTCGCGGGCCGGGAGGGCTCGTGCCGGCGGGATGCTCCGCTCACGCCGCCATCATAAGGCGCTCGCTTCTACTGTCTCGCGTGGCCCTATCGAAGGTAACCTCCGCGTCCCTCCGGTTGCTAACGTGAGCCCATGAGGGTTGCGTTCGGCACCGATGAAAGCACCCCCGTGACAGAGGAGCTCAAGGACGATCTCGCGCGGCTCGGCTACGAAGTCCTTGTGGTCGCAGACCCGTTGCGCTGGGCGCAGGCCGGTCAGGCGGTGGGGGATGCGGTCGCATCTGGGCGGGCTGATGTCGGGGTCGCTTGCTGTTTTACGGGGACAGGCGTGGCTATGGCGGCCAACAAAATCCCCGGTGCGCGGGCTGCACTGTGCGTAGATGCCGAGACGGCTCGAGGCGCCCGCAAATGGAATGATGCCAACGTCCTCGCGCTCAGCCTCAGGCTCACGACGGCCGAACTGGGCCACGAAGTGATCGATGCTTTCTTCGGGAGCTCCCCGGACGGTTCCGAAGCCGATCAGATCGCGCTCCTGTCCTAGGCCTGCCATCATGGCGACTTCCACCTCTGCGCTCCGTTACCCGAAGGTGAAGTTTGGGGACGCGCCGACGGTGGCCTTCGAGCGCGAGGCATGGGCTGCAGGACATGAAGTCGTTGTCGGTGTGGACGAGGTTGGGCGAGGCGCGTGGGCCGGGCCCTCATGGTGGGTGCAGCCGTGCTGCCGCGAGGGCGTCGCGTCTATGGGGTACGGGATTCCAAAATGCTCACCGAGGAGCGCCGAGAGGTCCTTTTCGACCGGGTCGCGAGCTGGTGCACGGCCTGGTCCGTCGGTGCCGCCTCGCAGGTCGAGTGCGATTCCCTCGGGATGACAGAGGCGCAGCGCCTGGCGGCTCGGCGAGCGTTCGCCGGCCTCGGGTTGGTCGCAGACGCGGTGCTGATCGACGGGAATTGGGACTTCGTTGGCACGGGGAACACGGTCAGGGTCGTGCGGGGCGACGCATATTGCCTTTCGATTGCGGCCGCTTCCATTCTCGCCAAGGTGACGCGCGACAGGCTTATGAGGTCCGTGGCGCGGAACTATCCCCACTACGAGTTCCAAGACAACAAGGGCTACCCCTGTTGGCGTCACAAGATGGCGCTGCAAGCGTACGGGCCGTGCGCCATTCACCGCCGGACTTGGGTGTTCATGGACCATCTCAGCTGGGACATGCGCCTTCGGCGCTATCTAGAGCCAGCGGAGCCAGTAGAGCCCGTAGAGCCCGTAGAAGGTGCCCTGGACGGGGGCGGCGGGTGATCATCGATGTACAGGGGCTGCGGAAGTCCTATGGCGAGATAGAGGCGCTGAGGGGCGTGGACTTCTCTGTGCCCGAAGGAAAAGTGCTGGGGGTGCTCGGGGCCAACGGGGCCGGCAAGACAACCGCCGTCAGGATCCTAACGACGCTGCTCCAGCCGAGCGGTGGGCGGGCGACCGTCTGCGGGTTCGACGTGGTCCGCCAGGCGGCAGCGGTGAGGCGGGTGATCGGGCTGGCCGGGCAAGCTACTGCGATAACACCGGACCTCACCGGCTACGAGAACCTCGAGATGGCGGGCCGCCTTTACCATCTGGGAAAGAGGACATCCCGCCAACGCACGACTGAGCTGTTGCAGCGTTTCGACCTCACGGAGGCTTCCAAACGGTCGGCCAAGACGTACTCGGGGGGGATGTTGCGACGCCTCGACCTGGCTGCGAGTTTGATCGGCCGCCCCAAGGTCCTCTTCCTGGACGAGCCGACGACGGGCCTCGACCCCGTCGGCCGTCTCGGCATGTGGGCCATCATCCGTGAGCTCGTTACGCAAGGGACGACCCTGCTGCTCACCACTCAGTACCTGGACGAGGCCGACGAGCTGGCTGACGAGATCATCGTCATCGACCACGGCTTGGTAATCGCCTCCGGTACTTCCGAAGAGTTGAAGGACCGTATTGGCGGTGACGTCGTCGAGTTTTCCGTGACCGACCGTTCGAGCTTGGAGGCGGCCGTAGAGGCGGTCGCCGCTCTCGGGAAGGCCGAGCCGACGGTCGATACGCAGACGGCGAGGGTCCAGGTGCACGCCGGCGGGGAGGGTTCGCAACTACTGGTCGAGGCGGTGCGCTGTCTCGATGGTGCTGGCGTTGCCACGACCGGTCTTGGGTTGCGCCGGCCGTCGCTTGACGACGTTTTCCTCTCCCTCACCGGGCACGCGGCTGAAGACGCCGAAAGCACGGATGGAGCTGCGGCAGACGGTCGGGGCCGGCGAGGGCGACGAGGCGGGAGCTGAACGACTCGGCTCGTCATATGATGGCGAACGATATGACAGCCCCTGGCTCCGTGGTCGATCAAGCCCCGTGGGGAGGAGCAGGCACTGTAACTGGTGCGTCTCCTAGTTTGTGGCAACAAGCTCGTTGGGCCGTCGAGGACTCCCTCGTCATAACCAAGCGCAGCCTGGTCGTTTGGTTCCGCGTCCCGTCCTATATCTTCTTCACGGTCGTCCAGCCCGTCATGTTCACGCTCCTCTTCCGCTACGTGTTCGGTGGGGCCATCCAGGTGCCCGTGCCCGGAGGCTACGTCAACTGGCTGATCCCGGGGATCATCGCTCAGACAGCCGGTTTTGCCTCCTTCAGCACTGCCATCGGGATGTCCAGGGAGATGCAGCGGGGCGGGATAGACAGGATAAAGAGCATGCCGACGGCCCGCTCGGCGTTTCTTACCGGCCGTCTGACGGCAGACGTGCTGCGGCTCTTGATTACGACGCTGATAATGATCGGAGTTGGGTACTTAGTCGGTTTCCGCTTCACGGGCACGGTAGCGGGGGCCATTGGCATGGTGGTCCTCGCAGAATTGCTCGGCCTTGCCGTTTGCTGCGTCTCGGCCCACATCGGCCTCGCCGTGAAAGACGAGGAATCGGTCCAGGCGTTCGGACTGATCTGGGTGTTCCCTTTAACATTCGTGTCTTCAGCCTTCGTGCCCATCTCGACGATGCCCTCGTGGTTGCAGGGATTTGCTGAGCACCAACCCTTTACCGTCGTTATCAATGCGCTGCGCATCCTCGCTCTAGGGCGCTCTGTGGAACAGGCTGTGGGCCAGACCTTGGGGTCTGCGCTGTGGCAAAGCCTGGCGTGGATAGCCGCTACGCTCATTGTCTTCATTCCTCTGGCGACGCGGGCATACAAGCGAGCCTGAGGCCCGGACCTCCTCCGGAAGGTCAGCGAGGTTGCTGAGCTCGGAGAATGCCGGGGCGACTGACTCTGCTGTAACGGAGGCGCTGGAGCGCGCTGCCTCCAAACTGCCCCGGCACGAGGACCGTCCGGAGCAACGGGCTATGGCTGATGCCGTCGGGAGGGCCATAAAGCAACAGAGGCATCTGGTCGTCCAGGCTGGCACCGGCACGGGCAAAAGCCTCGCCTACCTGGTGCCGGCGTTAGCCCTCGGTACGAGGGTCGTAGTTTCTACGGCCACCAAAGCGCTGCAGGATCAACTGGCTTATCGTGACTTACCTCAGCTTTCTCGGTCGCTCGGTGTGCGGTTCGAGTTCGCAGTCCTTAAAGGTCGTTCCAACTACATCTGCCTTCAGCGAGTAAAAGAGCTTTCGGGCGAAGAGGAGCAGATGGTCCTGGACGATGGGGCCGGCGAGCAAGCGACAGGTCCCGACCAGGCCAAGGGGCCTAGCCGGGCCAAGGCGCCTAGCCCGGCCAAGGAAAGTGTAAGGCGGGAGGTGGAGCGGCTGGTTGCTTGGGCGGCGGACAACGCCACTCGTCGGCGCCGGAAGGTCACTGGAGACCGGGCTGAGCTCCCCTGGGAACCGAGCGAAGCTGCGTGGGCGCAGGTGAGCACGGGATGGAGAGAATGCCCGGGCGCGTCGTTGTGCCCTTCGGGAGGCGAATGTTTCGCCGAGGTGGCGCGCCATCGTGCTGCGAAGGCCGACGTCATTATCGTCAACACCCATCTCTATACGACCTCGCTTGCTGTCGAGGAGGCCGAGTTGTTGCCTCCACACGACGTGGTCGTTTTCGACGAGGCACACGAACTCGAGGACATCGCTTCCGCTGCGTTGGGCTTCGACCTCAACCAGGCCCGCCTCATCGCGCTGGCGCGCTCGGCTCGCACATTGGTAGCAGATAGTTCAGCAACGGCGGCAGTCGAAGATGGCGCGCTGGTTCTGGGGGCGCTGCTTCGTGCTCATATAGGCCAGGCGTTTCAGCGACCCCTTGACGAGGCCGTCTCGCTACCACTAGGCCTGGTCCGAGAGCGGGCCAATCGACTGCTGGAGGAACTGCGCAAGAGCAATCGTTCGTCGGGCCCAGCGGGTGCCGCTGGGGTTATCGGCGCCCTGAGCCCGCGGAGCGCTGATACTGCTGAGGGTGCCGGGGGTGCTCGGAGGGCCACGGGCACCAGGCGCTCTGGGCCTGCCAGGGGCGAGCTCGAGGATGACCCCCGGGGGGCACGTTCTCTGCGGGCGCAGAAGGCGGCTTCGAAGTTGCTCGAGGACCTGAACGAGATCCTGGAGTTGCCGGAAGGCCAAATCGCGTGGGTAGAAGGCCCTGAGAATGCGCCTCTCCTGCGGGTGGCGCCCATCGATGTGGGTGCAGCCTTGCGGGCCAAGTTGTGGCAAGTAGAAGATGCTCCGACGGCCGTGCTCACTAGCGCCACCATCCCGCCTCGCCTGGGCCAGAGGATCGGCTTGCCAGAGGCCTCCTATGACGAGCTGGACGTCGGTAGCCCTTTTTCCTACGCCGAACAAGCATTGCTTTACTGTCCTGTGCACTTGCCTGACCCGAGGGCGGCTGACTTCGAAACTGCGATGCACGAGGAACTAGCGGCGCTCATCAAGGCAGCCCAAGGCCGCACGCTCGCTCTGTTCACCAGTTGGAGGGCAATGCAAGCCGCGGCTGAAGTCATCCGTCGCCAGGTCCCGTGGACGGTCCTGACCCAAGCCGACCTGCCTAAGCCGAAGCTCGTAGCCCAGTTCAGTTCCGACGAACATTCTTCCTTGTTCGCTACCATGGGATTTTGGCAGGGCGTCGACGTGCCGGGCCCGTCGCTGTCAGTTGTGACTATCGACCGGCTGCCCTTTCCGCGTCCCGACGACCCACTTTTACAGGCACGCCGAGCGGCTCTGGGCCCGAAGGCTTTCGAGCTGCTAGACCTACCCCGGGCAGCGATACTGCTGGCCCAGGGGGTCGGCCGACTGGTCCGTTCTCGCCAGGACCGGGGAGTTGTCGCCGTATTCGACCGGCGGCTGGGCAAGGCTCGTTATCGCTGGGACCTTGTCAACTCGCTGCCTCCGATGCGGCGGACTCGCTCGCGCCCAGAAGTGGAAGCGTTCCTGGGCTCTTTGCGCTTAGAACGGCAGTCCTAAGGGACCTTTGAGATCGATACGATCTTGGCTCCGGCGGGGGGAGAAAAGCTCGATGCTCCCGGGTGCTGCGTGAACGCCGTCAACGTAATGCTATTGCCATTGGCCTGGGCGTGGTCGAGCACCCCGGAAGAGTTGGCCGCGCAGTAGGTAACCGGCGACGCGAGCTTTTGCCCGCTGAGGTGGATGCAGGTCGAACCCAGGCGATCGTAAGTTTCAGAAGACGTGCTCGCCGAGTACCCCTGCGGGTGCGCGGCCATAATGCCCTTTATGCCTTTCAAGTTGCTGAGGATCACGCCCGGGGAGAAGAGCTCCTTGAGGGCGTTCACTGAGGCCAAACTTGCAGCCATCAAAGACGAAGGCAGCTTTGTGCAGGTCTTGTTGCCCGGGCCCGTGCACGCCGTCACCGACGAGGAAGTGATGTAGAAGCTTCCCTCTGAAGTGATGACAGCCTCCTTCCCCTGAGACTGGGCAAAGGTAATCGACAGGTTCTTCTTATCGCCTGGGTTCACAATGTGGTACGTGGCGCTGAAGGTTTCGCCGGAGCTCTTGGTGACGCCGTTGATGACGGTACCAAGCCCGGAAGTCGAACTTGCGTCTGCGGTCCTAGTAACCATTGGTGTAGCTCCCGCAGATGAAGCCCCAAACATAACCAGGGCCGAGGTGGCGGCAAGGACCGCCCCGCCCGCCAGAAAAGCCAGCACGGACGGCACCTCGTGCCGGGCCGACTGCGTCGCCGCAAAGCCAGGTCCCCGCCGGAACGTCTTCATGTCCTTGCACCCTCCATTCGGCCCCAGCTGGACCGGTCGTGGCGTGTTTGTACCGGGTACGATAGCCGAGCCCTTGCACGGGTAGTGCTCGGCCCGACAGCTTCGAGAACCTCAGATGGCCGCCCGGTGTGGTCCCAGTGGCCGAGATCGTCTCTTCGGTACGGGCGCTGCTGGCCGACCACTCTTATGGAGAGGCGATGGAGAACTCGGCCCTGCCCGAGACCGATCGGTCGCGTCGGGTGGACCTAATGCCGGAAAGCGTCAACCAGTCCACCAAGCGGCGAGGCGGCGTCAATAAATCCGCCCGACCGACCACCAGATTGGGGGGGACAGAGGGGATTTTGGCGCGATGGCTACGAGCCAGGTTCGCGGGGAGGGCAACCGCAATCCGCCGAGGCTCAACCCTGAGCTTTCCCTCCTATCGGTGCTGCCGGTTTACCCACCCAGATTGCCAAACGACCGTCCACCGTGCCCGCAACGACCGGCTGCTGGTCGACGTATGCAGCAACGTCGGCCTGCGCGTACGTCGCTCCCTCGAAGGGTGGCACGGCGGTATCCAGCTGTTGCCAGGTGTTGCCCGCATCACGCGAAGACCAAAGGCCAGCCACCGTGGACTGGGCGTCCGCCGAACCGCCGACCGGTGCCGGCCATCTCTGAGAGGGAAGGTCGCCGTCCCCGCTCAAGCCCAACCAAGTCGTAGTCCCTGTTGCGATGCCGTCGAGAGGTGCCGCTTCCCACCCGACGAGCGCGCCGCCACCCGGTTGTGAAAACGAAGCCGATAGTTGTTGCCACACCGTCCCATCGCTCGAGCTCCACAGGACTGGCTGTTGGACCGAGGTGGTGCCCGTGGACCCACCGTAAGCGATGAACCCGTTGCCAGTAGACAAGCAGCCATTCACTGTGGTCGTGGATCCACTCACAGGGGGCGGCGAGAAAGAAGCGTTCGTCCACGACGAACCGTCAGAGCTCACCCACGCCGCGGGCAGGCTGCCAGGGCTGGTCGAGGTTACCGACCCGACCACGACCGCGCTGTTCCCGGTCCAGCACGTGGCAAGAGGCCGCTCGGTGCCGAGCTGGGGACTGGTGTCCAGCGGTTGGGGGGCTTCCCAGGCGGTCCCGTCGGGGCTGTACCACCCGACGGCTTGGGGGCCCGCCTCGCCGATGACGTAGTCGCTGTTCCCAAGCCTCCCAGCAGCCGTGGCAACCAGCGGCCCGATGACCGGTGCTGTCCCTGGCTCCACGTCAGAGCTCTGAGCCACGCCCGGCCCGGCATTCGCCGATGTGCCCACGCCCGGCCCGGGGTTCGCCGATGTGCCCGCCCCGGCGTGCGCGTCATCGCCAGCCGCGACATCCCCCGCTCCGGTAGCGCCCGCGCTTCCGGGCCCCCGAGATTGGCTGGGCTTATCGGCTCGGTGGGCCACGTGGCCCCCCCGTTCAAGGACAAACTGGCAAACGCTCCCGTCCAGTGGCCGGCCCGGCTTTCGTTCGGCTCCATGAGGGGAGCGGAGCCCACAGCCAGCAGGCCAGACGGGACCGGCAAGAGCTGGTTGACAGTGGACTCGCCGAAAGCGTCCCTCGTTACGGTCCGCCACGACGTCCCGCTGCTCGAGGTGAGCACCGCTACAGAACTCGTCCCGTAACCGAGCCGTTGTCCCGGGTCGTACAATTCGACGCTCATCACCAGTGTCCCGTCATCGTCTACGAGGCTTGTCGGCACTGCGGTCGGCTGCGGCTGGCCAAAGATCCCGTCAGCAGAGGGCTGGTACCAGGCCCCGTTGCGATGGACGAGGACATATGGCTGGCCGGGCAAGTTGTCTGCGAGTACTGCAACCTGGCCAGTGGCGGCCACGAGGCCGATGTGCCAGGACTGGTCGCTCGTGGCTGGGGGTGGAAGGGGGACCTCTGACCAGGCGAGCCCGTCAGATGATTGCCACAGTCGCTGGCGGCGGGGGCTGCCACCCACCGCGAACAGGTGATCCGGCGAACCTCCGACCTCATAAGCGACCGCCCCGGGGCTGTTTGGCGGCTCCGCATCGAGGGGGAAGCTCTCCGAAGCCTGGCTCCACGAAAGGCCGTTTGGCGAGATCCACGAGGCCGGCTGCCAGTCGGAGCCCACGCGCACGCCGCCCACGGCCAACAAGCCGCTCGGCGTGGGCGCGCCGGGCACCGACGTGCCCGTGGCACCGATTCCCAGCAGGGAGGTAATCATGTGGTCGCCGCCGACGGAGGATACGTTGACGGGGCCGTGGACGGCCGCCCAGTGGATGCCGTCAGAGGAGTACCACAAGGCTGCCACCAGCCGGTTGCCATCCGTATACGAGCCGCCGGCGAAAACGCCCGCCGCGGTTGACACGATGTCGTTGACGACTGCCCCCGGCTCCTGGTCAATGGCACTGTCTGCGCCGCTCAAAAGCTGCCAGAGCTGGCCGTCAGTCGAGTACCACACGGAGGCCTGGCCGTTTATAGTGCCGGCCGCGAACAGCCCGAGCGCGCCCGCGGTCACCGTGTCCATTACCGCGCCGCTCTGTCCATCACCCGCTCCGGTCGCTGGAGCATCAAACGCCGTGCTGTCGGGGACCAGGACGAAACGTTGGCCTCGGTCCTGGGACACCCATACGGCTGCCCTCATAGTGGAGCCGCTGCCTGCCGAGCCCACCACCACTTCGCGGTCCCCCCAGTTGGTCGCGCCGTCAGCAGCCGTAAATCCGTCGGGCCCGTCGCCGGTCGTCGACGGTAATACTGTCCGCGACCAGGTGGTCGCGTTTGGCGAAGTCCACACGGTTGCCTCTGCGGTGCCACCCCCGCTTAGCTGGGTGCCTGCGATGAGCCAGACGCCGTTCGCGTCGGGCGCTACGACGGCTGACAATGAGCTAGTACTGCCCCCTCCAAGCGCAATGGCCTGACCTTGGTCCGGTTGCCAGCTATAGGGCTCTGCCGACCGAGAGACCGCGGTGGTGGTGGTGGTAGTGGCGCTCGCGCTCGCGCTCGTCAAGGGCGCGCTCAACTTCGAGGCAGGGTTGGAACTAGCCGAACAGCCGGCCGCTAAAGCCGAGGCCAGGACACCGGCGGCGGCGCTCCGTGCGAGCTTGCGGCAGCGCTTTCGGCGAACGGCAACGGGCACTCTAGGGCCGGTCAGCGGGCGCTCAGGTTGAACCCGCCGCCCTCTTTCCGCTTCCACACTTTCCACCACGGCCTGGATTCGCGCTGGCGCTGAATGTCTTTCAGGATCTCCGGGCCGGCCGCGGTGACGATGAGATCGGCCGCGTCCAGTACGCCGGCGACCTCACCCTCGGGTATGTCCGGCTCCTGCTCGACCTGAGGGCGCACCAGTGAGCCCACTACGAAGGTCCCGTCGATGACGTCCTTCTCGTAGCGCGGGCAGTTGGCAGGGCACCGCCAGGGCGCCTCGGGAGCGAGGTTGAGGACGCAAAAGCGCGCTACCTCGCCGGTCGAGTAGGTCCTGCTCTGGAAGTGCCGGCAGTCTTCCCGCATCGTCATCGCGTCCAGTTTGGCACGCCCCTACATGTCTCAGGTCGGCGTCTCCGGCAGGGAGCGAGATGGGCGAGCGCAGGTCGGGGTGCCAAAGGAACTGCCCCTGCTCGGTTGGCGCGGGGCTAGCAAATCGAGGCAACTCTGAGATGGCTCTGGCAGGCGTGCTGGAACACTGTTCGGGAACCCGGATGAGCATCACTCCGTGCGCGCACCCACTTCCCCCGTTTAGCCAGCGCTCCCGTACTGACCGGCGAATAGGGTAACCGGGCATCACCTGCTTAATTAGCTAAAGATCAGGAAAAAGTCATTCACGGCGGCATCCTTCTCCGGGGCGGTGTCGTACCCTTGATGTACTTGAGCCCGTTACACGCCAGCGTTACCGTGAGCAGACCGGGAGGCCGTGGACGTGGCCGCGGCTTTTCTGCCGCCGGGCTTGTCGCGACCGGTCTTCTGCTCGCGTGTCTCCTGAGTAGCTGCTCGACTTCCGTGACGTACGCAGGCAGCTCATCGCAGGACGTGTTCTTCAAGCTCCCGCACAGCTGGAAGGTGTACAACCAGAGCGCGCTCCAGCAGATGGGGATGGTCAACAGCACAGCCAACTCCCAGCAACAGGCGCAGGGAAACAGTTACCAGCTCTTCGTCAGCTTCGCCAGCCCGAACCTCCACCTCGACGTGCACGGCGCGCCCGACCTCGCCGGCCGCATTCCATGGGCGTACAACATTGTCGAGTCACTCGGCGGCTCGGACGCTGAGTCGATCTCGCTCAGCAGCCTCCAGGACTTGGTGATCCCGGTCGACACCCTGGCCCAACAGGGAGCCGCCTCGCAGCTATCGGCACCGAAGTACATCGTTGACGGTGCACTCAGGGGGACCCGCACCTCGTTCGAGGCCAAGAGCCCCGGGGGCTCAGTCTCTTTCGAGCAGGTTGCCTTGCTCAACAGCCCGACCAACGAAGTGTGGGTGCTGGCGGTGGGGTGCGCTCCCACCTGCTTCGCAGCGCACAAGTCGGTCATCGATGGCATCGTCAACAGCTTTACCGTTACGAACCAGGGGAGCTCACGTTGACCTGGTGGTTTACCAGTGTCACTCGCAAAAGGCTGGTGCGTCGGGGTTCCGCGATCACTCTGGCCATGGCGGCCACGATGGCTTTGGCCGCATGTTCGAGCGGGCACATCGTCGCCAGCAAGTCCCAGCAGTTCTACGCCAGTTTGCCCTCCGGTTGGCGGATTTACGGCGAGGGGGCCATCAAGGGCGACAAGGACCTCGGCACGCTCATCAGCACGCCACCGCAATTCCTAGCTGTGGCTTCCTCAGGTCCGCGGCCTCACGCCGCGGACGCCCTCAGTTCGTCGAAGGACCCGTGGGCTATAGCGCTCGTTAGACCTCTCAGTGCGACAGAGCGGTCGCAGATGTCGTTGCAAGGTCTTGGGGACATATTGATCCCGGTGGACGAGCTGAGCCAATTGGGGGACAGCGTCCAGCTGCTGTCCCAACCGACGGAGCAGGTTAGCGGTGCGCTCCACGGGATCGTCATGTCAGTGCAGCTACAGGGCCCGTCGGGTGGTCAGATCGCTTACGAGCAATCGGCCTGGGTGAACAGCGCGACCAGCAAGGTATGGTTGCTGATGGTCGGTTGTTCCCCCTCTTGCTACCAGGCCCAGCAGTCGGTTATCAGCCGCATCATTGGCAGTTTCGTCGTCACAGACAGGGGAACAACATGACTACACCCTCCGAGGAGCAGGGCTCGGGCATGCCGGACGCACCCGACGAGGCTGCGTCGGGCCAGCCGGCCGGCGACGGCGCAGAGGTGGTCAGGGCCGACGAAACTCCGGCTGGTGGGATGAAGCTGAGCGGCGTAGAAGCGGCGGGAGCCGATGGCCTTGCTCCGAGCAGTGCTGGGGGTCACAGTAACGGCGAGGCCCTCGCGGCCGAGGGCGCGGCAGTACCGGGTACCACTCCTGCCGCTCAAACTTGGGGCCTTCTGAGTGGCGTCCGGCGCAGTGGCAACCGGCCGAGTGGCAGCCAGCCCAATTGGCCCCAGCTACTGGAAGGGACGGGGACGGAGCGCCGGCTCACGTCCCAGCAGAACTCGCACTCGTAGGTGCACACGGTCAGCCCGCGCCGCCGCCCTTTGCCGGTGTTGGTGGCAACGGAGGGGCCGGCGGCAACGGTACTGTCGATGGCGACGCTCCACAGGGGCCTGGCGACGAACCGCCCTTGGAAGTACTCCCCCAATGGGAAACAAGAAAGCCGCGATCTTTTTGGCTGAGGTCTCGGCTGCTGATCCTGATTGCAGCAGTCTGGGGGCTTCTTTTCTGGTACGCCCTTTCGTCTGACCCCCTTCTAAGTGTTCACGACGGGCTCGCCCAAACCTGGAACTCGAAATTGTGGCTGGCTGTCCTGTTCGCCGCTGAACTGGTTCGCGAAGTCCATTACATAATCTGCGAGCACTGGGGTGCGTACAACCACTTCTGGATGGACCGGGTTTTCGCGGCCAACCGCCCCAAAGGCCGGATGAGCGATTGGGCGCGTTACCGTGCCAAGAGGATTTTCACAATCCTCATCCTTATCGCCCTGGCCGCCGTTATCGCGGGTGCGGCATTCAACACAAGCCCCATACAGGGCCTGTTCCTTATCCCCTCGAAGCTCGTCAGCCTGGCCGGCTATATCGTCTACGTAGTATTCATCCTCTTACTTGTGGTGGGCCAGTTCGCGGCGATTTTCTTTTTCCTCTCCCGGGGCGGTGTTGACACTTATTTCCCGGACGACATAAAGACGCGCTTTACGAGTGTTTGGGGCCAGGACGCCGTACTGGAGCATGTAAAGGAGAGCATGGTTTTCTTGGAGGACCCGGAGTCGATCGAGCAGAGGGGCGGCTATGTCCCCGGGGGAATCCTGCTCTGGGGCCTTTCCCGGCACAGGCAAGACCCTCATGGCCGAAGCGGTCGCTGGCGAGACCGGCAAGCCGTTCGTGTTCGTGGACCCGGGCGCGTTCATCAACATGTTCATGGGCGTCGGGGTCCTCAAGGTCAAGTCCGTGTTTCGCAAGCTGCGCAAGCTGGCCTTGCGTTATGGCGGAGTGATCGTCTTCTTCGACGAGGCCGACTCACTCGGCAACCGCGGGATGATGAGCGGGCCGGGCATTTTCGGTCCAGGCGGGGTTCGCGGTATGCAACCACAGGGCCCGTGGACGAGCGGCGATTGCCATGGAGGTTCGTACCTGTCCGAAGGCAGCGTGTCTGTGCTGCTGACCGAGTACCAAAAGGCCGTGCAAAACGAAAGGACATCCGTTCCCGATGGCCGGCGTGGCGTCCGGGACCGGGGGATGATGATGGGCGGCATGATGGGCGGCGGCGGCTCGGGCACCCTCCAGGCGATGCTCGGCGAGATGTCGGGGCTCAAGAAACCTCGTGGGTTCATGAACCGTTTTGTCAGGCGCATCCTTGGGATGAAGCCGAAGCCGCCGCCCAAGTACCGGATCCTCATCATGATGGCGACCAACATGCCCAACTCGCTGGACGAGGCCATGCTGCGGCCTGGGCGTATCGACCGGATCTTCCGGGTCGGCTACCCCTCGAAGGCAGGGCGGGTGCGCACTTACGAGGGCTATTTCGAGAATGTAAGGCACGAGCTCACGGCGGAGGATATCGACAAGCTGGCCACGATAACCCCTTACGCGACGGGTGCCACGATAAAGGACCTGGTCAACGAGACGCTCATCGTGGCATTGCGCCACAAGCACGATTCGATTACTTGGGCAGACGTGCTGGAAGCAAAGCGGCTGAAAGAGCTAGGCCCGCCCGAAGAGGTTGAATATGTCGAGCGCGAGCGCCATGCCGTAGCAGTACACGAGGCGTGCCACGCGGTTGTGGCGTACAAAGTGCGCAAGCACCTGGAGATCGACCTCGCCACGATCGAAAAGGGCAGCACATACCTTGGCATGGTCTCGTCCATAAAGCCGGAGGACCGTTTTACCAGCTGGCGAAGCGAGTACGAGGCCGACGTCATGGTCAGCCTGGCCTCGCTGGCGGGCGAGCGGATGTTCTTTGGCGGCGACTCCTCCTCGGGTGTCTCAGGGGACCTCGAGTCGGCTACGACAATTGCGCAGTTGATGGAGGGTTACTGGGGCATGGGGAGCACGATTGCCTCTCGCGCCGTTCGCCGGAACACCGGTGGCTGGCCGCCGGGCGGGGGCGAGGGCGACATGATGGGTGGTGAGGGGGGTAAGAAGGTCGAGGACCGACTGACCGAGCTCTTGTCGCGCACCCACGACCTGCTCGAACAAAACAAGCTGGACATCTTCGCGGTAGCGCATGCCCTCGAAACGCACAAGACGCTGAGTGGCGAGGATATCGAGGCAGTCATCGAGGGTAAGTACAGCCGTGGCATTGACGGACGTATTTACAAGGTGCCGAGTTTCGTAGAGGTTTTCGGCGACTACCACGAGCGGATCGCGACTGCTCACCTCAAACGCGAGCGAGTCTCGGCTGCTCTCCCCAAACCTGTCGAGTGGGCGCCGGAGTTGGTGGCTGAGACGGCCAACGGCAATGGCCATGTGGCGCCAGAAGAGGAGCTGGAGGGCGTTGGTGCCGCTTCGGACGCCTCTGCAGCGGGCCAATGGGGACTGCCGCAGCCCTGAGCTAAACGCCCTCGAACATACGTTCCCATCCTGGCTATGCTGAAGGGATGGGCCAAAAGCTGCTGGCGCCTGTGGAAGGCAGGGCCATAGCAAGTCCAGTCATGGCAAGCCCAGCAGTATCAAGGCCAACCATAGAAGGTTTGACCTTAGAAGGTCGGGCTGGTTCGGTCCTCGCCCAGGACTGCCTGCTCCCGCTCGCAGCACCTTTGACCGGCCTTTTCCCCGAAGGAGGTCTGCAGCGGGGGACTACAGTGCTGATCGGCCCGTCCTCGCCCGGGCCGTCCTCGCCCGGGGTGACGTCACTGGCGCTCGCCCTATTGGTCGGCCCTTGTACCAGTGGCTCGTGGTGTGCCGTTGTAGGGGCACCTGATGTCGGGCTTGTCGCAGCTGCCCAGCTTGGCATCGCTCTGGAGCACCTCGCGGTCGTGCCCTCGCCCGGGCCCAGATGGCCAGTAGTGACGGCGGCGTTGCTGGAGGGATTTGATTTGGTGCTCCTGCGGACGGCTGGTCGGGTGAGCTATTCGGACGCCCGCAAGCTGGAGGCAAGGGCGCGTGAGCGACGGTCGGTGCTCGCCGTGACGGGGGACGGTTGGCCCGGTGCCGTCGACGTGCGCCTCAATATCGTTTCGGGACGCTGGTGCGGTCTCGAGGATGGGTGTGGGCACCTATGGGGCCGGGAGGTCGAAGTAGTAGCGGGTGGCAGGGGAGCGGCTTCTCGTGAGCGGCGCGCTCGCATCTGGTTCGGGAGGCCTCCGCTCGGACCGGCTGCCGACGAGCTCGAGCCGGTATGGGGCGAACCCGTCCTTCCCGCGGGAGTGCCGAGCGTCGAAGTGGCTGTGGGTATGGACATCGCTGGGTAAAGCCGGATGAGCCAGTCCCGGGCCCTTGTTGCCTTCTGCCCTGATTGGCCCGTCATAGCAGCCGGGCGTCAACCGTTTGACGAAGTTGCTGTCGTATCCGACAACAAGGTCGTAGCCACGTCCCCGGGAGCCCGGATGGCGGGTGTCCGGGTCGGCATGCGCCGACGGGAAGCGCAGGGGCGCTGCCCGGGCTTGGATGTCCTGTCGAGCGATATCTCGGCAGAGGCTCGTGAGTGGGAGCCGGCAGTGGCAGCCATCGAGGCGTTCGCTCCAGGCCCGAGGTATTCCTGCCGGGCCAGCTGGCCCTTGGCGCTCGTGGGCCTTCCCGTTATTTTGGGGGCGACCTGGCGCTGGCGACCAAGGTTGCAGCGACGGTCGAAGCTGTAGTTGCCGGCGAGACCGAAATTGCCGGCGAGACCGAAATTGCCGGCGAGACCAAAGGTAGGAGCGGTTGGGCTGGTTGCTGCAGAGTGGGTATTGCCGATGGGCTTTTCGCTGCCGGCCTGGCTACGCGGCAAACGCTAGCCAGCGAGCCTCTGGTGGTCCCCAAAGGTGGGTCTGCCGAGTTCCTCGCGCCTCTCCCGGTCAGGGCGCTCGCCTTCCCAGGTCCGGGGAGCCCTGCCCGGCTGGTGGGCAGCGATCGAATTGCCGACCTTGCCGACTTGCTCACACGACTGGGCCTGAAGACGCTGGGGGCATTTGCCGCGCTCCCGGAGCCATCTGTGCTCGGCCGGTTTGGCACCGAAGGCTTGTTAGCTCATCGCTTAGCTAGAGGCCTGGAGGAACGCCCGGTGCGGGGGCGCCTGCCACCACCCGACTGGACCGTTACGGCTGAGCTCGACCCACCGGCTGACCAATTGCAGGCGGCTGCGTTCGTGGGTAAGGCGCTAGCTGATGAGCTGCACAGCCGCCTGAGAAATACCGGGCTTGTATGCACACGCCTTGCCATAGAGGCCGAGACCGAGCACGGTACGTCGCTGCGGCGGAGTTGGCGTCACGACGGCGCTCTCAGTGCTGCAGCGATCGGCGAACGGGTGCGCTGGCAGCTCGAAGGGTGGGCTCTACAAGCGAGCCAAGCAGACAACACAGCCCGGGGTGGGGTTGGGGGCCCCGCCTCCGGTAGGAGCCTGGGGTTGGGGCCCCAGGCGGGCCAAGCAGACAACACGGCCCGGGGTGGGGTTGGGTGCCCCGCCTCCGGTAGGAGCCTGGGGTTGGGGCCCCAGGCGGGCCAAGCAGACATAGCTCAGGCAGGCAGGATCACCAAGCTGTCTCTGGTCCCTGAAGAAATACGTCCTGACGATGGGCGTCAACTTGGTTTTTGGGGTAACGACGCCGGCGCTGCCAGCAGGGCTGCTCGTGCTCTGGCGCGGGTCCAGGGCCTGTTGGGGCCTGAGGCGGCCATGACGGGGATCCTCCAGGGGGGGCGCGACTACACGGAGCAGGTGCTCCTTGTCCCCTGGGGAGAGCCAAGAGTGCCACTACGTCCCGGTGTTCTAACTGGCGGCGACACGGCCCGGGGTGGGGTTGGAGGCCCCGCCTCCGGGAGTAAAGGACCTCCGGGAGCTACCAGGAGAAGAGCCACCGGCCGTTCGCCTTCTGACTTCAGTGAGGGAGCGCCCGGACAGTCGCTACCCCCAGTCCCGCGAACGGCCGGCGACTCTTCTGAAACCCAGCTCCCTGGGTCCTTTAGCCTGGGGTTAGGGCCCCAGGCGGGCCAAGCAAACAACACGGCCCGGGGTGGGGTTGGGGGCCCCGCCTCCGGTAGGAGCCTGGGGTTGGGGCCCCAGGCGGGCCAAGCAAACGACGTGAGACAGGGCCCCGGGCCCGTCCCGTCAAAAGGCGGCCCACGGTGGGCGTGGGAAAGACGCTGCGCCACCCTGGCCTGGACGCCTCCCCGGACTGGCACCGGCGTTAGTCCACCAGCCACCGTTACCTGCGCTGATGGTCGACGAAGAAGGCAACCCGGTAACCGTCGGCAGCCGCGGGACTGCGAGCGCGCGTCCGGCCCGCCTCAAGGTTGGTGCCGGCGCACTGATGGAAATCGGCACCTGGGCCGGCCCCTGGCCTGTGGAAGAGCGCTGGTGGGACGGCGGAGGGCGCAGGCGAGCACGTTTCCAGGTGTGCACGATTGACGGCGCTGCTTACCTCCTGGCCCGGGAGGGACGGCGCTGGTGGGTGGAGGCCACGTATGACTAGTAACTTTTGCGACGACGGGCCACCCTCGTCCGGTTGCCGGACAGTGCTGATGCGGCACAAGGCCTTTTACCGGGCGCCCCGTGGACCGAGCGAACGTTCCTGGAGGCAGCAACTAATCGTGGCGAGCGAACCGCCCCGGTCGTAACTGCCTGACCAGTTTGGGACCGAGCTCAACCGCTGCAACCGACGCCGCAGTGACCGCTGTGCCGGCCAGGACGTCCATCAGGTAGTGGTTGCCGGTGGCAATCACCACCCACGCCGTCGCAACGGGGTACAGGATGCCAAGGGCCAGTGCCACCCGGCGCCAGCCCTCCTTGCCAGCCAGCCTCCAGACGACCAAGGAGCACCAAACAGCCCACGCCAAGTGCATTGACGGCATCGCCGCGAGCTGGTCGGCATGGGAGATCAATGCGTTGTGCCAGGAGCCGAGGCCGCCGACTTTTTCGACGATGTCCGTGAAGCCCGGCAACATCCGGGGAGGCGCTACGGGGAACAACCAGAAGACGGCGAAGCCGATCAGGTTGGCCAGGACGAGGTCATTGCGCAGCGGTCTGTACAAGTCCGGTCGACGCCACCATATCCATGCTGCGAGCACCAGAGTCACGCCGAAGATGGCGTTGTCGTAGAAATCCGACGACACGTACGCCAACAGGTAGTGGTGGTTGAGCCACTTGTCGAGGTACCTCTCCGGCGCTATGTGGAAGCGTTGCTCGAACGAAAGAACTGACTCGCCGTTGTGCAGCGCGAGGCCAAGGCGGACCGGCGCCAGGTTTTGTAGCCAGTCGTAGATCCATCCCAGGAAAACGATCACTCCCAGTTCGAGGAGCAGCGGACTGCGCCTGACCTTGACGAGGGCGCGCTCTGATGAGGACGCGAGCTCCTGTTCCTCCAGGATGGCCACGACCAGCGAGTTTAGAGTGTGGTGGGCGGTCGGCCGGTCCGGCCCTGTGCTGGAGGCGTCCCCACCCCTTGGGCAGCGGCCTCGTGCTCGCCATGCGCCCGAGGCTCCGTCCTCGGTGCCTCGTCCCCGGTAGCCGTGTCGGCGCACAGGAGGGGCAGCCACGTTCAGGGGCAGGCAGGAAGGGTCACAAACGCTGGATACGCGGCCTGTCGTAATCAATGATCGGGGACGGGCAAAATCCGGGCTGCTCCATAAATGCAACCGGCTCTGCCACTCACAAGCGTGTTTTTTCGGCGCAACTAGGGCCAATTCGGCAGAAACAGGGGCGCCCAATTCGCAACACCGGCGCAACGGCGTGTGCCAGTACCGCGCCGATTACGCGGCCTCATTGGCAGCTATAGGCCCAAGGTCAACCCTTGGCCCGGCGCCCGGAATTATGCTTCGCGCTGTGCGTGGTTTGTTGCAGCGGGTCTCGGAGGCTTCGGTGACAGTCGACAGTGAGGTTGTCGGCAAGATCGGGCTAGGCTTGTGTGTACTCGTCGGCGTCGGTCTGCAAGACGACGAAAGTGCTGCCGACCGTCTGGCAGCAAAGATCTGGCAAATACGGCTCTTTCCCGACGGTGCCGGCAACATGAACCGTTCTGCGGCAGAACTGGGCCTGCCCCTGCTGGTCGTTAGCCAGTTCACACTCTATGCCGACACTAGCAGGGGGCGCCGGCCCTCCTTCGTCAATGCAGCCGCACCCGTAGTGGCGGAGGCCCTGATCGACAGGCTCGTCGCTCAGCTCCGTCGTGCCGGCGCAGAAGTTGCTACGGGCCACTTCGGCGCAATGATGAAAGTTACCTTGGTAAACGAAGGCCCGGTTACGATCATGATCGAGACATGATTGCCATAACTTGCGCGCTCAGATCGAGCGGGCTAATTTCCTCACAAGACCATCGGATCCGGCCTGAACATCGGTCGGGCGTGCTGCACCTGCACTGTGGTGTCGCGCAGTTCACCTTGACAGGGAGTACGTGTTGTGCGTGAGTACCTAGCTTGGTCGAGTCGTGCCCATAAGAGGGCCAACGGGCAAACTTCGTCGGTTTCTTCGCCGCCTTACCAGCTACGGGTCGTCCCCCCGTCCGCATTCGACCAGGGGGCAAAGGCTCAAGCCGACAGTGCCGCGCGTCGGCGCCGTGCGCTGATGGTGGTGGCGGGTGCGGTTGCCGCCCCCGCGCTGGTGGCGCTTGCTACCGGCTCCAGTGCCGCTTGGTGGGGGTTCCTCGTGCTCGTGCCGGTGGTGCTGGCCTACGTGGGTGTCCTTTTCCGTACCCGAAGGCACCTGGCAGAGCGCGAGTTCAACGTGGCGTTCTTCGGTAAGAGCCGGAGAGGGGCAGCCGGACTGGAGGAAGTGTTCTCCGGTCCCCAGAGCGCCCAATGGGGCCCAAATGAATGGGACGGGGTTGAAGCAGCGAGAGCGAGTTCCGGTCGCTAGGGCTTCTCGCCCGCCACGGGCTCCGCTTCATCTGAGCGGACCGTTGACCAGGCAGCCAACGCCCCCGCGAATGCCGGGGTAGTGGTCCAAGAAAGCACAAGTAACAAGAGGGCATTGTCGCCCGACGGTCTTTAGCTTTCCCTGCATGAACGCCACGCTTGGGTCGAGCTGACCGCTCCTGACGAGTTCGGCATCGTCGGGACTGAGGGTCAAAGTTAGGTCGGGCTCGGAGCCGTCGCCGGCCAACAACGGCCCGGGGCCGTCCGCCGACCAACGGAACTTCCACTCTGTCGAAGACGGCTTGGCGCTTGTTTCTGCCTTCCCGTCGAGCTGGCCGGCGGCCTTTGCCGAGGGGCGCGACCTGCTCCTCGAACCAGCCCGGCTGGTCTCTCCGACGATGAACGCCACCAGGCCAGACGAGATCTGCGTCGTCCTGCGACAGCTTGTGGTCCCTGACCAGCGGCTGTACGCGGCGTCGGCGGCCGGGCTTCCTGGCTCATAGGGCTGCTCGTTCCCGGATGCCCGCAAAGAGGTCGTCTTCGGGCGGTTGTGAGGCCGTGAAGTTGTGGGCCAGGTGGTAGTCGTCGTAGTGGCCCAGTTCGTCGGCCACTTCAGCCGGCAGGCCGAACCAGAAGGGCGAATTGGGGTCGACCTGGGTCGCATGGGCAAGCAAGGCCTCCTTGCGCACATGCGCCCAGCCGCCGAAGTCCACCTCCGTGGTCACATCTTCCTGGGGGGCGTCGGCCATCTTTTCCAAGCGCTCCTCGCCCCAGGGCAACTCGAGCCCCAGTTCAACGAACTTCTGGGCCAGCGCTAGCATCCGCCTCTTGGACCAGAGCATGTAGTAGAGCTTCTGTGGTTGCCATGGCGGCCCTGACCCCGCAAAGGCATCCGGGTCGCCGGCTGCCTGGAATGCGGCCAGGCCCACCTCGTGAGCCCGGATGTGGTCAGGGTGCGGGTACAGGGATTGGTGAGCGGGGTAGATGGCCATCACCTGGGGCCTGGTCCGGCGAACTACTGCCACCAGGCGGCCGGTCGCTTCTTCGAGGGAGGCCTTGGTGAACGAGCCGGGATGTTCGTTCGCCTCGGTGCCCGGCATGCCCGAGTCCCGGTAACCGAGCATGACGACCTCGTTGTAGCCGATGATCTGAGCCGAACGCTCGAGCTCCTGGGCACGGATCTCCGGCAGGCGCTCGACGACATCGGGGTTGTTCATCGCCGGGTTCAGGATGTCGCCTTCTTCTCCACCTGTGCAACAGACGAGGACACAGCGAACGCCTTCGGCGTGGTACTTGGCTACCGTCCCGGAGCCCTTAGAGGCCTCGTCGTCAGGGTGCGCGTGGACGCAAAGCAGGCAGAGCTCGTCGGTCATCTCACCAAGATATGGGCTGGACGACCATTTCTTGGCTTTCGGCGCCCCGAATCGCCGCTCAGCCTGCCAGACCGCCTCCCGGGCCGAATTCGGGCCAGTACCAACTCCGTCCTAGCTGCGAGTGCTGGCCGGTCCTGGCTGTCACCGAGTTCAGTCAAGCTTGTCTCCACAGTGGTCCCTTACGATGGGGCCGATGCCAGAAGAGCTCTTCTTCCACCAGCTGCTCGCTGGCGAGGACTTTGCTGTCGACGACAGCTTCGCCTCGACGATGCGAAACCACGTCTACGTTGTCGGCGACAGCGTCACCGGTGACGTGCTGCTCGTCGACCCTGCGTACGACGTTCGCGCCCTCCTGGAGTGGGTCGGCAAAGCCGGTCTACGGTTGGCGGGGGTGCTCGCGACCCACTACCACGCCGACCACGTCGGTGGGGAAATATTCGGGGAGCACATCGAGGGGTTGGTCGACCTGCTGGAGCTCACCGCGGTCCCGGTCCATGTTCAAAAAGACGAGGTGCCGTGGGTCTCAGAGATGAGCGGAGCGCCGGTTTCCTCGTTCGTCCAGCATATGGACGACGACGTCGTCCAGGTCGGATCCCTCGGCGTGCGCCTATTGCACACTCCTGGCCACACGCCGGGGAGCCAGTGCTTGGTTGTCGGCGACAACTTGGTGACCGGGGACACGCTGTTCATCGAGGGGTGTGGGCGCACTGACCTCCCCGGCGCCGACCCTGACGCCATGTACACGAGCCTCCGGCGGCTCGCCAGCCTGCCTGGAAGGCTGACCGTCTGGCCGGGCCACCATTACTCGCCTGCGAGGTCGGCATCCCTCGAACAAGTGAGGCGGTCCAACGTCGCTCTCGCCCGGATGAGCCGAGAGGAATGGTTGCGTCGCTTCTCATGAACGCTCGGGTCGGGGCGCAACCGCTCCGGCTCAGCCTCCTGGCCCCCTAATCAGGTCAACCGTTTACTGAGGTCAACCGTCCGGTGGAGGCGCCAACCACCCCTCCGGTTGGTGTGCCCGAGCACCGGTCCGATCATGCTGAGGACATGGCCCAAGAGCTTGTCATCGAGGCCAGGGGCCTTCGGAAGAGCTATGGCTCAGTTGTCGCGGTCGACGGGATCGACCTGGAAATGAGCCGCGGCGAAGTGCTCTCTTTGTTGGGCCCGAACGGTGCTGGCAAAACCACCACGGTAGAGATATTCGAGGGCTACCGTCGGCGTGACGCCGGCGAAGCCAAAGTGCTCGGAGCGGATCCCCAGCGGGCAGGCTCGGCATGGCGCGCTCGGCGCGGCATCGTCCTGCAGGAATGCGAAGATGTCGTGGACCTGACTGTCTCGGAGTGCGTCCGCCATTTCTCCCATTTCTACCCTGCCCCTGCCCACCCCGATGATGTAATCGAGCAGGTAGGCCTCACAGCAAAACGAGGTTCGCGGATACGGGCCTTTCGGGGGGCCAGCGCCGGCGCCTAGATGTTGCGCTCGGGATCGTCGGTCGGCCAGAGCTCGTCTTCCTCGACGAGCCAACTACGGGCTTCGACCCAGAAGCGCGACGCCAGTTCTGGGACGTCGTTAAGGACCTCGCCAAAGCGGGGACGAGCGTGCTCCTCACTACGCACTACCTGGAAGAGGCTGAAGCGCTGGCCGATCGGGTAGCCGTTATCAACTGCGGGCGCGTCGTGGCAACCGGCCCGCCCAGTGAGTTGGGCGGGCGCCAGGAAGCTTCTGCAGAGGTGGCCTGGTTTGGCCCGAACGGTTGTCAGCGCGTCAGGACCGACCAGCCGACAGCGCTTGTCAGGCAGCTCGAGGCAACTTTTGGGGGCGAGGTCCCACGGCTCACGGTGACGCGGCCGAGCCTCGAAGACATCTACCTGCGACTGATCGGCACAAACTGTCCAAATATAGGCGGCCCAGAGAGAGACGGCCCAGAGATCGGGGGCCCAGAAGGGGGCGACACGGGGGTGGGCCCGAAATGACCGACGCAGGTATGGTCGACGCCCTGCGTGGTCCTCTCGCAAGCGCCCGCGCCAGCCGGAGCCGATATTCATCGGCGCGGGCTTTTGCCGTTGCCGGGCTTGCCCGCGGGCAAGTGGAGGTGCTGCAGTTCTTCAGGAGCAAGGACGCCGTCGTGTTTTCCTTGGCGTTGCCAGTTGTCTTGCTGGCGCTGCTGTCATCGATATTTGGGGGCTACGTCCGCGGTACCCATGTGCGTTACAGCGAGGTGTACACCACCGGTCTGCTCGCCGCCGGCGTTGCTTCCACAAGCTTTTTGAGCCTGGCTACAGCCATCGCAGCAGAAAGGGAAAACGGGGGATTGAAGCGTCTGGCGGGCACACCGATGCCGAGGACGGCCTATTTCGTCGGCAAAGCGCTAATCGTGCTCGTGGCATGCACCCTGGAAATAGTGGTGTTGCTGCTTTTCGGCCATTTCGTCTACAACGTGTCGCTCCCCGGCACATTGGCGAGGTGGTGGACATTCATCTGGGTGACCTTCTTGGGAGCGGTATCGACGTCGCTCATCGGCATTGCCATCAGCAGCGTCCCCAGGACCGCCCCATCTGCAGCTCCGGTGGCCAACTTACCCTTGCTGGTGTTGGAGTTCATCTCCGGGGTGTTCGTTCCCGTGACTTCTTTGTCGCCCGGCCTCTGCGCTTTCGCCGGCCTCTTCCCACTGCGGTGGATCGCGGAGGGTTACCGTTCGGCCTTGCTTCCCAGCTACTTCCAACAAGTGGAACCGAACCACAGGTGGAACTATGGCGCGATGGCCCTCGTCCTTGCGACCTGGTGCGTACTGGGGCTGGTGCTGTCGGCGAAGACGTTCAGGTGGACGGGGCGAGGCGAGAGGTAGTGCCGCCGCCAGGAGCCGTCTGTGGCCGGTGATGCCGGGCCGCAGCTCGTAGCAACTGGGCCGAGCGTGGATGGGCCAGCGGGAGGGTCGCCGGGAGCCGGGCAGCACGCGTGGGACCGGTTCGTGCCGTGGTGGACCGCTGGTTTTGCCCTCACAGTGGCTGCGACGGCGGGATTTGCTATTGCGGAGGTGCACGACCCGGCCGCCTCGAAACCTTGCTGGCGCTTTATGCCTGCTTGAGCCTTTTGTACGCGTTGACACTAGGTTGGTCGGCCTGATCCGGGGGCGGCAGTAGACGGTCGGGCCGGGTTTAGCTGTTGGGGGCATTTACTATATTCACGGCAGCTTGTTTTCTTTTCCCCGGTTCTGCCCTTCTGCTGTTCATTCTCGTACCGCATTGCTTCACGTTGCTGCGCCTGCGCCCCGCCGTCATGGCAGTCCTCAGCCTGGTACTGGTGAACGCGGGCGCGGAGCTGGCGCACAGCGGCATCAACGTTGCGACCGTGATCGCTATCAGCGTCAGCGGCGTGTTGGCTTTGCCCCTTTCGATATTCCTTGGCACCTATATCGGCAGCATCATTGGCCAGAGCCGTCAGCGGGCCGTGCTGATCGAAGAACTCGAGCGTACCCGGGGCGAATTGGCAGAGCTGAGCCGTGAGAAAGGTGCGCTGGCCGAGGGCGAACGGCTCGCCCGAGAAATCCATGACGCCCTTGCTCAAGGGTTTACCAGCGTGATCATGTTGCTCCAGGCGGCCCAGGCGGCGCTGGACCGCGGCGAGCCTGGCCCCGTTGCGAGGCAGCTCAGCCTGGCCGAGGGAGCGGCTCGGGACGGCCTGGCGGAAGCCCGTTCGCTCATAGAGGCGCTTGGGCCTCTACCGCTCCAGGGCGATTCGCTCGCGGGAGCCATGGCGCGGGTTTGCGAGGATTTAGGTGCTCGTTTCTGTATCGCCACGCGATTTGAAGTCGAAAGGCGCGCCTGCTCGTTTGTCCAAAAATGCGGAGATCGTTTTGTTGCGCGCTGCCCAGGAGGCGTTGGTCAACGTCGGCCGGCACGCAAAGGCTGGGGAGGCGTCGGTGAAACTGACGTTTGCGGAAAATGTGACCGCGCTGGAAGTAACCGACAACGGGATGGGCTTCGACGCTGCCCATCTGCCAGGTTTTGGCCTCAGCCAGCTTCGCTCCAAGGTGGACGAACTGGGGGGGACGACGGAAGTGGGTTCTGTCCCGGGCGAGGGGACGAAGGTCCGGGTTATATTGCCGGCGGATGAGCTCGTCGATGACGCTGCCCGATTGAGGTGGGCAGGACGGGCACCTGGGCCAGAGGGAAATATGCCGGTGACCCACGGTGTGATGTCGCCCACTGTGGTCCCCGGTGCTCCTGTGGAGGGAGCGGCACGGTGACAGTTACGGTGATCATCGCAGATGACCACCCTGTCGTTCGGGAAGGCCTGCGAGGGATGCTGGCCGGCGAGCTAGACATCGAGGTCCTGGGCGAGGCATGCGACGGCCAAGAGGCGGCCGCCCTGGCCAAGGCGCTGCATCCCGACGTTGTGCTGATGGACCTCCGTATGCCCGGCACCGACGGCGCCGAGGCCACGCGCCTCATAGTCGAGAGCGAGCCGGCTCCCGCTGTGCTGGTGGTAACGACGTACGACACCGACCTCGACATAATTCGGGCAGTCGAGGCGGGGCCAAGGGTTACCTGCTGAAAGACACCCCGAGAGCAGACCTCATCAGCGCGGTTAGGGCGGCAGCCGCCGGAGCAACCGTGCTGGCTCCGGTGGCCGCGGCCAAATTATTGAGCTGTTCGAGAGCCTCGGCCAACCCGGAGCTCACGGTGCGCGAGCTCGAGGTGCTCGGGCTCGTGGCCATCGGCAAGACCAACTCCGAGATCGGCCTGGCCCTCTATATCGGGGAGGCGACCGTGAAGACGCACCTGCTGCACGCGTTTGCCAAGCTCGGGGTCGACGACCGTACTGCAGCCGTCACCACGGCGATTGGGCGCGGCCTGCTGCCTGCCCCGGGTGCGGGTCCTGGCGCGCGCAGGTGAAGCGGCGGAGTATGGGCTCTCTACCTCGAACCACCTAGACGCTGTCTCCTCAACCTGCTCGATGTCCCACACGTATCGGAGGGTACCCGGCGCTCCCTCGCGGCCCAAGCGCGATAAGGGCCGCTGCCGGCGTCAGCGGCCCTCCAAGCCGATGTGCGCCCGGCCCGCGCTCGCGTGGGGTGGTGGTACCAGGGCTCAACCCCAGCCCAGCTCGTGCAACCGTGCGTCCGATATGCCGAAATGATGAGCCACCTCGTGGATGACGGTCCTGGTCACGAGCTCGACCAGCTCTTCCTGGTTGCGGGCGATCTGGCTGATCGGCCCCCGGAAAATTGTGATCCGGTCCGGCATGACCCCGCCGTATGACAGCGGAGACCTGCGGGTAAGATCCACACCCTGGTAGAGGCCGAGCAGAGTGCCACGCCGGCCGGACCACTGCTCGGGGGTGGGCCAGTCCTCGACGAAGACGGCCACGTTGTCCATGTACTGGCCCAACGCCTCAGGGATCTGGTCCAGAGCGTCCGCGACGAGCGCCTCAAAGGTTTCCGGATCGGTCTCCACACCTGCCAGTTTGCTATGCCGGCCGGCTC
This sequence comes from uncultured Acidimicrobiaceae bacterium, assembly GCA_963823855.1. GTDB lineage: Bacteria > Actinomycetota > Acidimicrobiia > Acidimicrobiales > Palsa-688 > Fen-671. The sequence continues at coordinate 46,280 of CAWGNA010000018.1, forward strand.
ATCGTTTCGCTGGCGGCCGCGTTGCCCTCGGTCCCGGCTGAGCAGAGGCGCCCGGAGAGGGGGGCTTCGTTGCCCCAGGCGACCCAGTGCGGCCGATGATGACGAGCAAACAGTTCCAGGTGCGGCCCGGGGGAGCACTGCTCGATGATCTGGTAAAGCTCGTCAGGTTTACGGGAATGCTCCCTTTTTTGGGTGGCGAACAGGTTGACTTGACGTCGTCCCGGAGCAAAGGTGCGCAGCCCGCCTCGTATGCCGAAAAGCACCAGCTCGGTGACGTTACGAAAATAAAATCCGACACCTCGCCCGTCGCTGCCCCCGTCTTTCCGGATTTTGTGCCACACCAGGTTTGATTTGTACGTGAACCCCCAGTTCTCCAAAACGATCAGGCCTTCAGCCAGCAGCGCGTTCGGTACCCAGAGATAACAGTGCGAACGGTCGGCCATCAGGCTTGCGACCGGCAGCGAGGCGATCTCGCGGACGGTCATCGTGGGATAACGCGCCAGACGTCTGTGCTCCGGCGCCACCTTCCCCGTGCGGTTGGCGAAACGCCACGGCGGGTCGACGAGGACCGTACCGAATGGCCCTCCCGCCCGGATCGTCGCCAGGCCGCTGAGGTCGAGGGTTCCGCCCGGCCACGGCAGGTCCGGCGCCGGGGCTCGGCCGGTCGGGTCGGCGATATGTTTGTCCGTGGCTGCTGCGCCGTCCCGCATGTGCCTCCTTCGGCTCGGCTGTCAAGATCGTATGTGGTCCGGCGCGCAACGGCGGGTTTTTGGTGCCCATGCGCCGGAACCGATCGGTTTTGGCTGGACTTTGCCCCGCCTCTCGGTTGTGTGGCTTCAGTATGAGGGGCTGAGACGGTCGCGAGGGCCCGCCGGGCTGCGAGGGGCGTATGTGGGCCCGGCAATGCCGCCGGGCCGCCGGTTTTGTCGTGTGCTCGGCCTGAACTCGGCGGTTCTCGGCCTGGCGTTGTCCGCAAATCGCCGGTTTTGGCCTGAGCCCGGCCGCAAATGGCCGGTTTTGGCCTGAGCCCGGCCCCAAATGGCCGGTTTTGGCCTGAGCCCGGCCGCAAATCGCCGGTTTTGGCCTGAGCCCGACCGCAAATCGCCGGTTTTGGCCTGAGCCCGGCCGCAAATGGCCGGTTTTGGCCTGAGCCCGGCCGGAAAATCGCCGGTTTTGGCCTGAGCCCGACCGCACATGGCCGGTTCTCGGCGCGGTTTGGCTACTTTGTCGCGATTAAGGGACAGAATTGGGCGGCGTTCGCGACGGGATGCACATTTCGCACCGAGAACGGCAGCCGGCAGGGCATTTTTGCGGTGAAAGGGCGCTCCACGTGCTCCGTACACCGTGCTGACGACGGAAGTGCCCGACCGAGGACGCTTTGGTACGAGCACAGTGGCCGTCAGCCTCAACGAAAGTCTCTCGAACGCAGGCCTTTCGCCCCCGCAAAAGATGGCAATGCCTCGATCGTGATGGCGAGGACACTGATCGCCTCGTCGATCCTCTCGAGTTTGCCACGGACCAAAAGGGCCGGGGCTGACAGGGCGACGCGGCGGTGACGTTCCCAGATTGGTAAGGGGCAGATGACATTGACAAGGCCAGTTTCGTCCTCCAGGTTGATAAAAACGACACCCTTGGCTGTTGTCGGCCGCTGTCGGTGGGTAACCAACCCGCCGACTATGACTGGTGCCTTGTCGACGAGGCGGGCCAGGCTAGCGGCGGGTATCACGCCCAGGGCATCCAGTTCCTTGCGGAACAGCTCGGTCGGGTAACTGTCCGTGGAGAGGCCTGTTGCCCACAGGTCGGCCCGGTTGAGCTCGATGGCGTCCATACCCGGGAGCGAAGGCGCCTCCGAGCCGGTTACGAGCCCGGCCAGGCGAGCTGCCTGGTGTTCCCGTCGGGCCCCTCCCTCAGTGGGTGGCCCTGGTCTGTGCCCTACGTCTTGTGCCTTTCTGTACGGGACCTGCCCATCCCGTCCGACCTGCCCATCCCGTCCGACCTGCCCGTCGTGTCTGGCTGGCCCGTCCTCTTCGCCCTCCTCATCTCTGGCCAGCTCATCTCTGGCCAGTTCATCTCTGGCTTGGCCCCCTCTGGACTTGTCCTTACGGTCCTTTTCGGGCGGCACCTCCGTCCCGCTCTCGAGGCCGGCCCCTGCCTGCGCGATGGCGCCGGCGGCCCAGAGCGCTTTGCGCCTGTCCAATCCGAAACACTCAAAGGCTCCCGCTGTAGCGAGAGCCTCGGCCTGGGCTACGCTCACACCGCTACGACGCACGAAATCCTCGACCCCGCCGTAAGGGCGGCCGGCGGCGATGCGCTTTGAAAGCTCGGCGCCGATCGTACGTACATAAGAAACCCCGAGCCGGACCGCCGGCCCGGTACCACCAGCGCGGTTATTACTGGCTGGTTCGAGCACAGAACATTCTGCGCTGGCGTTGATGTCTGGCCGCCTTACCTCGACACCGTGGCGTCGGGCGTCCAGCACCAGCGTCTGGGGCGACCAGAACCCCATCGGCTGACTGTCCAGCAGGCCGGCCAGAAAGGCGGCAGGATAATGCAGTTTTAGCCATGCCGAGGAATAGACGAGATACGCGAAGCTGACCGAGTGGCTCTCAGGGAAACCGAAATTGGCGAAAGCGGCCATTTGTTCCCAGATCCTGTCGGCTACCTGACCAGTAGTCCCCCGCTCGGCCATGCCGGAGTAAAACCGTGACCGTAAACGCTCCATGCGCTGAGCGCTTCGCTTTGCGCCTATAGCCTGGCGTAACTGGTCGGCTTCGCCCGCGCTGAAGCCAGCAACGTCGATGGCCATTTGCATCAGCTGCTCCTGGAACAGGGGCACTCCAAGGGTTTTTTTGAGACTGGGTTCCAGCAAAGGATGGAGGTACGTCACCTTTTCGGACCCATTGCGCCGGCGCAGGTAAGGGTGGACGGAACGTCCCTGGATCGGGCCAGGGCGGATCAGTGCGACTTCGATTACGAGGTCGTAAAATGTCCGCGGCCGGAGCCGTGGCAGTGTCGCCATCTGTGCCCTGCTCTCGACCTGGAAGACCCCCACGGAATCTGCCCTGGAGAGCATTTCGTATACCGCAGAGTCTTGAGGCAGGGCGGCAAGGTCTATTTCCGTACCATAAAAAAATTCTATATGGTCGACGGTCACGTGCAACGCCGAAAGCATCCCGAGGCCCAATAAGTCGAACTTTACAAGGCCAGTCCTGGCGCAATCCTCCTTGTCCCATTGCAAGACGCTGCGGTCGGCCATGCGTGCCCATTCGACCGGGCAGACCTCTGCGACGGGCCGGTCGCATATAACCATCCCGCCTGAGTGGATGCCGAGGTGCCGGGGGAAGTCCTGGGCTTCACGGGCCAGTTCCAACACCGGTTCCGGTATGCCAGCGCCTGCAGCACCACCTTTACTGGCCTCTTTATTGGTATTTTTATTGTCATCTGGGGGGGGAGGTAGCGGATCCCAACCACCCAACTGTTTTGACCAGGCGTCTACTTGGCCTTGTGAGGCCCCCAGAGCCTTGCCCATGTCCCGTAGAGCCGAGCGTGGCCGGTAAGTGATGACATTGGCCACCTGCGCGGCGCGTTCTCGACCATAGCGTTGGTACACATACTGTATGGCCTCCTCTCGACGATCGCTTTCAATGTCGACGTCGATATCGGGCGGCCCGTCCCGTTCAGGCGACAAGAACCGTTCGAACAAAAGGCCGAGCCTGACAGCATCTGCCTTCGTCACCCCGAGCGCGTAACAAACGGCGGAATTAGCCGCCGATCCCCTTCCCTGGCAATAAATATCTGATTCGTTGCAAAAATGCACGATGTCCCAGACAATGAGGAAGTAGCCGGCGAAACCGAGCTGCTCGATCATGTTGAGCTCGTAATCGATCTGAGGGTAAGCGCGGGGTCGTCGGGGCAGCTACGTGGCCCGTAGCGGTGGCGGGCACCCAGTTCGGTCAGGTGCCGGAGCCATGTCATCTCCGAGTGGCCGGGAGGGGTAGGGAAAGGCGGGAGCTTCGGGGCTACCAGCCTGAGGTCGAAGGCACAGGCGAGGCCAAGCTCGGCTGCCCTCTCGACGGCGCCAGGGTAACGGGCGAAACGCCGGGCCTGCTCTGTACCGCTACGCAAATGGGCGCTGGCCGCCGCCGGTAGCCAGCCGTCCATGTCGTCGAGGCTCCGCCGCCCCCGGACCGCTGCCATAGCGGTCGCCAGTCGTGCCCGCCCTGGTCGGTGATAGTGGACGTTGTTGGTGGCGACGATGTCGGCTCCCGCCTGGCAGGCTAGTTCGGCCAGGGCGTCGTTGCGGGCGGACGCAAGCGGCTCGCCATGGTCCCAGATCTCAACTGCCACGTTGTCCCGGCCGAAGTGACGCTGCAGGCACACGAGCTCGGTCCGAGCGGCCGCCGGGCCGGAGCTGATAAGAGCCTGCGGGATTGCTCCCTTTCGACAGCCGGTCAGCACGAGCCAGTGGCAGGTGTTCTGGCGCCGGGGGAGGCCTCCACCGGCCAGATGGAGGGCAGCCACGGCTGCGCAGTCGCCATTGGCCCAGTCGCCATTGGCGCTGTCGGTGCTGGCCCTGTTGGTGCTGGCCCTGTTGGTGCTGGCCCTGTCGGTGCTGGCCCTGTCGGTGCTGGCCCTGTTAGTGCTGGCCCTGTTAGTGCTGGCCCTGTTAGTGCTGGCGCGGTAAGCCCGCCGGCCATTGAGCCGCCTGTCATCGAGATAGTGGAAAGGTCCAGTTGAGCACCCGCTCCGATGGCTGCCAGGAGGGGTAGGTCTATCAGCGGGCGCCCCTTTTCTCTTCCCAGCAAATGGGCGACGGAGAGCGCCTTGCACAAACGGGCGTACCCCGTAGGGTCCCGTGCGAGTACCACCAGGTGACTGCCTTCGGGGTCTGCCATGCCGGCTTGTGCCCGGGTCAGTCCCAGGGTGACTTCGGCACCGAAGACCGTCGACAGGCCCGCGGAGCCGGCTGCCTCGGCAAAGCGGACCACTCCGTACATGCCGTCGTGGTCTGTGACTGCCAGCGCGACGAGGCCGAGACGCGTGGCCTCTTCGACGAGCTCGTCGGGGTGTGAGGCGCCGTCCAGGAAGCTGAAGTTCGAGTGGCAGTGCAGCTCGGCGTAAGGGGCCCTTCTCCCACGGGCCCATCCTACGAACGTACGTTCGATCATGGCAAGAGGCGAAACCAGGACACCAGGACCTCAGACGCGGGGCGGCGGAGGGTGCAGGGGCGCTGACCTGGGACCCGGCGCCAGTGGACTGGTAGCTCGTCCGGACTTGTTTGACTCGCCCCCGCCGTGGGCGGCGCGGGAGTGGAGCTTTACCACTGACTGAGGGTGGCCATGTACCCACTGGGGCAGCCTGTGCGCCCGGAGTTTCGCAAGCCTGGCATCAGCAGAACGGGGGGGTAATCCCACCAGCTGGTCAAGTAAGCAATCTGTGGGAGTCGAGCACCCAGCAATGTAGTGGGCGGACTTGGCCTGGCGGTCCCCGCCCTGGTCCAGCCGCCAGCGCGTCGCTTTGCCCGACGACGCCGGTATGGGGGCTGCCCCGCACAGGTGCGCCCAAGCCGGCTTGGAACGGATGGGCTGGGGTTGTCGCCTGCGGCAACGAGCAGGGCGGCGACCGTCTCGACGCCCACCCCGTTGACCACTCCGGGCTGATCGAGCGGAGGAGCCCCTCGCCCGGGTTGCTGGAGGAGACAGATGATGACCGATCCTCAGCGGGTCGACGTCCATCAACAAGTCGTTCCGCCCTTCTACGCCGAGGAGCTCCCGCCTGCGGTCGCGATCCCTCCGGCCGCGTCACGCCACAGTGGGCCCCCGAGAGTGCAATCGAGATGATGGGCTCCTTACAGATCTCCGTGGGAATTCTTTCAGTATCTACTCCGAGCGTGGTCGGTTGGCCCCAGCAAAAGGGGTCGCGAGTGGTTCGTCGTATCAACGAATACGTTGCGGAACTCGCTCACTCGGTACCCAAATACGAGCCTCATCCTTTCTCACGCGGGGGTTCCTGCGATACGCGTCCTTGCGGTTCGCCGAACTTACCCATGTGTTCGACTCGGCAGCACCCAGCCCCATGAACTGCTCAGCAGGTTCCCCGGTTCTACTTCGATACCGCGCTGTCGTTAAGCCCAGCCCTGCAGACGCTCAAATCGTTCGCCGGCCAGCTCCGATGTGCCACAGTGCTTGGCCTGTACCGAGTGAGTAGCCCAGACCGAGCTGGAGGGCCTGCTCGGCGCGCGACCCCAGAACGGCCGTGTGTGGCGTTGATTTTTCCCGGGTAGGAACCTGGCGTGAGCGACCTCATGGATGAACCACCCGATGAGAACGAAGCGTTCGAGAACCTCGACGAGGCCCTGGACGAGGTTGACGCCCAACGGGGCTTTATCGGTGGCCCGGAAGGCCAACGTGACCTGGGCTCCGAGTTGGTCGTCGACCGGGCCGAGCTCCAAGAAGCCGGTGCGGAGCTTGACGACCCTGAACAGATGGCACTCCTCGACGGAGGCATGGACGACCCGGACGGCACGGGCCGACGGGACCGACCTCGGGACTCGTCAAATGTAGGCGATGAGTACGTAACCAGTAGCGTGGTCGAGCGCGAAATACTGCCGTTCGATGACGAGTTTCTCGAGGAAGAGCCGGTCGACCCCGAGCTGGAAATAGTCGACGTCGACCCGAGTGATCTCGAGCAAGTGGCGGACGACGCCCCCGGCCCGGACTCGGCACGCTGGTGAGGTTGGGTTCGACCTGGCGGCTTCTGCAGCCATCGGATGCGCTGTGGCGTCCGTGGCTCTGTTAGAGCCTCACGTGATCGCTCTGGTCGTACTCGCCGGGGGGACAAGGGCTAGGGTGCACTGTTAGCCTACCCTGTCTCGAGCGAGGTGGACGCGTCGTCGTCCAGCCTCGGCGTCCGTTGTGGTCACGGGCCTCCCGTGCCGTCCACACCCATGTTGTAGTTGCCTTCGATCCCGATGTTGTAGTCGAGCCCCGGTATAAGGCCAGCCCTCGTGAAGAGGTCCCCGACGTCTGGCTCGCCAGTGGTCAAAATACCGGTGGCGGTAAGCGTCGCGCTGACAATGGCAACGTTGGTGCCGGTATGTGCGGCTTCAATTATGCTGCCATTGCCGAGGCTGATTGCCACATGGCCAGGTCCGGCGATCCCGTCCTCGTCAAACTGGCCGAAAACAAGGGCGCCTGGCGTATCAAAGGCTTCTTGTACAGTTATGGGCGTGGCCCACGCAAATTGGGTGTAGGTGTCCGGCGGTACCGAGGAATACCCAACATTGAGCAGCGAGTAAGCGACTAGGCCCGAACAATCAAATGACGTGGCGTCCTTGGACCTGCCTTGTCCCCAGCCGTACGGGTCCCCGAGTACCGATTCTGCGTATCCAATGAAGTTGCTGGCCAGTTTGTAGTTGCCGCCCAGAGCAGCCGGGCCGATTACAAACCCGTCAGGTGTACCCGTGTAGGCGATGCTGCTATCTTGGGCCGCCGCGCCGACCAGGTTGAGGCCACTGCAGCTGGAACCGTCGACAGTATAATCGCCGAGTCCCAAAGAGCTGATTTGGCTCCCTGCATCGGCAGTGGAGCACGTAAGCACTCCTTCGATGCCGAGGCCCGGTGGCGCGTTGTCACTGAAACTGAAGGTCGGTTCGCCCGACAGGTAAGCCTCCGCACCTGAGACTTCGATGGTCAGCTCGAAGTACTCGAAGGCCCCCGCATCGCAGTTCTGTCCGGCCAGGCCAGGGCGGGGCCATCCGCGCTCGTCAGTAGAAACACGGCACGCCGCAGTCGGCACCTCTCCGAAGGCCGAGCTGCCCGGTGTTATGGCGACCGTCTGCGGTCCCGCTGAGCCGTTGGCGGCCAGCACGGGGGAAAGTCCGATGTTGTTGTTGCCGACCAAGCTGGGTGGGTTGTCTGTGGGCGTGAAGCCACAGGAGTCGTCGGACTCGACGTTGTACCCGGCGTCTATGGCGGAGCCATCGCAACTAAGTGAGCCTTGAGGGACGTCGAGCACAGAATTCGAAAACGTGACGGTGCCCTCGTTGAGGAGGATCGCTCCCCGGCCTGAAGCAGCGGCGTCTCCCACGAAGGTGTCCTGAGTCGCACTCACGATAGAGCCCAGGTTCGCGACGGCGCCGCCGCTCGCTCGGGCGAGGACCACAGAGGCGGCAGTGTCCCCAGCGAAGGTGTCATTGGTGAGCGCCGCACCGGCCGCGGTCCTATCAGCTGACGGCTCCGTCGCTATTGCCCCCCCTGAGCTCGCGCTGTCGTCCGCAAAGGTGTCGTCAATCGCAATAACAGTGCCCTGCGCAAAGACCGCGCCGCCGTACTGCGTGGCATCGTCGTGCCTGAAGGTGTCATCGGTAGCGATGAGCGCGCCTTGGCTAAAGACGGCTCCTCCGTCGCCGAGGATGGCTGTGTCATTGACGAATGTGTCGCCAGACACAGTGATATCGGAGCCCGGGCCTGCAGCGATAGCCCCTCCGTTGATACCGCTGTCACCGGTGAACCAGTCGTCAGAGACCGTGAGTTCGGTCATGGGGGGACCGCCATTTGCAAGGACGTCAACAGCGCTCGTCCGCGATCCATCAATATCAAAACCGCTCAGGGTGATAGTGCCCGCACTGAACTGGAAGGCGCCCTCTAAACCTGAGCGCAGGACCGACGATGAGGCGCCAGCGCCTTCGATGATGAGCGAGCTGAGCGAACCAGCGTCGACCTCGATGCTGGGTCCATAGTACGTGCCGGGCCCCGCCATAACCACGACCGCGTCGCCATTGTTGTTCGGAGCAATGGCGAGCGCAACGGCTTGAGCCAGGTCGCAGGCGTCAGTAGCAGAGGAGCAGCTACTGCTCGTGCCGCCCGGGGTGGCGAAAAGGGTGACGACCGGCGCGCCCCAGGCGGCTGAGATCGAGGTGCTACAGATGCCGCCCGTCGCCATGGCCAATATCGCCCAGGCGACCAGTACAGTTCGTGGCTTTCGCCTCACACTCTCCGCAGAATGAAAGGTGGCTCTCGGCATTTTGTGGCCCTTCTGGGGATCCCGTACGACGAACTTCGATGGCCTGCGTCGGTTATTGGTGTGCCTGGTGCGCCGGTGAGCAAGCCGTCCCGCAGCGGTCAAGCTGCAGTACAGGTGTTCCCAGCCCTGTGCACGTTTGAACGCCTAAAAAATGGACGCGCAGGGACCAGGGGTTGGTGATTCACTGGCTGCCTGCGAGGCTCCCTCCGTCGGCAGGAACCGCGTCAAGCATCGAAAATCCCGTTCGTACGGCTTCGAAGGTGGGGGCACGCTGGGCCGACAACGCCCTCATAGCCGTCCAGAAGGCTTCCAACGAACCCTACGCCCACTTTGACCCACTAACCACTCCGGCCCAACGTCTCATCCGGAGACTGTCGGGACAGGCTAGTGCCGAAGCACGTCCACGTCCAACGGGACGGCGCGCGATCGATGGCAGCCGTCATGGTCCACCGATAGCAAGGACAGGTCTCGAGGCTGTCGGCCGGGCCGGCTTCTGAATAAATCGCCAAGGCATGGCTTCGCGTGTGAGAGCCCGGGGCATCGAGACGGCACGCATCGTCGACGTGCCTTCGGGGCCCCCGCTGGGCTCACCGGTCGAGGCTCGTAGAGGCTGGCTTCAGTGATCGGGCGGGCCCCGTAAGGGGCCCGACGGACGAGCCCTCATTTCCAGAAGACCCTGAGCTGCAGGAATGGGTTCTTGGCGTGAGCTGGCCCGCCTCGTGGTCTTGTCTTGAGGCGGAGCCAGAAAGCGCCCGGAGCCTTGGCGACGAGTTAGCCCACGGGGGGGCAGTAGGCATCCCTGAGATAACGGAGATTTGTGTTATATCAGGACGTTGTGTATGATGGTCGGCATGCCAAGCGATAGTGAGATCACCTTCGCCGACCACGCCGGGCGCTTCTACGCCCGTCGGTTCGGGATGGCGCCGATGGTGGGCCGGCTAATCGGCTACCTGGCCGTCTGCGACCCCCGCGAGCAGACCATCAGCGAGCTCGCCGACGCCCTACTCGCAAGCCGGAGCGCCATAGCTCAGCGCGGTGAACACGTTGGAGGTCCTCGGGCTCATCCAGCGCTCCCGGGCCGCGGGCGAGCGGATGGACCGGGTCCGCATCGACATGTCGTCGTCCCACGCGATGGGCTTCGACCCCACCGAGTACCAGGAGCAGAGCGAGCTGGCCCGGGAGGGCCTGGCCCTGCTGGCCGATGCGCCGGCTGAGCGACGAGCCATCTTGTTGGAGTGGGCCGCGTTCGCTGATTTCCTGGCGGAGCGGCTGCCGCTCTTGGAAAAGGAGTGGAAGGAGCGCCGGGAGGCACTGCGAGCCGCAGGAGAGCTCCCCGACGAGCCGGCCACCCAGCGAGGAGGGAGAAAATCATGACGGACCAACCCGCAACGAGGGGGATCGTGGCCCGTGAGGTATGCAAGTCCTTCGGTACCCACGCGGTGCTCGACAGTGTGAGCCTGACTGTGGACGAGGGCACGGTCTTCGCGCTCCTCGGCCCGAACGGGGCAGGCAAAACGACGATGGTCCGCATCCTGTCCACCCTCATCTCGGCCGATTCCGGGTCCATGCGCATCGCCGGTCACGACGTGGTCACTGAACCCAATGGGGTCCGGGCTGTCATCGGCGTCACGGGCCAGTTCTCGGCCGTGGACAACCTGCTGACCGGCACCGAGAACCTGCGGTTGATGGCCGACCTCCGCCACCTCGGCCGCGAGGCTGGGCAACGGCGGGTGGCCGAGTTGCTTGAGCAGTTCGACCTGACCGAGGCCGCGGATAAGCCCCTTTCGACCTACTCGGGCGGGATGCGACGGCGCCTCGACCTGGCGATGACCCTCGTCGGTAAGCCCCGGGTGATCTTCCTCGACGAGCCCACCACCGGCTTGGACCCGCGCAGCCGCCTAACCATGTGGCAGATCGTCCGGGAACTCGCCTCGGCCGGGGTCACCATCCTGCTCACCACCCAGTACCTCGACGAGGCGGACCAGCTGGCCGACCGGATCGCGGTGCTCGACGATGGCCGTATAGTCGCCGAAGGGGCCCCGGCCGAGCTAAAGAGCCGAATCCCCGGCGGCCACGTCAGGCTCCACTTCGCTGATCTCGACCTGCTGCGCTCGGCGGCTGAGTTCCTTCCGGCGGCTGCTCCCGACGAGGAGCAGCTCGTCCTTCAGGTCCCCGCAGACGGCACCGTGGACTCGCTCCGTGAGCTGCTGGACGAGCTGCACGAGGCCCGTATCGGCGTCGAGCGGCTGTCGGTCCACACCCCTGACCTCGACGACGTGTTCTTCGCCGTGACCGGCAGCCACGTCAGCCGCGCAGTCCGGTACAGACCATTTACTGCAAGGAGTAACCCGGTCATGACCACGCTCGCCTACACGCTCAGCGACTCGCGGGTCATGCTGCGGCGCAACCTCAAGCGCCAGCTGCGCTACCCGTCGATGACCGTGATGCTCGTCGGCATGCCCATCGTGTTGTTGCTGCTCTTCGTCTACGTGTTCGGCGGCCAGCTCGGTGCTGGCCTCGGCGTCCACGAGGGACGCCACGCCTACCTCGACTACGTGGTGCCAGGGCTGCTGCTGATCACCGTGGCCTCGGCCGTGCAGGGCACCTCGATCATGGTCGCCATGGACATGACCGGCGGCATCATCGACCGGTTCCGCACTATGGCCATCGCCCGGGCCTCGGTCCTAACCGGGCACGTTCTCGGCAGCTTGATCCAAACCCTGGCCGGCATGGCGATCCTCATCGGCGTCGCCTTCGGTCTCGGGTTCCATTCCAGCGCCGGGCCCCTCAGGTGGATCGCCCTGATCGGGATCTTGGCCCTGTTCGCGTTCGCGCTGATCTGGCTGGCGGTCGCCCTCGGCTTGGCCGCCAAGAGCGTCGAGACCGCCAGCAATACCCCGATGATCCTGTTGCTGCTGTGCTTTTTCGGTAGCGGGTTCGTGCTCACGGCCACGATGCCCGCGGGGCTACGCCAGTTCGCCGAGTACCAGCCCCTGACACCTGTCACCGACACCGTGCGCGGGCTGCTCACCGGCGCCGCCGTCGGTGACCATGCCATCGCCGCCATCGCGTGGAGCGTCGGCATCGCAATTGTGGCCTACCTCTGGGCCGTAAGCCTCTACAACCGGCGCAGAGCAGCCGAGCCAAATTGAGCGGGCAGACCGGTCCCTTAGCAGCGATCTGTTGGGCCCGGAGAACCCGCTCGCTTTCCGTGCTAAGGCGGGGCCGGCCCAGAGAAACGTTTGGGTACGAAATCATTACCGCGGGCTCTGGACAAGGATGGACCACATGACCGACCAAGTTGCCTCGGGCGAAAAGGAACTCGACCGCCCCGGCGGCACCAGTGAACTTGCTGGTCGCCCGGTAGGCCGCATCGGCTTCGGGGCCATGCAGCTGCCGGGGCCGCGGGTGTTTGGCCCGCCGCGCGACCGGGCCACAGCTCTAGCCGTGCTCCGCCGGGTGGTCGATCTGGGTATCAACCACATTGACACAGCCCAGTACTACGGCCCCGACGTGTCCAACGAGCTGATCCACGAGGCGCTTTTCCCCTACCCCGAGGACCTCGTGCTGGTGAGCAAGGTGGGTGCGCAGCGAGATGAGCACGGTGGGTGGGCCTCCGCGCAGCGGCCCGAGCAGCTTCGGGCCGGGGTGGAGGCCAACCTGCTCAGCCTGGAGGTGGAGCAGGTGGACGTTGTGAACCTGCGCCTGCACTCCGAAGGTCATGGCGACGAGGGCAACAGTGGCGAGGTCGATCTCGACAGCCAGCTGGCAGAGATGGTGGTGCTGCGCGACGAGGGGAAGATCGGTGCCATCGGGGTAAGCAACGTATCCCTCGACCAGCTCCGCCAGGCCATGCCCGCCGGCCTTGCCTGCGTGCAAAACGCCTACAGCCTTCTGGACCGCTCGAGCGAACCTCTCTTTGAGCTCTGCCGGGAGCACGGCGTGGCCTGGGTGCCGTTCTTCCCCCTCGGCTCAGCGTTCCCCGGGGTGCGGAAAGTGACCGAGCACCCGGCTGTGATGGCTGCCGCAACGGCCGTGGGGGCGACACCTGCCCAGGTGGGGCTGGCCTGGCTACTGCACCATGGCCCGCACGTTTTGTTGATCCCAGGGACTGCGAGCCTCGAGCACCTGGCGGAGAACGTCGCGGCTGGGGAAGTGCGCCTCGACGCCGCGACGGTGGCCGTCATTGACGGTTTGGCGAGGCCCGACAGCTGAGGCCGGGCCCGTCGCGAAATACCGTTATGGCCGCTCGGGATTCTGGCCCCAGGTAGATTATCGCCGAGTCATATCGACGGTGACCCGCTCGGCGACGAGGCCCTACCCGAAGCGCTGACCCGCGCCTCTGCGCTCAGCCGTTAAGGGCGCGAAGCCGCTTACGGGCGGCTGGCGGGGGGTTGCCCCAGGGGGCGATGCCGGCAACGTCGCGGGTAAACCTGACAAATAGCCCGAGGTCCTGGTCACCACCTCGCGCCAGGCTCTCCACCCCGTCGAGCCACCAAGTCCACAGCTCCGAGGCGGGCGGTGCGAGGCTCTCGGCAAGCGCGTGAGCGTCCTGAACGGCCTGGTAGTCGCCCTCTGTCACCGCGGACCGTACGAACTTCCGCATCCTGGGATCTGACAGCGGGTTGACATTGCCCATCACTAGGGCGAGGCCGGTCGGGATGCTCTCCGTCTTTTTGCCGATGAGCGCCATGTCCGCAGGTTACAGCACCGGGGCCTGAGGACAACCTCGCTTGGGCGTGTCGGGGTCTCGGCCGCCGGTAGGCCGCGTACGCCGGACAACAGCACTGAGGTCGCGAGCGTGGTTCCCGCCAGCTGGGCAGTCCTGGACGATTTCTACACCGATGGGTAGCTGTCGGCATCCGGCGTCCCGAATATTTTCCTACGGTTGTCGAAACCCGCGGTTACCCGTTCGACGCATTGGCAGAGCGAGGCAAAGAGGCCTCGGCCCTCCACATGGAGATAAGGAGCATCAAAATGCGATTCCTCGGATACACCCTGGCACCCGAAGCCGACTTCCCGCTGGAACCCCCCGATCCAATTATGTACGAGAAGATGGACAAGTTCGTCCAAGAGGCGATCAACGCAGGTGTTGTCGTCGCCACCGGCGGTATCTCTCCCACATCTGAGGGAGCCAAGATCAGCCTCAAGGACGGTGAGTACACCATCGTCGACGGCCCCTTCGCCGAGGCGAAGGAGATCGTCGGCGGATGGGCGCTCATGGAGTGCCGCGACCTGAGCGAGGCGGTCGAGTGGAGCAAGCGCTTCCTCGGTGTCCTCGGCGAGGGCGAAGTCCGGGTCCGCCCGGTATCCGGCCCCGAGTAAATCTCCGCGATCGATCAGGTGGTTGAATCGGTGGTGTGTCGACTGCCGATTCGACTGCCGATTCGACTGCCGGTTCGACTGCCGATTCGACTGCCGATTCGACTGCCGGTTCGACCGCCGCCATCGAGACAGTTTTCCGTCTGGAGTTTGGCAGGCTGGTGGCCGGGCTGGCCCGCTATGTAGACGACGTCGGCCTGGGCGAGGAGCTCGCCCAGGAAGCCCTAGTCGACGCCCTCAAGCAGTGGCCCGTCGAAGGCACCCCCCGCAATCCCGGTGCGTGGCTCATGACCGTCGGAAAGAGAAAGGGCATCGACCTGTTCCGCCGGAACGAGATCCTGGCACGCAAGTACGCGGAGCTCGCTCTTGGTGCGGACCGACACGATCTCGGCGACGTCGCTGGCGATGAGATCCCGGATGATCGGCTTCGTCTCATCTTCGTGGCGTGCCATCCGGTGCTTCCCATGCAGGCGAGGGCGGCGCTGACCCTGCGTCTTCTGGGTGGTCTGACCACCGCAGAGATCGGCCGGGCCTATCTGGTCTCTGAAACGACTATTGCGCAGCGCATCGTACGGGCGAAGAAGACGATCGCTAGGGCCGAGGTGCCCTTCGAGGTGCCGGCGAGCGATCAGTTCGCAGCGCGCCTTGAGGCGGTTCTGGAAGTTATCTATCTGATCTTCAATGAAGGCTACTCAGCCACCGCTGGAGTCGACTGGCTCCGCCCCGAGCTGTGCACCGAAGCGTTGCGGCTGGGTCGCGTACTGGCCGGCCTGATGCCCCAAGAAGCCGAAGTCCACGGTCTCGTCGCCCTGATGGAAATCCAGTCGTCGCGCCAGAGCGCCCGGGTCGGCCCAGCGGGGAACCGGTCTTGCTGCTCGACCAGGACCGCCGCAGGTGGGACCGGCTGCTCATAAACCGTGGCTTGGCGGCGCTGGCCCGAGCCGAGGCACTCGCCGAGACAGCCGGGCCGTACACCCTTCAAGCAGCGATCGCCGCGTGCCACGCCCGCGCCTTCCGTCCTGAGCAGACCGACTGGAGACGGCTGGCCGAGCTGTACGAAGTCCTGGCCGAAAGACGCCCCTCGCCGATCGTCGAGCTGAACCGCGCGGTCGCAATCTCCATGGCCTACGGTCCGCACCTCGCCCTGGATTTGGTCGATCAGATCGTCGCCACTCAAACCCTCGACAGCTACCACCTGTTGCACAACGTGCGCGGCGACCTCTTGGACAAGCTCGGGCGCCACGCCGAGGCCGCCGCCGAGTTCCGCCGGTCCGCCGAGCTCGCCACCAACACCGCTGAACGCAACCTGTCGGTTCAACGGGCCAGAGAAACCGCTGCCCGTGCGTGACGACCTCGAAGTCAGTTCCGGATCCGCGATTGAGGCGGCGCACGCGGCTCACCAGCCGGTTCCTTGTAACTACTGACAATCTGTCGTCTGGGCGTAAGCGACTTCGCCGTGGTCAAGAACGCCCACTCAGTAATGTCGTCGTGGTCTGTGACCGCTCGGGCGACGAGCCCGAGTTGATTGGCAGAATCGAGCGATGACGGTCGACCCGGCCCGCCCCGTTCAGTCCCTCTACGTGATGGTCGCCGACGGCGTGCGTCTGGCCATCGACATCTGGCTCCCGGTCGAGCGGATCGTCCGAGGCGAGCGTGTCGGTACAGCGTTCCGGGCCACCCGCTACCACCGGGCCGAGCAGCCGCCGGGCCCGGAGCCCGAGGAGGACAGCAACTATGCGGCTGGCCAACTGTGGGCCCGTGCCGGTTTCGCGCTAGTCGTCGTCGACGCACGTGGCACCGGCGCGTCGTTCGGCTGGCGCACGATGGAGCTCGGCCCCCGTGAGATCGCCGACTATGGCGAGGTAATCGACTGGGTGGCAGCGCAGCAGTGGTCTAACGGCCGGGTCGGCATCTTCGGCTCTTCCTACGACGGCCAGGCCGCCGAGCTCGTCGCCGCTTTGGGTAACCCGCATGTGGTCGCCGTTGCCGCTCTGTTCAGCCCCCTCGACCCGTACCGGGAGCTGTTCTATCCGGGCGGGTGCGCCACTGGCGGCCGGTTCGCCCGGTGGATGTGCGAGAGCCAGGTCAAGGACGGGGTCGCCGGCGCGCTCGAGCGGCTGTCGGGCCTCACTGGAGTGCCGGCCGAGGAGCTCTCGCTGCCCCCGCCGGTCAAGCCGGTGGACGAGCCGGACGGTCCGGCCCAGCTCGAGGCGGCGATCAACGAGCACCAGGCCAACGTCGACATGCACAAGCTTCTGGGTCGGGCGCCGTTCAGCGACGACCGACTGACCGGCCTGGACTGGCAGGCCACGACACCGGCTGCCGCTCGACGGGCGATCGAGGCTACGAGCGTACCCCTGCTGGTCCGTGCCGGATGGCAGGACGCTGCTTTCGCGTCGGGCGCATTGCGGCGGTTCGCGACGTTCGCTAACGACCAGCAGGTCGAGATCGGGCCATGGGGCCACGGCGGGGGGACGTACGCCGACACGCTCCGGCCCGACGGAACGCTTGCTGGCGACCTGCTCGCCCCCGAAGGCCAGGACCGCCGGCTGGTGGAGTTCTTCACCAGGTACGTCGAGCGCGCCGAAACGCCGGATGGCAACAGCCGGTTGACTTTCGCCACGCTCGGCACGGATCAATGGCGGACCGTCGGCTCGTGGCCTCCAGAAGGCGCCGGCGTGCGGACCTGGCACCTCGCGTCCCCAGGTCGACTCGCGCCGCAGCCCGGGCCGGCGACTGCCCTCCGTCACGTCGTCGATGCCGCCGCGTCGACGGGCCTCACGAACCGATGGCTTGCGGTGGACCTCGGCCGGGGGGCGGCGTACACCGATCGCCGGCAAGCGGACGAGGCTCTCTTGACATTCACGTCCGAACCGCTGCCCGCCGACCTCCACGTCGTCGGGTTCCCCGTGGTCTTCCTGCACCTGGCGACGTCCGGATCCGACGGGGCCATCTACGCCTACCTCGAGGACGTCAGCCCGAAGGGCGAGGTGACGTACCTAACCGAGGGCAGTCTGCGGTTCGTCCACCGGGCGACGACTGGAGTGGCCGAGCCCACGCGGCTCGGTGTACCCCGTAGCTTCGCCAGAGCCGACCACCTGGCCGTTGAGCCCGGCCAGGACCTCGACCTCGCCGTGGAGCTGCTGCCGGTGGCCGCGTTGTTCCGCGTGGGCCACAAGATCCGGGTCGCGCTGGGCGGCCACGATGCTGCCTGCTTCGACCGGTACGGGCCGGATGACGAGACGTTCACCGTCCTAATCGGCGAGCACTCCACCCTCGACTTGCCAATCCTGACGTCGGGGTGAAGCGTCCGAGCCGTCCTGGACGGGCGGAGCGGTTGGGCTCCATCTACGTCTTGGGGATCTCGAAGTGCCCGGATAGATCATCCTCCGGGCCGTCTCCGAGGGTATCCCATTCGTGCCGTACCGGAACAGCCTTCAAATACAGAAAGCTCATACACAATGCCAGGCACTGCGAGGCGACGACTCACGCCGGACGGTCCGATTGTGCGCAGCGAGCCCTGCCAAAGAGGGTCACATAATGCTCAGCCACATTGCCGAGGCAGAACGCGGATTTTCCCCGTTGGCTCATCCGAGCCCACCCGGGTAGTCGCCCCTCGCGCAGACCAGTTTGAAAGACATCAGGCAAGCTGTTTAGGACGCTATCTTCAGTCCAACCCGGACTAATGGTGTTCACCGTGATTGCACCGGTAGCCAATGCGACGGCGAAATATCGCACCACCACGTCCGTTGCCGCTTTTGCGGTCCCCATTGCAACCCAGGGCTGCCAGCTTCTAAATGGCGAGCCTGGCGCGAACGGGATCGCAACGATGCTTACTCAATTGAACACCGCCTGCATACAGCACAACTGGTTTCGTTCCGAGCCTGGAAAGTCTGCCGAAGATTACGGTCGGCAGTATTGGGGTACCTAAAAACAAGCGCGAACGCGGGCGAAGGCGGCAGTCCGCACTTACACTGGCGTCGGCGCGGACGCCTCTTCGGGCCCGGGTGACGCACTTCAGCCTCACCATCGGTGTCGATAGGCTTAGCCAGAAGTTCCCACGCAGCTCTGAAAGAAGGTCGTCATGCGGAAATTGTCATTCGTAATCGGTGGAGCCGTTGGGTTCGTGCTCGGGTCCCGCGCTGGTCGAGGCCCATACGAGCAGTTGGAGAAGCGGGCCCGTCGGCTGAGCGGCCGCCCACATGTGCAACGGGTGGCCGATCAGGTGGGTGAGTCAGCCACGTACGTCAGGGACCAGGTCGCAGAGTCAGCCAAGCAGGTGGGTGATGCCAGCACTGACGCTGTGGCGATGGCCGCTGACCGGGCCGCCGTGGCTACCTCAGAGGCAATTAGCACGGTCGCTGGTCGAGCAACCGAGATTCTCGGCAAGGTCGGAGATCAGCTGGACAACGACCTCCCCATCAACGACTACGACGAACTGACGGTGGCCGAGATCACTCCCAAGCTCGGTTCGCTCTCTCAGGTCGACTTGGCCAAGGTCGACGCCTACGAGCGCAAGAACGCCAACCGCTCGACCGTGACCGACCGCATCGCCTCGTTGCAAACTGAAGAACCGTGGCCCGGCTATGACGAGCAAACCGTCGTCGAGATCCGCGAAGCCCTCGCCGGTGGCGACGAAGCTCTCGCCCGCAAGGTGCACGACTACGAACGCCGCCATAAGGAGCGCCAAGGCGTCCTCGACGCAACGTCCACCGCCAGCTCGTAGGCGATTTTATCTTCACTCCCGCCGGAGATCTCACGCTGGCCGCCATCTCCGACTAGGAGCCTGGACCAACGCGAGCCCCACGTGAAGGGCGCTGTCCCGTGCGGACGTCTCTTGCCCGAAAGCATGATCGTCGGCTTCGCCGGGACCGCGAACGTTCTCGCCGCCGGCCGTGCCTCTTCGGCATAGGGGGAGCGAGCTACCGCCTGGTCGGTCCTCCTCGAGGATTACTGGCCCATGTTCAAACCGTGGGATCAGCCGGGGAGCGACAACGGCAGCCCAAACCGCGCGAGCACGCTGTTGTCGAAGCGAGTCATGGCGCAGATCCGATCACCAGCGAGGGTGAGGACAAGGAGGCCGGCCCCGTGGCGGGTGCCGGTTGGGGCTCGAACGTAGGCACCAAAGGCAAGCTGACCGTTGGCTCGCACCGCTGGCACGAGGTCGTAGGCCCAGCGGCCCTCGCCAAAGATGCTGGCGTAGAAGCGGGCCACCACGTCGACGCCTTCGTATTCGAACGGGACTGGCGGCATGGAAACGCGGACATTCTCAGTGAGCAAGGCCACGAGACCGTCTACATCGCCGGCTTCGTAGGCACGAACAAACTTCTTCACGAGCGCCCGCTCGGAAGGTGAGCCGGGAGCAGGAGGCGGTTCTTGCCCGCCGGTCCGAGACAGGCGGCGCTGCAGAGTCGACCGGGCCCGGTGTAGAGCGCTATTGACCGAAGCGACCGTCGAGTCGAGCATGTCGGCCACCTCGTCGGGGTGGTAGCCGAGCACCTCGCAGAGGATGAGCACGGCGCGCTGGCGGGCAGGTAAGACCTGCAAAGCGGTCACGAAGGCTAGGGAAATCGCATCACTTTGCTCGTAGACGGCCTCGGGGCCGGGCGGCATGTCGATTGCGCTCTCAAGCAGGCTGTCAGGATATGGTTCGAGCCACACGACTTCGCCGAGCCCGGTCGGCTCCGGCGGTTCAACCTCTGGCATCTCCCACTCCTTGGCCGGGCGTCGGCTGGCCGTTCGAAGCACGTTAAGGCACCGGTTGGTGGCGATGCGATAGAGCCACGTGCGGACCGAGGAACGCCCCTCAAACCGTCCGATCCCTTGCCAGGCAGTCAGTAGCGAGTCCTGAAGCGCGTCCTCGGCATCCTGGAGTGATCCGAGCATCCGGTAGCAGTGGACTTGCAGTTCGCGGCGGTACGGCTGGGTCAGCTCGCTGAACGCCTCCCCATCTCCGGCACTTGCCCTGCTGATCAAGTCGGCTGTCTCCACTCCCTGCTGCCTCACGCTCGCGGTCCCTTGCCTCTTCCAATACTGACACCAACCGAGCCACAAATTGATCGGCCTCAAAGCGATCAATTCTTGGAGCCTCGGTGTCTGCATAAATGACAGCTCGGAAGATCTGGGCGTCGAGCCTGTACGGCCCGTACCCATTTGGGAGGACGCAATGACAGTCGCAGAGAGATCAGTTCTGGTAACCGGTGCCAACCGCGGTATCGGCCAGGCGCTGGTGGCGGAGGCGCTGAGAAGAGGCGCTAAGCGGGTGTATGCCGGAACGCGTCAGCCGCTGGACCACTCAGATGAGCGCGTCACGCCCTTGATCCTGGACGTGACCAGCGCGGCGCAGATTCAGGCGGCTGTCGAGAGAGTTGAATCTCCGTCAACCTCTACGGCACCTACGGCATGAGCCAGTCGTTCCTGCCTTTGCTGACACGTTCTCGAGGCGCCATCGTCAACGTTCTGTCGAACACGGCGCTGGCCGCGCTGCCGTTCATTCCCGCCTATTCGATCTCCAAGGCGGCGGCGTTCTCCCTGTCGCAATCGATGCGCGCTCTGCTGGCTGGACAAGGCGTGAGCGTGCACGTGGTCCTGGCTGGCCCCGTCGATACGGAAATGTCCCGAAACTTCGACGTGCCGAAGGCCTCTCCGGAGTCCGTCGCCCGAGCCATCTTCGACGGAGTCGAGACGGGGGAGGAAGAGATCTTCCCAGATCCCATGTCAGCAGCCATGGCCGAGGGTTGGCGCACCGGCGAGGTCAAGGCGATGGAGCGCCAGAACGCGGCGCTCGTTGCGTAGTAGAGGCCAAGTGGGCCAAACCCTGGCTCCCTGCGCCGTCATTCCACAACACCACGCCTGGGTCGCAATGTCGCTCAGTCCGAGCGGCGAACCGTGGCGCCACCTATCTCTCAAAGTATTGGCTCCAATCATCTCACTACCAAGTCGAAGGCACAACAATCGTGACCGAGAAAATCATCAGCGTTCAACCTCAGGCCGTGCTCACAGATGGCCAACCAGACGCACAACACATCAAAGTGCAGGTTCCTGGCCGACGGTTCAAGTTCCTTCCCGCTCTTGCCGGCATCGGCTATGGCATTGCGTGGATCGCGGGCCTTATCGCCTGGCCATCGAACCTCGCCATCGACGCCTCCGAGAGGGAGATTGTCTCTCTCTATGCGGCGCACATGAGCCAAGCGAGGGCTCAATACCTATTAGTCGAGGGACTTGCTGGCGTATTTCTTGGAATAGTTCTGTTCTATTGCGTACGTCATATCGATCGATGCAACCGTGCATGGATATCCAGCGCCGCGATCGGTGGAGGAGCTGTGGTTGGCATTTCCTTTCTGCAATGTCTCTTGGGGTTGTTTCTCGTCTCTTCAACGAGCAAGGGTGATCTGGGTCAGAGCGGCGACATATACCAACTGGTCAATCGTCTCGACGGAGTGAAGCAGCTTCTGTTGGGCGCATGTGTTGTCGCGGTAGGCGTTCTTCTTCGGTCAACGTCCAACTACCCGCTGTGGCTCGGGAGGACAACGGTCGTACTTGGCGTCGCTCTCCTACCGTCTGGACTGGCCTATCTCGTGCTCTGGAATGTGCTCGCCGGAACGACGTTCGTGTCACTTCCTCTCCTCATTTTGTGGGTTGCGGGCACCGGCATCTGGTTGGGATCCGTGGCGCCTCACCGCCTAGCTACCCGCTGGCGAGCGATCGGGGTAGCCCGAACGATGGGAGGACGCTGTTCTCGAAGCGGGTCATGACACAGATCCGGTCGCCGGTGAGGGTCAGGACGTAGAGGCCGGTCCCGTGGCTGATGCCGTCGGGGGCGCGCAGGTAGGCGCCGAACGCCGGCTGGCCGTTGGCTCGCGTCGGCACGAGGTCGAACCTGCGGCCCGCGCCGAAAATGCTGGCGGAGAAGCGGGCCACGACGTCACGGCCCTCGTATTCGAACGGCATCGGCGGCATTGACATGAAGACGTTGTCGGTCAGAAGGGCCACCAACGCGTCGAGATCGGCGGACTCCCATGCCCGCACGAACTTCGCCACGATGACATCCTCGGCGGGTGAGCCGCAGTCGGGGGTCGGTTCGCGGCCGGCCGCCGGCGGCCGCTGACGCTGCAGGCCGGCGCGGGCCCGTTTGAGGGCGCCGTTGACCGATTCGACGGTCGCGTCCAGCATCCCGGCCACCTCGCTGGCGTGGAACCCGAGGACGTCGCGCAAGATGAGGACGGCCAGCTGGCGAGGCGGCAGGACCTGCAGGGCGGTCACGAAGGCCAGGGAGATAGCTTCGGTCTGCTCGTAGCGAGCCTCGGGGCCGAGCGGCACCTCGATCGCACCATCCAGGAGGGCGTCGGGGAACGGTTGCAGCCATACGACCTCGCCGAGGCGGGTCGGCTCCGGCCACTCAACCCCAGGCACATCCCACTCCTTGGCCGGGCGCCGGCTGGCCGAGCGGCGCGCGTCCAGGCACCGGTTGGTGGCAATCCGGTACAGCCAGGTGCGCAGCGAGGCGCGTCCCTCGAACCCGCCCAGGCTTTGCCAGGCGGTCAGCAGCGTGTTTTGGAGGGCATCTTCGGCGTCCTGGAAGGACCCGAGCATCCGGTAGCAGTGCACCCGGAGCTCTCGGACGTACGGTTCGGTCAGCGCCCCGAACGCGTCGCCATCCCTGGTCCGCTCCTTGGCGATCGGCTCTGGTGCAACCACTCTCGCTTCACCTTCTTCCCGCACATTTGCGGCACTCCCATCTTGTATAGGCGCCGGCCGGGGGGCGAACTGGGCGGTTGGCGGGCGACCAGTTCCCCGGCGCCGCGGCGCCTGCACCAGTGGTAGCTGACAACACCGCAAAAGGAGGACTGAAATGGGCAAGATCGTAATCAGCACGAACGTCTCGCTCGATGGAATGGTCCAGGGCCCGGCTCACGAGGCACGGTTGCGGTCCATCCGCTCTCCTGAGGTCGCTCACCGTGATCTCGGCTCGTCTCCTTTTCCACCGTCTAAGCGCGGCCGTGCGTACTCTGCCACTATGTTGCGTACTGAGTGTCCTGCACGTCGGGCCGTCAACAGGCGCTGGACCTCGCAGCCGACCTCATGCTGGTTGAGCGGTGGCTCAAGAGATCCTCGCGAAGGCGACGATATTGAGGCGATAGATGCTATAACCAAGGCCGGGCATGTCGTCGACCTAAAACCACTGAAGAAAGGGCAATGAATGAAGGAGCTTCCTGTTCCCAGTGAAGTTGTAGCGGAGACTGCGCACGGAAGAGTGCTCGGCCAGCTTCTCCACGGCGTGCATAGCTTCAAGGGAATCCCTTACGGGGGTCGGGTCGACGGAGATCGCAGGTTCTTGCCCCCGACGGCCCCTGATCCGTGGACTGGTGTCTTTGACGCGACTCGTACTGGTCCTCGGGCAGTGCAATCGTTTGGTAATCTGTTCCAGTCGGTAGTTGGCGACTACTTCGCAGGCGGCCATGTCGGCAGACTGGGTCTAAACGGCGAGCTTGACAATGAAAATTGCCTCGTTCTTAATGTGTTAACTCCACAGCTGGATTCGGGCAAAAGGCCCGTAATGTTCTATATTCACGGCGGCGGCCACGCCGCAGGGTCCGGCATTATAACGGTAAGCGCATACCGGTTCGTCGAGGAACAAGACATAGTTCTTGTGAGCGTGAACCACCGGCTAAACATCTTCGGGTATCTATACCTTGGAGCATTTAGCGACCGGTACTTGGAGGGTTCGAACGCCGGCCTATTGGACATCGTCCACGCCCTCAGCTGGGTTCGCGATAATATCGCATCGTTTGGCGGCGACCCCGACAACGTGACGATCTTCGGCGAATCGGGTGGTGGCAGCAAGGTAAGCACTCTGATGGCAATGCCCGCCGCGCAGGGCTTGTTCCATAAGGCAGTTGTCGAGAGCGGCTCGTTTTTCCGCGCTACCTCGATCGAATCGGCAATTGAGATCGCGTACGAATTCTTACGGCAACTGGGGGTGCGGTCTACCAATCTAGAACGCCTGGAGACCATTGATACCGCGTCCTTCGCCGACGTGTTCCAGCGAATGCAGGGAGCATTGGGTCTAAGGCTTGGGCCCGTCGTGGACGGCAGATCACTTCCTCGCCATCCCTTTGATCCGGACGCCCCCCCAGCAAGTGGCCAGGTCCCGCTGATAGTGGGCCACTGCGAGGATGAGATGCCTCTGCTGATGGACATGCAGCCGCGAGACTCGCTCACGTCGTTCAAAACGTTGCGCCAGGCACTGACCCAGGTATTGGCACTGGAGGATGCCTGTGTCAAGGAGATTATCGATCTCTACGAGCAGGAACTCCCTGGGTGCCCTGATTCTTGGGCGTATGCTCGCATCATCTCTGATGCAAGCTTCGGTCAAGCTGCGAACCGTCAGGCGGAATTGAAAGCGCTACAGGGACCTTCTACTTACAAGTACCTGTTCGGCTATGCGCCTCCGGTAGAAGGTGGGATTTACGGAGCATTCCACACCGCCGAGCTCCCACTACTTTTGCGACATGTTAAGTACCAGGAAAGCGAGGCTCTGTCGTGCCGTCTCGCGGATGCGTGGGCGAACTTCGCTCGGTTCGGCGATCCGAATACCGATGACTTCGCGTGGCCGCGCTTCGATATTAATCGACGTGCCACAGCGGTATTCGGTCTTGACTCGACCAAACTAGAGAGCGACCCAGGGCAGTCGCATAGAGAGCTGTGGCAGCGCATATTGCCGCGTGCAGATATGAGCGAGATACTGCGCGGCAGTATGGGCGTGCGGGTTGAGAAGCTGGGCTCGTGAAGCGGCGGCGCTGCCGTCTGGGGCCTCCACCGCCGCGATCCCCGGCCGGACGCCCTCGAGCCCACAACGCGGTCGACTCGACCGGCCCCTAGCCCTGCAGCTCGAGCCCCGAGCTCGACGAAGAACGCCGTCGCTGCCCACAGGTCGTCGACCACGATGGTTACGTGCTCCATGCGTTCAAAGCTCGCCAGCCCGCGCCCGGGCGGCCTGACGGACGAGGTGGTCGCGCTCGGCGACGTTCGTGGCCTGACGGGCGGCCTCGGCGTACGCCGTGGCGGCGGCAGGGAGGTCGCCGCTGAGCTCGTGGAGGTGGCCGCGGACGGCGTGCCAGCGGTGCCGCTCGCCGAGCACGTCGCGCAGCCGGTCGGTCTCGCGGAGCCCGGGGGCAGCGCCGAGGACGTGGCCGACAGCGACCGCGCGCCCGAGCACCGCGGCGGGGTCCTGGCGCACCGGGTCATCGGTCAGGGCGACGAGGTCGTCGTACCAGGCGAGGATCTGCGCCCAGTCGGTCTCCTCGGCGCTTGCCGCGTCGTCGTGCAGGGCGGCGATGGCGGCCTCGACCTGGTAGCGGCCGGGGCGTCGCTCCTCCGTCTGCATGGTCAGAGCCGACTGCAGGACGCGTACGCCCTCGGCGATCTCGCGGGTGTCCCACAGGCCGCGGTCCTGTCGGTCAAGCGTGACGATGCGACCCTCTGCGTCGAGCCGCGCCGGGAGGCGGGCGTGGTTGAGGAGCATCAGCGCGAGCAGCCCGCGCGCCTCCGGTTCCTCGGTGGCGAGGGTGAGCCGGCGGGCGAGCCGGAGCGCCTCGCCGGCCAGGTCGACCCGGCCTGCGTGGCCGGTCGTGTAGACGAGGTAGAGCACGCGCAGCACTACGGCCAGGTCGCCGGGCTGGTCTAGGCGGCGCCCCTTCAGGGCCCGCTTGGCCCGGCTGATCCGCTGCGCCATCGTCGCCTCCGGCACGTAGAAGGCGTCGGCGATCTCCCGGGTGGTGAGGCCGCCGACGGCGCGCAGGGTCAGTGCCACCTGAGAGGCGGGGGCGAGGTCGAGGTGACAGCAGCAGAAGAGCAGGAAGAGGGTGTCGTCGCCCTCCTCGGTGGCGGCCGGCCGCGGCTCGGCGTGCGTCGCCTCCTGGCGCCGGCGACGGGCGGCCTCACTGCGCCGGGCGTCGACGAGCCGCCGGGTCGCGACCGTCGCCAGCCACGCACGCGGGTCGCGCGGCGGGTGTTCGGGCCACACCCGCACCGCCTCCAGCAGTGCCTCCTGGAGCGCGTCCTCCGCGGCATTGAAGTCCTCGCCCCGCCGGACCAGCCCTGCGAGAACACGAGGGACTAGGGCGCGCAGGGCGCCCTCGTCCAGCCGTCGCGTCAGCTCGTCGATCATGCCGGGTTAGTCGCCCGAGGGCGCCTCGGACATGACCTCCCGGACGTCGATCCACTCGTACAGCGGCTCTCCTCCCGGGCCGGGCTCGGAGGAGACGTAGGCGGCGAGCTCGACCGCACGCTCGTGCGACTCGACGTCGATCATGTACCAGCCCGCCACGAGATCGCTGGTCTCAGGCAGCGGGCCGTCGGTGGTGACTGGCGCGGCGTCCGGGCCGCCGTATCGCACCCAGGTGCGCTGCGGGGTGAGCGCCTGCGCGTCGACGTACTCGCCGTTCTCCTCGAGCAGCTCGCTGACGTGCTTGAGGAAGGCCATGTGCGCCTCCACGTCCTCAGGGGCCCACTGGTCCATCGGGGGCACGGGACGGTGCGGCGCCGGGCCGCCGCGGTAGTGCTTGAGGAGCAGGTACTTCGGCATGTTGGTCTCCTGTTGTCGTGGGCCGCTCCTGTCGTGGCCCTTCACGTGGTGAGCGGAGCCAGTGAAAGCTTCTCGACATGTATTCACCGATATAGCAGTTTGCCTACCATCGACTCGCGGCTCGGAGTGGGTACCGGGTATCGGGGTGACATCCTGTACTGGTGAAGGTCCGCAACGTCGGAGGCCGAAGAGGCGAGGACGCGTTGGCGTGGACGGCCGACAAGTTTGGCGACGAGGTATACCTCGCCTCTGGCAACGCCGGCATCCCGCGCCCGAGCCGTCTACGGGCCTTGCCGGCGCTCCGATGGGCCGGCGTCTCGTTCGCGGCCGGCGCCTTCCTCGTCTCTCGCACCCCACACCGGGGGTGAGTGCTCCGGAGGTCTCGGCCGCGCCCCCGGTCGATCTTGCTGTGGTGGTCGTGAACTACAACGCAGGCGAGTACCTCGCGCGCTGCGTGACCTCGGTAATCGAGGCCTCGGGCGGGCTGACGCTCGACCTACTCGTCGTGGACAACGCCTCGCGCGACGGCAGCGCCCGGTTGGCCGCGCAGCGCTCACCGCAGGTCCGCCTCATCGACAATGCGACGAACCGAGGACTGTCTGCGGCGTGGAACCAGGGAGCCCGGGCCGTCGACGCACCGTGGGCCCTGTTCCTCAACCCCGACGCCGAGATCTGGCAGGGCGATCTCGGCGCGTTCGTGAAGGCCGGCGAGAAGCGCCCGGATGTCGGGTTGCTCGGCCCGTGATCCGCAACCCCGACGAGACAATATACGAGAGCGGGCGCGACTTCCCCGGGCTCCTGCAAGCCGTCGGCCACGCGTTTCTCGGGCCGTTCGCGCCCGGCAACCGCTTCACGCGCGCGTACCGGCAGACCAATTGGGACCGGAGCACCGAGCGCGAGGTCGACTGGGTGAGCGGTGCGGCGATGTTGATCCGGCGGTCGGCGCTCGAGCAGGTGGGCGCCTTCGACGAGGCGTTCTGGCTCTACGGCGAGGAGCTGGACCTCTGCACCCGGCTCCGGGAGGCCGGGTGGAAGGTGCTCGCTACACCCGAGCTCGAGGTCCTGCATCAGGGTGGCGTCTCGACGGGCCGGTCGCGCCGGACCCACCTGATGCACTCGCAGAGCATCTACCGCTACTACCGCAAGCACCGAGCCACAGGATGGCGGCGGGCGACACTGCCTTTGGCGTGGACGGCGCTCCGGGCACGCGGCAGAGCTCGTCGCGCTGCGCGAGCGCGTCGCGGCCCGCCGTGAACGGGATCGCGCGGAATGAAGGCGACTACCGGTCGGTTCGGTCCAGACGTGGAAGTGCTCACGGAGCGGGTTCACTGTCTGGCCCTCCCGCCGTGACGCCGCCTCGAGGGTTGGGATGTCACCGATCCCGGGGAGCCGCACCACATCGGCGGGTGTGGAGGAGGGAGTGGTGGCCGATGCTGCTCCAGCCGTCCGGTCCCGGTCCTGAGCGATGGCTACATTAGCGCCCGCTGGAGTGCCACTTGGTCAGGTGCTGCGAGGGTGATCGGGTAGGGGCCACGGCGCTGTCGGTGGGGAACCGAACGGTGATCTCTCAGTCCGCCGTCGGGGAGGGCGTCTGCTTCGAGCTGGCCGTTGTGGGCGGTTACGACCGAGGCGACGATGGATAGTCCGAGCCCGACGCCTTGGCCGTTGGTGACTCGTTGGTCGAGGCGGGTGAACGGTTCGAACAGAGATGCCACCTTCGACTCGGGGAACCGGTGGCCCGGTATTGGTGACCGAGAGGTAGGACTGGCCGTGGTCGATGCCGGTCTCGACTTGCACCGAGCCACCGGTGATGTTGTAGCGGACGGCATTGTCCACGAGGTTGGCGGCGAGGCGCTCGACGAGCACCCGGTCGCCGAGGGTAGGAGCAGCGGACAGGTCGGCTTCGATGACGATGTTGGAGGCTCTGGCCGCGGTGCTGGTCTGGTCGATCGCGTCTTGCGCGGCTGCTTCGAGGTCCACCAGTTCTCGGGTGGTCAGGCCGCGGTCGGACCGGGCCAAGGTCAAGAGGCCGTCGATGATCGCTTCTGATTGGTCGAGCGCGTCCCGGACCCGGCCGACGACCGTCTCGAGCTGTTCGGTGGTCCGGGTGGGCTTGGCCATGGCCACGTCGATCAGGGTGCGCATCGAGGTGAGCGGGGTCCGTAGTTCGTGCGAAGCGTTGGCCACGAACCGCCGCTGGCTGGCGAAGGCGAGATCGAGGCGGTTCAGCATGTCGTCGAAGGTGTCGGCGAGCTCCTTGAGCTCGTCGTCGGGTCCGTCGAGGCGGATCCGCTCATCGAGATGTTCTTGCGAGGCGCGCCGCGCCGCGCCGGTGACCTTGTGGAGCGGGAGCAGGATCCGCCTTCCGATCGCCCATCCCAGGATGCCGGCCACGACGGTGGCGACACCGAGACCGACGAGGGACCACAGGAGCAGCTCATGCAGGTCGTACGCTCGTTGGTGGCGCGCCGAACTGGGCTGCGCCGGCGAAGACTTTTTGGCACTGGGCCGCCAGGGCGCCTGTGAGCGTGCCGTTGCGCTTCGCTGCCTTGCAGGCCGCCAGGAGAGGTCGGCGGGATTTTGGTTTGGTTGGTGGCGCGGTTGAGCTGAGGCTGTGGTCGACGAGCGTGTAGGTGGCGGCGACGAACGCTCCGCCGGTGACCAGGAACAGCCCCGCGCAGGCCAGCGCAATTCGGGCCCGCACGCTGCGGCGGCCGAGGAGCTTGCGTCGAAGTTCGCTGAGCGACATGTCTACGGGATCCGGTAGCCGCCGCCGATCACGGTCTCGACCAGCGGAGGATCTCCGAGCTTTCGCCGTAGGCGCAGGACGGTGACCGTGACGGTCTTGGTGAACGGGTCGGCGTGCTCGTCCCAGACCTGTTCGAGAAGCTGCTCGGCGCTGACCACTGCGCCGTCTGCCGACACGAGCACTTCGAGCACCCCGAGCTCCTTTCGGGCCAGGGGCACGGGACGGCCGGCCCTGGTGACGGCGCGGCGGGCCCGGTCGACAACCAGGTCACCTCGGGTCAGCACCGGCGGTGTGGACGGGCTACGGCGGGCGAGGGCCCGCACCCGGGCGACCAGCTCGGAAAAGTCGAACGGCTTGGCCAGGTAGTCGTCGGCCCCCAGGTTCAGCCCCTCGACCCGGTCCTCGACCTGCCCGGCGGCGGTCAGCATCAGTATCCGGCTCGGGCATGGCGAGCCGACGATCTGCTCGCAGAGCTTGTCCCCGTGCAGCCCAGGCAGGTCGCGGTCCAAAACGACCACGTCATAGGTGTTCACGACCGCCTTCTCCAGCCCGCTGGGCCCGTCGTAGGCGACGTCGACCGCCATCCCCTGGTCGCGCAGCCCCTCGGCCACCGCGTCGGCGACGACCGAGTTGTCCTCCACGACCAGCACCCGCATGGCCTCCATGGTGGCTCACAGGGGATAACACTGCGATAACGCGGCCCTAGCGCTGTACTTGACCCGGGTTTACGCAGGTCGCAGGGAACCCCGAAAGCAACCTTATCTGGTATAGACGGGAGGCCGGCGGGAGGCTCCTAACTCATTGCAAAGGGTTAGGCATTGCCAGCCGCCCCTGGTCGGACGAAGATGACTCGGGTGGCCCACCAGAGCCAGAACTACGACACGCTGACGAGGACCGAAGCGCTGAGGGAACGCGGCTACCCGCCCGAGGTCGTCAACGGGAATGGCAGCGCGGTAGCGAAGCCCTTGCCTGCAGAAGTGCTCGTGCCGGAAGTGCTGGCGCCGGGAGTGACGGTAGCGGAGAGCGGTGACGCCGAGATCCGGCGCTGCAGCGAGTGCGGCGGGCCCATTCCCTCGAGTTCCACGCCAACCGAAAGACGTGCTCGACGGCGTGCTCGAACGAACGAGAGGTGCGCCAGTGCGGGGAGCCGCAACAGAGAGCGAAGCCCTCGTAAGCGCGCTGGCCTGACAGCCGAAGGTGGCCCCAAGAGGGGTGCGGCAAATGCCGCGTCCCTATTGTCGGAGCCCGGCACCCAGGCGGCACGTGCCGCCCCTGCGACGACCCCAGAGCTCAACTTGTGCGGGCTCCTGGAGAGCCTGGCCGGTCAGCTGGGTGCGGGCTGGAAGGCGGAAGTGGCGCTCTCCGAGGTCACCCTTTCCTGGCGGCCAGCACCCAGCGGCCAAGGCGCCGCTAACTGAGCCGTCGGGCCCATGCGCCCGCGCTAGCGGGCTTTTACACTTTTGGCGTGGCCGTCGGGACGTACCAGTGCTGATCAGTGCGGTCGGCGGGTCCCATATCTTGCGCCACATGAAGACGCAGTATCAGCCCCAGCTCTCGTCGTTCGTTCTAGTGTGACGTCCGTGTCGTACCAGAGCCGGCACCCCCTGGCTCCGACTGCATCGGGTCCTCGTTGGTGCGTGGGTTGCCTCGCTCGGTTTGGCCCGCCTCGATGCACGTGAGGCCGCGGCGCAAACGCTCGCCTGAGCCGTCGACACCCGCAGCTCATCGGGCTGCCAAGTCAGAGGTTCCGACGAGTCGGCCCAGTGTGCTCGCATTGGGAGACGGGTGGACCGTGCTCGAGCAAGTCCGTGTCCCTGGGTCATCCACTGCCACGACGGCAGCGGTGGGATCGCGCGGCACCCTGGTCATAACGGTGTTGGCCAGCCAAGCTCCGGTGACCGTAGTGGGTGGAAAGCCTTGTTCTGGACAGAGCAACTTGGAGCCCGTACTTGCGTGGTTGCTGAAGGACACGCGAGCAGTTGCGGAAGCCCTGCGGGGTCCACTTCACGGGAAACCGGTGGTCCACGCGGTACTAGTGGCACCGGGTGCGTCCGAGCCGTTCTCCCATCTCGATGTTTTGGTGTCGCCACCTGAAGCGCTGGCAGAAGCAGCGCTGGCATACCCTGAGGTCCACCGCCCGCGGAAATTGACAACGCCGTGTCGACGCTGCGGGGGTTCACTGGGAACGCCGTACCTCGTTCGTGGCCGACTCATGCACCGCATGAACGTAGCGCGGCCGAGCGCGACTCGATTGCGTCGCGGCCACCGCCTCCGCCTTCACCGCAACCATGGCGCGACTGGTCCGGTGAGGAGCGCGGGAAGGCAAGCCAAGGAGGCAAGCTTGGCGACACCACCTGGCATGAGGGCTACACACGGCCCGACAACCCACCGCCCCTCGCCGAGGTGCCACCGGTTCGTCGTCGTCGTCGCCGCGCCCTAGCCAGCTTCACCTTCTTGTTACTTGGCGCCCTTGTCGGGCTTGTCGTCGTCCTGACCCACCGGTCACCTGACGCCCGGGCAGACCAGTCGCCGCCATCGAGCGCGTCGGTTCCAAGGCCGACGACCCCTGGTCCCCAACGGGAAAGGATCCCGTATCCCGGCTACAGCGCCAGCGACGTCATTGCGAACAGTGCCGGGGTGGCCGTTATACGTGGTGTGACTGCGAAGCTTCATGACGCGACCATCAGTACAGACGTCTTCGGCCAAGAGACACTCTGCGCTTCGGTCTCACTCCAGAACGGCTCTCCGTCACAGCTCAACTACGACTCCGAAAACTGGGGGATCCAGTCGCCTACTGGTGATGTCCAGCAGCCAAGCTTGGTCGACTCCAGCGAGGACCTGAGCGATGGTCAGCTAATCCCTGGAGGGACCGTCAGCGGGAAGCTGTGCTTCGATGACCCCGGTCAGGCGGGCGTGTACATCGTGAGTTTTCGACCTGAACTTGGCGTGAACCCTTCAGGACGCGTCGTTTGGGCGGTCCGACAGCAATAGTTCAGCCGCTGTCCGGTCGAGGGTCAACCCCTGCGTACCCCAACTGCGAATACGTGGCTTTGCCGCAAGTGGGTCGGTCAAGAGGCAAAAAGGTAGGAAGAACCTGGGGAACCTGCGCCGGCGTCCTTGACGCTAAGCTGTCTTACCCCTCCGATGTGGACGACAACCGACACCGTGGCAACTGCCGCAGCCGTAGCAGCGGTTGCGCAGATTTCGGCGGCCCTCTTCACCGGCGTGATGGCCAAAAGGACTCACGAGCTCTCGGCGAAGACGGAGTCCATGGCGGTCGCTACGGAGAAAATGGCCGCCGAGACGAAGCGCGCTGCCGACGCTACGGCTCGCGAGGCCGGTGCCACAGAGGCGCTAGCAGAGGAGGCACTGCGTGACCGTCGACCTATCCTCGTCAGGTCTTCGTTTGGTGGGACGGTCGCGCGCGACCTTCCCCAGGGCGATTGGCCCCTGCCAGCGAGAAGGTAACCCTCACCAACTTCGGCAGGGCCTAGCGTTCGACTGTCTCTACGTACATGTGGTCGACGTCGAGCGCGGGCTCTGGTGGTTCGTGCGTCTGTCCGGCCTGGATGGCAACGACGAAACCGAACGCAGCGCCGTTGCCGGCAGCGGAGCCCCACCCTGGGAGCTGTTCCCGGAAGGTCAGCGATTCAAGGACCAAGCAGCAGTGCTCCTCTGCGAGGACGTCTTTGGCAATCGTCTTCGCTTCCTCCTGGACCGACGTGTGCCCGACAGTTGGCACCCGTCCTCCGAGGGTGAGCCACCCGAGTGGGCTCGCTCGACGTTCGCCTGGGACCAGGGAGCCCACGGGGAGAGGCCCGAAGGAACGGACGGATGACGCGTGCGGTGCGGCGCGCAACTACTCAGGGCGCGGCATGGCCGGTCCTCGGCTCAGTTATGAACCTGAGCGCGCTGCGGGCCGGTGAAACCGCACGTAGGGCGCCTGTGGGGCCGGATCTATTTACCCCTTACGCGGCGTCGGGGGCTCCCACAGCGGCCAAATGAACGTGGGCGTGCCCAGCACCATGGGGGTGGCCCGTGCCACCACCTGCGGCCAGGGACCGGGGTGCAGCTGAGGGACGGGTGCCGGGGAGGCGTCAACGAAACCGGGATAGTCCCAGAGAGCTGTCGCTGCTTACACTACCGAACACGGTTTCTACCCCTATCGGCGGTAGCTTCGCTCTGTGGCCAGCGAGCTGACTGACCGATGAGCCTCAAGGGCTCGAAACGTCTAACGAGCAACAGCTCCCGAGGAGGTTGAACCAATGGCAGCGACTCCCGCCGTACCCGATATGCGCCTGGAGCTCGTCCCGATTCCGGTATCAGGCGTCGACCGGGCGAAGGAGTTCTACGAGAAGGCTGGATTCGGCAATCTGCACGACACCCAGGTCACGGAAACTATGCGGGTGGTGCAGCTAACCCCGCCCGGCTCGAGCTGCGCCATAGTCTTCGGCACGGGGATGGGTCCGATTACCGATATGGTACCAGGGTCGGTCAAGGGTATCCATCTTGTCGTGGACGACATGGCCGCAACCCGCGCCGCTCTGACCGAGCGCGGCATCGAACTGAGCGATGTTGACGACATGGGCGGGGTCCTTTACTCGTATTTCAGCGACCCGGACGGCAACATGTGGGCACTTCAGCAATGGCCCGCCGGTTACCAGGCATAACTAAGGGAGCAATGAAGCGGGAACCGCATGATGCCGGTTATTAGCGACTAATAACTCGCGTCTCGAGATGGTCATTCGGGCTCGGGCTGCCCAGGTTGGAGCCAGACGACCGGTCGTCCCGGTGCCCAGCGCACCCGGCTCAAGTCCTCCTCGCCGGCTCTATGGGCCAGTCGCAGCCGGGCAGGGCGAGGACCTTGGGAACGAGCTCAGGGGGAACGAGAGCGGCCACGTCGGCGGGCAGTACTCCCCGCTTGACGGGTGAAAAAGACCTCGCCGGGGTCGCGCCCCCGCGCCTCGTGCTCGGTCCGGAGGCACACGTCAGGGCGCCCCATGAGGACGGGCCGGCGGTCGCCGCGTGGCGTCAACCCCTGCATGCGCTCCCAGATGTCGCGGGCCTGGGCCACCGTCTCCTCGATGACCCGCCTGGCGCCCGGTGACAGCCGGTCGACCGGCGAGGGGTGGTTGGGCGAGAACATCATTTTCATTTGGTCGAGGTTCCTGCTGACGACCTGGGGCGACAGGGGACGGTAGCGCTCGGGAGGCGGGGCCAACAGGGCAGCGCCGCGGTGGCGGGCGTCGTACTGCAGCTGCAGCACCCTTTCGTGGGCCTCGTCGGTGAGCCATTTGGCCCTGGGGCTGCTGGGGTCCGTCGTCTCGTACACGTCGGCGCGGGGCGTGCTCACGGCACCCATCCCGACCCGGCGCAGCGGTCGCATAGGGGCCCACCACGCTGGGCTGGCCGTTGACGAGATGGCACAAGCCCTGGCACTTCGGGCACCGCTGGGCGCCCGTGCGGGGGTCACGATGACGAGGGTCCTGCTGGTTGGCTTGGCTCTTGGGCGGGCTCACCTGTTCACCTGCCCGGTGCCGTGGCAGCGCCAGCTGGTTGGCCCGGAGTCGCTGGGCCTGTTGCCCTCCGAATGACCAGTGCCCAGGCAAACAGGACATCTGATGGTGGGCCAGGGGTTCTTGGGGGGGGGGGGGGGGTCTCCTGCTCCCCGCCCTCCGAGCGGTAGCCAGCGCGCGGTGCCGTGTGCCCGAACCGGAGGCGCAGGGCTAACTCCGCCTCTGCCTGCTCCAGCTGGTCCCGGTCCTCGGCGCGGGTGACCGTGTTGAACACGGTGGTTGCCACGCGGTGGGGCACTATGCCTGCGCCCCGGCACACCTGCAGGCTGCGGTGCTGGGCGTCCTCAATTTGCCGCAACAGGGTGCGGCCCAGGCTGTCCTGCATGGCCGCTTCGGCGCTCACCCGTTGCTGGCTGCGCAGCCCGACGACCTGGGTGTTCGGGATGGAGGGCGAAACCACGGGCCCTCACTCGACCATCCGGGCCTTGGTGTAGCGCCGCGCAACTGGACGGTCGGGTGCTCGACGGACTGGCCGTGCGTGTAATGAAACGACCAACCCGGGAAAACGCCGTCCCTCACGTTGGCGTAGGCGGCGCGGGCGGCGGGCACGTCGTCGAAGTTGCTGAACCGGCCCACCAGGCGATGGGTGTCGGCATAGCTCTCACCCCTGATGGCCCGGCCGATGAGGGCGCTCTGGTCGTGGTTGACGACCCATGGGGGCAGCTGGCGCTCCCACGATCCTGGAAGGCGCCCGGTGCGAAATCGGTCCGGTAGGTGTCGACGGTGATGGGGTAATCGACGGCAATTTCATGGCGGCGGTCGTCGATGTCGTGCAGGACGCCGTCGGCCTCTACCCGGTAGCCGCTGTGGGCGCGTGTAAGCGTATGCAAGTAACACTCCTGGCGCTACCAGCCCCGCTCCGATCCCACGCCTGGGCCCGGAAGGTTTTCGGTGGACGAGAGATCGTGTAATCCCAGTGTTATCGGGTCTTCCGTACCCTCCGTTCCATGGACCAACCACAGGCACGGATCCATCAGGGGCCAAGAAGGCGCTGGCCCCTCGCCGCCGGGGCACTGGTCATGGGCCGGGCTGGGCGCCGGCGCCTGCTGCTCGTTGTCCCCGCGGTCATTGCCCTCGGCCTCGCCACGGCCGCCTGCGGCGGCTCCCCCAAAGCCGGCGTCGCCCTGGTCGGTAGACGACAGCGGCGCCGGCTAGCGCGGCGGCCAGTGGCGGCCCGTCCTCAAACGGGGACCGCGTCCGCGAACTCGTCCAGTTCGCCACGTGCGTGCGCTCGCACGGCGTCTTGAACTTCCCCGCCCCGGGCTCCCCCTCCAGTGCCATGAGGACCTTCAAAGAGAGCGGAGCGATGTCCTCACCACAGTTCCACGCCGCGGCATTGGCCTGTGCGAAGTACGCGCCACCCGAAGTAGCGCCCCCGCGGATCAGCACCCAGGACCAGGCCGACTACCTAAAGGCGGCCGTCTGCATGCGAAACCACGGCATCGTGGGCTTCCCGGACCCGGTCTTTTCAGGTGGCCAGGTCGACTACCCCATCCCCCAAGCCATGAACACCAAGTCGCCCCAGTTCCTCCGGGCGAGGGAGATCTGTGAGAGGCTCATACCTGCCGGGCTGCCCTATAGCAAGGAGGCCGAGGACGGCCAGTAGCTGGGGCGCGTCGTTCGAGGCGGAAGCTGACTCCGATCGACAGGCCCAAACGTCGTTGACCGCAAAGGCCGCGGTCGCCGTCATCGCCGCCACCGTGGCCGCCGCAATGGGTTTGGCGGCCTGCGGGGGCCGGCCCGCCGGCCCGGGAGTGGTGTCGCGTGGGTCGAATGCTGCCCAGCCGGCGGCGTCGTCGAACTCGTCAGGTTCACCCTCCGAGCAGGCACTAGCGTTCTCCCGCTGTGTGCGTTCGCACGGCGTGCCGAACTTCCCCGACCCCAACAGCAGCGGGAACTTGCCTGCCAGCTCCAAACAAATCGCCCACAACAGTCCCCAGTTCGCGGCGGCCGCGAACGACTGCCGGCACCTGCTCCCGAACAGCGGCAACGGGCCGACCCCGGCCCAGTGGCAGCAGATCCTGGGTGACATGGTGAAATTCGCTCGGTGTATGCGCCACCACGGGATGCCGAATTGGCCCGACCCCACCTACGATACTCACGGTCGCCCTGTCTTCAATGTAGACATCGACCCGACGTCGCTGCAGTTCAGTACCGAGATCGACGCATGCCAGCACCTGCTGCACAACTATGGCAGCCGGCCAGGGTGGCCGGACTTGTCCAACTATTTTCAATATAGAGATTGAGTCGGCAGTGGCCGCGCTCGCTCGCCAGCCCCGTCTATTGGGTTACCGGTCGCAGGAGCCCGATATGTCTCCCAACCCGTCCGCATTGGTCTCCTCACCTCTCCATGACTGCCACAGCGCCGCGTACGCGCCCCCACTAGCCAGCAGCTCCGCGTGCGAGCCGACCTCGACGATCCGTCCGGCGAACATGACCACCACTCGGTCGGCATCGCGCGCGGTCTGCAGCCGGTGGGCGACGGCGACGATCGTCCGCCCTGCCAGCAACGCAGCGAGCGCTCGCTCAGTTCGCCGGGCCGAGAGTGGGTCGAGCTGCGCGGTCGCCTCGTCGAGCACCAGTGTGTGCGGGTCGGCGAGGACCACTCGCGCCAGCGCGAGATGCTGCAGGTGGGCCTCGGGCACTGGCAGCCGGCCCCCTACCTCGGTGTCAACTCCGTCGGGCAGTCCGCGTACCCAGTCGGCCGACACGGTCTCGAGCGCCCGGTGCAGCTCGGCGTCGGACGCGGCGGGCGCGCCAAGCAACAGGTTGTCGCGGATGGTGCCGCGGAACAGGTGCTGGTCCTGGGTGACGAACTGGACTTGCTCGCGCAGCTGCTCCGGGCTCAGATCGGTGACCGGCACGCCGCCGATCGTGATCGTCCCGGCGCGAGGCCGGTCGGACCCGGCGAGCAACCTTGCCAGCGTCGTCTTGCCAGCGCCGGACGGCCCGACGAGCGTCAGCCGCTCGCCCGGCTGCACGGTGAGGGTCACGTCCGACAGGACGTCGCCGGCCTCGGCATCGTAGGCGTAGCAAACCCCGCGCGCCTCGAAGCGGTCATCGACCGGAGCCGGCGCCTCGTTGTTCACAGGGCGCTGTGGTACCTCCAAAGAGACGCCCTCGAGCCGGGCTAACGACGCCCCTGTGCTCTGGGTCTGCTCGATAAAGCCGAGCATGGCCCCGATGGCCAGCGAGAGCTGCAGCATGTACAGCGCCACGGCAACCACGGCGCCCAGGCTGGCGAGGTCGTGCTCGACGAGCACCAAGCCGAGGACCAGCACGAAGACGACTGGGACCACGCACGAGACGTCAATGCTCGGGTAGAGCACCGTGCGCAGTAACAGCGTGTGTTCCTGGGCCTGTCGGGCGTCTGCGACTGCCTCCGCGCACACCGCGCGGCGCCGCTCCTGGAGGCCAAGCGCCTCGATGGTACGGGCACCCGCGGCACTGGCGACGAGCTGCTCGGCGAGCACTGATCTCGCGTGGCCAGCGGCTACGTAGGCTGGGCGAGCGCGACGCAGGTACCAACGCAACGCGAGGCATATCGCAGCTAACCCTAAGAGCCCGCACGCACCGAGCAGCGGGCTCACCACGACGGCCGCCACCACGATGAAGATGATCTGCAGGGCTGCGACGAGCATCAGCGGCGCAGAGCCGCACAGCGTGGCACCGATCAGCGCGATGTCCGCCGTGCCGCGGGCGGCCAGGTCGCCCAAGCCGGCGCGCTCGACGACAGCAGATGGTAGCGCGAGCACCCGGTCGACGAACTGCTCGCGTAGTCGAGCCTGGGACCGTTCCCCGAGGCAGCTGCCGAGGTAGGCCCCCCACCGCCGGAGCACGACCTGCGCGAGTGCGAAGCCGAGCACCGCCGCGGCCAGCCGGTTGACGTCAGCGGTACCTGACCCGTGCTGGACGTCGTTGATGATCCTGCCGAGAAGCCACGGCGCGGCGAGCCCTGCCGCGGCCGCCAGGCAGTTGACGAACACGGTCCCAGCAAGTGCGCCCCTGTCCGGACCGAGGAGCCGGAGCACGGCGCGTCGCGTCTGGGCCGGCTCGGCCACCGCCAGGTGGACGCCGTCCAACGACGAGGCGCTCGTCATAAGAGCGCTCCGGGCTCGGTGGAGAGGGCGACTGCGGGCTCGTCAGCGAGCTCGTCGCCGCGGGCGACCACGGCGCGATATCTCGGGTTGGCGACGAGGAGCTCGCGGTGTGTGCCCGACGCTACGACAACGCCGTCCACGAGCAAGTAGGCCACGTCGGCGCGGGCCAGCACTAGGGGCGACGACGACGCGACCACGGTCGTCTGGCCCGCCCGCAGCGCCCGTACCCGTTCGGCTACTACTGCCTCGGTGTGAGCGTCGAGCGCTGAGGTGGGCTCGACCGCCAGGAGGACCTCTGGGGCAGCCACGAGGGCCCGGGCCAGGCGCAGCCGCTGGCGTTGCCCACCTGAGAGGTTCGTCCCGCCCTGCTCGACCCGCGCCTCCAGGCCCTGGCGCAGCTGGTGGACGACGTCCTCAGCACATGCTGCATGGAGGGCCGAGGCGAGGGTGGCGTCGCTGGCGTCGGTGCGGCCCTGGAGCACCGACCGCAGCGGTCCGGCGAACAGCGTCGCGTCGTTGTCGGCCAGGAGGAGACGCGCGTGCACGTGGTCGGGAGCGATTTCTCCAAGTGGCGTCCCGCCCCAGGTCGCCGACGAGGGCGTAAAGCCAGCGAGACGGTCGAGCACCGCGGCAGCCTGCTCAGGGTGCGCGCTGACGAGGGCGGTGAAGCGGCCTGGCTCGATGCGCACGCCGGAGTCGAGGTCGTGCAGCTCGGCCGGCCCCGAGGGCGGCCCGCCAGGCGCGCCACAGCCTCGTGATCGGGAGCGAGGTTGAGCAAGCGAAGTAGCCGGCGGGCGGAGACCACCGCTCGGCTGATCTGGTCGGCGCCCTCGATGAACTGGATCACCGGCACGACGAGGATGGCGGCGTAGCCGTACACGGCCACGAGCTGGCCGACCGAGATGGAGCCTTCAACGGCCATTCGTGCCGCCAGCCAGGTCACGCCGGCGACGAACACCGTCGGTAGCCCGATCGCCAATGCGTCGATCCAGCTGGTCACGCCAGCGACCCGAAAGCCGTGGTCACGCACCTTCAGCGAGTCAGTGCGGTAGTGCTCGGCGTAGGCCGCCTTGCCGCCGAAGGCATTGAGGACGCGCAGCCCCTGGACGATGTCGACGAGCCGTTCGGACAGCGCTCCTTGTGCCTGGCGATAGGTCGTCTGCACACCGAGAAGCCGTTTGAGAAGCGGACCGACGAGCACGGCGAGGACCGGCACGCCGAGGAGCACGACAACGGCCAGCAACCCTGACACGTTCCACAACAGAGCGCCGATGACAGAGTAGGCGATCACCGCACCGACGCCAGGCCCGGTAACGGTGAGCGCCGTCGAAATTGTGTTGACGTCGCCGAACCCGATGGTGACCACCTCACCGGCCGACACCCGGCGGGACAGGTCCGCGCCAAGCCTGGTCACGTGGTCGACAACGAGCCGGGTGATGCGGAAGTTGGCGTCGAGGCGGACCCGGGTCATCGTGCGGTGCCGGCCGATCGCTAACCCGGCGTTGAGGATCCCGACAACGAGTAGTGCGCCGACCCAGTAAAGCAACGCCCCGGAATCCTTGACCCGCAGCCCCTCGTCAATGGCCTTCGACAACAAGTACGGAGGCAGCGCGAGAGTGATCATCCATGCCGACCCGTAGCTTGCCCCAAGTACGACCCGGCCCAGCTGGCAGCGCGCCAGCCACCACAGGTAGCGCACCGGCCCACCCAGGTCGGGCCGGTCGGCGACCCCAGCCGTGGTCATGCCTCGTGCTCGCCGTAGAACAGATCGACAGGCCTGCACCGTCGAAGGCAGCCGAGCGGTCGGGTCGGGATTTCTGCAAATTGGGTCACTTGTCTGCCAATTCGCCCGGAGATACCCGCTCGACATGGCCTTGATGAGTACGGACCATCCGGTTAGAGGCGCACCTTCTTCCATTTGTTAGTAACGACGCTGAGCTGCCAGATGGGGCCGGAGCCCAGGACGACGCGCAGGACGACTTCGCCGCTCTTCCAACTGGCGGCCAGGTTGAGTTCCTTCACTAGCTTTTGCATCTCTGCCTGCACCGAGCTGGGGAGAGCCTCATTGTCGGCGGGTTTGAGCTTTGTCAGGGTGACCACCCGTTTGTACGCCGGTTCGCTGGCTGATCCTTTAACCGTGTCGGGCTCCGGGGAAGCCGAGGTGCCCTCCCCTTCGGGCGTAGATGTTGCATCTTTGTCCGCGGTCTCCGCCTCCTCCCACGCCTCGCTCACTTCCCAACCGGGAACGGCGGTTGAGGCGAAGGCGGTCTTGGTCGCTTTCACCTCGTCCTTCGTCGGCTTGGGCCGGGACGGCTCGGCCTTGGCCAACGCCTCGAGTTTGGAGTTGTCCAACTTGCCGATGTCGCCATCGGGTACCAACTGCGCGGCCAGGGTGGCCATCCACAGGGGCTTGCCGGGCCGCAGGAGCAAGTCGTCGCTCTGGTGCGCAGCTCGGTCACCGGGGCCCTGCCCGGGGGGGATGGTGATGGGCTCGTAGTGGCCACCAGTGTTCCAAAGGCGCAGGACAGTCGGGTTGCCCAGTCCCTCCACCTCCGGCAGCTTGCGCTCTCCGCCGAAGGACCACTCGGTGCGCACCTCGTAGTTTTCGGGGTCTACCCCGATCAGCTGCAGTACCCGGAGAGCGTGGTAGGACCCGTACAAGTAGTCGGTGGGGCCGGTCAAGCCCTCCTGGACCAGCCGGTAGCGAATTAGCTTGGCCTCGTTGAGCCGGCCTTGCTGGTCCAGGTTGGTGGTCAACTGGAGCAGGCTGTCGATTAGACAGTTGTAGCCCAAGCCCGAGGCCTGGCCCCGCACCCAGCCTGCTGGCATTACGTTCCACTCGTTGGAGGGCAACCACTCGGCCAGCCGTTCCTGCAGGGCCTTGGCGGACGGGTTCTGTCTCAGCATGACCTCCAGCTGGGCCAGCACGGTCAGGGCGCGCTTTCGCGCCCCGGGATCCTTTTGGGCCTTGCCCTCCAGGATCTCGTGGATGGCGGGGCCCAGTTTGGACTGGTTGGCCTCCGGTAGCTTGTCGAGGGCGGTCAGGACGTTCTGGATCCGCGTGTCGAGGTCCTTTTCGTTGACCTCGGGTACGGAGGAAGAGCCGAAGGCGTTCCGGGCATTCGCGATCTCATGTTCGAGGTCGGCCTCTTTGACTTGCTTGGGCTTCTCCAGCCAGTCCTGGCCCTCCCAGTGGTTGAGCTTGGCGCTGCTCGAACCGACGGTGCTGACCGTGAAGTGCGCCCTGCCCACGTCGAAACTGGACTTGGTACTCGACTTGCACACCACCAGGTAGGCGCCCATGGTGCGGAACTTGCCGTCCTTCCAGGTGCCTTCCTCGCCCTTGTTTCGCTCTATGTCCCAGGCCAGGCGTTCGCGTTCCTCCGGAGCGAGCAGGACGATGCTGTCATCCTTAACCGAACGGACGCTGAAACTGTTGTCTGAGGGGAAGTGCCTCTCCAACATCTCCTTAGTGACCAGTTTCCCCAGCCCGACAGCCGATTTAGCACCGGGGGCAGTAGCCGCCCGGTAGTTCATGAGCCAGACCAGCCGGTCGGCCAGACTGTCGACCATGACCTCCCGACTGGTACCGGACCTCAGCTGGGCGTCGATATAACTCAGCACGTCCAGGCTGAGCGGAGGCTGAGAGAATGCGCTCACGATGAGGGCGCCCTCCCGTTTGGCGGACACATCGGTAGCCCTGGTGAGTGACTCGATGGGCTGGTCCTCGAAGCCAAGACGCGTGTCCACGTGGCTCCCCGTACCGGGGTCCGTCCCCC
The DNA here is from genome assembly GCA_963823855.1 of uncultured Acidimicrobiaceae bacterium. Classification (GTDB taxonomy): domain Bacteria; phylum Actinomycetota; class Acidimicrobiia; order Acidimicrobiales; family Palsa-688; genus Fen-671. Next base: position 89,416 of record CAWGNA010000018.1, read on the forward strand.
CGGTCGTCATGGTGAGGCCTTCGACAAAGATGCTTTTATGGGCCGTGGTCTTCTCGTCGGTAACCCCGGTCAGGGCCAGCATTACCGTGGCCAATTGGGGGCCGTAGCGCTCCACCTCGGCCGCCACGGCGGCGATGAACACAGTCATCTGGAGGACCGAGACCGGCGGGGTCGTCTCCTCCAGCACGGCCTGGATTATGCGGCGGAAGTCTTCCAGGCCAAGGGTGTTGGCCGGGTAGTCAAAGGCTTTGAACACCGACCCCTCGACAGTCACGTAGCCGGAGGACTCGTCGCGGCCCTTGGCGAAGGAGCCGTCGTAGGGGCGCACGTAGCGCTCCTTGTTGACGATGTAGTTGGTACCGAGGAACGAGAAGACGTTCTTGCCCAACGGGTTGTCGGACGCTCCCCGCAGGGCGATGAGGTAGATGCGGCCAATGCGTCGCAGGGCCCGGAGCATGGCCGTCGCCTGGGGGCCTAGCTTGGGGGCGTTCAGCTTCTTGCGGTGCTCCCTGTAAAAGCGCTCCTCGGTCATCGGCTCTGGCAGCTGCGTCGACTTGCTCGGCGCCTTGCCTTTGTTGGCGTTGGCCGCCGCCTGCTCTAACTTCTTCTTCTGGTTCTTAGATACCGGGACCGCCGCCACCTGCACGCCGCTCGGGATGCCCTCGGAGAACATTGGGACCTCGGCACCGAATACCTCGTTGAGCCGCACCGCGATCTCGTGGACCACCCGGTGGGTAGCGTCGCCTTCCTCTACCCGCGCCGCCGCATCGTTTGCCTTTATGACTTCCGTGACCTTGTGGCCGGGCGGGTCGGGCGTCTCGGTGGGTAGCTGCGTGGTGCCAGCCGACGCCCCGTCTGCGTGCCGCTCAGTCGACGGGACCTCGACTGACAGCAGGGTCTGCAGGAGCGTCGGGCCGTTGGTGGCGGTAGGGCCTCGTCCGGCCGTGGGCTGTCTGTCCGGCTCCCGCAGGGCCCGGCCCGACCCCAGTTCAGCAGGCTCGGTGCCCAGGTCCTGAGCACTATGCCCGCTTGTATCTTTGAGCGCCTCGTTGCTGACGCCGTGCCTTTCTTGCTGGCTCTGCTCGGCCTCGCCCACCGGCAATGTCGGCTGCGGGGTGATGCGGAGATCGGCAGCCTGGTCCAGGTTCCAGGCGTCCATCAGCCCCTGACGGAGGGTTTCGTCATTTGATGGCTCTCGGACGAAGTTGCGAATGCTTTCGAGATTCGCACGGGTTCTGAGTTTCTTGTCCCGGATGAATTTCTGGGCGTCCGCCTTCTTGCGCTGGAGGTGTGGGACTGAGTCAGTGTCGCGGAGCCACTTGGTGACAGCCCGGTTGCCGACCCTCCGCTGGAGAGTTAGCAGCTGCGTGGCCCCGGGGACGCCGGCCCGCTCTGTCCCGTTACACGGGCCACTTGCTGGCCGGCCCCAGTGGCGGCCGCCGTCTCGCCAACCCGTGCCGTTCCGGCGCCGTCGCGCTGCGCCATTCGGGGTGTATTGCGAGCAGCCGGCTCCTTCGTTATCCGGTCCGGGGCTGGTCGCACGCCCTAATAGTAAAGGCAGGACCGCTCACGGCGACAGCTTACGGGTCGATCGTTGGGACAAGTAACCCTGGCCACGAGTGCTCGTAAGCCGTCACAATGGTTGCGTGACGAATGACACGAACGAGCGGACTGGCGAACTCGGGGGTGGGGCCCAGATGCCGCTACTTGGCTTCGGTACATTCCAGGTCAAAGGGCGAGACGCTCGCTCTGTCGTGCCGACTAGGTGGTTCCGTTGAGCACGTCACCGGGCCAGTCGCCCGCATCTGCGACCGGGTCGCAGGCATTCGACATGGTGGTGCATGGCGGCCTTGTGATCGACCCCGCAACAGGCAAGTCCGCACGTTACGACGTCGGCATAATCGACGGGTTTATCGCCGCGGTGGCGCCCACTTTACCGCGCCCACCTCATGCTGACACGGTCGATGCCGAGGGCTGCATCGTCGTTCCCGGTCTTATCGACTTACATACTCACGTGTTCTTTTCGGGCACTTTCTGGGGCGTCGACCCAACGCCGGTCGCCTGGCGCACTGGTGTGACGACGTGGGTAGACGCGGGCTCGGCGGGAGCCTATAGCGTGGAGGCCTTCCGACGAATCTGCTCGTCGCTCGCCCCTTTACGTACACGCGCATTTCTCCACATCAGTGCGATCGGTCTTATTGCCGAAACTGGCGAGGCGCGACGAGACGAACTGTGTGACCCGGAGCTGTGCGCGGTGGCCATAGAGCACAATCGCGACTTCATCGTCGGCGTGAAGTGCCGTCTCGACCGCAACACGGTAGGGGAAACGGGGCTCGAACCACTCCGGCGGGCCATCGCCGCCGCCGCTTTTGTCGGCCTGCCGGTGATGGCCCACATCGGGATCGGGCCGCCCGCCATCGACGATGTCCTCGACCTGCTGCGGCCGGGCGACATTGTGACGCATTGCACCACCGGGCAAAATACATCGATAGTGGAGAGGTGGGGCAAGCTGCGCCGGAGCGCGGCCGACGCCCACGATCGCGGTGTGCTATTCGACCTCGGCCACGGGTCCGGTGGATTTTCGTACGTTGTGGCCGAGGCCATGCTGGCATCCGGGCTCCCTCCGGACATGATCTCCTCCGACCTTCACCAGCGCAGCCTTCTCGGCCCGGCTTTTGACCTCCCAACATGCATGTCGAAGATGCTCGCTCTCGGAATGCCCGTCGAGGAAGTGGTCCGGGCGGTTACGGCCAACCCGGCCCGGGCTATCGGATCCGCCTCTCAGTCGGGTTCGCTCGAAGTCGGCCGGCGGGCGGACATTGCCACCTTCGAGCTTGAAGAGGGCGACTTTGTCCTGTACGACAGCTACCTTGAGCCTCGTCAGGTCGACCGGCTCTTCGTCAACCGCGCCACTCTGGTCGCCGGAGTGCCGCTATCGCCCGTACCAGCAGCTCCGGTATGCCCCTGGGTCAGCGTCACCGAGCAGCAGCGAACCCTCATGGACCGGAGCCCCGCAGAACTCCGGCGGCCGTGGGCGACCATGCTCGCAGGGCCGGGTGCATTCTCGGCCCTTCCCATAGAGGGGCCACCACCTATAAACCGTCGCAACTAAGAAATCCGGGCCAGCGGAGGTGACGCCCGACCGCGGCAGGTTGACGTAACGAACCAGGAAAATGGTCACTGCACTGTCGATTGGGTAGACGATCACCTCGCGCCCATCGACGTCCCCACTCACATATCAAGCCGTTGCCGAGCGTATGAGGTCGAGCGCTTCCAGACGGTACAGGCCATAATTGTAGAAATTCACCTCCGCGCTCCCGGCTGCCAACGCCACGGCGACCTTGGCCTTGAGCTGCTCGGCGGTAGCAGAGTCAGGCAGGCCAGGGCGCAGTATGACGCCAAGATCCCCGCCAGCCTCATCACCATTTCCCGTACACTCAGCGAGAGTCGCCCCGAGCGCGAACGGATCGCTGAGGTAGCCCGGGATCTCTGCGGCCGCGCCCGTCGCACGGAGCTCGGCAACGTCAAAGCCGTACTGCCACGACGCCACTTTTATGTCGCCCGCAAGCGAACCCGTAGCAAATGCGAGGCCCGGGATCGTCGGGTCGATCAGCGATAGGCGCCTACCGGGCCGGCTGGCCACCTCGACCATCCGGGCGGCGAGCGTTGCTACGGTGCGCGTCCGGGCCGCAAGGTAACCCGGGCCTCCTTCACCGCACAGTTCCACAACGGCTTCGGTATCGAGAGGGAGCGGTCGAGCGCGCCCGTCGAAAAGCATTCCGAGCGATCGACGAGCGGACGCCGCTACCTCTCTGCCGTCGATGCCTTCGCTTTCCGAACGCTCGAGGCACCACGGGCAAAAGCACAACCCGAGGACGAGCAGGCCCGCCGCTCCGTAGGTCTCGAGGACTCGTTCGTGGTGGTGCCCGTGAGCTACCCCATGGTAATGAAGCGCCTCGAGCCGGACAGATCCGACGGGATAGGAGGCAATCTCCGCAACAATATTCTCAGCGAAGCGCCTGACGTCGGGATCGGCGGGACACAGTGACCCGGCCGTCTCGTCCCCGAAACAGTTGACCTGAAGGCCCGGTACACCAGCAACAGCCTCGTCGTGATGGAGGACTACAACCCAGGCGTCAACCTCCATTTGCCTGGGACCGGCGGCCGTACAGAGCTCGTCCAGGACATCACGACCTTCGCAAAGCGCGCTGGCGCGCGGTTGGAGCGGCTCTCCCGCGTAGAGTGCCTGATCGAAGCGGTAAAAGACGCCGGGTGGGAGAGTGGCCAACTTGCGCACCGGGTTGTGCGGGTAGACGTCGGTGACGGCGTGGTACTTTGCCGCGACAGTGACCGACCTCACCCCGGCTCGTTGTGCCACATTGTCGAGCACGACTGACGCACCCTCGTCGAGGATGTCGGTGGCGAAGCAGTAGACCGAGTGCCGAACTGTGCCCGTCATGCGCGCTTACTGGGCCATAAAGCGATTGAGCTAACATTAGCCGGTCGTGGGAGGTTAATGTCGTGCACCTCGTCAGACCGGATGTCTTGGAAGGGTTCTTGCAGACGATCTTCGAGCGGGCCGGTGCCAGTCCCGAAAACGCTGTTGTCGTCGCTCAGCACCTCGTCAGTTCCAACCTCGCCGGGCACGCGTCGCATGGCATCATCCGGGTGCCGGAATATTTGCGCGACATCGATTCGGGGATACTGGATCCAGCCGCGGTGCCGGAAGTTGAAACCCGGTCCCCCCTCGTGGCGCTGGTGGACGGGCACTCGGGTTTTGGACAAGTAGCGGGTGTAGCCGCCACCCGGGCGAGTATTGAGCTGGCGGCATCAGCAGGGATGAGTGCTGTCGGGGTTGTCCGGTGCCACCATCTCGGAAGAATGGGCGATTACGTCGAGCGGGCCGCCGACGCGGACTGCGTGATGTTTGTGACTGCAGCCGGTCACCCCGGCCTGGCCGTGGCATATGGAGGACGAGGACGGCTCTTGGGGGCCAACCCGATAGCGGCCGGGTTCCCGGCGGGGGAAGAGCCTTTCATACTTGATATCGCGACGACGACCGTGGCCGCCGGGAAGGTAAGGGTAGCCGCGGCCCGCGGCGAGCCAGTCCCGCCTGGGGTACTCGTCGACGCGGCCGGTCAACCGACGACCGACCCGGCGGCATTCGCCGCCGGCGGAGCACTTACCCCTTTTGGTGGTCACAAAGGTTTCGCCCTGGCGGTGCTCAGCGAACTGTTGACCACGGCGCTCGTGGGGTCGCCTCGCGACGATGCACCCTCAGGCGGGACGTTTGCCAGGCAGGCCACGCTATTCGTCACTTTGCGGGTCGACTTGTGGCGAAGTGGTCAGGATGCCAACGACGCAGCTAAGTCGCGCCTCGACTGGATCCGTTCCTCCCAAGCGGCGGAGCCCGGCCACCCCGTCCAGGTCCCGGGCGACCCCAGCGCGCGGCGCGACACAAATACGCGGCCGGGATCCCTGTCGAAGAGGAAACCCTCGACGCCCTTGTCGGCCTCGCACACAAACTTTTTATCGAGGTGCCGGGTGGGTTAGCGGTCGGCTGAAAGGCTGGGCCAGTACTAACTCCCAGGACCGCTCGCCCGCTTGCTGTGGTAAACACCGTTGCCGGCACTTCAGAGTTCGGGTGGGCAACCGGGCATACGTTGCCCGTGCTGGCACCCGGTCTTGGCTACCCGAGCCGTAGTCTCCCCGCCTGATCCCAGGACGGTCATCTCGGATAGCTCAGGCCTGGTAACTCAGGCCTGTCCGGCAACTCAGGATTGCAATGCTTCCAGCGCTCCCTTGATAGAGCGGACCATCAGGCCTGCGTCTGACCCGAGGCCGATCAGCTGAAAGCCCTCGTCTCGCCGGCGGACCGCGTCCGCCACGTCCAGGCTCATAATCCCACAGGCGACCCCATTGGCACGCGCCCGGTCCTTTACGTCGAGTACGGTTTTGTCGACGCCTGGGCCTTCCCACTGCCCGAGGTACCCATATCTGGCCGAGAGGTCGGCTGGCCCTACGAATATGACCTTTAGACCGCCGACTTTTAAAATGTCGTCCACGGAAGCGACAGCCTCAGGCGTTTCTATTATGGGCACGACCAGGACCGAATCGTTGGCGCCCGCCAAATAGGCGGGCCTCAGTCCCCAACGTACGGCACGGTCACTGCCAACTCCGCGCTCACCCTCCGACGGGTAGCGAGCCCAACTCGCGGCACGGTCAACGTCGGCGGTAGAAAAAGGGAGCGGGATCAGGACGCCGTCGGCGCCAATGTCCAGCACACGCTTTATCGTATCCTGGGCGGCAATAGGTACCCGTACCAAAACAGTTGTACCGGAGCCGCGAACAGCCCGTAGGTGCTCCAGGACGTCTTTATAACTGAGATGGCCGTGCTCCAGGTCCACGCACAGCCAATCGAGCCCTAGCTCAGCTGCGATTTCCGATATCGAAGCGCTTTCTAGTGATACGAACATCCCGAAAGCGGCCTGTTTGTCTCCGAGCTTTGTCCGCAGCCTGTCCATACTGGTCCTCCTGTTCCGTGTGCGTCGTGACCACGGCCGGGTCTTGTAGTTGGCCCAACCCTATGTCGACATTGCTCGAAGCAGCGTACCCCAACGTCTCGTCCGGGCACTTTCTGGGGCAGCTGTCGTATCACGGCCGAGTACCACTAGGCGTTCCCCGCCATGGAAAGACGCGGTGGGCTCGTGCTAGAAACGCGCCGCAATACTGGCTCCCCGTCAGCCCCTCGGCGCCGTTTCGTCCGTCGCCTCTTCTTCTTCACGCGCTCGGCGCTTCCAACTCAAATGACAGTATGCCCTCCTCTAAGCACTTATGAGGGGCCGAACTTGCACCCTTTCAGGCGCCACCCTCGCTACCCACGGGGAATCACGCACGGCGGACAATGCGTGTTAGAACCCCCGAATCCCAGGAGGCAGCAGCTACGGCCGATCCGTCACTCCCCTCGGCACGATGCACGGCCCGTAGGCCTTGCACATCCCTTTGGCAAGCGACACTTGATCGCGTTCCACTCCTTTCCACCTCCAACCCTGCTTTTCGATGGTTCAGGCGCTTAGACGTCAAGGACATAGCAGGCTTCGGCGCTAAGCCGCGATCGTGTCGCTTCGCCGAGAAGCGCCCCCTGGTCGTACTTGCGTGGCTGATCACGCCTTACGTAGAAACTGAAAACCCCACGGCGCAGCTCGTCCGTCGTATTCTCCGTCCCGCCATGCCACAGGTAGCCATTAAATACCATGAGAGAGCCACGGGGTGCTGCCACGAGGACTTGGTCGGGGTGAGGGGCCTCGGGGTCGTCCATCACCTCCTCGGGCCGTGACGGGAAGCGGTGCGATCCCGGAATTAACCGCGTCGTGCCCCTAACGGAATTAAAGTCGTCAAGCATCCAAGCTGTCTGGCATGAGGTCGCTGCGGCCTCAAAAACCCGGGGACCGTCCCGGTGAAGCCTCTGGTGGCCCCCGTGCGGTCGCGGCGAACGACTCGTCATCGAACCCAGGCGGAAATCGCCGAGGAAATACCGCAAGACAGCGAGCAGGACCGGGTGTAACCAGAGATCATCGAACAGCGGGCCCTTATGATTGAGGTTCTCGACACGGATCGCCCCGGGATCATCCGGATCGGTCCCGGTCCCCCAGGCGTCTTCCTCGCGCTCAAGGTCCTCGACCCGCTGTTTTAGCGCCACGATCCTGGCGTCATCGAGCAGCGAGGGAAACACCCCGAAACCGTCCCGGTCAAGACTCTCTTTAACCGCCGGGCTTAGTGTGCGCGCATCGACGCCAAGGCCACATAATGCTACCTCTATATTTTCTATCACATTTCTGCCACCTTCCGACCGCAGTGACTAAATACTATGCCCTTGCACGTCTCGCGGTCGCTGCCAATGACAGCTAACAGTACCTTTCCGGCCGCCATGCGAACCCTTTACAGGGTACCCGGGACAGCTAAACACCGCCGACCTAGTTTATCCTCCAACCTCCCGACCGAGGCCGCCCTGCGATAACTCCCTCCATCTGTCACGCTGTTACCCCAGATCGTGGCGGCCGTGATTGACCAGCCGATCTTCGACTACGCCGGTAAAGATGGAGCTAGAAGCGTCCCGTGGTCTCGACCCCGCGGCCCGGGTGGTCATGACCGCCGACGCCTGTTCCTCTTGTACCAGCGACTCGACCCATCCCCCCGGGACGGGGGTCTGGGCGCATACCAGGTGCTCACCTTCAGGACCTCAAAGTGAGTCTTCTCGAGCAAGGTCGACCGACCCTCGTATACCTGTACGCCCCGCCGGCAAGCTGACGGTCGCAGAGCGCCTGAGCGCGCTCACGGGCTGGCCGCTCATCGACAACCACCTGTCGGTCAACGCCGTCCGCCCGGTTTTCGGCCCAGGCTCGAAGCCGTTCCGACGTCGTGAACCGGCTCCGCCTCGACGTCTTCCAGACTGCGACGGCCGAAGGGATGAGCCTGGTTCACCAACAACTCCGCGCGGCTAGGGTTCGTCGCCTTGGCGCAGCGGCGCGCAAAGCCGTAGAGGCCGGGGAGCGCGTGTCGTTCAGGCATTAGACGATTTTTGGAGGCCTGTACGATGTCCGGGGCGGGATGGCCCATCAGGTGTGTTGAGGCGGCGAGCACCTCGTTGTCACCGCCCGAGGTGCGTCGCGGCGTTGTCCTGCCATCAGCCGGCTAATCGGACCGGACGCTTCGCCCGATCGGGGTCCCGAGTGATCAGGTAAGGCACCGCACTATCCTGAGGGCAGCGCCGCACAAGGCCGCGACCATTGGGAGGACCAAATAGTGACGATCCGCGACCAACTGGCCTCGTTCAACAGATCGTACTCTGAGGCACTCGCAGCTCAGGACTTCGACCGCATCTCCGACCTGTACGCGGATGATGCCGTCTTGCTCACCCCGGGGCTGCCGCCCGTGCGGGGGAGAGGCGCCATTGTCTCCGCGATACAAGGCCAAGCAAGTTCTGGCCCGGTTTCGATCTCGTTCGAATCGGGCGATGTTTGGGAGTCTGGCGACCTAGTGGTCGACGTCGGTTCGTACACCATTGCGGGTGAGCAAGAGCAACGAGGGAAGTACGTCGTGGTACTGCGGCGCGGACCAGATGGCTCGTTGAAGCTGTTGGTCGACGCTCCGAGCGACTGATGCCCGTAGCGGGTGTTGACGACCGCTGAGGACCACGGTCGAAAGTCATCTCGCCTTGCGAGACCTTGGCACTGTGATGGTCTTAACTGACAACGGCGTTTTGCAGGCGAGCCATGACCCATCGGACAAAAGAGTGGCCGGAGTAATTTCCGGAGCCGGCGGCTATAAGCCAGGTCTCATCCTAGACAGATCCGCAGCGTCACAGGAACGGATGCCGCTCGACGTGATGGTCGGGGTCGACTGCAAGATGGATGCCGACCCGGCCGCAATCTCGGTTGGCGACCTTCTGACAACCTCAGGTTGGCCAGGGTTCGGCATGAAGGAGACGGACTCCACGCTGCGCTTCGGTGCGGTAAATTGACAAGGGCGCTCATGCCGCTTCGAGCGGGTCAGGGCTTGATCCCTATCTTGGCATTGCAGTAATGGATAGCAGACCGGAGCAGTGTTTACAACGTCTTCCCACTCGTTGCCCCTGCCACTAACTGAGCAAACAAGGGAATGATCAAGGCGAGATTCCCAAGCGTTACCCATCGGTAAACTTTGCGGTTGATCGGCCAGGTCGGCATTGTTTCGATGTCAAGGTATGAGTTTGTAAGCTCATCGAGACGACCACGGAGCGCAGCACGCTGTTCGGCATCAAGATCCTGGTTCAGCTCGCTTCTTGCGGTCTCGATACTCGGGCCGAGGACCGCATCGACCTCGACGAGCGACGCGCGCTTCTGGCTCTCCATCGATCGGTGTGCTCCCCAAAGAGGACCGACGAAGCCGAACAGCTCCAGGCAGATCGCGATGCCGAGAAGACCCAGATAAGCGCCACGCCAGTTGCTCACTGTAGGTGTCTGCCCGGCCTGGACCGCGAAGACCAGGGACCAAACCAGCAAGAAAACCGCCGGCAGAGCAAGCACAAGGGCCTGGTAGAAGAAGTAATCACCGAAAGGCTTCAGTCCGGCCGCTCCGTCCAAGTGACCCGGGACCGCACGCAACGAGACGCGACGCTGGTCAAGCGCGCGGCCGAACAAACCGCAGGAAAGCATCGGCCCAAGCCGGCGGCCCACGACGTAGCCGCCCAGGGCACCCAAAACTGGTCCGGGGCCATAGGCGAGAAGGCGGTAGTCAACGCTGCCCTTTACGACGATCCTGTTCCAGGTGACAACAGTGAGCACGATCGCGATGACGACGCCAAGGATAAAGCCTGACCGATGTTCCCAGCTCTTAGCGCGCGCCCCGAGGTCTGCCCTTATCCTTGCGACCTCGTCATCGCCGATCGGTGACCCAGAGCGTTGCAACGCCCCACGATGAGCGAGCCTAGTGATGAGACTGTCGAAATGCTTGGCCTGACCTCGAGCCAGCCAAAGACCGAGAATAATCGTGATACAAGCACTCCAAAAGAGCGGGTCATCCGGGTGCAACGCGAGCACGGCCCCGACAGCGGCGGCCGAGAGGGGGACCAACCACGCCACCGGATGTTGGTGCACGTAGGCCCGCATCGCTGCGACCCTCGATGTGGTCCGGTTTGCCGCGCCAGTTGCGTCAGCGGCGGCGCCCTCCCGTTTAGAAGAACCTCGTAAACCCCCTCTGGCCGCCGGGACCGTGGATGTCGCGACGGTCGGGTCCGGCGGTTCTATTGTCGCCATGGCCTGGTGATAGTCGGCCTGGCGCGGGCCACCGGGCGTTCAGCCAAGGAGAAGTAGACAAGCGGGTCCTGCACACACAGCGGCTGCTCCGGCGAAGAGCTCGCTCGGCCAAGACGGCCCTGGTCCGCTGTGGTCACGGCTCCTCCAACTGGCAGGCGACAGGAGACAACCGTAGCAGCGTCAGGTGTAGGGGGGTCGGAGAGCATGTGCATAACGCGCTCCAATATGAGGCGGGTAACCGGCGATTTCAAAACGGGCGGCCGTTGTGCCAGCCTTCCGACCGCGAACGCTCGATCGCTTCAAGAATGCGATCCACGCGATATAGGCGACACTCAAGCGGTGCTGAGGGTAACCAGGCTTGGCCCCTAGAGATTTTCGTCTACCCATGGAAGTTGCCGACTCACCGCAGCCGGAAGGTTGAACTCGCCGAGGGGACCAGCATCCGGGGCGCGATTGTCGCGACTATCATGTGCCCGCCGGACATAGCCTCTGACCTGCAATAACGCCGAGTCGATACGATCCTTGACGTGCCAACGTAATCGGGCGCGCTGCCGTTCTGGCGAGTGAGCCGGTACAGCTCTGGCAATCAGGACAGCAGCGATCAGTTAGAGCAATATGCGAGAGCGCCAGCGACGGAAGGCTTCGCTGAGATCCGGCCGACCGGCACGGACGAGTCGAGGGGCGTGGTCATCGATGTAATACAAGTACAGCGGGCTCAGCTCACGACCGACGAGGCCTACGGCGTCGGGTCCCGGACCATTGATCCTCCAGCTGAGAGCCGCCCGCACCAGATCGGTGGCGGGTGCGTCGGGCCGGGCGATGTAGTGCGCAACCGCGAGGTCATTGGTGCCCACCCGTCCTGTGGCCGCGGTGAACAAGAAGCGGACTGGAAATAAGATGGTTTTGGTTAGCCGCCGAGGACCCCGACTCATGAGGAGCTCCGGCTGGCGTATCTCCTCGACTCCGTCCTCGCCGGGAACCATCGATCCGAGACGGGAACCGGCCGACGTCCTCCGACCGGCCAGGAAATCAAGGGCGAACTCGGCTCCGACGATGAGCAGCTCGCTCGGAGCAGGCCGCACCGTGTCGCCGCGGATGTCGTTGCCGAGCAGTAGGCGGCCGTGTTCGAGCAGGTCGAGTCGGTCCAGGGCCGGGAACCGGCCACCCTCGGCCTGGCCACGTAGCGTGGATAGCGTGCCCCAGAAGACCGACAGGCGGCTGTGAAGTGGCGACGCTCCCCGCTTTACGGTGTCGGCGATGGCCTGAACCACCTCGTCATCACCGGCGCGAAGCGGATCTGCCAGCACCAGCCCCAGATCAACATCGCTGACCAAGGCACTGAACCCGCCGTGAGCCAAACTTCCGAGCGCGTAGGCGGCCACCAGGCGATCACCCAGGCCCCTCCGACTTGCCTCAACCGCGTCCCGGAGCACGTCTTCGCCCAGGCGATCCTCCGTCATCCGTTGAGAATACGGGACCATTCCGTCCATCGGGAGAATCTCCGCGGGAGCCCTCCGGCTTCCGCCCCGGCGGCGTCCACGAATTGGGCGCCCACAGCGCCGATTCGGCTCGGGCTCCGAGCACGGTCATGTAACCGCGTGTGCCCTCATTCTGCCGGGCCGTCGGTGGGTCTCTATCCGCGCATACCGCGGCCTCGGGCGGGCACGGGTCGCTTGGCGAGCCTGGCCAAGACGTGCACGGCACACGTCACGCCGTTCTGGGGAGCCCAGACGCTGTCGAGGCCTGCCGGGACCTTCGCAAGTAGTGGAGGACCGCACCGGGCTCCGCTCGACGATCGTGGCCAGCCAGCTGCCGGTGAAAAGTGGAACGCGGACATGTCCGACCCCACTTTGGCCGTGCCGGTCTTGAACCGTTTGCTGCAAGCCTCGCACAGCATCGCCTTGAAGAGCCCGTCGATTCGCCGCCGCCAACCAGACCCCGTCCCCGACGCCACGACAAACCGGCGTCACACCGTGGAGGCACGGCCGTGTAACCCCAATCTCGCCACCTAGGAAACGCCGGCCCAGCCAAAGGCTCACGCCTCAGCCCTATGTTCGGCCCGAGGAGGTGGTCATAGCCAACCCACGCGACCTTCACGCGACCGCAGGCTCTGGCGAGCAAAGCCAGGCGTTGCAGCAGTACCGCGCTGCTCAATGGGCGCTCTCGCTCTGAAGTAAGTGCGGTACTCTATGACAACACGATGCGAATCTATCGCATCTCGCGAGGGAAAACGGGGCTACCTATGCTCGCGCTGGCTGAACTTGCCCTGGCAGATGTGGCGAGTTCTGCCGAGTTGCTCGTCCTGAGGGGTGGCCGCATTCAAGAGCACGTGGCCTCGGGGGCCGAAATCGGCAGGACTCGTTTCCTTTTGTACTCCGTGTCGAAGATGATCACGGCCATGGCCGTGCTGCGACTAGTCGACGGCAAACAACTGTCGCTGGCTACCCGGATTGCAACGGTGATCCCCGAGTTTGGCCAAGCCTCGAAGGAGGACTTGACGGTCGAGGAGCTGCTTTCACACAGCGCCGGGATCCCGGGCAGCGAGGGCCTCGTCGGCCACGGCCGCCCCATTGACATTACAGACTGTGCTGACTGGGACCAGTTCGTCGACCTGGTCTGCCAGATGCCATTGCAGCCTGGCCTGCGAGGCGCGGGCATCTACCATGGCCTGACCTTTGGGTTCTTGGCGGCAGTCGTCGAACGCGTGAGCGAACGAGACTTCCGCTCTTTCTGTGACGCCGAGGTTTTCGGTCCATTAGCCATGGGGTCGACGACGTGGGGATTGCCCTCGGAGTTGAATTCGTACGCGGCCGGTTTCCACGGGCCGGACAGCCAGATGTGGCGGTCAAACATCCGTGAAGACGTAATGTTTCCTGCTGGTGGGGCCTGGTCTACTGCTGGCGATGTTGCTCGGCTCCTGCTTATGTTGCGTGAACACGGGGAAGTGGACGGGAAACCGTTCCTCAGTACCGGTCTGGTGCAGGCAGCCTGTACGCCTCGGGTGCCGGCCCGGGTCTATGGTCCCGGAGGGACGATCTCCAGGAGGACCTGGAGCTATGGCCTTGGCCTGTTAATAGACGACACTACACCGGTCTTTCCGCGTGGGTCGTGGACCGCTCCCGGGACGTTTGGCCATAGCGGAGCGACCGCGAACCAGGCATTTTACGACCCAAAAGCAGACCTTACATTTGTCTGCTTGACGAACTCATGTGTCGCTCAGCTTGACAGCGACGCTCGTTTTGACAAACTGTGTGACGAGATATATAAGCGTAGCGTAAGTTGAGGTTGAAAACGCGCGGTGGGAAGTGCTCGTCATCGAAACAGGAGCACCACTTGTCTCACTCGGCAATCATTCCACTAAGTGAAAACTTGAACCCGCAGTAATGACGGCCGGTTTGCGCCCATCGACGCCTCGCCAGCTCAACAAACTACCTAGCGAAGGTTCAGGTGGCGACCACGCATCAGGCCCAACCGACGACGATGTCATGGCGTCTAACTGGAGGCGGGCCCGCGTGACCCCTCCCGGTGACTTAGCAAGATGTTCGACCTCGTGGGGCCCGAGCGCGCCGAACGAGGGCCGGCGCCAGGTGGTAGACCTCGATGGCTGCCTATCGGTAAATACACGTTTACGATCGCCTGCCCGCAGACGAGCTTCTCGGGCGACGCAGTTTTTGATGCTCACTTGGGTAGCACCACGCTGCCTGGTGCTAGCTAAGCCCATTCCGCTACCCTGAGCTGGTCGGAGGCGAGCGCTTCAAGAGGACCTGGTCCGAGGCCTGGGCGGAAAGGTTAGAGCCTATGGTCGGCGAGGTGTCACTACAAATCCTACGCGACGCCCCAACGACGGAGCCCGGGACCAATCTCCAGGCCACTCGTAGGGATTGCTCGCCTACAAGGAGACCAGGCCGATGCGAGTGAGAACTCCTTTGTGCAATTTACTCCGCTTCGTGCGAATGCGGGCCAAAGTGGGCGCCACCGCCTTCGCGCTCACCATCGCCGCCCTCGGCGCAGGGCTGATGGCAACGCCGCTGCCTGCCTACGCGGACGTTACGACGAACGCGTACACGATCGGGGCACGCAGCGGACCGGTTGGCGTGGTCGCCGCGTCGCCCAGCTCGGTGGGGGAGGGCGCGCTGACGAATTTCGCCGTCACTTTCGACCTTCCCGCCGCTTTGTCAGGGCTGAGCGACGACTCGGTGACGGTCACGCCCTCCACCGCTTTGGCTTCGGTCCCAGCCAATATCGACATCGTCGGTGGCTCGTGCATCCAAGCCGGCACGGCCGGGCTGGGAGGGGCGGGCAGTGCCACCACCACTGCGGTGACAATCGAGATGTCGAGCCATTGCAGCCTTGGCGCCGGCCAGCAAG
This sequence comes from uncultured Acidimicrobiaceae bacterium, assembly GCA_963823855.1. Lineage (GTDB taxonomy): Bacteria > Actinomycetota > Acidimicrobiia > Acidimicrobiales > Palsa-688 > Fen-671. Next base: position 104,577 of record CAWGNA010000018.1, read on the forward strand.
TGGCGGTGGGCTTTACTGCCGACGCTCCCTCGAGCCCGGGCACAATGCGATTCGACGTCTCAACGTCGCAGAACGCCACGCTGGCCTCTTCCAACTCCGTCACGGTTGCTGTCGCCGGGCCGCAGCTTTCCGCCGCTTCGGTCGCGTTCGGGGCCGATACGACCTACTCGATCACCGATGTACCCGTGGCCGGCATGAGCTCGGGCCAAACCTCGATCAAGCTCACCGTCGGCGTCACGAGCGGCACTGAGGCGATCGACTTCTACAGCGGTGCAGCGAGCTATACGGTCACGTACACCCCGCCCGCTGGTACCGCCAGCAACGACACGGTGGCAAACGTCGTGCTGAGTTCGAGTAACCACATCGCCACCTTGACGCTGGCCAGAGCGGTGGCAAATGGCGGCGTGCTCAATATCACAGCCAAAGGGACTAACCCGGTCGCCAACGGCGCCACCCAGCCCAACAAAATGACTGTGGCGCCCGGCAACGGGGCATCCGAGACGTCCAACGCCATTACGTTCGGCCAATCAGCGACAGGGGTCAGCGTTTCAGCCTCTAGCCGGGTGGCCGGCGCATCTTCGAATTACTTCGTCAGCTTCAAGGTTTCTGTCCCGATACCGACCGGCGCGTCGATTTTCCTGAGCGAGGCGGCCGGCCAGACCGACTTTGGCGCGGTGACCGGGATTGAGGTGAGCGACATAACCGAGTCCTGGCACTTGGTCGCCACAGGCTCCACGCTGGCCAGCGGTTTGGCCAAGATCCCACTCTCGCCGCGCTGTCAATAGCGGAGATTCCCTGGCGGTCTTCGTCGTCGGTGCCACCAACCCTCGGACGGGTACCATCAACGACTTCGCCGTATGGACCTCCTTTGACACCGTGCCGGCGGACGCTCCGCCTTACACGATCGGTGCCAGCGCCGGGGTAAACGTCAGCGTCAGCCCCAGCTCGGCTGGTTCGCTGGCGACCTATGTGATCTCCGACCTTCGCGCCAGCGCCACCATGTCCGCCGGCTCGAGTGCGATAAGTCTCGCCGCTCCCACTGGGACGACCTTCCCGAGCAGCCCGGCGGAGTACTCCGTCCGGGACCCCACTACTCCTTCTGGCTCTGGCACGGTCACGGCCGCGGTGACCGGGAGCGGCACCAATGACGTCACGCTAAAGGTCCCGGGGGACATCGAGCGCGGGCGACGGCCTCACGGTCACCATCCTCGACGTCATCAACCCCAGCAGCGCCTCGAGCACTTACGACATCGGGTTGACCGGGACCGTCTCCGGGCCGCCGTCGACGGTGGCACCCTTCCCGCACGCCGTCATCACTTACCCCAACGGGTCGATAATCAAATTCTCCGGCCAGGACTACGTTCTCGCCGGGGGGCACGCCTTCGAGGTCACCTCGTCGAAGTTCCTGGCCGCACTGCAAAAAGTCGACCGCGCCACGGTAGTGCCAGCCGCCTCCGGGGCCAAACCCCCGAGCGGGGCGCCACGGCAGGGGACCTTGCTGTCCACCCGTCCAGTCAACGGCGCAGCCACCATTTACGTGGTCGGCACCGACGGCGAGCTGCACGGGTTCGTCAGCCCGACGCAGTTGAAGCACGACGGATACGACCCCGCCCTGGTGGTCACCGTACCAAGCCTTAGTGGCTTAAAAGTCGGACGGAGCGTCGGTGCAATGGGGGCGGCGGGCAACGCATTTGGTACGAGTTCCGACGGCTCCATAATCGAATCGTCTGGGAAATATTATGTATTCGCGGGCGGCCGGGCTTTCCTGATCCCGAGCTCGGTCGAACTGACGAGTTTGCGAAAGAGCGACAAGGCTCAGGTGCTTTCCGGCCGAGTAACGACGGCGCAACAAGACGCGGTTATTGCCAGCGGCGTGGAGCTAAGCGCTCAGGGACGTGTCTATGTGACGTACCAGGGGAATCTGTACCCGTTCAAGTCGCTATCGCAGCTGGGGACGGACGGTTACGACGGTACAGCGGCCGTACAGGTCCCCGGCGTGGCCGGCTCGCCGCTCGTTGCCAGTTATTCAGGTTCGTAGCGGGCGTTGTCCCGCCCCAGCAATCCAGGGCAGGAGCCGCTCGGGGGTCCCTGCCACGACCGGGTGCAATGCCGGCGCTGTGATAACTGATATTCGGGTTCCTGCGGGTGCCGAAGTCCCCGAAGTCGCCGTCATTGTGTACGGGAAGGCCAGACCCGTTGCGTTAGGCCAGGCGGGCACACGTTTGGCGCGTGGGGCACCATCAGCCTGCTAGCCACGGTGGCCCGACCTCGCTCTGTCGCTGTTTGGGTGGGGAGGCCGCAATAGTTATGTTGTCTTTCCGTCTCGCGGAGCTCGAATGAACGTCGTGGTCGATATTGCCCTGGCGAAGAACGGCCGCGCCCGGGTAATCGAGCACGGTTGCGAACGGGGCAGCGGGGGGGTCAAACCCGAGGCGGTGGCGGGTGCAGGCGGCGCTGGCCCGGGACCCGGTGCCAGTTGACGGGTAGCTCGTCCGTACTTGTTGGCTTCGTCCCCGCCGCCGGCGGCGGCGGGAGCGGCACCCTACTGCTGGCCGAGCCAAGTCCTGGCTCCACTGGCGGTAGCCAGTTCGCGGGCAGCTTCGCCAGCCTGGCGTCACAGAACGGCGGGTAATCCCACCAGCTGGTCAAGTAAGCAATCTGGGGGCGGTGAGCACCAGCAATGACGATGGCGGCGCCAGCAGGCAGGCTGTGGGCCTGGTCCACGGGGAGCCGGGGCTGCCGACGGGGAGCGTACGTCGTACTGGCTGAAGGGCGGGTTGACCACCAGGCCGAAGTGTTCACGGAGCGGACGGCCACATCTCCTTGGCCTGCCAGCCGCGATACCGCGTCCAGGGTGCGGATATCACCAATGCCGGGGAGCAGCACCTTAGTGCCGAACAGGGAGAAGAAGCCGTCCGCTGAAGGGCCCCAGCGGTTCCTCGCCTGGGACAGGTCTTGAAGACAAGCCAGCGTCAAGAGGCCCTGGCCACCGCCTTCGCTCACCATGGCCGGCAGGTCGGGCAAAGGGGCCACGTTGGCTACCTCGTCGAGCACCATTGTCACGGGTAAGCGCAGCGTGCCCTCGCCGGCGGCACGGTATGTGGCGGCGCGTACCTGCTCCAGAAAGGCAACTACGACCGGGGCCATCAGGACCTGGTAGCGGGCCGGCGCACATACATAGATGGTGTCCGCCCCGATCGGGAACGAGGACGGGTCGAAGTTCGCCCGTTCGGCCAACTGCAATGCCCGCGACGAACGGTAGGCCGAGATTGTGCCAGCCGCGGTCGAGAAGATCCCACTTCTTTCTCGTTCTTCGGTGGCCGCGATCCCGGCGAGCACGTCGACCGCCACGTCAGCGCCTTCGCGACCGGCGGCGCCCAGTAGCGCCATCGGCGTGTAGATGTCGTGGCGCTACACCCGGGGCGGTCTACCTGGGCCACAGGAGACAACAGAAGTGCAGGTCAGACCGTATGTGACACGACAGGAGTGCCAGGAGACAACGGGAGGCGTAGGGAGTTCTAGACCAAAACCTAGACCACGTCAGCAGCCGAGAGGCTCACACGCAGACGAGTTCGCCTGAGCGTTCGCGAGCGCTAGGAGCGATCTCGGCCACACGACCCATCCAGCGGAGCAAGTCATCAGCGGCCTCAACCAAGGCGTGACCGTTGCCGCCGTCGAACTCGCGCCGGTCGAGGATGCTTGCGCAACCACTCGAGCGCGTCCAAGCTGTCAATAGCCACGCATCTTCTCCTCTCGGTTCGTTTTGCGGACTTCCTTGAGGTTGGTGCGGTGGTCGTCGCGAGTGTTGAACCCGGGCTCGTCAGGGCCTGCGGGTCGCCGTCTCGTAGACCACTCGGCTGGACTCAAACGACGTGACGCCGAATGACGTGAAGTTCCGGCCGGGATTATGCCGTGATGTAACCGCCAAGCGATGGAAGTATGTGATCCCATCCATCGCTGGGTTATTTACAGGGCCCATGGCCTTCTGCCAGGATACGCGCTGCCAACGGGTGCTGCTCGGGAAATGCCGTATCGTTCGCGCACGCTCGCTTGTTTCCTCTCCCTTTACCGCGATGTTTGTAGGGAGGCTAAAATGATGGCCAGTCGGCCCCCTACTTGGCGGATGCGTTTCGAGTCCGCAACGTAGTTTGAGGTACTACTTGGGTCGCCCCCGCTCGTTGGCGGCTGCGCTGAATGGGTCGAAACCCAGTTCACATCGGTGACCCTTGACGTCACACCGGCGACCGAGTTGGCCGGAGGAGATACGATCGGGGAGACGACGGCGAACTAAGCGGGCTTCTTCGCCCAGCGCGATGAGCCCGATCGCTGGAGTATAGAACGAGGCGAAACATGGGAACAGAGCGACACACCGAGGCCGCCTCCACTGAGGTGGCGCGGAGACGGCCCCCAGCACAACAGGCGACGTCGCTACAGCCCAATGTGGCCACGCCAGATTTGCAGATCTTGAGTCTGCAGCGAACGATCGGCAACCAGGCGGTCGTCGGGCTGCTTCGCGAACGCTCCAAGCGGGGTTCCGCGCCCGGCAGGCGCGACAACGGCCCGGCGCAGCTTGGCGCGCTCACGGCTTTAGGGACCGGAGCACGTCCCAGAACAGGCAGGGCGCCGCTGGGTGTCCAGCGAGTTTTCCTGCCCGAGGTCGAGGAAGACCTCGGCGCTGAGCCTCGCTTGGAAATTCGCGCTTGGTTGCAGGAGCGGGTAGGCCCCATCGATTGGGCTGCTTACGACAAGGCAAATTATCTTAGTGAGCAGAAATTCAATTTTGAAGGCCTGCCACGCTTAGAGATCGAAGGACAAGAACCTTCGAAGCCCGCACCAGAGAAGCCTGCCCCTAAGGCCCAAGTCATCGAGCCCCAGGACCCCGTCAATGTCTTCCTCGACCTGATAACCAGTAAGGGGGACCTGTTAGAACGACTCCGCCGATGGAAGGAAGCTAAGGCGAAAGGGAATGCTGAGCCAAAGCCGCTGGACGTGACCGAAGCTGAACGAATCGAAGGTATAATAAAGAAAACAGAAGGGGTTGGTCCCCATCTCCCAAAGATTAGGCTTGACCCAGCACAAATTATCATCCTCGATGAACCTTCGTTCGTGCAATCTCATTTTAATGATGTCGCGGCAAAGAACGCAAAGAGGGGTTTTACGGGAGATGATATTAAAACTGTTCAGCTACTCGATCGCAGCAACATCGACCTGGTCCAGGGTTTTACTAGCGTAGACAATAAGATATATCTCCGCCGGGGCCTGGTCACCGACCACGTCCTTATCCACGAAGCTTTGCACAAGTTGACCAGTAATGCTTTTGAACAGAAATTTGGACATCACCTTAATGAGGCCACTACCGAGATAATCGCACGTTGGGTATGCAAGCAGAACTCTATCCCGTCTGAAGACAGCGCTTATAGGCTGGAGCGAGCGCTATTTGCATTGGCGTTCCAAGAGAAGCTCGGGCTGGAACTTGGCGATGTTAGCCCTGCCTACTTGGCTGGTCAGCATCTTGATGTCATCTATCAGATGTTCTGCGATTGGCTCACGGGCCCAGAGGAGTTCTACACGCCTGTAGTCAATTTTGCAAAGAGCATATTTGGCAAGGCTGAACCAGATAAGGTCGGTCAATTTGTCAACGAGAAGAGCGCCTCGAAGGCCTTCGCGATCGCCCAGGCCACCGCACCTCTCAAAGGACTCGCCAAGGTCTGATCCTGAGGGGAGCCCCGCCGCCGACCTGAAGCTAGCCGAGGTGGCCCAGCACGAGCTGTTCGAGCTCACCGTGGACGACTACGAGCGCCTGGCCAAGGCGCTTGGGCCCGGCCATGCCACCTTGGTCGGCTTGGCCGAACTGGGCTTCCAACCTAGGCCGCTTGCTACGGCCGATTTACAGCGAGGCCCTTCGTTTTGAAGGCCGACATCCTTGTGCTCTCACCGCCCGCCCCAGTGGACGCCGACGCCAAGTGTACGGATCGGCAAGTCGTAACAGCTATTGGGGAGTTCCGGGTAGTCGTCCACCGCTGTAGGGTTCTCTCCCGCTAGAGTGCAGGCCCAGGGTGAACTCGCCCTACGACGCGGAACACATGCACGGCGATCGTGAAACATCAGGTGGCGTCACTCGCGCCAGACCCTCCTAACCTGATTCACAAGGTCAGGTGGTATCAGTGATGCCAATTGATGTCTGCGCTGGAGGGGACGCCGGCTCCAAATAAGGCACTTGATCCAATTCCGCGTAGCAACCCTAAATTGCCGTCCCACGGTCATCGGCATGACCACGTGGGATAATGCGCTCGTGACCGCAAGAGCGGTTGGCAATGGGGACGCAGCAGATCTGTCGCCCGCCAGCCTGCGAGTCAACCTCCTCCGGCCATTCACCATCAGGCTCGGTCAGCAAAGGGCTGGGCCCTGGTCCCACCCTGCCGCCAAACACCTTTGCGAGCTGATAATGCTGAACTCTAAAAGCACCTCACGAGCGTGCAGCAAAGCGAGACGACAGTTCCGCAGACGACAGAGGGCTGGAGCTCGGCCAAGTAAGCGACGATGAGGTCCTGGAGTGGCCGGCAAGCGACCGGGTAACGGTCGACGAGCTCCCCCACGACGAGCTGGCCCCTGTGCCGCAGCTACATCCAGGCCGGTACTCCTGCCGGGAAGATGCCCATTTTCCGGGAACGCTTTGAAGGTGGCGAGGCGGGAGCGGACGTCGGCCTTCAGACGGTCTTCGGCGTATACATGAGACTCCACGACGTTGGGCTGAGGTATCGACGAGCCTGCCGCCTTTGGCGGACCCCGGTCGTGCGCGCTTGGTTGGCAAGAGACTTCTGCATCCCGCTCTAGAACGGACGGTCACCGGCACGCCGAGCCGAACGTTCGTCACTAGCCCGAGCCGTTCGTCGGCAGATCGGGTCGTCGCGCCCATGGGTATCTTGCACCCAGGCTGCAACGAGGCTGACCTTCCCTTGACATGGGGGAACATCGCTGCCTATCCTCTGACCAACATTCCGACTACCAGTAACAACCGACAACCACCAAGTAGCGGCGCCGGGGGGATCGGCGAGTGAGCGAGCCGTTGACGCTCAGGTGAGGGCCATTGGCGCGCTCAGGGTTGTGCCAATCCGGCATCGGCGGTAGCTGCTCGTCGATACGGAAGGGGTATCCATGGTTATAAGTCGTCTTCCATCGCTTCGTCGCGGCGACAAACTGCCACGATGCGGCCGCCGTCGCTCGGTTTCGCTGGCGCTGGCCGCGCTTGCGACGGCTTTCAATGTGGCCGCTTTCGGCGGTATAAGTGCAGCTCAATCGGGCTCTGCCGGGTCTGGCCCGATCAGCGTGACCGGGTTGAGCGGCGCGCTCACGATCTCGACCCAGGGCGGCGGCTCGGCAATCGTCCTGCCCGTCATCCACGCCTTCGAGAAGCTGAACCCGAACCTGAAGGTAACGGTCTCGGCCAACACGGTGGGTGGTTCGAGCTACGTGACGCAGCTGCTCACCGAGAAGCTCGCCGGCGACCTGCCTGACATCGTCAACCCCGACGACGTCAACGGGCCGCAGTTCGCCTACGACGGCATCACCGCCGACTTGAGCCCGGACCTTGCTAAGTGCATCCCGTACTGCCAAAACTACTGGCTGCCGAACCTGGTCGCCTCGTACATCCCCAACCAGGGCAAGCTCAAGGGTCAGGTGTTCGGCCTCCCGAACGAGGCAGATGCGATCATCATCGAGTACAACGCGACGATGTTCAAGAAGGCGGGTCTCCCGCTCCCCACGAACAATTGGACGTGGCCCCAGTTCCTGAAGGACGCGCACGCCTTGGCCATCTTCAGGGACGGGGTCCAGACGCAGTGGGGGTTCTGCTGGGGCCCCGACGGCTACGTCAACTACAACCCGTTCCTCGCCGCCTTCGAAGGACATCCCGTCTTCTCCGCCAGCGGAGCGGACGTTGACGGCCCGCAAGCGATGAGTGCCTGGGAGCTGATGCTGTCGACGTTTTCCAATAACGACGCCGTGCCCATCACCCAGGCAGAGTCGTCGAGCGACTGCGGAGGCTTCCTCTCCGGGACGATCGCGATGGTCCAAACGGTGCGTGGCGGCATGCCCAGCACGCGTTCCGGTGTCGGCAACAAGTTCCAGTGGGATGTCGTGCCGATGCCGCTCGTCACGACTCCCCATGGGCTGGCCCGACCGACCGGAGCGGGCAGCATCGGTTGGGACCTGACCACCGGGGCCAAGGACGTCAACAACGCGCTGGCCTTCTTGAAGTACGTCTACTCGCCAGCAGGCATGGCAGTACAGGAAGCGAGCTACGGCGTGATCCCGCCGACCACCGAGGGAATGTCCCCCAGCGAGCCCTGGCAGAAGCTGCCCGGCCCACCGGACAACATCCAGGCGTTCGTGATCGCCTCGAAGGCGGGCACGGTGGCGCCCGAGCTGCCGGGCACCTCGTTCTCTGACTTCTCGAAGGACGTGACTACCGCAGTCGAATCGGTCCTCGTCTCCCACGAATCGTACGCCAAGGCGTTCGGGGCCCTTCAGTCAGAGGCGAACGCCTTCTACACTGCGGCCAACAAGTCCTAGTGCCACGACAGGCAACGTTCGCCCCGGTTGCCATACAAAACTGTTCTGGCACACGGGCTTTTTGGCACTGCAAGGGGGGAAGGTTCCTGGTGGCAGTTTAGGTAGATAGTTCCCCATTCACCGTCCTGTGCACGGCCGGCTGGTCGTGCTGGCCGTGCACAAGGACGCCACACCGGTCGGCGGGCTGCGAGCGCGAGGCCCGACCCGCTTGTTTCGTTCGGCGACAGGCTCCGCGTGGACCCCGACACGACGGAGGAAACGGGGGTGTGATGGCGACGTCCGCAACGCAAGGAGCAGGAGCCGGGGCTATCTTGCGCGGGCGCAGCTCGAAGCCTGCCCGGGGTGTGCGCGTCGAGGACCGCTGGCGCAACCGTGACTGGTTGCCCGCCACAGGGATGATCGGGCCGAACCTCGCCATGTACTGCCTCTTCGTGGCCGTTCCCATCCTCGGCGCGCTCGTGCTCAGTTTCACGAGCTGGGGCGCCGTCGGGTTCCCTCGCTTCATCGGCCTCGGCAACTACCGGCAGGTTTTCGCCGACCCGATGGTGTGGCGGTCCATAGTGACCTCGCTCCTCTACATGGCCTTCGGGGTGGTCCCGACGGCAGTCATCGCGCTGCTGCTGGCCATGCTCATAAACGTCCAGGTGCGCTTCATCACCGCGATGCGCACGCTGTACTTCGTACCGGCGATCGTGTCCTTCGCCGCCTCGTCGGTGCTGTGGAGCTGGTTCTACCGCCCGGGGACGGGAATCCTGGACTTCCTGCTGTACAGGGTGGGCATCGTCGGCCCGGACTGGCTCGGGTCTACCACGTGGGCGCTGCCCTCGCTGGCGATCATCAACATCTGGACGTCACTGCCTGCGGCGACAATCCTTTACCTGGCCGCGCTGCAACGGATCCCCGAATCGCTGATAGAAGCGGCGATGCTCGATGGAGCGGGCTCGTTCAGGCGGATCCGCCACATCGTTCTGCCGGGCGTGCGGACGATGACGGTGCTCGTCTTCATCATCGAGATCCTGGGCTTCTGGAACGGGTCGTTCGACCTGGCGAACATCTTGACCAAGGGTGGCCCGATCAACGCCACGACCACTTTCATCTACTACATTTACAACGCCGCCTTCGGCGAGTTCCAGTTCGGTTACGCCTCGACGCTCGCCCTGATCCAGATGCTGATCTTCGTCGTGCTGCTCGGTCTTGGGCGGATGTTGTTCCGGGCCGTCAGCCGTTGAGGATACGTAAACGCGCCGGCGCGCCGTCCGAGTCTTCTTCATCCTTTTCTTCGGGCTCTTCCTGGCCTCACCGCTGATATACCTCGTCTCGGGCTCACTGATGACCGACCCGCAGCTCACGTCGTTCCCGCCGCCGTTTGTCCCAAATTCGATCCAGCTGTCGAACTACACCAGCGCATGGGACTACATCTCTACGCACGCGCTCATCAACTCCGTCATCTTTACCACCGGGTCGGTCGGGCTCCAGTGGGTGTTGTGCATCTCGGGTGGCTTCGCTCTCGCTTGTATGCGGTTCAACGGTCGTACAGCGATCGTTATCTTCCTCGGAGTGTCCCTCTTCGTGCCCGGCATCACGACGCTCGTGCCCACTTTCCTCGTCGTCGACAAGCTCCACTTGCTCAACACCTATCCGGGCTTGATCCTGCCGATCGCGGCGCAGACGGCCTTCGGCACACTGTTGTTCCGCCAGTACATCATCAACATGCCCCAAGGGCTGATCGACGCGGCGCGGGTTGACGGGGCGCGCTGGAGGACGATCCTGCGCCGTGTCATCATCCCGCTGGCGAAGCCGGCGACGGGCGCGTACGTGGCGCTCTCGGTGCTCGGCGCGTGGAACATGTACCTCTGGCCACTCGTCATCGCGACGGCGCCAGGTGTCCAGGTGCTGACCGAGGTCCTCGCCGTGCTGGCCGTCAACGGTGTCACTACCCAGGCTGGGGTGGCCCTCCCAGAGACCACGGGGTTCGCCATCACGGTGATCACGACGTTCCCGATGCTGGTCGTTTTCCTCGTGGCGCAGCGGTCGTTCGTACGCGGGCTGTCGGGGTCGGGTGTCGAGTGAGCGGGCTGCCGCCGGCGCGGCGAGGAAAGCCGCTCGGCGAGCACGTCTACAGTGGGCCGAAGCATTTCACCGTCGCCCAGGAACGATTGGGTTCGGCACAGCCTCGGCCGAGCATCGAGCCGCCGAGGACACTTGCTCGATCGCACCTGGGAGACGAGACGCTCATGAGAGTCGTGTGCACAACCTGCTGCTACCGGGGGCTCAACCGTGACGAGCTCACCGAGACCCTCGACGGAGCGCCCCGGTCGCCCGGGCTGCTCGAGCACCCCAGTGGCGGTGGCCAGGGCTGCCGGCACCTGGCCCGGCTCCAACACGGGTGCCAGTTCGACGAAGAAGGTGCCCCCGGTTCCTTCCTCGGCCAGCTGTGCGGCCACCTCCACGGCCAAGCGGGTCTTACTCGACCCCCCGGCCCCGGTCACCGTCACCAGGCGCCAGGACCGCACCAGCGAGCCGACCTCGGCCTGCTCGGTTCCCCGGCCGACAAAGCTGCTGGGGTACGTGGGGAGGCTGCTCGTCAGCTCGATCACATGAGCCGAGTACGGGGTGGCCAAGCGAGTCAATTCCTGGCTCATCGTCTGGCAGGCCTTCTCCAGCGCCACCGACGGCTCGAGCCCGAGTTCTCTCAGCCCGTCGCAACAGCGGCGGTAGGCTCGGGCGACCTGGTGGCGCTGGCCCTGGGCGCCGTAGGCACTTGGGTGGTTCCTGGGCTGGTGGGCTTGGACCGCAAGACCGTGCGCAGTTAAATAGAGGCCGCCACCGATTCCGCCCTCGACCGCGGCGCGGCGGGCAGATAAAGGGCGACCGCGTCCAGCATGGCTTCTGCGATTGCCCATGTCTCTTATTGACGCGCTCGATTTCATCGAGGCGGGCTTGACGGGCTACACGGTCCTGCTCGCGGTCCCATGCGAGCGCTCGGGCTACCCAGCCGTATTCAAGACCCAGGACCGGATCAGCTTTTGGCTCTTGCCTGTAATGCGGGCCGCCTCTCGCAGTGAACGGGTACCTGGCGGCTGGTCACGGTGGGCAATGAGGCCAGCGAACGCTCGATGGCCTTCACCTACCTTCCTCTCGTGTGGCGCTCGTTCGGTTTCCGTGAACGGCTCATATCAGAAGACCCCAACTTCGCTCCAGATATTGACCATGTTGTCCGAATGCGGCAGGGCCGTCGTGGTTAGGTGCCTGTCCGACCCGGTCACCTCCCGTCCGGTGTCTCCGTGCCCTCCGAATGGCAGTAGGATGCCACGCAGAAAGGGGGTAGCCATGGCAGACAAGTCTCCCCGAAAGGTGGCGTCGAAGAAGTCAGGCAAAACGCTCAAAGATAAGCGCAAGGAGAAGAAGGAAAAGCAGGAGACCCGGAAGGGCCTCGGCATCTGAAGCCACCGAGACTCGGTAGCAGTTGTCGCGGGCTCCGGCGGCGCACGTTCCCGGCCAGCCCCGGCTACGGGGTGTCACTCACCGAGTTGAGGCCTGCCTTTCCCGTCGCAGGCCTCGGTACCATGGTTGTGTGCAGGGCTACGCCGGGGCCTGGACAGCAGAACGAGGCGGTTGTCACCGCTGGTACACGGTAGCGAACATGGTCACCGCGAACATTGCCAAGGGCCACGACGTGCTCGAATTTGGGGAGGCACGCCGGGTTCAGTGACGCGTCGGAGTAAGAGGCAAGGTCCGGGCAGGCGCTCCAAGCGCAATTGACGCTCGCCTCTAGCTCACGACCGGGTACCGCACGCGACGGGGCTGGGGTGTTGGCTGCGTGCCACTGGGCGTGCGAGCTGACGCCCAGAGCGGGAAGCCTTCGCTCGTGACTGCTCAGGGTGGCCGAGCTGAACGGCTTGGCCCGGCGAGGGGGTGTCGCCCGCAGCCAAGTGGCCGAGGAGGGACTCACCCCCGCTGCCGGTCCCGGCCACGTGGTCATGGCGAGCAAGAGCGGCACAGGCACCTCCGGCTCTCCGACGGACGTCACCCAGCCTACCGCGCTTCGTGGTCGTCTCGGCCGGACAAGACGGCTCCCTGCTCGTAGCGGGCTCTCGATGAGGTCGGACAGGCGGTCCTGCCGGCCAGGTGCCTGGCCACCACGTGGAGTCTCGGCGCGATCCTGAGCTCCATCATGCTGACGGGAGGCCGGGGGCGGCGAACGGTGGGGCGTGCGCTGGGACAGTATCGACTGAGAAGGCCGCCGTCTCAGCTTCCGGCGCTCGGGCTGATGGTTTAGCTGGTACGACCACCGTTGCCGTGCTGCCGGCGTTAAACGAGGTAAACGCCTCCTCTGCATCCTCTAACGCGAAGCGATGTGTAGCAATACGCTCTGGGTGAAGGTGTGTCCTGAAAGCCGCGAAGGGCTCGCTGGTGAAAGTCCGGTCCGGGTAGTGAGCAAGCAGCCCGGTAGCTGGTGGCCGGCGGGAGGGGAGACCCGACTGTCGAAGCGCCACGACAAAGGCCCCTTGGGGGCCGAGCAAGCAACCAGTCCGTACGATGAGGAACCTTGCAGCGTCGACATGGTGACAATGCGGGAGCCGAGCCTTTCTTCACTGGGCGAAGGCCATGGATGGCGCGGAGATCTTGGAGATCACAGCGCCTATGTACCCGCCGGGGTAAGGAGCGCGGAATGGTTGCACAGTCCGTCGCGGAACAGGAGAGATCCGTCTCGGCACCGGCAGGTTCAGGTCGTGGTGCGCCAAACCACGGGGCCCGGTAGCGGCGGAACCTATAAGCAGCGACCCTGCGAAGTGGTGGAGCGCCGAGCGGAAGTCGGAGCAGGTCGTAGTAGTGATGACCGGGGGAACAACAGAAACCCTCGTAGCGAAGGGCCTGTAGCCGGGTGTGCGGCCTGGTTGGAAGGGCTGTGGGCTAGCCGTTGCCAACGGCTATTTACCCACCCGCCTTAAGCGGCAGGGCCCACGCCAGCGGGTGGTCGCTGGGAGCAGTCCGCCAACGCGTTGGCAGCGCGGAATGCGGTTGATCGACTGCCCGGGGGAAAGTCGGATGAGGGAGAACCTCATTTCCGGTTTGGAGGGTTATTAGCCACATAAGGGGGGCGGGCCCTGGAAACGGAGCAACCATGGCAGCCGATGATGACGGCCCTCGGGAAACTGACGGACTTGAGCCCGGTCCTGCCTATCCGTTGCCGCCGCGCCAGTGCTCGACCCTACTCCATTTTCAAGAACCGCTAGAATGTCATCGTAATCCGAGATGTGGTAATACCGTGTACCCGTCATCGCCAATTCGTGACCCAGAAAATGACGCGGGGGTCGATAGTCGTATCAGAATCTCGGTGCTCCTCTAGCAAGGCGAGACGACCGAAATGCCTCGTACTATCGAGTGCGTACCGGAGCGTTACATCACTTCCCCCACATTCCATAGCAACATCGACGCCGCGACCCCCGGTGACCTCACGTACACGCGAGGCAACGTCTGTCTCACTCGCGTCGATGGCTTCAACCGCCCCGAGGATCCTCCCAAGTGCCAGCCCGATCCCGGTTGATATCTACCCCGATTACCCGAGCGCCAAAATGGGCCCCGAGGATGGTTGCGCCTAACCCTACAGGACCAAGCCCGAAGACGCCCAGAGTCTGGCCCCCTTGGACCCCCCCCGCTTTCACAGGGGCACGGTACGGCGTACCGACTCAGTCGCCTATTAAACAGCCGACCTCAAAGGAAACCGAGTCCGGCAACGGAAGACAAGCCCGTTCCGGCATCAGAACGTACTCCGCGTCGCCGCCATCCCGCGAGAAGCACCATAGCTCTCGAGGCTGGACACATTATTGGGGCACTTCCGACAGAACATACAATTGGCGTGCCACCGAACGCAGTTGGAAGAGGCCCGGGTGGAATGGGCGTTGCGTCAGGTCCGTCGTGGACGAGACCCAGCCACCAGGGTCCCGGCGGGCTGGCCCGGCGCGTCGAAGGGCATCGTCACCGGTCGCCCCGAGGCGACCACCCGGCTACTTTTGGTGGTGAGCACCAGGAGGTGCACATGGCTGTTCCGTGGCTCCGCTCGATGACCACGACCGACTGGACTGAAGTTGTGGCCGCCCGTGTCGCCGTTGCGGCTCCGCAGCGGTTCAGCAGTTCTTCACGATCACAAAGTTCGGACGAGTCGTGGTGGTCTCGGTCACACGACGGCCTGGCAAGACTGTCGTGTGCACTGCCGCCTCGACGCCGCCGGCGATGACGCTGGCCGGGACACGCGGGGCCGCCACCGAACCCAGATTGTGACAAAGCGCTTGGCGAGCCTCGGTGCTGAGAGCATGTAGACCTCCGTACTGCGCGTAAACCCAAACTGGTCCTGAAAGGCCTAACGGCCAAGCGGCGCAAGTTTCTCAAGGACCACGGCGGCTGCGGGGCCTAACATTCGCGATGCTCATGGCCGTGGTCAGTAGTTGACGACTCGCTCGACGCCCCGTTCAGCGATGGCCCCGAGGTTTCGGAGACGAAAAGCAATTTCGGGAGCCCGCGGCAGTCCAGCTGTTCTGTAACGCGCCGGCTCCAGTAACGAACTGACCGGGTCGGTCTTGGTCCCCTTTCGGTATCACATGTATCAGCGTCAGCTCGATCGTCTCTCGTTGAGAAGCTCCAATAGTTTGGCTCGGTTGTGAGACGCTTACGGCTCGTTGCAGGTTGTGAGACACGATTTTGGGGAGTTTCTCAGTAGCACAAGAATTCTGCCCGCGTAACCGCCGGATCTCCACCCGGGGCTCGACCCGCTGTCCATAGCGTCACCAACGACCGAAGAAAGTTCGGTTACTACATTTCGCCCGCCCGATATGAGTCGAGGTGACGTCGTTTACCTCCGCACCACCCGACACGTGCTTCGGGCGCCACCGCCCGTCGCTCAGCAGTAGCGGGTTATCGCCACCGGAGACCACAAAGCAAGTGAGAGGAGACCTGAAATGAGCGGGGAAAACCGAAAAAACGCCAACGAAAATGTAGACGCCGTGCACCGAGGCCCGACTCGACGCCAGTTTTTGACCGGGCTGGCTACCGCGGGGGCCGGGGTGGTCGTCGGCACGTCCGGGACGGCAGGTGCAGCCTCGCTGCTATCTCGGGGGCGCGGAAGCACGCTGGCCGGTCCGGGACAAGATTTAGGGCCCGGGGCGCCGCCCAACCCACAGTTGTTCGGGAGGTTGTTTCCCATGTTGCCTCCTTTTGCGCCCGCCACCGACGAGGTCCGAGCGGCGCTGATGGAGGTGGGCATGTCCGGGGGGATCCTTGATGCCCGAGATGACCTGCTCGCTGGGCCGAAGGCGCTAATCCTTGACCCGACCGTCAACGGCAACCCCACGTCAGCCAACCCATACGGCACCAACCCGGACAACCCGACCATGACCGCCGGCTCGACGTTCGTAGGCCAGTTCACGGACCATGACATCACTTTTGACCAGACATCGCAGCTGGGCGTTCCTCAAAACCCGCTCCGGTCGCCCAATACTCGGAGCCCGGCCCTCGACCTCGATTCGGTCTTCGGAGGCGGGCCTGGTATGCGCCCCGACCTGTATGTCGAGAACGCCGACGGCTCCGTAGGCCCCCAGTTGAAGGTCGGGAGCGGCGGCGTCCACGAGGACGTCCCGCGTGTCGCGAACGGTGACGGGACTTACACCGCCCTTTTGGGGGACCCTCGCAACGACGAAAACGTGGTCATAGCTGGTCTCCACTGCGCTCACATCCTGTTTTACAACCGTGTGCTCAGGGAGCTGGCCAATCTGGAACTGCCCCACTTACCGGCCAAAGCACCGGGGGACTTCTCCAACCCGTACGTGCAGTTCCTCATCGCGCGCGAGGTGACTTTGTGGCACTACCAATGGCTCCTAGTCAATGAGCACCTTCCACAGATCGCGGGCCAAGATATGGTTGATGACGTCCTTAGGAACGGCAACCGCTTTTACCTGCCGCCCATACGGGACGCCTTCATGCCGGTCGAGTTCGGCGCAGCCGCTTACCGTTTCGGTCACAGCATGGTCCGGCCCTCGTACCGGGCCAACTTCTCCAGCGGCACGGGCGACTCGACGAACCCGGCGGCCGACCCGTTCTTCGCGCTTGTCTTCGACCCTGCCGCGGCCGAGTTTTCCGGGCCGGTCAACTATGACCGTGACGACCTGCTGGGCGGCTTCCCTGCTCCCCGGCGTTACATCGGCTGGCAGACCTTCTTCGACCTGGGCGACGGCCAAGTCAAAAACAACAAGAAGGTCGACACCACCATTTCCAGCGTCTTGTTCACCTTGCCCGTGCCGGCCATAGCGCCCCATACTCAAACGTCGCCCACCGTGCTCCCACAGCGAAACCTGCTCCGCCAGTTGACGTGGGGCCTACCGTCGGGGCAAGCCGTTGCCCAACTGATGGGCGTAGATCCCCTGACCCCCGGCGACCTCTCCGACATCGGGGGCGTCTATGCTCCCTTTGCCAGTTCCACGCCGCTTTGGTACTACGTCCTGGCCGAAGCGAAGGTCGTAACTGACGGGCTGACACTCGGGCCTGTAGGCGGCCGCATTGTGGCGGAGACACTGATCGGGCTCCTGCGAGGGGATCCGGCCAGCTACCTCAACGCCTACCCTGGTTTCCAACCATTTTTGGGCACCGACCTGGTCTTGGGGCCCAACCCCGATCCCAACATCACCGGCAACCGGAGTTATACCCGAGCCAACTTCCTCTATTACGCCGGGGTGGTCAACCCGGGGATCTACCGCTGAGGGCGCAAGGCACCATGATCCGGCGCTAAATCATCTGGCGAAAACCCCCACGCCGACCACGCCCGCCTACGTCAGGTCATCGGCGAGCCGGCGTGGCCTGACCACCGACTACCGGAACGACCAGTCTCAGCCCGCGGCCTTGGTTTTGATGAGCGGCGCGTCCCGCGAGAGCTGTAACCCGACGCTGTAGAATGACCCGGGCGTTTGGGGCGCCCCAGTGCGCCCAAGCAGGCGACCGTCACATGAGTGGCCCGGTCGTCCGCGCCACATGAACCCCGTGCATCCCGAGCAGGAGCATCGCCGAATATATGTTCGATCATGCTAGAGGCAGAACGCGGGCTTAGATACGCGGCGGTGGCGGGTGCAGGGGTCGCTGCCCCGGGACTCGGTGCCAGTGGACAGCCAGCTCGTCCGTGCCGGGTTGCTTGGGCCCGTGGACAGGTGATGGCGGCAGCGGCACCCTGCTGCTGGCCGAGCCAAGTCCTGGCTCCACTGGCGGTAGCCAGTTCGCGGGCAGCTTCGCCAGCCTGGCGTCACAGAACGGCGGGTAATCCCACCAGCTGGTCAAGTAAGCAATCTGGGGGCGGTGAGCACCAGCAATGACAATGGCGGCGCCAGCAGGCAGGCTGTGGGCCTGGTCCACGGGGAGCCGGGGCTGCCGACGGGGAGCGTACGTCGTACTGGCTGAAGGGCGGGTTGACCACCAGGCCGAAGTGTTCACGGAGCGGACGGCCACATCTCCTTGGCCTGCCAGCCGCGATACCGCGTCGAGGGTGCGGATATCACCAATGCCGGGGAGCAGCACCTTAGTGCCGAACAGGGAGAAGAAGCCGTCCGCTGAAGGGCCCCAGCGGTTCCTCGCCTGGGACAGGTCTTGAAGACAAGCCAGCGTCAAGAGGCCCTGGCCACCGCCTTCGCTCACCATGGCCGGCAGGTCGGGCAAAGGGGCCACGTTGGCTACCTCGTCGAGCACCATTGTCACGGGTAAGCGCAGCGTGCCCTCGCCGGCGGCACGGTATGTGGCGGCGCGTACCTGCTCCAGAAAGGCAACTACGACCGGGGCCATCAGGACCTGGTAGCGGGCCGGCGCACATACATAGATGGTGTCCGCCCCGATCGGGAACGAGGACGGGTCGAAGTTCGCCCGTTCGGCCAACTGCAATGCCCGCGACGAACGGTAGGCCGAGATTGTGCCAGCCGCGGTCGAGAAGATCCCACTTCTTTCTCGTTCTTCGGTGGCCGCGATCCCGGCGAGCACGTCGACCGCCACGTCAGCGCCTTCGCGACCGGCGGCGCCCAGTAGCGCCATCGGCGTGTAGATGTCGTGGCGCAGTACCCAGGTGAGCACTGCTCGCATGCCGGCGTCGGCCGTTGCCGCCGCGTGCAGCATCGGGGCGAGGAGGGCTTCTGCGCGCTCGGTCCAGTGCGCGCTATCACCATATGCACTGTGCGGGCGGGCCGCGGCCGTCATGACCCGGGCCGTCACGAGTGCCTCCTCCCAAGAAACGGCGGCATTTACTGGTGACCACCTGATCACGGTGGCTCCCGGAGGGGGCTCGATTGTCCCGGTAGGGTCCAGCAACCAACAACGCCCGAGCTGGGACCGGCTGGCCAGAGTGGCCTGCAGCACGTCAGGTTTGGTCGATGTGACCAGTACCGGGCCCGGGGCGGCGAGCACGTTCGGCACGACCAGGGTGGAGGTCTTGCCGGAGCGGGGTGGACCGAGGACGAGTAAGGCTTGCTGTGGGCCGGCCCAGATGAGCCGGCGGCCGTCGGTGCCGACATAAAGTTGTGGACCGTTCACCGCCAGGTTGGCCTGCATCTGGCGGAGACTGATGTCAGGTACCCAGGTCACCGGTCGAGGGGACGACTACCTCTGTCCTCGGTGCTAAACATATTTTCATGCTATATCATGCCCACGGCCCGCGCTGTCGAGGTCACGGCCGTCACTACCCCAGCGTCACTGGGCCTCAATTGCCAACGCGACGGAACGGGTCAGCTGACCTCTTTGGAGGCCTCCGCGATCGCCTGGTCAACGTCTTTCTGGCTCACCTTTTGGACATCTTTGGTGACTTGCTTTTCAGCCTTCAACCCCGCCTTGTTCACCGCTTCGAGGACAGTGCTCGCCCCGACGATCAGGAGCGCCGCCTGGCCCTCGTCGATCAGGTCGCCGAACTCCTTGACGTCCGAACGGGACAGGCCCCGCCACAGATGACCGCTCACGCCGCCCACGGCTGCGCCGACCAAGGTTGTGGCGATGATCGAAGGCGGGAACAAGATGCCGACGACGGCTCCGGCGGCCGCTCCACCCCAGCTGCCATGGCGAGTTGCCATTTCGTCCTTGTTGACATGCACCTTGCCGGTTTGGTCCTTGGTGATCACAGCGGCGTCGTAGCTGCCCACGGCCCCAACGGCGTGGAGGTCTTTCACGATCTCGTAGTCCGCACGCGCCGCCATTTCGTCCCGGTACGTGCCGATGTAGACAAAGAGCTCGTCGGGCTTGGCCACTTTGTGTCCTCCTTGCTCGGGGTATTGCGAGTAGCAACGGTGCATGCTAACCAGATGGGCCGGTTTCAACCAGGGGCCTCAGTCCTGATCGCGGGCCCCACGCCTAGTTTGAGCCGGTCTTGGGGTCGTGAACCGCTACCAAACCAACATCGTGAATGGGGCCGAGCAGGCCAGGTCTATGTCGACGGGCCCGGGCACGGTAATGCTTACGTCCACCTCGGCACGTACCATATGAACATCGAGGAGCCGGACACGATAGCGCCGGTTCTCGCGGCGCCTGTCGTCTTGGGCGCGATGGTCTTGGGCGCGATGGTCTTGGGCGTGATCGTCTTGGGCGTGATGGTCTTAGCTATGTGCACCTTGCGCCTTACCCGGCGCGCCATGCCGGAGTAATCCCCAGTAAGCCCGAGTGATCCCCGCAAAACGTCTGAGCTCATATTGCAAAGGAGTTTGAATGCGTAGTCGCCCTGTCGCACCCAGCTCGATAAACGCCGCCCAGGAGGCCGTCCAACGGGCTTGCGAGCGTTTGGTCACGGACGGGCTGGTAATAGGCTCGGCAGGTAACGTGAGCGTTCGCCTCGGCGATCGCATGGTCGTCTCCGCTGGTGGCGTGCCCTACGAATACCTGGAGCCTGGCGACCACCCGGTAGTGACCCTCGCAGAGGGCAGGGCGGAAGGCTCGATGAAGCCCACATCGGAGATGCCGCTGCACCTCGGCATCATGCGTCACATGAGCGTGAAGGCGATCGTGCACACTCACTCCCGCTACGCCACGGCATTCGCTGCTGCCCGCCAGGACGTCCCGTTCGTGTGCAACGAGAACGCCGGCGCCCTGGCGGACCGGATCCTGGTCACCAAGCCATACGCTGCCCCGGGCACCGCAGAGTTGGCGGACGCAGCCATCGAGGCGTTCGATCGCCAGCCCGGGAGCCTGGCGGTACTACTCGCCAACCACGGAGTTGTCGCCATCGGGGAGACTGTCGAGGATGCCTGCGCGGTGGCCGCCCAGGTCGAGTGGGCGGCCCAGGTCGCTTGCCTGGCTCGCACGTTGGGTGGCGGGATCGCCCTAACCGCCGACGAGCAGGCCTGGTTCGCCGGCAATTACGGGATGACCTTCGGTCGGGAGTTTGCGTGATCGGCTACCCGCGCCCGGGGTGGCAAAAGGCGAGAGGATTAATGCCCTCTTGGCAGTCCCGAGGCCGGCACTCTATTACATCCCAGCTCTAATTGCCGAGATGCGTTCTTTCATGAATGCGATCTCGGCGGCGTTGTCCGTGAGCGCGATCGCAGCGCGGTAGGCCGCTTCGGCTTGGCCTGCGCGGCCAAGGCGTTGGAGGAGGTTGGCACGGATCGCGTGGAAGAGGTAGTAGTGCTCGAGAGGCAGCTCGTGCATCAGTTGGAGGGCCACCTGCGGGCCGTCGATCTCGGCGACCGCGACGGAGCGATTGAGGGCGACAATCGGGGTAGGGGCGATCGCGAGGAGCTGGTCGTAGAGCGCGAGGATCTGGCCCCAGTCGGTTTGCGCGGCAGTGGGCGCGTCGCTGTGGACAGCATTGATCGCGGCTTGGATCTGGTACGGCCCTGGCTGGTTCCGCCGTAGGCACCGGCGGACAAGCTCCTGTCCCTCCTGGACCAGGGTGCGGCTCCAGCGCCGGCGATCCTGCTCCGGCAGGGGAACGAGCTCGCCCTTTGGAGCGGTGCGGGCGCCGCTGCGCGCCTGTTCGAGCAGCATCAGCGCCAGAAGACCGACGGCCTCGGGCTCGTCGGGCATCAGCTCGACCAACAGCCGGCCGAGGCGGATCGCTTCATTTGTCAGCTCCTCCCGGATCAGCCGTTCACCCGAGCTGGCCGCATAGCCCTCATTGAAGATCAGGTAGATGACGGCGAGGACCGATGTGAGGCGGTCTGGCAGGTCGGCCTCCTTGGGGACCCGGTAGGGGATGCGCGCGTCGCGGATCTTTCCCTTAGCGCGTACCAATCTCTGGGCCATCGTCGGCTCTGAGACCAGGAACGTCCGCGCGATCTCGGGCGTGCTCAGCCCGCCGAGCAGCCGCAGTGTTAGTGCCACCCGTGCCGCTCTGTCCAGCGATGGGTGGCAACAGGTGAAGATCAAGCTCAGGCGATCGTCTTGCACCGGGCTCTCCTCGGGCGGACGATCACCAACCTGCAGCAACATCGCCTGGGCGTGGCGGTCGCCACGAGACGACTCGCGGCGCAAGCGGTCGATGGCGCGATTGCGGGCCGTGGTGATGATCCAGCCGGCCGGGGCCGGCGGTGGCCCGTTGTCGGGCCAGCTCGCCACCGCCGTGGTGAACGCGTCCTGGACCGCTTCCTCAGCCAGGTCGATGTCGCCGAACACCCGGACCAGGACGGCCACGGCCCGTCCATACTGCTCGCGGAAGACACGCTCGACCTCCGAGTGGGGGACAGCCGGCACGAGGCCGTCAGTCTCCCAGTTCGCCTTGGAACGGGCGTACCTCGACCGGCAGCGTCGTCGCCCGGGCGAGCTTTCGCCCCCATTCGAGCGCCTCATCGAGGTTCGCCGCCTTGATGATGGTGACGCCGCCGATGTGTTCCTTGGCCTCCGCGTACGGCCCGTCTGTCATCGGTGCCTCCTCCCGGCGAGGATGGACCACCGTCGCGGTGCTGGGCGCGTGGAGGCCGCCGGAGAACACCCACGTGCCCGATGAGCGGAGCTCCTCGTCCAGCGCACCTACGTTGCGCATGATCGCGGCAAGCACGTCAGCCGGGGGCGGGTCGCCGTCTGGTTGGTAAATGCTGAGCAAGTACTGCTTCATCGTGGGCTCCTCTTCGTTCAGGCGCGCTCTTCGGGCAGGCTCGCAGTGCGAAGCGGTCCGGTAGCTTGCCCGATTACGCTCGTTCACTTTTAGTCCCTCGCCGGCTCGTAGGTGGCGATCACCACGCCGATGGCCGTTGTGACGCTGTCGGTAAGCCGCAGCGATACGTGCACCTTTTCCGGGAACAGCCGCCGTCCGCTGCCCAGTACCAACGGGTGGACCATCAGCAAGTACTCGTCAATCAGGTCGGCTGCCACCAGCGACGCGATCAGCTCGCCGCTACCCATGATTGCCAGCACGCCACCGACGTACGCCTTGAGGGCGCCTACGGCATCAGCGATATCGCCGCACAGCAAGGTCGAATTGGGCCACCGTAGCGGTTCTCGGAGAGTCGTCGACACCACGTACTTGGGCGAGTTGTTGAGCTTCGGGCCAAAGGGGCTGTCGGAATGTAGGTTCCAGTAACTCAGCAGATCCTCGTACGTTCGCCGTCCGAACAGCCATCCTGCCAGGCCGCCCCCGGCGGCCATCCTCTCACCCATCGCCTTGCCCACAGCGTCGGTAGGCATTTCGGAACGGTGGCCCCAACCCGAATGCGTGAACCCGCCTCGGGTGTCTTCTTCGGGGCGCCCAGGCCCCTGCATCACTCCATCGAGTGTCACATGGTTCATAACGACGATTCGACCCATATCAGGTCTCCTTTGACTCGAGGCGGGGACGTTGTTGAGGCCGGCCAGGTGGGTTGGCCCAGGTGTCTTGGCCAGGTGGGTTGGCCAGGTGGGTTGGCAGGGTCGGGTTGGGAGGCCCAGTCAACTATCCGGTTCGCACCCTCTACACGAACGCGCAGGCCGAAATCGACACTCCGCTCCCGAGCGAGAGCAGAATCGCCGAGACGGGGACCGAGGACTGCTCACACCATCCTGGTACAGCGGCACGTAAGGCGCTTCAGTTTGTATCTTTCTCAGTTGCCTGATCAATTGACGCTTCGGGGGCATGACTGGCGTCCAGAAGGACAGCTGAGACGGGGTCTGACCGTGAAGGACGGCGAGGACGTGGCCCTTCGTCGGGGCCCGAGGCATTATGTAATTTGTGATCGATAAAGCTCGCGAATATGTACAGCCAAACCGTTGCGGTGTTGTGCGCGCACATAAGCGGCCATTGCCGTTGCCGCCGGTTCCGAAAGGACTGGATTATGGAGCAAGGAACACCACCGCTGACACCTGACCGGGGAGGTGAACTGTCTAGACCGGCGGGGCGACCGCAAAAGTCGCTGAAGAGAGCGTGTGACCGGCCTTGACGAGAGGGCGCTGGCGTTTCGACGGCCGGGCTATGGTCTATTAGGTTGAGGTCGACCGTGCGATATGCGTTCCGGGCGTGGCCGCCTGGGCGGCAGGAAGGAGACAATATGGAGGGGGTAGTAGTCACTGAGGCACTTGGAGATGCAGACCGGGCCTTCTTCGACTCGAACAGCTATCTGCGTCTGAGCGGTGTGTTCGGGCCCACGGAGCTCGCCGCTATGAGCGAGGAGCTGGACACCTTCATCGACCGGTTCGTCGTCCCCCACAAGGGGTGGGACGGCGCCTGGCGCGAGACCTATCTATCCGAGGAGGAGAACGAGCGGTCGGTGCTGTCGACCGCGCACGAGATGGAGCTCTTCTCCGCTGCGCTGGGCCGGGCCATCCTGGCGCCGAGGATCGTCGAGGCCGTCGCTGCGCTCATCGGCCCGGACGTGGAGTTCCACCACATGACCCTTCACGCCAAGGGGCCGGAGTTTGGGACTCCGTTCCCCCTGCACCAGGACTACCCGTTCTACCCCCACACCGACGGCCGCTATGTGTTGGCGCTCGTTCATATCGACGCTGCCGATGAGGAGAACGGGTGCGTCAAGTTCCTCCCCGGCAGCCACCGTGAGGGACCGCTGGCGCACGTCTCGGAGAACGGCGAGGCCGGGCACCCCCACCTCCCTCCGGATGAGTACCCGTTCGAGAAGGCAGTCTCGTGCCCGGCCGAGGCCGGCGACGTGGTCCTGTTCAGTATCCACTCCGTACATGGCTCGGCCCTCAACCGGACGACGAACTGGAGACGGCTGATCAGGATCGGCTACCGGGACCCGCGCAACCTCCAGCTGCGCGGCCAGGCGTACCGGCGGCCGGGGTGGATGGTCTCCGGTATGCGCCCCAAGCTCGACGGCGTGACCGTGCTGCCCTACGAACCGATGAGGCTCCGTTCGCGCGGCAGTAAGAACAACAAGAACAAAGCGGGCGCCAAGACGAGGGCGGCGACCACGGCCGCTACCGAACAACAAGGAAAATAATACTCCGCAAGCTCAATATGGCTCACCTGCGCAACAAGGCAGCCGTGAAGCCGGGGCGCTCCTCGGTCCTGCCCCATCTCGTGTGCGGGATCGCGCGATCACGGCGAGAACTGTGTCATTGCCCGCACGCCGTCGACCTGAGTGGCGACACCCGCCGTCATTTCGCTAACACCGTCGACTTCCAGAGGTGCGAGTAATTGGGAAAGTGAGCCACGAGGCCGAGTGATCGTCCCAAGCGGCGAAGTCCTGGCTCCCTCTGATCGGACGGGGGCCGAGGTCTGATGGAAAGACCCCGTCGTCGCAGTACCGCGCTCCAAGGTGGGACGTCGTGCAGACGAACTCGCCAGGCTGCTTGGGCACGCCGGTGCTCCCCAACCTGAGGTGTAGGGGGGCGTGGCTCCCCAACCTGAGGTCCAGGGGGCGACGCATCCAGCGTGGCCTATTTAGGCCGCTCCGAAGGACTCGATCGTTCTTGAAAGGCTGGTGGAACTCTTGGCCGAACGTTTGCAATGGATCCCCGCCGCTGACGATACCGTCGGCAGCGCCATTATGGCCATCTTGAAACTCGAGGGCGTGCGGTCGCTCAGCTGTTACCCCTCAAACGCGTTAATAAATGCAGCTGCAGAAACCGGGATTCGTCCAATTCTCAGTCGGCAGGAGCGCGTCGGTGTCGGTATTGCCGATGGCTTTAGCCGCGTTTCCCACGGCCGGCCTCCGGGTGTGTTCGCTATGCAGGAAGGCCCTGGCGTCGAAAACGCGTACGCAGGCATTGCAACAGCGTCTTCCGATAACGTTCCCGTGCTGTTGCTACCAGGGGGAATTGACGACACAACAAACGGCCCGGCATCATCATATGCGGCGGACCGACTGCGAGACGTAACGAAGTATGTCGAGCGCGTTCGATCAGCTAGCGAAATAGGGGCGGTGATGCGGCGCGCTCTATCACGATTGCAAATGGGCCGGCTCGGTCCGGTAGCCGTGGAGGTCCCCGGCTTCATCGCGCGCATGCCAGTCGGTATTACCGCCAAGCCGTACGCCGTGCTCCCGCGATCACGTCCTGCCGGAGATCCGACGAGCATCGATCGTGCCGCCAACATGATCATGGCCTCGGCGCGCCCGGTTATTATCGCGGGGCAGGGAGTTCTGTACGCTGAGGCTACGTCTCCTCTGCTCGAGTTTGCTGAGCTCATTGACGCGCCGGTCGGCACGACGCTCGAAGGAAAGTCGAGTTTCCCGGAGATGCATCCGTTGTCGATAGGAGCGGGTGGCAGTTCCCGGCCAGAGGCGTTTACGTTGGCGCTGGATGAGGCCGATCTCGTAATTGGGATCGGAGCGAGTTTTCGGATTCATAGCACCACGAACCCAGCCCAAGTCAATGGGCCACGGAGTGGCTCTCGCATTATTCAGGTGACCTTGGACGACGGCGACCTCAATAATCATTGCGAGGTCGACTGCCCGGTCTTCGGCGACGCCGCGATCGTATTACATCAACTCACTGCGGCGGTTCGCGAAAGAATGGGCTTGGAGGCGATCGAGCGCGGGACAGCTACGATTGTCGCCGGTCGGCGGGCGGAGTGGCTCAGGAAATGGCATGACCAGCTGCACTCCGAGGCTAAACCAATCAACCCGTACCGAGTCGTCCATGAACTTGATACGCTGCTCGACAAGGAGCGGTCCATTATTACGCACGATTCCGGCAGCCCCAGACACCAATTAGTCCCGTTCTATTCGACATCTTCTCCGAACGGCTATTTGGGGTGGGGCAAGTCTCACGCGCTCGGGTTCGGGCCTGGGTTTGATCATGGGAGCGAAGCTGGCCTGCCCCGAGAAAACATGCGTAAACGTCATGGGTGATGCGGCCTTTGGCATGGTGGGCCTCGACTTCGAGACGGCCGTGCGCAACGAGATCCCCATCGTTACCGTGGTGTTAAATAACTCAATAATGGCGTGCGAGATCGAGTCGCTACGCGAGGCGCACGCGCTGTACGGGAGCCGCCATATATCGGGCGACTATGCTGCGCTCGCCAGGGCCATGGGGGGATGGTCGATCCAGATCGATGAGCCCGGTGCGGTCCGAGCCGGGCTGGACCAGGCTATACGCCACACGGAAGAGGGGAAGCCGGCGTTGGTCGAGGTCTTGACTTCCCCGGCGACTATGCCGGTATCTGAATGAACAGAAAGCGGGACGTCCGCGACCTGGCCCTGAACAGAGTTCCATCGATCTCCGGCCTTGTGGCCCCGGCCGGCGGAGCGGCGAGGCTCGTGAGACAGTTATGTGAGCCGGCCCGGCGCCGTCACGACAAGCTGAGCGCGTCTGCGACCGAGGCGAGGTAGTCCAGGTGGCCATCGACGGAGCCCAAGCCAAGCCCCATCGTGGCTACCGAGACATGGGTACCGCCCGCTTCGCGCCAGGCATCGAGCTCTGCCGTAAGGTCGCCGATGCTGCCCCGAGGCAGCGCCACATAGTCCCCGCCGAAGTCGTCGACGGACCGGCCGAGGCCCGCCACGCGGTCGCGCAACTGGTCCCAGGCGTCGACGACGTGGTCGATGCCGCCACCGAAGAAGATGAAGCCGTCCGCCAGGCGGGCGGCCCGGGCGAAGGCCACTCCGGCTGACCCACCAAGCCAGATCGGGATCGGCCGCCCTGGTTTCGGCACGAGCGCGGCTCTATCAACCCGGTCGAAGCGGCCCGAGAAGTCGACGACAGGCGCTGTGAACAACCGGCGGAGCAACTCGATCTGCTCCGCCTGCCTGGCGCCGCGGGTACGGAAGTCCTGCCCGAGGGCCTCGAACTCGACGTAGTTCCAGCCCACCCCCACACCAAGGCGTAGCCGGCCCCCGGACAGGAGGTCAACATCGGCCGCCTGCCGGGCCACGAGGGCGGTCTGGCGCTGGGGAAGGACGAGGACCCCGGTGGCGAAACGGATTCCGCTCGGTGATGCCGGCCAGATAGGCGAACATCACGAACGGGTCGTGGAACGGGTCGTGCTCGGAATAGGGGCCCGTCAGCTGAGGCGCCCGACCGGCGTGAACGGCACCGAGCACGTGGTCGTAGGCGAGAAGGTGGTCAAACCCCAGGTTTTCGACCGCTCTCCCGAACCGCCCGACGGCGGTCGGGTCTCCTCGAAGCTCGTACTGCGGGTAGACGACGCCTATTTGCATGGCTCCAGCCTTCCACGGGTGATTCCGGCCCAGCAGTCGGTGTCAAGGGGAAACGAGGCACCCGATCGAATGAACGTACAGCTCACGGCCGCCAACGGCGAATTGTCTTCGGGCTCTTACAGGGTCGCCTATTAGATACAGTATGACTGTATCAATTATAGTAACACTGTAGAGGCGGCAGTTGATGATAGGCGCGACCGTACGTGCGCCGGCCCTGGCCGGCGTCCATCACTTGAAGGTGGCCGGTGCGGGACCTGGCCCGGTCGCTGGAGTGGTACTCGAGCCGGCTCGGCTATGTCCGAAGCGCAGATGGAAAGGAATGTGCACTGGCGGTGTCCCGATCAGTTGTGCAATTGCTTGGCGAACCAGTGCTCTGCGTAAGGCGCGGCGTTGAAGGCAGGTACCTCGTCGAACCCGCAATGCTCGTACAGCCCACGCGCCTCCACCAGATCGTCCCTGGTGTCGAGTTCAAGGCGGGTGATCTTATATTTTCGGGCCACTGCTTCGAGTTCAGCGAGAAGTCTGGTACCAATACCTTGACGCCGCTCTGGTGGCAGGACGAACATCCTCGTCACCTGCCCGACGCGGTTTGGCTGCAGGCGTAGGCCTACACACCCCACGGGCGTGTTCCCTCTTCGGGCGAGGAGAAGTACTCCGGTAGGAGCGACGAGATCGTCGCTCGGGTGTTCCACCATGGCGGCTTGTATTTCTTCTGTCCGGCCCGGCCGACGTTGGTACCGGCTAACAAGCTCGTGAAAATAAGTCCGGAGGATACCTCGAGCATCGGGATCAGAGGGCGACACAGGCCCCACCGTGACTGGCAGCGGCTCTTTCACGGTCCCCTCTCCAGGGTAGGACCGAGTAAGTGTCGGTGAGGACGCACCGGCGCTGCGGAATATTTCATAGCGTGCCCAGCCTTTGGTCCGGTGCTGACCGGCCGCGGGCTGGGAGCACAGCGCGCCCGTACCCCACGTTTCGAGCCCGGGCAAGCCTCAGCGGCGAGCCAGGCGACGGCCACTCTCGGTACTGATCGGCGTGTAGTTCAACTCGAAGTGGTGGTAGAGCGCCGACTCGTCGGCCTGGGAGAGCTCCTCACCCTGCAACTCGATGTTTGGCGCCGAGCGAACCTGCTCTTTGGTTACCGCCACCTGAAGGCCATCCGGGCTGATCTGTACCCCGCCCAGGGGCACGAACGTCAGGTGCCGGCCGATGAAGCCCTCTTTCACCGTGGCGAACTGGGGGTCGTCGGTCTCGACGTCAACGTAGACGTCCTGCAACTTGCCGATCTTCTCGCCATCGCGATCGAAAAGCATCTTGCCCTGCCACTCGGCCACATTCCACTGCGCCTCACCCTGAGCGTCGGTCATGTCATTCTCTCTCCTTATCTCCAATGCAACGCCGGCCAAACGCACCACCACGAGGGGCTGTGCCCTTGAGCGAACCATCGCAACGATATCGTCTTCGATTGCGGAGGCGTAACGAGGCTCATGAAGATCTTTCGGTTCCCTACCACTGGCTGCGCAAGCGCGACCATAAAGGCGGAGGCCGGCGTTCCCTGGATTGACTCGCTTTGCAATTCTGGACGCCAAGGGGGACGTTGCCCCATCGTTCTTCGTGAACGTACCGCAGCCACCGGGCTCGAACTCCGTGTAGGTCGCGGTGATCGCTTGCGTCGCCTCTAAATCGAAGCCCTCGCCCGTATCGCTAAAAGGAAGGCGGCGTAGCTCCATGTGAGGTTGGAAACACTTTTCTCGAAGCCCGTGCGTTGGTCGAACTGCTCGCTTAGCTCGAGGTTATTGCTGTGATAAACGACGGCATTGAGCATGCTATCGCCGGCGGCCTGCAGCTTGCTCACGACTGTCGCCGGGGGATCGGTGCCGGCGGTGCCTACCTGGCTCAGGAAAGTGGTTGCCAGCGGGCCGCTCGGCACGGGCGAGCCGCCATTTATGGAACCGGCCAGCTCGTAGTACAACTGAGCGAAGGCGCAAGTGCAGACGGCCCAGGGGTGGCCCGTGTTGCTGGTCAGGCTCTCCCCGTCGTATTGGTCCCCGAGGTAGCGTCCGATCAACGGTCCAACACCTATACCCGCATCGGCATCGTTTATCGGGTACGCGGACGCTCCTCCGGATGCCCACTGCCCGCGGACCTGGGCTGCGGTCGACAGCAGTTTTGGGTCGGTGCACGGGATGCCGTCCCCGTACACGCAAGCCAGGATCGGGTCGACGCTCGGGTCGTACGGGGCGGTAGGGTCGCCCGTGAGCCTTTCCGGGTCGAGGACCGAAACATACCAATTGTTGGTGGCGGACCAGTGCTGCGGTATCTGTTCCTCGAGCCAGTCGGCGGCCGCCTGGGCCGTAGCGGCAGGCGCGGCGCTAAACGGCGTTCCGGCCGCGATTAGCTTGTTGAAGCAGCGGATCTGTACGGCGCGGGCAAAGATCGATTGCCCAAAAGTGTCCTCCCAATGCGTGACGGTGGGCTGCTGGTACCGAGAGTTATTAAATAGATAGGTAAGGTCAGCGTTGATAACACTCGTTGCCGCTGGCGAGGCGCCTAACGCCGCGAAGCATTGCAGGACCGTGAGTACTCTGAGCGCAGGGCCGTCACTTTCGTCAACGGCGCCCGTGGCCCCGGCTTCTGGTGTGTACTTCGCTTGGCCGATATCCCCGCCCTGGGCTTGACAGTTGCTGGCGAAATTCACATAGCCCGTGAGGATCTGAGTGGACGCTCGGGACGGCACCAGCGAGGGAGGCTGCCCGAGAACCGCCGACACCGTTATAGCCGCGTCCCGTGTCCAGTTGAAGACGTAGTCCTCACTTATGGTGGCTACGTTGCCGGGGTAGGAGGGCCAGGATGGTGAGGCAAGAATGCACCCGGCATTTGAGAAGTACGGGGGCTGATTGTGGTCGGCGATTTGGAAGCCCGAAGTGGCTATATTCCGCAGCATCTGTGTCAACATGTAAGGTGCTAAGCCTGAAGGATCGGCGCCGGCTGCCCCCGGCGCCGGCCCAGGTGCTCCGGGTGCTCCTGACATGATCACTCTCCCTTTCTCGACGACCCGTACGGCCGAAAGCCGCCAGGATTCTAGCGGTCCGCGAACAAAGGACCTCCCGGCGGCGGTGGGCGCAGCTGGACCAGGTTGCCGTTCGGGTTTGACCTCGATGGCGACGAGCAGGGCGAGCTGGCCCAGCCACGTGGTGTCGACTGCGCAGAAGTCGACTGCCAGGATCGTGCTTGGCCCGCCGACGCCCGAACCGCGCCTCGCACCCCCCACCGTCGCACCCCCCACCGTTGCGTCCCCACCGCCGCGTCCCCACCGTTGCGTCCCCACCGCCGCGTCCCCACCGTCGCGTCCCCACCGTCGCGTCCCCACCGTCGCACCCCCCACCGCCGCGCGTCGTCTCTTCCCCGACCAGGCCGCCGTTAGGCGGGTACTGGCCGCAGAGCGCGTTGGTGCTGTTGGGGTGCCTCCCTCTTGAGAGGGACGCACCCGACGACAAGTTCCCCCTTAGGGGTGACGACGCGGAGGTCCGTTGCCGCCAGACTTGGGTGTTAGTGGCTATTACCGAGTCACCCGAAAATGGAGGTGGAAATGTCCATTAACCTGCCGGAGACCTCAGAACGCCCGCACCGGCGGGCAGGTTTGAATTTTCGCCGTGGCCTTCTGGCCGCTTCAACCGCCCTCGTTACCATCGGCTCACCTTTCGTAGGCGCCAACGCCTCAGTGGTGCAACCGAGCGCTCAGCAGGTCCTGCATTACTTCTCGAAGTTCGAAAGCCAGGTTTTCCTGACGGCGACTGGGAAGCCGTTCAGTCCCTCCGAAAAGAACCCACCTGTCCCCGGCGATTCCATCGAAAGCACGAACCTTGATTATGCCGGGGATAATGCGCACCATGCAGCAAACTGGACGGCTTCGGACCACGAGCTGTGCATATTGGACAATAAAGGCAATCCCGTGTGCCACGCCCAGGTCGCCATCGGAAGTTCGATGATCCTGGCCCAGGCCAACCTTGGGCACGTTTCGGCCAGTACATCGGCATCGACCTTCCAGGTAACCGGGGGCACCGGGACGTTCCTGGGAGTGACGGGCACGATCGTGGCGGTCCAACTAGACCCCAGCTCCCGAACAAGCAATAGCGAGGCGACTATCACCCTGCAGCGGCCGTGAGAGGCGTCCACGTCGTGCCGTTGGCCGTCGTTTCGGCGGCCGACGGCGACACCTCGACGGCCTCTTCGTGCCTTAAGGGCCAAACCGAGCTACCAGACGTTGCTATCGCCTCAACAGACAGTCAAACTCTCTGTACTGCAGAGAGGGCTAGCCCGTGACGCGTCGCCTGGTGACAAGGTTACTGAAATACCCGGTCTTCGGCATCCGGGACGTCGGCGCCGGCGACGTCGCGTTGGCGCTCGGGTTGAGCGCGTACGGCGTCGCCCTAGCCGCGGGCCTGGTGAACGAGCACAACCCCCACGGAGGCGTGGTCGGGTGCATCGCCGTGTTGCTCATGACCGCGCCGGTATTGTTTGCCCGCCGGAGCCCCTTGCTGGCAGCGGCGGCGCTTGCCCTCGGAGCCGCCGTCAACTGGTTGTTTGCCGGGGACCTGGTGCGCTGTGGGGCCGCGCTGCCGGCCGTGTTCTTCGTGGCTTTTGCCATCGGCCTCCGGTGCCATCGACGCCAGGCGTTTGTGGGCATGGCGCTACTGGCGGTGAATATCTTGTGCCAGGGTTACTCGGACCCTCAGTTGGCGAGCGCAAAAGCGGGGATCCTGGTGTTCGTGCTGCCCATCTCGATCGGGTTCATGTTTGGCGGATTGTTGCTACGCCAACGAAATGCAGCGGTCGCCAGCTTGCGTGCCCGGACCGCGGAGCTCCGAGAGCAGCGCGAGCGCAACGCCGAGGTGGCGGTGGCGGCCGACCGTGCCAGCGTTGCGGACGAGTTTGATTCCTACCTGCACGAGCAGGTCAGCCACATCGCCGCCACTGCCAGGTTGGGCCAGGAGAGGTTGGCATCGCGGCCCGACCTGGCCAAGCAAGCCTTCGTGGGCATCCAGAGCACCGGGCGAGCGGCCTTGGTGCACATGCGGGACGTGGTCGGCAACCTGCGCCACGACGCGCCAATTCAGCCGCAGCCGGTGCTTTCCCAGTTGGACCGGCTCCTGGGCGGTATCACGAGGGCCGACGCCCGTCTGAGGATCGAGGGCGACCCCCGCCTGCTGCCTCCCGGGGTGGAGCTATCGGGCTATCGGATCGTCGAGCACGCCCTGCTGGCGCTCGAGAACGACCCGGCCTCTCAAGTGGACGTGGTGGTCGAGTTCAGGCCCGACTCGTTGCAGCTCACAGTCGTGGGCCGCGCGCGCGCGCCGCTGAAGTCCGCGCCGCGTTGGGGGCAGCGACGGAGCGTGCGGCATTGCACGGGGGGACAGTGCGCACCGAGGCCAAGGGTGCTTTTCGTAAAACGGTGGTGCAGCTCCCTCTGGTCGCCGGGCATGCGTGAGCTTGGGGGCCGTCTCTGGCGGTCCTGTCGGGGCCGAGGTGACGAAATTGCCGCTGCCCTGCTGATAGCCACTGCGGCGGGGATCCTCGCTGCAACCGGTCTTCTGTCTTCGGCCTTACCTGCATCGCTCAGCGTGCTCGCTTTTTTTGCCTTGGTGGGAGCGCGCAGCCGGCACCCGATATTTGTGGGGCTGGTGGGAGGGGTGCTCCTAGCGCTGCCGACGGTCATGCACGACGCCACCCAGGTCAATAACAGCGCCCTCGCTCTGCCTGGGCTCGTTGCCGTCTTCCTCATCGCCTACAGTCTCGGCGCCCATTGCCGATGGGGCCCGTCGCTTATTGGGCTGGCCAGCCTCACTGTCGGGGTCAACACCACCAGCAATAACGGCTTCAACCCGCTCTTCGAGATGGTAACGGTCGGTCCCTGGCTCGTGGGCCTGGTGGTGAGCTCTCGTCGCCGAATGGCGACCGAGCTCGAGGCCCGGGCCCGCGAGCTCGAAGAAGAACGGGAGATGTTCGCAGTTGCCTCAGTGCGATATGAGCGTGCCCGCATTGCCCGCGAGCTTCACGACATCGTCGCCCACTGCATCAGCCTCATGGTCGTACAAGCCGGGGCGGGCGAGCGGCTTGTCGAATCAGACCCGGCCGGAGCGACGAAAGCGTTTGCCTCGATCGCCGACGCCGCCAGCGAAGCCGAAGTGGAGATCGACCGTTTGGTCGAGTTCCTCGGCCCGTCAGCTCCGCACGGCCCCCAGACAGGGCTGCGCATTGTAGAAGGTCTCGTCGACAGGGCGCGTGCCTCTGGTATCACTGTGAGCTGCACGTTCGTCGGCGAGTGCGAGGACCTGGCGGAGGGAAGTGCGGACGCCGCCTACCGCCTCGTCCAGGAAGCGGTCACCAACGCCATAAAGCATGCCCCGGGCGCACCGATTGACATCACCATCGAGGGAAATGTTGGGACGGTTTCGGTGGACGTCGTCAACGGACCGGCCCGCTTTGCTCCCTCGCTCCTGGTAGGAGCGGGAGGAGGCCACGGGTTGGCGGGTATGCGTGAGCGTGCTGCTCGCTGTGGCGGGGCGTTCAGTGCCGGGCCGACGGCACCGGGGGGCTGGCGGGTGACCGCCGACTTGCCCCGTCGTGCCCTCTCGACCGGGGCGCAAAGCGAAGCCAGCCCTGCTCGGTCTTTGGCCGGGCCCGGGGAGGCTTGACCTTTGGCTGATGCCGAGGACCAGATCTCTGTCCTCATCGTGGACGACCAGCGTCTGTTGCGGGACGGCTTCCGGGTCATCCTCAGCACTGAACCGGGCCTCTGCGTTGTGGGCGAGGCTGGTGACGGCCTGGAAGCCATTGAGCTCACGCGCCACTTGGCACCGTCCGTGGTCCTTATGGACATCCGGATGCCGAACATGGACGGCCTGGCAGCGGCGCGGGTAATCCTGGCCGAGACCGAAAGCCGGGTGCTCATCCTGACGACCTTCGACACAGACGAGTACGTTTACTCGGCGCTCCGGGCCGGGGCCAGTGGCTTCCTGCTCAAGGATGCGCCCGGAGACCAGCTGGTAGCGGCGGTCCGGAGCGTGGCCAGTGGTAATGCACTGATCGACCCTTCGATCACCCGCCGGCTCATCCAGCAGTTCGTCCGGGCGAGCCGCCCTCCTCTGGAGGAGCCCTCTCAGCTTGCTGCCCTGACCCCCCGGGAGCGGGAAGTCCTACGCCTGGTGGCCCGGGGGTTGTCGAACGCGGAGATCGCCGCCGAGCTCGTCGTGGAAGAGAGCACGGTCAAAACCCACGTCGCTCGCGTCCTCATGAAACTCAATCTTCGCGACCGCGTGCAAGCGGTCGTCTTCGCCTACGAGTGCGGATTTGTAGTCGCTGACCCAACTTGAGCTGAAAAGCTCAATGGTCTGCTCATGAAATGCGACGGCCGTGCCAGCCGGACGCTCCGCCGGCGCAGCGGGTCACTGACTGGCCGAGCGGGCCCGAACCAAATGATCAAGCCAAATGATCAATCCAAATGATCAATCCAAATGATCAATCCAAATGATCAATCCAAATGATCAATCCAAATGATCAATATCGCCTGAGCCCCTGGTTGGACAGAACTAGGGATTTTCCCTAGGGCGGGCGGAGCCTCAAAAGAGGAAATTAGAAGGGTGGACATCGTAACGACAGCGGAGCGGTGCCCCCGAGCCAGGCAACAACAGGTAGTCAGCCAGTGCGGTCCCGTCCCGGCACAACGGCGGTAACTCCCGCCCCGGAGGCGCCAGCACACCTGGCCGAGCCTGGGAACACCACACACGACAACGGGAAAGGACAACGAAATGTTCGACTTCAGGAGCCACGACCGCAAGCAAGATAGTGCCGGCCTCGAGACGGGCCCGGTCCAAGAGACAAATGTGGGGCACAATCAGCCCTGGTGGAGGCAGGGCCGGGCGGTAGCCCGGGTAGTCGCCGCCGGAGCGGGCGCCGGGGCAGTCATGGCGGCGCTTGCCGTCCCGGCCGCCGCCTCCGGTGCCCCCAATAGTTGGGAAAGCGCCCAGGTTGGCCTCACCTACCCCGTGTACCAGCCCAAGACCGTTCTGGGCCTCCCTATGAGCAGCTTCAAGCTGCTCTCATGTGGGGTTGGCCAAGACGAGTCCGTCTTCGCCACTTACGGCAAGGCCTACGCTCCGACGTCGAACCTCGGCAAGTTCGCAGGTTTCTCCATCTCCGAGGGCTACCCGGCGGTCTGCAACAACCCCGGCACCGCCTGGCAAGTCGGCGTCTGGAACGTTGGCATCCCCAAGGGCTCGGTCAAGGTCCGGGTGTCGGTCTATTGCAGCCCGGCGGTGTTGAAGTACTGCACCACGGCGTCGGGGGTCAAGAGCGGCTACGTCCTGCAGTGGTCACAGCCGTACCAGTTCGGCACCAGCCCGAAAAAGCAAACCCAGATGTTCATGGACACGTCCCGGCTCACCCTCCCAGAGGCCCTGCATGTCGTGGCCGGGATCAGGTCCCTGTAAGGACGGGCCATCCCGTCCGGACGTGCAGGGCTCAGAAAAGTGACTGCGGTGACAACGCTGAGCGCCGGGAGGCCACAGGTTTGCGCTTCCCGGTGCTCCAACGAGTTCTCGTTGTACTTACCGCACTTTTCTGCCTCCGTTTCGCGACGAAGTCACCCCATTTCACCGGGAAACGGCCATATCGAAGGTAAACGGGACGATGTTTCAGCGCCAGGCAACCGGCAGGGTGCCCCGCCCGTGCGGCAGGGTGCCTCGACGCACCTGAGTACCCGGGTGCCCAGAGTCTCCATTTGGCAGCCCTGGGCCTGGCCCTCGGCCCATGCCGGGACGCTACCGCCGTCGGCTGAGGGCGACCAGGCCCGCCAAGTAAGCGATCCCGGCGATGGCGCAAAACAGCCCGTAGACGCCGGGGTTTCCGGTCCGAGCTAGCTCGACGATCCCGCCGACAATGGCGAAAACCATCATGGCGAGCCCGCTGATAGCGGTCGCATCGCGGTCAAGTCCGCGCTGGCGTTCGTCCGCGCCGGCGCGCAGTATGGCCGCGAAATCGCTTGACCTGCCGGTCCATAAGAACGCCATCGCTGCGAAGAAAATGTAAAAACCCAGGGCCACGATGGCCCAAACAACGCTGCCGCTCACCCAGGTGGCCGCGGCGACGGCCAGGCCGGCGACGAGGAGCCCCACGGCAGCCAGGCCGCGATGGCCCTTCAGGACAGTTCGCGTCATCCTGCGTTCTCCTTCCCATCCAGTTCGAAGATCTGCTCTACAGGCGTGCTGAAGTACCGGGCCATAGCCAGGGCCAGCGGCAAGGACGGGAGGTAACGGCCGTTCTCGATCGAGTTGATCGTCTGACGGGACACACCCAATGCGTCGCCCAGGTCGCTCTGCGAGAGCTGAGCGTCACCACGCAGCTCGCGCACCCGGTTCTTCACGGATGTAAAGCTTACTTGTCATCGGGGAGGTGTGTCAAGGGTGCTTTACAGTTCTCCGGTGGGGACCAGAGCCGTAGCCAATTTCGAGCACGCCACGGTGGCCGCTCGGGCGCGAAAGCCGGGCACCCCTTACCCGTGGCCTGTCCGAGTCCCGGTCTACCTGAGTCGCGGTCGGTACGACGTCGACCCTCGGCTGCGGTGCGCCGGCAGCTCTGGCCGGCGAGCGGGACCTCGGCGCCGACCGGCCGCGGGGCTAGCTTTGCCCCATGGTCCGCCGCCACGTGTGGGTAAGCGGGAGGGTCCAAGGCGTGTGGTTCCGGGGCAGCTGCGCCGAACAGGCCCGTGAGTTGGCCGTCTCAGGTTGGGCTCGCAACCTCTCCGATGGTCGGGTCGAGGTAGTCGCAGAGGGCGAGCCCGAGGCTGTACAAAGGCTCGTCGACTGGTGCCATCAGGGGCCGGCGTACGCCCGAGTAACCCGGGTCGAGGAGCGTTCCGAGCCACCAGAAGGCCTGACCGGCTTCGCCGTACGCTGACCGTCCAGCCTCGGCATCGCTCCAGAAACTCGCGTTGGTGAGTGCCTCCTCGTTGATGAGGCCGAACTGGCACCACAGGGCCCGGCGGCGGACGGTTCCCGCATCTCAGGCGATCATGGGCTAGGGGTCAGACCCTGGGCCGGTGTGGTCAGGCACTCAGTACCTGACTAATTCCATCATGAAGGTAGATTCAGGCTAGCCTGGTTGTCCGGGCCGACTGGAGGGTGTTCGGGCAATGAGCGAGCGGATCGCATACACACGGACACGGACAGGGACAGTGCGCCGTCTGCTGTCGTTCCCCGACCCTGTGAACGAAGTGTCCGCTCGTCTGGTCGCAGCGGGGGTC
Organism: uncultured Acidimicrobiaceae bacterium; assembly: GCA_963823855.1. Lineage (GTDB taxonomy): Bacteria > Actinomycetota > Acidimicrobiia > Acidimicrobiales > Palsa-688 > Fen-671. The sequence continues at coordinate 142,980 of CAWGNA010000018.1, forward strand.
GTTATCATGTGCTTGCTCACGGTCGGCCTCGACATCCGCTGGGCGACGGCCGTGATCGCCTACGGCTTTGTTGCCCGCGCCCTCACGGGGCCCAAACTGAGCCCGCTGGGGCAGCTCGTGACCAGGGTGCTGGCTCCTCGCCTCCCGTTCGCGCCGCGACTCGTGCCTGGTCCTCCGAAGCGCTTCGCACAGGCCATCGGAGCGGCGTTCTCTGTGAGCGCCCTGGGTCTCGCCACCGTCGACAGCTGGGGAGCGGCCCAAGTGGTCCTCGGCCTGTTGGCCAGCGCGGCGTTCCTCGAGTCCGCTTTTGGGTTCTGCCTGGGTTGCAAGGCGTTTGCACTTCTAATGCGCCTCGGCGTCGTCCCCGTTAGCGTTTGCGAAAGTTGCAACAACTTCTGGGCGACCAGGCCAACAAGTTAGCAACCGCGGACTGCGTGCAAACCTTCACCGGATGGGCCAACCCGCCGACCTCCGGGGGTGGGCGACCAGTCAGCTGTCGAGTGCTGCAGCCACGATCTTGCCCACCTGCTCGGTTTCTACAAGGAAGGCGTCGTGGCCGTACGGCGAGCGCACGATTTCCACGGTCGGGGCAGCGGGCAACAGTTCAGCCATCTGCTCCTGCTGGTAGGACGGGTACAGGCGGTCGCTGTCAATCGACACCACCGTGGTTTGGGCCTGCACGGCCGACAGGTTTCGTAGGCAACGTCGACAGGTCCCAAGTGCCCGCCGAGCCCGAGGCCAAGCGAGCCACCGTTTAGAAGCCGGACGAACCGACGCGGTCCCGGATGGTTACCGGGGAGCCAATAGGTGATAGTTGACATCATAATAGTAGAAGCAATTGGACGACTGGATAGTTGATTATCTAAAGTCGTCCTGCCGACAGTTGATCTCTCCAGCTGCCAAAGCGAGAGTGGTACCTGCATTGAGGTCGGGCGCCCGGGATGCAGCCAGCTAGAAAACGACAGAAAGCGATTGACGCTGTGCCTTTACCCTTGGACCTGGCACCCTTGCACCTGGCAGTCGCCCTTGATGGTGCCGGTTGGCACCCGTCGGCGTGGCGCATGGAGGCGGCCAGGCCGGCTCTGTCCTCGAGGCCGTCGAAGGTTACATTGCCGCCTTCCGTCCGTCCGCACAGCTCGAGCGGCCCTATGTCAGCGTCTCTGCCGACGCAGTAGTGGCGCGATCACAAAAGGCGGCACGAGAGTTGGCCAGCGGCTACGCCCTGTGGGTGCGGAGCATTCGAAGCGGCGAGGGTGCGATCCCCACGCCGGAGCAAGCGAGTACCTATGTTTGGAGCGCAGAGGACCGTGCGCTCGTCGAGGACCGGGTCGAGAGGCAGTTCGTCGGTACGCCCGGGCAAGTGGCAGACCAATTGGAACAGCTGCGCGAAGCAACGGGTGCTGACGAGCTGATCGTCACTACGATCACCCACCAGCACGTCGACCGCGAGCGGTCGTACGAACTTTTGGCTGAGGAGTGGCGAGACAGATGAGCCGACATAGATGAGCACGGTTGCGGTGGTCGTGGGGAACCCCAAGCCGCGTTCGCGGACTTACCAGGCCGCCGTCCTCGTGGCCGAGAAACTTGGTGGCAAACCGCCAGACCTGGTCGTCGACCTGGTTGACCTGGGCGCAGCACTCCTGGACGGGGCCAACCCGGACGTGGCCGCCGTCGTCGCCGAGGTCCAGTCATGCTCCCTCGTCGTGGTGGCCAGCCCGACTTACAAGGCCACCTACACCGGGCTGCTGAAGCTTTTCCTCGACCGCATCGGTACAGGTGCCCTAAGGGGTGTGACGGCGGTGCCGTTGATGCTCGGTGGTGACATGCGCCACTCATTGGCGACAGAGGTTTTCCTCAAGCCCGTCCTTGTTGAGCTGGGTGCCTCTTGCCCGGCACCCGGTCTGTTCCTGCCCGAGTCGGACTACGCCGGGTCGGAGGCCCTGGACACGTGGGTCGACCGGGCCAAGCTCGTGGTGAAAGTCAAGTGGTGACAACGAGGCCGTAGGTCTAGCTGAGCGGGCCGGACCGGGCTGACGGGGAGCGCACATAGAGTTAGAGGGCGAATCTTGACTGTTCCCATCATTTTTGTCAAACTAATGGGTATGCTGGCTTACAGTTCCCCGGGGCCGGTCCCGGTGGTGCCCCCCCTTCCCACCGGGACCGGGAAAACGCGCCGTCAGGCGCGGCTCGCGGCGGGGTGCCCGACGGTCGCCCGCGGACCTCCTGGACCTGGTGAGATGGTCGGCCGTTCAACTCGGGCCGGTGGAGCAGCTCCCGCGCCCGGCCCCCAGTCACCGCCGGTACGAGCTCCTCGACCGGACAGTCGACTACGAGCTGTGGGTCAACCAGTGGCCTCAGGACACGGGTCTCGTCTTTCATGACCACGGTGGGTCGGCCGGAGCCTTCTATGTAACGGCTGGCCTGCTCGCGGAGACGAGCAGTACCGTCCATGGGGTTCGGCTGCGGCGCCGCCGTCTCTTGCCGGACGATGGGAGGTCATTCGGCCCCGAGTACGTGCACAATGTCGGCAACCCCAAGGCGGAGGCCGCGATAAGCCTGCACGCTTACTCGCCCCCGCTTATGTCTATGACCTTCTATTCGCGCTCCTCTACCGGTCTCGTGGCCAGCCACGTGGAAACCGACTGGGAGGGCGCGCCGTGACCGGTATGGACCAGGGAGCAAGCCCGGTCCCGGCCCCTCTGAGGGTCGAGATGAGCCGGGTCGACAAGATGGTGGAGAAGGCGCGTTCGAACTAACAGCGGGTCGGCCCGTTCGAGGCAGCCCAAATCAGGGCATCGGGTGGCCTGCTCGTCGACACTCGGCCGGCGATGCAAAGGGCTGAGTTCGGCGAGATCCCGGGGGCGATCGTGATCGAGCGGAACGTGCTCGAATGGCGCCTCGACCCGACCAGCCCCCACCGCCACGAGAAGGTCACTGGGACGGACCAGGAGATCGTCGTGGTCTGCCAAGCAGGTTACGCGTCCAGTCTGGCTGCTAGGTCTCTCAGGCAGCTCGGCCTTTTGAGGGCTACCGACCTCGTGGGTGGCTATGAGGCTTGGCTCGAGGCAGGTTTGCCCACCACGTTGGACCGGCCCCGGGGGTTGCCGGCCGCTGACGGCGGCCCGGCGGAGGTGGTGTGGTGACCAACGCGATCGCGGCAGTCGACAACGAGTTCGAGGATGTCGTGCAGGTGGCCGCGTCGTTTGGCCCTCGCCGGGCCTTAGGACCTGGTAGCTGAGCCGATATCTGAAGGTCTGGGAGGCAGCGTGGCGGACGTGAGATCCGCCGGGCGCACATCTCGGAGACCGGCTACTGGCACCACGAAACGTGGCGAGAGGGCCGCTCGACCTACACTTCGGGTGTGCAAATCTCGGCCAAAGTCGACTATGGGATGCGAGCGCTACTTGTGCTTGTCGCCGCGTCCCAACCAATGACCGTTGAAGCTATCGCCGCTGACCAGGCGGTGCCGAGCAAGTTTCTGGGCGTGATCCTCAACGAACTGAGACGAGCGGGGATACTGGTGAGCCATCGCGGACGCGAAGCCGGTTACAACTTGGCCCGACCAGCCGCGCACATCACGACAGCCGATGTGTTCCGCGCTCTCGACGGTCCTCTGGCCCAGGTCCACGGCGTTGGGCCGGAAATGGCCACTTACCAGGGGGCCGCCGAGCACCTGCAGGACGTGTGGATAGCCGTCCGGGCTAGTTTGCGGGCTCTGCTGGAAAACCTGACATTACAGGACATCCACGCGGGCAAGTTGCCGGCCAGCATCGCCCGCCTGCTCGACGACCCTGATGCCTGGGTGGCGCGCAAGCCAGCCTAGGGACTGCGCGGGCGAGCTTAGATAGTCGAGCACTCTTTGCGCTTTACAAGCCGCGCCTAGTGATCTAGTAACTCTACTAATTCTATTTGACAGATGGAATTGGCTGGGTTTACAGTCGTTGTGTGCCTTCACGTACCTTCACAGCCAAAAGCCTGAAGTCTCCCGTTCGCGCCATCACTGCTGTCCTGGCGACCGCGGTTGTCGCGGGGGCGGGCACGACAGTCGTTGGCGCCGGGGCCATCCCGGTGGCCAGCGCCAGCGCCATCAACTCTGAGAACACAGCTCAGCCCGGACAGGAGCTCAACGACGCCAGGGCGGCCAAGGACGGCGGGACTTTGCATATCGCCATGTCCGCGGACCCCTTGTGCCTCGACCCCCACCAAATCTCCTCAGACGTCGAGCAGCTCATAGGCAATATCCAGTTCGACAACCTCACCTTCTTGGGCAAAGACGGCCTGCCGCAGCCATGGCTGGCCACTTCCTGGACGATCTCGCCTAACGGGAAGACGTACGTGTTCCAGTTGAAAAAAGGCGTGACCTTCGCGGACGGCACCCCTTTCAACGCCGCGGCAGTGGTGGCGAACTTCAACCAGATGCTGGCCCCGGCCACTCGCTCGGCCTTGGCCGGGCCGTACATCGAGCCGGTCCAGAGCACGAAGATCCTCGGGCCCTACACCTTGCAGGTGAACCTGAGCTACGCCTACAGCCCCTTCTTGTACGTGTTGGCGCAGGGTTGGCTGGGGTTGGAATCACCGAAGTCGTTGGCAGCCGACACGCCGGCCCAACTCTGCCAGCACCCGGTCGGCTCAGGCCCGTTCGTGCTGACCAACTACACCGAGAACGTGGGCGTGACGTACGTCGCCCGCAAGGGCTACGACTGGGGGCCGTCTGAACTGGGGCAGTCGGGCGGTCCTCACCTGGCCGGCATCGACTTGTCCTGGATCGGCCAGGACCCGGTGCGTTACGACTCGTTGGTGAGCGGCCAGACCCAGCTCACCCAGTACGTACCGGCCCAGGACGCCGCCCAGCTCAAGTCCAACTCCAACTTCATCTACGAGGACATCGACCGCATCGGTTGGCCGTTCACGTTCGACTTCAATACGGCCAGTTTCCCTGTGAACAACGTCCTCGTGCGCAAGGCCATCATCGAGGGGGTCAATGCCCAGGACATCGTCGATACCGCAGAGTTCGGCCAGCACGCCGTGGCGACCGGCTATCTCGACCCCGTTACCAAGTACTACGACCCGGCCGCCACTGTCCCGGCATTCAACCTGGCTGGTGCCAACAAGCTCTTGGACCAAGCCGGCTGGTCCAAGAAAGACTCATCCGGTTACCGGGTCAACAGCCAGGGCAAGGAGCTCGACCTCTACATACCGGTGTCCAACGCCAGCACGGTTAGCCCTGTGTACGACCTATTACAGGCGCAGCTGAAGGCCAACCTCGGCGTCAACCTGGTGCTGCGGTTGGAGACGTTCTCGGCCTACCAGACCGACCGCTACGACGGCAACTACAGCCTGCTGGCCGGCGTATGGCACACCAACACGCCTGATGTCCTTTACATCAAGTACGCCTCGAGCCAGATCCCGAACGCCAAACACCTGGGCCAAAACCTGGCCCACCTGGATGACCCCACCCTCGACAAGATCCTGCTCGCCGCTCGTCAGACAACCGACCCGGGCCAGCTCACAAAACTGTACGCCCAGGCCCAGGTCCGGCTGACCACGGTCGACTACCCGGGCCTACCCGTATACCAGAACTCTGTCCTGTGGGCGTTCAACAAAAACCTGCACGACGTGTTCGTGAACACGTCGCACGGGACCCCATTCCTCACGTACTCGTGGTTGGGCTGAGGTGCCTACGCCTGGTTGGGCTGAGGTGCCTACTTCTGGTTGGAGTGTCAGTGCGTGAGGCGTAAACTCCTTGCCAGGCGCCTTGGCTGGCGCCTGGCGGCGGGCGTCGGCGTGATGTGGGGGGCAGCGACCTTTGCTTTCATAACTCTGCACGCCACCTCCGGCGACATCGCCCTTACGACCGTATCGGCCAACGGCTCCGACCCGACCGAAGCCCAACTCGACGAGGTCCGCCGTCAGTATGGGCTCATGTTGCCTCTCTGGCGGCAGTACGCGGACTACCTCTGGCGCCTGCTCCACGGGAACCTCGGCCAGTCTTACCAGCAGCACATACCGGTGACCAGGGCAATCGGCATGCAGCTGGCCCCGACGCTCGAACTGGCCGCGGCTGCTGCCGCGGTCTCGGTCACTCTGGCCGTGGTGGTGGCCGTGCTCACGGCCAACCGCAGGAGCTGGTTGCGGATGCTTACGACGGGTACCGAGCTGGTCCTGGCCTCGATGCCGACGTTCGTGGTCGGGCTCCTGCTGCTCATCGTCTTCGGTCTCGAGCTGGACTGGCTCCCCATCTCGGGGGAGACCGGCTTTTCGTCGCTCGTGCTCCCTGTCGTGACGCTGGCGCTACCTATCTCCGCCGTGCTGGGCCAGGTCTTACGGTCCCAGCTCGAGGAAGTCCTCGAGCAACCGTTCATCTTGACGGCGAGAGCACGCGGCATGCGGGAGATGGCCGTACGGGTCCGCCACGCCCTGCGCCATGCCTCCATACAGCTCGTGACCATGTCTGGTTACGTCATCGGTAGCCTGCTCGGCGGCGCAGTCATCGTCGAGTCCCTCTTCAACCGCCAGGGGCTGGGCCAACTGATGCTGGCCTCTACGACCGACAAGGACATCCCGCTCGTCACAGGCGTCATTCTTTTCGCGGCCCTGGCCTACGTCGTGGTCAACATCCTGGTTGACATCGCCTACACCCTGATCGACCCGCGGGTGGTGACCACATGACCGCAGTCGAGGCGCTCGCGGTGCAGAGCAAGCTCGCCGGCGGCGCAGTCGCGCCGCCCGTGCCGGGCCAGGAGGAGGGCGAAGGCGGCCAATCGCACCCTGCGAGCGTGGTCGTGGGCCTAAGACGGCGGCGCTCGTGGCTCCACCCGTTGCGCACCACCCCGCCCACCGTTCTTATCGCCTCCATCTACCTGGTCGTGTTGGTGCTCGCCGCCCTCATCCCGGGCGTGCTGGCCCCGCACAACCCCATCGACATCACGTCCAAACCACCGTTCGTGCACCCCTTCCAGTCCTGGCAGTACATCTTGGGCACTGACCAGGACGGTCGGGACATGCTCAGCCGGGTCATCTACGGGGCCCGCCCGTCCCTAATCATGGGCCTGGGGGCAGTAGCTATCGGGCTCGTAGGGGGCGTGACCCTGGGGATCACTGCCGGCCTTACGGGCGGCGTTGTCGAGTCGGCCATCATGCGGGTGATCGACGTCGTGCTGGCCGTGCCGGCCCTCCTCCTGGCGCTGGTCGTGATCGCGGTGATGGGTACGGGGACGACCGACGCCCTCGTTGCAGTGGGCATTGCCTCGATCCCCGCCTACGCCCGGATGGTGCGGGCTCAGGCGCACGTCGTCCGCCGCACGCCCTACGTCGAGGCCTCCACGGCGTTGGGGGCGTCTCGCCTGGCTGTCATACGGCGCCACGTAGTCCCGAACGCCATGAAACCAGTGCTGGTCCTGGCCACCATCGGGATCGGTACGGCGATCGGTTATGGCGCTTCGCTCAGCTTCCTCGGCCTCGGCACGCAGCCGCCGGCCGCGGAGTGGGGCAGCATGTTGGCGAGCGGTATCCAGTACATAAACAACGACTGGGTCATGGTCGTCATACCGGGTTTGGCCGTGACGTTGACCGTCTTGACTGTCACCGTGGTCGGGCGCGACCTCAAACGTCGGACCGAAGGGAGGGCACGTCCATGACGACGCTCCTCGCCGAGCAATCCTCCGACGCTCAGCCCGAGGCCCGGTCGCGCTTGCTGCTGGACGTGGCCAACCTGCGAGTCAGGTTCGGCTCACCGAACGCTCCGGCTGTGGTCGACGGCATCGACTTCACCCTGGCCCGCGGCGAGTGCCTGGCGTTAGTAGGCGAGTCGGGCTCGGGGAAGAGCGTCACGTCGCGTACCCTCGTCGGCCTGACCGGGGACAGGTCGTTCGTGACTTTCGACCGGCTCCACTTCGACGGTGAGGACGTGTCCCGCTTCTCGCCGCGGGCGTGGCGCCGTGCCCGTGGCGGACGGATCGGTTTCGTAATGCAAGACGCGCTGTCCTCGCTCGACGCGCTTCGGCCCATCGGCCACGAGGTGGCCGAGCCCCTCAAGTTGCACGAGGACCTGACCCGCAAGCAACGCGAAGCCAAGGTCCTGGAGTTGTTGCGGGCAGTGGGGGTGCCCGAGCCGGAATGGCGGGTTGCTCAACACCCGCACGAGCTTTCGGGCGGTCTACGTCAGCGGGCGCTAATCGCCTCGGCCATTGCCTGTGCCCCGCAGCTCCTCATTGCCGACGAACCCACTACCGCACTGGATGCCACTGTGGGCGCCCAGGTCATCGAGCTGTTGAGGTCGCTCAAGACAGGGCAAACGGCCACGCTCATGATCAGCCATGACCTGGCCGTGGTGGCCAACCTGGCCGACCGCGTCGCCGTCATGCGCCAGGGCCGGATAGTCGAGCACGGTCCCACCTCGGAGGTGCTGAGGGCGCCAAGCCACGACTACACCAAGGCGCTGCTGGCGGCGGTACCGTCAGCGGCGTCGAAAGGTGCCCGTCTCTCCCACGCCCAGGTGGCCCTGGGCGTCTCCCGGGCCAGCCCGGAGCCCCGCGCCAGACCTACTACTAGCACTCCTGGCCCTTCGCGGGAGCGCGCCGTCCTGGTGCGAGCCGACCACCTGTGGAAGAGCTACACGGGCCCCGACAAGGTCAAGCGCGATGTCGTGGCCGACGTGTCCTTCGAGCTTCTTGCCGGCGAAACGCTCGGCATCGTCGGCGAGTCGGGGTCGGGCAAGACCACGGTGGCTCGCCTTGTGCTGGGCCTGGAGACCCCCGACCGGGGGGTTGTTACGTTGAGGGGCCGCGATTGGGCCACTCTTGACACCGCCGCCCGCCGGGCCGAGCGAAGGCGGATCCAGTTCGTCTACCAGGACCCCCTCAGCTCTTTCGACCCCAGGTACACGGTCGAACGGGTCATCGGGGAAGCGCTTGCCCTGGCAGGTTTTCGGGGCCGCGAACAGCGGGACCGTTTGTCCCACCTGTTGCAACTGGTGTGGCTGGACGGCTCGTTCGCCCAACGGAGGCCATTGGAGCTATCTGGTGGCCAGCGCCAAAGGGTAGCCATTGCCCGCGCCCTGGCCTCGGAGCCCGACGTGCTTGTGCTGGACGAGCCCGTGTCAGCCCTCGACGTATCGGTCCAGGCCCGGATCCTGGATCTGTTGAGCGAACTCAAGGAGGAACTCGGGGTGGCATACCTGTTCATCTCCCACGACCTCGGGGTCATCCATCACATGAGCGAACGCGTGCTCGTGATGAAGGACGGAGCCGTTATCGAGGCGGGCAATGTGGACGATATCTTCAGGGCCCGGCGCAGGATTACACCCGCGCCCTGCTCGAGGCGATCCCTCGCCTCCACGGGAACGGGACGGGCGATGACTGAGCCAAAGCAACTGCACGTCAACCTCTTCGAGATGAACTGTGTCGGCCACATCTCGCACGGTCTCTGGGCTCACCCGGACAACAACCGGCACCGTTTCAACGAGATCGAGTTCTGGACCGAGCTCGCCCAGTTGCTCGAGTACGGGGCATTCGATGCCGTCTTCTTGGCCGACGTTATCGGCGCCTACGACGGCTTCCGGGGACGGCCCGAAACCGCTCTGCGCGAGGCCGTCCAGATCCCCAACAACGACCCGCTCCTGGTGATCCCCGCCATGGCGGCCGTGACCAAGGGGCTTGGCTTCGCGGCCACGTTCTCGGTCACCTACGAGCCGCCCTTTGCTTTCGCCCGGCGCATGAGCACACTCGACCACCTGACCAAAGGCCGGGTCGCCTGGAACGTGGTTACCTCCTATTTACCCAACGCGGCCCGCAACTTTGGCCTCGAGGACGAGATAGACCACGACCACCGCTATGTGATCGCCGACGAGTACATGGACGTCTGCTACAAACTGTGGGAAGGCAGCTGGGACGACGACGCCGTGGTCCATGACCGCGACCACCGCGTGTACACAGATCCCGAAAAGGTCAGGCCCATAAATCATGCGGGCACCTACTACCGCGTGGGGGCCTCACTTGAGCCAGCCGTCCCCGCAGCGCACCCCGGTCATCTACCAGGCCGGCAGCTCCGACGCGGGACGGATCTTCGGCGGAAAACACGCGGAGGCCGTCTTCATCGGTGGCACCTCGCTCGAGAACACCCGGGCTTACATAGAGGACTACCGGGCCAAGGCGGCGGCCCAGGGACGGGATCCTAGCCACATTAAGTTTATGGCCGGGGCGGCCGTCATCGTGGGCAAGGACGACGCTGATGTCTCCCGCAAAGTCGGCACATTTACCAAGTTGCGTAGCGTCGAAGGCCACCTGGCTCATGCTGGGGCGGGCCTCGACTGGGCCCGCTACGATGCCGCCACCCGTGTCGGCGACATCATCGCCCGTAAGGACCCGGGTTACCAGCGCCTCATCCGCCAGTACAAACCTGAGCAGACCGTCGGGGACATCTTGAGCAGGATCGGGAGCTTCAATCGGGGCCCGTTCTTCGTGGCCGGGACACCCAAAGAGGTAGCGGACGCCATCGAGACGTGGCTCGACGAGGGGGGGATCGACGGGATCAACCTGCGCCAGTTCCTGACGCCCGGTACGGCCGAGGACTTCATCGAACTGGCCGTGCCGGAGCTGCGCCGGCGGGGCCGGTACCGCGAGGGCTATGAGCCCGGTGAGACGCTGAGGGAGCGGTTCTTCGGGGCCGGGCAAGCTCGCCTCCTGGCCGACCATCCCGGCGCCCGCTACCGTGACCCGACGGCCCTGGCCGGACAGTCTGCAAGCCGGGGAGCACCTTCGCCGAGAGAAAGTGCGACCGTTTGACGGCGCCCCAAATCCCGACAGCACCCGGATCACCAATAGGACCTAGATCACCCGGATCACCAAGAGCACCCAGATTAACGGCCACCAAACAGATCCACCTCAACGCTTTTGAAATGAACTGTGTGGGGCACCTGGCCCGGGGACTGTGGAAGCACCCGGCCAACAAACGTCACCTGTACACGGATCTCGATTACTGGACTGAAGAGGCGAAGCTCCTCGAAGAGGGCCTTTTCGACTCGATCTTCCTAGCGGACGTGCTCGGTACGTACGAGACGGCCCCAGGCGACAGCGAGCGAGCTCTACGGGCGGCGCACCAGGTACCCGCCAATGACCCGTTGCTGCTCGTGCCGGCGATGGCCGTCGTCACGCGCCACCTCGGTTTCGCCGTCACCATCTCGGCCACCTACGAGCCCCCTTACGCCCACGCTCGGCGCATGACGACGGTGGACCACCTGACAAAGGGCCGCCTCGGGTGGAACGTCGTCACGTCGTACTTGAACAACGCAGCTCGGAATTTTGGCCTCGAGGGCCAAATCGCCCACGACGACCGCTATGACCGGGCCGACGAGTACCTCGACGTATGTTACAAGCTGTGGGAGGGGAGCTGGGACGAGGGAGCCGTGGTCCGCGACGTCGGCCAGGACACCTATACCGACCCGGCCAAGGTGCATTACATCGACCACGCCGGCACGTACTTCCGGGTGGCCGGGCCTCACCTCAGTGAACCCTCGCCACAACGCACGCCGGTGATCCTTCAGGCTACGGCCTCGCCTCGAGGCAAATTGTTCGCTGGCAAACATGCCGAAGCTGTGTTCCTGGGCTCGTCCTCACTGGACTCCGTGCGCGACGACATCGCCGAGATCCGCCGGCGGGCGGTGGAGAACGGCCGCCAGCCCGACGACGTGAAGATATTCAACCACTTTCGCTTTATCACCGGGAAAACACGGGCCGAGGCCGAGCGCAAGGCAGAGGACTATGCGCAGTACCGCGCCCGGGAAGCGCAGTTCTTTGGCATCGACCTGTCCAGGTACAGGCCGGATTTTCCTTTGCAGGACGTAGAAATCCCTGACGATGGCTCCGGGCGTGACAGGCGGCGCTACCTGGGTGGGTTCATCGAGGACTGGGCCGGCCCAGGACCAGCGACCGTAGGGGACCTGCTGGCCAAGATCCGCAAAGACGGCGGTGTCGGCCCGTTTGCCGTGGTGGGCACGCCAGACGAGCTCGCCGACCGGATCGAGGAGTTCGTGGCCTACACCGACCTGGACGGGTTCAACGTGCACTCGAATGTCACCCCGGAAAGCTACGCGGACTTTGTTGAGCTGGTCGTGCCCGTTCTCCAGCGCCGAGGCCTGTTTAGAGAGCGCTACGACCCGTCCGAGAGGACGTTACGAGAGCGGCTGTTCGGTGCCGGCCGTGCGCATCTGCCCGCCACCCACCCAGGAGCCGCTTATCGGGGGGCCTTTGATGCCGATCAGCCAGCGAGCGTCTGAGCGGGCCAGGTACTAAGACGGGCCAGATTGGCCAGCACGTCTGATCAGAACAAGCCAGATCAGAACAGGGCCGGGGGCGGCTCGGCCCCGTTTAGGCGGTAGGCCCCCACCACCGCCGCCTTATAGGCACGAGGGTTGTGGTTGGCCACGGTGCGGGCATTGCGCCAATGGCGGTCCAGGTTGTACTCCCGGAGGGTGGTCGACGCGCCACCCACATCGAAGACCAGCTCGGCGCACCGCAATGACGCTTCGGCCGCGCAAAACTGGGCCTGGGCGACATCGACCGCCGCTGCTGTGAGCAGCTCAGGCGGTGCACTCGGGTTGAGGGCACGGTCCAACGATTGCGCCGCCCGGAGGACACCCGCCTCGGCTACGAAGGCCCGGGACGAAATCTCCCCGACGGCGTGCTGGACGTAGGGGTCCTCGACCGAGCGTTGGGCGGTGCTGTGCTTGATCGGGCGCGCTTGCTCACACGTGAACGTCACTGCATCGCCCAGGGCGTTCCTGGCGATCCCCGCCAGTACCGCCGCCAGGAAGAGCTGAGCCACAGCCGTGACCGGTGACCGCCCTCCGGCGCGGGCCGGCCGGGGACGGAGCTCGTCGGGATAAACGAGCATGTTGTCGAGGACAGTCGTCCCGCTGGCGGTCAGGCGTTGCCCCGCCCCGTCCCAGTCGTCCAGGAGGTCGAGCCCTTCGCGGTCGCAAGGCACAATAACCCCCACTACGTCTTCGTCTTCGTTGACGACCGCGGCGGTTAGCCAGTCAGCGAACAGCGCTCCCGTGCTGTAGGACTTGGTGCCGTTGGCCCTGAAATGGTCGCCTTCCCGCGTCAGCTTGGCCCGGACCTCGCCGTTGGCGCCTCCGCGCTCCCACCCGGCGTTGCCGATGACGTCGCCGGCCAACACCCGCGGGAACCAGCGTTGTCGGTCGGCCTCGACGTCCGAGGCCAAAAGGCTTTCGACGAACAAGTAACTCGGGCGTAAAGACTGGGCGATATTCGAGTCGACGGCGGCCAGGTCTACGACGAACTTGAACAGCTCGGCCAGCGTCGAGCCCGGGCCCCCATACTCAGGGGGCACACGGAAGGTGAACAACCCGGCGGACGCGATCAGGTGCACCTGGTCGTAGGGCATGACACGGTCGCGCTCGCGCTCAGCGGAACCGACCGCTATTTCCGCCACCACGCCGTCCGCCCGCCGGTAGAGCTCCTTCACGTCCGAAGCAGGCGTTAGCGTGTCACCGCTGACAGACAACGGTCTATGACCCACGCGCCGCCCCGAAGTAGTGGCAGCAGCCGCGGGGGAGGTCATTACCGGCCCGCTCATTGGGCCGCCGCCGTGAGTTTGTCGGCCCCACCTCCGTCAGCGGCGCCTACCTGGGTGTCCGTGCCGGCGCCGCCTGCACCCGCGAAGGGCACGTACACACTGTCGCTCGTCGCCGGTGCGACCGGGTTCTCCCACAGACCGCGTTGGCGCAGCACAGGCAGGACGCCTTCGCCGAACCAGTAAGCCTCCTCGACATGGGGGTGGCCCGACATGACGTATTCGGTGATGCCAAGGCGATGGTACTCCTCGATCCGGTCGGCTACCTCGTGGTGGCTGCCGACCAGTGCGGTGCCGGCCCCTCCGCGGACCAGTCCGACACCTGCCCACAAGTTCGGGTAGATCTCGAGGTTGTCGCGACTTCCACCGTGAAGGGCCATCATCCGCTTTTGGCCCATGGACTCGCTGCGGGCCAAACTCGTCTGGACTCGGTCGACCGCGGCGGGGTCGATGGCGTCGAGCTGGCGATTGGCCTCAGCCCACGCCGCTTCGGAGGTGTCCCGGGTGATCACGTGGAACCGTATACCGAAACGGACCTCGCGCCCTGCTGCAGAAGCAAGGCCGCGCACCCAGGCGATTTTTTCCGCCACCTGGTCAGGCGGCTCGCCCCAGGTTAGGTACACGTGGGTATGGTTAGCCGCCACCTGGCCTGCGGCGGGAGACGAACCGCCCAGATAGATCTCTGGTAGTGGGTCTGGCGTGTAGGGCAGCGCCGCGTCTACAACCCGAAGGTGCTTGCCATCGAAGCTGACCCGCTCCCCCCGCCATAGCCGGCTAGCGATCTCAAGGAACTCGTCCGCCCGCTCGTAGCGTGCCGCTTTGTCCAAAAAGTCACCATATGCCTGCTGCTCGTGGGGCTCTCCGCCCACAACGACATTGACCAGCAGCCGGCCTTGGGAGTGGCGTTGGAAAGTGGCGGCCATTTGCGCGGCATAGACCGGCGAGACTAGGCCAGGTCGGAAGGCAACCAGGAACTTGAGCCGCTCCGTTACCTCCGACAGCATCGCTGTGCTGATCCAGGCGTCTTCACACCAGGCGCCCGTGGGAGTGAGCGCCCCAACAAAGCCAAGTTGTTCGGCGGTCCGAGCCACCTGGCCAAGGTAAGCGAGGGTGGCGGGCCGCCACCCGCCTGCCGTACCTGCAGCCATGCCATGGCCGCCCCCGACTATGTAGCGGCTGTCGCCGTAAGTAGGCAGGAACCACAAAAATTTCAGCATTATTTAGCCCTTCCGCGAACCTTGGGGGATAGACAGGGAGGCCGGGGCTCCTGTCGTTTTCGAATAGCGCCATGTTCAAATAGCCCGGGGTCAAATAGCCCGGGGTCAAATAGCCCGGGGTCAATAAAATAGCCCGGGGTCAAATAGCCCGGGGTCAAATAGCCCGGGGTCAAATAGCCCGGGGTCAAATAGCCCGGGGTCAAATGGAACTGTGCCGGGGCGGGAACGTCCCGCTCAGGACGTAACGACCAATATGCTGAACTTTCCAGCGCACGGGGTCGTGGAGCGTGTGGGTCCGGGCGTTGCGCCAAAACCGGTTGAGGTTGTCGGGCTCGAGCGTGCCCCTGCTACCGACGACCTCTAAGAGGGCGCTGCCCAGTTCCACCGCGGCCCGGTCGGCGAACGCTTTGGCCGTGGCTACCGCAATCGAGGCGGCCGCTGTGGAGGCGGCGGAAGGGCTGCTCAGAGCCAGGTCCAGAGCGCGCCCCGCGTCAGCCAATAGGCCCTGGCCGCAGCCACGCTTATGGCGAGTTCGCCGAAACGTTGGACCAACAACGGATCTTCGGCGGCCCTTTCCACGCCCGCCTCCCACCACGGGCCCCGGTCCCGCACTAGGCGAACGGCCTCGTCCAGAGCTCCCTGCGCCAGCCCGACATCTATGGACGTATGCAGCAGTTGGGCGGTGGCGCCAAGGGTGGCGGGGCCGGTAAACAACTGGTAGTGGGCCACCACGTGCGCGGCTGGCACCTGTACGTCGTCGAGCTCGACGGTGCCGCTGGCCGTAACCTTTTGGCCCATGCCGTCCCAATCGTCGATTACCTTCAGGCCTTTGGCGCCAGCGGGCACGAACGCCAGGTAGTTGTTGTCGTCCTGACCGCGGGCTACAACGGGGACCCAATCGGCAAAAAGGGCACCCGTGCAATAGCTTTTTCGCCCTCTTAGCACGAACTCGCCTTCACCCCGAGGCAATAAGCGGGTAGAAAACGGACGGCCTTCGCTCGAGCCGCGCTCGGCCTGTGCATTGCCGAAGAGGCGCCCCGCCAGGGCCTCGCCGAAGAAAAACCGCTGCTGGCCTTCAGTGCCGAGCTCCCCGAGCGCGTGGAGAAAAGTGAAGTGGCTTTGGGGGATCTGGCCCACGTTGCTATCACCGGCCGATAACAACCGCACCACATCGGCCAGGGTCACAGCACTGACCTCGGGCCCTCCAAAACGACGAGGCACGGTGATGCCGAGCAGCCCGCTCCTTGATAGAGCCTCGAGCTCTGCCCACGGTAGCCGGCGTTCCCGGTCTCGCTCGGCCGCACCCGCGGCGAGTGAACGGCCCAAGTTCGAGGCAACCTCGACCGCCTCCTCGTCGGAGCCGATCACGTGGACGCCGGCCACGTTCGATGTGGCCACGTTCGATGTGGCCACGTTTCGATGTGGCCGATGTCATCCATCGTTCCCGTCGACGATACCCACTTCTGGGTTGAGCTGGCGCAGGCGACTGCCATGGAAAACCAGGGGAGGGACGGCGTGGTCCCCATCGAGGTCGTGGACCCGCAGGACGACTATGTCGTGGTCGCCGGCCGGGTCCTGGTGCTCCACACTGCACTCGAACCAGCCGCTCGCCCCCTCGAGCAGCACGGCCCCGTCCGGTGTAGCGCGCCAGCCAATGCCGCTAAAGCGGTCGCCGGCCCGGGCGCTCAGCTGGCGGCAGGCTCGTCCTTGATCGGCTGCCAGCACGCTGATCCCCAGCCGGGGGACATTGGCCAGCAAGGGCCACGTAGTCGATGTTCGCGCCACGCATACCAGCACCATGGCCGGGTCCAGGGAAACGGACGTGAACGAGCTTACGGCGATGCCTTGTGGCTCGTCGCTGACCAAGGCTGCCAGCGCGGCGACCCCGGTCGGGAAGGTCCCGAATATGTGGCGCAAGCGGACGGGCTCCAACGACTCAGTCAAGGTCATTGGGTTACCCATGGGCTCGATCTATCTTGACCCAACGTCAGTTACCTTCCTTGGTCCCGCCAAACGGACAAAGATAGCTGTCTCGTAGGATCGTAACGCAACCAAATCCATTTGTCCAATGGATTTGATTGAAGGATGCGACCAAGTGGCATTGGCCCTCAGTATGTTGGCCGGGTGCACCTGCTGGACGTCGAAGAGTTGCGGGTCTCGTTCGTGACGCGCCATGGGGTGCTCGAAGCGGTCCGAGGCCTCAGTGTCCAGGTTGACAAGGGCGAAACCCTCGGCCTCGTCGGCGAGTCGGGCGCGGGCAAGAGCGTCGCCATGGAGGCAATGCTCGGCCTGCTGGACAACGCGGCAGGTGTCCCGCTCCGCACGCTTCGGGGGGCGAAGATTCGATTTCACTGTCGCCGAAGCAGGTGCAGAGCGTACTTGGTCTTGAGGTGGCAATCGTTTTTAGGACCCGTCATCGAGCTTGCACCTGTTGTACCGGGTCGGTTGGCAGATCGAGCAGACCATACAGGCTCACAGCGCACCGTTGTCACGGAAGCCGAAGCACAGGGGGGCGATTGGCGGGATGTCGTCGACCTCCTCCGCCTGAGGGCGCAACGACCTCTGGATTGGCTTGACCATCAGTCGACGGGCAGATGAGCCATACGAAGTCTTGATTGCTTACATTGATTCAATTACACTAATGGAAATGCTTGTACACAGGGTCATGTGCACCGAGCGGCGGAGGGGCGGGGCCGGACGGCGCGACAACTCAGCGCAGTGGTCCCCATCCAGGCTCCGTGCCCTCGCCACATGGTTGGCGGGGGACGTTGAACCCTGGCACGATGCCGGAGCCTCACTCACCGAACGTAGGTACGGGCTGTTGGACCGCACGCTGGCCTACGAGGTCTGGGTGGTGCACTGGCCCGAAAACAGGGAGCTCGTGCTTCACGACCACGTTGGCTCCGCAGGGGCGTTCCACGTGGTCAGCGGTCACCTCGAGGAGACCAGCACGACGCGTCGTGGTCGTCAGCTGGAGAGCCGCCTCTTGCCGGCCGGTCAAGGCCGCGCCTTCGGCCCAGACTACGTCCACAGCCTGGTCAACCCGCTAATAATGCCGGCGACGAGCGTGCACGCATACTCGCCGCCTATCAGTTCGATCACTTTTTATTGCAAGGCGCCCACCGGCCTTCTCGTAAGCCGCGTGGAGACGCAGTGGGAGGGTGCCCCCTGATTGGGGGCGCGAGGCATCAGTAACGACCTCGCGACATATGGGGCAACCATCCTGGTTCTGTAGCCCGAGAAAGACTCCTTGCCTAGAACCCATAGATCTAGTAGACTTACTGGCTCAATGGTTTCGATGGATCGACCAGGAGGAAGCTTCATGAAGAGACGTGCCGCCGTTGCGGCGCTAGTCGTTGCCGTGCCCCTAGCTCTTGGTGCTTGCGGCGCCAGCGGGCAGGTCAAGGCGGCAACGCACGCGACAGGCACTGGCAGTGGAAAGGTTGGCGGAGCCTCTTCATCTCCGAACAACATCACGCTGGACGGTGCCGGTGCCAACTCCATCGACCCCTTCTTCCAGAAGGTGTTCTACGATTACCACCAGACTTACCCTCGCGTGACGGTCAACTACTCGCCGGCCGGGAGCAGCGTGGGGATCAGCGACATTCAGCAGAACACGGTCGCCTTCGGCGACTCGGAGATCCCGATGGCGACCAAGGACCTGGCCAAGGCCAAGGGCCCGGTGCTGCAGGTCCCTGTGGATCTGGGAGGTGTCGCCATCAGCTATAACGTGCCGGGGGCACCCAAGAACCTGAAGCTTGCACCATCGACATTGGCCGGGATTTTCGAGGGCATCATCACCAACTGGGACAGCCCGCTCATCGCGGCAGTGACCGGGGACAACAACCTGCCCAATCTGCGGATCGTGCCGGTGCACCGGGCTGATTCGTCTGGGCCGGGCTGGGACCTCGACGACTACCTGATCAAGAACTCCTCGAGCTGGGTCTCCAAGATCGGGACCTCGGCCCCGTCCAAGACCTGGCCCCTGTCCAGCGTCGGTATCGGCGAGCAGCTAAACAGCGGCGTGGCTACGTATGTCGCACAGAGCGCCGGGGCCATTGGCTTCGTCGAGTACGGCTACGCCCTTCAGGCCGGCTTCGCCAATGCCGCGTTGCAAAACAGTTCCGGTGCCTTCGTCTCCCCGACGCAAAGCTCTATCGCGCTGGCCGGCACTCATGCCACCAAGCTCAGTTCGAGCAACTTCGACATCGTCGACGGCCCGGCGCGGTTACGTACCCTCTCGCCAATTTCAGCTGGACGTTGCTCTACCAGAAGCAAGCCAACGCGTCCACCGGGGTTTCGCTGCAGCGGCTGTTTACCTATGTCATAACGGTCGGCCAGCTCCAGGCGGCCAAGTTGGGTTATGCACCCCTTCCACTGAGCGTCGTCTCACTCGCCAAATCCACGTTGGCAGAGCTGGAGAACTCGGCCGGCAAAGCACTGTCAGGATAGGGTCAGGATCTGGAGGAAATAACAGGCAGTTCTCGCACCACCGGGGGGCCGGTCACGCTCGAGCCCCCCGTGGAGGTGCTAAGTGAAGCCCCCCCGGCGCAGGGGGGCTTTGGTGGTACGCGCTCCCTCCTCCTCAGCAAACAAGCCTGGAAACGCGGTCGCGGCCTATCGGCCGGCGTTACTCATCGGGGGAGCCCTTTTTGCTGCCGTCGTCGTCGGTGTCGCGGTCAGCGTTGCCACCGGTTCTGCGCAAGCTTTTGCGCGCTACGGGATAGGGTTTGTCTGGTCGGGTACTTTCTCGCCGGGCGAGGGCGAGTACGCGGCTGGCATCCTCGTCATAGGGACTCTTTTGACCACCGGTGTGGCATTGGTGCTCGCCGGACCGGTCGGGATCGGGGCCGCCATTGCGCTTTCCGAGCTGACACCAAAGAAGTTGGCGGCCACCGCGTCCACTGTGATCGAACTGCTGGCTGCAGTGCCGAGCATCGTGGTCGGGCTGTGGGCGCTATTGGTACTGGAGCCGATGTTCGCCAAGCATGTCGAGCCTTTCCTTGGCAGCGTCCCTGTCGTGGGGGATCTCTTCAGCGGCCCCGCCTACGGGCCAAGTATCCTCCTTGCGTCGGTCGTCCTGGCGGTCATGACACTGCCCACGCTGGTCTCGCTTTCCCGGACCGCGCTTCGTGCGGTGCCGGTGGAGGACAGGGAAGCGGCTATGGCGCTCGGGGCGACGCGATGGCAGGTAATCCGCAAGGTGGTCGTGCCCGCCGCTCGCCCCGGGATTGGTGCCGCCGTCACGCTCGCCATGGGCCGTGCGCTGGGGGAAGCGATCGCCGTAGCGATGATCATCGGCAACAGCCCCGTCCTCCCGCACTCGCTGATCGCGCCCGGTGCGACGCTCGGGTCTGCGATCGTCAACCAGTTCGCCGAGGCCCAACCCGGTCTCGGTACGAGCGCGGTGATCGCCCTCGGAGCAGTCCTGCTGGTCCTGACGGTGGCCGTGAACATGGGCGGGCAAGCCTTGCGCCGGGCGGGCCGGTCAGGGGGCACGGCAACATATCCGGTTGGCCCGCCCGCGGGGCCTACGGTGCTGGCTGCTCCCGCCGCTCCCGCCGCTCCGGCCGCTCCGGCCGCTCCGGGTGGCGGCTCTGAGGCGGCCGGTGCCGCTCACCACTGTGCGGCTCCCGCCGTGGGGCAGCATGCCGGCACCGGGGCCGTGTCCGCCGAGCACACGCTGTCGCGCCGGTTGTTCCGGGGGCGCGTGGCCCAGGTGTTGTGCATCGGGGCACTTGCGGCCGCCGCTGCGCCCCTAGTCGCCCTCATTGCCTACACGGTGGCTCGCGCCCTCCCGGCTTTGTCTCTGGGCCTGCTGACCCACCCCGTAGTCCCCGAAGGGGTACCTGGGGGCGGCATCTCTACTGCCATCGCCGGCAGCGCTCGCGCCGTGGGCATCGGCCTGCTCATCGCCGCACCCTTGGGACTGCTGACCGGCCTGTTCCTCTACGAGCGGAAGGGGCGGGTGGCCGCCGCGCTGCGTTTCAGCGCGGATGTCCTGACCGGGGTGCCGTCGATCGTCATAGGGATATTTGCCTTTGAGGTGGTGGTGCGCCCCATGCACAAGCCGTCGACCCTGGCCGCCGGGATCGCGTTGGCCGTGCTGATGCTGCCGATAATGGTGCGGGCCGACGAGGAAGCTATCAGGTCCGTAGCGGTTGACTTACAGGAAGCTGGGGCCGCACTGGGTGCTTCTCGGTGGCGAGTGGTGAGATCGGTCGTCCTGCGGGGGTCGCTGCCTGGGTTGGTCGCAGGCAATCTCCTGGCCCTGGCGCGCGCCATAGGGGAGACGGCCCCGTTGTTGTTCACGCTGGCGGCCCCGACCCTGGCCCTGACCTGGCTCATATACACCGACGCAACCGAACCGTTCCCTGCTGAGCAGCAATTAGCCTGGGCGGCAGCGCTCGTGCTCCTGGCTGCGGTGTTCGTGTTCAGCGTGCTCGCCCGCGCTATCGCCTGGTCGCTCACGAGGAG
Organism: uncultured Acidimicrobiaceae bacterium; assembly: GCA_963823855.1. GTDB lineage: Bacteria > Actinomycetota > Acidimicrobiia > Acidimicrobiales > Palsa-688 > Fen-671. The sequence goes on from CAWGNA010000018.1 coordinate 164,267, forward strand.
GGCAAGATGACGTCCCTATCGGTCCCGGACGCCGTTCCGGCCGTTAACGCAACCACCGAGGCGCCTGACAACCGGACAAGCAACGGGATGGGCAACGGGACGGGCAACGGGACCGGCCCGGCGCTCAGCTTCGAAGACACCTCGATCAGCTTTGGCAGCCACGTGGCGGTCCGCGGGGTCACGCTCGCGGTCCCCGCTCGCCAGGTCACGACGCTGGTGGGCCCGTCCGGGTGCGGGAAGACAACATTGTTGCGGGCCGTCAACCGGCTCCATGATCATGTGGGGGGACGCGTCGAGGGGCACGTGCGGCTCGGAGACCTGGACGTTTATGGAGCAGGTACCCGGGCGGAGCTCGTGCGGAGCCGGGTGGGCATGGTATTCCAGCGACCTAACCCTTTCCCGACTATGAGCATCTATGACAATGTCGTATCAGGGTTGCGGTTCGCTGGGATCCACAAGAAATCAGTGCTGAGGGAGGCGGCCGAGCACGCCCTCCGCCAGGCCGCTCTATGGGACCTAGTGGAGCACCGGCTCAACCAGCCCGCCGTGCGGCTGTCGGGCGGCCAGCAGCAACGGCTATGCATTGCCCGGGCACTGGCGGTAGAGCCCGAGGTGCTCCTTATGGACGAACCCTGCTCGGCGCTGGACCCCATCGCGACTGCCAAGGTGGAGCAGCTCATAACCGGCCTGGCCCGCGAGGTCACGATCGTCCTGGTGACTCACAACATGTTCCAGGCCGCTCGAGTGTCTGACTACATCGCCGTGTTGCTGATGGCGGACGACCGTGTGGGGGAGCTCGTCGAGGCCGGCCCGCAGAGCAGGTACTACATTCCCCGAGCGACCCCAGGACATTGGACTACGTGAGCGGCCGCGTCGGCTGAAGCGTCCAAGTCGTTTTGGCCTCTACACTGCGGGTGTGCAGATCTCGGCAAAGGTCGACTACGGCGTGCGCGCACTGCTCGTGCTGGCGGCCGCCTCGGAGCCTATGACCGCGGAGGCGATCGCCAAGGACCAAGGCCTGCCGGCAAAGTTCCTCGGGGTCATCTTGAACGATTTGCGGCGGGGCGGGATCGTCGTCAGCCATCGTGGCCGCGAAGCTGGCTACCACCTCAGTCGCCCGGCCTCGGAGATCACGCTCGCAGACGTGATCCGTGCCCTGGAGGGGCCTCTAGCTCAGGTGAGGGGCTTAAGGCCCGAGACTGCGACGTACCAAGGAGCGGCTGAGCACCTCCAGGAGGCGTGGATAGCAGTGCGCGCCAGTTTGCGGGCTGTGCTGGAGCACGTGACGATCGAGCACGTCGTGAAAGGTGAACTGCCGACCGAGATCGCGCACCTGGTCTCTGAGCCCGACGCCTGGGTGGCGCGGCGCCCCTCGTAGGGCCACCCGGCGAAAGCCTCTCGCCGGCTAACGCGCCCGACCATGTTGCGAGTAGCGGCGCCTAGCTCGCTCTCTGCAGGTCGCGCAACGCACGATAGGAGCTCAACTCGAGCCCTGTCCGCTCTGCCAGGGCGTTGACGTAGCGTGAGGCGGTCCCGATGCCGTGGTCTTCGACGCGGGCAGGCCAGTCCGGCATCACCGCCCGCAGCTCCTCGCTGTCCCGGGCCGGCCTCAGCACGAGCTCGGTCACCCCGGGGGGCATTTCAGCCAGGAGCTGGTCGAGGGCGGCCCTGGCGCTGCGACCACGGGCCACCCGGACCAGTCGGTCCGGCGAGAGGACACCGGCCTCTGCAGCTAGTTGCCGGAACGGGAAACCGGCGTTGTGCTGCTGGTCGGTGCTGGCGAGCCGCAAAGGCAAGTGGAAATCGACCGCCAGCTCCAGGGCAACGTCAAAGAACTCGGGACGAAGCTCGAGAGCGCCGAGGTGGGCCGAAAGGTGGCTCACATCAAAACCCCAATAAATAGCTCGCTCGATCTGGGCCCGGCACTCCCTTCGGACTTCGTCCATGTCAGCGTGCTCCCAGAGGTCGACAAGCGTCCTCGGAAAGCCGCCGTCGCCGTCGAGCAACGACGGGGCGTGCGTCACCGGGCCCCAGCGGTAAAGGTCGTACTCGGCGTTGAGCGTCAGGTGGGCCCCGACGTCTTCGCCGCGGTAGCTGGCCGCCGCCTCCCTCGCCCATGGCCCAGGTACGACGAGGCCTGCTGAGGTCGCGACCCCAGTCCTGAGCGAGTCGTACACGGCCGAGTTGGAAGCGTAACTGACGCCGAGGTCGTCAGAAGTCACAATGAGCAAGCTGGCGTCTGGCTTGTGCCCTAGCGCCTCAGCGAGAGATGTCACTCAGCAAACGTACTGGCCTGCCGCAAACTGACCGCACTTGACGTTAACAACGCCCAGCTGGCAGCAAGGCGAGTTAGTAAATTTCGTAGCGCTCAGGCCGCCTTCGTCTCGGCCCGAGACTTCGCCCGCCGAACTGCCTCAGCTAGCGCCTCGCGAGCCTGCGCAATGCCGACAAGGCCGGCTTGTCTCACGCTCTCGCTCGGTCTGTCCCCCCGGGACCGGACGCGCCCCTGTTCGAGAAGTAGTTCTGGCTGCTGCCAACCTGCAACATCCCTAGCCGCGCCATCGGGTGCAGCGGCTCCGCCCTCTTGGCTCAACTCTTCTCTCAAAATGCGAGCTGCGAGACGCCCGGCTCCCTGACTGCGCCCCGAAGTGCCGGCCCCCGAACGGCGGCCTGCCAAGTTGCCCGGGTCGCCGGCCGCCGACGTAAAGCCTGTCGTGGCGGTCGGTCCCATGTCGCCTTGTCCCATGTCCATAATGATGCCCCCGGGGTGTGACCGTTATTTCCCCCCGATGCCTTACAGCGCGGCACCTTCCCCCGAACTGTTCCTTACCACAAGGACGCGTTGCCCGATCGAGCCTCGAGCCGACCCTCTCAAAACGCGGCCGGCTCTCCTGCACCCATAGGGCTGACGGGCCACGCTTCAGCGAGGTATTTTCGTGAACTTGTACTCGTTCAGCTCCGGGAAGGTGTCAAACAGGTCGAGCACCCGCTCGACCGTGGCCTCCGCGATTTTCGCATTGCCCTCCGGCCTGTTCATGACCCGCACGAAAACAGCCCTGTCGTCGGCTACGAACGTCGGCACCCCGAATACCTCCCAGCGTTGCACGGCCTCTTCGTGCTCAGCCCTGGCACGGTCTGCCACCCAACCCTTCTCGGCTTCTAGGAGGATCCCGGCGCCGTCGAGGCCAGCCGTGTCGAGCACCTGAGACAGTTGCTCCCGTTCACGGAGGTCCACGCCCTGGTCGTGACGAGCGGTGAAGAGGGCCAAGTGAGCATCGAGGAAACGATCTGGCTGTTGTTCACGCACTACGATGCCGGCGAACCCGGCCAGCACGCCTGAGTGGGCCGCCGGGTCGTCCCAGACAGGGGCGCCACCTTCGCTGATGTGCGCCTGGGCTAACGAGAAAAAGCTGAACCGGACATCCCAGTCAGCCCCCCCTTTCAGGCCGACGACAAGGTGCTCATGAGCATTGCGGGCGAATGGGCACAAGTAATCCCAGGTGACAGCGAACGAATTAGCCATAAACCTTACAACCGACGGGCGGTGGCGCTTTGTTCCTGGGACGGACTAAAACCTTATGTCACGGGTCAGCAATCGGGTCGTACCAGAGGGAAGGCTGCCCGGGCCAGTTCCCCGAGCGCCGCACCAAGCGCCGCGCCAGCCACTACGTCGGAGGGGTGATGGATGCTGACATAGACCCGGCTTGATGCGACTATCGCTGCCATCACGTAGTAGAGAGGTCCCCAGCGGTCGTCGCGTAACAGGGCGGCCGCGAAGAAAGCAGCGCTGGCATGCCCGCTCGGGAAACTGCTGGTGAGCGGCGTACGAAGCGGCAAAGGCCGCGCCTCGGTGGTCTCGGGTCGTTGGCGCCGGAAGGCCAACTTGACCAGCCCGTTGACCAGGACCGATTCCCCTCCGAGCAGTGCGCCCGCCCGTAGTAGCGGGCGCAACCCCTGCCCTGAACGCAGGCCCTGGACCGCCGCCAAGGCGAGCCATATCGCGTCGTGGTCCCCGAGGGCGCTGGCGGCGTACATGACCTTGTCCAGTCCGGGCCGGCCCCTCAGGTGGGCGTCGAAGAAGTCGTCGACCGTCTTGTCGAAGCGCTCAACCGCCAACCAAAAATCTGAGCCCTCGCTCCAGCTCGGGGTGCCGGCAGCCGGGGTGTAGCCAACCGGGGTGTCAGCCGCCAGGGTGCCGTGAGCCGGGGTGCCGTGAGCCGGGGTGCCGTCAGCCGGGGTGCCGTGAGCCGGGGTGCCGTGAGCCGGGGTATCGGCTGCCGGGGCGCCGTCAGCCGGGGTCGTCCAGTCGGCCGGTGTAGTCAGCCGGGGTGTAGTCGGCCGGGGTATCGGCACCCGGGGGGTTCACTGCGCTACGACGAGCGGGAAGAGCTCGGGCTGTGCCAGGGCGATCGGCAGATCCGCACCTTCAGGTTGTGCTTGACCAGGCTGTGCTTGACCAGGTTGTGCTTGACGGGCCAGGGGCACCAGGGAAAGGTCGCCGCCCACCGCAGGGCAATACGCGTGGAAGCCGCACCAGTCGCATAGCCGCCCCGGCTTGGGCCGGAAGTCCTCGAGCGTGCACGCCCGTCTGACCGCAGCCCAAATAGCCGTGGCCTGGAGCTCGAGCCCGGCTATCGATTGCTCAGAAGGGACGCTGCAAATTGCCAATGGTTCCCGCAGGTGAAGGAGCTGCACTCGGGCCGGCCGGCGCCCGAGGGCCCGCTGGCACAAAAAGGCGTAGAAGTGGACGCCCCCCAGCCTTGCTTGCTCCTGGCTCTGGCCCGGGGCTCGCCCGGTCTTGTAGTCGGTAACGACAAGTTCTCCATCCTCGTCGAGCTCGAGCCGGTCGATGACGCCACGAAGGCGCAAACGCCTCGGCATGGCGGCCTGCTCGTCGAGCGGCAGCGCCTCTACACCCGGAGGGCTCAGGTCCACCTGCAGCCGCAGCTCGGTCCCGATGACGCGGGAGGCATTGGGGTCCTCCAGCACGAAGTAGTTGCGTACCAATTGGTGCGCTTCGTCCACGAACTCCTCGAGTTCTTGCCCAGCGAGGCCAAGGGGAGTGCCTTCGGGCCCATCAAGAAGCTCGTCCAGCGCACGTCGCAGCTTCGCGAAGGCCGCTTGCTCTGTCCGCTCGCCCTGAGGCTCCTCCCACATGAGTAGCTCGAGGGCGCGGTGCACGACCGTACCCCGGAAGGCGTGAATATTGGGCCGTTCGGGGAGCTTGTCTATCGCCGATAGGCGGAACGCGAGGGCACACTCTTTGAACGTCGAGACCTTCGACGGAGTGAGCGAGGCCGGAAGCGGCAACGACATTGCCAATCAGGCTAACCAGTGCCAGGGACCGTGGAGTGAAACCTGTTGGCCCGGCGGCCCTGGGTTACATCGCCCAATTGGCGATGTCGGCAGCTACCGAGGCGGGGTCGCCGAAGGGGCCGAAGTGCCCGAGCGAGGGCATGATGACCAACTCGCTATCGGGCAGCTCCGCCGTGATCGCCTCCAGCTCGTCAAAAGGGACAGCCTGACTGCGCCCCCCGCCCAGCACTCTGGCCGGCGAGCGGAAATAGCCCAGGTCCTCCCAGGCCGAGCAGGACAACCCACCCTCGTACACGCGGGCCTCGTCCTCGGGGTCGCAGGCGAGGCGGACGCCGCCCTCTGCGCTTGGGACGAAACCTCCCGCCAGGAACGCTTCAAAGGAGCCTGGCGAAAATTCGGCGAAGAGGCCCCGGCCTTCTAAATGCGAGCGAGCGTCGTCTACAGATGCGAACGCGGCCCGCCGCCGGCGAGCGCGTTCGGCTAGAGCGCGGCTCCGCGAGGCCGTCAGGTCGCTCCCGGGGATGCCTATTATCGGCTCCCACGCCCATAGGCACGAAAAGCTGCCGGGCCGGGCGCGCTCGGCCATGACCAATGCCGACGCTCCCGCCGAATGGCCAACGCCGATCAACTGCGATGACCGCGCCTTCCCGGTCGCGAGACCAAGTTGCTCGATGGCGGCGAGGGCGTCGGTTGCGAACAATTCCCAACCATACGTGCCGTCGGCTGAACGCGAGGACGAGCCGTGGCCCCTCAAGTCCATTGCCACAGGCCTGAAACCCTGGCTTAGAGCCCGCGCCACGGGTGCCCAACACCGCCCGTTGAGCCCCGCTCCGTGCATTAGCAAAACGGGCGGGCCGTCCCCGCCGAAGTCCCAGCAGACAAGGCGGGTGCCATCGCCCGCCTTGACTGCGAGAGCCTCCATTTGAGGAATTAGGAGCGGGCCAACAGGCCGAGCAGCGTCGAAGCGTTGTCGACGGCGTTGGAGCGCCAACAATTGTCCATGATGATGTGCACTTCGGAAGTACACGATGCCAGGTCTCGGATCGCCGGCGTCCACTCTGCCAGCTCCTGCTCGCTGTAGCGGCGTGCCCACGGGAATGCCATCTCGCCCGTCTGGGGCCCCGACGCCATGCTCGAGGGCCGGGGATCTGGGTAGCTCCCGGGAGTCCTTTACTGGCGGAGGCGTGGCCCGGCGCGCCCGTGAAACGGACGAAGGCAATGTCGGTTGTAGCAGCCACGACGGGCTTTACGGACAGGCTGTCTGTGCACACAAAGCCGATCCCCAGCTCTTCGAGCAGGCCTAGCGTCTGATCACAGGTGTCTCCTTCGTACCACCGCTCGCTCGTAAGTTCGACTGCGACACGGAAGCCTGCCAAGCGCAAAGGCAGGCAGGCAAGCTCCTCCCATGCTGCCGGCCTTGGCTTGAACCAGGACGGAAAGCGGACGATGACTGCTCCCAGACGTCCCGCCTCGGCCAGCGGCCGGACCGCGTGGTTGAAGCGTTCCCAGCATTCCTCGACAACGGAGGCTGGCAGGCGGTTGCGGTACAGTTTGGAGCCCTCGCGCCGGGACGGCCGGACTTGGTCCTGCAGGTCCGCCCACAGCGACTCAGGCCACGTAGGTGCCCCGCTGAGTAGTGACCAGGCCCGTACGTCCAGAGTGAACCCGGGCGGAGTGGTGTTGGCCCAGCGCCTCGCGACATCTGGTGTCGGAGGGAAGCGGTAGGTGGTAGCGACCTCGGCCAAAGGCAGGCGGCTGGCGTAGTAAGCCAGGCGCTGAGCTGCGCTCAGCGAGCGGGATGGGTAAAAGGTCCCGTCTCTCACCAACGAGCGGTCGGCCCAGGAACTGGTCCCCGCAAGCAAGCGACAGCCGTTTATCGCGACCCCGGGGGCGGGTTCGGTGCACGTGACGGCCGAAGCTGCTTTCACCGCGAGCGTACGTCGTCCGCTGACAGGTGAGGCGGATCTCGCCGCCGATGGACGGCCGCTCGCCCAGACCGGCCAGCACAACACGGTCGCATGTCGGTTGTCGCATACGGCACATATGGGAGGCAACCGTACAAACGAGAGGCGCCAAAACGGTCGCAGGCGCCAAAAACGGTGGAAGGCGGGCCGCGTCGCGCATGGAGCCCAAAATGCACGTGGCTACCACTCGGGAACAGCCTTCCAGCCGTAGTCCGGATTTTCCTGGCGGCCATTTCATCGCGCTTCGGGCGGAAAAACGGGCCGGCGTCCCTCAGCCACCATGTCTCGGGCATGCCTCGGGAACCGCCTGTTGTGAAATCGGCCCGGTTTTCGGGCTGGGCCGGTAGGGGCGACAAAAGTGCCAGGCGCGGCTGATCGTGAAAGTATGGTCTATCGGCGAGTTTCTGAGGAAGAGCGCGTGAACGCCTCACTAGGCCCACAAGCCTGGGGTCTCGAGCGCGGTTACTGGGACGTGGTCGGGCGGTGGAGGGAGGTCCCAGAAGAAACAATTCGAGTGGTGATGGAAACGATGGGGGCAGGAGGTGGTGGTCCGTCGGCCGGGCCCCGCTCGTAACCATGTACAAACAGGGCCCGTGGCCCGACTTGCCGCCGGGGACGCTCAAACTCGAAGAGGGTGGGAGAGCCGAGCTGCGGAGAGGAGAAGCCCCGCCGAACGACCTTCCGCTCGGGTACCACCTGCTCGAACCCGAGGACGGAGCCGACCCGGTCACCATTGCGGTATGCCCGCCTCGCTGCCCTTCGCCCCCCGCCGGCCGGACGTGGGGCTGGTCGGCCCAGCTCTACGCCACGCGTTCCAAATCAAGCTGGGGCATAGGCGACTTCGCCGACCTGAGGCGCCTCGTGAGATGGGCGGCGGAGAGTGGAGCGGGCTTCGTGTTGCTGAACCCCCTGCACGCCCCGGCGCCGGGGCCAGTACCAGAACCCAGTCCCTATTTCCCAAGTTCCCGTTGTTTTCTCAACCCGCTTTACATCAGGGTGGAGGAGGTCCCCGGCGCCGCCGACCTCCCCGAGACGTCCGCGCTGGCAGAAAAAGCGAGGGCCCTCAATGCAGATCGCCTGATTGACCGTTCGAGCGTGTGGGCGTTGAAATCTCGAGCCCTGGAAGCGTTGTTTGCCCGTTCCGAGCAGGCTGGCCATGACGACCGGTTTGTCGCCTATGTCCGTGAGAAAGGCAAACTGCTGGAGGGATATACGTCTTTCTGCGCGTTGGCGGAGCGCTACGGCCTTCCGTGGCAAGGCTGGCCCCCGGGTTACCGGCGGGCGGACAGCCCTGCCGTAGCGAGGTTCGCCGCCAGTAGTGAAGGACGTTCCCGCAAGCTCTACCACGCGTGGCTGCAGTGGCTGTGCGACACCCAGCTCGAAGCGGCGCTCGGCGGGGCCGGCTTCATCAGTGACCTCGCAGTCGGTGTCGATGGAGGAGGCGCTGACGCATGGTTGTGGCAGGACGCCTACGCGCTCGAGATGAGGGTGGGCGCGCCGCCGGACGAGTTCAATACCAGCGGCCAGGACTGGGGCCTGGCGCCGTGGGACCCGTGGAAACTGAGAGCCAACGCCTACCAGCCGTACATCCAGACACTGCGAGCTGTGTTGCGGCGGGCGTGTGGGGTACGGGTCGACCACGTGATGGGCCTGTTCCGCCTTTTCTGGATCCCGGTCGGCGCGGAGCCATCGCGAGGCGCTTACGTCCGGTACCCCTGGCAGGACATGCTCCCTCTGCTTCGGCTCGAGGCCTGGCGCGCCGGCGCCTTTGTAGTGGGGGAAGACCTTGGCACGGTCGAGGACGACGTTCGAGAAGCCCTCCACCAGAGTGGCGTGCTGTCCTACAGGATTTTCTGGTTCGAGGCCACCCCGCCCAACGACTGGCCCCACCAGGCGCTCGGAGCGATATCCACCCATGACCTGCCGACGATCGCAGGTGTGTGGTCCGGGTCCGACATGCTCGCCCAGCGGGCCGCTGGCCTCCCCCTCAACGAGGAGGGTAGTGCCTCGTTCCGCCGCCGGATCAAGGAGTGGACCGGCACCCGCGACGGTATGGCGATGTCACAAGTCATCCAGGCCACCTACGCCTCCCTCGACCGGGCGCCGTGCGCTCTACTCAGTGCTGCCCTCGACGATGCCCTAGAAGTCGAGGAGCGGCCGAACATGCCGGGTACGATCGACCAATGGCCCAACTGGTGCTTGGCGCTGCCAGCTCCGCTCGAACTGGTCGAGCAGAGCCAGCTGGCAGCCACCATCGCCGAGCACCTCAGTGGGCGCTGAGCTGTAACGGGGTGGGCCTGCCAGGGAGTTCCGGTTGAGCGTCGCTGAGCTCCCGGTCCCACCCCCGGTGGCGCCCATGCTGGCCAAACTGGCCCGCGAACTGCCCACCGGTGACTACCTCTACGAGCCCAAATGGGACGGATTTCGCTGCATTGTCTTCCGGGACGGGCCGGAAGTAGAGCTTGGCAGCCGCAACGAGCTGCCACTTACTCGCTATTTTCCCGAGGTCGTCGCGGCGCTGCAAGAGGCGCTCCCGGACCGGGCTGTAGTTGATGGTGAGGTCGTCCTCGTAGGGGCCTCCGGTCTGAATTTTGACCTCCTTTCGCAGCGTGTCCATCCCGCTGAGAGCAGAGTGCGTCTACTGGCGGAGACCACTCCGGCGTCATTCGTCGCCTTTGACCTGCTGGCACTCGGTCATCGTGACCTGCGCCCCGAACCGTTCCACGAACGCAGGAGCCTTCTGGAGGGACTTCTCGCCGGGACCAGCTCAACCGGGACCAGCTCGACCGGGAGCGTGCACCTTACCCCATGCACGCGGGACCGCACGGTGGCTGCGGACTGGTTCCACCGCTTCGAAGGAGCTGGGCTCGACGGTGTGGTGGCCAAGGCGGCCGACCTCGCTTACATCGCTGGCAAGCGGGTGATGGTGAAGGTGAAGCACGAACGAACGGCCGAGTTCGTAGTCGGCGGGTTCCGTTGGTACAAGGGCTCGGCTGCCGCCGCCTCTGAAGAAGTGGGGTCGCTCATGCTCGGCCTGTACACCAAAGGGGGCGAATTGGCTCACGTTGGCGTCATCGGCGCGTTCCCGTCGGAACAAAGGCGCCGGCTCGTCGACGTGCTGGCGCCTTACAGGCTCAGTGCCGGCGGCACTGGTTCAGAAGCGCACCCATGGGGAGGTTGGGCGGTGGCGGCCGAGTCGGCGGGGACGAGGATGCCTGGCGCCAGGAGCCGTTGGAACGCGACGAAGGACCTTTCGTTCGAACTGGTCAGGCCCGACTTGGTAGTAGAGGCCGCCTACGAGCACCTGCAGGGCGACCGGCTTCGCCACACTGCTCAGTTCAGGCGCTGGCGTCCGGACCGGGACCCCAGGAGTTGCACATACGAACAGCTCGAAGTTGCGGTGCCCATCGAGCTGGCGACGGTTTTCGGCGCGGGCGTACTGAGTGGGCAACCCCCCCCTGACCGGTCCTGACCGCCCTTGACCGGCCCTGGGCCGCTTCACAGCGCACCTTGGCGCCGGCCCCTGAGCCGCCAAACCGGGCGAGGTAATCGCAAAACGGCTGCTGGCGGGCATACCCGGGCGTGATGGCCGCCCGCCGGTCCGGCTTATGCCCTCTGTGAGTAGCGACCCCGTTGAGTGGTGATCGCAACGGCGGCACCTATAGCGGTAGGTTTGGGATCGTGGTAGGGGCACATCCACGGACAGGTGGCCAGGGACGGGTCGGGACGACCACCAACTGCGCGCAAAGCGCGCTGCTGGTGCCTGTCCCCGAGGCTGAGGCCCTCGTCGGCGCGTGGCGGTCCGTCCACGACCCTTCCGCCAGGGCCGGCGTGCCCGCCCACGTTACGCTCGTCGTACCGTGGATCCCGCCTGAGCAGATCAAGCAGGAGCACCTGGAGGAGCTGGAAGAGCTGTTAGCGGTCCAGGGACCATTCGAGTTCAGCCTGGAAAAGGTCAGCTGGTTTGGCCAGCGTGTCCTCTGGCTGGGCCCGAACCCGGCCGCACCGTTCAAGCGGCTCACAGCCCTCTTGGCGGACCACTTCGACACTCCGCCCTGGCAAGGCGAGTTCTCTGAAGTCGTGCCGCATCTCACTGTTGGTTTGGCCGCGTGCGCGACCGAGAACAAGTTGTCAGAGGCGGCCGAAGACCTTACCTTTAAGCTCCCCGTGTCCTGCCGGGCCACAGAAGTCGACGTAATGAGCGGCGACGGGATCAGCTGGTCACTCGTCCACCGCGTTGGGCTCTAGCGCCGAAGAAAGGCAACAGACGCGAGCCGGTTAGACGTACCACCTGCGCTCTTCGACGTACGAAACTAACAGAGCTACCTTTTCACCCGCCCCAGGCCTCGACGAGGCGGGCCAGCTCGTCGGCGGGCCCGGCCGGTACCGAATAGCCGTTTTCATCCCGCACCTTGTCGAAGTTGTCCCTGACATCCTCCGGAGTGAGGGCCGGGTTGTAGTAACCCTTTGTAAGCCCGATGAAAAACCTTGCCACCCTGCCTCCGGCGGCGCTGAATACCTCACCCGTCACAGGGACGTCGCGATGGACCAGCCAGACCGCGACGGGGGCGACGAGCTCGGGCGCCAGCTGGTCGGCGAGCGGCCCGAGAAGGTCCTCTGTCATCCGGGTACGCGCTAACGGCGCGATGGCATTGACCTTGATGTCGTACTTGGCCCCTTCGGCGGCGAGCACCCGGGTCAAGCCGACCAGGCCCATCTTGGCCGCTCCATAGTTCGACTGACCGAAATTGCCGAGCAGCCCGGAGTTGGACGTCGCGATCAAGACACGCCCATAGGTCTGTTCGCGCATCTTCACCCAGGCTGGCCGCGTAACGAAGAAGGCGCCCTTCAAGTGGACATCCAGTACCGGCTCCAGGAGCTCAGGGGTGAGGTTATGGAAAGCCTTATCGCGCAGGATCCCCGCATTGTTGATGAGGACGTCGACGCGACCCCAGGCGTCGATCGCGGCACTTATGATGCCCTCGCCGCCTGCGGGAGTCGAGACGCTGTGCGTGTCAGCCACGGCCTCGCCCCCCAGATCCCGCACCTCTCGGGCTACTTGTTCTGCCGGCCCTTCGCTAGTGCCCTCTCCGCTCACGGAGCTTCCGACGTCGTTGACCAGCACCCGCGCGCCACGAGAGGCCAAAGCCAGGACATAAAGCCGTCCGAGCCCTCCGCCCGCACCAGTAACGACAGCTACTTGCCCATCAAATCCGAGTTCCACCACTCGGTGGATGTTACTGGCCGGTGATGTTACTGGCTGGGAATGTTACTCGGCGGCGATGTTACTGGCCATCGGGCTGCTCAGGTCGGTCTCGCGCCCCGCCGCTTCGCAATACTGAAACTCTAACGTTCAAACTCTGGCTAGACCGTATGGCTGGTCAGCCTCCTGGTAGCACGCTTCGTGGTAGTGCTCGACCCTGTTCCAGCGCCCGTCGACGTAGACGTTGGCAATGACCTGACGGACCTTCAGCTTGGCGACGAACTTGACTGGCTCCTGGCATCGTTCGCAGGTGGCGTCGTTGCCAGCGTCCACGAAGCGTACGACGGCTCTGCTGACGGGAAGGAGTGGGGTGACGGTGCTCACACAGCTTTATCGGCCGTTTTCGCTGCCAACCTGAGGGGACCGTGCTAATTGGGCCGTAAGCTGGTATTACCGTGCCAGAAGCCAAACGACCCAGCTCGGATACTTTCGGCCCCAACGCGTGGCTGGTGGACGAAATGTTCGAACAGTTCCGGGAAGACCCCCTCTCCGTAAGCGCAAGCTGGCGCGAGTTCTTCCAGGGCTACAAGCCCGCGGGGGCCAACCTGGCCCGCCGCCCTGTCCTGGTCCCGAGCACAGAGGCCGCGGAGAGCGGGGACGGCGAGGTGGCGAGCCGCCCAAGTCACGATGCCCCCGGGGGCAACGGGGCTGGGGCAAGGCCGGGGGCGCTGCTGAGGGCGGGCCCCGAAAGTGGGCCTGGGGTAACGGCTCTATCCTCTGAGAGCCCCACCCAGATCGTCGCCAGGAAGCCATCCGAAACGAACCCGGACGAGGACCAGCAACCGGGAACGGCCCGGCCCCGCCCACCAACAGACAAACTTGCCGCCGGGCCAGATGGGATAGGACCAGACGGGATAGGGCCAGATGGGATAGGGCCAGACGGCGCAGCGGTGCCGCTTCGGGGCAGTGCCGCCCGGCTCGCGTCCAACATGACTTCGAGCCTTGCCGTACCGACGGCGACCAGTTTCCGGGTGGTGCCCGCCAAGCTCCTCGAGGTCAACAGGTTGATCCTCAACAACCAGCTGGCTCGCAGCGGCACGGCTGGCAAGGTGAGCTTCACCCACATAATCGGTTGGGCTATCGTCAATGCCCTCAAAGTCGTACCGGCGCTCAATTCGAGCTTCGTCAGCCCTGCACCATCAGGAGAGCGCGCAGCTGGCGAGCGGAGCGAGCCGGCCGCGAACGCCAACGGGGGGCCGGTTGCCTTCCGTCCGTCCCATGTCAATTTGGGTATCGCCGTCGACCTCGAGCGCTCAGATGGTAGCCGGGCACTCATGGTCCCGGTCATCCGGCAGGCGGACACTCTCGATTTCCGCGAGTTCTGGAGAACGTACGAAGAGCTGGTCCGCAAGGTGCGCACGGGAAAGGCCGAAGTTAGAGACTTCGCCGGCCCGACCATAACTATTACCAACCCCGGCACGTTGGGGACTGTCCAATCTGTGCCTAGGCTGCTCCCGGGACAAGGCGCTATCGTCGGGGTGGGGACAATTGGTTACCCGGCCGAATGGCAGGGCGCCGACCCTCGACAATTGGCGGAGCTGGGGCTCTCAAAGGTCGTCACCATTAGTTCGACTTATGACCATCGGGTCATACAGGGGGCCGAGTCCGGGCTGTTCCTCAAGCGGGCCCACGAGTTGCTCCTCGGGGACGACGCCTTTTACGAAGGGATCTTCCGTTCTATGGGAGTGCCCTATGAAGCCGTCAAATACCGGAGGGACGTAAACGACCCCTTCGACAGGGCGAACAATTATGTAGATAAGCAGCAGAAGGTCGAGCGGCTAGTAAACGCCTACCGGGTGCGCGGCCATTTGATAGCGCAATTGGACCCGCTCAATTGGAAAGAACCTTTCATGCACGCCGAGCTCGACCCGACTAACTACGGGCTCACCGTGTGGGACCTGGACAGGGAGTTCCACGCTCAGGGCTCGACGGGCAAAGAACAAATGCGGCTCGGCGACATCCTCTCGGTCCTGCGGGACGCATATTGCCGGACCGTCGGAGTCGAGTACATGCACATAATGGAGCTGGCGCAAAAACGCTGGATCCAGGAGCATGTCGAGGGAGTCCCGACGGATTTGCAGCCCGGGGAGCACCGCCACATCCTGGCCAAGCTCAACGCTGCTGAGGCCCTCGAGAGATTTCTCGAGACCAAGTACATCGGCCAAAAGCGCTTCGGGTTGGAGGGGGCGGAGTCGGCGATCCCCCTCCTTGATGCGCTGCTCGCTTCGGCGGCCGACCAGGGTCATCTCCACGCCGTTATGGGCATGGCGCACCGGGGCCGGCTCAACGTCCTGATAAATATCCTCGGCAAGAGTTACCAGGAGTTATTCGGGGAATTCGAAGGCAACCTAGACCCTGCGAGCGTGCAGGGCTCAGGGGATGTCAAGTACCACAAAGGCTTCAGGGGTACGTTCCGGTCCAGGTCGGGCAATGAGCTCGACGTGTTCCTGGCGTCGAACCCGTCCCACCTGGAAGCGGTGGGGCCCGTGGTGGAGGGCATGACGAGGGCTCTGCAGGACCGGGTTTCTAATGCCGGAGTGGTGAGGCCGTACACTTTGCCCGCTACGGACGTCGTACTCCCGGTCCTTGTCCATGGCGATGCAGCATTCGCGGGCCAGGGCGTGGTAGCCGAGGTACTCAACATGTCGGCGCTAGCTGCCTACGAAACCGGGGGCACGGTGCACCTGGTCATCAACAACCAGCTTGGTTTTACCACCAACCCCGAATCTGCCCGCACGTCTGTCTACGCGACCGACGTGGCAAAGATGGTCCAGGCGCCGATATTCCACGTAAACGGCGACGACCCCGAGGCATGTGTGCGCGTTGCCCGTCTTGCGTTCGGGTTCCGCCAGGAATTCCACAAAGACGTCGTCATCGACATGGTCTGTTACCGGCGCTATGGGCACAATGAGCAGGATGACCCGTCGCTCACGCAGCCACTGCTCTACCAATTGATAAAGGACCACCGCAGCGTCAGGAAGCTCTATACCGAAGCGCTGGTCCGTCGGGGTGACATCACTCTCGACGAGGCCGAAGCTGCCCTGGCGGACTTTTCGCGCCGCTTACAGCTCGCTCTGGACGAAACAAGGGCGTCCGCCCCGCCCCAGCTGACGAGCCTTCCGGCATCGCCCCCAACATCGCCCGTGCTCCCGACTGTCGCCACGGCGGTCGGGCTCGCCAGGCTAGAGGACGTAGTGGATGCGCTCACTCGAGCGCCGAGCGGCTTTACGGTCCATCCGAAGGTGGCTCGCTTGCTCGAGGCTCGCCGGAAGCTGTGGGCGTCCGGGCAGGTCGACTGGGCTATGGGCGAGCTGCTTGCGTACGGGACGATCGTGTTGGACGGCCGCGACGTACGCCTTTGTGGTCAGGACACTCGGCGAGGGACTTTCGGTCATCGAAATGCGGTCTACGTCGACTATCGGACCGGGGCCGAAGACGTCCCGCTGGCAGATATGGCGCGCGAAACACGGGGATGGCCCCGGGCGGTTCTACGTCTATGATTCTCTTCTGTCGGAGTACGCTGCGCTCGGCTTCGAGTACGGTTACTCATTGTTCTCCCCGGACGCCCTGGTCGCCTGGGAAGCTCAGTTCGGGGACTTCGTCAACGGTGCCCAGATCGTTATCGATCAGTTCCTGGCCTCATCCTCGGTGAAATGGGAGCAGCCTTCAGGCTTGGTATTGCTGCTGCCTCACGGCTATGAGGGCCAAGGCCCGGAACACTCCTCGGCGCGCGTGGAACGGTTCCTCGAACTGAGCGCCGAAGACAATTTGTGTGTGGCCAACGTCACCACGGCGGCGCAACTTTTCCATATCATGCGCCGCCAGGTGTACCAACCCTCGAGAAGGCCGCTCGTCCTGTTCACGCCCAAGCGGTACCTCCGGGGACGGGAGGCTTACAGCCGCGTGGAAGAGCTCACCGACGGCAGCTTCCATGAGGTCATCGACGACATGGTGCCAGCCGACGAAGTCCGTCGGGTCGTTCTCGCTACAGGAAAGGTTGCTCTCGACATTTTGGTGGCCCGCGAGAGCAGAGGCGTCAACGACGTTGCAGTCATTCGGGTGGAGCAGCTGTACCCGTGGCCAGGCGACCAAATCGAAGCCGCCCTGTCTCGTTATGACGGCGCCAGCGAAGTGGTGTGGGTACAAGAGGAGCCGGCCAATATGGGCGCGTGGGGTTTCGTGCGCGGGCGCCTAGCGGACCTCGTGCCGGCAGGGCAGGCCTTCAGGGTCGTCTCCCGGCCGGCGTCGGGCTCCCCGGCCACGGGGAGCCATACCCTTCATGAGCTCGAACAGGCGGATATCCTGGAAAGAGCGCTTGGGTCTTAGAGCCGTCCGCAACACGCGTGGGCACCGCCGGCGGTCCGGGCCACCTCGTCCGGCGCTCCGTCGGCCCAGCACCTCGTCCGGCCCAGCGGGGATCCGCGAACCAGAGGGCGCCAGGTGGCAGACTGGAGCTAGTGGGTGCATGTCACTGATGGCCCGACCTGCGCTGCGAGGGTAACCGTTGGTACCGTTTCGCGGGGCGGTCGGCTGGCAGGGCGTCGTGCCTCGGCCTGAGGGCCTCTGACGGCAGCGAGTGCCAAGCTGGCCGGCTGGGGCTGCTTGATGACCAAACAGGAGAAAAATGCCAGCTCGTCACGTAGTCGTCGACGGCTCGAATATTGCGACGGAAGGTCGCTCGCTACCAAGCCTCAAGCAGCTTGACGAGGCGGTACGCGAGTACCTCATCGAGAACCCTGACGACGTTGTCACGGTCGTGGTGGACGCCACTTTCGGTCACCGCATATCCCCGGACGAGCGGGACCTCTTCGAGGAAGCCGAAGGGGGGGGTGAGATCGTCAGCCCGCCAGCCGGGGCGATCGGGAGAGGCGACGCGTTCTTGCTGAGGGTGGCGGACAGGGTCGGTGCTGTCGTGCTTTCGAATGACTCTTTTCAGGAGTTCCACGGCGAGTATGAGTGGCTATTCGACAAGGGTCGCCTTATAGGCGGCAAGCCCGTCCCCGGAGTGGGATGGATTTTTACGCCCCGCACCCCGGTCCGGGGGCCGAAGAGCCGGGAATCAGTAAAAGAAGCCAAGCGCAAGAGGCACGCGGACCGGGCCACCGAGGCCCAGGAAAGCGGTCTGGACATGGCTGCGGAGCGGTCCAGGGGGTACGTCGGGGAGCGCAAGCTGCAGAGGGCCATAGCTGCTGCCGTCGAGGAAGCGGTCGAACCCGCAAAAGGGGGGCGCAAGCGCAGGCGGAGGAGGCGAGGGTCTGAGGGTTTGGCCGAGCCGCTCAATGAGCCGCTCAAGTTCATTACCTTTATCGCCGCCAACCAGTTGGGTGACGAAGTGGAAGGCACGGTCGAAGAGTTCTCATCGCACGGCGCTTTCGTCTCCGTAGACGGCGCCCGCTGTTACGTGCCTCTATCAGCGATGAGCACGGTGGCTCCGCGTTCTGCCCGCGAGGTTCTGCGCAAAGGAGAGAGGCGCGCCTTTGTGGTTCAGGCCTTCGACGCCATGAGACGAGGCATCGAGCTGGCGCTGCCCGGCTTCGCGCACCCCGCCGGCGCCCCAACGGCTGAGACCATCGACGCTGAGATCCACCACGGTGAGGCCGATGGTCAACTGGTCCCAGCTGAAGCGGTGCTTACCAGGACCGGAGCGGCCGAGCTCTCGACCAGTGAGGCGCCCCGTCCACCCTTACGGTCAGGCCCGCGGATCGTGCCGGCACGCTGGCCGAGCTCTCGACCAGTGAGGCGCCACCGTCCACCCTTACGGTCAGGCGCGCGGATCGTGGCGGCACGCTGGCCGAGCCGGCTCCGGCTCGGGCTCCGGAACCTCCAGCTCCGGCCAAAAAGGCGGCGGCCAAGGCAGCGACCCGCAAGCGGGCCGTTGCTGGTCAACTGGCTCCTCCGCAACCACCTCGTGCTGCAGCGCGGAAATCAACCTCCGAGCAAGCGGGGACCAAAAGGACGGCAGCCGCGAAGAAGTCCGCGCCCATTGCGGACAAAGCCACGCCGAAGGTTGCAGCGAAGAGGACCTCGTCTTCCGCGACGCCGCAAACGGCGACGCCGCAAACGGCGACGCCGGCACAGGCCGATAGGCAGTCGGCTAGGAGCGGTACGGCCAAGCGAACAGCGGGCGAGGAGGTCGCCGGACAGGCAGCGCCCCGTAAGTCGTCGGCGAGCAAGCCCGTGGCCAGCCGGTCGGTGGCCAGCAAGCCCGCGGCCAGCAAACCCGCGGCCGATCGGTCCGGGGCCAGCAAGCCCGCGGCCAGCAAGCCCACGCGGCCAGCAAGCCCGCGGCCAGCAAGCCCGCGGCCAGCAAGCCCGCGGCCGATCGGTCCGCGGCCAGTAAGTCGGTGGCCAAGCGGTCGGTTGCCGCCAAACAGACGGCCAGCACAGAAATGGCCAGCACAAAGACGGCCAGCACAGAGATGGCCAGCACAGAGATGGCGACCAAAACGACGGGCAACAAGGAGATTGCAGACAGAGCCGCAGCGCCCGAAAAGGTGCCGGCGAAGAAGTCGGCGTCAAAGCAGGCGGCGGTGGCGCCACCCGGTGGGGCGCCGGCCCAGGCGGCAGCGGTCAAGAAGTCGGTCGCTAGACCTGGTACCGCAGCCAAGAAGTCTGCCGCGACCGTGCCGAGGGCCAAAAAGTCTTCCGGTGCACAGTCACCGGCGCTCAAGAAACCCGCCGGGACGGCTTCCTCGCCGGGGACGAAGAGCGGAGGAACGAGGTCGTCGTCAACCAGGAATGCAGCCGGACCGAAGTTCACGAGTGCCGAGAGGTCGGAGCAGGCGCCCATTTTTGGTGAGCCTGGTTAGCGGCGACCCGCGGGGTAACCCGTAATCGCTCGGCTCGCTCGGCTCGCCGGCTGCTTTTCTCGCTCCAATTCGGTCCAATTCGGTGCAACTTTGGGACTTTGTCGCGTTTTCGCCTCGCTTTCTGCCAGGATTCGCAACGAGAACCCGTTGTTGCACCCAGAAGGGGGGCCGGGGCGAAGAAAGGCATCGGGCCGGGCCGAAGAATGCGGCGGGCGGGGCGAAGGGGACAGCGATTATGCGACCGAAAAAGGAATTGTGCGGCCAATCCGGGCGAAAGCAATCGGGAGGCGGCACAACACAAAGGCAGGCCATAAAGTCAGAAATCGCCGGCCGTGGGCGGCGGAGCGCCAAGGCACGCGATGGAAGCTAAATAGTGAGGCTCTAGAGATCAGCGTGAAGGCAAGGCCGGGGTTCAGGTCTCGGCCGCGTCGCTCCCGGGCTTCTCGGACTTCGCTCGGGTCGCGTAGACCGCAGCTTCGGTGCGCCTGGAGAAACCCATCTTGGCCAGCAGGTTCGAAACGTAGTTTTTCACGGTCTTCTCGGCGAGGAACATTTCAGCGCCGATCTGACGGTTTGTTTTGCCTTCTGCGATCAGGTCCAGGATGCGCCTCTCCTGAGGTGAGAGGCGTGCGATCCGTTCGTCTTCCTGCTTTCCACGGAGACGGTCCATTACCCTCGCCGTGAGGGCGGGGTCAATAAGCGACTGGCGAGCGTACACCTGGCGGACGGCGCTCACGAGTTCCGGGCCCCTGATTTGCTTTAGCAAGTACCCGTTGGCGCCGGCCAGTATGGCGGCGAAGAGCGCTTCGTCGTCTGCAAAGGACGTGAGCATCAAGCACTGAAGGTCTGGAATGTCGGCGCGCAAGTCCCGGCACACCTCGATACCGCTGGTCCCGGGGAGGCGGACGTCGAGCACCGCCACGTCAGGGTGAGCCGGGGGCACCCTCACCATCGCCTCTTCTGCGTCGGAGGCCTCTCCGACAACTTCGAAGTCGTCCTGGGTCTCGAAGAGCTCCCGAAGGCCCCGGCGGACTATCTCATGATCGTCTAGCAAGAAGACACGGATCGTCATAGGGCTTCCCTGCGGGTCACGTTAGCGGTCATGCGGCTCGAGCACGACTAACCGGACGTTTGACACGCCTCCCTTCGGTCCACACGTCGGGCTCATCCGAGTTAACCGAGCGGGTACCGGTCGGTCGCATGATCGCCGCGCCCTTCAAACCAGGGTATAACCACGTTGTTGCCTGTCCAGCCCGTCCCGGCCCGACGCCTATGTTGTAGCAATGCTCTTTTTGAGCGCTTCCCCCGAGCTCGACAACCACGACACAGGCCCGCTCCACCCGGAACGGCCGGAGCGGGTACGCGCTGCGCTGGATGGGATCGAGGAAGCAGAGCTTTCTGACGCTGTCGTCCGGCTCCCGCCTCGTCTGGCCACCAGGGAAGAGCTCCAAACGGTCCACTCGGTCGAGTACCTGCAGATGCTTGAGGACTTTTGCGCAGCCGGTGGCGGGTCGCTCGACGTGGACACGGTCGTCAGCCAGGGATCGTGGGTTACCGCGTTGCTCGCCGTGGGGGGCGCTTTGGCCGCCGTCGAGGCTCTAGGGGTGGCCGGTGAAGGCACAGCCTTCGTCGCGCACAGGCCTCCCGGCCATCACGCAACTGCTGACCAGGCCATGGGTTTCTGCATCCTCAACACAGTGGCGGTCTGCGCCGCCCAACTCGTTGCGCGGGGCGAGCGGGTGCTGGTACTGGATTGGGATGTGCACCACGGCAACGGCACCCAGGACATCTTTTGGGACGACCCCCGCGTCCTTTACGTGTCGACGCATCAGTCGCCTCTGTTCCCGGGTACGGGCGAGCCCAGGGAAACGGGAGGGCCGAACGCTGCGGGGATGACTCTCAATATCCCGCTTCCCCCTGGTGCCACGGGCGACGTGCTGCTTTACGCTCTGGACCAGGTGGTCGCCCCGGCGGTGGACGACTTCGCCCCCACCTGGGTTCTGGTGTCGTCAGGTTTTGACGCTCATCGCTCCGACCCACTGGCCAACCTGGCGTTAAGTGCCGGCGATTACGCCGATATGGCCACCCGCGCCAGCGGGTTTGCTCCTGGACCAGGAAAGGTCGCCGTGGTGCTCGAGGGAGGTTACGACTCGAGAGCGATAATTCACAGCGCGGGAGCTGTCGTCGCCGCTCTCCTCGGGCAGGGTTATCGCCCCGAACCAGCAACCTCAGGGGGCCCGGGAAGCGCGAAGTCGACCGCGCCGGCGAGAGCCAGCGTCGGCCCGGTCCGGAGGCTGAGCTAGGCCCCCGGGGACCTGCTACCAACCGGAGTTCTTCAGTTCTCAGTTCCGGCCCGGCCAACGGTCTACTGGTGGCCACTTGCTCCCAGTGCTGACGTCGTCAGGAAGTTGACCAGGTTGCGGAAGTTGACCAGGTTGCGGAAGTTGACCAGGTTGCGGAAGTTGACCAGGTTGCGGAAGTTGACCAGGTTGGAGGTCAGCGGGCCTGGACTGGCCCCATGTGCCACCCTCAGCGGGAGAGCCTGGGCCGGGAGGGTAGTTGCCAGGTAGGTAATGTTCCGCGACGCCGTCCCAGCCAAAGCCGTCCTCCGGGAAACCCGCGGGCAGCCCCTGTGCCCGTGCCCTGCGTTGCCCTATAGCCGCGCTCCGGGCATCGAGCCCGGACCACAAAGCCAGGCCAGCCAGCACAACGGTGGCTGCCACCTCGATCGTCCAGTACCCCGTTAGAGACAGGCTGGCTCGTTCACCGGCCGCAGGAACCGTGACGGTCTCGTGGGTCTGGACCACGGCCGAAATGAGCTGTGAGACCATGGCCGTCACTACACCTGTGGTCAACCACGCCCCGACTGCCGGGGGCACCCAGAACGCACCCAGGATAGGGAGGATGCCTATGGCGAGCGCTGATATGAGCTCGCCGGCCAGGATCCCGCCTGGCTGTGAAAAGGCGTTGCCGAGAGTGATAGTGACACTCTGGCCGGTCGAATTGACCAGGTGGTAGCTATCCCAGCTGGGCAGGAAGGCCGACATGGCCAGCAAGGCCACGAGCACTTGTGCGACCGCACGCGGTTGCGGCGACTGATGGTACGGGCGCAGCTGGGGGCTCCCCATAGGGACTGTACTGGCGCCGAGCAGCACTCCCGCATACCCAGCGCCGAGGCCGGCCAGCGCCAGCCAGACACCCGGAGCGCTCCGGCCCTGGCCGGAGCTCGCCAGGTCGGATATAAGAAAGCCGAGTTCGACAGCGCCAATGCCAGCGCCAAGCGCCACACCTCCACGGACCGAGACGCGGGACAGCACCAGCGCGGCGGCCACAGCCCAGCCCACTTCCAGCGTGATGTAGATAGCGGTCTGGTACGGCACCGAAACAACTGGGGCTGGCGGGCTCCCCGGGTACGCGGGGAACATGGCCGCGACGTGGAGGCCGACGCACAACACGAGCAGAGCGCCGACAGGTACAACGTCGCGCCATCGCGGTTTGGCCAGGTCCTTCAAGGAACGAGTGCCCAAGCTGGGCGCGGTCCCAACCGCAGGCAATCCTGGCTGGGGGCCTGACCCGAAGGCATCCCCGCCAGGGGATCGGGGAATATCACCGGGCCACCGCGGCAGGTCGGTCATCGGTCCCATACTGCCTCCCCTTCCCCCGGCAATGGCAGCACTGCATCGTGGCCCGCCTCGGGTACTCGGAGGCGCGCTGGCTACAAAGCTCTCATCAGCTCGTAGACACCGGAAAAATCCTCGTTCGCCTTGTCGGGTATCGGCACGATCCCGCCCATGACGCGCGCTCCCCAGGCGATTTGAGCCGTCCTTTCAACTAGCGCAACGATGTGCAGGGCCCTCGATGGGCTCGCGCCGACTGCGACGATACCGTGGTTGGCCAGGAGGGCTGCCGAGCGCCCCTGGAGGGCCGCCACCGCGTTCTTCCCAACATTGGGGGAGCCAGACGGCGAGTAAGCGGCGCAGCGCGCTTCACCGCCCACGTAAATGGTGAACTCGTCGACGCACGCCGGGACCGCCTCGTGGCTACAGGCGAACATCGACGCCCAGATCGGGTGGGCATGTACCACGGACCCGACGTCCTCAAAAGCCTGATAGCAAGCCAGGTGAAGCTGGACCTCTGAAGTTGGGCTCCGGCCGTCGCTGCGAGACAGGAGCTCGCCCGCGGGGTCGACTACAACAAGATCGTCGAGCACCATCACTTGGTAGTCGACCGATGCCGGGGTACAAACGATATTGCCGTCCTCGAGGCGGGCGGAGATGTTGCCGGACGTACCTTCGACGAGGCCCTTGCGCAACATCTCCTTCGCTGTGCTCAGTACCGCGTAGTGGCCGTCTGCGACACTTCTCATGACGGGCTGCTCATGGCTCGCTCCTCGGGGGCTTTCGGTTGATCATCTGCTCAGGTCCTGGTCATTAGGACTTCGGGGTTGACGATGTGGAGCGGTGTTTCGCCCGCCAGGAGGCGTTCGAGGTCATCTGCCACTATTTGGGCGCCGCGGGCTTCCGTTTCGGTCGTGGCGCCGCCTATGTGCGGCGTCAGCACGACGTTGTCCATCGACAAGAGGGGATGGCCGGCTGGCAGTACCTCACCACTGAAATGGTCGAGGCCGGCGCCGCCAAGGTGCCCGCACGATAAATAGCGTACGAGGGCATCCATGTCGTGCAGCTCCGCCCGCGCCGTGTTCAGGAACACCGAGCCAGGGCGCATCCACGAGAACTGTTCGGGCCGAAAAGGCCGGTACTTTCGGGGGTCACGGCCGCATGCAGCGAAACCACGTCCGCTCCTCGTACAGCCGCTTCCAGGTCGCGGCCCGCGCCCGCGACGTAGGGATCGTAAGTGCTCACCGTCATACGCAGTGCCCTCAGCCGCCACGCGAGGGCTTGGCCAACCGCGCCATACCCGATGATGGCGGAGCGCCGGTCAGCCAGCTCCCATCCCCGGAAACGCTGGTAAGGGATGGTCCCGTCCCGGAAAACCTCTGTTTGCCTGACATCGCGGTCAGCCGGCACGAGGCCGCGGGCGACAGCGATCAAAAGGCCGAGGGCTAGCTCGGCTACTGCGTCGGCGTTGCGCCCAGGAGCCCGTAGCACCGGTACGCCGGCGGCCGTGGCTGCCTTTACGTCCACGTTGTTGGGGTCCCCACGCGTCGCCGCCACGGCCACGAGCGGTAAGTCGAAAACCGGCCCGTTCACGAGGTCGGCCTCGACCACCGCGATATCGGCCTGCTCGGCGGCTAGGCGCGCGGCCAGGCCGGCTCCGTCGTACAGCTTTAGTGGCTGTTGCTCGGTCCAGGGCTCGTAGACGACATCGGCCAAGCTCCTGAGCTTGTCAATGCCCGGCCCGCCCATTGGAGCCGTCACAAAAGCGCGATGCCCGCGGAGTGATGGACCTATGTCGAACTGCACTCCTGCAATACTGTCCGAGCATGCCGGGTATGTCCCAATCCAGTCACCTCGCGGACCTAACGGCCGGGTTCGACATTGGCACGACATCCGTGAAGGCTGTCGTGGCTGACGAGGATGGCAACGTGGTGGCACGCTTTCGTCGCCCGAGCGGCCTCGTCGTCCGACCAGCCGGCCGCTTCGAGCACGACGCCGTCCGAACGTGGTGGGAGAGCCCGCGGGTTGCCCTGCGGGAGTTGATTACCCGTTCGGCCCCCCAGGCAGTTGCCATCTCGGCGATGATGCCCTCGGCAGCCGCCGTTGACGCTTCGGGTCGGCCGATTGGGCCCGGTCTGTTGTACGGAGACAGCAGGGGTGCCCTCGAGGGAGGCGCCGACCCGACGGCGAGCCACCAGATGGCGGCTCTGGCCGGCTGGGCCGCGGAGGCTGCCCCTGACGCGGCCGGTTATTGGCCCGCGCAGGCCGTCGCCAACGCCTCGCTGAGCGGGGAAGGGGTTACCGACCTGGCGTCCGCCTTTGCCGCCGGGCCGCTGTTCAACGGGTCCGGGTGGGACCCGTCGGCGTGCGCACACGCCGGCTTGTCGCCTGGCCAACTCCCAAGGGTCGCAGTTTTCGGCGAGCCCATTGGCAAGGTCGACGCCGCGACCATAGGCCCGCGACTATCGATGAGGTCCCCGGGAGCGAGGTCGTCCTCGGAGCGGGGTCCGTAGATGGGCTGTGCGAGCAGCTGGTAGCCGGCGCTCTCAACGATGGCGATGTACTGGTCGGCCTTGGTTCCACCCTGGTGGTTTGGCTCACTGTCCCTGGTTGGCCCGACCCGAGGCCCGGCCTGTGGAGGGTCCCTCACATCGTCGCCGGCAAGGCCATGGTGGGTGGAGCAAGCAACGCTGGAGGGATGTGGGCCGATTGGGTCGACCGCGTCGTGCGCCCGAGCGCCGACGAGGGTGAACAGTCACGACTTGGCTCGAACCTGAGCCCCGGGGATGTGCCGTTGTGGCGACCGTGGGCCATAGGGGAGCGGGTCCCGTTCCACGACAGGTCCCTGCGCATTGGCTTGGCAGACGCGGACCTATCACAAGGCCCCGATGCTCTGCGGCGCGCCGCTCTCGAGGCTACCGGCTTTGTCGTCCGCCACATTGTTGAGCTGGCATCGGCATGCGGCACGAAACCGAAGCGCTTCGTGGTGAGCGGAGGAGGGTCTCGCCACCCGGGATGGCTCCAGGCTGTGGCTGACGTGCTCGGCCAGCCCGTCGAGCCGATGGCAGTGCCGGAAGGAGCCGCCCTGGGCGCGGCCTTCCTGGCCAGGATGGCTCTCGGCCTCGAGACGTCGATCGAGGATGCCGCGCGCTGGGCGAGATGGTCTTCCCCGGTCGAACCAGCACCTGACTGGGCGGCAGCCGCCGACGAGCGTTACCAGCGCTGGCTCAACGGGTTGCCGCCCCAATGACAGCTACCCCGTGACGGCTGGCCCGTCGGCGTGGCGGGCCGGGCGGCGATGAAGTGGCCCGATAGTTGACGAGCGGGCTTTAGACGACGTCGACGGTTGTCGTCGACCCTGACGAGACGGACGTTGTCAGTGTGGCCGGAGGAGACGAGTTCGAGGGCACCGTGACCGATGTGGTGACGGGTGAAACGGTGCGCACACCTGAAAGAAGTGCTCCCCGCGCCCGTTCGACCCGGAACGGGTTAGCGCCGGGGCTGGCCGCGGCCTCCCCGAGGTGGACCGAACCGACGGAGGCCAAGGCGCCCCCGATATAGACGCTCGCAGAGAACGCTGCCGAGCAGTGGGTGGAGAAGTCGAGCCCGTCTAGCCAGCCGTAGTTGACGAACCGGAAAAGGATCGTGTGTTTGTTCGCGCTCAGGACGATAATGTCGTCGCCGCCCCCGTATTGCAGTCTCCTTACGTCGACGAACTTACCGCTAGTGGTGAGCGTGCCCGAAATAACCGCGGTGTCGGTGGGCCCGGCGTGGGTGGCTCGCAGCGCCCACCCACCGTCGGGGTCGTCCCAGAGATAAATCCCGTCGCCGCCCTGGAAGCTGAGGGGCCGGCCCTGCGCGGCGGCAGGCCACGTGCCCTTCACACAGTTATCCGGGAGCGCCGGCGCTGGGGGCGCCGGGACCGGCATCGTACCCAGGGTGGTCGTTGTCGTGGACGTGCTCGTCGTCGTGGCGACTCGGCGCACTTTGGCCCAGGCGGGACTGGCGGCCATGCTGGTCGCGGCGACAACAACACAGGCGCCAAGTAGGACCTTGGCCCCTCTTGTAGCTGTCGAAATGCTCCGCACTGTCAAAAGTCCCTTCTCGGCTGGGACGTTGGGCCCAGGACTGATCACTAGATGTTCGCCACAGTTGATATTTAGAGTGCCATCAAATTGTGAAGATCCTGCGAAGGTTGCCAGTGTTGCGCCCCGAACTTATAACTTGGGTCACAAAAGCCCCCTGCCCACCGTTCGGTCCTGAACGGCGTCGGTATGCGAGGTTCACATGCTGAACGTCAAGCAACTGCCGTGTGTCGGGAAGGCTAAAGCTTAAAGTGCTGATCACGATGGGCGAAGTGGGCGTCGTCCCCCCAGGTAAGGTTCGACCCATGGGCCATGGACCGTGGGGCAGACGTCCAGCATGGCCCGACGCAAGGAGGGCCTGACCATGGCACATGCGACCGCCGTCGAGCAGCCTGCTACGAATGGCGCGTCCCTTTCGGAGGGCGAGGTCCGGCTGATCAACGCCTACTGGAGGGCCGCCAACTACTTGTCCGTCGGCCAGATTCTATCTCCTGGCTAACCCGCTTTTGCGGGAGCCGCTCAAGCCGGGACATGTGAAGCCCCGGCTGCTGGGCCACTGGGGGACTACTCCAGGTATCAACTTCATCTATGCCCACATGAACCGTGTCATACGCAACTGGGACCTGGATGCCATCTACGTGATAGGCCCGGGCCATGGCGGACCGGCCGCAGTGGCGAACGCCTATCTCGAAGGGACTTACACCGAGTTCTACCCGCACATTTCCCGTGACGAAGACGGAATGGCCAGACTGTTCCGCCAGTTCAGCTTCCCGGGTGGTATCCCTTCCCACGTCGCGCCGGAGACGCCAGGCTCGATGCACGAGGGTGGAGAACTGGGTTACGCGCTCTCGCACGCCTACGGGGCGGCGTTCGATAACCCCGACCTGCTCGTTTGCTGCATCGTCGGCGACGGGGAGGCTGAAACCGGCCCGTGCGCGACTGGCTGGCACTCGAACAAGTTCCTGAACCCCGCTACTGACGGCGCAGTCTTGCCCATCCTGCACCTGAACGGGTACAAGATCGCAAACCCGACGGTGCTGGCGCGCATAGGCGACGACGAACTGACATCGTTGCTCAAGGGTTACGGATATGACGTCCACTGGGTCTCTGGCGAAGACCCTAGCGATATGCACCAGTCGATGGCGGCGACCCTCGACCAGGTGATCGAGCGGGTGACCTGCATCCAGCGTGCGGCTAGAGAAGCCAGGGTGGCCAGGGAAGACGCTGGAGGAGCCAAAGACGTTGGAAGGGCCCAAAGATGTTGGAGGGCCGAAAGATGTGGGAGGGCACAGTGAGCCGGTACGGCCCCGCTGGCCGATGATCGTGTTCCGTTCGCCGAAGGGCTGGACCGGTCCCAAGACCGTGGACGGGCTACCCACCGAGGGTACGTGGCGTTCCCATCAGGTGCCTGTTGGTGACGTGCGGACCAACCCCGACCACCTTGCGCTGCTCGAATCGTGGATGCGCAGCTACCGGCCCGAGGAGCTCTTCGACGAAAAGGGGCCCTCGTCACGGAACTGTCGACCCTGCCACCCAAGGGCGATCGTCGTATGAGCGCTAACCCGCACACCAACGGCGGTTTGTTGCTGAGGGATTTGGCATTGCCCGATTTTCGGGCGTATGCCGTGCCCGTGGATAAGCCCGGCACGACTCTTTCAGAAGCCACCAGGGTGCTCGGCGGGTTCCTGCGAGACGTGATGTCGCAAAACCCTTCTCAGTTCCGGCTCTTCGGCCCCGACGAGGTGGCGTCGAACCGGCTCCAGGCGGTGTTCGACGTCACCGACCGCCAATGGGAGGCAGAGCGCTTGAGCACTGACGACCACCTGGCGCCGGAGGGCCGCGTCATGGAGGTCCTCTCCGAGCACCAGTGCGAGGGCTGGCTGGAGGGTTACTTGTTGACCGGCAGGCACGGTCTGTTCACCAGTTATGAGGCGTTCATACACATCGTCGATTCGATGTTCAACCAGCACGCCAAGTGGTTGAAGACAACCAGCCACATACCCTGGCGCCGTCCCCTCGCTTCGCTCAATTACCTTCTGTCGTCACACGTGTGGCGCCAGGACCATAACGGCTTCTCGCATCAGGATCCCGGGTTTATCGACCACGTCGTCAACAAGAAGGCCGGAGTCATCAGGGTTTACTTACCACCGGACACCAATTGCCTACTCTCCGTGGCTGACCATTGCCTGCGGAGCCGGCAGTATGTGAACGTCATAGTGGCTGGAAAGCAGCCGTCCCTCAACTACCTGTCTATGCCGGACGCGGTGTTGCACTGCACCCGCGGGATCGGGGTCTGGGACTGGGCGTCCAACGACGGGGGAGACCCCGATGTCGTCATGGCCTGCTGTGGGGACGTCCCGACGCTGGAGACGCTCGCTGCGGTCGACATACTGCGCTTCGAACTGCCGACGCTAAAGGTCCGCGTCGTAAACGTCGTCGATTTGATGCGCCTCGAGCCCGACACCGAACACCCCCACGGCTTGCCTGACAAGGAGTTCGACATAATTTTCACAACGGACCGGCCGATTATTTTCGCTTATCACGGCTACCCGTGGCTCATCCACCGCCTCACCTACAAGCGCACGAACCACGCCAATCTGCACGTGCGCGGTTACAAGGAAGAGGGCACGACGACCACGCCGTTCGACATGGTCATGCTCAACGACCTGGACCGTTTCCACCTCGTCATGGACGTGATCGACCGGGTACCGTGGCTCGGGTCACACGCGGCCTCGCTGCGCCAGCGCATGGCCGACGAGAGAGTGGGGGCACGGGCGTACACCAGATCCGAGGGGGATGACGTCCCCGAGATCCATGACTGGGTCTGGCCTTACTGAGCCGCGTGCGAGATGCGCGTACTTGTAGTAAACGCCGGCTCCAGCAGCCTCAAGCTCTCGGTGCTTGACGACAATGACGACGTCGTCTGTTCGGAGGAACTCGAGGCTCCAGACGGCCGGGTCGACGAAGCCGTGGTCAGAAAGACCGTGTCCGACAACGGGCCGGTCGATGCCGTAGGGCATCGAGTTGTCCATGGCGGGACGGAGTTCACGGCCCCAGTGCTCATTGATGGCCGGGTGCTCCAGCGATTGGAGCTTCTCAGCGACCTGGCGCCACTCCACCAGCCGAAGTCGTTGCGCGCGCTTCAAGTGGTAAGCCGGATCCTGGTCAACGTGCCAGCCGTCGCTTGCTTCGACACCGCTTTCCACTCCACGATCCCGGCCGCGGCGGCGACGTACGCGCTCCCGGCCGAGTGGCGCCAACGATGGGACCTGCGCCGCTTCGGTTTCCATGGGCTCTCCCACTCGTACGCCTCGAAACGGGTGACCGAAATGATGCGGGCGGGGGAAATGATTCGGGCGAGCGAAATAATGCCGGCGGGGGCTGTGGTCGGCACCGCTCCGGAAGAGGAGCGGGGGCTCCCCGGTGACAGAACCCCCCGTCCCACCAGCCCCGCCCGTCCTGCCGGCGCTCTTCGGCTCGTCACCTGCCACCTCGGCTCCGGTGCCTCACTGGCGGCTGTGCGTGACGGGGTTTCTGTGGACACCACTATGGGCTTCACCCCCCTCGAAGGCGTCGTCATGGCCACGCGCTCAGGATCGGTGGACCCCGGCCTGCTGCTCTGGCTGGAGGAGCATGTGGGCGTGCCCCCCTCGGAGCTCGCCTCCGCCCTCGAGCACCGTTCGGGCCTCCTCGGCCTGGCCGGCTCTGCTGATATGCGGGCCGTGCTCGCCGCCGAAGAGGCAGGCGACGAGCGCGCCGTCCTGGCCATGGGCGTCTATTTGCACCGGCTCCGGGCGGCCGTAGCGTCGATGGCCGCGTCCATGGCCGGCCTCGACACGCTGGTCTTCACCGGTGGTGTGGGCGAGCGCTCGGCTCCCGTCAGGTGGCGAGCGGCCGAAGGCCTGAGGTTCCTCGGGGTCGAGCTCGACCGCGCCGCCAACGAAGCGGCGACAACTGATCAGGAGATAGGCGCCCCTGGTGCAAGTGCCCGGTCGTTCGTCATCGAAGCCCGCGAAGATCTGGAAATAGCGCGTGGAGTACGCCAGGTCCTGGCTGGGTGCTGAGACTGATCGCCAGCGGGAGGCCATGCTGGTCGGTAAATGAAGCACAGTTCGTCGGAGAAGGCCCGCGCCCGCTACGAGGCGCGCCAGGCGGCGCGATCGTTGCTGCCGGACCCCCTCGGGTACCCGGAGGATCTCCCGATCAGCGTCCGCAAGGACGAGATCGTGGCCGCCCTCGGTGCCAGCCAGGTGCTGGTGGTCGCCGGGGAAACGGGTTCGGGCAAGAGCACACAGCTCCCGAAGATGTGCCTGGAAGCGGGGCGCGGCAGCACCGGGATGATCGGCCATACTCAACCTCGCCGGATCGCGGCACGCAGCATCGCCGAGCGCGTCGCCGAGGAGCTGGGGGTCAGTTTTGGCGGTCCGGTGGGCTACAAGGTCAGGTTCACCGACAGGGTCAGTGACGCCACTCTACTGAAGGTGATGACCGATGGCGTGTTGCTCGCGGAGCTGCACGGCGACCCGGGACTGCGCAGCTACGACACCCTCATCATCGACGAAGCGCACGAGCGCAGCCTCAATATCGATTTCATACTCGGCTACGTGAAAAGGCTTTTACCGTCCCGGCCTGACCTTAAGGTCATTATCACGTCCGCCACTATCGACACCGAGCGGTTCTCTCACCACTTCGATGGGGCACCAGTTATCGAGGTTTCGGGACGGACGTACCCGGTCGAAGTCAGGTACCAGCCGTTGGTAGCGGGAGGCGACGGCACGGACGAAGACGCCATTGACGAGGTGCAAGCAGTGTGCCATGCCGTCGAGGACCTTTGGTATGAAGGCTCTGGCGACATCCTTGTTTTCCTGCCAGGGGAGAGAGAAATCCGGGATACCGCAGACGCGCTGGCCAAAACGGACGTGCCGGACCTCGATGTCCTGGCTCTGTATGGGCGGCTCTCGTCCCATGAACAGCACAGGATCTTCGAGCCGCACATGGGGCGCCGTGCCGTACTGGCCACGAATGTGGCCGAAACTTCCCTGACGGTGCCGGGGATCCGCTTTGTTGTGGACCTCGGGACAGCACGCATTTCCCGGTATAGCAGGCGTACGAAGGTCCAGCGTTTGCCGATAGAGCGGATCTCACAGGCTTCGGCCAACCAGCGGGCAGGCCGGTGCGGGCGCCTCGGGCCGGGGATATGTGTACGGCTGTACTCGGAAGAAGACTTCGCCTCGAGGGACGCCTTTACAGAGCCAGAGATATTGCGGACGAACCTGGCCTCTGTGGTCTTGCAGATGGCAGCCATCGGGCTTGGTGATATAGAGGACTTTCCCTTTGTCGACCCCCCCGACCGGCGCAACGTGAAAGATGGCGTAGCCCTGCTCGAAGAGCTCGGAGCGCTAGTTGCGCCGGAGGGGGACCAAAGCTCCGCGACCACGGCCCGGCCGAGCCACGCGGCGGCGGCCGAGCGTGGGGGCTGGCGCCTCAGCCCCGTCGGTCGCAAGCTGGCCCGGCTGCCCCTCGACCCGAGGCTTGGACGTATGGTCCTCGAAGGGGCGCGTCTGGGCTGCTTGGGAGAAATCCTCGTTGTCACTGCAGGCCTCACAGTCCAGGACCCGCGAGAGCGCCCGGCCGAACTGAGGGAGGTGGCGTCTGCTCTTCACGCCAGGTTCGCAGACGAGAGCTCGGACTTCATGTCCTACCTCGCTCTTTGGGGCTACCTGGAGGAACGCCAGGCGGAGCTCAGTTCGAGCCAGTTCCGCCGGCTGTGTCGCAAGGAGCTCATCTCCTACCAAAGAGCGCGCGAGTGGCAGGACATAGTGGCCCAGCTCGTGGACGTATGCCGGCAGATCGGGTTGGCGGTGGGACCTCGTGGCCCGGAGGTAGCTAAGAGCGCCAAACGAAGTGAGATCCACCAAGCGTTGCTGTCAGGGCTCGTGACCCAGGTTGGCGTTCGGGAAGGGGACAAGACGGACTTCGCCGCCCCGAGAGGAGCCCGTTTTGCCATCTGGCCGGGATCAGTAGTAGCCAAACGGCCTCCCCGCTGGGTTATGGCGGCCGAGCTTGTCGAGACTGGTCGCCTTTGGGCGCGTGTCGTCGCGCCGGTACGGCCCCAGTGGGTGGAAAGGGCCGCCAGTCACCTCTTGAAATGGTCCTATAGCGAACCCTCTTGGGATGGCGCCCGCGGGGCCGCCGTGGTGCTTGCCAACGCGACGCTGTTCGGCCTTTCGATCGTGACGAGAAGGGCGGTCGAACTGTGGCGGCGCGACGCGTCCCTGGCTCGGGAAATGTTCATCTATCACGGCTTGGTGGAGGGCGATTGGGACCAAGCTCCGGGCATTGTCCGCGAGAACCGCGAGCTGCTCGACCACTACCGGGCACTGTTACAGCGCGCTCGGCGCAATGACCTAATGGTAGGCGACGAGGCGCTGGCCGACTTCTACCGCTCCCGTTTGGGGCCAGACGTGATGTCCGGAACGACGTTCTGGGCCTGGTGGAAGCGCCTTCGTGACTCCGGTCCCAACACCCTGACTGCAGCGCCGGAGGACTTGTGGGGCCCGTCCAAGGCAGGGCTCGACCCATCCGAATTCCCCGACATTTGGGTTGGGACGGACGCCGGCGGGCTGGAGCTCGAGTACAGATGGGACCCAGGCAGCGACGACGACGGGGTCCAGGTGGTTGTCCCATTGGCGGACCTCGAGACATTGGCTGATGAAGGTCTCGAATGGCAGGTGCCGGGCCTCCGGCAGGAGCTCGTGGTCGCCCTTCTCCGGTCCTTGCCGAAGGATCTGCGCCGGCACCTGGTCCCCATCCCCGAACGAGCAAAGGAGTTCGTTGCGAAGACGGCTCCAAAAGATGGTCCGCTCCTGACCCTCCTGGCCAAGGAAGCGAGTATCGCTGCCGGAGCCCCTATTTCGGCGAAGGATTTCGAATGGTCGAAAGTACCGGGCTACTTGCGGCCGACATTCCAGGTCGTTGGCGATAGCGGGCAGGTGCTGGCGGCGGGCAAGGATATCGCGGGCTTAGTGGAGCTGCTGCGGCCGGGGCTGGAAGCGGCGTTACAAGCGGCGGCGTCTTCTGCGTCGCTTGGCGGCGCCCACGGCGAGCATTCCACCTCGTGGGATTTCGGCCAGCTGCCCGTGGTGTTCGAGCCCGAATGGAACGGTCGTCGTCTGAGGGGTTACCCGGCGCTGTTCGACGAGGGGGACGGGGTGAGCCTCCGCGTCTTTTCCGACGAGCCGTCGGCTCGGGTGGCGATGATCGCGGGGACGCGGCGGTTGCTCCTGCTCAACCTACCCGCACGCCGCCAGCTCGTCGATGGCCTGGAGCGCCGCCTCGGCAACCGCACGAGGTTGGCCCTTGCGGCCCTACACAACCCTCCATACGACACCGTAAGGCCATACGACACCGTAAGGCCATACGACACCGTAAGGCCATACGACACCGTAAGAGAGGTCGCCCAGGACGCGATAGCCGCCAGTTTGGACGAGGTCGTCAGGGCGAACGGGGGGCCGGCGCGGGGCCAGACGGCTTCGAGGTGCTGGCCCTCGCCGCTCGTAGGCAGGTCGGGGGTGCAGCTGAGAAAGCGGTGGACGCTGTCGGGCGCATTATTTTGAAGCTTCAGGCACT
This sequence comes from uncultured Acidimicrobiaceae bacterium, assembly GCA_963823855.1. Classification (GTDB taxonomy): domain Bacteria; phylum Actinomycetota; class Acidimicrobiia; order Acidimicrobiales; family Palsa-688; genus Fen-671. Next base: position 198,950 of record CAWGNA010000018.1, read on the forward strand.
GGGTCGGAGGGGCGAGGAGCTTGCGGCGAGGGCCAAGGCGAGCCCGTCCGCGAACTCGTCGGCGATCGAGGCGGCGATAGCAGACATCCGCCAGCAACTTGCGTCACTTGCCGGCTCTGGCTTCGTGAGCAAGGTCGGGCTCGACCGGCTACCGGATATCGAGCGTTACCTTTCGGGGGTCGACCGCCGTCTCGAGAAATTGCCTGCGGAGCCCCGACGCGACTTTGCTCTCACACAGCGGGCCCAGGCGTTGGAGCGCCAGCTGGCCGAGGCAATGTCAGTGGCCAACCAGGACGGGACCAACGTCGACAGCGAAGAGGGTGGCCGACTTCAGGCTCTGGAGGAGGCACGCTGGATGATAGAGGAGCTCCGGGTGAGTTTCTTTGCCCAATCCCTCGGGACTCGTGTACCCGTCAGCGAGCAGAAAATCATGCGGCTCATAAGCCAGGCACTACAGGGCCAATAGGTGTCACCGTCCCAATAAGTCTTCAGTCGGGAACTCGCGCCGGCACGTGGCGGCAAGAGGCCGGTGCTCAGCCAACGACATTTGTGTTTTGCCACCACAAGCGGATCTCGAGTGTAGTGCCGTGGCCGGGCGCGCTCGTCGGGTTGCCCATCGATCAGGGTTGCCGTCGTCAGCTGTTCATTAGGGAGCGGCAAATGGACGCTCGTGCCCGTGTGGAGAGGTGGTCGCCGCTCCGAAAAGTCCGTAGCGCGCTTTGGAGGTCAAGGACTATAGCGCCCGTTGCTGTCCTTGTCGCGGCGACCACTGCCGCGGTATGGGCCGGCCCGGGGCGCACAGCCGGTGCGACTCGTCAGTCGTCGGGGTCACAGCGGGACCGGGGGGCCGAGCGTACTGGTTAGCGGCGAGAGACGGGGGTGTTTTCGCGTTCGATGACGCGTCGTTCCTTGGTTCTGAGTCTCGCAGCCTCCCGAGTGGGCAGAGGGTGAGCGCCATCGTTGCGAGTTTGACACCGGTCGCGCCTCGGGACGCTGGAGCTGGCCTAACCATAACAACCGGCGAAAGTACGGCGTACCCGAGCACGGGCACGGGAGTGTGCGGAGCCCCGCTCCTATTGTCCCCCGTTCAACTCCAAGAGACATCCGGCTCTCGGCACGACCAGGCGAGCAGTGACCATCCCCGCCGGGAGAGGTCCCGGCAATTACGATACCCCTAATACGACTTACTACTTCACTCCGGGTATTCACACGCTAGGCACCAACGTGAACGACCAAATCCAGACGGGCCCAAACGATTGGTACGTGGGAGAGCGCTCTGGTGGCCAGGCGGCGATCATCGATGGCCAGAGAGCCAACAATTACGGTTCCGTCAGCCAAACCGGCGACGCCGATTGGACCGAGTACCTGACTGTCGAGCATTTCGTCGGCGACTACGCCATCGGGGAGCCGAACGCCGACGGGGCCGCTTGCAACCAGACCGTTGAGTACGACACGGTCCAGGACAACTACCCGGGGAGCGGTTTGGAGCTTGGCACCAATGGTATTGCAAAACACGATTGCCTTACGCACAACGGCGACTACGGGCTAAACGCGTTCTCGGAGTACGTGGTGCCCGGCCTAACCTCTGGCCCGTCCGATGTCACCGTCGACGACAACGAGATCAGCTACAACAACCAGTGCAACTATGAGTACGTGCCCGCGGGCTATTGGCCCATCAAGTCGCCTAGGCAATGCGGCTCACCGGGGAACGCGGGTTGCGGTAGTGCAGGCGGCGCGCACTTCTGGAACGCAGACGGCTCCAACTTCGCCGGTAATTACGTCCACAACAACTATGACGTCGCCAGTTGGTGGGACACGGACAACAACGGCGAGAAGATCGAAGACAACTACTACGCGGACAATCTCGATGTCGCCGTTGACATCGAGATCAGCTACAACGCCTTTATCGAAGACAATAGTTTCGTGGACGGCGGTTGGGGCGCAGGAGCCTGCGGCGCGGCACCGGGCAACCCGTGTTACACGACCGGCAACCTCGCCCCAGCTGTCTACATTTCGGAATCGGGAGGCGACGGGGAGGTCGTAGGCCATGCGGACGGCATAGACACGATCACCATTTCGGGAGATGACTTCGAAAACAACTGGGACGGAGTTGAGCTGTACCAGAGCTCAAACCGCTTTTGCCTCTCCCCCGACAACACGTCGACCGGTTACTGCACGCTCGTTCCTGGCTCGACTGCCGACTGGAGCGGGAACGTCGCAGCCCCAGCCACCGAGTATTACGCCAATGACGCCGACACCCCCCGGGGGTGCGGGCAAGTGGACCTGACGGGGGCGGAGCCGTCCGGGGGCCACAACTACTACAACAACTGCCTGTGGAAGACCCAGAACCTAAGCGTCACAGGCGACACGTTCGGCTTCGACGCGGCTGCTGTCCCGGGGTGTGCGCCGACGGCGTTCTCGCCCTGCGCTGAGAACGGGATCGTGTCCCAGGTCGCCTCCGGCATCTGGTGGTCGCCCTACCAGACGACTGCCTCAGGCAACGCCGTCCCCGACGCCATCACCAACTGCCAGGGCACTAACACCTTTGCTGGCTGCATACCCCAGGACAACTACTTCAGCCACAACACCTACACCCACACCGGCAGCGAGGACTGGAAGTTCTTCTATTGGCAGTTAGGCGACAGCATCAGAGCCGGAACGTGGCTGTCACACGGCCAAGACGCCGGGAGCAAGTTCTCGTAGGGGCCGATATGGCTTCCAGAAGCTTGCTGAGTGGAGGACAGTGGTTTATAGTGGAGGAAAGTAGAGGCGGAGGGAGAGACCCTTGCCTGAAACGAGCGAGTGAGCAGGCAGGTGGAGCGGTTTCATGGCAGCTTTGAGTACTCCCTGGACCCAAAGAGCCGGATCATCCTGCCCGCCCGCTTGCGGACCGGGTTCGAAGCGAAAAAGGCGTACTTGTCGTGCTACGTGGACCGGTGCTTAGCGGTGTGGGCACCCGACGCGTTCAACCACTACCTCGAACGGGCGGAGGCCATGGAAGCGATGGGAAGCGAGGGTCGCGACCTGTCCCGGATCCTCAGCGCTTTCTCTGGCGAAGTGGAGATCGATGCACAATGGCGCCTTACGATCCCGGCCAACTTGCGGGCCTACGCCGGCCTCGAGCCGGAGAGGCCCGTCATGGTGGTCGGTGCCCTCAACCACATAGAGCTATGGCAGACAGAGCTCTGGATGGAGCGGGCCACGCCGACCCTAGAGAGCCTGGCGAACGGTACTAGTCCTCTGTTCTCTGCACCGGTGACGCCGGCCGGGTTGGTCCCGCAGCCAGCCGGGAACCCCGCATGATGCTGGCTTGAAACGAGAATGACAAACCCAGCATGAAAAAGCCTTCGTGAAGAACTCGATATGAGCGTCGCAAACCTTATTCGGGCTTATACGCAGCCCCTTGACCAGCAGGACGGGAGTCCCCTTCTCCATTCGCCCAGTCCGATGCACCGGGAGAGAAAACCGCGGGCCAGGCTGGCCGAGGGGCTGCGTATGAGCCCGGCAAATCTACCTTGTCCGGAGGCACCTCTGAGCCGGAGCCCGGGAGCGTCTCCAGGCCAGGACCGTTTCGAGCACCGGCCGGTGATGATCGAAGAAGTAACTGAGATCTTCTCAAGCGTACCTCCTGGCCCCGTGCTGGACGCGACGGTTGGTGGAGGCGGCCACGCGCGGGCATTACTGTCGAACTTCTCCGAGCTCAGCGTGATCGGGCTGGACCAGGATGCCGAAGCAGTCGCTGCAGCCCGCCCTGCGCTGAGCTCATTTGGGCCGCGTGCCACCGTGGTGCAAGGTCGTTTCGACCATGTCGACGCCATCCTGGACGCCCTCGGCGTTGGCAAACTTGCGGGTGCTCTGTTCGACCTCGGTGTCAGCTCCTTCCAGCTCGATACACCCGAACGGGGTTTTAGCTACCGGTTCGACGCGCCCCTGGACATGCGCATGGACCGCTCTCAACAACTGACGGCCGCCGGGGTCGTAAACGAGAGCACAGAGGAGCAGTTGACGCGCTTGTTCAGGCTTCATGGGGAGGACCGCTTCGCTCGGCGCATCGCGGCTGCTGTCGTTGCCGCCCGACCGGTCCTGACCACGCGGCAGCTGGCACACGTCGTCAGTTTGGCTGTGCCAGCTGCTGCCCGGCGTCGCGGCCACCCTGCCAAACGGGTCTTCCAGGCGCTACGCGCCGCAGTGAACTCCGAACTGGAGATTCTGCCTGGCGCGATCGGCACTGTAGTGGGGAGGCTCTTGCCCGGGGGCCGCCTTGTTGTCATTTCGTACCATTCGGGGGAGGACCGGGCCGTAAAAGACCAGCTCCTCTACGAATCGACGGGAGGGTGCACGTGCCCTCCGCGCCTGCCTTGCGTTTGCGGAGCGGTAGGCCGCATCCGCTTGCTGAACCGTGGAGCGCGCAAGCCTTCGGCGAGTGAAGTGGCGGCCAACCCGCGTGCCGAGAGTGCCCGGCTGCGGGCGGCCCAGGCAGTGGCGAGGGGACCTCTGTGAGCCCCGCCGGGCCCGGATGGGACGGTGAGACAGCACAGTCCGCAGTTGGCCTGGCGCCTGACCCGCACGCTCTTGGCCCGGGAGTACCCAATCCCGAAATTGCCAGTCCCGGAGTTGCCAGTCCGGAAAGCCAGGAGCAGCGGAACCATTTACGCCTCATCCGCCAGGAGGAGAGCAGGCGGGCCAACCGCAGGCGCTTGCTCGTCTCGCTTGGCATCGCGTGTGTTGCCGCCTTGGGGCTGGGCCTGGTCGCCCTTCACGTGTTGATCGCAGAGAACCAGTTCAGGCTGGACCAGCTACAACAAACGGCGACGTCCAAGCAGGAGGGGTATGAACGGCTCCGTCTACAGGTGGCGCAGCTCGAGGCGCCCGAGCGGATTGTTTCCGAGGCTGAAGGCAGGCTCGGGATGGTTCAACCGGGCTCAGTGACATATTTGCCGGCCGTCTCGCCCACGACGGCGGCGGCTGCAAGTGCGGGCAACGCAGCGAACGGGACCGCCTCGGCTAGCGAGCCCCTCAGCGCTGACGCGCAGTCGGGGGGTGGGCTCCCTGCTCCGGAGGGGGACGCGGACTGGCCATCTGTAAAGCCTTATTTGAGCGGTAGCCCGTGAGCCGCAGGCGCAAAGGCCGGCGCCTGGCCGTATCGATGGCCCTGATGACGCTGGCCCTCGGGGCGATCGTTGCCCGCCTCCTCTTCGTACAGGGCATCAACGCCGGAAAGTACCAGGCGGACGCCCGATCGGAGTACGTCCACGAGATTCTCCTTCCTGGGAGAACGAGGAGCCATCCTGGACCGCAATGGCGATGAGCTAGCCATGTCCGTCCCCATGACAACCGTCTACGCGGACCCCTACCAGGTGACCAATCCCGGCCGAGAGGCGCAAGGTCTCGCCGGGTCGCTCGGCTTGCCGGTGGCCACCCTTCAGTCCGAGCTTTCCGAGGCAAGTGGCTTCGTCTACCTCGCCCGGACTGTGCCCAACGCAATGGCGGCCAAGGTCGAAAAATTGATCAACGCTGACGACCTCCCCGGCATCTACACGATGCAGGAGCCGAAGCGGTTCTACCCTGCTGGTCAGCTGGCTTCGCCGCTGATCGGGACCGTTGGCTCAGACGGCGAAGGCCTGTCGGGGCTCGAGTACAAGTACAACAACCTTCTCGAGGGCAAGCCCGGGAAGCTGGTAGAAGACATGGACCCGGCCGGTGGTCAGATCCCTGGCGGGTTGCAGGAATACGAGGCGCCAGTACGAGGCGACGACCTGGTCCTTTCCATTGACGAGCCGCTCCAGTACGACACCGAGGAAGCCCTGGCGCGCGCCATCGTCGCTGCACAGGCGGATAGCGGGATGGCCCTCATAATGGACTCGCGGACCGGCGACCTGCTCGCGGTAGCCCAGCTGACGATGCCGACGCCGTCTGAGCCGGTAACGATGCAGGAGCCCCCGGCCCTTCCAATCTGGTTCGTCCCGCCTGACGGTTCGGCTCCTGTCACCGGGACCGGCGCCAGCAACGCCACTGTCGCCAGCGCTCAGCCCGTCGAAGCCCCCTCGGCATCGGCCTTTACTACCGTTTACGAGCCGGGGTCGGTGGAGAAGCTCATTACTGTTTCAGCCGCACTTTCGACTGGCGCAATTCAGCCCGATAACTATTTCTCGATCCCCGACACCTATGACATTGCCGGGAGCATTTTCAGCGACGCTTGGCCCCACCCCACCCTGGACTGGAGCGTCTCGAACATCATCGCTCATTCATCAGACATCGGCACGATCGAGATAGCGCAACGCCTGGGGATCCAGCGCTTGGTGCAATATGTTCACGACTTCGGGATCGGGGAAATGACCGATGTCGACTTCCCCGGCGAGTCCGCCGGCCTTGTGCCGACGCCCTCGCAGTGGTCTGGGACAACCATCGCGACCGTGCCTATCGGGCAAGGCCTTGCCGTCACAGCGGTGCAAATGCTCGCCGCCTACAACGCCATCGCAAATGGTGGCGCATATATCTCGCCCCGCCTGGTCGACGGCTACGTCGATGCCAGCGGCCAGGAGCACTTGTTCCAGACCGCTGAACCTCGGCGGATAGTGAGCACGACTGTCGCGAGCGAGATGACTTCTATGCTCGAAGGAGTCGTGAAAGTCGGCACGGGCACTGCCGCCAACCTCCTGCCCTACACCGTCGCTGGTAAGACCGGGACGGCGCTGGTCCCACTGCCCACGGGCGGGTATTCCTCGGATGATTTCGTGTCAAGTTTTGCCGGCTTCGTGCCAGCCGAGGATCCCGCCGTAACGGCCATGGTCGTCGTGGTCGGCACTCATCAGTACGGTGCTGAAGCCTCTGCCCCAGTGTTCGCCGTGATCGCTCGCGACGCCCTCCAGGAGCTCGGTGTCCCTCCTCACAGGCCCGATCTGCCGGTGCCCGATGTGCCGGTCGCGACTCCCTACGGCGACGAGGGCGAAGCCGCTGGCCCGGCACTACCCGGGCTCACGGGCCCTCCCGACGTCCGGGTGAGCCCAGCATCGACCGCGTCGTCTGTGCCGGCGAAAGCAGCCTCTGCGCTGACAACGACCACAGTCCACTAGGGTCGGGGGAGCTTGACGAGGCCGAGTGTGCGCTTGGGGACTTTGCTCGCGGCGGCCCGGCTCGAGGCTGCCGTGGTCCCGGCTTGCCCGCCAGCCGGGGTCCCTGTGCCCGGGAAGCAGGGCCTGGACGCCCCGTATTTGCAGGTGCCCGGGCGGGGCCACAACACCCCCGGCGGTGATGCTGATGCCGGGGGCCCAGTCATCGGCGACCCAGTCATCGGCGACCCATCGATCACCGGCCCAGTGATCACCGACATAGTGATCGGCTCCGGCCAAGTCGGCCCGGGAGCGATGTTTGGCTGCGTTCCGGGGGAACATGCCGACGGTCACGACTACGCCGGTGAGGCCGTCACGAGAGGAGCGGTTGCGCTGCTCTGCGAGCGACCACTCGACCTGCCGGTCCCTCAGGTGATCGTGCCGTCGGCGCGGCAAGCTCTCGGACCGGTCTGCGCAGCCTTCTGGGGACGACCTTCTCGGGAGGTACGGGTCGTGGGCGTGACCGGGACGAACGGCAAGACGACCACCTGCGCCCTGCTGGCCAGCATCTTCGAGGCATACGGCTGGTCAGCCGGAGTGATCGGGACGCTGACTGGCGAGCGCACGACTCCCGAGGCGCCGGCCCTCCAACGAAAGTTGGCCGAGCTACGCGATACAGGGAAGGCCGCCGTCGCCATGGAGGTGTCGTCCCACGCCCTGGACCAGTACCGCGTTGACGGCACTGACTTTTCCGCCGCGGTCTTCACCAACCTGAGCCAGGACCACCTGGACTACCACGTGACGATGGAGTCCTACTTCGCTTCGAAGGCACGGCTTTTCACGAGCGGCCTGGCTCGCATTGCCGTGGTCAACCGGGACGGCCTTTGGGGCGCCAGGTTGGTCGAACTGATCTCGGCCAGTGGCGCTCGCCTCGTGACCTACGGCGCCGAAGATGCGAAGGATGTGGTCATCGGCCAGCACAGCTCGTCGTTTTCCTGGCGCGGCGAGCGGTTCGAGCTCAACATGGCGGGCAGGTTCAACGCTATAAATGCGCTGGCCGCGGCGACCACCGCCCACGCGCTGGGCATCGGGCCGGACGCGATCTCCGCAGGCCTCAGGTTGGCGGCGCCAGTCCGAGGCCGCTTCCAGTCGGTGGAGGCGGGCCAGCCTTTTACGGTCCTCGTCGACTACGCGCACACACCCGCAGCGCTGACGGAGACGTTGATGTCGGCGCGCGAGCTGACGGGCCAAGGCAGCTCGGCGGGACGAGGGAAGGGACGCGTCCTGGTCGTGTTTGGTGCGGGCGGCGATCGGGACCGGACCAAGCGCCCGCTCATGGGTAAGGTGGCCTGCGAGCTGGCGGACGTAGTTGCGATCACCTCGGACAACCCTCGAAGCGAGCGCCCCCTGGCCATCATCGAGGAGGTTGCGAGTGGGGCCAGCGGGAGGCCGTACCTGGTCGACGTCGACAGGGCCGAAGCCATCGCTCGCACGATCGCCATGGCCGAGGCCGGGGACGTGGTGCTGATCGCTGGCAAGGGGCACGAGACGGGGCAGGACTTCGGCACGTACGTCGAGCCCTTCGACGACGTGGAGGTGGCGCGCCGCGCCTTGGCGAGCCGCAGTCGAAGCGCGGCCCGAAGGCTGGGGGCCGAGAAGACATAGGCCTAGAAGAGATGGGCCCAGAACAGATGGGCCGGACAGATGGCCCAGAACCGGATCGGCACCAAACAATGGGCCCGGACGACAGGGGCACACAAGGCACGGGCATAGTCGGGGCCCGGGCGGGCGAGGTCAACAGAATTGAAAGCCCTTCTCATCGCGGGGGGAGTGGCTCTACTGGTGGCCATACTCGGCACCCCGCTCCTCATCGGCGAGTTCCGGATGAGGTCGATCGGTCAACAGATCAGGGTGGACGGGCCGGCGGGCCATTTCTCCAAGGCCGGTACCCCGACCATGGGCGGTTTGGCCATAATGGGTGCCACAGTCGCTGGTTATATCGTCGCTCATGTCTCAGCGACTTTCACGACCCGCGGCCTGGTCGGGTTGCTCACGATCTGCGGGGCCGCCCTGGTCGGTTTCATCGACGATTGGCTAAAAGTCACCCGCCAGCGCAGCCTGGGCCTCAATAAACGGGCCAAGATCGCAGGCCAGTTCGTTGTCGCTGTTGCCTTTGCGGTCGTCGCGGTCGAATGGCTCAAGGTCGACACCCATCTTTCGTTTACCCGCTTCAATTCGCTCGGTCTACAGCTCGGCAAACCAGGGTGGGCGGTCTTCGCCGTCCTCGTGATCGTGGGCACGATGAACGCAGTAAACCTGACTGACGGCCTGGACGGGCTCGCTTCGGGCTCTTCGGCGTTTACCTTCGTGGCTTTCACGGTGATCGGCTTTTACCAGTTGAGGCACGAGATCATGTACAAGAACCCGGCCTCGCTTGACGAGGCGGTGATGGCGGCCGCTCTCATCGGCGCCTGCGCTGGCTTCCTTTGGTGGAACGCCGCACCCGCCAAGATATTCATGGGCGATACGGGTTCGCTCGGGATCGGTGCCGCCATCGGGGTGTTGGCCCTGCTCGAGAACGTCGATCTCCTCCTGCCGCTTATCGGCGGCCTCTACGTCATCGAGACTCTCTCGGTTATCGCCCAGGTCGCCAGTTACCGCCTGTTCGGCCGGCGCATTTTCAAGATGGCCCCTGTGCACCACCATTTCGAGTTGCTCGGTTGGCCCGAGACGACGGTAATAGTCCGCTTCTGGATCCTGGCCGGGCTCTTCACTGCTCTTTCCCTGGGTGTGTTTTACGCTGACTTTCTCGCTCACGGCGGGACGGCGTGACGGCACTTCGGCGTCGGGGAGGCGGACGGGCCTTGGTTATCGGCTTCGGGGTCTCCGGCCGAGCTGCCGCTCGCTGGCTGGTCAGCCAGCGTTACGAAGTCGTCGTACTCGAGGACGACCTCGAAGCGGGGCGAGCCGCCGAGACTGCAGTGTCAGAGGGCTTGACTGTAGAAACTGCCGGGGGGCCTGACAGGGCCGCCGAGCTGGCCAGGACGGCCGACCTCGTCGTCCCGAGCCCGGGCGTGCCGGTGGGACATCCGGCCGTTGCCGCTGCCTTCCAAGCCGGCACAGAGGTATTGAGCGAAATAGAGCTCGCCTGGCAGGTACTCGACGCGGCGCGAAGAGACCGGGGTGAGACGTACGGCTTGATAGCAATCACCGGTACCAACGGGAAGACGACTGTCACCAAGTTGGTGGCGGCGATGTTGTCGTGTTCCGGCCAGAATGCCGTTGCGGCCGGGAACGTGGGGTTCCCCTTGCTCGAGGCGGCCACGACGCTCGCCCCCGGTACCGGGGCGGTGCTGGTGGCGGAGGTCTCTTCGTTCCAGCTCGAACACACCCGGCAGTTCCGCCCTGACGTGAGCTGTTGGCTCAACTTTGCCCCCGATCACCTCGACTGGCACCCGAGCCTTGACCATTACCGCCGGGCTAAGGCGAAGATATGGGCGCACCAAAGCGAAGGGTGCATAGCCGTCGTCAATTACGATGACGGCGTTGTACGCGAGGAGGCAGCGAGCCTGCCTCCGGGCGTGGAAGCGATTACCTTCGGCCAAGGCGGGCCGACCGTGGAGGCCACAGTTGGTGCGGTCGCGAACGCCGGCGGGCCCCCCCCACTCTGGCGGATAAGTCGCGACTGCATTGTCGGCCCAGGCGGCTTCGTCCTTGATGGCTCGGAGCTGCCCAGGTCGCTCCCGCACGACTTGTCGAACACGGCTGCCGCGCTGGCGGTGGCGATGGCCGGCGGCGCAAGCGAGGAAGGGTGCCGGCAAGCGGCGCGCACTACCCTCGTCCCGCCGCACCGCGTTCAATTGGTAGGAGAGAAAGACGGTGTGGCGTGGTACGACGATTCGAAAGCGACTACTCCCGCCGCTGTGCGAGCGGGGGTCCGTGGGTTCTCGTCCGTCGTACTTATAGCTGGCGGGCGTAACAAGGGCCTCGACCTTTCGGAGCTGGCAGGTACCGTCCCTCCAGTGCGAGCTGTCGTTGCAGTCGGTGAGTCGGCCCACGATGTTGCAAAGGCGTTTGCCGGCCTGGCGACTGTATGCCAGGCGGGGTCAATGAGCGAAGCAGTGGAAGCGGCGTCGAGCCTGGCAGTGGCGGGGGACGCGGTGGTGCTTTCGCCGGGATGCGCGAGCTTTGACTGGTACTCGTCTTATATAGAGCGAGGAGAGGTTTTCTCCGGGTTGGTGAAAGGCAAGCTCGGCACAGAACTGGACAGGGCCAAGGACCGTCAGGCTGGATAGTGGCGCCGTTGCGTCGCTAGCGCGCCTGTCGGCGCGCGGCCCTGGAGGTTGGAGCATCAGGTTTGGATAATCGACAAGGGGCAGACGTTTGCGGAGGAGGCACTAGGGATGACGGCACCAACAGCGCCCGCGGTGAGCCCAGAGACCGTGCCGCCCGTAAGACGGACGGGGCGCCGGTCCAGCTACCTGTTCCTTGTCGCTGTAATAGCAGTGCTGTGCATTGCCGGTCTCGTCATGGTGCTCTCGGCTTCGTCCGTAGCGAGCCTGCGCAGCTTCGGTACTCCCTGGAGCTATTTCGAACGAGAGGCTGCCTACCTCTGTATGGGGGCGATCGCCTTTTTCGTGGCCCAGGGCATGAGGATTTCCTTCTGGCAGCGCATCGCCAGGCCGATGATGTTCATTGCGGCGCTGGCACTTCTGGCCGTACTGGTTGCCGGTCGCAGCGCTGGCGGTGCTTCGCGGTGGTTGGGTACGGGTTCGTTGCAGTTCCAGCCTTCGGAGCTGGCAAAATTGGCTCTCGTCCTTTTTGCCGCCGACGTCCTGGCCCGGCGAGAGGGCAAGTTGGACTGGGTCTACCGAGCTGGCCCCGTACTGATCGCAATGGGCCTTTTTGTAGTCCTGATATTGATGCAGCCCGACATGGGGACGGCGGTCGTTCTCTGTTGCATTGGAGGAGCAGTACTTTTCGCGGCCGGGATGCCTGTTTTGCCGATGTTGACCCTGGGCGCGGTCGGCGGCTCAGCCGGCTACCTGTTGGCGAGCTCGGTGAGTTACCGAGCGGCCCGCCTCACGTCGTTCCTAAACCCTTTCGCGCATGCGAGCACAACGGGGTACCAGTCGGTCCAGGGCCTCATAGCGCTCGGCGGGGGGCACTGGGTCGGCACCGGCATAGGCCAGAGCTTGGCGAGCTGGGGTTACCTGCCCAACCCGTACACCGACTTCATATTTGCAGTAATAGGTCAAGAGACCGGTTTTGTCGGCAGCGTGCTCGTATTGGGCTTGTTTGTCGTTATCGGGTTGGTCGGCACCCAGGTAGCTGTGCGGGCGCCGACCACCTTCGAGAGCCTTTTGGCCGCCGGCATTACCGCTTGGCTGGTTTCGCAAGCAATTATCAACACCGGGGCAGTGGCTGGTCTGTTGCCCGTCACGGGGGTCCCGTTGCCGTTCGTGTCTTATGGGGGGACGTCCCTCGTCATCGTGCTCTTTGCGGCCGGCCTTCTAGCAAATGTGGCCCGACGCTGCGGGGCGGCCCGGGCCAGCGCAGAGACGGCGCCAAGCCGCGGGCGAGGTGGCGCACAGCCACAGCCGGGCCCGGACGGGCTCGCACCGGCCAGGTAGCCGGATGAGTATAAGGGCCCGAAATGAGCCCGGTACCTGGGCGGTCATAGCCGGGGGCGGCACAGGTGGCCACCTCTACCCGGGTATCGCAGTCGCCGAAGCTCTTGTGGGGCGCGGGCACGACCCCGCGACGCTGCGTTTTGTCGGGGCCCGCAGGGGGTTGGAAGCAAGGACACGAGCCCTGGAGGGCTACCCCGTGACCCTCTTGCCAGGCCGGGGCCTCGTCAAAGCGGTCTCTGTTACTGCCCTGGTAGGCAACCTGGAGGCTCTCGCCGGCTCATTTGCCGCCGTGGCGATTGCGGTCCTGTCTTTTTCGAGGTGGCGGCCCGCGGTCGTGGTCTCGCTTGGGGGCTATGCCAGTTTCGCCTGCGTTGTGGCGGCTTGTGCTTGGCGGGTCCCGATAGTCGTGGTCAACCTCGACGCAGTGCCGGGGAAGGTCAACCGTTTGGCCGCGCGCGTGGCCGCCGCTTGCGCTGTGGTCTCGCCCGAAGTGCAGCTTCGTCGCGCCGTTCCCACAGGGGTGCCGGTCAGGGCGGCTATGGCGGCGATAGAGCGGGGCCCGGTGCAGCGGGAGGCGGCCCGAAAGCGCTTCGGGATACCGCCCGGTGCCGCCATGGTCGCAGTCTCTGGCGGCTCGCTCGGCTCGCTGCGCATAAACCGGGCTACTGTCGAGCTAGCGGACCTGTGGGCCGAACGAACCGACGTCGTCATCCGGCACGTCGTTGGCAGCAGAGACTGGGACCAGCTCCACAATGCCGGCTCGCCGCCACGCCGCCTCGTTTACCAGCAGGTGAAGTACGAGGAGGACATGGCGTCTCTCTATAGTGCCGCCGACGTGGCTGTGCAACGGGCGGGAGCCAATACCGTCGCCGAGCTCGCAGTGGCCGGGCTCCCATCGGTACTTGTGCCGCTGCCCAGTTCTCCCGCTGACCACCAGGGTGCCAATGCAAGGTCGATGGCGAGTGCCGGCGGTGCCGTCGTCATCGACGACGACAATCTCACCGGCACCCGTCTGGGGAAAGAGCTGGACGGTCTGCTCGAAGACCCAGATCGTCTGGGCCGGATGAGCGCGGCTGCGAGACAGCTGGCCCGCCCCGACGCAGCCCAGGATGTGGCCTGTTTGGCGGAAGAGCACGCCCGTCGCAAGCCTGTCCTCCGCGTAGCTGCCAAGGGAGGGGCCCGTGGCGGATGACCCACGCTCGCGGATGCCTCAGGTTTCCACGGGCCCGCGGTGGTTCCACATTGTTGGGGTAGGCGGTGCCGGCATGAACGGGATCGCGACTTTGTTAGCCGCCATGGGCCACAAGGTCTCAGGGAGTGACTTGCAGGCTTCGCCGGTGCTCGACCGCCTCGACGGGCTAGGGGTCGAGACCTTCGTCGGTCACGACGCGGCGAATGTCGGCGGGGCCGATTTTGTGGCCTTCTCGAGCGCCATCAGATCGGACAACGTCGAGCTCACCGAAGCCCGGCGGAGAGGGACGACAACATTACGAAGGGCGGAATTACTCGCAGCTATCTGCGCTTCCCGTCGGACCTTGGCAGTCAGCGGGACCCACGGGAAGACGACCACGACGGCGATGCTGACCGCGGTGCTCAATGAAGCCGGCTTCGACCCGGGGTTCCTGGTCGGCGGGGAGCTGGCGGAGGGGCGAGGAGGGTCAGGTTGGGGCAGTGGTCAATGGCTGGTAGTCGAGGCGGACGAGGCGGACGGGACATTCCTCGAGCTTGAGGCCGAAGGCGTGGTAGTTACGAACGTCGAGCCGGACCACCTGGACTACTTCGGCGACGTGGATGGACTGGCGAGAGCCTTCGAAGCCTTTATTCGACAGGCGCCCGGTCCCCGAGTGGTTTGCCTGGACGACCAGACGGCAGCGTCGTTGGCCCGGTCAGTCCCCGGGGTGATCACTTATGGCACTGCCGAGGACGCCGACTACTGCATATCCGCTGTTCAACTCTCAGCCAGCGGCTCCAGTTTCGAGGTGAGCGTCGCGGGGAGGAGCCTGGGCCGGCTCGAGCTGGCGGTGCCTGGCGCCCACAACATGAGGAACGCTACGGCTGCTCTGGCTATGGCGACGGAAGTTGGTGCACCTATAGCGGCTGCTCGCGCTGCGCTTGCCAGTTACCGGGGCGTGGGGAGGCGTTTCGAACTGAGGGGTACCAGCGGTGGGGTCACTTATATCGACGACTACGCTCACAACCCCGGCAAGGTGCGAGCGACTCTGGCGGCCGCCCAACAGGGGAGTTGGCGGCGCATAGTAGCTGTCTTCCAACCACACCGGTACAGCCGGACTGCCGCCTTGTGGCGCGACTTCGCTGATGTTTTCGACGGTGCCGATGCATTGGTCGTAACCGGCCTCTACCCGGCCGGCGAAGAGCCCATACCCGGGGTCAGCGGACGGCTGGTCGCGGACGCAGTGAGCGCCTCGCACCCGGCGCTACCAGTCGAGTACGCCGAAAGCCGTCTAGAGCTGGTGGCGGTCCTGACGCGGATGTTGCGCCCCGGCGACCTGTGCTTGACCATGAGCGCGGGAGACCTTACGACACTGCCGAGCGAACTCTTGGCGATGGCCGTAGATAGAGCCGAGAAGATCCGAACCGGGACCCGGGCAAGGAGCTAAGCAGGGGGGCGGTGCACCGTGAGCCAGGTGACCTTGCCTCCCCGCCAGGATGACGGGCCTCGCATGGACCCTCGCTTCCGGAGGCGGTGGGCTGAGGCCCGCCGAGCTGAGGGCCGGCGTCGTCTTCGTGTCCTAACGGTCGTCGCCGCTATAGTCATCGTAGTTGGTGGCTGCGTAGGACTTCTTTACTCCCCCCTTTTACGGGTTAGGGACGTAATCGTGGTGGGCAACGCACACACACCCGGGGCGCAAGTGTTGGCCGCGGCAGGTCTGTTGCCCCAAGACCCCGCCACCCCGATGGTCGACGTGGGACCGCCACGCGGGCGACGAGCGGTCGAGTCGTTGCCGTGGGTGGGTGCCGTCACCTTCGCGCGACGCTGGCCCTGGACCGTCGTGATCACGGTTACCGAGCGTTTACCGGTTGCGCTGCTTGTGACGGACAAGACCGTTGACGTTGTCGACGTGACGGGACGGGTACTGGAAGCAAGGCCCAGAGTCTCACCGGGGGCTAAACCAGCCAGCCGGACGTCCGGAGAACAACCGCCCTTGCCGTCACTCCCCATGCTGACCGGTGCGCGGGCCGCTTTGGCAGGCGCGCCGATCTCTCCGGAGGCCGCATTGAGCAGGCCAGACCTGGAAGCGTTGCTCGAGGCCGCCGCAGCGACGCCGCCCGCACTGGCACAGCGCCGACTCGTCCTTGGGTACTCGGCTCAGGCGGGCCTGGTTGCGTATCAGGGTAGATCCGGGACCATGGTCCTGCTCGGAGATGCGTCAAGTCTGGCCACAAAACTCGCTGTGCTGGAGGAGCTCGCGAGCCGGGTTGGCTTGAGCGGTTACTCCCAGGTTGACCTGACAGTTCCCGAACGACCAGCACTGACGGCGAAGAGTGGGTGATCGTAGGCCGATGAGGAGCCGTTGTCGGCCGGAGGGAACACTTGATCAAGAAGTGAAATCGGAGCTAACGTGGTTCAACTTCGCGTAGAGCTTAGGCAACTCTAACCCTCTTGTTTAGGTCCAGAGTCTCAGGGTCACCAAATTTGGGGGTCTTTTTGTGCCGGGGAGCCGTAAGGAAGGTGCGATGGCCGGACCAGCGCAAAATTACATAGCCGTGATCAAAGTCGTCGGGATCGGAGGCGGCGGGGTAAATGCTGTAAACCGGATGATCGACGCCGGGCTAAAAGGCGTTGAGTTCATCGCCATCAATACAGACGCCCAAGCGCTGCTTATGAGCGACGCGGACGTCAAGTTGGACATCGGCCGCCAGCTGACCCGCGGGCTCGGCGCCGGCAGCGACCCAGAGGTCGGGAGGCTCGCGGCGGAAGAGCACCGCGATGAGATCGAGGAGGTCCTGAAGGGCGCCGATATGGTCTTTATCACGGCTGGTAAAGGGGGCGGGACGGGCACTGGAGGTGCTCCTGTGGTTGCCGAAGTCGCGAAGGCCGGTGGAGCCTTGACAATTGGCGTTGTAACGCGGCCGTTCTCTTTCGAGGGCCGCCGCCGCGCCGTACAGGCCGATCAGGGTATCCAGCAGTTGAAGGACAAAGTTGACACCTTGATTGTCATACCGAACGACCGCTTGCTCGCGGTAGCCAACAACAAAACGACCATGGTCGGTGCGTTCAAGATGGCCGATGAGGTGTTGCTGCACGGCGTGCAGGGCATCACTGAGCTGATAACGACACCTGGCGTTATCAATACCGATTTTGCAGACGTCAAAATGATCATGAGCAATGCGGGTACTGCGATCATGGGCGTCGGTTCGGCTTCGGGTGAAGGCCGGGCCACAGCGGCCGCAAAACTCGCTGTCACTTCTCCCCTGCTCGAGGCGTCGATCGACGGTGCCCACGGGATCCTGCTCAACATCGCCGGTGGCCCGGATCTCGGCCTCTTTGAGGTAAACGAAGCAGCCGAGATAATTCACGCAGCAGCCCATCCTGACGCGAATATCATTTTCGGCCAGGTCATAGACGAGGGTATGGGCGACGAGGTGCGCGTAACTGTTATCGCCGCCGGGTTCGACCGCTTCGATGGCGCGTCGGGCCACCCTGGTGCCGATGACCACGCCACCCCACCGCCACGCCGGGCGCTGGGTCTTCTCGAGGCCGAAGCGGAGATGGCAAGCGCAGGGCTCAGCTTCGGGGACGACGACGACTTTGACGTTCCTCCGTTCCTGAAGTAGAGCGCCGCGTCGCGCACACTATGACGCGCCTCGACTCTGTATCCCGGGCGGGATGGTCCCACGGCCGGCGCTGACCAGTCCTTAGCCCGTTCAGGCGCATGGGTTGTCGGCCTGGCGGGCGGGGCCGAAATGCGAGCGGGGGGCCGTCCTGACGGAGATTTCGCGGATGTGGGTGCGCCGGGGATGTCCCAATCCCAGCGGCTGCTTGCAGACGCACCCTGGACCTGGCTCCGCCAGGTCCACGGGAACGGCGTGGTGGTTGTCGACCACCCTGGGGCGTGCGCAGGCGCGGAGGCGGACGCGGCCGTGACGGCCTGCCCACAGGCGGCGTTGGCGGTCAGGACGGCTGACTGCGCACCTGTGGCCCTGGCCAGCGCCGAGGGCATCGTCGGTGCGGTCCACGCCGGTTGGCGCGGCCTGATGGCCGGCGTCGTCGAAGCGACCATCGCGACGATGAGATCGCTCGGTGCGGACGATGTCTTCGGGGCGCTCGGGCCGTGCATCGCCCCCCACGCCTACAGGTTCTCCCAACCCGATCTCGAGCGCGTAGCAGCACGTTACGGACGGAGCGTAGTGGCCCTCGACGACAGCGGGTGCCCGGCGCTCAATCTGCCGGCAACGGTAGGGGCCGCGCTCGCCACCTGCGGGGCAGCCCTTGTCGCTGACGCCCGTACTTGCACTCACTGCTCGGCTGACCACTGGTCATGGAGGGCTAACCGGGACACAGGGCGGCAAGCCACCATTGTCTGGCTACCGGCGCCGTCCGGGGACGGGAAGGCGCTCTGAAGTGCCCATGCGCTCTGAAGTGCCCATGCGCTCTGAAGTGCCCGTGAGCCCTGAAGGGCCCGTGAGCCCTGAAGGGCCCGTGAGCCCTGAAGGGCCCGTGAGCCCTGAAGGGCCCGTGATCCTTGAAGGGGTTGTAGAAAGGCTGGCCCAGGTAAGAGAAAGGATGTCCAAAGCGGGTGCGGGCCCGGGTTCGGTCAGGGTCGTGGCGGTGACCAAGGGCTTCGGCGCGGAGGCCATAACCGCCGCAGTGGGGGCGGGGCTGTTGGACATCGGGGAAAACTATGCCCAGGAGTTGTTGTCCAAGCTGTCGGCCGCACCGGCCAACGTGCGGTGGCACTTCCTCGGCGAGCTCCAACGCAACAAGCTGTCACGCCTGGCCCCTCACGTCTTTTTGTGGCATGGCCTGGACAGCGAACCCGAAGTCGAGGCCCTTGCCCACCGGTGGCCCTCCGCGGCGGTACTGGTGGAAATAAAGCTCGCGGATGACGGGCTCCGCCCCGGCGTGCGCCTCGAAGATGCACCGGCTCTCGTCGACGTAGCGATAAGGGCCGGTCTTGACGTCCAGGGGCTCATGACAGTCGCCCCACCCCGAGTAGACCCCGACGAAGTACGTAGGGGCTTTCGAGCCGTTGCCCGGCTGGCGCGCTCACTCGGGCTGCACGAACTGTCGATGGGCATGAGCGCCGATTTCGAGCTAGCGGTAGCGGAGGGTGCGACGATCGTCCGCCTCGGTAGTGCCCTTTTCGGCGAGCGCCCAAAGCGCCTGTGAAAGCAGATGTAGCTAGCGCGGGCCTGGCCAGGCTAGGCTGACCAGCAAGGAGGAGTCATGCCGGGAAGTGGCAAGAAAATGTTGATGTGGCTCGGCTTAGCCGATGCCGAGGAATACGACGACTACGAGCCTTATGAAGAAATGCCGGCGCCTCAGGTGGCTTCTGTCCGCAGAGGCGGCGAGCCCTTCGAAGCGGTCTCTTCAGGTTCCTCGGGTTCTTCCGGTTCCCCGGCGGTGAGGACCCTGCCGCGCGATGGGCAGGACCCGGCCGCCCCCATCAACTTGCGGGTGGCCCCGAGCAATCTCCGCTCGCTACCGACCCCGGCACCATCGGCCCGAGTGCACGTGGCTTCGCCGATTGAGTTCGCCGACGCCCAGGAGATCGCAGATCGGTTCCGCACTGGCCAACCCGTCATAGTCAACCTTGGCAACGCGTACCGGGAGCTTGCCCACCGCATGATCGATTTTTGCAGCGGCGTCGCGTACGCCCTGGGGGGGTCCATGGACAAGGTGGCCGAGAAGGTTTTCTTGATGACGCCCAACAATGTCGAGGTCTCGGCCGAGGAGAAGCGTCGGCTCCAGGAGCGAGGGCTCTACCGCTCGTAATTGGTAGCTGGGCCGGGTGACGCAGGCAAAGAGGCGAACCCGGCTAACATGACAGGCGAGTTGTGGCGGCGGTAGCGATGGAGCACTAGTTTGTCCGTTTACCTTCACCATCCTCTGTACACCCTGGGAGTCATCTACCTGGTGATCATGGTGCTGCGGGCGGTGCTGTCCTGGTTCCCGGTGCGCCCCGGCTCTGCGCTCGGGACAGTCAACCACTGGCTATTTGTCCTGACAGAGCCTGTGGTAGCCCCTTTTCGCAAAGTCATCCCCGCACTCGGGATGTTCGACATCTCATACATGGTCGCCTTGTTGGTGGTCTGGGCCGTCACAAACTACGTGCTTTACCTTGTGAGCATCTAGCTCGCCCAGACGCGTGCCCCGGTTGCCACGGTGAGCGTCTCTGCGCCCGACTGCGCTCCATCTCCACAGGCCCCGAAGCTTGTGGATGTTAGCATTGACGCTATGGAAGTGAGCCCGAAGGTGCTACGCGACGTGCAGTTCCGTGAAAAGATGCGCGGTGGTTACCATCCGGAGGACGTCGACGAATTCCTGGAGCAAGCGGCCGTAGGCATCGAGGAGATGCAGGACCGCCTGCGGGATGCCACGGATAGAGCGGAGCGGGCGGAGCTACTTGCGACTGAGGCTTCTGCCAACGACGAAGCTCTGAAGCGGATGCTGTTGATGGGCCAGCGCACGGTGGACCAGGCTATCAAGGAGGCCCGCGAGGAAGCACAACGGGTCGTCGGCGACGCCCGCTCCCAGGCTGCCGCAGTTGTGGCTGAAGCTGAGGAACGGGGCCGACGCGCCTACGAGAGTTCATTAGCGGAGACTCGGGCCAAGATGGAGGTCGCCGCGACGGCGCTAATCCAGGCCCAGCAGGAGCAGGAAGTGCTGCGGACCTGGGTTGATGTCAACAAGGACCAACTATTGGCGGTGCTGCGCGACGCCCAGGGGCTGATCGAGAACGCAGGGCTACAGGGTGAACCACCTTCATCGCGCGCGTTGGTTGCCGCCGGCTGGGAAAACGCGGGGCCAGACGCTGCCGAAACCGAGCCAGCCGGCCGCACTGACAACGGGGTCGAAAACCACGTTGGCGAGGGCTCTGCCTGGCAAAACGGACGTGCCCCGACGGGAGAGTGGGATTCCCGCCTACTGGACGACGTCGCCGCTCAAGTCGCACCAACCAATGGCGACGACCCCAGCGAAACCGCAGCCGAGCGAGCGGTGTTGTTCGTCGGCGGTAGCCCCGCCGACGAAATGGCCTCAACGCCGCGGGCGTCGTCCGTTGAGGCCACGGTGGCATCAGACGAACACGCCCTCGACAGTTTCTTCAGCGGACAAGATCTGGGCGACGAGAGCGGTAGTGGCCGGTTCAGGCCCCGCCCCTGAGCTGTAGTAATCCTGAGCTGTAGTAATGCGGTAACGCAGGCAAGAAAGGGACGCGCCCCAGGCGGGACCAGTCTCTGCTGTGATCTTGCGCCCGGGCCGGTTTGGCCCGATAACGACGCTAGGCGGGGGCGATAGCTCGGACGACCCAGGGGTTGGAGCCTCCGGCGGGAAGGGCTAACAGTACGACGAGCCAGGAGTTGGGGCGGTGGCTCCGAACTGAACCCCACACTCCACACGTGATCGGTGCGGCTGCGGGCTACCAGAGCCCTCCCGGCTTACCCATCAGTGCCGATCCCACGGGAATTCCTACGAGTGATAGAACGTTGGCGTTCACAGCATGGTAGGCTGCCCCGCTCCCCGGAAGGGTAAGGTGCCACGAGAATGCCGAGAACCAAGCCAGAAGACCGCACCGAGGTCGAACAGGGCGATGCCGAGGTTGACGTCCAGGTCAACGGGACGAGGCCGCGACGATCTGCGTCCGTGCCGGATGACAACGCGGTGACGATGAAGCATGCCGAGACGACGGATCCAACACCGGCGAAGGAAGCGAATGACGCAGAGAGCGTCGCTCCCAAGGACGCCGACAGCGCGAAAGCGCACAAGGCGAAGCACCCCAAGGCCGCTCCTGCGCCCAAGCCTGACGAACATCCGAAGGCCGTCGAACATCCGAAGGCTGTCGAACATCCGAAGGCCGTCGAACATCCGAAGGCCTAACGTCGAACATCCGAAGGCTGTCGAACATCCGAAGGCTGTCGAACATCACGGGACCGTCGAACATCACGGGACTGTCGAACATCACGGCAGGAAGCACGAGGACGCGGCCGAGGAGCCGGCGGATTCTGTTCTTTGAGCACCAGCGTGAGTTGCTTACCGCGGAGCGCAACAATTACACCCGCCAGGCTGCAGAGCTGAGGGCTCAAGCCGAGGCTCTCGCGCTCGAGCACGAACCCGGAGACGTCCAGTTTGATGAAGAAGGTGGAGAGGGCGGCACTGCCAACGTGGACCGAGAGCTTGACTTGCACCTTTCGGCCCAGGCTGTGGCGGCCGTAGAAGAGATCGATGCAGCTCTGGCCAAGATCACGGCTGGCACGTACGGATTGTGCGAGAGTTGCGGCAACCCGGTACCGAGGGCCCGTCTCGAAGCGCTCCCGCATGCGAGGCTCTGCGTCACTTGTAAGAGCGGAGGGCTAACAGCCCGTCGCCAATGAGCCCCTCCGGCGGGCCCGAGTCGAAGACAGCTTCGCCTGCAAATGATCCCGGGCGCTCGTCGCCGGAGCGCCGCTATGGGGCCGGCCGGACCGTTCTGTTCGCGGCTATAGCGGCAGGCGTCATTGGTCTCGACCAGTGGAGCAAGTCGTGGGCACTGCAGTCCCTTGGCGTGGCAGGAAGACGCCATGTGATTGGTCCGGTGAACTTGGTGCTTACCTTCAATCGCGGTGCGGCGTTTTCCTTGGGGAGCGGAGCTACACCGGTTATAGAGGCGGTAGCCATAGGCCTTGTGGTCGTCGTAGTCGCTTTCTCTCGCCGCCTGGCACTGGGAGGGACCAGCCTGGCCGTGATCGTGGGTCTAGGCCTCCTGTTCGGAGGAGCGCTGTCAAACCTCGCTGACAGGTTTTTCCGGCACCACGGCGGGGCCGTCGTCGACTTCATCCAGGCGGCGACTTGGTGGCCGACCTTCAATGTCGCTGACGCTGCCGTGACTTGTGGAGCGGTCATAGCCGCGGTTGCCCTACTGTTTTCCTCCGGTGAGAAGGGGCAAGACGGGGGCAATTTACAAGCGGCCCAAGATGCGCCCCCAGCGTGTCAAACAGTTACCCAAAGCCACTTTCCCGATGGTGCCGAGCATGTGGCCCAGCCCCACACGACCCAGCGCCCGGTCAGCGAGCGCCCGCTCAGCCATCGGCCGGTCAAATTGTCCCGGCCTGGGGCGAGCGTTTCCCGGCGTCGTATGCCCGTCCTCGTCGGGTCGCGACGAGGGTCGCCATGCCCGGACGGCTCAGGCCCGAGCAGCGCTGAGGCGACGTCTTGGACAATTCCTTGCGGCTGATCGTCCCCCCCGCGCTCGAGTCCGAGAGAGTTGACAGAGCCCTGGCATTGTTGGCGGGGATAAGCCGCACGGAGGCATCCAGGATCGTGGCCGGGGGCGGGGTACGGATAGGCGGGGACCCCGTCAGTGCGGGCAACAGGCGCCTACACGGCGGTGAACTACTGGAAATCGAGGTGCCCATCGAGATCGCCCGCCCGCCCACCGAACCGTGGGCGGACGCCGAGGCTGCAGCTTCGGTCACCCCTGAAGCCACGGTGGTCTTTGCCGACGAAGACCTGGTGGTCGTGGACAAGCCAGCCGGCTTGGTAGTCCATCCCGGGGCGGGTAACGCCGAGGGCACCCTAGTGCAGCAGCTGTTGCGCCTTTTTCCCGACATCGCGAACGCCGGCCCGGCGGGCGACCGTCCGGGTATTGTCCAGCGTTTGGACAAAGGCACTTCGGGATTGTTGGTCGTTGCCCGCACCCCTGCGGCGCGCCAGGCGCTAGTGGTTCAGCTTGCCGGCCGCGCCGTCGAGCGCCGCTACCTGGCCGTAGTGCACGGCGAGGTCGAAGCCGACGAGGGCCTTGTGGAAGCGCCGCTCGGTCGTTCCCCGACCGAGCGGGTCAAGATGGCCGTGGTCGCCGGTGGTCGTTCGGCTCGCACGCACTACTGGACACAGGGCCGCTCATCGTCTCCACTGCCCGTGACACTCTTATCGTGCCGGCTCGAAACCGGCCGCACTCACCAGGTCCGAGCGCACTTCGCTGCGATCGGCCACCCGGTTTTCTGTGACGACCGCTACTCGAAGCCGAGCCAGCTGGCAGCAGCGCGCGCAACGGTCCCCGGGCTTAGTAGGCCCTGGCTGCACGCAACCCGCCTTGGGTTCGTACATCCCCGTACCGGGGACAGGTTGAGCTTTGCTTCGGAGCCACCTCCAGAGCTGGACCAGGTGCTGGCGCGGCTCGGATTGGCTCAAAGAGACGTCACACCGTCAGGTTTTGGAGTATTCGGGCCGCCGTGACCTCATCAGGCGTGAAAGCCAACCAGGCGCCGGTCCGCTAGGCCTTTTTAGGGAGCGACTGTCTCGGCCACTGGGACGAGTTCGCCCCCGCTCACTCTTCGGACCATGTCAGCAACCGTGAAGGAGTCCAGGTGAGCTCGCATATGGTCGCCCACGTCCGCCCACACGGCAAGCAGCACGCATTGTCCCTCGTGATTGCAAGCTCCACCGACATGGGGCTCACCAAAGTCTCCGACCACGATCGGCCCGTCTACGGCGGCCACGATCTGCCCCAGGGTCAGCTTTTCCGGTGGCCGGGCCAGTACGTAACCTCCGCCCACACCCCGCTTGGAACGTACGATGCCGGCCCCCTTCAGAGCAAGCAGGATCTGTTCGAGGTAGGGCTGCGGTAAGCCAGTGCGTTCGGCGATGTCGCGCACCGAGGTTGGTTGATCGACTTCGTGCAAGGCGAGCGACAGCAGGGCGCGACAGGCATAATCGCCACGCGTCGACACCCTCATGTAACCAATCTACTGCGAACCAGGTGCACTCTTGTGCGTAGGTGCCATTGTCCCCGCAGGCCGTGCGTAAGTTAGCGTTCGGAAAATGACGAGCGAGATGCCCGCCGACCTGCACCACGGAGCAACCGGGCCGGTTGCCGCCCCGTTGGCCACTGGGGACCGGGCCGCCTCGGTCGTGTTGCCTGGACGCTTCGTCCTCCCTGCCTACGGCGGCGCCTGCCTCGACTCCCTGGCGCCGGCGTTGCTGCTGCCCCCCGGGGACCGCCCGACTTGGTTGCCGGGACCGCTTCGGGACGCGGGGCAAGTCGTCTTGCTCGTCCTCGACGGTTTGGGCTGGCTGCAGCTCCAGTCACGGGCACGTTTTGCCCCGAACCTGGCCGGCATGGTCGGAGGGCCGATCACCTCGGTCGCCCCCACAACGACTGCAACGGCGCTCACGTCCCTGTCTTTGGGAATTCCGCCGGCGGCGCACGGGATCATCGGGTACAAGTTCTTGGTGCCCGGGCCGAGCGGTAAGGAAGTGCTCAACGTCCTGCGTTGGAGCACGCGCTCTGGCGACGCCAGGCAGTTCCTCCAGCCACGGTCAGTCCAGTCGCGACCGGCGTTCCAAGGTGTGCCGGTGCCAGTCGTAAGCAGGGCCGACTTTTCTAACAGCGGCTTTACGCAAGCGCATCAGCAGGGAGCGCGCGAGGTCCCCTGGTTCCTCCCTTCGAGCATCCCGTACCTAGTCCGCACT
This sequence comes from uncultured Acidimicrobiaceae bacterium, assembly GCA_963823855.1. Classification (GTDB taxonomy): domain Bacteria; phylum Actinomycetota; class Acidimicrobiia; order Acidimicrobiales; family Palsa-688; genus Fen-671. Next base: position 224,263 of record CAWGNA010000018.1, read on the forward strand.
CAGCTCTGTAGGGGCGAGCGCCTTGTCTATGCGTACTACGACGGGATCGACAAGGTCGCCCATGCCGTTGGTTTTGGCGCGCTCTATGATGCGGAGCTCACGTTCGTAGACAGGCTGGTGGGGGACTTGTTGTCGGCCATGCCTGCTGGCTCGGGGCTGGCGGTCGTCGCCGACCATGGCCAGGTAGACGTGGGGCCACGGGCCGCTCTGATTGCGCCCGAAGTCCTGGCTGAGTGCGAGCTCTCCAGTGGTGAAGCCCGCTTCCGGTGGCTCCACGGGCTACCCGGTCGAGCCGACGCCCTTTTCCGCCGTGCCGCCGACCGTTACCGAGACGAGGCCTGGGTGGCGACGAGGGATGAAGCGGTTGAGGCCGGCCTGTTCGGCGGGGTACCCAGTGATGAGGCCATGAAGCGGCTCGGCGATGTAGTGCTCGTGCCCCTTGGGAACGATAGCTACCTCGACCCCCAGGACTCGGGTGACGCCAAGCTTGTTTGCCGGCATGGGGGCCTGTCGCCCGAAGAGATGCTGGTCCCCTTGGTCAGCGGTGTCGCGCGCTGAGGGGCGCTCGCGACACCACCGGGAGCTTCGTCGGGCAGGCCGGTGAGCGCCGCACAATCAAAGCGCCGCAGCCCGCCCAAAGCGATGCAGGCAGGACTTGATGAGACCCCGCCCGCCCCGGGCGTCTAGCCTCCCGACGAGGCGCTCGCTTGACGGGCACGCTCGGCGTTGTGGATTTGAACAAATGCCATCCTGAGCTCCGCCAGACCGTCCCTAAGGCTCCTCTCGTCGTCGCCAAGGCGGCCTTGCAGACCGTCGAGGAGGGCGGTCAGTGCGTCGATGGCGAGTTGGGCCTGCTGTAGTTGAGGCGGATCTTGGGACAAGTGGAGCGCACCGAGCTCCCAGAGGCCCATGGCGTGATTGGCGATCACCAGCTCGGCAGGGCCCGGGCCAGTTGCTCCCGCATCGCGTCCAGCTCCTCTTTGGCGGCTCGGGCTTCCTCCGGGGTGGGTGCCGGCGGCCCGTCGGGGCGCTGCCTTCCCCCCCCGCCCCGGCTCCCCCCACCACCAGGGGGGTCGCCACCGGGCCCGGATGGCCCTGACCCGCGTTGACCGCGGCCTGCGCCGGCTTCCTCATCAGCCGGGTTCTTCGGGATCGGATGTTCCCCGCCCGGTGTCCAAAGCGTGCTCACTGCGCTACTCTATGAAATAAGCAAGCAAGTGCCAAGTGCCAAGTAGTGGCGATTGCCAGTACCAACTGGTAGAGCGACTGGCAACTGGCATTACTAAATGGCAGCAGGAGCCCGGTAGAGCGTAATGGTCACAGACGGTCAATAGTGTGCCGATCATGAGATCGCGCTCCGCCGACCGGGCGATGAGAGCTCGTTGGCAAGCGTGGAGCGCTCCGGTCAACACCACAAGCCAGGCACTTCGAAGGTGGCCGGCAGTTGCGGCGGCCATTGGGCGTAAGCACCCACACTGTCCCCAGTGACTGGACTGCCCCGTCAGACCTTTCAGTCCTCAGGTGCCGCTGTGCACCGCTTGCTGCGTCCTCGTATGCGTGACCGGGCCTGAGGCAGTCATGTTGTCATCACACACCACGCGGGGCTACTGAGCCCCCGCGGCCAATCCCGCCTCGACGGCGACCGGCAACGGAGCCGATCAGAGGCCATAGCAAGGAGAACAGCGCATAGCCACTGCAACTGATTTGAATGAGCACCGGGTCAACGAGCGCATCCGCGCCAGGGAGGTCCGGTTGATCGACTCCGAAGGCAAACAGCTCGGAGTCAAACCGCTCCCGGAGGCGTTGGCCGTGGCCCGTCAAATGGACCTCGACCTAGTGGAAGTGGCGCCCGACGCCAACCCGCCGGTCGCCCGGATCATGGACTACAACCGTTTCAAGTACGAGACGGCTCAACGGGCTAAGGAGTCGAGGAAAAAGGCCACCAGCACGAGCATCAAGGAGATGAAGTACCGGCCCAAGATCGGCACGGGAGACTTCACTACCAAGACGCGCCAAGTCGCGAAATTCCTGGAAGAGGGCCACAAGGTAAAGGTCACGATCATGTTCCGGGGGCGGGAGGTCAGCCACCCTGAGCTGGGGATGAAGATCCTCGACGACCTGGCCGAGCAGGTCTCCGCCGTGGCAAAGGTAGAAGCGGCGCCCAAGCTCGACGGGCGCAACATGGTGATGGTGCTCGCCCCGGACCGCAGGGCGAGGCAAGCGGCTCGTAAGGGGGCCGACCTGACGGCTGACGACGCTCAACTGCCCGACGTGCCCGAGGTACCCGAGGTGATCGAGGTACCCGAGACTCCTGTTGTAGCGGTCTCCGCCGCCACGAATGGGGGGGCCCGTTCAGATGGGCAGTCGTCGAGTCGCCCGGCTGCGGTTGCAGCGGCGGCTTCTCCAGCTTCTGGTGAGGTGCTGGCCAGTACTGACGTCTGACGTTCTGCTACCTTGTCCGTTCGGTTACCCTGTTGGGTTGATACGCGCGGTAGCGGGGGGCCGCGAACGGACCAGACCAGACGAGACCGGGCGAGACCAGACCAAAGAAGTAGAGGCAGTAGAGGCAGATGCCAAAGCAGAAGACAGATAGAGGCGCGGCCAAGCGGTTCAAGGTGACCGGGACTGGGAAACTGCGCCGGCGACAGGCCATGCGTTCCCATCTCCTCGAGAAGAAGTCTTCGAAGCGCGTCCGACGCCTGGGCCGTCCAGCTGACGTCGCTCCGGGCGATGTCCGGGCCGTCAAACGCCTGCTCGGCATCTAGGTGCCTCGAGGCTGAAAGGAGAGCTCGATGGCCCGTGTCAAGCGCGCCGTTCACAGTAGGAAGCACCGCCGGTCGGTCCTGGAGGAGGCGCAGGGCTACTACGGCAACAAGAGCCGTAGTTACCGGGCTGCCCACGAGCAGGTCATGCACTCTGGGCTTTACGCGTTCCGCGATAGGCGGGCGCGCAAGGGCGACTTCCGCCGCCTTTGGGTCCAGAGGATTAATGCCGCCAGCAGGGCTAGTGGGTTGAGTTACAGCCGTTTTATCGCGGGGTTGAAGGCGGCTGATGTGGAGCTGGACCGCAAAGTGCTGGCGGACCTGGCCGTTCGGGACGAGGCTGCCTTTTCGAGGCTGGTCGACCTGGCCCGCGAGGCGCTCCCCGCGAGTGGCAGCCCGGGCCAACCTGGAACTACTGCAGCTGCAGGCCCGACGACAGACGACCTTGTTGCAGCCGCGCCTGCGACCTCCTCTGGCGGGGATCCGGCAGACGTGTGAGCCGCCTTGCCTACCGGCACCAGAGGGTCCAGCGGCTGCGGCGCCTTGTAGGGCGCCGCAGTGCGCGTAAAGACGAAGGACGCTTCGTCATCGAGGGTGTCAACTTGCTCGAAGAGGCGCTCGAGTCTGAGGCCCGCATTGAAGCCGTCTACGTAGACGGGAAATGGGGCCAGGAGGGGCGCCAAGGGAACCTGGGGGGCAGCGAACACGAAGCGGTGCCGCTCGACGAGGGGAGTACTAACAGGCTCGGCCCCTTGCTCCGACGGTGCTATGAGCGCGGCGCGCGGGTGTTCGACCTCGAACCGGGGGTCCTGGAGCGGGTGGCAGGGACGGTCACTCCCCAGCCGGTCATGGCGGTAGTCGAAACACCGACCGTTGTGCTGGCCGACGTCCTCAGCGCTGGCCCGAAGTTGCTCGTAGTTTGCGTCGATGTGAGGGACCCGGGCAACGCCGGGACTGTGGTCCGGTCTGCTTGGGCAGCGGGCGCTGATGCCGTGGTGTCCTGCGAGGGCACGGTGGACCTGTGGAACCCCAAGGCGGTTCGCGCCTCAGCGGGCGCAGTCCTCCACCTGCGCGTCGTCGCTGCCGGCTCCGCGGTCCCTGTCCTGGAGGAGATCGGCCAGCAAGGTTTGCAGAGGTGGGGAACGGTCAAGCACGGCGGCGCCGACTATGCGGCGCAGGATCTGACGCCGCCGAGCGCGTTGGTCCTCGGCAACGAAGCGTCGGGGCTCCAGGTCGTCGAGTTAGGCCACCACCTGGACGGCCTCGTGAGCATCCCGATGCAGGGCGGCGCCGAATCGCTCAATGTAGGTATGGCAGCTGCGGTCCTGTGCTTCGAAGTGGCCCGCCAGCGCCGGTACGGGCGTCCCCTCGTGGGATCTACGCGGGTAGCCACGGGCCGGGAGACGGAACTGGGGGTATGAGGCGGATATGTCCACAACCAGGCCTAGAAGCGAGGGGGAGGACGAGCGCTCCCCGAAGGCGGCCCGCGCCCAGACGGCCCGGCCCGCGCCGCGCGTCCGGCTAGAACCCAGCCAGCCGAGCCCTGACCGTTCCGCACGGACCGGCGCGTCGGCGAGCGGTCTTTCCTCCACAGACCTCCTGGCCACTGTCAGCCATGAACTGCGCCAACCGCTGGCGTCCATCAGGGGCCTGACCGAAATGTTGCTAGGCCACTCGGCGGACTTCTCGGAACACTCCAAGACGGAGATGCTCAGACAGGTGCTCCATGACGCGGAGCGAGTAGGTCGGCTGATCAACGAATTGCTGGATGTCGGTCGTTTGGAGTCGCGTCAGTTGAAGCTGCGAACGGTGGAAACTGACCTGGGCTCGATCGTTTCGCGGGCGGTGGGCAACCTGGCACTGTCTTTTCCGGACGTGAAGACCACCGTCGACCTTCCTGCGGACTTGCCGACGGTAATGGCAGACCCTTTCAAGGTTGAGCAGATCCTGTTCAATATATTGGAAAATTCTTGCCAGCACGGTTCAGCCGGCGCCATTCACGTTGCGGTAGCCTGTACTCTGCCCGGGCCTGCTGACCTAGTCGAGATCTCGGTCGTAGACGACGGCGTGGGTATCGCCGCCGAGGACTTGCCCCACGTGACCGAGAAGTTTTTCCGTGCCGTTGCCGGCGAGCCGGGCGGCCTCGGCCTTGGCCTCTGGATAAGCAAGGAGATCGTCGAGGTGCACGGCGGCGAGCTCACCGCAACCTCGGTCCCAGGTGAAGGGGCTACAGTGCGCTTCACAATTCCCCTCCGCGACAGCGGCGGAGCTGGCAAGCTGGCGGGGATATGAACGCTGTTCAAGAGGCGCTCGCTCGCGCTCAGGATCTCATCAAGGGGGCCAGCTCGCTGGCTGAGTTGCGGGCTGTCGAGGCTGAGGCCTTCGGGAAACGGAGCGAACTGGCAGCAATAACGGCCACCCTGCGGGACCTGGCGCCGACCGGCAGGCGGGAGCTGGGCCGAGCTGTCCACGAGGCCCGAGCGAGCTTGGAAGAACTTTTCGCTCGGCGGGCGGAGGAGCTGGAGGTAAAGGAAGCCCGGCAGCGCTCTCAATCAGAGAGGTTGGACCTGAGCGAAGCGGCTGCCATGTTTGCCACTGCCGGGGGGCCGCTCGCTGACTACGTATGCCAGCCTGCGCCGAGAGGTCACCTCCACCTCGTCACTCAAGTCCGGCAAGAACTGGAAGACATTTTCATCTCCATGGGTTTCGAGGTCGCAGAAGGCCCTGAGGTAGAAGATGATTGGCACAATTTTGAGGCCTTGAACATGCCTCCGCACCACCCGGCGCGCGGCATGTTCGACACGTTCTACCTGAAGGAGGGAGGACCCGAGAGCATCTTGTTGCGGACCCATACGTCGCCGGTGCAAGTGCGCCTCATGGAGTCGCGCCCGCCTCCGATCTACGCCGTGGCCCCCGGCCGGTGCTATCGACGCGATACCCCAGACGCCCGCCACCTGCCGGTCTTTCACCAGATCGAAGCCCTCGTCGTGGACGAAGGGATCAGCATGGCCCACCTGGCTGGTGTCCTCGAGAGTTTTACGGGCACCTTTTTCGGCCCTGGCCGCCACGCCAGGCTCCGCCCCAGTTTTTTCCCCTTCACCGAGCCCTCAGCTGAGTTCGACGTGACTTGCTGGGTGTGTGGCGGTGTAGGGTGCCGGACCTGTTCTGGGTCCGGTTGGGTCGAGCTCGGCGGTTGCGGCATGGTCGACCCGGCTGTCTTCGCAGCCGTGGGCATAGACGCCGAACGCTACACCGGCTTTGCGTGGGGGTTCGGCATAGACCGCCTGGCCGCCGCCCGTACTAATCTCGCGGACTTGCGTGAACTACTGGATAATGACGTCCGTTTCCTCTGCCAATTTTGATGCCTGATGCGCGCCCCGCTTTCCTGGCTCCGTGATTTTACGCCCGCGGAGGGTACGCCTGAAGAAATAGCTCGGGTGCTTTCCTTCTTGGGCCTCGTCGTCGAGGGGACCGAATACGTCGGCGCCCCACTGGATGGGATCGTCGCGGCCCGCGTGCTGGCGACACGCCCGCACCCAGCCGCGGACCGCATCCAGCTCGTCGACGTCGACGCGGGCGACGGCCAAGCGCTACAAATTTGTTGCGGTGCCTTCAATATGAAGGAGGGTGACCTCGTCCCGTTGGCGATGGTCGGGACGACGATGCCGAGCGGGCTCGACATAGGACGACGCAAACTACGAGGTGAATGGTCTAACGGGATGCTGTGTTCGGCGCCCGAACTTGGTATCGGCCCCGAAGGCCCGACGCCGGCAATTCTCGTACTCCCTCCCGGCTCGGTGGCGCCAGGGGAGCCAGTGGCTGAAATCCTCGGGTTGGGACCGGACGTTGTTTTTGACCTGGAGATCAGCCCCAATCGCGGGGACGCCTTTTCGATCGCGGGTGTGGCGCGAGACCTTGCCGCGGGCATGCGGCTCCCGTTTTCCCTGCCTGAGCCTCCGCACGTGGTGGCCGAAGATGTTGCCGGTGCGAACGTCGGGATCGACGATGCGGCCGCCGGGCTGTGCCGGCGCTTTACGGGGACCGTGATCGAGCGCGTCGGCACGGCGCTCGTCAGCCCGGTGGTGCGGCGTCGGCTCACCCTGGCCGGGATGCGACCCATCAGCCCGGTGGTCGACGTTTCCAATTACGTCATGCTCGAGTTTGGCCAGCCCAATCACCCCTACGACCTCGACCGCTTGGGAGGTCGTGGCCTCCTTGTTCGTCGGGCCAAGGAGGGCGAAGAAATTGTCACCCTGGATGGGGTAAAGCGTTCCCTCTCGGCCGACGACTGCGTGATTGCCGACGCAAATGGGGTCGCGGTCGGCGTGGCCGGGATAATGGGCGGAGCTACGGCGGAAATTTCGCCGGGCACCGAGACTGTCCTTCTCGAGGCTGCGAATTTCGACCCCCAGGCGACCTCGGCCACGGGCCAGCGCCTGGGATTGCTGAGCGAGGCGCGTACCCGGTTCGAACGCGGGGTTGACATAGAGGTTGCAGACAGGGCGATAGACCGTTTTGTCGAGCTGTTGGGGCCAACGGTACGGCGCGGCCGGACTACCGACGTCCGGACGGTGCGCTGCGAAAAGACACGAATTTGGATGCGTACCGAAAGGGTGAACCTCGTCCTTGGGACATCGCTCAACCCGGGGCAATGCGCTGACCTGCTCGCCCCTCTCGGCTTCGAGTCAGACCTGACGGGAGCCCCCAGTTTTGAAGTGACGGTACCTACCTGGCGTCCCGACTGCGGGCGCGAAATCGACCTCGTCGAAGAGGTGGCCCGCATTTACGGTTACGACAATATCGCCCGTTCTGTCCCGCCTCGGTCGGCTTCGCCCAGCGGCCTGTCGGATCATCAAAAGGGCCGGCACGTAGTCCAGGAGATATTGGTAGGCGCCGGGGCCAACGAGGCCTGGACGAGCAGTTTCCTTTCGCGCCAGGATATCGAGCGGGCTGGCCTGGATCCCAACGTGGCGCTCGAGCTCGAGAACCCCCTCGACCAGGCTCTCGGGTTACTCCGCACCTCAGTGCTCCCCGGGCTGCTCCACGCCGCCCGTTTCAACACAGAGCGCCAAGCGGGCGCAATAAGCCTGTTCGAGCTCGGGAATGTCTTCATGCACGCTCCGCCTGGCCGTTCAGAGGGCCCGATCGAGGGGGTTATGGAGTGGGAGCAGCTCGGGTTGGTCGCCGTCGGGGATGGAGCCGATGCGAGCTACGCGGTGCACGTTTGGGAGGTCCTGGCCGCAGGGCTTCGAATAATGGCGGGCGCTTCGGTCGAGCCGTGGGCTCCGAGCTGGGATGGCCAGCTACAGGGTGCCAGCGCCGCAATGACTTCGCTTCATTCCGGCCGGCGGGCGGCCATCTTGGCGGGGGGACGCCAACTGGGCGTAGTCGGCGAGCTCGCTCCGGAGATCGCCGCCCGTTATGACTTCCGCACCCGGGTCGCCGTCTTCTTAGTGGACCTGGCCCCGTTGCTGGAAGCGAAAAGGCAAAGCCAGCAAGCCCGCCCGGTCAGCCGCTACCCGGCAGTAGACCTCGACGTTGCGTTCGTCGCTGGTGACGACGTCCCGGCGGGCGAGTTAGGCGCAACGGTGCAAGACGCCGCCGGGGAGCTAGCTGAGGCGGTGGCGCTTTTCGATGTGTGGCGCGGTCCTTCGCTCGGCGAGGGCCGCCGCAGTCTCGCATTCCGCGCCAGGTTGCGGGCGCTCGACCGGACCTTGACGGAACAGGACGTGGCGGAAGTGCGTGACCGAGTGGTTTCTGCCGTCCGGCAACGCCACGGCGCTGTACTGCGGGGCGGCTGAGCTGCAGGGCGAGAGTAGGATCCGAAGCGGCAGCGGGGGAGCGCGGCCATGCTGTTGAGGAGAGCAAAGGAGCCTAAATGGGCTTGACGGACAAAATGAAGGTGCAGTACGAGCAGGCGTTGACCAAAGCTCAGCAGGGTGTTAGCCAGGGTAAGGCCAAGCTCGACCAGGCGCAGGCGAAGTACCAGCGGGATAGGTTGCTCAGGAACCTCGGTGCGGCCGTGTGGGCTGAGGAGCGCGAGGGTGGGCCGAGTGATGCAGTCACCGCCGCCTTAGCCGCCCTCGACGCACACTCAGCCGCCCACCCCGCTTCGGACGAGGACGGGCCAGAAGGCGGCGATGCCGGTCCCGACGGTACCGGGCCGCAGGGCAGTGCCGGGCCCGGCGAGCTGACTACCAGCGGGGCCGCTAACCCGGGGACCAGTGAGGGGGCCAGCCCGGGCCCGCCTTGAACGACGTGAATAGTTATGCGTAGTCACGTATAGTTGTGGGAATGGGACAGAAGAAGCTCGTTGCCGTGCTGGGCGCTTCGGGCTACACGGGGGTGGAGCTGTTGCGCTTGCTCGCCTCCCACCCCAACCTTGAGTTGGTGGCTGCGACCGCCAGCTCACATGCGGGGACTGCCGTTGCTGACCTCCAGCCCGCTCTGGCCGGCGCTTATCCAGACCTGGTGTTCGGCCCCACCGAGGCCCGGGCGGCGGAAGGGGCCGACCTCGTTTTCTGCGCTCTCCCTCACGGCGCTTCGCAGCACCTAGTGCCCCAGCTACTGGAAAACGGCAGCCACGTGGTCGACTTGGCGGCGGATTTCCGGTTGAAAGACGCCGGTCTTTACCCCGCCTGGTACGGTGAGGAGCACAGTTGCCCGGAACTGCTGAGAGCAGCGGTGTACGGGCTACCCGAGGTCGACCGGGAACAGCTCTCACGCGCCGCGCTCGTGGCAGCGCCCGGTTGTTACCCAACCGCGGCGGCACTGGCCCTCGCACCCCTAGTCAGGACAGGCTTCGTCGAACCCACCGGCATAGTCGTCGATGCCGCCAGCGGCGTGTCGGGCGCAGGACGCAAACTCGCGGAAAACACCCAGTTCTGCACGGTAGACGAGGATTTTGTCGCCTATGGCCTAATTAACCACCGCCATACACCTGAAATGGAGCAGGCCATCGGGCCCAACTGATCTTTACGCCCCACCTGGCGCCGATGAACAGGGGCATCCTGGCGACTTGCTATGCCAGGCCGGCCGCGGGCTACAGCGACGACCCCCTCGATGTGCTCGCGAAGGCGTACGCGTCGGAGCCCTTCGTTGTCGTCGCCGAGCGGAGCCCTTCTACCAAGGCCACCCTGGGGTCAAATACCGCGCATCTGACGGCTCGTTTCGACGAACGCACAGGTTGGGTGGTCGCGATCTGTGCCATAGACAACCTCGTCAAGGGCGCCGCGGGCCAGGCGGTCCAGTGCGCCAACGCCGTCATGGGCTGGCCCGAGACGACGGGCCTCCCGCGCGCTGGCCTGGCGCCATGAAAAGAGCCGGGTACCCAGCGCCGTCGCCATCGAGGCGTCGCCATTGAGGCGTCGCCATTGAGGCGTCGCCATCGACGGTAGTCGTCAGCGGTCACCCGGTTTGAACCAGTATTCAGGCCAGCTTGAATCAGTATTCATGGTTGTGTATAATTAGCGACTGTGGCACCCGGTGAAGAGGCAGCAGGCGCGGCATTACGCGTAGTCGCGCCACCCACGCCCGCTAACCTCGACGCCCGGGCCAAGGCCGAAATCCTGGTTGAGGCTTTGCCCTACATAAGGCGGTTCTGGCACAAGGTCGTTGTCGTCAAGTACGGCGGCAACGCGCTGGGTGACGGTTCGGCGCTCGGGGGCTTCGCGACAGACATTGTCCTGATGCGGTCTGTAGGTATGCGGCCGGTGGTGGTGCACGGCGGCGGTCCACAGATCGGTGAGCTCTTGTCCAGGTTGGGCAAGAAGTCCGAGTTCAGGAGCGGTCTCCGCGTCACCGACGCGGAGACGCTTGATATCGCCCGCATGGTCCTGGTTGGCAAAGTCAACCGCGACATCGTCGCCGCCATCAACGTGCACGGCCCTCTCGCGGTCGGGGTGTCCGGAGAGGACGCCAGCCTGATCCAGGCCGCGCCGCTCGATCCTTCGCTTGGCTTTGTTGGTGACGTTACAAAGGTGCTACCTGAATTATTGGTCCGGTTGCTGGCCGAAAACCTGGTACCGGTCGTCGCCACGATCGGGACAGACGAGACGGGCCAGGCCTACAACATCAACGCCGATACTGCTGCCGGGGCTATTGCGAAGGCCCTCGAGGCGGAAAAACTAGTTTTTCTAACCGATGTCGAGGGTATCCGGGCGGATGAGGACGACCCTACAAGCCTGCTCGGCCAGCTGGGTCGGGCAGAGCTCGAAAAACTCATGGTAAAAGGCGCCGTCGCCGGCGGCATGGTCCCCAAAGCTCGGGCCGCCCTGGACGCAGTGAACGGCGGTGTGCCGCAGGTCCACATACTCGACGGGAGGGCGCCTCATGCGCTGCTGCTCGAAATCTTCACACGCAGCGGGATCGGGACAATGGTGACACTTTGACATATCTGATGCCGACGTACGCGCCGCCGAGCGTGACGTTCGTACGGGGAGAGGGTTCGTACCTCTGGGACGACGAGGGGCGCCGGTACCTGGACATGTTGTCTGGGCTCGCGGTGACCTCGCTTGGCCATGCTCACCCTGCTGTGGCCGAGGCGGTGTGCCAGGCAGCGAAGACTCTGGTGCACACCTCGAACCTGTTCGGCACGTTGCCGCGTGAAGAAGTAGCGATGGTCCTCGACCGGTTGCTCGGCGGCGGAGGAAAAATCTTTTTTGCGAACAGCGGTGCCGAGGCAAACGAGTGCGCCATCAAGTTGGCCAGGAAGTGGGGGGGCCACGGCCGTTACGTGGTGCTGAGCGCGTACGGGTCGTTCCACGGGCGGACGCTGGCCACCCTTCATGCCACTGGCCAGCCCGCTAAGCACGAACCGTTCCAACCCCTGCCCGACGGTTTTCGCCACGTCCCCTGGCGGGATCTCGACGCCCTCGAAAGAGCGATTACGCCCGAGGTCGCGGCCGTATTGCTCGAGCCGGTCCAAGGTGAGGGAGGGGTCTGGCCGGCCGGGGACGACTACTTCCAAGGTGTCGCGCGCTCTGCGACCAGCGCGGCATCCTGTTCATTGTTGACGAAGTCCAGGCCGGGCTCGGCCGCACGGGCCGGTGGTGGGGCTTCGAGCACTACGGGGCGCAACCCGACGTCGTGACGGTGGCCAAGGCCCTTGGGAACGGCGTGCCGATAGGGGCCTGCTGGGCGCGGGACAATGTGGCGAGCGTGTTCAGCCCGGGAGACCATGCTTCGACTTTCGGCGGGCAGCCGCTGGCGGCCGCAGCCGCGCGGGCGACGCTGGCGACCATGGAGGAGCTCGACGCACCTCTCCTGGCCAAGGTCCGCGGGGAGTATTTGGAGAAAAGATTGATGGCGCTCGAGGGTGTCAGCAGCGTAAGGGGCCTCGGCCTGTTGCTGGCGGCCGAACTGGCTCAGGAGAATGCCGGCGTGGTTGCCGCCCGCTGCTTGCAACAGGGCCTGATAGTAAATGCGGTGACAGCATCGGCATTGCGGCTCGAACCACCCCTCACCATCAGTGAGGAAGAGATCGACGAGGGCGTAGGCATCCTCGACCGAGTGCTCGGCGAGGCTGCGTGAGCCGTCACCTTCTCGATATACGAAGACCTGTCGCCGGGCGAGCTCATGGCGGTGCTCGAGCTCGCCGGAGACGATTACCCTCCACGCGTCCTCAGCGGCAGAGGCGTGGCGCTCGTTTTTCAGAAACCTTCTGCCAGGACGCGCAGTTCGTCCGAGTTGGGCGTGTTCCAACTGGGCGGCCACCCCGTGACCATCCGCGGCGACGAAGTGGGCATCGACACCAGAGAAAGTGCCGAGGACGTGGCCAGGACCCTGGCGCAGTACCACTGCGCGCTGGCCGAGTGCTCGACCACTCCGTTCTCGAGAGAATGCGCGCCGTTGTCGACGTCCCGGTTATCAACCTGCTTTCTGATCGTGCGCACCCTCTTCAGGCCATCGCGGACCTCCTGACGTTGCGGGCCCACTGGGGAGGGGCGCTCGCCGGGCGCCGCGTCGCCTGGGTCGGCGACGGCAACAATGTCGCTCGGAGTTTCGTGCTGGCCTGTGCCATGGCCGGCGTGAACGTTTCCATTGCGACGCCCCCTGGGTACGGCCTCGACGAGGCCACCGCGGATGCAGTCGCCTCCCTGGGCGGCAGCCTCGTCCAGTCAGCGGCACCGGAGGAGGCGGTAAAAGAAGCGGACGCGGTTTACACCGACGTCTGGATTTCGATGGGCCAAGAGGCCGAGTCAGTGGAGCGACTGGGTGCCTTCGGTCCTTACCGTGTGGGACCGCAGCTCATGGCCCTCGCCGCGCCGGGTGCAGGTTTCCTCCATTGCCTGCCTGCGCACCGCGGGGAGGAAGTTGCGGCCGAAGTCATCGACGGGCCTTCCAGTCTCGTGTGGGCCCAGGCAGCAAACCGCTTGCGAGCGATGCGCGGGCTGCTCCTGTGGCTCTTCGGGAGCCACGCGGTGGAGGCGGTCCAGGGGTCACCTTGAGACTTACGAAGACCCAGCGCCAGCACCGGGTCAGCCAGATCATCGAAAAACAGGCGGTCACGAGCCAGGCTGAGCTGGTGAGGCTGCTGAGTGAGCAAGGCGTCGACGCCACGCAGGTCACGGTCTCGCGAGACCTCGAGGACCTCGGCGCCGTGAAGGTGCGCCGTCCAGGAGGCGTCCTTGTCTACTCCATGAGGGAGGGCTCAAAGGATCGTCCCGCCCCGGAACTGCACCTGCGGCGGGTGCTGGGCGAGTGGGTGGCCGAAGTGACGAGCTCTGGCAACCTGGTCGTGGTGCGCACCCCTCCGGGCTGCGCCCACGTGGTCGCCTCGGCCATCGACCGCGCCGGGTTGGCCGACGTGATCGGCACGGTGGCTGGAGACGACACGGTTCTTGTAATAGCCGCAGAGCGCGTAAAGGGCGCGGTTCTGGCGCGGAAGTTGGCCCGCATGGCCAGCCAGAGTGCTTAGTGCTTAGAGAGGAGAGCGAATAGTGGCAAAGAGGATCGTGCTGGCCTATAGCGGTGGCCTGGACACTTCGGTGGCCGTGAGGTGGATGACCGAAGAGCTCGGGGCCGAGGTCATCGCGTTGGCTGTCGACTTGGGCCAGGGGGGGGACTGGGACGCGGTCCGGGCGCGTGCCGTCGCGGCCGGGGCCGTCGACGTCTCCGTGGTCGACGCGAGGCAGGAGTTCGGGTCCGATTTCGTAGCACCGGCGATCAGGGCCAACGGCCTTTACGAGGGCAGGTACCCCCTCATCAGCTCGCTTTCTAGGCCAGTAATCGTGAGGCACCTGGTAAAAGCGGCGCGCCAGCACGGCGCAGACGCCATCGCTCATGGGTGCACCGGGAAGGGGAACGACCAGGTCCGTTTTGAGGTTTCGAGCCGTGCCCTCGCGCCGGATCTGGAAGTAGTGGCCCCGGTTCGCACCTGGGGCTTTACCCGCGACGACTCGATCGAGTACGCCAAGCGGTGGGGCATCCCGATCAGCGCTACCAAGGCGAGCCCGTACTCGGTCGACCAAAACCTCTGGGGCCGTACAGTCGAATGCGGTGTCATCGAAGACCCCTGGGTTATGCCACCAGAAGACGTTTACGAGCTGACTGTGCCGAAGGCTGCCGGTGGCGAGCCGACGGAGGTAGTCATTGGCTTCACGAGCGGGTTACCTGTGGCCCTGGACGGCGAGCCGATGGCGCTCCATCAGCTCGTCCCGGCGCTGGACCAAAGGATCGGGCCGTACGGGTTCGGTCGCGTCGACATGGTGGAGAACCGCCGCGTCGGCATCAAGAGCCGCGAGATCTACGAGTGCCCCGGGGCGCTGGCGCTGCTGATCGCCCACGCCGACCTCGAGGGGATGACTCTGGAGCGTGACCTCGCCCACGAAAAGGCCCGTCTCGAGCCTCGTTGGGCGGAGCTCATCTATGACGGCCTGTGGTTCTCGCCTCTGAAAGCGTCTCTCGACGCCTTCTTCCTGGAGAGCCAGCGGTTTGTGACGGGCGAGGTGCGTCTGCGCTGCGAACCGGGGACGGCACCACAAAGTGTCGGCTCCTGCTTTGTCGCCGGCAGGCGTAGCCCCGTCGCTCTGTACGACCACGGTCTGGCGACCTATTCGGCCGCGGACCGCTTCCGTCACCAGGATGCCGAGGGTTTTGTGAGGATCTTCGGCCTCGGCATAGAGACCTGGGCCAGCAAGCAGGGGACGGCTCGGCCAGGTCACAATCTTGGCGACTAACCGGTAGTGTGTCCGCCGATGACGCTCTGGCAGGGTCGTTTTGGCGGGAGCAAGCAGTCAGAAGAACTCTTTGCTTTCACCGAGAGCCTTTCGTTTGACCGTCGCCTCGCTCCTGACGACATAGCTTGTAGCCGGGCTCACGTACTCGGGCTCCTGCGTTCCGGCTTGCTTTCCGACGAGGAGAGTGGGACCTTGCTCGCCGCGCTCAGCCAGGTTGAGGAGGAAATCGCCGAGGGCACGTTCGTCTTCGAGCCGGCCGATGAGGACGTCCATACGGCCCTCGAGCGGCGGGTAACCGAGATAGCGGGAGACGTCGGCCGCTGTTTGCACACCGGGCGGAGCCGCAACGACCAGGTCGCCACTGATCTGCGCCTGTTCACCAAGCGGGCGCTGGCAGAAGTGGCCCGAGCAGTGATCGGCTTGCAGGCGGTCCTTCTAAACCGGGCCCGTGAGGCCGGCGATGCCTACTTGCCCGGTTACACCCACTTGCAGCGGGCCCAGCCCGTCTTGTTGGCGCACCACCTTCTCGCCCATGGCTGGGCGCTGGCCAGAGATGTGGACCGTCTGGCGGCGACGCGCCGGCGCCTCGACGTGTCCCCTCTCGGCGCGGGCGCTCTAGCGGGCTCTTCGTTGCCGCTCGACCCCGACCTGGTCGCCAGGGAACTGGGCTTCTCGTCCCGTTTCGAGAATTCGATGGACGCCGTCTCGGACCGTGATTTCGTGGCTGAGGCCCTGTTCGACCTGGCCTTGCTCGGCACCCACCTATCCCGCATCGGCGAAGAGATAGTGCTGTGGTCGTCGGAAGAGTTTGGTTTCCTCCATCTCGACGACGCCTACGCCACGGGCAGCTCGATGCTGCCTCAGAAGAAGAACCCGGACATCGCCGAGCTGGCGCGGGGCAAGGCGGGCCGGTTGATAGGCCACCTGACGGGGTTCCTGGCGACGTTGAAAGGTCTGCCCCTGTCCTACAACCGGGATCTCCAAGAGGACAAAGAGCCTCTTTTCGATGCCGTTGACCAGGTCGAGCGGACTCTCGCGGCGATCGCCGGCCTGATCGGTACGGCGACATTCGACTTGCAGGCGATGGCCAGGGCCGCAGACGTTCCCAGCTCGGCTGCTGCCGACCTTACGGAGTGGCTGGTCCAGAACGGCACGCCTTTCCGGCGAGCGCATGAGCTGGTGGGCGCGCTGGTGCGGGACTCCGTACAGCGACGGGTCCCGCTCCCCGAGCTCGTCGCGGCCCACCCTGCGCTCGGGACCGAAGCTGTCGCGCTGCTCGAGCCCGGTGTCCCCGTGTCTCGCCGTACCACGCCCGGAGGGGCGGGGCCGGGCCTGTGGCCATCCAGATCGAGCGGTTCTCAGCCGTTCTCCGTGCGGACGCCGACCGCTTTGGGATCGCGAAGCTGCCGGGAACGGGCAGCCACGGCGGCCGCGGCGGAGGTCAGCCCTAGGTGGTGGCGGCCAGCCCCATAACAGGGGGACCAGGCCAGTGCCGGTGGTGACCAGCTCCCGGGGTACTCGCGACCTGGGCCGTCGGTGAGTGGTTGATCCCGCCCGCCCCGCTTTCCCGCGATTTCTTCGCTGGGGACGCGCGTGATGTGGGCCGAGCCCTGGTCGGGAAGTTGCTGGTCCGCTCCGACGGCCGTATTGGGCGGCTCGTCGAGGTCGAGGCTTACATGGGGACAGACGACCCGGCGAGCCACGCGTACCGGGGACCAACCCCTCGTACGGCGATCATGTTCGGCCCTCCAGGTCAGTTGTACGTCTACTTTTCCTATGGCGTCCACTGGTGCGCCAACGTGGTCTGCGAGCCCGAGGGGAAAGCTTCCGCTGTCCTGCTGAGGGCGGCCCAACCTCTAGGTGGCATCGAGGCCATGAGACGGGCACGCTGGCACGGCCAGCGCGACCTGCGGGAGCGGGACCTGTGCCGCGGGCCGGGCGGCTCTGTGAGGCGTTCGGGATCACGGGCGTCGACAACGGCCTCGACCTGGTGGAGGCGTCAGCCGGTTTGTACCTGGCCGACGACGGTGCTGGTGCCGGGGGAAAGGTGCTGGCCACGTTGCGAGTCGGCCTCACGAGGGGGACAGAGGCGCCATGGCGCTTCATCGTCGAGAGCAGCCCCTGGGTTTCGCCCGGGCCACGGGAGACCGCCAGCCCAGGGCTACGGGAGACCGCCAGGGCCGGGCCGCGGAAGGGCGCGGTTTCGGTCGCGCCGGATCGGGTGGTCGCGCCGGATCGGGTGGTCGCGCCGGATCGGGTGGTTGCGCCGGATCGGGTGGTCGCGCCGGCCTGCGTGGGCGAGTGCCAGGCGAGGCCGGAGGTCTGAGTGGTACCCGGGGGTGCCTGGGAGGCGATCTCGGTGCATCAGTAGTTTCTCGATGCGTTTCCGTGTCAAGAGCGGCTCATAATCGCGACGGAGTCACCAATGTGCACCCGGAAGCGGCTGGTTGGCCCCCTTTGGTCGTCAACGAACCGGCGTGACCCATCCAGTGGGGGCCGTGCCGCCTGGTTGGCCCCGTTTGGTGGTCAACGGGCGCGTGTGAACACCTCTGGCCGGGACCATTGCCGCATGGTGGGGAGCATCTGGTGGTCAACGAACCCGCGTGACCCCTCTAGCGGGGGCTGTTGTCGTCGCCGGCAAGCCGGTACAGCGGTCCGAGCTGCTCACCGCCTCCCCCCGCACCCCGGCCCCCCGGTTGGCGATGTCGCCGTGCGTAGAGCTGACGCGTCGTAGCAGTTGGCCGCCGCCACGCCCCGACGGAGAGCCGGGGCCGAACAGCGGCATCGTTGGGCAGGAGGCGACGGCTCCCTAACCACGGCCGGAACAGGGCTTCCCTAACCAGGGCCGGAACAGGAAGGTCACCTCTACGAAAAGCCGACTGCCGGTCAGGCCGTCCGATGAGCTACTATGACTCTTCGCTCGCCAAGGGGCGAGTGAAGCGGACAGCAGTGACCGGCTGCCGGCGGCTGCCGGTGAAGTGCGGTTGACACGGTCCGCCGAGTGAGTTAAGCTAGTAAGCCGCCCAGTTGAGCCGAGTGTTCTCTGAGCGACGCATTCAGATCGGGCGAGGTTGTCCCGAAATGATTGCTCAGCGGTTGGCACCGCCGCCTGCCACAAGCAGACGTGTGCACCGCGAGCGGTGGACCTTGAAAACGGAACAGAGGAAGTTAAAGCTAGTGCGGGTGCGCCGGCGTAAGCCGGGGCGCCATCTTGTCAAGCATTAGACGGACAACAGACCGTCTTGTGCCATTGGCCGGCTCTGAATGATTTCAGGGCTGGTGCTCTCAACTAAGTTCGACGGCGCTCTTTGGGGTGCCCGAGATCTCGATGGAGAGTTTGATCCTGGCTCAGGACGAACGCTGGCGGCGTGCTTCACACATGCAAGTCGAACGGGGCTCATCCGGTGGTAACACTGGAGAAGGCCTAGTGGCGAACGGGTGAGTAACACGTGAGGAACCTGCCCCGAAGACCGGGATAACAGCGGGAAACCGCTGCTAATACCGGATGCCCCCACCAGGCTGCATGGCCAGGTGAGGAAATGGATTCCGCTTCGGGAGGGCCTCGCGGCCTATCAGCTAGTTGGTGGGGTAACGGCCTACCAAGGCTACGACGGGTAGCTGGTCTGAGAGGACGACCAGCCACACTGGGACTGAGACACGGCCCAGACTCCTACGGGAGGCAGCAGTGGGGAATCTTGCGCAATGGGCGAAAGCCTGACGCAGCAACGCCGCGTGAGGGATGAAGGCCTTCGGGTTGTAAACCTCTTTCAAGCAGGGACGATAGTGACGGTACCTGCAGAAGAAGCTCCGGCCAACTACGTGCCAGCAGCCGCGGTGATACGTAGGGAGCGAGCGTTGTCCGGATTTATTGGGCGTAAAGAGCTCGTAGGCGGCTCAGTAAGTCAGGTGTGAAATCCTCAGGCTCAACCTGGGGTCGCCATCTGATACTGCTGTGGCTAGAGCCCGGTAGGGGCCCACGGAATTCCTGGTGTAGCGGTGAAATGCGCAGATATCAGGAGGAACACCGGTGGCGAAGGCGGTGGGCTGGGCCGGAGCTGACGCTGAGGAGCGAAAGCGTGGGGAGCGAACAGGATTAGATACCCTGGTAGTCCACGCCGTAAACGTTGGGCACTAGGTGTGGGACCTTATCAACGGGTTCCGTGCCGTAGCTAACGCATTAAGTGCCCCGCCTGGGGAGTACGGCCGCAAGGCTAAAACTCAAAGGAATTGACGGGGGCCCGCACAAGCGGCGGAGCATGTGGCTTAATTCGAGGCGACGCGAAGAACCTTACCTGGGTTGAACTACGCAGGAAAAGCCGTAGAGATACGGTGTCCGAAAGGGCCTGCGATAGGTGGTGCATGGCTGTCGTCAGCTCGTGTCGTGAGATGTTGGGTTAAGTCCCGCAACGAGCGCAACCCTTGTCCTGTGTTGCCAGCGGATAATGCCGGGGACTCGCAGGAGACTGCCGGGGTCAACTCGGAGGAAGGTGGGGACGAAGTCAAGTCATCATGCCCCTTACGTCCAGGGCTGCACACATGCTACAATGGCCGGTACAAAGGGCTGCTATTCCGCGAGGAGGAGCGAATCCCAAAAAGCCGGTCTCAGTTCGGATCGCAGTCTGCAACTCGACTGCGTGAAGTCGGAGTCGCTAGTAATCCCGGATCAGCAACGCCGGGGTGAATACGTTCCCGGGCCTTGTACACACCGCCCGTCACACCACGAAAGTCGGCAACACCCGAAGCCGGTGGCCCAACCGCAAGGAGGGAGCCGTCGAAGGTGGGGTCGGTGATTGGGGTGAAGTCGTAACAAGGTAGCCGTACCGGAAGGTGCGGCTGGATCACCTCCTTTCTAAGGAGTCACGGCCGGGGTAATTCCTGGTCCATCTCCCAGTTGATCACTAGCTATTCGGTTTCTGCCGAGTCCTTCCTGTCGTAGGTATTTACTTCCAGGTCGCGGCAAGGCAGCAGCCGGGCAACCTCTGTTCCGTTTTCTGGGCTCACTTCTCGTGGCCCAGGGTGTGGAAACCGTCCTCTTTTCGTAACGCATTTGCGTGGCGTCGGACGCAAGCCACCAGGAGCCCCGGACTTATTGGCCGGGGCTTCAAGCGCTCTTTGAGAATTGCATAGCGAGCACGAGCATCTTGTTCTCCAAGCTACAAAAGCCAACGGTGGATGCCTTGGCGCCTGAAGCCGATGAAGGACGCGGGTGACTGCGATAAGCCACGGGGAGCTGTCTACCGAGCATTGATCCGTGGATATCCGAATGGGGAAACCCACCACCGCGAAAAACGGTGGTACTCCGGCCTGAACACATAGGGCCGGTAGAGGGAACCAGGGGAATTGAAACATCTCAGTACCCTGAGGAAAAGAAAGCAACAGCGACTCCCTGAGTAGCGGCGAGCGAAACGGGAAGAGCCTAAACCGTGCCGGTGTTAAAGCCTGGTGGCGTTGCCGGTGCGGGGTCGTGGGACCAAATGGGAGAGTCACCAGGCTCTCCACGGAGTTACAAAGTTGCTGCGTAGCAGAAGGGTTTTGGAACGTCCCGCCACAGAGGGTAAGAGCCCCGTACGTGAAACGCATGCAGCCTCCGATTTGGCACCCGAGTAGCGCCGGGCCCGTGAAACCTGGCGTGAACCAGCGAAGACCACTTCGCAAGGCTAAGTACTATCAGGCGACCGATAGCGAACTAGTACCGTGAGGGAAAGGTGAAAAGTACCCCGGGAGGGGAGTGAAATAGTACCTGAAACCGTTGGCTTACAAACAGTCAGAGCGTCGTCGGCCATCCTTTATGTTTGGCCGGCCGTGATGGCGTGCCTTTTGAAGAATGAGCCAGCGAGTTACCGTACGTGGCAAGGTTAACCCGTGAGGGGGAGCCGGAGCGAAAGCGAGTCTTAAATGGGCGTCCAGTCGCGTGCGGTAGACCCGAAGCCGAGTGATCTACCCATGGGCAGGCTGAAGCGGGGGTAAGACCCCGTGGAGGGCCGAACCCACCATGGTTGAAAACATGGGGGATGACCTGTGGGTAGGGGTGAAAGGCCAAACAAACTCGGTGATAGCTGGTTCTCCCCGAAATGCATTTAGGTGCAGCGTCGGGTGTTCAGCATCGGAGGTAGAGCACTGAATGGGTTAGGGGGCCTACAAGCTTACCGACCCCAATCAAACTCCGAATGCCGATGCTCTAGAGCCCGGCAGTGAGACTACGAGGGATGAGCTTCGTGGTCGAAAGGGAAACAGCCCAGATCGCCGGCTAAGGCCCCTAATTTGGTGCTAAGTGGGAAACGATGTCGGACTGCACAGACAGCCAGGAGGTTGGCTTAGAAACAGCCACCCTTGAAAGAGTGCGTAATAGTTCACTGGTCGAGTGGTCCGGCGCGGACAATTTAACGGGGCTCAAGCACCGAGCCGAAGCCGCGGACCTCAGCAATGGGGTGGTAGGGGAGCGTCGAGCGGGCAGGGAAGCGGCGGTGGGAACCGTCGTGGAGCGCGTTCGAGTGAGAATGCTGGCATGAGTAGCGAGAGAGGGGTGAGAAACCCCTCCGCCGTAAGCCCAAGGTTTCCTGGGGAAGGCTAATCCACCCAGGGTGAGTCGGGAGCTAAGGCGAGGCCGAAAGGCGTAGTCGATGCACAACCGGTTGATATTCCGGTACCGTCGTGCCCGCGTCAATCCCAATCCAGGGGTACTAAGGGGCTGCCTTCGGGCGAACCGAACGACCCTGGGGCGGGCAGCGAAGGCGGGACGCAGGAGGGTAGGTGAACCCTGGCGTTGGTTGTACCAGGGGTAAACGTGTAGGGCGAGGTCCAGGCAAATCCGGGCCTCATAAAGCCTGAGGCGTGATACCGAGCCGTTATAGGCATAGTCACTGAGCCCATGCTGCCAAGAAAAGCGTCTAGCGAGTTGGCACGGCGCCCGTACCCCAAACCGACACAGGTGGGCGGGTAGAGAATACCAAGGCGATCGGGAGAACTGTGGTTAAGGAACTCGGCAAAATACCTCCGTAACTTCGGGAGAAGGAGGGCCTCGGTAGGGTGACAGGCTTCGCGCCTGGAGCTTGAGGAGGCCGCAGAGACCAGGGGGAAGCGACTGTTTACTAAAAACACAGCAGCGTGCGAAGTCGTAAGACGATGTATACGCTGTGACGCCTGCCCGGTGCCGGAAGGTTACGGGGAGGGGTTAGCCCGCAAGGGCGAAGCTCTGAACCTAAGCCCCGGTAAACGGCGGCCGTAACTATAACGGTCCTAAGGTAGCGAAATTCCTTGTCGGGTAAGTTCCGACCTGCACGAATGGCGTAACGACTTCCCTACTGTCTCAACCACAGACCCGGCGAAATTGAAGTACGAGTAAAGATGCTCGTTAGCTGCACCAAGACGGAAAGACCCCGTGGACCTTTACTACAGCTTGATGTTGGTTTTTGTTGCGTGTTGTGTAGGATAGGTGGGAGACTGGGAAGCTCCGGCGCCAGCCGGGGTGGAGTCAACGTTGAAATACCACCCTTCATGTGACGGGAACCTAACCCACGTCCGTAAACCGGATGAGGGACAGCGTCAGGTGGGTAGTTTGACTGGGGCGGTCGCCTCCTAAAGAGTAACGGAGGCGCCCAAAGGTTCCCTCAGGCTGGTTGGCAATCAGCCGCTGAGTGCAATGGCACAAGGGAGCTTGACTGTGACACCTACAAGTGGAGCAGGTGCGAAAGCAGGGCATAGTGATCCGGCGGTCGCGTGTGGAAGCGCCGTCGCTCAACGGATAAAAGGTACCCCGGGGATAACAGGCTCATCTTGCCCAAGAGTCCATATCGACGGCAAGGTTTGGCACCTCGATGTCGGCCCGTCGCATCCTGGGGCTGAAGTAGGTCCCAAGGGTTGGGCTGTTCGCCCATTAAAGCGGTACGCGAGCTGGGTTTAGAACGTCGCGAGACAGTTCGGTCCCTATCTGGTGCAGCCGTTGGAGACCTGAGGAAGGCTGTCCCTAGTACGAGAGGACCGGGACGGACGCAGCTCTCGTGTGCCAGTTGTCCTGCCAAGGGCACGGCTGGTTAGCGACCTGCGGAAGGGATAAGCGCTGAAAGCATATAAGTGCGAAGCTCGTTCCAAGATGAGGTCTCCCACAGGCTTGACCTGGTAAGGCCCCTGGTAGATGACCAGGTTGATAGGCCGGAGGTGTAAGCGCAGTAATGCGTTCAGCCGACCGGTACTAATCGGCCGAGGGCTTGGAGAGCAATTCTCTGCTCGTGCTCGCTATGGAACGCTCAAAGAGCGGCAGCCCGGTTCGGGTTGCCAGTGAAAAAAAGAGCAAGGTTCCCGGTGACCATAGCGGTGGGGCCACACCCGTTCCCATCCCGAACACGGAAGTTAAGACCGCCAGCGCCGATGGTACTTGGGGGGCAGCCCCCTGGGAGAGTAGGACGTCGCCGGGATAGTTGTGAAAGAGACCCGTGCCGCGGCGGTGGCACGGGTCTTTTGCGCGTTGGGAGTTGCAAGTGAAGAGGACCGATATGCTGGCCGTCATGGGCCCGGAGAGCGGTGGAACAGGCGGTACGCCACGAGGCCGGGGCACCGGCTCGAAGCCGCGCGCCAGGACGGGCGGCGGCCCGGGAGCGCCAGTGGAGAAAGGCACAGCCCGCCCCGAGGCGGAAATAGCACGCCACGAGGCGGGAATGGCGACCGAGATCGCGCCAGTTCGCGGTCTGGCAACAGTTCGAGGGCCGGCCGCCCCGCGCGGGCGGGGGCCAACGGGCAGCCCGCGACAGGCTCACGAGCAGGCCGGGCCTCTACCGGGATGCGGGCTGGTGGCACTCGATGGGGCGGCACGGGGCAATGGAGCGGCACAGGGCAGTCCGACAGGGTCGGCAGATCGAGCTCGAGGTATGGGCGGCCTGGGCCAGAAGCGGCGTCTTCGCGGCGCAGTAGCCCTGGTGGAGACGGCGCTCGTCTGGGACAGAGGGCGAACGCTGACGATATGACCAGGGCGGCGACGAGGAGCCCTCGGCCCGGAGGCCCGGGCTCAGGTGGCGGGACTACGTTCAACCGCTCCAGGGCGTCCGCTCGGCCATTTGACCAAAGCAATCGCGAACGCGGCAACTGGCCGTCCAGGACAGCATCGGGCGGCGCCCCAGGACGACCGGCGAGCCCAGCCCGCGGCGCCAGACCGCGTCCGTACGCCCAGGGCGAGAGCTTTGACAGCCAGCGAACTGGTCAGGGCCCCCGATGGGGCCGTTCGTTTGACCCCCGTGCCAACGGCCGTTCGTTTGACGACCGTGGGAACGGTCGTTCGTTTGACCCTCGTGGGGACGGACGGCGCGAAGAGCGGGCGTGGCGTTCTGAGCCTGGCGGGTCGCGCACTGGTGGCTCGCGGATTGGGGGCCGATCAGGTCGAGACCAGTTCGAGCGGGGGCCCAACGTCGAGCGGAGTGCCAACCGGTACGGGGGCGACGGTCCCCGAGGGATCCCAAGGCAGCCGGGGCGCGGCTCAACGTCTGGCGGCCCGTACGAGAGCGACCGTACCGGAGGTTTTCCGAGGCAGGCGGGGCGCGGCTCAACGTCTGCCGGCCGGTACGCCGGAGCGCGAGGCGAGGCTGGCAGGGAGCCCCGTTGGCAAGGCACAAGCGCACGGCGCAGCACCGGTGAGGCGCCCGCCCTTGGCGGGCGCGCCGGAGACGGCAGAGCGGGCAGCCGGGGTGGCTACGGGCCGGACCGTGGTGGTCGGAAGGACAGCCGTGACTTTGGTCGGGACGTCGGCAACAACGCGTGGCGACCAGCCCCGCGTCGTCCGCTGCCCAAGGGTTGGGGCAGCGTTACTCGTCACGGTGTCCGCGAACTGGATTACGACGGCGGGTCGGCGTCTGCGATTTGGTCCCGAACTCAAGAGCGGGCGCGCGCACAGTCGAGGCGGCCCTTGAACGTGACGGCCCCCAAGCCTGTCGTGCCTGACTCTTTTACTTATGAACCTTCGTCCCCGAGCGACAGTGGGGGCTCGGCGGCGACCCTCGTTGAGACTGTGCCGGCGTCTAGTAGGCCCCGCAGAAGCTTGAAATCCCCTGGACCGCAAGCCCGGGCGACGAAGGACCGGGAGGCTCCCCGCAAGGCGTGCGAGCGCGTCACGCCCTGCGTTTCCTCAGCAAAGTGGTAAGGGCGAACGTGGTAAAGGCGACGGTCTCGATCACAAAGTTGGCGCCCTGTTGGGTGACGCGACGAGGGCCTACTCTGCGGACCGGTACCAGGACGCCCTACGGATATTGCGCAGGCTTTCTACGCAGGCTCCGACATCCGCGCCGGTAAAAGAGCTATTGGGCCTGACCCTTTACAGGTTAGGGAGGTGGCCTCTGGCCGTGCGGGAACTTCAGGCCCACCACGAGCTCTCCGGTAGTTATGACCAATTCCCCGTTATCGCGGACTGCCATAGGGCGACTCGGCGCTATGCAGAAGCCGACGCGGTTTGGGCGGAACTCCGAAAGGCATCGCCTAGCGCGGAGGTAATTGCTGAGGGACGGATGGTCGCGGCTGGGTGCCTCGCTGACCAGGGCGACCTGAAAGGTGCGGTCGAATTGCTGGAAGGGTCTCTCAAGCGCTCCAGACCCAGGCCGCTACACCTACGACAGTGGTACGCCCTGGCCGACCTTTATGAACGCGCTGGTGAGCTGTCCAGAGCCCGCGACCTTTTTGTCCAGATAGCCGGTGTCGACCCCACTGCGTACGACGTCAGGCAACGCCTGGTCGCGCTCGGGTAACTGAGCACGGCCACACGACAGCGTCCAAGAGGGTTGCAGCGGCGGGACCGCGCAAAAGCCCCTTTCTTAGGGTTACGGTCGCCAAGTTTGGCGACATTTAGCCGTCACACCCCCCTGATAAGTTAGGGGGCCAGCCACCCTCGTGGTACGTCCACGAGCCTTGCGGTCAAGTGGCGCCGCCAATTGCGATGACGTTGGCCACTGGTGCTTGTCGTCGCCTCGGCCAAATCCAGGGTTGGTACCCTCAAGGCTTTGGTGTCCCCAGGCGGCCACAATCGCCTCTGTTTGACGCGGCACCAAAGAGAAAGGGCCAAAAAGAAAGGGGAGCAACTGTGCTCAACATGGCTGTTGTTATAGGCAACCTGACAAAACCGGTGGAGATCAGGAGCCTCCCGAGTGGGACCTCTGTAGCCAGTTTCGACCTCCAGGTGCTGCGGACAGACCAATCGCGCGACACCGTGCCGGTTACGTTGTTCGACGCGCCTGGACTGGTACCTCCATGGGTAGTGGGTGAGGAGCTATTGGTGATTGGGCGAGTAAGGCGGCGGTTCTTCCGGGTTGGCGGCAGTACTCAGAGCCGTACGGAGGTAGTCGCCGAAAAAGTGCTGCCCCTCTTGCAAACAGATAGTGCACTCGCGGCCCTGGCCGATGCGGGGTCGGCCCTGGAGGTCATCCGGGGAGATCTCGGACCGGCGTAGATGGGACGGGCACCCCCGATTTCTGAGCTGGGGGACCGTAACCGAGAGCCGTTTTGTCCGAGACGAGCGCCTCGAGTAGCTGTGCGACACCGTCTTCGCCGTTAGGGGGAAGGACAAATTGCACGATTGACAACACCTCCGGGATGGCGTTTGCCGGCGCGGCCGCTCGCCCGGCCCAAGCCAAGACGGTGAGGTCATTGTGGTTGTCACCGATCGCTAACACCTCTCCGACGGCGACCCCCAACCGCTTACAGGCTCGGTCTGTGGCGTAGGACTTCGAGATCCCCTGTGCCGCTATTTCGACCCAATCGAGGCCCGAGGAGGTGATGTGCGCGTTCTCGACCACTTGGCAATTCAACTGGGAAAGCAGGTGCGCAGCCGGCCAGCCAGGCCGGCGGACAACGAGCTTTATGCACCGAGCGGTCACGGCCTTGATGATGTCGTCGACCTGGTCGGTACGCTCGTCCCAGTTCCAGTCTGGGTCGATGAAGCCGGCCTCGTGAGTGAAGCTCTCCATTTCCTCGATCGCAAAAACGGTACCGGGGAAGACCTCGCGGAGCATCATCACGGTCCCGGCGACGACGTCGGCGCCGATCGTCTCGACTTCGATCACTTCCATCGATGAGATATCGACAAGCGCGGCGCCGTTCGAGCAAACGCCGAGCGGGCCCAAACCGGCCTCCTGAGCGATGTCCCACGTGACCCGAGGCGGCCGGCCGGTGATCGGGATCACGTGGAGGCCCGCGTCGCGGGCGGCGCGGACGGCGCGAGCAGTGCGCTTGCTGATCGTCCCGTCAGGCCGGAGGAGCGTCCCGTCAAGGTCGGTCGCAACCAGGCGCACGGGCGGGAGGCCGGCTGGCTTGGGGGCAGCCACAGGGCCTTCGACCACTCGACCGAGGGTAACACCACCGCACGGGCAAAGGTCGCGACTCCTCCCTTGCGGCGGCCTTCGTGCACACCATTCAGGTCGCGACCTGATGACTGCCGATGAGATGACTGCCGATGAACGGCTCGGCCGACGCCGAGGACCACCCTGGCTATGGCAACCGATAGGGCCGGCAGAGGGGGTTCACCCCGCACTGTCGACCGCAACTGTAGTCCGCCCTGCCACGTCCGTGCTGGTAGGCGCACATCAGGGCCGATTGGCCGGCCCTGGTTTAGGGGCACGGTACCCGCCGGGTGCCTTGGCACCTCTCGGTTGTTGGCGCCCTGCTCGACCGAGGCGTTGGCGCCCTGTTCGATGTTCCGGCTCGTGTTGGCCGAGCCGGTAGGCTTGAGAAGCTCGGAGGACAAACCCAGGGGGCAAAGTTTTGGCTGACACAGCTACGAAGGGCCAGCAGCAGAAGGTTCTGGACAGAGTCGTGATCCGTTTCGCTGGCGACTCCGGCGACGGGATGCAGCTCGCTGGCGACCGTTTCACTACCAGTTCGGCTATTTTTGGCAACGACCTATCGACGCTGCCCGACTTCCCGGCCGAGATCCGGGCGCCGGCGGGCACCGTCGCCGGAGTCTCGGCGTTCCAGATCCACATTTCGGACCACGACATCTTTACTCCGGGGGACCATCCCGATGTGCTCGTGGCGATGAACCCTGCGGCCCTCAAGGCTCACGTCTCCGACCTCGAGCCCGGGGCGGCGATATTGCTGAACAGCGACTCGTTTGACGAGCGGGCCTTCCAAAAGGCGGGGTATGCGGCGGACCCGCGCACCGACCAAAGCCTGGACGCGTTCACGGTGTACGAAGTGCCGATGACGTCCCTGACGATGGAAGCTGTGAAACCGACCGGGACAAAGTCGCGGGACGCCGAGCGGTCCAAAAACTTCTTCGCCCTCGGTCTCGTAAGCTGGATGTACAGCCGGCCCCCCGAGCCAACTCTCGAATGGGTGGCGAAACGCTTTGCCACCAAGGAAATGGTCCGCGACGCCAACACGCTTGCCTTTAAGGCCGGTTGGAATTTCGGTGAAACAGCCGAGATCTTCGAATCGAGTTATGAGGTCAAACCGGCTCACCTGCCTCCTGGGACGTACACGAACATTTCCGGCAACACTGCCCTCGCCTGGGGAATTATCGCCGCGGGGCAGCTCGCCAAATTGCCGATTTTCCTGGGTAGCTACCCGATCACCCCCGCCTCTGATGTCCTGCACGAGCTCTCGAAGCACAAAAACTTCGGCGTCCGTACCTTCCAGGCCGAAGATGAAATAGCCGGGGTCAGCGCGGCGCTTGGAGCTTCGTACGCCGGAAATCTTGGTGTGACCACCACGAGCGGCCCGGGCCTCGACTTGAAAGCTGAGACGATAGGCCTGGCCATATCGCTCGAGCTCCCGCTTCTGGTGATCGACATCCAGCGCGGCGGGCCGTCAACGGGGTTGCCGACGAAGACCGAGCAGGCAGATTTGCTGCAGGCGCTTTTCGGCCGTCACGGAGAGGCGCCTTTGCCGGTAGTCGCCCCGAGCACGCCGGGCGACTGCTTTTACACGGTCATCGAAGCGGCCAGGATTGCTATCAAATACCGGACCCCGGTGATCCTGCTCTCCGATGGCTACCTGGCGAACGGCGCCGAGCCCTGGCCGATCCCGGACGTGGAGCGACTTCCGGACCTGGCGGCCCAGTTCAGCTTCGCCACCGGCCCTAACAAGGTCTTGCCCGATGGCACGGAGACCTTCTGGCCGTACCTGCGTGATACCGAGACTCTGGCGAGGCCCTGGGCCTTGCCCGGTACGCCAGGCTTGATGCACCGCATAGGAGGCCTGGAAAAGGCGGATGGCAGTGGCAATGTTTCTTATGACCCCGCCAACCACGACCTGATGGTCCGCCTGCGGGCCGAGAAGATAGCCGGGATAGCGAAGGACATCCCCCCGGTCGATATCGACGACCCCGATGGCCTAGGTGGTGCCGACCTGCTCGTGCTCGGATGGGGTTCCACCTGCGGGGCCATCCAGGCTGCGGTTCGCGAGGTGCGTTCGACGGGCCGTCGGGTGGCTCACGCCCACCTCAGGCATATGAACCCGTTCCCGCGGAACCTGGGCGAGGTCGTCAAGGCTTACGAGCGAGTCTTGGTCCCCGAAGTCAACCTCGGGCAGCTGAGAAAGCTCATCCGGGCGGATTTCCTGGTTGACGCACAAGGTCTCAACAAGGTGAGCGGCCTGCCGTTCCGGCGTATCGATGTACAGCTCGCCATAATCTCGCAACTCGACGGCCGCGGCGCAGGGAACGGCAACGGCAAGGAGGGACTATGACAGACGTGGCGGTTCCCGTAACCACGAGGAAGGACTGGACCAGCGACCAGGAGGTGCGCTGGTGCCCTGGTTGCGGGGATTATTCGATACTGACCGCGGTCCAACTGCTCATGCCAGAACTCGGTGCCAGGCGTGAAGACACGGTGTTCATATCGGGGATCGGGTGCGCGAGCCGTTTCCCCTATTACATGAACACGTACGGCGTGCACTCGATCCATGGTCGTGCTCCGGCTCTCGCGACTGGCCTGGCGGTAGCCCGGCCTGATTTACACGTCTGGGTGATTACGGGCGACGGTGACGCGCTTTCAATAGGTGGCAACCATCTCTTGCATGCTCTCAGACGCAACGTCAATGTGACGATTATCCTGTTCAACAACCAAATTTATGGGCTCACCAAGGGCCAGTACTCGCCCACGTCCGAGGCCGGCAAGGTCACCAAGTCGACGCCATTTGGTTCGCTTGACCACCCGTACAACCCGATCTCGCTTGCCCTTGGTGCAGAAGGGTCGTTCGTGGCACGCACCCACGACATGGACCGCAAGCACATGACGGAGACATTCCGACGCGCCTACGAGCACAAAGGTGCATCCTTTGTCGAGGTGTACCAAAACTGCAACGTCTTCAACGATGGGGCGTTCGAGGCGATCACGTCCAAGGACAACCGGCCTTCGATGCTTGTCCCCCTCGAGCATGGAAAGGCGGTTCGTTTGGCGCCGACGGAGAGAAGGGTGTCATCATCGACGCGCAGGGGAGCGCGGTGATTGTGGACGTCGCTGATGTCGGCGAGGAACGCCTGTTGGTCCACGACGAGTCACGCCCGGACCCGAGCCTGGCCTTTGCCCTGTCCCGTTTGGCAAACGGGCCCTATTCTCCAACTCCGATAGGGGTGTTCAGGGCCGTCCAGCGCCCGGATTACGGGTCGCTGGTGCAAGACCAGTTGGTAGCCGCGGCGGCGCGTAAGGGCCCCGGTGACCTCGTGGCCCTGCTGCGTTCTGGTACGACATGGACCGTGGAATAGAAGGGGCAACTACCTCGTCAACCGGGAGCGCTGGTGTCGGTGCGGCCACATAGCTGGTGCGCGCCACCTCTTCCACCAGGGCTCCCGGTGCGGTTACCGACCCTTCACGTCCGACCAGGCACGTCCGACCAGGCACGTCCGACCAGGCACGTCCGACCAGGCAATGTAACCGTAGGGTCACTTTCCCGTCTTAGTTGGTTGTGAGCGAAGACATCGAGGTGGCGAGAAGACTGCTCGCCAAGCTGCGTTCGTTTGTGAGCAACGAGCTCGATGAGGCGGAAGGCGAGATGTTTGCTTCGTTGCTGGCCCCCGGCGTATCCCTCGCGTTCGCAGAGGGCGGAGACGACGAAGTGTCCGGCTTCGCCGGGACGAGCGCAGACGCGCCTGGCGACCCTGATGTCAGTTGGGGCCGCGATGCACTGGCCGGTGCTCTAAGCAGCGCATTACGTGCCAGTGGTGTACGCGTCGTCGGGTTGACGGAGCAGTCCGGGCCGTGACTTCAAGGCTCCCAAGGCCCGTTCGCTGAGGGCTCGGGTGGTACAGGTGCTGGGGCCGGCACGGCGTCGGCCGGACTGAGCTCGAAGGTCATGACCTCGTTCGCGGCGCGGCTAATACAGGTATCGCACGTCTCTACGTGCTTGGTTGCACCCAAGGGGTCGTCGTCCACGAGCTGGCGGAGTTCCGGGCAAGCGAGCTCCGGTTGCCGCACCATGACCTGGAGCACGAGAGCGTGCCGCATGCGCCGGCGGGCACGATGGAGCAATACTTTTGCGGCCCCCGGGGTGAGCCCGAGGGCACCGGCTACTTGTTCGGGAGTGAAGCCGAGCTGCCCGACCAGGGCTATCGCCGTCGCGTCACGGCTGGAAAGCCCGGCCACGCAGCCCTGTACCTGCTCTGCGAGCTCGCGCAGCTCTGCGACAGAACC
Source organism: uncultured Acidimicrobiaceae bacterium (assembly GCA_963823855.1). Taxonomy (GTDB): domain Bacteria; phylum Actinomycetota; class Acidimicrobiia; order Acidimicrobiales; family Palsa-688; genus Fen-671. The sequence continues at coordinate 255,802 of CAWGNA010000018.1, forward strand.
CGGGCCGAGGCCGACATCCGCGACCTGGTGCGCGGCCGAATCGTCGAGGATGGTCACCCGGCCGCGGGCTCGAAGGTGATCGGTGGCAAGGTTGCGGGTGATCTGTAATAGCCAGGGCCTGAACCGAGATGGGTCCTGCAGGCCCCCCAGGCCGCGCAACGCTCGAACGAAGGTGTCCTGGACCACGTCAGCGCTAGCCTCTCGGTCGTGCACCAGGCTGAAAGCGACGGCTCTGACCGCCCCGACATGGGCACGGTAGAGCTCCGAAAAAGCCTGGGTGTCCCCGGAACGGACAGCTTCTACAAGCTCCGCGTCACTCGTCAGCGGTGCCGCCACCACGTCCGAAATGGTAGTCGCCACTGGCGGCCGGCGATAGTGACCGCGACGGCGTGTGTGTTGCTGGTCCTGGTGGCGACGCTGGTCCTGGTGGGAGGAGGCCCGACGGGGGCAGGCGCGGCCGTCCTGAGCACGACCCCGATCGTCAGGTGCCCACCGGCTTGCCTGACATTGCCACCTCCTGCCACCACCACGACCATTTGCGTAGGCATCGCCGCGCAGTCCTGCCCTACGAGCTCGTCGACAGTGCCAACGACGACGACTACCACCGAGCCGTCCACGACCGCGACGACCACAACGACCACGACCACGACCCCAACCACTACGACCACGACAACAACGACAACGACGACAACAACGACAACGACGACCACCACGACAACGACGACCACCACGACGGCCCCAACCAGTACGACGACGCGCCCGCACGTCACTACAACGACGAGGCCGCACACGACCACCACGACCGCCAAGCCGCCGCCAACTACAACCAAGCCTCACGTCACGCCTACGACCAAGCCGTCGCACGCTACGACAACCACCACCCGCCTAACCCCTACGACAACGAAACCGCACTCCATCACGACGACGACGCGCCCGCACGCGACCACCACGACCGCCAAGCCGCTGCCAACGACAACCAAGCCCCACATCACGCCTACGACCAAGCCGTCGCAATCGACCCCTACCACCGTTCGGCCTCCCCCGACGACGGCCAAGCCGCACGTCACGCCTACGACAACGCACCCACACTCGACAACTACGACTAGGCCGTTTCGGCGGCGAGCGAGGCCGCGCCCGTCTGCGACAACCGCGACGACATCGCCGCCATCAACGGTGACCACGAGGCCGTCGCGAAGGGCACACCCGGGCCGCACACGCGTTACGCGCTATCACGGCCTGACCACGACATCGCTGGCCACGACGACCACAGCCAGACCGGGCCCGAACGTTGTTACGACGACATCCCCAACGCCATCTTCTCCGCCGCCGCCGACCCCTTCGACGGTCCCGCTGAAAAAGCAGACCGCGACGACGGCACGAGCCAGGCCGAGAAGGGGCCAACGCACGCCAACTTCGACGACCTCGAGGCCCACCACCACGAGGCCCGCAACCACGACGACCATGGGACCCACAACGACCTCGACGACCCGGACGACCACGCCCACCACAGGTCTGCCGGCGCCACCGTCCAAGCAACTTCTGGTCGAGCCCACTGCTATCTCCCCCGGTGGGACCACCAACGCGGCAGGTCGGGGTTGCCCGAGCAGGGCTCCCGTCGTCTTCACGGCCGCTGGCCGGCAGGTAGGTAAGTCCAGGGCGGCCCAGAACGGAGCTTTTGGGGGCGCGCTGGATGTGAGCAACCTGGCGGTCGGCAGTTATGAGGTGGAAGCCCACTGCGGCGTGGTGCTGTACGCCGACCTGGACGTGGTGCTGCCGAGCCAGGTCTACAACGACACATCCACCGTCGTTATTATCGTGTTTTTCGTTTTGATCGGTGCGGCATTGTTCTGGCGACGGGTGGGACACCAACATTGACCGCTTTTGCGACCTCCCTTCTCTTTCTGGAGCGGGGATGAGGTTCCGACTAGCGCGAAAGTGCTGGTGTCTCGGAAGCCGCCGTGGACCGTGCCCTGCCACGGGATCCCAGACCAATGTCGGGTCAGTGGAGCCCGCCTCCAAACTCATTTGATCCCCGCCGTGCGTCGTAGAGGCGTGTTGTCTCGCGGCAATAGATGCTTTCGGTCGAGATTTTGGCTAAAAACGAGGGCTTGGTGACGATTGAGCACGGCCCACTCCTCACGTGCCAAATCGTCACAAAGCACGCCTATCGAGCGGGGCGCTGCCGGAGTTGGGCAAACGGCGGTGGCCTTCCGGCCCGGAGGCCCGCTCTAAGGGAAAGCCAGTGCCAGTGTCCCGGTGGTGTACGGGTTACGTGTTGAACGAGGTCTGGCCACTAGCCGAGGCGTAGCCGCTGGCCGTAACCGTCGGCAGCGCACACCACGTCCTCGCGATCCTGGTCGTGAGGGTCAGGCCTGCCCGGCCATTACCAGCAGTTGTCCCGCTCCCGGAGGCCGACGGGGCCCCGCTGCACTGGGCGCTGGCGAAAATTTGGAGCGGAACACGCGTCTGCCCCACGCCAGCACCATTGCTCGCGTTGTCGGCAGTGACAGTCAGGGGGACCTGGTAGTCGCCTCGGCGTCCTGAATGCCCTCCTGCCGTCACGGTGACAGAGAGCGCCGGCTGCACTGTAACTGCGACTGGTGCGGTCCCCGGCACACTGCCCTCCGTGGCGGTCACCGGATAGCCCGTCCCGGTGGTGTCCCCGGTTACAAGCGTCGAGGAACTCCCGCTGGTCGGGCTCAAACTGGCCCCCGGCACGGTGGTGGCCCACGAGGGGTCGATGCTCACCGGGTTACCGAACTGGTCTGACCCGGCGGCGGTAAAGACTTGAGAATCCTCCCTCGGCCAGCGTCGCTGAAGATAGCGAGACGCTGATCTTCGTCAGGGCCCCCGCAAGTACGGTGGTGGGGAACGTGGCCTCTCCCCACCCTGGGGCCGAGGCGGTGATGTTTAGGCTCCCCGCCACGGTGCCCTCATTGATAGAGGGGCCGCGCTTAGTCCAGATCCTGCCGCGATGCTCAGGGTCATTGGGCCGGCGCTGAAGGGCCTTCCTGGCGACGAGGAGAAGGTCCCGCCCGAAGAGGTGCTGGCGACGGTGAGATTGAGAGAGCTGCTGGGGACGGGCGAAAGCTGCACGGTGATCGCGCCCGACGCCACGCCGGCGGAGAGGTTCTCGCTCGCCGGGGCGAAGCTCAGGGAACCCGAAGTCGCTGCCGGCGTGGAGAACGCCGTCAGGCGGTAGGGAGTGCCGAGCCCAGTCGGGCCGTTATAGCCGCTTGCCAGGGAGCCGGCCGCGTTGCACAAATAATTGCCACAACTGTCGTTGGGCCCCGAAGTCACAGGCACGAGCCCTGGAGTGGTGCCAGCGGCGTGATTACTGCCATCCGGGTAGAGCGCCGCAGAGGTCGGCTGGAGCGTCCCGCTAGTAGCAGCCAGGGCGTAGGTGGCCCCGATGATCGGCGCCGACACACTTGTCCCGCCAAAAACGAGCCAACCGCCTGCGCCGAAGGTGTCATAGGCAGCGACGCCAGTCGAAGGATCTGCGTCGGCAGATGCGTCGGCGACCTGCCGGCCGTCGCAGTCGCCGGACAGGCTGTCAACGCCCGCGTCCGCCTGCCACGCAGGCATGGTCTCGTAGGAGGAGCACCCATTGCCAGCGTCAGACGACGCGGTCTGCGGCTCCCAGGCGAGCCTGCTGCCTGTGCCCGTGTAACTGAGCGTCGTACCGCCCACCGCTGTCACGCCGGGCGAAACAGCCGGGAACTGGGCCCCGTAGCCGTTATCGCCTGTGGCGGCAGTAATGGCCATGGCGGGTCCGGCCGAGTAGACGCTGTTATAGGCGGTCTCGGAACTGAACTCCGTGCCCCCATAACTGTTGCTTATGGCTGCGGGGTGGAACGAACCCGCCTCCGTAACGGCAGTAGACAGGTTGGCGGTACTGGTTGAATTGGCTTCTACCAGCACGATGTTGCAGGCGGGGCATATTGCGGAAACCATGTCGAGGTCAAGGGAGATCTCTTCGGCCCACCCGGCGTTGCTGGCGGGGTAATTCGTGCCGCCCGACTGGTTGACCTTGGTGAATGGGCGTACCCGACGCCTCGGGTAACCGGCCCATGCCGACGGCAGGCCTCTGCTCCCGTACTCAGTTCAGGCGGGTTGGCTGAGAGACACTCCGCATAGCCGTCCCTGATCTACGCTTTGCGCAGTGAGGCGTACCATACGGTCGATCGTGCTGGCGGTTGTGGCTGTGGCTCTCCTAGCGCCAACGCCAGCTGCTGCCGCTGGCGTCGTGACGCTGGCTGCGAGCCTCAACGGCTCCAATCTGGCTCACGCCACCGAAGCCCACCCAGTTCACCTAACCCCTGGCAAACCTATCGTCGTCGCTTTGAAACTACGCAACCTCACGGCCGTCCCCGTACCCGTCGGCTCCGTAGACCTTAATGGCCGGGTGGCCGGCCTGACGTTCTTTTCGTTCCAAACGTCAGTCAGCTTCGACGTGCCCGCAGGACAGTCCAAGAGCCTTGCGTATGTGCTCGACACGACCGGACTGAAGGGCCAGGCTACGGGACTGGTGCCAAGCTCACTCGACGTGTCAGAGCCCTCGGGTCACTTAATTGCTACCGAGGCGTTCGTGAGCGATATCAACGGGTCGCTCATTTCCGTGTACGGCCTGTTCGGCCTCGGTATCCTCGTGCTCACCGTGCTGGCGCTCATCGAGGTCCTGCTCGCACTCGCGCACGGCCGATTGCCAGTCAACCGTTGGCGGCGCGGTATCCGTTTTATGGTGCCAAGCCTGGGGATCGGGGGGGTACTCGTCTTCACGCTGTCGGCGTTGGGGAAATGGCTCCCGAGCAACGGCCACTGGCTCACCATTTTGGCCATCTTCGCGGTTGCGGGTTTTGGCGTTGGTTACCTGACACCAACTCCGCTTGTCCCCGGTGAGGAAGCCGAGGAGGAAGACGACGAAGAAACAGACGCCTCTCCCGTAGCTCATCCGTCTGTCAGTGAAATTCAGGCTTGATGGCCCTCGAACGGGACCAGGTAGCCCAGGCTCTGCCTAGTTATGAGATAGGGCAGGAGCTGGGCCGAGGTGCGTGGGGAGTCGTGCTTTCCGCCCAGCACCGGGCCCTCGGTCGCTCTGTCGCAGTAAAACAACTACCTCGAGCATTCGCGGCTGATGCGGCGGTAAGGGGGCGTTTTCTCACCGAGGGGCGATTGCTCGCTGCCCTCGACCACCCCCATATTGTCCCCGTTTTTGACTTCGTCGAAAAGGACGGCCTCTGCCTGCTCGTAATGGAACTGCTACCGGGGGGCACAGTCTGGAACCGTTTTACCGCTAAGGGTTTCACACCGCCGGCGGCGTGCGCCACGGTCCTGGCCGCCGCCTCGGGCCTGCAGGCCGCGCACGAGAAGAACGTCCTGCACCGGGATGTGAAGCCAGAAAACATGATGTTCTCCTCCGAGGGTGTCCTGAAGGTAACGGATTTCGGGATCGCCAAGGTGGTCGGTGGCGACGCAACGCTCGCCACCCGCGCTGGTGAGGTAATTGGGACCCCGGCTTATATTGCGCCCGAGCAGGCCAGGGGCGGGCAACTTTCCCCTGCGACCGACGTCTACGCGCTGGCGACGATGCTGTACGAGATGTTGTCGGGGCAACTGCCTTTCGCCGACGAGACTGATGTAATGGCGCTTTTGTTCAAGCACGCGTACGAAGACCCCGTGCCGCTGGACCAAAGCGCGCCGAGTGTGCCCGGACCAGTAGTGCCAGTGGTCATGCAAGCTCTGGCTACGACGCCAGAAGACCGCTATGTCAGCGCACAATCCTTTGCCTTGGCACTGGCCCAAGCGTGCACATCAGTGTGGGGGCCAGGTTGGCTGGCGGCCCAAGGGGTGCCAGTAATGGGGGCCGGGTCGGTCGTGGCTGCCACAGAGCACATGAGCATGGAGCGAACGGCTCACGTATTTGCACCGTCAGCGCCACCTCCGCCGGTCGACACCGTACCCGGGCCGACCGAAGTGCGCTCGCCTCACCCGCCGCCCTCGATACCGGGCCCTCGATACCGCCCCTCGATACCGGGCCCCTGGTACCGGGCCCCTCGATACCGCCGAGCTTGCAACGCGCCCGCACGACCGTGGTCAGGCCCGCGTCGTCCACCCACGTCGAAGGAGTCAGGGCCTCGCGCCTTCAGGAAACCCCGTACGCGAACTTTGTGCCCGTCCAGCAAATAGTGAAGGCCCCGGCGCGCCCCGGCTCCCGCTCGCGATCTCGGTCCTCTCGTTCGTTGTGGCCATCGTATTGGCCTTCGTAGGGGTGGGAAGCCCATCCAACTTGGGTGGCAACCTCTCGGCGGGGAGCGTACTGATAGCCGGCGTGCCGCTCTCCAGCGGGGTGGTGGTGCCGCTCGACCTTTCGCGGCCGGTGCAGGTTGAAGTCCTGCCGCAGGGGCCGGCTTCGAACGCGGCTCGGATGTCTCTTTTGCTGTTGGGTCACAATGCGTTCCAGTCGACCGCTCCGTTAGTCGCTCAGACGGGAGGGGAAAAGGTCGCCAATGTTGACCTCACAAAGGCGCGGTACTTCGTCACCGGGCACGTCACGGCTCAGGTCGAGTTGCTCCGCGACAGCCCGAGCAGCGGGACGGTGGCCGGGTCGTGGGCCTTCATCGCGCGTTTGAAGCAACAACCATGGTTGACAGTCGAAGGGGTGGCTGTTGTTGTGATCTTCCTGTTCTCGCTGGCGTACGTCGAGCAGTTCGTGCGTGCTCTCTGGCGCGGCAAGCGGAGACCAAGCGCAAGCGCGGGCCTCGTGGTCTCGATGGCACTGCTTGTCGTTGCGATCGTGGGAGCAGCCTGGCTCGCAGCGGGCACCCAGCCCACGTTGGCCGGCGCAGTCGTTTGCGCCGCGTGGGGGGCGGTATCCGGGTTCGCGCTGGCGCTCGCCGCGTTCAGAGGCGGTCGCTTGCGAAGGTTGCGCCGGCGTTCCGCAAGGCGTGCTGGTGCGGGGGCCGGGTGAACGGGTGAACGGGTGAACCCGGTCCTACAGGCGATAACGAGCGCCGCGCTGGACGCCACCGGTGCAGCGGCCGCATGGGTGCTGGCGCTGGAAGGGGATACGCTGCGCGCCGTCGCTGCCGCAGGAGAGCGGGCGGGACAGCTCGTGGGCACCCAAATGCCAGGCGGGTCGGGTACGGCCGGGTATGTAGTCAGTTCGGGCCAGCCGATCGCTCTCGCCCCCCGGGGAGCCGACGCTCGCCTGGCAGAGGGGCTCGGCGCGCACCTCGCTCGCAGCCCGGCCAGCGTACTTTGCGTGCCGTGCCTGCGAGACGACATGGTGTTGGGGGCCTTGGAGCTCGTGGACAAGGCCGGGGGTGGGCCATTCTCGTTCGACGACGTCGAGGTCGTCACGTTGCTGGCTGGCATCGCCGGCGTAGCTCTAGGCGTGTCAGGCACCGAGGTGGCCGTTCGTCCTCCGTCGGAGTTTGGCGCCGAGCTGGCCAACATGGCATCGTCCGACCCGGCCGCCTACGCCAGGCTGTCGGCGGTATTGGAAGCGCTGCTGGCTCGTGGTTGAGGTACCCGGTCCAGGAACCCCCCGGCCGGGACCACCGTCAGCCGCCGTGCCCGTCACGCCGGCCCCCCGGCCACACTGGCCCGGGAGTCAGCTGTCCTCCGCCTTCCTGGCGCAATTTCATTGGAAGATCTTTCGCCCGAGTGGGCCTGGGGTGGCTCGAGCGGCGAGGGCGTGCGCGTGGCCGTTGTCGACAGCGGGATCGATGCCGGGCACCCCGACCTGGAGGGAAAGGTGGCCGCCGAAGCCGGCGTCGTCGTGACTACAGAGCAATCTGGGGAGGTCGTAGTCACACCGGGCCCCGCACGAGGACGCGTTTGGTCACGGGACTGCCTGCGCGGGCATAATCCACCGCCTGGCGCCGGGAGCCAAGATAACGAGCATAAGGGTTCTGGGTAAGGGGCTTTCCGGAAGGGCGAGCGCATTTTTGGCTGGGCTGGGGTGGGCCGTAGAACAAGGTTTCGACATCATCAACCTGTCGCTCGGGACGTCCAGGCGTGATTGGGCCCTCGCCTTTTACGAGGTTTGTGACCAGGCGTATTTTAGGGGTTCCTTCATCGTCACGGCCGCCAACAACCTGGCCCGCCCGTCGTTCCCCTCGCTTTTTGCGTCCGTGGCCAGCGTTGCCTGCAGCTTGTCGAAGGACCCGTTCCGCTTTCATTACAACCCCGAACCGCCAACAGAGTTCCTGGCCCCAGGCATTGACATCGAGGTCTCTTGGCGGGGAGGGACACGCATAGTGGGGACCGGCAATTCGTACGCGGCGCCCCATATTGCCGGGATCGCGGCGCTTGTCAAAGCAAAGCACCCAGATTTGCGGCCATTCCAGCTGAAAACAGTGTTGTGGGCCACGGCCGCGAACGTCAGGGAGGCTCCGAGACCGGCTGGACGGTTGACGCGGCGCGTTGATGGCCCGTTCGACGGGTGTCGGTGAGCGGGCGACCAGCGCGCTACGTCGCGTGTAATATCGCTCCCGCTGAGCCGGTAAATAGCCATCGCGGGCAAATTGAAGCGCGGCACCCGCCCAGGACGGTCGGCCCGGTTTGCTGGGCTGCCGGCCCGGCGCGTGCCGGCCGGGGCCCGAGACCTTCCTTGGGGCGCCGAGCTCCCGGTGCGTGCCTGCACGTGCACCCGGGGCTCGGGCGACCCAGGGATAGGGGTGCTCGAGCCCCGCGAAAGCTCGCCAGAGCCGGGTAAACACTCTCAGTTGGGTAGAGTGTGAGGATCACCGAGGTAGAACAAGGCTTTCTCGCGTTAGATGACCTCTCGGGGGTCGAGCGCGTCCTGATGGTGACGGCTCATCCTGACGACGTCGATTTTGGTGCCGCCGGGTCGATTGCCACGTGGGTGAAGGCGGGCGTAGAGGTTGCCTACTGCATAGTTACCAACGGGGACGCTGGGGGCTCCGACCGTTCGCTCTCACGTACCGACATGGCCCGGATCCGCCAGGAGGAGCAGAGGGCGGCGGCGGCTGAACTGGGCGTTTCCAACGTCTCGTTCCTGGGGTACCCGGACGGCCAGTTGACGCCGAGCATCCAGTTGAGGCGGGACGTATCCCGCACCGTGCGTCAGTTTCGCCCGGACCGCCTGGTCTGCCCGTCGCCGGAGCGCAACTGGGACCGGATCGGCGCTAGCCACCCGGACCACCTCGCAGCGGGAGAGGCCGCCGTATGCGCTGCCTATCCCGACGCTGCGCAACCCGTTCGCTCACCCCGAACTGCTCCAGGAGGGCCTTGAGCCGTTCAGCGTGCGGGAGCTGTGGTTGATGGCGGCGCCTCGCCCCAACCGGGCGGTTGACATAACGGACACCTTCGACCGCAAGGTCGCGGCGCTGCGTCGTCACGAAAGCCAGCTGACAGACGAGGGCGACCTGGAGGGACGCCTGCGGGCCTGGGCTACCGGCAGCGGGGTCACGGCCGGCCTTGACGAAGGACGTCTGGCCGAACTGTTCCGAGTAGTGTCGATGCCGGTGTAGGCCTGGTTGGCGCCACCACCGCTTGTTCATTCCACGGGACTGCTGACATGCGCATTGCAACTTGGAACGTCAATTCCTTGAAGGTACGGATGGAACGCGTGCCCGAATGGCTCGGTTACGCGCAACCAGACGTGCTGTGCCTGCAGGAGACCAAACTCTCGGACGCAGCGTTCCCGCATATGGCTTTTGCCGCTTTTGGCTATGAGTCTGTGCACCACGGTTCGGGCCAGTGGAACGGCGTCGCCATCCTCTCCAGGGTGGGTATTGAGGATCCGGTCATGGGTTTCGCTGATAACGACACTCCCGACCCGGACACCCGGCTTATTACGGCAAAGTGCGGGGGGGTGCGGGTGTCCAGCGTCTATGTCCCCAACGGGCGTAGTGTCGGCTCGGAGCATTACGAATACAAGCTCACCTGGCTCGCTCGCCTTCGCCGGCACCTGGCGGCCGTCGCTCATCCTGAAGACGCGATGGCTGTCTGTGGCGATTTCAACATCGCCCCCGAAGACAGAGACGTCTGGGACCCGAAGGCCTTTGTGGGTTCCACTCACGTCACACCAGAAGAGCGAAAAGGCTTGGCCGACCTCGAGTCCTGGGGGCTCGTTGATGCGTTCCGAAAACGGTGGCCGCAAGAACAGCTTTATACCTATTGGGATTACCGCGCTGGAGATTTTCACGAGCACCGTGGTATGAGGATCGACCTCGTCCTCGTGAGCCGGGTTCTGGCGGACAAGGTTACATGGGCGCTGGTCGACCGCAACGCACGCAAGGGAAAACTGCCGTCCGACCACGCACCCGTTTTCGTAGACCTCGACTTTTAGCAGAGCCTGACTGCTCTTTCCAGCGCAGTTGGGCTGTGGTCGTTGTCGGTACGGGTCGAAGACAGGTTGTTTCGTACCGCGTCACTGAGTTTGGCATTGCGATGAGCAAAAACCGGGGCTTGGTGTCGATTAAGCACGTGGCAAGTGCTTGATCGCCACCAAGCGGGGTTAAAGGCACATAACGACACCGAGAAGCAAGTCCGAGACAACACGAAAAAACGGACCGCGGGGCAGAGTGCCTGCATATGAGAAACGCTGGTACCTAACAGGCGAGCTCAACCGCCGGATTGCTGGATGCCGGCGCTAACAGGTCGGGGTGATCGCGCCCACGGCTCATGGCCGAGGGCGACGCTAACGCTTTGGCCCTCCACCTGTCGCAACCTGTTCAGGACTTGGTCGGGCAGGCTCGCCCGCTACGGTCAGAACAAGGACAAGCCGCGGAGCCCCGTTCCCCCGCCGGGCCCCGGCAGCGAAGAGAGTAGTCTTCGGGGCAGCGAGGGCAAGCGGGCGGGTTCGTCGACTTCCCATTCCCACGGCAATGGCAAAGCTGCCGAACCGCTGCCCAGGAGCGGCCGAGGCCGGCGCGGCCGCGACGTACCGCTGGACCCGCCGCGCCCACGGTAGACGATAAGGCCGCTGATGGGGTCCGGCACGGCGTCCAAGGCACCCTGGACGTGGGCGAGCGCCCGCCAGGCCTCCCACGACTTGATGTCTGCGAACTCCAGCTCCAGCACTACTCCCCAGCTGTGGCGATGCCAGGACCAGTCCTTGGCGCCCGAGGAAAGTGCCGACTCGAGCAGGGGGTCGCCGTGCATCTCGGCCCACAAACCGGCAGAGGAGGCGCCATCAAACACTTCGATTGAATACCACTCTGACATTCTGGCCCGCAGTCTACTCGCTGACGCTCAGTGCGTCTAGATCGAATACCGAGAGTGCCGAGCGGCGGGCTCGAGCCAGCGCGGGCGGGCGGGCCGGGGCCGGGGATGCGGGATCGGAGATCGGGGGCCCGGGATCGGGGATGGGGGATCGGGGGAGCGACTCGCCCTGCTCGGCCGGGGGCCGTCGGGCCCGGAAGGCGCTGACCAGAGCCGTACCGAGGCGACGACAGCGACAGCGTGCATCGCCCCGGTGGCAGGTCCAGGATCGGGTCATGGCCGCGCCCGGAGGCCGGGACCACAGGGCGGCGGATGACTCAGCCCCGGCAGCCTTCCACCCCCAGGCTGCGATGGCCGCCCCGCACTTATAAACAACGGGGGCACTGCCCAAGCCCAAGCCCCAGGGCGCATTCACGTCGCATTCTTCAGACGGTTGACACTCCCGCTTTACGTTGTTGACATTTTCTCATCAGCCAGATGACATTTAGCTCCGGCCCGAGCGGCGACGGAAGTGCTGGCTTCGCCAAGAATGGTACGAGAAACGCGCACGGTGCCCGATTTGTCCGGAAAAAATTCGTGACTTTTGCGCTCGGCGGACAGGTGCCTATTATCGCTGTTGTCCCCGGCGCTGCGACATGTCGGGGGTCGCGCGCGAGCACTTGCCGTTTTATCCTGATCGGGGGCCCAGTGGCGAAGCGACCTGACAAACCGCATCGGGCAACATTCGCCGTGTTTGGGCAGCTGGCCGTTGTGTTGTGCCTGTGGGCGGCTGGGCTGGCCGCCGCCACCCTGGCGACGTCTGCCACGACTGCTACCGCAGGGACGGTGCCGTGCGCGAGCCAGCCCAATCAGGCGACGTGCACCTTGACGGCCGTATCTGTCCAGGCCACGAGTCTGGCGACGTGCGCCACCAGCTGCACAGGCTCAGAGCTGGACGTCGGTGACACCGCGCAGCTAGAGCTCGACGGCGTTTACAACGACGGTTCGGAGGGCCCGCTGCTCGTGGTTGCCGGGAGTGGGGGGCCCAAGCGACCTTCTCGACGGGTTCTCAACCATCCGGGGCGTTCACGTTGAGTGGGGTCGTCAATGGTGCTTCGGGCGATGACGTGGTCCAGTTGACAGCTGACGAGGCCACCACGTCGCCGGCTGTGGTCGAAGTCAGTTACAGCAACCTCGAGGCTTCTTCGGTCGCCATAAACGCAGTTGTGAAACCGACCTGCGGCGTTACGGGGCTCCCTGACTGCTCTACCGTGGACGCGGCCCTTGTGACCGTGCAAGCGCAGGTGGCTCTCACAGGTACCGCGAACGACACGGCGCCGTTGGCGGGAGCCGTCGCCGACATCACCCAGGCCGGGGAAGCCGCCGGCGCCGTCACGAGCGACGACCCCTGCTACCCCCAAAGCTCGGGTGGCACTGTGAGCTGCGGGCCAGTGCCTCCCGGCGAACCGAGCACTGCATCAGACGCGACCTGCACCACAGACAACACAGGGTCGTGCTCGCTAACGGCAATGTGGGACGGCGCCGCCGAGCACTTCGCGACGCCTGACTCTGTCGAGCTGTTCGCGCCGCCTGGTTACAGCATCACGGACGTCTCGGGGTGCGCCACCGCCCCTGTCAGCGCGCCGGGCTCAGCCGTCATCTGTGGCCTCCAACCCGCCGATGGGAGTAGCCCGCTTTCAGTGGTCGTCGACCTCGAACCGTACCCGGTGCTCACCGTTGCCCTGGCCGGCCCCCTCGAGCCGAGCTGCGACCCGAGCACGTGCGTGCCAGGGTTATCCGAAGGCCCGGTCTACGACGACGACGCGGTGGACGGGACGACGGTGACGGTAACCCCGGTGGGCACCACGCCGGGGCCGGCCGCGAATTGCCAGGTAGAGGGCGGCACACCCGCCGCAGATGGGGTCGGTCAAGGCGAGGACGCCTCGTGTTCGCTGACGTTGCTCCCTGGCGCGTACAGCGCTTCGGCACCCTCAACCGTCAACACCGCAAACAGCGAAGTCGACATACCACTCGCTTATGTAACCGGTACGAATCCCCAGTCGGTCACTCTTACGCCCGGCCAAACTGCGGGGGTCAACTTCGCGAGCGCGTACGAGCCGACTCTCACCATCCAGTTAGCCGGTCCGCTTGAACCGACCGGGCTCGAGCCGGGATGCCCCTCCGGGCTCGGGGCCTGCTCGGCCGAAAGCAACGTTTACGACAACGACGCCGTCGACGGGACGACGGTAACAGTCACCCCGACGGGGGCGACGTCAGGGGTGCCCCAATCGTGCGAGCTCGACGGCGGGTACGCGGGTGACAACGTCACGTACGGCGCCCCGGCAGCGTGCACCGTCAACGTCGCTCCCGGGACTTACAGCGTGTCGCTGCCCATGACCATCGACACCTCGTATAGCGAAGTGGGCATACCGGTGGCGTACGTGTCCGGTCAGGACCCTCAGTCAGTCACGGTGACCTCGGGTACCGACCCGGTTGTCAATTTCTCGAGCAATTACCAACCGACGATAACCGTTAACGTGGCTGGGCCGCTCGAACCAAGCTGCACCTCGAGCGACTGCGCTTCGGTGGGCACGGTGTACGACAACGACGCCGTCGACGGGACGGCGGTAACGGTAACCCCGACAGGGGGGACGTCGGGTTCCGCTCAGACGTGCCAGCTCCAAGATGGTTACCCAGGGGACAACGTCAACTACGGCAATGACGCGACTTGTACGGTCGGGGTTACACCTGGGACATACAGTGTCTCGTTACCGTCCACCATCGACACTTCGTACAGCGAAGTGGGGATCCCGCTGGCCTACATCACGGGGAGCAACCCCCAGACGGTCACGGTCGGAGCCGGCTCCAACAGTGTGGTCAGTTTCGCCAGTTCGTACGAGCCCACCATATTGGTGAGCCTCGCTGGCCCAGCCGAGCCGAGTTGCGGCGCGAGCTCGTGCACCGCGGCTGACCGGGTCTATGACGACGACGCTGTCAACGGGACGACCGTGACCGTCACGCCAACGGGTACCACCGGAGGTGCCCCCGCGAGCTGCCAGGTCGAGGACGGCGAGCCCGCCGGGAGCGGGACCGACCGTGAAGAAGCCTCCTGCAACATAAGCGTCCCACCAGGTTCCTACAAGGTGTCCGTCCCCTCGAGGATCGCTCCGAACCCCGATTACGGCTGGGGTTACATCGACGTCACCGGCACCGACCCACAGGTGGTCACCTTGTCCTCCGGCGGGAACAGCAGCGCGAGTTTCACGACGTCATACGAGGCGGCCGCGAATGTCGGCAGCGGCCAGAGTTCGGCTCGCACCAAGGACGGCCTGGTGACCGCGACGGGTAGCGGTGGTACGGGCACGGTAATGGTCGGTGAGTACCACTCGGATCCTGAGGGCCCCGCCACGTTCAACAGCTACAGCACCAGTGACGATTTCTTCGATGTCTCCGTTTCGTCGGACAGCACGTTCAGCTCCTTGGTGATTACCGCGTGCGGGCTCGTCAATAACCCGGACGCGATGTCGTGGTGGCAACCGGGTGCAGGTACCGAGAGCCCGCTTACTGGCGGCGAGACCGGGACCGCTACGGGACCAACGGGCACCATTGGGACCACTACGAGCACGACCAGTACCAGCACGGGCAGTACCAGCACGACCGGTACTGGCGGGAACGGGACTGGGTACACCGGGGTCATAGGTAGCGAAGGCACGAGCACCACTGGGACGACTGGGATCCTCGGGAACACGGGGACCATCGGGAGCACGGGTACCACCGGGGACACGGGGACCAGCCAGGCCCAGATTGGCGACTGGCAACCCGTGGGCCCGGCGACAACGGTGCGTTCGCTCAGGCCAGGATGCCTGACGGCGACCCTCACCAATCTGACCAGCCCCAACATCGATGACCTGACGGGCACCGTCTTCGGGGTTGCCCTCAAGCTTGCACCTCAACGAGTTAGTTTCGCGTCCGCTGGGCCCAACACTGAGGTTGTCGGGGCAAGCTACAAACCGGCGGCTGCTGCCAGTTCGAAACTGGCTGTCGCCTTTGGGGTGGACCCGTCATCTACTAGGGGCGCTTGCTCACTTTCTGCGCAAGGAATGCTCAAGTTCACCGGTGCCGGGACTTGCGTGCTCGACGCAAACCAGGCCGGCAATTCTCATTGGGCTGCCGCCCTCGCCAAACACACCATCGAAGTCCTTGGGGGCAAGCCCATAGCCCTGGGTTCGAGTTATACGACGCCGTCCGGGAAACCCCTTAGGGTTGCAGCCAAAAAGGGCGTCCTTTCGAAAGACACCCTCAACGGGGCTGCCCTCTCTTCTCATACCAGCCCTGGCCACGGGACCCTGACTTTGCTCGCTAACGGCTCGTTCACCTATGTCCCCCGCCAGGCGTTCGAAGGCGAAGACAGCTTCACTTACACGCTGCGAAACGGGCTCGGGCGGTCGGCGGCGACCGTCAAGATCCAAGTTGGCCAGATCAAGGTAAGGCCAGATCAAGGTAAGGCCAGAATCCCCAGCCAGGCAGAATTGAAGGGCGCAGAGCAGGCCCGGCCGCCACGCCTCGGCTTCCGAGTAGCGCCCTGCTGACGTGTTGGCGGGTGTCTAAGCTCCGAGTGCAGGGGCGGGGACAGTCGCAGGTGTGCTCTGGATGACTTCCAGGATCGCCGGGCCGAACCTCGCCACCTTCACGGGGCCAATCCCCGGCACACCTAGGAGCTCGTCAGTATCAGTTGGTCGGCGCACTGCGATGGCCCTGACCGTCGAGTCGTGCAACAGCACGTGTGGAGGCACACCCGAGGCGCGTGCCAGTCGGCGCCGCCACTCGTGGAGCCGCTCGACGAGCGCTGTCGTGCTGGGGTCGGCTTCAACGGCGGCACTTAGGGCCCCTCTGGTGCGAGACAGCGCGAGGCGCCGGCGAGCTGAGGCCAGG
The DNA here is from genome assembly GCA_963823855.1 of uncultured Acidimicrobiaceae bacterium. GTDB lineage: Bacteria > Actinomycetota > Acidimicrobiia > Acidimicrobiales > Palsa-688 > Fen-671. The sequence goes on from CAWGNA010000018.1 coordinate 271,909, forward strand.
GAAGCCAGCATCGGGTGCCCGGGCTCGGCGGTGGTGAGCGAGCCTGAGCCCTCTTCACCGGGGATGGGGCCGGGCCAATCTGTTCCAGGTCCGCTGGTCACGTCGCAGTGGGACGCGAGTCCGGCGAGCCAGGGGCTCGGCTCGCGTCGAAGCGATCGCCCGTTGTTCGCTCGCCTCTCTCTCGCCCAGGAGCAATGAAGCTGTCGCTCCGCCCGGGTCAACGCCACGTAAAGAAGCCGTCGTTCCTCGGCGACGGCCTCAGTGCTAGATGCGTAGGCAATAGGCACGAAGCCGGCTTCCAACCCGCAGATCCACACGGCGGCCCATTGAAGCCCCTTGGCGCGATGAAAGCTGCAAACGGTGACAACGTCGCCAGACCCGTCGCTGAGGGGATGCGCTGGCTCCGCCTCCTCTTCCAGGGCCGGGCCCTCCGTCGTCGCCACGGCGTGGAAGGGGATGTTCGCACTGCTCAAGGCCTGGCTGATCACCCCAGCTTGAGAATTGGTCCTCGTGAGCACGGCCATATCGACCCAGTGCAGACCTGTGGAACGCGCCTCTAATAACTGGGACGCTACGCTCCTCGCCTCGGCGACGTCAGAAGGGTAGGAACGCAAGCGCGGAGCTGGTCCGTCTGGCTGGCTGGAGCGCACCGTCACAGCGTGACGACCCAGAGCCGAACCGGCGGCAGCCACGATCTGGGGGCTTGAGCGGTGGTTCTCGTCGAGGCGGAGGACCTCCGCGTCCGGCCACCGCTCCGGGACGCCGGCGAGGAAGGCAGGATCCGCCCCGTTCCAGCCGTAAATCGCCTGGTTGGGGTCGCCCACGACAAACAGGTCGTCGTTTTGGCCGAGCAAGGCGAGGAGTAGGCGGCATTGCAGACGGTTGACGTCCTGGAGCTCATCTACGAAAACGTGACGCCATCGCCAGCGCTGTGCGGCTGCGAACCGGCTGTCCGTCTCTAGGGCGTCCGCGTACCGCCCCAGCAGGTCGTCGAAGTCGACCAGCCTGCGGCGGCGCTTCTCGTCCTCGTAGCGCCGGTAGAGGCCGGCGACCGCGTCGACATCTGCCGGCAGCTCCCGGCGCGCCGTTGCGACCGCGGCGACGAAGCCGTCCGGCGCGACTTGGCGGGCCTTGGCCCACTCGACCACGCTGGCCAGCTCGCCGACATCAACTCCCTGAAGGCCGGGCCGCCCTACCGCGAGCTCCGCAAGAAGTCTTCCTTTGCGTCGCAGCAAGGCCGGTTCAGGCGTATGGCGGTCTGCCCACCATCGTCTGAGCTGGCGGGCGGCCAGAGAATGGAACGTACCCGCGGTTACTGGGGTCGCGAGGCCGAGGTCGCTGAGGCGCTGACGGAGCTCGTCAGCCGCCTTGCGGGTGAAAGTAATTGCTAGGACGTGCTCGGGCTTGGCGGCGTCGGTGACAACGCGGTAGCCAACGCGGCGAGCAAGTACGCGGGTCTTGCCGGCGCCTGCCGATGCGAGCACGCAGACCGTTGCCGAAGGAGTTGTCACCGCCAGCTGCTGCGACGGGGTGAGATCCGTTAGCAACCCGGTCGGCGAGTCGATGCTCACAAGCATGTAATTCACCCTACTAGCGGGGTGTGACCGGCATAGCGGAACCGGCATAGCGGAACCGGCATAGCGGAACCGGCATAGCGGAACCGGCATAGCGGAACCGGCATAGCGGAACCGGCATAGCGGAACCGGCATAGCGGGCTCGTCATAGCTGGTTCGCGCCAGGGGGTTCGGGCCACCGGTTCCGGGCCAGGGGGTCGCGCCACCGGTTCCGGGCCAGCGGGTTCCGGGCCACCGGGTTCCGGGCCACCGGGTTCCGGGCCAACGCCGTAGCGGCTTCTGGCATGCGTCCTGGCACGGCGTGTTCGGCCATAGCTGGTCGGGCGTGACGGCCAGGCTGGGAGGGGCAGGATAGCGTCGGCCTACCTGCGGGCGCAGACGATGCGGCGACTTGCATCACGACCATCGCGGAGGGCATCCCGGACGGCACACCGGACGGGCGAGTAGTCTTTCGGCCGGGAACGATGGCGCTCAGCACTTTCGCCGGTGGGCGCCTCTGGGGCGCACGTTACGGGACGGCCGCGCCCTGGGTGCTGGCCCTGCACGGCTGGCGCCGGGACCATCACGACTGGGATGAAGTGCTCGATGGCCTTGACGCCGTCGCTCTGGACCTGCCCGGCCATGGCGTCGCGCCCGAACCGCCTGAGCCGTGGTCCACCAGGCAATACGCGGAGTGGGTGGCACCCGCGCTGCGCGATCTTGCTGGCGGTCCCGTGGTCATCGCCGGGCACAGCTTCGGCGCGAGGGTAGCTGTCCAGCTTGCCGCCGCTTTAGGGGAGGACGGCCAGGAAGGGGCCGACGGAGGCGAGAGCATCGGAGCCCTCGTGCTGGTGGCTGCACCGCTCGCTCCAATTCCGGGAGGAGGGTCGGTGCGGCCCTCGTTTGTTTACAGAGCAGGGCGGGCGCTCAACCGCGTCGGGTTCGTGCCTGAGAAGCGGATGGAGCAACTGCGCCAAAAGCACGGTTCGGACGATTACCGTCAAGCCAGCCCAGTAATGCGAGGGGTCCTGGTAAAGGCCGCGAGAGAGACGGCTAGCGCTGCTTACGTGCCGTCCCTGCGCGCCTGGGCTTCTGTTGGCGGGCCCGTGGAGCTCGTGTGGGGAGAACGCGACGAACAGGCTTCGTTTGCCGGCGTTATGTCGCGCCTCGACGGTATCGAGTCCGCCACCCCCACCGTCGTGCCCGGAGCAGGGCATCTCATGAGGGGCGACCTGGCCACTGCGGTCCGGGCCGCGCTCTTGCGTCACCAACCGCAGCGATGAACTCCCGGATCCTCGAGGCGACCGCCCTGGCGGTGGGAGCTAGCGCCCTGGTCCCGGCCTATCTGCGCTGGCTGAGGGTCGGGCAGCGGGAGCACTACCTTCCCGGCTCTGCGTCCCGTTTTGCTCTCCGGTGGTGGGGGGCAGGGAATGTCAACAGGTTGCTGGTGGCCGTCGGCCTGTCCGGCGCGGTGGCGTCGATATGGTACGCCCCGGCCGCATTTGCGTCGGCCGCGGCAGCAGCGGCTGGCCCATTGGGCCTGTCCGTGCGGGGACGGACCTCGACGCTGGCATGGACGAGCCGGTTGCGCCGCCTCTCCGCCGCGACTTTCGTCCTGGTGGCGTTGCCGATAGCGGGGACCAGCGTCGCCGGGCTCCACCCGGCGCTCACTGCGGCTGCCATCTGTGCCATGGGAGCCGCGCCGGTCGTCGACCTGGCGCTTTGGCTCATGAGGAGGCCCGAGTCCAGGTTGTTGCGGCCTTACGTCGACCGAGCGACCGAGCGTCTGCGGGCGGTCGCTCCACGCGTCGTCGCCATTACGGGTTCGTACGGCAAAACGACTACGAAGGGTTACGTTGCCCACTTGGTGGGCGGGAGCCTGTCTGTCGTTGCGAGCCCTGCCAGCTTCAACAATACGGTAGGACTGGCCCGGGCCATAAACGAGCACTTGGCCACCGGGACCCAAGTATTTGTAGCCGAAATGGGAACGTACGGCCCAGGAGAAATAGCGAGCATGTGCGCCTGGCTCGCACCGGAGATCGCGATCATAACCGCAATTGGCCCAGTGCACCTAGAACGGATGGGTACCCTCGAGCGAATCGTGGAAGCCAAAGCAGAAATTCTACAAAAAGCGGAGGTCGCCATACTCAACGTCGACTACCCGCTCCTCGCCGACCTCGCGGAAAAAGCAGAAGAAGACGGGAAAACCGTTTGGTGCTGCTCTGCGAAAGACCAGCCGGCCGACGTGACCGTCTCCCGGGAGGTGCCGAAGTTGCGCGTCCGAGCCGCTCATATCGGTTCTGAAATGGACCTTCTTGTCGCCGCGCCAGCTGAAGTCGAGCCGGGCAATGTGGCATGCGCCATCGCGGCTGCGCTTTCTCTCGGAGTTCCGGCCCAAATAGTGGCATCACGGCTGAATGACCTCCCGGGCGCTCCTCACCGCCGAAGTGTTCGGCGCGGGACAAGTGGCGTGAACATTATCGACGATACTTACAACGCCAATCCCGCGGGTGCGAAAGCGGCCCTGGAACTGCTGGCATCGGCCGCCGCGAATGGCAGGAAAAGGGTGGTCGTCACCCCGGGAATGGTGGAGCTCGGCGCGTACAAGCGCGGGAGAACGCTGAATTTCGCCGCCAGTGCTGGCGAATTTGCCACTGAGCTGCTAGTGGTGGGCCACACAAACGCCCGGTCGTTGCTCGCGGGCGCTCGAGCAGCGGGCCTCCCTGTGGTGCAAGTCCGCAATCGGGCCGAGGCCGTAGCGTGGACGTCGGAGAACCTGAGCCCCGGCGACGCAGTCCTCTACGAGAACGACCTGCCGGACCACTACCCCTGACACGCACCCTTGAGCCACTACCCTTGTGGCGGTGAGCCCAATTGGAGCCAGCCCAGAGGGAGCGGGCGTGTTCGGAGCAGGCCCCGTCGGAGGCACGGTCGGGGTCATCTTTGGCGGCCCTTCGCCTGAGCACGACGTGAGCATTCTGACGGGTCTGCAAGCGGCTCGGGTGCTCCTACTTGCGGGGCATCAAGTCGGCAGCGTGGAGGCTATCTACTGGACAAAGGGCGAGCGCTTCGTCGCCGTTGAGCCCGCGCTGGAGGCTGAGGCCTTCGTCGACGGCGCCCCCAAGGGTGCTCGTGAGCTGCGCTTCTTAGCCCAGCCTGGTGGAGGCTTCTTTGCGGTCAAACCAGGAGTGCTGGGCGGCGGCAAGGAGCGCCGCCTCGAGCTCAACGCTCTGATCAACTGCTGCCACGGGGGCCCGGGGGAGGACGGCACACTGCAGTCGGCGCTCGACCTGGCCGGGATCCCCTATACGGGCCCATCTGCGGCCGGAGCTGCGTTGTGCATGGACAAACTGGCGTTCGGGTCGGTCGCAGCCGCCGCTGGCCTGCCGTCGCTTCCGCGCCAGCTGGTCGTCGCCGGTCTCGAGGCTCCTGCGTGGGACGGCGCTGAGGGCCCCTACATCATCAAGCCGCGCTTTGGTGGCTCTTCCATCGGCATCGAGGTGATCGACGAGTGGGCCGATGTCCTGCGTTACGTGGAGCTGGGCGGCCCACATACCCAGCGGGGCGTCATTGCCGAGCCGTACCACTCCGAGGCATTCGACGTGAACCTGGCTGTCCGCGCCTACCCGGCGCTCACCTTTTCGCTCTTCGAGCGTCCACTACGGGCAGTCGGATCGAGCCCGATCCTTTCGTACTCCGACAAGTACCTCGGAGGGGAGGGAATGGTGAGCGCCCCCCGGGAGCTGCCGGCGCAGCTTGACGCGGGTCTCGAAAAGGAGCTGCAGGATGCCGCCTGGCGTATCGCTTCGGTGGCTGGGGCGCGTGGCATATGGCGCATCGACTTCCTGGTGGAAGGGCCGGCGACCTGGTGGGTAAATGAAGTGAACACCGTGCCAGGCTCGTTCGCAAAGTACCTTTGGGTCGGCGCGGCCGCTGTTGAGTTCCCGGCTCTCCTGGCTGACATGGTCGCAGAAGCCCGGGACCGGCCAAGCGTCCAGTGGAGCTCGATGGGTGCCGACGGGTCCGCCCTGCGATCTGCCGCTTCGATCGCCAACAAGCTCGGCTAGGACGAGGGACATCAGGGACGGTAGTGGCGTACCCGAGAAAACTTCTCAACCCGGGCGAGCGGGTGGCAGTAGATGTCGGCCCGCACTGGAAGTACATGGTGCGCCCTGCGGTGGTTGTCGTACTGGCGCTCGCGTTGTCTGTGGAAGCGCTCGGAGCGGAGACCGACCGTTGGGAGGAGCTGGCTCTGGCAGCAGTCCTCGTACTGTGCTTGCTGTGGTTGGGTACCCGCTACGTCCGCTGGGCCACCACCTCTTTCACGGTGACCAACCAAAGATTGATCCTCCGCAGGGGCATTCTGAGGCGGTCGTGGCGCGAGATCCTCCTCGACCGTTTGACAGATATCTCTTGCCGCCAGACATTAGGGGACCGTTTGCTCGGGTGCGGCGACATATTGCTCGAGTCACCAGGTCGTGATGGCCAACAGGTTTTCCCGGGCTTGCCGCACCCCCTCAGGATCCAGAAAGAGATATACCGGCTGATCAACGAACGCCGTCTAGCCGTCCCGACAGTGGGTGGTGGGCTGAGCGCCAATGCCGCTCGTGCCGGTGCCGCCAGTAACGCCGGTACCCCCAGCAAAGCTGGTGCCGCCAATGTGGGTCGTGCCGCGCGGGGAGCTGGTGCCGTCGGTGCCCCTCCGCCAACGGCCTTTGCGGCCACTGCCGCTTCTTCCGCGGCGGACTCGGCGACCAGGACGGTGGTTGAGGCGACACTCGCTGAGCAGTTGAGCCAGCTCAATGACCTGCGGCGACGGGGGGTCATCAGCCGGCGAGAGTACGCAGCCAAAAAGGCTGAGCTGCTGGCGCGCATGTGAGCGGGGCTGTCGGCCGACCTGACCCCGAGCCGGCCGCCCGCAGTGAGCATGCAGCCCTCGCTCGTCTCCGTGCCCTCATCCCCTCTCCTCCGCCCGGCGAAGTCTGGTTCGGCGACGACGCTGCTGTTGTCGCGCTGCCCTCGACGCCTGCGCCGGGGGGAGCGGGCCGGGCTGGTGACGCCACCCGGGCCTTCACGACAGGTCCGTTCCTTCTTTTGGCCACCGATACCGTGGTTGCGGGCATCGACGCGGACCTTTCGCTCACCACGCTGGCCGACCTCGGGTGGAAAGCGATGGCAGTTAACCTGAGCGACATCGCCGCCATGGGCGGTGTCCCGGGCCACGCCCTGGTGAGCGTCGTGGGCTTGGGCCCGACGAGCTTGGCGTCCTCTACGAGGGTGTCCTCGAGGCCGCCACCACCTACCGGTGCCCGGTGGTGGGAGGGGATCTGAGCGCGGGCGCAGAGCCCGTGGTCACCGTCGCCTTGACGGGTTGGGTCGACGGTCTCCCTGTCTTGCGGACCGGTGCCCGCCCAGGGGACACGATCTGGGTCTCCGGGCCGTTGGGGGCCGCAGCGGCGGGCCTCCGACTGCTCCGCCAGTCCGACGGACCGGGGCGAGCCGGTGGAAGTGGATGGGGGACAGCGGAAAGGGATTCGTCCGCCGCCCACGCCCGACCGCGCCCAGCCTTGGCCGAGGGCGCATTGGTTCGGCTGGCTGGTGCCACAGCGATGATCGACGTATCTGATGGGCTGGTCGCTGACCTCTCACAGATGGCCGAGGTCTCGGGTGTGGGGTTCGAGCTGATGGATGTCCCGGTTGCACCGGGCGCGACTCTCGACGAGGCCCTTGGCGGCGGCGACGACTACGTGCTCGCATTCACAATGCCCCCGGCCATTGGGCCCGAGGGTTCGTCTTTGGCCCGGTCCTTCGCCTCAGCTGGGCTTCCAGAGCCGCATCTGGTCGGCAAGTGCCTTCCCAACCCTGCCCAACGGCTCCTAGCTGGGAGAACGCTGTCGGAGAGCGGTTGGGAGCACGTGCTCTGATGCCGCATTGTGACGGCCGTAACACCAAAAATGGGCGGTTTTCCCTATAGTGCCGGGCCCGTCGTGCCTGCAAGGCTAACTTCAGCTGTCTTGGCCACAGAGCCGGCCGGTAGTGACGCCCCCTGCGGTCAAGGACCGAGTAACGTTCTCGCGATTTCTCCGTCCCGACTCTCAAGAGGCATAGATGATCGACCGACGATTTATTTGAGGATTTGGCCCGGACAGGGAGCAAGGAGGAGAGCGGCAAGGTGCGCGACGCAACATCGACTGCGCTGCAGTCCAGCCCCACGCCGATAGAGCGCGGGGTAGAGAGGATCTACACAAGACCGGCAGCGCACTTGTTGCCGCGCCAGTCGTTCCAGTCAGTGGTCAACCTGGCCCGCCAGGAGCCCCTAACGGCGTTCAGTCATGCCCACCAGGACGAGGGCAACCAAAATGTGAGCCAAGCAGGCCAGGCCTTTCTCGACCTGCTGCTGGTCGGCTCAACGGCATCTCGCTGCCCCTTGGCGCTGCTCACGGTGGCGAAAGGCGGTGGTTGGAGCACGCTCGCCATCGGAGCGGAGCGCGAGGCGCTGGAGGACCCGGAGCTGTTCAGCATTATCGCTGGCCGGAGAGAGCCCGTGGAGGTTACGGACCCTGCGAGTAACCCCGCGCTATCCAACAGCCGTCTGGCTCGCTCGAGCCTCGGGATCCGCTGGCTGCTTGCCGTGCCGCTGCTCGGGCCCAATGGCGAGGTCAACGCGATCTTTGCGGTCCTCGACACCGAGCCCAGAGAGCTGACCCGGCGGGAACGCCAGGCTATGGTGGCGATCGGCCGCCTTGTCAACGGGGCGCTGTCTTCGCACAGAGCGACGGACCACATGTCCGGGCCGGCCGCGGTCCCTGAGCACACCAACGGCACCAAACAAGCCCCCGACGGGCACTCGCTCCTCCGTAGCCACGAGGTAGCCGCGCTATTCGATGTGACTGAGCGCACCGTCATCAACTGGGCGGCGTCGGGCAAGCTTGCGTGCCTGCGCACAGTGGGGGGGCACCTGCGCTTCCGCAGCGAGGACGTGATGGCGTTGCTCGAGGCAAACTCGCTCAGGCGTCCACCGGCTGTCTGACCTGGCTGTCTGACCAGGCCGTCTGACCAGGCCGTCTGACCTGGGCGCTGCAGCCCTGGAGCGAGCACGGTTGCAACACGGTCAGCTCGCGGCGGTGCCTGCGAATAGCCAGCTTCTCGGTCGGCGGGACCGCCGTTGCCAGCGTTGGGGGTGTTCGGCGGGCAATGAGGCAAGAGGGAGCCTGGTGGGCTATCTAGTGGGCGCCTACTGGCGGGCCCACGAAGCTGGATGGTCCCGGCGTCTCAGCTGGCTCCTGTAGGGCATCCTCGTCCGGGTACCGGTGGGCCGGCCAAAGAACGTCAGCCAACGGCGCACGCCCGGGCGATGAGGCAGGCCCAGGCGACCAGGCAGGGCAGGCGGTCAGGAAGGGCAGGCGGTCAGGCCAGGACCCTACTAACTGGCCTTGGTGACCTTGCCGGCCCGGATGCACGACGTGCAGACCGACAGTCGGCGCGGACTGCCATCGACGATGGCACGCACCCTCTGCACGTTGGGGTACCAGCGCCTCTTGGTCCGCCTGTGCGAGTGGCTGATGCTCATGCCCACAGACGGGCGCTTACCACAGACTTCGCAAACGGCTGCCATAGAGGTGGAAAGAATACCAGCCGATAGGTAAGGCGCGGTACCGGCAACCCGGTACCGGGATCCGAGCTCGGTCCGTGGCGACAGTGCAAGCCGTGTTTCCGTCAGCCCCAGCCAGTACCCTGACCAGGACAGGCCACGACTCGCCCGGGGTTGGGCCAGGGCAGGCCGACAACTGGCCCCGGACGGGCCCAGCCTGGGACGGTCCTTCTCGACGAGCTCACGGAGTAACGCAACGAATGGGAGACAGCCTCTCGGCAGATGATCTCGGTCGTGTTGTGCGCGTCTACCGTGGCGCTCTGGCGGCTTACCGGCCGGCTTTGAACCGCCTCAACGTGTACCCGGTGCCCGACGGCGACACCGGGACCAATATGGCCCTGACTATCGAGGCGGTCGAGCGCGAGATGGACGAGGCGGTAGCCGAAGGGCCCGGTCTCGACTTGAAAGGGCTGGCGCAATGCCTGAGCCACGGCTCGCTCATGGGCGCCCGCGGGAATTCGGGGGTGATCCTTTCGCAGGTGCTCCGAGGGGTGGCGGGCGCGATCAATGAGGCTGCAGCCGCCTCTCCCGGGAGTGCCGATCTCGCTGCTGCCGACCTTGTCGACGCCCTTACCCGGGCGAGCGACAGCGCCTACGCTGCCGTCAGCAACCCGGTCGAAGGCACGATACTGACCGTGGCCAGGGCGGCGGCCCGAGGTGCCGAAGGAGCGCTTCGGGCGGAGCGACGACGAGGCGCGAGCCTGCCACACGTTCTCGAGGCGGCCCGGGACGCGGCGGCTGCAGCCCTCGCCGGCACGACTAAGCAGCTACCAGCCTTGAGGGCGGCTGGAGTGGTGGACGCCGGTGGGGCCGGGTTGTTGTTGCTGCTCGACAGTTTTCTCCAGGTCGTCGACGGCCGGCCCGTGGAGCCACCCCCGGCGCCGTCGGGGATAGAGCCGGCATCCCGGGACAGGCTGACAGGGCTCACAGGGACGGCAGGCCCGGGTATTTCGGACGGCGGGACTGACGGCGCTGGTCAGCTCTTACCTGCCGACGGCCCCAGTGCCGAGGGCCTCAGTGCCAAGGGCCCGAGACCGAGGGCCCAGTACCGCAGCCCCAGTGCCAAGGATGTGGGGGACTTCCGTTACGAGGTCATGTTCTTCCTCGAAGCGCCGGACGAGGCGGTACCGGTTTCCGCTCGGTGTGGGGAGGCTACGGCGGCTCGATAGTGATCGTCGGAGGGGACGGCATTTACAAGTGCCACATCCACACCGACGACATCGGCGCGGCGATCGAGGCCGCTATCGAGATCGGGCGGCCCCGCCAGATCCGGGTGACGGACTTGACGAGCAGGTAGAGGAGGAGCGCTGGGTGCGCGATGCAGCGGCTTCCGGTGACCCAGCACGAGGCGCCGGCCGAGCCTGTCACCTGCGCAGTCGTCGCGGTTGCTGCCGGCGAGGGCGTAAAGCGGATATTCCGGTCCCTCGGTGCTCGGCAAATAGTTCAGGAGGCCAGTCGGCCAACCCGTCGACCGAAGAGATCATGGCTGCGATCGCGCTGCGCCCGCCGAGCAGGTGCTCGTGCTCCCCAACAACCCCAATGTCGTGGCTGTGGCGGAGCAAGCCGCGGCCCACTCGGCCAAAAAAGTGCGCGTGGTGCCCACCGCGGGCATTCCCAGGAGGGCTTCGCCGCATTGTTGGCGTACGACCCCGAAGCGGATGTGGGCACCAATGCGGACAACATGGCGGCAGCCGCCGCTCACGGTGGTGGCGGGAGAGGTGGTGCAGGCGTCGCGTGACGCTATGAGCGACGCTGGCCCCGTAAAAGAAGGCGACTGGTTGGGCGTTTCCCGCGACGGGCATAGAAGTAGTCGCCCCGGGCCGGCGACGGCCGCAGATGCCGCCATAGCGTTGCTCGGACATCCTCGTATCGGCGACGCTGACCACGAGATAGTGACGATCATCGAAGGTGAAGGAGGCCCGCCCTCGCCGACACCCGCCGCATCGTCGAGTGGTTGTCGGAAGACGACCCGGGGTGCGCTTCCGAGGTGCACCATGGGGGCCAGCCGATCTACCCCTACGTTTTCAGCATCGAGTGAGTGTTCGCATTGAGTGAGTTCAGTTCTTGAAGACCCTCGCTGACCTCTCCGCGCGCCGATGAGCGTCTTGCGTTCGGCCAAACGCCCCTCGGGCTGCCGGAGGCAACGGGAAGCAGGGCCGGACTCGGGCAGATGCGCTCGAGCAAATGGGGATTTGTTCTGTCCTCGACCTCCTTACCCATTACCCCCGCCGTTACCTGGACCGCACTACGCAGGTGCCAATTTCCGAACTGAAGGAGGGTGACGACGCGACTGTCCTTGCAGTCATGCGACGGGTCCACAGGATCCCGGCGCGCCGGGGGGCCAAGCCAGTCGTGACCGTGGACGTCTGGGACGAGCGCAGTTACCTTGCGCTGTCGTTTTTCAACCAGCCCTGGCGAGCTCAATACTTGCGGGAAGGAATGGAGGTGGCAGTCTCCGGCAAGGTAACGACCTTCCGGGGCCAGGCGCCAGATGTCGAACCCGTCGGTGGAGATTGTCGAAGGAGAATGGACAGGAAGGGTCGTCCCGATCTACCCGCAGTCAGAAAAAGCCGGGATCACTTCCATGGAGATCGCAGGCGTGTATCGCGGAGGCACTGGAGTGGGTCGGCGAAGTCGAGGACCCGGTCCCCGCCGCCGCCTTGAAGGAGCATGATTTCGCCGGCAGGGACTGGTCCATGTGGAAGGTCCACCAGCCCGGGTCCGTTTCGGCCAAGAACGCGGCCCGGCGGCGCCTGGGTTTCGACGAGCTGCTCCGGCTGCAGCTGGTGCTTGTGATGCGCAAGCGTGCCGTGGAGCGCGAGTGCAAGGGAATCGCGCACGAGGTCGGCTCGGACCTGGTCACGCGGTTCCGGGAGGGGTTGCCGTTTCCTCTGACGGGAGCCCAGCAACGGGCCGTCCGCGAGATCGAGGCGGATCTGGGCAAGCCGGTCCCGATGCACCGGCTGCTCCAGGGAGACGTGGGGGCGGGCAAAACCCTCGTCGCGTTGTGGTGCCTTTTGACGGCGGTGGCGGGCGGGTACCAGGGAGCGCTCATGGCGCCCACCGAGGTCCTGGCCGAGCAGCACCACATGTCCGTCAATGCCCTGCTGTCCGGGTTGGTTGTTCCCGACAGCGGCTCATTGTGGGGTGAGCGAGGGGTGCAGCGTCGAGTTGCTCACCAACCGGACGACGGCCAGCGAGCGGGCCACTCTGCTCTCTGCGCTGGCCAAGGGCGAAGTCGACCTCGTCGTTGGCACCCATGCGCTGTTGACCGAATCGGTCCGTTTCGAGCGGCTCGGGATGGTCGTGATCGATGAACAGCACCGGTTCGGGGTCGAGCAGCGGTCTGCATTACGCGAAAAAGCCGACGGCCCCCTGCCTGATGTGCTGGTGATGACCGCAACTCCAATTCCCCGTACGGCCGCGATGACGGTCTATGGGGATCTCGACACAACGGTCCTCGACGAGTTGCCTCCGGGACGTATGCCGGTCGGCACGGTGTGGGCTCGTGGGCCGCTCGATGTAGAGGCGGCCTGGCAAACGGTGCTGGAGGAGATTGGGCAGGGCCATCAGGCTTATGTCGTATGCCCGCTCGTCGAGGAGTCCGAGCGCGTCCAGGCCGCCTCGGCCAGCGACGAGCTGGGCCCGCCTGGCCAGTGGTCCTCTCTCCGGGCTGCGGCTCGGCCTGCTCCACGGCCAACTGCCTTCGAGGGAAAAGGAAGCCGTCATGTCGCGAGTTCCGCTCGGGGGAGTTGCAGGTGCTCGTCGCCACGACCGTTATCGAAGTCGGCGTAGACGTCCCCAACGCGACCGTCATGGTGGTCGAGGACGCCGACCGGTTCGGCATCGCGCAGCTCCACCAGCTGCGGGGACGGGTTGGACGAGGGGCGGCCCGCTCGTGGTGTTACCTGCTCGGGGAGGACACGACCCCAGAAGGGGCCGAGCGCCTCGCCGCACTGGAGCGTACCAACGACGGCTTCGAGCTGGCTGAGGTGGACCTCGACCTGCGCGGCGAGGGGACGATACTCGGGACCCGCCAAAAAGGCGTCAACGACTTGAAACTGGCTTCGTTGCGACGGCACCGGAAGTACGTCGCCCTGGCGAGAGAAGTGGCCTTTGCGATCGTCGACACCGACCCCGTCTTGGCCGACAACCCTGGGCTCGCCACAGAACTGCGAGCTCTTGTGGACGACGAGGACCGTGAGTACCTGTTCAAGAGCTAGAACAGGAGCCGGGAGCTGAAGGGGCATCGTGCGTGTCATCGCCGGTGAAATGGGAGGACGTCGCTTGCTGGCGCCGCCAGGACGGGGGACCCGGCCCACGAGCGACCGGGTACGCGAGGCGGCCTTCTCAATGCTGGAGAGCCTGGGGGCGCTAGATGGCGCCCGGGTTTGGGACCTCTTCTCTGGGAGCGGCGCTATGGGCATCGAGGCGCTCTCTCGGGGAGCGGTCCAGGTCACGTTCGTCGACCGGGCGCCCGGGCCAGTCGCTGCGACCCGCGCCAACCTGGCTCGTCTCGGTTACGGCCCGCCACGTGCCACCGTGTTCCACGATGAAGTGCTCAACTGGGTCACCTCCCGTGCAGGGGGGCGGGCCTGCGGTCCATCCAGCGAGGACGCGGATGCGATGTCAGACGGCCCGGTGGATCTCGTGACGGCCGACCCTCCTTACGCCTGGCGGGGCTGGGGGGCATTGCTGGCGGTCCTCGCCCCGCTGAAGCCGCTCGTCCTGGCTGAGACGGGAGAGGACCTTGTCCTGCCTCCCGGGTGGCTGGTCCTGCGATCGAAGCATTACGGCGGTAGCGTTATTACCTTGGCACGCTCGCGCGAGACTGTCACATGACGGACGGACTAGGCAGATGAGGACAGCCCTGTTCCCAGGGAGCTTCGACCCGTTCCATAACGGGCACCTCGAGATCGTCGAGACCGCCAGTCGGTTGCTCGAACGGATCGTTATCGCGCCAGGGCCGAACCGCCAGAAGGCGCGCCCTTTCTTCACGATCGACGAGCGCCGGTCGATGATCGCTGCTTCGGTTGCTCACCTGGCCAATGTGGAAGTCACCCACAGCGACAGCCCGGTACTCGTGGTCGATGTCGCCCGACAGGTTGGGGCCGACGTAATCGTGAAGGGCCTCCGGGTGGCCTCTGACGCCGAGTCCGAGCTTCAGCAGGCGCAGATGAACAAAGCGGTGTCGGGTATCGAAACGATCTTTGTCCCCTGTTCCTCGGCCTATTCCTTCATTGCGTCCAAGTGGCTGCGGGATTTCATGAGCTATGGAGGAGCGGAGCGGGTAGGCGCCATGGTCCCGGCACCGGTTCTTGCCGTCATGAAGGAGAAGTTCGCTCTATGAGCAGTGCGGCTGGTCCCGGTCCCGGCGGACCGGAGGCCGAGGCGCTCCTGCAGCGCGTCATCAGTATGATCGCCGGCGCCAGGGCACTACCTCTTTCGTCTTCGGTCAAGCTCGACAACAAGGACGAGATCCTCGAGCTGTTGAGAGAGGCAAGCGAGCGGCTCCCAGAAGAGCTCCGCCAGGCCCGATGGATGCTCAAAGAGCGCGAGGAGTTCCTGGCTGCGACGCAGCGCAAAGCGGACGAACTTGTAGAAGCAGCCCGCTCGGAGGCGCAGCGTCTGGTGCAGCGGAACGAGATCGTGAAAGAGGCCCAGACCCAGGCGCGCCGGACCATCGAGGACGCCCGGGATGAAGCCCGGCGCCTGCGCCTGGAAGCCGAGGATTACGCGGACCAAAGGCTGGCTCAGTTCGAGATCGTCCTGGAGCGAACGCTGAAGACGGTCGCCTCGGGCCGCCAGAAGCTGTCGGGGCTTCCGGATAAGGACGACGAGACTGCGAACGGCCTTACTGGAGGCTCAGAAGGCGGCCCGGGCGGGAGGAGGTCGAGGTCGGGGCCTGGCGACAATCCGCGATCGTCCGGCTTGACCGGGCCAGTTGATATCACCGGCGGTGCCGGCTTCACCGGTGCTGGAGGCGGGGACCGCGGCAGCACCGGGAGCCAATGGACCGACGAACACATCTTCGACCAGGACCGACCGCTCTGAGCGCCTGTCATTAGCCTCTGGGCGCCGGTGATCAGACGGGGGCCTGATCGGCGACTGTTCAGCCACAGGCAGGTGAGTTTGGACGCGGCTAGGCCACAATGGCCTATGTGGCAGTTGACTCTTTCGATGTGGCCTTGGGCCAGCTGCGAGACCTGCGTGGTACCCTCCACGTCGCTGCGGCGCGGCATCCTGACCGAAGCGCTGGTGGCTGACGTCGACAGCCGGGTCCCGGCGGGGGCAGAGGTTGTGGCGGACGTGTCGCTGGACGCGTTCGACGGAGGCGTCAGTGTGGCGGGGAAGGTTTCCTCCAGGTGGGAAGGAGAGTGCCGGCGCTGCCTGACCAGCGTTGATGGCGAGCTTGCTACCGACGTGAGGGAACTGTTCCGTCGTCGCGGCGGCGACGAAGAGGGCACGTACGGGATGGGGGACGACCATCTAAACCTGCGCGACATGGTCCTGGACGCGTTGTTCGCATCCTTACCCTTGCTGCCGCTGTGCCGCGACGACTGCCTCGGCATATGCCCACGGTGTGGTGCGGACCGAAATACCGCACCCTGCGCATGTCAGGAAGTCGAGATCGACCGTCGATGGGCGGGCCTCGATGTGCTGCGGCTGGGCCAGGAGACCGGGACCGAGCCGGGCTCCCTCGCTTAGCTCTGGATAGCCGAGGGTTACTGCTGCGGGCTCGGCCGGCAGTCTCGGGTGACTGCTGGCTCCTGCACTGCCATCTCCAGTCCTGGCACCTCCAGTGCCCGCGGGTGCCGCCTGTCTGATACCCGGAGCCTCGTTTGATCCCCGCAACGCTGTCCGATGCCGGCACGGTCGCGCGGAGCGTGTAGGATTGCGACCTCGTGGCCGTTCCGAAGAAGAAAACCTCCAAGTCGAAGTCCCGCACCCGGCGAGCCAGCGCCTGGAAGTTGACTGTGCCCGCGCGCAGTATTTGCCCACAGTGCCGCCAGACCAAGGTCCCTCACACTGTCTGTTCGAACTGTGGCTGGTACAAGGGCCGCCAGGCTGTCGACGTACAGTAACTAGTCAACTAAGCGCCTTGATGGCCCTCGATGGCTCCTGTTTTTGACAGCCTGCCGGTAGCGGTCGACGCCATGGGGGGCGACCGGGCCCCGGCAGAGGTCGTCGCCGGTGCACGCCAGGCGGCGAAGGAGCTGGGCATCCCGGTACTGCTAGTGGGCGACCCGGCCAGCCTCGGTGACCTCGAGGAGGAACCAGGGGTCGCAGTCCTGCCAGCCAGTCAGGCCGTAGATATGGACGAAGACCCGGGCCGGGCGGTTCGAGTCAAGCGGGACTCGTCACTGGTCCGTTGCGCCGAGGCGGTCCGGGAGGGCCGCGCCTGCGCAATGGTGAGCGCCGGCAACACGGGTGCCGCGATGGCCAGCGCATTGTTGCGTATGGGCCGATTGCATGGGGTTTCGCGGCCAGCAATAGCCACAACGATCCCGGTCCCGGGGTCCTCTCCCACCGTGCTTATCGATTCTGGCGCGAATGTCGATTGCACAGCCCCGATGTTCGTGCAGTTCGCGCAGATGGGTTGGGCGCTGGCGACCGAGCGGTTCGGGATGGCCGACCCACGGGTGGGCTTGTTGTCGATCGGCGAAGAGCCCACCAAAGGCAGCGCCGTGGTGAAGGAAGCACATGCCCTCCTCGAATCCGGCGCAGCAGGGCCAGACGTGCGGTTCATTGGGAACGTCGAGGGCCGGGACGTGATGACGGACCGTGTGGACGTAGTGGTCACAGACGGTTTCACCGGCAACGTCGTGCTGAAGACCCTGGAGGGCGGGGTGAAGACGGTGGTCGAGGCGGTGATAGGAGCCCTGACCAGCACGGAGGAGGTCAAGGAGGCCGCCCGGGCTGTGATGCCAGCACTTGGCTCGCTAGCGAGCGAACTCGACCCTGACACGTACGGGGGGGCGGTGCTTCTTGGGGTCAATGGGGTCTGCGTGATCAGCCACGGTTCGTCGGGGAGAAGGGCGATCCTGAACGCTGTGAAGGTGGCTCACCACGCGGCGGCCGACAAGTTAGTCGCCCGGATCGAAGCGGTGATAGCTTCGGGCCGCATAGCGCCGAGCGAATAACTGGACCGGCTCCGGCCCGAGCGCAACGAGCTGGCGGCGGGCGATCTGGTAGCGACAGGGGTGTTATTGCCCGGTGTCCCTGGCTCTGGACCGCCATCACCACCTCCCGGTTACCTGCCGACGACCTACCCGCGGTCGAGTGCTAACCTCGAGGTCCGTGGCCTTGGGTACGAGCGTGGAGCGGGACGGGTTCGGGCGCGAGCAGGTGCTCGAGCTGGTGCGAGGCTCCCTTGCGGACATCCTGGAGATCAGCCCCGAGCGCATACCCGAAGGTGCCTCCTTCGGGGATCTGGGTGCTGACTCGCTCGCTCTGATCGAGCTTGTCGAAGCACTGGAGAAAGAGCTCGGGGGGCAGTTTTCAGGGTTCAGGATCGACGACGAGGATCTCGAAGATCTGAAGACGGTGCGCGATGCGGTCGACTATGTCGTCGCGAAGCTCGGGAGCGCCTCCTGAGCGACTTCCGGAAGACGACCTCCATGGATAGGGGGTTGCGGTCGGTGCGGGAGTCACGGAGGTGCAGGTCAGAGCGTGATTCGGCGGGCACTGCTGGCGCCGGCAGCGATCGTTTCGCTGCAGGGGTAGCCCGTCACGGGCGGTGAGGCCATGGTATTGACTGCGCCCGAGGTCGGTGGCGACCAGCCTGGCGCCCAGGGTGCTGGTCTGGCTGAGCGGCTCGGCTGGGACGTCCACGACCAAAGGCTGTTCGCTCAAGCACTGGCTCACCGGTCGTGGTGCGCAGAGCACTCGGGAAGGGAGCCCAACGAACGTCTGGAGTTCCTGGGTGACGCTGTCCTTGGACTGATAGTCACCGACTACCTGTACCGTTCCTACCCGGACCTTCCGGAGGGCGAACTGGCCAAAGCGCGTGCAGCCGTCGTCAATTCAGCCTCCCTCGCCAGCACGGCCAGAGAGTTGCGAGTCGGGGACGCCCTGCTTCTAGGCAAAGGGGAAGACTCCTCGGGGGGACGCCTGAAGCCTTCGATCCTCGCCGACGCAATGGAAGCCGTTATAGGGGCTGTGTACCTCGACGCAGGGTACGTCGCGACGGAAGAAATGGTGTTGCGGCTCCTCCGCGAGCGACTGAGCGGGGCGGCCAAAGGACCGGGCGAGGAGGACTACAAGACACGTCTGCAGGAGCTGTGCGCCCAGACTTACGACGAGCTCCCCGTATACCGCGTGACCGACAGCGGGCCGGACCATGCCAAGGTCTTTGCAGCCGAAGTCCTGGTCGGCGGTAGGTCCAGGGGTCGCGGCGAGGGACGCTCCAAAAAACAGGCGGAGCAGATGGCAGCACGAGACGCCTGGTTTTCCCTCGAGACCAGCGCCGGGGACAGGGAAACGCCGGGAAATGGCCAAGAGGGCCCGGGCGGGTCACTTGCCGCTTCCGGCGCGCCCGGAGCTGTCAACGGAGGCTAGCGTGGCGGGACCCAGCCCATGCCCGAACTGCCCGAAGTCGAGACTGTAAGAACAGACATTGCAGGCACGTTTCTAGGCCACAGGCTAAAGGGCATCACTGTCACAGGCCCCCGCACAGTCCGCCGGCATCCCCCGGAGCTGCTAGCTGCGCTCGAGGGAAGCAAGCTGGCTGGCGTCGGCCGCCACGGCAAATACCTCCTCTTCGAGTGGGACGACGGTGAGGTCCTGGTTGCCCATCTCCGCATGAGCGGGCAGTTGCTCGCGGCGCGGCCAAGGGACCCGGTGGCGCCCCATACTCACGCGGTGTTGTCGTTCAGTGGGCCACAGGATTCTGCGCTTCGTTGACCCCAGGACCTTTGGTGAGCTGTTCCTCGCCGGGTTCAACGCTACCGACGGGGCTGACAGGGCTGACGAGGGCCCACGAGGGGACGAGGGCTTACGCTCGGATAGCCACTTCGGCGCCAACAACGGCGGCGTGGGCGCGACAGTCAGGCGCATAGCCGAGCTGGACCATCTCGGCCCGGACGCGCTCGATGTCGACCTACGAAGCCTTCAAAGCGCCCTCTCCGGGCGTCGGGCGCCGCTCAAATCGATGCTCGTCGACCAGAGGGCCATGGCCGGCATCGGCAACATTTACGCAGACGAGATTCTGCTTCGATGCCCGCTTGAGGCCGGACCGCCCGGGCGGGTCTCTCAAGCGCGTCGAACTGAGGCGCCTGACGGCGTCGGTCCACAGCATCCTTCAGGCCGCCGTCGTGGGCCGAGGCTCGTCGCTGGCAGACGAGCAGTACCGAGATCTCAACGGCGAGCTGGGCCGGTTCCAGCTGGAGCATAAGGTTTACGGCCGGCTCGGCCAGCCCTGCCTGCGTTGCGGTCGGGAAGTGCAACGGGCGCGTTTTGGGGCTAAAAGCGCCTACTTCTGTAGTTCTTGCCAGCGCTAGCGACTGGGCCAGCTGATCGGGGCCAGCCGATTGGGGCCAGCTGGCGCAAGAGGGCTATAGCGTGGCCTCATGTGCAGAAATATCACGGTTTTGCGGGGGCTCGAGCCGAAGGCGACGCCAGCGGAGATCGAGGCAGCCGCTCGTCAGTACGTCCGCAAGGTGAGCGGCATCACATCTCCGTCGGGCCAGACTGAGGATGCCTTCGAGCTGGCCGTCGTGAAGGTACGAGACGCGACGGCCGAGCTGCTGTCCGGCCTGCCGCCCCGCCGTCAGCCCCCGACGACGCAACCGCCACTGCGCAGGCTGCGCGCCGTAGCTGGCTGAATTTACGAAGTACCAGCTCGAAAATCGTGCGGCTGGCGCCCGAGCCTCGGACTGCCCGCGCGGACGGGAACCCGCGCATTCCCCCCGATCGTCCCGCGTTTGCCGAGGTCACGCCGAGGTCCCCCTCTCGAGGCTTCGGCCCCGCTAGGTTTGGCGGAGCGTGTTCCTGAAGTCGCTCACCTTGAAGGGCTTCAAGTCCTTTGCAGACGGTGCCACCCTCGAGTTCGAACCGGGGGTGACCGTTGTCGTTGGCCCGAACGGCTCGGGTAAATCGAACATCGTGGACGCGGTCGCGTGGGTCCTTGGCGCGCAAGGGCCTCGCACGTTGCGCTCCGCCAAAATGGAAGACGTAATTTTTGCTGGCACCGTCAAGCGTGCCCGGTTGGGACGCGCCGAAGTCTCTCTTACCATCGACAACTCTGCGGGCCTGCTCCCGATCGACTTTTCCGAGGTCCGCCTCACGAGGGCGCTGTGGCGGAGTGGTGAGTCCGAGTACTCGATCAACGGCGCACCTTGTCGACTTCTCGATATCCAAGAGCTGCTCTCCGACACTGGTGTGGGCCGCCAACAGCACACGATCGTGTCCCAGTGGCAGCTCGACGCCATCTTGTCTTCGCGCCCGGAGGACAGGCGGGCCGTGATCGAGGAGGCGGCCGCTATATCGAAGCACCGCCGCAGAAAGGAAAGAGCCCAACGGCGCCTAGAGGCCACCGAAAGCGCCCTGCTGCGCGGCGCAGGACCTTGTGAAAGAGGTACGCCGCCAGCTCCGTCCGCTCGAGCGTCAAGCGGAGGCAGCCCGCCGTCACGCTGAGGTGATGGGGGAGCTCGTGGCGCTGCGCCGCTACCTCTACGGCCGGGAGCTCGGTCTGCTCAGCTCGCGGCTCGAGGTGTCGAGAGGGTCCAGAGCCGAGCTGGCTTTGGCCGAGGAGACTGCGCTGGGGGAGCTGGCTCGTCTGGACTCCACGATCAGTACTGCAGAGGCGGAGCTCGACGCTGGCAGGCGCGAAGCCGAGGCAGCGGACTTACCTGAACTGGTTTCGATGGGCGAGGGTTTGAGGGCACGTGCTTCAGGCTTGGTTGCCCTCCTGGAGGAGCGGTCGCGGGGGATCGAGCGCGAGCGGGCGGCGGCCGTCGACACCGACGTGGTTGCCGCGCTGGAGGCTGAGGCCGCGTCACTCACAGAGCAGCTTCTCGGCACAGAAGTCGACGCCACTGAGCTCCTGCCCCTCGAGGCCGAACTGGCCTCCGCTGAGCAAGCGCACAGCCGCGACGCGGCCGAACTCGAAGCGAAGTTCGCGACCCGTCGACAGGGGAGTGCGGCTACTGAGGGGCCCGACGAAGCCGCCCACGCCCCGGGTTCCGGCGACGCCCCCGGCCGCGTCGACGGGATGGGTTCCGGCGACGCCGTCGAGCGGGCCGCGGAGGTGAGGGCCGAGCTCTCTGCCCTGCATAGAGGGGCCGGACAAACGGAGGCCGAGCTCCGCCGGGTTGAAGCGCGGGCAGAGGTGGTTGCGGCCCGCAGGGCCCGGCTCGAGGAGGAGATTTCTGCTTCAGGGGTCGTCGTGGACGAGCCCCACCAAGCGGCCGGGAAGTTCCCGGCAGTCGCTCCAACAGTCGACGAGCAAGCTCGGCAAATGGCGCTCGCCGAGGAGGCGCTCGCCCGGGCGGAGGAGGCGCGACGGTCAGCAGACGCCGATCGCCACCGCTGGTCGGCCAGGGCCGAAGCCCTTGCTCAGGCTTTGGACGAAGCTCGAGCGCGCGCCGGTGCCCGTCGGCTGGCCGAGGTGGACGGGGTTCTGGGCGCGCTCGTCGAGCTCGTCGACGTCGACCAGGGGTGCGAGGCCGCATTTGAGGCTGCTGCCGGCGAGGCTCTGTCGGCCGTCCTCATGCAGGGTGAGCAGCCCGCACGCCAAGCCCTTGCTCACCTGGCGGGCCAAGGGGCGGCAGGCGCAGTCATCGCGCTCGCCACCTCCGGTCTGGGTCAGCCGATGTCCTTGGTTCCAGGCCCGCCCCAGGCTGCGGCAACCCTGCCGGAGGGTGCGATGTGGTTGCGGGAGCACGTTCGGTCCGCGCTCAACGAAGTGGTTGGGCTGCTTGACCGTCTGCTCGCCCGTGTAGTCGTGGTTGAAGGGGGGTGGGAGGTGGCCGTCGACCTCGCCCTGGAACGGCCCGACCTCGTGGTGGTCAGTCGCCAGGGCGATCGCTGTGCCGGCGGGATATGGCGGACGGGAGCTCACGGGACGGGTGCCACCGGAGCGGCGCTGGAAGAGGCGATCGCGTCGATCCGGGCGGCTACTAGCGCCGCCGGACAAGCCGCTGCGGCCGAACGGGAGGCCAAGGAAGCCCTGGGAGCCGTGCGCGCCAGCCTCTCTGAGGCCCAGAGGGCTGCCGCTGAGAGGGCGGCCAGCGTGCGCGCCGCGGGGGAGGCGCTCAGGCGGTCCCGTTCCGACCTGGACGAAGCGGACGCGGAGGCCGAGGCTCTTTCCAACCAGGCACGCGAGCTGGCCGCCCGCCATGCCCGTGACCTGGGTACCGCATCCGCACTGGAGGCGCTGCTGCCGGGGCTGGAGGCTGCTGCTGACGAGCAAACGCAACGGGCGATGGCAGAGCGGGCAGCCCGCAACCGGCTGGCCGAGAGGTCCAGCGCGGTGGCCACTTTGCGGCGGGATCTCGAGGTGCGTGCCAGTCAGATCGAGGAACGCCGAGCCTTGCTCGGACGTCGTCTCGCCGAAATAGAGCAGCGTTTGGCCCGCCACGCAGTTGAACGCGAAAGAGCCACCGAGCGGCGCGAGCGCCTCGACGCGATGGACCGTGCCGTTGCTCACCTCGGCTCGTTCGTAAAAGGCCGTGTGGCGACGCTCGAGGGTGCGCTCGAAATGCTGCGGGAGCAGCGCCGGGACGAGGCCGAGGCGCTCAAGGCCTCTGCAGAGCGCCTCGAGTCCCTACGGCGTGAGCGGGTCGAGGTCGAACGGGAGCTTTCCCGCGCCCGTGAGCACATCTCCCGTAACGAGCTCGAGGCCGCTCAGGGGAGGGCCCGCTTAGAGGCGTTGACCGAGACCGTCCGCCGGGAGCTGGATTGTGAGCCTGAGTCGCTCGAAGGCGTCGAGTGCCCGCTCCTGGCGCCCGGCACCAGCGCACCAAGCCGCACCCGTGAGCTCGAGAGGGAGCTCCGCCTCATGGGCCCTGTCAACCCCTTGGCCCTGGAAGAACACGCTGCACTGGAAGAGCGTCACGACTTCCTGGAGGGCCAGTTGCGTGACGTTTCGGCGGCGAGGCGAGAGCTCTCGAAAGTCATCAGGGCCGTTGACGCGGAGATAATCACCGTTTTCAAGGCTGCATACGACGACGTCGCCGAAAACTTCAGCCAGCTCGTGGCCACTCTGTTCCCCAGTGGGGAGGGATCGCTTTTCCTGACCGACCCTTCCAACATCCTCGAATCCGGCGTCGATCTCGAAGTCCGCCCGGCGGGCAAGAACATCCGGCGCCTCTCATTGTTGTCGGGAGGGGAGCGTAGCCTTGTGGCACTGGCGTTTTTGTTCTCTGTTTTCCGCAGCCGGCCGTCACCTTTTTACATGATGGACGAAGTGGAATCCGCCCTCGACGACGTCAACCTGCACCGCTTCCTGGACCTTGTCCACGAGTTCCGCGACGAGGCCCAACTGCTTATCGTGAGCCACCAAAAACGGACGATGGAGGCGGCTGACTGCCTTTACGGGGTCAGCATGCCGCCGGGAGGGTCTTCGCTGGTGGTCAGCGAGAAGGTCGAGCGGGACGCGCCGCAACCGGCCGCAACTGCTTCCGTCTGACTGCCGCTCCGAATAATCGCGCTCCGAATAATCGCGCTCCGAATAATCGCGCTCCGAATGATCGCGCTCCGAGTGATCGCACTCAGTAATCGGAGCACTTGTCACCGGGGCCAATACTGAGTGGGGCCAATACTGAGTGGGGCCAGTACTGAGTGGGGCCAGTACTGAGCGGGGCCAGTACTGAGCGGGGAAGGTCCGGTTGATGGCGTGAGCGGCGGGCTGGAGCGGGCCGTGTCATGGACCTGGACGGTTTTGGGCCGGACCGGCGTCGGCGTGGCGTGATTGGCCGCTCAGCGTGCCCATGCGCCAGCGTCACCGATAGTCTCGGCTCGTCATGCTGCTCGCGCTGATCATCGTCGTATGTGCCGTGTTCGTCCTGGGCGCCGGGTTCGGCTCGTACACGGCTCTTTCTAGAGGACGCTCACGGCGCGCCCTGGAGAAGGGCCCGAAGCCGGCGCCGTTGCCCCGTCCGCCGTCAGCCAAGGCCCCGCCTGGCCGACCTTCGGGCCCGACGGCCCCACCGGCCCCCCCGGTCCCAAGTCAGGCCCCAGCACCACCTGCAGAGGCGCCCCCCGCACCAGTAGCGCCACTGGCGGCAGTGGCACCACCGGTTCCGGCGCCACCCGCCGAAGCGCCTCCCGTGGAGGCACCGGCCGTAGAGGCACCGGCCGTAGAGGCACCGGCCGTAGAGGCACCGGCCGCGGCCGAGGCGACTGCCGCGGTCGAGACCCCACCGGCAACGGTGGTTCCCGCTGTCGTGGAGCCTCCCGAAGCCGAGGTGGCCGAAGCTGGCCCCCGCGTACTAGAGCGGCCCAGGTTCCGGGACCGTCTCGGCCGGGCACGGTCCCTTCTGGCGGACCATCTGGCTGGGCTGCGGGGGCGCGGGAAGATCGACGAGCAGTCGTGGGAGGAGCTGGAAGAGGCCCTGATCCTGGCCGATGTCGGCATCGGGACAACGGAGGAACTCCTTGGCGACCTGAAGGCGCGGGCGCGGCGCGACGGTCTGGCCAGTTCCGATCAGTTGGTCAGTGCCCTGCGCGAGGAGCTGGTCAGTCGGCTTGACGGCGAGCGCGAACTGCACCTTGCAGACGGGGGCTCGACGTCAGTCTGGTTGTTCGTTGGAGTCAACGGGGTGGGGAAGACGACCACGATCGGAAAGGTCGCCATGAAGGAACAAGGCGAGGGCCGTCCGGTAGTAATGGCAGCCGGGGACACGTTCCGCGCCGCCGCGGCTGACCAGCTCGGGATCTGGGCTGAACGGGTGGGTTCCGGGTTCGTTAGGGGCAACGAAGGAGGCGACCCCGGCGCAGTGGTGTTCGACGCGGTGCAACACGCCAACGCACGCGGGATACCGATCGTCCTGGCCGACACGGCTGGCCGGCTCCACACCAAGATCAACTTGATGGAGGAGCTCAAAAAGGTCCGCCGAGTAGCGGACCGGCCTCCTGGTACGGTCACCGAGGTCCTCCTCGTTATCGACGCGACAACCGGGCAGAACGGGCTTGTACAGGCGCGTCAGTTCACCGACGCCGTCGGTGTGACCGGGGTGGTCCTGACCAAGCTGGACGGCACCGCCAAGGGCGGCATTGCGGTTGCGATCACAAGCGAGCTCGGCATCCCGATCAAGCTCGTCGGCCTCGGCGAAGGTCCTGAGGACCTTGTGCCATTCGAGGCCCAAGAGTTCGTGGACGCGCTATTGCCCGCGGACTAGGGCCACCGCTGCACCGGTGCCTTCCCTGCCGCCGGTCGCTCTCACGATGGGTTCCGTTTCCTTCTCGTCGAACCCGGGGGCGCGGACCAACGGCAAAGGGGCTTCTGCGCAGGCTCACGTTGGCTCAGGGCACGGTGCTAACTGCCGCAGGCCCACGGACTGAGTCGATCCGTAGTCACTGGGTGGTCATCCAGTACTCCAGGAGGACCCTTTTCGGTGCACGACGGGCTTTCGGGTGTCAAATTGCGCTTTAAAGGCACGAAAACGCAACGATGTCGTCTCAATGCACCGAGAAGCCCGTTTTTTCGGCTCAAAACCTGACCCATTACGCCACTCGAACGGCGCCACTATCTCTGACGGTGATGCGCTGCTCACGCACAGCAGCAATATGATGACGACTTACCGAGCTGAACCGCCAAGCTGCCCAAGCCGACGCCCTCCCGGGACCCGCTCGAAAGATGCTGCGCCAAGAGGGTTGACCCGCACCCGCAAATCGGCGAATCGGCGAATCGGCAAATCGGCAAATCGGCAAATCGGCCGCGTCTCAAGCACGTGCCGGCTCGCCAGAGAACCCCGTTGGCCCTCTCAGCGGCTGTTGAGCTTCTTGAACCAGATCCGCTCGTAGCTCCTGCTCACCGGGTGCAGCAGCAAGGCCAGCAAGGCGGCCGCGAACAGGATGTTGAGGATCACGCTGATGGAGGGCACGCCGAGGAAGAGCGCCACCAGCATGAGGAGGTTGAGCCCCGCCACAGCCACCCCGGCCCAATAGCCCAGTTTCTTTTCGTTGGCTATACCAAGGCCGGCAAAAATGGCGGGTATGGCCAACAGGCCGAAGAGGCCAGCGATCCCCAGCAGCAGGTAGAACAGCCAGAACACTGCGTTGATGTACAGCAGGATATTGGCCATATAAAGGGGCTGCGGTTGGCTCCTGTCGAGCCATTGAGTATTGGCCACAGCTTTCAGTGTGGCACTTGCGGGGCTCTTCCGGTTGCCGCTCTCTCTCGGGCCACAAGTTGGCCACACGCAGCGTCGATGTCGATGCCCCGGTTGGCCCGGACGGTGGCGTTGACCCCGAGCTCGTTCAACCATTGCCGGAATGCCGCCACGCCCGCCGAGCCGGCCCCCCGGCCCGCATACCCGCGAGTGGGGTTGAGCGGGATGACGTTGACGTGCGCCCCCAGTGGTAGGGCCAGCTCCGCTAGCTCGGCGGCGTCCCGGGGGCTGTCGTTGACGCCGTCGATGAGGGCCCACTCGAACGAGAGCCGTCGTCCCTTCGCCGCCAGGTACTCCCCACATGCACCCATCAACACTGACAGTGGGTACCGGCGGTTCAGCGGGACCAACTTGTCCCGCAGCTCGTCGCGAGCGGCGTGCAGCGAGACGGCGAGGTTGACCGGCAGCGCCTCGGTGGCCAGCCGACGGATGCCCGGGACGACGCCGACGGTGGACAACGTGATGCGGCGGGCCGAGAGCCCGAGCTCGAAATGGATGCGCTCCACCGCCGACCAGGCGTGGTCGTAGTTGGCCATGGGCTCTCCCATGCCCATGAAGACCACGTTGCCGAGGCGGCGCGGGAACGCTTCCCGGCGGGCCACCACGACCTGCTCGACGATCTCGCCGACGGAAAGGTGGCGGTCGAACCCGCCTTGTCCAGTCGCGCAGAAACTGCAGCGCATCGCGCAGCCGGCCTGGCTCGAAACGCACACCGTGGCCCGGTCCGGGTAAACCATGAGGACCGTCTCTACCCGGCGCCTGTCCTCGAGCTCCCAGAGCCACTTGGTCGTCTGCCCGTCAGCCGAAACAGAACGGGTGACCTCCCGGAGAGCCGGCACAATTGCCCCCTCGAGCCTCTCCCGCAACGTTTTCGGGAGGTCAGTCATCTCGACGGGGCGTACACCCTTTTCCCAAAGACCGCGCCACACCTGGTCGGTGCGGTAGCGGGGCTCGTCAGCGAGCAGGGCGGCCAATTCAGCCCGGCTCATCTCGTAGGCCGCTGGCATAGCTGCTCAGACTAGGCGGGTAAGAAGTTGCGACGGGGTGGGCTCCCCAATCGGCAAAGTTCAACCTATTGGACCTCGGGAACTATGGTAGGTAATCGATGAAGATCATGATCCTGGGCGGGGACGGCTTCTGCGGGTGGCCGACGTCCCTCCATCTCTCGGCGAAGGGCCACGACATCGTCATTGTCGACAACCTTTCGCGCCGCTCCATTGACATCGAGCTCGAGGTCGAGTCGCTAACGCCCATAAGGCCGATCGGTGAGCGCCTGCGGGTCTGGAAGTCGGTATCCGGGAAGGAGATCAATTTCATCAACCTGGACCTGGCCCTGCAGTACAACCGGCTGCTCAGCCTGCTCCAGGATTACCAGCCGGATGCCATCGTGCACTTCGCCGAGCAGCGGGCTGCTCCATATTCGATGCGGTCGCCCAGGGCCAAGCGCTACACGGTCGACAACAACGTGCGCGGGACTCATAACCTGCTCTGCGCCCTCGTCGATTCGAGTTCGGACGCCGCCGTCGTGCACCTGGGGACGATGGGTGTCTACGGCTACGGGTGGTCCGGCTCGGCGCCGATCCCCGAGGGATATTTGGCGGTCAAGGTGCCGACCCCCGACGGGGAGCTGGTACGTGAGATCCTTCACCCGGCCAACCCGGGCTCGGTCTACCACATGACCAAGACGCTCGATCAGCTCCTGTTCGCCTTCTACGCCAAGAACGACGGTGTGCGCATCACCGACCTCCACCAGGGGATCGTTTGGGGCACCCAGACGTCCCAGACCGCCATGGACGACCGCCTCGTCAACCGCTTCGACTACGACGGAGACTACGGCACCGTTCTAAACCGGTTCCTGATGCAAGCGGCCATCGGCCATCCCCTGACGGTGCATGGGACCGGCGGGCAAACGAGGGCGTTCATCCACATCCGCGACACGGTGCGGTGCATCGAGCTCGCCGTCAACAACCCCCCCGAAGCCGGAGAGCGCGTTTCTGTGTTCAACCAGACAACCGAGGTGCACCGCGTGCGGGACCTGGCGGCGCTCGTCTCCAAGCTGACCGGGGCGGAAGTTGTAATGCTTCCCAACCCCCGGAGGGAGGCCGCCGAGAACGACCTCGTAGTGCGGAACGACCGTTTCCTCGCCC
The DNA here is from genome assembly GCA_963823855.1 of uncultured Acidimicrobiaceae bacterium. Taxonomy (GTDB): domain Bacteria; phylum Actinomycetota; class Acidimicrobiia; order Acidimicrobiales; family Palsa-688; genus Fen-671. The sequence goes on from CAWGNA010000018.1 coordinate 300,596, forward strand.
TGGGCCTCAACCCGACGACCCTGTCAGAGGGGCTGCTCGAAGAGGTCCGCCTCATCGCCAGCGAGTACCGCGACCGCGTCGACCCCTCGAAGATCGTGGCTCGGTCCGTTTGGCGCAAGGGCATGGAAGTGGCCCCCGACTTGCAGGTGAGCGTGCCTGCCGTACGGGCTGGCGACGACGGACCGGTCATCGTCGACGGTAGCGAAGAATGGTCGAACGGGCTGTCTGGACAGCTGCCGGGCGAGTCAGGCGGGCCCGAACCCAGGCCAAGCCTCATCCCTCCCACTTAGCATCGCTCTCGGGGGCTGATGTCCCCGTCCTTGCCTGGACGTCGCCCGTATAGGCGCGGTCAATGTGGTTGACGGCAAACCCGAGATCCACGTACAGCTTTATGGCCGGGGCGTTGGTCGCGTCGACGTACAGCATCGCCTCGCGGATGCCCTTTGCGGACAGGTAGTCGAGGCCAGCCAGAGTGAGCTGGCGGCCGAGGCCGCGCCCGGCGAACTCCGGGTCTACTGCCACCACGTAGATCTCGCCCAGAGGCGGGTTGTGCCCCGAGTGGATCTTGGTCCAGCAGAAGCCGGCCAGCCGGCCGTTCAGCTCCTGGGGCTCGTACAGCAAAAAGCCGTCGGGGTCGAACCAGGGCTGGACTTCTCTCGCCTTGATCGTCTCTTCGGTCCAACCCCCTTGCTCTGGGTGCCAGTGGAAGGCGCGGTTGTTGACTTCGAGCCACGCCTTTTCGTCGGATCCGGGCTTGAACGGGCGCGCCTTTATCGACGTGTGCTCCTCCAGCGGTAAAGACCGGCGCATCTGGTAAAGGGCTCGCCCGGGCGACAAGCCGACCGCGGCGGCCATCCGGTCGTGGTACGGAGCGGGCTGGCTCACCCACAGGTGCAGGTGCCCGCCGCCCTCGCTCGCTATGAGGTCGATCGCGCTGCGGACAAGGTCGGTGGCGACTGTGCTCCCCGGGGTGCGGTGGTGGGGGTCGACGACGATCTCGAGGCCCCAGCTGGGCGTCTCCCCAACCGGGTGGGGGCCCAGGCTGAGCTGAGCGTACCCGACCGGGTGGGCGTGGCCCGGCTCCCGGGCGACGAGACCGGCGAAACCCTCCCTTCCTCCTTGGACGAGGTCCAGCCATGCGTGCTCGCCCAGGGCCGGATGCGCGTCGGCTTCGGTCGCCGTAGCGAGCAGTTCGGTGACTGCCGCCCGGTCCTCATCGTCGAGGTGGCGTTTGACCTTGATGTCGGGCACAGGCCCGAAGCTACCGCTGCTGACCCCCGTCCGCCTCAAGCGCAGCGACGGCCGTGCGCCGTAGCTAGCCTCAATCCGGTGACAACTGGACCAATCGACTTACCGGAGCCGGTCGTTCGCCCGAAGTCGCGGGTGCGTCCGCGGACCCCGGCTGGCCGGGCCAAACTCGCGGCGGCGCGCCTGGCTGAGGAATACCCGGGAACGGCGAAAGAGCTCTGCGAACTCGACTTCTCGACGCCGTGGCAGCTGCTGGTGGCGACCGTGCTGTCAGCGCAAACGACTGACGAACGGGTCAACTCAGTGACGCCGTCGTTGTTCGCGCGCTACCCAACGCCGGCTGACCTCGCGGGCGCAAGCCCTGAAGCAGTCGAGGCCCTGATCCGCCCGACCGGTTTCTTCAGGGTGAAGAGCAAGAACATCGTCGCTATGGCCCAGGTTCTGTGCGACAAGTTCGCCGGCGAAGTCCCAACGTCTCTCGAGGAACTTGTCACCTTGCCGGGCGTGGGGCGCAAGACGGCCAATGTCGTCCGCAGTGTGGCCTTCGAGCTGCCGGGGTTCCCCGTCGACACTCACGTTGGGCGGATCAGCAGGCTCCTCGTGCTCACGACGCAGAAAGATCCGGACCGGGTCGAGGCGGAGGTGTGCGCGATGCTGCCGAGCCGGGAGTGGGGAGCACTGAGCCTCCGCATGATCTTGCATGGTCGGCGCATTTGCATTGCGCGGCGCCCCCGTTGCCCTGAGTGCATCATGTCGGACTTCTGTCCCTCAGCCGTTCTCCCTCTCGGCTCACCGCCGCCCCGTACCCGCCCGCGGCTGACCTCCGAAATCTGACGATCGGCACCGAGCCTGGACCCCAGGGATCTGGCACCGGGGATCTGGCACCCGGGATCTGGCCCCGGGATCTGGCCCCAGGGAGCTGGCACCCGGGGGCTAGCCGCTGCCGATCAACCTTTCGAGCCGGCGGCTGGCGACCCCCAGGGTGCGCTCGACTTCGAGCAGGTCGGTGGCGTAGCGTTCCTCGTCTTCAGGGGAAAGTTCGGAGACGATACGGCCGACCCGCTTGGTCAGCTCGCCGAGAGTGCTGGACACAGCTGCTAGTTCGGCACCGGCGCTCATGGCCCCCAGCTTGGCCGGCGGCCAGAGTTAGCGCTCCCGAAAATCGAGCTCGGAAAGCGGTCACGAGCCGGCCAGTGCCCCGACCGAGAGCCGGCGGCACGAGCGGCCTAGCGGCGCCGCCATCAGGCGCGATCACTTCGCCGTCTGTCTGGCCCGTCTCTCTGGCCCGTCTCTCTGGGCCGTCTGTCTGGGCCGTCTGGCCCGTCTGTCTGGCCCGTCTGTCCGGCCCGGGTCTGTCTGGCGCTTGTCGTTTGCGGCTGGCCTGGCGCGTTTGCCAGGCCTTAGTCAGAGTGGGCAGCACTAGTAGGATCGTGACCAATGGCACACTCGCTAACGCGCTCGGGGTCTCGCCCTGCACAGGAAGCGCAGCACGTGCTGTCAGACATGTCCTCAGCGCGCCACGGCCTCCGTCCCCGCCTACCGGGGGCAGCACCGTGCGCTCCGGGGCCAGCGTCACTGTGAGCCAGGCCGCCCACCTGACCAACTCCCTGCCCGAGCCACGAGCCGACCTCGGGCTCCGGGAGGGTTACCACTCTCCACAGGTGCCGGTCGAGGTCCGCCTGAACACGAACGAGTCGCCCTACCCGCCGCCGCCTGAGTGGCTCGAAGCCCTCGCCCGGGAAGCGGGCCAAATTTCCTACCACCGCTACCCTGACCGCTCTGCCGCGGCGCTGCGGGGAGCGTTGGCCCAATTGCACGGAGTGCGCGCCGAGCAGGTTTTTGCCGCCAACGGTTCCAACGAGGTGCTCCAGTCGATATGCCTGGCTTATGGAGGTGCCGGCAGAACGGCGGCGATGTTCGAACCTACTTATGCGCTCCATTCCCACATCGCCCATATAACGGGTACCGGGCTTGTGCAGGGACAAAGGCGCCCCGATTTTACGCTTGACGCCGGCGCCGCTATTGGGCTCATAAAAAAGGAACAACCCTCGATTGTCTTCCTGTGTTCTCCGAACAACCCGACCGGATTGACAGAGGCCGCTTCCACGGTCTCCTCGGTGGTCGCGGCCTCGCCCGGCCTGGTGGTAGTGGATGAGGCCTACGGGCAGTTCGCCTCCTGGTCCGCCCTCGACCTGATCGGAGAGGATGTGCCGCTCGTGGTCGTGCGTACCTACTCCAAGACGTGGTCCATGGCGGCTTTGCGGCTTGGTTACCTGATCGGGCCCAGCGAAGTGGTGAAGGCCCTCGAGCGGGTGGCCCTTCCTTACCACCTGGATGCCCTCAAACAGGCCGCCGGTCGGCTCGCCTTGCAGTTTTCCGCGGAAATGGAGCGCCGCGTCCAGTTGATAGTCGGCGAGCGCGAGAGAATGGTGGCAGAGCTCTCGAAGCTACCAGTAGAAGTCTGGCCCTCTCAGGCGAATTTCGTACTGTGGCGCCCCTTATCTGTCGGGGCGGACGAGGTCTGGCAGGGCCTGGTCCAGCGCTCGGTACTGGTCCGGGACACATCGAGCTGGCCTCGTCTGCGGGGGTGCCTTCGCACGACGATCGGGACGGCCGGAGAAAACGACCGTTTCTTGGCCGCCCTTGAGGAGGTGTTGGCATGACCGGTGTTGGCATGACCGGTGCTGGCATGACTGGTCCTCAAGGTACTCACAACCGGGTGGTCTCGAAAGAACGCATCACCAGGGAGACGTCTATCTGGTTGAAGCTGGCGCTGGACGGCTCGGGGCGGGTGGACGTGGCCACCGGATTGCCGTTTTTTGACCATATGATCTCCCAACTCGGCCGGCACGCGGGGTTTGACCTCGAGCTCAAAGCCGATGGCGACCTGGCCGTTGACGCGCACCATACCGTCGAAGATGTCGGCATCTGCCTCGGCGAGGCACTGCACGAGGCGCTTGGGGACAAGGCAGGCGTACAGAGGTTCGCCTCTATTGCGGTGCCGCTCGACGAAGCGCTCATCGAGGCGGCGCTCGACCTCTCGGGCCGGCCGTTCCTCGTCTACGACGTAGATCCCGGGGCCGGCGGCGGAGCCTACCCCCTGGGCGACCCTGCCTTTGACCCTCAGCTGGCCGAGGAGTTCTGGCGGGCTTTTTCCATTTCGGGAGCGGTCACATTGCATTTGCGGATGCGAAGCGGTCGGAACGTGCACCATATCCTGGAGGCATCCTTCAAGGCCGTGGCCCGCTGCTTGCGGCAGGCGGTGCGCCTCGAGGGTGGCGGTGTGCCCTCTACCAAGGGTGTCCTTGGCTAGTGGCGGGGAAAAAACAAGCGTCTCTAAAAGGAAAGTTTTGAAGCCTTTCATCGCCGTCGTCGACTACGGCATCGGGAACCTCCGCTCGGCCGAAAAAGCTCTTTGCACGGTGGGCGCTGACGCCCGTCTGGTCAGCAGCCCCGCCGAAGTCAGGGCCGCCGACGGCGTCGTGCTGCCCGGCGTCGGCAATTTCGGCCGCTGCAGCCAGGCCCTTGATTCGAGCGGGCTCTGGTTTGCAACTATCGAGGCGGCCACCTCCGGGCGCCCTTTCCTCGGTATTTGCGTGGGCATGCAGCTGCTCTACCAAGGTTCAGAGGAATCGCCCGGCATCCCGGGCCTCGGCGCCCTTCAGGGCACGGTGACCCTGCTCCCTGAAGAGGCCAAGCGCCCACAAATGCAGTGGAACGTCCTTGACGTGCGCGCCGACAGCCGGCTCCTCAAGGGTTTCGAAAAAGACGCTTGGGTTTACTTCGTGCATTCGTACGCGGCCCCTGTGGGCCAAGAAACTGTCGCTACTTGTGACTATGGAGGGACCGTGGCGGCAGCATTAGAAACCGGGCCTTTGTGGGCCACTCAGTTCCACCCTGAAAAATCGTCGGCGGTCGGGTTAGGTGTGCTTGCCAATTTCGTCGGGGCGCTTTAGCCGGCCATGGAACTTTACCCGGCCATAGATTTGAGAGCAGGGCGTTGCGTCCGCTTGACCCAGGGGGATTTCGGGCGGGAAACGGTTTACGGGACCGATCCCGTCGAACGGGCCATGGCTTTCGAGGCGTCTGGAGCCCGCTGGTTGCACGTGGTCGACCTGGACGCCTCACGAACGGGCGTCGCTGGCAACCGGCCTGTTGTCGCAGCAATCACGGCGGCCGTGAAGATCCCTGTACAGGCCGGGGGAGGAGTTCGCTCCGTTCCAGATGCCGCCGAGCTGCTGGACGCTGGTGTGGCCCGGGTCATCGTTGGTACAGCGGCGGTCCTCCAGGAAGGGTTCCTGGCTGAGGTCGCCCGTCGCTGGCCGGGCCAGGTCGGGGTGGCCGTCGACCATTTCAACGGCGAAGTGCGCGTCAGGGGTTGGGCCGAGGCGTCCGGCGGGAATTTGGCCAGCGTCGTCCGCGACCTCGGGACAGCCGGGGCAGCGATCGTTATGGTGACCGAGATCTCCGCGACGGTCTCATGCTGGGCCCTGACTTGGCCGGGTACCGCTCGCTCCTGGCGCAGTGCGAGGTCCCGTTGATCGCCTCAGGAGGGGTCGGTTCGCTCGACGACCTCCGTCGGCTCGCCTGGCTGCAGGTAGCGGGCCGACGTTTGGCCGGGGTCATAGTCGGGCGAGCTATCTACGAGGGCCGCTTCAGCGTCCCGGACGCCGTAGCAGCTTCGCGCGGGTGCGGGCCTGGCTGCGGGCGAAAGCGCACCTAGGCAGGCATGACGGCCGGTCGGGCGTGAGAGCGGTGCGGGTCATACCCTGCCTGGACGTGGACGGCGGCCGAGTCGTCAAAGGCGTGCGCTTCGGCGGGATGAGAGACGCCGGCGACCCCGTCGAGTTGGCCGCCCGCTACGACGTCGAAGGCGCAGATGAGATCGTCTTTTACGACATCACGGCTTCGGCGCAAGGTCGGTCCACGATGCTCGACGTGGTGGCCCGGACGGCGGAGGAAGTGTTCATCCCTCTTACTGTGGGCGGCGGTGTCCGGTCGCTCGAGGATGCCCGCCGGTTGTTGCGTCTCGGGGCTGACAAGGTGAGCGTCAACTCGGCGGCTGTCGCAAGGCCTGAGCTCATAGAAGAGATCTCGGCGACGTTCGGGGCTCAGTGCACGGTGGTCGGCGTCGACATGCGCCGCAAGGCGGGCCTGACGCCAGCTTGGGAGGTCTATGTCAACGGTGGCCGGGTGCCGACCGGGTCCGACGTCATGGAGTGGGTGACGCGTTGCGAGAAGCTGGGTGCCGGGGAACTGGTGCTCAATTCAATGGACCGGGACGGGACGCGGCAGGGCTACGACCTCGACCTGACGCGCGCGGTTGTCGAGGCGACTCGCATCCCGGTGGTGGCTAGTGGGGGCGTGGGCAACCTCCAGCATCTCGTGGACGGCGCGCTGCTCGGGCTAGCAGACGCGGTGTTGGCTGCTTCGATTTTTCACTTCGGTGAGGCGACCATCGGAGAAGCAAAGCTCAAGTTGGCGGCGGCTGGCGTGACGGTGAGGCCTTTGCAGCGCTAACTTGCTCGGAAATGGCTCCCAATGACCCGGCTTCACCGAAGCAGGCGATCCAGATGCTCACCGACAGGGTGCTGGTGCAGGTCCCCCGTTCAGAAGGCGAGCGCAAGTCGAAGTCAGGGATCCTCATCCCTGCGACCGCCGAGGTCCCTCGCCGGCTCACCTGGGCCGAGGTGGTCGCCACCGGCCCCCACGTGCGCTCGATAAAGCCCGGGGACCAGGTCCTGTTCAACCCCGAGGACCGTTTCGAAGTCGAGGTCCAGGGTGACAATTACCTGATCTTGCGGGAGCGGGACATCCACGCCGTGGCAGCCGAACGGGTGACCAACGGCACCGGGCTGTACCTGTAAGCCATTACCACACCTGTCGAGAGGCCCGATGACCGGTTGCCGCCGGCCGTCGCCACCGAACGGGGCCCTTCGTGGTCGTAGGGGCGGTGGCGGACCGCGATGGGAAGGGAGAGCCCCGCACGGCGGGCGCGTCCGGCCATACTGGGGCTGGTGTTTTTCGTGGGCACTTAGCATGTGAGCATGACGGTCGGCACCCCCATCTCAGCCTCCCCCGAACAACTGGCGGCAGTGAGCTACAACTCAGACGGCCTCGTCCCGGCGATCGTCCAGGAACAGGGCACGGGCGATGTCCTCATGATGGCTTGGATGAACCAGGAGACGCTACGGGAGACCCTCGAGTCCGGGCGCACCGTCTTCTGGTCGCGGAGCCGCCAGGCTCGCTGGCGCAAGGGCGACACTTCTGGTGACCGGCAGTTCGTCCGCGCCGCGTTTTACGACTGCGACGGGGACACCCTGCTCCTGGTCGTGGAGCAGGAGGGCGCCGGTGCCTGCCACACCGGAGAGCGCAGTTGCTTCTATCGGCGCTTCGGGCCGAGCGGGCCAAGCTCGCCGGAGGAGCAGTGAAGCAAACCGCGCGTCCGGGCGCGGTGCACCCCAGCCGGGAGGAGTTCGCCTCCCTGGCGCGGGACTGGACGATTGTGCCTGTTTGGCGCGAGCTCTTGGCCGACCTGACCACTCCGGTGGCCGCTTACGCCAGGTTGGTCCGGGGCGAGCCGGGGTTCGTCCTCGAGTCGGTGGAGCACGCTGGCACATGGGGACGGTGGTCGTTCATCGGCAGGAGGCCGTCGGCGACCATGACCCTCCGGGACGGCAGGGTCTCAGTAGAAGGCGGGCCTGCCGCCGGGTGTGCCGACGGACAGAGGGATCCTGGCCGCCATAGAGGCCGTGCTTTCCCACTACAAAGCGCCGCCCCTGCCCGGGTTGCCTCCATTTCACGGGGGCATCGTGGGGTACCTCGGCTACGACGTCGTGCGTGAAGTCGAGAGGCTGAGCGCGGCGCCGCCCGACGAGCTCGGCTACCCCGACGCCGTGGTGTCAGTCGTGGGCCAGATCGCTGCCTACGACACGTGGCGCCAGAGGGTAACGCTCGTCGAGGCCGTTCCTGTCCCGCCTGGAGCTACGAACGAGCTGGTTTTCGAGCTCTATGACGAGGCGTTGCGGCGGCTCGAGGACTTTGCGGCAGAGGGCGCCAAGCCCATCGACGAGCCCGTCATCCAACCCCCGGAGCGGGACGACGAGCTTCCCCCTGTCCAGCGGCGGACCTCGGTCGAGCTGTACGCCAGTGCGGTCGAAGCAGCCAGGGAGTACATATACGCCGGCGACATCTTCCAGGTCGTCTTGGCGCAGCGGTTCGACCTCGAACTGGGGGCCGAGCCGCTCGATCTCTACCGCTCGCTGCGCCAGGTCAACCCGAGCCCGTACATGTACCTCTTGCAGTACCCCGAGCTGGCGGTGGTCGGCTCTTCCCCAGAACCCATGGTGCGGGTGCGCGATGGGCGGGTCATCTCCCGCCCGATCGCCGGGACCAGGCGCCGGGGCCACACGGAGGCAGACGACCGTCGGCTGGCCGCAGAGCTTTCAGAGCACCCCAAGGAGCGGGCCGAGCACGTGATGCTGGTGGACTTGGCCCGCAACGACGTCGGCAAGGTCGTCGAGTTCGGCTCCGAGACGGTCGACGAGCTGATGACCCTGGAGCGGTACAGCCACGTCATGCACCTTACGTCGCAGGTGTCGGGCCAGCTGCGGCCCGGCCTGGGGCCCGTGGACGTGCTCCGGGCCACGTTGCCGGCGGGGACAGTCTCGGGAGCGCCCAAAGTGAGGGCGATGGAGATAATCGACGAGCTCGAGCCCGCTCGGCGCGGCCCGTACGCCGGCGTAGTGGGGTACATCGACTTCTCGGGCAATGTCGACACGGCCATAGCTATCCGCACCATGTTGGTCGGGGCCGACGGGCGAGCCAGCGTCGAGGCTGGAGCCGGCATTGTCGCCGACAGCATTGCAGAAACGGAGGACCTCGAGTGCCGCAACAAAGCAGCCGCGCTCCTTGCCGCGGTCCCAGGTGCCCGCAGGATCGCGGCGGCTCGCGGCGAGGGTGGCACGGGCCATGGTGGAGATGGCAGCGGTGGAGATGGCAGCGGTGGGGATGGCAGCGGTGGGGATGGCAGCGGGGACGGGCCAGCCAGCCCGGCTGCGGTTCGAGATGCAGATCCGGAGCCCGAGAGCGCGGCCAGAGATCACTTTTCTGCTCCGGGTCGCGACCGGTGAGCTGGGCATCGCCGAGAGGCCGAGGAATGGCTGAGTGGTGGCCGTGACCAGCGACGGGGGGTACTATGCCTTGCGCGAGGGCCTCGGCGCGTTGCCCCTCGAGCGGGACGTCGTGCGGGTGGCTGGCCCCGACGCAGAGAGCTACCTGCAGGGCCAGACGAGCCAGGACGTAGCCAAACTGGGGACCGGGGAGTCGGCGTGGGCGCTCGTCCTGCAGCCACAGGGCAAGCTGGACGCCTTCGTGCGGGTTTACAGGGCCGGCCCGGCGGAGTTCTTCCTCGATACCGACGCCGGCGTGGGCGGTCAGCTCGTGGCCAGGCTGCAGCGGTTCAAGCTACGGACGAAAGCTGACTTCGAGCAGCTGGACTGGCGGGCCGTTGCGGTGCGGGGGCCAGCTACCGCCGAGGGACCGCCTGAGCCATACGAGGGCGTGGTGGCGGCCGCCCGCTTTCAGTGGGGCGGGATGTACGGCTACGACCTCCTGGGCCGGTCCGCTACTGCCGCCGGGCGCACTGAGCGTACAGCCTGGCGCGTACGAAGCGGCGCGGGTTGAGGCGGGGTTCCCGCGGCATGGGGCCGAGCTAGACGAACGCACGATCCCGGCCGAAGCGGGGCTCGTCGAGGCCTCTGTCTCGTTCACCAAGGGTTGCTACACCGGCCAGGAGCTCGTGGCGCGGATCGATTCGCGGGGCAGCAACGTACCCCGGCACCTGCGTGCCATCGTGCTCTCCGGGCCGGCTCGGCCCGGCGCCCGGCTCTACCGGGAAAGCGCCACGGTGGGGGCGGTTTCGGACCAGCCGGAAGGCGCCGACGCGGGTACAGCCGGGCCCGGGGCAGCCGGCAGAGAACTGGGCCGTCTGACCAGCGTCGCCCTGTCCCCGCGACTGGGATGGGTGGCGCTCGGGTACGTAGGGCGGGGGGTCGAGGCGGGTTCGACGCTCCTGGCCCGTGACGAAGAAGGGGAAGAGGAGGCGCGGGTCGAACTGCTCCCGCGGACATGACCGGTGCCGTCAACGGGCCGAGAAGGATTCCAAGTCGTCGACCACCTTGACCTTGCGTCAGTAGGACCTCGCCGATGGGTCGACACCATGGCGATGTACGCGTTCGTGGCTCTCGGGCTCCCCGACGGGATGATCGGGACGGCGTGGCCGGCCGTGCGGAGCGGCTTTGGCGTTCCCCTGGACGGCCTCGGCGTAGTGCTGTTGGTCGGTACTTTCGGGGCGGTCTGCAGTTCCTCGGTGTCGGGCCTCGTGGTCGTCCGCATTGGCATACGCCCGACCGTCATGCTGGCGGGGTTGGTCGCTTGCTTTGGTGCTTTGGGGGCCATCGTTTCCCCCGCTTTTTGGGCTTTTATCGTGGCGGGTGCGGCCATTGGCGTTACGGCCGGCCTGATGGACAGTTCGCTGAACACGGTGGTCGCGCTGGCCGGGCGCAACAGGCTGCTCAATGTGCTGCACGGTTGCTACGGCATCGGCACCACCATCGGTCCTCTCGTAGTGACGGTTGCTATCCTGACGGCGTCGTGGCGACCGGCCTACGCCTTCCTCCTGGTGGCCGAGGTGGTCCTCGTGATCGGGTGGTGGCTGGCGGGACGGAGGGGCAGTCCTGCGCCAACAGCGGGGTCAGTTGTTCCCGACAGCGACGGTCCTGGCGGGGGAGGCATCGGCACGCCGGAGCCGGCCGCGCCCGGCATCGAGGCTCCTGCCGGGCCCGGTGTCGAGGCCCGTGCCGAACCTGGCACTCCGTCCGGATCTGGACAAGAACTTGCCGTGTCGCGCCCAGGGCCTCGCCCATGGGTGATCGTTGCTCTCGGTCTCGGCGTGTTCATGGTGTATACGGGGTTTGAGGTTTCGGCCGGCCAGTGGGCCCCAGCTTCGACCGGTCCACGCTCCATCTCGGCGCCGCAGCGACAGGCGTGGCCACCTTCGGCTACTGGGCTGCGCTCACGCTGGTACGTTTCGGGCTCGCCGCCCCCCGCCGTCCCTTCTCCCGGGTCGCCATAGTCCGTTGGGGGTGCGTCATCGCCGTTGTCGGTGCCGTCCTTGTCTGGTGGCAGCCAGCGGCGACGGTCGCCGTCATTGGGCTAGTAGTTATTGGAGCGGGGCTAGCCGGAGTGTTCCCGGCGCTCGTCGCATTGACGCCGGCCAGGGTGGGGGATGAAATGGCGCGTCACGTTATCGGCTGGCAAATCGGGGCGGCGAGCGTCGGTGGCGCCGCCATATCGGCGCTTTTCGGAGCCGTGTTCCAGCGCTACGGGCTGCAGTATTTCGGGCCGGCGCTGGTTGTCGTGGCAGCCCTGACACTGCTGGGCTCTCTTGTCCTGGAAAGCGCCAGCAAACGGATGACTAAACCGAGTGCCTTGGCCGTTATTCGGCGGTAATTCCCCAGCGCACGCTCGTCGAAGCGCCAGGCGCGAGATGGATAAGGCCGAGGCCATTGTTGAAGGCGTCCGGTGCGCAACTGTATGGCTCCACCGCCAGGCCGTGGCGCCGGTGCGAGGTCAGGGTGTCGCCGGTGAAAACCTGCAGGTACCTTACAGCCGCGTCGTATTTGCAGGTGATCGAAATCCCTCCGTCTGGTGCGCGAAAATTGGCGGTAGCCCAGCCTTTATCGTCGCGGGCCAGGTCCGTGAGGGTGACGTCCAATTCGGTGCTGCCAACCGGAGCGGGCTGACGGAAGTCGAAAGGGGTCCCGTCCACTGGCAAAGGTGGCACCCTTGGGCTCGAGTGCTCGTCGGTTTGGAAGTACTTGTCGGCGCTCAGGTGCAGTACCGAGCTGTCGACGGTCGGCGTGCCGGTCGTGAAATAGGGGTGCGCCCCGTAGCCGAAGGGTGCGGCGCGTGGTCCTATGTTTGTCGCCGTGATGGCGATCTCGAGGTCGTTGTCCTGGAGACGGTACGACTGCTCGATGTACAGCGGGAAGGGGTAGCCGGGCATCGCCAACACACGACATGAAAGGGTGATGCGGTCTGCCTCGTGCTCGTTCACTTCCCATGTAAGCCAACGCGTAATGCCATGGATGGCGGACTGCCCGGCGATCTCGTTGATCGGTAGCTGGTAAGTCTGGCCCTCCCACTGATAGGCACCCTTTTGGATCCGCCCGGGCCAGGGCATGAGCACAGCGCCATGGCTGCCACCGCTGGTGTAGCCGTCGTCGTTCACTGTGTCGAGGAGGTCTGTGCCGGCCCAGCGCGCCTTGTACAAATTGGCACCCTGTTCGGCGACGATGGCTTCGCGGTCACCTTTCTTGATCTCGAACAGCTGACCGGCGCGCTCAGTTGTGGTGGCAGATGGTGGGGTCATCGTCGACAGGGTAGCCCAGGGCTCGTGGAGGGAACTGCTAGAGGCCGCGGGCTCGAGTTATCACTGACGAGCACTCAGTTTGTCGCCGGCGGCCGGCCCAGCTTGCGTCTGGGGCTGCACTGTTTGCGGAGGCCGGGTGGGGACCGCCGGTACGACGCGCACCTCGGGCGACGGCACGCGTGCCCGTCGCAGCACGATGACGAGCCGCGTGCCACCATCGCGCCCGGTGGGCGACTCGGCACGCACTTCTCCGCCCATGGCGATCACCAGCTCGCTCACGATTGCGAGCCCGAGCCCTGAGCCAAGCTGGCGGTCGGTGGGCGAGCGAGACTGGAAAAGCCGGTCGAAGACGCGCTCCAGGTCGCCGGGCGGGATGCCCGGGCCGTCGTCTTCGACATGCACGGTGGGCCTGTTGTGCTCGAGGTAGCCGGTAGTCACGGTGACGCGCGATGTCGGCGTACTTCAATGCGTTCTCGACCACGTTCGCTAGTACCTGCCCCAAACGGTCGGGATCTGCTTCGCACCGCACTTCTCCGGGTAGTGCCGTGCGCAGCTCGACGGTGAGGCCGAGGCCGGCCGCCGCAGGTTCAAAAGCCTGGGTGGCCTCGGTCACGACTTTAGAGAGGTCCACCGGGCCGCAGTGCAAACCGAAGGCTCCTGACTCCAGCTTGGCCAGCTCGAGCAGGTCTGTGACGAGACGCTCCAACCGACGTGCTTCGGAGCCGATGACCCCCGCCGCGTACTGGACGTCGTTTGTCGCGCCGTCCGAGAGGGCTTCGGCGAAGCCACGTACCGAAGTCAGGGGGGTACGCAGGTCGTGCGAGACGGACATGAGGAACTGACGCTGCGCCCCTTGGGCTCTGGCCAGGCTGGCTGCCATCTGGTTTACCGAGTTGGCGAGGGAGACGAGCTCTGATCCTTCTCGCTCGGGGACGGGGACCCTTGCACCGAGGTCGCCCCTGGCGATGCGCTTGGTCACGGCTTCGGTCTCCTGGAGCGGTCGGGCGATCCGATGGCCCAGACGGTTGGCGGCGATCAGGGCGACGGCAATCGTGAAGACCGAGGCTATGGCGAACCAAAGTGCGGCCCCGCCCACACCTGAGGGGGCGTCCCGGGTGAGGACGACCACGAGGTTGATCGAGCCGCCGTTGTCGATAGGAACGGGCCTCGGGAGCAGAAGCGCTGCCCAGGCCAGCCTCCCCCGGTGACCGCTCACCGGCAGAGCGTCGACGATCAGCTGGGGTGTCTCGACTTCGCTGACGCCGAGCCCGCTGGGCAGGTTCACGCTCTGGTCGGCGCTCAACGGGTTGTAGAAAGCCCCGTCGGGGCTGACTCCGACCACGGCCTCTCCTTGCAGCTGCAGGGGGGCTTTCAGGACGCTCAAAGTGCTGCGGAGGACTGCCAGCGAGTCATGGTGCCGCCCTGTGGTGACTTCTTCTTCCACCCCTTGGGCGAGCTGCTTGGCCTCAGTCACAAGCTGGGACTGGGTCTGCTTGACGCTGTTCAGGTCGGAAAGGCCCAAAGTTGCGAGGCCGGCCAACACGAGCGCCCCCACCACCATGGCGACCATCGTGAGGCTCAAGCGGCGTCGCACTGACGAACCCCTCTCACCCGAGCCGGTAACCCATGCCCCAAACCGTATTGAGAGGCAGTGCTTCCCCGAGCTTCTTGCGCAGCTGCCGCACGTGCGCGTCCACCGTGCGGTCATCCCCGTACCAGCCCGGTCCCCAGACGCCGTCGAGCAGTTGCTGTCGCGACAGCGCCCGCCCTGGTCGCTCAGCCAGGAACTGCAAGAGCTGGAACTCCTTGGAGGCGAGCGGGACGACATTGCCCTCGAGGCGGGCTTCTCTCCGTACGAGGTCCACCTCGACTCGGCCGGCCATGAGCACTTCGCTGCGCTCAGAACTCCCGTCAGAGCGGCGCAGGATGGCCTTTACCCTGGCCACGAGCTCGCGTGGCGAGAACGGCTTCGTGACGTAGTCGTCCGCGCCGAGCTCGAGACCGAGCACACGGTCCAGCTCACTGTCCCTCGCCGTCAACATCAGGACCGGGAGGGAATGCTTGGAGCGGACCCGCTGGCAGACCTCCAGCCCATCGATACCGCCTGGCAGGCCGACGTCGAGTATCGCCATGCGAGGCCGCTCTCGGTCGATGGCAGCCAGGCCGGCTTCGCCCGTACCCGCCTGGATAACCCTGAAGCCTTCCCGGCGCAGGTAGATGTCGACGAGGTCGGCTATGTGGGTGTCGTCTTCTACCACCACAATGGTCCCCAGGTCACCACCCATACAGCCCAGCATGCCTTATAGGTGTGACGCTTTGGTGATCGCCTTGGTTTTGGGCCCTCCCAGGCTACGCTGATCGGCAGATGGCCACGTACCTTGACAAGATCCTGGCCGCGCACCGTGCTGCCGCGCGCGCCGACAGTCGTGACCTTTCCAGACTGTTGGCAGAGGCTAAGACGTGCCCGCCAGCCCGGGGCTTCAGGGCGGCATTGCTCCAGGGACCTGGTGTGGCCGTCATCGCAGAGATCAAGCGGCGTAGTCCGTCAAAGGGCGCGCTCGCCCTCGACCTCGTACCAGACGTGCTGGCCAAGGCTTACGCCGCAGGCGGGGCGGCCTGCCTGTCCGTCCTCACGGACGAGGAGTTTTTCGGAGGCTCGGCTTCGGACCTGGCCGAGGCCCGTACGGCGGTGGACCTCCCAGTCCTGCGGAAAGACTTCACCGTCTGCGCCGTGGACGTCTGCGACGCCCGGATAATGGGCGCCGACGCCCTGCTGCTGATCGTTGGTGCGCTCTCGGCGGCCGAGCTGGCCGAGCTCCTGGCCCTGGCTCGTGAGCTCGAGCTAGACGCGCTAGTGGAAGCCCACGACGAGCGCGAAGCGGAGACCGCACTGGCGGCCGGGGCTGACATGGTTGGGGTCAACCAGCGCGACCTTGTGACGTTCGAGGTTGACCAGGACCGCGCCGTGCGCGTCGGTGCGAGCCTCCCGGGGCACGTCGTACGGGTGGCGGAGTCGGGTATCCGTACCGCCGACGACGTGCGACGTTTGGCCGGCGCCGGTTTCGATGCCGTGCTCGTGGGCGAGGCGCTGGTGAGCGCGCCCGACCCTGCCGGGGCTCTTCGGTCGCTGACCTCGATGACCTCGATGACCGCGCTGTCCAGTACCGAGGCGCCCGCGTCGTGCTGATCAAGATCTGCGGTACAACGTCCGAGGATGATGCTTTGTTGGCGGTGGCCATGGGAGCCAATGCCGTCGGGTTCATTTTTGCCCCCTCGTCCCGGCAAATTTCGCCTCAGCGGGTCGCGGACATCGTGAAGCGACTACCGCGCGAAGACTTGCTGACCGTCGGCGTGTTCCGTGACGACGCTCCTCGCAGGGTGGTGGAGATCATGTACTCAGCCGGTCTGCAAGCCGCACAGCTACACGGTCGCGAGACGCCGGACGAGACCCAGTGGGTCCGCCAGAGAGTGCCCATGGTCATAAAGGCGTTCCCGGCGGGCGACCAACGGGTGGCTCGCGCCGCTGACTATGGCGCCGACGCGATATTGCTCGACGCGCCAAACCCCGGGTCCGGGAAAGTGTTTGATTGGGAGCTAGCCGGCGACGTGCCCGAGGGCCAGCGCTTGATTATCGCCGGTGGGCTGGGCTCTGGCAACGTCGCCGCCGCGGTGTCGCGAGTGAAGCCCTGGGGCGTGGACGTCACTTCGGGAGTGGAAGCATCTCCGGGGTCGAAAGACCCGATGAAGGTGAAGGCCTTCGTCGAAGCAGCCAAACGAGCAGAGGCCACGCTGGCAGAGGCAACGGCCACGCTCTCTCAGGGGGCGTTCGAGGGCCCCTACGATTGGGCCGAGGACGAACATTCTTGAGCGCCGGAACCCTCATGGGAGAGCCCGGCGCTGATGGTCGTTTCGGAACGTTCGGCGGACGGTTCGTTCCCGAAGCGCTTATACCGGCGTGTCAAGACCTGGAGCGCGATTTCCGGGCCGCCTGGTCGAGCCATAGCTTCAAGGACCGCTACGACAACATCCTGCGGGATTATGCGGGCCGGCCCAGCGCTCTAACTGAGTGCCACAACCTCTCTCACGAACTGGGGGTAAGGGTCCTGTTGAAGCGCGAGGACCTGAACCACACCGGTAGCCACAAGATAAACAACGTCATAGGCCAGGGGCTCCTCACGCTTGAAATGGGTAAGCAACGGCTCGTGGCTGAAACAGGCGCTGGCCAGCATGGGGTCGCCACAGCTACCGCCGCCGCCCTCTTCGGGCTCGAATGCGTCGTCTACATGGGCGAAGTCGATATGGAACGCCAAGAGCTCAACGTTTTTCGCATGCGCCTGCTCGGCGCCGAAGTACGGCCCGTACATTCGGGGAGCCGCACCTTGAAAGACGCCGTCAACGAAGCGCTCCGGGACTGGGTGGCAAGTGTCGAATCGACGCATTATTGCCTCGGCTCTGTAATGGGGCCCCATCCGTTCCCCTGGATGGTGCGCGAGTTCCAGGCGGTAATAGGTACCGAGGCACGCCAGCAATGCCAAAACTTGTTAGGTGCGGCCCCAGATTTCGTCGTTGCCTGTGTGGGAGGAGGCAGCAACGCCGCCGGCACCTTCTCAGGCTTCGTGGGCACGCCGGCCCAGCTGGTCGGTGTCGAAGCCGCCGGTGGCGCCGCCATGGGGCCCACGGGGATACCAGGCGTCCTGCACGGCATGAGGTCGTACCTTCTGCAGGACGAGTTCGGCCAGATCGTGGAGGCGGAGTCCATCTCGGCCGGCCTCGACTACCCCGGCATCGGTCCCGAGCACGCCTACCTGGCCGAAGTGGGGCGGGCGCGCTACGTCTCTGCTACCGACGCCGAGGTCCTCGACGCGCTCCAGTTGTTGGCCCGCACCGAGGGCATCATCCCCGCGCTGGAACCGGCGCATGCTCTGGCGTGGCTCTTCAAAGCGGCCAAAAACGAAGAGGTGCCCCGCGGATCGTCTGTTCTTTTGACCATGTCCGGCCGGGGCGACAAGGATGCCGAACACGTCATGAAGCTGCTGGGCGCGGCTCCGTGAGGGGTTTGCCGGTCGAAAGCGTCTTGCGCGCGGCGCGAGACAAAGGGCAGAAGCTGCTGGTCCCTTACGTGACGGGGGGAGTGCGCCTGGATTGGGTAGCTGTGCTGCTCGCAATGGCCGAGGCTGGAGCCGACGCGATCGAGGTAGGGCTCCCGTTCTCGGACCCGATGATGGACGGGCCGACGATCCAGGAGGCCTCGATGTACGCCCTGCAGCGGGGCACCACTCCGACATCTGTGATTAGCGAACTTCGCGATCTGGAGTCCCCGGTACCGCTGGTCGTGATGACTTACTGCAACCTGGTGCTGAGAGCGGGCACGAGGCGTTTTGCGAGCGAGCTTGCGGGTGCCGGCGTGAGGGGCGCGATAGTGCCCGACCTTCCCTTGGAAGAATCCGGTGAGTGGGAAGCGGATGCCAGTTCCGAGGGCGTCGAAACAGCCCTCCTGGCTGCTCCGGTCACGCCAGACGAGCGGTTGGGTAAAATTTGTGAGCGGTCGCACGGTTTTGTGTACGGGGTCAACTTGATGGGGGTGACGGGCGAACGCCAGAGCCTCGCTGAGAGCTCAGCCGTGCTGGCTAAACGGCTGAAGGCGCTGACGGACAAGCCCGTCGTAATGGGTTTCGGCATTTCGGGCCCGACGCAGGCAGTAGAGGCGGCCGAACATGCAGATGGCGTCGTGGTCGCCTCGGCCTTGATGCGTGCCGTCCTAGACGGTGCCGCCCCCGGCGAGGTAGGCGAGCGGGTCGGCGCCATCCGGACGGCGCTGGAGCGGGGATAAGGTTCGCGCGCTGGGGTGCTGGTGGGTGAGCCGAGTCAGTGCGATCCGGTCGGCATTGGAGCGGGGATAAGGTTCGCGCGCTGGGGTGCTGGTGGGTGAACCGGCTCGTTGCCGTCCGTGCCGCGTTCGAGCCGGCATAAGGCGCCGTCGCTGGCGTTGCAGGTCGTTGAACCGGGTCGCTGAACCAGGTCGGCGCCCTGCGGGCCGCGTTGGAGCCGGCATGAGGCGCCCTCGCTAGCCTGGGTAACCCCGATTTCCAGTTCGACGGCGGCGATCTTGATGCGGCGAGGCCGATTTTCGCCGGGCCAGGCGTCTTTTCGGTGCAAAAGTGTGAATTGGGCTGCAATTCGCGCACGAACTTGCCCTTAATCGCGACCAGTTGCACCTAATGCACCCGGAAGGGGCATTTCACGGGCCGGCGAGCGTCCCTACCCTCGCTTCCCCGCCGGTCGGCTCGCTTCGCCACCGGTCAGCTCGCTTCGCCACCGGTCAGCTCGCTTCCCCACCGGTCAGCTCGCTTCACGGGCCCCCCGCCTCGACTCTTCGCCATGTCGGCCGTGCCTTATCCCGTCTTGGGGGTCAACCCCGTTCACTCATCGGTCGCCAGCAGGCAGAGCTTCGCCGAACCGGGCCTCTTCTAGTCGATCCGAATGTTCTTCGACCTCGAGTCGAGTGCGTCGAAGGACGAGCACGATGCCTTGGTCTCAACTACTGAGCGTTATTGCGTCGTGTACCAGACGCTCGTCTCGTCGCCTCGGCTGAAGGTGACGTGGACTGCGTCGCGGGGCTAGCTGCGAGAAGCGGAACGTCGAGAGCGCCGAACGCGGTAAAGCCGGTCCAGTGGGGGACCGTCACCTGAAGACTTCAGAACGGCCGCCGGCTACCCGATCTACAAGAACACACGCAACGTGACCCCACCAACCCGGGGCGTGTAAAGGCCTGTCCTTTTTTCGGCTCTTTCTTACTGGGGAACTAAGTGGGGAACTTGTTGGGGAAGCTCTGCTGCAACGTCGAGACCATGAGGTCTCAAGCGGATCCCCTCCACCGCGGTGCGGCCCGACGGGCTGTCCAGCATATTTGCGAGCCTGGACCACGAATGGCGCGCCATGTCCCGGCGCGGCTCCCTCCAGGCTCGTTGCCGAGCATGGGCGGCTGCAGAGCCGGCCCTTGAAGGGTGTGCAAATCCCCACGGGATAGTTTCCCTTGTCACCTGGGACGGCTTCCAGCCCGCTGGCGTCGGCAACAGGGTGCTGACCGCGCTGCTACGCCAGGCAGTGGATCCCCTGGCGGCCAGGGCCCTGTTACAAGCCATGCTCCCGCGTCTCAGCGCGGAGAGAGTACTGATCGCCAGGTACGGCCATGGGGTCGACGACAGTTGGATGCGACCCGCTGACACTCTCGCCGATTTGGTAGCCGAGTGCTATTCAGCTATCAGGCGTCATGGCGGTGAAGACAGAGATGATGTTCCCCGCGTTGTCTTGCAGGAGGCGACAAGGCGGTTGCGGACGGCGCGCCAGGCGCAGCGGCGTTATCAGGCGCGAACCGTCCTCCTCGGGCCAGGTAATTTCGACGACCGCTCGGCAACTGACCTGTCGGTCGCCCGTTCTGGCGCAGAGTGGCTGGCGACAGCCCTAATGGAAGCGGTCCGGTCCAGTCGTCTCAGCACTTTTGAGGCGAGCCTGGTGTACGGCACGAGGGTCAAGGGCATGTCGGCGAGCGAAGTCGGCCGGCGATCCGGGTTACGGCCGAAGGCGGTGTATTACGCCCTCGCCCAGGCCGAGCGAGCATTCCTGATGGGCGCAGCATGACTCCAGGCTTTGCCACAAACGCCGGATTGGGTAGTCGTTCGCGCCGAAGGACTTATTACAAGCGCGGCCGCTTCCTGTTCGTAGCGGTCTGGCTAATTATCGCATTCGACCTCGTATTGGCGGGCGCGACATCGGCAGTCGTGTTCGGCCACGGGTGGTGCTGGCCGCCCACCGCCGATTTGACCGCGGTCATTGTTGGGGCCCTGGTGCACCCGGCCACACCCACAGCTGGTTGGCCCACCAGCCTGGCGTCGCGATTGCCAACCGCGGCCGCTTATTGGTGTGCCTTTTTCGTCCTGGTGACGACTACCAGCGCAATGGCAGTCATAGCGGGCAACTTTCGCCCTCAGAGATGGCGATTGGCCAGGAAAAGGCGCCGGACCAGTTCGGGCCAAGCTCTCGCCCGCCGTCCGGGCGGCACGCCCCTGTCCAGGGCTATATGGCGCGGGCAACCTTATGGGGCGCGGCGTGGGGGTTCTCCCGTTGGCTCTCGTCGGAGGACCGGCTCGCCGTTGCAGGACCGAAGAGATCGCTACGGCTTCGCCAGTTCGCGCCAGCTTCGTCAGGAGGCTTCTATCGCAGCTGCCCGTCGACGCGCGGTGCACACCCGCCCCTCTCTGGCATCAGGCCAACGAGGCTTTAGCTGGCACGATGTCGGGTACCCGTTGGGACACGTTCAACCGGGCGGTATGAGGCTTTGGCCGAGCTGGGAAGCATCTCTGCGGCTAGTCGCACCTCCCGGAGAGGGCAAGACCTTCAGGGCGCTCGTCCCGATCCTGCGGCAGCACCCGGGCCCGGCCCTTGCTACGTCCACCAAGGCCGACCTGTACGAATTGAGCGCACTGGCGCGCGAACGCCGAGGCCCGGTGTTCGCCCTCGACCCGGA
Organism: uncultured Acidimicrobiaceae bacterium; assembly: GCA_963823855.1. Classification (GTDB taxonomy): domain Bacteria; phylum Actinomycetota; class Acidimicrobiia; order Acidimicrobiales; family Palsa-688; genus Fen-671. The sequence continues at coordinate 321,802 of CAWGNA010000018.1, forward strand.
CCTCCTGGCCCCCGCGGCGCAGCGAGCCCGGTGGTCACCCGTTGCCGGTTGCGAACGTAGCGAAGTCGCCGAACGCAGGGCGGCTGCTCTAGTCGCGGCGACGGGCAACGACGTGGACGTGCACAATGGGGCTTTTTTTCGCGACTCTGCTCGCGATTTGCTGAAGGCATATTTGCACGCCGCGGCCTTGGCGGCTCTTGACATCCGGGCGGTACTCGAATGGTCGCGTCGGCCCGAGGACCCGACACCGGGCGAACTGCTTGTTTCTTCACCCTGGTCCGCTCCTGGCTGGGGCGACCTCATCGCCCTCCACACGACCGGGGCCTCTGAGACGACGTCTGGGGTCCTACGGTACGTGGCGAGGGCGCTCTCTTGCTTCAGTCACGAGGCCGTTGTCGACGCTTGTTGCCCATTGCCCGGCGAAGAGCTGAGCATTGACAAGCTGCTCCTCGAAAACGGGACGCTCTATTTATTGGGGAAAGGATCCCGGTTGGGCGCCGTCGCCCCTTTGATGACGGCGCTCGCGGACGAAGTTTTCGATTGTGCCGAAAGACTGGCCGAGGGGATGCCCACGCGCCGCCTTGACCCACCGCTGCTCGGCCTGCTGGACGAAGCGCCGAGTATTGCGCCCGTCCCCATCCTGCCAGAGCTGCTCGCCGACGGGCGGGGAGGGGCATTGTGCTCGTTTACTCGATGCAGTCGTTCTCCCAGGCTGTCACGCGATGGGGCGCCCACAAAGCCGACACGATGAGCAACGCTACAACCATCACTGCCGTGCTCGGTGGCCTCACATCGCCGAGCGACCTTGCTGACCTAGAGCGGATTTGCGGTCAACGGCGTGTGCGCCGGGAGTCCACTCACCGGGGTAGAGGCGCAAACGGCCGCGATCATTCCCGCACAGTCAGCTGGGAGAGCGAGGCGGTCTTGCGGGCCGACCAGATCCGGACTCTCCCGGCGGGCACTGCCCTCGTACTCTGGTCCAGGCTCCCTCCCGCTTTGGTGCATCTGCCCTTGTTGTCCGAGACGCCGGAGTGGCCTCAGATCCGCCTGGAAGAACACAAGACCCGCGACGCAAACGACCGCGCCCGGTCCGGACAACCGCCGATGACTGTCCGATATCCCATTTTCTCAACAGATCCCTTCGAAAACGGCGAAGAAGCGTTCACGTCGCCCTTCCCTCCTGGCGCTCCACTCAACTCACCTCTATAGAAAGCGGAACGAACTATGACGACCTGCCCGCCCCCTTATCGTCCATTGCGTGGAGCCGACCCGCCTCATTTTGTTGACAGGGCCGACGAAGAAGCCATCGGGACAAGTGCCATAGTCGCTGGCAGCGTCGCGGCCTACAGTGCGGGCCCGTGCGATCCGCGCTTTCACCGGTTGGTCGTCTCGCCCAGCGCGATGGGGAAGACTGCCATGTTGCGCGCCATTGGCCGGGAGACAGCCGCTCGTCTGGACTGGGCGGTAACCATTCACCGGTGCCGGCCCAAGGAACGAGCCGCCGGAGCGGCCGTCTCAGAAACCTTCAGCAGCATGCACAGGCAATGGCCGGTGGAGGTCGGGAGGCTGGCGAGAGAGATGCCGCCGTCCGGGTACCGGTCGCCCGGGTATTGGCCGCCCGTATATTGGCCGTCCCGCTGTTGGCCGTCCAGGCAAGGGGAGCAACCCAAGGTGTCGTTGACGCCCCATGACCGCTTGGCCGGGGGTGGTTTCCCCGCCATCGACGGTCTCGAACTCGTTGACGGAGAAGCTTCTTGGGCGACGTTAAGACAATTCCTTACGGTGGCAGGGCAGTTTGCCCGGGCTATTTCTAGAGGTCTGTTGATCATGTTCGATGATGCCGACCGCCTTGGCGGTGGCGAAGTCGAGTCGCTCGGGCACTTGGCGCGGAGCCTTTCTCGCGACGGGCTTCCGGTAGCACTTCTCTTGAGCGGCGGGCCCAATCTCATGGAGCGCTTTGCCCGGTTGGGCAACTTCCTTGGCTGTGTTTGGCCCACCAGTCTTGGCTGGTTCGATGATAGCGAGGCACGTGAAGCCCTCGTCGTGCCGGCCGCGGACCGAGGCGTCGAGTTCCACGAGGAAGCGCTGGAGCTTCTTTGCGTGACGGCCGATGGGTCACCACTGGAAATACAACGGCTGGGCTTTGCGGCTTGGGCTGCAGCGCCGGATCCAGAACTGGTCACAATCGCCGACGTGCACGCTGCCCTCGCGCGGCTCCGGCCTGAGGCAGAAGCGAGAGCCTCCTGAGCGCGCTACGGCCAAATCAATTTAAACGCCGAATCAATTTCAGCGCGGGAGAAGCCGGGCGTCGCAGTAGCCTGTCCCTATGGCAGCGGCGCCCGCTCTTCCCGTTGCTCGTGGCCGCCCATGATCAGTCTGTATGTGCCACGCATCGACGTCGCCACCAAGAAGCTGTTGAAGACGGTGTCAACCCTTGATGACGCCGCCGCGGCTGGCGCCAGCTTGTTGCCCGATTGGGACCGCTCAATGGTGATCACCCATTTGGCTGCCAACGCCGACGGGGTGCGCCGGGCTGTCGAGGCAGCGAGGCGGGGGGACACCGGGGAGGTGTACCCGGGCGGGAAGACAGCTCGCGACGCCGAGATCGAGGCGGGCAGGGCACTGCCAGCACAGGAGCTCAAAGCCCGCCTCGAGGTTGCTTGCCGGGAGCTGTCGTCCGCGCTCGGGGAGGGGACGGACGAGATTCTGGGACTCGCCCGCCATCGGCCCGAGAGGAGAGGTCCACATCGGGCCGGGCCTGGTTGTTTCCAGGTTGCGGGAGGTCGAAGTCCATCATGTCGACCTGGACTACGGGTACAAGCCCGAGGATTGGCCGTTCGAGTGGGTGATGGAGGAGATGGACCGGGCGATGCTCGACCTACCTTCGCGCCTTCCTCCAGGTGAAGCCGTAGTTCTCACCGCGACGGACGCGGACCAGCATTGGGTGGCTGGTAGTGGCGATGCTACTGAGGTCACCGGTCCCACGGCGCAACTCTTCGCCTGGGTGATAGGGCGGGCCAGCCACGTGAGCGGGGTCGAGTGCCCAAACCTGGCTCCGTGGCGTTGACCCGTTATCGCCCTCGGTTGGACTTCATCTCTGCTCTAGGAACATCGCTGCTCGAGGAACATCTCTGCTCTAGGAACATCTCTGCTCTAGAAAAAGTATCTTTACCCGCCCCAAACCAGCTAGGGCCCGGAAACGACCGGCTGACGCGAATGTTGTTTGCGCACTTGGGCTAATCGCGCTCGGGGCTAGGTACGTCCGTCCAGTTTGGTGCCGCCGAGCCTATGTTGTCCGGAGGAGGCGTCGCTTTTGCCCGGGCGCCGGCGCGGTGAGCCACGTGAGCCGTGTGGACCGAATGGCCTGCTGCAGGCGCCTTGCCCTTCTCCTTCCCCCCGACCTTGTCGGCCGTCTTGCTCTTCTTTTTTCGCTGAGGGCGCGGCAACTGGTCGGGGCACACCGCGCTGAGGAACGAGCCAACGGTGACGGCCAGGCGCTCGGGAGCAAGGGAATAGATGACCTTATTTGCCTGCCGCCGTTCCGTAACGAGCCCGGCTGCCTTCAGGACGGCCAAGTGACGGGACACAGATGGCCCAGAAATAGGGAAGTGGGACGCTATGTCCCCGGCGGGGAGCGGCGCCTTCTTTAGGTCTCGCAGGATCCGTCGTCGGGTGGGGTCGGCCAACGCCTTGAAGACGGCCTGCGTTTGAAAATCATCTGTATCCTGAGCCATATAACTATATAGCCATCTAGCTAATAACTCGTCAAATCTGATCGTGGGCTCGACGTAAACATTCAACCCGACGACCCGCCGAGGTCCCAGCAGAAAGGGCCACCTGCTAACAACAAGACGTCCTAAAGGCCCGCCTTCACTTTCGCCGCCGTGGCTCGGGCCAAGAGGTCCCTAAGACCAAGACGCCATAGAGCAAGACGCCCCAATAGCAAGACATGCTAAGAGCAAGGCGCCCCTGACGACTGACACGTCTTGAGCAGTGAGAGGTCCCAGCGAACGAGGTAGCGACGCACCGCGGAGCAGGAGCAGCGCCTGGCTTCGCTCAGAAGTTGGGTTGTGGCCGACGGTGGCGAGAGCGACACGGATCGCAGAGTTCGGGCTTGGGCTACAGACCGAGGGCGGCACTACAGGCGGGCCACGGGCTCCACCCGTATTGGCCCTGGAGACGTTGAGCTGCCTCGTCCTGTTCCCAGTACGGCGCCTGGCTGGCCACTCCGCTCAGACCGAGGCCGCTCCACGTTGATGCCGCGAACTGGTAGGCGCCGTAGAAACCGTTGCCCGTGTCCGTCTGATAATTGTCGCCCGACTCGCACTCCCGCAGCTCTAGCCAGACTCCCCCTGCCGGGGGCGGCTCAGCCCCGCTGGCCGTCGTAGTCGTCACGTCGGGGGCCAACGTCGCTAAAGGAGCAGCGGTGGTGGTGGTGATGGGTGCGACCGTCGTCGTGGTGATGGGTGCGACCGTCGTCGTGGTGATGGGCCCGGTTGTCGTGGTGGTGATGGGCCCGGTTGTCGTGGTGATGGATGCGGAAGCAATAATCCTGGTCGGTGGCGCCCTGGTCGTGGTCGACGACAAGCCCGTGCTCCCCGTAGTTGTCGACGGGGCCGCCGTGGCCGGGCCTAATGCTTGCGAGACCGCGTTTACTACGCCGTTGCCGACCGGGAGCCCGGCGGTCGCTTGGACCGTGGTCGGGGGCGGCGGGGCTTTGAGCGCCGCGATCTGGACCTGGGCCTGCGCCAGCAGCACCTGGAGCGAGCCAGCCTCGCGGAGAGCCAGCGTGCGCTGGTCCCCCGCCGCCTCCTGGGCGGCTACTTCGTGCCGCAGCTGGAGTTCCCGCGTGCTTACAGCGGTGGCAAGCTGTGCCTGGTCCAGGTGGAACTGGTCGATAGTGTCCGAAATGTCACCTGTGGCCAGCGACAGGTAGGTGGACTGGGCATCGAGCTCCATAAGGCTCCCGGCCAGCGGCACAGCCGAAGCAGCGGTCGGGGCCTCGTCTACATATGACCGTAGGGCCTCCTGGCGAAGCAGGGCTTCGGTCTGGCTCGACCGAAGCTTGAGCGACTCCACCGCAGCCTGCGAAATGGTGAGCTGCTCTCGCAGGAAGCCGGTTTCGGCTCTGTCTGCCTCGAACCGTACGCTCATCTGGTGCACCAGAACGGCTACCGTGAGCGCCTGCTGGGAGACGTCGGCCGCTCGCGTCTCAGCGTTTTGGAGCGCGTCGCCCGAAGCCGGCGTCACGCGCCCGGCCAGGCTCACGACGACTGCCGCTAGGCCAACCAAGGCCATTGTGAAGCGCCTGGCTGCCCGCAGCGCCACAGCTGGCCCCAAAGGCTGGTGGCACGGCACGACCCCCGAGACGTTAGCTCGTCCTCCGGGTCTATGCCTAGTCCGACCGAGCTATGCCGGCCACGGTCGCCAGCGTCCTAGCTCTGGCTACCGGTGACATCAGTGTCCTCGGCGCCGACGAGTTGTGGTGCTACCCCCAGCTACTGCCCCGGCCAGATCAGCGAAGCTCCGTTGTAGATGGCATCGACGTAGGCCGCGTTGATGACACCCGACAGCTGCACGGGGTGCTTGATGAGGTGGTCGGCGAGTAGTAGGCGGTACTCGGGCTCCCACTGCGCCTGGTCCTCATACCCGACGCCGTGGCCGGCCAGCAAGGTCTTGTCGACTTCACCTGACTCCACCTGCCATCGTTGGACGTTTTGTTTCACCAGGTAGCCGGTCTGGTACCGGGCTGCGTCGTTGACGCAGGCCGTGGCGTGCGACAGGCAGTAGTGGAAGGCCTCGAATGTGGCTCGCAAAAAATCCTGCACGGCCTCGGGATGAGCGCTCGCCCACGCCCGGTTCACATCGAACACGTTGAAGGCCCCGCGAAGGCCGAAGTTGTCAGGGTCCCATTCGCGGAACTTGTAGCCGTCGTCCTTGAGCTCAACGGGCTCGTTGGACTTGTAGGCGGTGAGAGCCTGCACCTGGCCCCGGGGCAGGATCGTGGGGTCGTAGCCAACGGAGACCTCTTTGAGGGACTGCACGTTGACCCCGGCCTTTTCGAGCATCTCTGTGATGATCGGGGGCATCGCGCCCTTGTACCCGATCGTCTTGCCGTCGAGCTGGCGCAGGTTGGTGACAGAGGACATCGTGAGGAGCGTTGAGGCGGTCGTGTTCCCGTACGTGGCCACGGCGTCGACCGGTATGCCACCTGCTACGGCCGTAATGGCATCGGAGGGCGAGCCGAGCTCGGTGAAGGTGGCTCTCCCGGCCGCCACGAGCTGGCCAGACGAGGTGGGGTCGCCGTTGCCAGGCTTGAGGTCGACCCGGAGGCACATGTCGCTGTAAAAGCCCTCGGCCAGGGCCGCGATCGGGTCCAAGATCCCCACGGACGCTTGCCATCCAAAGCCCGTGAGGTACGTGATAGTCCCTGCGGCGTGGTTAGCAGCACACCGCGACGAACTGACGAGTGCCCTGGCCCCGGTCGTTGCCGAGGCGCTGCTTTCCAGCCCTACAGTGCCCGCTGCCAGGGTGGCCGAAACGATCGCGATAGCGAGTTGGGTGCTCCACTTGTTGCGCATGTTGACCGCCGAAACACTAGCGGGGAGCCAGGGCCGGGACGAGTCGCCCAGGCTGACTACTTGAAGCCCCGCCAGCGCAGCACCCGGTCCTCAGTGATGACAACGACAGCCATCATCATCAGGCCCAACGTGGCGAGAGTGGCTATGCCAGCCCACGCAATATCGAGTTGCGAGTTGGTGGATGCGGTGTTTATGAGCCAGCCCAACCCGCTCCCCACGCCGGGGGAGACCATTTCGGAGACGGCGGCACCGATTATGGCCAGGGGCACCACAACTCTCGCAGCGGCGAATTGGTACGGCAGGCTCGAAGGTAGCCGGAGGCGCCACAGAGTCTCCCATCGCGAGGCGTGCAAGGTCTGGAGAACCTCGAGCGCCTGCGGGTCCGCGGCGCGCAACCCCGTGAGGCTGTAAATGAGGGCCGGGAAGAACGTGATGAGCGCGGTGAGCGCAACGCGGGGCGTCCTCCCAAAGGAGAAGGCGACGACCAGAGCGGGTGCGATGGCTATAAGAGGGGTCACGTTGAGGACCACGGCCAAGGGCAGAATAGCCCTGGTGACCAGCCGGGACTGGACCATTGCGATCGCCAGCAACAAGGCCACTGCGTAGCTGATAGCCACACCCGGGAGCGCTTCGGCCAGGGTGTCACCGCCGTTTGCGAGGTAGGTCGTCGGGTCGTGGACGAGCTGGCTCACTACTGACCCGAGAGTTGGCAAGAGAAAATGGTTATTGACCGCCAGCACCTGCCAGATCACGAGGACGAACCCGAAGGCGACGAGCGGTGGCCCCCACGTCGCCAACCTCAGCGCATCAGGTACCCGTCGCAACAAAGGCCTTCCTCAAGCGGGATCGGAGCTCAGCAGTGAGCTCATGGAACTGGGCGGTGTCCTCGATCCCCTCTGGGCGCGGCCGAGGCAGGGCGATGCCAACGGGAGGCGTTAGTTTCCCCTCGCCCATCACGGTTACATCGTCGGAAAGTACGACCGCTTCGCTAACCGAGTGCGTCACAAAGATGACGGTCGGTCGTTCTGCCTGCCACAGCTCGAGAAGCAGGTGCGCGGCCTGCTCCCGGGTCATCTCGTCGAGAGCTCCAAATGGCTCGTCCATAAGAAGTAGTGCGGGTGCGAAGGCGAAGGCACGGGCCACCGCAACTCGCTGGCGCATGCCCCCCGAAAGCTGCTCCGGCAGCATGTCCCGGGCCTGGCGGAGGCCCAGGCGAGCGAGGATCTCCTCTGGGTCGCGTGCCTCGCAGCGAGCACCCCGGTTGACCTCGAGCGGGAGCCGGACGTTCTCGAGCACGGTGCGCCATGGCAGCAGGGCCGGTGACTGGGGCACCCAACCGATGTGCTTGGCCCGGCTCGCCTCGGCTGGCGCCTCGCCGAAAACAGAGACGGAGCCTGAGTCGGGGACGACCAGGCCCGCCATGACCCGCAACAAGGTCGATTTGCCCGCCCCGCTGGGCCCGATCACTGTAAAGAAGCTGCCGCGTCCAATGGCGAGGTCGACGTTGTCGAGGGCGGGGCCGGCCAAACCAGCGAACCTCTTCGACACCCCGGACAGCACGATGCGGTCGCGATCAGCCGACCCATCCCGTCCCGGCCCCACTTCGGCGGCCATGGGCTGGAGGGCGGCCTGCGCCCCGGCACGGTTCGACGACGACATGCGAACTGCCAGGTTAATGGGCTCCCGGACAACCGGCGCGCGTAGGGTTGCAGAGCGGCAGCTCGGTCTGGGAGCGCGCACGCGCCAGCTCGTCTTTTGCGGTCGCTCAGTGAAGTTGGCGGTAGACCCCCTCGGCCCCCGATGCCAGGGCCACCACTACGAGCAGCAGCATGACCAGGGCGAACGTGAAGTCAGCTTTTCGGGTCACCAGGGCGTAGATGCCGAGGATTTGCGCCACCACCAAGCAGAAACCGGCGACGTAGAAGGGTGTCAACCCGCAGCGCTCCGTCTCGTCCGGCGACGCAGGCTTTTGCCACCAGCATCGCCAACCGGTGAGGCCATGGGCCGAAGGATAGTGCCGCCGACGAGCCAGTTGGTGCCATTGGGCCGGCAAGCCCTAACCAAACATGTGTTTGCCCCCCGTACAATGGGGAGGTGGCACCTCATCAGCTTGGGTTCTTCGGGGTGGGGTTGGCGAGCATCGACCACGGTGCCGTCCCTGAGAGGACCGACCTCGACGCTGGCGCCTGGGTGGAGGTACGCAGAGGCTGGCTCCTCGGCGCGGACACGTTGTGCGAGGAGCTGATCGATGGCGTCCCCTGGGGACAGCATCGCCGGCGCATGTACGAGCGCGTGGTCGATGAGCCTCGCCTTTCATGGAGGCGGGGGGAGGAGAGCGAGCTACCCAATGCGGCCCTCGACATGGTGGGCGAAGAACTGGAGAAGCTTTACCACGTCCCGCTAGTTGGCCCTTCCCTCAACTACTACCGGGACGGCCACGACAGCGTTGCGTTCCATGCCGACCGTGAGCTCAAGCACTTGAGCGACACGATCGTGGCCATTGTTACGCTAGGCAGCGCCAGGCCGTTCTTGGTGCGGCCTTTGGGAGGCGGGCGGTCGCATGACTTCCGGCCGGCGTCGGGCGACGTTCTCGTCATGGGCGGCGCCTGCCAGGCGCTGTTCGAGCACGCAGTGCCCAAAGTGTCATCTTGCGGGCCGCGTATAAGTGCCTCGTGGCGATGGGCGGGGAAGCCGCTCTAGTCGACCGGTACCTTCCCGACCGGGGCCTTCCCGAAGGTGCTGCCGTGGCCGTTCAACGGGCTCGGGCTGTCGTCAAACGGCAGCACAATTTCGACCCGCGTGCCTCCGATAGGGGGCGACGTGACGCTGATATTGCCGCCGTGAGAGGTGACAACACCTTTGACGATGGCCAGGCCCAAGCCTGAACCCGGCATGGAGCGAGCGGTTGTTGCGCGATAGAAGCGTTCGAAGACGTGGGGCAGGTCTTCGGGGGCGATACCGGGACCTTCATCGGTAACCGTCAAGTGCCAGGCGCCAATCGCTTCGAGGTGTACCCAGACCCGCCCGCCCGGAGGGCTCCACTTAGCGGCGTTGTCCAGGACGTTCATGACCGCCCGCTCCAGCAGCGCGGGCTGAGCGCGGACCTGGCCGGGTTCGAGGGAGACCTCGAAGTGCACCGACATGGCTCGGCGATGGGCGCGCTCGACAGCGCGTTCCACGAGCTCGTCGAAGGGGACCGACTCGGGGTCGGCGGGCGGCCGTTCATCGTCCCGGGCCAGGTCGACCAGGTCGCCCACCAGCGTCGTCAGCTCTTGCAATTGCGCGTCGACGTCTGAGAGCAACGCATCGCGGTCGGCGCCTTCCAGGTCTTTTGTCCGCATGAGCACTTCGATGTTCGTTCGCAGGCTCGTTAGGGGCGTCCGGAGTTCGTGGCCGGCGTCAGAGACGAGCTGAGCCTGCTTGCTCATGGACGACGCCAGAGTTGCCAGCATGGCGTTGAAACTGTGCGCCAAGCGGGCCAGCTCGTCGTTGCCTTGCTCGTCGATTGTCGCCGAAAGGTCCTGGGTCGCGGTGACGTGCTCGGCGGCAAGCGTCAGGTCTTCCACGGGCCGGATACTGGCACGCCCCACCGCCCAGCCCAGCCCCGCGGCTAGCGCCACGCCTCCGAGCGCCACCAGGATAAGCGCCACCCGCAGGAATGCCAGGGTGTTGTCGACGTCAGTGAGCGGGTAGCCGATCTGTACCGCCAGGCTCGGGATATCGGTGGGCAGGCTTACCACGCGGTAGCTGGCCCCGTTGCTAGCAGCCATGGTCTCGTAGACCGGGACCGGGTTGTCGGGGTTCTCCTTGAGGGCCTGCTTGGCACCAGTTGACATAGGGAACCTGACAATTTGTGAGGCGTAACCCTTCGGCGTGATGAGCTGCAGGACGTCACCCGTACGGTCCTGGAAGCCCACCAGTTCGTTGTCAGGCACGTAATAGCCGCCACTGGGGTCGGGTATGAGGTGAAGTTGGAACCGGCCGTTCGCGCCTGTCAAAAGCGCGACTGCTTCCTGGAGGTTCGAGGTCACCTGGCCTTCTAGCTGGTGGCTTACCGCCACGTAGGACACCAGCGATGCCAGGGCCACAGCGATGCCGACGGCCATGCCGACCAGGATGCTGATCCGGCTGCGGAAGTTGACCCGTCGCAGCCATGTGAGCGGAGGCCCTGGTCGAGGGTGCCCGAACCCTAACGGCTCTTCGTGTTCGTCCTCTGGCTCTTCGTGTTCGTCCTCTGACTGTGCCTGTCCGTCCTCGGAGTGTGCCTGCCCGGTTTCAGACGGCGGAAGGGCCTCAGTGGACGCCTCCGGGTCGGGACCGTCGCGATCAGCCGCACCTCCCGTAGGCCCCCCGGCGCGCCCGTAGGCGCCAGCGGTGGTCCTGTCCAGGGCGGCGCCTCGACCGGGTCGGGCTCCTCTGTCTGCCACCGGTTTTGGGGCGCCCAGTTCAGTTCCATGGGCAAGAGCGGGCCGCGCTTTTCACCCCCTCATCTCCGTGGGCAGGCGCATCACATAACCAACGCCTCGCACCGTGTGGATTAGCCTCGGCTCGCCTTCGGTCTCGGTCTTCCGCCGCAGGTAACCGATGTAAACCTCCAGGCTGTTGGAGTTGAGGCCGAAGTCGTAGCCCCAGACCCGGTCGAAGATCACTTCCCGTGGCAGGACCTGCTTGGGGTTCCTGAGGAACAGCTCGAGCAGCAGGAACTCTGTCCTGGTCAGCTCGATCAACCGGTTGCCGCGGCGGACCTCGCGGGTGCCGGGGTCGAGGGACAGGTCAGCGAACCGCAGTATCTCGTTGTCAGCGGTCGGGGCGGTCCGGCGCAACAAGGCTCGCAGCCGTGCCAGCAGTTCTTCGAGGGCGAACGGCTTCACTAGGTAGTCGTCGGCTCCCGCGTCCAACCCGTCGACGCGCTCTGTAACGGCCGCCCTTGCCGTGAGCATAAGGACCGGTGTGCGGTCGCCCGCGGCGCGCAGCCGCCGGCACATCTCGAGCCCGTCGAGCCGCGGCATAGCGATGTCGAGCACTATCGCGTCCGCGGGGCGCTCGGCGTGGGCGGCCAGCCCGGCCATGCCGTCCTCCGCCAGCTCAGCCGTGTAGCCCTCGAAACGCAGGGCGCGTTCCAGCGCCTGGCGCACCGCCGGTTCGTCGTCTACAACCAGGACTCGCATTAGCACCACCCGTTCCGTTTTGTACAGTTTGGCTCGTAGATCTGAAAAGGTCCTGAACACCTGGTCGGAAGAGCCCGTAAAAGGCCTCACCCGGCCTGGGCCGGGGCGACTCTCCTCGGCTCGGCTCCGAAGCTAACTTGTGACAATGGCTCAGTACCTTGTCGAGCGTAGGCTGATGGAAGTGTCCAAGCGCCTGCGAAAGGCCAGGGAAGAGCTGGCTGTCGCAGACGAGCAATTGTGCGCTCTCTCTGAGGCGGCGGACGAAGCCCGGATCCGTTCGCTCGTCTCCGAGACACCATTGGCGGCCCGGGAAAGCCAGGAAGCGCGCCGGCACGCCGAAGCCATGGCCGGCGCCAGAGACAGTCTCGCTTCGCAGGTCAAGCGGTTGGAAGCCGAGCTCGACCAGTTGCTCGACAAGCTGGTCCCCGGCACGACCGGCTAGTTTTGGGCTGCCGTAGAGCTGCCAAGGAGCTGCCGTCGGGCTGCCCGGCGATGCGAGCCAAAACGGGCGACCGTCAGTGAAGCGGCTGGTAGCAGGGGCGTAAGGAGAGGCCCGATGTTAGCGTCTGGGGAAAACGCGCTTAACAGGTAGAGGCACTGGCCCAATGCTATTGTCACTCGTTCTGGTGTCACTCGTTCTGGTGCCACTCGTTCTGGTCTCACTCGTTCTGGTCTCACTCGTTCTGGTCTCACTCGTTCTGGCAGCAATACCAACACCACATGGGCCACAGGCGTCCGTCGCCTCCTTCTCTCTTCGCGAAAGGTGCTTTTCCCAGGCACTTGCGAGAGGACAAGGTAAATACGAGAGGACAAGGTAAAAGGGAGTGGCGAGAAGAGTTGTCATAGCCGAGGATGAGGCCCTGATACGCCTCGACCTTAAAGAGACCCTCGAGGAGGAGGGGTACGAGGTCGTAGCCGAGACGAGCCGCGGGGACGAAGTGGTTGGGCTAGTTCGCGAGCACCGTCCCGACCTGGCCATCCTCGATATAAAAATGCCAGGTGGGGACGGCCTTTCGGCTGCCGCCGACATAACTGCCGAACGCTTGGCAGCGGTGCTTGTCCTCACCGCCTTCAGCCAACGTGAGCTCGTCGACCGGGCGCGTGAAGCTGGCGCCCTCGCTTACCTGGTCAAGCCCTTCCAGCGCAGCGACCTCGTCCCTGCCATCGAGCTGGCCATCGGTCGCTTCGAGGAAATGAAAGCCCTCGAAGAGGAGAACAAAGATCTCGAAGAGCGTCTCGAGACGCGAAAGCTGGTCGAACGGGCCAAGGGGCTCCTCATGGACGAGCTCGACATGAGAGAGGACCAGGCATTTCGCTGGATCCAGCGGCGCGCCATGGATGATCGGAAGACCATGAAAGCCATTGCGCAGCAGATCCTGGACGGGCAGCTGCGCCCGTAGCCCCCCGGCGGGATCTGGAAAGCTATTTGTGCGAAGCGAAGCTCGCTGCAGATGCCAGCTCGAGCGGCGCCGCAACCGTCGACACGTACAGCTGCCCGGCGAGTGAAGTACCCAGGACGATGGTGCCGTCGCCCACCTCGAGCACGAGGGCGCCATCAGGGCCTTGAGCTACGACAGTGGCTACCGACCCCGGCACAAAACCGTGCTCGTCGAGGTAGACCAGCGCGTCCAGGTCGTTTTCGACCAGTTCTGTCACCCGTGACAGGCGGACGCGGTCACCGACATGGGCTTCGGCCAGGACAGTCGCTGGTTCTGGTGCTGCCCCCGAACCCGGGATGGGGTTCCCGTGAGGGCACGTCGTCGGGTTGCCCAGGACCTCCACGAGCCGGGCCTCGACGTCATCTGAGATGACGTGCTCCCAGCGGTCTGCTTCCGCGTGGACCTTATGCCAGGGAAGGCCGATGATGTCGGTGAGAAGGCGTTCGGCCAAGCGGTGCTTGCGTATGACGCCGGTAGCAAGCGCTCGCCCCTCCGGCGTGAGCGACAGCGAACGTCCCGTCACCTCGATGTAACCAGCCTCCTTCAGGCGGTGCACCATTTCGGAGACCGTCGGCGCTGAGTGCCCCACGCGCTCCGCCAAGCGCGCCTGTATGACCTGGCTGCCCTCCTCTTCCAGGTTGAAGATCGCCTCCAGGTACTGCTCATTAGGAGGGTGGACACCTGCGCGGGCAATGTTGCTGGCCATGTTCTGAGCGTAGTTCTGGCCGGCCCGGAGCCGGTACGGGCTTTAGCACCAATGCGTCGTGATGACGGGCCCGGTACGAGCGCGCGCCAGCTCTTTGGCTCGCCGGAGCGTCAGAAGGCGGTGGCAGAATTTAGAGATGACGATACCGGCGGTCTTACTCCCAACAGGACGAGGTGGCTGCTATTCCCGCGACCCCCAAGCTTCGCCGGGATGCCACACGAGACCTTTGCCTGTGCCCAGGGTGTTTGTGCACAGGGCCGTTTTGCCGGGACAACTGGGTGCAGGCCCCTGGAGGCAGAGCTAGTGGCACTCCTGATGCTGCTCGATGGCAATTCCCTCACCTACCGCGCCTTCTTCGCCCTGCCGACCGACCTGGCGACGGCATCGGGGCAGGTCACCAACGCCGTGTACGGCTTTACTTCCATGCTCGTGAACCTCATAAAGGACCACCACCCGGACCGGCTGGCAGTCGCTTTCGACCGGCCCGAACCCACGTTCCGCCACGAGATGGTTAGCGGGTACAAGGCGACCCGGTCTGAAGCGCCTGACATCCTGCGCCAGCAGATGGGCCTCGTGCGGCAACTGGTCGAAACCATGCGCATACCGGTGGTCGACGCGCCTGGTTACGAGGCCGATGACGTTCTGGCCACTCTGGCTACACAAGCTGCTGCGGACGGTGATGACGTAATCGTGGTTACGGGGGACCGGGACACGTACCAGCTGGTCGAGGACCCGCACATCAAAGTGCTCTACAACCGTCGCGGGGTCTCGGACTACGTGCTGTACGACGAGGCCGGCATCGTGGACAGGACCGGTGTGACACCGCGCCAGTACCCCGAGTACGCCTCGTTGCGGGGGGATCCGTCCGACAACCTTCCGGGGGTGCCAGGCGTCGGCGAAAAGACGGCGGCCAGGTTGATAACCACCTATGGCGACCTGGACACGTTGTACGCGCACCTCGGCGATCTGACACCGCGGTTGCGAGAGGCGCTCATAGCCGGCGAAGCAGGGGTGCGAACCAACGCCATGGCCATACCGCTCGTGCGTGACCTCGATGTCTCCTTGGGCCCGACAGACGCCACTGTCGGTGGTTGGGATGTCGCTGACCTGCGGAGGCTCTTCGAGTTCCTCGAGTTCCGCACCCTTTGGGACCGCCTGGTTGACGCGACGGGCTATGGAAAAGGGGACGTCGCCTCCGATGGCGCCTCCCCGGGCCGACAACTGTCGGTGTCGGTCGAGCGACTGGCTGGCGCGGATGAGGTGCTCCACCGTCTGCACGAATGGACGCGGGAGGCGACAGCCCTGGCGCTCGAGGGTTCCTGGGAAGGGCTGGAAGGGCGTTCCACGTTGCGGGGCCTGGCCTTCGTCGAGGTCAGTACGGATATCGCGGAGGATCCTCAAGACGTTCAGGCAGCGCGAGCTTGGTGGCTGGACCCGGACGTGTTCGCGAAAGCGAGCGTGATCGAGGCGTTAGGGGGCTTGCTCGGGCCCGATGGGGCCGAGGTGTCCGCTCACGACGCCAAGGCCCTCATGAGGGGGCTGGCCCCACTAGGGGTCGACTTTTCCAACCTCCGCCTGGACACCTCGATCGCGGCGTACCTGGTCGACCCGGCCGGCGACCAGTATTTGCTGGAGGACCTGGCTGCCCGCTACGCCGGGATCGCCCTTGCCGCTCCCGGGACCACTGCCGCGGGCCAACTCGACCTTTCTGGTACGGCGGACCCAGCGACGTCGGCGGCAGAGCGTGCCGTTGCCGTCTCACTTCTGGTGGCCCCGTTGTCCTCGGCGCTGGCGTCGAGGGGAATGTCGCTTCTGTACGACGAGGTGGAGCGTCCGTTGGTGAGAGTTCTCGCCCGAATGGAGTTGGTCGGCGTGCGAGTGGACACCGTCGAGCTGGCTCGCCTGGGGCGCGTGCTCGCCGACGAAGCCCGGTCCCTTGAGCGACAGGTGCACGAGCTGGCGGGCGGCCCTTCCTCGTCAATTCCGTCCAGCAGTTGCGCGAGGTCCTCTACGTGAAGCTCGCTCTGACGCCCGGCAAGAAGACGAAGACCGGGTATTCGACGGACAACCAGACCCTCGAGAAGTTGCGGGAAGAACACCCGATAATCCCGGCCATCTTGCGCTATCGAGAAGTGGAAAAGTTGCGCTCCACCTATACCGACGCCCTGCTGGCCGAAGTCGGGCCAGACGGGCGCATCCACGCTACTTTCAACCAGACCGTGGCCCGGACCGGGCGGCTGTCTTCGGACGCCCCCAACCTGCACAACATCCCTATCAGGACCGAAGAAGGGCGCCAGCTGCGGCGCGTTTTCGTCCCTGCCGAAGGCATGAGCCTCCTGGTGGCGGATTACAACCAGATCGAACTGCGTGTCATCGCCCATCTGGCTGAGGACCCGGGCTTGACCGAGGCGTTCCGCTCGGGAGCAGACATTCACCGCATGACGGCGGCCCGTATCTTTGGGGTCGAACCGGGCGAGGTTACGATCGGGATGCGCTCCAAGGCCAAGATGGTGTCCTACGGGCTCGCCTACGGCATGGAGTCGTTCGGTCTTGCCCAGCGCCTTGGGATCGAGGTAGACGAAGCTGCGGAAATCCTGAAGGCGTACTTCGACAGCTTCCCGCGGGTCCGGGCCTACATGGACCAGGTCGTAGCCGACGCCCGGGACCGCGGGTACACGGAGACCCTGTTCGGCCGGCGCCGGATGATCCCCGAGCTCGCATCCCAGCGCTACCAGGTCCGCACCGCCGGCGAGCGCCAAGCCATGAACGCTGGTATCCAGGGACTGGCTGCCGACATCTTCAAGGTGGCGTTGGTGCGCCTCGATGCCCGTCTGGGCGAGGAAGGCCTTCGCAGCAGGCTTATTTTGCAGGTCCATGACGAGGTCCTCCTCGAGGTACCTCCCGATGAGGAGGATGCGGCAACCAAGGTGACACTTGAAGCAATGCAAGGGGCGGCTCAGCTTTCCGTGCCGCTGGAAGTTAACTTGTCGTGGGGAAAGAGCTGGGCAGACGCCAAGCAATGAACCTTGGACGGCTGTTACGCGAAGGCAAAAACACCCTTGGCACTGATGTGGAGGCGGGGCCCTGTCGCGGCGCGCTGCGCCGCGCAGCCCCCACAGTCTGGGCCGGAGGCACCCATCACCTCCCTGGCTCCTCGCGGGGCTCATTTTTTTGCCGGCCCTAGAGAGCCCCGGCTCAACTTTGCCGCCGTCGCGCGCCGATAAATAGCTGTGGCAATGGTCGAGAGCACGCGGGCGGACCTGGACGCGCTCTACCACCGCGCCGATACCGCCGCGTCCAAGGAGGAGCGGGGCAGGTGCCTCGCCGACATCGAGGTCGCGCTGTCGGCAGTGGACGAGCCTGAGCAACGGGCACGCCTGTTGATGTGCCGGACCCGGGTGCGCTCGGGCCAGTGGCACACGAGACAAGTGCTCCAAGACGCTTTGGCCGCCATGTCGCTGTTTGAAGAAGCGGGGGACGGCGGCGGTGCGCTCGAGGCAGCGAGCCTGGCGGCGGCGTTCGCATCTCGCCTGGGCGAAATGTCTTTGGCCGCTGAGCTGGCCACCAGCTGCATCCTCGCTGTCGGGCGGGTCTCTGACGACCGTGTCCTGGCCGAGGTGGCCAACCGGCTCGGCATCTTCTGTTACTCGTTCCTTGATTACGACCGAGCTGTCGAGCAGTTCGAACTGTCTCTGACCGCGGCCGAGCGATGTCGCGACACGTGGATGATCAACCGTCAGCTCCACAACATCGCCCAGGTGCTCCTGCTCGCCGTCCGCCAGGACCAGGCCTCCGGGGAGGAAGACGGGCACTTTGACCGCTTCGGTTCAGACCGGTTGGATGAGGCCGGGCGGGCAGTGCAGCGATTGGTCGACGAGGCCTCCCCCGAGATAAAGGCTCAGCTCGGTGTCCAGCGGCTCCAGGCGGACCTGCTGGTCGAGTTGGGACGCCCAGCCGAAGCACTGGAAGTCCTGCGCAAGACGGCCGACGGTGCTGACGCCATCGTCTGGGCCGCTGGGCAAGCTTCCCTCCAGCTGACAGAAGCGCGTTGCTTGAGAGCTCTCGGTCGCTCCGCGGATGCAGTGGCACTGGCCAGCCGAGCCGCCCAGCTCGCCGAGCCGAGCGACGACCACCACGAGACCATGCTGATCCTGGACGAGCTCGTGGCCGCTGAACGCGACGCGGGCGATCTCGAGGGAGCGTTGGCGGACGCCCTGGAGCTGAAGAGACGTATGTGGGCGATCCACCGTCGCCAAACTGGCCAGGTCGTCGAGCAGGTGTGGGCACGCGCCGCTCTCGAGCAAGAGCGCAGCGCCCTCGAAGCGCAGACCGCCGCCGCGATCCGCTCGGCTGAGGAGGACGCGTTGACGAGGATAGGCAACCGGCGCCTGCTGGAACGCGTCCTCGGAGATGTGGCCGAGAACAGCGAGCACATCGCGCTCTTGATGGCCGACATCGATCATTTCAAACGTATCAACGACACCTTCGGCCACGAAGTTGGAGATCACGTGCTGCGCGCCCTCGGGCACGTGCTCGCGGCTGATGCCCGCGCCGGGCAGGTCGTAGTCCGCTACGGGGGCGAGGAGTTCGTTTTTGCTCTGCCGGCTGTGGAGCTGGCTGCGGCCCAGGACTTCGCCGAACGGATCCGTATGAAGGTCCGCAACTATCCCTGGGGGACGCTCGAGTCGCGCCTCGTCGTGACCGTAAGCATCGGAGTTGCCTGCGGGCCGGCAGGCAGCTGGCGGTCCGTTCTGGCCGCCGCCGACCGCGCTCTCTATCTCGCGAAGAGGCGAGGCAGGAACCGCGTCGAAGTCGCCCAGCCGGTGGCCAAGCGGACTGCTTGAAGGCCCCCCTTCGCTATTGAGCGAGTATCAGAGGGCTCCGCGGACATAGGGGACATTGCCTGAAGCGATGTCGCTGAGCGAGGGGAGGTGCCACCAGACGTACGTGATGTAAGGGTCGTGGCTCTGGCCCTGGACAGGCCCGAGCAAGCCCTCCAGCCACGCTATGAGCTGAGCCTGTTCGTTGGGCGACCACTGGGGCGAACCTGAGAACGGGTACTCGGGGCTGACGATTATCTCGCTGATGTGCAGTGATTTGATTTGCTGCGCCAGGTCGGCCCTGAGCCCTCGTGTCAGTGCCGGAAGGTTCAGCCCTGGCTGGCCAACGGTCAGGATCAGCGGGAGCTGGCCGACGTCGCCAGCGTTTGTCCCGGTCATACCGGTGGCGCTGGGCATCGTGTAACAGAACCTCGCCTCCGCCTGCCAGCGCAGCGCCATCTCGTTTATGGTCGGCAGGACAAGCGCTACCGGGCGCGATGACGAGCCTGTGCCCGGCGACGACGGGGGGCACGCATAACCGGTCACGAACGCGCTGTACAGCGGGCTCGTCGCCGACGGGAAGTTAGTTATCGGGATGAGGGCAACCAGACCGAGGCTGGCCACCGCCCAGCCGGACACCTTGACAGGCAGAGTGAACCTCTTCAACTCGTGCAGCCCCAATGCCACCAGGAGGCCGACACCGACGAACATCACAGAAGCGAAGCGGTCGGGCAGGATGTTATGGAAAAAGGGCAGGTCCTGGAGCCACGCGTCGGGAAGCTCAAAGCCGCTCCTCGCCCCCCCGAGGTGAGCCTGCGGGCCCATCGAGAGCAACGCGGCGCTGGCCGCAATCGTAAATGCGACCCAGGTGATCTTGCGGCGCCGGGCGATGACGAGAGTGAAGACGATGAACAACAGCAACGGGATGCCTATGTACGCGCCCTCTTCCGAGCCGTTGCCAGTGAACTGGTCGCTGATGTGGATGGCAGCCGAGGTGGCGAAGTGGGTGATGTTGGTCGGGATGACGAAGTTCAAAAGGTCGGTCACGTACACGTCGGGGGGGTGGACGTCCTGGACCTTGGCCGGCCCGAGGTACTGATAAGCAAGGAAGGGCAACGCGAGGGCGACGAACGAGGCACCGCTCACGGCCAGGCCCTTCGCGGCATAGCGAACATGAGGGAAGATGGCCCGGTCGTTTATCGCGCAAATTACGACCAGGGTGATCAGCGCTACTACAGCCTCGAGGGCGAGGATCTCCTCACCGGTCAAGAGTTGCGCCCAGGCCAAGACGCCGAGCAGCAACCCGTCCAGCCACCACTTGCTGGCCTGCACGACCAGGAGCCGGTCCATCACGATCAATATCAGCGGCACGCTCATGAGGAGCGTCTGCGCCAGGTGGCCAACGGATTGCGAGACTATGAAGGGCGAGAACCCGAAGATCAGGGCACCGGCTAACGAAGGGAGGCGACCTGTCCAGCGCCGGAAGGCCAGGTACGCGAAGGTCGAGTTGAGAGCGGGTGCCAGGACCGCCAGGACGTTGTAAGAGAACGCCGCGCCGAAGATGACTGTCACCGGCGACATGAGGAAGCTCGGCAACAAGATGGATGTGTTCCACATCATGTTGACGCCGTGCGGGAAGTTGACGATCGTCGTGCCGAGCGGGTTCAGGCCGTGCCCGAGCGCATACGGCATCCAGCCGAGGAACCAGGCGTACTCGTTGGCGTCTCCGAACACACCAGCCTGAGTGTTGATCGGTGCAAAAAAAGTGTTGTGGAACCAGGCTAGAGAAAACCCGAGCGCGATGATGAACACGACGGCCAGCTCCCGCCAACCGGCTCGCCCTCGCACGAAGCGGGGCGTCTGCTCCAGCACGCGCGGGGATGTCCCGGCCCCCCCTCGGCGGCGCCGTTTGTCGGTCGTATGAGCGCGTCAGTACCTGGGCCCAGGTCGTAAATGACAGGTGTCTGTCCCGAAACGCGGAGCGCGTGAGCCGGAGTAGGAGACTCCGTGGTCAAGGCCTTCCTCTCAATGGGGCTGTCTCATTGCGGCTGTTTTACCGGGACAGGGCGCCACGGCGGGCCGACGTAAGCAGACAGCGGCCTTATCAGAGCATTGTGGGCCCTTTGCTCGATGACGTGAGCGGTCCAGCCCGTGACCCTGCTCATCACGAAAATTGGGGTAAAAGTGGGGATGTCGAACCCCATGAGGTAATAAGCCGGTCCCGTGGCGTAATCGAGGTTCGGGTACAGGCCCTTTGTGTCCTTCATGGCCGTCTCGAGGCGGTCGTAGACGGCCATCAATTGGCGGCCTTTTTCGGTCCTGTTCGCAATGCGCTGGAGAGAGGCGCGCATTGTCGGCATCCGACTGTCACCGTGCTTATAAACACGATGCCCGAAGCCCATCACTTTCTCCCCGCGTGACAGTGTGCCCGACAGCCATTCGTCGACCTGGTCGGGGCTCGTTATCTCGGCGAAAAGACCCATCACCGCTTCATTTGCGCCGCCGTGGAGCGGGCCTTTGAGCGCGCCGACCGCACCGGTGACCGCCGAATACAGGTCAGAAAGCGTGGACGTGATGACGCGGGCTGTAAATGTCGAAGCGTTGAAGCCGTGCTCCGCGTAGAGCACCAGGGAGACCTCGAAGGAGCGCACTGTCTCTGCGTCGGGGACCTCCCCCGAGCACATGTGGAAGAAGTTCTGGGCGAAAGAAAGGCCTGGATCTGGCGCAATGGGGGGCTGGCCGTTGCGGCGGCGCTGCTCGGCGGCGACGATCGTCGGCAGCTTGGCCCACAGGTCGAGCGACTTCTGGAGCTCGGCCTCAGTCGAAGGGTCATCTTCAGTGGGGTCCTGCGCGCCCAGGTAGCTGACGGCTGTGCGCAGGACGTCCATTGGGTGGCAAGTCAACGACAACCCCGACAAAGCTCGTGACACTTCCGGCGGCACCTCGCGTCGCGAGCGCTCGGCGGCCTGGAAGGACTCGAGCTCGGAGGGGCCCGGTAGTTCGCCGTACCAAATGAGGTATGCCACCTCTTCGAAAGAACACGAGACGGCCAGGTCTGGGACCGGGTACCCACGGTAGAGGAGGGAACCTGTCTCTTCGTCCACTACCGAGACCGCTGAGGTGTCGGCAGTTACCCCCGCTAGCCCTCTGTGTACCTCTGGTGCCGCGTCGCTCACGCTTCTCCCACGGAGGAATCAAACGCGACATAGTCGTCGTAGCCGAGCAATTCGTACAATTGGGACCGGGACTGCATTTGCTCCAATAACTCCCTCTGAGTACCTTCGGACACGAGCGCACGAAGCCCACGCTCAGCGGCGCCCATCGCCAGGCGTAACAGCGTAACCGGGTAGATCACGATGTTCACGCCGACCGAGGCCAGCGTGGCGACGTCTAGCAGCTCAGTCTTGCCGAATTCGGTCATGTTGGCAAGGATTGGGGCGTCGACGGCCCGCTTGAACTCCTCCAGTTCGGCGGCGCCCGTGAGTGCCTCGGGGAAGACCATGTCCGCTCCGGCATCGAGGTAGGACTTCGCCCGCTCAATCGCGCCCGCAAGGCCCTCGACGGCCCTGGCATCGGTGCGGGCGCATATGACGAACGACGGGTCGCGGCGTGCTCGTGCCGCGGCCTTGATGCGGCGGCGCATCTCCGCGGCTGTCACTATTTCCTTGCCGTCGAGGTGGCCACAGCGCTTGGGGTTTACCTGGTCCTCGATGTGGCAACCGGCCAGCCCCAGTTCCTCGAGGACCTGGATAGTTCGGGCGGCGTTGAGCGGTTCGCCAAACCCTGTGTCCGCGTCGACAAGCGTCGGGACGTTGACGCTGCGGGCGATCTCGTGGCTGCGAGCGGCGACCTCGGTCAGAGTTGTCAGGCCGACATCCGGCAGCCCGAGCGACGCCGAGAGGACAGCGCCTGACACATAGACCCCCTCGAAGCCAAGGCGCTCGATGAGCATGGCCGACAGGGGGTTGAACGCTCCGGGGAACCGCATGAGCCGGCCGGAAGACATACCTTCGCGCAATGCGCGGCGCCGTTCGGCCGCGGGGGTCGTCGAGTGGAACATCAGAACAAGCCTCCCCCCGGGGTTGCTTCTTCAAGCCCCTCCACCACGAAGGTCAGGTGGCGGACTTCCTCTGGCCCCAGGTCGGGGAGGCGCTGGGCCAGTGCCAAGAAGCGCTCCTGTTCGGGTTCGGGGATCGTCCCTGATGCGAGTTGCTGGAACTTCTCCACGTAGTCCGTCCGGGCGAAGGGCCTGGCTCCGAGGGGGTGGGCGTCTGCCACTGCGATCTCGTCCTCGACCACAATGTGGTGGCCGTCCGCGTCCCGACCGTCACTACCGCCGCCCAAAACATCGGTGAGGTAGATAACGGCCTGCCCCCCGAAAGCCTTTCCCGAAAGGTAGCGGCTCGGTCCAGGTCGGATCCTCCTCCGTTGTGATCTTCTGCCACAGCGCGACCGTCTCGGGCCGTGTCCTCCTCGACAGCGCGTAGGACTTCTCGTGGTCCCACGCGCCGTCCTCGAGGGCGACAGCGAAGATGTACGGGAGGGAGTGGTCCAACGTCTCTCGTGTCGCCTGAGGGTCGAACTTCTGCGGGTCACCGGAGCCCGTGCCAATAACGAAGTGGGTGTGGTGGCTCGTACAGATCTTGACCGAATGTACTTGGCTCAGGTCCGGGATGCGGGCCCGCATGCGTTTGGCGAGATCAATAAAGGCCTGAGCTTGGTACTCGGCCGAGTACTCCTTTGTGTAGGTCCGAAGGATGGCCCGCTTAGGCTCGCCCGGTGCGGGGAGCGGGACCCGATAGGTTGCCCCCGGCCCGTCGAGCAGCCATGCAATAACCCCGTCTTCCCCTTCGTAAATCGGCGCCGGCGAAGTCTCGTCCCGCATGGCCCGGTCCACCGCCTCGATGGCGACCTTGGAGGCGAACGCCGGAGCGTAGGCCTTCCACGACGAGATCTCGCCCTTGCGGGATTGGCGGGTCGAAGTCGTGGTGTGCAGTGCCTGGCCGATTGCCTGGTACACGACCTCGGTGGGCAGCCCGAGAAGCGTACCCAGCCCGGCGGCCACCGACGGGCCCAGGTGGGCTACGTGGTCGATCTTGTGGGCGTGAAGGGATATCCCCCGGGACAGGTCGACCTGGACCTCGTAGGCCGTCGCGATGGCCCTTATCAGGTCGTGACCGCTGCGGCCGGCGTGCTGCGCCACCGCCAGCAGGGGCGGGATGTTGTCGCCGGGGTGCGAGTACTCGGCAGCCAGGAACGTGTCATGGAAATCGAGCTCTCGTACGGCGACTCCGTTCGCCCAGGCAGCCCACTCGGGCGAGACCCTGGTGGCCAGGGCGCAGCCGAAAACGGCAGCGCCGGGGTGAGTGGTCGAGGGCGGGTGACAAAGGGCCTGGGCACGGGCGGTGGCCACCGGGTGCCGGCTCAACGCCGCCGCTGCCACGCCGGCGTCGTCGATCAGCCGGTTGACGACCATCTCTGTGACGTCAGCCTCGACTGGCACGTCGTCAGTTGCCACCGCCGCGAGCTTCCAGGCCAGTTGTTGTTGGCGCGCCAGCGCCTCAGCGCTCTTGTGCGACCGCACCTCGTGCTCGATCACCAGCCGGCCCTTCGTTGCTCCCGAGAATGCCTTCGCGGCTTCAGAGGAAGCCTGCGTTGCTCCCGAGGAAGCCTGCGTTGCTCCGGAGGAAGCCTGCGTTGCTCCCGAGGAAGCCTGCGTTGCTCCGGAGGAAGCCTGCGTTGCCCTCGAGGAAGGGGGTCATCTGCCACGTATTCCACGGCACAGAACGCTATCGAGATCGAGAGCGCAGAGGAGGGACCTCTACAGGGGGGCCGCCCCCGGCCCCGTGGCCCCTGGTCCCAGGCCCGTTGCTAGTTCGTCTCGCCCGCACGCGCCCCGGTCGCCCGCTCATCTCGGTCCGCACTCGGCCCGCACTCGGCAGGGAGCGGGCCTGAACTGTGCGTCGCCCGTCGCCTGCCGTGCCGGTCAGCCGGGCTCGTCCGCCCCGTGACGCCCGCCCCGTCCCCGTCTTCGCTCGTTTAGCTCGAACGACGATCCCCTCCACTCCCGTTGGACGCCTGTCCCCGGTCCCACCTACCAGACGCATTTGTCCCGCCACGCTGCGCGTCATTTGTAACCGATGTTGCGCCATCTCCTGCGGTTCTGGGTGCAAAGAATGTTTCTCGTCGCGAAACCTGGGCACTTTTTCACCAAAAACGCAACCGAATGACTCCCGTGCGCCCAGAAAGGGCGCTGCCTGCCGCCGAATCCTGCGGATCACGCGCGCTTTATGCCCGTTTGTGGGCGAATTGGCCACTGAACGTGCCGTTCTTGTGCGTGACGGGGAACGTCATGGTAAAAAAGACGGTTATGCGGACCAGTTCGGCGGGCCGCCTCACGCGGTCTGCCCGCCTGGGCGCGGTCGCGGTGGCCTTATCACTTCTTGCCATCACGCTCTCGCCGGCCTCGACCGTGGCGCAGCCGGCGATCGCAACGATACCGACGACTACCAGCCCCGCACGTATGAGCTCGTTGCTCTCTGCGGCTACAGCTACGGCCGGTAGGAATGCATCGGCCACCACCCGTAAAAATGCAAAACAACCTCATGACCGGCCGACCACAGGACTTTTCAAGGACGGCGGTGTGATCGCATATGGGGCGGCTCAGTTTTTTGGCAGTCCTACGGGCCTCCGCCTCGCGGCTCCGATAGTCGGGATGGCGGCGACCCCCGATGGCGGGGGTTATTGGCTGGTTGGGGCCGACGGTGGTGTGCTGGCCTATGGCGACGCCAAGTATTTCGGTGGGACGGGCGCACTCAGACTGTACGCACCGATCGTGGACATGGCCCCCACACCCGACGGACGTGGTTATTGGTTGGTTTCGCTCGACGGCGGCGTTTTCCCATTCGGCGATGCGAAGTACTACGGCTCGACCGGCAAAATACGCCTGCCCGCTCCGATCGTGGGTTTCGCGGCTACTCCAGACGGCAAAGGGTACTGGTTGGCTGGCACTCACGGAGAGGTATACGCGTTTGGCGACGCCGGCTACTACGGGTCTTTGGGAGCGACGAATTTGCACAACATCCCCATTGTGGCCATCGCATCGTCTGACGACGGCCGGGGTTATTGGCTTGTTCAGGGCGGGGGAGAAGTCATCCCCTACGGAGACGCCAAGAGGATTGGCGACATGCCACGGGGCCACCCGCCAGTGAACGGTATTGCTGTGACCGCTGACGGCCGTGGTTACTGGCTTGTGTGCGGCAATGGAGAGGTGGACGCGTTTGGTGACGCGACCTCCCTCCGGGGCAACAACACGGCGGTGCCACAGCCGCCGATAACAGACATCGTGGCTGATCCGACCGGGACGGGTTACTGGCTGCTCGATTCGGCCAGCTTTGCTGTCAGTTTCGAGCATCCTGACGCCGTGAAACGGGTAGTAAATGTCGCCGCAAGCCAGCTCGGCCCCAGCAAAAGCGGTGGGAATGATTGCAACCCGTACGGTCCCTGTGAAGAATGGTGCGCCCTCTTCGCAACGTGGGTATGGGAAAAGTCAGGGATCCCGGTCCCCCGGTATGCCTTTGTCGGCGACGTTTATCGCTGGGTAGCACGCCACACCGAGGTGGTCCCGGCCACGGTCATGCCCGTCGCCGGCGACCTGGTCTTTTACGGGACAGGCCCGCAGACCGTCGGGACGTCACCCCACATGGGCATCGTCGCCCAGGTCTGGCCCGACGGTGCTATCGACACAGTTGAAGGCGACGCCGGCCCCGGCCCCGGAGGGTGGACGTCAGTGCTCGTTAATGGCCCGTACATGGTGTCCCAGTCCTTCTTCGCGAACGGGATGCCGATCTACGCCTTTGGAGTTCCGCGGGGTCTGGCCCGGTCGTAACCGCCCTCCGGGCGGTTTGCTCCGCTGCCCTAACCTCTACGTCATGGCTATCGATGGTAGGGACGTGGGATCGTCGCCCGGTGGGACCGCGGGCGCGCCGCTTGCTTGCAGCGACTGGGCGCGGAGCCAGGGGTTGGGCCCTGTCGGCAATGCCGGGCACTATGAGGGCTTCCTGCTTGTCGAGCAGCCCTTGCCCTGGCCTTTCGATGTCGCTACGGTCCCCGAGCTCGTCGAGGTGGCAGAACTGGCGGCTTCCGCCGGTCTCCGTTTGCAAACGGTGATGCAGGTTCCCCCGGCTGCTCCGGGTCAACAACAGCAGCCCGCGCCAAACGGAGCCGGCGAACGACAGGACGCCAACGAAGAAGCCTCGCGGCCCGACGCCGGCCCCAGCCCCAGCGGTCTCGACCTCGACCAAGGCCCCGACCGTCCCCGCCGGCTCATCTGCTACCGGACGGCTCGGCCCGGTTGGGCGGGCCCCTCCTCCGTTCTGAGCGGATGGCAAAGCCCGCCTCGCTGACCGAACAAGTGGCCGCCTTGATAAGTGCAGCGTCGTCGCCTGGCGACCAGGGCGACCTTTCGTCGGCCGTAACCGATGTCTTGGTCTGTACTCACGGCCGCCGGGATACCTGTTGCGGGGCACGGGGTATGGAGCTGCTGAACCAACTCGTGCGACGGCCCAACTTCGGCCCTCCTTTACGTCTTTGGCGCACAAGTCACACCGGGGGCCACCGCTTTGCCCCGACGGCGATCGTCCTCCCGGCCGGGACCTTGTGGGCCTGGGCCGGTCCCCAGCTCCTCCAGGACGTGGTTTCGGGTGCTGGCGATGTAGGGGATCTGGTGAGCCGTTACAGAGGCTGTGCAACCGTCGGCTCACCCTCTCAACAAGCCGTCGAGGGGGCGGTGCTGGGGGAGGTCGGGTGGAGCCTGTTCGGCTCCGCCCGCCGAGCTATCGACCTCGATGACGGAGCGGTCAGGCTGGAGACGGAGCTGGCCGGGACCTGGGAAGCGACGGTCAGGGAGGGCCGGCGCGTAGCGCAGCCCGATTGCAGGACGCCGCCGGAGCTCGCAAAAAAACAGGGTGTCGAGTGGGTGGTGGAAGGGCTTCGACAAGTTGTCCCGGCCTGATTAGGCCACCAGAACCTAACGGTCAGCCGCCACCGCCCGTAACTTTTGGTCAGTTAGCCGGCTGCTTGGGCGGATGGCCCCCCTCGATGCTCAACGTCGCGATTGGTCGAGCTGAGCAAGGGCCGTGCGGACCTCGGAAACCAACCGGTGGCCGTCGTGGGCCACGTCCCGCCATGTGTAAACGAGGACCTGTGTCCCGCCGAGGCAGAGCCGGTTACGCCGGCGGGCGTCTCCAGTCATTTGCTCTGGACTGCGATGGAAGGAGTAGCCGTCGACTTCGAGTGCCAGCCCCGGCCGGAGCATTACGTCCACTCGGTAGGAATATTTGGCACTTGCTTCCACCTCAACGCCTTCACATTTGATCCCAGCGTGCTTGAGCAGCCGCAGAGTCTTGGCTTCGAGGATGCTCGCCTGACTGGTACCAAGCGACGGGCGCCCCTTCAGAGCGGACCGCAATGCTTCTAGGCCGCGCCGGCCTCTTTGAGACCCCCTGGCGAGCTCCGCGTCGATCCCGTCCATGGTCACCAGCCGGGTGCCTAAGGCGAGGTCGATTATGAGTTCGAGCTCCTCAGGCGTCGTTACCGCCGCTGCGTCCATGATCGTCCGTAACGGGTCTGTGCACGGGATGTACGTCACCGCGACGACGCGGGCGGGGTAGTCGATGGGCCGATGCACGTCGCAGGTCAGCCGACGAGCGGAGAGGCTGCGGGGGACCGTCACGGCGTGACGTTCGGGGACTTCGGCGAGGTGCCACAGCCAGGCTGCCGACTGATGCGACGCAACGGCCCACGGCCCGGCAGCTAGGCACTGTGCCAGCAGGTCCTGCTCGGGTGTCTGCCTTGAACCGGCGAGCCGAACTGCTCGATGGCCCACCGGCTCCCATTCACCGGTGGTCAGCCGACGGTTCAAGGCCCGGCTGCTCACGCCGAGGGCGTGGAGCTGCGAACGGCTGATCACCCCGTGTTGGTCACGAAAACGGTGGGCCAACTCACGGACCTGGATGCGACTCACGCCTTAGATGATATTTCATACCATCTCAATGATGCAAATGGCAAACCTGGAGCCTGCGTCCGAGCCGTTCTGGGAGTCAGATTTGCACATCGTTGCGATTGCAGGCCGGCAAGGGGCGCGAACGCGGCCGGGTGGGTTGAATCGCGCCCGAAGGGAGGCGATCGGGGTGCCCTGACCTCGACAACTGGTGCCCCGGCGTGCCCTGACCTCGCAAACGGGGTGACCCCGCAGAGGGCGTCGTGGACGGAAAGGCCGGTGAGAGCAGCGGCCCGGGCCGGCCCGCCAGCCGTCTCCACCGGGCAAGATACGCTCGACCGTGCGCAAGGTGCTGGTCGCGAACCGGGGCGAGATCGCGGTCCGGGCTTTTCGCGCCATCAACGAGCTTGGTTACACGTCTGTCGCGGTCTTCCCGTACGAGGACCGCTACTCGCTCCATCGCCAGAAGGCTGACGAGAGCTACGAAATAGGAGAACGCGGCCACCCCCTTCGGGCGTACCTCGACATCCACGGTTTGATAGACGTCGCCCAACATTGCGGGGCAGACGCCATTTACCCCGGCTATGGGTTCCTGGCGGAGAACCCGGACCTCGCCCGGGCGTGCCTCGAGGCCGGCATCACGTTCATTGGGCCGCCCCCCGAGGTACTGGCCCTCGCTGGCAACAAGCTGATCGCCAAAAACGCGGCGGCGGCAGCTGGCATACCGGTGCTGCGCAGCGCGGGCCCCTGGGATGACATCGACGAGCTGGTCGCCGCCAGCGACGCGATCGGCTTCCCCCTGTTTGTGAAGGCAACGGCCGGCGGTGGTGGCCGTGGGCTGCGACGGGTGGACCGAGGCGATGATCTACGGGCCGCCGTCGAGGCTGCAACGCGTGAGGCCGCGACAGCCTTCGGGGATCCAACTGTGTTCCTCGAGGAGGCGGTGCCGCGCGCTCGCCACGTAGAGGTCCAAGTGCTGGCGGACGGCGGCGGCAACGTGATCCACCTCTACGAACGCGATTGCTCGGTCCAGCGCCGCCACCAGAAAGTCGTCGAGATCGCCCCGGCGCCCAACCTCGACCCGATCGTCCGCTCCCAGCTTTGGGCCGACGCCCTCAAATTTGCACAGGCGGTTGGCTATCTGAACGCTGGCACCGTCGAGTTCCTGGTTGCCCCGGATGGTCGTTACGTGTTCATCGAGATGAACCCGCGCATACAGGTCGAGCACACGGTCACCGAAGAGGTCACCTCCATCGACATTGTCCAGGCCCAGCTCCAGATCGCCGCAGGCTCCACTCTTGCCGACCTCGGCATTTACCAGGAGGCCATCGTGGTGACTGGCACTGCCCTCCAGTGCCGGATCACGACAGAAGACCCCGCGCAGAACTTCCGGCCCGACACCGGCCGGGTCACGACCTACCGTTCCCCCGGCGGCTATGGCGTCCGTCTGGATGGCTGCACTTACGTGGGGGCAGACGTATCCGCGCATTTCGACTCGCTGTTGGTCAAACTCACGTGCCGGGGCCGGACCTTCCCGGAGGCAGTGGCGCGGGCGAGGAGGGCAGTAGCCGAGTTCCGGATCAGGGGCGTGGCTACGAACATCCCGTTTCTCCAAGCGGTGCTCGAGGAGCCAGACTTCATATCAGGCAACCTGAGCACGTCCTTCATAGACGAGCGGCCGGCGTTGCTCAACCGGCGCAGCGGCGCCGACCGGGGCACCCGCTTGCTGACCTACGTCGCCGACGTCACGGTCAACCGGCCTCATGGGACCGTCCCGCCAGGCGTAGGCGACCCAGAGAGAAACTTCCCCAACTGCCCATTCAGCCCGGAGCACGCCGGGCCCGCCACGCCCGCTCCGCCGCGGTGGCATCGGGGAGCCGCCAGGTCCTCGACCAACTCGGCCCCGCCGGCTTTGCCAATTGGCTTCGCCAGCTGGTCCCGGTGGCCGTCACCGACACGACTCTGCGCGATGCCCATCAATCGCTCCTGGCCACAAGGCTCCGCACTAAAGACATATTGCAAGGAGCGCCTTATTTTGTGGACATGCTGCCTGGCCTTCTGTCTCTGGAGGCTTGGGGCGGAGCGACCTTTGATGTCGCGTTGCGCTTTTTGAAGGAGGACCCCTGGGAACGCTTGGCGGCGCTCCGCGAGGCTGTCCCCAACATCTGTTTGCAAATGCTCATAAGAGGGCGCAATACCGTCGGTTACACGCCATACCCGGACGAAGTTGCTGTCGCATTTGTGAAAGAGGCGGCCCGGACCGGGGTCGATATGTTCCGCGTGTTCGATGCACTCAACGATGTCGACCAGATGCTGCCTGCGATCAGGGGGATCCTGGAAACCGGTAAGGTGGCAGAGGGAGCTGTGTGCTACACAGGTGACCTAGCCAGCCCCTCGGAGCACCTCTACACTCTCGATTACTATTTGCATAAGGCGGATCAACTGGTGGCGGCCGGTGTGCACGTGCTTTGCATAAAAGACATGGCCGGGCTCTTGCGGCCCCAGCCGCAAAGATTTTGATCGGCGCCCTCAGGGAAAACTTTGAACTGCCGGTCCACCTGCACACCCACGACACCGCCGGCGGACAACTTGCGACTTATTTGGCGGCCATTGAGACGGGCGTCGACGCAATCGACGGGGCTCTTGGGCCGATGGCCGGTACTACGAGCCAACCTTCTCTCGGCGCTATCGTGGCCGCTACCGACAATACTGCCAGGGCAACGGGCCTTTCGCTGGGTGCGATAGAGGCTTTCGAGCCTTACTGGGAAGCTGTGCGCCGGCTGTACAAGCCCTTTGATGTGGGCCTCGGGGCGCCCACCACGCGCGTTTATCGGCATGAAATGCCGGGAGGCCAAATATCCAATTTGCGCCAGCAAGCTATCGCGCTCGGCCTCGGGGACCGTTATGAGATGGTAGAAGACCTCTATGCGGAGGCGAACCGCATCCTCGGCAACATAGTAAAAGTTACGCCGAGCTCCAAGGTCGTCGGCGACCTCGCACTCTACCTTTGCGGCGCGAACGCCGACGTGGCCGAGTTCGAACGGGCCCGGCCAGCTTTGACCTTCCAGACAGCGTCATTGGCTTTCTTTCTGGAGAACTCGGAGTACCGGCTGCCGGCTGGCCCGAACCATTCCGGGCCAAGGCCCTCCACGGGAAGAAAGTGCCCGTTCGTGAACTGGAACTGCCCCCTGAGGCCGGAGCCGTACTGACTGACCCGGGTTCAGGTGAACAGAAGCAGCGACAGGTCCTCAACTCGCTTCTCTTCCCGGGGCCAACGCGCGAGTACGAGGAAGCAGTGCGCCAGTACGGAGACTTATCCGTCCTACCCACTTCTGCTTTCTTTTTCGGGCTGGCCCCAGGGGACGAGCTTGAGGTTGCCCTCGGGGCAGGTGTTTCGCTGTACCTGGCCCTAGACGCCGTCGGTGAAGCGGACGAGCGGGGTTTTCGGTCCGTTTTTTGCCGGTTGAACGGCCAGCCTCGCGTTGTTACGGTCCGCGACCGGTCAGTGCAGGACACTCGCCCCCGCGGCGAACGGGCGCAGCCCGACAACCCGGCCCACGTGGCTGCTCCGTTCGCTGGGGCTGTCTCGCTGACCGTTGACGCGGGAGACCACGTCGAGCCAGGCCAGACCGTCGCCACCATAGAGGCGATGAAAATGGAGGCCCCGATCACGACCTCGCTCGGCGGGATAGTCGAACGGCTGGCCGTACCAAAGCTCGCGTCCGTTGAAGGGGGCGACCTGCTGCTCGTCGTCGGCGCCCGGTAACCGGAAGCAAGAGGGCCGGGCGAGGTCCCGCCCCAGGGCCCTGAGGTAGGTGGAGGGCACCGGGCGAGGTCCCGCCCAGGGCGGCGCCAACGTGGACGCGAGTTGTTGTTTTTGCAAGCACGGCCTCCCGGGACGACGAGCGCGCCCAGGTAAGCTGCGCGGCAGTAGTGCCTGGGAAGAAAACAAGCTTCGCGAAGAGATAAGGAGGCGAGGGATGCCGTCGGTACAGTTTGTCGGTGCGGCCGCTGGAACGAGCGCCAGTGGCATTCGCCGGCTCCCTTTTTCTGACAAGTGTGTTCCCCCCCGGGCGCTTAGCGGAGGTTTGCTCCTATGCGCATAGGCGTCGTGAAGGAGATAAAAGCGGCGGAGTGGAGGGTCGCCCTCACCCCTGCTGGGACCGAGGAGCTCGTCGCGGCCGGCCACACCGTCCTGGTCCAGGAAGGTGCCGGCGAAGGCTCGGGGTTCCCGGACCGCGCCTATGTTGCTGCCGGCGCGGTGCTTGTAGCGGAGCCGGCCAAGATCTGGGGAGACGTGGACCTACTGGTCAAGGTCAAAGAGCCGGTGGGGCCTGAGCTAGCGCTGTTCCGCGAGGGCCTGGTCCTTTTCACCTATTTGCACCTGGCAGCGGCCCCTGAGCTCACCGCTGCACTCGTCCGGTCAGGGGCTACAGGTGTGGGCTACGAGACGGTACAGGATGAGAGGGGGCTTCTGCCCCTGCTCGCCCCCATGAGCGAGATCGCGGGGCGGCTGGCTGGCCAGGTAGTGGCTCACTACCTGACATCCCCGATGGGAGGCAGGGGCGTCCTGGCGGGTGGTGCGCCCGGGGTGGCTCCCGCCCGAGTGCTCGTACTGGGCGGGGGGGTCGTTGGTGTTTATGCCGCCCGCGTGGCCCGGGGCCTCGGCGCTGAGGTTACGATCCTGGAGCGTTCCGACCAGCGCCTGCGTTACCTGGACGAGCGGTTCGAGGGTACGGTCCTACCCCTGATGTCAGACGCCCACAGCATCATCGAACAGCTGACCGCTTCAGACGCAGTGATCGGGGCGGTCTTGGTCCCCGGCGCGGCCGCGCCCAAGCTCGTGACCCGCCCGATGCTTTCGACTATGCCCCGGCGAGCAGTGATCGTGGACGTAGCCATAGACCAAGGCGGCTGCTTCGAGACGTCGGTGCCGACCACGCACGAAGCGCCGACCTACGTAGTGGACGACGTGCTGCACTACTGCGTGGCGAACATGCCGGGCGCGGTCCCCGTAACTTCCACGCGCGCGTTGACAAATGCCACACTCCCTTACCTCAACCGGCTCGCTGACCTTGGCCTCGACGAGCTTTGCGCCAGGGACCCTGGCTTTGCCAAGGGCGTGAACGTCCGCGATCATCAAATTCTCCACCCCGCGGTTGCCGCGGCGTACGCCTCGAAGCCCGTGGAAAAAAGAGAAAGGCCGGTACGGCGTGCTTAATTCCGGCCCCCAGAACCAGTTTTCCGATGCCTCGCTCAGGGCAAAGGAGCTCGCTGCCGATCCCCCTGAAATGCCAGGGGAGAGCGAAGACCCTTTTGCCGACGGGACGGGCACACCAGGCGCGTCGGCGTACTCGGTATTGTCCGGCTATGGCCGAGAGGGACGGGAGGAGATAGTGCGGGACCGCCTTTGCCGCCTCTTGGCTGTTCTGGGCGACGTCCCTTTGGCGCGTTCGATCGCTCCCAACTGGGGGAACTCCCTTGGCCAGCTGCTCGATGACACCTGCCCGCCCGGGACGATGGTGATGCATGGCCGGAAGGTGCCAGGCCGGGTGCCAGATAACGGCCTGCGTCTCGAGCACCTCGCGGTGGCGCCACGGGGCCTGGTCGTTATCGGCCCGTACTTGGGCCACACGCCGCCCGGGGCGGCCCGCCATCGCGATGCGCTAGGCAAGTACAAGTCAGCCAACGGGGTTGGCTCATCCGCCTTGCCTCCCGGACAGGGCAGCGCGCGACGCTCAGGCCCGGTGCGGGAAACCCTGCGCCGGTCTCGTGCTGTGCGTTCCTGGTTGGCCGAGACTCGCTGGGCGGAGGTGCCCGTTTTCGCCGCCGTATGTTCGGCTGCGGTCCCCGGGTCGACAGCAAACCCAGCTCAGCCCCTAGGAGGGCTCTGGCTCGGGCCTGCCAACGAATTGCCTGCATGGCTGGCCTCGGGACGGTCCCTTGACGGCACCACGCGCGGAGCGCTGGCTTACTTCTTAGCCTCGGAGCTAGCTCCCGGCTAGTACTCCCGGCTAACGGGTGGCTGGGCACGGGGCGGCGGTTCGCCTGCCCTCACCGGGGGCGCATACAAACTCGCCCTCCGGATCGGCCATGCTGGTGGTGTGACCGAACCCGAACCTGCCACGAATGTGGCTGAGCACGACCAGGGCGGCATTGCCAAGGACTTGTCCGCCCCTAAATTGGGCCGCGCACTAAGCGACGTCTCGCGCCCAGGGCGCCGCAGTGTGGGATCCGCCTCCCGCCGTACACGCGTCGTCGCCACTATCGGCCCTGCTTCGGACGACCCTGCCACCCTGAGTGCCATGCAGGAAGAAGGGATGGACGTCGCCCGGCTCCCCCTTGCGCACGGTTCCCTGCAGGACGCCGTCGAGCGGTTGCGACGCGTCCGTCAGGCGGCGCCGGAAGTCGGGCGTCCTGGTCGACCTGCCCGGCCCCAGAATCCGTACCACCCCATTCCCTGAAGGAGGCGTGACTCTGGTGACCGGCCGCCAGGTCGTGCTGAGCCCACCTGATCTCGCCCCGAGCAGCACTGTGGGCACGATAGGCGTGTCGCTACCTGAGTTGGTCGAGTCCCTCGAGGAGGGCGACCGGATCGCGCTAGGCGACGGGGGCGTGGCGCTCATAGCCGAAGAGCGGGACGGCTATTCGATGAAAACGAGGGTCACAGCAGGTGGGAAAGTACAGGGACGTCCCGGGGTAACAGCCCCAGCATCGAGGCTTTCGCTGACGACGCCTACACCAGAGGACCTGGAGCGTCTCGAAGTTCTCCTCGAGGAGGGCATAGAGAGCGTGGCGGTCTCATTTGTGCGCTCGGCGTCAGACCTCGAGGCCGTGCGGGTCGTCACAGGCCGGAGCGTGCTCGTCTGCGCCAAGATGGAGACCCCCGAGGCGCTCGAGGACATCGACAACATCCTGCGAGTCACCGACACCGTGATGGTCGCCCGAGGCGACCTGGGCGTGCGCGTCGCTCTCGAGGACGTCCCCCATATACAAAAGAGGCTTATCCTGTCCTCCGTCGCCTGGGGACGTCCCGTCATCACCGCCACCCAAATGCTCGAGTCGATGATCAACTCGCCGGTGCCCACTCGGGCAGAAGTCACGGACGTAGCCAATGCGGTCTTCGACGGGACGAGCGCAGTCATGTTGTCAGGAGAGACTGCGATCGGGATCGACCCGGTTTGTGCTGTCGCCACGATGGCGCGAATAGCGATGCGCGCCGACCGGGAGTTCGATAGCTACCATTGGGGCCGCAACTTGCCGGCGCAGCATTTCGCCGTCCGAAGGCCCGGCCGGCGCTCGGATCACCGCCGCCATCGGTGGCGCCGCCTGGCGGGCCTCGGTAGACGAAAAGGCGGCCGTGATCATTGCCTGCACGAACTCGGGCGCTACGGCTCGCGCTATAGCCCGCTTCCGACCGGCCGCCCCCATCGTGGCGGCAACCCCCTACGAGTACACGGCCCGGCAGCTAACGACTAGCTGGGGAGTAGACACAGTACTTGTGCCGGAGGCAAAGACGACCGACGAAGCTGTCAACTTCGGGGTACAGGCTGTCCTCCAGGGTGGGTACGCCAAACCTGGTGACGTGGTGGTGGTTCTGGCCGGTTCTCTCCACGACCCCGAACCAGTGACCGACACCCTCCGGTTAGTGCGCATCTATTGATGGCCAGGGTCTGATGGCCGCGGTCGCATAAATGCGGCTCGGGAGCCAGTGACGGTCCCTCGGGAGCACCTCGACAGTAGCTGTGGTGGCGGGAACGACCACGACGGCGACGGCGAGCCCCACAGGACGTTGGCGTTGTCGGTCGTCGTCCCGACGCGCAACGAAGCGCCGAACGTCGAGCCGCTGACGAGCCGCCTCGAAGCCGCCCTCCGGGCCATCGCGGGCGGGTGGGAGCTCGTGTTCGTCGACGATTCCGACGACTCGACCCCGGAGTTGATCCGTCGTCTGGCCGACGAGGGGTGGCCAGTCACGCTGCTGCACCGGGAGAAGGGCGCCCGCCCCGGAGGGCTCGGCGGCGCTGTGCAAGAGGGTTTCGGCCTGGCCCGGGGGACGGTAGTCGTCGTCATGGACGCGGACCTGCAGCACCCTCCGGAGGTGGTCCCAGCTCTGGTTTCGCCCGTCCTCTCGGGCGAGGCGGCCCTTGTGGCGGGGAGCCGCTACGGCTGGGCAGGCGGGGACGCTGGCTTGTCCGGGCCGTGGCGGCACCTCGTGTCCCGGGCCTGCCGTGCCCTGGTGCATTTGTTCCTCCCGCCCAGCCGGCCCCTGCAGGACCCACTGAGCGGCTTGTTTGCCTTACGACGGTCAGTTCTCGAAGGAGTGCACCTACAACCCTCCGGTTACAAGATCCTGCTCGAAGTGGTGGTGCGGGCCAGGCCGTCATCGGTGCAGAATGTCGGCTTTGATTTCGCGCCCCGCCACGCCGGCCGCTCGAAGGCGAGCTTCCACGAGGGCCTCGTCTTCTTGAGCCATCTTTGCCGTTTGCTAGTCGCCAGCCCGCACCGTAACAAACGCTTGTCCCGAGCTTCTGTGGAGGCGGGCTTGGCGGCACCCAACCGGCCCGCTGGCACCGGGGCCCGGACTGTCCCGGGCACTGACGTCGAGACCGGTCCCGCCATCGAGAGTGGCACCGGTAACGGGGCCGCGGTGGCCACGGGCGCCGACGTCAACAGCCGCACTGGTCTCGAGGCTGGTACCGACCTGGAAAGCGGCACCGACGTCGGGACCAGCACCGACGTTGGCCACGGGGCTGAGCAGCCCCGATAGCGCATCGGTCCCTACCCGCGCCCCCGGGGTCATCCTGTGACGTTCTCATGTGGGGTAGGCCCGGGAGAAACTGGTACGCGGGCTCAATTACGGGCTCACAACCCGGGTTCACGTCCCTTTGCGCTCATAAAGCACGACGCCGCTGGTCTGGTCCACGACCCGGAACTGCGTGGCGAACCGGTCGAACACCCGCTGAGCGCCTTCGCCCAGGTTCCCGTCACATGGGATGCACGACGGTAGCAGCAGGTACTCGACCTGCGAGGCAAAGGGCAACTCGACGCCGTCGTATTTCGGGTTGCCGTAATAGGACTGTGAAAACGGGGTCGGGAACATGTAGATCTGCTGGCGATGGTCGAGGTTCGGTATAAAGTTCTCCGCCGCGGAGACAACGGCGTTTGGCGGTACCTCCTGGACGAGCCGATTTACGCTTGCCACTGCGGGGGCGCTCGGGTCCGGAGGGGCGATGGCGCCCTCCGAAAAGGGCAGGTCACCCCACAGTACGCAGCCCAACAGTGCGCAACACGTCGCACCGACCG
This sequence comes from uncultured Acidimicrobiaceae bacterium, assembly GCA_963823855.1. Classification (GTDB taxonomy): domain Bacteria; phylum Actinomycetota; class Acidimicrobiia; order Acidimicrobiales; family Palsa-688; genus Fen-671. The sequence goes on from CAWGNA010000018.1 coordinate 359,819, forward strand.
TAGCGAGAGCCCGGCGGCGCGGCGACGAGGCCTTGGCGATCGCGTAAACCGTGGCACAGAGGAGTACAGCTGCCACTGGCATGGAATAGTGCCGGATTATCTGGTGTAAATAGGGGTTGGAGGAGAGGGCGTCAGCACCCAGCTCAGGCAGGGCCACGGCGACGATACCGGGCGCCAGCAGGAAAACCAAGCCGCCACTGAGCCCCATCTGCCACAGGTACCAGGGACGTCCTTGTGAGGTGGCAAAGCTCAAGAACTTCCCGGGTCTGCTGACGAGGACCTGGACCGTGCTGTGCAGGGACCCGAACGGCCACCAACCGGCGTAGGAGACGGGTACGCCGTTCAGTAACGCTGGCACCAGGATCAGGTTCTCGAACAGCCCGACCACCAAGCCTGCGCCAGTTATTGCCATGCCCGTGTTGTGGTCGCGTCGCAAGGCTACCCACAGGCCCAGTGGCACGACGTACAGAAGGTCGTCCTGTTTGCACAGTAAAAGCAAAATCACCATAACAACGAGGAGCCGGGGACGCCACACAACGGCGGCGTAAATAGCAAAAGCCAATATCGGCGCCTCGAACGCCTCGACATGGAACTGTTCGAGGTTCCCCTGCTGGATAGCCGGGTTCAATAGATAAGCCGCGGCCAGCAAGGTGGCGAGCGCGGTGCTGCGTAACAACCTTCGGGCCAGCAGGTATACGGCCACAGCGCCGAGTGCCAACGCGATGGACTGTATCACCAGGAGTGCCGCAGTATGTGGGTACACCCAATAAAGCGGCACGAGGAGAACGAAGATGAAAACGGTGTGTGCCGCGAACATATCTGTTCCCATTACCGTCGTAAACGGCGCGTGAAAGCGGCTCAGCAGCCAGATGCCCTGGTCATAAAGGGCGAGGTCGTAGGCGTCCTGTTGAAAAGCTCTCAAGCTGTCAACCGTGGCCATGCTGAAACGCACGACATATAGGACCGTCATTGCTACGAGGGGGAGGTGCTTGGACCACGCGAGCAACTGGTCGCCGGAGATGGTTACACGCCCGGCGACAGCCCCGGACGATGAACCGGCCAAGGAGGGTTCGCTCGGTTGCTCCTCGGTCCCTCCCACCCGTGAGGGGATGTGAGCGGCTTCGACATCTGCCACGGTAGCGATCGTACAAGTCATCGCACCGGTCGAGCTCCCGGGCCGCGAGGGCCGCTGCCGCCGTCGGGAGCTGCGGTGCCGTTCTATTGCAAACGGCCCTCGAGCCCTGATAGGGCGCGATAGAGGGACGGGACGCCTCCGTTGAGGCGGGCGGGAAATGCCAACCATGCCGGTACGACGACGTCCTCCCGACGAGTCTCGATGGCGCGCGCGATCGCGGAGGCCACGGTCTCGGCAGGGATGGCTCTGGGCCACGAACGCAGGTAGGGGCGGTTGCGGGTCGTGAAAAACGGCGTGTCCACGGGGCCGGGGCTCACCAGGGTGACCGTGACCCGGTCGTGGCGCCGGCCGGCGCCACCGTCTCTCCACTCGGCCCGCAGCGACTCCGCTAGCCCCCGTAACCCCGCTTTGGCCGCACAGTAGACGACTTCGTCCGCTACCCCGAGTAGGCCGGCAATGGAGCCCACGATGACCAGCTGCCCTCCTACTGTGCTGTTGCGGAGATGTTGAGCGGCCTCGCGCGCCAGGTGTAGCGGGGCCCGGAGGTTTATGTCGAGGATCCAGTCAGTTTCCTCGGCGGACATCGACTCGAACCTCCCGGACCAACCTGCGCCGGCGTTCGAGACGACTACATCAAGCCCGCCGAGAGCCTCGACGGCGGCGGAAACCACCGCACTGGGAGCTCCCTGCTCGAGCAGGTCTTTACCAACGGTGGCTACGAAGTTGTGGCTATTGGCGGCAAGGGCGGCGGTGTCACGGCCGGTTCCGACTACCCGGGCACCGTGCCGGGCCAGGATAGCGCTGGTTGCGGCCCCGATCCCGCTCGACGCCCCGGTTACGAGTGTCCTCAGGCCCGCCAATGATCGCGGCTTCGCCATCCCACCACCGCCTGTTCAGGAGCACGGCCTCAGGACCACCGTGTCACGACCTGGCTACCGGGCGTTCACCATGGCGCGCAGAGACTCACGAACGCTGCCGGCGGTGGCCAGCACGGCGCTCGGTTCGAACCCGCAGTGGGCCATGCAGTTGTGACAACGCGGGTCGCGGCCTCGCCCGTATTTCGACCAATCCGTTGTCTCGATGAGCTCTTTGTAGGTCTCGGTGTAGCCGTCGGCTAGCAGGTAGCACGGGCGTTGCCAGCCGAACACCGAATAGGAGGGGATCCCCCAGGGGGTGCACTCGAACTCGACCTTGCCTTCCAGGAAGTCCAGGAACAAGGGACTGTGGTTAAGCCGCCAATGCTTTCGCTTTCCCTCAAACGCCTGCTTGAAAAGCGTCGTCGACTGGTTGACACCCAAAAAGTGGACCTGGTCCGGCGCCTTTTCATAGGCATACCCAGGCGATATCATCATCGTGTCTACTTCGAGCTCGTCGTTCAGGAAATCGAGGATGTCCTGGACCGCCTTCGGCGAGTCGGAGCTAAAGAAGGTCGTGTTAGTAGCGACCCGGAAACCTCTGGATTTGGCCGCTTTTATCGCCGCGACGGCCTTGTCAAAAGTTCCCTCGCGGCTGACGGACTCGTCATGGCGCTCTTTCAGGCCGTCGATGTGGATGACCCATGAGAACGCCGGGTGGGGTTTGAACCGGTCCAATTTGCGCTCCAGCAGAAGTGCATTCGTGCACAGGTAAACGAAACGCTTGTTCTCGAGCAGGGCCTCGGTCATCTTGTCGATGTCGGGATGCAAGAGGGGTTCGCCTCCGGCTATCGAGACCATCGGGGCTCCGCATTCTTCCATGGCTGCGACAGCCTGGTCGACTGTCAGCCTCTTACGGAGGATGTCTGTCGGGTACTGGATCTTGCCGCAGCCGTTACACTCGAGGTTGCACGCGAACAGTGGTTCCAGCTCGACAATAAGAGGGAACTTGTCGCGATGAGCGAGTTTTTGCTTGGCGACGTAAGTACCGACTTTTATGCTTTGGCGTAGTGGTATTCCCATCTCAGCGGACCTCCAGGGGAAGTGAGAAATTAGCGAGCTCGTCCGGGGCCGCCGCGCTCGATGAGCGCGGCGCAGCCAAAAAAATCTCTCTCTTTTTATTTGAGTTTGCGTTTGTGTTGGTCGGCGGGCCCGCCGTAGCGGCCCAATTCGCAAGCGCTCGGCGCGATGCCCGTAGGGCGCGCAGCGCTGTCAGCGCTCCGGCTACACCTGCAGGCGAAAACAGCTCCTGCCCCGGTGTGTCTGAGATGGCACGGACCACCGCCAAGGGCGCGTGCCACGACGCGTCAGCTACAGCAGACGACTCCATGTCGACAACGTCTGCGCCTAGCGCCGCCAGCATCGCCCTTTCTCCGCCCGTCACAATATGGTCGGTGCTCACGATGGTGCCAGACCTGGCCCGCAGCCCGAGATGGCGGAGGTCGGCGGCGAGGGACGGGGCAGAGGCCAGCCAGGCTACCTCCCGGCCTGAAGTATCGATTACGAGTTCGGCGACCACCAGGTCACCCGGTTGCAACTTGTCAATAAGTGAGCCGCCCACTCCCGCCACGGCGACAGCGTCAGGCGGTGGTGCGCTGCTGAGGCGCCCCGCTGACTCCCTGGCCTTGGCGAGGCCCATGCCGATGCGCTCTATGACAAGTGTCGTCGGGCCGACCCGACCTCCGGGACTGAGCGCCAGCTGTTCGATGCGCAACGGTGCAAGGACGAGCAGGCGGTGGTGAGAGAAGGCCGCCGCGGTCGCCCGCCCTGTCTCTTCCGACCCTGTCCCTTCTGGCCGGGCCCCTTCCGGCCTGGTCACTGCGACGGACCTTCCCGTGTGCCCTCCGGGCCATTCGAGGCGGCTGCCGGCCCGGTCCCAAACACGTAGCGGCCCAGCGCGGTGAGCGGGAAGACGTGCCTGTAGAGGTGGTAATTGAGGGAGAAGTCCCATGGGAACCCTGTGCCGGTGAACCATGGTTCGTCCCAGGTGCCGTCTTCAGTCTGGTTGCGCACCAGCCATTCAACCCCCCGCTCCGTGGCCGGCTTGTCGCGTTCGCCCGCAGCCAGGATCGCCATGAGCGCCCACGCGGTCTGGGACGCCGTGGAGGTCCCGCGGCCACTCCAACCGGGTTCGACATAGGAGCGCAAGTCTTCTCCCCAGCCGCCGTCAGGGTTCTGGTGTTCGAGGAGCCAACGCACCCCGTCGGCCACCCGTGGGTCCTGAGGCGGCACTCCTGCTGATACCAGGGCAGGCACCGCGGCCCCCGTACCGTAGACGTAGTTCACGCCCCAACGGCCCCAGTACGAGCCGTCGGGCTCTTGGTGCGAGGACAGCCATTCGGTCCCCCGCTGCAGCGCCTCGCGCCACACGGGATCGAGCGGCCGTCGTTCGCAGGCGAGCATCTCGACAATGTGGGCGGTCACATCGGCGGTAGGCGGGTCGATGACCGCGCCAAAATCGAAAAACGGGAGCTGGGTCGGAAGCAACGAGTCGTTGTCGGCGTCGAAGGCCCCCCAGCCCCCATCGCGCGACTGCATGCCCACGGCCCAGTTCAGGCCCCGCTGGCAGGCCGCGTCGCTGGCGGGGCTGGCGAGGGCGCGGCGAAGGGCCAGCACTACTTCTGCGGTGTCGTCGATGTCGGGGTAGTGCACGTTCTCGAACTCGAAGGCCCAGCCGCCAGGGGCGAGGTTGGGCCGTTGAACGGACCAGTCGCCGACAACAGTTACCTCTTCTTCCAGGAGCCAGTCGCGAGCGGCCGTGATAACGGGATCCTCGGGGCTCATGCCCGCGTCTACCAGAGCGATCACCGCCAAAGCGGTGTCCCAGACCGGCGATTGGCACGCTTCGATCCGTCGGCCGTCCTCGTCGTCCAGGGTGAACCGGTCGAAACCGGCGAACGCAGCGGCGATGACCGGGTGGTCGAGGGCGTACCCCTGCAGCACAAGCGCGATCGTCGAGTACACCATGGGCGGCTGGATCCCGCCCCAGCTGCCGTCGGCTTCCTGCCTGGCCACAATCCACCGCTCGGCCTCGCGAAGGGCGGCGCGGCGGATCACACGCTTTGGCCACGACGTATTCGGGAGGGCCTCGAACCGGTGCAACGCTTTGTCGAGACCCAAAAAGCAGGTACCGAGGGCCCCGAGGCGGCGACGACGGGGGGCTGTGCCGGACTCGAGCTCGTCTATCTCGAAAGGCAACGGCCGAGAGGGCCTGTGCGCGTTGATCACGGAGAGAGCAACGATTGTCTGCCGGGCCCAGCAGCCAAAAGACCAGATGGAAAGGGGCCAGCCAGCGGGCAGGAAGACCAGTTCGGGAGGTACTACCGGGAGCTGTGCCCAGTCCCAACGCCCCAACATTGCCAGCCACACGTGGGTGAAAACCCTGGTCGAGGCGACACCGCCATGCCCGCGTACCCAGTCCGCCGCTTTGGCCATATGTGGGTCGGCGGGGCTGTCGCCGGCCAACTTGAGCGTGACATACGCTTCGACGGTTGCTGACAGCTCACCGGGGCCCCCGTAGAAAGTCGGCCACGGCCCGTCTTCGCGTTGCCGGGAACGGATCCTGGCCGCGGCGCGGGCCAGAACGTCGTCGCTGAGCACGCCCAAGAAGTACCGCAACAGCACATCCTCGGCGTCCATCGTCACATTGGTCTCAAGCTCGCCCTTCCAGAAGCCCTGCGGGCCCTGAGTTCGCTTCAAGTACTCCCGCGCTCGCTCCAGGGCATCACGGGCGCCGCGTCCGGCGACCTCGGGGCCTTGACGGCTCAAATCGATGTCATCGTCGTCGCCACTACGACGACCCGCTGTTGTGCCGGCGTTCTCTGCCAGCATTGTCACGACTCGCGCTCAACCACGTACACAGCCAGGTCCGCCAGGGCGCGACGGGGGACAGCCGACAGCCGGGCCCGCTCGAGGGACCCAAGGGCGGCATCGAGGTGCGCCTTTGCTCTTGCAGCCGTCCACTCACGGCCGCCGCAGGTCTCTACCAGCCAGGTCGCCCGCGCAATTTGTTCGTGCGTGAGAGGGTTGGGCTGAGTTGGTGCCCAGTCCGGGACAGCCAGAGCTGTCCCGGCGGTCAGGCCCTGCTTTTCAGAGTTATGCGGCCGGCTCGCAGCGCCCGTGCCCACATGCCCATTGGTGGCCGCCGCGGCGGGGACGACGGGCTCCGGCCGGGCGTCGAAAAGGATGGACTCGAGCTCCCTGGCCTCGTCGTCGCCCGCAGCTAGTGCGGCGACCAGGGGCATCGACTTCTTGCGCTGGCGGATGTCGTTCCCGATCGGCTTGCCCGTAGTGGCCGGGTCGCCCCAGATCCCGAGCAGGTCGTCCACCGCCTGGAACGCGACCCCCAGGTGCCTGCCAAAGTCGCGCAGCGCTTGCACAGTTGTCGGGGGGGCACCCGCCAGTATCGCTCCGATCGACGCCGCGCATCCGAGGAGTGCGCCGGTCTTGGCAGTCGACATCCCCATGCACTCCTCGACGCTGACCGATCGGCGCGCCTCGAACGCGAGGTCGTCCGCTTGCCCGGCGATCATCTCGGACGTGGCCTCAACGAGGGCGGCGGCGGCGGCAGGCGCGGCTGGGTTCGGGGTGCGGAGCAGGACATCGATGGCGAGCGTCGACAGAGCGTCACCCGCGATCAGGGCGGCACTGGGGCCCCACAGCGCCCAGACGGTAGGGCGGTGCCGTCGCTCGACATCGCCGTCCATCAGGTCGTCGTGTAGGAGCGAGAAATTATGGACGAGTTCGACGGCCACCCCTCCGGGCGCGCCCACGTCGGCGTCGGCCCAGGTAGCCTCCGCTGACAGCGTTGCCAGAGCGGCACGGATGCCCTTACCGCCCTTGACCACAGCCGGGTTGCCGCTGGCGTCAGTCCAGCCGAGGTGGTAGCTGATGACGTCCCTGAGGCTGGGGTTGAGCCGGGCGATCGCTTCGCGCATCAGGGGCTGCATTTTGTCCCGCGCTCGTTCGAGCACGTCGGCAACGGCAATGGTGGGCCTCACACGACCTCCTCAAGTTTTGGCGGTTCAAACATAGGACTGCCCGGCACGTCCGCACCGGGTTGATGCTCCGCCGAAGGCGGTGCATCGCGTAGATTTGGCGCGGACAAGCGCCCTCTTGTATGCCCGTTCGACCCCGGACCGGGGCCCTGCCTCGGCCTTGACCGGGACCTGATTGGTGGCCCAGGCCGTTCGCCAGGGACCGGCGGCAAGCTGGCGTACTGTCCCGTGGCCACCAGCACGGCGCGAGCCGCATTTACGCCGCTGCGCACAGCCCCTTCCATCGTGGGCGGCCACCCGGTGGCCGTCCACGCCCCCGCCAGGACCAGGGCCGGGATCCGCGTCCGGGTGGGGGCTCTGTCGGCAGCCGAACCCGGTGCCGCCCGGAAAGTGGCGTGATGCTCACGAGTAACAAGCGTCCCAAGCACCCTGGCGTCCCTCGCAGCTGGCAACAATTGGCGCAACGAGGCCACTACCCGGGCCTCCAATTGCTCGCGGCGGGCGCCGATGTAGTCATCCGCCGCTGATATCGAGACGGCTAAGTACTGGCCAGTGCCAGTGCCAGTGCCAGTGCCAGTGCCAGTGCCAGTGCCGGACGACGCGGTCCGGTCGAAAACCCATTGAGCGTCCGTCCCGAGCCCGGCGAAGAAGGGCAGGTTGGTCACACGCCGGTCGAAGCGGACGTGGACGTTGACGATCGGCGAGCTCGCCAGGCGAGACGGCCGGCAATATGCTGGCAGCCCTCCAGAAGGCAAGATGTCCTCGGTGCAATAATGCGGGAGGGCCACGACCACGCCGTCCGCTTCGGAGTCTCCGCTTGCGGCCCGCACTGCGAAGCCACGGCTGGGCCCACCTGGCGATATCCCGCTGGGTGCGGCGGGAACGGGATGGACCGCTTGGACCGCCTCCCCGAGACGCACTTCGACCCCCGCTTTGCGTAGCGCCGAGGCTGCACGCTCTCCGTGCAACAAGCCGAGCGGGACGCGGCTCCAGCCGATGTCGCCCGCGCTCGAATCAGTGAGGAGACCGGTCTGGAACACCTTCGCCCCCATCGCGAGCGATGCTTGTGCCGCCGACAGGTTGACCGTCGGCAAGCAGATCAGGTCCCACAGCCCGGAGATCGCCTTTTCTCCCTGACCATGCTGAGCCAACCAGGAGGCAAACGTCTGTTGGTCAAGGGCGGGGTCGTCGAGGTCGAGGCGGGCGAGGGCAAGGGCCACGCTGGCAAAGCGAGCTCGAGCGCCCCACGGTACTAGGCCATAGCCGAGCAAGGACCGGCCGAGGTGAAGCGGCGCCGGCAACCTGTCGCGCCGCAAGGTAGCCGTTGCAGTGAGGGGCCACGGGGTGCGCTTCGCTGCACCAGCGTCACTAGCCTCACCAGCTTCCCGGGTCTTAGCGCTGGCTCCTGGGGCGCGTGTGGCCCCGGTGCCCGGGGAAAGGACCGTCACGTCGAGCCGTTGCTGGAGCTCGACGTCGCCGGCAGAACCGATCCGGTCAAGGAAGTCGATGTAGGCCGTGCAGCAGCGCAAGAAGACGTGTTGCCCGTTGTCCATAGTGAGCCCGTCGTGCGAGAAGGACCACGTAAGCCCGCCGAGCCGGGGGCGCTTTTCGAACAGGGTCACCGCGGCGCCCGAGTCGGCGCAGGCGAGGGCGGCCGAAATGCCGGCCAGGCCGCCACCGACTACGGCTATGCGCCGACCGACGCCCGCCGTCACGCGGCACCTCTGGCCAACGCCATAGCGGCCACGGCCGTTTTCTCGGCTGAGGACAGGCTGACCCGGCCGTGGAGCACGCAGTCGGGCCGGGACCGTATGCGGTCCAGCAGTCGACGGTAGATCCCCGCCATCGCGGCGGTGCAAGCGCGGCTGCGCGGATCTAGGAGCGGGAGCAGGGTGAGGCCCCGGTCGTACCACGCGGCAGCGCGCCCGCTTTCGAAGCAGATGAGGGCCAACAGGTCGTCCGGTTCCCCGCTCAGGAGCGGGCTCACACCAAAACGCTCGAGGTCTTCGGTTGGGAGGTACACGCGCCCCATCACGTCGCGGTCTTCGACCAGGTCCCGCAAGATATTCGTCAACTGCAGGGCCACTCCCAGCGCGTCCGCCCGCGGCTCGGCCTGGTCGCGGTCGGAACTGCCATAGATGGATAGCGAGAGCCGGCCGATCGTCCCGGCGACACGCCGGCAGTACTCGACGAGCTCGTCGAAACTGTCGTAGCGGCGGCCGGCCAGGTCCCATTCGCAACCCTCCGTAAGCTCTTCGAGCGCACTTATGGGCAACGGGAAGGAGCGGGCAGTGTCGGCCAAGGCCGTCAGCACGGGGTCACCGGGGGCCAGGGTGCCCGCAGGCGCCCCATTTGACGCCTTCGACAGCAACGATAGCGATGCCCGGATCCCGGCCAGTGCCGTCACCCGGCCGTCCCTTTCGTCGGATTGGGCGCTGGCGGAGGGATTGTCAGGAGCGGTTGCGCCATCCCCTACGTCGTCGATCCGACGAGCCATCGCGTACAGCGCGCACATGGCCAAACGCTTGCGGGGGGGCAGGAGGGCGATCCCGTAGTAGAAGTTGCGAGCGCGCGACCGCGTGATCCTCTCGCAGTGCTTGTAGGCCAGGGCTACGGCGGCGTCGTTCAATTTGGGCCCTCGAGGGCACCTGGGGGACCGGCGCGGTAGGGACCGAGCAGCAGCTTGCCTAGGTGCAGCGCATAACGATGCGGAGCCGGGCGAGAGGGGTTGGCATAAACGTCGAAGTCGAGCGCCGCCAGAGCATCCAGGGCAGCGTGCCCACCGGCCACAAAACCGGCCACGGCGAAGCGGAGCCGTCCCTTCAGGCTGGCGACCAGCGGAGTACCTTCGTCCAGCATCCGGCGGGCGCGAGCGGCCTCGAAAGCCAACAACGCCCGTACCGGGATGCACGCCCCACCGGGGGCGCCCCGGTGGCGGCGGTCTACGTAATCGGTGGGCGGCGGGACGAGGTCCTCGACCTTGACGCCAAAACGGTGCATGTCCGCCATCGGGAGATAGACGCGTCCCACGATGGCGTCTTCGGCCACGTCCTGCCAATGCTCCACCAGCTGGAGCGCAGTACAGATCGTGTCCGACCAGGCAATGCGTTCAGGGGTGGCATAGCCGAATATGGCGAGCACCGTCTGCCCGACAGGGTTGGCCGAGAGCTCGCAGTAGCCAACGAGTTCCTGGAAGGTCTCGTAACGAGAGACCACCTGGTCCTGCCTGTTGGCCTGGACCAGGTCGAAAAGCGGCTTGGTCGGCAGAGCCCTCCGGCGTGCTGTCTCCGCCATTTGGGCTACGAGGGGGTGGATCTCGTCCTCGTCGTCGAGCGCCTCGGCAGGAGGACCGGCGCTGATCGCAAGACGTAGCTGTCGCTCCACCTCGTCAAGGGCTGCCAGCCGGTCGCCCGGGTAGTCGTCACCCAGCTGGTCCACGAGGCGCGCCCACCCGTAGAGGGCCATCAGGTCGTTGCGGAACGCGTCCGGCAGGGCCCGGGAGGCGACCGGGAAGTTTTCACTCCCCGCCCGTCCGAGGACCAGGTAGTCCGGGGGAAGATCATTGCACGCGCCAACAAATTGGGACGGTGCCCGCATTGCCGCTGCCGACATTCGCAAAGTCCTTTTGCCTCTGGAGCCCTGGCGCTGCTCGATGTTGCTGTGCAATCCTGTTGCTGCGCACCCTTGTTGCTGTTCACCCTGTTGCTGGGCAACTCGTTGTTGTGCAACTTGCTGACCCGTCGGTCATCATAGACACCATCGCTGGCCGGGACGCAACTTTTGGGGCGCGCGATCACATTAAAGCGAGGCAGGGCCTCAGGATCTTTGATAGGCAAGCGGAGCTCGCCACCCGCCTGGCCGGGTCAGGCTGGCTTTTCCCTCAGGTCCCAGTCGGGCCCGACGGCCCATTGAAGGACAGTCGCGAAGGCAGTCTGAATGACCTGTAAGCCGGCCGGTACCGGGTTGTCCGACAACGGCCGTCCCGCCGCTTCAGCGAGGGTCCGCAAGACGCGAGCAGCCAGGAGCTGGCTCGGAAGGTCCCCCCGGGCCGCTCGCGCACCTAGCTCGAGCAGGATCGGCATCGCCCGCACAATGAGCCGGCCGAAAATGAACGCAGTCTTGTTCGGGTCACTGGCAACGCCTTCGGGCCCGCCGAGTTCGGCGACGGCCTGTGCGAAACGTTCAGCCGTGTCCTGGCACAGGTTCTCCACAACGGCAGTGAACAAGGCCTCTTTCGAAGGGAAGTACCTGTAGACGCTCCCCTTGGCGATGCCCGCCGCGGCCGCGATCTCGCTCACCGTCACCGACGCGTAGCCCTTGGGCTCAGAGAATAGCCTGATCGCGGCCTCGATCAAGCGCTGCTGTGGCTCGCACACGCTTTCTTCCGGGCTGGGTGGGGACGGCTCTTTCCCCTCCAGGAGGGCCGGCAGCACGAGTTTGATCTGGCCCAGGGGCATGCCCCGTTCTTCCCTCAGCTCACGGATCAGCTTGAGGGCTTGCAGGTGCCGTGCGCCGTAAGAGAAACGTCCCGTCCTCGCGGGCATTGGGGCGGGTAGGAGGCCCAACCGCCGGTAATGGTGGACCGTGCTGGCGGGTACTCCCGACATGACAACCAGCTGCCCGAGAGGGATCGCCCCATTGTCGCTTTGCTGGCCGTCGCTGTGCCGAGGGCCGCCCGACCTTCTGGCTGAGCGCGCCTGGCCGCCTCTAGAAGTCGGCTTGCCGTCTGGTTGTCGTCCTCGAGGCATTGGAGCGGTCCCTGCTGTCAAATCTTCTACGATTCAATCACTTTGGCCGGGCTCACTCTCGGCGGTAGCACCTAGGGGAGCCTTCAGAGGGCCCTTCGCAACAGCCACCGCTTTGCGTGAGTGTAAGGGGGGTACATGAGGGCCAGCTCTCCTCGCTTGGGTCGCCGGAGAACGGATTTCCCGTGGCTGAAGGTGTCGAAGCCGGCGCGGCCGTGGTAGGCCCCCATGCCGCTGGCGCCGACGCCGCCGAATGGCAACCCAGGGACCGCGAGCTGGACGGCATTGTGGTTGACACAAACAGAGCCAGAAGAGGACTCGGCGATCACACGCTCCACCGGGCCGGGATCACCCGAATAGATGTAGACCGCCAGAGGCTTCTCCCGGTATTTCAGCACAGATAAAGCGTCGCCGATGTTGCTGTACGTAAGGACCGGGAGAACAGGGCCGAAAATCTCTTCCTGCATCACCGGGTCCTCCCAGGTCACGTCGGCCAGGACCGTTGGCGCCAGGTAGCGTTCGCCTTCACACGAAGTCCCGCCGGTGACCACACGCGCCTGGCTGAGCCTCAGCATGCTGAGGAGCCGGTGCATGTGTGCCTCGTTGACCACCCGGCCGAGGGAAGGGCTGAGGCGGGGGTCGGCGCCGAAAAAGTCACTCAGTTTGGATTCCACGGCGGCCAGGAACTTCTCTGCCACGGAGCCGTGGACGAGCACGTAGTCGGGAGCCACGCAGGTCTGGCCAGCGTTCAGGAACTTCCCCCACACAATCCGACGTGCAGCGGCATCGAGGTCTGCGGAGGCGTCGACGATGGCGGGGTTCTTGCCCCCCAACTCGAGAGTCACCGGTGTCAAGTGCCGGGCCGCCGCCGCCATCACCAGGCGTCCGACCCGGCCGCTGCCGGTAAAGAAAATGTGGTCCCACCGCTGCTCCAAGAGGCTTACGGCGACCTCGGGACCGCCTTCGGCCACCTCGACCGCACGGACGTCGAGATAAGAGGGGAGAAGTTCGGCTAGCGCCGCGGAAGTGGCCGGGGCCAGTTCCGAGGGCTTGACAGCGGCCGTGTTGCCGGCCGATATGGCGAACGCCAAGGGCAGGACAAGGCAGCGCACCGGGTAGTTCCAGGGTGCGACGATGAGGACGGCCCCAAGCGGTTCCGGGACGACTTGCGCCCGGCCTGGCCACAGTGTCCACGGCACCCGGACCGGTCGAGGTGCGGCCCACCCACCCAGGTGGCGCAAGATACCCTCGATGTCACGGCGGACTGCCGCTACGTCCGTCAGCCAGCCCTCGAGCTCGGGTTTGCCCAGGTCTGCGGCCATAGCGTCTGTGAGGGTGCCAGCTTCCCGGCGGAGCAGGCGAACGAGCTCACCGAGCTGGTGGCACCGCCAATCGATGGGACGGGTCAGCCCGGTCCAAAAAGTGGCCCGTAGGCGGTCGGACAGGGCGGCCGAAGGTGCCGGCCGGGGTGAGCCTGCCGGCACCGTGTTGGTCATAGTGCTCGTTCCGTGGGTCGCCACAACAGCTGACGTGTAAGAGGTCCGGGCTCCAGGCCACAGCACTCCCGTGAGGGGGCCAACAACTTCAGGGCCGATCACCGCAGACTAGGCAGATCCCCACGTACTACCTACGTCCTTACCCTCGTGGAACAGGTTCATGCCAAACCGTACATTGACGAAAGACGACAAACACTGTGAGTCATTTTAGCGCCGCTGAAGGTCACTGTTTCCCGCAAAGTCCGCCAACCGGGGAGGTATTCGTGACCAGTCCTCGAGCCGCCTCGTTCAAGCCGTTTTAGGTCCTGATGCCGAGCTCTTCGATGCGGCTGCGCATCGCGTGTTCCTCGCGCTCGAACACCCGCGCCAAAGCCCGGACATCCTCGGCCCTGATGGTTATAAGGCGACCGTTGAAGTCGCCTCTTTGGATCTGGATCATCCCTATGTACCGGCGCAGCACTTCGCGTTCAGGCGCGTCCAAGCGTTCCAGGCGGGATAGGTCGATCGTGATCGGGCTTCCTTCCGGGCCAGCCTGGGTACGGCTGTCGGAGCCAAAGTCCGGCTCAGGCGTCATTTTTGGCAGCAGCTGATCGACCGGCACGCCGTACAGCCGGGCCAGCCGCTGCAGTCGGAGTACCGAGATGATCCGTTCGCCTCTTTCGTACGCGCCGAGCACCGACGCCTTGAACTCCCGCTCAGACTGTTCCTCGACGGCCTGCAAAGACAGGCCTTGCTGGCGTCGGATGTTTCGGAGCCGTTCGCCTACGTGGCGCGCGTAGGCGGGAGTCATCTCGTCGGTGACGCTCATCGGTTTTCTCTCATGTCTTGGTTGCGCTTCTCCCAGTATTGAAGGTCAACACGAAGAGTAGCCAAAAGTTGCTACGCAAAGTAGTCGTGCGCGGCGACTTCGCCCTCTGCGCCCAAATGCTGGGCCACGAAGGCCGCCTCCTGGGAGCCTCGGCCGCGACCGGTTCAGGCTTCCGAGCGCTGCTGGAACACCATGAAATGGTGCCCGGAGAGCTGGACCGAACTTTCGGGTTGTAGCAGGCCGGGCCGGTAAACAGGTTTGTTGTCCGCCGTGTCGACGACCACCTGCCACGGCCCGCCCCATTTGCGCCCTGGCAGGCAGAACGAGAGCGGCTCCTCCCAAGCGTTCAGCGCGAGGTAGAAGGAGGTGTCCGCGACCATCCGGCCATACCGGTCCGGTTCGGTCAGTGAGGGCCCGTTGAGCAGCACGCCGAGTGACTTGGCGTAGCCGACGTCCCAGTCGGTGTCGGTCATGAGCCGCCCGTCAGGACGGAACCAGCCCATCTCGGCCAGCGCCGGATCTGGGGAGAGGTGGCGGAGCGGTCTGCCTTCTGAGAAGCGGCGGCGTCGGAACACATGGTGAGCCTTCCGCAAGCTGAGCACAGCGCGGGTCCAGGACAGGAGGTCGGCGTCGACGTTGTCCCAGTCGTACCAAGAGACCTCATTGTCCTGGCAATAGGCGTTGTTGTTGCCCCGCTGCGAACGGCCCAGCTCATCTCCACCAAGGACCATTGGCACGCCGAAGGAGAGGATGAGGGTGGCCAGCAAGTTACGCACTTGTCGAGCGCGAAGGGCGACCACGTTCGGGTCGTCGGCCGGGCCCTCAACTCCACAGTTCCACGAGCGGTTGTCATCGGCACCGTCAGCGTTACCCTCGCCGTTCGCCTCGTTGTGCTTCTGGTTATAGCTGACGAGGTCGGCCAGTGTGAAACCGTCGTGGGCCGTTACGAAGTTGACGCTTGCCCATGGACGTCTTCCGGTTGCCGCGTACAGGTCCGAACTGCCCGTGAGGCGGTGCGCCAGCTCGCCGATCGAGGCGTTTTGCTGCCGCCAGTAGTCGCGGACCGAGTCGCGGTAGCGGCCGTTCCATTCCGACCAGAGCACGGGGAAGTTCCCTACCTGGTACCCGCCCGAGCCGAGATCCCACGGTTCCGCGATCAACTTTATTTGGCTTATCACCGGGTCCTGGTGAATGAGGTCGAAGAAAGCGGAAAGCTTGTCAACCTCATGGAACTGCCTGGCCAAACTAGCCGCGAGGTCAAAACGGAACCCGTCGACGTGCATTTCCAGGACCCAGTATCGCAGCGAGTCCATGAGCATCTGCAACGTTTGCGGGTTATTGACGTTGAGAGCGTTCCCCGTTCCGGTTGTATCGGAGTAATAACGCGGGTCGTCTGGGTTGAGACGGTAATAGCTGGGGTTGTCCAGCCCGCGGAAACTGAGCGTCGGGCCCAGGTGGTTTCCCTCCGCGGTATGGTTGTAGACTACGTCGAGGATAACTTCGATCCCCGCAGCATGGAGAGCCCGAGCCATTGTTTTGAACTCGCTGAGGACGCGTTGGCCTGGCCGGGATGCGTAACCGTTGTGGGGAGCGAAATAGCCAATGGAATTGTAACCCCAATAATTTCGTAGCCCTCGCTGCACCAAATGATGGTCGTGAACGAATTGGTGCACCGGCATGAGTTCGACAGCCGTGACGCCGAGACGCTGGAAATGCTCGATAACAGACGGGTGCGCGACGCCGGCATACGTGCCCCGTTGCGACGGGGGGACCTCGGGGTGCTGCCATGTCAGGCCGCGCACGTGTGTTTCGTAGATAACAGTGTCCTGCCAGGGCGTCCGGGGCCGCCGGTCATCTCCCCACTCGAAGGCGGTGTCGACCACGATCGCCTTCGGCATCGAAGCCGCTGAGTCGGTCCAGTCCATGGAACGGTCGTCACGCTCGGAGAGGACGTAGCCGTACACCGCCTGGCCCCACTGGACCTCACCGGCGACGGCCTTGGCATAGGGGTCGAGCAGGAGCTTGGCGTGGTTTGCCCGCAGTCCATGCCCGGGGTCGTAATGCCCGTGCACCCGGTAGCCGTACAGCTGGCCGGGCTCGGCCTCCTCCAGGTACCCGTGCCATACGTAGGCGTCAACCTCAGGCAGCTCGAACCGGGTCTCGGCCCCCGCCGAGTCGAAGAGGCACAATTCGATTGCCTCGGCGCTGTGAGAGAAAACGGAGAAGTTCGTACCCGACCCGTTCCAGGTCGCTCCGAGCGGATAGGGGTAACCGGGGCTGAGCGCTGCTGGCATGAGCGGCCAGGCTACCGGTAGTCGCGGAAAATGGCCCGGCGGTCAGGGCGGGTACGTCTTGGCTACGGCCGAGGCCGCCAATTTTGCTCGGGCGTTCCCACCTTCGTTGCGCTTCGGTCTTGCGGCTACCCCCTAAGCCTCTGGCATGGGTGCTCGCTCCGCCTCGCACCGGCCTCCGCGCGGGGACAGCCACTCACAGCACCACTACCGCGCTCGAACTCCGGCGCCCGAGGGATAACTGGGTGCAATAAGTGGGCTCCGTTGCGAAACGAGGGCGGATCGGACCGATTTTCGCAACGAAAAGCACTTAGGGCACCGAGTTCGGCCGGTTGTGCGGCGTTGGAGCACGGTTTCAACCCCACCAAAACGCCGCCGCCACTATTGCATAGAGAGCGATCAGTGCTACGCCCTCGAGCCACGAGTACTCCCCGTCGTAGACGACTACGACCACTACCACCACGGCAATAGCGAGTGCCGCTATCAGTAGAGGGGGGAACACCAGAGTGAGCTGCAAGGGCCCGATGAAAGGGCTTACCAATACCAGCACCGGCGTAAGGAGGAGCGTTACTTGCAACGGGCTGTTCAGGATCGTACTTATGGCGTAATCGGGCCTCGCCTTCCAGGCGAAGCGGATCCCGATAGCGTTCTCGACGGCGTTGGACGCGATGGCCACGATCACAAGGCCAGTAAATTCGGGCGAGATGCCAAGGGAGCGAGTGGCCGGCTCGAGGGAGGAAACGAACCAGTCCGACACTCCCGCCGACCCGACGCCAGCCACCACCAGCAGGGTGATTGCCAAACTGAGCGGCCAACGCGCCCCTGCCTCCGGTGCACCTTGCGGTGTTGCAGTCTCGGTGTTGGGCTCGTCTTTTTGGGCCGCCTGCCCGGTTCGCCCCGGGCCTCCGCTCAGCCAGAATGGGACGCTCGCAATGTACACGAGCAACAGCACCACCGCGGTGGCGTGAGATAGCGCTTGGCCGTGCTCGGCGGCGGGCGTGTTCAAGCGAGCTGCCAGCGTCGGGACGAGTACGGCACCTACAGACACGGTCAGCAACGTGACGAGCATGCGGGGAGCTTCCGGTCGGAACCTCTGCGGGCCATGCCGTGCCCCGCCTGTCAGCGATGCTGCCCCGAGCACCAGCAGGACATTGGCCAGGACCGAGCCGACAAGGGCTGACTGGACAACAGACCTGAGCCCTTCGCTCAATGCGAAGATCGAGACGAAAAGCTCGGGGAGGTTGCCCACACTCGACTGCAACAGACCGGTCGGCCCGGTCCCATGTACTCGCCGATCTGGTCGACGCACTGGCCGACTACGGCAGCAAAAGCGGCGATAGCCAGGGCGGAGACAATGAACACGGCTACGTCGGGTGCGCCCGCTGCGGTCATCAGCCCTGATGCGGTACCCAAGACGATGGCGCTGACAATCGCCACGCGCTGCAACGTCCCTAGAGCATCAAAAGTCCCGCGCATGTCGATCAGCGCCGACGTTACAGCGACCGGCTGACGGGAGGTTGTAAAGTAAGGCACCCGGTACAGCCCAGGCGGCGTGGCCGAGTGGTCCAGGCAAGGGCCTGCAAAGCCCTCTACAGCGGTTCGATTCCGCTCGCCGCCTCCAGCGTTTTGGCTGGTCAGGGGCCATCCGCGAAGAGTGGTGGGTCCTTCAAGAGGTCGGCGCAGACGCGGAAATGACGCGAAATTCTGGGGGCCACACCGGTCCGATCGGTCGTGGCTGTCATAGGGGTTCTCGGGCGGCCGCACTGTGGAGCGCAGAGAGTGGGGGGTCAGAACGGACCACTTTGGGAGTGCCGTTCGTCCCGGACGGGGCGGTTTATGCGATAAGAGACGAGAGTCGGCGCTGCACACGCTAAGTCATGATGTCGGGGTGCGGCGAGGGAGACTCGCTACCAGGTCAGACTGCCGGCCGCAGGTTATGCCCGGCCAGTGCGGCCTTGATGCCCGCCATATCCGCGGTCGGGAACCTCTCTTGGAGCGGCACGAGCAGCGCGTCGTCGATATCGGCGGGCGCTTGAAGGATCTCGATCCCGACCAGTCGTCCTTGGTCATCGACGTCGGCCCATACAAAAGAGTCGACCAATTCGATAGTGCGGCCGATCGGAGCCTCACCCAAGATGATGTAGGTTGCGTCCGCCTCAGTGTCGTACCTGACGATCACGAGTTCAGCCTACCTTCCTGGTCTCCGCCTTCCTCATCTCGGTCGGCGACCGTGATGATTACGTCAGGTTCCGCTAGAGGCACAACTACCTTCAAGCGGCGGCCCTTGCTGGTCCGGCCGAGAAGCGTCAAGCGGTCGTCGCGACGGGAGGAGGGGTAGGTTGTTTCTGGGTTTTCAAGAGCCTCCGCGACTTCGTCGAGCGTGATGCCACGGGCAGCCATCTGCTGGACGGCGTGGTGCGTCGGACGCAGGTTTTGTGTCGCCATGCCCCGTCAGCGCCCTAAAGAGGCCGGTTGACTGTCCCACGTCATCTGTCGTTGAAACGGTCCACCATCGGGACCCGCCAATGTCGTACGGACGGTCGCCTGGTTCGACGTGCTCGGCTTGGCTGTCAGCGCAACTGGGCACGGCGGGCGGGGAGCGGCTATCGACTCCCGACAGACGCGGTCCAGGCCTTCAGCGACTTGGCGGCCGAGGGCCGGGAAAAGGTGGCCATAAGGGTCGAGGGTGATCGTGATGGACGCGTGGCCCATACGCTCCTGGATCGCCTTGGGGTGAGCCCCTTGGGCAATGGCGAGCGCGACCGCCGTGTGTCTCAAGTCGTGCCACCGCAGATCCGGCCGCCCGATCGCACGCCTTGCTTTGAGCCAAGTCTGCGACGCAAAGCTCGAGGTGTGGGGAGGGTTACCGCGGGTGTTCACGAAGACCAGCCCGTCCGGGCCGGGTTGAGCTCGCTCAGCGAGTTGCTCTTCGATCATGGCGCAGAGGAAGGCTGGTAGGTCTACTGTTCGCTTTCCGGCTGCCGTCTTGGGCTCGCCGAAGCCAAGGAACCTGCCATTTACTTCGATTATTTGCTGTCGCACACTGACAGTGCGTCGTAGTAGGTCGAGGTCTCGCCGACGGGCTCCCAGCATCTCAGACCACCGCAACCCGCTGTATGCGGCGAACCATATCCACGAGCGGGACCAGGGGTTGACGGCGTCGGCCAAGTCGCGCACCTCGGCAGGGCCCAGGATGACGACATCTGACCGGGAGTCGGCCGGTGGCCGAACGCTATTGCCGGGGTTGCGGGGGATCATTTCCGTGGCGACGGCGTCAGCCAGGATCTTCCGGAGCACGGAGAACCGTCGGCGAACAGCCGAAGCTCGATTCCCTGCCGCCGTCATCTCTGCTACCCAGGCTCTGACGTCGCGCGGGCTTATCCGAGCCAATTGTGTGACGCCGAACCGAGGCAGGACGTGCAAGCGGACGTCGCGCTCATAACGAACCTTGGTGGCGGGGTGGAGATGTACGACTGTTGCCCACCATTCGTTGACCCAGCGCTCAAGAGTTAGTCGCCCGGTCTCCGGCGATGTCCACGTCCCTAGTTGTGAGCGGACGCGGAGGTCGGAAGAAAAGTCACGAGCCTCACGCTTCGTCGCAAAGCGCATTCGCCGGGGCCGACCGCTAGGGTCACGATAGCGAAGCTCCCAGCGCCCGTTGGCAACCTGGTGAATGGGTTCAGTTGCCATGGTCGACCTCCGGAGCCCGTAATTCTGTGGCTGCGCTATGCCGAGTACCGCTTCGGGGCGCGTTGCGCTCCTTGGTTAGCGGCTTGCTTCGGGCGAAATCGTCGATGCAAGCTCTGGTAGGGGACGCCCGCGGCAGTCCCGAGTTGGCGCCAGGTACAACCCACGCTGCGTGCCGCGAGCACTGCAGTGACGAAACGCCCCTGTGCCTGAGCAACAAGTCTGCCAGCCTGCCGCACCATTTGCAGTGATGCCTGAGCCAGTTGCTCCGTGTTGCCGTCGAGGTGCGGCGCGCCTTCGGTGTCTGTGCCGAACAGTTGGAGTGGCTTAGACGCTGCGGCCGTTGAGGCGTCCTGAGTTCCGGGCCGCCTCAGGTTCGCGGGCGTTGTCCAGCCAGGCAGCAATCTCGTCAGGGTCCTTGAACCTGATGAACCTGCGCCACTTTAGGTCGGGCACTCTCTTCTCGGCGACGAGGCGGCGGACGTGGCGCTGGGTCACCCCGAGGTGCTCGGCGAGCTGGTCGATGGTGAGCAGGTGAGGGAGTGGTTCGGCGACTGGCATCGGTACCTCCTGCGGTCCACTAATTGCAGGTCGCAATAGTGGCACAGAATTTCCCTTACCGGTGATATTCCGTGGGCGCCCATAATTGCCTGTTGGCGCCAACTACTGCCGTCTCGTGCCACCTACGCACGTTTAGCGACATTTGCAGGCACGAATGTTTTTTTTCTCGACGGTCCAGGGCCCATCGCTGACCGCCCAAGCAAGCCCTCGTCAACTAATCGCGTGGCCTCACCCTCAAGTGCTACCAGTCCCAAGAATGGACTGCCCACAACACAAGCACCTTCGGGCATCACGAACCCATCATGCTCCGGCTCCCGACTATCGATCGGCACCGCCTCTGCACTCAGTCCCTTGATTATCGAACTTGGCGGCCCCACCCGGGACAAAAAGGAGCACCCGATGGTCGAAGACCTCCTGCCCCGCTGGCGGGCCGAGCTGGCTGAAGCCGGTTACCCGCCGGCCCGGCTGGCGGCAACGGTGGAGCGAGCGGGGCGGGACTACGTGCCGCCTGGCGCTGACATTGTCGACCAGCTGGCCGACGAGCTGCTCGGCCCCAGTGGGCGCCTGGCCACTGAGAAGACTTTCGACCTCCCGGAGGCGGTGGTGGCGGTGGCGCCATTGCTGCATGGCCTGCCCGTCTCAATGTTGGACACGGCTCTCCACAAGGTCCTGTCCGACGAGCGGGCCGTGGCCCTGCCGCTGGTAGCCGGTGCCCGGGGGCCGGTGTGGGCGGCCGCCTGCGTGCTGGAGGACGAGCGCCGCGTAGCCGACCTGGCCGACCAGCTGGTCGCCCGCAGAGCGCCGGGCGTCCCGGCCGAGGTCGCAGCCAATGCGGTCCTGGGTACAGAACTGGGCCGAGGCGCCCGTCTCAACGAGAGACAGGCCGAAGTGGCCAAGGAGTTACTCACTTCCGGGCACTCGCTTGACCTCCTGATCGGGGTGGCCGGGAGCGGTAAGACGTCGGCTCTGTCCGCCGTGCGGGCCGGCCTCGAAACGGCCGGCTACAGCGTCATCGGGGCGGCCACCTCGGGCCAGGCGGCCAAAGCCCTCGAGGAAGGTGCCGGTGTCGCCTCGCGTACGGTGGCGTCGCTCACCTGGCGCCTGGAGCACCGGCGCCAGGCCCTCGGCCCTCGCCATGTGCTCGTCGTGGACGAGGCCGGCATGACCCCCGATGCCGAAATGGTCAAGCTGCTTGGCGCCGTCAAAGCGGCAGGAGCACGGGCCATCATCGTGGGCGACTACCACCAGCTGGACGCCGTCGGCCCCGGGGGCGCCCTCGAAGCCCTGGCCCGCCGTCACCCCGACCACGTCTTTGCCCTCACCGAGGACGTGCGCCAGCGCGACCCGGCCGAGCGCCACGCCCTCGACCAGCTGCGCTCGGGCGAGGTGCCCATGGCCGTGGGCTGGTATGTATTGAACAACCGGGTCCACCCTGCTCCCATCCGGGGCCAGGCCATGTTGGACATGGTCCGGGCGTGGGCGTACGACGTCGCCGAAGGCAAAGACGCCCTCCTGGTGGCTTACCACCGTGACGCGGTGGAGAGGCTCAACGGGGCCGCCCGTCTGGTGTGGGAGGAGCTGGGCCACCTTTCCGGCCCCGAGCTGGAAGCCGAAGGAGGGAGGCGCTACCGGGCCGGGGACCGGGTGGTCACCCTTTCGCCCGGCCGGGACGGGGCCTGGGTCACCTCCCAGCGGGCCGCGGTCAGCTCCGTCGACCCGGCGGCCGGTTCGCTAGCGGCCATAACGCCCGAAGGTACCGAGCTGCGCATGAGCCCAGTCGATATTGGGGCCAACAAACTGGCCCACGCCTACAGCATCACCGCTCATCGGTCCCAGGGCCATACCGTGGACGTCAACCACGCCCTGGAAGACGGCGGCGGCCGGGAGATGGCCTACGTGACCATGAGCAGGGCCAGAGGCGAGAGCCACGTGCACATGGTCGCCCCCGACATCCGTCAAGCCGCCCGCCGCCTGGCCTGGGCCTGGGGCCAGGAGCGCCGCCAGCGCTGGGCCGAGGGCAAGTCACCGGGGGAGCACCTGGCCCGCCTCTACCACCAACGCCAGGAACTCCGGGGCTCGCTGCCGCCAGACCGCTCGGCCGACCTCGCCCAGGCCCGCCGCCAGCTGCGGGCCGTCGAACAGGACAGCGCCGACCTGCACGCAGGCACCGGCCGCTGGGCCCATTCCACTCCCGGGGATGCGGCCCGGAACCTCCAGCAAGCGACGGTTGGCTACCAGCGAGCCTCAGAAGACCTCGAAGCCGGCGACCTGGGGCCTTGGGGACGGCACAAAGCTCGCCGCCAGCTGAGAGAGCCATCGGCTCGCTTCGGCCAGGCCACGCGAGGCTGGGAGCAGCACGGCCAACCATATGCCGACCAGCTGGAGGCGACCCGGGTACAGCTCACACGGCGGGCTGATGAACTCGAGCGGGCGCAACAGTCCCGGGAGGCCTTCTTGGCCAAGCGCCCCCACGTCGCTCCTCGTCTGGCCGAGCTCGGCCGGGCGATCGAGCAGGAGCAGGAAGTCCAACGCGGGCAGAGCTACAGGCGCGTATTGCAACGCGAGCAGGCTCGCCATCGGACTATTTGGCGCTCGCTGGACACCGGCCGGGGGATGGACATGTGATGCTCAACCTGCAGCGTTGCCCCGTCGCGAGCTTCTGGCCTTCCCACCAGGTCCGCCAGGCTTCGCACCGGTCGCCGGCGACGGCGGCCGTATCAGACGCTCACGCCGGGCGCGTCCACGACGGCCCCCTCACGACGCCGGCTATGGAGATGCTCGTTTGCGGCCGCAAACCGCGCGCCATGCTGCTCCCGCCAAGCTCATTGAGCTCAGCGTCATCGAGTGCGCGCATTATGGAAGAGCAAACAGACACTCTGAGCAGCTCAGACCGATTATTTGCTCTTGCGCTGGCGTAGCCCGCACGGATGCGAGTGATGACATAATGCCCGGTTATGCGCAAACCCTCCGCACGAAGTGTGGCAGACCCCAAAGCCTACGCGACGAGATTTACCAACCTGCCTGGCACATAGACCACGCGGTCCGGTCGCTCGATGCCGACAGCCTTGGTGGCAGCGGCGACCACATCGGCTTCGGTCGCTTCCCGGCCCACCCGCACTTGGGCGCGGACGCGTCCATTTACTTGGACTACGACCTCCATGTCCTCGACGTCCAGGACTGCCCGGTCAGGAACGGGCCAGCTCGAAGTGTGGACGCTGAAGGGTTGCCCGAGCTTCTGCCACAACTCCTCAGCAAAATGAGGGGCGAACGGGGCCAACAATTGGACCAGTACCTTCTTGGCCCTCAGCGTACGGGCGGCGCTGCTGAGCTCCATGAGCCTAGCCAGCCCGACGTTAAAGCTCAGGCGCTCTATGGCGTCGGTGACGGCAACGATTGTCCGCTCGACGTACGGCTCGGGGCCGTCGGGCTGGACAGCCCTGGCTGTGACGACCTTCCAGACGCGGGCGAAGAAGCGCTCGATGCCGGAGATGGTGTCGTCATGGAAGTCCCCACCAGCCTCCCAGGGGCAAGTGAAGAGCAAGGCGCAGCGAAGTACGTCGGCGCCATGAGCCTGGACGTAAGGGTCAGGACCAATCACGTTGCCCCGGCTTTTTGACATCTTGGCGCCTTCTTTGATGATCAGACCACCGAGGCGCAGACGCGGGAAGGGCTCGTCGAAGTCCACCAGCCCGAGGTCGTTGAGCGCCATGGTGACGAAGCGCGCGTAGAGGTGATGACGCTGGACGTGCTCAGGCCCGCCGGCGTAGAAGCTGACTGGCAGCGCCGTAGCGGTGCGCTGTGAGTCCCAGGGCCGGTCGGTGAAATCGGTCGAGGGGTAGCGCAAGAAATACCAGGACGAGTCAACGAACACGTCCGAGACGTCTGTTTCTCGTCGTGCGGGACCTCCACAAGAAGGGCACTCAGTACGCACGAAGCCCTCGACGGCGGCCAGAGGCGACTTGCCCGTACCGGTGGGCCGGAAATCATCGACCTCTGGGAGTAGGACTGGCAGGTCTTCCTCCGGTACCGCCTGGGGGCCGCACGACTCGCAATGGACAATCGGGATGGGCGGCCCCCAGTACCGCTGGCGTGAGATCAGCCAGTCCCTCATCCGGTACCGGACCGCGGGCCGGCCCACCAGCTCGCACTGCTCTGGTGAGAGCAGTGGTGCGTCGGAGACCGGCAGACCCTTCGCGGCGGCGAAGCGGCGGTCTCGCTCGTCGTGCGCCGGCACCCCCATCACTGCTCCGGTCCCGTAGGACTCAACAACGTAGTCAGCCGCCAGCACTGGCACCCTGTCGCCGCTGAGAGGGTGCGGGCGAGTACCCCCGGCGGCCCGATGGCCGGGGGGGACGGCCAAGAAGGTCACCGCAGGCAGCGTGTCAGGCCGTGTCGTGAACACCGTCAAATCACCGAAGGCGATCTCCCGCCCCTCCGAACGCCCGACCCATCGCCGTTGCAGGCCCTTGGCCCGCTCGGGCCAGTCCAGTTCGTCCAGGCCCGCCAGGAGCCGTTCCGCATATGCGGTGGTACGCAAGAACCACTGGCACATCTCCCGTTCGGCGACCGGCGTCGAGCAGCGTTCGCAGACGGTTTCGCCGGACTCCACTTCGGTCTGCTCGCGGGCCAGCACAGTCAAGCAGGAGGGGCACCACACAACCGGAGCGTTGGCCTGGTAGAGGAGCCCTGCGCCAAACAGCTTGGTCAAGATCCACTGTGTCCAGCGGTAGTAGCCGGGTTGGCTGGTGTCGATGCAGCGCGACCAGTCCCACGCCATGCCCCCATGTGACAACTGGGCGCGAAAAGCCTCGGTCGTCTGGCGAGTCAGGGCCAGGGGGTGGCGGCCGAGCCTCAGGGCGTAGTTCTCGGTGTGGATGCCGAATGCGTCGAAGCCGATGGGCTGGAACACCTGCCTGCCCCGCATGCGCTGGTACCGCCCGTAGGCATCAGCACCGGAGTACTTGAACACATGGCCGACATGGAGGCCCTCCGCTGACGGGTAAGGGAACTCGACGAGGTTGTAGAAGAGCTCTGAGCGGTCAACTGTGTCGAGGTCAAGGCGGTCGAGAGCGGCCGCGTCCCACCGTTGGCGCCAGCGGTCCTCGATCTCGCGGAAGTCGTACGGTACGGCCATCTAAGTGGGCCTTCGGTCGTCATAGTCAGGTTCCTTTCAAGGGCAACAAAAAAACCCCCTGCCGGAGCAGGAGGTCGTCTGCGAGCGCGAGGAGCCGCTCGCCGTCACATAAGGAGCAGCCGGTGGGTCGCTCGAGGCATCAGGAACAAGCCTACCCCGTGGCGGCCTCTCCGGGTCAAGTGGCCTCGTTGAGCTGTTGGGCCCGTACCGTAGCGGGATGTCCGCCCAATGTTCTCCTCAGCAGAACGACAATTCTGGTTTGGGGATTCAACGCACGACCAAGACCATTGTCGCGTGGCGATCGACGGAAATGGGGCGCTACCAACCAAACTCGACCCGCGCCCGAATGAACGCCCAGAATAGGACGAGACCCCCGGGACATTATGAGCGGGTGGGTCGAAAAATCGTAACCCCAGGCGAAGAACTTGTGATCCCAGCCGAATCCGGCGTCGGTCGAGGTCCAGACCGTGGTGTCGGCATCGAGGCGCGGATCGCGAGTTCGGCGTGCGCAGAGGGCCGAAGTGACGACAAAGACCCAGCTGGTTCTCGCCCACCTCCTCGGCCGTCCTAGGCCGCCCGGTGCGTAGCCGTCACGACGCCGAACTGCCCAGGCTCCGTCGCGCGACATGGAGCCGTAGCTCAGATCACCTTTCCCATGTGGACGTCCTCGGGCTCCAGCTCGAGGAGCTCCGGTAGCGGCCGCGCCATAGGCCGGTAGCCGCGACCCAGGTAGAAGCGCACAGTGTTCTCGGACGGGGTCGCGGAGACGACGATCTCAGTGTCACCGGCGCGGCGGGCGACCAGCTCCAGGTCGGCGGACAGTCGGCCGCCGACGCCGGCGGCCCGGAAGTCGTGGCTCACATGGAGAAACGCGAGCTGCGCGATCGCGGGGCGGATGTCCGGCACGACGACTCCGATCCCAACCAACCGTCCGCCCGAGAACGCGCCGCGCGCGATTCCGCCCGCGTCGGCGTAGTGCATGAGCGCTTGGCGCTTCGCGTCGACGGAGTTTTCGCCGTGTCCGTCCGGATCCCAGGCGGACGCGCTCCAACTCCCTCGCCGCGCAACGAGCTCGGTGCCATGTTGCTCGAAGAGGACGTCGATGCGTTCGGTGCGGTCGATCTCGCCGACGCGCGACAATTCGCTGCGCGCTCAGATCCCGGATCTCGACGGGCGCCTCCACGCCCCAACCTTGCCACGCGAATGGAACGCTGATTGCCCGACCCGCGTACCTACCGGTCGGAAGGATCGCCTTTCTGTCGGGGCGACAGATCGAGGACCGGCGCTCGTAAGGGGCTTCGTCGCCGAGTGCGGGCGGCGGCGCCAGAACGCTCAGAAGGCTACGAGCGCGCTCGTCGGCTGTCGACGCCCCAACCGACGAGACGTCCACTACCCAGCTCAAGGTTGGAAGGACGGCCGGAGTCAACGAGGAGGCCTCAAGGCCGAGTAGCCGAGCACGTCGACGCGTGCTGCCTCGTCAAGGACGTCCTCGTCCTGCCGCGGCGCCGGGCGGAGGCCGCGGCTCGTGCCGATGGTCGTGGGGTGGTCGAATCGGCGATTGACGAAGGACGCAACATGGCGCTCGCTGGTGGGGCAGTTCAGCCTGGGCTTGCGGCCGTCGTCGTGAGTGCTGGCCCAGATTTCAGTGGCCGGCCTGGGCGCCGGCCGTCTAGCGTGGCAACGTCGAGCTTCGCCGAGAGAAGGGAGGATGCCCGCATTGAAGAGCTACGCCGATCGGCTGCCCGATGCCGCCGCGTCACTCCCGCCCACTCTCCCGTAGCTGACTGTCTTTGAGGGTGGGCGACCTCCCAAAGGAGCCCTCCCAAAGACATGAACACTACTTCGTCGTTCGACGCGCTGGTCGCCTACGGCTGGTCGGACCGCGTCGCCGCCCTCTATCACTCTCATCCTGCCAGCCACATATTCTCCCCAGCCAGGGTTACCCGCGTCGAGCGCTCGGCGTGCACGATCATCGACCGGTGCGGCGTCGAGCGCCTCGTTCCCATGACCGCCCCGGTGGCCGTCGGCGACTGGGTCGTCACTGGCGCCGACCGCTTGGAGGCGACCCTCTCGGCCGGATGACCTCGGCCACCTTCGACCAAAAGGCTGACGCGCAGCGGTTCTCAGCAGAGATGGAGACGGACAAGTTCCGGGGTACCTGGATCGACCCCCGGCACGCCGAGGTACCGCTCGCTCAGTGGTTCTCAGGAGTTCCTCGAGTTGGCCCGCCGGCTGTCTCCGAGCACCCAGCAGACCTACCGGCGTGACCTGACGAACTACGTGCTACCGGCGCTCGGCGCCTGCCGGCTGGGCAGCATCCCACCGGACGCAATAGAGAACTGGCTCAACGATGAGCTCGAGGCCGGGATCGCAGCGAGCTCGGTGCACCGCCACTATCGGACGCTCCGCCGGGTACTCCAGGTGGCCGTCGACAAGCAGAAGCTCCTGGCCAATCCGTGCGACCGGGTCGAGCCGCCGCACGCCCCAGGAGTGAGATGGTCTTCCTCGACTGGGCCCAGGCTGTCGACCTGGCGGAAGCCCACCGCGACCGCTACCGGGCCTTGATTTACCTGGCTGTTGACTCCGGTATGCGATGGAGCGAATTGATCGGCCTTCGGCGGTCGAAGCTCGACCTCCGCACGCGCAAGGTACGCGTGACCGAGCAGCTGGTTCGGCTGGAGACGGGGGAGTGGCTGCGCAAGGAGCCCAAGACGCCGGCCTCGGTGCGCTCGATCACCCTCTCGTCTGTCACGGCAGAAATCCTGGCCCGTCACTTGGAGCGGTTAGCTTCGACAGGTCCTGACGGGCTGGTCTTTCCCGATGCTGCCGGGAACCCCATCGCCGCGGCGAGCTTCTGGAACAACCACTTTTCCCGGGCTCAGCGGGCGTCGGGCGTGTCGTGCAGGTTCCATGATCTCCGGCACAGCAGTGTCGCCCTAGCGATAGCCGCAGGGGCCATCCGAAAGCCATCCAGGCGCGGATGGGTCATTCGTCGATCAACGTCACCCTCGACCGCTACGACCACCTCTTTCCCGAGCTGGATGAAGCGATCGCCGCCTCCTTCTCCGACCGCCTATCTGCCGCTCGCTGCGATCGCGAGTCCAGGGTCGTGCACGCGGCTTTTGGCGGGAAATGAGACGGCTCAGTCGCGCGCAGGACGATACAGCCCGACTGACTGAAGCTTCCGGGGTGCGCCTATCGTCGCACGGTAGCCTTGGGCGTATGCGTCGGCCAACGATCGGGTGGAGTAGGCCCTCTCCCCTTAGGCACGGTAGCGCTGTCGAGCAACTCTGGAAGCTCCTCGAGGAGACCGTTGGGCTTGTTCGCTCAGAGCGTTTCGCCACGAGGTTTGCGTCAGCTTGATGCTCTGATCGCTGAGGCAGCTTTACGGGCTCGCATGCGTATACACGCGGCCAGGGTGTCGGCCGACCCCGAAAACGCCAAATGGGTGGCAGGCGTCCGTCAGGAAATCAGTGACGGCATGCCCCAAGGCTCGCTGCTGGACCGAGAAGGCCTAGAGAAGTTCTTCGCTGAGCGTAAAGCACGTTCCCGTCGCATTGACTGAGGCGTGGCATTTCTCCGGGCCACACCTGGCCCGGGTGCTCGACATATGGGAAGAGCGCGACAGGCCGAGCGAAGCGCAGATCGACGCTTTTGAGCGATGGGCTATGGACGTCGTGAGCACCGGGCCGCCTAACGACGCACTGCCGACATTGGAGGACGACGAGTACATCGCCAGGGTTCCCGACGCCGACGCAATTGTGACGTTCTTCGTGGTCGAGCAAGACCGCTCCATCTTCCTGCGGCAGGTAGAGCCTCTCTAATGCAGCCGGCTAGTCGAATGTGTCCATCGAGTGAGTGAGCCTCCGGGGCTTGATGTTTTCGCGACCTTTGCGCAAGGCCTGCCTGAGGACCCCGCTGCCAGGGCCGCCATGGCCTGGGTGGCCTGGAAAGACGGTTATCGCGAGGATGTCGTCGCCCGAGCGGGCCAAGCACTGAAGCTCTGGGACAGCATCGCTGTGACCTATCACTTCAAAGGGCTGTGCCTTTGGCCGCTCATGTCCGTGTACATGGCCTCGGGTCAGCTTGCTGAGGCCGTCGACGCCAGGTGCCAGATCCTCAGGCCTGCTCAGGCCCGTCTCCCGGACGAGCTCGAGTCTCTGCTAGCGGCAGCCAAGGCGGCGTGGGACAGGGACGAACATGGACTAGCGGCCGGGCATCTGGAGGAAGCGTTGGGGCTGGCCACCCAGTTCGGCTATGCCTGAGCCACCTCGAGCGCGAGCAGCGATTCGGCCCCTCGTCCCACGAGGCCCGAATTGGTGGCCGCTTTCATCGCACCCTCCGCGGTTCATTCGGACGCCGGGGGAAGAGGGTGGCTGCCAGGCGTTTGATAGGCGTTGGCCCTTGTGCGGGCACCTGGGCCCGGCTCTGCGGCCTATCTTCGTCTAACTGCTCGACTCGCGCACGATGTCGGCGACGATCTCGCCGGCAGGCTTGATGTCGTTCACCACCGAGCTGCGGGCCAAGACTTACCGGCCCGAGGCCCTGCGGCGGCGCACATCCCCAAGCCAGGCTTGCCGCGACAGACCCGGCCTCCCGACCCGTTTGTCATGGTTGTGGCTCGCGGGCGCGCATCGGGAGCTTGAAAAGGAGCACAAAGGTGGCGGCCAGCGGCACCAAGCAGGCCCACGCCGTGATGGCGAGGGCGTGCGTTGGGAGATGTCCGGCCAGCGCCGAGAAGAACACTGTTCCTAGCGCGGCAACGCCGAGTGCGCTGGAGAGTTGCTGGACGGCCTCGAGCACGCCAGAAGCGGAGCCAACTTCGCTCATGCCGACGCCGGCCAGGATGAAGTCGAACAGCTGGCCGATGCTCGAACCGGCACCGAGCCCGATCAGGAACAGCCCGGGGGCGAGGTCCAGCGTCGAGGCCGTGCGGGCGCCAGTCACGGTGAGGGCCAACACGACCGTGCCCGCGGCGACGATCACGACACCCATGTGGAGCAGGTGGCGGCCGAGTCGCCCGACGAGCGCAAAACCGACGCCCATCCCGGCGATCATCCCGACGACCATCGTCATCAGGGTCAGCCCGGCGTGGATCGGTGAGAAGTGCTCGCCGAGTTGGGCGAACAGCGAGACGCAGAGCACCAGACCGCCGAACGCGCCGAAGAAGGCGAGCGCGACGAGGATGCCGCTGGTGTACGTGCGGTTGGCGAGCAGCCCTGGCTCGATCAGCGGATCGCCGTGAGGGCGGCGCTCCCACAGCGCGAACGTACCGAGCAGCACCGCTCCGCCGACGAGCAGGACAAAGGTCCAGGCCGGCCATCCCTCGGCGCGGCCCTGGATCAGCGGGTAGATGATCGCGGTTAGAGCGACGCCGATCAGCACCATCCCCACAGTGTCAAGGCGGATCCCCGGATGCGCGACGGTCCGCGGTAACACCCGGACGGCCCCGGCGAACGCGGCGATGCCGACCGGCACGTTGATCAAGAACACCAGCCGCCATCCGATCCCCCACAGATTGGCCTCCACGAGCGCACCGGCCAGGATCGGCGCCGCCAGGATCGAGAGGCCCATTACCGGCCCGAAGGCGCCGAACACCTTAGTGATTTCCTTGTCGTCGAAGACCTCTTTGATCATCCCGAACCCTTGGGGGATCATCAGCGCACCGAACGAGCCCTGCAGCACTCGGAAGACGATCAGTACCTCCATGGAAGGAGCCACCGCACAGGCCGCGGACATCACCGTGAAGCCGGCCGAGCCGATCAGAAACAGGCGGCGCCGGCCGAACATATCGCCAAGGCGGGCGCCCGTGATCAAGAACACGGCGAACGCCAGCGTGTAGCCGGCGGGCAGCCACTGCAAGGTGGAGGCGCTTCCGCCGAGCGCGGCTCGGATCGACGGACCGGCAACGTTGACGATCGTCGCGTCCATGAGATCCATGATGTTGGCGGCGATCACGACCGCGAACACGAACCAGCGCAGCGGGTTGCGGGCGGCTGGCGGCGTGTTGGCACTGTTGGCCATCGCCAGCGCTTCGCCCTCGGCCAACGTTCCTACGTCCGCATCCGTTCCCATACTGGTCTCCTAACTGAGTACACCGTTCGCAGTAGATAACTATAACAGACTGAGTACAGTGTTCGCAATGAGTTCGAGCCGTGGAGTCATCTGGGAACGTCCCGAGCGGGCCGGGCGCGGTCCTGCCCCCTCGCTGTCGCGCGACGAGATCACCGCATGCCGCCGTGGCACTGGCCGACACTCAGGGAATCGAGGCGGTCTCGATGCGGGCCCTGGCGGTCGAGCTCGGTGTCGGAGCGGCCTCGCTCTACCGATACGTGGCTCGCAAAGACGAGCTCATCGACCTGATGGTCGACGCGGTGATGGGTAACGACCTCCATTTCGAGATCCGCGGCGAGTGGCGCGCCGACCTGCGCTCGGTTGCTCGCGGCCTGCGGGCGATGACCCTGCGCCACCCCTGGATGGCTGTCCATGGCACCGGCCGACGCAATTTGGGACCGAACACGGCTCGGCGCTACGAGCAAGTGCTCGGCGCGATCGACGGTCTGGGCCTCGAGATCGACGAAATGCTCGTGATGATCGAAACGCTCGACGCCTTCGTCCGTGGTCGCGCAATCGAGGACCTCTCCGAGCAGGAGGCCGTCCGTCGCTCCGGCCTCAGCCAAGAGGAATGGATGCAAACCCAGACCCCCTACGTGCAGAGCCTGATCGACAGCGGCCGCTACCCAGTCCTCACTCGCGTCGTCCTTGACGCTCGCTCTCCCCACGATCCCAACCGCCTCGAGCACGGCTTCAACTTGGGCCTCGAGCGCGTGCTCGATGGCCTCGCCACGATGCTCCCCGAATAGCTCGCCGACGCCACGCCGTTAGCGTAAACGTCACCGTTTCGTTCGGGCTCATGGGCGCGTTCGGGCTCATGAACGATGACTCGAAGCAGTACGCCTTAGCTGGCCAGGCCGGGCTCCGGGCCACGACCTTTTCTTGTGGTCGGTCGACGCGTCTGCCCGCAGCCGCGGAGATACGTACCATCGAAGTATGAGTACCACTGTCCTTGCGGATCGGACAGAAGTCCGCATCAGCGCCGCGACGGCCAAGCCACTATTGCTTGGTGGCCTCGCCTCGCTTTCTGTAGGGGCGGCCGCGATCCACTTCGCGGTCACGTTCGAGCACTTCAATGAGTACTCCCTTTATGGGGTGTTCTTCCTGGTCCTGGCCTGGGCCCAGCTCGTGTGGCCCGCTGTCCTGATCGCGCTGCCGCTCGCTCACCTGGGTCCCAGGCGGAGCGCGGCCCGCACGATTCCCGGCCAGTTGGTCGCGGTCCGGGCTGACGCTGCCGGCGGCCCGCGGACTGGTCGTGTGGCTGTGGCTGGGTATCGCCGGAAATGCAGCCGTCCTGGGGATCTACTTCTCCTCGCGCTCCATCGGGCTGCCGATCGGCCCGGACACCAAGTCGGTGGAGGCCTGGGGCGGTCTGGACCTGGTGTGCGCGATCGAGGAGATCCTGCTGGTCGCCGTGGCAGCGACGGTACTGGCCCGCCCGGGGCTGCTGGCCCGCCCGGTCAGGCTCCGCAGCCAGGCGCGGTCGCTGGCCAGGGTGCTGGTCGCGCCCGCCGTCGTCATCGCCGCGACTACCGCGGTCATGACGCCCGCGTGGGCGGGCTCGGAGGGCCCGGCTGGCATGGCCTCCAGCTCGTCGGGAGGCCTGCACGGAGGGATGGGTGACATGGGCACCACCAACGGCCTGCCGGATATGCGGATGTACGGGAACACGAACGCGCCGACCGCCGCGCAAGTAGAGGACGCCGCGAACCTGATCAAGGAGACCGATGCCAGCCTGGTCCGCTTCCAAAACGTGAACAACGCGTTCGCCGCTGGCTACACCTACCGGGCGCTCGCCAATGGCGAGGAGCACCTGATCTACGAGGGCGGCAACCCTGTCTACCAGGGGCTCAACCCGCAGGACCCGTCGTCGCTCGTGTACGCGATCAACGTCAAGGACCACCCGCCGATCCTGCTCGGCGCGATGTACCTGATGCCGGACGGCGTGAACGGGCCACAGGTCGGAGGCGGGCTGACCCGCTGGCACTCGCACCTGGAGGTATGCAAGGGCGACCAGATCATCATCGCCGGCTTCAACTTCGCATTGCCCGGCGCCTGCAACCCGTCCACCTGGCAGGACCGGTATACGACCCAGATGCTGCACGTATGGGTCGTCGCTTACCCCGGCGGGGTCTTCTCCGACGACCTGAGCAGAGCGGCGACGACCGCCGCCGCCCAGGCTGCCCAGGCGGGTACCAAGCCAGGGCATCTGGCGCCGTAACACTGGTTACAGAAGCTCGTCGGGCCGCCGCTTACCGCCCGATCGCGGGCCCACCCCACCGGGGCCGAAGATGGTCTCGCACTTTTCTGGCGGCACGGGCCTCTCCAGCCCGAGCTCCGTCCCTGCCCGAGCTGCCCAAACAAGCGGCGTCTGGCCACGGCATGCCTAGTAGTCGAGCGCCAGGCCGGAGTGATCGTCGGGCCGCCCGAGCACGAAAGAGCAGGCGTGCTCGACCGAGCCCAGCCCCTATCATCCGCATTATCCCGACGTAGACAAAATCCCCCACAAGCCCAAGGGCCCGAGCTCGTACCCGGGCGAGCACAAGTAGCCCGCAATCGGGGCCCGCTGGGACGCCGTCGTTTTGTGAACAATAAGTGGCCCCCGCAAAATCGGCATTAGCTCGCCGCTTCGAGCCCTCCGTCCGCTTGCACGTGACCCGTTAGCTGGGCTGCCAGAGCTGAATGGGGTTGCCGTCGGGATCTGTGAGCTGGGCGAACCGGCCGTTCGGGTATTGCTCCGAGTCGACCTCGACAGCGAGGCCAGCTGCTCGAAGCTGGCTAACCATCGCATCGAGATCGCGGACCCGGAAGTTGATCATCCACTGCTGGTCGGCGCGACCGAACATGTCCGACTCGGAGCCGAAGACGGCCCACACCGTTGGACCGCCCTCCTGCTCCCATACTGGTTCGTCGTAGCTCCCCGGTGGCATATCGACGCCCAGCTGTTCGGCGTACCATCGCCCAAGCCGGTCAGGGTCCGCGCTGCGCAGGAACACGCCGCCGATGCCAGTCACCCTTTCCATCTTTCGAGGCTACCCACGAAGTGACCATCGAGGCTGCTTCGCGACGACGATCGTTACCCGTTTGATGGCGCTCGTGAAGCGGAACTCGTCGCTGTAAGCGTCGGCTGCGGCTCGGCTGCCGCCGTCCTACCGCAGAGTGAGCCTTTCGGTGCTGAAGATGATGGGGACGGTGTGGGGCATGTCGCAAATCGCGGTAGCGCAGGTCGGTCTGCGGGTTGCCCCGAGTGTTAACGAACATAAGCTTGTCAGGACCGGCTGTCTGGCAGGGAGCCCCTTCGTCTGAGTGGCGTGCACGCGTCGAGGTTGGAGGTCTTTGGCCGTTTCTAGTCTTTGGCCAGAAATCCTATTAATTTGGCGACGGCGCGGTCGATGGTGGAGCGGGCTGGCTCGTGGGATTTTTCCACCGCCAACCCAACGTCTGCGCCCGGGATCCCCACCTTGCTCATACCGGTGTGGTACACGCGCTGGCCGGTAACGAAGGCGACCGCCCCGGGGTACAGCTCTGCTCTCCGTACGAGTTGGTGAATTGCATCCCATCCGCCGCGATGCGGTCGATGTTCGGGGCCCGGTAACCCATCAACCCCATGCTGTAGCAGCTCAGGTTGGTGATCCCTATGTCAACGCCCGGACCACCAGGATGTTCGGCTTCGAGCCAGGCATGCACCTCTCCTTCCGCCATGGTCTCTGACACACAGGACTGCTGCTAAAGCTTCTGCCACGCCAGTGTGGCCAGAGGTCCCCCAAACCCAGGTACCAGAGAGCAGCACGGCTCGATCTCCCCGTCCTTCAACCCTCATTAGATAGATCAGCGTCAGCGGCTGCGTGCAGCGGTCCTCTTAGCAGGACCATTGTGAGGAGCGTGCAAGCCAGTCCGGAAGTCCCAATAATGATGAACATTGTCCGCGGAGATGTCGAGTCGAGCAGCGGCCCGCCGGCCGCGTACGACAGAGCCGCTGTCACACCCACGCCGCCCCAGACATTGGCCATCACCCGACCGAGCTTCTCAGGGTCGGATTCCCGTTGTAGCACCGTCTGAACATTTGTGTCGATCAGCGCGAGACCCGAACCACGAACGACCTGAGTGGCGACGGCCACACTAACGATGGGCGCAAAAGCGGTCAAGAGGTTGCCGACGGCGGCCAGCCCGAACCCGACCAGGACGGCGCGAATTCTGGCCGTCTGTCCAATGAGCCGGCCACGTTCGGAGCCCTTGCTCCTCACGGGGCCGCGGTGCGCTCGCGACGTGGCAGCTAGGACGGACAGCGTCGCGACCAGGCCGATGGAGGCTCCGGCGAGCAGGAGCCCGATCCCGAACGCGCCCGTGTGAAGGGTGTCCCTGCCGAGGAACGGAAGCACGAGGTCATCGGCCCCAGTACAGAACACAATGAGCCAGAAACCGATCGTCAGAGCGCGAATCACGGTGTGCCCGAACACGTAGCGAAGGCCGTCAACGACGTCGTCACGCACGCCCTTCAGCCCCCGGCCGGTCGCGGCGCGCCCAGGCTCTCGCGGCAGCTTTGGCAGGTGAGCGAACAGCCAAACACTGGCAACGAAGCTACCGGCGTCGATCACGAGCACTCCACGCGTGTGGATCAGCGGGTAGAGCAAACCGGCGAGTGGTGGGCCCAAGACCGATCCGAACTCGCGACCACCGGCCAACAGGGCGTTCGCTCGAGGAAGGCCCTGGTCCTCGACGAGAGAAGGAAGAACGGCCTGGAAGGCCGGTTGCTGGGCTGTGGCGAGCAGGCTGCCAGCGAAGACAAACGCCAGCAGGACCTGCCAGGACGGTAACAGACCCGCCATGAGCCCCACGACCACGGCCTGGCCCGCGGCACAAGTCACAAGCACGACACGGCGGTCCACCCGATCAGCTACCACTCCCATCACCGGCGCAAGCAGCGGTCCAGCGCTGCCCGACAACAGGAGCAGGCCGACCGCTGTACCTGTGTTGGCCGTCTGCTGCACGTACAGGATCAGCGCCAGGGTTGCCATCGCGTCGCCCAGGGGTGACACGACCCCAGCGACGAGCAAACGGCTGAAGGGCGAGCCCCCCGGCCGCTGACCACTGCCTGTCATTGCCGGACAGTACTCGGATTTGAACCGGCGATTTCTACTATTCGAGGGTCATCGGAGCCATTTCGGGGCGAGAGTGTCGACCGGCACCGGAGAGGAAAAAGGCCAGCGAGAGGGCCAGACTTCGCTTCGGGACGGTGGCCGCTGGTAACTGTGAGGCACCCTCGTGCCCAGTGCTACGGGCACGCAGCGGGCGCGAAAACTGATATTCGGAGCCTTTTTGATATTGGCAATTTCGGTTAGCGACGGCCGCTACTCCGGACCGCGGGTGAGGGCTCAAAAGTACCGAAGCCGGTCGGCCAGCTCGACGGCGTGGGCCAGCTTCGCCTCGGCGAGCTTCCGGTCTCCATCGTCCCAGGCTCTTCCCGCCGCAACCACGGCCCGGGTCAGCCCAGATTTGGCCGGGTCGGCACAAAGCAGACCAGCGCCTCGAGGCCCCAGTTCTTTCAGCGCCGATCGCGCCATTGACTGGGCCCTGTAGAGCGACCGTGTGGCAGCATCGGCACTCGGAGCGTGAGGGCGCCTTATGCCTCCCGTCACGCCCGCCTTACGAGTAGAGAGCGGCGCCGCCGGACGGCAGGCCACTGAGACGAGATGCCCATGCGTTAGGGGCCATTTGCTTCAGCGCGGCTGGAGCAGCAGGGACGTTGTAGAAGCCTGAGCCGCCGTACAGAGGGAGGCCATCGAAGAGAGCGGCGTCGCCCGACGGCAGGCCACTGAGACGAGATGCCCATGCGTTAGGGGCGCTTCGGTTCAAACCGATACTGGTCCCGGCGTCAGCTTGCGCTGGGTGCTTTTGTGACGCTGAGGCACTTGCGCTCAACGTTGCGATTGGGATAAGTACGACGATCGCGGTGCTGGCAACTTTGGCGGCGAGTTTCTTCGTGTTCATGTCGGCTCCTTCGGTTGGGTCTGTGCTTGTTGCTGTGATGGTCATGTTGAAGGAGCCGTTTCCCCAAAACTTCCCCAACGCGGTCGTGGTCCACCGCACGCTGGCCTCATGAGGGCCCGTCCGCTTTCGCGAGCTCGCACCACCCAAGGCGGGGCGTGCGGCCTGCACCGCGGCTCTAGCTCATGGCGCCCGTCTTGGCCCCCCCGGCTGGAACGCACGGGCCCGTTCACAACGCCCCGTGCCCGAGCGGGCGGACGAAGCGCTGCGCGTCGGCGAACGGACTGGCATCCAGGCATGGGCTGGCATTCAGGCATGGATTGGCATTCAGGCATGGATTGGCATCCAGGCGCGGTCCGTCGCCCGGGCAACGGTGGACGGGTCGGCTAACTCCTTATCTCGTAGCCGACGTTCGGGATGGTCCCGATAACCGGCGGGTCGCCGAGCTTGCGGCGGAGCCTGCTGATCGTGACAGAGACAGTCTTTGTGAAAGGGTCGGCGTTCTCGTCCCAGACCTGCTCCAATAGGTCTTCCGCGCTCAGGACGCCAGGGTGAGCGCGCATGAGCGCCTCCAAGACCCCGAACTCCCTCGCCGAGAGGTCAAGTGGCCGGCCATCTCTGGTCGCGGTGTGGCGCAACGAGTCAAGCTCCACGCCGCCGGCGCGGAAGACCCGCGCCCGGGCTGCTGGCTGGCGGCGGGCCAGGGAGCGAACTCGGAGGACCAGCTCAGGGAAGTGGAACGGCTTGGTCAGGTAGTCGTCAGCTCCCAGGCTCAGACCGCTGACGCGGTCGCCAGGTGTCCCCGATGCCGTGAGCATAAGGACCATGACGGCCTTATCGCCCTCAGTGATGACCCGGCACAGGGCATCACCGTGTAACCCCGGGAGGTCGCGGTCGAGCACGACGACGTCGTAGGGGTTGATGTCTAGCTTGGCAGCCGCGTCTAGGCCGTCGTAGGCGACGTCTACAGCCATTCCTTGGTCGCGCAGGCCCTCTGCCACGACGTCTGCGAGCCTTCGGGCGTCCTCAACGACCAAGACCCTCATGCAGTTGCTCCTACGGGGCGCCGTTCCGCCCGCGGCAACTCGACGGCTGCGTACAAGCCGCCACCATCCCGGGTATGGAGCTCGAGCCTCCCGCGGTGTGCCTCTGCGATGGACTTGACGATTGACAGCCCGAGGCCCATCCCTTTGTCTGATCCCGTCCTTTGGGCTCCCAGGCGCTGGAACGGCCTGGCCAGGGCCTCGACCCCCTCTTGGTCGAGGAACGCTCCGCCGTTTTCGACAACAAGGCGGCTGACTTCTCCATCGACAGCGGTGCGGACACGTACCCAGCCGCCTGGTTCATTGTGCGTCACCGCGTTGTCGACCAGGTTGTCGACCAGCCGACCCAACAACGTCTGGCTCCCCAACGCCCAGGCGTAGGGGCAACAGTCCTGCTCAACGCGCAGCCGCAATAGCGCGATGGCGGCCGAACGTCGTTCGATGGCCGAGGAGGCAGCGCTGTCGAGCGCGACTAGAGTCTCATCCACAACCTCGCCCCGCTGCGCTTGCGCCAGCGTCAGGAAGCTTTCGAGCAGCCGGTCGATTTGGTCGAGCTCCCGTCCTAATCGCCCTGCGAGCGTGCCCATCTGCGGTGCTGGCGGGCCGGGTTTGGCCATTGCCACCTCGAGCGAAGCCCGCATGGTGGCCAGTGGGGTCCGCAGCTCGTGTGAGGCGTTTGCGACGAACTGGCGTTCCAGCTGGAACGACCTGTCTAGACGTTCCAGCAGTTCGTCAAAGGTGTCACCGAGCTCTTTCAGCTCGTCATCTGGGCCGACCAGGTTGAGGCGCTCGTGAAGGTTGGTGGCGGAAATGCGCTTTGTTGCACCGGTGATGGTCCGCAGCGGCCTGAGTACCCGGCCCGCCGCCACCCATCCGAACACGATTGACAAGGCCACCATGAGCCCGAGGGCCACGCCCGCGGCAACGAGCAGCTGGTGCGAGTCGGAGCTGTGCTGGTCGATTTGTGAGCCGCCGACAAAACCCGGTCCCGCTAGCGGGTCGTTCGGCCCGTTGGCTGGGACTGCCGAGCTCTGGGCACCCGTCGCACCTTGCCAGTAGCCCACTGTTGCCGCCAGCAGCAGAGCCCCTGAAAGAGTTACAGCACCGAAATAGAAAAAGGCGAGGCGGGCCCGGATCGTCCGTGGCCCTAAGCGCAACCGCGACCGGTTGGCGGCAGCGATGTCCGTTACGACCTCTTTTTTCATTGCCCGGCCTCCTTGCGAAACCGACCAGCCAGTTCAGGCAGCTGTAGGACGCGACCTGCGCCGTCGACCCCAGGATGCCGCATCGCGCCCAACAGCAGTGCAACAACCTCTGTTGCCGTCGCTTTAGCACTTCCCGCCAATCACCATCCGGGCCCGGATCGTTTCCGCGAGTGCCATTGTCTTGCCCAGCCGTATGGCTGAACTATGAGCCACGCGCCTTCATGTTGATATCTCCGCCCTGTCCGGCTCGAGCCTCGCTGCTCTTCGCGCCACCATGACGACACCGACAAGCGCAATCAGGCCCCCCGCTGCTTGCCAGCGATCGAGCGACTGGTGCAGCACCGCTGCCGCGGCACCTGCTGCTATCACCGGGTTGACCGACACGATCACCGTTGACACCGATATGTCTAGGAACCGATGTGCCCAATTGGAAAGGAGGTGGGCAATCCCTGGCAGCAATGCGAGCAAGCTGAGCCATAACCAATCCCGCGCGGTGCCAATTGTCAAGTGCTCCCTGGAAAGCAGAGTTACGGGTACCATGGCCACGGCCGCTACCAGCATTACCCCTGCGGTGTACTCGATGCTGCCGACTGCGACTACAGCAGCAGGTGACCCCCCGGAAGAATTCGTAACAGGCACACTGCGCGCACGCTTGGACAACAACCAGTACGAGGTCCAGCAACAAAGCGCACCGGCTGCAAGCAAGTCACCAATTACCTGGTCGTGGGCAATGGCTTGGCCTTGCCCCAGCACGACAGCAGCCAGACCAACTACGACCAGAGCCGTCCACGCCATATCAACTGGGCTGACGCGTTCATTGAACAATGGTTTGGCAATGAACAGGACCAAAACGGGTTGCAAGGCACCGATCATCGTCGCATCGGCAATGCTCGTGAGCTTGACCGCGCTAAAAAACAAGGCAATGTCGCCGCAAAGCAGTAGCCCACCAGGAAGGCAGCGCCAGAGTACGGGCCAGTAAAGACGCCGGCCGCTCGCAAGCAGCAATATAGCGACCAGGGGCACGCCGATCCACAGTCTCTCGAGGGCGGCTACCAGGGCCGGTTGTGAAACGAGAACTACGAACACTCCGGAGAGGCCCCAGACGACGGTGGCTCCGGCCGCGGCGCTGGCCCCCCGGACCGTCCCGCCGGCCTGCGAAGATGCGCCTCCCGGGCCGCCTGGGTTCACCGCCCCAGCTTACGCCATGGCTGGCCTTCGGCCACTTGTCAAGAGCATCAGTGGTCGTCAGCTGTTCGACGAGTACCCGCAAACAAAGCCTGCGATTGACAACGCGGAAACGGCCGCCCGTGAGGTCATGGGGTACGGCCATGAGAGTAGCCGCCGCTGTCGTTGACACGGCCGAACACTAAGATAGCTCTGAGCTTGACGGTCACAGATCAAACTCCTGGGAGGCACAGTGACTATTGACGGACCAATCGCGCTCGTCGTCCGAGGCGGATGGGATGGGCACGAGCCTGTCCAAACGACAGACCGGGTGATCCCGTCGCTCCAGGAGAAGGGTTTCAGGATCGAGGTCTCTGGCTCTCTCGAGTGCTACAGCGACACGGCGCTAATGGGCGACGTTGACCTTATAGTTCAATGCTGGACCATGGGAGAGATTACGGTCGAGCAAAAACAACACCTACTAGGAGCAGTTTCATCTGGTGCCGGTTTGATCGGCTGGCATGGCGGTTTGTGCGACAGTTTCCGCAATGTTCCCGAATACCAGTTCATGACTGGTGGTCAATGGGTGGCTCACCCTGGGGGAAAGCTCGACTACCAGGTCAATTTCATCAGAGATAACGGACCGGACCCAGTAATCACAGGTTTGGAAGATTTTTGGATCCACTCGGAGCAGTACTACATGCACGTCGACCCCTCGAACGCGGTCCTCGCGACTACCACATTTGAGGGTACGGATGATGCTCCCTGGACGAAGGGCTGTGTTATGCCCGTTGCCTGGAAGCGGACGTACGGTAATGGGAGGGTCTTTTATTCAGCCCTGGGCCACGAGGCCATCGACTTCGACGTTCCTCAAGTTTTGGAGCTGATCGTTCGGGGCAGCATGTGGGCCTCCCGTCGCTAGCCTGTGTTGCCTAGACGAGCACGGCCCAAACGTCAAAGCCACTCAGAACTGTGAGTTCGCGATCTTGATCAGCCTGGGGCCTCCTCTGGGGATGTACGTTGCGACGAAGCCTGAGGAGCGGCACCGGGGTCGTCTTCTCGGAACGTGCGGTTCTGCGGCCGAGCGTAAGCCTTGGCCACGCAGAGCGGGATCCGTACCAGCCGGGCGGCTGGGGGCCAGCCGGCCCGGTAGGCGGTAGGCGACTGGCCGAACAACCGCCTGAAGCTGGTCGTGAACGACCCAACACTCTCCAGGCCCACGGCGAAACAAATCCTGGCGACGGGCCAGTCGGTGGTACGCAGGAGCGCGGCGGCACGTTCGAGCCGACGGGTCAGCAAGTATTGATGAGGTGGCTCCCCGAACGTCTTGCTGAACTCCCGGCTGAAATGAGCCTTTGACAGCCCGGCCGAGCGCGCCATGTCGGCAACCGAGAGGGCCTCGAAGTACCGGGAGTCGGCCAGGTCCTTTGCTCGCAAGAGGTGGCGGGTGCCAGGTACGGGAGGCACGCCTTCGAGGTTAGGCCGGCGCCAAGCCCCAGACAGGCTCGCTCGTCCAGTGCCCCCCTGTACCGTCCGCTAGAGGCACTATCCGATAGCCGGACAGCTCGAGCGCTGCGGCGATTACTGAGGGCGCACCCCAGGCACTGCCGCAGGTCGACAAAATGACCCTTGGGTACCGTCCTGGGTGCAGAACTTGTAGTTCGTCGCGAAAATGCGGTCGTTTGTGAGCAAAAACGCAACGGAATGGGTCGAGTGCATCCGAGAATAGGCCCCCGCCCAGTGTGTGACCCCAGGCCCGGCCCAGTGTGTGACCCAGGCCCGGCCCAGTGCGTGACCCCAGGCCCGGCCCAGTGCGTGACCCCAGGGCCCTGCCTCTCCGCAGTGACATTTGTCGCCACAGGCCGAGAACGCGTCCGTAGGGGCGGGTACAGGTCTCTGTTACCTCGTACGCAGTTCCCACCGATGGGGCTCAGTGGTCAGTTTGCCCCACCTAGAGCAAGACCAACACATCGAGGAGGAACGATGAACAGCCACCCGTACGGCATTTCCAACCTGACCGCCACGCGCAGCCAGGAGCTCTTGAGCGAAGGGCGCCGGCGCCAGCTGGCCAAGACGGCCCCTCCCGGGCATCGGTCGGCTCTCAGAGAACCCGCCCACCTGGTGCACGGCTGCGCATCTCGGGTCTTGGCCCTGGCTGGCTCGCTTCTACGGTCTCAGCTCCGCGCCGCTAACCGGAGTACGGCGGCCAAAAGTTGGGCCGCCCACCTCGCGACCACTAATTCGCCCTTGACCCGAGAGAGCCTGTGACCAAGAAGCACGCTTCAGGTACCCCGGGTTGCCTCTGGCTCAACCTGTGAGCATCCTGGGTTGTGGAGGCCGGCGTTTTGCCTGAGAGAGCTGGCCCGCCGGCCGACCTGAGGGCCAACCGGCCGCGGTGACACCAAATACGCCAGACAAGGCTCGGGCGGATCACCCGCGTAGGATTGCGGCGGGCGCCAAAGCGCATGGAAAGATCTAGAAAATCCGCAAGACATAACGTTTGGAGGGGGTTGTCATGAAACTAACCGGGCACTTTTACGGTGGTTGCCTTCGGGCGAACCGATTGGGAGCCATGAGGCGCCTGGCCCTGGCGACAGCGGTGGCCGTCGCTGCCTTCGGTGCGGTGTTGACACCGCTTGACCAAGCCAGCGCCGGTGCGGCCATCCCTACGGCGACTTCGCCCCTCACCCTGCCTCAGAGCCCAGCCAACCTCTCGCTGTCCTGGGCTGTCCCTAATTACCCCGTCGGGCGCCAAATGCGCTGGCTTCTCGGTATCGTCACGAAGCCCCCGGTCCCGACGGGTGAGCTCAAGGCCCATTTCGACCCTCGGTTCTTGAGCCTCGTGCCGCCGGCGATGTTCAACAAGGACCTCGAGTCTCTCCACCTGGTACCGCCCTTGCGCATCGTTTCGCTCAGTGGCGGCTCTACGACAGGCGTGCTCGAGGCCGAGGTGGCCACCGGCCCAGCCCGGCTCGGCCTGGTCATGAGCGTCGACGCTCACGGGCTGATCGAGGGGCTCCAGGTGTCGCCGCCCCCCAGTTCGCCGCCTGGCCCCCGGTCGTGGGCGGCCCTGGACGCTCAGGTGCGCTCGCTCGCTCCCGAGGTTAGCTTCGAGGCCGCCACCCTGACCTTACCTACCCTTACGAGTACTGCGACCACGACGGTTCCGTCCACGCCGGTGCCGTCCGGAACAGCCGCCAGCGCGACCTCGCAAAGCGTTACGCCGACGACGACTGCCACGACAACCACGCCCACCACGACAACCACGACAACCACGACAACCACCGCACCGCCCGGCGCCCAGAGCTCTTTTGCCGCCTGTAACGTGGTCAATTCGATAGCTCCGGCTACAGCCCGCCCGCTTGGCTCGATGTTCAAGCTGTACGTCCTGGCGACATTGGCGAACGAGGTCAAGTCGGGACGGCTCTCCTGGGACCAGGAAGTGGCCCTCACAT
Source organism: uncultured Acidimicrobiaceae bacterium (assembly GCA_963823855.1). Taxonomy (GTDB): domain Bacteria; phylum Actinomycetota; class Acidimicrobiia; order Acidimicrobiales; family Palsa-688; genus Fen-671. The sequence goes on from CAWGNA010000018.1 coordinate 404,553, forward strand.
CCAGCCTGCGGAGCCTGCCGAGCGGCGTCGAGCAAATCGAGCCGGCAGGCACCCGGTTCACCGTCAGCCAGCTAGCGCAACTCATGATCTCCAGCAGCGACAACACCGCCGCGGACCAGTTGAGCGCGCTGGTCGGTCGCTCATCGCTCGAGGACCAAGTGGCAACCACATCAGCGGATGCCAGCCTGGACCTACCGTTCTTGCGCACCAGGGAGTTGTTCGTGCTCAAGTACGCTGATTATCCCCATTACGCGAACGCCTACCTCGCCCTGCCGGTGGCGGCTCGCACTGCCTACCTCGACAATATTGTCGACCAGGTCCCACTCTCGGATGTCGACATCAATGCGGCCAGCACCGGCACGCCGCGCGCCATTTCGTCGATTGAGTGGTTCGGATCTCCAACGGACATTTGCGACGTGTACTCACAATTGTATAGTTATGCGACCTCAGCGTCTTCTGCGCCGGTTTCCACCGCGCTGTCGTACAATAACGGTGGCATCGCGCTGGCGCCGTCCAAATGGCCACTCGTGTGGTTCAAAGGCGGGTCCGAACAAGGAGTGCTTACCCTCGCGTATCTGGCCCGACGAGCCGATGGACAGGTCGTCGTCGTCGTGCTGCAGCTGGCAAACCCGGGCAAGGCGCTTGCCAACAGCGTGACTGCGACAGCGCTCGCTGACGTCCAGGCCGCCTTCGGCCTCATGCCTTCGAGCTCCGCAGCATAGACTTCGAGCTCCGGGGAACAGACTTCGAGCTCCAGCGCCTAGGTTGCGAGCTCCGGGGCATGAGCCCGGGCATCAATGCCGGGCACAGCAGCGAGGACTTGTGGCCCGCACTAACAGCACAGTCCACCCACAGGGCAACCCATCTAGAGGGCAGTGCTCAGAGCATTATGTAGCGAGACCATAAATCCCGTCAGCCACCATTATCGCTCCCACCGCGACCAGTACGAGGATGAGTATTGTCCTCCCATGCGCGCGCAGCCAGGCGTTGAACCTCGCCAAATAGCGTGTGGTCTTTTCCGGGAATACCAGGTAGAGCAAAAGAGGCACCCACACCAGCATCACGTTGATGACAACGACCAGCACTACGGCCAGCAAAGTGAGTTCGAGACTGGATTGTGCCGTGGCAATTACCTGCACTGCTGCGAGAAAACATGCTCCCGGGGCGAAAACGAGGATCCCTACCAGGAATGCGCTCCTTGGCGCTGGCCGGGCGGCCATTCGGTATACGATCCCGTGCTGCTCTTCGGACGGGTTGTGCGCCAGCGATTTGAGCCTCGAGATCACAGCCCCGGCCACCAGGAGCAGGATCCCGAGGCCGAGCCTGACATCGTAGCGAGGCCCGCGTTCACCCGCACGGCTCAAATCGGCGCTGCGGAGCAAGACGAGCAGGACCACTCCCATCACAACGCTCATCGTCAAAGCGCCGGTGAGGTAGAACGCCGCCGTTGTCCTGGGACGGGCGGAGCCGAGGTAGACGGCGGCGATCAGCAACGCTGTGGGGGATAGCGAGGCCAGCAAGGCCAGCCCGGACGCCTGCAGCAGCACTGGACGGCTACCGGTTGGGACGGCGTCGGGGGGACCTTGGGCCCTGGTGTCGTGCCCGAGTACCCGTCGCTTTGATCAGCACACGTCGGGTAACGGCCATCGCCACAGGATCGCGCGATTAAGGATTGGCCTGCGATCTTGGGCGTGGCCCGGTTCGGGCCGGTGAGGCTGGATGACGCCGACGTTGGAGTACGCCCCTGGAGGCGCCGTATTTGTCCGAGCCAGGCCGGCCCGTCGCGTATGCGTGGAAGGTGTGGTTGAGCCCACCCAGTCTCATGTGGCGTTCGTATGCTGGTCATATGGCAACGCGGGTTAACGGCGGCAGAAAGACGCCCAGGCCCCATTTGCCCGCGAGCGCCACGACGACCGCGCTCACGCTCACAACAGCCACAGCCATGGTATTTCTGCCGAGGCCGACCGCCGCTACCTTTCAATTGCGCTCTGCCTGATCATCGCCTATATGGCTGTCGAGGCGGCAGTCGGAGTACTGGCGCGATCGCTGGCCCTGATTTCTGACGCCGGTCACATGCTCACCGATGTGGGCGCACTGGCCGGTGCGATCTGGGCGATGAACCTCGCTCGCCGACCCTCGACGCCCACTTGGTCGTACGGGCTCAAGCGGGCAGAGATATTGTCGGCGGCGGCCAACGGGGTCACATTGCTCGTCGTGGGGGTAGTCCTCCTCGTCGAGGCGGTCCAGCGGCTCGTCCACCCAGAGCACGTCCGGGGCGTCCCGGTGTTGGTGGTGGCCTGCGTCGGAGTGGCTGTGAACCTGGTGGCCACGTCACTGCTGGCCCGGGGCAACCAGCGCTCATTGAACGTGCGGGGGGCTTTCCAGCACATCCTGACCGACCTGTACGGCATCGGCGCCACTGCTGTCGCGGCCGTCGTGATACTCGCCACGGGCTGGGACAGGGCAGACCCGATCGCTTCCCTGGTAGTGGTGGTGCTGGTGTTGCGAGCCGCTTGGGGTCTGCTAAAGGCATCTGGGCTTATCCTCCTAGAGGGCACTCCCGAAAGGGTCAACCTGGACGAGGTGCGCCAGCACGTGCTCGAGCTGCCCGAGGTGGTGGCCGTTCACGACCTGCACGCCTGGACGCTTACGTCGGATCTACCGGCGCTGACCGCGCATGTGGTCGTGACGGACAACTGCTTGCACAACGGATCGGTCTCGGTAGTCCTGGACCGACTTCAGCAGTGCCTTGCCGCCCATTTCGACGTCGAGCACTCGACGTTCCAGTTCGAACCTGCCAGCCACGTTGACCACGAGCTCATGACGCACGAGTGAAAAGGACCGGCCCGTGCTGGGGATTGGCGGATATGACCAAATCCTGGAGCGCCAAATCCTGAGTAACAGTGACTGCAGCTGAAGACGCTGTAGCCGCTGCGTTCAGGGAGCAGTGGGGCCGGGTTGTCGCCACGCTGATCCGAGTGACGGGGGACTGGGACCTGGCTGAGGAGTGTGCGCAGGAGGCTTTCGCCGTAGCACTCCAGCGTTGGCCCCATGATGGTGTCCCCCGTAACCCGGGCGCCTGGCTCACCACGACCGCACGCAACCGAGCCTTCGACAGGCTGCGCAGGTCGGCCGTGGGCACCCGCAAGCTGCAGGAGGTGGCTCGGTTGGCCGCCTCCCATCCCGGAACGGGCGACCTGGGCGGCTCCACGGGCTCTGGAGAAGGGCAGACCGACGACGAGAGCGGGATCGCGGACGACCGCTTGCGGCTGATCTTCACGTGTTGCCACCCCGCCCTTTCTCTGGATGCCCGGGTCGGTCTGACGTTGCGGACGCTGGCTGGCCTGACGACCGCTGAGATCGCTCGGGCGTTCGTCGTCAGCGAGGAAACGATGGCCAAACGCCTGGTCCGGGCCAAGCACAAGATCCGGGACGCTGGCATCCCCTATCGCGTCCCCCCGGCGTCGCTCCTGCCCGAAAGGACAGTTGGCGTCCACGGCGTCCTTTACCTGTTGTTCAACGAGGGCTATGCCGCTACCTCCGGGGCCGACCACGTCCGGTCACTGCTTTGCGACGAAGCGATCCGGCTGGCCAGGACGCTGGTGTTCCTGATGCCAGCGGAACCGGAAACTCTCGGCCTCCTCTCTCTGATGCTCTTGCACGATGCCCGACGTGCGGCCCGCATCGACGGCTCCGGCGACATAGTGACCCTCGAAGAACAGGACCGGACTGTGTGGGAACGGGCCGAGATCGAAGAAGGTCTCCGTTTCCTCGCCAAAGCTGTGGGCTTTGGGCGCGTCGGCGCCTACCAGGTGCAGGCGGCCATCGTTGCCTGTCACGTGACTGCCGCCGACGCCGCGGCCACGGACTGGGCCCAGGTCGCCCGGCTATACGGCCAGCTGGAACACTTCCTGCCCTCAGCCGTAGTGAAGCTGAACCGCGCCGTGGCTGTAGCCATGGCAGATGGTCCCGCGCTGGGCCTGGCGCTCCTGAACGAGCTCGAACGCTCGGGCCAGCTCGACGCCTACCACCTGTTGCCCGCGACGCGAGCCGACCTCCTGCGCCGGATGGGACGCAACGAGGAAGCCGCCGCCAGTTATCGCCAGGCGATCGACCTGGCCGGGACCGATGCAGAGCGCAGGTTCCTGCTCCGACGGCTGGGGGAGACGACGAGCCCCCCGTAACCACACGCCCGCAACCCACAGGGCCGCCGGCACGGCATCGACCAAAACGCTACGACATCGGCCGTCGCCGGTGAGTTGGGCCTGTCGCGTACGTCAAACTGGATGTGACCGCCGCAGTCCGCTTGGCGCGCGTAGTTATCGTGAGAGCCGACGGCGCCTGCGATGTCATGTGGCTTGTCGGCGACAGCCCCCCCGATCTGGCGGTAGTGGGAAAGCTGGCGCAGCTACAGCTCGTCTGCCGTCGCGCTGGCGGCCACATGTACCTGGAGGAAGTCGCTGCCCAGCTGGATGAGCTGCTCGATCTGACCGGTTTAGGACGACAGGTGGGATGGCAGGCCGAAAGCGGGGAAGAGCCGGTCGGCCTCGAGGAACGAGTGGATCCCGGAGACGCGGTCCCCTGAGAATCTCGATGACCTGGATAGCCCACGGCATGAGCCCTCCCTGGGGGTCGAGCTTGTAGTGCCCAAACGCCGGGGCGCCGTTCGATTGAACAGCGATCAGCCGCGAACCCCGGCAACCGATACCAGGGCCCAACATGAACCGTCCGATGTCGGGAGCCCCGTTGAGCCACATTGCGTAGGGTGGCATCGACTGGACCGCGTCGTCGTGGAGCAGGTTGACCAGGCTGTCTATGTCATAGCGCTCGAAAGCATCGACATACCGGGCCAACAATTCGCGCTGGCCGTCGTCCATAGGCGCCTGGTGTGGGCCTGTGTCGAGCGATGCCAGGGTGGCCCGGGCGCGCTGCAGCGCGCTGTTCACCGCCGGCACGCTCGTACCGAGCAACTCGGCCGCCTCCGTAGCCTGCCAGCGAAGGACTTCGCACAGGACCAGGACGGCTCGCTGGCGGGCCGGCAGGTGCTGTAAGGCGGCTACGAACGCCAGGCGGATGCTTTCACGGGCGGAAGCGACCTCGGCGGGGTCCGCCTCGAGCGGTATCACGCGTTCGTCAGCGATGGGGGAGACCCAGGAGCCTTCGGGCAACCTGGCGGCGAGCGAGGACTCGACGGGGGGACGTGAGGGCCCGAGCTCCATGGGGCTGGCCCGGCGCTGCCGAGACCTGAGCATGTCGAGGCACACGTTGGTGGCGATCCGATAGAGCCACGAGCGGGTGCTGGAGCGCCCCTCGAAGCTGTCGCTGGCCCGCCACGCTCGCACCATGGTCTCCTGGACCGCGTCTTCGGCGTCGAACCCGGACCCGAGCATGCGGTAGCAGTACGCGGTCAACTCTCGCCGGAATGCCTCCAGGTCGTCCGCAGCGAGGAGGTCGTGGCTGACTGCCATAGTCCCGCATGCTACTCGTGCCGCACCTAACAGGATCGTGGCCATATATAGGTGACGCCATATAGGTGACGACGGCGTCGAGGCCGCGAACTCATCGGTCGGCGGTCACCAGGGGAGTTGTCACCCCGGGGAGCTGAAGTACCCGAAGGCCGGCCGGTGTTAGCGTTCGCACAACTCCCATGAACCGCTTAGCGCCGAAAGCAGGAGTTGACCAACAAATGAACGTACAAGAGGTACTCAAGGACAAGGTGGCCCAGGAGCTGCTGGCCTCTACCGAACCCGCCAGGCTGGCCTATACGTGGAAGGACGGCACGCCGCGTGTTGTGCCTATCTGGTTCCAATGGACGGGGTCAGAGCTGGTCATGGCGTCCCCGGTGAACGCCCCGAAGGTGAAGGCCCTCGAGTCCCGGCCCGATGTAGCTGTGACGATCGATATCAAAACTTGGCCTTGCCACGTCTTGCTCCTACGCGGAAAGGTAAAGGTTGCGCGCTCTGACGATGTCGTCCCTGAGTATGTGAGTGCTGCTCAGCGGTACGCGGGCCCGGACTTCGCTAACGCCTGGACCTCGCACCTGAAGGCGAACGGGGCGATATTCGCTCGGATAGCGCTGACGCCGACTTACGCAGCGATCCTCGACTTCGAGACGCGGTTCCCGAGCGCTACCACTGACTTTTTCAAATCGTTCTTAGCGGCCGGGTGAATTCCGGCCTCGCCGCCGGCCAATATTCGGCGCCACCACCACCCTACGTCGTCCCGGCTGAAGGCACGCGCGCGGCCCCAACGTTTAGGAGCCCACCCTGCCGGCGAGTGCCCTCATCTCTAGCGCGGTGGCCAAAAGTTGCGTAGAAAGAACAGCCCCGACTCCCTCACCCGCTCTCATCCTGAGGTCCAGGAGCGGTTCGAGCCCCAGCTCCTCCAGGACTCGCCCGTGCGCTATCTCCCGGCTCCGCTGGCCGGCGACGAGGTGCGCGGCGGCGCCTGGTTGGAGCCGGACCGCGCAGAGCGCGGCAATCGATGTGGCCAGCCCGTCGAGGACGACGGCCCCGCCGGCCTCCGCGACACCCAGGACGAAGCCGGCCAGGACCGCGAACTCGGGCCCGCCGACAGCACTGAGGACGGCGATGGGACCGGCTCGTGCCCCTACGCGGCCCCGGGCCCGGGCGACAGCGGTACCGACCGCGCTGCGTTTCCGGTCGAGGGTGGCAGTGTCACCTCCCGCGCCGAGCCCGACAGTCTGGTCGGGGTCGACCCCCAGAAGCACGGCGCTGAGCGCGGCGGCCAGGGTCGTATTGCCGACGCCGACCTCGCCCAGCGCAACAACCGTCGCCCTGGTCGTCATCCCCAGCTCGCTCCCGAGTTGGACCAGGCGTTCCGCGTCGCTCTCCGTCAAAGCGTCCTCTTCGAGGGTGTCTCCCCGCTGGCCCAGCGGGCGGACGTTTAAGGCCCCCACCACGGGGTCACCGTCGACGCCAGCGTCGACCGCGATCACCCGGAGCCCCGCTGCTCGGGCGGCCGCGGCCCCGAGAGACTCGCCGGCCACGGTCGCTTCCAGCACCTCTCGCGTGACCGTGGACTTATAGGTCGACACCCCATGCCGGGTCACCGGGTGATCGGCGGCTACCAGGACAAGGCTGCCGTTTTCGACAGAGCCGATCCCGAGAGCAACCAGGCGTTCCAACGCCCGGTCGAGTACGCCGAGCGACCCTGGCGACGTGAGCAACCGGTCGGCCTGGTCGTGAGCCGCGACGACAGCGCGCTGGCCGGGAGCCCTCAGGTGCGAAACTGGGGCCGGCGGGCCAACCCCGTCCCAGCGCTCGTGGACTACCACCGAGCCGAGCGGGGCCCGCCGCGACCAGCCCGCTCGCTCGAGGCCGGGCCCAGGCGGGCGCTCGTCCGGCCACCCCAGACAGAGCCAGCCGAGCGTCTCGACGCCGGGCGGAAGGCCCACCAGTGCGGCCAGTTCTTCTGGCGGGAAAAGCGTGACCCAGCCCAGCCCGAGACCCTCGGCGCGAGCGGCGAGCCAGAGGTTCTCGATGGCACAGGCGCACGACCACATGTCGGTGTCCGTGAAGGTCGCCCGGCCGAGCACGCCCGACGGCGCGGCTCGACGGTCGCAACAGACGACGATCCCGAGGGGCGCCTCGCGGATCCCGTCCAGCTGCAGGTCGAGAATCCTCCGCTTAGCATCCTCGTTAAGTAGATCGGCCTGGCGTTGCCGCTCTCGTTCGGCGATGACAGAGGGCGCGCTCGCGGGTCTCGGCGCTGGTGACCAGGAGGAACCGCCACGGCTGCGAGTGCCCGACAGACGGCCCGGAATGGGCGGCAGCAAGTACCCGCTCGACGAGCCTGGGCTCGAGGTCGTCCGGGCGAAAACGTCTAACGTCGCGGCGCGCGCCGATGATCTCGTAAAGTGCCAGGCGTTTTTCCTCCCCGAAGCTCCACGCCCGCGGGTCGGTGGCTCTCTCGGTGGCAGAGGATGGGTCTCCGACAATCGGGACGGGGCGTGCCCAGGTCATCCGGGCGCGCTTGGCGGCGACCAGCATCGGGAGCAGACATTTTGGGGTGGGCGATCAATACGGCCCCGTGGCTCAGCCATTGTTCCCCCCGGCCGCGATCAGCAATCCTGAGGTTTCGCAGACCACACCGGCGGCGCCCAGGACGTCGCCTGTAAAACCCCCGAGACGGCGGCGAGCACTTTCTAGCAGCAACGCGCCGGCTCCCCAGCCCGCAACGACGGCCGCTGCGCCCCGCCGACCAGCCACGGCGGTAGCCAAGGCCAGGGCTCCGCCGGCCCCAGCGACCGCGGCGAAAAATGCCTGGTCACGCTGTCGGTTGGAAAGAAAGGCCGTGGCCGTGCCTTCCTGGCGGGCGTAGGGCAGCGAGCGGCTAGCGATAACCATGAGGGACCTGGACGAGCAGTAAATGGCGCTCAACAGGGCCGGCGAGGGCTCGAGTGACGAAAGCGCTGCTACCCGCGTAGCCGTGGCGAGGCTCACCGCAACGGCTGCGAAGGACCCTATTTGCGGTTCTGACATGATCTCGAGACGGCTCCGGGACGGCACGTGAGCCAGGAGGCCGTCGGCTGTGTCAGCCAGCCCGTCCAGGTGCAGCGCTCCCGTCAAAGCCGAGTCGGCGCCGGCTGCGACCGCTGCCGACAGCACCGGCGAAAAAGACCGGCTGGCCAGGCGCCAGGTCAACCCGACGAGTGCCCCGAGCGCGGCGCCTACGAGTGGGAAGTAGGTCATCGTGGCGGCGGAAGGCTCGGCGCCCGTCCTGCCGAGCGGGGTCAGGAACGAAACCGCGGCTCGCAGTTCAGTCACGGCTTTCACAGGACGGGGGCGTCGCTAGCCGTTGGCACGACGGGAGCGACCGCCACCTCCGGTACGAGCGGTAGGAGCGGGACGACGCGGCCGGCGACCACCAGGAACGCCTCACCAGCATGGTCGGAGAAGATGGCGTTCACGTGCCCGAGCAGGTCACGGTAGCGCCGTGAGAGAGCATCTCCGGGGACGATGCCGGAGCCGACCTCGTTTGAGACGGCGATAGTCCTTCCGGGCCGTTCGGCGGCTAGGAGGGCTACCTGCTTGGCGCTCTTCAAGACGTCGGCGTCGCTACGGCCGGCGCCGAGCAGGTTCGCGACCCACAAAGTGAGGCAATCTATGACGATCGTCTTGCCACTGTCGATGGCCCGCAAAGCTCTTTCGACACCGACGGGTTCCTCGACCGTCGGCCACGAGGCGGGTCGCTCGGCGCGGTGCTGTGCAATACGCTCGGCCATTTCGTCGTCCAATGCCTCGCCCGTGGCGATGAGCGTAGCGGGCTCAGGACCACGCGACGCCAGTTGGATTGCCAACGCAGACTTCCCGCTCCTGGCCCCGCCGAGCAGGAGAGCCAGCATCAGAAGTCGATCCCCTTGGCTTCCCGGATCCCGGCCTCGTAAGCATGCTTCACGTTGCGCATGTCGGTGACCGTATCGGCGATGTCGACCAGCTGAGCGGGGGCATCCCGGCCGGTCACGAAGATGTTGACCTTGCTTGGCCGCTCGGCGATGCATGTGGTTACTTCCTCGCCGGGCACCCAGCCCCAATTCACGGGGTACGTGATCTCGTCCAGGACGACAAGCTCGTAGCGGCCCGAGGCGATGGCCTCCTTGGCGACCGACCATGCGGAGCGGGCCATCTCGGCGGAGTGCCCAAGGTCGTCCACCTCCCAGGTAAAGCCGTCGCCCATCGTGTGCCACTCCGCGCCGAGCTCGCTCAAGGCCCGGGCCTCGCCGGACTTCCACTTGCCGGATTTGAGGAACTGGACGACGCACACCTTCCAGCCTCGGCCCAGGGCGCGCAGCACCGTGCCCATGGCGGCAGTCGTCTTGCCTTTCCCGTCACCGGTCGCGATGAGGACCAGTGATGGTGCCCGCCGGGTGGCCTGCGGCGGCGCAGTGGTGGGTGGCTGGGGAGTGAGCTCGGTGGGTGGGCGGGGAGTGAGCTCGGTGGTCTGGCTCGGTGGGTGGGCGGGGAGTGGGCTCGGTTGACATTGGGCTTACCTCGATCCTGTAGCGCCGTTGTAGGCGGCAAGAGCACGCGGACGACGGACAGGGGACACGGTTAGGCCGGAGAGGCCGGCCACCACCTCGACCTCGGCCCCGAAGAAACGCCTGACGTTGGGCTCGGTGAGCACTTCAGCCGGCGCACCCAATGCGACCGCACGACCGTGCGACAGAACGAGCAAGCGTTCGGCGAATTGAGCGGCCAGGGTGAGGTCGTGGATGGCGCACAGCACACACAGGCCTTTTTCGCGTCGAAGCTCGTCAGCGAGCTCGAGCACGAGCTGGCTGTGGCCAAGGTCCAGCGATGTCGTCGGCTCGTCCATGGCGAGCACGGGGGCTTCCTGGACGAAAGCGCGGGCCAGCACCGCCCTCTGCGACTCACCCCCAGACAGCTCGCCCAGCGGCCGCCTGGCGAAGGCAGCCGAGGTCTAGCCTTTCCAGCACCGCAGCCGCTACCCGCCTGTCCCGGGGCGTCTCGGGGCCAAGGTAGGAGTGGTGTGCGGACCGGCCGAGGAGCACGTAGTCGGTGACGTTCATAGCGCGCGGTAGCACCGGGCGTTGGGGGACGTAGGCGACGGCACGCGCCGCTGCTCCGCCGGTCCGCGCTGGCGTACTCCTGCCCCGCCACTGCGGATCAAGCCCTCGTAGGGCACCAGCCCCGCCACAGCGCGCACGAGCGTCGACTTGCCGGCTCCATTAGGGCCGATAACGCCAAGCCAACCGCCGCGTTCGACCCGGGCTGAGACGCTCGAGAGGACGGTCGCTCCCCCGAGGACGACCGAGGCCTTCTCGATGTCGAGCACTTCAGCTCAACCTTCTCGCTTGGCGCAGCACGACCAGGAAGAACGGGGCACCGAGGAACGCCGTCACGACCCCGAGCGGGACTTCTCCCGGGGAGATGATTGTGCGGGCGATGAGGTCGGCGAAGATCAAGAACCCGGCGCCGAAGAGGACCGAGAGCGGAAGGATGCGACGGTAGCTCGGGCCGGCCAGGAGGCGGATCGTATGCGGCACGATGATGCCGACGAAGCCAATCAGGCCGCTTACTGAGACGGCGGCCGCCGTGCCGAGGGTGGCTGCCACTATTACGACCAGGCGGACGCGCTCGGCTCGCACGCCAAGGCTGGTCGCCTCTTCGTCACCGACGGCAAGGACGTCCAGCAGTCTGCGGGCGCCCACCAGAACGGCTAGTGCGACCCCAATGTAGGGCAGGACCATCACGACTTGTCCCCAGCCGGCCGTTGACAGGCCCCCGAGGATCCAGCTGTAGACGACCGTGAGGTCGCCGGGGGAGCTCTGCTGGAGAAGGAACGTCTGCACGGCTGTGAAAAAAGCGGCTACTGCCACGCCCGACAGGAGCATCGAAGCCGCGGAGCGCCCGGCGGCTCGCGCCCGGCCCAGCGCAAAAGTGGCGCCGACGGCAACTACGCCGCCGGCAAATGCTGCCACTGGCAACGCCGCGGCAGGCAGTTGGCCGAACAGCGGCTCCTCGACGATCACGACTGTGGCGCCGAGGCCCGCCCCGGCGGCGATGCCGAGGAGGTAGGGGTCAGCCAGGGGGTTCGAAAAAACTCCCTGATAAGAAGCGCCGGCCACCGCCAGCATCGCCCCGACGAGGCCCCCGAGCACCATGCGGGGCATACGCAGCTGCCAAACGACAATGGCCCCCGTTTGAGAAAGGCCGGCGTGGAGGTGGACAAGGGGGATCTTGGTGGCCAGTTCAGCTAGGACGGCGCCGGGGGCAAGGTCAGCAGGGCCGACGAGGACGCTCGCTATGGCCGCGGCGAGCAGGAAGCCGATCCCGAGGAGGACGTGGAGGGGGCGCAGCTGAGTCGGGTAAAGGTTGGGACCGGGTGCCTCTTCGATGTCGAAAAGGCCGGGTTCCTTTCGTCGAGGTTCAGCCGCGACCAGGGTCATGAGCGCAAGATCGTGGCCAAGATGGTTACGAACGTTTCGATCGTGTGGGGCCCCACTGGGCCGTGACGGAGTCGTTGACCCCGATGACATGATGGAGCTTCACCGCGGTGAGGACGCTGAAGCCAGGGCGGTGGGCGAACTTGCTGGCGTCTTGCTGGCAACAAACCGTATCGGCCAGAAAGACATAGTCAGGGTTTTCCTTCAGGATGTACTCCGCGGATATTTGCGGGTAGAGGGAGCCGTGGCCGGCGCCGTTCGCGATGTCCCGCATCCCGAAAAGAGAAAACTCGGCCCCGATGAACGTCCCCGAAGTGGCGGTGTAAAAGGTCGGGTCGAGCTCGATGTAGTAAGTCTTGCCGCGGCCGGCGACCCCCGCCCCGCGGACGGCCGCAGAGAGGTGTGCCTGGAGGGAAGCCTGGACGTTACGAGCGCCGGCCTCCTGACCGGTGGCGGCCCCGAGCTCTGCCAGTTGGCTGTCGACACTCGCAATGGAAGTGGCGGGGGGCAACAGGAGCACCGGGATGTGCAGAGCCTGCAGTTGCTGGATGAGCGTGCCGGTCTGGAACGCGAAAATGACCAGGTCGGGGTGGAGGTAGAGGTAATCTTCTGCGCTCGATTCGTACCCGGTGAACTTCGTGCGCGGCGCGCCGGCGGGATAGGTCGAGTACTTGTCGACCCCGACGACCTGGCTTCCTCCGCCGATTGCGTACAGCATCTGAGTGGCGCTGGCCGAAAGGCACAGGATCCGCGCCGGTCGTGATGTGACCCGGACGGTGCCGTCGCCGCTTTGCACCGAGACCGGGAAGGCAGCTGACGTCAAGTGAAGCTCAGCCGTTGGCGGGGCGGCGTTCGCTAAGGCGGAAGCCGCCGGGAGCAGTAACGCCGCAGAAACGCCGGCCAAAACGAGGAAGGCAGCCCTGGCCCAGAACTTTCGCATGGCAATCCTCCAGTAACCGAGGAGGAGCTGCGAACGGGCTCAGTCCCTCCTTCGTTGGTCGAGGTTTGCCTCGGAACAGGGTGGACCCTGCGACAAGCTCGTTGCCTCGACGTGCTTGGTCGCTCCCCACTGGCCAGGCGACCTGGCTTGCCCTCTCGGCCGGGTGCGGCGAAAGGGACGACAGTTGCGAGACAGCGCCGGCATCTCACCGGACTTCGCTGACCAGCAGGTTGCTCTCGCCTGACTCTACGCCTGTGATTTGGTCCGGGGCAACGCGGGCCGGAGGTCCCGGGCTCAAAAGGCCGGGCTCAGAAGGCCGGGCTCAGAAGGCCGTGCTCAGAAGGCCGTGCTCAGAAGGTCGGGCTCAGAAGGTCGGGCTCAGACGGTCGGGCTCAGAGGGGCCTGAGCTCAGAAGGGCCAGGGCTCAGGGGCCCCGGGTCAGAGGGGCCTGGGCTCACACGCCGGCGGCCACCTCCTCAGCGGCTCGGTCAGCGGCCGCCAGCAGCTCGGCCGAGATACCGCGCCGAGGCGTGATCACCTCGTCGATCAGACCGTAGTCCTTGGCTTGCTCCGCCGTCATGAAGAAGTCCCGGTCGATGTCGTGCTCGACCTGCTCGAGGGGACGGCCCGAGTGGAACGAGATGATCTGGGCCATCCGCTTGGTGGTGGCGAGCACCTCGCGTAGGTGGATCTCCATGTCCCTCGGTGCGCCCCGGGCCCCGGCGGTGCCCTGGTGGATCATGATCTTGGCATTCGGGGTCGCCAGACGCTTCCCCGGCGCACCCCCACACAGGATCATGGCGGCGGCTGACATGCCCATGCCTACGCAGACCGTAGAAACCTCGGAACTGACGTGCTGCATTACGTCGTAGATGGCCATCCCCGCATAAGACAGGCCGCCCGGGGAATTTATGTAAAGGAAGATGTCTTTGCCGGGGTCAGTGCTGTCCAGGTAGAGGATCTCGGCAACGAGCAGGTTGGCGATCTGGTCGTCTACCTCCTGGCCCAGAAAAACGATCCTCTCGCGAAGCAGAAGGGAGTAGATGTCGAAGGCCCGTTCGCCTCTGGCCGACTGGTCGAGCACCGTGGGTATTACAGACATGAAAGGCTCCTTCGTGTCCTTGGCTACGGCCGGGGCAGCGGCTGTAGGCTCGGGTATAGGTGGTATATGGTATCTTGTATAAGAGATACTAGGTAAGAGATACTAGGTAAGAGATACAGGTAAGAGAGACAAGGTTCAGTTATACGATCCGGAGGGACCGCAGTAAGCCCGAAGGACCGCAGCAAAGATCGCGGTAAGGAAGACATGAGCGAACGCCGGCACGACCCGGTTTTCCCCGGCTTCAAGGAGATGGCGGAGCAGAGAAAGTCCCTGGCCGCCGCCCTGTCCGCGAGGCGAGTGCAGCTGGGCCTGTCGCAGACAGAGGTGGCAGCGCGTATGGGGACTTCCCAGTCTGCCGTCGCTCGCCTCGAGTCGGGTCAGGCAGACCTGAGGCTTTCGACCCTGGAGCGGTATGCGGCGGCGCTCGGCCAGCGTATCGATTGGAGGCTGTCGCTGCTGGCCATGGACGAGCAATGAGCGCGAGGGTGGGGGAGCAATGAGTATCGCCGGGCTGAGCGGGCCGTGGGATGAGCGTCCGTCGCTGGAGGCGCAGCTACTCGAAAGGCGCGTTGTCCGGCTATGGGGCCCGCTGGACGATATGGCAGTGGCGAGGGCCTGCGCCGAATTGATGGCACTTGACGCCACTGGCGACGGTGCCGTCCAGCTTTACGTCGGGTCGAACGGTGGGCCGCTGCACGCAGCGATGTCGTTGATCGACACGATGGACCTGCTTGGTGTGCCGGTGAACGTGGTCTGTCTGGGTCGGGTGGAGGGGGCAGCCGTTGGCGTGGTGGCGGCCGGTGTGCGCAGGGTTACCGCGCCGCACGCCCAGTTCCACCTCTGCGAGCCGGAAGTAGTCGTAAGCGGCAACGCCAGCCAATTGACGGCCTGGGCCGAGCAGCACCGGGTCGAGCTCGAGCGGTTCGTCGAACGAGTGGCGCAAGCCAGCGGACGCCCGGTCGAGCACGTAGAAGCAGACCTGGCTATGGGCCGTTGGTTGAGCGCCGAGGAAGCGCTCGGTTACGGCCTGGTGGACGAGATCTGGGGCCGAGGGCGCGACCCGGACGGACCTCCTGCTGGGCCGGCACGGCCATTCGGGTTCGGGCCTCCGCGTTGAGCCCGGGCGCGGTTATTGCCGTGCCGGCTGTTCCTTGACGGCGTTAAGCTACCCGTTGGACCCTTCAGGAGCCCGCCCTGGGCCGCGCCACCAGGAGAATTTTTGACTTGAGCCACCCCGAACGCTTTTTTGCTGGACTCGGCCGCTTTTCGGTCCGTTTTCGTTGGCCGGTGATCATTGCTTGGATCGCCGTTGCGATCATCACGAGCATCGCTCTGCCCTCGATGGGCAGCGAAGTCAACAACGACAACTCTCAATTCTTGCCCTCGAGCGCCCCGAGCGTGCGGGCCGCCGACCTGGCCACGCCCCTCATCGGCAGCGTGTCCCGTCAAAGCCAGGTCATCGTGGTGGCGTCGCTGAACCCGCCCCAGCAAACCGGGGGCACACCTGGTCACCTCACCGCGTCAAACGTCGCGGCCATCAACGACGTCGTGACCCAGCTGCGGGCCATCCCCGGGGTGACTGAGGCCAGGGTGGTGGGTGTCTCGACCGACGGCAACGCGGCGCAGATCCTGGTCACAACCGACGTCGGTCAACAAAACATCGCGGACCAGCAGCCCATAGTCAATTCCATCGAGAACGTTGCCAAGGACGCCAGCGCCAACCCTGCGAACATGGCCGCGGGCCTTTCGTTCCACGTCGCCGGTCCCGTCGCCACCAACGTCGCCAACCAGGCCAGCTCCAACAAGACCGGCAACAAAGTGCAGTCGTTCTCGTTCCTGTTCATCCTCGTGCTGTTGCTACTGATTTTCCGTTCGTTCTTGGCACCCCTTATCACCCTGGCGCCCGCAGGCATCGCCCTGGTGATCTCAATGCGTTTCATCGGCGCCCTGGGCGCGCACACTGGCCTCAAGATTTCCGAGATCACCGAGCTGCTCCTCATCGTGCTGATGTTGGGGGCCGGGACCGATTACGGGCTTGTTCCTCGTGTTCCGGACGCGAGAGGAACTCCGCAACGGGTTGGCGACCAAGGAAGCTGTGGCGCATTCCATGGCCCGAGTGGGGGAGTCGATCAGCGCATCCGCGGCGACCGTCATCGTCGCTCTGCTCACCCTGCTGCTGGCCAGCTTCGGTCTTTACCACGATCTCGGTGTGCCTTTGGCCCTCGGCATAGCGGTGATGCTGCTCGCAGGGCTCACGCTGCTGCCAGCGCTGCTCGCCGTCTTCGGCAAGGCTGCGTTTTGGCCGTCCAAGGCCGTGAGGCCCCTGGCCCCCGGTGAAGTCGAACGGGATGGCTGGTGGGGCCGGGTCGCTGCCCGCCTCGTGGCGCGGCCCGGGATCACGCTCGCGGCGGGGCTCGTCTTCTTTATCGGGCTTTCTTTTGCTGCCCTAGGCTATTACTCGTCGGGATTCGCGGGTGCACTCTCGGCGCCGGCCGGGTCGGATGCAGCGAGCGGCAACGCGCTTCTGGCGAAGCATTTCCCCTCGACCAGTGCCAACCCCGCCAACCTGGTCTTCCGTTACGGCACGTCGGTATGGACCGACGCCACGCCAATTGCCAAGGCCGAGACCTCCCTGCACAGCTCCGGGCTTTTCAGCCAGCTGGCTGGGCCGCTCAACCCGAACGGCACGCCGATAGCGCCGAGCCGCCTCGAGGAGCTGTACGCCCAGTTGGGCCCGCCAGCAGCGCTCCCGCTCGCCGAGCCCGCGTCGCTGCAAAGTACGGTCCCGCCCGCCGAGTACAACGCCTACCGGTCCCTGGTGCAGTTCGTCTCTACGGACGGCCATACCATACAGTTCCAGGCCAGCCTCAAGGCTGGGACCCAGGACTCGACCGAGGCCCTGCGCGTTACTCCCCAGGTACGCAAGGCGGTGGACGAGGCCGCCACCGCGTCGGGGGCTGAGGCCAGCGGCGTGGCAGGCGAGGCGGCCGCCATCTACGACGTGAGCACGACGTCCAACCACGACCTGACCACGATTATCCCGATAGCGATCCTCGCCATCGGCATCTTGCTCGCTCTGGTCCTGCGTAGCCTCATCGCCCCGCTGTACCTGATCGTCAGCGTTGGGCTTTCGTACCTGGCGGCGCTGGGCGTATCGACGATCGTGTTCATCGACATCGTGGGTAGCGCCGGGATCACGTTCATCTTGCCGTTCCTCATGTTCATCTTTCTGCTGGCACTTGGCGAGGACTACAACATCCTGGTCATGACCCGGATCCGGGAAGAGGCGAAACATACCGAGCTCCGTGCCGCCGTAATCCGCGCCGTCGGCAGGACGGGGCCGACCGTGACCTCGGCCGGCATGGTCCTCGCCGGCACGTTCGCCGTCCTCGCCGTTGAGGCCGGTAGCGGTCCGGGCGCGAGCCAGGTACGCGACATCGGTTTCGGCCTTGCTATCGGGATCCTCATGGACACCTTCCTGGTCAGGACCCTTCTCGTACCGTCCACGGTGGCCTTGTTGGGCCGTTGGAACTGGTGGCCCTCGCGCTTGTCCATGGAACCCGAGGAACCGCCGGCGGGGGCCACCCGAACAACGGGCTGGAGCCCTGGCTGGCCCGCGAGATTGAGCGCCTCGACCAGGGCGCAGGAGCTCGCCGCTGGACGTCTCCATGTCGCCGCACGCCGGCGAACCGTGCCGGCGTGTCGAAGTCTCGTCGCCCTGTCGGTTCGAGCGCCATAGGCAGGGCGTTCGACAGCGACGACAATTTTCACTGCTAGCTGATCGAATCGCCGTCGCCGGTGAAAGCTCGGCCTGGGAGAGCCTGGCCCGCCGGGGCCAACGTTGGCTGAACCCGTCGGTTTGGTAGCAGGCCCAGCTCCCCGCGTACTCCTGGCCCCCGGGTCGAGCGCGTTCGCGGCGGACGCCGTCCGCCAAGGTGGCGGGCAACTGGTCGGCGAAGATGAAGCCATTGACGCTCTCGTTTGGTGGGACTTCGAGATCGACGGCTTGGGGCGGGAAGTCGGTGCTCATCCGGACGTACGTTGGGTGCAGCTACCCATGGCAGGTGTCGACCACGTGTTCCAGCAAGGGATATTCTCTGGCCCTCAGGCGAACGGGATCGTTTGGACATGTGCAAAGGGAAGCTACGCACAGCCGGTGGCGGAACATGCCCTCTGCTTGGCCCTCGCCGGCCTGCGTCGTTTCCCGGGTCGTGCGCGCGCCCGGTCGTGGGGCACGCCGGATGGTATTTCGCTGTTCGACCGGGCAGTAACAATCCTCGGTGCCGGCGGGATCACCCGGGAGTTGTTGGCGCTGCTGGCCCCCTTCAGGGTGCAGGCGACGGTGGTACGCCGGGGGACCGCGCCATTCGAAGGGGCAGTCCGCACTGTCACATCCGCGGACCTGCACCTGGCACTGGAGGACGCCCTGGTCGTATTCGTGGCGCTGGCCCTCAGCCCCGAGACCGAGCACATCATTGGGCCCGCGGAACTCGCAGTAATGCGTGAAGACGCGTGGTTGGTCAACGTCGCCCGGGGCCGGCACGTCGATACGCCCGCGCTAGTCAAAGCGCTGCAAGAAGAACGGATCGGGGGCGCCGCTGTCGACGTCACCGACCCCGAGCCTTTGCCCGACGGCCATCCCCTGTGGACGATGCCAAACTGCCTCATCACGCCCCACAGCGCGGACACCCCGGAGATGTGCCGCCCGCTCCTGGCTGAGCGCATAAGGGAAAACGTCCAGCGGTTTGCCTCCGGCCGTCCTCTGGTCGGCACGGTCGATTTGACGGCAGGGTATTGACCGAGGTCGCCGTCTCCGGGCTCCATCTGGGCGAGCTGCTCGCGGAAGGGGGCGAGGGACGCGTTTTCGAGGTCCTGCCCGGCGGGCCAGCGGGTGGAGAGCGGTGTGTCTACAAGGAGCTGCGTCACCCCCGTCCCCTGGACGAGCTCGGTTCGCTGGTCGAGTTCCCTTCGTCGCTGGCGGCTCGCGACCCCGCCTTGGCCGATAGGGTCCGGTCGTCGTCGGCCTGGCCGACGTCAGTTGTGGTGGGGCCGGACCCGGACCTGGCCCTGGGCACCGTCTTGCCGCGGGCGCCCGCTGAGTTCTGGGTGAGCCACCGGGACGGTGCTCGGCGGCTCGCCACACTTAGCTATTTAGCTAATGACCCAGATCGGATGGCGGTGGCGTATGGGGTAATGATGCCCGCCCCAGGTGCGCCCGAAAGAGTCGCTGTCGTTTACGCCCTCGCCCGCCTCCTGGAAGCTTGGCAGGGTCTGTTATCGGGTTCTTTGGCGTCCGGTTCTTTGGCATCCGGTCCTTTGCCAGCTGAGGTCCACGTAGTGCACGGGGATCTGTCAGCCAAGAACGTCTTGTGGTCGCTCGATCCAGTGCCGGCGGTGTACGTGCTGGATTGCGACGGCGCATCTATATGCCCGGGCCCTGTGGGGGTGGGGCCTCAGCTCGAGCCCGCCGAACCTCAGCCCGCCGAACCTGAGCCGGCCGAGCCTGAGCCCGCCGAGCCTAAGCCCCCTATGAATGGCACCAATGCGGGCCTCTTCGCCCGACAACGACCAGTCAGACGATTGCGTGCTACGACGCCTAACTGGGACGACCCGGCTCTTCCCCCGGGTGGCGACCCGACAGAAGCCTCGGACCGGTACCTGCTCGCGATGGCGTTCTTGCGGGTGGTTGGCGCCGCCCATTTCCCCCTCCAGAGCCGCCAAAGATCGGCTCCCCTCGTGAACGTGGACCTGGAATTGCCGAGATCCTGGCGAAAGTTCCCTGATATGCCTGGGCTTTGGGAACTCTGCGAACGCTCGCTATCGCTTGTAAATGCGACCGACCGTCCTGGCCCCGGCCAGTGGGTAGCTCAATTAGAGCAGCTGCTCGGTCTGCAGTCGGCGGACGGGTTGGCGGCTGCGGTGCGAGGGGCGCAAGGGGATCCCCGGCAGGCACAGCTCCAAACCCCGTCCACGCCGCTGGCGCGAGCCATGGATGCACCGCGCGTAACGGTCCCTGACGTTGTGGTCCGCCCGGTGCTGAGGCACCGGGCGCCGTCGACCTGGAAACTGATCAGTGCGGGCGTACCTCTCAGTGTGGTCGGCGACGAGGCGGCCGGGCTCACCGGCGGCCCGGGGCTTTCGGCGGTTGCCCCCTTGACCCCGAGCCAACTGGCCCGACGGGTGATGTCGACTTGGGGAGCAGCCCACCGCGCCGCCGCGAGGTGGGCGCGTTCACCTGGCCGGCGAGCGTATGGCATACGCAGGCTAGCTGGGGTCCTGGTGTTGGACCTGGCGGCGGCGTGTGTGGGTGTGTTCGTGGTGGCCATGATCATCAGCCCCTGGATCGGTCTTTAAGGTCGGGCCTCGAGGCGCCCGGGGTGGGTGGGCGGTGCGACTTGGTTACGCGTGGCACTACCTACGAACCGGCCCAATCAGGCCGTCCAGGGCTGAAAACGGGCCGGAGTACAGCCATGTTGTCTTTGAACGAGGCCTCCGGTAGCGTCGAACGGGCCATGACGAGCCAGTACGTCGGCACAGAAGAGCATTATGCGGTGTTCCCGTTCTACCTGTGCCTGGACGTGTCCCAGTCGATGAGCGGGGAGCCAATAAGCCAGGTCAACGCGGAGCTACCCCAGATCCGGGCCAGCGTTGGCCAGGACCCGGCTGTGGCCGAGGTCATTCGTTTTGGGATGGTCACGTTCAGTGACGTGGCCCGCACCGTATTGCCTCTCGTGGACCTGGCCCTGGTCGAGTCCATGCCAACGGTCGAAGTGGAGGGCCGGACTTCCTATGCCGCGGCGTTCGATCACCTGCGGCGGGTCATCGAGTCGGACTACCAGGCCGGGCGAGCGGCGGGGGAGCGCTGGTACCGCCCTGCGGTTCTCTTCGTTTCGGACGGTAGGCCTACCGACCCCGAAGAGCGTTGGCACGAGGCCCACCGCCGGCTCACCGACCCATCGTGGCGCCGGCACCCCAACATCCTGGCCTTCGGGTTCGGCGAAGCTGTTCCCGACATCCTCGCGACGGTGGCCGAGAACAAACCTCATCGCGCCTACGTAGCGGCCGAGGGAGCCGCACCTTCGGCCGTTGTCCCCGAACTGATGGCGGGGCTAGTCCAGTCGATAGTGAGCTCGTCGGCTAGCGCTTACACAGGTGCGCCCCAGCTCGTTCCCCCCCAGTTGCCGAACATGCAAGTGATCCCGGTGGACGAACTGGAATGAGCCGGGGGTGGGCTGGCCCGGCATGGGGCGAGCCTTCCAAAGCGAGCGAGTTTGCCGTACCTCTGCGAGCCCGGGCCGGTTCATCGGACGCCAGTTACCGGGCTGACGGCGGGGAATCGGCAGATTTCGGGGTCAGGGCCGCTTCGGTGGCGGGTGTCTCCCACCGACTGTCCAGCCGGCGCTGCGAAGATGCCTACGCGTGGGCGCTGCCCGGGCCGGGACGACTGGTGCTCGTCATTGCCGACGGCGTGAGCACAGCCGGGCGCGGGGCTGAGGGGGCCGAGATTGCAGTTAGCGCTGCTCGTGACTATCTGCTCGGCAGCTCCGCGGGGGGGGAAATGGAGTGCGCGGCCGCAGTGCAAGCAGCCAGTGAGGAACTGGTGCGCGTCGGGGGGGCGTCGGCGGCAGAGCTTTCCACGACTGTTGTCGTGGCGCTCGTTTCGATTGCGGAGAGGGGGGCTGAAGTCGCCCTCGCCCGGGTCGGGGACAGCACCGCCTTCGTCTTGCAGGGAGGCAAATGGAGCGAGCTTTTCCCCGACCCCGACCAGGAAGCGATGCGGGGGGCGCTCGTCGAGGTTTTGCCGCTGGGTAGCCGCGCCGGCCCGGGTGCGGTCGAGACGTCCTCTGTTACGTTGCTCCCCGACAGCGCCCTTGTGCTTCTCACCGACGGCGTCGCCGACCCGTTGCGAGATGGGCCGGGCACGGTCGCCCCCGCTCTGGCCGAAATCCTCCAGCGCGCTCTTTGGGGCGACCTGGCTCCACTGGATCTCGCCGCGGCCGCCGATTTCAGCCGTAGGGGTTGCCAGGACGACCGGACGGTGCTGGTCGCCTGGGTTCGCGCCCCGGCTCGGAGCGACGACCCGGAGGCTCGCCAGGCGTAGAGCCCAGCAGGTAGCTCCCAAACCGACTGGGCCAAACCGACTGGGCCAAACCGACTGGGCCAAACCAACTGGGCCAAACCGACTGGGCCAAACCGACTGGGCCAAACCGACTGGGCCAAACCGACTGGGCCAAACCGACTGGGCCAAACCGACTGGGCGGGCCCCGCCGAGGGAGACGGATCTTTCCGCCGTCATGACGTACACTTCCGCCGTGGCTGTCAGTGCTGCCGCCCCGCCGGTGGTGCCATCGGGCTCGGGGCACGCTCGCCTCGCGGGGGCCACAAACTACGTTCGCAAGACCTGGTCTACTACGGCGGCCTTCCGCGCCTTGCGGATGACAATTGTTATGCCGTCCCTGTTCGCGTTGAGCCTGGAAGTTTTCCACAACGCGCAAATGGCCACGTTCGCCTCCTTTGGCAGCTTCGCCACGTTGCTGTTTGCCGCGTTCGGTGGGAGCCGGGTGGACAAGGCGATCGCCCACGCCGGGTTGGCCGTCGCCGGGAGCGTGCTGATCGTCATCGGGACCTCGGTTAGCTCCCATGTCGCGGTTGCAGCCATAGCCACGGTGCTGGTGGCATTCTGCGTTTTATTTGTCGGGATCGTCGGGCCTAATGTCGCCACTGGCGGCACTGCAGCCCTGGTCGCCTTTATTTTGCCGGCCTCGTCGCCAGGCACCCTCAGCGTCGTACCTGACCGTCTCGCCGGATGGTGGCTGGCCTCTGTGGTGGGGGCGGTAGCTGTTCTCGCACTGGCGCCACGGCCGCCTGTTAACCGTCTGAAGGCGTCGGCAGCGGCAACCGCTCAGGCCCTTGCCAACCACCTCGAAAGCGGCCTTGCCGGCGTGTGTAGCAAGGAGCTCGCAGATGCGACGATGGCTGCCAAACACGCTCTCGAGGCCGCATTCAACGCGGCTCCCTATCGGCCCACGGGGCTTGCTGTCCCGGACCAGGCGCTCGGCAACTTGGTCGAAGTCCTCCAGTGGGGCGCTACGGTGGTCCATGAAGCGGTCCGGGAAGGCACTGACCTCTCCACGGTCGACGACCTGGACAAACGCCTTTTTCAGGGCGCCGTCAGCGTTCTAAGCGGCACAGCTAGCCTCCTCAGAGGGACTGCGGTGCCTTCACTCCTGACGGAGGTGGAGGAGCTCGGCAGGGCTACAGAGGCCGCCGGGCTGGCGGTCCTGGATGGTGGCGGCGATGACAGCGAAGAGGCGGTCCACGTATCGTTCCACGCCCGCGCTCGTCGCCGGGGCTGCTCGCACCGCAGCCACCGACGCTCTGATTGCGGAGCGGCGGGTCGCTCCCGAGGTGGCCGCTACGGAGCTCACCCGGTGGCAGGGGGCTCCAGAAGGCCCAGCCGAGCCGGCCAGGCGAGCAGTGTTCCTCGACAGCGCCCGCAGACTGTTGAGCGGTCAGACAAGCCTGCGTTCGGTGTGGTTCCTGAACAGCGCCCGAGGGGCGGTGGCCCTGGCTGTAGCCGTGGCTGTGGCGGACCTGACGAACGTACAGCACGGCTTCTGGGTCGTACTGGGCACGTTGTCAGTCCTGCGGACAAGCGCAGCGGCGACCGGCGCGACGGCGGTGCGTGCGATCGCCGGGACTGTGGCCGGGTTCTTCATCGGCGCGGCGTTGATCCTGGCGATCGGCAGCCATCCCGCGGCGCTCTGGGCGGCCCTTCCTGTGGCCGTTCTGGTCGCTTCATACTCGCCCGGCACCCTGCCATTCGCTGTCGGCCAAGCCGGGTTCACAGTGACCATTAGCATTCTGTTCAACATCCTCGTGCCGGTCGGTTGGAAGGTAGGAGTCGTACGGCTGGAGGACGTCGCTATCGGTGCCGGGGTTAGCGCCATCGTGGGGCTGTTTTTCTGGCCGCGGGGGGCGTCCTCGATCGTCCGGGACGACCTGGCCGACGCCTTTCATCGAGGTGGCATCTACCTCGTCCAGGCGACCACCTGGGCGCTCGGGATGCGTCCAGCATTGCCTGACGCGGGGTTCTCCGCTGTCCGCGCGAGCGCCCGGCTGGACGACGCCCTGAGGGCGTTTATGGCTGAACAAGGGAGCAAGCGGGTTCCGAAGGATCAGCTGTGGCGGCTGGTCGGAGGGGCGAGGCGCCTGCGCCTGACGGCTCAGTCCCTGATAGGCCCTCCGCGGCCCGAAACAACCGCCGACTTAGCCGGGCACGCACTGGTAGAAGAGTCGGTGCGGCTGGCAGGCCAGTGTGACGGCATTGCTGCCCTGCTCGGCCGGGCGCCCGGGACCGTGGCTCAGGAGCTGGCAACGTTGCCAGCGGAGGACGGTCCTCTGCTAAATGGTCAGGGGGGCTATGTGCTCTGGGTGCGCCAACACCTGGACCACGTCAAACGTGATTTGGCGAGCCTGACGGAGCCGGCCGACGTCGTCGCCGAGCGGCGGTCCAGGCCGTGGTGGCGCTGACGGCCGGGTTAGTTGGCTGGTCGGTTTTATCTGGTCCTCGTCTTGGTCCTGATCCTGGTCCTGCGCCACGGATCATGGTATGTTGAGCACTTTCAGTGGCAGAAAGCTGCCGTCGTCGCAGTTTGCTGGCCGACAAATGGCTTCGAGGACCGACCTGGAGAAGATTTTGTACCTCTAACGGCAATAATCTTCTCGAGAACGGCTTGAGAGCTTGTGGCCGTCACCGCTCAAGGCGTTGCTACAGCGGGCGACGTTCCGAGCCATCTTCGTTACCGGCCGACGTCCCAGGGCCGGGCACTCTCAGGGCGGGCACTTCCCTGGTCGGTACCTCCCCAGCCGGCACCCCCGTGGCCGGCACCCCCGTGGCCGGCACCCCCGTTGCACCGGCGGCTGGTACCTCGCCCCCCGGCGTCTCTTCAGCCTGCACCTCACCGGCCGACGGCTCGACGTGTGCTAGACCCGTTTCAGCGCTGGTTGGAGGCGCCCCTTCCTTCGGGCCCGTCGAGGGCCCGGCGCCGACGGCGTTGGTGCTCAGCTCAGTCGGGGGGGCCGCATCAACCGCTTCTCCTGCGCCAACGCCCGCTTCGCCCGCCGCCGGGCCAGTTCCACTTTGCGCCTCCGGCGCCTGCACCTCGGTCGATGCACCTTTAGGGCCTGCGCCCTCACGGCCCATGGGGGCGGCGGCCACGATGTCCGCCCCATCTTCCGTGTGACTCGCCTCATCAACGGCGTCAACGCTCTCGTCGGCCGCCTCTGGCTGGTGAGACGCGAGGCGTTCTCGGGCCGTTCGCGTTCCTGCACGTCTGGTGGCAACGGCGTCCCAACCAGGTCGTCACCGGGCTTCGGCCTCCCCGTCAGCAGCAGGACCGCTGTTGCGACAACGAATACGCCGATGCTCGTCCAGTCGTTCAGGCGCAGGCCCAGGTAGCGGTGAGACGGGTCGATGCGCAGGTACTCGGTGAAAAAGCGGCCGAAGGTGTAAATGGAGGCATATGCGGCGAACAAGTAGCCGCGGCGCAGCTTGACCCGTCGCTCGATCAGCAGCAGCAGGCCAAAAGTGACCAGGTCCCAGATCGACTCGTAAAGGAACGTCGGCTGGAAGGTGCCCGGTAGGTAGCCCCCCGAAGCGCTCAGGGGCGGTCGGTACTTGGGCAGGATGCTGCCCAGCTGGGTCTGATCGGTGATGCGCACGGCCCACGGGAGCCTGGAAGGAAGGCCGAACAGTTCCTGGTTGAAATAGTTGCCCCAGCGCCCAATGGCCTGCGCCAGCGCAAGAGCTGGTGCTACCACGTCCAGCAGGGGCGGCAAGGGGACCCGCATCCGACGAGCCTTCAGCCACCCGCCGAAGACCCCGCCGGCCACACCGCCCCATATGCCGAGGCCGCCGTTCCATATTTCTACGATCTCGACTGGGTTACCGCCGGTGTCCTGTTGCCAGCTCGTGACTATGGAGTAGAGGCGGGCGCCGATCAAGCCCGCGACGACGGCCCAAAACGCTATCGGCACCATCGTGCCGGCAAACCCGCCCAGCTTCACCCAGCGTCTCTGGGCCAGCCACGCTGCGACCAGCACTGCAATCGCGATCAGAAGGCCGTAGAAGTGAAGCTCGAACGAGCCAACGTGGATGCCATTGGCCGGAGGGCTCTGGATGTAGCCGATCACGTCACCCACCACGGTAGTAGGGCTGGGGCCGCCGTCAGGCGCGCTGGGTCAAACATCGCACTTAGTACGCCCCGGCCTATAGAACTGTAAGCCATGGCGCGCAGGACGGCAGCAGCCGGATCTGAGCCCTTAGGGGCATCATCGTCTCAGGCCATCCCGGCCGGCTCTCCCGTCGACGAGGGGGCTGGGGGGAAAGGCGGACGCGCTACTCAAAACCGAGCCCGAGTAAAAGCCGGTCGGAAAACGCGAGGGAGCCAGGCACCAGTGCCCCGGGCGGGCCATTCGAACGGAGGCCCGGGGCACGAACACGACCCTGACCACAAGGAACCAGAGCGCGCACCCAAGCGGGCCACCTACCGGTTGCAGCTACACGCGGGTTTCAACTTTTCGAATGCTGCAGCGATAACCGGTTACCTGGCCGACCTCGGCGTGAGCCATGTCTACCTTTCGCCGGTGCTGCAAGCGGCCAAAGGGAGCAAGCACGGCTACGACGTGGTCGACCCTTCAGCGGTCAACGAGGAGCTGGGCGGCGAGCAGGGCCATCTCGAGCTTCAAAAGGCGCTCGGAGCCGCGGGGCTCGGCCAGATTCTCGACGTGGTACCCAATCACATGGCGGTGGCATCCCCGGACAATCGCTGGTGGTGGGATGTCTTGGAAAATGGGCCGTCGAGTGTTTACGCAGGATATTTCGACGTCGACTGGGAAGCACCCGAGGCAAGCGAAGGCCACGAGCACCCGGTGCTGTTGCTCCCCGTCCTTGGTGACCATTACGGCCGCGAGCTCGAGGCCGGGCGGTTCAACCTCGAGCACGCTTCCGGTAGCTTCGTACTCCGGTACTACGAGCAGCAGGTGCCTATTGCGCCCCGCAGCCTCGACCAGCTGGTCTCGAGGGCAGCCAGGCACCTTCCCAGAAGCACGGACCCGGCAGTGCGGGCCGAGGTCGAAAGCATAGGCACGGCTCTCGGGCGCCTCCCGCCGTCGTGGGCGACGGACCGTGCCAGTGTTCGCGAACGGCACCGGGACAAAGAGGTGCTGCGGGCTCGATTGTCGGCTCTGTGCGCGGAGCACCCTGAGGTCGAGACTGCCCTCGACGCCGAAACGGATCTGGTGAGCTCCAACCCGGATACTCTCGACGCGCTATTGCAACGTCAGAACTACAGGCTGGCGTTCTGGCGCACGGCGTCTGAGGAGGGCCAGTACCGCCGTTTTTTCGACATAAACGAACTGGTCGGGATCCGCGTCGAAGACGACGCCGTATTCGCGGACAGCCATCGTCTCATATTGCGGTGGATACGTGAGGGCGTAATAGACGGTCTCCGGGTCGATCACGTCGACGGGTTACGCGACCCGCTTGCCTACCTCCGCCGGCTAGAGGAGGCGGGCTCGGGTGTGTGGGCTCTCGTCGAGAAGATCCTGGCTCGAGGGGAGGAACTTCCCCCCGATTGGCCTGTCGCCGGTACGACTGGGTACGACTGGCTGAACGTCGCGGGCGGTCTCCTCATCAAGGAGGACGGGACCCGGGCGCTCGAGGCTAACTTTGCTGCGTTTACGGGCTGGGACGAGTCCTGGGGAGACCTGGTCCACGATTGTAAACTGCAGGTATTGGGCAGTTCGCTCGCGTCGGATCTCACGCGTGTCGTCGAATGTATGGCGAAGGTTTGCGAAGGGCACCGCCGCCATTCCGACCACACGCGTAAAGAGCTACGTGATTGTCTGGCCGAGGTCATCGCGTGCTACGACGTTTACCGCACTTATGTGGCCCCGGGCGAGAAGCCGTCCGATCCGGACGTGGCCACGGTTACCAAAGCCGTTGTAACTGCTGGCATCCGCCGGCCCGAGATCGACGGGGAACTGCTGACCTTCCTCCGCGATGTGTTATTGCTGGAAATAGCCGGGCCGGCGGAGACCGAAACGGCATTGAGGTTCCAGCAGGTTACGAGCCCGGTGATGGCCAAGGGTGTCGAAGACATGGCGTTTTACCGTTACACGCCCCTCCTGTCTTTGAACGAAGTCGGAGGGGACCCCGGAACTCCAGGCACTTCTGCCGGGGAGTTCCACAGTTGGTGCGAGCGGGCCCAGTCGCAGCACCCATACGGGCTCCTCGCAACCTCCACACACGACACCAAACGGTCTGAAGACGTGCGGGCGCGTATTTCTGTGCTTTCCGAGATCCCGCTCGAATGGGCAGGCTTGGTAGAACGCTGGCACACGCTCAACCGCAAGAAGAGGGTGGCCGACCTACCTGATCCCGGCACGGAATGGATGTTTTACCAGACGCTGGTCGGAGCGTGGCCGATTACGTCTCCGAGGGCGCTCGGCTTTCTCGAAAAGGCTGTGCGGGAGGCAAAGCTGTACACGAGCTGGGATCAGCAGAACTCGATCTACGAAGGGGCGGTGAGCCATTTCGCGACGACTGTTCTCAGGTCACGGCGGTTCATCGCGGAGCTGAACGAGTTCGTCGCTCGCCTACGCCAGCACGGACAGTCCAATTCCCTGGCTCTGAAGCTCTTGACACTCACAGCTCCTGGCGTCCCCGATCTTTACCAGGGCAGCGAGCTGTGGGACCTCTCGTTGGTGGACCCCGACAACCGACGTCCGGTCGACTACCAGAGACGGGCGGAACTGCTTAGCAAAGTGGGTTCTGTGGACTTGGCACAGGTATGGGCCGAGGGCGATCAGTCCGGCCTCACCAAGCTGGCCTTGGTGCACCGGGTGCTCAGTCTCCGAGCGCGCAAGGACGCGTCTTTCGGCGAGGGCAGGAAGGGCGCCTATAAGCCGCTATTCGCGACCGGGACGGCTTCCGAGCACATGGTGGCGTTCAGTCGCGGCGGCAACGTCGTCACGGTCGTTACCCGCTGGCCGCTGGCCCTCGCGCACGCCGGTGGCTGGGGCCGGACTTCGTTGACCCTACCGAAGGGTGAATGGGCAGACGCACTGTCCGGACGGCGGTGGGAGGGGAGCGTCCTGCTCAGCGAAGTGCTTTCGGAGTTGCCCGTCGCCCTGCTCGAAAAGGTCCGGGGCTAAAGCCCGCCGTCCCGGGTATATGGCTTGGTCATGACTACGTTCGCAGTCTGGGCGCCGAGACCCCGCCGTGTCGACCTGCTCGTCTGCCCGTCGGACCGACGTCCCATGGAGCGGGCCGAAAGGGGCTGGTGGCGTCTGGACGTCCCGGACGCAGGGCCCGGCACCCGTTATCTTTTCTCGCTTGATGGCGGGCCGGGACGGCCTGACCCGCGCTCAGGCTGGCAGCCGGAGGGGATCGACGGCCCGTCGGTCCTCGTCGACCAGGGCGCGTTCAGGTGGAGCGATGCCGGATGGCATGGCTATGAGCTCGCCGCGGCCGTCATCTATGAGCTGCACGTCGGCACATTCAGCCACGACGGTACCTTCGACGGGGCCATCGAGCACCTGCAGCACCTTGTAGACCTCGGCGTGAACGCAGTCGAGGTCATGCCGGTGTGTGAAAGTAGCGGTTCACGGGGTTGGGGGTACGACGGCGTGGACCTTTGGGCACCGCACCATAGCTACGGAGGGCCCGAGGGCTTCAAGCGTTTTGTCGACGCCTGCCACGGCCGCAACATCGCCGTCGTGCTCGACGTCGTCTATAACCACCTCGGGCCGGCCGGCAATTACCTGAGCGAGTATGGGCCATATTTCACGGACCAGTACGAGACCGCGTGGGGGTCGGCGGTTAACTTCGATGGCGAGGGCAGTTTCGGCACCCGCGATTTCGTCATCTCGAACGCGCTGATGTGGTTCACCGATTACCACGTTGACGGGCTTCGGCTCGATGCAGTCCATGCCATCTTCGATGAGGGTGCTTGCCACGTACTCGAGGAGCTGGCGACGGTGGTCGACCGCCTGTCGAACGAGCTCGACCGGGAGCTTTGGCTGATCGCGGAGAGCGATCGCAACGACCCCAGGATCGCCCGTGCCCGTGAGCAGCACGGTTATGGTGTGGATGCTTGTTGGGACGACGATTTCCACCACGCACTGCATACGGTCCTCACCGGGGAAACCGGTGGCTACTATGTCGATTTCGGCCGCCTGGGTCAATTGGCAAAGGCTTTCCGGGAGGGGTACGTGTTCGACGGCCAGTTCTCCGAGTTCCGTCAGCGCTACCACGGGCGGCCTGCCGGCGACCTGCCGGGTTCATCCTTCGTCTGCTGTCTGCAGGACCACGACCAGGTGGGCAACCGGCCGTTTGGCGAGCGGACCGCGGCGCTGGTGACGCCCGACCTCCTGAAAGTTGGGGCCGCACTGGTGCTCCTGGCACCGTTCGTGCCTATGGTCTTCGAAGGTGAGGAGTGGGGCGCCTCCACTCCGTTCTTCTACTTCACCGACCACCAGGATCCTGAACTCGGCGAAGCGGTCAGGCAAGGTCGACGAAGGGAATTCCCGTTGACCGGCGGCGCTGAAGTCCCCGATCCCCAGGCCCTCGACACCTTCCTGCAGTCCAAGCTCGACTGGTCCGAAGTCCGCCGTGAGCCTCACCATTCGTTAGTGAAATGGCACCGCGACTTAATAGCGCTCCGGCGCCGTGAGCCGGACCTCCGGACACTCGACCGCAAGCTTGTAAACACGGCCTTCGACGAAAAAGACCGCTGGCTCGTGGTCCGCCGCGGCCGGTTCAGCATCGTGGCCAACCTGGCCGGCGAGCGCCAAGCGGTCCCCGTGGACTGTTACGGCTCAGTGGAGCTTGCTTCAGCCGACGACGTGGTCGTCGAAGAGGAGGGGAAGGGGGTCGCGTGCCAGGGCGGGTGGGCCCGGCCGAGCCTCCCGCGTATGGCTACCGGCACGGTCGGTCGCCATCGTGGCCCATTGATGGTGGTTGCGGCTCCCTGACGCCGGGCGCGAGGTCAGGTCGTTTTCCGGCCCTCGACGTCACTCCTTGCAACCTGTAGCCTGCCGCGCGAGACCAGCCGACCTCAGACCTGACAGGGCGGCCAAAGAGAGGCAGCCCGTTGGGCGAGGCTGGTAACGTGGGCCGTTGCTCGGGCGTATAGCTCAGCTGGTTAGAGCGCATGCATGACGCGCATGAGGTCGGGGGTTCGACTCCCTCTACGCCCACCGAGAAAGGCCAGGTCAGGCGGGGTGACCCGGCCAGCCGGCTGGCTCCCGCCCGGCCACTGGGACCTTCAGTGGGACCTTCGTGGGACCTTATAAACGGGTGTCGCCTGCTATAGTTCGGCGTAAAGAAGCCCCCGCGCAGCGGTAACTGCCGGGGGCATGGCCGCACCCTGAGGGGAGGGCACGACATAACCAAGGTTACGACCACACGGAGGCCCCGGCGGTCTCCCGGCGAAGGCTCGGTCTTCCCAGAGGGCGACGGCTTCCGGGCCAAGCTGACGCTCCCCGATGGGAGGGTCCTCCGCCAACGAGGCAAGACCAAGGCTGAAGCCAGGGCCAAGCTCGACAAGGCCCGGGCGAGCGTCACCCTCGGGATCCCGGTCGGCTCGACCGAGCACGTGGGCGCCTTCCTCGAGTGGTGGCTCGACGTTCAAGAGGCAAAAGTCGGCACCGGGCAAGGGGACTTGTCCTTGAATACCTGGCTGAATTTCAAGTGGGCACTCGGGCCGGTCATCGAGACGCTGGGCAAGTACCGCCTGGCCGAGCTTGAGCCCGAACACGTCGAGGGCCTCCTGGCGAAGCTGGCCCGGGAAGGCAAGGCACGGGGCAGTGTGACCCGGGTCCGGACGGTGCTCGGCCAAGCCCTCGAGGTGGCTATGCGGAGGGGAAAAGTCAGCAGGAACGTGGCCAAATTGAGCGAAATGCCGAAGACGGCCCCACCGCCCGAGAAGCGGGCGCTCACGGTTGAACAGGCGGAGGCCCTGCTCGAGGCGGCCCAGGGCGACCCGGTCGAGTGTTTCATCATCGTGGGGTTGACGACCGGCCTCCGCCCGGGCGAGCTGCTCGGCCTGCGCTGGGACGATGTCGACCTAGACGCCGCCACGCTCGAGGTCACCGGCTCGCTCAAACGAGAAGGCTCGACGCTTCGCCTCGGAGGCGTGAAGGGCGGCCTCAGGCGGGCCCGGAGGCGCCTGGACCTGACGGCCCGGGCGGTGGAGGCGTTGCGCTCCCACCGGGGCGCACAGCGCCAACTGCGGCTCCTAGTAGGCCCCGACTGGGAAGACCTCGGCTTCGTGTTCCCGACCGAGGTCGGGACGCCCGCCCACCCGAGCGGGATGAACCGCAAGCTGGCCCGGGTCACCGAGCGGGCTGGCCTTGGGCACTGGTCGATGACAGAGTTGGCCAGACACTCGGCCGCCTCGCTCCTGTCTGACGCCGGTGTCCCGCTCGAGCAGATCGCCGATCAGCTCGGCCACTCGAGCACGCGAATGCTCGAAAAGCACTACCGCCACCAGGTGAAGCCGTCGATCGATGTCGCCGTGCCCGTGATGGAGGAACTGTTCGGCGTAGGTGACAGGTCGTGAACCCGAATGCGAGGTACTTGCCGAGCGACGCCGTTCAGCGGGAGGTGGTACCGCTCAACTGGTGCGTGACAGCTATGCAGTGGGCATTTGAGCGGGCCCGCAGCACGGGTTGGGACGACGTGATCGGAGAATACGCCGCCGTGGCAGAGACCCTTTACTGGGTTCACGTCTTACACACTCAGCTACGAAAAAAGCACGGCCGGCACTACGACGCAGCCTTGGACAGCCAGCCTGCCGACCTTCGGCGAATGCTCGACGGGCTGCTATGGGTGCGTCACCGGATCACTCACGAGGTCGATCAGGTTTGGTACCTGCAGGGCACTCCGACCAGCAGCGAAAACTTCGTTGCCGAGTGGACCTGGTGCTCACTGCCTCCGCGGCCCGAAGTGCCGCCCAGTCGGCAGCAGAAGGATACGCGTGGTTACACTGCGTACAAGTCCGCGGTTGCCGGCCGAGATGCGGTCAAAGTCCTCCTCGGTGTTGTGAACTGCCTGGGCCAAGCCGCGGCCCGAATGTCGACGGCCTACGACCAGGACCACCCGTCAGTCTGAGGCGGCACATTTGCGCCATTTCCGTTGGGGAATTGCTGGCCCTCAAGCGGGGCTGGCACATTTGTGCCACTTCGCCGAGTTCCCCGGGGTCGAGGGCTTCCGGCCACGAACAGTGGCAATCGACCGCGCTCGTGGCGCGAAGATGTGTAGCTAATGGACGAGGAGCGCTTCGACACCTGGACCCGGAGCGAGCTGTTGGCCGCCCGGGGCTATGACATCCCCTCGAAGGCCTCGCCGGCGCCGGCCACCAATGGGTCGGCGACTTCGCGGAGTGGGACATCAGCTCTCACGATCTCCGAGGCGCGTCCGGAGAGCCCCAACGGCTCAGCCAGCCACACAACCGAAGAGCCCGGCGCCGCGGCTGGAGCGCCAGTGCCAGTAGCCGTCCACGGCTCAGAGATCTCCCAGAGCGGGCTAGAGGCTCTTTCGAGCCCCGAAGTGCTACCGGAGGCCACCGAGGCCACCAACGGCGTGGCGAAATCTCATACGGCGTTACAGGGCCAGACAGGCCGCTCCTGCAGCGAGTGCGCGGGAGCCTTGCCAGCAAGCCACCACAGCGGTGCCGAGCGGCTCACCTGTTCGCCTCGCTGCGCCCAGCGCCGTCACAATCGTCTCCGCCACAACCGTCTCCGGAACCCGAAGGAGAGCACCGAGATGACAGCGTTACAGCTGGCCACGCTTCCCACAGATGGGGAAGGTGAGACCGCAGTTGCGGTCCCAGGGCCTAATGGTCACGCGCCGGCACCAGAGGCCAGTGTGTTCGTAACGGCGCTGGACCTGAGCGCAGTGCTGCCGGCGGGCTGGTGTGCCGAGGTAGGGCCTGCGTGCGTCATCCTGTCGTGGCGTGCCGGCTAGAACTGAGGCTTAGGCCAGCTGGCCTGTGATGAAGGCACCCACTCTCCACCGAAGGGGTCGACTACTCCAACCTTGGATGGCGGGTTCTTTACGTGTCCCGCAGGGTAGCCGCTCCCTAGCTGCGCACCCGGGAAATTGCGGGCCTCGTGGCCGTCGGGGATGATTGCGGCATGTCGTGCCAGGTCCGGCGCATCAATCCCGGGGAGGCCGACCGTCTTCGAGACATTCGCCTTCAAGCCTTGTCGGAATAGCCGAGTGCGTTCGGGGACACCTTCGCCGCCGAGGCCAAGCGGCCCGGTGGTTACTGGGAGGGTCTTGGAGCGGCTCTGTCGGACGGAGAAGACGGGGCCTTGTTCGTGGCGGATGCTGGAGGCACATGGGTCGGCATCGCCGGTGGTGGCCGGCGCGTTGAACTGCTCGCCTTGGTCGCGCCTCCTGCTACCGTCTCACTGGGCTGGATGTGGGTCGCTCCCGAGGCCCGAGGTAGCGGGCTCGGAAGGCAATTGACGGACCAAGTAGTGGCATGGGCGAGGGACACCGGGGCTGGAGTTGTCGACTTGTGGGTAACGAACGGCAACGACGCAGCGCTTTCCTTGTACCGCCATGCCGGCTTCTCACCGGTCGACGAGCAAGCACCTCTACGCGTCAGACAGCCGCTGCCAAGTTCAGCGTATGGTGATGGCCCTCGACGTGCGAGGGGACTGACCTAAGGGACCGAGCTGTAACCTGCACGCGAGCGCACTGCTGCCCGCGGGCTGGCATGCCGAGCTGGCCGCGGGAGCATCACCTTGTCCGGGCGAACCGGCTAGCACTGGAGGCCTCAAGGTGTCCTTTACGAACGACCTGAAAGCCAAGGGCGCTAAGGCCAGAGCTTTCTTTGAGGAGCACTTCCCCGATGTTGCGGCTGCCCGGGCTGCCCTGCGTCTGCAGGTCGCGAACGCGGAGACGCTCGAACCGGCCGAGAAGGACGGTTATCCCTGGGGGACAGTCGGGGTTGCCGTTGACTATCGCCTGCGCCTTTGCTTCCCCGCGGCAGCTGACCTTCCCTCGAGGTGGGACGTATGGTCTGCCAACCCCGACATTCCGTTCGCCCTTATGGCCGGCGACCCGGGGCTGTCCAAGGCGCTCGTGGCAGAGCGGGGCGCGTCCACGAGCGCGATTGGCGGCGA
Source organism: uncultured Acidimicrobiaceae bacterium (assembly GCA_963823855.1). GTDB lineage: Bacteria > Actinomycetota > Acidimicrobiia > Acidimicrobiales > Palsa-688 > Fen-671. Next base: position 439,728 of record CAWGNA010000018.1, read on the forward strand.
GGGCTCACCGTGGGTACGAGCTGCCGGGCCTTCTTTGGCGATCTCGGGGTCTTCCTTCGGGCGGTGCGACCGCACGAGCGTCACCTCGACAGTAAGGCCGAGAACCGTTTGTGCCGTTTTTGCTTTGTGCTCGGGCTGTACGACGAGATTTACCGTCTCGTGGGGCCTGGAGCGGGACGCCGCTACTTGGCCTCAGCCCGGGGGCGACGACAGACGAGTTGCTCAGCCTCTGCACACCGGTGGTAGCGGCCGACTTGTCTGCGATGGTGAACGCCTTCATTGGTTCGCAGCCACAGCTGGTCAAAGGCAATGCGGTCCTAAACCCGGGCTTCGCCTACCTCGGCGGGGCCGACGGGGACCTGATAGTCGATGGCTGTTATATCGACATCAAGGCCATCCGGGACCCCAAGAGGCCGTCGCACTTCGGAATGGCCCTGGGAGATGCTCGGCGACACGCTCTTGGACCACGACGACCGTTACGGGATCCGCAGCGTGGGGTTGTACCTGGCCAGGCAGTCGCTCCTCGTGACCTGGTCGTTAGAAGACTTCAGCCGGATGCTGGCTGGCGACGGCCCGCAAGTTGGCCGTGGGCGCCGCTCGCCAGGCGCTACAGAGCTGGCTGGCGGCCTAAGCACTTTTCCGTCACAGGACATCGGTACGATCCTCGCCGTGCAGGACTACGCCGGGGCTTGGACAGCTGACCGGGGCCGTTGTCATCGCTTCGTCTACACCGAGGACGACGGCCGCCCCATAAACTGCCCAGGACCGCCGGTGAGATCAGGTTGGCGCCAGGACGGGCAGCGCCGCTGGTATGTCGTCGATGCCTGCGTGTGGCACAGCGCCGAGCTGCTGGCCCACCCTCGCCCCAACACCGCGACGAGGAGCCGAGAAATCTAGGAAGCCCCCCGTAGAGTGCACTCTATTGTCTGAGGTCCGGGCTTCTAGCCTGACCTTCTCAAAAGCACTTTCTCAGGTCTCCGCCGCCGTGGGGCCTCACATTCGAACCTCGCATACCACTGACCGTGGCCGGACACGCGCTAACTCGACACTTGGTTCGAATATTCGCGCCCTTTCTGTTGGTACCAGGTCCCGGTAGTACTACCGTCACAGCGCAGCCACGCAGCGGTGCAAAGACCTGAGCCGGGATGGGACTGCCCAGTGCGCTCCACATGACGCGCACGTAAAGAGGGAGGCTCCTCAGTGGCATCGAAGGTTCAGAGCCAGAAGTGGACGACGAAGGTGCAGTTCCTCGGGCCACGCCGAGCGAGGAGGTGCTTTGCCGGAGGGGCGGTCGCGGTTGCATCACTGCTGGGTACCGCGCTGCCTGCTCTCGCGGCCGTGCCGCCGACGTTGGCAGTTGTAGTCGCGGGAAGCGGCGCCGTTGTAAGCAAGCCTGCGGGGATCGCCTGTCCCGGGACATGCACCGCGACATTTGCCGCGGGCACCAGCGTGCTTCTCACCCCGCAGGCAAGGGGCAGTTCCGTGTTCGTTCGTTGGGGTGGCGCATGCACCGGCACAGGCAAGTGCATTGTGAAGGTGAGTTCCCTCGTCGCCGTCGCGGCGCAATTCGTACGGGGGGCGAAGTCGGGGCAACCGGCCCCGACGAAACCCGTAGCGGTGCCTGGCAGCTATACGTCGCCGGGTGCCGGCGGCGTGTACACACGCTTTTCGTTCTTTGTCTCGCCTAGCGGCACGAGCCTGTTGAACGTCTCGGTCTTCGTCGAGGTCTTCGTCCTAGGCTGCACGCCAATAGCAGGCTCGTTCCCGTCTGGGCCAGACGATGCCAGTCAACAGATCGTCATCCCCACGGTGGCAATCGGGCGTGACGGCTCGTTCGCGGCGACGGTAACTCGATCGGGCCTCTTCGACAACGCACCGGCCAAGTTCACGGACTCTTTCGCCGGTCGCTTCCAGGGAGCGACAAGCGCCGGCCCTCCGATGGCAACGGGGACCCTCCGCAAAGACATGGTGTTCCCGGCCAACGGGACGACCGAAACGTGCACATCCAACGAACAAACGTGGACGGCCACTCACGATTCCGACCCGGTCCCGACCAACTCCGTGGCGGTGCCTGGCAGCTACACGTCGTCGGGCAGCACCAGAGTCACGTTCTCTGTGTCGGGTACGAGCCTGTTGAACGTCGCGGTCCCCAGCCTGGGCGGCATCATAGGCTGCACCGACCCAACCTATCCAAACGGGATCGGGATCGGGGTCACCCCACCAATCACCATCCCCACGGTGGCAATCGGGCGTAACGGCTCGTTCGCAGCGACGGAAACTCAATCGGGTGTCCTCAACGGCGCACCGGCCAAGTTCACGTACTCTTTCGCCGGGAACTTCGAGGGTGCGACGCCGGCAGGGCCTGAGACCGTGGCGGGGACCGTCCGCGAAGACATCGTGTACCCGGCCCACGGGACGACCGAAACGTGCACATCCAACGAACAAACATGGACGGCGGCTCGAAATTAGTACCCAAGATGCACACCGCAAACAGGCCGCCCTACGTCGGGCGGTCTAGGCCTCAGGCGCCGTGCGGGCTGCCGGGTAGGCTGCGATGGTCAATTCGGGGCTCGCTTTGTAAATGACCGGGTCGAACGGCCGGGAGCAGGCTTCTCAATTGTCAATGCAGGAAGGGCCGCCGGTGCCCGGGCGCCTGGCGTTTTCGACGAGCCCTTCCTCATTTAGGTGTTCGTTCCTCACCTGAGGCCGCCCTTTTCGGACCGCAGTCGCGCTCTTCGGTCGAGCCACGCCTGTCGTGTCGCAGCCCAGTTGTCCCGGTCGGGACGCCCAGCCGAGCACCACGCCTTGTAGCAGCTGCAGTCCATGCCGAAATACACCTCCGCGGTGGCCCTGTGGCAGACAAGGCACTCCCGAGGGCGCTTGGGCCTCCGCGCCTGTCCAAGGCCCACTCGTCCAATCCGGCCGGCCGGCCGTGACCCAGGCGCGATAACACGCCATGTCCATGCCAAGGTAGGTCACGGTGGTCAGGCTGTCGCACACGGAACATTTCAGAGTCGAATGTTCGCGAAGCCACTTCCGCCGCCGGCGCCCCCACAAGCGAAGGTGGGGCCGCCCGGCGCGGGCCCACACGTTGTAGCAGTTGTGGCACATGCCAAAACTGAGCGGCGTGGCCGGCTTGGCGCACACGTCACAGTCCGGTTGCTTGGCCGTACGGGGTGACACTGAAGCGCTCGTCTGCTCGCTCAGGCCAAATGTGCGATAGATGTAGGTCGCAGAGTGGGGACGCTATGAGAGGCGGTCATTGACCACGTCAGCCACGCTGCCGTCATTGCCGTCCACGGAGAAGCTGACCTGGATTTCTGATTCATGGGCAACATTCACGCTCGCAGCAGTGAAACCCGTTGCTGGGACCGTTGCCTGAGACACCAGGCTGGCCAGAGTAATAAAAGGGCATTCGCGTGTCGGCTGCGTCCTCATACGAGAGGGTCACCGCCTCGCCCTCGTTCGTGTCGAGCCCGTCCATCCCGACCGGGGTTGACAGCGTCGTTTACCTGCGAAGGTGACTGGCCGTTCAGCCCGAGCTGGGACAAGTCTCTGTCGGTGATTGCGGGAGGGACATGGTCCTTGCGGGGTTGTCCGGAGGCTCCGACGGTCGGGCATGAGTTACCTTGCCATTGCCCTTGGCCATCGGCGGCCATGACGAAGATGGCAACAAACACGGCCCGCTTTGAACAGTGCCACGGTGCCCTGGAACCGCTGAGGCCCTGGCTTGACTGGTTACTGGGTGAAGGTCTTGATGAAAGCGTTGCCCGCCTGGAACGTGGCCTTGCCCAGGCGGCGGCCGACTTCAGTCCCTGCCACGCCGCCGATCACGGCTCCCACGACAGCCCCCAGGACGGGAACGGGGATAGCGTTGCCAAAGAGTGCGCCCAACGCGACGCCTCCCCCGACGCCTCCTGCGATCGCGCCCGTCGTGCCGGCTGTCCTTTCGTTCTGGTCTTCTTCCTTCTTCTCGTCCATCGGGCGACCCTCCTAGCTCGGCTAGCCGAACACGGTAGCGGGCCCAGGCCCCGGCTCTACGGCACGGGAGTTCCCTGGTCATACCGGGTGGCTTCCCAAGTGCGAGGAGTGGTAATTCTTCATCCTCAGGCTCAAGGGGCAGCGCCGTACCGGTCAGTGGCCCGAAGGCAGGCCGCCTGGCCCGCGTCCGTTGCTCTGCCGGTGCAACACGAGCATGCCCGACGGGTTGGCCAGGTCGACCTCGGCGACGTAGGCGCCCGTGTGCCTGGGCGTGCCACCGTCCCGGCCACACGGGCGACCCCTTCCCGTTAGGTGGGTTGATCCAAGGCAACACAGAGCCGTGGGCCCGATCGTCCGCCTCGGCCTACACCAGCCCGTGGTTCACAAAGGGTAGGCGGCACCTCAAGCGCTATACCCTCGGTGCCGACAGATAGAGGTGGCCCTGTAACCAGCGTCCTTAGCGGGCGCTCCGGAAAGGCGACAATGGGCCTGTCAGCAAGGGAAAAAGGAAGCCCAACCGTGCGCAATACTGTCAGGATCCTGACCGCCATGGCGGCGGTAGGAACCGTCCTTTCCGTTGTCGGGGGACCCGCGTCGGCCACCTCGCTGGCCACCTTTCGGGGAGTGGCCATCATCTCGGTGACTTCCCCCGTGGACGCGGGGGCTTACGCCAGCCTGGTCGCCCTGGCTGTTCCGCGTGCCAGGTGCAACCTGTCGGTCACCCTGCCTAACGGCTGGCAGAGCGGATCGAGGGGACTCGGTACGAGTACGGCCAATGCTTCCGGTCGAGTCACCTGGACCTGGATGACTGGCACCAGGACCAAGCCGGGCACGGCAAGAGCCACCGTCGTATGCAGGGCTCTTTCCACCACCCACACCTTCCTTTTCGTAAGGTAGATATACCGACGCGAACGGTTACACAGCTGTGGCACCGCGCCGAGCTGCGCAACCGAGAGGAGTTGCGCCCTCAGGCGTGGCTGCCACCCCGCCCGAACCTGGGCCGTTCCTGGCAGCTGGCCCAGTTACGAAGAATATGACCAGCCTTACTAGCAACGGCTCGGCCTGCGATGTCTGAACGGGGGCAGCGCAGGGTTCTTCGACCCGGCGTCGGTTAGCCTCGCCAGGCGCCCACTTATGCGTCAGTGACGTTGCGGACTGACTCCAGAACCACCATGCGGTCCCCGGAGGTGGCCCCGTGGGCCTCGAAGCGCACGTTCGAAAGCGTGTCGTCGACGCGCTCGATGCCCTGGACGGTGGCGTAGCTGCCCAGGTTCACGTTCGTGACCACGCCACGGACTACCCCACGGTAAGTGTGCTTATCGATTGACACGTCGATGAGCATGTCGTCCCCTGACAGGCGGGCGGCCACGACCCGCACCCGGTCACCCAGGTGCAGGTACGGGCGCGCCGCTTTTGGCCCTGTCACGTCCACCAACCGGAAGACGGCCTGTTTGCCGTCTGAACCGATCTCCCTAGTTATGATGGCGCCCGCCTTCTCCAGCTGGGCCACCACCCGGTTCACGGTGGTGACGGAGGTCCCCAGCCCAGCGACCAGCTGAGAGCGGCTCTGGGGCTTGCCGGTCATGAGCCGCTCAGCGATCCGCCTGGCGGCCGAGCCGGTGCGGAACAGGGCGTCAAGGTTGATACTGGTTGCCTTCGGCCTGGCCATATCGTCTGAGTGTAGTGCTTCGCTCCTGGTTAGCCTCACTTCCGGCATCAACATCTAAGTGGTTGCACTCGTTGGTGCTGGCTCCTGGACCGACTCGACCATGTGTGCGGGCCCGCCACCACTGCCTTCTGCCGGGTGTTGCCCTGTTGGCGTTGGGGCACCACTTACCAGGTCAGAACCTATGGGCACACTTCCAGTGTTTCACCGACGAGGAGCAAGACAGTGCGCCCACTTCAAGCGCACGTCTTCGCGCATCAAGGCAAAGGCTAAGGACTTCCTGGAATCCAGGCTTCCCGACTTCAAGGCACATACTGATATGACGATATAGATACATAGTTACCTGTTATAGTCGAACGGCTCCGTCATAGGGGGGGACGGAGCGCCACCTTCGGCCCATCATCAAAGAAGGAGCGTGTGGCAGATTATGAAGCCTTAGCACTCCACGTGCTACCCATCGCCTCGTCCCCCTGGCCAGCCGTACACGCCGGGCTCGAGGAAGGCGCGGTAGGCGATCAGCTGGCGGCGACCATCGAACAGGTCGAGCAGGCTGGCCCTGCCGTTCGGGCCCTCGAACTCGTACGGTTTTTCCACGGCCAGCCACGGCATTCGCCGACGCTCCGCCGCCAGAGCGTCACGGGCGCGTGTCAACGCCTTCTCTTTGACGAGCAGCTGCTGGCGCGCTGCCTCCCATTCCTCAGGGGGCACAATCGGAGGCGTTTTCATTTCGCTCCTCCCCAACGAGCAGAACTGATTGCGAACACTGACAGACGGGAAAGCTCGGTCAAATGGTCCTTGTTCGTGTAGCAGTAATCGTCACTGTGGCGTAGGCCATCGTGAACTTACCTCCCACCCCGTCGATCGCGGCCCCTATCCCCGCCGAGAGTTCTTCCAATTTGCCTGCAGGAAACCGGTTGTGGCCTCCAGAGGTCGGAACCATATCCAGCCACTCGTCCCGGGTGTAAGACCGGTCCCAGTCGAATTGCCACTCCTCGGGCGCGCCGAACACGGCCACTTCGCGGATCCCGTCGGCAGCCTTGGTCAACTGCCCCGAGTATGCCTCTAGTCCTCCGGACATCCCCTGGAAGAAAGGCAGGCCGGGGAGCACCCGCTGGTAGACAGCGGCAAAGGCTTCCGATAGGTCAGGCGGGAACTGGAACACGTTCCAGAAGACGGCGATCCGCCCGCCAGGCCGCAGCACATCGGCAGCCTTGGCTGCTCCTACGACAGGGTCTACCCAGTGCCAGGTCTGACCGGCGATGACCGCGTCGAACACTCGGCCCGCCGGGTCCCAGGCCTCGAATGTCGCCACCTCGACCTCGAACCCACCACGGCGCGCAAACTCGGCCATCCGCGGATCTGCGTCGACGCCGAGCACTCGGCACCCCGAGGCTTGGAACGGTCGTGCGGAAATTCCAGTGCCGATGCCGACGTCGAGAACATCGCTTCCAGGGGTATTCGCGACTATGCGGTCCACCACGGCTTGCGGGTAGCGGGGCCGAGCCCGGTCGTACCGCTCGGGGCCCGACCCGAACGACTCAGCCATCTCCCGGGCGTGATGAGGCTCTCCCACGAAGAAGCGCTTCGGCTCCGACGGTAGAGTGACCATGTGCCCACTATAAATGGGCATGCGCCCACTTGGCCAACGAGCTACGGCCGGCCGAACAGAAAGAGGGGATAGGTGCCGACAGGAATCGCCCTCCGCGATGCGCGCCAGCAGCTGTTCGACGCCGCCGAACGGGTGCTGCTCCGGGACGGGCCGAGGGCGCTGACTAGCCGCGCGGTCACCGAAGAAGCTGCTGTCGCCAAAGGTGTACTACACCGGCACTTCGCCGACTTCGACGCGTTCCTCTTCGAGCTGGTGGTGGACCGCATCGCCCGGATCGGCAACCAGGCTGCTGCCCTGCGCAGCGCGGCCGGGACTGGCTCAGTAGCCGAAAACCTCGCCAACGCCGTGACGACCTTGTTCGACTCGGTTGCCGTCGCGATCGTGGCCCTCCTCATCTTTCGTGATGACCTGCGTGCTCGGCTACGTCACGCCAGGCAGGCCGGTGTCCCCGTACTGTCGGAAGCTACTGCCATGGTCGCCTCCTACCTCGCCGCCGAGCAGGACCTCGGCCGCATTGCGGCCGCTGCCGACGTCGACAGCCTTGCTCCGGCCCTAATTGGGGCTGCGCACCTGCTGTTCGCCGATCGGAAGGGCACGGCGCTTGAGGCTGGGGCCGTTCACAAGGTCGTTACCACAGTCGTCGGGAGCATCGTCCAAGACCGGGTACCGTGAGCGCGAGGTGCACCCCGGGACCGCCGCCGCACGTTAGGCCGCAATTGGGCAGACCTACTGGTTCTCATCAGACGGTTGCGCCCGACCGTTGCGCCAGACCGTTGCGCCGGACGCTTTGAGCCACAGCCGCGGCGCTGAGCGCGGTCGGTCGAGGGGTCGGGTTGTGTGGTTGACTCCCTGTCGTCCGCCTCGGGTGGAGTTACACGCGTTACCGGCAACAAATGCGCCCGACGGCCCGGCGGTATAACAAAGTCCACCAGACCACGGCGTCTGCGTCTGCCCAGCACGACCACGATTTCTGAGCACACCCCTATGTGGCGGCACCCACGGCCAACGCCGGTGGGCTCCTTCGTGACCGACGCCAAACGAAAGATGCTCGAGCCCCGGTCGGGGCACTAATGTCTTGCCGTCGGAGGATCGAGGGAAAGGAGGGGTCGTGTACCGCTGTATGACGTTGCGTCCCCTCGGCCCGGCCATCTGACGGCTCTGCGCGGGACGCCTTTCGCGAAGGAGCCCCGTGCCAGTACCACAAATACGTATTCTCCTCCTCACCGGCCCTGCCGGGATCGGGAAGAGCACCCTGGGCTGGGAGATCAGCGCCCAGCTCCGCCAGGCGGGGTGCCCGCACGTCGTGCTGGACAGCGACGAGCTGGACCGAGTTTGGCCGCTGTCCGAGGCTGACCGAGAAGCGCTCGACCGCTCCAACCTCGCAGCGTTCTGGGCAAACGCGTCTGCGTTGGGCCACCACCGCTTGGTCCTGGTGGGGGTGTTCCTTGATCCCGAAGCCGATCGAGGTTGGATCGAAGCGGCGGTCCCCGGCGCGTTGGTCACCAGGATCGTGCTGCAAGCTTCCGACCAAGAGCTCGAGCGGCGGGTCCGTACCCGTGAGATCGGCTCCGAAGGAGACGACCAGTTGGTGCGAACGCTGAAGCAAGCACGCCGCTTCCGGCGCCGTAATGCCCGGTCGCTGGATGTACTGGGCACCGAGACCACGACAGTGCCCGAGCTGGCCCGTCAGGCAATCGAACGAGCCGGGTGGAACACCCCCATACCGGCCCACCCCGACGCCTCCGGCCGCTTGTAGGCCCAGAGCGGCCGCCCTGGCTGCGACCTAAAGTCGGCATTGCCTAAAGTCGGCATTGGTGGCCTACGACACCGACTTGGCGGACCGTGTGCGTGAGCAGCTCGCCGACGAGCAGGACGTGACCGAGAGGGAGATGTTCGGGGGCCTGGCGTTCCTTCTGCGTGGCCATATGGCCCTCGCCGTTTCGGGTCGGGCGCCTCCTGGTGCGGCTGCCTCGGGAGCGCGTGGAGCGGGCGCTCTCCAGGCCGCACACCGAGCGGCTCGTCATGGCAGGCCGCCCCCGGCCGGGTTGGGTCAAGGTAGTTCCCGAGGGCGTGAGGACGAAAAGACAGCTATCGGGGTGGGTCAGGCTCGGGACCGGGTTCGCCGGCACCTTGCCACCCAACCAATCCCGTCGCGCTGGGCCGCAAGGTGCCAGCCCTCGGGCCAACGAGGGCCCTGTTGCTGACTTCGACGCCCGGGCACTGTGGACGGCCCTCGACGTCCAACGTCGTGATCGCGGGCTTAGCTGGACCGGCGTGGCGACCGAGATCTGGGAGCAGTCCGCCGTGCTGAACGGCCGCAGAGACGACCACCCGATCAGTCCGTCGACCATCGCCAACATGGCCAAGCGGGATGGCGTGAGCTGCCAGCATGCCGTGTTCATGTTGCGGTGGCTCGGCCGCCCACCTGAGACATTCTTGCGAGGCGGCGACAATCGGGGACTTGACGAACCGCTCCCAGCTGCTGGTCCCGATCGTCGCTTGCGCTGGGATGTGCACCGGCTTTACGGCGCCCTGGACATTGCCCGCGGTGACCGAGGCCTGACTTGGGCGGAACTGGCGCACGAGATCGGTTGCACGCCCAGCCAGTTGACGGGCCTCCGCTCGGCCCGCTTCGGCACAAGTATGGGGCTCGCCATGCGCGTGGTCCAGTGGCTGGGCCGGCCTGCTGCCGACTTCGTCTACGCGGCGCAGTGGTGAGGTGTAGGCGGCTAGTTCAGCGCAATTGCGGTGAAGCGGCCCAGCAAGCTGGCGCTGTCGATAAGTATTAACGGGACGCCGGCGGACTGGTAAGCCTGTTGGACGGTTGGCCAGTCGTTGCCCAGGTTGACGGCCCCGGCGGGTGAGCACAGGCAGATCCCGCCGGGTGCGATCCCTCCTTTGCCGTCGGGCCCAGCAACATTGCCGGGACCGGGGTTACGGACGAACATGACTTCCTCCATTTCTGGTCCTGGTGAGCCCGTGAAACCGAACATTGTTTCCAAATCTGTTACCGACATGTCGTAGGCCTTATCGGCGTCGCACGGCCCGAACGGCGCCGTGGGGACGTTGTCTGCAAACTGGTGGGCGAACATGCCCGGGTAGCTGGGTTTGCCCGAATAGTCGGCCACGACGACGCGCAGGGCGGCTGGTTTTGACGGCCAAAGGGCATTGAGGTCGCCTACGTTCCCGTAGCCGACGACCCGGCGCGGGTCGCCGAGCCACAGCGAAAGAGCCGAGAACTGGTTGTTGATCTGGGCCGACTGGTCACCGGACACGTTGCCTCCGTCTGACTCGACATCGATCATGACCGCCATTCGCGGGTTCGGCGTGCCAACCAAGGACCGCAGCACCGCCGCACCGTCGACGCCGGGCCGGTAGAAGTAGTACACCAGGTAGCCGAAGATCTTGCCCGAGGCGACGGCGGAGTCAGCCCAGGCCCGATTGGCGGCGAAGTGCGCGTCGAGGTGATTGCCGTCGTTGGACCGGCAGCAGAAGAAGTCCCACGGGTACGCGTCTGTCACAACTACCTGGAATTCCGACACGTCGGCCCACTGGGTGTCGGTCACGAGGCTTCATCCTCGGTCTCACGAGCCGCCTTCTTGGTCCGGTGCTCGTCATCGGTGTGTTCCATGTTCACCTCGACTCAGTGTTTGTGCCGGGGAGGCTGATCGTGACGCCGGGCTCGGACGGACCGGTCCACACGTTCCAAATGTAGGTCAAGAAATCACAAACCAAAAAGGGTTGTCGCCGAGTGTTGTTACTGGTCAACGAGCCGGACGAACCAGGGAGCGGCCCGGGGGTGCCAACCGCGCGCCGCCAAGTGCTCATAGTCTTGGGCGAACCTGCCGAGGCTCAGATGAAGGCCGACGATGCTCCCGAGAACCCTTGCCCTAAACAAGCCGCGCCGGAGCGGAGTCTCTGAGCCCGCACTGCGCTTCGAAAACGTCACTCATCGCTACGGCGCGGAGGTCGCGGTCGAGGACCTCTCGTTCGAAGTCTCGAGCGGCGAGACCGTAGCCTTGCTCGGGCCCAATGGCGCCGGCAAATCGACGACGATATCGCTGCTCCTGGGCCTTCTTCGCCCCTGTGCGGGCATCGTCGAGGTCCTCGGCACGACCCCCCGGAAGGCAATTGCACAAGGCCGGGTCGGGGCTATGTTACAGACCGGCTCGGGGAGCGGGCTGCCGCCCGGCGTCCGCGTAGCCGCGACACTGGAGTTGGCTCGTCGCCTTTACCCCCGTCCCGCTCCGTTCGAAGTAACTGTGGAGCGGGCGGGGGTAGGCGCGCTGCTCGACCGCCAGACACAGCGCCTGTCGGGGGGCCAGATCCAGAGCGTCCGCTTTGCCATCGCTATAGCAGGGGACCCTGAACTCGTGTTCCTCGACGAACCCACGGCGGCAATGGACGTCGCAGGTCGCCGATCGTTCTGGCAGATGATCAGACAGTTCGGTCGTGAGGGCCGCACCGTTCTGTTTGCCACTCACCACCTGCACGAAGCCGACCAGGTCGCGGACAGAGTCGTAGTCGTCAACCACGGTCGGGTGATAGCGGACGGACCGGGAGCGACGCTAAAAGCGGCGGTATCGGCCAGGCGGGTGCGGTTCGTCTGCGAACACCCGGACAGGCAGGCGCTCGACGCACTGGAGGGAGTAACGGACGTCGAGATCCACGGCCGAGGCGTTACCCTCGGTTCCCTTGACGCCGATGCCACGGTGAGAGCGCTCGTAAGCCACCGGATTGCCTTTAGCGACCTCGAGGTCACAGGGGCCGGCCTCGAGGACGCGTTCGTTGCGCTGACCGAGGACAACGGCGGCCTTATCGGTAGGAGCGCCTGATAAATCCTCTCTTCGCATTCGCACGCTTCGAGGTGGGCCGGTTGTTGCGCAGCTGGAGGTTCCTCGTGATCACGGTGGGGTTCCCCGTGACCTTCTACATGCTGTTCCTGGGTAACCAGAGCGCAAGCGGCGTCGTAGACGGGACAGTGCCATGGCGGGTCTACCTGATGGTCACGATGTGCTCGTTCGGGTCCCTGGTCGCGGGGCTTACTGCCGGAGGCGCTCGCTTGTCAGCAGAACGGGCCTCGGGCTGGGCGCGACAGTTGCGGGTAACGCCCATCCCGGCGTGGTCGTACATCGTGACGAAGGTCTGCGCCAGCATGCTGGTGATCCTTCCCGTCATTGCACTGGTCGACGCGGTGGGGGCTGCCTTCGGAGGGATTGGCCTTTCCATTGGTGCGTGGCTCGGGCTTACGGTTCTGTTGTGGGTCAGCTCGCTCCCGTTCGCGCTACTCGGTGTGTTCATCGGGTTCGTGGTCAATGCGGAGACGGCCTTCCCGGTGGTAACCGCGCTGATGTTCGTGCTCGGTTACTTCGGTGGTTTGTTCAGCCCGCTGGCGGGCATGCCGGCCGTGCTCCAGGCGGCAGCCCGTGCACTGCCGAGCTTCCACAACGCCGCCCTCGGCCTGGCGTTCCTTGACGGCCGCGGGTTCGGCTACGAGCACTCCCTGGTGCTCGCGTGCTACGTCGTGGTACTCAGCCTGGCCATAATCTTGAAGCACAGGGTTGAGGAATCACGGGGCCTGGCATAACTGTGGTGTCTGTCAGCGGCAATTGCCATAGAACGGCACTTGGCCTGTTGCGGCGCTACGATGAGGCCCTATGCACTATGAAGACCACCAAGCCGAGATCCACCGCGTGGTGGTCGGTCCGCTCGACAACAACGTGTTCGTATTGCGTTGTAAACAAACTGGCGATGCTGTGCTTATCGATGCCGCCAACGAGCACGACAAACTGCTTGACCTTTGCCAACGCCTCGGGGTAACTAAGGTGATCGAGACCCACGGTCATTGGGACCACATTCAAGCAGTACCTCAGGTGCGCGAGGCCGGTTACGAAGTTGGGGTGACCGCAGCGGATGCATCCATGCTCCCTTCCTACGACTTTGTCCTCGGCGACGACGAGGTTGTCCAGGTGGGGCGGCTCCAGCTCCTCACCTTGGCCACGCCTGGCCATACCCCGGGGTCAATTTGCTTTTATGTGAAAGGGTCACCCGTACTTTTCAGCGGTGACACCCTTTTCCCGGGCGGTCCCGGTAATACAAAAGCGCCAGGCGGGGACTTTCCCACAATTATAAATTCGATCGAGGAGCGGATTATCCGGCCCTTCCCGGCAGAGACACTGGTCATGCCCGGCCACGGTCTTGATACCACGATAGGTGCCGAGTCGCCACACCTTCAGGAGTGGGTAGACCGGGGCTGGTAGTCGCCTCCACCTGTAGTTGTCGTGAGTACCGTTCCGGCTGGAAGTTCGTCGCGCCCGTCCCGCGTTATCCGCCAAGCTGACTGACGGCCCTCGACCACCCAATCTCTGGGGCCGCCGACAAGTGCGGTGTCCTCGTCCACGCCTATTACTGTGACGTCGGGGTCAAAAGGCAGCAGGAACCGACCCACGAGGTCGGGGATGCGAGTTACGAAGGCGTCGAAGTGGGGGATGACCCGCAGGTGGGGGAGGAGGCCAAGCCCGGCGGTAACGCCCTGGCGGGGGCTTCGTAGCGAGGGCACCCACGACGTCAGGGCGATCGCGCCCGCGCTGCACCCGGCCAAAGCTGCGCCACTTCGCCACGCGTCGACGATGGCCGCCCACACCGCCGTGTCGCGCAACGTGTCTGCCAAGTACGCAGGGTGACCACCAGAAAGGTAGATCAACCCGGCTCCCCCTATCCGGGCCGCGAGCGCCAGGTCGTCTGCGTCGTGCCTGTCGTTGACCGGGACGACTACAGCCTCCGCTCCGATCCGCTGTGCCTGCTCGACGCCGAGTTTGTGCCAGTGTTCGACGACCGCAAATCCGTCGGGCACGGCTGCGGTGGCGAGCTGGACGTACCGCCGGGGCCGGCCCGCCAGGAGCCCGGCCTCGACATCCGCCATTTGGGGGAGGTACTCCCCTGACCCGACCAACGCCAGCGGGCCTGGACTGGCTGTGGGGGTCATCGTGTTATTTGCCTCATTAGTTGGGTTTGGCCCAGGTGCACCGGATCATGGTCTGTGTTGGCTCAGTCTTTCCGGGGCCGGTGGCAAGAGGTCCGCGGCGCGGCTTGTCCGGGCCCGTTCGACCAGAGCGACGAATTCCCCCACGTGCATCTCGGGTAGCTGTCGCGAGTCGCGCAGTCGGACCGACACTGTACCTGCAGCGGCCTCCCGGTCACCGACGACGGCCACGTAGGGCGGGCGCGCCTTTTGCGCGTCGCGTACCCGCGCCCCGAGCGTGGCGTCCCGGTCATCTAGCTCGGCCCGTGTACCGGACCGGCGTAGCTCGTCCCTCACATGGATAGCGTGCCCCACCGCTGCCGGGCTGGCCGGCAGAACGATCGCCTGGACCGGTGCCAGCCACACGGGTAGAGACCCGTCGTGGACCTCGAGAAGGTGAGCGACCATGCGTTCCATGGTCGACACTATCGAGCGGTGCACAATTACCGGCCGCTCGCGAGTGGTGCCCCGTACGAACGACAGCTCGAAGCACTCCGGCAAGTAGAAGTCCACTTGAATTGTGGACAGAGTTTCCTCACGGCCCTGCGGGTCGGTAACCTGCAGGTCTATTTTCGGCCCGTAAAAGGCCGCCTCGCCTTCAGCTTCTACGAATTCGAGGTCGAGCCGGGCGAGAGCAGAGCGCATCATTGCTTCGCTCCGGGCCAAGTCTCAGCGTTTTCCACATACTTTGGCCCGGCTCCCCCGAGCGAGAGCCGTAGCGTTGGAGCGGGGATATCAAGGGCCCGATAGGCCTGGCCTACGAGGCCCACGATATCGACGACCTCGGCTTCGACCTGTTCGGCACTACAAAATACGTGCCCGTCGTTGAGGGTCATCTGACGGACCCGCGAGAGCCCACCGACGACCCCCGACCGCTCGTAACGGAACATGGTACCCAGCTCGGCCAGCCGCAGCGGTAGCTCGCGAAAGCGGCGCGTTTCGGAGGCGTAGACCAATATGTGGTGGGGGCAGTTCATGGGCCGGAGGACGACTTGTTCTGAGCCCAGGTCCATCGGAGGGTACATGTCGTCGGCGTAGTGCGCCCAATGACCAGAACGTTCGAACATCTCGCGTTTGGCCAGTTCCGGTGTATACACGTGGTTGTACCCGTGGCGGCGTTCGAGGTCGACGATGAATTGCTCTATCTCTGAGCGCACCACGGCGCCGGCGGGAAGCCATAAAGGCAAGCCAGCGCCACACGCTTCGTCGGTCGCAAAGATCTTTAGCTGCCTGCCTATGCGGCGGTGGTCTGGGACGTTCATGCGGTCTCCTTTTGGGGCTGGGGCTATGCCTCCGAGGAGAGCGCTCTCGCCCCGAGGCCGTTAGGCCCGGGGCGGCGTCGCGTGCTGTTGGCTACGCGTCCACGCCGGGCAGACCCGGCGTCGTCGTGCTAACACATAAAAAGAGCACGACGTTGAAGATAGCACAAGACGCACCTTCGGCTAGCGGCCCGCCTACGCTGCCTTTTCGTGCGTGGTCTTGCGGAGCTTTCCAACAGAGAGGCAAGGCGCCTGGCGATAGCGGCCCAGGGCCTCGCCGCTCCGAGGCCCAACCCGGACAGACGGCCAACCGGTGGCGCCGAGCTGCGTCGGCTCATGGACAAGGTGGGCACCATCCAGCTGGATGCGGTGAACGTACTGGCTCGCACCCAGTTCCTGGTGCCGTTTAGCAGGCTCGGCCGCTTCGACCCGGCTACGTTCCGGCGGCTCAGCGAGCCGGGGGGTCAATGGTTCGAGTACTGGGGCCACGCAGCCTCGCTTCTGCCAATGAGCTTGCAACCGCTCTTCCGTTGGCGCATGCAGCGGTCGCGCCAGGACCTGGTCGACAACCCGAGCGCGCAGGAGCGACGTCGTGCGTGGCGAGTTGCACACCGGGACTACTTGGCCGCCGTCCTGTCAGAGGTAACCGAACACGGGCCTCTCGCCGCTTCGCAGCTCTCAGAACCCCGCCGCCGCACGGGGCAATGGTGGGACCGGCGCAGCCTTGGACGGGTAGCCCTCGAGCTCCTATTTGGTGACGGTGTCCTCGCCGCTTGGCGCAACACCAACTTCGAGCGCGTATACGACCTTGCCGAGCGGGTAGTCCCAGCAGCGGTGTTGGCCCTACTCACTCCGACCATGGAGGACGCTCAGCGTGAGCTGGTTGCACTTGCAGCGCGTTCTATGGGGGTGGCAACGGCAGCTGACCTGGCGGACTATTTCTGGCTGCGCTTGCCCACGGCCCGACTGCGGATTGCTGAACTCGTCGCGGAAGGGCGGCTCTCCAGGGTTTCCGTCGAGGGCTGGTCTCAGCCCGCCTACCTCTCCACCGGGGCCGTCCCGCGGGCTGTGCGTCGGCAGGACGCCACCTTGCTCTCTCCTTTCGATTCGCTTGTCTGGCGCGGCCGCGCACCGAGCGGCTTTTCGGCTTTCACTACCGAATCGAGATCTACGTACCTGGGCCAAATCGGGCACACGGCTATTACGTCATGCCCCTTCTCTACCGGGACGAACTTGTCGGGCGGTTCGACCTGAAGGCAGACCGCAAGAACGGCGCCCTGCTCGTCTTGGCGGCTTTTGCCGAGCCGGGGAAAGGTAATGGAGCTGTCGCCGCGGCTGCTCTGGCTGAGCTCCATCGCCTTCGCGAATGGCTGGGCCTGGACCGGTTGTCGATAGGGGAGAAGGGGGACTTCGCTTCCCGGATGCTGGTCGCTGCCGGGACACGTTAGAGCGCGCCCAGGCTTCGAGGAACTACTCGAAGCGTTCCGCCCACAACTCGTCTCCGTGCGCCGCCGCATTCTTCCCCTTACAGTAAGTAGCACCCATGACCCACGCGACTGACTGGTTGTGACATTTGGGGCTACGCCGGGCGAGGGGGAGGCCCTCCTGGGTTCGCGGGGCTCGGAGGCCGGTCGAGGAGGGCCTACCGTGGGGTTGGCGATGATCGTCCGGAACGAGTCCGCGACGTTGCCCCGGCTGGCGCGGACGCTCGTCGGCCAGATCGATTATTGGACCTTGGTCGACACCGGCAGCACCGACGGCACCGTCGAGGTCGCCCGACAGGCGTTCGATTATGCCCCCGGGGAGATCTTCGAGGACACGTGGCGCGGCTTCGGTCCGTCTCGCAATGTCGCGTTCCAAGCCGCCGAGCCCCATTCCGACTGGCTACTTACCCTCGACGCGGACGACACTTTCCACGGGATGATCGTGCGCAGCGAGTGCGCCGGGGTCGACTATCTGGAGGCGGAGTACCGTTATGCCAGCTTGCGGTACTGGGTGCCCCGGTTGGTGCCTTCGGGGTGTGGCTGGCGCTGGCACGGCCGAGCTCATGAGTACCTTGCCGCCCCGGGAGAGCTGAAGTCGGCGCGCAGTAATTCGTTCTGGGTCGAGCACCACGCCGATGGGGGTAGCAGGGCAGACAAGTTCGATCGCGAGGTCACCTTGCTCCTCGAAGATTGGGCGGAACGGCCAGATGACCCCCGCACTGCGTTTTATCTGGGCCGCAGCTATGACGACCTTGGGAACGCGGCCCAGGCCATTGTCTGGTACAGGCGGCGCTTGACGGTGGGGGGCTGGGATGAGGAGACTTTTTACACCCGCTTCAGGCTGGGGGCCAGCCTTCTTCAGGCTGGACATGCCGAGGAGGCGTGCGGGGAATTGTGGCGGGCATGGGGAGAAAGGCCTTGGCGAGCTGAGCCACTGGTCCTCTTGGCCGAGCACTACCGGGGCGAGGGCCTGTGGGAGCTGGCTTGGGCGGCCAGCGAGCTCGCCTACAGACGCGCCGGCGCCGAGCCGGATGGGCAAAGTCGCGGTCGGGTGGATGCCCTCTTCGTGGACGCTTCGGCCCTCGAGTGGCGGGTTGCGTACGAGGCCTCTATCGCAGCGTGGTACGTCGGCCAGTTCGACCGCGGCCGGCGACTGGTCAACTATCTGCTTGGCCGGGACGACCTCCCGGGGGATGTACGGCGTGCCGTCGAAGGGAACCAACGCTTCTACGATCTGGGCGACAAAGACGGCTAGCCGGGTTCGGCATAATCGCGACGGAAAGGGACCATCCATGCTGTTGCTAAGATAAAGGGTCTGGCTACGGATGAAAATAGCCCGTCTGCAGGTTTTGTATAACTGTGTCGACGGGTTGCGGGCTAATGACAACCGCTCCTCGGAACGGTGAGCCGATAGCAAACAGCAGGGCCAGGCTTAGCCCGACAACAACGGGGATACCCCCGACCAGGAACGCCGACCGCGTGCTTCCCCGCAGGGCGACGATGCTGGAGTTCACGATCAGGGCCAGGCCACTGACCGCAAGGGTGATGACGTAAAGGCCGGGAAGCTCGTGTGAGGCGATGGCGAGGCGAGCCCGACGATCAGTAGTGAGGGCGTCGAGCGAAGCGAGTAGTTCGGTGGAAGAAGGTGTTCCGATTGCCACGCGGCTGGCCTGGGCCCTGACGGCGTGCTCCAGGTGGGCAATAGCGTCGACTGTGGCTGGATCTGCTCCGTTGGCAGCATTTGCGCCGTGCCACTCGTTAGCTCGCGTCGCCTTGAGGTACGTGAGCAACGCGGCATGAATTGGAGCCCCGTCGACTCTTGGGCTGGTCGCTGCCCAAGCCAGGCGGGAGGCGTCGGCAGCCTCGTTGTTCACTGTGCCTTGCGCCGAAACCAGGAATGTGGCTTCATTGGCCAACGTCAACGCCATAGTGACAGCGAAAACGGCCGCAATAGCCGTCATGATGGCGGCGGAGATGGAGAAGGCGTTGTCTTTTTCGGCTGGCGGTATAAAGGCCCGCATCCCAAACCGGCTCGCAATCGCAACGAGCACCGCAGAACCCACGCACCCCACGAAAAGCGCCCACGCCGGCAGAGACGTCAACCAGATCATGGCGCAGATGATAATGCGGCCCGAAGATGATTGGCCCAACCGTGATTGGCCCTACCGTGATTGGCCAGCTGGCCTTTGTCAGCAGGCCTTGTACAGCGGCGCTTCCGGGGACCGCTACCGGCCAAGGCCGGCGAGGAGGGATCTAAATTTGGGTGATTCGCCGGGAGGCTGGTCGTTTTGAAAGACTTCGGGCCAATGAGAGCACTTCCCGTGCGGCCCGAGCCGCTTTGGACAGTGGATTTCCGCCAGCGGGTCTTGGTTTCGCTCTGGTTCATCCCGGCCATTTTCGCGGCAGGTGCCATCGCACTGGCAAATCTCGCTGTTTGGCTTGACTCAGTGATAGATGTACCGGTCGGCTTCCGGCCGGACTTGGTGGCCAACCAGAGCGCCGCTTCGACCTTTGCCGCGGCTATCGCGGCCGCCACACTGGCGTTTGTGGCGGTGGTCTTCGCTACGACACTGGTTGCTATACAGTTGGCCGCCAGTCAGTACTCACCCCGGACGGTGCGGATTTTCATCCGCTCCCGGGTCACGCGCGTAACGCTCGGCTTGTTCCTGGCGACATTCGTCTTCTCCCTGATCATGCTGGTCGACAACCGCTCCTCCCTCCCGTCGCCAAAGCAGTTTGCCCCGGTGGTATCGGTCACGACATTGCTTGCGCTCACGGTAGCCACCGTCTTCGGCTTCATCACATACCTCCACGGCGTGGTGCGGCTCATGCGGGTGCAGTACCTCCTCGAAGCGATCGCGGCCGAGAGCCGCCGCGCCATCGACGAGAACTTCCCGCCCGCCTCGGAGTATGTCGAAGTGGAAGCGCCGCGGCCAAGTTCCTCGCCGTGCCAACTCTTCTACATCGGCCAGCCGGGTGTCGTCACGGCCACTGACCTGTACGGGCTGGTCGAGCTGTGCCGGCAAAAGGACTGCTGGATAGAACTGACCGTTGGGGTCGGGGAGTACGTCGCTCACGGCACTCCCTTTGCGCTGGTGCATGGGGCGGTACTCGAAGCCGAAGACGCCACCCGCTTTTTTCTTATCCGTGGCGAACGCACATTCGTACAGGACCCCGGTTTCGGCTTCCGGCAGCTCGTCGACGTCGCCGCACGGGCACTGTCGCCAGCCGTGAACGACCCAACCACCGCGGTTCAGTCGATCGACCGGATCAGTGACCTCCTCGCCATTATCGGCCCCCGCCCCGACCCGACCGGGCTTCGGGTCGACTCGAACGGCGCTGTCCGGGTCAAGAGGAAGTTACGAAGTTTTGAGGCTCTGCTTACGCTCTCGCTCACCGAGGTAATCCGCTACGGTGCCGACGCGCCCCAGGTGGTCCGCCGACTCGTCGCCTTGCTCAACGAGCTGGAGGAAACCCTCCCGGCAGAACGCCACGCCGCGATCGCGTACCAACGGGCCTTTTTAAGTGCCGCGGTCAGGGACGCCTTGCCAACTCCCTATGTGACAGTCGCCTCCGTCGCCGACCGGGAAGGGTTTGGCTAAACGACGCGCCCGGCGCACGTTAGCGTTTTGAGTACCTCTTTAGTCGGCCTTTAGCCGACCAAACCATTGTGGTCTAACACCACGGCGCTTCCGGGGTCGAGCACCAGGGTGCGACCGGCCGGGTTCAAGCGGGCATAGGTATTGACGAATAGCAGTGGGTCCAGCGTCGCCCCTTCCCCATAGTCTTGGTCGCGCCAGAGACCGTAGTGGAACGGCACGGCCAGGCGGCTGCCTTGAAGCCATGCAAGCATCGCCGCCTCGTGAGCGTTCATGTTGCCCGTCGTGCCGTTGATGGAAATGAAAGAGGCGGTCACGTTACGGGTATCCGGGATGATTTCACTGTCGTACTCGGTATCACCGCTGTGGTACAGGCTGACGCCGTCCGCCTCGAGTACATAACCGACGGCGTCGGGGGTCGGTTCGGGACCGAACATGTGCCTGGCGTGGACGGCCCGGACGCAGAGGTCCCCGATTTTGACGACATCCCCACGTTTGACCGGCGTGGCCCGTGATGGCGTCACGCCAGCGCCGAGCACCATCTCGACTGCCATGGGGGGGCCGACAAACTGTGCCGATTGGTGGCTCATCAGCGGGGTAATCGAGTCTGGGTCCAAGTGGTCGGCATGGCTGTGCGTGGCCAGGAGGCCGGCCACATCGGCTTGTTGGGGGTCGAGGGGCGAGACGACGTCCCGGGGCAGGTGGTAGGAACGTAGCACCGCGTCCGAAAGGTACGGGTCGACAAGGACGGTAGTCCCGCCGGGCGTCTTCATGGCGATCCCGGCCTGGTAAAGCCACCAGATCACGACGGTGCCCGGTCGCACCGAAGCCTGCTCGATCTCCTGCCAGAGTTCAGGAGCCGTCTTCATCGTGTTCCTCACTTTTCCCTCTGTGCCGCGTCCAGCTCGGCCATTGCCGCCCGCCACGCGCTCGGCTTCAAGCCTCAGATAGTGGACCTTGTGGTTTCGCTCGAATGTCGGTACCCCCTTCCCGGGAACGGTCTCCAGGACGACGGCTTTCGGCCGGTCCTGTACCGATGGGCCCGTCGGCAACACGCGTTCAAGTTCAACGTGGTCGTGCCCGTCGACTCGCTCGGCGTCAAAGCCGAACGCGCTGAAACGGCTGACGAGCGGTTCCACGTTCATGACCTCGGACGTAGCCCCGTCAGCCTGTATGTGGTTGTTGTCGATAAGAACCGTGAGGTTGCCTAAACGGAAATGGCTGGCTGACATGGCTGCCTCCCATACCTGCCCTTCTTGCAGCTCGCCGTCGGAAACCAGGCAATAGACCCTCGCTCCTGTCCCCCGGAGCCGCTCGCCCAGGGCCATGCCTACCGCTTGAGAGAGCCCCTGGCCCAGGGAACCACCGGTGATCTCAAAGCCGGGCGTTCCCTCCAGAGGGCTCTCTTCGATCCGAGAGCCTGGCTGGCCATACGAGCGAAGCTCTTCATCCTCGTATACACCGAGTTCACCCAGAATGGCGAATAGCGCGATCGCGCTGTGCCCCGTCGACAGCACGAAACGGTCGATGTAAGTACCATCCGGCCGACGTCTCATGACCCGAAAATAGAGGTGCGCGAGCACATCCGCGAGCGCCAGTCCCTGGCCGGCGTAACCCTGTCCACGGCCGATGCACATGTCCAACACCCGCCGACGAGCCCGCAGCGCGATATTGGCAATATCGGGGTTGGGACGAGCCGTCGTGCTTGGAGAGCGCACTATCCCACCCCTATCAGTTCCGTGCCCAGTTTGGCCAGCGAGGCCGCGTCCAGGCCCAGCCTGGCCCGAAGGTAGTCGACCGGGCCGGCTTCAGCCCAGCTGTCCGTCACGCCTTGCCGCTTGACCTGGCAAGCTACGCCCGCTTCGGCTACGGCCTCGCATACCGCAGAGCCGAGGCCTCCGATTATTGAGTGGTTTTCGACCGTGACCACGGAAGAGAACTGCCGAGCGAAGCCAACGACAGCGCCGGGATCGAAGGGTTTCAGCGTCGGGACGTGCAGTACCGCAGCGCCAATGCCAGTGGCGCCGAGGAGCTGAGCTGCTTCCAGCGCCCACCCCGTCCCGAGGCCGGTACCTATGAAGCCGAGCGCGCTGCCGTCGCGCAACAGCCTCGTTGCCCCGACGGTGAACTCGAGCGGTGGCTCGAGGATGGCGGGGACCTGGCCGCGCAGCCCGCGCAGGTACACAGGCCCCGGGATCTTGATCGCCGCGTGTAGCGCTGCGGCGAGCTCGGTGGCGTCCATCGGGTCGAGGACGGTCATGCCGGGGACCGCTCGCATTATTGCCAGGTCGTCATTGCCCTGGTGGCTGGCGCGGAAAGGCGTTGTAATGCCGGGAAGAAAGGCAGCTATAACCGCCGTGTGGTGGCCAGTAGAAAGCGCCATTTGGATCTGGTCGCCTGCCCGGCGGGTGGCGAAGACGCAATATGTGACCGCCACTGGCAAGAGGCCCGTCTTGGCGAGGCCGCCTGCGATGCCCATCATGTTTTGTTCGGCCATGCCGACCTGGAAGAAACGTTCAGGGAACGCGGCTGCAAACGGGGCGACGTCAGTGTATTTCGACAGGTCCGCGGATAGGACGACCAGCTCGGGGCGCAAGTGGCCGAGTTCCACAATCGCAGAGGCGAAAGGGGCGTCTACAAGGGGTGCCGTGGACAGATCTCTGACGACGGGGTTAGCGAGACTGGACGTGGCCATTGTTGCTGACAATGATGAGCTCCTTTATTGACGGCAAAGCTTTTTTTCACAGGCGCTGGGATCGCGGTTTCATGTCGAGGAAACGATGGTGACGTCATCCTGGCTGAGGAACCCAGGGGCCAGCGCGGCGCCGAGGCCGGGCCAGGCGGGAGCCACCAGCTGACCGTGGTCGACCGAAAAGGGCTTGTCGAGCACCTCACGGTAATAGCCCTCGACGAACCCCCTGACCACTTCGACTCCAAGCGAGTTGGGTTGCGCGGTGGCCAGGTGCAGGTTTGCCAGCGCGGTTACGGGCCGGTGCAGTCGTGGGGAGCGAAAGACAAGTGGTAGGTCGATGCCAACTCCGCCACCCGCCTCGCCTCGGTGATGCCGCCCGTCCAGGCGACGTCGACGAGCACCACGTGTGCTGATTGGCGTTGGAGGACCTCCCGAAAAGCGAACCGCGATATGAGCCTTTCGCTAACCCCTTGAGGTACCCGGGTCTCCTGGACCAAACGGGCCAGGTCTTCTGCGCTGTCGGGCTGGCATACGTCTTCGGCCCAGAGGACGCCGATCGGCTCGATGGCGCGGCAGATCCTGATCGCCATGTTGACGTCCCAGCGCCCGTGGCCCTCCAGCAGCAATTCGAAACCAGGACCGACGCGGTCACGAGCTGCCTCGAACATTGACAACCCCGTGGCGAGGTCCGCCGGGGTCAGATAGCTCCCGACCGGGCCCATCGCCGACCAACCGGCCGGCCCCGTTGACCCACGCGCTCGGAGTTGGGGCGCGAACCGGTCCCAGGGCCAGATTTTCATCCCGAGGTAGCCGAGGTCCTTCAGCTCGGCTGCCAGCGCGGCCGGTTCTTCCAGAGCGCGGTCCCAATCCGGGGTAAGGCCGGCATTGACGCAGGTGTTGTAGGCCGGGACAGCAGAGCGGGAGGCGCCGCCGAGCAGCTGGTACAAGGGCAGGCCGGCGGACTGGCCAAGTGCGTCCCACAAGGCTACGTCCAGGGCCGACAGGGCACGCATCTCCGCCCCGGCAAAACCAAAAAAATTCGCGCAGGAAAAAAAGTCCGACCACAGTTTCGAGATCGCACCGGCAGGTTGGCCGATAAAGAGCTCGGCAGCGAGGTCGTGGATAACGCGTTCAACCGCCCCCGGTAAGTAGTAGGTCTCCCCGAGGCCGACTGCGCCGGCCGAGGTGTGGACGCGCGCCCACAGCAGGTTGGGCTGCCGCTTCCATCGAATTGTCTCGATGGTCTCGACCGTCCCGAGGTCGCGCAGCGGCACGGTCGCCGGCCGGGCCGAAACGTCCTCGCTCATTCAGGCCGCCGAAACGTCAGGACCGGTTGGGCTCCCGTCGGTTGCGGGTGGGCACGGCCGGTTTGGGCCTGATGCCGGCTATAGCAGCGAGCCACCGTTGACCTGCAGCACCGTGCCGGTGACGAAAGAGGACTCGTCGCTCGCGAGGTATACGACGCCTTCAGCGATGTCGCGTGGAAGCCCCAATCGCCCAACGAGGGTGCGCGAGGCGGCCGCGGCTCTTTCGACAGCCGTGGCCGCTTGTAGCGCCGGAGTATCGACAGGACCGGGAGAGATAGCGTTGACACGGACACCCATCGGCGACACCTCACGGGCCAGTGATTTTGTGAACCCGATCACCCCCGCTTTCGCGGCCGCATAAGCCGCCGCGGGCCGGATGGAGCCGTACTCGCCCGCCGTCGACGCAAAATTGACGATCGCGCCACTACGAGCCTGGACCATGCCGGGCAGGACCGAACGGCAGGCCACGAGGGTAGTCAACAGGTTGGCTCCGATCATCTCTGACCAATCAGGGGGCTTCGAGTCGACAAAGTCTGCAATCTTGAACAGACCGGCCACGTTCACGAGTACTTCGACTCGGCCCAGAACGTCCTGCGTGGCGCCGACGAAGGCGGAAAAGTCTTCGAGATCAGCGGCATCGGCAGCCCGGCCCCACGTAGCCGGCGCGGCCTCTTTGAGATCGTGTAGAAGTGACTCGAGCGGCTCGGCCGCTAAATCAGTCAGCGAGAGACGGGCGCCGTGGGCAGCGAGAAGGCGGCTGACCTCCTGGCCGATGGTCCCGGCCGCGCCAGTAACGAGCACTACCCGGTCTTTCAGCCTCAAGCTCTTCCCCTCTCAGCTGGTGGGCTACTCGCTGGGCTCCTCGACACTCTAGGAGGCGCCGACCAAGTGGTCAAACCACTCGGCCCTCGACCCGGTTCGTTGATTGGGCCCGGAGGTGTTTGCGAAGCACCTTTGTGTAAGCCGCAATTCGTTGTGAGGCGGCGAGCGGGGTGCTGTAGCTCTCGTAGATCCTCTTTACGATCAGTGTTGCCAGCGGAGCGAGAAGGATCGGCTAACGCCAAACTAAGCCGCCACTTTCCTTCCGTCGGCAAGCGCTGCCCGACCACGAGCCGGCCCGAAGTTATCTCGCTCTCACCTCGGCCACTAGTTTTTCGACCCGGGTTGCCTTTTTTTGGCAACAGGTGCATGTGGTAGTCCTCCGTGTGGACGGGCCAAAAGTGGAAAAATACGACCACTCGGGGGACAAGTTAGGCACCGCCGCGGCACAATTCCGTCGTGTCGAGTAAAGGTCTCGGCGCCTTGAGTAAGAGTCCCATCGGCTGCGGGTAAATGATGCCAGACGTTGACCGGCGCGTGCAGCAGCGGCCTACTTGCTATCGTGCCGCGCTCTACTCAAGGGCGTTCCGGGCTTCCGGCGGGCCGACGAGGCCTTGACAAGTGGCCAGGCCACCTGATTACATTTCCGCAGGGCCGCAAGTCGCTCCGCCTTGGGGGAGGGACGGTTGGAGATCGTTGAGGTCGAGACGTACCCGGTTCGCTCCAAACAGCAGAACGGGCTTTTCGTGAAAGTAGTCACCGACGAAGGCGCGGCAACCGAGCTCCAGGCAGTTGCTGACGAGGCAACCAGGGCATTGAAATGACCCCTCCGCTATTCCGAGCTCGACTTCGAGCTTCACACCTGGGTCATCGAGGCCACCGGGCAACCCTCGAAGGCTCAACTCTGTAATGGTTCCCAAAACAACAGAATAACAAGGAAATGAAGGAGGAACCAATTGATTAGGCAAGCATCCCGGTTGGGAGCGTTGGCCCTCGCGACTGGTGCCGTCTTGGCCGCGAGCACATATCCGGCCGTCGCCGCACCGAAATCAGCGTCGGTACGGGTGCACGATGCCGCTTCCGCGCCCTACACGATCTATTTGTCCAATAATTTTCTCGGTAACGACTGGCGAATCCAGATGGAGAAAGAGGCCACTGTCGCGGCCGAGCTGGCCCCGTTTACCGGCAAAGTCAAGCTGACGATCACCAACGCCGCTAACACAGTCCCCGCCCAGATCAGCTCGCTCGATGCGGTCGTGGCCAGAAAGCCAGACGCCATCCTGATCGACGCGGGCTCGCCGACTGCTCTCAACCCTGTCATTAGCCAGGCCTGCAAGGAGGGCATCGTGGTCGTCAATTTCGACCAGGTGGTAACTGACCCATGCGCCTACAAAATATTCTCCAATTTCACTTCCGGTGAACAACAAAGCGCAAAGTGGTTGGCGTCCGTGCTCCATGGCAAGGGCAGCGTGTTCGAGGACACCGGTCTTGCCGGCGCGCCGATCAGTGCCACGATCTCGGGCGCGTGGGCATCGGTGCTGAAGAGCTATCCCGGCATCAAAGTGGTTGGCACATATCAGGGCCAGTACGCCCTTGGCCCCGAGCAAGCGGGTGTAGCAAGCCTGTTGGCTGCCTATCCAAATGTCAATGCGATCCTGACTCAGGGTTATTGCACCGGCGCCATCAAGGCGCTCCAAGCTGCAGGCCGGCCGCTAGTGCCGATGCTCTGCCAGGCTTACAACCAGACATTTGTCGCTCTCGCCACTGATAAGGGAGCATCGGGCTACATCATGGCCAACCCGGCGTGGCTTTCGGTCCTGGCCATGCAAACAGCGGTAAAGGTGCTCGAAGGCCAGTCCGTGGCGAAAACCGACGAGCTGAGCCCACCCTGCTTCTACAAGGGCGGTTCATCGCCCGCCGGGCCCAAGTGCCAACAGATCGCGGTGGGGGTAAACGCGTTCCCATCTCTATCGCCCGACCTGACGCTCCCGCCCAGCCCGCCGTTTATGAGCATCAAAGCCTCCCAGGTCGTGCCCTAGGCCTCGCAGTCTCAGAAATTGTTGGGGTGACAGGTGTGCCGGACGCCGACGTCAAGGTGATAAGCCAATGACAGCCGGCGTCCGGATTCGTCATCGCCGTCTCGCTCGGCTCCTTGCGGCTCTCCGCCAACCAAGGCCCGGATTGAGGGGCGCAGGGCCGTCTTTGTGAGCGCTCACGGTACGGACGGACTGGCGGGCAGGCTGGACTGGCGGCAGATCAGTTCAGGATCGATCGTGACCCGGTCCCGTCTGGTCGTGCCGGTCGTCAGCTGGTCGACCAAGAATCTGTACGGCGGCCCGACCAACCCGTTGGAAGTCCTGGCGCACGGTGGTCAGTGGCGGGATGAAATACGCGGACTCGGGAGTGTCGTCGAAGCCCACTATTGCGACGTCTTGGGGCACGCGTCGTCCTCGTTCGTGCAATGCGCGCAGTACGCCGAGCGCCATGTCGTCGTTGGCCACGAAAATGGCCGTGGCGTCGGGCACCTGCGCCAGCACCTGCCCTGCTTCGTACCCCGACCGGGCCGTCCAGTCGCCTGAGAGGGGATGCGTCACGTCCGCTCCAGCTGCCTCCAGGGCGGCGCGCCAACCAGCTGTGCGGCCCCCAGCCTCCTGCCATTCGGCCGGCCGCAACGTGGAAGACCGTCTTGTGCCCCGCTGCCAGGAGGTGCTCTGTCGCCAACCGAGCGCCTGCTGCCTGGTCGACCGTGACCACGGGCATGTCTCCTTCCGGGTCGCCTTCCACGGCCACAACCGGCATACCCGCACGAAGATGGGCCAGGGCGTCGTGAGCGGAAGTGAAAGGGGTAATCACCGCGAGGCCCTCGACGGCCTGGCTCATGAGCCGGCGCACCGCCTCGCCCACAGACTGGCGGTCCAACCAGTGAACGGCGGCTACCGAAACGAAATAGCCCTCGTGCTGGGCGGCCCGCTGAAGACCGGACAAAGTCGAAGCCGGCCCGTAGAGGGTGGTATCCGGGGCGACGACCCCGAGGGTTTTCGAACGCCCGCTGGCGAGCGCCCGGGCCGCTGGGTTGGGACGGTACCCCAATTGGTCGATCGCCGCCAGGACCCGGGCACGAGTCACCTGCCGTACGCTCGGATGGTTGTTCAACACCCTGGATACGGTTTGATGCGAAACCCCGGCTAGGCTCGCCACGTCTGCAATGGAGGGCGGGCGAGTGGTGTTTGAGAGCGCTAACATTTCTAGATGACCTCGCAAGCGTACGCCATAGGAGTGGACTTCGGGACCGCCTCGGCGCGTACCCTGCTATTGGACCTGCGGTCAGGCGAAGAGGTAGCTCTTTCGGAGCTCGCCTATCCCCACGGCGTGATCGACGACATGCTAGCGGAGACAGGTGAACGCCTTCCAACGGACTGGGCACTGCAAGACCCGTCTGATTGGAGACAGGTACTCGAGGAGGGCGTGTCTGCCGTACTCTCAGCGGCACCGGGGTCGGCCGGCCATGTTGTTGGCATCGGGATCGACGCTACCTCCTGCACCGTGCTCCCGGTCACGGCGCAGGGCGTCCCGCTGTGCGATCTACCGGCGTGGCACGACAAGCCCCACGCGTGGCCGAAGCTTTGGAAGCACCACGCCGCTCAGCACATCGCGACGCGTCTCAACGAGGTTGCGGCCGAACGCAAAGAGCGGTTCCTCGCCCGCTACGGGGGCCGCATTTCTTCGGAGTGGTACTTCCCCAAGTTGATCGAAATATGGCTGGAGGACAGGGAGGTTTATGATGCGGCCGCTAGCTTCGTTGAGGCGGCCGACTACCTCGTGTGGTACCTGAGCGGCAACCAGCGCCGCTCGGCTTGCCCGGCGGCTTACAAGGCGCTTTGGTCCGCTGCGGACGGCATACCAAGTGCCGACTATTTCGAGGCCGCTTACCCGGGCTTCTCACAGCCGGCAGCGAAGCTCGGCGAGGTATTCTTCGCGCTGGGAAGCACGGCGGGCAACGTGCGGCCCGAACTTGCGAACAAACTGGGATTAGCCGGCAACGTCGCTGTGGCTGTGGGCAATGTTGATTCGTTTGTCTCGTTCCCGGGTGCGGGTGCGGAGGGAGCGAACACTTACGTAATGGTGGTTGGTACGTCCATATGCGACCTCGTGGTGAATACTCGGGACGTCGCGCTGGGAGGCATAACCGGCGTCGCCCGGGACGGGATCCTGCCTGGCTTGTACGGGTACGAAGCAGGCCAGCCCACGGTGGGCGATATGCTCGGCTGGTTCGGCGACAACCTGGGCGCCGGGTACGGCAATTCGTCGCTCCGCAGCCTTCCCGAACTCGAACGGGCTGCCGGCGCCCTTGCTCCGGCTCAGACCGGCTTAGTCGCCCTGGACTGGTGGAATGGCAACCGCAGTGTCCTGGCTGACGCAGATCTGTCGGGGGTCATCGCAGGCCTCACGCTCCAAACCAGCGCCGTGGATATCTATCGAGCGCTGCTCGAGTCGATTGCATTTGGCAACAAGGCGGTAATGGACAACTTTTCCGAGGGAGGGCTGGAGCTGACAGAGGTGGTTGCCTGCGGGGGCATCGCCGAAAAGAGCCCCCTCCTCATGCAACTTCTGGCCGACGTTTCGGGTCTCGCTGTGACGGTGCCGGCCTCCGAACAAGTCCCCGCCCGGGGCTCGGCGCTGTTTGGTGCCGTGGCGGCGGGGGAAGCGGCTAGTGGTTTTGCCGGTATTGCGGAGGCAGCGAGGGCCCTGCGGCCGAGCGCCGGGCACACGTACGTGCCGGACGCCCGCGCTACCACCACCTACGGCGAGGTGTACAGGGTCTGGAAGGACCTGCACGACACATTGGGGCGCAGTCAGCCCGAGTGGCTGCACCAACTGAAGCGTCTCAAACGATCAGCCACGCCCGGAGAAGGCCAGGCCGTCACCACCAAGGAGCCAATGTGCCAGGAGCCAATGTGCTAGGAGCCAATGTGCCAGGAGCCAATGTGCCAGCACGTCAACGCCCGAAGATAGGGCTGCTCGGGATCATGCAAGAGCTGTACGACGACATGCTCCCTGGCATAACAGACCACCAGGCTTCTTTTGCGAAGGAGTTAGTTACCTCACTTTCGGATGCTGCAGACATCGTGTTCTTGCGGCCGGCTCGCAATCGTGAGGACGTCGAAGCTATAACAAAAGAACTCAACGAAGCCGGCGTCGACGGGGTCATGATCGTAATGCTCACGTACGGCCCCGCCATGAGGACCGTCCGGGCCTTGTTGGAAAACCCGCTCCCAGTGCTGTTGGCCAACGTCCAGCCCGAGAGGGAGATCACAAACCGTTGGGATATGGCTGACTTGACGTACAACCAGGGGATCCACGGGGCGCAGGACCAGGCCAACGCGTTGTTGCGCTCCGGTGTCCCGTTCTCGGTCATCACAGACGACTGGCGTTCGGAGTCGTTCCGTCGCGCGGTCGGCTCCTGGGCCAGAGCAGCAATGGCCGTATCGGCGCTGAAAAGCGCCAAGATAGCCCTGTTCGGTTACCCGATGAACGGTATGGGTGATGTCCTCTACGAGGCGCCTGCGCTCATGCGCCGCATCGGGCCGGTCGTCGTCAACGAAAACCTGGGCGAGCTGTTCAGCAAGATGCAGGAAGTGAGCGAGGGCGAAGTCCAGGGGCTCATGGCTCTCCACCAGGAACGCTTCGCAGTGAGCGCGGACCTACCCAGTGACAGCCACGCCTACGCGGCCCGAATGGAGCTCGGGTTGCGCTCGATGCTCGAGGCCGGCGGGTATTCCGGTTTCGCCATACACTTCGAGCCGGTCGGCAAGGACGGGCGCTTCAACCAGCTCCCGTTGCTCGCCGCTTCGGACTTGATGGCGGATGGCTACGGTTACGGGGCAGAGGGCGACACCAACGCGGCGGCGTTGTTGTGTGCCAGCCAGTCCCTCGTAGGCGACGCCCATTTCTCGGAGATGTACGCCATGGACTTCGAGCTCGGATCGGTGCTGGTCAGCCATATGGGAGAGGGCAACTGGAAAGTGGCGCGCCGGGACCGTCCCATCCGGTTGATCGATCGTGAGCTCGGGATTGGAGGCCTCGGCAACCCTCCGACGGCTGTCTTTTCCGCTCAGCCCGGCCGAGCCACCACTGCGTCGCTCGTGCCGCTGGAGGGCGAGCTCTATCGGCTCGTCGTCGGGACGGGGGAAGTCCTCGACACTCCCGAGCTGTCCAAGGTGGAAATGCCCTATTTCCACTTCCGCCCCGATAGAGACTTGAAGGATTTCATGAACTCGTGGTTGCACAACGGCGGCACCCACCACTTCTGCACCAACCTCGGGGAGCACGTGCCGCGCTGGCGGTACCTCGCCGAGTTGCTCGATATCGACTTCGTCGAGATTCTGAAGGCGCCGGGTGCTGGACGACCTGAAGGTCTTGGTGCTCGAGGCCAACCTGGAGCTGCCGAAGGCGGGGCTGGTCACACTCACCTGGGGGAACGTATCGGGCCGGGACCGGGATAGCGGCCTTGTGGTGATCAAGCCCTCCGGCGTCCCGTACCACATCATGGCCGTGGACGACATGGTCGTGGTCGACCCGGATGGCAAGGTAGTCGAGGGTTCCCGCCGGCCTTCTACTGATACTCCGACCCATATGGCGCTCTACAAAGGCCTTGATGACATCGGTGGTGTGGTGCACGTCCATTCGACCTGGGCGACAGCCTGGGCGCAGGCAGACCGGGCGATCCCGATTATGGGGACCACGCACGCCGACCTGTCCCCGGACGAAATCCCGGTGACTGTTCCCCTCAGTGCCGAACAAGTAGCAGAGGGGTACGAAGCCTTCACTGGCTCCGCGATCATTACTGCCGTCGCGGGCCGTTCTCCCAGGGCGGTCCCAGCCGTCCTGGTGAGTGGGCACGGCCCGTTTTGCTGGGGAGTGAGCCCAGCTGAGGCAGTGGAGGTGGCGGTGACGCTGGAGACGGTGGCCAAGATGGCCTGGCTTACCCTGGGTCTCGAACCGTCGGTGCGCCCCCTAAGGGACCACATCGTCGAGCGCCATTTCTCACGCAAACACGGCCCCGCGGCCTATTACGGCCAGGGCTGAGATGATGCCAGGCCCGAGATGAAGCCAAGATTGAGACAAAGCGAAGATCGAGATGAAGCTAGGACTGAGATGAAAGTTGTCAGGTTGAAGGGGCCCGGGGTCGTCGAGGTACTGGACGAGCCGCGCCCAGAACCCGGCCCAGGAGAGAGCCTTGTTCGTGTGTCGGCGGTCGGCATTTGCGGCTCCGACCTCCACTGGTTCTCCGAGGGCAGCATCGGTGACGCCTTGTTGGTCGAGCCCCTCGTGCTTGGCCACGAGTTTGGGGGGACGGTCGAGGGCGGCCTGCTCGACGGCCAGCGGGTTGCCGTGGACCCAGCCGACCCCTGCAACACGTGCCGCGGTGCCGGGAAGGCAACGCTAACCTGTGCCCCTTCGTCCGCTTCGCCGGCCATGGTTCTACCGACGGGGGGATGCGCGAGTACCTGACGTGGCCGACTGCGTTGCTGCACCCGGTGCCGGGCACCTTCACTGACACGACTGTGGCCCTGCTGGAGCCGCTCGGGGTGGCCCTTCACTGCCTCGACCTCGGCCACGCCCGGTTCGCCAGCTCCGTGGCCGTGGTTGGGTGCGGGCCGATCGGCCTCATGGTGGTGCAGGCAGCGCGGGCCGCCGGAGCATCTCACGTTGTGGCCGTGGAGCCGCTTTCGCACCGCCGGGACGCAGCCGAGCTGTCTGGCGCTGACCTCGTGCTCAACACTGACGAGGCCGAGGACCACCGTGGTGAGGTCGATGTCGCCTTCGAGGTTGCCGGCAACGACCACGCGATCGCGCTCGCCATGGAGCTGGTACGCCCCGGTGGACGGGTCGTGCTGGCAGGGATACCCGACGACGACCGCACGAGCTTCCCGGCCGGGTTGGCCCGTCGTAAGGGTCTGACGATCGCGATGTCCCGCAGGATGAAGGACGCCTATCCCCGCGCGATAGACCTTGTCGAGCGGGGCGTCATCGAGCTCGACCGTCTCGTCTCCCATTGTTTCGCGCTCGTTGAGGCACCGACAGCGTTCAGCGTTGCCGCCCGCCGAAACGGCTTGAAGACTGTGGTGCTCGCCGGCGCTACCCCTTAAGGGCGCCACTCACAACGGCGCCTGACCGCATTTGAGCGCGGACGCGCCAAGCCGCCACAGCCGGCCCCTCTCAACCCTCAGCCGCCCGTCTGCCTGTCTTCAGAGTTGCGGGGGGATTGCTCCCTTCTTCAGGAGTACGTTCCCGAAAAAACGGGGCTCACCGGTGAGTACTACCGCGTAGCAGTTCCGGGCCGCCTCATAGAAGGCCGACCGCTCTAACTCGCCCATTGGCCAGTGCCGGCCGGCGGCAGCGTCTATAACCGCTTGAGCCTCTTGCTGGACGTCAGGGAGGTCGTCGCCAGCGACGCTGCCAGCAGCCATCCGGCGTACCGGCGTGCCCACGGCGTCGTCCAGAGGCAACAGCGACAGGACTGCTTCGACAACCTCAGGCATCGACGCACCGGCGATCGGGATGGCCCGTCCGTAGCAGGTGCGGCCGGCTGTGCTGAGGGCGGGGAAGTTGGCGTCGACAACAGCCAGCTCATCTCCGTGACCCATGGCTGCCAAGACATAAAGCAGCTCAGGGGTCAAGCGGGGGTCGATGTTCTTCAGCATATTGGGAAGGTCCTTTCGCCCTCGAGCACCCTGGACGCGGTCAAAGCGGCGCCGGCCCCGTGGCGATCGCGTCGAGGTCGTGCCAGGCCGCCTCCGTGATTTCGGCGGTCACGTAGCGAGAGCTTGACTCGGCTTGCGCTTGGTTGCGCATGCCCGCCACCACAGAGGCCACGGCCGGGTGGCGCAACGGGAACACCACGGCGGCCTCGGGCAAGGTCGTACCGTACTCCTGGCAGGTGGTCGCCAGCGCACGTGCTTGGGCGAGGATTCCAGCGGGTGCGGGGCCGTAGTTGAACGGCACACCGTCCGCGGGCCAGGGGCGCGACAGCAGGCCCGAATTGTAGGGAGCAGCCGCGACCACGGACACACCGCGACGCTCGCATTCGGCCAAGAGCGGCTCTCCCGACCTGTCGAGCAAAGTCCAGCGCCCCGCCAACATGACCACGTCCACGTCGGTCTCTGACACGATCCGTAACAGGGGTTGCCAGTGGTTCATACCGGCGCCTACGGCGCCGACTACTCCGGCGTCGCGGAGCTCCAGCAAGGTGGGGACCGCCTGCGCTATGGCCTCGTCGAGGTGGTTGTCGGGGTCGTGGATATAGACAATGTCGACCCGGTCCAACTGAAGCCGTTCCAGGCTGGCCTCAAGGCTCCGTCGTATGCCGTCGCTCGAAAAGTCGAAAACGCGGGCCAGGTCGTCCGGTACTGCGAACCCGCCGGTGCCGAGATCCGAGCCGTTCGGCGAAGGGTTGGGCACGAGCAGCCGGCCGACCTTAGTCGAAACGACGAACTCCTCCCGGGGTCGTCCTGCCAAAGCTGCACCCAGACGCCGCTCGGACAGGCCCAGTCCGTAATGGGGCGCCGTGTCGAAATAACGCACGCCCGCCTCCCACGCTGCCTCCACGGCGAGGGCGGCGGTCTGGTCGTCGACCGGAGCGTACAGGTTCCCGATTTGAGCCCCGCCAAATCCGAGCTCGGTGACCTCGACCATGGTGTGGCCGACCTTGCGCCGTCTCATTTCGCCTCCTCGAGTGAGTACCAGGTACGAGCGGTGCCACTGAACACGGCATCGCGTTCAGCTGAGGACAACATGGCTGTCAGGCTCTCAGCGGTTTTCAGCACAACTTCGTAGCTCGCCGCCAGCAGGCACACCGGCCAGTCCGACCCCCACATGATGCGGTCCGAGCCAAACGCCTCGATGAGAGCTTCTGTATAGGGCCGGAGCTGCTCGACGGTCCAGGCCCCCGGATCGGCCTCGGTAATGAGGCCCGACAGTTTGACGGAAACATTTGGCAGCGCGCCGAGCGACCGTATGTGGTCGCTCCACGGTGTAACGAAGCCATCGATTATGGCGGGCTTTCCACCGTGGTCGAGCACGAAGCGAACGTCGCCTAGGGCGGCGACTGTTTCGACCACCGCCGGGAGTTGGGCTGCACGCACGACGAAGTCGTAGGCCAGTCCGGCCCTCCCCACGGCAGCGAGACCTCTTCTTACATCGGCCCGGCACAGCCAACGGGGGTCGGGTTCCTCCTGGACCTGATGGCGCACCCCCACCAGGTAGTTGCCGCCCGGGCCCTCGCGCAGCGAACTCAGCCGCTCGTCGACGTCCGGTGCACTGAGGTCGACCCAGCCAACCACCCCTCCCACCTCGGGCGCCCCCTTCGCCAAAGCGAGCATCTCGGGTGTCTCCTCGGCCACGCAGACTGTCTGCACCAGGACGGTCGCTTGGACGCGGTTGGCGACCAGGTGGGGACGGAGGTCGCTCAAGGAAAAGGAGCGGCGAAGCGCCGGCAACCCAGCCGTCCAGGGCTGGTCCCTGGTGTCGAGGTCCCAAACGTGGTGGTGCGCGTCCACTCGCCCGGCGTGCTCCCGACTTACCCTCTCCCCTTGTGTCGTGTTGTCCG
The DNA here is from genome assembly GCA_963823855.1 of uncultured Acidimicrobiaceae bacterium. Lineage (GTDB taxonomy): Bacteria > Actinomycetota > Acidimicrobiia > Acidimicrobiales > Palsa-688 > Fen-671. The sequence goes on from CAWGNA010000018.1 coordinate 475,774, forward strand.
TAACGAGCGTGCCCATGATTTCCTCAGCCCAAATTTTCTCAGCCAGTATGGGAGAGTTCGCGCCAAGCCCGCCCGGCCGGGAACGCGCCGTCGGCTACGGGCTCGGAGCGAATCTCGGTGCCGGCGCCTGGGGCGGTTGGCGCCCGGTAGCGGCCGTCGACCACCTTGACAGGTTCGACGAAGTGCTCGTGAAGGTGGTCGACGAACTCGGTCCAGCGCCCTTCGGTGCTGCCGCTAACTGCGACGTAGTCGAACATCGACAGGTGCTGGACTATTTCGCACAGCCCGACGCCCCCCGCATGGGGGCATACGGGCACACCAAACTTGGCTGCCAGCAACAAGATGGCCAGGTTTTCGTTGACGCCCGCGACCCGGTCGACGTCCCACACCTGGTTTGCATCTATCGACAGCAGGATGTCCGGCCCCATCTGGTCTCGGACAAGCTGTCCTTCGCGGCGCGCGTACAAATCCCACACCGCATTGACCACGGCGCCGATGGCCATGTGCATGACCCCTTTTTCGGGGCCGAGCCAGCGAAGCTGGCTGTCATGGGTTAGCAGTCGCCAAAAGGCGCCCATGTTGGAGAGGACCTCGTCGACGTCCAGCTCTACACCCAGCGGCTCGACGGCGCGGATCGCCGCCGCCACCACCTCGTTCCCTCGTCCGATGGTGAAGACGAAACCGTGGCCAACCTCGCTTCCGGTTGTGTGGACGACCACGTAGGCCGCAGAGTAGTAGGGCGCAGTGTTCACGGCGTCGGAGCCATTCAGGGTGCGCGAGGCCGGGAAGCGGACGTCGCTTACCTCGAAGTGGCCGAACCGGGTGGTCATAGTTCCGCCGTAGCCTCCCCACCAACAAGCCGAGCAAGGATCAAGGCATGAAGAATAGTCGCCCGCCCACGACCTCGGCCCAATAGATTTACGGGTCTGACCTCTCAACTGGGTCTTTGGTCGGCTGGGTCTTTGATCGGCTGGGTTTCTGCTCGACACGCTCAGTTTCATCGTAGAGTTGCCACACGGCTCGCCGGTGCTCGACCTGCTCGAGGTGCGGCGCATCCTCGCGCCAGCTCCGTCCGCCCGGGCGGCCAGCAAGACGGGCGATGGCGTCCTTGCTGATGTCGAGCGAGCCTTCGATTTAGTGGCAACCGAGCCTGCGGTAGCTGAGCTGTTACAAGCCGACGTGGCGTTTCACCGGCTTTGCGGTGCCTTCGAATAGCTCCGTACTGGCGTCACTGATGGCGAGGCTGTCGAGCTCGGCTCAGCGAGCGCGGGTTGGCGGGGGACCACGCAGGAGGGTGCCCTGGACAGGCGCTCGCCGAGCACTGAGCCATTTCCCGGGCAATCCGGGCCCACGACCCCGAGCTTGTACAAATGTGGTCCACCATCCGCAGGCTGGTGTCGAAGACTGGCTCCGGACGGGCTCCTGGCCTCAACCGCCTGTCATTTCGGCCTGTTCGGCCCGGTACGGACGGCGCGGGCCTTAGGGTTATGGACACAACAGGAGGGAGAAATTGGCGAGCATCTGGGTGACAGGGTCGTCCGCGGGTATCGGTAGACAAACCGCGATCACGCTTGTCCAACTAGGGCACCGTGTCGTGCTCCACGCTCGCAACGAGCAGCGAGCGGTAGAAGCGGAGCAGGCCGTGCCCGGCGCAGCCGCGGTGGTAATTGGCAACCTGGCGTCGCTCGCGGAGACTGGCCCTGGCACAGGCGGTCGGGGAGCACGGGCCCTACGACGCCGTCGTCCATAACGCAGGTATCGGCGGAGACGCCAAGCGTGAGCTCACCGCTGACGGGTTGGACCCGGTATTCCAGGTAAACGCGCTGGCACCATATCTGTTGACGGCACTCATGGACCGCCCCGGCCGCCTCGTCTACCTCAGTTCCGGCCTGCATTACCAGGGAAGCTTCGACCCGGACCACCTGCAGCAAGAGCGCCGCATCGGCGACGGAATGCGGGCCTATTGCGACTCCAAGTTGTGCGATGTGCTTTTAGCTTTTGGCGTAGCCAGGCTATGGCCGACGACGTTGTCGAACGCCGTCGACCCCGGCTGGATAAAGACGCGGATGGGTGGTCGCGGCGCGCCAGATCCCGTCTCGGTCGGGGCTGAGACCCAGGTCTGGCTCGCGACCAGCGAGGAACCCTCTGCGCTCGTGTCCGGCCGCTACTGGAGACGGCGTCAGGAGCAGTCCGCCAACCCCGCCGCTTACGACGACCGGCTGCAGGACGGTTTTCTCGACGCCTGTGCCGCCTTGAGCGGGGCCCAGCGGCCCGTTAGCTGACAGACAGCAACAAACAGGCGACGGCTGAGCCGGACCGGGGTCGGTTGAGCCGGTATAGTGCAGCGTCGTGGCTCTGTCGACTAAAGACCTGTCCTTTCTCGAACAGAACCATTCGGCGGCGATGATCACAATTGGGAAATCCGGCGTACCAAAGGTGGCCCGGGTCGGCGTCGCTGTCGTAAGCGGGCAGTTGTGGAGTAGCGGCACGCAGGACCGAGCCCGTACCAAGCGGCTCCGGCGCGACCCACGCTGTTCCGTATTTGTATGGGACAGGGGATTTTCATGGTTAGCAATGGAGACATTGGTGACAATCCTCGAGGGGCCGGATGTGCCCGACCAAAGCGTGCGCCTTTTCCGCACGATGATGGGCCGCCCGGCAGGACCGCTCATTTGGAACGGCGAAGAGCTGGAGGAAGGCCTTCCGTCAGGCGATCCTAGAAGAAGGCCGTCTCATCTATCAGTTCGAGGTGCTGCGGAGCTACGGGTTGGGCTGACGGCCGGTCGCGCGGCACGAGGGTAACCACGCGGGTGCGCGAAAATTCGCCGGGTGGGTGGCCGCCGGTTGGGCTCACCGCTGGTGGCAGGGGCCGTGTTGATGGCAAAGGACCGTCATAGGCCAACCTGGCTGAGGGGTTATGTCGTGTGGCTGGCTATTTCCAGGTCGTAGGCACTGGAGGGCCCCGGCGGGAGCCCGAACTTGGAGCGAATTGCGTCCAGTAAATGGCCACTATGGGGTACCCCTACCACCAGTCGATTTTTGGTCGCCGAGGTTATGGCAGCGTACACCTGGCCATTTTCCGACACCGCGCAGAGCAACCGCTGCCGCGCAGGCGGTCCTCCGCCGGCGATCGAGGTGGCCGACATCACGGTCGGCGGGCCATTCTCGGTGCGCTAAAGGCAACTGGGTGCATAAAGGGCGCAATTGGGGCCCGAAATCGCGACGGGTTTATTGATCTGCACCGAGAAAAACGTTTCAACCCTGCAATCCCAGGTAACTGTGCCCTGTCAGACCGCGGGCCGCGAACCGTGGACCGCGAAGAGTGGGCTGCGGGCGGGCTGGAAGGGACCGCTGACGGCCAAAACGGGCGGGGAAGGGACCACGGACCGCGAAGGAATGGACGGTAGACGAGCCGGGACGGACCGCTGAAGGCAAAACGGGGCCGCTGAAGCCCGCTGACCGCGAAAGGGTCGGCGAAGCCCGCTGACCGCAACCGGGTCGGCCGAAGCCCGCGGGTGTGAATGGTGCTTACGCCGGCGCCATCGGGCATTAAGACTTCTTTGGCGGTACCACTTGCAGGTGTAGTTCGGCCAACTGGGCCGGCGTCACCGGCGCCGGCGCCCCCATCAGTAGGTCACGGGCCATCTGGTTGAGCGGAAAGGCTATGACTTCCCTGATGTTCGGTTGGTCTTCTAGCAGCATGAGAAGCCGGTCGACCCCGGGAGCAATGCCGGCGTGGGGGGGTGGGCCGTAACGGAAGGCGTTCCACAGTGCCGGGAACGAGCGCTCGAGTCGGTCCCGGGAATAGCCAGCAATCGAAAACGCTTTCTCCATCACCTCGGGCCTGTGGTTGCGGACCGCGCCGGAGGAAAGCTCGAGCCCGTTGCACACAACGTCGTACTGGAACGCCAGGACTTCTCCCGGGTCCTTGCTCTCCAGAGCCTCCAGGCCTCCTTGTGGCATCGAGAACGGGTTGTGAGAGAAGTCCCACTCTCCGGTCTCGCTGTTGCGCTCGAACATCGGGAAGTCGACGATCCAGCAAAAAGCGAGCAGGTCGGGGTCGGCGAGCTCGAGGTCGCGCCCGAGGGTGGACCTTAGCTGGCCGAGAGCCAGGCTGGCCGACGGACCGGGCCCGACGCAGGTCAGCACGGCGTCGCCATGGGAAGCGCCGACGGCCGCGACGATGGCCCTGATTTCCTCCGGGGTGAGCTTCCGGGAAAGCGGGCCTTTCACGTCCGCGCCATCCGCAGGCAGTTGTAGCCAGCTCGCTATCGTACCAGTGGCCTTGGCTGCTTCGCTGAAGCCGTCGAACCAGCTGCGAGGCCGGTCGGCTGCGCTTGGGGCCAGCAGCGCCCGGATGGCGTTGCCCCTCGCTGGGGCCTCAGCGAACATCGGCAGCTCCGTCCGCCCGCCGAGCTCGGTGGTGAGGTCTACGATCTCCAGGCCGAAGCGAAGGTCCGGTTTGTCTGTGCCGTAGCGGGCGACCGCGTCGGCATAAGAGAGCCGAGGATAGGGCGCCGGCGCCGTCTTCCCCGAGAGCGAAGAAACCAGCGTCCCGAACAGGAGCTCGACTTCCCCGAACACATCCTCCTGTGTGGCCAGCGCCATTTCGAGGTCTATCTGGTAGAACTCGCCCGGGCTGCGGTCAGCACGTGAGGCCTCGTCCCTGAAGCAGGGCGCGATCTGGAAGTACCGCTCGATCCCGCCAACCATGAGGAGCTGTTTGAACTGCTGGGGAGCCTGGGGAAGGGCGTAGAACTCGCCTGGGTAAAGCCGGCTCGGCACGAGGTAGTCCCGGGCGCCCTCGGGTGAGGAGGCGGTCAGCACCGGCGTCTGGACCTCGAGGAAGCCCCGCTCCGACAGGTGGGCGCGCACTAGCTGGCAGAAGCGAGCGCGCTTGGAGAGGCGCTCAGCCAGCGGGCCTCGCCGCATGTCGAGGTACCGGTATTTGAGGCGGGCCTCCTCGCCGACATCGGTGTCCCGTTCGACCGAAAAGGGGAGCACGTCCGAAGAAGAGAGGACCTCGACGTTGCCGACCTCGACCTCGACCTCTCCGGTAAGCAGTTCGGGATTTATGTTCTCGGGCGGACGAGCGGCGACCAAGCCGGTTACCGAGATGACGCTCTCTATGCGAAGGCGGGACAGCTCGTCGAAGGCGGTGCCGCCAGGATGACAGACGAGCTGCACGACCCGGGCGCGGTGGTCGCCATGCACCATTGGCCCTACCACCGGGGTATCCTCGCCCGAACCTCCAACAAGCAGGTCAGCGTCCCGGCCCACTGGGTCGCGAATGTCAATGAAAAGCAGGCCGCCGTGGTCACGCTTGGCCGCCATCCACCCGGCCAGGCGTACCCGTCCGCCGATGTCGGAGCGACGCAGGGAGCCGCATCTGGCGTCCCGGTAGCGGTTGGGGGCGAGAGGTGTGGATGAGGAGCCCTCGTGCTTATCGTGCTTGTCGTGCATGTCGGGGACGAGGTTACCTCTCATGCCGGGCGCGGGGAGCTGGTCATGCCGGACGCCGGGAGCTGGTCATGCCGGACGCCGGGAGCTGGTCATGCCGGACGCCGGGAGCTGGTCATGCCGGACGCCGGGAGCTGGTCATGCCCCGCCGCCAGCTAGTCACGGCCTCCGTCTGTACCTGGTCCAGTCGTGTGCAGGCCGCACTGGTGTTCCCATAAGCTGATTTGGTTGGACGGAGAGAGGAAGAGGTGCGCGATGGCAAGCTCGACGAAATCGAACAACAGTTTCGGAACGCGGGGGGACCTTCAGGCGGGTGGGAGACGGTTGTCCGTGTACCGCCTCGACACCCTCGCCGAGCGAGAGGGCTTCGACGTCGGCCGCCTCCCGTTCTCCCTGAAGGTGCTCCTGGAGAACCTGTTGCGCCACGAAGACGGGCTCAATGTCACGCCCGAGAGCATTGCGGCGCTGGCGTCGTGGGCGACGTCTGCGGCGGGGGAGGGGCCGAAGGCACGCGCTCAGATCGCCTTCTCACCGGCGCGGATCCTCATGCAGGACTTCACCGGTGTCCCGGTGATCGCCGACCTGGCAGCAATGAGGGACGCCATGGTAGCCCTGGGGGGCGACGCGGCTGCTGTGCAACCTCAGGTACCCGCCGAGCTTGTCATTGACCATTCCGTTATCGCTGATTTCTCCGGTCGCCCGGACGCGTTTTCCCGAAATTCCGACCTCGAGTTCGAGCGCAACGGAGAACGTTACCGTTTCCTCCGTTGGGGTCAGCAGGCCTTCGGCACCCTGAAGGTGGTCCCGCCGAACACCGGGATATGCCATCAGGTGAACCTGGAGCACCTCGCTCGCGTGGTTTTCGCTACAGAAGATGGAGAGGCTTTCCCCGATACTCAGCTCGGCACGGACTCGCACACCACCATGGTGAACGGCCTCGGCGTCCTGGCCTGGGGAGTGGGGGGGATCGAAGCAGAAGCCGCCATGCTCGGCGAGCCGGTGACGATGCTCATCCCCGACGTCGTCGGCTTCAGGTTGACGGGCGAATTGCCGGAGGGTTCGACGGCAACGGATCTGGTGCTGTCGGTTACCGAGCTACTGCGCAAGCACGGCGTAGTCGGCAAATTCGTCGAGTTCTACGGCGACGGAGTGGCGAAGGTGGCCCTTTATAACCGGGCGACGATCGGGAACATGTCGCCCGAGTACGGGTCCACCTGTGCAATTTTCCCGATCGACGAAGAAACCCTGCGGTACCTCCGTTTCACCGGCCGTTCCGAGACCCAGGTGGCGGTCGTGGAAGCGTATGCCAAGGCTCAGGGGCTCTGGCACGACGCCTCGGCGGAGCCCGTCTACTCGGAGCGTCTCGAGCTCGACCTGGCCACAGTCGAGCCGAGCCTGGCCGGACCGGCCCGCCCGCAAGACCGCGTGCCGCTGCGACGCTCGCAGGTCGCGTTCAAAGAGGCCCTAACGAAAACGCTGGGGAAAGAGGCAGCTTCTGTGGCAGAGGACCGCGTCCCGGTCGACACCGGGGGCTCTACTGGCTACGAGCTCGGCCACGGGGACGTAGTTATAGCGGCGATCACGAGCTGTACCAATACCTCGAACCCCGAGGTCATGCTGGCCGCCGGGCTCCTCGCCAAACACGCAGTGGAGCGCGGGCTTTCCTCCAAGCCATGGGTGAAGACTTCCCTGGCGCCCGGGTCGAAAGTAGTGACGGACTACTACGAGCGGGCGGGTTTGACGCCGTACCTCGACAAACTGGGCTTCGAGCTCGTCGGGTACGGTTGCACGACCTGCATCGGCAACAGTGGCCCGCTATTGCCAGGCGCATCGGACGCCGTGGCCAAGGGCGGCCTGGCGGTGGTGTCCGTCCTTTCGGGCAATCGCAATTTCGAAGGCCGGATAAACCCTGATGTCCGCATGAACTACCTGGCTTCTCCTCCTCTTGTCGTCGCCTACGCGCTGGCCGGCTCGATGGACTTCGACATAACCGGCGAGCCGCTCGGTACGGGGACCGACGGTCGGCCCGTCTACTTGCGGGACATATGGCCTACCAGCGACGAGGTGGCCGCGGTGATCAGTGAAGCGATTGCCGCCGACATGTTCGAAAAGAGCTATGCGGACGTCTTCGAGGGCGACGAGAGGTGGGCAGCGCCTAGAGGTGCCCCAGGGAGAGCGCTACGAATGGGGCACAACTTCGACGTATGTGCGCCAGCCTCCTTACTTCACGGCATGCCTGATGAGCCTGCGCCGCTCCACGACATCCACGGCGCTCGGGCGCTCGCCAAGCTCGGCGGCTCAGTCACGACCGACCACATTTCGCCCGCTGGGAGCATCCGAAAAGACGAGCCCGGCAGGCAAATGGCTTATGGAGCACGATGTCGCCCCCGCCGACTTCAACTCGTACGGCTCGCGTCGAGGTAACCACGAGGTAATGATCCGGGGGACCTTTGCCAACGTCCGGCTGCGCAATCAGTTGGCGCCGGGGACGGAGGGCGGAATTACGACCTTCTTCCCGACCGGCGAGCAGGCGACGATATACGACGCGGCCATGCGCTACGCCGAGGACGGCACTCCCTTGGTCGTGCTCGCCGGAAAGGAGTACGGTTCAGGCTCGTCTCGAGACTGGGCCGCCAAGGGCACAACGCTGCTGGATGTGCGGGCGGTGCTGGCCGAAAGCTTCGAGCGCATCCACCGCTCCAACCTGATCGGGATGGGCGTGCTGCCTTTGCAGTTCCTCGCCGGCGAGTCGGCTGAGTCGCTCGGTCTCAGCGGTGAGGAGGTCTTCGACATTACGGGTCTGGAGGACGTAGGTGACGGCCCGCTGCCCGAGGTCCTCAGAGTTACCGCGAGCGGGAAGGCGTTCGATACGGTGCTCCGGATAGACACCCCCGTAGAAGCCCAGTACTACCGTCACGGCGGCATATTGCCCTACGTGCTCCGCCGGCTCCACGGGCGCGGCTGACCTCAGTTCACTGTCCACACCACCGGGCCGGTGAGCCCAGCCGCAGCAAAATTGTCAAGGCGCTACGGTGCCGCCCGCAAATTTATCCCTTCACAGCCCCGGAAGTCAGGCCGGACACAACTGCTTTGCGGAACACGAGCACCAAGATGGCAATGGGGACGATAGCTACGATGCTGGCGGCGAATAGGGTCCCGTAGGGCACTGTAAACTGCGAACCGAACTCGGCGATGCCCACGGGGATCGTCCGGTAGTTGTTGTTGATGTTGAACGATAGCGCCATCAAGAACTCCGTCCAGCACGCCGTGAAAGTGAACACCGCTGCCGTGAAGACTCCCGGGGTCGCCTGAGGCAGGATAACTGTCCACAGGGTCCGAAGTGGCGAGGCGCCGTCGATACGGGCGCTCTCCTCCATTGCCACAGGTATCCCGAGGAAGTAGTTGCGAAGTATCCAGATCGCAAACGGTAAAAAGAACGCGGTGTAGGGCACTATGAGCGCCTGGTAGCTGTTAAGCCAGCCCAGGTCGCGCATAAGCAAGTACAGCGGTGCGATCACGGCTATTTCGGGGAACACGGAGATTATCAGCAGCGCTACCATCAACGGGAACTTGCCACGGACGGGGAAGCGGGCCAGAGCGTAGCCGGCCAGGGTGCCGAACACGAGTACAAGGAAGGTCGCACACAGCGCCACTACGGCGGAATTAATGATGTAACGGCCGAAGGTGTAGTCGCCGAAAGCAACCGTGTAGTTTTCTCCTGTGGGAGGGCGGGGGAAGAACTGGGGTGGGCTGGCCCCCACGTTGGCGGTGGTCTTGAAGCTGGTAGCAAGCATCCAGTACAGCGGCAGCAATACGAAGACGAGGATCAGGAACGTGCTGATGCTGACGCCGTTGATGTAGCGATGCCAGCCGTGCCGAGTACGGTTACGCACCGACAGCCTCCTTTCCGACCTGGGCTTTGAAAACGCGCAAGAAGACTATGCACATGAGCAAGATGATCAACGCCGTGGTCGTGGCTACGGCTGCACCGGGGCCGAAGTCGAGGTCCAGGAACAACGTGTTGTAGCCGAGGATGGCCAGCGAGGTGGTGGAGTTACCGGGCCCGCCCCCCGTCAGGACATACGGGAGGTCGAAAATTCCGAACGCCTGCAGGATCCGGAACAGGACGGCAATCCCCAGTGTCGGCCGCAGCAGTGGGAGCGTTATCGTCCAGAATGTCTTCCACCCTGAGGCCCCGTCCACCTCGGAGGCCTCGTACAGCTCTTGAGGGAGCATGACGAGACCGGCGAGCACGATGATGGCTACGAACGGCGTAGTTTTCCATACGTCTGCGAATATGAGCGCAACTGTGGCCGCGAGCGGAGTACCAAGTACGACGGGCTCACCGGTACCGAAAATATGGCTGAGGTCGTCGAGGACCCCGTAAGTGGCGTTGTAGATGTAGCCCCACAACTCAGCAGAGATGACCGTGATCAGCGACCACGGGATGAGCAAGATGGCCATCATGAGGCCCCGCATGCGGGTCAAGCGCTCCAGCACCAGGGCGAACATGGTGCCGAGGGTAACCTCGATTACGACCGAGATGACTGTGTAATACGTGGTGAACCACAGGGCGTGGTGCCAGAGCCCAGCCGTCACCACTGCGTGGTAGTTGGAAAGGGTAGCCCCGCTAAGCTGGAACCCGTTCGCGGTCACGTTCACGTGCTCGAAAGACAGCACTATAGAAAACACGATCGGGAAGATCGTGACCGCGCCGATAATAATCAGAGCGGGCGCCGTGAACACCCAGCCGAGGCGCGCTAAACGCCGCTGGATCAGGTCTTGGTGCCCTCGCAGCGGCGGTCTGGCGGCTGGAGCGGTGGCAGGCGCCTGAGGTGCCAACTCCGTAGATGCCAATTTGGCCTCCTAGCAATTAGGGGCCGTGCTGGTGGCCCCGCAGGTGCGAGGCTACCAGCACTATCTCCCCCGGTCTAGGGGCTCCGCGTGCTCTACAGGGCTCTACAGGCCGCTAGAGCTGAGCGCTGTCTTTATACCGCTTTGCATAGCGTTCGCGGCGGAGCTGGGGCTCGCCGACCCGGCCAGTGCCGCGTTCATGTTCGAATAAATCGCCTGAGAGACCTTGGCATAGTCAGGTGTCTGGGCAGGCCTGGGCACTAGCTTCGTCTGAGACAGGATGGCGAACGGGGCGTTGAGGCTCTTGATCGCCGGATTGGCTCGCACAGCCGCGTTGGTCGGGATCTCGGAGAACGGCGGCTTGGCCTCGATCGTTTGGGCCTGGGTGCCAGAGATGAATTTGATGAAGTCGAGGTCGGCCTTCAGGTTCTTCGAGTGGGGGTTGATATACAGGTTCCAACCACCGATGTTGGAGTAGCCCGGTGCAGGCTGACCGGCGAACGTCGGCAGCGGGACCACGCCGACCTTGCCAATAACGTCGCTGCCCTTTGAATTGGACACGCCGTACGCGTAATCCCAGTTGCGCAAGAACGCGGCCTGACCGTCCTGGAATGCCGTCATTGCCTCCGGCTCCTGGAAGGTATCGACTGCCGCCGGCGAGGCCCCCGAGGTGACCAAACCGCGCATAAAGGTCAGCACCTTCGTGACGTCGGCGACGTTAAGGGCTGAGGCTGTGTCGGTGGAATTGAGCACTTGGCCGCCCGTATCAGCGTAGTACTCCATGAAGTCGCAGGTACCGCCCTCGTAGGAGTCACCCTCCCATACGAAGCCGTACTTGACCTTGCCCATCTTGACCAGGCTGGCGGACTCAGACTCCAGTTGCTGCCAGGTCTTGGGCACGGGCAGGTGGGCGGCGGTCAACAGGTCTTTCCGGTAGAACAGGAAGCCCTGGTCCTGGAAGAACGGTGCCCCGTAGACCTGCCCCTTGTAGCTGGCGCCGGCGGTGAGGCCGGGAGCGAACTGATTGAAGAAGCTCTTTGGCAGGTACTTCGACAGCGGCACAGCAAAGCCGTGCGCCCCGAAGGTGCCGGGCCATATCACGTCGCCCATGAAGACGTCGGGTTTTGTCGCTCCACCCGAGATGGTGGTCTCCAGGTCAGCTTCGTTCGTGTCCGTGTTGGTGGGAGCGGTCTGCAGGTTTACCGTGATGTTGGGGTAAGCCTTTTCGAACGCGGTTATTAGCGCCATGCGTAGGTCGGGGCCGCTGGTGCTGATCGGGCTGGCCCACCATTCGATCGTGGTCTTGGCGGAGCTAGCCTGGGGCAGCCTGGCGGCCGAAGCGCTCGGGGCGGCAAGAGCGCCTAGGCTCAGGGCGGCCGTAGCCGTGGCCAGGATCCCGGCCTGTACCCTGCGTATGCGTCCGCGCCCTGTCGGGGCCGTTGGTGTTCCTTGGTTCATGGGTTTGTTTCCCCTTTCATTTGGTTTCTTTCATCTGGTTCTCCCGGACTGCCGGAGCTTGTCCGGCGGTCGTCGGTCTGGCCGCCAGCGGCTCCAGTCGCTGTTCGCTTTGGGTGGGCTTTCCTTCGAGTCGCCCCCCACTGGCTCTCTGGAAACTGTCGAGCTAGCACGTTACATTGCCGCCTGTCCCTGATGGCACCACGGTCCACGGCGTCAGCGGTGAACTAGACCGATTTGCCGGCAGTCCCGGCCCGGGCACGTCGAAATTTCAGCCCCTCGAATTGACCACCTCGAATTGAGCACATTGTCACCTTTTTTCAAACTGTAACCACCCTCGAGCAAGGTTGGAAGTCAAGGCGCCGGCCGTAACGCCCATGTCGTCAGGTAGGGCATGGCGATGGCTACCGTTCGGGTGCGCCCAGTGACCAGGTGCGAAGCGGCGGGAGCGACGCTATAGCCGAGCCGTACGACCTCCGAGTGATGCGCTTGCGACGTTGGTCACACCAACCCCGGGGCCGTTCAAGAGGGGCACCAGCCCTTCGGGATCACGGCACTCGGGCTAGCAACACGGAAAGCATTGCCACCGGTAGCGTCAGCGTTTGCCACGCCGAAAGATTTGCCCTGGTGCGAGCCATATAGCTATCTCCCCTCTGGTGCTCGAGCGCCGTTCGAGGCACAGTGGCCGCCAATGGGCGGATCAGCCGGGACTATAGCTGGCATCTGTCGCATTGATGGTTCAGGCCCGCGCAATCTGTCTTTGGGCCGCATTGTTGCCTCGCCGGGCATGGGCCCCTCAATCGGTTGGGCGCCGGACCGAGAAGTACCGGCTCAATGTGGCACCTCGTGAAGGTGGCCGTGCGTCGTCAAGTACGCGGGGACGACGCTTTCGAGCACCGAGATGACCGCTTTCGCAGGGGCACTGGGCCGGCCGCGCGTCCGCAGCGCAACGCCGACACGACGCAGCGGGAGACCGGCCACGCTTATTGTCCGGTAGCCGCCCGGCACGTCGGACAAGGCCGTCGCCGGTACCAGGGCAGGCCCGTAGCCCCGCAGCGCGAGGGCGGCCAGGAGGCGGACGCCGTCGATGTCAGCCCTGGAGCGAAGGGTCACCTGGGCCTGGCGCGCCGCTTGTTCGAGCTCATGACGAAACCCAGTATGGGGAGCGGGGAGGATCAGTTCGACCTCGTCGAGGTCCTTGATGTGAAGGTCGCCCGCTTGGGCGAGGGGGTGGTCTGTGGCGATCAGCAGCACGATGTCCTCTTCGAAGAGCGGCCGCAGCTTCAGGTCCGGGATGTCCAGCGGGATGTTGACGACGGCGCAGTCGAGCCCGCCACTGGCCAGGAGAACGCCCAGCGCAGACGATGTCGCCTCCGTGGTAACGAGCCTGACGGCAGGGTGGGCGACGGCGAGCCGGTCGAGCAAGAGAGGGACCAGCCATCGGGCCGTCGTGGCGATCATCCCCAAACGGGCGCTACCTATGATTTCCTGGCGAAGAGCGGCCAGGTCGGCCGCCACGGCCTCGAGTTCGGTCTGCACCGCCCGTGCCCGAGCCTCGACTGCTCGGCCCTCTTCCGTGAGCTGGCCTGTCTGGCGGTCCACGAGTTCCGTCCCGAGCTCTTGCTCGAGGCGCTTGATATGGCCGGAGATGTTGGACTGGACTGTGTGAAGGGCCGCGGCCGCGCCGGAGAAGCTGCCGTAATCAGCGATAGCCACCAGGGCCGCCAGCTGGCGCAGGTCCACAAGGCCAGTATGGCTGCACACCGAAGGTGCGTGCCGGCACCGTGCGCAGGGCCCTTCCCGGCCCGGCTGTACTTGGATTTATCGCTCCGCGGGTATTTAGATTTGGTGGCAATGGCAGTTCAACCGGAGTGGGGACGAGCAGTGGCGGCCCAAGAGGAGCCCCGCTCGGGCCGGGGCCCGAAGGAACCGGAGGCGAGCCGACGCACTGGCCGACGCACTGGCCGACTATCGACCTGACCGAGGGTCGAGCTCAGACCGGAGCACCGTCTGGACAGTTCTGGCCCGCAGAGGCCCCTCACGGCCCGCCACCTGGCAACGGCGCGCCAGTTGCTGAGGCCCCACATGGGCCCCCTGGCAATGGTGTGCCGGTCGAGCGAGGCCCGGTCGAGCGAACTCCGGTCTCGCCCGTCAGCCTGGTCGCCTCACTCCAGGCTCGTTCGCTTGGCGAGCTCATAGGCGGGGCTATTGCGCTCGGGTTCCCTTTCGTCTTGGCCGCCAGCCTTGTGTCTGCGTTCGCGCACGTGCCGGGGGAGGGTGTGCGGGGCAGGCTCCTGGCGGCATTCGACTATTCGAGTTTCCTGATCGCGGCAGCCCTGTTGGTAGGCATGGTCTGCTTGTTGATGCTGGGCCGCTCCACCGCCGGGACGGGTGTGCCCCTGGTCCCGAAGGGCCAACCGTTCAGGGCTGCCATCGGGTTGGCGTTGGGGGCCGAGTCAGCCCTGGTCGCGCTAGGCGCACTGGTCTCGTTCTTCGTGTATCTGTCGCTCGCTTCCGGCTTGCCGGACGCGGTTGCCGCTCACATGCTCGAAGAACTGGCTTCCCTGCCGGTGGTAGCCGTCGCACTCTTTTGGGTCTGGGCGGACGGGACTTTAGGGCTCGTTTTCCGCCCGTCGAGCGCTCGGAATGGCGGGCTGGAGCACCCCAGAGCGGCTGGTCCTCCAGGCCCCCCTAAAACAGACAAGCCTGGTGCCGCATAGGACTACCAGTCCCCGCCCCGAGCCGAGCGACCCGCAGGCAGTAACAGGGTTGCACTCGGGCCGGGTTTACCGCCCCTTGACATACTCGAACGTCCTCGAATGAGAGCGACGAAGTCAAGGCAGTACCCAGGCGGTAGTGGTGGCGTCTCAGGGTTTGGGAGGCCAGCGTTTTTCGCCCTCTGAAGAGCGCTGGCGAGCGCTGTCTTTGGGTGACGGGCCAAGGGCCCACGCTCGGCGCCAACTGGCGGCCTCGGGCCCGGTTAGAGGTGGCGTGGCGCCCTTTGCTGCTCGGCGGCGAGCAGACCACCAATCAGTGGTCGCCTCGTCAGCCAGAGCAGCTATGGCGTCTTCGAGCCGGCCGACCAGCCGGCGGGCGGGGAGGTCTGGCGGTATTGGCGCCCCGAAGGTCACTTCGGTCTGACCCGTGTAAACACGCTTGGCGCCACGCGGCAGAAGACGGCCCGTGCCTTTGATGTGTACTGGCACCAGCGGACGCCCGCTGCGGGCCGCTAACCACGCGGCGCCACCGGTGTGGGCCTGCCCCCACCCGTCGGGGCTGCGCCCCCCCTCAGGGAAGACCAATAGGTTCCAGCCGTCCGCTAACAGAGCCTCGGCCCGTTTGAGCGAGTCACGGCTCGCCTTGAAGCGCTCGATGGGTACTGCATTTAGAGAGAAGGCAAAATACGCCGCCTTCATGCGGGAATCGAAGAAGTAATCAGCCGCCGCCAAAGTAACAGTCCTGTGGCGCCACGGCTCCGGCAGGACAGAAACGACGAGGGGCGTGTCCAGGTGGCTGGCATGGTTGGCGGCGAAGATAACAGGGCCGTCTGTGGTCTCGAAACGGTCGAGGCCTTCGACAGTCGGCTGTGTTACTGCCATCATCAAGGGCCTCGTGACGAACTCCGTCCAAGCCACCCGGGCAAGACGGACCGAGTAGCGCCTGGCCCACTCAGTCTCATAGTTGACACCGAGCTCGGAGCGTTTTTTGGGGCGGGGGACGGAGGCCGGCCAGTTAGGTGCCCCGAGCGGGAAAGGGAGCGGGCTGCGCAGCGACCAATTACTCGACATTGGCGAGCATGACGGGCGGGCAGTGGAAATAAGTGATGCTCGGGTCCCGGCCCACCTGGTCCTCCGCAATTTCCAGGGCGTCGGCCAGGGTCGAGGCGGGTTTGAAGCCCATTCGGCGGACTGCTTTTCTGTCTCCGCCGACGATTATCGTATTGCCGGCGTACTCGAGCGCGTGCGCTCCCCAGTACCACATGTAAAAAGGATGGACGCCGTGGTAGGCGTAGCTCGTCCTGTACAAGTGGCGGTACCACTCGTCGGTGGCGAAGCGTTCCTCGTAGCCTTTTTCGATCTGAAGAGGGTCGGTCGTCACCGAGAGGACTTCTTCGAAAAAGTCGATATACGAAGGGTGGTGAACGGGGTGGAAGGCCCAGGGTGTCGGGTGGGAGACAATGATCACACCGCCGGGCCGCACGAGCGGCTTGCCAATATAGAAGTTGAAAAAGTACCCGAGGCTGAGGCACATCACCAGGACCGGGTTCATAATTGAGTTGACGTTATACGGCCCGACGTGGGGCAGCCCAAATATCACGACGTCAGTTTGGCCTTCTACGTCCACGAGTTGCTGGCGGTGGAGGTTCGCGATCGTCGAAACATGCACTGCTTCGACTTCACCCGCCTGTACGCTCGTCATCTGTTCTGGGGCGAGTACAGAATGAAAAAGCGACCTTTTCGCCCCAGGAGGTAGCGCATCTGCTCCCCGGCTGGCGGCGAGGAAGGTGGCCCGGTCCCTGATCCCCCATTCCCACTCACGCTTCTGCAAGAACTCTAATTGCGAGGGGAAGGCGTCGTTGTTGAGAGTCGTTTCGATCTGGAACACCTTGACGTGCTCCCCGAGCAACCGGCCGATGCGCCACGCCGACGAATGCAGCTCTGAGTTCGGCTGGTCCATCAGTGAGCGGCTGTGCTGGAGGGTCCGGACGTTATGGTGGTGGCGCACGCTGCGGTAGCTCATCAGCCCGGTGGAGGTCGACTTGTGGCCCCCGTCCATGGCGACGAGGTTTATGTTGACGTAAACGAGGAGGTCTGATTCCGCCACCCTGCGGTTCACCTCGACGTCCTCATTTTTTTCTGTCTTGCCGAGCATGACAAGGCCCGATGGGTCCTCCGCGTCGTGTTGCAGAAGCGTCCCGTTGGGTGCGAAGGCGTCGTATATGCGGTCACCGACAGTGTGGCGCAGTTCAGCCTCGGTCATTCGACGGTGTAAGCCCAGGGCAGCTATCAGTACTACGTCGTCAACGCCGGCAGAAGCCGCCATCTCGAGTACTTCTTCGATCACCCGCTGCCGGTTGTCCGGGCGGCGCATGGGCGGCAGCGGCAATGACAAGTCGTCGAAAGCGATCGTCAACCGCATGCCCGCATAGAGCAGGTCTGGCAGTGGACGGCTGCCACCCAGGGGTTGTAGGAGCGCTTGGCGTATGGCGGCGTCGGGGTCCGCAAGAGGCTCAAGGGCCTCTGGGGCGTAGATGACCCGGCTCCGCTCGGCCGGCAACCGCTCGAGCCGAAAGCCCTCGCCGTGCCATATGAGCACGGGAGGTGTGGAACGGTCCACTTGGAGGACGAACCCGGGACGGGGCATGGTACGGCCAGTCTCCCCTTTAACTCAGCGATGCTTTCTTTTCGCCCCGCATATCGAAAGCGATTTTTATTGCACCGCGTCGGCCAGCAGCCGCCGCGTGCTCGATCGCTTCAGCGGGGCGGTCGAGCGTATACGTCGCCGAGAGGAGCCGCTCCAGGCGAGCTGCCTCTGCTAGTTCAAACGCCAGGTCGAAACTATGGCGCCCGCCCATGCTGGGCTCGGGCCCGTACGTATAAGAACCAGTGAACAACACCTCGCGTTGCCAGAGGGGGGTGAGGTCGAAGTGGGCCGGGCCGGGCATGCCAGCCAGGACGAGGGTGCCACCTGGCGCAGTCACAGCCAGCGCGTCGGCAACCGAGGCGGCGGTGCCAACGCAGTCGATGACAAATGGAGCGCCCCCCGATAGCTGGCCATTGCTCATGATCCACGAGCCCGTTGCTCGCCTAACAGCGCGACGCAGCTCTCCGGGATCGGCAACTGTGGACGCCCCGAGACGGGTGGCGAGGTCGCGTTGGGCCGGGTGTTTGGCTACCACGATTATCCGGGTGGCGTCCTCGCGATAACGCGAAAGTGCCGCAACGGTGCAAAGCCCCAGGGTGCCGGCCCCGATGACGACGGCCGTCATTTCGCGGCTTCCTCGGCTGCCTTCGGAGCCCGTGGGAGTGAGGGCGGCATGGACCGCGCAGGCGGCGGGTTCGACGAGAACGGCCGCTTCGTCTGCCAGCCCCTCGGGTACGGGATGAAGTTGGCTCTCGTGGGCAACGAAGGCTAACGACCACCCGCCGCCGGTCTCATTGCAGTAGCCGGTCTGGAGCCCGGGGCTCAGATGGCCCCCGGTGAGGTTCACGCAATGACGCCGGCGCCCCTCGGCACAAGCCGGACAGAGAGGGTGGATACCACGGGCCTCGCAACCGAGGACCGGTTCAGGTACTACTCGCTGGCCGCTCTCCGTGTCAGCGACGACCTCATGGCCAGGCACGAACGGAAAGCTCACTAACGGCTCGAACCAGCGCGAGGAACGCCCGTCGACCGTTGCCAAATCGCTCCCGCAAATCCCGGCTAGGCGGGGGAACAGCCGCTGCCACCCTGGCCCGGGGAGGTCGGGCGGCGCCACGTCGACCAATCGGAGCGGCCCGAACCGGCCCCCGGCGCCGGCCTTCCAGCCCGAAGCGACCCTGGCCACGGCGAAGCGGGCGAAGGAACGCTCGACGAGGAGAGCTTTCATATCTCCCTTAGACCGTGCCGGGCGCTTTTTGGGCTCACCATCGGCCCGAAAGGCAGGAGGGCGCGACGGTAACCCGGGGATCGGGGCCAGTATTCGACGTGCCAGCCCCGCTTGCGGGCGATGGCGGCGAGCTTGGTCTCGGGATTTACAGCGACGGGGTAACCAGCCGCCTCGAGCATTGGCAGGTCGCTCGTCGAGTCCACGTACGCGACGCACTCAGTGAGGTCGAGGCCGTGCTGCGCCGCGTAGTCCGCCATAACCAGCGCCCTGGCTTCGCCGGTCGGGGGGGATTCGTCCAGTTCCCCCGACAGCGTCGATGTCTTCGTCCCTCCCACGGGCCCCCTTCCCACGCTCCGCTCTGCGGCGGCTCCAACCCGACCGTCGTCCACTGCCCCTTTTTGGGTCATGTGAGCGCATATGACGTCGTCGAAGAGCGGCAGGAACGGTTCGATGAGGAAGTCCAGGGCGCCAGTGATCAGCAACGTCCGGTGGCCAAGAGCCCTGTGTTCGCGCACACGGCGGATGCCCGCAGGGAAGGCTTTCGCGGCCAGCAGGTCGCTCGCCAGCTCCCACGACTCCCCACGAAGCTCCTCCAGGTCGGCGCCCTCATAGCGGCGGTAGAACCAGCGCAGGAAATCCCCTCTATCGAGCCTGTCGAGCGAAAGCATCCGGGGCGCTTCGAGCAGGGTTTTCATTGTGAAACGAGCGCGCTCGGGCATGTCCATGCGCCTGGTCGCCAACCACACGTACGAGTCGACGACATTGGTAGCGATCAGTGTGTTCTCGAGGTCGAACACAGCCAGCTGGCGGTCAGGCGACAGAACCGCTCGGCGGGCTCGTTCTTCGCGAGGTACCGTGCTCGGTCCCTGGCGCCGCAGTCGCGGCGTAGCGAGCCGCACCCTGGCGTGAGCGACCACTGCAGGCAAATAGACGTCCTCAAAGAACGTGGGCCAATCGATGACGGCCGGGTCGAAGCAGAATTCTTCCTGTTCGTCGGGGGGGAGGCTGGCGTAGAGCTCGAGGAGACGGTCGACGGTAAAAAGGGCCTCCGTCTCGGTGTAGGCGCCGTACAGCTCGACGTACCCGAGGGCCCGCTCGGCTTCGTCGCGCCGCTCCTCGATCCTGGCCACCAGGTCAGCCCGCTTGCCGCGCAGTGGGAGAGCCTGTAGCGCCCGCTCGGCGCCTCGCAGGACCTGAGTCGTTTGGCGAAGCTGGTTTTGCACTCGGCGGCGCCCTGGAAATGACCACTCGGGGACCACGATCGGTTGGCCCTTATCGTCGGCGAGGGGGTGCTCGGTGAACCAGTCGTGAGACAGCTTGACGAGCAGGCGGTACGGTAACGGGTTCCGGGCGCCAGAGGCTATGTGTACCACGTCGGGCTCAGGGAGCGGCCCCCGTGCGGCGACCGCCAAGATGGCAGCCACGACGAGGTCGACGGGGATGACGTCGACGATCCCCTCGGGAATGCCGGGGAACTCCTTCAGAAGCCCGCGGGCGTAGCTGATGATAATGGGGTCCGCCATCCGGAAGCCCCGGATCCACCCCGGCTGAGGCTGAGAAAGGGAGGCCTCGATGATGGAGGGCCTCACCACCGTGAGGGGCACATCGCCGCGGCCTTCCAGCAGCGCCCATTCGCCCAAGGCCTTGGAGTAGGCATAGACATCCGGCCAGCCGAGGGACTGAGCCCGGGCCTTGCCCAGCTCGACCATGCGGTCCTGAGCCCACTCGGCTCGCAGTTTCTCGGTCCGTTCGGCCAGGAGAGGGACGCCAGCTGCGCCCAGTTCGGAACGAGCGGCCGCCCTCAGCCGGGCCAGCTGTTTCGGGTCGCGGCTGGCCGCTTCGGCGTCAGATCGGGCCCGTCTGGCGGCGTCAACCTCGTCCCGCCATGACACCCTGGCCGCAAAAGGCGTTTCCGACAGCAAGGCTTCGGGCGCCGGGCCTCGCCGCATCCCGGTCACGTAGGCCGTGGAGACGGCGATCATGTGGGGTCGGGAGGGCATGTGGGGTCGGGAGGGCATGTGGGGTCGGGAGGGGGAGCCGACGGGGGACGTCGGAGTGTGGCCAGGCCCGGTGGTGTCGACGGTGACGGAGCGCTGCAGGACAGCCGCGACACGGGAAGGGCCGAGGAGGTTGATCTCAACGGCCGCATCGAGCGGGGCGTCGAAGTTGACAGTTGCGGCGGAGTGGACCACGGCCGCGCAGCTCAAAAGCGTCTCGCGCCCTGCTTCATCAAGGCCCAGGCCATCTAGTCCTACGTCGGCCGCCAGCGGGATGACTCGGCGAGCCGCCTCTTCATCAAACCGGCCGTCGAGGTCACGACGGAGCCGGTCGAAGCAGTCGTTGCGCAGTACGTCGCGCTGTACACGCTCATTGGCCCCGCGCCGGCCTGGCCGTACGAGCAGTACGACCTCTGTATCGGGCAGGCATCGCAGTACTCGCTCGGTCAGGGCTGTACCCAGGAAGCCCGTGGCGCCAGTGATAGCGATGCGCCGGCCAGCAAGCGCCTCACTGAGCATCTCCTGTGTCTACCACGCCGGCTGGGTGGTGCCCGACGTTCCGCCGGCCCGCCCCGCTTGGCCGTCGTCAGTGGCGCCGGGAGAACAGGCTCGAGATCGGACCGCTTCTTTGGGCCGCTTTGCTGAACTGTGCACGAGGTCGCTGTTCTGCTGGTGCGCCCTCACCGCGGCTCCGGCGACGGATGGCGGCTCAGGGGCGGCTCAGGAGCGGCTCTTGGTGGCCCGTGGCCGGCTCTGGGGACGGGTGTAACGGCCGCTGTTCTGCGGCAAGGCGCGTCCGGTCGAACTGACAGGTTCGCTCTTGGCCTTTTTGGAGCGGGCGGCCGTAGCTGGTTGCTTGCCGCCCTGAGACTGCTTCCCAGAATCCGGCAGTACCAGATCTGGCGCTGGGAGTGCTCTTGGCCTCCCTGGACGGGCTATGGGCCGCTATCCAGGCCTTTTGTTCCTTGTTCATGCGGAACATCAGCATCCACAGCACATAACCTGCGGGTACTAGGAACGTGAGCCACATCAGGTCGGACAAGCCGCTCGGCAGCGGCGCGGCGATCCCTATCGCCGCTGAGATCATGAACGCGATGGCGGTCACGTACCGGCGGCGCCAGTGGATAGAGACGGCGGCGGCCAGGGCGACCACTACGAGAAGAATGGCCGCCTGGGGGTGGGTCACAGTCTGGTTGACGACGTGCGTCTTGCCGTGCACCTTCTCGCTCACCGACTGGACGTCTTTGCTCAGGTACGAGACCACGCCGACAGCCACCAGGAAGGCGGCCACCATCAGGCCCCGGACCGGCTCCGGGTCCTGCATCCCGGAGGTGGCCTTGCGGGCTTGCCTGATCACCTCCATGCGTGTGGAGCGCTGAGCCGCCTTTTGTTGCTTTTCACTGCTTTCGGGCGATGAGGTCGGCTGTGAGCGGGCTGTCTGGCTGTTCCCCCGGCTGGCGGGGGCGGGCGGCGAACTATCGGCCGAGGAGGAGTTGTCGTCGTCCTCTATGTCGTCAGCAGCGAGAGCGGCGCTTTGGTCGCCCTCCGGCGCGGAGGAGCCCCGCCGCAAGAAGTTCACTCCTGGCCTGCCTCACCCGTGTCGGTTGCCTCGTCGGCAGCATCCGCCGTCCCCCCGTTCGCCGCCGGACAGGAGCCAGGGACGTACGCTAACCGTGCTCTGGCGCGGCCCCAGCTGCTCCAGCTGAGCCTCTACAGGTAGGTCCTTAGGCGGGTCCCCGGAGGTCTGCATGACAATGGCCGGCTCTTTGCGCTCGGGCTCGAACACCGACTGTAGGCCGAAGGCGAAGGCGGTGAGCACAGCCCCGGTTGCGCTCCGTTGACGCCAACGCTCGATACTGTCCGGTAGGCCGCTGCGCCTCGGGGCCTCGTTCTCGAGAATTTGCTCGGTCCCCTCTGGTGCGGCCCGCCGGACGTGACGACGGCCAAGCTCGTCTACGCCCTCTGATGCCTCGCCCAGTTCGTCGTCATCCTCGAAACCCTCGAAGTCCCCAGTGTCGGCGAAGAACTCATCACGTTGAGTGAATGTCTCCTCGCTCTCCGTCCACGCGTCCATCGAGTCAGCCGTACCGCCGTTGCTGGCACGGGTCTGTTCGCTCGGTCCCTCACTGTTGGGGTCAGCCACCTCTCCAAAGTACCTCTTCGGGGAGCGGTGCGGGGCCCGGCTGCGTGCCGAAGAGTGGGCATCGTTGGCGCCGGGGCGGCGCGGGCGTTGTGCCGGGAAGCGCGCCGGTTATCGCTGCGCTGGGCCCGGGACTGGAGCGCGCTCCGGCGCCGATCAGCGGGCCCTAGGCGAGTGGCCGACGGTTCCCAAGTGACGCGGCGCGGTCTGGGTGACCGCGGGATCGCCGATTGCAAAGTTCTATTTGTCGGGGCGCTTGAGGCCGAGGGTGCCGGATTTCAGTTCGAGTGTTAGCGCGTGCGCCGTAGCCACCTTTACGTGCGCGGTCGGGCCCATGCCACACCCTTTTCGTTCATTTCCGGCTGCCAATATGCGTCGCCGTGGCAACTGAGAGCTCAGTCCTGTGGCCAAGGGAGTTTTTGTATAGCGCAAGCGGGGGTTGCGAGGGCGAATTAGCGCTGGCGGGTGCTGGCAGGCGCAGGTAGGCGGAGGCAGGCGGTATTCTCGGTGCGCCAGGGTTACTCCGTCGCGAAAAGGGCGCTTGTCTGGCACGAAAACGCAACCGGTTACATATTCTGCACCGAGAACGCCGTTGGCGAGCAGAAAAGGGGAGCCGTTTACCGCTTATTGCGCCGACGCGGGCACAGACAGGGTCGGGGCGCAAGCGAGCGCCAGGAACATGGTTCGCCACCGATCTAGGGACCCCGTCGACTCGGACCTGCCCTGTAGTCGTGAAGTCCTGGGGCCGCTGGTCGCTGACGCTCCCGCCACCACCGAAAGAACTGTCCCACTCGGTGTAGGGACAGCCCTTGACGCTGTGCCAGTCCTGCCCGGACGGCTTGTTCGGTTGCAGCCAGACTGGACGGCTGCGAGACTGAGGAGAAAGGGACCTGATGCGACGGTCAACCGTTCTCACGACAGCCCCAAGCCTCCTCGTGAGATCGGAGCGTGTTAAGGTGCCGTCCACAGGTCACGAAATTGCAGGGCGCTTGGCTCAGTTGGTTAGAGCGCAGCCTTCACACGGCTGAGGTC
>CAWGNA010000019.1:0-135220 GCA_963823855.1 uncultured Acidimicrobiaceae bacterium
AAAAGAGCTCGCGAGTGGATCGATGCGGCGATTGATGATCGAGCCGGGCACACCACCGATCAGATCGCGCGCCTCTGGCCGAAGGCGAACGACATCGGGTTTGCGAGCGAGATGGCCGCGTTCGGCCTCCAGTTCGGCCACGGGCTCGGGCTCGGGTTGCACGAGCGGCCGATCATCTCGCGCCTCAATTCGATCGACCACCCGATCGAGATGCGTGAGGGCATGGTGTTCGCACTCGAGACCTACTGCCCGGCGACCGACGGTCAGTCAGCAGCCCGGATCGAGGAGGAGGTCGTGGTCACGTCGCGGTTGCTCGGTGCTCGCTGTTCCTGGCCAATCTTGTTTGTCACCAACAAGTCTAGTCGACGCGCACGTGCGATCGAGAGGAGAGAGCCATGACATCGACGACTGAGGATCTCGCCGCGCCGGCGGGACCGCCGGGGATGACCCCGCGACGCTGCATCGTCCCGATGGCAGCGTCGATGTGTAGCAGATGAGCTGTACCGGCAGATGGTGCGCATGCGGAAATTCGAGACGCGAGCGTACGACCTGTTCATGGAGAACCTGGTCAAGGGCACCAGCCATCTCTCGCTCGGTCAGGAGGCGATTGCCGCGGCATTCGGCGAGGCGATGGAGGCGGAGGACTACACGTTCGCCACCTATCGCGGCCACGCCCACACGCTCGCGCGCGGCACCTCGATGACCGGAGTGATGGGGGAGTTGCTCGGTCGCTCGAGCGGTGTGCTGCAGGCAAAGGCGGTTCGATGCACCTCACCGATGTGAGCCGTGGTGTGATGGGTTCCTACGCGATCGTTGGCGCCCATCTCACCATCGCCTCGGCGCTGCATGGTCGGCACAGTACCGCGGGAGCGGCAAGTCGCGGTCGCTTTTTCGGTGACGGGACCACGAACATCGGCGCGTTCCATGAGTCGCTCAACCTCGCGGCGGTCTGGAAGCTGCCCGTGGTCTTCGTCTGCGAGAACAACATGTACATGGAATACACGCCGATCCGGGCCGTGACCGCCGTCGCGAATCCTGCAGCAGATCGCGCCTGCGCATACGGGCTGGAGAGCCTCCTGGTGGACGGCAACGACGCGGATGCGATGTACCACTGCGCGCGAGGCCTGGATCGGCTCGGCAGGGACGGTGGCGGGCCGGCGCTCATCGAGGCACGGACCTACCGGCACGGGGCCATTCGCGCGCTGACCCCGGCAAGTACCGTCCCGATGCGGAGGTCGCCGCCTGGAAGGCGAAGGACCCGATCGTGCTTATCGCCGCGGCTCGTGGCGGCGCGGCGTGAGCGAAGCCGATCTCGATGCGATCGAGGAGACGGCAGAGGCGATGAGACCGGGCTACCGAGAACGCGAAGGCATCGCCGGCGCCGGGTGCGGACCAGCGCGACGTGTGGTCTGATGGAGGGACGCATGGCGCAACTGAGGGGGGGGGTACACCTAGCGAAGGAGAGGAAGACGTATCGCGACGCAGTGGCTCGCGGGATCACTCAGGAGATGGAGCGCGACCCCAACGTGGTGTTCCTCGGCGAGGATGTCGGCGGCGCGGCGGAGGTGTCTTCAAGGCCACCGTCGGGTTGCTCGAGCGGTTCGGTCCGGAGCGCGTGCGTGACACGCCGAATCAGAGCAGGCGATTCTCGGCGCGGCGATGGGCGCCGCGATGACCGGGCTGCGTCCCATTGCCGAAATCATGTTCGCCGACTTCTTCGCGGTGTGCTGGGACCTCGTTGCGAATCAGATCGCCAAGAGCTCGTACATGACCGCCGGCCAGGTGAGCTTTCCACTGGTGATCAGATCCGGCAACGGTGGTGGGCTTCGCTTCGGAGCACAGCACTCGCAGTCCGTCGAGAACTGGGCCATGGTGGTGCCGGGGCTCAAGGTCGTCGCGCCGTCGAACCCCACGGACGTGATCGGTCTGTTCGCCGCGGCCGTGCGCGATCCCGACCCGGTGATGTTCTTCGAGCACAAGGGCCTGTATTCGAGCAAAGCGGAGGTGCCCGACGGAGAGATCGTCGATACGCTGGGCTCGGCAAAGGTGCTGCGGACCGGCGGGGACGCCACCATCGTCGCGCTTGCCGCAATGGTGCCGCGCGCTGTCGCCGCCGAGACGCTGCTCGCCGACGAGGCATCGAGGCACGGTTGATCGATGTTCGCAGCCTCGTGCCGCTCGACACCCGGACGATCCTGCGCGAAGTGTCGGCGACGGGACGTCTGTTCACGGTCGAGGAGAACCCCCGCCTGTGCGGCTGAAGCCCGGAGACCCCCTCCCGGGGCCCTGCTGCGAGCTGCTTCGTCCGCCCCAGGTTCGTCGCTGAATAGTCCCAGCCGTGCGGGCCACTGAAGTCGACGAGCTTGCGAGCGGCCAGCGCCGGCGTAGACCGCTGGCGCGCCTCTTCGTCGAGCAGCTTCCAGCCCATGTCAGTGATGGGTGCATGTGAGCGAAGCAAGTGGCTCATTTCGCCTCTCCTTTCAAGCTGCCGATACCGAGGGACATATCTGCTTCCACAACTGGGCTCGAGACAATCCCGTCGCCCAAGGAAGCCGCGGACTTCCCGGGCTCGGACGATTGGGCCCCCACGATTGGGCCTCTGTCGATAAGACGTCAGGCTCCGGAGGGTCGTCCAGAAAGTCGGCACTGGGAGCGTAGAAAAGGGTACCTGTCAACGCAGTTGAGAAATCAAGGACCCGGTCAGTGTTGCCGGGTGGCTTGCCGATGAACATGTTGGTGAGCATCTCCTCGATGACGTCTGGGTGGTTGGCGTAAGCGATGTAATAAGTACCGAATTCGCGCGCACCAACCCTGCCGAAGGGCATATTGAACCGCATGATCTGGCGCTGCTCACCATTTTCGTCGATGACGGTGTTGAGCGCCACGTGCGAATTGGTCGGTTTGACGTCGTCGGGCATTTCGATGTCGTTGAGCTTTGTGCGACCGATTACTCGCTCCTGCTCTTCGACTGGCAGGACGTCCCACGAGTCGAGATTGTGTACGTACTTTTGCACCACTACGTAGCTCCCACTGGCAAACTCGGGATCTTCTCCGTCGATCACGACAGCGGCAAATGCGCCCAAACCGACCGGGTTCTCTGTGCCGTCCACGAACCCGAGCAGGTCGCGTTCGTCGAAGGACTTGAACCCGTGCACCTCGTCGACGACCCGAGCCCGCCCGATGAGGCGATCGAGCACTCGCTGCGCCAGCTCGAAGCACAGGTCGAAGCGGTGCGCCCTGATGTGGAACAGCAGGTCGCCGGGTGTGGAAACCGCGGTGTGCTTGGAGCCAGCCAGCGGGCGGAAAACGTGCAGGCCAGCCGGGCGGGGGTTACCGAAGAGGCGGTCCCACAGCTCCGAGCCGAGACCGACCACGCAGGTCAGCCCCCCATTGGAGATACGAAAACCCACAGACCGGGTCAAGGCTGAGACGTCGGAAAGCAGGTCACGGACGTCCCCTTCGGAGCCCCGGTCCACGGTCAGGACGAGGAAGATAGCCGCCTCGGTGAGGGGTGTCAGGATGGCCTGGGGCTCTGGCCCAGCTTTGATTGCGTCATTCACAGGCCCCGGCTCCTCGCGGTCGTGACGGTTCGACGTAGCTACCCTACTCAGGACCTTACCCACGGTCCTGGGGCCCACGGTCGTGAGGTCCCACGGTCGTGAGGGGCCACGGTCGTGAGGGGCCCACGGTCGTGAGGGGCGGTCAGTAGGGGCGGTCGGCTATCTCGCCGGAAGGGCGCCCGGCGTGCGTGCGGTCAGGCCCTCCCCGACCGGTCCGGCGACCATCGTCCAGACCGAACGCGCCCAATCGATACCCGCCGTGCGTTTTGGGCGGCATTTCGGGTGCCGCTGAGGCTCGGCACGGGCGTGACAGCCGTTGTGCCGTCACTGGCACCAGCGGGCAGCGGGGCAGCGAGGTAGCGAGGTAGCGAGGAAGCGCGGATGTGCGGACGCGATGGATAGCATCGGGGCACTTCACGGCCAAAGGAGCACTCACGATGCAGATCCTGTTTATCGGCGGGACCGGCCTCATCAGCACTGCGTGCGCGGCGGCAACGGTCGCCGCTGGACATGACCTTTGGCTGATGAACCGTGGGCTATCAAAGCTGCCGAGTGCCGTGCCGCTCGAGCGGGTCCTCCGAGCCGACGCCGCTGATGAACAGCAGGTGCGGTCCGCGGTACAAGGGCGCAACTGGAATGTGGTAGTCGATTGGGTCGCGTACAAGCCCAGGCAGGTCGAGCAGGATATGAGGGTCTTTGGCGCCGCTGGTCAGTATATTTTTATCAGTTCGGCGTCCGTGTACGAAAAACCACCCTCTCACTGGGTGATCACCGAGTCGACCCCTAAGGTCAACCCGTTTTGGCAGTACTCCCGGGACAAGATCGCCTGCGAAGACGTCCTGCGCCGGGCCTGGGAGCGGTCGGGGTTCCCGGCTACGGTCGTCAGGCCGACGTTGACTTACGGGCCTTCACGAGATCCCCGTTGCAGTGGGGAGCTGGGCCAAGCCGTACACAATTGTCGACCGCATGCGCCGCGGAGCGCGCATCATCGTTCCAGGAGACGGGACCAGTATCTGGACTATTACCCACGGGACCGATTTCGCCAAAGGGTTGCTGGGGCTTTTCGGCCAGCCCGGCGCCCTGGGCGAGGACTTCCACATCACCTCGGATGAAGCCCCCACATGGAACCAGATTCTACGCGCTCGTTGGTGCCGCCGCCGGCGTCGACCCCAATATCCTGCACGTCCCGACCGAGGCCATAACTGCCTCGGCCCCCGAACTGGAACAAGGTTTATGGGGTGACAAGTCCCACAGCGCAGTATTCGACAATTCGAAATTGCGTAGCCTCGTCCCGGGCTTTAAAGCCACAGTCCCTTTCTCCGAGGGCATCAAAGAAACCATCGCCTGGTTCGATGAAGACCCAAGCCGCCAAGGCATCGACGAAGCGGCGAACCGACGCTGGGACAAGGTGGCCGAAGTCTACGAAGAAGCGCTCAGTCGGGTGGCGGTCAGTTCCGACACCGGGTCGAGCTGAGCTGGTCAGCCGCCCTGAGTCCCCGTCTCCAGTGCGTTCTCGGCCCGGTCGTGATCAAATGCCGCTCGGGCCGCTGGTCCTCCGGGGCTCGCACCCTTCAAAACGATGACAGTACCCATAAGCCCGAACAACAGCCATCTGGGTACCCGTCCTACGCCCTTTTTCTTCGCTACTAGCGATATGCCGGAGAACAGGGCCGTCAATGCCCACCCCTCCGGCGACACTGGCCCAAGTCCCCAACCGATCCGACGCGGTCCGAACCACGCTTTCCGGCCAATGAGAGGTGACGTTCGCACATTGTGATCATCGCGCCGTGGCAGCGTTCACGGCGAATGTTCTGTGGCTGTGGCTGGTCCTGTCAACGTCGTGACGGACTTACTCTGGCGGCCGAGCTGGCGGTCCCGAGCCTGCGCATGCTGCCTGTCGAGCCGAAGAGGTCGCCGATCGCCTCGACCAAGTGTTAACGCTCCCGTCGCGCGGGCCAGGAGAGCGCGGAGCGTAGCGGCGAGAGCGCTGAATGCGCTCAAGGTGCTGAGCAGGCGCAGAGCAGGCGGCGAGGTTGGTGGAGCAGGCGGCGAGGGTGGTGGAGCAGGCGGCGAGGGTGCTGAACAGCGCCCCTTCTCGGTGCACGAGGGCATTATCGTCGCGAAAACTGGAAATTTTCATGCTGGTTTCGCGACGAGTTCCAGGAAACGCAACGAGAAAGGGGAGTTTCGCGCTCCCGAGGGGCGCCAGTTGCGGACTCCCTTCACGGTGCACGAGGGCATTACCGTCGCGAAACCCGCCACTTTCCTTGCCGGTTTCGCGACGAGTTGCACGCAGCGCAACGAGAAGGGCGAAGATCTAAGGTCCCTTCGCACCGCCGACGGTGCGAAGGTCGCCGGCGGTACGAAGGGCAGCGCTGGCCCGACAAAATGCTCGATCCCGAGCCATCCTTGGCGACCACCGAGGAACCTACTTACGATGGTGGTGATCCAGCCCAATGGGCCCAGCCCAGGCGGGTCAACCGGCCTGGGCCGTGGACAACGGATGAGAGTGCTACCAGGTGACGACTATCCCTGCAGGGGCGGCCCCCGAAGGGAGGGCGAACGGAGAGCCGGGCAGCTCGGTGAGGTTGCCGCCGTTCACTTCGAACGCGCCCACCGCGTTGATCTTGCTCTCGTCGACGTACAGGGTCCTTCCGTCCGGGCTCAGGCGGGCGTCAACTGCGCCGACACCGCCCATCGCTCCCACGGGCGTGCTGCCCAGCAGCGTGAGAGCCCCGTTGTAGGTGATCGAATAACGCGAGATGGTCCCCGAAGCGGTGTTCACGGTGAACAGGAAGCGGCCGTCGTGGCTGATCTCGACCCAGCACGGCGCCATCTGGTCGTCAGCGAAAGGCGATCCCCCTATCGACAAAAGCGTGCCACTCGGCGAGACACTGAAGGCCGAGACGGTCCCGCTGTCGGCAGCCGTGTTGTGGGCATTGGAGACGAATAGCTGGCTAGGATTGGTCGGGCGGAACTCACTCCCGAACGGCCCCATCCCCTGGGCCGGAAATGGTGAACCAGGAGCGGCAGTCAGTAAGCCGTCGGGCGCCACGCTGAAACTACTGATCATCGACGTGCCGACGAGAGTGCTGACCAGGTTGGTGCCAGTCGAGTTGAAGAGCACGTCGCCCGGCTGGGATCCGGCGGCAAAGGTGACGGTGGAGCCGGCCAGTGGCTGGAGCTGGCCGCCCCAGTTGAGCGTAAATCCGGTAACGTTCGGTGCGCTACCACTGGCGTTGGCGACGTACACGAGGTTGCCGTGGACCGCCACGCTCACAGGGCCTACACCGCCAGAGAAAACGGGCCCGCCAGGGACGAGCCTCAGTCCGCCGAACGGCTCGATCTGGAGGACCGAGATTTGGTTGCTGCCGGCGTCCACTGCGATCAAGTAACGGCCGTCTCTGCTCAACTGGACCGCGCCTTGAGATGGGATGCCGGCTCCAGTTCCCGCACCGCCGGCGGCAAAGGAAGCGCCCGGCACAGGTGAAAGCGAGCCATCGAGGTGACGGTCGAAGGCGCCGATAGTGTTCATGCCAGTGGTGTTGTCATCGACGTAGACATGCCCGATTACAGGAGAAAAACTGGGCCATGCGGTTGGTTGGATATCGGTGGCATCGGCAACCCCCGCGCCGAGGGTGCTGAGGAGACCAACTGCGCCAAAAACGGCGAAGCCAAGCGCAAGGGGCGCGGCGCGCCGGTTTAGAGTTCGCATTTGTTTCGAGACCTCCATGGGTTTTCGAGAAGGACAAGTCGTCCAACCGGAGTACTGTCTCCTGGCCCTACCGAACCGTTACACAGTTTCTTCGAACAAGCGCAGTGCTGCACAGGCTGGCGCTGACAGAAGTTTGAGCGTTCGTGAGGAGTCAGCTCCCACAGAGGGCTGCGGCGTCGCTCCCTAGCAGCGCAAGATGGCCGCATGCACCAGAATTCGGCCCGAAACGAGGGCCGCGCTCCAACGTGACATCGGCTCAAGGGCGCGGCACGCGCGCGTCGAGTGCGGCCCACTCTGAGTACTGTTGGCTCTCTGAGCCGCCCTTTTCTGTATAGACCGCGGCCCTGACGGTCAGTCATCCCAGGACGCATTTTTGTTACACCCGCGGAAAAGAAATTTCTACGGACTGCTCACGGCGCGGGTCCGAGCCGAACGCGCTAACTGGTCCGACTTGGTACATTACTTGCGATGGTGCCCCCGGCCACGGACGAAGAGTTTGACGCCGTCCTGCTGGCCGCGCTCCGAAAGGGCGATGAGCAAGCCTTCGAGCAGATCATCGACCAGTGGTCCCCGGGCATGTTACGCCTGGCCCGGTGCTACGTGCCGACGGACGCGCTGGCCGAGGACGTCGTCCAGGAGGCATGGATAGCCGCCTTGCGGGGCCTCGACGGGTTCGAGGGCCGCTCCCGGCTCAGGACCTGGGTGTTGCGCATAGTGACGAACATCGCCAAAACGTGGGGCGAGCGGGAGCACAGGATGACCCCGTTTTCTTCGACTTGGTTAGGCGGAGGACCGACTGTAGACCCTGAACGTTTCAATGCTCCAGGCGAGCCCAACGCGGGAGCGTGGCGCGCCCTACCCCCGTCCTGGCCGGCCTTACCTGAAGGAGAGGTGCTGACAGCGGAGGCCTACACGGTCGTGCGACACGCCATCAACGACCTTCCGGACGCCCAAAGGGCAGTCATCGCCCTGCGAGACCTCGATGGCTACGAAGCGCCGGAGGTATGCGATGCGCTCGGGCTGTCGTCGGGCAACCAGCGGGTACTGCTCCACAGAGCCCGCGGATCGGTACGTCAGAAGATCGAGTCCTATTTTGTCGATCGCAATGCGGCGCCTCGATGGGAGAGCCGACCATGATATTCCGTCGATGGCGCCGGGGACGTAAAGGTGGCGCTCCCGCTAACCCACTGTTATGCAAAGAGCTCGTCGAGTTGGTCACCGATTATCTGGAGGGCGCGCTCGATGAAGCAACTAAGGCTCGTTTCGAAGAGCACATTGCCGGTTGCGACGGGTGCACGGAATATGTGGAACAAATGCGAGAAACAATACGTCTGGTTGGCCACGTCGACGAGAGCCAGCTTTCCGCACCCGCGGGGCCAAGCTGATGGCCGCGTTCCAGGATTGGAAGACGCCGGGCTGACCCAAAGCCCCTGGCCAGGGCTAGCCACGCCGTGGTCTGCTAGGGTTCAGAGCAAACGCGGGCGTAGCTCAATGGTAGAGCTCCAGCCTTCCAAGCTGGTCATGCGGGTCCGATTCCCGTCGCCCGCTCGGAGAAAGTCCCTGGTAGGCGGCCCAGGTCGACGGGCACGTTGGTTGCCATCGTGATCGCTGTGTATTCACCGTGTA
Source organism: uncultured Acidimicrobiaceae bacterium (assembly GCA_963823855.1). GTDB lineage: Bacteria > Actinomycetota > Acidimicrobiia > Acidimicrobiales > Palsa-688 > Fen-671. The sequence goes on from CAWGNA010000019.1 coordinate 8,902, forward strand.
CGACAGCCCTAAGCGACTCTAGGTAGTCCGGCCCGTTCGAGGCAGGCTACAGGTATGGTCCCGGCCGATGTTGCCTGCTTTGGTCGGGAACTGGCCCGGCGATTGGCGGATGCGCTCGATGGCGGTCTTGTCGGAGCCTACTTCGTCGGGTCAATCGCCCTGGGCGGCTACATAGCCGACGAGAGCGATGTCGACATCGTCGCCGTGTCAGAGCACCAGGTTCCCGCTGGGGCGCAGCCCCTGATCGCCAACGTGGTCCTGGAGTGCTCGACGGGTTGCCCAGCGCGGGGCTTGGAGTTCACCCTCTATCGACAAGGGGTGGCTGGAGCCTCGCCCAGAGGAGCCGACTTCGAGGTCAACGCCAACGGAGGCAGGTGGATGCCCCGGTCCGTTCACCTGGACCCGGAAGCCGAGCCGGGGTTTTGGTACGTCCTCGACCGGGCCATCGCGCATCGTGCCGGCATCGCCATCGTTGGCCCCCCAGGGTGCCAAGTGTTCGCTGACGTCCCCCGGGATGCGCTGTTGGCTGCCATGAAGGACTCAATGCGGTGGCATCGGGCCCACGAGGGGGCAACGCTCTACTCGGTGCTCAACGCAAGCCGAGCGTGGCGCTTCGCGGCCGAGGACGCGCTCGGATCCAAGCTCGAGGGTGCGGCGTGGGCGAGATCGCGATGGCCCAACCCCGAACTCATCGACTCGGCAGTTGCACTGCGGCATGGGAAACCTGCCGACCTTGAGGCATCTCAGGTCGACGAATTCCTCGAGTACGTCGAGGGCGTCCTTTCGACGCTCTTGAAGGGGCGCCGATGACTGAACCCCTCTGTGGAACCCCCGGCCGAGTTTCGGGTGAAAGCACTGCCCACACGATGTGGGCACGCCGGCACCGGCGATCCCACAGCCAACCGCACCAGAACGGCTCTGATCAGACGTTTCAAGAGCGCTCGTGCCGGATTTGACGCCGAACTCATATCTGTCGAGGGTCAGGTCCGGTTTAGTTCGCGCCGGTCTCGTTCAACGGTCGGCGCCCTTCAGGTTTGTGTGTTTCCTAGGAAGAAAGAACCTCTGCACCACACAAAGGCGGTTTTACGGCCATTCCGGTGCGTGCCCCTCACCTCGACAAACGCCGTTGAATATGGGTCGGACCGCATCGCGTGACGTTACGTAAGGCCCCGGATACACAACGATTAGCAATGGGCTCCCTTGCCGCTGACCCGCTCGGGGCCTACCGGCGGGCCGGCACCCAGCTCCACGACAGGCACCGACGCCTGGCTGGGCTGCTCGGAGTCGGTGGCCATCAGCAAGTTGGACAGCCCGCTTGACGCGCTGGGTCGGCTCCGGCCCTCTTTGATAGCCAGCCGCGAAGAGCTTTTACCGAGTGCGCATTATCTCGCGGACCATCCGCTGCACGTCGCCGGTTATCGGGTGGTGGACAGCGCTGGCAAACTCGGAATTGACCAGGTGCACGGCCGTTCTTGGCCCCTCGCTGGTCGTTAGGAGCTACTAGGCATTTGCTACAGACGTTGGCAGGGCAACGACTGAGCCCGTCAAGAAGTACGGGCGTTGCATAGTCAGTCGGGGTGGTACTCGCTGCAGCAGTTGACATAGGTATCAGTAAGATCTAACTTACGGTAAGTGGCTGCTAACGTTGACGAGGCGATCAGGGCCCTTGGGGATCCGACCCGCAGGACCATCTTCGAACTGATCGCCGAGGCCCCTATGCCCGTCGGCGTCATAGCCGCGCGGCTGCCGGTTAGCAGGCCGGCCGTGTCGCAGCACCTCAAGGTGCTGAAAGAAGCCGGGTTGGTAGTTGACCGGGCTGCCGGAACGCGGAGGTACTACGAAGTGGACCCCGATGGCGTCGACGCCCTGCGCTCATACTTCGAACACTTCTGGAACACGGCGCTGTGGTCGTTCAAGAACGCCGCGGAGGCGGCGGCACAAAAGGAGAAGAAGTGAGCACCGACACAACAGGCATTTCGGTCCGGCGTTCGGTCACGGTGGAGGCACCCTTGGGCACAGCGTTCTCGGTCTTCACCGATGGCATTGGCAGCTGGTGGCCCCCTGAGCACCACCTGGGCCAGGTGGTGGAAATGGTCTTCGAGCCGCGCGCCGGAGGCCACATCTTTGACCGTACGGCTGACGGTAGCGAGATCCATTGGGCCAGGGTGCTGGCGTACGAGCCACCCACCCGGCTGGTGTTCTCCTGGGACGTGAGCCCAGCTTGGCAAATAGAGACCGACCCCAACCGCACCAGCGAAGTTGAGGTCCGCTTTACCCCGGAGGGCCCGAACACGACGCGCATCGACTTGGAGCACCGCCACCTCGAGCGTCACGGCGAGGGCTGGGAGCAGATGCAGCAGGCCGTCGACTCCGAGGGTGGGTGGCCGCTCGGGCTGGCCCGGTTCCGGGACCGGCTGGCAAGTTGAGCGCATGAGGCTAACTCCCATGGTTGCGCAGCGCGTTTGACAGTCCGACTTCGGCGATTACGCTTCTGAGGTCGCGCTGGGCCACGTGGTGGCGGTGGTGACTGACCTCGCTAGTGGCCTGGTGCAGGTCGGCTCGGGTTACCTCAACTTGACTGCCCAGGTGAGCTGAGGTATATGTTCGTCCCACCGAAGACAAACGTAGGGACTGAGGCCAGAAAAAGCCACCGGGCAATCGGGAGGTGCAGTCATGCGCAGGCGGGTCGGCGTTATGTTCTGGCTCGAGGCGGTGCTCGCGTCGTTTTCCGCGTTCATCGTGGTCCTTACGTTGGTGTGGCACGACTGGATCGAGGGGATCTTTGGCTTCGATCCGGATCAGCACAACGGCTCCTTCGAATGGGAGCTGGTCGCCGTTTGCCTGGCTCTGACTGCGCTTTGGGGGGCCCTGGCCCGGCGCGAGTGGCGCCGAGCCGTTGTCGCCTGACTTCGGTCTGCTCGTCCGAGCCGCTTTCGATCGAGTACTTATAGGCGCCCTGTAGGTGGGGCCGGATGCTTGGACTGACGCTGTGACGTCTCGGCACGACTTTGAGACTGGAGCACCGGATGGCTAACACTCAGATCACCCACGATGCCAGCCCGCAGAACGCGCGATGCGAGTCGTGCGTGGCGATCAATCCGAACAACCCGTCGCAGGTCGTCGCGGCCTCGAAGAAGTTCGTGAACATCCAGACCTACGACTTCAGCCTGGCCACCGAATACTCCGAGGACGGTGGGAGGACATGGCAGGCGTCCGCCGATCTTGCGCTGCCGGCTGGCGCGACGGTGATGACGGACCCGACGGTCGCCTGGGATGACGCGGGGAATCTGTACCTAGTGGGTCTCATCGGTAACAACCCCCCGACGTGGGATTCGATCGGGATGACGGTCTACAGGTCGACGGACGGGGGCAAGACGTGGAGCGCCGGCAATACGATCCACGAGAGCGGCGGCGACGACAAGCAGTGGGCCGTGGGCGACGCCAACCCGGCGAGCCCGTTCCACGGCCGCGTCTACGCCGTCTGGGACGATACGAACAACAACACGACGCTGTTCGCCCGTACGACCGACAATGGCGCCAGCTGGACCGGGACAACGGCCAGCCCGGCCGCTGGCGCGGAGATCTTCAGCGGCACCTACTACCCCGAGATCGATGTCTCCGAGAACGGGACGGTGTACGTCGTTACGATCGGCGGCGACGAGATCCACATGCTCACCTCGGACGACGGCGGAGGGACCTTCACGGAGGTTACGACCCCGCCAGCGAACGGGATTACGACGCTTTCGGACTCGTTGCCTGCGCCCTACATGTTCCCGCAGTTCCCCGGAGGGACCTTCCGCGTGCTGACCGACCCGACCATTGCCGTTTTCGGGAACACGGTTCTGGTGGCTTGGGCGGACTATCGGGAAGGCGTCTCGCGGATCTATTACGCGAGGTCGGTTGACGGCGGGGCGAGTTGGACCACACCGACATCGGGAGCGGCGCTGCTGACCGCCTCGCTCAATGCGAACTTCCAGCACTTTCATCCCCAGCTCACCGTTGACCAGAACGGGGTCTTCGGCTGCGTCTTCTACGAGTTCGGGCCCAAGCCGACAAACATGCTGATCGACGTGAACCTTGCGCAGTCGTTCGACGACGGACTGTCGTTCGGGTACTTCACCGTGACCGACCAGCCATGGGATCCCGCGATCGACGCCCCCTGGTCTCACGGCGCCTCGCAGGTCACGTTCATCGGCGACTACTTCGGGCTCTCTGCCAACACCCAGGGCTTCATCCCGGTGTGGACCGACACGCGGACGGGGGTCCAAGAGCTCTGGACCCAGGTTGTGCCCGAGAAGGGCTGCATGTTCATCCTCGAGTACAGCACCTACGGTGAGGATGAGGTGACGGCGCTCAGGATCCAGCAAGGGACGACGAGCGCGAAGTTCAGCGGCGCGTTCCGGGTGGTCGTCGACGGCTTCGCCGCCGCGGGTCTCGGCGCGACCGGGCCCGGCTCGAAACTCGACGTCGCCTCGCCCGCCACCGGCATGACGATCACCTGCACCGGCAACGAGTCCGCCAATGGCGACTACGGGGCCGAGATTCAGCGGTTCACGTTCAATTACGACATAATGTTCGCGTTTGCCGGCAACCCTCCAAAGCCAACCTCATTTGCTTTCGCGGCAGCGACCGAGACGCTCGTGCTCGAGGTGTCTGTGCCAGAGGCGATGGCCGAGGCCGAGTTCGAGCTGATCAAGCAACCCAACCCCTACATTCTCCACGGCGACCCCTCGTGGTTGAGCATCGACCTACGCGTGTTCGTCGTGCGTCCCGGGGACAAGAAGTTCGGGATCACCATTGGCGCCGATGCGACCAAGGCCAATGGCTTCATCCAGCAGGTGATGTATGCCCTTACTCATGGCAACGGGACCGCGGACGGGCAGAGCTTCGACGATCCGAGTGTGCTCTCTCCGGATGAGGCCACCTCCTCGCTCTACCTGACCCCCCACGACGAACAGCACAATCTCGTGTTCAACTTCGGGCTCGCTCGCGTCCGCTACCAAGGGCTCATTAGTGCCTCGAACGTGCAGGTCTTCTTCCGGCTGTTCGCCGCCCAGGTCACGACAAGCCAGTACGACTACCCGCCCGGGGCGCAGTACCGCCGCGGCACCAATGGGGCCGGCCTGCCGATTGCATTGGCAGGCGTCGCCTCGGGCGAGTACGTGACGGTCCCGTTCTTCTCTCACTCGCGCGTCGACACCACGACGGTGTCGATGGACACGCAGACCGACGGTCCCGAGCCAGGCTGGCCCAAGGTCGTCGGCAATGTCCAGCAGATCACCGGCAACTCGACGGGCGAGCTAATCGAGACGTTCTTCGGGTGCTGGCTTGATGTGAACCAGCCGTTCAAGCCCGGGACGATGGAGCCGAACAACGTCCTACCTGTTGTCGCCGAGCCGCCCCTGGACGGAAAGTTCACAGACCCGAGCAATCCGCCCGTCCCGCTTGCGCAGGTGATCTCGCGCAACCTGCACCAGTGCCTGATCGCAGAGGTGGTCTTCGGCCCGGGCCCGATCCCCGTCGGCGCAGACTCGTCGGACAACGACAAACTCGCCCAGCGCAACATCGACTGGGCGCCGGTCGGTTCAGCGCAGGCGCTGAGCACGTTCGAGATCCGTCCGACCAGCCAGTTGCTCGTGCCCGGGCAAATGCCGGATGAGCTTATGATCGACTGGGGCGACCTGCCCGACGGGACCGAGGCCCAGATCTATCTGCCCGCTGTCGGCGCGGAAGCGATCCTTTCGCTGGCGACCCGTCTTTACACATCGCACCCATTCACGCAGATCGACGAAGCCACGCTCGCCTGCCCGGCGCGCGGCGTCACCTACCTACCCATCCCTCAGGGGACCGGACCGAACTACGCCGGTCTCCTCACAGTCACGCCGACCTCAGCGATGCGCCGGGGCGACGCCTACGACGTCGTCGTGCGCCAGGTGACAAGCGCCTACGGCGTGGGGCAGCCGCCATCTAAGCGTGACGGAGCGATCGGCGGTACGGGTGCGACCGCCGAGGCGGAGCCCCCGCCAGCGGCGGCGACCGTCCTCCGCTACCAGTGGCGCAAGGTGATCGGCGCATTCCAGATCACGACCCCGGTTAGCGAGAAATCGTTGTTGCTGCCACGCGAGGAGCTCCAGCTATCAGTACTACGGTGGATTGGTCAGGCAATCCAGCCGAACACACGCTGGTACCCGGTGTTCCACCGGTACCTTCAAGGGATCGCCGGCCGCGTCGAGGCGTTCGGTGGCGACCCGACCAAGATCCTGCCGTCGCCGACCGGTGGCCCGCCGCCATCCGACGGCACCGGGCCAGGACATGGCGGGCACCTCCGCGACGAGTCGGTCACTGGGACGGTCGCCGAGCTGCGCTTCGACGAGTTCGGTGACTTCTTCGGCTTCATCGTCGAATCCCACGGACACCGGCACGAGTTCCTCAGCCGTCAGCGTCACATCGCCGATGTGGTCGACCGCGCGTGGCAGGAGCGACTACGGATTACCGTCTGGCGGCTACACTCCGACGGGCTTCGTCCCGGCTTGATCACTATCCACGAGCCCCCGGTGGCGTTTCACGGCGGCTGACGCGGGACCCCCAAGTCCTCGTACCCGTGCAATTTGTGGTGCTCGACTACAAGAGGGCTCTCGAGACATCTAAACCGCGGGCCCCAAAAGACGCAACACTGCGGCACTTATCGGGCACCCGAGAACACTCCACACCTCGCCTGTACCAGAGGCGACGCTTGTTCACTCGGGGACGGGGCGAAATATCGATTCAGACACCAAATTTGACTCACCCTTGTCCACAGCGCGACCTCTAATTCCGGATGGAGACGGTCCGCTACGTCCCGCTGTAGTTTAGGTTGTTGGGTTGTCATAATAGTCGATGCGCCCGCCCATAGCTCTCGTTTATCTGCTTGGATTGGTGTCCTTACCTTTATCTGTTTCTCTGAAAAAGAACCTAACCTCGGCACTGAGGGCGTTACAAGGAAAGACAGGAGAATCATCCAGTGGCCAACGGTACCGAGGCGATCCCACTTCTCACTCATGCCGACACGGGGACTGTCGATGAGTTCGGACTTCGGCGCCCGGTACTCGCTGGGCGAGGCGACCTCGACGATCGGTGGGAGGCATTGGTGCCGGCTCCGCTCCTCTTCGACACCAACTACTCGGATCTGTTGGCCCTAGGGGGATGTCCGGTCAGGCTAGACGAACAGAATGGCAGCCTTCGTCGCCGGCGGACCAGCTTGGGTGAGATCAGTTTCCCAGTACCTCCCGTTCTCCCGGTGAGGAGCGTCGTACATTGACCTCTCCTCTGTCACGCGACGAGGCCATCGCTGCCCTCAACCAAGTCCTGAGTGAGGTCATCGATTTCGTCCAGGAAGTCAAGCAAGCCCACCGGAAGATCCCAGAAAACCATCATTTGCACGCCCAGCTCGACCGGCTCTTCGACGACTTGCGAAGCTGGGCCCTCCACCTCGTCCAGGAAGACGAGCAACTTGGCGTATCGCCTCTTGCGAGCATGCCGAGTGTTGCCGGCCGAACGCCGCCGAACCTTTGGCCTAGGGCCGCCACGGACGAAGAAGTTCGCCGGGCCGTGGTCGATCACCTTGACCAGCTGGCAGACCACGTATCGGCTGCCCTTGCAAAGCAAGACGAAGCCGGTTCACGGGCTGTCCTAGCGGACATCCAGCAAGAAGTAATGAGCCACGTTCAGGCGTTGAGCGATCCCTAACCCGTCCTTAGCACGGGCCTCGTCGTGACCGACCTACCTGCGACGTTGGTCGAGCCTCATGACGGCGAGGACCACGCTTCCGAAAGAGCGGGACCGCCGCTCGGCGGTGGCACCTCGGTGGCACGGCTCCGCCGGCCGTATTTGCCGCTTACCGTCCGAGCCGTGCTCGAACGGCGTCTTTGACGTACGGCACAACCCCTAACCGCTGCAGCTTATTTCTGACCGGTTCTTCTTGTGCGAGACATGATGGTGCCCATGGACCGGGTCGTGACCCTCGTGGTCTGTGCTCAAGACGGGACGGTCCTCGGCCAGCTGGAGCCCTTCGCGGTGGGGACGCCGTGGTGGCAGGACATGGAACCGGTCCATCGGCGGCACCCGTCGGTCACCGTCTTACGGTTGCTGGACGGGGTACCGGCGCAGGGGGCCACCCTAGGCGGCCATGTCAGGTACCTCGCCGAGGCCGGCCCGGAGACAACAGTAGGGACATCCCTTTCGAGCTGCGACGTCGTGGTCGCGGACCACCCCCTGCGAATGCCGTGGGCACGACCGGGGGGCCGTGCCGCAGACTTCGCCTGGGCATTGGGGCTTGTTGAGCCGACGGGGCCGGCCGTCCAGCACCGTACGTGGAACCTCTCATCCATTTGGTCGATCCCGACCGGGAGGGGGAGAGCGTGGTTGAAATCGGTGCCGGGGTTCTTTGACCATGAGGGCGCGGTGTTGGGCCTCCTCGCCGGCCCGTGCACCCCGGAGCTGATCGGAGCGGCGGGCCATCGGGCCCTGCTCGGGGAGCTCGGCGGGCGCGATGGTCATGGGGCGACCGTCGAAGAAACGCTCCCGCTCATTGACTGCTTAGTAGAGCTGCAGTCCGGGACCATGGCACGAGTGCCCGAGCTGCTCGAGGCCGGCGTGCCCGATGCACGGTGGCCGGTGCTCCTGCCCCAACTGGAGGTTCTGGTTGCCCGGCGGGCCCCCCACGACACCCGGCTCCTGCGGTTGGTGCCGCGGCGCGGAGGAACGTCTGAGGGCCATCGACGAGTGCGGGCTGCCCGACGCGCTCGTTCACGGCGATGCTCATCCCGGCAACGCGCGTACTGGTATCGAGCCGCCCGTATGGTTCGACTGGGGCGATTCCCGGGTGGGCAACCCGCTGCTCGACCTCGCGGTGCTCGAGCACTTTCCCGATCGGCGACAGTTCCTCGGGCAACATTGGCTGGCCGCTTGGGCACGGGCCGTCCCGGGCAGCGAGCCCGGACGAGCCTGGAAGTTACTAAGACCCCTTGCCGCACTCCGCGAAGCCCTCGTTTACCAGAGTTTCGTGGACAACATAGAGCCGTCTGAGCGCGTCTACCACATAGGCGACGTGGCCCCCGCCCTCGAGTTCGCCTCGGGGCTGGCTGGGGCCGAGGCATCTTGAACTGAACGCTCGTCAAGAGGGGTCATCGGCTCACCCGATAACGGCACGTACCTCTAGGCCGATTAGAGGTTACGCCTCGCTTTTACGAGAGGCGACCTACGTTCACACAGGGACGAGGCGAAATAACGGTTCAGACGCAAGTCGAGGGTCATTCTATTCAACAGACTGAACCGTAATTCCGAACGGAGAAAGTCCCCGTCGCGCCAGCGCCACCAGGTCATCGAGCTACAAACCCTAACGCCGGGTCAGGCGTGCACCTTCGCTGCCGGTCTGCACGGCTCCGTCGAGCAAAGCGACCAAGCTAGTTAGCCCCACCTCGCCCGCTTGCCCCACTAGGGCGAGATCGACCCACTCACCCGGACGTAGCAATAGCGCCCGGAGCACGCCTCCTTCGGCCGGGCCGAGCCAGCACTGTTGGCCCCGCGTCTCGACCAGGCGCCCGGACACGTAGACCGGCCCACTCGCGCCTGTCAAAGCGACCTGGCGCGCTCTCAAATGGTGGCCGATCACAGTGGCCAAGGAGCCGAGCCGGGAGTGCTCGGGTACAAGTGGCCGAAATACCTTCATTACGAGCGGCGTTGGCGCACACGGGACCTATGCACGCGGCCACGACGCCTCCGCAATTGAAGGCGTGGACTACGGCCTCGACGGTGGCACGAGCGCGTGCCGTTGCCATGAGAACCTGCACCTGGGGAGCTGCAGTGAAGGTAACCACGTCGGCCGCACCGTCGATAATGACGTCTATGAGTTCATTGGCCGCTGCTTCCCCGGCACCGCCCATCCTGTAGACCGGCAAGTAGTCAACACGGGCGCCTGTTCGCTCGAGCGCCTGGACCACGGGCCCCGGCGCCTCCCCGTGCAACTGCACTACGACCGAGGCGCCATCCAAATCCTCGGTGCTCAACCGGGCTACCACCTCTTCCAGGGTCTCGGTGGGAGCCTTGTACCACGCGTCCAGGCCGACCTTGCGGATCTCGCCAAGAGCCTTGGCACCTCTGGCAGCGATGGCCGTGTTCGAACGAAGCGACTCGACGAGAGCCTCCTGCAAACCCCAGTCCACGACGAGCGCCAGCCACGTACGCATGCCGTAACCCGTATTAGCGAGGAAATACCTGGGAGGCTCTTTGACCATCGCTGCCGTAAGCGCCCGTAGCGCACCTGGGTCCTCGGGCTGTGTGCGCAGTAACGGGAACATCAGGACCTCGACACCTAGGCGCTCCAGCAGGACTGCTTGGTCGTCTCGACGGCGGTCTGCAGTGATGGCGACCGTGAAACCCTTCAAGTCCGCCCCGGCCACCGGCCCTCAGGCTAGCTGAGCCGGGTGCCGTATTCCGGCCTCTTCCCGCTCTGACCCGGTTCCCCCTTTTCTTGGGTAACTTCGGTTCCCGGGGGCCCGATGGGGTTCGCGTTTTCGTGGCAGGTGCCATTTGCCGTCTTAGGCGCCGTGCCGGCAAATGTGAAGGCCAGCTCGACGGTCTCGGAGATACCGACATATGCACCAGTGCCCCCGGTGAGCCGCTACCGAGCTACCATGCTGTACACCGAAGGCACGCGCATGCACGAGCTGGGCCTCCTCTCCCACGACTAGCTCAGGATCCGCTCACCGCAGCTAACCGGGGCAGCCCGAACTGGACAGCCACCGGCGACAATGCCGTCCAGATGAACCCCGACCTGCTTGACTTCGTTGGGTGACCGACGAGACCGGGGGGGGACGTCGACATGAGGCGGACTTCCTGAGATCGGCCCTGCTCGATCGCGTGCCCGGCTGATTGTAATGGCGATAGTCGGTGTAGTGGTCGGAGCCCTGAGTGGAGTTCTCGGGGCTTGGCTGTACGCGCCATTGATCGGCTGGGACGCGGCAGCGACGTCGTTCTCAGTCTGGGTCTGGGCCGCAATCGCACATCTGAATGCCGATCAGACTGCGGCGCTCGCCCACCGCGAGGACCCCACCCGGGCCACGACAGACCTACTTCTCCTCGCTTCCAGCGTGGCCAGCCTGATCGCCGTCGGGGTTGTCCTGGTCGCCGCAAGCTCCGCCCATGGGACGGCGAAAGGGCTTCTGGCCGGGCTCGCAGCAGCCAGCGTGGCGCTGTCGTGGCTAGTTGTCCATACGCTGTTCACGCTCCGCTACGCCCGCCTCTACTACACGACCGGCGGTGGCGTGAGCTTCAACCAAGATGAACCCCCACGCTATATCGACTTTGCCTATCTTTCCTTCACCATCGGCATGACCTATCAGGTCTCCGATACAGACCTGAAGACAACCGTCATCCGCGGCGCCGCTCTGCGGCACGCCCTTCTCTCCTACCTCTTCGGCGCAATCATCCTCGCCACGACCGTGAACTTCATCGTGAGCCTCAAGTAGAGGCGGCTTACTGCACCCGATCTTCTAGGGGCCCCGCCGGCACCCTTACCGATCCGGCCACGTTAGAGGGACAGGGCTCTACCTGGAGCCTGGACAGGGTGGCAGTTGCCGGTAGCTGAGCCGGAGGGGTAGTTTCTTTGGTGGGTTATGCAGTCAGCCCAGGCCTCAGGGCCTGGCGCGTTTTTTCGGCCCGTCTCGCGGCCGTCGACGTCCCCGGCTCGTTTGGCCTTTTGTGCGTCACACGAGGAGGCGACCGCGATGATCGCTGGCAGACGGCGATGAGCGCCGGTAGACGTCCCAGCCCTAAACCGCAGCGGGTTTGCCGTGGCGGGTGACGGCGGCGCCAGGACGAGTGGCGAGGGTGGCGTCGTCGACCTGAGCCTGGATCTGTATATGGCCACTGAGCGACAAAATTCCAGGACTTTGCCCGACGCCAAAGAACCGGGACGTCCTCGTGCCCCGGCCCCGTCGGCCGCGAGCCTGTGCATTTCGTCCCAATTGGGTGGGGCGGACCCGGTGGAGCCTTATGTCAATTCGTTGAAGAGGCTGCCTGACGGGTCGGTCGATTACAACTATGCGTTTGTCCGTCTCATGTGCAGCCCTGATGGGATGGCGCTCGTCCGCGTCGCCGGAGAGATCGACTTCAACACGGCGCCCAAGCTTTCAGTCGCCGTCGATGACGCCCTCAGCGAAGGCGCCTACTCAATTTTCATTGACCTCGCTGAGGTCACCTTCTTCGGCTCAGCGGGGGCAATAGCGCTGCAGGTCGCGAGGCGGCACTGCCAACGCCGAGGTGCGGAGTTCGTGCTCCTCCGCCCCTCGCGGCCAGCCCTCAGGGTCTTGGCGCTTACGGACCTCGTGCGGCCAGCGATCGACCTGAGGAAACACTGCTGGCCCGGTGACGGGCCGCGCTCTTTGTGATCTAGCATCGCCAGTGCAATGTCACAGTACAATGTCACAGTGCAATGTCACAGTGCAATGTCACAGTGCAATGTCACAGCCGAGCCGTCGACAGTGCGCACCCTTAAACCCATGTCGGTATAACTCAACGGTGGTTATTCTGCTCGTGCTGCTGGTAGCGCTGTTGTCGCTGTCTTGCTATAACAGAGAAAAAACGGCAGTGATAAACCTTCAGGTTTCACGGGTCTTGGTCGCCGCGGAGGTCTAGCTTCGCTGCCAAACCTGCCAGTTCGGCCATTCGGTCGGCGACATCGTCCGCAATGCGCCGGAGGTCGTCGAGGCTCGTCTGCTCGACTGGTAGACCCCCTCCATAGGCCGTCTTTGTATAGCGGACCCGTTTTAGTGAATCGTCTGGCTGGTCACCCCTCCACGATGCGTGGATTTCCTGGTCCCAACGGCTCCAAACCTCGTTGACCGCCAAGCACCAGCTGACGACCTGAGCACAGACCGGCTCGTCCGGATGGTGCTGCTTCACCAGGCGATCGAATTTGGCCGCGAGCTGCAGGGTGGTGTCACCCGCCAGCAAGGCCTCCACGCTCGGCCCGTCCACGCCCGGGACCAGGTCGCGAACGGTCCTGAGCAAAGCGAGGTCGAGATGGCCGAGCGCCGTCACGATCGAACCCATAACCCGCAGGTGCTCGTCTGAGAGTGGTTGAACGCTTCGACCGGGAGCTTGGGGCTGAGGAAGGCTCATAGGTCGAGTTAATCAGTTCCGTGCGCGTTGAGTCGCCCGGCATGTGGCCGCTATCTGCGACCAACACGACAAGTAGACGGTCGCCGTTGGAAGTTTTGGCTTCTGTGGCTCACACGTCGGCGGCGGACGCGGATGCTACGGACCCCGGGCGGCGTGCCCCGCAGTGTTGCCCTCCCCGCCTCCAGCCGGGCGATAGGCACACGGAACGGGGAGCACGACACGTAGTCGAGCCCGATGTGGTGGAAGAAGTGGATGGACTCGGGATCTCCGCCGTGCTCGCCACATACCCCCAAATGCAGGTCGGGGCGAGTCCGCCGGCCCTCCTCTACAGCGATCCGTACTAGTCGTCCAACACCGTCGACGTCGAGGCTCTCGAAGGGGGAGATCGTGAAGACCCCCATGCTCAGGTAGGCAGCGAAGAAGGCTGCCTCCACGTCGTCCCGGGAAAACCCCCAAGTCGTTTGGGTAAGGTCGTTGGTGCCGAAGGAAAAGAAATCGGCGACCTCCGCAATCCGGAACGCAGTAAGGGCGGCGCGGGGCAGTTCGATCATGGTGCCGACAGGGACCGACAGCGTCACACCCTCGGAGCGGGCCACCTCAGCCAGGATTGCGTCGGCTTCCTCCCGCACAAGTTGGAGCTCCATCACCGAGCCAACCAGCGGGACCATGATCTCGGCCCGGGGCCGGCCGCCGGCCTTCACCCGGGCGGCCACCGCCTCGGCCAGGGCGCGCACCTGGAGGGCGAACAACCCGGGGACCACCAACCCGAGACGCACCCCGCGCAAGCCGAGCATCGGGTTTGACTCCGACAGCCGGGTCACTGCGGCGAGGAGGCGCACGTCGTCCTCTACCACCTGGCCTCGCTCCTCAGCGCGCGCCACGCGCACCATCAGCTCGGCCCGGTCGGGTAGGAACTCGTGCAGCGGGGGGTCTAGCAGCCGCACCGTCACCGGCAGGCCGTCCATGGCCTCTAGCAGGTCGACGAAGTCGGCCCTCTGTAAGGGGCGCAGCGCGTCCAGGGCCTCCTCTCGCTCGGCCGCTGTGATGGCCAAGATCACCCGCTCGATCAAGACCCGACGGTCCCCTAAGAACATGTGCTCGGTGCGGCACAGCCCGACTCCCTGGGCCCCAAGCCGGCGGGCCAAGCCGGCGTCGCCGGCGGCATCAGCGTTGGCTCGCACTTCGAGCCGGCGGACCGAGTCAGCATGACCTAGCATCCGGTCAGCGGCACGCACCAGCTCTGCCGAGTCCTGGTTCCCGTCGAGCTCTGCGAGAGCCACGTCGACCCCGTGCTCGAGGTAGCGCAGCACCGGCGAGGCGACGACCGGCACAGCCCCAACGAAGACCTCGCCGGTCGAGCCGTCAAGTGAGATCACGTCCCCTTCCCGCACCTCGACCTCGCCGGCCCTGGCGACCCTGGCCACCGGGTCGACCTCGAGGCCTTCAGCCCCTGATACGCACGGCCGGCCCATGCCCCGGGCGACCACAGCAGCATGCGAGGTCCGGCCCCCCCGGCTGGTGAGCACACCGGCGGAAGCGATCATGCCCGCCAGGTCCTCAGGGCTGGTCTCCCGGCGCACCAGGACGGCTCGCTCGCCCCGTGCCGCCCAAGCGACCGCCGTCGCCGGGTCGAAGGCGGCGCGGCCCACCGCCGCGCCCGGAGAGGCAGCCGTGCCCCTGACGAGGAGCGTACGAGGCGCCCCGGAGTCGAACTGGGGGAAGGTCAGCTGCGCTAGTTGGGCACCGTCCACTCGCTGCAGGGCCTCGTCAAGGGTGATAAGCCCCTCATCAACCAGCTGGGTGGCGATGCGGAACGCAGCCCCCGCAGTGCGCTTGCCGACCCGGGTCTGGAGCAACCACAGGGTGCCCCGCTCAACAGTGAACTCGATATCGCACAGGTCCCGGTAATGAGTCTCAAGCCTGCGCATGGCACGGCGGAGGTCGCCGTAAGAGACCGGGTCGAGCCGGGAGAACTCCTCGAGGGTGACGGTGTTGCGGATCCCCGCCACTACATCCTCCCCCTGTGCCTCGGGCAGGTAGTCCCCATAAACCCCAGGGCGGCCCGTCGCCGGGTCACGAGTGAAGCACACCCCCGTCCCCGAGCCTTCGCCCAGGTTCCCAAATACCATGGTGCACACGTTTACTGCGGTGCCGAGGTCATCCGGGATGCGCTCGCGCCTACGGTAAAGGCGGGCGCGAGAGCCGTTCCAAGAGTCGAACACCGCTCTGGTGGCCATGTCCAATTGCTCGCGCGGATCTTGGGGGAAGTCCCGCCCGGTATGGGCTACGACCAGCGCTTTGTACTCCTCAACCAACTTCTGCAGATCCGCGCTGCTGAGGTCCACGTCGCTCACGACGCCCCTACGCCTCTTGGCATTCTCAAGTGCGTCCGAGAAGACTGCGCCGTCCTCCCCCAGCACCGTCTTAGCGAACATCTGGACCAGGCGGCGGTACGAGTCCCAGGCAAAGCGCTCGTCCCCCGAAGCTTCGGCCAATGCCAAGACCGACAAGTCGTTCAGCCCGACATTCAGGACCGTGTCCATCATCCCCGGCATCGAGAACTTGGCCCCCGAGCGGACACTGACCAGCAATGGGTCGTGGACATCTCCCAGACGCCGACCCACGGCATCTTCTAGCCGGCGCAACGCCAGCGTCACCTGAAAGCGCAGTGCAGGTGGCGCCTCACCACTGGCCAGGTACTCCCGACAGGCCTCAGTGGTGATAGTGAAACCCGGCGGCACCGGCAGGCCCAGGCGCGTCATCTCCGCCAGGTTCGCCCCCTTGCCACCCAGGAGATCCGCCTGTTCCGCCGCGCCCTCGGAGAAGTCGAAGACATACCTGCCGATCATCGAGCACCTCCGGATCTATCCTCTCAAGTGAAGAGCATTATTACCGGACGCCTCCACGAGCGCAACCTCACCTATGAGGAACACTGTAACCGCAGTTGTTGTGCCTATTCGGAGAAATATGCTTATGTCAATTCCTCACTGGGCACCGACATTATTGAGATTCAGGTTGCCGAAATTGGCGGGCAATGTTGTCGTGCTGAAGCCATGTGGGTACGCGGGCTCAGCCATCTCCCTCTTGGCGTCGGCCAGCCTAAACGGGTACACCGGAAGAGCGTCTGCGGCCGCACCGTCTCGGTTGCCAAGCAGTCGTCGGCCCCGCCCAGGTCGTCGGCGGGGCGACCGTTTCGACAGGCGCGGTCTACACCTCGACGATATAGCGTTCCAAAAACTCCGGGTTGACGTTGCCCGGCCCGTCACCGGCCCGCGGGTTTGAGCAGACTTGCGTGGTGCCGATCGTTACTTCGTGCGTTGTGTGGGCATGCCCACACAACCACCGCTTTGGCCCCCACTCAGCTATCAACGCGTCCGAGATCCGACCCCGTCATCTGGCCCACTTCCCCTCGATGGCGCCAGAAGAGCCTGTCCATGGCTGTAACGTCGGCCAGAAGTGGGTACAGACGATCGTCTCTTCGCGCTCAGCCTGTGACAGGCCTCGAAGCTCTCCTTCGATGAACGATCGCGCCCGATGGTGCATCTCGTTTGTACCCCGCAGAGTGAGGAACCGGTCGCCCAGGCGTATGTTGTCAACACCAGCTAGCCCATACCCGGCCAGCATCTCAGTGTAGGCGTCGATATCGTCCTCGGCCACGAGAGACCATAGCGTCGACCCGATGACCCTTATCCCGCTCGACAATGTGGTCACCTCGTCATCGAGGAACACCGCGTTGCCCACGCTCTCCACCGCCGCCCGGTATTGTGCACGCGATTCGTCGAGCTCTTGGTCGATATATTCGCCGTTGCCCGGGACGACGATGATCTGGGTCGTGTCGCGTTGCGTCTCACGGATGTCCTTCAACATCGTCCCAAGTTGGTCCGGCAAATAGTGAATGTCTCCTCCGAGGAGCAACGCCTCAACATCGAGGTCCTCGGGTGGGATCCAATATGCCGGAGAGTGCTCAGAACGGTAAAACAGGTCTGCGTAAAACGCGACCTTGTGGGGCTCAGCTGTCATGTGGCCATCCTCCAGAAATGTAAACCTGTGGAGCGCGCGTCCAGCGCCGCGGCGCTATCGCAACGATCTTCATCGGCATGTCCGCTGGCCACCAACGCAGCGAAGTCACGCCGCACCGTCATCTCCGATACCCCGAACTCGACTTGGGCCTGCTTGGACGACAAGACGTTATGTTCGCTCAAGAAGTGCCGCATGCGGGCAAGGCGCGCCGCTGGGATCTCGTCACTCATCCGGGGCCCTCGTTGTCGCTTGGCTCTACGCTCTGTCCGGTTGGCACGTAGGCGACGGCGCGGGTCCTTCCGGGATATGGGCTACGCCCACTCTGGGTGGTTTGGGCGGAGCAGATCCCAGACCCGGTGCAGGCTCGACGGCCCGTGACTTAATGAGGTGAACGGACATTTCCGACGACTTGCCGGTAGAGTCGTTGGGAGAGCCCCCAGTAGAACATATATCCCGGCACGCTACTGCTACGGAATTATGTACCGGTAACGGCCAGGTGAACAACATCTGGAACCTTGGTGAAGTCCGTCTTGCTACGAAGCCCTCTGGTTGTCGGTGCCGCCAAGGTGCTCGCCGCCGTAGCCTTCGCCGCCGCCCTCGTGCTCAGCTTCGCTCCGGCAGCCACAGGACCGAGCCCGGAGGCCGAGAGCGTACCATGCGTGGCTGGCACAACCGGGGCACTCGGGCGGCCGGCGCCTCGTGCCGCGCCGCGGCAATTGGCGATGCGGTCCCACCCGCGTCGTTGATGCCGGACAGCCTTTTCAACCAGAACGTCTCCTCCTGGCCCGTCGCCCGCGACAGCACCGAGATTGTCAATGAGCTGAATGCCGACTGGCACAGCAACTACGGCAACGTCGGAGTCACCGGCCGGCCCCTCGTTTGGGTGCCTGCAAACCAGCCGATGGTCCCGTTATCGGTGCAGTCTGGGTGCAACAGCTTCCTCGGCAATACCGGTACATCGGCCCCTATCCCGGCGTGGGCACCGACCAGCGGCCCCACCGACTACATCCTGACCGTGTACCAGCCGAGCAGCGACAGCGTTTGGGAGCTATGGCAAGCTCATCCCGTGACAGCGCGAACGACCGCTGACAAGGGTTTTGGCTCCATTGCTAAAGGGTGGAGCGCTTGCTGGGGAGGTAAGGCCTCCCTCGGCACCTCCTCCGGGGTCTTCCCGTGGCCCGGCGGGGAGACTGCGACCGGCATCTCCAACCTGGCCACAGAAGTCTCCGAGGCGGACGTTCTTTCGGGTTCGATCAAGCACGCCATAGGCCTTCAGGTCGTCAACTGCACGACCTACCTCTACCCTGCCGACCGCGGAGACTGTGGCAGCCACCCCGGTTACCCCGCCGAGGGTCAATGGTTCCGCTTTGCTCCGAGCGTCAGCTGTTCCGACTACGACACCACCCCATTTGAGAACGAGGTATGTATAGCCGGAAAACAAAACGGCTTTGTCGTTGTGGACCACGGAGGTTCAGACGGGATCGAGGCGGACTACGCCACAGGGTCATGGACCGATGAGGGCAATCCTGGCCCGATGGGGTCCTGGCATCGCAACTCCAATGGTGGCTGCTGTATTTTCACAGGCGGCGGCGGGCCTCTCGAAGAAGCGTTCGAAAATAGCCCGGGGAACTATGTGCAGGAGTACCAGGTAATTGCCGACCTGCCGTGGACCCAACTGCAGGTCATCGACCCGCCCCAATAACCAAGGGGCGGCTTAGAGGAGCACCACCTGCGAAGGTGGTGAAGTAGCACCAAGATTTGACATCCAGGCGCTAGTAACGGGCCGGATTTAACCTAAAGTTCGGCTGTTTGGTGACGATTAAGCACCTGAGAGGTGGTTAATCGTCACCAAGCCGCTCTTTTGACCCGTTCTCACGCGTTCAAAGTGCAATTGCACCAGCATCGCCGATCATACGTCGCGTAAAACAGCCATCTTCCTGCGGCGTCAGCTTCGCTGTCCTCGTAGGGCAAGGGCTTGCAGTCGACGGGCCCTTGGGACTGGGGGCTGGGCCATCCCCGTGAGCGCCGCAGGAGAAGGGACCGACCCGGTCGGGAGGGGTTGAGTCGCGAGCAGATCCGATTGAGTACCGCCTCCATCCCGGCATTGCCCTGAGACTGGCGGCGTTCGAGCGCAGAGCCATGCCAGCGTGCCCGGCCGACTCCGCTCGCAGAACGTCCGTACGGGCCCAATGCAAAGAGAACCAACTAAAGGGAGGAAGGAGGAGCCAATAACCAAGGGACGTGCTCGTGTTTGTGGGGAGCTGGAACAACGTACTCTGGCCGCTCGTCGTGATCGACAGCCAGAGCCTGTATACGGTTCCACTAGGTCTCAGTGGCGTGCGACCTCGTTTCTCTCGGCGACGACGAGATGGCGCGGATCCGTGAAGCGGTCGAAGAGATTTCGGGCGTCCCCGGCGAGCGGGTCTCGGTGTCGAGCTCGCACACCCAATACGGTCCGCCCACCTCGCGCTCTGGTGGCTTAATAGTCTAGTCGCCCGTACGACAAAATGTTGTTGACTATCTGGACAACCTACGTTGGGCGGTCGCTGGAGCCGTCAGCGAAGCGGTGGCGGCTATGCGCCCGGCGCGCGTCAAATGGGGTTCCGGGCCGGAGTCTCGGTCACGAAGGTGTCATAGTGCCGGCCGGGAGGAGCCGGGCTACCTCGCCGTGAGAGGAGAACCACACCTGCCCCGACGAGGACATGTGCTCCAGGAGCTCACGCAGCGCGGCAAAACGCGAGCGGCGGCCGCTCACCTCCGGGTGGAAGGTGTACGTGACATGGCCCCCCTCGGCGAGCGCCTCCCGGAACTCAGCCAGCCAGACCGCACCAACTGCCGCGGGGTCGCTTAGTCAAAGGTCAGGGAAACAGCGACCCTGGCCCCATCAGGCCAGCTGTACCCAAGGGCGCTGCTCTGGGGACTGTCATCTCTCCGGGAAGGCGGCGCACTGCTCATCATTACCTCCTGGCTTTGTCTTATCAGGCGAGCGCACAGGGGGCCGTACTCGTCCTTGGTGCGCGCCGAACAACTCCAACGTAGCGAGCCTCGGGTTGGGAGCGACTTCGACTTGGTCCAGGATCGCTCACTCTGTTTCTCGAAGATCACCGCCCGGTCTAACGTTGTACTGTGACCGTAGGAAAACGGAGCTATTGCCCTGTGACGGTGGTCGCCCCTGCGGTCGGGCCCGGGCACACTGAAAGAGGACGGCTGGACATGAGTATCTCGACAGGTCGTACTACCGATCGCCTGGGGCTGCACGGCGGGACGCCGGCTGTCAGCGCTCCATTTCGTGGGCATTACGTGCCGGATGTCGGAGCTCCAGGCCGCTGTGGCTTTGGCGCAACGCGGAAAACTCGAGCAAATACTCTCCGACATGCGTGCCAACTTCGCGCTCATCCGAGACCGGGTGAGCGGGGTCGCCTCCGAAAAAGGTGTCATCTGGCGACGGCAGTGGGACCAGGAGGGTGACGCTTGCATCGCGCTTATTGCTTACATGCCTGATGCCGACCAAACAAGACGGGTTGTCCAAGCGCTTAGGGCCGAGGGCCTCGCCGCTCAAGTACTTTTCGACCCGGGCAGGGTCGACCTCCATATTGCCTATCATTGGGGGCCACTTGGCGCTGGTCGCGGATGGTCGAAGGTGACACCCTGGAGTCGCGACGTCGACCGCCCTAACCTCGACCCGAGCAGTTGTCCACGAACCTACGAATTGCTCGCTAGAGCGGTCCACGTGGACGTGAGCCCGGAGTTGACGGAGGAACAATCGGACCAGGTCGCACGAGCGATCGAGAAAGTGTTCTCTGCGCTTCCGCTTGCATGAGGCCACGAAGGAGAAGCGGGCGATTGAAGATACGGGAGATCCGGGCCGCGGGGCTGCGTGGAGGGACGCCGCCGGGTGGATGGAGCGACGAGCTGCAACCGGACGACGTGGTCCACACGCTCATCGCGGTGCACACCGATGAAGGCGCAGTGGGAGTCGGCAGTGTGTTCACGACCGAATCGTTGGTCCGGGCATCGCTGGAAGTCCTCAACCCGCTCGTCATCGGAGAAACAGCGCTCGAGCCGGAACGAGTCAGCGAGAAACTGCACCGGGCGACGTTTTGGTTGGGACGCGGTGGTGCCGTCACCCACACGATCGGCGGGATTGACATCGCGCTTTGGGATATCCTCGGGCAGGTCACTCGTCAGCCAGTAGGCCGCCTCCTTGGTGGCCGTTGGCGGGACCGAGTAACGGCCTACGCCTCGTTGCTCATGGACGAACCCGCCAAGCTTCGCGAGACCCTCTCCTCTGTGGCAGATAGGGGGTTCCGGGCGTTCAAGATCGGCTGGGGGCCGTTCGGGCGCTCAGGTCGCCGCTCGGACGAGGCCATCATCGATGCTGCCCGTGCCGCGATCGGCTCGCACGCGGCGCTGATGGTGGACGCCGGCGCCAGTGATGGGCTCTGGGCGCAGGACCTCAAGTGGGCACGGCGTACAGCTGACATGCTCGCCAGCTACGACGTGACCTGGCTGGAAGAACCATTGCCACCTGACGCGCTCGAGGACTACGTGGTGTTGCGCGCTGTCTCACCGGTGCCGATATCGGGCGGCGAGGTGTTTACGAGACGTCAGTCTTTCACGACCTGGATCGAGCGACGCGCCTTCGACATTGTCCAGCCCGATGTAACCAAAGTCGGTGGGCTGAGCGAGCAGCGCAGAATCGCGTGGATGGCGGCCGAGCACAACCTGAAGGTGGTCCCTCACGGGTGGAACACGGCGATCGGGCTGGCCGCCGACTTACAATTCGCGTCAGCAATCCCCGGCACCGATTTGGTCGAGTATTTGGATGGCTCCCCATATATCGACGAACTTGTGGCTGAACCGTGGCGGATAGATGCTGATGGGATGCTAGTAATCCCCGAAGTCCCGGGGATCGGCGTCGCACTGGACGAGGAAGCAGTGCGCAGGTACACCAACAATGCATCGCTGCTGCGTCCCTGATATAGCGCACTACTCGACCAGCGGCCGTCGCCCTGCGAAAACGAGACGACGTAACCTGCGCCAATTTACGGGTAAGGGCCCCAGCGGATCGACGCCCCGAAGGCAGCTAGGGCCAGCAAGGCTCCAATGACGGCGAACTCGGCGCTGACCTCGTGGTGCTCCTTCTGGACAAGGATGTGTTTCGGAAGGCTCTTGAACACCCTGTCGAGCTGAGAGGCGTCTTTGGCCGAGTAACTCGTACCGCCGGTGAGACGGGAGACCTCGCGCAGCGGGGGCAGGTCGGCTACTAGCGGCGAACCAAAACCTCCGCCGCCAAAACCTCCGCCGCCAAAGCCGCCGCCATATCCTCCACCGCCGTACAGGCCAAAGTCCAGGCCACCCTCCTGCTGTGGAGTGCACCGGAGGGGTGCTGGGTGGGTCGTGCCGAACCCGATCGTGTAGATGCGGACGCGGCGGGCAACGGCGTAAGGAGCGGCCTGCAACGGCGTGATACCCCGGTTGTTGGCACCGTCGGTCAGCAGGACGATCACGTCAGGGACGTAGCCGCCCTTCCCGGGCTTTGGCCGCGACGCCGCTTGACCGGTGGCCGCCCCGCCTGAACCGCCAAACCCCCCACTGCCGACCGACGAGGCGATGGGAGCGCTGGCGGCCGCGTCCCCGACCGGTTGGACCTTAGGGTCTACCTGGGCGATGGCGTCGAGCGCCTTCAGGATGGCGGCCCCGATGGCAGTCCCGGGACTTGTGCTGAGGTTGTCGATGGCATGGTCCAGCGCTTGGCGATCTCTCGTCGGCGCCACCGCCAGCTCGGCGAAACCGGAGAACTCCACGAGACCCATTTCGGTCCCCTTCGGCTGGGAGTCGACGAACTGGCGAGCGGCGCTCTGGGCCACGCTCAACCGGTTGGGCAGCACGTCGGTCGAGCACATCGAACCTGACTCGTCGAGCGCAAGGATGATCGACGTTTGTGAGATGGGAACGGCAGAAGTGAGTTGCGGGCGAGCCGCCGCCACTGCCAGCACCCCCAGGCTGGCAAGCAGCATGGAGACAGGGAGATGGCGCCGCCAGCGCGACCGGCGGGGAATAGCGACGCGCAACAGGGCGAGGCTCGAATAAGTGACCGCTTGCCGCCGGCGTCGCCTCATTGTCAAGAGGTAGATGCCCAGCACGACAGGGACCGCCGTGAGAAGCAGGAGCCCAACCGGCCACGTGAAGCTCACGTCAAACCACCCGCCCAAACCACAGCGCCGATATGAGCGCGCCAGCAACCAGGAGCAAGGCGGCCCCAGCGGCGAAAAGTGCAGTGATCTCCGTGTACTGGGTTACGACCGTGAAGTGCAGGTCGATCTTTTTGGATATAGCAGTGAGGCCGCCCCGGTTATCGACTTGATGGTACGAACCATTTGTTACCGCGGCCACCGCCTTCAGCGTCTGGCTCTCCAGGGCCGTGGCCACGGTGAACCCGCCGATCTGTACCGTCGTGCCCGCTGCTGTACCGACCCCTATCGTCTGGACCCGGACGCCTGCGACCGACGCCACGCGCGCCATTGTCACCGGGTCGGTCTGGCTCGTGTCCTCGCCGTCGGAGATCAACACGATCGTGGCCCCCCCGTAGTAGCCAATATCGACCTGGCCCGAGTTGTCCTGGGCCAACGCCGCCTGGTTGACCCGGATGGTTTTTCCGGCGATGGCATCGAGCGAGGTGAGGATGCCGGCGCCCAGGGACGTCCCGCCTCCCACCGAAAGGTGAGTGATGGCCTGCAGCACTTCGGCCTGTTCGAAGGTGGGTGGCTGCACGATCACGGCCGTCGGACCGAAAGCCACGACTCCGATCCGCACACCCCCGGGCTGGCGGCGGACGAACGCTTTGGCGGCAATCTTGGCGGCTCCCAGGCGGGAAGGCTTGACGTCGGTGGCGGCCATGCTGTTGGACACGTCGATGGCAAGGACCACCGTTGCTTCGCGTCGCGGCGTACTGATGGTCGCCATGGGCCGGGCCGAAGCAAAGACCAGACTGGCGAGCGCAACAAGAAAGAGGCCGAACGGCACGTGGCGCGCCCAGCGTCGTTGCCGAGCAGCGCCGCCTGTAACGAGACCCTGTGCCGCGAGGGCCGCCGTTCGCAACCTTCGCCGTCGTCGCGACAATACATACGCTGTTATCACCGCCGGCACGAGCAGGAGGGCAATAAGCCGGTCCGGATCGCCAAATTTCATCTGCGCCGCCTTGGTTTCATCTGCCGCGCCGCCGACCGCTGCGGGCCATTCGCACGAACGCTTTCACGAGGTCGTCCTCCGTCGAGACGACATGGAGATCGGCGTGAGCCTGCGTGATGGCACGACGAATGGTCTCGTCCTGCGCTTCAGCTGCGGCCCTGAGCCGGCGGCGCAGCTCGGGATCACTCGAGTCGACGAGCAACTGTTCACCCGTCTCCACGTCCTCTACGTACAACAGCCCCGCATCGGGGAGCTCGTACTCGCGCGGATCGGCCAGCCGGACCGCAACGACCTCGTGCCGTTCGGAGAGACGCAACAGTGGTCGCTCCCACCCAGGTTCGCTGATGAAATCGGAGATCAGTACAACAAGAGACCGGCGACGCACGACTCGTGCGGCATTATCGAGCAGCCGGCTCAGGTCGGTCGAAGGGCCCCCATTTACCGGCAGCAGCAGTTCGCGTACCAGAGCGAGCACCTGGGACCGACCCTGACGGGGAGGGATCGTCCACAGCCGAGCGCCGTCGTACAGCATGGCGCCGAGGCGGTTGCCGCCGCGGATGAGCAGTTGGGCGAAAGTAGCGGCGAGCTCACACAGTACTCGCTCCTTCGTCCGCCCCACAGCGCCGAACGCCATCGAACGAGAACGGTCCAGCAGGAGCCACGCTGTGAGCTCGCGGTCCTCCATGAACTCCCGTACGAAGAGCTCGTCCATCCGGGCGGTGACGTTCCAATCAATATGGCGGACGTCGTCGCCCCACTCGTAGGCCCGCAGGTCCAGAAAATCGGTACCATTTCCGCGCAACAACGTGTGGTAATTACCCTGCATTCGTCCGTCGAGCCGGCGCAGTACCTGCCACTCGAGGCGGCGCAAAACCCGCTCGGGTGTTAGTAGGGGGGCGGTATCCACCGTCGCTCGCTGCGAACTATGGAGTCATGCCCGCAGCACGACATCGGGGGCGGGGACTCTCCTCAATACGGCGTCGATCACGTGCTGGGCACTCACGTCGTCGCCGAGCGCTTCGTAGGAAAGGACCAGGCGATGCCTGAGCACGTCGGGCGCCATCGCGTGCACATCCTCCGGCAACACGTACTGGCGTCCGCGCACCAGCGCCAGCGCCCGGGCGGCAATGACCATGTAGATCGAGGCCCGAGGGCTCACGCCGTAAGTCACGTAATGAGCCAGGTCCGGGAGGCCGACGGCTGACGGGTCCCTGGTGGCTGTCGCGACGCGGACGGCGTACTCGATTATGGCCGGGTCTACAAAGACGGTCTCGGCTGCCTTCTGGAGGCCCCTCAGCTGCTGGGCGTCCATCACCTCGTGGATGTCCTCCAAGCCAGCGATCATGCGTTCGACGATGACGAACTCCTCGGTGGCGCTCGGGTAGTCCACGAGAACCTTTAGCATGAACCGGTCGATCTGGGCCTCGGGCAGGGGATAGGTCCCGTCCGACTCGATCGGGTTTTGAGTCGCCATAACGAGGAAAGGGTCCGGTAAGGGGTGGGTATGGCGCCCGATCGTGACCTGACGCTCCTGCATGGCCTCGAGGAGCGCACTCTGCACCTTGGCCGGCGCTCGGTTGATCTCGTCGGCCAAAACCAGGTTGGCAAAGATCGGACCGAGGGACACCTCGAATTCGCCGCGCTGTTGGTTGTAGATCCGCGTGCCGACGATGTCTGCCGGTACGAGGTCGGGGGTGAACTGGATGCGCTGGAACTGGACGCCGAGCGCGTCGGCAAAGGTTTTAACGGCCAGCGTCTTCGCCAGTCCGGGGACACCCTCCACCAACAGGTGGCCGCGAGCTACCAGGGCGACGACCATCCTCTCGAGAAGCTCGTCTTGGCCGACGATGACCCTCTTGACGTGGTAGAGCACCTCTTCGACCGATACCTCCGGCCCATCGGCCGGCGCTCCACCCCGCGCCACGCTCATTTGGCAGGCGCCCCGGCCGCACGGCCAGCGGTGCCGATCGGGACGGCAAACCCGATGCCAGCAAATTCGTCGGTCCCCGCTGCGTTGGCGAGCCCTGTCACGATCCCGATCACCTGACCTTTTGCGTTGAGCAATGGGCCGCCGGAGCTGCCCGGGTTGACAGCAGCGTCAAATTGGACCAGCCCCGACTGGGTACGCCCATCTTCGAGCCTGAAGGTGCGGTCTAGTCCCGAGACGACCCCGGCGGACAGGGAACCGACCAGCCCGAGAGGGTTCCCGATAGCAAATACCTCTTCGCCGACCTGCGGGTTGGGACCAAGCACAGCTGGCGCCACTACCGTCGGCAACCGCTGGGCCGAGAGTACGGCAATATCGTCGGTGGGGTCGGAGGACGTGATGGAGGCGGTCGAGGTGGTCCCGTCGAAAAACGTGACCTGGATCCGCGAGGAGCCCTGGACCACGTGCAGTGCTGTGAGGATGTCCCCCTGAGTATCGACGATGATCCCTGAGCCGAGATCCTCGGTACCGGGCCCTCCCTGGTGCTGCGACTCGATCAAGACGAGCCCGGGCCGGACGGCCTGGTACACGGTGACGCCTGCGGGGGCCTGGGACTGCAGCTGCGTGATCGCCGTGCTCACGTTTTGGTTGACGATAGCCCTGACATCCTTCGCGCTGAGCGCCGGCCGTCCGGATATGCGCAGATTGGTGATGAAGAGCGCGGCGAAAGTAGCCAGTACGGCTAAAAGCGCCAGCGAGACGAGGACCGGTACGTGCCAGCGCCGAGACTGGCTGCCGTGAGACTGGCGGCGAGACCACCATGACGGGGGCGCAGATCGTGGGACCGGCCCGGGCTGGTCCTCGGGCGGCGCGCTGTCCGAGAACCGCACACCCGGGCCCCGCCCATCGCTCATCGTCCCCCACCGTACATCACCTCAGGGCAAACCCGCCGATCCCCTTCACGTACTGACGGCGCATAGCAATGAAGAGGAAAAACACAGGCAAAACAGACAAAATCACACCAGCCATCACGATTGGTAGGCTGACGTCGTAGCCCGAGGCGGCGGTCGATACCGTGTACACGCCCAACGGAAGACCCAATGTAAGAATAGGCTTAATGTTTGGCTCGGGGAGGGTCGGCGGCAGGATGAAATTGTTGCAGGCGGCCAGACCGGCCAAAATACTGACCACTACGAGGACGGGGCAAGGAGCTTTGGCCCGGGAGGAAGAAGGAGCGTGGACGATGGTGGACTGGCCCGCCGGAGCGCGACCGCACCCGTGGAGCGAAGGCTTCAAATGGGACAACCCAGGGGGCCTTTTCGTACGTCTCAGCTCTGGCGAGGCTCAATCGTTCGGCGAAGATGGCTTTCTCATCCTGCGGGGTGCTTTCGACCCGGGCCTGATAGAGAGGGTCCGCTTGGTGGTCGACGAGCTCGAAAAGGACCGGGAAGCCGAACTGAAGGCCAAAGGTGGACGGGAGGGGATCAGCCAGCTCGATGCCATCACCTTCAGCGCGCATCTCGTTGTAAAGTCCGAGACGCTGAGGGACTTCACTCGACACCAGGTTTACGCCGAACTGTGCTGTGACCTCATCGGGCCAGACGTAAACCTCTACTGGGACCAAGCTGTATACAAAAAGCCCGAAAACCCCAGGCGTTTTCCCTGGCATCAGGACAACGGTTACACATTCGTGCTCCCCCAGCAGTACCTGACGTGTTGGACGCCACTGACCGCTGCGACAATCCAGAACGGCTGCCCCCAGATCGTCCCGGGCATACACAGGCTCGGCACCCTGAGCCACACTTACGTCGACCCGCTCGGCTGGGAATGCTTCGAGCAGCCCCCCGCGCCTCCAGTCCCCACGCCTGTAGAACCCGGCGATATTGCTGTTTTCTCCTCTCTGGCCCCGCACCTGACGGGCCCGAATACGACGGTCGATACACGCAAGGCTTATATCGTGCAGTTCGCCCCGGCGGGCGCCGAGGTGCTGCGAGGAAATCCGTACGAAGGCCCCCCGACTGGCCGGGAACCGTCCGACAACCCGGAGTGGCAATTTGCCGTGGTGCGCGGCGGTGAACCAGTCCCCGCGGCGTAACCCTCACGGCGTAACACTTACGGCTGGAGGCGTTGAACGATGCGTCAACATCTATAATCCTCGCAGCGATGACGCTAATGTTCCTGAATGGTACAGCGATGACAGGTCAGCGGGACCACGGCTCGCACGCGGGCTCGACTTTTCTCGGCCCGGCGCGGTACTGCGGCCCGCTACCGGTTCTTCGCCGTACGCGACGAGTTCCCTGGTCTCTTCCCGGTCCAATCGGGCGGCCACATCATCGAGGGCGAGCTGTACGACATTCCTGACGAGATCCTGCGTGAGCGCCTCCTGCCTTCTGAGCCGCCTGAGCTCGAAATTGACCTTGTCGAGCTGATCGACGGCGAGACCGTCCACGCCATGCGTCTCGTTCCTTCCCGGTTACGGCCCGGCGAGAAGGTTGTGGACATCTCAGAATTCGGCGGCTTCCGGGCCTACCAGCGGTTCTTGGCGGCCAACGCCCGGATCGACGAGACGTTGAGTGGTGACCCGCACTAAGGCTTTGCAGGTCGGTGACCTCGACGGTACGCGGCTACTAGAGCGCCTCACTGCCCTCGCTGCTTCGGCTAGGCCTGAGGCCACCGACGAATGGGCCGACGTGCCTGGGAACTTGTGCGTGCTCTGAGGCTCCAGCAACTCGGTTCTGTAAGCGTCCAGGCAGTACCGGAGCCGGTCCCGGCGCACGGCGAGGTGATCGTCAAGGTCAGCACGGCCGGGGTATGCGGTACCGACCGTCACCTCATCAGCGGTGAGTACCCGTCCAGGCCTCCCGTAACCCTCGGTCACGAGTTCGAGGGGAGCATTGTTGCGGTGGGGCCGGGGTGTTCTATCGCAGCAGGTACCCGGGTTGCCGTCGACCCGAACATTTCCTGTTTGAAATGCCGGTTTTGCCGTATGGGACTGATGGCACACTGCGTCGAACTCCGCGCCATCGGCGTGGACCGTGATGGCGGTCTGGCCCCCCTCGTCGCCGTGCCCGAACGTCAGGCCTACGAGGTGCCGCCTGACCTCCCGTCCGGGTTCGGTGCGCTCTGCGAGCCACTGGCCTGCTGCTTGCGAGCATCAGACCTTGCCGCTGTCCGCCCCGGCGAGAGCGTGGCCGTGCTCGGCGGCGGTGTGATAGGCCAGCTCCTGTCCCAGCTCGCACGGCTCGCTGGTGGGAAAGTCATCCTGGTGACCCGTCAACCGGAGCGGCGCGCTCTCGCCGAGTCGCTGGGCGCCAGCGCCTCCATCGACCCGGCAGCTGCGGAAATGGCCCAGGCGATTTCAGGTCCTTCCGGGCTGGCACCAGGCGGAGTTGACGTGGCCTTCGAGGCGGCGGGCGTGGAGGACACCTTCCACCAGGCAATAGCGGTTGTGCGCCGCGCTGGCCGGGTCGTAGTCGTCGGCGCGGCACCTAGCTCGATGCGAGTGCCGATCAGCCCGTTCGACTTGTTTGCGCGCGAACTAAATGTCATGGGCTCGTACCTCAACCCGCTCACCCACGGACGAGCTGTCCAACTAGCTGCTTCGGGGGCAATCGACCTCCAGGCGCTGATCACGAAGACGATCGACCTCAGCGATGTCCCAGGCGTGCTCAGTCGCCCCCCCGCCCGGGGAGAGATCAAGGTCCAGGTAGTGCCGAAGTGATCTCGAGCAATGCCAAACGTTGTGCTAAGCCTGATCGCCGTAAACCAGCCCTTATCCACGGATCCCTTCATGACCACTCGTACCTCCCAGGTATCACGGCGACGTGGGCCGTTGACGTCGCGGCGCTTCCCTCCCCGGGACCACCAGAGGCCAGAGGCCGGGGACCAGGCACCTCGGACCGGCTCAGCCGGTCACGCTGGGCCGGACGCAGGGTCGGTCGGTGATGAAGCGATGACGGCCCACTGCGCCATGCTCATCGACGGTGGCTGGGTCGGTGATACGGGGCGCTCGGTGATCGAGGTAGTCGACCCGGCCACCGAGGACGTCGTCGGGACTGTGCCGGTGGCGACACGCACTGACCTCGACGCTGCCCTTGACGCCGCGCAGCGAGCCTGGAAGCGATGGAGCGATACTGACGTTTGGACGCGGAGCCGGATACTGAGAGCCGTGGCCGCAAACATCCGCGAACGTGTCTCTCACATCGCGTCGACGCTGACGGCCGAAGCCGGCAAACCGCTCAGCGAATCGGGAGCCGAGGTGTTGACTGCGGCGGACCAATTCGACTGGTACGCGGACGAGGCGCGCCGCATATACGGCCGGACAGTCGACGGCCACTCACGCGACACCAGGCTCATGGTGCTGCACCAGGCCGTGGGCCCGGTGGCGGCCTTCACGACGTGGAATTTCCCCGCCCTGCTGCCATCTCGCAAGGTGGCGCCAGCAATCGCCGCGGGCTGCTCGGTCATCGTCAAGCCCGCCGAAGAGACGCCGATGACCATGCTGGCCCTCGCAGAGTGTGCCGTCGCGGCCGGCCTGCCAGCCGGAGTGATAAACGTTGTGACAGGGGAACCGGCCATTATCAGCGAGCACCTCCTCTCGTCACCCGTCGTCCGCAAAGTCTCGCTCACCGGTTCGCTGCCGGTCGGGAAAACAGTCCTCCGCCTCGCCGCAGATCGAGCCGTGCCAGTCACCATGGAGCTTAGCGGCCATGCCCCAGTCCTCGTCTTCGCGGACGCAGAGCTCGAGACCGCTGTAGAGCGGTGCGTCACGGCAAAGTTCCGTAACTGCGGTCAGGTTTGCATCTCGCCGTCGCGCTTTTATGTCCAGGAGGACCTCGCCGAGCGCTTTGTCTCCCGGTTCGCCGAGCGGGCCGCGGTCCTGACCGTCGGCGACCCAAGGCGGGAGGGCACCGATGTGGGGCCTTTGTCCAGTGCCCGCCGCCGGGAGGCGGTGGAGATCCTGATAGAGGACGCACTGAAAAAAGGGGCGGCAATTGTTACCGGAGGTAACCGCTGCGACCCGAGCGGGACGGGCCGGGGGTTTTTCTTCGAGCCAACCGTGCTCGCCGATGTCGATAGTTCCATGAACATAATGCACGACGAGCCTTTTGGCCCCGTAGCAGCAGTAAGCACCTTTACCGACCTGAGCGACGGCCTGGCACAGGCGAATGACAACCTATACGGGTTGGCCGGCTACATATTCACGAACAACGTCGCAACCGCATTCACGGCGGCGGAAGGCCTGGAAGTCGGCATGGTGGGAGTGAACAATTTCGCCATCGCCACGGCTGAGGCGCCGTTCGGCGGGATAAAACAGTCCGGCTTTGGGCGCGAAGGTGGCGCCGAAGGCATCGAACCGTACCTCGTAGCCAAGTACCTCAACTTCCGGTTGTAGACGTGAGGGTCCCTGGACGGCCGGTGCCGGTCGCAGCGGGTAGCGTCCGCACGGCAAAGGATGATGACGGGCAAACGGCCTCCGTTTCTGCCATCGACCGCGGCCTTACCGAGTATGGTGACCCCGCATTTTCGCGCTTCTTGAGAAGGGCCTTCCTGGCCTCGGCCGGGTACGACAGCGAGGATCTCGATCGGCCCGTAGTCGGGATAGCCGACACTTCCTCTGGCTACACAACCTGCCACCGGCAGATGCCGGAGCTTGTCGCTGCGGTTAGCCGCGGCGTGCTCGAGGCGGGGGGGTTGCCGATAGCTTTCCCCACAATGTCGCTCCCGGAAATCCTCGTTTCTCCGACTTCCATGCTTTATCGCAACCTGCTGGCGATGGAAACCGAAGAGCAAATCAGGTCCCAGCCGATGGATGCAGTCGTATTGTGCGGCGGTTGCGACAAGACAGTACCGGCTCAGCTCATGGCGGCAATTTCCGCCAACGTGCCCGCCGTGCAGATGGTCACGGGCCGAATGATCACCGGCAGCTGGCGCGGCGAACGGTTGGGGGCGTGCACGGACTGCAGGCGCATGTGGGCCGCCTACCGGGCCGGCGACCTCGACCCGGACGAGATCGCGGAGGTCCAGGCACGACTGTGCCCATCTGCCGGGACGTGCATGGTAATGGGCACAGCGTCGACAATGGCCTGCATAGCGGAATCGCTGGGGCTCATGGTCCCCGGCGGGGCCACGCCACCGGCGGCGACGGGCCGACGGTTGCAGATCGCCGTCGAGAGCGGGCGCCTTGCCGTCGAGATCGCCGTAGCGGGGAGGCGGCCCTCTACAGTTCTCGACCGCAGGTCGTTCTCCAACGCCCTTACCGTGCTCATTGCCCTGGGCGGGTCGACGAACGCGGTAGTCCACCTGACCGCGATGGCACGGCGTGCCGGGATCCCGTTTGGCCTGGAGGACGTCGACAGGATTGGGGCAGTCGTACCGCTATTAGTCGACTGCAAACCATCTGGTTCCGGGTACCTGGAGGATCTCGACCGTGCTGGTGGCGTACCGGCGCTGCTGCGCGAATTGGACGAGGCACAGTTGATCGAGCGAGACGCGGCGACGATATGCGGCCGCACGCTCGGCCAGCTGCTCGACGCACTTTCTCTCGGCTCAGCGCCCGCGTCGGGGAAAAAGCAGCGCCAACGTGACCCCGCCCGAGCCCAGGTACCAAGCCAGATCGGTGCCGCCACGACGACCACTACCTTCACGACCGGCGCGACTGGTGCACCTAACACGACTGATGCGATCAGGCCGGTCAACCAACCACTCGGGCCGCCCGGGAGTATCCGCGTTGTGCGGGGTTCATTGGCCCCCGATGGCGCCATCATTAAGGTCGCGGCGGCGAGTGGCGCCTTGCTCCGCCACACTGGCCCGGCCATCGTCTTCGACTCGACCGAAGAGGCCGCCGCCGCCCTTGACGACCCCGACCGCAACGTAGAACCGGATAGCGTCCTCGTTCTGCGAAACGTCGGGCCGAGGGGAGCGGGGATGCCCGAGGCTGCCAGTCTGCCCCTTCCCCGTAAGCTCGCAGCGGCCGGGGTGAAGGACATGGTGAGAGTGTCAGACGCCCGGATGAGCGGTACTGCCTACGGGACCGTCGTGCTGCACGTCTCGCCCGAAGCTGCCGTCGGAGGGCCACTGGCATTAGTCCGCACAGGCGACCGGATCGCCCTGGACGTCGAGGCTGGCAAACTCGACCTCCTGGTCGACGAAGCCGAGCTGGCCCGCCGGCGGAGCATGTGGCGCCCGGCCCCGCTACCCGATCGAGGCTGGCGCCGGCTTTACGCGGAGACCGTGCTCCAGGCCCACCTGGGAGCAGATCTCGAATTTCTTACCTCGCCGGTACGGGCGGACGAGATGCACACCTACGAGTTGGGCCCACACGGCGCGACAGGTCGTGCGCGTCGTAAACCTGGCACGGAATCTGCCCCGCAGCGTTCACACCAGTCAAGAACTCCCGCACGCAACCCAGCGGAAAGGAACTAGGCGCGTGGCCGCGACGCCGCTGGAGCGGGTGCGCGTGGGCATTGTTGGCGGGGGGCGTATCGCGGACCTCAACAAGATTGGGTGGCTCGAGCACGAGCGCGCCGAAATCGTCGCGGTTTGCGATGTCAACGAGACAAGGCGCGAACGGCGCGCCGCGGAGTGGGGTTGCACGGCGTACGCAAAGCTGGACGACATGCTTGCAGATCCTCGAGTTGACGCAGTCGAAATCCTGACTCCTCATCACCGGCACGCAGGACAAGCCATCGATGCCTTCAACGCCGGTAAGCACGTCAACCTGCAAAAGCCTCCGACGATCTCGCTGGCAGAGTACGACCAGGTAACCGCCGCGGCGGAAAAGGCGGGAACTGTGTTCAAGGTCTACGAGAACTTTCTTTTTTACCCGCCCCATGTCCTGGCGCGTCAGATCATCGACGACGGCGGCGTTGGCGACGTCTTGTCCGTGCGCATCCTGACCACCAACGGTCGGCTCGGGACGGGCCAAGGCTGGCGCGTCCCAGATGAAGCGCAAGCGTGGCGGATGGACCCAGCCCTTTGCGGCGGGGCCCTATGACCTTCGACCACGGCTTTCACTGCTTTCAGCTGGGCCGCATGTTCGTCGACGTGCCGGTCGAGCGGGTGCATGCGTTCATCACCACGGTGGAAGTGGGTCACGGCCTGATGGTGGACCCCGCTGCTCACGTTAGTTGGACTTATGCCGGCCCGCTGGCTCGCTATGGTTCCTGGGATCTCGTGGATGCCGCCCAGCTGGATGTCGGGTCCAATTACTACGTCAGCGACGACCGCCTGGAGATCCGGGGTACTAGTGGTATTGTCTGGGTAAACCAATGTACCGGTAGATTATTGGAGGAGCCATCCGTCGTGCATTATCGCGACGGCGTTACCCGTGCTTTCCATCGCGTCGACCACGCCTGGGCGTCGTCGTTTCGCGACGCGACATTTGATTTCATCGACGCGATCCTGGAGAGACGCCCGCCACGACTTGACGCCACTGAAGGCCGGGCCACCCTAGCATTTGCGCTCGCGGCGCAAAAGTCCGCAGCCGAACGGCGCGAAGTGACGATCGAGGAAATGGGCTAGATAATTCGGTCACCTCACCGCCTGACCACGCATCGCTCGACCGATCGGTAGCGTCTCGGGGCGCGTCGAGACCGGGAATCGGCGTCCGGCAACGGCGTCCGGCAACGGCGTCCGGCAACGGCGTCCGGAATCGGCCTCCGGAACGGCGTCCGGCAACGGCGTCCGGCAACGGCGTCCCGCAACGGCGTCCGGCATCGAGGTCGGGCCGCGGCGGCCTCGAGGCGAGACAGGCGATCGATAACAACAAAACGGCCCGTGTCAGCCAGCGTGACCACGCGGTCGAGGTAAGCACGCCGGAGTGGTGGCCGCCGGGGGTCGGAGCGTGCGGTGCGGGGCCCGTCCTACGGGCTTCCGGGATGCCGTTCTCGGCGCGATAAGTCGAACTCGTTGCGCTATAGGGCGGATCCGACGCTCTGGCGCAACCGGTTACCAATCGAGCACCGAGAAAAACGTTTCAACCCCGGGTTGACAACCGCTACCGCGACCGCTGCGACCGCTGCGACCACGATCACCACGGCGACGCGGCGACGCGGCGACCGCAGCGATCACAAACTCGATCGACTCGACTGGACTTCGTCGGGGAGACGCCTAAGATTGCCCGGCAAGATCAGGGGTTGCGCGGTCAGCGGTGCGCCGCCGGCCCGCACGAGTTTATGGCAGCGCGAGTGATAAAATTGAGGCGTGCAAAATAAAAATGGAGCATGACGTGAGCCGGCCCAGGACACCGCGCCTGTGAGCGTCACGGCGGTCGACCGCGAGGCTCCAGCGCACGCACCGTGCGACCTCGAGTACGGCCAGTGCCGGGCCCGCTCCCCAAACGGCGCGTCCACGTGGTTGGCACGGTCTTCTTCGACCTGGTTTACTCGGGACTGGCGGCGCCCCCGCAGGCCGGTACCGAGGTGCGGGCCAAAAACCTTGGTATTTCACCGGGCGGCGTGGCAAACATCGCCGTGGCGCTGGCCCGCCTCGGCCTCGACGTCGGGCTGTCTGCGGTGTTCGCGGAGGACACGTTCGGGCAGTACCTGTGGTCCGCTCTGGCCTATGAGGGCATAGACCTGAGCCTGTCCGTGCGCTCCCTGGAATGGACCACGCCGGTCACGACATCGATCGCCTATGGCCGCGAGCGCAGCCTGGTGACGTATGAAGCCCCGCCTCCCGTCGACTTGTCGCGCCTCCTCCCGGACGGGTACACGACCGACGCGCTGGTCGTCTCCCTCGCCGATGCCGACGACCGTTGGCTCCCACGCCTGCACGAGTACACGCCCCTCGTGTTCGCGGACGTGCCATGGGATCTGGAGCAGCTGCGCTCTTCCGGGTTCGCCCGCCGGCTGAAGTACGTCGACGTTTTCATGCCCAACGCGGCGGAGGCGCTCGCCTGCACGGGCATGCGCACGGTCGAGCAGGCCGCGACGGCCCTGGCGTCTGATGGTTCGTGCGTCGTTGTCAAGGACGCAGGGTCGGGCGCGTACGCGATCGACCCCTCGACCGGTTCCGCCTTGCGCGTGCCAGCCGTGAAGGTGGAGGCCCGGGACACGACCGGCGCCGGCGACGTTTTCGACGCCGGCTTCATCTACGGGTCGCTGGCGGAGTGGCCGCTCGAGGAGCGTTTGCGCTTCGCCAACCTTTGCGCGGCTGAGTCGGTCAAGCTCGTGGGCGGTTCGCTAGCCGCGCCCTGCTGGCGGGATCTGAGCGCGTTTTGGGAAAAACTGGACGACGCTGGCCTGAGGGAGGCATATGGGTTCCTCCCACCGCTCCTGGCGCAGTGCCCCGCCCGTCAGGCCTGTACACGCGCCTGCCCGACGATGTCCTCGCCGCCCTCTGCCGAGGGGCCCACGAACCCCAACTAGCGCTCTGAGCGCCTAGCATTGCAGCTTCAAGCTGGGCGCAGACGGACCAGCCAAGCGCTTCGGCTGCTTGTTACCGAGGAGACCGAGTGAGAGGGGCTCCTTTACCTCGGGTGTGGGGTGAAGGCCCGAACCAGCAGACCGTATGTAAAGTAATTCTATAGACACCATAGACATAGGAGGATCAAGGTGCATCACCCACGCAGGAAGTTGGCCGCAATCTCTCTTCTGGCTGCGACCTCGGCGATCGGGCTCGGAGCTACGGCGACTGCCGCCAGCGCTTCCTCATCCCCCATCTCGTTCACGTACTGGACGAGCGGCTTCAAACCAGCCGAGATAGCTACGATCGACAGCGCTTTTGACAAGGCCTACCCCGCTTACACAGCAAATGGCCAGTACATTTCGACGTCTGACACGTACTTCCCGAAGGTCATAGCTGCGCTCAAGAGCAACACCCAGCCAACGGTCTACACCGACCAGCAACCGTATGACCTGCCCGTGGTCCAGGAGAGCGGCAAGCTCATCCCGCTGACGGGCAAATTGGGGGGACTGACCAACCAGCTGTACCCGGGCATCAGGAGCTCGCTTTTCTATCGCGGCCAGCAGCTCGGCATGGCCCTCGGGGGGGTCGGCGACATCGGGCTGTTCTACAACAAGTCGGACTTCGCCCAGGCCGGGATCACCTCGCCCCCCACGACGTGGGCGCAGTTGCAAGCGGACGCCGCCAAATTGACCGTCCCCTCGGCCCACCGCTACGGCTTCTACGTGCCGACGGGCGACGCCGAGTGGATCTCGTACGACTGGGAACCGGTGCTGTGGGGCGACGGGGGCAGCCTCCTCAACAGCAACCAGACCAAGGCCACTTTCGACAGTGCCGCCGGCATCAAGGCCCTCTCGACGTGGGTGAACATGGTCCGGTCGCAGAAAGTAGCGCCGACGGCCAGCTACGCCGCCGACGGGAACTTTGACGGCCCCACCGCTTTCGCGTCCAACGCAGTGGCGATGATCACGGACGGCCCGTGGCTGGAAGGCGAACTGCCGAAGGGCCTCGACTACGGCGTCGCCCCCTACCCGGCCGGCACGTCGGGAGGATCGACGAACATCGGCATTGGCGTCGCCGCCCTGCTGAAGACGACACCGACCGAAGACCAGGCCGGGTTGGCGTTCATCAAGTTCCTGGCCTCGCCGGCCGAGGGCGCCTACCTAACGGAACAATCGGGTGGACTGCCTTCGAGCCCGGCCCAGATCGGCCAGCCGGTGCTCAAGCAAGCGGAGTCGGCCCAGTGGTACAGCGTCTTCGCCAACAACTTGAAGTACGGGCAGCTCCGTCCCCTCAACCCGCAGTGGTACACGGCCTCGTCGTACCTCTACACCGAGATCAACGACGCCATCGCCGGGAAGACCACGCCGGCCCAGGCGCTCTCCACGGCCGCGCATGAGATAGATCAGGCCCTAGCCCAGAACGGCTAGTGCTAGAAGTCGAACCAGGACGCCGCGGGGAGGCGGGCACACGACCTGTGCCCGCCTCCCGGTTGCCTGGGAGAGGACGGTGGGTTAGGCCGGCGGCCAGGGGCCGACGCGGTAGCCGTCCTGTCGGGCGACCCCTCTTATTGCCCTACTTGTTCATTGCACCGGCGGTCGGGCTCACGGCCCTCTTCTCGCTGGTCCCGTTCGCGATCGCCGTGCACCGCAGTTTTTATGGCGGCGGCACCAATATCTTCCAGACCAAGCTCAATTTTGTCGGGCTCCAGAACTACAGCGACGCGTTGTCTCAGGGCGGGACGCAAGCGCTGGAAGTGACAGCCATTTACACGGTCGGTTTCATCGTGTTGGCCATGGGTCTCGGCCTGGCGATAGCTCTGTTGCTCAACATGAAGCTGCCTGGCATTGACCGCCTCCGCGCCCCTTTTATTATCCCCCTGGTCGTGCCGGTGGTCGCCACCGCACTCATTTGGGCCAACCTGTTCGCACCGCAGTTCGGCTTTATAAACCGTATCCTCGAAGCTTTCGGGTTCCACCAAGCCGATTTCACGTCGTCGCCGTCGCTGGCCCTGATCATGGTCCTCACCTTTGGCGTCTGGCAGTTCTTCGGTGAGAACGTCATCCTCTACCTCGCCGCTTTGAAGAGCCTGCCCGTCGACCTCCTGGAGGCGGCCAGCGTCGACGGAGCAGGCGCATGGCGTCGCTTCCGTGACATCCGCTGGCCGCTGCTGCGCCGCGCTACCGCAGTGATCTTCGTTATCACTGCGTTGACCGGCTTGCAGACTTTCACCCAGATATACGTCCTGACGGGGGGCGGCCCCAACGGCGCCACTACGCCGATCGTGTACGAGATATTCACCAAGGCTTTCGTCCAGTTCAACACCGGGCAGGCCGATGCACTGGCCGGCATCCTGTTCCTCATCTCTCTTTTAGTCACGATTATCGTTGTCGCGACCATCGGGCGAGGTTCCCGCCGTGACGCGTAGTCGCCGGGTAGCCACCCGGGTTTTCTTTTATGCCCTTGTCATAATCGCAGTGGCGGTCGTCGTCTTCCCGCTCATCTGGATGCTAGGCACAGCGGTCAAACCCAACGGGCAGATCCTCGACCTGCGGGCATCACTGTGGCCGAGCCAGTTCGAGTGGGGCAACATCGTAAAGGCCTGGAACTCGGCCCCATTCGGGCGCTGGTACCTGAACAGCGTGATCTTCGCCGTTTCCGCCACCCTGGGCCAGATTTTCACCGCCATGATGGCGGGTTACGCCTTCGCCATGTTCGACTTCCCGGGAAAGCGGATCCTTTTTTACATCCTCCTGTGCGGCTTGATGATCCCCTTTACGGTTGTCATTGTGCCTGTGGTCCAGATATTGGCCACGCTCCACTGGCTCAACACGTACCAGGGGCTCATCATCCCCAACATTGCCTTTGCCCTCGGTACGTTCCTGTTCCGCCAGTTCTTCTTCGGGGCTCCGCCCGAGCTCGGCGAAGCGGCCCGGATCGACGGCGCCTCAGAGTGGCGCATTTTCTACAAGGTCTACTCCCCGTTGGCCCGTCCCGTCATCGCCGCCTTGGGGATTATCGCCTTCCTGATGAACTGGAATAACTTCCTGTTCCCACTGATCGTGGTGAACACGACCAAGATGGAGGTCGTCTCACAGGGGCTTTCCGTATTCCAGACCCAGTTCAGCACCAATTACGACCTCATCATGTCGGCCGCCCTCATCGCCATCGTCCCCATACTCCTCGTCGCCATCCTGGCCCAGCGCCAGATCGTAGAAGGGATCTCTCTAGGCGCCATCCAGTGACGTCAACGGCCGCAGGCAACCCGCGGTGAGCGGCGGGCGGCGGACAGGGCCCTCTGCGTGAGGTACTCCTACCCTTTCTTGTTAGGCGCACCTTACAAGCGGTACGCTGCAAGACATGCTGAGCTCATGGTGCCCCTGGGGCGGCACCGTACGGCGGGTGTTCGTGACCATGGTGGCGGTCGTAGGCCTAACGGCGTCGGGCTGTGGAGCCCAGACGAAGAGCCCGGCCGACAGCGCGACGATCACCCTCTACAACGGTCAGCACCCCGAGACGACCG
This sequence comes from uncultured Acidimicrobiaceae bacterium, assembly GCA_963823855.1. Taxonomy (GTDB): domain Bacteria; phylum Actinomycetota; class Acidimicrobiia; order Acidimicrobiales; family Palsa-688; genus Fen-671. The sequence continues at coordinate 49,128 of CAWGNA010000019.1, forward strand.
ACGCCCTCGTGGCCGCCTTCGAGAAGGACACCGAGATCCACGTGAAGGTCAGGGAGGGTGACGAGGACGTCCTGGCCAACCAGATAGTGGAGGAAGGCAAGAGCTCCCCCGCCGACGTCTTCTACACTGAGAACTCTCAGGCCCTCCAGTTCCTGCAGGGCAGAGGCCTGCTGGCGGCGGTGCGCACCGGCACGCTTGCCAACGTTGACGCCCGGTACAACTCGCCGGCCGGTCACTGGGTGGGGGTCTCGGCTCGCGTCAGTGTGATGGTGTACAACACGAAGATGCTGTCCGCAAACGAGCTCCCGACGTCTGTGCTGCAGCTCGCCAGCTCGAGGTGGGCGGGGAAACTCGGGCTGGCGCCCAGCGAGACGGATTTTCAGCCCATCATTACCGCCGTTGCGCACACCTACGGCCAACCCCAGGCATTGCGCTGGCTCGATGGGCTGAAAAAAACGCCGGGAGCCATACCTACCCTGACAACGAGACCCTGGTGGCCGCCGTGAACAATGGCCAGGTGGCTATCGGCCTGATCAACCATTACTACTGGTACCGGTTGCGCTACGAAGTGGGCGACGCAAAAATGCACTCAAAGATCGCTTATTTCGCACCCCACGACTCCGGGTATGTTCTCGACGTCTCGGGCGCAGCCGTGCTCGGCTCCAGCCACGAACAGGCGGCGGCCCAACGGTTCCTGGCTTTCCTCGTGTCGAAGACCGGACAGGAGATAATCGCCCACTCAACTTCGTACGAGTACCCTCTTGGCTCTGGAGTGGTTACGGCTCAGCCGCTCAGGCCGTTCAGCCAACTGCAGCCCATCCCGCTCACCATTGCTGAGCTCGGCAATGGTTCGACCGCTATCGCATTGCTCCATGAGGCCCAGCTGCTGTGAGGGAGGGTCGCTAACTTGGCTGTGGCGACCGCGCCGGCTGCCGCGCCTGCGACTTCCGGACAGGCGCACAGGCGTGCCCCGCCGGTGCTTGTCTGTTCGGCGGGGGTGGTGGCAGCCGCGATGCTCGTGCCGCTGGCGTTCATGTTGCTCCAGGCCGCCCAGGTCGGCTGGTCCGAGCTCTCGGACTTGCTCTTCCGGCACCTGACGGCGGTCCTGCTGTGGAACACGGTTGCGCTCACGGCTATCGTGACGGCCGCCAGCGCGGTCATCGGTACGGCCGCCGCATTCGCCACCGAACGGACAGATCTGCCCGCCCGCCGGGCGTTATCTGCCCTCATCGTGCTGCCGGTGGCCGTCCCTGATTTCGTGATCGCCTGGGGCTGGACGTCGCTATTGCCGTCGCTCCACGGTTTGGTGGGCGCGGCCCTGGTGCTGACTCTGGGGCTGTACCCGCTCGTGTACCTTCCGGTGGCAGCCAGTTTCAGGAGCGCCGACCCTGCTCAGGAAGAAGTGGCCAGAAGCCTCGGGCATGGGCGCCTGCGAACGTTCTGGTCGGTCACTCTGCACAACGCCCGCCTGGCGCTGCTCGGCGGGTGCCTATTGGTCTCGCTTTACCTGTTAGCCGAGTACGGGGCCTTCTCGATCCTGCGCTTCCAGACCTTCACGACCGAGATATTCACCGAATTCGAGGTCGGGTTCAACACGCCGGCGGCGTCGGCGCTCAGCCTGGTACTCGTGGCCCTGGGCCTCATAATTCTCCTCGGCGAAGCGCTGTCGGCGCGCTCTGTGCGACGGGGCCGGCCGCAGCCGCGGGCTCATGGCGTCCCCCGGGCTTCGCTCGGAGCAGCCACTCTTCCTGTGGTTGCCTCTGTGCTGGTGCTCGTCGGCCTCGCCCTGGGGGTACCGGTGTGGGCCATCTGGCACTGGATGGCATCCAGCCAACGCACGACGCTCCCGGCCGCATCGTCGCTCGCCAGCGCGGCCTGGCACACCGCCTTTTACAGTGGTTGCGCGGCGGCCGTCGCCACCGTTGCGGCCCTGCCGGTCGCAATAATGTCGGTCCGCTACCGGGGACGCCTCGCCGTGGTCTTCGAGCGCTCCTGTCTCCTGGTCCAAGCCCTGCCCGGCCTAGTAATAGCGCTCGCCCTGGTCTTTTTCGCCGTACGCTACGCCCGCTTTGCCTACCAGGGGGCAGGCTTGCTGATAGCCGCGTACGCGGTGATGTTCTTCCCGTTGGCCTTGGTGGCGGTCCGGGCTTCGGTGTCCCGGGTGCCGTTTTCGCTCGAGGAGGTGGCCCGTTCGCTCGGCCACCGCCCGGCATCTGTGATGCTGAAGGTGACATTGCCGCTCGTACTGCCCGGGCTGCTGGCCGCGTTTTTCCTCGTATTCCTCACGGCCGTCACAGAGCTGACGGCGACCCTGGTGCTCGTGCCGACCGGAGTCCAGACCCTGGCGACCCAGTTCTGGGCCTACACCAACGAGTTCTCCTACGCGGCCGCTGCACCGTTCGCCGCCACGATGCTCGCCGTGGCGGTCGTCCCGACGTATTTGCTGGGGCACTGGTTCGATCGCCTGCCGTCTTCGAATGTGGCCGCTACTGAGCCAAAAATGGCTTAACGGAAGAAAGTAGCGGCGAATGCATTGGCCCACGATGGAACTCTCCGATGACGTACGGCACAGTGACGGCCGCAGCGGTGCGGGCCGCTGCTTTGGCCTGGCGCGCGACCAGTCGCGGAAGCACGTAGGGCGCACATGACACGCGTTGTCGTCTCTGGCCTGCGGAAGTCCTTCGGGAGCCGTGTCGTCCTCGACGGCCTCGACCTGGAGGTGCCTGAGGGTTCGCTGACCGCGGTCCTGGGGCCGTCCGGGAGTGGCAAGACGACTCTGCTGCGGGTACTGGCCGGTTTCGAGCGCGCCGACGATGGTTCGGTGACCCTCGGGGAGACTGTGGTCGAAGACAACCGCACCCACCTCCCGCCTGAGTCCCGCCGAGTCGGCTATGTGCCACAAGACGGTGCCCTTTTCCCCCATTTGAGCGCCGCAGGCAACGTGGGCTTCGGTTTGTCAAAAAAGGAGCGCAGGAGCGGGAGAGTCGAAGAGCTCCTCCGCCTCGTGGGCCTCGCCGGCGAGGGCCGTCGCTATCCCCACCAGCTCTCGGGTGGCATGCAACAGCGGGTCGCGCTGGCCCGAGCGCTGGCCGCCAAGCCCAGTCTGTTGTTGCTCGACGAGCCGTTTTCGTCGCTCGACGCGGCCCTGCGCGCCGAGGTCCGCGCCGACGTCGCCAACATCGTGGCCGAGACGGGCACCACCGCCGTCCTCGTGACCCACGACCAGGACGAGGCACTGTCTCTGGCGGACCGCGTTGCGGTGCTCCGTGACGGGCAGGTGGCGCAGTGCGCTGGCCCCGAGGAGATTTACGTCGACCCCCTGGACCCGGCCCTGGCCAGCTTCGTGGGGGACGCCAACCTGCTCGAGGGGACGGTGCGGGCCGGTTCGGCGGTGACCGCCCTCGGTGCCCTGCCCATATCCGATGGCAAGTCGCCCTTCGAGGAATCACAGAGAGTGCTCGTACTGGTACGACCAGAACAAGTCGAGCTGCACGCCACCAACGTCCCGGGTGGCCTAGCCGGCCAGGTCGTGGATTGCAGCTATTTCGGCCATGACATGCTGGTCACCGTCCAGGTGCAAACAGGGGCGAGCGGGCAGAGTTCCCTCTTGCACGCCAGGCTCATGGGCCGGACGCCGCTCGGGGCCGGCAGTGCGGTCACAGTTTCCGTCGACGGCCCGGTGAAAGCCTGGCCAGCCTCACGATAATCGTCGAGCGGCCTCCGCCTCAGGTGAGGGCCGGGAAGACCTCTTCCTGCATCAGCTGAAGCGGCCCGAGGTCGAACGGGTAGCCGAGGCCGAACACGAAATGGCTAATGCCGACGTCCAGGTACCGTCGCATATGCTCGGCGGCTTCGGCCGGGTCGCCGATCACCCACCTCTCTCGTTCGGCTTCGAGGTCAACCCCCTCGCTCGACGTCATCTGCCGGGCGAGCGCTTCGGCCTCTTCATGGGTCCGTGCCACTGCGAACGAGGGGTGCACCGAGAGCTCTATCTCGTCAAAATCCCGCCCGGTCTCCTCACAGAACTGCCGCAGTTTCCTGGCCCTTTCGGAACACTGCTCCGGCGAACAGGAGAGGTTGAGCCGGTTGGCGTGACGAGCCGCGATCCGCAGTGAGCCCGCCCCCGAACCCCCGACAGTTATCGGTGGGTATGGCGACTGGACGGGTTTAGGCTCGCACGGAGCTTCCTCGACATGGTAGTACCGGCCGTGGTAGGTGGTCCGGTGTTGGCTCCAGAGGAGCTTGACCACTTCGAGGGCCTCGTCAAGGCGGTCGTACCGCTCTGCGAGAGGGGGGAAGTCCATCCCGTAGGCCGTAAACTCGCGTACCGCCCAGGCCGCCCCGAGGCTGAACTCGAGCCTTCCCTCGCTCATCTCGTCGGCTTGCGCCGCGGCCTTGGCCAGCACCGCCGGGTCGCGGTAAAGGACGCCGTTTACGAGCACACCGATCCGGGTGCTCGTCGTGAGCACTGCCATGGCGCCAAGCGTCGTCAGGGTCTCAAAACAGCGGCGGTCATCCGCGCCCGAAAATGGCAAAAGATGATCGAACGTCCACACCGAGCCATAGCCAAGTTCTTCCACTCCTCGTAGTGCAGCCGCATACTCGGCCCAGGTCGCGACCTGCCCTCGCAGCTGTACCCCGAAATGGAGAGGGCGTCCCCGAACTTCCATTGGCGTCAACCTCCGTCAATCGTCGTTGGTGGTGCGTCGTGCGTCGTGCACCGTGATCGTTCATCGTTCGTCGTCCATCGTTAAGGGCGCTTAGCGCCCGTGCCCTTCAGCATGCCGAGCCGGGTCCTCGATACCCACTTCGGCGAAGCCTTTGCGGCGCAGCAAGCACGCGTCGCACGTGCCGCACTGGCGACCATCAGGTCCCGGTTCGTAACAGCTCAGCGTGAGCGAATAGTCGACGCCAAGATCGAGGCCGCGTCCAATTATCTGCGCCTTGGTCGACTGGGCCAGGGGGGTGTGGACACGGAAACGCTGGCTCCCCTCGACGCCCGCCTTGGTGGCGAGGTTGGCCATCGCCTCGTAAGCGGCGATGTACTCGGGCCTGCAGTCGGGGTAGCCGCTGTAGTCGATGGCGTTCACGCCGATGAAGATGTCGTTTGCGCCCAGCGTCTCGGCCCATGCGAGCGCCAGCGACAAGAAGATCGTGTTGCGGGCCGGCACGTACGTTACGGGGATGCCGGGGCCCAGCTCGTCCACACTGTCGTGATGAGGGACGGGGACGTCGCTCGTCAGCGCCGACCCGCCGAAAGTCCTCAGGTCGATCTCGATCACAACATGGCCGGCGACGTCCATGGACGCGGCTACTTTGCGAGCGGCGGCGATTTCGATGTCGTGGCGCTGGCCGTAGCGGACGCTCAACGCGTACGGCCGGTAACCTTCGGAAACAGCGATCGCGAGGACAGTGGCCGAGTCCAGTCCACCGCTCAGCAGGACCACGGCGGGCCGGGCAGCTCCCGATTGGTCCATGTAGTCTCGCCTCCCTCGTCCCCGTTTGCCGGCAGGCCGTTCCTAGCTCGGGGAGGGACAAGTGGTCAAGCGCGGCCGGCCCCTCCCTGGCGCGGACCGGGCGGGCTGGTGGGGCGAGAGCAAGGGTGGGGAGTGGGGAGGGGAGCGGGGCGTGAGCGGCGCCAGCGTGCCGCTGCGCCGCTCGCGGGCGCCAGCCGTGGCGGGCACCCTGCGTAGCGCCGCCGCCGACACCCCCGACATCTCCGTCAGTATCGTCCGCCGCCAGCTGCGGCGGAAGGCTCTACGCCAACCCCCCCAGTTGAAACGTTTTTCTCGGTGCCAAATTGGCCATCGGTTGCGTTCGGAGGCCGCGCCCCCAAAATGCAACGAGTTCCACTTATCGCGCCGAGAACGGCTCCCGGGCGCCTGCGCCCTGGTAACCGCCGCTGTAACCATCGCCGACCCCCAACGTCATTAAGCGCATGCGGACGACGTGGTACCGCCGGAGAAAAGGAGAGAGGAAAGGATAAGGGAAATTCGCTGGGGTTAACTTTTGGGGTTTGAGGTGCGTGGGCGTTTCTCGGGACAGGACGTCCACGCATCTTTATTTTTTTGGTGCCGTGCCAAACGAACATCACCGCCGCTACCAAAAAAACCGAGCCCCCTCGACGAGCTGAGCGCCGCCAGAGGCGGCCCGCTTCGCGTTGGGTGGGCCGGTCGTGAGCCGCGCGCCTGGTGGGCCTTCAGACCGGCGCCACCACGGCATCGCCGAAAGCCAGTCAATCACCGAAGCTCGGCTCGAGGACCCGCCAAATCCGGGCCGCCCGGAGTGCTCCCGGCCGCGCAGCAACCTCCCGCCGGCACCGCAACTTGACCCGAAGCACCGTTCATCGCGTCGCGGCGCTGGCGTTAGGTCAAAACGACAGCCGGCTCCTGATAACCCAGCCGGCGAGCCGGGCCCGATTTACACGGAAAGCTTTACATCGAGAGACGCAATGCCGCGAAGCGTGATGTTGTCCTTGTACGCCGGCGGGTCCTGGACAACCTCGACAGCCTGGAAGCGCCGGGCCAAAGTACCGAGCGCGACCTGAGCCTCCAGCCGGGCGAGAGGTGCACCGATGCAGTGGTGGATCCCGAAACCGAAGCCGAGGTGACGGTTATCGGCACGGGCGACGTCGAAAGAGCCCGGATCGTTGAACTGGGCCGGGTCGCGGCCGGCCGCCGCCGGGAGCAGCACCAGTTCGTCGAACGCAGGTACGGTCCCACAGGACAACTCGATGTCGTCCATCGGCAGCCGGCCCATGATGTGAACGGGCGGGTCGAACCGCAGGACCTCCTCGACTGCGCCCCGCACCAGAGAAGGGTCTTCGTGCACGCGTGCGAACTGGTCCGGGTTGCGGGCAAAGGCCAGCACGCCATTCGGGATCAAATTGACGGTCGTTTCATGACCAGCTATGAGCAGCAGGTTCAACGTACTGAACAGCTCGCTCTCGGTGAGCCGGTCACCTTGCTCCTCGGCCTCGATTAGGCCCGACAGGAGGTCGTCACCGGGATGGGCACGGCGGCGGGCGATGAGCTCACCGAAGTAGTCCATCGCTCGCTTCCTCAGTTCGCGGAACCGCTCCAGGAGACCGGGCGGCCAGGTGAAAGAGGGGTCGATGCCTCTTGTCATCGTCGCTGACCATTCCGAGAACTCACCGACATCCTCGGCCGGTACACCGAGCAGCTCGCAAATCACCATCACAGGCAGCGGGAAGGCAAGCTCGCTCACGACTTCCATGCCCCCCGAGCGCTCGGCCCGGTCGAAAGCATCGTCCGCTATGCGCTGGGCCAGAGGCCGGACCGCTTCGACGCGTCGCGGCGTAAATGCCCTGCTTACCAGGCCCCGAAGGCGCGTGTGGTCCGGGGGGTCCAAGAAGAGGAACGAAGGAGTACCGGTATCGTCGGTGTCCTCGAATGCCGGCGCCCACCTGGGTGATTTGCGCCAGTCGTTGCTCGTGTTCGAGCCGCGGCAGGATCGTCATGCAGTCTTCGAACCGAGACACAACAAGAGGACCATACGGGCTCCGGTAGAGCGGGTGCTCTTCCAGCAGAGCCCGGTAAGCCGGGTAGGGGTCAGCCCTGAACGCCGGGTCCAAGGGGTCCCACGTCGTGCCCATCGCACCACCTGATTCCTTCTCGGGGCCTGCTGCACGCCCCACAACAGACGAGCCAACAAATAACACAAACCCACGAATAACAAAGCCAACAAATAACAAAGGAGCCACGGGATCGTCCCGTCGCCCCCATCGGCCATCATGCTACAGGCCAACCAGGCTGACGCCGGGGTGGAGACAGAAGCGAGGTAGCAGGCCGGATTGGCGAAAACCTCGACCGAGAGCTGGCCCGCCTCGCCGGTCCCTCGAGCGGGCCCCAATAGACGCCTGGTCAGGTCCCTCTAAACAAACGTGGTCAGGTCCCGCCGAAACAAACGTAGGACATGCTCACCGTCCCGACCGACGCCGCCTGAGCCCCGGCCAAGGCCGTGGCGGGGGGTTCACCGGCTACGAGGTGCTGGTGCAGCCTCACCATGAACTCCTCGCTGGCCTGGTCTTCGACGGGCACGACGGAGGCCACAACCGAGCTCGTGCCGAGCGCCAGCAGGGCCGCGACCAGTCCCATCATCTCGTCCCCGGGGCGCACGGACGACAAACCGGATTGGCAGGCGGACAGGACGACCACCTGGGGTGGGTGGCGCAACTGTTCCAGCTCGTAGACGGTGAGCACTCCGTCAGCCAGGTCAATACTCGACCAGAGCCCGTTGTCTGCCCGGAACGAAGCGTGGGCGGCCACGTGGGCGATGCCGGCCCCTTCAAGGGCGGCGGACACCGAGGCCACATCCGCCTGCTGGCCCGTCAGCACCTGCGCCGACGGGTAGAGGGACCCGATAGTGGCCGCCTCGCGTTCGGCACCGGCGAGCCCGGGACCGGCGACCACGACGGTGCGGCCCGTTCTTCCCCTCCGCCCGGGCGGCCGCGAGGTGCGAGCGCCGGCTGCAGTCAACCACAGGCGGGCAGAGGGGGCTACGGAGACGGCCCGCCCGGCCAGCGTGGGCAAGGCCGACCATGGCGTGGCGTGCAGCTCTCCGGTCGGCACCACCACAACGGGGCGCGAGCCGAGGAGGGAGGCAATCGGCGCCAGCAGGAGCTGGTCGAGCCCCGTCGTGGCGCGGGCCAGCTGTCCCTCGGCCCCCGCTCCAAGCGTGGCATCGGCCGTCCCATACGCCAGCCGGCGCAGTGCCAGCCGCATGTGGCTCAGTTCGTTGCGGACCTCGGCGGCGACACCGACCCGACGATGGTGGCACCGCCCCGCGGCCGCCACTACGGCATGCAGTTCACCGTCGATGTCGGCCAGCTCGACGAGCGCCGCCTCACCGAGGGCAGACGTGAGGTCGCCGAGTTTGGCCAGTTGGGCGGGCGCCCGGCTGCCCTTCGTACCGGCCGCCTTCCAGGCCCGTTGTCGCGCTTGCCGTTCGAGCTCGCTCTGGCGGCCCAAGAGCGCGGTGGGATCGTCCCCGTTTGTCACGCACGAAGCGATCTCTTGGGCGAGCCTGCGCAGCTCGGCCAGCTGAGCAGCCAGGACTTCATCGCGCGGGGGACGAACGGGCGAAGGCCGGAGGCTGTTGGCCCGGTAGCGTTCCATCCACTGCCAGATGCAGCTTGCTCGACGGGTCCCCAGGGCCAGGCGCATCCCCTGGCTGGCGGCGCTCCCGGCGTGGGCGGCGACATGAGCGCGAAGCTCGGTGGCACCGAGACTGGCCTGCTGGTCATTGACCACCGCCAGTGCACACCGCATCGCAGCCATCGCTCCTCGCCGGTCGCCACGGGCCAGCCGGGCGATCCCCTCCGCCTCCCAGGCCGCCAACCGCTCAGCCGCTGTGCCTCTCCGCCGTCTCGAGCCGGCCCGGTCGAGTTCGGCGGTACCCGCGTCGAAATTGCCAGCCGCCAGCCACAAGCGCCCCGCCACGGCGTGAGCCATGATGGCGCGGTCAGTGAGCCTCATCTCCTCCAGATGAGCAGCCGCCCCCGTCGCCAAGGCCGCCAGTGGGGCGTGATCATCTCCCTGGGCCAGGCCGGCCCGAGCGATGGCAGCCTCCGCCAGCGACTGCCACCCGGGCCTCCTCTGGACATCGAACAGCTTGGCCGCTTCTTCGGCCGCCGCCCGGGAGGCCAAGGGGTCATCGGTAAGAAGCGCTATGTCAGCGAGCAGGACGAGGCCTTCGGCCAAATCTGACTGGTTACCACCCTCCCTGAGCTGGGCGATCGCCTCCTCGGTGACCTGACGAGCTTCACCGAAGAGCCCGGCCGCTTCCAACGCTCCGGCCCGCAGCAGCCCGTGGACGCCGGAGTACACCCCGAACTCCCGGCAGCGCCTGTCCGCCTCTTCCAGCAACGCCAATGCCGTCGGGAGGTCGCCCTTGCGGGCTGCCGCGTAACCCCGGTTCTGGCAGTAGTTGGCCGCCTCGGTCAGGTTGCCGACTTCCACCATGAGCCGTTCCGCCTGGGCCAGGTCGGCCTCGGCCAGCGCAAAGCGCCCGGCGTACACGTGGAGCAGCCCGCGATTGTTGAGTGCCCTCCCCTCTCTTACCCGGTCACCACTACGACGGAGGCCGGGGATGACCTGCCTGTACGCCTTGAGCGCCTCCTCGTAGCGGCCGAGCATGGCTAGGACCATCGCACGTTGCGATTGCACCGCGATCTCCATCGCACCGGTGGCGTGGGCACCGTCGAGGGTGATCATGGCGTCCTCACCGAGGCCGGCCAGCACGAGTGCGCCAGCGAGGCTGAGGCGGGCCTCGGCGGCCAGGTCGGCTTCTCCAGCCTGCTCGGCGGCCACCACCGCAGCCCGTAAATGGGTAATCGCTTCTGGTATCCGGTTGCGCGAGCGGGCCGCCAGGCCTAGCGCACGCAGGGCAGTCGACTCTGCGCCGCCCAACCCGGCCTCCACGGCCCGCTCCCATGCCTCAGCGGCTATCGCACCTGCCCGCTCCGGTTCTTCGGTAGCCAACCGCAGGGCGAGGGCGGACTGCTCGGCGATGGGGTCGGACGCCACTGGGCTACCTCGCGAGACTGTAACGGCCCGAACTGTCACGGCACTGTGCGAGATGATAGACGGTACTCGTATTTGTCGGTAACGTGCCGACTCCCGTTTACGTACTTGGATGACAGGAGAGGCCCTCGAGTGCCCAACGCCAAAGAGCCCACGAGCCAACCTCGCCTGCTTGCCTTGCTCCAGAAACGCCGCGACATAAAGGTGCACCCGGAGAACGCTCTCCAAAACGCGGAGCCGGACGAGGCTCAACCTCATCACTTCTACCGGCCCGGAGAAGTCCTCATAGGCAGCGACCCAGGACAGGTCCAATCCTTCGAGCGCGTCGCCACCAGGCTCGGGCTGGGGTATACCCGCACGTCTAGCCACGCACATCCCCGCCTGCGGGGGAAAAAGTCAGAACTCGCCAGTCCCCTTCCTGCTGCGACACGCTATCTGGTGCAGAGCGAGCTCCCCCTGGAGGATGTCCTGTGCCGGCTTGAAGACGCCTCGCACGGCGAGTTCGAAGTGACGCCGAACCACGTGCTGTTCGGCTCCCCGGTCTGGGGAATGGACCCTTACGGCGAGCCCCGTCGACCGAGAGATGGCGAGCCGGAGCCTCAACTTGTGGGCAAAGGTGCTGGTGTGATCGTCGCCGTCGTCGATTCCGGGGTCCCCCGAGGTCACCAGGAGAACGCGATCCTGGCCCAGGTCGAGACCTGGCCCTCCGAGGAGGAGCCCTGGTTGTACGCGGGACCAGAGCCGGTCTTGGCCGGGCCGCAGGGTCATGGGTCCTTCGTCGCGGGAGTGGTCCGCCAGGCGGCTGCCAAAGCCACCGTGAGGTCGTACCGGGCCCTTGACACTGACGGCGCGACGGACGAGTGGTACCTCGGGCACCAGCTGGCGCTGGTCCTGGCCGGCGGGGCCAGGGTCATCAACTTGTCGCTGGGCACCACCACCAGAGCCGATCAGACCCTCATGGGGTTGAATGCTCTCGAGGCGGCGGCTCGCCAGGAACGCCACCGCCATGGTCCAGTGGCGCCCATTGTCGTCGCCGCGGCGGGCAACCTCGGTGGTGGCCGAAAGGTCTACCCTGCGGCCGACCCGTGGACAATCAGTGTCGGCGCGGCCGACGACACCGGGGACAGCAAAGAAGGCCTGAAACGGGCCACCTTTAGCAACTTCGGCGGCTGGGTCGACGTGTACGCCCGTGGCGTCGACATCATCAGCTCTTACGAAGCCAAGCCCTACCGGTCGTCCTCTGGTCAAAACCAAGTGACGCAGTTCGAGGGCACCGCCGTTTGGAGCGGGACGTCTTTCGCCGCACCCTACGTGAGCGCCAAAGTAGCCGAGATCCTGCAAGTGAACCCCGAGCTCGGGCGGGACGAGGTTGTGACCGAGCTGCGCAAGCTAGGCGGCGACCGCGAAGTGCAGGGACTCGGGTGGTTTGTGCCGTGACCACGGCCCAGGTCGGGGTGCGTAGTTATAATCACGCCATGGATGGGCCGCCTGCTACCTGGGTACGCGGTGCGGCTTCTGGCGACCAGGTCGCGTGGGGTCGCCTGATCGAGCGCTACAACAACCTCGTGTGGTCAGTGGCTCGGTCCTTCCGCCTGAATGTCCACGACGCTACCGACGTCACGCAGACCACGTGGCTCCGCCTGGTTGAGCACCTCGATGGGATCAAAGAGCCGGACAGCATCGGGTCCTGGTTGGCGACGACGACCCGCAACGAATGTCTGGCCCTGTTACGCCGCCAGGGACGGCAAGGTGTCCCGTTGGAGACGGTCCCCGAGGTGGCGGATGTGAGGGGGGCTCCCGGGGACGCCGTCCTGACACACGAGCGCGACACCGAGCTGTGGGCGGCGCTCAACCGGGTGCCCGAACGCTGCCGGCGCCTCTTACGTATTTTGGCCAGCGACCCGCCGCCGTCCTATCAGGAAGTAGGCGCTGTGCTGGACATGGCCGTAGGCAGTATCGGCCCGACGCGGGCACGGTGCCTCGAGAGGTTACGCCAGACCCTCGCGGCCAATGCTCATACCAAGGATCTCAGGAGCTCACAATGAAACCGGCCACCGGCCAGGATGAAAGTGCAGGCGGGCATGCGTCCGACGCAGCCGACCAAACCGAACCTAGCGAGGACGAGAGGCTCCTGACCGAGCTGCGCCAAGCTGTAGCACGGTTCGATTCACCGCCGTCGTTGTCGACAGCCGAGTTCGGCCTGAGCGTACTGTCTTGGCGCGACCCGGACGCCGAGCTGGCCGCATTGGTGGCGGACTCTCGGGAATTGGCCGGCGCTGTGCGTGGCGGCAACCGGGAGGTGCTGTTGCGCTTCGAGGTTTCTCCCTACGCCATCACGCTCGAGGCGAGCCCTGACGCCTCGGGTCGGTACCGCGTGATCGGCCAGGTCGAGCCGGGGGTGGCGGGCAGAGTGGACATCCGCCAGAGCGATGTGGCCCCCGGGCAGGGCGAGCTGTCGGTGCGTTGCGACCAGTGGGGCAGGTTCGAGGCCTATCCAGTAGCCGGAGGCCCGGTGAGCTTGCGTCTGACGCCGGACACGGGGCAGCCGGTGCGCACGACATGGGTGGTGCTGTAGCCACCTGGTGGGACAAACGGTGGGCGCGAGCCTTTGTTGTTTGGCAGATGGCGAGGCGACCACAGCGAGCCAGGCGGTGGCCCTGACCGCCGTAAGCATCGGTCTCGGGCCGCTCGGACGTGGCCGCTCGAACATGGGGGTTGTCGTTCTGGGCCCTCGGGCCGCGTAGTCCGGGGCGCTACCATAACGTGTTTTGACAGCACCTGAGCCTGATATGCGACCAGCAAGTACCGCCGGACCTACCGCCCCAGCCCCCGCGCCAGCCCCAGCGCCCATGCCAACGACGGGTTCGAGCCGAGAGCCGCCGGTGGCGGAGGCGGGTTACAGGTGGGGCACGCTTGGCGGTGTCCCGGTTGTGGTCGCCCGCGGGAGGCAGGGCCGGCCCAACCTCCCGGCGTCGGATGCCTGCCCGTTTTGTCCGGGCGGCCTGGAGGCGCCCGAGACCTACCAGGTGCGCTGGTTCAAGAACCGGTGGCCACCGTTGCGTGATGAGCGCTGCGAGGTGGTGCTGTTCTCCCCCGAGCATGCCCAGAGCCTGGGGTCTCTCGACGCTGAACAGTTAGGGCGCGTGGTCGATCTTTGGGCCGAGCGGACCGAAGCGCTGGGCTCCCGGGCAGACGTCGGCTACGTCCTCATCTTCGAGAACCGCGGGCGGGACGTGGGGGCGACCGTCTCCCATCCGCACGGCCAGATTTACGCGTTCGCCGATGTACCACCCGTCCCGTTCCTGGAACTGCGTGCGGCGAGTTGCGCGATATGCGACGAGCTGTCCGGGAAGGGCGAAGAGGGGCGCTCTCACGACCGCAGGTTGGTGACGTCTGGAGAGGGTTGGCAAGCGTGGGCGGTGTGGGCACCCGCGTACCCCTTTGAAATGCTGGTCGCACCCGTCGATCACGTTGCGGACCTGGCCGACGCCCGGCCAATTCGCCGCGGCCTGGCGGCGGTCTTGAAGAACGCGCTGTCGGCGCTGGATGGGCTGTTCAGCGAGCCCATGCCCTACATGCTTTGGTGCCACCAACGGCCGACGGACGGCCGAGCTTGGCCGATGGCGCACCTGCACTTTCACATCGCGCCCATCCGGCGCGACAAGGGGGTGGCCCGCTACGTGGCAGCAGGGGAACTGGGATCGGGTGTCATGTTCAACCCGGTCGACCCGGACGACGCGGCGTCCCGACTGAGGGACGTCTTGACGACCATTGCTCGCTAATTAGCACCGGTCGCTAATTAGGGCTAGCGACTAGCGACCGGCTGCATTCCCCGTCAGCTGGGGGTCGTGATGGAACATCGGCCACGCCCCAGTCTCGTCGACGCTGGCCCCGTTGGAGCCGGTGACCTGGAAATGGTCTATCTCTCCCTCGTTGTAACCGTTGTACCCAGCCAGGGTGACACCGATCCTGCCGTCCGGGTCATCAGTCACGAGCGGGCTGTTCTGTAAGCCCAGGCTGGGAGCGAGTGTCGTGACAACATTCCCCGTCTTGGCGCTCAGGACAACCGCCCCGTTAGTGGTGGGCACGATCACATCCTGTTCACCCCTACCGAGGTCGGCAGTGACGACGCCGCCAATGACTTCACCGTGTACTTGTCGGCTCCACACCAGCGAACCGGTCGGCCCGGCCAGGGCGTAGACCGTCCCTCCCCCGTCACCGTTGTCAGTGCCTTCTAGGACGTCGAGAGATCCATCGCCCTCGATATCGGCCAATGCCGGACTGGACAGGGTCGCCCCATCAAGGGTCGCCTTCCAAACGAGGTTGCAATGAGCTCCGAAGACCAGCAATTTGTCAGTGTCCTGTGCCGCCGGCCAGTACGTGCCGGTGCCTATCACGATGCCGGTCGCACCGCCGGAAAGGAACCGGCCTACCGCAGGAGAAGACTGGACTACCTGGTCCGTGTCAAACCCGCACAGGAGCCCGCCTGAGGGGCTACCGGTGCCTGCGTTCCCGGTTGGCGCCAGGACCCGCACGTGGCCCCCCTGTGTGTAGTGCACGCCGTACGCCACCCCCGCAGTTTGGTCGCCGCCCCCCACGATGTCCGTGCGGCCGTCGCCGTACAGGTCGTCCAGGGCCGGGGTCGAAAAGTCGCTGTCCGAGGTAAACCACGGGAAGCCTGGCAACGTACCACCCGTGGCGGCATCGATGGCGTACTCCTGCTGACCGAGCGATGGGGCCACCACGTCAGGAGTGGTGCCCTGCAGGTCGCCAACGGCCAGGGAGGCCCTCACCGCCGAAGTGTTCCCGGCCTCGGGGTCGCTGGCAGGGTTCTTGACCGGGACGTACCAGCGCTTGGTCCCGTTGGGGTTGAACGCTTCGTAGCCGCCGGCGTGAGGGGTGGCCGAATTACCGACACCGACGAAAACCGTGTCGTCCGATGACGCTGGCTGAAGAGCTGCCACCGACGGCGTCGAGTCGACCGGGACGCCTCCGGTGCTGACGGGCCAACCCGGCACGGGCTTCCCGTGCGCGAGCGAGAAGGCGTACACGCGGCCGGCGCGGTCACCGACGACGACCGCCGGCACTCCGTCGAGGGTGGCGAGATTGGGCGATGAGAGAGCGATGGGCCGCCCCCGGTCTGGCAGGGTCTGTGACCAGACTTCATCGAAACGACGTGGGCTCACCGCCCGCAGGGTCAAAACGGCGCCCACCACCACTGCGGCCACCAAGAGAGCGCGGAAAGCCCACCACGTGCGCCTTGGTCCTGGTCTCCGATCTGCAATCTGGGCCGCCATCCCATGTTCCACTAAGGCCAATGCCTGTTGGGCGCGAGCGGGTACCCGGAGGAGCTAGCCAGGTGCGCCAGGCACGGCTCCAACAGGAACGCCCGCATTCGACGAACAGACACACGACGAACAGAATTGTCACCAGCTCTGTTCAACATCGAGGGCTCCAATCGGTTCGGGCGCTCGTGGAGCCACGCCCAAGACGTGAGGGCCCTCATGGTAACGACGGGCCGATGTGGCCACCACCCTGGTCTTTTTTCCTCGGACCCGCACGTGAGGGACCTGAGACCCTCGAATTTCTGGGGCCCGCTCAACCCCAGGCTGCACTCGCTTTGCCTCGGGTAGCTTCGCCCCTCGGTGAAGCAGTGAGCCGACGAGCCGGGTCATAGGGTGCCCGGTCATAGAGTGTCGATAAGCCCGGGCGAAGACAACGGCAGGGGCGAAGGCAGGACAAGGGACGAGCCCATCAGAGGGAGGCCGCAAGATGAGCGAGACGAACGAGGAGACGGTGCTGAGGAGCGCGAGCTGGTTCTCAGCAGAGTTAAGGAACGGCTTCGGGTACCGCTCGTGGATGCGCAACCAGGGCTTCCCCGCCGACCTCTTTCGTGGTCGCCCCGTCATTGGCATCGCCAACAGCGCCTCGGAGCTCGCACCGTGCAACGCCCACCTGGGCAGGGTGGCCGCGGCCGTCAAGCGAGGGGTCTGGCAGGCAGGCGGGTTCCCGCTCGAGTTCCCCACGATGTCGCTCGGCGAGTCGGTCATCCGGCCAACGGCGATGCTCTTCCGCAACTTGATGGCCATGGAGGTCGAGGAGCTCATCAGGGGCAACCCCCTCGACGGGGTTGTGCTCCTCACTGGCTGCGACAAGACCACTCCCGCTCAGCTCATGGCGGCGGCCAGCGTCGACATCCCGGCGATCATGGTCACCGGCGGCCCGATGCTCAACGGGAAGTTCCAGGGCCGGGACATCGGTTCGGGGACTGACGTGTGGCGTTTCGAACAGGACCTTATCGCCGGGCGGATGTCCGAAGCAGATTTCTCGGAGGCAGAAGGCTGCATGAACCGCAGTAACGGCCACTGCATGACGATGGGCACCGCATCGACGATGGCCTGTATGGCGGAGGCGCTCGGGATGCAGCTGCCCGGCTCAGCGGCGATCCCGGCCGTCGACGCCAACCGCTTTGTGATCGCCCATCTCGCCGGGCGGCGCATAGTCGACATGGTGGGCGAGAACGTCCGCCCTTCAACGATCATGACGCGCACCGCGTTCGAGAACGCCATAAGGGTCAATGCAGCCATTGGCGGCTCGACCAATGCCATCGTCCACCTGCTGGCGATCGCTGGGCGGGTCGAGGTCGACCTCGAGTTGGCCGACTTCGACCGTCTCGGGTCAGAGGTACCCGTCCTCGTCAACTTGATGCCCTCTGGCCAGTACCTGATGGAGGACTTCTACGAGGCGGGGGGGTTGCCCGCGGTCATGAGGGAGATCAAAGACTTTCTCCACCTGGACCAACCCACAGTGAACGGCCACACCGTAGGCGAGAACGTTGCGGACGCTCGCTGCTGGAACCGTGAGGTGATCAGCGCCACGGCAGATCCGTTCCGGCCGGCCGGGTCGGGCACTGTTGTGCTCCACGGCAGTCTTGCCCCCCGAGGGGCGGTCCTCAAAGTCTCGGCAGCATCGCCGGACCTTCTAACGCATCGGGGGCAGGCTCTCGTGTTCGACAAGATCGAGGACTACAGGGCCGTATGCGACGACCCGGACCTCGTCGTCGAGGCGTCGACAGTCCTCGTCGTGCGCAACGCGGGGCCGAAGGGGTACCCGGGCTTCCCCGAAGTTGGCAACATGCCGATCCCGGCCGTTTTGTCGAAGGCGGGTGTCGAGGACATGGTACGCGTTTCCGACGCCCGGATGAGCGGCACGGCGTACGGCACCTGCGTGCTGCATGTGGCGCCCGAAGCAGCGGCCGGCGGACCACTCGCACTGGTACGGACCGGAGATTGGATCGAGCTCGACGTCCCGAACCGCCGGCTCGACTTGCTCGTGGACGAGGCCGAACTCGAATCGAGGCGTCAAGAGTGGTCGCCGCCGGAACCACCCGCCAGCGGCTGGGCCCGGTTGTACGTGGACCACGTACTTCAGGCTGACCAGGGAGTTGACCTGGACATCCTCCGTGGGAAACGAGGCTACGAAGTGCCGCGGCACTCACATTGAAACTCGGGCCCGCGCCCACGGAGGCCTGTGGGGCCGCGATGGTCGCCCCGACGATGACGCTAGCCCCGCCGATTTAGCTAAATACGTACCTAGCTAATTCGCTACTACTACCCGATCTGGGGTCCCTCCTGGTCAAGCCGAGATGGTCATCCGTCCAACTGTAAAACCTCAAGGTACGTTGAGGTCAAGGCGCCCGTTCCAGGACCGCGGTCGAGGCGGGGACGTCAGCTCAGCTCGTGAACTTACCAACGGACCGGCGTGTGCCGCTCAGTCTTGGCAAACTGCACCTATGGTCAGCGGCAACACACTGTGGGCCGACCAGCTCGACGTCGACGAGCTGCGAGCGCTCGACCCGGGCCCGGGGGCACCAGATCCGGATCCGGATGTACTCGTCGTCGGCGGCGGCATGCTGGGGGTCGTAACTGCTCTTGCGTGCCAGCGAGCGGGCCTCGGCCGGGTCGCTCTGATAGAAGCGGGTCGGCTCGGTTCAGGCGCCACGGGCGGGGCCGCGGGCCTGATCATGCCCGAAGCTCATCTGGGCAGCGATCCTCCCCACTTCGTGGAGCTCGCCCGGGTCAGCCTGGATTTGTGGCGTGAACTCGATGGGAGTACACCGGGAGGAGCCGGCTTCCGCGACATGGACTGGTTGGGTCTCGCCCCGCTACCCGAAGGCTTCATGGCCGACCCACCAGCCGGAGTGGAATGGCTCAGCGCTGACGATGTGGCCGCGCTGGTCCCCGGCCTGGCTCTGAGAACCTCAGGGGCGAGCGTGCGTAACCAGGGTCGCGTCAACCCTCTCCGGGCTGTTGGCCGACTGGCCGGGCGGCTCCCGCAAGTCTTCACGGGTGTAGCCGCCACCGAAGTGGAAGTAAAGGATGGCCGGTTGCTCGTCGTCTCGACAACGGCGGGCCCCATTTCCCCCGGGGCCGTTATCTTCGCGACGGGGAACCCTCCGGCCTTAACGGGGCTTCGGCTGGACATCCCGGCCGACCTGGTGAAGGGGCACCTGGCGGTGACCGAGCCCGTTGCCCTGAATGTGCCAGGTTCGGTCGTCCCGGTGGTGACGCAGGTCGATGACGGACGGCTCTTGATGGGCGGCTCCATCGACATCGATGACACGTCCACCCTAGTGAACGCAGACGCCATCGAAGGACTGAGGCGCCAACTGGTGGCGGCCATCCCTGAACTCGCCACGGCCCGCTTCACCCACGAGTGGTGTTGTTGGCGGCCTCATCACCCCGACGCCCAGCCCGTCATCGACCGTGTCCCCGGGCTCAACAACGCCTGGCTGACCAGTGGCCACTACCGCACGGGTATCTTGATGGCGCCCATCACGGCGGCTCTGCTGGTCGAGTGGGTCAGCTCGGGTAACCAACCCGAGCGCGCCCGTCCCTGGGGGATTGCCGGACGGTGGTCATCATGAACGGGACCTCGCGCAACGTGCTCGGCAGCGACCTTCAACCCTGCGGGCTTGACCCGCTCACGGGGTTTTTTCGCGACGGGTGCTGCCGGACCAGCCTCGAGGACGTCGGCTCCCACACGATCTGTGCCGTTGTCACGGCCGAGTTCCTGGAACACCAGCGCCGAATTGGGAACGACCTTGTCACCCCGGCGCCCCAGTACAGGTTCCCTGGGCTCGTACCGGGTGACCGGTGGTGCGTGACGGCGGCGAACTGGCTGCGCGCCTATCGGGACGGGGCCGCGTGCTTCGTTGTGCTCGCCTCGACGGACGAGACGGCGCTCGACATCGTGCCGCGCGAGGCGCTCGAAAAACACGCAGTCGACGTGCCTCCTAACCTCGGCGGCATGGAAGGCTCCGTCGAGTAAAACCCGCGGCACCGGAGCACCGGCCGGCCCGGACCGCGTGCGCCGGGTGCCTTGGTCGGGGCGAGAACGGCCGGCGACAGACGACGGTGCTCCCTCAACCGGCGATAAGCCAGATCATGTCTTTGGGCCGGATCATGTCTTTGGGCCGGATCATGTCTTTGGGCCGGTCTGCGATTGGGAGCCGGGCGGGAGACCGCGACGGTTTTCCACGGTCCGGGGCAGCAGGTCGAACCTGGTCTCGTGGCCCGCGAGATGGCGCTCGAGCTCGTCAACCATGAGGTGAAGCGAGCGGGGCGAACTCGCGGCGGTGGCGCTGGCGATATGGGGCGAGAGCAGCACGTTCGGGAGATCGAGGAACGGGGAACCCACCGGCACCGGCTCGGGGTCGAAGACATCGAGACAGGCCACAATGTCGCCGCGCCTCAACCGCTCGAGCAACGCGGTGTGGTCTACGACAAATCCTCTACTCACGTTCACAAAGACCGTGCCTGCCTTCAGCAACGCAATCTGTTCGGCACCCAGCAGCCCCCGGGTCGCGGGAGTCAGCGGTAAGAGGCAACAGACGACATCTGAGAGGGCAAGCACGTTGTCGAGCGAGGTCAGCACGACGCCGCATGCCTCAGCGACCTCGATCGGGACATAAGGGTCGTGGGCGTACACCCGGACATGGAACGGCTGGAGAAGCTCGACCAGGCGGCGCCCTATGTGGCCGAACCCGATCAGGCCGACGGTCTTCCCGCTCAGCTCGCCGTGTATGAACCCGAAGTCTTCAATCGGCCGGCCTGGCCCGAGCGTGACGCGGTCGACGACCATCTTGCGCCAGAGCGAGCCGTAGTCTCGTAGCCCCATCAGCACCAGCGCCAATGCCCACTCGGCGACCGGATAGGACATCGCATTGTTGGTGTCGACCACCCGGACGCCGCGCTGCCAACACGCGGGGAGGTCGATACGCGACGCAAAACGGTCTCCTTCCAGCTCGCCAACGAAGCGGACGGTGGAGACCTGGTCGAGCAGTTCGCCACTGATGAACGGGGAGCCGTGGCAGATGAGCAGAGCGACCGCTCCCTGTGCGGCACCGATGACCCTGGCTTCGGCTTCCGGTGCAGGTGGCGGGGGCTCGGTCCAACCACTCGGCACGTCAACCAATTCGACGTGGAGTTCGGCGAGTTGTGCGAGGCGACCGACCTCCTCGTCTGAGCAGAAGCGGTCCCAGGTTGGCCCGCTGCAGGCAACGACTACCCGCCGGGCTGTTGACGCGTTCATGCCCGGCCGCTCCGGTCCTGACCGCCTTGGGTTTTACGCCCGCGCGGTACAGTTCACGTCAGTGCAGCACCTCGTAGTACGTCGTGTTGTACGGAGTTTCGGTGGTGGGATAGAGGTGCTGGAAGACCGCATCGCGGCACTGGTCGATCGTTGGCAAAGTGGCGCGCACGAACTCCCAGTCAGAGAAGCTCGCCCACCGCTGGACCGTCACGACCGAATTGTGCGGCCCGTCGTAGGGCTTCCACAACTCGAACCCCGGCAGGCCCTGGTCGTTCCATACTTCGTTCTGGAACCGCAGGGCCTCGAGCATCGGTCCGCCCTGCCCCACTTTGGGCGTGTAACGATTGAGCAGGACGAGGGGATTGGCCATGTCGACGCCTCCGTCGCTAAGCGGGAAATACGGGCCGGGTGCCGAGCGCTCGTAGCGACCGAGGCTCAACGCGGCCAACCTATCAAGGCGGAGGAAATGACAGATTTGTCCAGCGCCATCGAGCGCAGCTGGTCAGGAGCGAACTGCTTGTCGCAAAAGACCATCTCCTGGTGAGGTTATTGGCTCGTGGTGCAGTTATTAGCCGACAACCGAACCGAGCTAAGCTGCAGTGGCATCGGCTAAAGCCTGCGCCGTCGTTGGTGGCGGCCACTCTGGGCGGGACTTCGATGGCAACCGGGGAGGACAAGATGACCGTAGCACCCATGCCCGTGAGCACTCTTGCGAAAGAGGGCGTGCTGGCTGAAGGCGTCGAAGCCTTCCTCGACGTGCTGGAAGAGTCCCCGAACATTGACCCGCACAGCTTGATGATCTTGCGGCATGGTCGGGTCGTGGCGGCCGGCTGGTGGTGGCCTTACGGCCCCGAACGTCCTCACCTCCTCTACTCGCTCAGCAAGAGCTTCACATCCACCGCGCTGGGGCTAGCGGTCGCCGAAGGTCTGGTCGGCCTCGACGACGAAGTCATCAGGTTCTTTCCTGAGCTGGACGCGGAGGTCACGGACCGCCGCACCCGCTCGATGCTGGTGCGCCATATCGCAGCCATGTCGAGCGGTCACGTCGAGGACACCTGGATGCGGGCGATCTCGCAGTCCCCGAACGACCCGGTACGCGGCTTCTTGCTGCTCCCTCCCGAGTGTGAACCGGGAACGGTATTCGCCTACAACCAGCCGTGTACGTACACGGTGGCGACCATCGTGCAGAAGGTCTCCGGGCAAACGGTTACGCAGTTTCTCCGCAGCCGTGTCCTCGACCGGCTGGGAGCAGGGCCAGTTAGCTGGATTCAGTACCCCCCCGGCCAGGACATGGGCTTTACCGGCCTTCATGCCACGACCGACACGATCGCCCGGTTGGGACAGCTCTACCTACAGAATGGCAAGTGGGAAAACGAGCAGGTGGTGGCGCCGGAGTGGGTAAAAGAGGCGACGCGTCTCCATATCCCGACCGAAGGGCGTTCCGTAAGCAGTAACCCTGACTGGGAGCAGGGGTACGGGTTCCAGTTCTGGATATCACGTCACGGCTACCGCGGTGACGGTGCCTACGGCCAGTTCTGCGTCGTACTGCCCGAAAAGGACGTCGTGATCGCGATGACAGCCCAGACGGTCGAAATGCAGGCGGTGCTCAGTGCGGTCTGGGACAAGCTCTTGCCTGCGTTCGTGGAGGAGCAACCTCCGGACAGCGGCGCCGACTCCAAGCTCGAAGACCGGCTGGCACGCCTCGCCGTCCCGACCTTCGGCGTCCAGGCCGCGCCGCCGGCCGCCCGAGAGCCATGGGTTGACGCCACGTTCACGCCTACCGGCGGGACCTGCGAGCAGCAACGCTCTCTGCTGTCCGTGAGGGTTTCGACCGACAAGGACGGCTGGGAGGTCACGCTTGACGAAGCCGGCTTCAGCCTGAGAGCGCAACTGTGCAATGAGACCTGGGTGGTCACAGAGCCAGGCAAGGATGGCACCGATGTCGTGCCCAACGCTTGCTTCGGCGGGTGGCTGGATGAAGACACCCTGCGTTTCGACATGATTTTCCTCGAAACGCCGCACCGGCTGTCGGTGACCTGCGCGATGCCTACCGGTGCTTTCGATGCGCAATGGGTCACGACGCCGCTACATGCACCTGGACTGCGCGATCTGCGCGCGCCAAAGGTGCCAAGCGGCACTTAGGTCGAGGCCGAGATCGGAGCCTCATTGGTAGCCTCAGCTCGGTGACCCAGCTCAGTCGCGCCATCGTCCTGGGTGCCGGCGGCCCAGTCGGTATCGGCTGGGAGTCGGGCCTGGTAGTAGGCCTCGCCCAAGAAGGTGTAGACGTCAGCTCGGCCGACTCCGTGTTTGGGACATCGGCCGGTTCGTTCGTAGGCGCACAGCTCGCGCTCGGCATTGATATCGCGGGCACGGCCGCGGAGCGGGCGGGGGAAGGCGCGGCGCTTTACCGTCAAAGCACGGCGGGGCCGGTGGCCGAGCAGTTGCAATCACTGATGTCGGTCGTCGCCACGGCGGTCCTCGCTAAAACGCCTCCTGAAGAGACGAGGCGGGCCATCGGCCGCCTGTCCCTCGAGTCCGACGTACCGACCGAGGAGGAGTTCCTGCAGTTCTTTGCCGTCTTCGTGGGGCGACAATGGCCTGATCGCTTCGCGTGCACCGCCGTCGACACGGGAACTGGGGAGCTCATCGTCTGGAAGGCTGAGTCGGGAGCCGAGCTGGCTCGCGCCGTGGCGTCCAGCTGCTCAGTGCCGTGCGTGTTCCCGGCTATAACCATTGGTCGGCACCGGTACATGGACGGGGGGGCGCGGAGCTCTCTGAACGCTGACCTGGCGGTAGGGCACGACCGTGTTGTCGTGGTAAGTGCCACAACCCTGATCCCACCGGGGGACACAGGCGACCCAGTCTCGGAGGTGGTCATGCGCAGCCTGGCCACCGAACTCGCGACCCTCCGGTCGTCCGGTTCCGAAGTCGAGGTTATAGAGCCCAATTTGGAGTTCCTCGAGATCAGCGGATGGGGAGCCTCGGTCATGGACTTCAGCAAGCCCATGCAGGCGTACGAGATCGGTGTGCGCCAGGGGGTCGACGAGGCCCGCCGCATCTCTGAGTTGTGGGACCGCTAGGGCGGGGCGTACCGGCTCGCCGGATGGTTTCGCCGGATGGGTCCCATGTGGACCATTCTGGTCTGGTTCAAAGGTCTGGTTTGGTTGAAAGGAGAAATGACCTGTGGCGAACGATGACGCACTTAGCCTGGCGTGGATAGGCACAGGAGTGATGGGCTCCTCGATGTGCGGGCATTTACTGGCCGCCGGGTACCGGGTGAGGGTGTTCAACCGGACCAAAGAGCGGGCTCTCCCCCTGGTCGAGCAGGGTGCCCAGTGGTGCGGTTCACCTGCGGAGGCGGCCCAGGGAGCGGAAATGGTAATAACCATGGTCGGTTACCCCTCCGACGTCCGACAAGTGGTATTGGGTGAACAAGGGGTGTTGGGCGCGGCAGGAAAGGGCACCCTTATGGTCGATATGACCACCAGCGAACCACAGCTGGCGAAGGAAATCTTCGACGCGGCCGCGGCCAAGGGCGTGCCCTCGCTCGACGCGCCGGTATCGGGCGGCGACGTCGGCGCCCGCAATGCGACGTTGGTGATCATGGTGGGCGGGATAGAGGAAAGCTTCGAAAAGGCTCTGCCTGTGCTGCAGCACCTGGGCAAGGTCATCACTTACGAGGGAGAGCCAGGCGCAGGCCAGCACACCAAAATGGTCAACCAGATAGCCATTTCCTCGGGCATGGTGGGGGTATGCGAGGCATTGCTGTACGCCTACCGCGCCGGTCTCGATGTCCCGAGGGTACTGAAGACCATCGAAACCGGTGCCGCCGGTTCCTGGTCTCTGTCTAATTACAGCCCACCCGCGCTGCGGGGTGACTTCGAACCCGGGTTCAAAGTCGACCACTTTATAAAGGATCTCGGCATCGCCCTCGAAGAGGCCCGAAGGATGAAACTCTCACTGCCAGGGCTGGCGTTGGCCGAGCAGCTCTACATCGCGGCCAGCGCCCAGGGGCGCGGCCAAAAGGGGACCCACGCCCTCGTGCTCACCCTTGCCCAGCTGTCAGATATCGAATGGAAGACAAGCGAATCGTAGGTGTCTCCCCCGTCGTGGGTTGCTGCTCGGTCGAAATGGAGACGATTTCGGCCGATTTTGGTGCGTGACGGGGTCGCCCGCCCCTCCCTGGCCGCCCAGCGTGGTCCCCGAGACGCGTCCAGCGCCGTATCTGGCGCAGCGGCAGGCCGGGCCTCGATTATCTGAGCCTTTCTGGGCGTAATTTCGAGTTTTGGGTACAAAACAGGCGCACTTCCGGCAGCGTTTCGCGACGGAAAGGTGCGATTTCACCCAAGAACAAAAACCGGCCGGTGCTCAACGAAAACCGCCTCCCTTCGGGCGGCCCAGTTCACGCCCTTCGAGTGCGCAAGTAACCGTTCGGCGGTCCCTTATCCCTTAGTGGACAAGGGCGTCGGCACCGGCCGCCGCGCCAGCTGCATTGACCCCGACCAGCCCGTCACCCTGCGCTGGGGGCGCCGACGCCTCGTAGACGTACCGCTTGCCGAGCATGGCAGATGCCCCGGCCGCCACGACACAGGCCGCCAAGGCAAAATCCAGCGCCTCATGGAGACCGTGGCCGAAGGGCTGAGCGATCAGCCGGGGGAAGAACGACCGGCCGGTGAGGAACTGGGCCTGCGCGGGCTTCAGGTGGGCGAGGACGCCGGTCGGCCTCAACATGCTCTCGACCGGGTTGTAGCCCAGGAAGGCGCTGAACACCGACGAGGTGGGCGGGAGGTTGGCGACGTTGTGGGCCACTCCGGCAGGGACACCGTGCGACACGAGGCCCTGGTAGAGCGTCGCGGGCAACTGGGAGGAGAGGCCGATGATAATCAGCGTGAAGAAAATGCCGATCGACAGCACCATGGCCGAGTTCATGATGGTCGCGCCCATGCCCGAGCCCTGGCCGCGCTGGTCGGGAGGGAGCGAGTTCATGACCGCGGCCCGGTTCGGGGAGGCGAACAGGCCCATCGCCAGTCCATTGACGAAGATCAACGAGGCGAACCAGATGTAGGAGAAGTCGATCGGCAGCAGCTCAAGCAGGCCGAAGCTGAGAGCTGCCGCGATCATCCCGCCGGTGGCAAACGGCCGCGCCCCGTAGTGGTCCGACAAAATACCGGACGCCGGGCCGGCCAGCAGGAAACCTGCGGTCAGCGGGAGCATGAGGATCCCCGCCCACAACGGGGTCACCGCAAAGCTGTAGCCGTGCTCCGGGAGCCAGATCCCCTGCAGCCAGACGATCAGGATGAACATCAACCCGCCGCGTCCGAGGGCCGCCATCAGGCTGGCTACACTGCCGGCCGCGAAGGTGCGAATGCGGAACAGAGGGATCCGGAACATCGGGGAGGAGACCTTGGTCTCGATCCACGCGAACACGGCAAGGAGCGCAGCCCCACCGAGCAAGGCGCCCAGGACCCACGGGCTGGTCCAGCCCATCTTGTGGCCACCGTAAGGCTCGATGCCGTAGACGATCCCTACGAGGAGCGCTATCAAACCGATGGCGAAAACGGCGTTACCCAACCAGTCGATCCTGGCCGGGGTGCGGACGCCTTTGTCCTTCAGGTTTATGATCCCCCAGATCGTACCGATCACCCCCACCGGTACCGACACCCAGAAGACCAGGCGCCAATTAATGGGGCCCAAAATGCCGCCCAGTACCAGGCCGATGAACGAGCCCGCTATCGCCGCCACCATATTGGTCCCGAGGGCCATCCCCCGCTGGTTGGGAGGGAACGCGTCGGTCAGGATCGCGGCCGTGTTGGCCATGATCATCGCGCCCCCGACACCCTGGCACACGCGCATGACGATCATGAACATGGCCGCGTCGCGGCCTTGCATCCATGTCACAGACAACAGGATCGAAAAGACCGTGAAGATGGCGAAACCCATGTTGTACATGCGGACCCGGCCGACGATGTCGCCCAGGCGGCCAAAGCTCACGACCAGCACCGCCGTCACCAGCATGTACCCCATCAACATCCACAAGAAGTAGCTGGTGTTGCCCGGAGTCAGCGGGTCGAGGTGGATCCCGTTGAAGATGTCGGGCAACGAAATGAGCACGATGGAGGCATCGATCGTGGCCATGAGCATCCCGAGGGTGGTGTTGGAAAGGGTCGACCACTTACCCCTGTACGGGTCCGCCGGGACGGCCAGGAGAGCATCGGGGGCTAGCAGGGGGTCGATGTCGCTGTCAACTGTTCCTCCTGGTCTTCCGGGCTCCGCGGCCCGGCCCAGGGGCACGTAACGGCGGCAATCCCGGTCGCTCTCGCCTGTCCGTCGAGGAGCACACCCGCGGGGAGAGCGCAGGCGCGCCCAGCCCGCTCACCTGCCCCGCTCGGGCAGGTCCGGGTGCTCTTCAGGCAAGAACGGCAGCGCCCAGCGCACCGCCCCGCTGGCCGGCGAATCCTCCACCATCCCCCAGCCTAACTGAGAAGGCGCCTCACAGGCGTTGGATAAACGTTTTTCTGCCCCAAACCTGTGAGGAGCCGTCCAGCCCTACACGAACAAGGCGAGCTGCCCCGGCGCCTTCTCCGTCTTCGGCCTGGGCCCCTTGGCGCGGTACATGTCGGGTTCGTGGAGAGGCAACGAGCCCGGCGAGAGCCCGTTCCCGCTGTTGGTCCCCGCGCCGGGGCCGGTCTCCGGGCCAGGCCCGGTCTCCGGGCCAGGCCCGCCCACCTCCTCGTGCGCCGCCCTCATCTCTGTGGGCGCGCCAACCATGCTCCGGTTGGCCCTCCTTCCGGTTGGCCGTCCTGCGGTTGGCCGTCCTGCGGTTGGCTCCGGCCCCTTCTCGAGCACGCTAGCCACCAGCGCCGACAGCCGCTCCTGCTCTCGCCGGGGTTGATAGGAGCCGCGCCCAAACCGCTGGGCATAAAGGCCGGCCAAATCCGGTCGCGCATCAGTGAGCCAGGCGAGGTAATGCTCGCGAACGCCCGGGCGGAGGTGCAACGCCACGGCGGTGACCGCGACGGCCCCGGCCTCCCGGCAAGCCTCGACTACGGCGGCAACTTGCTCCTCTCCGTCCGACAGGCCTGGCAGGACCGGGGCCACGAGGACGCCGCAGGGGATCCCGGCCTCATTGAGGCGCCGAACGGCGTCGAGGCGCTTGTCGGGAGGTGGTGTCCCGGGCTCGGTGAGCCGCCACACCTCCCTGTCCAGGGTCCCGACCGAGAGGTTGACCCGGACGCTCGTGTGACGAGCCGCGTCACTAAGTAGCGACAGGTCGCGAAGCACGAGCGTCGATTTCGTAAGGATGCTGAAGGGGTTGCGCCGCTCGCCGAGCAGTTCGATGATCCCCCTAGTCAGGTGGTACTTACCCTCGGCGTGCTGGTACGGATCAGTGTTGGTGCCCATCGCGATCAGGTCGCCGTGCCAGCGGGCTGACGACACCTCCGCCCTGGCCCGCTCCACGGCGTTCACCTTCACCACGATCCGCCGCTCGAAATCTTCGCCGATGCCGAGGCCGAGGAACTCATGGGTCGGCCGGGCGAAGCAGTAGGTGCAAGCGTGCGAGCAGCCCCGGTAAGCGTTGATCGTGTACTCGAACGACATCCGGGATGATGCCGGGACCCGGTTGATGATCGTACGAGCGTTGACGTGGAGGAACTCGAGCCCGCGGTACTCGCCGCGACCTATATGGCGCTCGAGCCCGAACTCGCCAAAAAGGGTGTCAGAGGTGTCGCCCGACTCGATCGGCCACCGGAAACCGTCCCTACTCCGCGCGGTCACTGCGGGCATAGTACCGCACATATGTTCGAAGGCGCGGGCCTCGGAAAAGGTGACCTCAACTTCTACCTTCGCCCCCGGGGCGTGCTTCATGGCGTTCGTCAACGCCTCCTGTGCCATACGGTAGAGGGCCTGGCGGGGAGCACCGTTGATGACAAGGCTGGCGCCGAGCTCGCTGCAGAGCTTGGCCAGTTGGTCAACCAGCTGAGCCGGGTCATCCCTGAGAGCCCGGACGGCACGGCGGGCTTCGTCAAGGCCCTCGCGTACCAGGCGTTTGGTCTGGGCCAGCTCGTCCCTCAGCGCCGGTGATGCGTGTTCCTCGACGGCTACGGTGCCCACGGCCTCGAGCTTGATCGAGAGGGCGGAGAGCGCGTGGGCCAGGACATCGTGGATTTCCCTGGCTAGGTGGTTGCGCTCGGTTAGCACTTCAGCGCGTTCGTGCTCGACTTCGGCGCGCGCCTATTCGACGTCGAGTGGACGCCCAGTGCCTGCCACGCCGGCGCATATAGCAGCGGTTCGGCTACCGACGGGCCAACAATCGACGCCGGAGGGCTCGTAGCCAATGCATGAGCGAGCCGGCGCCATGGGCGCCCCCGGGCGAACGGGCCATACCGGCCGCACCGGCCGCACCGGCCGCACCGGCCACCGAGGTGCCGGGGTCGGCGTCCAGTGGCCCTTCGGCTTCCGACCATCTGGCTGTAGACGCCGGCGCATCGCCTGGCCAGGCCGTCGCCGCTGGTCGCAAGGTAGGTCCCGGCGGGTGTTCGGAGATGGCGCGGACGATCCTTCCCCAGAGCGCGGGCGGAGCCTGTGACCCTGCGCTGCAGAGCAAGGCTGCCATTTCGTGGTGCAACTTCACCTCGGCACGGCAACGGGGGCACTCGGCCAAGTGAGCCTGGACCGCCTCGCGTTCGCTCAGTTCCGTTGAATGTAGTGCGTAAGCCCCGAGCAGTTCGTCGTACTCGTCGCCCCTCATCGGGTACAGGCCGACCGCATCGACAATGAGCCGGCCAACGTCCAGCGAAGACGTGATGGCCCCAGACCTGAGGAAATTGTCACCGCGTTTGTCCGGCGCCGGGACCATGACCAGATGAGCCCCCAGGGGCCGCCCTGTTCGCCCCTGCGCTTCTCCCCTTTAAAAGCGGCGCCACCACATAAAAAAACATTCAGGCGTCATCCGGGCGCGCACCCGGCAGCGGAGAACTATCTGAGTTGGGCGACGAATGCTCCCGTACAGAGAAGGAAGAGCATGTGACCAAGCGCAGATCTCCCCACATCAACGAACCTTCACAAGCCGGTGTGGCGAGCGACGACTCGCCCGTCAGCTCTTCACCCTCTCAAACGGGCCTGAAAAGCAGCCTTAGCCGACGTGCGTTCCTGGTCCGGAGCTCCCTCGTCGCGGGAGCAGCCGCGACCATCGGCTCGGTCCCCAACCTCAGCAGCCTTTTGAGCACGAGCGAGGCCGACACGTCGAGTGTTAGCGGGGCAGCCGCCGAGGCAGCAACCGGGGTAGAAGCCAGCTCCGCGGCCAGTGAACCCTTGGTTGCGCACGTTATCGATGCCAGTACCGGGGAAATAAACTTGTACCAGGGCACCAATCAGATCGTCACCCGAAGCCCGGCCCTAGCTCAGGCGATTGCTCGGCTGGCGGCGTCGAACGGCTAGGCCTCCCACTGAGGCGTCCCGATCAATCCAGTACCCAATCAAATGTACCCGCACCCAACACTCGCGAGGTGAAACTTGTCGTCTCATCGTGAAGCGCCGCAAATTTCCAAAGATCCCACCGCCGATTCCACGGACCTGTATGCCTTTGTGAGCCCGGATGTAGCGGGGACGGTGACCATCATTGCCAACTACATACCGCTAGAGGCACCTGACGGCGGGCCGAACTTCTACGAGTTCGCCGATGACGTCCTGTACGCGATCAACATCGACAACAACGGCGACGGGCTGCCCAATGTTGTTTATGAGTTCACGTTCAAGACCGTCAACCAGATCCCAACCTCCTTTTTGTACAACGACGGCCCGATCACCGCGCTGACCGGGGCGGGAGCGGCCAACTGGAACCGGCAACAGACTTACACGTTGACTCGCGTCGACTACGGCCCGCACAGCTGGCCAATCCCGTTCTCCCGTGCCGTGCTGGGCGCGGGGCTGCCTGTCCCACCTTGTAACATCGGACCGCTCTCGACCCCGAATTACGCTTCCCTGGCTGCGCAGGCGGTCGTGACCGTCGGCTCGCAAGGGTTCTCTGCCAAATCATTCTGTGGCCAGCGAGCCGATGGCTTTTATGTGGACTTGGGCGCCGTGTTCGACCTCGGCGACCTGCGCCCGTTCGAACAAGACCACAACATGTTCGGGTTAGCGGCCACCGGTTTGATGTCGGCGATGCCTGGCGTTAACTCTCTGGCCGCGAGCAATGTGCACTCCCTGGCCTTGCAAGTGCCGATCAACCAACTGACCCGCGGTTCTTCGACCCCGACCAACGTGGGGAACCCGGCCGCTGTTATCGGCATATGGACCACCGCGTCCCGGCAACGAGTGGGGATCCTGGACAGCGGCTCCGGCCGCGCGCTGGCTACCGGCCCCTACGTCCAGGTCTCCCGGCTTGGCAACCCGCTTATCAACGAGCTGCTCATCGGGATCGGGCAAAAGGATTATTGGAACAAACAACTTCCCGCCGGCGACAAGCAGTTTGTAGGGTCGTATACCAACCCTCTCCTCGCACAACTGCTCCCTGGCCTCTACCCGGGTGTATTCGCAAACTTGGGCGTCTATAACACCGTCAAGGGGTCCTCCGCGACTAACGCCAATGGCCCTGACCGAGCCGACCTCGTAGCGGTCCTTCTGACCGGGATCCCGTCATCGGTGCTGCCGAGCGCGCCGACTTACTCTGGGACCGGCGTTCAAGCGGACGAGTTGCGCCTGAACGTAGCGGTGCCACCAACCAGGACCGGTCCTTCCAACCTGGGTATCCTGGGCGGGGACATCGCCGGTTTCCCCAACGGGCGCCGGGTCTTCGATGACGTAGCCACGATCGAGCTGATCGCAGTCGCCGGCGCGACACTGGGCCTCGTCGACAACAAGTTCACGCCGGACGCGGCCGCAACCCCAGGCAAAAATGTCTCGTTCGGGCTCACCAGTTCGGCCGGGGACACCTCGGCCAGAGGCACCGTGGATTTCCTGCTGACGTTCCCTTATCTGGGGACGCCGTGGTCGGGCATGTGGACGCCGCTGGCAACGCCTCAGGCGTACCTCACCAACCCGGCAGTCCCTGGATCCCAGTAAACGGCCATGAGAACAACGCGTTCAAGTGAAGCGGAGACGGTACCGGGGCCGTCCGGAACAGGAGAGGTCGTCCTCGAGGTGGGTGGCCAGACTGGCGCCGCCGTCATATTCACGGGGCCAAACCTCGAGGGCGAAGAGATCGAGATCCGTTCGGCTGGCACGCCCTGGGCCGGCACCCACGTCGCAGTCAGGGAGCGTCATCTTTGTAGCGGCTCACGGTGGGCCGCGTTGTTCGGGTCGCTCGATGAAGGGCCCTGCAGGCGCGCCTGAAGGGGAGCTCAGTTTCTCCCGTCATCAGAATTGAAGTTCGTGGAGGTCGTGTTGCATCGGCGGATTGGCCGGCGCAGCACGACCAGCAGTGTTGAAATCCCCTAATCGGGAAATGGGAAAAGCTCTCACTCTGGTGTGGGAGCGCCCGCGAAAGGAAGACCCTAATGGTTTCTACGATCTTCTCCGGCACAAATGACCTGATCGTCATCCTCATTGCATTTGTCGTGCTCTTTGGCGGCAGCCAGTTACCGAAGTTGGCGCACAACACAGGAGAAGCGCTCCGGGAGTTCCGCAAGGCTCATTCCGAGGTCGAGCAAGCGTCCAGCCCTTCAGCCGGGACGCCCGCCGTCGGTGACGCACATGCTGCCTCCGGGCCGGGGGCACAGCGCGAGGAGATCATGAGTGGCATTGCGGAGAATGGGCAGCCCTGACCCGACCGACTGACCGTTACCCCAACCCCTTTGGTATTTCGGCCTCCTCCGGTCACAAGCGAACCGAGACGCAGCACCGCCCCGGCCCCGGGTCAAGGCTGGCCGAGGTCTCGGGCAGGCCCCCCGCGTCCAGCAGGCCCTTGATGAGGTCGAGGTTCATCCCGCACACCAGCTGGCGGTGCTCTTCGGTAAGGGCGTGGAAGGGGCAGTTTTGGAGCGTCACCGCCGTCCCTTCCGTGTAGGGCTCGTACCCTTGGCCGCTCAGCAACTCGGCCAGCAAGTCGACGAGTACGTCGCGTGGGAGGCTCTTCGACGGTCGTAGACGAGCCCCAACGGCGCGCCCGTAGCTCCGGGCCACGGAACGGAGCGTCTCAGCGACCGGAACAGTCCCATCAGCGGCATCCTCGACCGCCTGGGCCAATAGGTGGGCCGCCAAATCATAGTGCCGCTCGGGGACGCTTAGCCCAATCTCGCGCGATGAGCGGCGGTAAAGCTTGGCCGGCCGGCCTGCACCCGGGCCGGTACGGCCCGGCGGACGACGGAACTCGTACTCGAGCAGCCCGAGCTCTGCCAGTTTTTCGAGGTGGAACGCCGCCACTGACCGGGGCACACCCAGCGACTCGGCGACAGCGTCACGGCTCAACGCGAGCCGCTGTGCAGCTACGTGCCGGTAAATGCGCCGACGGGTCGGCTCGTTGAGCGCGGCAAGCGTTGCGAGCAGGCCATCTGCTGTGCTCATACAACTATTCTAACGGAGATCAGAGTTGACAAAATTGTTCTGGCCCACCAATTGCCGGGCCGCGAGCCGGCCGGCGTGGTTGAGTGAACGCTAGGCTTCGCTCGCCCTGTGACAACTGCTCAGAGGCTGCCAACTACGTCCAGAGGAGGGCGTCGCGCTCCTGGGCGCGTGTGCGGGACGGACCATCGATTGGTTATTGGCCATTGGTTATTGGCCATTGGTTATTAGTTATTGGCGAGAGGGTGAGTCAGGTGAAGTTATGTTCTGAAAACCTGGGCAAACTGGACGAGCGAGTGGAGCGGCCAGGCTATGACCGGTCCGCACTCAAGGTGGGGATCGTACATTTTGGAGTGGGCGGTTTTCACCGGTCTCATCAAGCTATGTACATGGACCGGCTGATGGAGAGCGGCCGGTGCCTGGACTGGGCCATCTGTGGGGTGGGGCTAATGCCCGCCGACAAGGAGATGCACGACGTCCTGGCTAGCCAGGAGGGGCTTTACACCCTGATGACTCGCCACCCGGACGGCCACGTGGGACCACGGGTGATCGGGTCCTTGGTCGACCACCTATATGGTCCCGATGACCCCGACAGGGTGCTTCAGGTACTCGTCGACCCCAGCACACGCATCGTGTCACTAACGGTCACCGAAGGTGGTTACTACGTCGACCCCGTCAGTGGGAGCTTCGATGCTGACGACCCGGCCATCCAAGCCGACCTCGTCGCCGGGAATCCTCCTGGCACGATGGTCGGTTACGTCGTGGAGGCGTTGCGCCGGCGCAGGATGCTCGGGATCAAGCCTTTCTCGGTGATGTCTTGCGACAACATCCAGTCAAATGGCCGTGTGGCACGTTCGACCGTCATGGCTTTCGCTGCCCTTTCCGACGGCGAGCTGGCCGAGTGGATCGCACAGGAAGTGGCATTTCCGAACTCGATGGTGGACCGTATCACGCCCACCACCAGCCGCGAGGACGTCGCTGAACTCGCCCGGGATTTCGGCGTGGAGGACAGCTGGCCGGTCGTTTGTGAGCCCTTTTCCCAATGGGTCCTCGAAGATTTCTTCACCAACGGACGTCCGGCCCTGGAGGAGGCCGGGGCGCAGCTGAGTTCAGATGTTGAGCCCTACGAGGGCATGAAGCTACGTCTCCTCAATGGAGGGCACCAGGCGATCGCCTACACCGGGTACTTGTCGGGCTATGTCTACGCCCATGAGGCGGCCTCGGACCCCGTGTTCATCGAGTTCCTCCTTGGCTACATGACCGAAGAGGCGCGCCCCACCCTCGGCCCCGTTCCCGGGATCGACCTCGACGACTATGTACAGACCCTCATCGCCCGGTTCTCCAGTCCCGCCATCAAGGACACTCTGGCCAGGCTATGCGCGTTCACTTCTGACCGGATCCCGAAGTTCGTGCTGCCAGTCATCCGGGCCAATCTGGCCTCTGGCAAGGAGATAACTCGCGCCACCGCCATTGTCGCCAGCTGGGCCAGGTACGCGGAAGGTACCGATGAGCGCGGCCGGGCGATTGACGTCCAGGATGCGTTCCGAGATGAGCTGATGGCGCTGGCCAAAAAACAG
This sequence comes from uncultured Acidimicrobiaceae bacterium, assembly GCA_963823855.1. Classification (GTDB taxonomy): domain Bacteria; phylum Actinomycetota; class Acidimicrobiia; order Acidimicrobiales; family Palsa-688; genus Fen-671. Next base: position 84,340 of record CAWGNA010000019.1, read on the forward strand.
CATGACAACCCCCTGGCCTTTGTGAGCAACCAGCAGCTCTTCGGCGACTTGGCTGATGACCCGCAATTTGCACGGGTGTACCGGGAATGCTCGCAGTTGTTCCACACTGTTGGTGCCCACCGGGCCCTGGAAACTATTAACGCCTCAGCTACGTTTGCTTGATCCGTCGGCTTGGCTAGATCTCTCGGTCGCCTCTACGACCTTCTCTTTGGCGGCATCGATGACCTTGTCGACCTTACGCGTAGCCTCCCCAACCTTACGTTTGGCCGAAGCGGCGGCCCGGTCGGCCTGTCCTTCCCGCTCAAGCTTTTGGTCGCCACTCAAAGCGCCAGCGGCTTCTTTGGCCCGGCCCTTCAACTCGTCGGACTTTGTGCTCATTTTGTGCCTTTCCTGCTTTCGGATGCCAGATGTGGAGCCCGCCCGGAACACCGGAATTGGGGACGCCACCTAAGTACCTACCCGGACCGGTCAAGCGAAGAAACCTCGTCTTTCCCGAAGTACCCAGGACTGTGATTGTGCGAAGAGGTGTACACGCCGCGGTCGTGAGATCTGGGCTGGGGTCGAAACCGGGCTTTATGGGTAAATCGCACTGAGTGGGTACGTACCGCTCCGAAGCGCGTGCTTTGGCCCTCGAGCCTGGACGGGGAGCACCGCGCCTGGCACGTGAGGCTCTCAGAGCATGGCTAGCTCATGACGACTTGCGCGATGTCGAAGCCGAGGTCTTGCTCGTCGCCAGCGAGTTGGTCGCCAACGCCGTTGTCCATGCACACACCGCTTTGCAACTTTCCTACCGAGCCGAGGACGGCAATGTCCAGGTGGGAGTCCGCGATGGCAGCCGTAGCGAGTTGCAGCAGAAACCCGTGCCGAAACCAAGCGCGTCAGCAGGCCGCAACCTGCGCACACTTGTTTCGGGAGGCCGAGGGCTCGTGATCGTGGATGCACTGGCAGACGAGTGGGGCGTGACCGAGACCGAGGACGGCAAATGTGTATGGGCCCGATGGTTAGGACGAGGTGCTTGAGCCGTGAGCCCGCGGGGTAGCCTTCCTCGGTGACGGAGCGAGGGACCGGTCCCCATCAGCATTTTCGGAGCTGCGCTTCTGTTGGCGTCGACGGCGGGGCGGAGCCCTCCCCCGGTTGTGGCCGGCCCAGCTCTTCCTGACTGGCCCGGGAGCTGACTCGGACCGCCACGAGAACTGCGGCACCAAGGGCCATGGCGGTGGCGATCAGGAACGAAAGTCTGTACCCGGCGACGAGCGAGCCAGACGCCTGTGCGGTTCGCGCCGCCGCTACGGTGGCCAGGACGGCCAGCCCCACGGCGGCCCCGGTTTGCTGGCCGGCGGTGAACAGGGCGCCGGCCAGGCCCTGGTCGCTGCTCTTGACGCCTGCGGTGATGGTGATCGAAGCAGTCGGCAGGGCCAGACCGATGCCGACCGCGGTCAAGAAGAGGCCAGGCAGGACAGCCGTTACATAACTCGCACCGGGCGAGATTTGCGCGAACCAAAGCTGGCCGGAGGCCATGGCGAGAAGCCCGGCGACGAACACTCGCTTGGTCCCGAAGCGGGCCAGCAGCCGCCGGGTGCCGAGCGTCGTGGTGAGCACGACCGTAGCGGTGGCGGGCACGAGTGCCAGCCCAGTGCGGAGAGGGCTGAAGCCTTCGACCCGCTGCAGGTACAACGATACGAAGTAGACGTAACCGGCCAGCACGGCACCAATGATCAGCATGGCGCCTACGGCGGCCCGGCGGGTCGAGGAAGCAACGACGGCCGCCGGCACCATGGGGGCAGCGACCGACCGCTCCGTCTGCACGAAACCGATGGCGGCCAGCAGCGCGACGACGAGCGAGGCAATTGTGAGCGGAGTGGTAAAACCATGCTGTTGCCCGTTGCTGAGCCCGAAAATCAGCGCCGCCAACGAGGTGGTCACCAGCAGGGCACCGCGGACGTCGAGGTGTTGGCCCCCTGAAGGTTTACCGGAGGGCAGGCGCGGTACGAGCACAAGCATCAGGGCGATCAACGGTGGGTTAACGAGGAAGACCGCCCGCCACCCGAGGTACTGAGTGAGCAGCCCGCCAGCGATAATCCCGGTGGTGGCGCCGGCGGCCGTGGTCGCTTGCCAGATCGCCAGCGCGCGGTTGCGCGCCGCCCCCTCCGGGTTGGTCGTTGTGAGCAGTGAAAGCGCCGACGGTGACACCATCGCGCCGGCGGCTCCCTGGGCCATGCGGGCGATTATCAACATCACAGGCCATTGCGCCAACCCGCAAGCCAACGAGGCCAGCGCGAACAGAGCGAGCCCGATCGCTAGCAGGCGGCGGCGTCCGAGCAGGTCAGCCACGCGACCACCCGCCAGCAACAGTGACCCGAACGTAAGCGCGTACCCGGTTACGATCCACTGCAGCTGCGATGCAGCCATGTGAAAGTCCCGCTGGATCGTTGGCAGTGCCACGTTCACAATGCTGAAGTCGAGCTGAAGGACGAACTGCGCGGCGCAAATCAGGAGCATCACGAGCCAGGCCGCGCTGGCCCCCCGCTCCGTTCCCTGCCGCCCGCTAATGCGCGTCGTTTGCAGCCTCCTCGCGCTTTGTCCCAGCTCTCCCAGAGGTCACGGCAAGCTTAGGCACGGTGTAGGCCCCCGTCTGCGGGGCTTAAGGGCGGCGGCGGTCAGCCAGGAAGGGGAAATCAGTGCGAACATCGGCCACCGTTTGGGCCACCACATCTGCGACCAGCACCGCCTCGCCGACGCTCGCCTCAGCCAGAGTGCGGCCGAGGGGGTCGATTATGGCTGAGTCGCCAAGGTGCACGAGCCTCTTCGCAGCGCCGACCCGATTGGCTCCGACCACGTAGGCCTGGTTCTCGATCGCACGCGCCCGCAGCAGCGTGCGCCAATGGTCGCGCCGCGGCTCAGGCCAGTTCGCTGGCACCACGTAAAGGTCGGTACTTGAAGCGCGCTCCCAGAACTCGTCGGAGAAGCGAATGTCATAACAAATGAAGACCGTCGTCCGTAGCCCATCGATGTCGACGGTCAGGTGCTTGGCGCCGGCCACATAGTGCTCGTGCTCGCCGGCGTAGCTAAACGGATGGATCTTGCTGTACCGGCTGACACTGCCGTCCGGGCCGGCCACGATGGCATTGTTGCGGTACCGGCCGTCGGCGCCGCGCTGAGCTATCGACGCGATCAGCCAGGCATCGTGCTGGTGCGCTTGGCCGATCAGGAACTGCTCGGATGGGCCGCCTTCATCCTCCGCGAAGCGCTCCGGGCACATGGAGAAACCGGTGGCGAACATCTCGGTAAGCACGATGATGCGGGCGTGTGCAGCGGCCGCCTGGGCGATCATCGGCGCGACATGGGCCCGGGTGGCGACAGCGTCCTCAAATGCGATGTCGTGTTGGAGGGCGGCGACTTTCATGCCGGCTCCAGCAGATGTCGTACGGACCTCATGGTGCAACTCCCTTCAGGCGGGCAAGTGCCTCGTCGATGACTTCAGGGCGCTTGCAGAACGCCAAGCGGACGTAGCTGTCGCCGGCCGCCGTGGTGTAGAAGACACTGCTTGGGATGGCGACAACGCCTACCGCCCGGGGCAAGTCCCGACAGAACTCGACCGCGTCGCGGTGGATATCGACGGTGGCGAAGTAGGTGCCCTGCGGGCGGACCACGTCAAAACCCTGGGCGGCGAGGCCAGCGCAAAGACGGTCGCGCTGGTCCTGAAGGCGGGCACGGATGGCGTTGTGGTGCGGCGGCTCCTTTGCGAGCGCACGGGCGACGGCCGGCTGGAACGGCGCGCCGTTCACATATGTGAGGAACTGCTTGACGGTCCGGACCGCTCTCGTAAGCGCCGCTGGTGCGGCTACCCAGCCGATCTTCCACCCAGTTACGCTGAACGATTTACCGGCGCTGCCGATCATGACTGTACGCTCCCGCATGGCGGGCAGGGTCGCGATCGGGACGTGCCGGCGACCGTCGAAGACAAGGTGCTCGTACACCTCGTCTGCGATGACGACAAGGTTGTTCAGCTCGGCGAGCTCGGCGATAACTGAGAGCTCGGCGGGTGTGAACACCTTGCCGGTCGGGTTGTGGGGCGTGTTGAGCAGGACCGCCTTGGTGCGGCTCGTAATCGCGGCGCTCAGTTCGTCGGGGTCGAAACACCATTCCGCGTCCTCTCCACTGTCCTTGCGGCGGAGCGTGACCGTGCGGCGGGTCGCGCCGGCGAGGGCTATGCACGCCGCGTAAGAGTCGTAGTAGGGCTCGAAGACGACCACCTCGTCACCCACTTCGGCGAGAGCCAGGACGGCGGCCGTGACCGCCTCGGTCGCGCCGGCAGTGACCAGCACCTCGTCATCAGGGTCGTAGTCGAGCTGGTAATGGCGCCGATGGTGGTCGCTGATCGCCTGACGTAGCTCTGGGATACCGGGACCGGGTGGGTACTGGTTGTGCCCCTCTCGGATCGCGGCGATCGCGTCGGCCAAGAGCTCGTCAGGGCCGTCGGTGTCCGGGAAGCCCTGGCCGAGGTTGATGCTGCCAGTGGCAATGGCCAGAGCGGACATCTCTGCGAAGATCGTGGTCCCAAAGCCCTGCATGCGAGCGGACGAGCCCGTAGTTCCCTACCACTGGGACGATCGTAGGCGACGCCTCCAGCTACGCCGATGGGCTGCAGTGCAGTCCGAGCGCAACTACCTCTAGGATTGGCTCGTGCTTGCCTGGTGACTGTCCCTCGACCGGGCTGGGTGGCGCTCCGCCGCGTTCCGGTTGCGCTGCTGGTTGTCTGCCTAGGCCTGGTGGGCACAGTGCCAAGTGTCCCGTCCGGCGCCCTGGCTGCTGCAGTTGGAAAGGTCGCTGGTACAGGGCCGCTCCGTACGAGCTGCAAAGAAGTGGCCCACCTAGGGGACTCGACTTCGGACGGCCTCGTCTCGCCCGACTTCCTGCCGGACCCCGCCCAGAGGATCCCGGCGCAGTACGCCCGGGTCGGAGTGTCCCGTTCGGTTATGGAGGTCGTAGGCGCCAATTCGATCGTCGAGACCCTCCCGGGGGACGAGAACGGCTACGAGATCGGCGAGGGCCTCGTGTCCGAGGGTTACCGGGGGTGCTGGGTGATGGCCCTCGGCACCAACGACGCCGCCGATGTGTACGTCGGGTCGAACGTCGGCCTGCCCGCCCGGATAAAGCGCATGATGTCGGTGGTCGGCCACGAGCCCGTGCTGTGGGTGAACGTAAAGACCCTGCTCAGTAGCGGGCCGTACGCCGAGGCAAACATGCAGCAGTGGGACAACGCTCTGCTCGCCGCCTGCCCCGAATACCCCAACATGCGGGTGTTCGACTGGGCGCACCTGGCGAACCCAGACTGGTTCACATCGGACGGCATCCATTACACCTCTACCGGTTCCGCGGTCCGCGCCGCCGCTATCGCCGACGCCCTGGCGACGGGCTTCCCGGCCACGACGGCAAAGGGCACTTCGGGCTCGGGCGTTCACAAAACTGGGGCCACCGCCAGTGCTCAAGGCTCTCTCAAGAACTGCGTTGTGAACTTGTCCCCGTCCTGGCACCTGCCGACGACGTTCCTCCCCTAATCCTGCGCCGTTCCCCGAGCTGTGCCTCGGTCCACCCGATGTGCGACGATCATTGTGGGCCGGCGAGGCTGGTAGGGCCGGCGAGGCTGGTAGGGCCGGCGAGGCTGGTAGGGCCGGCGAGGCCATAGGACCGAGGAGACAACATGAGCGACGCCAAAGACGCCAAGGAGCGCGCCGAGGGCGACGATGCGCCTCAGACGATCGAGGTGGTGACCGAAAGCCTCGATGAGGAGGGCGACGTCATCGTGGACGACCTTGTCGCCGAGATCGACAGCGAGGGCCACGTCACCGCCATTGACGAGACGACTGTCATCGAGACGGCTGATGGGCATGTCGTGGTCGACGAGACCTTCTCCGTCGCCGGCGAGGACGGGACGCTTCACGCCGTCTCAGAGGACGTTACGGTGCTGGAGGTGAACGACGCCGAGAAGTGATCGGGCTCGGCAGGACACATTCACACTGTGCCCGGTGTAACGAATGGCTTTGGGCAGCAGGCCTGCCCTGAACCCCTTGTTAACCTACGTCGAGTTAACGACGGTCCAGGTTGTGCGGGCCTTCCAAAGTGAGCTGACCAGTGTTCGCGTCGAAATCGAACAGCTCGCCGTACCGCCCCCAGTCAATGGCGATCTTCAGCTGCTGGCGTGCCTCATCTTCCGAGAAGCCCCGGCGCAGGAGGTCGAGGAAGAACCCTTCACCGAGGTTGCCGTCTTTGGTCGATCCCAATGCCTTGTAGATGGCCCGCACCAGGGGCGCCCGTTCCCGGGCCTCCTGGGCGAAAATCTGCTTGGACGCCAGAATGTCAGCAGCGACGAAACGCCGGCCTTCGGCGGTGACCTGTAGGTCGGCATCGTCTACTTCGGCCAGGCCCAAAACCTGGGCGGCGTCGACCAGGGGGAGGAGGTCATCGACCTCGAACGTCAGCTCGTGGGCCAGTTGCGGCAGGTCATCGCGTCCACCGTCGGGCGACCAGGATCTCGAGTAGGCCGGACATACCGCCGACGCTGGCATTGGGCAGTGGGGTGTCGGTCGGGGATCCTTCGCCAGGGGCGGCGACCGTCCAGATGTGGGCCGGTGGGCGCGTATCCCGACCGGTCATCAGGCCATAGATCTGGTCGACAAGCGCCTTGAAAGCTCTCATCGTGGCGGTTGCGCGGCTGCGGGAAACCATTGGCGATCTCAGTGCGGATGCGGCCGGGATTGGCCCCGAGCACGAAGATCCGGTCGGCCAGCACGACCGCTTCTTCGATGTTGTGGGTGACGATCAGCATGGCCTTGGTGGGGAAGTCCTTCTCCCGCCACAGCCGGAGCAGCTCAGCCCGCAGGTTCTGGGCCGTCAGGACGTCCAGGGCCGAGAAGGGCTCGTCCATCAATAGGGCGTCGGGTTCGACGACTAAGGCTCGGGCAAAGCCCACCCGCTGGCGCATCCCGCCCGAGAGCTCCTTCGGGTAGGCGGACTCGAAGCCGTCCAGGCCGATAGCGTCGATGGCACGCTCAGCCCGCACGCGTCGCTCGCTCGCCCCCACCCCGAGCGCCTCGAGACCGAGCTCCACGTTCTGGCGCACCGTCAGCCAGGGCAGCAGCGCAAAGCTCTGGAACACCATCGCCACCCCCGGATTGGCGCCGTTGAGGACGACGCCTCGGTAGTTGACCTGGCCTGAAGTGGGCGCATATCAGCCCGGCGATGCAACGCAGCAGCGTGCTTTTCCCTGAGCCGGAGCGCCCGAGAAGGGCCACGATCTCTCCCTCTCTAAGGTCGAGCGAGATGTCGTCGAGCACCGGGAGGGGGCTGCCATCGGGCGAGACGAAGTCTTGGTGACGTGCGAGACCTCGATGATCGCGGCCGGGCTCGTGCCGGCCTCGGCCTTTGACAGGCTGGAGGTCGTGGTCACAACGGGCCCACCTGTGGTAACGGGACGAGTGAGGTCGACATCGGCTTGATCAAAGCGTGTACCGGCTCTCGGCCAGGTGGTACATCCGCCGCCAGAACAGCCGGTTGACGATGACCACGAACGCGCTCATCACGATACCGCCGGCGATGAGTAGCGCAAACTTTCCCTGGACAGATGCAGTGGCGATGTAATTGCCGAGCCCGTAGGCGTGGAGAGTGTGATGGTGCCAGCTGACCAGCTCGGCCACGATCGATGCGTTCCAGGCGCCCCCGGCGGCGGTGACCCCACCGGTGACGTAGGCAGGAAAGATGGCCGGGAGGATGACCTGGCGCCAGCGTTGACGCCGAGTCAGGCGCATAGTGACCATCATCTCGCGCAGGTCATTGGGGATAGCACTCGCTCCCGCGATGACATTGAACAGGATGTACCACTGCGCCCCCAGCATCATCAGCACGATGGCCCCGTAGTCCAGCGGGATGCCCAGGTCGATGAAGATCAGGGTGGCGAACGGGAAGAGGAGGATGGCCGGGAAGCTGGCCAGGACCTGGACCACCGGTTGGGCGAAGCGGGCCAGTCTTCGGGCTCATGCCGATCTTCACCCCGACGGGCACCCAGATGAGCGTGGAGATCGCAAGCAGCACGACCACTCTGGCGAACGTGGCGAAGCCGAATCCGATGAGGCTGGGAAAGCGGGCGAAACCCAGGTGGCGTATTGAGGTAGATGAGCCCGATGACGGCCACAACGGCTGCGGCGCCGAAGGATCACCGACCAGAAGATGACGTCGCCCAGCTGGCGCTTACGCGGATCGGTCCGCAGCGGGTACTCGGCCAGCCCGAACGGCCGGGTGACCCGGTCCAGCGCCCGTCCAACTGGGCGGCTGACATGGCCGGCCAGCTCGGGGACCGAACGAACGACGCAGGATGTCAAGCACCACGCTCTTGGGTTTTTCGGTCGCTTCGGAGGTCTCCAGGCGGAACTTGTCCGACCAGGCGACGAGCGGCCGGAAGACGAAGAAGTTGGTCCCGACCACCAGGATCACCATGACGACGATAGCGATGGCCACCTCGGTGTACGACCCGTGGGCTATGGCCGCGGCCATGTAGCTGCCCATGCCGGGCAGGCTCTCCGAGATCCCTTTGCCCTTGATGAACACGGTCACGGCCTCCGACGCGGTCAAGAAGAACCATCCGCCGCCCATCGACATCATCATGTTCCAGACCAGGCCGATCATGGAGCTCGGGCACGTCGAGCTTCCAGAACCGTCTGCCACTTGGTGAGCCGGTACATCCGCGCCGCCTCGTCGAGCTCGATGGGCTGGGAGATGAGCGAGTGGTAGAAGCTGAAGGTCATGTTCCAGGCCTGCGAGGTGAAGATCACGAAGATCGAGGCCGCTTCGAGGCCGAGCAGGTTGTTCGGGAAAGATCTTGATGAAGAACGTCAGGGCGATGGGCAAAAAGACCAGGATCGGGATCGACTGGAGGACGTCCAGGATAGGGACGAGCACCTTCTCGGCCCGACGCAGTCGGGCCGCCGCCGTGCCGTAGACGAGGGTGAAGACCGTCGACAGGCCGAGAGCAATGAACATCCGGAGCAGCGACCGGGCCGCGTAGTAAGGGCACATTCGTGATATCGGTCGAGATGACGACCGGCGAGCGGCCTGGGGTGAAGTTCACAGCCATCGACTGGCCCAGCCTCACCACCGCGTACAGGACCGCAATGATCCCGACCCCAACGACCAGGTCCGCCCAGGACAGGTTGCGTCCTCGGAGCACCTCGCGGTACCGGGAGTGCCCGCTGTCGGGACAAAGCAGTGACCTTCCAGAGTGGTCGTCGGTGCCGTCAGCAATCTAACTGAGAAGCCGGACCGGAGCACATTTACGCACCTGGGCCCAGAGCCGAATACGGGTCAAGATCCCGGCGGGCTGTTCATCCGCACCTCTCCTGTAGGCCACGCGTGGCTGAGGGCGGAACCACTAATGGCTCGGCTGGCTCAGATGTGGCGGGCCCAGAGCCGGGAGCTGAGACGTGTGGCAGTATGACGAGAGGAGCCGACTGGGAAGGGAGCCACGGTGGGGTTGCATAACCGGGAGCAGGTGTTGGACAAGATAGATGAGTGCGTGTTCGCATCGGCAGCGTTGGCCACCGAGCTGCCCAAGTACCGCTTTCCTGACTCCGAGACATTGCCGGACCTTGCCTTTCAAGTCATCCACGACGAGCTTTTGCTGGACGGCAATGCCCGCCAGAACCTGGCCACGTTTTGCCAGACGTGGGAGGAGCCTCAAGTCCACGCCTTGATGGACTTGGCGATCGACAAGAACTTGATCGACGAGGACGAGTACCCCCAATCGGCCGAGATCGAACGTCGATGCGTGCACATGATGGCCGACTTGTGGAACGCCCCCGACGCAGCCCACACCGTCGGGACGTCGGCCATTGGCTCCTCCGAAGCGTGCATGTTGGGGGGGATGGCGGCCAAGTGGCGGTGGCGGGCCAAACGACAGGCTGAGGGCCGTTCGACGGACCGGCCGAACATGGTGTGCGGGCCGGTCCAGGTGGTGTGGCACAAGTTCGCCCGGTACTGGGACGTGGAAATGCGGGAAGTGCCGATGGCCCCCGGGCGGTACATGATGGAGCCCGAGCAAATGCTCGAGCGCATCGATGAGAACACGATTTTCGTGGTGCCCACCTTCGGGGTCACTTACACGGGTGCGTACGAGCCGGTGGCCGAACTGGCCGCCGCCCTCGATGACCTCGAGGCGCGCACCGGCTTGGATGTGGACATCCACGTGGATGGGGCCAGCGGCGGGTTCCTGGCGCCGTTTTGCGCGCCGGAGGTCCTCTTCGACTTTCGCCTGCCCCGGGTCAAGTCGATCAGCACCTCGGGCCACAAGTTCGGCCTGGCCCCCTTGGGGGTGGGCTGGGTCATCTGGCGCGACACCGCTGAACTGCCCGAGGGGTTGGTGTTCCACGTCAACTACCTGGGTGGCGATATGCCGGATTTCCATATCAACTTCTCCCGCCCGGCCGGGCAGGTCATCGCCCAGTACTACGACTTCATCCGCCTCGGGCGCGAGGGGTACGGGCGGGTGCACCAAGCTTGCTATGACACGGGCGCCTATTTGGCCGAGAGGATCCCTCAACTCGGCCCCTTTGAGCTGCTGTGCTCCAGCGATCCGGCCACCGGTATCCCGGCTGTGACCTGGAGGATCAAGCCGGGCGAGGAACCTGGTTACACGCTGTACGACCTGGCCGACCGGCTCCGCAACCGGGGCTGGCAAGTGCCGGCCTACACTTTGACCGGATCGGCCTCAGACATCGCTGTTCAGCGCATTTTGGTCCGCCAAGGCGTCGATCGCGATCTGGCCTCCCTCCTCCTGGATGACTTCGCGGCGTCGGTCACCCACTTCGAGAAGCACCCGGTATCGGTGGCCATGAGCCCCCAAGAAGCCGGGGGCTTCAGCCACCTCTAGCGCCGGGAGAGACGCCCACCTCTCGTCGTAAGCCACCACGCGGTGATCCGGGAGCCCCGGAGGGGTTGGAGCCGCTAGCGGGCTGGCGGTCCCGCTGCAGTCGCGGCTGCATCGGGCGTCCCGGAAGGGGTGGCGGTGGCGGCCGGCGGTGGCGGTCGGCGGTGGCGGTCGGCGGTGGCGGTCGGCGGTGGCGGCCGGCGGTAGCGGCCGGCGGTAGCGGCCGGTGGCAGGCCTTCCGGGTGCACTAAAGCTAACCGGGTGCACTAGAAGGCAAAACCGGCTCTGTACCGCGACGAAGTGCAGTTATTGCGCCCAGAAAGACGTTTTAGCCCCTTCCTTTCTGCCCCCCGGACAAGCTCGTCCCGTGCCGCTCGAAAGAGATCAGGGAGGCGCCATCCCCGCACACGGCGGTGCTATTCGCACGGGTGGTCGTCGACAGCTTGCAATCGGAGTAGTTCAAGGCCAAGAGCCATCAGGCGGTCAAGGGTGCCGTGAAGCGCGGCCTGGTCAGGAAGCTCGGCGCGTAGCGTGGTGGTCCCGGCACCCACGATCACGTCGAAGTCCTCGAAGGCAGCGACGATGGCGGGGACGGCCTCGCCGGCGAAGGTGATCTCATATGTCCTGGGGGTCATCACCAATGCCATCGATCCCTGACCCGACCTAGCTCGTACCACACTCATGGTGCTCCTCCCCGCGAACTTCTGTCGTCACCCACGAAGGTGGGATAGTTCCGGGTTTACCCATTCGCACCCGGGAGTAAGCGCGCTGCTGCGCGCGAAGCTATCCGCGGCGCCGATGCCGCAGGAGGACGACCGAAGCCCGGCAGTCACAGCGGGACACCTCAAAACCCGTGGAGATAACGAGCCAGGTGGGCCGCTACCGGTTGGCGGCAAGGGTGTCAGAGTTAGGCACCACCCCGGGCTGCGCCAGTTGGAAAGCCTAACTGCTTCGCCCTACCGGACGAGGTCGCACCGCCCCGTACGGTTATGGGGTGAACGGTTATGGGGTGTACGGTTTTGGGCTGTACGGTTATGGCGTTACCGCTCCTGGTGTTGGCCCTTGGGGCTGACGCTTGCGCCTGGTCCAAGCGGCTATGCCCACGATCGCTATCACGAGGACGAGCAGCCCGATCCCAATCAGCACATAAGTAAGGGTGTTCGACGAGGCCTCCGCGGGCACTTTGATGTCGGTAGCGTATGTATCGGCGAGGGTCGTGCCCGACCCGTCGGCGGAGTTGACCTGGTCGAGGTAGGCCTCGAAGGCGAGCATCGGGGCGGTCTTGGACACCGGGACGCTCGAGGCCAGCGAGACGTGGAACGTGATCGTCTCGGACGACTTGGGCGGCACTGTTGCCCCCTGCTGAGGGCCGATGTTGCCGAGGATCACGTTGCCGTCGCTGGTCGAGCCCGAGAGGCCAAGCGTGGTGAAGTGCCCGTTCGCACCCGTCGTCGAGTAGGACAGGTGGACCTGGTCGGCGTTCAGGTCCTTGGACTTGGTTGTGCCGGGGAAGATGACGAACTGGACACGAGCGGACCCGACAGGCTCCGAAGAGGGGTTGGCCTCTTTCATAGTGAAGGTCGTGGGCGAGCCGCCGGCGTGCAGCGAGGTCGGGAACGAAGCTACGAGCGAGGGGCTGTCCTTTTGGGCCGTGCCCTGGTAGATGACAGACACCGCAGAGCGGCCACCCTCGGCCTCGGTCGCCAGCACCCAGCACGCCACGTTGTAGGTCGACGCCGTATAAGTGACAGTCGCGTTACCGCTCGCGTCGGTTGTTGCTCCTGTGCTGTTGAGCTTCCCGCACAGACCACCTGGCTCCGACCCCGAAGCAGCAGCTTGGCCCTCGGCAAATTGAAGGCCGACGTTGAAGTGGAAGTGGTCGCCCGGTACCCCGTAGCCGGACACGTCAAGGGCGGACACCTCGATGCTCGAGGTGCTGGTGCCACCGGCAGGAAGAGTGGCGGGTGTGGCGTCGGAGAAGGCCGACACCACCGTCGTTGCCCCTGCGCCCGTCCCGGCCGCGTTCGGGTTCTCCGCCAGCGCCTCGCTCAGGGTGCAACCTTTCCCGGACTTCGCGTAGGCGAGGTTGGAGAACATCTGCTGGATGTAGTACTTGCCCCCGTTGATCACCTGGTTGAACTCGCTGGCGCTCGGGTCAGAGGGGTCGGTCGAGCCGAGCGCCCGGCCGTAGGTCTGAGCGCACATGTCACCGATCTCGTTGCCGGCCTTGTCGCTCCAGGCGTACTGCGGGTCCAGCGGGTCGGTCATGGCCTCGATCAGCTCGTGGCTGAGGGTGCTGACGACGCCGTCTGCCTGGAGGTCCCCGTTCGGTGCCTGGCCGGCGTCGCAGCCGGTCTGCTCATACGGCATGTTGGCGTACACCGTCTGGTCGACCCCTTGCCCGAAGGCGCGGTGGTACCCGCAGAACCCGCTGGCGGAGTTGGAGCCGTCGTGGTTGTCGTTTGTCTCAACCCCGGGTGGGAAAAAGACCGGGTAGAAGTTGGCCAGGGTGGTCGCCCACTTCTGCGTGGCCGTGACATGGCTGAGCTCGGTGCGTAGCTGCGAGTCGGTGATGCAGTAGTTGTAGCCGGGGTCCGGCGTGCAGGTTTCGGCCGGGAACGGGTCAGCGTCCACAAGGTCGGGCCCGGCGTGGATGTCGTAGGTTATCGAGGTCTTTACCCCTCCGGCGGCCTGGTAGTACTCGGTGGGTATAGAGAAAACGTTGTCGGTGCTGCCGCTCGCAGCAGCCACGTTTTTGATATAGCCGTAGACGATGTCCTCGTACTTGGACGGGAAAACGTACTTCCCACCGCTCGGCTCCCAGAAGATGGGGGTGACGGTGAGGCCTGGGGCGGCGTTCGTCGACATGACCGGCCCACCCTCGTAAATGAGCGGCGGTTCGCAGCCCGAGCAGACTTGGGGCTCAATAGCCGGCTCGGCCCGGGAGGCCAGCCCAGCGGTGGCCTCCGCTCGACCCGGGGCATTCGGCGCCGGCACTGCGCCGGCCGGGTTGGCCGCCCCCGCACAGCACACCCCGCAGGCCAGCACAGCGACTATAAACGTGCCAGACAGCGGCAGCCATCGCCGCCCGACCAGGGTTCTCCTCATCCGCCCTGCCTCCTTTCGAGCCTCATCCCACCTAGGCATGCGAAATGGTTATTTGGCCCTCCCTGGAGAGAGCAGGCCTGCACCCCGCTAATCGCCAGTACCCAGCAGAGCGAAGCAAACGGCTCGCTCACCTTATGTGGGCGAGTAATCCCAAGAGCGGCCTCGATAGCAAAGCATCCATCGCGGCTCCGACAACCAAAACCTACTGCGTCCGCTTTGTTCCCATTGGGCCTACCACCTCGGTTAGACCAGCAGGATTGACAACTGAGCTAGAGCTCAGCAGCGCCAATAGTGGTATTCACGTTACGCAAAGACATCACCCCGAGAGGGTGATCTGACGCAAACCGGCCACCGCTCCGGGCTCCGCGCTCCGGGCTCGATGACGATACCGCGCCTCGGGTGCAGTTCCTGGCGCAGGGACTCTGACCAGCCGTTGGTGCCCTACATGGTCGCCGCATAGACCGCGTTGCCGGGCCGGGGGGTGCTTCCCGCCACCGAGGACAAGTTGACCAGGTCACCGCGGTTGTCGCGGAGCTGGTCTAGGAACACTTCGGTCGCAGCCCGTCAGTACGCCAGCGCAACGGATTCTCGGCGCCAGTCGGCTGCAGCCATCCTCGTCTGCGAGACCGGGTCTACTGCGACCGCCTGGCCCGATCCGAACGCCTCGTCGGTCAGCCGTACTGAGTACCCCCGGGCCTCGAGAGCCAGCGCGAAGCTCGGCAGGCAACGGGCCGTAGCGCTGTTCAAAATCGACGGACTCCCCGTCCGCTCCGCCCAGGAAGCGAGGACAATCCACCGCTTGCTGGATGTTCATCCCGAAATCAACGACGTTGACAAGCATCTGGCGGACAGTTTCGACTCGCGTCCTCCCACCTGGGCTGCCAACCACGAGCTCGAGGTTCCCGTCATGGTCGAACACAGTCGCCAGACAGGGGTTCTGCTCTATACCCTGCCCGGGGACTACCCGGTTCGCCTCGCAGTTCCCCGCGTAAGCGAAGTACAGGCAGCTGTTGGCAAGGACTCCGGTGCCCTCGACTACGGCGCCAGCGCCGAAAAACGTCCCGACCGTCTGCATGATGTTGGCGGCGTTGCCGTCTTCATCTATGACGGCCAACGTGATCGTATGCTCATCCGCACGTGGACAAATATGAATGCCTGATGCGCCCGAACAGATTTGTTCGCTGAGCGCTCGCACATGCTCGGCTCCGAGCAGGCGGTCAATAACAGCCGTGCCTGAACAAGGTCCCAGGAACCGCCTACGTTCGGCATTTACAATTTTGGCCGACTCTACGCTCGCCCACATGTAATCGGGGTCGTGGGCTCCCCGATAGGCAGGCAGAGCTTCGAGCAACTTCAGGCCTGAAATAAACGACACGTCACCCAGGGGAGCGGGCGCGGCGCGGACAATATGCCCCCGGTACGCCGTTACCAATGGCTGGTGCCAGGTCGGGCTGTACGCGGCGAGGTCGGCTGGTTTTAGTGCGCCACCCTGGTCGCGGTAGAAGTCGGCAAGAGCTTCTCCTGTCGAACCGGTGATGACCTCTTCAGGCCCGTTGTCGGCGATGCGCTCGAGGGTGGACCCCAGCTCCACTTGGACCAAGCGTTCGCCCGGCCGGAGCAACCGGTCACCGGGGAGGAAGATCCGGGCGCTGGCCGGCCACCGACGGAGTTTTGCCATGTTCTGCTCGAGCACTTGGTGGAGCCACTCCGATACCGGGAACCCCTCAAAGGCCAGCGATGTGGCCTTCTCCAGGGCTCGCGCCAGGGGCCAGCGGCCTTTGCGGGCGAGCAACTCGGCCCACCCGGCCACCACGCCAGGGACCAGGCTCCCCAGGAGAGCCGCTCCCTGCGCCTCCAGAGCCTCCCAATCGACCAGGCCCGACGGGCCGGCCTTGAAGGTGGCGGGGTCGAGACTGGCAGGAACGGTGCCGTGAAACTGGAGCACCTCGGTCCTCTCCGTCGCCCTCTCGTACACATTGGCCCAGCCGACACCGCCGACGCTGCTCGAGAATGGCTGTACCACTGTCGACACAGCCGCGGCGGCAACGGCGCCGTCCACGGCGTTGCCCCCGGCTTTGAGGACCTCGATGGCGGCCTCCGCGGCGAGGAGGTGAGGGGCCGAGACAGCTCCGCTTCTCCCCATCGCCATCGGCCGGCTCTGGAACGGTGCCGTGTTCGGCAAGTAACTCATTAGCGCCGTCCCGGCCTAGGCCAACGAGCGGGCAGTGGGCTTCGCTCGAATCGGGACATCGTAGCCTTCTCTACGAAACCACGGGCGTCACTGACCTCCTCGCTGATGGTGCGAGGATAGCGGGCGCGCGTTGCCCGCGGGGGCCGACAGACGCCCCGGCGCTGGGGAGTTTCGCAACGGTTACACACCGTTAATTGTCCCGAAACACTCCAAGGTTACCGTCGCCGCATGAGCCGGTACGCAGGTGGGCCCGCGGAGTAGTTGTGCCGATCGCCTCGTTTTCCTTACCAGCGCTGGTCGCAGCCACCCAGAGGCCTTCGGCCGACGGAGATCAAGAGCTCGGCCGGCTTGACGATGCCCTCAGAGATCCAGGTGCTTTCCGCTTGGCTGAACTACCCTTACCGCCTTCACTTGTCGAGGAGATGCACCAGGTAACGTGCACCTTCTTCGAGCTGCCCATGGACGTCAAGGCCGGCTATCGGTTCCCGGACGACCAGTATGTCGGCTGGTGCGGTGCTCAGTTCCTCAGCCAGTACGGCTCGGCCGATCGCAAGGAGATGTACCACATCGGCCCCCGAGTCGCGCCGACCCTGCTGGCACATGGCAAGGACGGCTTGGTCCCCCCTCTCGACTGGGACATTGTCAGCCAAGCGCTCGAGAGTTGCAGGCTCTGGCCATCATCGCCGCCAGGTTTCATCAACATCTGGCACAGGTATTACGGCGGCATGCAGGAGGTAGCCGCGTCACTGGGTTTCGTACTGGCAACCCTGCTTGGCATCGAGAGCAATGCGTGGTTCGACGTCATGCAGGAGAACTGGGCGGACCTCGCCGCTAATTATTACCCGCCTGTCGGTGGAATTGACGGCGACGGCGCTGACAATCCCGTTTACAACGCTGCACACAGCGACCTCACAGTGTTTACGGTCCTCCATCAAGACCAAAGCCGTTCGGGCGGCTTGTCAGTCCAGACGACCGACGGGACGTGGGTCGAGGTAGCCCCAGAGCCCGGCACTTACGTTGTGAACGTTGGTGAGTTACTGACCTACTTGAGCGGCGGACGTTGGCGGGCGGCCCCGCACCAGGTGACGGTGTCCCCGGGCCCCGCTTTAGCCAAGTCGGTCCGTATTTCTGTTCCCTTCTTCTACCGGCCGAGCGACGAGCGAGTTGTGAAGTCGTTCGTAGACCCCGACGTCGGCTCCCATCCCTGTCGGCGAGTGGGTGCTCGAACGCAAACGCGGTGCCCGCGCCGCTCCAAGTTGAGCATCGTCCGAAGTACTGCGTGCCCCAAATAACCCGCCGCGAGCCCGGAGGCTCGTGAACATCACGAAAGGCTGAAGCACATGGAAAGTGACTATCGTTTGTCCCGACGACAGTTCCTCTACAGAGGTGGCCTGCTCGCCGCCGGCACGACGATCGCACTCTCGTCCGGGGGCCTGCTGACAGCCAGCCCTGCAGGTGCGGCCGTAAAGCCCGCGGCGACCGGCCTAGACACGGTCAAGTTCCAGCTGGGTTGGTTGAAACTCGCACAATTCGGCGGCCATTTCGTGGCGCTGCAGAACGGGTATTTCGCGGAGGAGGGGATCGACGCCCAGTTCCTGTCGGGCGGGAGTGGCATCGACGGGCTGACCCTTGTAGAGAGCGGCCAGGTTATGATGGCGGACGCCAACGGCTCCGATGTCCTGACGGCTGTCAGCAAAAACATCCCGCTACAGTGCTTTGGGACCATTTACCAAAGTACCCCTAATGCTCTTATGTCTCTCGGCAAAGAACCACTGATGAGCCTCCAGTCCCTTAAGGGTAAAACTGTTGGCCTGCCCAACGGTGAGCAACAGCTACTTTCAGCCATGCTCACGCGCGCCGGTGTCGAGCCGAGCTCTGTGCACGTCGTCACCGTCGGGACCGACCCCTCCGTTTTGACGTCGGGCTCTGTGCAGGGGTACATCGGGTACGGCACCGAGCAGGGCCTCGACCTGCAGAAGTCCGGTTACAACGTGAAGATCGTGTACTTCGACGAGCTCGGCGACCCTGACTATGGGAACGCTTACTTCGCCCTCACAAGCACCTTGAAGAACAAGGCTGACCTGGTCGCCCGCTGGATGAAGGCCGATCTCAAAGGATGGCAACAGTTTTGCAAGAACCCGAAGGCGGCAGCCAAACTGACCTGGGACCTTTACCACACCCAGACGCAAGCGGTCCTGGCAAACGAACAGGCATCTGCCCAGGTCTCTGTCCCCCTTGTCAATGGGGGCGCAGCTGCAAAGCACGGGCTCCTATGGGTCGAAGCCCCGGCCTTCCAGGAAGTCTACGAGCTGTACAAGACGGCCGGCATCATCACGGGCAAAGTCGATATCAACAAGGTCTTTACACAACAGTTCCTTATCGAAGCTGGTGATAAGGCCTAGTTGAGAGACGGCGGTGACCTCTTCGATTGCACGGGCAAGCGCCGCGATCACAACCGAGATGGCAACGGGAATTGGGGCGAAAAGCGGCCGCTGGCGTGTTATTGGTGCACTAGGCCACGGGCCTGAGCGCGCTGGCACCAACGGCCATTTGGAACTATCCGTACTCGATGGCGTCATCACGTCTCTCCAGCCAGCAGGGCCGGGCCGGCCGGGCCCTGCTGTTGGCGAGGCGCGCCTGGTGCTTGTCCCCCTGCTCGTGAACGCCCACGACCACGGTCGGGGATTTGGCAACGTGCGTGCCGGCATCCCGGATGCACCGCTGGAAACATGGATCGCCTCTCTAGCCGGCCGAATGGGCACGACGACCCAGGAGGTGCTGGTAGGAGACGGCTGCCGAGCCATGCTCACGTCGGGTGTGGGGGCCACGGTGATCTGCGTCAACCCTCTCGGGCGTGATACGGCGGCTGAGGTCCTGGCCGCTGTCAAGGCTGCGACCGAAGCCGGAGCCCGAGCCGCCGTCGTCTACCCGTTTGCCGACGCAATCGGGGACCCCCTGGGCAGGCACCGCGATTTCCCGGGCTGGAGCCGCGGCGAATTAGACCGCCATCTCGAGGCCTTCGAAACGGTCAACGCGGCGGTCCAGAACCCGCTCGTCGAGGTGCAACTCGGCCCCGTGGGCCCCCAGTGGGTCAGCGAGGCCACTCTGGCCGCCGTGGGCGCACACGCCCGTCGCACCGGCCGAAGAGTACACATGCACCTTCTCGAGTCGCCTGCACAGCGGGCGTGGGCCGATAGCACGTACCCCGAGGGAGTTCTGAATTTCCTGCTCCAGAATGATTTAGTGGGCCCTCACGTATGCTTCGCGCACGGGACCCACTTGCGGCCAGACGAAATGGCCGCCCTGGCCGCCGAAGGCTCTGTCATGGCGGTCAACGCCAGCTCCAACCTGCGCCTCGCATCAGGCATCCCTCCCGTCGCCAATGCCCGGCAGTCCGCCGTCCACCTTGGCGTTGGGCTAGACGGGCTGGCGCTCGGTGACGATGCTGATTACTGGAACGAACTGCGCTTGGTCCGCGGTCTGGCCCAGGCCCAGGCGGGCCAAACAGTCACTGCGGAGCCCTTTTTTGAACGTGTCTGGCAGGGTGGTCATCGAGCCCTCGGCAATTGCGCGCCGGCGACCGCTGAAGTCGGCAACCTGGCTGATTTCGTCCTCCTGGACGTCAGCGGCTATGACCACCTGGTATCCCATGAGGACTGGACGGTCGCCGATATCGTCTTGGCCGTCGGACGTCCCGAGAGGGTGCGCGAAGTCTGGGTCGGCGGGCGAAAGGTGTACACGCCAGGCGCAGTGATGCCGACTTCTAACGGCCCCGAGGTCGCGTCGTGCCCCGAGGTCGCGTTGTGATGGTCGCCCAAGTTGGCGGCCAGGCGCCTCGAGAGCTCAACTTCGACCCCACGCCAGCCCTGCCGTCCAGTGCAGCCGAGCAACTGCCCGGGGCATACGGCGACCTCTGTATAGAGGAGGTTTCGTTTAGCTACGGCGGCGGTCGCAGGCCGGTCGTGGCCGCCGTCGACCAGGTCGGCTTCGTAGTCCCCCACGGTGCGCTTGCCGTCCTCGTAGGGCCGTCCGGCTGCGGCAAGTCCACTCTCCTGCGGCTAGGGGCCGGATTGGTCCAACCCACGCTGGGCCGCATCACGTTCGGCACGCTTACGCCTGATGAGTTACGCAAACAACGCCGCGTCGGCTTCGCGTTCCAGGACCCGGCCCTCTTGTCGTGGCGCTCAGTGCGACGCAATGTGGAACTTCCGTTCGACCTGGCGAAATTACCCGTCGACGCCGCCTGGATCGACGAACTTCTCGAGATCGTGGGACTTTCGGACTGGGCCGACAGGCGTCCACGCGAACTGTCAGGGGGGATGCGCCAAAGAGTCTCTCTCGCCCGCGCGCTGGCCACGAGGCCCGACCTTCTGCTGCTCGACGAACCCTTCGGGGCGCTCGACGAGATAACGCGTTCTGAGCTCAACCTCGAGCTGCTGAGGATCCTGTCCGCAACGCGGACAACTTGCCTGCTTGTCACGCACTCTGTGGAGGAGGCAGTACTGCTTGGCGACAGGATAGTGGTGCTGTCGGGCCGGCCCTGCAAGGTCAAGCTCGTCCACGACGTGACCGAGGCGCGTCAGGCCCGTGGTTCGAGCCGGGACACGGTCGAGTTCCTTGAGCGCTGTCGCATCATCAGGGCGGGGCTGGCTGCTTGAGCATCGCTTCGAGAACTCCTTTCTCTTTGCAGCCCGACGAGCGACCCGTGAGCGGTGCGCCCCGGGCCAGGGGCCACAATTTGAAGCTTGCTCGCCGGAATCTGTTCGCGCCGCGCTTCGTGGTGCCCTTGCTGGCCATCTGCGCGGTGCCGGTGGTCTGGGAGTTTGTGGCCAGCACCCATGTCTTCGGCACGGCAGTTGTCAGCCCGGTGGCTACGATGCAGGAGATCCACACCCATTGGTCGGTGCTGTGGTTGAACGCTCGCCCGACCCTGTACGCGACGCTCATCGGCGTCGGAGCCCTGCTCTGTATAACTGCGCTCGGAGCCCTCTTCGTGGCTCTGGTGCCTCATATATCGCCAGGCCTGGCCGCTATCTCCATCGTCATCGGGACGGTCCCCCTGATCGTGATGACGCCCATTTTGTCGCTAGTGATGCCGCGCGGGCGATCACTGGTCGCGACCGTATGCGTGCTCGCAGGTCTCGTCCCCGTGGCAGCAATGTTGAGCGGAATGGCGAGAGTGAGCGAACGGGGCCGCGACGAGCTGGGGGCGGTGTACGCGACGTCACGCTGGCGGTGGTGGCGTTTTGTCGGCTTCTGGCAGACACTTCCGGTCCTCGACGTGGGGATCCGGGCCATGATCCCTTACTGTTTCGTGGGCTCGATCGTCGCGGAATGGTCGGGGGCATCAACGTCCTTCGGGCTCGGTGAAGTGATGACCAATGCCTTGTTCAGCTACGAGCCACCCTTGCTCTGGGCCACCATCACACTGGCCGCCATCGGTTCGCTTGGCCTGCTCGCTGTGGCCACCGTGCTGATGGCGCCACTTCGGTGGCGAATGCAGTGAACCGGTCGCGAGGGAGCCTCAGTATCCTCATCGTCTTACTGGTCATGGTGACGGCTTGGCAGGGTTACATATGGGTGTCACACGTACCTTCCTATGTGCTGCCGACACCTTTGCAGACAGCCGGAGCCGTCACGGCGAACCTCTCACAACTGGCCCACGGCTCGCTGCTTACGAGCGAGGGCGCCGTGTTGGGACTGGCTGGAGCCGTGGTCCTGGCTACTTTTCTTGCTCTCACGATCGTCCGCTGGCCATTTGCGAAGCACGCCATCCTGACCTACGCCGTGCTCCTTAGGACGCTGCCGATCGTCGGTGTGGTACCGATTGTGACGCTCGTGACAGGCCGCGGGCTGGCCACGTCAGTGCTGTGCGTAATGATCATCACCGTTTTTTCTTTGCTCGTCTCAGTTATCCAGGGTTTTGAGGCGGTGCCGCCGGAGATCACCGAACTGGGCGACCTTTACGCGACACCATTCCGCCGCCGGCTCAGGGTGACATTGCTGCCCGGGGCAGCGGGTAACTTGCTCTTAGGCTTAAGAGTGGCCGCCCCGCTCGCCATTCTCGGCGCCCTTCTCGCCGAGTGGTTGGACGGTTTCAACGGCGTCGGTCAGCTCATGATCACAGCCAACGCCGACCAGGAGGTCCAATTGCTGATGGCGGCCTGCGTAACCGCGGTCGCATTGAGCCTGGCTGCGTTCGCGCTCGTGGAGATCGCCGGGGCGCTGGCTGGTCGGCGCGGCTATATGGTCGACCAGTTGGGCGTGGGCGCCTCGAGCTGAGCCTGGAAATTGAACAGTCTGGACACCAGAGAAGAGGCAACTGCCAATGAACCTTAGGACTACACCGGCGGACGCCGGAATAAAGCTGCGAGACGACATCTATGTCGGCGGGGCGTGGGCGCCGAGTGCCTCGACAGACCGTGGCCGCGTGATCAACCCGGCCACAGAGGAAATGATCGGTGAAGTACCAGCAGGTTGCGCAGAGGACGTCGAAGCTGCCGTTGGCGCGGCCGGGGACGCGTTCGACTCGTGGGCATCCATGACAGCTCAGGACCGAGCCGCAAAATTCGCCGGGCTGGGTGACCTGATCGACAAGGCCAGCGAAGAACTGATCGAGCTAATCGTCGCTGAGACCGGCGTAACCGTCACGTGGGCGCGAGATGTGCATGTCGGCCGTCTCGCCGCCAACGTGGGCAACCTCCTGAAGCTCGCTGACCAGATGCCGCCGAACGAATGGGTCGGCCAGTCGTTGGTAGTACGGGAACCGGCTGGCGTCGTGGGAAGTATCAGCCCCTGGAACTACCCGCTCGGTTTTTTCACAAAAGTGGTGCCGGCTCTCATCGCGGGCTGCACCGTGGTAGCCAAGCCTTCAGAGGTGGCCCCGTTCAGCGTTTACCGGCTCACTGATCTCATCTCCACTTTGGCTCTCCCTCCGGGCGTGTTCAACGTCGTTATGGGGACCGGTGCAAAAGCCGGCGCCCCCCTGGCCGCACATCCCGGCATAGACGTCTTGACGTTTACCGGGTCGGTGCGCACGGGCCAGAAAATCCTGGCTGCCATCGCGGACAACGTCACCCGGCCGGTACTCGAACTGGGAGGGAAATCCGCCGCGATCGTGCTATCCGGCGCTCCCTTCGAACGAGCCGTGCGCGGGACGCTATGGAATTGTTACATGAACAACGGCCAGGTTTGCGGCGCACAAACCCGCCTCCTGGTCCCGAAAGGCCGCCTTGACGAAGCAGCTGAGATCGCCGCAGGCGCGGCGGGCGAGTACGTCCTGGGCGACCCGAAAGACACCGCTTCGACGCTGGGGCCGGTGGTGAACGCGTCGCAATACGAGAAAGTGCATGGGTTCATATGCTCGGCCATTGACGAGGGTGCGACGCTCGTCTGTGGCGGCCCCAACCGCCCAGCTGGGTTCGACAGGGGGTATTTCGTCGCTCCGACCGTGTTCGGAGACGTTTTACCCAATATGACGATCGCACAGCAGGAGATCTTCGGGCCTGTACTCTCGATCCTCGGCTACGAAGACGAGGACGACGCGGTGCGGATCGCCAACGGCACTCAGTACGGGTTATCCGGCGCAGTGTGGGCCGAAACAGACGCAGAGGCCGTACGCGTGGCCCGCCGGTTGCGGACCGGGCAGGTGCAAATCAACTCAGGAGCCTTCAACGGGACGGCGCCTTTCGGCGGCTTCAAAAAATCGGGGATCGGCCGGGAGAGCGGTGTTTACGGCCTGCTGGAATACTCGGAGGTCAAGTCAATGCAGATCCCTTCCGGATCGCCGCTCATGACTGGCGCTTGATGCGTTATGACCTGGTTGTTCGGGGCGGCCTGGTAGCGTCCCACGAGTCTTCGGCATTCATCGAGCTCGGGATAGCGAACGGGCGCATCGTCGCCATTGGCGAGGATCTCGGGCATGGCGAGGAGGAAGTCGACGCGCGCGGACTGGCCGTAATACCCGGTCTGGTCGACGCCCACGTCCATTTGCGCGACCCAGGGATGACGGAAAAAGAAGACTTCGGCTCTGGCACCCGCGCCGCCGCCGCAGCCGGCGTTACGACCGTCATAGACATGCCCAACACCATCCCGCCGGTGGCGACGAGCGACATCTTCATAGCCAAGCTCCGTCGCGTACAGGCCAGTGCTCATGTCGACTTCGGCCTGTACGGCATGCTCGGTCAGGACAACGACCAGGAAATCGCCAAGATGGCTGCCCTCGGAGCCCTCGGTCTCAAGCTGTTCATGGGCCAGACCACCGGGGACAACCCGTGCCCAGACGACGCTGCTATCTATACCGGGTTGCGCCGGGCAAAAGAGGCCGGGCTCGTGGTCGGCGTCCATGCGGAGAACGACAAGCTATTGCGTTTACTGGCTACTGAGCTGCGTGAATCGGGGCGTACCGACCCGATGGCCCACCTCGAGTCCAGGCCGTCGTTTGTGGAGGAGGAGGCGGTCGGCCGCATCCTGACGCTGGCCCGCGCCGCTGACGTGCAGCTTCATATCCACCACCTTTCTACTTCGGCCGGCCTCGATTTATTGAAGGCGGCCCGCTCTGACGGCCAAGACGTGACCTGTGAAGTCCTGATTGCGCACCTTGTGTTAGATGACACCGCTTACGCAAGATACGGGAACCTCATCAAGCTCAACCCGCCCATCCGTCCTGCCTCCGACGTGGCTGCGCTCTGGCAGGGCGTAGCGCGGGGCCAGGTCGACGTGCTGGCGACGGACCACGCCCCTCACACGGTCGAAGAGCAAAGGGCCGGCAACGTCTGGAGGGCGCCCAGCGGGTTCATCGGCCTGGAGACGTTCCTCCCCTTGATGTTGACAGAAGTGGCAAACGGACGCCTGACGCTCGAACAGGTCGTCCAGTTGGCATCGAAAAAGCCGGCCTCCATATGGAAGATCGACGACCGCAAGGGCCACCTCGGAGTCGGCGCCGACGCCGACTTCAACCTCGTGGACCTCAATGCCGAAGAAATGGTGCGCTCGGAGCGTTTGCACTCGCGCAACTCTGTCAGCCCATTCGAAGGCTGGCGCATAAAAGGAGCCGTCCGCGCCACCTACCTGCGCGGCACGCTGATCGCCAAGGACGGTGAGCCGACCGGCGACCCGACCGGTGCCTTCGTCACCTCTGTCGCTCACCGCCGCGCCCAGCTAAAAGGACCGCCGCATTGAGCGCGCCGGGGTACGGGATAATCCGCGACGGGGCGGCGCGGTTCCTGAGCTCCGAGGTCGAAAACCCGGACGTGCAAAACCTGGACCTGCAAAACGCGTTCCCCCTGTTGGGAAAGCTAGCTGCCGACCGTCCGGTAGCCGATGGCGAAGGCCAGCACGTGGACATTGCGGCGATCGGGACGATGGCCCCGAAGGCTGTAAGGGGCGAACTGCTCGCTAGCGCAATCGCCGAGCGGGGTTTCTACCTCGCATCAGCGACCGCTTTGTCCTCGCCAGAAGAACTGTTCGAACACACGGTCTGGCAGCTCGGGGTGGTGCTCAGCCCCTGGAAACAGCAGATCGGAAAGCGATGTGACGCGCTCGGCGCCCAGCGCTCTCGCCACAGGCGTAGTCGACAGCGTGTTGCGGAGCCCACTCGGCATCGTCGGTTTCAATACGAACACCTGGGCGGCGATGACCGCCCTCGAAGTACTGACCGCCGGTACCAGCCCGCGCCGGCTGCTCCTTCTTGGCTCCGGGGCTTCCGCCCGGTCGGTGGCACTGTCAGTAGGACGGAAGTGGCCCGGGTGCGATCTCGTCATCGCCGCTCGGTCCAGAGGACCGGCTCAACAGCTAGCCGACAACTTCAATGGCCAGTTGCTCGAGGACCTCGCTGGGAGCACGGCGGCGGGCCTCCCATGGGACGTCGTGGTGAACACCACGACGTGGGGAGAAACAGGCAATTCGGAAGCAGAGCCGTTCGGCATTGACTTAGCAGGAGTTTTTCGCCCTGGAGGAAGGGTGTTCGACCTAAACAACCGCATAAGTGACCTCCAGCACCAGGCCTTGGGGTGCGGGTGCGCCGTCATCTCGGGGAGCGTGATGCAGCGGGTCACAAATGCGTGCCGGGCCGCGCTCCTCCATTATGCCGGGGACCTCTCGGCGCCATGCAACTGAGCCAGGGATCGGAACGGGCCCCGTTCGCCGGCGTAAGGCTCGCAGGCAGCGTCGAGGTCGGCACGATCCGACACGAGCGGGCCTCGGGGGGGCCCACTGCTGTGGGTTCACCCAGAAGCTTGCAGAGGTCAGATCCAAGACAAGCGATAGAACGGTTTCCGCGAAGCGGTTGACGCTAAGGCGTCAGGGGCTGGCAACTCGGTCGCATTAGGCACTCCCCTTATGGCGCTGGTAGTAGCGCGCCACCCCATCCCACAATCGCTGGAAAGTGCTCGACTTGGATGGCCACGGTCCCGACGACGTGATGCCGCCCACCGGGGCTGCCCGATAAGTGCAGGGGAGAGCGGTGCTACGGTCGTTGCAACGGGCAACCATCAGCTGGCTGCCGAGAAAGAGGGGTAGCCATGCACGTTCGTGATTCCCTTTACATCGATGGAGCGTGGGTTTCGCCGTCCGGGCCCGAGACAGCTCGAGGTCATCGACTCGACCACCGAGGAGGTGTTCGCAACCATCCCGGCGGGGACGCCAGCTGACATCGACCGAGCGGTCCAGGCCGCCCATCGCGCTTTCCCGGGCTGGGCGGCGACGCCGGCTAAGGACCGTGGCGCGTTCCTCCAGAGGATCGCCGAGGGGCTCCAGGCCCGAGCCGGCGAGATCGCCGACGTGATCAGCCACGAAGTCGGGATGCCGCGCAAGCTCACCGAAGTGTTCCAGGTTGGACTGCCCACCGGGGAGTTCGGGGACAATGCGGCAAGGGCGGCGGCGTATGTATGGCAGGACGAGATCGGCAACTCGCTGGTCATCAAGGAGCCAACCGGTGTCGTCGGCGCCATCACTCCATGGAACTTCCCCTTGTACCAGGTCGCGCTCAAGGTCGCACCGGCCTTGGCCACGGGATGCACGGTCGTCTTGAAACCGAGCGAAGTCGCCCCGATCAACGCCTTCATCCTTGCCGAGATCATCCACGAGGCGGGGCTGCCGAGGGGCGTCTTCAACCTGGTCTCCGGTCTCGGGCCCGTGGTCGGCGAAGCGATCGCCACCCACCCGCTGGTCGACAAGGTCTCGTTCACCGGTTCGACGCGGGCAGGCAAGAGGGTCATGGAGCTGTGCGCGCAGACGATCAAGCGCGTGTCACTCGAGATGGGCGGGAAATCCGCGAACATCATCTTGGAGGACGCCGACCTGGCGACCGCTGTACCGGCCGGCGTGTTCGGGTGCTACTTGAACTCGGGCCAAATCTGCTCTGCGCCGACACGCATGTTGGTGCCACGTTCGAAGTTGGCGGAGGTCGAGCAGCTTGCCGCAGCCGCCGCAGAAGGATTTGCCCCCGGCGATCCGTTCGCCGCCGAGACGGGGCTCGGACCGCTCGTCTCGGCGGTCCAGCGCGACAAGGTCAGGGACTACATCAAGAAGGGTGTCCAGGAAGGGGCGACCCTCCTCACCGGTGGCCCGAGGCCCCCGATGGTCTCGACATGGGTTTCTTCATCCAGCCGACTGTCTTCTCGAACGTGTCCAACGACATGACCATCGCTCGGGAGGAGATCTTTGGACCCGTGCTCTCGATCATCCCCTTCGATTCCGAAGAGGAGGCGATCGAGATCGCCAACGACACCGAGTACGGCCTCTCCGGCAGCGTTTGGGCCGGCACCCAGGAGCACGCCATCGAGATCGCTCAGAGACTGCGAACCGGTCAGGTTGACGTCAACGGCGGCGCGTTCAACCCTTCCGGCGCCCTTCGGCGGCTACAAGAAGTCAGGTATCGGTCGCGAACGAGGTGCTTTTGGTTTCGAGGAGTTCCTCGAAGTGAAGTCCATTCAGCGCTGACCTGCGCAGCATCCGAATGATTGATCTGAGCGGATGAGAGCGGGCAGGTCTGCGCCGGATGTGCCCTCTTTGGTGCCGCCCGCCTTACCGTAAAGTCGTCGGACCGAGCCAACGGTCATACCAAGCTCGTACACGCCGGAGGATGTCAGCCTGGTGGCGTCGTTCCCGCACCTCATGCGGCTCGCGCGGGTAAGTCACCAGTTCGACGGGAGCGTCGCGCCCGCGCAGGGCCCGGTAAAGCGCGATGCCCTGAGTGGGCGGCACCCGGGCGTCCTGCTGGCCCTGCAGGATGAGCAGCGGCGTGCTGATGCGCTCGGCGTGCACGAGCGGCGAGCGTGCGTCGGCGTGCCGGCGCGTTGTCGTTCGCCACGGCGAGCCGCCGACCAGTGCAGTCTCGAACGACGGCACGTCGCTCGTGAGGCACAACATGCTCCAGTCGGTGACACCGGCACCGACGACCCCGGCCGCGGAACCTGTCGGTCTGTGTCACCGCCCATGCTGTGAGGAAGCCGCCCTGGCTCCAGCCGCCGATCCCCAGTCGTGCAGGGTCGGCGATACCGCGCTCGACGGCGGCGTCCACGGCGGCGAGAACGTCGCGCCACTCGGCTCCGCCCATGTCGCCACGCACCGAGGCGGCGAAAGCCTGGCCGTGCCCCATGCCACCGCGGTAGTTGGGCATCAGCACGGCGTAGCCACCGGCGGCCAGCCATTGCCCCCAGTCGCCTGGACGGATATGCAGTTCCCGGCCGGACCGGCCGTATGGGCCGCCGTGGGGGAGGACCACAGTGGGCCACGGTCCCTCGCCGGCGGCGGGCGGGCGGATGAGGATGCCGTCGAGCTGCCAGCCGTCGGGGGCGGCGAAGCAGAAGTCCTCCGCCGAAGCGAGATCGACACTGGCGAGTGCAGCGTGGTGGTCCGAGACGCGGCCTAACTCGTCCGGCCTTCCCGCCCAGACCTCGAGTGGCCCCCGCTCGGCGTGGTGGCCCGCGGCCAAGCGCGGGCCGCCGACATCGTAGGCCGCCACGTCCCCGCTGGCCCGCCACAGGATTTCCCGCTCGCCGGTGGCAGTATCGCACCATTCCAACCGAGTGTCGAGACCCTCGAGCACCTTGATAACGACACGGTTCTCGCCGGCGACTGCGTGCACACCGACAGCGCATGCGGGCTCGTCGGCCCTTGGTCCGACCACCTCCGCCTCGCAGCCGGCAACCGCGGGCGCAGACCAGACGGTGATCGCCGAGACCTGGTCGGCTTCGTGACGGGCGACGAACGCAACCCGGTCCCCGCCGGCGGCGAAGCACACATCCGCTGCTCCGGGCGCGGCACACACCTGAGTTGCCGCCCCGCCACCACCACCTGCCGTGTCTGCCGCGACTAGGCAGATGCGACTCTCGTCGTCGGCGTCAGGCACCGGAGTCGGCCTGACGATCACCGCGAGCATCGTGCCCTTCGGTGACCAGTCGAGCGCGACCAGATGTCCCTCGATGTCACCCAGCTTGCGCACTTGTCGCGAGGACAGCTCGACAACCCACAGGCGGTGAACAAGCCACCGCTCGCCGATGACCTCGGCGTCGTCTCGCTCGCGTTCTCTTTGGCGATCCTCCTCGTCCGGCTCGCCGGGGGCCAGAAAGGCTAGTTTGTCCCCCTCCGGGGACCAAGCGAGCGCCGAGACCGCACGCTGGCGCACGACCAACGCATCGGCCTCGCCGCCGTCGGTCGGGATCACGCACAAGCCGGCCGTGCCGCGTTTGGCGCGATCGGACAGAAAGGCTAGCTTCGTCCCGTCGGGTGACCACCGCGGCGCGCTGTCCTTTCCACCGTAGGTCCAGCGGCGCGCCTGCTCGATGGCCTCGAGCCGAGCGACCCAGATCGCGCTCTCGTCATGCTCGCCCGCGGCACCGTACGGCGCCGCGACCCAGGCGACCCGGGTTGCGTCCGGTGACAGCCGCACCTCGGTCGGGCACCACGTACCCGTGATGGTGTCGGTGGTGAGCTCCTCGAGCCTCATCGACCCTCCTCCCATCGGTTCGTCGCGCCGGGTATTAGGCCTGGAAAGCTACGGACATCACGAGCGCCGTTTGGGAGACAGAATACCGAGGGCTTCTGAGGCGGCGACAGCACCAACCTTTGCGTTTCCGCCTCTGACCGACCCGTACACGAAAGACGGACATCGATGTTCACATACCCCGAGGCGCCAGCAAACAATGAAGGCTCAGCGGAGGTCGGTCGCCCTCCGTGTTATCACCGGTCAGACTGCAACATCTGCCGGCAGCAAGGCGGCCTGAAAACGGGGTCAGAGCTGGCGCGATCCATACCGTGTCGCCGGCGCGTACCCGCTGCGGGCCTCGTTTTCCTTGCAGACAAACCCGTAGCCGGACATGATCTGGAGCAACTGCCCGTGCTCATGCTGATGCCAGACCGTCCGCCCGTTCGGCGAGAACACGACGGTGCCGACATCCACACCGTCGGTCTTGGGAAGTATCGGATCGAACCACACCTCGCCGGTGGCTGCCCGGTTCAGTTCCGACGGCAGGGTCTGAGCGTCACCTCGCACGATCAACATTCAGCACCTTCCTCGTGGTTTGCCCGCAAGCCTAAGCTTTCGCCAAGATGTGACCGCTGCTTCCATTGCGAGGTGGCAGCGACCCCCGAGAAGTTGTCCCCCCGATGGTCCTGGCTTGCCCGCTCCAAAGTCCGTGGATGTCGAGGAACTTCCGCCTCCCGTGCGAATCACATGTGTGGCGGTTCTGGATTGCACCGCTCTGGATTGCACCGCAAGCGAAATTGGCGCAGGTTGAGGCACCAATAACTGGGGTTAGCCCCACCTTTGCAGCGGGTTAGCCCCAATGTAAAGACGCCGACTGGCGGTATTTCCCCGAACAGGGCGGTCGTTTACCGTTTCTTGTGATGATCACCGCACACTCACTCACAAAGCGATATGGCTCAGATACGGCTGTTGACAACCTGACCTTCGAGGTCCCGCCTGGTGTCGTCACCGGTTTCCTGGGACCGAACGGCTCGGGCAAGTCGACGACTATGCGCATGATCATGGGCCTCGATTACCCCGACTCCGGGTCGGCCCTGATCGGAGGCAAGCCCTATTCGGAGTTGGCCTGGCCCTTGCGCGAGGTCGGCGGGCTGCTCGACGCGAAAGCGTTCCACCCGTCTCGGACCGCCCGCAACCACCTGCGCTGGCTGGCTCTCACCAATGACATCCCGCTCCGCCGAGTCGACGAGGTCCTGGACCAGGTGGGCTTGAGCTCTGTCGCCAACCGGCGAGCCGGGAAGTTCTCGCTTGGAATGAGCCAGCGGCTCGGCATAGCGGCGACCATCCTCGGCGACCCGGGTGTGTTGCTGTTCGACGAGCCGGTCAACGGCCTCGACCCGGAGGGCATCCGCTGGGTCCGCCACTTCCTCCGGGACCTGGCTGCGGGGGGCCGGACAGTGTTCGTGTCCAGCCATCTGATCAGCGAGATGTCCCTGACCGCCGACCGCCTGGTTGTGATCGGCCGGGGCCGGCTGATCGCCGAGACGAGCGTGGCCGACTTCGTGGCCAGTAGCGGCGGCGGAGCCGTGAAGCTGGTCACGCCCGATGTGGGCGCGTTCACCTCGGCGCTGATCGCAATCGGGGCCAAGGTCGGCGACGGTGACGCCGGCTCGTTGACTGTCGAGGGGCTGACCGCCCCCCAGATCGGCGACCTGGCGGCCCGCGATGGCCTACGGGTCCACGAGCTCACGCCGATCACTGCGTCCTTGGAGGATGCGTTCATGGAGCTGACCCGAGACGAAGTGGAGTACCGCCCGTCGACGATGGCCGGGGCGGCTGCCGCCGGCCAGAAGGAGTGACGAGCTATGACCCAGGCCATCCAGAACGCCCCGGTGGGGCACTACCGCGTCAAGCACGTGGTCAAGTCCGAGGTCCTAAAGGTCCTGACCCTGCGGTCGACCGCCATCATCGTCGGCCTCACTGTCGTCGCCGCCCTGTTGGTGACAGGGCTCGTAACCAACGCCGACCTGCACCACAGTCCCGGCTACTACATCGGCTTCGACCCAACCCAAAACTCGCTGACCGGCCTGATCGTCGCCGGTCTGACCGGCGGCGTGTTCGGAGCGTTGCTTATCACCGGCGAGTACTCGAGCGGCACCATCCGCGCGACGATTGCTGCCACTCCTAGACGGCCCATCCTGCTGGTCGCCAAGATCGGCGTCGCGGCCGCAGCCGCGATCGTCTTCTGCGTGCTTCTCAGCTTGGCGTCGTTCTTCCTCGGCCAGGCGGTCCTCTCCGGCGGCGGGGCTCCGTCGGCGAGCCTGGGGGCGCCGGGCGCCCTCCGTGCCGTCTTAATGACCGGCGTGTTCATCGCGCTCATGGCGCTTATGTCGTTCGGTTTCGGGCTCATTGTGCGCAGCACCGCGGCGGCGATCGCAGCCTTCGTCGGCGTTGTGTTCGTGCTCCCGCTCGTGATGCACGGCATATCCGAACCGGACCTTCGCTACGTGCCGACCAACATCCTCACCAACTCGATCATGGCCACCGTCAACCAAGGGCCGGGAGGGATAGTCCGACCGCTCTCGCCGGCCATAGGGTTGTTGTTGATGGCCATCTATGCCGCCATCGCCCTCGCCGCCGGCGCCGTACTGTTCGTCCGGCGAGACGCTTGAGCGAAGCCGGCGCCGAGGACGGCCGGGTGCAGATCCGGATCCCGCAGGAGCGAGCCGAGCAGGCCAAGCGCCTGGCCCGGCTGATCGGCCGGGAGCCGTTCCAGAAGCGCAGTTGGGCGGAGCTGGGGTTCTTCCTCGCCAGCTCCGCCCTGGCGTGTGTGGGGGCGCTCGCCCTGGCTGCGCTCGGGATCGCCGGACTGGTGCTCACGGTCGTGCTTCGTCGGCGTGTTTATCCTCGCCGGCGGTTTGCGGGCCGCTCGAGGGCTCGGCGGCTGGCAACGGGCGCTGGCGCGGCGGATGCTGGGCGAGGAGATCTCCGAGCCCGAGCCGCCTCAGCGCCCGTCCGGGGTTGCTCGGGTGGTTGCGGGCGTCCTTCGGCGACCGGGCCGCTTGGCGGGCGGTCGGCTACTTCGTGGCCAAGGTGCCGCTCACCGTCTTCGGCGTGTGGTTCGCCCTAAGCGTCTGGCTCGAGGCGCTGTTCGGCATCGCCTCCCCTTTGTTCGGTGGTAGCACGCCAGCGAGGTTCGGCGCCTTTGGCCGGCTGTTCGACCCCGGCTACAACGGCGGGTCGGCGCCCGGGTTCGCTACCCACGTAGGTGTCTTCGTGACCGGGGTCGTGTTCCTCTTCGTCGCCCCGTGGACGATGAGGCTGGTCGTCTACCTGGACAGGGGGATGATGCACCTGCTGCTCGGCCGCGGCGCTGGCGGCGTCCCGGGTGAGAAGCCTCGAGGAGTCGAGATCGAAGACGCTCGACGCCGCCACGCGAGACCCTCCGCCGTATCGAGCGCAACCTCCACGACGGCACCCAGGCCCAGCTGGTCGCCCTGGCCATGCGGCTCGGTCAGGCCAAGGAAAAGCTCGACCACCTTGGTGCCGAGGACGGGACCGACGAGCTGCGAGGCCATCCGGCGCCTGGTCGACGAAGCTCACCGCGGCGCCAAAGATGCCATCACCGACCTCCGCGACCTGGCCCGCGGCATCCACCCCCCGGCGCTCGACACCGGCCTGGAAAACGCCCTCGCCACCCTGGCCTCACGCAGCCCCGTGCCCACTGAGGTGACGGTGTCAATCCCGACCCGGCCTAGCCCGGCCATCGAGGCGATCTGCTACTTCTGCGCCGCCGAGCTGCTCGCCAACGTCGCCCAGCACGCTCCACGCGTCGCGAGCCTCCCTCAGCTGCGCCCAGCACGGCCCGTGGCTGAGGATCGTGGTGCGCGACAACGGGCGGGGCGGCGCCGCCCTCAACCGGCTCGGCTCCTCGTCGAGCGGCCTGGCCGGGCTCGCCGACCGCGTCGGCGCAGTCGACGGGCACCTCAGCATCGCCAGCCCACCGGGCGGTCCGACCGCCGTCACCGTCGACCTGCCCTCCCACTCCTGAACATGGCAGACGCCGACGCCATACGCGTCGTGATCGCCGAGGACTCCGCGATCCTGCGCGACGGGTTGGTACAGCTCCTGACGGACAGGGGTTTCGCCGTGACTGGCGCCGTCAGCGATGCCGCCAGCCTGGAGGAGGCGGTCGCTGCTGATCCCCCCGACGTGGCGGTGGTCGACATCCGCATGCCGCCGACGTTTACCGACGAGGGGCTGCGGGCCGCCATCAGGCTGCGCCGGAGCCACCCCGGCGTGGGGATCCTGGTGTTCTCCCAATACGTCGAGACCCGCTACGCGGCCGAACTGCTCGCAGGCGGCGCGGCCGGGATCGGCTACCTGCTCAAAGACAGGGTCGCCGACGTCGCCGACTTCGTAGAAGCCTTGGTGCGGGTGGCGTCGGGAGGCACCGCCCTCGACCCGGAGGTCGTGACCCAGCTGATGGGCGCCTCTCGCCGCACCGACACGCTGGCCGGGCTGAGCGGCCGGGAGCGGGAGGTGCTGGCTCTGATGGCGGAAGGGCGAACCAACTCGGCCATCGCCGCCAGCCTCGTCATCTCCGAGGGGGCGGTAGAGAAGCACGTGGCCAACATTTTCTCCAAGCTGGACTTGCCCGCGACCTCCACCGACCACCGTCGGGTACTGGCCGTGCTGCGCTACCTCGAAGGATGATGGCTTCCCCGATGCCTCAGAGAGCTGCGTTCGGGCCACGAGATGGGCACAGGGCTCCGGGTGAGCCATCGGGCCGAAACCGAGGCCAAGGATGTCAAAAATCCCGGCGACCGGGGGCCGGTCGTGCTCCGCGAGGGGCTTGAGCGGGGACACGAACGATGACATCCGCTGAGATCGATGAGTACCTGGACCGTCTGGACGAGCCGAAGCGCTCGACCCTCCTACAGCTGCGCGTCGACATCCTGGCTGTCGTCCCCGACGCCGAACAGTGCCTCTCTTACGCAGTCCCTGGCTTCAAGGTCGCCGGCAAGACGATTGCCGGCTTTGCCGCCTTCAAGAACCACCTGAGCTACCTGCCGCACAGCGGTTCGGTGTTCCCTGAGCTGGCCGAGGAGCTTGCCGGGTACGCGAAGTCCACCGGAGCTTTGAGGTTCCCCGTCGACGAGCCTCTGCCCCCCGAGCTGGTCGAGAAGCTGATCACCGTGCGGCTACGGCAGGCTTTTCCTCAAATGACGGGAGACAGGGCTCGGAATTCGGGCAAACCCGGAGACCGGTAGAATTCGGGCGGTCCGAGGGGAGGCTATGCAGTACCTGTTGGTGATGGGCTTCGACGAGACGGCCGAGCCTCGGCCCGAGGACGACTGTCGGGTTCCCGGTCCGGGCGCCGATGCGCTCATGGCCTGGGTGGCGGAGATGGGCCGCCGAGGTATCGAGCTCCTGGCCGGGGCGCGGCTTGAGCTCGACGCGGCTGGGAGGACGGTGCGGGAGAGGAAAGGCGACCTCCTTATCACCGACGGTCCCTTCGCTGAGACGAAGGAGCAGATCGCCGGCTTCCAAGTCATCGACTGCGCCAGCCTCGAAGAGGCCATAGAGGCGGCCTCGCTACACCCGAGCGCTCGCTCCGGGAAGATCGAGGTGCGCAAGATCTTCGAAGGCTGAGGGCAAATGGAACAGACGGTACGAAGGACCCGATAACACCGGGATTGCGCCCGGTGGCAGGTGCCGCTGGACCAGAGGAGCATGTCGCCTGGACGGTTAACGAGCACCCGAAGAGTTGTGAGCAATACGTACGTCAGTGTCGCCCTGCCCTGCACCCCGAACAGACATCATGCAGGAGGCTCCTCTTGGTTCCCAATTGCGCTCGAGAGATGACATATGTCGGTGATCCGCCAACCGCTTCGGGTAACCGTGAAGGCTGTCGGAGCAGACAAGAAGGAGGACCACCTCGGAGCCCCGGGAGCCAGCCTTAACTAAAGGCCGGACGGGCAAATAATGCTGCGCCATCCGCGATCAGCAAGCAGTCCCTGGCTATGCTACCGTCCTGAAATCGATTGCTGCGGGTTCTCAGGGAGGGGAGGGAGAGATTCCTAAGGAGGGGACCGGCACAACGAGGATAAGAGAACGCGGTCTTTCAACCTTTCACCTCTGTGATTACGCGAGGCTCGTGGTCGGTGGTGATATCCCCAGCGAAACTGACGCTTCTGGAAACCGCTGATGGTCGCGCTCGAGTGAACGTCTCTTCGAAGGAGCATTTATAGATATGAAGACATTCAAGGTCATGAGTGCTGGGCTCGCAGCCGGAGTCTCGGCCGTGCTCGTCTTGGGAAGTGTCGCCGTGGCCTCAGGCAAATCAGCGACCACTCCTAGCCTTTCCTCAAGCACCGCGTCGAGTGGAGGCTCTGTCACGGTAGACACGGCCTCCACTCCGAACTCGCTGGACCCCCAGGAGGGGTATACCACCTCTGCCGGGGAGGCGGACTGGATCGTCTACACGCCGCTGCTGACTTATGCGCACAAGAGCGGTCTGGCCGGGACGGTGATCATCCCGGGGCTGGCTACGTCCTTGCCACAAATCTCTGCCGACGGTCGCACCTATACCTTGACCCTGCGTAAGGGGCTCGAGTATTCCAATGGGGCCCCGGTGGTCGCGTCTGACTTCAAGTTCGCCGTCGAGCGCGCCTTGCGGCTCAACTGGGGCGCCAGCTCGTTCCTGCTTCCGATTGTGGGCGCCTCGGCCTATCAAGGGGGGAAGGGGTCGAGCCTGGCTGGCATCACTACCGACGATGCCACTGGCAAGATCGTGATCCATCTCACCAGCGCTATCGGTGACTTCTCCAATGTGCTGTGCTTCCCAGCCACAAGTCCCGTCCCGCAGGACACACCGATGAAGGTCCAAACCACCAACCTGCCCCCCGGGGTTGGCGCTTACATCATCAAGAATGTCGTCCCGAACGTTTCCTACGAGCTGGTCAAGAACCCGCTCTTCGCCACCTTCAAAATCCCGGGGATCCCTGTTGGGCACCTCGACCAGATAACTACTGACATCGTTTCGAATATCACTACTGAAACCGAGGCCGTTCTAAACAACCAGGTTGACGCCATGGACGTTACCGATGCCGTCCCCCCCGCCCTCGTCGGCCGGGTCGAAGCCCAGGCTGCTTCACGGTTCCAGAAGGAGGTTGTCGCCTCGACGAATTACTTCTTCTTGAACCAGGATCTGCCGCCGTTCAACAATCAGCTGGCCCGCGAGGCGGCGGCGTACGCCGTCGACCGTAACGCGCTCGCCCGGCTGGCCGGCGGGTTCGTGACCCCGTCGTGCTTTTTCATACCGATCGGGATTGCCGGGCACCCCAACGCCGCCTGTCCGTACCCGTCACCAAATATGAAGTTGGCGAAGGCTCTGCTGGCCAAGGCGAACATGGTCGGGGCCAAGGTCTCGGTATTCGGTTTCTCTAGCACTCCGGGGAACGAGGAGGCGCAGTACTACGCCAATGCGCTGCAGCAAGCTGGCTTCGACGTCACCTTGAAGCTCATCAACCCGGCGATCTACTGGACCACCATCGGCAACGTGCAAACGCATGCCGACACCGGTGAGGCAGGGCAGTTCCTCGACTTCCCCAACCCAGCTGACTTCCTGCTGCTGATAGACGGTAGGAACATCCACCCCGTGAACAGCGACAACTTCGGGAACGTGGACGACCCTCACATTCAGTCCACGCTGGAGCGGCTCGAGGCGGTCCCGGCGGCCAACCTGATGTCTGTCGCCGGCCAGTGGGCTGCGCTGGACCAGTACGCGACGCGGCATGCTGACTACATCGTGTGGGGATCGGTAGAGCTCATCAAGTTCCTCTCGGACCGCATCAACTTCAAGACTGCGGTTTTCCAACCCTTGTTCTTCAACGACTACTCAAGCTGGCAGCTGAACGGCTAGTGGTAAACGGCTGAAAGGTTGACCAGACATGGTCGGGCCGGGGCCCGGACGGGGCGGTGGACCTAACCGAAAGCAGTGCCGACAAGCTCGTCCTCCCTTTGTTGAACGGGGAGGACGAGCGGCGCGCCGGCGCCGCAGGCGTCGGCCTCTATCGGCTTGCCGCCCGGAGGCTACGCAAGGACAAGACAGCCATGGCGGGGGGCGCCTTCTTCCTGTTCGTCGTAGCTTGCTGCCTGGCCGCGCCGTTGTACGCCCGGTATGTGGCGCATACAGGGCCGGCCGCCAACCACATCACCGAGACGATCCGTATCGGTAACCACCTGAAGGATGTCGTCTCCCTCACGGGCATCCCCATCGGGCCGACCTGGCATAGCCGTTTCTTGCTGGGTGCGGACTTCAACGGCCGCGATGTGGCGGTGCGCCTCCTGTACGGTGGGCGGAACTCCCTGTTCGTCGGGTTCGCCGCCACCACCGTCACCATGGTCTCAGCCGTGGTGGTCGCACTCGTTGCTGGCTTCTACCGCGGTTGGTCCGACACCGTTCTGAGCCGCATGCTCGACGTCATCTGGGCCTATCCAGCCATCCTGCTCGGCGTCGCCATCGGCACTACCCTCACTCTGGGCGGCATATCCCTCGGCCCGCTCGCTCTAAACAGTGGGTCGCTTCTCATCCCGGCGCTGATCATTGGTTTTGTAAATATCCCCTACGTGGCAAAACCGATCCGAGGCCAAATCATTGCGCTTCGAGAACGAGAGTTTGTGCAGGCGGCACACACTCTCGGACAGAGCCCTTTGAAGATAATGCTGTCGGAGATATTGCCCAATGTGAGCTCGACGATCGTAATATTCGTCCCGCTGATGATCGCCAATTCGATCCTGCTCGAGGCCGCATTGTCCTTCCTCGGGGCGGGGGTGCAACCGCCCAACCCTTCTTGGGGCACTATGATCAGCGACGGGGTGCAGCTGATCACCAGCTCCCCCAGTCTCGTCCTCGTGCCAGGCCTGGCCCTTGTGCTCACAGTGCTGAGCATCAATCTCTTCGGTGAGGGATTGCGCAATGCGCTCGACCCGAAGTTCGGCGGTCAGCGCTGATGGCCCGCTTTGTCGTCCGACGAACCCTTCAGGCCCTGGTCGTCCTGTTCCTGGTCTCCATATTTACTTTCCTCATATTCCAGGTGATCCCCAACGGCAACCCCGCTGAGCGCCTGGCGGGTCGCACCGCTACTCCCGCAGAGGTGGCCGACATCGCCAGAGCCTGGGGCTTCAACAGACCCGTCGTCGTGCAATACGCGACCATGATGGAGAAAATATTTAGTGGGACGGTTGTCTCTTATAGCCAGCAAGTAAACGTACTTAGCGAGATCAAGCGAGGCTTGCCGGCCACCATATCTCTGGCGGTCGGTGCCAGTGTCATCTGGCTCACCTTGGGGACGGCCCTCGGTTTGTTGAGTGCATTGAAGCCGGGCGGGGCGGGTGACCGGGTACTGGCGTTTGCTGCTTTGACGACCATTTCAGCGCCGGTGTTCGTCATCGGAGCAATGGCTCTTTACTTGTTTGCCTACCGTACCTCGTTCCTCCCGAGCGGTGGCTATGTGAGCTTCGTAGAAAGCCCGTACCAATGGTTCACGCACATGCTCCTTCCCTGGATCTGCCTGTCGCTCCCGTTTATCGGGTTTTACTCCCGCGTGCTCCGAGCGAACGTCCTGGACACCATGAACGAGGACTTCGTGCGCATGGCTCGGGCCAAGGGACTTTCGAGGTCGCGAGTCCTGACGGCTCACGTCCTGCGTACCTCCATGATCCCGGTGGTCGCACTGTGGGGCCTGGACTTCGCCGGAGTGATAGGCGGTGGGGCCATCTTGATCGAGAGCATCTTCGACCTGCAAGGAGTAGGGCAGTACGCCGCCCAGTCGATCCAGACCCTGGACGTGCCCCCGATCATGGTGATAGTGATGTACACGGCTGTGCTGGTGGTGGTGGTTGGCGCCCTGGTCGACGTGCTTTACGCTTTTCTGGATCCGCGGATCCAACTGACCGCCTGATGTCTCACCTGCTTGAAGTTCAGGGCCTCAGCGTCTCCTATGTGACCGAGGATGGCGTGGTGCAGGCGGTGGACGACGTCAGCTTCTTCGTCGAAGCAGGCGAGGTTCTCTGCCTGGTGGGTGAGTCGGGATCGGGCAAGTCAGTCACGTGCATGACGCTCATGGGCCTGACAAGGGCGCCGAACGCCCGTTTCCGGGGCGAGGCTAATTTCCGCGGCACGGACCTTTTGCAGGCCACTGAACGGGCATTGCAGAAGATCCGGGGAAATGACATCGCACTAATACCTCAAGACCCCATGAGCGCTCTCAATCCCGTGCAACGTATAGGCGACCAGATCGTCGAGCAGATCCGGGCGCATGATCGCGTATCGGAGTCTGCGGCACGGGACAGGATGATCGAACTGATGACTCGGGTCGGGATCCCGAGGGCGAAGGAACGCTCCCGGTCGTTTGTTCATCAGTTCTCAGGCGGGATGCGCCAGAGAGTCATGATCGCCATGGCGCTGTCCTGCTCGCCGCAGCTGATCGTCGCCGACGAGCCGACCACGGCGCTGGACGTGACCGTTCAAGCTCAGAATCCTGAGCGAACTGGCCGAGCTTTGTAAGGAGACTGGCGCCTCACTTCTCCTTGTCACTCACGACTTCGGGGTCGTAGCCGAAATGGCGGACCGTGTCGTTGTGATGTACGGCGGCCGGGTTGTAGAAGAGGCACCCGTCACTGAGCTCTTCGAAGATCCGCAGCACCCGTACACGTGGGGGCTGCTGGGATCAGTTCCCCGCGCTGACCGGCCGCGGGCCGAGCGGTTGCCCATGATCGCTGGTTCTGCGCCGTCGCCGCTACGGCCTCCGACGGGATGCCATTTCAGCCCTCGCTGCCCCCATCGGTTCCCGCGTTGCGCCGAAGTGCCGCCGCTCGCTGCCCGGGTGCCTGGTCGGCCCGAGCATCGAGACCGGTGCTGGTTGGAGCTGGCCGACAAGCGTCGGCTCCGCATTGTTGACGGCGCCGTGGGCCTGGCCGCTCCAAAGGGCGCAGGGTCGTCCGTGGCGTGAGCGCCGAGACCCCTCAGTCGACGTCAGATAACGGTAGTTCCTCACCGCTGCTGGTGGTGGACCACCTGACCTTGTACTTCCCGGTCAAGAAGGGCGTCCTGTTGGACCACGTCGTCGCGCGGGTGCGCGCCGTGGACGACGTGTCGTTCTCGCTGCGGGCCCACGAGACCCTCGGGGTGGTGGGGGAGTCGGGGTGCGGGAAGACCACATTGGCTCACTGTCTGCTTCACCTGTTGTCACCGACCTCTGGTTCGATCTACTTCAGGGGCCAGGACGTCGCCTCGATGAAGGGTGCATCTCTCAAAGACTTCCGCAAGCAAGTCCAGATGGTGTTCCAGGACCCACAGTCATCGCTCAACCCGCGCAAGCGGATAGGGCAGATCATCGGCAGCGGCCTGAACCTTCGGGGGGTGGACCGTTCCGATACGGGCTCGGAAATACGACAACTCCTACGTCAGGTCGGATTGGACCCTGACCACGTCAACCGCTTCCCACACGAGTTCTCCGGAGGTCAGCGCCAGAGAGTGGGCATCGCCCGAGCGATTGGGGTAAGGCCTAGTCTCGTGGTTCTCGACGAGCCCGTGTCCGCACTGGACGTGTCGGTCCAAGCCCAGGTGATCAACCTGCTCAGCGACCTCCAACACGAATACCACCTCGCTTTTATTTACATCGCGCACAACCTGGCGGTGGTCCGGCACGTATCGGACCGGATCGCGGTTATGTACCTCGGCAAGATCGTCGAGCTCTCGCCAGCCGACGACCTGTACCGCAAGCCGTTGCATCCCTACACCGCTGCACTACTATCTGCCATCCCGGTCCCCGATCTGAAGGCCCGGGGTTCCCGCCGCGTGGTGGCCAAGGGCGAGCTCCCCAACGCCCTTGAGCCGCCCCCGGGCTGCAGGTTCCATCCTCGGTGCCCACGTGCGAACGAGAATCTGTCGTGCCAGCGAGCCCCCGCTCACGGAATTTGCCGACGGTCATCTCGTTGCCTGCCACCATCCACTCAACGTTGGCTCTGCTCAATTGTCAACCGCCAGACGGTCGCAACTCAGCCCGCTGTCTGCCGGCGATGCGGTGCCTAGCATCGTTGACCTTGAAGCAACCCCCGGACCAGGAAAGGAAAGTTGATGCTCGACCAGCGGTACTCCGAACCATTTGAGACGGCGGGTTTATTCTCCCGTGAGATTGTGGACAGTAGGGCGCTCGTCGGCAATCCCTTGGGCGACCCTCCCAAGCGGACGATGTGGGTCTACACTCCCCCTGGCTACCTAACGACCGACCGCCGTTACCCCGTGATCTACTTCTTGCACGGGTACCTGGGACGTGTAGACGGTTACTGGAACTGGGTCGGGTGGGCCCCGCCTGTCCCGCGCCTGATTGACGATCTGTTCAGTAACCCTGAAGTGTCGCCCGCGATTGTCGTCCTGCTCGACGCCTGGACCGCAATCGGTGGCAGCCAGTACTTGAACTCTCCCGCTACCGGGCAATACCTCGACTACCTGGCCGAGGATGTCGTTGCCGCGGTCGACGCCCGCTACCGCACGATCCCCGACAGGGACCACCGGGCCGTTTCAGGGAAGTCCAGCGGTGGGTATGGCGCCATGGTGGCGGCCATGCTCCGCCCGGACGTTTTCGGCGCTTTCGCAAGCCACTCGGGTGACAGTTATTTCGAGATGTGTTACCT
The DNA here is from genome assembly GCA_963823855.1 of uncultured Acidimicrobiaceae bacterium. Lineage (GTDB taxonomy): Bacteria > Actinomycetota > Acidimicrobiia > Acidimicrobiales > Palsa-688 > Fen-671. Next base: position 127,183 of record CAWGNA010000019.1, read on the forward strand.
GTTCGACGTGGCCGCGGCGGCGCGTGCGCTGCGCGACCTGTACGGCGGCTCCTATGAGCGGTTCTTCGAAGATTTCAATTCCCGTCCGGCCAGGATCCGTACCGCTCGGGACCCCGATCACGTTCTTATAAATATCTATGCGATGGCCGCCGCCTACTCGGGTGAGCCCGATGGCAGCGTCTCAATGCCATTCGACCTCCAGACCACGGCTTTCCGCGATGACGTCTGGCGCCGTTGGCAAGCGCTTGACCCGGTCCGTATGGTGGCAACGCGGATGAATGCCCTCCGTTCCTTGAGGGCGATCTGGCTCGATGCCGGCCGGCAGGACGATTACTACCTCGACCTCGGAGCCCAAGCGATCTCTGCCCAGCTCACAGTTGAGGGCATCGATCACCGGTTCGAGCTGTTCGAGGGCTTCCACGCCGGCGTCCAGCATCGTTATCCTTTGGCATTCAGGTTCTTGGCCGACCGGCTTGGCGGTGAGTGAACAAGTATGGAGTGTTTGTCAGGCTCGTTGACGGCTTTCGAGGGGCCCTCGGCTGGCTCGCTCGCATCGGAGCGCTGCCACGCGCGCCGCGACCACCCCGCGAGTGATTGCCGCCGGCCCGAGAACTCAACTCAGCTGGTGCGCAGGCGTATCCCTCCGTCTACCACGAAGCTTGAGCCGGTCACGTACTTCGACGCGTCGGACAAGAGAAACGTCACGCAGGCGGCAACATCAGACGGTTCGCCCAACCGGCCCAGGGGCACCACCGTCTCGACTTCGGTCCGTCGCTCGGGGAATTCCCGCATAACCTGGGCGGAAACGCCAGCGTCGATCACCCCCGGCGCCACCAGGTTTACCCTTATCTGATGCTTAGCCAGCTCTAGAGCGAGGCAGCGGCACAGCATGTCCATCCCTGCCTTGGAGACGCAATAGGTCAAGAGGCCGAATGAGGGGTACCGACCGATCCACGACCCGATAAAGACGATGCGGCCTCCTCCCGTCGCCACCATCGCATTGGCCACCGCCTGCGAAGCATGGAACGCGCCGGTCAGGTTGACCGAGAGCACCTCGTCCCAGGAGGCGGGGTCGACCTCGAGGACCTCCTGGCGGCGGACGATGCCCGCGCCGGCCACCAAACCGTCGATCCGACCGTGCCGTTCTAAGGTCTGGCTAACTAGCCCGTCCACCTGCTGGCGGTCAGTTACATCGCATATTACAAACGGGTTGGCCTCTCGGCGGGCCAATCATCGGGGCTACGACGGTCACTGCCCACCACCGTAGCCCCGAGCGTCGCCAGCTGGTCGCAGATCGCCCCGCCCAGGTCACCGGCGGCCCCGGTAACGACTATCACCTGCCCTTCGATCCCGCTATACATTTGCCCTCCGTCGCGCGGCGGGGTCGCCATCACCAGTCACCCACGGAGCCGTCCCGGTAGAACACGCGCTCGACCACTTCCGGCTCAAATGGGTGCTTTTTGATCTCCTCCTTGTCGAGCTCGACGCCCAGGCCGGGGCGACTGGTCGGTCGTACGACCCGGCCCTGGCGCTCTACTACGAACCCCACCGACACAACGTCCTGGCGCCAGGGGACATCGGCGTGCACGGCCTCGCAGATGATGTAGGAAGGCTGGCTGAAGCCGAACTCGATCGAAGCGGCGGTACTCACCGGACCGGTAGGGTTGTGCGGGGCCACCGCCAAGCGGTGAACGTCGGCCAACGCCGCCACCCGGCGAGCCTCAGTGAAGCCGCCTACGTGAGTCAGGTCGAGCTGGCACACGTCACAGCAGTTGCCCTGAAAAAGGCGGTAAAAGGCGTGGACACCCACCAGGCGCTCGCCGGTCGCGATCGGGGTCTTGACCGCCGCCTTTATAGCCGCCAACCCCTCGAGGGACTCGGGCCAGCACGGCTCCTCAAGAAAATAAAGCCCGTAGTCGTCGAGTGCCTTGGCAAAAAGAAGGCCCATGGCCGGTGAGGGCCGAGCGTGACAATCGACCATCACGTCCACCCCCTCGCCTACGGCCTCGCGCATCGCCCGGACACAGCGCTCCGCCCGGTGGACGGGGGGCATCCCCTCGAGCGGCATAGTCGGCGGGACTGCCATCGCCTTGATGGCCGTAAAGCCGTCCTCGACGGCGGCGGCGGCAAGCTCGCCAAAGCGGGCCGCATTGCTGACGTCGGTCTCGTAGAAGTCCTCCATGTGCCCGCCGCCAAGGTGGCTGTAAAGCCGGACGTAGTCGCGCACAGGCCCGCCCCACAGCTTGTGGCACGGCACGCCTAGTGACTTGCCCAGGATGTCCCACAGGGCGATATCGATCCCACTGATCGCCGTCGCCCGGACGATACCGTTGCCATGGAAAAAATGCTGTCGGTGCATTACCTGCCACAGGTACTCGACCCGGGTCGGGTCCTCGCCGACGAGCAAACCGCTAAGGTCCTCGATGGCGCCGACCACTGACCGGGTGTGCCACTCCAGGGTCGCCTCTCCCCACCCGACCAGCCCGGGTTCGTCCGTGACGACCTCGACGAAGACCCAGTTACGCATGCGTGCGTTGCAGACGTACGTCTCGATCCTCTCGATCCGCGTCACTGGCGCGCCGCCTCCGTAAGGTGGGCCCGCATTCGCTCGCCGCCTACCGTGCGCTCCCGCCCGTGGGTACAGGCGGATTGGGCGGCGCTACTCCTGCGTCGTCCCGCGCTCGAGGGTAAGCCGGCGCCTCGTCGCGATGCTCGAGCAGGAAAAGGGCGGTCATTATGGCGTCGTAATTGTTCAAGTTGGTCGATGCGGCATCGGTGCGCGTCACTCAACGCGATTTTGCTGCGACGGCTTTATCTTTTGTCTTTGGTGGCAATGCGAGCGAGTCCTCCCGCCAATGGGTTTCAGGGTGGAGCCTTGTCCGGAGCTCCAAGCCAACGCGGGCGAGCGCCGGCCCCGCCTCGTGCGCCCGTTCCAGTGAAAGGATGTTGGCGGGGCCGCTGATCGACATGGCATATGCCGGGCCTGGCCGGGTGGTTATCGCGACACCGACGCAGCGGAGGCCGACCTCGCTCTCTTCATCGTCGATGGCATAGCCCCGCTCCCGCACCACGCGCAGCTCATCCAACATGGTGGCGTTGTTGGTGATGCTCTGTACCGTGAGCCGCTCGACCGGCTCTGCGCGCAGCAAAGCCAAGGCCTCGTTGTCGGCGTAAGTGGCGAGGACGGCTTTGCCCAAAGCAGTCGAGCGAAGTCGGTCCTGCTCGCCCACCCTGGCCCCCTGCCGGATCGACCGAAGGCCTTCGAGCGACTCGATGATGACGAGCCGTCGCTGCCGGAAGATAGCCAAGTTGACCGTCTCCTGGAACCGGTCCAACAATCCTTGCATGAGAGGGAGAGCGAGTGCCCTCACATCGGTATTACCCAGGGCGCGCTCGGCCAGAGAAAACAGGGCAATCCCCAGGCGATAGCGGCTATCCGCCCCATTGCCATCGTGCTCGACGACTCCCCGGCCTGCGAGCGTGGCGAGGTAGCGGAGCGCACTTGATTCCGGCATACCCGAAAGGTGGGCTACCTCGCTCAGCGTCTTTGTACGGCCAGCGCTCTCGGCCAGGACCTCCAGGAGCTGTATCGTCCGGTCAACTGCCCGTACCCAGTAGCGATCGGTATCCCCGGCGCCATTATGTAGGCCCGCAGTCGAACGGCTCCCTATCGGCTCCGAGCGGCTCATCTTGCGGTTGAAGGTCGTCGCGTTGGCCGCCGGTCGGGCCGGCTTCCCGGCTTTGCTCGCACCCCACCACCATGTCAGAGTGCCACCCCCAGGGCCGTTTGTCAAGAATTGAAATAGGCCTTTTGGTTCTATTTTACTATGTTTATTGACCGTTTTTCCTCAGCAGCGCTATGAGAGACGATGCCGTCTCGATCAGCGCAGGCAGCGCGTCACGGTCGACGAGAGTTTGCCAGGCCTGGTACGCGCCCGTCGAATACGCACCTTCAGTCGGGAAGTAAAAAAAGCCCGGCCCGTTGGAAAGGTTCAGTACGGCTACGGCGCTGCCGTAGCGCCTCCGCAGTTCGGTTTGGAGTGCCGAGTATGCCTCACCTGGGTGAGCCACCAGGTAGCTGTCACCGATCATCCAGCACCACACGGGATAGCGGAGGCTTGTGGCGTCCCCGTACGTGGCCCTCAGAGAGCGGGCGCGCCTCAGTCTTTCCTCCAGGCTCACAGGGTCAATCCCTGACCACCGTTCGGCAAGTTGGTCAATCGTGGGGAGCGGCTGCATCGGCAACTCCACGGTCGACATGACGGCCCGCAGGGTCGTCGGGCGCGCCACGCTGGTCGGTTCCCACATGGCTAGCGGTGCACCGGACTCTACCGTGCCTGCTCGTCCTAGGCGCATGCCGGCGGGCAGCATCCCGGACAGCGCGGCAAGAGCGGCGTAGCCCAATTCGCGGCCATGACGATCAGCGACTTCGATGTCGCCGACGTACTGATGGCGCGGCGCCAGCTCACCCGAGGCACCTTGCAGGAACAAGCATGGGGCGCCGCCTGTCGCGCCCTCGACCACTTCGCGCGCCGCACCAACGTAATCCGGCGACAACAGGTGGTTCTGCCACGCCAGTGTGGTCGGGTGGCACGCATAATTGACGATGGTGGCCCGGACGACATCCTGGTCGTCGCTGAGCCGTCCCACGAGCACCGTCCGATCGGCTTCGACCACTGCGTTATAGCCCGCCAGGGCACGCCCGTCTTCTACCAGATCTCGGTTAGAAGCCAGGCTGCAACTCCCCACCGTCCACTCCAGTACGGCCGGTCGCGAGCTCGCAATTGCCTCACGGCCGGCGGCCACCGCCTGAGAAGCAATTTTGTCCAGGTAGCCGGCGACCTTGTCGCCCCCGGGTTCGTCGACTTCGTCCGTGGCCAGGCTTGGTCCCGCGTGCGTGTGGACCAGATGGAACACGACGTTTTCCACGGGCAGCCCCAGCGCGCTCACCACCGCCCCTCGCACCCTCCACTCATCGTCGCCTCTGCGGAAGAAGGACAGATCGGTCGTAATCAACAAGAGTGGCGGTCCCCCGGCGTCCGCAGCCAACGCCAGCGCGGTCAGGGTCAAAGGACGGTGGACACCGCTCGCGAGGTCATGACGGGCCGGGCCCCAACAGCGTGCTCGCACGTCAAGGTCCGGCGTTATGTCGTTGACGGCGACACCCGCCAACCCCGCGAACCCCGGGTGACCCTTTGCCTCCAGCTCGCTAATTGCGTCCACCTTGCTCACCGTAGGAACCAGCCTCTCTTCTCGCTCGGCTCAAAACAAACGCCCCGGTAACTCCGGCGGTATACCCCGCATGGACTGGGCTTACTGACTCTATACCTCAGTCGTCGGGGCCCACGAGGCCTCCCATCTGAGGTCTCCTATGTGAGGTCCCCATGTGACAGGCTAACCCCTCACAGGTTGAGCCCCGTCAATGCGATCCCCCTGACGAGCTGACGCTGGAAGATTAAGAACACGACAATAGTCGGGATGCAGGTGAGCAGCGAGCCGGCTATAACCGCGCTGTAATTGGAGATCCCGAAACTGGACGAGGCATTGGCCAACACCATCGGGAGCGTGAACAAGTGCGGGCTCGAAAGCATGACCAATGGCCACAAATACGAGTTAAAGGTGGCCAGGAAAGTAAAAATGCCCACCACGGCCAACGCAGGTTTCAGTAGAGGCAGTACGATCTGCCAGTAGATCCGCCCATCTCCCGCGCCGTCCACCTGAGCGGCGGAAAATAAGTCTATCGGGATGCTGTAGACGAACTGCCGGCAGAGGAAGATCCCGAAAGCGGAGACAGCTCCGGGCAACCACAGGCCAACGTAACTGTCAACGAGGTGCAGCTTCGACATGACTACGTACAGGGGGATGAGCAGCGTCACGAAAGGCAGCATCGTCGTGGACAACACGAAATAGAAGCCATATTTCCGCCCGGGGAAGCGGAGCCAGGCAAAGGCGTAGCCGCCGAGCGACGACGTCAGGAGCACACTCGCGACAGTGACGACCGCAATGCCGATGCTATTGAGATATGCCCGCCCCAGGCCGGCCTGGACGAAGATCGTGCTAAACCCGCTGAGGGTCCACGCTCGCGGCCAGATATTGAGAGGGTAGGCATCGATCTCGGCGTTGGTCTTGAACGACTCGAGGACCAGCCACAAAAGGGGAATGACCATTACTACCGTTACCGCCATCAGGGTGATCATGATCCCGCTTCGCTGCCGAAGGCTCCGTACCACCTTCATACCTCCTCATACGGCTAGTACTGGAACTGGCCCTTGTAGCGCCTCAGCTGCAGTACGGTGGCTACCAGCAGCAGTAAGAATATGAGCACGGACACGGCCGACCCGTAGCCGAGGTCGAACGATTGGAAACCCTGCACGTACGTGTAGACCGTGAGGTTTTGCGTACTGAACCCGGGGCCCTGAAGCAGGAAGAACTGGGTGAAGATCTGGACCGTGCCGATCACACTGACCACGACCTGGTAGAAGAGTATCGGTCGCATGAGGGGGATGATCACCCGGCCTAACAGCCTCCAGAACCCTGCTCCGTCGATCTGGGCCGCCTCGACTACAGAGGTGGGCAAGTTGTTCATGCCGGCCACGAACAGCAGGATCCCACCGCCAAGCTCTGACCATAACACCATCAGCAGCACCGACCAGAGCGCTTCGCTGGAGCTGTTTATGTACTGCTGCGGCGGTACCCCGAACAGGCCGAGTACCCCGTTGAGGAGACCGCCCTGAGGGAGGAACATCAGTTGCCACAGGAGCACCGTGCAGATAGTCGGGACGACGACAGGCAGGTAGTAAACCAGTAGGAACGTGTGCTTCATCCGGTGACCGAGGTAACTCATCAAATAGGCGATCAAGATCGCCACGCTTACCCCAATGGTTATCTCCGTGGCCGAGAATACGACGGTGATCCTGAACGCGCTCCAAAACTGAGGGTCGTTCAACGCCTGTTCGTAATTGTGCAGCCCCACGAACACCGGGTTGCCGATGAAGTTCCAGTTCTGGAACGACAGCCACACCGCCGTCCCGAACGGCACCAGGAACAGCACGACGTAGTACACGACGAGAAACGCGAGGATGCAGCCGCCGAAAAGGCTCATGCGCTGGACGCGGCGGCGCGACAATCTCGCCCGCCGCGTCCGCGACGCCATATCGCCAACGCCCGCCGGGGCGTCTAACGCGACGGTGTCACGCATGTCAACGCGCCAGCAGGGCTCAGGTGTGGAGACCCAGACGCTGCCGTGCTTCTGACTCTTGCTGGTTCAGATAAGTGTCTACGCTGGCCAGTGCGCTCGTCAAGGACGTCTGCTTCTGCAAGCCGAGCGTGAGCTCAGTGACGGCCGGCATCTTGTTGGACACATGATCTCTGTTGTAGCGACCCAGCTTCCAGACCGTCGGCCCGATCCGGGCGACGACCTTGCCAAACCGTTCCTTCGCCAGGTCGGGGCTGGCATAGACCGACTTTAGGGCGGTCGCACCGGAATAGGAGCCGAAGACGGAAAGCGTCGACGACGCCGAAGTCAGCTCCTCCAGGAGGCCCACACAGTGCTGCAATTTGGATTGGTCCGACTCGAGCGCCTTTGACAGCGTGATAACCGAGAATCTCGTCGGGGTCCCAAACCGAAGCGGTGTGCCCCGTCAAAAGCGGCGTCACGATCGCGTCTGCCGAAAAGCCCGGGACGGTCTCTTCGATAGAGCTGATCTGCCACATACCGTTGAGGTTGGACGACACCAGGCCGCGCTGGAACTGGGTGGTCTCGTTGTTGAAATTTGCCAAGTCGAAGCTGGCTACTTTGTCGGTCCAGTAAAGGTCGTAGAGCGCCTGGGCAGCGGCCTTCCCCTCCGCTGTCGAGAAGTTCCACTTACCCGTTTCGGTGTTGTAGAACTCGCCACCGAGCTGCCAGACCCAGCTCTGCAACATGGCCAGGTTGGCGAGCCCGGTAATGGGCGAGAGCCCGGACCGGGTCATGGTGCTACCTTTGAACTCGGTCAGCTCCTTGGCGGCCAAAATGACATCGTCCCAGGTGGCGAGATTC
>CAWGNA010000020.1:0-76578 GCA_963823855.1 uncultured Acidimicrobiaceae bacterium
GAGCCTCGCATTCGTCCTCTCTGCCATCCCTCCACGTACAGCGGGCCGATCCTACCGCTCCTGTGTCGGAGCCTCGCGACCCTGAGCGGTAACGACTGGGAGCTAGCGCGCAAGCTGTAGGAAGTCTGCTGTGGGAGTGGGTGCCGCCCTGCCGTCGGCCAGTAAGAAAGGTCGTGAAGTTGCGCCCGAGGGAGGGGGAGAGGCGGCGCTCAACGCGGGTCCGGCTCGCTCCCTGATCCAGCCATCGTTCGACTGGCAGGCCGCCGATCTCCGGGAGTCAGCGCTCGAGATGGTTGCGGACTTGCCTGATCCAGCCGTCGGCCGCCTTCCAGGCGTCGCTCGCGGCCTGCCGGCGCCGTTCACGGTCCTCTCCGCCGGCTGGGTACGAACCCAGGAACTTTACCGCCGGCAATGTGGCATGCAGGTCGCGCAAGCAGTCTGCGACCACTTCGTCTGCAACGTGGCCTTCGATGTCGATTACGAAACAGTACTCACCCAGAGCCTTTTTGGTCGGGCGTGACTCGAGCTTCGTGAGGTTGAGGCTGCGGGCGGCGAACTGGCCGAGGATCGTATGAAGGCTGCCCGGGTGGTCGGAGGATTGAAAGCAGACGATGCTTGTGCGGTCATGGCCCGTAGGCGCCGGGATGCCCCACTCCGGCCGGGCGACAACGACGAAACGGGTGGTGTTGTCGTCATGGTCCTCTATCTGGGAGGCCAGCACATCGAGCCCGTAGAGTTCGGCCGCATGTTTTGTCCCGATGGCGGCCACCTGTGGGTCCTGCGCCTCGGCCACCCAGCGCACGGCCTCCGCGGTTGAAGCGCTCGCCTCCTCTTCGACGCCGGGGAGGTGCCGGGCGAGCCATTGCCTGCACTGGGCTGTCGCCACCGGGATCGACAGGACTTTTTTGACCAGCTCGAGGGGCGACCCACGGAGGCCGACGAGGCATTGGGCCACCGGCAGCAAGAGCTCCCGCACGACCCATAGTTCGTGAGAGAAGATGAGCTGGTCGAGCGCCACATTGACGGTGCCTTCGATCGAGTTCTCGAGAGCTACGAGGCCTATGTCCGCCCGCGCGCTTTGGACTGCGCCCAGGACGTCCCAGAAGCTGGCCAGAGGCAGGCGCTTGGCCGCAGCCAGGTCCGCCTGGCTCAACAGCGCCTGTTCTGTGAAGGTGCCCTCTGGCCCAAGGTAGGCCACAGTCGTCGTAGGCGTAACCTGCACCCTGCCAGCATACGATGAGGGTCAATGCGGCCCCCGGTACTTTCTTTCTCCGGCGCTGTCGCGAGGTACGTACGGCCAATTGGCGGCTGGGCGAGCCCCGATTAGGGCGTTCAACGGCTCTCGCGTTCGGGCCCAACGTCCTGCGGCTTCGCTGTGTAGGCGAGCGAGTGCCAGGGGTGGTCCCGCAGCTTTTGTGGGGGTCAGTACAGGCTCACAAATGTCGTGTTCCGGGTGCATTTCTGCCTTGCCGGTGACAAAAGGGGCCGAAAATGTGGTGATTTTGCAACGAGAAAGCGTGGGTGCACCCAAAAGCCCTAAATATCATGGTGGTTCAAGCCCAAATCTCCCCATAAAGCGCGGGGTGCGCGTCGGCCACCACATTGTGTGGCGAGATAACAGACTTTATGGTGTGCGACGGCCTTGACATAGTCGACGTGGCAGACAGCGCGACCTAACAGGGCGACGTAACGGTGCGCCCTTACGGTTGTGCCCGTGGGTGGGCACCGAACTGGCAGGCGCACTCGGGTGGGGGTGGCCGGGTGAAAGGGAAAGGGCGCCGCTAGGCGGCGCCCTTCACAATCACGCAGTGCAATCGGAGCCGAGAGTCCGCTCAGGCCAGAGCGGGGACGCCTTCCTGAACAGGTAGGTCGCTTCGGGAAGCCCTGATCAGGCAGCCCGCCACGATCGCTGCCACGAGCAGGACGGCGGCGCTGACGGTGAAGCCGACCGTGTAGCCGTGCACCAAGGCCTGGGACGAAAAGGCCGGGTTCCCGTTGTGGGCCAGGAGATAGCTGGCCGTGGCCGAGGCCGCGACGGTGTTGAGTAGAGCCGTACCGAGGGAGCCTCCGACCTGTTGAGTGGCGTTGACAAGCGCACTCGCCACCCCGGCGTCGTGAGGGGCAACCCCGATAAGGGCCGTGCTGCTGAAGGGCACAAAGGCAAACCCGAGGCCGATGCTGACGATCAGCTCCGCTGGCAGCACATGCGTTACGTAGCTGGTATGCACGCCGATCTGGGTGAACCAGGCCAGGCCGATCGCACCGAGCAGCAGGCCGAAGCACATGAGCGTGCGAGGCCCGAGCCGAGGCAACAACTGGCTGGCCATGGTGGCGGAGAAGATGATCCCCGCTGAGAAGGGCAGGAAGGCGAAGCCCGTCTTCAGGGCTGAGTAACCCAGCACCGCTTGCATGTAGTACGTCAGGAACAGGAACGTCCCGAACAATGCGATCCCAACCAGGAGCGAAGCCAGGAACGAGCCACCCCTGTTGCGGTCCAGCACCACCCGGAGCGGCAGCAGTGGCGAGGCCACACGGCTCTCCACCAGGACGAAGGCGACGAGCAGTATTATGCCGACGGCGAGCAGCGAAAGCGTGATAGGGGACGACCAGCCATCGGTTTCCGCACGGGTGAAGCCGTAAACAAGCGAGAGCAGCCCCAATGTGGACGTTAGTGCTCCCGGTATGTCGTAACTCCTCGGGCCCTCAGCCCGGCTTTCGCGCACGAAACGGGTAGTTCCGAGCGCAGCAATTATGGCGATCGGCACGTTGATCAGCAGCGTCCATCGCCATGATGCGTACTCGGTCAAAAGCCCGCCGAGCACCAGGCCAATGGCGGCACCGCCTCCAGCGATGGCACCGTACACTCCGAAGGCCCGGGCGCGCTCTCTTGGCTCGGTGAAGGCCACTGTGAGCAGAGACAACGAGGCCGGTGCCATGATTGCAGCGAACGCCCCCTGGAGTGCTCGGGCGCCGAACAGCATGGCTGAGTTTTGAGCCAGCCCGCCCAGCGCAGATGCGCCGGCGAAGCCGAGCAGGCTGATCGCGAACATCCGTTTGCGGCCCAGGAAGTCGGCGATCCGCCCACCGATCAGCAGCAAGCTACCGAATGCGAGCGTGTAGGCGGTGAGGGCCCACTGGCGGTTATCCACGGAGATGTGCAACGCCTTTTGGGCTGATGGCAGGGCGATGGTGATGACCGAGGCGTCGAGCACGATCATGAGCTGAGCGATCGCAATTACGGCGAGGGCCCGGAAACGGTTCGGGTCGAGTTCGTCAGCCCCAGTCTGAAGTGTACGTGTCGTGTGTTCAGTAGATGCTGTAGCCATTACTCTCCTCCGGGGTCTGGCTGGTGTTACGTACTGAGGCCATCGTGTCGGTCCAAACCGGTCACCCAGTGGCCACTTTGCACTTGTTAACTGTGTGTTCGGGTATGATGTGGAACGGTGCTTCCGTTTGTTAGTATACGGAACGGCAGTTCCGTTTGTCAAAGAAATTTTTGTGAATGGCCAGCGACATGAACACCGCCACAGGAAACCCGGATGCGTCACCCGCGCCATCGGGCTCGTCCGCGCCATCGGACCACTGCCCGTTAGGTGGCATCCTACGGCCCCTCCGGGCGGATGCGCGGCGTAACCGGGCCAAGGTCCTCGAGGCGGCGGAGGAGGTCTTTGCTACAGAAGGCCTGGCAGTCCCCGTCGACGAGGTGGCCCGTCGAGCGGGCGTCGGTGTCGGCACTGTCTACCGGCACTTCCCCACCAAAGAAGCCCTTTTTGAGGCGATCGTGGTAGCCCGGATCGAGGCTCTGGTCGAGCGAGCCGAGGAGCTCGGCACGTCGGACGACCCCGGGGACGCCATGTTCACGTTCATCTCCGAGCTGGTCCAAACGGCAGTCAGCAAAAAGGACCTGACCGACGAGTTGGCGCGGGTGGGCGTCGAGAGCGAGCAGCTCGTCGCAGCAGTCAAGGAACGCCTCGAGCGCGCTTTCGACGTGTTGTTGCAGAACGCCCAGGCGGCGGGCGCCGTGCGGGAGGACATTAACCGCACCGACGTCACGGCCCTCGTCATGTGCTGTTGCATGGCCGCCGACCAGCAGGGTTGCCGCGATGCTACGCCGCGGCTGGTCGCTGTCCTCTGCGACGGGTTCCGTGTCCGGCCATCGGCCCCGTCGACGCTGTAGCCCGTTCCACCACCAGCCGCACGCCAGCCCAACGTCGACCGCAAATATACACGAGGCGCACCAGCGATCGGGGCGGGACGGTCCCGCTGACCAACGGGAAGCCAGCCGTCAAAAGCGTGGCAGCATGGGGGAACATGGACGAAGCCTCTCTCTATCGTTTGCTCAGTGACCTCCAGGCGGGGTCGGTCAGCGCCGATGACGTGGTGCGCCGGCTCCGGAGGCTGCCCTATTCCGACCTCGGCTTTGCGCGCGTTGACCACCACAGGACGTTGCGCCAGGGCCTGCCCGAGGCTGTTTACGGGCCGGGGAAGTCCGTGGAACAGTGCGTCGCCATAGTCGGCGACCTGCTCGCAGAGCCGGACGGCGGCCCGGTAATCCTGTCCCGCGCCGATGCGCAACAAGCGACAGCAGCACTCGCAGCCCACAACGGCGGCCAGGTCTCCGGTTCAACGGTCGTTTGGCGCCCCGCTGCGCCGCGGTCGGAACTGGTGGCAGTCTTCGCGGCGGGCACGGCCGACCTACCTGTTGCCGAGGAGTGCACGGCCACGTTGGTTGCCCTCGGCTTCGTGCCCGCTCTTGTCAGCGATTGCGGGGTGGCCGGAGTGCACCGTTTGCTCGAGCACGCCGACCTCCTGGCTTCAGCCGATGCCGTAGTCGTGGTCGCTGGCATGGAGGGTGCACTCGCCAGCCTGGTGGGCGGCATTACACCGGCACCTGTAGTCGCAGTACCGACAAGCGTGGGTTACGGGGCCTCGCTCCAAGGTGTCACGGCGTTGCTGGCGATGCTGGCCAGTTGTGCGCCCGGGTTATGCGTCGTCGGCATCGACAACGGTTTCGGAGCGGCGTGGGCAATCGCGCGCATCCTGCTGAAAAAGGGCCACTCCGACGACCAAGACGTAGGCACCGGCTCGAGCGAGTCGCGGCCCACCACAGCCGTAGCCCATTGACGAACGTCGCTTGGTGGCACTGCTTCGCGGGCATTGCCGGCGACATGGCCCTGGCCAGCCTGCTCGACGCTGGCGCCGACTTCGATGAAGTGATAGCGGGCCTGGAAAAGCTCCCCGTCACCGGGTGGCACCTGGAGGCGACGAAGACGGTACGGTCAGGCCTGGCCGCCACCCAGCTGCGGGTCGATGTCGGTGCCGAAGCTGAGGCACCCGAGCGTTCCTGGCGGGCCATACGCGGCGTAATCGAGGCTGCCGACGGTCTGCCGGAGCGGGCCCGGGACCGCGCATTGACAGTTTTCGGCCGCCTCGCCACAGCCGAGGGCCGCCTCCATGGGTTGCCACCGGACGAGGTCCACTTTCACGAGGTAGGCGGGCTGGACGCCCTGGTCGACATCGTGGGGACGTGCCTCGCCCTCGAGTCGCTGGACGTGGCGGCGGTGTCGTCCAGCCCGGTTTCGCTCGGTACCGGCACGGTAAATAGTGCGCACGGGCTGTTGCCCAACCCGGCTCCTGCGGTAGTCGAGCTGTTGGCTGGCGCCCCCGTCAGGGGAACTGCGCAGACAGTCGAGCTCACGACACCCACCGGCGCGGCCCTGCTAGCCGGTATTGCAGAGTCTTTCGGGCCGCTGCCGCCGATGAAAATAGTGACGAGCGGCTATGGTGCGGGCACCCGTCACCTGGAGGGGGTACCGAACGTGCTCCAGGTGGTCATAGGCGAGGCGGAGGTAGCGACCGGCGCCCGAAGTCACCTTTGGCAGCAACAAGATCTTGTCGTTCTCGAAGCCAACGTAGACGATGTCACCGGGGAAATCCTCGCCCACACGGTCGAAGCACTCATGGGCGCAGGTGCTCTCGACGCCTGGCTGGTGCCTGTCGTAGGCAAAAAAGGACGTCCCGGCCATGTTGTTTCGGTCCTGGCGCACCCGACCGTGGCTCCCCAACTGGCCCGGCTCCTGGCCGAAGAGACGGGCACGCTTGGCTTCAGGGAATACGAGGTCAAGCGGTCTGCGATGTGCCGGGAGGTGGTGAAAGTCGAGGTGGAGGGCCGGGAAATCAGGGTCAAGGTCGGTCCTTTTCGTCTGAAGGCGGAGTACGAGGACTGCGCTCAGGTTGCCGCGTACCTCGGGTTGCCTGTGACCGAGGTGGCCCGCAGGGCGGAACAAGCGGCCAGCGCGTCCCGCCAGGGCTCGGCCAGCGCGTCCCGCCAGGGCTCGGACGCGTCCCCGCCAGGGCTCGGACGCGTAAGGTAGCCGGACATGGGCCCGATCTCGACCTCCAGTTGGCGCTGCGCGCCGCTGACCTGGCCGACCGCATCACGCTTTCTGGCTTCCGCCGCCCTTCTCTGCAGGTCGAGGCGAAGGCCGACCAGACCCCTGTGAGTGAAGCAGATCGCGGTGCTGAGGCGGCGATCCGAGAATTGCTCGCTCGGGAGCGGCCTGCTGACTCCGTCCTGGGAGAGGAGACCGGCAGCACTGGCACCGGTGCCCGCCGGTGGGTGGTCGACCCCATTGATGGCACGGCCAACTTTGTCCGTGGCATCCCCGTTTGGGCGACGCTCATTGGGCTGGAGGTGGACGGGGCCGTTGAGGTGGGCGTCGTCTCGGCGCCAGCGCTGGGGCGGCGGTGGTGGGCCCGCCGCGGGGAGGGCTCCTTTGCGGGGGCACCGGGCGAACCGGCCGAACGGGGTGAAAGTATCAAGGTTTCTCGAGTGGCCCGGCTGGCCGAGGCCGCCATCTCCGGGGGCTGCGTGCGCGATTACCCGGCCCCGGAGCGCTACCTGGAGCTGGCTGAGAAGGTCAGCCGGGACCGCGGCTTTGGGGATTTTTGGTCCCACGTGCTCGTCGCTGAGGGTGCGTGCGAGGCGGGCCTAGACCCGGTCGTGTCGGTGTGGGATGTGGCCGCTCTCCAGGTCATCGTGGAAGAAGCGGGAGGAAAGTTCACCGATTTTTCGGGCCAAGCCCGTCTCGATGGAGGCAGCGCAGTCTCGAGCAACGGCCTGGTCCATGACGAAGTGATCGCCTTGTTGGCGGGCGGGTCGGGGCAGCGCTCGTGAGCAGTGCCGACCTCGAGTTGGACGAGCACCTGATGCGTATGGCGCTGCAGCTCGCACAGGCTGCGGGTGAAGCTGGAGAGGTCCCTGTAGGGGCGCTGGTCGTAAAAGACGGGGAAGTAATAGGAAGAGGAGCCAACGCCCGCGAGGCGAGTGGCGACCCCACGGCCCACGCGGAACTGCTCGCCTTGCGCGAGGCGGCCAGGGCTCTTGGCACCTGGCGCCTCATCGGGACGACTATTTACGCCACCCTGGAACCGTGCCCTATGTGCGCCGGTGGGTTGGTGGCGGCCCGGGTCAGCCGCCTCGTCTTTGCAGCTCCCGATCCCAAGTCGGGGGCCTGCGGGTCTCTTTACAACCTGTGCGCGGACCCCCGGCTCAACCACGAACTGTCGGTTGAGCGCGGGGTTCTCGGCCGGGACGCAGGGAAACTGCTGGCTGAATGGTTCACAGCCCGGCGCGCTTAGCTCTGAGGTTTGGTGCTTTCAGCTTTCAATCGGGGACCAGGTGGCTCCGCCGTTCGTGGTCAACAGCAACCTGTCCGTTGATGGCCCATCCTGGGGCTGGCCCTCAATTGCCGCACCAAAAGACGGTGTCGTAAAACGGAAGTCGTTGAGACCCGCACCGCCGTCATTGAAAGTCCGAGTCGCCCACGTCTTGCCCCCGTTGTCCGAGCGGTACACGTCGCTGGCGCCCGACGCGGCCGTGACGAATACGTTCCGGGCCCCGGTCACGGCTATCCCGCTGGCGAGGCCGCCCAACGGGAGGTGGCTCACGAGGCGGGACGTTGTCCCCCCGTCACTGGAAATCCGTAGTGATTTGCCTTCCTGGCCGGCGCCGGGATTGCCGGCGCACAACTCGAACACCACGTCCCCACCCGGCGAGGCCAGACCGGCTAAGTCCGTGGCCTCGGACGGCTGGTAGCACGTGTCGGGGAGGCTGCGCCATGTCGTCCCGGTGTCGGAACTCGTCCAGAGCCGCTCGGCCCCGAAGTTGCGCGGCGTCAGAGCCACCCAGGCATCGTTGCCATTCACCGTGAGCAACGCCGACGTCCCATAACCAGAAATTCCCGGGACCACCTGCCAGTTGTCCGACCCGACAGCGGTGCGCTCCAACTGGAGAGACGGCCGCTGGCAATTGTTACCGCTCGGGGAACAAGAGCCGACCACGGCATAAGCGACGCCGTCTGACGCGGCGAGCGAAACTACGGGGCCGGCGAGCTTTACCCGGGCCCAGCTGCTGGCCCCGTCGTGCGTGACCCACAACGACGGGCCGTACAGCCAGCCGTTCGATGCGTCAGCGAACACGACGTGGCTCACAGCCTGGGACGACGATGACGAAGGCGATGCGTACGGGACGTGCGGGGCGGGCCGGCGCGTCCAGGTGCTGCCGGCGTCTCCTGATGTCAGCAGGGCCGTGCACGGCCCGTGCGCGCAGGGCGAAGTCCCGAGCAGGAAACCCGTTGTCGTGGAAGGGAAACTCACTGAGCCGGGCTCGAAGCTGGCCGGCACCGGGGCAGCCGCGGCGGCCGCGGCGCCTGAGGCCATGCCGCCTGACGCCATGCCGGCTGACGCCATTCCGGCTGACGCCATGCCGGCTGACGCCATTCCGGCTGACGCCATGCCGAAGACGACGGTACCGCCGAGTAAGGCCGTCGCACATATGTTCCTAATGATGTTCATGCCACATATAACCACTATGAGGGTTGGACGGTTCCGCGGGGTGAGTGCCGTCCGGCGTCTATGAGCAGCCTCGATAGCGACCGCGACACCGCGGCGCAGTATCGGGACGCAACGTGATAGCACAGTCGCACTCGGTGGTCCCAACGGCTTCGAATCGCCCGGTCGGGCCGATTGGGAGGGCCGGAACCCTACGAAGCAGCCCCTTCTGGGCGCGCTATTTGTACCCCGGTGCAATTGCGCCACCCTTTTGAGCCCGAAACGCGACTAGTTTTATCTGGTGCACCCAGAAGGCCACCGGGTGTACCCAGGTGCGGCCCGCTAACCATTGGGTCGACCGGCTATCCTTTGGTCGCGCCGGCCAGCAGGCCCTTCACGAGCGTGCGCTGCGCGAAGATGAAGACGAGCATTACGGGCGCGATCGTGAGCAATACCGCGAGGGCGACCTCAGGGCGGAGCACGGACAGGTCCTGCCCGCCTGCGGCCGGGTTGAAGGCGGGAGAGCTGGACAGCAATTGTTCCAGCCCTACTGAAGCGGTGAACTGGTTCGACTGCGGCAGCATGACGAACGGCAGGAAGAAATTGTTCCAGTTGGCGACGAAGTTGAAGAAGGCGACCAGCCCGATCACCGGGGTGGCCAGGGGTACAGCGACGTAGCGGAACGTCTTCCACTCCGAGCAACCGTCTACTCGTGCTGCGGCCAGCAGGTCACTGGGGATGGTGGTGCTGAAATATATGTAGGACAGGTACACGCCGAAGGGGAAGAACGCGAACGGCAATATGACCGACAAGGCATTGCCGATGAGGTGGACGTCGCTCATGCCCAGGAACAACGGCAGCACGACGGCATTGGACGGCACCAGCATGACGATGAGCGTGATGACGAGCAGAGCCTTGCGGCCGATGAACCGGGTAACCGCCAAGCCGTAACCAGCCGGGATCGAGACGGCGACGGCAAGCAGGACGGCGACGCCGGAGTAGATGGCGGAATTACGGATCCAGACCAGGATGGCGCCGCTCTCGAACTGGTACAGGTCGTGCCACGTCTTGCTGATCTGGGAGAGCGACCCAAAAGCGAACGGCGGCCACGTCACCAGCTGGGTGTCCGTCTTCGTTGGGGCGAGAAGGAGCCAGACGACAGGGATGATGAAAAAGAGCGCCACGGTGAGCAGGGCCATGATGACGAGCATTCTGACGACCACTCGACGCGGATCTCGCCTCCGCTCTCGCCGGGTCACACGAGCCGTCGCCGCGGTCTTGGCCTGGTCCCCCTGAGCGGCGCCCGCTCGTCGTGGCGCGACCTCGATTGAGCTGGCCACTTCAGTTCCTCTCGAACAGGCCCGAGCGAGTCACGATGACGGCCGCGCAGGCCAGGGCCAGCACGAGCAGGTCGATCGAAATGGCCGCCGCGCCGTTGAAATTCGACTGCTGGAAGGCATAGTTGTACGCCAGCTGCTGGGGCGACCAGCTGGGGTTGATAAGCCCCTGGCTCGCCGCGCCGACCAGCGTAGGTTCGACAAACAGCTGCGTACCGATGGCAATCGAAAGGATCACCATATAGGCAATCCACTTCTTGATCAGGGGAAGCTTGACCCTGGTGGCCATCTGCCAGGCGTTGGCGCCGTCCAGCCGCGCCGACTCGACCAGCTCGTAGGGGATGTTGTTGAGCGCTCCGTACATGACGAGGATCCATCCGCCGGCGCCGGTCCAGAACGCCATGATGGCGAAGACGACGGGGAGGTGGCTCGGCGCGATGACCTGGGCGAAGCTCGAGTAACCGAGGCCCTGCAGGATGGGGGCGATCGGGCTAACTACGGGGTCCAGGACAAAGAGCCACAAGACCACGCTGGCAGCACCGACGAGCGCTCCGGGAAGGTAGTAGATGAAGCGCAATGTCGTCGAAAAATGACGGCTGGCGCTGTGTACGAGCATGGCCAGGCCAAGCACGAGGACGACGGTGGCGATCAACCACACCGCCAGGTACTCGGCGATGTTCTCGAACGCCGGGATGAACCGGTAGTCCTTGGCAGTGCTTATGAAGTTACTGAACCCGGCAAAACCACCAGACGACTTTTCGAATGCGAGCGACAGCCCGTAGATAGTCGGGAAGACCCCGAGAGCGAGGAGCAGGACGACATAAGCCGAGACAAAGGCGTAACCCCCCAACGACCGCCGGAGCCGGGGGGCTACCCTCGGCGCACGCACTGGGACCGCGAGCGCCACTGAATTTCCTTAGCTGTTCACAACCTGGTAGCCGAACGCTTTCGCCTGGTTGCTCAAGGCCGTCTGCCACGTGCTCAGCTCAGCGGACATCGACTTCCCGCCAACCAGTGCCGGCACGACGGTTGAAGCCCAGATCGGTTCCGGGTTGAACAGGGGGAAGCTGTACCCGGTCCAGATCTCATTTGACGCTGTCTGGAAGACGGTGCCGATGTTGCTGTTGGCGAAGATCCCACTGGAGTTGAGCGTCGTTACCCAGAGCTTGGCGGCGTTGGTGTTAGCCGGGTACGTAGGCGCAGTCTTCTGGTAGGCGGGCGCCGTATCAAGCCAATAGGCGGCCTGCGCGGCCAGCTTCTGGGTCGCTGATGACGAGTGCGAGGAAACCTCCCAGATGCCTCCGCCGATGTCGCCCGTGTCGTGGAACTTGCCGAGGCTCAGCGGGAGAGCCGCGCCCCATGTCCCCTTGGCGGGCTTGAAGCTGGCCTCGAAGATGTACTGACCGTACCAGGTGGCCCCGACCGACATGAGCGTCTTGTCGGTGAGGCCGTACTTCTTGATGTAGGCCGGGCTGGTGATCGACAGGGTCGAGACGGACCCGTCTTTGATCAGTGGGTCGAGCAGACTGGCTATCTGTTTGCACGGTGCCGCCGACATGTTTATCTCGATCTTCATGTTCCCGGTGAGGTCATTGGTCGGGCACCCGGTCCCCCAGAAGTAAACGGCGTCGGCGTAGCTGTCGCCGATGGTGCCAACGACGTAACCGGGGTGCTGCTTAGCGACCTCCTGGCCGATCTGCGCGTACTGCTGCCACGTTGTCGGTATGGCGTAGCCGAACTTCTTCATGAGCGGCGCGTTGTACCAAAGAACGTTGGCGGCGATGTCGTTGCGCAGGCAATAAATGTTGCCGTTCGAAGTGCACACGTCGAGCGAGTTGAAGGCCCACTGGTTGATCTCTGACTGCGGGACGAGGCCGTGATTGAGCACGGCGGCATAGTGGTAGGTGGGCGAATCGAGCCACCCGGCGTCAGGCGTACCCGGGTCCCACATGAGTTCCGGCCACCCGCTACCTTCCCGGTTGAAAAGGCCGATCTTGGTCTGGAGGGTACTGCCCGAGTAGCCAAAGAGCGTCGTGGTGACCTTGACGCAGGGGTGGGCCTTTTCGTAGTCCTGGACGGCTGGCAAGCGCGTCGCGTCAGTCATAACGGTAAGCGAGCCACAACTGCTGCTTGCCGCAGCGACGTGCACGGCTTGCGACGCCAACTTCGGCGAGGCGTTGGCAGTGCCACCACTGAAAAGCAGCAAACCCATTGTCAGGACGGCCGTCCCGGCAGCTGCGGTTTGGTGGAGCCCGCGAAGGTCCCCTGACGACCTGTTCGCGGATCTCCCGAAAATGGAAATCACGTACTCCCCCTCCTGTTGTATGCCATGTCTTGTATGTCGGTGGCTGGCGATCGTAGCACCGACCCGTGCCGCATAAGGTTCAGGTCACGACGAACCGAAAGAACCGAGGCCAGGCTCACTCGGAGCGTGCACGAGGCCGTGGGCGTCGACGATCGGGTCCTTCACCACCGGGTTCTCCATTACGAGCGATTCGTAATAAGTGGTGTTCGGGATGACCATGCACAGGTGGATGTTCGCCATGCCCCCGCCGTGGACCTCGGCCCGCAGCCGGAACGAATCAGCCGTGTGGGCGATGCGGAGCGCGCCCGTGATCCCGCCTTTCAACCCCGCGCTCGTGCGGACGTAAGTGGCACAGCCGGAGCTGATGAAATCGGCTGTGTTCATGTGGGCCCCATCGGCGGTCTCGGCGACGAGGAGCGGGACGTCCACCCGCTCGGATAGCCACTTGTACGCGGTGACGTTGAACTCCCGCATCGGCTCCTCGTACCAGCGGTAACCGGCGTCGGCAAGAGCCCGGCCCAGGTAGATGGCGTCCGGGAGGTCGAAACCGGCGGACCCGTCGTACATGAGGTCGACGCCGTCGCCAACGTGGGCGCGAAGTGCGGTCGCTAGTTCGGCGTCACGCCTTGCATCGCCCCAGGCGTGCAGTTTGACGGCCACGTAGCCCAGCTCCAGGCACTGGTCAGCGACATCAAGGTACTCTTCGATTGAGGGGAACGTCACCGTAGAGGCGTAGGCCGGGATTTCGGTCCGGAACCCGCCCAGCATTTCGTAAACGGGCACGCCGAGGGCCTTGCCGGCCAGGTCGTGAAGAGCGATGTCCACCAGGCCCAGGATGTAGATCGGGAACTCCTCGATCCGGTCGAGCTCCCAGATCCGGTGCCACAACCACTCTCGTCGCAAAGGGTCCTCGCCGATGAGCTCGTCACGCAACCGGCGGTTGACGAGGTCCTCGAGGATGACCCCGCGGCGCGCCTGCGCCAGCCCTTCCACGCCCTCGTCGGTGGAAATCCGCAGGAGGCCCCCCTCCACCTCGGGCTCAGAACCCGGGAGCCCGGCGCGCCACACGAACGGCGGGGTACGGGCTGGGATGCGGAACCGTTCAACTTCGACCCGGGATATTTTCACGAGCTCCCCCTCAGTATGTGGGCGGACGTTGGCAACTGTTCTCTGGCAACAATCCTACGACGTTCCTCGGGCCCCCCCAAACTGTCGGAGGCGCGAGGCTGCCACTACCGACCGAGGTTGCCACTACCGAACTACCCCTAACGGTGGAAGGATGGCAGTTGAGGAAAGGAGAGCTATTGTGCCCACCACCATTGTCCAGACGGAGCTCGAGAAGTTCCTGGGAGCGGCTCCGGTGCCGCTGTATATCGGCGGGACCTGGAGGGTGGCCCAAGCGGGAGGGATTATCGAGGTCCAACAGCCTGGTGATGGCACTCGGTTGGCCGAAGTGGCTGCCGGCGATAGCGCGGATATAGACGACGCCGTGGTTGCAGCTAACCGAGCCTTTCCGGCCTGGGCCGCTATGCCGGCGACCGACAGGGCTGCGCTGCTTCACCGCTACGCGGACGCCATAGAGGACAACGCAGAGCTGCTCGGCAACCTGGAGTCGCTCGATGTTGGCAAGGCTGTAGCGGGCGCCGTGGGTTTTGATGTGCCATTCGCTGTCCAGGCTTTCCGCTACTTTGCCGACCTCTCCGTGTATATGCGGCGGTCCGAACCGCTACCGCTAGCCCACATGGAGGCTCGACAAATTCAAGTTCCCTACGGGCCGTGCGGGTTCATATTCCCCTGGAACTTCCCGTTCCTCCTCTTCGCTTGGGGCGTTGCCCCCGCCCTCGCCGCAGGCAATACGGTGGTGGTCAAGCCCGCTGAGCTGACCCCACTCAGCACTCTTTACGCCTGCCATTTGGCAGAGCAGGTGGGCATCCCGGCCGGCGTTATCAATGTTGTACCCGGGCTCGGCGAAACGGCCGGGACTGCGCTCAGCCATCACACCGGCATTCGCCGCATGTCCTTTACCGGGTCCCCGGAGGTAGGCAAGGAGGTGGCATCCGCCACTGCCCGCAACCTCGTCCCGTGCAAGCTGGAGCTCGGAGGCAAGGGAGCCGCAGTCGTGTTCGACGACGTGGACGTGGCGGACACGGCCGCCAAGTTGGCCGACGCCATCACGGGGAACACTGGCCAGGTGTGCTGCACGGCCACCCGCTGGGTGGTCCATGAGGCCGTCCTCGACGAGTTGGTCTCGAAGGCCAAGGACAGGCTGGCGGAGGTAGTTATCGGGCCCGGCTACGAAGAGAGCACCACGATGGGGCCGTTGGTCAGCGAGACTCAGCGCCGGCGCGTCCTCAGTTACATCGAGAAAGGGCTGGCGAGCGGAGCCACGACTCTGCTCGAGGGTGGCCCGCGAAACCCGCCGGCCACGAGGGCGGCTTCTTCGTGAAGCCTGCCCTCCTCTCCGGAGATCCTGACAACGTTTGTGCGCGGGAGGAGATCTTCGGCCCGGTGGCCATCGTGATCCCGTTCAGCGATGAAGACGAGGTCGTGAAGACGGTCAACGGTTCGCACTACGGGTTGGCCAACAGCGTGTGGAGCGGCGACCTCAACCGGGCCAACAGGGTGGCCGAGCAACTCGTAGCCGGGAACAGCTGGATCAATGCTCACAACGTGTTTGCGTACGGCCTTCCGTACGGAGGTGTAAACCTGAGCGGCTACGGTGGCGGCGTCAACAGCCCTGAGACCCTTATGGACTACCTGCGGCCCCAGACCATCGCTCGGCCCCTGGCCTGAGGCGCCCAGTTCCGCGAGGTGCCCAGTTCCTCGCGGAACTTTGCCTGGTTCAAGCTGACTTCCGGCGCACGAAAGCGGTCGGCAGCACTACGTGTTGCGGGCCGCTGGAGCGTCCTTCGATAAGGTCGTCGAGGATACGGAGCGCTTCCAGGGCGATCTCTCCGCACGGGTGGTGCACCGTCGTCAGCGGGGGATCGGCCAAGGACGCAGCTGCCGAGTCGTCAAAGCCGGCCACCGCGACATCGTCGGGTACACGTCGGCCCGCGTCACGGAGGGCGGCCAGTGCGCCCAGTGCCATAAGGTCCGATGCCGCGAAAAGGGCATCGATATCGGGATGGTGCCGCAGGACCGTCTCGGTACCTTCGCGACCACTTTGCAGCGACCAGTCTCCTTCAGCAACGAGGCTTTCCCGGAACATCTCACCGGTCGCCCTCTTGTAACCCTCCAGGCGGTCCCGACCGCCACTGGTATTGAGCGGGCCGGTGACCGTGGCAATGCGGGAGCACCCTCTGCGGACCAGATAGTTGACCATCTGGAAAGCTGACGCATCGTCGTCGATGGCCACCCAAGAAAGCTCGTCCTCGTAACCGAGTGGCCGCCCCATAACTACAAGGGGCAGCTGGCTCTCGGCCAGGCGAGCGAGGAGAGGCTCGCCGAGATGAGGCTGCGCAAGCAGGACCCCGTCAACGTGCCCGGCGCTCAAGTAGTTGCCGATGAAGATCTCCTCTTCGTCGTCCTGCGCAGCTGTAACAAGGAGATGCCTGCCCCGCCGGCGCAGCTCCTTGCTGAAAATCTTTACGAACAGCGCGTAGTTGGGGTCCTCGAAGAGGTGCTCCTGACGCTCCGACAGCACGAACGCCACTGAGCCTGTGCGGCCCGCCGCCAGGTTCCGGGCCGCCTGGTTGACCGAGTAACCGAGCGTTTCTATCGCAACGATGACGCCTGCCCTCACGGAGGGGCGGACGTGACGTCCCCCGTTCAGGACCCGGGAGACCGTGCCCCGGGACACGCCGGCGAGGTGCGCGACGTCGTCGATCGTGGGCCGGTGCGTTTCCGGCACCGCGCGTGGTCGCAACCCCGTAGGTGACGGCGGTTGCTGCCCGGCGGGAACGACCATGTCCGGGGATCCTAGAGGACGGTCGTACGCCGCTCCTGACCCCCCGTGCAACGACGGCTTTGGTACTTTGTCGGTCCAGCCGCGAGGTTAAGCCAGGTCACGCAGCCGGCAGGGCGACTTCCCTACGACCGGAACCTCTGCTACGTTGCCAAGCCGTGGGATTGGGAGCGCTCCCAATTATACCGGTTCGCCGCACTAGGTGGTCGGTCCCCCACATAACACGTGGCCCCGACGAAGTCGGGCATCTCAGAGGGGGTAAAGCATGAACCTCAGAAAACTGCTGTCGGTGGGCGCGGCTACCGCAACGCTCTTCGGGGTACTGGCTGCTTCGGCCGCTAGCGCCTCGGCAGCACCGGCCAAGGTCACCCTCACGTGGTGGACCTGGACTACGAACCCGCAACACGTCATCGCCAACTTCGAGAAGGCGTACCCGAACATCACGGTCAAGATGCCCCCCGACTACGGCTCGGGCGGTACTTTCTATCCCAAGCTCACAACGGCCCTGGCCGGAGGGACCGGACCTGATGTAACCCAGGTTGAGTTCGACCATCTGCCTACGTATATCGGCGCGCACGACCTCGTGAACATCGCCCCGTACGTCTCGCAGTACAAGAGCGACTTCCCGGCCTGGACCTGGGACCAGGTATCCCAGGGCAGCGCGGTCTACGCCGTGCCTGAGGACATCGGCCCGATGGGGCTCATGTACCAGCCCGGCGTACTGAAAAAATACAACCTGCCCGTCCCGGCCACCTGGGCCCAGTTCGCCTCCGATGCGGTGGCGCTGCACAAGGCCGATCCCAGCCAGTACCTGACGTACTTCGCCCCGAACGACGCCGACGTCCTCGAGTCGTTGTTCTGGCAGGCGGGGGCCTACCCCTACCAGCTGGAGCCGAACGGGACCTGGAAGATCAACGTCGACGGCCCGATCGAGCAAAAGGTCATGAACTTCTGGGGCAACCTGGTGAAAGAGGGTGCCGTCGCCGTCGACAGCGACTTCTCGGCCGACTGGGGCCACCATATCGGCGCTGACCGCTACGTGGCCATGGTCGGGGCCGGTTGGTCGCCCACCTACATGGTCGACACGTACTTGCCGGCGGGATCCACGCAGCAGTGGGCAGTCACCCAGTTGCCGCAGTGGACTGCGGGCGGGCATGCGGCCGCCAACTGGGGAGGCTCTACCAACGCGGTAACCAAGGACGCCCCGTCCAACCTTGTGAAGGACGCGGCCCTGTTTGCCGCCTTCATCAACACATCGAAGAGCGGGCTAACTATCGACGAGAGCCCAGCCACTCCCGCCGGAGGAGGCAGGGGCCTGTTCCCGGCCGCACTGGCCCGTTCCGGTGTGTCGGCGTTCTCGGCGCCAGTGCCCCATTTTGCGGGGAACATCAATGCTCAGTTCTCGACCTACGCCAACGAAGTACCCGTCAAGTTCGAGTGGAGCCCGTGGGACGCCGAGTTCGGCAACTTCGTCACGACGCAGATGGCTGCTGCCGCCGGTGGCAAGGAGAGCTGGCCCAAAGTCCTAACCAGCACCCAGTCGCAACTTGTTTCTTACGCCCAGTCGGCGGGGTACTCCGTCAGCGGTTGATTATGTGTGCCGGGGCCAAGGCGGGAGTGGTTTACGAGCCTCACCCGCCAGGCGCCGGCACCGCGGTAGGTTGCCGACAGAAAATAGGAAAATGGGGGCTTAGGTGACGACAGACACGGCTGGGGCAATCTCGTTGCGAAGGCCTGGCGCGTTGGCGGAGAGCGGGCCCATGCGGCCACAACGCCGTTTGCAAGCTACGCAAGGACGAGCCGGGTTTGCTATGACGGTGCCGTTCCTCGTGCTTTTTGCGGTGTTTTTTGCGGGGCCGTTGGTGTACTCGGTGGTCCTGAGCCTCCGCTCGCCTCTGACCAACGGTTTCACCGGGCTCCTCAACTACCGCACCGTCTTCCACAACGGGGAGTACTGGAGCGGCGTGACACGGATGCTCTATTTCGGGGCTATCCAGGTCAGCATCATGATCGGCCTCGCGATCGGCCTCGCCTTGTTCCTCGACAGTCCCTACTGCCGCGGGCGGCGGCTTTTCGCTCTGGTCTACTTCCTCCCGTTCGCCGTCCCGGGAGTTATCGCGGCGATCATGTGGGGCTTCCTGCTCCAGCCGGACCTGAACGGTGCCCTCAAGGTCCCTCACCAGCTCGGCCTGGCGAGCGGGGCGATCACCCCGCTCGATTACCGGCTCTCCCTGTACGCCATAATGCTGATCGTCACATGGGAGTTCACCGGTTACAACATGACCATCCTGTTGACGAGCCTGACTAACGTTCCCCATCAGGTGATCGAAGCGGCCAAGGTCGACGGCTGCTCAGAGCTGTCGATCGCGGCCAGGATAAAGCTCCCGCTGGTGCGGCGGACGGTGATGTTCATCGTGATCCTTTCTGTAATCGGCACGCTGCAGCTTTTCAACGAGCCGGTGATCCTCAATGACATCGCTTCTATCGGCAATAGCTTCACGCCGAACCAGATCATCTACAACACGGCCTTTTCCTTCGGCAACGAGCAACTTGCGGCCGCCCAGTCCGTCGTGCTGGCGGCCATCACAATCGTGGCGACCGTCATCTTCTATACCGTCGTCCGGCGAAGAATGGATCCGCTCTCCGTCGGCAGGGGCCGTTGAGAGATGCCAGTGAGCCAAATGCTGATGATAGAAGACGCCAATTACCCCAAGGCCCGTGACGGGATGACAGTAACGCCATGACAGCGACGACAATTCACCAGAAAAAAGTGAGGACCTCTCACCGCTCTCGCCGCCGCCTTAGCTTTAGCGTCAAGACCACTGTAGGGACGGCCGCCCTGCTCGTGGCGGCCCTGTACGTGGTCGCTCCCATCTATTGGCTCATAGTGGCCTCTTCCAAGAGCACCACCCAGCTATTTTCCACTCCGACCTTCTTGCCGCCGGCGCACTTGTCGTTGTGGTCAAACCTGAAGTCCCTCTTCACCTACAATGGTGGGGACTACAAGTGGTGGTACGTGAACTCGCTCATCTACGCTACTGCTACGGCTACATTTGCGACCGCGGTCTCAACGCTGTGCGGTTATGGCCTGGCCAAGTACAGGTTCCTAGGCAGGAGAGCGGTGTTCGGGCTAGTGGTCGGGTCGTTGATGGTGCCAGCGACAGCATTGGTGGTACCGCTGTTCCTGCTCGAGCACGACATGCACCTGACAAATACCTACCAGGGGGTGATACTGCCGCTCATGGTGTACCCCTTTGGCGTCTACTTCATGTCGATCTTCGCCGCAGAAGCAGTGCCGGGCACGTTGATCGACTCGTGCAGGATCGACGGCGCAGGTGAGTTCCGCACGTTCTGGAAGATCGGCCGCCCGATCCTCATGCCGGGCATGGTGACGCTGTTCCTCCTGTCGTTCATCGGGACCTGGAACAACTACTTCCTCCCGCTGGTGCTGCTCGGCACTGAGACCCGGTTCCCGCTGACAGTGGGCTTGTCCACGTGGTCGAGCAACCTCAACATGGCCGGTGCCGGCCAACCCCTTTACCCAGAGGTAATCCTGGGTTCGCTCATTTCGGTGCTGCCGTTGATCATCCTGTTCCCCTTCCTGCAAAAGTACGTGGCGAGGGGGCTTACCCTGGGGGCCGTTGCCGGTGAGTGAGCGCGTTCGGTACGGAGGGGACTACAACCCCGAGCAGTGGCCACGCGAAGTATGGAAAGAAGATGTCCGCCTGATGGGCGAAGCAGGTGTCGACCTGGTTACGGTCGGGGTGTTCTCCTGGGCTGAGCTAGAGCCGGCGGAAGAGACATTTTCCTTCGGGTGGCTGCAGGAAGTGCTGGACCTGTTAGGCGCCGTGGGTATCGGCGTCGACCTGGCCACCCCGACGGCCTCGCCGCCGCCCTGGCTTACGACGCACTACCCCGATGTACTGCCCGTCAACGTCCAGGGGGCGCGCTATACCCACGGTAGCCGGCAGCATTTCTGCGTTTGCAGCCCGACCTA
Source organism: uncultured Acidimicrobiaceae bacterium (assembly GCA_963823855.1). Lineage (GTDB taxonomy): Bacteria > Actinomycetota > Acidimicrobiia > Acidimicrobiales > Palsa-688 > Fen-671. Next base: position 20,379 of record CAWGNA010000020.1, read on the forward strand.
TCGCGTTATGGCCCGGCGCATTGTAGACCGTCTCGTGTCGGAGGTCGGCCATCACGAGGCCATCGAAATGTGGCACATACACAACGAGTACGCCTGCCACGTCCCGTACTGCTACTGCGACCACCACGCCCGGGAGTTCCGCAGCTGGCTACGACGGCGCTACGGGTCGGTCGAAGCGCTGAACGCCGCGTGGGGGACCGCGTTTTGGAGCCAGCGGTACGGGGACTTCGCCGAGGTCATGCCTCCCCGTATGACGCCCACGTTCGGCAATCCGAGCCAGGACCTCGATTATCGCCGGTTTAGCAACGACGCTTTCCTGGAAGAGGCGCTCGAAGAGCTCGCCACGTTGAGAGGGTGCCGGCCAGAGATCCCTGTCACCACCAACTTCATGGGGTTCTTCAAGCCACTGGATTATTTCGCATGGGCGTCGCACCTCGACCTGGTGTCGACGGACAACTACACAGACCCGGCTCACCCCGAAGCAGGCATGTTAAGCGCCATGCATTACGACCTGGCTCGCTCGCTCAACAAGGGCCGGCCGTGGATGGTCATGGAGCAGTCGAGCCAAAGGGTCAATTGGCGGGAGCACAACGCGGCCAAAATCCCTGGGCAAATGCGGGCGTTGAGTTACCAGGCGGTGGGCCGGGGGGCCACCGGGGTGCTGTTTTTCCAATGGCGGGCATCCCGTGCGGGGGCTGAGAAGTTCCATTCCGCCATGGTTTCCCACTCTGGGACGGCGTCCCCCGTGTGGTCTGAGGTCAGCGGGCTTGGCAACGAGCTGGCGCGTCTCGGCGCCTTCGAGAAGGCCACCGTCGACGCCAAGGTGGCGATGGTCTTTTCCTGGCCCAACTGGTGGGCCCTCGAGGCCTTCTCCAAGCCAGCGAACGACCTGAAAATGGATGACCAGCTGTCGTGGCTCTACCGGCCGCTATATGCCGCAAGTGCTACCGTTGATTTTTGCCGGCCCGACGAACCGCTCGACCGCTACACGGTGGTGGTGGCCCCCAGCCTTTATTTGGTCACGGGACAGGAGGCCGCCAACCTTGCGGCTTACGTCGAAAGGGGGGGCACAGCGGTCGTCTCGTTCTGGTCGGGCATAGTTGATGAACACGATGCCGTGTACCTTGGTCCCTACGGAGGGCCACTGCGGCCCCTGATGGGCTGCGATGTGCTCGAGGTAGCGCCGTTACCCGCCGACCAGACACTAGAAGTGGAATGGGACGACGGCGCCCGGACCAGCGCCACCTTTTGGGCAGACGTGGCGGCCGAGGGTGATGGCAAAGTCATCGCCCGTATCGCTAGCGGGCCGTGGTCTGGCCGGCCGGCAGTGGTGGAGACCCGCCATGGAGATGGATGCTCGTACTACCTGGGCACCCGTCTCGACGCCAGCGGCCTGGCGCGGGTGTACAGCAGAGCCGGGGCCTTTTCGGGCGCACCGCCTCCGACAGGTGCCAGTCAGCCCATCGAACGGGTAGTCCGGTCGTCGCTTGACCACAGCTACGAGTTCCTCATCAATCACTCGGCGGACGTCAGGGATGTAGAGATCTCCCCGGCTGGGCTCGACCTTCTGTCTGGCCGAGAGCTCAGCGGCCGTGTGGCCCTGCCTCCAATGGGCGTGGCGATTGTGCGCCGCGCTGGCACGTGGGGCGCATGACTGAAGACTGGGACGACCACCGCGTACTGAGCCGTGGCCGGCTCGGGCCGCGGTCCGCCTTCACGCCCTTTGCCGATGAGGCGAAGGCCCGCTCCCACGACCCGGCGCTTTCGCCGGCGTTCCGTTCGCTGTCTGGTAGTTGGCGTTTTCATTTGGCCGCTCGGCCTTCTGCGGTCCCCGACGAGTTCTCCAGCGCGGAGTTCGTCGACGAAGGGTGGGACGAGATCCCGGTCCCGTCGCATTGGCAGCTCCACGGCTACGGTAGGCCCCAGTACACCAACCTGGCCTACCCCTTTCCCGTCGACCCTCCCAAAGTCCCTTCGGAGAACCCCACCGGGTGCTACCGCAGGGAGGTGGACGTCGACGCGTCCTGGCTCGAGACCGGCACGGTGGTGTTGCGTTTCGAAGGTGTGGACAGCGCCATGCACGTGTACTGGAACGGCTCTCTTGTCGGCTACAGCCAGGGCAGCCGGTTGCCGGCTGAGTTCGACGTCACCAACGTCGCCCGACCGGGTCGCAACGTCGTGGCCGTCGCCGTGTACCAGTGGTCAGACGGCAGCTATCTGGAAGACCAGGACATGTGGTGGCTGTCGGGTATATTCCGCGAGGTCTCGTTGCTGTGGCGGCCAGCTGCTCATCTCGCTGACGTAGCCGTCGATGCTCCCTACGACCCCACTACACGGACCGCAAAAATCGTCGTCACAGCCAAACTCGGGGGCGCCGGCGGTGATGGCGCCGGAAATGTCGTCCGGGTTGGGCTTTATGACGGCGCCAAGTGTCTCGCTGACAATGTGGCCCGGGTCGACGGCGGCCAGGCCACCGGTTATCTCGAGTGCGGGGCGGTTGAGCCGTGGACAGCTGAGAACCCGAGGCTCTACGAGGCGGTCGTCTCCTTGCGCGATGACCAGGGGAGCGTGACCGAAGCAGTCGCCATACGGGTGGGGTTCCGCCATATCGAGCGCAGGGACGGGCTTTTCTTCGTCAACGGGGTACCAATTACCTTGCGGGGGGTCAACCGTCACGAGTTCCATCCCGACTACGGGAGAGCGGTCCCGCTGTCGTCAATGGTGAGCGACGTCATCGAAATGAAGAAGCACAACATCAACGCGGTGCGCACTTCCCACTACCCGCCCGATTCCAGGTTCCTCGATCTGTGTGACATTTACGGCCTGTACGTGATCGACGAAGCCGACCTCGAGTGCCACGGGTTTGCAATTGTCGACGACCCCGACCGGCTGTCCGACGACCAATCGTGGTTGCCGGCTTATCTCGACAGGCTCGAGCGCATGATCGCTCGCGACAGGAACCACCCGAGCATCTTGTTCTGGTCGCTAGGGAACGAGTCGGGTTGCGGGGCCAACCACTTTGTTATGGCCGAACGGGCCAGGGAAATGGACCCCAGCCGGCTGGTGCACTACGAACGTTGCCCGGAAGCTGAGATGGCCGACGTCCATGGGTCCATGTACACGCACCCGGACGACCTCGAGGTGCTCGGCCGGCGGGCTGATCTCGACAAACCCCACCTCCTTACCGAGTACGGCCACGCTATGGGCAACGGGCCCGGGAGCTTGCTGGAGTACTGGGAAGTTATAAACCGGTACTCCCGATTGCAGGGCGGGTTTGTCTGGGAATGGCTGGACCACGGGCTGCGGTTCCCGCCGGGCTCCCGGCCGAGCGCTTATGCTTACGGCGGGGATTTCGGCGACGAACCGAACGACGGCAATTTCGTTATCGACGGGTTATTGTTCCCGGACCGGCAACCGTCTCCGGCGCTGGCGGAACTGGCGAAAGTGCAGCAGCCAGTCGCGGTCCGGTTGCTAGACAAATCGGGGAGGCTCGAGGTTGCCAACCGCTACGACTTCGTTTCGCTTTCTCATCTCGTGGGGACATGGTCGTTGCTCGAGGACGGAGTTCTGGTGGCAGCGGGAGACCTGGGCCCTTTGTCGGCCTGTGCAGGAGCGGCGCAGACCGCGGTGGCCGGCCCTTTGCCGGTCGTTACGGGCGAAGCGGTGCTCGACGTTTCGTTCCGCACCCGGGCCGCCTGTGCCTGGGCGCCAGCCGGCCACGAAGTCGCATGGGCGCAGTTCGTGCTCGGCCCGCAGCCGGGGCTAGAGCCGGGTGACCAGGTCGCCGCCCCCGGCGCCAGTGGCCCAGTCAGCCGCTCCGCTCGGGCTCACAAGTCAGATAGGCCTAACAAGTCAGATCCGGTTGTGAAGCTCAGGGAGCACCCCGATGGGTTTTCCGCTTCAGGCACCGGTTGGAGAGCGCGTTTCGTAAACGGTTGGCTGGCTTCCTGGGAGGCCGACGGGGCCGAGATCATCGACCGGGGACCGCAGCTCGAGCTATGGCGAGCGCCGACGGACAACGACCGGGGTGGGCCGCGGGTCCCAGCCGTGGCCGACGTGTGGGCCCGGGCCGGGCTGCACCGCCTCGAGCACAGGGTCGACAGCGTAGGGGCCAGGACCGCCAACGGGAGTGTCGAAGTAGTAGTCGCCACCAGGGTGGCGCCGCCTGTGCTGGCATGGTGTGCCCGCTGTACTTATCGGTACGTCTTCGACGCCGCGGGGAGGTTGAGCATCGTGGTGGAGGGCGCTCCCGAGGGCGCGGCCCCCGCCTGTTTCGCCCGGGTCGGGCTGGCTATGGCGCTTGTACCTCGTTTCCAAGAGGTCTCCTGGTACGGCCTGGGGCCGCACGAAACCTATCCGGACTCGATCTCGGCGGGGCGGCTCGGCCGTTACCGAGCTTCGCTCGAGCAGATGGAGACCCCCTACGTAGTGCCGCAGGAGAACGGTCACCGGAGCCAGACCAGGTGGTGCCAGCTTTCTGATGGTCACCAGGGCCTCCTCGTGACTGGAGCCCCTCTTTTCGGGTTCAGCACCCACCGCTGGTCGACGTCCGCCCTGGCCGCTGCCCGTCATCGCGACGAGTTGGTGGTTGAACCTCGCACTTGGCTCCACCTCGACCATCGCCAGCAAGGCCTCGGATCGGCCTCCTGCGGGCCTGGTCCCTTGGAGCCTTACGTGTTGAAGAGCGCCCCCTTCCGTTTCGCGCTGGGCCTCAGGCCGCTCTCACCCCTGGTGCTCGACCCCGGGCCAACGGCCCGCGAACTGGGACAGATGTTGACGCTAGCGAGCGTGTCCGCGAGGCAGTCAGACGGGGATCTGGTCACCACGTAGGCGTACTCAAGGGCCGAGGGCGGCATCAGGGCGGGCGCCCCGGGCCGCACCAGCGCCGCAAACCGGCCAGTGATCGCAACCGGCTCGGTAGTGGCGGTGCCTACCGCCACAGCAAAGGCACGCCATGCCGCATTCCTGAGGGGGCAAACCCGTTTACTAGCGGAGCCCGGGCAGCGGTGCCAGGTAGGGAGTACCAGATGGGCCCGCTCCACCAACTGTGAAGACGTTGGACGCTCTAACTCGACTATTGAACTGGGCCCGGGAAAATTTTGCACCACTCGAGGTATCGAACGATTTCAGCGGGCGCCATTTCCTCGAGGGGTAACCCATAAACGGTCCGCGTGCGGTAATCGAGGTAGTCCGTCGAGGGGACGATGCCCTTCCGCCACCATCGGTCCGGCACGAAGCGGAGGCCAACGCGTACTGCGGTACTCCACAAGTCAGGGCGTGCAGACAACACTCTGACAAACTGCCACAACTTGCCCGGTGGCATTATCGAGAAGCCTCGACGACGCGACGTACCAGGCCCCTTGCTATCTTGTGGCACGCTCGGGGGTCGTACAGACTGGCCGTGCCGACTTGGACCGCTCTGGCTCCAATTTGGAGGTAATCAAGGGCGATCTCCGAACTCAGTACTCCACCGCACGCAATGATGGGGATCTCCGGGCTCGCATCAGAAAACTTCTTGACGAGTGGACGCACGTACTCGCGCAGTACGGCACCTGACATGCCACCTGGCCCCCCGCCCAGAGCAGCCTCTGTAGGGGTGCCCACTAAAGCAGGGTGGGTGTTGCTTACCGTGACGGCGTCCGCCCCTGCCTCATAGCAGGCCTGCCCGACTTCTATAACGTCGGGTGCGTCAGGTGACAATTTCACCCACACTCCTACGCTGCTTGGCGCAAGTCGGCGGACGGCTTCGCAGACCTCAGCGGCTCGGTTCGGGAAGTGAGAAACCGGTAGGCCGCGATGTTCGGAGTTCGGGCACGAAAGGTTGATCTCCCATGCAACAGGCCCGGAGTAAGGCGCCAGCATCGCTGCCGAATCCACCACCCTTTGGGCATCGATCCCCCATATGCTGGCGACGACAGTGACACCGGCGCCAAGCAATTGCGGCAACGCGGTTTCCGCCCACCGTGTGACCCCTGGGTTGGGTACGCCCGCCGAATTGAGCATGGACCCAGGCTTGGTCAACATGGTGACACGGGGTGGGGGAAAGCCTGGTCGTGGCTCGACGGTGAGAGACTTGACCACCAAGGCACCCAGAAGGCTCGGATCTCCGTACCCCGAGTACTCCAGGCCATAGCCGTAGGTGCCCGAAGCCGTCATTACCGGGTTCCTCAACCGAACGCGACCGATCTGGACCGGTAGGTCCCAGTCTGCGTTACTGGTCTTCAAAGGCCGGGAATAGTCCTTCAGCCAGGATTTGTGACCCTTAGAACGGAACGGCACGCGTGAGAGCGGTTCGGGGCGCGCGGCCGAGGGCGGTCTTCCAGGCTGGTCATCTAGGTCATCCTGTCTCCGCCCGGGTGCCCGGGTGGTGGATCGTCGCTAAACAGGACCATTGTCAGCTTATCTTGTCAAGGCCCAGGTGGGCCAGGCATCCTCTCGCGTGGCCGATCGCCGGCTTGACGTTGTGACCGACCACGGGGCTGTACTCGTCACCGGCTCTACGCTGGGCCACGCCGGTGCGTGCGAATTTCTCCAGGTAATTGGTGGCCAAAGAGAGTGCTCGCAGGTGGCCATTGGCGGGCCCGTCATGCCATTCGACACACGATCGTTTGTTCCCTGACTGCGGCTTGGGCGCTTCTGGTTGAGGTTTTGCGGTAGCGGTGGAAGGGACGGTCACGGCCACGCCGGGCCGCGCTTTGTAAGCAAGGAATTGCCGGGCTCTCGTCGTGGTCCGGGCTGGCCGTTTGCGTCGAGCTGTGAGCCGTCGAGCTGCGCGAGCAGGGCGTTCCCGAGCACCTGGGCAAGTCGCGGAGGTACGGCATTGCCGACCTGGCGGTAACGGCTTGAGCGGGTACCTTCAAAGCGCATGGCGGCCGGGAAAGTCTGAAGCATGGCGGCCTCGTCCACGGTGATGCGCCTTGCCCCGGTCACCCGACCTGACCTCGGCGGTCCGCCGGCCAAGAGATGAGCATGGTACGTAGGGACGACGTTGGCTGTGTCAAGCCACGGTGTCTTGTTGCCACCCATCGACGCAAGCAACGTCGGAGCAGGCACGCCCGGGTCGATCGGCCGCCCGCCTCCGTTGAAAACATGGCCTCCGTAAGGGTCCTTTCGGATATCTGGTCTCGCCGCGTATGTGACGATGGCCCGATTGGGCTCGCCCAACGGATCAGCCCTGAGGACGCCGCCGGCAGTTCTCCAAGGACGGCGTCCTCTAGCACCATAGGTGGGGGCGGGGAAGACGAAGTGCCCCGGGCCCTGGAAGCCCACCACGACGCAACGACGGCGCTTCTGTGGAACGCCGTAGTCCGCCGCATTAACCACCGTGGCGCTCACCCTGTACCCAACGTCCGAAAGCTCCTCGACCAGCCTGCCCCAGACGCGGGGCCATTGCTCCCTGGGTCAGGCCGGCGACATTCTCGGCGAGGAAGGCACGTGGACGCAGCGTCCTCAATGCCGTAATGAACGCAGGCCAACCGTCCCTCTCGTCCTGCTCGCCCTTTCGTAGGCCGCCAATGCTCCATGGCTGGCACGGCGGGCCGCCCACGACGAGGCTCACTCCGTCGAACCGTCGCCAGTCGACGGCGTTGGCGTCTTCGCCGAGGGCCAAAGAGTTTGGGTGCGCATTGGACCATGTGCCGAGAGCGTCCTCATCCCACTCGATCCCTGCTACTACAGAGATCCCTGCAGCGGCAAGGCCAACTGATAGGCCACCGGCCCCGCAGAACACGTCGATTGCCTCGACCGGTGGCATGCACCGATCATAACTACAGGAGCGTAACTAGCGCCTTGAGACGAGCGACGAGGTCCAGGACTTGGCCCTCGACGTCGTCCATATCGATCGTGGTGCGAAGAGCCGCAGTGATCTCTTTAGAAGCCCCCTCTCGAACTCAGCAAAGACCTCTTCCATTTCTTTGGCGTAATTAGGCTCGCCCCCGTAGCGGCCAACAGTGAGGCGTGTTACCACCCAACGTGCGGGGCCAGGTTCTCGCCCGCACCGGTTGCCCCTGGCTCTTTGTCGTTATGGCCATCGGGTTCTTGGCGAGTAACCGTGGGCTCGATGCTCCTCACCTAGTTACTTTCGGCCCCGGCCTGTAGCCGCGCACGGGAGGCGCCGATCGAGTGCTACGAGCATCGGCAACGCGAGGGCGACTTGCCCTTGGGCCCTGTAGAGTCCGATTGAGAGCACTTCGTTGTGCTCGACCGTTGCCCCGGTCCCCGGTGACGCCTCTAGCGCAAAGCCGAGGAGACCTGTGAAAACGAGCGCAACGCGATTTCTTTGGAGGACAACGGACCTCCTGAGGCGGCTGGCGGCACACGGCACTTCCCGTGCCGGGTACCCGCTACCCCAGCACCCTGCCGGGTCGCTGCCCCAGCACGCTGCCGTGTCGCGAGCCCAGCACCCGGCCGGGTCGGGAGCCCGGTACCGGGCCTGACCCATAAGTTCCTGCCAGGGCGGGCGGGCCGATCACGTTGGCATGCGTCGTGGCGCCGTTCCCCCCCGGGGCAGCCGGTCCAGCGCCGGCGGTGCCAAGGCGCCGCTGATCACAGCTTCAGCCACGTCGACGAGGCGCAGGTTGTGGTTGCGGGCGTGGACCCGCAAAGCAGAGAAGGCCTGCTCCATGTTGAGGCCTTCTCTTTCTGCCACCATCCCCTTGGCTTGTTCGATGACGACGCGGCTGTTGAGAGCGTGCTGGAGCTGTTGGTTGAGGACCTGGGCCTCGAGCGAGGCGCGGTGCTGGAGGATGGCGATGGTGGCCACATCGGCCAGGGCCTGGGCCGCTTCGACATCGGGCCCGGCCATCTCGCCTGGCTCGACGTGGAACAAGTTGAGGGCGCCGATGACCGTACCGCGCCACCGCAACGGCAGCGCCTGGACCGAGCAGAAGCCGGCCGCCAGCGTCTCAGCGGCGAACAGAGGCCAGCGGCTGGTCACCGTGGCCAGGTCGGGGTCCACCACCGGCCGGCCGCTCAGGTAGCAGGCCAGGCACGGGCCTTCTTTGGACTGCAGCTCGAACAGTTCCAGCACCCGCATGGCCTCGCTGGAAGAGGCCATCACCCGCAGCTCGCCGTCGGGCCCGGCCAGCATGAGGCCGGCCGCCCCGACTTCGAGCACCTCGACGCAGCGGTCGGCCAGCAGGGTCAGCAGCTCTACCACGTCGAAGTCCGCTACCAGGCTGTCTGCCAGCTCCACCAGCGTCCTGGCCAGCATTGATTCTCTGGGCACCGGACCTCCAGTCACGACACCGGCTACCTCGGCCCTCCCGGGCTAGGCAAAGCGGCCCAAGGGCCCATGCTACGACCTCGGGCCGGGACCACTCGGGCCCTGCCTGTCCTAAGCGCGCTGCTTGTGGGTCTTCCACGCGCTCTGGGCGTTGCCGTTGCCGCTTGACACCGCCGAACCTCGCGGGTACATTGGTCAAGTAATGAACCAGTGGACACCCGCAACCGGCGGCGTGTGGGGAGCGGTCCGTGCTCGATGAGGGCGCGCCGATCTTCTCCCAGATCGCCGAGCTCCTCGCCGAGGAGATCTCTGAAGGCGTGCTCAGCGAGGGCGACCGAGTGCCATCGACCAACGAGCTGGCGGCCTATCACCGGATCAATCCCGCGACGGCGGCCAAGGGGATCAACGTGCTGATCAACGACGGGCTACTCGAGAAGCGCCGGGGCATCGGGATGTTCGTGGCCCCTGGCGCCCGGGCACGACTGCTCGACGAGCGCCGCAAGCGGTTTGCAGCCCGTTACATCGAGCCGATGGTCGCCGAGGCCAGCCGGCTCGGGATCGACGCTAACACGCTGGTGGCCCTCATCCACGCCGCCGGCAACGGTAAAGGAGACACCAGACCATGACACCAGCAATCTCGCTGACCGGCCTGACCCGCCGCTACCGCGACAACCTGGCGCTCGCCGACGTCACCCTAAAGATCGAAGCCCCGTCCATCACCGGGCTGTTGGGTCGCAATGGCGCCGGCAAGACAACGCTGCTGCGGATTATCGCTGCCCAGGAGCTGCCATCGGCCGGCCGGGTGCAGATCTTTGGGGCCAGCCCTCTAGAAAACGACGCCGCTTTGCGGCGGATGGTGCTCGTCCGGGAGGACCAGGTGTTCCCGGACTTCAAGGTCCGCCATGCATTGCGAGCGGCGTCGTGGTTCTATCCCAACTGGAGCCCGCAGCTGGCTGAGGCCCTGGTCGGCGCGTTCGACCTGCCCACCAACCGGCCGATCAAGCGGCTGTCACGGGGGATGCGCACGGCCATGGGCATAGTGATCGGCCTGGCGGCACGCGCCGAGGTGACGCTGTTCGACGAGCCCTACGCGGGCCTTGACCCGGTGGCCCGCCAGCTCTTCTACGACTGGCTGCTCGCCGACTACGCCGACCACCCCCGGACGGTACTGCTATCGACCCACCTGATCGACGAGGCAGCCGACCTGCTGGAGCGGGTGGTGATGATCAATCACGGGCGGGTGGTCCTCGACGCTGCTGCCGATGACGTACGCGGCGCGGCGACGAGGGTGAGCGGCCCGGCCACTGTTGTCGAGGCGTTCGTCGCTGGCCGCCCGACCTGGGACCGTCGCCGGATCGCCTCGCAAGAATCGGTCGTCGTCGCGGTGGCTCTCGACCCCGGCGACTACGCCCGAGCCCGGGAGCTCCACCTCAGCCTGGAGGCCTTGTCGCTGCAGCAGATGATGGTCCACGCCGCCGGCCGGGCCATCGAAGATCTAGAAGAACTAAAGGAGAAGACGTGCGCATGAGGACCCTGTTCAACGTGGCCCGCTACCACCTGGTGGACCGCATCCCCTATGTGGTCATGCCCTGGGCCCTGTTGGCGTTCGTCTTCGTCGTCAACTTGGTCATCGTCGGCCTGATCTCGACCGGCCCCAACCAGAGCGTGCCCGTCGGCGGTCTGGCCAGCTTCTACATCATGACGCTGCTGCTCGGCGTGCTCAGCACCACCCGGTCCTTGCCCTTCGGGCTCAGCCTCGGCGTGAGCCGCCGCTCGTACTACCTCGGGACCGCCGCGCTTGCCGTCACCATGGCCGCGGTCTATGGGCTCGCCCTCACCGTCCTCCAGGTCATCGAACGCGTTAGCGGCGGATGGGGCGTGCGCCTCCGCTTCTTCCGCGTGCCCTACCTCCTGTCCGGTCCGTGGTACTTAACCTGGCTGACGTCGTTCGTCGGCCTGATCCTGGTGTTCGTCTACGGCAGCTGGTTCGGGCTCGCCTGGCGCCGTTGGAGCTTCTCCGGCCTCATGGCGTTTATCGCGGCCCAGATCACCGTGCTGCTCGCCGGCGCGCTGATCGCCACGTGGGCCCACGCCTGGAAGAGCATTGGCCACTTCTTCACCACCCTTAGCGCCTCCGGGCTGACCGGCGTGCTGGCGGTGATCGGTGCGGCCCTGATGGCCGGCGCATTCACCACGATGCGCCGGGTGACGGTCTAAGTCTCCTTGAGGTCGGCCAGCAAGCCGACCTGCGAGCCGCCCAAGCAAGTCACCTGGTTGCCGCCATACGCGTTGGTACCGGGCCCGGCACGTCTAGCCGAAGGCCGCGGCCGCCGCAGATCTACCCTCGGCCGCCAAGCCCATCCAAGCACACGAGCCGTTCTCGAGCAGCTGGCGGCCGGCTCGGGCCAGGGCGCCGAGCGCCACGTTATGGAAGGCGCTCCCCACAGAGATGCGGGCGACGCCGGCACGGGCGAGCTCCGTGACACTGGGCCCACCGGGCATAAGTAGGACGTTCACGGGGAGTTCTACTGCAGAGACGAGCGCGGCTATCTCGGAAATGTCAGCCAAGCCGGGCGCGTATAAGACATCGGCGCCGGCGTCCTGGAAGGCTTGGAGACGCCTGATGGTGTCGGCAAGGTCGGGATGGCCCCGCAGATAGTTCTCCGCCCGGGCAGTTAGCACCAAACCGGGGCCCCGCCACGGTGGGCGGCCTCGGCCGCAGCCGCCACACGCTCTGTCGCCTCGTCGATGCCGTATAGAGCCGGATCTGCCAGTGTGGTGAAGTCCTCTATCGAGCACCCAGCCAGTTCGAGCTCAAAGGCACTGTGCACTGTGGTCGCCACGTCGTCGGGCCGGTCGCCGAACCCATTTTCAAGGTCGGCCGACACGGGCACCGCGACCGATGAGGCGATGGCAGCCGCGTGGCCTATGGCCTCATCCCTGGAAACGCGGTAGTCCGAGCGCCCTAGCGTGGCCGCGAACCCGCCGCTGGTAGTGGCAAGAGCGGAGAACCCAAGGCTGGCGAGAACTCGGGCCTCCCCTTGATCGGCGGGGTTCGGCATGATCAGCGGCGAACCCTTGATATGCAACTCCCGGAACTTGGTTCGTTTGTCGTCGGGGCTCATACCCCGCCAACCCTAGGCCGGGGCATCGCTCCCCTCCGGCGGGTTTCGGACATGAACGTCGGCCATAGCATCACTCATTACCGGGGAGCTCGTCGCAGTTTGAATTATCCGAACGTGAACACGAACGCCTCGACGCCGGCGTCGACGAACTCGATCTCGAAAAGGCGGTCGACGATCGGCCCGGGTTGGCGGACCAGCTGGTACAGGCGTTGGCCCGTAACGGCACCGTTGCCCTGGTCGTCGACGTCGACACCGTGAGCCAGTCCCGGCGGCCTGCCGTCGAGGCGCACTCGGAAAGGCACGGACGCGTCCGCGACGGCTGGCCTCATCACAAGGTGGAGGTCGCGGGCGTGGAACAGGAACGAGATTGCGCCGCCAGGCTCCTCCAAGACGGTGGCAACCAGTCCCATCCGCCAGTCACCTGAAAGGGCCCACTGGTTCCGCCGCAACGACGACGGCACCGTGTACACATGGCGCTCGTCCAGCACGGGACCGCCGGGTGAAGCGAAACCCTCGGTGCGCTCGTAGCCGACGTAGTTCTCCGGCGAGCCCAGGTCGTCCCAGTCGGCGCCCAGTTCCACGCCCTGCGGTTCGTCCCGCACCAGCGTGGGGTCGACTATCTCGGAACCCGCCTGGGCCAGGAGCATCTGGAGCACGCGCTCGGACTCCTCGTACTCTCCTTCGCCGAAACGATGGTGGCGGATCTGGCCCTGCGCGTCGACGAAGTACAGGGCGGGCCAGTAGTGGTTATCGAACGCCCGCCAAATGGTGTAGTCGTTGTCAACGGCGACGGGGTACCGGACATCCATGTCCTTCACAGCGGCACGCACACCCTCGAGGTCTTTCTCGAACCCGAACTCGGGAGTCTGCACGCCGATAACCACCAACCCCTGGCTGACGTACTTGTCCGCCCACGCCCGGACGTAAGGGAGAGAGCGGATCCAATTGATGCACGTGTACGTGCCGAAATTGACGAGGACGACCCGCCCCTGCAGGGCGTCGGCGCTCACCGGCTCGGAATTCAGCCACGTGGCCGCTCCGTCGAAAACAGGCAGCTCTCCTTCGACGGGGAACTCGTTGCGATGGCGGGACATGAGGTTCCCCTTCTCTCTCCCTGGCCGAGATCCCCGCGGGTGCCGGGTCACCATGTTTATGCCCCGGGCGGTCCCTCACCAATCGCTAGGGAATTAGGACCGTGCGAAGATGGCCGGGGGAGCCCTTCCCCGCCGGCGCCGCCCCTCGGGGCGACCTTGAGAAGAAAATCGTTGTTGGAAGTACATTTTCTTCTCGACATCGTCTCTGGAGCGCTGCGGGCCAGGCTGGCGCAGAGCGGCGCCTAGTAGCCCTCAGCCGGCTCTTCGATGAACCGCCGGAGCAGCGCCTGCATAGCGACGAAGTCGGCGTCGAGCCGCCGGCGGGGTGGTGGCGGAAGCGTCCGGCCGCCTCACTCACCGCGAAGCCGAGCACAGCGGTGCTGACCAGGCGCTCGATTTGGGCGACTCGGTCTAGGCATACCGACCTCTCGGGGCAACGTCACCACCGCCCGCCCCGCCCGAACCGCATACAATCACGCCCGGGCCGGGCGAGCCGTACCGCCGCGCTCATGGCGGTCCAGCGCGGGCTCGAATCGACCAGGCCGCCACAAGCCCGCCTCTTCACCGAACCTCTAGCTCGATCGTTCCTCCCACTTCCGTTGAGGGCCGCGCTGGCCACCTCGCGCCTTGGCGCCGTTCGGACTGCTATCGAGGCCGCCTACGACTTCGTCGGCGGGCCCGGCCCCGGGCTTCCGCTATCGCCCGCACCAAACGGATCGACGACCTGGTCGAGCACATAGGCCCCCGCCGTCGAACAGGTCGTCGTTCTCGGCGCCGGCTACGACACCCGGCCCTACCGACTGGCCTGCCTCGCCAGGCACAGGGTGTTCGAAGTAGACCATCCCGACACCCAAGCGGCCAAACGCGCAGCGCTCTCAGGCGCCGGGACCGAAACCTGGTGCGTAGTCTTCGTGCCGGTCGACTTCGAGACCGACGACCTCGCCGATGCTCTGGCCCAGGCCGGCTATGTCGCCGACCGACCCACGCTGTTCGTGTGGGAAGGGGTCAGCCAGTACCTCTCAGCCGCCGGGGTAGACAGCGTCCTTGCTGTCATACGCAAAGTGGCGCGAGCGGGAGGCCGCTTGGTGTTGACCTACGTCGACCGGTCGGTCATTGACGGTCACTCGCCCGAGTTCCCAGAAGCCGCCAAGTGGCTCCGAGGAGTCAACAAGCGCAGCGAACCGTGGATCTTCGGCATCTCTCCTGCGAAGATCTCGGACTTCCTCACCGCCGGGGGGTTTCGCCTCATCGAGGGTGTCTCCACTGCCGAGGCAGGTACCCGGTACTTCACGTCGCTCGGCCGGCGTGAGCGAGGCTCCGGGCTGTACCGGGTCGCCACTGCGATGATCGACCCAACCCCTAAGGGTTGATCGTGGGACGGCGGTCACCCGGCCACCGATTCGGTCAAACGGCGGCGCGGGCGTGCCTCCCAACAAGGACCGGCAACAAGGCCGAACCGAAGCGCAAGCCGAGTGGTAATGGTTCCCCACTCCGTCGACGGCTGGCGAATCTCCCGGCGCACTGTCGCGCCGTCGGCAGGCCGGCGTTGAGCGGCAGAGCCGACCTTGAGGCTGCCCCAGCGTGGCACCGTTCACAGTTGCTCGTTTCATGGCCTACCTTTTCCTCATGTCGTTCTGGAGATGCAGTGGGCACGGCGTGGGGGGTAGGGCCGGCGAGGGCTGCTCGTCGGCCCTACCCCTGTCGCCAGGCGCCGTCGGTGTGGCTCGCCAACTATTGGGGAGCGTCTAGCTGCCACAGAGCGTGGCGACCACGGTCCCGGTGCCCGGATGACTGGGGTCGGGCTGGTAGCCGGGGTTGGTCTTGACGATCACGACCCTGGTGATGTTGCCCGAGATCGTGCTGCCCGATTGCGTGACCTTGTTCGGCACCACTACGGCCATGTAGGCCGGCACGCTGGTCGGCAACGCGGCGCTGGGGTCAGTGGTCCCCGTCCAGGTCCCGCCGCAGACCGGGTCGGCGACGGTGGTGGGCCCGTTGAGGAACGTCTGGGCGAAGCCCTTGAAGCTGGCCGGCGCCCCCCCGCCCGAGGGCGGGTTCAACTTGGCCCACTTGCTGCCCCACCAGGTGAGCGTCGTGGTGGGCGTGGCGTTGTGCACGGCCTGGTCGCCCACGGCGAAGCCGCCCCCGGCGGGCAGGTAGCTGAACACCAGGCCCTGCTGGCTGGTGTCGGAGGAGGCGGCGTAGTAGTGGTCGCCGGCAAAGGTGGCGGAGACGGGCTGGTTGCCCAGGGCCTGGTTGACCGTGGCGATCTGGCAGCTCACCCAGCCATCGGACGTTGTCTGGCCCTGGCAGCTCTGCGCGCCGCTACCGCTACCCAGCGTCAGCGTGACCGTCTGGCCGTCTGGCACTGGAGCGCTGCCGCCGTCCTCCTCGAGGGTGGCGCTCAGGGTCGCCGGGCGGTTGGTGGCAATAACGAGACGCGCCCGTGTAGCTCAGCGTCGTGCCTGCCTTGGTTACGGTGATGGTCATTGGTGACGTGGTGCTCACCTCACCGTCGCTGGCCGTGAGGGTAACGGGATAAGCACCCGGAGCGCCCGTCACAGTGCCCGTAACCGTCCCTGTGCCGTTGCCGTTGTCCGTGAAGGCCAGCCCGGCGGGCAAACCGGTGGCCGAAAGCGTGAGGGCGTTCGGCTGGGGATCGCTGGCCGAGACCGAGAGGCTGAGAGCAGCGTGGTAGCTCACGCTCTGGTCGCCGGGCAGGCTCAGGCTGGGCGGCACGTCCTGGACGCCGAACACGGTGCTGCTGAGCTGGCTCAGGCTGGGCGTGCTGGCGGTGCCCAGCGTAAAGCTGACGCAACCGGTGCTGGCGTTATAGGTCTGGCCGGGGACTTCGGCCCACTGGGTGGTCGTAGGGTCGTAGTAGTACACGACGCTGCCGCCGGCCAGGTCACAGTCCGTGACCTGCACGCTGGTAAAGCTGCTGCCGGTGGGCACGACCACGTTGAAATAGGCGTTCACAGCCGTGGGCGGGGTGGTCGTTACCGGGTCGGCGCTGAACTGAGCCACGGCCACCGTGCCCGCCCCGCTGGCGACGCCGCTCAGGCTGCCGGCTTTGCCGGCCCCGGTCCCGCCCACCGAAGCCGTGGCGTTCCCAGTGGCGCTCGTGCTGGTGGCGACGTTGGCGGCGGCGATGGCAACCTGCGCCGGGACCACGTAGAGGAACTGCGGGCTGGACGTCCCGCCGCCGGGTGCCGCGTTGACGACGGTGACCGTCCCCACGGTGGCGCCGGCCGTGTCGGTGGCCGGGAGCTGGGCCGTCAAGGTCCTGGGCGCTATCGACACGGTAGTGGGTGGCGCGACGTAGGTAGTGGTCAGGGGGCTGCCGTCCCACTCCACGGTCGAGCCGGGGACGAAGCCGAAGCCGCTGACCGTTATCGTGGGGCTGCTGCCGACGGGCGTGGACGTCGGGCTCAGGCCGGTCGTGGTCGGCGCCGGGTTGGTGACCGTCTCCACTAGCGTCCCGCTGACCTTAGCCCCGCTCTGGTCGGTGACCGTGACTGTGGCGTAATACGTCCCGGCGCTGGCGTACGTGTGCTGGTCTGTGAGCGCGATGTCGGTGTCACTTGCGGCTGTCAGCGTGAGGGCCCCAGCGCTCGTCTGGTTGAATCGCACCTGGGACCGCAGTCCAGCCCGGAGTGCACTCCGGACCTCCAGGTCGAGGGGGGGTAAACCGCAGTCCCCGCTCTCTACGCCGCTACCGTCCCCCCAGTCCACGTACACGTTCTCGATGTCCTGGGCGCCGGCGTGGGTGATCGTGCCAGCGAGGCTCGTGGGGGTCCCCACCGGCACCGTCTGTGCCGGTGCTTGCAGTGCGGGCTTTGGTGGCGCATTGGCGACGTCGACGTTGAAGGTATCGACCGCTTCGTCACCGTTGCCATCGGTCGCGGTCAGGCGGACCGAGTAAGTGCCGCTAGTCGGAAAGGTGTAGTCGTACACGCCGTTGCTGGTGACAGGCGCCGTGTAGTCGGGCCCGTCGCCATTAACGGGGAGGCAGCCCAGGTTGCACTGGGCCTGTTGGAACTCCCACTTGTACGTCATGGGCGAGGTGATCTCGCCCTGAGCATTGAAGGCATCCAGGGGCCCGAAGGTGTTAGCGAAGAACTCGACCGGTGTCCCCTCCACCGCGTTCCCGAACACCAGGATGCCCGTGGGGTCGTTGCCCGACATCGTCCCGGTGTTCGATGCAGCTGGAGGCCTGTACCTGGGCCGAGTAATCGTTCCCGTCGCTGCCAACGTAGTCAATGGAGGAGCTCTCCAGCAGAGACCGTCGCTGACACAAGTCGAGGGGTCGAGCGACTGCTCGTGCCGGCGGTGACGTTGTAGCCGACGAATTGATAGCCCGGCGGTCGGGTTACCCACAAGCCAAGCGATTTGCTCGTTGCCGTTCCAGTCGGTATAGGGAATGCTAAGCGTCTGCGCTGCGTCTGTAGACCGCTCCCTTGGACGACGAACCAGTTCCCGCTCAACCGCGCCGAGAAGGAGGTGTTGAGCGCCGTGTCCTCCAAGGAGATCGAAGACGTCGTGCTCGTTTGACCGTGCCGCCCTTTTGCAGCACAACGAACTGGGGGTCGGTGCTGGAGGCCGGCGGGATGGCGGTCGGATTGAGGCAGTCGGGAGAACCTCTGTGGTGATGCTCCCGCTCGTGACGGTAAGCCCGGGCGGGACGGGAGAGGAATTGTCACAGGTGTCGTCGAGCGGCTGCGGGAGGGTGGCGCCGACGAAGAGGCTGTAGAGGCTCGAGGCGCCGTCGGTATCGCTGAGGAGCGTCGCCGGATCGGGGGCCGACGTGCCGGCGCTCGTGATCAGCGTCGCCAATTGGCCGGGCAGTGCGGCGGCGTTGGCGACGTTGATCCCCTGGATGACGGCGGTGGTAATCGCAAAGATCACGGCCCCGGCGACCGCGCCTATCGACGCCGCGACCTCCGAGGCGGCGATCCCCGGAGTCTACCGCCACGACAGCCCCTGCCTCATCGAACTCGAGAGCTCCGGCGAACGGCAGGATCGCGTCCGCGAGCGCCGATGCTGGCGACGGCCGAGGCCAAGCCCGAACTGAGTGCGGCGCCGGCCACGCCTGCTCCGACGGCAGCCGCGCCGAAGTCGAGGCCGGCCGCGATCTCAGCGCCCGCCTGCACGGCCCTGGTGGAGGACTGCAACGAGTAGTCCGCGTCCGCCTCACCCCACGAGGTGAACTGGTCGTAGCTCGGCGTCGGCGGGCCGCCCAATAGGCCGCCGATGCCACCGCTGCCACCGCAAGTCGTCGGGGCGGTGTAATCCGACTGGTACGGCGACGGCGGCCTCGTAGTCGCAGTAGCCGTCTGACCCCCCGGGCCGAAGGGCTCTGGCGGGGCGGAGAGGAACGACTGGAGGTCGCTCTCGTCGGCATCGCCGGCGATGAGCGACGAGTAGGTGCTCTGGTCGAGGCCGGCCCACTTGACGTACTCGAGCCCGGCGTCCTGGGCCGCCTGTTCGGCCTCGCGTTCCTCGACCGCCTGCACCCAGGCGACGGCGTTCTGCTGGTCGGGAGTCTGCGAGGCGGCGGGGGTGTCGATAGCCTGCACGATCAGCGCGAACAGCTCGGCCTCGGCGTCATAACGCCCCCAGCTCAGCACCGCGTTGCGTCGTCGCTGCTGGCGAGGCCGTGGTCCTCGATGGTGTTGGTGACGGCCTCGAGACTCGAGGTCGAGGAGCGAGTCGCCTGGTCGGGGGTGGCGGCGTAGAGGCCCGACAACGTGAGGAGATCGGGAGGCAAGCAGCCGGGGCTGAAAGAGCCCGTGTTGATCTCCGAACAGCCGGGATTAGTAGCGCCGTTGTATCGGCATGGGCCGGCTGGCCCCCAGCGATGACCGCCATCAGCACCGCGCCGACGACGACCAGGTGTAGCAAGAGACGACGCCGTGTCTTACCTACACGAACCACCCGGTGTGCTAGTGGCCAGTTCATCACTGATTCCTCCTTCGAAGACCACCCCGTGTAGCGGACTGGAGGGTGGCGTGTGTGGTCCACGGGGCTCCCGCCGGCGCGTGCACCCGCTCTGTCGGGGTCGGGGCGGCAACGGCCCCGCGAGCAGTTGTAAGCTTTTGAGCCTCCGAGGACCAGGAAGTTAGGCGCAGTATCGTTGCGGCAAAGTTGCGGCAAAGTTGCGGCGAGCTACTGCATCAGCTTTCTGTCGGCGCCAGCCCGGTCGGGGAGAATGATGGACAATGCGAGACCTGGTTACGTTCCGCGAGGCACTGCGGGAACGGCTGCGGGCGGTTGGGCGAACCCAGCAGCAGCTGGCCAGGGCTATCGGCTTGCATCCGCACGTGCTGAGCCACAAGCTCCACGAGCGCGACGGGGCTGTACTGACTAGGCCTGAGGTCGTTTCGATTGTGGTCACGATGGCGGGCTGGGGAGGGACCCGCTCCAAAGCCGATGCCGTTGCGCTGCTCGCACTGATGGGCCTGCCCCCGGAGGCCATCCCAGCCGAATCCTGGGCTGCTAAGCCGCTGACCCCCCTCCCGGAGGGCCTGCTCCCGGAGGGCCTCGTCCCGGAGGTTCGCCTAGAGGGAGGGCGCCCCGCGGCCGCAGCGGGCCCGACCAGCGACGCGACGGCCCAATTGCTATCTCCAACGCAGGGAGAACGCCCTTCGGCCCAGCTCGCCATCAGCCCGCCCGTGCGCCTTCTTGTCGGCAGGGAAAAAGCCGAGGAAGCTGTGGAGACCCTACTCAGCAAGGAAGGAGCGCGGCTCCTGACACTGACGGGCCCTGGCGGGGTCGGAAAGACCAGCCTCGGCCTCAGAGTCGCAGAAAGAGCTGGCCCGCGCTACCCGGGAGGGGTGGTTTTCGTCGACCTGTCCCCCTTATCGGAGCCAGAACTGGTGCCTGCGGCTATTGCCGCCGCCCTGGGGCTTGCCGAGGAGGGTACCCGGCCCCTGCTGGCTACTCTGGTGGACCACCTCTCTGACCGTCGCTGCTTGCTGTTCCTCGACAACTTTGAGCAAGTGCTGCCTGCGGCGGAGTTTGTGGCCAAGCTCTGTGCCGGCTGTCCTCGCCTACAGGTCCTTGTCACGAGCCGCATGGCGCTACGCCTGCGCGACGAGCAGATCTACCCGGTGACGCCTTTACCGACGCCGACGGCTTCGGAAATAGTGCAGCTCGAGCGCCTGGCGGAGGTCCCTTCGGTAGCGTTGTTCCTCGAGCGGGCCCGGGCGCGCCGCCCTGATTTTGTCCTTACGGACGCGAACGCTTTGGCCGTGGCGGGGTTGTGTGAGCGGCTGGATGGCCTGCCGCTCGCTATCGAGCTGGCGGCGGCCCGCTTGCAGGTGCTTCCGCCGGCGGCGTTGCGGGCGCTCCTGGGGCAATCCCTTGGAGTGCTCGGGGAGGGACCGAGGGATCTGCCGGCCCGGCAGCGGACGCTGCGTGACGTCATCGCCTGGAGTTATGGCCTCCTGGCCGAGGAAAACAAGGCCCTGTTCCGACGGCTAGCCGTGTTCGCCGGCCGGTGTACGCTTGCCGCGGCCAGCGCGGTGTGCGGGCTCGGCCTTGGCGACGAAGGGACCGGCGCCCTTGGTCCGGTCCCCCCATCCTCCCCGGACTTGCTCGATGGGCTCAGTGCTCTCGTCGAGTCCCAGTTGTTGGAGGTGGTGGAAACGGGAGGCCCTGGCGGCGCCGGCCTCCTCCCAGGTGCACTGGGCCGGGCCCCAGGCGCCCTGTGTGGAGAGGAGGCGGCGTCGCCTTCCGGGCTAGCCTGCGTCATCGTCCTCGAGGCGGGGGCCGAGGCAGAGATCTCTTTCCGCCAGCTGGAGACGGTTCGTGCGTACGCCCTGGAGGAGCTGGAAGCCAGCGCTGAGGCAAACGAGATCCGCCGTCGTCACGCTGTGCACTACCTCTCCAAGGCCCATGAGGCCAAGCGGGCCTTGGGCGGGCCGCACGAGCAAGCCTGGCTCGCTGTCCTGGAAGCCGAGCATGCCAACTTGCGGGCCGCGCTCGGGTGGGCGCGCGACAGTGGCCAGGCGGCACTGGGGCTCGAGATCTCGGAGGCGCTGTGGGTGTTCTGGCAACGCCGCGGCCACCTGAGCGAAGGCCGGCGTTGGCTGGGGCTGTTCCTGGGCGCAGCGGGCGCAGAGCGGGCACCGGCCGACGTGCGGGCCGGGGCACTGACCGGAGCGGCTTGGCTCGCTGACTACCAGGACGATTTAGGCGCTGCAGACGTACTCTTCGAACAGGCCCTACCCCTTTACCAGACGCTGGGCCAGAGCGGCCGCGTGGCCGAAATGATGACGCACCGGGCGATGATCGCTCGGGACCGGGGCCGTTACGACGAGGCGCTCCGCCTTTCCGAAAAGGGCGTGGAGCTGGCCCGAGGGTCAGAGGACCCGGCTGCAATTGCCTCCGCCACGTTCAGTCTCGCTTTGGTGACGCAGGAGCGCTGCGAGTTCGATAAGGCTGAGACCGCCTACGCGGAAGTCCTGGAGCGTCGGCGCGCCCTGGGCGACCGAGCCGGGGTGGCCTACACATTGCTTGGCCTGGGAGCTGTCTTCAGGGACAAGGGCGATTTTCCCATGCTCGAGGCTTACTGCTCGCAAAGCCGGGACATGAGCCGGGATGCCGGGGACCCCTGGGGGACCGGTTACTCTCTCAACAGCCTCGCCCTGGCTGCGGCCATGCGGGGCGACTTCGACCAGGCGCACGAGCTCTTGGCCGAGGCGCTGGAGCTGTTCGGCACGCATGGGGTACGCGTCGGGATCTTCGAGGCCCTGCTGTTCTCCGGGCAGATAGAGGCGGACCGCGGCCACATGGGCGCTGCCCTCCCGCTGTTGCAGGAGGGTTTGCGGCAGCGTTGGCCGGCCGGCCCGTACTACTTGGTGGCGACGGCTCTCGAGGAGGTGGCCCGGGTAATGGTGGCCGAGGGGCACGCCCGAAGGTCTGCTGTGTTGTCCGCAGCGGCACTGGCTTGGCGGGGACGGATGGGTGCACCAGTGCCCCCGTACCGTTGGGCCAGTGTCGACGCCACGGTGGCGGCGGCACAGCAAGCGTTGGGCGAGGACGCCTTCGCTACCGCATGGAAGGAAGGCGAGGAGCTGCCCCCTGACCAGGCTGTCCTCCTCGCTCTCGCGCCCACGGCCAGGTAGGCCGAAGCTTGGGTGAGGCAATCGGCACGAGACGTATGGCGGCCCTCGGCGCCGGGCGGTCGGGTACGACACTGAAGAGCGCCCGCGATGTTGCCGGCAGGACGGCACGTAGTGCGGCCGGCTTCGACCAGACCGGCCGCAACGACCGTGCCATGGCGACAAGACGGGCCCTATTCATCGATTTCCTGTTAGAGCAAGGTGAAAAACGCGCCGTCGCCCTTCACATTCTTTGCGCGAGCGCTACGACGAGCGCGGGGTAGTCAACGCTCCGGCTTGCCTTGCTCGACCCAGCGTTCGAACAATTCGACCCGTTCCGGGGGCCACGCACCGTCGCACGGCATGGAGCCACCCTTTAAGCGCTCAGCAATCGCGTCAGCGTGGGTCTGGACGTCGGAGTAGGACCACAGATCGAACGCGCTGCGCATGGAATCGCGGTCCTTCTCCCGGAACAGCGGCTTGATGTCGGCGTCGAAGCTGACCTTCGGTGATGGCACGTTGACGTCCTTTCGTGGTGGTGGTGTTGCAGTCAATGGAGCGACCACAGAGCTCATTCGTCCAGCGCCTCCCGACGCTATCGACGCCCGCGCTGATATCGCCGCTTGGGGGCGGGTCGTCGAGGAACTCGGCGCTGGGGACGAAGAACAGGTTGCCGGTGAGCGGCATCGAGAAGTCGAGGGCCCGGTCGCAATCGGCGGCACGGCGCCGGTCAACGGCGCCGGTCAACGGCGCCGGTCAACGGCGGCGGTCAACGGCGGCGGTCAACGGCGGCGGTCATCGGCGCCGGCAAGATGGGCGAGGTCTACGAATGAATGCCCAAGAGCTATGACCCGGAGTAGGAGGACACGACGCCGAGCCCGCCGGTCCCGACGACAGCCACGGCAGGGGTGCCGCCATAGCCGTCACGATCGAGCTGGGCCTTCGTCTTGAACGGGTACAGCGCTCCCGAATAGCTGACGTACACCTTGCCGGGGGCGCTGAGCAACGTCCCGCTCGCGATTGCGGCACTCCTCTGGACCGCCCCCACCGAGCCCGTGAGCACCTCGGCTTTGTCGGTCTTTTGCAGCATTTGCAGGCCAGCAGGCGACGAGATGCCAAAGGCCCTCCCGCCAGCGAACACGTAGAAGGTGCCCGAAGAACTGACGATGGCGCCGTCGGCGCGGGTCGCCAGGGCGCTGGCGCTGGAGCCTCCTGCGCCGGCGGCAGAGCCGACCTTGAGGCTGCCCAAGCTCGGCACCGTCACGACCAAAGCGGGGTCGTAGCCCCCGGCGGACAACTGGTAACCCGTTGAGAAGCCGTGCAGCTCCCCGTCAGTCCCGGCGAAGTAGATGGTGGCATTGCCATTTACGGCCCTGGTGGTGATCAAGGTGCCAGAACGAGGCGCGGCCGAGGTCGGGGCGCTCGTGCCCGCTGGGGCAGTGGTGACCTTGGCGTGGTCGACCTTCTCGAGCGCCGCCAGGTCGCTGGCCGACCCGAGGAAGGCGCGCCCACCGGCGAAGACGTAATTTCGGCCAGCGAAGCTGACGATGGCCCCGTTGGGGTAACTCTGGCCGGAGTGGGGGAAGGGCTTGGGTGGCGACGTAGTGGTCGTACTCGAGGCAGTGGTGGCCGTCGGGGCGGGCACGACGGGTGGGGCAGCCGTACCGGTGAGGGTGGTGGTCGTCATGGTGAGGGTCGTGGTCGTCGTGACCGGCGTGGCGCTAACCATGAGCGTGACCGACGCCGGGGTCGAGACGTAGCCGAGGTTGTCGGTGAGCACATAGGTGAAGCCGTCGGTGCCGACGAAGCCAGCCTCGGGGGTGTACGTGAACGAGCCGTCCGGGAAGACCGCGACATTCCCATCTGTTGCGGTGCCATCGGTGGCGGTGCCGGTCAACTCAGCCGTCCAGGAGATAGCCCCGGGGTTGGAGTCCACCACGCCGGACTGGAGCGTCCCCGCAGGTTCAGTGAGCTCGGTCCCGACGGTCGTGGAAAACGACTGGGCCAGCGCCACGGGGAGGCCTTCTTGGACCGAGCCGGCGTCGCAGGCCTGGCCAGGCTCGCTCGTCACCCCGCGCTGGTCGGTCGTCGGGCAGAGGGTGGCCGAGGTACCGTCCAGGTTGACAGAGGTCGCGTTCGGGACGATGGCCAGGGCCGGGTTGCCGGGCAGGGGCAGGACAGTCTCGGTCGGGCCACCGTTGTCGGCCAGCGGCCCGAGGAGGCTGCCCAAGCCCGCTCCGGCGCTGTCGTTGTCTGTGCTGGTGGGGGAGACAGAGAAGCAGCTGGCCTCGGAGCCGACGCTGTAGCCCTCGTCGTGCCAGGCGCCAGCCGGCGCGGCGCAGCTGCCTCCGAAGACGTCCGCCGCCGCCCATACTGTGGCGGCACCGCTGAACTCACCGCTGGCGACCGTCCCGCCCCCGAGCCCAGCGGTGTTGGCCAAAAAGGTGGAGGCCGTGGCGACGAGCGTCCCGGTCGAGCCCGAACCGCTGTCGATGGCCCCACCGAAGTCGCTGGCCGTGTTGGCGTAGAACGTCGAATTGCCGACGCTGGCCGCGCCGGTGCCGCCGTTGTCGCCGTTGTCGATGGCCCCGCCGTTGACGGTGCTGGCGCTGTTACCGGAGAAGGTGGACGCGGTGACGCTCATGGTGCCGAGCCCTGAGTAGTCCCCGTTGTCGACCGCCCCGCCGTCGTGGTTGGCAGTGTTTTCGGAAAATGTGGAGGTGGTCAGAGCCAGGGGCTGGTACCGGCGCCAGGGCCGTTGTCGCCGTTGTCGATGGCCCCGCCGTCACCGCCATCCGTGCCGGCGCCGCCCGTGGCGGTGTTGCCCGAAAAGGTCGAGGCACTGAGCGTCAGGGTGCCGGTCCCACCGTCGTCGCCGTTGTTGATGGCGGCGCCGTCGCTGCTGACGCTGTTGCCAGTGAAAGTGGAGCCGCTGACGCTGAGAGTGCCGGCGCCGGAGGTGTCGCCGTTGTCGATGGCGCCGCCCCAACCAGCTGTGTTAGCGGAAAACGTGGCGCCGGTAACGCTGAGGCTGCCGGTGCCGGAGTCGTCCCCGTTGTCGATGGCACCGCCGTCGTAGAAAGCTGTGTTGGATGAGAACGTTGAGCTGGTAACAGTCAGTGTCCCCGTGCCCTGGTAGTCGCCGCTATCGATGGCCCCGCCGTCGTCGTTCATAGCCGCGTTATCGGAAAAAGTGGAGCCAGTGACTACCACAGTGCTGGTGTTGCCGGTTTGCTCGCCGCTGGCAATCGCGCCACCGTCCTCAGTGGCGGTGTTGCCCGAGAACGTGGAGCCGCTCACGTTGAGGGTGCCAGAGCCGGAGTAACCGTTGGCGATAGCCCCGCCATCAGCGGCAGTGTTGCCGGTAAAGGTAGAGGCGGTGACGGTTAGGGAGCCGCCGACGTCGTTTTGGATGGCGCCGCCATCGGCAGCGGCGGACGTGTTGTCCGCATTCTGAAAGGTCACCCCGTCGATGTTGACGAAGACCTGGGTGCTGATCGTCAGGACCGGCCCACTGCAGGCCGAGGTCGAGCACGGGCTCGAGCTACTTCCGCCATTGCCATCAAGGGTGGGGTTGGCGATCCCGTTCGCCGGTTCGATGGTGAGCGGCGCCGATGCCGAGGTCCCGTTCGTGGTCACCGTCCAGTTGCCGACGTAGTCCGCCTCGCCCGTCTCGCCGCCGCCCGGGGTGGCAAGGAAGACAACGTCGCCGGCAGCTGCCCCAGACAGCGCTTCCGCCAGGGTGCACTGGTTCGAGGTGGAAGCTGTCTGCGGGCATGTAGAGGGCGTCCCGGTCGCACCGCCGCCGGCGTAGGCGTACCACGCGGCGCCACTCGCCGAGGCCCGGGCGGTGGCAACCGGGCTGAGCGCCATCACCGATAGGAGTAAAAGTCCTGAGCCGGCGGCGGCCACTTGCCTGAGGCACCTGGAGAACCGAGGCGTAGCAAAGCTTCTGCCGTGCCCTGGCTTGCTCGCCTGGTTGCCTGCCGCCACGTCCTGGCCGTTACCGTTCACAGTTGCTCGTTTCATGGCCTACCTTTTCCTCATGTCGTTCCGGAGATGCAGTGGGCACGGCGTGGGGGGTAGGGCGGCGAGGGCTGCTCGTCGGCCCTACCCCTGTCGCCAGGCGCCGTCGGTGTGGCTCGCCAACTATTGGGGAGCGTCTAGCTGCCACAGAGCGTGGCGACCACGGTCCCGGTGCCCGGATGACTGGGGTCGGGCTGGTAGCCGGGGTTGGTCTTGACGATCACGACCCTGGTGATGTTGCCCGAGATCGTGCTGCCCGATTGCGTGACCTTGTTCGGCACCACTACGGCCATGTAGGCCGGCACGCTGGTCGGCAACGCGGCGCTGGGGTCAGTGGTCCCCGTCCAGGTCCCGCCGCAGACCGGGTCGGCGACGGTGGTGGGCCCGTTGAGGAACGTCTGGGCGAAGCCCTTGAAGCTGGCCGGCGCCGCCCCGCCCGAGGGCGGGTTCAACTTGGCCCACTTGCTGCCCCACCAGGTGAGCGTCGTGGTGGGCGTGGCGTTGTGCACGGCCTGGTCGCCCACGGCGAAGCCGCCCCCGGCGGGCAGGTAGCTGAACACCAGGCCCTGCTGGCTGGTGTCGGAGGAGGCGGCGTAGTAGTGGTCGCCGGCAAAGGTGGCGGAGACGGGCTGGTTGCCCAGGGCCTGGTTGACCGTGGCGATCTGGCAGCTCACCCAGCCATCGGACGTTGTCTGGCCCTGGCAGCTCTGCGGCGCCGCTACCGCTACCCAGCGTCAGCGTGACCGTCTGGCCGTCTGGCACGGGAGCGCTGCCGCCGTCCTCCTCGAGGGTGGCGCTCAGGGTCGCCGGGCGGTTGGTGGCAATAAGAGACGCGCCCGTGTAGCTCAGCGTCGTGCCTGCCTTGGTTACGGTGATGGTCATTGGTGACGTGGTGCTCACCTCACCGTCGCTGGCCGTGAGGGTAACGGGATAAGCACCCGGAGCGCCCGTCACAGTGCCCGTAACCGTCCCTGTGCCGTTGCCGTTGTCCGTGAAGGCCAGCCCGGCGGGCAAACCGGTGGCCGAAAGCGTGAGGGCGTTCGGCTGGGGATCGCTGGCCGAGACCGAGAGGCTGAGAGCAGCGTGGTAGCTCACGCTCTGGTCGCCGGGCAGGCTCAGGCTGGGCGGCACGTCCTGGACGCCGAACACGGTGCTGCTGAGCTGGCTCAGGCTGGGCGTGCTGGCGGTGCCCAGCGTAAAGCTGACGCAACCGGTGCTGGCGTTATAGGTCTGGCCGGGGACTTCGGCCCACTGGGTGGTCGTAGGGTCGTAGTAGTACACGACGCTGCCGCCGGCCAGGTCACAGTCCGTGACCTGCACGCTGGTAAAGCTGCTGCCGGTGGGCACGACCACGTTGAAATAGGCGTTCACAGCCGTGGGCGGGGTGGTCGTTACCGGGTCGGCGCTGAACTGAGCCACGGCCACCGTGCCCGCCCCGCTGGCGACGCCGCTCAGGCTGCCGGCTTTGCCGGCCCCGGTCCCGCCCACCGAAGCCGTGGCGTTCCCAGTGGCGCTCGTGCTGGTGGCGACGTTGGCGGCGGCGATGGCAACCTGCGCCGGGACCACGTAGAGGAACTGCGGGCTGGACGTCCCGCCGCCGGGTGCCGCGTTGACGACGGTGACCGTCCCCACGGTGGCGCCGGCCGTGTCGGTGGCCGGGAGCTGGGCCGTCAAGGTCCTGGGCGCTATCGACACGGTAGTGGGTGGCGCGACGTAGGTAGTGGTCAGGGGGCTGCCGTCCCACTCCACGGTCGAGCCGGGGACGAAGCCGAAGCCGCTGACCGTTATCGTGGGGCTGCTGCCGACGGGCGTGGACGTCGGGCTCAGACCGGTCGTGGTCGGCGCCGGGTTGGTGACCGTCTCCACTAGCGTCCCGCTGACCTTAGCCCCGCTCTGGTCGGTGACCGTGACTGTGGCGTAATACGTCCCGGCGCTGGCGTACGTGTGCTGGTCTGTGAGCGCGATGTCGGTGTCACTTGCGGCTGTCAGCGTGAGGGCCGTGGGGTTGAACAGGCCGTCGATCGCGCCGGGGACGGCGGAGCCCGGGTTGCAGTCGCCGCCTCCAGGTAAGGCGACGAGACCGCAGAACGCGCTGTCCACGCTGGCGCCGTCCCCCCAGTCCACGTACACGTTCTCGATGTCCTGGGCGCCGGCGTGGGTGAGCGTACCAGCGAGGTCAGTGGTGGTGCCGACCGGCACCGTTCGGGCGTCGCACTGGGCGGCCGGGCAGTCCGGGTCGAGCGCTAGCGTCGGTGGCACGTCGTCGACCTGGACGGCGAAAGTGTAGGACGCGTGCTCCCCGGTACTTCCATCGGTCGCGGTCAGTTCGACCAAGTAACTGCCGCTGGTAGGGAAGGTGTAGGAATAATCGCCGGTGCTCGTGACGGGGCTCGTGAACTGGGGCGGGGCCCCGTTTACATGGAGGCAGCCCAGGGTGCACGTGGGCACCTCGAACTGCCACGTGTAACTCATCGTCGCGGTGCCGACGAGCTGGCCCTCGCTATCGAAGTCGTCGGCGGGCCCGAATGTGGTGGGGTCGAACTGAACCGGGGCTCCCTCGACCGCCTTCCCAACCCCCACAACGCCCGTGGGGTTGTCTCCCGTCTCCGTCCCAGCAGGGGTTACAGGGGACTGCACATAGGCCCGGTCGTCGTCGCCATCGCTGCCCACGTAGTCGATAGTCGTGCTCGTCCAGCACACACCGCCGGTGAAGCAGGTCGAGGGGTCGACCTGCTGGCCATTGCCGGCCGTGAGGTTATAGCCAATGAACTGATAGCCGGCGCTCGGGCTGCCCACCAGCCAGGCGACCTGCTCGTTGCCGTCCCAGTCGGTATAGGTGAAGCTCAGGGTTTGGGTCGACCCGTTCAGGATAAACCAGTTCCCGCTCAGCCGGGCCGTGGTCGTCGCCCCGGCTGCGGCGTCTTGCCAGGTGATCGAAGATGTCGTGCTGCTAGTCGTGCTGCCCTTTTCTTGCACGACAAATTGGGGGTCGGTGGCCGAGGCCGACGGGATCAGCGTGGGGTTCAGGCAGGGCGTGAACGACCCTGTTAGGGGAACGGGCCCGCTAGTAACGGTTACGCCCGGCGGGATGGGGGACGAATTGTCACACGTCTGGTCCGTCGGCGTGGGCAGGGTGGCGCCGACCAAGAGCTCGTAGAGCGTGGCTTGGCCGCTCGAGGTACTCTCGAGCGATGCCACGTCGGGGGGCGTCGCCTCGGCGCTCGAGATGAGGGTGGCGAGCTGACCGGGCAACGCGGCGGCCGTGAACACGTTTATGCCCTCGATGACCGCGGCTTCGATGGCAGCGAGCACAGTGAGGAAGGTGAAGAGGCCCAAGCCTGCGCCGGCTACATCGAACGCGTCAGCTGCGTCGGCTGCGTCGGCGACATCCGATAGTTCTGCTTCGGCATCGGTGTTGCTGAGGTTGGCGACATAGCCCGATGGAGATGATGGTGTGGGTGTAATCTCCGCGCTGTCCACGTTGTTCAGCCACGCTTCGCGGGCCAAATTGGTGGCTCCCTGGCTGCCGACCGCAAGGCCGGAGACCAGCGCCCCCGCGACATAACCAAAGGCCCCCCCGATGCCATCAGCGGCGGCCGCCGTGAGGTAGCCTCCCGTGGCCAGCAAGGTGTAGTTCGCGTCTGCCTCACCCCATTTGGTGAACTGCGCGTAGCTGGGGGTGGGCGGGACGTAGCCGAGGGGGGGTGTCTGGCCGTTGCAGGTCGGGTCGCTCGTCGGGTCCGCGTAGTCGGAGGCATACGGCGCGGGCGACTGGTACACGCAGTACCCGCTGTCCGACTGGTTGGTAAAGGGGCTGAGCGAGGTTGGATAGCCTGGCGTGGAGAGGAACGCCTGGATGGTGTTCTCGCTGGGGTTGGTATTCAGCAGCGACTGGTACGCGCCCTCGTTCAGGCCCGCCCACTTGACGTATTCGAGCCCGGCGTCCTGGGCCGCGGCTACCGTTTGGCGTTGTGCGACCGCCGTTAGCCAGTCGACCGCGTTCTGCTGGTCCGTCGAGCGTGACGCGGCGCTGGTGGTGACGGCCTGCATTAGCAGCGTGAACAGGTCGGCCTCCGCGTCGGAGCGCCCCCAGCTCAGCACCGCGTCGCCATCGTTCGGGGAGAGGCTGTGAGCGGCGATGACGTTGTTCACGGCCTGGTTTTGGATCGCCTGAAGCGAGCTGGCCTGGGCCGAGGAGGCGGCGTAGATCCCTGACAGCGTCAGGAGGTCGGGGGGCAAGCAGCCGGGGCTGAAAGAGGCTCCGAGGACCTCCATACAGCCGGGATTAGTAGTGCCAGTTGTATCGGCGTGGGCTGGCTGAGCCGGGGTGGTGAGGGCCATCAGCATCGCGCCGACGACGACGAGGGGCAGCAAGAGGCGGCACCGCGTCCTACCTACACGAAGTACCCGGTGTGCTGTAGGCCAGTTCATCACTGGTTCCTCCTTTGGAAGGCCACGCCGCGGAGCGGGAACTTGAGGGTGGCGTTGTGGTCCAGGCGGCTCCGCCTCGGGGCTGCACTGCCCTGCCGGGCAAGGGGCGGCAACGGCCCCCGGAGCAGTTGTAAACTTTTTGGGCCTCCGAGACCAGGAAGTTAGACGCAGTAAAGTTGCGGCGTTGTTGCGGCAAAGTTGCGGCGAGCCACTGCATCAGCTTGTTGGCCGGGGCGGCCCCGGGCGCAGGGGGAGGCCAATGCGAGACGAGGTTGCTTTTCGGCTGGCACTGCGGGAACGACTGCGGGTCGTTGGGCGTACCCAGCAGCAGCTGGCCAGGGCCATCGGCCTGCACCCCCACGTGCTGAGCCACAAGCTCCACGAGCGGGACGCGGCGGCACTGACCACGCCCGAAGTCGTTTCGATCGTGGTCACCATGGCGGGCTGGGGAGGTATCGACTCCAAAGCCGATGCCCTTGCGCTGCTCGATCTGATGGCCCTGCCCCCGGAGGCCATCCCCGCCGAATCCTGGGCCACCAAGCCATTGGCCCTCCTCCCGGACGGCCTCCCCGGACGGGCCCCTCCCGGACGGCCCTCCCGGAGGTCCGCCGAGCTGAGGTCCGCCGAGCAGAAGGGCGCCTCCCGGCCGCCGAGGGCAGGCCCGGCGACGCGGCGGCTCTGCCGCCATCTCCGGCGCAGGGGGAACGCGCGTTGGCCACGTCAGTTTTGCCGGTGCCGATTGTGGCGCTCGTGGGGACGGAGCCCCAGCTCGCGACTAGCCGACCAGGACGCCCTCTTGTCGGCAGGGAGAGTGCCGAGAAGGCTGTGGAGGCCTTGCTTAGCAAAGAAGGGGCGCGGCTGCTGACACTGACAGGGCCTGGCGGCGTCGGTAAAACCAGCCTTGCCCGTCGGGTGGCCGCCACGGCAGCCGGGCAGTACCCAGACGGGGTTGTCTTTGTCGACCTTGCCCCCCTCCTGGACGCCGAACTCGTCCCTGCGTGTATAGCCCAGGCCCTGGGGCTGACCGAGCAGGGCACCCGGCCGCTCCTGGAGACGCTGGTCGACCACCTTCATGAGCGGCGCGTACTGCTCCTGCTCGACAACTTCGAGCAGGTGTTGAGTGCGGCAGAACTAGTGGCAGAGCTGTACGGCTCCTGCCCGCGGCTCAAGGTCCTGGTAACTAGCCGTATGCCACTGCGATTGTTTGACGAGCAGGTCTACCCCGTTGCGCCCCTGGCGCTCCCCAAGCCGCGCGACTTGCTCGAGCCCGATCTCCTCGGCAGTGTCCCGGCTGTGGCATTGTTCCTTCAGCGTGCCCGGGCGCGGCGGCCCGATTTCGCCCTCACCACTGCCAACGCGGCGGCGGTCTCGTCTCTATGCGCCCGCCTCGACGGCCTGCCCCTCGCCATCGAGCTAGCTGCCGCCAGGGTGGCGGTGCTAACGCCGGCTGCGCTCCTGGCCCGCGTGAGTGACTCGCTCAACGTGCTGAGCGAAGGCCCCCGCGACTTGCCCGCCCGCCAACGCACGATGCGAGACGTCATCGCGTGGAGCTACGGCCTCTTGGCCGAGGAAACCAAAGCTGTCTTCCGGCGGATGGCGATCTTTGCCCACCACTGCCCACTGGCCGCGGTCGCGTACGTATGCGCCGTACCGCCCGACGGCGCTCCGAGCGACCCCGAGATGAGCGCACCCCAGAGTGCGGAGCTGTTCGACGCAATGAGTGCGCTGGTCGATGTGCACCTGCTCCAGGTGGAAGAGCCCGCGGCTGCCGACGATAAGGGCGGCCCCATGAGTGAGCTGGCATTGATAGGGGCCCGCCCCACCGCAGAACCCACGACGGGCTCCATCGCTGCCACCTACCCCCCTGCGGGGACAGATGTCGCCTTCCGCCAGCTGGAAACTGTCCGGGCCTTTGCCCTCGAGCAGCTGGAGGCCAGCGGTGAGTCGGCAATCGCCCACCAACGCCACGCCGATTACTACCTTTCCCTAGCCCACGAGGCCAGCAAGGCGCTAAGTGGGCCGGACCAGCGGGCCTGGTTAAAGCGCCTGGAGGTCGAGCACGACAACATGCGGGCCGCTCTCAGCTGGGCGCGCGACAGTGGCAAGGGGTCAGTTGGCCTTCAGCTGGCGGGCGCGCTGTGGCCGTTCTGGGAACGCCACAGCCATCTGAGCGACGGTCGGCGCTGGCTGGAGCACTTCCTGGCCCTCGAGGCGGCGCCGGCTGCGCCGCCCGAGATGCCGCCCGAGGTGCGAGCGGAGGCCTTGACGGGTGCGCTATGGCTGGCGCACGACCAGGACGACACTGCGCCGCCCGAAGCACGCTGGGAGGAGGCATTGGCCCTCTACCGACAGCTCGGCCAAACCGGCCGCGTCGCGGGTGTACTTGCGCAGCGGGCCTGATGGCGCGCGCCCGAGGGCGGTACCAAGAGGCGCTCGCGCTCGCTGAAGAGAGCCTGCTACTGGCCCGCCAAGCTAATGACGACGTCGCCGTTGCCTACGCTTTGTTGCGCCTGGGCCTGATCCAGCGCGAGCGGGGCGAGTTCACAAGGGCCGACGCTACTTACGAAGAGTGCCTGGCTCGCTACAAGGCGTTGGGTGACGCCAACGGGGTGGCGTTCGCGCTGCTGGGGATGGGCGACATCGCCCGCGACAAGGGCGAGGCGGCGATGGTCGAAGCGTACTGCTCCCAGAGCCTGGCTCAGTGCGAGGAGCTAGCCCGGCCATTCGGGATCGGGTTCTCGCTCAACAACCTCGGGTTGGCCGCGGCCATGCGAGGGGACCTGGCCCGAGCCGAGGCGCTTTTAGGCGAGGCCTTGGCGCTGTTCCGCCAGCAAGGGATCAAAGGTGGGCTGCTCGAGCTGTTGGTCTCTTCGGGGCAGGTAGCGTGCGAGCGGGCTCAGTACGGGAGAGCGACGGAGATGCTGCACGAGGCGCTGGTGGAAGGGTGGCCGGCCGGGCCGTACTGGAAAGTGGCCACTGCACTGGAGGAACTGGCGCGGGTACCGGCGGAAGGTGATGCGGGCACCGGCGCTCTCCTCATCGGGGCTGCGCAAGCATGGCGCAAGCGTATGGGTGCGCCTGTACCCCCGTACCGCTGGGCAACCGTCGATTCTGTGGTCGCGGCTGCCCAGGAGGCTCTCGGTCACGAGGCATTTACAATTGCCCGGAAAGCAGGGGAGGAGCTTCTTCCCGAGCAAGTCGTCGTCATGGCCCTCGGGCTCGGAAAAGACAGCCCCAAAGAGGGTCTATCGATTTCACCTCTCCTCTAAATGCTTGTTGTGTAACGTAAGCGAGCCGATCGGCTACCGGGCTGGATGCTGCCAGGTCGTGGTGGTTGGGACAATGATGGAGATGTGGAGTCGACGCCCCAGTTCCGGTCCGACCTTTATCAGGGCACAGCCCGCTACTACGACCGCTACCGGGTCCCCTATCCGGGCCTACTGGTCGAAGACCTGGTCATCCGGGCCGCCCTGAGCGGCTCCGGCCGGCTCCTGGACCTGGCGTGTGGGCCAGGCCGGGTGACCTTCGCCCTCTCCGAGCATTTCGCCGATGTCGTCGCGATCGACCAGGAGGAGGAGTCGGTCATCTACGCCAAGGCCCTCGCCGCCGAGCGAGGAGCCGCTCACATTAAATGGCGGACCGGCCGAGCCGAAGACCTCGATGTCGCAGGCCACTTTGAGCTGGTTACAGTCGGCGACGCGTTCCACCGTCTCGACCGCAGCCGGATCGCCGCGCTCGCGACCCAGTGGCTTCAGCCTGCCGGGCACATCGCCCTCCTCTGGACATCAATGCCCTGGCAGGGGCCCGCCCCCTGGCAAAAGGCCGCCTTGGAGTTGGTGGTCCACTGGATGCAGGTCACGGGGTCCCTCGACAACATCCCTTCGAACCTGGCCGAAACGCTGGCCCAGGCACCGAACCTCACAGTGCTCTCCAACGCCGGGCTCACCGTGGTCGGCACCTACGAGTTCACGGTGCCCCACATCTGGACTCCCGAGACCCTGGCCGGCTTCGCCCACTCCACCTCCATCCTTTCCCGGGCCGCCTTGGGCAACCACGTCGAAGCCTTCGAATCTGACCTGCGAGACCGCCTCTTTGCCATACAGCCCGACGGCAACTTCGAAGAACCAGTCAGCTTCACGTATGACCTTGCCGTCAAGCTGTAGCACACGAGAACGGGCCGGTCCGTATCGAGCCGGGTGTCGCAAAACCCGTTGTTCTGAGGTAGTTTTCTGATGGCTCGATATGTACTGAAGACGGGCAAGCGACCGGACCGGTCGCGAAAGTTGGGACGCACTCTGCCCTGCTATTTGCGCAGCGACCTGAAGCTGGCCCGCATCTCTTCCGAGAAGAGTTCCGGCTGCTCCCAGGCCGCGAAGTGGCCGCCCCGGTCAAGCTTCTTGTAGTGGACCAGGTTTTTGGGGTAGGCGCGCTCGGCCCAGCTCAGTGGGGCTTGGTAGAGCTCGTCGGGGAAGACGCTGATGGCGAACGGGATGGTTATGTTCTTGGCGTTGAAGAA
This sequence comes from uncultured Acidimicrobiaceae bacterium, assembly GCA_963823855.1. Classification (GTDB taxonomy): domain Bacteria; phylum Actinomycetota; class Acidimicrobiia; order Acidimicrobiales; family Palsa-688; genus Fen-671. The sequence goes on from CAWGNA010000020.1 coordinate 55,901, forward strand.
GTCCGCCTTGTTTTCCCAATACAGACGGGCCGATGACACGCCTGTATTAGTCAGCCAGTAGAGCGTGATGTTGTCGAGGATGTCGTCTCGAGTGAGGTCGCCGTCGGAATGTCCGCTGAGGACTTGCCCTACAAGCCCGGGCTGGCCGGTGCCGTCTCCGTGGTCGAGCATGAACGCTGCCAGGTCGACCGGTGAATCAGCCAGCCCGTACAGCGTTTGCGGGCGCGTGGCCATTATGAGCGCGTACGCCACGTGCTTGGCGTAAAAATTGCTCAACTGCTGGTATGCGTTTGTCTCCTCGGCTGAGAGACCGGAAGGTGGCGGGTCGCCGCGCTCGAACCCCTTAACGAGGTCAGCTGGTGCAGTACCAGGCATATTGGAGTGGATCCCGAGAAGCTCCGGAGCCGCTTGTTCACCCATCGCCTGCGTGACCGCCGCGCCCCAATCGCCGCCCTGCGCCACGAACCGGGTGTAGCCGAGGCGCTTCATGAGCACCACCCACGCACGTGCGATGCGGACGGGGTCCCACCCGGTCGCCGTCGGCTTGGCGGAGAACCCATGCCCCGGCAGCGAGGGGATCACCAGATGGAAGGCGTCCGATGCGCTCGCTCCGTGCGCAGTTGGGTTGGTGAGCGGTTCGATGATCTTCAGCTGCTCGACGATCGAGCCCGGCCACCCGTGCGTGACGATTAGTGGCAGGGCATCCTCGTGGTGGGAGCGGACGTGGATGAAATGGATGTCAAGCCCATCGATCTCCGTGACGAAGTTAGGTTTGGCGTTCAGGTTCGCCTCGCATTTGGCCCAGTCGTAGTCCGTCGCCCAGTATCGTGCCAGCTCCTGCATCAGCGCGAGCGGCACGCCCTGCGACTCGTCGGCGACCGTCTCGCCCTCCGGCCAACGTGTCGCGTCTACGCGTCTGCGCAACTCGGTTAGGTCCGATTGGGGAAAGCCCACCTGGAACCGACGAATGGCGGACTGATCCCCGTCCGCCTGTTCCGCAGAAATCGCTGAAGTCATCCACGCCTCCTAAGGTCGTCGTCGCGGACCTGGCTCACGGTCCGCAGCTCGCTTTCGCTTCCGACGATGATCCTACGGCCAGACGGCACCACGCTGCCTGGGGCCAATCGTCGCCGAGCGTGCGGTCACTATGTGCCTGGAGGCCAAAACCCGTTACGTTGGGCCAGAGATCCGTGCCGAATATTTCGCCTGCCTGGCATTGTCGCCGAGGGGCAAACTGCGCATCGTTGTGGCGCCGCACCGAGCCGGCCTTCAGCTGCAATCGTTGAACTTCAGCGGGCGTGTTGCTTCCGGCACACTGCCACCTGTCTCAAGCTGGCGAGCCCCGGGCGCTGAGTTTCTGGAGCCCGATAACCTGGACCAGGCGGAGCCGGTCGGCGTCTGGGCTCGACGGTTCGGCGGTGTACACGACGAGCCTCAGATCCGAGCCGGCCGCGGTGAGCACATCGCAATCGAGCGTGATGGGGCCAACCTCGGGATGGACGATCGTTTTGCTGTTCGAGCCCGTGGTGTTGACCATCTGTTCCGACCACAGCTTGGCGAATCGCGGACTGGCCTGTCGAAGTTCGTCGACGAGCTGGTGCAGGCCGGCATCGTCTGGGTAGGTGCCGACAGCCCGCCTCAGGTCGCCGACGGCGTTGGTCTCGAAGTCGTCCACTTCGGCGTTACTCTTACGCACCCGGGTTGAGTTGCCAGTAAACGTCCGCCAGATCAGGTTCCGGTCGCGCCCGCTCACAACCGACGGGTCGCCCATGAGCGCGGCCCAGGCTGTGTTCCACGTGATGATCGTCCAGGCTGGGTCATAGACGGCTACCGGCAGATCGGCCAACCGGTCCACCAGCCGCTGCACGCTGGGCGGGACGTGAGTGGCCATGGCGGATCTTCTCGGGGGAGCCTGGCCAGCGACGGTGTAGAGGTGGTCGCGCTCCTGGACCGTCAGCCTCAGGGCGCGCGACAAGGCTGCGAGCACCTGTGTCGAGGGGTTGGTAGCTCGACCCTGCTCCATTCGGACCAGGTAATCGACCGAGATGCCGGCCAACGACGCCAGCTCTTCTCGGCGCAGACCGCGGGCCCGGCGGGACGAACCCGCGGGCAGGCCGACGTCCACCGGTTGGAGCCGGTGACGGCAGGCTTTCACATAACAGCCGAATCCGTCGCCTGGCTGCATTTCAACCAGTTTGACCGTGGCGGGCGGGTTGTGGGTGGTATTGGCAGACCCACGGTTGGAGGAGCCCTGGATGCCTGATCACGAGCGACCCAACATGATCCACATGAAACTTGGCATCTCGATGGGTGGCTTTCCAATGGGGACCGAGGCAGCGCGCATGGGGCCGCTGCTGTCTCGCCTGGCTCGGCGCGCCGATGAAGCAGGGTTCGACAGCTTGTGGACCATGGACCACTTCTTCCAGATCCCGATCACGGGTCTGCCGCCCGAGGCCCCACTCCTCGAGGCCTACGCCGTGCTGGCTTTCCTGGCTGCCGAGACCGAGCGGATCCGACTAGGCACCATGGTTACGTGCGTGGCCTACCGCCACCCTGGCGTCCTCATCAAAGCGGTGACCTCGATCGACGTGCTGAGCGGCGGCCGCGTGGTCTTCGGCGTGGGCGCTGGCGCCCCCTTCAACCAACTACCACCGGGGCGTTCACCCCGCGACTTCGAAGCCTACGGGCTCGGCTTACCGTTCCCGCCGCTGGCCGAACGGTTCGAGCGACTGGAGGAAGTGGTGGAGATTGCTCTGCGGATGTGGCGCGGAGACGAGGAGCCCTACGAGGGAACCCACTACCAATTGCTTCGGCCCCTCAACTCGCCCAACACGTTGCAAAACCCACACCCCCCTATCCTGATCGCCGGAAGCGGCGAGCAGAAGACCCTGCGCCTCGTCGCCCGCCATGGCGACATGTGCAACCTTTTCGACCTGCCCGGCACTGGTTTCGCCGACGACCTGAAGCACAAGCTGGAAGTCCTCAGGGCTCACTGCGAGGATGCCGGCCGCGACTACGGAGCCATCGAGAAGACGGTGTCCACCTTCATCGACCCGGATGAAGACCAGGCCCGCGTCCTCGAGCATTTGGCGGAATTGGCCGACGTGGGGATCGACCATGCCATGGTCAGCCCCAGACGGCCCTGGGACGAAGCAATTCTCGACTGGGTAGCTGCGATGGTGCCGGACGTTCACGCCATTCCCGCCGGCGCCTAGCCCGTTCATTTCACGACGTCACGGATAGGGTGGCCAGCATGGTGGCCATGCCACACCGGGCGTCAATCCGGCGGGCCGGCTACTGCCGACGTGCCTCCTTGCTCGTGCTGGCCTGCCGGCGGCCATAGCAACGCAACGGGAGCCCGCCATACAAAAGACAATCACGGTGATGGCCTGCCAGGAGTCTGCTTTGCACTGGTACCCGCAGGCGGAACCGGCGAAGTGTGCTGTCAGCGGCCATAACCATTTGACTTTCGAAGTCCACAATCACCGCTCGGCGGTGGCTTTGCCCGAGGGCACCCAGGTGGTAGCTGTCTCTTTCGACCCTCGGGACGCGTACGCTCGTGACCGTCCTCCCGACTTCGGCTTGTACTTAGACGCCCGGTGGCAACCGCCCTGGGACCATCAGCTACTTGCGTGGCCGGACTTCGGGCTACCGGACGGTAATGAGCTCGTCACGGCGTTGGGGTCGCTCCTCGAACGCGCCCGGGCCGGGCAGCGCGTAGAGATCGGGTGCATAGGTGGGCACGGCCGTACCGGGACCGCATTGGCCACCCTGGCGGTGCTCACCGGCTGCCCGTCAATTGGCGCGGTCGCTTGGCCCGCGCCAACTACTGCCCTCAGGCGGTTGAGACGGCAGAGCAAGAGGCTTTTGTGGCCAGGATCGGCGCGTGGTGACCCGCCCCCGACTTCCACCCAGGTGGTGCCCCACGCAAGTACCAGCCTCGCGCAAGAGCCGTGGCACCGATGTCGCCGCGGCTGCACAGCTCAGCCGGCACGGAGCTCGGTCGGAGGCGGGGCCCACGAGCCACCCCAGAGTGGAGTGCGGGCGCGCCGGACCGCTTGGCGGGCGACATCGATCGCAAGTTGCCGGGCGAGGATGGCCACCGCCAAACCGGCCGTCTCGCTTGTGGTCTCGACGTTCGTGGCATCCCTAGCGACAGCCTGCAGAACTGCCATATAGACCGTGTTGGCCTCCTCGGGACTAAGGCGGACCTGCTCGGCCCAGGCCGTGAGAAGGATGTCAAGACCATCGGGCTCAGCACCCATCATGGCGACCTTCTAGACGTGCTCAGGCGTCTAGACGTGCTCAGGCTTGTAGACGTGCTCGGGCCTGTAGACGTGCTCGGGACGAGAACCCGGGCAAGCCGAGCCCTTGCCAAGGAGATGCGGTAGCGGACCGTCCCAGCCGGGATCCCCAGAGCCTCGCCGATCGCCGCGCTTGATAGCCCGCCGACTGTGCTCATGACTAGCGGGTCGCGGAGGGCCGCAGGCAGTTCGGCGACGGCCCGGCCCACAGCTACCAGCTCCTCGGCCGCGCCGACGACCTCTTCCGGCCCAGGGTCGCTGGCGGAAAGCTCGTGGGCTGCGGAAAGCGAGGCGCGAGGGCTAGCCACCTGCCTGCGGTAGCGGTCCACAGACGCGTTGCGCGCCACTGCGTAGAGCCAATAGCGCCTGATCTCGGGGCTCTCCGGCACCAGGTTGGATAGCTGTCTCCAGGCGCGGGTGAACGTCTCCTGGAGCAGGTCGAGCGCATCGTCACGGTCATCAGTCTGGGACAACAAGTACGCGTAAAGGCCGTCGCGGTTGTCGTCGTACATGTGGCGAAAGGCTTCTTCCTCATCCACCCGTTGCCTGCCTAGACCCTTCCTCATCCAGGATGGCGATCTCCCCCAGCTTGTTGGGGCTCAGGACCTGTACGAGCGGCACCAGCTCCCGCGGCGCGTGGCAATCTTGCCTACGAGCGCAATACTTTCGACCCTCTCACGCAGGAGGTCGCGGGGTACGCCCGCCTCGATCGTCACCTCTCCCACGATGACAAGGCTGACCGGCGCCCCCAGCTCTTCGAAGAACTCGCGGCTCCAGCGCTCCTGGCCGATAACGATCCTCGGGGCCGAGCCCGGCGGGTAATACGTTGACACCCCGGTCAGTGCCACACTGGCTAGGGCGACCTCGCTCCCGCCGGGGGCGACCAGGACCCCGACGACTACGAGCCGCCGGTAAGCGACCCGCTCCACGGGCGTGGTGATGATCAGCGGCCCGACGATTACGAGGGTCTCCTCTTCGTGGCCCTCCGCTGCCAGCGCCTCCCCGGTGAGCTGGACGACGCCGATCTTGGTGACTACTTGGTCCCCGTCAGGGACGGTCACGACCGATCCCACGCTGTGCATGGGGATGGACCCGAAACGACCAGCCATAGACTGCCGGACAAGGACCACCCCAACCTCATTGATGCTGGTGGTCCGTTCTAGCTCCTCCGCAGATACATGCAACAGGTCGAGCACGCCCATGCCGGTTATGTCCCCGGCAGTGGCCACGCCTGTACCGATTGACCCGGTCGTACTGCCACGTCTCGTCGGGCCAGCTGGTTCGGCCTCGGTCGCTGTCGACCTACCTGTGGTTACGCCCTCGTTAGCCGTGCTCATGCTTTACTCCTCTCGGTCGTCTCTAGTTAAAGACGCAACGGGGAGCTCCCTGTTGGCTCCCCAGGACGAGTGCCAGAGGGGCCCGCAGTTACGGCCCAAGAGCTCAAGCCTCTAGCGGGGGGTCAAATGCTCTCTGGCTAACTCGAGGGAGTAAATGGCGCCCCTTACGTGTCGGCCACCAGTCCGACTCGTACAGCAGCGCCTAACGAGGACCAGAGGTCACGCATCGCAGAGGTGGCTTACCGCGTCTCCTGGGACGGGATCGAGGTCGGGCAGCCAGCCGCGCTCCTTACGGAAGGGCCCGTAACCCGCGCTAAGCACGGGAGACACGGATGGTGGATGTGAGCGTTACAGAAACGTCGTTCGAGCTGTACGGGAAGTTGAAGCTCATCGTGTCGGGCAGCCTGTTCAGGTTGGCCACGAAGGTCGGTGCAGCTTGTTTGTTGAACTCCGCCACGGTGCGACTGCCCACGAACTCATTGCCGAACGGTCCGATCGCACTGCAGAAGCCGGCCTGGCCAATACCGACTGTCAAACCTCCACCCAGGAGCCCGAGCCCCGCCACGAGTGCCAGGCGCCTGCGGTTGCTCGGGTTCATTGGCACGCCCCTTTGCGAGGCGGATATTGCACTCCCGGGTTCCTAGAGCGGCCATCCATGGTCAGGGCCCTTTCTGCGAAGCTGTGCCGAACTCGCGGCGATGCCGTTGTGTGCGTCGCCCGTCGTGAGCGACACCCAAGTAGTCGAGCAAACGTATTTGTTTTTCTTAGTCTCCCGTCAAGATATCGCAATAGGCTTCCGCTTTTGCCTGCCAATTTTGCACAAGATTGCCCGGCGCTCCGGAAAGCTCTACAAAACTACCCTCAGTGTAATGTTTGGTTATATAGATTAGCCCGTCCTCTTTGTCGAGGATGGCTCGCTCGATCCCAATCGTACTCTTGTGGCCCGGGACCAGGAATTCAATATAGTCAGTATGGGTGGGCTGCTCGTGGGTGGGCACCTCGGACAATTTTGTGAAATTCTCGACAACGACCTGCTTCGGTAGTTTCTTATGGTCGTTGCCGTGGCAGGCCGTGGTACGCGGATTGCTCGAAACCTGAACACTACACTTCAGCAGCTCGGCCCCTAACGCCGCCCCTTCGTCGGTAGAGAATGAGGACCATGGCAAGAGGGTTACGGTGCCCTCGATCTCCGTGGCCGCGACGATCTTGTCCCACACTGCAATTGCGGGGTCAGCATTGGGTTTACTCTGCTTGGGCGTTTTGGTCTTCTGGCGTCCCTGGCCCTTCTCCTCAAGTTTGTCTTGACGGCCGGTCTGGGCCGGGGCGCTGACCTGGTCGAACACCGCCTGATAGAACGCCTCCGTGGTGGCGAACGTTCGCCCCTCCTCTGTATTGTCGCTGAGCCACTGCGCCGCAAGGTCTCTGGCCATTTTGTGAGTCTCCGAGAGTTTGTACGTTTTGTTGAAACTGGTTGGGATCTTGGGCAGCGTTTTTCTGATGAGCCAATCAGGGCCTACCTCGTCTACCTTCACCTTCCGTTGCAGCGATGAACTGCGTGGTCCCGCCGCATACCGCTGCGCCAGGCTGCAGACGGCCCGGTTCCCTGCGGCCCGCTGCAACGAGAGCAGAACCTCCCGTTCTAGCGCCAGTAGACCACCGACCTGGCCCAGTGATTGTGCCGGCTTGCGTACCGCGATGCCTCTCGTTGTCTCGAGCTCCGCTGGATGCAGCTGTGCCCGACGCCCCGCATCGTGACTACTCGTCATGCTGTACCACTCTTGCGGCGCGGCGCAGACCCGTCAAGCCCCGGTCCCCACAAAAACGGCCTGACCCGGCACGCGTGGTCGGCTCCACCCGCCCCATCTCATGGCGCACCCGGCCCGCCTGCCGGGAACTAAAACAGCTCCCGGCAGGCATTCTGCGCCCTCCTCTGCAGTTCTGACAGTTACTTCATACCGATCAACGCGCCGGTAATCATCCAGGAGCTCCAGCCAAGCGTGCAAGGACAGGCACAACTACCCGGGCACACTTTGTACCTCGAGCGCCAAGAGCTGCGGTCTCAGCCCCTTCCGATCTGCTGGCGCTCAAGAAAACCGGGCTCGATGTAGCCTGTCGTGCCGTGCTCCTCGACGTCGGCCCTCAGTGCAGCGAGGATCTCCTCGACGGGGGCCTCAAGGTCGACGCTGGCGAGATACGCCTGCTTGGCCTTCAGCCCGGTAGCCCAGTAGACCTCGTTGCGATTGCCGTCCGGATCGAAGAAGTAGATGCCAAGGGCGATTCCGTGGCTGACTTCCATGTCCACGGGCACCCCGTGCTCACGGAGCTTGTAGTGCCAGGCTATGACGTCGTCGATCGAATCGCATCGCCAGGAGATCTGCTGCAGCATCAACGTCCCTACGGGCGCGTCGCGGCCGGCGGCGAGCAGCAGCTCGTGGTCTTCGACCTCGGGCCGGCTGCTCAAGAAAGCGAGGCCCATGCCAGGTTCGGTGTTGGTGACCTGCAGCCCGAGCACGTCGCGGTAGAAGGCGAGGGACGTGTCGAGGTTCTCGACGTAGATCCCGACGTGCGCCAGCCGGCTGATACGAGGGACGTGTCCTGACGGGCCGTAGCCATTCGGCGCAGCGGCGGGAAGGGTTGTGCTCATGGTAAGGGCGACCTCCTTCTCAACGACTGTATCGATCTGGCTCTTACGACGCAGCTCGTCGCCCCCCGCACAGGTCGTTCGTTGCCCGTCGGCGGCACCCCGATCCGGGTCGACTTCCTCGTAACACCTTCTGGGCCCCCGAGGTTCTCCTTCACTGAGCAGAGTTGGGCTGCGCTGAAGTCTGCTGCTCACAAAAGTGTGTGGGACATGGTCCTCAAGATTACCGAGCCGGGTGACGCCAAGGGCGCCCTCGGCGAGCTGCGGGCGGTCGGTTGTGCCCTCGCCACGAGGGCACCAACCAACCCCCTCGACGTAGGCTCGACCAAGCACAAGAACCCCACGAACGACCCTTCGTATACCGACGTCCCGGGACAGATGGAACCTCACGCAGAAGGTTGACGTCTCGTTCACCAAGACCGGCTTGCCAGGCGAGCAACGGGAGCACGTCGAGGCTAAATACGACACGGCCACCTTCCTGGACAAGGCGAGGGATACTATCGAGGTCGACAGCGCTAAGGCCTCCAAGCAGCCCCACTCCTATGAGATGGTCGTAAAGAGGACCAAGCCGGCGACAGCCACTCCGATGAAAACCAAGGGTCTCGTCTTGTTTATTGCCGAGCCCATGACTGGGTTCAGGTGTTCCTTCCTCGCGACGCCCCGGTGTTGAAGGCGTTGATCGACGGTAGCTGGAAGATTGTCGTCAAGGGAACAGAAATCCCGCATGAATACGCCAAAGACCTCGGAGAGGTCCTCATAACAGGGCGCAACGAAGAGAAGCTGCCGAAGGCCGGTGCGCAGGCGACGTGGGCTGACAAGGTGAGCAAGGACCACGTGCCTGGCGACCAAACCCTCGTCGACGCTTGCCCCTGGGCTAAATATCCGCGGACCGGGTAACGACTATTATTGGTGTTGGCGGCCCGGATATGAGAGCTAGAGGCGCGGTAGACGTAGCCGGCACCGACGAGGCACAAATGGGGGAGCCGTGGCGTTGGGAAGCTTTTTGCCTCAAGTCGTACTGGGTGTCCAAGTGCCGGCGGCGCGGAGCGAAAGGCGGGCGGGCGACAGAACAAGGAATGGCGCGACGCTTTGCCGGCCTACCCGAGAGGTCGGCAGGGCGGCCCGGATGCCTGAGCGTTCCTGCCAGGGTCCCGGCGCGCCGCCATTATTTCTGTCTCTTGGATATGTGGCTGTCGGCCAGCTCCCGTTTCAGCAGCTTGCCCAAGCTGTTTCGCGGGAGCTCCATCACCGCATAAATCTCTGACGGCCACTTGTGACGCGAAAGCCGAGCCGCAATAAAGTCTCGCAGGCGGGCCGTGTCGACATCATCCGCAACGACGAATGCCACGATCCGTTCGCCTTGCTGTTCATCAGGGACACCGATGACCGCCGCCTCGGAGACCCCTGCGCACGACAAGAGGACGTCTTCGATCTCTCCCGCGCCCACTCGAAACCCATTTGTCTTGATGAAGTCAGACTTCAAGCGCCCCATGATCCTGAGATAGCCGTCAGGCTCGACGATGGCGCCGTCTCCAGTCTTGAACCACCCGTCGGCCGAGTAGGAAGCGCTCGTCTCGGCTGCCATGCCGAGATATCGTTCAAAAAAGTAGTGCCCGCGCACGTGCAGCTCCCCCACCGACTCCCCATCAGCCTCGACGGGCTGGCCCAGTTCGTCAACAACACGGGCCTCAACTCCTCGTAGCGGAGTCCCGACGGTTCCCGGCCGACGTTCCAGGTGTGCTCGAACACTAAGCGTTATTTGAGTTTCCGTCATCCCGTAGCGTTGTACCGGCCGACAACCGGTTAGCAAAGTGAGCGCATCGAAAGTCGAATCGGGCAAAGGGGCACTGCCTGATACCAGAAGTCGGGCACCTCGGAGCGCCCGTGCGGAGTTCTCGTCCTGGCAAAGGCGGGCCCACACCGTTGGCACTCCAAAATACATCGAGCCCTTTGCGCTCGCGTAATCGGTCGGTCCGGCGCGAACAGTATGCGTAAGTGGCGACCCAATGTGAAAAGGGCCTAGAACACCGACGACGAGGCCGTGAATATGTTGAAGGGGAAGGCCGTGCACCAACTCATCGTCTTCGCTCCACGCCCAAGCCTCAGCGAGGGCGTCGAGGCATTGTTCAATGGCCCTGCCTGACAGCTTGACCCCCTTTGGGCGACCTGTCGTGCCGGAGGTGTACAGGATGAGCGATGACTCGTTCGAACGCGAAGCAGAGACGGTCCCACTTGGAGCCGGGATGTCTAGGTCGGGCCACATGATAACACGACAACCCGGGTATTTTTCACCGTCCGATGCAGCTACGAATATCTTCGCACCCGAGTCGTTGATTATGTGCGCACGCTCTGGCCGGCTGGCGCTGGGTGCCACTGGGACAACTGCCTCACCCGCGACCAAGCAACCGATGAGCGCCGCCACATACTCGATCCTCGGCGCCGCCTCGAGTGCAACAATACCCTCGCCCGCGAGACGGCGCCCGGCGACGGTGCACCGCTCTAGTAACTGAGATGCCGTGAGTGCCTGATCCCCTATCCGCAGGACATCACGACCATTTGTGCTGTTCAGCAGGCCACGAAAGAGCACGTAGAAATCTCGCGCTGGTTACTGCAAAGCCCGAGGTTGGTGAGCGAGTCTCCCCTCAGCGCAGTGCCGATGTTGATTGGCGTACCGAAGCGTGCACCCCATGCGTATTCCCAGTGTCTTCCATGCCTTGCGGCCTCTTTTCCTGCTCATTGTACTTGGGTACGGCTTGACAGCGCCCTGGAACCGGCGCGTGTAGCCGGGGCGGGGGCAGGGCAAAGGATATTGGCCGGGAATAGCGCAGGGCGGCGGCGGACTGGCAATCGCACCGCGGTGGGCTGATCGGCCGTATTTGACCACCCATTCCCGTCTCTGTGGAGATGGAAGCCGCAGCCCGAAGGTGGCGTTGCGGACCTGTTCGAGCTAGGAAGACGCTCCCGAGGTAGGCGAAGATATGGACCACGGCACCAACAATGCTGACTATCGCTCGGTTGGGGTTGTCCTCTTGCTGGTGGCCATGTCTGTTGCGTTGCTGGCCGCTACCCTTGCCACGCTCAGGGGCTTTGGCCTGCTCGGCCCCAATATGAAGGTTACTGACAGCGGCGATTTGTCAGCCGACCTAGCCCTGGTGGGGGTAATGGTAACGGCGTCGGTATCAGTGATCGGGCTTATCCTCAAGCGTCAATCAGACCAACATCTTCAGGTTTCGAAGACAGACAAGGCCAGGCAGTTGCGGTTGGACGCCGCGATGCGAGCGGGTTCTTTGTTTAGCTCTTCCGAATCAGCCTCTCCCGACCCCGCAGCCATTGCCTCAGGACTGCTAGCATTGACTCAGCTCGGCCAGGCTAGCCTGGCCGTCGCACTGCTTGTCGACTTGTGGAGCGAGAGCGATGGTTTCGAGCCGTACGGGTTCGGCGACGCCCCATCCGCCGACTCGGGCGACCAGATGGCGCCGATCCTGGGCGCCACCGGACCGCCGGGGAGGACAGTGTCGACCGAAGTCGCAGTTCTGGTGCTGGACGCCGCTCTCAGGTCGCAGGTCCCCAGCGCTCAGCTTGTCGCGGCTGAGTTGCTGTGCCGCAACGCATGGCGGCTCGATGCTTCCAAGTCGCTCGAGTGGCCGAGCTCGATTGATGGCACGTGGCTCCCGGGCCTTTGCAACCAGACGAAGCTTCTTCTAGTGGAAGCTCTGATCCGTATGAGCTGCACCAGCCGGCCCACTGAGAATGCATTGCGGTCGCTCGCCGTCCGGTTGTACGGGATATCTTCAGGTGATCCTTGCGAGCGCGTCAAGGGCTGCATCGGGACCTTGTTGCGGGCTCTTCTTCCCGCATTGGCCAGTCTCGGCTATGAGGATTTCATGGGAGGGTCGCAGACCGTGACCCTGAGCCAGTTAGGCGCGGCGGCCAGTATCAAAAGCGAAAACTCTGACGGGATGCTGGAGCGCGCCCTCGCTGAAGTCGCCAGACATCTGGGCGAGTGGTCCAGCAACGCCAGCCGCTTGGCGTCCCCCCCGACGAAGTCGGGGGCTGTTCCCGCTGCAGCCTGATCCTGCTGGGCACCATTTTCTTCTCCCGCTTCTCCCGCTTCTCCCACTCGCTGCTCACCGATGCCCCCGCCACGACCGCCTGGGTCTGTCTCGCCCCCCGTGTTGGCCTTTTTGCTCGTCTTCCGCCTGCCGATGCACGCCCGCGAAGACGCGCAATTGTGAACCAAGGGACATCACGACATCGAGACTGCCCCGTAGACCTTTCGTGCCCGAGGTGAGCTCGCGCCAAGCCACTCGTTTGAGTAGGGGAGGTTCACGGGGTTTCACATCGGACCTCCGTCGGAGCACTAATTGTCGCTATATCATTGGCTTGCTTGGATAATATTTCGCTAACGCGCACAGACACGAAGAAGGCTAACGATGACTAACCAAGTGCTCGCTCCTCCCTACACCCCTGGTTTCGGACGCCGCCCGCCGGTAGTCGCAGGCCGCGACGCGCTGGTGGAAGACGTGGCCCGGGTGCTGGAGGCCGGCCCCGAGCACCCCGCTTCTGCCGGGCAGTCCTCGGCAGCCGGGGTACCGGCAAGACGGTCCTGTTGGACGTGATCGGCGAGACCGCATCGAAGGAGCTGGGCTGGGCGGTGCTGCACGTCCAAGCGCTCCAAGAAGAGAGCCTGGTGGCGGTCCTGCTACGGCGCATACCCGAGGCCGTCCGGCCCTGGAGACGTTTTGGCCGGGGTTCCAAGGACCTCCAGGCGCAGCTCAGCGTGGGCGTGAACCTCGGTGTGGCCTCGGCCAGCGCTACCGTCGAGCGATTGCATAACGCCCGTACCGGGACCGCTGCGGCTGCCTTCGAGGACGCACTGGGACGCGTCGGGAGCTTCGCCGCTCTCCACGGCACGGGCCTGCTGGTCACGGTCGACGAGGCCCAAATGGCACCCCAGGAGGACCTCTCGGCGCTCCTCCGCGCCCTCCAGACGGTGGTGGCTCGTCGCCTCCAACCCGTGGCTGTCGTCTTCAGCGGGCTATCGAGTTTTAGAGACCGGCTCGCCGGCGCTGGGAGCTACGCCAGCCGCCTCCCGGTCGAAGAGCTCTGCAACCTGGAGCCGAGCGCGGCGCGCCTGGCACTGGTCGAGCCCGCGGCCCGTCGCCACGTGGCCTGGGAAAACGACGCCGTGGGCCTGTTGGTGCGCCGCTCGGGCGGTCACCCCTACTACGTACAGCTGTTCGGCTGGCACGCGTGGGAGGCGGCCCAGGGGGAGGCCATGATCACCCTCGCCCACGCCAAAGCCGGGTTGCGTTCGGCCCGAGCCGAGCTGGCGGGCCAGTACGAAGTCACCTGGGGCAACCTGCGGCCCCAAGAGCGGGACTACCTGGCGGCGGTGGCCAGCTTGGCCGGCGCGGGCGGCGCCGGGGTAGAGGAAGCGGCCAGGGCCGGCGCCGGCCCACCAGCTCGCCCTCTTAGGGCGTGCCGCTGCCCGGGCGCCGCCGGCCGAGCGGCCCCGGGGCCCCGAGCGCTGACGCCGCGGGCCGCCTGATGTAAACCGCCAGCTCAAGACCACCTGGAGGGATGCGAGAGTGGCCGAATCGGACGGTCTCGAAAAGGGTGAACACCTGTTGGGGGGCTCGGCGGCGGTAGGTCCTCGTAGCCTCTGACATGCTCTTTTGCAAGCTGCCGTCGCGTGGCATGAGTCGCTTTTGGTCGCCGTGGGCTGCAAATTTTGGGATGGTCGATCCGACGGTCTTCGTGCCCCGACCCCGCCGGGGTCGTCGTTAGCGGTCTCGCTTGAAGCGATTGCGCTCGTAGGCAGTGACGGCCTTCCGGCTGCTGCGCCACACGCCGTCGGAGCCCTGTTCGGCCTCCAATCTGCCCCTGCGGGCCGCCTGTCGCAGGGCCTCGTAGGACATCCGGTCGGTTGCGAGAGCCGGGAGCGGGACGAGCCGGGCAGGTCCCGCCATGTTAGGTACGACAAATCGGTGGAGGTTGTCGATCACCGAGCGGGCGATCAGCTCGGCCAGCGGCCCGGGGTCCCCGTTGTCGGCGCGGTCGAGGGCGTCCAGGTAGGTGTCGCGTTGGCGCTTGTAGATGATCGCCGGCGGGAAGCCGAGCCGGACCAGCACCAGGTTCAGCAGCAATCTCCCGGCCCGGCCGTTGCCGTCGAGGAAGGGATGGATGCGTTCGAATTGGCCATGGACGGTGGCCAGCTCGACGGGGACGTCCTGCGGATTGACCTTTCCGCCTGCGACCTCAGCACCGAAGCTGGCCACGTCGGCGACCCAGTCGGCGATGCGTGCGGGGATCTCGGGATGAGGAGGTGGCTGCATGCCGCCTCCGAAGGGGTGGAGGTCATGGGCCCGGAAGTTGCCCGGAGCCTCCTGGGGAGTGGCGTCGGGGTGCGGCTCGACCTCCCAGACCTTGGTCATGAGGAAGCGATGAACGGTTCGTACCTCGGTCAGGGTGATGAGCTCCACGTTTGTCCAGTCGCCAGGGTCTATCCCCTGGCCGTAGACCCAGCGAGCCGCCTCGGAATAGCCGAGAACCTCCATGTAGTCCTTGAGAGGCTTGGCACCGACGGCCCGGCCCTCCTCGAGGAGGGCGGCGACCTCGCGCAGTACCAGCGTGTTGCCTTCGAGGGCGGTCGAGTTGTGCGCTTCCAGATGCCAGATGTCGTCCCAGATTTGCTTGGCTTCCCCCGGGCGTGGCAACCCGCCGAACCGGCCCAGCTCCTCGATAGCCGAGACGAAGCGCTGGTAGACGGTCTCCCGGCTTGGACGGCCCCTACCTGCCATCCGGCGGCGTCCTCTCCGTCCCGAGGAGAAGTTGATACAGCATCACGAGCATCAACTGTACAGGACAACCGGCTGATTTTGATACAGCTCGGCGAGACCCAAGTGCACAGGTCACTTCCCCCCAAGGAGACGCTCCGCCGGGCGCTCGCAGTTCCCGGGGCGGTTCAGCTGCGATGACCCGGTTGCAGCACGCCGTGGTACCAGTCCACCCTCGGGAAACCCTTCAAACAGGTCGGTATTTCGCCAGCCTCTTGCCGCAGAGAGCGCACGCTCTCGCGCTCGGTTCTCCTCTGGGGCCTCAGGTCGGGGTCTTCCAGCGGCTCGAGGCCTCCACAGTTTGGGATTGAGTTTGGGATGACCTAGCTCAGAACTGTAAAGTGGCTGCTGGAGGGATGCGAGAGCGGCCGAATCGGACGGTCTCGAAAAGCGTCTCGACCGTTCGGCTACGAAGACTTCATAGGGCTTGACATGCTATTTCGCCTTCAGTAGAGCTCGCAAGAAGGATCGTTTGGGTAACAGTTGGCGCCAGTTGTTACCCAAATAGTTACCCAAGGACGCCTAGTTGCGACCAGACTTCCCCTATGGCCACGGTCGACCCCGATGACGACAACATCATGCGTTACGTGGTGCGACGTTATGCCTTCGACCCTGAACGCCGTGAGCGCCGTCACCAGGTTGTCGCTGCCTTCGACAATGAACAGGAGTTCTTAGCCCTTATCCATGCACGAAAGAAGGAGGTCGATTTTCGCCGCGGTGGGGGCGAAGAGCTAACTCCGCTCGACTATTACTCCGGTGTGGCGTTCGAGCCCGGCTACCGTCGGCGCATGGCCCTCAAGAGCTTGGACTGGAAGGCGATCGGACGCGGCGTGAGCTTGCCCGAGGCGACGCTCAAACGCGTGGACTGGCACCGGGATGTCGGTTTCTTTTGGTCCGTCACGCCCGAGCGTGGTTCAGGAGCCAAGGAACGGTAACTGGAACGTGTTCACTACGCGTCCCGAGTTAGTGTCTAACGGGCGAGCGGTTCACTGCCGGGCAGAGTCGGACCGATAGCTTGCAGTCCATAACGAGGAAAATGGCATGAAATCTGACCTTGTTGTCCTCGAGGCCAAGCTGAAGCCAGCCGTCGGCAGCGAACCCTTGAGCCGTGTTCTGTCATATTCCGCGAGCAGGACGCTCCCCTGATCGACCACGCGGCCACGGCACGGGCCTGGTCTAGCACCAGACGTCGGCGGAGCGCTCCTTGCTGCAGGGGCCGAAAAGCTGGCGTGAGCTATCGCACCCCCGAGTCCGCAAACGCAACCAGCTAACGCAACAGCGGAGAATCCGGCGCTAAGGCAGCTGCTCGCTGCCGCTTGGGTATGCCGGGCTATCGCCGCAACTGGCCGACAACGGGAATTTCATGGGTACTCGAAATATGTGTGTCGCGCTCACGTGCCCGCGATTGCCGCCACAGGCAGGTTGGCATGCAACTGGTCCGGCGGGGCGTACGGGTGGGCGTTGCCAAAGCCATAGACATGGCCGTTTGAGCCGGCCATAAAGTAGCCGCCGTCGTCGGGGGTAAGGGCGATGCCGACAATGTTGTTGACCTTGACCCCGATCCCAGGCAACGAGCCGTAGAACGGGACCCCGGTGCCGAAGTTGAACACGCCGCCGTCCGAGCCCACCTGCACGTAGCCCGTATCCTCCGACGACGGCAGGATGCCCCGGATGTTGTTGACGTGGATCCCCTGGCCGGGCAGCGACCCGTAGAAGTGGCTCTGGCCGAAGTTGAACAAACCGCCGTCGGAGCCGACCAGCATGTACCCGGCACTCCCATTGACCACCATGCCCACGATGTTGTGGACGTGCTTGTTTATCCCAGGCACGGAGCCGTGGAAGCGAGCGTCCCCGAAGGTAAAGATGCCTCCGTGGCTGCCGACCAGGTACGGCGGAAATGTGCCGGCAACATGTCGTCATTTTGCGGTGTCGCGGGAACCGTGGATCGGCTCGCTTGTAGCGTTTGGAGCCTGCCAGGCGAGCGAAGCGCAGATCAGCCACTATGGCGTCATGGCAACTCGCCCTGGGTGGTCGCCCCAAGGCATCGGGCACGACTGCTCGAGGTCAGCCTCACGCCGGCGTCGGCGTACGTCGAGGCGCACGTCTACGACGTCCAGGCCGAGGCGCCCGGCGAACGGGCGATGCCGTACCGGCGTTGCCCCGAGTTGTGGCGGCGCCAGTACGCCCGTCACCGCTAATCGTTCGGCGATCCTTGCGCCGAGTCGTCGGGCGGTCTTAGCAAGCCAAGAGCCAGCGCCGCTTGGTCGCCGGCTCGTATTACTCTCCGAAGTTCTCGCTTTCTGGGTACGGCCAGTGCCCAACTCGACCCCATCTCGGCCCTGGCGGCTCGAGCCGCCTCGACTGCCAGTGCAAAGAGGTCTCGGTCGTCCTTGCTTGGGTGAGTTGGCTCGACTATGCCGCCATAACTACCGGCTCGATGCAGGCCCCGAACCCCTCGCGCCGGTTTTTTTTGGGGGCAAAAACCCCGGACCAGTGGGAACAGCGACAAAGACGGGACGCGGTGGAGTGGTAGCTGCCGTCCTATGTTCGTGAAACTTCTAGTCACAGCCCTGGCGCTTCTGGCTGCGGCGTGTTCCAGCGGTCGGCACACCACGGCCGGTATAGGTCAGGATCCTTCTCCGCACAGCGCGACCCTTGCCTCAGCGCCCGCGGGTGCATGGAGGACCTATTCGTACCCTGGCATTTTGACATTCGACTACCCGCGTGACTGGCACGTGGCGCCCTTCGATGGTGCCGGCTCTTCTGCCGCCACTCCATTGGTTGCGATCAGCAGCGCCCCTATTGGCACCGCGTCGTCGACACCGTCGACCTTGCCGACCGCAGTATCCGCGGTCTGGTCCGACGCCGGCAACGATGGTGTGCCCTTCCACCCGAACGCGATGATCGACGGACGCCGAGCGCAGATCACCACGGCAACCCCCGCGAGTGGGTGCCCAAAGGGAGGGCCGCAGGCACGTTCCATATCTGCGATGGTTGTCCGAGACCCGAGCAACTTCATCGAACTATGGGCCTGCCTGACCCAAACCGCGCTGTCGGCCAATACGACAGTGGTGCTGGCAATCGCCCGCTCGCTCCACGTCGCGGCCGAGTAACCGAGGTCCAGGCATAACCCTTCGACTTGGGGCGGGTAGCACCCACGGGTGCTTTCGCTGGGCGGTGCCGATTTCCCGCCTAACCGCGCTGTTATGGATCTGCCGCGCGTTATGGATCTGCGGTGCCGATACCGCAATGGAGGCAGGCACTGGTCCCGTCCAAAAGTCGCGGTGACCGCAGAGATGTTGTCGGTACACGGGTCGTCGCTCGGAAGGGCGGGACGACAATTGTGGCCGTGCTTCTTATCGGCCCCGGCACTGACTGCACCGGCGGTGGTGGAAGGCTGTAGCTGATCTGAGCAGGCGTACCTATGGGCGGGGGACCGTTCACCCTAGCGATGTATGACGGCAAGCCCAAGTGGCCACTTACAACGGTGACCGGGCTCGGAACTGGGCTGGGACCCTGCTCGCTGGGTGGGACCAAGGTGAGTCCGCGACTAGCGACGGTGTCGGCGACTGCCGTATTGGGCACGACACTGATCACGGCCAGTAGCGCGCTGACTACGCTTCCCCGACTGAGGCTGCGTCGGAAACGCCATTTGCTATTTCCAATAATTGAAATGCCCTCCCTCACGCGGCAACATCAACCAGAGGCCCGCAGGCCGGCTTGGTATTGCCGGTTTCACGCACAGTCTGCGCGGGGTACCACTCACCAAGTATTGCCGTCTGCAATACCCTTCTCCAGCCGTGTTAGGCAACCGGGTGGGCCGCAACACAGCGATGCAAGCTGCGGTTCTGCGGTGGTTACCGGCTGGAGGACAGCCGAGCGGCCAAGCTCGGCGGGCTCACTTGTCAGTTGATGGCCCTCAGTGGGCCATACTTCGTGGCTGCCGACACTGTAGTCCGCCCACCCAGGCGGCCTCTCTAGGGGAGGTCTTCCCAAACGCTTAGCTCGGTGCGACCTCTCGGCCCAGCCGGCAGGGCGTACAGTCCCATATTGAGCTACACAAGGGGGTTGGGGTGCGTCCAATTTCACGGGTAATCCCCGTAATAATCGCTGGTACCGTCGGCATGGGAGCTGGCCTCGGGATCGGGCTCCTGGCCGCCTCCCACGGCTCAACAGGCACGCCGCGTGGTACGGCCACCACTAGCATCGCCTCGTCAGCTCAGTGGGCCGCGAGGGCACCCAGCTCGTACGTGAGACGCAGGCCGTAACTGGGCCTACGAGTCAATACCTATCGACATAACCGGGAACGGCACGTACTTGTTCGACTTTGGCCCGTCCCCGCCAGTTTCGACTACCCCTCCGACCCGGGTGGCATTGCGTTTGACTGGCCTCCTGCGCACTTCAGCATTTTGCCGGGGGGACTCCACCCCGTACTGTGGGCCTGCGGGGCAAACGGTATTTCCAGGTGGGTTTCACCGTGTCCCACTTTTCCAGCCCTTATCGCGGTTATCGGGCCTGGATCTACTCAGCAAGCCCCGGTGAGCTACCTTCACCGGACCAACCGCCGTCGGCCAGCGGCCCCTGCCAGGCGGCTAGCCGCGCTCGCCCTGGTGATCGCTGCCCTGGTGGCATCCTGCGGCCACCCGGGTAGGAGGCAAAGCGCTGAGCGCCAGAGGCCCCGAGCCCCAGCACGCAGGGCCAAGCGCCGACGTGGACTTTTCGGTACGTCCACTTTGTCACCCCCTCCAACGGCTGGGCCATGGCAGCAATGACAAAGCGGGTTTACCGACCTGTTGACGAGCGATGACGGGGGCCGGCGCTGGCACAACGTAACCCCGCCCGTCGCGGTGGCCGGCGATAACGCTGGCTCTACGATCGTCCCACAACCTGGACATGAAGTAAACCCCGGGCGGGCCGATCGAGGACGCGGCCACCGTGCAGGCCCAGACGCCGTTCGTCTTGAACGGCCGCGACGCCTGGCTGCCGGTGTTCCTCTTGTACGTGCCCAACGACCAGTCTTCCATGCTCGAGGTGTACATGACTTCGGACGCCGGCAGGAGATGGGCGCGGCGCGGGCGGTTCCCCCGGGCAGGGCGGGGGGACATTTTTTTCCTAAACCCTTCTACCGGTTTCATCCAGACGGAGATGCGGCGGCCGCCAGTGAGGACCCAGCGCAGATCTACGCCACCTCCGATGGGGGCAAGCAGTGGCGAGAGGTCTCGGCCGGGGCCCTGCTCTTCGGGCCGATTACCCAGGGCGCCAGCCCGACCGCCATCGGCGACGGATGCGACAAGAACGGCCTGTCTTTCGTCAGCGCCCGGGTCGGCTTCGCCACCGAGGCCTGCGTTGTCTGGGCTTCGCTCCAACGCACGAGCGACGGGGGCCGTAAGTGGGGTTACATCGGCATTGCGCCCGGTAACGGCGTCTATGGCGGGGCCACCTACCCTCCTGTGTTCTCCTCCCCTAACGTCGGCATGGTGGTGGACATAGACCCTGTGCTCGTCTTTGCCACCACGACCGACGGCGGCCGCCACTGGGAGCTGAGGCACCTCCCACC
>CAWGNA010000021.1:0-121631 GCA_963823855.1 uncultured Acidimicrobiaceae bacterium
TCAGTCACCCGCGTTGGTCCCAACCGAGGACAACACCGAACTGGGCGAGCACCCGAACCCGGACGAACCCCGGACGATTAGCTCCGGGAGGAGCCTCAGTTCGCGAGGTGGAAGGCCAGGAGATTCGATCGCCGACGTGATGAACCGGACGGCCTCCTGGCCCAGATGCCCGAGCGGTTGGCGCACGCTCGTCAGCCCGGGGTCTATGACACTCGCGAAAGTGGAGTCGTCATAACCTGTCACGGCGACGTCCTCCGGGACACGGATATGTCGCGCCCTAAAGGCCTGGAGCACGCCGATGGCGATCAAGTCGTTGGCGCAAACCACCGCCTGCGGTAAGGAGGAACCCAAAAGCCGGCTGGCCGCCTCTTTTCCCCACTCTATCGAGAGATCGCCGGCGAGTACTTGGTTGGCGCTCGGCCGGTCGACAGCTCGGACGCATTTGATGTACCCCTCGAGCCGCTCGCGCGCGATGCTCGAGTGCTTGACCGTGGTTACGAACGCAAAGGATGTACAACCTTGCGCGATCAGGTGCTCCAGGACGAGTTGTATGCCTCGACGATGGTCGACGAAGACGACGTCGCTGTGCACGTTCACACGACGGTCGACCTGGACCAGTGGGATGCGCTTTGCGGCCGCGGATACAGCGCTACGGCTTTTCACTGCGTCAACCGGGCTGACAATGATGCCGTCAACGCTCCGGGCGAGTAGGGCCTCCAAACGGCGTGCCTCGAGTTCAGGCGTTTCGTTGGCGTCACAGAGGAACAGGCTGATGCCGGATTGGTGGAGAGCGTCTTCCACGGCCTTTACTACGGCGGGGAAGAACGGCGTAACTATGTCGGGAACGACCATGCCCACCGTGCGGGTCACCTTGCTACGCAGAGCGCTGGCGACGGGATTAACTTGATAACTCAGCTCGCTTGCTACGGCCAGCACCCGCTGGCGCGTATCGGGCCGGACTGGGCGCGAACCGCTAAGGGCACGCGAGACGCTTGCAGTAGAGACGCCGGCGGCTAATGCCACGTCCTGTATCGTCAGAATTTTGCCGGCGTCCTGCACTACCTAGTCACTCCTTGGAACAGGCCATCGGTAGCCTAGCAACGAAAATGAGGGCGCGGTAATCGATTGCCTGAACCGTCAAAGCGGCACGCAAACCGGAGCGTCATGCTCGCTGAGGGGATCGTACCACCGGCCCCAGCCCACTTTGGGGCCGCCTCATAAGCGTGCCGAGCGTTTTGCCGGGCCGGGAAGTTCTCAGACGGTTACTGGTTCACCACCAACAGAGCGCCGCAGCGCGGCCCACAGGTTGTCGGGGGTCAGGACTCCCAGGTAACGGTCCTTGTCGAGGACTGCTACCCAGGCGGCGTCGTTTTGGAGCATCTCGCCGAAGGCAGTTTTCAACGACGCGTCCAGAGACACGCGCGCCTGAAAGGGACGCATGTAGCTGGCCACAGTGGACGAACCGCCAGCGGCGTCGGGGCCCTGCGCCGCATTGTCCGGCTCTACCCAGCCGAGTAGGCGCCCGTCGTCGCCCAATACGGCCGCCCAGTGGGTACCCTCGGCGGCCACCGCGGTCCGAGCTTCGGCGATAGTTGTAGTGGGCCTGACGACCGGGGGTGTGTAAAGGTCGGCTACCTCGATCGGTGTCACCGCCAGGCGCCGGAGCCCCCTATCAGATCCGATGAAATCCGCCACGAAGGGCGTGGCGGGATGACCGAGCACCTCGGCCGGGCTGTCGTACTGCTGGAGTACGCCTCCCTGGCTCACCACCGCGATCCGGTCGCCCATGGTGACCGCCTCATCGACATCGTGCGTCACGAACATGACGGTCTTGTGGAGCCTTTCCTGGAGAGCGAGGAACTCCTGCTGGAGCCGGCCGCGAGCTATCGGGTCGACGGCACCGAACGGCTCGTCCATCAAGAGTACGGGTGGGTCTCCGGCCAGAGCCCGGGCGACTCCGACACGCTGGGCTTGCCCGCCTGAGAGCTCGTTCGGGTAGCGGCCAGCGTAGACCCCCGGGTCCAGGCCGACCAGCTCCAACATCTCTGTAACCCGGGCGTGGACCTTGTCCCGGTCCCATCCGAGCAAACGAGGCACGGACGCGACATTGTCTGCCACCTTCAAATGAGGGAACAGACCCGCCTGCTGGATCACATATCCCGTCCTCCTCCGCAGTTCGACCGGGTCGACCTTGGCAATGTCACGCCCATCGACCAGGACTCGGCCTGATGTCGGCTGCTCCATCCTGTTCACCATCCGGAGGATGGTGGTCTTGCCACCGCCAGATGGCCCCACCAGGACACACAGCTCCCCGTCGGCCACCTCCAGGTTGAAATTTTCTACCGCATAGGCTCCGGAGCCATAGCGCTTGGAGACAGCGTCGAACTTGATCATGGTCCCTCCTACGGCTCACGCTTGGCGGGCGTGACGCCACATCAGCCCGGTGCCACGCTGCCTCGACGCCCGGGCCGTTTCGCGCGTACCGGCCGGTGTCAAGGCTCGGGCCGCGGCCGCAAGCAGCAAGTCGACCAGGAGAGCGAGTACGGCTACCAAGAAGGCGGCGCTGAACGTCTCAGCGTTGTTCCTTGTGTCCAGGCCCGCGAAGATGTTAAAACCCAGGTCCGCCACCCCTATGTAGGCGGCCAGGGTTGCCGTCGCTACCACCTCGACAGATGCGGTCCGCACTCCGGCCATTATGAGGGGCAGCGCCAAAGGCAGTTCAACTTGCCGAAGCAGCTGTCCAGGCTTCATCCCCATCGCCACCGCCGCCGAGCGCACAGAGGGGTCCACGTCCCGGATACCCACATAGGCATTTGTCAATATCGGGGGCACGGCTAGAGCAAACATGGTGATCGCCGCCGCTACGAACGCGCCCTGCTGAAGGCCCACTATCCCTGGCTGAATGGCAATGAGCACCACCAGGGCGAAGGACGGGATGGCGCGCGCCGCATTTGCGCCGTTCAGGACCAGGAAGCTGCCGCGCCCAGTGTGGCCCAAGAACGAGCCAACCCCCACCCCCGCTACAACGGCTGCAACTACTGCTATCGCGGAAAGCTCGATCTGTCGGCCCAGTTGGGCCAGGAAACCGTCGGTCCCTGTCCAGTGCGACCCCGTGGTCAGGAACTGTACGACCTGCGACAGGAAGCCCATTACGCTGAAGCTCCCCGTCTTCGCACCCACGGCAGGCTCACTTGTTGGACACCGACGATTAAGGCGTCGGCCGCGCCTGCCAGCAGGACCGATAGGACGAGGCCGACAAAGATCGGGGTGTTGAAGTCCTCGCTGAAACCCTGGATGATCAGCTGGCCCAGGCCTCCCTGACCTATGAAGGCCGTCACTGTGACAAGCCCGATCGTAGTAACGGTGGCGATCCGCACACCGGCCAGGATCGACGGGAGGGCCAGCGGGAGCTGCACCTTCAGAAGTTCCTGCACGGGCGTGTAGCCCATGCCCCGTGCTGCGTCCTGTGCATCGGGAGGCACTGAGTCGAGCCCGGCAACAGTGTTGCGGAGCAGGATCAGAAGGGTGTAACCGACGAGGGCCACCTCGGCGGTGGTTATAGAAAAGAACCCCGTCACCGGCGCTACCAGCGATAACAGGGCGATCGAAGGGACGACGTAAAGAGCCCCGGTCAGGCCGACCAGAGGCGGCCTGACCATAGGCACTTTCCAGGCGAGGATCCCGAGCGGTACGGCTATCACCAAGCCGACGGCAACGGCGATCACCGTCAGCTCGATGTGCTGCAACAGCAGCGAAACGATCGTCGAGCGCTCCGAAGAAACCCAGCTCCACTGGACCAGCGGTCCGGCCGACGCGACGAGCGCCATGGCACTTGCTACGTCAAGCCCACGCTTTTCAACCAGCTCGAGGCGACAGTGGAGGGGTTTTCATGGTCCACGTTCACGTCGATGTTGAGGTGCTCGAGCTGCTCGGTTGTGAGCAGGGCGTCCACAGCGTTCAAGGCCTTCGAGACAGCAGGCGTGTCGACCGACGTGCGGATGATCGGGATCAAGTGGTCGGCAGGTTGCAGGTGCTTGTTGTCCTGGAGCTCGACGAAGCCGTTGGTGAGGACGGTGCCGTCGCTCGAGTAAAACTCCGCCACTTGCACCCTGCCGGCTGACAAGTAGGCGGCGAGGGTGGGCTCGGACTCGATCCCCGAGAACGACTTGAAGTGGAGGCCGTAGACCTTGGTCAGCCCGATAAGACAGTAGGCGTAGGTCGGGCATTCGGTGGGAGCGCCGAGGACCAGCTTTGATGCTGCGGGCTGAAGGCTGGACAGCGTCGTCAAGTGGTATTGCGATGCCGTCTTCTTGGTCACGGCAAATACGTTGACGTCGACTGCGGGTGCCGGGTTGAGCACCGTGGCACCTTGCGTGGCCAGGATCTTTTTGAGCGCTGGGAGGTCAGTTGAGAGCTGCGTGGCCAGGGCCGTGTCCTTCGGTGCGAGGTACGCAAGCAGGCTGCCTGCATACTCGGGGTACAGGTCGAGTGCCCCGTGTGCCAGTGCCGGTTCGACCTCCGCCCGGGTCCCGAGGTTGGCCCGCAGGTTGGTCTTGAACCCCGCGTGCTGCAGGACGTCGGAATACAGGGTGGCAACGATCACCTGCTCTGTGAAATTGGTGGAACCGATCACGATCGTGGGAGACGAGCTAGAGCCGGCTGAGACGGCCCTTGTTGCGGAGAGGCTCGAGGCCGACGCCGTGGTCGCGCCGCAAAGGGTTCCAGCGGTCATAAGGGCAGCGGCGGCGAGCAATACTCTCGGACGGGACAAGTTGACCTCCTTGGTCGAGATTCGGTTGATCCCCTAGTACCCTATGGTGGCGCTACGGCCAATGTGTCGCGCCCCGGGACACCTTGGTTGATGCCCTGGTTAGAACCCCTGCCTCGATTAGCTGCGTTATACCCTTTGCAACCCCCATGCACACGAGCCTTTGACGTGCGAGCTGACGGGCTCCCTCGCTTGGTTGCGGGGTAGGGCCACTTAGCGTGTGGTTGGTCGGGCGCAGGTGCAAGTTGCCGACGGCTGTTCGCGGAAGGGGCGAAGCGCCGCGGGCTCCTGGAGGCTCAGCTCACGAGGGCACCTGTACTACCGCGCCACTGACTACTACCGCGCTACTGACGGCACCGGTTGGTACGGTCGTGTTGGTTATTTGGGTCGTGTGCTTGGCCGCCGGCGGACCGGGGAGGTTAACAACTGTTCGGCGGTGAAACGATCTGTGATCAGCGTCGTGACAAGTTTGCCTTCCAGCGCCCCCCGCACCGCCTCCACCTTTTCGATGGTCCCGGCGACTGCGATGACACGTGGGACTTTGCGCAGCTGGTCCAGCGACATCCCGATTACCCGTTCGTTGAACGGGCCGGCGACATCTCTGCCTTCGCGGTCGAAGAAGTGCACGCAGATATCTCCGACTGCTCCCAGACGCTTCAGATGGGCCAGCTCGGTCCGGTTGAAAGCGTTGCCACTTTCACCCAGCAGGCGGGACGGGTTGATGGCCCCGATACCAACCAGCGCCACAGTTAATTGATTGAAGAAATTCATAGTTGCCTGGACGGAAGGCTCGGTCAAATAGGCAGCCGCGGCCTGTGGGGAGGACGCTACTCCAGGTGCTGTCAGGAAGTGAGGTTGGGCGTGCAAAAGGGACGCCATTTGCTGTGTCAACTGGATGGCGTGTACTTCCGCGGTGGGAGCCCCGATGCCGCCGAGTATCTGGACTACGTGGCTCTTGTCAGAGCGGCTCCGGGGTTGCATCGAGGCCACCGTGCGAAGCAATGTTTCGCTCCAGGAGGAGATCCCGACGATTTCGTTCGGTCCCAGGGTTATTTCCAGATAGCTGGCCGCAGCGCTCCCGATGGCCCTCAATACGTCGTCACCTGCACCGGCAGCCGAGTCGGCCACAACCGCGTCCTTCAAGTCGTACCGTACGGCGAGCTCGTCCTCTAGCTCCGAAAAGACACCGGTAGGTGTCATGACTGTGGTCCTGACGATGCCCTCCCTTTGGGCCGTCGCGAGAAGCCGTGAGACCATCGCCTGCGACAGGCAGAGTTGGCGGGCGATCTCAGGTTGCTTCATCCTCTGCTCGTAGTAAAGACGGGCCACCTTGGTGGCCAACCTCAGGCGTTCGAGAGAGTTCATGACCCGTTTGGCCCGAAAGGGGCATCGACCTCGCGCATAACGGCTCTGCGCCAACCCGCACGTAGCGCGGCTCGGCGTTCGGTCGTCATCCGTGGCTCGATGACCTCTCCCGTCCCGGTTTTCTTCTCCACCTGCTCGGGGGTGATGACACCGACGGCAATCCCCGCCAGGTAGGCCGCTCCCGTCGCCGCCGCGTCTCGCGCGTCAGCCCGTACGACGGGGCAGCCCAGGAGATCGGCCTGGAACTGCATAAGGACATCATTGCTGGTCGCGCCGCCGTCAGCGCGCAGTTCCTCCAATTGGGCGTTAGTGTCCCGTTCGAGAGCCATCACGAGGTCGGCTACCTGGAAGGCGATTGACTCGATGGCGGCCCGGGCGAGCTCGGCTGGCCCGGTCCCAAACGTAAGCCCATTGATCTGCCCGCGCGCCTCTGGGCGCCAGTAGGGCGCGCCGAGCCCGGCGAAACCAGGCACGATGTGCACGCCGCCCGGGCCCGGCACCGTCCGGGCCAGCTGCTCTACGGCCAGGGTAGTGTCGAGCCCCAGGAGCCGGCCTATCCAGTCGACAGTCGCGCCGCTCGACAAAACGTTGCCTTCCAAGGCGAACGTGGGCCCTTCACAGAGCCAGGCGACACTCGTGGCCAAGCCGTGGCGGGAGGCGGTCCTGGCCTTCCCCGTGGGCGACGCCAAGGAAGTCCCCGTACCGTACGTGGCCTTGGCTGTACCTGGCCGGGTGCACCCGAGACCGTACATGGCTGCGTGCGAGTCAGCGGCCAGAGCCGCGATCGGCGCTCGCGGCAAACCGCCCTGGGTGACGGCCTCCCCCAGCACACCGCACGTGGGGACGACGGTCGGCATCATTGTTGCTGGCACGTTGAACAGCTCGAGAAGCGTGGGGTCCCAGGCTAAGCGGCCTATGTCTAACAGCATGGTCCGAGACGCATTTCCTGCGTCGGTCACGTGCAATGCCCCACCCGACATCTTCCAGGCCAACCAGGAGTCAATCGTGCCGGCAAGGGCGTCACCCGACTCCGCCGAGGCCCGGAGGGACGGGTCGTTGCCCAACAGGTAGCTAAGTTTTGACGCAGAGAACATCGGGCTCAGCGGGAGGCCTGTGCGGTCCCGGACCAAACCCTCGACGCCATCGGCCCGCAACGAGGCGCAGATGGTGGCGCCCCTCGTGCACTGCCAGCTAATACACGGCGTCAAGGGGCGTCCGCTCCTGCGGTCCCAGACAAGGACCGACTCCCGTTGGCTGGCGACGCCGATTGCGATGATTTCTTGGCGGGGAAGCCGTCCCACGACGTCGAGGACGCTTTCCCAGAGCTCCAAAGCATCCTGCTCGACCCAACCTGGTTGCGGGAAGTAACGCTTTACCCCAACCGATGCAAAGCTCTCTACCTCGCCTTCCGGGGACATCACGAGCGCCTTGGTAGCCGTGGTCCCCTGGTCGATGGCGAGGATGGCAGCCATTATCGCTTGCGTTTCATAAGCTCGAGCGTGGCCTTCGCGATGCTCTCAGCTGTCAACCCGAAGTGCTCCAGTAAGAACTCTGCCGACCCAGTGGGGGCAAATCCCGGAAAACCCATGATGCGCACAGGGACAGGTTGGTGTTCGACGACCGTCTCGGCTACGGCGCCTCCGAGGCCTCCTGTGACCGAGTGCTCTTCAACGGTGACGATCGCACCGGTTTCCGTTGCCGCCCGTACGACTTCGTCGACATCAAGGGGCTTCACTGTGGGCATCGAGATTACGCGGCAGCTCACGTGGAGGTCCCGCAGGATGGCCGCGGCTTCAAGAGCGCGCCAGACCATCGTACCGTTGGCGATTATCGTGGCGTCATCACCCTCGACCAGGCAGCAAGCAATCCCGAGCCGGAACTGATAATCCGCGTCGTAAATGGGTGGGACTCCCATACGGCTCACCCGGATAAACACTGGCCCGTCATGCTCCAGCGCAGCCCACAGTGCCTGCTCGGTCTCGAGTGGGTCCGCCGGCACCACGACAACCATATTGTCGATCGCCCGTAGCCAGGCCACGTCCTCCAGGGAATGATGGGTGGCCCCGAGTTGGCCGTATGCCACCCCCGGGCTCATGCCGCAGACCACGACTCTTGCATTTGTGTAGGCCAGGTCGACTTTGATCTGCTCCAGCCCTCGAGCCGTTACAAAACAACTCGCCGCGGAAACGATCGGGCGCAACCCACCGTTAGCCAGGCCGGCCGCCAGACCGACCAGGGTTTGTTCGGCAATCCCCACATTGATAAGCCTGTCGGGAAAGCGGCGTTTGAACTCGACGAGCTTGCTCGACCCAACCGAATCGCTGCACACTACAACGACGCGCTCGTCCGCAGCCGCCATCTCGGTGACCGTCGATGCGAACGCGTCCCTGCAGTCGACCAGGGCCAGGCTGCTCGCTACTGTCATTTAGCTACCGGCATTTATCCACCGTCATTTATCCACCGTCATTTATCCACCGTATTATTATCATATCATCTATCCATCATCATCTATCCATCTTCATTTTAGCTACCGTCATTTATCCCAATTCCTCCAGAGCAGCCCTCAATTCATCGTTGGAGGGAACGCGGTGGTGCCATTCGACCCTGTCGCTCATAAAAGATATGGGGTGGCCCTTGTGCGTGCGGGCGATGATGAAGCTTGGTTTTCCGGGCCGTATTGGCACGCTCTCGAACAGGTCGAGCAAAGCGCCGTGGTCGTGCCCATCGACCTCGACCACCTCCCACCCGAACGACCTTG
Source organism: uncultured Acidimicrobiaceae bacterium (assembly GCA_963823855.1). Taxonomy (GTDB): domain Bacteria; phylum Actinomycetota; class Acidimicrobiia; order Acidimicrobiales; family Palsa-688; genus Fen-671. The sequence continues at coordinate 8,892 of CAWGNA010000021.1, forward strand.
CCTTGTCACTCAGCGGCTCCAGGCGACTTGTTTGCTCAGTCCCCGCACCTTGCTGGAGCCCGTTCCGGTCGATGATGACGGTGAGCTGGTCAAGACCACGATGCCCGCCAGCCAGCAAAGCCTCCCAATTGGATCCCTCCTGAAGCTCACCATCCCCCATCAGACAAAACGTCTTGCTCTGACTTCCTCTTAGTTGCGCGGCTATCGCCATACCCACGGCGATTGGCAGACCATGGCCGAGGGGCCCGGTATTGGCCTCCACGCCGCGCACCTTGTTCACGTCCGGGTGACCGTTGAGCGGCGAAAGCGGCATCATGTAGCCGCTCAGAAGGTCTTGGTCGAAGAAGCCTCGGGCGGCCAGGGCCGTATAGAGGAGGCCTGAACAATGGCCCTTGCTCATGACAAACCGGTCCCGGTCCGGGGTAGCCGGCCCGCGGGGTCAACCCGCAAGACGGCCAAAACCAGGACCGTTACGATGTCGGCAGCCGACAGGTCGCCCCCAATGTGGCCGAGCCCGGCCGCGTTGACGATCTCAAGGTTTCTGCGCCTTATAGCGCGCGCTGCTTCACCGAGCCTCCGTAGCCGGGCTTCCGTCGGCTCGCTTGGGCCGATCCCTCCGACGGGGAGCACTGCTATCGGTGGCATTGGCGTCGGAGGCATCGGCGTCGCTGCATCGATCACCGTTGGCGCTGACCCGGGCCGAACACCACATCGAACAAGAGCGCCTGTGCCCCCAGCGCGTCCTGGCTCTCCTGGACCTCCGCCAGCTCCTTCGGTTCAAGGCTGTCGGCGATGTCCAGGAGCCTGGACAGCATCACTATGCTGGCACGCGCGGCCGCTACGGGGTCTTCACGGAACGGGAACTGGTCGAGTTTCCACGGCTTATCCCAGCCGGCGCGGTTCAAGCTAAAGAGGAACTCGAGGGTCTCGACAATGTGGACGGACCCGACGGTCATGTCGTCGTCCCAAGAGCGGAAGTTGTCGTTCAAGTCAACGTCTATCAACTTCCCGCGGCTGAGGCACAGTTCCACGGAGGAAGCCGGTGATTCAGCTGCGTACATTGAATGGCCAAAATCGATCAGGACACCGACATTTTCAAGTCCAATGTCCTCTATAGCCAGGAGGGTTCGCGCCGCGCTTGAAAACAGCATGTGTGTGCGAGGCTCTTTCGGTTTGTACTCGATCGCGAATGGCAGCCCCGGGTGTGGGCCGGCGACCCGGCGCATACCTTCGACCGACAGCTCCCACAACCGTTTAGGGTCCGCTTGGAACGGGTAGTCGAACCCGTCTTGGCCAGGCCAGATCTTCATGTAGTCCACCCCGAGCTCGTAACCAACTTCGGTGGCCTCGGCGATCAGGTCAACAGCCTTTTGACGCACCTTGGGATCCGGATTGGTGAACGAACCCTTGCTGTACTCCCTCGTGTATATGGCCGGCGTGATCGCTTGTGCCCGCAACCCGGTGGCATCCAGCGCTGAACGCACCGACGAAATGGAGGCCCCCGGCCCCCAGAAGGGGAAGTTCAGGTCGACTGATTGGATCCCTCCGACCGAGGCGGCAAGCCGGATCGCGTCTGGCATCGGCACTTCCGGCCCATAGCCGTCAGTGGCGAACCGGTCGACGAACTGACCGAACATCCAGATCCCGGCCGAGAACCGACGGTTCGGTGGCACTGATGTCATTTACCGCCTCCTTCTGTCTTCGTGAACCTCACCCTTTTCGCCGGCGGCCTCGAACTTGACACGGACGGGACCTCCGGTACTGCAACCGGCCCGCTCGGAGGCGGGTACGAGCCGCGCCAAGGGCAGTCTCGTCGGCGGACCCAAAACGGTGCGCAATCCCGAACCATTGAGTCCCGAACCACTCAGCTGTAAAGCATAGTCGCAGGGGCATCGATGCTTGACCAGGGCACCAGTGATCGCGCATTCGCAGCTATCGGGGCGGCGCGGCTTCAGCGCCAACGGATGTTCTGGAGGTATTGCCAGCGCCCGCCTGTCGAGCTGGCACCAAACCGGCACTATGCTGCGGTCCTCGAAGGGCTGCAGGACTGAGCATCCGGCCCGGTTCACCCTGCGTTATGCACGAGGCCCGAAGAGCGGCGCATAGATATTCATTTCCGAATCGACCTACGCAAAGCGTACCCTCGCCGCAGGCCGTCGTCAAGCGCGGTCGGTCGACTCTTGACCGCACGGGCTCCCGTCTGCGGGCGAGCACCGCGGTAGGCAGGAGGACTCACCGATATTGACCAGTTGACTGGTCCATCAACCTGCAGTACGATCAGGCTGCTGGTCGCGACTGCATGCGATAGTGAATATCCATGCGGGAGTTGCTAAGGGGTTGTCGAAACCATTCGACGGGGCAGAAGGGGGTGAAAATGCAGCCGACCATCACGGACGTAGCAAAACACGCGGGCGTCGCGCCCAGTACCGTGTCCTACGTACTCAACGGCAATAGGAGCATCTCTCCGCAGACGCGCCGTCGGGTCGAGACAAGCATTCGTGCCTTGAAGTACCACCCGCACGCTGGTGCCCGTTCGATGCGCGCCGGCCGCACTGACGTCATAGCACTCGTGGTCCCGATCCACCGCTGGTCGTTTGAGCGCGTCTTGATGCCATACGTCTATGGGGTGCTCGAAAGCGCCCGCCAGCACGGTTGGAACGTCATGCTGCTCACTGGTCCGGACGGCAAATCGGAGATCGACCGCGTAGTGCGAAGCAAGATGGTTGACGGTCTGATCCTTATGGAGGTGCTGGCCCATGACGAGCGTGTCCCGTTCGTCGCGGAAATGGACACGCCGGCGGTTCTCCTCGGTGTACCCGAGGACCCGAGCGGTCTCCCGTACGTGGACTTCGACTTCGAGGCCGCCGGTCACCTAGCCGTGACGCACCTCGCTGAGCTCGGCCACGAAGTGATCGGGTTTCTAGGGCCACACCCGGGCATTTTCGAGATCGGTTCCGGCTACGCCCTTCGCGCGTGGCGGGGCGTCGCCGACGAGCTGGCCGGGCGCCGGCTCGAATTTCATGGTGTCGCTACTGAGACGACACACGAAGGGGTGCAATCGGCCCTCCGCCGGCTCTTCGACGACGCTCCCGGCATTACCGCTTTGATAATGTTCAACGAGGGGGTGCTCGAGCTAGTCCCCCAGGGTTTAGAGCGACTGGGCAAGCGAGTGCCCGGCGACGTGTCTGTTGTCGCGATAGCACGTGATGCATCGGCCCAACAGGTCGTGCCACCGCTCACATGCGTGGCTATCCCTGCCGATGAGATGGGCCGGCAGGCCATAGATCTATTGAGCTCATGGGACGGGAGCCCGGTACGCCGGCTCTTGCCCCCAATGGTGCTGCGCGCCGCGAGCGACGCACCCCCGCCGATCCATAAAAGTGGTAGAAGGCAGGGCACTGCTGTCATGACTGGGAGCCAAGGGCCGCGCCTTAGCACACTGAGCCCGCATTAGGTTTACGTGAAGGGGACCTTTTTGGATCCCAAATTGGAAGAACGGACCTGCAGTCTGTGGGCCCGAAATACAACACAAAGTAAAGGAGGAGAAACGCACAGTGATAAAAGACAATTTCGTTCGACGAGGCGCCCGTATTATCACAGCAACCCTGGTGGTAGGATCTCTCGGGACGTTCTCTGTTGCGGCGACATCCGCTGCAGCGAGCCCGGTCCCGGCGGCACGGCACCTGTCGTCAGCTGCCTCATGTCCCGGGGGCGTGGTGACGTTGACGACCGAGGACTATTACGGTGTCCCATCGGCCGCGAACACCTCGGGGGCGGGCGTCGCCGATTATTTCAAGAGCTACAGTGCTGCCAATCCCTGCGTCAAGATTGTCCGCCAGGGCGACGTGGTGACCGGCGATAGTGCGTACCTCACCCACGTACTGGCACAGTTCAGCTCGGGGTCGCAGCCAGATCTGTTGATGCTCGACAACCCCGAGCTGGCCGAGTTCGCGGCCGACGGCGTGCTGGTCCCGTTGTCATCATTGGGGACGCTCCCCGCCGTGAGCAAGCTCAACCCGGCCAACGTCGCCGAGACGACGTACAACGGCAAGCTGTACGCCATGCCGCTGTACACAAATACCATCGCCATCTTCTACAACAAGGCACTTGTCCAGCAGGCCGGGATCACGACCCTACCGACGACGTGGGCGCAGTTCGCTGCTGACGCTAAGAAGACGGCTCATGGTAGCGACCTGGGCTTCGTCTTCTCCGGTCAGGCCGGCCCCGGGCAGGCGACGTGGCAGTTCGACCCGTGGGCCTGGTCGAACGGCGGTTCCATGGAAGACCCGGCCGGTACCGCCTCAGTGCAGGCGCTGTCCTTCCTCACCAGCCTCGTCAAAGAGGGAGCGGCGCCCAAGGACGTGGTCAACTGGGGCCAGGGTCAGCCTATGCAGGAGTTCGAAGCCGGCAAGGCCGCCTTCGACGAGAACGGCCTGTGGAACATCCCGAGCATGTACACACAGTTCCCCAAGCTGAAGTGGGGCGTCTTCACGATCCCGACGCGCGTGGCCGGCCAGACCGTCATCTCACCCTTCGGTGGTGAGGTGTGGGCCATCACCAAGACCAACCCGACCGAGGAAAAGGCGGCGTTCACACTGCTCAATGACATGTCTAACCACGTTGTCGACTTCTCCAAGCTCCTGGCCGCCGTCCCGACGGAGCCGTCGTTGTGGGACCAGTCCCCCTGGAACACCAGCGTCTACTCGCCGTTCCTGTCTGAGCTGAAGAACGGCCGGGCGCGCACTGCGGGGATCAAGAACCCGGCTAACGAGCCCGCCATCGACCTCGACGTGGGCAACGCCATCGAGGCCGCCCTCATCGGCAAGATGACGCCGGCAGCGGCCATGCAGGCCGCTCAATCCCAGGTCAATCCTTTGCTCAAATAAGGCCGTGAAGCCATGCAAAGGGCGTCCTCCTGTGTTGGCGGACGCCCTTTGGTGGTTTCGCTCCGACGCTCACCGCGTGATCGCGCAGGGGGCCGAAGACAGAACTTCGGCCCGGTACGCCGGTGGGACACCAACATCCAAACATGGCCCTGCTATGTGGGACTGGTCGCTTTGGGCGAGAATGAACGGAGAGGATGAATGGCCGCAACCGCCACAGGTGTCGAGGAGCGTAAACGCCCCTCGTTGACGGGGCCTCGCCGCGCCAGTGCCCCGGCGGGCCACAGTTTTTTCCGGTTCAATTGGCGTACATCGGAACGCCTGGTGCTGCTCTGTTTCTTAGTACCTGCCCTCACCTACGTGGCGCTCTTCTTCGCCTACCCGCTGTACCAGGACATCTCGATCAGTTTTCAGGACTATGGGTTCTCGGCGCTGGCGGCTGGCCACGGCACTTACGTCGGGTTCGCCAACTACACCGCCATGTTGAGCAACAGCACGACCATCCGGGCGCTGGTCAACACCCTCATATTCACGGTCGCCTGTGTGGTGTTCCAGTTCGCCATCGGGTTCGGGCTGGCCATGTACCTGAACAGGCAGTTTGCTGGCTCCGGCTTCCTACGCCGCTTCATCCTGGTGCCCTACGTGATACCCCTCGTCGTCACGGGGACCATATTTTCGTTGATCTTTGCCACTTCCAACGGCCTCGCCAACCAGGTCCTCGAGGCCGTCGGCCTGATCCATAGCCCGATCGGGTGGCTCACGAACGGGTACCTGGCGCTCACCGCGATCATAATTGCCAATATCTGGGCCGGGGTGCCGTTCAATGCCGTGCTCTTGTACTCCGGGCTGCAGGACGTCCCGGCCGAACAGCTCGAGGCGGCCGCTGTTGACGGGGCCAACCCTTGGCAGCGCTTCCGTCGGGTCACCGTGCCCTCCATGCGCCCGGTGATCTTGATCGTGCTCATGCTCGGGGTGGTCTATACGACCAAGGTGTTCGACCTGCCGTGGGTCCTGACTGGAGGCGGGCCGGCCAACGAGAGCCAGCTCATGTCGACTTGGGCGTACACGCAGGCTTTTACTGCCTTCAACTTCGGGACCGGGACGGCGGTGGCGAACATACTTCTGTTGTTCACGTTCCTGGTTGGCGTCGTTTACATAAGTATCAGCAGGAGAGAGGCTGGCAAGGGAGGCATGCGATGACGATGGCAGGCACGCATAAGGCGAAGAAATCGCGCCGGATCCTCAGCGGCGCTATGAGCGTCGTGCTCGGCCTTATTTTTTTTGTGCCGCTATTGTTCCCGTTGTACTGGGTCGTGGTGGCGTCGTTCCAGGACCTCTCCACGATTTATGCCAACGCGCCCGCCCTCATCCCCACGCATATTTACACCGAGAACTACAAGCTGGCTTTTAGTTCGATCATCGGCAATATTGGCGTTAGCCTGGTCATCGCCGTGAGCGTGGTGGTCCTCAGCTGGCTGGTCGGAGTGCCGGCCGCCCACGCCCTGGCCCGGCGGGGCGGCCGCCTGGCGGCCCTGGTCATCCTGATCATGCTGGTGACCCAGATGATACCCGGCATCTCGCTGTCGATCGCCCTGTACACCATTTTCCACCGCTGGGGCCTGCTGGGCAGCTACATCGGGCTCATCCTGGCGGACTCCGCCGCCGCCATACCGTTCGCGATCATCGTGCTCCGGGCCTTCATGGTGACCTTGTCGGGAGAGCTCTTCGACGCTGCCGCCGTGGACGGGGCGGGCCCGGTCCGGTCGTTCACGTCGATAGGCATCCCCCTGGCCGTCCCGGCCATCATCACTGTGGGGCTGTTCGCCCTACTGGGGGCCTGGAACGACTTTGTCAACGCCCTAACGCTCAACGCCGGCGGCGGCCCTCAGCCGCTCACGCTCGGGCTCTACAAGTTCGTGACCGAGTACACTTCCAACGACGGCGGCATTTTCGCGGCAGCCACACTGGCTGCTATACCTACGACGATCCTGCTTTTTGTATGTTGGCGCTGGATCCGGAGCGGCCTCCGGGCAGGGGCTTTGAAGGGTTGATGCAGGGTCGGCCAAAGTTACCCATGGCCTCACGGGCCGGTGGAGTCAAGTCGTAAGAGGTCGTAAGAAAGGGAGAGGTCGAGGTGAGCCATACAACTTCGGGGGCGGCGGTCCGCGTCACCGTCTGGGGGGAGAACCTCCATGAAAAGCGGGACGAGCCGGTCCAGAAGCTGTACCCAGACGGCATGCATACCACGATTGCCTCGGGTATATCAGAGCACCTGGGGGGCCGGGCCGTGGTGCGCACGGCGACGCTCGACCAGCCCCAGCACGGCTTGAGCGAGGAAGTCCTGGGAACGACGGACGTGCTCACGTGGTGGGGTCACATGGGCCACGGCCAGGTGGCTGACGAAGTCGTGGAGCGCGTGAAGGAACGCGTCCTGCAGGGCATGGGCCTCGTCGTACTGCACTCTGGGCACTGGTCGAAGATTTTCCGCTCACTGATGGGGACGAGCTGCAACCTGCGCTGGCGTTCCATTGGCGAGCGCGAGCTCGTCTGGACCGTCAATGCGGCCCACCCGATCACGAGGGGGGTCCCGCCCGTCTTCGCGATCGAGGCTCAGGAGATGTACGGAGAGCTTTTCGACATCCCTCAGCCCGACGAGCTCGTGTTCATCTCGAGTTTCGCGGGTGGGGAAGTCTTTCGCTCCGGTTGCTGTTTTTATCGCGGTGCGGGCCGCGTGTTTTACTTCAGCCCTGGTGACCAGGAGTACCCCGTCTATCACCACCCGGCCGTCCGGCACGTGATCGCCAACGGGGTCTTGTGGACGTACCGTGACGGTGGGCCGCTCCCGGCGCCCTACAAGCTCGAGAACATGCCCGAAGGGTGGCTCGAGGAGTACATCGTTGAGCACGGTAGTCAACCAGCACGGTGAGCGCGCTCCGGGCAGTCCTCGTCGGCGCAGGGGGGATGGGGAGTGCGTGGGCGCGCGTCATTGGCAACAACCCTGACGTGTCGCTCGTCGGTTGGGTCGATATTTTCACCGACCGTGTGGCAGAAGGCATTGAGACGGCCGGGCTTAGCGATGTTGCTATCGAGGAGAGCATCGAGGCTGCTCTTAACAAGCTATCGCCTGACTTTGTAGTGGATGTCGCCGTCCCTGAGGCTCACCATGACATCACGCGGCGCTGTCTGGAGCGCAGAGTGCCTGTACTCGGCGAAAAGCCCATGGCCGCCAACCTCGAGGAGGCGCGCCATCTGGTCCAGTTGTCCGAGCGAACTTCTACGTTGTTCGTGGTAAGCCAAAACCGGCGTTACAACACCGGCCTGGCCGCGTTCAAGAACCTCGTCGAACAACGTCTCGGAGGCGTTGGTCAACTAAACGCCGAGTTTTACCGGGCGCCCCGCTTCGGCGGCTTCCGGGACGAGATGGAGAGCCCGTTGCTAGTAGACATGGCTATCCACACTTTTGACGCCGCTCGTTACATAGCCGGGACCGACCCGGTGAGCGCACAGTGCACTGAGTTCAACCCACCCTGGAGCTGGTATGCCGGTGCGGCGTCGGCGGTGGCAGAATTCGAGTTCAGGGACGGGCTCCGCTTTAGCTATGAGGGCAGCTGGTGCGCCGACGGTCTCGAGACCTCATGGGAGTCGTCCTGGCGTGCGATCGGGGCCTCCGGCACCGCTATCTGGGACGGGACGAGCAACCCCGTTGCGGAGGTGTGCAAGCCCGGGACCGACGGGGGTGAGCTCGAGCGAGTTGATGCTCCGGCAGTAACGATCAGCGGCCCCGGCATCGAGGGGTCGCTCGCGGACTTTATAAGGGCTCTGCGCACTGGAGGTACCCCGATGAACGAGTGCCATGACAACATAAAGAGCTTCGCCATGGTCATGGCGGCGCTCGGCTCGAGCCGAAGTGGTCGAAGGGTCGCTGTCGAGGCATAATGCCGATCGGTTTGAGCACCTACGCGTTTTTCTGGCGCTGGTCCGCAGCAGGGACCAGTTCGTTGAGCCTCCACGAGATGTTGAGGGCGACGAGCGAGCTCGACGTGCGGCTCTTACAGATCTGTGACTATCCAGCCATCCAATCCATGTCCGCAGCCCAGTTGCGACAGGTCCGGAGCCAGGCGGAAGACCTGGGCATGAGCCTCGAACTTGGTACTCGCGGTACGACGTCCGACCATCTCGAGCACTATCTCGAGATCGCTAAGGCAGTTGGCGCCTCCTTTGTACGGACGATGCTGATGGCGCTCGACGCCGAGCCGGGGCGTGACCAACAGGTACAGTCTCTCCGTTCGGTCTTGCCAGCGTACGCAGACCAGGGTGTCACTTTAGGATTGGAAACCTATGAGCAGGTCTCAATCGACGACCTGGTTGCGGTGGTCGAAGCCGTGGGCACTCCGGGCCTAGGGATCTGCCTGGACCCGGGGAACTGCGTGGCGCGCCTCGAGTACCCGGACAGAGTAATACAGCGCGCTGCGCCGCACGTCGTGAACATGCATATCAAAGACTTCAGGTTCGTGCGGCAAGCCGGATTGGTCGGGTTCTCGCTCATTGGTTGCCCTTTGGGCACCGGCCTGCTCGACTACGACCTCATGATAAGCACGGTCCAGCCGGAAGTTCGGGGTATCAACCAGATCGTCGAACAATGGGTGCCACCCGCCGCGTCAATTGAGGAGACCTGCCGAGTCGAAGATGAGTGGGCCAGGCACAGCGTTTCGTTCCTAAAGGAGCGTTCGGTCCTTACGTAGCCCGGAGCAACTCGGAGCAGGCTATGGCGTACGGGCCTCGGCTTACGGGCTACGGGGCGGGTCAGGAAGTCTGGCGGACGCGCTCCACTTGGAGCATTCGCGCTATGACGGTGTCGAGTTCGGCGTCATCGAAGATCTTTCTCCAGTCGTCCTTGATGACCCTGTCGCGGCCGTAGTCCATAGCTATCATGGCCGCATCAGAGAAGGCGTTGGACCCAAGTAGCGAGTTCGCCAAGGCGATTTGCACGTGGCCGAACAGCATTGCCTTCACGGCTTGCTCCGGGATACCAGCGGTGTTGACAGCCTCCGAAAGTACGTCCTTCAGCAAGCCGGAGATCATGCAGGTAATGGTCTCCGTCACCGTCGGTTCGAGGACGGTTAGCTGCTTGACTGTTACCCAGTGGACATCAAGTACTGGGTTATAGATGGCACGAATGACCTGCTCGGTGCGATCGCGCACCGGTTGGTCGCCTGACTCGAGCGCTGCCACGACGTCCTGAGGAGCGGCAATACCTCCGAATGTGTCGGCCCATTCCTCACTGTTGTCCCGTTGCAGGAAAACCGAAGGGTGGCAAGGGTGCGCGACCGCGAAATAGAGGTCGTCCCGGTGCGCGATCAACCCGGCGTACAGGGCCGCAGGGTCAAGGGTCAACAACACGGCACCGGGCATCGCGTGCGGCACGATGCTCTCGGATATTTTTCCGAGCAAAAGGTCAGGGACGGCCATGACTATTACGTCGCTTTGGGCTACAGCCGTATTTGTGTCGCTTAGCTCGCGTCCAGCCGCACGCACCCGTTCGATTGCGGCTGGGTGGTTTTCGCTATAGAAAACGCGGTGCGGGCCGCGCTCGAGGTTGTTGGAAACGCGCATGCCCATTTTGCCGCCAGCGCCCACAACCGAGACGGTCAACGATGCCGAGCTCACTGGGTATGCCTCCCCTGGCCGAACCTACTATCTCGCTGACCTCAGGGTAGTGCTACCTGGTGAGGCGGTCAACTTATCGGTTGCACCCCGAACGCCAAATCCCTGTCTAAAACCCCAACGTTTCGGGGACGAGGATGACTTCGGTCCGCCCGCCCCGTTCGTAGTGGATGATAAGTGTCTTCGCGAGCACACTGCCTGGGTACCCAAGGCTCTGCATGCGTAGGTATTCCCGGGGCAGACTGTACTCCCGTACCCGTCGCAGGCCTTCGCCGAGGTCTGTGACGAGCTTTTGGTGCCCGACGACCAGGATGACATGGCCGCCCGCGTAGGCGTACGCGCCCAGCTGGCTGCCCGAGCCCGAGCCCACGACGATTTCCCCGTCGTCGGTAATGGCGTGCGCGCTCCCGATGATGTAGTCGGGAGCGGCTCCCAGTTTCCGAATTTCGGCCGCCTGGGTTTGGCGGTCGAGGGTCTTCAGGCGAGCGCGCACTGACTGGTACCGCCCGGACTCGTCGATCTCAGCAGTGAGGCCCAGTTCGCGCATCGTCTCGGATAGGGCTATGTGGACCTCTGCGCCCTCTGGGATAGCGTCGAGGACGAGTTGGCGGGCGTGCTCGGCGCTCTGGGCAACCTGTGCCTTGAAGCCGCGACCGGCGAGGGCGCTGGCGGTCCGCTCGATGTGGGCGGCATCGGCCGGGCGCTCAAAGGCGGGGTTGGGTGGGCCTGGGTCCGGAAGGGTAGTGGTCGTGGTCACGAGGGCGTTCTCCTGTCGATCTCTGGTTGTCCGCTAGTGATTTATACCATACCAATGCTTTGTTCATGACTAATGATTGGCGCGGTACACTCGGCTCCGTGAGCGCCAGTGATCTCAGTCCCCGGGCGAGCGGAGCCTCCAGCCTTCTGATCGCCCAGCTGGCGCGCGGGATGCGCCGCCGGGTTGAGCAGGCCGTTGCCCCGACCGGTCTGCGCCCGAATGAGCTGCTTGCTCTCGAGTACCTCCGCAAGCGCGGTCCTTCACCTCAGACGACCCTGGTGGCGTTGGTGGGTGTGGACGCGACCAACCTGGTTGCTGTCCTCAATGGTCTGGAGGACGCCGGCCTGATCGAGCGACGCCGCGATAGGGCCGACCGACGCCGGGCGATCGTCGAACTGACCGAGAAGGGGCACCAGTTGCTCGCGGACCTTGACCGTGCCCTTTGTTCAGTGGACGACGAAGTACTCGCACCGCTCACACCCGCCGAACGGACGATGCTCAACGACCTGCTGTCCCGGGCCGTCGGGCATATCGGTTCGGCTTGCGGCGAGCCGTGCGCTGAAGGCTGCTAGCCGCCGACAACCGTCCGGCGGGTTTGGCACCAGACGCCTGCCTTGGCTGCACCGCGTCCGTAAGTGACAAAAGCGCTTGACACTTAATCGTTCAAGTACTTTACTGATCTTAAAGCTGTCCAACCCGGGCGACGACAGGTCTGCGTCGGAAAAAAGGGGGTTAGGTGGAAAATCCCTGGCAGCACGCTCCATGGGTCGGCGTGAATTTCTGGTCCCGGAGCGGGGCCCGCGAATGTGGGTACGCTACGACGGTGGGGTCGTGCGACAAGAGCTAACGGTCCTTGCTGCAAATGGGTGCAATATCACTCGGTCCTTTTGCTATTGGCCCGACTTCGTGCCGGAGGTCGAACGACTCGACGCAGAGGTACTAGAGCGGTTCAGCGACTTCCTTGACGCTCACGTAGAAAAAGGCGTGCGGACAATACCCACTTTTATCGTGGGCCACATGTCGGGGGAGAACTGGGACCCGGTCTGGCGGCAGGGCAGGGACCTGTACCGGGATGTCTGGATGGTGTCCCAACAGGCCTGGTTCGCCGCTGAGCTAGCCCGCCGGTTCGGGAGCCACTCAGCCGTAGCCGGCTGGCTGGTGTCCAACGAAATGCCGATATACGGCGGGCCTGGCACGATAGAGGAGATCACGTCCTGGGCGCGCTTGATAGTCCAGGCCGTTCGGTCCGCCGGGGTGGCACAGCCGGTCTCGATAGGCGACGGGGCCTGGGGGGTAGAAGTTTCCGGCCAGGACAACGGGTTCTCGCTGCGGGCGCTAGCCCCTCTTGTCGATTTTATGGGACCACACGTCTACGGCAGCTCGGACGACCCGGTCCGCCAATCGATGGCGGCAGCGGTTGCTTGCGAGCTGTGCGCGGGGTTTGGCGTCCCGGTCGTGCTCGAGGAGTTTGGGCTCAGTTCGGAATTTGCTTCTGAGGACAACGCGGCTCATTACTACCGGCAAGTGCTGCATACGACCCTGGCTGCCGGAGCAGAAGGTTGGCTCGCCTGGAACAACTGTGACTACGACGACCTGAAGGACCAGGATCCTTATCGGCACCACCCTTTCGAGATGCACTTTGGCGTCACTGACCGCGCCGGTAAACCGAAGGCAGCGCTTCGTGAGATCGGGCGCTTTGCCTCTCTCGTCGGGCAACTGGGCCGAGATGGCTGGGACCGGCCTCAACCCGAAGTGGAGATCCTCGTCCCAGAGCATTTCGAACGCACCGCTCCGTATTCCACACCGGAATACCGGGACGACATAAGGGGCACCCTCGCCCAGGCCTACATCGCCGCCCGCGAAGCGGACCTGCCCGTGGCCTTCGCCCGTGAACGCGACGGCCTTGGGGCCGGGGTCAAGCTGTACCTCCTGCCGTCGACCAAGCTCATCACGGCCCCTACTGTGCGCGACCTGCTGTCAGCTGCGCAACAAGGAGCGACCGTATACCTCTCCTATTTCGCAGGCAGCAGCCTGACCCAGCGCGGCTCGTGGGTGCCCTGGCTCAACGAGGTTTTTGGGATCAGCCACCAGTTGCGGTACGGGCTGGTCGACACCGTCGAAGACGGCGACCTTATCTTGACCTTCGTGGAAGACGTTGGCGACCTGTCGACCGGGACCGAACTCAGCTTCCACGTATCGGGGAACGAGGGTTCTCGTGCCTTCCTCCCGCTCGAGCCGGCTGGGGCAAGGATCCTGGCTGTCGATGGTTCAGGTCGCCCCGCGCTCCTGGAGCGGAAGGTGGGGCTAGGCGCCATGGTCCTATGCACGTACCCGATTGAGCACATGGCGGCCAGGACGCCTCGTGCGAACCCTGAGAGCACCTGGCAGCTCTACGGTGCCCTGGCTCAGGCTACCGGCATTGCCCTCCCGTTGTCGGTGAGCGACCCGCGGGTAATGGTTGCTCGTCTCAGTTCCGCGGGCAACGAGATCGCGCTGGTCATAAACATGTCGCCAGAACAGCTCGACGTGAAGCTGGTGACGCTTGAAGGTTCGTCCTATAGCCGATATCAGGCCGTTTCGAACCGGCCCGTCGAGGTCCTCGTCTTACCGCCGTTCGAAGTCGAGGTCCTAAAGCTCATCGGGTAGGAGAGGGCACGGAAATTTCCCTAGCTCGCCTAGTACTGCACCTACAAAGGGGGCCACTGTTTGCTGCCAGTACTTTAGCCTTCCTTCCGGTGCTGATCATGGGCGCCCTCGCCCAGCGGTACCTGGCCCGAGGCTTCACGTCGGGAGCCGTCAAAGGCTGACCACGACCGTGCCTGGCTCTCGAAAAAGTTAGTATTTACCGTAACCTTTCCACAACCGACCAATAATATCGCAATAATATAGTGTCCAACGGCGCTCTGACTGTCTCGTCCTGTTTAGCTGTCACCTGGCCGTTCGTTAACGTGTGAGGAGGAGCAAACTGCCGGACAAGAAGCGTTCCTCCGCGCGAGTGACGATAGTAGATATTGCACGGAAAGCGGGCGTGTCCCGGGGAGCCGTGTCCTTCGCTCTCAACGACCGGCCCGGACTGTCGGTCGCGACGCGCGAACGCATCCTGTCCGTAGCAAAGGAGGTCGGTTGGTACCCGAGCAGCGCCGCGCGTGCCCTCCAGGGTTCTCGGGTCAACGCGTGCGGGTTCGTCTTGGCTCGACCGGCCGAGACCCTCGCCTTCGAACCTTTCTTCATGGGTCTCGTGGCCGGGATCGAGTCGGAGCTGGCATCTCGGTCCATCGCACTGACGATCCAGGTCGTGGACGGGCTGGAGGCGGAGCTTGAAGTCCACCGCCGCTGGAGCGGCGAGCGAAGAGTGGATGGCGTCTTCGTCGTCGACTTGCGGGTAAACGACCCGCGGCCTGATGCGTTGGCGCGCCTCGGTCTCCCGGCCGTCATACTGTCTGGTTCCAGCGGGCCGCACCCCGTACCAACGGTCTGGCAAAACGAAGCGGAGGTCGTGGTTGGAGCGGTCCGTTACTTGGCCGCGCTCGGGCATCGTCGTATTGCCCGAGTCGGCGGTGTTGTGGACTTCCTCCAGACCGAGACCCGCAACGCGGCGTACCTAGCGACGATTGAAGACCTCGGTCTTGTGCCAATAGTCGTCGCTACGGACTTCCGCGCCGAAACCGGCGCCCACGTCACCCGTCAGTTATTGGCTGGCCCCGAAAGGCCAACCGCGTTCATCTACGAGAACGACATACTGGCGGTGGCTGGCCTTGGCGTGGCCCACGAAATGGGGCTCCACGTCCCCCGGGATGTCTCGATAATCGCATGGGACGACTCTCCTTTCTGCCAGGTCGTCCACCCCCCTCTCTCGGCGGTGACCAGAGACGTCCCCCGCCTCGGGGCTCGAGCCTGCAGGCGCTTGCTCGAGCTGATCGACCACGGTCAGTGCGGTGACCTCGAGCTGCCGTACGGTCAGCTCACTCCGCGGGGCAGCACTGCAAAGGCCCCGACCGTCGCCGCCCCGGAGGGCCCACTATCGGAGCGCAAGAACCGAGCCAGTTACCGCCGCCCAAAACCTGCAAATAACCTGGGCACGAGCCGGTCCAACGAATCATTCTCATAGTAAACGGGCGGCACGAGACCCGAGAAAGGAGCAGAAATGGGCGAGATCGACCAATCCGATATCGACCACTGGCTTGAGCATGGCTACGTCGTGATCGAGGAGTTCCTCGCTCCAGAGGAGCTCAAGGCCGCCCGGGAGAACCTCTACGAGTACCTGCCCAGTTGGCAAGAGTACTCAGAGCGGGCCCCGCTTTTTCGCAACATGCAAGGGAGTTCGGGCCTTTCTGCTCCGGGCTGGGTCCGCTACGAGTTCCCTTACGTCGGAGATGCGCTCAACCAGGTCGCGCTCCACCCGTTCCTGGTCGGTTTTGTCGAGCGACTCGTTGGCCACACCAACCTCCTCATGAGCCACGGGGCCATTGTTGGAAAATACGCTGGCCGGGCCGACTACTGGGCCCCTGAGACCTTGCAGGTGTCGCGGCGCGGTACCCTGATATGGACATGAGCCCGTACAAGGCCGGTGGCAAATAGTTCTCATTCGGCCAATGGGTACTCCACAAACGCAAAGCGCTGGCCGTCCCTGGCCCAACTGTTTACATTGATCGTGCCCTGGCCGCCGAAGAGGTGCAGCAAGTGCACGCTTTCGCCGCCGACTGCAGGCATGAGCCGGAGTTCTACGGGTTGGTTGGCTGGGTGGCCCCGCGTCCCGAGCTCGTAACTCATGTAGACGATCACATCGTTGGCCGGGGATACGTGCGGGAACCAGTTGGCTCGGTCGTCGCTCGTGAGCTGGGTGACGTCTGAACCGTCGGGCCGCATCCTGAACAGCCGGGCGTGGCCCGGTACCGATGACGCCATCTCGGAATTGAAGTAAATCCATTTGCCGTCGGGGCTGTACTCCGGCCCGTCGTTCGGCTTGTCCGAATGGGTCAGCTGGAAATCTTCACCTCCCGGCACCGGGATCGTAAAGATGTTCAACGACCCGAAGGGGTTGCCATTGGTTTCCTCCGCGCCGGTGTAGGCCAGCGTCTTGCCATCAGGCGATATGCCGTGCAAGAAGTACCTGAAGGGGTGGTCGTGGTGGTTGGAGACCCGTCGCCCGGCCCCGCCATCCATGGCGACCTCGTAGAGGTGACCAGTCCCGGATGAAATGTACACAAAAACGCCGTCAGGCGACAGGACGTGGTCATTGTTGGCGTCACGAATGCCGCCGGTATCGATGAGCTCCGGCTCACCACCGCCATCGGCAGGGAAGTGGTAAAGAAGGCCGTCCCGGTTGTAGATTAGCCGCGAACCGTCCGGTGACCAGTTTGGAGCCTCTATGACTGCTTCGGTGGTCTCATAAACGACCTGCTTGTGGCCCGATGTCACGTCGAACGTGCACAAGCGTGCTGTCTGACCGCTCTCGAGTTGTCGCCAATTGGTCGCCACGTAGAGGATCTCCTTTCATCTTGCTACAGCGACTCTGTTCTAGCCGTTTGCAACTGACGTCAACGGTGCACTTCGCGCCGCTCGGGCATCGGCCCTTGGTGCCCGAGGCACTGAGGGCCCGAGGTTCACGGGCATATCTTCGTCCAAGGTCTGGGATTCCAAGGTCTGGGATTCCAAGGTCTGGGATTCCAAGGTCTGGGGAAAAAGATGTCCATCTGCTCGAGAGTCGTTCGTCGTTAGAGCGAAAGCCGGTTGGCGCGATCGCACCCTCCGGCCAACTAGAGAGGAGAGGCAAATGCAATACATGCTCATCCATGCCGGGGACGAGGACACCCAGCTGGACGAACAGCAGGCCGCCTGTGACCAGGCGCTACTGGCTACATGGCTCGAAGAAGTGATCCGCCGGGGCATTGACCTCCACGGCAGCCGCTTGCGCCCTACCACCGACGCCACCACGGTGAGAGTTCGCGATGGCCAAATGCTTGTCAGCGATGGCCCCTTCGCTGAGACCAAGGAGCAGGTCGGCGGCTATGACGTCCTCGAGTGCGCGAGCGTCGACGAGGCGGTCGAGTGGGCCTCGAAGCACCCGACGGCCCTAATCGGGGCCATCGAGGTCCGTCCCTTGTGGGGGAGCCCCCCGCCCGTCCCGTTGCCAGCGCAGAAGCAGGGAAAGATGAGGTACGTCCTGTTCGTATGCTTGGGCGAGGACTTCGCCATGGGGCCCGAGGACACGGCCGAGATCGGCCCAGCCACCGACGCCTGGGTGAACGAGATGGACGGCAGAGGCGTACGGCTGCTCGGCAGCCGGCTGGAAGGGGTCGAGCAGGCCCGCACAGTGCGGGTAAAGGGCGACCGACTGCTCATAACCGACGGCCCCTTCGCCGAAACGAAGGAGCAGATCGCTGGCTTCGACATCCTCGAGTGCGCAGATCTCGACGAGGCCCTGGAGGTGGCGGCCAAGCACCCCATGGCCGCGTTCGGAATGCTGGAGCTGAGGCCGTTCTGGCTATTCGAGGGCACCTGAGGCCACTTTCGGATGTCGTCTGCGACCCTAACGACGTCGGTCCGAGGCGGAGCGGGCCTTCCGGCCAGGGTTGCACCGCTCGGGGTGAGCTTGGCACCCTGAGAAGTACAAGCTCACGAACCGAGGTGGGGAATTTGGCGAAGTCCGATGACATCCTGACATTGATGGCTGTTCACGCCCATCCCGACGACGAGGCGTCTTCCACCGGGGGCATCCTGGCGAAGTACTCGGCCGAAGGAGCCCGGACGGTGGTGGTCACGTGCACCAACGGAGAGATGGGCGACGGGCCCGGCGGGGTCAAACCAGGTGAGAACGGCCACGACGAGGACAGTGTCGCCGCCATGCGTCGTCGTGAACTCGAAAAGAGCTGTCAAATCCTCGGCGTCAGTCACCTCGAAGTCCTCGGCTACCGCGACTCGGGGATGATGGGGTGGCCCACCAACGAGGCACCGGGAGCATTCTGGGGCTTACCGGTCGACGTCGCGGCCGAGCCGCTGGAGAGGCTCATGGGCACTTACCGGCCTCAGGTAGTGGTGACGTACGACGACTCCGGCTTCTACGGCCACCCGGACCATATCCAAGCTCATCGCATCACGCTGGCGGCCCTCGAGGCCACACGCTTGCCTGCGAAACTTTATTACGTAACAATAAGGAGGTCACGGCTGGCCCTCTTCGCGCAACGCATGGCACAAGCTGGCGTCCAACCTCCCCAGGTCGATGACCCCCAGTTCGGCTCAGCCGATGAAGACATTGCCGCCAGCATCGACTGCAGTGCGTACGCGGCAATGAAACGCGAAGCCCTGGCAGCTCACTCGAGCCAGAGCGACAACATTTTTTTCCTGAACTTTTCGTTGCCCGTTTTCACGGAGTTGTTCGGCACCGAGGAGTTTGTCCGCGGGCATGACCCGATGAACGGCCCGCTCCCAGAAGACGACCTCTTCTTCGGGCGGCGCGAAGTGCGCGACCAAAGTTCCAGTTAGGAGCCTGGCCTGGGAGGACGAGGGGCCCGAGCGCCGGGGGGACGCAACCGCTCAGGTAACGAGCCGAGCCGGAACTTGCCCCGACGCAACTGCGTCGAACAGCGCGAACAGTCGAAAGCGGCGATGTCAATGACGTCAATGGCGGCAATTACCAGTTTGACACCCGATCCTGCGGCCCGGTCCTGGGGCTTCGCGTTGGCCCCAGGCCGGCGCGCCCTCACCATCTGGACAGTTCGTGCCAGCCGCCTGGTCTAGACCATTTGACGAGGTGGTTTAGACCACCTAGGCTCCAGGGCGGAAAAACCGATGGTCTAGACCACAGGAACTTATCTACGGCTCGGGCGCGGCCCTGCCGTTCCTACTACATCCACACGGTAAACAACGTCTACTACTTCTTCTGCTACTTCTCACCCACATCCCAGTGCGGCTCTCGCGTGGCGACGCCGTCGCCCACGCCGAAAGGAGGCAATCAGCATGAAGAAACGTTCAACCAGGCTTGCCGTCTGTTCGGTAGCAGCCCTGACTACAGCGATGCTTGTGGCCCCGCCCGCCGCCTCGGCGTCGACGCACCGCTCGCCCGCTGACTTCACGAATGGCACCGGAGCGGGCAAGGTCGAGATGGCGTTCTTCGAGCAGTGGGGCATCTACGGCCGTGGTTTCGACCTGGCCAACGCCGACAACGAAGGCGAGGTCGCCGACTTGACCGACCTCGACTACGCCTTCGGAGGTGTCGAACCCCAGTCCGGGGCCACACAAAACCCGGCCGGCGCTCTGGCTAACCCCGTCGCACCTGTCCAGGAAAACCCCAGCCTGCCTAGTTACAACCCCGTTGTCTGCACCAGCCTCGACGTGTGGGCCGATTACCAGACACCCGGCCTTACTCCGATCACCGGTCCCAACGGACAAGCCGAGCCGAACACCGGCACAAATGGGCTGTTCGGTAACTTCCAGCAGCTTTCGGAGTTGAAGGCCAAGTACCCCGACTTCAAGGTGATCATGTCGCTCGGCGGGTACAACGGCTCCGCCTTTTTCTCGCAAGCCGCCTCGACCCCGGCGGCGCGGCAAGCCTTCGTCTCGTCGTGCATCAACATGTTCATCAAAGGTGACCCGGGTGTAGTCGGCGGGTACAACAGCGACGAGGGCTTCCCGGCCACGAGTTCGACCGAGACGCCGTTCTTGCCCGACGGCACGACGGCCGGTCTCTTCGACGGATTCGACATCGACTGGGAGTACCCGGGCAACAACAATGGCGCACCCGGGAACCATTACAGTTCCAGCCCTCAGGACACCGAGAACCTGGTCCTCCTCACGAGGGAGTTCCGCACGCAGTTAGACGCTCTCAGCCGAACTACAGGCAAGCAGTACACCCTCAGCGCGGAGTTACCAGCAGGGCTGCAAAACGCAGTGGACGAAGACCCTGCGGGCATTGCTCGGTACGCGAATTATGACGTGATCATGGACTACGACTTCCAGGGCCCGTGGAACGGGCAAGGCCCGACCAACTTCGACTCCAACCTGTACGAGTCCCCCAAAGCGCCCGACACTAGGGCCGAACCTTTGATAAGTCTTTCCAGCACGGTGCGGTACTACGAAGGTCGCGGAGTGCGTCCCAGGCAGCTTGTCGTAGGCCTGCCCTACTACGGGCACGGCTGGACCGGCGTACCGGGAGGTTCGGACTTTGGCCTTTACCAACCAGCCTCCGGTCCGGCCACTTCACCCGATATGACCCAGCAAGGGGCTTATCTGGCAGGCCTGGACGGCTCTGACCCGGCTGGGACCTCCGACTACTACGAGGTCGGCGCTTGTCCGTCGGCCGGCGTCTCGGCGTCGGACGCCACCAACGGGTGCACGAGCCAGGACATGTCGGGCTTTTCCTGGCACATGGACCATGTAACGGGGGCGACGTGGTTGTACAACCCGACGACCGAGACGTTCTGGTCCATCGAGAACCCGGCTGAGGTCTTCGAAAAGGCCGCCTTCATCGACAGCCACGACCTGGCGGGCGCTTCAGTGTGGGCACTGGAAGGCGATTCCCAAAATGCGCTCACGAGTGCGCTGACGGCGGGTCTCGAGCAAGGAGACCAGGGCGCGTTCAACCCTTCGGCTAAAAGCTCCCCTCCAGCACCAAAGAGCGGGTTCGCCTAGCCGGCGCCCCGCTCTTGGCTGGTTCGACCTCCCCGGTTTACAATCGGTCGAGTCGACAGCTTCCTCACCCAATAGGATCGAGCCCGATGACCAGTTCGTTCCGTAACGTGACTGTCGATTGCCGTGACCCCTTGGCCCTAGGGCGCTTCTGGGCGGCGGTGCTCGGCTGGAACGTCTATTTCGACGACGACCCAGAGGTGCTCGTCGCACCGGCGTACCCACCCTCCGGAGGGCCGACGATGCTGTTCATTCGGGTACCCGAGCCGCGCATGGCCAAGAACCGTGTCCATGTAGACTTAACCCCTACGGACCTTACCCGCGACGAGGAGGTCGCTCGCCTTGTCGAGTTGGGCGCTACTTTGGTCGAGGACCACCGTGGCGAGAGCGGGGCGGGCCTTGGCTGGGTGTGGCTGGCCGACCCGGAGGGCAACGATTTTTGCGTCGAACGGAGCGCGCAAGAGCGTGCCGCGACGGCGAAGTCCCAGGTGCTCCGCATCACTGAAACCGACTGAGCTTCTTCGGTTCAGTTGCGCTTCCTCTTGGTTGGGCGTCCGCATCACTTTTGTCGCCTGACCGGGCGATCAGAACAGGGGGCCGTTAGCATTTGATTTCCGCCAATTAACCAAACTAACGATTGTGATCAACCGAATTAACAATTGATGAACCCTTCCGCAGAGGGACGTCGCCTAGACCTGCCTCCGCGCTCGCTTGGTTGCACCAGGACGTACAACGACGATTAAACTCAGCAGCCATGCGAGCCCTCGCCAGCCAGCTCCGTAGTATCCAGGACGCCCTCGACGCGCTGGCCGGACGGCATCAGGTCCCGGGTGCCACGCTCGCCGTGGGCCGGGGCGACGAGCTGTTCGACTTCGCCACAGGCGTGCTCAATTTGTCCACCGGTGTCGAAACGACCACCGGTTCTGTTTTTCAGATCGGCTCCAACACGAAAGTGTTTACGACCACTCTTATTATGCAGCTGGTCGATTCCGGCCAAGTGGAGCTGGACGCGCCAGTCCGACGTTACTTGCCTGATTTCGCGCTGGCCGACCCGACAGCCGCCGACGAGATCACCGTACGCCAGCTCCTCAACCACACGAGCGGGATCCAGGGCGATTATTTCACGGGCTTCGGCCGCGGCGACGAAGCGATCGAAAGGTATGTCGACTCACTCGCAGACATCGACCTGGTCCACCGCCCGGGGCAGATGTGGTCCTACTGCAACTCTGGGTTCGTGGTGGCGGGCCGGGTGGCTGAAGTCCTCGCCAGCACCCCGTACAACAAGCTGCTGAAGGAAAGGATCTGCCGGCCGCTCGGTCTCGAGCACACGACTGTCCTCACCGAAGAGATAGTTGCCGAAAGGTGCGCGGTGGGCCACGTCCCTGGCCCTGGTGGAAGGCCGATGGTACCGCCGGGAGTCGTCGTTATGGGGTACTCCCATGCGCCAGCGGGGAGCAGGACGACGTCCATCGCCGCGGAGCTCGTCCGTTTCGCCCAGATGCACCTCAGCTCGGGGACAGCGCCCGATGGCGAACAGGTCCTCTCCGCCGCCTCGGTCGCCGCCATGCAGCAGGTCGGGGTCAGCAAGCCAGTGACCTCCACGGGCCCCTCGCCCAAGGGCTCGGTTGGGCGATCGAGGATTGGGACAGCAAGCGGGTCATCGGGCACAACGGTGGCACGATTGGCCAGACCTCGTTCCTTCGGGCCGTGCCCGACGATGACCTCGTCGTGGCTCTCCTGACTAATTCGGCCGCATCGACCAGGCTATGGGCCGACCTGGGCAGTTGGCTTTTCGAAGAGCTCGCCGGGCTCAAGATGGCCACCGCGCTGCAAGTGCCCGCCAAACCACCCGAACTATCCTTGGCTCGCTACGAGGGCACCTATGAGCGCCTCGGAGTGCGCCGGGTCGTGGCCGAAGAGGACGGGGGGCTCGTGATGCGGACCGAGCTGATCGACATCCCCGAGGAGCTGCGGCCGGCAGCTCCGCCCCAACCTCTGAAGCTGCGCGCAATCGACGAGAGCCGATTTGGTGGTTGGGTGAGTGGAGCCCACGACATCGTCGTCTTCATGGAGCTCGAGCGAGGCCGGCCGGGGTACCTCTTCGTCGGCGGCCGCGTGGCTCGTCGGAAGGGGCGCCCGAGCTCCGCCCGCACCCCTGTAGAGCGTCCCCGCCGCCCCTCTCGGGACCGGGACGGGCGGAGCTAGAGCCGAGCCACCACGAGAGCGCTTGATGCCGAGGCAAGCGGCGTGGCAGCTGGATCGGCTGAGCCGGGCACGAGCGCCACTCCGACGATCTGGGCATCGAAGGGCCGGAAAAAGGGGGCGGCCCTGCTCGTTCTCGCCAGCCCCCTCGTTGTCGCCGGCTCCGTCGTTGTCGCCGGCCCCCTTTCTGGGTGACGTTTTTGGTTGTCGTCGCGAAAACGGCCCGACACATGTACGTTTTCGTACCGAGATACGTTTGATGCACCGAGAAACACTGCCCTTCGGGCTAGAAGACGGCCATCTGGCTGAGTGACAAGGCGGTCGTCGGCTGGCCTTTCCGGGTACGGTTTCTGCTTGTCGCCGCGAAAACGCGCCTGAAATATGTGCATTTTCGTTCCGATGTACATTTGATGCACCGAGAAGCAGTCCCTTTCCGAAGACGATCACCCGTCACCACTCCACCAGGGCGGCTCACTCTTCTGATTTTCGATGGCGCTATTCGATCGCGCGCGGTGGCAGTGTTGACTCGAACGTAGCGGCATTGCCCGCATAGTCTTCTCACTAAATTTGCGTCGCTTGGCGGCGCCGCAGGTCGAGTAATGCCTCCTGCCGCGAGACAGACCGCGACAGTGGCGCTGACCGAGACGACCGCTGCGTCCCCACTCATCCCCACCGAAACTCGACATGGACTCAACCCGCTACTTGAGGCTAAGAATGCCTCATGACGACCGCACCGTTCGAGATCTCGGTTATTGACCAGCTCCTCAGCACGACCCGCTCAGTTAGAAAGCGCCTCGACTTGCAGCGAGCGGTCGACCTGGAACTCGTCCTCGAGTGTCTCCGCTTGGCAGTCCAAGCTCCCACGGCCAGCAACTCGCAAAACTGGCGATGGGTCGTAGTGACGGAGCCGGGAAAACGGGCAGCTCTGGCGGAGTTCTACCGCCAGGGCGCCACGGACTACCTGGTCGGACGCGCCGCTGACTCCCAAGGCCAGACGAAGCGAGTCTTTGACAGCGCCGTCTACCTGCTCGAGCACCTTCACGAGGTGCCTGTCCTTGTCATCCCATGCCTGCTGGGGCACGCCGAAGAAAAGACCCCTGGCGAGGTCGCAGCATTCTACGGGTCGATCATTCCGGCGGCATGGAACTTTGTTCTCGCACTGCGAGCTCGAGGTCTCGGCACGACTTGGACCACCTTGCATCTTCGGCGCGAACGCCAAGTCGCAGAACTGTTAGGGATCCCGGACGATGTGACCCAGGTTGCTCTGCTCCCCGTGGCTCATACCCTAGGCGACAGGTTTAAGCCGGCCGTGCGACCACCGGTCGAGGAGATCACGTTTTGGGATAGCTGGGGAGAAACAACGCGCCCCATGTAGTCGTCCACGGCCGAGCCTCGGGTGACGTCCGCCTCGGGAACGCACGGGCCACGGCCTCCGGGCGCACCATATGAAGGAGGAGTGTGGCGCCCTTAGTCGCGCCTCTGGACAGTGGTGCCCTTGCGAGCGGGAGGGACATCGACCGGTCCACGCCAGTCTCACGGGTGGGCGTGGGGGAGATAGGACCAATTATGAGCTTCAGGCTGTTGACACGGTGGTCTGGGTTATGCAATGGTTTAACTACCAAAGCCTTAAGCTAGTCGTCCAGGGGTGAGCAAAGAGCTGCTCGCTCCTTCGCGGCCTCGAAAGGGGTGGTGATCTCGGAAGTGTCGCAAGAGGTAGCACTAAGAAGAAGCAACTAGCTGGCGTGTTGTTCGGTTCGGCGGTACTGCCGTTAGAAGCGCTGAGCAAAAAATCCTGCATTCGCTGGCCAGTCCAGATATCGGCAACCGATCTCACGAAAAGGAATACCGAAACAGCGAATGCCTAGACGTCGCCTACGGGTTGGAGTGGTTGGGGCCGGACTTATAGCCCAGGTCATGCACCTACATTATCTCAAGGAGCTAGACGAACTATTCGACTTGTGCGCATTGTGCGACGCCTCTCGCGAAGTCACCGAAGCGTGTGCCGCCCGCTTCGAGATCGAGAAGACATGCACCGATTGGCGCCAAATAGTTGAGCAAAACCTCGATGCCGTCCTTGTGCTGACGTCTGGTAGCCACGCCCCGATCGCCGTTGCCGCCTCCCAGAGCGGGAAGCACGTGTTCGTTGAGAAACCGATGTGCTTTTCGGTGACCGAGGGGCGCGAGATGCTTGAAGCGGCCGCCCGGGCCAACGTTATCCTTATGGTCGGGTACCCGAAGCGGTATGACCCCGCCTATAGACGTGCATCTGACGAGGTTCGTCGTCTTCCCGATCTTCGTTTTGTGCGGCTAACGACGATGGAGTCGCCGTTCAAACCGTATGTTAGTCACTACCCGCTCGTGAAAGCTAATGACATCGACCCAGCTCAATTGGCTCAGTGGCGGGCCGATGCAGAGCAGACGCGTGTCTGCTGCAATTGGCGACGTCGGGGATCTCGCTCGACGCACCTACGACGCTGTTCTTCTGGACAGCATGGTCCACGAGTTCAACTTGTTACGGGGGGTTCTGGGAGAGCCAACCGAGCTCAAGTATGTGAGCATCCGGGACACGACGACCAATGCTATTTTTGACTTCGGCGGTGTCGAGTGCGCAGTTGTCTGCGTGGACTTGCCGGGTATTGCCAGGTACGAGATGGAGGTGTGCTTCTACGACCCGTCTGAGCGAATTCGACTAGCCTTTCCGTCACCGTTCCTCCGAAGTGCGCCCACAGTCGTCGACCTCGAGACCGGGGACCTGGATGGCGTAAAGGCAACAGTTGCCCGGGAAATCGTCTCTTACGAAGAGCCGTTCAAGCT
This sequence comes from uncultured Acidimicrobiaceae bacterium, assembly GCA_963823855.1. GTDB lineage: Bacteria > Actinomycetota > Acidimicrobiia > Acidimicrobiales > Palsa-688 > Fen-671. The sequence goes on from CAWGNA010000021.1 coordinate 34,836, forward strand.
GGAGCTAGAGGAATTCCACCGCGCCGTTGTCGAGGGGAGAGAGCCTCACACATCGGGGGAGGACGGCATCCGTGATGTTGCCCTGTGTCAAAGTGTTATCACCAGTGCGACGACGGGCACCGCCGTGCTGCACCCGAGCGAGCCGGGACTGGTAGGCAAAAGATTAGACGGCGATCCGTCCTCCCCGGGGTTATTCAGCTAACTCGGGGGCAAGGCAACTGATATGGCTGACGCTAAGAGAACCGTGAACATCGGCGTCATCGGCTATGGGACCATGGGTAAGGCCCACGCGTACGGCTACACTGCCGCGCCTGTCATGAGAAAGCTCCCGGTGGCACCCCGCCTGGCAGTCATCTCGGGACGGGACGAAGCGGCGGTGAGTGCCGCCTCCTTGGCATACGGGTTCGACAGCTGGACAACGGACTGGCGAGTGGTAGTCGAGCGTCCCGATATCGATATTGTCGACATATGCACACCCCCAGGAACCCATGCCGAACTCATAAAGGCGGCTTCCCTTAACGGCAAAGCGGTGATCTGCGAGAAGCCGTTGGCGGTGTCGCTGTCAGACGCAAGAGCATCACTCGATGCAGTGACCAAAAGTAAGGTGTTGAACGCGATTGGCTTTAATTACCGGCGGCTACCGGCGCTTTCATTAATGAAAGAGCTAGTCGGGGACGGGGAGATCGGTGACGTCCTACTGTGGCGAGGTGTATGGTTATCGGATGAGTTCCTCGACCCTAATATTCCATTTGACTGGCGGTTCGACAGGGAAGTCGGGGGTTCCACGATTGCCGACCTCGGGAGCCACCTAGTCGACCTAGCTCACTGGATGGTTGGGCAGATAACCGAGGTGTGTGCACAATCAGCGACATTCGTCGCCACACGCACTGTTTCGGGTGGCTCCGGCACTCTTCCCGTGCGTGTTGACGATGCATCCGGCGCGCTGGTCAGGTTCAGCAACGGAGCGCGAGGCACCATGGAGGTAGCGCGCACCTGTGCTCGGCGACCGTGCGACTTCACGATTGAGCTGAATGGCACCCGCGGGAGCCTGATCTTTGACTATGCAAAGCTTAATGAGCTGTGGATCGGACGGCTGGAAGAAGACGGGCACTTGTACGGTATGCGTAGGATCCGTGCTGAGCATCAGTCGCACCCCTACGCCGCCGACTGGTGGTCCATTGGACAAGGCGTCGGTTACGGCTCGAGTTTCGTAAACTTCTTTGCCGATCTTCTCGAAGTGTGGCCGGACGGTCCATGGTCGCCTGATCTCGCCGAAGGCCTTCGCGTTCAGACTGTCTGTGATGCAATGGAGCGGTCAGCAGTTGGGCAGCAGTGGGTGGCCGTCGACTCCGGATTGGTTTAGACGAGGCAATAGCGAAGTTGTATCAGCAATAATTTGCAGAGGAGCCCGATGATCAAGATTGGCAACGCTCCCGTCAGTTATGGAGCCTTCGAAGTTACGGTTGGCATTGACCCAGACGTCCCAACTGCTGTCGAGGTCCTAGATGCTGTCGAGGCGGCGGGGTATGAAGGTATTGACCTTGGTCCAGTGGGTTATTTGGGGACTGGCGAGGATTCTGAAGGAGGCACTTGCATCCCGTAACCTCATGTTGACAGGCGGCTACGTCGAGATCGATGTGTCGGACAAGGAGGCGGGCGCCCAGGGCTTTGCAGAACTCGAACAGGTGTGTGACCAGTTCGAAACGGTATCGCTCGGCGTTGAGCCGGTGCTGTTCCCGCGCCCCACGGTCGCCCTGGTCGCCCGGAAGTACGGGGCCAGGTCGGAGGGCCACGCGTCGTCCTGGGAGGTAGTGGAGCGGACACTTGAGAACCTGGTGAAATCGTGCCATCGGAGAGGCTTCGAAGCGTGCCTCCACAACGAGGTCGGCACTGAGATAGCCACTGAGGAGAGCATCTCGCGTGCCTTGGAATCGAGTGAAGTGTCGCTCTGCCTCGACACCGGTCACCTAGTTGCCGCTGGTGGCGACCCTCTGGCAGTTCTGAACGCGTGGGCAGGGCGGATAAGTCATATCCACCTAAAGGACGCTCGTGTCCCGAGTGGCGTCGCGTACGACGATGCCGGGAAGCTCTGGGATGAGGCCGTCTTTTGCAAACTTGGGGTAGGTAGCGGTCGCGTCGAAGACATCCTGACGACGCTCCGGACGATGCTGTACTCGGGATGGGTTGTCGTGGAGCAGGATGTACTCCCTAGGGGCAAGAATGCCTACAACCGTGCGACGACGGACCAAATCGAGAACCGTGAGTACCTGCGGGACCGTGGCTGGTAACGTGCAGGAGTCTTAGAACGTTTGTGTGCTAGCTGCGCTCTTCGGATCGGCGTGGTCGTCGGTGCCGTGTCCGGCGCCAGGCTGCTCAATGCCTTGGGAACGCGGACCATGCCGGCATAAGTCGCGTCGGGGATTTATGGACGACGCTCCCTTGGTCGGTCAGCATCGTGTCAGCCGAGGGGAGCATGCGGCCGCAACGAATATGGGGTAGATTGCGATTATCTTCGGGAGGTGGGCAAGTCGGTCCTCACCATGGCCCTACAGATTGAGCCCGCGGATAGCTCATAATGCGAGGGCCGTATCGAGCTAAAAGCTAAAACTTTTGAGCCCCCGATCACTTCGGCAACCGGACGGGGGAGAACGATCCCACTCCAGCGCTCCAAATGCGATAGGTAGGTTGGCGGCCGGCCACGCAACCCGATCATCAACCCTGATCGTTGCCATTGGAGGTGGCAATCTTGTTGACAAGGCAGCCCGCTTATGCAATGGTTTAACCATAGAGCCTTCCATTTACTGTCACGGGAGCAGGCGAGGAGTGGGTGGCTCGTCCGTTTGCATATCAGTTCGGACGGTGAGTGGTCGCTGTGCCTAGTGCGCGTCGGGGGAGCGGGCATCGGGCCATTGACGAGTGGCCTGAACGACTCGGGACGCCCCAAGGTCGTGATCAAAATTCATACGACGTGCCAGCGCCAAAGAAGCGGGTCACTATTACCGATGTTGCGACGGCCCTAAGGGTTTCGACGGCGACGGTAAGTCGAGCTCTGAATGGGGACCCGGCGATCAGCCCGGCAACGACGCGCGCCGTGCTCGAGATGACAGAGCGAGTGGGCTACAGACCCTCGGCAGCTGCCCGCCGCCTGCGCACGAAAGCGAGTTCGCTGATCGGAGTCGTGGTCCAAAGTGTCGGGGATGGCTACATCGGAGACGTCGTGTTGGGCATTCAAAGTCGGGCTCGCGACTTCGGTTACCAGCCGCTCCTGTTTGCATCCGATGGCCGCGCCGACCTTGAAGCCGAAGCTCTCGAGGTATTCCTGAGTGAACAAGTAACCGAGTTCATTGCCGTGTCGCCGATGGCTAGTCCCCGTTTACTGCGATCGGCCGCCGAGGAGGGGCTCCACATCGCAATCGTCAACTGGGACGCGACCGTCCCGGCTCAGCTCTTCGATGATGTTGCGCGTGGCTCCACAGCGCGGCCGGCCCGATTTACGCCCAAAGGCCACACGGAGCCAATGTGCAGCATCACCTTCGACGACGAGGCCGCAGGGCGGCTGGCGACGGAGCACCTACTGGACCTGGGCCATCATCAGTTCGTCCATCTACGAGGGCCAAATGTCCGCTCAAGCCTCCTCCGCCTCCTGGGATATCGACGTGCACTGGAAGCCGCAGGTTGCTGGCCCCAAACGGTGCTGTCCGCAGCCTTGCCCACCCTAGAGAGCCGTGAGTCCGTCCTCGCCGCCTACCTGCGCGATGCGCGACCTCCGGTCGGCATGGTTGCCTACGACGATCTCTCGGCGGTGGCGGCGCTGCGCGTTGCCCACCGCGCCGGATGGCATGTACCGCGAGACCTATCCGTCGTTGGGATCGACGACATACAGTTTTCCGCCTATACGAACCCTAGCCTCACAACGGTGGCGCAACCCAAGCAGGAGCTGGGCGCACTGGCCGTCGAAGTGTTACTGAACTCTGCAATTGACAGTCCCCGGGCTCGCTTGCTGGATGGGCGCCTGGTGGTTCGCGAGTCTACGGCCGCACCCTAGGAAATGCCGCAACTGGTGACCCGAGGGACGAGCAAAGCGGTGCTGTCGCTAATTCTTGTCAAAACGTTGCTCACATAACGCGTTGGCTGTTGTCACACTCAGGGCCCGCCGGCTGAATGCTAGAGACGCTACGCATGGTATGGACGCAAATTAGGTAAGCAATAGACAATATGGAAGGACCGCATGAAAGGGGAGGAGCCAGCGGTGCTTAGGTTGGCTATGCCACGGTCGCACAGTAGTGAGCGCTCCGACGCCCGGGTAAAGACTCAGCGCAGCGGCAGGGGGGAGTCTTTGCTGGCACATCGGCTGGAAGCCCATTAAGCCGAAGCAATAACACAACACCGAATAACATCTGCCGTCCAGTTAACCCTAACATAACCGACACAATAATAATACCCAGCGTTTGAGTACACCTGACTCTCATTTTGGAGAGACACTTATGTGGGAGGGACCAAATAGAATGAGTGACCCGCAAAAGATCACCCGCCGTACCTTTCTTGCCGCTGCCGGTGCCGTTGCCGGTGGCGCCGCCTTAGCCGACCCAGTGACAGCCCTCGCTTCTCCACGCATCACTCGGTTTGTGGAGCGACCGAGCTCCACCGCCTCTCAAACATTGGTATACGCTGCGGAGGGAACTCCCGAGTCTTTCGACCTGGAACAGCAGGATGATGACCTGACCGAGCAGGTCGGTTCGGCTTGTTATGGGGGGGATATCGTCCGGTTCAACGTCGTGCCCAACCCTGGGTACGGTGTGAATGTAGCCAACGTCCGGGCTCCAGGCAACAGCGGGATCAGTAGTGGGTTAGCGGAGGCGTACGAGGTATCCTCCGACGCCCGCACGTACACGTTCCACCTGCGAACAAATGCCAAATCTTGCTTCGGGAACCCGCTAACCGCGGATGACATCTTGTATTCGTTTCAGCGACAGCTGGCGTTGAACTCGAACGGAGCGTTCTTCGACGGAGTAATGGGAGTTACACCGCAAAGTATTCACAAGCTAGATCAGCACACGGTGCGTTTCAGTCTGGCGAAACCGAGCCCCCTATTCCTTCGAATTGATGCAATGAAGTACTTCGGGGGCGTCTTCGACTCGGTAGCCGCTAAAGCGCACGCAACCAAGGCAGACCCTTGGTCGAAGGCCTGGCTCGGCGCCAATACGGCAGGCTTTGACGCCTACTACGCGAAAAAGCATTATTCAAGGCCGGCAGTTGGTGCTCGCTGCCAATCCCGGATGGTACAACGGGACGCCCGCGTACCAAAACGTCGTATGGAGCGCGATACCCGACGCAGAGACCCGGTTGGCACTCCTAGTAAGAGGGGAAACCAGCTTGGTCTTGAAGCTCACCCCTCCGCAGATCAAGAGCTTGCCAAAGACGCCGGGCGTCAAGGTCTCGCATTACGCCGGAAACGGGCTCAACGCCATAATCCTAAACGTCAAATGGGGTCCGCTGCGAGACAGCCGAGTCCGCCAAGCGCTCGCGTACGCGATCCCCTACTCGGATATCTTATCAAGTGTATGGCTCGGCACAGCCGCGCCATTGCAGACGCCGATCCCTCCGGCGTTCCCTGGCTCCACCGACCAGTACTGGCCTTACGGTGCCAATGGGAACGTTGATATGGCCCGTAAGCTGCTCAAAGACGCAAATCAGGGGCCGTTTAGCATGACCCTTACTTACGATTCGACGGATCCCACCGACCCGCTTACTGCGCCCATCATCAGATCGGCCCTTCAAGATGTCGGCGTTACGATAAACCTAAATCCGACGACAACAGCGCTCACAAGCGATGCGGTCCACAACATGACAACTGCGAACCCGGCGGTGCTTTTTACGCCTCATCCATATATTGCAGACCCTGCGTACTGTCTCTGGGTGTACTGGTACTCGAAATCCGGTGCCAACTGGAATGGTTGGAGCGACCCAAGCTACGACGCCTTGGTGGAACAAGCGCTGGTCACGCCAGACTTCAACACCCGCCTCGCGATCGGGCGCCAAGCGCAAAAGATCTGGTTGACGCAAATGCCGTATCTGTTGATAGCGGCGTCACCGTGGGCGGTCGCCCATAGGGACAACGTTCGCGGCGAAGCGTGGTTCCCAGACGGGTGGGTCCGTTTCCAGAACCTCGTCCCCGCCTAAGGATCTGCGGGGTTTACGTGTCGGTTACAAGCGAGCAAGCGCGGACCGTCCCATCGCCTCGGGGATCGCGCTGTCGCAGTAAGGGCACAGGGGCGCGTATTGACGGCACACGCCTCGCTTCAGGTGGCGCAAGTGGCTGTCCGCGACCTGACTACTCGCTGGTCCGCACTTTCTCAGGAAAGTGGCAGGGTCTGTGCTTGCTCAATGCTCACTGTTCGCACTGTTGGCCCAGACATGGAGGTTGAGTGCGCCACCTGATCCTCCGCCGTCTGGCATTAGTGCCCCTGCAGGCACTTGGCGTAGTGAGCATCGCCTTTATCCTGCTTCATCTGTTGCCCGGGAACCCCGCCAGGTTGATAGCCGGTCCTCTAGCGCCCCAGTCGCGAGTCGACCAGGTCATCGCCCAGCTTGGTCTCAACAAGCCGCTACCAACCCAATACGTTGACTACATATCCCAGGTGGTGCGCGGGAACTTGGGAGTAGCCTTTTCCACTGGCAATCCGGTCGTGAAAGATATCGAGCAACGCGGCCCAGCTACCCTGACCCTGATCACGCTCGCGATCATCGGAGTGGCCATTATTAGCGCGCTGCTAACGACCGTCATCGTCATGGACCGGAATCGTATGGCCCGTCGTATCGCTGCCTTTTACGGGTTCGTGGCCGGGACGTTGCCTGACTTTTGGATCGGGCTGGGACTGATTTTCCTGTTCTACTACGAGGTCCCGCTGGGCGCCGCACCTTCGGGTCAATTTAGCCCCACCTACGTTATATCGGAGGTCAGCGGGATAGCGCCGGTCGATGCGCTGATCGCTGGTAACGTCCCCGCATTCCTCGATGCATTGAACCATCTCATCTTGCCGGTCGCCACCTTGGTAATCGTCTACAGTGGGTACGTGGTTAGGGTCACGGTCGCAGCCGCGAACCGGACCCTCAACAGTGAGTTCTTGGAGTACGCCACCGCATGGGGTATTGCCCCGTGGCGCCGGGCGTACTACGCGGCTAGGCACGACATGCCGGTATTCGTTACCGCTCTCGGCGCGACGTACGCGGCGCTTTTGGGTGGGGCTGTGCTAGTGGAGACGGTGTTCTCTTGGGGTGGGCTTGGGCAATACGCGGTGAACGCGATTCGTGTGGACGATACAGCCGCAGTAGAGGGCTTTGTTATCGTCGCGGGCATATTCGTGGTAATCGTTTATACTCTTATCGATGTCGTGAACATGATCCTCGATCCACGGGTACGACGTTGAGTAGGCTTGTGAAGCTCGTTGGCGGCGGGAACTGGCGGCTGCGGACAGCTGCTGTGTTCGGAGTATTGATGGTCCTTCTCACTGCCTTCGGACCGGCGCTGGCACCGTACAATCCAGAGAAGCCCACGAACGACGTACTGAGCGCACCGTCGGTTGGGCACATAATGGGAACGGACGGTAGCGGGATCGACGTGTTCTCTGTGGTGCTGGCTGCGTTTCGCGTTGACGTGTTCATCGCTCTGACTGCCGTAACGATCGCCACCGTTGGTGGGATAACGCTCGGAAGCATAGCCGGCTATAGTTTCGGCGGCAGCCGCATGTCATCGGGAGTGACGACGCTAATCCTACGGGTTCTTGATTTCGTCCAAGCGATCCCTGTCTTCATACTGGCGCTGGCGCTTGTAGGCACTCTGGGAGCGAATGAGACGAACGTGATTGTGGCCATCGTGTTTGTCAATCTCCCCTTCATCGCCCGCCTTACCCGGACATCAGTACGCAGTACAGAAGGGCGCGATTTCGTCTCGGCGTGCCGCGCTGTGGGCTGCAGAGAGCTTGCGATTTTTACGCGGCACGTCATCCCTAACTCCATCGATGGCGCCGTGGCGAGTGCGTCCGCGGGGGTCGGGACCGCGATCTTGCTCACAGCGGGATTGTCCTTCCTCGGGGCAGGTGTGCGCCCACCAACGCCAGAGTGGGGTGCCGAGATAGCGGCGGGGGCCAATTACGTGATCACGGGGCAGTGGTGGATCGGCGTGTTCCCAGGACTTGTACTGGCGTTGGTTGTAATGGGCTTCGCGTTGACGGGCGGACGCGATCCGACTGGCACTACGTCAGGCGCGGGGCGGTGGGGAGGATTCGTGGCTGCCGTCAACGTCAGGTGGGCCAGTGGAGATCGCACGCACGGGTTCCACGCCGACCGCAGTCTGATGTGCTGTCGGGCCGATTTGCTCGATCGTTACGAGGCACGGTGGGCCGTGGTGACGGCCGCTGGGACCGAAGGGTAGTGAGGCGAAACTAGAGTGGGACGCAGTGACGAGCTACCTGACGGATGCGAGATCCGTCTGCTTCATGATCAAAAAGTCCCGGTGCGGGACGGTATTCGGCTGTCTACAGATGTCTTTATCCCGCGCTTACCGGGCCGGCACCCCGCTATCGTCCATCGGACGCCATACGAGAGTACAGCTGGGGAATACATCGAGTGGGGAGTATGGTGGGCCCAGCACGGCTACGCGGCGATCGTGCAAGATGTGCGCGGCAGGTACGAGTCAGAGGGCGTGTTCTACCCCCGCGGCCCGGGTGCTGGCGAGGACGGATATGACACACTCGAGTGGTTGGCGTCTCAGCCGTGGTGCAGCGGACGAGTCGGTACCTGGGGCCGCTCGGCAGGGGCATCCGTGCAGTGGTCGTTAGCATCGTTGGGAAGCCCGCACCTTGTATGCATGGCCCCGCACGTCATTAGTGATGACCCCTACGCGGACTTGCACTACGTTGGAGGTGCTTTTCAACTCAATCTGTCTCTGATCGTAGCGATAATATTCGAGACAAACAACGCCATAACCCAGGCCGGGTCCGCGAGCATCTTCAACAACCAGCGCCTGATGAGAACACTCCCGTTGATCGACTTGGACGTCGAGGCGATCGGGCGACGGATTGACTTCTACCGTGACTGGTTGCTGCACGGTACCTACGACGAGTACTGGAAAGCGGCTTCTCAGCGGGGTCGCCACGACGCCTTCGACATCCCTATTTTTCAACAAGGAGGATGGTTCGATCCTTATGTGGAAGCCATCTTGCGCCAGTTTCGAGCCCACCACAGACCGGGCGTGGAGGGCCGCCCGGGTCCCGTCCAACGAGTCTTGATCGGCCCCTGGACGCACGACGAGCCTAGTGGTAGCCGTTTGGGGTCCGTGAATTTCGGGCCGAAGGGGTACCTGTCGGTGCGGGAAGAAGAGCTCAGGTGGTTCGACTATTGGCTCTATGGGCTCGACAACGGCATCGGAAATGACGACCCGATCCGGCTATTCGTCATGGGAGAGAACGAGTGGCGAGGCGAGCACGAATGGCCTCTCGCCCGTACGGAGTTCATGCCCTTTTACCTGCACAGCCACGGGCGGGCGAATTCGTTCTATGGCGATGGCACGCTCACCCCTGACCCGCCCAAGACCGAGCCGCCGGACGTCTTCGACTACGACCCTCACGATCCCGTTCAGACTGTTGGAGGCAACCACTCCATCCAGTACCAAAGCACCTATGCTGAGGTCCCAATAGTGGCTGGACCAGTCGACCAGAGGCCGCTCGAGCGCCGAGACGACGTCCTGGTATACACGAGCGACCCGCTCGAGCGCGATCTCGAGGTTACTGGCCCGGTGAACGCGATACTGTACGCGGCGTCCTCGGCTCGCGACACTGATTTCACGGTTAAGCTGGTCGACGTCTCTCCCGCAGGCGAAGCCTTGAACCTCTCGGAAGGCATCATTCGCGGCAGGTTCCGGCTATCCTATGAGTCCCCGGAACTTCTCGAGCGAGGCGAGGCCACGGAATTGCGGATTGCGTTGGCGTCCACAAGTGTTGTGTTCAAGAAGGGTCATCGAATCCGTGTCGACATCTCCAGTAGCAATTTTCCTCGGTTTAGTCGGAACCTGAACACCGGTGAAGATATTGCGACGGGCACGAATATCCGTGGTGGCGCACCAGACTATCCTTCACTCAGGCGAGTTCCCCTCTCATATCTTGTTGCCCGTGGTCCCGTCATGAGTGGCCACCGTCTGGCTTGGCCGAGCGGCGAACGCCCACCTAACTTCTCATCGCGATAGATGGCTAGCGTGGATGTGTCTCCCGTGACAACGGACCGAGCTGAGACCGGGAACCCCTCGACGCCCCTACTACGAGTGGAGGATCTGCGTGTATCGTTCGTCCTCGGTAGCGGCATCGATCTCGTAGCCGTTCGCGGAGTAGGTTTCGACATATATCCGCAGGAGATCGTCGGACTTGTGGGGGAGTCGGGTAGCGGGAAGAGCCTGACGGCGCGCGCTTGTTTGCGGCTCATTCGGCCCCCGGGGAGCTTCACGGCGCGGACCTTGGCCTTCGGTGACCTGGACCTGATGACCGCGTCGGATGCGACGATGCGATCCATCCGTGGTGATCGTATGGCCCTCGTCCCCCAGGACCCTCTCAGTAGCTTCCATCCATCGCTGCGCATTGGAAAGCAAATGGACGACGCGCTCGAGGGACCATGGCGTGCCTCGCCCTGATCGCCATGCTCGCATCGTCGAATCTTTGACGAGAGTCGGTCTGGCCGATCCCGAGCGACAGGCGAACCGCTACCCACACCAGCTTTCCGGAGGTATGAGGCAGCGGGCGATGATCGCCTTGTCCCTTCTCAACGAGCCGGACTTGGTGATCGCGGACGAACCAACAACTGCCCTTGATGCGACTGTTCAATCCCAGATTCTTCAGTTGTTGACCTCGCTCAGTCGAGAACGGCGCCTCAGTGTCCTGTTGCTGACGCATAATCTTGGCATTGTCGCCGGTATTTGTACCCGCGTATTAGTCATGTATGCCGGGCGAATTGTCGAGTCCGGAGCAACGCCCGAGCTGTTCTCGAACCCACAACACCCATACACTCGGGCCCTGTTGAACGCTGTCCCTCGCGTCGACGGCCAGAGACCTCTTGGCGGAATACCGGGACTGCCACCATCTCCTTGGGACCGTCCGTCCGGATGTGCCTTTCATCCGCGGTGCCCGTTGCGGATGGACCGCTGTTCTCGGGAAGAGCCTCAACTCCTCCCGACTCCCGCGCACGGATTAGCCGCGTGCTGGGCGACCCAGGAGCACAGGACGATCACTCCGCCGCTGGCTACCGTTGGGCCTTCGCCGGCGGTCGCCAAGCGCGTCGCGACCTCGACGGAAAGAGCGATGGGGCCGAGCGAGCAGCCGACCCTCTTTGCAGCGCAAACGCTGACCCGCCATTTCAAAAGCGGTGCTTTTGGTCAACAGCAGACGGTGCATGCTCTCGATGACATCACTTTAGACATATCCGAAGGTGAGTCGGTTGGGATCGTGGGAGAGTCTGGGTCGGGAAAGAGCACCCTTGTTCGTCTGCTAGCCAACCTCGACCGGCCAAGCTCCGGGAGCATTACGTTCGGTGGCTGGGACTTACGAGACCGGGACAAGGCTCGGCTCCGTGCTTTTAGGAAGCGTGTGCAAATTATCTTTCAGGACCCGGCCTCGGCGCTCGACCCACGCTACAGCGTTGCGCAAACGATAGCTGAGGCATTGCGCGTTCATCGGGTCTGCAGTCATGCGGAGGAAGGTTCGCGCGTTCGTGCGTTGCTCGAGCGGGTCGGCTTGTCGGGTCGCATGGCGACACGTTACCCGCGTGAGATGTCTGGTGGCGAGCGTCAGCGTGTATCTATCGCCCGAGCTTTGGCAGCCGAGCCACGGGTGTTGCTCGCAGACGAGCCGGTCAGCTCGCTTGACGTGTCGATCCAGGCTCAGATCGTGGCACTGCTCGAGGAACTAAAAAGAGAAGACGATTTGACCTTGGTGCTAGTGGCCCACGACCTGGCGTTGGTGCGCCAGATTTGTAGCCGTGTGGTCACAATGTACTTGGGCAAGATTGTCGAGGATTCGAAGACCGCTCAATACTACGAACACAGCCTGCACCCGTACTCGTATGCGCTCCTTCAGGCGTCACCTGACGCAAGCAAGATTGGCTCGCTTCCTGTTGCGCTGGCCGTCGGCGATGCCCCGTCCGCCGTCTTCATACCATCCGGGTGTCGCTTCCATCCGCGGTGCTTTAATGCTGGGCCCCTATGTGATGCGCAGGAGCCACCATTGGAATATGTCGAACCGGGGCGCCGCTTAGCGTGCTTTTACCCACTCAAGGAGGACCCGTGAAGAGGGTCGTCGGGTCGAGGTACCGTTGTGGGGGTTGAGGGGCATCGTAGATTGGGCGGCCTCCGAATGACCCGATCTCGTTTGAGACTGGGCGCCCAAGTTTATGCAATAGTAGCCGTTGGCCCGTGGGCCCGTGGGCCCATGGCGCCGGCGTGCCATCCCTTTTGACGGGAGATCAGTAGCCGTGGCGCCACGATTTCATTGTTCTCTCCCTTGCCGGGTGCGCGCCTTTCTCAGTGGGAGAGGGTGATCTGGTGGAGAGAGCAAGAGGTCATTCTGAGGATTGGTATTTGGGCGCCGATGTGGGAGGTACCTTTACCGACCTGGTGCTGGTTGGCCCTCGTCAGGTGTTTGTCCGAAAGGTGCTGTCTACCACTGACGATTATTCTCGTGCGATTGTGGAAGGCTTCATGGGGCTTCTTCGTGATGGCGGCATCAGCCCACATTCGGTCGGCGGGATTGCTCACGGCACCACCATTGCCACGAACGCGATCCTCGAGCACCGGGGGGCGCAAACCGGCCTGATCACCACAGATGGCTTTCGAGACATCCTTGAGTTGCGAAGGCTCAGAATGCCCCGGCTCTATGACTTGGCGTGGGTTAAGCCTGCTCCGCTGGTACCCCGAGAGTGGCGCAAGGGCGTGCCGGAGCGCTGCGACGCAGCGGGCAGAGTTGTGCTCCCTTTGGACGAGGAAGCCGTGAAGCAGGTGGTTCGTGAGCTTGTTCGAGGCGGGGTTCAGTCGCTTGCGGTATGCCTGCTCCACTCCTATCGTGCACCTGCGCATGAGCGCCGAGTCGGAGAGATCGCCGAGGCCGTAGCTCGAGACATGAAGGCCCAGCTGGACGTCTCGCTCTCGGTCGACGTACTTCCGCAACGAATGGAGTACGAGCGCACGTCGACGACCGTGATCAATGCGTACGTTCAGCCGGTTGTGCGACGCTACCTGGCGTCCCTCACCGAGCGGCTTGCGGCCTCTGGCGTGGATGCATCCGTGTCGGTTATGCAGTCGAACGGTGGCCTGACGAGCGTCGAGTCGGCGGCTGGCAGACCTGTCAGTATCATCGAATCCGGTCCGGCAGCGGGGGTCGTCGGCGCGGCGTACGCGGCTCGGTCCATCGGATTGGATGACATGATCGTGTTCGACATGGGCGGGACTACTGCAAAGGCATCCTTGGTAGAGCAGGCGTCACCGACGATTGCGGCCGAGTACGAAGTGGGCTCCGATGTTAGCTTGACGTCCAGAGTGTTGCGTGGCGGCGGTTATCTGTTACGCATGCCCGTGATCGACATAGCAGAAGTCGGAGCCGGCGGAGGCAGCATCGTGTGGGTGGACTCGGGCGGTGCCTTACGCGTAGGCCCGAAAGTGCCGGGGCCACCCCAGGACCAGTCTCGTACGGCCGGGGCGGTGACGCCCCGACCCTCACTGACGCGAATGTCGTCCTGGGGAACATCTCAACCCTCGCGGGCGGTCAAGTACGGCTGGACCACGACGCGGCGTCGCGAGCACTGTATGACCGGGTAGCCATGCCTCTTGGCATGTCCGTAGAGGACGCAGCCCATGGTGCTCGACGCGTTGCTGCCAGCACGATGGTGCAACTCTTGCGGGCTATAACTGTCGAACGTGGGCGCGACCCGCGACTGTGCTCGCTGTTCGCGTTCGGCGGCAATGGGCCGGTACATGCGGCCGAGCTCGCAGAAGCGATGGGTATAGGGACAATCGTGATACCGGCCTTCCCGGGTGTATTCAGTGCGGTCGGTTTGTGCCTCGCCCCCGTTTTGAAACACTTCCGCCGGTCGCACTCCGTGGAGCTGAGCACAGCTTCCCTGAGCCCTCTGGCCCAAACTTGGAGCTTGTTAGAGAAAGAGGCGAGCGCGGCTATGGGCAAGGAGGGTCTTGACTCTACAGAATACGGTCTCACGCGCTCCCTTGGTATGAAGTATGTGGGTCAAGAGGATTCCCTGAATATCGATCGGGTCGATCCGGTTGAAACGTTAGACGAGCTCAACTCGCTCGTGGAGAGGTTCCGAGCTGAGCACCGCAGGACATATGGTTACGACGCCGGAGCGGAGGATATCGAAGTCGTGACCCTTGGCGTGACGGGCACCTCCCACCGGTTCCTGCTGCCCGACGTGCTTGCACGCCGATTCGGTCATTCGGCCCGCGGTCAGGTGGGCCCGGAAGTGAACGAAGAGTGTATGTCGGCGGCACCGACAAAGGGTGGCAAGTTATGGAGATCCACGCTGATCCAACGGACTTTGTGAAACCCAAGCGTGGCCCTCGGTTATTGGAACTTTATGACGCGACCGTCCTCGTACCCGACGAGTGGACAATCAGATTGGACGACGATGGCTACCTTTGGCTCTCCCGATAGCGCCGCCAACGATCCCGTTACTCGAGAGGTCGTGCGCCATGCAATAACCTCGATCGCCGACGAGATGGTGCTTATCATCGTCAAGGCCGCCCGCTCGGGGGTCGTAAAACACAATATGGACTTCTCTACCGCTATCTGCGACCCGGCGGGTCGGTTGGTTGTGCAGGGCCTAAGCCTGCCGTTGCACCTAGGGGCGATACCGGACGCGGTTCGCGCTGTGGTCAAACAGTTCGGCCACTCAATTGAGCCGGGTGATGTCTTTCTGTTGAACGACCCATATCAGGGCGGGATGCATCTACCAGATATCTTTATGATCCAACCCCTCTATTCCCGCAATCAAATGCTCGGCTACGCCGCTTGCGTCTGTCATCACACTGATGTAGGTGGACGCATCGCGGGCAGCAACGCCAGCGACTCGACCGAGATTTATCAAGAGGGCCTCAGGATCCCACCGGTCTACTTCCGTCGCGGCGGAGAAATGAACGACACCTTAATCCGCATAATCGAAAAGAATACTCGCTTGCCGCAGGCCGTCCTGGGGGACCTTGGTGCTCAGCTCTCCGCGTGCACTAGCGCCGAGCAAGGAATGTGCGGGCTGGCCAACAGATACGGAGAGCAGACCCTCTCACGTTATCTCGATGCCGTCCTTGATTACTCCGAGCACAGAACCCGTCAGGCGATCCAGGAGTGGCCGGACGGGCGTTACTCCTACACCGACTATCTCGATGACGACGGGATCGATGAAACACCGATCACGATCAACGTAACAATCACCGTTAGTGGTAGCAACCTGACGGTCGATTTCGACGGGACGTCGCAGCAAGTGAAGGGTGCGATCAATTCGACCCTCTCGTTCACTAGAGCGGCGACATATGGCGCCATTAAGTACGTGCTGGGCGGCGACATCCCCGCCAACGACGGCTTCTTTCGGCCTATTCGCGTCATAGCGCCATCTGGCACCGTTGTCAATGGAGTGTCGCCGGCTGCATGTGCAGCAAGAGGCGTGACGGGATTTAGGGTGGGCGACGCGGTCTTCGGTGCTCTTGCCCAAGTCCAGCCGCAGTCGGTGTTTGCAGCGTGCGACGGAGGTAACACGTGTGTCTCTATTGGCGGCTACCGAGACGGATGGAAACCTTTCGTGTTCGTTGAGTTCTCTTGCGCCAACTGGGGCGCACGACCTGATTGTGATGGCGTTGACGGGAGTACGGACCCTCTTCAAAACCTGGCTAACCAATCTATCGAAGTAATAGAAGCAGAACAACCCCTGAGAATCGAACGTTACGAGTTCGCGCCAGACTCCGGTGGAGCTGGCCGCTTTCGTGGCGGGCTCGGGATCGTGCGGGAGTACCGCTTGTTGGCCAAAGAGGCGACTGTTCAGGTCCGGTCAGACCGACGCCGCTTTCCGCCATACGGGCTATTCGGAGGTCACCCAGGAGCCGGGTCGACCGTACAATTGTCATCGGAAGCGGCCACGTTGCCAACGAAGTTCACTCGCACGATGTTTGAGGGTGACGTCCTCTCTATCAGGGTACCCGGTGGTGGCGGCTACGGGCTTCCGACCCGACGCGACCCGCGTTTAGTGCTTGACGACGTACTGAGCGGAAAGGTTGGCGTCGAAGTGGCGCGAAGTGCGTATGGAGTGGATGTAGATGTCACTTTGCGGCGCGTCAACGACCTCGCTACCCGTCAGCTCAGATCGCGTCTGAGCTCCAAACGACCCTGTGAGCACCAGGCATGAGCTGCCCTGGCAGGTAGCTGTCGGTCTGGAGACGTGCCAGAGCCGGATGCTCTAGCGACACACTGGACAACCAACAAGGTTATCGCAGAGAAGGGAGTGTGGTCATGCAAGGTAGTGAATGCGAGGTGTCTCAAGCGGCGATGATCCGGATCGCGATCATCGGATTAGGGCGGATGGGTCGCATCCACTTGGAAGTGGTGCGACAGGCCGCTTCAGTCCTCGCCGCGGCCGTTGTCGAACCGGACCCCACCATCAGGCTTGGTCTCGAGGGTCAAGACATGCTGGTGTTTGACTCCCTAGATGAGCTTTTGCAGACCGACGGGTTCGACGCCGCAATTGTTGCCGCGCCCACCGTGATGCACGCTACGGTAATGGAGCAGCTCATTACGGCAGGCGTGCCAATTCTGTGCGAGAAGCCCTGTGGCGTGAGCGTGCCAGAGACCGAGGCGATTGTGCGTGCCGCGGCACAGGCTGGGGTGCCGTTGCAGATAGGCTACTGGCGACGGTTCGTGCCCGAATTAATTTCCTTACGCGATCGTATAGCTAGCGGAGAGTTCGGCGCCCTGGCCCGAGTGTCCTGCGCCCAATGGGATGAGCAACCTCCTAATGACTTATTTCGGAGGCAAAGTGGAGGCATATCCATCGATATGGGCGTTCACGATTTCGACCAAATGCGTTGGCTCACAGGGCAGGAGATCAGACGGGTTGTGGCGCTGGCTTCACCTACGGAGCCAAACAGACCTCGTGGTGATCCCGACACGGCGGAGATACTCTGTTCGCTAAGTGGCGGGACGATCGGCCACATTTCACTCGGCCGACGGTTCTCTCCAGGCGATTCGTGCTGGGCGGAGGTGATTGGTGACAAGTCTTATGAACGAAGCGACTTCATGTGGGGGCACGGCGGCGAGAAAACCTTCTATCGTGCGCTGAGCGATCAGCTGGACGCGTTCGCCGCTACCGTCCGCGGAGAGCCCCTAGTTGGGGCAGGTGGAGAGGATGCGGTCTACGCCATGACGGTAGCCGAGCGTGTGCACGAGTCACTTATGTCTCTGTGATCGCGCGAATGCTTTCCCACTCAATCAGTCCGGGCTTCCGTCGGCGTCCATTCAATGGCGATATATCTGTGGCGCTAACGGAGCCCGGGCTGCTTCGTCCTCGAACAAGATCGAAGCGGAATGGTGATTTCTAAAGCCGCGAGACCTACAACTGCAGTAGTATAAGGTGGCATGACCCCACTCTCCACTAATCCATCTATCGACATGGAGCAGCTCCGCGCTAACGTCGAGCGGAGCCTTCCTGAGATTCAGGAAATCCGCGATGCGTCACTCCGCGATAAGGTCATCGCTGTTTGGGCACTTGCGCTTTCCGAGACGGAATTCACTACCATCGACGAGATTCGAGCGTCCGGGTTCCCAACGAGTGCTCCGATCTCCGGTGGTACTCAAAGTGATCATTTGCGAGGAGTGGCCCGCATGGCGCTCGGGATAGCAGACGCTCTGGAGGTCTCGGTGAATGGCTTCAAGATCGATAGGGACCTGTTGATCGCATGTGCACTCTGCCATGACGTCGGCAAGCCCTTTGAATTCAGCCCGAGGAATCAGGCCAGATGGACTGCCAATCCTGGGTCGACGGGCCTTCCCGCTATTCGTCATCCTGCCTATGGCGTACATCTGGCGCTCACCGTGGGGCTGCCGGAACTCGTTGTCCACTCCGCAGGTTACCATTCCGGCGAGGGTGAACTGGTGGAGCGTAGTCTTGAGGTGACAATAATTCGTCATTGCGATCGCGCCTTTTGGGAAATATTGAAGCGCGCCGGACTGCTTGCGCAAGACGAAGCGGCGCAATAGCGCAGCTCCGCGGCGCCGCACGAGTAATAGGTCGGAGGGAGAAGTGAGTCCTCCTCGCGTGCGGCCACCCATGAGGGATGCTTTCTGGAGAAGCTAAGGAGTCACTTGAATGACCATCTATGCGTATGCCCGCAATGTAAGTGTTCACGCTGGCGAGGATCTGGAGCTGTGTGTATCAACTGATGCTCCCTATTTTCGCGTCCAGTTTTTCCGCCAAGGTGAGACGTTACAGAGAATAGCAGCGATGGATACTGACCGTCTTAGGGGCTGGAATATGCCGATGGGCCCGGCGTCGGACGATTGGAGATGGCCAGCATATAAGATCCGCGTCCCTTCCGATGCTCGTAGCGGTCCTTATGTCGCGTCCCTCATCGAGATCAATGACCACGGGCGGGAGATCCAACCCGACGGCGACGTCCTAACTCGTCTCCAGGGGAACGCGTTGGTCGTCGTTCGGCCTTCGCGACAGAGCCCCCGCTCGGCGATCTTGTACAAATTGTCGACCGCAACCTACCAAGCCTATAATGAGGCGGGGGGTGCAAGTTTTTACAGTCGGGCCACTTGGTGGCGAGGAGCCGAGGGGGAAGGCTTTAAGGTCACACTCCGACGGACTGGCTGCGGGGTTGGGCACATTGTCATGTGTGGCGAGGGCCCTGATCCCTACAATCCACAATCCAGACGTCAATCGTTTGCGCACTGGGATGCTCCGTTCGTGTCATGGCTCGACCGCCAGGGGATTACTTGCGATTTTTGCACTGATTTCGACCTGGAGGCGGAGGAGGACATCCTCGGCGGCTATTGCTTGCTCATTTCGGCTGGACATGACGAGTACTGGTCTGCAGGCATTAGACAACGAATCGTGGACTTCGTTGGTGGGGGTGGCAATGTAGCCTACTTTAGTGGCAATATAGCGAGTTACCGCATTTGGTTCACAGATAACGGTACGGCTATTTACACCTCAAAGAGCTACCCAGGACAGCACGAGTTTGCTCCAGCCGAGTCAGATGCTTGGCATGTGGTAGACCCGAATGATATAGCGACCGGTGTGTCGATAGTAAACGGGGGCGGGTGGTGGGACGGAGTGCGGGCGCTTGATGGCTACGTCGTCCAGCACGCTGACCACTGGGCGTTCGCGAGGACAGGCCTCTCCGACGGCGAGGTATTCGGGACGAGCACCGGGAGGCCAGTGCTGGGCTACGAAGTTGACGGGACGCTGTACCGGGTCGAGAATGGGAGGAAAGTGGCAGTCGATGCCAGTGGGCAGCCCGGTAACTTCACAATCCTAGGCGTCGCGGTCCTGAGTGAAAAGTGGGTTACGATGGGTCCGAACCCATGCGCAACCATGGGAGTTATGACTCATTCCAGCGGGGGTATTACGTTCCAAGCGGCGACCACTGACTGGCCCATTTACGTTGACAGCGATGCGGCCGTAGGTCAGATCACGCGTAATGTAATTGACAGACTGAGCTTGAAGTCTGTCGCCTTGGTTGGGCCTGTCCCAAATGATGAGGACGCGGGACTGCCGTTGGCGGTTGAGGGGCAAACCTGCGCGGTGTATGCGGACCTCGGAGGGTTGTGGGAGTGCTTCGGAGAAGGCGGACTGAGGTTTGAGTGGTCAGTGGCGGGCGGGGACGTGGTGGGAAGTGGTAATGGTCCTGTGTTGCGACTCCGCCCCTCAAGTGAGGGTGTGCTAACCGTGAGCCTGAGAGTGTTCAAGGGCTCGAAAGAGGTGGCCTTTGGGTCGAAGACGGCTTTGGTGAGTTCGCGCGCTGACGGCTTGCGAATAGCAATCTGTACGACCATACGCAATGTGGCTATGCCGACGGATCCAGGTGCGTGCTTGTTTGCTCCCACCCAGGCAGCCCGGGAGCGAATACGAGATGTCAGCCCCTCGAGGCTTGGTTGGCTACGGAGCCGTGCAGACCAGTTGTCACGCTTGACTCAAGAGCTTGAGGACGTGTGGAGCGCGAGTGGCGAGATGACCGGGACAACCCATGAGGCCGAGGTCGTTCGATGGGACAAATCCAGGTGGCCGGCCGACAGTACGGACAGCTAGGGGCGCATTTCGAGGCCGACGGCTCGGCGGTCTTTCCGCTGTTGCTTTGTTGAACGAGAGCAAGGACGTGGAGAGGGGCCTCGAACCCCGGCCATCCCGGCCCGCCTGGCGGGATCCGATCGCGACGGCCCTTCATCGTTGGAACAGGCGAAAACTGGCCCTCTTGCTCGCCATGTAGACGGCACCGAGCCTAAGCCTGGGGAAACCCGGAGCCTCCTAGCACACTTGTCTTGGTCTGCTCAGTGCATTGGAGACGCGTTAACGAAATACGTCCAGCTTGTCAGGTCCACGTTATGAGAACTTTACCTGACTGCTTGGAGGTGAACGTTAGATATGCATCGGCCACCTGGTCCGCCGGGAACTCGTGGGTGACCAGCCGGCGGACGGGCAGCCCTTCGGAGTAGGCCCGGATCATGGCCGGGTAGTCCTCCTCCGCGTAGTACCAGGTGCCGGTGTAGGTGACCTCGCGGCGAATCAAAGTATCGGAAGGGCTCATCGTCAGCTCGCGGCATTCCCCGGACTGTAGGACGGTTCCCCCGCATGCCACTGCGCTCAGGGCGAACTCGATGCTCGAGGGCAGACCGGTGCACTCGATGACAAGGGGCGGCGGTTCGCCAATGTCCTCCCCGGGCGTGAGAGCCTTCGCAGCACCGAGTTCTTTAGCGAGTTGGCGCCGGAACGCAGAGGGCTCAATTGCGATGACGTGTGCACCAGCGCCGGTGCGAACGAGCGTATGGCCAAGTCCTACCGGCCCGAGGCCGACGATAACAACGCGATCTCCGGCCCGGTGGGTACGCGGTTAAGGGCCCGGGTGGGGACGCCGAGCGCATCGCCGGTGATCAGGACGGCGTCGCTCGCCGGGGTGCCGTCCGGTACACGGCGAAGAGCATCTACCGGTGCAGCTACGTACTCAGCGTGCATGCCGGTCTGGACATGCGATCCGTTGGGGCAGTACAGAGCTATCCCGCGTCTGACACGCCGGGCACTCCCCACAGCCTGTTACAGCAGAGATGCCGACACGCTGCCCAACTCTTAGGTCGCTACCTTCAGGCACAGATTCGATGATGCCAGCGGCCTCGTGACCGGGGTTGGTCCCGGCCCGAGCGTGGAGCTCGCTGCCGCAGATGGCACTAACCTCGACCCTTACCAGCGCCGCGGCCGGCCCGCACACCGGGGTCGGCGCCTCGACCAGGTAAGCAGCATTTGGAGGTGTAAATGAGAGCGTACGCATCATGGGGCTCCTAGGGTCAGTTCGCTCATCCCATCGCTAGCCGCCACGATCGCTTCAGCGATCCGCATGGCCGCTAGGCCGTCGTCGATCGAAGGTGTGACAGGGCGGTGGGCGAGGATCGCGTCAACGAACGACGCCACTTCTCCCGCGTAGCCTTGGCGCACAGCGAATCTGCCTGCTGGTACGGGATCGCGAATTCGGGCCTCCACGCATTGAAGGAGCCCTGCAGGCAGTTCTTCGTGGCAGCGGGATCCTGACCTGCGGGCCAATGCTGATAGTCCACGAGGTTGCGTACTGCAATCAACTGGTTTGAACTTGAGATCTCGACCCATTCTTGGACATGTGGATCGTTCGCCGACATATTGAGGACGGCGGACGCGCCTGAGGAGTAAAGCAGCGTCAGCACGCAGGTGCCGCACCCGTTCGGTTCCGTCCGTTTAAGAACGTATGCTTGGTCAGGGTCACCCAAGAAAAACCGGGCCAGATCGATTGGGTGCACGCTCATAATCGTAAGGTGCGTGCGCCAGTCGGCCATTCGCCAGTGCGAATAGTTGATCTTGACCAGCTGAGCGGAGCCGAACTCCGGGTCGGCCGCCGTGGTACGGGCACGAGTAGCCCGGCGCGTAGCGCTTTTGGAAACCTATCTGGCATTGAACGCCCGCCACCCGCGCTGCCTCAGCCAACTCGATGGTCTGCGCCAAGGTGGGAGCCGGTGGCTTCTCGATGAAGATATGTTTCCCAGCTCGGAGCGCTGCCATGCCCAGTTCGAACTGCATCTGGGGGGGACCGATGACCAAGAGTGCGGTGACCGTGTCGTCAGCGAGGACTTCATCAACGTTTGTGGTCGCCCTTTGTGCCCCAAAGACTCGCTTGTTGTGTTGTGCCCGTTCTGGTCGGCGCGCGCAAGCGTAAACTATGTCGACGGGTGCGTGGCGCAACGATGGCCACAGCGCTCGCGTCGCGAAATCGCCGCAGCCAATAACCCCGATCCGCAGAAGCTCACTCACATGGGTGCCCTTCCGAGAGCGAGACCCGTCGGCGGCCCGGCCACCGTCCATACTCCTGAGCGCAAGCTTTCATGGGAGCACCTCGTCTCCTTGCACTCACCTCACGGGTTTGTGGCGAGCGGGCCTTGAAGCCCTCGCAGTTCCCAGGCCCCATACCGGCCAAGCCGGTGCCGGGTAGACGCACCGTCGCACCGGGGACGGGTAGTTCTTTTCAGTCTTTCACTAAACCGCCTTGACACCATTAAGGACGCAGGCTAGGGTAAACGGTTACCGATGTCAATAGAGGGGGTAGCAAGGGCTTCTTGTTCCCGAGCCTCACTGGCGGCGTAACCCGTACGACAGCTGGGCGGCGACAACCATCTGTATCGCTGATGAAGACACTTGAGGCGGGCGCAAACTCTACGCCATTAAGCGTGTGGAGAGGGGCACCAACATCTGTCGGGCACCGTCCGAGATGGTCGTGACCCGCCCCGGGTGCAGCTTAAGGTTTACGAAACGATAACCGCTTGCCCTTTTTTCATAGGTTGGCGATAATGTGGAACCATTCGATAACCGCCGTTCGAGCATGGGGGAACCCGGGTGAATGGAGGCGGAGCGGCGGAGCATATCGGCTGGCCGCCCCAATCTCTCGGTTCCCGACGTACCAGCCAAGAGCAGTATGCCTATTTAGGACATTAGGACAAACCCATCTACCAACAAGAGAGGGGCACCCTAGGATGAGACGTTGGCGTTCGCGATCGGTGTGCAACCGGCGACGCGGTCGAGCGGTCGTCGCCGGCGGTCTATCTGCGAGCATGTTGGCTGTCGGGGTCTTTGGGACCAGCGTGGCCGCATACGGGGCAACGAGGTCCCCGGACACCGCTCATACCACGCTCACGGAGATCGACTACTACACACCTGGCCTGCCGCAGTGGGCGGCGTTTCAGTGGTTATTCAACGAATATGACAAGACCCATCCCAACGTCACCATCGACCGGCAGACCGTGTCGGGCCAGGAACTCGAGTCGAAGGAGCTCGCATTGGCGACGACCCACTCGCTACCGGACCTCGCCTTGGCCGACAATACTTACATGCCGAGCCTGGTGGCGACAGGGCAGTGGCTCAACATCAAGCCCGATCTCAGCAAGTGGGGGCAGATGGGCGATTATCTGACTGCCTCGTGGCCCCAGCTGACCTTTAACGGCGGTGTCTACGGCATGCAAGATGGGCTCAACGATCTAGGCTTCATCTACAACAAGAAGATCTTCGCCGAAGCCGGCATCACCAGCGTGCCCACCACATGGGCGCAGATGCTGAGTGACAGCAAGACGATCGTCACCAAGGTGAAGGGCCTGACCTACGGTGCCGTTGGATATGGAGGTAACTGCGGAGCAGGCTGGCAGTTCCTGCCCTATATCTATCAGCAAGGGCTCGATGTCAACGACATGACGTCGCCGGGCATGGTGGCGGCGGTCAACTTCTGGGGCACGCTGCTGAAGGACGGCTACGCCAACAAGGAAGTCATTACCCAGTGCCAGTCGACCAATATCCCTCAACTCGTCGATGGGCAGCTGGCGATGGTCGAGACCGGGCAGTGGGACTTCCCGACCCTGGCCGCTGACCACTTCAACGACTGGGGTACGTTCCCGATCCCCTTGAGGAGCCCGGGCGACCACCCGGCGTCGCCGATGGGGGGCGAAGTTTGGACGGTGCCGAAGACCAACTCCGCCGGGGAGGCAGCCGCGTGGAGCTTCCTCGAATGGGCCCAGCAGCCGTCCATCGAGTACGAGTTCGACCTGAGGCTCAACTACACCCCGGCGCGCCTGTCGCTGTGGCCGGCTTTTGAAAAGGCAAACCCCCGTGTCACGCCGTTCGTCCAAGAGCTCAAGTACGCGGTGGGCAGGACGACCGCCCTCGGCCTGAAGTTCCCGACCTATGACACCGACCTCCAGACTGCGCTGATCCAGGTGCTCGAGGGACAAAAGCCCGCCCCCAGCGCTTTGTCAGCGGCGCTGGCGTCCGCCAAGAACACTCTCGCCTCCCAAAGCTAGGTATCGACGGCCTTCCTTGGTTCAGGCCAGCCGGCGGGCCCCAGACCCGGGAGCCCGCCTGCAGGCGTGTGCTATGCGTCATTTTCCCAAGATCCAGCCAAGGATAAGTGGCCCGTGCCATTCGTGGTGCCAACTAGCCGTCGAAGTTAGCGTCGGCATACGAAAACGCCGCTCTCTGCTTTGGGCCTGAGGCTTCGAACGGTTCCGTCGAACACTGCTCGGAGACGCGGGGCGAAAGCTCCTAGCCGGACCGAGACAAGCGGTCCGAAGCTCGTCTTATGACGAGCGTCCCCAGCCAGGCGTCGGCGCTCGCCCGGCCGGCGCCGAGGAGCACAATGATCAGGGCGAGAGCAGCGAGGACGAGCTTCAGCTCATAACCCGACCCGGCGGCGTTGGAGACTAGGCCGTTCTTGAACGTCGTCGTGGCCATGGCCACGATCATGTCGACGAACAAGCCAACTGCGGCTAGCCGGCTCAAGAGCCCGACGCCCACAGCGATGCCACCGAAGAATTCGGTTATACCATTGAGCACTGCGAACAGCATCCCGGGGCGAAGGCCGTTCGCCGCGAACGAGACCGTGGTCCCGTGTAGCCCGGGCTCATGGAATGCTCCGAACAGCGTGCCGGCACCGTGGTAGATGAAGATCCAAGCGAGAGCGACCCGGCCGGCCGCCAGTGCGCGGTCTTTGAGCGCAGGCGCGCTGCGCAGGTCGAGACCCCGGCGGACGACCTCGCCGGGAGCGATCACTGAGCATCCTCGGTCGGGGCTGTGAACCGATGGTCCGCAACCTGGGCGCACCAGTTCATGGTGTCGGTGCGGACGAGCGTAGTTACATGGGCGCCGGGATGGGTGACGACCTGGCGCCGGCACAGGACCGTGAAGGAAACCTGCCGCTTGGTCTCAATAGCCATCACGATTTAGTAGGAGACACCGCCGCCGCTCGGGGCCGTGGTGGTCGGACCGCTCGGGCCCACCTTAACCGAGGTCGCCTTCGGGTGCGCCGGGTTGATCACCCACCACTTTCCAAAGCCGTCTTTGATATTGCCGTCGATCGACCCCTTGTTGTCGCGGATGAAGAGGTAGTGAGGTATTCCTTCATAAGTGACCTGGTGGGGCCCCGTTCGAGCGTGTTATGACGCCGAGGTGACTGACGCCTTTTCCGATAGGCGCTGTCTGATCCTTGACCAGCAGTACCGGCGGCCATACGACTGCACAACCACCGGAGCACTTGCTCTTGTTTTGCAAGTCTTTCGCAAAGCGGTAGACGGTCCGCTGTCCGCCCGGTCGAGAGACCGAGGATCGGTCCCCAAGGTGTCTTTTTCTCGATCGTAACCGTGGTCTTCGGGGCAGATTGCGCCGTCGCTGGCGTCGTGGTCAATGTATTGACCCGGCACAGGTGGCCAGCGCGAGCGCGCTGCTGATCACCCCGGCAAAGCGCCGGCGTGGACGTGCGACGTGCGGTTCCTGAGAACTTAGTGCGTTCATGATCCTCCTCGGATTTCGTGACTCACCGGGTTTCTACGGTCTACGGGCCGGAACGGGTCCACTCTGTGGCGCCCGCTCGCCGTCAGGGCTTCACAACGATCCGGCGCCAGCCGCGTTATCCCAGGTAGATCGGCTATTGCCGCCCAGGGGAACAGACCCTAATTGCTTCCTAAGAACCGCGGTTGTTGGCTTCCGCTCGTCCAGCGACGGTGAGTTAATCCTCCGGGGTCGTTCCCTTGACGGGAAAATCATGTAGCGACCGTGCATTTTCCGGGGAGCCAAAGGCACATCACTGCGCCCACGCTAACGGTCGAGCCACCCGTTGCCGCCTGGTTGTCTCCGACAGAGGCTCAGATCTTTTTTATTATCTTCTGTCTTCGGGGTAATCATTGGCGTAGTGCCCCGTGGAATACTCGGGCTGGCGAACGAAAACGCAGCCGAGCAAGGCGATTTTGGCCGACCTCGGGCACTTCCAGCTGCTGGGCGATCACCCTCGACTTAAAAGACGACTACGCGTCCAGAAGATAACGCTGCGCTGGCGTGAGGCGCACCAGAGTCTCCGGCCGCAGGAAATCTCGCTGCACTGTCTGTTGTGCCTGGCCGCGCCGCACAAACGCGGCGTGTAAGGCCCGCCGAGGCCTATTGCTGTTATTAGTCGTTCCGCTGTGCCACAGATGGGAGTTGAAGACGACGCATGTGCCAGCCGAGCCGAGCATCAGCAGTTGGTTGGGATGATCAGCCGTCGGGTCCTCCAACGCATCCTTCGGGACCTTCCCCCATCGATGGGAGCCTGGCACTACACGAGTGGGACCGTTTTCCTCGGTGAAGTCGTCAAGCATCCAGACCGAGTTGCACACCTGATATCGGTCGGATGGTACAGCCTCAGCCCAGTCCGTGTGCAAGGCCTGCCGTCCGGAGCCGGGCAGCGCCGAACGAGTGTTCAATGAATGGAGCTTGAAGTCGTTCCCCGCGAATACGTGCGAGACTGCCGCCAGCTGCGACGGGTAATTCCAGCACCGGTCGAAGGCCTCACCCTTGTCGACGAGGTTCGCCAAACGGTCCGTTCCCTCCTCTCGCCGGAATTCGGTACCGGCCCGCGGACCTTCGAAAGCGACCAGTTCGTTGACGCGATTAGCTACCTCCGCCAGCGCCGACTCGTCGAGAGCGCCCGGCAAGGGCAGGTAGCCGTTCTGGTCGAGTTCAGCGCTTTGCTCTACGCTCAGAACCGTGGGTGTAACACCCAGGCTGGCGAGAGCCGATTCCAGGTCCATTGGGAAGTTCCTCCTCGAGCTCGGGAACGATCGGGCACCATATCAGGCCAAAGCCGCCGCCGGGGGGCGGAGAATGCGGCAGGATCCCATGCATTCGCAGGTGCGCGTCCGCGAACCGACCGTCGAACAACTCGACAGTGAGATCCTCTACCCGGCCAAGCCTTCCAGCAAAGCGAAGAAGCCCGCCACGCGGCGCGACCCGGTCAACCCAGTAACACGCGGCCAAGCCCAATACTCTACTTCGAGCTGATCGCCCCACCCGGCGCTCGTCGTCAGCGGACATCTTCCTAGCTCGCCAGCTCGATCACGATGGCGTCGAACTCTGCGAGCCGGGCCAACACGACCTCGCTGCCGGACTCGTCTTCGTTCTTCGTGACCTCGCCACCCTGGAGCGACCAAGCGCGCCGAATACCATGCACCCTCGGCAGTCGGGCCCGCACGTTGAACGCCGGCTCGACCTCTCGTACGACGTAGCGTGGAGCCAACTGGTTCGTTCCGTGGTTGACGAACAGCACTACCCACGACCCACCGTCGAACGTCCGACGCGCCGCTGCCTCGACGGTCGCGCCGCACGCTACCTCGACGGTGAGTACATTCCCAGCTGCCCACCGCGCCGCCCCGGCCAAGGAGCGCATGGTTCCTGCCTGCCCGATCTCCGCGGCATCTCGATCAAGCTCGCCGGCGAAGTACACACAGCGCCCCGGGCTCTCAGACGCGAGAACCAGCGGTGCGATCGGGTCTCCAGGATACCACCCGAGCATCGGGTGGTGCCGATGCATCCGGGAATAGTCGAAGTCAACCAGATCCGCCCAGACAACACCCGTAGTCGGCTCCACCTCCACCACCGACCCTTGCACCGACTGCAGGCTCGTGCCTGCCGTCGCGTCGAGCACGCTCGGGTCACGGTGTCGGAAGTAGCCCTGAGGCAGGACGCCGAACTCGTGCTCGGGGAGGCCGTACCGCATCTCCAACCTGTGTGGCGACGCGGACGACGCGAAGGAGAACACACCGAATGGGCCGCTCAGACCAGCCAGGTCGTACAACGGGAACCGGTGCCGCCGCTTCCCGTCCGGGTGCCGCCATCCAGTCCGGAAACTGAACACGAGACCCCCGCCGTCGCGGACATAGCAGGCCAGGTTTTCCATGGCGTCGTCGCTTAGCCGTTCGACATTGGGTAGCACGAGGGCACGGTACCGGCGAAGATCCCCCGAATCCAGGTCGGCCGTAGAGACAACGACGAAGGGGACGTGGGCCTCGGT
Source organism: uncultured Acidimicrobiaceae bacterium (assembly GCA_963823855.1). GTDB lineage: Bacteria > Actinomycetota > Acidimicrobiia > Acidimicrobiales > Palsa-688 > Fen-671. Next base: position 63,460 of record CAWGNA010000021.1, read on the forward strand.
CAGAGCTAGGTAGTACCCTTTGAAGTGTGGGCTGATCTGGGAGCCGCGGAAATCAACCACGAGACCGACATCCGCCACCGGCTCGGAGCCGACAAGGTGAGACCGGAGCCGCTCCTCAAGGTCGAACATCTCCTTCACGACCGGCATCACCGTTGGCTCGACCTCGAACAGTGTCTCCGCGTGCAGCTGGGGCGTGCCGCCGTGCAGCAGGATTTCGCTGAAGTTGAGCCGATATTGCGACGGCTCGCACGGGGCATAATTGCGATCCACGTTCCAAGCCGACCACAATGTGCCGATCGCCGGGCGCTTAGCCTCTGCCCGTACGATCTGCATCGACATACCGATCTCAACCAGGGGCCTCTCATGACGGTCGAACCCCCATTGCCGCTCCAGAGCCACGGCGTCGGCGTACTTACCCCATGCCCGCAGGTCGACGAAGCTTCCCTCCCAGAAGCTGGGGCACGGTATGAAGACGGTGCGCGGCGACTCCTGGTCGATCAGACCGCGCACGCGACGTACGAAGTCGGTCGCCACGCCGGAGCGGAACTCGATGTACTCGTCGTCCTCAGCCTGAACTGAGGCCCCGGTGGGGAGTTCGCGTCCAAAGAGGGCAAAGAACTCGGCGCGGCAATAGTTGCAGTGGCAGTCGAGCCCATAAAGACCTTCGATATACAGGCCATCCACGCAGTATCGTTTTAGTAGGCCGCGAATCTCTTGGAGGAGAAAGCCCGAATACGGGCTGTTGAGGCACATCGCGTACGACCGCAGCCCGACGGTGGGCTCTCCAGCTGGATCGCGGACACGCCAGGAGTGGTATTCGTCGCTCGCGTAGCTGTTGCAGTGTGCGCCCATGTTCATCAGGATCAAGCGCATGCCGCGCCCGTGGAGCTCCTCGTCCAAGAGGGCGATGACGTCAGCGCTGCCGATGTGCCGGTCCTTGGCGGCCACGGCGTCGTTGAAGACTGCGTAACCGCCGTGAGCGAAATCGAACGCCAGACTATCGATGTTCACCGCTTGGGCGCGCTCGACGACCTCTGGGCCAGGTCGGCACGTCCAGCCCTCGCTTGGGATGCAGCCACTCGAGCGTTAGGCGGGCGTTCTGCAGCCACGATCGGTCGCCATCGGCCCTCGCGTTGTCAACCACGTCGTCGCCTTTCCGTCTCGGCCCTGAGAGCTGGCACTCGGTCTCCTTGACGTCCTGCTAGGAGTAAGCCCTGTCATCTGTCACCGCGACCGGCCAGGCCTCAAGCCGACTGACGCACTGAAGCTTTTCTGGAAGACGGCGAAGAAGATCAGTGGTGGTACGGCGGCCATCCCCAAAGCTGCGGACCGGTACCCGAGGTTGGTGGCATACGCAGTCGAGAAATTGTTGATCGCGAGCTGGATCGTGAAATGCGAGGTGCTCTGTATCAGCACCAGCGCCGCGAAGAAGTCGTTCCAGGCGAAGACGGAGATGAAGATCGTCACACTCACAACCGCCGGCCACGACAGCGGCACCAGCACGGACAACAGGGTGCGCAGACGCGTAGCGCCATCTAACTTGGCGGCCTCTGTCACCTCGCGGGGCACCCCTTGGAGGAACTGCGTAAATAGTAGTACCGCCAAGGCAATGGTCGTACCGCAGTTCGCCAGTACGAGGCCTTCCAATGAATCGGTGAGGTGGAGTTTGGAGAACATCAAGAAGAGCGGGACCAGGGTCGCCTCAGCCGGGACGAACGCCGGTAGCAGGAACAGTACGTACAGCACGCCGCGGAAGCGCATGTCGAAACACGCCAGCGCGTAAGCAGCGAGGAGCGAGACGACGAGGACGATCACGACGGTCTGGACAGTGACAATAATCGAGTTGGTGAACGCGCTACCGAGGGACCCCTGGCTCCACGCGCCAGGGAAGTTCTGCCACTCGAAGGGTCGAGGTATCGAGAGGGGCGAGCTGTATTGCTGTCCGGTCGTCTTGAACCCACTGATGAAGGTGTAGAGCAGGGGGAACACCCAAAGAATGGAGACGACGAGTAACACGCAATGAACCCATGCGTTCCCGGTTGGGACAGCCTTCGCCTTCCTTAGGGCACGCCGCATCTGGGTCTCATGCGATCGAGTACCTTTGCGGGGATCTGTCGGGAGCCTTGCGACCCCATCTGCGTCCCGTGTACGCCCCCCGGTACCTAGAGCGGTCACGACGTGATCCTCTCGACGCGACGGCGCAAGAAGCCCATCTCGAACGCAGCCAGTACGGCAATAATGGCAAACAGGATGTACGCCATGGCTTCCGCGTAGCCGAAGTCGTTGTACTGGAACGCCGTTGTGTACAGGTAGGTGCCCACGGTTTGCGAGGCGTTGCCTGGTCCGCCCTGGGTCATTATCCACACGAGGTCGAAGATCTGCAGGGTCCCGATGGTGGTGAGCACGACGAGGACGAACGTCTGGGGCATCAACAGCGGCCAGGTGATGTGCTTAATCCTCTTGAACCAAGTTGCCCCGTCTAAGTCTGCAGCTTCGTATAGCTCATGTGAAAGTGATTTGAGGCCAGCGAGATAGACCACGACGTTGAACCCGAGGTACCGCCAAAGGAATGCTGCCATGATACCGACGAGGACGAGACGCGAGTCCCCGAGTATTGAGTAGCCGGGGCCTTCAAGTCCGAGCCGGGTTGCGATGGTAGACAGCGGGCCTAGATAGGGGGTGAACAGGTACTCCCAGACCGCACCCGCAGTAACTGCGGAAAGCACGAACGGCGCAAACACTATCAGCCGGTAGACGCTGCCGCGGCGGACGCTCGCCAACAGGACTGCCAAGAGAAACCCGAGACCCGTCTGCAGGACAATTGCCGCGGCCGTGAAGATGAACGTATTGATTAAGGCCCGGTGGAATATCGGGTCCCGGAGCAACGCCTGTGAATAGTTGGACCAGCCGACAAACTTCGTCGACCCGCTTCGAGTTGCCTCATGCATGCTGAGGTACAACCCGTACCCCAATGGGTAGACGTAGAGAAACCCGAGAATCGTGAGCGCGGGCAAGATGTACGGGAGGTTCCACAATGCTTTCAGGCGGCGCTTCGAACTCGCGCCGGCGCGGGACCGCGCCGGCGCCGGACCGTTAGGTTTCAGCTCCCTTCCCTGAGCGTCCCGCAAACCCTCAGCTCCTTTGCGCCCAACTTGACGATGTCAAGCTAATGCCGCCACTGCTTGGGGTGGGGACGTGCGGCGGGCGAGATAGAGCGCCTCGGGGCGGAGCCTAAACGACATCTATCCGGCCTCATCTTGATGGTGTCCAGCCGATCTCGACGCGGTCAGATGGTGAGGTGAACGCGTCCTCTGCAGCCGGCGGTCCCGACTGCAAAGGTCTTCGCCTAGCGGTCTGCGTGGGTGATCGCCTACTGTTTGAAGAAGGACTTGCCTGTCTTCACAAGCGTCTGGAAGGCGGACTGCACCGTGTTCGCGGCTTCCTTAGGCGTCGCATTGCCGAGGAAGATCGCCTGCGCCTGGGTGCCGATTGCAGTAGAGACTTCCGGCTCCCAAAGCCAGTCCATAGGCGTGATCGCGTCGGCATAGTAACCTTCGGCGGCCCTAGTGAGGGGGTTGGTGATCGCGCTACTCGAGGAGCGGACCGGCGAGAGTGCTTGGGTCGCGGCCGTGATCTGCTTGTCAACCGACGCTTGGGCCATGTAATTGATAAGCGCCACTGCGGCATCAGGGTTTTTCGAGGACTGCGGGATGGCATAGCCAGCGTACGCGATGATCGTTCGCGGACTGGCACCCGGCACCAGCACGGGTAGGGCACCTAGCTGGAGGTCGTAGCCCTTGATGGCACCGCTGCTCGACGTCGCTGTCAGGGCGGCTAACTCCCAGGATCCGCTGTAGGTAGTGGCCGCCCGGCCAGTAAACATTATCTCGGGCAACGCGTCGACCGTGATTGACCCGGACCCCGGCAGCATCACCTTGCTGGTCACGAGATCGTTCATGATTGACCACATCTCCACCCATGGCGCGTCGGTGTACTTGTGGAGACCCCGCATGGTGTCGAGAACGTAGGTAATGGCGTTTTCGCCACCAACCACCTGGGGCAGGATCCACATCACCAGGAGTTGGTTGTAGTCTTCGGTCCCGGCGGGGTGCACCATCGGCGAGGCACCCGCCTTATCGAGCCGACCAACCATTCCCTTCAGTTCCTTGAGTGATGCCGGCGCGCCGCTTATACCCGCGCGCTTAGTTAGGCCGGCGTTGTACCAAAGAACCGTTGTCGCGTAACCCCCAGTCGCGGCAAGTGGGAGCGCGTATTGCACACCCTCGTACGCTGCCACGTTCACAACCGGCGTGCTCGCCTCGTGCAATGCACTCGACAAGGCCGGGAAAGCGGAGAGCGGGTAGACCAAATTGTCGCGAGCGAACGCTGCCACGAACTGACCGTTGAGCATGAGAAGGTCAGTCTCGACCCCGGAGCTGATCCGGGTCCTACATTGAGCGTCCCAAGTGGTCAGCGTAGACGAGAGCTCGTCTACGGTCAGCTTAACCTTCTTGTACCGCTTACCAAATGCGGTGTACGCGGCCTTCTGTGCCGGAGTCTGAGTGTACGAGCCTGCGTCTACGAACTGGAGCGTTCCAGATGGTGACGCAGACAAGCTAGCGGACGGAACACCTGAGCGAAGGAGATCCCGGGCAGGCAGCAACGCCAGAGCTCCGGCCCCGGCGACACCATACTTGAGAAAATCGCGGCGGGAGTGCTCTGCTTCGCGCCGCCGGCCGACCTGGGCGTCGGTCCTGGATGCGTCCTCAACCATCATTCTTACCCCCTCATTTGTTTAAGTCCCACAAATAGTCTCGTGAGACTCGCTATGACCTGCTCGCCTCTTTAGCAGCTACGACCAGAAATCCCTACCGGCAACGATTCCACTGGGTGAACGAGATCACTCTATCGAGGCACCCCGCTAAAGTCAAGCTGCCAAGCAGGAGCGACCGTCACACATCGTGGGCCGTAATTACTACGGTTTCTATGCGACTATCCCGCGTGGGAGCGGCAAACTGCGGCGATCCCACAGCCCGAGAGGCCCTGGTCGTCGACGGGCGTGTGTCGGTACTCGCGACCGAGAGGGTCGAAGACGGCGCGCCCGAGCCGGTGCTCCACTGCTTGTAGGGGAGCCCCGATCAGATCGGTCGTCAGGGGTCAATTAATCTAAAACCTCTGCCCCCGAGTAACTCCTCGCTTGGAATTCAAAGGTTCACCAGGCACCGTATGAATGTACCTGGGCGGCATCGATTCCGGCTGGTTTAGGCTGAACATCCAAAACGTCGATGGCGCCCAGGTATTGCGCCCGCGTTGAATTCATGTTTTGGCAATTTCCGTCATTAGATCCAAACCCGTGAGTACCCAGCAAGTTCTAGCGCCGGCCCCCGCCCGGCCGATCGGGCCTGGCGTCGACGCCGGCGCTCTCAGCCCTTGGCTGCCTTTAGGTACGAGAGGTACCAGTCGACCGCTTGGGGAATACCTTCTTCCACCATGACGGAGGGGACGAAGCCGAGCGCCTCGTCGAGAGCCCCGACGTCCATGCGGTTCTCGTAGACCTCTGCCGCCAACGCGTCGACCATGAGCAGCTCGGCCGGGCGCCCGACGGCTGCCTCGACCAGCTTGATCATCTCCATCAGCTGCACTTGCCGGCCCGTGGCGACGTTGAGCACCCGCCATGGAGTGGCTGACAACTGCTCGGACGGCCCTCCGCCTACTGGTGTCGTCCCGAACGGGAAGGCGTCTTCGACGGCCAACACGACGGCGTGGGCGACGTCGTCGCCCCAGACGAAGTCCCTCACCATCCGGCCATGACCGTGTACCCGGATGGGCACTCCCTCGGAGATCCGCTTGGCGAAGTCGTACATGGCCATGTCGGGCCGGCCGTCGGTGCCGTACACGGTGGAGAACCGCAGGCCCGTGCAGCGCAAGCCCGCACCGTGGGCATATGTGAAAGCCAGTAGCTCGTCGCAGCGCTTGGTTGCCCCGTACAGCGACAGTGGCCAGGCCGCAGGGTCGTCTTCGCGGAACGGTAAGCCAGGCGTGCCTCCGTAGACCGCGCCGGAAGAGGCGTAGACCATGGTGCCTACGCCAGCGTCGACGGTCGCCTTGACCACGTTGCCAAAGCCCGAGACATTGGCGGAGATGAAGGCGGCGGGCTCTTCCATGGACTTTCGTAGGCCACCCTGAGCGGCGAGGTGGACGACAGCGTCGGGCGCGGTACTGAACAAGGGGAGCAGGCTGGCCTCGTCCCTGATGTCGCCGGTGACCAGGTGGAAACCTTCGTGGTCCTCGAGGCGGCGAGCACGCTGGTGTTTTACCTCGGCGGAGTAGGTCGGGTCGAAGTTGTCGATCGCCACGACCTCATGCCCACGGCCAAGTAGTTCAGCAGCGACCTTGGCCCCAATAAAACCCGCAGCACCAGTGACAACAACGCGCACCCCCATGCCTACCACAGGGCCCACGTTCGCCCGTGGGACTCCCGGGGCCGGGCCCCCATCTACGCGATCCTCGCGTCGGACAGCGCCCGGGGCAAGCGCTCGCACAAAGCTGGTGGAGATGACCGTCGAGCTGCTGGTGCTATGACCGGCGGCGATCGGGGACGGTTGCTCAATTTCTTTCCCTCTGGCGCCGATACGTCCCGCTCAACCGCCGGCGCCTCTCTCAAATGGGGTGGGGGATCCTTCCCAGCAGTAGGTGAACTCGCCGCGTAGAGAAGGGTCGAACCGCGTGAGGCAGCGCACCTGGAAATGAGGGTTTCCTTCCCCGGCTGGTCGGTAGTAGATCCCAAGCGGCCCCGACGGCTTGAAGCCGAAACGCTGATAGTAACGAGGGTCGCCGAGCACGAGGACTAGCGGCCAGCCGGCGGCTTCAGCTCGACGGACGAGATCGTTCATCAGCGAAGAGCCGATGCCCTCACCCTGGCGACTTGGCGCCACGCACAAGGGGGCCACCGCTAGGGCCGGCTTGCCCTCAAGATCCCCCGCAGCGCCAAGGACGTGACCCACGATGGCGCTACCGTCAACCGCCACCAGGTCCAGGCCCTCGAGGCTGGCACCAAGAGCCCAGGTGCGCGCCACGATGCTCGCCTCGGCCTCGCCGTCCTGCGTGGGGTTCCTGAAGGCATCCCGAACCGTCGCAAGAACAGCCTCCTGGTCATTTGCACCAGTCGGTCTAACGCTCCAGCCCATGATGATAGGTTTGCACGGCGGCTCGAGCCTCCCACCGAATTTGAGGGCACGTGTGCTGTGCACCGCGATTAGGGGTCGGCGACCAGCGGTGCGATCGCCCCCACATTTGGAACTCGCTGCTCGGGCCTTGGGCGTCGCGGTCCGGGCCAACGGTTAGCTTGCGGCCGCGCGAGCCGCCGCTTCGACCTTGGAACGGTAGGCCTCTCACCCCGACGCGTTGCGCTCGGGCATGTTTTCCCTTCGGATCAGAGATGACCATGGCCACATCATGGCAGCCGCAGCTACGTGAAGAGCCGGCTACCGATCACACCGAGTTCCCGGAACTCGACAGCAACTGGGGCCTTCGCTCTGCCCGGAAAGAACATCGGCCCGGAAAGAACATCGGCGTCGGTCTGAGTAACAGGCGTGAACGTTTTGCACTGTCATGCGAGCGAAATTGGCATGGGCTGGGGTTCCGATAACCGCCGCTATGGCGCGCCACACTGACCTCGTGCCAAGAATTAACCACACCGTAAGCCCGTCCGCCGGTCGGGCGACCCAAACCCACTGCCTATGGCTGGAGGTCGAGAGCAGCTCGGTCCGCCGGTCGTACGAGGTTGTGCCCTCCTCCCAGAGATACGCCACTAGGCCCGCTGGCGTGGCATAGTCGTAGCGGTGGAGCTGGCGGACCTCGATCTCATCGGCGCTCAGGACCACCATCTCGCCATCGTCGCAACCACGCGAGCAGACGGGACCGTCCAGGCCTCGGTAGTCAACGCCGGCCTACTGGCGCATCCCGTAACAGGCGAACAAGTGATCGCCTTCGTCACATACGGCAAAGTAAAACTGGCCAACCTACGGTCGAGGCCATGGGCCACCGTCGTCTTCCGAGCCGGATGGCGGTGGGCGAGCGCCGAGGGCCATTGTGACATCATCGGGCCCGACGACCCCTTCCCCGGGTTCGACCCCGCCGCGCTCGCCGACCTGCTTCGTGCGGTCTTTCGAGCCGCCGGGGGGGCCCACGACGACTGGGTTACCTTCGACCGAGTGATGCGCGAGGAGCGGCGCTGCGCCGTTTTGCTTCATGCCGACCGCATCTATTCAAATCAGTCCTGACGAACTCCCGCGGCCGGGCATGGCTGCGTGACCCCTAGGTACCACTTCTGTTTCGCCGTCGAGAAACGGGGGAGTTCAGCTGCGGCCGTGTGTTGCCGTGCTCGTCCGTGTCGTTCGGTGCGGGGTCGGTCCCCCAAAGTTTGTTGTTACGTGGTACTTGTCTGAGTGCTGGCTACGAGCCGAGACGAGCCACCGACCACGGTCCGCGCTTACTGCCTGGCCATGGCGATGCGGAACCGCTCCTCGGGGTCAATGAAATGGTCGTGGTCGTCGACGCCAAGGTCGATCTGGACCCAATGGATCTTGCCGGCGAAGCGCTGCTCCGTGTTTTAGCCTGCCCCGGCTCCGCGCATTGCGTGGTTGCCCTGGTGCAGAATGCGCTCAAGCCGAGCAAGATGCCGCCTTTCAAGCCAGATCTGCGCCCTTCCGGGTGCATTTTTGGTTTCTCGGCTGCAAACCGGCCCCACTCAGCCGTGTTTTCGCGACGAGAACGTTCCACTGCACCGGGAAAGCTGCAATTTGTGGTCCCTCGCTGCCGCCGACCTCCCTTCTCGCTTCCCAACGTGAGGCATCAGCCACGGAGGATGGCGGCCCAGCCGGACTATCTCTCTGAGTGGCTGTCTTCTCGGCGAGTTCTATTCTCGACGGCTCTCGACGGCTCTCGACGGCTCTCGACGGCTCTCGTCGGCTCTCAGCGGCTCTCGACGGCTCCGATAGGGCGGCTGGCTTCATCCTCACGGCCGATGGGGCGGCCGGCCTCTGCCCCCATGGCCGACCTCGACGCCCGAGGCCCGCCCGGCTCTGGCGCCCTGGCACCGCTAGGACTAATCGGTCGGGTCAGCGCAGGCCGGAGCGGGACGGTGTACCGCGCACTTCAACCCCGCCCCCAGCGACCGAGAGGCTGCGGTCGTTCTTCCTCGCCGTGACCACATTGGCAACGGCGGCCACCTCGCCGGCCCGGGCCATGTGGTCAATCGTTGCCACATGGCCCTTGGCAGGAAGACGGGTCAGCAGAGCGCGCGTGCCGCCCGCAGCCACGGGTTTACCGCTCACCGGCCGTGCGAACAGGCGGCGTGCGAACTCACTGTGGGGGGAGGAGCGCACGCGGCCCGCCATGCCACTATCAGGCCACCGCCTCGAGCTCAGCGTCCGACCGCTCCGGGATCGGGAGATCGACGGCGGCTCGTGCCGGTGGGCGGACGAATATGACCACGATGGCGAGGGCCGCCAAGGCGAAGCCGGCGCCGGCTGCGAAGGTCAGGTCCATCCCGTGCACTAGCGCGGCCCGGGCTGCGGCACCGGCCGCTCCACCGAGGGCGGCCACTTGGCTGAGGCCGACCGCGTGGGCTCCCGAGGTCAGGCTGTCGAAGACCGTGACCAGGACGGCCAAGCCGAGGGCGGCGCCCAGCTGCTGCATCACGTTGATGAGACCGGAGGCCGCCCCCGCGTCCGACGGCGCCACGCCGGCCAGACCGGCGCTGGTGAGGCTGACGAACGAGACGCCCATGCCGGCGCCGATCAGGACGAGGCTGGCCAGGACCTGCGGGTACGAGGCGCCGCTGTCGAGCTGGGTGGCCAAGAGCAGCCCCAGGGCGGAGAGCGCCGTCCCGATGACCATCAGCGCTTTGGCCGGCAGCCGATTGACCAGCACTCTGCTGGTGAGCTGGGACGACAGGAACACCATCGTCGGGGTGGGCAGGAAGGCGAGGCCGGTGACCAGAGGGGAGTGGCCCTGGATGTCCTGCAGGAACTGGGTGAGGAAGAAGATGATCCCGTACATCCCGGCGTAACCGAACCCGCGGGCCACGTTGGCCGAGGCCCGGGTCCGGTTGGCCAGGATCCGCAGCGGCAAGATGGGCTCCGTCGCCGTCGTCTCGATGCGCACGAACACGCCAAGCAGGGCTAGACCAGCGACGAGCGGTCCAAGGGTGGCGACAGCGTCCCATCCGGCGGTCCCCGCTTCGACGAGACCTAGCACGACAGCGGTCATCCCGGCGGTAGACGTCACGGCTCCGGCCAGGTCGAAGCGGCCGTGCCGACGCTCGGTCTCGACCAGTACGGCCCCACCTACGAAGAGCACGGCCAGGCCGATGGGGACGTTGACGAACATCACCCAGCGCCAAGACGCCCATTGGGTGAGCAAGCCGCCGGCGACCAGGCCAATGGCACCTCCCGCGGCGGAGACGGTGGTGAACAGCCCGATGGCCTTCACCCTGGCCGCCCCATCCGAGAAGATGGTGGTTAGCAGGGCCAAGCCGGCCGGTGCGGCGAACGCTCCGCCCACCCCTTGCAGGGCCCGGGCGACGAGCAGCATCCAGCTGGCCGTGGCGAGCCCGCCGGCCAGCGAGCTCAAGGAGAACAGGGCTATCCCGGCCAAGAAGGTCCGGCGCCGGCCGAGCAAGTCGCCCGATCGGGCACCCAGCAGGAGCAGGCCGCCGAACGTGAGCACGTAGGCGTTTAATACCCACGAGAGCGAAGAGTTCGAAAAGCCGAGGCTGCGCTGGATGTGGGGCAGCGCCACGTTGACGATAGTGGCGTCGAGAACCACCATCAGCTGAGCCGTGAGGATGACGCCGAGAACTATGGAGGGATGGCGGCGCCACCCGCTTGCCGCTCGCTGCAGATTTGACACTTGGACCATTGACTTCGGCCTTTCCGCTGGTATTCTGAGAAGGGAACCGGAAGCTTCCTCCACTTAGTATACGGAGGGTGCCTCCGTTTTGCAAGAACTTTTGGCCAGAAGTTTCGGGAGAGCGGGTTCAGTGGAGCTGCGAGGGGCCGTGAGGGGCCAGCACGAAGGCAAGATCGACGAGGAGCCAGCCGGCCGCCCAATGCGGGCGGACGCCCGGCGCAACTATGAGCGCCTGCTCGACGCGGCACGCAAGGTCTTTGCCGACCAGGGCGGCGGAGCTTCGATGGAGGCTATTGCCAAGCAGGCCGGGGTCGGTGTAGGCACCCTGTACCGGCATTTCCCAAAGCGCATCGACGTGGTCGAAGCCGTCTACCGCGATGACGTGGACCAACTGGTCGGCTCGGCCGACCGGGGGATGTCCGAACTGGGCCCGTGGGCTGCCCTCGAGGCGTGGCTGCGGGCCTACGTCGACTACGGCCGGGCCAAGCGCACGTTCCTCAACGAGCTGCACGAGGCGTTCGAGAAGAACCCCGACCTGAAGCCGGCGTCCCGCGATCGCATCTGGGACGCCTGCAACCGGGTTCTCAGCCGGGCCCAGGAAGCGGGCCAGGCACGCTCGGACATCGACGGCCAGGACCTGATGCAGCTGGTGTCGCCCATGTGCATGAACAGCACGCTCGGCGTCGAGCAGGGTGAGCGACTGCTGGCGATGGTGCTCGACGGCCTCCGGCCCTCGACCCCGCGGCCGGCGAGCCGTAGCTAAACCCAACCGCTACCCTCGTCGCGTCTCACACCGACGACTCACAGCGTTTGTAGGGTCGACGCACGATCGTGACCGGATGGAAGTGAAGCCTCGTGCTAGGACCGACGCGAGCTGGGGTACTGACCAGCTAGGCACCCAAGACGTGACGATCGGACGGCCCCAGGGCGACGACAAGCTCGCCGAATTCTGGCTGTTTCCAAACGAGGTCCATGCCCTACGTCCCGAGACCCATTTTTCGGTTAGCAGCGCAAAGGCTTGTAAAACTGGGATGCGGCCCCGCTGATAAGCGACCCGGGCGTTGTCCAAACGTAGCTACTTGCTGGTGTCGGCGGCAACTGAATATTGGCCACCGCAGGACGATCACTCGTGCTGCGGTGGTGGAAATCGTCAGCCGTCGATAGTCTTCGCTCCTGGATGATCAGGCGTGGAAGCATCCTCGATGAGGTGATCGAGTTTTGTGGCAATATTGCTTGCCAACCTGCCGATAGAGGTCCGGGCCTGCTTCGGTCGTTCCGCGGCGTTCCGAGACGCTTTTTCTACCGCTTTCTTTAGGGATCCTTGTGCTGCGGGATCTAGACCATCAACGAACGCGACCACATCGGTGTCTTCATCGTTCAATATGGCCCGCAACCTCTCGGTGACATCAAAGATTGCATCCTCTAGGCCCTGGGCATCCCCAGTGTGCGCATTGCGAGGAGTCATGTGCTGGGTGCGGTGGTGGATGTAGTCCATCGCGTCGCGAAGTTCGTCTCGTTTGGTGGCAAGTACCTCTAGCGCTCCTTCGTCACTGTGGCCGACCAGAGCGGGGATTACTGCACGTTGTACAACATCTTCATGTCGAGAGGCCGCTCGGACGAGCTCACTTGCGAGGTCGGCTCGTTCGGGAAGATCCTCACTTATCTCGAGACGGTCCAAGATGCGTTCGATACGGGAATGATCGTCGCGGAGAGCGCTAAGTGGCTCGGGGTAGGGAGATTCTTTAGTCGGAGCTTCTCCATTATTGTTGTTTTCAACCGTCATCTCGGCTCACCTCATTATCACGATTCGACCCCACAGATATCCGCGTCCTTTACTTCCACGTCGAACTGAACGGTTTGGCAATTTGCTGCGGGTTCGGCAGTTACTATAAGGGTAATACGCCGATGGGCCTCGCGGGGATTCGATCCCGGCACATCCGAGTACCGCGACGTGGCCGTGGCAGAACTGCGCGCTCAGTCCCGCTCTACTCGCTGTTTTGGCTTCCGGATGAGCTGCTCGGAGGTGTGATGCCGTCGCTTCACGTTGGTGAGCCCTTGGTCCCGGTCACGGGCCTCGGGCTCTCACCACGTGTGGGCCACTTTCAGGGGGTCGGGTCAGACCTCTTTAGGCAATACGCTACAAATCCAGCAGTACCCACCGGCGCTTCACGGACCGCAGTAAGCCCGGCCTCAGCGAAGAGCCCCAGCCATTCGTCACGCGATCGCTCCCGTCCACCAAAGAACACCAGCATCCGCAAATCGGACTCCAGTAATTCCCAAGACCCGTCGCGGGGCCGTTCGATCACTATTATTCGCCCACGAGATGTCGTCGCGGCGGTACACGTCTCCAAGATCCGCACGGCCTGCTCGTCCGACCAGTCGTGCAGAACCCAGCACAGGAGGCACACGTCGTGCGGGCCCGGTACGTTCGCAAACACGTCGCCGGCACAGACGGACACGCGCGATCCGAGGCCGCTGTTATTGAACCGGGCCCGGGCCAAGGCGGCGGCCTCGGGAAGCTCCAACAATGAACCGCGCAGGTGCGGATGGCGATCCAGCAAGGCGTGCAGCAAGGCCCCGTCGCCGCCGCAAACGTCCAACACAGTCTTCGCGCCGACAACTTCAGGTAATGACGCCACTTCGTTAGCTATATCGAAGACATGGGGTCGCATGTGATCCTGGAAGGAGCCGGCAAGTCCCCGTACCTTCACGTCTTCCCAGAATGGGAGACCATGAACATCCTCGTAGGCGGCCTGACCGGTGCGGATACTGGCGAGCAAGCCATGAAAGACGGCCTCATCCATCCGACGACCCATGCCCTGCTGATCAAGCCGGGCCCGCCAAGCGAAGAGGTTGGAATCTGCGAGGAACTCGCCGGCCGGGGTGACCTGAACGAGGTCATCGCCGGTCATTTCTACTATTCCTCGTGCCTCGAGCAAGCGCAGCAAACGCTTCAGGGCGTCCGGATCGACCTCGCACTCGGAGGCCAGTTCGCGTACGCCGGTGACACCGGCGAGGATCCGGTCGATCGCACCGAGGGTCGCCGCGATCTCCATAGCCAGGCGAGTTACGAAATTGCGGTCAACGGCCTGATAGAAGATTGCTTCTGCATCGCCATCAGGGCTAGCCGAGTGCTCCGGCCGATCGGCCAGGATTGGCTGGCGGCAGCGCTCGATTCGGGACAAGTTGGAGCGGACCACGAGGTGAGCAGTCCTGTACCACTCCAGGAACCGCGCCACGAGGCGCTCGATTTGCGGCCAGTCTGCGATCGGACCAGCAGCCGTTCCATGCCGCTTGCTTGCCTGTCTGTTCCCCTGGCGAGACCTTCCTTGAGGGTCGTCGGTCACGAATTACTGGACTTTCCGGGGCCGAGACAGGACATGCGCCACGTCGCCGAAGAACCCAACGTGGCTAGACGGCTGACCAGACCGACGCTGATGGCAATCCCGCCAAAGAACTCTATAGTTCCGCCGAAGACGGCGAAGAAAGGCCCGATCAGAGGCGGGCCGTATCGGCATGGAAATGGTCTGGTGGTGTGCAGGCCAGCGCCGTCGAAAGCCCCAAAAAGTCTATCCGCACGGTGGTAGATGAAAATCCAGGCTAGGCCCACTTGCACTGCTTGAAGACTAATACCTCGTGTTGCGGCCAGATCGGGCAGGGCGTCGGAGCGTTCTATCAGCGCGATGCCGCTCGCTACGGTCGCTGTCATGAGGTTGCGTTTGTCGCTGAGATTGAGGTTGCGTCCGCCGCCAGATAGCGCTGATCCTGCTTCTGAGGCACTACCAAGGTCCGGAGCAACGCTGCTGTGGCGCCAATAGTCTGGAGGCCACAGTCGCTTGAGCCAGTTGTACGTCCGAGACCCCGAAATGGATCGTTGCGCCGTGCCCTTCTCGTCATCGCCCCCTACGCCGTCGCCGGCGTCGAAACCGGTCCCAGAACGGAGGCTTGAAGGTCGGCGCGATCAGGCGGCGGCAAGCCGGAACGATGAGCCGCTACTGCCGGCGACCCAGGCGCTGGGCAGGGCTCCGGCCAGGGCGTGCTGGGCGCGCCAACCGGTGCAGTGCCCGGGCACAACCAGCTCTGGGCTCATCTTAGTCAGCGCACTGACGGTGGGACCGATTATGGGTTCGAACGTAGGACCGCTCAGGTGAAGGCCACCGAGGAGAGCGTGGAGCCTCGGCACGGCGGTAAGCCGCTGGGCTTGTCGGACGATGTTGATGACGCCGGCGTGCCCGCAGCCGGTCAACACCATTAAACCGCGTCCTCGTAAGTGCACGACGAGGGCTTGATCGTCGAGAACGAGGGGATCGTGGCGCCATTCCGTACCGGTCCACGACTGGTGGGCGGCGGGCATGCCACGCTCGAAGTCAGTGGTCCGATCGACCTCTCCGGTAATCAGTACGCAGCCGTCGACGAGGAGTGAAGGCTCTCGGCGTTCTATGACGGAAAAACCTTCGCCTTCGATGGCGCGTTTGCTGAGTGTTGGTAGCTCGTCAGGCTCTCGGCCTGGTATCGCCAGACGTCGTCGTGCCCAGATCATGGGGTGGACGACCATCGGTAGCGATCGGGTGCCCCGCTTGCCAGTCAGTGCTGCGAGCCCACCGGCGTGGTCGAAGTGGCCGTGGCTGAGCACAACGGCCTGGATCTGGGAGAGGTCGACGCCGAGGCGGTCGGCGTTGGTGACCATGGCGTCAGGGGAGAGCCCCGTGTCAAACAGCAGGCTCGTCGTGGTGTGGTTTCTGCGCACGGTCACGAGGGCGGAGAACCCGTGCTCGGCCATGAGCCCAACGGCTGTGGACCCGGCTTCGAATTGCGGGGCTCGAGCGGTGCCGACGCTGAAGGGTGCTCTGGTGCTGCGTTCGTCGTCGGTCAAGAGAGCGTCGTAAACGTTGTCGACCAGGGTTGTGACTACGATCTCGTCGACGGGTCCCAGTTTTATCGGGTCGACAGCGGGCCCGGCCGCTGGTCGTGGGATGGCGCCCGCGACCTGTCGAAAGTCATCTGGTTCTTCGCACATTCAGCGGCTCTGGGACGAGGAGTTGGCGGGATCCGCCACGGTGCTGTGCATGGGTGCCGCCGGGAGGATGGTGGTGACGAGGCCGGTGAGCACGCCGGGCGCGACGCGGCCACCGGCGTCGCGGATGACGATAGCGTCGCCGAGATCCAGCTCGAGGAATGCCGCCGGTTCGGTCCGAGGGTCTAGGCAGGTGATCACACAGACGGGGTATTTAGCGGTCATGCTGATGCCCTTGCGGACGGCGGTGGTGGCGAACTGCTTGTTGCGCTCTAAAAGTGCGTCGATATTGGCCATATTGGGGGTCTCCTTGGATTTGGTCGGGATTTTCAATTTGAGTTGAACTTTCCGAGATGGTCGATTGCTTTGGCTCTTCGATGGCGGCGGCTCGGGAGCACCAGACGCTGGGCACGAGGATGGCCGAACACCAGGACCGGCCAGCCCAACGGCTAAGCCCACGGCGCCGGGCTCCACCAAGAGCGTGACCTTCTTCTCCCACGCCCGACCGGGGGGAGCCGGGTACCGGTAAGACCGTCCTGCTCGATCACGCCGTCGAAGCGGCCGTCGACTTGCAGGCTGTTCGCCTCGTGGGGATCGAGTCAGAGACTGAGCTATGTTTCGCCGCCTTGCCAGCCTCGTCGCCAAACGATGTGCCGTGCCTCTGGTCGACCCGGCCAGGTCAGACCGGGTTCTAGAGGCGGATGACGGCCTTGCCGCGCAGGCCGCCATGGCGGAGCTCGTCCAGCACCTGCCCCGCGGCGTCCAGGTCGACGGTGGACTGGATGCGCGCGGTGATCGTCCCGTCGGCGAGCATTTGCGCGACCGTGGTCAGGCCTTGGGGTGATATCAGGGGATTCGCGCTGGAGGAATGGTTGTGCGCAGTGATCTGCCGGTCAGCAAACCAGGCTTCGTCCGCCGCGAAGATGGTCGAGACCAGGTGTCCTCCGGGCCGGATGACCTCGGCATCGCGGCGGATGGTGTCGGGGCCGCTGACCAGGTCAAGGACGGCATCGACGCCGTCAGGGTAGTCGGCGCGCAGCGCATCGATGACGTCAACGGCCTTGCTGTCGTACACTTCCTCGGCCCCTAGGCGACGAGCCTCGCCGGTGTCGCCGCGGACGGTCGCGATGACGTGCGCGCCGCGCGAGCGCGCCATCTGCACCGCGTAGCCGCCGACCCCGCCGGTCGCGCCCATCACCACGACGTGCTGGCCTGCGGTGACCTCGAGCAGGTCGAGCGTCCTGAGCGCAGTAGTCGCCGGGATAGGTAGCGCGGCGGCCTGGTCGTCGGTAACGCCGTCGGGTATACGGGCCAGCGGCTCCATCCTGGCCCCCGGGGCGATCGCGGTGTACTCGGCGTAGGAGCCGTGCGTCCGGGCCATGCCGAAGACACGGTCGCCGGCCCTGAGGCCCTGTTCACCCTCCGGGACCCGTTCGGCCACCCCGGCGAAGTCAATGCCCACGACGAAGGGGTACGTCGAGGCGGCGGTCAGGCGCTCGATTAGGTTGTTGTCGAGCGGGTTGACTCCGGCGAACCGCACCCGTAAGAGCACCGCGCCATCGGCGGCCGGGACGGGCAGGTCGTGGACCGACGCAGGTTCTCCGAAGCTCAGGACGGCGAGTGCGCGCATTCTGAGCTTCATTTTAGTGGTCCGGCCGGCGGCGTCGGAGTGTTACTGCTGGCAGGGGTGTGCCAGGACATCTGGGTAACCACTGCTCACCGCGCAGTCGGCCTGACGCGAAGCGGCCAAAAACCCTCGGCCGAATAAGCGCCGTATGAAGGCCACGAGAATGCCTTTGAGAGCGCAACGACCGAGTCACCATCAAAGAGGCCAACGTACGGCACGTCCCGGGACAGTCTTTTCAATATGGTCGCGTAAATGCCGAACCGCTCCACGTCATTATCGCTCGAGATTCCCGCTTTGATCAGCTCATCGAGCCCGGGTGGCGCGTAGTCCGCGACATTGAACTGTCCTTGGGCAAGGTTCGAGGTCCCGAGCAACGACATGTAACTGTTAGGGTCACCATTTGGCGACGCTCCAGGTCGTGTACATTGCGGGGCGCTCGCGCGCCGGGCCGGTCGCCTGGACAAGCCACTGCGCGAACGTCAGTACCTGGAGTCGGGCATTGATACCGATCTCGTGAAGTTCGGCTACGATCACTTCGGCGGGGTTCACAGCGCTAGGTGTCCACACCACGATCGTTGTGCTGGCTCCACCGTGATAGGCCGACGCAGCCATCTCCGCTTTGGCCTTAGCCATACTGTGCGGGTACAGCTGGACTCCTTTCAAAAGAGCATCGATCGGGCCCTCCGCCGCAATTGTCCGCAACGACTGGGACCGCTGAGTAATGCCACCGCGGAGCCAGCGGTAGACGCGAAGGCCTTTGGCGTAGCGACACCGGTGTCGACATCGATCTCACCGGCACCACGGCGAGAGCGGGGCTCGATATGAAATCTATAGAGCTTGCAAAGTTATCCTTCACAACAGTGGCCGAGGGTATTGACCCGACTATGCCCTCTCTCAGTAATGGAATTACTGCATCTGGTGCTTGGGCCGATGCAGGTAGTCTCTCGGCGGGCACACACGTGAGACCCACTACGGATAATGCGGCAGCAACAATGTAGGCTCTTCGACCGATCGTTCTCATTCAACCTTCCAATGATATGGGCTGATCTCTGAACAGAGATTCGGGATAAGCGTCACCTCGGCCGCCTCTTAGTTCTGAGCCGTAGGTGATTCGGCGGATCGGAGCCTGGTTGTATCGGAGGCTGTTATTGAGGAGTGAGGCTAGGCCTCGGATAGAGGTGCTCCTGAGCGTTGCCGCTTGGCACCACGAATGCTTGACCAAGCTGTCGTCAGACGTGTGGCAGAACCGTCCGGCCTCCCGGCATGATCGTCATAACCCACAGGAGAGAGGCGACGAGGTATGAGCTACGAGCAGGTTTCGATCCGCACTCATGATGGCGAGTGCCCGGCGTACGTGTTCACGCCGTCGGGGTCCGACCGGCATCCGGCGCGTGATCTTCTACATGGACGGGCTCGGGATCCGGCCGACGATCTTTGAGATGGGGCAGCGGCTGGCCGACGCACGGCTATGTCGTGCTGGTGCCCGATCTGTTCTACCGGGCCGGCCCCTACGAGGCGTTGGAGCCCAAGAAGGTCTTCGCCTCCGGCGACGTGATGGGCGCGATCGGCCACCTGTTCGCCTCGACCGACAATCGTCGGGCCGGCCGAGGACACCGAGGCGTTCCTCGCCTACCTCGAGGGCCGCGAGGACGTCGCCGGGACCAAGGTGGGCACGACCGGCTACTGCATGGGCGGGGCGATATCGCTGACCGCGGCGGGCACCTATCCCGACCGTGTCGCCGCGGCGGCCAGCTTCCACGGCGGCAACCTGGCCACCGACTCCGAGCTCAGCCCGCACCGTCTTGCGCCCCGGATCGCCGCCCGGGTCTATGTCGCCGGCGCTGACCACGACGACTCGTACCCACCCGAGATGGCAGCGCTGACTCGAGCAGGCGCTCAGCGACGCCGGCGTGGATCACCGCTGCGAGATCTATCCCGAGGCGCTGCACGGCTGGACGATGACGGACTTCCCGGTCTACAACGAGGCCGCCGCCGAACGCCACTGGGACGAGCTGGTGGACCCTCTTCGCTGGCACGCTCACCTGAGTGCATAGGCCCTCGACGATCACTAGGTCCAGACCGTCCGGCGCCGGGAACCGCCTCGGGCGCCGATCAGTGTCTCGAGAAGTCGGGCTGTGACCAGAGGGCTGGAGACCGTGGCGAAGAATAATACGATACACAAGCGCCTCGAAAATTTGGTAGGGTGCTCCATTCCCTGGCTCGGACGGTGAAGCGCCCCGGGCGGTTGAGCGGAGGAGGCTGCGGTGAGGAGTTTGGCGCGCTGGTGCTTTAGGCATCGTCGGGTGGTGTTGGCCCTGTGGCTCCTTGCGCTGGTCGGTTCGTTCGCGCTGAGCCAAGCGTTGGGCACGAACTTCTCGACCAAGTTCCAGCTGCCGAATACCCAGTCGGCCAAGGCCCTCAGCTTGTTGGAAAAGGACTTCCCCGCCGCCTCGGGCAGTTCGGACCAGATCGTCCTGTACGCCCCATCCGGCACGCTGGTCGGCGGCCCACTGGAAGCTAGGGCAACCGAGATGCTCGACCAGGTGGCCAACCTGCCCCAGGTGCGGTCCGTGACCAGCCCGTTCAGCCCTGAAGGAGCGGGACAGGTGAGCAAGGACGGCAAGGTGGCCTTCGCCACAGTGGTCTTCGACGCCCAGTCCCAGGACCTGCCCAAGGCGGCGGTGACCAGGGTCATGGGCACCGCCCTAGCGGCTGCAGGCCCCGAGCTGCACGTGGCCTTGGGGGGCCAGGACATCGAGCAGGCCGAGTCACAGGGCAGCTCGTCGAGCACCGGGGCGGGCATCGTGCTGGCGTTGATCGTGCTCGGCTTGGCCTTCGGGGCGCTCTTTGCCGCTTTCCTGCCCCTCATCACAGCCCTGATAGCAATTGGCGTCGGTTACTCGCTCACCGGGCTGCTGAGCCACGTTTTCTCTGTGGCCAGCTTCGCCACCATCTTGGGCGTCTTGATCGGTCTCGGGGTCGGGGTGGACTACGCCCTGTTCATCGTCACCCGCCAGCGCAGCGCGATCAAGGCCGGGAGCACCGTCGAGGAGGCCACGGTCAAGGCCCTCAATACCGCCGGACGGGCGGTGTTCTTCGCCGGGCTCACCGTCTGCATCGCTCTGCTCGGCCAGTTCGCTCTCGGCCTGTCCTTCCTCTACGGCGTCGCGGTGTCCGCTTCGCTGACGGTCGTCCTCACCATGACGGCGTCGCTGACGCTGCTGCCCGCCTTGCTCGGCTTTGTCGGGATGAGGGTCTTCAGCCGCCGCCAGCGGGCCAAGCTGGCGGCCGAAGGCCCCCACGACGAAGTAGTGAGCGGGCCCTGGTACCGCTGGGCCCGGCTCATCGAGCGCCGCCCCCTACCCCCCGCCCTCGCCGCCCTCGCCGTCATTGTCACGATCGCGCTCCCGATATTCTCCCTCAACCTCGGCCTCGACGACGCCGGCAGCGACCCGCCTGGCAGCACGACGCTCACCGCCTACAACCTGTTGGCCAAAGGGTTCGGACCGGGCTTCAGCGGCCCGCTCCAACTGGTCGCCGAGCTGCCCACGCCAGCGCACAAAGCGGCCTTCGTCACCCTCCTTGACGAAGTGTCGCACCAACCAGGTGTGGTCTCGGTCTCGCCAGCGGTCCTCAGCCCAACCGGCAGGGTCGCCATCGCCAACCTGTACCCTTCGACAAGCCCCCAGTCAGTGCAGACGACCTCGCTGCTGCACCGGCTTCGTGACCACGTCATCCCCAAGGCTCAGGCCGGTTCCGGGATCACCGTCCTGGTCGGGGGGACTACCGCCATCGGGGTCGACTTCGCCCACATCTTGTCGTCCAAGCTCATCTTGTTCATCGCCGTGGTCGTACTGCTGGGGTTCTTACTCCTTATGGCAGTGTTCCGGAGCCTGCTCATTCCCCTCGTCGCTTCGGTCATGAACCTCCTGTCCGTAGGGGCGGCCCTAGGGATCATGAACGTCGTGTTCGAGTGGGGCTGGGGCCAGTCCCTGTTCCGCATCTCGTCCAAAGCACCCGTCGAGGTCTTCGTCCCCGTGCTGTTGATCTCTATTCTGTTCGGGCTGTCGATGGACTACGAGGTGTTCTTGGTGAGCCGGATGCACGAGGAGTGGGCCCACGGGCGTAACAACGACGACGCAGTGACTATCGGCCAAGCCGCCACAGGCCGCGTCATCACCGCCGCGGCCACCATCATGATCCTGGTCTTCGCCTCATTCGCCCTGGGCGACAGCGTCGTGATCAAACAGTTCGGCATCGGGCTGGCCGCTGCCATCCTGATCGACGCCTTCATCGTGCGCACGGTCCTCGTCCCCGCCTTGATGCACTTGTTCGGAGACGCGAACTGGTGGCTGCCGCACTGGTTGGACCGGGTCATCCCCCACCTCAATGTCGAGGGTGCCGGTACAGCCGTCCTGGGCCGACCCCCGGCCCCAGATGAGCTTGTCCTTGTCCCCGGGCCTCGCTGAGCTGATGGCACCCGTGGGGCGCCCACGTAACCCCGCACTGGACCAAGCGGCCATGAGCGCCACTGTCAAGCTCATCGTGGAGGACGGGTACTCGGCGCTCACCATCGAGCGGGTGGCGGTGCGAGCTTCGGTCAGCAGAGCCGCCTTGTACCGGAGGTGGCCCAACAAGCAGGCCCTCGTCGTCGACGCCATAGAGGCCTTCGCTCACAACCAGGTCCCGCTCCCCGACACTGGCCGGCTCCGCGACGACATCACCGAGTTCCTCCGCAACATGGTCCGTGCGAGGGAGGCCGAGATGGAGGCGTACGAGGCTCTCAGCGCTGCGCTTGTCGCGCACCGCGAGCTCGCTGAGCGTTGT
This sequence comes from uncultured Acidimicrobiaceae bacterium, assembly GCA_963823855.1. Taxonomy (GTDB): domain Bacteria; phylum Actinomycetota; class Acidimicrobiia; order Acidimicrobiales; family Palsa-688; genus Fen-671. The sequence continues at coordinate 85,842 of CAWGNA010000021.1, forward strand.
AAAGACACGCTGGTGGCGACCTTCGCGGCCGGCTTCCGGACCATCGTGACCCGGGCCGTCGACCGTGGCGAGCTCCCGCCCGGCACCGACATCGAGCTCTTGGCGGACCTCGCCCCAGCCCTGGCCCGCTACAGGCGCCAGGTCAGAGGCGAGCGCTTGAATGATGCGTTCATCGATCGGCTGGCCAACCAGTTCTTCCCGCCGGGAAAAGCCGCGCCTACTACGCCGGCCACCGGCAACGAAAAGCCGGTCGCCATTCAGAAGAGGAGGCCGGCTTCGACCTCGCTCGCGAGATTGGCCCCCGCGACAGGAGGAGCGGCTAAACTGCCAGGTTAAGACACCTGGAGAGGTGCGAGAGCGGCCGAATCGGGCTCACTGCTAATGAGTTGACGGGGTTAAACCCGTCCGAGGGTTCAAATCCCTCCCTCTCCGCTCCGGTTGGCTAAACCCCCGGAACTGGTCTTCACGAAGAGGCTGGCTTCCATCGGATAGAGCGGGTCCGAGTATTTGGGCACAACGTCGGTAATCTCCGGCTGGAGCTGCGGGTCGTTGAGCACGATTTGGTTGGCAGCGATGGCTTCGGCCTCGACGGGCCCGGCGTAGTTCTCCGGCGTTTCTCCACCGCCCCAGGTCGTGGGGTTGACCACGAGCACCTGACCGCCGACGGGCATGGTGGCCAGCAGCGGCCCCAGGTTGGAAGCGGCATCGGTGCGCTGGAGGCGGGTGCTCATATCCGACCAGTCGACGACAAGCGGGTCTTTCAGCAGCCCGAACGGAGTCGCGTAGCGGAACTTGCCCCCGAGGTCGACCGCCAGCACGGGCGCGTCTGTGACCTCGGTCGAGATCACGAGGGCACCTGGTCGCAGCACTGGTCTCAGGTGGTCCAATAAGTAGGCGGCATCGCTTTTGGAGGTCTGGACCGTGACGCTCCGGTCGACGACCACTGGCAGGGCTGTACAGGCCATGGCAGCCACAGCTGCCCACAGCACCAGGGCGCCGAAACGCGCCCGTGCCAGCGCTCCAGCCAGCGGTACCAGTGCGGGGACCATGGCAATGCCCAGGTAGCGGGGGTTCCAGGAGTTCACGAACTGAGCGGCCCCCCAGGCCAGCAACAATGTGATGAGGGCGACCGCAGTGGCGAGGGAAAGGGATGAGCCGGTCGCGCTCTCGCGCCCGACCGAGACCAGCCCCGGGCGCCGGTGCCAAAGGACGGCCACGGCAATCGCCACGACGATCGTTGCCCACGCGGCCGACGCCAGCGCGTTGAACGAGTCACCGAAGAAGTCGAGCACCGAAGGGCGGGGCGCCCACGGGGCGCCCGTGTTGTCGAGCTGGTAAAGGAACTGAGGGGCCCAGGGCAAAAACGCGGCGCAACAGGCCAACCCGTACAGCAGTGTGGCTTTCAAGCGATGCCACGACCGGTTGAGCGCGGCCACGGCCGAACCAGCGATCACCGTCGCGGCCAGAAGGTACAGGCCGTAGTACTGCAGGTAGAGCACGGCGGCCATGAGCAAGGTGGCGGCTACCCAGTAGCGCCGCCCGGCTCCGCGATAAGCGAGGATGAAGCAGGTGACGGCGAGGATAGCAAACAGCACGAGCCACGAGTACATGCGCGTCTCTGTGCTGTAGTAGCCGAGGTAAGCGCACGTCGCCACCAGGGCCGCTGCTCCTCGCGCTGCTCGGCGCCCGAAAAGCTTGTCTCCCGACCACCAAGCCGCAGGTATCGCGAGCAGCCCGGCGACCATCGAAAGAGCGTGTGTAGCCGGCTCCGACCGGCCGAACAGTCGCATCCAGAAATGCAGCATCACGTAGAACAACGGAGGCGACCCATCGTTGGCCAAGTAGTGGGTGAGTGACTTGACCGGGTGGGCGGCTATGCCTATCGCGATCGCTTCGTCGCCCCAGTAGCTCGTCCATAGGGACCGCCAGCGCAATCCGAGCGCCAGCGCGCTGAGCAGGATGAGGACCACGACGTCGAAGTGCTCCCACGCGGCAAAACGCCTCGATGCTCGTTTGCCGCGCTCGACCGCGTCGCGCCATCTGCCGCCACCCTCGCGAGCCCGGCTACCGGGCGCTTCCCGGGATGGCGCCGCGATGACCTGGGGTGGGCGCGGGCCGGGCCTCGTGAGCAGATCGTCCATTTCCTCGTGCCTACCAAAGATGCGTGAGCTCGGGGTACGACGCTACCCCCCAGCTCCCGAGTTTAGGTGGTCCTCCCGGTTTGGCCCTCCCTCCGGTGGCCTGCCTCGTTCAGGTTCGCGGGGCACCAGTTGGCGGGGGGGCTGAGCGCCACGTAGCTTCGTTGCCATGGATGCCAAGGTGATGCTGTGCGACTTCGCTGAGGTGAGCGGGGGAAAGCTGTTTGTGTCCGGCGCCGGCCTGGCGTTGCTGGCCAGCGGGACCCCGGCTCCGCCCTATCGCGTCAATGTAACGCTTGCGATCCTGGGGTTGATCAACCCGCCGGATACGGACTTGCAGCACAAGATGACGATCGAGCTGGTCCACGTCGGTGCGAGCGGCGAGACCAGGGTGATGGTGTCCGACGAGCTGCCCGAGGGCGGCGACCCTGCGGACCGCGGCATGATCATTGCCTACTTCGTCGCCCCGCGTTCGCCTGAGATGCTGCCGAGCGACGAGTGGAGCATGCCGATGGCCATACCACTGTTCGGTCTAGGCCTGCCCGAACTCGGCACTTATTACTTCAGTGTCCGGATCGACGGCCGGGAGATGGACAGGTCTAATTTCCGGGTCATGCCCCCACAGCCAGCTCAGATGCTGGGTGGCGCGCCAGCGGCGCCGGCGCCCGGCGTCGCGGGCGGCGATTCGGCCGGCGCCTCTCCAGGGGTCGAGCCTCCGTTGTAGCTGGGCTTCAGCCTCAAGAAAAGGTAACTGTCCTCCTCCAGCAGGTGTACCAGGCTGAGGTCCAGGAGCCGCGTCAACGGTTGCCTGCTGGCGGCCGGGTCGGCAACGGGCGCGCTATGGATCTGGGCCCGCCGCTGGCTAGCCAGCCTCCGAGCAACCCGCCACTTACGCTGCCCGCCAGCTTGGGCGAAAGCGTGAGGCACAGCTCGTCGACGAGTTGTGCCGCCACAAGGCTCGCATTGAGCCTCGGCCCTCCCTCGCAGAGGACGTACCGCATGCCCCGCTCCCCGAGTGCTGTGAGAGCCGCGCGCAGGTCGACGGAGCGCGTCCCGACCGCGAGTACCTCGGCGGCTCGCCCCGCTCTGGCCAGTTCCCGGGGGCCTGAATGGCCGGGGACGATCACAATTGGCCGCGGACCGCTGCCCCCGAAAAGACCGCTTTCCCAGTCCAGGTCCAGGGACTGGGTCACCACCGCTATGGGTGGCAGCGCGCTTTGCCCGCGTTCCTCGCGGACCGTTTGTACGTCCGGCGGGAGCTTCACGGGCCCGTAGTGCTCCGTTCGAGCGGTGCCGGCGCCGACGACGATGACGTCCGCGAGCGAACGCAGGACCGCGAACACCTGCTTGTCCGCGGGCCCCCCCAAACCAGCCGAACGCCCCGCAAAGCTCGTGGCGCCGTCGAGAGTTGTGATCATGTTGACCCGCACAAGTGGTCGGCCTACGGGTACCTGAAGGTCCCTCGAGTACATCTCTACGAGGTTGACCCGGTCGGAGGCCTGCGGTAGTAGCGAGCGCAAATCTGCGTCCTGGGCCCAGGAGCAGTCAGGCTTGGGTGGCGGGACCGCCGAGCGCTGGGCCACCGCCGGCCACCGGACCGGGGGCAGCCCAGGCCCCAGAGCCGAGCGCCCGGCCGCACGCGGCGCAGAAAACGAATGTCACCTCGACCGCCGGGTCGTAAGGCCCGGTCCCCGTGGCCCGGATGTTGGTGTAGCGCAAGCTCCCGCCTAGAGCGTTGTGGCAGTGAGGGCAAAAAGGCGGCTGTCCAACCGGTGGGCCCGCCGCCTGGCCAGGCACGACAGCCGCTTCTACCGCCGCCTGGTGCATCGGGAGCAGTTCCAGCACCCTGGCCGTTACTCGTAACGGCTCGGCCCCCAGCTCGGCCAGCACCCGTACTGCGACTCCTTCACCCTCTCGCACCAGGCCGAGGAGGATGTGCTCGGTGCCTATGTAGTTGTGGCCGAGCCGAAGGGCCTCCCTGAGCGACAGTTCCAGCACCTTTTTCGAGCGAGGGGTGAAGGGGACCGAACCCGCAATTGACTGTGCCCCCGGGCCGACGATCTCGGTCACCTTTTGGCGAACTGCGTCGAGCCCGATGTCCAGTGACTCGAGCGCCCTCCCGGCCACGCCTTCGCTTTCACGGAGCAGGCCGAGCAGGATGTGCTCGGTCCCGATGAAGTTGTGGCTGAGCAGGCGCGCCTCTTCCTGGCCCAGGACCAGCACTTTGCGTGCCCTTTCGGTAAACCGTTCGAACACCCAAACAGGAACGCTACTGCGCCCGGCCTCCCTTGGGCTGGTCTCACGTAGCCGCAGCCTCCTACGATGGGCGGTGCCCGGGTGGCCGAGGAAGTGGCGGGGCCCTGCCCGTCCGGGCTGTGTGCCCGCATGACCGGTGCCCCGCAAGACCGGTGGGCCTTCATGACTGATGAGCCCCTGAGTGGCGAGCCCATGAAACGGTGAGGTGAGCGAGACGGCTATCAGCGGTACAGGCACAGGCACAGGCACGGGCGAGCTGGTCAGCGTGGCCGCGGCCCGCCACTTCGTCATATCGAGCTGCCGGCGGCTCGCCCCGGTGCGCGTCGCGGCGGCTCACGCACTGGGCCTGGTGCTGGCGGAGCCGGTCCGGTCTACCGAGGCGGTACCGCCGTTCGCTAATTCCTCCATGGACGGTTTCGCGCTGCGAGCGCGTGATGTGCTGGAAGTCCCCGCCAGGCTGAAGGTGGTCGGCGCGATGGTGGCTGGCGACGACCCGGGATCGTTGGCAGTGGGCGAAGGAGAAACAGTCCGCATCATGACCGGCGCAGCCCTCCCGGGGGGTGCCGACGCGGTTTGCATGGTGGAGCACACGAGGGACCAGGATGAGTGGGCCTTTATCGACGAGGCCGTCCGGGCGGGGGCCAATGTCCGGCTACGCGGTGACGACATCGCCCCCGGTGCCGAAGTCTTCGCTGCCGGAGCGGTGGTCCGGCCAGCCCACATCGGGGTCCTGGCCAGCATCGGGGTTGGGGAGGTGGCGGTCTATCCGCGGCCCGTCGTAGGTGTGGTGTCCACCGGGGACGAGCTGACAAACGGAGCCGGGCCACTGGCGCCCGGCAAGATCCGGGATAGCAACGGGCCGTCCTCTTGGCGCAGTTGTGCGTCGACGGCTTTTCAAGCCTAGACCTGGGCCAGGCTGCCGACGAGCCAGACGTCATTGCCGCGCTTGTCCAGGATGCGCTGCAGCGATGCGATGCCGTGCTGACGACGGGTGGGGTCAGCGTGGGCGACCGTGATTTCGTGAAGATGGTCCTGGAGAAGCTTGGTGGCCAACGGTCCCGCTGGATGCAGGTGGCGGTGAGACCGGGGAAACCGTTTGCGTTTTCGACTTTGCCGCCCAATGGGGCACCAGTCTTCGGGCTGCCCGGGAACCCTGTCTCGGCCTTGGTTTCTTACCAGCTCTTCGCCCGCACAGCGCTGCGCTTCATGTCCGGCCACGACATCCTGGAGCGCCCGCACCTGCGGGCGACAGCCGAGGCGGACCTACCTAGGAGCCCGGACGGCCGGCTCCACGTCGTGCGGGTTCACGCACGTACAGGGGCCGATGGCGAGCTGGTCGTGCGTTCGTCAGGCGGACAGGGCTCGCACCAGTTGCGGGCTCTGGCGGGCGCCAACGCCCTTGCTTTCGTACCTGACGGCGAGGGAGTGCGCGCCGGCGACAGTGTCGAGGTGGTCCTCCTGGACCTCGACGACATCGCGCCAACCCGGAGCTGACCAACCCGGGACCGAGCGACGCGACGACCCTTTTTACCCCTTGCCGTTGCTCTTCGTGGTGTCCGAACCGTCCGGGACCGCACCGGGGGTCACCGGCTGGCGGGTGGTGGAGGGCACGAAGCCGGCCTTGGCTCGCCACATATCTTCCCAGCTGCTGTTGCCCGGTTGGAACAGGGGCCGGAACCTCTCGGCGGTCGCCGACCCGGAGGTCTCGACGGATGACGCCTCGAGGTCAGCTGGGACTTGCGAAACGAGTGGCCTGGGGCCCGAAACCGCGGCTTGTTGACTGACCCTGGCGGCCCGGTCGGCCCGTGCGTCAGCTCTGGCGCCGGCGCGGTCTTCGGCGTGCACCCACATCACGAAAACGGGGATCAGGCCGATAAACGTGGCCAGCTCGGTCGCGGCCCAGAGCAGCGCTCCTCCGGAATGGGTGCTGGACAGCGAGTACATCGAGGCGACGGGCGTCCGGAGGGACATGATCGCGATCCCGAGGAAGGCCTCGAAGGGGACTCCGAGCGCTAGCGCCGCGATCCTGGTCCCGTAGCCCATTCGCCAGTGAGCGATTGGGTCGAGGCCCACTATCGGCCACCAGTAGAGGCACCCGGCCAGCAGGAAGGCGACATTGAAGGCGTCCATCAAAGCCATGTGGAGCATGGCGAAGTTGATGAGGGGGGACAGGAAGAAGGCGAACATCGCCCCGAAGTAGAAGAACCACACGACCACCGGGTAGGTGGCGATCGCAAAGGCCCGGGAGTGCAGTACGCCCAGCCACCTTTTCTTGGTGGCCCGGCTCGAGGTCTGCAGGAGCAGCGTGGACGGCGCCCCGAGGGCCAGCAGGGGCGGGGCGACGACCATGAGGAGCAGGTGCTGGGTCACGTGCGCCTCGAAGTACGACCCGGTGAAGGTGGCAACGGGTGACTGCAGGGCGAGGTCGATGGCGACCAGCCCGGCCAGGAACGCCACGGTGCGGCCTCCAGGCCATCGCCGGCCTCGTGATGCCAACCGCCAGTCCGCCCGGAGGTACAAGTAGCCGAGAGCAACGACAGCGACGGCCACTGCGATCGAGAACGGGCTCGACTGCCATGAGGTGAGGGCCGTATGCAGGTCGAAAGGTGGGCGGTTCATGCCCGGCATGACTGCCTCCTGCTGGCGTGCTTGGCGTCGGCCGGGGCCTGGCCAGTGTGGGCCAGCCGGCGGGAGTTCTCGGGTAGGGCACTTGTGGGCGGCGGGTCAGGGACGAACTCGAAAGCAGGCATCAGCTCGACGACCCGAACTGAACGGGCACGTGCACTACCTGGGTTTGGGCCCATTTCGTCGCGCCGGGATGAAGCGCCCATACAGTCAGCACCGTACTGGAGGCGGCGAGCGCTGCGACGTTCGTCCCGGGCCCGAAGGCGACTGTGGCTGTCCCGGGCGGTGGCGCATTGAGCTGACGCCAACCTGAGGAGGCTCTGTCGGCGACGGCTAGCTCGTTGTGGCCATCAGGGAGCGCCACCAGCACAAAGGCTCCATTGTCGTCGTCCGGCCCAAACGAGACGAGCCGCTCGGGCCGTCCGAGCGCCAAGGGGCGTGATGCCCGCCATGTTTTCCCGTCGCTTGTCCAGGCAACCACGAGGCGCCTCGCGCCGGCGCCCGATACGGCCAACAGTGCGGCTAGGCCCGCTCCCGGGTGCAGGGGGAGCAAGCCAAGGACCTCGGCACCGCCCTCTTGGGACGTCCGAGCAGGGCTGTTGGGCCCCGTCGCTTGCCAGCGGGCTCCTTCCTGGACGAATATCCCCGTCGCTCCCGAACGCTCGCAGCTCGCTCCCAACACTGCGGTCCCCGAGGCATAGCCCACGGCAGTGACGGCTCGAAGGCCGCAGGTGCGCCCTGATGGCCCCGACGAGAGCGCGTTGGTGGAGACGAGCGGCTGCCAGGAGGAAAGGCCCTGTGTGCTGTTGAGCACCTCGCCACCGCGCCGGCCGTCGACGATGGCCAGGGCGGTCCCGCCAGGCCCCGTGGCCAGAGCTTCGGGGTGGGCGGCGAGGCCCTGGGTGAGGAGACCGTTGGACCAGGAGCGGCCGGAGTCAACGGTCGAGATGATGGGGGAGAAGGTCAAGTCGTTGGAGGGCCGCACACCGACGGAGAGCGACTTCCGAGCAGCGGCGAGCACGAGCCCTCCATTAGTAGCCACCGCCGTGGCCTGCACCTTGTCCGACCACGACGAAGAGCCATTGGACCGGTAGAACAGTTGCCAGAACGTGTTCAAAGGTTGGGTCAGTTTTCCCATGGGGACGGTGGCCCAGGTACCCCCTCCGGCCTCGACCGAAGTGGCGAGGGGGGTGGGCAGGGCTTGTCCCAGGGATCCGCCCATGGATACTGGTCGCAGCGGGCTGTGAGGTGGCGGAACTGGTCCCACAAGAACAGACCGAAACGGAGGCGAGTACCGCGCCAACGACAACAGCGCGGGTGTGCCAGCGAGCCGGTCCGAGCTGCTTCATCGGCCGTTCAGGACGGTCCTCAGCGTCCCCGCCAGAGTGACGGCGAAGGAGGATTCCGTAGCTTCCGTCGCTGGCCCGGGGTCAACGTCGACGTCGTAGCGGATGTGGCCCGATGGGTCGATCACGTAGGCGAACTCGCTGTGGTCGATCATGGCGCCGGCGGGCAGGTACTGGACGGTCGCCCCGAGGGCACGCCAGGCGTGTTGGAGCTGGGGCAACGTCCCGGTGAGATAGAGCCAGTTCGCCACGTTCTGGAGCCCTTCCTGGCGGTCGAACGCGATCAGGTAATCCCTGGCGATGTAGCGGGGGTTGGCGTCGACGGCGACCAGGGCTACCCGACGAGCCGTGGCCCCGAGGACGTGGTCGGCCTCCCGGAACTCTGTGGCAATGACGGGGCAGTCCGACGTGCAAACCGGGTCGAGGAACGTCAGCGCGACTGCCTTGCCGCGCAGGCTGGCGAGCGATACTGGCCGACCGTACTGGTCCACCAAACCGACTGGAGGCTCCGGGATGTTGAAGGCCTCAGGGGAGCCGTCCACCGCTTGGGTAAGGAGAGGGTCGGCGTTGTCATTGGTGGCAGCCAGAGCCATGGGCGCAGTACCGACCAGGGTGATGGCGAGCGCGCCTACCGCAGCGGCCGTTCGGAACGCATACGTCGGGTTCGCAGCCAACCTCTCCCGCCAAGGGATCCTGCTCGTCGCAGCCCCGGAGGGGACCGCAGCGGTCGCCACGACCACCGGCGTTGGCTCTGGCACCCGGGCCACAGCCAGGTAACCGGCCCAAATCAGGCACAACAGCGGGACCATGGTGTTCGGGTCGGTCCCAACTCCTCCCATGAAGCCGAGGTCCTCGATCAGCACCCAGTCGGCCAGGCAGAGTACCGTCGCGGCTGCCGCCGCTACGAACACGGGGCGCGGGCGGGCAGTGAGGAACACCCCACCTATGGCCGCTATGGCGACGACGGCGAACAGGTTGACGCCCCACCCGTGGGCCGCATCGAATTGGCCGAAGGCGCTCACCCAGGAAGAAAGTAACTGTGGCTGCGGCGTCGCCGCCATGTCCCGGACCATGCTTGTAAGGGTCCCAGGCGGCGAACTGGGCGTCAGCTGGCCTTGCCAGAACCCACGCCCCGGCCAAGCCTGCAGCACGGCCATGCCTACCCAGAACAGGCCCTGCACCCTGAGTACCCACTGGCCCAACCGGGGCGTGCTCCAGTAGCCCTCGGGAAGGGCCACGAGCAACCCGGCCGCGCAATAAAGCAGGACTGCGCCCGGAGCGCCGAACAGCAAAGTGAGGCCCGGGGAGAAGATCTGGCCGAAGGCTTCGCCGAAGATCCACACGATCAGGCCCCAGGCAACGCCGGCCAGACCTCCAAGACGGGACCACGTCCCCCGCGGGGCGGCCAGGAGCCACACTCCTAAGCCGACCTGTATCCAGACGGCGGCCGCTGGTGCCGTGACCGGGTGGTAGCTCCAGATCGTGGCCATGGCATTATCGAGGTGCTGGACCCACCCGGGCGAGGAGGCCGCAGCCGGCTGGATCACCTGTGGGGCCATCCCGAGGGGCATCGACGCCTGGCCCTGAAGGATCCCATCGAATATCCAGAGGAGCCCGAACGAGACCCGAAGTAGCCTCCGGGCCGGGGGCTCGGGCGGCGAGATTGAGGAAGCCCGCGCTTCGGAGGCCGCGACCGTACCCGCAGCCGCAGCAGCCGCGACACCGCGGAGCTGGGCAGACCTCGAAATGCTCCAGGCAACCCCCACGAGCATCAGGATCACCGCCACGATGAGGCCCTGTCGTAGCAGTTCGTCGTCGAACGCGGACACGATCGTCGGGTTGTTGGCGCTGAGCCCTGTGCTCATGCCGGGCATGGTCTGCCTGCTTCCTGCAATGGTGAAAACTCGTTCGGCCGCTTGCGGGTCAACCTAGTCGAAGCGCGAAATCGGGTCATTTCGGGTCCATGACCAGCCGCGAGAGCTGCCTGTTGACACGCGGGTGGCTTCTGCAACGTTGCGGCGCCGAGCGAGCCCGAGTGACGGTCGTCCCATGATGTCTGTGGCATAAAACCGTTGACAATGGCCGCGAAATGAGCCTGCCTCGGGAGCGGGTAGGCTGCGGCGGGTGAGCAGGCCCATCGTGCCAAGCTTCAGCGGGGACCGATGAGCGAGCGGGGTGCCGGTTCGGCCTCTGTTTCGTTAGGGTCGCCCGAAGTGCTTGGGGCGACCGGGGCGACCGGGGCGACCGGGGCGACCGGTCAGGATGCCCCCGGGCCTGTCCTGGTAGTGGACTACGGAGCGCAATACGCGCAGCTGATCGCCAGGCGGGTGCGCGAGGCGCATGTCTACAGCGAGATCGTCCCCCACACGATGCCCGTCCCGGAAATCGTTGACCGCCGCCCTAGCGCGATCATCTTGTCTGGTGGGCCGGAGAGCGTTTACGCCGAAGGTGCTCCCCGAGCCGACCCTGCCCTGTTTACGGCCGGTGTGCCGGTGCTGGGTATTTGTTACGGGCTCCAGGCGATGGCCGTCGCGCTGGACGGGTCTGTAGGTCATACCGACAAAGGCGAGTTCGGCCGAACGGAAGCTCGCATTGGCCCGTCCTCGGAGCTTCTTGCCGGGCTGCCCGAGAGGCTCGTGGTCTGGATGTCGCACCGTGACGCCGCCGTGGAACTACCGGCGGGGTTCCGGTGTACCGCGTGGAGCGACGGGGCACCGATTGCGGCTTTTGAGGACCCGGGACGGCGCCTTTATGGTGTGCAGTGGCACCCGGAGGTCGTCCACTCGGAGATGGGCCAACGCGTCATCGAGACGTTCCTGCATCGGTGCTCCGGGATCCAACCGACGTGGACGACCGGCAATATCATCGAGGAGTCTGTAAAACAGATCGCCCTTACAGTAGGCAAACATCCGGTGATTGCTGGCCTTTCGGGGGGTGTCGATTCCGCCGTAGCGGCTGCGCTCGTCCAACGGGCCGTAGGTGACCAGCTCACCTGCGTGTTCGTCGACCACGGGCTACTCCGCGAGGGTGAGCGCGAGCAGGTCGAGCAGGACTACGTAAAGGCAACGGGCGTAAAGCTGTACACGGTCCAAGCCAGCCAGCAGTTCCTCGACGCTCTCGCGGCCCTGCCCGACCCCGCCGACCCCGAGTCGAAGCGCAAGGCTATCGGCCGGGAGTTCATCCGGGCCTTCGAGGGCGCCGCGGAAGAGATAGTGCGTGCCGAGCCCGAGACGCCCCCGGGCGAGGTCCGCTTCCTGGTCCAGGGCACGCTCTATCCCGACGTCGTCGAATCAGGGGGTGGCGAGGGGGCGGCCAATATCAAGAGCCACCACAACGTCGGCGGCTTGCCGGAGGACCTCGGCTTTGAGCTCGTCGAACCGCTCCGGCGCTTGTTCAAGGACGAGGTGAGGGCGGTCGGGGAAGAGCTGGGCTTGCCGGCGGAGATCGTGTGGCGCCAGCCGTTCCCGGGCCCGGGCCTGGCCATACGGATAGTCGGGGCGGTCACTGAGGAACGCCTGGTGGTGCTCCGCCAGGCTGACGCCATCGTGCGGGAGGAGCTTTCCCGTGCTGGCCTCGACCGTGAGATCTGGCAGTGCCCGGTCGTATTGCTGGCGGATGTGCGTTCGGTCGGGGTCCAGGGGGACGGGCGTACCTACGGCCACCCGGTGGTGCTACGCCCGGTCAGCAGCGAGGACGCCATGACCGCGGACTTCTCCCGCTTGCCTTACGACGTGCTGGCGCACGTTTCTACCCGCATAACGAACGAGGTCAAAGAAATAAACCGGGTGGTGCTCGATATTACGAGCAAGCCACCGGGCACGATCGAGTGGGAATAGCGGCCGAATAGGTGCGAAATAAGCTGCCGCGGCAAGTGGGCGGTTTGCGCCCCGCCGGCACTCCGACCGGCGTGCCCGTAGGCGACCGGCCGATGACGGCCGGCTCCCGGAGCCGAGGTCCTTGCGTTGGGTGGAATTAGTTGCGGAAATCGGCATTAACTCCACCCGGCCGCCCCGGCCTCCCAATAACTCCACCCGACTGGGCAGAAAAGGCGGGGGACAGGAGGACTTTTGTTGTCGTTCCCGCCCTGGTCGGCCCCGTTAGCGGTCTGCCCGAGCTCGATTGTGCGGGCCTCGCCACAATGGGTGTTATGACGAGGACCCTGTGTGGCAGAGGTCGACCGAGGCCCCCGCGCCCCTAGGCCTTCGCACCTGCGGGCGGGCGGAGGCCAAGCCCAAGCGCCACGCGGCCAGGATGGCCAGGCCTGCGACCAGAGCGCCAGCGAGCATCGCAACGCGATCACCGGTCACGCTGGCATCGCCACCAATAGGACTGAAAGCCACGGCGATGGCCGGCAGCAGCGCCGCCCCAACGGCGGCCCCGATCTGGCGGCTCGTGTTGATCACCCCTCCGACGATGCCCTGATCGCAATCTTCTATGCCGCTGGTCCCTCCGACCATGCTTACGAACGAAGTGCCCGCGGTGCCGAAACCGACCAGCATCACAGCTGCGAGGACCGGGCTGTACCCGCCGCTCCGGGGGAGCTGGGTCAAGACCAGGAAGCCGATAAGGGCGGTTGCCCCCGTCAGCAACGTCAGGCGTTGCAACCCAAGCCTCCGCATAAGGCGGGCGCCGAAGGCGCCTACCGCAAACCCGACCACTCCCTGGGGTGCTATCACCAACCCGCTCACCAGGGGGGAATCATGCAGGACCTGTTGCAGATAAAGCGACAGCACCAGGAGCTCGCCTCCGTTCCATAGCCCGACGAGGCCCATCATCGCCCCGGCACCCCGCAGGCTCGGCACCCGCAGCAACCTGGGGGGCACCAGCGGGTCCGGGTGGTGGTGTTCGACGAACAAGAACGCCATCGTCGCCAGCCCGGTCAGCGCCAGTCCAGCCAGCACCTCTGGCGAGGTCAGACCAACCAGGCCGGCCTCAGAGACGGAAAACACCAGAAGTGCCACCGCAAGTGTTATCAGCACGGCGCCAGCAACGTCGAGCTTCGGACGACGTCCGGCCTCGAGACGGGACTCGTCGAGTAGCCGCCGTGCCAGCAAAGCCGCAACCAAACCGACAGGTACGTTGACCAGGAACACCGCTCGCCAGCTCGTCAGCTGCACCAACACTCCGCCGAGCACCTGTCCCGAAACGAAACCGAGCGACGCCGTGGCTCCGTAGGCGCCGAGGGCGCGGGCCCGGGCGGGGCCTTCGGAGAAGCCGGTTGTCAAAAGCGCCAGAGCAGCAGGAGCCACCATCGCCGCGCCTGCGCCCTGGACCAGCCGCGAGACGACCAGCAAAGTTGGGTCGCCAGCGAGCCCTCCAGCGAGGGAAGCGACGGAAAAGACGAGCAAGCCCATTATGAACAGGCGCCGCCGGCCGTACATGTCGGCGGCCCGACCGCCCAACACGAGCAGCCCTCCGAACGTAATGGCGTACCCGGTGACCACCCACTGCAACGAGGAGGCGGCGAAGTGAAGTTCGCGTTCGATGGAGGCGAGCGCAACGTTGACGATGCTGAAGTCGAGGACGACCATGAAAGCAGCAGTCAGCACCAGTACGAGTTGCAGCCGCCCGTACCCTTGCCTGCCCGGGTCAAGTTCGGCCCGGTCAAGTTCGGCCCGGTCAAGTTCGGCCCGGTCAAGTTCGGCCCGGTCAAGTTCGGCCCGGTCAAGTTCGGTCCGGTCAAGTTCGGCCCGCTGCGGCCGTCCACTGTCTGGCGGGATGTCCGCGGCCAGGTTGACCATGGCTGGCTTGCCCGGGGCCAGGTTGTCTCCGCGTGGGTCGTCTGTCGCTGGGTTGTCTGTGGCTGGGACCTCTGAAGACGTCCTCACCGTGCTAGCTCCCACTGGTCCATCAGGCACTGCCAACAACTTCCATCCTAACCTGCACCCTACCCACTACGATACGATACGATCCGTTTTGAAATACAATTATTTTGAACGGGAAAGGGGACGGGAGTATTCCTGTCGACAAAGGGCTGGCCAGCCCAAGATCTGGCTCAGGATCTCAGGGAGCGGGGCGTCCCCGCAGCACCCAGGCCGACCTTTCCATCCTCGAAGCCGCCACGTCTCTGCTCGCCGAGCGAGGGTTGTCGGGGATGTCGATGGAAGAGGTTGCCAGCCGGGCCGGGGTAGGGAAGGCCACGGTGTACAGGCGCTGGCCCTCGCGAGGTGCCCTGGCCCTGGACGCGTTCATGGCCGAGTTCCGCAGCCAGCTCACGCCTCCCGATACCGGGACGCTCAGGGGCGACCTGCTGGCGGCCTTGCAGGTATGGTCCCGGGCTGTGACCAAGAGCCGGGCCGGCCGGATGCTGGCCGGGCTTATCGCGGAGACACAGAGCGATCCCCATTTGGCCGCTGCGTGGAGGGAGCGGGTATTCGAGCCGTTGCGGGCTCAGCACAAGGAGTTGGTGGACCGCGCTGTCCAGCGAGGCGAGATCCCCTCTGGCACTGACGCCGATGTGGTCCTCGACCTTATCTTCGGGGCTGGTTACCACCGCCTGCTGCAAGGCCACCTGCCGATCACTGATCGTTTTGCCCGCCAGGTGGTCGACCTGGTCATGGACGGGCTCTTGCCGAAGTCAGCGGACCGCACGCTGGCGTCGGTGGAAGTGCGTCACAACTAGGTCCCGGCCGCTGCCTCGAGGAGAGCCAAGATTAGGGGGTGCGGGTCTGCGACCGTGCTCGAGGCTTGAGGGACGAAGAGGGTACCGACGAAGAACCGCGGGCCCTGCCACTCGACGACCCTCGGCTCACCTTCGGGGCCCGTCCCGGTCACCTGGAGCCCCGCGGCCTCGAGTTCGCTCGCATAGTCGGGGTTGAGGCCGAAATCGCAGTAATAGCGTCCGGTGGCGTTTTCCTGCCCGTAGGCACGGGCGGCCAGCGAACCGGGGACCAGGTTGACCGGCATCGTCTGGCCCTTCAACGAGCACGAGAGCGGCGTAATGAACAGGCGCGTTGCTCCCGGGTTGAGCTCGGCGTGCTCGGCGTCTTTGTACCGAAGCACGTCACGAGCGATTTCCAGGACCATGTGCTGGAACCCCCCACACGTACCGAGGACAGGGACATCCTGTTCCCGGGCATATCGGACCGCACTGAGGGCGCCGTCCGTGCTGCGGTACGGGCTGCCCGGCGCGATCAGGAGGCAGTCGAAGTTTTCCAGCCGGCGAGCGCCGGCCGCAGCGATCTGGTCGGTGCCGACCCACTCCCCCATGACGACCGTACCGAGCGCGGCGGAGGCGTGGACAAGCGCGGCGTCGGTGGCCTGATGGGTTTCGTTGGCCGGGTCGTAGTCGCCCACCACTCCTACCCTCAGCACGACGCCACCGCCCTCACCGCGCCACTCGTACCCGGCGTGCCACCCCTACTTGGCATGCCGCTGCAAAGTAGTGCCGCCCGCCGCGGTCTACAAGCGAAATTGTGGGCCTGCCGCGAGGCGATATAGACCGATTAGGTGAACGCGCTCTCGGCCCTGGCGATCGCCGGCGCCGGTATGGCCGCGGGGGCGATCAACGTGGTCGTTGGTTCGGGGACTTTGATCACGTTCCCGACGCTGCTCGCATTCGGCTATTCACCCCTGGTAGCAAACGTTTCGAACACTGTCGGGTTGGTGCCGGGGGCAGTGAGCGGCGTGCACGCCTACCGTCGAGAGCTGTCGGGCCAAGGTCGGCGGGCTGCGTTTCTCGGTATTTTTTCCGCGGCCGGAGCGGTTGTTGGTTCATTGCTGCTGTTGAGGCTCCCCGAGACATCGTTCCGTCGGGTGGTGCCTTACTTGATCCTCCTGGCCTGCGCTCTCGTCGCGCTTCAACCGTTCCTCGCCCGGTGGCTCCGACCGACCGACCCTCCCGTGAGACGTTTTGGCCACCGGGGCCAGATCTTGTACCTGGCCATCTTTGGGACCGGTATCTACGGTGGCTATTTCGGGGCTGCACAAGGGGTGATCCTGATCTCCCTGCTGGCCATCTTCATCGAGGACCGCCTCCAGCGGCTCAACGCCATAAAAAACGTGCTGGCCGGGCTGGCCAACGCCGTCGCCGGGGTGATCTTCGCTATCAGCGGCCACGTATCTTGGGTCGCGGCCGGTCTCCTCGCGGTTGGTTCCGCGGTCGGCGGGCAGGTGGGCGGGCGGCTCGGCCGGCGTCTTCCCGGCCCCGTGCTACGGGTTGCTGTAGTGGTCGTGGGGACAGTCGTCGCTGTCTTGTTGCTTGTTTGACGGGCCTGTTCGGGCCCGCCGCAGGCTGGGCCGGAGGAGCCCCGGGTGCCTCAGCTCCAATTTTGGCCTCGAGGGTTGTCGGGACCAGGCAGATGCTCGCGGGCAGGTTCAGAGGCTCAGAGGGCGGCTCAGCGGCCAGCTTCAATGCGTGGCATTGCCCAGGTACACGGCGTCGCCGTAAGTGAAAATGTGCCCCGTCGCGTCCATCAGGTAGTAGCCCTTGCCATCCGCGCTCGCAGCCAAGCAGGTCACAGGCTCGCTGTGCGCATTGGCACCGAGGCTCCCGTAAAAGGGTGCAGCGTACGAGAATATGCCGCCGTCAGAAGCGACCATCCGGTACCCCTCCCCGGTCCGAGTGGCCGTCACGCCGACCACGGGGTTGTTCAGATGGGTGCTCCCCATCGACCCTTGGTATTCGGCGTCACCAAACGCGAACACGCCACCATCCGAGGCCACCAGCCAGTAGCCGCTCCCCGACGGGGTGGTCGCCATCCCCACGATGGGCCGGTTGAGGTGCTTGTCGCCCACGGAGCCGAAGTACTTGGCGTCGCCGAAGGCGACGACCCCTCCGTCCTTCGATACAACCCAGTAGCCCCTCGAGTCGGGGGTGACGGCGATGCCCACAGCGGGGCCACTCGGTTGCAGGTTGGCTGTGGCGGCATAGAGCTTGGCGTTGCCGTAGGCGAACACCTCGCCGTCGGCGGCGAGGAGCCAATAACCGGCGTACCCCGGCGTCTCGGCGATGGCGACGATCGGGGATTTCAAGCGCTTGCGGGGCGGCGAACCGTAGGTTATGGCACCCCCAAACCCGATTAAGTCGCCGGTCTGGGTAACAACCAGGTACCCGGCGCAGCCATTGGCGTCCTCTGTAGCAACGAGTGCGACCGGCTTACCTTTCACTGGCTGGTTGACCGGCTTCGCGCAGGCAGCCCGCGTGTGGCAGGAGCGGCCCCGTGGGCCCGATGGGGCCGGGGACGGTTGTAGAGGTTTGGCCAGGGGCCGTCGCTTCGCCGCCACCGGGCTGGGTCGCGGCACTCCCTGGGGTCCCGCCGGCTCCAGTCGGGCCGCAAAGCGCACCCGTAGAAACATTGGCGCCCCCGAGGTACCCCAGACCACCGGCCATCGAGTACGCGCCCGCAGCGGAGGCCTGGTAGAGACCGGCGTGGGTGCCGGTCAGGTCGTTGTTCCCGGAAGTGATCGAGCCGGTCAAAAGGGTCGGTTCGCTGTACAGGAGCGGGTTGAGGAAGCCGATCTTGGTCGCACACGAGCTCTCGGACAGCAGTACGGCTATCCCCCAAGAGGGGGCAGCCAGGCTCGTCCCGCCGAAGCCCACCCAGCCGTGCCCCGAACACACGCTTGGCGAGCAGTACTGAGCGTAGGGGTCTCCGGCCAACGCTGACACGTCCGGTACCTCGCGGCAACCTCCCACCCGCAGCGTGCAGGCCGGCGACTGCGTGAGGTTTGCGGGCTGGTAACTGGGCCGGGGCCACACCGTGCTCGCCCCACCGCCCGACGCGCCGCTGCCGGTGCAGCCGGTCTGGAGGCAGTCCTGGTTCGAGGCGTTCCGGCTGTTCCAGACGTACTGCGGCCCCGTTGGGCTGTCGCTGGCGGTCCCGCCCACGGCTGTTACGAAGGGCGCCGAGGCGGGGTCGTCCACCGCGAGCTCTTTGCCGCCGGTAGAGTCCAAGCACCCCTCGGAGCCGTCGTCACCCGAGGCGACGAGCACGGTCTGGCCCTGGGCCGCAGCTTCCTGGAAGAGGACTTCCTCGGCCTGGTAGTACGCGCTACCCATGCCTGTGTCGGGCTCGCACGAACCCCACGAGGAAGAGATGACGTCGGGCAAGCCCCCAGGCGCACCGCCCGATATCGCCAGGTCCCACGGGCCGAGCCCCGTTCCCTGCTGGGAGGACTCGTACACGACCACCGTCGCCTTCGGGGCGAGGGCGGCAATCACCTCGATGTCCGCCGCGACCTCCGAGTCTGTGACCCCGGGGGGCGAATTGCTGGAGACGTAGTCGATCGTGAGCGATGCGCCAGAGCAAGCCTCATAGGGTGCGATGGCTTGCCTATCAGGAAGCGCGTACTCGATCAGACCGATCGTCTCGCCTTCACCCTGTTCGCCCCGGGCGTCAAAGCCGGAAAAGCCATAGGCGGTGTCGAGCTGCGCCGGCGTCAGGCCCGCTTCTGTCATGCCACTGCACAGGCTGGCAGCCTGTTCCCGGGCCTCTGGCGTCGAGAACCGTACCAGGTTGTTGTGCGGCGTAACCCAGGGGTCGAGGCCGTCAACGAAGGCCACGGAGCTCGCCAAACGGGCTGGTAACTCTGGCGCAAAAGGGGAGCCGATTACGTTGCCATCCGTGCTGGTGCGGAGGTCGACGAGCGACGACCCAAAGGCGCCCTCGATTTGAGCGGTGGTGCCGGTCAGGTTTTGGGCGAGACGGTTGGCCGAAAGCGGGCCGACCGAGACCCCTTTGGCACGTAAATAGCTGTCGAGGGAGGCAACCTCGTCCCCGGTCGGCCCGAAGCGGTCCGCGAACTGGGGAACCGAAAGGAAATGGTGGTAGAGGGCGCTGCCAGGGGTGGAAATGGCCGTGGCCAGCGCACCCAGCTCGGATCCATTGCTCGGCCGGAAATAAACCTGCAGGGCCAGTTTGGCGTCAGGCGAGGCTGCGCCCAGCACCTTTGCTCCAAACGAGGCGGGCGAAGGGGGCACGGCATCAGGAAGTTCGACCAGCTGGTCAGACGGCGCTGCGTTGGCAGGCGGGATAGGCGCCCAGAAAAGGACGACACTCGCCACCGCCGCGACCACTGCCGCGACCACTGCCGCGACCATTGACGCGACCACTGGCGCGGCGACTGGCGCGACCACTGGCGACTTTCGTCCTATCGAGCCTGGAAGGTGGCGCCGAGCGCGCCTGGTGCGGACCATTACCGGCACGAGCTAAATAGCGGGCAGCACGATACGACGAACGGCACGACGGCCTGCATTGCTCTTGCGCTGCTCCCGCGAATGTCCCGCTCAGAGGGTGGCTGGAGCCGATGTGAGACAAGCCGAAAAGCGCTCGTTTCCCCCGACCTCGAACAGACGCGGCATCATGTGGTCCCGGCGGCACGCACATCTAGCGGCCGTCATTTCTCCTCTCAACTACTTAGCGGCGCCCCGCAGTTGGACTTCGGTTGGTTCGCACCCTCTATACTGGCGCAGACCGTCAGGCTCCGTTGGACGAGGCGGTGGACCAGAATAACTGGGACCTGTGGTGCAGCCTGGAGTGCACGCCGGCCTGTCAAGCCGGAGGCCGCGGGTTCAAATCCCGTCAGGTCCGCGGTCGGATAGCTCAGTTGGTAGAGCGCGCGCCTGAAAAGTGCGAGGTCGCCGGATCGATGCCGGCTCCGACCACTGAAAGCTTCAGGCGCGCTATCGGCCAGGGCACCGGCCGGCCACGTCACGCGGCCGAAAGGTCAGCGATCGATTTCCATCTGGTCCAGGCAGCGACGGATCTCGGAGGAGCGGAACCTGCGATGGCCCCCCAAGGTTCGAATGGCCGTGATCTTGCCTGCTCGCGCCCAGCGAGTGACCGTTTTCGGGTTGACCCGGAAGAGGGACGCTACCTCGGCCGGGGTGAGAAGGGAGTCAGCTTGTTGTTGCTCGACCATGTCGGGTAGACCTCCTGAGTGTCCGAACCCCCCCTCAAAGGTACGAGTCGGGCATATTGACGCGCTATGGCCTGGTGGCGTCATTTGCAACAGGCATCCTAACTAGTTCATAGTGGCCGGTGAGGGTTCTGAGCCCCGGGTTGACGCTCGGCGTCACCTTAGGGCCGCTCTCAGCCCATCTACGATTTCGACGGGACGTCTCCGGTGGCAGTAGTGAGGCAGCGGGATCCCTGTGTCCCGACGCGCTTTCGTCTCTCGGGGCTTGCCCGTCTCCCGACCACCGTCAGCCAGTGTCGCCTTATTTTCGGCATTCCGGCCCCACAACCGGGCCAGGTAAGCTTCGGCGACACCAGCCGCGCCGATGACCTACGACCCGCCTTCCGCCGAACCAGCTGAACCGGCTAAATCGGCTGGATCATCCCAAACAGCCCAACCGGCCAAGGCACCCGAACCGGGAGCCCATGATCTCCCGGGCGCCCGGGGTTTGGCCGACTTGGGACCGGCCGACTTGGGACCGGCCGACTTGGGACCGGCTGACTTGGGACCGCGAGACGACTTGGGACCGGCCGACTTGGGACCGGCTGACTTGGGACCGGCTGACTTGGGACCGGCTGACTTAGGACCGGCTGACTTAGGACCGGCTGACTTGGGCCCGGGATCCCGCCACCGGGGCCGGCCTGGCTGGCTCGCCCTGGTCGGAGGCTCGGAGTGGACACCGGGATGCGAGCACTTCGACTCGCAACTGCTGGAAGCTTCGAGCACCCGTGAGGTGCTGGTCTTGCCCACCGCCGCCGCCTACTGGCACCCGGAGCGGTCGGTGCAGGCAGCCACTTCGTACTTTGCCACCTTGGGGGCGTCGGTCAAAGCTTGCATGGTGCTCGGGCGCGGCGACGCTGAGGACCAGGCGAACGCAGGGATGGTCCGGGCCGCTGGTTTCCTGTACCTGGCGGGCGGTTCGGTGCTCCACTTGCGTTCTGTGCTGAAGAACTCGTCCGTCTGGGACGCGCTGGTCGAGGCGTGGGCGGCGGGGGCGGTGCTGGCCGGCTCGTCTGCAGGAGCCATGGTGCTCGGTGACACCATGGTCGACCCCAGGGGCGGCGCGCTCACCCTTGGGCTCGGGCTCTTGCCTCAGCTCGCGGTTCTGCCGCACGCGAGCACCTGGTCCGAGGAAAAGACCCACCGCACCGTCAGGCTCGCTTCTCGAGGTCTCCGCATCGCAGCCATAGATCAGCAGACGGCCCTGCTCCGGGCCCCGACGGTCAGTGGCGTAAAGCCGGGCAGGGCAACGTGACGATCTGGCTGGACGGCGGACCAGTGGGCCTAGAGGGGCTAACGCCGGAAGCAACGAGCCAAGCCTCCTCGGGCGACCGGTTGTCGGGAGCGCCACCAGGCCCATCCGCCGGCCATTGACCAGCGTAACGCCCAACCCGTCGGCCGGTCAGCTACCTGCCGACGCCAGTCCGTAGCGCCAGTCCGTAGCGCCAGTCCGTAGAGCCAGTCCGTAAAGGCCCGGGTCGGACCGCCCTCGTCGCCATCACGCGGCGGAGCTAAGCGCCACTTGCGTGGAGCGAGGTTGGTGCTCAGGACTCCGTGATCGTCACGTTGAGGATCTTGTGAACGCTCTTCGGAGGGCAGGAGTCGTTCGTTGCTGACGCTGAGGTGCCACCAGCGTTGATCTTGTTCACGACGCTGATCCCGCCGCTGACCTGCCCGAAGTAGCTGTAGTTAGGGGACAGCTCGGCGCCTCCGCTGCCGACGATGAAGAAGAACTGGCTGCCGTCGCTGCTCGGGCTGCCCGAGTTGGCCATCGCCAATGCACCAGCGGTGTAGACGCTGGCGCTCTTCGGCGCCCCGCCGTTGAAGGAGTACCCGGGGCCGCCCGTCCCAGTCCCGGTCGGGTCGCCGCCTTGGTTTATGAACGCAGTGCACACACGGTGGAACGCAGTCCCGTTGAAGAAGTGGTAGCCGGCCAAGAACACGAAGTTGTTTACGGTCGTCGGGTTTTGCGAGGCCAAGAGCTTGATCGTGATCGTCCCGGCGTCGGTGACCATGTTGGCCGTGTAGTCCTTGGCTGGGTTGATGCACATGGGCGGCGCCGCGGCGAAGTGGGTGTAGTGCGGGGACGAGCCGTTGAGGTTGGGGCAACCGACCTTGGCCGGAGCCGCCTTGAGGGGCACCGAAACGGGCGGCGCGCTTGTAGGAGGGGTCGAAGTCGTCGGGGCCGTCGTCGACGCGCTGGCGGAGGTCGTTGTCCCCGCAGCCGTCTTTTTCCCTCCTCCTCCCGACAGGACCGCGGCCAAGACGGCGATCAGCGCGATCACCACCGCTGCGACACCACCGACGAGGAAGAAACGCTGCCTGCGCTTACGCTGCACCTGGGATTTGCGCAGTTCCTCCATGCGGTGCTTGTTGGCTTGTTGGCGAGCACGTTTATCCGACGGCACGGCGGCGCAGCGTAGTCGAAACGAGCCGATGCCTGGTAGCGCTCCACCTGTTGTCATCAGGCTCCGTCGTTTCTCAGGGTGCTTGGCCCCTGCTTGGGGGCTCATTGTCTAACGGTGGGTAAGGGGGTTTACGGGCGCCCTGACGAGCCAGCGCAGGCAAAGTCACCTGGTAACCTGCGGAGCCGTGGCTTTACTGGTGCAGAAGTTCGGAGGCTCCTCTGTCGCTGACGCGGAAAGGATGCGGAACGTCGCGGATTACATCGCCCGGGTGCAGCGACGCGGCGACCAGCCCGTCGTCGTGGTGTCGGCGATGGGCCGCGAGACCGACGACCTGATCGACATCGCCAGCAAGGTGTCCCGGACGCGGCCGGGCCGGGAGATGGACATGCTCGTTACCGCGGGCGAGCGCAAGGCGATGTCGTTGTTGTGCATGGCCCTCCATGACCTAGGTGTGGCGGCCGACAGTTTCACGGGTAGCCAGGCGGGCGTGTTGACAGACGGCGACCACACCAAGGCCAAGATTGTCGAAGTGCGCCCGGAGCGCCTGCGCATAGCCATGAAGGCTGGCAGGGTGCCGGTTGTCGGCGGCGCCCAGGGCGTCTCGCTGGACAAAGAAGTCACCTTCCTCGGCCGGGGCGGTTCCGACACCACCGCGGTAGCGCTGGCCAAAGCCCTTGGCGCGGACGCCTGTGAGCTGTACACGGATGTCTCGGGGGTGTTCAGCGCGGACCCGAGGGTGGTGCCCTCCGCTCACCGTCTGGCGAAAGTGAGCTACGACGAAATGCTGGAGATGAACGCGGCTGGCTGCCCGAAGCCGGCCATGCGCTCGGTGGAGTTCGCCCGGGCCCACGGCGTGCGCCTGCACGTGCGGTCCAGTTTCACCTGGGAAACAGGCACGTGGATCGAAGAGGAAGGCAGTGCGATGGAACAGGCGATCGTCTCGGCCGTTGTCTCTGACCAGTCTCAGGCCAAAGTCACCGTGGCCGGCGTCCTCGACCGGCCGGGGATAGCGGCCAAGTTGTTCAGGGCCCTGGCCGATCAGCTGGTAAACGTCGACATGATCGAGCAGAACGTCTCACTGCATGGCACGACGGACATATCCTTCACGGTCCCCCACGAGGATCTGGCGCTGGCCCAACAGATATCGGGCAGCCTGCAGGACGAAATCGGGGCGACCGGTACGTACGCCGACCCCGAAATAGCGAGCGTCTCGATAATCGGGGCCGGGATGAGGACCCACCCTGGTGTCTCTGCGACAATGTTCGAGGTGCTGGCGACCGAAGGCATAAACATCGAGATGATCTCGACCTCGACCATCCGCCTGACGTGCGTGGTCCGCGCGTCTGAGGCCGACCGTGCCGTCGTCGCCCTTCACAAAGCCTTTGGGCTGGACCGGGAGATGGGCCACTGATGGCACTCTCCGTCGGCGTTTACGGCGCCACCGGCCAGGTCGGCGGCGTCATGCGCCAGATCATCCGCGAGCGGCAGCTGCCGGTCGGACGTTTGCGTTTCTTTGCGTCAGAGCGCTCAGCAGGTCAAGTCCTCGACGGCGTGACGGTCGAAGATGTCGCGGTCGCAGACCACAAGGGCATCGACATCGCACTTTTCAGTATGGGCGCTCCGGCTTCGCGTCAATGGGCGCCCGTGGTGGTCGCCGAGGGTGCGATCGTCATCGATAATTCGAGAGCTTGGCGGATGGACCCAGATGTCCCTCTGGTCGTGCCCGAGGTAAACGGCGACGACCTGTCCGAAATCCCTAAGGGCATCGTGGCCAACCCGAACTGCACCACGATGGTCTGCATGCCCGTGCTGAAACCCCTCCACGATGAAGCGAACCTACGCAAGCTGGTGGTGTCCACCTATCAGGCGACCTCTGGGGCGGGCCGCAAGGGTGTGGAGGAACTCGCCGAACAGGTCCGGGCCGTGGGTGAGAAAGCCGCTGCTCTCGCCTTTGACGGCTCTGCCGTCACGTTCCCGGAGCACCGGGTTTTTCCCGCGCCGATCGCGTTCAACATCGTGCCCATGGCCGGCAAATTGGTCGATGACGAGACGGACGAAGAGCACAAATTGCGCGACGAAAGCCGCAAGATCCTCCACATACCGGAACTAGCCGTGGCGGTCACGTGCGTGAGAGTCCCCGTGTTCACCGGTCATTCGCTGTCGGTGCTGGCCCGTTTCGAACGCCCGATTTCGCCCGAGCGGGCCAAGGAACTACTGGGCTCAGCTCCGGGCACACGCCTCGTCGATGCGCCGAGCCCACTGGAGTGCACCGGCAACGACGACTGCCTGGTCGGCCGGGTGCGTGAGGACAAGTCGGAGCCGGATGGCCGGGGGTTGGCCATGTTCGTGTCGGGTGACAACCTGCGCAAGGGAGCCGCGCTCAACGCGGTCCAGATCGCCGAGGCTCTCGTAGAGCGGGGGGCCGTTCGCGCCTAAGCGTGGGCTGGCGCGGCCTCGGCTAGGCGAACGGGCAGCCGCAGGGTACGAGGCCACAACTGGGACAGCCGGCCTCGTAACGGCTCGCCGCCTCCTCGAGCGACAGGCCGAGCTGGTTGGCCAGGGAGGCGAGCCAGGCCAGGACGTCCCCAAGCTCGTGCAACTGCTGTGCCCCCGACCCTTTACGGACCGCCTGGGAGAGTTCGCCTAGCTCTTCCGCCAGCCATGCCACTGCCGCCGTCTGGCCCCGTGCTGAGTCCCGGCTGCCGTACGTAGCCTCCATGAGCTCCTGGAAGGCGGAAAGCTCCATGCTCGGCTGCCAGGCCTCTCAGCTGCAGGAACTGCACCGCGGCGAAGTTGGCCGGGTCTCCAGGTGCTCGGCGGGGAGCGGTACGCCGCACGCGTCGCAGCGACCGTAGCTGCCGTTCTCCAGACGCCTCATGGCCTCTTCCACGTCGTCCAGGTCCTGGCGAAGTCCACCCAACAGCGTCGAGTACCGCTCTTCCATAGTGCTCGAGGCTAGCCTCGTCATCAGGGAGAAGGGAGTTCCTCACGTGGCTACCAGCGCGTCCAGGCCTGTGGACCAGCCCGGTACCGTCCTAGTCCAGCTGGATCCAGGGGGGCCGGTCGTTTGCGGCTTTGGTTCCCCTTTTCTTCGTGCTGACGACCTGGGCGTCTTGAGGGGCGATGGGGTCTTCGAGCGTTTCGTTGTCGACGGTGGCTCGCCCCGGCACTTCGAGGAGCACCTTGCTCGTCTTGATCGTTCGGCTCGTCTCGCGGAAATCGAGCTGCCGGCCCGGGCGGCCTGGAAGCAGGCCGTCGAGCTGGCCGTCGAGTCATGGCAGGGCGCCGCGGAGTGGGAGATGCGCCTGGTCTGCACTCGCGGCCCCGAAGAGGGCGGCCCACCCACCGCGTACGTGCTCGGCCAGGAGCTCGGCGTCAAGGTTTTCCAGCAGCGCTCCGATGGTGTGTCGGTCCTCACTCTGGCCCGGGGCCTGCAGGGCGGGCTCACCGACGAGGCCCCGTGGCTGTTGCTCGGGGTCAAGACGCTTTCGTACGCCGTCAATATGGCCGCCAAACGCTGGGCAGAGTCACGGGGTGCCGACGATGCTATTTTTGTCGGGGCGGACGGCGTGGTTTGGGAAGCGGCTTCGTCGGCGGTCATCACCGCTCGCGATGGGCGCCTCGTCAGCCCGCCGGCATCGCTCGGCATCCTCGACAGCATCAGCGTGACCAGGCTCTTCCTGGCGGCCGAGCAGGCTGGTTGGGAGGTGGCCCGCGACCAGGTCACGGTGCACGACCTGTTCGAAGCCGATGGTGTGTGGTTGTCTTCCAGCTTGCGCTTTGCGCGGGTGCACACGGTGGACGGCAAAGCGTTGCCGGACGCCCCCAACCACGAAGAGCTGGCCGCCCTGGCCGCTACCAGCTAGGGCAACGTCGTTGCGGCTCGGCGCCCGGCGCCAGGCGCTCGGCGCTAGGGCCGGAGTCGGGAGGCAAGTGACCTGCGCTCTGGCAACTTGCGCCCGGGTGCTTCGCACGTGCTCGTCGTCGCGTGAGTCAGAGGAGCTTCTGCATGCAAACCACGTCGAGCCAGCGGCCGAACTTGCGGCCCACCTCTTTCTCGGTGCCGATCATCTCGAACCCGCACCCGGAATGCAGCGAAACCGAAGCGTCATTGTCCCCGCTGATGCGGGCGAGGACGGTGTGGAAGCCGTGAGCTTCGGCTAGAAGGAGCAGTTCCTCGAGCACAGCGCGCCCGACCCCGATGCCCTGGAACTCGTCGGCGATATATACGGAGTCCTCTACTGTCGTGCTGTAAGCGGGTCGGGGCCGGTAGGGCGATAGTGAGCCGAAGCCGATAACCCGTTCCTCGCCCATGTCGTCGATGGCGATGGCGACGACGGCGGGGTGTATGCCGGAGTGCTCGGCGATCCATTCGAGTTGGTCTGCCTCCGAGCGGGGGCTCATCTCGAAGGTGGCTGTCCCGGTCTCTATCTCCCGGTTGTAAATGGCCCTGGTGCTTTGGGCATGAGCGGGGCCGGCCAGCTCGATCCTGAAGGGCGGTGCCGCCTGGCGGCTGGTACCAATGCCCGGCGCCGGGCCTGCTTCGCGGCCAGTCAGCTGCCTCCGGACCGAATTGCTTTCGGGCGTTGCTGTTCCCATCCTCAGACAGGCTACGGGAGAGGCTGAGCCGGCCGCCCTGCCCCCTGTGCTGGCGGGGGCGGTCGGGGCAGTTGAACTTGATGGGCACTGGTCCTCCAAAAGGTGCCCTCGACCGGGCCTGGCAAGGCCACCCTCCACCTGGCAAAGGCGGATCTGGAGAAGATAATTGCTGTCCGGAGTACATTTATTTCTCGAGACCGGGCATTGAAGCGCCCATGGCAGACCAACGGGCGGCCTGAAGGGAGCGCGGACCGTGGCGGACCGCTACTATGAGGCCCGCGCGGTCCCGGACCGGACTGCCCCCTTAGCTCAGTCGGCAGAGCACAGCCATGGTAAGGCTGGTGTCGTCGGTTCGATTCCGACAGGGGGCTCCAATCTCAGAGCAGCAGATTCGGCTATCTAGCTGCTGGTTTGTCCAAATTGCGGGAATTTGCGACTGACCGTAAGGGACCGCGGTTGACCTGTTCTGACCCCTGTTTTCCGATGCTTCGCGCACGAATCGCGCACGACAGATGGACGCATAGATCAGGGCTAATCAGCCAGATTGACCGAAGTCTCGTCACTCCGATCGCTCGAGGACTCGCACGGAGATTCGGTTAAGGCCTGCAACAGCCCTCGATCTTGCCGTCCGGGTCCTAGTCCGGGTCCTCCTGGTGGGCACAACTGAAGGGTCGCCACCATTTTCGACGCCAACCCCGGCGAAGCCCATGGAAGGGCGGAGCCGGGGGCGGCAGCGGCTTTTCGCCAGGACGGCGCACCTATAAGCTGAGCAACTCTGGAGCTTGCGGGAACGTGTACGCCTTGCCGGTGGCGCTTGAGGAGTGGGCGGCCGAGCAAGGTTGGTCGGCAACCGATGGCGCGTCCGTTCGATGAGGGTCAGGGTCGCTGCCGTTGGCTTGTCGGTGCGTCGCTGGCTCTTACAGCAATGTTGGGAACGGCGTTGTCCTCGCCGATGCCTTCCGGCGCAGCGACCTTGGGGACCACGACGACCTGGGCACCCCTGTCGCCGGCGACAAGCCCACCTCTTTTGGGCGCGGCATCCATGGCTTACGACCCGGCCGTGGGCCAACTGGTCCTATTCGGGGGGGTGGGTGCCAGCGGCCCCCTCGCTGAGACCTGGACCTACGACGGCGAAACCTGGGCGAAGCAGTCACCACTGACCAGCCCGCCCGCTCGGTCTCAAGCCTCGATGGCCTACGACCCGGCCATCGGCGAGCTGGTCCTGTTCGGCGGGACGGGTGCCAAGGGCCAAGCCCTGGCTGACACTTGGACCTACAACGGCAAAACCTGGGCCAAGCAATCACCGCGAACCAGCCCACCACCCCGCAATGAAGCCTCGATGGCCTACGACCCGGCCATCAGCCAGCTGGTCTTGTTCGGCGGGTGTTGCACGGCGGATTTTTGGCTTGGCGATACCTGGACCTATAACGGCGCCACCTGGGACGAGCAGTCACCGGCAAGCAGCCCGTCGCCCCGCGACTCGGCCTCCATGGCGTACGACGCGGCGAGCCGCCAACTTGTCCTCTTTGGCGGCTACGTAGGGGGCGGCGGGATGGCAGGCGATACCTGGACCTTCACCGGCAGCACCTGGGCCCAGCTGTCACCGCCGACCAGCCCCCCCGGCCGAGAGGGCGCTTCCATGGCCTATGACCCGGCGACCAGCCGGCTGGTCCTGTACGGCGGGGAGGGCCAACAGAACCCGGCCCTGACCGACACCTGGACCTGGGATGGCACCACCTGGGCCGAACAGTCGCCGGTAACTAGCCCTCCCGAAACCTATTCGGCCCCCATGGACTACGACCCGGTGTCGGGCCAGTTGGTCCTGCTTTTTCCTAACGGGACGACACTCCCGGGGAAGGTCCCTGACATGTGGGCTTACCAGGTGGTCGGGGACGGCCACTGGCTGGTGGCCGGCGACGGCGGGGTGTTCAGCTTCGGCGCCCCCTTCTATGGCTCCATGGGCAATGCCCACCTCAACCAGCCATTGGTCGGTATAGACGGGGTCCGGGCGGGGACGGCTACTACCTGGTCGGCAAAGACGGCGAGGTGTTCGTGTCGGGCAAAGGTGTGCGCTTCCTCGGGTCATTAGGCGCCACCGGGCTCGCCCACCCCGTCGTCGGCATGGCCGTCGACCCGGCTGTACGGGTGGCTACTGGCTGGTGGCCAGGCGATGGCGGCGTGTTCAGCTTCGGCGCCCCCTTCTATGGCTCCATGGGCAATGCCCACCTCAACCAGCCCGTGGTTGGCATGGCCGCATTACCCGGCGGGACGGCTACCTCCTGGCTGGGCAAAGACGGTGGGGTGTTCGCTTTCGGGCCGGGCGCAAGCTTCCTCGGTTCGCTGGCCGGCCACCACCTCGCCCACCCGGTCGTCGGCATGGCGGTCGACCCCGCCACCGGTGGCTACTGGCTGATGGAGTCCGACGGCGGCGTGTTCAGTTTCGGTGCTCCCTTTTACGGCTCGATCGGAAACGCCCACCTCAACCAGCCCGTCAGCGGCATAGCGACGGCACCGGGTGGGGACGGCTACTGGCTGGTCGGAAAGGATGGCGGGGTGTTCGCGTTTGGGCCGGCTGCAAGCTTCCACGGGTCTCTGGGCGACACCCAAGTCGCCCAGCCCGTCGTCGGCATCACCGGTCAGTAGCCCACTGGACGCCGTAGCCGCAGCTGGCATCACCGCGGCGTTCCCAGGCCTGCGTATGCCCATCGTCGCTACGCCTCCCTGGGGCGCCTCGAAAGGCAGTTCTCGGGCCGCCCGCTCGCGATCGCAAGCCCACGCCCGTCCTACCACGTTTTTCACCGTCCTGACCCGTGAGGTGATCAGCGCAGCAGCCGACGGAATGCTGATCGGCTTTGGGCACGAAAGTGCTCGGCCCAAGTCCTTGAACAACGGTCGCCTGCACAAGGACATCAGCCTGGCGAGGCGTAAACGAACGCGGCCCCCCGGGCCAGGCGGTGTCAGCGCCCACTAGGGCCACCCCCCGGCGGCCGAGAGCGCCACCGAAGAGCCGAGGCCCTCGCCCGAGCCGCCCCTGAAGGCGGCCACCGGACTGGTGTGCCAGCGGCTGGCAGACTCGCTGTAGACGTTGGCCGTGCCGCCGCCGAGGAGGGCGCCTGGGCCGCCCACGAGGGCAACCTGGCCGTCGGCCGAGAGCGCGACCGAGGACCCGAGGCTCTGGTCCAAGCTGCCCGTGAATGTCGCCGCGGGGACGGTGGGCCAGGAACCGGCCGACTCGGTGTAGAGGTAGGCGGCGCCGTTCACCCCGCTGGCGAACGGGGCGCCCACCAGCGCCACCCGGGCATCGCCCGAGAGCGCCACCGAAGAGCCGAGAGCCTCGCCCGCGCTACCGATGAAGCTCGCCGTAGGGGCGGTCGGCCACGAACCGGCCGACTCGGCGTAAAGGTAAGCGGCGCTGTTCCCCGAGCGGGCGAACGGGGCGCCCACCAGCGCCACCCGGCCATCGCCCGAGAGCGCCACCGAAGAGCCGAGGCCCTCGCCCGAGCTGCTGCTGCTCGGGAAGCTAGCTATGGGGGTGGCTGGCCAGGAACCGGCCCGCTCGGCGTAGAGGTAAGCAGCGCCGTTAAAGCCTGCACCCGCAGCCGGGGCGCCCACCAGCGCTTCCCGGCCGTCGGCCGACAGGGCCACCGAAGAGCCGAGAAAGTCGCCCCTGCTGCCGCTCAAAGTCGCCACAGGGCGGGTGGGCCAGCCGCCAGCCGACTCCTTGTAAACGTAGACCGCCCCCTCCTCGTTGGAGTTAGTGAAAGGGGCGCCCACCAGGGCCACCTGGCCGTCGGCCGACAGCGCCACCGAGGAGCCGAAGCCCCCCGAGCCGCCCCTGAAGGTCGCCACCGGGGTGGTGCGCCAGGTGCCGGCGGGCTCGGCAAACAGGTAGGCGGCGTTGGCGAACTGGGCGCCCACCAGCGCCTCCCGGCCGTCGGCAGAGAGCGCCACCGACTCGCCGAAGGACGCGCCCGTGCTGCCGCTGAAGCTCGCCACCGGGGTCCTGGAGGCTGTGATGCGGGAGTCGATGTCCAAGGGGTAGGTCGCCCCAGCGTCGTAGATGACTATTTGGACGTCGCCGTCAGCGAGGGACAGCTGCGTTGGGACTACTCGCCCGGAGGCGTCGGTGGCTTGCAGCGGCCCGTAGGCCAGTACCGGGCCTGCTGGCCCCGAGAAGCTGAGCCTTCCCGGGGCGACCGTGGCCGGGTCGAGGGAGCTGCTGTAGAACATGTTGATGCTGAAGCTCCCGGCCCTGCCGGCCGGCGGTTGGGAGACGGTGAAGCCTTGTTCGAAGCCAGAAGGCGTGGTCGCGTACCAGGCCGTGAGGCCATCGCCGAGCGCCTCGGTGGTACGCCTAGGGCCGAAGACGAAGGGGCCAGGAGACAGCACCCGGGGACGCGACCTCCCCATCGATTCAGGGCTCAGCTCGAACTGGCCGGCGGGGCCCTTGGACCGGCTGAACCATACGGTGCCCTCCTGGCCCCACGACAACGTGACGCCGGTGGGTGAGATCACGGGCTGGGCGGCCAGGGCCTTGTCAATGGCAGCCTGAAGACCAGCCGGTGCCCGGGCTTGGCTCGCCGGCTTAAAGTCATCGACCATCGGGCCCTTGGCCGGTGCTGCTCGCCAGGCCGAGGGGGCACCAGGCGCGCCCATCGCGGCCGCTCTCGGCGCCCCGACGAGGACCAGGCTGGCAAGGACTGCCGCCGTGCAGCTGACCACACCGGCCCACCGGAATGCCTCACCCCTTGCCTGCTCGCCTTCAGCCGGAGCCGTGCCCGCTTTCATCCGACACGGGCGTCCAGGAGCGCCGGAACGTGGGCAGCAGAAGGCGCGGGTTTCGGCGTAGACCTTCACGGTGACCTCGGTGCGCTTCCCCTTCACGCTGTTGGTAATGCTTTGACCGGCGCTCCGGTTGCAGCTCGCTTCGGGACGTTCTGGGCCGCTCAAGCGCCGTGGCAGCCAGACTGGACGCGAAGGCTAAATAACGGTGGTTGAGCCTGACCCAAATTGTGTCACGCTGCCCGAACTCTCTTTGTGGCCGAGGAGCAAGCCGGTCAAGCAGCCCGAGCCACTGAGGGCTCGGCCTCTCCCGCAATGACCTCCGTCGGCCAGGTGAGTGCCTTCGGAGACAGTGGTGGGAACAGTCAAAGGCCGATGCCGAGACCGTTGTCAATTTCGTGAGACGGGCCGAGGTGGCGAGCTTGCTCGCGTTGGCGGATGAGCTCCCAGTGCTGGCGGCGCTCCAGAGCTTGCGCTGCCTCAATAGCACGGTCGAGCTCGGCTAGACGGGGCGGCACCTCTGGGTGTTCGAACATGAAAGTGTCATGGGCTCGCTGAGCCTCTTCTAGCTGAGCAGCTTTGGTAGCGAGTTGGTGCCGGGCCGTCTCGAGCTGGTCGGCGTAGGGCTGGCCGGTGCGGTCCCATTCGCTCCGGGCGATTTCGAGCCGAGCCGATGCTTCCCGCAGCTGGCGACGGGCCTTGTGCCTCGCCCAGGGCCGGAGGCCGATTTCGAGTGCCTGGGCTGCCCTCTGACGCTCGGCGGCAGCCTGGTGGAGGGCACGGGCGGCGTGGGCGGCGGGGCCGTAGGTCCAGCGGCCGGTGCCGGTGCGCAGGTCAGCCGCGTCCTGTTCGGCGCTCGCCAGTTGCCGTCGGGCCTGGCCCAGGTCGGCTGAGCGGTCAGGCGGGACCGAGGCGCGGAAGATCCTGGCGTTCGATGTACAAGTTGGCCAGCTGGCCGCGCCGGTCCCGGTCTAGCACCCAGCGCTGGCGACGCTCGTGACCCCAGGCCCAGGCGACCCGCTGGGCGGCCTCGGCTGGGTTCGGGGCGACGACGTGGACGTGGCTCTCATGGCGGGCTCGGCTCATGGCCACGTAGGCAAGTTCGCGTCCTCCGCCGTCCGCCAGGGCGTAGGTGGCATCTACGGTGGTCCCCTGGGCCCGGTGCGCAGTCAGGGCGAAGCTGTAGCCGAGCTGGTCGACCCCGATGTCTTTTGGCCCCATGTGCAGTTCGGTTCCCTCGGGCGTGACGGCCACCAAGAGCACTGGTGCAGCTCGACGGATTTCACCACCGCCCGCTGCGAGTTGACCCACGCCCCCCGAGGGCCCGGGCTGAGCGTGATGACCCGGTCGCCGGCCCGGTAGCGCCGCCCGCCCGGTGCCTCCAGTTCTGGCCCCGAGAGCTGGCCCAGCTTCTCCCACACCTCCCGGGCCGCCCGGTTGAGAATCTCGACGGCGTCACGGTGGTAGGCCACCAGTAGGCCGTCGCGCCCGGCGGCCACGTCGTCGGCCCACGCCCTGATCATCCCCAACATGGCGTGGGCGGAGCTGCGGGCCGGATGGACCCGTCCCTGGGCCACGTACCAGTTGACCGCGGCTGGCAGGTTCCCGGCCCGGAGGTGGTCGAGGGTTAAACGCTCGGCTGGGTCGCGCTGGCGCAGGTTGTCCGTGAGCGTCCACACGTGTCCGGGGTGGCGGGCCGCCATGGCTTCGAGGGCACCGCCCGGGCCTACGGCGCCGAGCTGGCGGAAATCTCCGACGGCCACCAGCTTCGACCCCGACGCTTCCACGGCAGCGAGGAGTTTCCCCACATCAGCGTCCGCGGTCATGGCGCCCTCGTCGAGTTATGCCGATGTCCGCATAAGTGGACTTATGCCGACGCCGAAATTATCCGGACTGTTGGTGCGTCGAGTGCCTGCACGCTGCGACTTATTGTCGAGCTATGTCGGCATAATCGTGTGGCTTGACTCTTCTTCGGACGGGACGAGGGTCCCGCCAGGACGAGGAGGAGACAGATGCCAAAGCCCTACAAGCCTCATGTGGGGGGACCGTTAGCCGACTACGCCGATGGGTTCGTGTCGGAGCTGAGCCGGCTCCGGTACGCAGAAGCGGCGCTGGCCAACCCTGTGAGGGTGATGGCTCGGCTGAGCCAGTGGCTCGAAAGCGAGGGCGTCACCCTCGGCGAGCTGGGGCCGACCGAGGTAGAACGGTTCCGCTCATGGTGGAGGTCGGCCGGGTGGCGGCGGGTGCCGACTGGGCGAGTGCTCGGCCCGCTTTTTAGTTACTTACAAGCGCGAGGTGCGATGAGCACGGCCTCGCCAGTGACGCCGCAAGAAGAAATGCTCGCCTCCTACCACTTCTACCTGGTGGGCGAGCGGGGGCTGGCCCGTCGGACCGCCGAACGCTACGAAGGCACGGCCCAGCGTTTCTTGAGTGCCCGGACGGGCGTTACAGGTGGCCCCACCGGG
The DNA here is from genome assembly GCA_963823855.1 of uncultured Acidimicrobiaceae bacterium. Classification (GTDB taxonomy): domain Bacteria; phylum Actinomycetota; class Acidimicrobiia; order Acidimicrobiales; family Palsa-688; genus Fen-671. The sequence goes on from CAWGNA010000021.1 coordinate 120,359, forward strand.
GCCGAAGCCCTGACGGGCGAGGACGTCACCGCCTTCTTGCTCAGCGAAAAAGCACGGGGCCTGGCCGTCGGCTCCCTCAAGGGCCGCGTAGCCGAACTGCGCTCATTGCTGCGCTTCTTGCACATAAATGGCGTCGTCCCGGCTGGCCTGGCCGGCTCCGTGCCTCCCGTAGCCGGTTGGAGGGGGGGCCGGCTCCCGGCCCCTGCGCTCAGCACGGTTGACGTCGCTGCATTGTTGGCCTCCTGCGACCGTTCCCAAGTGACGGGCCGGCGGGACTTCGCTGTCATCACCGTGCTGGCCCGTTTGGGCTTGCGGGCGGCCGAAGTCGCCGGGCTGGCCCTAGAGGACATCGACTGGCGAGCAGGCGAGCTCGTGGTGCGGGGCAAGGGCCGTCGTGAGGACCACCTGCCACTGCCGGCCGACGTGGGCGAGGCCCTGGTCGGTTACATAACCGAGGGCCGCCCTCGCATTGAAGGCCACCGGGCGGTGTTCCTCACCCGCTATGCCCCCTTCGGGCCGATGAGCACCACCGCCGTCACGAACGCAGTCCAACGTGCCTGCCTCAGGGCAGGCCTGGCCCCAGTGCGTGCTCACGCCCTCCGCCACGCCCTGGCCACCGAGCTGCTGCGGCGGGGCTCCTCGCTCGTACAGATAAGCCAGGTCTTGCGCCACCGCGACCTCGCCACCACCGCCGTGTACGCCAAAGTCGATTACGCCTCCTTGCGCCAAGTGGCCCGCCCATGGCCTGGGAGCGAGCGATGAGCGCGCTGGCCGGCCACCTCGACGACTACTTGGCCCTGCGCCGCTCGCTCGGCCACAAGTTGGACGACGCGGCCCGCCTGTTGCCTCGTTTTGTCGCTTACCTTGACGCCAGTGGCGCCAAGACCGTGAGCGTTGCTGCCGCCCTGGCCTGGGCGCAAGAACCCCAGGCCGGCCCGGGGTCGTGTGTGAGAGCCCACAGGATGACGGCAGTCCGGGGCTTTGCCCGTTACCTGGCCGGCACCGACCCTGCGACCGAGGTGCCACCGCTCGGCCTCGTCACCTACCGGCCACAACGTCATGCCCCCTACCTGTACACAGAAGCCGACACGGCCTTGCTCATGGCGGAGGCCGGCCGCCACGCCTGCTCCCCCTTGGCGGCCGCGTCCATGGCCACACTGATCGGGCTGCTGGCGGCCACCGGGATGCGGGTCGGCGAGGCCATCAGGCTGGACAACTCGGACCTCGACTGGGCCAACGGGTGCGTTGTGGTGCGCGAGACCAAGTTCGCCAA